>NZ_CP192445.1:4355000-6129587 GCF_050626875.1 Paenibacillus sp. 8b26 | reverse complement strand
ACGGATCTTATTGTATTTTTGTTTGTATGCAGGTAAATAATGAAATAAGGTCGTATAGTATGGAAAAATAATGATCCTTGAAGGAGTGAAACACATGTCTGTTGATGTTTATCTTAACTTTAATGGAAACTGTCGTGAAGCAGCGGAGTTTTACGCAGAGGCATTTGGGACTGAGAAACCACAAATCATGACGTTCGGTGAAGCACCGCCCAACCCCGATTATCCCCTACCGGAAGAAGCCAAAAATTTGGTCATGCATACGCGGCTTCAAATTGATGGTAGTAATGTCATGTTTTCAGACGTTTTTCCTGGTATGCCTTTCGTAGCCGGAAACAACATCAGCCTCGCCATCGTCAATAAGGACGAAGAGAAAATTCGATCGTACTTTCATAAATTAAAAGAAGGAGGAACCGTAAGCATGGAACTTCAAGAAACATTCTGGAGCAAATGTTACGGTAGCCTTAAAGATAAGTTCGGAATTGAATGGCAATTAAGTTATGATAACGGAATGACCGACAGTTAGTCTGTTATATTACCCTGCGATAGTTAAGCCCTCGCAAGCTATTCTGATTGAATACTTTGTGAGGGCTTAATATCAGCTTAAAGTTACTCTATACAGCAGCCTTAGAATTCTTCCAAAACCTTGGATTTGTCTCCATGAATCTTATCCAGGTGATCCTCTCCCCAGTAGCATAAATGGTCTAGCGCGGGTTTTAATCCCCAGCCGTAGTCCGTTAACTCATACTCCACTTTAGGAGGGATTTCATTATAAACCTTTCGTGTAACGATCTCATCCTTTTCTAGGCCTCTGAGCTGAGTGGTCAGCATTTTTTGTGTAATGCCGGGTATTAACCGACGAAACTCAGACGTTCGTTTCCGTCCTGTCATCAGATGGTAGATAATTAAAGGCTTCCATTTCCCTCCCATCACCTCTAAAGCCGCTTCCACTCCAACTTGATACTTCTTTTGAACCCTATTTTTTGTCTGTTCAGTCATTTCTTAATCCTCCTTTAGAAGGCTTCGTTTGCTCAGAACAACCCATCACTTCAATTCATTACTCAGATCAGTTTCTAGGGAATCTACCTAGGGCACTTCCATGTTCCTATGGCACCTGTATCATCCTATAGAACTTAAAAGTGCGTACTTCCAGATTATTTTCCTACTGTATATAATAGCATCAAGCATTGAGCATTCCTAGAAGTAAGCTATTGAGAAAGGTAGTGAAGAAGCATGAAAGTATTAACCGTTGTTTCACACCCGAGAAAAGATTCCTTGACCTTTAAGGTTGCTGATCGTTTCGTACAGGGTCTTGCCGATGCAGGCCACGATTATGAGATATTGGATTTGCATGGGATTGGTTTTGATCCTATTTTAAAAGGAGTAGATGAACCGGATTTGACAGTTGCGGAACAGTCCTTTTCCCCTGAAGTAGAAATGGAAATAAGGAGGATGAAGGAGCATGATGCATTGGCATTTATTTTCCCACTTTGGTGGTGGAATTTGCCAGCTATGCTGAAGGGTTATATTGACCGTGTATGGAACAATGGGTTTGCGTACGGTTCGAATCACCTGCATCATCAGCATATCTTGTGGCTTGGCTTGGCCGGCGTTTCGAAAGAACAGTTGAAAAAGCGTAACTATGATGAAATGATTACTCATTTGCTGAATGTGGGAATTGCAGATTATTGCGGGGTTTCCAATTCCAAGGTTGAATTCTTAGATGAGACCCTGAGTTCAAATTCCGGTCATTTTGAAATGCTGCTGGACCAAGCTTACCACTTGGGTTTGAATTATGCCAAGGATTAAGCTTTAAGTAGGCTGAGTTTGAACAATCGTGACAACTTATTTGCCCAACGTATCAAAACTCCTACAATGATAATGTGTTTCACACAATAATTGTCCAGCTTTATAGCAAATCAATTTTTTACAATCCTCACCCTTCAACACGAAGGCCGGAAACCCTAACAGAATGTGAGAAAGAATTGCTTTTCCGCAAGGAGACCTAAGTAGTAACAAAAAAAGACGCTAACCTAGCCATTTTTTCCATGGACATGGTTAGCGTCTTTTTACTTATCGTGCATTCAACTGGCTTTTGACAGCAAGTAGAGGAAATAAGGGGTAACCAGTATGGTAATAATGATACCCGTTGGAATATCAGCACCAAAACTGATAGTCCGCGTAAGTGTGTCAGCAATTAAAATGACGAGTGCACCAACTAATCCTGTGGTAGGTAGTAACAGCTTATGATTGGGCCCTACTAGCTTACGCGCTAGATGGGGACTGACCATGCCTACAAAAAAGAAATTCCCGCCAAGTGCCACGCTACCGGAGGCTAGAGCCACCGCAGCAATCGTCAAGCCGATAAATTCCCTTTTAATCGCTACACCCAGTCCCGATGCCGTCTGATTTCCCAAATTCAACGTATTAAGCGTGTTCGACCTGTAAAAAGCGTAAAAACTAAGGATAAGCACCCACGGGAGCAGCACCATAATATAGCTCCAGTCGTCCCCCCACAGGTCTCCAGCCTGCCATCGCAGAGCAAAGTCATACTGTTGCTTGTCTAGCCGGAGTGTCATCATCAGAGATAATGCGCTGTAGCCACTGCCCATAGCGACACCGGTTAAAATTAAGCCCGTAGGCGAGATGTCTCTTCCCCGCCTGAAAGCGAACAAAAAAATCAAAAATGCTGCCGTAAGGCCGCCTGCAAAAGCCAGCCCTGGAAGAATAACAGGTGATAATAATCCATCACTGGCGAATAACGTAATATACAAAAGTACAAATAAACCCGAGCCTGAGCTGATTCCCAGCGTACCTGGGCTGGCCATGTCGTTTTTGAGCAAACTTTGCATAATACAGCCCGATATGGCCATGCCTATACCTACCAATATAGAAAGCACAATTCGGGGCAGTCGAAAGTCAAACACAATCAGGTTCTGCTTGCTCGTTCCTTCGCCAATGATGACCTTGAAAACTTCGATAGGAGACAGATTCATTTTCCCAACATTCATACTGAGTACAGCCACTAGCAGAGTCAGCACTACTAATAGTAAAATAATGCTAATCCCCCTGGTATTACGGGACAGTTTCAACTAAACTCCCTCCTCTGCTTGCGCACAAGGTAGAGAAAATAGGGTACGCCCACCAAGGCAAAAATAATGCCAAGGGGTGTTTCGTGAGGGCGATTGATCAGTCTTCCCAGTAAATCTGCTGTAACCAGAAAGACTGCACCATACAGCGCTGAGGCTGGAATAATATATCGGTAGTCCGTTCCGACCAAATGGCGCATGATGTGTGGCACAATCAACCCAACAAAGCCAACAGGACCAACGACAATGACCGATATCCCCGTCAGGATTAATACAATCAGAGTTGAGAAAACCTTGATCCTATTCGCACGGATTCCCAAGCCTGATGCCACATCCTCTCCAAAGCTCAAGATCGTAATTGAGGGAGAAAGAGCGATAGCACAGATCAAACCCAATACAAACAATGGTGCAATAAAAGCCAATTCGTTCCACTGAGCACTGGCCGTACCACCAGCAGACCAGTAATCAAGGGCTTGGCCAATCTCATACTTAATGGCGATAAAAGTGCTAAATGCACCAAAAAGCATCGAGATGGACATTCCTGCCAGCACCAGGCGCTGAGGCGTCATTCCTCGCTTGCCTATAGATGCGATGTAATACGTAATCGCTGTAGTGACTGCCGCACCCAGACAGGAGTACAGCATGGTTTCTCCATAGGAACGACCAGGCAGAAAAGCCATACATAATGCGATTGCAAATGTCGCTCCAGAGCTAATCCCTATAAGCCCTGAATCCGCCAGTGGATTGCGAGTGGTTCCCTGCATAATCGTCCCACACACAGCCAAGCTGCACCCTACAATGATGTCTGCTACGGTACGCGGAAAACGCAAGGTGTGAATAATCTGGTGTTCTGTAATATTGGGATCAAACTGAAATACAGCACCCCACGCCAGCTTCAGGCTCATTTCCGCAGCACCAAAGGTAATCGAAGCTGCGGTAACCATGAATAGCAGGAACACACCCACGATCATATAGCTTATAAAATGAAACATTCCTTTTTTACTTTGTTCTTTATGAGTAGACATGAATTACACCCTTAGTTGGTCAATTATGCATCGGTTACTTCGCTTGGTTCAGTAATTTATTAATCATATAATCCAGTTGTCCTGTCATACTGGCAACGTCCGAATAATAGAACAGTCCCGCATATTCTGTTGGAATTTCAATGATGTGTCCATTTTTAACTGCCGGGATACTGCTCCAGATTTTCGTTTTAGCATATTCGGATTCCTTCCCCTCTTTTTTGAACCAGAGAACGTAATCTCCAAAATATTCAGCAGCTACTTCATAGGATAAAGAGCCTCGACCTTCTCCGGACTCTTTAACCAACGTATTGAGTTTTTCCGGCTTGTGAAGTCCAAGATAATTGTAAAGCAACGTTCCTCCACGTGAGCCTGTTTCATAATATACTCCGTAGGAGTCACTACCCCAGTCCTCGAAAATGCTAAACGTTTTGTCCTTGAATATGTCGGAATTTAGTTTCTCTTTCGCCTGACTCAGCTTGCTTTCAAAGAGTGCAATGGCCTTGTCCGCTTCATCTTCATGACCTGTCGCCTGACCGAGGAATTTGATACGTTCAAGAGAAGTCATTTTATCCTCAGGCACCACGAGAACAGGCGCAATTTTGGACAGCTTATCATAATCCTTTGTATCATATGTAATGATGAGATCCGGATCATACTTCATAATTTCCTCAGTTTCCCACTTTTCAATATTGGGCATGTCGTTAAACTTATCGTAAAAAGGCATCGTTTCTTGTTTCCAGCCCATTACCGCTGCTGGCTTGATCCCTAGTGTGAATACATCGCCAACATACCAGTTCACCACTACCCGTTGAGGATTAGCGGGCACCTTAACATCTCCTTTTACCGTAGAGACTGTACGAGTATCAGAATCACTACTTGCCTCTTCCTTCGTGGAGGATGCAGGTTTAGCAGATGAATCGGAGGAACTGCCAGCATTACCACACCCTGAAATAACGAAGATCATTACGAATAGTGCACATAAAATCATGTGAAATTTCTTGTTCATCATACGATGCATGTTGTAAAACTCCTTTGAAATATAGTAAGTGCAGAACATACTTAAAATTAGTGATATTGATAATCATTATCACTAATAATTTTAAATTTCACCTGAGTTATTGTCAACTGTTTCTTTAACTTTTTTTGCTTCAGCATTTGCACTCCTCTTTCGTACATGAGAAGAGTATAGCCCCGCTCGCCAACTTGTACATACGGGCTAAGATCATCGTAAAAATCCGTACGGGAAGGTCGACTTACATATTGCTCATACTGGTCTTCATACATCGAAGTTCGTTCAAGCAGCTTAATAGTCAGATCTATGATTTCTTGTTCGCTATACATTTTTTTCATCAGATTTTCCCTTCCTTTCACAATCTTCAACTCATTTTATCAAACAAATAAACGATACATGAATGACCGTTTAATATCATTAAATCACTAGTGTTGCAATAAGAAGTGAAACTTATTTTTTACCAACTATTAACAATTCTTTTTGGTGCAAACGATAATTAGAATAGAGGGGATTTTCCCTTCTATATTTCAAACTGGAGGAGACAGGCGAATGAATAGAGTATGGACGAAAGCATCGGCTATTCTATTGGTAGTAGTATCCCTGTTATTCAACGGAACGTACGCGCTCGCAGCTTCGGCAACATCCAATTATGTAGTTACGTTCCAGCAGGCGACCTTGGTATCGAATGATCATGTAGGCAACGAATGGGCGATTGCTGCTCAAGCAGGCGGCAAATCCATTGAGGAAGGCAGCAGCGTGAAGATCAAGGTCAAACCGGGCGGTAGTATTCAGTTATATGCCTATGCCGAGGAACAGGATAAAATCCCTGACGAGGGCGAAGCCCGCAAAAACGTAAAAGTCTCCACCATTTCTGCCAAAGGTTCTACCGTTAAGCTAAGAGTTACTGTCACTGAAAACCGCGGACGCTATTCAGGCAATCAGGCAGTTTGGGAATTTACGTACAAGATCAAAAAACAATAATAGAACGCAAAAATAGACCGTCACTTCCAGGAGCGACGGTCTTCGTTTTTACAAGGCCAATTTATGCTAAGAAACATAATTCCTTTACTCTTAATCCATTCTATTAAAATCAATGATGCCCAGTTCACCAGATGGGGTAACTACCATATTTCCCACATGATAGTCTCCATGCTGAAATGTCTGGGGACGATTTTCTAATAGATAGCGATGTTGCTCAATAAAACTAATGGTTTGATCGGCTCTCTCAAAGGGAATACCGCATGCTTTATAATTTGTGATATATCTGTTGATTTTGGCATTATAATATTCGGCCCATGGCGCTTGATCTTGCTCCGCAGGGATTTCGTGCATTTTTCTTAATATTACTCCTGCTTGAACCCCGAGTTGATATTGCTGTGCTGCGTTTAACGTGGGAATGACCTTTTCAGCATCTTCCCCTTTGATCCAGGTAAATAAGGAGTATACGGACTGTCCGTTGTTGCAAATCCCAAAATTAAGCGGCCGGGACATTAAAATGTTCTCTATATGATCCAGTTTTTTTACAGCTTCAAACTCGCGTTTCTTTTTATCATAATGAACCATATCCGCTATTCTTAGCAGCAAGTCCCTACCGTCAGTGGTTTGAATATAATATTTTTTGTCACTGGACCAGCCTTTATGAACCTCTTCCACATTACTCCACGTACTGAAGCCCGGGATTTCACTAAAGATTTGATTCAAGTTATGACACCTCCCACGTTAAAATAGCCTTACTTACTAATATATGCTTTCCATAGTTTACCTTTAAAATGACAGAGGAATCAATCTTCTTACTAGGATAAATGCCAAATAAAAAAGGCTGAAAAGACAATGCTGTCTCTTCAACCTTAATATTAAATGAGCTGTCATAGTGAATACCCATCACTTTGTACCGCCAGATTAGTAAGAATAAGAAAACTCATTTTTAAATTCGTCTACCCGCTGAATGGTTTTCAGAATATTCCGGCCTTCACGGGTGCCATCAATAATACGACGAGCTTGTTTGCTATCCCCGATATTAACGACTTCTACTTGATGTTCCTTACCATATTCGAGCAAGCTGTCCATAAGCGGACTGAATGAACGCATACCCAAGCATACGAAACCGAGGTCAAAAGGAATCTCAAACTCCTGTTCTCCGTGTTTTACTTTGAAACGGTCGCTGCACACTTCTGTCAAAGCAGTTTCCGTATGAACGTTCACTTCCCGCTCTTCCACCATTTTCATCATAGAAATACGGGTAATCATATCCAGATCTTTGCCCAGTAAGGGCATCATCTCAATAATGGAAACTTCTTGAGCGCCACGCTCTGCGTAATATTCGACAACGTCCAATCCCACGGCTCCGCCACCTACTACAGCAATGCTTTTGCCTTCAAACTCCTGGAAGTTCTCCATATTGTGCAAAAGATCAAAGATAGAGAATACTTTTGTGCCCGGTTTGCCCAGTTGAGCATGCAGACCTGCAATTGGTGGAAGCAGTGGTTTGGCCCCTGTTGCATTGACAATAATATCAGGATTCAAAGCAGTAATCATCGCTAGATCTGCTTGGGTTCCTGTGATAATATCCAGATTGGTCAGTTGTTTGGTGCGTTGAATCAGATAATCAGGGAAATCATTGATGCGTGTTTTGTCCGGCAAGCGGGCAATATCGCGAGCCAAGCCACCCAATTCTGGTTTTTCTTCAAAGAGGGTTACTTTGCAGCCTACCTCAGCCGCTGTACAGGCCGCTTCCAGTCCTGCCGTACCACCGCCAATCACAACAACTTGAACGTTATTCCTAACGCGTTGTTTCCGGTATTCAGCTTCCTTGAACAGGTCAGGATTTACAGTACAGCAAATCGGTTTGCTCTTGGAAATCCGATGATCGGCACAGCCGATGTTGCAGGAAATGCATTTTCTAAGCAAATGCTCGTAGCCGTTCTGCACTTTAAGCACCCAGTTCGGTTCTGCAATCAAGCCTCTACCCATAGCCAGAAGATCGGCGTCACCTCTCTCCAAAATATCCTGCGCAGCTTGTGGACTCCGAATATTACCTGAGGTCATCGTGACCTTTCCAAATTTATCTTTTACCGCTTTGGCCATATAAGAGCGCCAACCATCCGGCAGGTTCATCCCGTCAATCTGGAACTGAATGGAATCATTCAGAGCAGCAGAAACGTTCAGAATATCTACCTCATCATTAAGATACTCCAGTAACTCCAGTGTATCTTCCAGTGTGTTCCCACCTTCTGTGAACTCTTCCGCACTAAAACGTAAGCAAATAGGGAAGAATGGGCCCACTACCGAACGAATTTCATCAATGACTAATCTGGCAAAACGGGTACGGTTTTCTGCGCTGCCGCCAAATTCATCCGTACGTTTATTATACATCGGCGAAAGAAACTGGCTCAGCAAGTAGGAATGACCTGCATGAATTTCCACACAGTCAAAGCCGGCCCGTTGCGCTCTTCCTGCTGCTTCTCCGTATTTGCGCACAATGGCGTAAATTTCTTCTTTTTGCAAAGGTCTTGGAATCGCTCCGCCCTTTTTAGAAGGAATATTCGAAGAAGATACGGGTTGAACTCCATTCAATCGTCCAGCATAGGCCGAAGCACCCGCATGGTTAATTTGGACAGAGACGCAAGCTCCATAGGAATGCAGGGCTTCTGTTAATCTAAACAGTCCGGGAATAAACTGATCGTTATCCATACGCAGCTGGGTTGTTCCGTTCGTACCCATTGGGAAATCCAAACAAACATTTTCTACTGTTATCAGACCGGTACCACCTTTGGCCCGTTGCACGTAATAGTCAATATGATCCTGAACAAAGCTTCCGTCCATGGCAGCAAAGTTAGTTCCCATCGGGGGCATAACAACCCGGTTTTTCAAGGTCATGCGTCGTATGGTCAGAGGTTCAAAGATAGCAGGATAGTGGTTCATTGTTCTTCCTCCTTGCAAGTTTGCAAATTTCATGTTCAAGCTTCCATTAAAGCATTCTCATATGTGATTTTTTTCACTTTGAGGAATATCGAGATATTATTGAGTACGATCATTCCTTATGATTTGATTTTATATCATCTGATCTATAAATTCTAATGCTATTTTATGTATAGAATCATAGTTTCAATCTATAGATTGAGTTAAAAAAGGAACAAGCTTGTAAGAACTGTCTCTTTTGTGTAAACAAAAATCATGCTTATATCCCATTACCTACCTGCTTATCCTTTCTTTTGAATCCGAAGCGTACACGCTCTATCCATCCTTCACTCTCGTATCTGTCCAGCAGCCCAGTCTAAGCTTTAATTCCATTCATGTAAATGTGAAAATCCAGACATATCTTCGGGGTATTATCCTCTAAAACGAAGAAAAAGCTGTAAATATTCGATATATCGTAACTTTCTACCGTTTAACCAAAGCGTTTTATAGGCTATATTAAATTTTAAGTAATAGGAATAAGAAATAGGGAGGTTTATTCATGTTTAAAAATGCTTTTAAGACGTTTGGCGTCATTGGTAATATTGAAGCGATTTCATATCTGCTGCTTGTATGTATCGCTATGCCGCTTAAATACGCAGCCGGGATGCCGCAAATGGTAAGATGGGTGGGGATGATCCATGGGGTACTGTTCGTGGCTTATGTAGTTGCGATTGTAGCTATGTTGATTTTTCGCAAATTGACGGTATTACAAGGGCTTATAGCTTTGATTGCCTCGCTGCTGCCGTTCGGTCCTTTCATCTTTGACCGTAAGGTGCTGAAGAAGGCGGAAGCGCGTATGGATCATGCTACTCCTGTTAAAGCTACATAGGCACATACAAAAATAATTTTACGTAAAAACACGGCTTTCCGGGGCTTCTGTAACCTTGGAAAACCGTGTTTTTTTGGTATTATAAAATGTTATTTTCCGAAGTTCCCCAAGCTTTCGTAATAGTCATCTGACGGAGATTGAAAAAGGGGCACCCCACTTTGTCATGATTTCATTCCTTTATATTATGTAATCTTATAGACAAATCCCCCACTAATCTCTTGGGTAATTTACACTCATAATGTCCATAAAAGGAACTTTGTCCGTTTCACCATTACTCTCTACATGAACCCTGCCCGTTCTCGAGTCCATTTTGACGATCTGCCCGCGGGTTGTTTCTAGACGTCCCCATACGGTCAACACGACTTCGGATTGCTCTTGCTGTGCTTCTGCAAGCTGGTTCCCGATTTCCTCCAGCACAAATTCATCCCGGGTAGGCCGTTTGGCCACCTTCGCCTTTGCCACTTGCTTTCACCCTTCCTTTACTGCAAAATCAAATTCATTCTATTTTACCATACTTTTCATCATTTGGTGCTGGTAATCTGAGTTAAATCGTGTCACTTGCGTATAAAAAAGAACCGATTTTCTCACGAACAAGAAAATCGGTTCTCAAAGCTGGTCAGCCAGGAAGCAATTCCATATCCTTTTTTATTTGACCAGCTGTGGAATGTAATTCGCTACATTATAAATAGGTGCGCTGCTCTGCTGAGTAAGGGCCAGAATTAAGGCTCCTTCCAGCATGGAAATAATAAGTACCGCCAGACTATGTGCCTTTTCCTCTGTCCATCCCGCTGTCTGAAGACGTTCCATATAGATATGTTGCCAATCTGTAAACGTATTCACGCAGGCACGCCGCAACGATTCGCTGATGCAGGAAGTTTCCGCAGCAGCCCAAAATCCCATAGGCATAAAGCCATTAAAGTTCGTTTGGTCCGCTTCCTCAGCTGTATTGCGGATGAAATCCTGTATGGCGAGCACAGGATCCTCTTTCCCTGATAGCGTTTCTTTCAACTTTTGCTTAATAAACTCATTCCCTCTTCTGATGCACTCCAAAGCCAATTCCTCTTTGCCACGCGGAAAATAATAATAAAGCGAGCCTTTCGGTGAGCCACTCTCCGCAAGAATCTGATTGAGTCCGGTAGCGTGGTAGCCCTGATGAAAAAAGAGCTTCGAAGCGGTTTGTACAATATTTTCATATGATTCGGGTTTAGCAGCCATATACAGCATCCTTCATTAATATAATATTTACAATTTTTATTTTGACAAAAAAATAACTTCACGTTTATTATATATAGACCGATCACTATAATTCAATACCCATCAATTTTATTGGAGGAACAAAAACAACATGAGTACAATGAGTCAAACAAGCCCTTCGTCTGATCCCAAGACGTTCAAGGTACTGCCTATTATGATTGCCCTGCTGCTTAGCGGCTTTATCGGAATGTTCAGTGAAACGGCGTTGAACATTGCGCTGAATGATTTGATGCAGATTTTGCACATTACAACAGCAACAGCTCAATGGCTAACCACGGCCTTTCTGCTGACACTCGGTATTTTGGTACCTGTATCGGGCTTGCTGCTTCAAACCTTTACGACAAGACAGCTTTTCGTCACATCACTGCTGTTCTCTATTGCAGGCTGTCTCGTTGCTGCGTTAGCACCAACCTTTTCAGTGCTATTGATCGCACGCATTCTTCAAGCCGTGGGTACGGCGCTCTTATTGCCGTTGATGTTTAATACGATCTTGATCATTTTCCCGGCTGAAAAGAGAGGCGCAGCTATGGGGATCATCGGATTGGTTATTATGTTTGCTCCTGCGGTTGGACCTACGATTGCGGGTCTGGTGCTGCAAAATCTGTCCTGGCACTGGATTTTCTGGATCTCCCTTCCGTTTCTGATTCTTTCGCTGATTTGCGGTATCTTGTTTATGCAGAATGTTTCGGAGATTACAAAGCCGAAAATTGACATTCCATCTATCCTGTTATCTTCCATTGGCTTCGGTGGTGTTGTGTTCGGTTTCAGTAAATCTGGAGAAGGCGGCGAAGGCTGGGCTAGTCTGGTAGTTTTGCTCCCTCTGATCATCGGATTGGTATCTTTGATTCTGTTCTCTGTACGCCAGTTAAAAATGAAGCAGCCCATGTTGAATTTGCGCGTCTTTAAATATCCGATGTTTGTTATCGGCGTTGTGATGGTCTTCCTGTGTATGATGACGATCCTTTCTACAATGCTGATTCTCCCACTCTTTTTGCAAAAAGGGCTGGCCCTGTCCGCGCTGTCCGCAGGATTGGTGCTTCTGCCCGGCGGAATTATCAATGGTCTGTTGTCACCCATCATGGGTTCCCTGTTCGATAAATTCGGTCCAAAATGGCTCGTTATTCCGGGACTTGTGATCGTTGCCGCTGTCTTATTTTTCCTGTCAGGCATTACGACGACATCAGCTATCGTACTCATTATTGTGCTGCATAGCTGCCTGATGATCGGCATTTCCATGATCATGATGCCTGCTCAGACGAACGGTCTGAATCAGTTGCCGATGGACCTGTACCCGGACGGTACAGCCATTATGAGTACGCTCCAGCAAGTTGCTGGTGCAATCGGTACAGCCGTGGCGGTCAGCATTCTCTCCAAGGGCATGGAAAGCTATTTAAGCCAATCCAGTATGCCGAAATCTGTAGAAGAATTGGCGAATGCTATGGCGTTTGGATCACAGAATTCTTTCTTCTTTGCCATGATCATCAGTGTAATTGGGTTGATCCTTGCGTTTTTCATCCGCAGAGTTCATGTTGAGCATGGCACTGCTAAAGCTCCCATGCATTAATTAATAAATTCTTTATATCTCAAACTAAATATATCTTAAAAAACTTAAAGGCTGCTAACCAACTCACTATTGGTTAAGCAGCCTTTTTCTTATAACTCTATATACATATTCATACAATTACATATTTACAAAGCTCCCCCATTTGGTTACGATATGATTCATGGAGTAAAGTGTAAAAATTACGATTACTATTAAGGAGGATTCCCTGTTGTTTAAGCGAACGTATTTTAAACTATTTATACCTGCGGTAATAGCGATGATAATGGCAGCATGCGCTTCATCTCCATCAGCTTCACCCTCTCCATCGGCTGCACCACAAGATAAAAGTGTGACCTTATTGTTCAATGTTCAAAGCCCTTCTATAGATCCTCATGCGGATGTAAATTACACAGCCGTTCGGGCTGGAGTAAGTGAAACACTGATCAAAGTGAACAAGGATCTCAAGCTGGAAGCTTGGCTTGCAGAGAAATGGAACAGCAAGGACGGACAGCACTGGACCTTCAACATCCGACAGGGCGTGAATTTCCATAGCGGTAAAGCCGTCGATGCCGCTGCTGTCAAAGCATCCTTGGAAAGAGCACAGATACTCAATCCATCGGTCAAAAATGCGCTACATATCCGTGATATTCATGCAGACGGACAGATTTTGAGTATTACGACAGACAAGCCTTTCCCCGAATTTGTATCTGAGCTGGTTCATCCGAATACCGCTATTATAGACACCACAGCTATAGGTGACTTCCCATCGGGAACGGGACCGTTCAAGGTTGTCAGTTTCCGTGCCGGAAGTGAACTGAATTTGGATCGCAACGATCAATATTGGAACGGTGAAGTAAAGTTGAAGCATGCGAAGTTCATGTTTAACGAAGACGCCAATGCACGTCAGCTTGCTTTTCAAGCCAAAACTGCCGATATTGTGTATCGTCCGCCAATTGAAAGTCTGGAGCTGCTGAAAGCTGATTCCACCGTTAAGGTTGATTCTCTTCCTAGTCTGCGGACGCATCAACTTATTTACAATATGAACAATAATGATCTGAAAAAGACGTCTGTGCGTAAAGCATTCGATAACCTGATCCATCGGGATGAGATTGCCAACGGTATCATGTCTGGTCAGGGAACCCCTGCTCAAGGCCCGTTCTTGTCTGACTTTCCTTTTTCACCGAAATATATTACGAGAAAGTTTGATTTGAATGCCGCACGAGAAGGCTTCAAGCAAGCTGGATATACGGTGCAGAACGGAAAAGTTACGAACCCCGACGGCAAGCCACTTCATCTCACATTGTTAACTTACCAGTCGAGAGCGGAGCTTCCACTCATTTCACAACTGATTCAGGCTAACGCTAAGGAGCTCGGCATTACGATTGATATCCGTCAGGTTGATAATATTGACGAATATCTTGCCGCTCATCAGGATTGGGATTTGGCGACTTACAGTAGCATTACAGCCCCGCGCGGTGATGCAAGCTATTTTCTGAACGCGGCTTACATGCCTGAGGGAGCATTAAATTACGGGCGTGTGGGTGTACCAGAACTGGAGGCTATGATTACACAACTGAACACAACCGTGAATGAGGAACAACGCAACAAGCTGGCGCTGGAGGCTGTCACGCTGATTGACCAAGAAAATCTGCAATCCTTTCTGGTCCATCCCAACAACGTAGTGGCCTATCGCAATTACGTACTTAACTGGGTAACAAGCCAAAGTGAATACTACCTGCTGACCCAGGACCTGGATGTGAACTAGCATGCTCAAATCCTTCGCCAAAAAGATTCTTAAACTTGCATTGTTCTTTCTTATTCTTTCCTTTGTGAGCTTCTGTCTGCTTAAGCTTGTTCCGGGCGATCCCGTCCGGAGCATTCTCCGAGTAGATGATGTAGCAGTGTCCAATCAGCAAATTGCGGATATGCGCAGCCAACTGGGGCTGGATCAGCCATTACCTGTGCAATATGGTAAGTGGCTGGTTCAGTTGCTTCAGTTTGATTTTGGACAATCTTATTTAACCCATCGTCCGGTATTTACAGAGTTTATGGAAAAACTGCCTTATACACTTCTGATGACCGGAGGCTCTCTGTTCATTATGCTGCTGATAGCTCTCCCGTTGGGAACGATGGCGGCGCTGTACCGTAACCGCTGGATTGACAGAGCCAGTCGTGTGTTTGCCTTAATCGGCTCCTCGATTCCTAGCTTTTGGCTGGGGCTTTTGTTAATCGAATGGTTTGCAGTTAAATTGCGCATTTTGCCATCTATGGGTGAAGGAACCGCTTTTCATTTGGTACTCCCTTCTCTTACCTTGGGATTGGCAATGGCGGCCGTCTATGTACGAATGATCCGCGCAAGTCTGATTGAAAGCTCGGGGCAAGATTTTATCAAAGCGGCGCAAGCCCGTGGAATCAGCCCAGTTCGCATTTTTTTCAGGCACATGTTCCGTCACAGTCTTGTTCCACTCATTACGGTATTCAGTGAGAGTATAGGCAGCCTACTGGGAGGCACGGTCGTGATTGAAGTGCTATTCGCCTATCCCGGGCTGGGCAAATGGATTGTGGATGCCATTGCTGCAAGAGATTACCCCATTATTCAGGGCTATACCGTATTTATGGCTGCGTTCATTGTATGTATCAATATCTTAGTAGAGCTGTCCTACCGTTGGGTCAATCCTGAAATTGCTTTGAAGGAGAAACGTTTATCATGATAAAATCCGTACATGAGGAAAGGGGGCAGCTCACCAGGACGCGATTGTCCAGAAAATGGATCGTGTCGCTCTCCATCCTGCTCATTCTTGCAGCAATTACAACCGTTCCGTTCCTTGCTCCGCAAGATCCGTATCGTATCCAGATGGGGAATCGCCTTCAACCGATCAGCGCTACGCACTGGCTGGGAACCGATCATTTGGGCAGAGATGTGCTATCGAGAGTGATAGCTGGACTTCGGACGACTGTCGGAACCAGTTTGTTGATTTTGGCCGTTTCACTGGTTGTCGGGGTTCCTCTCGGTCTGCTGTCAGGATTTATTGGAGGCTGGATGGATCATGTATTCAAACGGGTGGTCGATGCCTTCATGACATTACCTGATTATATTTTTGCCATTGTACTGAGCGGCTTGCTCGGACCTGGCTTAGTAAATCTTATTTTCGCGGTGACTGCGGTAAAATGGGTTGGTTATGCTCGACTGGTGCGCAGTACCGTTCTGGCTGAAAAGCAAAAGGATTACATTTCGTTATCCATACTGGCGGGTACCTCCTCCCTGCGGATTGTCATGCGGCATATTCTACCCCATGCAATTGGGAATGTTCTAGTACTGGCTACGCTGGATATCGGAAAAATCATTTTAATGATTGCCTCCCTATCTTTTTTGGGCTTAGGTCCACAGCCGCCAATTCCCGAATGGGGCACTATGCTGAATGAAGGACGAGCGTATTTTCAAATGGCTCCCCATCTGATGCTGGTTCCCGGGATAGCTATCGTTCTAACAGTGCTACTGGCGAACGTCCTTGGAGACAAGCTGCGCGACCATTATGATGTTAAAACCCGGACGGAGGAGTGAACTGCATATGCTGACTATTGAAGGCTTAACGATTCGGACAAATGTAAAAACGATTGTAGAGCAACTGGAGCTTGCCGTTCGTCCGGGGGAATGGTGTGCTCTAGCCGGCGAAAGCGGTAGCGGCAAAAGCATGACGGCGTTCGCTATCGGCGGCCTTCTCCCCTCTTCTGTTACAGCGGAAGGAATCATTTCGTGGAAAGACAATAATTTGTTAGCCCTATCCGCTAAACAAAGACGTTCCTTGCTTGGTAGTGAAATATCTTACATTTTTCAAGACTATCACGGAGCTTTCACCCCCTTTCTGCGTGTAGGCAGCCAACTGGACGAGCTGATGCGCGCCCATGGCAAACAAGATCGCAAGGCGCGTAAGCAACGCTGTATCGAGGTGCTGGAGCGCGTACAGCTTCCCGCCGAGCGCGTGTACCGAAGCTATCCGTTCCAGCTCAGCGGCGGTCAATTGCAACGGGCAGCTATTGCGGCTGCACTGCTACTGGAGCCGAAGTTGCT
This sequence comes from Paenibacillus sp. 8b26, assembly GCF_050626875.1. Classification (NCBI taxonomy): domain Bacteria; kingdom Bacillati; phylum Bacillota; class Bacilli; order Caryophanales; family Paenibacillaceae; genus Paenibacillus; species Paenibacillus sp. 8b26. The sequence goes on along the minus strand of NZ_CP192445.1, from coordinate 6,112,812 downwards.
TATTGCCGACGAGCCTACAACTGCGCTGGATACGCTCACAGCTCATCGGGTGCTCCAGCTCATTGACCAAATCCGGACGGAAACGGGTATATCCGTCTTGTGGATCACTCACGACCTGCGTCATGTACGCAAGTATGCGGATCGAATCGCAGTGATGCGTGCAGGTTCACTGGTTGAAACTGGCGAGACGCAAGCGGTGCTGAACCATCCGACCCACCCGTATACTCGTCATCTTCTGGTGGCTATTCCACCGCTGTCTCCGGGCGCTCCAGCACGTTTGCCTTACAACAGCACTGAAGAACAGGCCGCATTGGAAAGGAGCGCATTACATGAATAATCAAGCCGCCTGCGCTCAGCAGCAAGACACGTCTAATGCTGTCGTGTCCGTCTCCGGTTTGACGAAGGCTTACGCTGGAGGTAAAACGGTGTTGCAAGATGTTGCTCTGTCGATCTCCCCCCGAGAATGTCTGGGTATCGTCGGGGAAAGCGGCAGTGGGAAAAGCACACTCGCTCGCTGTATTTTGACATTGGACCCGTTTGAACAAGGTGAGCTTAGACTGGATGGACAGTCTATCCGGGGGTTAAAGCGGAGCGAATTAAAACGGATTCGCAGCAGGCTGGGTGCGGTATTTCAACATCCAGCTGCGGCTTTGAACCCCAGACTAACCATCCTGCAATCCCTGCTGGAGCCACTGGACCAGCTCAAGTACTATGTTCCTTCCTTTATGGCGGGTATGTCCTCAGGACGTCGGGATACAGCAAAACATCTGCTTGGTATGGTAAAGCTTCCAGCCAGCTATCTGGATAAGTTTCCACATCAGCTCAGCGGTGGGGAAAAGCAGCGTGTAACCATCGCACGTGCCATCAGTACAGAGCCGGATTTTATCGTATTGGACGAGCCAACGGCAAGTTTGGATGTGACCACACAAGCCACCGTTTTGAATCTACTCAAGGATTTGCAGGATGAGCTAGGGCTAGCTTATCTGTTTATTTCCCATGATCTAGCGGCTGTACACTTTATGAGTGATCGAATCATGGTCATGAAAGATGGCAGTGTGCTTGAGCATTTTTCCAAGGAAGCATTATTTCATTCGGATCGCCATCCCTATACACAATCATTACTGGAGGTTTTTTCAACATGTTGCCTTCCCACCGAGCCTATCTTGCTTTAGCCATTCCTTTAATTATCTCAACGATTACGACCCCGCTACTTGGTGCGGTGGATACTGCGGTAATCGGTCATTTGAGCCATTCTGCCTATTTGGGCGGTGTGGCAATAGGTACTCTTATTTTCAATACTTTATATTGGCTGTTTGGCTTTCTGCGAGTCAGCACATCTGCTTTCACCGCACAGGCTGCCGGGGCTAAAAATAACGACCAGGGTATAGCTGCCCTCATGCGTCCGATGGGGATTGCTTTGGTGATCGGGGCCTTGTTCATACTGCTGCAAAAGCCGATTCTGCTCGCTTCTCTCCAGCTTATTCATCCTGCTGCGGATGTGGCGGCGCAGGCATCAATCTATTTTAACATTCGTATTTGGGGAGCGCCCCTCACGCTGGTGAACTATGTACTGCTCGGCTGGCTAATGGGATTGTCTCGCGTAAAGGCGACACTGCTTTTGCAAATTTCCATGAATGTCATCAATATGGTGCTGGCTATTTTGTTCACACAAATCATGCAATGGGATGTAGCAGGTGTGGCTGGTGCTACTCTGATTGCTGAGGTCTTCGCATGTGTGCTGGGTTTTGTGCTGGTGCTTCGTTCGTCGGTCTGGAAGGAATGGAAGCGCAGCGGACAGCGGGATTGGCGGGGGTGGTTTGGAGCTTCGGAGCTGAAAAACGTCATGGCAACGAACCTTGATCTTATGATTCGCACGGCTTGTCTGCTGACGATGTTTAATCTGTTTACATCGCGCAGTGCAGGTTTTGGAACCGATCAGCTTGCGGCGAACGCTATTTTGCTGCAAATCCACTACCTTATGGCTTACTTTTTTGACGGATTTGCCAACGCCAGCAGTATCATGACAGGTCAGGCTCGGGGTGCAAGGGATCAAAAAATGCTGCAAAGAGTTATTCATCTATCCTGGTTCTGGACGCTTGTAACCAGCGTGCTGACGGGTGGGCTGTATTTCGCACTGAAAGAGCCGCTAATCCGTCTGTTTACCGATAATGCTACGGTGATCAGCCTTACGAGTCCATATAACGGTTGGCTAGTCGCCTTTCCACTGGCCGCCGGACTGGGACTGGTCTTCTACGGTGTATTTACAGGCATGACGGTGACGTATCCGATCCGTAATTCAATGCTCATTTCACTGGTCATCTTTTTGATCGCGCTGTTCTGGTGCGTTCCCCACTATGGGAATCATGGTCTTTGGCTGTCTTTTATCGTATTTGCTTTGGGGCGGTCACTGTTTCTTGTGATCTATTTGCCTCGGTTGCAGAGGATATAGCTTGCTAACGAAACGTGTTAATGCGTGCTTCTATGACCGCTACGAGGACGGATTATTCTTACGATCGCTGTTGCCTCCGAATTTCTTGATTATAATTTTGAAGGGTGAAATTCGGAGGCAAAGGCGAACGCTGACGCTTCTACAGAACGATTCCGTCCTCTCCGCTGGTTTTATGCTTTTGCATCAATTATATTTTTAAACACCGAAACACACCAAAATAAGCCGCATAACCTCGTATTATTGGAGGCTTGCGGCTTTTCTGATTTTTGTTTCTTGTCCTTCGGTTTGTAAGACTGGCACACACTAAAATCAGCGGAGAGGACGGAACGATTGCGAAAAAACGGTCGCGGTCGCCTTTGTCTCCAGATTTACACCGCCGAGTGTGATTCAATAAATCTGGAGACAACAGCGATTGGAGCAACGTTCCGTTCACGGAGCGTCCACCACAAGCACCTGCTTTACATCATACTCAAAAGCAAAGGATGTCCCATCAACCATGTACGTGGCGTTGAGGCACCCTTTTATTTTAGGGAGAAATCTTGAACCTAAAGTGTGCAAATACCTCTATTCGCCTTGCGGAACAGTCAAGCCCAAACCTTCGGCTACACGGCGGCCGTAATCAGGATCAGCCTTATAGAAATGTCCAATCTGACGCAGCTTGATTTCATCACTTTCCACTGGCTTCATCGCACCCACGATGTTTTGTACCAGACGCGCCCGTTCTTCTTCGCTGAGCAGACGGTACAGGTCACCCGGTTGAGTGTAATGGTCATGATGGTCATAAGCTACACTTTGAGCTTCACCTGATACTTCAAAAGGAGCGATGTTGTGCTCTGGAGACTCTTTCGGCCCACCGAGGCTATTTGGCTCATAATAGACCGATCCGCCACCATTGTCGTCACTACGCAATGCACCATCACGTTGATAGTTGTGTACTTCTGCATGAGGTCGGTTGATCGGCAATGCATTGTGATTTGCGCCTACGCGGTAGCGATGTGCGTCTCCGTAGGCAAACAGGCGTCCTTGCAGCATTTTATCCGGAGATGCTTCAATACCGGGAACGAACGAACCCGGAGAGAACGTTGCCTGCTCTACTTCTGCAAAATAGTTCTCGGGATTGCGATTTAATACCATGCGTCCCACCTCGATCAGCGGATAATCCTTTTGCGACCATACCTTCGTCACATCAAATGGATCAAAGCGGTATGTGTCCGCATCCTCCACAGGCATAATTTGTACATGAAGCTTCCATGCAGGGAAGTCGCCCTTGTCGATGGCATTAAACAGATCTTCGGTATGATAATCCGGGTTTTCACCGGCAATTTTGGCAGCCAGATCTACATCGAGATTTTGTACGCCTTGCTCTGTTTTAAAATGATATTTCACCCATACCGCCTGCCCTTCGGCATTGACCCATTTGAACGTGTGGCTACCGAATCCATGCATATGTCTGAGTGTAGCGGGAATGCCGCGATCGGACATCAGAATACTTACTTGATGCAGCGATTCAGGAGATAAGGACCAGAAATCCCAAACGGCATTAGGGTTTTTCAGATGAGTTTGGGGGTGGCGTTTTTGCGTATGAATAAAGTCCGGAAATTTGATAGCGTCCCGGATGAAAAATACGGGTGTGTTGTTGCCTACAAGATCGTAATTGCCTTCCTCGGTATAAAACTTCACCGCAAAACCACGCGGGTCGCGTACCGTATCGGACGAGCCTTGCTCACCGGCAACCGTAGAAAAACGGATAAACATCGGTGTGCGCTTGCCCACCTCAGATAAAAAGCTTGCTTTTGTATAGGCAGATAAATCATTAGTGACTTCAAAATATCCGTGCGCCCCTGCGCCCTTGGCATGAACCACGCGCTCCGGCACACGTTCCCGGTTAAAATGCGCGAGCTTTTCCAGCAGATGCACATCCTGAATCAATGTAGGCCCGCGTGATCCAGCCGTTATGGAATTTTGATTATCACCGACAGGAGCGCCCCAGCTGGTAGTCAGGTTGGTTGGTTGTTTACTCATCATTGAAATCACCTCTTGAATGAATTGGTTGGATATATGCTGTAATCAAAAAACCTCCCGCCTCTGGTGCCGAATATCTGAAAAAACCAGGGGGAAATTCAGACGGCTTCAAGATCGAGAGGTTTATTCTATTTAAACATGAATTCCATTTTAGATAATGAAGATTTCAGGAAGATTTGAAAAAGGTTTGACGAAGATTAGAGCAGCAGCTGCTCTCTGTCGAGAAAATCCAGTATATCCTGAACCGACTGGCCAATCTCCCGGCCTTCAGTGGATACGATGAGCTCAGGCTCCAAAGGTGCCTCGTAAGGCGCATCAATACCAGTAAAATGGCGTATTTCCCCGGCTCTTGCCTTCTTGTACATACCTTTGGGATCACGTCGCTCGCATTCCTCCAGACTGCATTGGATATAGATTTCATAACAGCCTTCCTGCTGCAAAATATCCTTTACCATTTCACGATCCTCACGATAAGGAGAGATCGTAGCGCAAATCGTCAACACCCCCGCATGTGACATCAGCTTCGCTACTTCAGCAATACGACGGATGTTTTCTTTGCGGTCAGCGGGCAGGAAACCCAGATTGCGATTTAAACCATGCCGAACATTATCCCCATCCAAAATAAACGTGTGTATGCCTCGTGCAAATAGTGCTTTTTCCAGTGTGGAGGATACCGTTGATTTTCCCGAGCCAGACAGCCCCGTAAACCAAAGTACCGGGCTTTTATGCCCATTCAGAAGCTGGCGCGCTTGCTTGTCAACGTCTGACGCATGCCAGGTGACGTTTGGATTTGGATTCATTCAGCACTCTCCTTTTTCATAACTTATCACTGTATATGGTTTTTGAAACACGTCCCCCAGCTTTAGGAAAGGCCGTATTTAAAGGCGTTCAAGGTACGCTGTCCTGCTGTATGATCCAGCACCACAAAAACAATCCGGTCAAACAACAATCCATATCCTTCATCTACAAGCACTTGCTTGAACCAGACGGCAACCTCTTCCGGCTTATTGCGGAATACCCCACAGCCATAGGCTCCCAGCACAAGATGCTCTACCCCGTTTTGCGCAGCCAAACTGAGTATGTAACGGATTCGCTCCAGCATCACTTCGCCGATCCGATTTACCTGCTCTGGCTCCCGTTCTCGCACGACTCCAGCATTAACAGCAGGTGCGGTCAGGAGAGCGACTTGGTACGGCTTCTCCAGCAGCATTCCCTGATCATCCCTGAACACCGGAACATCAGGCGAATAAATCATATAATCCGAATAAAAACAGCTCCGCAGCTTCCGGTTGTGCTGGTACATCTCTTCCATTTGTGAAATACAGGGATACAATGCTGACGAACGAGCCAAGCTTTCCTCCTGTGCCTGACTTCCTCCGAGAAATCCACCTCCCGGATTTTTGGCTGATGCAAAATTCAGACACGCCACGTGCTCCAGCTTCTCCGAAACCTGGAGCCTATACGCCGCCTCCAATGTGCTTTCTCCCGTAACTTCCATCTTCTCATGAATCGTCTGTTGCGTCAGCCGAGAAGACTCTAATGCGCCTTTTAATAGAAGAATCTTTTCCTCCGCCTCTTGTTTTACAGCCACAAGCAGGGATGGTGCATATAGCTTGGAGCCTGTGATGGCATTGCTTACCTCTTGTGCAATATTCACTTGTGCCTGTTTGGTATTCGTATAATATCCATTCTCCAAAATAGATAGTGTTTCCTGCGCCATATGTGATCGAATATCCCGGTGGCTCCGGGGGTTCATGGTATGTTTCATGATGGCTATTCCTCCTTTTGCAAGACATCCTCACGTAGTTTCGTCAATATTTCTCCAAGCCAATTGGTGCCTCGCCATGATTTGCGGTTCCGTATGCGGGCATCAATTTCAGCCAATCCTACACCCCAAATCGTGTCCGTCGGACTGGCCTCAACCAGTGTAGTTCCTTTTGTTTTGAGCAGGTGCTTAAGCAAATTCGGATTTTGCGTAAATTTGGCGTAGTTGCCGTCATACACAAATTGTCGGCAATTCGCCTCCCACAAGGATTGATCAAATCCGTGCACACTACGGCCACGGGCTTTTTGCTCCCGCGGGGTAGGGGCTTGCATAATTTTACTGGCTGTCTCTTCATCCCCAAAAAGCTGTGCTTTTTTAAACATCATATATTGCTCCGCGCAGTTGAATTCCAATTCATTTACGGTAAACACAGAGGGATACCATTGCGAAAATGGCGACTGACTGCGATAAAAAAATGTAAACTTTTCCACGTTAATTCCTCATTTCATATTACTTCATGCTACTAAAACGCGACCGGGGCTTGAATCGGTATAACTTGGACGGACGATGTCCGGCCGCCTTTCTATATTCATTCGTCTCTTCCACGAGTTCGGCTATTTTGCGACGGAAGGCTGCGGCCAACAGCTCCTTACCCAGAATAATTTCATATACCTGTTGAAGCTCGCTCAATGTAAACAGGGCTGGCATCAGGTGGAAAGCGATATCTGTATATTCTATTTTGCTGCGCAAACGCTCAATTCCGTACACAATAATTTTGGCATGGTCAAAAGCAATTCCTTGGGATTTCAGCACTTCTCGCTTGACCTCAATGGTTTTCCCCTTGAGAATTTCAGTCACTTTTACTTTGGCTGACAGGTGAATATCCCCGTGCTTCAATGTAATGTTAATGTCTTGTTCCCATCTGTAACCGTCCGACTGATTCGTCCGCGTCTCCTGAGCCACACTGTAGTCCAACTCAAACCATTGGGCATCCGCAGCATCATCTCCGGCTCGTACCTCCAGTGAATCGTGGTCTACCAATGCCATGTAAGCGCAGCTGATGACCCGCGTACGTGGATCACGTGCTACATCTCCCCACGTATATAGCTGCTCCATATAAATCCGGTCTACATTCGTTTCTGTCTTAAGCTCACGTCGTGCAGCCTCTTCCAGGCTTTCATCCATCCCTACAAAGCCGCCTGGCAACGCCCACTGTCCCAGAAACGGATGCTCCCCCCTCTGGATCAGAAGTAGCTGGAGTGTCTTCTCCGGTAGCTTGCGGTAATTGTGCTGGAGCTGATCCATCACGGTAAAAAGCAGCATATCCACCGTTACCGATGGACGCTCATACTGATTGGCATCATATGCGGCCAAAAATTGTTCCTCCGACAAGCCGTTATGATTGTGCTTCGATATATCTGTCACTTGCGTCACCTACCTGTTTATATTTGGGTAATAGTTGTTTCTAAATCAAGCAGCGAAAACAGCTTATGTAACATTCTTTTATTTTAAGTCAATGATAAAAAAAAAATGTTAATATCAACACAGTAATATATAAATCATGCTTCGTCAACAGCATCTTCATGAAATACGTCTCCAATCCAGATAAAGGACACCGCATTCCTATGTCTAAAAAAAGAAAAGAGAAGCCCTCGTTCTGTATCGACCGGGCTTCTCCGCCAGCTAAACCTGGCTTCCTTTACTTATACCAAAGATCTTCTATTTCAAGCTCCTGTAAACTGCTCAAAAACGATTTTGAGTTATCAACATAAAGCTCGGTATCGATATAGTACAGTTTTTTATCATGCAAACATTGATCAATATAATCTGTATTCAATATACTTTTATCCTCTACATTGGCGGCAAATGCCTGCAGCTTGGGGAGCGCGGTTTTCTGATATTCAAGCCACGAATGATGGAATCCGGCTGGTTCTTCCAGGCAATAGATGTCTTGGTACAGTGCTTCAGCAATCCCCTTCTTCCTGAGATAGTCAGATGAGAATGGCATACTTTTAAAATACCGACCTGTCATGGCAAATACGCGATAGCTCCAATGAGGGGCGCCATGATTGGATTGGCAAAAAAGATTCAGAAAGAATACAGAGTAGTGCATTTTTATCGTAATAATCTCATGCTTCTTCACTTCTGAAACCAAACGATCCGCCATCCGGCTATCAATGATCTCATCGAAATCAGCCAAAATGATTATATCATCGTCCTCAACCTTATCCCGCAAAATAGAGGCACTTTGGTTTCTTTGGCAAGCTTCGTTATGAAACGCGCTGTTGTAGCTAAGCAGACGCCAGTACCAGCGGTCAAAGTGATCCGCACCGCAGCTATCCACATTAAAATACAATGATTCCTTCTCTGGTTTGCGAAACAGCTCATCGGCATGAAATGGATGATGAATTACTTTGGGGCCAAGAACATCCGCTTTAAAGTTGAGGGGCTTCTCCAAATAGCTGAACGTCTTGTTGGCTTCGATCACATGCAGCTCGTCAATCCAGCAGGCGTTTTCTTTTATTTTGATATCAGCAATCCGGTTTTCATTAAAAAAAGGGCAAAATTCGTATATTTTCATAGCAGGAAGTCTCCTTTCACTATCATAGTATTTGGACGAACACCAATGCTTTGGCACAGATAGCCGGATATTAAGCGTACAAACTCAGTAATCGTCCGGTCTTCATAATGCAGTGAACTGTAATAGCAGGTTAAACTTAACCGATCATGTTTAAGGCTAGCCGTCATATTTAGCTTGTAAGCTGAGGGGTTGTCCGCCGCGTTCGTATTTCCGTAAGGAAGGGCCAAAGGCTCGTACAAATCATCAGCCAGCCCGTTCATTTCCTCGGATTGATAATGAAAAAGCATGTGTGTTCCGTCTTTTAGCGGCTCCGTATGGGAATTTATATCCTGTATCAAATATCGTAGAATAAAGTAATCCAGTCCTTCAGATGGAATATGCTGTAATGTGCGCTTGACATGCTCCAGTACAACCTCCCCATTTTTAGATAACCCCTCTTCCGGGATCTGAATTCGAATGGGATAAGCTCCGGCAAAAAAACCAATCGTACGATCAATTACAATCCCAGGCAAAAAGGACTCACGCTGATAAGACATCACATGGAGCAGCAAATCCGATTGCCTTTTCAATTGGAAACAAGCCTGTGACAATGCCGTAAGTATCAAGCTCAGCGGTGTAGTATGCTGCTTGACAGCCACCGCTTTTAAAAGGCGAATATGTTCCTCTCCTTCAAGCAAATCTTGTGTTATGGTAGTCATATGACGGTGGAGAGGCCGTGTCTCCGATTCCGTGTCAACCTGTAAAGACTTGCCGCCTTCCACAACCTTGGCCCAGAAGGCTGATGCGTCAGGAGAAAGGCCCTTTGCCGCATATTGTGTCAATCCCATGCACCAATCCCGATAGCTGCTTTCTTCCTCCCTATGCAGGAGCCAATCACTCCCCTTTTCCAGTAATAGAAGATGCCTCAAGTCTTCCAAAAAAATGTTTATGGATATCCCGTCAAAAATTAAATGATGGAACAGGAGCAATATCACCTGCCGTTTCTCTCCGCAATAATGGTCAAACAGCACGACTTTCCATAAAGGTCCAGCCCCGATGTCAAATCCATGCTGAGCATTCGAGCAGTATTCCGAAATGCAGGCGTCATGTGAGCCCGGGACCGCTTGCAAATCTACATAAGAAACAACCTGTTCCACACTCATGGTCTGCTCATATTGATACCATTCATCATGATCCAGCTGAGCAAATGACAAGCGTAGCGCCGCATGTTTGTTCCATAGTGCCTCCAGCGACGAGTCCAGCAATTGTCTGGGGATGTATTTCTTGAGCAGAGCCAGGTAAGGTACATTAAACATGTTGCGATTCAGCAGATCTCTTTGAAAAAAACGTTTTTGTACAGCAGATAGCGGAAATCCATCATTCGGGTACACCTTTCTTATAGTCTGAATATATGGGATATTCCTATCCGAACAAAGGACAGTTGCAGTATCCGTCCTAGCTTTGCTCAATGCAAGGGCCAAATGTTCGATGGTCTGTTCACGAAATATTTGGTTGACTGTAACCGGATATCCGCTTTTTTGCAGCAAACTGGCTATACGCAGCGCATGAAGCGAATGCCCTCCCAACGTGTGAAAATCTTCATCCTTACGGATAGTCTCAAGTTGCAGAACCTTGCTCCAAATCTCTTCAATGGTTTGTTCCAATTCAGTTTTTTGACTGGAATTTGGTTCTTTATGGCTGTTCTGGATTTTCGGTAAAGGAAGCATTTTACGGTCGATTTTCCCGTTAGCCGTTAATGGGAACGACTTCAGCCAAATGTAACGGAAGGGTAGCATATAAGCTGGAAGCCCCTCAGCCATAAACGTATGAAGCTCTCCCTCCCGCTCCTCCTCTTCCGCTGTATAGTAAGCGATCAGCCGTAATTCACCGTGAAGCTCACGGGCAGCAACCAGACATTCTTTCACAACAGGATAGCGGCCAAGACGGAACTCGACTTCGCCAGGTTCGATTCGATAGCCGCGAAGCTTCACCTGATCGTCAACCCGTCCAATATATTCGATATTACCGTCCGGTAGCCATTTCGCCCGATCTCCTGTACGATAAAGAACCCGATTTTCTCCTCTTTCACGATCTTTGGCAGAAGTATAGGGATTCGGAGTAAACGCATGCTGTGTCAATTGGTTTTGCAGCCAATAGCCCCTCGCAACCCCGTCTCCTCCTACATATAGTTCCCCGACCGCCCCGATAGGCTGAATACGACCCTGTTTGTCCAGGATATAACAAGTTGAATTACTAATCGGCTTGCCAATGGGAATATCTTGCTCAAAAGTCTCTTTGATCCGATAGCTCGTCGAAAACGTGGTGTTCTCCGTTGGACCATATACATTGAGAATCGAAAGTTCTGAACAGGCCAGCCGGATACGGTTTATATGCTTAGCCGATAAAACTTCCCCGCCCACGACCAACCATTTAAGTTCAGCAAACATCTTTTCATTTTCTTCAATCCAGTGATTACACAGGGCGGAACTTAGCCATAATGTATTAATTTCCCACTCCTTCATGCGTTGCTCCAGCAGTTGGATATTGAGAAGGTCATCCTTTGAAACTACAAACAGACGACCTCCATTTAGCAATGTCCCCCAAATTTCAAACGTGGAAGCGTCAAAAACAGGCGAACCTGTATAAAGCAACCTGATGTCAGAGGAAAACGGGATATAGCTGGTGTTTTTAACCAAGCGGATGACATTGCGATGTTCTACCATCACGCCTTTCGGTTTTCCCGTCGAGCCGGATGTATACAGTAGGTAAGCAAGGTCATTAGGAGCAGTTATAGGCTCCTTCTCTTCTTGTGGTACAACCTCAGTCTGGTCAAAATGCTCTATATCAATCAGTTTTAAATGGATTCCATTACAGGCTTTCGAGATACCTTCCGCTCCTTTATGTGAGGTGATGATGGTGTCCAGTTTAGCGTCCTCGATCAATTCGCGGGTTCTTTCTGCCGGAAAATCGGGGTCTATCGGCACATAAGCACATCCCGCTTTCATAATCGCCAGAATGGAGACAATGAACTCGATGGATCGCGGCAAATAAACCCCGATCAACTTCCCATGACTGTCGGTATCATCTACTAGCAAATGGGCAATCTGCTGGGACATTTGATTCATGGTGCGGTAAGTTATAACCTTGTTGTGTGCAATTACTGCCGGCTGTGAAGGACGCAGCCTCGCTTGCTCCTGAAACAAGTCAACAATCGAACGATTTCTGGGATAGTCTGTATACGAATCGTTCCAGTCATAGACGACTTGATCATATTCGTCCTTGCTTATAAAACACACGTCTCCGACGGAGTGACTCGGATGTTCCAGCACATAGTGCAATGTATTTAGCAGATGCTCAGCTAGGCGACAAACCGTTGCTTGCTTCAAGCGACCCGCATCGTAAATAAATTTGACAGTGATCTGTTCCCCGTCATTGGCAATGGTGATAGTCATCGGGTAATTGGTTTTCTCTCGTTCCTCCATAGCTGACATTTCCAAACCATGTTCAGGCTGACGGTAGTCGTTCATATAATTCTCGAAGGCCACGATGCTGTAAAACATGGCATGACCATGAATAGCACTCCACCTCTTCAGTTCGTTCAGGCTCACATAGCAGTAGTCATTCAATTTCTGAATCGTCCGGTGTAGGTGCTTTACATATTCTGTGATGGTTTGCTCCACATTCCAGTGCATGACCAAGGGCAACGTATTAATCAGCATACCTGTAATGCGATCCCCTTTTGCAAGATCCGATCCCCTCCCGGAAACGACCATGCCGAATACGGTTGTATCTGCATCATGATAGACCTGTAGCACTTTCCCCCATGCAAACTGCACCAAGGTATTGAGCGAAACCTGTGTTTGCTGTACAAAAGTGGCTATACGTTTGGTTAGACTCGAATCCATGTGAAGGGTCTGGATCTGCTGGTTCTTAATCGGTTGATGTACATCGGGAATCGCACTTCCCTTCTCGATCGGCAGCAGGGTCGGCTCCGTTACTTCGGCCAAATAAGCCTTCCAAAATAACTCGGCCTCTGTGCGATCCTTATCATTCAGCCATTGAATATACGCTTCAAAAGAGCGGGACAAGCTGCGCTGTGGCATTCTATTTTGCAATCTACAAGCATAGAGTTCATGAACCCGGTTTAGCAGCAGCGGCAAGCTCCAACCGTCCAGCAAAATATGGTGATAACTCCAGAGCATCGTCCATTCTTCCGGTGCAGTCTGAATCAATGTGATGCGGTACGCAGGCTGGCTCAGATCAAAACGACGATTGCGATCCATCTCCATCCACCGTTCAATACATTCCTGTTGCCGCTTGGGTTGCTCTGCTCCAAAATCCAAGAACGTCCAGTCCCATTCTGCTGTTTGGATAATGCATTGTACGGGCTTGTCCAGCGCGTCCCAAATGAAACATGTCCGCAAGCAATCATTTTCGGCAATGACACTGTCCCAGGCTTCCCGGTACTGGTTTACCTCCAGCCTCCCATGATATTTCCAATTAACCTGCACAAAGTATTGATCGGATGCCGGATACTCTAAATAATGGAACAACAGTCCTTCCTGCAAAGGACTTAAATGCATCATTTTATTCAGACCATATTGCTTAGAATAGGTCTTTACAATCTGATCCAGCGAATGCTGCTCCAGTGACACCGATGGAAAATCACTTGGTGTAAACTCTTCGTAATTAGCCTGGCTGCAATGCTCGATGATAGAAAGCAAACGTGATATGAAAGTATTTATCAACTGAGTAATGGTCGTTTCTTCATAGTGACGTGTGCTATATTTCATGAACAAATGCAGTTGTCCATGAACGATGGAACAGTTAAGTTCCAACAGGCTTGTTCCATGATTAAGCGGCGAGCTATGGTCCTGTGCTGCTTCACGTGTAAAACCTATCCACTGCTCTAGCCCGCTCGTATTTGCCTGATCGAATTGACCCAAATAATTGAATAGAGCCTGTGGCTCGGAAGCTGTTAGCTCGGAACGGACTTCTTCGTTCGGATGGCAGTATCTCAAAGCACCGTATGACATGCCACGGTGAGGAATAGAATGTAACTGCTCTTTGACAGATTTAATCGTCGCCCCCAAGCTGCAATTGTCCGTCATCCGAATGCACACCGGAAACATTGAGGTAAACCAGCCGACGGTTCTTGTCAGATCCATATCGGCTACAAAATGCTCACGTCCATGACCCTCTAACCGAAACGCGATCGTCTTCTGCCCAGACCAAGCGGAGAGAGCCAGCGACCAGGCCGTAAGCAGCAAATCATTGATCTCGGTATGATATGCCTGGGAGCAATGATACAAAAGTAACTGCGTATCGTTGGGAGTAAGCTTTGTAACCAATTCCGAAGATTCACTGCTCATTCTATGATCCGGGCAATGGTCTATCGGCAGCACAAATGCTGCACTTTGAAGCTGTACTTTTTTCCAATATTCAATATGACTTAAAGTATCTTGGTGTTTGGAATAATCCATCCATGCGTAATGCCACCTTTTGTATGGATTTAAAACAGGAGGCAATTCTGAGCCATGATACAATTGATCCAATTCCTGAACTAATATTCTCCAGGACACGCCATCAATAACCAAATGATGAATCGTCATAAAAAAGCGGACTTGACCGTCAGGATGACCTTGGATTACGCCTGCACAAATCATCGGGCCTGTCTCATAATTCAGTTGTCTGTTCCATGCATCGCATATGCTTGAAATTTCAGATTCGGGATCAGCGATTTGCTGAATAGTGTGACTGGCAAGCTGAATGGTGGTATCCGTTCGGTAGCGCTGCGAATATCCGTGCTTGCCAGCTACGAGCTGCATCGAAAGCTCTGGATGAAGTCTGATCAATTGTTTGATGGCCGTTTCCAGCTTTACGGGATCACAACCACGTAGTAGAAACAGCTGGGATTGATTGAAATAATGCGGTTCTTTGAACTGCTGCTCGAAAAACCAGTGCTGGATCGGCGTCAGACCAAATTCGCCTGTCAAATCAACCATACTATCTTCCTTCTTCTCACGTTCTGTCCAAGTAACCACAGCGGCTAATTCCTTGATAGTCGGATGCTCTGCAACTTGTCTTGGGGTCAGCATCATACCGTGATCTCTGGCCATAGAGACGACCTGAATGGCAAGAATTGAATCTCCCCCGGCCGCGTAAAAATGATCGTTTACACCGATATCTCCTCTTTTTAAAATTTGTCGCCAAATGCAAAGCAGTCGCTTTTCGAAACTGCCCTCCCCTGCTTCCGCAGCATTCTCAGCAGGGACAAATAATGTGGTCGGATCGGGAAGAGCTTGACGATCAACTTTCCCGCTTGTATTTACGGGGATTGAATCCAGCTGACAAAAATAAGCAGGAACCATATAAGCAGGTAAAATAGAGCCTGCATACTGGGCCAATTCAGCCTCAGTCAGCCTTTTTAAGGCAGTATAGTAAGCCACCAGTTTATGGAAGGACTCGTCCTTCCAGGCTCGAACGACACATTGACGGATATCAGGGTGCTGGCGAAGCTGATGCTCTATTTCACCCAGTTCGATACGGTAGCCTCTGATTTTAATCTGTTCATCACTACGGCCGATAAATACCAGTTCACCATCTGGCGTCCATTTCACGACGTCCCCGGTTCGATATAACCGTTCTCGCTGTGACTCATTTCCGATGCTCATCTCTTTGTGAACAAAACGCTCCTGGGTCAGCTCCCCACGATTCAGGTATCCTCTGGCAAGCCCTATGCCGCCCACCCATAATTCACCGGGAACACCGACCGGCACAGAATTACCAAATGGATTGAATACAAACAATCGTTTGTTATAGGCGGGTTTGCCAATCGTGATTTCTGCCTCTGGTTTGCATACCGAGGTGGAACATAAAATCGTCACTTCGGTCGGTCCGTAAGCGTTCACAAACAGTCGTCCTCTTCCCCAATAATTTACAATATCAGACGTACAGGGTTCTCCCGCGGATACGATTGTATGCAATTCAGACAGTTCTCTTGGTTTCATGGTTCGCAGCACAGATGGCGTCAGCATGGCAATGTGGATATTTTTCTCTTCGAGTACATCTGAAATATCCGCATAAGGAGGCAGCTCCGCATTCGACAGCACAACAAGTGTCCCGCCTACTGTTAACGTTCCGATCCATTCGTAGACCGAAGCGTCGAAACTGATGGAAGCGAATTGCATAACTCTGGAGTCAGGGGTAATACGAAACTTTTCAACAAGGTAAGGGATTAACGTAACCAGTCCGGCGTGCTCAATAAGCGTCCCCTTCGGATTTCCAGTGGAGCCGGATGTATAGATGACATAGGCCAGGTCGCTCTGTTTAACCTGAATATTCAAATTCTCGTCGGGATGATCGTACTGCTGCACCAGGCATTCATCTACACAAATAAGCGAATGCGCTTTCATGCTCATTTGATTCATAGATAGATTTAGCTTATTTACCAGTTGACTGTGCGTGATAATCATTTTGGCCTGCGCATCTTCTAAAATAAATCGAACCCGTTCTCCAGGATATTGGGGATCGATCGGAAGATAAGCGGCCCCTGCCTTCATAACTCCTAGCATTGCCGGGATTACATCTGCGCTTCTGTCCATAAAGATGGCAATCAGCGTGCCGGGTTGTAAAGCGCCATCCTCTCCTGTGGAAACCGACTCTAGAATCACGCGGCCGATTTGATTAGCCCGCTGATTTAACTGCGAGTAGGTCAGCTTCTGCCCTTCAAACTCCAATGCGATTGCATCGGGAGTTCTGGCAGCCTGCTCCTCAATCAGTTGAACCACGGTTTTATCCAAAGGATATGCTTGTTCCGTATCATTCCATTGTTGTATCTGCTCGTATTCTTTCGTTGTCAGTATGGGGTGAAGGAGTACCGCTTTCTCCGGAAGATGGAGTGCATTGGCCAGCAGTATCTGAAAGTGGCCTGCGAGATTAGCGATCTGCTTTTTACCCAAATGCCTGCTATCATACTGTATTGCGCATTCTAATCTTTCCGAACCATAACGGTAGCAGAGCGCAATCTCAGGCTGATTTATACCGCATAGAGAAGCTAATGCTTTTGTGCTCGAACTTGAATGCGAGAGATCATCACAAGTCTCTACGATGCCCACATTGAAAAAATCTCCATCTTTTTCTGATGGGGAGTCCACTTTCATGTGCTGCGAAAGATCCTCACTCCACTTAATGCTGCTATCTCGCTTATCCCATTTTCCCTTTATTTTTTGCATCAAGGAGAGAAGATGATCTTCCTTCTGAATATGGATAAAAAGCGGATAGTCCTGACAACGTTGTGTCCCCTCTCTGTCTGATAACATGGAATATAAAACAGGTACTGTATATTGATTGGCATAATGGGATAAAAGCACAGACCATATGGCTGCGATAAAAGAAGGCATACCCAACTGATGCTGCTGTACAAACTCCATGATCGGTTTGACCTGTCTTGTTTCCAAACGAATATGGTAAAGGACTTGATCTTTGTCTTCAGGCTGTCCGGCTTCCCCCCTGCGATGGGAAAATAAAGGCAAGTAAGGTTGGATCACTTATTGAACCTCCCCTATCTGAGATGCTATACCGGCGGCCTGATAAAAAGCAGCCCTGACTTCCTCAACCTCTATCTCGTAACTGCACCGCATCGAAAAAATAAGACCGTCTGTGTAGGAGGTAGCGATGCAGTTGAACAGCGAATAGATCGGCAGCGGATTCGGTTGCTTTATGACCGTATCATCGTAAAATTGGCTATACTGCAACCCTTCCTTTGCGCTATTGGCCAAATAGTTAAACATGAATACATCTAGATGCTCATACTGCTTCCCAAATTGTGCAAGTGTTCTGGCCCGTTCCCACCTGTTTTTATAGGCAGGTCCTGTAAGCAGGTTCATAAAATTAATCGTGTGGTGTTTTAATAAATCCAGCCTATTTCTGACAGTCAGCAGCATTTCATCCGGATTCTGCTTCATATCCATCAGCATAGGCACAAAATCAATAAACTCACCGACCGTGTTATAATATGTCGCCTCATCGTACCTTCTTCCATCATATAAAAATAACAATGGCAACTGGTCCATACCTAAATAGATTTGCAAGCCCCTTGTAAAGACAGAGAGCGCAAACTCCAAGGATGGATTTTTAGCCGGGATGCTCACGCTAAACAGATAGGCTTCTGTGCTCGTTCTTAGCTTCGGAGTTTGTAACAGGTCCTGCTTGCTTTGCTGGAACGCTTCCAGATGAAAGTCGGATATCAATGTCTGTTCAGTGATTCCGCTGGGTCCGCTTTGGATTTGTTCTACATAATCCTTATAGGGCTTTACTTCATCCGTAGGAAGGGATTCGTTTTGAAGCAGACTCCTGTAGCAAGCCATTACCTGTCGTTCAGCTACTTCCGAAGTCACCCGATCGCATATCGCATGATGATAAAGCGTTATAACAACATGCTCACGCAAATTTCGTTTTAGCACAAACATCTGAAACAAAGTACGCTCTCCCGTGTATCGAGTATTCGTCATGTAGTCATTTATCATTTCCATAAAGGGGCCATATGGATTGCAGTCCGTTACGTCGAGGATGGTGAGTGTTGGCAAATCGGCGCCAGGAAGGACGTATTCCCTCCAATACGTCCATTCATCTCTTTGTACAGGAATGCTTCTCAGTAATCCCTGACTTTGTACAAATTGAGCATAAGCCTGATTCAAAAAATCATAATTCACATACTCGTCCAGCCTAAATAGGCCAATACTCGGCGGTGTATGAAATGAAATTTGCATTTGTTGAATTCCACTTAGCGGATATTCTTGTGCCACTTGCCCCGTTTTAACCCACTGATCTCTTTTTAAATAATCGTCTTCCAACTGCTCGCGCAACCTTGCCGCCTGATCCGTGTCCATGGTTTTCAAGTCCAGACGCTGGACAAACTCCTCTTCATCGATGACCTGGTATTGATTATCCATTTTTACTTTTTGATGCAGTGGTACAATATAATGCGGCTGCACTTCTTTAGCGACTTTCCCGTTCATGATCCGCATGATAGGATTAACGTCGTCCACGGAGTTGAAGTAAAGCACCCGAATATCTCTCACTTCGTGAAGAAAATCCCTCACTTGATACTTCACCAGATCGTATACGCCATCTGTTTCTTGGTGCAGCCAGGAAATCAACTCTTGCTTGGTTTCTATAGTGCCCTGCTGCTTCAAGGTTCTTTCACTTTCTTGAGCCGATTGAAGATATGCAGCGAGCGCACGGATCGTCTTATAGTGGTAAATATCTGTCAAAGTGGTATGATATCCCGCCCTCTCCATCCTTGACATTAACGTAAGCGCATGAATAGAATGTCCACCAAGGTCGAAGAAGCTGTCTACAACACTAAACTGCTGAATACCTAATACATCCTGCCAGATTTCCATCAGCCTGGCTTCCAGCCCTGCCTCAGGGGATACGTATGCTGCTGCCACGGTATGTCCATTGTCTTCAAAGGACAACAGTACCTTGCGATCCAGCTTTCCATCCCGTGTCAGTGGCATCTGCTCTAATTGCATAAAAAAAGACGGAATCATGTAATTTGGCAGCTTTGCAGAAAGCGTGTTTTTAATTTCATCTGCCATCAGCCTTTGGCTTGCCCTAAAGTACGCTCCCAGTTGCTTCTGTCCGTTCCGATCTTCACGCACGATAACAACGGCTGCTTGTATATCCTTTATTTTTAATAGCTGTGCCTCAATTTCCCCTGGCTCAATTCGGTAGCCCCGTATTTTCACTTGCTCGTCGATCCGGCCGATATATTCAATGTTTCCGTCCGCCTGCTCTATTGCCCAATCTCCGGTTCGGTACAACCTGCCCCCCGGCACCCCTGGAAACGGAATAAACCTTTCCTCTGTCAGCTCTGGACGGTTCAAATAACCTTTCACTAATCCATCGCCAGCGATGTACAGTTCACCTGCAACTCCTTGTGGCAAAGGATGCTGGTCATGATCCATGATGTAAACCGACGTATTGCTGATGGGTTTACCGATCGGTACGGTATTTGCAGCTTCATCCAAATGATCAATCCGGTAAAACGTTGCAAATACTGTACTCTCGGTCGGTCCGTAGACATGAATTAAACGGCCAGAGCCCAGACGGGCAAATGCTTTGCGCACATGGCTGACCGTCACCTTTTCACCACCGAATAGCAAGGTTTCAAGTGTGGCAAAGCAATCCGGATCAATATCCACCAATGCATTAAAAAGTGCTGTCGTGATGAAGCATTTTGTAATCTGTTGTGTGCGCAGTACACTCGATAGCTCACGTGCATTCATGATTTGGGCTTGTGGGGTCAAAACGAGGGTGGCTCCGTTGAGCAGTGCCCCGTAAATGCCAAATGTAGAACCATCGAACGAAAAACTGGCCAATTGCAAGATTCGGTCTTTTGCCGCGAATCGGATGTAATTTGTCTCTTTGACAACACGTGTAATATTGTAGTGCATCGTCAGGTTTCCCTTCGGTTCGCCCGTAGAGCCTGACGTATACATAATGCAGGCTAGTGCATCTGAGCCATGAATGGAGGTGAGATTCCCTGTTTCTTCCCTGTTATTACGCTTGTCCGACAAATCCATTACAGGAACGTTGAGCTCCACTTGTTGCTCAATTGGTAGCCGGGTTAGCAGGAGCTTTGCGCCAGAATCTTTCAGCATATAGCATATACGTTCCTTGGGGTATTCCGGGTCAATCGGTACATAGGCTCCCCCGGCTTTTAAAATCCCGAAAATACCGACGATCATTTCCAATGAGCATTCGGCCATTATCCCGACGGGGTCGCCTTTATTTACGCCTTTGCTCCGCAGAACCCGGGCAAGCTGATTAGACTGTTTGTTCAGATCAGCATACGTCAAGTGCTTGTCTCCCAATACAACGGCCACTTGCTCCGGTGTGCGCTCGGCCTCCCCCTCAAATAACTGATGAATCGTTGTATCCCGCGGGTAATCCGCTAACGTACCGTGTAACATGCTCCGCCTCATCTCCTTCTCCCATTAACATTCATACGATTTAAGGTTTGCTCTACAAGCATCTTTTTCGAAACTACCTGATAGGGAATACAGCAAAAAATTATAAAATTTTGTATAAGCTTATGCCAAAAAAAGAGAATGTATGGAACGTAGAAGTCGTTTGTGGATAAACTATAATCACAACTTTACATTAAAATGGGAATTTAGCTGGAGATGAAGAAATGACATCAGGTGACAGAATAGTATACTTTTTCACTTCGTTTTACGCTTTTATTTTCACAGCATAGCGATATTGCATTCCCGACATTTCAGGCATTTCCAGAAATTCGAGTCTGTCCTGAGCGATCAACTGTTGAATCCGGTATTCCAAAAAAGTATCGCTTCTTAGCTGTGGCCATTGTGTTAAAGCCTCACCTATTATTTTTCCAGCGTGTACATAATGCCGATTATCCTCTACCCGCAGTTGACCGATCAAATCCAGCAAAGCCTGATCAAAGTAATCTTCTGGCACATGATCGATATGGTCATTTTCCCATAATCTCAGCACACTTTCCTGTTCACTAAGCTCCAGCCAATCTTGTTCATGTCGATGTCGATCTTCCATGCTTAAAGCATGAATTTTATCTTTATTTTGCGTTATGAACCGTGCAATTTCTTTCGAATACACCACGTTCATGGATAGAGGAAACTTACTTTCCATGTATAGAGGATCACTCGGCTCCCGTTCCATGGAATCTGTTACATTTACGACCCCGATAGGAGCAGTTCTATTCCGCAAAAGGTATAATGCAAAACGTAATCCGATTTGCTCGTGAGCATTAGAGCCGCACCAGATTGTGATCGACTTATCATCAGAAATTGCAGTAAGAGTAGCCGTCATCTGTTCAATGCGGTGCTCCCAATTTGCGTAATGGAAAAATTCATAATCCACGATCCGTTCAGCCAACCAGTTGTGACGGTTCTCTTGTCCTTCTGGTGTTTCCAGCCTCCACAACGGCCCTATGGAAAATAGGTCATTAAAAGACAGTACTTCACTCTCATAACGCAATCCTGCTCCCGAAAGGCCTACTTTCATCGAGCCAGCAGCGGACTGAGAGAACAGCAGGTGTACATTGTTAGATGACAAGTCAACTGCCTCCTTTCACTGTGTTCAATAATATCTTGTCTTTCGACCAGAAATATCTTTAGAATAGGCGTATAGCTATCACATCTTGCTCTACAATAACAATACCACAGGATGGTTACTCGACTGGAGGAAAAGAAATGACATCGGAGTGGCAGAGACTACAGACCAAACTGCCGAAATGGGTGGAACAAAGCCGTCATCAGTATATTCATGGCAAGGTGGCAGCGTATATTCCCGAATTGTCCAAAGCTCCGGCCGACGCGCTGGGTGTTGTTGTGATGAACGGAATCGGCGAGACCGTGGTAGCCGGAGATACCGAAATAAGCTTTACGATGCAAAGCATCTCGAAGGTATTCACGCTTATTTTGGCCTTAATGGATAATGGTGAAGATGTTGTCTTCTCCAAGGTCGGTATGGAGCCTACCGGAGACCGTTTTAATTCCATGCTGAAGCTGGAGCTGGTCGAGCCCGGCATCCCGTTTAACCCGCTTATTAATGCCGGAGCCATCGCCGTGTCCTCTTTGATTCGCGGAAACAGTCCTGAAGAGAAGTTTGCCCGTGTCCTGCAATTTTTCCGTCTGCTTACCCGTAATGACAAGCTGGAATATGACCAGGATGTCTACGATTCGGAATCTGCTACAGGCCATTTAAACCGTTCCCTTGCCTATTTCTTGATGGAAAAGGGAATTCTGCGCGGACATGTTGAGGATGTGCTGGAGGTTTACTTCAGGCATTGCGCTGTAAAATTGAATTGTACGGATTTGGCACGCATGGGACTCGTATTAGCCTACAATGGACGTGATCCGGTCACGGGTGTACCGCTGGTTCCCCGCCGTTATGTACAGATCGCCAAAACCTTTATGACCACATGCGGCATGTATGACGCATCCGGAGAATTCGCTATTCAGGTCGGACTGCCCGCCAAAAGTGGCGTATCTGGCAGCATTATGACGATGGTGCCCGGACGATATGGCATTGGACTGGTCGGACCTTCTCTGAACCGCATGGGTAACAGTACAGCGGGTGTACACTTGCTGGAGACCATGTCGCGGGAATTGGATTGGAGCTTGTTTTAGTTCACGAATAAGAGGGTATTCCCAGCCTATGTGGCTTACGGGAATACCCTCTTCCTTTACTTTCCTGATATGTTAAACGGTTTGGCCGTCGGTAACCAGTTTGATATGAATGCGGAACGGATCAGCAACGTATTTGGCACCATCGCGTTCCTCCACTCCATATCCTGCCGCAGTCAAACGGACGACAACGGCCTCCAGTTCCTTTTGATTTGGCACAATCAGTTCAAAATAATCCAGGCCTGCAGCATGTTCGGGAGCTGGGAGCGCCCCTTCTCCTGCCCATATATTCAAGCCCATGTGGTGATGGTAACCACCTGCGGATACGAACAAAGCAGACGAGCCATAGCGACATGTAATATCAAAACCGAGCACATCGCAATAAAATTGCTGCGCCTTGAGCAAATTAGACACATGGAAGTGAACATGCCCAATTACCGTTCCTTCGGGCAACCCTTGCCAAGGTAGGTTCTCAGAAATAGCGACCAAGCCTTCTGCATCCACAGGATCTGTTCCCATAATGTAATATCCGTTAGCATCTTTCTTCCACTGATCACGAGGACGATCCGCATAGATCTCTATCCCGTTATTATCCGGATCATGGATATACAGAGCTTCACTTACATCATGGTCCCCCTGTCCGATTTCAATCTCATGAGCAAGCAGATTACGCAGTGACAGGCCCAGAGCCACGCGGTTCGATACAAGAATAGCAAAGTGATACAATCCGGCTGCGGATTGGCGCGGGAGAATAACTGCATTTTCAATAAACTTAAGGGTTAGCAGCGGGTGCTTTCCGTCGACTGTCAATTCAGCGGTATCCGCCGTTTGACGCAGCAGTTGGAAGCCAACAACCTCGGTATAAAATTGAATAGAGCGCTCCAAGTTACTAACCTTTAATGAAACCTGCCCGATTCTGGTGTTGTCATGGATATGTGCTGTCATGAGATTTCCCTCTTTCTACGTGGATTGGAGGACTACGCTAATGATAAATTACTGTTCTGTTGAGGTACGGCGGCTAAACAAAGAATCCAGTGACAAACGAGTCGTTGGTGCAAATACCAAATGCAGAGCTACCAGAATAAAGGCAATATCCAGCTCATAACCTGCTCCCTGTCCATTACCCATCAAACCACCGGACAATTTTGCTGTGAAAATCGCTCCGATCAATACAATAACAAAAAGTCCAGAGACATAACGAGTAAACAACCCAAGAATTAAAGCAATTCCTCCGACTAACTCAATTACTGCAACGACATAACCTAAAAATCCTGGGACGCCAATACTGGAAAACCAGCCAGCTACATTGCCCAGCCCCATTTGAAATTTAGCAATTCCGTGCGCCAAAAACAAGATACCCAAAGCCACCCTCATAATTGTTGAAATGTTTCTGCTTGCTGAACTCATATTTATCTCTCCATTCTGAATATTTTTTTGCACTCGTATGAGCACATAATAATAATTATTTTATATTACTAATAATTTGGTTAAAAAAATAAAATGATCTTGCTCTAAGTTGTAACTTATATAAGTACGAGTCAAGCTCAAATTATTAGTAATAGGAATAATTATTTTGTAATGTGAATTTATCATAAGAAACTATAGTCTGTCAACAAAATATTTGGTATAATAAATAATAAATTAGTATACATTATATCTCCTTGAAGGAGGAACACTCCATGGGTATAGGATGCAACATACGCGCCGCGCGTAAACGTAAAAATTTATCCATCCAGCAAATATGCGAACGAACCGGATTATCTCAAGGCTTTATGAGTCAAGTAGAAAACAATAAAACCTCCCCTTCCATTGCTACACTGGACAGCATCGCTAATGCACTTAAGGTACCCCTCGCTTTTCTGCTGCTCAAAGAAGAGGAACGAATGCAAGTGATTCGGAAGGACGAGCGCCGCAAAACGGTTTATGGCAAAAATAAGCTTCAGGTGGACTATTTGGGGGGGCAGGGTAACGTCAAAATGATGCTGGTGGAGATGCCGCCAGGCTCATCCACGGAAGAAGAGCATGCTCATGCGGGCGATGAGATTCATTTTGTTATGGAAGGCACGGTATATGTGGAGCAAGGCGAGGATTCGGCTACCCTCGAAGCAGGAGATTCCTTTAGCTGGAGAGCAGCCATTCCGCATTATGCCAAAAACATTGGAGAAAACAACGCCCGTATTTTGATTTCTGTATTTCTCGAAGCAGAGAATGACGCTTAAATTTCATCAAAAAAAGCGCGTACCGGGAAGTCGTTTTTTCACTTCCACGGTACGCGCTTTTTATATTCTTTAATTACTAAGTCCAACTTTAACTTTATTCCATCGCCTGTTTGGCATCTGTCCGTGATTCCCACGGCAGCTTGAAGGTTTTCATAATCTGCTTGGTATCAGAGGGGAGTTCAGTTCCTAAATTCACTACAGTCCCCAGCAACTCGTCTTTATAATCCATAGTAATATGCCCGTAATAAGATATACACTTCTTTACCCGACACCTCAAAGGTAAGTTGCTGCTTGTTCTTACGTGATGGTTCCTTCAACTGCACGGGTTCCGACCACTTTTGTAGCGTAACCAGCTTCTTTTTGACATCCCAATGATAGGTTGCACCCACAGCTTCGGCAAAGGGTTTAAGCGGAACCATAACCTTTCCGGCGATCAGCATAGGTGCAGCCTTTGAGTTTAATGGGCTTTTGTATTCTAATTCTATCTCTTCTTGGCTGCGTCAATGTCTCCAGGATTCAAACCTTGCCAGATATTCGGAATATTAACGGTCTCGGGATGCTCGAATACGAGGAACGCTGTCGGTAAATACCGCTCGCCGTATTCAGAAGAAGGTTTATTCACAATAGCATGATCCTTGACGAGCACAGTCGATGATCCACCATCCAGATTAGCACCGATAACCGCTCCGTGTTTAAGTAAAATGTTTTGCATATCATACAAATTGGCACCGATGCTGTAACCCGGCTGACGACCGTCGATAGTCACAAAAATAATCGCGCCATCTGCTCTTTGCCCCATTGCCGTACGGGGAGCAATTCCCCATCCTTCGCTTGCATTGCGAATGAGACCTTTACCATTCACGATCAGGCGTGGCTGAAAGGTAACTGCTTCTTGCACGTTCATTTTGGATAACTCGGACAGTGAGTAATGCCCGGCCACCATTTTCCCCTGCTTATCAATCCCTACGATTTGGGCAGAAGCGTTTTTTCCCATATCATTGTAGTATAGCTGGCCCTGTGAAATAACAACGCCGATCGGCTTAAAGCCATTCCCATTCCAGTTAGGATCGGCAAAGCCGCCACCATTTACGCCTGCAACGGCTCCCAAGCGCTCTACCATACTGGATACTCTTTCTCCCTTGCCTATATTGGCAGGAATCCCGAGTCTGATTTTAGTCGGGTCATGCACCGTCATTACATAGCCGTGATAATTGCGGCCAGATACCTCTTCAACCTCAACCAGTGGCGTTTGCTGCACCTTGGTCGGTGTCAGATCAGGCAGCTTGATCGTATGTCTGTCCTTCTCCTCGCCCATCTGCTCGAAACGGGCCGAATATTCGGCCACTCGCTTCTGTGCCTCCGCCTCACCAATAAAATATTTTGCCCAGTGACGATGTTGTGTAGTGATCAGCGTATCCGCAGCCAAGTAGCGCATGTCCTTGCCAGATGGTGTTAAAAACAGCCACGCGCTGCCCCCGATTCCAGCGAGCAGTAGTACAATAAAAAGCCGCCCCATAAAGCGACCAAATTTTCCTTTTCGTTTCTTTTTTTTGTTTTTCTGCCTGCGAGCTGTTGCACGCTGTGGCAAGACTTCCGGTTTCATTCGCCATCTCTCCTGTATGCTGACTTCTGCCTTGAATATAACCGTTCTCTCAATGAGCTGATATGGTTTGTTTTTCAGGACAGCCATTGCTGCTGATTCTTATCCTCAGAGGGTAACATATCGGCAGCGACATCTAACGACAATATCATAAACTAATTTTGTAGAATGATAGTGTCAATTTTTTAACAGATTCATCATACCGAAAAAGAACACAATAAAACAGCCCTCCACATCAATGTGAAGGACTATTTGGAAAATTACGTTAGAAATCACGTTGGTTCGCAACCTGTTTCGTTGCCATTGCAATCCCTTTTACGGTGCTGCCTCTGGTTCAAGCAGCATGAACAGTTCTTTCATTTGTTGTCGCTTGAGCTTCGGACTGAGCACATACAGGGTATCTCCCGGCTTAATTACAGTTGTGCCTCTCGGAGCTATAATTTGCTCTTCTCGAATAATAGCGGTGAACAAAATGTCATCAGGAAGCTGCATGTCCTGAATTGCTTTGCCCACAATGGACATCCCTTCCTGCACTTGAATGTGATTGATCTCCGATGTGGTTTTCCCCAGAGATACCAATTCCAAGAGCGAAGGTGATGACGTTTCGTTAGGGTCCATTAGGCCGAGTTTCACCGCCAGCCACGAAATGGTCGTACCTTGTATAATGGCGGAGGTAAGCACGACGAAGAATACGACATTAAAAAACATCGGCCCCACATCCATTTCATCCAGCAGTGGATAGGTAGCCAGTACAATCGGTACCGCTCCCCTTAGCCCTGCCCAGGATAACAGCGTCTTTTCGCGTATAGAGTATCGGGAGAAAAGCAGACTCAGGAACACGCCAATTGGACGGGCTACGAGCATCAGAATAAAGGAAAGCGCCAAACTTTGCCACGCAATACCGAGCAACTGATCGGGAAAAACCAGCAGTCCCAGCAGGACGAACATCATGATTTGCACCATCCAGGCGAACCCGTTGTTAAAATGAATAATAGACCGCTTGTAGGTCAGGTCCGAATTACCCAGCACGATGGCCATGACATATACTGCCAGCAAGCCGCTTGCCTCCAGTAAGGATGCCGCCGCATACGTTAAGACCGCAAATGCCAGCGCCATGACGGGATACAGACCGGATGAATCAAAATTCATTTTATTAATGGCATATACAGCTATGCGTCCGAGCACAAAACCAACGACCAGACCAAAACCCATTTCCCACAAAAATAGTAGAATATGTACCCAAATGGATTGCTCAGGGTGATGTATCAGCTCAATCAACGTTACCGTGAGGAATACGGCCATCGGATCATTACTGCCGGACTCCGCTTCCAGCGTGGATGTAATTCGTTTTTTGATGTTTTTACCACCTAAAACAGAAAACACTGCTGCCGCATCTGTCGATCCGACAATAGCGCCGAACAGCATGGATTCCATCCAGCTCACGCCTAAAATAAACTTGGCGCAAACGCCAATGACCACCGTCGTAATAATGACGCCAAGCGTAGATAATGACATCGCAGGTCGAATGACTGGCTTAACATCTGCAAACTTCGTTTGCATCCCGCCTTCAAACAAAATAACGATGAGCGCGAGAATCCCCACCAATTGCGTAATAAACGCATTATCAAAATAAATAAACTGACTGAGCACCATGCCGACGGCAATAAACAATACGAGCGCAGGCATGCCGAAACGACTGGAAAATTTGGTAGTCAGTACGCCGACTAGCAGCAAGCCGGACAGCAAAAGCACAATAAAATTAATAATAGTTGTCTGTTCCATACGACGGCTTCTCCTATCTTGAAAATAGATGTTCATTTTTTCGCCTTTTATCTATATACCCTCAAATCACACAGAATACTAATCTTAGATAAAAAAATATATATAAAATCAAAAAATCCAGCTCATGAGCTGTGCTAATCGGCACTCCATGAGCTGGATTTTTTGATTTTATAGGGCTTGAACTGCGTAATTCTCAGCGCTTTAAGCTTTGGGCTGAATCATATTCGCCGGTACAACATATTGGTCGAACTGCTCTTCGGTCAACAATCCACTACGCAGAGCCGCTTCTTTGAGAGACAGTCCTTCGGCATGCGCGAGTTTGGCGATTTTAGCCGCATTTTCATATCCGATATACGGATTTAATGCTGTCACCAGCATCAGCGAATTGTTCAAATTGTGCTCAATTTTAGTGAGATCCGGCTCGATACCAATCGCGCAGTTGTCATTAAAGGCAACAATTGAATCGGCTAGCAGATTCACGGATTGCAGGAAATTATAAATAATGACTGGCTTAAACACGTTCAGCTCAAAATTCCCCTGACTCGCAGCAAAGCCGATAGCGGCATCATTACCCATGACCTGCGTTACGACCATCGTAAGTGCCTCGCTCTGGGTCGGATTGACCTTGCCCGGCATGATCGAGCTGCCTGGCTCGTTGGCAGGAATCGTAATTTCACCCAAGCCGCTACGCGGACCGCTTGCCAGCCAGCGAACATCATTGGCGATTTTCATTAAATCAGCAGCAAGTGCTTTAACGGCTCCGTGTACGGCAACCACTTCATCATGGCTGGTCAGCGCATGGAATTTGTTTGGTGCGGACGTAAATGTTTTGCCAGTGAAGCTGGAAATCTCCGCAGAGGTTCGGTCACCGAACTCCGGATGAGCGTTAATACCCGTGCCCACGGCTGTACCACCTATCGCCAGCTCCTTCATATATTGCACCGTGTCGATGATAATTCGCTTGCTTTTGTCCAGCATGGCATACCAGCCGCTGATTTCTTGACCCAGAGTAAGCGGCGTGGCATCCTGCAAATGAGTACGACCGATTTTAATAATATCCTTAAATTGCTCTGACTTCTGCTGGAAGGTTTCTTTCAGCTTATCAATAGCAGGCAGCAAGTGATCCTCCACTGCAATGACACCCGCTATATGAAGCGCCGTCGGAAATGTATCATTCGAGCTTTGCGACATGTTCACATCGTCATTGGGATGCAGCTTTGCATCCTGTCCCTGCTCTTGCAGCCATTGGCTTCCAAGATGAGCAATCACTTCGTTCACATTCATATTGGATTGCGTACCGCTTCCTGTCTGCCATACGACCAATGGGAAATGGTCATCGACCCGACCAGCAAGAATTTCGTCCGCCGCATAAATAATAGCGTCCTGCTTCTGCTGTGACAGCTTGCCCAACTTATAATTGCTGATCGCTGCACTCTTCTTGAGCACTGCGAACGCCTGAATAACCTCTAACGGCATTTTCTCCGAGCCAATCGGGAAATTTTCCTTGCTGCGCTGTGTTTGCGCTCCCCACAGACGGTCTGCCGGTACTTTGATTTCACCCAACGTATCTTTTTCGATGCGGTAGTTCAATTCATTTCCTCCTCTTGGCCTATGTAATTCAGACAAAATATGGTGACTTCCTTGCCTATTATACATTAAATTTCAAAGGTTATCATATATATTGCAAGCGCTTTTTTACGATTAGGCCGGAGGAGGAATGGATCGTCAGCGACATACCAGGGAGGTCGGATCAGCTAATGGTGATGTTGCCTTTAGCTCGAACCTCTTTTCTGCCCAGCAGCTTATTCAGCGCGTCGATGTAAGCTCTGGCACTGGCTTCCAGAATATCTGTACTTATGCCTCTTCCACGGGCGGTATATTCTCCTTGTCTCAGAACAGCATGCACTTCTCCGAGCGCATCCTTACCGTACGTTACAGATTGGATCGAATAATCCTCCAATTCCACTTCTTCATCACTGGCCTTGTCTATAGCATGAAAAATCGCGTCTACGGAGCCGTTGCCCATCGCCACTTCATCAATAGCTGCTCCATCCTGCTTAATCAGTCGAATGGATGCTACTGGAACCGACTGATTGCCATAGGATACCTGGATGGAATCCAGCGTGTAAATCTGTGGAGAGGCACTGCGACTCTCATCCATCAGGACGAGCAAATCTTCATCCAGCACCTGTTTTTTCTTGTCCGTCAAGGCTTTGAATTTACGGAACGCCTCCTGAAGCTGCTCCTCTGTCAAAGCATCAAACCCCATGTCCGCCAGCTTTTCCTTGAACGCATGTCGCCCCGAGTGCTTGCCGAGTACAAGCTTACTCGTCTTCAAGCCGATGCGCTCCGGGGACACAATTTCATATGTCGTACGCTCCTTAAGCATCCCGTCCTGGTGAATACCGGACTCGTGGGCAAAAGCGTTCGCTCCAACAATGGCCTTGTTTCCTGGTACGGACATCCCCGTGCGTTTGCTCACCAGGCGACTGGTGGCATACAATTCCTCCAGAATGAGATCCGTTTTTGCATCATAAAGCTCGGTTCTGGTATCAAGGGCCAGTGCGACCTCCTCCACAGGGGTATTTCCGGCACGTTCCCCGATGCCATTGATTGTGCCTTCAAATTGATCTACACCATTACGGATGGCCGCCAATGTGTTAGCTGTTGCCATGCCGAGATCATCATGACAGTGGGTGCTGAGCTGTATTTTTTCGAT
Organism: Paenibacillus sp. 8b26; assembly: GCF_050626875.1. NCBI lineage: Bacteria > Bacillati > Bacillota > Bacilli > Caryophanales > Paenibacillaceae > Paenibacillus > Paenibacillus sp. 8b26. The sequence goes on along the minus strand of NZ_CP192445.1, from coordinate 6,081,516 downwards.
GCCCGGCACCTGGGCTTTTACGATTCTGAACATTTCGCCGAACTGATCCGGCGAAGCATACCCAACGGTGTCCGGCAGATTGACGACCGTTGCTCCAGCACGGATCGCCATATCCACGACCTCGCAAATAAAGTCCAGTTCAGTACGACTGGCATCCTCCGCCGAAAATTCCACCTTATCAAAATACTTTCGTCCATAACGAATGGCTGCGGCTGCGGTCTCCAGTACCTTCGTCTTATCCATTCGCAGCTTGTGCTGGCGGTGAATGGGTGAGGTAGCCAAAAACAGATGAAGACAGGCGTCCTCCGCTCCCCGCAGTGCCTCTCTGACCGCATCTATATCCTGCTCTTTCGAACGTGCAAAACCAACCAAGGTTGAGTTGGTGACCTGTTTGGCAATCTCCTGCATGCTGAATATCTCACCTGGCGAGGTAGCCGGAAAACCGGTTTCTATCCGATCTACGCCCAATTTTTGCAGTTGAAGGGCGATTTCCACCTTTTCTGTACTGGTCAGACTAACTCCTGGTGATTGTTCTCCATCTCTTAACGTTGTGTCCAACACCCATATTTTGCGCATTCAGAACCCACCTTTGGTTTTATTTTAGGAGATGTTCGATATAAAAGATTTACAATTCAATTTATTCATCCGATCATCTGATGTTTAAGATTAAAAAAATTATGAATTTCCCATATGCTTTTGCAGTTCCAGCTTGGTGCCATCCAAATGCTGAATACTGTACAGCTCGGCAGCCTTGGCATCCTGATCGCGGATCGCTTCATATATTTTCTCATGCTGAAGTGTAAAAGGATTTTGCATCGCCGGATCGGTTACGAGATTTTTCAGTGCCTTCCGAATCGCCTCTACAAAGCTGCGATACACATCTGTAAGCACTTTATTACGTGTAGCTCCGGCAACAGCCAAGTGAAAAGTAATATCCGCATCCAGATACCCGTTCAAATCTCCAGCAGCCAATGTCACGGCACGACGGTCCAATGCCTCGCGCATCAAGCGTAAATCTTCATCCTTACGTCGTAAAGCAGCCAGTCTGGCAATTTCCAGCTCCAACACACTCCGCACCTCATAGACCTCAATTATTTCAGCGCGACTCAGTCGGTAATCCAGAGGCTCCTGGGAAGTCGTCGGTTGGCAGACAAAGGTTCCGTGTCCTTGTTTTTTCTCTAATAGACCGGCATGTACGAGAACGCTGACCGCTTCACGCACCGTGGAACGCCCTACTCCAAAAAGCTTCATCAGCTCAGGCTCTGTCGGAATTTTTGCACCCACTTCCCATTCACCAGTAGCTATTTTTCGTTGCAGCTGTTCAGCCACTTCATCGGCGATTTGCTTGCGTTTGACGGCTTGAAAAGGCACCATTTCCTGATTCATCTGATCATCTCCTGTTTCGTATCATACTATAGCGGCTTGCCATCCTGCAACCTGTTTTTCATGTTCCTATCCTCACTAAACAGACTTCTGTCTGTAATATTTGTCTTCTCCACCTCTCCCATCAACAAAATAAAGCCCGCACCGTTGGACACGATACAGGCTTATTCCGATAAAATATAGGCTAGGATTTCGAACGTGCAGGTGTGACACAATATAAACGGCTGGTTGCTTCAAAAATATGGCCTGGAGCAAGTGCAATCAACCCGATCTCCTCCGCAGGCAAGTCCGGACGATTCGGTGCATTGATCATGTTCATTTGCGGCTCAGGACAGATGAATTCCTTGTTCGCTTTGTTATTCCAGATCATCCAGTGCTTATAGGCCGTGCCTACATCGTATACGAGAGTAGCGCCTGTCTTACTGTGTGTCAGCTCCATATAGTTGCGTCCATTTTGCGGAGCTGCCGTGTAATGATTATCCATGGAGGCAAAATAAGGACTCACTCCCGTTGTCTTCAGCAGTTCCTCTTCCGGCGACAATGGCTGGAACTGTCCTGTGGCTAACAACCGCTCCGTCAGCTCGCGACGCTCACCGATGGTAACCTTAATTTTGTAGTCTTCCGGCGAACTCTCCGGTACGAATGGAACCCGAATTGCCGTGTGAAAGGCATACAGGTTTGGAATCGGCTGATTACCCTCGTTGTGGATCACATAACGCTGATGCAGTCCAAATTCGTCCAGGCTGTATGTCAGCTTGATGGTAAAGGTGAACGGCAAATAGCGGAACATGGGATGTCCTTCCCTCACATGCTGATTCATTACCACATAGCTGCCCTGTTCTCCAGATCCGTAGTCCTCAACCTCCCACCGGACGGTGTGTAAAAAACCGTGCAAATGGTTGTGGGTCGCCGTTTCATTGATGGGCAGTTCATATGTAACTCCATTCCACAGAAATTTGCCATCTTCATACCGATTCGGAGGAAACAGGAAAGGAATCCCATAGACTGACGGACTTTGTTTAAAAGCCTCTATGCTGTCAGCTTCCGGCTCGCGGAGAAATGAATATCCTGTCTCATTGTCACGAAAAGAAATCAGATTTGCCCCGTTTCCCGGCAGGGCTACCGCTTCATAACGCCCGAATTTAAGGCGAATCGCCGGTATTCCATAATAAAGGTCACCAATTGCAGCATGCTGATGTGTCATCAAAAATCCTCCTTGATGAATGACGATGTTTTAATGAAAGCGTTTAGCTTTTGGCTTGACTATACCATGCTGAGCAAAAAAATTCCATGCCAACACAAAAAAACGATGCCCCGTAAGGCATCGTCCTTTCCACGTCACTACACATAGCGTCCCTGCTTGGGTACAGCCGTGTGCTCAAAATCCTCCGCCAGTCGTTCCAACTGGGTCGTAAGCTCATTACCCTGCATGTAGTGACCGTGTCCCGTAACAGCAATCTCCGGCTTTAAACCGGACAGCAGTTCCACTGACCGCTGCGCAGCCTGCCAATCTGTCGTAAAATATGCAGGCGGACCGTGTATTTCTTTTTCCTGTAAAATAACTGCCAGCGCCGATTCCTGCTTTACTGTAATAAAAGCATCTCCAGTTACTAGCAACCGTCTGCGTTCATGAAAAAGCGATATGTGACCCGGCGTATGTCCAGGTGTATGCAGCCACTTCCACCCAGGCGCACCGGGCACACTGCCATCCTCAGGCAGACGGGTGATGCGATCATCCAGATCAATGGCATCATTGGGGTATAAAAAGGAAACGCTCGACAGCAGACCTCCACCCACGCTGGGATCAGGTTGTTGGTAATCCTTCATCCCCGTCAAGTAAGGAAGCTCCAGCGGGTGCGCATACACAGGGGTACCCCAATGCTGAACCAGTTCAATGGCCGATCCCACATGGTCAAAATGCCCGTGAGTGAGCACAATAGCAACGGGAGGGCCAGCGAACCGTTCCTCAGCCAAGCGAATAATCGAGTCTGTAAACCCCGCCATCCCCGTATCCACCAGTACCCAGGATCGACTTCCCGGCTCCCCGATAAAACACACATTTACAAACAGCGTCCGTAAGCTCAGAAGATCGGGAGCAGCCTCTTCATTTGCCGTCATTCCTTCGGTGAACAGATGATTTGCCAAACCGTCATCCTCCCCATTCACATGGAATTTGCTGTCATTATCGACCTATAGGCTTCCCCCATGTCGGCAGATTATGCGGACACTGCTAAATATAATCCGCTTGTCACGAAAATAGACCATGTTTACATTACTCGGGTAATTTACTCCATGCCGCATCAAGCAAATAATCAAACAAATCATCGTTCTCTTCAATCCATGCATCCATACGCAGCATCTCTTCCTCTACCCGTGGCTCCCCTGCAAAATGGAGACTGTAATCCCACTCCTTGCCCCTTTTGCTATGGAACGTAATTTCGTATACAGAGGTCTGTCCGTCTACTCCAAACACGACCTGACCCAAGTATGCACCATTCTCATCTCTAGTCATTTGTGCCTGCTGAATATGTACTTCCTGTACTTCCTGAGGTGCATTTTGATCCGTCATTCATCTATCCGCCCTTTCATTTTCACCAAAATGTACCAAAATGGATTTGTGAACCTTTTCGTTACATTGTACAATATATAAGCCGTGTGTGGAATTTGCAAAAAACTGCGCAGGCAACCCCAAGCCCTGTTAAGGGCCTTTTCGTGAAATGGAGGAAAGTTACATGTCAGATTTTCAACAAAAATTGCAAAAATATGCCGAGTTAGCTGTTCGGGTGGGGGCTAATGTCCAGCCTGGGCAAACACTTATCGTTCATGCTCCCATCCTATCCGCTGAACTTGTGCGGCTTATTGTCAAATCTGCGTATACCGTCGGAGCCAAGCTGGTTAAGGTAAAATGGAGCGACGAAGCCATCACTCGCCTGCAATATGAACTGGCTCCTGATGAGACTTTTAATATTCCTCCCAAATGGTATGCGGCTGAAATGACCGAAGAGGTCGAGAACGGCGCAGCGGTACTGCATATCATAGCAGAAAATCCGGATTTGCTTCAAGGTATCCCGTCCAGTCGCATTACTGCGGCTCAGCGTGTGCGTTCACATGAATTGCGCCAATACCGCGAACTTCAAATGGCCGACAAATTCAGTTGGGCTCTGATTGCTTACCCTTCCGAAGAATGGGCTGCCAAAGTATTCCCGAATCTGCCAGCTTCCGAACAAATGGATAAGCTGTGGGAAGCCATTTTCAGCACCGTGCGTGTGGATCTGGACAACCCGGTAGAAGCATGGAAAGAGCATTTGAAAACACTCTCCAGCAAATCAGATATTTTGAATGCCAAACGCTATAAAAAGCTGCATTATCTGGCCCCAGGTACCGATCTAACCATCGAATTGGCTAAAGATCACCTGTGGGTTGCAGCCGAAAGCGTCAATCAGCAGGGACACACCTTTGTAGCCAATATGCCTACCGAGGAAGTGTTTACTGCCCCGCTCAAAACCGGAGTGAATGGCAAAGTAAGCAGCACCAAACCTCTCAGCTACAGCGGAAATATTATCGACAACTTTACACTGACCTTTGAAAACGGGCGCATTGTAGATGTACAGGCTGAAACAGGTTTGGAGACTCTTCAGCATCTCGTCGAAATGGATGAAGGCTCCCACTACTTGGGCGAAGTCGCTCTTGTGCCTCACCAGTCCCCGATTTCGGATAAGAACATTTTGTTCTATAATACGTTGTTTGATGAAAATGCTTCCAACCATCTGGCCATCGGCAATGCCTATGCATTTAACCTCAAAGGCGGCAAGGACATGAATCAGGAGCAGTTAGCAGCCAACGGCCTGAATTCCAGTCTGACACACGTCGATTTTATGATCGGCTCAGGTGAAATGGACATTAACGGCGTCACCGAGGACGGTACCGAGGAACCCATCTTCCGCAAAGGAAACTGGGCGATCTAAAAAGACAAAAAAGGCTCACGCCGCTGTCATGCGGAGGAGCCTTTTTTTCTTCATTCAACGGGTTAGGTCACAGATATTTTACAAATTACGAAGCCACTGATTCACTGTAATTCCAAAGACAACTTGCACTATGCTGATGATTAAAAAGACAATAAGGCAGCTTACGATTCTTCGATTTGTGGATTGGTGCATGGATAAAGCGGATTTTACATAAAACATGCTGCCCAATATTCCTATACACACACCAAAGATCCCCGAAAATAGCACTCCTATAACCAAGCTGACCACTACAAAAGCCCAACTCCAACCCGGAACTTTAGACACGGGCACGTAAGGCTGATTGGAACCCAGATATACGCCATCGACGGCCAAATCCGCTTTGTTACCGATGACGACAACATTTACAGCTTTATTCGTCAATCTGATGGGGAAATCGACCAAATTCAAAAAAGCATTCTGGCTTTTAACCTTCTGTACGCTTCCATTCACAATAATTTTTCCTCCGCCGAGGCTACGCTTGTACTCAATTTCATACTGAGTTCCATTATCTTCTACATTCCATTTTGCCATTGCTCTACTCCTCTCAAGTTTTAGGCTAGCCGTAGATATACTTCCGACATTTCCTAATTATGTACTGTAAAAATCATAACATAAGCTGCAAGTTAAATAATGGAAAAAGGCCGCTTATTAGCGACCTCTTCGTGTATTTCATATTGTATTGGTGTTAGTTCGTATGTCCAATTTTAGCTTTGTAAGCAAGGGAATACTGGTCAGCAGCTAAAATCGCATCCAGCACATCGTCCGCTGTCACTGCAAATGGCAGATTATGAGCAGTTTCGCCTTCTTTCGTCGCCGCCTGAGCTACACGGTACAGATCCTCACGGGAGGCTTCCTGGAGCTTGACGTCCTCCAGCGTGACAGGCAGATCCAGCTTCAGATAAAAATCGATATACCGTTCCACCTCGGCCAAAGGTCTTTTTTCTAACGCAAGCTGTACCAAGGTGCCGAAAGCCACCTTCTGACCATGCGTCAAGTGATGAATATCCCCTTCCAGCACGGTAAAACCGTTGTGTATCGCATGTGCGCCTGCCAAGCCACCACTTTCGAATCCTAGCCCACTCAGCAGCGTATTGGCTTCTACCACTGCTTCAAGCGCAGGTGTAACCACTTTGCGCTTCACGGATTCATAGGCTTGCAGCCCGTAATCGAATAGAACCTCTTCGCACTTGGCCGCAATTGCTTCGGCTGCCAAGGTTGGCAAGCCGCCAGCCATCGTTGTCGCCCGGGCCTCGATGACGGCACGAGCTTCAATCCATGTTGCCATCGCATCCGCAATGCCGGAAGAGAGGAACAATGGCGGTGCTTGGGAAATAACCTTTGTATCGACTAGGATCAAGCTTGGATTTTTACTGAAAAAAGAATACGTATCAAATGCGCCCTCATCCGTGTACAAGACAGATAGCGCACTGGTCGGAGCATCCGTGGAGGCTGTCGTTGGGATAATGACTACCGAGGAACCAAGCACCTCATTAACCGCCTTGGCGGTATCCAGCGTCTTGCCGCCGCCTACACCAATGACAATATCGACATGCCCGCTTCGTCCCTGATCAGCAATACGGTTCACTTCGTTTTTGGATGCTTCCCCTTGAAACTCCACCTTTACCGATGTAATCCCCGCCTGTTCCAGACTTTTCACTACCCGGTCGGCTGCGATACCCCATACCAGCTTGTCGGCAATAACCAGAGCAGTATGACCTAATGGCTTGACATATTCACCCGTTTTATCAATCACATTTTTCCCTTGCACATATTTACCCGGACTAATAAATACTTTTTCGCTCATCGTTCAACGCTCCCTTCCAAGTTTGTACAATTCCTATTATACAGCCGGAAGAGCACACATCTCAATTTCAAACCCCAGATCTTCAATCATTTGATGATCGGCTGTGACTGCTTGTCCATCTGTCGTTAAATAATCTCCTACGAAAATCGAATTGGCTGCATACAGAGATAAGGGTTGCAGTGTCCCCAAATTCAGCTCCCGTCCGCCTGCGACACGAATTTCCTTGGATGGACAAATGAACCGAAACAGCGCCAGTACCTTTAATGCTCTGATCGGAGATGTGCGTTTTGCTCCTTCCAGCGGGGTTCCAGGGATCGGATTCAAGAAATTGACTGGGATGGAGTCGGCACCGATTTCCCTTAACGCATAACCCATTTGGACGATTTCCTCATTCGTTTCCCCCATCCCGATAATCACGCCGGAGCATGGTGACATCCCGTGAGATTGAGCCATTTTAACCGTTTCGACACGTTGATCGTATGTATGTGTGGTTGTAATGGACGGATAGTTGGCCTTGCTCGTATTTAAATTGTGATTGTAACGATGGACTCCCGCCTCTGCCAATCGGCGGCCCTGATCTCCTTTGAGAATTCCCAGGCACGCACAAATTTTAAGTGGCATCGTACTGGTAATTTCCTGTACCGCCTCAATTATCTGATCCAGCTCTCGATTCGTTGGGCCCTTGCCGGAAGCTACGATACAATATGTACCTGCTTTCCTTGCTAACGCTTCACGGGCTCCGGCCAGCAGAGACTCCTTGTCCAGCATACTGTATTTGCTGACAGGTGCCGTGGATACGATCGATTGTGAGCAATAGCCGCAATCCTCCGGGCACAGGCCGCTTTTGGCATTCATAATCATGTTGAGCCTTACCTTTTTACCGTAAAAATGATGACGCACACGAAATGCAGCTTGCATAATCGGTAAAATTTCCTCATCGTCCGCTTCCAGCACCGCCAACCCTTCTTCGAGTGTCACATTGCCGCCGTGGATCACATTTTCAGCCAGCGAGTACCAATCCATAACCTCATTGGACCATTTCATACTTTGTACCTCCCTAATTTAAATGAGCATGTAAACAGATACGTTTCTCAGGAGAAATTTCCTTTTTAATTGTCAACCAAATAAATTATTTTGGGTTGACAATAATATAGTTCATCATATCAATTCATGTCTCATGTGTAAAGAAGCCAAAATCAAAAAAAGCGGCCCTCTATTGTTCAAGGGACGCTTCAAGAATGATTCAATTATAGAATGTCTACTCTTTTATCTGGTGAATCCTGATTTACGAGACTCCCGCTTCCTCCATAAGGACTGGCTGCTTCAACAGCCGGATACGTGAAATCCGCTTGTTCTCGATTTCTTCTACAACGAACAGACAACCTTCAAATTCTACAGACTGACCCGGCTGTGGCGGGATGACTTCAACATGCGAGTATAGCCAGCCCCCTACTGTATCATAATCCTCATGATCCAGATTCAGTCCAAAGCGATCATTCACTTCATCGATTAACAGCATACCGTCAATGGAAAATTCCTCGTCAGTAATCTGCTCACAACCAGGACGCTCCTGATCGAACTCATCCTGAATTTCACCAACGATCTCTTCCATAATATCCTCCAGCGTTACCATACCCGATGTACCGCCGTATTCATCAATCAAAATCGCAATTTGTGTCTTGCTACGCTGCATGCGTTTGAGCAAATCACTAATTTGCGTTGATTCAGGAACGGCAAGAATCGGACGGATCATCGTACGGGTATCCAGTTTGTTCGCCCGCAGAAGATCCTTGATATGGATAAAGCCGATAATATGGTCCTTGTCCTCGGCGCAGATTGGATAACGCGTTCTCATGCTCTCCGTCGCAATCGCGAGATTTTCGTCTGTGGACTCATTGCTGTACAAACAGATCATCTCGGTACGCGGAATCATGATTTCCCTGGCGGTCGTGTCGGTAAAATCAAATATATTATCAACAAGCGCCAATTCCGTATTATCAATTAGTCCGCTCTTATTGCTTTCTTTCATCAGAATGCGTATTTCATCCCCCGTATGCGCGGAATCGTCATATTCGGATACCGGCTCCAGACGGAATAAACGCAGCAGGCTGTTCGCCATGCCATTCAACGCCCATATGAATGGATACATCAGCTTGTAAAACCAAGTCATCAGCATGGCCGAATACAGCGTAATGGTTTCAGCTTTACGAATGGCTATTGTTTTGGGCGCCAATTCACCCAGCACAATATGCAGAATCGTAATCACAATAAATGCAATGACCACGGCAGTACCGTGTACATATACCGGTCCCAGCCCGGCGGCTGTAAATACAGGTTCGATCAAATGTGCAATGGCCGGTTCTCCGATCCACCCCAGTCCCAGCGAAGCCAGTGTAATGCCCAACTGGCAGGCAGACAGATAAGCGTCCAAATTGTGTAATATATTCGCGGCATATACGGCTTTTTTGTTGCCCGCCTCTACCAATGTGTCAATACGGCTGCTTCTGACTTTTACCATTGCAAATTCTGCAGATACAAAAAAACCGTTCAATAATACTAATGCAAAAACAATAAATAAGTTAAACATACTCGGTAAAGGGTCACTCAATATGCTCCCCATCAGCCGTCATTACGGCAGACAGGCGCACCTCCTTCGGATAATTTCATCATAGACAGAACGATAACACATCATAAGCAGCGTCAACTTCCCAACACAATCACTCCTTCCGGCTTTCACAAACCATATTTTCGCATGAATGACGAAGCCATTCATCAGCTTATATTTAATTATATAGTTATACACTACACAGTCAATCCGCAAGGTATGTCAGAAAAATCGGCTAACGCGGTCATTTTGACCGGAAATCGCCATTTTCCGCCTCTTACCACAAGGGAAGCTACTATATTTGAGAAAGAATATAAATAAAATAAATCCCCCGCCGTAAGGCAGAGGATTGGGGGATAAACTATATATATGAAGACATCATCGAACCGGGGACGAGCCCGGATTACCCATGACGCCAGGATATTGGTACAGCAGCGGTTCATCAAAAGTCGCATAGTCCAGATTCACCATCAACAGAATGGTGCGTCTTCCGGTAGACGGATCACTGATGATAATGTGGTCACGACCTGCCGCTTCCAGAATACCTTTGAATATTTTCGCGTTCCATTCCCGGTTATTTTCATACGTCATATAGAAGGTTCCTGTTTTACCCAAGTTCAAGCGTAAAATATTTTCAATATAAGATTGCTCATATTGTGGAGTCTGAGTCTGTACCACTGTGCCAGTCGGTGTCATTGCGCTACCACTATTGACTTGAGGGGGAAAGCTGCTCATGGGCTGCATGGTTCCCATTGGAGCCAACCTAGGCCATTCGGGAAACCCGCCGCCAGCAGGATAAGAGACAGGACGGTAAGCTTGCTGTGAAATCATGTTAATTCCTCCTAAAATGGTTTTAAATCATACAAACTCATGTTGTTACGCATTAATAGACGGCAGGGCAATCCTGTGCAGTTGGACTAAAGAAGCAATGGGCCTTGTAACGGCCGGTGTTAGTCTGGTTATACCAGGTACCCGGACAGTCCCCGGAAGGTCTGAAAAACCACAATGCATTGGATGCCGGACGTATTTTCTCTCCATTGATTACACGTGTGGCAAGTCGAATGTCCCGATCTCGGGCTCTCTGATAAAAGTACCCTTTTTGAGTGGCTTCAAACCCGCCGGGGCTTTGGAATACCATGTCATTCATGAGGCGAATCCCCTGGAAATCCAGGCAATTGGCCAAAATCCGGTTCACACCAACGTTACCGACCATGAGCATTCCCTGCTCACCTTCTCCTTCGGCCTCTGCCCGCATAAGCCGGGCGAGTGTCCTTACATCCCCTGAGTTGACATTAATAACAGCCAACGTCTCTCCTCCTTACTGCTCAATCATATATCGTATCGTATGGTACAAATGCCCAATGGGTGACAGCTCCAGCGAAAAAAAGATAAAAAAAATAGCCCCGAAATTCGGGACTATTTCTTCAGACAGCTTACGGTTCGTAAATCATTTTACGCGTCATCCCGCCGTCCACTACCAGATTCGTGCCTGTAACAAAGTCGTTGCCGGGTTGGGTCAAATACAGGCACGCCCGCGCGATGTCGGCAGGGGTTCCCACTCGACCAGACGGATGCTGCTGATGGTCTTCAGGACGCAGTTGCCCGTAATCTCCTGTCTCAATCCAACCCGGACTAATACAGTTGACCCGGATGCCATCCTTTCCTAGTGATATGGCCATTGCGTGTGTAAGGGCTGCAATGGCTCCTTTGGACGCTGCATAGGCTTCTGTATCCGGTTCTGACATAAAAGTCCGTGTCGAAGTCATATTGACCACCGAGCCCCCTTCCGGATTGCGCTTCATCACCTTGGCCGCTTCTCGTGTCGCAATAAAGCAGCTGCGTACATTCGTATTCAAAATGTCATCCTATTCCGCAACCGTTAAATCATACGGAGATTTCCATTTGGACACGCATGCATTGTTAATCAGCGTATGAATGGTACCGTATTCCTCTTCCGTGGCACGGATCAGCGCAACAATATCTTCCTCCTTACGCACATCACAGGGAACAAAGATCGCCTGATATCCTTCATTCCGTGCCGCAGCCGCAACAGCTGCTCCTTCTTCCTCATTGTGATCGGCAAATACGACCTTGGCCCCTTTGCCAGCGTAGGCCAAAGCGACCTCTCTTCCGATTCCATGTGCCGCTCCTGTTACGATAACAACTTGTCCCTCAAATGACATGGCTTATTCCTCCTCTATACACTTCCCTAGTTTATATGTACCAAAATGTACTGCACAAGAAACAAGAACAGCCCCCTGGCCTGTTGTATTGCAGGGGGCTGCCCATGAATGAATGAGAGAATAAGCTGCTGTCTACATTTTAACCTGTTCCAAGCTATAGCGATTGAGACGCTGGAACCCGATGTACCGTGTACCCTGAAAGGTAAGCCGCCCCTCATCTCCCTCGGCACATTGACCATATTCTTCCCCGCTTACCTTGAACTCCATCCGGTCACCACTCTCCACCTCGAAAGTTACATAATAGAAAGTATAGGTACGAGTCCCTTGTTCCTCCTGCCGCCTCTGTTGGAGATGTGTCCTTCTGGCCGTAATTCGGGAACCGACCGTCAATACAGGCTGCCTTTTATTCCGGCTCCATTCCATGACTTCCTTGCCCGCAGACAGTACGACAATACCCAACACGACTACGAAAAAAACGGGCAGTACCGTACCCAGCCAATCGAACATCCATAATGACTCAAATCCCATGCACCGCACTCCTCTCCGCCAGGCATTCCACAGGGAAACGGCCGGGCATCCTCACATGACCTAAGCTTTCTGTAATAGTATATGTACGCTCCTGCCCAAATTTGATAGCAACCCTCAAGAACGCCAAGAGCCCCCACGGAATGATCCGGGAGGCTCAACATATGGCGATATCAGAATGGCGCATCTGTTTATACATGTACAAGCTGGAGATAACGTTGTGTCTCATCCAGAACTTCATTTTCTTCTGTTTCCGCATAACGCTCTGCACACTGTTTGCAATCCTCTTCAGTCGTGCAACCATAGGCATCCTGGCAAGTGTAACAAAATTGAAGGTAGTATTGAGTTAACATATGATCCTGATTCGTTCTCATGATTATCACTCCTATCGTTGTTTACAGGTTCAGTATAACAGCGACTCATCCGGTAGATTGTGATTTTTTTCACATATTGTCATATAAAATTTAAGTTTTTTAAAAATAAAACGCCCTGTGCCTCTTCCCAGATCTGCATGACCTTTTGAGGACGATGAGGGGGAAAGCACAGGGCAATCCCCCTGGTGAAGGTTATAGGATCCTCCAGTTGGCACCGCCATCCGTCGTTTTAAGTAACAGTGATTTCTTGTCATCCAATCGTTCCAGAAGCAGCCAACCTACCGTAGAAGAAGCAAAACGGAGCTTGACCGATCGCGGGTAATCCTTTAGCTTCGATGGCAGCACTTTGCTGCCAGTAAGGGTTGTCCACGTCTTGCCCCCATCCATTGTTCGGCTCATTCCGGCTGGGGTTATGATCCACCCTTCCTTATCATTTAGAAAGGTGCGGCCGGGAATAATGGAGTTTCTTTTACTGCTTAGCCCCAAAGACACATTGTTCCATTGCGTGCCTGTATCAGCAGTAAATAGTCCGCTATATTTTGTGCCGCTATCCAAATAACAGAGAACAGGAATCCAGTACGAGGAACTACTTCCTTTAAGAGACTGCGGAGCTTCGGCTTTTGCTTGAGGACAACCATTCATTTTATTGGCTACCGGAGTCCAGGTCTTCCCTCGATTCGAAGTTTTATAAAGCTTAACACTGCTATCCAGATTAATCGCAACAAAACCCTGCTTGTTGCCATCAAAGCTCATTCCCGCCATGCTGCCCTGATCGGGTAAGCCCGAGCCTAACTCATTGGATGACATGCCAGCACTTTGCGCAACCTTCTTCCATGTGGCTCCTCCGTCAGTGGTATGATACAACAACTTTTGTTGGTCCTGCTCATTCAAGTTTGTAGAAGCCATAATCCATCCGTTAGACGGATCTACATACTGGATAGCGCTCACATGTTCCCCGCTCGGGAGCGCTGAAATGTCCCAACTCTGTCCCCCATCAGCGGTTCTGAGGATGACGGTTGCCGTTTTGTCCAGATTTTGACGAACAACCCAGCCGTGCCGGGAATCGGTAAAGCTAATATCCTTCCCATATTCAAGCTTGTCTTGAAATTGAACGTTTTCGGAAGGAGAAATATTATTCCAGGTCTTTCCGCCATCATGCGTATAATAGAGCCGAAGCTCATTACGAGTAACTCCCCAAACGAAACCTTTGGTATCATCAATCAGATGGAAATCAGCTATTCGTGTCTGAACTACATATTTGGCATTGGGATCGCCAACCTTCGGCGTCAATGATGGATTAATAGTTATCGTTTGTCCCTGGTCATCCGGTTCCTCAACCTGAGGTTTGGTTACGGTTTCTGTGGGTTCGGAAGAACAGCCAGCCAGCAGAATGCCTGTTAGCAGCAATACTCCCCCCAGGAGCGCACGCCAGCGCAGTTTCATATAAAAATCCTCCCTCGATGGCATGCGGTAATCCGTGCCAAAAGCTTATCTGAAACAGAATTATACCATAAACGACCCTAAGTGACACTTTTCGCATGCTCATACCAAAAAGCCGGCCACCCTTAACTACGTGCAGGATGCCGGCTTTTTAACATTTATACCTATTAGGATTTACGGTTTAGCAAACTTTTGTGATATCCGTAGAAGAAATAAATCAGCAGACCCAGCAGAAGCCACACGATAAATCCAATCCACGTGCTGATATGAAGCTGAAGCATCAAACCGACGCAAACCAGGGCACTCAAAAGCGGGAGCAACGGAACCCAAGGTACGGTAAAGCCTCTTTTCAAATCCGGACGTCTCTTCCGCAGAACGATCACCCCAACCGATACAACGGCAAAAGCGAACAGGGTTCCGATACTCGTAAGGTTCGTCAGTGCATGTAATGGAAAAAATCCACTAGCCAATGCAATGATGCTTCCGACCAGCCAGGTACTTCGGATGGGTGTTTGAGTTTTGGGATTGATTTTAGAAAAAAATATCGGTAACAGACCATCACGGGACATCGAAAAGATTAGCCGTGTCTGACCATACAACAGCACGAGTAAAACCGTGGTCATCCCGGCAATCGCACCGACAGAAATCAATCCTGCCGCAAAATCTTGATGAATAAAGCGCAAAGCAAACGCAACAGGATCATTTACCCCCAGCTGCGTATAAGGTACCATTCCAGTAAGTACAACCGAGACCGCTATATACAGCACTGTACAAATCGCAAGCGAGGAAATAATACCGATTGGCATATTCCGTTGCGGATTACGTACCTCCTCTGCTGCCGTTGAAATGGCATCGAAGCCCAAATAAGCAAAAAATACGATTGCCGCAGCACTCAAAACACCGGAAAAACCATAGGGGAGAAACGGTGTCCAATTAGCAGGCTTAACATAAAAAATTCCGATTCCGATAAACAGCAGCACGACTCCGACTTTGACACAAACCATAATGAAATTAAATCGGACCGTTTCCTTGGCTCCGAGACTCAGCAGCAGTGTGATCAACATAATAATACACACGGCAGGCAGGTCAATAATGGTTCCCTTGGCTGAATCGAAGGCTGCGGTTAAAGCCAGTGGTAAATGTATATCAAACCCAGCCAGCAAACCTTGAAAATAAGCAGACCAGCCACTGCTCACTGAGGCGGCCGCCACCCCGTATTCCAAAATTAAGTCCCAACCCAGTACCCAGGCCAGAATTTCCCCAAACACAATATAGCTATACGCATAAGCGCTACCGGCAGCGGGAACCGTAGATGAAAGCTCTGCATAGCACAAGGCTGCCAGCACGCAGGCAATTCCTGCAATAACAAAGGAGATCATCAGGCCAGGACCCGCATTTTCCGCTGCTGCCTTGCCTGTGATCACAAAAATCCCGGTACCGATAATACATCCTACACCCAGCATAGTCAGATCGAAGGCACCCATCGTTCTCTTCAAGTGACCCGTCGTTCCGTTTTCTCCATGCGGGAGCATCCCTGTCTTTTTTCGAAATAAGTCCATAATCATAATCCTCTTTCCATAATGTCCTACGCCAATATTACTACTGCAACGCTTTAGTGTGTGTTTCTGTCATTCGATTAATTATTAGCGAGTCCCTGTTTGAAGTCAAGGAGAAATGTCATATTTCTTTGCAGTGAAGGGCACATATACGGTAAACTAAGTTGGAAAGATAAATTTTGTATTATTAAAAAATGAAAAGGTATGCAACCCGAGAAGGAGATGAGGATTTTATGAGCTTAAAACCTTACAAACGAAGCAGAGTGGCCATTGTCGGCATGGGAGCGGTCGGTACAACGACCGGTTACACCCTCCTGCTACGCCAACGCATGTCAGAACTTGTCTTTATTGATGTTAATGTCAAAAAGGCGCAGGGAGAAATGCTCGATATGAATCACGGGCTCCCCTTTCTCGGCGGTGTCAAAGTGTGGGCGGGTGATTATGAAGACTGCCGTGATGCGGATATCATCATTGTTACAGCAGGCGCATCACAAAAACCGGGAGAAACACGCATTGATCTGCTCAAGCGTAATGCCGAAATTTTTGAAAGCATCATTGATAATATCGTCAAGGTCAACACACACGGCATTTTGCTGATCGCAACCAATCCAGTGGACATTCTCTCCTACATCTCCTGGAAACGTAGTGGCTGGCCTTCGAGCAGAGTTATCGGTTCAGGTACACTGCTGGACAGCGCACGCTTCCGTTATTTGATCGGTAAGCAAAAGGGCATTGATCCTCGCAGCATCCACGCCCATATTATTGGAGAACATGGCGATTCCGAGCTGCCTGTATGGAGCATGGCCAACATCGCAGGAACTCCATTGGAGCTGGGTGAAGAAACGAAAAATGAGATTTTTGAAAGTACCAAAAATGCAGCCTATGAAATTATAGATGCCAAAGGCGCGACTTCTTACGCCATCGGGCTGGCTCTCGACCGTATCGTAGCCGCCATTCTGGGAGACGAAGGGTCGGTACTTAATGTGTCCACTTTGCTGGAAGATTATAACGGAGTGTCTGACGTTTACCTGGGTGTCCCGAGTATTGTAGATCACAATGGGGTACGCGAAATTTTGGATCTTCCACTGAATGATAAGGAACGTCAAGGGCTGAATCAATCTGCGGACAAGCTGAAAGATCAAATCAGTAAACTCAACTTGTAGATGAACAAACTGAAATTGTAGACAAAAAGGGCCTCCACAGCGGCGAAAATACCGTTGAGAGGCCCTTTGATTATGTCATATAAGAGTTCAGCTTATCGTAAACAGTTTACTCAGATTACCAAGGCGGCGTATTGCCATCGGCAAATTCGTCTTCTTGCTGGCGCTTCTCTTTCAATCGCTCAGCCACCGTTTCGAACGATTCAGGTTGAAGCAGCTCAATCGGTGAAAATCCCTTTTCAAACGTAAATGCATCACCTTCAATAATAAGTGCATATCTATCATGAAGTTTCGTGATATGCAGCTTGGCGCCAAAGTCGGACAGTAGCCCACGCACGGCCGTATCATCCAGCTTGAAGCGAACTTCAATTTCCGGCTTTAGCTCAACAATATGCTGCGCAGCCTCTACGACCTGAAGGGGCTCCCATTTCCCTTGCAAATCCCGTTTTTCACTGGCTGCCCACAGCTCCAGATCACGTTCCTCTTGCTGTCTTTCCTCATTGGAAGCATCTGGCCATTTCGTCTCTACATAGTTCTGGACGAAGCCCATGACATGCTCATTAACGATTTCTGGCATGGATTGCTCGTAGGTCACAAATTTCAGAAAATCCTCAAAATACCGGGCATGCGAGGACTGGTGAATTTTAAGCTCCCACTCATCGTTCATCCCCTCCTCCAGCATGTAAGGATACATGATAGATTTCATATTACGGGCTGAAATGGCCATTTCGACCTCACTGACCAGACTGCTTTCGGTAATCCTGGCAATTTTAGGTTCAAAATCACATTTGAGCACAAAAATAAACGGATCATCGGAGTGTGTATTCAAGGTAGCCTGTACAATGATCAACGCTCCGCCGCGTACCGCGCTCGTATCCAGATACATCCGCACCAGATCATCGCAGGCATTTTTAAAATCTTCCTTATCCTCTGCTGCCCGCAGCCGGGCGAACATATTGAAATTCGGATTACTGCTCAGTTCATGCTCCGGTTCGACGATAAAGCGGCCAATTTTGGTCGGTGCTTGCTCTGTGCTCGGATTTTTCTCGACCTTCCGCTTGCTAATGCGGGCAAATTCCCCATCCAGAAATTTTTTAACATCGCTTTCGTCATAATCATAGTCATCCATCGTAGCGTAATGCTTGTAGGACTTACCACCCTGTCCTTCTTTTCCGTCTACCTGAATTACAAAAAAAGATAAAAAGTCCACTTGAAAGTTCATTTGCGTTTCATACGCTCCTTCTCAGGCATGTACGCGTAATTATATCACTATAGATTTAAAACGTACATCGGATGCAAATCCTCATCGTGAAGATATACATTTTAGTTAACATAATATTTATTATGTATTTTTAAATGATTAGATATTTGACCACTTCATTGTCATAGCTGATGATTCTGAATAACGGCACAAGAAACCGCTTCTGGAGATATAATATGCATCCTCCCGAGGCGGTTTCTTATATTTGTATCATGATTTCATACGGATTATGACTCTCTCACCTCATGCTGTCTTTTCCACAATCGTGCATACAGGCCGTTGTCAGCCAACAGCTCATCATGTCGCCCCTGCTCCACGATCATTCCTTTGTCCAATACCACAATACGGTCCGCGTTTCGTATCGTTTTGAGGCGATGAGCAATAGCAATGACTGTTCTCCCTTGTACAAGGCGATTAATGGCCTGTTGAATATCCTTCTCATTCTCAGGATCCAGTGAAGATGTAGCCTCATCCAGCAAGACGATCGGCGTATCCTTAAGAATAGCACGGGCAATGGAAATCCGCTGCTTTTCGCCACCCGACAATGTACTGCCTCCCTCACCTACCCAAGTGTCATATCCCTTTGGTAGCTTCGTTATAAAATCGTGGCAACAAGCTTGACGAGCAGCAGCTTCGATTTCTTCCTGCGTAGCACTGCTTTTACCAAATCGAATATTATTTGCAATGGTATCTTGAAACAGATATACATCCTGAAATGGCATAGACATGCTCACATCCCGCAGTACAGGCTGGTCACCATACCCAAAGCGTATGTGTCTCAGCTCAATGTCGTGTCCTTCCGGAGACAACTGGTCACCCGGCATCACTGGCTCGTTCAGCAATTGGACGATTCGCTCCCCTGCCTGCTCGTGATACCTAAACTCTGCAAAGTTTACAAGCGCAGTGGTCAGCGGATCATAAATACGTGTTCCTACGATTAGAAAAGAAACAAAAACGATTACATCCATCTGACTCCCCAGTAGTAGATACACCCCGATTATAACCATCCAAGTCAAGCCAGACCGCAGAAAAGCAATAGAAGCTAATACAATCGGTCCTAACAACCCTTCAATACGGATGCTGTGCCGCATCAGCTCTTTAAATGCAAGCTCCAGCCGGACAAAACGCTCTCCGGTTAGCTGGTAGGCTTTAATCACCCGAATACCATTTAAATACTCCTGGAGGCGATTGGCAGCATTGATTTTGGCACGCATATGATTGGCGCCCAGCCGTCGCTGGATACGTGAAAGTAAGCAATACCAACAAAAGGGCGACTGGAAAAGCAGCAAACAAAGCCAGCGCCATCCGCCAATCTAAAAAGGTTAATCCGATTAATGCCAGCAGTGGCATGGTAACTGCCCCGATCATTTGCGGAACCAAATGGGAAATCCCATGTTCCACCATCGTAAAATCACCCATCATCATATTTGCCAGGTCACCCGGGTCCCGTTTGTTCAAAAATCCCAGAGACAGTTTGCGCAAATGCTCAGCCAGACGCGACCTCCCGGTTACCGATGCATCATAGGCTCCACGATATTGGGAACGATACGCGGGTATCTCACACAGAAACAGCAGAAGAAGTGACAGAAGCAGCCCCCCGCTAATCCACCATAAGCTAGTGGATTGGAGCGAAGTTCCCGGATGCATGAAAGGCTCGAAAATCAGACGGGCTGCCCCCACCAGCAATGCAAAAGGAACGAGACCTACGATATTGGCCAAGGTTGTGTATAATACCGGTTTTAACAGTGCCCGTGGATGTCCAGCCGTTATATTTTGCAGTATTCTCATCGATTAGCCGCCTCCTCTTCTGTTGCTCCAATCTGCCATTGCCCAGCATCCGTATAGGCTCGCCATAAGCGGGCATACAGACCGTCTGCATGCAGCAACTCGTTGTGCTGCCCCCGTTCAGCAATGCGTCCTTCCTGAAGCACCAGAATCTGATCCGCATGCCGAATAGTAGACAAACGATGTGCAATAACAATGACCGTTTTGTTTTTCATCAGTTCCTTCAAAGCCAATTGCATCTCGTATTCATTTTCAGGATCAGCAAATGACGTGGCTTCATCTAGCACTAAAATGGGCGCATTTTTGAGAATGGCACGTGCTACCGCAAGCCGTTGCTCTTCACCACCCGATAGATACACTCCTCCTTCTCCAATAGGCGTATCATAGCCATTCGGCAACTTACAGATGAACTCATGACACTGCGCGGCTTGAGCAGCGGCGATGACCTGCTCCATAGACGCCTTTGTATCACCCACGGCAATATTGTTAAAGACGGAATCATAGAACAAAAATGTTTCCTGAAATACAAAAGCAACCGTGTCCATTAGATTGGAAGTACTCATCTGGCGGATATCTGCTCCACCAATACGGATTGCTCCTTTCTGTACATCCCAAAAACGCGGCACCAAATTGGCGATTGTCGATTTACCGGAACCAGAGGGGCCGACTAAAGCGGTCATTTCCCCTTGAATTGCCGTAAAAGTAATATCAGATAACACTTGAGTCGGTTGATTTTCGTCTCCGTTCTCCTGCTCATTTACTTCTTCTATGCTTCCATAGGAAAAGAAAACTTGCTCAAACTGCACATCATAGGTAGTCGGCTTCAACGGATGTGTCGGCTCTTGCATTGCAGGTTCGTTAAAAATACGGTCAATTCGATTAACACCTTCATCAATATCACGCATGGAAGACATGAGGTGCATGATTTTAAACATTGGAGATGAAACTCCTGGGGCCATGACTAGAAAAAATAGCAGCACCGAAGCAAATGCTACATTTCCTGGGTTACCACTTAGCAGATATACGCCCACAGGAAGTACAAAAGCGGCGAATGAGCTAATCATTACCTTAAACACAAGAAAACCTGTTTGGAATTGGTCGGTGAATTTCACGCAATATTCACGATAATGCACCATATCAGAGTAAAACTTACGGAACGAATGCACCGTCTGTCCAAATACCTTGATTGCGGGCATACCACGGACATATTGCACAGCCGATCCGTTCAGACGTTCTAGTGAATTGTAATATTCCCTAACGTTGTCCTGCGTTTTGGAACCGCCGATCAGCGTCATTTGAACGGTGAAAGCAAGCAAAATCGGTACGATACAAGCGAGAGCCAACCATATATTCAAACTAAACATGGCCACAACCATCACTACTGCTGTCACGATAACCTGCACTAAATCAGGCAATTGGTGAGCGACAAACGTCTCTACTTTTTCTACGTTTTACTCCAAGGTCTTTTTGACTGCCCCCGTAGAAGTGCCATTAAGCCATCCTAGAGGGAGTTTACCGATGTGCGCAGACAGCTTGACACGTAAGCCGTATAAAATACGGAAAGCTGCAATATGTGAGATAAGTCCGCCGATGTACATTGTAATAAGGCTGGCTAACAGACCTGCTAAAGCGATCAGCCCCCACCGAACCATAAATGGACCATCTGCTGTTGTCGGTTTTGCAGCGTGCTCAAGTAGCTCTTTGAGCACAACATACACCGAAGCATAAGGCACCAGCATCAAAATGGCGCTTAAACCGGAAAATAGAGCAGAAAAAGCCAGCAACCCGCGTTTTTCCCCGGCGATTTGCAGCAATCGGGCTATGCCCTTTTTTTGTTGCATGAATCATTTCTCCTTTCAGATCACGGCAGTTACAAAATGCTTGAGCCTGAGTCTATTGTACGGCTCGCATTCTGCTTCCTGCCGCCAATTCCGGGAGAATCACCAACGCTGGAAGGAGAATTTTATAAAATTGAAGGATATTCTAACGAGGATAAATTTTTATTTTTTCGGTAGACACTCGGATTATAGCCATATGTTTTACGGAATAGCGCGGCAAAATGACTAAAGTTGCTATAACCGACTATCGCTGACGCCTCACTGACGGAAATCTGCTCCTGTTCCAGGAGTTGCTTGGCTTTTTCCAGTCTTTGCTGGCGCACAAAGCCAAATACAGTCGTGCCGAATAGCTCTTTAAAGCCATTTTTAAGCTTTTGTTCATTTATAGTGCTAACCGAATCAGGCTTGGGGGCTGAACCAGTGTACGAAGGGATTAAAACGCAGCTCCATGTGATTCATCGCCTTGCTTGCTGGCATTTCCGCATGGATCTTCACATCATTCATGTAAATAAGCTGTACATGTCCTCCATGCTCACGCTCTGAACGAAAGTCATCCACGGACCAGGCGGCTGAATAGTCGATGTTCAGCGCTAGCTCTAAATAAGGTGTACCGAACTTTCTTGTAATCTGGACTGGCTCATGAAATAGCATTTTACTATGCGAAAGCTCGAAGCCATTACGTAAAAAATGTGTACGATGTACACCACTTCCCCATTGTTCGGGTATATGATAAATATGTTCATGTTTCAATACCGCTTGAGTGAGTTCATTTTTATCATTTATAAGGTTTGAATCCGCTATCTGGTTATAGTAATCATTAAATGTAGACGGAGAATTATGTATCTTCATCTTGTTATCGCTTCCTCCCTTATTTGGATTTGCATTGCATGCAAGCTCTATTCATGATTACAATTATAATGATTATCATTCTCATTTAAAAGATAATAACATCTATTCGCTACTAAGTTAACATAATATTTATTGCGAGATAAATTTTCTATTCTGTAGTTTTAACATATCAATATCTAACCTTTGTTGTTTACTTTATCGAATTTTCAAAATATGGATGCTTGAACATAACTTATGGATACAGAAACAAAAAACCTTTAAGACTGCTTATAAGTAGTCTTAAAGGTTTAAATGTGAGGAATGATAACGTTTTATAAAGTTGGCGATTTAAATCATATCCAGCGCTGTTTTCAGCACGTTCGCTCCATTCATCATTCCATAATCCATCATATTGATTACAGTGACTGGAATCTCGTTGCCCACTTCTTTCTTCACGTCATCTTCCGCGTGCCCCATTTGGGGGCCCAGCATAACAATATTGACCGGCATATGCTCTCTTATGCTACTCTCACTACAAGCTTCGATTACAATTTCCACATTTTGTGCACGAGCCGCCTCTTTCATTCTCTCCACCAGCATACTTGTAGAAAATCCTCCTGCGCAAGCCAGCAATATCTTTTTCATTTTAGTTCACTCTTCCTTTCAATTGGTCTTCAAGCTCGATTCTTATTTTAATTTCCTCTACCATTTCTATAGCCAGTTCGCGTACGGTCAAGGCATTCATGAGATGATCCTGTGCATGAATCATTAGTAGGGAGACTTCGTTTTTTTCCCCCCGGCTTTCAGCCTGGATCAAGCCTGTTTGAACTTTATGCGCTTTAGTAAGCTGCTCTTTGGCCTGTTTCAACACCTCTTCCGCCCCCTGCACATTATTATCACGTGCAGTTCGAATGGCTTTTAAACTCAAACTTCTTGCCTCGCCGCTGCTTGCAATTAATTGCATAACTGCTTGTTCGTAATCCATTTCTCGCCAACTCCTATATCATATGGTCTAATTCATCCATAAACTGATCAAAATTTTGTATGGCCAGCAACTTCTTTCTGCTTTCGTCGTTTTCCATAATATGAAGCAGCATTTTGCTTATTTCTTTATGCAAAAACAATTGGCCTTGCCGCAAATTGATGAGAAATATGATCTGCACCGTTTTTTTTTCAAAAGAAAGCGGTTTCCTTAAAATAGTTACACTTATACAATCTTTTATTGCACCCATCCTCATCGGATGAGGCCCGGCAACTCCATTTTTATAAATGGTCGTAAACTTTTCTTCTCGGAGTAGAACCTGTTTTGTAAAGTCTTCTTCAGCGTAATGCTTGTCTACAATTTCATCGGAATATTGCTTCAATAGTTGTTTATAATTGTCCGGTCCGGTCAAATAAAATAAGTCTTTCTGAAACAATTCTTTGAAGTCCGTTATTTTGTACGAAGGCTTTACCGGGTTAAGATTTAGAGAAATGGTTTCCTGAATCCGTTTGACCTCGGCATCATCCAGCCATTCTTTAATATGAATAAAAGGTTTTTCAATCTTTTTTGACTCCAGCGGAATAGTTGACAAAATGAGATCGATCGGCATTTTCCCGATTTCCTCCAGTTCAAGAAACGATGCTGTTATCACCGAGGCTTTCGGAAATATAGTTTCAATTTTTAATCTAATCAGGTTGGCACTGCCTGCTCCCGTTGAACAAATCACCGCAATCCGTTTGAACTGTTCCAAATTATATTGCTTCATTCGTTCCAGATGAGTGGCGAAATGAAGCGCAACATAGCCAACTTCGTCACGTGATATCTTAAACCCGTATTTTTCTTCAAACATTTCCGCAAATCGAAAAGATATGACAAACACATTTGCATATTCTCTATATAAGTTCTCAACAAGCGGGTTTTCCAGTTGAAGATTGTAATAAAGACGATTAAGCAATGGATACAAATGCATAAGCAGAGCTTCCCGCAGTTCGTCATCCTCGTTGAAACAGGTCAGAAACTCCTGGTCCAAAGTGTACAATATCTCTCCCATATCTTCACGCAGTTTCCAGGTCGCTTCAACACCGATATTCTGAGCTGTCGTTTTTCCGGAAATGTGCAGCGCCAAATAATCCACTTCTTCATCAGGCAGCTTAATAGTGTAAGTTTCAGCTATCCATGCCCCTAAACCGCGTGCTATATTAACATAAATCGGAGCGACCTTCCTGATTTCACCATCAATAATCATGTTTCGTTGACAGACCCGGTACAACAAAATAAACAAATGAATAAGCAAATTGTTTAAAAAGCTGTCGGATATTTTCAAGTTGTTTTCCGTACATAATTGATGCAAACAGAGTTTCAACTTTTCGGAATCAAACTGGCGGCAGAAGGTGTTAAAATTCTCTTTTTCCTGAGGAGCATCGGCTCTCTGCAGTACCATATGTGAAAATGCCTTACGAAAGTCTTTCTCATCACCTTCAATTTTAATTCCGTAATAAGATCTTCGAGTAATGGATAATTTGTAGGGTTTGAGCTGTTCTTCAACCTCTCTAAGATCCGAAAGAATCGTTGACCTGCTTATTCCGATTTGATCCGCCAGTTTTTCCATAGACTGAAACGAATCATGCCTAAGCAGATTGGCCAAGAGACAATGTTGCCGTTCTTCCTTATTGTTCAGGTCTATACGTTTGTCTTCATCTTCGCGCATATATTCGGCAAAAGCAGACTCATTTCCAATGCATAAAGAATATCCTTGACCTCGAATCAATTGAACTTGAAAACCATGCTCATCGCCAGTCTTGTTTAGCGAGTGGATGACTTCCCGCAAAGTTCTTTCGGAAAGCCCCATTTCTGCAACCAATTCTTTTATTTTTACGGGAAGCTTCTTCTTGAACAAAATCTTCAGTATTGTATGCTCCCTCATAGCATCCCTCATTTTCATTCAACTTGCTTTACTGCATCTGCATTCGTACTCTAAGCTTCAAATTCCTTCATGGCCATATTTCATTTGGAATAACCGGTTACCTATATTGTAACGATGGGAATAATACTTATACAGATCAAACTTTGCACATTGAAACGGCAAAATATAAAGGATATTTGATAGTAACCAACGATAGCTTATTCCAACTTCTCCCCATTAGACATAATGACCTTTTTATACTAACCTAGTACCTCATAGACTATTGTTATAAGTCTGTTTTGTTTAGTTGCTTCTGTTTCTTGAGATATAATGTTATGAGCCGAATGTTGTTTTATGGAATATTTCATTCCTAACGGTAAACTTACATTCAACTTATATTTCCTTTCACCTTGCTTTTTCCACTCATGAGAAACCTTGCCGTACAATGTATTGATAGCTCCATATACAGAATCCAATTCATTAGGAAAGTAAGGCTGAATAATGACTTGATCATTGTGTTCAGAAGTATTAATTCCAATAAGATTACGTATAATCCAACTACTATATGATGAAAACATGGCATGGTTATAAGATGCACTTGAATGCATTGGATTAGAAGCTTGTGTCGGGAAATATTCACTAAGAACTTTATTGCCTCTCGAAAGCATTGCTCGATAACTCGGCATTTCGCTTCGAGTCAACCACTGATAAACACGATGCTCTTCACCTAATTGAGACAATGTTTCAAATGCCCACGACATGCCAAAAATCCCAAATTTAAAGATCCATGCATCTTGTTCAAGTTTTTTCAGCAAGTTCCCTTCAACAAGAGATTGAATTTCACGATCAAGCAATCCTGCTTGAATACCAAACGTAAAACTGGATTGCGAGCCAGTGGCAAAGTAACCTTTTTCATTATAAAATTCATCCATAATTCGTGTTTTGACAGATTCTATTCTATGCAAGAGCAGATCGTACCTTGAACCGGATTCACCAAGTGATGCAAACAACTTTTTATATCGTTTTAGAATAAGCAAATACATGCATGCAGAACAAAAGGTCTGGTCCGGCGTATAAATCTTTCCATTCTGAATCGTTGTGTCTACTGATCCCCAATCACCAAGACAGCAGTGCTTGATATAGTCATAATCAAAGCCCAATAGATAATCCAGATGTTTTTCCAAATAGACTCGATTTTTATCTATAAAACCTGTGTCCTTATACTTATTGCAGATCGCATCTGCTAAGGAAGGAAAAACCAATTGCCAGCCGATCGAGCCAGAACCATTTGAAGGTCCATGAGTCATGATGCCGACATAAGGGGCTGTTTGTGTAATTCCTCCTTGCATCGTCTGATCAGCAGCAAAATCTAAAAATACTTTTTTGAGCAAGCTTTCTGTATCAAGAGTAAGCATTTGCGTATCCAAAAGTGCTACAATATCTCCACCATATCCAAATCGCTCTCTTGCGCAATCCTCGAAATAAGAATGAATGTTGTTCAACCGGGTATCTGTACTTGCATCCCACAAAGCATTCAGTTCAGTGTTGGAAGATGAAAAAGCTGATATTTTTTGCAAATCCGTGTGAACACGATACGAAACGATTTTTTCCAAAATACCACTATGATCATGATTTGAATTTACTTGATTTGCAGGTTTAAATTCCACTTTAATATAACGAAAAGAATGGTACGTGTAGGTATTTTCAAAATGCAACTGCTCCGGTTTGGTTTTTGTTATTTTATCCTTTTGAATGACAGGGTCCTCTGAACGAATATTATTCTTTTTATCTGATAACCCATAAAGACCACTGATACTTGTTGAAAAGTTCAATTCATGATTACTCCCCATATCCTCCGCATAATAAAGAGTAATTTCTCCTATAAATTCTTTTTGAATATCAAAAGCAACTTGTCCCGAAATGATTTCTTCCAAATCCATAATGATATGAGATTTAGCTGATTCAATCATTTTAGGATGAATTTCTTGTTTTCTTTTCACTTTAGGAATCGAACTCGGAGTTAGCTTTCCGCTGGGACCGTACACCTTAGTTGTGATTGCTGATTCATTAGATACAGCATCCGTGAAATGTTCTCCAATATATACATTGTTCGACAAATATTGACCGAAGCTAGATGCCCACGTATTATCAGTATTGATCATTTCCGTGCTTCCATCAGACATAGTTAAGCTAATTTGAGCCAATAAACATGGTTTTCCTATGGCCAGCTGTTTGCGTATATTATATCTGCTAAGGATTAGAATAGGAGCAGGATTATACCAACCATTTCCCAACTCAACTCTCACCTTATTCTTACCTGTGTGAACATAATTACTGATATCAATCGTGTCATAATATACTATCTTGTCGTAATTAGTGACATCACTAGTCAAATAAGTATCATGCACCCTTGCCTCATTGATAAACAACGAATAATATCCAAGTCCACAAATGTCGATAAAAGACTTTTTAAAATCACTTGTTACAACAAATTCTTTTTCTAAAACAATATTCGCCTTTTCTTGAAAGTACTCATACTCTTTCTCAATCGGATTGTCTAATCTTGTTATCCATTCTGCATGCTTCAAATTCAGATTTTCAGAATAGAAAGCACTTTCCAAATCATACTGTTCTTCATGTTCACAAGTTATATCAAGCTGCAGCACGTATTTCTTCCTAACACTTGATCTGAACACTGATGGAATAGAAACAAATGTTCTTTTTCTGGAACTACACCTATTTTCTTGCTTAAAGACGACTTCATCTCCACAGATCATTTTCAGATTATAACTTTTCTGACTAAAGTCAGAGCTGCTCCAATCCACTAAAATGTCTTTTTCCAAATCTACTGAAAACGCAGTATCTAAACCATTGATCTTAATGCTGCTGTTAGTATTCAACGTATAACATCTCTCTTTCCATTTGTTCAGCAATGTAAATTACTGTCATTTTTTTACTTGCATATTTCATTGACTAAATCAGCAAAGAATATTATTATGTTAGCGCTAACAACTATAATTTTATCAAATAAATTGTTTTTTTTAATGACTTGTTTTGACTGAATGAATAACCTTTTTTTACATTGGAGGAATGCTTTATGAACAAAAAAGAGGTGTACCATTTTTTGAAAATGTTCACGCAACGAGAGCTATATTTCAAAGAATCAATGATTGATAGAATGGAAGACAACTCCAACCAGTTTGATATTTACAGAACATTTAACGGAGAAAATGTTTATAGATATACTTTTGAGAAGCATCTTGACAAATTAATGGAAAAAAATCCTCAAATTTCAAAACATATTAAAAACTCTCCTCTCTTAATTTTTAAACACAATCGCTTCTCCTACACTCCTCTGCATTCACATGATTTTATCGAATTAAATTATGTTTATACAGGAAATGTCCAAATCAATATAAATGGACTGACAGTTACCCTCAATAAAGGAGATTTATGCATACTGGATACGGATGTAATTCACCAAATTTTAAATACTACAGAGAATGATATTCTCGTCAATATACTTATGAAAAAAGAATATTTTACATCTAACATGCTAAGCAGATTAGCCTCTAACAGCATTATTTCCCGATTTATTGTAAATTCAATTTCTGAAGCTCAAAATCATGATCAATATATTATTTTTAATACTCAAGAGAGTGAACAGCTCTTTGATGCAGTCAACGGCTTAATCGCATGCTACTTTGATAAGTCCTTTTACTCTGCTGATGTAATTAATGCTTACATGATTATTATATTTTCGGAGTTGTTAAAGTCTTATAACAAAGAAAAGTCAATGGAATTAAGTAAAGCCAATCATCATTATATAGGCGATGTTTTACAGTTCATCGAGGAGCATTATGGAGAGTGTAGTTTAAGCGATATAGCTGCTAAATTTTCCTTCAATACAAGTTATTTAAGCAGATATATTAAAAGCAGCACCGGAAAATCCTTTGTTGCAATTATTCAAGAGATACGCTTAAACCATGCTTGCGCATTGCTCAAAAACTCAAACTATTCGATTGAGCACATAAGCCAGCAAGTGGGTTATAACAATATCACTTTTTTCTATCAGAAATTTAGAGAAACATACCAATTGACTCCAAATGAATTTCGCAAACTACACACCACAAAAAAACTGGAATAATACAATTGAAAAAAAGGCACGCCTTGTAAGTTGCAGTGATCGCTTGCTTCATCACATATACGCAATCCTCAAAAAAGGCGGGCCTTACTAAAAATTGGTTGCTTGCTCGATCAATGCTTGCTTACAACTAATTCCCCGGAGGCAATATCTCTTTGATAATTTTTCAAGAAATTCCACATTAGCTCTGCTTCCGGTTTATAGTTCCAATGAGCCAAATCTTTAATCGCAGCTAACTTCATAACCACTACACCTTGATCATTGGATAATGTACCAATATACATATCCTTATCGCCCAGCTTTGACCATTTCTGATCATCCAATTGAACTCCATAGTATTCATTTACACTCATGTCATACGTTCCAGATACTTCTAATTTATTGATGCGTTGATAGGCCTGAATGACTTCAAACATACTAACATTCGGATCTTCTTCGAATTTACCAGGTTTACCATACTTACTGGAGCCATCCACTGGAATCATTTGCAGGTAATCATGATCTCCGCACACATACATAAAAGGAACTGCTCCACCTTTATAGTTTTTTGAGATTTCAGTAATTTCCTTCTTATCCACACCAGGAGCAGAGACAGCGGCAGCGGCTGCAAAAATATTAGAATACTTCACTCCATAAAGGGAAGTTTTAGAGCCACCCGCTGACAAACCTGTAATATAAGTTCTTGATGGATCAATTTGCGGGTATTTCTTTTGAAGCTCTTTGACTAAGCTTGCTACGCCCGCATCTCCGAGACCGTCATTATGATTAAAATTCTTGCTCTTATCCTCCCACTCAGGGGAAACAACGATAAACTTTTCTTTGGAAGCTAACTCTGTCCACCCGCTAGTATCGCCTTGTATTCGGGGATCATTGCCTGTTCCATGCAAAGTAACGATCAGAGGAACCGTTTTTTCCGTAAATGTTTTAATATCTGAAGGAACATATTCATACCACATATACATCCCTGTGCCATTAACCGGTTGATCAATCATTTGATTATACGTAAGGTGCAAATCTTCAAACAATGGAATACCTGTCAAAGGATATTCATTCGTATAATCCTTAGGGTTTGAATTATAAAATTCTGTTACTTCATTGTGCATGCGGTAATTTTTTAAAAAAACCTTTTTCCATGCGTTTTGAAAAGCTTCTGACAAACTTTCACGTTGTGTACTGGCTATAACTTGTTTGTATTCATCCTTTTCATTCACATAGGATTTTATCGTTTTATCTGGTGATGATTTTTCGGTAGCTGCGTTTCCCTTAACATAATACGAAAGCACTTTTTCAGATGGGTTGCTCAGATAGGCGGGAATGGCTACACCCAAGCTTCGATTTTTGTCAATTGAACCCCCATATAACATAATACCAGCTAGAGCATAACCTTTGTCTGACAAATGATTATTCACAAAAGTTGCACCTTCATCAATTCCGATTACCTTTACATTTCGCACAATTTCATTTGATAACAAATCTATAAACACTTCAGCATCTTTTTCACCATACCCTGACGGATTAAGCGGATTAATGAAACGAATGGTGGATCCCCATTCATTTACATTATCCACGATGCCCAAATTGCTCATTAATTGTTTCGCTTCATCTAAGGTGAGATTTCCGGCATAAACATAGTAGCTGGGAGAAAGAATATCCGACCGGGAACTTTTAAATCCATTTTTACTTGCATCATACTTATAATAATGAGGTGCGGTTCCTGAGGAATTCACTTGACTCAAAGTAAAGGATTTTGCTTCAGCCGGTGCTTTTACATTCGTAAAAGAGACAAACAAGAAAAGAGCTAAAAATGCACTTAATAGTTTCATCACTATTCACCTTTCTTAAAACAATTTGGATTGCCTAAATGGCCATTGCTGCTATCATTTTGTTAAACTTACCTGTTCTTCTTCATACACTTTTTTATCTGCCATTTTCACAAAAGGCAGCCAAACTAATGTGGTAATAACCAATAAAACTAATTGAAGTAGGGCTCCTTTAATACTACCAGTAACTAAGTAACCGCTAATGATTATAGGAGTTGTCCATGGAATTTGCGCCAAACCGGTAGGTAAAGGAACTAATCCGGCTGAAAAAGCAAAATATGCGACTACCGTAGAGATTGCATTTGAAAAAATGAAAGGAAAAATATAACTAAAATTGAGCACTAACGGAACCCCGAACAGAACTGGCTCACCAACATTGAACAAATATGGAGCACCTGCAATTTTCCCCACTTGTTTATACTGTTTGCTTTTTGCCACTATCAAAATTGCAACCACTGCACCTATGACACCAATTCCAGCAAAGTGATTTCTAAAGCTCATACTTATAATATTCATTGGTAACTCTCCAGCGATCGAAGCCACCTTATTTTGATCTTCAAGTACCTGATGAATAGGATCCATAACAGCTTGGATGATAGATGTTCCATGCAATCCGAAAAACCATAAAAACTGCTCAAAAATTTTAACAATAACTAGCCCAATTAAAGAACCTCCTAAATAAGTTAGAGGTTTCCCCAGTATATTGTTTACTAGATCAAGTGCATTAGTATTGAATAACAACTCAATCATTAACCTAACACACAAAAAGAATGTAACAACAATAAAAGAAGGAATGGCTGATTCAAATGGTCCTGCTACTGCTGGCGGTACAGAGGGTGGCATTTTAATTTTCAAACCCTTATCTGCGACTTTTTTATAAATAAGAGTGCTAAATATCCCAATCAGAATGGACAAAAACATGGATTTGGCGCTTATTCTAGAAATGTCCAAATACATGACTCCATCTATAATATTAAGTGGTGTAACTAATAAAAAGGATACAACAGCCGTAATTATACATTGCAGTACGTTTGTTTTTAATTTATCTGCAATGGATTTCGACATTGAAATTACAACAATTAATCCTCCTACTGCTAATGTCGCATTATTTACATACAATAACTTTTCTTGCCATACACTTGCATCCGAAGTACCCAACATTCTTGTTATAAAATCGGTTACTTGTGTAACTGGAAAATAAGCGATAATTAAAAATATTGAAGCAATAAATGTAAATGGCATATATGCTAACATTGCGTCTCTAATTGCAGAAACATAAATATTTCCATTAACTTTTTTTGCAAATGGCCCGACAATTTTTTGCAATTTATCAGTTAATGATTCCTTGGCTTGATTCATGATGTCTCCTCCTATATATCCTTTTTTTCTTCCGGAAACAAAATTTGATAGCGCTAACAATTTGATTTTAATAGCTATTTCAATTTATTTTAATGACTCCTTTTTACTCGTTTACTAACTATATTTTACCTCGTATAATATTGAAAACAGAAATATACGTAAATGTTATTTGGTTAACCATGCTGCTTTGCTGTAATGATAAACGCCTAATTCATCTAAGGATAACATAATATATATTATGTTATCCTTATGCTCATTATTGTAACGAATTAAAGAAATCGGCCTTGACTTCAATGCCTGTCTAATCGTATAGTATGGGTATATCTTCAATTAAGGGAGAGATTTTGATGTCGGTGAACGTTCTTAACTAAGCAATTGCATATTCAGGGAGTATCATCAGGCGCTTGTGCCCTTCGGGGACAGGTTTGTTTGTTGCTATGTTGTTACCCTGATATTAGTTAAGAACATGCGGATATCATAAATCGCCTTCGGGATTATCTTCATCCAGGCCCCATTCCGTGCTGTGTTCAGCGCGGTTTTTTTATTTTCAGATTTTGTAACTTCCCTTTAAACGTCTTCCATTCGATCCAAATAGCTTAGCAAAGAGCTGTTGCGTGAATGAATGGGAAACTCGGAACTACAAAAGCTGAATAACAGGCTTATTTGAAGATAAATACCCTCTTTCCTTAAGGGCGGAGAATGAACGTTTTGTTCATTCTCCGCCCTTTTTTATTTTAACAGCAAGGTTCCAAAATCCTTACACTACACAACTAGAGGAGAGATTTATTTATGAACGAAACTACAATGCTGCGTTTGGAATATGATCAAATTAAAACAAGAGTTTCCGAATGTGCTTTTTCTTACCTGGGTAAGCGTCACGCTGCTTCTATGCGACCAATTACTGATATCCGTACTATTAAGATTCGTCTTGACGAAACGAACGAAGCGTTACAGATCATTCGCCACGGAGCAAGCGTCCCTGTTCCTTCGTTGGAAGGAATGGAGCACATTCTTCATCTGCTCGGAACCGGGTATATGTTCAGCGAGCGCGATTTTTCTCATATGGCTCAATTCATTAGAAGCTGCATTCAACTGATAAAATATATGCATTCCAAGGCGGATGCTGCTCCAACCGTCAGCGCCTACGCATCTTCCATGTATGGCATGGAGCTACTTCTATCCGAAATCGAAAGATGTATTCATTCAGGACGTGTGACGGATATCGCCAGTAAAGAACTAGCTAAAATTCGCAAAAAAATTGTGGTTACTGAAGAACGTATCAAGAGAAAGCTTGACTCTCTCACCACCCGTCACCGATCCATCATGCAGGAGAATATGATTAGTCAGCGCAATGGCCGTTACGTGCTCCCAATTAAAAAAGAATTCCGTAAACAAGTGAAAGGCAATGTACTGGATGAATCGGGAAGTGGTCAAACGGTTTACGTTGAACCTGCCGAGATCACGAATCTGCAATTCGATCAGAGCGCGAACATGGCAGAAGAATCAAAAGAAGAAATGAAAGTGCTGGGAGACCTGACGGCAATGGCTGAGTCATACAACCGGGAACTAAGCATCAATACAGAGACGGTAGGTGTACTGGATTTTTTATTGGCGAAAGCCAAATACGCCATGACTCTGGATGCTGTCCCTGTTGAACTTAACCTTGACGGGATTATAGACATCCGAGGTGCACGTCACCCGTTGATGTCCAATACCATGGTGCCGCTTGATTTCTCAATTGGTGAAGGATATTCCTCACTCATCATCACCGGACCGAACACAGGCGGAAAAACGATGGCCCTCAAAAGCGTCGGTCTATTAACACTAATGGTGCAATCTGGGCTACTGGTACCTGTTTTGCATGGCAGCCGAATGGCTGTATTCGAGGAAATTGTGGTAGACATCGGGGATGGACAAAGCATTGAACATGCTTTGAGCACCTTTTCTGCACATGTTCGCAATATGATCGGCATTTTGGAAACGGCGGGCAGCTCCACACTGATCCTGATCGATGAAATGGCATCTGGTACCGATCCGGGAGAAGGCGTAGGACTCTCCATTGCACTGTTGGAAGAATTCCACCGCCGCCAGGCAACGGTAGTGGCTACAACACACTTTAGTGAAATCAAGCATTTTGCTGAAAACACACCGGGATTCCAAAATGCTCGTATGGAGTTTGATACCGAAACGCTGCAACCCTTGTACCGTCTTTGCATCGGCGAAGCCGGGGAAAGCTACGCATACGCAATTGCCTTGAAGCTGGGGATGTGGGATCGTATTATCGAGCGTTCTCAGACCATTTCTGCAGGCAGAACGTCTCGGAATACACAGGAATCGTTTATTATGCCTCCTGCTCTTGATGATGATAAGCCTGTGGTTGCAAATAAACCTTCCCCTAAAAAAGGGACTTTAAACCCTTCAGCCAAACCATTTTCCCTTGGCGATAGTGTTTATGTAGGCTACTTGAATCGGAACGGAATTGTCTATAAAACCGAGGATGAACGGGGTAATGTAGGGGTTTTGATCCAAGGACAAAAGTTGACCATAAATAAAAAAAGGCTCGTCCTTCACATCGCTTCTACTGAATTGTATCCTGACGACTACGATCTGGACATTATTTTCGAAACCAAGGAAAACCGCAAAAAACGGAAGCTTCTGGAACGCAAGCATGTTCAAGGGTTGATCATTGAATCTCCTCCGGAAAAAGAAATGTAAACACATTTGCAGCTTTCGTTCGTAGGGCTCATAAAAGTTAACATAATATTTATTATGTTAACCAATATATCAAAACAAGCTTCGATACCAAAAAAAGGCGTGTCTAAAGTTAATGACACGCCCTTTTGTTTATATTTTATTCGTTTATATTACTCTTCTGACACTCGTCGTAATATAATCTTTTGTCATACTTCAAGATGATGTGATTGTTTGTAGTTATATATAGCGCCTAGCAAATTCGCTTCATTGCCTAATTTACTTTGCTCAATATCTGCACGCACAAAATTTAAGATCGAATCCAGATAAAGCTTCTCTAGCTCTTCTTTAATGGTAACAACGAGTAAAGGATTTGCGGATATGCCTCCCCCAATTACAAACTTTTCAGGGTCAAGAATCGTCTGTAAATTAATAATTTGTATTGCAATGTTCCTACAGTATTCTTGAAAAATCGTTTGAACCGTGTGATCGCCTTCTTCAATGAGCTTGAATACCTTTTCACCTGTCATAGAATCTGCAGGAAGTCCTTTGGCTTTCGCAACTGTTTTAGATAAAACAGAACTACTCCCTTGCATACCAAGCAAATAATCAACATTGTCTGCATACTCATTGTTAGTTCTGACGAAGGAGAATTCCCCAGCCGATAAATGATGGCCTTTCAGCAATTTACCTTGAGAGATGATTCCACCACCCATCCCTGTTCCAACTACCAGAACAACACCATCAGCGATTCCCTGTAATGAACCGCGCCATGCTTCTCCAAGAGCAGCACATTTTCCATCATTTTCAATCGCTACGGGTAAATAAAACGCTTTCTTAAAAACTTCGATCATATTTATATCATTTATATATCTTAATGAACCACCATGTACCATATGGCCACTTGCTGAATCCACAATACCTGGCATGCTGACGGCTATACCTACACATTCATCCATAAACTGATGATGAATTTGCTTCAAAGCTACAAGCAGGTTCTCAAGTGAGTCTAATGGTGTTGCAACTTTACCCTTGCTCATAAATTCACCTTGAAAATACAAACTGAATTTTATAAAAGAGCCGCCAATATCAAAAACCAATATCTTATTTTTCATGCTACGTGTAATCCTTTCATGGGGCAGTTTGGAGTACTTCTTTTTATAACGATAATTAATTTTAATTGTTTTGTAAATCTATCATTTTCTTTATCGTTAATAATACACCGTTTTCTTCGTTGGATTTAGTAATAAAGCTGGCTGCATTTTTAGTGTTCTCACAAGCATTTTTTACAGCGGAACTGTATTTTGCTATACTCATCAACTCCACGTCATTTTCTCCATCTCCAAAAGACATGGTTTCATCCTCAGTAACACCCAATATCTCTTGGAGTTTTCTTACCGTCTCCCCTTTATGGGTATGAAGGGCTGTAATATCCAGCCAATTTGCTTCAGAATCAACAATATAAATTTGATCCAACAAGGTCTTTTCAACATGCTTTCTTAATAAGGAACTTCTGCCAGATGGATCGTAAACGGTTATTTTAAGAAAGCTGCTGTTGATTTGATCAAATGAGTCAATCTT
Source organism: Paenibacillus sp. 8b26 (assembly GCF_050626875.1). NCBI lineage: Bacteria > Bacillati > Bacillota > Bacilli > Caryophanales > Paenibacillaceae > Paenibacillus > Paenibacillus sp. 8b26. The sequence goes on along the minus strand of NZ_CP192445.1, from coordinate 6,044,290 downwards.
AATAACTTCCTTATAGGAGCCTTTTACAATTTGATAATATTCCTCTTGAATTTGAGAATGAACAAATGCTGCTTCCGTTGTACATGCTATGATAATGAAGTCATTGGAGAAGCATTCAATTTCTCTTATCGCTTGTAATGCTAAATCGTGTTCAATCGTAAACTCTTTGACGACGACTCCATCCTTTTTAATACGAGTAGCACTGTCTCCTAAGATCCAGATCCCTTTTCCGTGCTCGCCAAACAATTCTTCTACTCGTTCACATTGTTTACCTGTACAAGCTACAAAGGAAATATTATTTTCTTGCATTTCTCTATACACCTGATTAAATAATTCGGCATCGAAAGTACCACTATTGTTCAGAAAAGTACCATCCAGATCACTTACCACCAGTTTAAACATACATAAATCCTCCCTTAATATATAAAGATCTTTATTTATCGAGTTTAATTTACGACTTTTCATTATCTTTCCATGAATCAATATCAAAGTCTCTCTTAAAATTTTCAAGCATACGTGCTGCAAGCTTTTGAACAAGAGAAGAATGAGCCAAACTACTGATCACAAAGTACATAATGAATAAAATTATAACACACAAGATACCTTCAATTCCCCACATCGTCACACCTCCTTGTATTTGTAAATCCAACTTTTGTGCAAGATCTTTAATCAATTATTGTGCGCCGTGTATAGCCTGTTCACTTATTAAATCGATTAATTAAACATATTAATAAAGTAGATAAAAAAATTACTTTATTAAGTTGGTATATAAAGTCATTCAAAAAAATCATCAAAGGAACGGTAAGGTTTTACTTCCATAGGCTGCCCGGATAATACTAAGCACCAATAAGTACCAACCCATATAACTGAGCAAAGTAAAATCAATGAGATCATAGTGTGCCTCGCTTTCTCTTTTAGGTTATACGTTTACTTTAGCTGATGAAACGCGTTTCAGGTCAAGTGATAATTTAGATTAATTATTCAAAATTCTCTTTTTCAATATACGATTCACTTGTTCTGAACTGAACAGCATAAAAAGAAGGAAAACAAGGACTGCAACCGGAAAAAAATGAATACTTGCCTGAGAAGCTATAACCCCAAAAATGGGAGGAAGCAATGTTGTTCCTGTATAAGCAACTGCCATTTGATATCCCATGAGTTTGGAAGAATTTTCTTTACCAAACCGAGTTGGCGTTTCATGAAGAAGTCCAGGGTAAATCGGCGCAAGTCCTAACCCAATAAGAATAAACCCGGGTAATAAAAAAGCGATCGGCAAAGGAAGCAACAAAATGAGTCCTCCTGTAATTGCAGTAAGTTGGCCAGCCAGAATTAACATTCGATTGTTTATTTTTAAAGTAACAAACCCCGTAATAAGCCTGCCTACCGTAATTCCACCGTAGTATAAGGATATCCAACCAGCAGCAGTTTCGGCTGCAATGTTTCTAGCCCCTACCAAATAGCTTGCTCCCCATAAGCCTACCATGGCTTCCACACCACAATAAAATAAAAAAGTAATGAGCGTGTTCTTAACTCCCTTCATTTGGATTAGCCTTTGTTTGGGGATGCTCTCAACTTGTACAATATTATGATCCATCTGTGAGTAGTCAGATTGGACTTCGGGAATAACGGGATTTTGTATCGCGGTAACACGTTTCCATAATGGTAGTGTAATGAGCAAAATAATAACAAGACCCAACTGGATCATGGATACGGCTGTGTACCCACTTCTCCATGAGTTGTAGTTCGAAATGTAGAAAGACATAATAATCGGTCCCATCGTTGCTCCAACACCCCAAAAGCAATGCAGCCAACTCATATGATATGCCTTATAATGAGTAGCCACATATTGATTGAGCGCTGCATCAACAGCTCCCCCGCCAAGACCAAGAGGAATTGCTAATAATACTAGCCAAAATAAAGAAGGTGCAAATGAAAATCCGAGTAACGCTCCTGCAGTCAAAAAGCAGCTCACTAAAGTGACCTTACCTGTACCCATTCTTTCAATGATACTTCCGCTAACTAAACTTGATACAATGGTTCCCCCTGCGACGACCATGGATACAATTCCAGCTGACCCAAAAGAAGCCCCAAGTTCGGGCCACATGACGGGCCAAGCTGACCCCAGCAGTGAATCTGGGATACCCAAGCTAATAAACGAAAGATAAATAATAATCAAAAACCATGTTGCCATCATTTCTCTCCTCCTCTTTTCACTACGCATATATGCATTATTTAAAGACAATAATCGGACGTTCCAATTCTTTTAGAGTTAACCCTCTCAACCCTGTTTTAAAATCTTCATAAAATAAATCTGAGAGAATAATTTCAGGATACAAAGGCATTTTATGCTTAGATTTGTAGGATTCTAAAAAATGAAAGAAAGACTCTTCTTCTATATTCTCTCTATAGACTACAATTTGATCAGGATCAAATACGGATTGTAATATTTGAATAATTTCACATATACTATTAAAAAAAACTTCTGTTCCCTTGCTTTCATCCCAAACTATAGACGGAAGGAATTTGATTTCACCAGCCAGTCCATGTTTGCCTTTTAAAACCCCATCCCGTAAATAAATTCCCATCCCTGGGGGAGAATTCTCAGGAAAATAAATAGCCAGCACACATTGATCTTCATCTATTTGTTCTCTATAGACGTATCCACATACAGCGGCATTTACGTCATTCTCCACAATAACCGGCAAACCAAATTTGCTTTGCACATCCTCTGCCAACCGAATTCCATTTAACCTTTCATAGCTGCTGACTGTAATTTCTCCATTTACAGATTGTCCCGGGATTCCTATACCAATAACTTTAATGGAAGGATAGAGAGAAATGATGTCTTGAATCGTGGAATAAAATTGTGTAGCATTAAAAATTTGAAAGGGATGTTCTTCTTTCATGAGAACGTCCTCATTTAAATCAACTACCGAGGTACACACTACATCCGTCCCTTGTTTTTCATTAATATGTATAATCAGTGCCAGACTATACTCATAATTAAAACGATAGGTTAACGCATGTCTACCTCCGTTTGAAGGGACGATTTCATCTTCAAAAATCTCTCCATTATTAAGTAATTCCTGCATAAGAGTATTGATAGTTACCACACTTAAATCTGTCAATGCGGCTAGTTGGGGTTTTGTTGCCTTGCTGATCTGCTTCAATACTTTGCGAACCAGGTTCAGATTTATTTCTTTAATTAAATTTGTATTAGCTTTTTCCATACATTGCACCTTCTTTTTATAAAATCATGAAGCCACTTGATAAACCATATTTATAAAGTAGTTTTAATAATTTTGTAGCAAAATATTATCTTTGTCAAGGTAATATCATACTGGCTTTTAATTCACCATTGCTTTCCAGCTTATTCTGAATTATTCTAAGGTTTATCATATGACAAGCGCTCAAATAAGGAGGAACATCTATTGCAAAATGCTGTTGAAGAACTCACCAGACTCATCGAGAATCATGAAAAAGAATTCCTTTCGATCTCTGAACTTGAATTTAATGCCAAACCTTTCCCAGAGAAATGGTCTAAAAAAGAAATACTTGGGCATTTGTGCGACTCTGCTTCTAATAATCATCGAAGATTTATCATGATTAAGCATCCAACATCCCCTGTTAAAATTGAATCGTATGCACAAAATGATTGGGTTGCTGCTAATCAATATCAAAAAGAGTTCTCTCACGTGGATATCATTCACCTATGGAAACTATTAAATAAGCAAATTATAAATATATTAAACTCCTGTACAGCTCCCGCCTTTGAAAAAAGGTTCCATACAGACGGGGAGGCTACAGAAACATTAGCATGGTTAGTTGATGATTATATTCAACATATGCAGCATCATTTGGAGCAAATTAATCAAAAACAAAGCTAAGCGTTATGATAAATGACAAACCGTCCACGATATATATCAATAATCCAAAGTCATTGGTGCTATTTTTAAGTTAGGGTGTAATTCTTTCTAGTTGGTTTACATAATAATAATTATGAAAACCAGCTTTTTTATCTACTCCATGCACTCATGGTATATACTTGCAATCACGTTATTGGTATCTGAATATCCAGCTTATCCATCGCCTTTTCCTTCTCCCGATCCGTAACATGTGTATATACGGTGGTTGTCTGGATGGATGAGTGCCCCAGCAGCTCCTGCACCGTACGCAGATCGGCCCCCTTACGCAAAAGCATCGTTGCAAACGTATGCCGCAGCTTATGGCTAGAGTAGGCCACCCGAGCCTGCGCACCTTTATCTTGCTGGAATCGCTCGAACGTTTCTGTAGCGATCTGCTGGATAGAGCGCACTGCCAAACGGCGGCCTTTTTGCGACACGAACATCGCATCCTCCTTCCCTCTCCACGGCGTTAATCTTTCCGCTACTGCACGGTCTAAAATACCACACACAGCCTCCGGCACTGGAAGAGTACGCCACTTGCGTCCTTTACCAAACACATCCAAGGTGCGTCGTTCCCGGCTGTAATCCGAGACATTCAAAGAATGAACCTCTCCCACCCGTAATCCCATATATACCATGAGCAGAAAAATGGCCATGTTGCGATTTGCATATTTCCCCTCCACTGCGAGCAAAAACGGCTGTATTTCCTTTTCATCTAAATAGACGGGCATACGATTCTTTTCGGTCTTTGCTTTTTTAATTCCAGATGCCGGATTCGTGCTGCACAATTCAAATTCCTGCAATGCTTTGTAAAAGCTACTTACCGCCGCATGCTTCCGGTTCCGCGTACTATCTCCGGCCCCACTTTCCCGCGCTTTAGACAGATACGACATAACATGAATTTTCTTCACCTGATCAAGTGGCTTTTCACGCAGCGTACGTAAGAACTGCTTCACATCCCCCATATAGTTTTTTTGCGTATGTATCGTATAACCTGCATCTTTCATCCAAATCAAAAAAGCTTCCAACTCCTCAGCATACACTTCATCAATATCATCTATCTTATCCAGCTCCATTTGCCGACCCTCCTTGTTCATCCCGATTACCTCTGCTCCGATTCATCTTCCCAATATACTGTAAAACGTCCATTTTCGCCTACTTTTTATCGACAATTCGATCGACATCTTGTGCGTGAGGGCTGATGAAAGTCGATTTAAACCTAAACAGCGTATAATTTATATTATACGCTGTTTTTTGAACGATTTTCAACTAAAAAAGCGGGCTATCCTCCAATAGATAACCCGCACTCTTTGAGTTTTTTACAATGCAATATTATGTAATTGTTTGTAATTATAAATAGCACCTAGCAAAGTGGCTTCATTACCTAATTTACTTTGTTCAATCTGCGCGTAAATAAAATTAAACGTAGACTCTGAATAAAGTTTCTCTAATTCTTGTCTAATGGTACTCACGAGTAGAGGATTTTCAGATATACCTCCACCAATAACAAACTTTTCAGGATCAAGCACTGATTGCAGATTAATGATTTGTATATCTATATTTCTGCAATATCCTCGGAAAACAGATTGCACAACAGGATCATCTTTTTCAATGAATTCAAATACTTTTTCGCCTGTAACTGAACCAACGGGAAGATTTTTATTTTTCGCAACGTTTTTAGTTAAGGTCAGACTACTTCCTTGAAAGCCAAGAAAATAATCAAGATTATCTGCATCTTCATTATTCGTTCTAATGAAGTAGAATTCTCCTGCGGATAGATGATGGCCTTTCAATAATTTCCCTTGAGATATGATTCCACCTCCCATGCCTGTGCCAACCACTAGGACAACCCCATCGTTAACCCCTTGTAATGCACCTCTCCAGGCTTCTCCAAGAGCAGCGCACTTTCCATCATTTTCAATCGTTACAGGTAAACGAAATCTTTTTTCGAGAACTTCAACCATATTCAAATCATTTATATACTTTAAGGAGCCTCCATGCACCATATGGCCGCTAGTGGAATTCACAATGCCTGGCAAACTTATAGCTACACCTTCGATTTCATCCACAAACTGACTATGGATTTGTTCTAAAGTTACAATAAGGTCATCGAGTGAGTCCATCGGTGTTACAACTTTACCCTTTTTGAAAAAACCATTCTGGGAAAATAAACTAAATTTTATAAAAGAGCCTCCAATATCAAAAACTAGTATTTTATTTTTCATGATAGCAACGTCCCTTTCATTGAGGAAATAAAGTTTATCCAGCTTATAAAATATTGACACTATTACACTTAAAATATTAACAATTAACGAGATCCATATCAACGAAGACTGCATTGAAAAGTTCGGATTTCGTTTGATTAGCTCATGATTTCAAATAATACACAGGTTCACTCCCATTGATTTCCGCCTAATCTGGCGTGATCGTCAGTATCGGCAAGCATATCTAAGATTACACGGGATGAGCACTTCTCGGAGCAACAAGGCTAATGTGAAAAAGAATTTTGCTGTCTGGCTCCGTTTTCCCTTCATCATCCAGCACGTTATACTTAAAGAAGTCGAAAGGCAAACTTATTTTCAGACTATGTTCATTTCAAAAATGCAAGTTATTCATGACAAAGGGAGTGTTCTTTTATTTATGAGTACCGAAATGTTGGAACGTCGAAGTGAAATTCTAAAACGGAACATCCATCAGTTGCTGGTTCAGGAAAATCAACACGGCGTGACGCGTCAGGAAAATTACACTTTGCACAAAATGATCAGAGAGCTTCATCAAACTTCTCACGCCTTGAATACTTCCCGTTGATATGAAAGAATGCGATTGCTAAATTTTAAATGCAAAATAACCTTCAGCCCCACTTCCTTAGTGGTGTTGAAGGTTATTTTGTCGTGTATAGCTTTTAATGAGTAAGTTATGATTTCTTCGCAAGATTATCCCTTGGAGCGACTCAGCAGATACAGGAAGTATGGCGCCCCAATGATGGCCACAATTAAACCTGTCGGGATTTCCTTCTGTAAAGGTAAGGATCGTGTGATCGTATCGGCCACAAGCACTAACAGTGCCCCGACCAAAGCACAGGCTACTAACAGCATCTTATGCTTTGGTCCCACCAGCTTTCTCGCCAAATGCGGAGCGACTAAACCGACGAAGCCGATTCCACCGCTAACCGATACGCTGGAACTGGCCAATCCAACCGCAGCAGCGAGTAAAAGGATACGTTCTTTTTCAATTGATGTACCTAACCCGGATGCCGTCTGATCCCCCAGATTAAGCACATTCATTACATTGGCCTTGTAGTATGCGAAAGGCAGCAGCACAAGAAGCCAAGGTAACAGTGCCATTACAAATTTCCAGTTGGACCCCCATATACTTCCTGCCAGCCAACTGGCAACAAACGTATAACTTTCAGGCGTAAGCTTGAGGGTCATGAAGATCATCGCAGCACTGATCCCCGCCGCTACACCAATTCCGCTTAACAGTAACCTTGTCGGAGATATCCCTTCACCCTTTTTGTAAGAAAGCGCGTAGATCAAAATAGCAGCCGCTCCCGATCCAATCAGCGCAAGGGCAGGTAGTAAAAACAATGAATTCGTTGTTTGCATCGTTGGGAAAAGCAATACAAACAGCATAACCATCAGCCCGGCTCCAGCATTAATCCCCAAAATACCAGGGTCCGCCAAACCATTACGTGAAACTCCCTGCATGATACAGCCAGAAACAGCCAGACCTGCACCGATCAAAACGGAAATAACCATTCGTGGCAATCGGAATTCAAATAAGATTAATTCCTGCTGTGGAGTCCCTTGCCCAAATAAGGTTCTAAAAAGCTCCATTGGCGAAAGTCGAATGGTTCCTGTATTCGCACTAATGGTGAATGCAACAACGAGTAGAATGAGCAGAACGATAACAACGATCCAATCATGGATTTTTTTTCGGTGACCTGCTTTGGCAATAGCTCCAGTCGTGATGTTATTCATCTTACAGTGCTCTCCTTTCTTTACGAGCCAGATAAAGGAAGAATGGCACCCCAATCAGGGCAATAAGCACGCCTACTGGTGTTTCCTCCGGTGCATTAATCATACGAGCCGCCAGATCGGCAAACACGATGAGTAAAGCCCCCATAATGGCCGAGCAAGGAATGATCCAGCGATAATCGACACCGACCAGCTTGCGGGTCATATGAGGAATGATCAATCCTACAAAACCGATAGACCCTACTAGCGATACCGCCGCTCCCGCCAGGACCAGAACGAGAATCATCCCGGCTACCTTCACCAGCCCTGTTCGCTGACCGAGACTGAGCGCAATTTCATCCCCGAGACTGAGCAACGTAATAGACCGGGACAGCATAAGCGCACCGATGAAAGCAGCCACAACCCAAGGCAAGACAATCCCCAGTTGCACCCACTTGGTTCCGCTAAGTCCCCCTGCATACCAGAAGGCCAGATCCTGTCCGACATTAAAATACAAGCTGATCGCGTCACCCAAGGCAGACAGCAATGCCGTTACAGCTGCACCCGCCAATACAAGGCGTACTGGCGTAAGTCCACCCTTGGATATGGAGCTTGTACCATATACCATCACAACAGCTAAGGCCGCGCCAACAAAGGAGTACAGCATCAGTTGTAAAAAGGATGACCCGGGAAAAAGAGCAAAACAAATCGCCATCGCCAAACTGGCTCCCGAATTCAATCCAAGCAAGCCCGAGTCAGCAAGCGGATTGCGGGTCATCCCCTGCATAATCGCCCCCGCCACAGCGAAGCAGACTCCGATCAACACACCACCCAAAATCCGTGGTAGCCGGATTTCCCAAATAATTTGATGATTTTGTATTTCAGGATTAAAATGAAAGACTGCGTTCCATACCTCAAACAGCCTAATAGGAGCTGCACCAAAAGATAGGGATAAAGCGATACCGAACGCCAAAAGGGCTAGCCCGGCTGTTAAGATGAGCGAAGCCGCCCATGGCCGTGAGTGGAATGGAGTCGGCGGCTGGCTATGGTTACTCTGGGCGGGACTCTCCGGTGATTCTGATAATTTCATGACTATTTTTCACCCTTACTGTTGAATAGTATGTAGGCTATCACACAAACCTGTGCTCATGAAGGCGTTTGATAATGAGAATTATTATCATGCAATCTTTACTATTGTAAATTAATGCGACAATGGCTTCAATAGTAAATTTCGACGAACCCGTGAAGCCCTGCAATTTTGTGAAAAAATAAAGCCCTTTGGCATAAATAAATACCAAAGGGCTGCCAGGAACACCTGAGTAACTACTTCTGTGAAGCCTTCTCTTTATTCCGCTCGACGAGCATGTCTGCGATTTCTTCTGCTTGTCCTACAATGGCAATCGGGTCAAAGTACCAATAGCGATCCTCCTGTAACTCAAAGACCCTGCCATTTCGGACGGCATCCAGTGACTTCCATATACTGTCCCCTGTATAACCGGCGGTTTCCTTGTTAACCGTCAGAAAAATATAAGAGCCAGCATACTGATTAATAACTTCTTTCGATACCGATTTCCATTGAGTATCACCTAATAGTTCTTTTTGGACAAAAGGTGGAGGCGTCAAACCCAGTCCTCTGTATACCGCCTGTCCTCCTCTGCCAAAGTTATCGCCATATACATAATATTCCTTCGTTGAAGCCTCCATGACAGTGAAGGTATCCTCAGGTTGAATGATTCCCTTTAACTTGTCGCGTGCTGCCTGCATCCGCTGATCGTATTGGGCTAGCCACGCTTTAGCCTCTTGCTCTTTACCAAGAAGCTCTCCAAAAGCAGTTAATTCCTCATGCACATCCTTATACGTGCCATAAGGAATAGCGACGGTCGGGGCAATTTTACTGTAATTCTCATATTGAGAAGCATCTTTGGAACCAATCAGAATCAAATCCGGCTCCAGAGTAAGTACCTTTTCAAAGGACACGCTATCGCGATCTCCAATGCTTGTAATGCCTTGTACAAGATCCCTGGAAAACGGATTGTCCAAATAATACTTCACACTTCCCACAGGTTTAATACCGAGAGCTAATAAATTATTCTGATACATATCTACGACGATCCGTTGAGGATGAGTTGGGATCGTAATATCACCGTGAATCGTTTTGACTGTTTTCGTTGCCGCCGGCTTCTGCTCGGTAGAAGTTTTATTCTGCTTTCCGTCAGCCTGCTCCGTCTTTCCCCCACAAGCGGTCAGAACCAGAATGAATGACAGGAGCATCATTGCAATCCACATTTTCTTTTTCAAAACATTCATCCCTCTCTCTACTTACCTTTCATACTATTCTATTTAGGTACCGTACTGGGCTTGATGCAGACGGCTATATGGACCTTTTACCGCCAGCAATTCTTCATGTCTACCTTGCTCGGCGATTCCCTGATCGGCAACTACGATAATGCGGTCGGCGTTTTTGATCGTTGCAAGACGATGCGCAATAACGAGCGTTGTGCGTCCTTGCGACAACTCCGTCAACGCCTGCTGAATCGCGGCTTCCGTCTCCGTATCCAGTGCGGATGTCGCTTCATCTAAGATGAGAATAGGCGGATTTTTGAGGAACATCCGAGCAATAGACAAACGTTGCTTTTGACCCCCGGACAGCTTCACACCCCGTTCACCAATCATCGTATCCAGACCTTCCGGATAGGAACGAACAAGGTCTTCAATCTGAGCCCGACGGGCAGCATCCCAAATTTCTTCTTCCGAAGCACCTAGCTTGCCATATGCAATATTTTCACGAACCGTTCCATCGAACAGGAACACATCCTGCTGTACGATCCCAATCATGGAGCGTAACGATTCCAGCTTCATTTCACGGATATCCATACCATCAATGGTAATGCTGCCTTCCTCCACATCATAGAAGCGTGGCAATAAACTGCAAAGCGTCGTTTTACCTGCTCCTGAAGGGCCGACCAGTGCAACAGTTTCTCCCGCATGGATGGATAGATCCACTTTACGCAATACCTTGTCTTTGTTTTCATAGCCAAATGTTACACCTGCAAATTGGATCTCTCCATTAAGATGGGTAACCGTCTTGGCCCCAGGCAAATCTTCCACATCCGATTCACTTTCCAACAAATCCAGATATCGACGGAAGCCGGCAATACCTTTGGGATACGTTTCAATAACGGAGTTAATTTGTTTGATCGGCCCAAGAAATACATTGGACAGCATCACAAACGCGATAAATTCTCCGTACGTCATCTGCCCTTCGATAACAAACCATGTACCGCACACGAGTACAAACAGCGAAACCAGCTTCATCAGGATAAAGCTAATTGAAGAATTCCAGGCCATAATGCGATAAGCGACCAGCTTCGTTTTACGGAAGCGTCCGTTATTTTCAGCAAAACGCTCCATTTCATGTTCTTCATTCGAAAATGCTTGAACGACGCGGATACCGCTGACGTTATTTTCAATACGAGCGTTGTAATCTGCGATATCTGAAAACATACGATGGAAAGCCGCAGACATTTTACGACTGAAATATAAGGACAAGTAAATCATGAGCGGCACAATAATGAACGTCAGCACAGCCAGCTTCCAGTTAATGCCTAGCATGATGCCGAAGGCCCCTCCCAATGTCATCAGCGCGATAAACAAATCTTCGGGTCCGTGGTGAGCAATTTCCCCGATATCCATCAGATCGTTGGTCATACGGGAAACGAGATGCCCTGTTTTGTTATTATCAAAAAAACGGAAGGATTGCTTCTGCACTCGATCAAACAGCTTTTTACGCATGTCCGATTCGATATTAATCCCCAGCTTATGGCCCCAATAGGTAACCACATAATTTAAACCGGCACTAACTACATAAATACCAAGCAGTCCTAGGCAGGCATATAAAATCCACCTCCAGTTCCCGCTAGGCAGCAAATCATCGACCACCCGGTTGACGGCAAGTGGAAAAGCCAGCTCCAGCAGTGCAGCCAGCAAGGCGCAAGAGAAATCAATAATAAACAAAGTCCGGTAAGGACGGTAATATTCAAAAAAACGTTTCAGCATGTATATGGCTTCTCCCTTCTTATTTGGAGTGATTATTGAGGATCGGTGGAAAGCATGGTAACGGCTTCATCCAGCGATTGGTCGATAGCAAGCGGTGAATACGTAAACCACGGGTCAGCTTTGATGAAATATACTTTGTGATTTTTGACCGCAGGGAGATTTCTCCACAGTGCGCTTTGCTCGATTTCCTTGAGGATTCCATCCTTGCTCTCTTCATCATAAACCAGCATAATAATTCGGTCCCCTGACAGTTCAGGCAGCTTTTCCATCGAGATGCTATCGTAAACAAAATTAAAGTTCGGGTCCTTCGCCAGCTTTTGGCGTATGTACTCAGGAGGATTCAATTCCAGCGAGCGATAAATGACATGTCCTACATTCCGCGCCCCGTACACTCTCAGCACATCCTTGCCGTAGGTCATATAAATCGTAACCGTTTCATCTTTCTTAAATTTTCCAGCCAGCTTCTTCCGGCCTTCGGCAGTTTTTTTGTCCAAGTTAGCGATCCACTGCTCAGCTTCCTTCTCCTTACCCAGTACGGCTGCGACGTCCCGCAGTTGTTTGAATACATCCCCTTCTTCAAAAGAAACGACTACAGTTGGAGCAATTTTCTCCAGCTGCTCCTTCACTTCTGGCGTGGTATGTTCTGATGTGATAATCAGGTCTGGTTGTAGCTCCAGCACCTTTTCTACATTCGTCGGGTTCCCAATATCCGCAACTCCGTCAATCTTACCTTTTAAATAGTCACCCTCCAGCAAATGGGAAGCGGCACCTACCGGTTTAACTCCTAAGGCCAGTATCGCATCCAAATATTGCGTCGTAATAACTCGTTGCGGATTTACAGGGATATTGATCTTGTTGCCAGTGGCATCTGTATATTCACGCATGGCAACCGTTTGGGATTGCCCGGAAGAGTTGTTAATGCTGGTCTTTCCGTTGGTCTGATTGCGGGTATCTGCGTTTCTACAAGCACCCAGTACAACCGTCAGCAGAACCACAAGACAAAGCGTGATTCCCCATTTTAATCTGTTACTTTGTTGCATATTACAAGTCCTCCTTAGTTATATATATCGAAAAATGATAGTGATTCTCATTATCATACAATTGTTATTCTATCTTTTACCGTCTCTTCTTACAATATAAAAATAAAAAACTTCCATTAATATTTATGTATCATCACAATAGAAAAACCAAAAAGCCACCTGCTATAAGGTAGCCTCATGGTGTATTGATTTATAAAGTTGGGTTATACACCCGTTTTATTTCTTCTGATCCACTAACTCCAGCTTGGCAGGAATTGATTTTTTCACAGTTTTACCCTGGAGTACATCCTGTGCCGCCCGAACCGCCAATTGTCCAATCAGTTCGGGCTGCTGAGCCACGGTCGCCGTGAGTTTGCCCTCCTTAATAGATTTAAGTGCATCCTCGTTGCCGTCAAAGCCGATCACCGGAATATTTTTACCCGAGCTTTGAATGGCTTCAATTGCCCCAAGCGCCATTTCATCATTATGGGCAAATACCGCTTGAACATCCGGGTTGCCTTGCAGCAGGTTTTCCATGACATTCAAACCTTTGGTCCGGTCAAAATCGGCCGACTGTTTGGCAATAACGTTCAGTTCCTTATCCGCTACTTCGTGGAAGCCTTTGCCCCGTTCGCGGGTAGCCGATGCACCTGGTACGCCTTCCAGCTCAATGACCTTTGCACCTTTTCCGACCTGATCAATCACGTATCTGGCAGCCATGCGTCCACCCTCTACATTATCCGAAGCAACAAGCGCTTTTACTTCTCCTTTGTCAGCCGAACGATCCAGCGTAATGACCGGGATGTTCAAAGCGTTCGCGGATTGAACCACCGTAGAGATAGCCGACGAATCTGTCGGGTTAATTAACAACGCATTTACGCCTTGCTGGATCAGATCGTCCACATCATTGCTTTGCTTCGCCGAATCATTTTGAGCATCAACGACAATGACTTGTAATCCTTGTTTTTTGGCCTCTGCAACAACTCCATCTTTGAGAGAGACGAAAAATGGATTATTCAGTGTAGAGATGGACAAGCCTATTTTAATGTCCTTCAAGTTCGCGGCTGCTTTAGGTTTCGCCCATTCCGGCGGTTCCAGAGAACAGCCTGTCATGAGCAGGAGGAGCAAGGCTGTCATAATTAATGTAAGCTTTTTCATATATGTGGTCTCCTTATATACAGATTAGGTGGTTTATGCAGATTTCTTACGGTCAATCAATACAGCAATGGCGATTACAATCCCTTTGACCACCATTTGATAAAAAGAGTTCACACCCAGTAAATTCAAGCCATTGTTCAGCGTCCCGATAATGAGTACACCGATCAACGTACCTACGATTCGCCCCCGTCCGCCTGACAGGCTTGTTCCGCCCAGTACGACAGCCGCAATGGCATCCAGTTCATAAGAAGTACCTGCTGTCGGCTGCGCCGAGTTCAAACGTGAAGTCAAAATAGCACCCGCCAAAGCAGAGAGCATTCCAGCCAGAGAGTAAATCCAAATTTTCACGCGCGGTACTTTAATACCGGATACAATCGAAGCCTTCTCGTTACCACCGATGGCATACGTTTTGCGTCCAAACGGCGTTTTATGCAAAATGATCCACAGTACGGCAAAGGTAATGAGCATTGTAATCGCCGGAACCGGAATGCCAAACTGGTAGCCGCGGCCGAACAACTGAAATACCAGACTGTCTCCGAGTCCTGTAATGGGATTACCGTTGGTATAGACCAGCGTCAATCCTCTAAAAATAGTCATGGTTGCTAGTGTAGCGATAAACGGAGCCATTTTACCTTTGGTAATCATCAAGCCATTAATCATCCCCATGACGCCACCCAGCGCACAGCCAATGATAATCGCCAAAATCGGATCGAAACCGGCCAGCATCATATTCGCGACAAATGCACTGGATAGAGCTAGGATCGAGCCGACAGACAAATCAATCCCACCTGTGAGAATCACGAAGGTCATACCAAACGCAATCAGCGCATTAATAGATACTTGGCGCAACAGATTCAGAATATTAAGCGGTTCCAAAAAGCTGGGATTCAAGACCGATACGATGATGACCAAAATAATGAGTCCCAGCAGCGGACCAAGCTTTTGTGTAATTTGCGACATTTGAAAGCCTTTGCCACCTTTAGTTTCATTCATAGTTGTCATATTACTGTCCCCCTGTAGCTAACGTCATAATGTGTTCTTGTGTGGCTTCTTCCCTGCTCAGTTCCCCGGTGATTTTCCCCTCATGCACCACGATAATACGATCACTCATGCCGAGCACCTCGGGAAGTTCTGAGGATACCATGATGATCGCTACTCCGCGCTCGGTCAGCTCGTTCATCAACTGGTAGATTTCCCGTTTGGCACCTACATCCACGCCTCTCGTTGGTTCGTCAAGAATAAGTACGCTTGGGCCAATGCCCACCCATTTGGCAATAACCACCTTTTGCTGATTGCCACCTGACAAACTGCGTACCGTCGTTTCGCCTGATTGGGTTTTTATTTGTAAGCGCTTAATTAATGTATTAACAAAATCCAGCTCTTTTTTGCCTGAAATAAATCCTTTCGACGTAAAGCTGAACAGATTGGGCAGAACCATGTTTTCCCGGATCGAAAAATCCAACACCAAGCCCTCATCCTTGCGGTCCTCTGTAATAAACCCAATTCCCAGCTTAACCGCGTCATCCGGCTTGCGGATAGTTACCTTTTTTCCACGCACATGGATTTCACCACTATCCAAAGCATCCAGTCCAAAAAGCGCCCGCATGATTTCTGTTCGCCCCGAACCCATCAAGCCTGAAAAGCCTACAATTTCCCCGGATCGCACGGTAAAATTCACATTTTTAAATAAACCTTTGTGCGAGGCATTTTTGACCTCCAGCACCACTTCTCCCAAAGCAGGCGTTCTAGCTGGGTAGCGCTCAGTCAGCTCTCTACCGACCATTTTCCGTACAACCTCATCAAAATCGGTATCGGGAATCGCTTGGGTATCCACTGTTTTTCCGTCACGCATGACGGTAATCCGGTCGCAGATTGCGAATATTTCCTCCATTCGATGTGAAATATAAACAATGGAAACGCCTTCTTTTTTCAAGGAAGTAATAACCTCAAACAGCTTTTGAATTTCCCGTTCGGTTAACGCGGCTGTCGGTTCATCCATTACGATCACTTTGGCATCTGTCATCAATGCTTTGGCTATTTCGATCATCTGCTGTTGACCCACGGAACACTCGCCTGCTTCACCATTCAAAGGCAGATTCACCGCAAGCTTAGCGAATTGCTCATTTGCTAACGCTTTCATTTTGGCGCTATCGAGCAATCCCCACTTGGATGTCATTTCCTTCCCGATAAATAGATTTTCCAGCACGGTCATTTCCGGCCACACATTCAGCTCCTGGTGGATAAAAGCAATCCCCTTTTGTTCCGCCTCTTTAGGATTAGCAAAATAGGTTTCCTGACCGTCAATGATAATCGTCCCTTCATCACGACGATGCAGCCCGATTAAAATATTCATAAGCGTTGATTTACCTGCACCATTTTCACCCATGAGTGCATGAACCTCTCCTTCACGAAGATCAAAATCCACACCACTCAGCACCTGATTGGTACCAAAGGCTTTGTGAATTCCCTTCATTTGAACCTGCATGCTGTCCCCTCCTTTATATCCAAAATGAACTTATCCAAAATAGGCTTTATCCAAAATAAACCCCGGCCTGCAAAATACAATTGGCAAACGGCTTATTTTCTCCTGTGCGAATGACCACCTTGGCATGACGGGTCAACTCCTTGAATTGCTCATGCGAACAAAACTCAATGGCGGCGGTTTGCGCCGTGATCTGCGAATTTTCTGACTGTTCCCCTGCAAATGTGCGGCTAATATACCGTAAAGCTTCCTTATTCCCCTGTTTAATTTCTTCAGCCAATGTTACCTTTTCGACCACCATGTCTGCTGCGATTACATCAACGACATCCTGAAAGGACGGTACGCCCAATTTGAGAGCCAAATCAATTTTGGTAACGCCTTCAGGAATGGGTAAGCCGGCATCGGCCACGACAATATAGTCCGTGTGACCGAGATCCGACAGTACCTTGGATATATGACTGTTCAGGATTCCATGTTTTTTCATATTATAATTGCTCCTCCACTTCACGCCGCGTTGGCATACCACCCTGTGCCCCAAATTTGGTAACGGACAGCGATGCAGCACGATTGGCGAATTTCACACTGTCTACCAGCGATTTTCCCTCAGCCAGCGCCACCGCAAAAGCAGCGTTAAATGTATCCCCTGCACCTGTCGTATCCACGGCTTCTACTTTATAAGTAGGGACAACGATCTCCTGTTCTCCGTCGAAAAACCGAACACCATTGCTGCCTTCTGTAACAAACAACCTGTTCGGATATTGACGTAGAGCCTCTTGAAGGCTTTGACCCTTGAACATAATAGCGGCTTCATGCTCATTTGGCGTAATGTATGTCGCGTTCTCAATCACACTTGCTTCCACCTCACGAGCCGGAGCGGGATTCAGCAACAGCGGCACCTGATACTTGGCGCAAATTTTGCTCACGTATACGACCGTTTCCTCCGGTATTTCCTGCTGAATGAGCACCATATCCGAATTTCGGATCACATCGATCGCTTCCTCCACATAGGCTGGAGTTATTTCATTATTCGCTGCTTTTACAACAACAATACTGTTATCACCTTCAGCCAGCACAATATGTGCTGTACCGCTTTCCATATGTGTAACCGGTTTCACATAGCCAGCTTGAACATGATTTTCTTCAAAATTCCGTAAAATCTGTTGACCAAAATGATCATCCCCTACGCGTCCAATCATCGTAACGTCCGCTCCAAGACGGGCTGCGGCTACTGCCTGATTGGCTCCTTTCCCTCCGGGCACGGTTGTAAAGCTTTCACCCAGTACCGTTTCTCCTGCACCGGGGCGCTTGGATGAGGTCACTACAAGATCCATAGAGCTGCTTCCGATAATCGTGATTTTAGCCATGATAATCCACCTTTCTGGTCGTTTCCCGTTCAATGAATTTGACGGGCAATTGTATGCTTGAATGAGTAAGTATGCTCGAATGAAAATTGGGTACGCTAGACTTCGTTGCTTGTGACTGTTCAATCAGTTGAATCAGCAAGCCTGCTGCTTCCCATCCCATTTCATAAGCAGGCTGCCGAATGGTTGACAATGGCGGGAATAACAAGCTGCTTAACGGTATATCATCAAACCCGATAATCTGAACATCATCCGGGATTTTTTTTCCTAATCTATGTGCCTCATGCATCACCGCCGTAGCCACAATATCGTTACTCGCAATGACTCCGTCCGTATCCGGATGCTTGCTGAACAGCTCTTTGGCCCACAGCTCGGCTTCCTTGAACGAAAAGGACGTCGTCTTGACGACATGATAAGCAATATTCGATTGCTGAAGTTCTTCAACCGCCCCGCGAAAACGATCCTGTGCCGGGCGAATATGCGCCGGCCCCTGCATGACCGTAATTTGTTTGCTGCCACGGGCCACGATTTCCTGCGCTGCAAGTCGACCGCCATGAGCACCATCCGCATATACGGAAGGACTGTCATTGGAAGTTCGATCAAGAAAAACGACAGGGATTTTCAACTTGGCGTAGCAATCAGCATTGGGATCATTTGTAGATGAAATGACGCCAACGACATTATTTTGAATAAAGGTATCCATGTAATCCAGTTCTTTTTGCCGATCCTCATCACTATTGCCAAAAATAATTCGAAAATCATTTTCTTGCATTCGATCCTCCACTCCACGAGCTAGCAAGGGAAAGTAAGGATTCGTAATATCCGGTAGAAGCAGGCCGATCAATCTGGATTTCTTTTTGTACAAAGAACGAGCAACTTCGTTGGGTTTGTAATTCAGTTGCTTAACAGCGGCCTCAACCTTTCGTCGTGTATCCTCATGCACATATCCCGTTTCATTAATAACTCTGGATACGGTCGCTACGGAAACGCCTGCATAGCTGGCGACCTGTTTAATTGTTGTCATTGTGTAGTTTCAACTCCAATGTGTAACCGGTTACACATATAAAATATCACAGCATTTATTTTTTGACAAGCATAAATATTTGCACACAGCAGGTTTTGGTCTTATAATTCTTATTGTAACTGATTAAGTTTCACCTTTGACATTCTAAACGTGAGCTTACTTACTCCCGGTTACTCGATAAAATACGTATACATGGAGGCTTTACCTTATGAATATCGAAGTTTGGTCTGATTATATGTGTCCGTTCTGTTATATCGGCAAACGCCGTTTGGAACAAGTATTGCAGCAATTCCCGCACCACGATGAGGTACAATTGACGTTTAAGAGCTTTGAGCTGAACCCGGATGCTGTAAAAGATAGTGGTAAAACGATCAATGAAGAGCTGTCGGCCAAATATGGCGTCAGTCTGCAAGAGGCTCAGGCCATGAATGACCGTATGAACGAAAACGCACGCTCGGCGAGCCTGGAGTACAATATTCATGCGATGGTGCCAACCAACTCTATGGATGCCCACCGCTTAACGCTTTGGGCTCAAACACAAGGCAAAATGCTGGAGCTGAGCGAGCGCTTATTCCAGGCTGTGTTCATAGAAGGAAAACATACGGGCGACCCTGAAGTGCTGGCGGCGCTGGCTGCCGAGGTTGGTCTGGATCAAGGCGAAGCCGCTGCTGTGCTGGCCAGTGATCGCTATACGAATGAAGTTAGAGCCGATGAAGCCGAGGGTGCTCAATTGGGTGTTCGTGGTGTACCGTTCTTTGTTTTTGATCGTAAATTTGCTGTTTCGGGTGCTCAGCCGGACGAGGTATTCCATGATGCCCTGCAAAAAGCATGGGACGAACGCTCTCCATTCACGATGGTAAGCGCAAGCTCCTCCGCAGACGATGCAGGTGGCGTATGCACCGACGACGGTTGTGAGCTGCCACATCGCGAGAACTGATGGGTCAGTGAGCAGCGATTCACAGCTTCTTGACTAGCCCTCCTAAAAAGCGTGCTAACATCTGATTAATTCTGATGCTGGCACGCTTTTTTTTAATATTTGTTACAACGACCTGATCATCCCTCCATCGACAAGAATGGTGCTGCCTGTCAAATAGGAAGAGGCTTTAGATGCCAGAAAAGCAACCACTCTCCCGAACTCTTCCGGCTCCCCATATCGTCCCAACGGAATACCCTCTTCTGCTTGTTTACGAACCTGATCCAATGTTTGTTGAGTCTGCTCGGCCCGATGCTCGTCCAGGCTTCGCACACGATCAGTTGCAATTCTCCCTGGTGCTACGGTATGTACTAGAATATTGTAGGGAGCTAATTCCAGAGACAGTGTCTTCGCCAAGCCAGCGACACCTGTACGTAGGGTATTCGAGATAATAAGACCCGGAATCGGCTGCTTAACCGAGGAGGATGCAATATTTAAAATTCGGCCGCTTTGTTGTTTTTTCATATAAGGTAAAGCTTCGCGAATTAAACGGATGTGGCTAAGCAAATTTTGCTCAAAGGCTTGCAGCCATACTTCATCCGTAAAATCATCAAAGGTTCCCGCAGGAGGTCCGCCCGCATTGTTAACTAAAATATCGACGGTGCCAAACAAATCTGCCGTACGACGGATAGCTTCGGAAATATGTTCAGGTTTCGTTACATCGCAAACCACATATTCGACGCGCCCGCTGGCCGTTTCCTTGAGTTCCGCCTGTGTACGTTGAAGCTCCGCTTCGTTCCGGCCCGAAATCACGACATTCGCACCTTCACGTGCCAGCTCCCGTGCGCTTGCCTTGCCAAGTCCTTTGCTGGAGCCTGCAACAAAGGCAGCTTTTCCCGTTAATCCTAAATCCATCTATGCCACTCCCTTTTCTCAGTGTTCTCTATTAATTGTACACATGACCAGCACGTAATGCGAGTAGCCTCTTTTCGGTTATATAAAATTTCATTATACGCCTAACCTATTTCCACAGTATAATGGACAATGCATATGCATTTTCAAGAAATCGCACAAAAGAAAGAAGATGAAACAGATATGTTCGGCACCATTCTTTTAGACGTGGTTTTACCTATTTTTGTACTCATCGGTTTTGGTTGTATCATGCAGTATTATTTTCGACTGGATTTGTATACCTTAGCTAAGATCAATTTTTACTATATTACCCCTGCGGTTGTGTTTACCGGTCTTTATAACTCGGAAATTTCGTTAATGCTCATGGGCGAGGTTTCTCTTTTTTACGCCTTGTACATAACCATTCTGTACGTCATCAGTACGACTGTTGCCAGATCTCTGAAGTATAGCCCCGGAATGCGGGGAGCTTTTACAAACAGTGTCATGCTTGATAATTCGGGAAATTACGGCCTGCCGATCAATCAGTTAGTATTCAAAGGTGATCCGTTGGCTACATCCGTTCAAGCACTGATTATGACCTTTCAAAGCTTTGTCACGTTTACATATGGTACTTTTGTTGTACAGAACGGCAAGGCCGACACTCGAAAAATTCTGATAAATTTTTTGAAAATGCCGGTTCCTTATGCCCTCGTGCTGGGCTTGCTGCTGAATTTGTTGCACAGTCCATTGCCCAATTTACTGGCAGAGCCGTTGAATTATATCAGCCAGTCGATGGTTGCCGTTGCTCTGCTTACCTTGGGAGCGCAAATTGTGCAATATCCCTTTCGTCTGCGGCGTACAGCCGTGTATATCAGTATGATGCTGCGTCTGATGGTCGGTCCTGTGGTCGGTTTTCTGCTCGTACTCCTGCTTGGACTTAAAGGGATTCCAGCTCAAGCCCTGCTGATTGCATCTGGTATGCCTACCGGTGTTAATACAAGTATTTTGGCGGAAGAATATAAAAATGAACCCGATTTCGCAGCTCAAACAGTACTTCTTTCTACCATTGTGAATGTCATTACAATGACGCTGTTGATTTCAGCATCCCGGTATCTTGTTTGATTTGATTGGATTATACAAGCCGAATAATGCTTCACATCGCCACCGCTTCGCTTGTACAGCATTATTCCGCTACTCCGTTTTTAACGTTCATTTTTTCGTGTTCGACTTATATATAACCGCTTTTGTCTGAGGACAAGAGCATTTCTTTCCTTAAAAAAAGAACGTACGTTCGGATTGGTTTACCTTTTTCCTGATTAAAGTGGTATGTGTGTTTTGTGGAGACCGTGTGCGAGAAAGAATTGTTTATCTATTATGAATTTTTCATATACTGAAATAATTATATTAATGAGTTATTGAATATTTTCGGGTTGCTGTTTTCCAATTTATCGTAGGTCATTTCCCGAAATCGACTGAGGATCAATAATGCCAACAAAAATAAAGCCAGCTCACTCATCAGGAGTGGCTGGCTTTAGGATTATTCTTATGCTAAATGCTGCAAAGCAGTTTAGCAGCCATTTTGGTAATGGTGCCCTTTTCGTTCCGATTGCCCTTACCTTATCAGGATTTAAGGCTCTATCCCCCATTGCTTGCTTCCAGCCAAGTAAGCGATTACCTTAGTGGAATCTTTTAAGCTGGTTGCTGTGGCATCAAAGGAATAATCATCGGTTTGGGTGTAATTGCTCCAGTCCGCTTTGGATATCCGGGTTTGCAGCTCCACACTTTGACCGGGTTCTAAAGAACCCGCACCAGACTTAAAGCCGATTTCCACATAAGAATCTGCTCCCGGTTTAACATTGGACAGTGTTTTGAAGCTGGCGATCACATTCTCAGGACTAACACTTGACCAATCTGCGAAGAAATTTTGGGACTTCTCCCCATTTATAGTGTAATAATAACGCAGCGTCACATACGCAAGGGAAACGGACGAGGTTCCCGTATTTGTAATTTTAAACTTGGAGCTGATCGTGTTACTTGTTTCAGATACATTACCGTTGAAGGTCTGTACCTTGAGAACACCCTGTTCTGTTCCCGGCTCGCTTGGTGTATTTTCCTTTACTGTCACCGTGAACAGCACATCGCTACCTGCATTAAAATGAAACGTTAACGCTGTGTCTCCTTTAGGGAGTTTAGACAAATACTTATTGGAGAAGGTAACCGTTTCGCCATCGAGCGTATAATCTTCACCTTTTTTCAGCACTACGCTGCCCTGCTGGATGACGTCTAACGTATTTCCGCTAAGTGTAAGCTTGACGGAAATATCGGTATTTGCGTTATCCTGTCCATAGGTTGCAGTCGTCGGCGTAATGCTTGACTGACCCGCAGATGGTTGGTCACCGTTCACTCGATCTGCCACCAGAATACCGCGGCCATTTGTTCCCAGATAAGCACGTCCATAAACTCGGGGGTCACCGATAATGGTGGTCACCCGAGCATATTGATGCTTGTCGTCATTAATGCGTACCCAGTTTGCGCCAGCATCGTCCGAACGGTAAAATCCGCGTGTACCGTCGATTTTACCAACGATGAATACAGTTGCATTGGTACGACTCGGTGCTGCTTTACCAAAGCCTACAAAGTCTGCCTCCTGCACATTAGCAAGCTTGGTGAACGTAACGCCGGAATCCTTGGAATGCCACAAGCCGTATGGCCCTCCATCCTCAGAGCCCCCAGCGAACCACACATCCCCTTCTGCTCCACGTACTGCATCAATATCGGCATTACCTACGGTTGGTAAGCCTGATACCGCCGAGGCTGTGAACGATACGCCTCCATTGGTGCTGGTATATATTTTTCCGGCGTCGAACGCATAGTATTTGTTAGGATTCACCCGGTCTGAGGCAATCTTCGCATTCGCTGGAATCCCTGTACTTGCGGTCCATGAGTTGCCGCCTGTTTTGGAGTAAAATATGCCTTTGTCCGAGGTGCTCCAGAGCAAGCCATTACCATCGGCCGCAACAGCTATGCTTCCCCCTCCTGCTGTGCCGGAAGGCTCACTGTTCGCTTTATACCAGTTTGCTCCACCATCATTGGAGAAGCCGATGGATTTGGCATTCGGATCTTTTTGGTAATCTGCTTTGCCTACCCGCGCCATAAAAGCTGGATTCAGCTCGGCATAATCGATACTTTCACTGCTTGTAAAAGTGGGATTATCCAGCATTTTAGCTGGAGCCTTGAACAGATCGTCATGTCTGAAACCGGAGACATCCCCTACTGCGCTCACCAAAGGTGCACCGGTTGGAGGGCTTACAAGATCCAAAATCGCAGTTTCCTCTACCCCCTTAGCTGCTACCGAAATGTCCAGCTTGCCGCCTTTGTCCCAATTCGTCACATTTTTGGAGCCGTAAATGGTGGCTCCTGTGCCGTACAACATATGATCTGAATTAAATGGATCAATCTCCAGATCCCCGATCATCCAGCCCAGCTTGGGCGATACTTCCGGCGGAGCAGGGTTGGCATTGAAAGTCAGCCAAGGCGCAGCTGTTATATCCAAATTGTATTTCAGCTTGCGAGTTGGATAACCATCGAATTCCCAAATGGGGCTCCATGTTGCCCCGCTGTCGGTGCTGCGATAAATCTTTGCATCTGGCCACCAGGAATTTAGCGTAGCTACCATAAGAGTACCCGGCTTCTGCGCGTCTACTGTCAGTCCACCATATCCAAAATAATTGTCCGTGCTGCTACTGGCAACGGGGCTAATGTTGATCCATTGTCCGCTTGCTGTATTCAATTTCCACACTTCACCTTTTGTCCCATCATATGGACCTGCTCCATCGCTATAAGAGATGTATAGATTACCATCCGACGATAACACCCCATGATGCGGCAAATAGCCCGTTGGTTGTCCTGCTACAGCGGACCAGGTTGTCCCGCCATCTGTACTGCGGTAGACACTTTGCTTTTTATCCGCAACACCTACATAGATCGTCTGTGTAGCCTTACTGGAAGAGCCCGTCTTTTTGTCAAACGTAATCCAGGCCAAACCGACGATATCACTGGTGTACTCATTGGAAGGGTCCTGTACATACGTGCCCGGATTTGGGAAACTGCTCACCTTGCTCCAGGTTGCCCCGTAATCCGAGCTTTTCCATAATCCATTACCACTCCGTGCCCCGAAGAACAAAACATTGTTCCTATTAGGATCAATCGTCAGACGTTCGCCCATCGAGCGTCCTGGCATATTACCTCCCACCTTAAAAGGAAGCTTCGTTGTCTGCCACGTATTGCCCCGGTCGGTTGACCGCATAATCTGTCCGTTTTGCTTGTCCCATGAATTGGTATACGTACCTGTAACTATATATACACGATTTGGATCAACAGGATCGGTCGCCAACGCATCCACGCCATTTTTGTTCCAGTCTTCCCAGCCCACAGAATCCGTCAACGGAATCCAGCTCTCGTCAGTGGGGTTCCAGCGGTAAGCACCCCCAATATCCGTACGGGCATAGATCAGATTTTTTTCCTTCTCATTAAAAATGATACCAGGCACAAAACCGCCACCGCCACCCGTGACCACACTCTTCCAGGTGTACTCATCACTTGGAGCGGCGGCATGTGACGGCGTTATCAACCCTGTCCAGGAAGCCCCCGCTACCACAAGCGCCAAACACGCGATCCTAAACCTGCTTTTTGCCTTCGTCATTGAATTTAACCTCCTTCTCCATTTTCATTTGAATATGCGAGTCATTTCCAGATGAAAGAAATCAGCCGATTCCGGATTCGTTCCTATCATTGTATCTCCAACCAACATAGTCTGATCAATGCTTCTCTCGGCCTCACCTCCAGTCGTTATCAATGAAAATGCAACAGGAATCACTTTTCATAAAGCGCTTACATTTTATCTTGCTCAATAGATTCGTCATCTTTTTCTCGGTTCCTTGTGTAAAAAATCAAGATTATGTTAATATCATCACTTGCTCCGCGGCTTACAATGTGGGGTTGATCCTTCTCCTGGGCGTTGATACCTTTTATATATTACTATTATGAATTTTTCATATATTGAAATAATTACTTTATTTCTCATTCTTTAACCCCCGTCAAAATACTTTGATATACGCCAAAAAACCGCGCTATGCGCGGTTCCGGCTTCTGTGAAAGCCAACGGTAAATATTAAATATATCCTTTATTATTGCAAATATTCAAGCGCCAGCGCCAAAAATATGTGGCCTGACACAAGCAATGCACGTTCATCAAAATCAAAATGAGGATGGTAGTGAGCATAATGTGTTCGTTTATCCTCATTACGCGCCCCGACATGAATGAAGGCTCCCGGTCGCTGCTCCAAATAATAAGCAAAATCCTCTGCTCCCATGACCGGCTTCAGATCCAGAAAAGCGTCAGCTCCATACAGCCTGCCGACAAGCTCGCGTACACGTTCGGTTTCGGCTACAGCATTTACTAAAGAAGGATAGCCATTCAGATAGTCAATTTCATATCCTGCATGATAAGCCTCAGTCAAACCCTTGACAATACTGCGGATTTCATTCTCGACCTCCTTGCGCACTTCTTTATTGAACGTACGCACGGTCCCTTCGATTTTAGCCTTATCCGCAATAACATTGAAGGCGGTTCCCGCCTGAAAAACACCAATGGTCAGCACCGCTGATTCAATAGGGTCCACCCTGCGACTGACCACCTGCTGCAATCCGTTCACAATTTGGCTACCGATGACAATAGAGTCTACCGTCTGATGCGGTCGCGCGCCATGCCCGCCTTTGCCGTTAATCTGGATCGTAAATGCGTCGACAGCCGCCATCGCAGGCCCACTCTTTAATCCAATTTTACCAAGTGGAATTTCAGATGCGAGGTGAATACCATATACCGCCTCTACCCCATCCAAACAGCCATCCTCAATCATAAACTTGGCTCCGCCGGGCGGTTTTTCTTCCGCATGTTGAAAAATAAACACGAGCTTGCCCTTCAGAGCCTCCCGGTTATGGCTTAATACACGTGCTACTCCTAGTAGCGCAGCCGTATGGCCATCATGTCCACAAGCATGCATAACACCGGGAACCGTCGATTTATAGGGCGCATCCTTTTCATCCTGAATAGGAAGCGCATCAAAATCGGCACGAAATGCGATCGTTCTGCCTGGATGGCCGCCCTCCAAAAACCCGAGCACGCCGTTCCCGCCCACATTCGTTCTCACCTCAATGCCAAAAGATCGCAATTGATCGGCGATAAATACAGACGTATTCGTTTCTTCAAAAGAAAGCTCGGGATGCTGATGCAGATGTCTTCTCCACGCAATCAGGTCTTGCTCACCGTCTTTCAATTCCTGAACCCATCTCTCTAGCATAATACCCTCTTTTCCTATTGAATTTATTTAATTATATGTTTATCTTACCATGAATTTACTGTAGAATCTTCTATCCTGCCGATAACAAGCCAAAGAAGATATGTCTTTGGTTTAGGACGGGTAGTGACAAGCGGCATAATGTCCTGTGCCAATCGCTGTCAGTTCCGGCGCTTCCTCACGGCAAAGCGAGGTCGCCAGCGGACAACGAGTATGAAAACGACAACCAGACGGTGGCTTCGCAGGCGAAGGAATCTCACCTTGTACCGTAATCAGCTCCCGTCGGTTTTTCGGATTCGGATTGGGTATGGAAGCAACAAGCCCTCGGGTATAGGGATGTGCCGGATGCCGGAAAATCTCCTCGCTTGGCGCAATTTCTACGAGCTTACCCAAGTACATGACCCCAATCCGGTCCGATATATGTCGGACAATGTGCAATCCGTGCGCGATAAACAAATAGGTCGTATCCAGCTTGCGCTGTAAATCCTGAAGCAGATTGACAATTTGCGCCTGAACAGAAACATCCAAAGCCGAAACTGCCTCATCCGCCAAAATAAACTGCGGTTGCAGCGCAATTGCACGAGCAATCCCGATCCGCTGGCGCTGGCCTCCCGAAAATTCATGCGGAAACCGCGTGATCAGCGAAGGCGACAATCCGACTGCACTCAGCAGTTCCTCGACTCGTTCCCGTTTGGCCTTGCCATTCAGCCCTTCATGAACCGCAAGCGGTTCACCGATAATATCCCCCACATTCCAACGCGGATCAAGCGACCCGTAAGGATCTTGAAAAATCATCTGCATATCACGGCGGGCAGATCGTAATTCGGAATTCCCTAACTTTGTCAGCTCCCGATCCTGAAACCATACCTGCCCTGAGGTTGGGCGTTCCAACTGCATCAGAAGGCGGCCCAAAGTAGACTTACCACTGCCGGATTCGCCGACTAGTCCAAAGGTTTCACCCTGTCGGATCGAAAATGATACATCATCCACCGCCCGGATGGAAGCACCTGCCCGACCGGAAAAGCTTCTTTTCACTGGATAATACTTGCAAAGTCCATCCACCCGGAACAAATCATGCTTGTCATGCCCTGTGTCCGCAACAGTTACACTGGATTTTGCAGTTTCCTTTACCTGTACGCCATCACCGCTCACTTTGACCCCATCAACAGCAGATACATACGTCACTTCTTCCTTTACTTCTGCCGCTTCTTCAACAGCATCTGCCGAGACTCGCCCTTCCACAGATACCTCTGAAATACGCCAATCACCGGACGCAGCCAACTGCTCCGAATGCCAGCAAGCTACCTCGCGTCCATCCTTGGCAGCCAACGGAGGCGTTTCGCTTTTGCATTGATCCGTCGCATGTGGGCAACGCGGGTGAAACAAGCAACCGGATGGCATAGCGCTCAGGCTGGGGATGGCCCCCGGGATCGAAAACAGCTTGCTGCTGCGATCTGTATCCAGCGTTGCCACCGAACGAAGCAATCCTCTTGTGTACGGATGCAGCGGCAGCTCGAACAACTCTTCCGTTGCGGCCTGCTCCACGACTCGCCCGGCATACATTACAACAATTCGATCCGCAATCTCCGCTGCAATACCCAAATCATGCGTAATTAGCAGAATCGACATGTTGAATTCCACCTTTAATTCCTGAAGCAACTGCAAAATTTGCGATTGAATCGTTACATCCAGCGCTGTCGTCGGTTCATCCGCAATCAGCAGTTCAGGGCCACATGACAGCGCCATCGCAATCATCGCCCGTTGCAGCATCCCGCCGGACAGCTCTCCGGGATACTGCTTCATACGGATTTCCGGCTCAGGAATCCCTACCCTGTTCAGCAAATGAACCGCATGAGCCCACGCCTGCTTCCGTGTCTTCCGATCGTGCTCCATAATGATTTCCATCAGTTGATATCCAATGGTGTACACCGGATCAAACGCCGCCATCGGCTCCTGAAATACCATCGCCATTTTTTTGCCGCGAAGTGTGCGTAATTCCTGCTGCGACAAAACAGTCAAATCTATGCCCTTCAACCGTATTTGCCCTTGGGCAATTCGTCCGTTCTCATAATCGATCAGCCGCATAATCGCCTTGGAGGTAATCGTTTTTCCGCTACCGGATTCACCAACGAGGCAGACCGTTTCCCCCGCTCCGATCGTCAGCGATACGTTGTTGAGTGCTTGCAGCAAACCTTTTTTAGTGTGAAAGTCGACCGACAAATGTTCTATCTCCAGCAATGATGACAAACGAACTCCCTCCTTCTATAGCACTAACGAATAGGCTTCCTGAATGCTAGTTTGCGTTCTTTTTCGGGTCCAGCTCATCTCTCAGCTTGTCGCCTAAAATATTGACCGACAGCACAAACAACGTAATGGCTAGACCAGGAAAGGTGCATATCCACCAAGCCACTGTCAAATACCCGCGTCCCTGAGACAATACCGTTCCCCAATCCGGAATTTCCTTTACCGTGCCAAGCCCCAGAAAGCTTAATCCCGATCCGGCCAAAATAGCGCTGCCGATTCCGAGCGTCGCCATCACGAGCAGAGGTGACAAGGAATTAGGAAGCACATGTCGCCAAAAGATGCCGAAAGGTGTAGCTCCGATGGAGCGTGAAGCCGTGACGTAAGATCGTCCTTTTATACTCATAATCTGTCCCCGCATGACTCTTGCATAACCCGGAACAGCAGAAATGGCTACCGCCAGTACGATATTAAACAAGCTCGGCCCAAGAGCCGCCGCAATCGCCAAAGCCAGCAAAATGCCAGGAATAGTCATCAAAATATCAATAAATCGCATCAGCACCGTATCCACGATACCGCCGATGTAGCCCGACAGCGCTCCGATGATCCCACCGGCCAGCCCACCGACGAGCACCGACATCAAGCCGATGAACAGGGAATCCCTACTTCCGTAAACGACCAGACTGAATACATCCCGTCCAAAATAGTCTGTTCCGAACCAGTGAGCAGCGCTTGGGCCCTGTAAAATCTGGTCGCTTAACATTTCTGTTGGCGCATAGGAAGCAATCCATTGCGGAAATGCTGCACAGGCGACCACGAACACAATAATTAGCCCTGCCGCATATACGAATCCATCCGACACTCCTCCGAACCGTAACCTTCCGGTTTTCCGAACAACCCGCTGCTTTCTTTCCTTCCAGACTGTTTTGGCCGCCATCGTTTCTCTCAACTGTCTTCCTCCTCCCTGATTCCTGCCGACTTACACCGAGCGTCTAACCCTTGGATCAATGAATGTATAGGATATATCCACCAATAGATTTACGATCACGTACATGATAGCAGAGAACAACACAACTCCCTGCACAACTGGTAAATCCTTAGCCATAATCGCATCCGCAATTAAACGCCCAATACCTTGTCGCGAAAATACCGTCTCACTCACAACTGCTCCGGCCAGCATTTCTCCCATCAGCATCCCGATCATCGTTATCGCAGGAATCAACGCATTACGTAGTGCATGGCGATACATAATGACCTTCTCCGATAACCTTTGGAACGGAGCGTAACGATAAACTGCTCATTAATGACCTCCAGCATACTGTTGCGTACCATTCTGACAATGAACCCCGCACCGACAATGCCCAAAGTGAGAGACGGAAGCACAAGTGTTTTCCAGCCGTCCGAGCCCATTGCAGGCAGCCACCCCAAATGAATGGAGAAAATGAGCAATAGCAGAATTCCTGACCAAAATGTGGGCATGGAAATGCCGAACAATCCGACAATTCGCGCGATGATATCTATTGGCTTATTCCGATGAATGGCCGACAGCACTCCAAGCAGAACACCGATGATGACCGAAATAGCAGAACCGGCAAGCGTCAACGCCAATGTAGGCGGGAGATTAACCCATATTTTAGGTAGCACCGGATCAGCATTGAGGAGTGATTTTCCAAAATCACCTTGTAGCAGATTTCCGAAATAGTTCAAAAACTGAACATGAAAAGGCTGATCCACTCCCAACTTATGACGCAAATTGGCGATCATTTCTGGCGTGGCCGTCGAAGGGTCCAGAATAGAATCCACCGGGTCCCCTGGAAGCAGATGCAAAATACTGAACACCAGAATACAAGAACCCACAATTACCAACAAAGAGGTAACCAGTCGTTCTGCAACAGCTCTGATCATGAAGCACACTCCTTTCCGTCTGGATGGTTCGCAAGAAATAATTTAGCCGTACTATTTTTGAATGCGCACATCGTTGAACAGCGGATAACCCACTAAATCGAATTTGAGACCTTGCACCGACTTGGCGGCTCCAACGGTATAAGGGAATACATAAATCGGAATGATAACGGCCTGATCACGGATCAATTGTTGTACCTTTTTGTAAATTCCCTCCCGCTTGGCATCATCCTTTTCAATAGCGCCCTGCTCCAACAGCTTATCGACCTCAGGATTGGAGAAGTTAGGCAGTGTAGGCCGCTGATTCGGAGCCGCTGTGTGGTAAAAAGCATATAACGCGTTCGGGTCCACATTGACCTGGCTATTCCCGTAGAAATCATAGTTTCCGTTCGTATATACAACCGTTGCAACATCCTTGGTAATTTCAATCTTCACATCAACACCGATTTTCTTCAGTTGCTGCTGAATAATGGCTGCAATGTCGTTGCGTTTTTCACGGTTCGGCGTGCCGTCTACATAATGCAGCGTCAGACGTTTTCCATCCTTCACTCGGAAACCATCCGCACCTCTGACCCAACCCAGTTCATCCAGCAACTGATTGGCTTTGTTAGCATCCGGCTGCAAGCCGTTTTCCAGTGATTTATCATATCCAAAAATACCCGGAGTGAGTGGCGACCAAGCCTGCTCATAGGTACCCAGGTAAAGCGTTTTGACAATCGTCCCTACATCAATACCGTATTGCAACGCCTGTCTGGCCTTCAATTCATTCCACGGCGCCTTCTTCTGGTTAATGAATAGCGTGTACGGTAAACCTAGGGTATTGACCTGCAGCAATTGAAAATTAGGGTCACTCCTCAGCGTTAAAATGTTTTGTGGAGGAACTGTTTCTGCGGCCAAAGCCTGCCCACTCTGCACACTACCGATCCGTGTCGCTTCCTCCGGCACGATTTTAAAGGTCACGCTATCTAAATACGGTGCTCCCTTGTTCTCAATGGTTTCCGGTGCCCATTTGTAATCCGGGTTACGTTCGATTTTGATTTCTGCATTTTCGTCCCACTTTACAAACTTAAACGGACCTGTGCCCACCGGATGCTTGCCAAATTGATCTCCATATTTTTTGACTCCTGCAGGAGAAACAATGGCTACTGCTGGAATACTTAAATTGCTCAAAAATGCCTGCGATGGTCGTTTCAGATTCAGCTTAATCGTGTATTCGTCTATCACTTGTGAGGATTCATACGGGGCCAGCAAGTTAGCAGCATTACCAACTACAGCTTGCGGATCAATAATCCGGTCATAGCTGAATTTGACTGCTTCCGCATTAAACGGAGTTCCGTCATGGAACTTAACGTCCTTGCGCAGCTTGAACGTATAGCTTTTGCCATCCTCGGAAACGCTCCATTCGGTCGCCAGCCAAGGCTTAATCGTATTGTCCGGCAGCTTTACAACCAAATTGTCGAATATCCCCCGATACACCCGGGATGCTACCGCCAATCCACTCTTATGCGGGTCCAGTGAATCCGGCGATGTCGCCAGCGCATAGGTCAGGTCCCCACCTTCTTGCCCGCCTCCCGCTGCATTTGCCCCGGTATTCGTAGAATTCGCTCCTTCATTGCCTGAGCATGCCGATAATACCAGCATCAGCGACAGGGTTAGAGCTAACATTTTCGCATATCGACTTGTTCGTTTCACTTGTAAAACACTCTCCGTTCTCGTGGGTAATTTTATGAATGCATTGCATATTTGAGGCCGATGTTACATTGTTGATAATTCCAATCAGATATATATGAATTGTACAAATAACTGTATACCCGTGTTTTTATAGTGTCAATGCAAGTTCTAATTGGAATGATCTATGGATAGATAGAAGACTTAAATTGACAACGCAAAAAAGAGCCGACAGGAATGCTCTCCCCGACTCTTTTTCGTTGCTAATTACAATTTTGAATTTTTCAGGTATTGAAAAACTGACTTATATTCCCTCGTACCGGATGAGTCTGCTCCCTGTACTCCCCATCCGTATAACTGCCAATCACCTTACGCCAAAAGGACTGCGCTGGCCTGTTCGTGCTCATCTGCGTCACCTTCCAACGCCCAGCAAAACGTCCAAACAGCTCATGAGCCGCCCACGTCCCGACCCCATTATGCCGATAAGGACGTAGCACAAAAAACTCAGCCATGTAGTAGTCAGCCTTCCGATTGCCGGACATTCGGTCAACCAGCGCAAAACCTACGGGAACGTCCTGCCTCCAGATCAGAAAAGGCAGCTTCTGTTCACCGCTTGTCCAGTATTGGTACAAGTCCGGGTAAGCCGGGAATGTGCCGTTTTCAGTAACATCAATTCGAAGATAGGCTGTAAAATCATATAAATAAAATTGCATGAGCTGCACAATAATGTCCCTCTGCGACTCCGGAACACTTTTGATGGACAGCTTCAATTCCGACTGAATGTCATACCCCATATTTTCACCTCTCTTGGCAGACCAGTTCGTTCTTCACTTCGATTTGCATCCCAATCTTACATTCCATCCGGTGCTGTTCAAAATATGCTAAAATACATATATATTATGACCGGACGAGGTGGAACCCAATGAATATACAAAAGATTATCGACCGGCGCAAACTGGACGAAAAAATGCCGGGATTACCATGGTACGTACAGCAATTTATGGATTACAAGCTGCCCGACCTGTCCCCCTCCACATTGCTGGAATATGTACGGGATTATGAAGCTTTTTTTAAATGGCTTCGCTCAGAAGGCTTGTCTGCCGGAGAGACGAACGCCCAAGTTACGCTGGAAGAATTGGAGACGCTCCATATGGATAGTATTACGGGCTACCGTTTGTTCCTATCGACTAAGCGTGAAGGCTCCAACTCCCGTATTACGATTTCACGTAAGCTATCGTCCCTGCGTTCCCTTTTTCATTATTTGAGCCAGATCGCTGAGGATGAAAACTTTTATCCTTTGCTCAAACGCAACATTATGGCCAAAGTCGAAATCAAGCGCATACATAAACCCAAGGACACGGCCGCCAAGCTCAAAGGAAAGATACTGGAGGAGGAAGAGCTGCTTGAATTTATTGGCTATATTTATGAAGGCTATGGACAGGATTTGGCCGATAACAAGCAGGCACTGTACTCCTATGAACTGAACAAGGAACGGGACGCCTGCATTGCCAGTCTCATTCTAAACTCGGGCCTGCGCGTATCTGAAATCGTCAATCTGAATATGGACGATCTGGATGTAAACAATAAATTACTATATGTGTATCGTAAAGGCAACAACGACGAAACCTTTAAAACGCCAGTATATTTCCGCGAGCAGTCCAAAGATGATCTGGCACTCTATTTATCCCTGCGGCATACCCGTTATCGCGCACCCAAAAAGGAAAAGGCGCTCTTTGTCGCACGTCCCAACGGCAGTACAGAAGGCAAACGGATGACAAAAAGAGCGATTCAGGCGATGATTATCAAGTACGCCAAACGGTTCGGCAAACCTTACCTGACTGTTCACATGCTCCGTCATTCCTTTGCCACCGACTACTATTTGCAAAACGATATCTACAAAACGAAGGAACAGCTCGGTCATGCTTCCACGGAAACGACGGAAGTCTATGCCCATCTGACCGACAAGACCATGTCCCAAGCGATTGAACGACGGGTGGAGACTCAAACTGACTCAGCCGATTGATGTCTCAGCCCTACTCATCCCGGACTCCTTCTCTCTGCTTCTGAATCTGTCCAAGTAACCAGCGGCCTGCCGGGCCGTTGGCATCGGCGGGAAATATCTGTATCGTTTTATCTGAAAAGTGGCTCTGTGCCCAACCCGTATGATCTACCCAAACCGCTACTCCCTGTACATTTGTCAGCTCAGTGGTAAGCTGGGCATCCGATTGTTCCCGCACCATCACCAGCTTTGGATAATACTCCTGTTTAAAGCCTTCCAGCAACACGCAGTCGTATGCCTGAAAATGCCGGATTAGTTCGGTGACAGGCCGACTATGCTCCTCTAAAATGGCTGTTCTTCCACCTGAAACAATGGCTACGCCTTCGGCTCCCGCTTGTCGGTGCTTGTACGTATCTGTTCCCTCATGATCCATCTCAAACTCATGTCCATCATGCTTGATCACAGCTACGCGTAGCCCGGACTCCCGCAAATAACGAATCAACCCTCCGAGGAAGGTCGTTTTCCCCGTATTTTTGAATCCGACGACCTGACATACATACGGATTTATCCTATTCACGTCACATGACCGCCTAGAAGCACCAGCACACGTACCTCTTCTCCTGCACGCAAGCCTTCTGTTGTCGGAGGAATCACGATCAGACAGTCGGTGTCCTTAATCGTCACCATGACGCTGGATTCATCTACTCGTGCAGGAATCGCGTATACTTGTCCATTGCGTATTTCCAGGGAGCTGCGTACAAAACGGGTAAAATTATTCACCTTCGTATAATCTGCTCCCAACCGAGCCGTCCAGGTTTGCAAATACGGCTGCTCTGAAGACAGCATCATTTGGATGGTGGGTCGCACAAACAACTCACAGCCTACAAAGCACGCACCGGGATTGCCAGAAAGCGCAAATAACAGCTTACCGTCAATGACCGCGGCTGTAGTCACACTGCCCGGACGCATTGTGACCTTGTTAAACAGCATATCCACATCTTCCTGTCGTACCAGATCGCCCATAATATCAAAATCTCCCACCGATACACCGCCACTCGTGACGACGATATCGTAGGCAGCTATCGCTTCACGTACAGAAGCACGGGCGAGAACCAAATCATCATGAATGGCTTGCAAGATGAACGGCTCCCCCCCTGCCTCCCTGATTTGTGAAGCCAGCATATATGTGTTGCTGTTCCGAATTTTCCCCGGCTGCAACGGCTCATCCACGGCAAGCAATTCCGAACCTGTGGAAAAAACGGCCACCCGTGGCTTCCTGTAGACGGGTACCCGATGTACGCCAAAGGTAGCCAGCACCGAGATATGCCCTGCCCCCAGACAGGTTCCTTTGCTGAGTAAAAGCTGATCTTCCCGAATCTCATGACCGATTGGTGTCACATTTTTGCCGATTTCCATGCGCTTCTTCAGGCCCACATATACCTGTCCATCTTCCTCACGTAGCTGTGTCGCTTCCAGCATAACAACCGTGTCTGCCCCTTCAGGCAATTGTGCTCCTGTCATGATGCGCGCCGCCAATCCCGTCTCCACCCGCTTGTCCGATACGGTTCCGCATGGAATTTCGTCAATCACGCGTAGCCAGATTTCCTGACCGGACGAAC
Source organism: Paenibacillus sp. 8b26 (assembly GCF_050626875.1). Classification (NCBI taxonomy): domain Bacteria; kingdom Bacillati; phylum Bacillota; class Bacilli; order Caryophanales; family Paenibacillaceae; genus Paenibacillus; species Paenibacillus sp. 8b26. The sequence goes on along the minus strand of NZ_CP192445.1, from coordinate 6,007,740 downwards.
AGACTTCGGTGTCCGAACCAAGGATGGCGTATCCATCCATGCCTGAACGACGGAAGCTGGGATATGGGTGTGGTGCGGTCAAATCCATCGCCAAATAACGTCCATGCGCCTGCTCTAGCCCTACGTTCTCCCGCTCTCCCTGTTTAACATGAGCAGCTATTCTGCTTTGTGCTTCTTCCACTTGAACCGATTTGCGCTGAAATTTGTCCGAATTTAATTGTGCCTGATTCATATCTTCACTCCGTTCTTCTGAAAATGCTCTCTTTCTGTTATAACGCTAAAACCGTTATCTGGCAAATCCGGAGGATACTTATTTTGTAGCGGCAAGTCTCTATCCGCAAAAAAAACAGCCCGGAATCTCATTCCTGAGCTGTTTTGGCAGATTCTATTTTTAAATTTTGCTCGTCATTACATCTTAACTCCATCATCGTCGACTTCGTCGGCTGATTTTACCGGAACCGCTGCGTGTTTTAGGCTTGCTGTAAGATTTCCGCGGCGAATCAAAAATGCTGGAACCGCCACTGCTGCCCCGGTCACGTGAAATCGAGCCCCTGCTCGGTGAACTGCTGCTGGAGCCTCTGTCGAACAGACTGCCGCTGGAACCGACACTGGAATCAGACCCCTTACCCCTGCGGGTAACGGAACCCTTCCGCTCCACCGTAATCGGCGGGATCACTTTCTTCTCCTGCACCGTAGGTGCACGATACTGGCCCTGAGAAGGTCGGTATACATCTCTGCTTGAATACCCCCGGTAAGAGCCAGATCCGCGTAACGAATCAAACAGAGCATCCAGTACGGTAGCCGTTAAGTATCCTTTTAGAAAGCTGGAACTGTAATTTTGCTCGACATACTTCTTGCTGTCAATTTCAATTAATGTGTCTTCCTTCTTGGCTGGATCTTGCTGTAAATGGTACCATTCATCGCTGTACACCAGAAACATCCGCTCATTGCTCTGCGGCGACATTTGTTCCGGTTCACGCTGTTCTTTCAGTTCCTCCGCCACTTCCGGAACCGTTTTGCCTGCGGCGCGATACACGTACGAGGTCGAGTTGCCGCTGCCGCTGACCGATTCCAGCGGGTACGTATCTTTCACATTTGGCGCACCGCAGCCGCTTAACACGGATACGAACAAGCTCAGCGCCACAATGACCTTTAATGCATACTGCCAGGTGCGTTTGCCCATGTGTCACCCTCTCCTAGCTTGCCCGAATAACCTTGACGTCTCCGGTAATTACTTCTTCTCCTTCATATAGCATAAAGCGACCGTCCTGCCACTCTACACGCAGCAAATGGTAATCATCTGACTGATACTGCCAAACGTGCTGCTCTCCACCCTGTTGAAAAGGAGCACGGCCCATAACCGTAACTTGCCCAAAATACTGCTCTTCCAAATGATATGTTGTATCATCCAGCTCCAGAATCGTTGGCACTTCCTCCGGGTTGTCCAGTCTGCCGTCGATAGCCTGATACAGTCCAAATTGCAGCGTTTCCCGTTCCTCAATGTGAAGGTAGCTGACTTGATTACCATCCTGAAGCGTCAAAACAACGGCATTCCGAGCGCGGTTATGAACTCGGCCTACCACTTCATATGTGACAAGAGACACTTCACAGATATCGCCCGGATTTAAATGAAGCATGCTTTTTTCCGCTTTTGGTGGCTCCGGCTTGGCAAACAGATTTGAAATACGTTTCCATACACCCATGATGATTCCCCCTGCTTTTCTTTAGCCTAGAAACATGCCGCAATGATCAAAGCGCCGACCAGATGCAGCGTACCTGAAAACAGACCAAAGCCAATTTTGCCTTCCTGCGTGCCTTTATCCAGATCCAGCTGTGCCCAGTACCGAAGCAACAGACGAACGATAACTTCCAAAACAAACAGAATTACAAAAGCGATCACAGAATACACAAGCGCCTCCAGCAAATTGTTAGCTGTAGCAATCGAGCTTGACAAAATATACCCTTGTGCAAACAGCTTCATAATTAACCGGACCGTTACGGCCATATTACCGGCTTTCACTTCTGCAAAATCCTTATACTTCGTAAATAAAGAATCAATGTACATCAATACGAACAACAAAACGGCACCCGCGCCAGTCCATACAAGCATCGCTTTCATCGTTTCTAAAAAATGCATTTCATACCATCCTCCACATCTTCTTGACCTTCATATATGTTGATTTACGCCTCCGGGCAGGGAAAAGCGAAGGAGAAAACGGTTCCCCTTCGCTTCCTTAGCAACCACGCAGGCGGCCATGCTTATAACCTTATTTATTGTCGTATTGCTTCAACAAAGCGGCAAGCTCATCGTCCACGGCGCTTTTCTTATCAAGCTCCTTGAATTCCTCATCCAGCGATTTTTCCTTAGAGGACATTTCGTTGCTTGCTTCAGCACGCGCTTCTGCTTGCAGCATTTTTTCTTCCATACGCTTCAGCCCAGCAGTTGCCGTATCGGAGCTAAAACCATTCATCGCTTTGTTAATTTCTGTTTGCGCTTTGGCTGCATTATAACGGGCAACCAGCGTTTCACGCTTGTTCTTCATTTCCGTCAGTTGTCTGCGCATTTCATCCAGCTTACCACGCAGGTTATCGGCTGCCGCTTTATTCTGCTCGTAGCCCGTCTTGAACTCGGTCATTTTTTGCTCAGCAGATTTCTTTTCTTCCAACGCGCGGCGAGCCAGATCCACATTTTGCGCTTTTGCTGCCGTATGAGCCTGCTCTTCACGTTTTTTCACCAAAGCGGCCTGCTCTTCATATTGCTGTTTAAATCTCTTCTCAATGGCAATCTGAGCGGCTACCGCTTTCTCTGCATCTTCCAAGTCCTCTTGCATATCACGAATGTATTGATCCGTCATTTTAATTGGATCTTCGGCCTTGTCAATAATGGAGTTGATATTGGACATCGTAAGATCTCTTAAACGTTTGAAAATAGACATGTGAAGTTCCTCCTAGAGTTGAATGCTTAAATTTTAAGCTCTGTACACATGTTTACGCAAGCTTTGCAAATAGAGTTTCAAAAATATTATCCGATAAAATACATTTAAAGTACATTCTAAAAACCACGCAAGTATGGCTCCGGGATATCCGCCTGTACTTTCAGATCCCGCGATGCATGCAACGCCCAATACGGATCGCGCAGCATGGCGCGTCCTATCGCTACCAGATCAGCTTCTTTTTGCTGAATCACCCGCCGGGCATCCTCATAATCGTCCAGCAGACCGACAGCGATTACAGGTACATTCAGCTTTTCACGTATTTGATGTGCCAAATCCACCTGATATCCCGCTCGCGCAGATGGACCGCCGTTAGAACCAATCGGCCCCTCGCCACCAGAGGAAATGTGAAAAATATCCACACCTGCATCACGATATCGTTCCCCTATGCCCGCTATGTATTCCACATTATATCCGTTTTCAACATACTCTTTGGCGGATATCCGCATCAACACAGGCATATCAGACGGAAGTACCTCTTTAACAGCCTGAATCACTTCAACACCGAACAGCGATAGATCCTGTCCATACTCATCTTCTCTGGTGTTCGTTAAAGGTGAATGAAATTGATGGATCAGATAACCGTGAGCGCCATGAATTTCTACCGTATCAAACCCGGCTTCCACCGCGCGGCGCGCGCCTTCCTTATAAGCCTGAACCAGTTCCCTGGCTTCGGCTGTCGTTAAAGCATGCGGCTCCTTGAAACGTTCGCTAAAAGCTATCGAGGACGGTGCAACAGGCAAGTCGGCATCTTCAGCCTTTCGTCCGGCATGACCTAATTGAATTCCGATTTTGGCACCGTACTTGTGGACTTCCTCCACTATTTTGCGGTATGCAGGGATATGCTCGTCACTCCAAATGCCCAGATCATGATCTGTAATGCGTCCATCCGGGTGGACCGCTGTCATTTCCACAATAATCAGCCCGGTGCCACCTACTGCCCGGCTAACGTAATGGACATGATGCCAATCATTGGGATTTCCATCTTTGGCCTCCACGCTATATTGGCACATTGGGGGCATTACAATCCGGTTTTTTAAAGAGAGTCCCTTTAATTGATAAGGAGTAAACAAGTCGGTCACTTTGATCCATCCTTCCTTTAATTCCATGTCTCTACAATATGAATTGCAATCCCATTATACACCAGCTATCACTGGATACCGAATCCATTAAAAGGCTAAAAGCTGCGAAAATGCTGCTGTTTTCGGTCAGGTTTAATAGAATATATGCGTTTAGCTTCGTGATCTGCACTTACATCCGTTTCACAGGGCATTTCCACTCAACCTCTCAATAGTCTAACCCGTTCAGCGGCATAATTTCAACATGTCAGGTACATAATAAATGAAAGCAACCGAAGGAACCACTGCACGGAAAGGGGGATACATATGCCGTACAGGGTAATATTGCCAATCATGGCACTGTTACTAGCATTTTCGAGTTTTCCCGTTCACACGGATGCGCCTCCCGATGTCGGAACGACTCATCCCAAGGAAGCGGCCGTTGTTTCTTCAGCACACAAGAGCGGAGAACGAGCCACTCCCACATTAGCCATGCTTCGAAAAAAGCATGCGGATATTTTTAAAATGTGCGGCCCGCATACTCAGCAAATTGCCCTAACTTTTGATGACGTGCCCGATTCCCGGTATACGCCGCAGGTTCTGGACATTTTGCACGCGAATGGTATCAAAGCCACCTTCTTTATCGTCGGTCACCGTGCGGAAAAACACCCGGGCATGATTCGCCGTATCGTACGTGAAGGCCATGCCTTAGGCAACCATTCCTATACCCATCCGGATTTTAGGAAGGCATCACCGGAACGCTTTCGCAACCAGATTAAGAAAACAGAACATATTTTGGAGGCCACTGTCGGCTTTCGACCCAAGCTGATTCGCCCGCCCTATGGTGAAATTACGGAGCCTCAGCTCCAATGGGCGCGTCGTCACGGCTACATGATTGTAAATTGGAACGTAGACTCCCTCGATTGGAAGGGGCTCAGTAAAACACAAATTCAGCGTAATGTGATCCCGGCTACCGGACCAGGTTCCATCATTTTAATGCACGCAGGCGGTGGTCAAAGCTCCAACCTGAAAGGCACTGTTCAATCCCTGCCGGGTCTTATTCAAGCGCTGAAAGCCAAGGGGTACAAATTTGTCACGGTTCCACGGCTACTTCACACCTCGGAGCGGAAATAACAGTAAAGGGCTGTCTTACGAGCAGATGCATTCTGCTCGTAAGACAGCCCTTTTTTAATCGACAAAGCCCATATGAATCAGGACCGGCGATTAAGTTGTTTGATATTTGTTTACATAATATATATTATGTAAATATAATTCATTGGCTTATACAGTCTATTTATCAATGACGTACAGCTTCACATTTTGGAAACCAAAGTCATTCACAAAAGATGGACTTCCCGGAATGAAAATATCAATCCGTTTCCCCGTAATGGCGCTGCCCTTATCGCGAGCTACCGCTACAAAAGATTGATCCGGCAGCCCTGGATGGGAATAGCCTGTAACCAGCACTTTCGTACCCAACGGAATTACGTTGGGGTCTACCGCAATCGTACCGAGCTTAAGCGGATTTCCGAAATAGTCTACTGCTCCCCATTTTCCATTTTCACTGACTGCTGCGGAATACGCTGTGGCCTTCACATCAACTACTTTGCTGTAGTTAAATGTTTTGCCCCATGCTTCAACCTGTTGACCGTCACTGGCAGGCGCTTTCTCGGACAAAAGCCGAGGCTTCGAATCTGAAGCGACCTTTACCTTGTTCTCGTCCGGAACCTTAATTTGTACTCCTGCATATATATTGCTGGCAGTAACATCCGGGTTCTCCTTTTGCAGATCCTCTACAGATACCCCGTAACGCTGAGCAAGCAAAAAGAAGGTATCACCTTCCTTGGCGGTATGAAGCGAAGCGGCGTCCGCTACCCCTGCTGTCTGTGCCAATCCTGCGATAGCTGCGGCCAGCACTGCAAATTTCATTGTTTTTCCAATACGTTTCAGATGTTTCAAAAGATATGTACCTCCTCTAATATGCCTGCGAAGTTAGCTGTCGGATTCGGACTCAGGAGAAGCCCTATGCTTAATGCAATTCACCCCTAGGCACCTTCCATCCATTCGTATGAAGACGGATCAGAAGTGACTGCCGTTGTTACGTCCCCCGCACTTCCCATGATTTTGGGTCCCGCATTCAGCGCCTGTCGTTGCTGTCTGCTGCCCAGGTAAGTTTTGGCTCACTGCATAATATCACAATTTTGTAACCTTATCTGCATGAAAATGTTGGGAACCTTGAACATCATACTACATCTGTTACAATTTTGTCATCATGAAATCGAAATCAGTTACAAAAATCTGAACGAGGATGACAAAAAAAAGAAAAAGCCCTCCCGTCAAACTTCCACCGCGGAGGGCTTACTTCATAGCCTTTACAAGCTCATTTCTTACAAAACCTTGGCAAGAAAATCCCGGGTACGGTCATGGCTTGGTGTACCAAAAACCTGCTCCGGTGTACCTTGCTCCACAATTTGACCATTATCCATAAAAATAATGCGGTCTCCTACCTCGCGGGCAAAGCCCATCTCATGCGTTACGATGACCATCGTCATGCCACCCTCAGCCAGCTTCTTCATCACGTCCAGCACCTCTCCGACCATTTCAGGGTCCAAGGCGGAGGTCGGCTCATCGAAGAGCATCACATGCGGCTGCATCGCCAAGGCGCGTGCAATTGCAATCCGCTGTTTCTGTCCACCGGACAACTGGTTTGGAAAGGTGTCTTTTTTGTCTTCAAGTCCAACGGTACGCAGCAGCTCCAACGCAATTTTCTCTGCTTCCTTTGCTGACTGGCCTCTAACCTGAGTCGGCGCAAGTGTCAGATTTTGCAGTACTGTTTTGTGTGGGAACAGATTGAAGTGCTGAAACACCATGCCCATTTTCTCACGAGTTGCATTAATGTTGTGACCGCGTGCCGTAATCGGCTCACCCTCAAACAGAATCTCCCCGTCAGTCGGCTGCTCCAGCAGATTCATACAACGCAAAAATGTACTTTTTCCCGAGCCACTCGGTCCAATGACGACGACAACCTCGCCTTTGGCAATATCTACATTAATACCTTTTAAAATTTCATTTTTGCCGAACGATTTACGCAGTTGTTTAACGGTGATCACTGGCTCTCAACTTCCTTTCCCATAAACCCAACAGCTTCGACAAGCTGAATGTCATTACAAAATAAATAGCAGCCGCGATGACGAACGGACTTAATCCTTCGTAGGTGATGTTCTTAATGACTTGAGCCTGATACATAATATCCACCATACCGATGGTAGAAATGATGGAGGACTCTTTAATAATCGTAATAAATTCATTACCGATGGCAGGCAGTACGGACTTGAACGCTTGCGGTAAAATGACGTGACGCATAGCTTTGCCTCGTCCCATACCGAGTGAACGGGCTGCTTCCATCTGACCCCGGTCTACTCCCTGAATACCTGCACGGAAAATTTCAGCCAGATATGCCGAGCTATTCAGAGATAACGTAATAATACCGGACTGAAGTGGCGTAAAATTGACACCTAGCGTCAATGCAACCCCGTAATGGATGATCATAAGCTGTACCAGCATAGGTGTGCCACGCAGCACCTCCACGTACGCTGTACCCAACCACTCAATGATACGTATACCGCTCATCCGCAACAGAGAAATGATCAGACCAATGATAAATCCGAACAGTACCCCGAGGGCGGACAGCAACAATGTGTAGCCGATACCCGTAACGTAAAAACTGCGATATTTCCAAAATATATCCACAATGTTATGGGAAGAAGCCTGTCGATCCGCAGAGAGCGCGCTCGCTTCCGTGGAAAACTTTTCAATAGACCCATCTGCTTTCAGACGAGCCAGCGTTTTATTTACAGATGCCAGCAGTTCAGTATTTCCTTTACGAATACCTACAGCCGTTTCTGCTCCTGCTTCCTCAGGCACCGCCTTGGCAAGTGTTACAGTGCCATCCAATGTGTATCCTTTAGCGACAGTGTCTTCGATCACTACAGCATTCACACGTTGGGTCCGAAGCTGGAGCACCAGATCGGATATTTTGTCCAGTGAAGTTACTGAGGCATCGGGCACTTTCTGAGCAATTTCCTCTTGGATACTCCCCTTTTGTGCTCCGATCTTCTCGCCTTTCAAAGCAGCCATCGTCGAATATTTGTCCTTATCCTCCGGGCGTACCATAATCACTTGCTTGGAGTGGTAGTACACATCCGAAAAATCAATACTCTTTTTGCGTTCATCCGTCGGTGTCATACCTGACAGAACCAAGTCTACGCGGCCACTTTGCAGAGCAGGCAGTAACGAGTCAAAGCTCATGTCCTCAATGACCAGCTCTGCACCCAGATCCTTGGCAATTTCATTGGCGATATCAACATCAAAGCCAACAATGGTATCCTTACCGTTAACTACTTTATGAAACTCATACGGCGGAAAATCGGCACTCATGCCGAGTACAAGTTTTTGCTGTGTCTTCGCTTCCGTTCCGTATGCAGTGAGCATAGGAAGACCAGCCAGCAGCAAGATAACCGCCGTCAAAATCAGGGCGGTAAAACGATATGCCTTTTTCAATCTTTTTTTCTCTCCTTAAATTCTTTATAATAAATAAGATTGTGTCATTATAAATGAATATGCATGAATATGCAATGAATGTTATAGTACTATTTTATGATTTTCACAGTATGTAAATTACAGTTTCCACAAAGGAGTTTTTATCATGAATAGCAAAAATACGATTCAACGCACCATTGAGCAGCATGCAGCACGTTTCAAGGACATTTCTTTATATATTGGCGCCAACCCTGAACTGGGAAATGAGGAATTTTTGGCCTCTGCCCGTCTAAAAGAGGAATTGGTTTTTCACGGATTTGAAGTTCAGTCCCCTGTTGCGGATATAGAAACGGCTTTTATTGCGACTTATAAAGCAGCCAAACCCGGGCCGGTCATCGCTTTTCTGGCGGAATATGACGCTCTGAAAGGCTTGGGACACGCATGTGGACATCACTTGATCTGTATGATGAGTACAGGAGCTGGTGTCGGCCTCAAATCAGTCATTGACGAGATCGGCGGAGAAATACGAGTATACGGCACACCTGCCGAGGAAACGCGCGGTGCCAAGGTTCCCATGGCGGCTGCCGGTTTGTTTGATGATTGCGATATAGCGCTCATGACACATCCTTATGACCGCTATGAAAAATCCGGCAAATCGCTGGCAATTGATGCTGTACAGTTCGAATTCTTTGGAAAATCCGCTCACGCCGCTGCTAGTCCCCACGAAGGTATTAACGCGCTGGACGCAGTGATTCAAACGTTCAACGGCATTAATGCGTTCCGCCAGCAGGTGAAGAGTTCGGTACGTATTCACGGCATTATTAATCAAGGAGGCCAGGCAGCGAACATTATTCCCGATTATGCTTCTGCTCAATTTTATGTACGGGCTGCTACACGTCATGAACTGAATTCATTGACTCGCCGTGTCGTTCAAATTGCTGAAGGGGCTGCCTTACAAGCTGGGTGTCGTCTGGAAACCTCGAATTATGAAACATCTTACGATGAAATGGTGACCAACCGTGCGCTTTCCGATGCCTTTACCGCTAACCTGGTGCTGGCGGGCATTGCGCAGGAGAACATAACAGAGGGTGAAGATCACGGCTCTATGGATATTGGAAATGTGTCGCTGCACTGTCCTGCCATTCATCCTTACATTCAAGTTATTGACGAGAAGCACGCCTTGCATACACCTGAATTCCGCGATTTGGCGATGCAGGATCGGGCGCTGGAAGGAATGTTGTTAGCCGCCAGAACCCTGGCATGGACCGCCTGTGATGTAATTACGAAACCTGAATTGCTGGCTCAAATCAAGGAAGAATTCGCTCTGCTGAAAAGCGAACGTTAATTTTTTAAAATTACGCCTTCTTTCCAGAAAGGAGCATTCAAAATGAATAATATGAGCAGCTTTTGGGCGTTGTTTATTGTGGTCGACATCATTATTTTGTGGTTTTTTTTCCGAGCATTATACCGAAGGAACCGTGGAAACCGAAAGACACGTCGACGTAATGCATTTTTTCTTAGCTCCCCGTCCCCCTCTTCCCTTGAACAGGGGCGCCATAAAGAAATTGTAGAACTGATGCAGCTTTTGGAACGATCTATTCCAGCCTCCTACGCTCATAGCGTCAGGCAGCGTGTAATAAAAGCCCATCCTCACCTAACGGAGCAGGAATACGATTGGCGCTGGAATGAGCTAAAACGATATTTTATGCTATGCGCCATTATGAATCGGGTGCCGATGTTTAGTCCGGATGTAGATGAACTGTGGCACGAAATGCTGATGTTTACGCGGGAGTACCAGCAATTCTCGGAAGCCTTCTTTGGTCGCATGCTGCACCACGCCCCTCATTCCAGCTCACAGCCGATGCCGGATGAAAGGGCATGGTTTGACTGGCTGTATATGGAATGCTTTGGCTGGAACCGCTATAGTGCGAGCTTATGGGGGGCTTTTTTTAATCATCCATTACCGAATAACGAGCTTGCACACTATTACAAGCTGGCAACTTCCGGGCAGCCAGCAGGCGACCGTTGGAATACGCAAGAGGGTATGGGCATCTCTCAGCAGGCACAGCAAGCGGTTCAGAGGATTGTGGACCATCTACGTATCCTGGTAAATGAAGCTGTAGATGATCCAGATGGCAAGCGACTGCCGAAGGTCAACTATTTGCAAAGTGAATATCTACTGCTGGCCGTCGTATGGTATTCCTGGTATCAACCCCAACAGTTTGCCTTGCACATGCATCCGGATACTACAGGAAGTGCCGCATTAGCAAGCTCATCAGGCTGTAGTTCAGCAAGTGGCTGCTCCAACTGGGATACGCACCACTCGCACCATCACTCTTCCCACGGTAGCTCCCATGATGGAGGTTCATCTCACCACGATTCAGGTGATTCCGGCAGCAGCCATTCTTCGTGCAGCAGTAGCTTCTCATGCGGAAGCAGCTGTGGTGGAGGCGGAGGCGACTGATCACATCAAAAAAAGGGCATTCCCCAGCCACTCTTGGCTTCATGAGGAATGCCCTTTTTCCATTGTACATTGTCAATTCTGCATCATTTGAACACTTTTACCCAGTACACTCAGTTCATTCGTTTCCAATCAGTGAACGGTAAATATCCAGATACGCTCCCGCCGACACATCCCAGCTGTACTCTCCTGCAAAAGCAGTGTGTGTAAGCTTGGACCAATGCTCAGGCTGGCGATAAAAATCAACCGCACGACGAATTGTATGCAGCATATCATGTGCATTGTAGTTTTTAAAGCTAAAACCGTTCCCTTCGCCTGTAGACTCGTTGTAAGCATGTACGGTATCGTTCAGACCGCCCGTTTCCCGTACAATGGGAATGCTACCATAGCGAAGCGCCAGCAATTGGCTGATCCCGCAAGGCTCAAACCTCGACGGCATAAGGTACATATCGCTTGCAGCATAAATTTTACGGGACAAAGGTTCACTGAATGCCAGCTGCGCAGACATTTTCAAGGGATAACGTCCGGCCGCTTCCCGGAACCAGTGCTCAAAGGCCGGATCTCCCGTGCCTAGCACGACAAACTGAATATCATCATAGTACATGATCTCATCAAGTATCCTTGTTACCAGATCCAGTCCCTTCATATCCACAAGTCGGGTTACCATCGCAATTAAAGGCACATCTGGTCGTACCGGCAAACCCAGTTCCTTTTGCAGACCGATCTTGTTTTCCTTTTTCTTGACCAGACTGGTGCGGTACTTCGTATAAATACGATTGTCCGTAGCAGGATTGTAGCTTTTGGTATCAATTCCGTTCACTATACCCGATAAACGCCCCTGCTCTCCCAGCTTACGCAGCAGCCCTTCCAGCCCATATCCGTAAAATTCTGTCTGAATCTCCTCTGCATAGGTAGGACTTACTGTGGTGACATGATCCGAGTAGGTCAGCCCGCCCTTCATAAAATTCAGTCTGCCATGATACTCCACACCCTCAGGGGTAAAATAGCTATTGTCGAGATTCAGCAGTTCCGTTAAGACCTCATATGGAAAATCCCCCTGATACAGCAGGTTATGTATCGTAAACACGGTGCGAATATCACTGTAAAAGGGCAAATGACGGTAATTGGCGTTCAATAGCAACGGTACCATCGCGATATGCCAATCATGACAATGTAAAATATCCGGCTGGAAATTCAAATCAGGCAATACTTCCAAAATCGCCCGGTTAAAAAAGGAGAAGCGTTCGCCATCATCCATATAGCCGTAAATCCCTTCACGACCGAAGTAATATTCATTATCTATAAAATAAACCTTAATTCCGTCCAGCGTCAGTTCCTCTACTCCGCAATACTGATCACGCCAGCCTACAGCGACATGCTTGACCGTTACCGGACGCAGTGACTTCTTATAAGTATCGGAAACCCCCGCATATTTAGGCAAAATGATTCGGACGTCGCACCCTGCCTGAAGAAGGGCCTTCGGCAGTGCACCAATGACATCAGCCAACCCGCCTGTTTTAATAAATGGATGTGCTTCTGCTGCTGCAAATAGAATCTTCATATATGCTTCCTCCTTAATGACCTCAATCCTATTTTAAACCAGTTGTAACATGGATTAATCCGCCTTTTTAATCCGGGGTGCTTTCTTCAATATAACGACGCTCAGCGGCGGAATGGTCACCTCCAGGCTGTGCAGTTGTCCATGGCAAGGGATCTTGGTCGTGCGCAACACTTCGGTGTTCAACTGTCCACTACCACCGAAGTCCGAGTGATCACTATTCAGCAACTCAATATAGCTGCCTGATTTTTCCAAACCAATTCGGTAGTGATCTCTTAACACAGGCTGAAAATTGATGAGAACGACCAGTGTATCTCCCGGTTTTTTACCTTTACGCAGATACGTAATTACGCTCTGCCCACGGTCCTCGGCCTCAATCCACTGATAGCCATCCCACGAATGATCCAGCTCCCATAATGCTTTTTCCTGTATATACAAATGATTCAACGCTTTCGTAAAAGCGTGCAGCGTACGGTGGCTGCCATAATCCAGCAGAAACCAGTCAAGCTGCTCCTCATCTTTCCATTCGATAAATTGGCCGAATTCCCCTCCCATAAATAACAGCTTTTTACCCGGTGAGGTGATTTGGTAACCGAGAAGCGCTCGAAGCCCGGCAAATTTTTGTTCATAGCTACCCGGCATTTTATCAAGCAGCGACTTTTTACCATGAACGACCTCATCGTGCGACAACGGCAGTGTAAAATTCTCGCTGTATGCATAGGCTATGGGGAACGTCAGCAAATTATGGCGCTCGGGTCTCTGATCGAAATCCGTTTCGATATAATCAAGCGTATCGTTCATCCAGCCCATATTCCATTTGTAATTGAAGCCGAGTCCTTCATCACTTACCGGGGAAGTCACCATCGGCCATGCACTGGACTCCTCTGCCATCATCAGCGCATACGGATAATAGCGGAAGACTGTTTCATTCAATTGTTGAAGGAAGGCAATAGCCTCCTCATTTTCAATACCTCCCTTGGAGTTAAAACGATATTGACCCTCCGGCTTTTCAAAATCCAGCCGCAGCATACTCGTCACAGCATCTACGCGCAGGCCGTCAATGTGGTACACGTCCATCCAGAACAACGCATTGGATATCAGGAAAGAACGCACCTCCGGCTTGCTGTAATCGAACGTCAGCGTTCCCCAGCCGGGCTTTTCCGCAATCAGCGGGTCCGCGTATTCGAACAGCGGCGATCCATCAAACAGTCTCAAACCATGAGCATCCTTGGCGAAATGAGCCGGAACCCAATCCATAAGCACCCCAATGCCTGCCTGATGACAACGATCCACCAAATACATAAAATCATGCGGTTCCCCATAACGGCTTGTCAGCGCAAAATATCCGGTAAGCTGGTACCCCCAGGAAAGATCATACGGATGCTCACTGAGTGGCATAAGCTCAATATGCGTGTAACCCATTTCCGTTACATAGGGCACAAGAAGCTCAGCCATTTCCCTGTATGTATAAAACGTACCGTCTTCTTTTTGTCTCCAGGTGCCCAAATGCAGCTCGTATATATGAAGGGGTTTTCCATAAGGCTCTCTCCTTTTACGCCGCCAAGCCGCGTCGTTCCAAACATAGCCCTCCAGTGAAGCGACCACGGAAGCCGTTGCCGGCCTTAATTCTGCGCGTACCGCGTAAGGGTCTGCTTTTAGAAAACATTCACCATTTGCACCCGTAATATGATATTTGTAAAAAGTTCCTTGGGATATACCCGAAAAAAAGCGACTCCAAACGCCGGATTCGGGAACTCTATATAAGGAATCCTGTTCCCCATTCCAGTTGTTACGATCTGTAGCAAGCCCGACATGGAGAGCATGAGGAGCCCAGACCGTAAAACGGACGCCCTGTTCTCCGTTCTCCACAGTAAGGCGGGAACCCAAAGATCGGTAGCTGTGATAAAGCGTTCCTTCGTGAAACAAATAAATATCTTCCGGCGATACAGCCTGTTGCGGGAGAGTTTGGTCTGTCATCACGTCACCACCTTTATATGTTTGTTAGAACAAAATGTATGATTCGGAAATACATTTGCTTTCCAGTCAAAGCTGACTTGGGTTATTACCCCATTCTAGCCACAATGAACAGAAAAATGACTATGAAAAAAATAAACCTTAAATTTTGGGGGATCTTACACACCTGATGGTTTCAAGAGCACCCCATACCGTTTATGTATGTACTACAACAGACAACTAAACCGGGAGGGAAACGAAATGTTTAATAAAGAATGCATTGCCATGCTGCTGGCAGGCGGAGAGGGACGCCGTCTTGCTCCCCTTACTTCAACGATTGCAAAACCCGCCGTACCCTTTGGTGGTCATTACCGAATTATCGATTTTCCTCTCAGCAACTGTGTTAATTCAAACATCGATACTGTAGGTGTGCTGACGCAATATGAGGCAGAATCCTTGCACGAGCATATTGGAGATGGAACTCCTTGGGGTCTTACCAAAACGAACGACAAGGGAGTTACCTTACTTCCATCTTATAATACAGACAACGCTGAATATTTGGGAACGGCAGACGCCATTCATAAAAATATCGAATATATAGACAGTCAAAATCCGGAACACGTGCTTATTTTATCCGGTGATCATATTTACTATATGAATTATCGTGAAATGCTGAACTATCATAAGGAAAAAGTTGCTGCGGCTACGATTTCCGTTATGGAAGTACCTTGGGATGAAGCGCACCGCTTTGGCGTTATGAGTGCCGACGAGGAGCTGCGTGTCACAGAATTTGCCGAGAAGCCAGAAAAACCGGAAAGTAACCTGGCCTCCATGGGCATTTACCTGTTCAAGTGGGATTATCTGAGAAAATATCTACTTGAGGACGCAGAGGATGCCCAATCCAGCCATGATTTTGGTAAAGACATCATTCCAAAAATGCTGGCGGATCAAGAATCCCTATTCGTTTATGAATTCCAAGGCTACTGGAAGGATGTAGGTACTGTTAAAAGCCTGTGGGATTCCCATATGGATCTGTTGCAAGAGGATTGCGCCATTGACCTTCAACGGAAGGACTGGCCTATGTATACGCGTGAACGCCGTACAAGGTTGAGCGCACACAAGCAATCTAACCGCAAAACGGATTCATTGGATAGCCTTCTACATGATTCTTGCCAAGTAGAAGGTCAAATCGAACGTTCTGTCGTATTTAGCGGCGTCGAGGTAGGTAAAGGATCAGCTATTAAGGAAAGTATCGTTATGCCTAACACCCGTATCGGACGTAATGTGCATATTGAGCACGCGATTATCGGGGAAGGTGCTGTAATTCGTGACGGTGCAGTCATCAAGGGTAACCCGAGTGAAATTATGGTTATCGGACCAAATGAAACAGTGTTCGGCAAAATGGCGGTACGCCCACAAACGGCCCGCATGCTGAAAGAAGCTTATGAGCGCAACACACGTTTGCGCGCTGAAGGTTTTACTTCATAATGGAACGAAAAACGTCAAACAGCCAGCACCCCGCTATAGTGAGGTGCTGACTGTTTTTCTAATTTAAATCTGTTTAACTAACTTTTAGGTTACATAACTAGCCTTGAGTGAGTTGCGGTGGCTCTACGGGTTGCTCGGCTTGCAATGCAGGCAATGAAACTGTAATGGTGGTGCCTGCTCCCAATTCACTCTTGATGAGCATTTGCCCTTGATGGCGCTCCACAAACTGCTGTGAGATTGCCAATCCCAATCCCGTACCACCATTCTGATGGTCTACCTGGAAAAAGCGGTCCCTTACTCTGGCAAGATTCTCCGCGCTAATCCCGATTCCTGTGTCTTGCACAGATACCTCGATGTTGTCTGCGATCCGTTGCAGAGACAGAAAAATAATAGAGCTTTCATGCGAAAACTTGATGGCATTGTCCACAATGTTTAAAAACACCTGTTTCAGACGGTTGCCGTCGCCATGAACCAGATATGCTGTTTTCTCCGAGTCCAGTTGGAGTTTAATTTGCTTCATTTCCGCCTTGGCCCATACGTTCAGCATAACTTCCTGTAAAAGCTCCCGTAGATCCACTGTTCCCATGACAAGCTTCATTGCGTTTTGCTCCAGCTTGGAAAAATCGAGAATTTCCTCCACCAGACCGATTAACCTGTCAGTTTCTTTGGAAATAATTCGCATCCCAATCTTCGTCTCCTCTGGGTCAAAGCCGCCGGAATCTAACGTTTCACTCCAGCCTTTAATGGAAGTCAACGGCGTGCGCAGTTCATGAGATATGGATGAAATAAAATCATCTTTGATTTGATTCGTTCTGACAATTTCTTGCGCCATGTAGTTTAGTGTCGAAGCCAGCTCACCCAACTCATAACGATAATCGCCTTTAATACGTGCATCGAATCGTCCTTGCGCCATTTGAGCTGATACATCGCGGATATTGTTAATCGGCCTAACGATGGAATTAGCGAGACCTGTACTGACCACAAATACAATAATTAGTACAGCTGCCATGATACCAAGGGAAAACAGCGTAATCGTAAACAGCTTGTCGTTGACCTTTTCCAGAGAGGTGGTAAACCGTACAATGTAGACCTGATCTCCGACAATATTGTCCAGTTTTTTGGATACCGCCATCACCTGCTGCCCCGTACCCGGTTGCTTCCCGATCCAGCTACCCGTATCCCCCGCTAACGCTTGTGGCACATCGCTCGTTTGCACACTTATATCTGCCGCGAAGTTCGTCGAGTTATCAATTACATTTCCCTGTTCATCGAGTAATTGAAATTCCGTGTTGGGCAAAGAAAATGTATTCAACAAATACGATTGCAAAGACTGTTCTGGGTCTTTGAATTTAGGTGCAAACTCACCTACTGATTCAATACGGCTTTCGATGTGTTTATAAATTGTGTCGTAGTAGTACCCCCGGATTGCAAACATGAAAATGGTTTCTACCAACAGAAGCGCCAAGAACACCACAAAAAAATAGTGAAGCACAATCTGTCTGCGAATTCCTTTTTTAATCATTGAGCCTGACCTTTCCATTTATATCCATGTCCCCAAACCGTTTGCAAAAAGGCGGGCTCAGAAGGATTGTTTTCAATTTTTTGACGCAACCGCCGGATGTTCACATCCACGATTTTTGGATCCCCCATATACTCCTTGCCCCACACGTGGTCAAGCAAAACATCCCGGCTGAGCGGTGTATTTTCTTTTTCAAGAAAAAATTGAATCAGGGAAAACTCTGTTGGCGTCAGCTCAATCAGCTGCCCGTTTTTCTTAAATTGCTTGGCAATCAGATCCAGCGTGAACGGACCGGACTGAAAGGATACTTTGGCTGCCGTCTCGCGGTGTACATTTACCCTCCGCAGCAGCGATTGAATACGGGCAATGAGCTCCGTCGGGCTGAAGGGCTTGCTGACATGATCATCAGCCCCTACCGACAGGGCATATACTTTATCTTGCTCCTGAACCTTCGCCGTGAGAAAAATAATACCAATTCGCTCATTCGTTTCCCGAATTCTTCGACAGACCTCGAAACCGTCCATGCCCGGCACCATTACATCGAGCAATGCGATATCAATATCCCGTACCGTGTTCAAAATATTAAGAGCCTCATGCCCATCCGCCGCCTCCAACACCTCGAAACCGTTTCGTTTCAAATTTATAACGATAAAGCTGCGAATGGATTCCTCGTCTTCCATGATTAAAACTTTACTCACTCTATTCTACCTGCCTTTCCCCCAACTTGTTTTTAATGGTTTTACGTGGTTCCAGCTCACTGGATCGCTTGATTCCGATCACCTGTGCATTGGTTCGCCATAACTGGCTATATCCTTCATTGTTTCGCTCCCATTGCGACAACGAGAAATATTTAATTTCTGCAATCGTTTTGTCTGTATTGTCCAGAATGAACCGCAAATAGCTGTCCTTCTTTGATACTTTCGGATCAATGGTTACCTTGCCGTGCAGTTCCTTCGGCAGTCTGAAATAGATCTGATCATTGGAGTCGCGATACTGTTGCTGTTTGAAAATCGTTCCCTTTGCACCATCCCACTGATAGAACGAGACAAAATACGGGACTTCATCCAGCGGCCTGTTGAACCATCCTTTCGGCTTCTCTAGATTGCCAAATTCCAGAATGCCATCACCATCCACATCACCGCTAGTAATGGTAGCATCCTTAAAGGTCACATCCATGAGATCAAGTTTTTTGAGCTTGCTGTGGTCCATCACAATGACGTTGGACACCGTAGTTGTCTGGGCAATCTTGGTATCTATAATGATACCCTGCCTGCCCTCGGCTACCTTACCAGCGACGACATTGTAGATACTAAGCGTCTGACTGTCCAAATCCAGCGATCCGATTTCCTTAAACGTTCCCCCGCTGAATTGAAATGTTTTGACCGTGAAAAATTCATTACGGCGCAGCGTGATAATCGTCAAGTCATTTAAATTGTCCCCGTTCAAGTCCATCTTGTTATGATTAAAATCGTCTACGACGAAGTCCGTATAACCAGTAGCATATATTTTCTCCAAAGTTCCTCCGGTATAAGAATACACGATGAGTCCCTTCTGATCGTTACCATCACCGCTATCCCCGCTGGAAAAGCCTGCTACAATATCTAGCGTACCATCATTCGTTACATCAACCAGTTTGAACGATTCCAGTACAGTACCTTCTCCGTCAAACGTCAGCTTCTTTACCCACGTTCCGTTCTGATCCTCGAACAACGCTCCATGTATTTTTACACTTTCATCTGGCGTTTCATAAAAAAGTACCGCTTCGTCTGTACCATCATTGTTCAGATCCCCCGTACGAATCGGCGTCGGGTCATCGGGGTCATTCGGGCGCAGAGGCTGCACCATTCCAAGCTGCGTAACCACTGCACCATTCAACTGCTGTTTCTCGTCAGACATCATCGGTGACTGCATGAGCGAAATCGGGTCACTAATGACATTACAGCCGCTTAAAAATCCAACAAGGAGCAGTGATACACAGCAACCGGTTAATATTCTCAACAACATCATTTTCACTTCACTTGCCGTCCCCTTCACAATTTGTTCTTTTCCACCTGTGTCAGTCGTCTGCCCTGAATATCAAATACGAGTTCGCCGCCGTTCAATCCCCATATGCGTGAAGCAAAGCGTTCAGCCATTTCCAGCGGCAGTACGGTGATTATGGTCACCCGTTCGTCTGAGCATAGCTTGCGGAAGGTATCCATCACATGAGCTGCTGAAGTCGGGTCAAGTCCATTTACAGGCTCATCAGCCAAAATGACCTTGGCTCCGTGAACGAGCGCTCGTGCAGTCGCTACCCTTTGCCGCTCACCACCACTAAGCTTGTCGCATTTGTCATGGGCCTTATCCAGCAAGCCCAGTTCCTCCAACACGTCCATTGCTCCCATATAATCGTCAGAACGCACCATTCCGGTCACCATTCTCCATAATGGAGTCTGACCCGATCTGCCGATCAGCACATTTTTGAGAGCGGTCCGATTCATATTTAAATGCGGATTTTGCTCCAGGTATGCCCATTCCCGCTTTATTTTCATTTTGCCCGTCCATCCGGATTTCAGCACATCATGGCCGTCCACCATCAGACTGCCTTCCTCCCATGGCTCTTGCAAAGCAAGACAGCGCAGCAGTGTGGTTTTTCCACTTCCGCTCGGTCCCACTACGGCTATCAGTTCGCCCGGGTGAATTTCAGCATTAATCCCGCGAAGTAACGGGGTCCGTTCCGGCCCCACTTGCTTGGTCAGCTTCTGTATTCTGATCATCTTTGTGATTCCCCTTTGTCCGCCATCAATACTGTCTATAGTTTATAGTAAATGTGAAACAAATACCATGCAAACCGCAGTTTTATGCCGTCGATATTCTTTTTCGGAATAACAATCCCAACAACCCGAAAACGACGTAGCTGCCCCCGAGAACCAGAAACATGCTGCCTTGGGTTCCATAGTCCAGTAGCGCCCCGCTAATGTTAGGTCCAATCACACTTCCCAGATTAAAATGAAAGGATGCCAGCACATTGGCGGCGGCTAATAACGATTTGGGTAGCAAATCAGCAGCATAGGCCAGACCCAGGGAGAAAAAGGAGCCGACCAACCCCCCTGCCACCGTCAACAATACTAATGTCAGCATAAAATGTTTGCCGCTCCACGGTATCAACATAAAGATCAATCCACCCGCTATCCCTACGCTTATAAGCACCTTTTTACGGCCCCAACGATCACTCCATATACCTAGCGGCAGTTGAAGTACTAATCCACCTAAGCTGACAAAGGGCAGCAACGCGGCAATCTCATCGGTATGAAAGCCAATGCGAAGACCATATACCGGAAAGTTGCTGTTCAGACTGGCTTCCATATAACCGTACAAAAATGCAGGCAGCAGTGCGTACCATGCCCAGCTATAGCTGCGCCGGAATCTTTGTGCTGGACGCGCCTCGGTTTCCAGCTTTTCCGGTCTGGAATCCGGCAGCTTAATGAGCACCAGCAGCAGAACGAGCAAGCACAGCAAGGCCAGCGCTGCAAATGGAACCAGCATCCCGTAATCAAGTAACCACAATCCAAGCGGTCCCAATGCAAACCCCAGACCGTAGGACATGCCATAAAAAGAAATGTTGCGCCCGCGATTCTCTGCCGGAGTCACCAGCAGTATCCACAGTTGGGCAGAATAATGCAATGCACTGTCCCCGATTCCGACTAGCAATCGCAGTATGAACCACACCCGGATATCGGGGATTAGAGGGAATAGCAGCAGCGTAAAAAGCACAAGCACAAGCCCTCCAGCCATCAGCTTTTTGAAGCCCAACCATCCCAATGTCCGTTCAGCTACCAGCGTCATAGCAAATGAACCAATATACAACGCTGCGGCATTCATTCCGTTCAGCGAAGAAGAAACTCCCATCTGTTCCAAAGATATAGACAAAATCGGCAGCAGTAGCCCTTGACACAATCCGGCCACAACAATAACCGCAATTAAGATAAAGTAATGCACCCGCATGGACGACGACATTATGCTTCCTCCAGATATAACATATAAAATATCAATATCGTAAAATGAATGTTAAGGAATGATTTGCATTTGATTCCATAATCAATAGATATTCTTATTACTATGTATAGCGGTCACGCAAACACAACCAAACTACATGCAAATTCCGGTATTTTTAGGGCATAAAAGAAAGGATGAAAAAAATCGCCATCTAAGATGACGATTTTACGGAAAGCATGTCTGATAAGTAACCGACTCCGCATCGTTAGGGAGCCTTGTATGTTCAATCCGAACCGAATCACGTCACAGCGCACTATTATATATTATAGTGGACAATGCCCAGCAGAACAAGCCATAATAAATAAGTGAGCAATTTCAAAATGCTCATGTTGTGCTTATGGACGGGCTTAATTACGTTCACCGCTCTGGGCTCGAAGACAGAATAGGAGGCATTTGATTCCATGAGTTATCAAATTAAAATAGACACTTCTCCAATTTACGAATTACTCGGCAGCTTTATGGCCTATGTAACCAAAAAGTGGGTACACGACATGGACTTGGGCCATGAGTGGATCGACAAGGTGGATGCACGGCTGCAAAACGAAGTGCGCTCCGAGCTTGCTACGGCGCAGGATTGCCCTTTTAGCGATTATGACGCGCTTTATGTTTGGGCATTGCTTCGACCGGAATCGGATGAAATATCCGATTATATCGCTTATTTGGACAACGGCCCGGATGAAGACATGTTCGAGCTGATTGTACCGCATGTTCCTTTTTTAACCTTTGAAGAATCTTTGCGCATTCGCAAGGTGTACGCCCCTCTCCTCAAATTATGGGATCGGGACTATTTCCGGGCCATGGAAAGTGAACTGCGTGTGCTGGCAGAGGAAGACGCTGCAGAAAAACGCATGCTGCTAAGCAAAATGGAGCCGGAAGCACTGGTTGAATACGCTACAGCCGGACTGATCGTGCCTCATATGGAAGATTTGGATACCGTTGTTCTGTTTCCAGTCGTCCATAATCGTCCGATTAATTCGTACTGTTTTTATACCCGTATGCTGCTGATACAGTATCCGGTAGACGTTCCCGAAGAAAGTGAGGAAGAACCTCCTACACTCCTGCTTCGGCTGACTCGGGCGGTAAATGACTCACAACGTCTGCGGATTCTGCGTTATGTGGCTCAAGGCCCTAAATCCCTCGAAGATATGCGTCATGATTTGAGCCGATTGGAAGACACACTCATGTCTGATATGATGATTTTACGAGTAGCTGGTCTGCTCCGTATCCACATTGGACGTTATCACAAGGAAAAATTCAGCATTCGCCCCGACGGAGCGGCTGATTTACAGGTATTTTTGGAATCCTATATCGGACTGTAATTTAAACTGCACCCTCAGTTATAACGAACATCGTTAAAGCGTTGGCTTGGAAGGAGTATGCAACATGTCGTATCCGAAGCAGCATATTTTATTTGATCTTGATGACACTTTGGTCCACTGTAACAAGTATTTCGACCTTATTCTCAACCACTTTTTCGATTTGCTTCAGGAATGGTTTGCAGCCCATAACCTGACGAAAAATACAATTCGTGAAAAGCAAATCGAAATTGATGTAGCTGGAGTGCATCAGGTGGGCTTTGCCAGCGAGCATTTTCCACAGTCCTTGATTGATACGTACCACTTTTTTTCGGAACAGTTTGGACGCCGTACCGATCCGCGGGAAGAGCAGGAGCTTCGCTCGCTTGGGCGAAGTGTGTACGAGCAGGAAATCGAACCGTATCCCGGGATGGTCGAAACGTTAAATTCGCTCCAAAAAGCTGGACATTCCCTGCATCTGTACACCGGCGGTGAGCAGGTCATTCAGGAAAAGAAGATTGAACAGATGAAGCTGGCTAACTATTTTGATGATCGCATCTACATTCGTCAGCATAAAAATGTCGAGGCTCTGGAGGAAATTATCCAGATGAATAGCTTTGATCGAAGCATCACCTGGATGATTGGTAACTCTCTGCGCACCGATGTATCACCCGCCCTTGCGGCAGGCATTCATGCTGTATATCTCAAGCAGGCCAAGGAATGGGTTTACAATATGGTAGAGCTGCAAAAAAACGTTAACTCCGTGATGTATACGATACAGAAGCTAACAGAAGTACCCCGAGTGATACACGAAAGCATTCAATTGCATCAACAAAAAAGGACTCTCGGCTAGATAGCACCGCTAATATCCCCTTCAAGTAGACACTCAAAAAAGTCCACATGGTATCATGAGGCTAGAGAGAACTTGGAGGGGATATTTTTTTACTTTTATAACTACTAACGATTTCAGTCAAATTCAAACAGCGCGCGCCGATTAAGTATCGGCACGCGCTGGCTGCTTAGTCTTTTTTTATTTATCTACTTGACAGGGGGATAACCATTCAACAAATGTTCCAAGGATAAAATCCGGTCAAAAAGACCAAAGACTTCTTCCGAATCGTAAAGATTCTCCAATACGCTGACCTCCATCATTAAACGTCCCGAAAGCGTAGCCGTTGTGAGCAATAACGACTGGTTTTTGATGGAAAAATAGATGGTGTCCACCCATTCCTCCATAATCGGATACGATATGACTCCCAGATTGGACAAGGTGATGGTAAAATTCCACAGGGGGAATCTTTCAGGCATTGTTTTCATAACCAATTCAAGACACTGTTGTTTATATTTCCGATATGAATTGGAAAACGAAGCAAAAAAGAGCGACAACGCATAAGGAACCCCCCTTTTGAACCATTTGAACGCGGATTTCACCTGTTTTTCCAAATTTCCATCCCGGAAAAATTGCATTGGAAGGCTTGCGACGTAATTGCCGTGCATAGTTTCCGGCGAGTAGTTATGCAGAAACTTCAAATCCATAGGCATGGAGACAAACACGCGTTGCTTGCCGGGAGCATGCTGTAGTAGTCCATCAGTCATTCGATAACAGATGTATTCGGTTAATGTCATTTTTAGGCTCCGGCATCGCCGTAAAATCTCTCCAGTCTCCTCTTTGCTGAATCTATACGATTTTTTGACATAACCGCCGCCTTGCTCCGGCCTTCTGCCGTAACTCAAATCAACGGTTTCGCCAGCGCCTGTCCCTTTTCCCCTAACCCTGGTCATAAAACCTGCAACAAATACCGGCATCCACATAAAAGCGGAAAATCTTCTTTTCATACGCAACAGCCTGTCTTTGGAGACGTCACCCTTTGCCGCCTTATTTTCCGGCTCGGAATCTGGTTCGCCTGAGTAATATTCCAGCCATCTCTTGATCCAGAAAACCAAGCTCAGGCCATTAGCCACCGCATGGTTCATCGCAAATATCATTGTATATTCATTTATAGGGTAAATACGAAACGGAAGTCTGGCATTGGTCGGTCTGTATTGAGCCAGTACCTCCTCCTCCGTAAAATATTGGGAAAGCTTCACCTTTTCAGCCTCCAGAAAATGTTTCAGCTCTTTCTGAGAAAAACGACCCCAAACAAACGTGTCTTTTTCGAATTGTTCCACCCTTTTGGCTTGCAGCAAAGGATTGTCCATGATGAGTGAGCGGTAGCTGGAAAACAATTTTTCAGCGTCGATTCTTCTTTTAAAAGTAACCGTTGCGATCATGCTATTGGATAAAATATAATCTTCAGTTCCGAAAAAGTAGGTGCTCGCCAGTTTAATCGCATCCATTTCTCCCCCTCCTTCCCTTCTATTATTTTACATAAACCCTACTTTTTTGACATGATCCATCATCAGCTTCACTTTTTGACCGTCCAGCCTGGACCACTCAAACCCCAGCGCCTGCAAAATACCGTCAGTCTTCTTGTTCATCGTCATGAACAACGTTTTGCTTGCTCCCTCAAAGAAGACGTTGGAATGAACAAGAATCCGGGCAACCTCCTGCTCTGTCTCTGGTTCATCGTATTTTTCAAACATGTATTCGGTAAAATCCTCCACTGGCATTGGCTTTACATTTATATCCGTTTGCTTCAAAAGCTTGGCAAAAGATATCATGCTAACCTGATGGCTGTTAAACAGATGATAGGTTTCGTTGATTAGATTTTTCCGGTCAAACAGGAGTACAACTGCCTTGGCCACCTCATCCACAAAGGAGAAGTTCATGGTTTTATCTTGAATTGCGGGGACCAGGCCAAGTGTGATCATCGACTTTACCAATGAATAAAATGCATTATCCGAGATATTTTCCTGGAAGATCCCCGAATTGGAATCAAATACGAGGTTCCCGACTCTGAACACATTGGAATCAAGCCCTTGTTGCCTTGCTTTAACAATCTCTTTCTCGGCTTCGAGCTTTGTCATAACGTAATAGTTATCAGAGCTTTGTTCTACATTGCAATCATATTCAGTGAACATGATGCTGCTCTGGTCTTCTATCCAGCCACTACCTACGCTGGTGGTGGAAACGAAATTGTAGGTCTTTTTCTTCCCTGTACCAGCAAATTCGATCAGTCTTTCGTTCCCTTCCACATTGACCGCCTGAAATTCCGAGAAATGCCCAAAATGCTTCACATTTGCCGCCGAGTTAATGATCGCATCAATGCTTCCGGCCAAATCCTCATAGCGCTCCCGGCTCAGTCCAAAGTAGTCCTGGGTTAAGTCTCCGCAAAACACGCACACTCTGTCTTCCCAGGCATTCTCCCCAAGCTCAAGACCAAAATGGAACTTCAGCTTCGCCCACAGTCTTTCCAGCGCCTCATCGTCACTCGTTCCCCGAACAGGTACATACACCTTATATTCCGTATTTTGCAGCAGTTGAAACAAAATATGGATTCCCAGATACCCTGTTCCTCCTACCAGCAGAACATTACGGTAGTCAGCCCGTTCAGAAAGATCGATATTTTCATAACCCTGATTTTTCTTTTGGTATTCTTTGAGACTCTCGCGCATTTTCCAGACAACACCAGGTACGCCGTTTTCCCCGGAAGCTGCCGCTTCCCGTAAGGCGTACACGAATTGTTTTAATCTGTCTTTGGAATACTTAATGTTATCCGCCAAGGCCCGAATCGTCGGATATTGAAAGATGTCGTTAATGCCCACTTCAAAATCCAGCGCCAGCCTCGAAACCACCTGAATCGCCTTGATCGAATTGCCACCCAGTCTAAAGAAATGCTCATCAATTCCGATTGAATCCATGCCGAGAATCTCCTGCCATACCTTCTGGATTTTCAAATCAACGTCATTTCTTGGGCTGCTGACTGTGTGGTCGCTTCCCTGCCATTCAGGCTCGGGTAATGCCTTCCTGTCAATTTTTCCGCTCGGAGTCATCGGCATGTCATTTAGCTTCATAAAGCTGGACGGCACCATATAATCAGGTAGCTCCTGCATAAGCTGTTCCCGCAGCTCATCTGCTTCCGGTTCGCCCTCTGCTGTAAAATACGCCGCCAGATACTTCTCGCCTTGCTTGTCTTCCCTGGCGATCACCGCTACCTCCCGGACAAGCGGATGCTTTTGCAACTGTGCTTCGATTTCTCCCAGCTCAATGCGAAAGCCGCGAATTTTCACCTGATCGTCGATTCTTCCCAAAAATTCGATATTCCCGTCCGGCAGCCAGCGCACCAGATCGCCCGTACGGTACAGCTTCTCTCCAGCTTCGTAAGGATTCACCACAAACTTCTCCGCCGTCAGCTCCGGCCGATGTAGATACCCCCTCGCCAATCCGTCTCCCGCAATGCACATTTCCCCGGCTGCTCCCAGCGGCAGCAGCTTTTGATGTGTATCCATAATGTAAATTCGAGTATTGGCAATCGGTTTGCCAATCGGTACCGACGGGTACCCCATTTCCTCTTCCCGGTACGTCCACGCGGTTGCAATTACACTTGATTCGCTCGGACCATAGGCGTTCATATACTCCACGCTGTCCTTCCACCGCATTACCAGATCTTTGGTAATCGCTGATCCGCCTGTCACCAGTTTTTTCAGTGCTGGCAGCTTGTACGGTTCCATCCCCGCCAGATAGGTAGGCGGTAGCAGCGCAATCGTAATTTGGTTTTCGTTTACGAAGCGCGCAAACTCATTCAGGTTATTAATAATATCTCGCGAAACCAGATAAAGCGTTCCGCCTCCCAGCAAAATCGTGAACATTTCCCAGACTGAGGCGTCAAACGAGCTGCTGGCAAACTGCAGCATCCGATCCGATCCGTTCACGCCCCATTGTTCCTGGAAGAAATGCTGGAGGTTGATCACTCCCCGGTGTTCTACCATGACCCCTTTGGGTTTCCCCGTAGATCCCGAGGTATAAATGATATAAGCCAAATCCTCCGGATTGTTAACAGGCTCCGGACTGGCACGGTCTAGCTCTATATACCTCAGGCTTTCGTCATCCAAGTCCATGATTGCCCCGTGGTAGGTGAGCTTGTCCCGGAGATGCTTTTGCGTCAGTACAATGGACGCGCCGCTGTCCTCCAGCATGTAGTGAATCCGTTCCTCCGGATAATTCGGATCTATCGGCAGGTAGGCTCCGCCCGCTTTAAGTGTTCCCAGGATGCCTATGACCATTTCCATGGAACGCTCCGCCATGATGGCGATGATATCGTTCGGCTTCACTCCACGCTCTCTCAAGACAATGGCCAGCCGATTCGCCTGCTCGTTCAGCTCCCGGTAGGTCAGCGTTTGCTCTCCCCAGACCAAAGCCGGATGATCTGCTCTTTGCTCCGCTCGTTCCTCAAACAACCCGTGGATCGTGTGATCCTTCGGATATTCCGCCTCCGTGCGGTTAAAATCACAGAGCTGCACGCTGCTCTCTTCCTCCGGTACGATCTCGATATCTTCGATCCTGATCTTCGGACAACGGATGATTTCACGGATGATCATTTTAATCTGCCCGGCTACCCGCTCCATAAAGCATCTGTCATAGGCCAAGCTATTGTAGCGGAATTTGATCTGCAAATCGTTCTCAGGCACAACAATAAAATTAAAATCAAAATTCGTCTGTTCGGAGACCTTCGTGGACAGAATCCTCAAATCTGTTCCGTGGTCGCCCTGTCCTTTGTCAGCTTCCTCTATCGGATAGTTTTCAAAGGCCAGCAGATTTTGCACCAATCCGCCTCCATGGGCGGTCCGTGACTGAATTTCCGCCAGCGGATAATAGTGATGCCGCTCAGATAGCCATGCCTCCTGCTGCAGTTTGGCAATCAGGGCTGAAAAGCTTTCTTCCTTTTCTGCCCGTACTCTGACAGGAATCGTATTGATAAACAGCCCCACCATCTGTTCAACGCCTTGAATTTCTGACGGTCTTCCCGAGACAACCGTTCCGAACACCACATCCTGGGTATTGTTGTACCGTTGCAGCAGGATTCCCCATACGGCCTGTATCACCGTACTTAACGTGACGCCGTTTTCTCTTGCGATTCTCTCCAAACTCGCCTTCATTTCCTTATTTATCGTAAAATCGTATTCCTCCTGAATGTATCCCGAATTAGCCCTATTAATTTGGGTTTGAGGCAGCAGCGTCGGCGGCTGTTCGTACTCCGTCAGATAATTCTCCCAGTAAGCCCCCGTCTCCCGGTCATTCCTTTGTTCCAGCCACTGGATATATTGACGATAAGGATACACCGTGCCTAATTGCGGTATGCTTCCTTCATGAAGCGCACTGTAAATTTCCAGCAGCTCTT
This sequence comes from Paenibacillus sp. 8b26, assembly GCF_050626875.1. Classification (NCBI taxonomy): domain Bacteria; kingdom Bacillati; phylum Bacillota; class Bacilli; order Caryophanales; family Paenibacillaceae; genus Paenibacillus; species Paenibacillus sp. 8b26. The sequence continues at coordinate 5,978,563 of NZ_CP192445.1, read as the reverse complement.
TAAATACAATGCCAAGACACCATCCATCCATAATGATATGATGAAAACTCAAAATGAAACGGTAGCTGTCGGCACTCACTCTAATCAAGGCAAATCTGATCAGCGGCTCCCGGGTGAGGTCAAAGCCCTTTTCTCTATCCTTGTCCAAATAGGCTTGGAGATAGTTTTCTTTCTCTTCCTCCGTCAAAAAGGAAATATACTCGAAAAACATTTCAGCCTGTCTGTCCTTTAAAACGACCTGAACCGGTTTTTCCACCTTCTCATAAACAAAGGCGGTCCGCAAAATATCGTGTCTTTGAATCACCTGCTGGAAAGCACGCTCAAACAAGCTTCTATCGATCTTACCCTGCAAACTGATTACGGCTTGCTCAAAATACGCATGAGAGTTTTGTTCTCTGAGGAAGTGGTAGAGCATTCCCGACTGCATAGGGGTCAGTGTATAAATATCCGTGATATTGGGCTTAGAATCCCCCAGCGCGCGATATACCTCTTCTACCTCCGCCGTCGTAATGTTGCTGGAACTTACATCACTGGCTGTCAGTTCCGTATATTCCTGTGACACGCAATGCTCGATAATTTGCTCCAGATTGCGCTTAAAGCCTTCTGCCACTGTGATCAGCGTGGCCTTTTCATATTCGTGCTTGTGATAGGCGAAACTCAGCCGCAGCTTTCCATCAGTCACCCTTCCGTTAATGTCCAAGCAGTAAGGTCTTTGCATGTCGGGTGAAACCGTCTCATCGGCAAGAACATCGGAGATGGTAAATATATCGGTATCGATATCCTGATCAAACTGCCCCAGGTAATTGAAGCTGATCTCAGGGTGCAAATTAAACCTTAAGATTTCCTCGTCCCGAGGGAACGTCTGGTATTTTAAAATGCCGTAGCCGATGCCTTTTTGCGGAATGCGCCGGAGGCTTTCTTTAACGGCTTTAAGCCGGGAAGACACGTTCTTGACGCCTGCCATATCCAAAATCACAGGGTATTGGGCGGTAAACCAGCCTACGGTTCTGCTGATATCCATATCCTGAATGATTTCTTCGCGTCCGTGTCCTTCCAGGTTAACAAGCACCTTATCTTCTCCTGTCCATTCCCGAATAGCCTCTCCCAATGCCGTCAAAAGAACATCGTTGATTTCAGTATTGTAAGCCTTATTCACTTCTCTAAGCAGCTTGGCGGTTTGGACTTCATCCAGCACGATTTCGATATGATCGCTATCCATATATGTTCTGCCATGAACGGAATGATCCTTGGGAATTGGCTTGATTTCATTCTGCTCCAGTTCGGACCAATACGTGATTTCTTGCAGAAGCTCCCCGCTGCCGGCATACGTATAAAGTTGTTCAGACCATGCCAGGAAAGAGTCCGTTTTCCCTCTGAATGTGACTTCTTCACCCTTCTCTGCCTGTCGGTATCCTGTAGAAATATCCTCAAAAAGAATCCGCCAAGAAATCCCGTCAACCACCAGGTGGTGAATACTTACGCACAGATAGTCACCGTCTTTTGTTTTGAACAAGCCCGCTTGCATCAGAGGTCCACATTCTAAATCCATGCGGGACTGAAGCTGGGCGGCTTCTTCCTTTACGGAGCTATCATATATATCATCATTTGTAAGATCCTTTACCTCCAGCGAATATAGTTCGCCTTCCGTGCCCCGGTTGAACAGAACCACCTGTCCCGCCTTCTCACGCACTACAATACGCAAAGCATCATGGTGTTCCACCAAGCCATCGAACACTTTTCTTAACACCTTTTCGTCAAAGCCCTGTTTCCTATGTAACAGAATAGACTGGTTGAAGTGGTGTTTTGCTGCAAAAGGCTGCTCGAAAAACCAGCTTTGAATGGGCGTGAGCATGATTTCCCCTGTTACCATTCCTTGAAAAGCAGTATGTTCGACAGATTGTACATAGGCACTCAATTGTTCAATCACAGGATGGTCAAAAAGTTCCTTCAGTTGCAGCTTTAGCTTATAATCGTGAAGCTTGGACACGACCTGGATGGCTTTAATAGAATCTCCCCCCAGATTCAGAAAGTGATCCTTAATGCCTACTCGTTCGACTTTCAGGACTTTTCCCCATATTTCAGCCAATATCTCCTCTATTTTGTCTCTCGGTGCCACATATTCCTCCGTTGCATTCACGCTCAGATCGGGCTCGGGCAATGCCCTTCGGTCAATTTTTCCGCTCGGAGTCATCGGCATGTCATCCAGTTGCATAAAGCTGGACGGCACCATATAATCAGGCAGCTCCTTCATAAGCTGTTCCCGCAACTCTTCCGCTCCCGGTTCGCCCTCTGCTGTAAAATACGCCGCCAGATACTTCTCGCCTTGCTTGTCTTCCCTAGCGATCACCGCCACTTCCCGGACAAGCGGATGCTTTTGCAACTGTGCTTCGATTTCTCCCAGCTCAATGCGAAAGCCCCGAATTTTCACCTGATCGTCGATTCTTCCCAAAAATTCGATATTCCCGTCCGGCAGCCAGCGCACCAGATCGCCCGTACGGTACAGCTTCTCTCCAGCCTCGTAAGGATTCGCCACAAACTTCTCCGCCGTCAGCTCCGGCCGGTGCAGATACCCCCTGGCCAATCCGTCTCCCGCAATGCACATTTCCCCGGCTGCTCCCAGCGGCAGCAGCTTTTGATGTGTATCCATAATGTAAATTCGAGTATTGGCAATCGGTTTGCCAATCGGTACCGATGGATACCCCATTTCCTCTTCCCGGTACATCCACGCGGTTGCAATTACACTCGATTCGCTCGGACCATAGGCGTTCATATACTCCACGCTGTCCTTCCACCGCATTACCAGCTCTTTGGTAATCGCTGATCCGCCTGTCACCAGTTTTTTCAGCGTCGGCAGCCTGTCCGGCTCAATCCCAGCCAGATAGGTAGGCGGCAACAGCGCAATCGTAATTTGGTTTTCGTTCATGAAGCGTGCAAATTCATTCAGATTATTAATAATATCTCGCGAAACCAGATACAGCGTTCCACCTCCCAGCAAAATCGTGAACATTTCCCAAACCGAGGCATCAAACGAACTGCTGGCAAATTGCAGCATCCGGTCCGATCCATCCACGCCCCATTGTTCCTGGAAGAAATGCTGGAGGTTGATGATTCCCCGGTGTTCTACCATGACCCCTTTGGGTTTCCCCGTAGATCCCGAGGTATAAATGATATAAGCCAAATCCTCCGGATTGTTAACAGGCTCCGGACTGGCACGGTCTAGCTCTATATACCTCAGGCTTTCGTCATCCAAGTCCATGATTGCCCCGTGGTAGGTGAGCTTGTCCCGGAGATGCTTTTGCGTCAGTACAATGGACGCGCCGCTGTCCTCCAGCATGTAGTGAATCCGTTCCTCCGGATAATTCGGATCTATCGGCAGGTAGGCGCCGCCCGCTTTGAGTGTTCCCAGGATGCCTATGACCATTTCCATGGAACGCTCCGCCATGATGGCGATGATATCGTTCGGCTTCACTCCACGCTCTCTCAAGACAATGGCCAGCCGATTCGCCTGCTCGTTCAGCTCCCGGTAGGTCAGCGTTTGCTCTCCCCAGACCAAAGCCAGGTGATCTGCTCTTTGCTCCGCTCGTTCCTCAAACAACCCGTGGATCGTTTGATCCTTCGGATATTCTACCTCTGTATGGTTAAAGCCGCGAACTAGCGTACTCCTTTCTTCCTCTGGCACGATTTCGATTTGCGAAATAAGAGTTTCACTTTGCTCCATGACTTGAGCAAACAAATATTCAAAGTGGGAGATAACGTTCCCAATGGGGATGAATCTTTCAAAAGCCTGTATCTGATAGTCAAAATTAACGGCTACATCCGCTTCACCTTCTTGTCCCCATATCAGGAGATTGAGTGCATTTCTTTCATGATGATGCGGCATACTTACAATCCGGCTTGCTGCGCCGATCAATGCTTCTCTCGTTTCCTGTTCTTCGAAAGAAAGCGATATATCAAACAGTTTGCCTTTCTCATTGCTATTCTCGTAAACCGCCCGGTAAATTTCACCGAAAGACATCTTCTGATGTCGATAGCATTGCATAAGCTCACGTCGGATGCTCTTAATCAGTTCTTTGAAGCTTATATCTTTCTCGGGGCTGATCCGCAGCGGCAGCACGTTGGCGAAATGTCCCATAGTCTGCTTATATTTCGCTTTGCTCCGATTAAAAACCGGGACGCCGATCACCATTTCGTTCCGATTGCAAATCTTGCTGAAATACAGGAACAGTATGCCTAAAAAATAATGGAACGACGAGCATCCTTCCTCCTTGCAAAATTCAATCATTTGATTATATAACGCCTTGTTTATCGTTAAGGTTCGTCGATCACTCCAAACGGAATCGCCGTCACCATCATCGATATCCATGCCTCTGCTCAGCAGAGGCTCGGGAATGGTCAGATATTTGTTCTGCCAGAACGCCCTGTCTTTTAAAAAGGCCGGAGAATTCAGATAATTCTGATTATCGGAAATAAAATCAGCATAGGAATAGACCGTTCTGTTCATTTCGCCAATTCCTTGCGCCAATTTATTGTAATTGTCAAACAGTTGACTGATTAAGAGAGCAAATCCCCAGCCATCGATCACCAAATGATGAACTTTAAGTAAAATGAAGTATGTGTTCGGAGCACCTTTCAACAAAACAAATTGAAAATAGAAGTCCTCTGGTTGAAAAGGTTTTAAAAATTCATTTTTCATCCAGTTGATGCAAAAAGAATTTGGATTTTCCTTCACCGAAAAATCATGAAACGGAACTTCATAGTCAGCTTCCGGCAAAAATGTTAAATAAGGCTCTCCCTTTTTATCAATAAAACGGGCACTCAGAGAATCATTTTGTCTGATTAACAACTGCATGGACTGCCTAATAATAGCTGTATTCAGGTTTCCTTTAACCTCAACATACCCACCGATATTGTAAATGGGCTTTTCAGGGTACATGCACTGTTCGAACCATATATCTTTCTGATAGGAACTTAACGGATACTCCTTGACACTTATTACGCTCGTTTGCATAAAATCCCCTCCTGTTGTTAATCATTTCATGCGTTCTACTCTGCAAGCCCAATCATTTCCCGCTGCAAATAAAAGAAGCCTGTTCCCATATAAAAAGCACAGGAACAGACAGCAGACTTCGCCCGGTTTCCTTCGGCAACCTGGCAATCATGGCTGTTTAATCCAGCTTTAGACCCATGGCTTTGTGTCCACCACTTTCGAGGTGATTACGATTAACGGGAAATAAATAAGTATATTTTTTTACATCTCTTGAACATGATCTTATGCTTCTTCCTCCTACATTCGGTAGGAGCTGACCTTGAATTTCCGAAACGTTTTACCTTTATGGATATTTACAATACGTTGTTAGATGCTGATTGATATATTAGAGCGAGCTACTAAATTCCTGTCGTCCGACAACTCCAGTTCAATTTACTTAATTCTCTCATCCCCCCCTCCCAAGATTCAAAGATACCAACCTGCACAACTTAGCCGCTTAGCTTTTTTTAAATGATGGATTTGTGATCCGCCTAGTATACACCTTAATATTGGTACATATATGAAATTAATAAAATTAATTGTATCATATGAAAAATATCTTATTTTGTCAATTAGTTCTAAGTTTTTAATATTTGTGTTTTCACATGCGATATTCTATGAGGTTACGACACAAATGACGTTCCAAAGCTTTTCTCGCATTCGATGTTTTGCCGAAAATAGCGACGTGAGTGTACACGAGAAGTGACTGACAGTTGGAGTGTAACTGCGGAGGATATATCCAAGGGCCAGTCATAGCACATAGTCACGCCGAAAAAAAGAATGTCCTTACAAGAAATGTCGCGCCTAACCTTTAGCAAGGAAGAAGCATGCCATTCTTCCGCCTGCGAACGAAGCATTAATGTCAACCAAGCGTCAAGGAGCGCACATGGACAATATCGTCCTAGTCATGGAGGTGTTAGACAGCGTACCGGCGAAGTTCATTTTCCAACGGAATATTCCACTATTTGAGCCATGATCACTTTGATTTCAGCACTTGGTTGGAAACGTGGCTGACCATCTCAATCTCACTGGCTGTCAAGGTAAACTGCATCGCCTTCACATTTTCCACAGCATGATGTACTTTTGAAGCCCCAGGTATCGCAAATACGTTCTCTCCGTGAGCGTTAATCAGCCAATTCAGGGCAATCTGCGTTGGCGTCACGTTATATTGTTGAGCCAGCTGTTCCAATGTTTCAATTAGTGGCTTCGATCTCCGCAGCCCCGAATCCCGGAATGCCGCCGTCCACTTGCGCGGACCCTTGATCGACTTGACCAGAGACGGATTATTATGGAATTTTCCACTTAAGATCCCCTGCATTAGCGGAGAGTATGCGATGATCGCCACGCCAAGCTCTTTTGCCGTGTCCAGAATTCCGTTCTGTTCGATTCTCCGGTCGAGTAGGCTGTATTTCACTTGATTCGAAACTAGGCGAAGGCCGTGTTCACGCAGCACACGATCGGCTTCACGTATTTGTTGCGCGGAAAAGTTGCTTACGCCCACATATTTAATCTTTCCTTGCCCAACCAGTTTAGCCATCGCATTCATTACGGCGCCAACCGAAGCAAAGGAGTAAGGCGAATGCACCTGGTAGAGGTGAATCGTCCGTTGATCCAAATGGCGAATACGTTCATCAATTGTTGCTGTGATACTGCCTGCGGTCCGAAAGGCCGGCCACCATTTCGTAGCGATATTCGCCTGTTCCGCGAGCGGTCCCCCGATCTCATTCAGCGTGCCGGCCAGTAGCTGCTCAGACTGTCCGCCACCGTATGCTTCGGCGGTATCAAACCAATTAACTCCACCTTCTAAACTGGTCTGAACGATTTGCCGTATATCCTCCCGCCGCAGCACTGGCCAGAATTTCCCGACTATCCCTTTTCCATTGCTAAACTGCCAACACCCAAGCCCCAGCGGTGACAGCTTTAAATCCGAGTTTCCCAGCTTACGTAATTGCAGTGAGCCTGCCACATTTACCGTTTTCTCTTCCACGATCCTTCCATCATCTCCCGTAAAAAAGTTTTCATGTGAAACGATTGCCTTCACGTTTTAAAGCACATAACACAACTTTTCTTCCTGGTTTGCACAGTCCGCTATGGAAAGTTTTTTGAACGCTATGCATAGAGTCTGCTTTATAAACTACCTAAAAAAATACTTTTGCATAACCCTTATTTGTTTTATCGGTTGAAAGCTTACAAATGTTTAATAAAATGTTATACAAGTATCTCTTATGGGGAATTTTGGTGTACGGAACATAAAAAAAGATGACTCCTGATGAATTCAGAAATCATCTGATGGCAGCTAGAAAAGGCCTTCTTTTTCAATCTGTCGAAAATCATACTCTGTACCTGTATCAGTTTTCCTCACGAACGCTAAGTTGCCCTGTACCTGGTTCATTCAGAACAATTCTTGCTTTGACGGTCGAACCATCTTTACGCTTAAAAGATAGCAGCTGTGTCTGTCCCTTCGTCAACAGAGACTTGAGCATCGTTTCCGTAATCTGCTTGCCAGCATATTCCTTCCAGACGACAAAGCCGCAGCCCTGCTTGTAGTGGCTGCATCCATATCCTTTGCGGCCTTCGATGATGCTCCCGCCGCAATTCGACCGCGGGCAGCTGCCTAAAGTCTGCCTTTGGCCTGGCGAAGTGCCCGACAGCTCGGCGGACGAAGCTCGTGCTGCCCTCGCGCTTGAGCTACTCCCAGCTGAACCCGATGCAGCCGCAGTACGCCCCCCTGCGCCCGATGGCACTTGCTCCAGTGACGATGCTCCGCCCGAGTTGTTGGTACGACGTGACGGAGCGCGTGCAGCCCCTTGGGTGGTGATGCTTCCGCTTGCGCCTCCACTACGGGTGGCTCCCTTACTACCCGAGCGTTTGCCTCTTGCTTCCTCGCCAAAAGCGTTCGCTGGAGCCGGTGGTTGCTGCCTCACCTTGTCAATGATGGATAAGGTAAACTTTTTAACGTTATCCATAAACTTTTCCTGGGCAGCTTCCCCCTTGGAAATTTGATGCAAACGGCGTTCCCATTGGCCTGTCATTTCCGGCGAGGCAAGCAGGTCAACCCCCGCATGACGAATCAGGTCAATAGCCATTTTCCCCTTATCCGTAATGAGGATCTTTTTACCCTTCATTTCAATGTAGCCAACCTTCTTCAACCGTTCAATCGTAGCAGCACGTGTCGCCGGCGTACCCAGTCCCGCATCCTTCATGACCTCGCGCAGCTCCTCGTTCTCCATCTGCTTGCCTGCGCTCTCCATGGCTTTAAGCAACGTGCCCTCTGTGTAGCTTTTAGGCGGCTGCGTGGCCTTCTCTTTCATCTCGGCACGAGTGCAATCCACCGGACGACCTGCATCAATCTCAAACTTCTTGTCCGTCCATTCGTCCGTTTCCTCTTCTTCCTCTTTCTTGGGTGCTTTGCTCTTTTTGCCTTTATCCTGATCTGCCTTGCTCAGAACTACCTTCCAGCCCAAGGACAGAAGTTCCTTAATGCTTGTTTTGAACAGATGCTTGTCCACCTGGGTCATCACGGTATGCATTTTATATTCGGCAGGCGGGAAGAAATGTGACAAAAACCTGCGGATTATCAGGTCATATACATTTTGTTCCTCTTTGCTGAGTGTTCCCGGTCTTTTCAGCGTCGGCAATATAGCATGGTGATCCTCAACACGGGATGGATTGCAGACAGCTTTATTCTGTTTATGGACCAAATTGGGGTTCGCTTGCTGTACCAGATCAGCATAAGGACCCGTGCCCAACATACGAAGCGCCTTGTGCATACCATCTATATTTTGCTCCGTTACATAGTTGGAATTAGTACGCGGATAGGAAATGACCTTGTGCCGCTCATAAAGCGCTTGGGCCACATCCAGTGTTTTTTTGGCTGAATAACTATACTTGGCATTCGCCTCGCGTTGAAGCAGCGTCAAATCGTACAGCTTGAACGGATATTCCTTGGTCTGCTTCACATCGTATTTGATGATTTCACCTGTTTTTCCGCGAACTGCGGCTGCTATCGCCTCAGCTTCTTCCGGTTTGGTGAGCCGATCTCCCTGCCACGCACCTTTGTACTTGATCTGATCTTGCTTAAACTCGGCCCACACGTCATAAAAGGTTTGAGACTGAAACGCCTCAATTTCCTTTTCACGATCATGAATCAATGCCAGCACAGGGGTCTGCACCCGTCCGACTGACAACAACGCATTATGCCGTGTTGTAAAGGCTCTGGAGGCATTCATACCAATCAACCAGTCTGCTTCACTTCGTGCCCGCGCAGCCTGAGTCAGAAATTCAAACTCCGAAGCATCTCGCAAGCGCTCGAAGCCTGACGCAATACTCTCTGCCGTTAAATCTGAGATCCACAGTCGCTTGACCGGCTGACGCAGCTTTAACTGCTGTTGAATCAACGCAAAAATATATTGCCCTTCTCGCCCTGCATCACAAGCATTCACGATTGCATTGCAGCGTTTGGCCAACTCACCAATTATTTTTAACTGATCTTTTGTTTTCGGATTCGGTACGATTTTAAACTGCTCAGGGATAATGGGAAGATCTTTAATATTCCAGCGTTTGTACTTGACATCGTATGCATCCGGCTCAGCAAGACCCAGCAAATGACCGATCGCCCAAGTTACAATATATTTCTCCCCCTCCAGATAGGTACGGTTATTTTTAGCCCTCGGCTCTATAACAGCCGCAATGGTGCGCCCCATATCCGGTTTTTCAGCAATAATTAACGTCTTCATTCATATTCCATTCCTTCCTGACGGCCCTCTGCTTCCCTTTCCTGACTCACACGTATAACAAACGAGAGGTAAATGAAATACAGGCAGGGCCTCATGCAAAAGGAGCCTTCTCCCGGCGAAAGCTCCTTTGTCCATTAGCGCTTCAACAATATACGTGTATTATACCATAGATGCAATCATACTCTCAGGTGATGATTAACGAAGCCATAAAATGATAGTAGCTACTTTCATTCCATAAGGCCATGTAAAAGAGCTTTATAAACTGAACTTAAAAGTTACCATAGTGCCATTGCACGGAGGGATGATACTTCCCATCGCCACCACTTCGCTTGTATAGCCCCTTCCACCTACTCGGTTTTCCCTATACCTTTTTCAGTTCGACTTATATGGATAATGCAGATGAAGTTTCATTTAAAATCACTCTTCACATATCACTTTGAGTTATATTTATGTTATTTTATATAACATTAAAATTGAGTTTTATCTTTATTCTCGTAAAAATAAATTCATTATTCAATAAAAAAGCTACACTTCACTCCTGTTTTTATGTTATAATCGCTGTAGAAAATAGAAACAAAGATTTTAAAATCATACAAGGTCATATTATTTAACATTAAATTCACAATACTTTACATACAATGATAACAAATGATGTTTCGAAAAAATTTCGTAACTCAATGGTTATCAATTCGCATTTTACAGCCCTGATCATGACAATCCTGTGAACGCAACAAAGCCCCATCCGAGGATGGAGCTTTGACTGGTAACTAATATAGAGCTATATTTACACCAAAACGGTAGCGCCCATCAGGTATTTATCGACCTCACGTGCGGCTTCCCGACCTTCATTAATGGCCCACACAACAAGGCTTTGCCCGCGACGCATATCACCAGCAGCAAAAACCTTATCTACATTCGTAACATATTTCCCGTAACGTGCTTTAACGTTGGAACGACGATCGGTTTCCAAACCAATTTGCTCCACAATTGTTTGCTCAGGACCGTCGAATCCAATCGCAATGAGAGCAATCTGTGCCGGGAATACGCGCTCCGTACCCGGAACAGGCTGATAGATTTTACGCCCCGTTTCATCGACAATACGCTGAATTTGAATCGTGTGCAGCTCTTTCAAATTACCGTTCTCATCACCTACAAACTTGGTGGTCATGATGGAGAACTCACGCGGATCTTCCCCGAATATCGCCTTCGCTTCCTGCTGTGCATAATCAAGAGTGTACACATTCGGAAATTGTGGCCAAGGATTGGCAATAGGGTCTCGTTCCACAGGAGCTTTGGCATGTGTACCAAATTGTGTAACACTTCGACAGCCATGACGCAACGAAGTAGCCACACAGTCCGAACCTGTATCACCACCACCGATTACAATAACATCCTTACCTTGGGAGGACAAATAATTGCCATCTTCCAGATTGGAATCCAGGTAGCTCTTGATGGTACCGTTCAAATAATCCATCGCATAATGAACGCCATTCAAATCGCTACCTTCAATGTTGAATTCTCTCGGCTTTGTGGAACCACCACACAGTACAACCGCATCATACTCAGCAATAAGCTGATCGGTAGGAATATCCTTTCCAATCTCGGTATTCGTAATGAACTGAATGCCTTCCGCCTCCAGCAAATCCACACGACGCTGAACGACCTTTTTGTCCAGCTTCATAGAAGGAATGCCGTACATCAGCAACCCGCCAACACGATCTGCGCGCTCGTACACAGTTACGCTGTGTCCTGCTTTGTTAAGCTGCGCAGCAGCAGCCAGTCCTGCCGGACCCGAGCCGACAATAGCCACTCGTCTGCCTGTACGCTTCTCCGGCGGATTAGGGACAACCCAGCCTTCCTCAAAGCCTTTTTCGATAATAGCTTCCTCAATCGTCTTGATCGTAACAGATTGCCCGATCAGGCCGACCGTACAGGAACCTTCACATGGCGCAGGACAGACACGCCCGGTAAATTCCGGGAAGTTATTCGTCTTGTGCAACCGATCCAGCGCTTCCTTCCACAAACCGCGATATACGAGATTGTTCCATTCCGGAATCAGATTATGAACTGGGCAGCCCAAAGTCGCCCCCATGATGTCCATCCCCGTATGACAATAAGGAGTTCCGCAGTCCATACAACGTGCCCCTTGGGTACGCAGCTCTTCTTCGGACATATGCTTATGGAATTCTTCCCAATCCTTAATACGCTCTGCCGGATCCCGGTCTGTAGGAAGCTGTCGTGTGTATTCCATAAATCCAGTTGGTGTAGACATGTTACGTTCCCCCATCTCTTCGCTTATGAACCCCGTTCATCCATCCGAACTCAAGTCAAATTCGAATTTGTCTGTTTGTATCATGAAAGGGTCTATTCTCGTTGAATTTGATTTATTGTATCACAATACAGCGCAAAAGTAATGAAAACTTATGCAACTTTCTGCATCAACAGCCAAAAGGATTTTTTATATGGTTCATTAATTTTTCAAATGAGCGAGGTCAAATGTAGCCCAATCTTACTTCGTCCTCTCGTAAACGACAAAACGGTAGTCGTACGGGTTTCTTTCATCCTTGACACCGGGAGTTTCACTGACTACATTCCAGCCATTCCAATCCAGCTCAGGAAAAGTCGTATCTCCCTCGAAATTCTCATCAATCCTGGTAACGATTAGCCGATCAGCATGTGTCCAGAACAGTGAATAAATCTCCGCGCCGCCGATGATCATCAGCTCTTCCTGCGCCGCCAATTGGAGTCCTTCTTCCAGAGAATGGATCACTTCTGCGCCTTCAGCCAGGTAGCTCTGATCACGGGTCAAAATAACGTTACGCCGCTTAGGCAGGCTTTTTCCGCCAAAGGATTCCCATGTCTTGCGCCCCATGAGTACGGTTTTACCGATGGTCTGCTCCTTGAAAAATGCCATATCTCTCGGCAGGCGCCAAGGAAGACCGTTATCCTGGCCAATGACGCCGTTTTGTGCCATAGCCCATATCATCGAAATGCTCATAACTCACAGCTCCCCCAAATCAGATAGCGACAGGCGCCTTGATACCCGGATGATATTCATAGTTCTCGAAAGCAAAGTCCTCGTACGTATAATCAAATATTGAATCCGGTTTACGAAGGATTTTGAGCTGAGGCAACGGATAAGGATCACGCTCCAGCTGCGTATGCACTTGTTGCATATGATTTGAATAAATATGCACATCGCCGCCTGACCAAATGAATTCGCCAGGCTCCAAACCACACTGCTGTGCAACCATATGCGTTAGCAATGCATAACTGGCGATATTGAAAGGAAGTCCAAGGAAGGTATCGACTGAACGCATGGTCAGCATGCAAGAAAGCTTCCCTCCGGCCACATAAAACTGAAATACGAAATGGCATGGCGGGAGCTTCATTGAATCGATTTCAGCCACATTCCAAGCGCTGACGATATGTCGCCGGGAATCCGGGTTGTTTTTAATCGATTCAATGACATTTGTAATCTGGTCAATATGTTGTCCGTCTGTTGTTTCCCACGCGCGCCATTGCGATCCATATACAGGGCCCAGATTCCCCTGTTCATCTGCCCATTCGTCCCAAATGGTAACCCCGTTCTCCTTGAGGTAAGAAATGTTGGTATCTCCCCGCAAGAACCACAGCAACTCATGGATAACGGATTTCAAGTGTACTCTTTTAGTTGTTACCAAGGGAAAGCCCTTGGCCAGATCAAAGCGGAGCTGTCTTCCGAAAACAGAGAGTGTTCCCGTTCCAGTACGGTCCTCTTTTTTCACTCCATTTTCCAATATATCCTCCAGCAAATCCAAGTAATTGCGCATTTTATTTCTCTCCTTTAAGCATGAATAAACATCGGCATTGATAAAATCTGAACGTATATGAACGTTAAAAGCGTATCACGTTCACGTACAGTATCCAGTATTCAATGCCCGCAGCGTCAAATTCTAATCTAGAAAAGACCTGCTATTCTGCACCCATATCTATATTTAGTTTATCATGGACTACTCTTTATTGACTATCTACTGTGTGAATTTTCATGGACGTCCTGAAAATCCAAAAATATGAAAAAAAGAGACAAAGAACGCAGATATAGCGCGCTCCTTGCCTCTCTTTCCATGTATGAAAACCAAAAACGAATAATGAAAAATGGGATTAGCGACGTGGTGCCAATGCGTGGATCGGATGACCCAGCACGACTTCCGCTGCTTCCATAACGATTTCGCCCAATGTAGGGTGAGCATGAATAGTCAAGGAGATATCTTCGAGTGTAGCACCCATTTCAATCGCCAGACCCAACTCAGCAATAAGGTTGGAAGCTTCCAGACCTACGATTTGCGTACCCAGTACCAGACCTGTGTCAGCGTCAGCTACGATTTTTACAAAACCTTCAGCAGCGTTCAGGGAAACCGCACGACCGTTTGCTCCATAAGAGAACTTACCAACTTTGACATTGTAGCCTTTTTCTTTGGCTTGTGTCTCTGTGTAGCCTACGCTGGAGCATTCTGGATCTGTGAAAACGACAGCCGGCATACACTTGTAATCTACTACAGACGGCTCGCCTGCAATTGCTTCAGCAGCCACTTTACCTTCGTAAGAAGCTTTGTGCGCCAGAGCAAGACCAGCTACGATATCGCCGATTGCAAAGATGTGAGGAATGCTAGTACGTCCTTGGTGATCAACTTTCACCAATCCACGCTCATCCAGTTCTACACCGATCAGATCCAGACCCAGTTCACCGTCTGTGTTTGGACGACGTCCAACGGTCACAAGCAGGTAATCAGCAGTTACTTCTTTGCTTTCGCCGTTAACGGAGAATTTCACCGTTACGTCTTTATCTGTTTGCTCTGCACTTTCCGCTTTAGCGCCAGTGAAGATTTCAATACCAGTTTTCTTCATGCTCTTCGCAACGATCGAAGTCATATCCTTGTCGAAGCCAGGAAGAACGGTATCCATACCTTCAATGATTGTTACTTTGGAACCGAATTTGGAGTACATTTGTCCAAGCTCTGCACCAATGTATCCACCGCCGATTACGATCAGGCTTTTCGGAATTTCAGGCAGGTTCAACGCTTCTGTAGAAGACAGAATACGTCCGCCAAACGGGAATGGTTTCAATTCAATTGGACGGGAACCTGTGGCGATAATCGCATTTTTGAAACGGTAGCGTGGTGATTCATGTTCGTTGAATACACGCGCTTCGTTTTCGTTGATGAACATGCACTCACCATTGAAAACTTCAACTTTGTTGCCTTTGAGCAGACCGCTTACGCCGCCAGTCATTTTCTTAACAACACTGTTTTTGAATTCTTGTGTTTTAGCAAAGTCAACTTTTACGTTCTCAGCCGTAATACCGAAAGACTCGCCGTGTTGGGCAGCTTCATATTGATGAGCTGCAGAGATCAAAGCTTTGGAAGGAATACATCCACGGTTCAGACAGACACCGCCCAGCTCCGATTGGTCAACGATCAATACGTTTTGTCCCAATTGTGCAGCACGGATAGCAGCTACATAGCCGCCAGGACCCGCACCGATAACCAATGTGTCAATATCCAGAGAAGCGTCTCCTACTACCATTGATTACACCTCCATAACAAGCAACTCAGGGTTAGCGAGCAGCTGTTTGATATAGTTCATGAAGTTTTGAGCAGTTGCACCGTCAATAATACGGTGGTCAAAGCTCAAGGAAAGAGCCATTACAGGAGCGGCAACAATTTCACCGTTTTTCACTACTGCTTTTTCACTGATACGGCCAGTTCCCAAGATCGCTACTTCAGGAAAGTTGATGATTGGAGTAAAGAACATACCGCCTGCGGAACCGATGTTAGAGATAGAAATTGTGCTTCCTCTCATCTCATTGGCAGCCAGTTTACCATCACGACCGCGTACAGCCAGATCACGAATGGAATCAGCGATCATCCAAATGCTCTTACGGTCAGCATCTTTAATTACAGGAACGATCAGACCGTTGTCTGTATCTGTAGCAATACCGATGTTGTAGTATTTTTTGTAGACGATTTCGTTTGCTTCTTCGTCGATCGAGGCATTCAGAGCCGGGAATTGACGGGAAGCTGCAACCAATGCTTTTACGATGAATGGCAGGTATGTTACTTTCGTGCCTTTCTTCTCAGCGATTGGTTTCATACGAGTACGGAAAGCAACCAACTCGGTTACGTCCACTTCGTCCATAATCGTAACGTGTGGAGCTGTGTAAGCCGATTTAACCATAGCGTTGGAAATCGCTTTGCGGATACCTTTAAATGGTACGCGATCTTCCTCAGCACGTGGATCTGCTGTTGGTGCGGATGGAGCTGCAGCTTTCGCTTCTTTTTTAGCTGGCTCTTGTGCTTTTGCAGTTTCTTTCGCTGCTGGTGCAGCCGCTTGGCCTCCACCATTTTTGAAAGCTTCTACATCTTCTTTAGTGATTTTACCATTTTTGCCGGAGCCACTCACTTGAGCGATGTTTACACCTTGCTCACGTGCAAATTTGCGTACGCTAGGAGTAGCCAGCACGTCTTTGTTTGTTGCAGCAGGAGTTGCAGCTGGTTTTGTGTTAGCTCCGCCTTGTGCAGCATCCTGTTCTTGTTTAGCGGCAGCCGGTGCTTCTTCTTGTTCAGGAAGCTCACCCTCTGCAGCAATTACTGCCACAACTTGACCTACGTTAAAGATGTCTCCGTCTTTGGCAAATACTTCTTGAACCGTACCATTGACCGGACATGGAACTTCAACTACAGCCTTGTCATTTTGTACTTCCATGATGATATCTTCATCTGTTACTTTATCGCCGGGCTTGATGTGCATCTTGATGATTTCGCCTTCGTGAAGACCTTCACCCAGCTCTGGGAATTTATATTCAAATCTAGCTGTACCTGCAGCTCCGCCTTGTGCAACAGCACTTGGCTCAGGGCTAGCAGCTGGAGCTTCCGGTGCTTCTTCTTGTTCAGGAAGTTCACCTTCCGCATCGATTACAGCTACGACTTGACCTATGTTAAAAATGTCTCCGTCTTTGGCAAATACTTCTTGAACCGTACCATTGACCGGACATGGAACTTCAACTACAGCCTTGTCATTTTGTACTTCCATGATGATATCTTCATCTGTTACTTTGTCGCCGGGCTTGATGTGCATCTTGATGATTTCGCCTTCGTGAAGACCTTCACCCAGCTCCGGGAATTTATATTCAAATTTAGCCACGTTTAAAACCTCCCAAATTTACGGTGTGCTTTAATTAAAATTCCAGTACTTTATTAACCGCATCAATGATACGTGTTGGCGTTGGCAACCAAGTATCTTCAATTTGAGCAAAAGGATAAACGGTATCCGGACCTGCCACACGCAGAACTGGTGCTTCCAGATGCAGAATTGCTTTTTCGTTAATTTGTGCAATCACTTCAGCAGCTACGCCTGAGCTCTTTTGCGCTTCTTGAACAACGATGGCACGATTTGTTTTTTGAATGGAAGCCACGATTGTATCAATGTCAATTGGGCTAACGGTACGCAGGTCAATAATTTCGACTTTAATACCTTTTGTTTTTTCCAGTTCATCAGCAGCTTTGACAGAAGTGTGTACCATCATACCGTAAGTGATGATTGTAACATCGGAACCTTCACGAACTACGTTCGCTTTACCCAGTTCAACTGTGTAATCATCCTCAGGAACTTCAGCGCGGAATGCATGGTACAAGTTCAAATGCTCCATGAAAAATACTGGATCGTTATCGCGAATAGCCGCGATCATCAGACCTTTTGCATCGTAAGGATTGGAAGGAACAACAACCTTGATACCAGGTGTTTGAGCCAAAAGTCCTTCCAGGGAATCTGTATGCAGCTCAGCCGCTTTAACCCCGCCGCCAAAAGGCGTACGGAATACGATTGGAGAATTGTAGCGTCCACCGGAACGATAACGCATACGGGATGCTTGAATTGCCATCTGGTCGAGTGCTTCAAAGATAAAGCCTACGAACTGGATTTCAGCTACAGGGCGGAATCCTTGGACACCCAGACCCACAGCAAGACCCCCGATTGCGGATTCCGCCAACGGAGTATCAAATACACGTTCTTCGCCAAACTCTTTTTGCAGACCTTCTGTTGCGCGGAATACACCGCCTACATGACCTACATCTTCACCGAAAAGCAGGACGTTAGGGTCGCGTTTCAACTCTACGCGCAGTGCGTCACGAATCGCTTCTTTCATGTTCATTTGTGCCATTTGCTTCATTTCCTCCTTAAACATTGACAGATCAGTTTCAGTTCAGGTTCAATTGAAAGACAGACCGGATCGGGATGCCGCCCGGTCTCTCTGATTTATTTCAAGCTCAATTATTTAAAATCAGCTTTTTGTTCTTCCAGATGCTTAGGCGTAGATTCGAACATGCTGTCGATCAGACCGGAAATGGTCATTTTTTCTGTTTTCTCGGCTTTTTTGATCTCTTCGTTCACTTTCGCTTTAGCTTCTTCTTTTACGCGAGCTGTATCTTCTTCAGTCCAAAGACCTTTTTTCTCAAGATATTTCGCAAAACGGGCAATCGGATCTTTCGCATTCCATTCGCCCTCTTCTTCTTTCGAACGATACTTACTTGCATCGTCAGACAGGGAATGTGGACGGAAACGGTAAGTTACAGCTTCGATCAATGTCGCGCCTTCACCGTTACGTCCGCGTTCAGCAGCTTCTTGAACAGCCTTGATAACTGCGAGTACGTCCATTCCGTCGATTTTCACGCCTTTGATACCGGCAGCAACCGCTTTGTGAGCGATCGAAAGAGCAGCCGTTTGCTTCGCAAATGGAGTTGTGATTGCGTAGCCATTGTTTTGCACAAAGAAAATAACTGGCAGCTTGTAAACACCGGCATAGTTCAGGCCTTCGTAGAAGTCACCTTCGGAAGAACCGCCGTCACCTGTATATGTAATGGCGACTTGTTTTTGTTTTTTCAGTTTGTATCCCATCGCAATACCCATAGCGTGCAAAATTTGCGCGCCGATGATGATTTGCGGCATCAATACATTAACACCGTCCGGCACTTGGCCGCCGTGTTGATGACCACGGGAATACAAGAATGCTTGATATAATGGCAGGCCATGCCATACGATTTGCGGAATATCGCGGTAGCCCGGGGCAATAAAGTCTTCTTTTTGGAGTGCATATTCACTACCAATCATGGTTGCTTCTTGTCCGGATACCGGAGCGTAGAAGCCGAGACGTCCTTGACGACCCAAGTTAACGGCACGATCATCCCAAGTACGTGTAAATACCATGCGATACATAATTTCTTTCAACTGATCATCTGTAAGTTTAGGCAATTTATCTTTATTGATAATTTCACCATCCGGAGAAAGCACGGACAGAGCCTCAACTTCCTCTGTGTACACTTCATAAGGAACCTTGCTCATTTTCTTCACCTCAACAAAAAAATTTGAATATCAAGTTCCGCTGTTATAGGATTATTATACACCTGTTATATTGCTTGCGTCAAAGATTTAGTTATTTTTTTTGAGTTTGCCACATTTTTGTTTGTGTAACAGGGAACATTTTTTACTATAACAGCTTAGTACATGATTGAAATTTTAAACATCTATTGCAATCAGGGTAATCTTAACTTATTGTGATCCCGAATGCAAAATTATACCCCAGAAAGGTGACAAATAATGACGGATTCCCGGTATTTGAAACGAACCATCCTAAAAGACGAAATAAACAGCCGCTTTCTTGGCGAAACCAGAACACTCCGTATTTATTTACCGCCCGGCTATAATGAAATTTTGAGCTATCCGGTCGTGTACTGTCAGGACGGAGAGGAATTTTTCAATTTTGGCCGTATAGCAACACAGGCAAACCGTCTCATTCTGGACGAAGGCGTTGAGCCTTTCATCATCGTCGGCGTTGAAGTCAACACGAAAATCAGAACCCAGGAGTATGCTCCCTTTGGCAATCGCTTTGAGGCGTACACCGCCTGTTTTGCAGAAGAGATTATTCCCTATGTGGAACAGAAGTATCCTATAAGAAGAGATGCATCGTCCCGGATTCTGGCTGGAGATTCACTGGGAGGCAGTGTGTCTCTGCATTTAGCCTTGCTATATCCCCAACTGTTCAATCGTATTATCAGCCTGTCCGGTGCTTACTATGAAGCTTCACAAGAAATTATCGCTCGTGAGCGTGATCTGTCCCATCTGCGAGTGTGGATGACGGTTGGTCTTCAGGAAGATGCATTTGAGAGCGACACCGGCATTTACAATTTTGTAGAGCTTAACCGCCAATGCGCTGATTTGCTGCGCGAGCGGAACGCCGAGGTTTCCTATCGAGAAAAGGATGGCAAGCATTTGTGGGGCTTTTGGCAAAATGAGCTGCCTGACGCGCTAATGTATTTTTTAGATCGCGCCTGAGTGAAGCTTTTCCAAAGCTACAGAGACTAATGGGGATTGGGCATTTGTCGACCAGAGTGGGTCGTTATGCTCTTTCCTCTTTTTTGCATATTGGATACGCTTTCAAAACTGGATAACGAAAAACGGCAATTTTTGCCGTCTTCTGTCGTTCACATTATAGCTTTTCTTCTATGATTTTGTCCAGCAAGGCATTGCACCCCGCATCCATGAATCGGTATGTCTCTTCAAAGTTCCCAGTGAAATATGGGTCCGGCACCTCCCTCAGCTTTTCTTGTGGCAGCAGGTCCATGAATTTTAATATGTCAGCCTCTGCTCCGCCCGCGATTTTGCGTATGTTTCGCTCATTGGAGTCATCCATGCACACGATATAATCAAACGCTTCAAAATCATGACCTTTCATTTGCCGCGCCTGCAGGCCATGTTCACTAATTCCGTGCAGCTTGAGCTGGTTTAACGTTCCCTCATGCGGGGAATTCCCAATATGCCAGTCTCCTGTTCCTGCCGAGTCTATCCGAATTTTTGCACCCAGTCCCCGTTCCTCCGCTTTATGTCTCAGTACCGCCTCCCCCATCGGGGAACGGCAAATATTACCCAAACACACAAACAAAACGTTAATCATTTGTCTCTCCTTCCTACTGCGCGTTACAATTCCTTTTTTCTGTTTCATTGTAGCTATGCCCTCCAAAATTGTGCAAGCCATATTTAACGCGTTATACTTAAAAGCTGATGAGCTATGCAGACGCTAGACAGACAGAAAGGATGTTGGATATGACGAAGAAGCGCGCGATTGTATTTTCCGGCGGCCGTCTTGTCGAGGAAGATCTACAACAAATACAACCTGGGGATTTCATTATTGGTGCAGATAAAGGTGCCCTATTCCTGATCGAACACGGCATTACGCCACACGTATCTGTAGGAGACTTTGATTCAGTAACACCTGAGGAAAAGTCACGGGTTGAATCCGCAAGTAAACGTATGCTTTCGTGCGATCCCGTGCTCAAGGACCTGACAGATACAGAGCTTGCTCTGGAAATTGCCATGGATGAGCAGGCAGAGCATGTGCTTATGCTTGGCGTCACGGGGACACGGATGGATCATACGCTGGCTAATGTTCAAATATTGGTACGTGCGATGCAACATCATATAAGCTGTGCCATTATGGACGCCCATAACTATATTGAACTCACTGGATCAACGCTGGAGATTGAGCCTATGGGTTATACATATACATCTCTCATTCCTATGACTGCCGAAGTAACCGGTATAGAGCTGGATGGATTTATGTATCCACTGCACAATGCCACACTTAAAATGGGACAATCACGCGGTGTCAGCAACCAGCTGATCGCTCCAAAAGGGACGATTTCCATCGAAAGTGGACTGCTGCTTGTGATCCAAAGCAAAGATTAATTATGACATTATTGTAACCTTTGAAAAAGAACTTTTTTCTTTTGAAACCCTTGATAATAAAGAGTTTTATCATGTATCCCGATTTTTGAGATTCGATATTTTTTACAAATTGTAATTTTTAATCGTTTTTTAATAATTGGCGTGTAAGCCTTGTCCCTCAAGCATTTGAGCGTGCTTTTCCAAATATTAGGCGACTTTAAAGCTGTTATACTCAACGCTGTAAGTTAGTTAGCAACTCAGCAAAATATTGCACAAATCAACTTCTGGAGGTACTTACAACATGAACATGCATAAAATCATAAAAAAGGCAATTATCGTAGGAGTGGCAGCCACTATCGGTTTTGGAACGTTTGCACTAGAGGGAACAAATACGGCTCAAGCTGCCACCGCTACTTCTGTGGGTCAAAAAATAATTAACTACGGTGAAAACTATATGGGGACTCCCTATAAATTTGGAGCTTCCACAAGCACTACACGCAATTTTGATTGCTCTTCCTTTATGAAGCACATATTCCAGAAATACGGCGTCGACTTGCCTCGTACCTCTGTTGCACAATCCAAAGTTGGACATGCCGTATCCAAGTCCAATCTGAAAAAGGGTGACCTCGTGTTCTTTTCGAGCGGTAGCCGCGCCACAGGTCGCAACATTACACATGTAGCGGTCTATGTAGGTGGAGGTAAAATTTTACACACATATGGCGGACCTGGGGTTACTTACTCCGATTTGAACTCTGGCAACTGGAAAAGAACATACATCAAAGCACGCCGCGTGCTGTAGCATTCATTTGATTTAGCCTATTCAAGCCGGGACTCTGGGTCTCGGCTTTTTTATATTTACCCATACTTTATTACTCTGCTTCAGGGGGTGTTCTGAGTGAATAGCCGATGCCTCGTTCCGTGCGAATCATTTTGAATCTTTGCCCTTTGTCTACCTTGACTCTCAAATGCCTGATATACACGTCCACTACGTTCGTATCTACAATATAATCATGCTTCCAAACATCCTTCAAAATTTGCTGCCTGCTGCAAACCTGATTTAGATGAATAGCCAGATGAAACAAAAGATCAAATTCTTTCGGAGTTAATTCCAGCTTCTGTCCGCCTCTGCTTACCAGTCTACTTCCACTATCAATATGTAAATCACCCGCCTGTATCGGCCTTTTCACATCACGTGCAGTACCAAAAATCCGCAATAAATTAGCCACTCTGGCTTGAAGCACTCTAGGGGAAAAGGGTTGGACAATCACATCGTGTGCTCCCTGCTCAAAACAGGAAACAATATGGTTCTCATCGTCCGATGAGGTCATTACGAATATTGGAACAGTGGGATCATTTCGCTGCATGATGCGGATCAAGTCTTGTGTATCGGCCTGCTCATTCTCCATATTGAGTAGCAGTAAATTCACAGAATTTTCGTCTAAATAGGACTCTCCCTCCGCTACATTGCGGGCGTAAACCACCTGATAGCCTTCCTGTTTCAACTGATGCACGTACGTAGTAGCAGATGCTTCATTCCCATTCACGAGTAAAATTAACGGGTTCATTCTTCTCACCCACCTGTGTTTGGACATAGGACTGCGAAATGGATACAGACGTAACTAATACAAACGATTTTAAGCATTATTTATTATATTGTAACAAAAAAGCAGAGAAATCATTCCCCGAGGGAAGACTTCCTGCTTTTACGGTTTAGCCTAAATAGCGTTGATAGATTTTCCTTGCTTCTGTTACGTCCTTCGTTCCGTGTATCAAGGCTCTTCCATCTGCAAAAATAACTAAACGGTGCGCTCCCTGACTAAAAGAAACCAGAAACGGATTTTGCTCCACTCTTCCCTCTCCCAAAGAAGCCAGTCTGTCTGCTATTTCTTTAAGATTCACCTGTATCGGCTTTGCTGGTCTAATTTGAACGGTATCCCGGCCGCACAGTACATCTGTTTTCTGGCGATGGGCTGCCGACAAATAAGGGTAGGTCGGATGAGTGCCACAAGAAGGACAATCCGCTTTTTTGATACTGTCTACTGCTATCGCTACATACTCATTTTGCCACAGATCGAACGAAAGCAGCTTCCCCCTAAGATCCTCCGGGTATCCACCAAGTAGCTTGAAGGCTTCCGTGGTTTGGTTGGCCGTGACCATCTGCACCGCCTGTGCTATAATTCCCGCGGTATCACAGGTTTCTCCGCCGAACGGTACAGCTCCAAGCAGACAATGAAGACAAGGCGTTTTCCCTGGTAAAATGGTATAGGTTACACCATAGCTGCCAACACATCCCCCATAAATCCAAGGAATGCGATGCTTTTGTGCCATATCGTTCATAAGTAGCCGGGTATCAAAGTTGTCGGTGGCATCCATAATGAGGTCCACTCCCTGAATCAGCTCCTCCAATTCCTCTACCCCAACATCCAGTACATGTGCATGTATGATCGTTTCCGAATTGATTTCCTTTAGTCTTCGCTGGGCAGCTACTGCTTTGGGACACCTCTCTGCGGCGTCACTCTCCTGAAAAAGCTGCTGGCGCTGCAAGTTACTCCATTCCACATAATCCCTGTCTGCGATGGTCACAGTGCCTACGCCTCCACGAACGAGCGTTTCCGCAATCCCGGTACCCAGCGCTCCAGCACCTATGATCAGTACGTGGGATGAAGCCAGACGACGTTGTCCTTCCGGCCCGAAAGGGGCGAATCTTTCCTGTCTGGAATAACGATCATTTTGTTGTACTTGCACACCAGTTTTTTCAGTCGCCTTCATGCCTGAACCAAGCCTTCTGTCGGGCTGCTTGCCGAGGCATAACGTTTTACAGGAATCATGCCCGCCTCAAAACCGTATCTGCCCGCGCGAACAGCCAGCTTCATCGCCTCAGCCATTTTCACAGGGTCCTGAGCTCCTGAGACAGCTGTATTCAACAGCACGGCATCTGCCCCCAGTTGCATCGCCATTGCTGCATCTCCAGGTGAGCGAATACCGGCATCGACGATAACTGGAACCTCCGCTTGTTCAATAATGAGCTCCAATGAGAACGGGTTTAGCAAGCCGCGTCCGGTACCAATGGGTGAAGCTCCAGGCATAACGGCATGTACACCAAGCTTTTGCAGCCTTTTGGCAAGAATCACATCATCCGATATGTAAGGCAGCACGATAAAGCCTTCCTCCAGCAGTTTTTCGCTGGCCTTGAGCGTTTCAAAAGGATCAGGCAGCAAGGTCTTGCTATCCCCAATGACCTCCACCTTAATCATATCGCACAGACCTGAGGCTCTCGCCAGCTGAGCGATACGCACTGCCTCATCCGCTGTCGTCGCTCCTGCCGTATTAGGCAGCAACGTATAACAACTCAAATCCAGCGTATCCAGAAAATGTTGCTTATCCCGTTCCTCCAAATTTAATCTCCGCACGGCAAACGTCAATATTTCGGTCTCCGCAGCTTCCACAGCTTTGGATTGAATATCCAGATCGGGAAATTTTCCTGTACCCAATAGCAGCCTTGACGTAAAAGATGCTTTGCCAATCGTTAACATGATTAACCGCCTCCCACAAAATGTACAATTTCCAAGCTATCTCCATCCTTCAGTACCGCTTCATCATGATCTTCACGAGTCAATATGTGACGATTCAGCTCCACCACTACAGTTTTTACTTTCAAATCCAGCTCTTTCAGCAGTTGATCCACATGAATGATCCGATTAGAAAAGGTCATGTTCTGACCGTTAATCGTCAGCTTCATTTGCTCGCCTCCTTTATACGTTCAGGAGAAAAGCTGCTTATTCCAAGCTCAGCCACACCAGCCCCTTTTAACAGCGCTGCAATCGCACGCCCGGTAGCTTCGCTCAGCAGCACACCATTCCGGTAGTGTCCGACCGCAGTATATACTCCGTCCACGCCGGGAACAGATCCAATACAAGGACGCCCCGCCGCTGCCTGCGGACGCAAGCCCGCCCAAGTGCGTATAAAAGAAGCTTCACGGACGCGAGGCAGCCAGGCAGAAGCACGGGCCAGCAGCCCCTCCAGGCTTCCAATGGTGACTTCTTTGTCATACAGATGTGGCAGACTCGTCGCCCCAATCCAAAGCTCGTTATTCCGCTTGGGCACCAGGTAAATATCATCGGCGTAAATGGTATATTCCAATGGATGATCCTTCAAGGAGACTGCAACAGCCTCACCCTTGACCGGATTAAGCGGATATTCAAAACCAACCTGCTCCAGCAGTCTCATACTATCCAAGCCTCCAGCAATAATGACCTGTTCGCAGGAAAAAAAACCACTGTCTGTTTGTACGCCACAAACTCGCCCATTCTGTACTACGAGTTGCTCCGCCTGTGTACCAGAGCATATTGTTGCTCCCAGTACGACAGCTGCCCCCGTATAAGCACGACAAAGCTGGGCAGGAGAAATTTGCGTCTCCTTTGATCGGTATATAGCTCCGATCACTTGACCATCCAAACCTGGAATTCGGCGGGCCAATTCTCTGGAATCCCACCACACAGGATGATCAATCTCTTGCGCAATAGCCGCATTCCAGCGTTTTTGCCCCTCTGCTTCCGAACGGAAGGGAGTCACAAATCCTTCTGTCCGGAATTCCACCGCAACACCGGACAAACGCTCCAGGTCATGAACCAGCTCGGGAAATGCATCCCGGCTTGTGCGAGCGAACTGTGCCAACTCCGGGTCGGTGAATTCTTCACTCTCTGCTGCCAGCATCCCGACCGCAGCCCCTGAGGCTCCCTCGCCCGGAATGAATCGTTCCACCAATATCGTACTGCGACCCTCCTTGGCCATATGATAAGCAATGGAGCTACCGATGACACCTCCACCAATCACCAAGCATTCAGCGTGTCCAATAGCTTGTGCCTCTGTTTTTATCTCTGGCATATGTTCCATCTCTCCTCTCCACTATCGATTCTGCTTGCAGCGATCTCCTACTTTCGTTTCGCCACTACAGGCTGTGCACTACCCGATCCGCCATTCGCTTGTACGCCATCGCAGCCGCAACGGGGGACTCAGCCTCCCAGATGCCGGACATCACCGCAATTCCGCTTGCACCCGCAGTATACAGCTCGTGAATATGGCGTGGTTGTATGCCGCCTAGAGCAATTACAGGGATGCTCAGCAGCCTGCATATGCGCTCAATCTGTACTATACCTCGCGGAGTGACCCCCGGCTTGCAGTGAGTCTCATACACATGACCATAGAGTACATAATCCGCTCCTGCCCGTTCGGCAGCCTGTGCCTCTTCCAAAGAATGCACCGACACCCCGTAGCGCGTGCCCTCTGGAAGTATACTTTTGACATCCCCAACAGGTAATCCGTTAGCTGGTAGCTGGATAGCTCCAACGGAGGTAAGCAAGGCAACATCCACTCGGTCATTTACTGCAATTTGCTGTAAAGGAACTCCCAGATTTGCCATACTGCGGGTCAATGCAAGGAGTTCAGATGCGCCCTTCTGCTTCAACCGCACGTGTACATAATGAACATACGGATGAATAGCAGCAGCCACTTGGGCAGTATGTGCATGTGCATCGGAATCGCCTTCCATCGTAATTACGTGCAATTCGATCTCATTCTCACCTCACAATAGACTAAATGGTTGTAAGCTGACCCTGTATCTTTACAGTCTCATATCGTGCTATACGGTATGGACTAGCCACGTTTACCAGCAAAAAAATGAAGGGGTACGATATATGAATACGAACATATGAACACGAACGAAAACGCAAAAAAACCACTTCCCAAAGGAAGTGGTTTAACGTACGTCCAATAACCGAACGGACCATCATATCCGTATACGTATATCGTCCCACGAACAAACAAAGTAATGATTTTCGTTACCTCGTTTGTACGGCGCTCACTTCCCTACGCTGGCATAACCCAGATCAGGTGCAAAGGGTCCGAAATCCGTTTATTCCGTCTCAGCCGCATGGGCGGCTCCCCTAGTGTAACTATTTTATTGTATCAGCTAAAGATAGCTTAGCATATTTTCCTAATCCTGCAAACCCCGCTTCTTGTGAAGCTTGGTACAGAACTCGATATTTAGTTGACTTTACTTGACCATTCTTCCACATTCCACGTTTTGGTTACCCAATCCTCGTAAAAGTCCGGTTCGTGAGATACGAGCAATACCGTTCCTTTGTATTCCTTCAAGGCACGTTTCAGCTCATCCTTCGCTTTGATGTCCAAGTGATTAGTAGGCTCATCGAAAAGCACCCAGTTGCTTTCCCGCATTAGCAGTTTGCATAGGCGGACTTTGGCCTGCTCACCACCACTGAGCGCGGATAGCGGACGGGTGATATGCTCATTTTTCAAACCGCAACGCGCCAAATGCGCCCGTACCTCATGCTGGTTCAAGTGCGGGAATTCATTCCACACATCCTCAATCGGTGTAACTTTCTCTGCGCGTACTTCTTGCTCAAAATAAGCTGACTGCAAGAAATCCCCTTGATAGGTCTTGCCGCTGATCGGCGGAATTTTTCCCAGAATAGTTTTGAGCAATGTCGATTTACCGACACCATTGTAGCCCACAATCGCAATTTTATCGCCACGTTCAATCGTCATGGACATTTTAGGCAACAGGGCATGGGTGTAGCCAATTTCAAAATCAATACCCTCAAATACCGTTTTCCCGCTCGCACGTGCTTCCTTAAATTGGAATGTTGGCTTAGCCGCTTCTTCCGGTTTATCGATGCGCTCGATTCGATCAAGCTGCTTCTCACGACTCTTCGCCCGACCCGACGTAGAGGCGCGAGCCTTATTGCGTTGAATGAAATCTTCCTGTTTCTTAATAAAATCCTGCTGCTTCTCATAAGCTTCAATATGCTGGCTTTTGTTCAGGTCCGCCATTTCAAGAAACTTTTCATAGTTGGCTGAATAACGGGTCATTTTGGCAAATTCAAGATGATAGATGACATTAACGACCTGATTCATAAACTCAGTATCATGAGAAATAAGAATAAATGCATATGGATAATCCTTCAGATAACGTGTAAGCCATTCAATATGCTCTACATCCAAATAGTTGGTAGGCTCATCCAGCAGCAGCACATTCGGCTTTTCCAGCAGCAGCTTGGCAAGGAGCACCTTGGTCCGTTGTCCACCGCTAAGTGCGGATACATCCCGATCCAGTCCTATCGCGGAAAGGCCTAATCCATTCGCCATTTCTTCAACTTTCACATCGATGAGGTAAAAATCCCCCATATCCAGTTGTTCCTGAATTTCACCCATCTCTTCCAGCAGCACTTCCAGTTCTTCGGGAGAAGCTTCACCCATCTTGTCAGTGATCTGCATCATTTCCTTTTCCAATTCCAACAACGGGAGAAAGGCATCCTTCAGTACATCCCGCACTGTTTTGCCAGGTGTCAGCTTGGTGTGCTGATCCAGATATCCATAACGTACACGTGGAGTCCATTCCACTTTGCCTTCATCCTTAAGCAATTTTCCGGTCAGAATGTTCATCAGTGTCGATTTACCAACACCATTGGCTCCCACCAAACCTACACGTTCCCCTCCGAGCAATCGGAAGGATACATTTTTAAACAATGCGCGGTCCCCAAAGTTATGGGATACATTTTCTACAGTCAATAAACTCATAAGCTGTTTTTGGCTCCTTATTGTCATCGGCGATGCCGACTGTTCTTATTTCATATGCATTTCTTTCAAAGCCTTATTGTAGCACATCCAGTAGCCTTATCGGAATATTGAAAATGGGTGAATTTGAAGGATTTTGATATTGTCTGCTTATAAAAAAAGAAAAACCACTCGTAGGAGTGATTTATTTAAAGATTGTTTAAAGATTTATTTATATTCATTATAACATTTATATTCAAAATACCCTGCGGCCGCCGCAGATTTTTCATCCGTAAAACGCTCTGTCGCTTTAAATGGAGCTGGACAAGAATCTCTGTAAAAATATTTCATTCCGGTATCCGGCTCTACGCCGCCGATAATGGCTTGCTTCCTCACGACTCTTCCGCCACCAAACCCATAGTTATTATAGTACCTGTCTCCAACCGGGATTCCCTGGATAAACGCCATTAGCCCCACATCATCTACCGTGTTATACCATTCCTCTTGTGAGATGAGCGGTAGCGTGAAAGTATAGGATACACCATTATGTGCTGCCTTTTCGTTATGGAGATTAATAAGTCGGCCCAGATCCTCCTGAATGCTGTGGACAATGGTGGAACGTCGTACTTGCTCAAAAGCTTCCGGGTCATTAAGCAACGAGATCGTTGTCTGTCCCTGAAGTTCCTTCTGAAAGCCCTCTACCCACCTGTGATTCCGAGCATCATAGGCATGTACATAATTGTCCAAAGTAAATCCAACACTGTTACCTGCTGAATCAACGTAGGCATAAGGTTTTTTTTCACTCCATTTGGGTCCTTGGACAGCTTGTCCATGCTCATCTGTGTAAGATACGGAAGCAAACGCATAATAGCCGTCATAATCCAGAACCATAAGAGCAGGCATATAATCCAATAGTGCACGTTGTGCCACTGTATCCCCATCAATTCCCATGTTAAGAAAAAGGCTATGCAGAAAGGTGTGCAGCGCTTCTTCTTTATCTACACGAAAAAACTTGTCCGAGCCATACCCAGCCTCTCGTTCCTGACGTTCATTCTGTGAAAGCACGACACCAGCATCCTGAACTGCGGTACGGAGGGCCGAGGTATATTTCATTTCGAGTTGTTGTACTTCGCGCTGATTCTGCAC
The DNA here is from genome assembly GCF_050626875.1 of Paenibacillus sp. 8b26. Taxonomy (NCBI): domain Bacteria; kingdom Bacillati; phylum Bacillota; class Bacilli; order Caryophanales; family Paenibacillaceae; genus Paenibacillus; species Paenibacillus sp. 8b26. Next base: position 5,948,329 of record NZ_CP192445.1, on the reverse strand, counting down.
CCGCAGGTCACTAACTACGCCAAAGGGCAAAAACAGCAGGATAAATATAACTGCAAAATCAGTAATCTTCATTCAGAACCATGCCCCCGTAAGAAGCTGTAACCGCCGGTTTGCCGCTATCTGCCCCACCAAGAAGCCATGATTTGTACAAGTCTGCAGGAGTGCGATTCGTATTGTGCACCCGCACTGTAAAATAATCTCCTGACATCATGGTATACTGACGTGATTGATCTGACTTTGGCTGCTGATTGTCAGGAAACAGTACAGGCAAGATTTGTGGGTTATAGTAACCGTCATATACGGAGGAATAGTAGCCGAGAAAGCTATCCGGCCTCGCCGCATCTGCATAGTCCGGTACATATTTTTTGTGCATATGCTCCAATTCAACCTCATACGTATTTCCCGTCAGCTCTAGCTCACGCATAAAATCGTTATACATCGTCGGTGTAATATATCCCTTGGTTCTCACCATATCAACAAAACGTACAGTTGAATGATACGTATTTAACCCGGATATATCGTCCTGTCGTTCAGCGGCTTGAGCTGCGGGCACTATGTACAAGAGCAGGACAGCAAGCAGTGCCCCCAACAGCTTGGATATAGATTGAACCACTTCAGTCCTCCCCCAATTTCTCAAAACGTATGGATTGTATATCTCCATACTGATCACGCTGTGGATGCATGGAATATAAAGAGGAAGCATCAAGGGCTGATACATCGGGCTCGAACGGTTCAGAATACATATCGTACACTGTACCATCGACTTGAACAGGAATGCCTTCCTGCAAGTTCATACGGATTGCCTGCATAACTTGAGTTCCTTTGACCCGTTCTGGCATACTCACCTCTAAAGTACGATTGATACGCCCCTCGGAATGCTCCTCCTGCTGCGATCTTAATTCCAGTGTAGTGCTCACCTGACTGGACAATTCTGCTGCCGCTGCACATGCGGTTATAAACAGCGTAACTGACACACCAAGCCGCAGCATACTTGAAGCGTGATCAGACATGCTACCCATCTCCCTTACAATTGATATCCTTACTGTGGTGCTTAGGATTGAGTGAACAATAGCCCGCGTACAACATTCGATTTATCTTTGACGATTTCAGCCTTGAATTTACCACTTGGATTTACGTATTCGTTTTCTTTCTCATTCAGCGTATTCGTTATTTTTCCGGTCTTATCACTTCCACCGTTCACCGCTCCATACTGTTCATTGTCAGGGCTAATGTTCAGCGCATTTCCATACCACTGACCTGCCATGTTTTTTCCAGTTTTAATCTGAATCCCGAATTGGTCCTTGCCCTGAAATTTCCGCAGTGCATTGGTCACCTGGGACCCGCTGATCGTTGTACCGTCATACACCGTAAAAGAGGCTTGAGACAACTCGGTCTGGATATCGGCAAAATTGTTTTGCGCCGTTTTGGTTGCCTCCTGTGCTGAAATAAACAAAATAACTACAATTGTGATCAGTGCAATGGTCAAAAATATGCCAGCAGCTACTTTTAAGGCTGTTGATGCGTTATTCATTATTTTTCTCTCCTTAGCTTGTAATATCGTAATATTCGTATTAGAACTGCTATTGAATCTTTTGTATTTGCTCGTAATAGCTATCCATTTGGACAAAGCTCATACCGATCAAAGGAATGACCAAATATAAAAAGATAAGACCGTACATCGGAGCAAAACCGATCAACCTTCCCCAAATGGCCTTGCTATCTATAATTTTTTCATACTCCTGTTTTCTTTGTTCAAAATAATAGGACATATGGGAATCTAAATCGTCGAAAGCCTCTCGAATCGTAATTTTGCCCAAAGACAGATGCAGCTTGTCCACCAAGCGTTGAAATTCGGGCAGTGGCGCTTCTTCTTTCAACAAGTCAAGTGCTGCCTCAGGCCCATGCTCATAATGAAGCAAGCATTTTTGTAAAGGTCTTTTGAAAATAACCGAAAAACGGTTTAGCCATTCCAATATTTCCTCAACAGACATTCGTTCCATGGCTCGCAAAATCGAAATAACCGTCTGAAACTGGTAAACCTCATGCCTCATATCCAAGCGCCGCATTTTTCGCTGCAAGTACAATAAAAGCATAGGCATCTGATAGGCTACATACCCGGCAACCAAACTGATCAGCACTTCCCACCACTTGATGTATTCCTCGTTCCACGCTTCCAGCTTTTGCAGGATACGACGCGTATTTTCGGAAAGCTGCTCCGGAGTAAATTTACCACCAGAAACCTGCTCCAATGCTGCATACGTCTGCTCATAGGTGCTGTCTGCCCTCATGTTTAGCGCATGCATCATTTTGCGGTCAATCTCACTCTGCTTGAAAGCTTCTTTTTTCTCCGCTGGACCCAAACGCCCAAACATTTGTCCCGATTGAACCGGAGCGTGAAGGATATGCGTTTTCTCAGCTTGATGTAAAATAAATACCGTACTGATGCTGAACACCAATCCTGCGATAAAAAGAGTGATTCTGCGTATGTACAGCCACTCCAGCTTGACCTCTGCACCGCTTTCCTTTAGCAGCCGGGTCAGTTGGAAATAAGAGGGCATATGCTGTCGCGGAATTAAAGCATCCACCACATTACGAATAATGGGTAAACGGTACAGCTTTTGCTCCCAGACCCGCCGTCCTTTGCCCGCACGATATCCAGTCTCATCGGTCTGTTGCAGCTTTTGGAGCAGAAAGTAAGATACTATAATTACAATATAGACGGACAATTTTGTGATAAAGCCCCATTTCCCCTGATAAAACTCATCCATAGATGGAAAGCTGGATCTTGCCCATCTTTCGATTGGCATTGTAAAGAAAACAGGTGCAAGTGCGATCACATTTAAACTTTTGAGCAGGTAGTCCAGTTTATTTCTCCGCAGCAGCTCCAGTTGGATTTCGCGTGCAAGACTGCCGAGTCCCTTTAAATAAATGGAGCCGCCCTCTTCAATCCGGTCACCAAACTCCATTACCATATACGAGATACCGGCAAATGCTTTTAAAAACCGATTAGGAGCGGACTCATAGTATCTTTCCAGCGCTTCATGCGGATCAGCGTCCGTCAGCGCCTCATGAATAAGTCGCGCATGCCTTCCAGCCTCAGCCCCTGCCAAATCGGCCGCCTCGGATATTGCCTCCTCCACCATGCCGTGCTGATGATAATGATGGCGTACATTGGCGAACAATTCGATCATCTGTGCAAGCAGCCTTTTTTCCATCCGGCTAATCGCCATATCCAAGATGAGACTGTTAATCACCACTCCGCATAACAGAGCCAGTATGGCAAACTCTATCCCCGGTTTCATCATAAGCAACACAACGCCGCTGCAAGCAAAAGCACCCCAAATGAACAACGTCATCTTCATCGTCTCAAGGCGAAGCTTATATTCATCGTAGGCGTGCAAACCGGATAATCGTTTGCGTACACTCGTGATATACCCGGATGTAACAGGGAATCTCATGCCTATCGTATACAACTTGTGCATTGCAGATTGCATTTGCCGTAGCAGTACTGCCTTTCCCTTCCGTCCCTCTCGCACAGAATGAATTCGCCCTCTGCGGATTGCATGACCATTACGCTTGCGCAACCACCACAAAGTCACATAGAGAAGCGCAAAGCACCCACCCGAAATGAGCAAAACCCACAGTAAAATTTCTTTAAGACTCATAGGCTTCCTCCCAATAGCGAGTCAGGAATCTGCGAAAATCTCCGGCATCCTTGACGTTCATCTGTTCACACATTTCTTCTGTGCTTTTGACAGTCAGGGGCTCCATCGCCATATATCTCCCATTCCGATATTCCATAACATGACGGTAGCTATAACTCGATGCAGAGCTGGAGTCTGAATCTGTATGATCGGGATCGCGCGGCACACATTCCGTAATCCGTTCAATAAATCGCCGTCCCTCAGCATCACGCTTGAGATGCACATCAAAGTTAATGACATGAACGACCTGTTCCTCAGCAATACCTTCATGCTGAAACACTCCTGTTTTGAGCAGTGAATTACGAAGGGAGAACACAAGATCACGAAAGGTTTTGGCGTGATGGGTAAAAATGGTGAACAGACTGGCAACCTGCGACATTTGAATCATCCATGCGGCTACCTCGTCACTCGCTACTTCACCAAGGATATTGACGGTTCCATCTGTCTTTTTCTGCAAATCGAGCCCTTGTTGCCCTGAAATATGATCCGTTTCCCGAAAGGTCAGAATGTTACGGCGGCTGTAAATGCTACGCAGATGCAGCTCAAAGGCCATTTCCTGCACACGAAGCGTATACGAAGCGTAAATATGCTTGACCATCGCCATCAGCAACGTCGTTTTACCTGAACCTTGCGCTCCGGTGATTGCTGTGATGCGGCTGCCTTTCATTAAATAAGAAAGTAACTGTATCGGAAACTCGGCATTTTCTCCCTTAATTAATTGCTCGAGCGATGCGCTTTGAATATCGAATTTACGGACAAAGAAAGCCCACGATTCTGAAAAAGGAGGTCGTACCACAACAACCCGTGACCCATCCTTCATTTCGTTAACCTTATAACCATTGGCTTCGGAAAGCTGCCCAGGGTAGTTGTATTTGTAAATATTTTGGCACACCCTTTTAAGCTCCCGCTCTGAACCGAAGGAAAGGAATGAAAGGTAAATGGTCTTGCCTTTATAAAAAATCCATACACTCTCATAGCCATTCGCTATCGGTTCAGATGTTGGTTCGAATGCATATTGATCCTGAGGCCAATCAGCCGATACAGGGATTCCGCCTTCCGGCACACCGCTAACGCCCCCACTGACACCGTCGATCCGCTGGTCACGAATATCATCAATGACGGAAAAGCCTTTATAGTGCTGATAAATCCGCTGCACAATAATATCTACCTTCTCCAGAAAGGAGAGAGGGCGATGCTCACAGTCATAGATATAGCGGATATCCTCTGCCGTGATATGATAGCTTCCATCCTCTTCATCTTGCTGCGAATATCTCATTTCCGCCAAATCATAAGTATCCAGCAAGCGAGACAGGGCATCGACACCAAACTTTTGCTGATATTGGTAAAATACAATTTCGAATTGGTCCTGTACGCTAAACAGCTCTGGTCTGGAGAATGGCATAACGGTATCAACGATCTTTTCATTCAAGCCATAACCGTTAATCAGCAGCTCAGCCATCAAATTTTTAACAAAACGTTTGTCTCCACTGCTGCCATTGGCACAGTCCTTTAACGCCCTGCGCAGTTCGGCCCTTTGATGGATACGCCGCCTGTATTCCTCCTCATGTAATCCGGCATCCGCCATCTGACTATGACTTAGCTCGTGCAGCGCATTTTTGATATACTCCATCAGCGCCTCCAATGTGGCATCTTTACTCTCTGGAGCTACCTGCATGGTTGAATGCCGCAAGCGAAGGCTCCCGCGGTATTTAACGATAACCAGTATGATACACAACAGAACGATGCAGGTAAGAAGCAGCCCGTTTATCATTTGAGCGGACAGCATTTAAGCGCCCCTCTCCAAAGCCTTGAGCCGAAGATCGGACTCTGCCGTCTCCAGAATAGCCTTGCTGATCTGACGCATGCTCTGTGCCCATCCCACAGGCATAAAAAGCTTACGATCCTTTTCTTTACCACTTCGTACATCCCGCTGCACATGACCGATCACGTCTCTGCGGTTCCACGCATCCATAAATTCGGTGCTATAAGGAACAGTATGGAGCGCTCCCTTGTAGCCATATCTCCTGCGAATATTCGCCACATTTGCTTGAGAGTGCACATCATATTTTCCAAGTACGATCAATAGCGGCAATTCTGAGTAAGTGGATAATGGAGACACAGATTCAAAGTAGGCATCCAGTTCTCTCATATTTTGAGTCAGCGAAAGAACTGCCAGCTTGGCTCGCACACATGCTTCATGCTGTACAGCTCCCCATCCTGCCCCGCTCCCTGCATCGACCAGCGTCAAATCATAATACTGATCTGCCGTATCCATCACTGCTCGTACAAGAGCAGAGGATAACAGTGGCGGCGCGGCTCCAAAGCTTGAGGTTCCCTCAAGCACATCGAGAGTCTGCTCCAGTACAGGCGTCGTATAATTGCGAATATTTTCTCTGGATAATGTCCCTCGCAGAGCTAATCGTGCAAGAGCATCCCAACCTCCCTCCTGAAGCTGTAAGCTTGGATCGTCCATCCGATGTTCTTGTATGGGAAATCCCGACTCAATCCCGCTATGTCTGCGCCCCAGATGGGTCAGCAGCAGCCGCCCTCTATAAAGATTACCTATGGTAACAGCGATGGATGCCGCCAAAGAACTGCTTCCACTCGCTCCCTTAACCGGGCTCCAAAACAAAATGGTACTCATGCTTTCCTCCTTTCCGCACGCTTTAACGCATGACGGCTCTCTTTGGGTTCCCAACCCATTAATTCTCCAATACAACGACTCAGTTCTTTCTTATACATTCTGGCCAATGGCTTAAGCTTAAGCTGTTGTTTGTGCTCATTTTCCAGCTTCAGGGCAAGATGCCCTTCATCCCATGGCAGTATATACGGCTCCTGCTGCCAAGAGGCCGGAAAGCGGTTCATGTATTCCCACAAATACGGCTCCTCCACGCCACAATCTACAGCCTGTATAAATAACTTGTGAAATACAAGATTCTTCGGAAATTCAGGTTGACTAAACAAACGCTCAAGCCACACCTGTCCGTTGTCCATTAACATCCGGCTATAGTCACTGACCCAAACCCGCTGTTCTGCCTCTTTCCAAACAGATACGGGGCAGAAATCAGGTGACTCTACATCCAGAATAACAATGTCATAAGTCAAACCTGCTTTCCGATCAGCCATCATAGCGATATGCAGATCATCCCAAGATGTAAAACCCGTGGCGACATCAAAATCGCCAAACTGCACAATGGGAAGTGGTTTGTCGAGCATCCCTATGCTGTATCGATACTGTCCTCGCAGCGTTGCATCCACAATTAATACCTGTTGACCGGATGCTGCCAATATACTACTGATGTATAACAAGGTATCGCTTTTATCACATAGCCCGGCAAATATCCAAGTTTTCATACGTTTGTCCCTTTTCTTTGATTTATTTACCATATGGATCAGAGCTTCCGCCCTGCGTCAAGATGTCTGATTGTTCTTTGGCATCCTGTCCGTTTTCATATCCGTCCCCTGTACCTGTGTTCTCATTCAAAGCTCCACCTGAATTCACTCCCGCATGCTGTGCCGCAACTTCCTCACTCAGGCTCCTTTCTATAGGTGTCGATATAACATTGTTTGACGCACTAAGTGCATTTTCAAGAGAGCCACGCAACTGCTTGGACAGCTTTTGTTCAGCAACGCGGATCAAATTAGGATCACTATTCATTAACTCTATCACCTTCGAATTGGGTGGATAGGTTGGAATCGCCTTCGGCTGGAATTGCGGATCGACATACGTTAATGCATAGATCGATGCTTTATGCAGATAGGCGTCAACAATCCCACTCGAAAGCGATAATATCTCCTGCTCATTCAACGTAACCCAGATGACCGGACCTTCCAGCTTGGAAATTTTCTTTTTGGCTAGCAGAATATAATCCTGACCCGTTGGAAATTGAATACGAATATCTACTTCGTCTCCGGCTTTGAGGCTGTTTGGGAGGACCACCACCTTCAGTTCCCGATTACGTAAGTCTTTAGATGTAGGTTCTTCGGCAGTAATCATAGCTGATGTAAGCACGGACCCTTTTTTTAGCTCAATTTTAGCCGTGCTGCCGGAAGCTTCATTTTTACCCGCAACCAAATTGGCTGGAGCCTGAGAGCCAGGAACCGTAATTCCCTTCAAATCACTAGGTGTAATCTGCTCACCCGGAGAAATGTCACGAACGACAACCCATCCTTTTTTCGCCGTTCGTTGTTCTTGCTCATAGCCTTTCCATTTTTGTGCTGCCTCTGCTTCGGCCTGCTTCCTGACATCATTCAATTTATGGGTGTTAATTATAAGGTAGCTCGCGAAGACAACGCCAACAATACCCGCACCAATAAAACCGGCGTAAAGCTTTTGCTTACTGCTTTTTCTTAGCTTGGACACACAACTTCTCCCCTGCCTTTTTGATATATACCTTTTATCTAGCGCTGACTGCGTTTGAGGAATCCAAAACGTTTCTTTCGCGTATCGGGAATGGCCCCACGAAACAGTTCATCCAGCACTTGATCCATCTCGTCCTCTTGCTCAAATGGATCGGAATGGAATGGTAAAGCAAACACTTTGTCGTGATCCAATTCCTTACGCAGCCTGCGTATAGCCTCCGTTGCTGCCAGCGGCAAACAGTAATTCCATTTATGCTGCGGATGGCGCTGGAGAGAACGAGCCAGTCCTGCTATATCTTGAATTCTCCACTCAGCTCCAGAACCGACCACTAACGGGTAATCGGCTCTCAAAAATTCTTCCAAGCGCTCATTATCCTGCCCGCTCCCCAAATCCAGCACAATAAATTGGTAAGAGCCCCCCAGCAACGCAATGACATCGGCACGGGATGTTTGGCGCCAATAGTGTACTCCGTCTACCTCAAAGCGTCGGCTTGAACTCGCTCGCCCAACGGGTACTCCGTCTACCACTTCTTGAAGCCGGGCAAATGCTTTGGCTGTACTATGCAGTTCGACCAATGCCACTGAACGGGACCTTCGGGCCAGATAGTGGCTCACCGCAATCGCTGTGTGCGTTGCACCGGAACCAGAAGACACGCCCAGTACAGCTACAACCCTTGTACCTCCGTATTCGATAGAAGCATCGCCAACGGACACTCCTTGTTGAGCAGGCTGAAAATCTGCACTGCGTCGAAGCTCCCCAATCACCTCTCCGGCAGACTGAAATCGCTCCCCTGGATGATGACGTAGCAGCTTACGAATCACCGGGATCAAATGACGAGGTAATTCTCCACGAATATATCCTTCTATTCCGGCCGTCCACTCGCTATATTTGCCACCTGTACAGAGATACAACAACAACGCTCCCAAACTGTACAAGTCCGAACGGGCATCCGTTTGGCCTGCTCCATATTGCTCCGGGGCTGCGAAGCCCACTGTGCCCAGCTTTACCGTGTCCTGATTCATCTCAGCCTTATAGCTCCGCGCTATGCCAAAATCAATCAGCTTAAATTCCATTTCCGGTGTCAGCATAATATTCGTTGGTTTCAGATCCCGGTAGATGACAGGGGACTGGCGAGTGTGCAAGTAATCCAGCACATCCAGCAACTGCAAAGCTAATGGAACAATTTGCTCCTGCGGAATATGGCCTTGGTAACCCTTCATGTACGCTTCCAGCGTAATTCCATCAATATAGTCCATAACCAGATATACCGCCCCGGATGGCGGATGCTCGAAGAAGTCAACAATTCTCGGTAATCGTGGGTGACTCAGCGAAATCAGCATCTCAGCCTCCGCGCGTACAATCTTCATCATTTGCGGGTTGGCAACGGACTCCTTCACAGCCCATTGCTTACCTGGCAGCTTCAGATCCTCTGCCATAAACACGCTACTCATCCCTCCCGTACCCAACGTGCGGACAATCCGGTAACGCTCACCCACAACCGAACCGTATTCCAAATGCGATTGTTTTTTCATCTCTCTTGCCTCCTTTCTATAAGCAAACAACGCAAAAAAGGGAAAGCCTACCGCAAAAACACAATCTTCATGTCACCATGAAAACGATGTTCGCGGGATGCTTTCCCTTTATTTAAACGTGGTTATTGTATTTTTAAGGAACAATTTGGATTTATTATATAGCACACCTATACCGATTGTAAAGCATTATTTTCCATACTTGATCATATACAATGTAATCTCATCCCGGTTATGGAATAGCTGCTTGGCCCGCTGGATCTGCATGCCGGACTGCTCGAACGAAGCGATCACATCATGAATAAGCGCCAAAGGCTTTTTATGCATTAGCTTGACCGTTACGATGGCAGTACCGCCGCTGCGTAAACTATACAGCAAATCAGTGACAAGCCTTGCCATCTGCTTTGGACTCCAACTCATATCACAGACCAGCAGATCAAATGTATTTTCTTTGAATTTGATCTCACTCGCATTTTTACGCAAAAAAGTCAGATTGGCATACTTCATCAACGAAGGCTCCATCTTTGCCGGATCAACCGCCGTTACTTTGAGTCCACGCTCCAGCAAAAAGGAAGTCCATCCGCCCGGTGCCGCCCCGATATCCAGTCCTTGATGAAAAGCGCTAAAATCAATGCCAAACGTCGCTTCTGCTTCCAGCAGCTTGAATTTGGCACGAGAGATTTGCCCGTCCTCTTTTTGAAAACGAACTGCTCCTCCGCTCCAATCCGATAGATTATCCTGAGGATACGACACACCTGCATACCATGTATCCATATCCGCAAAAACGGACACAATAACCTCTGCTCCCTGCACCGTAAGCTCCATAGGAAGATCACTTAATTGCTCACTCAAAGCCTGCTTGAGCGCACCTGCGCTTTCAGCCCAACTACTGTCAGCTCCTTTGCGCACCTGCAAAGAAACGCGCTGATCTATCAGTTCTCGGCGGTTACGGATAAAAGAAACCAAACGTTCCAGCACCTGAGCCAAGTTCGTTCCTTCCTCCTGAAAATGCACAGGAAATAAGTGACGCAAAAACATTGGCGGCTGACCCGTAATCGTTCCCACAGCCTCACTTGCATCCGCAGGTAATGTAACCAGAAAAATTTCACCAGGTAAAAGTATTGTGCTTTTCACCGAGCCAAACATTCTTCTAAGCTCCTCCTGGGCATAAGGTGCAAACCCATGGTTAGCCGTGCAAACAAATCTTGATGATGACAAAGCGGTTCCACCCTGTTCATCTGTACTTATATATATTTCCTCCAAAATAACGTTACCCTCCAGTGCACACCCGAATCCAGGGACGGTCTCCATCCCAATCCAGCTCAACTGGAACTTCATAGGTATGCATAATCAATTCTTTCGTTAAAACCTCTTTTTTCGGTCCGGCTGCTGCCACCTTGCCATCACGGATAAGTGCCACATGGGTAAAGAGGGGAACAATCTCCTCAATATGGTGGGTTACATAGACCACTGACAAATCCCTTTTGCGAAGCCGATCAATTTCAACCAGCATTTTTTCCCGCTCAAATAGATCCAGCCCGGCGCAAGGCTCATCCATAATCAGTAAACGAGGCTCCGCCATCAACGAACGGGCGAGCATTACCTTTTTGCGTTCTCCCTGAGATAAAGTACCCAACGGATGATTCATCAGCGCACCTAAATTCATCCCCTCCAGCAGAGATACGGCTTCTTCCTTTGTCTCTGTCGGAATCTCCTGATAAAAACGCAAAAAAGCATACGCTCCAGTAGCAACTACTTCCCATACCGGATCTTTTAAAGCCAATTTTTCCAGCAACGTCTGGCTGATATATCCAATCTGCTTGCGTACTTCCCGTACGTCACATTGACCATATGTTTGCCCAAGCACTTTGACCGTTCCGCGACTTGGAAACATATAGCCTGTCATCATTTCCAGCAATGTCGTTTTACCAGAGCCGTTTCGCCCCAGAATGGCCCAATGCTCATTTTCCCGTATTTCAAGATTCACATCGTCCAATATTCGGCTTTCTTCCCGCTGCAATGTGATGTTCTTCATGGATATCATTCCACCACGCTCCTTATCCTGCTCAGCAAGTATTCCACAGATTCCATTTTGTAGATAATCTCAGGAACTTCGTTCTCACCGTTATATAAAAGCAGCGCAGGGACACTGGAAATTCGGTACTCCTGTACCAGTTCGGGAATATAGTTAATGTTGCTCTGCACTACGACTCCTTCGGGGAGCAAATGCTCTGCCACCTCCAGCATCCGCCGGGTCGCCGCGCAGGTTCCGCACATGGGAGTGTACACAAACAAAGCCAGCTTGCATCCCTCCCATATGGCACGACGTACCTCCTTTTGTCCCAGTTCCTTCATCGTTCCAACTCTTTTCTGATCTCACGCATACGTTTCTCTGGTACCGGGCCGTTATACACGGTGACTCCTTCCGGCTTGTTGGCATACAGCAGCTCATACATGGCGCGTCTGCCCTCGGCACTGGAGGAATGCAAATAAATTTCACGCGGATACAACTGCTTCCCTGCAATGGCAGCAGCCACATCTTTCCCCGTTGGCTGGCCCGGCCCCAAATCATAATCCAGCGATAACACCGAAATCGGGTATTCATGAAGCAATAACAAACACTCCTCCGCATCCCTTGCCAGCTTAAAGCCCGGAGGACAAGGCCGATAATCGTCCATAAACAAATGCATTAACGTCTCCTCCTTTTTCCCAAGGATGCAAGCTTCCTAAGCCTTAAAGATGAAGAACATCCGCCAAACTGTATTACTGCCAGCTTAGGATTAATTGAATATCTTCGCGATGGGTCCCATCAGGTCCCGTTTCACTTTCCAAAACGACTGGAATGCCCCTTACTGGCTCCTGTTCCGTCATCCAACGCATGCCCTCCAGACCAATACATCCCTGCGCAACACGCGCATGTCTGTCTTTTCTTGACCCATACGGGTACTTGGAATCGTTCAGATGAACTCCGCACAGGGCTGGCCAATAGCCAAGACGATCCCCTTTTTCGATCAACGCCTCATCATTTCCACCGTTCCACAATCCTGCTGCATAGGCATGACAGGTATCCAGACAAAAGCCGATGCTGTCAGGGTATTGACACAACTGGCGAACTTGCACCAATTCCTCCAGCGTCGTTCCCATCAAACCGTGATCCCCCGCCTGATTTTCAATCAATATTTTAGCATTTCCTTTCCATCCTTCCAGCACATCATCAAGGCAACCAATGATATTCCGGTAGCCCTCCAGCGGATCAGACGTATGAGTGTGGCCAAAATGAACGACAATCCCCTTGGAGCCACAGGCTTCAGCAATATCCAGATCATTCCGCAACGAAGCAACTGTCAGCTCATAAAGCTCCTGACTGCGTTCGCGTCCGTGGGCTGGATTAACGGGATATGGCGAGTGGGCAATAGATTGGAGTTCGTGCTTTACACAGTAAGCTTTGCAAGTGGCTGCATCAGCCTCATTCCATTCCTTTAACCTGAGACTACGCGGGTTTTTCGGAAAATATTGAAAAGAACGCCCTCCCTGCTCTCGTGCACGCGCAGCGGCTTTGGAAAAACCGCCACGCGTACTAACATGAGAACCGATCAGCAATTTAGGCATCATGCTGCTGTACCGGGCAATAAAAGGCTTTTTTTCCCGCCAGCTCCACCCGTACAATTTTCCCGCCACTTGGCGATTCTTCTCCTTCACGGTCATACACGCGGCACTGATGGTCAAAACCGCCCGTTAGTGTATCCCCCTCCATCAAAGGCGATTCCATATAACCGCCTTCCGCAGTAGCTTCACGAAGCACGGATTGCGTAGCATGATACAGCTTTTCCACTTTTTCTGGCGACTGTACAATGTTTTGTACTTTGGAACCTGGTGTAAATCCAGCGATATAAGCAATTTCGTCTGAATAACAATTCCCGATACCGGAAAAAACATGCTGGTTTACCAGCGTTGTTTTCAAAATACCCCGACGTCCCTTCAAACGTGCAGTGAACTTTTCCAGTGTCATACGACGATCCAGCGGGTCAGGTCCGAGTTCAGACATCGCCTCTTCTGTTTCTTTAGCCGTCAGCAGGTGCAGGTAACCCAAGCGCAGCCCGATAAAATAAAGCTTTACTCCACTGAAATCCAGTTCAATCTGAACCGTGCGATCAGGACGCTGCTCCTCCGTTCCCAGGTACAGCAGTCCTCCCAGCATCAGATGCAGCACAAGCCGCCCGCCCGTGTTCAGATGAAAAATCAAGTGCTTGCCTCGACGCTCCATATATACAACGGTTGTTCCCAGCAATTGCTTTTCAAACGTTTCCACTTCGGTATTAATAGATTTCACACGGTTAACCGTCACTCCGGTAATCGGAATGTCCAAAATTTGTTTTGACAATAGCGTTCTATAGTTCTCCATCTCAGGAAGTTCCGGCATGTCAATATCTTTCCTTTCGTAGCTGCAAATCACTTTTGATTCTTGCAGATTATTTTAAAATGTATATTTACTATTACTTACACTCTTCCTGCAGCCAATCCCACAATTCATCCAGATTGTCAAAAATCAGGTCAGGCTTTACTCCAACGACACGTATGTGTTCGTCCATGTTAATGCGGGTCGAAACACCCGATAGTATGAGAGCTGTTTTGCAACCTGCCGCCGCACCTGCCGCAATATCGGTAAGCATATTATCGCCCACAACCAGAGCTTCATCCGCTCTAATGTTCAAGCGATCCAGTGCATAGTTCATTAACACACTTGAAGGCTTGCCAATGACTACCGGTTTTACCTGTGATGCCGCTTCAATCGCAGCTCCAATCGTTCCTGCCCCCGGCGTGAGTCCATCCTGTGAAGGCAATTGTAGATCCGGGTTCGTCAAAACAAAAATGGCCCCTTCCCGAATCCAGCGCATGGCAGCAACCAGCTTATCATATGTAAATTGGCGATCTATCCCCTGCACCACATAATCAGGGTGATCCTCCACAAGCTGCAATCCGGCATCCGTAAGCGCCTGACGTAATCCCGTTTCACCAATACAATATACACGTGCTCCAGGGCTTTGCTGTGCAACATATTGTGCAGCCGCCAGCGCCGAAGTACATACTTCATCGCTAACTGCATCAATTCCCATACCGACCAAATGCTCCGCCACCGACTCAGGTGTGCGTGAAGCATTGTTCGTAACATAAGCATAAGGTATCTGGTTCGTGCGCAATTGGGATATGAGCAGATCCGCACCCTTGATCATTCGGTTCCCATGGTACAATGTTCCATCCAGATCAATTAGTAACGATTTTATCGTAATTCCCTCCCGCACTTCAAATCAATTCATCATAAACATTGAAATTATAATTCATCCCATGAATGATGTTCACCCTCTTATTTAATCACCTTAATCATTCAGGTCATAAAATAAGTTGGCCTCCCCATTTCATCTTATCTATCTTAAGTCAAAAATACGTATGAAGTCCATGAATTGCTGATAAACCGTTCAAAATAATGCCATTCCTCGCTAAAAGCCGTCGCTTTCCCAGGGAATAAGCTTGCATCTCCGTCGAAATCCATCGAAGATGCCTTTTCTACAAGGGAAATTTCCTGTATTTCCTGGTCCTGCTCAAAATAAAAAATGCTTAAAATTCGATATATAGAAAACCGAATATGACACGCCTCCATATGTGGTAGTACAAATTCATTCGACCCCGCCCATATGTCGTCCTCATCTCTTGTCGCATCCTGCGCTTTCCCGGAAAATAATTTTGCAGGAAAAACAAAGGCACCGGAGCAAGCCCCGGCACCCATACACGTCTTTCTTTTATAACTACCGTTTATGAACCGATATCGGGTACCGGTAACAGCACATGCTGCTCCGCCAGCAATGAATTGGGGAATATACTCCGTGCTTCCTCCAGCAACGGCTGAAGCTGCTCCTGATCTTTATATCTGGAACTAAAATGCGTCATGATCAATTGGCCCGCACCTGCCGCTTTAGCTGCTTCCGCCGCCTGAAGTGCTGTACTATGATGATATTCATACGCCGTATCCGCCAACTCATGCAGAAAAGTAGCTTCATGAACGACAACCGTTGCATCTTGAGCCAATACTACGGTATTCGGACAAGGCCGCGTGTCACCAAGAATGGTGATGATACGCCCTTTTTTCGGTGTACCCAATACATCCTCAGGATGAAGAATGACTCCACCCTCCACCTCTACGCTTTCTCCACGCTTCAGCTTGCCATACACCGGGCCGGGCTTGATTCCGTATCGCTCCAGCAACTCCTGATTGAGCTTGCCAGGCTTATCCATCTCTACAATACGATAGCCGTAGCTGTCAATACGATGGTCCAGCAGAGCCGACTCCACACGGAACTGCCCGTCATCAAACAACAGCCCTCCCGTATGCTCCACAATATGTAGTTGGTAGTTGATACGGGATTGGCTGATTCCCAGTGATAATTCAATGTACTGCTTTAATCCGGGTGGCCCGTATACCGTCAACGGTGTCGTACCTCCCTGATATGCCCTGCTTGAAAGCAGACCCGGTAGACCAAAGAGATGGTCTCCATGCAAATGGGTAATAAATATTTTTTCAAGCCTGCTTAGCTTAAGCGGCGAACGCAGTACCTCCTGCTGAGTTCCTTCGCCGCAATCGAACAACCACATGCTTCTTCGTTCCTCCAGCAAACGGAGTGCGATAGACGTCACGTTTCGCTGGATCGTTGGCACACCTGCATTCGTGCCGAGAAAATAAAATTCCATGACTTTAACCTTCTTCCTGCTGACCAGCAAAAAACCTCCGAAGCTCGGAGGGTCTTTGCTATCCCATCTGATAAAGGTGTTATACCTTTTCGACGTTAAAATACTGCGCCTGAGGGTGGCTGAACACCATGGCTGATACTGAAGCCTCCGGTTCCATCATAAACCCTTCTGTCAGTTCAACGCCAATATCCTCAGGTTTCAACAGTTGGAACAACGGCCCCTGATCCTCCAGATCAGGACAAGCCGGATAACCAAAGGATACCCGTATGCCCTGATATCTGGCACCATGCCGCTGTTTCATTGTCATATCGGCAGGGTCCGGGAAGCCCCAACTGTCCCTAATAATATGATGAAGCCGCTCGGCCAACCCCTCTGCCACTTCCAGAGCAACTGCCTGAAGCGCATGAGAACGCAAGTAATCACCTTTTTCTTTCCATTGCGTGGAAAGCTGCTGAATACCATGACCCGCCGTAACGACCATGAAACCTACATAATCCATAACTCCGGATTCCACCGACTTCAAAAAGTCAGCCAGACACAGATAAGGTTCTACCTGTTGGCGTGGAAACGTAAAGGTGTGCAGTACCTTGCTCGTATCCGCTGGATCATAGACCAAAATCTGATCTCCTTGGGACTGTGCAGGAAAGAAACGATACATGGCATGTGCCTGAATAATTCCGTCTGTAACGGCTTCAAACATGATGCTGTCTACGGTCTCCTTCAACTGAGTCGCTTTCGGATTCCCCGAAGCCAGCAACTGCTCTACATTTCCTCTTAAACCAAGATGATGCCCCATCAGCATCTGCATATTCACATAAGGCAAAATATAATTGAGCGGATAGTTGCGCAGTACGTGACGATCCGTATCCGGCGGCAAATAAACAGGTAAATCCTGAGCAATGTTAGAGCGAACCGCCCGGGTTAACTTAGGCAACTGCTTAGTTTCCACGATCGTCGCAGCTTCTGCCTCTCGCTCGGCCTCCATGTCCTCTGCCATTTTCTTACGGGACTCAGGATTCATCAGCTTGTTCGCGATATCCAGACCATCCATAGCATCCTTCGCATAGACGACCAGTCCGTCATACTCTGGACGGATACGGTTTTTGGTAAACTTACGCGTCAAAGCAGCTCCGCCAACCATAATCGGGATATCAATATTCGCATTTTTCAAATCCTGTGCAGTCAACACCATCTGTTGAGCCGATTTAACAAGCAAACCGGATAAGCCAATCGCGTCGGCCTTTTCTTCACGGTAAGCCTCAATAATGCGTTCTGGTGGTACTTTTATACCCAGATTCACAATATGGTAACCATTGTTGGATAGAATAATCTCCACCAGGTTCTTACCGATGTCATGCACATCGCCTTTGACCGTAGCTAGCAAAATCTTACCTTTTACCGAGGATTCATTTTTCTCCATATACGGCTCCAGGTAAGCTACCGACGCCTTCATGACTTCAGCGCTTTGCAGCACCTCTGCAACGATCAATTCATTATTGTTAAACAGACGGCCTACCTCTTCCATACCCTTCATCAGCGGCCCATTAATAATCTCCAGCGAAGAATACTTGGCGAGCGCTTGCTCCAGATCCGGAATCAGTCCCTCCTTACTGCCTTCAACTACATAGGAAGCCAGCCGCTCTTCGAGCGACAGATTGGACACCTTCTCCTTTTTCTCCACTTTCTTATTACGGAAAGCAGCCACAAAAGCGGCTAAAGTTTCGTCGTTCGTTTTATAAATCAGGTCTTCGGCGAGCTTCCGTTCATGCTCGGGTATCGAAGCATAACGTTCGAGCTTCTCCGTATTTACAATCGCGTAGTCCAAGCCTGCTTTGGTACACTCGTACAAATAGACGGAATTGAGCACTTCACGCCCCGCCTCCGGTAAGCCAAAGGACACGTTACTGATACCCAGAATGGTGTGAACCCCTGGAAGTGCCTCTTTAATAATCCGAATCCCCTCAATCGTTTCCTTGGCCGAACCGATGTACTGCTCATCACCTGTTCCCACGGGAAATACGAGTGTATCAAAAATAAGATCCTCGGGTGCCAGACCGTAACGGTTCACCAGCAGATCATAAGAACGTTTTGCCACCTCAAGCTTATCCTCACGTGAAATAGCCTGACCACGTTCATCAATGGTTCCAACAACAACAGCCGCGCCGTATTTATGAATAAGAGGTGCCATTTTCTCGAATTTCTCTTCGCCATCCTCCAAATTAATGGAGTTAATGATCGCCTTCCCTTGCGAATATTGCAAGGCGGTATCAATGACATGAATATCCGTGGTATCAATTACAAGAGGAACCTTTACCTTATTCACGACCAGCTTCAAAAAGGCTTCCATATCCGTCATTTCATCGCGGTCCGGGTCCTGTACACAAATATCTATGACGTGCGCTCCGCTCTTTACCTGAGCGCGGGCAATTTCAGATGCCTCTTCATATTTTCCTTCCACGATCAAACGCTTGAATTTGCGGGAGCCGAGAACATTTGTTCGTTCACCAACCATATAGGGACGATTTTCCTGTTCAATATAGACAGGCTCAATACCCGATACAGCCGGTGGGTGATGACCTTCCAGCGGGCGCGGCTCAAACTGCGCCATACGTTCACTCATAACCCGAATATGCTCAGGCGTGGTACCACAGCATCCCCCTGCGATATTCAGCCAGCCTTTTTCGGCGAAAGCGGCCATTTTACGGGCCAATGAATCAGGTGATTCATGATATTGACCGTTTTCATCGGGCAAACCTGCATTCGGATAACAGCTAATTGCTGCTGAGGACATATCGGAGAGAGAGCGAATGTGATCCCGCATAAACTCCGGTCCTGTAGCACAATTCAGCCCGATCGACACCGGGTGCAAGTGTTCCAGCGAAATGCAGAAGGATTCGATATTTTGCCCTGCCAACGTCGTTCCCATCGGTTCAATCGTTCCCGAAATCATTATGGGAAGCTCCATACCCGTCTTCTCAAAAGCCTGCCGAATTCCAATACTTCCGGCTTTGACGTTAAGCGTATCCTGCGACGTCTCCAAAAGCAGGGCATCCACGCCGCCTTCAATTAGCGCCAAGGCTTGCTCTTCATAGCTCTCGATCAGCTCCGCAAACGTAACACCACCTGTCACGGATAATGTTTTCGTCGTCGGTCCCATGGCTCCTACAACAAAACGAGGCTTGTCCGGTGTGCTGTACTTATCCACCGCGTTACGCGCCAATCTAGCTGCAACGAGATTAATCTCACGGGCACGCTCTGGTATATCGTAATCCGCCAAAACAACGGATGTCGCTCCAAAAGTATTCGTTTCAATCAGGTCTGATCCGGCCTCCAAATATGCTTCATGTATCCCTTGAATGACATCCGGTCTGGTCAAGACCAACATCTCGTTGCAGCCCTCCAGCTCTTCCCCACCAAAATCGTCGGGGGAAAGATCCTCTTGCTGGATCATGGTGCCCATGGCCCCATCAAGAATGAGTATTCTTCGTTGTAATGCATCCTGTAAGCTAACTTTATCCAAAATCTCTTCACCCCCGCAAAACGTTAAATCCTAGTTTAGCAGAAACCGTATCATTTAGATAGATTGAAGTAAAATCATACGTTTTATACGGCTACTTCCGTACAAAAGCCACTCTCGATATTCATTTTTACAGTTTGTAGTATAAATTGTTACAAACCTATATTGTACAACGATTCAAGACATGGTATCCTGTATACAATATTAAACCAAGTGGAAAAGAGGGATAACCAATGGCTGAAATCCTAATACGCAATACGAATGTACGAATTAGCGATGAAGACAAGGTACGTGAATTTTTGGAGAGCCAAGAGGTATTGTACGAGCATTGGGATGCTTCCAAGCTGGCCGGGGAGCTGCAAGAAAACTTTATCCTGACGGATGAGCAAAAAGCGGCTGTTCTAGGCACTTTTGAACCCGAAATCAAGGATTTAGCCGCCCGTCGCGGGTATAAAATATGGGATGTTATCACCTTGTCCGAAGCAACGCCAAATCTGGATGAGCTACTTGCCAAGTTTGAGCAAATTCATACGCATACTGAAGATGAAATTCGTGCTATTGTGGCAGGCAAAGGCATTTTCATCATTAAAGGCCCTGAAGAAATCGGTTATTTTAATGTTGAGCTTTCGCCGGGTGACGTTATTTCGGTACCAGAAAATATTCCTCACTTCTTCACCTTAATGGAAAATCAGAAGATCGTCGCAGTACGTTTGTTCATCGAAGAAAATGGCTGGATTGCCGAGCCGTTTGAAGATCCATCGTTTATTAAGGCATAATACTATAATACGAATCCATCCTAATGTGGATAAAGCAACTCCCTCTGCTCTGAGATACCTGAGCGGAGGGAGTTTTTTGGGCTTGTTACTATAATAAGAGCCGAAAAGCACTTACTTAAACGATTGAATAATTCCATCCAATTCGGACAGATGCTTAATTTCGAACTTTGGCTTGATTTCTGTAGTATTGGTTTTGGCGTTTCGGTTCACCCACACGGAGTGAACACCTGCCGTCAGAGCCCCTTGAATATCAGTCGTCAGCTTATCCCCCACCATTAAAGCATGTTCAGGCTCAATACCGAGAAGTCCCAAAGCATGCTGGAAAATAGACGGATCAGGCTTTCCTTTACCAAACGAACCTGAAATAACAACGTGATCAAAAAATGGAGCTAGCTGCGGAACCCCATCCAGCTTTTCCTGTTGTAGATCAGGGGAACCGTTTGTCAACAAAAGTAGCTTATACTGCCCTTTTAGCTGCTCCAGAATCTCAAACGTTTCTTCATAAACATGGGGGCGGGAGCGTCTTTCCAAGGCAAATTGGGTTGCCAGCTTTTGCGCCAACTCTTCATTATCAATCCCCAGCTTTTGAAGACCTCTACGCCAAGATTCCTTTCGATAAGCAGGGGCCAACTGTTCCAATTGCCGGAACTCAGGCTGCTCTCCTGCCGTAAAATTCGCCCACAATCCTTCAAACGGATTAATACCAATCAATTGAGTAAAACTAAAGGTTTCATAAGACTCATACAGAGCACGCGCTTCCTTGCGGACTGCTTCTTCCAAAGCTTTCGGATCAACGCCTGCTTCCAGGGAACCTGTCTGGCACGCCGCGTCAAATGCCTCTTCTACGCTGCGCTCATCCCACAGAAGTGTATCATCAAGATCGAACATTACCGCCTGAATCGTCATCTGAATTATCCACTCTCTTTCCACTTTATATGTACGCTTGTTCTGCCTTGTCGCGTCTACAAGCATTCCAATCGTTATGCCCATATTAAGCAAGAGGCCGCGATGTGTTATATGAAATAACATCATGCGACCTTATTTACAGAGGCTACAGCCCACAGACAATTTAAACGATTCGTACCAAAGAAGTCGTTATTTTTTGTCTATTTGAACCTGATTAGATAGGGCAAACTTCTCAAGCCGCTCTGCAATGGCATCCGTATCATAACGGCCCAGTGATTTTGTGAAAATAAAATTGCCACCCTTACCTTTTCTTTCAACCGTTACGTAACCCTTTTCAATCTTGATGGCTTTCATATCCTCTGCTGTCATTGGACGCTCTCTGCCACCCTTCAGCATATATAGCGTGCTCTTACCAACCTTCAAATAAGGACGACGGATGAAAAAGATAACAGCCAGCATCAAATACAAACCGAATACAAGCCAGTCCATTCCCCGCATGCCAGTCTTAGTCAAAAAATAACTCATGAGCATGTACAAAACTGCAAGTCCAGCCAGCATGATTGGCACAGTAATATTACGTCCACGGAAAATATCCATTGCAGAACCGGCACCACTAATGGTTTGGATGCCTTGTTTTTTGCGCGATTTATTCAAATGCGCTGTGTTTTTGCGAACTTTTCTTTCAAATGACCGGGCCATCTCTCAATTCCCTTCCCAAATATATTGCTTAAAACAATTGCCACCAATCCTAATCTATATAGATACCAAAAATAGATACCTTAAAAAAACGAAAAGCAAATTACGCGGGCTAAGCCGCTTTAGCGACATTAATGCGTCAGCCCACCATTTCCCTTCGACGTATCTTCGTCCACAATTTCAATCGTATCAAGTTGCTGCCGGAAATTACGGCGAATGTTATCCAAATAAATTTCCCGAAGGTTGGCGCGCTCTGTTGTTTCCTCTTCCGTCAATCCTTCGGCTTTTGCTTTGCGAGCCAATTCATTGATGCGCTGTACCAAACTGTCTATATCCAAATTCTGTCCCCTCCATATAAGCAAAGATATAATACACTTTGACATGTAGAAAAGAGCTTGTCAAGGTTCCCTCATTACGTCCTCTGACAAGCTCTAATCGTGACAGATCAGAAATGCGGAAGCTTTAAAACTTGGCCTGCCTGCACTCCCCGATCTTCCAGTCCGTTAATCCGAACAATTCCTTCTATATATACCCGTGTATCCATTCGTTCCGGTTTATGATTGGAGGCAATCTGCCACAATGTATCCCCAGGTTGTACAATAAGTTTGGTCACCTCTTCATTCGAAACAGAAGGAGCCGCGAATACCGTCAGTACACCTGCACCCGCAATCCAAGCAACGATAACCAGAATAAGAAGTTTGGGCAGGAGACTGTTGGAAATGGTCCGTACAAGTTGCGCCCTTCTCTCATTCCGGACATTTTGCATCTTTTCTAAATTCATTGGAAAAATACTTTGATATGTGCTATATTTCATCATTGGCTGCGTCCTCCAAACGTTTGTTCTTATGTTTTTTCACAATATAACACGAACATTTGTTTTGTTCAATAGAAAAGAGAACAAAAGTTCGTAATTGTTTTTAGGGATTATTTAGAACTTATGTTTGTACGAACGGAGGTTCTATGCTATAATTTTCCCAAACGTTACTAAATGGGGTTGATACGGTATGTCTAAGATTTCAAGCCGCCAGCAGGCCATTCTTGAATTTATCCGCAATGAAGTGCGTCTAAAGGGGTATCCCCCTTCTGTGCGCGAAATAGGTGAGGCTGTCGGATTGGCCTCCAGTTCTACGGTTCACGGTCATTTGGATCGTCTGGAGAAAAAGGGACTGATTCGTCGTGATCCAACGAAACCACGGGCCATCGAGTTACTCGGCCAAGACGAATCGGATAACAGCAACTTGATTAATTACTCCATTAGTCGTGTTCCGGTCGTCGGCAAAGTAACAGCCGGTCTGCCTATTACAGCAACAGAAAATATTGAAGATTACTTTCCTCTTCCCCAACATTTTGTTGGTGAGGATAAAATATTCATGTTATCTGTTGTAGGAGAAAGCATGATTGAGGCTGGTATTGCCAACGGAGACTATGTCATTGTACGTCAGCAGCAGACAGCCGATAACGGCGACATTGTCGTCGCCATGACGGACGAGGACGAAGCTACTGTTAAAACTTTTTACAAGGAAAAAGATCATATCCGACTTCAACCGGAAAATCCGGCCTTTGAACCGCTCCGTCTGACGCACGTCAGTATTTTGGGCAAGGTTGTAGGACTCTTCCGGGACTTCCACTGATTTTTCATTTTTCAGCCTCGTTATTCTTTTCGCTACAACAAAACCGGCTGCCCATAGCAAGCCGGTTTTGTATTGATCTTATGTACATTGAATCTACCTCACTACTATCCTTTTCCCTTTTGATAGCCCATGGATTAATCGGTATATATCTGCAATCTGCAATTACTGTTCTGCTTATTGGCGGACCAAAAATAACTTTGTAATTATTTTAGATAAATATGGTATATTAATATTTATAGTTTTATTAAGGAGAGATTAAATGAAAAAAATTATAATTTCAGTGTTTATTGTGACTTTTATCGTAATAGGTTTTACAGCTCCAACAATAGATTATGTGTATGCTAAGGAGAATTCAACCAGAACAACCTTTGATCGCATTCATTACATACAAATAATTATCCATTTTAAATCATTGGAAAAGCAACTTGAAGCTGTACTTTCCGAAAGAAATAACTACCCAGAGGACAGTCCAGAATATAAAGAGCTTTCTGAACAAATGAATCACATTCTTGAGCAGGAAACATATTACCAGAAAAAACTTAAAGCCCTTTATAGTAAGTAATATACTTCTCCCCGTTTGTTATCTTCACTTTTTATCATTTTGCTCGTGCTGATCTGCTGTAACTTTTCCTACAACGTAAAGTTGGTAAGGATAAGGCAGGTAAGCATGAGTTTTTTTGCATTCCTTACCTTTATACTTTATTAGTTTCTGAATATCAGGGTCATAGGTAATAGCTTCTTTTTGGTTTTAATAGATTTATGCTGATACATTGTTAGTGCTACTGACATATGAATAAAGTAGACCTTAGCAAAGGAGATATGCAGATGATCAAAAATAGAGTCAAAACGTATAAGCATCGTATTGGTAAGAACAAATTTCTGGTCGTAAAAGTCTTTCAAGCCGCTGCTGCCGAAACAAGAAGCGGTAACGCACTAGCCACCAATGCATTGAACATCAAAATTTCCAAGCGCAACCGTAAGCGGAATCATAAACGCTTCTAAGACTCATCGTACCTTCTTTTCCTGTGAAAGGAGGTGATATCATGTGTAAAAAACATTTCAAACGTCATGTGAGAAGAAGAGGATTATCGATCCGTTCAAATCAAAGAGCCGTTGCGCGCGCTAGAGGTAATGCACTGGCTGTTAATCTGTTTAGCGTAAATGATAGACAACGCAGACGTTAAAGATCATTCTTAAGCGGGAAGGATTTCTTCCCGCTTTTTTTTGCGCCACGGTATACACCATCCCACAATACGATCAATGTGTTTCTCCTGTAAAGGTTAACTCATTCATCTCTTGGTACGAAGCAAAACAGGCCGGGTCAGGCACAGCATCTTATGCCATTGACAAGCATGTCAATAATAAAGAACCCTTTAGCAGCCGGAAGGACTTTATCATTTTCAACAGAATTTTAACACTTGAAGTAAGTGAATATTCATCCAAATAAATACGAAAAGGAACCACACTGGTATCGAATTCATCTCCATACGAATCCTTCACGAAAATCTCTGCAATAGTATTGTTTCGTGGGGGAAATTTGGGGGCAAACCTCATGATATTGCTAAACTCCCCCTGCTCCTCACATAATTAAAAATCTCTCAACGCTTAGAGCGTCAAGGGTTTCCACGTTTTAGTAAAGCGTCAGATATTGATCACGTTCCCATTGATACACTTGTTCATGTCGTTCGTTTAATGACCCTACCATAAAAAACCTCTCCCAAGTGTGTCATTAAAAAGTGGTTTTCTGACGAGTCTATATCCTGTATACTCTCCATGCAAACCTTAAAAGTATATTTGGGTATGGGGTGAAAAATGGCTGCATTCATTTCCCAAATCATTGCTGAAAAAAAGATGTTTTCTTATGAGCATGCTATGAATGCTTCCCTGATACCTAATGGCAACATGGAAGATCTACATGATTGACTGTTGCTTAGGCAAACGGAGGGAGAAAATCTCACATCTCCTTTTCTATAGTTAGGCATCAAACCTCTTATATATACTGAATCCCAAAAATCAGGGACATTAACAACATAAATTCAGGCGCTGAAGTGTTTCATATTTTGGCATTATAAGACAATCATTTCCGACAAAAAAAGCCACTATGTAGTAGCAGCTCCTGTAAATATTATACTTGGGTTCATAATCCCCAATTCCTTTATAACTTCGTTATAGCGATGATAAGCAATAGGGCATCGCTGTGACAGCTTAGCTATTTCACTCTCAAAGTAAGCGTCTTTGAAAATACCGTTCACAATTTTGACTTTTTCCACATTTAACGTTTTGCCTCTATCTACATTCAAAAATTTAAACCCGCTATTGTTAAGGAACGTTTCCCAATACTTTAGCGTCCCTGTCATATAGAAGATTTTATCGAACGTGTGAACCATGATTTGGTTCCTCTTACGACCTCTAGATATATAGAGAACCTTATTTACTGGTATGTTTTCTCCACCACTAATAGCCTCGGGATCTGTTGCTACCGTTAGGTTTAACAATTTAATCACACCCCACTTATTTTAACAACTCTTCCGGTGGCTCGGGATTATGAATCCAGGATAAACTCGCTGTACTCACAGAAGCAACTGCGAGAGTAGTTAATAGAACAGCAACATTGTAGTACATACTAATCTTTAATTTACTGAATTTAGGATTCTTCATTTCTTTACAACCTCCTCCTTATTAGCGTTAAGCTCTGAACAAAAAAACTAGCAGCTACTACCGGTAAAGCCAGCCACAAATTAAGGGCGATCAAGGCAACCCCACAAACTTTTAACAACGGGTAGTACCGCTTTGGTATACGAGTCCTCCCCTCTATCCGAGACGGACCATATAGCAAGACTAGTATAGTACTTAATATCGACGTAACAACGATTAAATTGTGGTTCAGATTTGCGAAGGATAAAGCGGTAAGTAAAACTGTAGATACAATAATGCACACCATACTACTTTTTAAATGTATCCCACCTACAACTTGGCGTAATAATGAAAAAGATAACATTGCCAATATAGCTCCCTGCACCCGTCCTGTCAATAATGAAATCCCAATTGTTAACAAAATGATTGACGCTGTATTAATCGCCACGGCTATTCCGTGCTTTAAAACATTTATAGAGGATGGATGATCTGGCACAACATTTTTTATATGTGTGGCAATATCAAGGGCGATGGAATCAAGGCTTTTTATAATACTCACGCTCCGTTTTTAACGCATAATACAGGAACATTCCAGATGCCAATGCTATAAATAATATACTTAATGGAAAGTTATTAAAATAAAACATAAAAGTACAGGCAGCTAATACTCCGATTATTAAAAAAATAACCAATACATGTTCCCATCTAAACCTTAGATTCTCGTAATCTGCTGCAAATCCAATGTTGAATTTATATAAAAACCACGATATAGCGAGTACCCATGCACTGGTTACTGCTTGCGCCAATGATCCCTCTGCTGAGGTCTGCATTTCTGTTGTTAATGTTCCAAAGAGCATCACTATAATTACCGCTTGGAATAACGTATACAAAAATGTGCCTGTAATGGAAATTATAGCAGACCAAATAACTGGAATATTTACAACAGTAGTTATAAGAAAAATGAACAATATAATGTTTATGGTTGGAGCAAAGAAAGATAAAGATGTTTCTTCTCTCAGAATGAAACTCTGTAAATTCATGATCAATCCAATAAATAATGCAGGCCATATATAATCCAAAGCCCTAAGCCTAAATATAGTTAACATTAAAACAAACGCCGCAAACGTTTCTATAGTTGAAAAAAGTAAGAACCGTATCGGCTCCCACATAACACATATCCCCTTCACGTAAATGGTAATAGATATCCTTTAATTCTATATTTGTTACTTGTTTGAGGCAATCCAATTACTAATTTAATTGGAATTTTTTATGTATTATGTGAGGTAATTATTTTTAAATTGCCGAAACGATATTCTCCAGCTTAATCCAGCTAAGTTTATCACCATGTCATCGAACGGGCTAAATACGGTCACGGAGACCTCAATGCGACTGCTGTGACAAATCTCCCTGACAAAACCTATTATTTTTGAAATAGTGTAGATACACGAAACAGCGCGAAGTAAGGAGAACCTATGACAACGACAAGGAAGAATAAGAAATCTTCGCAGGAGCGATCAGCCTCAGTCTGTACCTGCATCAATCTGCGCCGTTCCTCGATGGCTGTTACGCGACTGTATGACCAGTATCTGGCCCCGAGCGGACTCAATATTGGCCAATTCTCACTGCTCAAGCACTTAACTGCGCTGGGACCGGCAAGTGTAAGTGAATTGGCACTGGAGATGAGGCTCGACCGGACCACGATTGTGCGCAATTTGAAGGCGCTGGAGCATAGCGGGTATGTGGAGGATACATCCGCTGAGGGCAGTCGCAACCGCTGCCTTACTCTGACGGAGAGTGGAAGAACGATATACAACGACGCAGCAGAGCTTTGGGAGGAGGCGCAGCGTTTTTTGCAGGAGTCATTGGGAAACGGGGAACTGCAGATACTGACCGCACTCTTATCCAATATTGAAAATTTGGGTTTGTGATTAGCCGCCCTCTCATACATGAGGTGTTTTGCTCAATTCGTGTATATACACGAAAAAGATTGAAATGTTTATCGCGTATGAAGGTTAGAAATGTCTTTGGAATGCTATGATAGCGACCGTATTGCACTTGGGCATCGCTGGGCGGTCATCGGCGAAATACTGCCAGCTGTAGTAAGAGGTCAGTGATATACGTTAGCCCGCTACAAGGCTTCTGAAAGGAAGCTTTGCTGTGAACAAAAACCACGGAGAGGGATGTGGATAGGATGGTTGAATCCGTACCGGATATGAGAGAAATCATCACCGCCGAGATAAAGGCCTATGTGAGCGAAGACAAAGGCAATATATGTGAAGAACTGCAGAGTCCTTATTACGAGGAGCCGATTATTCAATTTGCCAAGGCCGATGATACTTTGTTTGAGGAGTACAAAAGAGTGGTGGGGCCCGACCACGCCACGCCGCAGGAAGCATTTGAACGTTCATTTGGAATGGGGAGTTTTGATGGAGGCACGGTTATCAGCGTTGTGCTGCCGATCAGCGAGACGATCCGCAAGGCTAATCGTGCGCAAAAAGATAGAGCCTCAAGGGAATGGGCGCTGCTGCGGACCTTCGGCGATGAATATTTTGTACAGTCTGCGAGGAGGCATTTGACGGGATACTTAACAGGCCTTGGTTACCGTGCGGTTGCCCCGCTGGATACGGATTGGTACAGCATCCATAGCGCCGCAGGAGGGCCGGTCTCCAACTGGTCGGAGCGCCACATTGCATATGCTGCGGGTCTCGGCACCTTCAGTATCAATGACGGATTCATCACCGAAAAAGGAATTGCCATCCGCCTGCTGTCCGTGGTGACCGATCTCAAGGTGCCGCCTGATACCAGAGCATCTTCAGCCACAGGCCATACCGGAAACTGCCTGCTGTGCAGCAAAGGCATCTGCGGCGTATGCATTACCCGCTGCCCTGTTCAGGCCATCAGCAAGGAGGGCGGACATGACAAAATCGCCTGCATGAAATTTGTGTATGGCCAGGCATCGCGGGACTTTGCGGTGCTAAACGGCGGTGAGGCCAAATCGGGTGCCGGCTGCGGACTGTGCCAGACCAAGGTGCCTTGCGAGAGCAGGAATCCGATGCGGACCGCCCGGTGAATATGGAAACCTTGAGAACCGCCATTCTCAAGGTTTTTTAGTACAAAAAGATCATGCTAGTATTCCATCAGTCTTTAAATTGTGGATAAAGACGCTTTAACTTGATGCGGGCGTCGAGGTAGTAAACTGCCAATCGGCTCCCTTTTGACTCTGATTGTGGACATGCTCACAAACAGACAACTCGCTGGACAATTCCGCAATTGTTGGAACTTGACGTCTCTCCTGTTACTTTATTAACAATGTAAGGGGAACCCTGTCCTACTCAAAAAAACTCATACTAGTTAACCAACAGAGCCATTTATATCTATTCTAAATACAACTAACCTCTCATATAATATTTTCCGGTGACTTTGAATGACTCTGGCGAAAGCTTTTCTATAGTGCCTCCAAGTCTACAACCACTAACAACTCATCGCCCAACAGGACTTCCACCCTTACTTATCCATTCACTTCGACATACCCACACAGTCTTACTTATCCATTCACTTCGACATACCCACACAGTACTACAACTCGAAGCTGGGGCAGAAATGAAATATGTACAGGAACGTTTGGGTCACGGTAGCATTCAAATAACTTCGGACATCTTTGCACATATATCTAAAAAAATAGAGAAGAATAACATGGAGAAATATGAATCTTTTACTGAAAAGTTATTTCGATAATAAGAATTTTGGGGGCAGTAGGTAAAATCTATAAAGCGTATCTATGACTGCCCCCAAATTAAAAATCCCTCAACGCTTAGAGCGCCAAGGGATTCTATGTTTTAGTAAAGCGTCAGATATTGATCACGTTCCCATTGATGTACTTGGGTGCGATACATATCCCATTCAATTTCCTTAAGCTCGTAGAAGTAAGCCAGCGCGTGGTCACCCAAAGCATCCGAGATAACTTCGCTTCGAATCAGCTCGGACAGAGCTTCCTTCAAGTCCGCAGGCAGGCTTGGAATACCCTCTTCAATCCGTTCTTCCTCAGACATAACATAGATGTTACGATCAATCGGAGCTGGCAAAGCCATTTGACGTTTGATGCCATCCAAACCGGCTCTCAGCATCACAGCCAGTGCCAGATAAGGGTTCGCAGCCGGGTCAGGATTACGAACTTCGACGCGGGTACTCAGACCACGAGATGCCGGAATTCGAATCATCGGACTACGATTACTGGCAGACCAGGCAACATAACAAGGAGCTTCATAACCCGGTACAAGACGTTTGTATGAATTCACCGTTGGATTCGTGATTGCTGCCATCGCACGTGCATGCTTGAGAATACCAGCCATATAATGGCGGGCCGTCTGGCTCAGTCCGAGTTCATCTGATTCATCATAAAATACGTTTTCATTTTCCTTGAACAATGATTGGTTACAGTGCATACCGGAGCCATTCACGCCAAACAAAGGTTTTGGCATAAAGGTGGCGTGCAGACCGTGCTGACGTGCAATGGTTTTAACAACGAGCTTGAACGTTTGAATCTGATCGGCAGCTTTGACTGCATCTGCATATTTAAAGTCAATCTCATGCTGACCGGGTGCAACTTCATGATGGGACGCTTCAATTTCAAAGCCCATCTCTTCAAGCTTAAGAACAATTTCCCGACGGCAGTTTTCACCCAGATCCATCGGTGCCAAGTCAAAATATCCACCTTGGTCATTCAACTCTGTAGTCGGTTCACCTTTTTCATCGGTTTTGAACAGAAAGAATTCAGGCTCAGGTCCGACATTCATCGAAGTATAGCCCATCTCTTCTGCTTCCTTAAGTACACGTTTCAAAATACCGCGCGGGTCTCCAGCAAAGGGGATTCCGTCCGGCTTATAAATATCGCAGATCAAACGAGCTACACGATCCGAGGTTACCCAAGGGAATACTACCCATGTATCCAGATCCGGGTATAAGTACATGTCAGATTCTTCAATGCGCACATAACCTTCAATGGAAGAACCGTCAAACATCATTTTGTTATCCAGCGCTTTTGGCAACTGGCTAACCGGAATTTCTACATTCTTGATCGTACCAAGCAAATCTGTAAACTGCAAACGAATAAAACGAACATTTTCTTCTTCGGCAATCCGAAGAATATCTTCTCTGGTATAACTCACACTAACCTCTCCCTTTCTGTAGCGACTATATACAAATTAGCTGTTCCGTAATTGTCTTAAATAAATGAGGTCTAGTCTTCAAGTAAAACGGTAGTATGCCAAAATGCAGGCTATACATTATCTCTTATTGAAAAAACGTGATAATTCACCTTGGATCAGGGATACCTGTCCTGGTCTTTTACCTGCCACAAGCTGTTGTTTCAGCAAGCGGTGAAGCTGGGTATCGGACATTTCACGGCGTTTGACTTCCGTATCTGCAGTAATAACCGTCGCTTCTTCCGATTCCTTGGTGACCGGATTCATGACTTGTTTAATTCCCGCAATGTTAACACCCTTCTCAATCAACGCCTTGATTTCAAGCAAACGCTCTACATCATTAAAAGAAAAAAGACGTTGGTTACCCGACGTACGGGCAGGAACTATCAAGTTATGCTGTTCATAATAACGAATCTGACGTGCTGACAAGTCCGTTAGCTTCATGACAATACCTATTGGAAATAAGGCCATGTTTCTGCGAATTTCGTCGCCCATTTGTCATCAACCTTCCAGTGATCTATTCTTCACCTTATTGTACATTTAGCTGATGCAAAGTGTCAATGATATGTTAGAAAAACTCACAATAATTTACGTTCTTTCATCGTTTGTAGGGCCATCAGCACTCCATATTTCACATGAGAGTAGGTTAAGCCCCCTTGCATGTAACCAATATAGGGTTCACGAATCGGAGCATCTGCGGATAATTCCAGACTTCCTCCTTGTATAAAAGTGCCTGCGGCCATAATAACCGGATGCTCGTAGCCCGGCATATCCCACGGCTCCGGTACCACATGGCTATCCACGGCGGCGGCACGCTGAATTCCTTGAACAAAAGCAATTAAATGCTCAGGTCCGCTAAAAGAGATGGCCTGAATCAAATCAGTGCGCTCCTCATGCCAGGCAGGTTTTGTCTCAAAGCCCATTTCCTCAAAGACCGCAGCCGCAAATACACTTCCTTTAACCGCTTGACCAACCAATGTTGGGGCGAGGAATAAGCCCTGAAAGATACCTCTCGTAGTACCTAACATAGCTCCTACCTCTCCACCGATTCCAGGCGCAGTTAAGCGGTAGGCCGCCAGTTCCACATACTCTTGTTTACCACAAATATATCCTCCCGTTTCGGCAATGCCGCCGCCGGGATTTTTAATAAGTGAACCTGCCATCAAATCGACACCGACCTGAGTAGGCTCCAGCTTTTCGGTAAATTCACCATAGCAATTATCCACAAAGACAGTAACGTCAGGTTTAATCGCCTTTACACGGGCTGTCATTTCCTTGATATCTGCCACACTAAAGGAAGCTCTCCAATCATAGCCACGTGAACGCTGGATACCGATCACCTTCGTATTGGCATGGATTGCAGCCTCCACCGCTGTCCAATCTACTTTACCTTCGGCTGTCAGTGCAGTTTCTCGATAAGTAATGCCAAAATCCTGCAATGAACCGGTCCCGTCGCCGGGCTTGCCGATCACTTTGTGAAGCGTGTCATACGGTTGCCCCGTAATATACAACAGTTCATCACCCGGACGCAGAACGCCGAATAAAGCAATTGAAATCGTATGCGTTCCCGAGGCAAAATGCGGGCGTACCAGTGCCGACTCGGCACCGAACACATCGGCGTAGACCTCTTCCAGTACCTCACGCCCCCGGTCATTGTACGCATATCCCGTAGACCCAGCAAAATGAAAATCGCTCACTTGCTTCCGCTGAAATGCCTGAATAACCTTCCACTGATTTGCATCTACAATATGATCTATACGCTGTAGCCGTTCCTGTATTTTACGCTCTGCTGTTTCCTGAATATGTTGGATTTCTGGACTAAAAACTACCATTTTACCTTTCTAACCCTCTCTCTTACGCAGCCTTAGACTATTGATGTTATACTATCGTTTGCTTTGAATGATGTGCATTATCATTGAATTGACCTAAAAACGTCATCAGATGTTAACCTTCTGTGAAGTCCTTAAGGGCATGACCATATTTTTCATACTCGCCTCGCTGAACTTCTACCTCATAAATGACATCA
Organism: Paenibacillus sp. 8b26; assembly: GCF_050626875.1. Lineage (NCBI taxonomy): Bacteria > Bacillati > Bacillota > Bacilli > Caryophanales > Paenibacillaceae > Paenibacillus > Paenibacillus sp. 8b26. The sequence continues at coordinate 5,914,605 of NZ_CP192445.1, read as the reverse complement.
TTGCCATCATACTCAGTCACAAGTACATCCCCGATCCGATAAAGGACCGATGTCATATCCCCACGTTCTGCCGGTATGCGGAATCTCAGCGTATCTCCGCTCAGATGCTCCTGTATCAGTTCACGAAGACGCAACAGATCACTTTCGTCAAATGAGCTAATTTTCAAATAGCCATCGCCGGAAGGTAGCATTTCCAGTTGCTCAGGAGTACAAGCGTCCTTTTTATTAAACAATACGATCTGAGGCTTGTCCGCAGCCCCCAGTTGCTGCAAAATCGTTTCCACGACTTTCATCTGTTCGTCACGCATATCCGAAGAAGCATCCACCACGTGTAAAATAAGATGCGCCTCATTCGCTTCCTCCAGAGTAGCGCGGAAAGAAGCAACCAAATCATGGGGCAGATTTTGAATAAAACCAACTGTATCTGTAAGAATAATCTCTTTGCCGCTCGGCAGTTCCATCGTTCTGGAGGTAGGGTCCAGTGTCGCAAACAGTTGGTTCTCAATATATACATCAGCCGCCGTCAGTTGCTTTAACAGCGTTGATTTACCCGCATTCGTGTAGCCGACAAGAGCTACCTGCACAATACCACTCTTTTGTCTGCGCTCTCTGTGCAAATAACGATGACGGGTCACTTCTTCCAACTGACGTTTCAAATCGCTGATACGATCACGGATGTGACGGCGATCTGTCTCCAGCTTGCTTTCACCGGGACCACGTGTTCCGATACCGCCGCCGAGTCGTGACAGATTTTTGCCGTGACCAGACAAACGGGGTAACAAATAGGACAACTGCGCCAGCTCAACCTGAATAATACCTTCCCGTGTTTTCGCACGCTGGGCAAAAATGTCCAGAATGAGCTGCGTACGGTCGATAATTTTGAGATCCAGACTTTCTTCCAGATTACGCACCTGAGCCCCCGACAGCTCCTGATCAAAAATAGCCGTATTCGCACCCAATTCCTCGGCAGCCGCACGCAGTTCTTCTACCTTACCTTTGCCGATAAACCATTTGGAATCCTTTGCTTCCTTGTTCTGGGTCAAAACGCTAAGCACTTCAACACCAGCCGTCTCAGCCAGCTTCACGAGTTCATTCAGAGAGTATTCTGTATTGATGCCAGAACGTTTGACTTCATCCGTAATCAGACTGACCAGTACCGCCTTATCCTGCATTTCGGTTTGTGTATCATAAGTGGAGTTCGCCATATTGTTTGCTCCTTTATTTTCCATGTTAACTCTCGCACAGAGACCGACCTGATATTCAGGCCGGCCCCCGTTTGATGTTATGCAATTTGATGTGATTCAGATTTCTATTATCGCCTATCTTTTGTCCATTTTCAAATCCTCAGGACGCAGCGTCATCAGTTCCTGCTTTCCCGGCTGCCCGCTCCTGTATTGATTGAGCAACCGGACAGCTTGATGCCGAATCGCTTTTTCGATTACATTGCGGACATAACGCGCGTTGCTGAATGCATGAAGACTGTCGTTGCGTTCATTCAACAGATGCTCTTTCATTTTAAGTATGGACTGGGGCATGAGAATATAATCCCGTTCTTTGACCATCATTTCGGAAATTTGGATAAGCTGATCCACGGTATAGTCCGGGAAATCAAGCTGGATGGGAAAACGGGAAGGCAAGCCTGGATTTGTACGCAAAAAGAAGTCCATCTCACCCGAGTATCCGGCAAGGATCAAAATAAATTGATTTTTCTGATCCTCCATGGATTTTACTAAGGTATCAATAGCTTCCTTTCCAAAATCCTTTTCCCCTCCCCGCGCCAAACTGTATGCCTCATCAATAAACAGCACTCCACCCAGAGACTTCTTGACCAGATCCCGCGTTTTTTGCGCTGTATGCCCAATATACTCGCCTACCAAATCAGCCCTCTCCACCTCAATCAGATGGCCTTTGCTCAGTACCCCCATTTTTTGCAGCATTTTAGCGATAATGCGAGCTACCGTTGTTTTCCCCGTACCCGGATTCCCTTTGAAAATCATGTGGTATACGTGCGCATTACTCAACAGTCCCGCATCAGTACGCATATGGGCAATTTGCAAAAAAGCATATACTTCAAATACCAGTTCTTTGATGTTATCCAGACCGACGAGATGATCGAGTTCCTTCTGAATTTCCTGATAGAGACTAAGATACTGCGGTAACGCCTGCGACTTGGTCGAAGTTGCTGCATCCGTCTCATCAACATTTACCGAAGCTATCGGCTCCGGACTACGCAGCACGACATTAATTTGTCTGGAAGGTCTCTCCTCCGTCCGCTTGCCCGCGGCGATTCCCCGTCCATTCATGCATCCATCACCTCAACATTTCTTCAGGCACAGCTTACCCTACTAATGTATTCGGCCCGGCATGTCCTTATTAGCACAAAAGCGACGAAAGCTCACGCAGAAGCATTTTGTATATGGAGATGAGACCTTTATGGAAAAACGATGCACATTTCAGGACATCCAGGTTTGGGCACCAAGCCACCAGCGTTGCAGCGTCCATTTGGTGTAAGCCAGCACCTCTCTTGACTGGTGAAGCGGCATATTCAGTACTTTGGATTCCGCCAGAGCCATCTGGGGATGATCTAAATTCAAAAATCGGGCAATCTCCAGCGCCCGTGGACCATGATAGCTATGTGTAATAATCACGGTTGAGGTCCAACCATACTTCTTCATGATACGCTGGCTATATAACAGGTTTTCGTAGGTGCTAGTTGCATGATTTTCCAAGACAATATGCTGCGCTGGAACACCTCTGTCGACCAAATAGCGTTGCATCCCCTCAGCTTCCGTATAGGGGTAAGTTGGTTTGTCCAATCCCCCGCTTACAATCAGATGCTTCACTGTCCCGTTGCGGTATAGCTGCAAGGCTTCGTTCAACCTCTCCTTCAGCCCAGGACTTGGCTCTGCTCCCCACATGGACGCCCCAAGTACAATACCTACCTGCGCCTGCTGAAGCGGAGTGGTAGAGGCTGCGTTATTCATATTCCAAAATCGAATACCCACCCATACCAAACCGATGATAAAGATGACCAGCAGACAAAGTATAAGACGTTTGGCTACTGTAAACTTTTTCTTCGGGCGGCTCAGCCCGCTTTTTAATTCAGATTCTTTTCGCCCGGTGCTTCTCATCCACTGCAAAACCTTCACCGATCCCTCTTAAAATCACCATTGTGAAACCATTCTTCCCGGTGTTTCAGCGACATTTTAAAATAGGGGAATGTATGGGCATCTATTCGTCGTAAAACGTCAGCCGCCGTACGATTAGCCAATTCTGCCTCCTGTGCCGAGATATGCCCGCGCTGTAACGCATCCTCCAGCTCATCCTCGTCCACCAAAAAGATTTCGCCATTTTTAAGTACCACCACATCCAAATACAAATCGTCAAACCAGGGAACTCCCTGATCGGTCACACCCTGATTACGGCAGGTATCAATATACCATTCCACAATCTGCTCCCGATTGTCGAACATAGCAGTCACAACATAATGCTCACCCTTCGGATAATATTGCAACCAGGAATAACCTTTATCCGCTATGCAAAACGTATGACCGCCGTAGCTTTTCCATAACGGCTCCTTGAGACTCAAAATGGTATACAAGGTCACATATCCTGTAAACACGTCACTTTCCACATACCGGCAAGCAAACTTGCGGTTCGTTATTCTGCGCCAGTTGGCCCGGTCTCCGAATTTGCGCTTCATATATGATGTTCCTCTCCAACATTGGTAAAACCAGCTTACCATATTTAAACTGTACACTCAAAAATAACACTCTTCATCACAGCAAAAAAGGTATTCTCAGACCATGAAATGGTCCGAAAATACCTTTGGTTTGAGACAAATTCAACTTTGCATACAACATACGCCTTCTAATTTCGATTGCGATGTCCACGATTGGAGTTCGGCTGACCGTTGGAATTGGTTTCCTGACTTCCATCCGTTGTGGTTCCTGTGGTAGGTGAATCCGTGTTATCTGGATTCACCGTTGTATCACTATTGAAGGTACCTGCATCCGGTGTTGTTGTCTGGCCATTCCCCTGACTCGGGTCACTTCCGGTGCCAGAGCTACCAGTATTATTACCTGTACCGCTAGTGTCTCCAGGAGTCGTGGGAACCTGTCCCGGGCTGGTGCCATTATCGGTACCTCCAGGGAATGTATTCCCCTGATCGGTGCCGTTCTGACCATCTGTAGTCCCGCTGTTATCCGGTAATGTTCCATTCTGATTCGGATCGGTTCCCTGCTGAGGATCTACCGGAGTGGTCTCTGCCGGAATTTCCACACGGATTGTATTCGATGGACCAGACTCCTTACCATCCGCTCCATAAGCCGTTACATAATAATCATACTTGGCTCCGGCTAATGGAGATGTATCTTCACCGCTCGTGCCTTTCATCGCCTCCATAATCGCCGTAAAGCCCCCTTCGGAAGCCTCCTTGCGATACACACGGTATTGCATATTATCTCCCGCCGCGGCATTCCAGGACAGCGATACAATTTGGGTGTCCTGACTATAAGACCCGCTCAGTCCGCTTGGAGCGGTAACCTGAACTGGCTCATCTGGCTTCTGCTCAACTGGCGGTTCATATCCCTTCGGCTGGCTGAATTGCGTAACCGGGTGCCCCTTGAGGGCTTCACCCATGACCCTTCCGAAAAAGGCTGCCGACTGCCCACTGTAATTTCTCAGCATATGCTTGCTGTCCGGCTTGTCATAGCCCATCCATACCGCACCAGTATATTCCGGCGTATAACCGACAAACCAGATATCACGGTTGCCACTGTTACCGCTGATTCCACTCTGGGTTGTACCCGTTTTACCGGCTACAGGCCAATCAATACGGGCTTTACGACCAGTACCGCTATTGACGACATTTTGCATCATCTGCGTCATTTCATAAGCTGTTTTCTCACTCATTACGGTTTTAAATTCTTCTTTGTGAGTGTAAACCGTTTTGTCATCACTATCATTAATTTGCTTGATAGAATAAGCCTTTTGGAACTGTCCGTTATTGGCAAAAGAGCTGTACGCCTGTGCCATTTCAAGGGTATTCGTTCCTTTGCTTAATCCACCTAAAGCGATAGCGAGCGAGTGATCATTTTTGTCCATCGGAATTCCTACGCTCTCTGCGAATTGAACTCCTTTTTCCACACCAATTTGGTTCAGCAGCCATACTGGCGGGATATTTTCAGACTTGGTAATCGCATCAGTCATACTGATGGTCGAAGAGTAACCGTGCAAGTTTTTCGGGCTGTACCCGTTAAAACTCTGTCGCTCATTACTCAAAGGTGTATCCATTGTAAATTTGCCAGATTCGAGAGCCGGCGCATACGCCGCAATAGGTTTAAAGGCCGAGCCTGGCTGTCTACGGCTTTGTGTTGCGCGGTTAAAGGTTCCCTTTTTGTAATCCCGTCCGGGTGCCATCGCGGCAATTCCGCCCGTCTGGTTGTTAATGATGACCATGGAGCCCTGAACAGGCTGATCGTCCGGACTTTTTTCGAACATATCATCATCTGCCATCGCCTGATCCAACGCATTTTGGGCCTGGGCATCCATCGTCGTATGAATTTTATATCCACCAACGATCAAGTCGTCTCCGCTGACTTCTGGCAGGGCTTCCTCCGCCTCATTCATCACATATTCCATAAAATTCTGATACTTTTGAACTTTTTCCGGCTGCTTGTAATTATAATCTATAGCCTTGGCTTCTTCCATTTCCTGCTTGCCAATCATTCCCTGCTCGAACATCAACTGGAGAACCACTGCACGTCGTTCCTTTGAGTTTTCCGGATTACTAATTGGATTATATTTGGAAGGCCCTTTTGGAATAGCTGCCAATGTAGCGATCTGCCATAACTTTAATTTATTTAAGTCTGACACTCCAAAATAACCTTCCGACGCCGCCTTGATACCAGAGTAAGAGCGACCAAACCAAATACGGTTCAGATAAAGCGTAATAATTTGTTCTTTATTCAAATTCCGCTCCAGGGCCATCGCAATGGATACTTCGGTCGCTTTACGGAAAAAGGTCTTGTCACGCGTCAAAAACAGGTTTTTCGCCAACTGCTGGGTCAGCGTACTGCCGCCCTCAACTGCCGAACGGGCTACGATGTCCTTAACAGCCGCCCGGCCAATGGACCAAATATCGACACCCTGATGCTCATAAAACCGTTTATCCTCAGTTGCCACAAAGGCCTTTTTCAGCAGGTCTGGTATTTCTTTACTTGTGACAGGATCACTTTTTTGTACGGATAGCTCGCCCATGAGCACGCCGTTACGATCGTAAACCTTCGATGTCTCATTCACTGTAATTTTGTCTTGATTGGCCTTATAGATTTTTTCACCATTAACCATGACAAACAAATATCCACCAAGTGCGCAAAATATGGCTAACGCCGCCGTAATAAACAGTGTCCATCCAATTTGCTTACCTGTAATTTTCTTTTTCTTGCCCTTCGGCTTCTCTTTAGGTGTGTTTCTATTGCGATTGCCGGATCTGGACAATGAATCGTTTGGCATTCCCCTGACTCCCTTTCGCGAATAATCATATGTTGCCGAAAGTATATATTGCTTGCTGTCGGCAGCATGAAAGCAAACGGAATGAAAAGAACAACCCTGTTCAGGTTGCTCCCGGTCACATTCCTATACGGTTAGACGAGACGGACGCTTGAAAAGTTTCATCAACCCGGGCGACCGTCAGGCCGTAATCAGTTATCGCTTGCGTTATCTTGTTGCTGCACAAGCGACACATTGCGCTGCGGTGTAAAAGTGGAAATAGCATGCTTGTAGATCAACTGTTGCTTTCCATCCGAGTCGATAACAATTGTGAAGTTGTCAAATGCTTTAATCGTTCCCCGCACCTGAAATCCATTGATCAGGTACACCGTTACCGGTATAGAATCCTTGCGCAATTGATTCAGAAACGTATCTTGGATATTAATGGACTTGTTCATTTTAGCCGTACCCCCAATAATCATTTGGATTGTTTTGAAGTATATTCAAGGTCTGTCCGGAACTTTCCTGCTATAATTTCGTGTATTCGGGCTGCATGAGCAGAAAAATTTCCGAAATCGGTGACATCTACCCACTGGATATCCTTCATATGGCGAAACCACGAGAGCTGCCGCTTCGCAAAATGACGCGTATCCCGTTTTAGCCAAGTCACCGCCTCTTCCAAAGACACCTCTCCTCGCAGGTAGGAGGATATCTCTTTATAGCCTAGACCTTGCATGGAGATGGCATCGCTTCGCACTCCCCGTTCCATTAAGGAGGTTACCTCAGCAACAAGCCCTTGATCGAGCATCCCGTCAATTCGGTCTTCAATACGTTTATATAGCATTTGCCTATCCATTGTCAAACCTACGATGCATAGCTGATAAGGAGATTCCTTTTTTTGATTGGCCAATTGCGAGCTAAGAGTCGTTCCGCTAACATGATAAATTTCCAATGCTCGAACGACTCGGCGACGATCATTGGGATGCAGACGACGTGCACTTTCGGGATCAACCGCCTGTAGTCGCGCATGAAGCGCCTCGGCTCCAAATTTCTCGGCATAATCAAGCTGTTCCTGACGAAAAGCTTCATCAGCTCCAACCTCGGAAAACTGGTATTCATAGCAGACAGACTCCACATACAAACCAGTCCCACCTACGATAAACGGTAGTTCTCCTCTGGCATGAATATCCGGTATAAGGCGACGGCAATCTTCCTGAAATGCAGCTACCGAATATGGGTATTCCGGCTCATGAATATCAATCAAATGGTGCTTAATTCCTTCCATTTCCTGTTCGGAAATTTTGGCAGTTCCAATATCCATATGACGATACACCTGCATGGAATCTCCGGAAATAATTTCCCCGTCAAATTGCCGTGCCATCTCGATGCTTAATTTTGTCTTGCCGACCGCTGTCGGGCCAACAAGAACAAGTAGTTTAGGCTTAGATGCCGCTGTCAATATCAATCACTCCGTACACTGTTTTCGTTGTGCCCCGTTGCTCCACACGGAAGCCGAGGCGGGCAAATTCCCCGCTGCCCCGTTTTTCCTTCAATACAATTGTTTTCCTTGCAATCCGTTTTGCCTGAGCAATACTTTCCTCATCCAGCGCATCCGGGTTAGCCAACCCTCTCAATGGACCGATGGCACTGGAATCGAGCAACGGATCACGGAACATCGGGTCAAAATAGATAATATCCACACTGCGATCCTGCAAGCTCCGCAAATAGTCCAAATGATGACCAAAACGAACATCAATGCCGGAAAATGCCGCATCTACCGCTGCGTTACCGGAACGGTAATGCCTCATTCCATCCTTGATTAAAGCATAGACAGGAAAAGAACTTTCCACAGCAATTACTTGTCCAGAGCTTCCTGTTCCAATTGCAAACAGGAGGGAATCCGTTCCGAGTCCTGCGGTGCAATCCAGCACGGTGTCCCCCGGAACGAGCCGAGCGGCGGTCAACATCGGATCAGGCTCCCCTTTCAACACCCGCTTGGCGCGGATGAAGCCCATACTTGGGTGAAAAGTCATCGGTGGTTGTTCCGGACTAATCAGCCTCACCCCGCCCTGCACTAGCACCAGTGCCTGACGAACTTTATGAGCAGCAGTCAGCCTTGCTACCGATATACCACGACGGGGGGCGTACAACACCCCCAGCTCGGCTGCAAGCATTTCCGCCCGCTGCACAACCTCAGCCGAGGGAGAATCCCCCGTCGTCACCAGTAAATCGGCTTGTTCCTTCCGAAGCCTTGCCTGCTTTTCTTCTTCACGGTTTTCCCGATCCTGCAACATATATAAACTCCCTTACATTACTCTTTTAAACAGCTTCTCCAAATCATATGTGGAAAAGGATACAACGATAGGTCGCCCATGCGGGCAGGTGTACGGCTGTCTGCACGCTGCCAAACGCTCCAGCAATACGACAGCCTGTCGGTCGGTCAGCTTCTGGTTCGCTTTAATCGAAGCCCGACAGGAGCACATGATCGAGGCTGCCTCCCGTAGCTTGGCAAGATCAATTGCTTTTTCATCCAGTACCCATCCTGCCATTTCCTCAATAACATCCGATTCTTCTCCTTGAGGAAGCCAGTAAGGATAAGAGCTAACCCGGAAGGTTTGACCACCAAAATGCTCCAAATACACTCCCGCCTGCTCAAACCAGTGTAGCCTTGTTTTCAGCTTTTCCGTCTCTGAAGGCGTAAACTCTAATGTAATCGGCAGCAGTAGCTCCTGCGATACGGCCTCGGGATTTCCAAATTTCTCATAATAAAATTCGTAGTTAACCCGTTCATGCGCTGCATGCTGGTCAATTAAATACAGCCCCTGATCGTTCTGCGCAATCAAATAGGTTCCATGGTGCTGACCGATCAAATTTAGCTCAGGAAAAGCGGGCAGTTCGGGAGCCTCACCCGATACCACCGCCAACTGCTCTGCATTCAGTCGTGACTGACGTGGCTTCTGATCCGTGAAATAGCGGGAATCTACAGCGTTTCCTGCACCCGGTGAAGCAGAAGGCCGATATGCCACAGAAGCTGCCGCTTCCTGTACTCCGCCGCTGTACAAGGAAGATGAGCCCGATCCGGCTCTACTTCCTTGTATTTCTTGAGTATTGAGCGTCTGCCCGGCAGCACCATCAGGCAATGGAGCGCTCCCTCTAACGCCATTTCCATCGTTTCCATCCACAAAATCTGCATCTAGCTCTTCGTCACTGGCACCTTGCCCAGAAGGCGGGTTCACCCGACCAATGCCAGGGAGCCTCTCCCTATCTTGACGTTGCTCACGATCCGCCCCATGCCCACGGTTCTCCTCATTTCCATCCAACCGAATAGATTGGCGAGGGTCACGGCCCTCTGGGTAAGCTCCGGTAAGCGGCTGTGCCTCCACTCGGCTCTCGGCAGCAGAAGAATTTCCTTCCATACCGTTTCCCTTCGAGAAATGAAACTGCTCCTGCACAAACGAGCCGCTATCCTTGCCGCCGATTTCGCGCTTGACTGCCTTCGGAATCAGCACCTGCTGTCCTAGAACAGCTTTTACCGAATCCTCAATCAACTGAAACAGCTCTGCTTCTTTGCTGAAACGCACCTCCAGCTTGGCGGGATGAACGTTAACATCCACCAGTGAAGGATGCATCTCCAACTGGATCACAGCCAGTGGAAAACGATTGATCGGCAGCAGCGTATGATACGCCTTAAGCAACGCCTGATTCAGCCCATAGCTGCGCACAAAGCGTCCGTTCACTACCGTCGAGATGGCGTTTCGATTCGATCTGGTCCACTCCGGGCGGCTGACATAGCCGCTAATACGGTAATCGAGACTTTCTCCTTCCAGCAGCAGCATGGATTTGGCCGCAGAAGTTCCGTAAACAGCAGCAATCACCTGAAGCAAATCACCATTACCCAGCGTTTGAAGCAATGTATTCCCGTTATGTCGTAAAGTGAAGGCAACTTCCGGGTGCGAAAGCGCCATTCGGTAAAGCACATCCGAAATGTGCCCCAGCTCCGTCTGGATCGTTTTCATATATTTCAGTCTTGCAGGTGTATTATAAAACAGCTCCCGGACGGTAAAATCCGTCCCTTGCCGGGCGGCTGCATCCTCGTGCAGTACCAGCTTGCCGCCCTCAATAATCAATTTGCGGGCACGTCCGTCATCTGCGGCTGCTGTGAGCAGCTCCACTTTCGATACAGCCGCAATACTCGGCAGCGCTTCTCCACGGAAGCCCAGGCTCGTGATCTGGAACAGATCGCGTCCATGTCCGATTTTGCTTGTCGCATGCCGATAGAACGCCGTTTCCACATCTTCAGGCTCAATGCCACTGCCATTATCCGTCACCCGGATGCTTTGCAGCCCACCTTCTTCCACCCATACATCTACGCGCGTACCGCCCGCATCAATCGCATTTTCCACCAGTTCCTTCACGACGGAGGCTGGACGTTCCACAACCTCACCGGCAGCAATCTGGTTGGCAATATGCTCATCCAGTACCCGAATTTTAGACATCCTTTTAACCTCCCCCTGACCTCAAAGTGTGATGAAAAACTAGTAGTATAATATTGTTACCTACAGGCCGTTAGCCTTGTTTTTCAGTTCATTTAACAACTGCATCGCCTGCAAAGGTGTCATGTTCATGACATCGGCATTTTTCACCTTGCTCAAAATCTGGCGTACAATCGGATTAACCTCGGCCGTCTCCGGCTGCGGCTTGGCAGGAGCAAGCTCTTGCTCTCCGAAAATGGACAGTTGTACGACTCCGGTAGCCGTATGGTCCAGCACACTGGAGTCTTCCACAGCCTGCTGAGTGTCTTCTTTTACAACGGTGGCTTGCTGTGACACAAATGGAGCCTGCAATGCAGCTTCTCTTACAACGTTTTCCCTCGCTGCTGCAACAACCTCGGTGCCTGCCGTCACTTGGGCAGCCGCGTGCTCAAAGCCGTGCAACAGCCCGTTCGCGCGTTCAATGATATTATCCGGCAAACCTGCAAGACGGGCACAATAAATACCGTAACTGCTACTGGCCGCACCCGGTATGAGCTTGCGCAAGAAATTCACCTTGTCGCCGCTTTCCTGTACTGCCATAGAGTAATTCCGCAGCGAGGACAGGCTTTGCTCCAAATGAGCCAGCTCATGAAAATGCGTAGACACTAGCGCCTTACAGCCGATCGTATCATGCACAAACTCGATGACCGCCTGCGCAATCGCCATCCCTTCACTGGTGGACGTACCGCGTCCCAACTCGTCAATAATGATGAGACTTCGCGGAGTCGCCTTGTCTGTCATGACCTGAATATCAGCCATTTCCACCATGAACGTACTCTGTCCACCGATCAGATCATCCGCTGCACCAATGCGCGTAAAAATGCGATCCAGCATCGGCACTTTGGCATGTGCAGCCGGAACGAAGCAGCCGATCTGCGCCATGATTGCGATAAGCGCGACCTGACGCATATACGTGCTTTTCCCGGCCATATTCGGACCGGTGATCAGCAAAATATGCGCATCTTTTTCTTCCAGTGCCGTACCATTGGCGATAAAGCTGCCATCCTTCATCACGGCTTCCACAACGGGATGCCGCCCCTGCTCCACCACGAAATCATATCCCGTGTTCAGTTCAGGCTTCACGAAGCCACGCTCTGCGCTGACCGATGCCAGTGACTGGTACACGTCAATTTCAGCCACCCGCTCTGCCAGCTTTTGCAGACGTGGAATTTCAGTATTTAGTTTACTGCGAAGCTCGGAGAAGAGAGAGTATTCCAGATCTACCATCTTATCCTCGGCTTCCAAAATCAGAGATTCCTTTTCCTTCAGCTCCGGTGTAATATAACGTTCCGCATTCGCCAGCGTTTGCTTGCGTTCATATCGTCCTTCCGGCAATGAAGCCAGATTGGATTTGGTTACCTCGATATAATAACCAAACACTTTGTTGTATCCGATTTTGAGCGATCGAATGCCAGTCGCTACACGTTCCTTGGCCTCCAGCTCGGCGATCCAGCGCTTGCCGTTCACACTAGCTTCCCGTAACTCGTCCAGACGCTGATGGTAGCCTTCCTTAATGAGGCCGCCGTCCCTTACGGAAATAGGCGGCTCATCCGCCACGGCTTCCTCAATCAACGCGCACAAGTCTGTACAGCTATCCAGCGTTTGGGCAATTCGGCGCAGTGTCTCCGATTCCGATTCTGCGCATAACTCACGCAAAGCCGGAATCCGGGTCAATGACAGCTTGAGTGCAATCAGGTCGCGTGCATTGGCGCTGCCAAAGGCAATTCGCCCAACCAAGCGCTCCAGATCGTAAATTTCCTTGAGCTGTGCACGCACATCCTCCCGAAAAATAAACTGATGGTACAGCTTGTCTACCGCTTCCAGCCGTTCCTCGATCAGATTACTGCTAAGCAGCGGCTTGTCGATCCAGCGTCGCAGCAACCGCGCTCCCATCGACGTCTCCGTCCGATCCAGCAGCCACAGCAACGAGCCCTTCTTAGAGCGCTCACGAACCGTCTCCACCAGTTCCAGATTACGGCGGGTAAATGGATCAAGAATCATAAAATGGTTCGGCTCATAAGCAGAAATCTGTGTCAACTGGCCTAACGATCTTTTTTGCGTTTCATTCAAATAAGCAATCAAACGCGATACACAATGCCTACGTTCCTCGTTGAGTCTGGCCCACGTTGCTTCACCAAATTGCCCACGCACAAGATCATCCTTAGACTTGTCCCAAGCTGTGTATACAACACGCCGTCCTACGGGTGACATTCGGGAGGTCACAAAATCGAGCAGATGACCATCCCCTAGCATTTCTGATGGCTCATAAATATTAATTTCATCCAATAGCCATTCCTTCGAATCCGGTACAGAGGTCACATACAGCTCACCTGTGGACAAATCGCAAGCCGCCAGTGCCAGCATCCCGTCCGTCTCGGTGACACATACCATGTAGTTGTTGGATTTGTCACCCAGCACCTTGCCTTCCATTACCGTACCCGGAGTGACGACACGGACAATATCTCGCCGTACCATCCCCTTCGTAACCGAGGCATCCTCCATCTGTTCGCAAATGGCAACTTTATAGCCCTTTTCTATAAGGCGCTGTATGTAATTTTCCGCCGAATGATAAGGCACGCCGCACATCGGAATTTTTTCCGTGCCGCCACCCTCACGTCCGGTAAGTGTAATCTCCAGCTCCTTGGATGCAAGAATCGCATCATCAAAAAACATCTCGTAAAAATCCCCCAGGCGGAAAAACAAAAACGCATCCTGCGCCTGATCTTTTATCGATAAATATTGCTCAATCATTGGTGTATATTTGGCCATACCTTTTACTAACCCCCATACATTGTTCCGTTTAAACTTACATTACCTTTCATTATAGCAAAAATGACAGTCGATAACATGAAAGCATCGCAGACAACGTTACACATTTTACGAAAGCTTCCAGAACGGGCGCAAATCCCGCGATTCATCCCATTGTTTTCCCTGACGCAGGCTGTCCAGCAATGGACCGACATAAGCTTCATATTGAGGATATACATCCAGTGAAACGATATCCAAAATAAGAGGTTTCATATACTCCCCCAGCACGATCCGATTTCCTTCATAAAACGCTCTATGAGCCTCTTCCTCATCCAGCGGCCTGCGCTGCAAACGCGGATATTGAGACGCGATGAGAAATGCCATTCCAATCACGCCCTTCGCAAGCTGCGGCGAAACGAGAAAGCTGGGTAGCGTACGGTATTCAAAACCTCCGTACGGTTGGCGACGAAAATCGCCCAAATTGCCGTAATTCGGTCTGCGCCGAGCTGCTCGTTTATCTTCTAACAACGCCAAAGGCAGCGCTAAATAATTGTCCAGCGCACGCAACAGTGCCCCGTTCAGCGGAATTCCGCTAAAATGCAGATGCCCTCCCAGCGGAAGACCCGACTGCGGCATCCCGCCCGCTTGCCAAATCAGCGTACGGTCGGCAATGCGCCGGGCTGCCGCCGCAAAGGCATGGCGTAAATGTGTCAGTAAAAGGGCCGGATCGCCACTTGGCGTGGGTCGAAGCTCAGCGACCGGGTATAATGTCCGCCCCCGGCGCGTAACCGCATCGCATCCTGCCACGCCAAGGCGGCCCAAATATTGTGAAGCCGGTACGACCCGTCCTTCCGGCATGCGGACCAGCACAAATTCAGGGTCCATCCCGATTAGCAGCTGTTTATCCCCTTGTGCTGCTGGAGGGTCTTGTTCTTCACGAGCTGCGGCTTCATATAGCGTGTCTAGGCGTCTATCATTTAGCCATGGCTGCGCCACGACTTCACGTACCTGACAACTGCGCTCGCCCAGCAGTGTCAGCGCCACTTCACCGCTGTCGAGGCCGAGTGTGTACAAAGTACGTACAGCCAATCGCTCCATTCTGATGGACAGTTGAGAGCTGCTATCCAGCGCAGTCGGATCATAAGCGCGGACTTTGGAGTGTCCTTCAATTGTGCGTCTTCGAATTTCCAGCATTCGCAGTTGATGGATTTGCACTGCATAGCCTACCGCAAAATCTGCTGCGTTGTCGTCAATCCAGCGAACCGATATGCCGGAACGTTCCAGCCTGCGCTGCTTTTCATCATCCGGCATCTGTCTGAAGCGTCTAAACGCCCGTCCCGCCTGCTGCATCATCTTACCCCTCCCTACCAGATTACGGACGACTGGAAAATTCCCCTTCCCTATAACAAGAAAAAGGAGGGCCTTTGCCCCTGCGCAGTCTCAGCCGGCGCAAAGAGTAAAGCGGCCCTCTTTTTGGTTACTTCCGTCAGAGCTCGTCGTCGATGAGGTCGGGGTCGAGCTCCTCATAGTCCCCTTCTTCCGCTCCAAAATCATAGTCCTTGTCAAAATCGTCACTGCTGCCATTCGGGAATACTTCTACAACAATCTTCGTTTCCGCCACCAGCTCCACCGCAAATTCCCGCTCGACCCGGATAATTACGCTACCGCCCCCTGAAGACACACTGGCCTCAACGCAGCTTGGCTCCTGTGTCGCCTCGGCGGATACTTCCACTGTAGACGCCCGGTGTTTCGGATCAAGATACGAGAGCGGCACATTTTCCACATACGACACCGTTTCCTTAGCCACATCGGTCTGCGAGTTTTTATCGTATGAGTACCAGATATTGATATCATACGTCCCCACGACCTCAATGCCGTCTCCAGCCGCCACAGCCTCATACTGGTGGTTAATAATCCACGCCCCCAAAATGCTGGTCGGATTATTAGGCGGAGTTACGGTATGGGTTACGGTAGAGAATTTGCGACCTTTACCGCAGATCGCTTTTGTAATAATCTCTCTACGATTTTTATGACTCAATGCCATTCTTGAACCTCCTCCATACAATCAATCATTCCATACATATGTATGCAGTAAGTAGGCGAATGTTGAGTGAATAGGCGAAAAGGAAAAAATATTATTTGTATAAGCTTATGCTCTAACGGCTTGAACTCATGCACGCCAATGTGTTACATGCTGCTCGACAATCCGCAAAAATTCGCTGAGCACCGGGGATTTCCACTTTTTCGTGTGATAGGCGACCTGGGTAGCCACCTGCTGTTCGCTGTCATCCCAGCTTAAACGCGCCATCTTCCCTTCACGCAATTCATTTTGCACCGTAACCAGCGGAAGCAGCGCAACGCCCAATCCGGCCATGACACATTGCTTGATCGCTTCAATACTCCAAAACTCCAGACTCGGGTCTGCAAAAATACCGTGTCTATTCAAATATTGCTCAAAAAGGATACGATAGGTGCAGCCCGCCTCTGTGTGCAAAATGGTTTCGTCCTTTAAGTCAACGGGCTCCACGTTATTATAGGAAACTAATGGATGACCCAGTGGCGCGACCAATGCCATCGGCTCGTGAATGAGTGTAGTGACATGCAGTTCTCTATCCTCCGTCTCCGGCTGAAGCAAAAAGGCCAAATCCAGCTCACCTGAGCGGGTCATATCGCGCAATTCCCAGCATTCTCCCGGTTTAAGCACGATTTTCACCTTTGGGTACCGTTCCCTGTACTCACGGATCAGGCTCGGCAGGCGGAAAGCCGCCAGCGACTCTGGCGCTCCGATTTTCAGCGTGCCCGTCAGCACGGTTTCCGAACGTAGCGCATCCTTGGCAAGGGCATGCATCTTGGAAATTTCCTGCGCATAGGGCAGCAAGCGTCGTCCGGCATCTGTCAGCATGATTTTCTTACCTATGCGGTCAAAAAGAGGTGTGCCCAGCTCCGTCTCCAGCGTCTGAATTTGGGCAGTTATACTTGATTGTGCATAGTCTAATATACGCGCCGCCCGGGTAAAGCTGCCTGCCTCAACCACATTTAAAAACGTAAACAAATGCCGTGATTCCATAAATTGCTCCTTCGATCGTTTTTTTCGATACAAGCCATCGTTATATTCCGTTTTTCCGATAGATTGATTATCTGATAAGCTGAAGGAAATGACAAGAGAAAGAAGGCTTACCTGAATGACAAATGAACATAAACTGCAATCTACCATTGGTCTTCCACAGGCCATTGCGCTATATATCGGGGCGGTGCTGGGTTCGGGGATATTGATTGTGCCCGGTCTTGCCGCCGAAATGGCGGGTCCGGCCTCCCTATTGGCGTGGGGCTTTATGACCCTGCTCATCTTGCCGATGGCTCTATCTATGGGACTGTTGTCCGCCAAATTCCCGAACGCTGGAGGAGTATCGCATTTTGTCTCGCTGGCTTTTTCGCCGCGTGCAGGCTCTTATATCGGATGGTTTTTTCTGATGTCAGTTCCGATTGGGGCGCCTGTTGCCGCACTCACCGGAGCTGGCTATATGACCGCCGCCATGGGCTGGGGAGAGGGAAGCCGGATGGGATTGGCCGCCGCCATGCTGGCGGTTGGACTGATCATTAACTGGATCGGTATGAAGGTTGCGGGACGTATTCAGATCGCCGTTGTCATTGCTATCGTTGCTGTCCTTATCTTCGCCATTGTCGCAGCGCTGCCACAAATGAAATCGGTACACTTCACACCGTTTGCTCCGCACGGCTGGCTTCCTGTTGGTCAGGCGGCAGCAATTCTGTTCTGGTGCTTCATCGGTTGGGAGGCTGTCTCCCATTTGTCGGAGGAATTCACCAATCCACAACGGGCGGCTGTTAAGGGTGTCACCGTTGCAGCCGTTATCGTCGGCTTGCTTTATTTTCTTACTGCACTGGCTACAGTCGGGACGCAAAGCTACCTTGCAGGCGGATCGGACGCTTCGCTCGTATGGGTGATTAGCCGGGCCATTGGTCCGTGGGGCGCGGTGATAGCCGGCTTGACAGGCATCTTTATATGTACAGCTACGATTATTGCTTATGTGGGTGCTGCTTCACGCGTCGCGTATGCTTTATCCCGGCAAGGCCATGCCTTCCGCTGGATGGGTCTCTTGTCCCGGCGCTTTCATACGCCAATTGGGGGTATCGCGTTTCTCTTCCTTTGTTTCGTCGTCATTATGTCCTTTTACGGTAGCGGTACTGTTTCACTCACCAACCTGATTCAGTTCCCGAACGCCACTTTTATCCTGACCTATCTGGGCGGGTGTGCTGCGGGTATCAAGCTGCTACGAGGTAATCGCTGGGGTGTAGCCATCAGTTGGGTGTCGTTCATCTCGACTGCGGTGGTGTTTCCTTTTGTCGGCTGGGCCATGCTTTATCCTTGCCTGATCACCGTTGCCTTATGGATCGCAGGTCGAATTCGGCACAAACGCCCCCTTCCTGCTCCGCCCGTCATCACTGAACAAAAAAAAGCTACTGTCCATCGTTAGACAGTAGCTTTTTAGTTGGGGCCCTAGACTCTAAGCTTTGACTGGAGTGGGGGCCTTGTCCTTTTTGGCGATTTTCAAATACTGATGTAATTCATGTGTAAGCTGTAACAATGCCGAACGAATTTCGAATTCCTCCCGGGTTGAGGGGAGCTCCATTTTTTTGAATTCCTCACGTACCTGCTCCAGCAGCTTCTCCGTCTGTCCCGTATAATGTCCGGCCAGAACGTCATTGCTGAGCTGATCAAATAGCTCGGCCAAAAGTTTGGCCTGCGGCATATGCTGGTACATCTGCGAGATCAACTGCATCATATTTTGAATGGATTCCAGCTGCTCCCTGCGCATATAAAAGTACACATTCCAGCCCTCTTGCGGACGAAGCATCTGGTTTTCCAATGAACGCCCTGCCTCGGTCACCCCTCTGGCTATGACGCTGTTTGCCTCTATAACTTCCTTGCCATCCCATATGTATGCCGGACTGCGTAATGTATTGGCCATATTTCTGAATATAATGGAAAACGTCCGGTCTACCTCCTGCCGGATTTGCTGCATGGTGTTATCGGAGCGCGGCATGTAGGCCAAATTGACAACCATCGCGGACCCTAATCCGATGACCAGCAGACACAGTTGGGTCAGCAGCACCTGCATATCAATCACACCACCGCTGAACACGCGGAAAACCACGACCGAACCCGTGACGATTCCTTCCTTAAAGCCCACCCGTACAATGACCGGAAACGCCGTTAAAATATATAATGCCAGTACCCAATCATGGAATCCGAATACAACAAACAAAACACAAGCAAAAAGAAGCCCCACGACGGATGCAAAAAATCTCGCCGAAATGGTACGGAGGCTTCTCTTGCGCGTGACATCCACCCCCAAAATAGCCAAAAGCCCTGCCGAGGTGGCTCCATGAATGCCAAAACCATCCGCAATGAGTACGGCCATTAATGCGGCAATAGCCGTTTTAATCGTACGAAAGCCCATGAAAAAATTCTGTCCTCTCTGGATGAAATCTGTTTTCGTAAATTTTGAATCATTTTCATTTTCATGGTACTTTATTTTCACGTTTTACACAAATGTATAGAAGTTTGATTTCTATCGCTGAGGACGATCAGACAGCAACAGACGCTCGACATACACGACCGCCTGATACATCAGTGTCGCTACGACCGCAATGATAAGCAGACTGGACATCACCAGGGTAAAATTAAATACCTGGAAGCCGTAGATGATCAAATAGCCCAACCCGTTTTTAGCCACCAGAAATTCACCGACGATCACGCCAACCCAGGCCATGCCGACATTCACCTTCAGTGTAGAGACGATAGCCGGAAAGGATGCAGGCAGAATCACCTTGCTAAACGTATCACGCCGCGATCCACCAAATGTGCGAACCACCTTGATCAAATTCGAATCGACTTCCTGAAAGCTGTTATACACGACTAACGTCGTAATAATGACCGTAATTGAGAGGGTCGTCATTAGAATAGCGGTAAATCCGGCACCGAACATGACGATAAAAATCGGTCCCAGTGCCACCTTGGGCATACTGTTGAAGACGACCATATAGGGGTCCAGTACCTTCGACAAAAACGGTGACCACCAGATCAGCACAGCCAGCAGTGTTCCCAGCAACGTCCCGAGTAAAAAACCCGCTAGCGTCTCTCCTACCGTGACACCGACATGCCCCCACAGCTCGCCGCTGACCGCATCCTTGCCAATTTGGATAAATATTTTGCTTGGATAGCTAAACAGCAGTACATCAATCCATTTCATCCGACCCGCAATTTCCCACAACACGAATAAAAACACTAAAATAGCTGTCTGTACACCCGTTACCAACCGCCGCTCCGAACGCCTTCTGCGTCGATACTCCTGATACAGCCCTTGAATCCAGTGCTGTCCAAGCCGGTCCGCTTCGTCCTTCATCCTTTGATTCACTCCTTTGCTCCCGAAGCCTCCAGTTCACCCCATATTTCATGAAAAAGCTCATTAAAGCCCGGCTGCTCGCGCGCATAAAAAGGCTGAACTTCCCGGATCGAATCCGGAATTTCAAAGGTACGCCGGATGTGGCCCGGATTTCGGCCCAACACAATTATCCGGTCGCTGACCGCAATCGCCTCGGCCAAATCATGTGTGACCAAAATAGCCGTCTTCCCCCGCTCACGCAAGGTTTCGGCAATCAGATCTTCCAGTTGGAGCTTGGTCTGATAATCCAGCGCGGAGAACGGCTCATCGAGCAGCAGCAGCCCTGGATTGGTCGCCAGTGTCCGTACCAGTGCCACACGTTGGCGCATCCCCCCGGATAACTGGGACGGATGCAGATGCTCCTTTCCTCCCAGCCCCATGCCTTCCAGCAGCAGTCGGGTCCGTTCACGCGAGTCCTCATCTACCCGGTTGCCCAGCTCCAGACCCAGCAACGCATTATCCATGATCGTACGCCACGGAAACAGATAATCCTGCTGCAACATGTAGCCGACCTCCGTACTCGGACCGCTTACAGGTCGGCCTTGCAGCAGCACCTGACCCGCCGCCGGGCGCAATAGACCGGCGATCATGGACAGGATTGTCGTCTTTCCGCAGCCGCTCGGGCCAACCAGACTGATAAACTCCCCTGACCCTACCGCAAAGTCTATATTCTCAACCGCCAGCGACGCCTCACGGTCCGTTACATACACATGCGTCACTTGCTTCAGCTCCACAACCGGGACCGTTGCAGCCGAAGTGAGACTACTCCGTTCTTCGATCATGGCGAGCCTCCGGCATCTACGCCTGTATCTGTGA
Organism: Paenibacillus sp. 8b26; assembly: GCF_050626875.1. Classification (NCBI taxonomy): domain Bacteria; kingdom Bacillati; phylum Bacillota; class Bacilli; order Caryophanales; family Paenibacillaceae; genus Paenibacillus; species Paenibacillus sp. 8b26. The sequence continues at coordinate 5,893,553 of NZ_CP192445.1, read as the reverse complement.
CTCCACTTGTTCCCGCTTTTGCAGGCTGGTCAGCGTTCCCCGATGAGTCTGTTGCAATCGCCTTCTCTGCAAAGCTCCGATTCACCAGTTGATCCAGCGCAACCGGACTTTTCAATTCACCCGCCGAAGCCATAACACCCTGCAAATTTTCCCATTCTTTTTCCTCAATTATCGGGTTCACAGCATAGGTGCCTTGTTCCTTGTAACGCTTGACACTACTGGTCAGGACAGCCAGATCTGTATCCTTGAAATAGGGCGTAATGGCTTCGGCAATTTGCTCCGGTGAATGCGTAGCAATCCACTGTTGTGCCCGGTATACAGCCTTTGTAAATTTTTGCGTGGCCTCACCATTTTCGTTTAGATAGCTTTGTTTCGCCATATATACGGTATAGGGTAGCTCGCCGCTCTCCACACCAATGGAGGCCACTACCCGTCCCCGACCTTCTTTTTCGAAAATAGATGCCTGGGGCTCGAATAACTGCACATAATCCCCCGTACCGGAACCGAAAGCAGAGGCAACATTGGCAAAATCAATATTTTGAATCAGCTTCAAATCCTTGTGTGGATCAATGCCGTGTTTGCGCAGCGCAAATTCCAACGACATTTGTGGCATTCCGCCCTTTCTTTGTCCAAGAAAATTTTGTCCTTTCAGCTCTTCCCAGTCAAAGCTACCCTGCGTTTGCCGGGCAAACAGAAAGGTTCCGTCCGTCTGCGTCAGTTGGGCAAAATTAATGATGGGGTCCTCTGCCCCTTGCTGGTACACATAAATAGATGTTTCCGCACCGATAAGCGCGATATCCGCCTGATTGGACAACAACGCCGTCATCGTCTTGTCACCACCGGGAATCGTCGCCAGTTGGACATCCAGTCCCTCCTGAGCAAACATCCCCTGGCTCAAGGCTACATACTGTGGCGCATAAAAGACCGTTCGGGCTACTTCGCCCAGTCTGATCTCAATCGTTTGCCCCCCTTTGGGTGCGCACCCACCGAGCAGCAGCAATCCGAGCAGTGCCGCAGCCGCCACAGCTTTGAAACGAGCGCCGATGTTCATCCCTGTTCCCTCCCCACCTTTTTGCATTATAGACTTCATATATTGTTATGCGGCTGCCTACTCAATGGTTAATCGCACACAAAAACCCCACGTTCGCCCAGGAACGCGGGGTAGATGCACAAATGATGATGTTATAGCTTGTAAATCACAGCTTGTAAATGGAGGTATATTTTTCTTCCAGATAATCAGCCAGATAATCCGGATTCAGATCCTCACCTGTAATGGCTACAATCAGCTCGGACGGCGTCCGGCTCTTGCCGTAACGGTAGATCCGTTCAGTCAGCCATTGCTTGATCGGCTCCAGCTCGCCGGCAGAAATCAGCTCATCCAGATTTGGCAGCTCCTTGTGCAGTGTCGCCAAAATTTGTGCTGCATACATATTGCCAAGCGAGTAAGAGGCAAAATAACCAAAATCACCACCGGACCAGTGAACATCCTGTAAAACGCCATGCCCGTCATCTGGCGGGAGAAGTCCCAGATATTCCTTATATTTTGCATTCCATACTTCTGGAAGACGCTTCACATCCAGTTTTTCGTTAAACAGCATTTTTTCAATTTCATAGCGGATAATGATATGTAAGTTATATGTCAACTCATCCGCTTCAATACGAATCAGTGAATTTTCCACACGGTTAACGGCCAGGTAGAATTGCTCTGCTGTAACCTTCGCCAGACGGTCTGGAAAATGCTTTTGCAAGTCAGCATAATACCGATCCCAAAAAGCACGGCTGCGTCCAATCATATTTTCCCACAAGCGAGACTGGGATTCATGAATCCCCATGGAGGTTCCTTCGGAAAGCAGCGATCCTGCCAGCTCAGGCGCAATATTTTGCTCATACAGCGCATGACCACCTTCATGCAATGAGCTGAAAATTGCGCTAGTCACATCATTTTGCAAATAATGTGTTGTTATGCGCACATCACCCGGATTTAAACCTGTCGCAAAAGGGTGCACGCTCTCATCCAAACGACCTGCGTCGAAGTCATAGCCCATCTGTCTCAGAATGAACAGGCCGAACTTCTCTTGCTGCTTCACATCAAACACACCGTCCAGAAAGCTCTTATCCGGCTGGTTTGGTGAAGCCTGGATTTTAGATAATAGCGGCACAAGACGCTTTTTGAGACGATCAAACACAGCATCCAGCTTCTCTACCGTCATATCCGGTTCATATTGATCCAAAAGCGTATCGTATTCCGTGTTCTTGACTCCCCAATAACCGATAAACTCTCGCTTCATCTCTACGATTTTAGACAAATAAGGCTCGAATCCGGCAAAATCGCTATGTTCCTTGGCATCCTCCCATTTGCTCTCCGCCTGAGCAGCGAGTACGCTGTATTCCCGATAGCGGTCAGCCGGAACCGAGCGGTTCAGCTCATAATTTTTGCGGCATTCCTCCACCAGTCTGCGATCATTGTCCTCCAGTTGCTCCAGTTTGTCTTCTGCGGCAAAAAATTGCAGCAATTGCCCCATTTCATCCGAAATAACCAGCTTGAACATTTCAGTAGACAGCATCCCCAATGTTTCCGAACGAATATCAACGCCCTTGCGCGGAGCACCTGTCCGTAAATCCCAATGTAATAAGCCTACGGCTTCACCATAACTTCTGATTTTGTGTGCTAATTCTTTTAAAGCCGCCAATTGATTCAACATCTGTTGCGCCATAATCGAGGTCACCTCTTTATCTTAAAATGGATAAAACTTTATACTTCTTAATACTTGATGATACTTATATTAAAAAGTATAATCAACACACAACTTGTACGACCAGCTCCTGGAGGCTTTGGAATCCGTCGGATTGTACATATTTTCCAAGGAATAAAGCCTGATTGTCGGTCTGTGTGGATCGGAATTAGGCTTCTTCCATGCTGGTCTGCTACAAAAAAATGGTTCAACATTAAATAGTATACGGAGGGAACAATCGTGGATCACATCAAAGAGATTTTGGAATACAACCGCGTTTTCGTGGAAAACAAAGAATACGAAGCCTATCGTACAGGCAAGTTCCCCAATAAAAGAATGGTCATCATTACCTGTATGGATACGCGTCTGACCGAACTGCTGCCCAAAGCCATGAATCTGCGCAACGGCGATGTCAAAATCATTAAAAATGCGGGTGCAATTATTTCCCAGCCTTTTGGAAGCGTTATGCGTAGTGTGCTCGTTGCTCTGTATGAGCTGGAAGCAGATGAAGTGCTTGTCATAGGCCATTACGAATGCGGTATGGCCGCGCTGAATGCCGACCACATGGTCAATGAAATGCTGGAGCGTGGGATTTCACAAGAGGTACTAAGCACTTTGGAAAATTCAGGGATTAAACTAAACAAATGGCTGAAAGGTTTTGATAACATCGAGGAAGGGGTTAGAAGTACCGTAAAGCTTATTAAAAACCACCCTCTTCTCCCGCCTAATGCACCTGTACACGGTATGGTCATTCATCCGGACACTGGGGAGTTAACGCTGATTGTTGATGGAAATAAGCAATAAAAGTCCCATAATTAACATTAAAGAGGGTATCTTTAGGTCGTAATATACGACCTGGAGGTACCTCTTTTTTATGAAAATAAGCACATATGAGTGTATGTTGACCAGATCTAATTTTGGCTAACCTGTGAACGGCCTATCTGAAAGTTGTCAAACCATACAGTTTCAGTGTACACTTTTCATGAAGCGGCAGAACACCTGCCGTAGAGCCGCTATAACCGTTACTAAGATGGATGAAGGAGATAAAATCTATGAATTTACTATCGTATGGTCTGTTGGGCCTTCTCGCCAGAGAAGAATCCTCCGGCTATGATCTGATGCTGCGTATCCAGCCTTTTTGGCAGGCTAAGCACAGTCAGATCTATCCACTGCTAGCGCGTATGGAAAGCAAGGAATTGCTTGCTTCCCGCTGGATTCAGCAGTCCGACAAACCTGATAAAAAAATGTATACCATTACAGACAAGGGAATTCATATGCTTCAGCAATGGTCCCAGGAATCACTGGCCGCTCCGGTCACACGGGACGAATTAAGTCTTCGGCTGTTCTGTCTCTGGCTGACGGACAAAAGCAGTGCCAACCGTATGCTGGAGGAACGCAAGCGTCATTTTATTCAGCGAATACGGCACCTTGAGGATATTCTGAACGACATTCCCGACGAGGATCTGCATTTTGGCAGCAAAAACTTCGGCGATTACATTCTCGTGCAAAAAGGGCTTATGAATGCAAAAGCGGGTCTGGAGTGGTGCCAAATGGTACTGCGTATGTTGCTTGCTGGCGATGTAAGAGCGGACACTAATCCATTTTCACTTAAACCATAAGACTGAATGCTTTAGTCCAATCATGCATAGGCTTTATATATCAATAAAATTTGAATGTTTTAAATTTTTTGAAACCCTTTTCTATCCGTTTCGTATTACTGGTAAGCGGCTGTTTGACCTATATCAAACCAACATACCAAGGGGGATTATATTTACATGAAAAAAACATTTACTTTGAAAAATATGATGATGCTGATGATGGCTTTTACCCTGCTGATTGTTATGGTCGCACCATCTACAGCCGACGCGAGGCGAGGCGGCGGATTTAAATCCGGGCAAAAAACGTACCAATCTACACCGAGCAAGGCCACTAACAGCAACGGTGTCAATAAGTCCGATAGCGGCACCAAATCCAGTGCAACTGCGGGTAATACAAGCAGAACGGGTGGATTCCTTGGCGGTGGCGGCGGATTCCTGAAAGGCATGATGCTGGGTGGTTTGGCAGGTATGCTCTTCGGCGGATTGTTCGGCAACATGGGCGCACTGGGAAGCTTGCTTGGCCTTGCGGTCAACGTTCTCGCTATATACGTCCTGATCATGGTTGGAGTAGGTATCTACCGTGCCATTAAAAATCGTCGCAGACCTGATGATTCCCGTGGAGGACGTTACTAAGCTATGATTTTAAGTATGGATGAAATTGTAAACGCCATCTGTCTGCATATGGCTGAACGCAAAGGCGTCCAGCCCACTGATGTGACAGTAGAATTAAGCTGGGAAGAGGATACAGGATACTCGGCAGAAGTCCATGTACAGGGTCGCAGCCAGTATCTGGTGGAAGCCAACATGATCGAAGCTATCCTGAGATACCTGCATTCCGAGTACAATATCCGTGCCTATCGCGAGCAAGTCAGACTGGATCTGGACGAAGAAATCACTGCCATTGTCCAAACTTGATGGAATAACGCATAGGGACATCTAACAGAATATGCAGTGAAACGGAAGAACCGACCTTCGCTTGATGCAAGGGTCGGTTCTTTTTTTGCGTTCTATAGGACATAGCTAAATGTGTGGAACTGAGAATACCGGAACCTGGGGCGCCCTTTCAAGCAGACCACTGCCGTACATTTCCCGAAATGGCTGCTCCTCCATATGAATGTACCCAATATAACAGCCGCATTCCTTCATCCGGCACGGACGCTTGGCACTTAGTCCTTCAAGGCCATCTCTGTACAAGTGACCCAGCACTCGCCGATCCTGATAGCAATGTTTTACACGCCCATCACCCTGTACGTAAAATACATCCTCTCCAGCGCGACACGCCCGTCCCTGACTACTATAATCATGCAAATTCCATTGGAAATAGGGATCTATAGCCGTTAATTCATCAATCTCGGCTTCGGTATAATAATGTGGTCGATCTTTATAGGCGTTAACCCACAAATAAACATCCTTCGGAAGCTGTGATCTCAAGGAATGGATAGCGGGAAAAGCCTGTCTCAGTCCCACGGTGCCGACACTATAGGAAATACCAAGTTCATATAACTTCATTCCTTGAGATATAAAAACCTGCTCCTTCGTCTCTCCCGGATGATACGTCGCCCACAGCGCAGCCGTCTTCGGATTCAGTTCCCTGGCCCAATCCAGCTTAGTGGACAGATTCGTCTGTACAGCCACTTTATCCACATGCGCCATATGGGAAAACTCAATCATGGTCTTGCGGTACCAGGAATGAATGAGAGCTTCTCCATACGGATTAAAGAATACGGATAGTCGATGCCCCAAAGTTCCCTGCTCCCGTACCCAATCGGAAAAACGCTCCAGTTGCGCCCGATCCTTGTCCAATGTTTCACGACTATCCACGTTTTTGCTGAACGGGCAGTAAAGGCAAGCATAGTTACAGGAAGTCAACGAGCCACGATAATACAGGGTTGCTCTCATGCGCCTACGTAGCCTTCCATGCGCTCCCGTACTGCCGTGGAGATCATCCAATCGCCAATCGCATCGGAATAAGCCATTCCTTCCTCGGTCAGTCGCAGTGTGCCATCCACAACCAGCGCCATACCAGATTCCAATAGCAAGGACATTCCTGCAAAATCGTCCGCCAGAGACGCATCGAAGCGCGCCGCATAAGCAGCTAGCTCCAGACCTTCCCGATGGAGAAGCGCCTTAAGAATAAAGCGCCGCTTGCTCTCCTCCACATTTAAAATAAAGCCGTAGTCAGCCAGATCATGACGCTCCGCGGCGACATAATCAGCAATAATGCCACGCGTTGCCGCTGCACTAACACCGTATCGACTGGCATAATGGAAATTACGCGTATAAGAACGCGCACCGCAGCCCAGACCGGCCATGCCTTCCTCCTGACAGCTATATGGCAGCAACTCCTTGCCGGGTGCATCCTCATTTTTGGCAAAACGGCGCATGGAGTACTGCACATATCCCGCCTGTTGGAGTCTTTCACGTGCTACTTCGTACAAGCTCAGACGAATATCATGCTCCAGCCCGGTATAGCCCGGCTTTAAAATCGTATTTTCCCGAATGTATAATGGATAAATAAAAATTTCACCCGGTTCGTATGATAACGCCTCTTCCAGAGAATACAGCCAGGTTTCTGCCGTTTGACCGGGGAGACCATAGATTAGATCTACGTTCAACAGCGGAAAATCGTACTCTACCAGCCGCGCAAGCGCTTCGCGTACCAGCTTGGGCTTCTGAGGCCGGTATATGGCCGCACTCTCCGACTCCACAAAGCTCTGGATTCCCATGCTGACACGGTCCGTTCGGCGGCGCTTGAGCACCTCCAGCCGATCTTCGGTTACCGTATCCGGCGACGTCTCCACCGAAATGGAAGCATGTTCCGGGTCTAAGCCCATTATATTCTCAGCAATATCAAACAATCGTTCGACCAAAGGAGCCTCCAGCAAGGTTGGCGTACCGCCGCCGATCGCAAAGCGTGAAAACGGCCGACCGCCCATAATTGGTGCCCATTGCCTAGCTTGTCTTTCAAGCGCATTCACATACTCCTTATGCACATCCAGCCGCTTGTCCGGCAAAGTGAACAGATTACAAAACCCGCAACGAGCCGCGCAAAACGGAATATGCATATACAAAAAATAGCTCTCCAGCTCCTCCTTCTCCCACAATTCTTGCAGTGAGAGCGGTGTATCAAACGACCGATAGGCCGTTTTATGCGGGTAAGAGTACAAATAGGAGCGGTAGGGAGCTTCACGGATCGTGCGTGCCCATTCAACAGGGTTCTCAGGCCATGAAGACCTTGATTTCGAGTTTGTGTCCAGCCCCGCAGGGGTATTGGCTCCTGCTCCCGTTAGAAGCGAATGATTCAGATTCATGGCTTTCATTTCTGCTCCCTCCTCGCGCTGGATTGATTTCTTTACATTTTACCAGTGCAGTCTGTCATTTCTTTTTCCCTACAATACAAATTCGCGATAAGGTACATTCCATACTACCTCATGCGCCAGACGATGCCCTTTGTAGCCGTCTTCCCCATAAGCCGTACCATGATCGGAAAAGGCCATGCAAAACGTCTTTCCCCGTTCTCGTAATGCGTCGAACAAACGTCCAAGATGCCCATCCACATAACGCAAGGCTGCGCGTTGGGACTCCACCGAATCCTTGGCTGAGCCCTCCAGAAAATAGTGATTAGGGCCATGAATAGCTGACACATTCAGGAACAAAAACAGCCGCTGCGCCGGGTCTGCCTTCTCCAGCAGCTTTAGGGCATGATTCACCTGATGCTCGGTTGAACGGTGATTCGTAACGCCGAAGGTCATACGCCAGTAGCTTTCCTGAAAATACCCCGGCAGCACCTTAGCAAGCTTGTTTTTTTTCGTAAAAAAAATAACACCGCCGATGCAAATAGTCCGGTAACCTTCACACGCCAGCCCGGATACAATATCCGGTGCATCAAACAGCCACGTATGCGGATGTGTACGCAGTCCCGTATCTTTAGTATGAAACAGCCGTATGTGAGAAGCCTTATCCGTATTAGCCGGTGTAGGCAAGAATCCGCCAAAAAACGCATGATGTGCAGCATAGGTAAAGCTGCCCGGCGTATGGCGTTTTTCCCACGGCCCGGAGCCACACAGGTTCGGGCAGTTTTCTTCCTCCAGCTTGGCAACATCGTAACGCAGCGTGTCAAGCGTAATCATGACAATATCATGAGAACCGACAATCTGGTTCATATCGGTCATAATAAGCCTTTCCTTTCCAAAGTTGCAGTCCCATTGGCGAGATGCAACATTTCCCATTCATATGGATTCCACCCCTGATGTTTCACCCGGTATAACAGATCGCCGAACGGATTTACATCCAGCACGTAGGGACGACCACCATGCGCAGGAACCAGCACATCCAGCCCGGCAACCATAGAGGCCGGAAAAGCGCTCATCGCGGCTTCCGCAATTTGCCGAACCGATTCTACCGTATCCTGCAGCAACCCGGCGTCCTCCAGCAACAGCCGTTCATTGCGCAAATGCAGATTCGTAATTGGGCTTCGGCTTAAACGTAAAACGGCATGACAAGCCTCTGATCCGCAAACAAGCTGGCGTACATCGTAAACACGTCCGTTCAGACTCGCTTTAGGTATCCAGCGTTCCACATGCACCCCTTCCGAGCATAGCCAGCCCAGGATAGCATGAATATCCTGCTTGTCCGTATAACGGCGCAAGCGTCCCGCATTGTAATACACACGCTGTCCGTGTACGATTTCCGTTCCAATGGTGGTCACTGCCAGCTCTGCCCGTGTCCGCGGATGTACCTGATAGGCCATTACACCGGAAGCACCGGACCCGCAAAATATTTTCACAAACAGGCGGTGAATCCCGCTCTCCTTCATCGCCGCGTGCAGATCAGCAACATCACGAAAGGTACCCTCTGATGATACAAGCACAGGTGGTACCCTTATACCCGCCTTGTCCAATACGATGCTGCAACGCCGTTTATCGAACATCACAGCCACTTCCGCCGGGTCATTCATCCAGCGCGAGGAGGGCCATAGCAGGGCCGTTTCATACCGCAGCCACGCCAGCAGACGGCAATAGCCCCGGAACCATTGGGCCGGGTGCCAAATACGACCGTGCTGCTCCAGCAGGGCTCGCGCTTCTGCCGAAGATATACTTGTGCCATGTGCTGATTCTGCACACAGAAACAAAGAATCGTCTCCTTCTGCATCCGAGGCGCCCAAAGCGATCAATTCACGCTCTACCTCAAAGCTTTCACCGGGTGCATCCAGACGAAGCAGCGGACTAATGTCCGCCCTTCCCGTCTGTAACTGGCGAATGCTCTCTTGCACATAAACAGTAGCATTTACGCTGTCTGGCGCAGCCTGTGCAGCTATTCGGGCCAACAACTCCCCCAGACTTTGCTTCTCCCGGATGGCTTCCAGCACATTTTTATAGGAAATCTCAACAGCGGGCGGCAGCTTCAATCTACTTCGCGCCTCCTGTAATCCTGTGGTCCGCCGATTTCCCGGATTGCCAAACAAAATAAACGGCTCGCTGATATTGCTGTCTGATATCCCAACCATAAAGACGCCTCACTTTAATTTTTGAATAAGCTTGATCGTAAAGAGTCCTTTTTATGGATTACTCGGTCAACGATGGATAACGCCAATCATCTTCCTCGTCCGCTTGCTGCTGATCTTCTACATTCACAGACAGTCCGGAGTCTTTCCAACGTTTTACCATTTCATCCGACATATAATGATAGCTCAAATCCAGATGCTTTAGCCCTTTGATACTTTCACTAGCGAGCAGTGCCTCAGCCCCTTTATCAGACAACGTGCCTTGAGACAGATCCAGTACCTCCAGTTGTCCAATCACAGGTGCGTTTGCCGCAGCAATCGCGATTTCATCCTGTATTTCACTATCCTTCAGCCCCAAATAGGTCAGCTTTGGAAAAAGATTGTCATTCAGAAACGGTAATACATCCTTCATACCACCGTCAAAACCGTATTGATCCACGCCCAAATACAACTCCAGCTTGCGCAGCTCAGGCAGCTCGGCATTACGAATTTCCTGAAGGACACTCGCAGGTAAACCTCCGCAAATAATAACCAATTCCTGAAGGTTTTTATGCCGTAACGGCTCCAGGCTCAGGTCCTGACTTCCTTTGACATAAAAGGATTCCAAAGCTGGAAACGCCTCCAACAGCGGAGACAGATTCGTCTGGTTAATCCACGAAACCTCACACTCATCATATTCCATATCCCCGATAAACAGCTTACGCAGCTTCGGAAATTGATCTTTGTGCTTTACCAATACCGGAATAAAATCCTCCGGTGATTGTTCATAGGCTCCGCCCCAGTCTCCAATAATCAAATCTGTAATTTCCGCGCTCTCTGGCTTACCTGCCTGTTCTTCAATAGACTTAGCCATCGTTTGACCATTCTCATAAGCTTCATAATCCACAACCAGCTTTACTTCCATCTCGTAATACCTCCGATCACTGATCTGAAAATGTAATAAATCCCTATCTCGTAAACTATCTATTTCCAGTTTAGTCTATCCTATCATACCAATGTTCGTCAAAAATAGACCCCTGACGACATCAATCCTATGTAAAATGTAAGCGATGAAATTAAACAAGGCAGCCCGGTAAAACTGCTCCGGTCTGCCCTGCGCTTATACTCCCTAATAAATCTCTACTATATAATACAAGAGATTTTGAAGCCGAATTATTGGCTAATGGTGATCGGTGAGTTATCAGACAGCAACGCCAGATTATTCACGATTACATTCTCTTCGTTGCTCAAGCCACTGGTAACCAGTGTTTGTGAGCCTGTCGTCTGAACCGTCTTCACTTCCTTGCGTTTCGCATGGTCACCATTCACAACGTATACATATTGTTTACCTTGATCCTTTTGAATCGCTGCGGTAGGAACGACAATACCTTCTTGCGCATTTGCAGCGACAAAGCTGATATCAGCCAGCATACCGGATTTCAGTTTCACGTCCGGATTAGCCACCGAAATTTTCACAGGATATCCTTTTCCACTTGCGTCCAACGGGCTTACATTTTTAACGGTACCTGTTGTCACAATATTGGAAGCTGCTACACGTACCTGTACCTTGTCGCCTGCTTTTACATTGTTGATTTGCTCAGCCGGTACATAGATCAGTGTATTAACTGTACTCAGGTTGGCAATGACCAGCGCAGGCGCCTGTGCGGATACCATTTCGCCTACTTCTGCATTTTTCGTACCTACTATACCGTTAATCGGTGATGTAATTACTGTATCGTCAAGTGCGTCCTGAGCGATGCTCACATTTAGCTGAGCCTGATTGAGAGACTGTTGGCTGGACTCGATAACCGCTGTATTTTGAGATACCTTCAGTTGATTTTGTGCATTGCTGTAGCCGCTGTTAGCATTACTGTAGCTGTTTTTTGCTGAATCGTAGCTGTTACGGGCCGTAGTGAGCGCCTTCTGAGCAGCTATCAGTTGGTCCTGGGCATTAGCCTGTGCGTTTTGCGCATTATTGTATGCCGCTTCAGCGTTCACAACGGCTGTTTTTGCTTGTTCCAATTGTGCTTGAGTACTCGCACCCGCATCAAACAGGCTTTGAGTACGCGTTACATTTTTCTGAGCATCCGCCAGCGCTTGCTGCGTTTGCTTCACTGTATTGGCGGCCGAGGAGACGCCGTGTGTCGCCTGTTCTACGGCTGTAGTAGCCTGATTAATGGCTCCCTGCGCCTGATTGATTGCGCTTTGGGACTGAATCACGCCGCCTTTGGATTGTACTACGCCCGAGTTGGCTTGAACCATCGTCGATTCGTGAGACGCCTGAGCAGAGCTCACTCCTGCTGCTGCCGCGGCTGCGGCGGCGCGGGCTTTCGCTACATTATTCCGCATGTCCTTGTCATCAAGCTTGAACAGCACTTGACCTTTTTTGACCTCTGAGCCAATATCCACAGGCAGTTCAACTACTTTACCACCCACTTTTGGCACAATATTCACCGTCTCCGAAGGTGTTACCGTTCCTGTATAAATGTTCCCTTGCCCAATGATACCCTGCTGCGCTTGGCTAATCTTGACAGGCACGACCATATCCTGCGCCGCTCCGCTATTACTGGAGCAGCCTGCCAGCACTGCGCCGCCGAGCACCAAGGCCGCTAATGTACTTTCTACTCTCAATATTTTCATGATAGTTCCCTTTCTTTCTGTCCGTGGAAATAATGTAAGCCATCCAGTCGATATTTTGTAGTTCTTTTGATTAAGCCTCCGGCTGTGTCTTTGCTTTCTTCCTTTGAATAAACAAAAAGATCAGTGGAATCGTGCAAAACAGCGGTATGGATGAAATGAGGAACGTATCCCCAATCCCTCTCGATGTGGCATCCAGCGTGATTAAACCACTTATAGATGACATCCATGAGCTGCCCAACGACGCTTGCAGCGCATGAGCCGCGTCCGGTGTAACAGTCTCCGAAATTTGTTGGGCATGAGCTGCCGAACGGCTTTGCATGATCGCGGTCAGCACCGCAATAGCCATAGCTGAAGCAACAGTACGTACCAGATTAGATGCAGTAGATGCATTGCCTACCTTGCTCGGATGAACAGCGTTCATGCCGACCGTGGACAATGGCATCATACAAATACCAATTCCCAGCCCCCGTAATGACATTACGATTTCCAACCAAGCATGCGAAGTATCTGGCGTAAGCTGATGAAGATGATACGTCATAAAGCTGGTTAGTGTCAGACCGACAAGTCCCAGAGGCACAATACCGAACTTATCAAACAGCCGCCCGGCAATCGGCATCATAACCGCCATGGCAATTGCCTGTGGAATGAGAATAATACCCGTATCAATCGGCGACACACGCTGAATATTTTGCAAAAACAACGGTGTTAAGAACGTTCCTCCGTACATCCCCATCATGACAAGACTAGAGGCAATAACACTAATCGTAAATCTTGAATTCTTGAATAATGAAATTTCAATTACAGCATTGTCTTTTCCGCTTTCTACATAAATGAGAAAGACAAGCGCCCAGAAGGCGACGAACAGTAGAGATACAATTTTAAAAGAAGTCCAGCCATCATGCTGACCGTTTGTCAATGCGTACAAAAGTGTTCCTGCACAAGTTGCGGCCAGCAAAAAACCAGGCAAATCAAACGGCTTCGGTGTTGCTTTAGGCGGCTCCTTGATCAGAAGAATAACCATTAAAATTGCAAATAAAGCTACCGGCACACTGACAATAAACAAGAACCGCCAGTTAAACCACTCAATTAAATATCCGCTTAGCGTAGGTCCTACAGCAGGTGCTGCCATTGCGGCGATCCCCCATATCCCAAGGGACATACCGATTTGTTCACGCGGCATGATTTTGTAAATAATCGTCATACTCAGCGGCATAATGACACCGCCTCCCAGACCAGCCAGCACTCGTGCTGCGATCAGGGAAGAATCACTCCATGCAAAAATACATATTCCCGTTCCCAGCGAGAACACACTGAGCGCAAGTATTAAAAACTTTTTGTATCCGATGCGCTGCTCCATATATCCGGTAATCGGGACGATTACACCAGATGCAAGCGTGTAACCTGTAATAACCCACTGAATACGTGTCGTCGTTGATCCTAAGTCTGTCGTCAATCGAGGAATGGCGACATTGATCAGACTGTTGTTCAGAATGGCGACAAAGGCGCCTAAAACAATGGCAAAAAAAGCAAGCCAGCGTTCTTTGGAAGAATCTGTCGAAGGAGCAGCAGCAGTTTCATTGGCAGCCACACGGACCCCTCCTTTTTAAGGTGTATGAATTTTAACTTCCACATTCGTTCCTGGAATGAGCTTCATATCCTTCGGCTTGTTAACAGCAATTTCTACAGGCACACGCTGGGTCACCTTGTTAAAGTTACCGCTTGTGTTTACCGCAGGAATGAGCGAGAACACCGCATTCGAGGCTTCGCCCACTTTGCGAACTTTTCCTTGGATCGTCTTGTCACCTGCAGCATCAAGCGTAATGTCAACAAGCTGTCCCGGTTTAATGCGGTCAATATCGGTTTCTTCAATATTCGTGGAGACATACAGGCTGTTCATATCAACCATGGTCGCAACAGCGCTGCCCGGAGAACCGATTTCATGCTCCTTCGAATAAATCTTAATGACGGTACCGTTGATCGGCGCACGCAGTACGGATTTGCTGATCATGCTGGAATCCAGCCCCGATACATCCTGCTCGGCAATCGGTTCATTACGCTGAAGGACATCGCCTTCCTCCACATCAATGTGTGTAATCTCTCCGGAAATTTGCGGCATTACCTTATACTGATCCGCTTGAATGCGCGCATCGTCACTCTTAACAAAGTGTGTTGCCTGATACCAATAATAGTAGCCAATGGCTCCACCGCTCAGAACGAGCAGTACGATGAGAATTGGCAGTACGGTTTTCTTACTCACTTCTTCCACCCCTGTTGTCCAAAAAATTTTATTATTCAACGCTAATATTTTAATTTTGAAATATTAGGCCATCAAACCAAACCGAGAACGTAAAATAAGCACATGGCAGCATACCATGCAAAAAGAAAGAACATTATCTATGTACATAGGCAATCCTTGTCTATGCTCACACACCGTCTCCTTTTATATTTAAATATTTTCATATAAATATCGTACATTGAAATATTATAGTTACATTTATCTATTCAGGCAATATAAATTTTCAGTTTTTCAAAAAAATTTTCATAAAAAAGAGCCTTGGGAAACAAGGCTCTTTCAACGAAAAGGTATTACTTACATTTAAAGGGTTTCAAAAAATAAACTAAGAGAAAAGCAAAGGTCCCCCTGACCGTTCTTTACGGTTTTTGGCCTCCTGCTGCTCTTTTTTGTTCTTATCCAGCCTGTTGCTATTGCTCTGTGATCGTTGTTCCCCCAGGCAGGCTCCGCAACGACATCGTTCTGTTGTCGCGTGTACATCCTCTCTGGAATCCCGCAATAGCCGAACGTAATCCAGAGATTGCTGTAAAGAAGCAGGACCCGGGATAAAGCGGATTTTTTTGCCTTCCAGCAGACAGTAGACCTCAATAAGCTGCGGAAGAGCGCCAAATGCATAATAACAAAAAACATTCGTCAAATGTTGAAATGTATGAATAACGTTGGGATTATAATCCACGATGTATTTCTGAATCAGCAAGGAATCGGCTCCGGCTGACAGTTGCCAGGCAGCCTGCACAATAAGCGAAATGTCGACCTCAAGCTCAGGGATCGGCGTGCAAAATTGCTCATACAATATCACCGGCACTGACAAGTCCCTATTTAATGCACAAATTTTAGACAGCTCGCCTGACACTTTATTTTTAACGTCCCAGTAATGGAACAACGATTCGAAGCCGGTTGGTTGTTTGGGCCACCATTTCTCCAGCACGTACTGGACGGGGATTTCCCGCCGCACCTCTACTTCCATTCCGAAGTATTCATTTAGCGCATGCCCTACCGCATATTGAACCCGTTGCCTCCAATTCCAGCCTTCACGCCCGCGTTTTCCCTGCGATTGACGGGTAGACTGCGGAGTTCTCCACATCTCCTCAAGCTGATAGTCGTGCAGAAGAGGAAAGCCGCTTAAGCTATCGCTATTGCGCATACCTATCCCTCGCTCTCTTCTCAGGACACCCCAATACCAGCCTGTGCAAATTGTCTTCCGTAAGCCCGGCAATTTTCCTTCTCATCGTCCAGTGGGTTGAATTCGATCTTCAAGCTCTCCTGAATAACAGTTGCGCCGCGTTCTTTGACTTTTTCCTCTACCAGGTCAACCGCGCCGCAGAATTGTGTATAGGATGTATCTCCGCTGCCAAATACAGCGGTCTTTTTACCGGATAGATCAAGCTCATCCAGTTCCTCGTAAAAATCTAAAAATTCATCAGGAAGCTCACCATCTCCCCATGTATATACACCCAACAGGAATCCGTCATAACCGAGCAGTTCCTGCGCGCTGCAATCATACGAAGCCTTCAACTCCGCCTCATGTCCTGCCTGGCGGACGCCTTCGGCGATCAATTCCGCAATTTCCTCTGTATTACCAGTCATACTGGCATAAGCAATCATGATTTTACCCAAGTTCATCCCTCACTTTTGTTTGGCATATGGAATGCATTCATTCCTACTACTCAAATAATATTTGATAATGATTCTCATTGTCAAATATTAATTTTAAAAAGTGTTTTATACTTGCTAAAACATACGCAAAACAGCCGCATAACATGCGGCTGTTCGCTGATAAATCCTATGAATAAGCTGCTTTAACAAGAAGCTTGTTATTTATTGCAACCATTATTTATTACGCCAGTACAGTTCATTCCATTGCAGCTCCTGACGGAACTGACGGATGTTCGTGTTGTTGTCAATAACGACGGCTTCTATGCCTGTCAGCTCTGCATAATCCAGCAACTGCTCAGTGGTTACAGCATAGGACAACACCGTATGGTGTGCTCCACCCGCATGAATCCATGCTTCCGCAGATACTTCAAGCGAAGGCTCTGGTTTCCACAACACGCTGGCTACAGGCAGCTTCGGCATTTGCTTTTTATTTTCCACAGCTTGGATTTGGTTAATGATCAGACGGTAACGTCCTCCCAGCTCAATGATGGATGCTACGAGCGCCTTACCCGGTTTGCCTTCAAAAATAAGACGAGCCGGATCGGCTTTGCCGCCAATACCCAATGGTTGAACATCAATACGCGGTTTGTTTACAGCAATCGTCGGACAGACCTCCAGCATATGAGAACCCAAATTCAGCTCATTGCCCGGCTCCAAATGATACGTGTAATCTTCCATAAAGGAAGTATCCACATTGTTGGCCATCAGCTTCATCAGACGCGTTAACGCTGCCGTTTTCCAGTCACCCTCGCCGCCGAATCCGTAACCTTGGGCCATCAAACGCTGAACCGCCAAGCCAGGCAATTGTTTCAGACCATGCAGGTCTTCAAACGTTGTCGTAAAGGCTCCAAATTCTCCGTCCTGCAAAAACTTTTTCAAGCCCAGCTCAATACGAGCCTGCTCCAAAATAGAATCACGTACTGCACCCGGCTGCTTGGCTTCTGCGGACAACTCATACAGGTCATGGTATTCCTCGAACAGAGAGTTGATATCCCCTTCTGACACGTTATTAACGACCTCAACCAGATCACCGACACCATAGCCGTTGATCGACCAGCCCAACTGGGCCTGAGCAGATACTTTGTTACCGTCAGTAACAGCTACTTCACGCATATTGTCACCAAAGCGGGCTACTTTGAGATTTTGGCTTTCGCTATAAGCAGCAGCCGTGGACATCCAGCCGCCGATGCGTTTCTGAACGCCTTCTTCCTCCCAATAGCCGACAACAACTTTACGAGTTACACCCAAACGGGCACCGATAAAGCCAAATTCACGGTCACCATGCGCGGATTGGTTCAGGTTCATAAAGTCCATATCAATACTATCCCAAGGGATATCACGGTTAAATTGAGTATGCAGGTGCAGCAAAGGCTTTGCCAAACGCGTCAAGCCAGCAATCCACATTTTCGCTGGAGAAAATGTATGCATCCAGGTAATAATCCCTGCGCACAGGTCATCCCCGTTCGCATCAATAATAAGACGGCGAATCGCGTCAGAATTCGTCAGAACCGGCTTTAATACCACTTCAAATGGTAAATGACCACTTCGGTTCAATCCCTCTACAATTTGACGAGAATGCTCTTGTACCTGATCAAGTGTCTCGGGTCCATACAAATGCTGACTTCCTGTAGCAAACCAAAATTTAAACGGTTTCATAATTAAAAATTCCTCCTGTCAGGAAATAAGTATAATTGTAGCTGTGTTAACAGATAAACTATTATGTACGTACAATCCAATCTATTTCTCATAATTATGATGAAAAATGATTAGTTGTACGTACAAGTGGGATTGATTTCATTTTAATATGGAAGCGCTCTAATTACAAGTGTATTCGGCAAAAAAATATTTTTCATCTGGAAACTGAGCACTTCTCCTAGGTTAATGTCCTAAGCATCTTGGTAAACAAGTACGTAAGCCCTTCATGACATATCAAACAATGCCAAGCCCTATAAGTAGGACTTGGCATTGTTGTGAGGAAACTTCCACACAAAGTTGATCATCTATTTTACATGAAAAACAGACATTAAAACTTTTAACTTACTTCATTTGTTGCATGAGGATGCTCCAACCCACCTGCCTTCTCTAATGGAATTTCAAACTGACGAACTGTCTTGATAAAGAACATGATTAATCCAGACAATACGGTAGTCAGGGCGCTAAAAAACAAGACCTCAGGCAGTGAGAATCGCAAAGCTAACGCGCCGCCAATCAGAGCTCCCAGCGGAAGGGCCGCATTCGAGAGGGTATTCGTAAAGGCGATCACACGTCCTAACAGCGGTAAGGGAGTAATAATTTGGATCAAAGACATTTGCAATACATTAATTATGCCTGTAAAAGCACCTATTAGGAGAGTCGCCAGTAGTTTCATCCACATCTGGGGCATCACGGAAAACAGGAAAATGGCAAGTCCTGTAGCTACCCATGCAGCTGCAATAGTAAGACCGTTCCTTTTAAGCACATTTACCAAAAAAGAACCTACAAAAATGCCGATGAAATAAGAAATATACAGCAAACTGTAATAGATTGGCGAACCGTAATCGACAGCTATGGAGGGCATAGTAATAATCAGAAAAGCCATTGAAAAGTTGGCAAGAGCAAAGAATGGCAACATAATTCGCAAAAAGGTGTGGCGTTTTACAAAGGTATATCCTTCTTTCAGTTCTCTCCAATAGTGCCCTAATGTTAGCGAGCCCTCGCTATGTGTCCCTTCCGTTGAATGAGTGTCGAGCTGTTTGCTGAGTCTAATATATACGACACCTGCAAGGAACAGCATACCGCTAGCCAGTAAAAAGGTGTTTTGCATGCCCATAGCGATAATGAGCGAAGCTCCAGCCAGATAACCAGCGATATTAATGATCTGGTCCGACGATGAAATCATAGAGTTCGCCCTAATAATTAAATCTGGTGCACGAACAAGTTGAGGCAGCATTTTACTGTTAGCCGGATAGAACAGCATGGAGAAGCAAGACGCTATAAAAACGATCGCGAGGATAATTATCAAATTGGTCATCCCGTCTCGAATAAGAAACGGGACAATCGAAATTAGAATCGCCTGCGCAAACAAAGCAATGCTGGCCAAGCGTGCGGGTGAATAACGATCTACGAGTGGCCCAACAAAAAAGCTGAAAATAGATGCTGTAGATACCGCCGCATACGTGAAGCTGGTAAATGCCACTGACTGCGTCGATTGCTGAACAAAATATAACAACACAATGGAATAAATGCTATCCGCTATATTTGCCACGGTACGTGAAGCAAAAAAGCGGACAAACCGATTGTCTTTGAACAAATGATTCACGTTTTCAGCTCCCTACTGCCGTATGGCTAGGTCAGAAATAATCTTATCGTTAGCAGCTTGCAATATTCGATAGATATCCTCATGTTTCTCTTCATATGGTAGGCGCAGGAATATTTGAAGTACTGCTCCAGTATGGGCAGCTTCAAAGAAAATTACTTCTTCTCCGTCAACTAAGGTTGTACTTCTGTTTAAGGTGCTCAACATCTTCGAGGCCTCTTGCATTTCTCCCAGGTAATTGAACACGATTGGTAATTGTCCAAGTCCCTTTTTTAGCATACTGCTTGCTTGTGGATACATAGGCTCCATTTCTTCATTAAAAATTAAATTAAAGAAGTTTAAATGATGATTTGCAGCAACGCTTAATTGTTTTTTGATCACCGCATGATAAGATAGCATTTCTTCCTTATGGAGTAACACGGGAATATGATCAATGTATTCTCCCACGGATTCAAAGTAATTCCGATCCCCATACTGTCTTCCATACTGCGTTAACCATAACGGAATTTCGGATTTTCGGAAATAAACACCAAAAAATTGGAATGCCATTTGTAGCGAAATATCCCATAGGTTTACAGAATCATTCTGCATTGAAATACTCGGTAGTGCTATATCCCATTGATACGTTGTCATTTGTCCATATTTGAATTCCCGGGTCAGCTTATAAATTTGACTTGTACTCTCAACAAATGACTGGAGCTTATATTGCTCAACAATTTGCTGATCACTTATCCCCTGTGGTCCTTGACGAATATGTTTGACATAGTCCATATAATGGACTTCCTCTGTTGTATGCTCCAGTTGTGGATCCTCATATTCTTCAAGTAACTGACTCTCCAAAATCATGCTGCTCGTGCCATCGAAAATAATGTGTGAGCACGGCAGAAGCAATAAGTGTTCACGCAAATTCAAGCGAATCAATGTAATTCGGTATTGCAAAGATTTCGTCTGCTCATACGGTTTAAAATAAAGATGCGACATGATAGACGAAAGGAGCTTACGCTGGGTTGGTATCGGATATGCCGATAAATCCACCATAGGTAAAGATAAGTTCTCCGGGATTGATCGGACTTCCCAAGCCCAACCCCCGTCCGATTGAATCAGTACGCTACGCAGTAATTCATGCCTGCGCATGAGCTGCTGAACAGCTGTGGACAGACGTTGCTTATCTACATAGTGATTCAGATGAATCACCGTGCCAGAAGAAGCAGGATGCTGCAAATGATAATGTTGAGCAGGTGCCAGTGGAAACTGTCCGATCGCCTCTGAGCTTAGCAGACTACCATTCCTAGTTGCATTCATTTCATCAATTATTGAAATAAATTCCATTGATTGAGAGTGAAGAACGTTTTCCTGTTCATCATCTGTTATTGTAATCATCGTGAGCAGAGCTTCAATCGATTGGCCTGCATCCTCTCCACCCATAGGCACAATGTAATGCGGATGCAGGTCAGGATGTACATGAGACGGAATGAAAGCAACGATCTTATCAACCTGATCTGCTCGAAATGGATGTACTTGTAGAAACAGATAGTCTTGCTCATCAACCGTCACAAATTGAAGCAAAGCTTGTACATCAAAAGTGTTGCTAATCCACTGTTCAGCTTCCAAGATACTGGAAATCCATGATGTGTTATGGTGTGTGTCACAACGTTCAGCTTGCAGCAAATCAGACAAACCACGAATAGTTTGATGTTGTAATACCTGATGGATTCCTAGATAGATACCTTTTTCCTGTGCTTTAGAGACAAGCAGTATAGCCTTTAGAGATTGACCTCCGAGTTCAAAAAAGTTATTGTCAATGCCTACCTTTTCCGCGCCAAGCACCGTTTGCCAAAGCTCTACAAGTTGTTGTTCTAATGCATTTCTCGGGACAACGTATTCTTCATTCCAACTACCTGTCCCTCTCGGTAAGGGTAGCGCTTTGCGGTCGATTTTCCCATTCGGGGTCAGGGGCATGTACTGCAACTGCATAAGGTATGAAGGAACCATGTAATTGGGTAACTTTTTCAGCAACGTGTTACGCAGTTCGCTTACACTTACTTCACGTTCTGCCACATAGTATGCGACCAGTTGGTGTGGCCTCTGTTCTTCTGCATTTGCCAGCACAATGACCTCTTGCACAGCCTCCATTTTCAAAATTTGCGCCTCTACCTCGCCCAATTCAATCCGATACCCTCGGATTTTCACCTGATGGTCGATCCGACCCAAGTACTCAATGTTGCCATCCGGCATCCATCTTGCCAAGTCACCCGTTCGGTACATCCGTTCATAACTTGCTTCTCCACTACTAAACGGATTTTTCACGAATTTTTCAGCAGTCAACTCCGGACGATCCAGATAACCCCG
Source organism: Paenibacillus sp. 8b26 (assembly GCF_050626875.1). Classification (NCBI taxonomy): domain Bacteria; kingdom Bacillati; phylum Bacillota; class Bacilli; order Caryophanales; family Paenibacillaceae; genus Paenibacillus; species Paenibacillus sp. 8b26. Next base: position 5,871,508 of record NZ_CP192445.1, on the reverse strand, counting down.
CGCTAACCCCGGACCGGATACGCACAGTTCACCTGGTACACCCACCGGCGCTAGACGACCATGCGCATCCACCATGTACACGCGATGATTTGGTATAGGACGCCCAATTGTAATTAGGTCCTCAGCTCGCGGATCTTCAGACACGGACCATACCGATGTCGCGACCGAGTTTTCTGTTGGACCGTAAGCATTGTAATATGCCACTTTCTCCTTCCACTTAAGCACCAGCTCTATTGAGGCTGCTGAGCCTGCTGTGACCAAAATGCGTAAGTCTGGCATACGTGCTGGTTCTAGATACACCGTATAGGTAGGTGGGAGTGTGGCCACTGTAATTCGATGTTCCGACATGTACTTCTCAAACCGTTCATAATTCAAAATCGTCTCTTGTGTCGCTACGTACAATGTCGCTCCACTGAATAGCCCCTGGAAGATTTCCCAGCAGGATGCATCAAACGAATAGCTGGCGAATAACAACACATGATCTGATGAGATAATCTGTAGCGTTTGATCAAAATACGTTTTCAGATTGGACAATCCTCGGTGTTCCAGCATAACTCCTTTGGGTTGTCCCGTGGTTCCCGATGTATAAATAACATACGCGAGGTTATTTGAACCACTTACCGAATCTAGGTTTGAACCATCCTTGTGATATATGGATGTTTCCCCATTCAGGATCAGCACCTGACCCTCAAACATCCCTTTTTCCACCAGATGACTTTGCGTCAACAGCAGTTTTGTTCCGGAATCTTCCAGCATGTATTGGATTCGCTCCTGCGGATACGTCGGATCAATTGGCACATAAGCACCACCAGCCTTGAGCACTGCCAATATGCCTACGATCATCTCAATAGAACGTTCAACAAGTAGACCAATTCGCTGATCTGACTGCACACCATAAGATCGCAGCGTTCTTGCCAATTGATTGGCTCGCTTATTCAGCTCACGGTAGGTCAACTGCTCTCCTTCGAAATACAAGGCTATCTGCTCTGGCGTCTGCAACACTTGCGCTTCAAACAAGCCGTGAATCGTCTGCTCGTGCGCGTACTCTGCTGCCGTATCTCCCCAAATCGCCAGAATTTGTTCGCGCTCCTGTTCCGTCACAATGTCCAACTCGCGCACTCGAATGTCCGGTTTCGCCACCACTTGCTCCAGCAGCTGTACTAGATGGCCCTGAATTTGTTCTACACTCGCACGGTCAAACACCAATGCATTGTAGCTAAAGCTCATTTGGATCGTTTTTCCTGGCAACACCGCCAGATTAAAGTCGTCGGTCGTTGACTTGGCTATCTTTGCTGTCCATAGGCGGAGGTCGCATTCTTTACCATCACTCATATGCTCCACTTCTTCCTCCACCAGAACATCTGCAAAAATGACGCTATGGTTGATCCAATCCTGAATGAGCTCAGTTAGTCCCTGAATCTCATGGGGTGGATATGTGGCATGCACACATGCATACTTGAGTAACTTTTCGTTTTGCTTCATTAATTCTGTGAACAAGCTATTTTCTCCGCCTTGGATACGCACAGGCATGGTGTTTATGAATGCCCCTGTCACTGCTTCTGTATTTGCCATATCAGCCGTCCGACCTAAATGTACGCTGCCGAACACGACGTCCTCAGTTCCGTTATATCTTTGCAGTAAAATCCCCCATGCCGTCTGTAGTAACGTACTGACCGATACCTCTTCCTGCTCGGCGATTTTCCGTATTCCGGCGGTCAGCTCCATACCCAGATCCAGGTTTACATACTCCGCCTGATATGTTGTCTGATTCTGCTTTTTAGCCTGCGGTAAATGGGCTTGTTCCTCGTACCCGGCCAGATAGTTGCTCCAGTAGCGTAATGCTTTTTGGCGTTCTTGATGCTCTTTCAGAACAGGCACCGTTTCTTCCGTTGTGACCCATTCCAGCTCTCCAAGTGTTAGATCCGGGTTCACCACAACAGTCTCCACCAATCGTACAAAGTGGCGCGTCATCTGCTCTACTGTTTCCCGCTGATATAGCGATGTCGCATACTCTAATCCGAACCGAATACCCGCTTCTCCCTCACTGGCTTCCAGCGTCAAATCAAACTTTGCCGGGGCTTGCTCCATCCCATATGGACGGAAGCTCAGGTCAGCCAGCTTCAACTCGTTTTGCTCCGTGTTTTGCAACACAAACATCGTATCAAACAGCGGATTGCGGCTCATGTCACGCTTCATCATCAGCTTGTCCACCAGTTCCTCAAATGGATAGTCCTGATGCTCGTACGCCTTCAATGCATGTTTCTTCACATTCTCCACATAGCTACGGAATGTTTGCCCTGCGGTTGGGTAATTACGCATAGCCAGCGTCCCAACGAACATTCCAATGACTGGCTCCAGATCCGCATGTGGTCGTCCGGCTATCGGGCTACCTACAATAATATCCTCCTGCCCGGTGTACTGATGCAGCAATGCTGTGTAGGCTGCCAGCAGCACCATGTACAGCGTCGAGCCTGTTTGGGCTGCCAGCTCTTTCAGGCGCTGGCTGACTTTCCCGTCCAATTCGAATTCCACTGTAGCCCCTGCTGTACTTCGCACCTCTGGACGAGTAAAATCGGTCGCCAGGTTCAATACGGGTAACTCACCATCAAAGGTGTCCAGCCAATACGCTTCCTGACGTTTTATCCACGCTTGCTGCGCTTCATTCTGCTGCCATACAGCATAATCCTTGTATTGAATCCGTAGCGGAGACAGCTCCTCTCCGCTGTACAGACGTACAAACTCGTCGGTCAGCACCCCTGCTGATACACCGTCCGAAATAATATGATGCATATCCAGCATTAAGAAATGCTGCGCTTCTTGCTTTGTTCCATGTTCCCCAAGGTCCAGTAAAGCCACCCTCAGCAGCGGAGCCGTTTCTAAGTTGAATGAGCGCACAAAAGCTTGAATCCGCTCTTGCACTTTCTGGTTTACAGCCTGCGCGAATGCAACATCGCGGGGGTCGCCTTCTACCCGTATCTTCGCATATTCTACTTCGAACGACACCCCGTCCTCAATAAACTGCACAGGTTCGTTCCCTACCATTTCAAAGCGGGTACGCAAGGATGCATGTCGTTCAATTAATTGACAAAACACTTCTTCCACACGCTCCACATTAAGCGGTCCACTTACCTGAAGCACAGCCGGCATATTATAGTTCACATTGTTCGATTCCAATTGTTGGAGCACATACATCCGTTTCTGCGCCGAGGACAGCGGATAGAACGTGCGCTCTTCCGCCACCGGAATGGACGCGTATGCCAGCTGATCCAAACCGTCCATCACTTCCGCCAACTGCTCAATTGTTGGAGCTTCAAAAATGCTGCGCAGTGGAAGCGACTTATTCATTTCTTTATGAATTTTCGAAACCAGCGTCGTCGCTCGCAGAGAATGCCCACCTATTTCAAAGAAGTTATCTTTCACGCTGACCTGCGCTAGATCTAAAATTTCCTTCCAGATCATCGCTAACTTCGATTCTACCCACGTCCTAGGTGCAATATGTTCTATTCCATCTTGCAATTTGCCCTCTGGTGCTGGCAGTGCCTTCCGATCAATTTTGCCGTTCGGGGTCAGCGGGATGTGCTCCAGTTGTACAAAGTACGTAGGCACCATGTAGTTTGGAAGCTCTTTAGCCAGCAAGCTACGTAATTCACTTGAACTGACTTCCCGCTCCGCCACATAATAGGCGACCAGTTGGTTTTCTCCCTGCTTGTCCTCATGAGCCAGCACGACGGCCTTTTGCACATCTTCCATTTTCAAGATTTGTGATTCAACCTCGCCAAGCTCAATTCTGAACCCGCGAACCTTCACCTGATGATCAATACGTCCAATAAATTCCAGACTACCATCTGGATTCCAGCGAGCAAGATCCCCCGTTCTGTACATTCGTGTTCCCGGTGAAAACGGGTTGTTCACAAACTTCTCCGCTGTCAGATCCTCCCGATTCCAATACCCACGCGCGAGGCCTTTCCCTCCGATACATAATTCGCCAGGAATACCAACCGGTTGCAATCGACCCTGCGTGTTAATGATGTATATTTGCGTATTAGCGATGGGGCGCCCAATATCAATCCGGTTCGCAGTCGTCAATTCTTGAGTCGTCGAATACACCGTCGTTTCCGTCGGACCGTACATGTTATAAATACGCAGTCCGTTAATAGATTGCAGTCCGTTTAGAAGCTTCGGAGGAATTGCCTCACCCCCGACTAAGACCTCCTGTACACCTTGTAGCGCATGAGCCCCTTCATCATGATCAAGTAGCATTTGCAGCCGGGACGGCGTCATTTGCAGCATATCGATTTGATGAGTGACGATCAACTCCCCAAGCTCCTGTGGGTCTGTCTGATGACGACGGTCACCAATTATAACTGTCATTCCACTAAGCAATGGCAGGATTGTTTCCAGCACGAAGATATCAAAGGAAATCGTCGTTAGCGATAAAATTGTTTTGTCTGCTGTGATGTCAAGGACTCCGTGCATCCCTGTTATAAAGTTCAGAACCGACCGATGCTGAAGCATGACCCCCTTCGGATTACCAGTCGAGCCTGACGTATAGATTACGTAAGCCAGGTGATCTGGCTGAGCCGTTACTTCCAGATTCGTTGTTTCCCCTTGGTACAACTCTTCATCTTCGACAAAATAAGTGTTAGCCCTATAGCTATGTCCTTCAACCAGATCACGGGAAGTTAAAAGTACAGTAGCTCCACTGTCTCCAAGCACATATTCAATTCTAGCTGACGGATATTCAGGATCGATCGGCACATAAGCACCGCCTGCTTTAAGTACAGCCAGCAGACCGATCATCATCTCTGCCGAGCGCTTTACCATCAAGCCCACCAATTTGTCGGGTCCCACTCCTTGTGTTTGAAGCACCCGTGCCAGTGAGTTGGCGCGCTCGTTCAACTCGCGGTAGGTTAATTGCTCTCCTTCGAAATACAAGGCTACCTTCTCTGGCGTCTGCAACGCTTGCACTTCGAACAAATCGTGAACCGTCTGCTCGCGCGGAAACTCCATTGCCGTATTTCCCCATACCCTCAGGATTTGCTCGCGTTCCTGGGCCGTCACGATATCCAGCTCATCGATCTGAATATTTGGGTTCGTCACCACTTGCTCAAGCAGTTGTACCAAGTGGCCTTGAATTTGCTTTACACTCGCGCGATCAAACGCCAGTGCATTGTATCCAAAGCTCATTTGGATCGTTTTACCTGGCAGCACTTTCAGGTTGAAGTCATAGTTAGTCTGTTCCACCGACTCAACTCCGGTAATCGTGAAGCTTGCCTGCTCACCATTACCCAGCTGTTCGATTTGTTCTCCTACCGGATAGTTTTCAAAAATGATAATGTGATCGATCAAATCTTGCTTGAACTCGGTCAACGCCTGAATTTCATACAAAGGGTACGTATCATAGGCACGTGAGGCGATGGATTGCTCCTGAATTTGTTTTATTACATCCAAGAAACGACTTCCCCCGCTGCTATTAATGCGCACTGGTATTGTATTTATGAACAAACCAATGATATGTTCCACATTTGGAATGTCGGCTGGTCGTCCAGAAACCACACTGCCGAATACAACATCATTTGTACCGTTATATTTTTGAAGCAAAATCCCCCATACGGTCTGTACCAGCGTATTTACCGTGACCTGGTATCGCTTGGCGACTCGCTGCAGCGCAGCCGTCAGGTTCTCGCCCAGATCAAAGTCAAGCTGCTCCGGCTGATACCCGTTCCCTAGTACTTTAGCCTGTGGCAAACGGGACTGCTCTTCATATCCGCTCAGATATGTGCTCCAGTATTGTGCCGCTTCTTCATGATCTTGCTGCTCCAACCATTCGATATATTGACTATACGGCGTCACAGGTGTCTGCTTAGGCTGGTCTAGGGCCAAAATGGCAAAGTAACTCGTGAACACTTCATTAGTCAACAGCGACATGCACCAGCCGTCCATTACAATATGATGGAAACTCCATATTAATCGATATGTCTCTTCACCTGTGCGTAAAATCGCCACACGTATCAACACATCTTGGTCCAGTTTAAAGCCTCTTAGCTTATCTTTACGAGTGAAATCGAGGATATGTCGACCCTGTTCATCTTCTTCCAGTTCACGTAAATCCTCCACATACAGTTCAGTCCGCTTATTCCTGTACACGATCTGAAGCGGTTCATCCGTCACACCGCTGTAGAAATTCGTCCGCAAAGACATATGTCTTTGCACCAGCAGATCCAGACTTGAAGCAAACGAAGCCGTATGAAAATGCCCATTCAGGTCAAAAGATACCTGCTCAAAATACGCGCTGGACTGCGAATCCATTAAATTATGAAACAACATTCCCTTTTGCATTGGTGTTAGAGCGTATACATTTTCCAGCTCGCCAGTCTGTGCAACTTGCTCAACCAGTTGATCCAGTACCCCGATGGTCAAGCCCTTGAAGGATACATCGCTTGTTGTCAGCTCAGGCCGCTCTTTGGCAACGCAATGCGAGATCACCTCTTGCAGAGCTGATTGTAACAGCCCAGCCACGTGTTCCATCGTTTCTTTTCGATATTGTTTATTGCTGTAGGCGATCGTCAATCGCAACGTACCTTCTGAAATCATCGCGTTCAAATCCAACGTGTGCAGCAACCTCGATTGAGCAGCATCTGTTTTACCTATACCGTAGGAGGAAAGGGTAATTCCGCTGTTTTGCAGATCTTCCTGATCAAGCTGACCTAAATAGTTAAAGCTGATTTCCGGTTCTGTGAAGTAAGGACGGTTTCGAGTTTCGGCAGAAGCCTCGGACAGATAACGCCATGTACCATACGTCAAACCTTTGTGCGGAATAGCACGCAGTCCTTCCTTTGTGCTTTTGATACGTTCTCCAAGTGTAAAATCACCATCAATTTCTAACAAAACAGGATACAAGCTGGTAAACCAACCCACAGTACGTGTTATATCTACTTCCGGTATGATAGCTTCCCGACCATGTCCCTCCAGATGCACCAGCACACAATTAGTACCTGTCCAGTTATGAATGGCCAAGCCTAACGCACTTAGCAGCAAATCATTAATCTCGGTATTGTAGGCCCGGTGTACTTGCTTCAACAATTGCTGTGTTTCTGCCTCCGTCCATTCCAGCGTCAGCACTTCGCTATCTGCATTCAACGAACCAGTATAGGAAAAATCCTTAGGTAGCGGAGTAGCTCCCCCTTGAGCCTGTTCAAGCTGCTGCCAGTAAGTTTCGTCAGACTCGGCCGCTGAGCTGTTAGCATAAGTTGACAACTCATGCGCCCAAGTTTGAAAGGAATCTGTTTTAAACGGTAATCTTACCGGCACGCCCTTCAGTGCTTGCTCATAGCCTGTGGAGAAATCCTCGAACAGAATCCGCCATGATACTCCGTCTATGACCAGATGATGAATAGCTATAAGCAAATGATCGCCTTCATTTGTACGGAATAAACCAAGCTTCACCAAAGGTCCTTCGGACAGGTTGATACTACTTTGAATTTCAGTTGCTTTCGCTTCTAGCAGGTCGGTAGCCGCCGACTCTCCACGTAAATCCGCAATTTCGAGCGTATATAATGAGCCTTCCTCCACACGGCGTGTCCATGCTGTATAACCAGATGGATGCTTGCGGAAGACTGTACGCAGGGCATCATGATGCTCCACGATCCAGTCCATTGCCTGGCGCACAATCCTCTCATCAAAACCTTCCGTCCTGTGCAACATCACCGCCTGATTGAAGTGCTCCGGACACTCAAGCTCCTGCGAAAAGAACCATTGCTGGATCGGAAGTAACGCAGTTTCTCCGCTGACCTCCCCTTGATCAGCTATATGCACGGCCTCACACATATGCGGTGCCAGTGCCACTACCGTAGGATATCGGAACATATCCTTAACTTCCAGCTTGTAGCCCGCCTGAAATAATCGGGATGAAATTTGAATTGCCTTGATTGAATCCCCACCCAGATCAAAGAAATTGTCTAAAATCCCAACCTTTGGGGCTCCCAATACTGATTCCCAGACCGCCACCAGAGTCCGTTCCGCCTCCGTACGCGGCTCAGCATAATCAGCTCCGCTTTGCAGACTGCCTTCCGGTGCTGGCAGTGACTTCCGATCAATTTTTCCGTTCGAGGTCAGTGGAATATGCTCTAACTGTACGAAGTATGCAGGCACCATATAATTTGGAAGTTCCTTAGCTAGCAAGCTGCGCAATTTACCCGCATCCACATCTTGTTCAGCTACATAATAGGCAACCAGTTGGTTTTGTCCTTGATTGTCTTCATGGACTAATACGACGACCTCTTGCACATCAGCCACCTTCATCAGGTTGGTCTCAACTTCACCCAATTCAATCCGATAACCCCGAATTTTCACCTGATGGTCAACCCGGCCCAAATACTCTATATTCCCATCTGGTAGCCAGCGTGCTAAATCGCCTGTCCGATACATCCGTTCATAGTTCGCTTCTCCACCAGCAAACGGATTTGGCACAAATTTTTCAACCGTCAGCTCTGGTCGGTTCAGATACCCACGGGCTACGCCAACACCGCTGATACATAGCTCACCGATTACCCCTATTGGTTGAAGCTTCCCATGCTCGTTCAGAATATATGCGCGCGTATTGTGAATAGGTTTACCCAAATTTACTGCTATTTCTGGTTCACACACGGAAGCCAGCACATCAATGGTTGTTTCCGTCGGTCCATAATGATTATTCAGAATGTATCCTTTGCTCACTATTTTTTCCTTTAATGAATCTTCCAACCGTTCACCACCGCAGATTAACGTATCTAAGCAAGGTATTTTGGAATCTTCAGATAAAAATGCTCTCATCAGGGCCGGTGGAATGTCTAGTATCCTGATATTATGAGTCTTAATATATTCGGTCAGTAGCTGCTTACTCAGCAGCGTTGTACGCCGGATACAATGCAGCTTGCCCCCATGCAGCAACGTCCCAAAGATCTGCTCAATACTTGGATCAAATGTATATTCTGCCGTCAGGATCATATCAAGTCCACCACTTATTGCGTAACGTTCCGAAAACCAGCTCACCGTATTAATTGCACTACGATGGTTGACCATGACCCCTTTCGGCTGTCCAGTCGTTCCTGAGGTATATAGAACGTATATCAGATGATCCACCCTGTCTGTGGACATCATCAAATTAGAGCCATCTGCAAAATATATTCTGGAATCATCCAGTTCAAGAGTAGTCCCTTTAAAAGATATTCGTTCAGTAAATGCCCGTTGTGTCAGTACAATCTGCGCATCGAAGTCCTCCAACATATAATGGATACGTTCTGCTGGATATTCCGGGTCTATCGGTACATAAGCACCACCTGCTTTGAGAACTGCTAGTATACCAACAATCATCTCAATAGATCGTTCCACAAGTAGTCCAATTCGCTGCTCTGGCTGTACACCATAAGAACGGAGTGTTCTTGCCAATTGATTGGCGCGCTCATTCAACTCACGGTATGTCAGCTGTTCACCCTCAAAGAATAAGGCTACCTGTTCTGGCGTTTGCAAGACTTGCGCTTCGAACAAACCTTGAATTGTTTGCTCGCTTGGATATTCCACCGCCGTATTTCCCCAAACACCCAGAATTTGCTCGCGCTCCTGTTCCGTCACAATATCCAGTTCATTCACCAGGATATCCGGGTTTAGCACCACTTGCTTCAGCAGTTGCAGCAAATGTCCCTGAATTTGCTCCATATGTTCGTGATCAAATACCAGGGCGTTATAAATAGCTCTCATTTGTATCGTTTTTCCCGGCACTACAACCAGATTAAAGTCATAATTTGTCTGCTTCATCCAATCAATTTCGTCAATACAAAAGCGATTCTCATCGCTACCACCCATTTGCTGAATGTCTTCCTCTACTGATACATGATCAAAAATAAGGATGTGATTAATTAAATCGTGATTTTGCTCTGACATTGCCTCAATTTCTTCGAGTGAATACACTTTATGGGCAAGGTTAAGCATTGAAAGCATTTGTTGTTGCTTGATCTCTTCCAAAAATCGACTATTATGACTAGTTCTAATGCGCACAGGTACAGTTTTTATTTGCAGATCGAGGGCTTGCTCTTCATTCCGTACCACAGATGTGCTTTCAAGAGCCACACTACCAAACACTACATCATCCGTACCGTTATATTTTTGCAGCAGAAGTCCCCACACCGTTTGCACCAGTATTTGGATGGTTACCTCATATTCCTGAGCAATCCGTTGCAGCCCGCCTATCATGTCTGCATCCAAATGAAAGTCATGATATTCGGTCTGACGACTCCATGTCTTATTCATTCGAGCCTGCGGTAAGCGAGATTGGCCCTCGTACTCCTTCAAATACGCTCTCCAGTAATTCAAAGCGGCATCATGATCTTTGTAATCTGAATAATCAATATGTCTACTTTTGGCTAGTGTATTAAGTGTAGACATTTCATTTAACCTTGATAAAATTAACTGTTCTTCATTATCAGACAAAATATTCATATCAGCCAATCGTAATCTACTATCCTGGGTGATTGTCTCCAAGATCTTTATATAATGTTCTGCCAACTTCCTGATTGTCTCTGGCTTAAATAACTTAGTAGCATATTCCCAAACAAGGGTCACTTGATCTTGTTCTTCAGTCACAAGCAATGAAAAATCGACCTGGGCTACGCCAGCATTATATTCCTCCGGTTTAAATCGGACCCCCTCGACCTCCAAAGTGTCCATCCCGACATTTTGCAAACTGAACATCGTATCGAACACAGGATTTCGGCTGACATCACGAACCAGTTCAAGTTGATCTACCAGTTCATCAAATGGATATTCCTGATGCTCCAGTGCCAACAACGTGCTTTGCTTGACCTCCTGTAAAAAGGATTGGAACGTTAGTGTCGAATGCGGGTAATTCCGAAGCGCCAGTGTATTAACGAACATCCCGATCATCGCTTGCGTATCCACATGTTCTCTTCCAGCCACAGGCGAACCTACAATGATATCTTCTTGACCCGAATACTTGGCCAGCAATACGTTATACGCTGCTAAAAGCACCATGAAAAGCGTTGATTCGGTATTTTGGGCTAGTTGGTATAAGGATTTTGTCAACTTCCCATCCAATGTGATCGTCAAACTGTCCCCTTCAAAACTTTGTGTCTGCGGTCGCGAAAAGTCAGTAGGCATTTGCAGAACGGGAAGCTTTCCATTCAAGGCCCCTAACCAATATGGTCTATACTCATTCCATTTACTGCCATTTATTTGCTGCTGCTTCCAAGCCACAAAGTCCTTGTAATGAAGCTGAATGTCAGCAAGCTCTCTGCCCTGATAACGCTGGATGATCTCATCCATCATAATGGTCATAGAAAAACCGTCCGCAATGATGTGATGCATATCCACCAGGAGCATAAAACCGCCCTGAATAAGTTCGAACAGTTTAATGCGGAGCAAAGGAGCTTTATCCAAGTAAAAGGGCCGAATAAACGAGATTCGGGCCTGCGCTGCCTCTTCTTGCAGAATTCGTGAGAACGGTATTTCAAACGTCATCGTGTCCCGAATTTTTTGTACAATCTCCCCAGCCTGCAGTTCAAAATATGTCCGGAAGGACTCATGTCTTAAAATAACTTCCCTAGTAGCTTCAATAAACTTTGAAACTTCCAAGTCTCCTTCTATGAGGAGCTGACCTGAAATATGGTAGGCTGTTCCGCCACCCAATTGATCCAGTGCGTACATCCTTTTTTGGGCTGAAGACACCGGGTAAAAAGGCTCGGGGGGCACAGGAACAATCGATTCATATGTTTGCTGCTGCCCTCCGACAATAAATGCAGAAAGTTCGGCAATCGTTTGCAAATCAAAAATGCGGCTGAGTGGGATGTGTACACCCAACTCCTTGTTCACTTTGGACAAGATGACGGTCGCTTTTAACGAATCCCCACCCAAATGGAAAAAGGATTCATGACGGTTAACTTCGGACACATTCAAAACGTCCTTCCAAATAGTCGTCAGCTTCTCCTCAGCGGTTTGTACCTCAGAACCAACATCCTTTGCTGCATTAACACTTGCTTTTCCCACTTCTAGCAGGACCTGCAGATCCGGCTCTCCATTTGCTAAGAGAGGAATACGATCCATCTTAATGCACCAACGAGGCCGCGTATAATCCGGAAGGAGTCTATTCACAGCTTGCTTCAGCTCGGATTCTTCCCAAGGCTTTGAAGCGGCTGCCACAAGAAAAGCGGTTAAATGCAATACTTCACCGGCTTCATTCGTTTGCGGGGTAATAAAGCAATCACTTAGTTGGAAAGTTTGCAGCAAGTGTTTCTCCAGTTGTTCCAAATTCACTTGATGTCCGCGGATGCAGATGTTTCGGTCCAAATGACCGATATGTAAAAGCTTCGCTCCACCTTCCACGTAAGCCCATTCCCGGGTCGTTCCCAAAATTCCGCTGACTGCCGAGGCCTGATAGACCTCCCCTGCTGTTCCGACAGGTGCTGGTTGCTTGTATGCATCAAGCACGCAAGGATAAATACCGTTAGAATCGACGTAATCAGTCCATGTAGCCCGAAGCCGTTCCTGTCCCACAACATCAAGTAAAGAAATCGAGGATACACGAATTTCCTCATTCTCCACAATTAAATGCAGCAGGTGAAGGAAGTATTCTGACCACGTTTTAACGATATTTTCTTGAAAAATATCTGTATTATAGTCAAAGTCAAGACGCAACTGCTTCTGTATCTCCGTAACGTTCAAAAACAGCTCGTATTTACTGAAAGATATTTCGTTTTCAAGCACTTCTACATCCAATTGGTGGAAGTAAAAACGAGGAATCGGCCGATCCATATTAAACACAACGTTCATTACTGGCAAATATTTTAATCCTAGTGGGGCCAGTCCGGCAAAGCTGTATTTCTGGTAGGCTTCCAACTCATTCATTTGGTGTTTGACCGTTTGGGCAAATGAATTAAATGAAACGTCAGAACACACTTCGCTAATGACCGGAAGCATATTCACACAGTTACCAATCAGCGAAAAAACATCCATTTGCGCTTGTCCTGCTGTCGGTACGCTTACCATCACTTCTTTTTGGCCTGTCAGGCGATGCAGAAAAAGCTGAAATGCAGATAAAAGGGTGATGAATAAACTGTTTCCGAGTTTGATACTTACGTTTCTCAGCCGTTGAACTAACGGTGCCTCCAGAATCAAAGTATGTCTGCTTCCTTGGGAAGATGGCATCTGTAGCCCACGCACCGGAGAAGGTAAATCTAGCACAGGCAGAGACCTCTTTAGTACAGCCGACCAAAACGTAACAGCCTCCTCTCCTCCAGACCTCAACTGATCATGCTGCCAAACGGCATAGTTCCGAAATGATACCGGATCGGGTAGAGTAACAGCTTCATTGCGGACTAACGCGGAATAGATGTGCTCTAACTCCCGCATGAACACTCCCATCGACCAGCCGTCCGCAATCAAATGGTGGAAGGTAAATACACCAATATGCTCTATGACTGATATTTTCAGCAATTGAACACGGAATAATGGCTTATAAGGTATTAATGGGAACGGAATTGTACTATCCTTGGCCAGCCAATTTCGGACGTGCTGTTCCTGTTCATCTGGCGAGTAGTCGCTAAAATCATGCAATGGAACGCTAATCTTCATTTCAGATGTAATCACTTGTGTCTCTCCATCATCATTCATAAAGGTACGCAAAGCTTCGTGGCGGTTCACGATGGTATGAACTGCCTCGGTAAAAGCTTCGGGCTGAAGCGGGCCACAAAAACGTAGCAAAGCGGTTTCATGTAAAGATTGTGAGTCATTTCGTTCTGAAACCGTAGCGAACCAAAGCTGCTTTTGATCCGGGGTCAGTGCAATAACAGTTTCCTGAGCGCCCCATGTCCCCGTTTCCGGAGGCATGGATACAGCTAAAGCTTGCTTTTCCAGACCTGGGCCGCTTCCGTTCGACGACAGGTCGGGTAGGAAGGCTCCTTTACGAAGGTCGCTTACGCTGTCCTTGACTGCTTGTACGATCTTTGCACTGTCTTCCTCGGGGTGATGGTGATATACAGTGGTAGTGTTCACATGTGCTATGGTATGATCCCGCAGCACCTCAAGCTGATGTGACATTAAATGAAGCTGTTGCTCCAAAATGCGTTCTAAGCCCACAGGCGCGGACATCGAAAGGTTCTGTTTTTCATACGTTTGTAACACATAAGGGGCCGTATGTTCTATCCCGTTACCTGGGATCTCCACAGAACTTTCTACCACCTTCTGATTCGTAGACTCAATGGGGATAACTACTCTTTCTGCCACATGATTTGTCAACAATTCCAGCGTGGTTAGCGTATCAAAAAACTCATTCATAGGTATGTCAAATCCAAACGCATCCTTGATGCTATGACGGACTTGAGATAGAGTAATGGAATCCAGCCCTAGCTCTAAAAAATGCGTTTGTGGCTCTATTTCATCTTCGTTAAGTTGGGTCACATTTCCAATCATCTTGACTAGTTTTTGTCTAACATGAGCTTTGTGCTGGTTAAGGGCTGATTCTGTCGTGGAATACTTGTTCGCCATATTTATATACTCCTTTATCGCTGATTTTTTAGAAGCTCGTCTGGCATCTCGTAAATAAATGAGACAATCTTGTATGCTCAATTCGACGTAAAAAATTTCATATCGCGAATTTTTCCCCATATTCAAAGCATCCTATATACCTTCGATAAAATTCAGTAACACACCCGATCCGGCTTTCTGACAAGAAACACCCGTATTCGAAGCTTGTGCCTTGGAGAGTCCGATATATACGCCAACCTTCCAAATTGTGAACGCTCATCGGTCTATGAACACATGATAAAGCTCTAGCTAATTGAGCTCACCTCCATCCGAAATTATACAAACACTTGACAATTCATCGTTAGCTGCTGCTTAGAATTTAAAATATTCGAAAAAAATTTGTTAGACGAAGCGGCCTCACTTTTTTACCACCCCCAAATACAACGGTCGTTCAAAGACTCCCCACGCCTGTTCAACTGTTATGAATGTTTTTTTCTTTATCAAACACCTTTCATTCGACAAGAAGGTGGCAAAACAAAAATGTTTTCACAATTCGAGCGTTAACGTGCATATGTACGGAAATCGTTATTACAGACAGTAGAAAAATCATTTTAATAAAAAACAAGCTTAAAAATGGAATAGAATGATGGAGTAGAATAATGGAATAGCATTTCGTGGTGTGAGTAAAATATTGTGTGATCTTGGAAGTGGGTAAAACTGGAAGTATAGTGAAACCTTATATTTACAGCTAAAGATTTCAGTATCATAGATGAAATTGATAACATAACGTCGAGGTAGGACAGGATGTTTTGATTATTAAATAAGCGTAACATATAACTATTTATTTACATGATAAAATATAAATTCGAAAAATGTCAATGATTTTTAAATTCCTTCAACATAAATAATTTGGAAAATAAACAATTCTGCTTCATAACACTTTTCGCCTATCAAAAGTCGCCATAAAGCGACAAAAAATGCTGGGACCTATAACGGTCAATACCAGCTTCTCCATGGAATCATTCGATTGTTGCTGAGGTTTGTTGTACAATAGACTCCATATGGGGATTTCTGTGCAGAGGACTGCCGGAATCCTGAATTGACTGTTGAAGGATGGATTGTACATGTATGTAGCACAAGAATGGAAAGATTATGAAGTAGTGGATACAGGCGGCGGCGAAAAGCTGGAGCGTTGGGGCGATATTGTCCTGCGGCGGCCTGATCCGCAAATTATATGGCCGTTGTCCCAGGAAACAGCCGAGTGGCGCGATGTTCATGGACATTACCACCGCAGTTCCTCCGGGGGCGGCAGTTGGGATATGAAGAAGCCTACTCCCGAGCGTTGGACGATCAGTTACGGGCCGCTTAAATTCCACATTAAACCGACCAGCTTCAAGCATACCGGTCTTTTTCCGGAGCAAGCAGCGAACTGGAGCTGGATGATGGATAAAATCAAAGGCGCAGGCAGACCGATTTCGGTACTGAACCTGTTCGCCTACACTGGGGGAGCCACTACTGCCGCAGCATATGCTGGAGCAAGTGTTGTCCACGTCGATGCAGCCAAAGGCATGGTGCAATGGGCGAAGGAAAACGTGCAATTGTCCGGTTTAGCTGACCGTCCGGTACGCTTCATCACAGACGACGTATTCAAGTTCGTACAGCGGGAGCAACGCCGGGGAAACCGATATGATGCGATCATTATGGACCCTCCTTCTTACGGGCGCGGACCAAACGGAGAAACATGGAAGCTGGAAGAAAGCCTGTATCCGTTTCTGGAATCCTGCATGAGCATCATTTCCGATCAACCGTTGTTCATGCTGATTAACTCCTATACCACAGGGATTTCGCCTACCGTACTGCGCAACATGCTGAGTATGACGATGCAACAAAAGTATGGCGGTCAAATCAGCGCTGGTGAAATCGGATTGCCGATTACCCGCTCGGGGCTGAATCTGCCTTGTGGTATTCTCGGACGCTGGGAGGCTTAATTCCTCCTATGACTCCAGATGAACTTACCCGGCACGGGCATGCCCAGCCGAATATCCCTGTTCTATATGAGGACAACCATGTTCTGGCCGTTGTAAAGCCTGTCAACGTTCCGACACAAGAAGACGCCAGCGGTGATCCTGATCTGCTGTCTTTACTCAAGGAAGACCTCAAAATCAGACACGATAAGCCTGGTAATGTCTTTTTAGGACTGGTTCACAGACTGGATCGGCCTGTAGGCGGTGCCATGATCTTTGCCAAGACGTCCAAAGCCGCTTCTCGGCTGTCAGAGTCGGTTCGAGGCCGTAGTTTCCGCAAGATGTATGCAGCGGTTCTAAACGGTGTTCCCGCGGCCTCACAAGGCCGTCTGACCCATCATCTGCTAAAGGACAGCCGCACTAACACGGTTCAGGCAGTTCGTCCCGGTACGGCCGGGGCCAAGGAGGCCATTTTAGAGTACCAAGTGCTTGGACAAGCAGATGGTCTCAGTCTTGTACAAATTGAGCTACACACCGGACGCTCGCATCAGATTCGTGTACAGATGCAGGCTATCGGCTGTCCTCTATACGGGGATCAAAAATACGGTGGCAACCTGAGCCGTCCGGGTCAACAGTTGGCGCTCTGGTCCCTGCTTGCCGGAGCACCGCATCCGGTTAGCAAGGAGAACATGAGCTTCCACTCGTTCCCTCCAGCCCAATTCCCATGGAGTGAATGGCCCAAATCGCTTTATGAAAGAATGATCGAAGCTGAGAATTGAGCAGGCAAGTCCGCGTATTTAGCTTTTAATATCTTCAATTCAATATACAAAAAGAGCCCGTAACGCATGTAAACAAACATGCATTACGGACTCTTTTTTTGTTAAAAATCTGATAGTCCTCCCGTCGCTTATGACGAGGAGACCACAGATTGCCCTTTCTTGCTGTTCACCAACTGCTGACGGGGCAGAGCGTTTTGAGCATTCGTATTCTTGATGAAAAACGCCAAAATCAGGGCCGTCACACTCAACAGCGTCGCAATGATAAAGGCTGTATTGATACCGTAAATCGTAGCCTGATTGCCCGCTGCCAGCATCCCTGCTTTATCCGTAACAGATAATCCCTCAGATGCAACAATATTCGCCAGACGGCTACTGCTTTGAGTCGACATCACCGTCACCAGAATTGCCGTCCCAATTGAACCGGAAACCATACGCAGTGTATTACTCATTGCCGTACCATGCGCATTCAATCGTTGTGGAAGCTGGTTCAAGCCGGCCGTTTGGATCGGCATCATCAGCAATGACATTCCGAACATCCGAACCGTATAATTAGCCAGCAGCGTCATATAAGTCGTTGTTTCGGTCAAGCGTGTGAACTCCCAAGTGGTCACAGCCATGATCAATAAACCGATCACGGACAACCAGCGCGCTCCGATCCGGTCAAAAATAGCCCCGGTTACAGGAGACATGAACCCCATCAGAATCGCCCCCGGCAACATCAGCATACCGGACTCAATCGGTGAAAAGCCGCGAATATTTTGCAAATAAATCGGTAGTAATATCATACCGGCGTACAAAGCCATCGTCACAATGACATTAATGATTGTCGTCAAGCTATACACATCGTATTTAAAGATACGGAACTCCAGCATAGGTTCATCAACCTTCAGCTGGCGAACAATAAACAGAATGAGCGCGATCGTCCCCACAATAAGCGTAGACAGGACCGGAATACTTCCCCAGCCCGATGTTCCAGCATCACTAAAGCCGTATAACAGTCCGCCGAAACCGAGCGTAGACAAAATGATGCCGGGAATGTCCAGCTTAGGCTTGGACTGCTCCGTTACATTTTTCAGAAAAATAAATCCGATCACAATCGAAATCACTGAAATCGGCAGGATGATCCAGAACAGCACCCGCCAGTCATAATGCTGGACTATATAACCGGATAAGGTTGGTCCAATGGCTGGAGCAAAACCCATTGCAATCCCCAGCGTTCCCATCGCCCGGCCACGACGCTCTATGGGGTAGATGTTCAAGATAACGACCATCATTAAAGGCATCATAATACCCGCACCCGCGGCCTGAATAAGACGTCCGATCAGCAATATGCTAAAGCTCGGGGCAATAGCGCACAACAGCGTGCCGATTGAAAAGATAATCATCGCACTAATAAACAATTTACGAGTGGAAAAACGCGCAATCAAAAATGCGGTCACCGGGATCAATACCCCGTTCACGAGCATAAAGCCCGTACTAAGCCACTGAGCCACATTGGCATCTACATTCAGATCACTCATCATTTTCGGTAAAGCCACACTTATCAACGTCTGGTTTAAAATCGCAACAAACGCGCCAATCAACAGAGCGGCCACAATGGGTGCTCTGCGTACATTACCTGGTAGTGTCATTTGAGGACTGCTCAAGTTGATTCATTCCCTTCGGTGTCAATTTCATTATCATTTGTTTATGGATATCCAGAACCATGTCCAGATGCTCCTTCGGGATGTCCAGAATGGGCAAGACGCGCTCCATCCACATGTCGTCTACTTTTTGCATGATGTCTTTTCCTTCCGGTGTAAGCGTCAGTACTAAGGATCTGCGATCATGCTCATGCCGTCCGCGAGCGATATATCCTGCCTTGGTCAAGCGATCAACCACCCCGCTCATGGAGCTACACCCCATATGGGCTATGTCTGCCAGCTCGGATAACCCGATATTGGGTCGTTTATTCAGAATCGCCAAAGCCATGTGCTGAACGGCTGTCAGTTCCAAATGCTGCTCCTCATTCCAGAAGGCATAAAATATCGTTTTGTTAACCTCCCTTACCGACTGAATAATCCGGTACACCTCAAGTCTGTCTTCCTCTCTGTCACTCACTGGAACCATCCCTCTTCCCATTACCCAATTCACATTCCATATACATATTTAAGCAATTATTCGCATACGAAATGTTATTTATGTATAACTAATTTTATCATGTTATATGTTAATGTCAACATTCACCCCTGTAACAGATATAGGTATTGAAAAGAGCAACTGAAACTTGCAGGATACAACAAGTCATTTAAAAAAGTAACAACAGCTACAGTATGTGTTTTTTCAGCACAAAAAACGCGGACATGTGTGGCCCTTTTGGCCAGCATTATCCGCGCATTTTTATTTAGAATATTAAAGAGACGGTCTGTTCATGTAAGCCGTTTTTCATTCAACTGATGTTCCGCTTATTCTGCTCGCTCTATTTGTTCCTTTACTCCCTTTGCCTCGCTTGCCGATGCAGACGGTTTCGTCTTTGTGGTGATTTTACCCAACAGATAAACCAGCAAATTTTGATTATGCTGCGAAATCCGGTTTAGTGCAGAGGCCAGAAAATCATCTCTTATCTGCAACCCCCGTTCAGCTTCTTCTCTCCCTTGATCCGAAATAACAATCCATACGATTCTACGGTCCTTTACGTCTCTAAAGCGGGTGACCAGGCGATTCCGCTCCATCCGGTCCAGCAGCATTGTAACCGCGGCAGGTGTGGTTGCGAGATACGGGATCAATTGAGACGGTTTCATACGGCCGTATTCGTTCAAAACCTCCAGTACTGTAAGCTGAGCCTCAGTCAATGATGGAGCCAACTGCTGCTCCATATGAACCTTGTAATCCTTAGCCATTCTGGACCAGATTTTCGCAAATTCGGTCGTTTGCATTTTGCCTCACTCCTTTGAATAACAGGGTCAGTAAAAGCATCAAATTTACCGTATGGGCCACCGTCCGGATTGTATTTCATCACATTAAATTTTCGCCATTCAGCCCTGGTTTCCTGCCGTTTTTGGAGTATCAATTGAAAAGGGGAAGGAAGTCTCACTTCGGTTTTGGAGGGTGGTCAAGGTTCGACAGCATGACGGCAAAAAGGTCCTCATTCGTGCCAGAATGGCACGAGAGGACCTCTCTTTTTCGAGCTAAAAAGCGATTGACTTTCCTGTTATTCTATAGACTGGGAAGCCTGCAGCTCACTACGCGGCAGCACATTCACAATTTCGTCCTTCTTCTCCACAGGAGCCAGCAATTTGCCTGTATCCTTGCGGTCGGTCAAAGGAGCTTTTTCCGAAAGGAAAGACATCGTCTGCCCTTCTGCAGTGATCACAAACAATTGAATAGCTTCACGGCAATAGAAGGCAGCTACGATCCGAGTTCCATTCGAACGTACTCGTTTACCTTCCTTGAACTCAAAGGTGGTGATTCCTTTACCGCCTCGTCCCTGAGCAGGATAATCCAGCAGAAGCGTGCGCTTGCCATAACCGGACTCGGTCAGCACCAGCACTTCTCCTTCATCCTCTTCCACCCACAGCGCTGCGACAATTTCATCGCCTTCCGCCAGTTGTATACCTTTGACACCAGCCGAGACGCGACCCATCGCATTAACCTCTTGCTCCTTGAATCGTATGCTCATCCCTGCACGGGTAATCAGCATAATATCCCGGGTGCCGTCGCTTAGCGTTACCGACAACACTTCATCGTCCCCTGCTACCTTGCAGGCTGCTACAGCACTGGAACGTTTCGTTGCATATTCCGTCAGCTCTGTCCGCTTCACTTGGCCCTTCTTCGTTACAAACACCAGACTTTTGCCGATTTCCTCAATGTTTTTGATCGGAATGACACTCACGATACGATCATCCTTGGTTAACGAAATCACGTTAACAATCGGAGTTCCCGGCTCTTTCCACTTGTACTCCGGCACCTGGTGCACAGGCAATAAGAAATATTGTCCGCGCTGAGTGAAGACGAGCAACACATCCAGTGTGTTGACATCAAGCAACTGGGTGACATAATCCCCTTCCTTTACGCCAGAAGCTGAGCGCTCCCCACCGGAACGGGTGAAGGACAGCATACCTGTACGCTTCACATAGCCGTCTTTGGAAAGAGTCAGCAATACATCCTCTGCCCCAACCATGACCTCCAGATTTACCTTAATCTCTTCAACCTCACCC
This sequence comes from Paenibacillus sp. 8b26, assembly GCF_050626875.1. NCBI lineage: Bacteria > Bacillati > Bacillota > Bacilli > Caryophanales > Paenibacillaceae > Paenibacillus > Paenibacillus sp. 8b26. Next base: position 5,850,058 of record NZ_CP192445.1, on the reverse strand, counting down.
TGTATGTCCGAACGGCGGTCAATGCCGAACTTCTCACGGATTTCCAGCAGTTCCTTGCGGATCAAACTGATCAGCTTACGATCACTTTCCAAAATAGAACGGTACTGGTTAATCTTTTTCTGGATTTCACTTAATTCCTTTTCCAGCGTGGTGATTTCTAGATTCGTGAGGCGGTAAAGCTGTAAGGTCAAAATAGAATCAGCCTGGCGTTCGCTAAAGCCAAACATCCATTGCAAATTATTTTGCGCGTCCTGGCGATTTTTGGAAGCTTTAATGGCCGCAATGACCTCATCCAGAATGTTCAGCGCCTTGACCAAACCTTCCAGCACATGGGCGCGATCCTCCGCCTTTTCCAGCTCAAACTGGATACGGTGTGTGACAACTTCGCGTTGATGGGCAATATATGCTTCTAAAATGGACTTCAATCCAAGCTGATGCGGCGCTTTGTTCACAATGGCTACCATGTTGAAGTTGTATGCCACCTGAAGGTCGGTTTTTTTCAGCAAATAGGCCAAAATCCCTTCCGCATCGGCTTCCTTCTTCAGTTCCACCACAATTCGCAAACCATTCCGTCCACTCTCGTCACGAACCTCGGCAATCCCTTCCACCTTTTTCTCCAGACGGATATTCTCCATGGCGGTTACGAGCCTTGACTTAACAATCTGGTATGGAATCTCCGTAATGACCAGTTGCTGCTTGCCTCCGCGCAAAGACTGAATTTCCGTTTTGGAACGGATATAAATACGCCCTTTACCTGTGCGATAAGCGTCTTTAATGCCTTCGCCACCCATAATTAGTCCGCCCGTCGGAAAATCAGGACCTTTAATAAAGGTCATAATCTCTTCCAGCTCAATATCCGGCTTTTCCATCACAGCAATGCTGGCGTCAATGACCTCGCGTAAGCTGTGCGTCGGAATTTCAGTCGCAAATCCGGCCGAAATCCCACTGGAGCCGTTTACTAACAGATTCGGATAGCGGGAAGGCAGCACAACCGGTTCCTTTGCCGAGTTATCAAAGTTATCCTTGAACATAACCGTGCGTTTTTCGATATCACGCAGCATTTCCATCGCGATAGGAGACAGACGGGCCTCTGTGTACCGCATAGCGGCTGCCGGGTCATCGTCCTGGGAACCCCAGTTGCCGTGACCGTCCACCAGTACGTGACTCATTTTCCAAGGCTGCGCCATCCGCACCATTCCATCGTAAATTGACGAGTCACCGTGGGGGTGATAATTACCCATAACGTCCCCGACCGTTTTGGCAGATTTACGATACGCTTTATCCGGTGTGTTGCCGGAATCATACATGGAGTACAAAATCCGGCGCTGTACTGGCTTTAATCCATCCCGCACATCGGGTATCGCCCGATCCTGAATAATATATTTGGAATATCGGCCAAAGCGGTCACCGACCACTTCCTCCAGAAAAGCTGGCAAAAATTGCTCCGATAAGCTCATGTATACACCTCATTTGTTAGCACTACTCTACATATTCCGTAAAATCTACGTTTTCCACAATCCAGCGCTTGCGCGGATCAACCTTGTCGCCCATCAATGTCGACACACGGCGTTCAGCCTTGGCTGCATCCTCAATCTGGACGCGCAGCAGGGTACGTGACTCGGGATTCATCGTCGTTTCCCATAGCTGATCCGGGTTCATCTCCCCGAGTCCTTTATAGCGTTGAAGCTCAAAATTCCGTCCAAATTCCTTTAAGTAATTGTCAAGCTGCTCGTCAGTCCAGGCATAACGTACCGTTTCGAGCTTACCCGACTTCCGGGTTATTTTATACAATGGCGGTTGGGCGATAAATATGCGTCCCGCATCAATCAGCTCTTTCATATACCGATAAAAGAACGTCAGCAGCAACACTTGAATGTGCGCGCCGTCCGTATCCGCATCCGTCATAATGATGATTTTGGAATAATTGCTATCTTCCAGCGTAAACTCTGTTCCTACTCCCGCCCCGATTGCTGCTGTAATGGCGCGGTACTCATCATTTTTCATAACATCCGCCAGTTTGGATTTCTCCGGGTTCATCGGCTTACCCTTCAAGGGCAAAATAGCCTGAATTTTGGAATCACGTCCCTGTTTCGCCGATCCGCCAGCCGAATCACCTTCCACGATAAACAGCTCGTTTCGTGTAAAATCCTTGGACTGTGCAGGCGACAGCTTGCCGTTCAGATTAGAGCTTTCACTGCGTTTCTTGCCGGTACGCATTTCGTCCCGAGCTTTACGCGCAGCTTCACGCGCTCTGGATGCCTGAACTGCCTTTTTGATTAACGTTTGCGCGACCTGCGGATTTTCCTCCAGAAAACGCTGCACCTGCTCGGATACAATCGCATCCACGGTACTGCGTGCGGAAGCGCTACCCAGTTGATCCTTTGTCTGACCGACGAATTCAACCTCAGCCATCTTGACACTGATTACGGCCATCATTCCCTCTCGCAAATCATTGCCTTCCAGATTTTTATCCTTTTCCTTCAGCATTACTGTGCGTCGCGCATAATCGTTCATGACACGGGTGTAAGCGGTTTTGAAGCCCGTTTCATGTGTACCCCCGCCCCGTGTCGGAATGGAGTTAACAAACGAAGCAATCGTTTCGGTATAACCTGCATTGTACTGAATGGCAATTTCCACCTCAACGTCTTCCTTCTCTGCATTGAAGTGAATGACGTCATGCAGCACGTCCTTGCCTTCATTCAGAAAAGCGACAAACTGACTCGCTCCGCCCTCATAAAAATACTCATCCGACTTCCCGCTGCGTTCATCTTTAAGCTGGATACGAAGACCCGAGTTCAGAAAAGCAATTTCCTGAAGCCGTTCGGCCAGCGTATCGTAGTTGAAATGAATGCCTGCCTGGAATACGCGAATATCCGGTTTAAAAGTAATTTTGGTTCCCGTCTTGTTGGTATTGCCCAGCACTTCAAGGCCTGTGGTCGGTTCCCCGACATGCTCCACGCCCTTCTTGTCCTGCCAATATTCAAACCGCTGACGGTGAATCTTGCCGTCCCGGTAAATTTCCACTTCAAGCCATTCCGAAAGAGCGTTCGTTACGGACGCGCCCACACCGTGCAGACCCCCGGACTTTTTATATCCCGAACCGCCGAACTTACCTCCGGCGTGCAAAATGGTAAATACTACCTGTGGTGTTGGAATTCCTGTTTTGTGCATTCCCGTAGGAATGCCACGCCCGTTATCAGTTACTGTAACGGAACCGTCCTTATGCATTGTAATGTCAATGCGGGAGCAAAACTTGGCAAGATGCTCATCAACCGCGTTGTCCACAATTTCCCATACCAAATGATGTAGTCCCGAAGAACTGGTGCTCCCAATATACATGCCCGGCCGTTTGCGAACTGCCACAAGCCCTTCGAGCACTTGAATGTCGTCCACGCCATATTCCAAAGCTCCGTTCTGAGTGCCGGACGCTCCCGCAGACAAGTCGATTTTGTCGACCATTCATGCTCCCCCTTTGTCTAATCGTAACCGTGTTTTGCCTTATTCTTGATGATTTTCACCAAAAATGCAAACAGATGTTTTCTTTTACCTTGTCCATTTTAATTCAATATATCCCGTTTCGTAAAGACGGCGAATGAAACAATCAGCGCCGCAGCCCCCCAAATGCCCAGTACAGCCAAAGAAAACGGCAAGGTCATCCCCTCAATCGGGGCGGGGCTTCCTGATAAATAATCGGTCAATTCGAGGTTGACCATAAATAAATATTTTGCACTCTGCCAGGATGAGGCCATGTTCGTTAAAATTGTGCCTGAAATAAGCGCAGCCATCATTACCACAATGCTTGCTGCTGTACTGCGTACCAGCACCGATACCATAAAGGCAAGCGAGGCTATCACGAGACTGACGAACCAGATCAATCCGGCTTGCAGCATCAGATAGTACCATTGCGGGATCGCATGTACCGCAGACATATCCACTGTCGATCCAACAATTTGGAAGCCCGTAAATACCGGAACATTAAAGCCGCGAAAGCCAAAAAACAAGCCAGATATAAGATAACTGATCACAAACACAGCCAAAATGATGAGCGAAACGAACATATACAGTGTTAGCAGCTTGCTCAGCAGCACCTTCCACCGCCTGACAGGACGGGTCAGCAGCATTTTTATGGTACCCGTCGTCCGTTCTCCTGAAACCAGATCGGAGGCAATAGCCATAATAAGCAATGGAACGAACAAATTAATAGAATTGTCCATAAACTCTCTGGTAAAAGTTACGCCACTTGGCTCATTCGGGTTCACGTCATTTTCCAGATAATATTGCATTTGTTGGACAAATACTCTCCTGTAGGTTTTCCATTCCTCCGGAACCCGGTCGCTGCCCAGCGAATTTTGGTTGTCGGTAATGGCCTGACGCAGCTCCAGTCGCCAGTCATTGCCGAATTTTTCGCGGTTATTTTCCGCCACCTTCATCTGAGCGTACGTAAAAATCGGCACAAGCACAAGCAAAACAAGTAAAATGACATAAAATCGTTTCTTCTTGATGATTTTGAGCGTTTCATTTTGCACGAGCGGTAAAATGTTATTCAAGAATCTCACCTTCCGTCATTTTCAGGAATAGCTGCTCCAGTGTAGGGTTGATTTTGGTTACACCTTTAACGGAAATGCCGGAAGCCGTCATTTGTACGACCAGCTCCGCGATATGTTCTTCGTCCATTTCAGTAAAAATGGCATCCGCTCCGCTGCCTGCAACAATGCTGTCATCAACCAGTTCATCGGCGTTCGTAATGATTTGTACATGCGGAGAGCCATCCAACAGGGCAAGCCCCTGATCATGAGGCTCCAGTTGCCATACGGCCATACGCGAATGCGTTTCAACCAATTCCCGCACACCGCCAACAGCAAGCACCCGCCCCCGGCTAATAATCGCTACACGATCACACAACAACTGGATTTCACTAAGCAAATGACTGGAAACAAATACAGCCATGCCCTCTGCCGCCAACAGACGGATAAAAGTTCTCATCTCCTTGATCCCTTTGGGGTCCAGCCCGTTTGTCGGTTCGTCCAGAATAAGCAGCTTGGGTTTGCCAAGCAAGGCCTGGGCAATACCGAGACGCTGACGCATCCCGAGAGAATACGTACTTACTTTATCATGAATACGGCGATCCAGCCGCACCAGTTCCACCACTTCACGAATACGCTGTTCATCCACACCAGGCTGCATCCGGGCAAAATGCTCCAGATTCTCCCACCCTGTCAGGTAACCGTACACCTCCGGATTTTCCACAATAGAACCGATATGTCGCAAAGCCTGCTCCGGATCACGGTTTACATTATGACCGCATACGGTAATGGTGCCCTCGGTAGGCTTGATCAGATCGACCAGCATACGGATGGTCGTTGTTTTTCCAGCTCCATTGGGACCAAGAAAGCCAAAAATTTCACCCGCACGCACATCGAATGTTACATCGTGAATGATCATTTTTCGTCCGATACGCTTTTTGACGTGCTGAACAGAGAGAACGGTTTCGTTGTCGTTTCTGCTTCCGTCTGCACTGCGGATCTGATTGTCGGAATGATAGCCGGATGCTCCATCTGTGGTTGTCGAAGCCCTTGCTACATCGGTCTCGGTCTTGTCAGCAGATTGGATACCCATCACTTGTTCCCTCCTCTCTTCATATCAGCGGGTTGGCTGCTCGTGGACTTTTGTCCATCCTCCGAATTGTCGCCTTCCTTGGCCGCTACTACCGCAAACCCTTGAGCTATACGCTCAGCAATTGCCTGATAGCCCTGTCCGTTAGGATGAAAATGATCAGAGGATAAATAAACCGGCAAATTTTGCTGAAATAAATCGAAGGTTGGAATCAGCGTCATATTACTGTTTTGATTGGTAATCGTCATAGCAGCCAGATTCCATTCCGTCACGACGAGATTTCCCGGAATTTTCATTTCCGGCAGGTCACTGAATGGATTATATAGTCCAACGTATATAATTTTAGCCTTCGGATTGATTTTTCCGACTTTTGTCAGCACTTTTTGCAAACGCTTGGCTGCATCAGGCAGAGCCTTGCGCAAGCCATTAAGCGTAGGTGGCTCTTTGCCAGTTTGGGCAGCTTGTGCCCCCTGAAACAAATCATTTCCGCCAATGGACACAATAATAACATTAGCCTTTTTCAACACATAAGCCACGCCGGGCTCATCCAGTTTGGTCAAAAGTCCTTGGGTCGTCAGCCCGTTAATGCCAAGGTTATTAATGAGCTGAGCCTTATGCCCTTCCTGATCATTTAACAAGGTTACCGACCGTCGTACAAAACCACTGCCCGAGTCATCGCCGGTTCCTTTTGCCAGCGAATCTCCTATGGCAGCTACCCTAAACTCCCCCGCCTGAGTTGCAGCGGATGGCGCATTTTGTATTTGTGATGAACCCGAATTTGCAGGTTTGGTGCTAGCGAGCGGCTCTGGAGCCGTAATGCTTCGTACTGCGGCAATAAATCCGTACAATAATAGCAGTGTGGCGGCGATGGACACGGAACCGACAGACCGCCAGATCCATTTTGATGAATTCACTCGTGTTCCCTCCTGATCACTTGGTGAAATAAACATAAAGCTTCTCATATCATTTTGCAAATAAACAGTTCTGAGTGTTATGAAGCATACATGTCAAAAGAAAGCAGAAAGTTATACTTTTCAAATCGAAATAAATGTAATTTTTCACAAAAATACAGACCATTTCAGTTCTTTTTTTACATAAGTATGTTAAAAAGGATGGCATAGAGCCATCCTTTTTATTACACCTTTTTGGTTCGAACAGCTCATCCTTTACCTCTACACAGACGAAAAAACTACTTGCTGTCAGGTATAAAGCTTTTGATCCATTGTCCAAAGCTGCCCGGATTTCTACTTTGGATCAATACCGTCCCCTCGCCGCGAAAACGGCATACAAGTGCTTCTCCGCTCGTTACACTGGACAACCAGCCTTTGGACGCTTTTTCAATTTTGTAATCCATATAGTCCGGCCATGCCACCAGATGAGCATTATCAATAATACGTTCCTCTCCAGGGGCTATATAAATAGGATGAATAGCTCCATAAGAGGACAAAAACACTGTTCCGCGACCGCTGATTTCAACGATAAAAAAACCTTCGCCTGAGAACAATCCTTTCATCAGATTTTGCATTTTGGTGCTGACCTCAATGCCCTCCGTACATGCCAGGAAGCCATCCTTTTGCACCAAAAGTCTATAACTACCGTCCAATTCCACCGCTTGCACATCACCTATACTTGCCGGAGCAAGCAGCACTTCAGCCGGCCCCCGAGATGCTCTCAGCTCCTGAAAAAAGAATTTCTCCCCGCTCAGCATCCGGCCTAAACCGCGCAATAACCCTCCATCGACAGTCCCCTTTATATCCACGCTAGACGACATGGAAACCATGGCTCCCATCTCCGCTTTAATCGTTTCCCCGGGGTTCAATCGCACCTTGAGCATAGCAAAAGCACCTTCATGCACAATTTCATAGCTCATTCGTTCACCTGACTTTCCTATAAGTTTATTAGTTATCAGCTTGGTGCTATCATACTATACTTGCTGCACTTATGCCTGTTCTTGCATATAAGCAAAGGTGATAACGTAAGAGCATATCAGCGGCCAAACAACGTAAAAAGCCCGCTGAATGTGTCAGCAGGCTCCTAAAATTAGCTTTAATCGTCAGTATAATAGTATACATGAGAACCATAATGACGTTTGAAGCGCTTTTTATTATCGTCTTTTAGTTGCGTGTAAATTCCTGTACCCAATATCCATTGTAGTAAGCTACACCGATTTGTGTATATTCTGCCTTCAAAATATTTTCACGGTGTCCTTGACTGTTCATCCAGGCTTTCATAACTTCTTGCGGTGTTTGTTGTCCCATCGCAATATTTTCACCCGCATACGTATAACTTACACCGAATTTCTTCATCATATCAAACGGTGAGCCATACGTCGGAGATGTATGGGAAAAGTAATTGTTCGTGCTCATATCTTTTGCCTTGGCCAAGGCCACCTCGGTAAGCTTCGCGTTAGAAGCGAGTGGGCTCAAACCTTTTTGGCTACGCTCGTTATTCACCAGCTTGACTACTTCTGCTGCAAATTGGGACTTGCTGAGCTGTGCAGACGACCCGGCAGACTGAGCCGCTCCTGAGTTCGTATTTTGAGTTTTCGACGGCTTGTTCGTAACAGGCTGTGAATCTTTTGAATTAGCTGGCTTGGCTACCTGCTTATCGGAAGAAGGATTCGTTGTGTTTGTTTTCGCTTTATCCTGTCCGGGCCAGTCCTGAATGACGGTCTTCGTAATCGTAGTCGTTCCGTTAGAGTTATTTACCGTATATCCGTTATTTTGGAACCATTGTTGTAGTTGGGTAGACAAATCGTCGGCTGGTGAAGCTGATGCCGGAACGATGAATCCTGCGGATAACATAGCGGTTAAACTTCCCATCACCAGTGTTTTTTTCAACATATTCTTCATTTCGTCATCTCCTTGTTGTATAATGTCTTGTTGTGAACGCGCCTGGTTACAACTTTGTAATCTTTACTCTAGCAGTATATCATGTTTCATAGCAGGATCAATGGTATAAAATTTGGAAAAAAAATAGTCCCGCTCGGCAATAGCCTAAACGGGACTGATCTATGGGTTAATGAGGCTCTGAATATAATCCGGGCTTGTCAGGACTTTTATTTAAGCTTTTTGCTGAAACGGTAGCCTTGCTTTTCAAAGCCGATTCGGTTGTAGAATGCTTGGGCCTCTATTTGTTTGATGCGGTTATTCGCTCCGGTAATGAACAAATGGAAGCTTCCTTGCGCACGTCCCCACTCCTCACCACAGGCCACCAGGCGCTTGCCGATGCCCTCGCCGCGATACTCCTTGCTCACGACCAGCATGGTGATTTGTACGGCAGGATCAGGATAAGCCAGGCTTTGAGCCGTATGCATGCCGATTACGCCTACAACACGACCATCCATTTCTGCGACCATCATATTCGCTTGACAGTCCTCCTGCGTAGTTCCCATAACTTCTTTCATCACACCACAAGTCATCGGATATCCGACTTCTCTTAGCAGTCCTGTTACGGCTTCGCAATCGCCAAGCTCTACGGAACGAATTGTCAGTACTGGAATCATCACATTGTTAGACATGATTTACCTCCACTTTCAGCATATTGGCAGCTTCTTTGGCCGTCTTCCGTGCTGTTTCCACATCTCCCGCAGCGCTAAGCGCTACAGCCATCCGGCGTCCCGGCTTGGTTTCAGGCTTCCCGAACACTCGCACCTGTGTCCGGGGTAGCAATAATGCTTCATGCAGACCACCGATTACAAAATCCCGTGTAGCCCGTTCTGCCTTCAAGGTAGCCGAAGCCCCAGGGGTTAGCAGTGTGACCGACGGTATCGGAAATCCGAGAATGGCCCGCACATGAAGCGCAAATTCCGACAAATCCTGCGTAATCATCGTCACCATTCCCGTATCATGCGGACGGGGGGATACTTCACTGAATACGACGCCATCAGCCGTTAAAAACAGCTCCACGCCAAACAATCCGTAACCACCCAGTTCATCCGTAATCGTACGGGCAATGTCCTGCGCGTCCGAGAGCTGCTTGTCCGTCATACCATGAGGTTGCCAAGATTCGACATAATCCCCATCCTTCTGAATATGGCCAATCGGTGGGCAAAAAGTCGTACCCGATACTGATCTGACGGTCAATAACGTAATTTCACTCTCAAACGGAACAAAAGCTTCAACAATGACACGTGTTGTTTTGGCACGTGCGCCTTCCAACGCCGTATTCCAACAGGATTCAGCGTCTTCGGGTGTCCGGCATACAGATTGCCCTTTCCCCGACGAACTCATCAAGGGCTTGACCACGCATGGCGTGCCCAGCTCATGAACCGCTGACCGCAATTGCTCAAAATCATCTGCAAAGCGGTAGGCGGCAGTCGGAAGTTGCAACTTCTCGGCAGCAAGTCTGCGAATACCCTCCCGGTCCATCGTAAGACGGGCGGCCCGGGCCGTAGGAACTACGTGAAATCCCTCTTGCTCCAATTCTTCCAAAGCACCCGTAGCAATAGCTTCGATTTCAGGTACAATTATGTCGGGCTTTTCCTTGCGAATCAGTGCCTTCAATGCCTCAGCATCCTGCATATCCAAACAATGAGAACGATGGGCAACCTGCATTGCTGGGGCCAGTTCATAACGGTCTACAGCAATGCATTCCACGCCAAGTCGCTGAGCTTCAATAATGACTTCTTTTCCCAATTCCCCGCTACCCAGCAGCAGCATCTTTATAGCCCCGGCAGAAAAAGGAGCACCCCACATCTTGAACTCTTCCCCCTCTGACGATATTGCTCTGATCTCTTTTCATCTTTATTTTCAGGGTTTAGCTCCAAGATTGCAATAGCGCTCCGCATTTAAATTTACAAAAACCGCGATTTTTTGCTCTTTTTTTTACAAAAATCTGAACTGTGCTTCCACCAGCCCCCGATAAATTCCATGTTTTTTCATCAATTGTTCATGATTCCCACTTTCTTGGATCTGCCCATGATCCAGCACGACGATATGATCGGCATTCCGAATCGTGGACAAACGGTGAGCAACCATGAAGGAGGTTCTGCCATCCAGCAGCACCTGAAGAGCCTCCTGAATTTTGAGCTCTGTTTCTGTATCTATACTGGCTGTGGCTTCATCCAAAATAAGAATTCGCGGATTAGCGAGCAATGCGCGGGCAAAGGATAACAGTTGGCGCTGGCCCATAGACAGCATACCGCCCCGCTCCTCGACCTCCGTTTCATAACCACCCGGCAAATGAACGATGAATTCATGAGCATTAACTGCCTTCGCAGCCGCTTCAATTTCCTCATCCGTTGCATCCAGGCGACCGAATCGAATATTATCGCGAATCGTACCTGAAAAAATAAACGTATCCTGAAGTACGATGCTAATTTGACTACGCAAGCTCTCCACCGTTACATCACGCACATCATGGCCGTCAATCGTAAGTCGCCCTGATGTAATATCATAAAACCGGCTGAGCAGATTAATGATGGTGCTTTTACCAGATCCGGTATGCCCGACAAGCGCAATAGATTGACCCGCCTCGACAGAAAGATTAATGCCTTTAAGCGCCTGACGTCCCTTTTCATATTCAAAAACAACTTCTTCAAAATGAATATCGCCGCGAATGGACGGCAGGTCTTTGGCTCCCGGCTTATTCGCAATATTCGGCTGTTCATCCATAAACTCAAAAATTCTTTCCGACGAAGCCATCGCAACCAGCAACTGGTTGTACATTTGCCCCAGTCGATTAATCGGGTCCCAAAAGTTCCCCACATAGTTGGCAAACGCAACCAGCAGACCTACCGTAAGTTGATCCGTCTGAATCAGATGCGCCCCGAACCAGAACAGCACAAGCGTGCCCAATCCTCCGGTAATATCAATGAGCGGTCCAAAAACCTGATTCATGGCGGAAGCTTTATCCCAAGACCGCCTGCTGGAGCTGTTCATGTTATCGAAATAAGCCATATTTTCCTGCTCCTGCGTGTACGCCTGTGTCACACGGATACCCTGAATGGACTCATTCAGATGGGAGTTGATACGGGAATTCTTCATACGTACTTCCTGCCAGGCACGACGGATGCGCACACGCAGCTTGGTAGAGATCAAAAACATGATTGGAACAGTCACAATCACTGCCAGACCAAGTTTCCAGTTAATCAGTAGCAAAATGACAATGATTCCAGTGAGCTGTACGCAGTCAATCAGGACATTCACCGCACCATTCGTAAATAGATCCTGAAGTGAGTTGATGTCATTCGTAACGCGTACCAAGACAGAGCCAGCCGGTCTTTTATCAAAGAAGTTGAAGGAAAGCTTCTGAATATGCTTGAACAGATCCTCACGCAGATCGTAAATGACACGTTGACCGATAATATTGGTGAATTTAATGCGGTACGTGCTGGCTGCCCACTGAATCAAATATAGCAGCAGCACGGCTCCGGTTATCAGCAGCAATAGCTTTACACTGGGCAGTGCAGGCCATGTGGGAGAAATCGCCTTGTCAATGGCCAGACTGATCAGATAGGGAACGGTCAGCTTGGTAATGGTACCGAGAATCATCATAACCAGCAGAATCGGCAGAATCTGCCGGGCATAAGGCTTCATGTAAGCGAGCAACCGTTTGAATTCCGACCAGTTAAACGGTTTGTCGATGATATCATCATCCTGGTACACAAATCGCTCATTCATTGGTTTTTGAAGCGGTTTGGCTTTTTCAGCGGGTACATTCATGGTCTCACCTGCCTTTCGGATACACCGTCAGGAGTTTGGGCTATGTAGTCGGCGTATTGAATATGATACACATCCTGATATGGACCTGGGGTCGCAATGAGCTGTTCATGCGTTCCTCGCTGAACTATGCGTCCTTCCTCCAGCACTACGATTTCATTAGCATGACGAAGTGAAGAAATACGGTGAGCAATAATAAAGGTCGTCCGTCCCCGCATAACCTCTTGAAAACCAGTCTGGATTTCATGCTCCGTCTCCATGTCGACCGCGCTGGTCGCATCGTCAAGCACCAGAATTTTCGGATTTTTGAGTAAGGCCCGTGCGATGGCAATCCGTTGTTTTTGCCCACCGGACAGCCCCAATCCCCGTTCACCGACGACAGTGTCATAACCCAATGGCAGCTCGGTAATAAATTCATGTGCCTGAGCCAGCTTGGATACGCGTATAATGTCATCCATGCTGACATGGCTTAGTCCATAGGCGATGTTGTTACGAATGGATGATGAGAACAGGAATGTCTCCTGAAACACAGAAGAAATCTGAGCACGTAAATCACGGATTTTCAAATGGCGTATATCCATTCCATCCAGCTTGATGCTGCCTGCGTTCACATTGTAAGCCCGCATAAGCAGTTGAATAATAGTGGATTTACCTGATCCCGTTCCGCCCAAAATACCGATAACTGATCCCGGGGGCGCATCCAGGTTGATGTCTACCACAGCGGGTAGCTTATTCCCGTAAGCAAAAGTGACATGTTCAAATGTAACATGACCCTCTACCTCATCAGCATCAAGTGTCAGCGCGTCAGCTTCATCGGTAACATCCACCGGTTGATTCAAAAGCTCCAAGACCCGTTCACCCGAAGCTTTGGACTGCGTATAGTTATTGATATGAAAGCCAATGTTCCAGATGGGACCGATAATGTACCAAATTAAGCTGAAAAAAGCGACAAGCTGACCCAGGGTCAGCGATTTTCCAATAACCAGATAGCCCCCCATGCCCAGTAGAAGAACCACACTGACTGAAGCAATCAGCTCCATGGCGGGGAAGAAACGGCTCCACAGGGAAGCTGCTTGAATTTGATTACTTTTGTACTGCTCATTTCGCACTGAAAATTTTTCAACCTCATATGATTCGCGGGCAAAAGATTTGACGGTGCGCACGCCTGTTATATTTTCCTGCACCGCTGTCGTCAAGGCGCTTAGTGCAAGCCGCATTTCCTGAAAGGTGGGGTGAATTCGGGATTCGAACTTAAACGTGACGAAGAGCAGCAGAGGCATGCTGATCATCGTAAAGAGGGTGAGCTGCCAGTTGATGTACAGCATCATCATAGATCCGAATACGACCATCAGTACGACATTGAGGAGTTGGGCAAAACCAAACCCGATAAAGTTGCGAATCGCCTCCAGATCACCCGTCAAACGGGACATGAGATCGCCCGTTTTGGCAGTGTCATAATATCTGAAGGACAAAAATTGCAGCTTTTCATAACAAGCATTGCGGAGTCGGTACGCCAGATAGTTACCCAGCCGTCCACCAAAAAATCCGTGTAAAAATTGCATAAAACCTTTGACGATCACTACTCCCAGCACAGTTAGAGCCAGTGCCGGGACTTTCCCGAAGTCACCGGGGATGATAGCGTTATCAATTAGCCTTTGGAGCAGGTTTGGATACACCAGTCCTAGGGCCGTCGCTATCGCAAGGCATAGAATAGAAAGAAACAGATAATGTCTCCTCTCACGAAAAAAGCCCTGCAATTGCCTGAGCACTTCCATGTCAATGTCCCTCCATTAGTTGCACGACGTTGTTATATGGCTTAGTGAAGTTTACCATTCGCATTCCAAGGCGGCAAAGAGGATAAAAGGCCGTTTTCAGGCAGGTTCGCAATTGGCGGGTGATTAGGCAAATTAAATCGCTTTCTTATCATTGAATATGGCTGATTGCTCAACATTGCTTTCTTTTTGGAGCATGCGTAAAACACCGGGTTGTCCTGCAACCCGGTGTCCTGATGAAAGCTATGCTTGTGTGCATATTTATATACTTTATCTCAGAGATTCTTCCTTCTCCAAGGCGGCGATCCGGCTAGCAAGCTCTTCCCAAACCTGTGGCTGCTCACCACCCGTAAGTGCATGCTCCATACCACGAATCGTCTCCAACATCTGCTCCCGAAGCAGAGCCGTCTGCCACGTTTGTTCCTCCTGCACCAGCGTAATGTAAAAAGAGGATAGTTGTTCCCGCTGTTGCTCTACAGCTTCCCCGATTCGCTCGCGCAGCACCGGCTCCAGCTTGGTTTGCAGACCCGCGCGACCCGCTCCTTCAAAAAATAGCTTTGGATTTTTAAAGCTGTTCCAATATTCCTTCCAATGGACGGACTCCTGCAAGGAAATTTCGATCAGTTCGGGAACAGCCCACTCTCGGGGTTCAGGAACCGTGCAATCCAGTCCTTCCAGTTGATGGTTCATATCCTCTACGCACCGTTGTACAGCCTTGCGTACCAAGCTTTGTCCCGTTTTTTCCAGCCTGAGCGTGGTTGCCAGCAATTCCTGTGACAGCTCCAGTTCGATCAGGCGCATTAGTTCACGGCCACAGGATGCAAAGGCTGAGCGAAGATCGCCCACGCCTTCCCGCAGGACAGACGGATGAAACGCCTCCGCCATAAACTCTCCAGTCCGATAAGCAAGCCGTTGGCGTACGTGAAACAACAGTTCATCGGTTTCCCCAGACAACACGGCTGCACCGCTGCTGTCAGACAGACTCAAGAGGGTTTGCTCCAGTTCTTCGCGGATATGGGTTAATCGCTCCAACCGCCCTTCGCGTTCCTCCACGCTATACCTGGCATCGACGGCGTGTTGCTCTATCCGGTTCCGCAGCCGCGCCAGCTCCTGCATGGCGGACGCAATGGACAATCCGGCCAGTTCTTCGGCTGCGAATGCTGAAAAATCATTTTCAAACGCATCAAAAAGTGAGGACGCACGCAGCGAAGCCTCTCCCTGCTCGGCTGCTTCCAGCGCCAGCATACTTGACAGCGGATAAATACGCGGCTTACGAATCCCGTTTGCTTGCAGTTGCTCTTGCACATGTTTGGTCACGGATAGTAGCTCTTCTTCGGACGAAGCGAGATCCGCTGCATTGACGATAAAAAAGGTCTGATCCAACGCCAACGTCTCTTTCACCCGACCCAATTGATTCAAAAATTGACGATCTCCCTGGGTAAACGCATGATTATAGTAGGTGACAAATACAAGAGCGTCCGCATGCTTCATATAATTGAAGGTTACGCCTGTGTGGCGCGCATTTACTGAATCCGCTCCGGGCGTATCCACCAGCACGATCCCCTGACGGGTCAAAGGACAGTCATAATAAAGGTCAATATGCTCTACAAAGCATGACTTATGCTCAGAGGCAACAAAGTCCCGATATTGCTCCAGATTTACTTGAAGTTGCTGGCCCAGCAAGCTTTCAGCTTCTGCCCACCCAGCTGCGGCGGCCTTCAAAAAGCTGTAATGGGGCCGTCCGGCAGGGTGAATACCTTCCGGCGACAACGCATGTACGGCATCCTGCCATCCTTCTACACCCGGTTCTCCCAGTCCTAGCAGACGGAACGAGTATTTAAGGTCTTCACGCAAAGCGTCCACGGATTTCATTTGGACGTCAGCGGTGGCATGACGCTCCTGGCTTGCGGGCACCATAATCCGGTTAATCGCCGCTGTCGTCGGATGCGGCGATACGGGCAGCACCGCCTCGCCCAGCAAAGCGTTGGCGAAGCTGGACTTCCCGGCGCTGAACGCTCCGAACAGCGCCAGCGTGAACCGCCCGCCCTCCAGCGCAGCGGCGCGGGCGTGTAAATCCCGTACCACCGCCTGCATGGCAGGGTACGGACTCACTAATGCAGCGGCGGCCTCCAACCGGGACGCTGCTGCATCCAGCCGCGTGCGGCGGCCTCCGGCGGCGGGCTGTGCTACCGCCGTGCCCGCCAGCGGCTGCGCCGATGCGGCCCCTGCGCCAGCGGTGGTGGTACGCGCAGCGCTCACTGTCGCGGGCGAAGCCGCAGCGGCGGTTTCCGCCACGGGCGCAGGCGTTGCCGCGCGAGGCAACGCGCCGGGCACAGCAGCTTGCGGCAGCAGACTGCGCAGCGCGGTGGCGTGCGCAGCCGATGCGCTTAGGCGGGCGCGGTAACGGCCTGCCGCGTCCGCCTGCGCCAGCAGCTCGGTGCGCGCGGATGCGAGAGCCTCGCGGCGTGTCTCAGCCTGCGCAGTCAGTTGCGCCAGCAGGCGGTCTGCCAGCGCCAACGCCTTGTGACGGCAATCTGCCGTGACGGTGCTGCGCAAATCCTTGCAATAGTTCAGTGTATACTCTGGCGACAACGCTGTTTCTTTCACCGTCTGCTCAACCAATTGTCGATCCGTCACAGGACGAATTTTCTCCAGCTCTTGCTCCAGCGCAGCCGACCACAAACCATGCCCGTCCCCCCAGGAACGCAGCAGCTCTCGAACGTGGGGGAGCAACTGACCCTCTACCTGATCAGCCAACATACCAGTCAGTCGTTCCAAACGTACTCCCTTCTCTCGCTCCGTCTTACCTCCAGCGAACCACAGCCCGGTCTTGAAACCCGGCCTGCGGCTCTCCAGATATTCGCCCGCCGCCTCTCGCAGCTCTGCTGGTGTCAAATGTGCATGCTCCAGTAGCTGATCCAGCTCTTGCCGCAGCCGTTTATACTCCTGCTCCGGCAGCATCTGCCAGTGTTCATCCTCTTGCTGCAAGATTTCCAGCTCCGTATCCAGACGCGAAATTGCTTCCTCCCCGCCTGCCTCTTCCAGCAACGTGTTCAGTTCCTCTTCCGCAGCAGCCTGTACAGCCTTCACATGTTGATCCGCCAAATGGCGCATGGAGGAAACCAAACTGTACAACAATAGCTCTGTTTTTCGCTCCAGCAGTGCTTTAATCAGCAATGGTAGCTCTTTCCACTGGTTCCAAGGATGACTTTGCTCTTTCAAGGAGGTGAACAGTATATCCGTGTAATTAACCTGCCATGCATGAAAACTGGCCTCCACCTCACTACGATAACGTGTAAATGAAAGCTCTCGCTCTCGATGCTTATCTATTTGGTTAATAATCAAATATAACGGCTTGCCCCAATCTGACAGGCTTTTGGCAAAGGACAAATTATTTTCCGATTGGACATGGTTATAATCCATCACATAAAAAACAATATCCGCCCAGTGTAAAGCTGAATGTGTCGCCAGCGCATGACCGTGGTCCGTGGAGTCGACACCAGGCGTATCCATCAATACCCCTCCGCCAGCCAACATCGGGACATCCTCCCATACCTGAACCGATTCATAAGCTCCGCCATTTTTACAATATTCAGCCAGCTCGAACAGAGAGGTTTCCAGTATCTCCGGCTCCGGGTTTTCTAATGTTTTGGCCGGATGAATGAGCGCTCTCGAACGTCCGTAACGGATGGACACCACATTAGCGCTCGTAGGAATCGGCCCGGACGGCAGTACTGTTTTGCCGCACAAACTGTTGATTAAACTCGACTTTCCAGCCGAAAAATGTCCACAAAATGCAATGGTCAGTTCCTCTGCTTCCGCCTTTTCCAGCAATTCAGCTACAGCTTTTGCTCCTTCCCCATCCCCAGCTGTGCGCAAAAAATCCCGCAGCCGCTCTATCGTATTCCATTCTTCCCCGGTATCTCCTGTAATCGCTTGCATCATAAGCTACAGTTCCACTCCTTGTCTCTTAGCTGCCTCAAATAGCTTTATTGTAGCATTCCTAAGTCGCTGTGAGAATCATCACAATTAAAAAGTTATAAAAAAAAGGCGTTACCCTCAAGTGCATGACTTTGGGGAAACCGCCTTTTCATCAATCATAAAAATAAGTTCGTTTCATTCTGTCCAAAACGGTCATTATAATAAAGCTTCGATATCCTCTTCCATATCCAGAGGATCAGTCGTCGCTTCAAAGCGTTTGACCACTTTCCCGTTCCGATCAATCAGGAATTTCGTAAAATTCCATTTGATCGAATCTCCCGCCAAGTATTCAGGATGACGCTCGTGAATTAAAGGAATAAGTATTTTGGCAACCGAATGCGTTTCATCAAAGCCCTCAAAGGGCAACGACGAAGCAAGATATGTAAACAACGGGTGAGCCTGCTTGTCACGTACATCCACCTTTTGGAACATCGGGAATGCGACCCCATAATTCAAGGTACAAAATGTATGCACGCTGTCATTGGAATCTGGCTCCTGATCGGCAAACTGATTGCACGGAAAGCCGAGAATTACCAAACCTCTATCCTTATAGTGATCATACAGACGCTGCAAATCCTGATATTGAAATGTAAACCCGCATTGGCTGGCCGTATTTACAATCAACACCACCTTATCTTTAAAATCTCTAAGGGCGATTTCCTTGCCGTTCATTGCAACGGCTGAATAATCATAAATGCTCATTAAGAATAACTCCTCTGAAGATGTAATTGAACATTTCATATTTTAGATATGTGGAATCGTCCATGATAGACTTCAAGGACTGTGCACGCCATGCGCCCCCAGGCTGGTTAGACCAGCCGAGCCGCCTTCGGCGGACCATGCAAGCATGTCCGCTAATTGAACTTAATTGGTTGCCGTCTCAAGCACTGGCAGCAAAATTTCAAATACTTGACCATGCTGCAAAATCGTAATTCCGCGGGATTTGTCCTTCATTACGACTACTTCCGGCTTCTGAGACATACGCTCCAGATAATGCTCGGGTACATCACCAGAATGGCTAACCGTAATTCCTTCAAGCTCACGTTCTTCGTTTTCAGCAAACTCCGATGTTACGATTTGTTCAAAGATATCGGAGAAAGCCTCAAAATTGTCTGTATATACCGAAATGCATTTCATACTCTTCATCCTTTTCTACACTTAAATGGTTAAACCCTCGTAATCTCTGTCGGGTCTTTAAGCTCTACGTTCCTTATCTTTCCTGATCCGGGACGTTTTCATACGTTTCTTGCCTTCCCTGCATACATCGAGCAACGGACATACCTGACATTGAGGATTTTGGGCTTTACAGTGGTAGCGACCGAAAAAAATGATTCTGTGATGGGTCAAGGACCATTCGTCCCTTGGCACCCTTTTCATCAGCTTTTTTTCAACCTCAAGCACTGAATCGTCCCGTCCCGCAAAGCCGAGTCGTTTGGAAACACGCTCTACATGCGTATCTACCGCAATGGCAGGTACATTAAAAGCGGTGGACACAACGACATTAGCCGTCTTGCGCCCAACACCGGGAAGCTTGACCAACTCATCATGCTCAGACGGTATTTCTCCCCCGTACTGGTCTATCAATATACGGCACAGGTTATGAATATGCTTAGCCTTGTTTCGGTACAAGCCGATTCTGCGGATATCCTGCTCCAGCTCTTCAATGGGAACAGCCAAATAATCCTCGGGTTTCTTGTATTTTTGAAACAGGTCTGCCGTTACTTTATTCACCATCTGATCGGAGCATTGAGCGGACAATAACACAGCAATCGTTAATTCAAAAGCATTATCATGGTTCAGCTCACAATGGGCATCCGGAAACATTGTACCGATGGTGTCCAATATATGACGTGCGGTTGCTGCATTCACGGAATCCTACCTCCTACCAAAAAAAACGTCTTGATACGGGATAGCCCGCATCAAGACGGTCACTCTAAATAATCATCCGGAAAGAAACGAATACTATTTGTGCATGACTGCCTGCATAGGCGAGAAATACACTCCTATATTATCATTAACTGTCACAGATTGCACGTGAAAAGTGTGTAATTCCCAAGAATTTTTCATACAATCTGATCTGTTAACGGTTCATCGGATGATCCAGGTCTACATGTCCCATTAAGGATTCCAGGGACTGACCATCTACGAGCAAATCCAGCGTTTTGACTTCCTTGAACTGGAACATCGTTTTCTTCAAAGCGTCGATAGCCAATTCCTCGCCGCCAGCACCCAGACGAGCCTCGTCCGGCAGGGAAATATCAAACGTCAAAGCTCCATTGTCCAATTTGATCTTGTGCACGGAAATTTTGTCGGACCATAACGGTATCAGAGCAGAATCCCCACTTTTTTGCAGAGCTTCAAACGCCTTTTGGAATTTTTCCAGCTCGCTTGGGTAGGTAATTTCCTTTTTCTGTTCCTTCAAGCCTGTCTCTTGTGTATCGGTGTAGTACACCGTAATCTGCTGAGATTGGCGGTCTCCTGTTTTTTCCGTATTCGTCTTGGTGTTTGTAGGCTCCGTTGACGTGGATGCAGGTGTTTGACTCGCTCCGTTACTCTCAGTAGTCTGAGTCGATGAATCAGGGGCCGTTTGTTCTGGCGTGCTATTTTGCGCCGCAGACGTTTTTGCTTCCTGAGATGGAGCCGCAGGAGCGGCTGTCTGCTTGGAGGCGCAACCTGCACCTGCAATAGCAAACATTGCCAGCAGACCTGCGATTACGATTTTCTTGTTCATATGTCCCCCTCCTTGCTTGACGTTGGCAAGCGATTTGTTGAAGATTTATT
The DNA here is from genome assembly GCF_050626875.1 of Paenibacillus sp. 8b26. NCBI lineage: Bacteria > Bacillati > Bacillota > Bacilli > Caryophanales > Paenibacillaceae > Paenibacillus > Paenibacillus sp. 8b26. The sequence goes on along the minus strand of NZ_CP192445.1, from coordinate 5,829,249 downwards.
TTACACCAAGATACTCTGTGATGCCGTCTGCAATCCCTTGAGCTACCCGGTTTTGGAAATCTTCATCAAACAGTGTGGCTTCCTCTTTCGCATTACTGAGATATCCTACCTCAAGCAAAACAGCAGGCATCGTCGTTTCCCGAATGACATGGAAATTGCCATAACGAATGCCCCGGTCTGTCAAACCTGTCGCTGGAGCAAAGTACTTATGCATGACGTTGGCGAACGCTTTGCTTGCACTACGCTGGTAATACGTCTCTGTACCGTTGGAAGCCGAGCTGCCGCTGCTGTTGGCGTGAATGGACACGAATACGTTGGCATTAAGATTTTCAGCCACTTTTACGCGCTGTTTAAGCTCCAAAAACGTATCATCGCTGCGTGTCAACACAATCTCAAGTTTCGGATTCTGCTTCAAAATGCTTTCTACTTTCAGAGCCATAGCCAAGTTGAAGGTCTTTTCGTAATTTTTTCTCGAAATCCCAACGGCTCCGGAATCCTTCGCTCCATGACCGGCATCAATAACAACGACTTTTTTGCCATTGCTGTTAACTGGTGAGGTCTGTGTATCATCCGGCTGTGAACCATCTGGTAAGGTAGAGTCAGGTGTTGTATTAACTGAATCCTTCGATGCCAGATCGACGATTACACGATTCGAGCCGTCATTGTATGCGGTGTAGTTCATGGCATGCTTCAGATCAATCACAACGCGAACCGTTGAAGGTTCCTTTTGGAATAAAGCATAGCGGATACCGGATACATCCGCTTCATCCTGAATATCCAGTGAACCATTCAAGTTGCTGTCCAGTTTTTGCTGATCCCCAAAGTTGTCAGCAAACGCAGTAGCCGGCAAATCCACAACCACCCGATCAGGGGTTGTCATTGTAAATGCTTTTGGCTTCACTGCACCCGTAGTCGTAATGGTTAAGCGGTTTTGACTGAAACTGATCCCTTGCACCTGCATTACACCTGAACTGGCATTATTCGTTGGTACAGTTACACTTCCTGTATCTGTGCTGCTATTCCCGGATTTTGGAGGAGTAAATTCACCGTTTCCCGACCCGCTGCTGCGGGTATATAATTTTACGGACTTGGAGCTACTGTCCCATTTTACGTCCAGTCCCATTTGCTCGCCGATAAAGCGAAGCGGTACAAGGGCATAATTGGAACGCAGCAGAGGCGAAGCATCCAGACTAATGTCGCTTCCATTGACAGTCGCCGTCTTGCTTCCGATTATCATTCGGATCGAGGTACTGTCCTTCTCAATCGTTATGGTTCGCGCCTGCTGCTTCCATGTCACGTCATAACCTAAATTTTCAGAAATTACGCGTAGCGGAACCATTGTATTTCCACTAATTACTTGTGCCTTAGCACCGCTCGGGACACTTAACTGTTGATCGTCGAGATAGATTTGTGTTCCACTCGAAGCCGCATGTCCATAACCCGGAACCGCCCACATGAAGACAAATAATAACAACAAAAAACCAAATTTCTTCATTCGTCACCCTTCCATTCATAATTTTTTTGCCACATGCTCCGGTGCGGCGACCTGATATACGCGCTTATGTAATATCAGACAACCTTTTAGACGTAATTCCACACCATTAGTTGCGAATATATTCCATCATAACAGAAATATACGTGCCAAAGAACTAGTTTTGTCGAATTTTGACTAAAAATATAGTTCATTCGCTTTGCTGCTAAAGTCATTGCCCGATTACAAAAAAAAAGCTGCTTTCTCCCTAAACATAGCTAGGGATGAAAAGCAGCTTTTTGGTGAATTTCATACGATCTAATTTAAAATTTTCAAAATTATCAATTAATAGATTCACTCGTGACATTGCCCGTCACAGTCCCGAGAAATTCCTTTAGACCGCCCACAATCCCTTCCGCAATCCTTTCCTGGGCTTCTTCCGAGAACATGGCCGCTTCATCAGACTGATTACTAAGATAGCCGCATTCCAGCAGCACGGCTGGCATTTGTGCCTTTCTCGTCACGATATGATTCGCCACCTTAATCCCGTTATCCTTAAATCCGGTAGCTGCTACAAGATGCTTATGCATCGTTGTTGCCAGTCCCAGACTTTCCTGACGTGCATAGTAGGTTTCAGAACCGTTGGCTTTTCCTTTATTGGAGGCCAGCATACTGTTTCCATGGATCGAAACAAACACGCTTGCCTGCTGTTCGTTTGCTAGCTGGGGGCGTTCATCCAGCGTAGGATACGTATCTCCATCGCGGGTCATGACTACCTGAATGTCAGGATCGTTTTGCAAAAGCTGCTTGACCTTTAACCCTACAGCCAGTGCAAACTCCTTTTCGTGCCTTCCAGTGATACTGCCTGCTCCAGGGTCCTTGCCACCATGCCCTGGATCAATGACGACAATTTTCCGTCCGCCGCTATTGGTTGGTGTCACAGCCTGATCAACATTGCGTTCACGCAACTGAAGTGTGATTTCACCTGTGCTGTTAGTTGAAAGCTCGTAATCACGTACCTGGTTTAAAGCAATTACAATACGGACGCCGCCCTTTTGTCCATCGGCGGGGGCAAACCTGACTTCCTGCACATCCCCGCTGTCAATATTCGTCAGTACTCGTAATCCATCGCTACGAACCGGAAACTGCTGAGAAAGCTCTGTCGTCAGCGCCGCTTCTGCCAGATCTACAACAATGCGGTCAGGTCCCGTCATTTTGGTCACTTTGGGCGTTACATCTCTGTTCAATGAAATCTGTAATGCTTCATCTTGAAAGGTAATGTTTTGCACCAGTAGCGTATTTGCTTTTAGCTGTTCTGTATCCTGCTGCTTGGATAATGCGAGTACATCCTGTGTAAGCTTGTCTGATCCAGTGAGATTGATAATTGTCGTCGTTGACGTAGACGATTTTGGTGTGCTTGTGTTTTTCACCTGCGTTGGTGACGATTTTTGGGATTGAGGCTGTTTTTCTGTCTGCTGGGCTGTCACTTTCTGACTGAGATTTACGGATTTATTTTTATTATTCCAATCCACCTTCAGCCCCATTTGCTCCCCGACAAAACGCAGTGGAACCATGGTGGAGTTACCACGCAGCACAGGAGGTGCATCCAAATTAACTGTTTTTCCATTTACGTCAGCCGACGTACGGCCCACATACATGGACATATCTGTGCTGTTTTTTTGGATTGAGATTTTATAGGCTTGCGGCTCCCATTTAAATTGGTATCCAAGCTGTTCACCAACGACTCGCAGCGGAACCATCACTTTTCCATTGACCATTTCAGGCTTGGCATCTGCGGGCGCCTCTATCCTTTTTCCATCTAAAAACAAATCTGCTCCAGCCGCATTCACATGAGAAGCGGACGGCCACAACCCAATTAGAATAGCCACCAGTATCAACCAACCATATTTCTTCATCCTCATTCCCCTAACTTAGATATGTATTTTTTGTGCTACTGTAATAGGGATAGTCCTTTAGCCATTTTACATTACCATACCATGCTGAATCGAACCGTCAACCCCTTATTTACCAATTTATCTTATGAAAATGACAAAAGCCCGCAGGCAAAAGAATTGCCAGTACGGGCTTTTTGTCCAACAAACCAGTTCACTTTATCGCTACAAACTCATACAGAGCTGGAATTATGCGCCTTGCTTTGCAGCACGCTTCTGTTCAAAAGCCAGAATTTCCGACTCATGCTGGAGCGTCAGGCCAATGTCATCCAGGCCTTGCAGCAAAAATTGACGGCGGTGCTCATCCAGATCAAAATCAATATGCAGACCATAATCGTCGGTAACTGTTTTTGCGTCCAGGTCTACGTTCAATTGGTAGTTATCATTCTTTGCCGTGCGCTGGAACAAATCCTCTACCTGCTCCTCAGACAGCTTGATCGGCAAAATACCATTTTTAAAACAGTTATTATAGAAGATATCCGCATAAGACGGTGCGATTACGCAACGGAATCCATAATCCATGATCGCCCACGGCGCATGCTCACGTGAGGAGCCACAGCCAAAGTTGGCACGGGAGATCAGAACAGACGCCCCTGCATAGCGAGGCTTGTTCGGTTCAAATTCAGGATTTATATTTCCCGCTTCATCAAAGCGCCACTCGTAAAACAGAAACTGTCCAAACCCTGTGCGCTCAATTCGTTTCAAAAACTGCTTGGGGATAATAGCATCTGTATCTACGTTCACCCGATCCACAGGTGCTACAATCCCTTTTAAAGTTGTGAATGCTTCCATTGTAAATTCCTCCTCCGTATCCTATTGGACTACTGCTTCCTGCTTGAACTTCCAGTCACGCACATCGACAAAATGTCCATGAATCGCCGCAGCGGCTGCCATTGCAGGAGATACGAGGTGAGTCCGTCCTCCGCGTCCCTGACGTCCTTCAAAGTTACGGTTGGAAGTCGACGCACAGCGCTGTCCCGGTTGAAGCACGTCCGGATTCATTGCAAGACACATACTGCATCCCGCTTCACGCCACTCAAAGCCTGCATCCTTGAAAATGACGTCCAATCCTTCTTCCTCGGCCTGAATTTTCACACGACCTGAGCCTGGTACGACGATTGCCGTTACTTTGTCAGATACCTGGTAGCCCTTGGCAACCTCAGCCGCAGCACGCAAGTCTTCAATCCGCCCGTTCGTGCATGAGCCGATAAACACATAATCAATAGCAATATCCGTGATCGGTGTGCCTGGCTTCAAATCCATATATTCAAGTGCTTTTTCAGCAGCTTTGCGTTCATTCTCTGTTGGCAATTCTGCCGGAATCGGTACAGTAGCGGAAATATTTGTACCCATGCCCGGGCTAGTACCCCAGGTTACTTGCGGAATAAGAGAATCTACATCAAACTCCAGCACAACGTCAAACTCAGCGCCTTCATCTGTTACGAGTTCTTTCCACTCGGCAACCGCCTGCTCAAAAGCAGATCCTTGCGCTACATGTTCACGTCCACGCAAGTAGTTGAAGGTTGTTTCGTCCGGTGCGATCATACCGGCTCTGGCTCCGCCTTCAATGGACATGTTGCACACGGTCATGCGCTCTTCCATGCTCAATTCGCGGATAGATTCACCTGTATACTCAATAACATAACCAGTAGCGAAATCCGTGCCGTATTTGGCGATAACGCCCAAAATCATATCCTTCGCTGTCACACCCGGTTTACGGCGTCCTACAAATCGGACTTCCATCGTTTTTGCTTTGGCTTGCTGGAGACATTGGGTTGCCATGACATGCTCTACTTCGCTGGTTCCGATACCAAAAGCGAGCGCTCCGAACGCGCCATGAGTGGAGGTGTGGCTGTCACCACAAACAATGGTTTTACCCGGATGAGTCAGACCAAGCTCCGGCCCCATAACGTGAACAACACCTTGATCAATCGTATCCAGATCATACAAAGTGACACCGAAATCACGGCAATTTTGAGTTAATGTATCAATCTGTTGCTTGGAAATCGGGTCCGTGATATTGTAGCGATCCTTTGTCGGCACATTATGATCCATCGTCGCAAACGTAAGCTCTGGACGACGCACCTTGCGTCCGCTAAGACGAAGCCCCTCAAACGCCTGTGGCGAGGTTACCTCATGAACCAAGTGAAGGTCAATGTACAAAATACTCGGCTTTCCCTCTTCCTGATAGATGACATGGTTATCCCAAATTTTCTCGAACATGGTCTTTTTGCTCATCATAATTCACCCCTGTGTTTTTCGAACCTATTGTAGAGAAGGCTGTACGGCTTTCTCTTGGATGTCAACAATATACCACGGGATGTCTGATTGGTCTAAGATATGATATCTATAGAAGTGATAGGTTAAGGCTATAAGGCGGGTTCAGGCAACATGGGATAGATATTAGGATATATATTGGTATACATACGCCATGAACATTTCCCAACGAGACAGCTTTACTTCACATCTGCTTGTGTTTATTGAGGTAACAACGTGTGTAGATCACAAACAGAACATGTGTTCTGTTCAATAAATTTACAGATAGAAAAATATTCCTAGGTCTGATAGACTACTTGTAAAATGAGGAGTTTGCAAATTCCTAAAATATTAAAAGAGGAGATTATTATGAAGCGCCTTCTTACCTTATTGTTAATTTTTGTTGTCTATTTTGGAACGATTCCAACAATTCATGCAAATCCGTCGAATTATCGTATTTTTTTGGATGGAAAAATTGTGACACTTCAATCTGCCCCTCGCATTGAAAGTAACACCCTTATGGTTCCAGTTGTCCCGTTGTTAAAAAAATTAGGCTATACAGCTGCTGTAGATCCCGATATTCCTGATCGTGTAAAAATAACAAATTCGAATAATTCGATTACCTTTGTAATTGGTGCTAAAAATATGTATATCAACGGAAAAGAAATTCGTATGCCTATTAGCTCTAAATCATACAATGGAGTAACTTACCTTCCTCTGCGCGCAATTTCGCAAGCGCTCGGGAAACCATTTGGCAGTAACCCTACAGAACAGTACGCCTGGATTGGAGTTGCACCGAGTAAAAACCAAAACATTCCACCAGAATTGCAAGGGAAAGATTTTAGAAATGCTGTATGGGGTATGACAGTTCAGCAAATTAAGAGGTCCGAGACACTGCCTCTCGTCAATGCTGTCACTGAATTGGATGATTACGGCATGAGTAATATGTACTATACTTATTTGGACTACAAAGGTGAATACAACGGGTACAAAGCAGTTTACACTTATATCCTATCCGGGAAGAATAAAAACAGCACTAAACTGATTGACGGACAGATTTTATTTCCTGAAAAATTTAGTAACATGCAAAACTATATAGATCGTTTCTTTAAAATTAGTTCTAAAATGCAATCGGCATACGGTGCACCCGTTGAAACGGAGCGACCACGAGGAAGAGATCAGAGTAAATGGGCGGAAGACCTGTCTTTAGGTAATCTCTCATTAACCGATTACTACAATGTCGGTCGAAATTCTTATTATATCCGATTGTACAAAAGTATGAATTCTGAATATCCTCAATTGGATATTTTGGTATCTCAAAGATGATATTAGACTTTTTTCTGAGAATCAGCACGACAGTGTAATTGATTTTATCAAGTACTTCGAATGATCGTTATAGAACTGACTAAACAAAAAGCTCTGCCGACCCATTAAGGTCAGCAGAGCTTTTACTATTTCACTATGAACCTTACTTTTGTTCCATCAGCATACTATCTAACTGACGACTTACCCGTGATCCAGCTCCCTGGTTATTATCACAGTACCTAACATATTTAAAATCACCACAGCTATATTCATCGACAATTCCACTTCCTATTCTTCAATACCCCTTATTTGACAAAAACATTACTCTATACTCGATGATGTTAACCTCTGGGTTCGTAGATCATTTTGTCAACAGATTCAGCCGATTATTGATGCACTGCGTAGTAAAAAAATCGCTTGACTTGGAGTTAACTCCAAATGCAATAATATCGGATGTAAGTAGGTGAAGAGTAATCGGAGTAAACTACATTTGAAGGAAACAATACCTAGGAAAGTGAGGAACAATCAAATGGAATATGTGAAACTTGGAAATACCGGCTTGGATGTATCCCGGCTTTGTCTTGGCTGTATGGGCTTTGGTGTTGCAGAGCGATGGATTCATCCATGGATACTCGATGAAGAGCGCAGTCGTCCAATTATAAAAAAGGCCCTGGAGCTTGGTATCAATTTTTTTGATACTGCGAATGTATATTCAGACGGAACAAGCGAGGAAATTGTTGGACGGGCTTTAAAGGATTATGCGAATCGAGATGAAATTGTCCTCGCAACGAAGGTTCATTTCCGTATGCATCAAGGTCCCAACGGTGCGGGACTTTCCCGAAAGGCAATCATGAGTGAAGTAGATAAAAGCCTTAAGAGACTGGGAACAGATTATGTGGATTTGTACCAAATTCACCGCTGGGATTATAATACTCCCATCGAAGAGACGATGGAAGCATTACATGATGTGGTGAAGGCCGGGAAGGCAAGATATATTGGTGCTTCTGCCATGTACGCATGGCAGTTTCTGAAGGCGTTACATGTAGCTGAGAAAAATGGATGGACCCGGTTTGTATCGATGCAGAATCATTTAAACCTCTTATATCGTGAAGAGGAGCGGGAGATGCTGCCGCTTTGTAAGGAAGAAAAAATCGGTGTGGTTCCATACAGCCCTCTTGCAGGAGGAAGATTGACGCGTGATGCGCAGGAAACAACACATCGTTCCGAAACCGATCAAGTTGCGAAATCTAAATATGATGCGACTGCACATACCGATCAATTGATCGTGGATCAGGTTGCGGCAATCGCAGAACAACGTGGAGTTCCCCGTGTCCAAATCGCACTTGCCTGGTTGCTGCAGAAAGAACCGGTAACAGCACCCATTATCGGTGCTACGAAAACGTCTCATCTCGAAGATGCGGTAGCTGCGCTCTCGATTACGTTAACACCTGAAGAAATTGCGTTGCTGGAAGATCCGTATGTTCCTCATCCGGTAATTGGCGCTCAGTAAATTTTGATGCGATGACCGTTTTGATATAAGAAACGACAAGAACGCCCTATCCATTTACTTGGGGCGTCCTTGTGCGAAAATCGGGAGGTGAAATCTGCATGTTGATAGCAGAAGTAAGTAAAAAATTTGATCTATCACAGGATACACTCCGCTATTATGAACGCATCGGACTTATTCCACGTGTGAACCGCAATAAAAGCGGAATCAGGGATTATACGGAAGAAGACTGCAGGTGGGTTGAATACATCAAATGTATGCGAGCCGTAGGTCTTCCAATTGAAATTTTGATTGAGTATGTTGGGTTGTTTCAACAGGGTGATGAAACCATGGATGCTAGAAAAGAACTCCTAATCGAGCAACGTAAGCAGCTCATAACAAGAATGGAAGACATGAAGAACGTGTTGGAACGCATGGATTATAAAATTACAAGATATGAACAGACAATAGTTGAAAAAGAACAAACACTAAATAGTCCGCAAAATTAGTCTTTTGAATGACCATGTGAAAATCATTCCATAAGTCAGCTCTGTCTACAGTAGTAATATTGGCGTCTGGTTCAGTAAAGAAACTTGTACCTATAGTAAGGATTAGGATCATCGAGTTGGGTAATTACTTATACAAAGGAGTGAAAAATCAATGATTAGTAAAGTCGGTCAAATTATGTTGTATGTAAATAACCAAGATGAGTCACTGGATTTTTGGACAGGAAAAGTAGGATTTAATGTAATTTCTGAAGAAAATAATGGTCAAGGAATGAGATGGATTGAAATTGCTCCTGAAAAGGGTGCAGAAACAAGTATCATTCTCCATAATAAGGAATTCGTTGCTAAAATGTCACCTGAATTAAATCTCGGTACACCTTCTTTAATGTTTTTTTCGGAAAATCTCGATCAATTACATGGCGACTTATCCAATAAAAATGTCAAAGTCGGAGAAATTGTAAATATGCCTTCAGGCAGAGTATTTAACTTTGCAGATAATGAAGAAAATTACTTTGCTGTAATGGAAAAAAAGTAAATTACGATAAAAGAGTAAAAGCCCTCCGTTTAAGAGGGCTTTTTCATATATGCTGGCCGCAAACTAAAGTCATTCGATTGACCTCACTAACCGCCAATCAGGTCCACTCCAACCTCTTCTATGTAAAATTATGGCTCAGTGTAATGAATTTCACATCTTTCCGGGTCAACCTGTTTTACCATAGAAGGGTGATACGCCGTGCTAGGCAGACCATCTTGGGCGGGACGGGTGCGTTCTACTGCAAATCAGCTACACAGGCTGTCTGGCATGTGCGGCAAGCACGCTTTTATTTTGATTCGAAGCGGAGTTGTCCAGATGTTGAATACCGAATGGGAATACCGTGAGCGCATCAGGAAGCTGGCCGTCTGTATTGTCAAGCATTACCGGGGAAAAGGACCGGACAACGTCAAGGTCTCACTGGAGTCGCCGCTCCGGATTACGGTAGAAGTTTGGGGCACATTGTCCAATCTGTCTGAAATTCTGGTTCATGAAGGGGCTGGGGAAACGGTCAGAGAATATTGGAACGTCCTCCGTCCTTACTTGGAAAAGGAATTTATGAGCGAAGCGGAAAAAACACTTGGCAGTCCCTTCAACTATACTTGGGAAGTCTGCCCCTCCGCCCATGGAGACGGACACATTATCTTTACTCTTGAATTACAACACATACACCGGTTGGATTAGCGGGAAGGAGCTTGTCTCCTCGCCCGCGGATAAGCCAGTACAGGATGCAGCGTAAAGCGGCATTTTTGTATTGGCTTTTTTTCATGTTACGAGCTTCATCTAATTCATATAAAAAGAGGTGCTGCACACATGGCAGACAAGGTATTGACCGTATGTCCCTACTGCGGAAGCGGTTGCCAGCTTCATTTGCTGGTAGACAAGGGACAGGTAATTGGCGCAGAGCCGGCTGGTGGTCGTACAAATGAAGGAACACTGTGTCTGAAAGGACACTATGGATGGGATTTTCTGAATGACCCACAAATTCTGACTGCACGCTTGCACAAGCCCCTGATTCGCAAAAATGGGGTTATGGAGGAAGTAGAATGGGAAGAAGCCATCCAGTATACCGCTGAACGCCTTTTAGCAATCAAGGAAAAATACGGACCCGATTCCATTATGGGAACAGGCTCCGCACGCGGTCCGGGAAACGAGGCCAACTATGTCATGCAAAAGTTCATGCGGGCGGTCATTGGCACGAACAATATTGACCATTGCGCTCGTGTATGCCATGGCCCTTCTGTGGCTGGTTTGACATACTCACTCGGGGACGGGGCCATGTCCAACTCAATTCCAGAAATTGAACACTCTGATCTTATTTTCGTGTTTGGGTATAATGCACCCGAAACACATCCGATCGTCGCAAGACGCATTGTAGCTGCCAAGCAAAGAGGTGCCAAAATTATTGTATGCGATCCGCGCATGACTGAAACTGGACGCATTTCAGATATGTGGCTACCTCTAAAAGGCGGTTCGAACATGGCTTTGGTGAATGCTTTTGGTCATGTGCTTGTACATGAAGGACTGTACGACAAACGATATGTGGAAGCAAACACAGAAGGCTTTGCCGAATACGTAGAAAGCATTAAAAAATATACGCCCGAATATGCAGAAGGCATTACGGGGGTCAAGGCGGCTGACATTCGAGCAGCTATGAGGGAATATGCAAAGACCCCTACCGCTACAATTCTGTATGGAATGGGCGTATGTCAATTTTCACAGGCCGTTGACGTGGTAAAGGGACTCGCCTCTCTTGCACTGTTGACCGGAAATCTGGGCAAGCCGAATGTGGGGATTGGGCCTGTGCGGGGGCAAAACAATGTCCAGGGCTCCTGCGACATGGGCGCATTGCCGAATGTATATCCTGGTTATCAGGATGTAACGGATAGCACGGTTCGCAAAAAGTTTGAAAAAGCATACGGTGTTGAGCTGCCGCGTAAAAAAGGATATCCCCTTACGGAGGTGCCACACCTCATCCTGAAGGAGAACAAGCTGAAAGCTTATTATATTTTCGGCGAGGACCCTGTACAAAGTGATCCGAACGCCGCCGAGTTACGTGAAGCGCTAGACCAATTGGAATTCGTCGTGGTGCAGGATATTTTCATGAATAAAACGGCGCTGCACGCCGATGTCATCCTCCCTTCTACCTCCTGGGGCGAGCATGATGGTGTGTATTCCTCGGCAGACCGCGGCTTTCAGCGCATTCGCAAAGCGGTCGAGCCGCAAGGTGACGTAAAGCCGGACTGGGCCATTATTAGCGAGGTTGCTACAGCCATGGGCTACCCTATGTCCTATGCAAACACAGAGGAAATTTGGGATGAAATGCGAAGCCTCTGCCCGTTATTCGCTGGTGCCAGCTACCAAAAAATGGAGGAACAAGGCGGCGTACAGTGGCCCTGTCCTACAGAGGATCATCCAGGTACACCGTATTTGTACAAAGGCAATCAATTTTCCACGCCTAGTGGCAAAGGCCGATTATTCGCCTGCGAATGGCGTCCGCCACAAGAACAGCCGGATGCAAAATACCCGCTTGTCTTGTCCACAGTCCGTGAGGTAGGCCATTACTCCGTGCGTACCATGACTGGCAATTGCCGTGCGCTACGCCAACTGTCAGATGAGCCTGGCTTTATTCAGATTAGCCCGGAAGACGGAGCAGATCTGAACATTCTGGATGGCGAAATTGTTGCCATATCCTCCCGTCGGGGACGCATCATGGCACGGGCACAAATCAGTGACCGTGTGCAACAAGGTGCGACCTACATGACCTATCACTGGTGGGTTGGAGCATGTAACGAGCTGACCGCCGATTTTCTTGATCCGGTGTCCAAAACACCGGAATTAAAATACTGCGCCATTCGGCTGGAACGGATCGCCGACCAAGCGCAGGCCGAACGTGATGTTCATGAATCGTACCAACGGATTCGTAAACAGATGAACGTCCAGGAAGCCGTTTTAGCCGATAGGGTGACGAGATGAGCGGCACCCGGAACATGCTGCACAGTTCGGCAAATACCCGGTCAGCTTTGACGAGTAGAATGGGAGCAGCCAGTAGAACAAACGCTGTCGCTTCTTCCTTTGTGGTCGCAGATGCCGGACACTGCATCGGCTGCAAAGCGTGCGAGCTGGCCTGCTTCGCCGTCCACGGACAGAGTAACAACGTGGGCGCTTCTATTGGTACTGTCAACGTGCCGGTAGTGCCCAAGGTGTATGTGGTGCGTAGCGGAAGCACATATGTGCCTGTGCAATGCCGGCATTGTGAGAATGCGCCCTGCGCACATGCCTGTCCGGTTCAGGCCATTCGACAGGAGAACGGTGTGGTCATGATTGATGAGGAACTGTGCATCGGCTGCACCTCTTGTGTATTGGCCTGTCCCTTCGGGGCCATTGAGGTATCCACCGTCTACCGGGAAGGACGAGTCATGACGCAGCCCGGCTTGACCGACCGTGCCGCTCACAAGGCTCTCCCCCGGACCGCGGCAGGCAAATGCGACCTGTGCGCAGACACAAACGGAGGACAGCCTGCATGTGTAGAAGCCTGTCCAAACGATGTCCTACGGCTGGCTATAGTCGAGTCCGATCCGCTTCCCGAGCGTCGGCGGGAAGTCTTCTTCCCTCGCCTGTAAGGCCAAAATCAGCCGCAGAAAGGTAGAAATAAGATGTCCATAACAACTAACAATGCCTCTTGGGCTCCTTGTATGGAGACGACAGATTGCACCAACCCCATTATTCATATTGACCCCAGTATGTGTACCGGGTGTAGACGCTGTGCGGGGGTTTGTCCGGTAGATGCCATAGAAGGACAGCCCGGAGAGCCGCAAACCGTGAATGCAGACCGTTGCGTGATCTGTGGCCAGTGTGTACAAATATGCAGCGTATACGCATCCGATTGGGCAGATTCATCTCCACAGGAAGCCGCAAGCAGACGTCAGGTGCGTATGCGTGAGCGCGATATGCCTGCTGACATCGGAGAACCGCTATTCGCTGCCTATTATAGCGGTAGCCTGAATAAGGTAACCGATATGATGACGAAACCGGGACAGTTTCGGATCGTCCAATGTGCTCCAGCCATTCGCGTTTCAATCGCGGAGGAATTTGGTATGCCATTTGGAACGCTCACGCCAGGTAAAATGGCCGCAGCACTGCGCCGTCTGGGCTTTGACCGGGTATATGACACCAACTTTGGAGCTGATGTCACCATTATGGAGGAAGGCACCGAACTGATTCGTCGTGTAACCGAAGGTGGGCCGCTACCGATGTTTACCTCCTGCTGTCCGGCATGGGTTCGGTTTGCCGAGATTGAATATCCCGATCTGTTGGACCATCTATCCAGTTGCAAATCACCTATGCAAATGCTAGGCTCGCTGGTCAAAACCTATGGTGCACAACTGGACGAGGTGGAACCTGCGAACATTTATAGCGTTGCGATCATGCCTTGTACCTGCAAGCAATTCGAATGTGATCGTCCTGAAATGGAATCCGACGGGTACCGTGACGTGGATGAGGTACTGACAACGCGTGAATTGGCATACTGGATCAAGAAAAGCGGCATTGATTTTATGAATCTGCCAGATGAAGAATTCGATTCACCGCTAGGACGTTATTCAGGAGCAGGGTCCATTTTTGGTGTAACCGGAGGCGTTATGGAAGCCGCCATCCGTACAGGTTATGAGCTGTTGACGAATGAAAAGCTACCGAAACTCCAACTGGATTTTGTTCGCGGTGAGGAAGGCATTCGAGTCGCGGAGGTTCAGGTGGGTGAGCTACAACTTAAGGTAGCGGTCGTCGCGGGGCTACAACATGCCTATGGACTGCTGGATCGTGTGCAGGCAGGCGAATGTGATTATCATTTTATTGAGGTAATGGGCTGTCCTGCCGGATGTATTAGCGGAGGCGGTCAACCCAAGCTCATGCTGGAAAAACACCGGATTGAAGCTTACCGTGCACGCAAATCCTCTATTTATGGACATGATGCGGGGCTTCAGGTGCGAAAATCGCATGAAAATCCTCACATTATTAAGCTGTACGATGAATTTTTAGGTGAGCCGCTTGGTCATGTATCGCATCATCTGCTGCACACGACCTTCCAAAAGCGCGGACCAGGCAAGCAAAGCCGTAGCTGTGATGCTCCCGCTAAAGAGAATACAGGTAACTCCATTCATTAGCACGTTAAGTTAAAAGGGTGAACCGTGGCGGCATCCTGCCTCTCCATGCTTAATAAGAGGCTACTGGGTCTTATCCGTGTTCATCCTGTGCTCATCATGTTCTGAACCAACAAAAACTGCATTTTAAAACTTTTTTGATACGGTATCCATTGTATTTTGTCGTTAGTTAGAAAGGAGTCGAGTTGTATGAACCGTTTTGTTTTAGCTGATCCCGATCAGTGTATCGGTTGTCGTACCTGTGAAATCGCATGTGTCATCGCACATTCAGCAGGTAACCCTTTTATCTCGCCAGATGACGAATTTCATTTTCACCCACGTCTGAAGGTTATTAAATCCATTGGAGTCACTGCCCCTGTTCAATGCCGTCACTGTGAGGATGCCCCTTGTGCCAACGCTTGCCCGAACGGCTCCATTACAAACGCGGACGGCTGTATTCTCATTAACAGCGAGAGCTGTATCGGTTGTAAAACCTGTATGATCGCCTGCCCTTACGGCGCCATTACCATGGTACCCGAATATCGGGACGGGCGAGCTGTAGTTCAGGACGGACTGTACACCAATGTGTCAGGGCGTTTGCAGCCCAAGGAACGCATGATTGCCAGCAAATGTGATCTGTGTGTAGGCGTAGAGGGGGGTCCCGCCTGCATTGGAAAATGCCCAACACGTGCCCTCAAGCTGGTTGAGCCAGATCTGGTTCACGCCCGTGTTGAGGAAAAGCGAGCTGCGAGCGCACGCCAGTTACTGCATATGACGCGCATTCCGGCAACGGGTCTCTGACATGACTGAAGCCCTTCCTCTGCAAAAGGATACGCGGACCGAGCGGGATGCGCTAGGGGAAATGGAGATTCCCGCCAATGCCTATTACGGCATTCATACCGCACGTGCGATGAACAACTTTGCGGTCAGCGGCAGACCTGTGAACCGGAAGCTGATTCACGCTCTCGTGCTGGTAAAAAAGGCAGCCGCTCAGGTGAACTGTGAGCAGAAACGGCTCCCTCCCCACCGGGCGGCTGCAATGATAGACGCCTGCGATGAATTGCTCGCCGGACGGCATCTGGATATGTTTGCAGTCGATGCCCTGCAGGGCGGTGCAGGCACCAGCACCAACATGAACGTCAATGAGGTCATTGCTAATTTGGCGATTATGCGGCTTGATGGAAAACCCGGACAGTACGAGCTGGTACATCCGTTGGATGATGTGAACTGCTGCCAGTCCACGAACGATGTTTATCCCACAGCATTACGAATTGCAGCCATTCGACTGCTTCGCCCCTTATGCGATGCGATGGCTTCGTTACAGGAGTCTTTACAGCACAAAGAATCGGAATATGCCGATCTGCTCAAGCTAGGTCGCACACAGCTAATGGGTGCCCTGCCCATGATGGCGGGGCAAGGCTTTGGCGCTTATGCAAAGGCTGTGGCACGTGACCGCTGGCGTCTTTACAAAGCCGAGGAACGGCTTCGGGAAATCCCTATTGGAGGTACGGCGATTGGCACAGGCATGAATGCGCCTCGCGCTTACAGCTATCGGATGGTTGAAAAGCTTGCGGACGAGACTGGCTTTGGGCTATCCCGAAGTGACCACCCGATGGACCCGATTCAGAATATGGATGTCTTTGTGGAGGTATCCGGTCTGCTCAAAGCCGCCGCTGTGAACCTGTTCAAAATATCAGGCGATTTTCGCCTGCTGGCCTCCGGTCCTCTCGGCGGTATTGGCGAGTTCACTCTGCCTCCAGTTCAGGCCGGATCATCCATTATGCCCGGCAAGGTTAACCCGGTGATGGCTGAACTGGCCGGACTAACGGCGTTGCGCGTGATAGCCGAAGATGCAGCGATTACGATGGCGGCTGCTTCCGGGCAGCTAGAGCTGAACGCGTTCCTGCCGCTGATTGCCGAATCGCTGCTGGAATCGCTACATATTCTGGACGGCGCGGTGCGGCTGTTCGAGGAACGATGTGTGCGCGGTCTGGTCGTAAGCGAGGAACGCTGTTCAGCTAATCTGCGTATCTCCGCTGTGATGGCTTCTGCGCTGGTCGCGGAGCTTGGCTATGATGAAGCTGCCTCCATTGCTTCAACAGCCATTGCCCAGGGCCGCACACCGGAGGATATTGCCGAAGAACGCGGTCTGCTGACCCGCTCGCGCATTGAGCAATTGTGCCATCCCTATACAGTAACCAAGCCCGGAATTCCGGGGCAGGAAGAAGGAATTCACGTTGGGAATGAATGATACCCCCCGTAGCAACCGACCGCACATCACCCTGCTCGGTCGCCGCAACGCTGGCAAATCCAGCATTTTGAACACCCTGACCGGCCAGCCCGCCGCCGTGGTATCTCCCGTAGGAGGAACGACCACGGACCCGGTTTTCAAGCCGATGGAGCTGCTCCCTGCTGGCCCCATTGTTCTGGTGGATACCGCCGGACTGGACGATGAGGGTGAGATCGGAGCGCTGCGCCGCAACAAAACGCTAGAAATATTAAATAGCACGGATCTGGCGCTGCTAATCATAGATGCTACTGTTGGGGTTAGCGCATTTGAACATGGGCTACTCGAAAAGCTGCATGCCAAGAAGATTCCCGTCATTGGTGTATTAAACAAGACGGACATCTTGGCAGAGGCAGAGAAAATGACCGCAACCCTAAAGGCTGAACTGGATTTACCCCTCATTCCTTTCAGTGCCTCTAAGCTATGGGGAGACGCGGAACTGAAAAAGGCCATCATTGATGCCTTTCCGCAAAACGAGGATCGTTTCCGTATCGTTGGTGACCTGCTGTCACCCGGCGATTTTGTCGTACTGGTCGTTCCAATCGACAAAGCTGCGCCCAAAGGCCGACTGATTCTGCCACAGCAGCAGACGATCCGCGATACGTTAGAGAGCGATGCTATCGCCATAGTGACCAAAGAACATGAGCTGCGACTGACGTTGGAGCGACTGGGGCGCAAGCCCCGCTTGGTCATTACCGATTCACAGGCTTTTATGAAGGTAGCAGCAGACACTCCCAAGGATGTGCCCCTGACTTCCTTTTCCATCCTGTTCGCCCGTCATAAAGGTGACCTTGACGAACTCGTACGAGGTGCAAGAGCTATTGATCGTCTCAAGGATGGCGACCGCGTACTCATTGCAGAAGCCTGCACGCACCAATGTCAGTCTGACGATATCGGTCGTGTGAAAATACCCCGTTGGCTCCGTCAAACGATAGGCAAACGTCTCATCATCGAGCACGCATCCGGTTCCAGCTTTCCTGCCGATCTGAGCGAATATGCGCTGGTTATTCACTGCGGGGCCTGCATGCTCAATCGACGTACCATGCTGCACCGGATGGCAGAAACGGAAGCCGCCGGGGTACCCATTGTGAACTATGGTATTTTCATCGCCTATGTTCAGGGAGTCTTCCCCCGTGCCATCGAATGCTTCCCATCCGCTATGCTGGCATGGGAGCAAGCCGTTGGTGCTGGCAGCCATTCCTGAATGAGACGAATCATTGAAGCAACAAATTCCGCCCCATACACACAAAAGCAGCCGCGCTGATTCTCACGCGGCTGCTTTTTATTTGCCCAATTCCAAAGAGAAGATCGATATTCTAAAAATACAAATCCCGCTCGCCCGCTTCCAAGCGTTCCAGCTTATCAAGTGTCAAACGGCGTGTCGACTCATGCGGGATACGCTCCAAATTATCACGCAGGGCTTCAGCTCCCAGCTCACGTGCCTCTTCATCTCCATAATCCAACAGAAATTCCTGAAAAGTCAGCAGCGAATTCGGCTGGCATACATTGTGAATCTGCCCTGATTTAGCAAGCTCCATGAACCGATCTCCGGTTCTTCCTTCGCGATAGCAGGCTGTGCAATAGCTTGGCATATATCCTCCACGACACAGACTTTTGATGATTTCCATCGGTGAACGATGATCCCCGACCTCGAACTGAGGTTTATCTTCCGTATCCTGTTTTGCATATGCCCCTACACCTGTAGCTGAACCTGCACTAATTTGTGACACACCCAGACCAATAACACGGTCTCTGTATTCCGGTTCTTCACGTGTAGACAAAATCATACCTGCATAAGGAACAGCCAGCCGGAGAACGGACACAATTTTCATAAAATCCTCGTCGTCGACCAAATACGGATAGCGATTCAGATCCACATTTTCAGCCGGACGTAACCGTGGAACCGAAACCGTGTGAGGACCACAGCCAAACACTTCCTCCAGATGCTCAGCATGCTTAAGCATAGCTATCGTCTCATAACGGAAATCGTATAAACCATACAACACACCAATACCCACATCGTCTATCCCTGCTCGCATAGCGCGGTCCATGGCAGTCGTGTGCCAATCATAATTCCGTTTTGGCCCTTGAAGATGATATTTGCGGTAGCTTTCGCGATGATACGTTTCCTGGAACAAAATATACGTACCAATTCCTACCTCTGCCAGCTTCCGATAGTCTTCTTCGGTTGTGGAAGCAATATTGACGTTGATTCGGCGTATGCTGCCATTGTCCACTTTAACCTCATAGATCTGACGCAGACAATCGACGATATAATCAATCGGACAATTGAGCGGATCTTCCCCCGCTTCCAGTACGAGGCGCTTATGCCCCAACTCCTGAAGCACTCTGACCTCCTCGACCAGTTCCTCCGGCGTCAAACGGCTGCGGGTAAAGCTGTCATTGGTATGCTTATAGCCGCAGTATTCGCAGTTATTGACACAATGATTACTTACATATAGAGGGGCAAACAACACAATCCGATTGCCGTAAATCTGCTCTTTCACCGCCCGTGAGGATCTAAACATTTCCTCCAGCAGTTCAGGATCATCCACATGCAAAAGAGCCGCCGCTTCAGTTGCACTCAACCCCCGGCAAGCTCTTCCCTTCTCCAAAATGTCTAAAATACGGTTGCGATCTGTTGCTTCCTGCTTTCCCTGCTCCACCGCTGCCATAATCTCTGCCTCATTAATGAAATCCGCCGACACTTTCTCCCGTACTTCACTCACGTAGATCCATCTCCCTTATTATGGTGAGGATTTCGCAAAATCCTTATGGTTAACTACTGTTTCTTCTATTGACTCATGAGCTGTCGTTGTACCCTCAGACTATCGCCACGTCCCATATCGACTTCAAACCCCGCTCCACGAATGCGCAGCTCCAGACAATGTCTGCATTGGGCAGATTCATCGCCCAAACATATTTTATTTTCATAAATGGCATACTTCGGCCTCACCGCGAGTGGCGACAAATTGGGCATAACTACATTCGCCCCTGCCTGAAGCGCCTTCTCCCGACCTTGGGGATGAATCGTTCCCATCGCCGTGGATGCTGGAATTAGCGCATCTGGGACGACCAACCGGGACAACGAAACGATATCCAGTGCCTTTTCCATGCTTCCCTGACCGGCATCCCGGAGCGGCGTGTTGCTATGCGGTAAAAACGGACCAATCCCGATCATATCCGGCGATAGACTGTGCAAATAGACCAAATCGTCTGCCAAATCACTGTTCGTTTGTCCGGGCAATCCCACCATACATCCAGCCCCGATCTGAAATCCGATTCGCTGCAACGCGAGGAGTCGACTGCGCCTGCTTTCTATCGTCATCGTCGGATGCAGCTTGGCGTACAAATGCGGTGAAGCTGTCTCATGCCTTAGCAAAAAGCGGTCCGCCCCCGCCTCGTATAGTAGCTCATAGGTTTCATCATTCCGTTCACCAATAGACAATGTAACCGCCACATCGGTAAAACGGCTTTTGATCTCCCGAATCAGCTTCGCCAGCCGTGCTGCCGTGAACCAGTAATCTTCGCCGCTTTGCAGTACAAAGGTCCGATATCCCAGCTCATACCCCTCCGCGCAACAGGCCAAAATTTCTTCCGGTCGCAAACGATAGCGATCCGCCTGTTTATTCGAGGCACGTAGCCCGCAATACATGCAGTCCTGACGACATATGCTGGAGAATTCAATTAATCCACGTAAAAAAACACCTTTGCCGTAACGCTCCATTTTGATGCGAGCTGCCAATTTTCGTAACTGTGCCCGCACCGTCGGCTCTTCCTCCAGACGTGCCAGCAGCTCCGCCATTTCCGTATGCGTCCATTCCTTGCCGTCAGCCAGACGCAGTAATAATTCGTCCGTGACTCATCCCTTCTTCCCTTGTCCCTCTGGACTCCACGTCGTCAGCAGCTTGTACCGTACATGTATTATTCTAGCAACATCGGTGGGAATAGAACGTGACTTGCTTCACAAAAAATCCCATTTTCTGAATGTAAACTCCAGCATCTGCCGCAAAAAATACATATTTACCGCAACAAAAAAGCTGTCTCCTCCTCTATGGAAGAAACAGCTCTAATCATGTTTATTATTGAATCAAATCAACCGCCTGCTGTGGTACAAAGTAATCAACGCCGTTATATACGACAACACCGTTCAGTGCTGTATTTTTACCATTCAACGTGGCGATATTTTTGTATACCGGAAGCTCCAGCTTGTTGCTGCCCTTCGTCACTGTAATCACCTTCGTGTCCGCAGTGAACTTGGCACCTTTTGCTTCAAAAGCAGTTATGCATCACGATCCAGGTTATACGCGAGGGCTTCTGGAGAGAAGTTACCCCACAACTTGCTGGAAGTGGAGTTTTTCAATCCTTCAGGTGTCGTGACATAATCATAGCCCTGGTCTTTTATCTGAGCGACCAAATCTTGGCCGTCCTTACGTTCGGCTGCCTCCAAAAACTTGCCGCCTCCACCTAACACCACGTCAACCCCGTTATAGGCTTGCTGCATGCTGAGTGCATCATAATTTTTGCGATCAGGGTAGTGGGCGGTAAAATCGGCCGGAGTGGCATGCATAATCTCCGAGGTAGCAATAATCCCGGTCGATTTCCCTGCCAGCTTGGAAGCCTCTAGAATGGAAGCTACGGGCTTTTTGACGTCACCCGCTGCAATGGGTTGCTGCCCAGGCATGGTCGCTTCATCAGGAAGGACACCTACATAGCCCGTGTGCGATTTGTGTCCTGTGGCAAAAGCGGTTCCCGCCGGAGCGGAATCTGCAATCGGAGCATCCGCAGAATGCGTACGCACCATGCCACTTGCCATGCTGTCTAACGTTAAGGAAGAACCTTTATACCATCTAGCCAGTGCAGTAGCATCATTAGTCATACCGTCCGGAATAAGAATAGATGCTCTCTGGAGTATTGGTCTCACTCAAATTGCCCCTGTAATTACCGATACGATACTTTCACGCAGTGCTTTGGCGTTTTGTGACTTATATGGATCAGCATTAAAAAGGATTGTATCTGCAGTGTAGTTCTCTTTTATACGTCCCAATTTGTCCCCATATCCCAAAATTTCAGCGGCGAACTCCGTGGCAGCCTGCCAGGCCTCTTTTCGAGTTAATCCACAGTCTATGAGTGTGTCTAATTCCTCGAGGTTGCATCCATGTAACGAAGGTGTGGCAAAATCTGTACCGAACGCAATTCGTACGCCTGCTCTTTTGGCATAGCTAACGGCTTTAGGGTGGGCTTCGGCGGCGCGGGCGGCGCGATCACAAATTTCCCTGTCGAGTGAAAGAACTCCAGACGGGTCCGCAGCAATACGATAAATGGAAGCAGTAGGCACAAAGGCTGTCCTTGATTGCGCAAGCCGGTTGGCCTGAGCCTCGGTCAAATACATTCCATGCTCTATAGATTCCACACCAGCGGCAATAGACCAGTCTACAGTAGGTCCGCCCCAGGTATGAACCATGACTTTCAGGTTGCGTGCATGGGCGCTGCGCACAATAAAAGAGAATTCTTCCTCAGAAAAAATCGGGTTCAGCACTGTATCTGGCGACGCCCCTAGCCCCCCCGTTGCAAGAATCTTAATCCAGCTTGCCCCGGAATTCTTAATTTCTGTTACCCGCCGTTCCAAATGCTTAAGACCTCGTGCATCTCCGACTCCAAGCATATCACCACAGGTGTAAACTCTTAAAGGCCGGCTGTAATGCTGACTGATATGCTGAACAGTGCTTGGCAAAAGCCCGCCTGCATCACGCACTGAAGTCACTCCAGCCCGTAGAGTGGCCTCAAAGGCTTGCGCCTGCAACACTTCGATCTCCAGTTCATCGCGCTTCTCTTGGTCAGAATGATCAAAATCCGTCCATGCCAAATGAGTATGAAGGTCAATTACTCCGGGGCTGATCCATAAATCGCCATCTGGACTATTTTGTTGCGCGTACGGAGATACGGACTCTGCAATGGACGAAAAACGACCATTGCTGATCGTAATATCGAATTGTTTCCCATCAATCCCGGCCACAAATATATTATGATATGTTAGCTGTTTTTGAATGTTATTTCCCATCTTTATTCCCCCAGATTGACCTTTGGGCCGCCAGCGCATGATCAGGATCTTGATGCATAAGCTCTGCAAGCGTCAGGATGGCTTCTTCAACGCTTTGCTGATTTGCATTCGCTCCAAAATGGTTAATGCGTAAGAGTTTATTATGCAATTCTCCGTCTCCGGGAGCGACAATACCTATGGGCTGTTCGATATTGAAATGGCCGCCTTGAGGAATCCGAACCGTTGTAGTCAACGTTGAGTAGCTGTCTTTGTTCCGCTGCCACGGTTCAAGGCCCAAGGCTGTAATGCCAGCAATTGCAGCGGACGTAGTTAAACGATGACGGCGGTTGACCGCTTCCAGACCTTCTTCTTCAATAAGCTTTAAGGCCTCTATAAGCGCCCGGGCTTCCAAAACAGGGATGTTGGGAGGAACCCGTAAGGGAGTCGCACTATCATGAGAACGCTTTAGGTCAAGCAAAGACAGAATGGAATTGCGCGGCGCATTTTCGTTGGAGGCCAGAAACTCCCAGCCACGGGGAGAAATCCCCACAGCGCTGATCCCGTTAGGCCCGGATAGTGCTTTTTGCGCGCCCACAGCTACAAAATCAATTCCCCACTCGTCCATAAGTACCGGTTCGCCCCCGATTGCCGACACTGAATCTATCACGGTTATGAGGTTTGACCGACGCGCAAGCTCCAATATTTCCCTTGTTGGATTGGAGCCTCCTGTGACTACTTCTGCCTGCACGAAAGAAAGCGCGCATGGGTTATATCGTTCAATCGCTGCGGCGACTTCATCTACGGTTACCACTTCATCAAAAGATGTTTTGAGTTCGATGACTTCTGCTCCGCCACGCGCAAGCCAGTTACCAAAAATCGTTCCATAGGGACCTGTCACAATGTTTAGAATTGTACGGTTGGGCGCAGCTATGCCTGCTGCTATGGCTTCAATTCCCAGGATCGCCTCGCCCGGTATGATTACCGGGGATTCTTGGGTGGACAGGAGTTTGGAGAGCAAGTTAGTTAGCGTATCAAACTCCGATATTGTAAGAGGCACAAATCCTTTATTATTTTGACTCATAAATACCTCCTGCAGAATTGGATATTGGCATCTTGGGTACAGCGGACAAAAGCTCACGGCTATAGGGCGTTTCAGGATGAGAAAAGAATTTCTCCTTAGGGCTGATCTCAACCAGCTTTCCCTGCCGCATTACAGCAACAATATCGCTTATCGCATTGATAACACCCAGGTCATGAGAGATAAAAAGCATCGTAAGATTAAGCTCCGATTTGAGTGTGCTCAACAGTTCCAGCATACTCCGTTGTACCGAAACATCCAGTGCGCTCGTTGGTTCATCTGCGATAAGTATGCTTGGCTCAACGCTTAGTGCGCGGGCAATCGCTATCCGCTGACGTTGACCACCGGAAAATTCGTGAGGGAATCTGCCAAGGGCTCTTTCATCGATGTGAACACGTGTAAGAAGTTCCCTACATCTCTTGTCCACTTGAGCGCGGTCAACAATCTTGTGAAAAAGCAAGGCTTCGGCAAGGATTTGCCTGATCGTATGCTTTGGATTAAGCGAGGAATCCGGGTTTTGAAAAACCATTTGTATTCTTTTATGCTGCTCCCGGCTCCGTCGCTTGCCCAGTACCTGAGAACCCAGCATGATCCGGCCCTCATCCGGGGCGATCAGCCCGGCTATTACCCGCGCAAGGGTAGACTTTCCTGAACCCGATTCTCCCACAAGACCAAGCGTGCTACGCTCCTGCAGCTCCAGGCTTACTTGATCAAGCGCGGTAAACTTACCATAAGCAACCGTTATATTTTCTATCCGCAAGGCTGTTTTCATAAATCAACGCTCCTTTCAAGATCCGGGAGAGGAAGCACTGAGTTTATCAGCATCTGCGTATACGGATTTTGCGGGTTTTGTAAAAGAGGCAAGGTGTCTCCCTGCTCTACGATTCTTCCCTCTTTCATAACGCAAAGCTTTGAGCACATCGAGGAAGCTACGGCAAGATTGTGCGTAACAAATACCATGGCAAAACCCAGCTCCTTTTGAAGACTTGAAATAACGTCAAGTATTTGCCGTTGTACCGTTACGTCAAGCGCTGTTGTTGGCTCATCACAAAGAAGGATGCCCGGCTTGCACGCCAAAGCCATCGCAATAACAATACGTTGACACTGACCGCCTGAAAGCTGGCGGGGATAACGGTCAGTATGCTTTAAGGAATCGGGAAGACCAAGCATTTCAAGCAATTCTAAAGCTATTGTACGCGCGACCTTCCGGCTCACCTTCTGCCTGTAGTACACAACCTCGGCAAGCTGCCGGACAACCGGGCAAAGAGGGTCAAGCGCCCCTATCGGGTCTTGAAAAATCATTGCACATCTGCCATTGCTCCTGATATTCCCGCCAACTTGTTCAATACCGGAGGGAAGCAACCCTATGATGGAGCGCAGGGTGAGTGATTTTCCCGATCCGGATTCCCCCACAAGGCCTATGCTTTCGCCCGCTTCAACTGTAATACTCACATCGGTGACCAATTGATGATTCGACCGCGTCCTGAGCGACAAATTTTCCACTTCTAAAATTGGATTCATAGCATTCATTTTCTTCTCCATATATCTGCCAGCCCATCGCCCACAAGGGATAAGGCTATCCCCGTATATACCACCGCAAAGCCCGGGATGGCTGAAAGCCACCACTTTGTAGAGATAAAGGGCTGCCCATCAGAAATCATCGTTCCCCAATCCGGAGTTGGCGGCGCAATGCCGATACCGAGATAGCCTAGCGTAACAATGGCCACAAGCAGAACAGCCATATCCGTCATAAGCACTACCACTGCTTGCGGTAGCACATTCGGCAGAAGATGGCGCATTATGATTTTAATATTCGGGATTCCCAGTGTCTTGGCAGCGGCTATCCATTCCTGTTTACGAAACGAAGCGCTGAGGCCCTTGACCACACGCGCATATACAATCCAGCCAACCAGCATAAATGTGATGTATATCCCCTGTTCACCCGTACCGCTTGCAAACGCCACGATAATGACAATCAAATAAAAAGGGAACGCAATAAACGTATCGGTCAAAAGCGTGATAATCGTGTCTACCCATTTACCGTAATACCCGGCAAGCATCCCCAGAAACACCCCCATACAAAAAGGGATGATCTCTGCCAGCACCATGATCTTCAAATCAGTCCGTGCGGCATAGATTAGTCGTGTAAACAAATCACGCCCCAGTTGATCGGTTCCCAGCCAGTGTGCAGATGAAGGGGATTGTAAAGTTGCCGAAATATTTTGATCAGAAGGCTGGTAGGGACTAATAATCGGTGCAAACACTGCAATGCCTATGAGTAACGCAAACATAATACTGCCCCATAGAAGAGATGGAGTATTTAGTATTTTTCCCCATGTGCTGTTGCTCCTGCCGACCTTCTGAATCTGAAGATCTAATTGCGTGCGTTTCATTGTTCTCCTTTCGTCCTGGGATCAAGATACCCAGAAGCAACCTCAATCACGAAGCCGATGATGACCACAGATATCGCACAATAAAGAGCAATCCCCTGTATCACAGGAAAATCCCGGTTTGAAATGGCTGAAAATAACAGGCTTCCGATACCCTTGAGGCCAAAAACCTGTTCAATTACCAACGTGCCGCCCATCAGGTAGGCAATATTTACGCCAAGAAGCATAAGCGCGGGAAGAGCGGAATTACGCAGGACATGCTTTACCAGTATGACCCGGGCGGGGATTCCTGCAGCCTTCAAGGTTACAACAAAATCAGATTCCAGTACTTCCAGCATCTGCGCTCTTAAAGAACGAACGAGCGAGGGAATTTGCGACAATCCGACAGTGATCGCAGGTAGCGCGAGACTGTATAAGATTCCAAGCCAACCCTCGCCGACTCCCCCGACGGGAAACCAGCGAAGCCGAACGCTAAATACCAGAATCAGTAGCAGTCCAACCCAAAAAATCGGCATACCGAGCGTTACAGCAGGCAAGATGCGTATCATATGATCAAGCAGTCCGTCTTTATGTGTTGCCGCAAGGGTGGCCAGCACCAGCGAAACAATAATGGCAAAAAGACAGGTCATTACAATGAGCAGCAGCGTCACGGGAGCCCGCTCTGCAATCAACTCTCTTGAAGAAGTCTCAAAAACAATCGAAACTCCGGTATCACCGTGTGTAAAGATATTGTGCACAAAGCCTATAAACTGCTCCCAAAGAGAAAGATCCAGCCCCAGCCTGTGACGCATACTCTCAATAGCCTCAGCTGTGGCGTATTCCCCCAGAATCATTTTGGCGGGGTCTCCCGGCACCAGCCTTATGATGAAAAAGACTGCCACCACCACACAGATGACTACTGATGCCGCTCTTATCATAGCGCGCACAAGCCATTTGTGTGGGGAAGTTAGATTTGCAGACAATCCGGCAGACTTTTTAAATATATTGTGGGCCGTCAAGGGTCTAATTACCCTTCACACGTACATCTTCAAAACGAACGCTGTTATTGGGAAGCACGACCAGGCCATCAATGGAAGAACGAACACCTTTCAGAATATCCGGATAATAAAGCGGGATGTAAGGCACTTCATCTGCAAGGATTTGTTGAAGCTTGGCGTAAATTCCCGCACGTTCTTCCCCATCAGGTGTTTTTTGCCCCTCGTGCAGGAGCTTGGTAACTTCATTGTTCGTGTAATGAGTCCAATACGACTTGCTAAAGCCTTCCGGGTCTGTCTGGAAAGCGAGGATCGAGTTGGCTTCTGGAGAATCCGCTTGTCCGCTGTTGATCATTGCCGAAAAATCATAGGCAAAGAAACGCTCGCGGAATGAGGCCAACTCAACAGATTCGATCTGGATGTCTATGCCGATCGTTTTGGCAGCCGCCTGAATAATCTGTGCCTCCTGAGTTCTTGAGTTGTTTCCAGAGGCAATGAGCAATTTTGTAGAAAACCCATTAGGGAACTTTGATTTTGCAAGCTCTGCTTTGGCAGCGTTCGTATCAAAGCTGAGCGCTTTAATCGTATCGTTCGTGTTGTAGGGAATGGCTGGCGGCAAAAGCGAATTGGCTGGCTTTGCGAAACCAAAGGTAACCGCATTGGTCAATCCATTACGGTCAAGTGCCAACGCCAGCGCACGGCGAACGTGCACATCAGAAAAATGTTTGTCCAAGGTATTGAAGAACAATTGCTCTGTCACCCAGCTTCCATTGGTCGCCACCTTGGTATCCGTACCTTGTTTTAATTCATTTACATTTTCAAGAGCTACAGACTCAATAGCATCAATCGCTCCAGCCTTCAACTGGTTAATCGCTTGGCTGTCATCTTCAATGAGCTTGTAGACAAGTTCATTGATATAGGGCTTGCCTTTCTGCCAATAGTATTTATTTTTGCTGAAAGTAAGATCACCTGCAGAATCCCATTTCTTAACGGCGAAGGGACCGGTACCGACCGGATTCTTGAAGAATTCTTTTTCCGAGACACCCCCGAAATCCTTTGGAAGGATACCATTGGAAAAGTTTGAGAGTTCAGAAATAAACGGCGTATACGGCGCTTTAAGCTTAATTACGAGTGTTTTTTCATCTTTAGCCGAAAGCGAAGCCACCTGTGCCGCTATTGCAAGAGGACCTCCTACATTCAAATGGCGCTGAATTGAAAAAACCGCATCCTTGGCAGTAACTCCAGTTCCGTTTGAAAATTTCAAGCCATCGCGTAAAACAAAAGTATAGGTTAGACCATCTGCGCTTATACTGTGCGACTCTGCAAGCCAATCCACAATCTTTCCATCACTGTTAAAGGCGACCAGCGGCTCAAATACTTTGTCGATAGCAAAAGCATTATTGGATGTAATCTGATTGTGCAGATCAAACGAGGTTACGGAAGCCGGGCGACCATATGTAAAGGTTCCCCCTTCTGCGGGTTGATCAGCGGTTGTGCTTGGGTTAGGAGTTGCGTTTGTATTTTGACCTGCATCATTTTTGGAGCCGGAGCATCCTGCCACGAGAACCAATAAAAGAAATACTAAAGATCCAACCAATAACGGCTTCCTAAAAGATACAATAAGTTTAGACATCCCATTTTCCCCTTTTCCCCAATAAAACATATTGTTTTAATATGAATAGTATTATGGATGAACCCATTTGCCATGTCAAACAGAATTAAATACCATAATTTAAAAATTCATAGATAAAAGTAAGCATAGGGATTTTCCAGCTTGCATCCTCCCCATCGCTCGTCAGAAAAGACTCTATTTGTGAAAAAACGATTCATCTATATAAAAATTGTGACACATGGAGTTCATTGGGATTGGGATTTTGATTGAAATATTGTATAATCACTCTATGATGTAATAGGTAAATATTATAAGATAACGATGATAAAAGGAGCCCGAAACTCGATGGAATTCAGACAGCTTCAATACACCCTGCAAATTGCAGCGGAAAAAAACTTCTCACGCGCAGCGGAAAAGCTGCACATTGCCCAGCCTTCCCTGAGCCAGCAATTGTCCAAACTGGAAAAAGAGCTTGGGGTGCTGTTATTTCAACGCAATACAAGCGCGGTGGAATTAACGCATGCAGGAGCAAGCTTTGTGGAAAAAGCAAAAAAGATCGTCGACGCCGTCGAGCAACTCCGACAGGAAATGGACGATATTTCTCAGTTGCGCAAAGGGAAGGTCGTCGTCGGCAGTATGCCTATCACGGGTTCCCATTTGCTTCCACATGTGTTGCCTGTATTTAAAAAAGCTCATCCGGACATTGAAATTGTTTTGGTTGAGGATTCATCCATGAATCTGGAGAAAAAAACAGCCAGCGGCGATACCGATCTCAGCCTGCTTTCTCTCCCGTTAGTAGAGCCGACACTCTCCTATGTGCCTATCGGTGAAGAATGGATTGATCTCGCTGTTCCCCCGGGTCACCCGCTGGTTCTGCGCAAAAACGGTGACCAACCACAGCCAGTGCATCTGGAAGAACTGAAAGACGAACCGTTTGTCGTCCTGAAAAAAGGGCAAGGCTTCCGAAAGCTGACGATGGACTTGTGCCATCAAGCGGGCTTTGAGCCGAATGTGGTGTTTGAAAGCACCAATATGGAAACCCTCCAATCGCTCGTAGCGACAGGGATGGGGGTGACACTCGTGCCTCGTTTTATCGCCCGGGCTGCCAGCAGCGAGTTTGTTCCAGCATTGCTGCCACTGGCTGAACCGACACCAAGCCGCACGCTGGCTATTGCGTATCGGAATGGGCGTTATTTATCCAAAGCCGCCGAGGCTTTTATTGAAACTTTCCGCGAAACGGTCAAACAGCTTTCCCAAAAGTAGTTCTCACGTAAAAAGACCGTCTTCCTCCCCAGCCAAAGCCAGAGAAGAAGACGGTCCCGGGGCTACACCCCTATACATTACACATTTAATGTTCAGTTCCATTAGGTTCGATTACAATGTTGCTATGCTGCTCCACCTGGTTTCAACGAACCTTATTTCATGTTCCCTTGAATTCCATGTCAGCCTCGCCTGATTACCTTACACTTGCTCGGAAACTCCACTTTATCCATCCCGCATCACTTCTTTCCTTAAGGTCTCATGCCCTGGTTTCCCAAGAATGTCCTACCTCAGTTCCAATGTGCTGTGTGATCCCAAAGTGCCTGTCCTCGCCTTGTCGTGATCAGGGTCGCCGTGAGTCTGGTGGACTTTTATCCTGATCATAGCCCATTTCGTGATTATTGCCGACAACCTGTCTATTTAAGCCTCTCGGCCGTGACAGGCCATCCCTATTCGCCAGTTCGGATCTACTTTGGTTATCCATCGTTATCAACCTCCTGGTGTCGGGATACTATTATAATACACCTATGG
This sequence comes from Paenibacillus sp. 8b26, assembly GCF_050626875.1. Lineage (NCBI taxonomy): Bacteria > Bacillati > Bacillota > Bacilli > Caryophanales > Paenibacillaceae > Paenibacillus > Paenibacillus sp. 8b26. The sequence goes on along the minus strand of NZ_CP192445.1, from coordinate 5,798,431 downwards.
GCTGTATCTGAAACAGGAACGGTAATATTTTTTTAACGGTCATACAGAGATGTACGACGATCCTCGAACACCGGTATGCGCCCACGCACGTCCTGCACCAAGGCTGACTCAATTGTTCCTGTGATGATGTCTTCCTGCTCTCCGCCCTCGGCAATGATTTCTCCCCACGGATCAATAATGAGAGAATGCCCGAAGAAATCCGTATCTCCACTGCGTCCTACCCGGTTACAGGCGATGACGTACATTTGATTTTCAATGGCCCGTGCAGTCAGCAACGTGCGCCAGTGATGAAGACGGGGATGTGGCCATTCCGCAGGTACGATAAGCAGATTTGCGCCAGATAGGGCCAGACTGCGTGCTAGTTCGGGAAAACGGATGTCGTAGCAGATTGATGCACCCGCCTGAATCCCTCCATCCAGCGTGAATAAAACCTTTTCCTCGCCAGGCTGCAAATATTTTTCTTCATCCATAAGCCGGAACAAATGAATCTTGGAATACGAAGCAACCTCAGCACCGGATCGGTCAAAAACGATCATCGTATTGTACACATGTCCGTCGCTTTTCTTCTCCGCGATAGATCCGGCTACCACGTTCACCTGATGAGTAGAAGCGAATGCCGATATCCATTCGCGGGTTTCCGCTCCTTCCTGATCCGCCAACTCATGAATGCGGTCCAGCGCATACCCCGTATTCCACATTTCCGGCAGTACAATCAGGTCCGGCTTTAATTCGGCTGTCACCGCTTGTTCCATTAACGTACGAATATGACTGCGGTTTTCCGGGGGGTTCCCCAGCTCAATATGAGCTTGTATAAGTGCAATACTGAACGGCTGAGCTTCATGATATGTCAAAATCGTTCATCCTCCTTGTGAACCGGAGCTTCCGGTGATTGCTTGTCCGGCATTTTCTCCCATCATAGCCCGTTCAGGCTCTACCACGCAACCGCATAAGACCAATCCCCTCTATACAACTTGGTTAAATCGTGATAAATTAATCCTCAAACTATTCCAAAAGGTCGTGTGAAATGATGAGTAATTTTTCCATTCCCTCCGCTGATGTGATGAAGCAGTTACCCACTCAATTTTTTGCCACACTCGTACAAAATGTAAATTGTGAAATTGCGGCAGGGCATGATGTCATTAATCTCGGGCAAGGGAACCCGGATACCCCTACCCCACCTCATATTGTAAAAGCTCTGCAAGAATCAGCGGATAACCCGCTGTATCATAAATATTCACCTTTTCGCGGTTACGGCTTTCTCAAGGAAGCCGTGGCCCAGCGCTATCAGGAGGATTACGGTGTGACACTTGACCCGGAAACTGAGGTCGCCATCCTGTTTGGCGGAAAAACAGGCTTGGTGCAGCTACCGCAAATTTTACTTAATCCTGGCGATGTGTGTCTCGTGCCTGATCCCGGCTATCCGGATTACTGGTCTGGCGTAGCCCTGGCTAAAGCGGAAATGTCCTTTCTCCCATTAAAGGAAGAGAACCGTTTTCTGCCCGATTATGAGGCTATTTCCGAGGAAGACCGCCGCCGAGCCAAGCTGATGTTCCTCAACTATCCGAATAATCCGACCTCGGCCACCGCGCCTCTTTCCTTCTATGAGGAAACGGTTGAATTTGCGAAGCGTAATGGCATTGTGGTGGCCAGTGATTTTGCCTATGGCGCTATAGGTTTTGACGGCGAACGTCCGGTAAGCTTCCTTCAGGCCGAGGGGGCCAAGGACGTAGGGATTGAGTTTTATACCCTGTCCAAAACGTACAATATGGCGGGCTGGCGCGTCGGTTTCGCGCTCGGCAATGCCGAAATTATCTCGATGATTAATCTGCTACAGGATCATATTTATGTAAGCCTGTTTGGCGGCATTCAGGCAGCGGCAGCAACCGCTCTGACATCCTCGCAGGACTGCGTGGGCGAGCTGGTTGCACGCTATGAATCGCGCCGCAACGCTTTTTATGATGCACTTGGGCAAATAGGCTGGAAGGCGACGCGTCCGAGCGGTTCCTTTTTTAGCTGGTTGCCCGTGCCGCAGGGTTATACCTCAGCTTCCTTTGCCGATCTGCTGCTGCGGGAAGCCAAGGTGGCTGTTGCTCCAGGGATCGGCTTCGGTAACGGCGGCGAAGGATATGTGCGGGCGGGGTTGCTAAGCTCGGAAGCTCGACTGACCGAGGCGGTTGAACGAATTGGCAAGCTGAGCCTGTTTGGTTAAGCCGTATTTTCCAGCTACAACTTCTTTGCCAAACCCGGCCTTTTCATGGTATTCTGTTACCAATATCATTTAGCGTGTTGAAGGGACTATTAAGAGAGACCCGTCCTGTTCAGAGAGTAAATTCCGATAGGCTGCAAGAATTTACCTGGACCCTCTCCCAACTCCTATCCCCGAGCGTCCTGCGCAGTCAGGCGGTTCCTGCCGTTAACAGGTTTCAAGTGGGATGATCATGAATCATCAATGAAGGTGGTACCGCGGAAGCACAAACTTTCGTCCTTTGCATACAAAGGATGAAAGTTTTTTTGTATATTAAAAAGAGTACAAATTAAGGAAGTGGACGTCTTGTCAACACGAATCGTCATTAAAATCGGAAGCAGCTCCTTAACCGGAGTCGAGGGGGGCTTGAATCGGGAAGCCATTGCTTATTTTGCCCGCGAAATCGCCGGACTTCGTTCGAAGGGCCATGAAGTGCTGCTGGTTACATCAGGGGCAGTCGCCGCCGGGTTTCGGGAGATCGGGTACCCGTTTCGCCCCAAACTGCTGCATGAGAAACAAGCGGCGGCAGCCGTAGGTCAGGCGTTGCTTATGCAAGCCTATCAGCAGGCTTTTAGAGATTATGATCTGGTGAGCGCACAAATCCTGCTGACACGCAGTGACTTTTTGAGCCGAAAACGGATGAACAATGCTGGAATGACTGTGGAAGAACTGCTGCGCCAGCAAGTCATTCCGGTCTTTAACGAAAATGATACTGTATCGATTGACGAATTGAAATTCGGTGATAACGATATGCTGTCTGCGCTGGTCGCCAATCTGGTCAAGGCACAGCATTTGATCATTATCACAGATACCGATGGCGTATATACGGCAGATCCGCGCAAGCATCCGAACGCCGTACGTTTTGAACGCATCGACGAGATTACCGAGGAAATTTATGCATTGGCTGGAGGTTCCGGGTCAGCCGTAGGGACTGGCGGTATGCGATCCAAGATCGAAGCTGCCAAAGTCGCCACACGCGGCGGTGTACCTGTGTTTGTGGGACGCGTCAACGCAGACGGCGATCTGGATGCCGCCGTGGAGGGACACGGGCCGGGGACTTATTTTGACACCCACCTCTCTTCCCTCCCGATGAAAAAACAATGGCTTGGCTTCATGTCGACGCCGCTCGGTACGGTGCATGTAGACCAGGGAGCCGAGGAAGCACTGGTGAATGGCGGTCATAGCTTGCTTCCCGTTGGCGTACGGCGCGTGGAAGGCAGCTTTCATGCCGGAGATGTCGTTGAGGTGCTGGGGCCGGAAAATAAGGTATTGGGGCGCGGCATCGTCAATTATGACGATGGGCAGCTTCGAATCGTACAAGGATTACCAAGCGGCGAGGTTGTGGGCAAGATCGGCCCCATTCACCGGCTTGAGGTGATTCACAGGGATGAATGGATTACATTATAAATGCGGGGAGGCCGTAACATGAGTGAATTAACGACGAACACAGCCACAACAGATGAAAGCCAGTTCAGTGAAGTACGCGCCAAAGCGACTCTGGCCAAAAAAAGCGCCGGGGTCATGAACCGACTGACGACAGCACAAAAAAACGAAGCGCTGCTCGCCATGGCTGAAGCACTGGTACATCATACGGAAGAGCTGATTGCAGCGAACAAAAACGACTTAGAGCGTGGACGGGAACTAGGAACGTCGGAATCGCTGCTCGACCGCCTCAAGCTGACCGAGGACCGAATCGGGTCCATCGCCGAAGGCTTACGCCAAATTGTGGAGTTGCCTGATCCGGTTGGTGACACGCTGGAGCATATCGAACGTCCAAACGGCCTTCGTATTGAAAAAATACGCGTGCCGCTGGGTGTCATCGGCATCATCTATGAAGCGCGTCCGAATGTGACGGTGGATGCTGCAGGCCTATGTCTGAAAACAGGAAATCCGGTTGTGCTGCGCGGTGGCTCGGCTGCTCTATTTTCCAACCGCAAAATCATTGAAGTCCTTCAACAGGCATTGGATACAACTGCTGTACCGCGCGATGCGCTTCAGCTCATTGAAGATTCAGACCGCGCCTCTGTCAATGAAATGCTCACGCTGAACGGCTTGCTGGATGTGATCATTCCACGCGGCGGGCGCTCGCTTATTCAAAATGTTGTTCAGAATTCTACTGTGCCTGTCATTGAAACCGGAGCTGGTGTGTGCCACACCTATTTGGACGCTACGGCAGATACACAAATGGCTGAGGCGATTACGCTGAACGCCAAGGTGCAAAGACCGTCCGTATGTAACTCCATGGAAACCCTGCTCGTTCACTCGGATTATGCACAGGCACATCTGACGAGTTTGGCAGAAAGCTTCCGTGAGGCCGGGGTCGAGCTACGCGGCTGCGCACGGACACGGGAACTGGCTCCCTGGGCTGTTCCAGCCACGGAAGAGGATTATGGCACCGAGTATAATGATTACATTATGAACATCAAGGTCGTAGACCATTTGGACGAAGTGCTGGAGCATATTGCCCGGTACGGTACGATGCACTCGGAGTGTATTGTGACCGCAGATGAAGCCCATGCCGAACGTTTTCTGCAAGAAGTGGACGCAGCAGCCGTGTATCACAATGCCTCCACCCGCTTCACGGATGGCTTTGAGTTCGGATTTGGTGCCGAGATCGGGATCAGTACGCAAAAATTACATGCCCGCGGTCCAATGGGACTGCCTGCGCTGACTTCAACCAAATATCGTGTGTACGGTACTGGACAAATCAGGGAATAATATCATTTATCAATCCGTATCCTTGGAGGTTATGAAACCATGTGTGAATCACAAACAAAGGCTTTAATTCAAGAGCAAATTACGTTTTTCGGAGCAGGCTCGATGGCAGAGGCTATTATCCGCGGGATGATGGCCCGTTCCGTTGTCAAACGTGGCGGTATTACGGTCATCAACCGCAGCAATCAGGCACGCCTGGAGGAACTTCAACAGCAATATGGGGTGTTGTTCCAAACCGAGGATGCCGCCAAAATCGAGCTACTGCGCCGTTCTCCCGTGATTGTGCTTGCTATGAAGCCCAAGGATGCTGCACAAGCCCTTGGACAGCTCGGTCCGCTCCTGTCAGATGGGCAGTTGATCATTTCGGTGATCGCCGGACTATCCATTCGTACGATGCAGACGTTGCTTGGCCGCAAGCAGCCCATCGCCCGGACGATGCCGAACACATCCAGTTCGATTGGACTGGGAGCCACAGGCATCAGCTTTTCCAAGGAGATTAGTGAAGAACAGCGTAAAAACGTACTTACGATATTCGAATCTGTGGGTACGGTGACGGTTATAGAAGAAGAGAAAATGGATGTATTGACCGGAATTTCCGGAAGCGGCCCTGCCTATGTCTACTACTTGATGGAAGCCATGATTGCCGGGGGAATCCGTGGTGGCTTGACTCCTGAGCAAGCGCACGAACTGACAGTGCAAACGGCACTTGGAGCGGCACGCATGGTACAACAAACCGGGGAGGAGCCTTCTGCCCTGCGCCACAAAATCATGTCGCCCAACGGCTCGACGGTAGCCGCGTTGGAAAGGCTGGACAAAGGCGATTTCTACGAAACGGTCATTGCGGCGGTACAACGTTGTGCTGAACGATCCCGTGAAATGGGAGCTGTACTAAAGGAGGGAATTGAATGAGCTATTGCTTGGCGACCTACCGGGTATACGATGACAAAGCCGATTTTAACAAAAAGGCCCAATCCATTGCCATCGGTATGACTGTGGGCAGCTGGACTGAGCTGCCGCAAGCCAAGCGGGACGCGATGCAAAAGCATCTCGGCTCGGTTCAATCTGTGGATGTTCACGATGGAGGGCCCGGTGAACGATATGCCGACCTGACCATTGCTTACCCGGATGTGAATTTCAGCCGGGACATTCCCGCACTGCTGGTGACGGTCTTCGGCAAAATTTCGATGGACGGCCGTATCAAGCTGACGAAGCTGAGCTTCTCGGAAGCATTCCGTTCCGCTTTTCCGGGGCCGAAATTTGGCATCAGCGGCTTGCGTGAGCAGCTCGGCGTATATGACCGTCCACTGCTAATGAGCATTTTCAAGTCAGTGATTGGTCTTAATCTGGACGAGCTGAGCGAGCAGTTTACCCGACAAGCCCTGGGCGGCGTCGATCTGATCAAGGACGACGAGATTTTGTTTGAAAATGCGCTGACGCCGATTGAAAAACGCGTCGAAGCCTGCATCAAAGCCGCCGAAGCGGCTGAGCATGAAACCGGTAAAAAGCTGCTGTACGCCGCTAATTTAACTGGACCAACCTCACAGCTCAAAGCGCAAGCCCTCAAGGCCATCGACGCAGGCGCAAATGCCCTGCTGTTCAACGTGCTGGCCTATGGCTACGATGTGCTGCATGAACTAAGCAGCGATCCCGCTATCTCGGTGCCGATTGCAGCCCACCCTTCGTTGGCGGGTGCTTCTTATCCTTCGCCGCATTATGGTATTTCGGCATCGGTGCTGCTCGGTCAGCTCATGCGACTGGCAGGGGCCGATCTCGTCCTCTTCCCTTCTCCTTACGGCTCGGTTACGATGCCACGGGAGGAAAACATGGCGATCCGCGATGAGCTGATCACCCCTGAGCTGCCGCTGAAGGCCAGCATGCCTGTGCCATCTGCAGGGATTCACCCCGGCCTGGTGCCGTTAATTGTGCGTGATTTTGGCACAGATGTTGTCGTGAACGCCGGGGGCGGCATTCACGGCCATCCGCTCGGCACCGAAGCAGGCGGACGCGCCTTTGTGCAGGCGATTGAAGCTGTGCGTCAGGCTGTGCCGCTGGCGGAATACGCCCGCACGCACCCCGAGCTGCAATCCGCGCTCGACACGTGGGGAGGCGAACGATGAGTACAGCGAAGAAACCTGTCATTTTTTGCGATTTTGACGGGACGATTACGAACAGCGACAATATTGTCGCCATTATGAAGCATTTTCAGCCTGCGGGCTATGAGCCGATTATGCATAATATCGTAAACGGACAAACGTCCATTCGTGAAGGCGTGGGTGCGATGTTCGCTCTGATGTCCTCGACGCAAAAAGATGAAATCATCTCTTATGTACTTGGGCAAGCTGGTATACGCGAGGGCTTTGCCCGTTTTTTGGACTATGTACGTGAACAGGATATTGAATTTTTTGTCACCAGCGGCGGTATTGATTTCTTTATTGATCCTCTGCTGGAGCCTTTCGACATTCCACAGGATCACGTTTACTGCAATGGAGCCAATTTCTCGGGGAATCACATTGAGATTACGTGGCCGCATACATGTCAGGAACCGTGTACGAACGACTGCGGTATGTGCAAAACAACCGTGATTCGCCAATACCCTGCCGAACAGTACGAACGAATTTTGATCGGGGACAGCCTGACGGATTTTGAAGGAGCCAAAATTGCTGACCTCGTGTACTCCCGTTCGCACCTGACTTTAAAGTGTCAGGAGCTGGGCGTACCCCATGTGCCCTTTGAAACATTTGACGACATTATTAAGGATTTAAAGCAAAAACAGGAGCAAGGGGTGCTGTAAATGAGCTATAGCTTGGCAGACATTACGTTGGAAGAAAAACGCCGTGCACTGGAAGAACTCGCTGATGTCAAGGAGCTATTCGCATCTCGCAACTGGTTCCCCGGCACGAGCGGCAATTTATCGATACGGATCGGGGATTTCCATCCTGAACAATTTTATTTTGCAGTTACTGCCAGCGGCAAGGATAAAACCAAGCGGACACCGGAAGATTTTCTGTTTGTGGACCAGTTCGGAAAAGCGGCAGAAGCCACGAACCTCAAGCCGAGCGCTGAAACGCTGATTCATTGCGAAATTTACCGCCTGACAGGCTGCGGAGCCGTTTTCCATGTGCATACTGTTTTCAACAATCTCATTTCCGAATATTACGGGGAACGAGGCTCTGTACCTGTACAAGGCATTGAACTCATTAAGGCTTTTAACATTTGGGAGGAAAATGCTGCGATTGACATTCCCGTACTGCCGAATTACGCGGATATTGCTGCGATTGCCAAGATGGTGCCAGGTGTGCTGAATGATCAGGTGTCGGGAATTTTGCTGCGCAACCACGGCATTTATGCGTGGGGGCGTGATGTGTTTGAGGCTAAAAAGCATCTGGAGGCGTTTGAATTTTTATTTGAAACGACGTACCGCTCCCTGCTGCTGAGACCTTAATAATGAAGAACAACTTGCTACATGCGCGCCTGTTTTAATTAGAAAGTGCAAATTGAATCAGAGAACGTAGCCCAAGCGAAAGCGGGGGAGCGTTCTCTTTTTTTAATGCAAAGGCAGCCTTGGACGTGTATATAAAGTCCCGGACTGCCTTTGTATCATTATGGAATCAACCTGATTATATAAGCGGGATAGAGTCTCTAGTTATTTATTTAGTAACCATTGCTCACAAGTATCGGCCCGTAGCTGTAACTTATTAAAAAGCACGCCAGCATGGTAGCCGTCGCAAACAACCATATCCTATCACAATACCGGCATATTATTTTGCACTGCTATTAATAAACTCTGATCATTTCACGTCATTATAGCACGCTGCGAGAAAGGATGCTCTTCAGGCTTTGTACAGCCTCACGGGGGGCTTCTGCCCATGAAATGGCTGAAATGACCGCTATGCCGTCCGCGCCAGCCTGTAGGACGCTGGCTGCATTGTCCGCTGTAATGCCGCCAATGCCTACCAGCGGAAGGCTTGCACCACCTGCACGTAGCCTGCGGACCAGCTCCGGTCCCTGCACAGGATGTGCATCCGGCTTGGAACGAGTCGGGAACATTGGCCCTGTGCCCGCATAATCAGCGCCAGCGCGTACCGCCTGCTCCGCTTCTGTTAGACTGTGTACCGATACGCCGATGATTTTATCGCTCATTCGGGAGCGCACGTGGGCTGCAGGCTCGTCATCTTGTCCAAGATGGACGCCGTCTGCATCCACAGCCAAAGCAAGCTCGACATCATCATTGATGAGAAATGGAACGTCATACTGATGACACAGCCTCCGGGCGGCTTGGGCAAATTCGTGCAAGCGACTTCCCGTCAGACAGCCCGCACCCTTTTCACGCAATTGAAAAAGGGTCACACCTCCCTGCAACGCTTCCTCCAAAACCACCAGCGGATCACGGCCGCAATTCACACTCCCCATGACCAAATAAAGACGCAGATGTTCCCGCATACGCCCTATATCAACTCTTGGCATCGCTTTGTTCCTCCCTCATTGCCCTGCTCCATACAGACGCCCCTTCTCCTGTCCAGCGTGCATTCCATGCCCAATGGTTCGTCGGTCCATGCCCACTGCCGATACCCAAGCCCTGCTCAATCGCCGCCTGTATAAAAGCCTTGGCCGTCTGCGCCGCCACGGGTACACTTCGCCCTGCCGCCAATCCAGCCGCCAGCGCCGCCGAAAAGGTGCAGCCCGTTCCATGGGTATGCGGAGTATGAATTCGGGGGCCGTCCAGTTCGGTAAAGTTGCGCCCATCGAACAACAAATCCACTGACCGATCCGCTTCCGCGCTGTGCCCTCCCTTGATGATCACGTAGCCGCTCCCTAAATCAGCCAGCATTCGAGCCGCTTCCTTCGCATTCTCGCGACTAGAGAGAACTAGTCCAGTCAACGCCTCCACTTCCGGAACATTCGGGGTGACTACCTTTGCCAAAGGTAATAAATACGATTTTAGCGTTTCCACTGCCTCGTCATGAAGTAGAGAAGCTCCGCCTTTGGCGATCATTACCGGGTCTACGACAACATTAGGCCACCGAAACTGGCGAATTCGCGCGGCCACCTGACGAATGACCTCAGCCCCCACGAGCATACCCGTTTTAACGGCATCAGGTGGTAAATCCGTACCTATGGACTGTAATTGAGCTTCCACCATGGCAACAGGGACAGGATGAACAGCTTGTACACCGCGTGTATTTTGAGCAGTAACTCCCGTCAGGGCAGACATGCCGTACACGCCCAGCTCCTGAAAGGTTTTTAAATCAGCCTGTATGCCTGCACCCCCTCCGCTGTCCGAGCCTGCAATGGTCAATGCTTTGTACACCGTATGGGTCATAGTTGTGGCCCCCTGACAACGTCTTGCCGCTTCCAATTCTGCCGCTCATCCTGAATCTGATTTTTGGTATAAAGTAAAATGAATTTCAATATCAAGCGAACCCTGCTCCTTTGATGACAGGAGCCTGCGTTTCTTTCCAGCCAAGAGATATGGTTTTCTGCATGTACATGCTCAAGTGTATGAAATAGCAAAAAAACACTATGCAAAAGCAGAGTGTTCCTACACTAAGGTCCCTGCGCTGGCATTATCCAACAGGTTCATACGGTCTACGACAGAATAGTCGTACTCTCAGCTTGCTTCCGCAGGCTCCCGTGCTATTTTTTTTATAATCGTAACCCTTTGTGCTGTAAAAAGCAACGTCCCCTATTGGGGACGCTCCAGCTTAAATTGCTCTCCGAGCTTTGCATAATCATTGCCGGCCAAACGACTCACCGGACGCAGCTCCTTGGCGATTATGTATGTATTTTGATACGCTTCCTCGGACAAATGATACTGCACCACGCGCCCGATCAGCAGATCGCAGGCAGGTGCGCCCTCTGTGCCCCCCAGCGGTATCGCCTGCTCCAGGACACATTCCATGCGTATTTTCGCTTCAACCACGCCAGGAACCACAATTTTTGTACTTTTTATCGGCGTAAGTCCGGCTAGTGTGATTTCACTTTCCTCCGGCGACAGACGGGAAGCCGTCACATTCACCGCGCCCACATTGTCCTCATCCGTAATATGAACGACAAAGGCTTTTTGCTCCATCGCATTACGTGCTGTATCCTTGGACACCCCATCGACACGTTGCACGGACACAGACAGAAGCGGCGGCTCGGAAGCTACGATGGAAAAATAACTGAACGGCGCACCATTCAGCACCCCTTCATTGCTCAGTGTCGTCACAAAGGCGACCGGCCTTGGGATGACGCTTCCGCTTAACAGCTTATAATTTTCACGCCCGGTAAGCGTATCAGGATTTAATGCTATCATGGTTTCTCCCTCTTTCCTGGTCACATTCGCATTTACATTCAGATTCAGCATACCCATGTCCACCCACAGGTTCCCACTCACTAAATGAGCAGCTCACAAGCACTTTGGGTTTCTATTGAAGCTTCTCCTTCTAGTATCGCGTGAATGACGCAGGATGTAAAGCCGGAGCCGAAGAGTCTCTCTATTTTTCAATTATATTTCCCTGATTATCGCGCACGGTAACCGTAATCCCCTCGGGTACAGCAATCGTAACGTCGAGCTGATGCTGGGGTTGCATAAAACGTGTCGGAATTTGGCTCAGTAGCACATACAGCGTATCTCCGATATGCTTTGTCTGATACAGCTCCTGTCCTTTTAGTTCATCCTCGTTGCCTGTATAGACATAACTTCCGAACACATGCACCTCTGGTGAGGTGGTTGCGTCAATTTTGACCGCATAGGGATTTTCACCCTGCACGATCACCTTGGTCACTCCGACAGGCAGTTTTTCATGCCAATCAGGAAGGACCCTTGTTTCCTGAACCGAGCTCATCATATCCCTGACTTGCGAAGTAAGTCCCAGTGAACTGACCAAAGCAAATCCGATACAACAAAAAACCAGGACTGCTGTAATAAACATACTGAACAAATCATAACGGATGCGCTCACGTGTCCCTTTCCACGCCGTATACATTAAAATTTCGAGTCCCAGCAAAACAAAAACGACAGGCCACCACGTCAACGCCTGATCCAATATGCCCGCTCCCCAAAACTTGGAGGCAAACGTTACTCCTCCCAACAAGACCAGAAAAAGTCCCATCGACAGCCTTCCGACCTTCCAAACCCCTGCCGGGGCGTTTGGTGTTTTGGAGGAGCTGCTTTTGTTGGTTGATGTACCAAATATACCTGTAGAGCCTCCTGTATCGCTATGAGGATGATGGACTCCCTTAAAGGGAGCCTCACTCTTTGAAAACTCATTATCCATCCTATTGTTTCTCCTTTACCCGTTTAGATTTGGAATTACCGATCATCATCCAAATACCACCGCCAATCAACAATAAGGATACGATAATCGTCCGTAGATACATGTCAACCAAATTATAAATCTCTTCGTTCGGAAACAGACGATCCAGAGTAGGAACAAGTACGTTGATCAAGATGTAATAGGCACCCAGCAATAGCAACCCCAAACCTACCCAGCGGTGATATTGTGCAAACATCCCGATCACAGGCTTGTCAATCAACGGTTCCCGTCCATAACGGCTTACTTGCTGCAATGCATCAAAAAAGCTGTAAAACCAGACCACCGGGATCAGGAACAAAAAGAGGGACAAATACAGTACATCCAGCATGTAAATGCCGCCTAAGAACAGAAGCATCAGCTGAAGACCACGTTTTTGCAGACCGATGTACATATGTCCCGCCCCGGGAAATACCGATAGAATAGTAGCCAGCATTTTGCTACGCCGCCCCTCGACTCTTCCATGCTCCAGTTCTTCAAATAAAGTCCGATCCTGAAGGATTTCTCCCGCTTGTTTACGATGTACATGCTGCACCGCATCAAACATACAATACAGCCAAATGATTGGCAACACGCACGCAAACGCCATAAATCCCGATTCGTTTGTGATGCTGGAAATAAAAACGAGAATCGTTCCAAAACCAAAGAAGGACATCAGGAAAGACAAACCACGCTGCATCAGCCCCAAATGAAGGTGTCCCAATCCTGGGATGAACGACAGCAATATGGTGAAAAAACGTTCATTGTCCGAGCCTTTTTGAAAAGTAGGCGAACCTGCCAATCCGTAGTGTCCCTGCGCATAATGATGATAACCTGCATCAAAATCCGCTCCTGCTCCTGGTATATCCGTATCCGCGTTCCGCGCTCCCTCCGGAGCCTCGCCCGCCAAGCCTTCATCTCCATAAGGCGCACCTTGGGGGTAAAAACCATATGGATTCGGGCCCGCATGAGGGGGATATGGAGCAGCGACTGCACGAGGATCATAACGCAACAAGCTAATAATGATATGCAGCATACTCAGCCCCCAAAAAAGAGCGGCAACAAACATACTGGCCAATAAAGGCATTTCGTCGCTTGAAACCACCGAAAAAAATATTCCTCCCGCCAGACATCCGAAAAACAAAATGGTGTATACAAACGCATTGGCTTTTCTGATCCAGTAATAGTGTCCCACACCGGGAATGATGTTCAACAGAAATGCCAGAAGCTTGCTTCGTTCCGTATAAGGCACCGATACACTTCCTCTCTAATCTTGGGATTTTGATTAAATCCTCATCTGAAGGTTTGAATTAAACCTTTTTATCTGTCACTTTAATTTATTTTAGGGCTTTAATTTGTCCAGCCAGCTTGTCGTAGCCCGCATGACCTCTTCACTGTAAGAGACGCGTTCTTTCGGAGGAACGGGCTTACCACCGGTTTGCGGCATCATTTTGTCAAAAGCACCACTGGACAGCAGAATTAGCGTCAGGCTTGCTGCAATTACATAGTGAAACACAGGTTTTTCAAACCAGCGGCGTTTATTGAGGATAGCTTGACTTGCTTCTGCTTCCATATCGGGAAGAGCAGCCATTACCTGATCTGTGAAGCGCTCCGTATCTATCCAGGCAGAACAATCGTCCAATGTCGATTCTAACTGCTCCAGTGCGGCAAGATATAAAACCAGCATCTGTTCGTCTTCCAGCAGAAGCTTTTCCAGCCGTTCAGATTCCTCTGTCGTGCAAGCTCCTGTAATATAGGCGTGCCAGTCATTCATATGCCCTTCAGTCCACGGTTTATCATGTTGGTCAGTCATTGCCATTCCTCCTCCTTCCAGTGATTTCGAATCCACTGCCGTGCCCGGTAGAGTCTGGACTCCACCGTTTTTAAGGCTACCTGCATCTCTTCTGCAATTTGGTCATAGGTTTTGCCCTGCATATAATAGGCCTGGATAATATCCCGATGCTGCTGGGGCAGCTGGACAATTTTTTGCGATAGTTCCACATTTTGTTCCTCGCGGATCAGACGGACCAGCACATCCTCATCCCGGGAAGGGAGTTGAACGAGGGTTTCTGCCACATCTATCAGCTCTGCGGGCCGCCTGTCCTGTTTGCGCTTGATATCCAGCGCCTTGTGGAGCGCAATTCGGGTCAACCACGTTTTAAAACCTTCGTTCCGGTACTGGGGGAGAGACTTATACACCTGAACGAACGCTTCCTGCGCGGCATCTTCCGCTTCTTTGCTATCATGCAGTACCGAATAGGCCACATGATACACATGCTTGCTGTACAGCTCTACCATCTCACGGAACGCCTGCCGGTCGCCAGACCGTATTCGTTCAATGATTCTCTCTATATCAATGATGCTCTCCCCCTTCCCAATACTATAGACGCCGGAGAATTTCCCTCCCCCTGCATATTTCTAAAAAATATTTAAAAAAGGACACACCCTCCTGTTGGAGTGGTGTGTCCTTTTTCGCTAAAGCTGCTGTATGCTAAAATTTTACGCCTGAAAACCTCAGTCTATCGTTTTAGCTGCGTCCGCCGCCACGGAAACGCTGAGCGTATTCCTTTGCATCTTGTGCATTACGGACACGGTTGCGGCTCCACTCCAGCAAAATGCGGTCAATATACCGGAAATGTACCTTCCCTGCAAACACCGCTTCCTTCAAAGCGAGCAAAATCAGCTCCTCGGGATAACGATCCTGATCCACCCAACTGGTGATCGTCTCGTATTCCATCGGTGACAACGGTCGGCCGAATTCCTTCTCGAAAATCGTAAACAAATTCCGTTCCTCTGAAGGTGAAGATTCCGATATACCATTTAGCACATCCGGTTTCCCAGCAAACAAAATATCATCGTCATCGTACTGCTCCGTGCGCTCGGGTATCATACATTCCGCCAACTTACGGTACATCCCCGTTAGATTGTAGCGTTCGAATTGAACGGACGAGTTGCGGTCCTCCACAGTATCAATCCGCAGAAAACCTTCCTTCATCAGCTTGCTGAAATGGAGTGCAATTTCGTTCGCTGTACATCCGAGACGGGCCTGCAATTGTTCCCAGGTTGGAAATTCATTGCGTTCGGCTTGTTTAAAAGCAAGCAACTGCATAAGCAGAAGCATTTCGCCATCTGTCAGCCGAAGCGTCTGGTAATGCTTGAGCAGGGCATAGGGAATCTGGACCATTCCGGCTTCCATAGCAAAGGCTACTCCCTCCGCCCACTCTGCCGCTGATGTCTTGTCGAATGATCCGGTCATTGGTTACGGATACAGACGATACAGCATACGTGGGAACGGAATCGTTTCACGTACATGATCGAGTCCACAAATCCATGCTACCGTACGCTCCAGTCCCAGTCCAAAGCCGGAATGCGGAACGGTGCCGTAGGTGCGCAGATCCATATACCATTGGTAAGCTTCACGCGCCAGGTTATGCTCGTTAAAACGCTCTTCCATCAAGGCCGGATCATCAATCCGTTGGGAACCCCCGATAATTTCGCCATAGCCTTCAGGAGCGATCATATCGGCGCACAGTACAACCTCTGGACGAGTTGGATCAGGCTTCATATAAAATGCCTTAATGTGAGTCGGCCAATGTGTAATGAACACTGGCTTATTATATCTCTCAGCAATAGCCGTTTCATGCGGAGCGCCAAAGTCCTCGCCCCACGGGATATCGAATCCTTCACCTTGAAGGAAAGCAATCGCCTCATCATACGTAATGCGCGGGAATTCTCCCTGAATTTGCTCCAGCTTCGAAACATCGCGTCCGATCGTTTCAAGCTCTTTTGAACAATTTTTCAGCACTGATTGTACGATATGACTCACAAATTGCTCCTGTACGCGCAAAGATTCCTCATGATCTACAAAAGCCATCTCCGGCTCGATCATCCAGAACTCAATCAGGTGACGACGTGTTTTGGACTTTTCCGCACGGAACGTTGGACCAAACGAGTATACTTTGCCAAGCGCCATGGCAGCCGCTTCCATATACAACTGTCCGCTTTGTGTCAGATAAGCATCCTCGTCAAAATATTTGATATGGAACAGCTCAGTTGTACCTTCTGCGGAAGAAGGAGTCAAAATCGGCGGATCCACCTTTGTGAAGCCATTGCCGTTAAAAAATTCCTGTACCGCACGGATAATTTCCGCCCGTACGATCAGAACCGCGCGTTGCTTAGCAGAACGCAACCACAGGTGACGGTGATCCATCAGGAAATCTACACCGTGTTCTTTAGGCGTGATTGGGTAGTTTTCTGTCAAATGAATGATTTCAATGCCCGTTACCGTCAATTCAAAACCGGATTGGCTACGAGGTTCTTCGCGCACAACTCCGGTAACATACAAAGAGCTTTCTTGTGTCAAGGATTTGGCATCATTCCAAATGTCCTCGGACACCTCGCTTTTCACGATAACCCCTTGAATATATCCGGTACCATCGCGCAGTTGCAGGAACTGGATTTTACCACTAGATCGTTTATTATTTACCCAAGCGCCGATTGTAACCGTTTCCCCTACATGGCGGCCCACTAGGGCAATCGTACTTTTAGTCGTCATGACCGTCTCTCTCCTCTTAACCGAAAATCAAACAGCCCTTCCCCCTGGGTCAGGCTGTTTGCTCTCGCTGTTTGGTGCATACGGAACCTATTTAAGTGATAGCCCGTATGTATAAAGTTTAAACTTCGGGTCGAACTACTGAACCAGACGGTACGTGTCGCGGGCAATAACCAGCTCTTCGTTCGTCGGAACGATCAATACATCAACCTTCGAATTTGCTGTTGTAATCCGGCGAGGCTCGCCAGAACGAATAGCGTTCAACGATTCATCCAGCTCGATACCGAGGAATGTCAGTTGCTCCAACACTCTCTTACGCAGAACGACGGAGTTTTCGCCTACACCTGCCGTGAATACGATCACGTCTACCCCATTCATTGCCGCGGCATATGAACCAATGTATTTGCGCAGACGGTATTCATACATTTCAAATGCCAATGTAGAATTAGCTTCGCCTTTTTCCATACCTTCCGTGATTTCACGCATATCACTGCTGATACCGGAAATAGCCAAAAGTCCACTGTGCTTGTTCAGCATGGAGTTGACTTCATTGACGGTCAATTCTTGTTTGTTCATCACATAAGGCACGATTGCCGGGTCCAAATCACCACTACGTGTCCCCATCATAAGTCCTTCCAGTGGAGTCATACCCATGGAAGTATCTACGGACAAACCGCCTTGAACCGCTGTTACACTACCACCGTTACCGATATGACAAGTGATGATTTTCAACTCTTCCAAAGGACGACCGACGAATTTGGCAGCTTCCTTGCTTACATAATCATGGGAAGTACCGTGTGCGCCGTAGCGACGAACCTTATACTTATTGTACAACACTCTTGGAATGGCGTACATATAAGCTTTTTCAGGCATCGTTTGATGGAATGAGGTATCAAATACAACAACCTGCGGTACATCCGGCATATTCAATTCGGCCGCTTTAATACCCATCATGGAAGCCGGGTTATGCAATGGCGCAAGGTCGAACAAGCGGCGGATTTCACTCTTCGCTTCAGGCGTTACAACCGCTGACTGCTTGAAGATTTCGCCTCCATGAACAACGCGGTGTCCCACAGCCTGAATTTCGCTAGTGCTGGAGATTACACCATGTTCCGCATCTGTGAGTGCATTCAGCACTTTACGGATCGCTGTAGTATGCTCCAGAATTTCGCTAACCTCAGTGTATTCTTCTTTGTTGGTTGGCTTATGCGTCAGGATGGATGAATCCATACCAATGCGCTCGACCAATCCTTTTGCCAGAACGGACTCGTCCGTCATATCATACAGCTGGTATTTCAGGGAAGAACTCCCTGCATTAATTACGAGAATTTTCATACCCGGTCACCATCCTTGTCGTACTTAAAGAAGCCTTCGCCCGATTTCACGCCCAGATTACCTGCACGCACCATTTTCTTCAGGACGATGGACGGACGATATTTCAATTCACCGAATTCACGGAACATACGCTCCAGAGCAGCCAAAACGGAATCCAGACCAAAGCGGTCAGCCATTTCCAAAGGACCGTTTTGGAAGCTGTAGCCGATTCGCATAGCATCGTCGATATCTTCAGCGGAAGCTACACCCTCTTGAAGAACGTGAGCTGCTTCATTAATCAGCAGGCAAATGATACGGCTTGTTACAAAGCCCGGGGATTCATAAATCATAACCCCTTTTTTCTCCACTACTTCTTCAACAAACATTTTTGTGTTTTCAAACGTTTCGTCCGAAGTTTTCAAGCCACGAATAATTTCCACAAGATCAATGCGGGATACTGGATAGATAAAGTGCATACCAATAACACGCTCAGGATACTTGGTCGAGCTGGCAAGCTCGGTCAGGCTCAGCGTGGATGTATTACTTGCAAGAATAATGTTGTTTGGACACACATAGTCCAGTTCTTGGAAAACAGCTTTCTTCTCGTCCAGATTTTCTGTAATGGTTTCAATGACCATGTCACAGCTTCCAAGCTCAGCCAAATGGGAAACCTTCTGGATTCGGGATAAAATCAATTTTTTCTCCGCTTGTGTGATAGCCCATTTTTCCAGTTGCTTGTCCAGACTCGTTTCAATCATATTGTAGGCGTAGTCTAGTTTCTCTGGTGTCTGCTCTACCAACAGCACATCAATTCCTTTGGACGCGAGCATTTCAGAAATACCCTGTCCCATGGTGCCGCCGCCGATGACGCCGATTTTTTTAAATTGCATGGTTCTTTACTCCACCCTTTCCTGGTCACTCTCTTATATTGTATCCTTCTTTGTCGAAAAATACATGTTTATGTCCCAATAGCTAATAATATCTTAGCACGGACTAAAAGTAAAAAAAAATAACCAGCATAAAAAATTATGCTGGTAATAGAGCATTTTCACTAAATTGACATCTAAATTGATCCCCGGACAGGGTTTCTTCCTTCATAAGTATGTCAAGAGAGTTGTCGAACACTGGGCGATGCTTTTCGAGTAGCTCCAAAGTACGGTTATGGAGGTCGTCCATAATCTCACCATTTTCGCGCATGAGCTCTTCTTTCGTTACCATTTCCATGTTAATAATGCCGAGTGAAGTCAAACCGGAAGTCATCATCGTATGAACAATGTTCAACGCCTGCTCAAAATCGTTGCTAGAGCCTGTACTGCGACCGCCATAGTACATTTCTTCCGCCGTAGCCCCTGCGAGCGAGATCATGATCTGCTCCTCCAGGAACTGCTTGGTATACAAATAATGCTCTTGCTGTGGATTGTGCCGCACATAGCCGAGCGCTTTCCCACGCGGGCTGAGCGCTACCTGGCTGACACTGCCCGGACGAACGATTTCAGCCATAATAGCATGTCCCAGTTCATGAATCGCTACACGTTTTTTCTCTTCCAGCGTTGATTCACGATCCGTTTTCTCACCCATCATCACCTTGTCAATCGCCATCGACAGATGCTTTTGCGCAATCGTTTCCTGTTCCTGTCTCATCGCATAGATTGCCGCTTCGTTCATGACACTTTCCAGCTGTGCACCGGAAAACCCGTAGGATTCCTCAGCAATTTTGTCCAGATTCGCATCTTCCTGAATCGGTTTGTTTTTGGCATGGATTTTAAGAATATGAAGACGGCCCTTCTTATCAGGCAAATCCACTTGAATATGACGGTCAAAACGCCCCGGGCGCGTTAAGGCGCTGTCCAGCATTTCTTTACGGTTTGTAGCCGCAATGATCAAAATGCGCGGAGTATCTGCTGAATAGATGCCATCCATTTCAGTCAGCAACTGATTCAAGGTTTGGTCATATTCACGTTGCTGTCCACCCTCACGCTTGCCGCCAATCACGTCGATCTCGTCAATAAAAATAATAGCATTTTCCTTCTTTTCCTTGGCTGCACGAGTGCGGGCCTCCCGAAACAGCTCACGGACACGGCCTGCACCAACACCTACGTACATTTCAACAAACTCACTACCTGAAGCGGCAACAAATATAGAATTGGTATAGTGCGCAGCTGCCTTCGCCATCAGTGTTTTCCCGGTTCCCGGAGGGCCTGTAAGCAAAACACCTTTTAATGGACGAATGCCAAACTTGGAAATTTCATCATGCCGATTCAAAAAATCCAGCGCTTCGCGCAGCTCCTGCTTGGCGCTTTCTTGCCCACCGATTTCCTCAAAGGTCAGCTTGTCCGGGCCATTCTTTTTGCGTTTACGTTCTTGCCCGGCCCCTACAGCCAAGCCTCCACGTGCATGCATGAGCATTAACAAGCCGCTAAGCATCACGCCTGCAATCAGAAGGGGGATGATATTCACCCCGATAAAAACAAGAAATATAATGGTCACCGGCACAATGCCGATTAGTGCTTCCTTGATCCATCTAGGCATTAGGCCATACCCCCATTTGCTGAGATTGACGTGGCAAAACGATAAACTTGGTCGCTTTGCCTTCGCTGAGTCGGATATAGACGTTGTTTGAATCCATATCGGTATCGGCCTCGATACCGGCTTTTTTCTTTTTCATCTGCTCGACGGTAGATGAAATTTGGGTGTATTTTTTATTTTCCATCGCTTCCGCTACCGGAAACATGGCCTCAGACCACCACTGGTTCAACGCTGGATTGGAACGATCCGCAATTTCCAGCTTAACTGTACGGCTGCCAATGATGGACTGTCCTTTTTGCTTAACTACATTGACCAATCCGGCGACATCTGCCTGCGGTTTGAGATCCAGATTCAAAACAACCTGATCCGGTTTAATATCTATTTGAGCGCTTGTCACGCCGGGATATTGGGAAACCAGTTTTTCCAGAGGACTTTGCATTGTAACCTGACGGTAAATGAACCATCCTCCAAACAACAGCGATGCTGCCAGAACCGCCGCAACAACGATAGGAACTGCACGAAATTTCAAATAACATCCTCCTCTCAAAATGTGAAACCCAGAAGAAACGGGACGAATGTCAACAAACAACCAGACTGCATGATCTTACAATGATCCGCAAGTCTGTTTCTATCATTTTTGTCTATCACTTATAAAATATAGTATATCATAACGTATATCTAATATCGAAGGCAATGTGTGGGTGAGTTGTGAATGGGCAAAATCTTTGGTTATGGTGATGGGAGACGCTCCGTGAATGATTTGATCTTACGATCGCTGTTGCCGCCGGATTTTTTTCGATCAGATTCTTATGGGGAAAATCCGGCGGCAAGCATATGCTTCCGAAGCGAGCTTTCTTTCAGAAAGCTTTCAGGCGAACGCTATCGCTTCTTCAGATTCAAATCCTCCACTCCGCTACTGCACAGCCATAAAGATGAATTTGCCTTAGGAGGGAAGTTGGGTAGGTAAAGATGCTTAGCTGGCTTTCAGCCAAGCTTCGCAGAGTGGCAGTGAAAAAAGACGTAAATACGAAATTTGTCGTATTTACGTCTTTTTTTGATTTGTTATTTAGTTTTTTTAGGCGTAAACAAAGATTTGCGTATAGCAATTAGATCTCATACTGTAAGCTAACCTTACACTGTATATAGAGGATTGATTTTTACCTCATAGTACAACCTTTAAATCTTTTAAAGGAACATCATGCCGCCGTCGATCAGAGGGGATTGTCCTGTCATGTAATCGGAATCGGGGCCTGCCAGGAAGGATACGAAGGCGGATACGTCTTCTGGTGTAGACAGACGGCCAAGGGCAATTTTGCTGCCGAATTCCTTGGTTGCATCCCCTGTAGCTTCGCCTTTGGATGCCGTGATTTCTTTATCGATACCGCTCCACATCGGCGTTTGTACAATGCCGGGACAGTATGCGTTTGCTGTAATACCATATTGGGCATATTCCTGAGCAGCGGTTTGTGTCAGAGCACGAACCGCAAATTTGGTCGCGGAGTAAATACCGAGATTGGCATTACCAACATGGCCTGCCTGAGAAGAGGCATTGATGATTTTACCACCATGGCCCAGTTCCTTGAACTTGGCGGCTGCCGCCTGAATGCCCCAAAGTACACTGGTCACATTGATATGAAACAGCTTGTCAAAATCAGCCAGCGTAACATCCTCCAATAGCTTGGCGGGAGCAATCCCTGCATTATTTACAATGACATCAAAGCCACCGAGCTTCTCAGATGCTTCCTTTACAGCCGCAAAAACCTGATCCCGGTCGGAAACATCGACTTTAAGGGCAAGCGAGCGCCCTTCTGCCTTTGTAATCTTACCAGCAACACTTTGCGCCGTTTCTTCATTTAAATCTACAACCGCCACTGCGAATCCGTCTTGGCTCAGGCGTAAAGCAATAGCACGTCCAATCCCTTGACCTCCACCCGTTACTAATGCAACTTTCCCATCCACTTTTCCCATGTCCATGAATCTCCTTTTTGTACAAGTAGTCATGATAACATAGCCACAAAATTATGGGTTACGTTAGTCTGCACCTATAATTAAACCATTATAAGGAAAAAAATATTATGATCTTTGTAATAGACTTCATATTTAACCTGTTTAAGGGAAATTAAAGTGATAGTTGAGCTTGAAAGATATATGCGGAGCCACTGCGCAGGCGGATGGTGCTCCCCATCGCTGTTGCCCCCGGATTTCTTGAATGAGCACACATGGGGAGAAATCCGGGGAGGTGATGCTTTTTCGAGTTCGGCTTATATAACATTTTTTAAGTTAAACACAATCAGTCATTCCATGATAAACACTTACCCAACAAAAAAAGCTAAAAAAGACGCAAATACGAATAAATCGCATTTACGTCTTTTTTTTAGCTTTCAACCATTCTAACTAGCCATTCTTTTTATAAGACAATGTCTTCTAAATTAACATATATTTTTCCAATTCGTACAGAATTGGTTTAGTATAAAACCCAAAACGGAGACAAGCACAGCGGCGTCCGTGCCCCTACCCCCAACTCCCCTCCCATAAATAGAGTGGTGTTTGGAGTGACTCCCTGGCGGTCAGCCAGCGGAGTGGGCCAGCGGAGTGGGCCATTTGAATCTGAAGAAGCGAAGCGTTCGCCTTTGGCGCTGGATTTTCCCCATAAGAATCTAATCGAAAAAAATCCGGCGGCAACAGCGATCGTAAGATCAAATGGACTACGCAGCGCTCCTAGCGTCCCTAACACTCCCAAACCACCATCAGCCAGTCCTCACATCACTCTAGTAATTGGGCAAAGTATACTTCACCCCCACCGATCCCCCATCCGAGAAGCGATAAAAGGTATAGTAATGATGACTGCCGTCATCATAAAACAGCTGCCACACATATTGACCGTTAAACACACTCGGCTCAAGCCTTACAATATCTATACCCGGAAGCTGCTGCTGGATCATGGCTGTCATTTTTTGCTCGTCGACTCCGTTTTTCAGTAGCTCGGTATGAACACCACTATTATCTGTGACAGGTACATTCGGTTGGCCCTCCACTTTTTGAAAAGGAACCCACACCATAATATTTTCGTTCTGAGCATTTTTCCCTTGAACTACCCAATATACCTGATCCCACACCGACTTCCACGTCTGCGTCGTGCTGACCAGACCACCCGATTGCTTGGCCTTTACGATAGCGGCATTTCTCTCGGTCACCTGGTCTTGAGTAACGTAGGAATAATACCAGAAAATGCTGACCAGGACCAGTATGACGGCCAGAATGGCGACCGCTATCCATTTTTTCTTATTTTTCAAACCTGTGCTTCCTCTCTAAGGGGATGTGACACCTGAACTAGCGCGACAGCAGCCCTTCAAAGGCGGCTTGGGCCTCATGCTTGATACGTTCCTCATCCATAGTCAGGCACTCACCGTTTTTTACAACCTGACGACCGTCTACCCATACATGAGCCACGTCTTTGGCGCTTGCAGAGTATACGGCATGGGAAATGAGATCCGTACGCGGCAGGAAATGCGCCTGATTCAGATCGAGCGCGATAAAGTCTGCCTTGTTGCCTGCTGCCAGCGCTCCTACCTCTTTCAAGCCAATCGACTTCGCTCCGTACTCCGTTGCCAGACGCAACGCCTCACCCGCAGGAACTGCAGTTGGGTCGCCAGATACTCCCTTGTGAATGAGTGCAGCCAGACGCATTTCCTCAAACATATCCAGGTTATTGTTACTCGCGGGACCATCTGTTCCGAGAGAGACAGTAACGCCTGCACGCAGCAGGTCAGGCACTCTTGCCACACCACTTGCGAGCTTCAAGTTGCTGCCCGGATTATGCGAAACCGCTACACCACGTTCAGCCAGCAAAGCTATTTCTTCGTCATTCAAATGAACGCCATGGGCAACGAGCGATGGACGGGAGAAAAAGCCCAGCTTATCCAGATGTGCAACCGGACGCAAGCCATAATCGCGTACGTTTTGCTCTACTTCGGCAATCGTTTCGGACATATGCGTATGCAACGGCAAGTCCAGATCATGCGCTGCCTGTACGAATTTTTCGATAAACGCAGGTGGGCACGTATACGGCGCATGCGGAGACATCATGGTCGTAATGCGACCGTCTGCTTTTCCATGCCAATTACGCGCAAAGGTCACAGCCTCAGCCAGCTTGATCCGCTGCTCTTCCTCCGAACATAGTCCAATCGCTCCACGCATCAGACTGGCACGGATGCCGGACTCTTCAGCTACACGAGCCACCTCATCCATATGATCGTACATATCCAAAAAGGTTGTTGTACCACCTTTCAGCATTTCCAGCACGGACAAGGACGTACCCCAGTACACATCCGTAGACGTAAACTTGGCTTCCATCGGCCACATTTTTTCCTGTAGCCATACTTGGAGAGCCAGATCGTCCCCATACCCACGTAGCAAAGACATCGCAGCATGACCATGTGTATTCATCAGGCCAGGTAAAAACAGCAGCCCGTTACCGTCAATCGCGTCCGTCTCTTCCTCACCCGCTGGCAAAGTCTCACCAATGTAGGTGATGCGGCTATCCTCCACGATCATATAGCCGTGGATTACCCCGGCTTCCGGTCTGTTCACGGCAAAGGAGCCGTTTTTAATCATCCATTTATTCGCTGTCATGTTGCGTATCTTCCTTTCCGTCCTCCAAATAATAAGCAAGGCTTAACAAATCCGTTGTAAAATCTGTGGCATGTACCCGAATGTTTGCCGGTGTCTTGAGAGTAGTGGGTGCAAAGTTCAAAATTGCTCCAATCCCACTCTCAATGAGCCTGTCAGCGACGTGCTGTGCTTCAAAATCCGGTACGGTAATAATCCCGATCCGAATGTTTTGTTCCTTCACGGTCGCTTCCAGTTCATCCATCGGCTGTACGACCAGCGTATTGATCCTGGTTCCAACTTTATCTGGAACAGCATCAAATACCGCTACAATTTTCATATTGTCTTTTAAATAAGCATTATAATTCGAAAGGGCTTGCCCCAGATTACCTGCTCCGACCAATACCACGTTAATTTGCTGGTCGATTTTCAGGATATGGCGTATTTTCTCGATAAGATAAGTAACATCATAGCCGATACCCTTACGGCCAAAATCTCCAAAATACGCGAGATCCTTTCGAATTTGAGCCGGATTCAGATCCAGTCTTTGTCCCAGCTCCTGGGAAGAGACCGTAGACACCTCCCGTTTGTGCAGTGCATTCAGATAACGTAAATATACGGGTAACCTCCGTACGACAGCCTCTGAAATTTTATCTGATTTCATACTTGCTCCCCCTAATTGTAACGGACACGTTTAGATGTCCGTCCGTTATGCCTCTGTCTCCGGGGCGGATTGGAGCCATTCGGCGATGCGGGGCACCATTTGCTCCGTCGGCATATGCTCCATTTTTGGTCCCGGTAATGAGTACAAAAAATGCTTCCCGTAATAGGATTCGATTACACGCGTATCGTAAACGATAACGACCCCGTGGTCGCTCGCCGTACGTACCAAACGTCCAAATCCCTGTTTGAAGCGAATGACAGCCTGTGGAACAGACAGCTTCATAAAAGGATTTTTCTTCTGCTGCTGGAGCAGCTCACTTTTAGCCTCTAGCAGCGGGTGATTGGGCGGTTGGAACGGCAAGCGCACGATGGCCAGACACGTCAGCGCCTTGCCCGGAATATCGACGCCTTCCCAGAAGCTGCTGGTTCCCAGCAACACAGAAGCTTTGGCTTCCTGAAAACGTCGGGTCAGCTTGCTGCGGCTTCCACTGTCCACGCCCTGCCCCAGCACGGTGATATCGCTGGAAGACAACGCCTCCTTAAGCGGCTCATACACCTGCCGGAGCATACGGTAGGAGGTAAAGAGAACGAGCATTCTCCCCCGCGTCGCTTGAGCAGTCGCGCCTAGCGAGCTGACGAGCATATCTACAAAATGCTCATCTCCTACACTGCCCTTCACGCTCGGGAAATCCCTTGGAATGACTAGCAGCACCTGATCCCTGTAGTTAAAGGGTGACGGGAGCTGCGTAGTCATCAGCCGTCCTTGATCTGCGGCCTCCTGCAAGCCGAGCTGATCGGTCATGTACTGAAACGACTTATCCACCGATAAGGTAGCAGATGTCAGAATAATGCTTCTTTTTTTGTCAAAAAACATTTCTTTCAGCTGGCGGCTCACATCGACGGGCACCGCATAAAATTGCAGCGACTTACTGCGGAATTGCCCGCTCGCTTCAAGCCAGTATACGGTCGTTTCATCATCCAGCCGCATGAAAAAGCGCAAGCTTTCCCTAATGCCTGCCAAATCCTTGAGCAGCCCCGTAATATCCGTAATGAGGCTGTCAGCCGCATAATCGTCATGTTCTTCCTTCACATCGAGCATCAGCTTGTCGCCCTTGCGCAAAATTTCGCTCATCGTTACATAAAGCTGATTTTCCAGCGCAGCCGCCTGATCCCACTTGGCAGGCTTGGCCGATGGCTTGAGACGGGAAGAAAACTGCCCTGTTTCGCCCGGTGTCGCATCACTTCGCTCCGGCAGCATGCCAAACAGCTTGTCGCTCAGCAAATCCCAAGTCTCCTTGACCTCCAGCACGAGCGGATACAACTGGTCGATGGTAGAGGCCCAATCCGTCGACTTCTCATGCCCCGACTTTGCCAACTGCTGACGCAGCGAAGGCAATTGTCCGTTCTTGCTGTCCTTAAACAACCGGGTCAGCGTATGCACGAGTGTGAAATATTTCATATGCATGCCCAGATGCTTACCAGCAACTTCCTCCAGGTGATGGGCTTCATCAATCACCAGATGCTCATAGCTCGGCAATAGCTGATGACTTGCTTTTACGTCCGTGAACAGCTTGGAGTGATTCGTAATAACCACATCCGATATTCCCGCCTCATGGCGCGCACGATGATAAAAGCATTTGCGGAACCACGGACATGAACGACCAAGACAGGACTCGGAATCACTGGCCACCGTTTCCCAAAAATCTCCGCCACGATTACTCAGATTCAGTTCTTCATCATCGCCGGTTTCCGTCAACGTCAGCCAGACGATCATCTGGGCGGCTGTAATTAAATCTTCCTTCGGCGTTGCGAAGTCTCTTCTGTTTATTTTATGTTCAAACTTACGCAGACACAAATAATGTCCCCGGCCCTTAAAAATGGCAGCCCGGAACGGGAACGGGATCACCTTGGTCAGCATCGGAATATCACGCTCGCGTAATTGCTCCTGCAGGTTGATCGTATGCGTACTTACCATGACTCGCTGTCCATTTTTCACACTGTGATACAGCGAAGGGAGCAAATAACCAAGGGACTTGCCTGTCCCCGTACCTGCCTCGATCAACAGGTGCTTGTCTTCACTCAGCGCCTGATTCACACCCTCAATCATTTGCGTCTGCGCTTCGCGCTCCTCATATTGACTCAAGGATGAACGTAAATTGTCCCGCACATCATCCATGTATTCCTCAAAGGAAATACCTGCCAGCGGATTGGGGTCGTCCTCTCTGCGAGGGGCATTTAGCTCCGTCCAATCTTCCACCTTCAGTGCAAGCTGACGAAAAAACTGATGACCCTCCAAATCCTGAATAGGATCATGCTCTTTGTCTTCACGCACCCCGTCCAAAAACCATCCGAGGTCACTGTCTTCCTCTGCGAACAAATCACTGAGCCGCTGTATCGTAATCAAAGGCAGCGCGTGAAGCTCATCCAGACATTTTAAAAACACCTCAGCCGTAGCCAACGCGTCGCTGTCTGCTTGATGAGGTCGGTCATGCGCCAGCCCAAACTCAGAAGAAACAAAACCCAGCTGATAGGAAGATAGCGATGGAAACATGATTTTCAGAAAATCCATCGTATCCAAAATCCTGCCGGTAAACGGCAAGTATCCGCACCGATCCAAAGCGTTTTGCAAAAAATTAAAATCAAACGCCACATTATGACCGACCAGCACGACATCGTCCAGCATAGGCACAAGCTCCATCATCATCTCTTCGAGCGCAGGAGCATCCTTGACGTCATCGTCTGTAATCCCGGTCAACCCGGTAATAAAAGGCGGAATGGATCTGCCAGGGTTCACATAAGAACCATAAACACGGGAAATGCTGTTATCATGATCTATAATTGCAAGTCCGACTTGAATGATGTCATCCGCGGACTGGGTGCCTGTCGTTTCAAAATCCAATACCGCAAATTTCATTCGGGCTTAATCCTTTCCTTTGACACATACAAAAATAATAACTCTGTATAACAGCATAGCAGAAGATCGCCTGTTTGGAAATTAAGACAGCCAAAAAAGACGATGCACACGCCGCCTGGGGAGGTGGGTATGCATCGTCTCGCTCGGTGTCTGACAACTATAGCCAGGTCATCATGGAGCTGTCGTACCGAAGCATTCCGGCACCGGACAAACAGGCTTCCATATTGTGCAACGGCTCGGGCAAAGCAGGATCGAACTGATGCGCGAGAGCAAAACATTTTTGCGCCTCCTCTACATCAGCCTGCTTCGCCATAAGACAGCCCAGCGCATTATAAATGACCGCTTTCAGCCCGGGCTGGTCTGTCAGGTGCAGCACCTTCTGAAAATGGCGTACAGCCTCCGCTGTGTCCTCCAGTTGGAAATACGCCATCCCCATATACATCTGGCTTTGCCAACTGTTCGGAAAATGATGTAGCACCTGTTCAAATTGGCGGATGGCCTCAGGATACATGAGCAGTCGGTAATACCCTTGACCCCGAGTAAAAGCTGGCAGCTCCTTTTCAGGCAGCTCAGCGTCAGACATACCAGACTCTGCGGAAAAACCTGCAGCACGCAGGCGAACCATTTTTTCCTCAAAGGCCAGCCATTCATCCATAATTCCGTCACTCATTCTCCGCAGCAAACTCCAGTGCTGTAGCAACTCCTGCCTGCGGGAGCCCTGGGCTGATGGGTAATGCTTCACGATATCATCTAACATGCTGTTCATTTCTGCGAATACATGCTGGAACATGTGCATCCCGCCCTTACGAAAGATGGATTAATACACTCACATTTTTCGCTTAAAGGACGGGTTTCATCCGCACTCCCATTCATTACATGATCGTGGCGTGTACTTCCTTGTTCGCCTTTTGGGCAGGTTTATTATGTTCATCGACGAATACAACGGTCGGTTTGTATGTTTTGGCCTCTTCATTCGACATGGAAGCGTAGGAAATAATAATGACCGTATCACCAGGCTGCACCAAACGCGCTGCTGCGCCGTTGAGACAAATCACACCGCTACCACGCGGTCCGGGGATAACGTAAGTTTCCAGCCGGGCTCCATTGTTATTGTTCACAATTTGAACCTTTTCATTCTCCAGCAGATCGGAAGTCTCCATCAGATCCTCATCAATAGTAATACTGCCCACATAGTTAAGGTTGGCTTCGGTAACCGTTGCCCGGTGAATTTTGGATTTCATCATCGTTCTAAACATGGGAAAGCACCTCCGCCTTCTGTATTCTCATATTATCAATCAGTCGAGTGTTCCCAAACTTTACAGCCAGCGCTACAATGATGTCTTCTTCGACATCACTTAGTCGCTGCTTGGGAAGAAGGGGCTCCAGACTTGGAAAGGTTAAGATTTCAATGTAGTCAATGTCAGCCAATGGTGAGGAGGTAATCGTAGTCTCCACCATTTGGTATAACTGACGGATCGTAAACGTATTCTGCACATCATCTTCGCTCACTTCACGCACCTTGCGCAGTGACTGTGACAGCACCAACGCCTGCTCCCGCTGTTCCGCGCTCAAATACACATTACGCGAGCTAAGGGCCAAACCGTCGGCCTCTCTGACGATAGGACAAGGCACGATGGTCACGTTCATATTGAGGTCGTTCACCATCTGCTGGAGCACCGCTACCTGCTGCGCATCCTTCATGCCGAAGAAGGCCAGATCAGGACCTATCATGTTAAAAAGCTTGGCAACTACGGTCGTCACACCATCAAAATGTCCCGGACGGGAAGCGCCACATAACCGATCCGTCAAAGCGGCTACGCTTATTTTCGTACGGGTTGGCTGTGGATACATTTCTGCTACAGTTGGTAAAAATACGATATCCACGCCTTCACGCCGCGCCACCTCTAAATCACGCGCTTCATCGCGAGGGTAGCTATCGAGATCCTCGTTAGGTCCGAATTGAATCGGGTTTACAAAAATGCTAAGTACCACCGTATCTGCCATTTCACGCGCCTTGTGCATCAAGCTCGCATGGCCTTCATGTAAATACCCCATCGTCGGCACAAAGCCGACTATATGTGGCCGTATAGCAGCGGAACCTTGTTCCGCTTTTGCTCCGTCTGCGCCGAGCTGTCGGCGTTCAGCAATGGCCTGCCGCAGCTGAGCCACTTCTCTTACGATAATCATGACCGGGATTCCACCTTTTCCTTAGCTTGTTCCTCTTGTTCCTCTTGTTCCTCTTGTTCTTCTTGTTCCTGCACTTGCGCCTTTTCCTGACCTTTCTTATGGCCGTAGAGAGCCTCTACAACACTGTCGTCGGCGCTGAACACATGCTCTTCAGCCGGGAAGGCTCGCCCCTTCACATCGCTCACATACTGCTCAATGCTACTACGGATCAAGCCGCCGACATCGGCATAGGTTTTGACAAAACGTTTGCTGTAATAAGGCGATGCATATTGAATCAGGTCGTGATAAACAAGCACCTGACCGTCACATCCGCGTCCTGCGCCAATTCCGATGGTCGGAATGGACAGTTCTTTGGAAATAGCCGCTGCCACTTCCTCTGTCACCAGCTCCAGCACGATGCCAAAGGCCCCCGCCTGCTCCAGCGCCTTGGCGTCTGCCATCAGCCGCCGTGCGTCCGCTTCGTCCTTGCCTTGAATGCGGTAGCCGCCAAGCTGATTGACCGACTGCGGTGTAAGACCGATATGACCCAGTACGGGTACGCCTGCCTGAACAGTCGCTTTTACGACGTCGGCAATCTCTGCACCGCCCTCCAATTTGACAGCATGCGCGTGTCCTTCCTGCATCAGACGGCGGATGCCCTGAAGGCTTTCCGATACGCTGCCGTGATATGTCATAAACGGCATGTCCGCTACAATAAACGTATGCTCCGCGCCTCTAGCTACCGCTCTAGAATGATACACGATATCATCCAGTGTTACGGGAATGGTCGAATCATAGCCGAGAACGACGTTGCCCAGCGAGTCACCCACGAGAATCATATCAATTTCCGCCTCCTCGGCTATTTTAGCCGATGGATAATCGTAGGCGGTCAGCATACTGAGCGGAATGCCCTCCTGCTTCATTTTTTTCATTTTCACAATGTTCAGTGCGTGCTTTCCTGCCATGGTACATGGCTCCCTTCCATCTTTTTTTGGCACAAAAAATAACCTTTTATGAACGCCTGTACATTTGCGTCATCAAAAGGTCCGAACAGCCAAAAAAGACACTCATTTTGAGATCGTCCCTTCTGTCTCGGTCCTGTTCGGCTCAGAGCAGAATCCAACGTAACCTTCAAATGAAGTTATGATGGTCAAACTTGCTTGCAGTGGTGGAGCATATGCCCCGGAGTGCAGCTCAGACCGTCCGATGCCACCTCCTGCACAGTATAACAAAAAACATCAGCTTTTTCACGTGAAGTTTTGCATAGAAAAAGAACAATTGTAGTCGCTATGCTCAGCTAAGGCTACACCTGCAATTGTATATCACCGGAAACGACCTGTATTCGCTCTCCTTGCTTCGTTTCAACCACTAGCGCACCGGAAGGGTCCAAGCCGACGGCTGTACCTTCCACCACACTCCCTTGTCCCGTATGTGCCCGCACGAAGCGATTCATCGTCACGGATAGCGCCTCCCACAGCATAGCTATAGGCTTAAAACCCTGATCCGCATATAACGCACATAGCTGCTCCATCTCTTCCAGCACGGCAGCAATCAGTGCAGTACGATCGATTTCGCGACCAGCCTCTATTTTCAGGGATGTCCCCAACCGTGACAGCTCTTCCGGGTAATCCTCTGTATTTAAATTAACATCAATGCCGATACCTGCAATACAGTAGCGGACCCGTTGATCCTCTGTTGCAGATTCCAGCAGAATACCGCACACTTTGCGATCATGAACAAGCAGATCATTCGGCCACTTGATGCCAGCTTCCACACCCGTCAACCGACGAATGGCTCTGCATACCGCTACGCCTGTAAGCAGCGTTAACTGTGGAGTGAAGGCCAAGGGCTGGCTTGGTTGCAACACAATGCTCATCCAGATTCCTTTGCCCCGAGGTGAAAACCACTTTCGGCCCAAACGTCCCCGGCCCGCCGTCTGTTCCTCCGCCAGAACTACCGTCCCCTGCTGTGCCCCCTCTTCTGCCAGACGCATCGCATCCTGCTGGGTAGAGACCGTCGAGTCCAGCACAACGATACGCTGTCCGAACGATTGGGTATTTAGCATATATGCCAGTTTAGAGACTTCCAGTCGATCGGGTCGGGAAACAATCCGATAACCCCGACGCGAGGAAGCTTCAATGTTGTAGCCCAGCTCACGCAGCTTGTTGATCTGCTTCCATATGGCCGTACGGCTAACCGAGAGGCGACGGCTGATTTCCTCCCCGGATACGTAATCGGATGAATCTTCCTCCAGTATGCCTAATAGTCTTTCATGATTATTCACTACTCATCACCCGTTTCGCTTCTTGAAGCAATGCTTCTAATTCATTTGGAATATCTCCGCAGGCGGCAGCCAGCAAAAGTCGTTCCATCGTCTGACCCAGCCAAGGACCACCCGGTCGATTCATCGCCTGAACCAGTTCATTTCCAGTAATATTTAAATCTTTGATACGAACAACTGCGGCATCCTTAGTCCACGCCTCTGCCAGCTCAGCCATTCTCGCTACATGCTTTTCTGCCCGTGGGGGTAATCCACGAAACGAAGCAGGCAATGACTTATAAAGCTGTAGCCAGTCAGACGAGATATCCCGTCCCCATTTAATTAACAGTCGAATCCAGCTACGGCGTAACGCCTCATCGTTGATTCCTTCACCTTCCACCGAAGTGGAACTGTCTGCTATCGAAATAGCACTGTCCGTTAACACGCGCTCCCATTCCAACAGATGCACCAACCGTAAGCGTACACCGTTGGAGAAAGTCCATGCTCTTAACAACTCATCCGCTGCCTCTGAGGTAAGTCTGCAAGACAGCAACAGTAACCCCCACCGCAGTTCTTCCAGCAGTTGTACCATTCCACTGAGCGCCCGAGCTTCGCATTGTTCCCAGGGAACCGGAACCTTCGTACACGAGAGCAAGCCGCTTCGACCCAGCATTTCCAGTCCACGCAAAGGGTCCGGCCCGGCCAGCATCTTTTCCAGCTCAACACGCACACGTTCCATCGCAATGTAACGAAGTCCCTCTTTACGACGGATCATGCCTTTCCATGTGTTATAGGCTATACGGAACCGGAATACGGATGCAAAACGAATGCAGCGTAGCATTCGCAGCCCATCCTCCTCAAATCGTTCCTCAGCTCGTCCCACACAACGAACAATAGCGGCTCGCAAATCGACTTCCCCTCCGAACGGGTCCACCGTTTCCCCATGTTCATCCATGGCAATCGCGTTCATCGTGAAATCCCGCCGCATCAGGTCTTCGCGGATATCCTTCACGAAAGCGACTTCTGTCGGACGGCGATGGTCAGCATAACCGCTTTCTGTCCGAAAAGTAGTCACCTCGAACGGATGCCCTCCCTGCATCACCGTAACCGTCCCATGCTGAATCCCAGTCGGAATGACATGGGGGAACAGTGCTATGACCTGTTCAGGTTCAGCCGATGTGGTCATATCCATATCATGAATAGCTCGGCCTAATAGTTCATCCCGTACACAACCGCCGACCCAGTAAGCCTCGTAGCCGGCTGTGGTTAGTATATGTATGACTTCCTTGCCATGAAGAGCCATCTCTGGGTCAGCATATTGCCAAGTGTTTATTTTCACAGGGTTTCCCCCTTTGCTTATAAAGTTTTCAAAAAGACTTATTATACAAATGACTTATCATAAAAAAACGGACACGAGTCCGCCTCCTTAAACGCTGATCGGTTTAAGATCCGGCACCTCGCGTCCCAACACACGGTAATATATTTCTTCATATTGACGAGTAATCAGCTTATCACAGAATACGGTACGAGCCCGCACCAGACAGGCTTCACGAAAACGCTCTGTCATCGCTTCATCCGATAATAGCTGCACCGCATACTCCGCCATCCTCTCGGTATTGCCGATTTCAGCAAGATAACCTGTACTCCCGTGAACAACCAGCTCAGGCACTCCTCCTGCCTCGGAACCAATTGTTGGTACTCCACAAGCCATCGCTTCCAGCGCAACCAGTCCAAAGCTTTCCTTTTCCGATGGAAGCAGCAGCACATCCGCCATAGAAATCACTTCAGCGATCTGATCCTGCTTGCCCAAAAAGAAAACCTTATCCTGCAAGCCCAAGCTTTCGATTTTGCAGCGAATTTTTGGAAGGTCGGGTCCTTCTCCAACCAGCAGCAGCTTTGCAGGTATTTTGCGTTGCACTCTTTCAAATATATCTAGCACGTCTCCCACTCTTTTGACAGGACGGAAGTTTGAAATGTGCATCATAATTTTTTCATTAGGCAGGGCAAAATCTCTCCGTAACGCAGCTGCATCCCGCGGATAATACACTCGTTTATCCACAAAATTGTAGGTCAAATCAATAGGGCGTGTAATCTCCAGCGCATCTATCGTCTCGCGAATCAAATCCTTGGAAACCGCTGTTACAGCGTCACTTTTGTTGATTGCCAGCCGGATTAGATCCTTCAACGATTCATCCTGCGCCAACACCGTAATGTCTGTGCCGTGAAGCGTTGTTACCACTTTGAGATGGTCGCCCACCATTTCCTTTGCCAAATAAGCACATACCGCATGCGGTACAGCATAGTGAACATGGAGTACATCCAAATTTTTCATTTGTGCGACCTGAGCCATTTTGGTCGCCAGCGACAGATCATAAGGCGGATATCTGAACACGTAATAGTCGTTAACCTCAACCTCATGATAAAAAATATTTTTCTGGAATTCCCCGCCTAATCTGAACGGAATGCTGTTGGCAATAAAATGGACCTCATGCCCTTTTTCGGCAAGCAGCTTGCCCAGCTCTGTAGCCACTACGCCGGAACCGCCCAACGACGGATAGCAGGTAATTCCGATTTTCAATTTGTCATTCAAGTTAAGCTGCCTCCTTCCGACCACCGGTGATGACTTTTCAATGTTGGTGCCACACCAATCAGTGCGCATATATAACCGCTACACGAACGGATTCTATTTATTGTTTATGTGTCTGGATTTTTATAATCCCTTATGTGAATAGCTTAACCAGATAAGGCGTTTTGGACGCAAAGCCCTCTGCATACAAAATCAGCTTACGCTGACCCAACAGCGAATCCCGGGCTTTTACACGCTCAACATACCCCTGGTTTAATGGCGTGGATACCGTGTCTTTACCCGGTGCAGCCTGAAATTGGGAAGCATAGCTTAGTAATGCCTGCTCCTTGGCTTCAACATGCTCCGTAATGTCCACAATCAGATCCGTTCTGCCGATATCGTTAATGAAATAAAAATATAACTGCTCCACCAGCACCGCAGGCTGTTCCGGCATAAATCGACGTAGCTTGGCGTTAAACACCGCTTCCTCCACCAGCTTGCTGCACATGACATGATCAGGGTGCCGATCCTCCCAGTAGGGAGCAAATACGACTTTCGGCGCATGACGCCGAATTTCCGCGGTCACTGCGGCTACATTCTCCGGTGTAGCATACAAACCCCGATCAGGCAGTCCCAAATTCGTCCGTGCAGCAAGGCCCAGCACTTTTGAAGCATCTTCGGCTTCTGCCATACGGGTATCTACATCGCCATTGGATGACATTTCAGCACGCGTCAAATCACATACGCCCACCTTTAAACCAGCGGCTGTATGCTTAGCAATCGTGCCTCCCATACCAATCTCAGCATCATCGGCATGAGCTCCAAAAATCAATATGTCCAGTGTCATTTTATATCATCCTGCTGATCAATGCCTGGTTTATATTTATGTACCAGCTCACGCCAAGCAAAATCGCCCCGATCCAGAGCCTTGACCAATATTTCAGCAGTCGCAACATTGGTCGCCAAAGGAATACCCTGCACGTCACACAGACGCAGCAGTGCACTAATATCCGGCTCATGCGGCTGTGCCATTAGCGGATCACGCAGGAAGATAATCAGATCCATATCATTTTGCGCGACCATGGCCCCGATCTGCTGGTCACCTCCGAGCGGCCCTGACATAAAGCGGTGAATTTGAAGCTTCGTTTGCTCCATAATGCGCAGACCCGTTGTACCTGTTGAATACAATTGATGTCCTGTAAAAACATGCTCATACGCGGTTATAAAGTTAACCATTTCATCTTTTTTGCGGTCATGCGCTATAAATGCAATCTTGAACATTCCAAATTCCCCCTGCCTCATTCTATAATTCCGTTCGTCAATTCATTCGCGTTATTTCTTAATCAATGTAATGCTCAAAACCGTATACAAGTCCGGGTTGCTCCATTACCTTTTGAATGCCGATTTTGACGCCGGGCATGTAGCCTGCCCGTTCGTAGGAGTCCTGACGAATTTTGAGGGATTGTCCAAATCCTCCGAAAATAACTTCCTGCTGTGCGAATACACCGGGAAGACGGACACTGTGGATACGGAACCCTTGGTAGTAGCCGCCGCGTGATCCTTCGAGCGCTTCTTCCTCCTCCGGGTTCCCTTGACGCAACTCCTGTCGCTGCTCAGCGATGAGTTCTGCGGTCTTAATTGCCGTTCCCGATGGCGCGTCCAATTTCTGGTCGCCATGATATTCGATAATCTCCAGATGAGGGAAGTATTTAGCAGCCTGAGCCGCAAACCGCATCATCAAAATAACTCCTATTGAAAAGTTGGGCGCAATCAGACCGCCAATTTGCTGTTCCCGGCACTGCTTGTCCAGTTCGTCAATCTGTTCCGGTGTAAATCCTGTTGTCCCAATAACTGGACGAACGCCATGTTTGATCGCAAGCGCTGTATGTGCGTACGCAAAACGAGGACCTGTAAAATCGACCATCACATCCGGACGACTATCCAGCAAAGCCTGCTCTACATCCTCCACAATAGCAACGCCTGCTTCTGGAAGTCCGACGAGAAGGCCGGCATCACTGCCGGCGTTCGTTCTGTTTACTGCGGCTACCAGCCGAAGTTCTTCATCCTGGAGAACCAATTTGACAACCTCACGGCCCATACGCCCGGCTGCTCCAACGACAACCACTTTTATTGGCTCTGGCATATCTTACAACTCCTTACGCATCAATTCGTGCTAGATCTGTTCATTCATTTGTTGGCATAACTTCTTCATGAGATTGGCAAGCTGTTCATTGTGAGGAAACAAAGCGGCCGCCTCAC
Source organism: Paenibacillus sp. 8b26 (assembly GCF_050626875.1). Classification (NCBI taxonomy): domain Bacteria; kingdom Bacillati; phylum Bacillota; class Bacilli; order Caryophanales; family Paenibacillaceae; genus Paenibacillus; species Paenibacillus sp. 8b26. The sequence continues at coordinate 5,760,369 of NZ_CP192445.1, read as the reverse complement.
GAGCAGCCTGCACAGCCAGCTTATATTCATTCATTTCAGCATAAACCAATGCAAGCAGCATAAAAGCGTCACCACATAGCGGATCAAGGGCAATTGCCCGTTCCAGCAGCAGGATTGCATCTCTGCGCACCTGTGGCGTAGCTTTATCGACATCCAGCATCTTTCTGGCTTTCTCCGTCTGCTGTCTGGCCTCCAACGTATGCAAATGCAGCACATATTCATCCTGCTGCGGGGCCAGACGAACCGCATCGCCCGCATAAGCAAGCGCCTGCTCTATCCGCCCGCTGCGGGCATAGGTGACCGAACAGCGGAAATAATGCTCCGCATGATCAGGCTGAGCGGAAATTGCTTTTTCGAACCATTCCACGGCCTGCTCAAAATCGTTCTGTAAAATACACTGATAAGCTTTCTGAACGTATTCCTCCGCCTTCATGACACCGCACCTCCGGGTAACCGGTTTGGTACAGCATATGTACAAAACGCCTAATCGGTGTCCTTTTTGGTCCAGCGATTCGCATCACGTGTGTTAAATTTATGCATGACCTTATTATGAGCATCAGTCAAATTAATACCCAGCGAGTTTGCAAAGCAGACCGTGATAAACAAAATGTCTCCCAGCTCCAGCTCAATCGAATTGTCGGCCTCATCCGTTTTTTTCGGTTTCTCGCCAAAGGAATGATTGACTTCTCTGGCCAGCTCCCCGACTTCCTCGGACATCCGGGCCAGCATTGCCAGCGGGCTGAAATATCCTTCTTTGAATTGGGAAATATATTGGTCTACCTCACGTTGAATTTCATCAAGCGATTTTTCCATGAAACACAATCCCCTCTAATGTGCAGGTTTATTCATATGTTATCTTAAAGCACATTTGAAAACAAATATTTTTTTAATGTGAAATTACTCACATCTTGTAATGGTCTGTCTTTTAAAGCTACCATAAAAAGGTATACTAAACATAAGGATCTACGATCTGCTCCAAAATCAAATATCAAATCGTTCATCCCAATTTGCCATTGTGAGGGATTATATGAAAACATCTAGGTCTATTGAACAGCTTAAAATCATTTTACCCATTGTGCTCGGCACTGCTATTTATGCATTCGGCCTGCTTTATTTCATTATACCCAGCAAGCTGATGGAAGGCGGCATCACAGGTATCACCCTGCTGCTGAACTATGCTTTCTCGATTTCCCCATCCCTTTCCACATTACTCCTGAACATTCCTCTATTTTTAATCGGATGGAAAATGCTTGGGAGCAAGCAAATTATTTATACCGGGGTTGGCATCGGGGCGCTCACTTTTTTTCTGTGGTTGTTTGAAAAAATGATTCACCTCGGGTGGATGGGCACGTTTCAGACCGAGCACGATTTTATACTTTCTTCATTATATGCCGGGGTTACGCTCGGGGCCGGGCTAGGTATCGTATTCCGGTTTGGCGGTACCACCGGCGGGTCGGATATTATCGCTCGTATTTTGAACCGGAAGTTTGGCTGGAGTATGGGAAGGATTTTGCTGGTGATCGATATCGTCATCATCGGTGCATCGCTGCTGTACATACCTAAGGAAAAAATCCTGTATACGCTGGTCGCTGTGTTTATCGCATCGAAGATCATTGATTTTATACAGGAAGGGGCCTACTCCGCCAGAGCCTTTATGATTATCAGTGACCATACGATGGATATTGCGGATATCATTACACAGGATATGGATCGCGGTGTTACTATTATTCCGGCTATGGGTGCATTTTCCAAGCAGACCAAGCATGTTGCTTACTGTGTCGTATCCCGTCAGGAAATACGACGTTTGCATCAAATTGTGAAATCGGTTGATCCACGAGCGTTCATCATCATTCAGGATGTGCATGATGTACACGGGGAGGGCTTCAAAGAGGAATAGCCCGGAAATCCGGGCAAGTAGTCAGGGCATATATTCATTTTATCCATGACAGCGAAGTCGGTGGCAGCATTTCAGCCTTAACTAGAGAAACCGGATCGATACTTACGGTAACCCACATAAGCCAGGGTCAGCAGGATCGTCAAACCGATTGCTAGTTCTGCCCGGCGCTCGCTTTCATGCGGAATGAATGGAGCCAGTGCGGTAGCATCTTTTTCACGTCCAAACAAGGCATTGAATGTCGGGTTTCCCTGCTCCAGTGCCCCTCTAATCGCTGAAGCATCCGCATTTTGCTGGTTCCCCAATCCCTTAACGTAAGAAATCCATGAATCCGTTCGAACAACCTCGGTTGTTTTGCCGCTGATCAACGCCGCCGTTCGGATCGTCTCGTAATGATCCTCCAGCACTGCTGCTCCGGCGGCGAAACCCTTCATATTGCCTTTAGCAAACTGGCTATTTAAGCCGCTGACATCTTCTTTTAAAATTTTATAATACTGCTGCCATAATGGCTGGCGCGGATGCGCTATCGCATCTGCCGCAAGCCGCAAATTGGCAGCGGCCTTTACCCATTCATCCGGCGATGCTTGCACGGATTGTGTAGCTTGCTGTACCTCAAGGATACTGCCGGACAAAGCATGAATGGCCTCCACAGACAGCGCAGCCTGTACCTGACCCGTGCTGAACCATCGGCTTACCTCCGCTACATCGGCGCGTGCTTTTTCAATATTCCCATCCATTACATCCCGGTACAACATCGCAGCCGTACGATCCAGTTCCTCTATTTCCTTTGCATTACTCGTGGACTTGGGCTGATCCCGCGCTTCCACAATGCCCGGAGGGAAACATACGGAAAGCGACAAGACCATAGATAACACAACTCCCGAAACAACACGCAGCACACCACGAAACGCCTGACTACAAACCATGGGACATCCCTCCTCACCTTACTGTATGGCAAGGTTACAGGGACTAGAACTTGGCTTTAGCGCTCAGCCGCATCTTGGGCAATAGGAAAGGCCATTCGATTGCGCACATACATGGCAAGCCATGAAGCTGCGATACTGAAAAGGGTCAGCATATAGGTAAAAGTACGCACTTGTGGTACATCATCCGTTAGCAACCTCGGAAGATACGGATATATGCCAAATGTATAATCGACCGTATCATTTAACAGTGTCCACAAAGCTGCTACGCACAGAGCCGCCCATTTGCAGGTGAAAAAACGAACGAACAGCAAGGCTTCGACTGCCATTGCCGTATGAGATGCTACCAGCATCCAATCCTGCCATATCATATGCCCTCCCTGCGCGACACCCCAAAAAATAATAGCTGAAGCCCAGATGCCGTATTTTACACTCGTAACCACAGCTAACGCCTCCATCAGCTGGCGAATGACCTTCAACCCCTTCAGGCGCGGAGGATAAAGCAGGAATAATACAGAAATCGTAAAAAACAGGCTGGCCGTCGGACTATCAGGCACAAATACAATCTGCCATATCGGGTGGTAGTTTAGCGTGTATTCCAATTGCCCTCCATACCATATGTACCCATACACGGTTCCAACCAGGTTACACCAGAACAACAGCCACAAAAAGGGCCGGCTCGTCAAGAACGACCGGCTCCACAAATAAGACAACGACACGTCCTCATCCTCCGTTCATACGATAGATGCCCCGTAAAGGCTCCATCTACAAAGACTATATCATATAAAAGCGTATCAAAAAAACCTGGCCGCTGCTACGGTCAGGCTTGATGATTATAGTCTTGTACTGCCAATGGGTCTGTTACCCAAGATCAGATCTCCTGAAACGGCTCAATTGATCGCTTTCAGTTCATCCGTAAGATGACGAAAAGCTACTTCATCTCCGGAGGCCAGCGCCTCATCAATATCCTTGTAGAGCTTTTCACTCCGGTGTTTACGTAATGCCTCGTCCAAAACCATTTCAGCAGACAGGCCCAACATTACTTCATAAGTAACCTTCATTTTATCCATAGGATGCACCTCCAACATGAGTTTAAGAGATCCTATATTCTTTTCCTTTCGCCACATAGCTGAGTGCCGTCCGTGACATCCGCTGCAAATCTGCGTCTGTCAATTCTCGCACCACTTTGGCAGGTGTACCGAGAGAAAGAGTATAGGGTGGTATTTTGGTATTTTCCGTAACGACCGACCCTGCTCCTATTAAAGCATATTCACCAAGCTCAGCTCCGTTGAGTACAATGGCCCCCATACCGATTAAAGTGCCTTTGCCTACCGTACAGCCATGGATAATTGCAGCATGTCCCACCGAAATATCATCTGCCAGCACCAGGGGCTGGTCCGTGTTCACATGTCCCACGACACCGTCCTGGATATTGCAGCGTTCACCGATGATGACAGGCGCCATATCCCCGCGCAGTACGGCATTGAACCAAACTGAGGAATCTTGGCCGACCGTTACCTTTCCGACAACTTTTGCTCCTTCTGCCACATAGACAGATGAATGGAGCTGTGGCATGTTCCCGTTATAGTGAATCAGCATCAACTTCACCCTCTCATTTTGGGTGAATTCTATCAACATGTATGCTGCTTGTCAATGGAGCCGCATACCCCGGTCATTCCGCCCAATGCGGCACTCCCCTGCCAGCTTCAGCCCCCAGGCGGTCATCTGTACAGATGGCCCCGTCGAATGCTCACCCAGACGAAGCATACCCAAGTGGAGCATCATTCGTATAATTCTCTGATCAAAAACCGAACGGGGCGTATCATAGTAGAACGGTCTGATCAGGGGGCCGATATGTACAAAAAGTGACTCTGAGGACGTCCAGGGCCTGGCACATTCTCCTATCCAGTAGACCAAAGAAAGTAGATTGGGAACGGCTCCTTTATACAATCTTAACCAAAACCTGAATAGCTGTATCATCTCATCCTCGATCATGTACTCCCTGCGTGCCTCCCCCTTTGCCGTCAGCACAACTCGATCCCCCTTCTCCTCAATAAACCTGGAGTGACGTGCATAATCATATAGCAGTGCCATTCGGTCGGGATAAAACTTAAAGGAGGAACCATATCCGAAACGCCAGCCTCCTTTACCCAGAAGTGGCTCCGCAATGTGCAAATGCTCCATTAATTGCTGCTGATTGCGACGATACCAAGCCCCCTCGGGGTTAAGCGGAACTTCATGCTGCTCCATGTACTGAAGGAAAAGTCGTAAATCCTCCGCCAAAAGATGTCCTTCATCCCGGTACGACGTTGGCTCACTTACCCGGATCATTCCGTTTTGCAAGTCTTGTACCATGACACGACGGAAACGCTCTTTCATGTCCAACGGAATTTGATACAAATACCTCGTATTGTGCGTCGAACCGTTGAATAACCAGCCACTGTTGCGTAAACGGGCCACGATGTCCCGCGGTCGCTCACCGGAATCCCCATCCTCCTCGGCAGATTGTTTGGCAACCGCAATCAATTCCTCCATACTGAAATAAGGTCGGTCATCGAATAGCAGTGTGTTCAAAAACCTTACCTCTGACAGCTTTAGCTCCCTGACTTGCATCTCAAAAAAACTGCTGCTGCCGAGCTTTGTCAAAATGCCCTGGATCAGCTCATGTTTGGAATTGGGCTTACAGTCACATTCGTAATACACCGCGATTCTGTTCAAATGCACAATATCCGCAAATGTCAGCATATCCGCCAGATTCATCGTTCCATCGCCTCGTCACTGGACTGTCATCCGGAATTGATTCTTACCTGTTGTACCCACAGCTTTGACGGAATGTTCAGACTCTAAACCTCTTTTTTTCAAAGCTATAATTAAAAAATAAAAAGACCACGGCTTCTACGCTGAGTAGAAATTCGTGGTCTTTCGTCAACCTTTTGAGTTACAATCGCTTTTTTCCTGTAAATGTCTGGTGCAATTATACAACAGCGGCGTCCAATCCGTATCCTTACGCTGGAGAACACTCAGTGACAGATTACCAATTCGTTCCGTAAACTTTTCCTGATACAAAGCCTTATACAAATTAGCCAAAAAACCGCCATGAGAAACGACCAGCAGGTTCTTGTCCCGATTTTCCGACCAAATGGCCTCCATAAAAGCCAACCCTCGAAGTTGAAGAGCTTCATCGCTCTCCTGTCCCAGATCCAGCAGATGCCAGTCGCTCCCCCACTTCTTCTCACGCTCGACCTGCGTCATGCCCTCGACTTGACCATAAGCACGTTCTCTCAGCCGATCATCCGGCTCCAGTATAGGAAGGTGAAGAACAGAAGCAATAATCTCCCCCGTCTCCTTCGCTCTGGAAAGGCTGCTTGTAATAAGACCATCCCAATGATAGGACTCATCCTTTAATCGTTCTGCCAGCAAGCGTGCCTGCCGGCGCCCTTCCTCATTCAACGGAATATCACTGTGGCCCTGGATTTTACCTACCGCATTCCAATCCGTTAATCCATGTCTGATCAAGCCAATAAGCATCGTGTTGTTTCCTCCGCTATTTAGTTATTCAGGCATTGTTATGAATCCGTATTGGAGCCCAGCCGTGCTGCTAATTTCTAACCCGTCTTGCACGATGAATCCAGCCCAAAGAAAATAAGGCAAGCGCAAGTGCCAACACAGACAACAACATCCAATATTGCGGGTAAGTAGGAACAATGCTTGCAACCAGCGGGTCCATAATGCCACTATTCACATTTTTAATGTGGTATTGATATTGTGAAGATGTACTTGTAGTTTCCAGCAAGCCTGTCGGTAAAATACCCGTATCCATGACAGGTGCCGCCTGAGGAGGATTTTCTTGAGAGGAGCTTCCATTCCAGTTCAAAAACAAAAAGCTACACAAAAATACCGCCAAAAAGCCGGCGATCCATACGGACATATACTTACGGGCTGCCGGGTTCACACGCGCACGCCGATGCTCGCCGGGAACAAGCCACGGTGACTCTTCATAAATTCGATCCATGACCCTGCGATTCATAGATTCCGCCTGCTCATCTGTTATCTCAAAGGAAATATCACGAATAGAGGATCGACTTTCTTTTGACAAATTCCACTCATTTTCTTCCGAACCATGCTCCCATCCGGCAGACGAGCTTTTGGCCCGTCTGCGCTCCGAGTCTTGTTTCGATACATTTTTGCCTGTAGCGAACAAATCCTCAGCGTCCCTGGATTTCATTGGCTGCTCATCCCTTCGTTTTCCTCATAGAGAGGCTCAAAAAAATAAGGCTCCAACTGCGTCTTCACACTGGTTCTGGCCCGGAAAAGCAACGATTTCACCGCACTGACCGTCTGCCCCAAAATCGTAGCAATCTCCTGATAATCCAATTGCTCGTATTCGCGCAAAATCAGCGCAGACCGCTGCTTCTCTGGCAATCTGTTGATCGCTTCACGAACCATCTCTACCTTCTCGCCGCGAAGGACGGCCTGCTCTGGAATCACATCCAATGGAGCAACCGGCACATAACCGCTCTCCTCCAATGGAACCTGACCGCTACGATGCTTGCGAAGCTCGCTCAGCACCGTATTACGTGCAATCGTATATAACCATGTGGAGAACGATGCATCTACCTCGCGAAAAGAGTGCAGGCTCCGGTACGCTTTATAAAACGTCTCCGAGCATAAGTCCTCAGCGATCATTTCCAGGTTCGAACTTTTCAGCATATGATAAACAAAAGCTAAAATTTTACGTTGGTGCCGCCTCATTAATTCTGAATATACCTCAACATTACCTTGTTTGATTTCCTGAATCATCTGGGAATCTGTCATCATCCGAGTGAGACCCTCCTCGCCCATACATGTGCTGTTCTCCCATTCGATTCTGTCTATATATACCGAACAGGCCAAAAAAAGTTGCGCACTCTGCGCAAATGGATGAAACAGCATCATGGAACATTTATTTTTTTCTTACCCTATGTAGTGCCAACAATAACGGTGCTATCCCCAACATTTCTCAACATCCAAAATGGACTTACCCATTGTACCACAAAATAGTCGTCAGTAAAAAAGTCCAAAATCCCCATGATTTCCATCATAGGCTACGTAACGCTAGCAGCTGTTTCCGATATACGGCATTTCCGACCTATTTTAAGTTTTTTCAAGATAAAGTGACATAACCTTGAGTCCATCCCTTTTGAATACGCTGGTAAGAATAATTATCCAAAAGAAAACGCTTTAAAAAAACATTGACAAAATGAAAACGTATACATATAATAAAAGTACAGTATGGTTTCTCTCCACTCCTATCCTACTCAGCTACTCCATAAGAGCAGCTACCACCCGGGGCTTTACCCGGGTGGTCTTTTTTTGTTGATCAGGAAAATAAAAGCCTCAGCTCACTTATTTCCTCCAGAAGCCCGCCCAATTTTTCGGTTAACAACCAGACCACCTTTCTTTTACTTCATTCATCTTAATAAAATCAGCCTACTGCCGTTCGGCAAAACAAAAACGGGCGAAAGAAATCCCCGCCCGCCTGCTGTTAGTTTTATTTCTTACTACTACTTCACTCCCAGAAAGTGCGGTGATTTTAAGGCGGTCCGTAGCGCAGCGGTCCATTTGAATCTGAAGAAGCGTAGCGTTCGCCTTTGCCTCCGGATTTTCCCCTTTGAACATATAATCAGAAAAATCCGGAGGCAACAGCGATCGTAAGATCAAATGGAACGCGAAGCGGCTCGACCTCCCTTAACCAAACACACACACTTTCCTTTTCTATACCACCACTTTATAACTCATTGAATCCAGCAGTGCCTTGGCGCGCTCCCAGTCCCGTTCTTGGCGGAAGGAAAGCCGCATAATACCGGGAACATCCTCCCGGCTTTCGATGATTTGCATATTGCTCAGGTTAATGCTGTTGTCCCCCAGCTCTGTTGCAATTCGGCCGATAATCCCCGGGGTATCCGGTACATCAATATACAGATCAAACGTTGAGACGATGACACCTTTGCGGCGTTCCGGCAGCTCACTGCGGAAATGCCCCGCCATCAAAAACTCGTCAGCAATTCCCTCTCCGTCTTGTATTCTCAGTAAATGGGTAAAACGCTCAATCTGCCCGTTCCACTCTTCCAGCAGACCTAGCAAAACATCACGATTGCTCAGCAAAATGTCCCGCCATACAATCGGATCACTGGAAGCAATTCGCGTAATATCGCGGAAGCCGCCGGCAGCCAGCGTACGGTACAACGGATTTTCGTCATTGTGCTTGCGCACCTGATTCACCAGCGCTGCTGCAATAATATGCGGAAGATGGCTGATCGCCCCGACAATGTCATCGTGCATATCAGGCTGGACACGCACAACCTGGGCTCCTGTGTATTTCAACAGACGCTCCAGCGAACTGTATGCTTCCTCAGGCACACCCTCTGCCGGGGAAAGTACATAGTAGGCATTCTCAAACAACAATGCGGAAGCAGCCTTCACACCGGAACGCTCCGAGCCGGCCATCGGATGGCCACCGATAAAATAAGCATTACGTAAAGAGATTTCTGACGCTTTTTTGGCAATTGACGATTTTGTACTGCCTACATCAGTAATAATGCAACCCTCTTTAAGCGGCAGCCTGCTTAACAACTCCAAGTAATGCTCCAGTAAGCCGACAGGTACGCATAAAAAAATAAAATCGGCGTCCTCTGCCGCCTCTTCAACCGAAAGAGTCACGGTGTCCACGACACCACGGCTCAACATCGGCTCCATCAGTTTGGGAAGATGAGCATGACCGACAACGGTAATGCCCGGCTTCCCTTTAAAACAAAGCGCAAGGGACCCACCAATCAGTCCCACGCCGAAAATGGCAATCTTCATCAATTATCAAATCCCATCTGCGGAAATTATAGACGCGCTTTCGCCGCTTCCGCCCCCAGGACCTGTTCCAGCGCACGGATAAACCACTCATTTTGCGGCTGTGATCCAACCGACACCCTAATGTATGTCGGATACTTGTAATGACCAGCGCGAATAATTACGCCTTTTTGAAGCAACTCCTGAAATACCTCACCCGACGGGCGACGTACATTCAGCATAATAAAGTTTCCATGTGCCGGAAAAGATTCCAGTCCAAGGCGCTTCAACTCATTTTGCAAATAGGCTCTGCCCTCTGCGTTGCGGTCACGGCATTCCTGCACAAAATCCTGATCTTCCAACGCCGCAATCGCTGCAGCCTGTGCTACCCGTGAAGTATTGAACGGCTCACGAACCTGATTAATCATACGGATCGTTGCCGCAGTCCCCATTCCGTATCCGATGCGAAGCGATGCTAGGCCATAGATTTTGGAGAAGGTGCGTAATACAAGCAGATTTTCATAGGCCGGTAACAAACGAATACCGTCTGGATACGTGCTGTCTGTCACAAACTCGAAATACGCCTCATCCAGCACGACCAAAACATGCTTTGGTACTCGATCCAAAAATGCGATCAGCTCTGCTTCAGGTACAATCGTGCCTGTCGGGTTGTTCGGATTACAGATCCAGATCATTTTCGTACGGTCGTTAATCTGAAACAACATGGCTTCCAGATCATGTACCCCGTCACGCAAAGGCACCTCAACAGCAACCGCTCCCTCAATCTCCACATTGCTCTTGTACACAGAGAAGGTCTGATCGGCCATTATGCTTTCTTCCCCAGGAAGAAGAAAAGCACGCGTAATCAACGCAATAATCTCGTCAGAGCCACAGCCATAAATAAACTGATCCTCTTTCAAGCCCGTATGTTTAGCCAGCGCCTGTGTTAAAGCTACCGCGCTGCCGTCAGGATATACACTAATGTTCGCAAATTCCTCCTGAATGGCTTGTAATACTTTGGGAGAACTGCCGTACGGATTTTCATTCGAGGCGAGCTTAATCACTTCATCAAGTCCCAGCTCGCGCTTCACATCTTCAATCGGTTTACCAGGCTGATATACCGGCAAATGTACAATATGCGGTTTAGGTCGCATGCCCCTACCTCCTCTAATCCATTCAAAACTAAATTTGCTGCTTTCTATATTAACGCCAGTTTACTGCTTTAATTGTGCCACAAAATTGCGAATTTGGAAAAGCCCTTCTTCTCTGCGCGCAGAATCGTCCAGCAACGGGATGGCTTCCTCCACCTGACGCACAATGGCACTTCCGACGACAACTCCATCGCAAATGTCCGAAAAACGAATTACCTGCTCCCGGGTGGAGATACCGAACCCAACCGCTACCGGAATATCCGTATGCCGCTTGACCTGCGCGATGAAGCCCTCTATACCCTCAAAAAAGGAAGCTCTTTCCCCGGTCACCCCAAGGGAGGATACACAGTATACAAATCCGCGTGCTTGACGAACAATTCGTTCAATCCGCTGTTCAGAAGTTGGAGCCACCAACGGAATCAGATGTACACCAACCTCTGCCGCCCGTCCTCCCAGCTCTTCTGCTTCCTCAAGTGGAAGATCGGGAATAATCAGGCCGCTGATGCCATGCTTTTGCAAGCCTGCAAAGAAAGCATCCATGCCCATCTGCAACACAGGATTATAATACGTGAACAAAATAAAAGGCAGGCTTGATCCCGCCGCCCGGGCCAAAGAAGCCGTCTCCATACACGTGCGGATCGAGATTTGCCGTTTCAACGCACGCTCAGACGCACGCTGAATGACAGGTCCGTCAGCCAGCGGGTCCGAATATGGCACGCCCAGCTCCAATATATCGGCTCCGGCCGACTCCAGTTGCCGAATGATTTCTACCGTCGTGTCGACATCCGGATCGCCTACCGTCAAGAAAGGAATTAATGCCGTTTTACCTTCATTTCTGAGGCGTCCAAACACCTGATCAATTAAATTCATGACGGATTTCCTCCCAAATGCTTAATAATGGAGTCCACATCTTTGTCACCGCGACCCGATAAACAGATAACAATAATATCATCCGCCGTCAAGGTAGGTGCCAGTTTAACGACCTGCGCGACTGCATGTGCCGACTCCAATGCCGGAAGAATACCTTCCGTGCGGCATAACAATTGGAGAGCATCCAGCGCTTCCTGATCGGTAATCGGAACATACTTGGCCCGCTCGGTATCCTTCAAATACGAATGCTCCGGTCCAACCCCCGGATAGTCCAATCCCGCCGAGATGGAATGCGCAGGCTGTACCTGTCCATATTCATCCTGAAGCAGATAGCTCATTGAGCCTTGGAAGACACCTTGCGTTCCCTTGCTCATCGTTGCTGCATGAAATTCCGTTTCCACGCCTTTTCCAGCCGCCTCGACCCCAAGCAAAGCAACCTCGTGATCCTCGATAAATGGATAGAACATACCGATGGCATTACTTCCACCACCAATCGCCGCTACCACGACATCTGGAAGTCTGCCTTCTTTTTCGAGAATTTGACGGCGGGTTTCGTCGCCAATGACACGCTGGAAGTTGCGCACCATCATTGGATACGGATGTGGTCCGACCGCCGAGCCCAAAATATAGAACGTATCATGGACATGGCTCACCCAATACCGCAGAGATTCATTCCCGGCATCCTTGAGTGTACGTGTGCCCGATGTAACCGGAATGACCTCTGCACCCAACAGTTGCATACGGAATACATTTAGCTGCTGACGTACGGTATCCTCTTCTCCCATAAACACCTTACACTCCAGTCCGAGCAATGCCGCGACGGTCGCCGTTGCAACACCATGCTGACCTGCGCCTGTTTCTGCAATGACCTTCTGCTTACCCATACGCTTCGCCAGCAGTCCCTGCGCCAGCGCATTATTAATTTTGTGGGCTCCGGTATGGTTCAGGTCTTCACGTTTCAAGTAAATTTTAGCCTTGCCCAAATGCTGACTCAGACGCTCTGCATAATAGAGAGGCGTTTCCCGGCCCGAATAATCCTTTAGCAGTCCGTTCAGCTCAGCGTTAAAATCAGGATCATCCGCATACTTCCGGTAGGATTTCTCCAATTCAATCAGCGCGTTCATCAACGTTTCCGGTACAAAACGTCCGCCAAATGTTCCAAAACGTCCGTTGTTATCAGGTAATTGTGTCATGTCTGCTTCACCCTTTCTACGAATGCTGTGATTTTTGCAATGTCCTTGACTCCATCCGTCTCTACACCGCTGGACACATCCAGCCCTTCGGGATGATACTCGGTAACCAGCTTTTCCGCATTATCGGCAGTCAGCCCGCCGGCTACAAACAAAGGAATTCCATGTTGTTGGGTCCAGGTCTGATAGGCAGGAATCCGATCCCACGCAAACGTTTTGCCGGAACCGCCACCATACAGGGGATCATATGTATCCAGCAATAAAGCGTCAATCGTCCCGACATAGGCATCCAATTCGTCTGTCGGGCATTCTGTCTCACCCTTCACCGTCTGCCCTTTACTGTCCACAGACCATGCCTTGAATACCTGTAAGCCAAAACGCTCCCTGATCTCCCGGCAGCGCTGCGGACTCTCCTGCCCGTGCAACTGAATGACATCCAGTGGTGCTTTCTCCATGACATCATTTAACAGTGCATCATCGGGGTTCACAAATACGCCCACGCTGCGCGGTCTGCTGCCTGGGGTCCATTCATCCAATACGCGAAGCAGCTCTCCAGCCTGCGCGCCGTCAATCCGGCGCTTGCTGTCGGCAAACACAAAACCTATATAATCGACCGGTAAGTTTACCATAGATTTTAGCACTTCAACGCTTTGAAGTCCACAAATTTTTACGCCCGTTTTATTCATGCTCTAACCCCGTCCATCAAATCGGCTACAGCCTGTCCTACATCATCCTTGCGCATCAGATGCTCCCCTACCAGGATGCCGTGTGCACCTACCGAATGTAAATACTTTACATCTTCGGGTCCGGCAATGCCGCTTTCGCTAATAAACGTAACTCCTTTAGGAATCAGTGAGATCAGCTCCTCTGTCGTCTGGAGGCGGGTTTCAAATGTCCGCAAATTTCGGTTGTTCACGCCAATCAAGGTAGCTGTCCCCAGATCCAGCACAGCTTTAAGCTCCTCACTGTCATGCACCTCTACCAATGCGTCCAGCCCCAGGTTCTTGGCAATCTGTAAAAATGACCCCAAAACACGTGGCTCCAGTATAGCCGCAATCAACAGCACCGCATCCGCTCCCAGCAGACGAGCTTCATAAATTTGCCGTTCATCAATGATAAAATCCTTGCGCAGCAGCGGAATCTTTACCTGTTCACGAATTTGGTGCAAATATTCAGGACTCCCCTGAAAGTACGTCACATCCGTCAAGACAGAAATACAATCGGCTCCTGCTTCCTCATATGCCCGTGCAATGTCCACCGGATGAAAATCCGGTCGGATCAACCCTTTGGAGGGGGAAGCCTTCTTCACTTCGGCAATCAGTCCGAGCGGACGGTTGCGCCGCAGAGCTATAGCATCCTCGAACCCTCTCGTCGCGGGTAAATCGGCAACCAATCGTTCGGCTTCACTGATTTGAAAATACTCCTTAAGCTGCTCCACTTCTTGTCGCTTCGTCACTACAATTCGATCAAGATACATATTGATATTCCCCCGTTGCCTGTATTAATTGATCCAGCTTGGACAGGGCCAGCCCCGAGTCAATAGCTTCAGCCGCCCGTGCTACTCCGTCCGTTAAGGTAGCTGCTGCGCCCGATACATAGATGCACGCGCCGGCATTCGCTAACACGACGTCCCGATAAGCTCCCCGCTCCCCGTTCAAAATCCGACCTATAATGTCGGCGTTAACCTGGGCGTCCCCACCCAGCACTTCATCGAGACGGTACGTCTGTAAACCCAGATCCGACGGGTTAAGTTCAAACGTATGAACCTGACCATCCTTCAGCTCAGATACCCGTGTCGGTGCCGAAATGCTGATTTCATCCAATCCGTCCAGACTGCTGACGACCATGGCCCGCTTGGAGCCGAGTCGATTCAGCACCTCAGCGATCACTTCCGTTTTTCCCGCGTCATAAATGCCCAGCAACTGGCGATCCGCACCTGCCGGATTCGTCAAGGGACCGAGCATGTTAAACACCGTTCGTACTCCAAGCTCCCTGCGTGGAGCGGCAGCATACTTCATAGACGGATGGTACAACTGCGCAAATAAAAAGCAGATGCCGATACGATCCAGACATGACCGCGCCTGATCACTCGTCAAATGGATATTGACCCCTAGGGCCTCCAGCACATCGGCGCTCCCAGCACGTCCGCTTGCAGAGCGATTGCCATGCTTCGCTACGCGTACAGATACCGAAGCCGCAATAATAGCGGATATCGTGGAAATATTAAACTTGTGAATACCCGAACCTCCGGTTCCACATGTGTCCAGCAAATGGGTATCACCTTCTCCGATTTGCACCGGACTGGCATAGCTGCGCATAGCTTCGGCAAATCCGGTGATTTCATCTACCGTCTCCCCCTTGATGCGCAGAGCCGTCAGCAGCCCACCAATTTGCGCCTGCGTGGCACTCCCACTCATAATCTGTTCCATCACGCCGCGGGCCTCCGTACGTGAAAGATGCTGTCCCTCAATGACCCGGCTTAACCCCACTTGCATCATGTCATGTCGTTCCATCGTCGTCTCCTCCTCAAAATCAGATTTTTGTATGTTACGGAGTGTACAAATAATCCTGGTTGATGACGCTGTTGTAGGGCTGTACCGTCGCCGGGAACATCGCTTCAGCCGTGCGGATCGCTTTCAGCATCGCCTTGGCCTTGTTCACCGTCTCCTGATATTCGCTTTCCGGAACCGAGTCCCACACAATCCCTGCACCCGCCTGAACATAGGCCCGGTTCTTTTTAAACACAATCGTACGAATCGTAATGCAAGTATCCATATTGCCCGAGAAGCCCAAATATCCGATGGCTCCTGCATACGGACCGCGCGCTTCCCGCTCCAGCTCGGCAATAATCTCCATCGCCCGCAGCTTCGGAGCCCCCGATACCGTGCCCGCTGGCAGGCAAGACAGGAACGCATCGAAGAAATCTTTATCCTCGCGCAGCTTACCCGATACATTGGATACAATGTGCATCACGTGGGAATAGCGTTCAATTTCCATAAACGTATCGCATTTGACCGTACCGAACTGAGATACACGTCCCAGATCATTTCTTCCCAAATCGACCAGCATCAGATGCTCGGCACGTTCTTTTTCATCCTTCAGCAGCTCTTCAACGAGCGCTATATCTTCTGTTTCCGTCACGCCACGCGGCCTCGTTCCGGCAATAGGACGGGTTTCCACCCGGCCGTTTTCCACTTTGACGAGCGCCTCCGGCGAAGTGCCCACGATGATCTCGTCATCCATTTTCAAATAATACATATAAGGAGACGGGTTCATCGTGCGCAGCACGCGGTATACCTGTAAAGGAGAGGCATCTGTATCGATGTGAAAGCGCTGGGATAGCACGACTTGAAAAATATCGCCTGAGCGGATATATTCCTTTGCCTGCTCCACGTTTGAAATAAACTGCTCCTTCGTCACATTCGATTGAATCTCACCCAGTTCCACATCATCAGGAATCGAGGCTGCTCCCAATGTCTCTGGCGGTGTCTGCTTACGCAGGTACTGCGCCGTTGCTTCCAGCTTGCGTTCCACCTCGGCATAAGCAGCGCGGATGTCCTCATCACTGTAGCCTTCGCCTACATGAACATTGCCGACCAGCAAAATTTGCTGTTTCACGTGGTCAAAAACGATAACTTGATCACAGAACATAAAACGAATATCATCCATATTCAAATCATCTACTGCATGTTCTGGCAGTTTTTCATAGTATTGCAGCAAATCATATCCAAAAAATCCGATGGCTCCGCCTGTAAATGGAGGCATCTCTTTCAGCTTCGGGCTACGGTACTTGCGAAGCAACGCCTTGAGCGCTTCAAGCGGCTTGTCGTTTAATATTTGTCGCTTACCATGCTGCTCCAGGATTAAACGGCCTTTTTTGCCGGAAACCATCAGGAACGGGTCCGTCCCGATGAATGAATGTCGCGCCCACTGCTCGCCTCCTTCTACACTCTCCAGCAGAAAGGCCCGGTCCCGCTCAGCGTACCGACGGAAAATCCGGATCGGCGTCTCCATATCGGCCAGCACTTTTTTGTACACAGGAATCAGGTTAAATTCATTCGCCATCGTTATCACTTGCTCCACATGCGGCGTTAACATGAGATCACTTCCTTTCCAATTTGGCGCAGAACTCAAAGGAGAGAACATAAAAAAGCCTCTACCCGGAAGGTAGAGGCTGTCAGTTATTGAAATTATAAGAATGCTACCATATGCAAAATGACTACAGCAAATATACAAAGTATACACTCATCCCTTTGCATAACCTGGGTTACTTCAAATAAGCCTCTCCGTCTAGGAAGGTTCTCCATGGACAAAAGCTTACCCGCTACCGCTGGTCTCTGTAATCTTCATATGGAATTGGCTCAACTGCACTCTTCTCATCTCAACTCTGGCTAACTCTACTCAACTCTGCTACACACACTATATCTCATACGATGTTACTTTGGCAACCATCAACTTTAAAAACAGGCGATTACTTCCCTTGGGAAGCCAAATCCGGTCTTAGCGCCTGCGCTCCGTTCAAATAAACATGTTTGATTTCCCGCTGTGTTTTAACGGTATTCACCTGTACCATCAAACGGATGCATTTTGGCAAGCTGCCCTCGACGGGAATTTCCAACGAACACATAAGCGGAACCATATCCCAACCGTCTAGCTGGCGGATCGCCTTCGCCGGGAAAGTAGCATTCAGATCGTGGGTCACCGTAATCCATACGTTGCTAATATCCTCCGGCTGCACTTCATTGTAGGACACAATTTCCTCCAACAGAAGACATGTGGCTTCCAAAATTTCGTTTTCATCATTGTTCGCTACGGTCGTCGCCCCACGAATTCCACGATTGTACATCGTTACGCCTCCTCTTTTAGCTGTTCAATTACTTGTCGGATGTAAGAGACGGAAATATCCTTCACTACCTCCACGCGCCCGATGTTGCGTGGGACGACAAAAGTAATACTGCCTTCCTTAAACTTTTTGTCATGCATCATAGCTTCCAGCAGACGATCCGTTTCGAGATGAGCGGGAAGAGAAGTCGGTAGACGAAGCGAAGCCAGCATATCCCTTGTTTCTGTTACCAATGAAGGATCTGCCCCCAGCTTCACACCCAGAAGTGCAGAACCGACCATACCAATAGAAATCGCTTCCCCGTGTAAAAACTCACCATACCCCGCAATCGCCTCTATTGCATGACCAATAGTGTGACCAAGGTTTAGAATAGCACGTAAATCGTTTTCACGTTCATCGCGCGACACCACTTCGGCTTTCACGGAGCATCCCTTTTCCAGACCGTACTCCAGAGCTGCCGCATCCAAAGCCAGCAAGTCAGCCGCATAATCGCGGCACCAGTGGGCAAAATCAGCATCCCAGATCAAGCCATGCTTGATCATTTCAGCAAGCCCGGCGGATACCTCTCGCGGAGGTAATGTAGACAACGTATCCACGTCATACAATACCAATTCCGGCTGATGGAAGGCTCCTATCATATTCTTCGCCAAAGGATGATTGATGCCTACCTTGCCGCCCACGCTACTGTCATGCGCAAGGATTGTAGTTGGAATCTGTACGAACTTGACGCCTCTCATAAAAGAAGCCGCCACAAATCCTGCCAGATCGCCCACTACACCACCACCAAGTGCAATAACGGCTGAATTGCGGTCCAAACCGCCCTCGATAGCTGCTGTAATCACCTGCTCATACACAGCAAGCGATTTGGACTTTTCGCCCGGCTTGACGACGATGGAAACCGTCTTGTATCCTGCTGCCTGAAGGTTGCTCTCCAGTGTTGCCAAATAAAAAGCTGCTACATTTTCATCAGAGACAATCAACAATGGACTTTTTTGCGCAATTCCTCGTCCGCTCAACAACGCTCCTGCCCGATGTAACAGTCCACGTTCGATATGAATGGGATAGGAACGTTCTCCAAGTTGTACCGTCAGCGTACTCATCTTAGTACCGTCCCAGTTGTTCTTCGTAGGATGCAATGTTCGCACGGATCTCTTCAATCGAATCCCCGCCGAATTTTTCAAGCAAAGCCTTCGCAATCTCCCAAGCTACGACATGCTCCATGACTACGCTTGCCGCTGGTACAGCACACGCATCCGAACGCTCAACCTGAGCGGTGAACGCTTCCTTCGTATCAATATCGACGCTTTGCAGCGGCTTGTACAGCGTCGGGATCGGCTTCATCACGCCACGAACCACGACAGGCATTCCGTTGGTCATGCCACCCTCAAAACCGCCCAAACGATTGGTACGGCGGTGATATCCACGTTCCTCATCATGCAGGATCTCATCATGCACCTGCGAACCGCGCAGCTCTCCAGCTTCAAAGCCGATACCGATTTCCACGCCTTTGAACGCATTAATGGACATAACTCCTTGGGCAATGCGTGCATCCAGCTTCCGATCATACTGTACATGACTGCCCAGACCGATTGGAACACCTTCCACGATACATTCCACTACGCCACCAACCGAATCGCCTTCTTGCTTGATAAGGTCAATGTAGGCTTCCATTTTCTTTTCGGTTTCCGGATCGGTTACTCTCACTGAAGAAGCTTCTGTCACGGCAATCAGCTCGTCAATCGGCAATTCGCGGTGAGGTGCCTCGATTTCTCCAATGCGGATAACCTGACCAGCCACCTTGATTCCAAACTCTGCCAGCAATTGACGGGCCAAACCGCCGCAGGCAACACGAATTGCCGTCTCACGGGCACTGGAACGTTCCAGCACGTTGCGCAGATCCTTCAGATTGTATTTCATTCCGCCGTTCAAATCTGCATGACCCGGACGCGGACGGTGAACCCGGCGCTTTTCCTCGTCACTGCCTTCAATAGGCTCAATATTCATAATGTTCTGCCAATGCTTCCAATCGTTGTTTTCCACAATCAGAGCAATCGGCGCACCTGTAGTATACCCGTGACGAACGCCTCCGGCAATGTTGGCCGTATCCATTTCAATCTGCATACGCCGACCCCGTCCATACCCCTTCTGACGACGGTGTAGCTGAAAATTCAATTCTTCAAAATCCAATTTTAAATTGCTCGGCATGCCCTCTACAATCGCAGTAAGCTGGGGACCATGCGTTTCCCCCGCGGTTAAGTAACGTAAACTCATGACGCGTTCCCCCTTTAAACTGTTAAACTGTGCATCGCTAAAATCTTTAACTGTGCTTCATTATAGTATACGCACCTTTCTTTGACAAGAAAAGCCACGAGAGTGCAGATAAACAAAAAAACACGCCCTTTGGTCAAAGCCAAAGGACGTGCGCTCCTGATAAGCCAATAGCCAACGTATCCATTGTTAGAACTCAACGAGCTACGAACAATGGGCTGTGTGTGCGGGCTTATGCTTTTTTACGATAAAAAAAGGTTTCCGTCGATTCCAGACCATATTGGTTTGGAGAAAAAATTTGCTCTGTACTGCCGACAAACAGCACGCCGCCGGGACGAAGACTGGCTGCAAACTTCTGGTACAGCTTATGTTTGGCCTCTTCCGTAAAATAAATCATGACATTACGGCAGATAATGAGATCGTAGCCGTCCTCAAACCGATCCAGCAGCAAATTTTGCTTTTGAAATTTCACAGCCTGCTTCAAACGATCATCAATTCGATACATCGCACCATCCGGCTTGAAATACTTACTAGCTACCTGTTCAGGCACATCCTTGAGCGAACGCTCCAAATATCTGCCTTCCTTGGCCTTAGCCAATGCGCCGTCATCAATGTCAGAGGCCGTAATGGAGCAATTTCCCAAAATTCCCTTGCCGTCCAGTACCATAGCCAAGCTGTACGGCTCCTCGCCAGTCGAGCAGGCAGCACTCCACAGCTTGAGCTTCTGCTTACCTGCAAGCAGCTGTGGCAAAATCGTATCCCGCAGCACTTCCCACCGATTGGGATTACGCCAAAACTCTGAAACATTGATCGTCATCCGATCCAGAAATTCATAGAACAGGGGCTTTTCTTTCATCATGGCATCATAAAAAGAAACAAAACTGGGAAACCCGTTTTTGTTGCGAAGCGTAGTTAACCGCCTTTTCATCTGTGCTTCCTTGTATTGTGCAAGATCAATACCTGTGCTGTCCTTGATTTTGCGGATAAACGCTGTGTAATCGGGGTCCGTCTGACCCAGTTCCATATCCGTCATGCTACCATCCTTCTTCATACGAGATTATACTTACACCCAGGTCGCCACACTTTTTTCGTACCGAACCGATTCCTCCGGCGTGAAAAAATTCGCAATCTCGCGCTCCGCGCTCTCCGGTGAATCTGAACCGTGAATGAGGTTAAACGGTGTATGTGCAGCAAAGTCTCCCCGGATCGTGCCCGGAAGAGCCTCTGTCACTTGTGTTTTACCAATCAACAGGCGAGACAGGGTAACGATGTTATCCCCTTCCCAAACCATGGCGAATACAGGGCCAGAAGTGATAAAGCCTACAAGCTCTTCAAAAAAAGGCTTGCCCACATGCTCCGCATAATGCCGTTCCGCCTGTTCTCTAGATACCTGCACAAGTTTGCCAGCCGTCATTTTGAAGCCTTTGTCCTCCAAACGACTAATAATACGTCCAATTAGTCCACGTTGTACTCCATCCGGTTTAACCATCAAAAACGTACGATCCATCGGCTCACTCCCAATCCAATCTAATGTATTTATACAGTACTAATCTGTATTATAACAGAAAGCTTGGAAACGGTTAAAGTATTTTGTCATAGCAAACCCAAAACACAACTTTAGTAGGAGCGGCGGGTCACAAAATGAGCAATATCGCGCAGCGTCTTTTTCGTTTTGACATCTGGTAGTAAGTCCAGCGCGTGTAGCGCTTTTTTAATATATCGGTCGGCGAGAATTTCCGCTTTAGCGATTCCTTCACTTTTTTTAATTATATCTACCGCTTTGCGTGCATCTCCCTGCCCGTCCCCGGCCTGAATACGACCGATTTCAGCCAATAGATCGTCGCGCAGCTCAGGCTGTCCAAGCGCATAAATGACCGGAAGCGTAATGTTTCCCTGTCTCATATCACTGCCCGGCGGTTTGCCAATCTTTTTTTCCGTGCCACACAGATCAAGCAAATCATCCTGAATTTGAAAAGCCATCCCCACATTGTAGCCATAAGTATACAAAAGGGAATTTACTCTTTCCCTCGCACCCGCAGCCATAGCTCCCAATTGGCAGCTGACCGCAATCAACAATGCCGTTTTACGACGTATGCGAAGCAAATAATTACGTACACTCTGATCGACATTAAAAAAATCGCGGATTTGTTCCATTTCACCGATGGACATTTGCACCAGCGCCTTGGACAATACCCGGTGAATGTCCGGATTCGGCAGTCCTGCGGCTATCGAAAGCGCACGTGCATATATGTAGTCTCCGGTGTACATGGCCACCCGATTGTCCCATTTGGACTTCACGGTTGGCTGGCCGCGCCTCATCTCCGCATCGTCAATCACATCGTCGTGAACGAGGGAAGCAGAATGAATCAGTTCCAGCGGTACTGCTATGCGTTTGAGCTTGTCCAGATCGTATTCCCCAAACTTGCCTCCCAGCAGCACAAAGACCGGCCGCAAACGCTTGCCTCCCGCCTTGAGCAAATGAAGCGACGTATCATTAATCAACGGCTCCGTGCTGTCGATGCTGCGGTATAGCTCTTCTTCTATGAAGTTCATATCCTTCTTTAATAAACCGAACAAATCCAATCGTTTCATTCTTTCACCCGTGTCAGCGTATTGTCACTCCAGAGAAGCGGCTTCACTCGTCGGTCAAGCAGCCCCAGTTCATGTGCATACTGAAAATAAAGCTCTAAGCCCTTTTGTTCCTTCTCTCCAAAATCATAACACAGATTAGTAAAGTAGCGCTCCCAATAATCCCGCAGGCCCCCAATTTCCTTGCAGGCTTCAGAAATAACAGACGTCAGATCAGACAGACTGCGCTGCTTGCTTGTACGAAATGCATTCGCTACTTCAGTCACCGCATCAGGATTCTGTGTAGCAAAAACACGGCGTACTGCCCATACGGCAAAGGTCATACTGTACCCCGTCCAGCGTTTCCACTCTTCTCCGAGGTCCGTAACGTACAGACCATCACGCCGCCAGGATGCCTTGATCGCGTGATCTCCAATCAACAGCCCCGCATCCGCCTGCTCCAGCATCAGATCCAAATCCGGCTCGCAGTCGAAATAGGAAGGTTGGCCTTCCCACGCCTTCTGCATCAAAATTTTCAATAAATTCACGGATGTAGCAGACGTATTCGTCAACGCAATTGTTCCGTTTTTAATTTCATCCAGCGGCTGGCGTGAGAACAGCAAAATGGATTGCACAGGACCGTCTGCGCTGACAGACAGATCTGGCAACAGCAGCATATCCTCGGCACCGGATGCATAGGCAAAGGAAGACATCGCGCTGATATCCAGATTTCCTTTCAGCATACTGCGGTTCAATTCAGCCGGGACTCTAGAAACCAGCTCCGCCCGATGGAGGAGCTGTGAAGGATTAAAATAATGAAAAATGGGCCAAGCATTGGTATATTTAATTTTTCCGATTGTGATTGTCTTGGTGTCCGGTGTCGGCATCGGAATCCCCCCATCTCGTAAACAGTTGATGTTCGATACGCAAGCTGTCCAATACTTTGCCTACGAGGAACATTACGATATCATCCAGCGTTTTCGGATGAAAGTAAAAAGCCGGCATAGCAGGAATCATTTTGACCCCGAGCCTTGCAAGCTTAAGCATATTTTCCAAATGGATGGCATGCAGCGGCGTCTCACGCGGCACTAGAATTAGCGGACGGCCTTCCTTCAACATCACGTCTGCTGCACGCGCCATGAGATTATCGGACGAGCCATGCGCCACTGCGGACAATGTTCCCATCGAGCAGGGCATGATAACCATCGCGTCCACCAGGTAAGAGCCACTCGCAATCGAAGCGCCAATATCCGTGAACGGATGGTATACAAGAGAACCGGGACGGCCCCCGAATTTGTCATTCAGAGCCCCCTCCCGGTCAGTTACGTTCCAGCCTAATTCCTCTTTCAGTACCCGCCAGCCGGCGTTGGAAACAATCAGGTGAACTGTGTACTGCAAATCCAGCAGTGTTTCTACCAGCCGTACTCCATAAATGCTTCCGCTCGCGCCTGTAATGCCAATAACGATTCGTTTGCCTTGATGGTTGCTCACCTGATTATGATTCATAAGTATTGACGCACCACCAAATCAATCAGTGTAAAAGCAAATACGACCATACTTAGTACACCGTTCATCGTAAAGAACGCCGTCTGCAAACGACTCAGGTCCTTCGGAGATACGATATAGTGCTCATAGAATAAGATAATGTACGAAATAATCATGCCCGCCAGATACCACCAGCTTAAATCTGTAATAAAGAACAGCACAATAAATCCGATCGCCGTAATGACATGGAACGCCCGAGCGATATTAAGGGCACCCGACACACCAAAGCGGGCAGGAATGGAATAAACGCCCTCGTTCTGATCAAAGTCAATATCCTGACAAGCATATATAATGTCAAAGCCAGCCGTCCAAAATGCAATCGTGAGATATAATACGATAGCGATTAAATCGATTTGTCCCGTCACGGCAACCCACGCGCCCAACGGCGCCAATCCGATTGTCAGACCGAGTACGATATGACAAAGCCAAGTAAAACGCTTGGTATAAGAGTAAAAAACAAGCATAAAAAAGGCCAGCGGGAACAGCTTGAACGCCAGCGGACTTAACTTGAACGATGCCCAGAACAACAGTACCAAACTGACGATGATGAAAATCACAACTTCGCTCGACTTGAGCAGCCCCGCCGGAATGGCACGCCCTGCCGTACGCGGATTTTTCCCGTCAATTACACGGTCAATCATGCGATTGAAGCCAAAAGCAGCGCTACGTGCGCCGACCATAGCCAGCAAGATCCATCCGATCTGTGACCATGAAGGAAGCGTGCCTGTCACGACAACTGACCCTAATACAGCCCCCATAAATGCAAATGGGAGCGCAAATAACGTATGTTCAATTTTAATCATTTCCAAAAAAATAGCAATTTTCTTAAACATGCTGACTCTCCTTGATTCCAATATGCAATGCCGCAATGCCTCCAGTGAGAGAATGAGCCTGTACATCCTTTAGTCCGACTTCACGGAAGATGCCAGCCAGCTCATCCCTTCCCGGAAAAAGCGCCAACGAATCAGGGAGCCATTTGTATTGCTCATAACGTTTGGCGAACAATTTGCCGAGCATGGGCAAGATGTGTTTAAAGTATGAATAGTAAATCCCCTTGAACGGCTGCCATGTAGGCTTGGACAATTCCAGACATACGACCTGCCCGCCCGGTTTGACGACACGCTGCATTTCCTCTAAAACGCGGCGCAGATCAGGCACATTACGCAGACCAAAGCCAATCGTTGCGTAGTCAAAAAAATTGTCTTCAAAAGGGAGTTCCATCGCGTTACCCTGAACAAGCGTGATTTGCTTTTCACGGGCTTCCGATGCAATCTTGCGTTCGCCTACATTCAGCATGTTCTGGCTAAAATCCAGTCCTACGATGTGACCACTTTCACTTGCACGCGCCATCGCGAGCGTCCAGTCACATGTACCACAGCATAGGTCGATTGCCGTATCCCCATGGTGCATATTCATTTTTTTCATCGTAAATTTACGCCAAGCCTTATGTCTGCGAAAGCTCAGTATATCGTTCATCAAGTCGTATTTACCTGCGATGCTTTCAAACACGCCGTGAACGAATTGCTCTTTCGGCTTGGTGTCGCTTGATCCCATAACGTTCACCTAACCTTCCCTCACAACCGGGTGTGGACTATTCAGCAGCTTCAGGAAAGGCTCCAGCATGCGTTCGAATTCCTCGATCCCCGTATTTTGATCATCTGACAGGATCTGCCGGATGTGTGTAGCAGCCGTTCGGAGCTTGTCCAGTACAGCGTCCTCGGCCTTGTACTTCAGAACAAGCTTGCGCCATGCATCCACGTCTGGACTATTCTCTGAGAGCAGCTCCCGTTCGTTCTGGTCACCTTTACCGTAAACATGCCAGAACATATATCCGAAACGGGATTTGTCCGGTTCTGCACGCTTGTCCCATTCCTCTGCCAACGTATCACAGAGGGCAAATTCGTTGAGAAGCTGCTCCCAAACTTCCCGATCCTGTTCTGCCACAAGTGAAGTAAAGGATAGAAAAAGCTCCTTTTTAAAACGAACCATATGAGTTAAATACTGTGCCGCATTCAGACGAAAATGCTTCATTTCCCAATACAGGCTCATTTTACCTGCATTCACTTCACACACCGCATCACTCAGCTTCGAAATGGCTGTAATGCGACCTGCCAATGCGAGCAACTGATAAAAACGGCTGCTAAAATAGTCTCCGGCCAACACTTTAAGCTGTCTGGAACGCATTTCCTCCGGACTCCGTATGCCGGATAAAGTATCAATCATATCATGCGTATCCAGCCCCATCTGCACGAGTGAGGTGACCAGTGCGTATAGTTCATCCTCGCTTGTATGTAGCTCCTGCGCATTCCGGTTCAAAAACATAAACAACAGGCGGGTACGGCTGTCAGGAAAAGCCGGCATTTCCGTATGTTGTTGAATCATGTCGTATTCCACATATTTCCTTGCTAATTGGGGTACGCGATACGGTTTCATCCTAAGCCTCCGAGCCATGACTTTCTGGTGTACTCAAATAATTGCAATGCCTTATATTATATCACAATTTAAAATGATTCGCGACTAAAGTAGTGTAGGTCCAATGACAGAAACACCTAATCTGTATATACACCGTTAAACCTGCTTTGCCACATTGGAGTTACCGTAATACGGAAGCGGACTTTCAGTTCCTCCGGCAAGTCCGCACCTTCTCGGCTTCTCAACTGATCCAGCGCTTCACTCGTCCACTCGTTCCGGCGTATATCAGATGCCAGCAGCAGATGACGTTCTCCTGACCATTCGTCCTGCGTCACTACCCGAAGCAGTAATTGCCTTACATTCGTCGTTCCATAAAAACTAAAGGTGGCAATCTCTGCCATATTTTGATAGATTTCAAGCGGGGCGGTTTCTTCCTTGGACAGCTTTACATCCAGAGTCAGGACTGTATGTTCCCAGCTTACGCTGGAAATCGGTGTCGTCAAAGGAAGCTCATTCAGCGTATCCACCAGATTGTCATCGGTCAGCAGCACCCGCTGCTGCGACGATACCGTCGCCTGTGTCTCACGAACAGCAGCGGTTCCAGAATCCAGCGCCTGTAAGGATGGCAGCAGTATAGCAGCAGCAGTGGTTATGAGAATTGAGCCGCTTAGCACAATCCAAGGTTTCATTCAGAGCCTCCCCTGACCCCTACCCTGTTATGGGTTATTCGGTAAAGGTCCTCACTCTCATTGTACAACAAAAAAAAGCAGGCTATGCCTGCATTTTAATCCTCCGTATCCACAACTCCGTGTTTGGTCATCACAACGGCCTTGCCGCGAATTTTAATAGCAGAGGTATGATCTGTAAATTGAACGATCAACACCTCACCCTTGTCCAATTTTTCTGAATGATGCAGGCGTGTATCCTGGCCTCTTGTCAGACCAAAAACCTGGCATCCGTTGCTTTTTGCTTTAATCACAACGTAATCACTGTTACCCGTCACATTATCTTCCATATCCATTTCCCCCCTGAGAGCCGAAGCTATACTTTTTATGATGGAGATTCAAGCTTGTTTTGTCAACCACATGCTTTCTGCGCTAACTGCAACAATTGCCACGTCCTGAGCCATACTATCTATGCAGCCCCATCTCCTAACGAAAGGAGCGAATTGGATGAAAAACTATCGTCCCGCTAATCTGAGCCCTGCCCAAGTAGAGCGGCTTCAGCAGCTGGAGCATGAATTTGCCGAGCTGACGGGTGAACCGTTGGTGCTGATCGCATTTGTCTCACGGGATGACAGAACCGCTTCCCCTTCTTCGTCCCGCATGTCATCTGCTACGGAATAACAGGACAAAAAGAAAAGGCCGTGAATCAAATTCACGGTCTTTCCAGCGCAATGGGAATATGTAAGAAATCTTATTTAATTCCGTCCTTGAGCGCTTTACCCGGTTTAAATGCCGGAATTTTGCTCGCAGGGATTTCGATTTCTTCTCCTGTTTGCGGGTTACGTCCTTTACGTGCAGAACGTTCACGAACCTCAAAGTTCCCGAAACCTACCAGTTGCACCTTGTCTCCGTTTTGCAGCGCACCGGAGATTGCTTCGAATACAGCGTCAACGGCTTTAGTTACGTCTTTTTTGGACAATTCAGTGCTTTCGGAAACCTGATTGATCAAATCCGTTTTATTCATAATATTCACCTCCCAATTCAAGTGTAGTCCAGCATTAAGGTTATCGGTGTTGTAGAACCGATATGAAGTCGCCTGTATAAAATAACCCGGGCGGCATATGCCTTCCATAATGTTATCATCTGTTTCCGTTTCGCCGTTAAATATACATAGAATATACCTAACCTCCGCAATATAGAGACAATATCGCCGAAACTGGCGTTTTATGGCACCCTTCTTGCGTGGAACAAGGTTTATAGTAATACAGTCCACAGACAATTTCAAGTACGGCGACGGTTTAGCACATAAAAAGTGACGGCCAGCGCGAGCACCAGCACAATTCCCTTGACGATATCATGAGCAAAATACTGCACATTCATCATAGTCAGACCGTTCACCAATACCCCGATCAAAACCGCACCGATAAATGTACCGATGACATTCGGTTTCCCCGCTCCAAAAACCGAAAAGCCGACAAAAACTGCCGCCACCGCCTCCATCAGCAAGGGAGAACCTGCATCAATTTGACCCGATCCTACTCGCGAAGCATACAAAATACCGGCAATGGCTGCAAATACGCCTGAAGCGACGTAGGCCAGTGTACGAACTTTTTTTACCCGTATGCCTGACAAACGAGCAGCTTCCTCATTCCCTCCGGTCACATACATTTGACGCCCATGCTTTGTGTAGGTTAAGAAAATATGCACCGCCGCTACCGCCAGTAGAAGCAATATAACCGAAATCGGGATCCCCAACCATTTGCCTTGTCCCAAAATAAGAAAAGCAGGAGATATTTCCCCTGGCGCCTTGCTGCCATCAGGAAACTGCATATGATTATAAATGGTGTAGCCTTGAGCGTACGTTTTATGAATCCCGCTTACAATATACATCATCGCAAGGGTTGCCAGCAAATCGGGAATACGAAGCTTTACGATCAGTAATGAGTTCAGTAGTCCCACGACTGCACCGACAACCAGAGATACAATAATGACCACCGCAACGGGCTGCTCATACCAGACCATCAGCGAAGCTGAAACAATGGTGGTCAGAGATACCGTAGCACCGACAGAAAGATCAAAACCGTCCACGATGAGAGACAATGTCACACCAATTGCGACAAAAGTCACAATCGCAATAGAGCCAAGAATGTCCATCAAATTGTCGTACGTCCAGAAATAGGGCAATGTGGCTGAAAAAAACGCCAACACACCCATAATTACGACTACAGCCCCATAACGAAATGAGACGTTTAACCATTTTTCCTTCATGAATGCACCTCTTCACCGCCGCTGGCATACAACAGAAGCTGTTCCTGCTCCACTTCGCCCCGCGCAAATTCCTTTATTATTTTTCCGTCATACATCACTGCAATTCGATCACCAATGCCGATACCCTCAGCAAATTCACAGGTTAAATAGATGACCGCTTTTCCCTGAGCAGCCAATTCACCAATGATACGGAAAATATCACTTTTCGCCCCGATATCCACACCCTTGGTCGGCTCGTCAAAAACAAACACATCTGCCCCGGAATGCAACCATTTACCTATCGCAACCTTTTGCTGATTCCCGCCACTCAAATATTTAACATTCTGACGCAGAGATGGCGTCTTAATGCCAAGGGAAGCAACGACTTCGCTACCGTTCGTACGTTCTTTGCGACGACTGATAAAACCAAGTACACTCAACTTGCCTAATAGCGGAAGACTAAGGTTTCGTTCTACCGTCTCTTCGATAAATACACCTTGCTTGCGCCGTTCCTCAGGTATGGACACAATCCCCTGAACTATCGCGTCCGCAGGCTCTCTCAGACGAATGGAACGGCCTTTGAAGACCAGTTTCCCCTTATCGGGCTTATCCGCGCCTGTAAGAAGCCGGGACAGCTCCGTTTTGCCCGCACCGACCAAACCTACGATAGACAAGATTTCCCCGCGTCTGACCTCCAAATCGACACCGTGAACACGTAATCCCTTGTGAAGCCCTTTGGCTTCCAGCACCGTTTCACCGATAGGAGCATCTGTTTTCGGAAATTCTTCCTCAAATGTTTTACCAAGCATATGGGTAACGATGTCGCCTACATTCAAATCGGAGGATGCACCGGTGAACACTCGCTCTCCATCACGCATCACCGTAACGCGGTCGCTGTGTTCAATGACCTCTGGCAATCGGTGGGTGATAAGAATACATGCAACGCCCTCTGCCTTGAGCGTATGAATAGTGCGGAACAAACGCCTCGTTTCTTCTTCACTGAGTGGCGCTGTAGGCTCATCGAAGATGATCGTATTCGCTTGCTGAGTCAAAATACGTGCAATAAGCACAAGCTGCTTTTCTGCCAACGTCAACTCAGATACGTATTGCCTTACGTCAATATCTGCCTCCAGCCGTTCCAACGCCTCGCGCGCACGTTTGCGCATGGAACCCGGCGCAGCCCACCAGCGTCCTTCAGGTGCAGACAAATCATCCAGGACAATATTCTCCGCAACGCTCAGTTGCGGCACAAGCGCTGAATCAATTTCCTGATAGACACAGTGAATTCCCGCTCTCTTCGCCTCCCACGGCGAACCAATGCTCAGTTCCTTGCCTCCTGCAACAATGCTCCCCTGATCGGAACGATACGCGCCGGATAAAATTTTCATCAGTGTACTTTTACCTGCTCCGTTTGCGCCCAGCAGAGCGTGAATTTCGCCGCCATGCACCGTAAAATCCACGGACCGTAGCGCATCCACACCAGCAAACTGTTTGCTGATTTTCTTCATTTCCAGTGTATACACTTGTGAACTCATGGTACCTCCCTCACGCCTGCTTATGATAAAAGCGCGCCGAAGCGCGCCTTATGCTTTATCCTAAAGTTTATTTGGCCGTTTCATATTCTTTCATCCAATCCTTGTAGCCTTGCTCGCTTTGGCCCCATCCCTTTACATATTGAGACAGCTCGGATGTGGAAATTTGCTTATCCGGCAATGCTTCGCGCTGCACATAGACCGCCTTCAGCACCACTTGCTCCTCTGGGTTGTCCCCGTGCAGCTTCTGATATGCAAAGCGCACTTGTACACGTCCGATATCTGTCGGATCTACAGCCGCCGAAGCTACCCAAGGATTTTTCGGGTCCTGAATCATTTGCAGATCCTCATCACTCATATCAATGCCGTAGACTTTAATTTCCGTACGTCCAGCTTGCTGGATGGCGCGTGCTGCACCTTTGGCAAATTCATCCCAGGCAGCCCAGACCGCTGTAATTTCACCCTTAGGATATTGTTTCAACACAGCCTCCATTTTGGATTGGGTGTCCAGAGCTGGATTTTGAGCTGAGCCAAAAGTTGCAATTTCTTTAATATCCGGATTAGCTTTGGAAAACTTGTCATAAGCAACCTGACGACGCTCCATCGGTGCAAACCCGGCAACCCACACTTTTACGATGTTACCTTTGCCGCCGATATCCTTTTTCATTTGCTCCAGCGTCAGCTCAGCCATGCTTTGGTCATCCTGTGAAAGTACGACAGCCCCCGGAACGTTGACCGCAGCATCGAATACGATAACCGGGATATTGCGGGAAATCGCTTTTTTCAATCCTGTTTCCAGCAACGCATCACCATGATCCGTCAAAATGACATCAAACTGCTGGTTAATCGCGCTATCGAGCAAGGAGGCCATTTTTGCTTTATCGTTGTCTGCCACAAACTTTGTCAGCGTACCGCCAAATTTCTTAACTTCCCCTTCCACGCCCTGAACATACTGCTGTGAGAACGTGCCTGTGTTAAACTCCATAATTAATGCGACTCGTTTTCCTTTTAAGTTTAAACTGTCTGTTTTTGCATCCGTTGTGTTCGATCCTGTACTGCTTGTCCCTTGAGCACCGCTCTCTGTTTTCGGCGCGCCACATGCAGTGACCAGCAAAACCAGCACCAACAGCATCATAGCCCCTAGTCCTAGCTTTTTGTTTTTTTGGATATACATGTTTCGTTTCCCCCTCGTTCATTCAACAAAATGATTCAAATTTGATACTTAATATATCGCGTTAAACCAAGTATGTAAATAGGTTTTGTGAATATAAAAATTTTTTACGATCATATATGACAAAATACGGCAATTTCATAGGAATATAGCATAGATGTTGGTGTGAGATTATATTTCGTTTTACATCTAAATAGATTTCAGAAAAAATTAAACAACCGTTCCCCGATTGAATATCAGGAAACGGTTGCTGCATAAAGGCGTCTTTTTAGTTCTTTACTTGACAGGGGGATGACCACTGGATCGATTTTTCCTTATGCTTAAATGTGAACATCACGAGCGAAGCTAGCCCGGAGATACGATCTCCTTGTCATTTTCAATATGGTGAAGCTCACATCTAATTTATTAGGAGCACTGCTTTACCGGAGAACTTCCGTTCTATCAGTTGTTGGGCGATAGTTCCAATCTCCTTCCACGATGCCTCCACTTCAATCCTAGGCACTAACTGGCCTTTTGAAACAAGCTCGCCTAGTAATTTTAGATCTTCCGCCGGCGAATAGCGATTTATCTCCTCTCCTAGAAAGAAGCTGTACAAGGTTCTACCACCTAAGCCCCTGATATTAATCGTTGCGTAAGGTGAGGACGAATGCCCCATGGATACACATATCCCCTCAGGTGCAAGCTGAGGCAGTAAGGCAGCTAGCGTATCGCCACCTACTGAATCGATAATTAAATGATAAGGTCCAAATGTATCGACCGATGAAATCGCCGTACCTCCAACGATAACCTCATTAGCACCAGCTTCTTGAACAAGTAAGGCTTTTTCCTTTGTTCTGGCTATCCCTACTGTAAAAGCTCCAGATTGCGCTGCTAGCTGATGTGCGAAAATCCCAACTCCGCCAGTCGAGCCAGTTATCAATATTCGCTTACCGAGCAGCATTCCTCCTTTTCTAAGCGTATAGAGTGCTGACAGACCAGCTACCGGTAAAGTAGCGGCCTGGGCTAATGTAATATCATCAGGAATTTCAGCCAGTAATGAAGTAGGGGCAGCAACTTGTTCGGCCCATGCTCCCATCGGGAGAAGGCCAACGACACGGCTTCCTTGTTTCGGACCAGTTCCGTTTTTGGCCTGCTCGATGACGATTCCGGCAAAATCCCAGCCCGGCCTGATCTGCTCTCCATTATCCCTTGCATCTACCACTTCACCTCGATTAAGGGAGAAGGCTTGTACTTGAACGATCGCTTCCCAAGGCTGGGTTTGTGGGGCAGCAACTTCCTTTATAGCGAAATATCCTGAAGCTAACGGATCTGTTACAATTGCACGAACCATATGATCTCCTCCATGATTGTAATTGAGAACACATTGTATATAGCTCCCCTTTTTCACAATGTAGTATACTGTAGGAGATCATTTGCACCAAGTGTAGAACTACACCTCATTAATATAAAAAGGGATGAGAAAAGGATGACCGTGCATAAGGAAGAGGACTTTCAATATAAAACGTTAAAAATTGTATTGGGAGAGATTGAAGCACTTCGCATGAAACGTCAACGGGAATATGCTGATCAATCTCACCCGCTGTTGAAACGGTTTACTCAGCAGGAGCTCAACGATGAGGCATGTCCTACGTATAAAAATCTACTGGTTGGACGTTCGCATCGAGTGCCTAACCGCCAAACCATTATCCATATTGCTGAATATCTGGAGTGCACTTCCGATGAGCGCAACGATCTGCTCCTGGCCGCCGATTATATTCCGATCTATCACGAATTGGAAGGACGGTCTCTGGAACTGGCGCTGGAGCAAGCGCAACAGATCATGAGTAATTTGCCGTTTCCGGCAATGATCGTCACCCATACCTTAGATATTAAGGGGTTAAATGAGCCATTTCGCCATTTATTCGACATCCCCTTCGATTCTTTTATTAATGACAAACTGAATATAGCTGATTTTCATTTTAACTCCGATATTCCCATTCGTCCCCGTTCTACCTTCGATGCGGCGTCGTTCGAGCAGTGGGAGTCACATGCCATTTACGGTATACAAGCTTTCAAAAGAAATAACATGTATTCCCGCTACGACCACTGGTATAAAAAGTTAATTGAAAGATTTCAGAAATACGACGATATTAATAAGTATTGGAATACGCAGGCAAAGGGCTTGGCCAACGAAGTTGAGCCATCGAAAATCATTTTGGCCAGAATGGAAACCTCGGGCGAGTTCATCCCCATTCGCTACAAGCAGATTCATCTTTCTGTAAGCAGCCATATGTATCCTGGAATTGAAGTTTTCTTGCCGGTTGACGATTCTGCACGCAAAGTATTTGAATACTTGGGGTGTCCTGCCGAGTGTCAGAACTACGGTGTCAATCCATAGTCAGTCAAATTGCTACAGGATTGATCTAGAAGAAGAATCGTTTATTACAAATTTCCGCGGTGCTACGTATGAAGAGGCAAAGTATGAGAATTACCACCGGGGTTTTTGAGTGATGAAACTCTTTTCAACATATCGTTGCAATAAAAACTACATTCCGCTAACGAGAAACATTAGTTCAAAAAAACAGCGGCAGCCACGGACTTTATTTCTCGTCCGTGGCTGCCGCTGTCTCGTTTTGGGGGTCAATCTAATACTTTATTTTCTGCGAACCGCAAAGAGAGTCTGCTCTCTACGATATTTTTCTTGCACCTTTTCATTTGATTACGCCTAAAGAATAATAGCAATGAGACCACCGGAGCCTTCATTAATAATACGACCTAGCGTTTCCTGAAGCTTATAGCGTGCATTGTCCGGCATCATGGCAATCTTGCCCTGAATGCCTTCACGGACAATGGCATGCAGCGAGCGACCGAATATGTCCGACTCCCAAATTTTGATCGGGTCATTTTCAAAATCCTGCATCAGATAGCGCACAAGATCCTCACTTTGCTTCTCTGTCCCGATAATCGGGGCAAACTCCGATTCCACATCGACACGAATCATGTGAATAGAAGGAGCTGTGGCCTTGAGGCGCACACCAAACCTCGTACCTTGGCGAATCAGTTGAGGTTCATCCAAGGCCATCTCTGCCAGCGACGGAGCAGCAATGCCGTATCCGGTCGTCTTGACCATTTCCAACGCCTCGGCGAAACGGTCATATTCCCGCTTGGCATGGGCAAAATCCTGCATCATTTGCAGCAGATGATCCTTGCCGCGAATCTCTATCCCAACCACCTCGACCAAAATCTGATCGTACAGCTCATCCGGTGCGAACAGATCAATTTCCGCCACACCCTGGCCCATATTCATCCCGCTCAGACCAGCCCTGTCGATGAATTCATAGTCCATAAACTGGCCGACCACCCGGTCTACATCACGCAGGCGTCGAATGTCTTTTACCGTATCGCGGACGGAATTTTCATAATTGCTGCGCAGCCAGTGATCTTCATTCAGCACCATAACCCAGCTCGGCAGGTTTACATTCACCTCATGCACTGGGAATTCATATAATACTTCACGAAGCACGCCTGTAACATCATCTTCTGTCATCGTAGCCGCACTGAGCGTCATAACAGGAATATCATACTTGGCCGCCAACTCACTGCGAAGTTGAAGTGTTTCATCGCTGCGCGGATGCGTGGAATTGATGACCAGCACAAACGGCTTGCCTACCTCTTTCAACTCCTCAATGACTCGCTCTTCCGACTCTACATAAGAGCTACGGGGGATTTCCGCAATCGTGCCGTCTGTCGTAACGACAACACCGAGCGTCGAATGCTCCTGAATGACCTTGCGCGTGCCAATCTCCGCCGCTTCCTGAAACGGAATCGGTTCTTCAAACCATGGCGTGGAGATCATCCGTGGGCCATTTTCATCCTCGTACCCCTTCGCACCCTCTACTGCGTATCCTACACAGTCGACCAGACGGACATTCACATCCAGTCCTTCCGTTACTTTGATCTGGACAGCATTATTCGGTACGAATTTAGGCTCCGTCGTCATGATTGTTTTCCCTGCCGCACTTTGTGGCAGCTCATCTACGGCGCGGGCACGGTCCGCCTCACTTGTGATGTTCGGCAGAACAATTGTCTCCATAAACCGCTTGATAAAAGTTGATTTACCTGTTCGGACTGCGCCGACGACCCCTAGATAAATATCTCCTCCGGTGCGTTCGGCAATATCTTTAAAAATGTCCACTTTCTCCAATGAAATCCCCTCCTCAAAAGTCTCCGAAGGAAAAATGCTTAAAGAGCATCCGCTTCGTGTTCAACCAACTGCTTGATCCCAGATGCGGCAGAACAGCCTTTAAAATGCCCGGAAGTCGTCCGCCGCCGAGATTCAGGAGACTGATGGAATCGGCGAAACGGCGTAAACTCGTACATGCATTTGGACTGATACCATCATATGTATCCCCTCCGTAAAATATGTTCAGGTTTTTGAAAAAAATAGAGTTCGTCACAGCGATTACTGCAAAACGATATTTTACGTTTGGGTCCACTCACCTAATATATGCGTAGCAGGGTTTCCCCATGACTTCGACGCTAGATTTATAATAAAAAAAGGATGTTTTCCTGACTCTCTATGCAACTCATACCCATTTTGAGAACACTTTTTTGAGCGTTCACTTAGGGGTATAAGCATCAAAGTCGTCGGATAACATCCTTTGTTTCTTATTCTTTTGAGTTTAGGCTTTAGGATGTAAGCTTCACCATAGTTCGTCTTCCTGCGCCTGACGCTCAAGCTGTCGCCGAACAGCCGCCTTGAGCCTATCCTCCGGTATCATCACCTCAACATCACTCTGGGCGCGAGCCTGACAGGACAAGCGGATGCCTTCATCCAGCAAAGGTCCCAGCTTGCGACGCTCTGCATCACTTGGCTGGCCTGCGTGTACAGCCCATTCCTGTGAAATATGCACCTTGCACATGAGACAGGCCGCTTTTCCATCACAACGGGTTGGAATATACACGTTCGCTTTACGTGCGGCCTGGAGCAATGTCGTGTCTTGACCGACCTGTACGCGCCTGCCTGACGGCTTAAACGTAATATGCACATCCATGAACGGTCCTCCATTCTTGTAGCAACCACGAAATCTGCCAATTACAGCCTTATTCAGCTTCTGGAATGCAGCTCTGGCCAAGGCAAAAGCTCTTGCAGCTTACCCAGTTGGTCATCTGTCCAAATGTTGCTGAGCAGCAGTTGATTCAGCACCGCTATATGTCGCTGCGGATCACGCTTCATGGCGTCCGCTATCGCCTCATATCGGTCGGAGCGATTTCGTAATAGATTAAATAACAACTCATGACTGAGTGGCATCAGACGCAGTGAAGAGTGCCCCAGATCAAGCCGGATTCCAGCCGACCACAGCAACCGTTCGACCTCCAATCGATATAAAGCTCCATCACACAGCACCTCGAAACCGCCCACAAGCTCAACTGGAAATCCCTCCAGCTCATAATGGCTCAGCAATGAAACGTACGAACCACTACGATCCACCTGCTGTCGGTCGATCATCACACCCGGTGGTTTCGCATGGAGCTGCTTCGCTGCGTGAATATCTGCGTAAATATCAATATCTCGGGGCAGTCGATCCAGCTCAACCTCCTGCACAAGCAGCGAACAGCTTCCTCCCAGCATCCACGGAACAGCAATAGACGCCCAGCCGTCCGCCAAGCTGCTCAGCGCAGCTGTCAGCTCGTGAGGCAGCTTGTTCAATCGCAGCGAAGATATAGCCTCCTTCACATTGTTTCCTCCCTTTCAGTCCATCATCCCGTTTCCTGTTGGGCACCATTATAACATGTTACGTATGGCAGTTCGACATTTTATGATAAGAGAACAGCCGAGAATCTGCTGAAATAATAAAAAAAAGCCGTGAACCTGTCCGGTTCACGGAGAATACAACCAGCCGGTAAACGACTGTAATTTTTATTTTTTTATCATCATTTTCATCAACGCTTCCATATTGGAAGGACTCATTCCGCTCTTTTTGACGGCACCGACAATATCCCTTACTGTATCTTCCGACACCGGAATATTGGCCATCGCAGATACCTGCTTTATCAGCTGACGCAACTGCGCTTCACTTTGAAGCGTGTCCGCCTTCACGGTGCCTGCCAGCTTCTTCACCGCATTTTCAGATATGTTTTTGCCACCTTTTTTGTTAATGGCCTTCAACGCATCTTTCGGAAAGTTTTTATTCACATTATCCCCTCCTCCGCCATTACTCAACTCAGTTTATGAATGATGGAGGTCAAAGGTGATTAAGCTTACAAAAGACATGCCTTATGCCTAACTGAAAAAAGCTGTCTCAACCGCAGATAAAATCTACTTTCGAGACAGCCTTTTGTAAGTTTTATATGTGCAGCTAGGCCCTTACGAATGCCATTGTTCCCATGTTTGCAAGGGCATGACTTCCATTTCGGTTTTCGGATCGCGACCCATGAGCGCCTCAACGGCCTTACGGACATCTCGCCCTTCAAACAGTACCCCGTACAGCACTTCCGTAATAGGCATCTGAACGCCCAGCTTTTGCGAGATCGCATAGGCTGCCTTTGTCGTCCGAATGCCTTCTACCACCATGCCCATAGATTCTAGCACATCATCAAGCTTTCGCCCTTGCCCAAGCAGCGAGCCTGCACGCCAGTTACGACTGTGACGACTTGTTGCGGTAACAACCAAATCGCCGATGCCTGCAAGCCCGGCAAAGGTCAAAGGATTGGCTCCCATTTCTACTCCGGCACGGGTAATCTCTGCCAACCCACGGGTCAGCAAAGCCGCTTTTGCATTATCTCCGAAGCCTAGTCCGTC
Source organism: Paenibacillus sp. 8b26 (assembly GCF_050626875.1). NCBI lineage: Bacteria > Bacillati > Bacillota > Bacilli > Caryophanales > Paenibacillaceae > Paenibacillus > Paenibacillus sp. 8b26. The sequence goes on along the minus strand of NZ_CP192445.1, from coordinate 5,721,490 downwards.
CGACATACCCGCACCCAAAGCAATAATGTTCTTCAACGCCCCGGACAGCTCCACACCCAACAAATCCCGGTTCGTATATACGCGGAAATAGGAGTTCATGAACAGCTCCTGTGCAGCCTGTGCTGCCTTCTCATTAGACGAGGCTACTACAACCGTCGTGGGGCATTTCCGCACCACTTCTTCCGCATGGCTCGGACCGGACAATACGGCAATATCACCCTCCACGACCTCCAACTCTTCTGAAATCACCGTGGACATACGCTTAAGTGTTTCCGTTTCAAAGCCTTTTATGGCATGGACAATCAGCATATCCTTGGTAAAGAATGCTTTCAGACTACGCGCCACCTGACGCGCAGCAGCGGAAGGAGCTACGATTATGACCGCTTTGGCACCAGACACCGCAGCTTCCATATCAGTTGTAGCCGTAATCCGTTCAGATAGGACAGAACCAGGTAAATAATGCTCATTTGTATGCTTCTCATTGATTTCAGCAGCTTGCTGTTCGTTTCTCGTCCAGACAGAGACATCGTTGTTATTGGCCGCAAGGACGGAAGCCAGAGCTGTTCCCCAACTGCCCGCGACCAGCACAGCTATTTTCTCAGACAAGACGATCTCCTCCTTTGGAGCCAAGCTTGTTTTCTTTCCCCCGTACCAGCTTGGCAATGTTGGTGCGGTGTCTCCACACAGCAAACACACAAATGACCAGAGCCGTCCAGAAGAGCGGCCATGCATAACCAAGTACCAGTAAAATCCAAGGTGTCAAAATGACAAAAATCAGCGAGCCAAGGGATACATAGCGCGTAATTACGATTGCAAGAATCGCAATAATTCCGGCATACAATGCGGGAAATAAGGCAATCGAGACCAATACACCGATAGCGGTAGCAATACCTTTTCCTCCGCGAAAGTGGAAATATACCGGCCAGTTATGGCCTGCAATCGCCGCAATGCCACACAAACCCGGTAACCAGGATGAATTTCCGCCAAGCCAATGCCCTATAAGCACCGCAACAATCCCTTTAAGTACATCCAGCAGCAATACCAGAATGGCAGGGCCTTTTCCTAGCACACGCAGCGTATTCGTCGCGCCGGCATTGCCACTTCCATGCTGGCGAATGTCGATTCCTTTTAATTTTCCATACAGCAGACTGAAGCTGACAGAGCCAAGCAAGTAACTGAGTACGATGGCAATGATCTGTAAAATCAACCTATTCGCTCCTAACTTTCGTCAGACTTGCGCCGTGTAAAGATACGAATTGGAGTTCCCTCAAAGTTGAAGGCGGCGCGAATTTTGTTCTCCAGATAACGCTCGTAAGAGAAGTGCATCATTTCCGGATCATTGACGAATACAACCATCGTAGGCGGCTTAACAGCAACCTGGGTCACATAGTTAATACGCAGACGGCGTCCTTTGTCAGTTGGCGGAGGATTAATCGCAACCGCATCGGAAATAACATCGTTCAGCAAATGCGTCTGAATACGCAAGACATGCTGCTGCGCCACATGCTGGACAACAGGGAGCAGCTTTTGCAAGCGCTGCTTTGTTTTCGCAGACAAGAACACAATCGGAGCATAGGTCATGAACAGAAAGTGATCGCGAATTTTAGTTTCAAACTGGCGCATCGTTTTGTCGTCCTTGTCCACGACATCCCATTTGTTCACAACAAACAGCGAAGCTTTACCCGCTTCATAAGCGTAACCGGCAATGTGCTTATCCTGCTCAATAATGCCTTCCTCGCCGTTAATAACGACCAGCACGACATCTGCACGCTCAATAGCACGCATTGCACGCATCACACTATATTTTTCTGTCGTCTCATATACTTTACCACGTTTGCGCATACCCGCCGTATCGATCAGTACATACTTCTGACCGTCTTTTTCAAAAGGCGTATCAATTGCATCACGCGTTGTACCAGCAATGTCACTAACAATAACCCGTTCCTCTCCCAGGATGGCGTTAACGAGCGAGGATTTACCTACGTTCGGGCGGCCGATCAAGGCAACACGGATAACATCTTCATCATAAATGTCCTCTTCCAGCTCAGGCAAATTGGACGTGATCGCATCCAACAGGTCACCAATACCTATACCGTGGCTACCGGAAATGGCAATGGGGTCGCCGAATCCATAGGAATAAAACTCATAAATCAGATCCGCACGTTCCAGATTGTCCACCTTGTTTACAGCCACAATAACAGGTTTGCCCGAACGATACAGCATTTGGGCTACCTCTTCATCAGATTGCGTAATCCCTGCCTTCGCATCGCTCATAAATACGATCACATCTGCTTCTTCTATAGCCAGTTCAGCTTGCATCCGGATGGATTTCAAGATTTCATCTTCTCCATCAATCTCAATGCCGCCAGTATCAATAATACTGAAGGATTTACCGTTCCACTCCGATATACCGTAAATACGGTCACGGGTGATTCCAGGCTTATCTTCCACTATGGATAAACGATCCCCGATAATCCGATTAAAAATAGTGGATTTACCCACATTCGGACGACCGACAATAGCCACAACGGGTCTTGCCATAAATTCACTCCTCCTGTCAATTCTTCCGCTATCATCATAGCAAAAAACATGCCTGTTAGCGATATTGTCACGTAACAACAATCGGCGAACCCTCTGGGTCCGCCGATGGTGTACGTTATGCTTATAAAGTGTATTGATTCAAACTCATTTAAATTTGTTCAGTTTATCGCCAAAACGTTCGCCAAGCGTAATGCTCAGACCGGAATTGTTCAAAGAAACGTTCGGATTGTTCAGTTCCTCACGAGGCGCGCGGGATGCACGTGGCGCTCTTTCTGCTCTTGGAGCAGCTTCTGGAGCTTCCTCAGTTTCTTTAATGCTCAGGCTAACACGTTTTTCAGTAGGACTCATTTCAAGAATTTTAACCTTAACTTCTTGTCCTTCTTCCAGAACTTCTTGTGGAGTTCCGATGTGTTTGTGGGAAATTTGGGAGATATGAACCAAACCTTCCACGCCAGGAGCGATTTCAACAAATGCACCGAAGTTAACCAGACGTTTAACAACGCCTGTTACAACGTCACCATTGTTAAATTGTCCAGCAGCAGATTCCCAAGGACCAGGCTGTGCAGCTTTCATGCTCAGGCTGATTTTTCCTTTTTCAGGGTCCACTTTCAAGACTTTCACTTTTACTTGTTCTCCTTCAGAAACCGCATCGGAAGGTTTGTCAACATGAGTCCAAGCAATTTCAGATACGTGAACCAAACCATCCACGCCGCCTACGTCAACGAAAGCACCGAATTGAGTGAGACGTTGAACCGTACCCACGATTTCTTGTCCTTCTTTCAGCTCAGCCATTACTTTAAGCTTGTTGGCTTCGAATTCTGCTTCCAGAACGTCTTTTTGAGAAAGGATCACTTTGTTGTTCTCACGATCCAGCTCTTTTACGACAACACGCAATGTGCGGCCTTTATAATCGCTGAAATCTTCAACGAAATGGCGTTCTACCATGGATGCAGGGATAAATCCGCGCAGACCCACGTCTACAACGATGCCGCCTTTAACGACATCATTAACAACCACTTCAAATACTTCTTTGCTTTCAAACAGTTGCTCCAGCTTTTCCCAAGCATTTTCACTGTCGATTGCACGTTTGGACAGGACAAGTTTTTCTTTGCCATCGTCGATGCTAATAATTCTAGCTTCAACCTCTTGGCCTACTTGTACTGCTTCTTCTGCGTTGTCCAAACCAGAAGACAACTCGCGAATTGGAATAATTCCATCGTATTTATATCCAATGCTTACTACCGCTTGGTTATCTTCCAATTTCACGATTGTACCTTTAACGGTGTCACCTTTTTTCAGGGAGACGATTTGATCGAGCTCGTCTTGATTTGCCGCTTCAGCAGCTTCTTGATTTTTAATTTCTTCCGACATGTCAATACCCTCCTCAATTCAAAAAAAACCATTTATTTAAACCTGCGCATGGCAGAGTTCAAAACATTGTTAAACTTCTGTTCTAGTTTTCCGAGATTAGCCACAATTCATGCAAGCCTTTCAGTTATTCGTAGGCTCGCCGGTTTCTCGCATTGTACGAATACGAGACATAATCTCTTCTGTTGCCAACTCAAGCGGATCTCCTTCGATAACGGCACCCTTTTGGTAAACATCCAAATTAACAGGTTTGCCGTATATCACTTTCGTTTTACGGAAAAGCTTGTAATCACCAACAATGGCGACCGGAACGGCAGCCGCTCCACTACGCAGCGCAAAGCTGGCAGCACCCTTTTTACCGATTCCCCCGGCTCCTCTGGAGCCTTCGGGAAAGATCCCCATAACCTTGCCGTCACGCAAAATGGTCAAAGCCAGCTTAATGGATTCCTTGCTCACACCACCGCGTTTGACCGGAAAAGCTCCCAGCTTGTCGATTAACGGACCAAGTACAGGAGTATTAAATAGCTCGGCTTTCGCCATAAAGTGAACCTTTCGATCCAGCAAAATGCCAACTGTAGGAGGGTCCAGATTACTAATATGATTAGAACACAACAGTACTCCACCCTCAGCAGGAACATTTTCCCTGCCTACCGCCTCAAGTCTGAACAGAAAGCGGTATATGAGACGCAAAATACGGACGCATACAGCATATATCATTGTCTGATCTCTCCATCCTTCGCCGTGGTGCAGTAAGATACAATGGTATCGACGACATCCTGAATGCCCATATGGGTCGTATCCAGCACGATAGCGTCTTCACTGCAACGAAGCGGGGATACCTCCCTCTCCTCATCAAGCTTGTCACGCGCCGCAATGTCACGTTCGAGCTGCTCCAGAGTGATATCATCAGCTCCGCTCAGTTCTTTAAACCGGCGAGAGGCACGTTCCTGAACACTTGCGGTCATAAACACCTTGACTTCAGCATCAGGAAGCACAGTAGTTCCAATATCGCGACCATCCATAACGACACCTTTACGTGCGGCCATTTCACGCTGGTTTTCAGTCAAACGTGAACGTAACCCCGCAATACTCGAATACTGTGACACCTTGCCTGTCACTTCCATCGAACGAATCACTGTCGTTACATCTTCCCCGTTACAATAAACCTTTTGGCCTGTAGGGTCCGGTACTAATTCAATCACCAACTCAGGCACATATTGAAGCACTTTTTCTACATTTTCCGCCGGAATTTCCTTGCGCATCATGTACCACGTTGCTGCCCGGTACATCGCTCCGGTATCTACATAAACATAAGAAAGTGCTTTCGCTACCAAGCGGGCCACCGTACTTTTCCCTGCACCAGCAGGTCCATCAATGGCTACATTTATTTTATTACTTGAAGATCCATGCTGCCTTGCCAACGGGTAATTCCTCCTAACCTAACCTCAAGAAAAAAGCAGGCATTGCCTGCGACGTGAAAATTATACCACACATTCAGAGTTGATGCAAAATGAACGGCAGGTTAACAAAAAAAGAATAAACCGGGATGATTGCTATCTCCCCCTGAATTCCAACTGACGCTCAAAGCAATATTTAATCAGTTTTTGACGCTCCTGGTCAGCAATTTTCTCATATTTCAGCATGATCAGCCTGCGACCGTTTTCCATTTGCTGAATACGTACAATTTCGGATTGGAACGGGACATGCTCCTGAGTTCCATTTTTATAAGGGACCAGAATCCAGCAGGACAATGATTCACCTTCTTCCAGATGATGCGAGCCTTGAGTCTGAAAAGAAACGCCTCCACCGCCGACATCATGCGTCTCAGCAACAAACCTTGATTCGTTTGATCCATACTTCACCGCTATTTCCAGGTTGGCCTGGACCCGTAGAAAATTTCGACGCTGAATTTTACTGATACTGTCTGGGGCAGGCTTGTGAATGCGGACCATCCGGAGCACATCCTCTTTAAAGCCGGTAACGTGGGTATTGAAATAGTTTTTTATCCCGCCCTCGCTCATAAAAAATATAGACAGTTCTTCTCCCAAAAACAGTTTTTTCAGATGGCCGCTCGTTTGAGACATAGGTACTTCTATCAGAAAGTTCTGGGACTCCTCTTCCGCAATACGCGACTTAAATTCAAAATGTTCGTCCGTATGATCGGTACCAGCCACTTGTATGTATAGCACATCATTAATTTTAGGAAACAAACCGCCCACCATCCTTGTCCATTTAAAAGCTGTAATAAGGTATATAATACCACGACTTTGTACCCATTTTAAACATTATATTTGTTATACCTATGTCAAAAACACAAAAAACCTCCTTCATAAAGGAGGTTTAGCGTGACTAATGGTTCATTTTTACGTATTTATCCTATTTGCAATTAAACATGACTTGCTGAAGCCGGTTCGTCCGAATCTTTAACTTGTTCAATCGTTTCTTCCATCCCCGTATCAGCGTTAATGTAAATACGGTAAATGGAACCGTTGATTTTTCCACCAAATTCGTAGCACAGAACCTCTTTAGACAGTTCATTTTCAATCAGTGCTTTCCGGTGATAAGTTTCACGAAACTCAGGGTTCAGCTTCGCACGTGCTGCCTTCACATCCAGCTTAGCCTTCGGAATACGGCGGAGATGACTGTGCTCGTACACGTAGTCACTCGATTGAAAACCGATCACTTGCCCGTTATCGAGACCGGATCTAACTGTGATTTTTTCTGGATAGATGATCACATCCCCTTTTTGAGTGGCAAATGTGATGTTGGCTAAATTTCCACTTTCATCATAAGAAACAGGCTTCATCCCTGGATATCCCTTACGTTGGAGATACTCACTCGCATAGCGAACCGCCTCATTGCGAGTTGATTTCTTCGGCCCAACCGTTCTCATATCATGGTAAGAAATAAGCTTGCCGCCTTTTTTGGTAAAATCCATGGTGGCTACGGGTTTCTGTTTGTTATACAGAGTAGCTGTATAAGATGCCCATTCCGTTCCTTTACCATTTTCATGGACACGGATTTGGCTTTCCGGTTTCCCTGTAAATTCTGCCGCATTCCGCTTAATTTGCTCCGCGCTCACAGCAGGAAGACTCAGCTTCTTCACAGAGCGCTTATCATAGATGCTTGCCACGGATGGTCCCCAATCCAGCTCCTTGTAGCTCTCCACCTTTTTGTCCACAGTTTGGAAGCCATCAATAATGGTGTTATCCTTTGGACCCGTTTGTGAGCCTGGCGCCATGTCTACATCCGTCCAGCGCAAGTTTTTGCTAATAACTTTTTGCCGAACTTCGTGCATATTTTTCGAAATTTCTTTGGAATTGTTATATAACGCTTTTAGATTTGATATTTCTTTCTCATTCAAAGGCTCGTGGTCCAGATCACGTACGGCAGTCTGATACGAAAATGCAGATACATGCGACAGCAAATCCTTAGCATGATTAAATGGCATTACATTGAGAGGCAACTGATTAACATCATTTTGGGCCTCACTTGTAATCCTCCACACGTTCATCAAACATTTGCGATGCATCGCGTGTGAAGTATTATGGACAGCAACCGCGTTACCAAGTTGGGAGTGCAGCTGGTCCATACGAAACGACAAATCATGAAACGCACGCTGATATTGATTTTCCGCTTTAATCGACATGCTATTCGCCTGAAGAGACACCTCTTTTCTCATCTGGCTTTCCCGATAACCCCACACAAATGCTCCTATCATAATCAGGGTAACAATCGGAAACATTACAGTACTAAGTCGTCTATACATATTGGGAGTCTCCTTTCTTCAAGTACACTACCGATAGTGTGACAAGAAGAATGCTCTCTTATGCATGGTTTTCCATAACTTCGACAATAAACTCACAGTGATCGCAGATACAGCGCTTAAAGCCGGTCTGAACACTCCCTTGCTCCATCCGTCCTCTCAGCACGAAACGTTCACCACACCTTTTACAATGTATTCTCACTTTAATACGCAAAAAAAGACACCTCTTTCTCTAACAGGTTTGTCAGATCAGTGTGCCCCAAATCGTTACATATTAACCTTTTCTTCCCGTTTGAATAGTCGAAATGGAGATCGGTTGTTGGCCCGACTGATTTTCGCCATCCCTCCATACCAGAGAAATGCCATCAGAGGAATGACAAACCAGATCCAGTCATGCGAAATTGTCGTCAGAACCAGGTCGTATATTCCATGCCAGAACCATGGAAGTACCAATGACAGAAGCAACATATATTTGCTTTTCCAGTCCTGTGAAAACTTGGCCTTCCCCATGTAATAGCCCATCATGACTCCAAACATTGCATGACCAGATACCGGAAGCAATGATCTCATCAGCATCATACTAACAGAAGCGTGGCCCGCCCATGCGTACAGCAGATTTTCAACGGTTGCAAATCCAAGTGAGATTGCGGCGGCATACAAAATACCGTCATAAGGTTCATCGAACTCGGTGTGATTATATATAATGTGGTACAGCAAAAACCATTTGAAAAACTCTTCTACTCCGGCCGAAATGCCGAACACCTGGATCAACGTGTGATCCCCCAGCCAAAGCAGCAGCCCGCGTTGAAAAATCATGACAGGCAGTACCACCAAAAAACCGAGCAAAAACACTTTGATGACTATGTGCAGCGGCTCGGATTCATATCTGTCCTTCAAGTAAAAATACATTAATAAGGCGAGACCCGGCGCAGTTGCTGCCGCTAAAACAGAAAACAGAAGCACCGATCATCCCTCCATAAAAATGAGTCGGCCCTGCATTCACCGCAGAGCCGACAAAGTCACTTCGATATTACTTTTCTCTAAGCTCCATTAAGAGCGGCTGTCAAAATGAGTGCAGATAACGTCAATCGCCTGTTCAGGAATAACCAGCTTGCCATACTCCTCCAGCATTGCCGGTGTTACGGATGAGCCTTCCCCAAATTCAGCAAGAACCGCGATCAAGGCCGCAAGCTTGGGCTCTTCCACTTCTTCCGGTTCCAAATGCAGAATCCATTTTCCTCTATAATGATACAGCTTACCTGCATCCGTGGTGTTGCTACGGAGCATGTGAGCCGCTTCTATGAGTACTTCGAAATCGCTAAACGCGTAGACGATGGAATCGCTGTGCTCCAGCGTAACTTCCATTTCGTAGACTTCCTCCGGAAGCTCATCATCGGGACCCGAGCCATATTGCTGGTGGTCGTATTTCCCCCGAGTGACGATAACTACCATGCCCTGAGCAGGAAGCGCAAATACTTCGACAGCTAAAGGTCCCGTGGCGTCGAAGCCCAGCTCACTATATGCCTGATCCATCATTTCGGTGAACAGCTCATGGACTCTTGGAATCTCTTGCCACATGTCGTCTTTTTGAATACCGCGTTCGCTCAAATCATCAAAGGTAAGGAAAATCCGTATCTTGTCCTGGCTTAATCTTTCTATTTTCATACTGGACCCTCCTCCTGGCAGCCGAGTGTTATTAACAGATTATGATGCATTTATGGTGCTTGTGAAGAAAATGGTTCTATGTAATCATGTTATCATTTTATAATCGTAAATGCACGCAATAAAATGATAAAAAAAAGAATCATTTGAACGGCTTTTACAAAAAAGCCGCAAAATGATTCGAGATAGAGGTTCCGGGTTACAAACCCGGTACGGCTGTATGAGTTTCTTTCAGGATTTGCTCGACCTCACGCTTAACATCGGGACTGGTGCTGATAAAATCTTTAATCAGCTTCATATTTTCTTCTTTAGTTTGGGCTGTATGGGCGCTATGAGCTGTTTTATCTGTTGTGGAACGGTGATCGTGATCCTTATGGGTGTCTTGCTTGTTAAGCGTAATATCACCCATTCCGGGGAACGCCGCGTCCATCATTTTGGTACGGGCTTTTTGAACCAGATTACCGCCTTTTTTCCCATCCATGTCCATAGATAAGCCTAACATACTGCGGTTACGGGAGATCATAGTGCTCGCCACTGCGCCCAAAACGATTCCCAGGAAAAATGAAGATGTTTTCACAATTAGAACCTCCCTTTGTGGTAGAATCAAGCATAGTGTTCGTCAGCAGAGACAAACTCATACGGTATAAATACAGGAAGGTGAGATGAATTAATGGGTACAAAAACAGCAGCCATTTTGTTGACCGCATGTCTGCTGCTAAGTGCTTGCACTGCGGCCAAGCCAGAATCGGCAGCCACAAGCAATAACCAGACCCAGGCAACGTCTGAAACCAGTGACAACACAGACAAAGGGGAGGGCGCAGCTTCTTCCCCAACCAACAGCAGTGCGCAAGCAGGCAGTAATCATGGTAACAACTCAACGGCCCAAACATCGCCGCAAACTGGCAAGACCGTCGCCGACAGCAACGAGGCTACAAATTCAACGGCTACGGCTAACGTTAACAAAACGTACCATTTGGACAAGGCTTACAACGTGATCCCCAACCAGCAAGGGGCTGAGAAAAAGGTTGTTTTGCTGACCTTTGACGACGGTCCCAAGGAAGCGGTCATGATCAACAAAATCATTGACATACTGGACAAGCACAAGGCGAAAGCCATTTTCTTCGTAAACGGTTACCGCGTGAAGGAGCACCCTGAGTTGCTCAAGCTCATTCATGACCGTGGGCAGCCCATCGGCAACCATAGCTGGGATCACATCGTGCTAAAGAACAAATCCGAGGCCGAAGTGAAGAAACAAATTGAATCGGTGCAAAAAATTGTTAAGGATACAACGGGTCAAACGCCGGTGTTCTTCCGTCCTCCTCATGGCGCAGGTGGGGATGTCGGCCGCAAAGTTGCCAAAGAAAACGGACTTTTGTACATGACATGGTCCGTCGGTTCGCTTGATTGGACGATGAAAAAGAGTCAGCCGAATAAAACCGATGCACTTCTCAAAAATGTGACAGAACAATTACATCCAGGCAGCAATATTTTGATGCATGAGCTACCTTGGACCGTAGAAGCGCTGAATAGTCTGTTGACTCGTCTGGAGCAAAAGGGTTACCAATTTGTCGATCCCCAAAGCATTGAGGTCCCTGCCAGCTAACAGGCCCTTGTGTTCGTACTTCTCTTTTCGATCCTGAACGATTGCAAAAGAGCCTCCATTTCCCGCAAGGCACAAGCGGGTAAGGAGGCTCTTTTGGCGTAAGTACAAGCGATGACACAGGCTTATCATTACCAGAACATTTCACTAATGGAAGGTGCCCCTTTGATGCCCCACCACAGCAATGCTGCTGTAATGAGCACAAAAAGTGTACTCAAAAAATTCAAAAACCACTTGCTCACCCGGATACGGCGGGACGGAAACATTTCTGCCCGTGTCCGGTACTCGCTGACAGGAGCATCATCCTCCACGGTCACAGCAACTTCCGGTGCAGCAGCAACTTGAACTAATTCCGGTGCGGGCCGTGAAGCACGGGAGCGAACCGGTTTTGGACTGTTTTCTTCCTTGCTCTTGCGTCCATTTCGGCGGCTGCCGTAAGTCTGCACTCTGCTAAGTTCCTGATTCATGCTTCATACCTCCGAAAACGTAGCGCCAAACCGGATATGAGGTCGATCACAAAATGACAAATGATCGGCGCCCACAGGCTACCTGTCTGCACGTATATGTAGCCCAAACCGAAACTACTCAGAAAAACCCAGCCTGTCGGAATCCAATGCCGTAAATACCGGATATGAATGACCGCAAACAAGATACTTGTCCAGTAAGGTCCAAAGCTGTACTGAATCGCCCCTCTGAACAATAGTTCTTCACAGATTGAAACGATGGCTGCTATACATACAATATGCCAGATCGGGCGGTTTTGAAACAGCATCTGGTTAATGCCCCCGTCATCCATAGCATCCTCGGGCATCACCCGCGACAGGAGCAGGTCCACCAGTAGCATAGCCGCTGCCAGTCCCAGTCCCCACCATAAAACATGCAGGCTGTTTGGCCACACAAATAGCTCAAGCACATTTCTTTTCTGAAAAATAATCCAGATGGCGCCGACCAACAGGGTCAGCCCCTGGGTTAGATACAAATTGTAAAGCAGCAAGCGGTCATTCAATTCATGAATTTGCGCTCTTTTCCATTTCACTTTAAGCTTTTTCATAGTTAGTTAGTCCTCCGCATAGTCTTCTTAAGCATCATAGCCAAAAAGTCGGACGGATTCAAGAAGGCTTAAATCTTATTATTCCGCATTCTATAGCTATGTATCTAGCCCGGTGTCCACACATGTCACATGTCCTATTGACATGTCCATGTAAGCCATGATACATTATGAAAAAATTATTAGCGACAACAACAATGATGGAGAAAAGGTATTGATTTCGTTCTCAGAGAGCCGGTGCTTGGGTGGAAGCCGGTGGCGAAGTAACTACTTTCAGCGCTCCTGAGTTATTGCACCGAAGCCTTGGGATGATATCCCGGCATTAGATGCAATCGGCAGAAAACCGTTATCCTTTCGGTCATATTTATGACCGCTGAAGGCAGTCCGTTGCGAAACGGCTGCGAATTAGGGTGGTACCACGATAAACTCTCGTCCCTTACTATGGAGATAGTATGTGATTCGGGAGTTTTTTTGATGCCCGGAAACCGCTAAGCGGTTCTGCATATGACCTTTTTAACCGTCAGTTTGGTGCATAATGCTATTTCATCCCTTTTCTGCGTCAATGCGTTATCACGTTAGTGCTGTCCGCGATCTTCTGTTTTTTTCAGAAGCATTTCAAGTTTTTTCACGTTCTTTATGGAATGTATTTCAAAGTACATCCTGTCCATAAAAGAAGTTAACTTTGAGGAGGAAACCAAAATGTTTAAAGTGTTAGTATCCGATCCGATCAGTGACCTGGGCATCCAGCAACTGATGGATGCAGACGATGTCACGGTGGACAAGAACACAGGTCTCAGCGAGGACGAATTGGTTCAAATTATTGGTGACTATGACGCACTGCTCGTTCGTAGCCAAACCCGGGTAACCGAACGTATCATGACAGCAGGTAAAAACCTCAAGGTTGTCGGACGTGCCGGTGTCGGAGTGGATAACATCGACCTGGAAGCAGCAACACAACGCGGAATTATCGTCATTAACGCCCCTGACGGCAACACGATTACGACATGTGAGCATACTTTTGCCATGATGATGGCTCTGGCGCGTCATATTCCACAGGCGTATGCTAAAACCATCGGCGGTACATGGGATCGTAAAACGTTTCTCGGTGTTGAGCTGCGTAACAAGACGCTTGGCGTACTCGGTATGGGACGCATCGGCAGCGAGGTGGCCAAACGTGCCAAAGCCTTCGGCATGAGCATTCTCGGCTATGATCCGTTTCTGACGGAAGAGCGCGCTGAGAAGCTGGGCATCAAGCTGGCAAGTGTGGACGAAATTATCCGCAACGCGGATTTCATGACAGTACACACACCGTTAACACCGGAAACGAAGCATATGATTGCCCGTCCGCAGTTTGAAGTGATGAAAAAAGGGATGCGTATCATCAACTGTGCCCGCGGCGGCGTTGTCGATGAAATGGCTCTCGTTGAAGCCATTGATGAAGGTATCGTTGCCGGCGCAGCCTTTGACGTATTCGAATCGGAGCCGCCAGCACAGGATCACCCTTTCCTGAGCCATCCGAAAATTATCGTTACACCGCATCTGGGTGCATCCACAGTAGAGGCTCAGGAAAATGTAGCGATCGACGTATCCGAGCAGGTGCTGCACATTTTGCGTGATGAGCCGTTCAAAAATGCGGTCAACATGCCTCCGGTGCCATCCAACGTGATGACGCAATTGCAGCCGTATTTCTCGCTTGGCGAGAAGCTGGGCAGCTTTGCCGCTCAAGTGACAAATCAGGCTGTACGTGAAATCCAGGTGGATTACGCAGGTGATCTGTCTTCTGTAGATACACAGCCGCTGACACGTTATATTTTGAAAGGTGTGCTCAGTCGCCATCTGGGTAGCGATGTTAACATTGTAAACTCGGTCCACCTTGCCAAAACACGTGACATCCATCTTGTCGTGTCTCAGGCTCCGGCTACCAAGGGCTTTACCAACCTGATTACCGTCACGCTCAAAACGCAAAGCGGCGAGGAGCAACGTGTAGCGGGTACCCTGCTCGCAGGCTATGGCGAACGTATCGTCCGGTTGAACCAGTTCCCGGTGGACGTGGCACCAGAAGCGCATTTCCTGCTTATCTCCCACAATGACAAACCCGGCATTATTGGCCGTGTCGGCACTCTGCTCGGGGAGAACGGCGTGAATATCGCCTCCATGCAGGTAGGACGTAAAATTGTCGGTGGTGAAGCCATCATGATTCTGACTGTTGATAAAGCCGTTCCTAAAGACGTGCTGATCCAACTGGTTGGCTTGCCGGAACTGAATACCGCTCAAGAAGTGGTACTCGATTAAGCTATCAGCAGTGCTGAATAATGTTAATATGCTTTGCCTAATCAGAGAGGCGCCCGGCAAACCGGGCGTCTTTTTTATATATCCACGACCCATATCCGTGACCAGCATTAGGCCTACCTGTTCTGAGAAGCTGAATGTTCCACGTTGAACAAGATAAATGTTGATTTTTCAACAAAAAGCACCCTCTTCCGAGGATGCCTGCGAACCGGGGTATATTCTGCTGTTGGCTTATAAGCCCTGTTGCAGAGCTCGACTTTGTTTTTTGGAGATCGGCAGCAAAATAGTGAACTCCGTCCCTTCTCCCAACACGCTGGCAGCAGTAACAGAGCCTCCGTGAGCCTCCACAATATTTTTGACAATCGCAAGCCCCAGACCGGTTCCTTTGTCCACTCCCCGCACTCTGGCCTTGTCCGCCTTATAAAAGCGGTCAAAAATATAAGCCAGATCCTCGCTGGCAATGCCCACACCTTCATCCTTAATCCGAATGCGGATCAGCTCATGCCGTTCCCCCAAAATCCGATCGGCACTAATGGTAACACTTTTTCCACCGGGCGTATGCCTGAACGCATTATCCAGCAAATTGGTCAGTACCTGTTCCAATCGGTCTTCATCTGCTTCGGGCAGCAGTAAATGCTGGCCTTGCTCATGATAATCGAGCGTCAGCCCCTGTTCCTTTGAGCGCACCGTAAATTTACGATGAACACGCTCGATCAGTTCATTCACATCCACTTCCTGACGATGCATGTCTGTATGACCTGCCTCCATTCGGGCCAGATCAAGCAGATCCTTGACCAGCCTTCCCATACGCAACGATTCATCATGGATGACGCGTACCAGTTCCTCGGATTCTTCCGGTGAGCCAGCCATTCCATCGAGCAAGGCCTCGCTGTAGCCCTGCATCATGGAAAGCGGTGTACGGATTTCATGGGATACATTGGCCACAAAATCGCTCCGCATTTTCTCCAGCTTGACTTCCTCCGTGATGTCTCTGAGCACAGCCACAGCGCCACGAATTACATTATCTGTGTACAACGGTGCCATTTGCACCGACCAGGAGCCCTGTTTTACATGAATATAGTCGCCACCGTCCTCTCCCCTGTCCATAACGGTATGGAACAACGGCAGCAGTGGCCCGGGTACAGACACTCCGAATTCCTCCTGGTCGTGCTCTTGCCACTCCAGGTTTTTCCATCTATCCAACAGACTTTGCGCAGGCGGATTCGTCAAAATGATTTGCCCGCTTCTGTCGAAGGTCATAACAGCATCAGACATGCTTCTCAGCACGCTGGACAGATGATTCTTCTCCTCATTCAGACTGCGGATCGTCGCCTCCAGCTCCGTAGACATATGATTGAAAGTTTTCGCCAGTTCGCCAATCTCGTCACTCGTTACCAGCGAAAGCCGCGTATCATACCTTCCCTCACGGATCGCATTCGCCGCCTGAATCAACAGCTGCATGGGCTGCGTGATTTTAGTAAAAAGAAACAAAGCAAAAAAAGTCGTCAGTAAAAAGCCGACAATGCATGTATAGGTGAACAAATGCTTGATTTCCGTCGATTCATATGCGGCAAAATTCCTGTTGATGTAAGGCAACAAAAAAAGTCCCAGAAAAATAAGCACACAGCCTACCAGACAAATGATGGTAATCCACAGCTTGCCTACCAGCGATCTCCAGAAGCTCACGTTATTTTGGAACCTCCAGCTTGTAGCCGACACCCCAAACCGTTGTAATCATAGCCGCTGCCTCTGGCGATACTTTGTTTAGCTTTTCACGAAGCCGTTTGACATGCGTATCCACCGTTCGTAGATCACCAAAAAATTCATAATTCCATACGTCTTTCAGCAGTTCTTCGCGCGAAAACACCTTGTCCGGCGACACAGCCAAATAATGCAGCAGCTCGTACTCTTTAGGTGTGAGACTGATTTCAATCCCGCCTGCACTTACGCGGTGCGCATCATGCTCAATAATAAGATTCGGAAAAACAATGCTGTTGCTCGGCACCGTCTCCTTGGTCAAAAAAGCAGTTTCCGACGAACGGCGCAAAATCGCCTTCACCCGATAAATCACCTCACGCGGGCTAAAGGGCTTAACCACATAATCATCGGCTCCGACTTCAAAGCCCTGTACGCGGTTTACTTCCTCGCCTTTGGCGGTCAGCATGATTACAGGTGTAGCTTTGGTCTGACGCAGACGTGTGCAAACTTCAATTCCATCCATGCCCGGTAACATCACATCGAGCAGAATAATGCTGTAATCGCTTGCAGTCGCTTTCTGGAGCGCAATTTCGCCATCCTCAGCTTCATCAATTTCGTATCCTTCTTTTTCCAGGTACATCCGCAGAAGGCGGCGAATGCGTTCTTCATCATCTACAATTAATATGCGGTTGCTATGTTCTGACATATTCCCAGCCCCTTCGCTAAAAAAAGCATTCTCTCTATTTTACTATTTTCCCGTGTCCGGTCAAACCTTACTCTGTTCATTCAGCTCTCTTTACACCAAAAAGGCCGGGGTTATGACCCCCGTCCTGTCCGTTTCTTTTTCGTGTTGTCTGACTGTGCAAGTTGAATGAGACGGTTGATTTCGTCCTTAGTAAGGGGTCTCGTCAGACCACGCTTCAGGTTTTGCAGCAGAAGATCGCCAAAAGCAATCCGTTTAAGCTTGATAACCGGATGGGAAATGGCCTCAAACATCCGTCTGACCTGACGATTTCTGCCTTCATAAATGGTAATCTGGATCACAGACTCCTTGCCGTTCGGGTCCACATCCTTGTATTCCACCTCAGCAGGCGCGGTAATACCGTCCTCTAGCACGATTCCTTTTTTCAGCTTGTCCAACTCGGTTCCGTGTGGAACGCCTTTGACTGTCGCCACGTACGTCTTGGGCACATGATGCTTCGGATGGGTGAGCAGATTGGCGAACTCGCCGTCATTGGTGAGCAACAACAGCCCTTCAGTATCGTAATCAAGACGACCTACCGGATAGACGCGTTCCTTAACGCCTTTCAGATAGTCGGACACGATTTTACGGCCTTCCGGATCGGAAGCGCTCGTAATTACGCCTTTAGGCTTGTTCATCATTAAGTAGATTTTTTTCTCGGTTTTGATCGGTCTGCCCTTTACTGTAATTATATCCTGATCAGGGTCTGCCTTTGTTCCCAGCTCTGTTACGGTAACCCCGTTCACTTCCACGCTGCCCGCCTGAATAAGCTCCTCACATTTACGTCGGGAAGCTACGCCAGCCTGAGCCAATATTTTCTGCAATCTTTCCATGTTCGCTAATTCACCTCATGCTAATGATACCCATCCATGAACAAAATCACAAGCCCCGTTCACAAATCAATGCAGGAATCAAAATACAAGCAGGCAAATCGCAATCGCTGCCACAAAACCGACTACGTCTGAAAACAGTCCCACCTTCAAGGCGTACCGTCCATTTCGGATACCTACCGCGCCAAAATATACAGTCAGCACATAGAGTGTCGTGTCCGTGCTGCCCTGAATCGTGGAGGCAATACGACCGATCATGGAATCCGGGCCATACGTGCGGATCAGATCCGTTGTAAACGCAAGCGAGCCGGTGCCCGTCAACGGGCGCAACAGTCCTAATGGCAGTACCTCACCGGGTACGCCCCAGCTTTTGATCCAGGGCGTTACCCAGGATATCAAGTAATCCAGAGCGCCGGACGCCCGAAAAATGCTGATAGCCACCATCATGCCTACGAGATGAGGAATGATGCTGATGGCCGTGGAGAAGCCGTCTTTGGCTCCATCCACAAAGGAATCGTAGACTGGCACCTTTTTGGCATATGCATATAAAGGAATAAAGGCAAGAATAACCGGAATGGCCCAAGTCGATACGAGATTAATGAAATAAAGCATGCCTCCCTCACCCTTTCCAAGTGGTGTTTCTGCCCTTGGCAGCCGTCATTCCTGATCCCTGAACGGCAGGTGAAGAAACGGGCGGCGTAGCCGGAGAGGACGCAGATGCTGGCGTAGCTTGTGGTGCCTGTGTTTTCTGCGACGGCAATGATGATGTGGACGGTGGACTGGCTGGAGGGCGACGCAACTCCCGGCTACGGTACCAGCGATCCGCCGCAATCGCGGCAAAGGTGGCTATCGCAGTCGCCACCAGCGTCGTCCCGACGATTTCGGTCGGATTGGCGGAATGATAATTGAGACGAATCGCAATCAGTGTGGTCGGAATAAGCGTAATGCTGGCCGTGTTCAACGCGAGCAGCGTACACATAGCGGGCGTAGCGGTCTTCTTGTCGGGATTGAGCGATTGCAGCTCTTGCATCGCCTTGATGCCCATCGGGGTCGCTGCATTTCCCAAGCCGAGCAGATTAGCGCTCATATTGGACAAGATATACCCCATAGCCGGATGATTACGCGGGACATCAGGAAACAGAAAAGCAACTAGCGGGGCGAGCAGTTTGGATATTTTCTGCAAAAGCCCCCCATCTTCCGCCAGCTTCATCATGCCCATCCAGAACACAAGCACACTAATCAGTCCAAAGCATACCGTGACACCCGTAGCCGCCCCGTCAAATGCCGCCTTGGTCACCACTTCAATATTTCCCTGTGCGGCGGCAAACACAAAACCAATACAAATCAGGGCCACCCATATGAGATGAATCAAGACCGATCCCTCCCTTTCACCGATGAATGTGACGCAATCCCTATGCTCTGAACAGATTTCTTAAAATATCGCTCCATCCGCTCGCCCAGGTGCGCTCTTGGTTGCCGCCAGTTGCAGAAGCTTGTGCAGCCGGAATTTCCTGTTGTGGCTGTACTGTGCTCCGGGCGGGCAGCCTGCTGCCTTTTTCATACACAGGAACGGAGCCAATAAGCTTACCCTCCAGCAGGAACTCGACACGTCCCCGCAAACCGAAGGATACGTTAGCTCTGTTAGACTTGGACTTTTTATACAGGACCAGTCTTTTGTGCAGCTGCACCTTCTCCCCATCATGCAAAGGATAGGCAAAGCTTGCGCCTGTAAGCAGCGGGTAACCATCAATCGGCTGTTGATTGTCCGTAATCGGAATGAGCGGATAGTATCGGAAACCGTAGTCGAGCATGCGGGTATGGTCATTCCAATCGTCTCCGTCATTCAAGGTTACAGCGGCAAGCTGGCGACCGTCCCGTGTGGCTGAGCTGACCAGACAGCGAAACGCTTTTTTCGTAAAACCCGTTTTCACACCATCGGCTCCCTCATAGAGCCTCAGCATCTTGTTCTTGTTATGCCATGAATAATCCCAAGATTCATTCGGATTGGGTGCTTTTTTCAACTCCGTTTTCACAATGCGAGCAAAGGTTGGATTATGCAGTGCATAAGCGGTAAGGCGGGCCATATCATTGGCAGAGGAATAGTGTCCCTCGGCATCCAGTCCGTGCGGATTAGCAAAGTGAGAATGGCTTAGTCCAAGCTGAACCGCCTTCTCATTCATCAAATGAACAAATCCTTCTTCCGTCCCTCCCACATGCTCCGCAATGGCGGAAGCCGCATCGTTACCGGAACGAAGCATTAAGCCGTACAACATATTTTCCAGTGTCATTTGTTCACCCTTTTGGAGAAAAAGCGAGGAACCCTCTTTGGCATAAGCCGTCGGACTCACCTTTACCCGATCCTGCAAGCGTCCATGTTCAATGGCTACGATCGCGGTCATGATTTTGGTTAGACTGGCGATGCGTAGCTCCCGGTCACCCTCGGCGGAATATATGATTCTTCCTGATGTGACATCAATAAGAGAGGAAGCCTGAGCATGTGTTGTCAAAGCTGGTGGAACTTCCTCCTTCTTCACTGCTCCCCGAGCAGGCTGAGGATTCAGCAATGTGAGCGGCAATGTCAGGACGAGCAGCAGTGCCAGCGGCAACACAAATGTGTGTGTCTTTGAAAAAAATCGGATCCTACCCGCGTGGATTTTTGGCATTCCTTTAAACATTTGGATTCCTCCGGTTTTGAACAAGTCTTGTACCATTCTATGTCCAAGCTGTTCAAAGTATGTCCACCTTTATAGCAGAAAATCCCTCTAGGGATATGGTGTATCGTCCCTCTCTTCCGCATACTTTTTGAAGCAAACTAGGCAACTTGCACTCCTGCTTACATATATATAATAGTTACTAAACATGATGAATGAATGGAGGTACTACATGCAGCGGCAACAGTTTGAAACGATCTTAAGAAGTCGAATTGTCGAGGCAGCGGAAGCCTTGAATCGAAGCGGTGTATCCTTTGCCACCTTTGATACCGCACGCAGCAACGCGCAATTTTGGGAGTTGACCGAAAAAGGTGGATTTCAGATTAAAGCAGGTGTTACACCAGCGCAGGGGATCAGGGATATTTTTGTAAATGGGCATAAATATGCCTTTGAGTGTGCGACAGCTATGGTCATTGTGCTCTACAAAGGAGTGCTGGATTCCATTCTGGAAAGTGAATTCAACCGGATTTTTGCCGATATGCTGCTGTATGATTGGCACTATGACAGTGATCTCAGACTCATACAGGAGCAGGGGATTCACAAGGCCGTTCCTGGTGATATCCTGTATTTTAACAATCCCGATGTATCACCCAAAACGCCGGAGTGGAAAGGGGAAAACGTTGTCAAGCTAAAGGAAAACTTGTTTTATGGTCACGGGATTGGCATCCACACAGCGGAAGGCATCATCGACTCCCTCAATCATCATCGGCGACCTGGGTCCACCACTTCTGCTTATTTGACAAATGAAGTGATCTACCCCGATTTTGTCTATCTATCACAGTTTGCCCCTGAGGGAAACCGGGAAGAAGAACTTGAGCCGAGCCCTTCACACGTGCACACTCCTCGTATAGATGCGAGTATCGGTGGAAGACTGTATATTCGTGCATAAAATTATGATGGCTGGGTACATGTAAAAAAGAGGGTGTTCCTTAGCCAATAGCTGACTTTGGAATACCCTCCTGTGCAAATAATCCTATTCAATAACTGTTACAAATAAGCCGGGCCAGAGTGACTGTGATCAGTAGTGACATCTACAGGTACCTGTGGGGGTGGAGTATGCAAGTCGCCGCCTACATTCCGGAAGATAGACTGAACCTTATCAATCAGGTATGGTGTGGAGTCGATGAGTTTCTCAATCAGATGCGTTTGATTGTCCAATGGAACGATTTGTGCCCCCTGTTTGCCGACAACCAGAAAAGCAATCGGGTGAATAGATACACCACCACCGCTACCCCCACCAAAAGGATGTCCTTCCTTCCCGCTATGATTACCCGACGCCGAGGAAGTATGAAGCGCCTCTTCATCTACGTTAAAATCACTTCCCCCGGCTGCGAAACCAAATCCTACCTTACTGATTGGCAAAATAACGGAACCATCGGGTGTTTCCACCGCGTCTCCCACAATCGTATTCACATCCACCATGGCTTTGATGTTCTCCATCGCGGTTTGCATGAGCCCTTGAATCGGGTGATCTGACATAATTATTCCTCCTCTGCTTTGTTCAAGCGTAGACTGCCTTTTCTTTCGCTAGTGTGCGCAGGGGTTCAAGGAAATATGTACGTCATGTCATTCGATTCGTAATCCCTTAGTCAAGAAGATTCTGTGTGTTCTGCCACCGATCAACCAACAACAGGAGCATCTTTAATCCCGTTTCCATAGCGTCTTCATCCACAGTAAATCGCGGATGGTGATGCGGGAAGTCACTTTCTTTTGCCCCATTGCGTGACCCGATGTAAATAAAGGCTCCTGGTGCCTTCCGCAAATAGGCAGAAAAATCCTCGGCTCCCAGTGTAGGTTGTATTTGTTCCAGCACATCAGCACCAAAGTAATCGACAGCCGCTTCACGCGCGAATTCCACCAGTTTCGTGTCATTATACAGTGGCCGATACCCCGGCTGGTAATCCAGCTCACAGGTTGCTCCATGGGCAGTTGCTACCCCATCTATAATCTGATGAATCAATCCCGGCATACGGTTCCGTTCTGACTGATCGAAGGAGCGGAACGTCCCCCCAAGCTTCACCTGCTCGGGAAATGAGTTGTAGCCGGAACCCCCATGAATTTGTGTGAGCGACAAAACCGCAGGGCGCAGCGGATCAATATGGCGGGCCACCACATGCTGAAGATTGACAATGACCTGTGCTGCTACCGAAATCGCATCAACTGCCTGATGAGGATAAGCCGCATGTCCCCCCGAGCCCGTAATCGTTATATCAAAGGCATCGTTACCCGCCATGACCGGGCCTGCCAGCAGCCCGATTTTTCCCGTATCCAGCCAGGAAATCAGATGCAGGGCAAATATGGCATCTACATTGTCCATGACACCTGCTTCTACCAACTGCTCTGCCCCACCTGGTACTTGTTCTTCCGCATGCTGGAATATAAAGCGCACCTCCCCACGGATAGACCGTTTTTCCCCTGAAAGAATTTTCGCCACGCCCAGCAAAATGGACGCATGACTATCATGTCCGCAGGCATGCATCACATTGTCGGTCTGAGAGGCGAATTCGAATTGATTCTCCTCATGAATGGGCAATGCATCAATATCAGCGCGCAGTGCCAGTACTCTGCCAGGCTGTTCACCCTTAAGTCGAGCCATGACGCTTGTTGGAGTCGGACGTGAAATTTGCAGGTTTCCAAAGCCTCTCAATTGTTCTTCAATGTATGCAGACGTTTGAACCTCTTGAAAAGAAAGCTCCGGTTGACGATGAAAATGTCTGCGCCACTCCACAACCTGTTCTTTTATGGCTTCTGCTTGTGCAATCCATGTTTCATGCTCCATGTTAGTTTCTCCACTCCTTCAACTGTTCATTTCTCATTTCTACATAGCAAGAGGACAAGCTCAAGGGCTTTACGCCCTTCGCCTGCCCTCCTTTTCTTCATGCTTACATCACTTTCGTTAATCCGACTGTCTTCTCCATAATAATAATAGCCAGCACGGCAACTCCTATGAACAAAACGGAGATGGCGTTGACGGATGGATCAAATGTCTGATCAATATAGTTAAAAATCCGCACAGGCACGGTTATATTTCCAGGTGAGGATACAAATAAACTGATCGACACTTCCCCAAAAGACTCCACGATGGAGAACACCGTACCTGCGATAATCCCCGGCTTGATCAGCGGAATCGTGATTCTTACAAAAGTTTCCAGCCTTCCCGCTCCCAAGCTCATCGAAGCCGATTCCAGTTTGGGATCAAGCCCGGATACACTGACACTCACCGTGCGGACTACGTATGGAAAGGCAACAACCATATGCCCAATGACCAGCCCGGTTAAAGAGTTAATAAGCCCCAGGGATGTAAACTCATACAGCAACGCAATCCCCAGCACAACCTGCGGAATCATAAGCGGTGACAGCATAAGAGACTGAATGGCTTCCCGACCTCGAAACTTTAATCGACCCAGAGCATAAGCAGCAGCCGTTCCCAAAATGACGGTTAACGGTGTTACGATAAGTAGCAGCAAACCGCTCACCTGTAATGCCGATGCCCAGTCGCTGTTTGTAAACAACGAGTGAAACCATCTTACTGAAAAAGAGGCCGGCGGAAATTGCGGATACTCCGTCGGACTAAAGGCAGACAGGAAAATAACCAGAATGGGTGAAATCAGAAACAGATACACCAGAATACCAGCCGCCCAAATTAGAGTTGTCAGCACCGATATTTTGCGTTTTCGCTGCGACGGTCGATCGGCCTTGTTCATGTTGTTGACGACAGGAGCTGAGGCCTTACTTGAAGAATCAGTCATGCAGCCTGGCCTCCCATCTCTTCGATATCCAGCCGATCAGGGCAACCACAATACCGACCAGCAGCAACAGCGTTACAGACAGGGCGGCAGCGAATGGCATATTGAATACCTGCACGGCCTGCTGATAAATCGCCAGCGGCAGGAGGGGCTGTAGACGACCGCCTACGAGCAATGGCGTGATATAGCTACCCGCTGCAAGCGAGAAAACAATAGCCGCACCAGACAACATTCCCGGCAACGTAAGCGGAAGCGTCACCCGGAAAAAGGTTCGAATCCGCCCAGCTCCCAGACTCATGGATGCCTGCCGCAGCTTGGGCTGAATATCTCCCATGGACGTTGCAATAGGCAGTACTGCGAATGGCAGCATAACCTGCACATAAGCGATAATGACAGCCTTCATACTCCATAAAAGCGATAACGGCTGATCAATCAGGTGCAGCTTGAGCAGCACCGCATTCAGCAGACCATTTTGAGCCAGAATGACAATCCATGCGAACGTACGAATCACCACACTGGTCAACAAGGGCGAAATCAGCAGAATATAAAAGAATGTGCGTATGCCCGGTTTCTCGGTTCGTACCAGCAGATATGCCGCCGGATAAGCCAGGACAATACAAATGACTGTCGTCAGCAACGCAACACCCAATGTCGACCGGATGGTTGTCATATATGCGCCTGTCGTAAACACCTGGATATACTGATTCAACGTATACGTGGGAAGCACATTTAATAAACTATCTACTTCCCGAAAACTGAGTGCAATCAGCATAATGAACGGAGCAACCAGAAAAGCTGTCAGAAAGAGCAGCGCCGGGGTAAGCAAAAGCCAATAAAATGAGTTCGTACGTCGAACAGCAGTTGTACGTGCCATGGTTACCCTCCTTCCGTCGGAAGAGGAATGACATCCTCAGCAGCCCAGTATAATTCACACGGGTCTCCCTGTACCGGAAGAGTCGGGAATACAGGATCAGGAGCAACGACTAGCAGCTCCCCCTTACCGGGAAGAGCTATTTTTAACCTTACCTGATCTCCCGCATAGCTGACATGCTGAATGATTCCCGGTGTGCGATTGAGCTGGCCTTCACTTCCGGGTATGAAGGAAATCCGTATCCTCTCTGGACGCAGCATATACGTAGCTGCCTCCACAGAATCCGGCACAGCCGTTTCCAGAATTAACGGAGAACCATTGGCCAGCTCATAATGTTCGACCTGAAGGCGTATATTGCCTCCCGAAGCTGCATCCCCCATTGAACGGGTATGAAACAGATTCACCTGTCCGATAAAATCTGCTACGAACCGATTAGCTGGCTGTCGATATATTTCAAGTGGAGAACCAACCTGTTGAAGACGTCCATGCCCCAAAATACCGATACGGTCGGACAAGCTGAGCGCCTCTTCCTGATCATGTGTGACCAAGATAGTAGTGATTCCGGTCCGGCGTTGAATCGTCCGCAGCTCTGTCTGCATATCCTTGCGCAGCTTTGCGTCCAGATTGCTTAACGGCTCATCCAGCAGCAATACAGAGGGTTCAATAGCCAAGGCTCTCGCAATCGCCACCCGTTGCCGCTGTCCTCCGCTTAACTGATGAGATCTGCGGTCTGCCATGGATGAGAGCTGGACAAGTGCCAATGTCTCGTCGACACGGCGCTTTATTTCTTTTTTAGGCAGCTTGCGTATTTGCAGGCCGTAGGCCACGTTATCAAACACCGAAAGATGGGGAAATAACGCATAATCCTGAAATACGATACCCAAACCCCGTCGATAAGGAGGCAGTCCAGTCACATCCTGTTCTCCAATAAGAATTCGTCCCGTGGAGGGGTCCAGAAAACCCGCAATCATATTCAGCAGCGTCGTTTTACCACAACCGCTAGGTCCGAGAAGGGAGAAGAACTCCCCTTCCCGAACCTGTAGCTGGACCTCTTCCAGAGCCGTGAAATCACCAAATTGGCGGCTCACATCATCAATGTGAATCCCACTCACTTGCTGCCCCCCAATGCCTGTGTCCAGCGATTGGTCCAATCTGCCAAGTTAGGGGTAGCTGTCGTATAATCAACCCATTTCAGCTTTTTGTAGGCTTCTTCGCCGACTTGTACTTTGTTTTTCAAGTCATCACTATACTTTACGTTTTTATTGGTCATACCGTACAGAGACAGTTCAGAGAATGATTTCTGTGCATCAGGACCGGACAAATAGTCAACCAGCTTATAGGCATTTGCCAGGTTCTGGCTTCCTTTCGGAATAACCCAGCTCGCCACAGCAGCAACCGGTCCATCCTTCGGATACGTGAAGCCAACATTCAAGCCAGCTTTTTGCATAGCAAACGCGCGACCGTCCCAAAACGGTACAACCCACGCATCCCCACGCTCCAGCAAAGTTTGAATGGAACCGGAGTTATCCGGGAACGCGGTAGCATTCTGTTTTAGCTCTGCAAGTTTGGCAAAGGTTTTATCGACGTCAGCAGGGTTGCTCTCCTTGCCACCCAAGGCATTAACAAGACCGGAGAAGAACTGCAAACCAGCAGAATAAGTCGGCGAGGATATTGCAACATGGCCTTTATATTCTGGGTTCCACAAATCCAGCCAACTGGTCGGCGGGGTTTTAACTAAATCTTTACGATAAATAAGTCCTAATTGCCCCATACTAAAGCCTGCCGCGTATACATTGCCGTCTTTCGTGAACCGTTCCTCAACAGAAGGGTATAAATCAGCCAGATTAGGAACATTTTTAGTGTCCAAAGGCTGCAACAAATTGGAATCTGCTGCCCGTTGAATGGTGTCCGGTTGCAGAACAAGCACGTCATAAGCTGCATTTTTACCATTGCCCGCTTTCAGCTTTGGATACCATTCGGCATCCGTACCCGTGACAACCTCCACTTCAATCCCGGTATCCTTTTGAAATTGATCCAATGCTGCTTTACGGATATTTTTTTCCCAATCTCCACCGGACACACCAATGACCACTTTGTTCGTTTTCGGCAGCTCGCCGCTGGCTTGATTATCGGTTCCCGCTCCGCTCTGTTGATTGCCGCAAGCAGAAATGAGGACCGCCAAGCTAAGGAATAAGGAAGCAAATGTAAATTTTCTCTTGTTTTTCATGGACATTACCACCTTTTATGAATAATAAAATACCTTCTACATTAAATCCTGCCACAGCTGCTCAATACACGCGGCCGACAACTTCTGTTGCGGATAAATCTGTTTGGCACGTTCATGAACCAGTTGCTTGCGAATAGCACGTTGAGTCGGTGGAAGTTGTTGGAGCAGTTGCGCCAAGCTGTCGCTTGCTTCTGATGTCCAGATGGCCTCATAGGCTTCTCTTGCGCTCCCGAAATCCCACAAGTCCTCGACTTCCCAAGTATTTCCATCCCGGTGTTGGCACGTCAATTCCTCGTCCACCACCCACACACCATCTTGTACTTGAACGGCAACGCCGTATAAGTTCTCAGCCTGCTGCACCCCCAGAAGGCCAGCTCGCACTTCCTCCAGTACATCTTGGGGATTGCGCTTGAACGGGCTACCCCAGCCGCCCCCACCAGGAGACTGAATGCTGACCACATCACCTAGCTCCGGATGGAGTACGCTGATTTTGGGTAGTTTTCGTTCATTCGATCGGCCGGGGTTCAATGTGACCTGTCCCAAGGCACCGGCTTGCCCTCCTGCCAGTCCCCAAGGATGAAAGCGGAGCCGCTCCATACCTCTAGCCGTTACTATGGAACCTTCCTCCCGAATCTCAAAATCAAGACGGATGGCGTGACCCCCGCGATGCAGTCCTGCACCTGCTGTGTTTTCCAGCAATTCATAGCGGTGAACCAGCACTTCAATGTGCTGCTCCAAACTTTCAATCGGGGTATTTCGAAGGAAACCGGAAGCATGGTCGATTCCGTCCGCTCCATCCATATCACTGTGCCCTCCACCCCCGCCGCCCATCGGCTGGACTACAGCCATATTGCGCGAACCACTCAAAACGTCGGGGGTGGACAGCACCACAATCGCAGATTGCCCAGCACCCGCGGCCGGAATTCCATTCGGAATAGCTTTCGCAAGCGCTCCAAGCACAGCGTTATACAACCGCATCGTAATCGTATGCCTCACGCCCACCGCAGCCGGATATACCGGATTAACCAGCGTACCCGCTGGTGCTACGATCGAAATGGGCCGTGTAATCCCTCCGTTAACCGGAATGAACGGATCAGAACTAATAATGTAGTTGATTAATCCCTGGAATAGAAACGAATGCTTTTTCCCGTTCGTCACGAGATTAAATGCCGTTCTCACCTGTGGATCACAGTTGGAAAAATCAAGCGTAATGCTTCCATCCTTGACCACAACCGACACGGCCAGACGCACAGGAGTATCCGAAACCATATCATCGTCCAAATAATCAGCAAAGCTGTAGGTGCCGTCAGGAATTTGTTCGATGACCTTGCGGGCACGAAGCTCACCCTGATCCATAAGGTCCTGCATACTGTCTTTCACGGCTTGAACACCAAACTTGTTCACTAGCGTATGCATCCGTTGTTCCGCTGTATTGACAGCAGCCACCATCGCATTAAAATCACCCAGATTGAGCTGTGGCGCCCGGCTGTTCGCATTCAGAAACATATGCACGTCCGCATTCGCTTGACCACGCTTATAAAGCTTCACTGGAGGTATACGTAAACCTTCCTGGTGAATATCCGTGGCCTCGGGCGAAATACTAGAGGGTACCAGTCCGCCTACATCGCTGCAATGGACAAATGCCCAGGCGTAAGATATCAGCTCACCGTCCACAAAAATAGGTTTGAATACATGGACATCTGGTAAGTGTGTCGCCAATCCGTCGGTGGAATACGGCTCATTGGTGATGATAATGTCGCCCGGCTCCAGCGGCTCACACGCCTCAGCTGCACGCTGTAAGCTTAAACCCAAAAATATAGTCACCCCGACGGTTTTCGGGTAAACAAAAAACTCTCCTGATGGTGTCGCCAATGCGGTGGCAAAATCCGCAGACTCCTTCACAAATGTCGTGAACGATGTTCGTTCAATAATATGGCCCATGCCCGCCGCAATTGCATTATAATAGCTTCGCATGATTTCCAGTGTTGCCGGATCTGTCTTCATCCGCGCACCTCTTTTCGTTTCAAAATCAGGTTGCCGGACCGATCCGTAACACCATACCAGCCGTTCAGCACAAGAACGGTTGTGTCATCCTGTTCGACGATAGCTGGTCCTTCAAGCCGATGGCCTGCACGCAGCTCGATGCGAGCGTATATATCAGCGGTATACTCCGTTCCGCCATAAACAATACGTCGTGTTCCTGAAGGCTGAATTTGATCCGTCGCCTCCAGAATGGAGGCAATCTGAGGTTTAATCGTATGGCCTGCCAACCGTACCCGCAGGTTAATCAGCTCTAATACGGCAGAAGGATCACTGTGCCCGTATTGACGATGATGCAGTTCGTGAAAAGCGGTGACAATCCGTTCACCGTTTCCGTCTTCCAGCATGAAGCAATCCAGCGGAAGCTCAATTTCAAAGGCTTGTCCGCTGTAACGTGCATCCATCGAGTAATGAAGTGCGATCCCTTCCAGCCCCTCCACCTGTTGCTTATCAAGCCACTGCCGCGCCTGTTCTGCCAAAACATCAAATTCACGCGCGAGCGAATCGGAAGGATACTCATCAAACCGCTGCTGTAAAGATAATACTGCATCATAGGCAAAATCAGCCGACAGTGCTCCTAGCGCACACAACGTACCCGGATTCGGTGGAACCAGAACACTCTGTGCCTGAATTTCCTCTGCCAAAAAATTAGCCGTTACCGGTCCCCCGCCGCCAAAGGCAAGCAGACTGAATTCCCGTGGATCAAAGCCGTGCTGCTCCATCACCGCGCTTAGCTCTGCATACATATTCGCCACAGCTACCTGAATCATTCGGTCGGCGGCCATTTGTTCATCTGTTCCCAAGTGCTCGGCAATGGGACGAATTGCTTGCGCAGAACGTTCAGGGAAAAGCTGTACATGCCCTGCGGCGAACCTATCCGGATTCAAATATCCGCACAAAAGAAACGCATCCGTCAAAGCAGCTCTTTCCCCCGTGCCGTAACAGGCAGGCCCCGGCGACGAACCGACTGACTCCGGTCCTACCTTAAGCAGCCCTCCATTGTCAATCCAGGCAAAGGAACCGCCGCCTGCCCCTACCGAATACATCGAAACGGAAGGTAGCATAATCGGCATCCCTGCCAACTGATTGGTTTGTGTGAATGTAGGCTTACCGCCTTCAATAATGGAAATATCAGCACTCGTGCCCCCCATATCAAAAGTGATGACATTGGCAATATCTGCAGATTTTGCGGCTTGTACTGCACCGATTACCCCTGCGGCGGGTCCGGAAAACAAAGTTCGTACTGGCGCCTGTGCAGCTGTGCCAATATCCATAATACCGCCATTCGATTGCGTAATAAAAGGCTGCGTCTGGACTCCTTCTTCATTCAAACGTTCACGAAGCGTTTCAAAGTAACGCTGGACGTTTGGCTGAATATACAAGTTAACGGACGTCATAGCCGCCCGCTCGTATTCCCTCATTTGAGGCCACAAGGCGGAAGACGCATTCACACCCAACTGGGGAGCGATCTTACGTATCCGCTGAACAGCCAATTGCTCATGCTGCGGGTTTTTATAGCTATGCAGGAAGCAAACCACTACCCCGCTCACTCCGGAATCCAGCGCCCCGCGAATCGCTTGATCCAGACTATCAGAATCTAATGAGGTATGTACCGTACCGTCATGCAGCATGCGCTCTTTTACCGTAAAGACCCGTTCTCTCGGCACAAGCGGCTCAGGCAGTCTGGAACGAAAATCATATGGTATCGGCAGCCGTAAACGCTGGAGAGCCAGCAAATCCCGGAATCCCTCGGTTACGATGAGTGCAATCGCCTCACCGCGACGCTGTAGTAACGTATTTAGACCTATTGTAGTGCCGTGCACGAAGTAATGTATGTCCTCCGGCTTGATGCCACGCTCTTTCAACAAGGCTAATCCATTTGCAATCCCCTGTGCAGGGTCCAACGGAATGGTTGGAGTTTTCACTCCCCATAGCTTGCCGTTCTGATTGTCCAATATGGTTAAATCCGTAAATGTTCCCCCAATATCAATCCCTAATCTCCATGAATCGCCCAACCTTTACTGCCTCCTCTTGTTACGCACGATCTCTCTGCTATAATTACGACTAATTCTATCGACATTATATAAATAAATCAAGATATTCGATAAAATTCGACAATATTATCAAGAGTATTTTTGTGCTACCCTAAGTTCAGAGAAGGATGGATTCCATCGCTCTTTACTCTTCACTGCTGACCTGACGATTCTCAGGTTTCTTGGAGAATACGCGCTTCCACGCCTCTGGGCCGCCCGGTACGCGCCATATGCGGTAAGCCAACATGAGCATCGAATAAACGACATAACCTAGTGAAATACTTGCCTCACAGGTCAAAGTGGTAGTAAAACGCAGGCGATCTACCCAATAGGGCACAACAAACAGCTTGGGCGTGCAGTTCATGCGCACAAAGCTGGAGGCAAAACCGATCAGTGACGTTTTCAGTCCCCAGAGAATACCGGTAGAGGTAGCCGTATAAGCAGCGTCAGCAAGACTGATATTGGTGGACCATTCCATTTTCGACATTTTCACATGGGATAGCGTATGACGTATCCATCGGTGAAAGGAGCGTGTTCCTTTCAGCAGAATCCGAATATCGTGTATAAATCGCTTGATTTTCTCTTTATCGATGGTGCCGCTGTCAATAGAAGCATCGGTTTTATGTATGTTTTTGTTGCGATCGAGTCGATAGAGTAGCCCTTTCTGCAAACTTGCCAGCAGAATAGCCGGAATGTCATAGTTTATTTTAATCCACCCGTACAGAAATCTGATCTCCAGATGCGCCCGGTCATCATTATCATGCTTGGCAATATCCAGCTTCAATCGGATACGGGAGAGCAGAACAGCCAGCACAAGTAACAAGACGACGATGATGGCGATACCGATCCATTTCCACACTGGCGAGTCCTCCCTTCCTTTTTTCTACATAGATATACCATGGCAAAAATAGTATGACCCTTCACCCGGAAAACATGCATCCTGAAACGCTAAACAGCCAGCCCCATTACGCAAGGACTGGCTGTTTTCTAAATTTCGAATCTTTAACAATGAAGAGAAACCTGTAAAACAAGCTCCTGTCAGGCATCAAGATTCCGTATCGTTCATATCCGGGTGATTACTCTCCAAACGTTCGAACAACAATTGTGTCTCTTCCTCCAAATTATCCGAGTCCTCAAACTGCTCAGGCTGCGGCAAATCCGCCAAAGAGCCCAGACCAAAATAATCCAGAAATGACTTCGTCGTACCGTACAAAATCGGCCGTCCGATAGCCTCAGCCCGACCTTTTTCCTCAATAAGCTCCTTGTTGACCAGAGTATGTATGGCCCGCTCAGATTTGACACCGCGAATATCTTCGATTTCAACTCTTGTAATGGTCTGGCGGTAGGCCACAATGGCAAGTGTCTCCAAGGCCGCTTGCGACAGCGAGGCACGTGCCGGAGAGTAGGCGAGCTTTTCAAAATAAGGTGCATGTTCGGATAAGGTTGCAAGCTGATAGTGCCCGGCGATACGGACAATTTGCAGACCTCTTCCTCCCTGCTCCATGTCCTGCTTCATATCCTCCAGACCCTTTTCAACCAGCTCTTGCTGCTGCTCTACAATGTCGGCGATCTGCTTGGCGGACAACCCTTCCTCTCCCGCGAGAAACAGCAGTCCCTCAATAATTGATTTCAGCTTCAGATAATCCATTAACCCGTAAATCCCCTCTCCACTCCATTACAATATCATCGAAAAGCTTCTCCTGATAGCAGAAAATCTGCTTCATTTTCATCAATTCGAGGATAGCCAAAAAGGTGACTACCACTTCATGCCGATACATATCCTCATGCATCAGCTTGGAGAACAGAAGCCGTCCCCCCGTTCCTACCATCTCTAACGCCCCGATGACCTGCCGAATACGGTCCTTGACCGAAATCTCATCCCGGTGAATACGGGTTACCGTCGTACGTCGTTCTGCTTTGCGCAGCGCACGCTGAAAAGCCGCGACCAAATCGCTTGCATGCAGCCCATGCACCGGATTGGCGGGTTCGGTGGGCAGGTATGCGCTCAAATCCTCCGGCTCCTTGCCATAGATCAGACTTCGTTCCCATTCACGCTCACTCAGATGGCGGGCAATCCCTTTATATTTACGATACTCCACCAGCTTGCGAACCAGTTCATCCCGCGGATCATAATCTTCTTCTTCATAAAAATCCAAATCATCATATTCCATTACAGGTGGCTTGGGAAGCAGCAATTTACTCTTAATGGATAAGAGCGTCGCCGCCATCACCAGAAACTCGCTCGTAATGTCCAGCTCCAGCTCCTGCATACTGTGCAAAAAAGCCATATACTGATCGGTAATATCACTAATCGGGATATCCTGAATATCGATCTCGGCCTTATCAATCAGATGCAACAGCAGGTCCAGCGGACCCTCGAATGTTTCCAGCTTGTAATTTACGACTGTCAATGTGCTTCCCCCTGCCTTACTCCAATCATCATTCAACAATACCTTTCCCCGTTAGCACTTATGCTCGACTTTATCAATCCCTCTTTCTGTAGTATATACGTCATCGCCTTGCTTAACAATCCAATCCCTTTTTCCTGCTATAGTTATGTCGTTCTATTCAGGTATTCGCAAAATTAAAACTGCTTGCCCAGATTCGCCATCTCAATCGCAGCCAGTGCGGAATCCCAGCCTTTATTACCAGCCTTCGTACCTGCACGCTCAATAGCCTGCTCAATGTTTTCCGTCGTTACTACACCGAAAATAACAGGCACGCCTGTTTTCAGACTGCTTGCCGCCACACCCTTGGCCACTTCATTGCAGACGATATCATAATGCGAGGTAGAACCACGGATCACCGTACCCAGCGTAATAACGGCATCGTATTTACCGCTTGCAGCCATTTTTTGAGCAATCAATGAAATTTCAAAAGCACCTGGCACCCAGGCTACATCAATCTCCTCTTCCTTCGCTCCATGCCGTTGAAGCGCATCGATTGCACCGCTTAACAGCTTACTTGTAATAAACTCATTAAACCGGCCTACCACAATACCATACTTCAAACCATCCGATACGAGATTACCTTCCAGAAAACGTGCCATATGAATCAACCTCTCTTTTTTAAATTATTTACAATGACATACGACGACGATAGTCAATCAAATCCTGAATACTGATCAGCTTCAAATGATGACGGTTGGCGATCACTACCAAATCGGGTACTCGGGCCATGGACCCATCTTCCTTTATAATTTCGCAAATGACCCCGGCGGGTTTGGAGCCGCAGAGTCGGGCCAGATCGACAGCCGCCTCAGTATGACCCGCACGCTGCAAAACACCCCCATCGCGGGCGATCAGCGGAAACATGTGACCAGGCTTGCGAAAATCGCTCCCTGTGGCTGTCTCGTCGGTCAGCGCACGCACGGTCAAAGAACGCTCGGTTGCTGAAATCCCCGTTGTGGTCTCTCTATGATCTACCGACACCGTAAAGGCTGTGCCGTGGAAATCTGTATTTTGCTCCACCATCGGCTGCAATTCCAGTGCCTCGGCTCTTTGCCCTGTAATCGGTACGCAGACCAACCCGCGGCCTTCGGTAATCATGAAATTAATGACCTCGGGGGACGCTTTTTCTGCCAGAGCGATAAAATCGCCTTCGTTTTCCCGTTGCTCATCATCCACCACGATCACGACTTTACCGTTTTTTAGATCCTCCAGCGCTTCTTCTATGGAATCCAGACGAATTTCCACTTCCTGCTCCAACACACCATATTCCACTACGTCAGCCACTATATTTGAATGGCTCTCACTGCTTCCGCTTTCCATTACGCTTTCCTCCTTATTTCTTATGGCATCAGGCAAAGCCGTGTTTCGCCAAATAATCCAGACTCATAGGAGCTTTCTCCATTTCCTCCGTCGCCGCTGATCTTCCGTAATTCAAAAGCTGCTCCACATATTTACCTAAAATGTCGCATTCAATATTGACGGTGTCTCCCTCACGTTTGGCCTGCAAGGCCGTCTCAGATAAGGTATGGGGGATGATAGATACGGCAAAGGTATCTCCTGTGCGCTGGGCAACCGTCAAGCTGATGCCGTCGAGTGTAATCGAGCCTTTGAGAAGAATATATTTGAATATTGCCTGATCTGTAGGTGCAACTTCGTACACAACCGCATTCTGGTCTGATGTCACCCGACGAATCGTGCCCGTTCCATCCACATGTCCTTGCACGATATGCCCTCCGAACCTGCCATTCGCCGCCATAGCCCGTTCCAGATTGACCCGGCTACCGGATTTCAACTCATTCAGATTGCTGCTGCGGAAGGTTTCAGGCATCACATCAACCTTAAAATCCTTAGTACCCACCTGTGTTGCGGTCAGACAAACACCATTCACGGAAACACTGTCTCCTATTTTCAAATCGTCCAATACCACAGAACCCGCAATGCCCAGCACCATCGCTTCTCCGCTTCTGGAAATCTGCTGAATGCGTCCCACTTCCTCGACCAATCCGGTAAACATGCCTTCACTCCTTTCCATCTAAAGTTCAGTTTATCCCTGATTCATCTGGCGTAAGCGCAAAAAACCCCCAGTCCGGATAATATCCGTCACGGGGGTGATGAGAGTCGAATTTGCAGTATACAAGCGCAGTCCATATACATCCTGAGACCACATGAATGATAAGTTTGCCAATAGAAAGCATGACTGGCCATACAACTAAATACGCTCAGAGCGCGTGCGAAAACGAAAGCTTGTAGAACAAGCAATCTTCCGTTTGCTACCTGCAACGAAATAAGCCGTACGTACCATTACGTATGCTAAAAATCGGCACATGTCATGTCATGCACATGCGCTTCGTATCCTTCTCCCATCCAGACTATACTGTCGGTCCCGGAATTGCACCAGGTCCACCTTCTGCTGATCGCTCAGCATCCGGGTCACGGACTAAGCCGCGCTGTTCATCGCAGAAGCGATTTACAGACACGTCATCACCGCCGGTGGGGAATTGCGCCCCGCCCCGAAGGATCTTGCTTTATTCAATTGAATTAGCATTAAACTTGTTACGTATATTAGCACCGACTTCTAAAAAAAGCAAGTTATCTGATAGACGCTTCTGCTTTTGTTTTGACATATTGGCTGGAAAGCTCTTCAAACCAGGCTCTATCATTCATGTGAAGCGCTAGATCAATCAGATCGGCCAGTTCTTCGATCCCGAGCTGCGTAGCATGATCGAACGTAATGACCGCTGAAGCGGTTGGTCCGCGGCCACCCTCCGTGCATATATCGTAATCCAGCCGTACATCAACATGCCCGTCGATAAACTCGCATTTCAGAAAATAAATAATCTCGCACATTAAAATGGGACGCACCTGCGTTTCCAGCACACAATCCATCACCTTGGCGGAATAATGCTGGTTCGTCAGCGTAAATTTGTGATCTGTCGCTGCCAGGGAAGTCCGTCCAAAGTCATCCGTAAATTTCAATTCCACTGGCGTGATATTCATGACCTTGGGTATTTGCTTCTTTATAATTTCGATTATCTCAACTGTATTCAGCTTAATCATACCTGCACCTCATTGCATCTTAAAATTCAGAGAAAGCACTAATTCAACATGTTTCACGTAGGCCTCCACTCCTATATCGGAAATCATTACCTGATTTTTTATGCTTCATCCCATAAACGACAAAAAAGATTCTTCGCGCAACAAGCGCAAAGAATCTTGATCGAACCGGTACCGCAACATCTTATAACAATGTTCAAAGTGTATTATGCAAAAAACTGGATTATAGCTCCGAAATTTCATGTTTCTTTTTCAGAATATTCCAGCGGCGTTCAATCTCCTGCTCAAAGGTAGCCAGCGTGGCTTCCTCCTTAAGAAGATGTTTTGTTTTGCCCATTAATTTGAGCCATTCTGCGGCTGGAATCCGTTTTCCCTTGTCCTCCGGATTGTACGTAATCGTCGTACTGCCTTGCTCAATCTCGTACAGCGGGAAGAAGCAAGACTCCACAGCAGCCCCCACAATGCTGGTACCCAGTCTATCCTCGGATTTCCAGTTCAGCGGGCAGGCGCACAGGATTTTACCATAGGCGGTCCCCACGTTATTTGCATACCATTGTGCTTTGGCCGCTTTACGCAGCATATCCTGCGGATGGCTTTCGGCTGCCGTGAAGGCATATGGAATGTTACAAGCAGCCATGATTTGCACGGTATCCTTGTGATGCCCTTGCTTTCCTTTTTGCATTTTGCCTACACCCGACGTACTGGTCATGTGACCGAGCGGAGTGGAGTACGATTGCTGTGAACCTGTATTCATATACCCCTCGTTATCATATTCCAGCATGATCAGCTTATGATTACGCAGAGCCGCACCAATCGCAGAACCCATACCAATATCCATCCCACCATCACCGCTGATCATGATAAAGGTCGGATCGTCCGACATTTCAATTTCATTACGGCGCTTCATTTCCATGTAAGCTTCCAGCGCTCCCGAAAGTGTAGCGGCCCCGTTTTGAAAAAGATTGTGGATCATCGGTTGTTTGTGTGATGTATATGGATACCCTGTCGTCGTCACATATACGCAGCCTGTCTGGAACAGCACGACAATATCCCCTTCAATACCTTTGAAAAACAGTTCCAGCGCAGACAATGCCCCACATCCTGGGCAAGCCCCGTGACCTGGTGTAAGACGGCGTGGTTTGGTTGTCAACGACCGCAGGGGTGGTACCTTGACTTTGAGCTTCCCGGTCGCCTCGTCCGGCGTAACCTGAATCAGGCCCGTACGGTATGCATTGCCACGTGGCGGCTGCATAACTTGCGGCATCACCTTGTCCGGTGAACCCGGATTAATTCCGTAATAATCAAAGGGCTTCTCCGCTCGTCCGGCCTCTGCCGCCTCAATCGCAAGCTGGAAGAACGCCTCTGCATCTTCCGCATAAAAATCCTTGCCCCCCAAGCCAAAGATACGGCTCAACACGAGTGTCCGATTCAGCGGGTCCTCCTGCAAGGCCGCCTTAATTTCATGCGTTAAATTACCGCCGTCTGCCCCATACGAGTCTGCACGTTCACCTACCAGCAGCGCCTTGACATGGCGCAATGCCTCGCGAAGCTGCTCGGCAGGAAACGGTCGAATGATATTCGGACGAATTACACCGGCCTTAATGCCGCGCGCGCGGAGCTGATCGGCCACATCCTTGGCCGATTCAGCCGCCGAATTCAACAGGAATACCGCGACCTCAGCATCCTCCATATGATACAGATCCAAAATCGGGTATTCCCGACCGGATAAAGCAGCATATTCTGCTGCTACCTGCTCATATACTCCTTCTGACAACTTCAGTGCTTCGGACAGCTGAACATGATTATTCGTCAGGTCATCGCCGTTCATATGCGCGCCCACGGTAACAGGATGATCAAAATCCGTAATATTCGGATAATTTAAGTTCGGGTTAGGACCTACAAAACCGCGCACGGTCTCAGCATCGGCAAAATATTGCACTTTACGTTTTTGATGGGACGTATAAAAACCGTCATATGCAACCATTACAGGCAGCCGAACATCGCTATGCTCTGCGATTTTTAGTGCCATGATGTT
The DNA here is from genome assembly GCF_050626875.1 of Paenibacillus sp. 8b26. Lineage (NCBI taxonomy): Bacteria > Bacillati > Bacillota > Bacilli > Caryophanales > Paenibacillaceae > Paenibacillus > Paenibacillus sp. 8b26. The sequence goes on along the minus strand of NZ_CP192445.1, from coordinate 5,682,779 downwards.
CATATCATACACAGCCTGTGGTGTACTTGCCGTCAAAATAACCCAGCCCGTATTCAAACCATAGTACAGGTCCGAATGATCCCCGCGAATATCCAGGGGACCACTGACAGCTCGTGTCACCAGATTCATAACCATTGGAAAACGAGTACCTGACTGAACAGGTAACTGCTCCAGCATGTACAGGAAACCTTGCGAACTAGTGGCGTTCACAACCCTCGCTCCCGCTGCGGCAGCTCCATAACAAATCCCTGCCGATCCGTGTTCTCCGTCTGCTGCAACCAGCTTAATATTATGCTGACCTCTCGTTCTCATCTGATCCAGATACTGCGCTACCTCGGTAGATGGAGTAATCGGGAAATATCCCATCATATGATAATTGATCTGCGCAGCCGCCGTAGCTGCCATTTCATTACCGGATTCGAACGTTGTCACTTGCGCGGCGCCTGTCTGTTTGAGTTCTTCCTCCAGTTTTGCCATTACGCACGCCCTCCTTCATATACCGGAAATTGGTGGGCAACTCGATTCTGTTCCGCCCATCCCCATTGCTCGCGACGCGAGCTTAATGCCCCCGATGGGCAAATATCTACACATTTCAGACATCCTTTGCAATACTGGTAATCAATCCCTTGCAAAAATGGAATCATTCTTCCGCGTTTGTCTGCTTGCTCTTCCCATACAAAACAGTAATCCGGGCAAATCGAATCACACTTGGCACAATGGGTACATTTATCAGCTTCATATTCAGGCACATACCCCTGACGTGAACCACTAACATCTCTCGTTATGCTGTTTCCCTGAGTTGCAATAACGCCCCCCAGTAGTTGCGTTTCGTATCCCAGCAATGGCTGCGGACGTTCAAAAACCCGATCCTCTGCGTCATCAGTAACCGGATATACGTGCAGTTCCATTTCATCATAACCACGGTTAAACGTACGCAGATTAGGTTCTACTAACAGTGGATTTTTCTTTTCAAAGGTACTGCGTATAACCGATCTCATTGCTTCCGGGTCCAGGAAATCACAGACACGGAACAAGGCACCGAGCATGGACGTATTTAGTTTGGTTCGCTCTTCCAGTGCGATGCCCATCGCATCCACCACCGCTAATGTACCGGATACCAGTCCCAAATCAGCCCGTATTTCTTCTGCTGGACGTGTAGAATTAACCACTACAATCCCATCCGCTGGCAGTCCGCTGATTACATTTACCGTTTTGTATAACGTTTCATGGAAAATGCCTACCACATGCGGTTGCTCAATCGGACTGTGATCCCGAATATCGACTTCTTGCTCACAGAAACGGACGAAACTTTTAACCGGAGTTCCCTTTTTTTCCGAACCATAGGACGAAAAATTTGAAGCATTCAGCCCCAGACCAAGCACCCCGGTTTCGGCCAACATTTTGCCAGCCAGATTAGCGCCGAGTCCACCAATGGATTCCAGCCGGATTTCAAAAAATCCGAGTCGATTTGTGCTCGTTAAAATAGACAATGTGATAAGCCCCCTTCTTTTCCAATCCTTACTAAGTTTGAATACTCATATAAAAAAAATGGAAAATGCATTCTTATGAAAAGGCTATCACAACACTTACTTTTCGAATGTGATCTTACGCACTGTAATGACTATGGGATTGCAAAAATCAATAAACCGTCAAACAAAAGACAACAAAAGCCGCCCTGTCCAAAGACAGAACGGCTTAGGTGCAACGCTATTTAAAAAAGATCATGTAATTAACGGTAAAATTACACGTCAAATACTTTAACCTCTTTCATTTTGTCGCCTTGTTTTACAGCATCAATAAATTCCATACCTTTGGTCACTTGACCAAATACAGTATGTACTCCATCCAAATGCGGCTGTGGAGCGTAGCAGATGAAGAATTGGCTTCCGCCTGTGTTACGGCCTGCATGCGCCATGGATAGAACGCCTTTGGCATGCTTCGTTGTGTTCGTAGCTGTTTCGCAGTCGATCGTGTAGCCAGGGCCGCCTGTGCCTGTTCCATTAGGACAACCACCTTGGGCAACAAAGCCTGGAATAACGCGGTGGAAGCTCAAGCCGTTGTAGTAACCGCTGTTTGCCAGCTTTTCAAAGTTAGCAACCGTGTTTGGCGCTTCTTCTGGAAAAAAATCAATTTCGACGATACCGCCGTTTTCTAGATCTATTCTACCTTTTTTCATTGTTTGTAGCTCCTTTTCAACCTGTTTTGAAAGCTAAATAGCATCAAGTTCCAGTTTACTATGAATTGCCGCGCTTAGCAAAGCCTTGTCCAAAAAAAGAGACCATTGTCCCCGGTATATCACTCCGGATGAATGGCCTGTTTCGTCACACGTATTCAAAATCAGGAAGAAACCGTAATCTTGGCGTTGGGATGAACCGATGAACTGGCTTGGTCACGAACCAAACGCTGTGGCACGACATCATTCCGAACGATATCCTCATAGCTTTCCCGGCGTACCACCAGTTCGGCCTCACCATTGTTTACAAATACAACCGCTGGTCGACGTATCCGGTTATAATTACTCGCCATGGAATAATTGTAGGCTCCGGTTGAAGCAACAGCGAGCAAATCCCCGCTGGTCGGACGCGGCAGCTCCACATCCCAAATGAGCATATCGCCGCTTTCACAGCATTTGCCCGCAATGGATACCGTCTCCTCGTTCGCATCGTGCGCCCGGTTAGCCAGCATGGCTTCATACTTCGCCTGATATAGCGCTGGACGCGGATTATCCGTCATTCCGCCGTCAACCGAGACATACTTGCGCACCTGTGGGATATCCTTGACGCTGCCCACGGTATACAAGGTGGTGCCGGAGTCGCCTACAATGCTCCGTCCCGGTTCAATCCAGATTTCAGGAAGCTCGTCATACAGCCCGGAAAAATGAGTTTTTACCGCTTCGCCGATAGCCTGTACATAGGTGGAAATTTTCAGTGGTGTGTCCTCTTCTGTGTAACGAATGCCAAATCCCCCACCCAGATTAATAACCTTGAAAGAAAACTGAAGCTGTTCCTTGATTTCTCTGGAAAAAGCGGCAACCCGTTCGGCAGCCATTTGGAAGCCGTTCACTTCAAAAATTTGCGATCCTATATGGGAATGTACCCCCAGCAGGTTCAGATGATCTAGCCTGATAGCCTGCTCCACCGCATGGCTTGCTGTACCGTTCGCAATGTCAAAACCGAACTTTGAATCCTCTTGGCCTGTGGCCATATATTCGTGCGTATGTGCTTCAACCCCCGGTGTAACCCGCAATAAAATATTTACCTGCTGTTTCCGCTCGGAGGCAAGGACCTGAAGCAAATGCAACTCCATCTCGCTGTCGACCACGAAGCAACCAATTTGCGCATCTAACGCCATTTCAATTTCTTCCGGTGTTTTGTTGTTGCCGTGAAAATGGATTCGCTCTGCCGGAAATCCAGCTTGCAGCGCGGTGAACAGCTCTCCACTGGAAACGACGTCGAGCGACATCCCTTCTTCTGCAGCCAAAGCACACATCGCCATTACGCAAAATGCTTTGCTTGCATAAGCGACTTGAAACTTCAACCCGGTTTCATGAAAAGCTTCTATAAACTCCCGGCAACGCTGGCGTACTAACTGTTCATCTACAATATACAGCGGTGTTCCAAAACGCTCCTTCAGAAGGGTCGTGTCGCATCCGCCAATCTCCAAATGTCCAGTGCTGTTAATTTTACTGCTTCCATGCAAATACATGTTCTGGCGCCTCTCTTTCTGGAACAAGCAAGTCATATTCCATCGAATGTTTACACCAGTATAGCAAAAAAAACATTAAGAAGAATGGATTTTTATACAGATCATTTATATTAATGTTCCTGCCCGTTGCCAGAGTTCGAATCGGTGTTTGCATCCGTACCCGGCATGCGTGTATTGTCCCGCGTTTTGTTAGATGACGGACGGTTAGGCGCACTCAGTACAGGCATACGGAACAAGATGGAGGCCATCGCCTTGGAATTAAATGGAATGAACGGCCACAGGTAGGAAGAATTGTATGACCGGTGCAGCGTCAGCATCAAAATGATCAGTGTCGTGCCTACGATAAAGCCCGGAACGTGGAAGATAGCCACAGCTATCAGCAAAACCAGCCGGATTAAACGATTCGCCAATCCCAATTCATAGCTCGGCGTTGCGAACATCCCGATAGCAGCCACAGCCATATACAGCACAACTTCATTGACGAAAAGTCCCGTTTTGACCGCAATATCCCCGACCAAAATGGCGGCGATCAAGCCCATCGCCGAAGCCAGCGGTGTCGGTGTATGGACAGCCGCCATGCGCATGAGATCGACCCCCAACTCGACAATGATAAACTGGGCGATCAGCGGTAGATGAGCTTCCTTTTGAGGACCGATAAAATCGAGAAACGCCGGTTTTAGCTCGGGGTTGATGACCATAAGCAGCCACATCGGAAGCAAAAACATCGAGGCAAAAATCCCTATAAAGCGAACCCAGCGCAAATAGCTCCCCATAAAAGCCGTTTGCCGATTCTCTTCCGCATGCTGACACAGGTCAAAAAAGGTGGTGGGCAAGATCATCACGCTGGGTGAGGTATCGACGAAAATAACGAGTCGGCCTTCCATAATATGCGAAGCCACAACATCTGGTCGCTCCGAATACCGCACTAATGGATATGGATTCCAGCCTTTATTAATAATCGTCTCCTCTAATTGCTTATCCGCCAGCGGGATGCCGTCCAGATTGACGTTTTTAATTTTATCGCGTACCGTGTCCACCATCACTTTATCCACGATATCATCAATATAGCCCAAGCATACGTCTGTCCGGGTGCGGCGGCCAACCTGCATCGCCTCAAATTTAAGCCCAGGGTCCCGCAAGCGGCGACGAACCAATCCCACATTTGTCAGCATCGTCTCTGTAAAGCCGTCACGGGCACCACGTACGACGCGCTCCAGTGACGGTTCCTCGGGATTACGTACCGGATAATTACGGGTGTCCAAAATGATCGAAAAGCGCTCACCTTCCATAAAGAAGGCACTATAGCCTGTCAGCACCTTGTTGATGACAACCGACATTTTGTCTGTCTTTTCCACCTGAATATGCGGAATATAATTTTCAAAATACGATTGCAGTCCGTCTGTAGACAAATCATCCGGTGTCAGATAGGTGAGCCGCTTCAGCACTTCAATCATGACCAGGTCCTTGGCAAAGGTATTCAGAAACAGATAGCCGATATGTCGCCCGCCTAGTGTCATCTCCCTGAATACGACATCAAAGGTCTCTCCCAGACCGATTACTGTTTTAAGTGTTTCCTGATTTTCCTTTATTCTTGGCGATATATCATCCTTACCCTGCCAGTAAAGAACGGATTCCTCTACGTTATCAGAACGCTCACTCTCTTTTTTGTGCTTAAAACGTTCTGACTCCTGTGCCAGCCTTTTTTTCCATGGGCTCATCTCTTCCTTGCCAGCAGTATGACCTTCATTCCCGATGGCTCCATCCTCCTGATGTTCTTGATCCGGTCTATGCTCCATATCTCTTGCCCCCTTCACTTTCCTTGTTATCGGTTGTATACGAACCAGTCAAAAAACGAACCAGTCACCTTACCCAACACCATCGCCATCAGCAGGCCAAACATATACACGGTCATATGGAGCCGTTTGGCGAGTATAGGCAATAGATTTAGTACCTCCGTCAGTGCTGCGGCGAGTAAACCGATAAACACTCCGCAAAATAACCCCGGTATCCACGTAAGTACGCCCGGCAACGGCAAGCATATATTCCAAAAATCGGCTACCGTTCCCACCACTGAACCCAAAATCATAGATTTTTCGTATGCTCGTGATTTGTTATAGGTACGGGTAAGCTGTGCAAGCCGAGGAATCATATCCAGCACAATAAAAAGTGCGATCACGCCACCACCCACAGCAACGCCTCCGGCGATGCCTAAAATGATCTGAAGTGCACCCTGTACATACATCATCATCGGCGCTTATCCTTCGTAAGCATACGGGCCATCTTTTCATATTCCTCCGCCACAACATACTGATCCACATTTTCCTGATACAGATACATTTCAACTTCCAGCGGCGTCGGCTCCTCGTTCCATTTTTTTTTGAATAAATGATTAAAGAACACAATCATGCCGAAGCCAATACCGATCGAATACGCAATCTGAAACAGATATGGATGCTCATCCTTGTGTCCGGTAATCATCTCAACAATCCGAACCTGCACCTCCATCATGCTGACGTCAGCGTGAAAATTCATAATCGTGAGCGCAGAGCCAAAGAACAGAAGCACCCACACCAGAACAAATAATATTCTGGATGGCTTACGCGGTTTCTCCACGATTTCCACAAGCACATGCGGCTTGCCGAGAGATTCCACGACAACACCCGGAATGCGTTCTCTAATTTTCGATATGATTTGCAGCATGTCCACCAGTATCAGATTGCCGTCCTGTTGCTGCGGCCGCTTAAGAACAAGCTCCAGCAGCTCGTTTTCCCATTCGGGATCTGCCAGCAGATGGGCTACATCCCCCAAATGCAAGTCATGCCCCTTTAACATGCGTACACGACTGCGGAGGCGTAAATAGACTATGGGAGCCACTGTAGGAGCCGGACTATGGGTCATCCGATCCCCTCCTTATCCTCGTAATTACTGGTTAGTATGAGGCGAAGCCAGGAAACATATTCTGTGCACTTTCTGTTTCTCCACGCAAAAAGGGTACCCCTGACCATTAACATGGCTTGGGAATACCCTTTGTAATTACGTATACATGAGAATTTAGCAAAAATCCTCACCGATATTATTGAGCAATCTGATCGCGAATCGACTGCAAAATCTTTTTTTCCAGCCGCGATACCTGCACCTGGGAAATACCAAGTCGGCTTGCGACCTCCGATTGAGTCTGATCGCGATAATAACGCAGATATACAATGAGCCGTTCCCGCTCAGTCAGCCCCCCGATAGCCTCATTCAACGCCAGCTTGTCGAACCACCGCTCCTGCGATTCATCTGCAATCTGATCCATAAGCGTAATCGGATCGCCGTCATTTTCGAACACCGTTTCGTGAATCGAGGTTGGCGGCTTGTTAGCCTCTTGGGCAAAAACAACATCTTCTGGTGTAACTCCCAGTTCATCTGCGACTTCCTTGATCGTAGGTAAACGGTTCAGCCGTTTGGACAGCTCGTCCTTCATTTTGCGGACCTTATTGGCCGTCTCCTTGAGGGAGCGGCTAACCTTAAGCGTGCCGTCATCGCGCAGAAAACGTTGAATTTCCCCAATAATCATCGGAACCGCATACGTTGAAAATTTGACTTCATAGCTTAGATCGAATTTGTCCACCGATTTTAACAAACCGATGCAGCCGATCTGAAAAAGATCGTCAGGTTCATATCCCCGGTTCATAAAGCGCTGCACGACAGACCATACGAGCCGGATATTACTATTGACCAGCGTCTCACGGGCATCATTATCACCGGATTGACTCCGTGCAATGAGCCGTTTGACTTCCGCATCCTCCAAATAGCTGTTCGAAGTTTTTTTTCCTCCTGCTTCCATAGGATCAACCCCTAATTATATAAAGCTTTCTTGGATTCAATCCTTTTCTTCATCCGGACCGACGTGCCTCCGCCCGGCTCACTGACTGCTTCAAACTCATCCATGAAATTTTCCATAATGGTAAAACCCATGCCGGACCGTTCCAATTCAGGCTTCGACGTATACAGTGGCTGCTTCGCCAGCTCCAAATCCTCAATCCCTCTTCCTGCATCTTCAATCACCAATGTAACCACGTCCGTTTCAATCCCAACCTTGATCGTCACGACTCCGGACGGATCACTGTCATAGCCGTGAATAATGCTGTTCGTTACCGCCTCGGACACCACGGTTTTCAGATCGCTCAGCTCGTCCATCGTCGGATCAAGCCGGGAAATAAAGGCAGCGACAGCGACGCGGGCAAACGCTTCATTCTCGGATTTGGCGGCAAATTGCAAGCTCATGAAATTGTTTCCCGTACTTTCTCTCATGACACCACCTCCAGTTCCGTGAGCGCATTTCCCTCGTTTTCATATACAGGCATGATTTTAAACAAGCCTGACATATCCAGCAGTCGGTGTACCGGCGGATTGACATCACAGACAGCCATCTTGCCGCCCTTTTGTTTAATCAGCTTGTAGCGTCCCAAGATAACGCCAAGGCCGGAGCTGTCCATAAACTGGAGATTTTTCAGGCTGAGCACGATATGCTCGCATTGGCGGCGCTGAATCGCTTCATCCATTTGCATACGGACCATGTCCGACGTATGGTGATCAAGCTCACCGGACAGTCTTACAATCAACACCCCCCGGTGATGCTCCATTTCAATTTGCAGGTTCATGCTTACTCACTCTCCTCCCGGTCTTGGACAAGGATTTCTACGCAGCCGCAGACGATTCCTGCCCTCCGACAAAACTAGAAGAAAACCCCTTAAAATCTACAAAGAAAACAGGTTCGACATGGTACGTTTAAACAATTTCCACCATCCAGCCTTCTCCACCGCCACGGGTGAGGTTATGTTAAACTCCTTGAGCCGTTTACCATCCTGATAGACAACCAGCTTGCCAACCGGATCACCTGCACGGACAGGAGCTTTCAGACTTGGAGCGAGTTGCAGCTCATGACGCAGCGTATCTTTCGTTCCACCCTTTTTCACCAGCACGCTGTAGGAACGATCTGCCTGAATTTTCAGCTCCGGCAGTACTCCCTTCTCGACTTTTACGCTTCCCAGCAGGTCACCCGGCTTGTACACTGATTTCATCGTGTATTGGGAAAATGCATAATCGAACATGGAGGATACTTCATTGTTACGTGTTTTAGTATTCGGTTCGCCAAGTACGACAGCGACTACACGCATACCATCACGCTTGGCAGTAGCGGAAAGGCAAAATTTCGCTTCCCCTGTATAGCCTGTTTTCAGCCCGTCCGCTCCTGTATAGAAACGAACCAGCTTATTCGTATTCACCAACCAAAACGGCTTGGCCGAGGATTTGCGTAAATAGTCCTGATACGCTCCTGTATATTTTGTAATTTGAGGATATTTCAGCAGTTCACGGCTCATGACTGCAATATCATGCGCAGAAGAATAGTGATTTTTTACCGGCAAACCGTTGCAATTGGCAAAATGGGTATCCTTTAAACCAAGCTGCTGCGCCTTGGCATTCATCAATTCGACAAAAGCCTGCTCAGAGCCCGCAATTTTCTCAGCCATCGCCACGGAAGCATCATTACCGGAAGCCATTGCGACTCCTTTAAGCATCTCATCGACCGTCATTTCTTCTCCCGGCTCCAGAAAAATTTGCGATCCGCCCATCGAAGCCGCATATTCGCTTGCCCGTACTTTGTCGGTCAGCTTGAGTTTGCCATCTTGAATAGCCTCCATCGTCAGCAGCATGGTCATAATTTTAGTAATACTCGCCGGAGGAAGCTTTTCACGGCTATTTTTTTCATAGATGACTGTACCCGTATCCGCATCCATCAGGATCGCCGAGAGAGCCTCGGGAGCAAGCTCAGCCGCAGAACCCTCCTTGGGCTTGCTTTCAGGTTTGCTTTCCTCGGCCCAACCGCCGACGGGGACAGCAGTCAAGGCCACCAGACAAGCCAGGATGAACGCTACCACTTTTTTCTTCACAATCGGTTCCCTCCTCAACATATTGGCGTAAAGCACCGGAGCCCGTTATGTAGTCCTCCAGCCTATTCGCGTGCTGCTAACCATTGTCGTCAGAATGGAAGAAAAATATTCCATACGCCTGAAAACATCAAATAGCACCAAGCTGAGTCAGCATAGTGCGGATTTTCCAAAATTAAACTGTACCCTTTTATTTCAAAAAGATTTTTTATCCGTTTATACAAATTCTCATCTCTAAGCAGACAGTATTCTTTTTAGATTACCGCTCTTGACTTGTAGGGCGAATGATCATTTCATTAATAGCTACATCCGAGGGTTGTTCAATCGCAAATGCAATGGAACGAGCAATATTTTCTGCATCAATTGCGCCTTCATACATTTTTTCAACGACAGGTTTGAAATTCACATCTGTGATTGATTCTGTTATTTCAGTAGTAGTAACCATTCCTGGCGATATAATTGTTTTACGAATATTGTTGGCATACTCCTCTTTACGCAGACCCTCAGAAATCGCACGCACAGCAAACTTGGTACCAACCCGCTCAAGTAAACGCAGTGCTGTATCGCGCACTTCCCGTTCATTTAATATCCCGAGTTCTCTGGGTGCAAACATGATATTTTTTAGTCCGACTTTACACTGTATTAATGCGTATCTTAAATTTCGTTTAAAAAAAGTGGCTGTTTGTATTAAACAGGCATCATAAGTGAAAAGTGACTACCTTACACACCTAAGGGTTGGACGAATATCCGATGTTTTAAATAGCTCAAAACAAAAAAACCGCCATTGCGGCGGTTCTAATTCGACGTTGAATCCTGATTATGTCCGAACTATAACGCTTGCGTGCCCGAGGATCGCTGAGGACGTAAGTTCATGATGATCAAAGATGTGGCAAATACCGTAAGGATGACCCCTAGCAAGTGGATTCCCATTACACTGAACGTATCTCCCATGATGATTCCGATTAACAATGACGACAAAATGGTACCGAGGTATCGCGAAGTATTAAAAATACCCGAGGAGACACCAATCATTTCTTTTGGTGTGCTCTTGAACAGGGCAGCCTGCATGCCGACGCTATTCAATCCGTTACTTATACCAAATACAGCCAAGGCGAGGATTACACTGAACATCGGCGAAGCTTCATTCAAGGTGATGATTAATACGGACCCGAATGTCATTAACACTGCAGAAAGGATTAAAGCCAGCCGCGTTCCAGATTTGTCGATCCAACGTCCTGCGAGAGGAGAACTGATAAGTGAACATAAACCGAGGGTTAGCATAATTATTCCTGTATGAATTTCGTTGAGATGACGTACCTGCTGCAAATAAGACGGTATTCCAAAAAACAGAGCGTAAAAAAGAGTGTTAACCAGCATAAATTGTACATTCACCCAGGTCATTTCGGGATATGTAGCAAATGCCCGCAGAGGAATAAAGGGGGATGGTGTTTTCAATTCATGTCGTATAAAAGTTGCTAATGCAATCAAACCGATCCCCCCTACCATAAGGTGCCATGTTGAAAGATGTCCGGTTGATTTGACTGAAAGCAAGCTAATTAGCAGAGTCACCAAAGCGACTGTGAACAAGAGTATGCCCGGCGCATCAATCAGCAGGAGCCATTTCCTGATGGACATGTCACCAGAGGTGGATTTGAATGACTCCTCTTTGGGAATGGTTTTCCAGGCGAAGATAAAACTTACGATTACAAATGGAATATTAACAAGGAATATGCTGGGCCAGTCCCACCAATGAATCAATACACCACCAATAAAAGGGCCTACCGCTGCTGCTCCGGATAGGAACATCGCAAGGACAGACAAGGCGGCTGCCTGTTTCTCAGTAACATGGATTCTTACAATCGCCATTCCGACGGCTACCATCATGCTTGTACCGACAGATTGAACGATCCGGAATACGATGAGCCAAGAAAAGCCGGGAGATAACGGAGCTAACATGGAGGAAACGAAGACAACAACCAGACCGATAAGGAATATCTTTCTGCGGCCGAACAGATCACTGCACTTGCCCATGACCGGTTGAGCTACAGCACTCGCAATGTAAAAGGAAAAAATAATCCACGAAACGGTCGTAACATCAAGTTGATACACGTGTTGCAATCTTGCAATGGCTATAGATATCATGGAGGAATTTAACGGATTCAGCATGATTCCCAAGCCGACAGATATCATTAGCCATATATTTCGAGCGTTCATTTTGTATATACCCCCTTCTTCTGTGATCATCTTAATGGAATCCTGTTATTTATTCCAACGCATTTTATGTTATGATTTGATGAACTAAAAGGAATAAGAGAGTGGTGCGAAATGGAGCTTCTTCAGCTACGCTATTTTCTGACGTTAGCCCGGTGTGAACATGTTACGGAAGCTGCGGGTAAGTTGCATGTCACTCAATCCTCACTGAGCAAAACGATACAGCGATTGGAGGATGACTTGGGTTCACCGTTATTTGATCGATTGGGCAGAAAGCTGCGGCTAAACGAATTCGGAAGAACATTCCTTCGCCGGACCGAAAAAGCCCTATTCGAATTGGAACAGGGAAAGCAGGAAATTGCTGACCTCTCCAACCCGGATCACGGTACACTCCAATTGGCGGTCACCACAGCAAGCACATTGCCAGGTATCTTGAGGGAATTCCGGAAAAATAAGCCGAACACCCAGTTTCATGTACAAATGGTAAATTTGGAAGACATGTCTAGACTTCTTCATCGAGGGGAGATCGATTTTTGCCTGTCCTCTCCTCCGATCCAAGGTGATGATATCGACTGTCAGATCCTATTCGAGGACCCCATCGTAGTAGCGGTGCCTCTTGGTCATCGATATGCGGATCGAAGCAGCATCACATTAGCAGAGCTTAAGGATGAGTGGTTTGTGGGTGTGAAAAAAGGATACGGCATTCGTGATCTGGTGGACTCCAAATGCCAATCAGTCGGGTTTGTACCGAAGTATGTATATGAAGGAGATGAGCCTGCAAGATTAATCGCACTAGTGGAAGCGGAGATTGGGCTTGCCTTTATACCAAGTACAGCAAGAAACCCACAGCAACGCATTGCATATCTTCCGATAGAAGATCAGAGACTTGTGCGGGAGATTGCTTTATTGTCGCAAAAAAACAGATATATCTCGAAAGCAGCTATCGCGTTTCGCAGCGTTGTTATAGACTATTTCGGTGCAATGTCCAAACCAATTGATGAATGACCATCCCAAAGACCCCGCTCTCCATTGTATGTGAGAGCGGGGTCTTTTCTTTTAGGGTATCCGCTATGCCTATTTCCGCCAAAAAGTTGAACAGTTTGCCTTCTCCGTAATATTGAATTCAATCATTCTCTCCAGTAATGAGAAATCAACCGGGCCATCCCACCGGATACGCACCAACTCCTTGGTGTGATCATAGCTAGCCTTCACAATTTCATCGAAAAATGATTAATTCCTGCCTTTTCAGGCGCCAGCCAAATGATGTTTGGCTACGCTAAATTCAATAATAAATGTGCTATCTACGATCATTATGCAAAGCAGATGAAATCCTTGTATCATGAGCGCATTAAACATCTAAAGGAAGTTTCACAGCAATTACTATCCAAAAATGAAAGAACATCTATCGTCTACTTGAAAGCGACTTACAATCGGCTGATCGTGAGGTACGTAAGACCTCCACCCGGTAAAATATCCGTTTTATTTTGGCTGAACACCCGTATATCAATAAAAGAATCGGCCTCAAGCTTCAGTTCAATCGTTCCACTCAAAGCACTGTAGTTCGGCCCGCCAATCACCCGATCATCGAGATAGGCATACGCCGACCCTCCAGTAACCTGTTCATCATTCACATGGAGCGCCAGCCGTGTACGGTTGCCATCCATTTGAGAATCGGTCGAAATATAGGCTTGTATTCTGTACTTCCCTGCTTGTTTGGCCTGCCAACGGTTGCCCGCCGCCTCAAACTCGGTCAGTTCATCATAGCTGATCTGGTTGAAATTTACCTTCTGCCAACTGCCTGCGGGAATATTTTGTCTTGCTCCCAGATAGGCCTTGACAAAGGTTTCATCCAAGTGCTCGATTCCGTTGTTTGAATATTTCTCCACTAGCAGCAAAGCCTGCCCTGTCCCGTTGTTTTTATAATAACGGTTATCCATGTAATTGAAATCCAAATGCGAACGAAGCGTCACCTGCTGCGTGGATGAGCTGCCGGAGAAGGAAACCAGATGCCTCAAATTGCGTGGATATCCACCCACCTCATCTACTAAAATTTTTTTACCAATGACCACATCTACAAAATAATCACATACTGACCAGTAGTTGTCGTCGTTTTTGTCCCTGAATTTGTCCGCGATGGCTAAGATGGAGTCGCGAAGAGCAACATTTTTCGTCTCCTTCGTGGCACCAATTTGAATAAAAGACGGAACCGTCACCCTATGTTCTAAGCTTAGCCCCTCAAACCAGCAGCCTATAAATTCGGCATTCATAAAATCATCAATTCGAATGGGAATATCACTTGAGCTTCCGTCCTTTATGTGCTGGCTGGCAAAAAATCTGGCCCCGTTGGAGCTATTCAGATCGAGCGCTGCATCATTGCCCATGGTTAATAGCCCCAGGCTCGTAAACTGTGAGCTTCGGTTTTCCAGATGAATTCCTCTTTTATTATAGTTAATTTCCGCGTTCTTCAAAAAATCCACATCACTTTCATAACCCCAAAAACCAGTCTCGAAATGCTCGATCAAGACATTATCCAGTACAACTCCCCCGCCCTTCCAGTCCTGAATCCCCAAAGTACCTTTGCCATAATAGCCACGCTTCGCCGCCTGTGAAAACGGATTATTTAATGCGGTTCTTACGGCACCCTCGTACCGGATCGACAAATCGTGGAATTGTACATTTTGAAAGCCACTGAATGTAGGGAGGCTCTCATCCCCAATTTGAAAACATGGACCCGTGCCATAGTATTCAATGGAAGTAACCCCCTTACCCTGTCGATATCTGCCCTTATGCGTACCAAAAAAGCGGATACCCTGTTTGCGGATATGCAAGGTAGACGTTATTTTATAGCGACCACTGGGAATGCGAAGCATGGAGTAGTCAGGCGTGCTATCGATCATTTGCTGCAAAGCGGCCGTGTCGTCCTGAACACCGTCACCTGCGGCTCCAAACCAACTGGCATTCACACTACGTTGATTGAATTCTTTATCAACCTTTTTAAAATTTTCTTCCAGTTGCCGTTGGTTCAAGCTTACACCACCCAAACTACTCAAGTTCAATTTCAAATGATCTGTATACTGATCCGCCACCCCAACACCTCCACTTTTTGAAAACAACGAAAATTTCTCCTTTCAGACAGGGCTGAAGGATTCTATTCTCTGAATATGGATTGAGTATATGCAAATATATTTTTATTATTGTACAAAATGATACGTTTTGTATAAAATAGATACATATCGTATCTAGGTGGTGAATGTGTGAAGACTGTCCTTACAGTGACCGGTTTACTGGCTTTTTCGATTCCTTATGCCTGTCAGGGCTTGTCTCCCAGAGTGATCACAATTTCTCTGCTCATCCTGCTGTTTAGCTATCTGATGCTGCTGCCCTCGCTAAAGCCGCTAATTGCAACCTTGGCTGATAATCCGTTGCTGACCTTGCTCATTATGTACATAACTGCCTCCTGTTTATGGGCTGAACAGGAACAGACCTCATCCATGCTGATGGTGCTTAAATTCGTTGCTTTTTCCACCTTTGGACTTTATCTGGTTACCCATTATACGACGCAAGGCTGCATCCGCCTGTTGGTCATTACGTTAAGTATATTGAGCATACTCAATCTACTGGCGGTATTGCTCATTCCCTCCTTTGCCATTCATGGGGGCGTCGAACATACCGGGCTGTGGAAAGGCATTTCCGGTCATAAAAACACACTGGGAACGCTCTCTCTGCTATGTTTTGTTTCACATGTCATTTATTTTTTCAGGGGAACACGCAAAGCTTTGCATGTTGGCTTTATTTTGCTGAATGCCTTACTGCTCATCAAATGCCAATCCACTACTTCGTTGCTGCTGACTTCTTCCCTGTTCATGTTCATCCTTTTTATATTGCTATTCAAAAGAATCCGAAGCGTTGCGCTGCGTGGTTTCTTCATTAGCAGTTCCTGCCTGCTTGTGCTTTTGGGTCTCGTGTTCGCCTTGAGTTACGGGGATGCGATTGCATCGGAATTCGGCAAGACAACAACCTTGACCGGAAGAACAGAAATCTGGCAAGGGATTGCAGGCGCCATTGATAGTCACTACTGGTTTGGTTATGGCTACGGCTCCTTCTGGGCAAACCGGCCCAGCATCTATGCCAATGGAATCCGATTCGATCTGACAAGCAGCCACAGCGGGTTTCGGGATCTGTGGATCGATATCGGCCTTACGGGACTGTTGGCAACCATTACACTCGTCATAACCACTTTATTTAAATTCAGAATCGGTAAAACCGATATGTATACATGGCTGACAGCAGCCGTATTCTTCTTATTCATCGTGTTAAACAACATTACGGACAGCCGCTTCCTAAATTCTTTGGCCATCTACTGGATCATATTCATCGTTATTGTGATTAAGGTACAGGAACGGCATAGACTATTAATAGTAGAAAAGGCGAACACGACAGTATGCGGCACACCCCCGCCACATTAGGGGCTACCAAATGATTAGTACGCAAAAAAAGAACCCCGTTTTCCTACGGCCTTAGATGGCGTTCGGAAACGGGGTTCTTGGGATATAACAATCTACATTTGTGGAATGATCGCCAAAACGAGATTTAAAAATTTCTCACGTACCTTCTCTGCTGTATCCATTACTTCATCATGTGACAGGGGCTGATCCAAGATGCCTGCCGCCATATTCGTGATGCAGGAGAAGCCCAGCACCTCAATGCCTGCATGACGGGCTACGATAACCTCGGACACTGTAGACATTCCCACTGCGTCTGCGCCCAGTGTGCGCAGCATAACGATTTCAGCAGGCGTTTCATAGTTTGGACCCAGCAATCCGGCATATACGCCTTCCTGCAAGCTGAAGCCCTGCTGAGCAGCGGTTTGCTTGGCAATCTCGCGCAAGCGACGGCTGTATGCCTCCGACATGTCAGGGAAGCGAACGCCCAGAGCTGCATCGTTCGGTCCAATCAGCGGATTTTGTCCGGTCAGATTGAGATGATCCGAGATAACCATCAGATCGCCTGCCTCATAAGACGTATTGACACCGCCTGCCGCATTTGTCACCAGCAGACTTTGAATACCCAATTGCTTCATGACCCGAACCGGGAAAGCCGTAAGCTGCGGGCCATAGCCCTCATACATATGGAAGCGGCCCTTCATCATAACTACAGCGCGACCTTCAATGGTACCTAGCAGCAATTCTCCTTCATGACCTTCTACCGTCGATACGGGAAAATGGGGAATATCCTGATAAGGAATACTAATTCCATCCTGAATCAAATCGGCCAGAATGCCGAGACCCGAACCCAAAATAAGGCCGATTTCCGGACGGATTCCGCTCTTGGCATGGATATAATCTGCTGCTTCCTGAATGGTTGCTTGGTTGGCTGTTGACATCAACATCTCTCCTGTCTTGTACAATCGTTAGTTATAGTTGCCGTTATCATTATTACTGTGATCATTGCTATAATAATGACTATAATCATCACCATTAGTAAATGTCTCGTCACATGTGATCCTTGCTGTCGCTGGACGGACGATTGCCGCCGTGCGGATGGTGATTTTCGTAGACTTCCTTCATACTTCGCTTGGCTGTCTGCGCATAAACCTGCGTCGTGGACAGATCGGCATGGCCCAGCATCTCCTGTACGGAGCGCAAATCCGCTCCGCCCTCCAGCATATGTACTGCAAAAGAATGCCGCAGGGTATGCGGTGTAATATCCCCACTTATGCCTGCTTCCTGACCGTACTTCTTGATCATTTTCCAGAAACCCTGTCTGCTGAGACGTTGACCGGATACATTGAGGAACAAGGCTTCCTGTTTTACCCGAGATTCCTCATCCTGCCCGGATCGCAGCAACAACGCACGCTGCTCGTCCATATACGCTTGTGCCCACTGCGATGCCTCACGGCTGATTGGCACAACACGCTCCTTGCCCGCCTCGCCTCCACAGTGGACGAAACGCAGATCGGTGCGTACATCACGTATGTTCAGGGCGATCAGCTCGGATACTCGAATTCCTGTCGCATACAGCAGTTCCAGCATCGCCTTGTCTCGTCCCCCTTGCGGGGTGGAAACATTCGGCGTTGCCAGCAGACGCTCTATCTCATCCTGCGTGAGCACTGAAGGCTTCTTTTTGTTGGCCTTAGGCAGCTCCAGCAAGACAGACGGGTCATGACCCGTTATCCCCTCCCGAATGAGAAAATGGAAAAAGGAGCGGATAGAGGCTACGCTGCGAGAAATTGTCGCCGCGGCTTTTCCCTGTTCCTTCAAGCGTCCCAAATAAAGCACCAGATGAGAGCGTTGAACATGGTTCGGCTGCTCGATGTCGCAGCTTTCAGCGAACTCGACAAACTGCTGTACGTCCCGATGATACGCTTCCAATGTGCTGGGCGACAAGCCCTTTTCCTCTTCCATATATCGAACAAAAGGTTGAATATACATTTTCATGAGTTCCAGAAGTCTCCTTGTCCTGCATACAACGGTTCAGTCGGATCAGTCTCAGCGTCTACATGGACTATTCTCCATACCAGTAAAAGAAACGTAGACGCTCCGACACTGCCGTCTTATGCTCGGGTACGTCGGATAATTCCTGCCCGCCGAATACCTTGACTGCATGTCCTTCCGGTATCCGGTAATGATCCACAGGTGTAATCCAATCCCTAAACAACCCGAGGCTATAGTAGAACATACATGCCAAAACCCCGAACAGTATGAACAGACGCAGCCATTTTAGTCCTCTCCGCAACGATAGTACCATGTGAATCAGCCGCCTTTTTTCCAGATTATAGGCCTTGTTAGGGCTCTCTATGGAAGGGTATGACAAGCTGTTCCTTTTTATACCGCTCAATGTCGTATAGCAGATCCCGAACCAAAAAAGCTCCCCAACTAAAAAAGCTCCCCCCGAACGCGTCTTCGCCGGTGAGAGCTTGGGTTATCAGCTTATTGATCCTGAGATTTGTTTTTCTTGGTTTTACCCAGAAATTTCTGGGCGGTCGTATCATTCTTCGTCTTGCAACGATAACAAATGCCGTGAAAGTCCAAACGGTGGTCCACTACGGTAAAGTTATATTCCCGTTCCAGACGCTCTTCCAGCGGTCCAAGCCAATCCTCCAGTATTTCATCCACACTGCCGCACTGCACACATATCAAATGGTGGTGGTGATGCTTGGTCGTATCGCCGCGCAGGTCATAACGCGCAACGCCATCACCAAAATTGATTTTCTCCACGACGTGCAGTTCACTTAGCAGTTCTAGGGTACGGTATACGGTTGCCAGACCGATTTCGGGAGCTTTCTCTTTAACGAGCATAAATACATCTTCCGCACTCAGATGATCATCTTCGTTCTCAAGTAAAACTCTGACGGTGGCTTCCCGCTGAGGCGTTAGTTTGTAGCCCTGGGATTGCAGCTGCTGCTTAATTTTTTCGATCCGTGCTTCCATGTGTCTCCCTCCCCCTGCAAAAGCTACTGCCCACTGCACTTTTTTTCACTCCTATTATTATAGGGGGTCTATACAAATAAAGTCAAACATTTTGAAACGGGGTCAAGGAGACACGGAGGCAGTCAGCATGGGAGTAACCCACTGCATCATGACTGGGGTGACCCAAGTTTCAAAAGACGCGCTACCAACGAGGAGCAACATCATTGCAGCTGTCAGCCCTGCGTAGGACAGCAACGGACGAAGCATGCCTACAGATGGCCGTGTAGCGAGTATTTTAGTTTTGATCATATGAATGGAAAAGGTCATCGCAGCCACACTGCACACGAGCAGCACCGGAATGACGATTAAATTGTGAGGAGCCACGGAGACGAGGGAAAATAACAGCCCTTTCCACGAATATTGCCCTACCAGATAGCCTACGGAAAATCCGATCAACACACCTTTGAGGAAATTCAGTACGAGAATGCCAGGAAGACCGATGACCGAAAGACCGCATACCCAGATTAAACCGACCCATTTTAGATGTAGAGACACACTATCCCAAAAGGTTGAGGTTGCTTGCAAACCAGCAAAACCCTGCTCATTTTGATTGACCGTCACAAAAAAATCCTTCAGGTAACGCGACAAATCCTGTAGCTGCTCCAGCGAGAGCGCGTTCACCATCAGTGCACCAAAAACGACTCCCACCAGAAACAGCACGGCCAAAAAAACATAATAAGGCGTCTGATCCTTTAACGTATGACGAAACCATTGCATCGACGTCCTGCCCCTTTCATCTGCTTGTTTGTCCAAAAAACAACCGTAATCCGACGGCTGATGGCTAGGGTTCGGGGCAGCTTGCGCTGCAAAAGAAGATTCACGAGTGAGTGCCAAGCCAACGGCATAGATATTTAATGGTTATGAACAAGCAGACGCCGATATGACTCTAATAGGATATGACTTACTATGGCCTAGCTATTTTGCCATATGTTCCGCCACCACCAGATACGAGGGAAAGTCGTCCCTCCCGGGAAAGGACAATTTGCTCTGCCAACGCGTCTCCGACAACCGCCGCCAGTTCCTCCTGTGCGACTTCATGTAAAATATTCATTTCTGTTCCGAACGCATTCAGCAGGTGGTTCAGCTTGGCTTTGCCCAGACCAGGGATAAATTCCAGCGGAATCTGGTAAATGTATGGCGGCCGATGTGATGGAATCACGGGCTGCTCACGATCGGCAATACTCCATATCCGATCCAGTACGCCCCGCACCAGCTTGGTTTGACCACAGGCAGGACAGCGTTCATCCGCCATCTGCTGCTCGTCCATAATCGTACCGCAGCTTTGACAGTAGGAACGATGGTACTTGCCCAGCTTTGGATTTAATCCGTAGTTGGCAGACACCCGTCGTCCTTCCTGACGCTCCAAAGCCATTCGGAATTCATCAAAGCACGGCCTTGCCATGGATAATTTGTTGTACTCCCGTCCAATTTTGCCGAGCGAATGGGCATCGGAATTGGTCAGGAAGCTGAAACGATCCAGCTCCGAGATCAATCCGGCCATAGACGAATCCGCACTTAACCCCAGCTCCACTCCGCTAATGAGCTGCAAATCCAGCAGTTCCTCCATACGGGCCGCAGAACTTCCGTATATGCCCTTATGAGGGGTGAACACATGCGCTGGCACCATAATGCCTCCACGGCCGTAAATTTGCTGCTGTAGCTCGCGTGGCGGGGCATAGATACGCTGCGAGCTGAGATTGACATTTTTCATGTGCCGAGCTATCCATTGCGTAAAATCCTCCATCGCCGCCAAATGAGGAAAATAGGCCAGAATGTGCGCCTCGGGACGACCCTCCGCCCGAATTTCCAGCTCCGTTCCCAGCAGCACAACCGTATCCCGGTACGCGATACCACCACCGCTGATTTCCGTCATTTCACCCGTATGCAAATAAGCGTGGATATCCTCTTGCACGTTCGGTGCGTGACAGTCAATGATCCCGATCAGTCCAATGCCCTTGCGACCGGATGATTCCTTGGCAATGTTGGCAAAGGTCAGGTCGCGACTGCCACTGATTTTGACCGGAGCTCCCTTTTCCGTTCTGCCGATATGAATATGGAGATCAGCATAGTAATCTGTAAGTTCAACCGTATTTTCGTTCATACCGCTTAAAAGCTCCCTGTATGTTGGTAAAGCTGCCACGCATAGACAGCCAGAATCGTTTTGGCATCACTAATCCGGCCTTCACGAATGAGCGCCTGTGCTTCCTCCAGCGTCACCTCGAACAGCTCCAGAAATTCATCCTCATCCGGTTCCATTTCTCCCAACTCCAGCTCTTCAGCCACATACAGATGAATGATTTCATCCGCAAATCCGGGGGAAGTATAAAAGGAGTGTAGCAGCTTCAGTGACTTGGCAGTATAGCCTGTCTCTTCTCTCAGCTCGCGTCCCGCTGCTTCCATCGGGTCCTCGCCCCGCTCAAGCTTGCCTGCCGGGATTTCCACCTCACAGCGGCCCATTGCCTGTCTGTACTGATCCACAACCAGCATTTTCCCCTCATTCAGCGCCAACACGGCCACCGCCCCCGGATGCTTCACGATTTCACGCTTACCCGTGGAGCCGTCTGGAAGCTCTACCGTGTCCACCTGCAACGTAATCACTTTTCCTTCAAAAATGGGCTGCGTGGATACCGTTTTTTCCTCCAACGCAGGATTGGAATAAGGCTTGCGGTCTGGGCTGTTCACTTGATCGTTCACTGGATCATTCTTTTGGTTGTTCATCAGTATGTTTCCTCCTTCGTCATCTATCTTTTCATTAACTATCGCCAACTTTAGTCTAACTTGTCCATTTCGGACATATGGTGGTATTATAACAAATTTCCCTGTTCAAAGGAGATTCGCCAATGAAAAGCTACCGTACCGAAACCACTCTCCATATTGTCGGCAAAGCCTGGCAGATTCAAGCCCTCCTGCGGCAATGGCAAAAAGAACACGGCTCCGCTGCCACTATCGCCTCGCTCATGGTTCCAAAAAAGGTTCAGGTCTAAAGACAAGGGAACGCTGTTCCTGTCTTTAGCCTGAACCTTATGTGTATCATCCGAGTCTTACTTCGTCGCCTGTTGAATAAGAGCTACGACCACCTCGGCAACCTTCACCAGATCATCTGCCTTGATTTTTTCCTGTGTTGTGTGAATGTTCTGGTAGCCAACAGCCAGATTCACCGTGGGAACCCCCAGCCCGTTGAATACATTGGCATCCGAGCCACCACCCGAATGGAAGGTCGGCGTTGCCAGCCCCAGCCCTTGTATAGCACGCTGCGCCACCTGTACAATTTCATCATGCTCCGTAAAGCTGAATGCCGGATAAATGACTTCGCTGCGGAACTCGCCCTGTGCACCAAATTCGCGCGCGGTAGTTTCCAGAGCTTCACGCATATGCTGAATTTGCTGGTCCACCTTCTCCTGCACAATACTGCGTGCTTCCGCCCGTATCAGCACAAAATCGCATACCACATTCGTTGCTCCGCCACCTTCGAAGCTACCGATGTTAGCAGTTGTTTCCTTATCAATCCGTCCCAGCTTCATTTTGGAAATGGCCTTGGAGGCTACTTGAATGGCACTGATGCCATCTTCGGGATTTACACCTGCATGAGCGGACTTTCCTGTAATTTTCATTTCAATACGAGCCTGCGTTGGCGCGGCCACACAAATGGAGCCTACTTCACCATTGGAATCCAATGCATACCCAAAGTCTGCATCCAGCAATTCCGGTTTCATTGCCCGCGCGCCGAACAGACCGGACTCCTCACCTGCCGTAATCACAAACTGAATTTGTCCATGGGGAATTTTCTGCTCACGCACGACACGAATCGCCTCGAACAAAGCGGCAATCCCTGCCTTATCGTCTGCCCCCAAAATTGTTGAACCGTCACTGCGAATCCATCCATCCTCACCTAGCTGCGGCTTAATGCCTTTGCCTGGTGTAACGGTATCCATGTGGCAGGTAAAAAACAATTTAGGTGCTTGCTCCGCGCCTTCCGCTTTCCAGGTTACGATCAGATTACCCGAACCATGTCCGGTTCTTTCGCGGGAATCATCTTCTGTTACCTCCAGCCCGAGTGTATTGAATTTTTCTTTCAGAACACGCGATATTTCCTGCTCGTGCTTGGTTTCGCTATCCACCTGTACGAGTTCCATAAATTCTTGTACGATTCGTTCTTTCACTACTTTTGCTGTCATTGAACTTCCCTCTCTTTCCCGTTTACGCTACAATACGGATAGATAGTCTTATATCTGACTTAAACCTATCCTAAAGGAGTTACACATGCCGAACAAAAAATGGGTTCGTTTTTTCGTCTACATTATGCTCGCCGCGATGATTGGCTCTACGCTGTTCATGGTGATTGAGCCGTTGATTATGCCTCTATAATGGATTGCGCCACTCAAGATATTCTGCCGTCCCCATGCTCTATGGAGGCTGTAGGCGGACAAGCTGTAGCGCAAGAAAACAGGCGGGCTTCCGTGTACATCACAGATAGCCCGCCTTTGCTTTATTGGAGCGAATGACTTTGCCATTCCGCCGCAAATGAAAATTGCTCCTCAAAGCAAGGTACAATCTCCTTCGCAATCTGCTCCACTGAAAAAGTCTGCTGTGTGCAGTCCTCCAATGAAGTCACTCCGTATTCCTGAATTCCGCATGGAACGATACCTTGAAAGCCCTCATGCTGTATCCCTGATTTGATATTGAAGGCAAAACCATGACTGGTCACAAAGCCCCGGCGGTGCTTACATTTGTTAAATTTGACGCCTATGGCCGCAATTTTAAGATTCCCGACCCATACCCCTGTGTATTCAGGCTTGCGACTTCCTTCAATACCATGGGACGCCAGCAACCGAATGATCACCTCTTCCAGACTCCGGAGGTATCCGTGCAGGTCAAGCGCCTCACGGTTGCCGAGCATAATCAGGGGATATCCGACCAGTTGCCCCGGTCCATGATATGTAATATCTCCCCCACGGTCAATCTGAAAGACGCTGATTCCCTGAGCTTTCAATTGCTCCGGTGTGAGAAGCAGATGCTCAGGATGCCGCTGAGAGCCAATCGTGTAGGTCGGCGGGTGCTGGAGAAGCATAAGCGTTTCCCTCGCCTCCCCGGCATCCAGCTTCCCCACAATATCCTTCTGGACATCCCATGCATGGGCGTACTCCATCCTATTCGTATAGGTTACCTCAAGCGGTCGTCTGTTCACGGCCTGTCACTTCCTCTCCGTCCATTTACCCAACTGTTCGGATGATTAGTACAGCTTCGTATCCAAGGTGTAGCCTTCCAGGTTTTCTTTGATCCGTTGCAGGAATCGTCCGCAGATTACACCATCCAAAATGCGATGATCCAGCGACAGACACAGGTTAGCCATCGAGCGAACCGCGATCATATCATCAATGACAACCGGTCTTTTGACGATGGATTCAAAGGTAAGAATCGCAGCCTGCGGATAGTTAATCACCGGATAAGACAGAATTGAACCAAAGGAGCCTGTGTTGTTCACGGTAAACGTCCCGCCCTGCATATCATCCAGCTTGAGCGTACCTTCCCGTGTTTTACGTGCCAAATCGTCAATTTCACGCGCCAGTCCGGCAATGTTTTTCTGATCCGCTTTTTTAATAACTGGCGTAAGAACTGCATCCTCTGTACCCACGGCCAGCGAGATGTTGATATCTCTTTTGACGATAATTTTGTCCACAGCCCACACCGAATTCATGATCGGATATTCCTTGATGGCATTCACGACCGCTTTCATGAGGAAAGCCAGATACGTAATATTGATGCCTTCTTTTTGCTTGAACTCGTTTTTGATCTTGTTGCGGAGCATCACCAGGTTGGTCACATCCACCTCAATCGTCGTCCAGGCATGTGGAATTTCCGAGACACTTTGCCGCATATTGCGGGCGATCGCACTGCGAATCGGTGTAACATCAATAAAATACTCGGATCTGTTGTTGTTGCCACCCTCAACTTCAATCACAGGAGCTTTTGGAGCCTCCGTCAAATGAATGCCACTGTTACGAACCGGAATAGCAGGGTCCATATTTTGAATCGGTATATTATGCTGCGCGGCAGACTGCTGTCTTCCGGCAAAAGGAGAGCCTTGTCCTGATGTCGCCTCAGCCGGCTGCTCAGACACTCCAGCCTGAGTAGAACCCCCCTGTTGAACATAATTCAGCACATCTTTACGGGTAATTCGTCCGCCCATGCCCGAGCCTGTCACCTGATTCAAGTCTATACTATGCTGAGCAGCCAGTGTTTGCACCGCCGGGGAAAACCGTCCTCGCATGGATTGATCCGAAGCAGCACCCTGTTGGGATTGTGCTTGTGCGTTGCCCTGAGGTACCGGCGCAGCGGATGTCGCTCCAGTTGATGCCGCAGGTGCGGCTGACTTCGTCTGAATACGGCAAATCAATTCTCCAACGGCTACCGTCTGACCTTCCTCTGCTAACAGATCACCCATAATACCATCCAATGTCGATGGAATTTCCGCGTTCACTTTATCTGTAATGACCTCGCAAATCGGCTCGAATTGCTCCACCGTTTCGCCAGGTTGTTTCAGCCATTTTGCAATTGTCGCCGATACAAGCGACTCTGCCAATTGGGGCATGGTCACGTCGGTCCATTGTGTTTGGTCTGACATTTTTTCAACTCCTTAACATCATAGGAGGGCGGGTTTTACCGCTACCCCCGCTACACTTTTGGAATGCTTTCGTCCAATCCACTCCATATTAATACATTGCAAGACGGCGCATCGCTTCCTTAACCTTATCCTTGTTTAACATATAAAACTTCTCCATCGGCGGGCTGATCGGCATTGCAGGCACGTCTGGAGCGCACAGACGCTCAATCGGCGCATCCAGCTCGAACAGACATTCCTCATTAATAATTGCGGAAACCTCGGCACCGATGCCACCCGTTTTGTTGTCTTCATGCACGATGAGTACCTTGCCTGTATGTCTTGCAGCTTCAATGATGGCCTGACGGTCCAGCGGCTGGAGTGTACGCAAATCCACAACGTGTGCGGTAATGCCCTCTTCCTTCTCCAGCTCCTCAGCAGCCTGCATGACAAAATGCAGCGGCTGGCTGTATCCGATGACTGTAATATCGTCACCTTCACGCAACAAATTGGCTTTGCCAATTGGAACAATGTAATCGTCCTCAGGTACTTCACCCTTGATCAGCTTGTAGCACTTTTTGTTCTCAAAATACAGCACCGGATCAGGGTCGCGGATCGCTGCTTTCAGCAGTCCCTTGGCATCATACGCGGTAAAAGGAGCTACAATTTTCAGACCCGGTGTACCAAAAAAGATAGATTCCGGACACTGTGAATGATACAAGCCGCCAAAAATACCGCCACCGATAGGCGCACGTATCACAACAGGACAGCTCCAGTCGTTATTAGAGCGATAGCGAATTTTAGCTGCTTCACTAATAATCTGATTGGTTGCCGGGAGCATGAAGTCAGAATATTGCATTTCGGCAATCGGCTTCATTCCGTACATGGCTGCACCAATGGCAACACCAGCTATAGCCGACTCTGCCAATGGCGTATCCAGGACACGCTGCTCACCGAATTGATCCATAAGACCCTTGGTGGTCGTAAAGACACCACCCTTAACACCAACATCCTCGCCTAACACAAAAACCGTTTCATCCTGCTCCATCTCTTCCTTCATGGCAAGACGAATCGCATCAATATATTCCATAACCGCCATAATTACCGGCCCTCCCCATCGCTGTCAGCATAGACATGCAGTAGCGTATCTTCGGGCTTCGGAAAAGGCGCATTATCCGCATATTCAATCGCTTCCTTGATCTCGAGCAGCAGCTCAGCAGACAAATCCGCATCCTTGGCCTCATCCCAAATGCCGCATTCCAGCAAATAATTTTTCATACGGGCTACGCCGTCCTTGGCCCAGTTCTCATCCACTTCTTCTTTGGTCCGGTAAGCCAGATCGTTATCCGAGGTGGAGTGAGGAGACAGGCGGTACATCATCGCTTCAATAAGCGTTGGCCCCTCGCCACGAATAGCACGTTCACGCGCTTCCTTGACGGCTGCATACACTGCCAGTGCATCGTTACCATCGACCCGAATCCCAGGGAATCCGTATCCCAAAGCACGGTCGCTCACCTTGCCTGCCATTTGCTTATGAACCGGAACTGATATCGCATATTGATTGTTTTCACACATAATGATAACTGGCAGCTTCTGCACACCTGCAAAGTTACAGCCTTCGTGAAAATCCCCCTGGTTGCTGGAGCCTTCACCAAATGTAACGAACGATACAAAATCCTTCTTCTGCATCTTGGCAGCCAGCGCTACACCCACTGCGTGTGGAACCTGCGTCGTCACCGGGCTGGAGCCTGTCACAATACGCAGCCGTTTACTGCCGAAATGACCGGGCATCTGCCGGCCACCGCTGTTGGGATCATCCGCCTTGGCAAATTGCGACAGCATCAGTTCGCGTGCCGTCATACCAACCGCAAGTACGAATCCGTAATCCCGGTAATAGGGAAGAAAATAGTCCTTCTCCCGGTCCAGTGCAAAAGCCGCACCTACTTGTGCCGCCTCCTGCCCAATGCCGGAAACGTGAAAATTAATTTTCCCTGCCCGTTGCAGGAGCATGTTGCGCTCGTCAAATCTTCTTGCGAGCAGCATATATCTGTACATGTCAATAACTTGTCCGTGAGTCAGTCCCAGCTGTTCATGTCTGAAGCTAGCGTCTACAGCGCCTTTTGAACTCATTGAGGCACCTCCTTAAGTGTCAAACATCCTACTACCAGCACCTAGTACCATCTTGTCTTAAAACCTGGTACTAAACTCTGGCTAACCCCATTATAATCCTTTTCTCCCCAAAAAGAAAAGCACCGATTTATTAAGATTAATTATATCCCTATCGCCTGTCCATCAACCGCCAGCATCGCTTCTCCCAAAATCTCCGACAATGTTGGATGCGGATGAGCCAGCTGTCCGACTTCCCACGGCGTAGCATCCAACAGCTGCGCAAGAGCCGCCTCGCTGATGAGATCCGTTACATGCGTACCGATCATATGTACACCGAGAATATCATTCGTTTCCTCGTCCGCAACCACTTTGACGAAGCCATCCCGACTGCCATACACCAGCGATTTTCCGATAGCCTGAAAAGGGAACTTCCCTGTCTTCACCTGATGTCCACGCTCACGGGCTTCTTGCTCAGTTAAGCCCACACTAGCTGCCTCAGGACGCGTATAAATACAACGAGGGATAAGATGATTCGGTACACTGTGAACCACTTCGCCCGCCTGATGATGTACCGCATGCAGCCCTTCATGGCTCGCTGCATGCGCCAGTTGTAATCCTCCGATGCAATCACCGATCGCATAAATATGTGATTCATTCGTCTGCAAATGCTCATTAACCGAGATAAAGCCACGCTCTACGCGGATATCCGTATTTTCCAATCCGATATTCTCCACATTCGCCTGACGACCTACTGAAATGAGCAGCTTGGAAGCGCTGAGTGTTTCGGTTTCGTCCCCTTTTTGCACGTCAATTTGTACGCCTTCCTCATCCTTGCCGTACGTTTCAGCCAGCACTTGCAAGCCTGTCAGCACCTTGACACCGCGCTTGGTTAGCAGGCGCTGCATTTCACGCGAAATATCCTCGTCCTCGGTTGGAATAAGCCGATTCGCCGCCTCGACCACCGTAACCTCCACGCCAAAATCGTTCAGCATGGAAGCCCATTCCACGCCAATAACGCCACCACCTACGATAATCAGGGAGGCCGGTAATTCTTCCATCGTCAACGCTTCGTCACTACTCAAAATAAATTCGCCATCCGGCTCCAATCCGGGTAGCACACGCGGTCGTGATCCCGTTGCAATAATGAGATGGGTAGGAACAATCGTCTCCATCTCGCCATCTTCCAGCTCCACGGCAACTGCGCCGCTTTTTGGAGAAAAAATCGATGGCCCAATCACGCGCCCTTTGCCGCTCAGCACCGTGATTTTATTTTTACGCATCAAAAATTGCACGCCCTGATGTAACTGCTCTACAACGGCTTCCTTGCGCTCTTGTACCTTGGGAAAAACAAGCTGCGCTCCCGAGGTCTCTATGCCGTATTGCGCACTTTCCTTAATCGTCGCATACACTTCCGCACTGCGCAGCAAAGCCTTGCTTGGGATACATCCACGGTGCAGACAGGTTCCACCTAGCTTGTCCTTTTCGATAATAACGACTTCCTTGCCGAGCTGGGCAGCGCGAATCGCTGCAACATACCCTCCGGTTCCTCCGCCCAAAATAGCGACATCACAATGTATAGTCATGCTTCTCCTCCATTTAACATTGATTATATATAGCTTATTGTACTCTCTTTATTTCTCTGTACAAAATATAGTGTTTATACATAGACTATAGGCCGTCTAACAACCTGTTCCCGGCATCTGCTGTATATTACTCGTACAAGGCGTCCCGTAACTTGGTAGACATTCTTGGAGTTTGGGCTGTTTTGGCCCGTAGCGCTTTGCGAAAGGATTCATTCTGCTTGCGCAGAAGATCCAGCTCTGTCTCCAGCTCCGTGATCAACTCCTGTGCCTGTGGGCTTACCAGCCCTTGCTCCAGTAATGCTTCTATTTTGGCACTATAATCCGTATCATTTTGGTTCATGCCTGTCCCCTCTTCCCTCTATTCCACTATACTTCACCATATCATGCTCACGGCAACAGGGCAATGACGTCCACACTTACGTTCAAAGAATAGATATACAATAACATGTCGAAAAACAATATATTTTCTCTAGTCTGTTTGCTGCACATTATGGTAATCTATAATGGCCTTTTCTTTCGGGAATGATGATTCACAGCGTTATGCGCATGTTACAGAAAGGGGAATTCGCGTTGCCTACAGGACGAATTACGATTATTACAGGCCCCATGTTTAGCGAAAAATCTGGCGAACTGATTCGCCGCTGTCAAAAATTAATTCAATACGGGCACCGTAAGGTGGTCGCTTACAAACCGGCTGAAGATAACCGCTACGCCAAGGATGAAATTGTAAGCCGCATCGGATATCGGCTGCCCGCCATCTCCATTCCGAAGAAGCTCACTGATGAGCTCGTTCAGCGGATTTTGGAAGAAACGAAGGATGCTGATGTGGTCGCCTTTGACGAAGTACAGTTTTTCAGCCGTCATATTATGATGTTAGTGGAGGAGTTAGCCTACTGTGGCAAGCACGTCATTGCAGATGGACTCAATCTGGACTACCGGGGTAAGGAATTCGGATATGTTGGCGGTTTACTCGCCATGGCAGATGACATCGAAAAACTAGCTT
Organism: Paenibacillus sp. 8b26; assembly: GCF_050626875.1. NCBI lineage: Bacteria > Bacillati > Bacillota > Bacilli > Caryophanales > Paenibacillaceae > Paenibacillus > Paenibacillus sp. 8b26. The sequence continues at coordinate 5,652,168 of NZ_CP192445.1, read as the reverse complement.
CCTTTTGCGCCGTATGTGGAAGTTCGGAAGCTGTATATACCCAGCGTATGGTGAACGGAAAGCCTTCCACTGTAGGGCCCATTGTAATGATTGGCGACTCTGAGGCGTATGAGCCACGTTGCCGTAATTGCTTTATACCACCCCATAAAGTGAACTGCGATTAGCACGGAGAATTTGCCGTCAGACTGCGATAAAGGCACGACAACCAGCAGATTTTTTTCTTGTATTTTTTTGGAACGATTCGAGCAATTGCCCCGTATATCCGGTTAAGCTGTACAAGTTTTCTTAGTTTTCGTTTGAACACTATGACCATGATATTATCGGGGGGCTTACTTATGAGTTTTTTCAACAAGATCTTGGCAAGCGCAGGAATCGGCTCAGCTAAAGTCGATACATTGGTGGACCAGGCCGTGTATGTCCCTGGCGAAGAACTTAGTGGCATCATGCGTATCAAAGGCGGTAAAATTGATCAGGAAATCGGCAAAATTGACATCGAACTCAAAACAGAATATATCGAAGAGCACGATGACAAGAAAACCACCTCCACCTGCTGCATCGCTCGGGTCAAGGTATCCGACGGCTTTCATTTAAAGCAAGGACAGGAGCTTGAAATCCCTTTTTCTTTTCGGTTGCCATTGGAAACACCTGTCACTCATGCCAAACAGCCCGTATGGCTGGATACAGCATTAGATATCGGTATGGCCTTGGACCCGACCGACCGTGACTCGCTCAAAATCGAGCCGCATCCCTATATGAGTACGGTGTTTGAGGCCGTTCACCTGTTGGGCTTCCGATTCCGTTCCTCCACCTGCGAACTTCATCCCAAGCTGGGACGCGGTGTTCCGTACGTGCAGGAATTTGAATTTACGTCCGGATCGGAATATGCACGCGATATCGAGGAGCTGGAGCTGATTATGCAGTTGGAGCCCGAAGGCGTGCATGTGCTTGTCGAAGTGGATCGCAGAGGCAGAGGGTTATCCGGCTGGCTGGAGACTGCCTTTGATATGGACGAGCGTCATGCCTGGTTGAGCTTAAGCAGACAAGAGCTGTCTTATGGACCAGATCATATCGCAGATGCGCTGGAGGAACTGATCGACAGACAGATTCGGTAAATATGTAGATATAACAAAAAATCCCCGCCGTTTAACTCACGGTTGGGGATTTTTAATGATCTTCAAAACACTCTACCGATTCCGTATCGTCTGCATAGGCTAAAGTGGCAGCATATCCTGCCGTTCCGCCTTGTGCTTGCAATCCTTGCATACCCCGTACAGCGAACCATTGTCATCTGCGTAAAAGGTTAATTTGTCTTCTTTTTTACAAAAGGAGCATTTCTGCTTGCCCGTGCCCTGGATAGAGTCAGATAGTCCAAACCCAGATTGGTCTTTAACACCTGTTGCGTCTGTGTTCGCACGGGAACCGGAAGATACCTTAGACTTGGATACGTTTCCGATGCGGGATTGTCGAACAGGATTACGAGGACGAAATTCAACGACATTACTGCCCCGCTGTTCATTCACTTGTTTGTTGCTGCTGCGACCACGCCATGCCATAACAATCCAACCCAACGCCACCAACAACACGCCGACGATCACCCAAGTTAGACTATTCCACATGCCTTCATCCCCACCTTTGCTTTAAAATCGTTTGGTTTGCTTCCACTTCCTCGTACAGTACAGGCTTTATTCTGTTTCGTCTAACGGAATCCCGTTCAATGCAATAACCTTGCCTATGACCTTATTCATTGAAATATATCCGAGAAAACGACTGTCTGTGCTGTTCATCCGATTGTCTCCCAACACAAAAATCATACCTTCCGGTACAACATTCGACTCACCTCTTAACGGGAAATTAAGCATGTTAGGTAAGTCGCCTTTCTACAAATTGTACATCATCCTTCTGAAAAATGATAATATCCCCTCTACGGAAATCTTTCTCCTTATAATAATGCTTATCCACTGTCATATGATCCCCTGCCATCATAGTAGGCTGCATCGAAGGCCCATTCACTGAGTATGACTTTACATCATCACTTACATTGATAATACCTAGTGCTATTACAGCAGCAAACATCCAATTCATCATTCTGTCTCCCAATCCTTGTTTAAGTTTTGCAAAATACAAACAAAAACAGTCACCCCCGAGAGGATGACCTATTCATAAAGTATTCATCATTTACCATAATTATCAATATATTAACACATCTGCGGTTATTGGGCTATCTTTTTCAATCCTTCTCAATTTTCTTTGGAGTTTCCACTACAGGAGGTTTTTTAGTGACTTTCAGATAACATTGGGCACAAATCACAATTCCTCTATAAAGAATGATCGACTCTTTACTGTTACAGAATATGCAATAGTGGGAATGGGGACGTACTTTAAGCTTATGTAATTTCCCTGTCATTCAGCATTCCTCCTTTTCATATATAATATGAATCATCTTTAAACGCCTATTTCGTAAATGTATCATCAATACCAAGCAATTCAGCTACTAATCGCCTATATCGCTTAGCTTTGCGAGTTCCATGGATTAGATTCGATAAGCGGGACGTCGGAATTTGATAAGTCTCGCAAAAGGTTTGTTGATCCATATGCCTTTCAACCAACTTCTGCTTAATCGCCCATCCAAAATCAGTTACAGGATGTTTATTGTTATTCAAAAGACTCACCTTTTTCTGTTTATGTATTGTTGTTACTTATACTTATAATGCTTAATATAGCTTTACACTATCATGCTTAGATTGGAATTTGGAATGATAGGATATTGGTTAACACTCTTCAATTTTTGGGCATAATTGACATTCGTTCAATTCGGCATATATAATCACTTTGCACATGTGAAAATCAGGAGGATATTGCTTCAGTTGCATTTTGAAGTTGGAAGAAGGGAGTCTCTATCTATGGAAGGAGCTATCGCGATTCGCTCGGAAATACGCACCTGCCTGCAACAAAAAGGATATACACTGAGAAGCTTTGCAGATCTGTCTGGAGTAACGGTAAGTTATCTCAGTACGTTACTCAATGTCGAGAAAATCAAACCTATATCGGTAAGATATATAGATGTCATGGCAAGCACATTAGGACAGCCAGAAGGCTGGCTATATGAGTTGTATGTGGAAGAATGCTTTGTTACGGGAAGCCCACATCGCAGTCAAATTAAACCCTTTTTATTGCGTTGCGTAGAGATCGGCCGTAAGGACTGCATAGCCGTCGTTCTATCCCGTATGCTGGAAGATTTAAACCAGCTTGAGTTGGTATTTGAAATCGCGGAGGAAATACATAATGCAGATAAACCGAAGGAAGCTATTCCCTTCTATGAATGCATAGTGGAAAATGAAAAATATCAGCATTCAGAGCGTTTAGCCATAAGCCACTATAGGCTTTTTCGTGCTGCGCTTGGACAGAACTTGGAGCAGAACCGTGAAGCAGCGATACGGTTTGCACCTTTTCGCAACCGTTTACCAGTAAACTATCAATTAGATGGTTATTATAAACTGACAGGTACATCGTTTAATCAGCATAAATGGGATGAAGTCGAGGTATACGCTGATGAATTCCAAATCGTTGTAAAAGCTGCATACAATGATAAAATACGTAGACTAGAAAGCAAGAAGAAGGCAGAACCACTTGTAACGGATCATCCTTTTGTTTTTTATTACGGATATAGTTATCTCTCGAAGTCTACAGCCCTTCAAAAGAAGGGAGAATATGAGGAAGCAAAAAAATACATTTCAGCCTACGCTGATCTGAGTTGGATGCAAGGTTTACATGCAGATGATCGAAAACAAATAGAACAATTTAAATTATGGGCGGTAGGTAACAGATACACACTCGACTTACTTTCAGGCAACATGGCGGTAATCCCCGGTTACATAAAATATTTAAAAGAGCATCCTGATGAAATATTAGCGGGGCTACTTACTATTTTAGAATCAGCGAATAAATATGGATTTCTTGTGGACGAAACATTAGAAGAATTCCGAGAACACACTTTAGGATTTGACCAGCGTAACGATATGACACACAGAACTTATTATTCCTCTTTTCTCCAAGAGCTTGCGATCTATAATTTCAAAATTCAGAGGATGCATGAGGGCCTCAATTGCGCCTTTCATTCCCTAATATTATCCATTATTATGAATAACGACAGTGATTTCAAGCAAAGTGTTACAATGTTTGAATTTTACAAAGAGTCTGCTTCCCCTGAGCAAAAAAAAGAGTACGAAAAAATTGTTAAGGAGGAATGGAACCGTGAAAAAGTCTCTAATTATTCATCTCATTCTGGCTTTTGGACTACTTAGTTTAATTCAACCGATATGGCAAACCTCAACTAATGCCAAAGATAGTATCACAATAAATAATCATGGAATGAGTTAAAATACTGCACTTCGCTTATAGCAGAGTACATCTATTTCTAAAATGAAACCTCGTTATAAAGACACTTCATTGGAATACATTCTAATTTACTACCAAAAAAGCTAAGCTCATCCCACTTTCAAAATTCGGGATGAGCTTTTAGCATTGTATTTCATTAATTCTAATGTATGACTTGGATAATAAGCATTAATTCCTAGCTAAACTTTTTTCAAAGTTAGATTCATTCTCTAATTTATAAACTTTGCACTGCTGGCACTTCTCCATCTTCGAATCGCTTAAAAAACGGCGCCGCAAATGTGTCGATGTCTTCAACAATCTCTTGGATCACCCGTTCCCTTTCTGTTTCCGTGGACACATGGTAATCCCTGTTTTCCGTATATTTCTTGGTCAGAGCAATCAACTCAATGTGCCCCCTGTACCACCCCTCACAAAATAAAAAGAGACAGCGGGCTATTACACCCACACTGTCTCTGCTGAATCCCAGCTTGATCTACTTTGATACGTATTATACTTTGAATTTGCCGATTTGCCCTTGCAGGTCCTCTGCCATGGTAGACAGGTTTCTTGCAGCTGAAGCAATTTCCTCCATGGATGCCAGTTGCTCTTGTGTTGCAGCAGACACGTGCTGTGTTCCGGCTGCGGCTTCCTCGGCAATCGCTGAAATTTGTCTGACAAAACCGACGACTTCATCCGTACTTGCGGACATTTGCTCCGATCCAGCAGATACCTCTTCAATCTCACTCGCTACTTTATTAACGGTTTCCTGAATCAGTTCAAAGGATGCACCTGCATTCTGCACGACTTCCCGACCTGTCATGACATCTTTTCCATTGGACGCTACAGCCTCGATCGCATGGGCAGTATCCTTTTGAATCAACCCAACAAGCTCCGTAATTTGTTGAGCAGAATAAGCCGATTGTTCTGCCAACTTGCGCACTTCACCCGCAACTACAGCAAATCCGCGACCGTGTTCTCCCGCTCGGGCCGCTTCAATTGCAGCATTCAGGGCAAGTAGATTTGTCTGACTTGAAATATTGGTGATCACATCAATAATCTTGCCAATTTCGTCGGAACGCTCTCCCAATCCAGCCATAAGATCAGCCAGACCATTCATCGAATGATTTACGGCGTTCATCTGTGTAACAGCCTGCTGAATCAATTGGTTACCTTCAGCTGATTTGTGGGCCGCATCCTGAGCAGATGCAAATACATTTTGCGCACGAATGGCAATTTGTTCAACACCGATAGACATTTCCTCAATAGCTTGGGATGACTTCGTAACCATATCCACCTGTTGAGCCGTGCCTGTAGCTACTTCTTGCACCGTCTCGGTTATTTGTGCGGAAGCTTGGCTATTTTGTTCTGCGCTGGCTGTCAATTCCTCTGAGGAAGTAGTTACCAACTCTGACGTTTTACTAACCGATTGAATCAGTTGGCGCAGGTTCTGGACCATTGCATTAAAAGAATGCGACAAGGCATGAATCTCGTCCTTGCTCTTCACTGTTATTTCCTCGCCCGTCAGGTCACCTGCTGCTATTCTTTCAGCAGCGCGACTGATTCGCAAGATTGGTTTGGATATGGATTGCGCTATGAGGATAGAAATCACCAGCGCCAAGACGACTGCTGCAACGCTTAAAACGGTGACCATTTGTCTACCTGAAATATAGTTGTCAACTGCTTCTTCCGTAGTCAGTTTTGATCCATCTGCATTCAATTTAATGAGCTTACTAATCATATCGTTTGCGTTATACCATAGCGCATAAGACTCTTTGTGAAGAATGCTTGATTGAGCATAATCGTTAGCTTTGCCCGCTGCAATTACTTCTGGCAATTTATCCAGGTACTCTGAATATTTTTTGGAGAAATCATCATACATTTCACGTTCTTGAGGAGTAGCAATTAATTTCTCGTATGTTTTTCGGCCGTTCTCGACCTTTTTCAAAACCTGATTGTATTCAGTTTCAACCTTTTTCACTTCCTCAGGGTCACGTTCTACAACTATATTCAATGAGAGCCGCTCTACATCGGAAACATCACCGTTAAGAGTTCCCAAAATAGTCACACTCGGCATCCAATGACTATCAATTTCCATCGATGTGTCACCTAAGTTTTTCATTTTTGAGATGGATACTGTACTTATGAGAATCAATAAAACAATAACCGTAAGAAAACCTAATAACAATTTTGTTCGGATGTTGAATTTCATATATTCGCTCCTCAATCTCTTTATAGTAAGTATTATATCGACAATAATCGACACATTGTTTATATCAAATTAAAGAGATTTTTCAGAACTGTTTCCAAAAGGAAAATTTTACTTTGTGATGATTAGTGAAGCTGATTCAGTTTTGTTTTATAAACAGCGTAGAACGTGTTATGTTGATCTCGAGGAATAGTTCCGCCATATAGCGAGGGGAGTGCTTAAAAACCTCATTTACTCATTCTATGATCATCCCTAAAATAGCGTAGGCGTAGTAACTTGGTATAGTTGCAAGAAAATCTTTCTTCTGGTCGCGGACTAGCCGTTGCCGAAATTACACTTAGTGTGATTCCTTTAGTTGTTCTAATCATTTTTGGCATATTAACTGCGTAAGGCTTATATAGCATTTATTCTCTTTTAACCTTTATACAGATGAGCCATTTACCCGGTTCTTATTTTGATGAAACATTTGCCTACCCCAGTATCAAAAATACCGTTATTTATTGGATTTTTCACAATCCCAATAAATAACGGTATCAATTGATATGCTACATATAAGTTTATCAGTTCAACATAGCTAATCTCGGATCAATCATCCCGACCCTTTCAGGACACCTTGTTCTCAATCCGCAGCTTATCTGCCACCATCGCTATGAATTCGCTATTCGTTGGCTTGGATTTAGAAATATTAATCGTATATCCAAATAAGTGGGAGATACTGTCGATATTGCCGAAGCCTTACGCATCAAGGTTTTTGAGGTGATTTAAAATAATATATTCATAAGTTATATGCAATCAATTTTTATCAATTGGTTGGTTTATGGTCAAGTAATTTAGTGGCTAATTTGTTTTACAGTCTTAACCATATCATAGCAATTATAAAAAATCAATTTATGAATGTAGCATACCCCCATAAAAAAACTGCCCGAAGGCAGTAAAATAAACAAATACTATGATCTAAAATTAAAAATTTTATCATTTATCATGCACCAAAATTATCTTATAATTATCAAAGACGTCTTCCTCAACAAAAAAACTTACCTTTTTATAAATTGATTGTCCCAGCCCGTTTGTCGCGTTAACATCATAAAGCAATTCAATTTTGTAATGCTTATCTGTTGCTGATTTCATTACCATATCCTGTTCACTCTCTGAAACTACAGTCAAATTAGTAAATTGACGTTTCAGGCTCTCTTTCCATTCCCTAAAAGATTTAAATTCCTTTTCTTGATACATTTTGTACATATCTTCATCTACAATTAACCCATTAGGTTCTTCCCACTTATCCACCACACGCAAAAATTTGTAATCCAAAACATTTATAAAATCATCAACATTAGGTTTTTTATAATCCACAATTTGAATATCTTCACCATATGTATCTTGCCAACTTTCAATCTCTTTTTCACTCAAAATTCTTGGTCTGCCTCTACCTGTATTTTGTCTTGATTCGTTCAAATTTATAGCCTCCATGTAAAATGTTGATTTTATAAGCTATCCATTGAAAACTAACCAAAGGAATCCATACATTAAAGCGATTAGTCCTATAATACCGAACAAGCAAAAAAGTAAAAGCATAAGAACAAATTTTTTACCTTCCATAATAACCACCTCATTAAAGAATATAAAACAGGTAGAAGAAATCGGCTACTTCATTTCATCTAATTCTACAAACCGCCTCTATGGTAAGTCTATGCTGCTTGCATGGGAAACGTAAAGATGAGTCCCCAAATTAATTTTAGCACTATAATCCCTATACTATTATCTATGCATAAGAGTTATTGTTCTTCCCCATACAAATACCCTATCCAAGGCGAATCATCGCGATTCCCTATGGATTATTCATTAAATGGATGCACTAAAGACAGATCAACAAAAATTTCATTTTGACCAAGAAACAGCACTCTCCCTATTTTCAATCTGCCAACTAAATGCGCTTGTAAAAATACCTCATAGTGGTACTCTCTTTAGTCTACTGATATGAGGTGATTAGAGATGATCATTTAGTTGATACTTTAAATTAATTCTGATGCTTATGTTCTTATTCTATCATCTAAAAAGTATCTCCCCAATACACCCACCTGCCAAGATACAGAATCTAAATGTCTATAGATTTATGTACACCGAAATAGAGAAACTCAATTCAGATTCCACATATTACAGTAATACCTAGTGTGTGGCGTTTACTCTCTTTTTCTCATTCCATTACTTGATGTTCCTATTTATCTGTTCTTTATAAACCCTCAAAAAGCCATCTTCTTGTTGAAGCCTATCTAACAAACGAGGCTCGAAATACTTCCCGTTCTTATCATTGCTTCTGTAGCTGGAATATAGCACATAAGCTCTGTTCATTTCTCAAACTAATATATGTAAGTAATCCTTATCATAACTTGAAAATAATTCCATCTTTTCGGATCTCATGTAAGACATTCTATCTGCCCCTGTACCGTTCTCTCATTTTCCATCAAACTATACACTGGATAGTAATTATATAATTTAATCCTCTGAATTAACTGTGTTTTCTTCACAAAAAGTGCACCCCTTACAGTAAAGATCAAACAACCCAAGGGTTTTATCTAATATCTATTCTAAGAGGTGCACTGCAACCCCATTGTACAATTTTAACATTTCAATCAAATTCAGAAACATGCCTCATATGCTAAGGCAAGGTTTTTTTATTTTAATTTTATATTAATATCTAATTTTTTTCTGCCGATTAACAAATGATATCAACAATAAAGATGTAGCGTAGGCAATAACAGGTGTAATAAGAGCAGCTTCTAAATAAGTAAAAATACCGAATAATGGACTTACAAAACCGCTTATCGTAATAAAAACCATTAAAATCCTTATATATATATTTTTAAGAATATTCTTCACAATATAAAATTGAAAGGCTAGCAAGAAGCAAAAGATAGAAATGACTATACACGACAACACATCACGTATGTTAATTCCTGAAGAAACAATAAAAATCAACAAAGGTATTATATAAAACAAGTAGTGTATACATGCATCAAACAAATTACATATAATAGATTTTTTGGTTTTGTAATTAAAATAAAGTTGAATTCCTGATAACAAACCAGGAGAAACAACCATAAGAGATAAATTGGAGATTGAAATTGATCCAAATTGTGTAAAGTCGATAAATAGCACTAATCCTACTAGTAAAGATAATGCTAAATGCAACATGGACAATTTTAAGTTTAATCGATATGCCATGTAAGCACTCCTTAAAATTGATGGATGTAAAATGAAATACATTTCATAGATTAACAATTTTGTAATGAAATAATCGGAGATCCAAAATGTAAAAATTTGAACAATCCTTCTAAGTTGAAATTCAAATATGTATATACGACGAAGAACTGTTCAAATTTTTTTTATTGATTGCAACTATTCTTTTATTTCTTATTGAGCTAAAACTGCGAATATTGGTAAATCTGGGTTCTGCCAATTGTTATTTTGCACAATAATAATCCCTCTTCCACCTTGGGCAGCTGCGTTTATTGCTCTTTCATAAGTTGATAGGCCGAAACTCACGTATGGTAAAGCAGCATCTATTCCAGGTATTCCAGCTAACCAACTCGCATTAGATAAATCATTTTGTAACCTTGCTGTGTCATTGGCGTTTAAATATAGTTCCCATCCATACCAATGGTTAACCATCTTAGTTACTCCTCCTGATGCAGTAATTGAATTTGACGAGGTGCCTACTGTATTAATATTTAAATTTTTATCAGTTGTATATCTACCTTCTAAAACACCTTCATTAATATCTTTTAGATGAGATATAATACCTTTGATAGCGTTTTCGTTATAGCCAGCTTTCACAACAGTTTCAGCATTTAAATATAATGTTCCATCATCTTGTCTCTCGATGTAACGGTCAAGCCCAACGACTTCTGCTGGTATTGAAATCCGTGTCTGTGAGATGGCTTGATTGGCATTCTCATAGTTCGCTACATCGCTTGCAGCAAATGTAGGTACTGCTGGAATTAGTAGTGTTAAACCAAGTAATGCAGACGCTGTTTTTTTGATTACTGTGTTCATGAATTCATTCCCCATTTCTTCATTTTTTTTAAAACACTAAAAAATTAAATCAACTAAGAAAATTATATATTTAATTCACTAATGGATAAATATACAATCCCCAATAAGATACATTAATGATTTTTTTTGTTATAAAATATAACATTTATCACATATTGATCATCGAATAACCAAGCATCTTTTTCTCAAACAACTACTTCAATCTATTTGATAATTGACACTTTCTAAAATTCTCTTGATCCTATTAAGCTAAGTTTTTATCGGTTTCTATTGTCATTTATGGTAGGATCACACATCATGTTCTTCTTAGACTCATAGTCATTTTTTTATTGTCTCGTTATTCCATCTAAATTATCACTAATATATGTACAGATACTTTTGGCTTGACTCAAAACTTGCCTTAACATTGTTTCATACTCATCAATCTTATTGACCATGTTATTCAAATAAATTATAGCGCTGGTTGTCTTTGATTTTGGTATTTTAAAAGACGCATCAGTAATCAATTCCACCGCTTCCTTGGACTTTCTAATCAGACCAAACTGAGACACTGTGAACATACGATCTTCTTTAAATCCTCGAAAGCACTAATCATCTGCATCATACAGTCATCAAGCTCGTTGAGCATTTGTTTAATCTCAAAGTTTTTGTTCATTTCATTTCTCCTCGTATATGTATTAATTACTTGCTAGTACTTCCTAGATTATCGAATTATTTTCTACAAAATTTATTCATTAAATCTAAGTAATCATCTATGAGCTTTTCTTGTTGATCAATATATTTATCAAAAGCTCCTGTAAAACTCTCCAAATCGCTTAGAGTTGAATTTAAATCAATTGATCCTTTAATCATCTTCTTTAATTGAACTGTCATGCTTTCTGCCACTTGTTTCCTTTTGTTGCGTAGCATTTGCAATTCCTCATTAATAGAAAAGTCTACCTTTTGCATAACGTCTTCTGTTCTTTCAATAATTTTCAAGAATCTTTCATACATTACACCTGCATCGACCTGCATTTTTACAGGGATATTTATTTTACTATTCATTTAATCGCTGCTCTTTCTTATATGTATTATTTTATATAATCCTGGCTTACTTCATGTGACAATCCAACACTAGCTCAATCCACATCACCCCTTTCATATCCATTCTGACGCTCATAACCCTATATATTTATCTATAAATAACAGGTGTTGTCCTTACGCATACAAATACCTTGTCTATGAAAAAATATCTTAATTTCATAATAGAATATTCAGAGAAAAGGATGCACTAAAGAAAGGCTCTGAGAAGGATTTTTTATTTTACCTTCTCAGCCCATACTAATCCGCTTTATAGATAATCTGAGGATAACAAGGATTCCCTTTACCATTCGTCGGAACGTCAATACCTAGTCTCTCGGATAACTCTTTATTCAGCTTTTTCTTGACCAATCCGTAAGACTCCAGAAACTCAGCCCGAATGGTTTTCATCATCCCAGCTTTGTATATAGACTGTCCTTTCCAATGTAAATGTAAATTCTCTTGGATTTCTTTTTCTGTCGTCCAGCCCTTTTGTTCAATAAGCGATAAGCCAATCTTAACTAATTCATCTGCTACAGCAATATTAGTAGCTGAAAATTTTTCACCCTTCATCTGAGGATAAACTTTATCTGCTACTTCTTCTCCATGACCTCTGTAAATCATCTCTCGCGTTAATTCTTTTTTAGTGTATCCCTTCTCTTTCCATTCCACAGCTCTCTGCTCAGCAGATCTCCGCACACTGATAGTATAAGAAGGGAATGAATAAAAGTTTTTCTGATACTTATAATGATTCTTTAACTGGAATTCAACTGCTTTCTTCCTCAAACTCCTAGGTAGCTCTTTTGGATTGATCTTATTCAACATTCCTAAATATGTATAAAAATTGATGTCCTTAGTCACTTTATCAACAGAACTTTTACCTAAAGCTGCCGTGATACTTTTTAAATCCTTAAAGAAAAAAACGTTTCCTTTATTATCTGTGTAGTTTTCACTTGTAATATTCTGTATTGCTACATTATGTAGTGCCACCAGATTGGGGACATTCCTCACAATCAGTTTATGTAGATTTGGTTCCAGTTCCTCTAATTCTCGACTTAACAACAGTGCTATATTGGATTCGAGTTCTCGTTTTTGCTGCTCTCCCCATACAGAAAGCTGATCATCAATTATATAGATTTCTTTAAGTAGTTCTACAACCTGCCCACGCCTGATCTCTATTTGCCTATCTTCAAACATTTTTTCGATACATGTAATGATATTGCCTGAGAACCCACATCCAAAACAATGATACATATAATCCCCAGTGTCTTCTTTAACCTTAATTAAGGCTGAAGGATTGTTGTCATTATGGTACATACAGCAGTGTTTATGGTTGACTCCTAGTAAAGTTGAAAAGTCTATTTTATAGAGATACTCATATAAATCATTCTGTGATAATGAAATTGCAACAGGTTTAATGACTGATTGTAAGTAGCTAATGTCACGATTGATTATGTATTCAATATTATTAGTTGTAGTCTGTGTTGTTGATTTACCTTGGATACTTGGTAGGCAGAAGGGGGGAATATTATTACTACTAGATAAGAGATAATCTAACCCCTTCTTACCCTCATCTTGTTGAAGAAATTCATCCACATTAAGTCGATTATCGAAATCAAATCTATATGCATCCGTTCCACCGTAAAATAACCGACTTTCTTCTAAACACTTACTATCTATGTATGGATACAACTGTTTAAATCTCGTGAATATATTCCTAATTATATCTCTGTTGTAGACTACCCTGTCCAACGCAATAACAACTCTGAATTTAGGATGATCGTCTGTGCAACTAAACGACTTATATAAGAATAAAGCAATATCCTTAAAATGCTCAATCGCTTCATCATACGTCATATGAATATCTTTTATCTTCTTTTTATTGTTCGGTTTCTCCGGTAAAGGATCAAATACTTCGCTTTCATTGTCAAAATCCAAGAAAACCAGTTGTTGGCTACTCCAACACTCTTTAGACTTTCTAATCTTTCCGTTATATGCCTGTCCTAAAAAAGCTGGTAGTACCGTCCTACCTTGTTCTATCGCTAGGATTAGCTCCTCGATAGTAAGATCTGTCGGATTCTTCACTATACGATTAACAATTTCACCAGCATCCGTTGGTTTACATGTGTATGTATGCTCATCTAGCATTATTTTAAATTTATCTTTCAAAAGTACATACTTCTCCCTTCATTTTTATGTTATTATCCATCCACTCAACTATTTTTCAAGCAAAAAAAGCCACAGCAAAAATATCTTCATTTGAAGATAAAGAGATAGTTTGCGCGAATGAATGACAGTTGTCCCATTAAAAATATAGACCATTCCCGTTGTTTTTATCTATTCCTCAAAAAAGCATACAACAAATAACCATTCAATCTTGATTAGACAAATCAGCTTGACATTATGCTCCACATCATAAAATCAATTTCATTCGCCTAAATAGACTTATAGTTCTGTCATAATTTCGAGCAAATTAAATAACACTCACGCAACCGAGCGTGAACGTCGACAACGATAAAATTATCCTAAACAAAAGATAACTCCACCTATGCAAGTATTATAATTTGGATTGTCAAAGATCGAATAAATTCAAGAAACAGACTTGACCCTAGGAAGTTGTGTCTTCGTAACACTCCCTCCTCTTTTTTCTTTTTTAGATTAAATTTTATTTAACTAGCTTACTTGGCATTACATTTAATTCAACTTCTACTTTTTGTCACAAGGTAAAACTTATATGTATAATTCGTCAGCATCTATAAAACGCTCTCTTCACCTTTCATTTATTATTTATAATACTCATTAAATATATCATCACTCTAAACCATTGTCAATACTTTCATTATATTTAATTATTTGAGATAGGATTTATTCTGATTGGACCACTATAAAAAAGCTCACTCCTATTTTTATTGTTAAAGGAGCAAGCTTATGGATGTTTATCAATCGTTATGATTATATTGATTTAGGATTTTTATAGCACCAGTTTGGATCATAGGGCAGAGATCTGAATCTCCGCATATCTTCCCAACTGTAGACCCAATCGTAATCAGGAATCCAAAAATAGTCAGTAGGATTTAGCTTGAGATATTCATATATAAATCGAAAAATCAGCTCTTCAACACCATAGACATCTTCAATACATCCTACTTGGTACAAGGACAAGCTTGAATCTAATCCACTAATATCCTCATCATGCTCATAATTAATTTCGTAATTATCAATTCCGTCAATATAGAATATAAACTGCTGGTTATTTTCAGCACCCAGTGGGTTATAAGATATATTTAGAGTTGTTGAAAAAAACTGTTCGTTCTTATATTTTTTATCATTGTCAAAATATAATCCAGCATCTGCATGAAAGGCAGCTACGATTGCATCTCCCAGTAATTTCTCAGGTGTATATTTTTCTCGTTCTATTAAAATAAAAGCCGAACTCCCCATCACTTAACCACCTTTCTTAATTCCTCCAAGGAATTTACAACAGTTACTCCTAGCTTCTTGATATTATCTAATTTTTCTATATTACTTTGAGATAGATTGCCCAAAGGCTTATCAATATAAAGTATAACTTTCTTCTGTTCTGGATTAAAATAAAGCTTATCAGTCGTAATTGTCATTTTCTCAAGTTGTCCTTCTTTAACTGCTTTGATTGAAGCCTTAACCTCAATTAATTCATTTTTTGTAACTACATCTAAATCACCTGCAAATTGACCATCTTTCTTTAATATTTTTTGCCCAAAACCAGTGACTTCACGTTCTTCTTTTAAAAAGCCAGCTACTTTTGCTTCAGTTGCCTTTCCTACATCTGAGCTATTCATAAAGTTTTCAATATCACGGTTAATATTTTTGGGATGTTGATCAACCCATGTCAGTTCATTGCCAGCAGGATTTGTATATTTCGTCTTATTTCCTTCCTTAATTATACTACCCATATTGTTATTGTGGGTTCCCTCGACGACATGCGGTGCCTTTTCTGCCTTAGCTCCCGAAGATGGAGTAGATTTAGCTGAGCCTCCACCTCCACCTTCCCCTTTCGCCATTTGCCACAATTCCGCTGAGCTTTTCCCTATTCCGCTTGCTCCTTTAACTGCGGTTGTACCTCCATGTGCCGCTAAAGCTGCTGATCCAATCAATCCCGGTATTCCGATTATACTTCCAACTCCCGTAGATGAAACAGCAACTGATAATCCTTCTCCACCTGTTCCAACTATTACCTCACCAGCCCCCTGCAATGTCGTAGCTACGTGACCGAGAATTTCACCTACTTTAGCTGCCATAGGATGATCATAGTCCCGTTCTTTATCAGGTAACATCCCCAAGGTTAAATCTTCCTGAATGGCTCCTTTTGCTCCCTGAGCCGTATCCCATAAAATTTCACCTTGAAGCTTGCTAGCTTCCATCTGGGCCTCAGCCTTGGTTATCTCAGCTTGTCCGATCTGTTCAAAGATTTTATGTAACCAACCTTCACCGCTGGATGCCGTTTTAATAGGTACACCATTTCCCGGCACATCCAGTACGACTTTCTCACCATCTATCTGTGTGAAACTTTTTGAGATAAAAATGAGTTCCTGTGCTACTGTCGATAGTCGTTCAAGCGTCACACTCATGGATTGTTGTGCTCTTTGGAAGTCTTGGAAGAATCGCTGACTTGTCAATCCATCCCATCCACCTTGGACGAACATCATTTGCCGATTCAGTTGATCACACATATGTCCCATTTGCTGTTTGCCTTGCAAGAACTGGTCAGCCACTTGCATTAGCTTGTCAGGTGAAACCAATATTCTGCCCATTTGATCACGCCCACTTTAATTTAGATGGAAGTAATCTTATCAGAAGGAGATGTTTAGGGATATCCATCTATTATCCTGAAATTCCCTTTTATATTATGTGACAAATGAACTGATATAAAAAGATTTACTATGTCTAAAGTATTGTATAACTCCCGTTAAATGATGTATAAGTTAGGATGTAGTAGTCGTCACTTTCAAATCTTGTTCTTTAACCATATCCTGTAATTCAGGGATGAGTGTCAGAAGTTTTTTTATAGTTTTGTAGCTGCTGTTTCGTGATGCCAAGTTCTTGAGCGATATCGGTTTGCGTTTTTTGGTGAGTAAAATTATTTGACTCACCAATTCCATGTGTGTGTTGATTACTTATATATAAAAATACACTCCTTAGAATTTTATCGGCTAAACCTGTGTTGGGTTCCTCCAATATCCGTTTTAGGGAGTGTATTTTTGTTAAGATGGGCTTTTATCTTTCCTCATTCGTTTGAAATGTTAAGCGCCTCCATGTTGATCGTAAAGCACGATATTCTGGTGTTGGCTATGAGTCTGAACAGGTACAGTCACGATAAACAAAAAACTAGTTGCGACGATCAATAGCACCATTTTTCTTAACATCATCTATCCACACCCTTTCAATAAATTTTAAATATGTTGCCTTAGTTTCGGGTACTACATAGACTCGATAACGTTCAAACAGCACCATACATTTTATAAAATAAGTCTCATTATTTAGTATATGATATTTCTCCATTGAATACATCAAATGTTTAAAGCCATCACTGTACATCCCCCAATACAAATAATAATAAGCCAATTCGTATCCCAGACGTGCAAACTGTTCTGGAATCACTTGTTGAGTATACACATCATTAGATTGAGGCAATTGCAAAAGTGAGTTAATATCCGTTTCAAAACGCTGAAGTATATCATTTACGTCTATCTGGTATCGGTTTGCCATCATCATAATGTTTAACAGTTGGGTGACCATATCTTGGTCAGTTGTATCTGACGATGCACCAATATATTCTACATAATCATATAAGGCCTTTATATCTCCAGATAAAACCTTGTTCACGATAACGTTAGCTTGCGCCCAATGTTTAAACAAGCTAATCCAATATTTAGCATCTTCGTCCGTCTCTTTGACCCAACTTAAATCAGCATAGGCGTATGTATATTGTAGAGCCTGTTCATAATCTTCCCGTGATTCACATACACCTGCACATAATAAATCTGCATAGCTAATGTACACAAACATGGGACGACTCAGCTTCTTTTC
Source organism: Paenibacillus sp. 8b26 (assembly GCF_050626875.1). NCBI lineage: Bacteria > Bacillati > Bacillota > Bacilli > Caryophanales > Paenibacillaceae > Paenibacillus > Paenibacillus sp. 8b26. The sequence goes on along the minus strand of NZ_CP192445.1, from coordinate 5,634,410 downwards.
AGACTCATTATTCTCTCGTTTCTTCTGCTGATGTTTCATCGAATATTGGATTTCCGCTTTTCCTCTCATTTTCCTTGCCATTTCGTCAACCTTGTCCCATTCACGCAAAGAACGGTACACATTCCCCAAATCTTTCAGAGCATCGAGTTGTACTACTTCGTCCAACCGTTCGACAAAAGATTCAAAACGTGTAGCTGCCTTGAGATTACGATTCTGATCGTCTCCAACCTGAATCGTGAACAAGCGATAATGACAGATTGCCAAACGATCAGAATGTTGGTACTTCTCACCCTCAGCGATGTTCTCGTATAAGTAAGCCGCTGCTTCATTATAACCTTCTTCATAACAATCCTCGGCTAATTCAAAGAGATAATGGAGATAGCTCGGTTTATCCAGCAGAACACTTACAACTCGCTGTAAGCAATCCAGTCGATTAAACTGTACACAGCGATACAAGAACGGGCTAATTCTTTTCCAGTTCAGCGGTTCTTCCATAATGCACTCTTCAATGTAACGTTCATAAAAATGGTCTGCGGGTAAATCCATTCCTAACGTGATTCTATCTAATTGGTGCACCGAAATGGTACGATTGCCTGTTACAATGCCGCTTACTGTGCCCGGATTCATGCCAGCGATGTGTCCAAACTTGGTCATACTCAATCCTTTCCGTATCAGATAGGTTTGAACTTCTGCTCTAATCGTGGGTGTGATTTTCATGGATAAGCCACCCTTTCAGCATAAAATCGTTATATGATGCATAGTTAAATAAATTATGTAATTGAGAAACAAGTAGTAAAATAGATTTGTTTTTATCGCTCATGATTATACCATCTTTTGGCACAAAATCATATACCTCTCATATATTTACTTAAGATACCTTTTTTGATAGTTTGCAAAGATTTCTTGATTAAGGGTATCGTCATGTAGCCAAGCGATTGTTCTATACTTGATAATCTATAGTAGAAAATAGCGGTACTACTCAAGCCATACAAAGTTACCTGATTGAACATTGATACTCATTTTCCTTTGTGTATTATCTATAGAATCACCTTAAAATTGATGTATGTAACAGTCGAACAACGTCCACAATTTGCGTATGGTATCGAGTCGAAAAATAGGCTAAGTCGCGGAGTGGAAGTGCTAGGGGCATATTTGTAGAAGAAGAGTGGTAATTTGATTTTAACCACCCCCCGGTATCTACAACATTGGATAAATTTTGAATATATTATAATTCGCTACTTAAATTCCCCGGCATCGGAGAAATTTGTTCATAAGCTTAATCACCGTAAGCAAAATAGCTTCAGTGTGTAGCTGGATGTGATAGGGGCAATTCTGGAAATTAAATAGGCGTTTTAGGTGTAAATTATCCCCCCCCTCATTCAAATAACACACCAATATATGGTTATTAAAAAAGAGCCTAGCTTGCTTACACTAGGCTTGTAACTGTGTACGTAGTGTACACACATAAATTTAAAGTCTGTTCATTTTCTCAATCATCTTTTGCTTTGTAGGATTAGCATATAAGAGTGTGGTATGAATATTGCTATGCCCTGCTTGATTCGCTACTTCATGGACTGACATATCATTTTCTAGGGCATAAGAGCAAAAGAAATGTCTCAAATCGTGTGGAGTTATTTCCTTTTCTACAATCGCTGAGTATTTATTGAAGAGCTTATTGATTACGGTTCTGTCTAACTTACCTCCTCTGTTACTTGGAAACAGATAATCACTTGCAATACCTTTGTCTGAGCGATCTTTAATCCAACTCTGTATAGCTGTCCTCGCCTTATCTCCCATAAACACAGTTCTAGTCTTCTTTCCTTTGCCTTCGGATACAATTAACTCTCTTGATGTCAAATTGAAATCAGTTATACGAATATTTAGAGCTTCACTAATCCGTAGTCCACAGTAGGCCAGTAATGACACGATAGCATAGTTCCGTTTTGACTCATGTTCCAGCACCAATTGTCTGAACTTCTCAACGTCAGCAAGTCCAACAGTAGCCAGTGAAGCATATTGACGTTGAATCTTTAACATATCCTTTTTATTAATCGCAACTTCTGACTGCACTCCTGATTCAATCAGGTAGTCGTTAAACTTGATAAGTGCGCTGATTTTAGCATTGATAGAAACAGGAGCAAGCTTCTTCACAGTTTTGAGATAACTAATGTAATCCTTCACATTCTCTCTATGCAGCTTATTGAACTCCATTCCTTTGCTTTCATCAAACCATTTCATAAATCCACTTACATTAAGTATGTAACTTTTAATTGTATTCAAACTTTTTTCATCCTGCCGTAAGTATTCCTCAAAAGCTTGGATCATCTTCAACACTCCCATACAATTATGTTGCATTCAATTTAAGTAGATTCCATATAAATTATGTTGCATTATATAGTCTAATTATACTGTTATCCTATTCACTTTGCAACATAATTGTTGTTATGTTGTATTACTAGAATTGATGAAAATTATTGAATATACAACGTTCTGCCCGAACAATGGTCGGTCAAAATAACCATATTGAAATTCAAAACGGTATTAACCAAGTTGGTCAGCACTCATATGAATAGTTGGACATAGCGTCCAATTCAATGGTCAACTTAGAAAATTTCGAAGACGATATGTTATTAGGCTGACGCTGTGTCAACCATTATGGGTATGCTCAACTTTGAGCGTACTATAACCCGTATCGACACCCTTATCGAAGCTCAATCGTCAAAATTGATAATATAATGATAAAACACTTACTCCATATGGCTTTTGGGCGTGTTCAAACCAAAATTAGTATCAATTAAACTTTGTATCGTGTCTTATCGAGAAAACAGCTAAAACATAGACGGAATAAGGATTTTTGGTAAATATGATCAACATCGTGACTTCAATCGTAGGTATCGAGAAATAATGTGCAAAAAAGCTTGATGCATCAAGGGATATTTAAGTTTTTATAAATTAAATTCCATAAAACTTAAATTTGTAAAACACTTTATTTATCTATGTTTTTAAACACAGCAAACACGTATCGTAATCGTAACAGGAATAGCGGAGTGGAAAACTTATAATTGTCATTTTGAATGTATCAATAAGAATTAATCCAGACACTCTATCACGCTTACTCAACTCATATGTAATAGCTGAAGCCTAAGACAAATTGTCTCAGCGTTGAATCGCCCACGCAGCTCACGAACAGTCATCTCTTCTACCGTCTTCTGTTCACCAGTTGAAGGGATAGTATGTTCCTGTTCAACAAATTCCAGACGATCAACGGATTCAGGTAAAGAGAGCATTTCAAACAATTTACTAACTGGCAGTTGCGACGTCGCATCTCCAAATTGCTCGAAAGCTTGAATCATACGTGTTGCTGTTCTAGGGGTTATATCAACAGTCTTCAACCACTCATACCACTCACCATGCACCAGATCATTCTCTTTTACGTGCTTCAGACGTTTACCTATTTCAAACACTGACTGACCAGCAATTTGTTTGTAACTCGGTTTAACCTAGTTTTGTTCATCATATATTGGTCTGATAATTTCCCATACCACATTGGTACTCAAAGCCATTTTACCTGTAGAGCCTCCTAAGTTTAACTTAGGAGCTTAATACTGAAATGATGTCAGTATTAAAGTGGAAGCAATCAGTACGATAAGAGGATACAAAATAATTTCCTATCCAATGACAAAGAGGCAGACCAAAATAATTTTGGTTTGGCACTAAGTTAAACTTAGGACTCGGCTTCCATTTAAACCATGCAGGGAGAACGAAATTTCGTTCCCGTCAATCATGTCACCAAGTGTCACCAAAGTTGGACGTTGTTCCAAAAGTTTTACGCTCCGTACAACGATTTAACGTAGTGTTAAACCCAGTCGTACCAAGGAATTTGACAGTTTGTCACAAGCCTGTAGCCGATTTCTTATGTATCATTGCCTGTAATAAGGGTTTCTTCAATTTGAGGAAAGCCGAATCTTTTTAATCTATTGCATAATAGAGGTTTATTTCAAATTGAAAGAAGCCTCAGCCTCTCTCCACGAAATACCTATTAGTCATATACCACGCTTTACCCTTCTCTGTATCAACCATACCCTTCTTATTATCCATAAATACAATCTCACCGCATTCTTTACATCCCCATTTATTCCTCTTATACGGCGACTCTTCTATATAGGAAGCTCCACATTTACATTCTACTTGAATCAATACCTTGCGCTGACTGTATGCGTCTGCTAATTGTTCATTGGCCTTACTTGCTGCTGTAGGCTTTATCACTGCTACATGTTCCCTCTGCTCTGAAAATTCATTATGTACCTTAAAATCTGCTACAAGCTCAGGATTTAATCCAAAATGTTCTTTGCCTACGGTGGTTACATATTTACTGCCTACACGATATGATTCTATCCAGTCCTGTATTTGTTTGCTGGATAGATTTACAGTTCCTTTAATACCGCTGTTTAGTGTGTAGGTCATTGTGTAATGTTGAATTGGTTTCATATATAATGCTGCTCCTCCTTAGCTGCTCTAGCTCTTTTTCATACTTGCTTATAATACAACAAATAGGGACAATTCCCCATATATTTTAGAAAGATAATACAATGACTTCATAGATAATTTTCACTTACTACTTCTGATTTCATTACAAGCAATAAAAAACATTAAATCTCCGCTTTATACCAAATATTCCCTAGTTCTTTTGTATCAAAAACATAGTATAAATGGACTCCATTTCCTTTTTTGTGTTGACTATAGATATAAACAATAAATATACTATCTATATATTGAAAAAGGAGGAAAAAAATGAAGAAATTAGCCGCAAGATTCTCAAGCTTACTTTTAGTTGGATTAATGTTACTTCCTACAGGTGTACACGCCTCATCTAGTAATGATTCTGTTTCAGCAAAACCAGCAGTTGAAGGTGAAATTGTACAGGCTTATCGTGTAACTAACAAAGGGTTAGTAGAACTCAGTCAAGAAGAGCTACAAGCTTATAAAGCTCAGGAAGAAGAGGCGAACAGAAGCGCACAATTAGAATTAGACAAAGATTCTAGCCAAAAAAATTCACAAAATAACGGCGCTATTACACCAAATGCAATTAACGAATACTATTGGCGATATGAACAATCCACATTCAAATCTGCTGTACCTATGGATTCTCTAAGAAAACGTGTTTCCCCATATGTATATAACCGTACTCAAGATAATGCTACAAGAGCACTTGCCTCTTCTACAAGTCAAACATGGCAAGCAAATGCTAACCTTTCGTACAAACACCAAGAAGCTGTGACAGCAACACTAGGAGGTGGATGGTCTAAAACCACTACTTTTAATGATACAACAACCACTACTATAAGACCTAATTATATGAGTTGGGCTGAATTTACGCCTATTATGGATAAATCTTTCGGTTATTTGAAAGAATATTATTCATTGAATGGTTCAGTAAGAACAAATAATTACACTGAGATATATATTGCCAGAAAAGTTAATGATCAAACAGATGGTATCTTAACTGTTAAAACTGCCCCTATTAATTAACCTAAAGGAGGTAGCCCACAGAGGGATGCCTCCTTTTCTTATTGTTTCCTTATATAGCTCATAATAATTATAGCGGTTATTTTTCCTTATCAATTTCACCTTTAATAATGTATATAACTCCAATTATTAAAGATACTATACTTAATATAAGTAAAATATCATAATCCCCCAATCGAACCAATGCCCTTTTAAGAGGTACATCTGCATAGGTTACTACACCACTTGTTACAATAAAATACCTAGATACATAGAGTATAGTTGCTATAAAACAAAATGAAACTCCAGCCGCTCTCCTATTCATTAATTCAGCTCCTTTTATAGTATTGTAAAAATATCTATTTATGTTTAATTATACATCATCATCTTTTTATCAGCAACGACCTATAATATTGGCAATAAAAAAACGCCTATTACTAGGCGCTTAGTTACATATCAAGGGGGGCTAAATTTGACGCTCCCTGACTCCTATATACACATTTTTTCTTGTTTCAGCTTCTTTTTCATACGCCTAATCAAACTCAGATGCTTCCTACTCTAACCTTCCCCTGCTGCCTCTTTCACCAATTGTCTACATATCCTCTAAATTCATGTTACATAGCCTTCCTATTAGCCTGAGCTAATGTTTTGAGACTAATTAATTGACCATCCCAAGTCTGTAGAAAAAGCTTCCCTTTAATAAGTCGTCCGCATCTATACATGGTTATCGCTCCTTGGTTGATTTGATAGAATGTATTGTCAACGTAACATTATTGATTATGATGATAAAATGACTCTTTTACATTTTGATTTTGAGTATCGTTCATAGGTACAAAAAGCCCTGAAAAGGTTACAGAAGCTCATCTGATGTTATTATCATGTTGTTATGCGATACAACAAGACAGGTAATTGCGTATGACGTTGTGTAACCTGTCCTGTTGTATTAGTGTTAGGCAAATAAAGCAACTTCAGTCATATGCGAATATTTTCCTTGCTTGACATAGCAATCATAAATACGTTCTGGATCATCTGTTCGATATTTTTCCATTTTCCAGTTGGATGCTTCCTCCTGAAATAGTTTCTCGAACGCTAGTTTCTTATTGCGATAATAATCATAAACAAAGTCAGATTTCTCAGTGTAACCGTAAGCGTCAATATACTCTTTACGCATTTTAGTGAGCAGGGACAAAGGATGCCTAGCAAAAGTGGAGCGATTCAGAAACTCGTTTAACCGTTCGACACTGGTTAACATGAACTTCATTGATGTAATTAGAATTTCAGCTTTAGGTGAGATTTCGAGGAAGTAGCAAAGCTTTTCAATTGTTAGGTCAGAGTGATACGGAATTTCCGTAGCGGTCAAATTGACTACCTCTTGGTTGCTCAGTGCGATTGTCATATATGTATCTCCTTTTGGAAAATAGTTGTGTCACGTGACACATTAGAAGCCTGAAACAATCCCTCTCGCTTCATCCTCAGCACGTTCGATAGCCTGAATAAATGGTAATAAAGGTTCCTCACGTTTGTACTCTATAGCCTTCTCAGCAGTACCGTTAGCGTTAGTCCATTCCCAATACGTGATGATATCAATAGGCTGTAAGAAATACATGGACAGAGCTTCAACAGGATTTACAGCGTACAATTGCATAAACTGATCATCTGTAAGTTGGCTATGCTGTAAATATTCATCCTTCATTTGGTGAAGCAGAAGAAATCTACTTTCACGATTAACATTGACAATACGATTTACATACTCATTACGGCGTTCAACTGTGTTCAATATGATTTGCATGTCATTTCGGATACGCCAAGCTTCAGGGCTTATATTGAGCATATTGATTAGGTCATTGGTGGACAGGTCAGGATTGTACGGGGCTGGTTCGATAATACGAGTCCAATTGTCGTCATTGCCATGCTCAAACACTTGGATAGCGTCTGACACGTTGAGGCCAATCGTTTGCCATTTGCGATTTAGAGCATCGGTTACGTGGTAATAGTGTAACTCTTTTTCAGTGTCTTCTTCTGATTCCCAAACTGGCTTCATTCGTATAATGTCGATGATAGCTTGCTTGTTAGCTTTTTTGGTCATTTCGTTTTCGCTCCTTTAAAGTATAATTCATTAATTAAAGTATTTCTTACGAAAAATATAAACTATACCTATCAACATGTCAAGATATACTTTAAATAGATTAGTTTTAGTTAAAACATAAAGTATACTTATTATCAAAAAAGCTATATACTGATAATATATTTGTGGAATTTAAGTTACCTACTTCATACAAAGCGAGGATAAAAAGTATGCACGATTCATTGGGAGAAAGAATTAAGGAAATGAGACTTAAGCGCGGTATGAAAATAAACGAACTAGCTGAAAAAATTAGAATACCTCTATATGATGAAGACGGACAGGTGATTAGTTATAAAAACTACACTGGAACTTCGATTTCATACATAGAAAACAATAAACAACGCCCCTCTATAGATGTTGTCATGGCGATAAGCGATTGTTTAAGGGTGTCAATTGATTGGCTGGCAAGAGGAGAAGAATACACAGGAGAAGAAATTAAAAACACCAGTCAGGAACAATTGCATTTATCATATGAAGTAGCGACTCCTCAACAAGTGATTTTGCTTACAAAAAAGATTAATGACTTGGGAGAACGAGTACAAAAAAATGAGGATAGATTGAGCATTGTTGAATCAAAACTTGAAGATACTGCAACTGACTAAAATTGAATATTCACGTAGATGCAACGATAAGGTTTGAAATCACATCGTTTATACACATAGCAAAGAGCCTAGACATGTTTAGTCATCTAGGCTTATTTGTGTACCCTGATTGAACGCAATTTTAAGATGAATAAATCAAGTGTCCGAAGAGAATAAAGTCCTAAACTACTGCTGTTTTATTAAACTAACGTTTCCCGTTAGCATAATAGAGAATGCCATTTTACGATAAGATAAAATCACCTTTATTGTTATTATTATTTATTTCTGAGCGAGGATAATATAGACAGACTGGTTAGCAATTTTGGTTGATGGGTAGATTTTATCAACAATGGAAAAGCCAGCCTCAAGGATTTCAACTTCCATATCTTTAGAAGAAACTCTTGGACCAGTAGAAGTCTCCGTCTTTTCTAATTCTATGCATAAGAACAAGCCTCTGTCTTTCAAAATTCTGTTGATCTCTTTTAAAGCTGTTGTAAGTGGTTGAACTTCGTGTAAAGCAATTGAGGCAATAGCTATATCAATAAACTGGTTATCTAACGGAATATCTTTAAAGTTTCCTACAACAGATTTAATGTTTGCAATGTCTCTTTCCTTTGCTAGTGTTTCAAGGTATTTAAGGATATCTTTGTCATAATCGAATGCATATACGGTTTTAACTCGTTCAGCAATAGAAAGTGAAATGTAACCGGCACCCGCTCCAAGATCCAATACATTGTCGTTTTTCTTGACAGGTAAGAACTCAAATAATTCATCTGCTGGAAATCTCTCATTATTTTCTAAGTTGCTAATTTTCTTTTGTAATTTTGGATTCATATCGATTACTCCTTTAATAAAAGATATAATAACTCTTTGATAACTATATTAAATATTTATCTTATTGTAAACAGTAACTTTTTACAATTAACGTAATGTACTCGATTTCAGACCTCGTAATTTTGACGACTTGTAGCAAAGGGAACGATGTCATACCCAACTGCTCAAATGCGTCGATGTCGTCGTATTTGGATACAAAAAAATCCAGTCACCGTCAATATGGGGGCAACTGGATGGTAAAATTGGTGTTTTACTGTGAATCTATAAACTGTATAAAATCTGACTGCTCAAGCGACTGATAAAGACTGTTTTCATTTGAACTTGTATCTCTGACATATATATCAATCTTGGAGATATCTTGTCCAAGGTATTTAATTACTCTCATCATTTTTTCAGTTACCTCGTCGCCTGTATAAGTGTTCACCTTAACACAATTACCCTCCTCATAGTAAAGGACGATATACATGAAAAATTATCAATCATAGTATTCTGAAAATAAAGCAATCTCAAAACTTTTGTCATTGTTTAATATGATGTGTGATATGGTTAGATAGTCATTTTCATCAAACTCTATGTTAAATTTTACTTCAAATGATTCATCGAAATCTACTTGAGTACTTCCACTAACTTCAAAAAGATAAGTTCCTTCCTCTTTATCGAAAAGGGATAAATATTCATCAATATATGACACGTCCAATATTGCATTCATTTCAACTGTTGTTGTTATCGTCGCTGCGTTGCCTTCAGTTGATTGAATATAAAATGGATCGATAAAATTAAGGTCGTTAACAGTTACGCTATCAACTTCTCCAGTAGCGTCAACAATATAAAAAGTATACAAATCGTCTGCAAAAAATTTCTTTATTTCTTCTCCAATAAACTCTTTGCTGTTTTCTAGTGCATTCGTAGCTCTGGCATGAGTGAACTCATCAATTGTTAAATCTAAAAGATGATCAATTTTTTCTAAATGGATTAAATTTGGATAATCTTCTAATGAATTCTTAAAATCAGTGTCTGCACTAATTACATACATTTCTTCATTGTTCGACAAACACCAGTCATTTAATGCAGCCACAACAAACGCATCTGGAAATTCACTTTTCTTTTTCCCTGTGCCAAATGGAGGCATACCATCAAAGTACTTATTAAATACCCTCTCAATATTTACATTATTGATTTCAATAGTAGTAAATTTACAAGATTTAACGTACTCCTTGAATTTTTTTATCAGTTCGACTTCTGTCTTAATTAATAAGCCATCATTATTTATTTCTCGTAAATAATCATTACTTTTTAAGATAGAATGCTTGTTTATAAGAGTCTTGAACGAAGTTTTGGCCTCTGTGAAAAAGTCTACTATTTTTTTCTCTATTTCTCTCTTTGTTATATGTGTGATGTAAAGATTAATGATATCGTTTTCAACTAACTTTTGCAGTTGATTGAATCTTGCACCACCAAAAAAGAAGTTGTCTGCCACAAATGGATTGGTATCTAAGAAAACATTTTTTGTTTTAAGTTTACTTGCGATTTCATTCATAAGGCTTTCCTCACATTTATTAAATTAATATAAGCAGCATATTCATAGTATCTTTTTTCCAGAATAATTACAATGTGTATTGGTATTCGTTAATATCAGCAGTTCGTATCATATATAATATATCGCAATTTCAGCAAGTAACAGTCTCATTATCATAAGTGTTATAAGAAACATACTTTCCATTGATTTTGACGATTCCCATCTGCTATCACCTCTTATTTAAAATAAACCTTTAACAATAGGAACAATATACCATATATCAGCACACGTTCGAGTATAAATTTTTTTGGTTCCTTACACTTTACAATGACATACTCCTTAGACGCTCTCACGTTCGTTCTAAGGTTGTTATTCACGTTATGAATAGAGAAGTCTCAAAAACCCCGTAACTCTCACCTGTGTTGGATTAACGTTCTCCTTTGAGATTATCTCACTTACTATTCTCTCCTGCTGATATTCGTAATCTTTTAAGCTAATTTCATAATTCATAGTTGCAGTTTTTTCTCTAGAATAAACTTTCCAAACCCATTGTTACGAAGAATGCTGTAGCGTACAATCATTTTGTCCATGTGTGTATAACTCCTTTAATTAGATTTGTTATGAAACAGTTTTACAAACGTGATAACGTATCCCATAAGAAGGATATTATGCAACATTATCACGTATGTAAAACAACTCTCACAACTACGTGATAATGTATATCATAAGAATTTTGATCTGACGTGCCTCCCCCGCATTTTCCTCAGGGAGCAGCACCGAATGGAACCCTTCCCGTTTTGCAGATCCACCATGGACAGCACCCCGTTCACAGGACGAATGCTACCATCCAACGCCAGCTCGCCAATAAACAACGTCCTTTCCCCCACTGGTAAAGCGACCTGTCCACTGGTTACAGCATCCTGTATGCAGTGTCCTATCATGTCCTCACATACTTTTGCTTGTTTGAGTAGTTGTTCCTCTATTAAGACAAGTTCCTCGTATTTGGCGGCGATATTGTTAAAATTCACTTCCTACTTCCCCACTCTTGTTAAATTTTAAGTGTATTCAGTGGACTATGCAGTTGAGCTTTTCCTCTCACCTCATCATCGGTGAAGTCGAGGTATGCTTTTTGCGTAGTCTCAACAGAAGCATGACCTAAGATACGACTCAAAGTAAACCAATCACCACCTGCCAAAATATAGTACTTCGCATAATTATTCCTTAACTGATGAGGATGTACATTTAACCCGATAGCCTTACCAGCTTGTCTTAGCGCATATTCATAGTTTCGTACATCCAACTGCGTACCCTTGGTTGTGGGAAATAACCATTGCGACTCTTTATAGCGATCACGATGTTTCAGCCAACTTTTCAGCTCCACACTCAATTTTGATGAAAAGTAAACGAATCTTTGCTGCTTATTTTTGGGTTTGACTATAAGGATTGCTCGTTTATTAAAGTCAATGTGTTTCGGTTCCAGATTTACACATTCATTAATTCGCATTCCAGTATCGAGTAGCAGACGGAAGATCATCCAATTGCGATAACCATGGAACTTTGTAGTATCGAATTGTCGTAAAATTAAAACAATCTCCGATTCACTTAATGTGTGCTTTTGCTTTCTCTCAACTTTTGGAAGTGCTATTTGTCCAACTGGATTTTTTTGTATCTCCCTCTCAATAGTATGAAACCAATTAAAAAACACTTTGATATTCCGAACGTAATTTGCTATTGTCGTTGCTGATACAGGCTTATTATAATCACCTCTTAACTCAGGATGATTTGAGTTTCTTGATTCCTCTCTCGAAACAACCGAGTATTTCCCCCTATCTTGCACATACTTTACATACATTCGGATATGTCCGCTTCCCACCTCTTTAAAATCTGTAGTCTGATGTTCTCGTTCCAGATACACTGCAAATAATTTTAGTGTTTGCTCGTAGCTGGCTAATGTTCTTTTTGCAAGATTGCGGCTTGTACAATACAGCATAAAATTCTCAATTTGGAATGTAATCTCCGAAAACATAAAAAATCCACCTCCTGATTTGCCAAATTACTTGACCAATCAATTGATGGATTCATACATATACTCGTAAATATATTATTGGTTTTCACTGCCAAACCTTCACAGCAAAATGAAGAATTGGTTGGTTTCACCTTCAGGCTCAAGCCTTACCACGCCTACGTTCAGGACACCTTGTTCTCAATCCGCAGCTTATCTGCCACCATCGCTATGAATTCGCTATTCGTTGGCTTGGATTTAGAAATATTAATCGTATATCCAAATAAGTGGGAGATACTGTCGATATTGCCACGTGTCCATGCTACCTCGATGGCATGACGAATGGCGCGTTCCACGCGGGATGCCGTCGTTTTGAATTTTTCGGCGATTGCCGGATACAATGTTTTAGTGATGGCACCCAAAATTTCGATATTATTGTACACCATGGTAATGGCTTCGCGTAAATATTGGTAGCCCTTAATGTGAGCTGGCACACCGATTTCATGGATAATGGCCGTAATACTGGCATCCAGATTTTTCGTTTTACCCATTGGCACCACATTAGACCGCATGGAAGAAATGGTCACCGGACTGCTGCTGACTAACTGTGGTCCCACCAATTGGCGAACGCGGTTCGCAAGCACTTCCATATCAAACGGCTTCAAAATATAATAAGATGCCCCGAGCTGTACGGCCCTTTGCGTAATATTTTCTTGACCAAATGCAGTCAGCATGATGATTTTCGGCTGTGGAGACAGGTTCATTTCTCTCAAGCGCTCCAGTACGCCAAGACCATCCAGCTGGGGCATAATAATATCTAAAATAAGTACATCAGGTACGTTGCGGGATTCTGCGATGTGTTGGAGCACTTCTTCACCATTATAGGCGATTCCTGTAACTTCCATATCCTCCTGATCGGAAATATATTCGGCAAGCAGATTCGTAAATTCCCGGTTGTCATCAGCCAACAATACCTCAATTTTTTGCAATGTACTTCCTCCTTATTGAGTGTTATTCAGTTGGGATATCAGTTTACAGCAAATAAATATTTCTTGTCGGAGTATATGATTTCGACATCGAATTATGAATTCCTTCTGTCGAAAATTATTTTTATTTATTTATTTTATTGTTTCCATTATAATTAATTCTTTAACTTGCTATTACGAGCTATTTCTTGGCCATTCGACAAAAAAATCTTAAGGCCACTAGCTCGCCTTAAGATTAGAGGATGAATTCAAGCTTACGTTATTCTGCATGATTCCTGCATCGCGCAGCATCCATTCAATAAAGCAACCGTAGCCTGATTTCGGATCGTTAACAAATACATGCGTTACAGCCCCGATGAGCTTGCCGTTTTGAATAATTGGGCTTCCGCTCATCCCTTGTACAATTCCCCCGGTCTTGTCCAGCAGCTTTGGATCTACGATACGGATAACAAGTCCTTTGGTTGCCGGTTTATCCTGTTGAGAAATGTGTACGACCTCTGCCTGAAACCGCTGAATCTGCTGACCTTCCAGTACAGTCAAAATTTCTGCGGGTCCTTCCTTGACTTCATTCGCAAGTGCTACAGGAATCGGCTTGGAATACAAACCATATTGCGGCTCATCTGACATTTTCCCAAAAATCCCGAAGTTCGTGTTTCGTTCAATATTACCTAACACCCGATGATCCTTGAGAAAATGTGCGCGTTTTTCCCCAGGTTCACCACTTTGACTTTTCGCAATTGACGTTACATTGGATTGCACTATTTCCCCGCTCCCCACAACAATCGGGGTCTGGGTATTCATGTCGGTGATTACGTGCCCCAAGGCCCCATATACCCCCTGATCCGGTGCATAAAAGGTCAAGGTGCCTACACCCGCTGCCGAGTCCCTGATATACAGCCCAAGCCGCCATGCTTTGTCATCACGATCATAAGCTGGTGTCAGCTTGGTTGAAATCGTCTGCTCCCCTCGGCAAAGCGTGATGTCGAGCGGCTTTTTGTTCTTGCCTGCTTCCTCTACAGCCTCCGCTACCCTTGTCAGGCTATCCAGCGGTTTTCCATTCATATGGGTGATCCGGTCACCGAGACGAATCCCGGCTGTCTCTCCAGGTGACACCTTGCGGTCCATACTTTCCTGAATGACATGATGACCAACAACAAGCACCCCTGAAGATTTTACTTTGACCCCAATCGTCTGACCCCCTGGATACACCTTCAAGTCGGGAATCACGCTATCTTGAGTCGTTTTCGCTGCATGGGAACCGAATAATTCCAGAGAAGCTTGTGGAGGCAGCGCTGCATGCACAGGCTTGGCGTTACCGATACAACAAATAAGAAAAACAAGCAAAAGACCGAGCAATTTGATCCTGGAGTAAAAATTCAATGGCTGTCACGCTCCCTTTGCTTCTTTCGCTTGACGAGTAAAGGTGGTCGCCAATTGCGTACCTATAAGGTAACCTTGCCCCCAGGCTTTTATAACTGTTAATCATTACGCCAGCCGCTCTTTTCAGGCTTTCTTTCCTTCCGCCAGATTCAGCATTTCCTGTGCGTGATGCAAAGTTTTTTCGGTAATTTCCACACCGCCCAGCATACGCGCCAATTCCTTCACCCGTCCGTCCTCGTTTAACGCCTCAATTTGCGTCATTGTACGTTCGTCATGAACATTTTTTTCAATGAGATACTGATGATCCGCCATACATGCCACCTGCGGCAAATGAGTAATGGAGAAAACCTGACAGACGGAAGACAAACGATACAGTTTTTCCGCAATGGATTGAGCCGCACGGCCACTGACTCCAGTATCCACCTCGTCAAAAATGAGTACCGGAATTTGATCATGACGGGCAAAAATACTTTTCATCGCCAACATGATACGGGACAGCTCACCACCAGAGGCAATCTTGCCCAGTGGACGAAGCGGCTCCCCCGGATTCGGTGAAATCAGAAATTCCGCATTATCAATGCCCTGCTTGGTTGGCCGTACCCGCCGACCTTTATATTCGTATCCGCGCGGATCTTCAATCGGATCAATACGCACCTTGAGTGACGTTCTTTCCATTTGCAGATCCTTTAGCTCCTGCTCTACCTGCTCAGCCAGCTCTTCTGCACAAATTTCACGCGCTTCTGTAAGCTCTTCTGCAATCTGGAGCAAATCCGAAAGCAATTCATCCCGCTTGGCAATTAACTGCTCCAGCCGTTCATCCTTATTCTCCAGCATATCGGTTTCCTGCTCAATACGGCTATAGTATTCCAAAATCTGCTCAATACTATCACCATATTTTCGCTGTAATCCGGTAATTTGGTTTAGCCGTTGCTCCACTTCATACAGCTTGCCTGGATTAAATTCAATATCCTCACGGTATGAGCGTAATTGGAACGCAGCATCCTCTAACTGGTAAAAAGCAGATTGAATCTGCTCCGCAATGGGCTGGAGGCTTTTGCTGTCGTAACCTTGGACATCATTCAAGCTGGACAACACGTTATTAATCATGTCCAGTCCGCCTCTGCCGCTTAGCAGCTCATAGGCTCCTGATATCCCATCCATCATTTTCTCACTATGGGATAGCTTGACCCGTTCTTCTGCCAATAATTCATCCTCTCCCAATTTAAGCTCGGCAGCAGCAATTTCCTCCAATTGAAACCGATACATGTCCAATAGCTGGTAGGCTTTTTGACTGGAGCTTTGCAGCTCCCGCACTTCTTTTTCCGCTTTGACAAAAGCATTATAACGCTCTTTGTAGAGCGTTTTGACCGGACCGATGACCGAATCACCGAACGTATCCAGCAGCGTCAGATGGCGGTCTGCGCGTAGCAAACTTTGATGCTCATGCTGACCGTGAATATTGACAAGCTGCTCTCCTACCTCTCGCAGCATCGTTAAATTAACCATTTGACCGTTAATCCGCGAAGAACTTTTTCCTTGTACGGTCAATTCCCGCCGAATCAATAGATGTTCTTCCGCATTCGCCTTGATTCCTTGTTCTTCTAACGTTGCCCAGACCGGATGCTTCACAGGAAGCTCAAACAGCGCCTCCATTTCTGCCTTTTCGCATCCATAACGGACCAGATCGGCGGAACCTCTGCCTCCAGCAATCAGACCGAGAGCATCAATAATGATCGATTTACCCGCGCCTGTTTCCCCAGTCAATACGTGGAACCCTTTATAAAAATGAACATCGACAGCCTCTACGACTGCCAAATTTCGTATAGATAAAGTGACCAGCATCGTTCTTTCACCTCTATGATGTACGAATTCAAACGTCTAATAAACCTGAGAAATGTTGTTCAGGAAATGTAGCCCATAAGACGATTCACAATAGCCTCGCTGTTCTCTTCCGAACGGCAAATAATCAAAATGGTGTCATCGCCACTAATGGTGCCCATAATTTCAGGCCATTCAATGTTGTCCAGTAATGCTGCAATCGAATTTGCCGTCCCCGGCAAGCACTTCATCACGATCAGATTGGTCGTATAGTCAATATGCAAAAAGTTATCCACCAATGTACGTTTCAGCTTCTGCGCCGGGTTATATCGCTGATCTGAGGGCATCGAATACTTATATCTGCCATCATCCATCGGAACCTTAATAAGCAGCAGTTCCTTGATATCCCGAGATACGGTAGCTTGAGTGACCTGAAAACCAGCCTTGCGTAAAGCTTCCACCAGATCGTCCTGCGTTTCAATTTCCCGTTGTGAAATAATTTCCCTGATTTTAATATGTCGTTGACCCTTCATAAAATCCTCCTATGGATTAATCTTCATATTCCTCTTCTTCGATGTCTTCCACCAATGTAATAAGGCGGATACTCCGATCGTCCGTATCAACGTACAATACGCCCGCACAGCCCGGATAAAGCAGTAGATAAGGCATAAGCCTGTCCCGCAAATCAGGACCATTCCACTCCATCGGTCTCTTGCGACGTGACGTTTTGACCATATATGTCGAACCTTTTTGCACAGCCACATAGTCTATAAACAAACGGCTATACACGGTATGTCCATTCACTTTAAAAGCAAGTGGTATTTTCATCTTTCCGCCCACCAGTTCATAACCCGCGTCTTCCAGCAAGTCCACAGCAGGCCCTTCGTCCATTTCCTCGTTAATCGGTATAATCTTTAACACAAGCGGTCCCGGCTCCTTTAACCAGGTACGCAGACCGTAAAATGCCCATACCGCTAATATTATGCCGATCACAACAATGATAACCGTATCATATCGCGTATCCATGAATCGATCACCTCATGGACATATTCTAGGACAGAAGGTAAAATCCCTTTTCTCCTGTATATCTCATTATAGGCGAACGTGAGTTCGTTAATCAATCCCTCACACCAAAAAGAGGTTCCCTTAAGTTCACAGAACTCTTGAGAACCCCTGAATGTTACTTACGCGACGGACCATTATTGAAGGTCTGACCTGCTTCCTGAACAGTAAGGTCAATTAACGGACGGAAATCAACATTTTCGTTTTGCGGGTCTACACTAGCCGACTTATCCAAACGCCAATGCGCCAAAAATTCTATATTGCCTTCCCCACCCGTAATAGGGGAATAAGCCAATCCTTGCAGCGAAAGTCCTAGCTCATGCGAGAACGTCAGGATGGTTTGCAACACTTCTTTATGCGTTGCGGAATCGCGGACGACGCCGGATTTCCCCACCTTTTCACGTCCGGCTTCAAATTGCGGCTTAATCAGAGCCACAATGTCAGCAGGCTGATGCAGCAACACAAGCAATGGCGGCAAAATAATACGCAGCGAAATAAAAGAAACATCAATACTTGCGAAATTCGGTACAGGACCGTTCAAATCCGCAGGTGTCATATACCTGAAATTCGTTTTCTCCATTACGCATACCCGTTCGTCATTACGAAGCGACCAGTCCAGTTGATTATATCCTACGTCAATGGCATATACATACTCCGCTCCATGCTGGAGGGCACAATCTGTAAAACCTCCGGTGGATGAGCCGATATCCAGCATCGTCCTGCCCTTCATGTCCAGCTCGAATTGACGGATAGCCTTTTCCAGCTTCAAACCTCCACGGCCTACATACGGATGCACTGCACCCTTTACTTTAAGCTCGCTATCGCGAGGCACCTTCATACCCGCCTTTTCGATCCTTTCACTGTCGGCCAGTACCAGACCTGCCATAATGGCAGCTTTGGCTTTTTCGCGGCTTTCAAAAAAGCCTTGTTCTACAAGTAATACATCAATGCGTTCCTTCGGAACAGACATGTTAATCTCCCTTTAAGGCAGCTACGCTGCTTTCGTCATACTTTTTCATAAATAACATCGTTTTCGCTTCAATTCCCCTATACCGATTGTCCCATGCCATACGCTGGCTCGGAAGCCCATTTGCGAAGCTTCAGGCAAACGGCTTCAACGGTAAGACCCACTTCGGCGCGTTGCTCCTTGATCGAACCATGTTCCACGAACATATCGGGAATCCCCATCAAGCGCACCTGTGCATCCTGTATTTCTTCTTTGGCGTAAAATTCCAGCACGGCGCTACCCAAGCTTCCCGCTTCGGAAGCTTCTTCCAATACGATCAGCTTTGTATGCTGACGAGCCAGCTCACGCAGCATATCTTCATCCAACGGCTTGAGGAAACGGGCATTCACAACTCCCACCTGCAAACCTTCTCGTTTCATCGCGTCCGCAGCCTCTGTTGCCACCTGGAGCATTGGCCCCGAAGCGATTACAGCGAAGCCCTCACCCTTGCGTAAAGGCTCCCAACTGCCAATAGGTATAGCTTCCAATTCTTTGTCCATCGGCACACCAACCACATTTACACGCGGATAGCGGTAGGCAATCGGGCCATCGTCATAATTGAGCGCTGTCTTCATCATATGTCGCAGCTCGTTTTCATCCTTGGGCATCATAAGCACGAGATTCGGGATATGACGCAAGAACGCTACATCAAACACGCCATGGTGGGTTTCCCCATCCGCCCCGACAAAACCGGCACGGTCTATCGCAAACATCACGTTCGCATTGTGACGGCAGATGTCATGTACAATTTGGTCATAAGCACGCTGCATAAAAGTGGAGTATACCGCAAATACCGGCTTCATCCCTTCCATTGCCAAAGCGGCACACATGGTAGCTGCGTGCTGCTCGGCAATGCCGACGTCAATCATACGTGCAGGAAATTCCTTACTGAACGGCACCAGCCCTGATCCACCAGGCATAGCAGGTGTAACCGCAATGATACGCTCATCCTGCTCAGCCAGCTCAATCAGCGTTTGCCCGAAAATTTCCGTATACATCGGATTGCCCACGGCTTTGAGTACCTGACCGGATTCAATTTTGTATGGGCTGATTCCGTGCCATTTATGTGAATCTACCTCCGCAGGCTTATAACCTTTACCCTTGGTAGTTACAACATGCACCAACACGGGGCCAGTGACGTTATCCGCCTGCTGGAAGGTTTCAATCAACTTGGGCAGATCATGTCCGTCTACCGGACCAAGATACGTCAGCCCCAGTTCCTCAAATAACACGCCCGGAACCATCATATATTTAAGACTGTCCTTGACACGGCCAGCCGATTTGGCAAGTTTACCACCGATAGCAGGAATCTTTTTCAGCAAAACTTCCAGCTCATCCTTCGCCCGTAAATAATGACGGTCCGAGCGGATTTTGCTCAAATAATTATGCATTGCCCCTACGTTCGGCGCTATGGACATTTCATTGTCATTCAGAATGACCATCAAATTTTTACGTTCATGTCCGATATGGTTTAGCGCTTCGAAGGCCATGCCTCCAGTCAGCGCTCCATCTCCGATCATAGCAATGACTTTATTGTCCTCGCCCTTCAAATCACGAGCCAATGCCATCCCCATCGCGGCCGATAGAGAAGTGCTACTATGTCCAGCTTCCCAAACATCATGCTCGCTCTCGCTTCTTTTTACAAAACCGCAAAGTCCATCACGCTGGCGGAGGGTATCAAAACGATCCATCCGCCCTGTCAATATTTTGTGCACGTAGGCCTGATGCCCAACGTCATAAATCATTTTGTCCTTCGGACTGTTATAGCAGTAATGCAGGGCGATTGTGAGCTCAACCACTCCCAGATTCGATGCCAGGTGCCCCCCAGTCACGGACAGCTTCTCAATCAAAAAGCTCCTGATTTCCTCGGCTAGAGAATCCAACTCCTCAACCGACAGTGATTTCAGATCGCCTGGTTGCTTTATGTGTGGAAGCAGCACGCATATCTCCCCGCTTTCCTTCAAGTTTGTGTGTAAAGTTAACAAATATTATATCACACTTTTTCGTCATGCTTAAACACAGACAAGTCAAAACAGACCTATCCGTGCTAATGATCTCGCTTCATCAGGTAATCGGCAATCTCCAGCAAACGCGAAGAATCAGGTATACCGCCTTCAATTAGCGCATTTTTAGCCGAAGCTGTGAGTTCCTTCACCTGCTGCAAAGAAGCCTCCATACCGATAAAATACGGATACGTAACCTTCTCCTGTTCAACATCGCTTTGCGTTTTTTTACCCAGCTTGCTCTCATCGCCCACCAAATCCAGGATATCATCCTGAATTTGAAATGCCAGTCCCAGATCGCGTCCAAAACGGCGAAGCGCCTCTAATTGACCCTTATCCGCTCCCCCGATTCGTCCACCAGCCAGCAATGAGAAAATAATCAAATCAGCGGTTTTGTGGAGATGTATATACTCCAGTTCCTCAATTCCCGTCATTCCTTGTTGGCCGGACATATCCGCGACCTGACCGCCCACCATGCCCCGCGCTCCGCTCATTTCGGATAATTCCTCCACGATGGACAGCAGCGCATCGGATGAAATTCCGTGACGACGACCCGCCTGTACGACACTGTAAAAAGCGTGGGTCAGCAATGCATCCCCTGCAAGTACAGCAACCGCCTCACCGTATACCTTATGATTCGTCAGTTTGCCCCGGCGATAATCATCATCATCCATGGCTGGTAAGTCGTCGTGAATCAGGGAGTACGTATGTACCATTTCTACCGCACATGCTATTGGTAAGGCTGCCTCCCGGCTTCCGCCGAATGCTTCGGCAGCTGCGATCACAAGTAGAGGCCGCAGGCGTTTTCCACCTGCGGTGAGTGAATAATTCATGGATTCACGAAGAACGGCGGGAATGCTCCAATGAGCTGGGAATTGCTTGGTCAATTCAGACGAAACCTCATCCACGGTCCCGGTCAAATATTCCTTAAACGACGGTTTATTCAACGCCTTCACCACCGTTTTCATCCAATCCGCCGCCGAAAGGCTTCTTGCGCAAATCTCCGTCCTCTTCCACAATCATTTCAATTTTACGTTCAACTTGCTCCAGCTTCTGACTGCAAAGCTGAGACAGCTTCATACCACGCTGGAACAAATCAATGGCTTGCTCCAGAGGAACGTCTCCATGCTCCAGTTGTCCGACAATTTCTTCAAGAGCAGCCATAGCCGCTTCAAAATTCAATTCCGTTTCATTCGCCACCGTGCTTCGCGTCCTCCTTCATTCCCCATACTTGGCAGTCCAACTGCCCGTCACTCACTTTAATCTTGATGGAATCCCCCGGCTGTACGTCTTTTAGCGACTTGATTAGCCGTTTCTCCTGCTCATCATACACAAGGCTGTAGCCTCGCGACATGACCTTGAGCGGGCTAAGCGCATCCAACTGACGAATACCCGCGTGCAGTTGCTGCCGTCCCGTCTTGGTAATAGCACGCATTGCAGACTCCAACTGACGCTGTGCCGCATCTGTCTGCTTGCGGGCCGACCGGATTTGTTCGCGCGGGTTAAACCGCTCCAGCACCTGACGCATACGCGCGTTCTTCTCCGCGTTCAAACGTGAACGGTTGCTTGCTGCCCGAATGAGCCGCTGATGCAACATATCCATCCGCTCCGCATGCTGTAGCATATAGCGGCGCGGATGCAGCAGCACAGGTGAACGCCGGAGCCGGGTCAAACGTTCACGACTGGTTTCCAGCCGCTGACGGAGCGCGTTGCGTAATCGCTGTTCCCGCTGGAGTAGCTGATCCCGCAACTCTTGCTGATGAGGCACAGCCAGCTCGGCGGCAGCGGTCGGCGTAGCCGCACGCAAATCGGCCACAAAATCGGCAATCGTAAAATCCGTTTCATGCCCGACGGCCGAAATAACCGGAATCGCCGATGCATAGATGGCACGCGCAACCGCTTCTTCATTAAACGCCCATAACTCCTCCAGCGAGCCACCTCCCCGCCCGACGATCATCACCTGAACCTCCTGCATACGGTTCATGGCTTCAATCGCCTTAACGATAGAGGGCGCAGCACCTTTCCCCTGCACAAGCACAGGATAGAGCACAATTCCGGCTTGCGGATATCTGCGTTGAAGTGTCGTGATAATATCACGCACGGCAGCTCCGGTTGGCGAAGTAATGACACCGATTGTCGCCGGATGTGCAGGCAGAATGCGCTTGCGGTCGCTGTCAAATAACCCCTCAATATCCAGCTTTTGTTTGAGTTGTTCATATGCAAGGTAGAGACTCCCGACACCATCAGGCTGCATCTGGGTCGCATAAAATTGATATTGTCCATCCCGTTCGTACACGGATACGTTTCCCCGGGCAATAACACGCGTACCTTCCTTCGGTACGAAGGGAAGCCGTTGATTATGGGTCGCAAACATAATCGAACGGATACGGCTGCCCTCATCCTTGAGCGTAAAGTACATGTGACCACTCGAATGATGCGTAAAGTTAGAAATTTCCCCGCGTATCCATACGTCGGACAGTACCTGATCCGATTCCAGTTTCATCCGGATATAGCGATTCAGGTCCTTAATAGAGTAAATACGCTGTTCAGCCACAGGCAACCGCCCTTATGCCAAACCGTGCGACCGCTTGGCCGCTACGAGCGTATTTTGCATGAGCATAGTAATCGTCATCGGACCTACACCGCCGGGAACAGGCGTAATCGGACCGGAAACTTGCTTCACGTTCTCAAAATCAACGTCACCCGCCAGTTTTCCGCTCTCCAGACGATTCATGCCTACATCAATAACCACCGCTCCGGGTTTCACGAACGAAGCATCAATAAAGTTGGCTTTGCCGATGGCAACAACTAAAATATCCGCTTGCCGACTCAGCTCGGCTATATTCGCTGTACGAGAGTGACACATGGTCACCGTAGCATTTTCGCGCTGCAATAACAGCGATACCGGCTTGCCCACGATATTACTACGACCAATGACCACCGCATGCTTGCCTGCAATTTCTACCCCGGCACGCTTAATCAGCTCAATGACCCCAGCAGGAGTACAAGGCAGAAGGCTATCATCACCTATAACCAGATTCCCCACGTTTACCGGATGGAATCCATCCACATCCTTCTCAACTGAAATAGCATCAATGACTGCTTTTTCATGAATGTGTTTGGGCAACGGAAGCTGTACCAGAATCCCGTGAATATTACTTTGGTGATTCAGCTTGTCCACCAGCTCCAGCAACGCTTCCTGCGAAGTATCCGCTGCCAACCGATGTACCTCGGAATAATAACCGAGATCATGACATGCCTTTTCCTTGTTTCTAACATACACCTGAGAAGCAGGATCTTCACCTACCAGTACGACAGCCAGTCCAGGCTGAAAGTTGTGCTCCTTCAGACGGACGACCTCCTGCTGAATGCTTGCGCGAATATCCTTAGAGATTTGTTTGCCATCAATGATCGGTGCTGACATGTTCAACCACTCCCCAACCTGAGTAAAATTATCTCAACTTAAAACCGTGCTTTCAGCTGCTCCAGCTCTTGTATAATCCGTCCCAGAACACCGTTGACAAATTTACCCGACTCCTCAGTGCCAAAATGCTTGGACAATTCAATCGCTTCATTGACTGCAACTTTAGCCGGCACATCCTCACGGAAAATCATTTCATATGCCGCCAGTCTCAAAATTTGGCGATCCACGCGTGAAAGTCTGCTGATCTGCCAGCCTTTAAGATAATCCACCAAAAGTTTGTCAATCGCTTCCTTGTGTTCCCAGGTACCCCGCACATGCTCCAATACGTAAGCCCTTAACACTGCTGCATTTTTGATGACTACTTCGGCTTCGTTATCCTCTGCCGCTTCTTGGAGCAACATATCTACTGCCGCTGCTGCATCCACTTCATTCATTTCCATATGGTACATGCTTTGTACCGCTATTTCCCTCGCCAGACGTCTTTTCATGCCCTGCCTCCTACGCTTGCCTGTATCTATTTTTTCATTTTAACCAATTCCACAAAAAAACCTGTGAACGCATCCTCCAAAACGTTGGGCGCAAAGAAGCTACAGCTCTATTTTGGAGAAAGCGTATCACAGGGTTCATTTAAAAGGACGCCAACGTTGCGACAGCCAGTCGCTCCAATCCTTCCAAGGGAGGAGGGAACCTAGCGCTGAGTCACTACGTCTTCCTAGCGTATATCCGATGAACACCATCAATGCAAAGAACAACATATTCCAAAAGCCTGCCCACAAATAAATAAACCCGAAAAAAATACCGGCCGTAATCCCCGTGATCCGGCCCTTGTAACTTCCCCATATTTCTTTCCAGGGCATCTGGGAAAATCACCTCTATTCCACACGACTCTTAAAGCTTGGTGACTGAGAAACATTGGCGATGTACACAGACACATTGGACACAGGAATTCCCGTAATTTCTTCCACATGGTCGTGTACCCCCTTTTGTACCTCGGAGGTTAACACCGGAATGGAGCCTTCCCCATCCACAACCGCCCGAATCGTAATATCAAGTCCCGATTCCAGCACGCGAATACGTGCTTTCAAGTCCTGTACTCCACGAAATCTGGATGCTGCTTTGAGACACAGATTTTCGATGGTATCCACTGAAATCTGAATGTCACCGTACTCTGTTCGTTGATCAATAGAGTGCTGTACCGTTTGATTCCGGCGAATGGAGATATAGAAAATCCGGAGACTCAACAACAACAGTACTCCTGCAATAATCAAGCTGGTAAACCACACTACCCGCTCATCCTGAATGCTTAATGCATACGGAATGGCCCCGCTCAGGAGGAGGATGGCGAGAATGGAAATAATTCCGATACTTAAGCTGTACAAGAACAGCAGAAGTCTGTCCATAACTTTAGCCACGAAACGCACAGCCTCCTTAAATTAGAGTAAACCCTCGACCCTTAAGGGTCGGGGGTTTGTACAAAGTATCGCTCTATTTAACCCGTCCGGCGCCCAGAACTTCTGGCTCTTCTACTTTTTCGGCATTTTTGAATTGAACATCGTGAATTTGCACGTTCACTTCAACAACGTTAAGGCCAGTCATGGTTTCAATGGAGCGCTTAACATTGTGCTGAATAGCAGCAGCCACCTCAGGCAGACGGTTACCGTACTCAATAATGACGGAGACGTCTACAGCAGCTTCACGCTGTCCGACTTCCACTTTTACACCTTTGGATAAATTTTTGCGGCCCAGCAGTTCGGCAAATCCGCCTGCAAATCCACCACTCATTCCCGCTACGCCTGGCACCTCAACGGTTGCTAGTCCGGCAATGACTTCAATAACCTCCGGGGCAATCTGAATCTCCCCAATTTCTGTACGCTCGAATTCGGTTGGCACTGTGCTCATACCTTCAACACCTTTCGGTAAAATAAGTTTCACTTCAGCTTTGGATTTCAAAGCAGACATGCTCACTTATTATCCATACTATATCATTTGGCGTTCATTATGACAAACTGAGGAAATATACCGATTAAACTTCGTTTTCCTCCAAAAATTTAATATCAAAATCGCCTTTGATGAAGGTCGGATGCTCCAACAATCGTTGATGAAAAGAAATCGTTGTTGGTATGCCTTCAATGGCAAACTCGGACAGAGCCCGCTTCATTTTGGCAATCGCTTCCTGACGTGTAGGCGCCCACACAATCAATTTGGCAATCATAGAGTCATAATAAGGAGGAATGCTGTAACCCGGATAGGCTGCGCTGTCTACGCGTACCCCAGGGCCGCCTGGAGGCAGATAAAATCCGATTTTACCCGGTGCAGGCATAAAATTGCGATCAGGATCCTCGGCGTTAATACGGCACTCCATCGCCCATCCATTGATGGTGACTTCTTCCTGAGTAAAGGAAAGCGGATGCCCTTCAGCGACCAAAATCATTTCTTTAATCAAATCCACACCGGTAATCATCTCCGTTACGGGATGTTCGACCTGAATACGTGTGTTCATTTCCATAAAATAAAATTGATTATCCGGTCCGAGCAAAAATTCCAGTGTTCCCGCACCGGAGTATTGTACAGCCAAAGCCGCACGAACAGCTGCCTGACCCATTTCTTCACGCACATCCTGCGAAAGTACAGGACACGGAGCTTCCTCCAGCAGCTTCTGACGACGGCGCTGCACAGAGCAGTCCCTTTCGCCCAGATGCGCAACATTGCCGTGCTTGTCCGCTATGATCTGAATCTCCACGTGCTTCATACCGGTCAAATATTTTTCCAGATATACACCCGCGTTGCCAAACGCTTTTTGCGCTTCCTGCTGGGCGGTAGTGATTTGTTGAATAAGATTATCTTCATCCTCGGCGATACGGATACCTTTACCGCCGCCACCTGCTGTGGCCTTGATGATCACGGGATAGCCAATATCGCGAGCAATGGTAATGGCATCCTGCAAATCCTCCACCAACCCGTCCGAACCCGGAATGACCGGAACCCCGGCATCCTTCATCGTCTGCTTGGCGACAGCCTTGTCTCCCATTTTGTTAATCGCTTCAGGAGAAGGACCAATAAACGTAATATTGCAAGATTCGCAAATTTCAGCGAAGTCGGCGTTTTCAGCCAAAAATCCGTAACCTGGATGAATCGCATCACATTCAGTCAATGTCGCAACGCTCATCAGGTTCGTAAAATTCAGGTAGCTGTCCTTGGACAGCGTCGGTCCGATACAGTAAGCCTCATCTGCGAGACGCACATGTAACGAATCCTTGTCGGCTTCCGAATATACGGCAACCGTCGAAATATTCATTTCGCGGCAAGCGCGAATGATACGAACCGCAATTTCTCCACGATTCGCAATCAGTACTTTTTGAAATGTCATGACTTTATCCTCCCTGGGAGCAGTCTGGCTGAACCCTCAAAAAAGGGTACAAGCAAGCGTCTTACTCCGGTTTCACAAGGAACAATGGCTGGCCATACTCGACCAACTGTCCGTTTTCGGCCAAAATTTCCACAATTTCGCCCTTCACTTCAGCTTCCAGCTCGTTCATTAGCTTCATCGCTTCAATAATACACACCGTTGTTTTCTCGCCTACTTTACTGCCGATACTCACATACGGAGCCGTATCCGGGGATGAAGAACTATAGAAAGTCCCTACCATCGGAGATACGATTTTATGTAGACTGCTTGCATATTCCTTGGTTTCCCCAACAGATGCATGTCCTGCATCGGATTGTGCTTGTGGATTCGGAATAGCAGCTTGTGGTGCCGCTGTATAAACAGGTGCTGCCACAGGGGCCTGTACAGTAACGATCTCGCTTTTGCCCGGTTTACGGATCAACAGCCGAGTTCCTTCGTTTTCAATTTCAAGCTCATGTACAGACGTTTCATCCACCAGCTTGATCAATTCCTTAATCTCGCTTAATTTGAACATCTCTATTAATCACTCCTTCAGCATTTTGCCGGTTGCTGATAACATTGTTGAAACAGCTTTATGTATTATATCACAATCATTAAAAATAGAAAGAGCCCGGAAATGTGCAGAAATCCGGGCTTTTTCTCGATTTTTGTCTTATTGTGTAACATACTGGACACTGATCTTATCCTGTGTTACGTTCAATTCTTTCATGACTTTATCGACGATCGTTACCGCTTGTTTGGCATCCAGTTTTTCACTCAGAACTACTACCTTGTATTTATCAGCATCTTCTTCGCGAACCACCGCATTGGCGAACTGCTGCTGAAGCTCTTCCTCAATTCCGGTGATTTTCGCCTGTTTGTCTTCCAGTACATGTAGTTCTTTTTGTGCTTCGGCGGCTTTTTTGGCAGTGCTATCGTTCATTGCAGTCGTCAACTCGTCATTTTTCTTTTGATTTGCCACATCCCGCTCCAGCAAGTAGTTGTCGATAACAGCAGCGGCCGTAGGCTTCGCGGCTTGTTCCGTTGCGACCTGATCGAGTACCTGCTGGTCTGTTTTCGCGGTGGACGCTGTTTTGTCCTCACTTTTTGCCGTCGTATCTGGCGTGGCAGCAGTAGTGTTTTGATCCGATTTAGCAGACTCGGTAGCCGGGGCAGCGGCAGTATCTTTATTTTCGCCTGTAGTAGATTGAGTAGCAGGATCGGTTGCGGCAGCCGTGTCCGTCTTTGCGGAAGAGGCAGTCCCTTCTCCGGTAACTTCACCATTGGTCACCACTTCATTCACTTTCAGCTCGTTCATTTGCTCTTCTGCCTTGCCTGCCGCTTCCTGGGCGGTATCCTGCTTGGCCTTGCTCACTTGTTCACTGTCCGCCACAGGTGGATTAGCCGGGCTAGAGTCCTCCGTAAACAAATAATACGCAGACAGTACGACCATTAAACTCAGCATCGACACCAGCCAAACGGTTTGTCTTTTGTTATTCATGTTCCGTCCTCCAATATGATTAAATTAGGATTTTCATTTATCCCTGCTTATGCTTTAATCTATCCCTGCTTACGCGGGACAACTGAAATTTTATAGGAAGGGACATTAAGCCCTTTCTGTACGGCATCCACAATCAACTGCTTCACGGTAGGGTTTTCTGCTCCCATCGCCACAACCAGAACTCCCCTCACCTGCGGTTTTACTTTTTTGGTAACAATCGGGGTGTGCTGGCCTCCTGACGATTCATAGGTGACAATCTCTCCATCACGTGTGTATTGAGTGGTATGTCGCTGACCGCCATTGGCATCCGTCTCATTATTTTCTTCCTGCATATCCTTCACATTGCGCTGAACGATGACTTCCTCAGTGGAGTCAACCGTAACCATAACATCGACCGTCCCTACACCAACAATCTGCTCCAGCATCTGCTTCATATTATCTTCGAACACCTTCTCAATTCCGGCAAAGGTACTTTCCTCACCCCCCGTTGTCTGAAGTGAAGGTTCATTTTTCATCACGCCAGGCGGCTCCCGCCCCACGTTTTCAGGATCCACCTTTTTCACATTCACGAACGAATTAAAAAGCATGATCGCGACCCCGATAAGACCGAGAATAAGCAGCCAGCGAAATGAATTAAACCTTTTGGGCCCGTCTGCCCCCCCGCCCATCCATTGCTCCAGCTTTTTCATCCATTTGCCCATTTCTGCTCACCTCCTGTTACCATTCATGTGTACCGTCCTGCGAAGAAAGCACCTGAACATTTTTGCTGTCGATTCCCCATCTTTCGTGCAGCAGCCCCGTAATTAGACCGAAAGTTTGCGTGTCCGCTATCTTTTCACCATCAAAGGTTTCCGCACTACTATTGGCCCTCTCCGGCGCTCCCTTCTCTTGATCCGATGTTTTTGCAGGGATTGGCTCTACGTGGATATTTACTGTTTTTTCAGCTACAGGCTCTACCATAATCGGCTTGGAGTCCGCACCTGGCGGAAGATTCGTGCTTTTCTCCTCACGTCCAGCCTGCTGCTCCACCAGCTTAACCACTACAGATTGAATTCCCGCTCCAGCCTCCAGATTCGACGATTCCTGCTTCATCTGAGTAAGCGTAACTTGAACCGATTGAATCGCTAACCCGGTATTCTGCTCCAACTGTCCCTTGATTTCCTTGGCAACCTCTTGACCAGCCCACTGCATGGAACTTTGCTCCTGCTGCTGCTTCAACTTGCTGCCTTTTGCCAAAATTTCCTCCAATGTCGGTTCGCTCTTACCTGTCTCTGCTTGGCGCTGAAGATCAAACGCGCGTCCCAGAAGCTCGGAAGGACTGGTACTCAGCAAACGCACGACCGGAGAGAGTAGCGTCAGTAGAATAAGCAGGCTGAGTACGAGCTTGACATACCTTTCCATGGAACGGCTTGGCAAGATCATATCGATAAAAGAAGCCAGCAGCACAATCAACACCAGTTCCTTAAGCCAGCCTCCCAGCCAGGTCACGTCACTCCCCTCCCCCCGTTTGATTGTCGATCGTTCACTCACCTCATCATGACCGTCATATTGCCTGCCGCGAGCATGACCGTAATCGCAAGGAAGGACATTAAACCCACTGCCGCCAGCGCTGCGAATACATAAATCATGCTTTTACCGATTGCGTCCAAGCATTCCACAATAGGGGTATCTCCCAAAGGCTGCATAATCGCTGCTGTGACTTTATAGATCAGGGCCAGTGTTAGAATCTTGAGGGCAGGAAAAGCGCAGAGGAACAGAATAATGATGACTCCCACCAGCCCAATGGCATTTTTCACAAGCAACGAAGCCGAAATAACCGTATCTGTCGCATCTGCCAGCGCCTTGCCCACCACTGGAACAAAACTGCCTGTAATATACTTGGCCGTGCGGATCGTTAATCCGTCAGTAACAGACGACGTTAATCCCTGAACCGAAATGACACCCAGAAAAATGGTCAGCAGCACCCCCAGTACCCCCACTCCGGCGTTACGCAGCAGATCGGCTAGCTGGGTCAGCTTGTATTTGCCTGTCAATGAGTTGACCAGATACAACACCGCCGAGAAGAACAGCAACGGGAACACCAGCGTATGAATGACCGTCCCGACCGTGTTGATCATAAATACAATTAGCGGGTGGGTGACCGAAACCGTTACGACGTTGCCCATCGAGGCCAACATGGTAAACAGCAGAGGCAACATCGCCATCATGAAGTGAATCATGTTGTCAATGGCTTCTTTTGCATAACCAATCGCTACACTAAAGCTGTTAATCGCCAAAATGATAATGACCATATATACAATCGCGTAGGCGACTTTGCTGACCTGATTACTTTCAAAAGCACTTTGTAGAGTTTCCAGCACCATACTCATAATGCTGAGCATAACAATGGTGACGAGCAGCTTGGCGTTGACCCGAATTTCGTGGATGAAAAAGTCAGCTATGGCGCTCAATACACCCTTAATACTGAATCCTTCACCGCCCGGAAGCAGCATGTCCATGAAGGAAGGCGTTTTCTGATCAGGGAAAAATCCGCCATATTGCTGCATCAGCCCGTCCCAATAATGCTCTACCTCATCTTTGGGCATCTGCTCCGCCTGTTGTCTGATCCATTCATTCGTAGGTGTATCTGCAAAGATAACCGCAGCCGAGGCACACCAGAGGCATAGTAGCAAAATGACCACCACTTTGAGATTCGGCATGCCCTCCAGCCTTTTCATGGCATCACCCCCTCAGGCGGGCATCAGCTTCAGAATCGTGTCAATAATTATGCTGATAATCGGGATTGCCAGCACCATGATGAGCACCTTTCCTGTAAGCTCAATTTTGGAGGCAATCCCGTCTTGTCCCGCATCCCGAACCACCTGCGCTCCAAATTCGGCAATATAAGCGATACCGATAATTTTCAGAACGGTTTTAAAATAAATCATATCCATGCCCGATGACCTTGCCAGACGCTCCAGCACAGCAACCACGGATCCAATCTTGCCAATCAACAGTAAAAAAATGACGATTCCCGCGGCTGTCGCAATCAGAAAAGCAAACATCGGCTTCTGTTCCTTAATGACCAAAATAAGAACTGTGGCAATCAGGGCGAAGCCGACCACCTGAATGATTTCCATGTGTCCACCTACTGAAAAAGAAAGATAGATTTAATCTCTTGCAGAAGGTTATCCAGCATTCGTACCACCATGAACAGCACTACAACAAAGCCGATAACCGTTACCCAGTGGGCCATGTCTTCTTTGCCCATTTGCTTGAGTACGGTATGAATCATGGCGATAATAATGCCAATTCCGGCAATCTGAAAAATAGCGTTCACTTCTAAATTCATTCGAGCACCCCGCTAATAGATCAAAATGACGATCAATGCTCCGATCAGCAGTCCCAGGCTTCTGCTCATGCGCTCGTATCTCACCTGATCCGCCTGCGCCTGTGCTTCCTCATGAGTTAGCTGCTGGATGGTTAGCGCAATGTGCTTGATCTGGTCTTCACGGTCGCTGGTTCCGAGACTGTAAGCAAGCTGCCGCATCGCTTCCTTCTCGGCCTGCTGCATGCTGGAGCGGCTCCACGAGGCCTCAATCGCTTTATGCAGGCTTTCTCTGGCGGTCAGCCCAAAGGAGGGGTGCATCCAGTGTGAGGCTTGCTGGAATAAGGTTCGCAGCGGCTCCCGCAACGGCTCTCCCGTCTTGGCAAAAGCATCCGGCAGCGGGGACACCCCATAGGAAACCTCAGTGGTCAGCCTTTGCAGCGCGAGAATCAGTTCTCTGATCTGCCGCGGCCTCAGTGCAAACTGCCTTGCCCGCTGCCAGCCAGCCAGTGTAGCGGCGAGTATAACCAAAGCGGCTCCCAGCAGCTTAAGCATAGGAAATACCTCCGTTCTGCCCTTCTCCGGACAGCGTCAGCCTACGCTGCTTGGCATCTGCCAGCCGGAAGGAGACGCCCCGGCTCGTCCGCTCCAGCATGACGTAAAGCTGAAACAGCTCCTGCCCTGTCGTCAATCCGGCAAAAGCAGGCCGGGTCGCCATTTCAGCTACATCGCGCCCATGTGCGGAAGCAATGACTGCGATCCCCGCATGGAGCGCTTCACGCACCGCCTCGGCATCCTCTGGTCGTCCGATTTCATCGACGATCAGCACATCTGGCGACATGGAACGAATCATCATCATCATGCCTTCTGCTTTCGGACATCCATCCAATACGTCGGTTCGAGGTCCAACATCAAAACCGGGGATGCCCTTGTGACTGCCGGCAATTTCCGAGCGTTCGTCTATAATGCCTACCTTGAGCCCGCTTCGACGCCCCCCATTGCTTTCCAGCCCTCCGTAGCTTAGTTGCCGGGCCAAGTCCCTAAGCAGTGTTGTTTTACCATGCTGAGGCGGGGACAAGATGAGGGTGTGAAGGATTTTACCGGACTTCCGATCCGCTACATAGGGCAATATGCGATCCGCTATACCGGGAATTGCCCGGGCAATTCTTACATTAAAGCTGCTAATATCCCTCAAATGCTCCACTCGCCCCCTGCTAAGGACAGTTCTTCCTGCCAACCCGATCCGGTGCCCCCCGGGAATGGTAATAAACCCTTTGCGAAGTTCCTCCTCCATGGTGTACAGGGAATGATTGCTGATAAAATCCAGCAAACGGTGGGCATCCTCCCGGTCCGGCTTATAGGCTTCCATATGGTTCAAAGTCAGCCGACCGGCGGACGTTACAAAATGATGTTCACCATTCGTATTAATTTCCAGCGGCCTTCCTTCCCGGACCCTAATTTCTTCCAGTTGCTTGAATACCGTTTCCGGAAGCTTTCCGAGTATACCGTGCAACGGTTCGGGAAATAACTCCAGCCATTCCATACCGATGCCGCCCCCTCAAAGTTGTCCTTTTTCTTTAAGACAAGTCTATGGCCGACTCTCGCTTTTTATGCCGAAAATATATCGAAAACCTAGTCGTTGATTTCAAAGCTCCTATCAGACCTCAACAAACATATTCCCCGCCACCTAAAGCGCCTTCGTGGAATCTGCAAAAATCAAAAAAGGCACCCCGAAGCCTTGACGGCTAAGGGATACCCTGGAACAAAAAACAATAGATTCACAATAAAAGAGGCTGCCCTTCAGCCCGTCACTCGCTGAAAAAACAACCTCTTAACCTACTGCTATATTCTATGATTATAAAACTATGAATTTAGGAGGCGTAATATTCCCATTCAATTACCGGCGGTCCTGCGGTCCACCCACAAATGCTTGCTCCTCAGTATCCAGATTGTACGCTGTATGCAGCGCCTGAATAACCCCATGGAGTTTGCCAGCCTCGATCACACACGATACCTTGATTTCAGATGTGCTTACCATTTTAATGCTCACGCCTTGTTCTGCCAATACAGCAAACATTTGCGCTGCAACGCCTGGATGACTAACCATGCCCGCTCCTACAATGGATACCTTGACGAGGTTTTCTTCAGACGTCACTTCACGGTATGGAAGCTCTGTGCGAATGCCTTCCAACGTCTTCAAGGCTGCTTCGCGATCCGTTAGAGCCACTGTAAAGGAAAAGTCTGCTTTGCCAGCCTCAACACCGCTTTGCACAATAATGTCTACATCAATTTTGGCTCCCGCCAGCGTTCCGAATACTTTCGCCAATACACCAGGAGTATCGACTACGCCCAAAATACTGATTCTTGCTACATTTTTATCATATGCAATCCCACTGACTACCACGCCCTGCTCCATTACTGCATCCTCCTTTACGACCGTTCCTTCATTATGGTTAAAACTGGACCGCACAATCAGCGGTACCCGGTTATGTTTCGCATATTCTACCGCACGTGGATGCAATACTGCCGCACCCAGATTGGCTAGTTCCAGCATTTCATCATAGGAAATTTCTTTTAGCTTACGGGCAACCTTTACGATTCGTGGATCTGTAGAATATATGCCATCCACATCTGTGTAAATTTCGCAAGCATCCGCCTGAATCGCCGCCGCCAGTGCAACCGCCGTCGTATCAGAGCCACCACGTCCCAGCGTCGTAATATCTCCTTCAACAGACATCCCCTGGAAACCCGCAACCACGACAATCTTATTGCTGCTTAGTGCATCCAGTACCCGCTGAGGTTGGATGTCCGTAATTCTCGCCCGACCATGCTCGGATTCCGTACGGAAACCAGCCTGCCATCCTGTAAACGATACCGCCTCATGTCCCAACTGTTGAATAGCCATCGACAACAATGCAATCGAAATTTGCTCGCCAGTCGTCATCAGCATATCCAACTCACGTGCAGGCAACTGCTCATTCAGCAATTTGGCCTGGTCGATCAGTTCGTCAGTTGTGTCTCCCATCGCGGAAACAACAACTACACATTGATGCCCTTCACTCTGTTTCTCAACAACGCGTTTTGCCACGCGTTTCATGCGCTCCGTATCACCGACGGAACTGCCTCCGAATTTCATGACATACAAAGACAACGATATTCACTCCCTCAGACTCAACAGTATGTAACCTTGAGATGGCACAACTGACTTTGAACGTGACATCCTACGGTATAACTTTAGTACAGTATAATACGAAAGTGCTGTGTGGAGCCAATGTTTTTTAATAACAGTTGCTCATAACAAATAATCCCCTGTCCTTGACAAGGACAGAGGATATAAAGAAGCTAGATCATTCTATGCGCGGGAAATGTATTTACCATCGCGTGTATCAATCAGCAGTACATCATCCTGATTGATAAACAAAGGAACCTGAACATTTAGTCCTGTTTCAACTTTAGCATTTTTGGTAGCACCTGTAGCGGTGTTGCCTTTAATGCCCGGCTCCGTGTCAATAACCTTCAGTTCTACGCTGTTAGGCAGGTTAATCCCGAGAATTTCACCATTATAGCTAATAATGTTTACATTCATGTTTTCTTGCAGGAAGTTAAGTTCCCATTTCAGTTGATCACTGGAAAGGTTGAATTGATCGTATGTTTCGTTGTCCATGAATGTATGCTCGTCTGCGCTCGCATAGAGGTAGGACACACCACGGTTTTCAATTTGCGCGCGGCCAATCGTTTCACCCGCACGGAATGTACGTTCAACCGTGTTGCCGTTACGCAGGTTTTTCAGCTTGGAGCGCACGAATGCCGCACCTTTACCTGGTTTTACGTGTTGGAAGTCCAGCACTGTAAAAATATCTCCGTCTACCTCGACGGTCAAGCCTGTTTTGAAATCATTAACGTTAATCACTAAAATACCCCTCCTACAGGACTGTTAT
Organism: Paenibacillus sp. 8b26; assembly: GCF_050626875.1. Classification (NCBI taxonomy): domain Bacteria; kingdom Bacillati; phylum Bacillota; class Bacilli; order Caryophanales; family Paenibacillaceae; genus Paenibacillus; species Paenibacillus sp. 8b26. Next base: position 5,598,037 of record NZ_CP192445.1, on the reverse strand, counting down.
CGTTATTAAACGACTGTAAATTCTTTGCTTGAATGTGTTAATACCTTGATGCCGCTATCTGTAATAACGATATCATCCTCGATCCGCACGCCGCCTAATCCAGGTACATAAATACCTGGTTCGACTGTTACAACCATGCCGGGCTCCAGAATATCATCGCTTGCCTTCGACAGACGCGTCGATTCATGGACTTCCAGACCTAGACCATGACCTGTGCTGTGTCCGAAATTGTCTCCATAGCCATGGCTTGCAATAATATCCCGAGTCAGCGCATCCGCTTCACGACCCGTCATGCCCGGCTTAATATGTTCTAGCGCGTGAAGCTGCGCCTTGAGAACAATATCGTAGATCTCACGTAGCTGCGGTGACAAATCCCCTTGCGTGGCTACTGTACGTGTCAAATCGGAGCAATAGCCATCCAGCAACGCACCGAAATCAAAAGTAATCAGTTCGCCCGCTTGTACCAGCTTGGAGCTGGCTACACCATGAGGCAGTGCCGAACGAACCCCGGATGCCACAATCGTGTCAAATGAGGAAGACGTAGCTCCCTGCTTGCGCATGAAGAATTCCATTTCCAGATCCAGCTCACGCTCGCTGACCCCCGGTTTGATATAAGGCAAAATGTATGCAAATGTAGCATCTGCCAAATCCGCCGCCCGCTGCATCACTTCCAGCTCTTCCGCATCCTTGTACACCCGCAGCTTTTCAACAATTCCCGATACCGGAATTAATGTAACAGGTGACAAATCTTCGCTGTAAGCTTTATGCGTCGCAACAGATACATGGTCCTGCTCGAAGCCTGTTTCACCGATCTGATGGGATGACAGCAACTCTTTCACCGTTTCCATGACCTGCGCAGCATGTTGTACCACCGTGAAGCCTTCCGCTTGTTCGGCAGCCTGCGTCATATAACGAAAGTCGGTCAGCAGATAGCTGTGAGATTCCGTAATCAGCACATAACCCGCCGAACCGGTGAAGCCTGTCAAATATCGGCGGTTGACAGGGCTTGTGATCAGTATAGCCCGCAGATCATGCTCGCCCAGCGCCTGCCGCAGCTTTAACACCCGGTCATTCTTCATCTTTCATCCCGCTCCCCTCTGTCAAATAACCAAATGCTATTTTAACACAGGCGATAGCCGCTTGAGAAGTTTTTGTTGCGCTCAGTCCCCAGCTTTCTCAGGCTCGCGCTTTCTCTCGTCCGTATACTCAACAGCAACGGTGTAACCGATAAACAGTCCCCACAGTATAAACACACAAATTTCCGTATATATGGAATCCCAGGTCAAACGATGAAGCGGATTCATCATCCCGAGCTTGGGACCTGTCAACACGAATAAAATAACCCACCAGACCAGACCGTAAACGATGCCAGGCAAAGGCCCCTTATATCTACGAAACATCAATGTGTACACCAGCGACGCTACAACTGATAATGCGATAAAAAACAGCAAACCCACGAGATGCCCCGCCGTCGTTTTCATGAACGAATGCTTGAAAAAGGGCTCTGCCAAAAATCCCGGTGCAACTACCGTAAAATGCAGTGTATAAAACAACCAGCGCAGTAATCCCCAGAGCAAGCCTGCAAAAAAGCCCAATTCGAGTGCAAAAGGAATAAGCGGCGTATGTATTTTGCCCGACTGCTGTCTTCCTCGACTGCTATTATTGTTATTATGGTCGCGTTGATCCTGAGATTCGCCAGACCGATCCTGATCATGGCCTACCTTAGGTATGGAATAGGTGTCACTCATGTTATTTGATCCCCTTTCAAGATGCAAAACTTTTTCCATGCTAAAAAGGATGACTTTTATTGGCGCATGAAGAAGGCTGCATTTCGATGGATTCGTGCATATCCATTTTGCTAGGTAGTATGCTCTGATGGGGATGAGTTTAACACTGAACTTGGTGAGTTGTTGTTACATGATGAGGGGGTTGTGCGGCGAAGACTGCTTATGACTTCTACTACGTGTGTATGTGGCCGCTACGCGAACGGATCATTCTTCCGATAAGCTGTTGCCTCCAAATTTCTGATTTATACCCCCAAGGGTAGAATTCCGGAGGCAAAGGCGAACGCTATCGCTTCTTCAGAACGATTCCGTTCTCTCCGCTGCTTTATGTGGTTAAGCCAACTTTTTTGCTTTTCAACACCACAACGAGCATTAGAAAAGAAACATATTTACATTTATTGTTCAACCACTCAAAAGCTCTGAGTCTAAAAATTCACATCACTTGTTGCGTTAAACAGGTTAATTACGCAGACCAAGCATTGATACCATATTTAAATACATCACTTGTTAAGGTTAAAGCCAGTAAAATCGGACTTTTAGCATTTGAAGTCCAACTTACTCTCCCCAACCAAGGCAAATCGAGAGGTGGGCAGCAGCGGAAAGCTCGGAATCGTCCTGAAGAAGCGGTAGCGTTCGCCTTTATCCCTGGATTTTTACCATTACATCTTTTACAAAATCAAAAAATCTGGGGATAACAGCGATCGGAAGGATGATCCGAGCTTGGAGCGCCTAAATACAGCCTCTCATTTTCCCACAACTAGATATTCCCTTCCAAATTCGATACAATATACAAAAAGCACGTGTAAAGAGAGGTGAGACGGTTGTCACAAGCATCCAAGCCTGTAAGCTACGGTGGTCAGGCAGTCATTGAAGGTGTCATGTTCGGCGGCAAGCGTGTCAATGTCACGGCAGTTCGCCGCAAGACTGGCGAAATCACATATTTGGAAGTACCGCGCAAGGAGCAATCCTGGGTGTCCAAATTTCGCAGAATCCCGTTGTTACGGGGGATTGTAAGCATCATCGACTCCAGCGCCAAGGGTACGAAGCATTTGAACTATTCAGCCGATGCGTATGCCGATGATGAAGTGGACCCGGAAGAACGCGCTGAACAAAAGAAAAAAGAAGAATCTCGCTGGAGCCTGAGTATGATGATCGGCGTGGCGGCGGTCGGCATTTTATCCTTCCTGTTTGGCAAAATTGTGTTGACCCTCGTTCCGGTTATGGTGGAAGATTTCCTGTTCGGAAATTTATTTCACAACCAGATTCTGCATAACCTCGCGGAAGGGGCGATTAAGCTGATTCTGCTATTGGGTTATTTATGGGGCATTTCCCAAACTCCGTTGATCAAACGACTGTTCCAATATCACGGAGCGGAACATAAGGTGATTACCGCATATGAAGCGGGTGAAGAACTAACTCCTGCTAATGTGCAAAAATACAGTCGTCTGCATTACCGTTGCGGTAGCAGCTTTATCATGCTCACGGTGATCATCGGGGTACTCGTATATTCCCTGTTTACGTATGATAATCTGTGGGAGCGTATGGGACAGCGGCTTTTGCTGCTTCCAATCGTGCTGGGGCTTTCCTTTGAATTTCTCAAGCTGACCAATGCCCTGCGGGAGATTCCGGTACTCCGTTATTTGGGATACCCCGGCCTGTGGCTGCAACTACTTACCACCAAAGAACCGACCGATGATCAAGTAGAGGTATCCATTGCTTCATTCAAGCGTATGCTGGAATTGGATGCCGAGTTGGAAAATGTACCTGTAAAGGAGACCTTCAACAGCTCGGTCCTTGATCCTGTGAAAGGATGAGTGAAAGATGAACAGACATGCGGTTATTTTCTGGCTTACCCTTGCCTTGGGCGCATATGGGATTGTGGATATGGTATGGAGAGGAAGCTGGGGCTTTCTTATGAGTTTATTGATTCCTGTCCTTGTTTTTGCAGTTATATTTCTGCTGTACAAATACTTGCCAGGACGACGCCCCCGTACTCCCAAGATTAAACCCTCTGCACGCACTATGGCCAAAACAGCCAACACACGCAAGCAGCAGACTACAGGCAAGCGTAAAGCGTATCCTTTTCATGTTATTGAAGGTTCTAAGGGCAAAAACGAAGAAGAACAACCTAAATATCATTAGTCGATCACACTCTAACATGATACACAAAGGAGCCATCACCCGCGTAATGAAAAATGACCGGGAAATGGCTCCTTTTTTAACCTCTTGATTCCAGCTCCAACTAGCAAGTAATTATTTCATGGCATACATCGTATCCTTCATTAATTGATACTTGTTATACTGCTGTTGGTAAGAAGCGATGCTCCATTTGTGGAAAAAAGCGTCTCCTGCCTGCACACCAGAATCATACAGCAAATTGCTCTGCTCAAGAGAAATATTGAACTGTGCTGTGCGAATACCTAGTGTCGGGATTTTAATGGTCCGATATCGGTTCTCCTGCTCAATATAACGCTCATCATGCGCTGATAGCATCGTATCAAAAATAGCTTGCAGCATCGTCAACGGTCCCCGTATATAAGAAACCTTCGTTTCGGCTCCCGTTTTGCCCACCATCTGAAAACCTACTGTTGGAATAGTTTTAGCCTTTTGCTCGTTTACAGGCTCATCAAAAAGCCATAAAGGCAGATTACTTAACAATGCCCCATCGACTACAAACACAAATTGCTGTGAGAATTTTTTCCCTCTCGTGTGCAAAGGATCAAGTCTTAGCATAACGGGGTCGAAAAAATATGGGATGCTTGTGCTCATCCGAATGGCTTTGGCCACCTCCAGTGAAGAGGTATTCATACCGAAACGTTTGATATCCTCAGGAAGCACCAGTATGCGTCCGTTCGTTATGTCTGAAGCAATAATGCGTAGCTTGCCTGGAGGCAGATCCGCGAACGTACGCACTCCCTTGGCAAGCAATAGCTCCCGCACCCAATGCTCCAATGCTTCTCCGGAGTACAGTCCTTTTTTAAGAAAAATACGAGCTGCCGGTCCAACCCATTTGATGTTAAACACCGGAGAACGCCGTAACAAGCTGACCAAGGGGGTTTTCTCGATCACGGCTTTCATTTCATCTGCCGAATATCCTGCCGCCAACAAAGCAGCTACAATAGCACCTGATGATGTACCCGCTACGCGGTTGAATACAATTCCATGCTCCTCCGCAGCCTTGACTGCACCCGCCAGCGATATACCCTTAACCCCTCCACCCTGGAACACAGCATTGATCAGCATAGATCAAAAAACCTCCGTTCTCTTGGGAGTAAGCAGTTCTACTGCTTATGTATGAGAACGAAGGTTTATTTAGAACCTATATGATCCAGTTTACATAATTATTGATAATAATTTTGAAGTAGCTGAATGAGTCCGTACGGATTTTTCCGTAAATGCTGTGCGCTAAAATAAATATCCCCTTTAACCTGATTATAATTCTCGTTCAGCTTGAGTTGCTTAATCAACTCTTCGGCGGATTGCCAACCCTTTTCAGGAGTGCCGATTTTATAGGGGGAATGTCCGATGTACAGCTTAACATCTGAATTTTTGACCTCATTGGACCACCATGCCACAAGCTTGTCATAGCCAGCAGCCGGGAAACCGATACTCCAATAAATCTGTGGAGCTACATAATCAATCCAGCCTTTGTTAATCCAGGTACGTACATCCGCAAACGTCGTATCATACGCTGTAACTCCAGCCTTGGTGTCTGATCCGGTCAAGTCTTGAGACTTGTTGCGCCACACACCAAAAGGACTAATCCCGTACTGCACCTTGGACTTGCTTGCATGAATGCTTTTGCCCAGATCACGGACAAAGCTGTTCACATTATCTCGCCGCCAGTCGCCTTTGTCAGAGATTTTGTTAGCGTTATACGCTTTAAAGGTCGCATTATCATCAAAAGTGCCGCTGTATGGATAAAAATAGTCGTCTAGATGAACACCGTCAATATCGTATCCATCCACAACTTCCATAATCGCATCAATGACATGCTGGCGAGCAGCAGGAATTCCCGGATTGATGTAGAGTTGACTGCCATTCTTAACGATCCAATCCGGATGCTGGTTAGCCACATGGTTTGCAGCTAAACCACTGGTCGTTCCTGTAGAATTGGCGCGGAAAGGGTTAAACCAGGCATGAAACTCCATCCCCCGCTTGTGAGATTCGCTAATCATAAATTTCAAAGGATCATAGCCCGGATTTTTCCCCTGGGTGTTCGTCAGGTACTTGCTCCATGGCACAAGATTAGACGGATACAGCGCATCACCGCTGGCCCGGACCTGAACAAAAACCGCATTAATACCCATCCCTTGCAAATCATCAAGCATTTTGGTAAATTCCTGCTTTTGCTTCTCGGTGCTGCTTCGTGCGGCAGAAGAAGGCCAATCCCCGTTAATCGTAGAAATCCAAGCCCCGCGCATGGAAGTCGAAGCTTTCACTTGCACGACATTTCCCTGCGAAGAATTGGAGCTGCCCTCATTGGTTGAAGTAGACGGAGAAATGACGCTCGCCTGCTCATCATCATCGATTCCCTGATTCATACCTACACTTCCCTGATTGTCAGGTGTGGACGTATTGGAGCTGGAGCCGCCACCGGAAGATGTTGTTCCGCCTGTGGAGACACCTTCTTTACCACTACTTAACGTAATGACTCGCTCTGTAGCCTGCCAGTCCACTTTTAATCCCAACTCTTCCCCAACAAAACGCAGCGGCACCATGACTCTTCCGCTGGTCATACGCGCAGATGCGTCCAATCGAACTGACTTGCCATTCACCGTAGCACTCTGTCCGCCGTTCTCCATAGAGATGTTTTTATCCTGCGCTGTGATGGTTACCGTACCGGACGATGCTGACCAGTTGACTTGAGCGCCTAATCCCTCACTAATCACTCGCAAAGGCACCATCGTTACGTTGGCCCCTTGTACAATATACGGTGACGCATCACTTTGCAGCGTTTGCCCGTGCAATATAATTTCAATCTCTCCGTTTGGAGCTGCTTGCGCTCCAGGCACGACTGCCGTCTGCACCGCTAACAGTAAACCAGCAGCCAGTGCCCATGTTTTCTTCCAATTCATATGATTACTATCCTCCGCTAACCCCGTTAATTTTTAACCCCTGTCTTGTCCTGCTATATAATGGATAGACGCTAATAACCGGGTATTTGTTGCGGTAGAGACAAATAAAAAAGCATCTGTCCTTGCGGACGATGCCTGTCAGGAATCACCGCTCAATTCCTTGTGTATATCGTGAAGCTGGCGCAGACGATCTTCATCCCGGCGGAAATATTCGACCAATGTCTCAATGCGGGTGATGGAATCCCAGCTTAAATGGTGCTCAATACCTTCCACATCTTTATAGATCAGGTCCTTATCGACCCCAATCATATCCAGAAATTGCTCTAGTAACTGGTGGCGGTCAACCAGCCGTTTGCCGACCTTTTTCCCTTTGGGTGTCAAAATTAATCCCCGATATTTCTCATATACGAGATAATCGTCCTTATCCAGCTTCTGGATCATCTTGGTAACGGACGAAGGATGGACCTCCAGACCTTCTGCGATATCCGAGACACGGGCGTATCCCTTCTCATCAATCAGTTGGTAAATGCGCTCCAAATAATCTTCCATGCTTGGCGTTGGCACTTGTTTCCCTCTTTTCTGTTATTGAACGGGCGCTACCGCCTTCATTTCCTGCGTTGAACCTACTATGTAATGATACATGTTATCATTGCCTATTGGCAAGTCTCATCCCCCCGCTCACAGCTATTGCCACGATTTGTTCAATTTAAGCAGGGCACACTAATAGCGTCCCTGTATCGTTTACCTACGGCATGAGTAAAGTTGGACAACTGAGCTACTACTGGGGATTTTATTCCTGAAAGGAGCGTTACCCATGTCCACGCTTGAGCGTACTCCTGTCAAAACCAAAGGAACCAAACCGTTCGTGCCTGATCTGGTATTCTTCGAGCCGGACGCACTGAATTATCCCAAGGGTCAGCGTATTATGGATTGGGTAAAAGTCAAAGACATTCCGTATCGTATGACCACATCCCATAACCGAATTACCAATTTACCGGGCGAAACCGAAGTTGAAAAGTATCGAATGGCGAAAAAGACGTTGGTCGTCGGTATTCGCAAAACGCTAACTTTCGACCAGTCCAAGCCCTCTGCTGAATACGCCATTCCCATTTCGACCGGATGTATGGGACACTGCCACTATTGTTATCTGCAAACGACATTAGGGGCAAAGCCGTATATACGCGTCTATGTCAATACCGATGATATCTTATCGGCAGCTAAAGGCTATATCGAGGAACGTGCGCCTGAAATTACTCGTTTTGAAGCAGCCTGTACCTCCGATCCGGTCGGTTTGGAGCATATCACCGGATCGCTCGGAGAATTGATTCGTTTTATGGCAGATGAAGAATTTGGTCGCCTGCGTTTTGTTACCAAATATCATCATGTCGATCCGCTACTGGATATTCAGCATAATGGTCATACCCGCATCCGGTTTAGCATTAATTCCGATTATGTTATTAAACAGTTTGAACCTGCGACTTCGCGCTTCGAGGAACGCATTGAAGCGGCAGGTAAAATCGCCCGAGCCGGTTATCCGCTAGGTTTTATTATTGCGCCGATCATCTGGTATGACGGCTGGGAAGAAGGATATGGCGAACTGCTGCGCAAATTGAGTGAAACCTTGCCTCAGGATGCCACAAATGATCTGACGTTCGAATTGATCCAGCACCGTTTTACCAAAACGTCCAAGGCTGTGATCGAGAAGCGTTATCCAAAAACCAAGCTGGAAATGGACATGGAGAAACGTAAGAAAAAATGGGGCCGTTGGGGACAGAACAAATACGTTTATCCCGATGAACAGCAAAACGCACTGCGAGAATTTATCACAGAGCGCATTTTTGAACATTTTCCATTAAGTCGTATTGAATATTTCACATAACCAGCATCCAATTCGGCGCTATCCGCTGTAAATACAGCGTTACATCCGTCATATGATCTGTTACTAGTAAAATTCCGGTGATGATCAGCAGTATACCGCCTATTTTTACAATAATTGACGTGTAACGTGAGGATAGACGAACAGAGCCGGCCAGTAAAGCCAATGCAAAAAATGGAATCGCAAAACCAAGCGCGTAGCCTGTGACCAGCTTGAACCAGGTATGATGCTCTACTGCCGCCAAAGCAATAATAGCTGTCAGCATGGGACCGATACAGGGAGACCAGCCTGCCGCAAACCCGATTCCGATCACAAAGGAACCGGCGTAACCGGCAGGCTTCCATGTCCAGCGAAACTTATGCTCCCTCATCAAAATCAAAGGCTGCACTACGCCAAGTGATACCAGCCCCATCACCAAGATCAATAGCCCCGCAACTACCCTTAGCGTATCCTTATAATTGCCAAACCATTCTCCAAGCAACCCTACACTTGCACCCAAGGAATAGAATACTACGGAAAAGCCCAGCACAAAAGCTAGGGTATGTCCCATCGTACGATAACGTACCTCAGCCTTATGCCGCCCTTCGGCCAGTTCACGTGCCGACATTCCCGTCATATAAGATAAATAAGAGGGGTATAGTGGTAAGCAGCAAGGTGAGAAAAAAGAAACCAGTCCCGCTATGATCGCCAGCCCGGCGTTAACATCCGTCATCATGACGTCCTCCCGTCTGTCTTAAGTAAACACGAGCATACAAGCCCTATTACTAAAACATACGTGAGGAAGCATCCAAATATGTTGCAACCCAAAAAGCGTATGCCCCGGCATACAAGCCGAAAGACATACGCTCATGACGAGCTTTATTTATTTTACAATCGCGCCGTTAGGCATGCTTTCCGGTACTGTAGCTAGCGTAAGCTGATCTCCGTGCGATGCTGCCAAAATCATTCCTTGAGAAAGTTCCCCGCGCAGCTTCACAGGCTTGAGATTGGTCACACAAATCACCTTGCGTCCAACCATGTCCTCCGGCGTATAGAACTTGGCAATGCCCGATACCACCTGACGTTGTTCATAACCAAGATCAAGCTGAAGCTTCAACAACTTATCGGCCTTCTTCACAGGCTCACAGGCGATAACCTGAGCGACGCGCAGTTCTACCTTGGCAAAGTCCTCAATACCAATCTCTTCCTTCGCCTCTGGCGCTTCTTGGCCCGTCTTCGCCGCATTCTGCGGTTGAACCTGCGCAGTAGCTTCCTCCGCCTTCTTGCCGCCCGTCATCGCTTCCACGATGAAAGCAACCTCCTGCTCTGAATCCAGACGCGGGAAGATGGGATTGCCTTTGACCAGTTGCGTTCCTTCCGGCATGCGACCAAACTGCTTGCCGCTGTCCCATGCAGTCAGTTCGCCTTCCTTGATGCCCAGTTGCTCCCAAATTTTATGCGGAGCACGGGTCAAGAACGGTTGGAGCAAAATAGACGCAATGCGCAGGCTTTCTACCAGATGCACCATAACGGATGCCAGCTCACGGCGCTTGTTCTCATCCTTGGCCAGGTTCCATGGTTGTGTTTCGTCAATATACTTGTTGCTGCGGCTAATAAATTGACTAATCGCCGTCAACGCCACGGAAAACTCCATGTTTTCCATCGCTTCTTCCACTTTACTGTAAGTCGCTGTTGCCATTTCTTCCAAAGCCCCGTCGAATGCTGTTACTTTCGCTTCATAAGCCGGAACCTTGCCTTCAAAATATTTGTCTACCATCGCTACGGTACGATTCAACAAATTACCCAGATCATTCGCCAAATCAGAATTGACCCGATCCACAAAACTTTCCGGTGTAAAAGTTCCATCCGCACCAAAAGGCACCTCACGCAGCAAGTAGTAACGAAGTTGATCCAGACCATAACGGTCAATCAGCGTTACAGGGTCTACGACGTTACCTTTGGACTTGGACATTTTACCGTCCTTCATAAGTAACCAGCCGTGTGCAAATACTTTTTTAGGCAACGGGAGATCCAGCGCCATCAGCATGATTGGCCAGTAAATCGTATGAAATCGTACAATTTCCTTCCCTACGATATGCACATTGGCAGGCCAAAATTTATCGTACAGCTCGGTATTGGAGGAACCATAGCCCAGAGCTGTAATGTAGTTGGAGAGCGCATCAATCCACACGTATACGACATGCTTCGGATCACCCTTCACCTTAACGCCCCAGTCAAAGGTTGTACGGGATACAGCCAAATCCTCCAGCCCCGGCTTGATGAAGTTGTTAATCATCTCTTTTTTACGGGATTCCGGCTGGATAAACTGCGGGTTCTCCTCATAAAAATGCAGCAAACGATCAGCATACTTACTCATACGGAAAAAGTAACACTCTTCCTTGACCAGTTCTACAGGGTGTCCGCTGTCCGGGCTTTTACCTCCAGCTACATTGCCTTCCGCATCCTTCACCACGTCAACCAGTTGAGTTTCTGTGTAGTAAGTCTCGTCAGGAATGCTATACCAGCCTTCATATTCGCCTTTGTAAATGTCCCCTTGCTTGAGCAAACGATCAAAAATTTCCTGTACTACACTCTTGTGACGCTCTTCCGTTGTGCGGATAAAATCGTCATTGGAAATGTCGAGCTTCCGCCATAAATCCTGAATCCCTGCCACAATATCGTCAACAAAACGCTGTGGTGTTTTGCCAGCCGCACTCGCCTTTTGCTCAATCTTCTGACCATGCTCATCCGTTCCCGTCAAATAGCGCACCTCGTAGCCGCGCAGCCGTTTGTAGCGGGCCATTGCATCTCCGGCTACCGTAGTGTACGCATGACCGATATGTAGCTTGTCGCTTGGATAATAAATCGGTGTCGTGATGTAAAATGTTTTCTCATTGGACATGTGTATTGCCTCCTGTTTTGTTCACGGCAGCGAAATAAGACATGCTCCCTTGAATTTGGTACTCCAATTCATGCTTTTCACACTAATTGGGCACAAAAAAGACCCTCGCCCCTATGGGACGAGAGTCACCTCACGCGTTACCACCCAAATTTCCCGTATCCTCGCAGACTACAGGCTTCACCGGTCACTCTGACCGCCCATTAACGCTGGATCACGCCTCTCCCTTACGGTCGTTCGCCCTATAACCATTGAACTGGTGGCAAACACGCTCGAAAAAGGTTCCTCCAGGACCATATTCAGGCTTCGTTCCAGACCGGTTTGCAGCTAACCCCGGCTCTCTGTACTGGACGGTTGACCCTACTCATCCCTTCGCAGGAAAACATTATTATCCAAAATATAACCAAACGCGCATAGCAATGTCAAGTCAAGCCCTTCCCGGCACGATCAGCAAAACGATCTTCGTCAGATCTCTTTTTAGCAGGAGGCACCAGGTCTACACCGCCTGGATGAAAGGGATGACACTTCGCTATACGTTTGGCGGCCAGCCAGGAGCCTTTGAGTGCTCCATGCACCTCCACCGCCTCCAGCGCGTACTGTGAGCACGTCGGATAGAAGCGGCAGGTCGGTGGCTTTAATGGTGAAATATAGGATCGGTATAACTTAATCGGAGCTTGAACCACTCTTCGTATGGTAATCTTCATTTCAGTAGCCTCCGTGGCTGTGAGTGTGACCGCTCGCCTGTTTATATCCCCCTTTAGAATTGGCTTCTACGTGCCCGTTCTTTTCCTGGCATTCCTTGCAATAGCCGAAAATTTCAAACTTGTGCTCGACGATTTGGAACTGATCTGTCGTATCTGTCATCTGCATCGGGCAGAAAGAGATCGGTAATGTTTTCTGACAACTCAAGCAAATCATATGGTGGTGGTGATGATGCTCATTGCAGCTCACCTTGAACTTCATTCCATCCTCAAAAGATACCTGCTCCAGCACACCCAATTCCTGCATCACACGCAAATTACGGTAAACGGTGTCAAAGCTGAGTCCACTGTATTTTTTACCCATATATTCATAAACGTCTTTGGGGGACAGATACCCTTCATTCTCGGAAAATAACGTGGCCAGCGTCTTGCGCTGATCCGTAATACGCAGCCCCTGAGTGGACATTGTTGCGATAATCTCATCCTTTGTCAGCATGCGTTTCACCCTCCCCTGCCTGTAGTTTCAGGTTATCTGATGCAGGCTTAGGCTTGCATCTACTTATTATACCACGATTAAAGTCAAAGTTATAAGAGATATTCGCGCTCTTGATAAAGAAAAAACGTTCTCCTGTACTGGAACCGAATCCGCAGCAGGAGAACGCCTTTATTCTGTAAGTGATCTGACTTTAAACGGTGAATGATGAGACCCTTTCGGTCTAAGCCGATAAACAAAACCGGATATTCATATTAATTTTTAATAGCTGGTAATGGCATAACTACCACGGAAACTGGCAAGTTACTACCCGCCGCAGCAGTGAAATACATCTCTACACTTTCCTCGATATGACCTGTACGATACAGTACACTCATCTCATTCGGAGCCCACACGGAGCCGTTCGTCGGGATACCCACGACCTGATTATTCACCATAGCATAGCCAGAGTATTCACCACCACGCGGATTAAATGTAATCAGGGAATACGGCGCTACGCGATCCAGTTTAACCTTATACACAACACCAAAATTACCCGCATTGGAGGAAGAAGAACCGTCCAGACCGTCTGAACCAAGCAGGTTCGGGTCTACTTTATTGTCGCCAAGAACGATGCGCTGAGCTGTTTTACCAACCTCTTCTGTATATTCAAGCGAGATATCGGAATTAGCGTATGTTCCGCGGTTATGAATTCCATCCTTCGGCAGTTTTGCCAAGGTAGGCATTACAGTCAGTGGATCTACATTTGCATCTAGCACAATAACTGTGTATTGGATCGGTTGATCTGTATACAGGTCAGACAAGAGAGAAATAACCTGTTTTTGCTTAATTTTTTGCGCGCTCAAATCCTGTAAAATAACGCGGCTTTCGCCCGGATTCAGGACTGTGCTAGAGCGTTTGCTTCCATCCTGCATAGATTGAAAGTACCGTTGGATCGAAATTTTACCCGCAGCGGTTGCAAACTCAGATGGTCCGGCAAAACCGGAATTTTCGACGTTCATATTAGCAGCTGTAATATTATTGTTTGTCGCGATTACGTACATTTTCACATCTCGGCCCGTTTCATTCACATGATGGACGAGTACACGCGTGCTGCCTGATCCCATTTCCTGATACACAATACCATCCTGGAATACACGTTCCGGGCTGTTAGCACGGATCAGAAGACGTGGTGAAGATGTACTGGTCAAAGGTATAGTAGCCATGGTAGGCACCTGACTGCCGTCCACACTGTATTTATCACCATAAGGCGTGAAGATTTTGTTAAAATCATCTTCGTTGTACAGCAATTCATTCGTAATTTTAATCGTTTCGCTTACAGTACCTGTTGCACCATGCTTATCAGTCACAGTCAGCGTAATGGTCACATCACCCGGTTCGAAAAATGCCAGTTTCTTATTCACCCAATCACGTTTGGTGATCGCATTTTCATCATCCGTACTCAGATCCGTAATCGTGATTTTTTCACCCATTTTGTATTCTTTTTTATCTGTTGTAAACAGAGCCACTGGCGGCTGATTCGGCGGTCTTACCGTAATCGTAACTGAGTATGGATCACTCCAGTTCCCTGCGGAGTCAAGAACGGAATAGGTAACTACATATGTACCTGGCTCCTGAAATACGTCCTGCTTGCCTTCCCAACGTTGATTCACAATTGGAAGACCTGTAGGAGAAGATTCCTTCGTCAAATACGTAACCTGAGTTTCGCCCGCATAGATATCTTTTTGCTGAACCGTGAAGGAAGCTTTAGGCTTTTGATTCAAATCCATAATAACCTGTTTTGTCGTATTATTTACAGTATAAGGAATATTTAAGGCCTGTGTAATAGACGTCAATGGCACCATAAATACGTTCTTTTGCTGGAATGCCGGCCCCTTCATTTGTCTAGCTTCACCGTTAACCGTGTAAACCTTGCTGTCAGTCTTGAAGCGCAGCACGTTTGTACCTTGGGTGATAACAGTTTCCTTGGTAGCAGTGTCATAACTAAACTGTAATCCGACGCGGCTGACCAGCGAACGGATAGCTACATAAGAAACGCCGTCCTTGACTGTCATCGGCTGAGTCGCCGTGTACACCTGTCCGTTTTGTTCCATTTTTGCGCTGTTCAAATACAAAATCAGTTGATTTGCACTCATGGATGTTGGAGAACCACCAGGGTTGGTGATCGTTCCGTCTCCACCGTATACATCATTGGATACGTTCGATCCGTTGGTTGTATCCGTCGGCAAGCCGGACAACGGATCATTGGATACGCCTGTGTTATCAGGTGTCACCGTGTCATTTGGTGTTCCAGTGCTATCTTGTCCCCCGATGCTATTCTGAACGCCGGAATCTGTGACATTGGCCTGAGCCTGCTGTCCGCTAACCGAATCGGTGGATTGAACAGTGGATATTGCTTCTGCTCCTACAGGGGCTACTGCGGCCACCTGGGCTACCGCAAGCGCGGTGAGCATGGTCCATTTCTTGAAATTCATTCTCTGTCTCCTTCTATTACCAAATTATTATCATTCCCGTAAAAAGTCATACTATTAGACGCGGCTGCTACCCAAAAGTTGCTGGGAATTTTGCTGAACATGAAAAAAAGGGAACTTTCTCCTGTGGCTGCAAGAAATTCTACAACAAAAAACCGCCGCCCATCTGACCTGATGGGACGGCGGCTTCATAACCAGAAAATATTTTAAAGGCCATTCAATATTATGACGGACGGCCGACGGCATTTGTCCCTGCGGTCTCCAGACGGCCCTCTTCAATGAGACGGTAAGCCCGTTGAACCTCTTCATCTGTAGGGGACGGAACCCCTTCCAGCGGATACGCCTTGCCGAGCATTTCCCACTTGTATACCCCCATTTGGTGGTAAGGTAAAATTTCGAACTTTTCGACTCCGTTCAACGTTCCTATAAACCGACCCAAATTCAGCAGATCCTGCTCGTCATCATGAATACCCGGTACAAATACGTGTCTAATCCACATCTTGCGCCCTTGTTCAGACAACCAGCGTGCCGTACTTAGCATACGATCGTTGGACTTGCCTGTAAGCTTAATATGCTTGTCGTTGTCAATATGCTTAATATCCAGCAACACCAAGTCCGTTACGTCCAGCAGTTCTTGGATACGGCCTGCGTCATTAAAACCGTTACTGTCCAGCGTCGTGTGCAAATTCCAGCGTTGCTTCACTTCTTTGAACAGCTCTGCTACAAAATGAGCTTGCAATGTCGGTTCTCCACCGGATACGGTCAATCCGCCTCCAGAAGAACGGTAGTAGGCTAAATATGGCTCAATTTCAGCCAATACCTCCTTCAGTGTCATTGGATTGCCTTCATTTAAAGCCCAAGTGTCCGGGTTGTGGCAATATTGACATTTTAACAAGCATCCTTGCATAAAAAGCACGAAGCGGATGCCGGGACCATCTACGGTCCCGAAGGTTTCCAATGAGTGTATGTGACCTTTCAGCATGTTGCATCTTCCTTCCCGCATCCGCTATGCGTGCGTCGTTGTAATATATGATACGTAAGGCTTTGTTACATTGTACCGTGGAAAGTACGGTTAATAACATCCAGCTGTTGTTCACGAGTCAGCTTGATAAAGTTAACGGCATAACCCGATACACGAATTGTAAGCTGTGGATAGTTTTCTGGGTGATCCATCGCATCCAGCAATTGTTCACGAGCAAACACGTTGACGTTCAGATGATGCGCATGGCTTCCAAAGTAGCCATCCATCATGGAAACGAGATTCGTTTTGCGTGTTTCTTCTTCTTTACCCAGGGCTTTAGGCACGATGGAGAAGGTATTCGAGATACCATCCAGACTGTGCTCGTAAGGCAACTTAGCTACGGAGCTAAGGGAAGCCAAAGCACCTTTTTTGTCGCGTCCGTGCATTGGGTTCGCACCTGGTGCAAACGGTTCGCCAGCTTTACGTCCATCCGGTGTTGTACCTGTTTTCTTACCGTACACCACGTTGGAAGTAATGGTCAGCACAGATTGAGTAGGAATCGCATTCCGGTAAGCTTTGTGCTTGCGGATCATACCCATGAAGGACTCTACCAGTTCTACTGCGATGTTATCTACACGATCATCGTTATTACCGTAGCAAGGGTATTCCCCTTCAATTTCAAAGTCAATGGCGATGCCTTTTTCGTTACGGATCGGTTTAACCTTCGCATGTTTAATGGCGCTCAGGGAATCGGCAGCAACGGACAGACCAGCAATACCACAAGCCATCGTACGGACAATATCACGGTCATGCAATGCCATTTCAATCCGTTCGTAGCTGTACTTGTCATGCATGTAGTGAATAACGTTCAAAGTGTTCATGTACAGTTTTGCCAACCATTCCATCATTGGCTTGAAGCGGCTCAGCACTTCCTCGTAATCCAACACTTCACCTGTAATTGCAGGATATTCAGGACCCACTTGAGCACCTGATTTTTCATCCACACCACCGTTGATGGCATACAACAAAGCTTTAGCCAAGTTGGCACGGGCACCAAAGAATTGCATTTGTTTACCGATTTTCATTGCCGATACACAACAAGCAATACCATAGTCATCGCCATAAATCGGACGCATCAGATCATCATTTTCATACTGAATGGAGCTAGTTTCAATAGAAACTTTGGCACAATATTTTTTGAAACCTTCAGGCAATTTTTCTGACCACAGTACAGTTAGGTTTGGCTCTGGTGCAGGTCCCAAATTGTACAGGGTGTGCAAGAAACGGAAGCTGTTTTTAGTAACCCGAGTTTCTCCAGTAATGGACATACCGCCAATGGATTCAGTTACCCATGTTGGGTCTCCGCTGAACAGTTCATTATAGTCAGGTGTGCGCAGGAATTTAACAATACGCAGTTTCATAACAAAATGATCGACCAATTCTTGTGCTTGCTCTTCTGTCATTGCGCCTTCTTCCATATCCCGTTGAGTATAAATATCAAGGAAGGAAGATACACGTCCCAAGGACATTGCTGCACCATTTTGTTCTTTGATCGCTGCAAGATAGCCAAAATACACCCATTGGAAAGCTTCTTTCGCGTTGTTAGCAGGCTTTGAGATGTCGAAACCATGCTCAGCAGCCATTTGTTTCAGCTCGTTCAAAGCGCGAATTTGCTCGGAAATTTCTTCACGCAGACGAATTACGTCTTCTTCCATTGAATCCACTTCAAGACTTTTCAGTTGAGTCTTTTTGTCTTTTATCAGGAAGTTTGCACCGTACAATGCTACACGACGGTAGTCACCGATAATGCGTCCACGACCATATGCATCCGGCAAACCAGTGATAATACCCGCTTTACGAGCTGCTCTCATATCATCAGTATAAGCGTCGAATACACCCTGATTATGCGTTTTACGAATATGAGTGAAGATATCAACAATGCTTTGCGGTACTTCAAAGCCATAGGCTTTGCAAGCGTCGATCATCATCCGGATTCCACCAAACGGCTGCAAGGAGCGTTTGAATGGAGCGTCTGTTTGTACACCGACAACTTGTTCTTTATCCCGGTCTAGATAGCCCGGCTTATGTGAAATAATGGTGGATGGCGTATTCACGTCTACATCAAGCACGCCGCCGTTTGCCAGCTCTTTTTTGGTAAGATCGGATACAATATCCCACAGTGCAGTTGTGTTGGCAGTAGGACCAACCAGAAATTCTTCGTTGCCGACATAAGGTAAGATATTGGTTTCAATAAAATCGTTGACGTTGACTTCTTTAGTCCATTTACCTTTTTTGAAACCTCTCCAGCCAGATTGTTGCTCTTGTAATTCTCTCTCAATCACCGACATGTAAATCCCTCCAAATTGTTTGGTCTTCCGGACTTGTGATTTTTTTCACATTAAAATAGTGTCTCGAGCCCGGCCTTTTCACCGATGCCTTACGCTCAGTGTCGGGACCTTTCTTACACCCTTATTGTAGAATAATGATAGAGTGTAGTATGTGACAAAAATCACAATATGGGTGACATTTATCACTTTATTTTCCCTAGCGATTACGCCCGTACCTGTATCCTTGCCGTTCACCTCCCTTCCCAAACCAACGCAGGCCCTCTATATAGAGAGCCTGCGTTGGTATTGAACGGGAAAATGCTTAGTCACAAGCCTCTTCGTACCTATATATTATTGGTCAAAACGTCCGTAGAAGGCGTCGCGGTATACATCAGCCAATTCGGTAACCAGCGGCAGCTTCGGATTCGCAGTTGTACATTGATCCTCAAAAGCGCGGTCAGCCAGATAATCTACACGCGATTCAAAATCCTTCGCATCGAAGCCGATTTGCTGGAACGATTCCTCGATACCGAGTGTTTTGTTCAGCTTGCGGATCGCTTCAATCAGGCTATTAACCCCTTCTTCAGTCGTACGGGCAGGCAGTCCCAGTATGCGTGCAATTTCTGCATAACGCTCATCCGCAACAAAGTGCGAATATTTAGGGAACGAAACGAATTTTGTCGGTTTTTTCGCATTATAGCGAATGACGTGTGGTAACAAAATGGCATTTGTGCGACCGTGCGCTGTGTGGTATTGTCCACCCCATTTGTGCGCAAGACTGTGGTTAATACCCAGGAATGCATTGGCAAACGCCATCCCTGCCAGTGTGGAAGCATTATGCATTTTTTCACGAGCCAACTTGTCGCCAGTCAGAGCCGATTGCTCCAGGTATTGGAATACCAGTTGAATGGCTTTAATCGCCAGACCGTCTGTGTAGTCACTAGCCATTACAGACACGTAAGCCTCAATGGCATGTGTCAGAACGTCCATACCTGTATCCGCTACAGCCGTTTTAGGAAGCGAATATACAAATTCAGGGTCAATAATTGCCACATCAGGAGTCAGCTCATAGTCAGCCAGCGGATACTTCGTGTTGCCCTGATTTTTGTCTGTAATAACTGCGAACGACGTAACTTCCGAACCTGTACCCGAGGTTGTAGGAATGGCTACAAATTGCGCTTTTTGACCCAGACGTGGGTACTTGTAAATCCGTTTGCGGATATCCATAAATTTTTGTTTTAAGTTGTTGAAATCAGTATCTGGGTATTCATAGAACATCCACATGCCTTTAGCCGCATCCATCGGCGAACCGCCGCCCAATGCAATAATGCAATCCGGTTGGAAACGTCTCATCATTTCAGTACCACGTTCTACCGTAACTGTCGATGGATCTGGCTCTACTTCCGAGAACACTTCGATAGCTACTGGTGTTTGGCGCTGGTGTAAATAATGGATGACACGATCCACATATCCGAGTTTCACCATCATAGGGTCTGTGATAATGGCTACACGTGTGATATCAGGCATTTTAGCAAGATACTGAGTCGAATTTTTTTCAAAATAAATTTTGGAAGGTACTTTGAACCATTGCATATTCACCGTACGTTTCGCCACCCTTTTCACATTAATCAAGTTGACTGCCGATACGTTCGACGAAGTCGAGTTACGTCCGTACGAACCACAACCGAGTGTCAGCGATGGAAGGTTGGTGTTGTAGATGTCACCGATCGCACCATGTGTGGAAGGTGCATTTACAATAATACGGCCTGTTTGCAAACGGTTTGCGAACCGGGCGATAACGTCCTCATCGTTCGAATGAATAGCGGACGAGTGGCCCATGCCCCCGAATTCCACGACTTCAGCAGCGCGTTGAATACCTTGTTCAGCATTTTTTACTTTATAGCAAGCCAATACAGGACTCAATTTTTCCGCAGACAATGGGAATTTTGTTCCTACTCCTTCAATCTCAGCGACCAAAATTTTAGTTCCTGCTGGTACTGTGATACCACTCATTTCAGCAATTTTCACAGCAGACTGTCCGACGATAGCTGGGTTCACTGCACATTTCTCGACATTCATAGCTCCTTGAGTGAGCTTAGCTGCTTCTTCTTTATTTACAAAGTAGCAACCGTTAGCGATCATCAATTTTTTCACTTGTTCGAAGATTGGCTCTTCGATAATAACCGCTTGCTCGGAAGCACAGATCATACCGTTATCAAAAGATTTGGAGAGGATGAGGTCATTCACGGCCTGCTTGATGTCTGCTGTTTTTTCAATAAAGCAAGGCACGTTACCTGGGCCTACACCCAGAGCCGGTTTACCGCAGCTATACGCCGCCTTAACCATGCCTGATCCACCAGTTGCCAGAATCAGCGCCACATCCGGGTGATTCATAAGTGAATTTGTCTTATCCATCGATGGAGCTTCAATCCATTGAATACAATCGGCCGGAGCACCATGTTTGACGGCTGCTTCAAGCAAGACGCGAGCTGCTTCCGCACTACACGATTGAGCGGATGGATGGAAACCGAAAATGATCGGGTTACGTGTTTTAATAGCAATCAACGCTTTGAACATTGTAGTTGAAGTCGGATTAGTCACTGGAGTGATCCCCATAATGATGCCGACGGGTTCTGCTATTTTTTGAAAACTGTCAAAGTCATTATCTTCAATGACACCGACGGTTTTTTCATTTTTGATACTATGATAGACATATTCTGTCGCAAACATGTTTTTGGTGATTTTGTCCTCGTACACGCCGCGTCCTGTTTCTTCAACAGCCAGCTTTGCCAGATGCATGTGCTTATCCATCCCTGCGAGTGCCATAGCTTGTACGATTTCGTCAATCTGCTCCTGATTCATACTCATGAAAGCCTGCTGTGCCCGGTTCCCCCGGTCAATCAGCGTTTGAATATACTGCTCAGCGCTTTGCTCTTTTTGGATAACCTCGTTTTTAACAGCCATTTCCCTCATCCTCCTGTTATCTCGTGTACTATCTCTTGTTCACGCACTGATCGTAACACAGCTTTTCAAGATATATTGTGATTTTTTTCACAATATATTTAAAATTTTATTTTATGAAGTGAATTAAATCACAAAGTTTGGAATTCTGCCACTTTTACCCCCTCTTCTTGCCCCAAAAACTCATAGCACAGGTATATAATGAATTTGAATTGATCAAGTTGCAGATAAAAAACAAAGGAAACAAAGGGGAAATGGACGATGAGAAACCCTGCAAACGTAATGGAAGCCCGCGGCAACACCTGTTGCTTCTCGGAGGCCAGCTTCAACCGGCTGCAAGTGATGATGAAAGATCGGGTCATGCCAGAAAGCTCGCATCTATTCTGGGAAGGAGATACAGCGGATAAGCTGTTTTATATCAAGCGCGGACGCGTAAAAGTAACAAAAACAACGGATGAGGGTAAGGAACTTATACTATATATGTACCAAAGCGGCGATCTGATTGGTCAAGCTGATCCATTTTTCGGTACCAAGCACTCCTTTTCTGCCGAAGTTCTGGAGGACAGTGATATCGGTGTTGTCGATCACACGGATTTGGAGCTGCTCATTTGCCAGCACTGTGATTTTGCCATTGACTTTATGAAATGGATGGGGTCCCACCACCGTATTACCCAGACCAAGTTTCGCGATTTGATGATGTACGGCAAGCCCGGTGCTCTGTGCTCCACACTGATCCGTCTGTGCAACACCTACGGAGAGCCTCACGGCGAGCATATTCTTATTCATAAAAAAATTACTCATACCGACCTGTCCAATATGATCGGTGCCACCCGTGAAAGTGTAAACCGGATGCTGAGTGATTTGCGTAAAAAAAATGCAGTCGAATATGATAATGGCATGATCGTTGTCAAGGATTTGGAAATGCTGCAAGGCATATGTCATTGTGAACTGTGCCCGCGTGAGATTTGCCGAATTTAAATTATTTGTTTTATTTTATGTAAAAGAGAGTGTTCTGTAAACTGTATGGCTTACAGAACACTCTCTTAATTTTATACTCCCACTCCACCTAAATGGCGGGCAGCAGCGGATCAATCCATTTGAATCTGAAGAAGCGAAGCGTTCGCCTTTGCAGCGGGATTCTCACCTCTAAATGCCTTATACAACCCAAAAGAATCCCGCGGCAACAGCGATCGTAAGATCAAATGGATCGTGAAGCGCCTAACATCCCGCCAACATTCTTTTCCACACTTTTAGAACTGGAAGCACAGATAACTTAAATTCCCCATCTCATAGCTTCTGTGGACAACCTTGGCTCTATTCGCCGGATCTCCACTCCCCATGGCAATAAACAACGGTACAAAATGTTCAGCCCTCGGTACCGCCTGACGAGCATACGGGGCTTCACTTTCATAGCGGTCCAAGGCCTGCACATCTCCATTCTGTACCTTTTCAATAATCCAGTCATCAAAATCAAGAGCCCAAGGCTCTGTTTTCGTTTCTCCCCATTTGACGATGCGCAGATTATGGACAGTTACACCACTCCCAATGACCAAAATATCCTGTTCACCTAGCCCGCGCAACACTTCTCCGATAGCATATTGTGCTTTCGGCGATAGAAACGGATTCACAGAAATCTGAACTACCGGGATATCCGCCTCAGGATACATACGATGCAGAAGTGTCCAGGACCCATGATCCAGCCCTCGCGCCCCATCTGTTTGTACATCAATGCCCTTTTGCTCATATAATTCTTTCAACTTGGCCGCCAGCTCCACCGAACCATGAGCCGGATATTTCACTGCATACAGCTCCGGTGGGAAACCGCCAAAATCATAAATCGTATCGTAAATGCCGTCTATCGAACTAATTGTCAATGTCTGCGTCTCCCAATGGGCAGTGAAGATAACAATAGCTTTCGGGCGAATACTCTTTCCAAGCTGCTCCAGAAAAGCAGTATATTCTGTCTGTTCAATAGCAAGCATAGGTGATCCGTGGGCTAAAAACAAAGATGGCATCATGTGAAAATCCCCTTATCTTTTTTTAAATTTATTTTTCTCAACAAGTAACTTTATGTAAGTAATAATACATAAGTAACAAGGTTATGTCAATTCAGACTTTAACATATACCTATAAAACGTCTCTTCCTTAAATAAAGATTGATATAGGTATAAAGTCATAGTAATATATAACTAATAAATTTTAAATATTCACTATAAATCGATATAAAGGACTGGTTTCTATGGAGATACATACTGCTAATTGCCCAAAGTGTGGTTCCGTTTTCCGGCAAAATCTTAGAAACCTGTGCAATACCTGTATCCAAGAAGAAAATTTATTTTATGATCGCTGTTCCAACTATTTGTGGAAACATCCCGCTACTCATACTCGCCAGCTTAGTGAAGCAACCGGCACACCTATGGATTTGCTCACAGACTGGGTAAGAGCAGGCAAGTTTCCCTCCACCTATAGCCAGCTTGATTATCCTTGCGAGTCTTGCCATTCCCCGATTTATGCGGGAAGACTTTGCCATTCCTGCCTCGGTACGTTCCGTACGGCAGCGCTTGATATTCAAACCCGTGTCCCCCGTCGTACTGCAACCGGATTATTTTCAATCGCAGGCCGCGCCAAAGGCTATTAAGAATTACAAAATAAAAAAACAGCCTTTTTCCTAGGAAAAGGCTGTTTTACTATGAAAAACGTTTATTCGGCTTGATACTCATCTAATCCATTCCTCAGCCCAATATTGAATCTGTTCCATGACCGGCTGAAGTGCACGGCCTTTGGTCGTCAGCTCATATTCAATGCGGACAGGAGTTTCCGGGTATACATGACGTGTAAGAATCCCTTCATTCTCCAGATCCTTCATCCGCTCAGACAGCATTTTATCGCTCATTGTGGGAATCAGATTGGAAATATCCTTAAAACGCTTGGGACCGCTCATCATAGATTGAATAATCAGTCCGTTCCAGCGCTTACCCAGACATGAAAAGGCACTTTCAAAACGCGGACACATTTTCGCAAGTTGCGGTTGACCCTCCATATTTTTCACCTTCTTTAGCATTTCGGTTTGATAAAGCTTTCCTTTTGTTAGTATATATCATTTTAGCATACTTTATCCCGAAAGAAAACACTTTCTTCTTAATTTAATACCCAGTCCGATAAAGTTGCCATGACCAAAGCTGATTATACAATAAACCGGCATAAGAGGTATATGGCAAATACGTTAAATCAAAAACAGGCGGAATCTCAAGAGATTTCCGCCTGTCAGTCTGTTCAATATCAAGTTTATTTTAACCAATAAATGGAAATTATACCAATACACCACCGAGAGGTCTGACAGGTTGGCTTTTACCAAAAACTGGTTGAACAATGCTTGTAGGATAAGCCCAACGAATACTGTTAGCAATAACCTTCAGAATATCGGGCTGGTAATAGGTTGGATACGTTTCATGACCCGGTCGGAAATAAAATATTTTACCACTGCCACGACGGAAAGTACAACCGGTTCTGAACACCTCTCCACCTTCAAAATTACTAACAAAAACCAATTCATCCGGCGCCGGGATATCAAAAAACTCACCGTACATCTCTTCGTGCTCCAACAGAATTTTAGCGTCAATGCCCTCCGCAATAGGGTGGGACGGATTGACGGACCAAATAATTTCCTGTTCGCCTGCCACTCTCCATTTCAGATCACAGCTTGTGCCCATCAGGGCTTTGAACGGCTTGGAAAAATGTCCAGAGTGGAGCACGATCAAGCCCATGCCTTCCTGTACCCGCTTTACAACACGGGCTGTAATTTCATCACTCACCTGATCATGTGCTTTATGCCCCCACCACAGCAGCACATCTGTGGAATTCAGGATTTCTTCTCCTAAACCATGCTGGGCATCATCACGCAACGTAGCCGTTCGAATGGCGAACCCTTCGCCTGACAGCCCATCAGCCAATGCCTTGTGTATCCCATCAGGATATACCTGTTTGGCTTCATCATTCAGCTTCTCGTTCAAAAATTCATTCCAAATGGTGACGTTAATCATCAATACTTCCCCCTATTAGGTTAGACCCACCACATCTCGCTCAGCGGTTCTTCAATAAGGACCTGGCGAAGATTGTGAACGGCTTTAGTAAAGCCTTCCTCGACGGACATCAGACCATCCTCGTGCTCAATACTCACTACATAATCGTAACCCACCAGGCGAAGAGCACTAATTATATCCGCCCATGTTTTGATATCATGTCCATAGCCGACAGTACGGAACTGCCAAGCACGATCCAGCATATTCGAGTAATCCTGCATATCGGTCAAACCGTATTTATTCACATTAATCGGGTCAATCGTCGTATCCTTGGCATGGAAATGATGAATGGCTCTCTCCCGGCCCAAAATTTGAACCGCCTGTACCGGATCAATCCCCTGCCACCACATGTGACTTGGATCAAGATTGGCACCAATGACTTCTCCCACAGCTTCACGCAGACGAAGCAAGGTTGCTGGCGTATGAACGGAGAAGCCACCGTGCAACTCCAGCCCGATTTTGACATGATGATCCGCTGCAAATTTTCCAGCTTCGGTCCAGTAAGGGATAATTTTATTTTCCCATTGCCATTTCAGCACTTCCTGAAAATCATTCGGCCACGGCGCAACAGGCCAGTTCGGGTACTTCGCATCCTCATGATCACCCGGACAGCCGGAAAAGGTGTTCACAACGGGAACTTCCAGCTTTTCTGCCAAACGAACCGTTTTAAGAAACGCCTCGTGATCGGCCTGTGCCAAATGCTTTTGCGGATGGAGCGGGTTGCCATGACAACTGAGTGCACTAATGGTCAGTCCACGGGACTCTACTGCTTTTTTGAAGTTTTTGAGCGCTGTTTCGTTGTCCAGCAGTTCATCCGGCTTGCAGTGCTTATCGCCCGGGTTACCGCCTGTGCCGATTTCTACTGCATCCAGTCCTTGGGATGCTACATAGTCCAGAGCCTCTTCCAATGAACGTCCGCCGAACAATACCATAAATACTCCAAGTTTCAAACGTAATCCCTCCCTGTATCATATGTGAAAGAAGCTGCTTATCTTATAATGATGGCCTATTCGGATGTTTACGGGCTTAATCTTAATCGAAATAGACAGCTTTTCCTGTACGAGCCGATTCATAGATAGCTTCCAAAATTTCAGTAACCACCAACGCCTGTTCGGGCTTCACAAGCGGCTCTTTATCGTCCAGAATGGCTTCGATCCACAGACGGGCTTCGCGATCCGCTTCGTTTTCCGTTTCTCCAGAGTAAAAGGCTACACCGCCCGCGTCCAGATCAATTTTCGTATCAAACAAGCGACTATTCTTCTCCCCGTTAATACGCAGACCATCCTGCATATCGGCTCCGCCCTCAGTTCCGCATAACAGCGTCTTCGCTTCGCCAAATTCTACAACGTTCAGTGCCCAACTGGATTCCAGCACAATAGTGGCTCCATTTTGCATGGTAATAAATCCGAAAGCAGAATCCTCCACCTTAAATTCCTCAGGGTTCCACGGACCAAAGGCATTTGCCGCGTTTTTACGATCTCCAAGTTTATTGAAGGTAGAGCCCAGCACGCTTTTAGGCTTGTAATTATCCATCAGCCAGAGGGTCAGGTCGAGCGCATGCGTCCCGATATCAATCAGCGGACCGCCGCCCTGCTTCTCTTCATCCAAAAACACTCCCCACGTCGGAACCGCGCGGCGACGCAGAGCAATGGCTTTGCCCAGGTAAATCTCGCCAAGCTCTCCCTGCTCGACCAATTGCTTCAGATACAGGCTGTCGTTACGATAACGGTTTTGATACGCAATGGACAGCTTTTTACCTGTACGCTTTGCGGCATCCAGCATTTCCCTAGCCTGCTCGGCGGTTTTGGCCATCGGCTTTTCGCACAGCACATGCTTACCTGCCTCAAGCGCAGCTACCGTAATTTCCGAGTGCGAGTCGTTGGGTGTACATACATGTACGACTTCAATATCTTTATTTTCAAGCAGCTTCCGATAATCGCTATAAACTTGTGAACCTTCAACACCAAATTTTTCTGCCGCTTCCTCAGCCCGTTCTTGAATAATGTCACAGAAAGCGACGATCTCTGCACGTTTTTGCTTGGCAAGACTAGGCAAATGCTTTCCGTTGGCAATCCCCCCACAACCAATAATTCCGATTTTGAGTGTTTTAGACATGAATATTTCCTCCCTGAGCTGCGTATTGTTGGAGCCACTTAAAGCTGGTTTCAATGCTTTCGATTGGAGGATTTGAGCTGAAATCCTGTTCCACAACAACCCAATCCACGCCTGCCTCAATAGCGGCGTCTGTAATGGCCTGAAGCTGCACTTCTCCTTTGCCAAGCTCTACGGTAACTGCTTTATGGTGCTCGTCACGTGCCATATCCTTTAAGTGAATGATAGGCAGGCGTCCACGATAACGTCCGATGTATTCCACAGGATCATAGCCTCCGTAGTATACCCAACAAGTATCCATTTCGACCTGCAACAAATCAGCCGAAACCGCATCATATAACGCATCAAAAACCGGACGATCACCGATTTTTTCCGTCAGTTCAAAATCATGATTATGGTAAGCCAATACCAAGCCCTGTTCCTTAACTTTTTCACCAATTCGGTTCAGGTCGGCAAAAAGCTCATCCCACTGGCGCTGCTCCTCGGTTAAGTAAGGAACGATCAGGTACTTATTCCCTAATTCTTTGTGATAAGCGATCTCCTCATCCAAATGGTCCAACAGACGGGTATATTGAACATGGGTTCCGACAACTTCCAAACCTAGCTCATCCAAAAGTGCTTTTACATCCTTGGCACTGCGCCCGAAAAAGGCATGAAATTCAACCCCTTTATAGCCCAGCTCAGCTACCTTGCGCAACGTACCTTCAAAATCCTGTTCAAGGTCTTGCCTTACTGTGTACAATTGCAATCCTACTTTAGCCATTACCCTTCACCTCTTCATTTAGGATGGATGAACCATTATGTCTGTTCCATGATACAAATTTTCATCTGGCTCAAATGTACTTTCCAACGTAATATGCTTACCTTCCAATGAGGAGCGCTGAAAAGCATGCATAGCCTCTAATACATGATAGGCCAGTTCCACGTTAGCACGGTGGTTCTTTTCACTTCGAATGGCTCTCACCATCTCACCCGCACCTATTCCGCGTTCGTTCTTCCCACACTCAAATAAAGGTTCCACGAGCTCTTCGGTTTCCTCTCCAGATCGGCGAAGCTTGACATCTCCGTTAAAAAAGTTCGGATCAGGCAGGCTTAAGGTTCCTTCCGTACCATAAATTTCAATACGTGGCAGATCTAACGCCCCCTGAATGTCAAAGCTGGTAATGAGTGTTACAATGGGTCCGTTATGGAAATCCATCGTTCCGGCCAAATGCGTTGGTGTCTGCACCCGCAGCGGTGTGCCGCTTTTGGGACCAGAATGTATGTGACGATCAGGAATCTGAATGCCCACTGAACTGCTGATTCGCCGGATCGGACCCAGCACATGGATCAGCGACGTCAAATAGTAAGGTCCCATGTCAAACATCGGACCGCCTCCAGCGGCATAGAAAAATTCCGGATCAGCATGCCACCACTCGGGGCCTCTACCCATAAAAAAGGCAGTAGCGGCTACGGGCTGCCCAATCATTCCGTTTTGTATGGCATGGCGTGCAGTCTGAATACCCGCCCCAAGAAATGTATCCGGGGCACAGCCGACACGCAGGTTTTTTGCCTTGGCTAGATCCAGAACACGTTTGCCATCCTCCAAGGAAACCGCCAAAGGCTTTTCACTGTACACATGTTTGCCTGCCTCCAGTATCGTCATATCCGTCAGTGCATGGCTGCCAGGCACGGTCAGATTAAATACAAGCTCAATCTCAGGCTGGCGAAGCAATTCATCTACCTTGTATGCGTTTTCAATGTTAAATTCATTGGCCCTCGCTTTGGCCCTGTCCTCCAATAAATCAGCCACGGCCACCACTTCGATAAGCGGACTGTTTTGGAGATTTTCAAGATATACCGCGCTAATGTTACCGCAACCGATAATCCCGGCCTTCATTCGTTCCACGTCGTCACACCCCCCTGGCCTCCAACATGTTCTGTATTCTGCTATAAGCCTTACAGACACAATAGTATTCTATTTCCGTTTCGTTTAAAATGAATAATATGATTAAAACATGAACAATCTGGTCAATATTTGAAGCAGCCATATGCCCAAAGGAGTCATCATCATGTCTATCGTCGAGCCTTGTCAGGTTCTTACCGCAGGCTATTCCTTCCATCGTAAGCCCTTTTATTCGAACCAACCTGAAGGGATCAAAAATTATTTGTTTCGTCTACAAACAGACGGACGCTGCCAGGCCCGCATTAACGGGGAAATGACACGGATTGAGGCGGGTGACCTGCTGCTGTTCAATCCTACCGAGCCTTATGAGCTGGACATTCACAGTGAGTTAAATCCCATGGGGGAACAGGTCGTGGAGAGCGGAGATTACCACATTTTTTTTGGAGGCTCCTGGATAGATGAGTGGTGGCACCATCACAAACGACCCAACCGCATCAAGGTCCAGCTTACCGAAGCACTGCTTGGCCTATTTCGGCAGCTTGTGATGGAGCAGCGGCGTATTTCTAATCCTTATCCGGAAATATCGAGCTATTACATGCGCATTCTTTGCCTGGAGTTTGACCGTATGTTGTCCGAGCATCCGGCTTCCACCCACCATAATTATCTCGCTTATCAAATTAAAAATTATATTGAAGAAAATGCTTCTTCCAATTTTAAGCTAGATGACGTGTCCTCACACATCGGCATCAGCGTATCCAGAGCTGTGCATCTGTTCAAGGAAACATTTAATACGAGTATTATGCAGTACACACTGGATATCAGGCTCAACATGGCGAGGGAGCGCATTATTTTCAGCCCCATGTCTTTGGAACAGGCAGCCGAATCGTCCGGTTTTGCAAACTATACGTATTTTCACCGCGTATTTCGCTCCCGCTTCGGCATGTCGCCCAAGGAATTCAGAGTGATCCACCGCGAGCAATTGTAATATCGGGTAAAACTAAAACCTTGAGAGAGCCTTCCTTAGCTCCATCAAGGTTTTGTTTTGTTCCGATTTTCAAAATCATACTTCTTCTGAGTTCACAAAATATTTACGGTGCAATCGTCAGCATCACTACCGACATCGGTGGCAGTGTAACATCCAAACTCTGACCTTTCTGCTGGAAGGACGTGAAGTTTTCCGTTTTTACACGCTCCGGCTGGTCAAAGGTATTGTGTGCCTGCATATCGTCGCTGGCGAGCACAACGCCGCTAATTTGCTTGACGTTATCCAGTCCTCTCAGCTCCAGGTTCAAGGAAGCCGTCTCACCCGGATGGACGTTGCACAAACTCACATGAATATATCCGTCCTTCGCCTTGGAGGCGGACACACTCACCTGTGGAATGGAATGCCCATCATATTCATAATTGCCTACAGTTACATGGGCTGCCAGCGCTTGTGCATCCTGATGCACCTTGAACATTTCAAATACATGATAGGTCGGCGTCAGTAGCATAGCGGGGCCTTCGGTCAGAACCATAGCCTGCAAAACATTGACCATCTGGGCAATATTCGTCATCTGTACTCGGTCATGGTGATCTTGGAAAATGTGCAGATGCAGTCCGGCCACTAGCGCATCGCGCATCGTATTTTACTGATATAGGAAGCCTGGATTTGTACCTGGCTCGGTCAGGAACCAGGTTCCCCATTCATCCACAATCATTCCTACCCGTTTGTCAGGATCATATCGGTCCATAATGGCCGAATGACGAGTGATTAATTCATCCATATGCAACGATTTTTTCATCGTTTCGAACCATTCTGCTTCGTCAAAACCAAGCGCTTGCCGTTTCTCTTCCCAGCTACCCGGAACCGTGTAGCTGTGCAAGCTCAATCCGTCCATAAATTGCCCGGCTTCGCGCATCAACACCTCGGTCCAGCGGTAATCATCCACATTCGCCCCGCCTGCAATCCGGTAGATACGGTTATCACCATAATTTCGGACATACGTCTGATAACGACGATACAGATCGGCATAATATTCCGGACGCATATTGCCGCCACAGCCCCAGTTTTCGTTACCCACGCCAAAATATTTGAGCTTCCATGGTTGCTCACGCCTGTTTTCCTGCCGCCATGTGGCCATAGGGGATTCCCCGTCAAATGTCATGTACTCTACCCACTCCGACATTTCCTGCACCGTACCACTGCCAACATTCCCGCAAATATAAGGCTCTGCGTCTAACAGCTCACACAACTGGAAAAACTCATGGGTGCCAAAATGATTATTTTCCACCACACCGCCCCAGTGCGTATTGACCATTCTTTTACGATTTTCCTTAGGTCCGATGCCATCCTTCCAATGATATTCATCCGCAAAACAGCCTCCCGGCCAACGCAGCACAGGAATGTTTAGCTTTTTGAGCGCTTCTACCACATCATTGCGAATCCCGTCCGTATTTGGAATCGGGGAATCCTGTCCAACCCACAAACCTTCATAAATACATCGTCCAAGATGCTCGGCAAATTGTCCGTAAATATTTTTATTAATAACGCCTTGCTCCCAATCCGTGTGGACAACAATAGAACCCTTCATGACAAGCCCTCCTCAAAAATAGTAAAGCGTATGGGGACCATACACTTCAATGATTACGCTTTCATAAAATTAAAAAAATATGGCGTAGACCTGATCTCTTTTTCATCTAAACGTTTACAATCATCCAATGTAACAGCTTGATAATTAATATAAATATTAATAATTAAACAAAACATTTTACATGTTTAATATATTTTATTGCCTTCTATTTGTCAATCGTTAAGCCATTGCTCCACCCAAACCAAAAAGTCTGCCCTCAAGGCAGACCATGGTATGACCACTTTAACTCGTGATCGCGGGCTTTAGATGAACAGCGAAAGCTTCAAATGAAATTTTAAATAATGAAGTAAGTAGCCGGATTAGTCTTAATCACAGAAACAGCCGCATGTTCAGTGGAGTCTGAACCTATTTCATTTCAATGATGTCCCATGCCAGCGAGAGCCGCTATAGCCGGGACAATTTTGATTGACTGCCAGAGCACGTACACGGACGATACTTCCGCTGATCCTGCACGTATGCCCACCCATTAACTCATCGCATTGCGAGCAGGCTAACAGTCTGGTCTCGTACACATCATCGGTCACACATTCCATTCTGGGCCTCATGTTGTTTATAATTCTGGTCATTTGCTCTTCCGAAATAGCGATATCCCTTTCACACCCTTTACAGGTGTTTGGTGCGGTTATACCTTCCATCATCGGCTTACCCTCTCTTTCAAACAACGTTCTGAGTACATGCGGCTGGAGGACCTTATTTCCGTTCCGGTGGGAGCTGGGTAGCCGCTTCAGATACGACCATCGCCAAGTCCTCATTTCCGAACATGGACAGCACTCCTAATACTGTGTCCAGCGGGATATCTCCCGCTTCTTCACGCGATACGGTCAGCTTACGTACTCGGAGCAGACGCTCATTGCTATCCTGCTGCGGATAAGCTGCATGGTACAGTTCCTCTGGCTCCAGCCCGTGATTGATGCACCATTGCGCAAACACAAGGATCATCATATCCTCTTCCTGCTTATAATTTTCGATGATAGCCTCTTCTAACTGTTTACCGCGGTTGTGCTCTTCCATTCGTTCATTTCTCCTTCAATCTATTTCTCGATGTCTGGACTGCCTTGATGGCTGTCGTTCCTTCTGTGTTAGTCATTCAAACGGCTAATGAGTTCGTCCGCCAACATATGACTTTCCAGCACCCTGCCAGCACGCACACTGCACTCCTCTGGACGACGAATATGCTCCAGAAAATGATTTACTACTCCAGTGAATCCCCGTCTTTCCAGAATTGTGTCCCAGCTTCCAAAAGATTGTGACAATGACGGCTTATTTTTTTGCATAAAAATAGCCTGTTCCATGTTGGTCACCTCGACGGAACGACCTGCCCCATGCAGCTCCAGCCTCTCAATGTCAGCCCCTGCCTGTCTGTTCATACTGTAGCTACCAGTAGCATTTCCCAAACGTACCGACCCGAATGCAGCGTTCATATATCCTTCACTCGTCGTGTCCAGACTGCTATGCAGCAGCTCATAATCATCGCCACCCAGCCACAATAGCAGATCGAGCATATGAATCAAATCATCATAAACCGTCTGTGCCGCAGGTCTCGGATCATATCCAGTCCGATGCTTGATCGCTGCGCATTGGCTGAAACCTCCTGCTTCCTCCAGCCACGCTTTAGCAGCTACATAATGCGGGGCAAAACGTCGGTTAAAGCCGACCGCCAGCAGCACAGCCTGTGCCTCCGCAAACGCGGTCATTTCCAGATTTTTACGCACATCATAGGACAGCGGTTTATCCACATACACCGCAACACCTTTTTCAATACACGCCATAACCAGATCAAAATGGGCTTCGGTCGCAGCATGTATGAATACAGCCTCCGGCTCCCATGCCAGCATTTCCTTCACATCTGTCGTTCCTCTCGGCAGCCTGTACTGCTCCATAATGGAACTAACCGGCTCCTGCGAACGGTTCAAGACACCTACAATATCTACACCTTCGTGTGCAGTCAGCAGCGGCAAATACACTTTGCGGGCAATACCGCCCAGACCTGCAATAGCTACTCTTGTTTTCGTTTGCTTATTCATATCATACCCACCTCTGATGACTCATTTCTTCTGTTGTCTAGTTTACATGGAAGTCCACTGACAAGCAAAGAAAGAGGCTGCCCCCGATCCAGTTGGACCTGACGGAACAGCCTCTATGCATGAGCGTCCAGTTTCAGTTACGATGATTTCAGTGTGCTTAGCTTAGGCGTGCAGCGCTTGTTTTCTTGTTTTTTCACTTTTTATTTTTTTAACACGCATTCCAATAGCTACGACCAGAACAACGACCAGAGCTTCAAATCCGTATTTGACAACCCCATTCGTGAACCAATGTGCAATCAGCGGCTCAGCCACTACCATTTTGGCAGCAGTATAGGCTAGCACAGCAGCCCCAATTGTAATGACCATCGGGAAACGTTCGGTCAGCTTCAAGATAACGGTACTGCCCCATACCATAATCGGAACGGAAATCGCCAGTCCCAAAATAACAAGCAACATATTTCCATGAGCTGCTCCTGCAACAGCAAGTACATTATCGAGCCCCATCATGGTGTCGGCAATAATAATCGTACGAATCGCGGCCCACATTTGATTGGTTGCAGAGATTTCATGTTTTTTCTCCTCAACCAGCAGCTTGTAAGCAATGTAGATGAGCGCAAGCCCCCCGATTAAACGTAAGCCGTAAATTTCCAGTAAGTACGTGACCAGCAAAGTAGCGATAACACGAATGACAACCGCGCCGACCGTCCCCCAAATAATGACCTTTTTTTGATTGGCCTTCTCGACATTACGGGCTGCCAGACCAATTACAATCGCATTGTCACCAGCCAGCACCAAATCAATGATAATGATTGATAATAGCGCGGTTAAAAACTCGATTGACAAAAAATCCATACGTTTCTCCCACCTTCTTTATTTATTTGTTATACTGTACATAGTTCTGCGCTTTATACTAAAAAAGCGCCATTTCACGGAATCCGGAAACGGCGCTTGACCCAAATTTAGCATCAAAAAAAGACCATTTACCCGGATTCCAAAAATCCTGGCAAAGGTCTCGCTTACAACATTACGTTGCCAATAAAGCCGGGGATTTTAAAATCCCGTAATGACGACTTTACTCGTTGAGCTACTCCCCTTTGGGAACTATTCTATTAGTGGCAGTATAGCACACATTATTGGGAATGTGAACCCTATTTTTTTCTGTATAAGCGACAAGCCGAACAGGGATATTGAAAGAGGTATGTAAATGAAAAAATGGCTACTCGCTACGGCTTATGTTTCGCTGCTCTGCATCGCGTTTATCTACAAAGATGATTGGCTCGCCTGGGCGAACAAGCAAACCTCTTTTCCGGCTCTGCTGCTACTCGCGTTTCTGTTCGCGTTAATTCCATTTGTGCCTTACAAGCTGATTATCGCTTCCATTGCTTATGCAGCAGGTGCCTGGCAAGGCGCTCTGATCTGCTGGCTTGGCACTACATTCGCTGCGCTGGTCGTTTACGGCGCGGTCCGTATTCTCTTCCGTGACAAAGGACGGGCTTATCTGGAGCGAATTCAAGCGTTGGAGCGCTTGAACCGGGTCATGGAGCGAGAACCTTTTGCTGCTGTGCTGTTGGCCCGCCTAATTCCGATCATCCCGCAGGCAGCGGTGAATGTATATGCCGGGGTCGCAGGCTTTCCGTTCTGGAGCTTTATGCTGGGTACGGCGATTGGCAAGCTTCCTGCAATTGCGGTATACGCTTATGCAGGCGGGACTATTGCCGAACGTCCGGTCACTGGCTTGCTCATTTTGCTGCTGTATACAGCACTGGTGGGCGGTGGCTTTGTGCTTTACCGCAGGAGGCTTCAACGTGCCCATAAATCATAGCTCTGTGAGCCTGCCTCCAGGACTGTAAGGATGTAGATTGGCCTTGGCTTTTTAATCCAGAGTGATTTGCAAAGCTGGTTTGTTTCTGTCGTTCCATTGGTTTTTGCGGACATGTCGTATATAATTTAATTGTAAGCTATTTAAATAACAACTAATTGAAACTTTCTCAGAATGGAGTGACAAATATGAGCACCAACAATCCAAACACCGTGGAGAAGGCAACTTTTGCAGGCGGCTGCTTCTGGTGCATGGTTTCCCCCTTCGAGGAACTGCCCGGCATTTTAAAGGTAAGATCCGGTTACACAGGGGGACATACGGAAAACCCGACCTATGAAGAGGTATGCTCCGAAACAACGGGACATGTAGAAGCCGTACAGATTACATTTGATCCGCAAGTCTTCCCATATGAAAAATTGTTAGAGCTGTTCTGGCAACAGATTGATCCGACGGATGAAGGTGGACAATTCCACGATAGAGGCTCGTCCTACCAAACAGCTATTTTCTATCATAACGAAGAACAAAGAATCAAGGCAGAAGCTTCCAAAAAAACGCTGGGTGAAAGCGGCCGTTTTGACAAGCCCATCGCTACACCGATTCTGCCTGCGGCAACCTTTTATGAAGCGGAAGAATATCATCAGGATTATCATAAGAAGAACCCCGCGCATTACAAGCGCTACCGCAAAGGCTCTGGACGTGAAGATTTTATTGAGCAAAATTGGTCAGGTAAAATCGATAAATCTGATTTGAAAGATAGGCTGACACCTATCCAATATGAAGTAACACAAAAGAACGCGACCGAGCGCCCTTTCCAAAATGAGTTTTGGGACCATGAGGGTGAAGGCATTTATGTGGACATCGTATCGGGAGAGCCTTTGTTCAGCTCGCTTGATAAATATGATGCAGGGTGTGGTTGGCCCAGCTTCACTCGTCCGTTACGCAGCTATAATGTCAAAGAAAAAACAGACCTCAGCCACTTTATGATTCGTACCGAGGTCCGCAGTCGCGAAGCCGACTCCCATTTGGGACACGTATTTGATGATGGCCCGGGTCCAGATGGCCTGCGCTATTGTATTAATTCCGCCGCTCTCCGTTTTGTACCTCAGGAAGACTTGGAACGTGAAGGCTATGGAGCCTATAAGTCACTATTTGAAAAGTAAATAGACTTCAAAAATATTTTAGGCTGGCCCGGAAATCATCTTTCGCAGATGACCCCGGGTTAGCCTTTTGAATTAAATCAGTATATGTACCTCCCGTCAGCCCATAATCCACCCAAGCCAGAATGCGAGCGGCACCAACAGCAACTGTGCAAGCAACGTGCCTCCCAAACGCGAGATGATCATCCAGCCGTACATGCTGTTCATACGGTTCAAGGGCAGCTCCCCACGCAGCGTTTTTTCAGACAATACTGCCAATCTGGGATCAATTAGCAGGGTCAGCAGCACCGTTGCCATACCATTGATTAGACCTGATGACATCGACATTGCCGTCCCTTGAGCGGGCCACAGGAAAGATGCGTATAAAGCTGACACCACTCCAGTCGTATATATCGCGGTCACAGTCATATTCAGGGTAATCAGGCGCTTGGGGATCGCTCCCCTGAACAGCGAGGTGAGCATGGACCCGGTTGGACGCTTCATGTAGTAGCCTGCATGCTTCCAGCGGTTGTGCACCATTAAATGACGCACCAGTGCAGGAATAGAGCCGGTATGCTCCAGATGCACAATCCATCTGGCCGACATGCGTACCACGGTCGGATACAAGATAATAGCGATCATGGTCCCGACGTGTTGCTGCCAGTAGAACCCCGTGCATGTACAGCTCCAGCCTAACATTAGCCCCACCCGCTCGTATGGCAGCCTTCGCCTGATCGACCATACCTCCCAGTAAAGGTCCCTGCGCCATATTGGAGGTGCGCGAAACCAACAGCAGCATGCCCGCTACGGTTAAAGCCAATCCAATTCGACGTGCTCGCAAACCGCCAAGACGGAGGGCATAGGTCAAGCTGTCTGTAGTATGTATAATGATGGTTAGCATAAAGACGAAACTCCAGGCAAGCAATTGCTCCACTCCTTTTCAGGTATTCTGCACACCATTATACGCTTTTTCTCCAAATACATTTTACAATATATTCATTTCTTTGATTTCCGTTTGTTTAAGCGGACAGCGGGTAATACATACTACATCATCTGTTATAAGGAGTGTTGGGTATGCCTTGGACCAAACATGATTACCCCCCATCTATGAAAAATCTGGAGCCGCGTGTGCGGGAAAAAGCCGTTGATATTGCTAACGCACTACTTCGTGACGGCTACGAAGAAGGACGTTCCATTGCGATTGCAACCTCTCAAGCCGAGGAATGGGACGATAATCATCCAACTGAACGAGACGGGAAACAGAAAAAACATGAGCAACAACATTCAAGTAGAAACGGGAAAAACAAGCTTTCTGCCTCTTCGGAGCCTCAGGAGCCTATTCATGTCGTGCCACATGAGTATGGCTGGGCTATTAAGGAAGAAGGGCATGATAAACCTGCTTCCACTTTCCGGCACAAAAATGAAGCGGTGAACGAGGCTCAAAAATTAGTAAACCGCCAGCAGATTTCAGCGATTATTCATGACCAAAACGGACGCATTCATTCTACTTTAGAGCCTTCCTGCTGAAGCCTGGATACAGCGAAAGGGTGTCACGCAGGAAGATTTCTCTTCTAACGTAACACCCTTTCCTTATTGACGAAGGCTGTGGACGACCGGTACTGTTTTGGCAACTACCTTTTGGGCTGGAATAGCCGCAGGCAGTACCTTTTTCACAGGACGGTGTAGTTGGAACGTTGTCGTCCATGTAATTATTTTTCCGGCGAGCCACACAGCCAGTATGGTAAACATTGTTTCCTTCACAGGCAGATACAACAGCGATAATCCTAGTACGATGATGTCACTAACGATAAACACGTTACCGATTTTCCATCCACGCCACTCGCTGATCAGCAGGGATAAAATATCATCGCCCCCGGTTGCTCCACCAAATCGCAGTACGATCCCGGCTCCCAAGCCTGTAAGCACTCCGCAAAGCAGAGCCGCTACTAGCAAGTTGCCATGCAGATCTATAACCAGCGTCGAATACTTTTCAAATCCTGCATAAAACAGGGAAAATGCGACCGCCCCGATTAATGCCAGCAGCATGAATCTTCTGCCCTTCAGTACCCAAGCCAATAATATGACGGGGATATCAAGCAGCAGCATACTCCAAGCTGGAGACACGCCAAATGCGTAATGTCCCAGCAGAGCTAGGCCTGCAAATCCGCCTTCTGACAAATGATTTTGAGCATTGATGTGATAATACGTAAAAGCTAAAATGCATGTTCCGAGCAGCATGACAGCAATCTGCCTTAATGCTCCATTGTTCACGATAGATTCGTAAGTTTTCCTCATACAGGCTCCCTCGGTTTCTCGTAAGTTTGATGTGGATGAACCCACTCTTACGGAAGCTACCGGGTAAGATGTGCCTGGAGGACTTGGTCCTTCGCATGTACAATCCCCTCTTCCGCAGAGTTGGCTTTCGCAACTTGACGTTACTCCGCGGAAAAGCTAAGTATAAGACAGATCAAATCGTTTCCAAATCGTCCTTTGGGGAAGTATCCTTCGGGGACACATGGTATCCTGATCCTTTCTTTTGTGGAATAAAACTCCGACATTTCTGTGGTACATGTAATTCTATTATTTATTATACCACACCTTACCACCTGCTAAACAGCTTGCTTTTTATGCCGCACCATATTTTTATTTTATGCGTGAGCATACTTTATTGTATGTGCGAATAACCGCATTATACCGAAGGTTTGGCGGATGCACATAGAATGTGTTTATAGCTTGGTTATGCAGATTTTCAGTGGTTACCCAGCCAATTTGGCTGTTCTGCGCTGGTTGGCCATAAACACCCCTCCGAGTATGAGGACCAGCCCGGTCAGAACATTCCAGCCGATGTGTTCATTCAGAAGCAAAAAGCCCCATACGATAGCGCTCACCGGTACAAAATAAGTCACCGAGGAGGCAAATTCCGGACTTCCCCGCAAAATCATATAATTGAACAAAATATAAGCTACTCCCGATCCCAAGACCCCCAGCCCTATAAGAGAACCCAATACACCAGGGATGACGACGACCGACAGATCAGGTTGATCTACCATTGCCGTCATGATGCCGCCCGCTGCCGTTGCACCTAATAATGTCGCAAAGGTTGCCTGATACATCGACAGATTAGATAAAAACCGTTTGGACAGTTGCGTTCCAAAGCCATAGCAGAGAGTCGCAAGCAGCATACATCCAAAGCCGACGGGGTCGACAGAAATAATGGATACAGGATTAATACCCAGTAAAATAACGATTCCTACAAAAGCGAGTCCCATTCCAAACCACTGCATTCGATGAAAGATAGCTCCGAACAAGACAAGTCCGACCAACATGGTCCAGATTGGCGTGGTGGCATTCAACACAGAAGCCATGCTGCTAGCAATTCTGGTCTCGCTAAAACTAATCAAGGCCCATGGCAAAACCATATTCACCAGAGCTACGAGAATAACCGATTTCCATGGAATACTTCTGAATTCAAATGGCTTGCGCATGAGCAGCATCAACAAAACAATAAAAATGAGGCCAAAGCTGGAACGAAGAAATACAATAGTCCAAGGCCCTACGTGATGAAGCAATAATACCTTGATAAACAAAAACGATCCGCCCCAAATGAGGCTTAGCAGCAAAAGCGCCGCATATAACGAGCGTGACAATATGTATACCTTCTTTCCAATAATTGATGATTGCTTTGGCAAAGGAATAATTTCTATGATGAAGTATAAAAAGAACATTTGTTCTGTATGCTGATTATAATTGTATTCCTGCTATGAGTAAAGGAGATTTCTTATGAAAAAGATACTGGACAACAAGAATAAGACCCCATTGCCTTCCGAGGAAGACGCAGGGCTGATCAAAACTTGTGTACTTCTGACCCTCGTGCTGGATGTGCTGGAGCGGGACATTCGCATTCTGAATGCCTCTGCCTTAAAAATGCCCGATCTGTACGTTCGCAGCCTGACCGGGGTGCAACAGCGTGTAGCTGTTCGATTGGCAGAGACAAAGACGCGAATGAAAAGGCAGGGAGTTAAAATATACAACGAAACCCGGAATCACGAAGGCGTGGAGGTCCTGTATGTATGCCGTGGCTACCAAAAGCGGTTTTTCATGCTTTCCTCCTTTGCACGCAGCGAGGTTCGACGGGAACTGGGACATTATTTGGGAATTGATGTGACCCAAAGCCACTCGACTGTGTAGTCTCGTTTACAATCCTTGTACGATGCGTTTTCCGCGTACCGTTGCTTGTGCGAGCATCTCTTTCTCGTCTCTTGTTAGCAACTGTCTTCCGCGCATGAGCACACGCCCATTCACAATTGTCGTATTGACATCCGCGCCGCTTGCGCTGTAAGCAAGCAGTGACTCTATCTGGTGTATTGGCTGTAAATGCGGCTTTTGCATATCTATCAGAATGATATCCGCCTTTCCCCACCTCAAGTGTGCCGGTTTTGTGCTCAAAGTTTAAAGCTTGGCTACATTGACTGTAGCCATTTGCAGGGCCTACGCAGCAGTAAGAGCAACTGGATTGCCAGTGCTTAGCTTTTGCAGCTATGCCGCTGCCTTGATGCAGTCGCCCTGTAATATGCCAGGAAGCCGCAAAATACCCATGTCTATCGAACCAATCCAGCATGCGGGAGCGTTCTGCACAATATACTGGCAGCTCGGATTCCTCCTTTCCTGGCGTGGACACCTTTTCCCCCGCTTCCAGCAGCTCCGCTACATCCACCATCAGATCCACGATGCAAATACGTCCATGAGGTTTAAGCGTGCGTTGCATTTCCGACAGAGCGAGTATTTTCTGTTCACCTATCAGATGATGCAGGGCATAACTGCTGACCACAAAGTCAAATCCACGCCGTGAACATACAGAACGTTGCAACTCCAGCGCATAAAGTACCTCATTCCTTCTCCCTTGATCCAATCGGTCCAGTACGGATTTGACTTCCTCTACTGACATACCGAATTCACGTAGCGTCATAATCATCCTCAGGCGAATGGCTTCACGCTCTGTAAAATAACGATATCCATTATCCGGATGCTTAACAGGAGCAATCATCCCTTTTTCCTCATAGAATCGTATCGTGCGTGCAGATATATGTAATTGAGTCTCTCGTTTTCAGCCTATTCTATTATAAAACATTCACGTTACGTGAGGTGAAACATGATACGGGATATGGATAGGTCGCCATATCATGGATAAATCCAATCCATTTGGCACACATTATGCTTATCTCATCCAAAAAGAAGGTGTTTTTCTTGACTGGACATAACCCAGCTTCCTTTGAAATGAACAAGAATATTTCCTTTATCGAGCAAGCTCTTTTTTATACGGATGATTTAAAAAAACAGGCTATTTCCGTTGACGGGAAAGATGGCATTCTTCTCTATATAGACTCACTCGTGGATCAGGAGATCATTCAGACGCATATTCTGGCCACATTGTATAAGAAAACCGATTCTGGCTCTCATCAAATGTTTACCACCCTGAACAGCCAAAAGGACACCGACCTCCGAAATGCCGCTGATTCGCTTATTGAGGGATACTCCATTTTAATGGTGGATGGCGCAGAAGAATTTTATATCCTTTCCTCCGAAAAAACATACGCCCGTAGTACGGATGAGCCGGAGAACGAGGGAATTATCCGCGGGCCGCACAATGGATTTATTGAACAACTGTCCGTCAATCTGAATCTTATTCGCAAACAAATCATCAGCACATCGCTGATTGTGCGCTACTTTTATGTCGGATCTAAAACCCGGACCAAAGTCGCTATCATGTATATGCAAGACTTGGCCAATCCTGAGCTAGTGGAGGAAGTGGAAAAAAGAATAAAGGCCATCTCCTCCGATCTGGTGCTGCCTCCCGGTTTTATTCAGGAATTCATGGAGGACAATCCCTTTTCCCTGTTCCCTCAGCAACTCAGCACAGAACGTCCGGATCGGGTAGCCGCTAATTTAATGGAAGGACGAGTAACTATTTTGGCCGAAGGCAGCCCTACTGCTTTAATCGCTCCCGTCTCCTTTTTTGCATTTTACCAAAGCCCGGATGATTATAACGGTCGCTGGATTATTAGTTCCTTTCTGAGAATGATCCGAATGATGAGCTTTTTGATCGCTTTTACGCTGCCCGCCATTTATATTGCAACGATTGCCTTTCACTCAGCCATTCTACCGCTGGAGCTAGCACATACGATCAAAAAATCGTTGGAAAATGTTCCATTTC
The DNA here is from genome assembly GCF_050626875.1 of Paenibacillus sp. 8b26. Classification (NCBI taxonomy): domain Bacteria; kingdom Bacillati; phylum Bacillota; class Bacilli; order Caryophanales; family Paenibacillaceae; genus Paenibacillus; species Paenibacillus sp. 8b26. The sequence goes on along the minus strand of NZ_CP192445.1, from coordinate 5,554,608 downwards.
CCGCCATTGTGGAGGCGATGTTGCTTGAAGTGATCTTTGAGGTGCTACGGGAAGCCGGGATTCGTCTACCCAGCCGAGTGGGCCAAACAATAGGCATCGTTGGCGGTCTGGTTATCGGGGATGCTATCGTTCGGGCAGGTCTCGTGTCATACACGATGATTATTGTCGTTTCGTTAACAGCTATCTCTTCTTTTTTGGTACCTTCCCATGAAATGAGCTCAGCTGTCCGCATTCTCCGTTTTCCAATGATGATTGCTGCAGCCTTGTTCGGATATATTGGCATTGCCTTCGGGATGCTTATTCTCCTTATTCACCTTTGCAAGCTGGAAACATTTGGTTCGCCTTATTTTGCTCCTCTGGCACCTTTCCGGCTTGGCGATATGAAGGATGTTTTTATTCGCTTTCCCATTTGGACACTCCAACAGCGGCCGCATGATTCCCGACCCCAAAAAATGAAGCAACAGAACTACTCTAGGAGCTGGAAACGTCGTGAATAAAGAAAGTACAATTACACAGGGTCAATTGTTTTTTTTGATTATCAAGTTTGAGATTGGCGTGGATATTCTATCACTTCCTTATCAGATGCATCTGCTATCCAAGGGAGGGGGCTGGATATCCGTCATTATTGGAGGCATTCTGATCCAGCTTATCATTTTAATATGCTGGCTCCTGTTAAGGCGTTTTCCCTCCTCCTCCATTTACCAAATCCTCACTCGGATTACTGGCTCCTGGATGGGTAAAATTTTGACGGTGGCTTACATTATGTATTACTTGTTTATGGGAACTTCGGTTCTTGTGGGCGCCTATGACGTCATTAATCGCTGGATGCTGCAAAAAACCCCACGTTGGGCTATATTGGCTCTGATTCTATTCAGCAGCATCTATCTGGTTCGCGAAAATTTGAGGACAATTGCCCGAGTGCTTGTTTTAATCTCATTCCTGATCTTGCCAATGATGCTGCTAATCAGCTATGGCATAAAGCAGTCCAACCCGCTCTACCTACTACCTCTGACTGAGGCGGGATGGCTGCATATTATTGGTGGTTCAAGAGAAACACTCATGGCGATGTTCGGCTTTGAATTCATCCTCGTAGTCTTTCCCATGGTCAAGGGCAAAAGTAAGGGGAAGCTCAAGTCGCTCCTGCTAGCTAACGGGGTCGTGGTTCTGTTGTATGGTTTTACCATATTAACCTGTACAAGTGTATTTAGCCCCCAGCAGCTTGATTTGATGCCGGAGCCTGTCATTTACCTGCTCAGATCTATTCCGCTGGGAACGATGGACCGGGTTGATTTTATTTTCCTGCCCATCTGGTTAATTTCAATCTTTGGCTCCATAAGCGGTTATTATTATGCAGCGTCCTATGGACTAGGCTATTTGTTCAAGCAGAAAAACCACAAACAAGCCGTTCCTTTCGTAGTGTTCGTCTCATGCATTATTGCCTGTATCCCTCAAAAAAGAGAGGATTTTGAACTCGTCGGTACAATTGCCAACAATTCGGCTTATTTTTTCCTGATTGCACTACCTCTGCTGTTGCTGATTCTATCGCATATATTCAACAAAAAGGAGGAGCCCGGAACATGAAAAAAAAGAGGAGAGCACTTGGTATGCTGGCTCTACTCATTTTTATGACTGGCTGCTGGGACCAGGACAACTTGAAGGATGCCCGGTTGGCAAATGCTTCGGCCTACGATCTTACTCCAGAAGGCATGTTGCTGCAAACACTCGAAATTGTAGACGACTCTGGAAATAACCAAGGGAAAAGCACCAATGAAATTCATTCAGGCACCGGAATTTCCATCCGGCAAAGTACAGATAGAATCCGAGCCAAAGTAACAGGAGATATCCGTTTCTTTAAATATGGGGTTACTTTGTATGGCACAAGCTTGGCCCAAAAAGATTTGTATCCATATCTGGATGTCCTGTATCGGGAGCCGGATCATCCAACCTCACATGTAAAGGTAGCTATAGTAGAAGGATCAGCTGGAGAATTAATGAACAAGAAAAGTGTAGGCAGCCTCTTAGTCGGCGAATTTATAACGAAAAAGATCCGAAGCCTGGAGGAAATGTGCGTATTTCCCGAAGTGACGCTAGAAACACTGCTTCCCCCTATGCTTGATCCAGGACAGGACTTTGTTCTCCCCTATCTTTCCAAAGATGGAGAAGACATCGTAGCACGAGGGATTGCCTTGTTTCACGGGCAAAGATTTACAGGAACCCTTAACGACGAGCAAGGGGTCCTTTATGTCCTGATGACCGGGAAATGGAAGGACACAGCACGCTTTGTAAAAAGGGTTCACTCGGGACCTGCCAGTGATTTGCAAAACTTTATTACCTATCAGGCCCATATTCGGAACATCAAACGCCAGCTTATAGTGAAAGTTGGACGCGATGGTCAAATTGACGTATATCTCAACCTGAAGCTCCCTGTCGATGTTGTTGAATACGCGCGAAATCATCTTCAGGATAAGGATAATGTCATGCGCCTGAACCGTCAGCTTTCCGAAATTATGACCCAGGATGCGGAGGAAATTATCCGTACGCTTCAAAAAAGCGGTTGTGATGCCTTTGGCATCGGCAGACAATTGATTGCCCATCACCCGACCTTGTGGAAAAGTCTGGAGTGGAATAAAGAGTACCCTAATGTTCGCTTTCACCCACAGATCACCGTCAATATTGTCGGGAACGGCATTTTGAATTAGGCCGCTCCCTTTGGTTCAGTTTTTCGGCTGATCGGGTGTTTCGGTATGAATAGTTTCGCTTGGTTTATTTTCTGGAGCTTCCTTCTGGGTTTCTGGCTCAGAAGGAGGCTCCTGCTTATTTTCAACAGATGGTTGCGAACCATCTGCTGGTGGCACATCATTAATCTCACCATTCGTATCTATTTCTGTCTCCGGATCAGAAGGTACTGTTTCTTCTGGTAGAATCTCCTTCTGATCCGTTGCAGGTTCTTGTTTCTCTGGAGCTGCTTTATCCTTCGCATCCGGTTTGGACGGCACGACAGGTGTGGACGAACGTGTTCGTTGCTCCCTCCCAACTTCCGTTGGCACGTATTTTTGGTTAAACCAGTCTGTCACGAGTTGACCGGATTGACGGGAATAACTTCCCGGCAGCTTACCTGTAAGGCTGGAGACCGTAACTTTTACAACACCTTCCGGCTGTGTAAAATGCTTATTTTTGAAAAGCTGGGGCTGATCCTTGACCGCCTCGTTCATGATAAGTGCCCACACCGATTGTGCTCTGGAGTGCCCTTCTTGAGATAGGGTGTTAACCTGTTGACGGTAACCTGCCCAGACGCCGAGTGTAACATCCGGAGTATAGCCCATGAACCACACATCGCCAAAGTTTTGTGTCGTACCGGTCTTACCGGCAATATCAATGGTACCGTAGCTTTTAAAAGCATTTTGTATACGTTTGCCTGTACCCCTCGGGTCCGATATAACCGTTTTGAGCATATCTGTCATTAAAAACGCGGTTTGCTGGGAATACACACGCTTCGTCTGCGGTTTAAATTCATAAACGATCTTGCCATCGGCATCCGTAATTTTACTGATCAAATGGGGTTCATTGTATACGCCCATATTAGGAATCGTGCCGTATGCCGCTGTCAGTTCCTTGACAGATACCCCCTTGCTGAGCCCACCCAGAACGCCTGTCTGAGCATGTTCATCCTGCGGCTGAATCGTCGTAATCCCAAGGGAACGTACAAAGTTCCAGGCGTTTGGTATTTTAACTTCATACAAAAACAGTCTCAGCGCAGGAATGTTGATCGACCGATTGAGTGCTTCACGGGCTGTCATCAACCCTTCGTACCGTCTGTTATAATTTTTAGGGATATGATAGCCTTTACGTCCGTCTTTTAATATAATTTGCGAATCATCAATAAGCCCAGCAGGCTGAGTATAGCCTTTTTCCAAAGCAGGCAAATAAGCTGCAATAGGCTTCATAGCTGAACCCGGCTGACGCGTCATCTGGGTTGCATAGTTCATTTGCTCAGTATTAAAGTCCCTGCCCTCGATCATACCGAGTATAGCCCCCGTTTTATGATCAATCATGATGGCAGCAATCTGCTCCAGTCCTTTCTGCTTACTGTATGGAGAAAAGTTTTGCGGATTGGCAGCAATCTGCCGCATATCGTTATAAACTTTCTTATTTATCGTTGTATAAATCCGATAACCGGACCGTTGCAGTTCTTCTCGTATATTTTGAAGGAGTTCCGCATGCTCGGGCTTGGAAATCTCGGCTGTCGTAAGATCCGGATTTTGCTGGAGCGCCAACAACCGGGCGGCCTCCCGCTCTGTCTCCAGCATCAAATAAGGGAATGTATTGTAGCTTTTCTCCCGATGTGGTGCAAGAGTAGCTTTAATATCAAATTGAAGTGCCTCGTTATATTCTGTTAATGTGATTTTACCTGTTGCCAGCATCCTTCCCAGCACGACACGCTGGCGCTCCAAAGCTTTGTTGAAGCCTTCTTCATCAAATTTCCCTTTACCGTCAAAAGCCGAATAAACAGATGGCAATTGTGGAAGACCAGCCAAATAAGCCGCCTGAGCAATATGAAGCTTATGTAGATCACTTACATTAAAAATCCCTAACGAAGCCGACTTGATCCCGTACAAATTGTAGCCTGCGGAGCCATTGCCAAACGGCATTTTGTTTAGGTATGCCGTTAATATTTTGTCCTTGCCCATAAAGCGTTCCATACGCAGTGCCAGCAGCATTTCCTTTACCTTACGGCTGTCCGTCTTATCCAGACTGAGGAAAACTCGCCGGGCTACCTGCTGTGTCAGTGTACTTCCGCCTGTTTGGCGATTTTCGTTCAGAAGCTTTTGTTTGACGGCGCGAGCCGTCCCTTTTAGATCAACCCCCTGATGCTCATAAAATTGGCTGTCTTCCGTTGAAATGAGAGCATCTACAATGGATTGGGGAACATCCTTCTGATCCACGAGCTGCCGATCCTCCTCCATACGCATTCGTCCAACCGGGGTTACCTGGTCATTAAAAAATACAAAGCTGGTCAGAGCGTTCTCATTTACCTTTTCATATATCAACTGACGTGATCGTACAGGTTCATCATGAACCAGCGCTGCCACATAACCGGATATAAGACCTCCGGCAAATAAGACCCCAAGTACGCCCGCAAGCGAGAACCACTTGATATTAATCAGCAAAACTCTGCCAAAAATACGCCACCTGCTGCGTTTTTGAGATGATGGTCGACGTTTTGGGTTCATAAAAATGGTTTTCTCCCCTCAATATGCATTCATTTCCACATGTTTTCGTTCAAGATAATATGATACGCCATGTTAGGTTTTACGTAAACAATAACGTTCCAGAAAATACAATTGGATTAAGAACACTTGTTCTGTATATAATACTACTATATGAATTTACATTCAAGAATATTTTGGAAAGACGATCAGCAGACATCTGGAAAGGAGATTGCAACATTGAACGAACGCGGAAAAAAAACTATATTTTTAGCAGATTGCCAAAGCTTTTATACCAGCATTGAGAAGGCCGACAATCCCGAATATCAACACAAACCGCTAGTCGTTGCTGGTAACCCTTCGCTGCGTTCAGGCATTATCCTGGCTGCGTGTCCGCTGGCTAAAAAATACGGTATATCTACAGCAGAGCGTCTGGGAGAAGCGATAAGAAAATGTCCTGACCTTACCATTGTACGCCCGCGCATGCAGCATTATATCGAAGTCTCATTAAAAATAACAGAAATTTATAACGAGTATACGGATTTGGTTGAGGTTTTCAGTATTGATGAGCAGTTTCTGGACGTAACCGGAAGCCTCTCCCTGTTCGGAGATCCGGTGAGCATCGCAAGTGAAATTCAACAAAAAGTAATGTCACAAACAGGGGTATGGATTCGTATCGGTATCAGTTCCAATAAAATGCTCGCTAAAATGGCGACAGATATATGGGCCAAGAAGAACGAAAGCGGCATTTTTGTCCTTCCTTCATCCGACATTGCAGCGTTGCTATGGTCTCAGCCGGTTCGCAGTATGTTCGGTATTGGCTCGCGCATGGAACGGCATTTGGAGAGGCTTGGATTGCATACCATTGGAGACATCGCACGTACTCCCTTACCCCGGCTTCAGGACAAATTCCGGTCTCATTTCGGCAAGCAGTCAGATATTCAGGCAGAAGTTTTATGGCGAACTGCTAACGGTCTGGATCACAGTCCGGTCAAGCCGGAAACATTGGATACGCCCCCAAAATCCATCGGTCATATGATGACCCTGCCCCGAGATTATGTCCAGCCTGCAGAGGTGGAGACTATCCTGCTTGAGTTGACAGAAGAGGTATGCCGGGACTCCCGCCGCAAAGGATATATCGGCTCAGTTGTGACCGTCCATTGCATATGCAGCCCTTACGAGGCACCGACTGGTTTTTCCCGCCAGATGAAGCTTCCTTATCCTACAAACCGCACCGAAAAGATATATGAAACCGTGAAAAAAATATTTTATACCTTTTGGAACCATATGCCCGTGAAGCGTGCGGGTGTCACTTTAAGCGGCTTGATGGATGATCAGCTGTACCAGTTGGACTTTTTTGAAGATCAGGAGCGATCCCGAGCTTTGGAAAAAGTAACAGACACTTTAAAGGATCGATATGGTCAGGCGATCATCATGCGTGCATCGTCGTTAACAAACGCGGGGCAGGCTCTGGAGCGATCCGTCAAAATTGGCGGTCATTACAAATAAAATCTCTCTATTAACACCCATTCTATTACCCGGGGAATTAAATACGAGCGAAGGCTACGGAATATACTATACTGAACAGAAAACAATCGGGAAATAGAGGAACAAGCAAAAAAGGACCGCCTGACATCAGGCAATCCTTTTCCAGCTTGGATGAGCATCGAGCATTCAGAGAGAGTTTAGAGACATCCAACCTATGTCCGGTTAACGAAACATCCCCCACAGCTTGATCAGATGAAACGTGTTCGACGGGTCGATTTTTTGCGCCAGCACGAAGGCCGTCAATTGTTCCTCCTGTGCAGCCGTCAGCCGCTCGTTCAAAATAGCGGAAGTGGACTTCACAAGTTGACGTACCTTGGCTTTGTTTTGCAGGTCCGCCTTGGTCACGCCTTCGATCTGCTGCTTAACCCGCTCCTTAAGCGCACGATTTTTCATTTTCAACTTAATCCGCTCCACCAGTTGCGGACTGATTCCATATTGCTGATAGCTCAATGTTATCGCACCTCCCATATCATTCGGTCATTCCCAAATATATGACGGCCAGCCTGTCCATTGTGCCTATCTGTTTAAAACTATAAAAACAACCTTATGATTCAAGGTGTATTAGTCGATAAGATCACCCTGGAAAATCTGCTCTTTTTGCAAATAGCCACGCAATGCTTCATACTGCGGAGATGTCCAAAAGGACGAGTCCGCGATCAGAGCAGTCGCATCCTCACGGGCCTTTTCCAGCACCTCAAAATCCGCTACCATATCTGCTAACCGAAACTCGGGCAGCCCACTTTGCTTGGTACCGAAAAAGTCACCCGGCCCCCTCAAATCCAAGTCACGTCTAGCCACCTCAAAACCATCGTCCGTATCGGTCATAACCTTCATCCGCTCCTGGCCCACCTCAGACTTGGGATCAGCGACCAGCACACAGTATGAGGCATGTGCGCCCCGTCCAACACGTCCACGTAGCTGATGCAACTGGGACAAGCCAAAGCGGTCCGCATCCATAATGATCATTAACGTCGCATTCGGCACGTCTACGCCCACCTCTACAACTGTCGTTGAAATGAGTAACTGGATTTCATTCGCATAGAAAGAACGCATAACCTCTTCCTTTTCTGGGGGAGTCATTCGCCCATGCAGCAGACCGACGCGGTAACGTGGAAAAGCCTGTTGCATTTGAATATGCAGATCGATGGCATTCTGTACATCCAGCTTCTCAGACTCCTCAATCAACGGGCAGATCAGATAAGCCTGCCGTCCCTGATCCACCTCACGGGAAATAAATCCGAGCACACGATCCATCAGATCATGCTTTACCCAATACGTAGAAATCGGAATACGCCCCTTTGGCCGCTCTGACAACGTAGAGACATCCATATCGCCAAAAGCGGTGATCGCCAGCGTACGCGGAATCGGCGTTGCCGTCATCGTAAGAACGTCGGGATTATAGCCCTTGCGACGCAATATACTACGCTGATTGACACCAAATCTGTGCTGCTCATCCGTTACAACAAGCCCAAGCTGGCGAAAATACACATCTTCCTGAATAAGGGCATGCGTGCCCACCACAATATCCAGCAGACCCATCTGGAGCGAAGCCAGCAGCTCCTTACGCTTCTTCCCGGTCGTACTGCCCGTCAACAACCCCACACTAATCCCAAACGGTTCAAATAACTTGTGAAGCGACCGCATATGCTGTTCAGCCAAAATTTCCGTTGGCACCATTAGCGCCCCCTGAAAACCGGAACGCACCGTAGCAAACAAACCGATGGCAGCAACAACGGTTTTACCTGACCCAACATCCCCTTGAAGCAGACGGTTCATACAATAAGGCGAACGCAGGTCATGCAGTATTTCAAGCTCCACTTTCTTCTGAGCATCCGTCAGCTCAAACGGCAAGGTCCTCACAAATTCGCGAACCGTGGCATTATCCACCGTATGTACAACCCCATCTGCCCGGCCGCGGTTCAACGCACGGAATGCCTGCATTTTCAACTGAAATAAAAACAGCTCTTCATACACCATCCGGCGGCGGGCCTCTTGTCCCTCTCGATTGTCCTGAGGCTGGTGTATACCTGCAATAGCCTGCTTACGCGGCATTATACTGTATTTACGTACAAGCGACTCCGGTAAAATTTCGGGAATCATTTCACCAAACTGCTGGAGTGTCTGGTTCATCGTCTTGCGCATCCAGGTCTGCGTAATCTTGCCGCCTACGGAATACACAGGCTGAAGCGTCCCCGAACGAGCGACTCCTTTATCGGGAAACTCGGAATCCGAAACAGTCATCTGCATCCGCTTCAGATCCCATTTGCCAGTCACGACAATTTCACGGCCTGACGTTAGCTGCTCCTTCAAAAAATGACGATTGAACCATGTCGCTGTAAACATCCAATCCTCAGCCATCAATTTACAAGTCAATCTGGATTTGCGCCCATAACGCTGAAGCACCGGAATGCCCATAATTTTAGCCTGCACCGTAATTTTATCTCCGTCCTTCACTTCGCTTAGCGAACGCAGACGGTAATCCTCATACCGGAACGGATAGTATTCCAGCATGTCCTGCACGTTAGAAATGCCAAAAGCGTGAAGCTCTCCTTCTTTGAGAGCACTCACGCCATGTATTTGTTTTAAAGGTATTTGATCCAATTGCAGCATATTACCTCTCATCTCCGGCCGGCCATACAAAAATGCCAATCGTTCCTGGTCCTACATGGGTCCCAATAACAGCGCCAAGTTCAGTATATATTCGATCTCCCAGCTCAAAGTGTTCTGCCAACTGTGCCTCGAACGCTTCTGCTGCCGAACGATCTGCCGTATGGCCTACAGCAATATTAATTTTTTGGCCCTTTAAATCCCGCTCCAGCAATTCAATGATTCTTGCTGTCGCTTTTTTATGTCCTCTTGCCTTGTCTGCCGAATAAATGATACCTTCCTTGTCCATCGAGAGAATCGGCTTAATATTGAGCAGGGTGCCAACCATTGCCGCTGCCTTGCCAATACGTCCGCCTTTTTGCAAGTATTCCAGGGTATCCACCAGGAAATACAAGCAAAGACGTTCCTGACGATGCTCTAAAGCTTGAACGATATCAGCCGGGGAATGCCCGGAAGCCGCCAGCTCTGCCGCATAGACCACAAGCATACCATATCCGTACGAGGCCAATTTGGAATCTAGCACGGTTATTCTGTCTTCATGCTTCTCCAGCATGGATTTACCCAGCAGAGCGGACTGATACGTTCCACTCACGCCGGAAGACAAATGGATGGAAACGATCTGGCTCTCGGGATGTTGCTCCAACAGCGTCGTAAATGTCTCCAAAAAGCGGGCTGGTGAAGGCTGTGACGTCGTAGGTAGCTCATCAGCCCGTGCCAGTTCGCTGTAAAATTGCGCGGCAGACATCTCAATGCCGTCAAGGTAAGTCGTGTTTCCGAACATCACCGTCAGCGGCACAATGACTATCCCGAGACGGTCTACCAGTTCCTGTGGAATATCAGCCGTGCTATCGGTCACAATGATGGTGTTGCTCATCGGTCAGACCTCCTTTTGTGGTGAGCTTCTATGGACGCTCTACATCCCATCAAGTTTCCACCGAAAACAGGTAAGGATAAATCGGCTGACCGCCTTCATGAACTTCCACTTCAGCATCCGAATAATTTTCTTCAAGCCATGCAACGAGTTGCTCTGTATCTTCTTGCTTCGCATCCGAACCTGTGAGAATCGTAACAATCTCATCGCCATTCACCAACATTTTGATCAGCAAAAGACGAGCCGTTGCGATTAAATGTTCTTCAGTCGCTACAATTTTGGAATCCTGAATACCGATATAATGGCCGGCCGTAATGTGCAGGTCATCAAGCGTCGTATCCCGTACTGCATAGGTTACCTGCCCTGATTTCACGCGGCTGACCGCGTCCCGCATGCTGTCCTGATTGGCCTCAAAGGCTTCTTCCTCCTGAAAAGCGAATGCTGCAGCAATACCCTGAGGAATCGTTTTGCTCGGAATAACCGACACCAGGCGCTCCATCTCCAGCAGTTCACGGGCCTGCTCTGCCGCCAGAATAATATTGGAATTATTCGGCAGGATAAAAATGTGCTGCGCCGCAATCGACCGAGCCGCATTAACAAAGTCTTCCGTACTCGGATTCATCGTCTGACCACCGGAAAGGACAACATCCACACCTAAGCTTCTGAAAATATCAGCAATCCCTTCGCCTGAAGCCACTGCTATGAAACCATAGGGTGCCAGCTCATGAGCCGGTGGCTCAGAAGGCTCCTCCTCACGTGCAGGCTCTGCCGGTATTTCAGCAAACCACTTAGGCTCAGGAGCGCCATCCATACCCGCAGACAACAAATCACGATGCTGCTCGCGCATATTCAGAATACGGATCTGTGTAATTTCCCCGTAACGTAGCGCCAGATTCAACACTTCGCCCGGAGCCTTGGAATGAACATGAACCTTAATAACATCATCGTCAGAAATAACAATAATAGAGTCTCCATCCACAGATAACGCTAACCGGAAGGCTTCCTCATCAAAGTCCGTACCTTGGGCTTCTCCCAATTGCCGATTAATAAAAAATTCCATATCATATAAAAATTCAATATTCTCCGTTTCAAGCTTCGCCTGCGCCGAAATCGGTGCATCCGGTGAAGGAGCAATCGCTTGCGCCGTCGGTCTCTCGGATACATGAGGAGCATAAGCAGTGCGTACATTCTCCCCTTTTACAATTGGAGCTGTCACCAAACCGCTTCCAAGATGCTGCATGAACCCTTCATAAATATACACAAGTCCTTGTCCACCCGAGTCCACAACCCCTACTTGCTTCAGTACTGGAAGCATGTCCTGCGTCATGGCAAGCGTTTCCTTCGCTTTGGCAAGCACTTCTTCCATCAGTTCAGTAATGTCATTTGTCCGGCGTGAGAAAAACACAGCATGCTTGGCCGCTTCCTTCGCCACGGTAAGAATTGTACCCTCCACCGGCTTAACCACCGCCTTGTAGGCCGCATCCACCCCGCTCTGCAATGCCGATGCGAACTGAAGGGTATTCAATTCCTCGTATGGGGCAGCGTAACGGCTGAAGCCACGGAACAACTGAGACAGGATAACCCCTGAATTGCCGCGGGCTCCCATCAGCAAACCTTTGGATAATATGCCGGACATGACACCGATGGAGGAAGAATCCCCCCTCTTTAATTCTGTTACGCCCGCGCTCATCGTCAAATTCATGTTAGTTCCTGTGTCACCGTCCGGCACCGGAAATACATTAAGTGAATTGACGTGTTCCGCATGCTGCTGTAATTGTTCCGCCCCGGCTAAAACCATTGCGGTAAAATCTGTTCCATTCAAAGAACGATTACTCAAGAGAATTCCCCTTCCTAGCTTAATACACTTGTTTTGCCATCAACCTTCCGCATCGTCATGTTCATCTGTGCGGACAGGTTCAATTGAATTATACTAAAGCCAGACGACGAATACGAATGTCACACTTTCGTAAGCTTATCGTACCCACGGCTTGGTCGGCCTTCCACAGGTCTATATATGAAAAACCAGTCAACCACCCGACACTGAAACATCGGCTGGAATGATAAATATGGTTCCGCCTCTGATCTGTCCGGCATGACTGGAATAAGAATTCACATTCCAACTATTACAAGAATATTCACAGCAATAGCTATCCCATATTGTACTATAATGCGTAAGAGAAATAAATAAAGTTTTTGAATCGGTTGACGGAGCTTTTTTGACTATGATATTATATATAAGTATTGTTTTGTTCAGGTTAGTGACTTACAAAGTCCGACTGACCCAGTCGGCCTGAAGAGCGACCCGTTCCATACGGAACTTGGTTATTTTCAGAATAGGAGGTGGAATCATGTCTCGTAAATGTTCTGTAACAGGCAAAAAGCCTGGCACCGGTAACCACGTATCTCACGCTAACAACCGTAATCGCCGTACTTGGGGCGTCAACGTACAGAAAGTTCGTATTCTCGTTAACGGTAAACCGAAACGCGTTTATGTCAGCACTCGTGCATTGAAGGCCGGTAAAGTAACTCGCGTGTAGTCGCAAAAAAATAACGTTATAAACAAAAGGCACCTCGTTTTAAACGGGTGCTTTTTTGGTTATTCAAAATGTTACATCCATTGGGTCCATGATGTCAAAATGTCAGGCATCTTCCCGCGCGTTCCTGCCGTTTGCTGTCGAGCAACCTGTCTGTCGCTGTGCCCGGGAAGCATGCCCTGTGTACCTTGCTCTTCATTTTGCATCCTGTGTGTACGCTACGTGCAATTCAGCTTTTCTGGAATGTATTCAGAATGGCTTTGACGAATCCACCCAGAAATCTTGGTAGCTTGATTGTATAAAACTTCATGCTTCACCCTCCCCATCATCCTCGTGCATCCGTTCTCTGTAGTTTATGCAACCTGTCAAGGGTTGTTGCCATACAAAAAAAGGCTACATGAGAATCCCGCTCATGTAACCATATTTATGCACATCTATCCCATGCTATACCATTAGACAAGTCCACGAGCATACAGATATGCTGAGAGTATGAAAATAAATAGGATATAATAAAGCACGCTGCTTATTACAAAGCCGATACGCAAACCGCGCCGTTCATTTTTACGAAAATAAAACAGCACAATCAGAACGGCAACGAGTGAAAGAAGAGCGTTCCAAGGAGATTTCACCAGCGAGAAGCAACTTAGGATCACACCTGTCACCATACTCGCTACCGTCATCCACAGCGCTTCGGTCAGCTTCACTTGGACGAATGAGCTGCACTGTCCCGAATAGCCGCAATAGCCGCTCCACGGTCCGCTCTGCCGAATACCGCACTACCAGCCACCAGAACATCAGCCCCTGCTTCAAATACGGCTGGTGCCGTCTCCTCTGCAATGCCTCCGTCTACCTCAATATGTACATCCGGACGGCCGATTTCATTCAACCATGTGCGAATCTGTCTGATTTTATCCAACGTCTCCGGAATAAAAGACTGACCCCCAAATCCAGGGTTAACTGTCATAACCAGAATCATGTCTACATTGGGCAGCACTTCCTTGATCACATATGGAGAAGTGCCCGGATTGAGGGCCACACCCGCAAGAGCACCTTGCTGCTTGATCAAATGGATGACCCCGTGCAGATGAACACAAGCCTCGGCATGAACGGTGACGATATTAGCTCCCGCCTTCACAAAATCGCCAATGTAACGTTCAGGATGCTCAATCATCAGATGAACATCCAGAGGAAGACTCGTATGCGGACGAATAGCCTGAACGATAGGAGGCCCTAATGTAATGTTGGATACAAAATGACCATCCATAACATCCACATGAATCCAGTCTGCTCCCCCTGCTTCAGCTTCCGCAACTTCACTGCCCAAACGGGCAAAATCAGCGGATAAAATCGACGGTGCTATTTTTAACATATGCTCAGTACCTCCGCTTTTTTTCTTTTAACTCCTGATAAAACTGCAAATAGTTATCATATCGGCCCTGCGAAATATGTCCTTCTGCCAAGGCCTCTCTCACTTTACAGCCAGGTTCGTGAATATGGGTACAGCCCCGGAACTTGCATCCTTCTGCATACGACTGGAATTCACGGAAACATGGAGATAACTCATCCACACCCAGCTCCAGGAAATCCAGTTGGCTGAAACCCGGTGTATCTGCTACAAAACCGCCATTGTCGAGTGGAATTAATTCCACATGACGAGTCGTATGCCGTCCCCGCCCCAGCTTATTGCTAATGGCGCTCGTCTCCAGCGTTAAGCCTGGTTCCAGCGCATTAAGCATGGAAGACTTCCCAACACCTGACTGCCCGGAAAACACGCTGATTTGACCAGCCAACAGCTTCTTAAGCTCAGCCGTACCTTCCCCGGTACGGGCACTGGTCACCAGCACCTCATAACCAATCTTCCGGTATATTTTCTGAACAGCCAAAACCGTCTCATCCTCCGAAGGGCTGCCCTCATACAAATCGCGCTTTGTCAGACAGATAATCGTATCCAGCCCGGCGTGCTCAATGTGCACCAAAAATTTGTCCAGCAACGGCAGATTTAAATCCGGCTCACGTAGGGAAAACAACAGTACAGCAAGCGTAGTGTTAGCCACTGGCGGGCGAATGAGCTCCGTCGTGCGCTTCCGAATCTCATTAACCATACCTTCCCCGTTTTCAGTCAGTTCATAAACGACCCGGTCGCCGACAAGCGGCGTAATCTCTTTTTTCTTAAAAATTCCGCGTGCTCTGCATTGCACCGTAGCTTCGCCGGATACCGGCCGCCCATTCTGATCCAGACTGGAGACATAATAATATCCGCTGAGCGCCTTGACGATCAGACCTTCAGGCATGTGTAAGCCGTCCTCCTTTAAGTGTTTAGGAATAATGAAAACGAATAACGGGTATTGCACTGACCTCCGGCATGATTATTGATGCTTTACAGCCTCAATGACTTCACCCTTTTTTTTGTGGAGGTCCTTTCCCTTACCTGGATGGTTTGTGTGTTTAACAGCAAACTCACCACTTGTTACGCTTGTAGAACCCGTTTGGGGGGCAAGAGCGGACGGTTCACCATTACTATTGGTGCCATCCTGATTGCTTGAGTCGCCCCCGGTATTACCATCATTTGAAATATCCCCGCTATTCCCTTGTTCGCCACTTCCATTGCCATTATGTGAAGAAGTACCATCTGGCGTATCTGTCGGCGTAGTTCCAGCAGGCGGAGCGATTTGAGGCATCGTCACCGTGCCATTCTTCGCGTCAATATAAGAAACGGGATACGTATCAACAAACTGTCCATCTCTGTATACAGAGACAACACTGTCCTTGTTCGGAGCCAGCAACAGATTAATAGTGAACACTTGTGTCGTGTTGATTGTACGGCTTCCCCATTCCTGGTTTTCTCCGCGTGCATCCGTATAAGTAATACGAATCTTGCTGTTTTTACCCTCTTCCTTCGGCGCAACTGGCACATTAAATGGCAGAGTAATCGCTTCTGGCGGATAACCGGTGCTGACATAAAACGTAATTTCTGTATTTGGAGGCAAGTCACTGCCGGCCTCTGACGGCCATTGCTTGGTTACTTTGCCTTTTTCCTGCTCATAGCTGAATTCCTCTTTGACCGAGCCAACCTTCAGCCCCACCTTTTTAACCTCATTTTCTGCTTCCTTCTGCGTATGCCCGACCAAATTTGGCATTTTCACCGTAGCAGCGCCCTTACTGACCGTCAGCACCACCTGTACCGTATCCTTATCAAATGGCTCATTTGCCGCCGGTGTCTGACTTAGGACGGTTCCCACCGCCTGATCACTGAACTGCTCATTCTGCTGAATCTGTGTCTCCTTAATTTGCTGGGAGGTCAGCAGCTTAACAGCAGCATCATAGCTCTGTCCTTTGACATCCGGCATCGGAGTCAGCGGCTTGGCGATCCCGACTTTCAGTTCAATTTCCGTTCCCTTCTTAACCACAGATTTCTCTGGATAGCTCTGATAGAAAACAACTCCGGGTGCAACCCCGTCCTTATATTCATGCTTAATTGGGTCCTTAATGACCAACCCGGACTGACTGATCAGCAATTTGGCCTGATCCTCAGTCTTGGTCACCACATTCGGCACTACAACGTCAGGGACGACGAGCAAATTTTGCACATAGTACACTACGCCACCCATGCAAAGAAGCAACACGAGCACCAGCGTTATCCACAAGATCGGCTTCTTTTTACTTTTTTTAGCCGTTTGCTTGCTCTGAAGCTGTTCAGAATCGCCGGATTGGGCAGGCTCGTCGTCTCCACTGGAGGACATTCCCATTTGCTGAGGCTTAATAGCCGGAATAACCCGCGTTTGATCCTCGTCATCCAAATGTGTAAATTCCAGTTTGGATTCATTACGGCGTCCCGGCAACAGGCATGTCTCCAAGTCTTTTAGCATTTCATCCGCAGATTGATAACGTTCCTCCGGATTTTTGCGCATGGATTTTAAAATGACGTTTTCCACACTTTGCGGAATCAGTGGATTAATTTTGCGCGGTTCCTCAAATTCCTCTTGCAGATGCTTGAGCGCTACACTGATCGGACTTTCTCCCAGAAAAGGAAGCTGCGCCGTCAGCATTTGGTATAAGACAATCCCTAGAGAATATAAGTCCGATTTCTCGCCGGTGACGACTCCCTTCGCATGCTCGGGTGAAAAGTAATGGACAGAGCCCACCACAGAGCCTGTCTGGGTAATCGTCGTTGACGTGACAGCTCTGGCAATCCCAAAATCGGTTACCTTGACCCGTCCATTGCGCCCGATCAATATATTATGCGGTTTAATGTCCCGGTGAATAATCTGATTTTGGTGAGCGTGCTCCAGTGCATCACAAATTTGAGAAGCAATCCGTACCGCTTCATCCACTTGCAGCGGGGCACGTTCCTTAATAATTTCGTTCAGATTTTTTCCTTCCACGCACTCCATTACAATATAATGGATTTCATCCTCTTGGCCAACATCATAAATACTGACCACATTCGGATGGGAAAGCGAGGCTGCAGACTGTGCCTCACGCCGAAACCGGCGAATAAATTCATCATCATGGACAAATTGCTGACGCAGCACCTTGACCGCCACATTACGATTCAGCAAAATGTCTTGAGCCTTGTATACCAGCGCCATACCGCCGCCGCCGATGCGCTCAATAATTTCGTATCTTCCCCCAAGCAGGTGCCCGATCATGCGTCACACCCCTTTTCACTCAATGAAACTGTGTCATCGGGCAATTCAAACAAAGCTACTGTGATGTTGTCGTCGCCTCCGGCAAGCAGCGCCAGATGCAGCAGACGATCCGCTCGTTCCTCCAAAGGATTCTCGGCGGCACCTACTACTTTACTAATTTGCTCCTCCGTCACCAGATTACTCAGCCCGTCGCTGCACAGTAACAGCACATCGCCTTTTTCCAGAGAAATGGAGTCAATATCCACTTGCACCTCGGAATCAGTGCCCAGCGCCCGTGTTAACACATTGCGACGGGGATGGTTCTCCCGCTCTTCCTTGCTGATCTGACCGTTTTTGAATAACTCATTGACCAGTGTGTGATCTTCCGTAATTTGACGTACCACTCCGTTAGAAACCACATAGGCACGGCTGTCCCCGATATGTCCGATAATCCCGGAGGCATCGTTTAGCAAAACGGCTACAACCGTTGTCCCCATATTATGATACTTGTCATCATGGGCAGCCGTTTGGAAGATGACTTCATTAGCATGCAAAATAGCGTCGCTAAGCGCCGCTGTCAAAGAGTGCGCGGATAATCCGCTTTCCAGCGTCGCCAAATCAGCGGCAAGTGTTTCTACCGCGAGGCGGCTGGCCGTATCACCGGCCAAATGCCCGCCCATGCCATCGGCAACAATTCCCAGAATATATCCCTGCTCCAAGTGCCTGATCCAGGCAGAATCCTCATTCACCGAACGTACACGTCCGACGTGGCTGACATGAACTGTTTTGATCAAATGGTCTCACCCCAACTCCATATGCTTTGCACGCAACTGGCCGCACGCAGCGGCGATATCATGACCCTGTTCGCGCCGGATCGTCACATTGACGCCTTTCTCGGCAAGAATGCGCTGGAAATTGAAAATATCGCTGCGCGATGTGCGCACATACTTGCGCTCAGGCACATGGTTAACCGGAATCAGGTTGACGTGGCACAGCATGTCCTTCAGCACGTCCGCCAGTTCTTCGGCATGTTCCGCCTGATCATTCACTCCGCCAATCAAGGCATATTCAAACGAAATTCTCCGGCCTGTTTTAGCAAGATAGTAACGAAGCGATTCCATAACATCCTGAAAAGGATAACGCCGGTTTACAGGCATCAGCTTCGAACGAAGCGCATCATTAGGCGCATGAATGGATATTGCCAGATTAATCTGGGTATCCTCGTCCGCGAATTTGTAAATATTCGGCACGATGCCACTGGTCGATACCGTGATGTGACGCTGACCAATATTCAGGCCCTTTTCATGAATCATCGTACGTAAAAATGTCATGGTCGCTTCATAATTTTCAAAAGGTTCACCCGAGCCCATAATCACGATGCTGCTCACACGCTCATTCGTCTTATCCAAAATTTTCTGTGCCTGAACGACCTGCGCGGTAATTTCACCGGCGGTCAGGTTACGTTTGAGTCCCCCAAGCGTCGAAGCGCAGAATGTACAACCGATTCGGCAGCCCACTTGAGTCGTTACACAAATACTGTTTCCGTAATTGTGTCTCATAATAACTGTCTCGATAGCATGATCATCATGCAGACCAAACAGAAACTTTACCGTACCGTCCTTCGACTCCAGCTTTGTAATTTCATGAAGCGTCACAAAGCTGAACTGGTCCTCAAGCTTCTCTCTCAGCGACTTGGACAAATTCGTCATCTCACTGAAATCATTGACCCGCTTCACATACAGCCAATCAAAAATTTGTCCTCCGCGAAAAGCAGGCTCGCCATTGCGCTTGGCCCAGTCCTGCAACTCCTCCAGAGTTAAATCATATATAAAAGGTTTCATCAATGTTTGCACCCGTTCCTTCTTCATTAAGTTCTGTTTAATTCTCACAGACAGTGTTTTTCATTCTTCCTATTTTAGCACAAATCCCTGAGAGGGTAAAAATTTTTCGTCCCAATGCAAAAACCGCCGGATGATATCCGGCGGAATGTGGAAATGTTGGTGGTTGGCTGCCTGCGGGATTCTTACGAACTACTTCACCCGACGCAGACGCGCGATATAAAATCCGTCGCTGTGAAAATGCTGCGGCAACAGCTGTACCGAGCCTGGCTGGGCATGGTCCATGCCGTCAGCTACGTCTGGGAAGGAATGTCCTTCTGCCAGCTCATACTCGGGATGTTCACTTAAAAAGCGAGTGATTTGTCCCTCATTTTCATCCGGTTCAATTGTGCATGTACTGTACACCAGAATACCGCCCGGCTTCAAAAGCTCAGCTACGCTGTCCAGTAGCTCATGCTGGAGCTGCGTGATGTCACGAACATCCTGGAGAGTTTTACTCCAGCGCAAGTCAGGCTTGCGGCGGATCACTCCAAAACCGGAGCATGGCGCGTCCAGCAAGACGCGGTCAAATGATGCCGGAGCATAACGATTTTTCAACTCAAGTGCGTCCCCGGTGACCGTTTCCACGGCATCCAGCCCTAGCCGATCTGCCTGTTCCTGGATTAGCCGATGTTTGTGAGCATGCAGATCGTTGGCGATAATCCGGCCCTGATCCTTCATTAACTCAGCCATATGAGCTGTTTTGCCGCCCGGAGCAGCGCAGCAATCCAGTACCAGCATATCCGGCTCAGGCGCAACCGCCTCGGCGACGAGCATGGAGCTTTCGTCCTGCACGGACAGCAAGCCGTCTGTATACCAGGAAGTGAGCGCCATATTTCCGCCGCTGCGAACGACAATTCCGTAAGGGCTAACCGCCGATGGAACAGCATCCACTCCTTTCGCAAGCATCTCGTTCAAGAGTTGATCACGACTGGTCATAGTCGTGTTCACCCGCACGCTGACCGCAGGTGGCTCATTATTAGCACGGCAGATGGCTTCCGCAATATCCACACCGTATTGCTTGATCCAGCGCTTAACCAGCCACTGTGGATGGGAATGCTCCAATGCAATCCGTTCCTCGGCTGACAGCCCGTCAGGAATACGAAGCTTGTCCGGCTCACGCAGCATGCTGCGCAGCACGCCGTTGACCATACCCGAAATCCCTTGGTGTCCACGCCGCTTGGCAATGGTAACTGCTTCACTAACGACTGCATGATCCGGGATACGATCCAGATATACGATCTGGTACACACTCATTCGCAGCAACGAACGTACCCAAGCCTGAAGCTTGGCCGTTCCTTTCTGAACAAACTTGTTCAAAAAATAATCCAGCGTATTCTGGCGTGCAACTGTACCGTATACAAGTTCCGTCGCCAAGCCAGCGTCACTCGCGGACAAACCTGCCTGTTGAAGTCGGCGGTTCAGCTCAAGGTTACTGTATGCACCCTCCTGCTCAACCCCTGTCAGTACGTCCAGTGCAACTTCCCTAGCCGTCTGGTTACGAGTCTTGCCTGCTCTGGCACCAGCCTCCCTGCCTTGGCCTCCCTGACGGGAGTGACCGCCGCTCACCCGAGCACCGTGCCCGGCTTCATCTGGCCGCCACGCGCAAAGTTCCCGGCTTCCATAACCTTCTTGCCTGCCGGCTGCACCTGTGTCAGCCATATGGTACCATTGCCCGTCTGTACTTCAATGCCACGGGCAGTCAATTGCAGAACTGTCCCGGATGCCGGAGCATTTGCACCATCTGCATCACTATGGATGGAAGGATGCTCAGCCGCCCATATTTTAAAAACATTTTCTTCCCACAGCGTAAATGCACCGGAAAACGGGACCAGCCCGCGAATCCGGTTGTATATTTGCTGCGCACTATCATTCCAAGGAATACACTCATCGTCGCGGTTCAGGTTCGGGGCATAAGTTGCCTCATCATCGTTTTGCGGTGTACGACCCGATTTCCCTGCCAGCAGCTTGGGCAGCTCATCCTGTAAAAGCTTCGATCCAGCTATGCTCAGCTTCTCAAAAATCGTACCGGATGTATCCTCCGGTTCAATAGCAACCTCAACCCGCGATATCATATCGCCGGTATCCAGTCCTTCCGCCATATACATCAGTGTCACACCCGTAACGGTTTCGCCGTTAATAATGGCACGCTGAATTGGCGCCCCTCCCCGATAACGGGGAAGCAGCGAACCATGCACATTCAGGCAACCGAAACGGGGCAAGTCCAATACGGATTTAGGCAAAATCTGCCCATAAGCCGCTGTTACGATCAGATCCGGACGCAGCTCCGCCACCTGAGCCACCGCTTCCGGCTGGCGTAAGCGGATCGGTTGAAGCACGGGCAACCCGCGCTTTTCCGCTGCTTCCTTGACTGGCGTAGGCGTCAATATTTTTTTTCGTCCCTGCGGCTTATTCGGCTGCGTAATGACACCGACTACGTTGTAGCCATTGTCCAGCAGCATGTTCAACGAAGGCACAGCGAAATCCGGCGTGCCCATAAAGACGATACGAATGTCTTGACTCATCGAACCTCACTCTCCTGTCTGATGGTTCGGTCCTGGCTGTTCCGGAGCAACCTCATATACTTTTTCCGCAATATCCGTGAACAAAACTCCGTTCAAATGGTCAATTTCATGTTGAAAAGCACGGGAAAGCAATCCGGTCGCTGTCACTGTAATCGCCTTACCATCGCGGTCCAGCCCTTTGACAGTAACCTTCTCGGCACGACGTACATCACCATTTAAGCCAGGAATGCTCAAACAGCCCTCCGCACCAAATTGCTCACCTTCTTCGGACACAATTTCAGGATTAATCATTTTAATTAAACCGTGCTCATCTCCAGCATCCACAACGATTAGTCGCTTCAAAATACCTACCTGCGGAGCAGCAAGACCCACTCCCTCCGCTTCATACATGGTATCTGCCATATCGTCGAGTAGCTTTTGCACGTTAGGTGTAATTTTAGTAACTTCCTTTGCTACTTTGTGCAACACATCATCCGGTTCCAACACTATAATTCTAATTGACATGACAATAGAACACCTTCCTCTTTATCCTTCATTTAAGCTTCGTCGTATTCACAACAAGCGCGACTGCTACATTATCCTATGTACGGACGGCTTGTCCGCATTAACTGTGTCGAAAACTTTTGCGCATACGCTACATAAGCATTTGCGGATCGACATCCAGACTGATCAGCAGCTTTTGGGCCTGTGCGGATTCCGCCATTTCATCAGCCACCTGCTGAGCCAGACCAATCGCATCTATATTTCCACGCCATTTTATCATACATTGAAATCGGTATCTATTCTTGATTCTCGAAATCGGTGAAGCTACAGGCCCCAGAATGTCAAGCACATCGGATGTAAGCCGATCCATATTGCCCAACCAGCCCCTTTGTCTTGCCCTCCCCTGTAGAGTGGCTGAATAGTTCTCAGCCAATCGAACCAGTACCGGGAGCTGTTCATGAGAAAAAGTCACCAAAATGAGACGGCAATACGGTGGATAATGCAGATTACGGCGGTGTTTTAACTCTTCCCTGACAAAAGAACTGTAGTCGTGCCGACTCGCGTGAATAACCGAATAATGCTCCGGCGTATAGGTTTGAACGAACACTTCCCCAGGCAATTGATGCCTCCCGGCGCGTCCGGCTACTTGTGTTAATAACTGAAATGTCTTTTCCGCAGCCCGAAAATCCGGTAAATTAAGCGCCGAATCCGCAGTAATGACACCTACCAGCGTCACATCGGGAAAATCCAGTCCTTTAGCAACCATTTGGGTGCCGAGCAGTACATCCGCTTTTTTATCACGAAATTGCTTGAGCAGCTTTTCATGGGCATTTTTCTCCGTCGTTGTATCGACGTCCATCCGCACGACACGTATACCGGGAAACAGCTTTGCCAGTTCCTCTTCCACTCGCTGAGTACCTGTGCCAAAGTAGCGAATATGCTCACTACCGCATTCCGGGCAGACCTGAGGCACGGGCTCGGAATAACCGCAGTAATGGCAACGTAAATTATTCGAACGCTGATGATATGTGAGCGAAATATCGCAATGCGGGCAACCCGCCACATAGCCGCAGCTACGGCACATGACGAACGTGGAATGTCCGCGCCGATTCAGCAGCAATACGGTCTGTTCCTTACGCTCCAGCCGCTCTGCGATTCCGTTATGCAATGCGCGACTGAACATGGAACGGTTGCCAGCGCGCAGTTCCTCGCGCATATCCATGATATGCACCTCGGGTAATGAGTTCCCTAGTGCGCGAGTAGGCATCTCAAGCAACAGCGGCGCAAACTCGTCATTGCTTTGCGAGCGGGCTGCATAATAGCTTTCCAGCGACGGCGTAGCCGAGCCAAGAATAACCACAGCCCCATGCTGATGGGCTCTGCGTACGGCCACGTCACGCGCGTGGTATTTGGGTGTCTCTTCCTGCTTATAGGAGGTTTCATGTTCCTCATCCATAATAATAAGACCCAGTTCACGAAAAGGCGCAAATACAGCCGAGCGAGCACCAATCGCCACCTTCACACGACCCTCGCGTATTTTGCGCCACTCGTCGTAACGTTCGCCCCCGGACAGTCTGCTGTGCATCACCGCCACCTGATCGCCAAAGCGACCTTTAAAGCGCTCTACCATTTGTGGTGTTAACGATATTTCCGGAACCAGTACAATCGCCTGACGATTCTGCTCGATACAGCGCTGAATCGTCTGTAAATAAATTTCCGTCTTACCACTGCCCGTAACTCCATGGAGCAAATAAGCTCCTTGCTCACGCGTATCCAACTGCCGAATGATCCGTTCATACACGTATTGCTGCTCTTCGGTGAGCGGCAATGGCTGCGTAGGTTTGAAGTTTCTACCCCGATAAGGATCGCGGAACACCTCTACATCCTCAAGCACCACATAGCCCTTATCCTCCAGCGCCTTGACCGTTGCGGCTGATACACTAAGCGAGGTCATGACTTCCTTCAGCGGCAGAGGCAGAAACTCGCTACGTTCCAGCAAAAAAGCAAGTACCTCCCGCTGACGCTGCGCTTTGGCCGAAAACTGTTCCAGCGCCGCTGATGCCTCTTCTATGCTGATAGCCAAATCCACGGCTTTCATGGTCTTTTTGCCAAGCTTGTCTTTAATAACCTGACTCTCCTGAAGCACACCCCTGCGCAACAGCGATTTAATAACCTCCGCTTCTTCGGGGAAACGGCGGCTTAGCTGCTGAAGCGGGACTTGCTCCTTCTCCTGAATAAAGCTGACAATCTGGCGTTCAGCCGGGTCGCTCATGCCATCATCGGTAAGGAGAGCCCATTCGGGTTCTCCCCCCATATCCGGCCGCATGGTTCGATGTGTATCCGCTTCTGAACCATAATTCATAACGTCAGCAGCAGGAGAATGATCTGTGAACTCATGCTGCTCAGCGATAGAAATATAACGTTCGGCCTTGCCCTTTAACGCTGTAGGAATCATCACTTGCAGCGCCATAATCTGATTGCAGGCATAGCGTTCGCTCATCCATTTCCCCAGTTCTACCAGATCCGGAGACAAGGGCGGTACCAAATCCAGCAGCTCCTGTATCGCCCTCATCCGATATTTCGGCGGCTCCTCAGCAGGTACTACCGAGATGACAAAAGCCTGCACTGTCCGTTTGCCGAACGGCACTGCAACCCGGCTACCCGGCTCAATCCATGGCCGCATCGACTCCGGGATCAGATAATCGAAAGTACGATCCGTATCCTTGGCGGGCACATCTACAATAACCTTGGCAACTAAATTGCCCATTTCCATTAATGCAACACCCCGCCCATACGTCCAGCCGCTATCGTAAGCAGCTTACGCGCTACTTCTTCCTTCGACTGCACAGGAATACGTTCTACCATCCCGCCGCGGTCGTAAATTTGTACAGCATTCGTATCGACGCCAAAGCCTGCCCCATCAGCAGTTACATCGTTAGCTGCGAGAAGGTCACAATTTTTCCGTTCCAGCTTATCCATGGCATACGTCTCCAGATTCCCGGTTTCCGCAGCAAAGCCGATTAAAAATTGATGTTTCTTGCTCCGTCCGAGTGATTCCAGAATATCGACATTCTTCACTAACTCCAGCGTAAATGTACTATCTTTCTTTTTGATCTTGGTCTGTGCCGCCTCACGCGGTCGATAGTCTGCAACCGCAGCAGCCATCACGACCAAATCGCTATCTTCCCACTGTCTGAGCACAGCGCTATACATGTCGTCAGCGGACTGAACTTTTTCAATCGAAATGCCCACAGGAGGCTCCGCGCTTGTATTTGCAGCAATCAAATGCACATCGGCACCCAACTCCTGAGCCACTTTTGCGATGGCAAAGCCCATTTTACCGGAAGAATCATTCGTTATATAACGTACCGGATCAATCCTCTCGATCGTGCCCCCAGCAGTTACAATCACTTTTTTGCCTGACAGCAGCCGTTCATCGCCATTCAGCAGCGAGCCTTGCGATTGTCCACCCGAATCCACAGCTTCTCCGCCAAACCAACGTGGCTCCGGCTTGTTGGTGACGCCCTTACTTTCCTGCTCTTGCTGTTCAAAATATCGTTCTACCGTTTGTACGATGGTTTCAGGCTCTTCCAGCCGCCCTTTGCCAACATAACCACAAGCCAGCAATCCTTCACCCGGCTCAATCATCATGACACCGCGGGATACGAGCGTCTCCATGTTTTGCATTACTGCGGGATGAGTGTACATATGCACGTTCATAGCAGGTGCTACCATAATAGGTGCTGTCGTAGCCAGTAGCGTTGTGGACAGCATATCATCGGCAAGCCCATGCGCCATTTTACCGATGATATTCGCGGTTGCAGGAGCAACCAACACCAGATCCGCTTTGTCCGCCAAATGAATATGGGATACGACGGACGGTTCTCTTTCATCAAACGTGTCACTGTATACCGGATTACGAGAGAGCGACTGAAGCGTAAGCTCAGTAATAAACTCCTTCGCGGATGCCGTCATAATCACATGAACCTCGGCTCCCTTTTGCGTTAGCTTACTACACAGCGCAGCCCCTTTATAAGCGGCAATACCGCCGGTAATACCAAGAATAATGACTTTCCCCTTCAACATCGTTAACTCCCCCTGACCGAAAAAAATAACAACCTTGCGGTTGTCAAAGGAATTGGCATTGCGCCCGGTTATAATAATTGTCTATAATTCTTATTCGTCTTCGCCGCTTTCAAGACGCAGATGATCCGCGTAAATCTCTTCCAATGCCACTCCAACTTGCTTGTGGGATTTAGGATTCTTGAGAGTCGTCTTTTCACCCTCGCGCAACTGTCTGGCACGGCGTGAAGCCGCTACAACCAACGAATACTTACTATCTGCCTTTTTCATCATTTCATCAATAGAAGGATACAGCACGAATAGACACCTCTTCATGTAGTTTTGGGACTATACAAGCTGAACTCCAGTGTACATTTCCGAGTTCAGCTTGTATAGTAATTTTCTCTTTAAATACGCTTGGCATATGTAAAGTCCTCGTTTATGGATGGACCTTACAATGTTCGGCGATAATAATGGATTCTATTCGTTTACATGCGAAATCAATCTCATCATTGACAACCGCATAATCATAGTGACGCAACAGATTCATTTCATCCACAGCTACCGACATGCGGTGATCAATGGTTGCCTGAGTTTCTGTACCCCGTCCCCGAATCCGGTCCTTCAATTCATCCAGCGAAGGCGGAAGCAAGAAAATGAAAATGCCATCAGGAAATTTCTCCTTCACTTTAAGCGCTCCCTGAACCTCAATCTCCAGAAAAATATCTTTTCCCTGCGCAAGCGTCTGATCTACAAAATCACGCGGAGTGCCGTAATAGTTACCGACGTACTCTGCATGCTCCAGCAGCTCATCCCGTTCAATCATGCCCAAAAACTGTTCACGCGACTTAAAAAAGTAGTTAACTCCGTCCTGTTCACCCATGCGAGGCGAGCGGGTTGTCGCGGAAACGGAGTATGTCAATTCCGGCAGTTTTTCACGCAGTGCGTTGCCTACCGTTCCTTTGCCGACACCCGAAGGTCCGGATAATACAAATAATAATCCCTTAGCCATAGTACACTCCATTTTTATTCGTCATTGTCATCATCTTTAGTGGATAGTCGATGAGCGACCGTTTCCGGCTGCACCGCAGACAAGATCACATGATCACTGTCCGTTATAATAACAGCCCGTGTCCGGCGGCCATAGGTAGCGTCAATCAACATATGACGGTCCCTAGCTTCTTGTATAATCCGCTTGATCGGAGCAGACTCCGGACTGACGATGGAGATAATTCGGTTGGCCGACACGATATTGCCGAAGCCAATATTGATCAATTTGATTGCCATATTCAGGTCTTTCCCCCTATACATGTGACTATTGCAGCCGTGCCGCTACCAGGTAGCTACTCGATGTTTGCAGCCTGCTCACGAATTTTTTCCAGCTCCGCCTTCATCTCCACGACTAAATTAACTAGCGCAAGATGGTTGGCCTTGGAGCCGATCGTGTTGACTTCCCTGTTCATTTCCTGGATTAAAAAATCTAATTTGCGGCCGGCTGGCTCGTCCGACAGCAGCAATCCCCTGCATTGCCCAAAGTGACTTTGAAGCCGGGTAAGCTCCTCATCAATACTGCTGCGATCCGCGAATAAAGCAATCTCCATTCCGAATTTATGCTCATCAAGCGTAAATGAACCGTCCTGAAGCTCAGTAAGTCTGTGTTTTAGCCTATTACGGTAGTCGCTCACAACGTGAGGAGCCAGCACCGTCATTTCATGATGCAGGGATTCCAGACGCGAAATGCGGGATTCCACATCCTGCGCCAAATGCCCGCCTTCTCGCCTTCTCATGTCCAGCAGTCCTTGCAATGCTTCATTCAAAGCTTGCTGAAGCTGCTCTTCCCAGCCCTCTTCCTCTCCATCGCAAGCCTCACCGGGCTCACCCAGAACGTCAGGCAACGCAAGAATATCGCTTATACCCAACGTTCCCTTCACACCGTACCGATCCGCCAGCTGCTCCGCTGCATGCAAGTAAGCCTGCACTACGGTGTCATTCAACCGTGCGGCGGGTATCTGTCCTTCATCACGTTCCCTGTGAATGAAGACGTCGACACGGCCGCGCTTGATCTGCTGTTGAACCGTTCTTCTCAAGCCATCTTCATAACGAGTCCATTCGCGTGGAATCCTCATCATCACTTCGCAATAGCGGTGATTCACCGATTTCAGCTCCAAGCGCACTTTATAGCCTTCATAATGAAGGATGGCTTGACCGTATCCGGTCATACTCAATGACATCGGCATCACATCCATTATACTATTGTAATTGATTATTATAGTCGAAACAAGGGGGCCTGCACACGGCCGGATTTTTGCCATACATAAGAAGTCAGCTCCGCCGTCATTTCATAGAACATAAATGGAGTCATTAAATAGATACCGTTAAAATGCTCCAGCGCCGTATCAAGCAGCTCCTTGGCAATGGTTACGCCCATTGCGCGGCCTTCTGCACCCTCCAGACCAGACATACGCGCACGGACCTCGTCGGACAACTGAATGCCGGGTACCTCGTTGTGCAAATACTCCGCATTGCGCCCGCTGGCCAGCGGCATAATACCGATAAAAATCGGCACCTCCAAATGACGAGTCTGTTCCGCCATGGATATAATCAGTTCGCGGTCGTAAACGGGCTGGGTCATAATGTAATCCGCACCGGAAGCAATTTTCTTCTCCAGCCGCTGCACAGCTTTACCCAAATGCTTGACATTGGGATTAAAGGCGGCACCCACCACAAAATTAGCTTTTTGCTTGAGTGGCTTGCCAGAAAAAGCGATACCGTCATTCAACTGTTTGATCATACGTATAATTTCAAAAGAAGTCATATCATACACCGAGCTGGCACCCGGCAAATCACCGAACCGCGCCGGATCTCCCGTAACGGCCAATACATGATCAATGCCCAGCGCATCAAAGCCCATCATATGGGACTGGGTACCAATCAGGTTGCGGTCACGGCAGGCAATATGAATTAACGGGCGCAAGCCCGTTTCGAGGCTCACCAGATGTCCAAGCGCCATGTTACTCATGCGAGTAACTGCAAGTGAATTATCTGCCAGCGTAAGCGCATCGGCCCCTGACGCTTTCAACGCCTGTGCCCCTTGCATGAACCGCGTAATGTCCAGATCGCGCGGAGGATCGAGCTCTACAATGACCGTATGCCGCTCCTTGACCAATTCCACAATGTTAGGTTCACTGGCGTTCCTACCGTTGCCTCTTTCCCCTTCACGTGCAATCTGTTCCGGCTCAGCCACAATGACTGGCGCATCCGAGAGTAAGTCTCTTGGAGCCAGCGGAGGAGGCTGCAAACCATTCAAAGCTTTAGAAATCGCTGCGATATGCTCTGGTGTGGTTCCACAGCAGCCACCGATGATTCTCGTACCCAGCTCTACGAAGGAAGCCGCACATTCCCCAAAATATTCAGGCGATGCACCATACACATAGTGACCATCCACATAATCCGCCAGACCCGCATTAGGATATACCGACAGCGGTACTGATAGTGGACCATCCAGTTGCTCCATCACGCTCATAATCCCCTGCGGACCGGAATGGCAGTTAAATCCGAGGATATCCGCCCCCTCATTACGCAACACCGTAAAAGCCTCTGCCACCGAAAAACCGTCCTGTGTACGACCAACCTGATCGACCGCGAACTGACAAATCACCGGAATATTACTATATTTACGTACACCACGAAGGGCAATGCGCACTTCATCCAGCGAATAGAAAGTTTCGCACAAAATGCCATCTATCCCTTCGGAGAGAAGTGCATCAATCTGCTGATCATAGTTACGTGCCAGCTCTACCTTGGATATATTAAGCCTTTTACCACCGCATATGGAGCCTACCGCACCCACCACATAATGCTCCGGGCCAGCCGCTGCTCTGGCAATTCTCACCCCGGCACGGTTAATTTCTTCCACCTTGGATTCCAGCCCGAAGCGGGCCAGCTTATAATCGTTTGCAGAAAACGTATTGGTCTCCAGCAACCGTGCTCCCGCTTGTACATATTGACGATGCACGTCTGATATGACGTCAGGCGATGTGATATTCAGCTCTTCGTAAGACGTATTTACCGGAAATCCAAGCTGATATAAAAAGGTTCCCATTGCGCCGTCTCCGACAATAATTTCACGATCCAGCACAGTACGCAAATCCGGTTTCATGTCCTCTTCTCCACCCCGCTCTTTATTTTCATACTAATGTAACATAAAGAGACTGCAAACATAAGCCAAAAACAAAAAAAGCCGCCCCACTCCCCATTATTATGCGATCAGGAGCGAAGCAACTTGACTCATCATTGCTATTTTCTACTACATTTATTGCAATTTCCCATCCGAAGAATGAAGAGAGAAAGCGTAAAAAGTTCCTTTTTTATTCATTTTACCCACAATAGAGGGCGTCCCCTTTTGCTTTTTGGAAAACGTATATGCATTTCCTTGGATTCCCACATTATAATCGGATAAATTGATGCTAAATAACAGTTGAACCTTGGGCTTGGCCAGCTTTAAAGCTTCAGAGGACGTATATTTCGGGCTGGCAAACGATTTTTTAAAATCCGCGTCATCGTTCCAATCCACCCCTGAGGTGGACACAGCCAGCACTTTGCCGGTCACTGCGCCAATTTTGACCTCACTCGCCTCGTTTGCATCCTCAAACGACCAATAAGAAAGCCCCTTTGCCTCGTCCTTGTAACGCGAAGCATGCTGCACCGTGATACGCTGTCCGCTAACGCGCTTGAAGCTGTTCGCTGCACGGTTTAGCAACACAGGGTCCACCTGCTTCAGCGGGTAGTCGGCATTGATGGTGATGCTATTGCCGCGATCCACGTCAACGTACAGCGAGGAAGCCTTTTCCCCTGCACCCCAGAATACCCAATAATTCGAAGGCTTGTTAGACTGGTAAGGGGATTTGACCCGCCAGAATGCCTCAAATTGCATAGGACGCTTGCTGTCAAACGCTTTGGCGCTGTTCAGCACTTTAGTTTTGAGTGGCGCATCCATCGCCTTTGCCAAGCTACTTATTTTATATCGAACGGTTGTAGAATCCACTCTGTTTTTTTCCTTATTATATTCCGTCTGAAACGTAGCTGTCCCATCCTCCAGCCCGCCCTCGACAATCCAGGTTTTACCCATATCCGTCACATCGTCAAATTGAAATTCCGTCTTCGTACCGATGAGTTCTTGTACTGCCTTTTCCAAACGGTTCACGACAGTAGGGGTTAACGAGCCGACCTGCTTATCAGTCGTTTTTTCCATAGTAGCAGGAACGGTCGCGGCCTGAGCCGGAAGCGCGGCGACTACAAATATAAGGGCTGCGAACGCTGAAATCCAACGAAATTTCCGCACCATGAACGGCCTCCTTATCGTTTTCTCATTTTCTATATTATACATGGTTCAGACGTCAAAAAAAGACAGAATGTTGCTCAGGCAAAAAAAGAAGACCTGCTTAGGTCTTCATCACACTTACCTATAACATTCTATATCACATGCTGTATTCGCTTATTTCAGGACAAACGTCCATCGTACACAACCTCAGCCGGACCTGTCATATATACATGATTGTCATTCTCGTTCCATTCGATATCCAGATCGCCGCCCTTCAGGCTGACAATCGCGCGGCGGTCGCTGTATCCGTTCAATACAGAGGCCACAAGCGTAGCACAGGCTCCGGTTCCACATGCCAACGTAGGCCCGGCTCCCCGCTCCCATACTCTCATGTCAATTTGGTCCCGGCTTCGTACCGTAGCGAACTCGACATTTGTTTTTTTAGGGAACAGCGGGTGACATTCCAGCTTAGGCCCCCAGGCTTCCAGATCAAAGCCAGGTGCATCCTCAACATAAATCACACAGTGCGGATTGCCCATGGATACAGCTGTAAAACGAAAGCCACTGCCTCCAGTTTCGATGGACAGGTTGATGACACTAGCCAGATCCAGCGTGGTTGGAATTTTCAAGCCATCCAGAATCGGTTCTCCCATATCGACCTTCACTTGACGTACAAGTCCGTCCACTACGGTCAATTCGACCTGCTGCACACCTGCACCCAGCGTTTCAATCGTGATCTGCTCACGGCTGATATGCTTGCGGTCATACACATATTTGGCTGCACAACGGATGGCATTTCCACATTGCTCAGCCTCCGAGCCGTCCGAATTGATAATGCGCATGCAGAAATCCGCTTTTTCAGATGGCAGTATATATACCAGACCATCAGCGCCGACACCAAAATGTCGGTCACACAGCCGAACAGCCAATTCCGAAGCGTCAGGCGGCAATTCCTGATGCCCAAACCAAACGATAAAATCATTACCCAATCCGTGCATTTTTGTGAATTCCATAGCTTCCCCCCGCCGTTGCTGCTAATCTCATGCTCCTTATGAAGCTTTTGGTTCCATGATAGCATACAGGGCAAAAAGGGAAAAGTGATGCATATAGGTCTGTTCCCGGATTGAGCCGGGAGCTTACGCCGAAAACTTCGTGCGTCCCGAAGCGAAGCGGGTATGTCCCCCGTGACGATGGTTGCGTCTGCCGCCCCATACGCTTCCCGCCCCCATCAGGAAGGTCGGAATGCCGGCAGCGACAATGGAGAGCGCCCATTCGCGGGAGCCAAGCGGTACCGTTTTGAAAATAGGTTGCAGCACAGGTACGTACATAACCACCAGCATCAATATTACTGAAGACAGCACGGCAAGTACGAGATAACTATTTTGAAATGGATTGCGGTGGAAAATAGAACGGGAACTGCGGCAATCGAACACATGAATGAGCTGTGCCAGTACCAATGTGGCGAAGGCAACCGACTGTGCCTTGACCAGTTGTGCTGCGTTATCAGGAGCGATACGCAACGTCAGCCAGAACGCAGCAAGCGTACATAAGCCGATCAGCAGGCCGCGACTAATGATTTTCCAGCCGAGACGACGGGCAAAAATATTTTCCTTTGCACCGCGTGGCTTGTGCTCCATGAGATCCTTTTCCGGCTGATCCACACCCAGAGCCATCGCCGGAAGTCCGTCGGTCACCAGGTTCACCCATAAAATCTGAATCGGAAGTAGCGGCAATGGCAGACCGGCCATCATCGCGAAAAACATCGTTAAAATTTCACCGACATTGGAGGCAAGCAGATAACGGATAAATTTACGAATATTTTCATAAATGTTCCGTCCTTCTTCAATCGCCGCTACAATCGTCGAGAAATTATCATCGCTGAGCACGAGCGCAGCCGCTTCCTTGGTCACATCCGTTCCCGTAATGCCCATCGCGATACCAATGTCCGATGCCTTGATCGCTGGCGCGTCATTCACGCCGTCTCCAGTCATGGCTACGACATGCCCGCGTCTTTGCAACGATTTGACAATCCGCAGCTTATGCTCCGGGGACACCCGCGCATACACGGAGACAATGTCAACTGCTTTATCAAGCGCCGCATCATCCATCATAGACAACTGCTGTCCGGTCAGCACATGCGAGCCGCGCTGAAAAATGCCTAGCTGCTGCGCAATAGCCTCGGCTGTGGTACCGTGATCGCCCGTAATCATCACCGTACGGATGCCAGCACGACGGCACTTGCCAATGGCTTCCCTTGCCTCGCGGCGCGGCGGATCAATCATGCCCGTAAGGCCGATGAAGATGAGCTGGGTCTCGGCCTCTTCCACCGAGACGACGCGCTCATGCGAGCGGATATCCCGGTAGGCGACACTGAGTACACGCAGCGCCTCCGAGGCCATTCCTTCGTTGGCTGCCAGCACCTTTTGGCGCAGCGTACCCGTCAGTGGAACGACATTTCCTTCCCATAAAATGTAGGAGCATTGGCCTAACAACACATCCGGCGCGCCTTTGGCAAAGACGATATGCCCTCCCTGATGCCGTACAAGTACAGACATCCGTTTTCGCTCCGAGTCAAAAGGAAATTCGCGTTCTCGTGTATACAGCTCATGCAGTCCTTGACGCGTAACCCCGCCCTTGGCGGCTAAAGTGACAAGCGCCCCCTCCGTCGGGTCGCCTTTCAGCTCCCAAACAGCGGTCGGCGTCGCCTCCTTGGCTTTCTTTTTCGAACGCAGCTCATCCATGTCGGCTTGAACAATTTCCGCGTTGTTGCACAGCACGCTGGCTTGCAGCAGTCTGCGAAGTGATTGTCCGTTTTTGAGATCCGCAGGAGTATCCCTATCCATAATATGTCCGTGCGGGTCATAGCCCTCTCCCGTCACTCCCCAGAAGCGACCATCCACCCATAGCTTGGTAACCGTCATTTTGTTCTGGGTCAGCGTACCAGTTTTGTCGGAGCATATGACAGACGCACATCCGAGCGTTTCAACGGAAGGCAGCTTACGCACAATCGCCTTGCGTTTGATCATACGCTGCACGCCCAAGGCGAGCGCAATCGTCACAATGGCAGGCAATCCTTCCGGTATAGCCGCTACAGCCAAGCTCACCCCGGCCAGAAACATACTCATCGCTGGCTGTCCATGCAGGATGCCTGCTACGACGACGAGCACGGTTAACCCTAACGCAACGATGATCAGAATTTTGCCCAGTTGCTCCAGTCGGCGCTGTAACGGGGTTTCCTGAGACTCCGTATTTTGGATCAAGTCTGCGATTTTGCCCATTTCTGTGTTCATGCCTGTTCGAATAACAACTCCCTGAGCTGTACCTCTGGTCATCATGGTGCCCATAAAGCCGATGTTCTTTTGATCTCCCAGCGGTACCTCGGCGGCATGAATAGGGCGGCTATGCTTGCTCACTGGGACCGATTCGCCAGTCAGGGCGGATTCCTCCACGTCGCAGCCGTTTGTGCTCAGCCATCTTATATCTGCGGGAATACGGTCGCCGCTTTCCAATAGCACGATATCACCCGGTACCAGCTCTCTGGCCTGAACCTGAATCCGTTTGCCTCCCCGCAGCACTTTAGCAGTTGGAGCAGACAACTGCTTCAAAGCCCGAAGTGAACGTTCCGCTCTAAACTCCTGCACAAAACCAAGAATTCCATTCAGCACAACAATAGCAATAATGGTGATCGCATCGAGATATTCGCCGAGCAGGCCGGATATCAGTGTGGCTCCCATCAGTACGAGCATCATAAAATCCTTGAACTGATTCAGCAGCAGCAGGATCGGCGAGACACGCTTCCCCTCGCTCAGCTCATTCCATCCTGACCTTTCTCTTCTTTCCGCAAGCTGTTCCTCCGAAAGACCCTGCTTCGGGTCGACTTCCAGGCTTGTTGAAAGCTGTTCATTGCTTAATTGGTGCCAGTGTGCTTGTTCCATTCTCCCCAATTCCCTCCCGGTCAGATAGTCCGTTTCCGTCGGTAGTGCGTAGGATGGCTGCCCGTTATTGCGTTTTTGTGCCACGAATGCTGATAAGCTGGACAGACTTTCTAGATTCAATCTATTCGGACAGGACCTGAAATATCACAATACTGCTTAAGTTTTGTCCCAAAGTTATGTATCATAGAAGGAAGGCAAAAATATTTGCTTCAAAGGAGAACAGACATTATGGCATTGGACGGAATCGTAACCCACGCTATCGTACACGAGCTGCAAAGCATTCGAGGCGGGCGCATCAATAAAATACATCAGCCGAACGATCACGATATCTTACTAAATCTGCGGGCTCAAGGCGGAAGCGTTAAGCTGTTGCTGTCGGCCAACCCGACATTCCCGCGTGTACATTTTACAGAACAAAGCTTTCTCAACCCGACGGAGGCCCCTATGTTCTGCATGCTGCTTCGCAAGCACTGCGAAGGTGGTATTATCGAGAAAATTACCCAGGTGGGCATGGAACGTATTATTCACATGGATGTGCGTCAGCGTGATGAACTGGGGGATATTTCACTCAAGCGGATTATCATTGAGCTGATGGGCAGACACAGCAATATTATTTTGCTTGACCCAGAAACAGGCGTTATGCTGGATGGTATCCATCATGTCACACCGTCCATCAGCAGCTATCGGGTCATCATGCCCGGCTTTCAATACACGGAGCCTCCTGAACAAAATAAGCTGAATCCGCTGGAAACGGAAGAAATAGCTTTTGCATCCTCATATCAGACAGCTATCGAAGCCGAAGAAGCTCCCAAACGCTGGATCGTGAACACCTTTACTGGACTGAGTCCCCTTATTGCCGAGGAGATGCTGACCCGAGTTTCCAATGAATCACCTGCTGACGATTATCGTCCGCTGTGGAATACATTCAGCCACATCATGGATGACGTGCGGAATCATCGTTTTCAGCCGGTATCTGGTCTGAACGCACAGGAAAAAGTGATGTTTTCAGCCATTCCGCTCACGTTGATTGAAGGAGAGCGCAAGGAATACACTACGATCAGTGAGTGTATGGAGGACTTTTTCGGTGAAAAAGCAGAACGGGATACAGTCAAGCAAAAGGTAAGCGACCTGCTGCGTTTCCTGCAAAACGAACGGAGCAAAAATGTAAAAAAACTCGACCATCTGCATCAGGATTTAGCTGAGGCAGAGGATGCCGATCAATTTCGCATTTATGGAGAGCTGCTGTTCGCTTCGCTGCATGAAGTGAAGAAGGGCGACAAGGAAGTGACGCTCACCAACTTTTATGATGAAGAACAGCGTCCGATGACCATCCCGATGGACCCGTTGCTGGGCCCATCGGATAATGCTCAACGTTACTTCAAAAAGTACAATAAATATAAAAACAGCCTGGCTGTCATTGATGAACAACTGGAGAAAACACACGAAGAAATTCGGTATATGGACAATCTTCTACAGCAACTGGCTCATGCCTCCATGAACGATATCGAGGAAATACGTGAAGAACTGGTTCAGCAAGGCTATCTCCGAGACCGGGCCAAAAAAGGGAAGAAAAAGAAGAAAACTGACCGACCCACCTTACACGTATATACGTCATCCGAAGGCATCGAGCTGCTGGTCGGCAAAAACAACTTGCAGAACGAATATGTGACGAACCGACTGGCCGGGCCTAATGACACGTGGCTGCATACAAAGGATATTCCGGGGTCACACGTCGTTATTCGCGCCGAGCAATTCGGAGATGCAACGCTGGAGGAAGCTGCTCAGCTCGCTGCCTATTTCAGCCAGGCCAAACAGTCCAGCAGCGTACCCGTAGACGCCACCTTGATCCGGTATGTGCGCAAGCCTAGCGGAGCCAAGCCCGGCTTTGTCATCTATGATCATCAGCGTACGCTCTTTATCACACCCGATGAGGATCTGGTCAAAAAGCTGCCGAACCGCATCAAAAACGGCTAAGCCTCACCAGCATAATCTTATAAACAAGCATTCATTCAAGAACGCCCACCGCGAAACACAAGCATAGCGGACAAGGCCCTTGAATCGACCGAAAGCCCCTTATCTTGTGCAAACCACACTTCATGTGTGCAGGCACAAAACAAGGGGCTATTTGTGTTAGCCAATATGTGTACTTACTTTTGTCCAGCAGCAGCCTTTCTCAATTCCTCCACAACCTGACTCTCCACACTGCGGCTGCCTAGATCACCGTGAAAAATGACGCCTTGGCGCGCACCATGAAAATCCGAGCCACCAGTCGGGATCAGCCCGTAATGTGCCGCCATTGCGGCGTATCGACTCTCAGCCGCATCATTATGGTCTGAATGTCGCACCTCCAGGCCCGCAGGCTTGGCCTCCTCTACAATGGAGCGAACCAGCTCATCATTGCCATACAATCCAGGGTGAGCCACCACAGGTACTCCTCCTGCTTCCCGAATCCAGCTTATGGCCTCCGCAGGCTCCACTCGGGGCACAGACACATAACCGGGCGCTCCCTCTGCCAAATAACGATCAAACGCATCCCTCATATCCTTCGCATAGCCTTTTTGTACCAGCGTATCCGCCATATGCGGACGTCCAATGCTTTCATCCGGCGCCAGCGGTCTGCCCATCGTAGCTACCACCTCATCGAGTGTGATTTCCACACCCATGCTACGCAGCCGACTCAAAATCAGATCATTGCGGGCATCCCTCGCCTGACGTAGCTTTTCCAACCGTTCCAAAAAAACTTCATTACGGTAATCCATAAAATAACCGAGTATATGAATATCCTTACCGCCTGCCCGTGTGCTAATTTCCACCCCCGGCACCACTGTAATGCCCAATCGCTGTCCTTCCTCAAGAGCTTCCTCCAGCCCAGCTACCGTATCGTGATCCGTAATTGCAACCCCTGCCAGTCCTTTTTCCTTGGCCCAACGCACATTGTCCGCTGGTGGCTGCATTCCATCAGATGCCTGAGTGTGAGTGTGCAAATCGTATCGTCCCGAATTCGTATGCTCCTCCATTACGCATTCTCCTCCTCTTTCATCTCTGCAAGCTCGTTCACCGTATCCCCGGACACATCCGTTCCCTGATCATGACGACGCAAGAATGACAGAAAGGTTACCACCGGAATCGGCAGCAGTGCTGATTTCAGATGGATGGCATAGAACTCGCGTTTGAAGGTGATATCGGAAATATTTACAATTTTAAGCAATCCGAGTGCAACCTCATGCTTCACCGAAGAAGGCGATAGCATCGTAATGCCTAATCCAGCCTCGACTGCCGATTTGACCGCTCCAGTGCTGCCCATCTCCATAACGATGGTAAGCCGAGACGCATCAACACCGCGGCTTTTCAGCTCGTCCTCTATCACTTGCCTTGTACCTGACCCCTTTTCTCTTGCTACAAAAGGATGCTTAAACACATCCTCCAGAACTACCTTTTTGGCCTTCGCCAGTGCATGTCCCGAAGGAACAATCAGCTTCAGTTCATCCTGCATCACAGGCTCCACCACGATATCCGGGTGCTGAATCGGCGCCTCAATTAGCCCCAAATTCAACTGATGCTTTAAAATATCATCCATAATTTGAGTCGTATTCATTACATTCATCGCCATGCGTATATGAGGGTACTCCTGACCAAACGGCCCCAGCATTCTCGGCACAATATACTCGCCAATCGTAAGACTTGCCCCAATATGTAATCTTCCCTCCAGCATGTGAGTAAAAGCAGACATCGCCTCATCAGCTTCGCGGATAAGCTGCATGCTTTTTTTCGCAAAAGGTAGCAGTGTCGCTCCTGCCTCCGACAGCTCGATTTTTTTGGTGGACCGATGCAGCAGCTTCGTACCAAAATAATCTTCCAAAGACTGAATTTGCATCGTCACGGCAGGTTGCGTCATATGCAGCGCTTGCGCCGCTGCTGAGAAGCTCCCCCGCTCCGCTACCGTATAAAAAATATGTAGCTGATGAAAGTTCATACTGACAGTCCTCTCCCCTCTGATGTTCTTATTTTAACATAAGAAAAACGTCTGTCGAAGAATTTCCAAGAAAACATACTGAATTAGGGGCTTTTTATTATAGATGCTATACAATAAAAAAAGTATGCAGTTGATTCCTGCATACTTCTGCTAGATAAAATACTTGACGATATGACTTCCGCCAAATCAACGTCTATTTCCGTTTGCGGGTGCTTTTCATCAGTGTCATACGCCGCGAATGGCGCAACCAGGAATAGTATGACTTCAAATCCCGCAGTTCAATGGTCTCTGACATCCGTCCCAAAAAGGTGATTACAATCATTTTGTGGAGCGGGTTACCTGCAATATCCATTTCGCCAGGCAACTCACCAAACTCGGCCACGACGACCAGGTCACCATCAATTAAATATACATCCTCTTCGTTGTGATAATAGGACTCCATCCTGTTTTGCTTCAGGCATTCCCAAAGCCAGGCGGCGATATGATTCGTTTCGGACTGTTTCTGTTCTATACGGTCTAAGTAGCGTATTTTCGCATGATTTGTAATCACAATATCGGCGACCTTCTTGTCGCCCATCTCTACGTAGAACGGCTCGTATGTACTCCATCGCTGCATTGCCTTGTCACGCACGGGATCACTCTCCCCACCAGATAGGTCTTTATATCTACCAATATATTCATATGTTACCTCAACAGACCCGGGACTACAAGTTACAAAATTGAAGTTTATCACTAATTTTTAAAGATAATTTTAGGTCTATCAGCATTAAGACTATTATGCAAAAGTCCTGACTTTATAAAAAAAAGCCAGCCCAAGGGCCGACTTTTTTAAGAAAACTTGAAATTCACACCATTTAAAGATTATATTTCATACTCTTTTAATTTTTCCTTATCGTCGTTATACTCCGTCCTGATCTCATTTCG
Source organism: Paenibacillus sp. 8b26 (assembly GCF_050626875.1). NCBI lineage: Bacteria > Bacillati > Bacillota > Bacilli > Caryophanales > Paenibacillaceae > Paenibacillus > Paenibacillus sp. 8b26. The sequence goes on along the minus strand of NZ_CP192445.1, from coordinate 5,514,114 downwards.
GAAGGAGCGTTCGACCTTGCGCACATAGGAAAGCCTGCGAATATTTTTAACGGTATCCTCTGCCCGATCTGCATTCATGTAAATGACAACATAATGCATACGCCTCGAAATATAGTGGACATTTCCGTATTTCTCCAAATTGCGGGCAGCCTTGATATCGCTCACCCAAATGATGTACCCTGTCCGCTCGGCAAACATTCGCTTCATCTCCCCTCCATTCGATATCATCCCTATGGCCTATCCGCAGGAGCACTTGCCTCCGCTACCGCAGCCACCCTTTTTCACATTCGGATCATTGCTCGGCACCTTAATAGTGTCGGACACAGAATAAGCAATCGTTTCGGACATAGCATGGAGCATATCATCCAACGCCCTTTCTGCCCGTTTGAACTCTTGAACCTCCTGAAATTGTTCAAGCTCCAGTTCGACGGCCTGCACTGCATCCTTCGCTTCATGAAAGTTTGGGTGAAAATGCCCAAAACGTTCCGTTTCCGCGAACAGCTCCTTTTTGGCATCCAGCTTGCGTACACACGCCAGAATCGACGGATTCAATTCCACACGCTGTTTCCAATATAAATAATCCGATACCTCAAAGGACCGGTTGACCATATCGCCCAATTCATAGGCGTTAATAAGCACTTCTGCCATATTGACCGTATTCAATTCGGCTACGCTCATGAATGTTCATCTCACTTTATATAAAGTTCTACTGGTAAAGTAGACTCATTTATCATACCACATCCTTCTTTTGAGAAGAAGGAGTTTCATGCACATCCTGGCTCTTCTATGTAAAAGGAACCAGCAGGCGCATATCCGACCATTCCCCCGGCTGTAAAGTCGTGCGGGGCAACGTTTCACCGTCCATACCGGTAGCATACCAGCCAGTCACACTCCACGGTTCACCGGCAACCACCGCTTCCGGTATCCATTTGACTTCTTTTTCACCGATTCGCAGTCCTACCGCCGCTTGCCAGCGAATTGCCTGTTCCATAAGCTGCCGGGCAGTGGATGCATGGTAGCTTCTCCATTCCTTCGTCCATGACGCAGGTACTGCCGATTTCTCTGGAAAATAATCGGCTGGGTCGGGTAGCGTATGCTCCCGTTCATAAAAATGTAACGTTCGGCCCGTGTAAACCAAGCCAGCCCTTCCCTCTTGTGAAAACATCGGCCATTCCTGATTCGAGTCCGCCACCATTGCGCCAGCCGTTTCGCCATTCGTCGTTTCTGTATCTTCCGCCCTGAATGTACTGTCGGAGCTATCCGGACAAATCCCCTCCGTTCCCGCAACCAGCGGATAACGGTGAACCAGCTCGTCTATCCCCTCCGGCTCCTGTCGTGGACTTAGCCCAATCGTAGCAAGCGTCTTGCGGATTTTGGCAGCCAAACGTGCCGGAATGATAAAGTCCTTTTCGCCGATCTGTTCAAGCAAACCAGCTAGCCCGGGGTGACGTGCAACAGTGTCTGCGTCTTCTCGGATACCGCAGCGCAGAAGTGTTACCGTCGCAAACGCTGTCCGTCCCACATCCCCTGCCCACTGCTCCATCGCCACGCGTACATGATCAGGCACGCCTGTCCGGCTATACTTGTCCAGAAGTGCAGGAATGGCTTCGGCCTCCATCCCCATCTCGATGGCCTCTGTAACACTTTCCCGGGTGATCCGATATATTACCATACGGTCCCCCGTCACACGTTCACAGAAGCATTCCAGCTTCCAGCGCACATCATAAGCTACATCCGGCGGTACCAATATTTCAAAATCCGGCTGTACATAAAAGGTACCTTGCTCCTGAACCGCACCCTTCTCATCATTGGAACGAAGCATATCCAGCGCTGGCACGTTCCAGCGAAAACACAGTTCTCCCGACGCGGTCAGACCCCAATCACCCATTCCAAAGGCAGTCAGCGCTGTCACCCAGCCCCTAACCATATCCATGTATTGTCCGTTAAGGTTGAAATTAGATACCGTGTTGTCCTCAATCCTCACAGGGCTTGCATGTATAACAGAAAATTCCAGATAATCACCACTTTTCCGGTCCTCTCCACTCTGACTCTCTTGCGAAATCAGTCCCGTTTGAGTCATCCATTGGAGTAACGGCCCGAAATGAATCCAGCCTTCTGGTTCCGCATGAGTGGAGGCCACACACAGCATATAACGAAAATGCTGCATAGACGCTTCGGCCTTGCCGTACCTTTCCATGAGCGTGACAAGAATATGCTTGCGCATTTGCCAAGCGGACAAGCGAACCCACGCTGCCAGCCCGGCTTCCTGAACATGAAAAGAAGCAGCTTCTTTCACCAGCAGACCCAAGCTGAGCAGCAAGTCCATCATCACCACCGTTTGCACCGGATACAGCTCGGCGTGCGCATATTGTAGCCCAAGTCCAGTCAAATCTTCCGGATGAAAGGGAGTCAGCTCATTTAGCTTTTGCAGCGACCGTTTATGAATGGTCCCTTTCGCTGTCAAAGGAACTCCTTGCACTGCAATACGTGATAACGCATGCAACAACTCCGCTTCCAGTCCAGTCATCGCTTCATGCACCGTCACCAGTTGATCCGAATCCATTGCTTTCATCGTACTTTGACTTTGCTCCAACAGCATCTCGTACAGATCCGGCAACCGATGAACCGGAATATATAACATTCGTTCGCCCCACGATTTGGTAACCGCCTCCAGCCAGCCCCGATCGCGCAGTCCGTGCAGTGCCAGCTTCGTTTCGGCTCCGCTCAGCGCTCCCCTTGTAAGCCGTAATGGCTCTTCTTCCTTCATGGGCTGTCCCGCGTGCCGGATAAAACATCGACGTAGCACTAACAGCTCATCCGATGCAAGCTCCTTCCAGCCGCCTTCCGTGTTCGTTACGCCCATTTTTTGATCACGCCTCCTTTTTCTTTCCGCCAGCATCAGCCTCATTAACCAGGTTCCCGATAACCTCCCCCGAGCTAAATCTGCAAATCGCATATTCATAGCCCTGCTCAATCAAAAACAGTTGACGGCGGGCTGCAAAATCCGTCTCCTTGCTGTTCTCCGTCACCAGCGCATAAAAATAAGCCTTATTTTCACCAGTCTTGGGTCGCAAAATGCGGCCAAGCCGCTGTGCCTCCTCCTGACGGGAACCGAAGCTGCCTGATACCTCAATAGCCACGGCCGCATCCGGCAAATCCACAGCAAAGTTCGCCACCTTGGACACCAGCAGGGTCCGAATCGTACCATTGCGGAATGCATCGAACCACCGCACTCGTTCTGTCTGGCTCATTGACCCGGTTATCAACGGCACGTTCAGCTCCTGGGCCAATGTGCGCAACTGATCCAAATATTGCCCGATAATAAGCGTGGGCAAGCCCTTGTGCTGCTGCATCAGGCTGCGAACCGCTTCCAGCTTGGTCGGATTTTCGGCGGCGATCCGGTACTGCTGCCTGCCTTCAGCACGCATACTGCGCTCCAGAAGCGCAGCCGACATGGGGAGCCGCAGCTCCACACAATCGACCTGAGCGATCCAGCCCTGTCGCTCCAGCTCTTTCCATGGCATGTCGTACCGCTTCGGTCCGATCAAGGAGAACACATCCCGCTCACACCCGTCCTCCCGAACCAGCGTCGCGGTTAAGCCCAAACGGCGGGTAGCCTGAATATCCGCCGTTGCTCGAAATACCGGCGCGGGCAGCAAATGCACCTCATCATATACTATCAGCCCCCATTTGCGCTCGCTCAGCAGCTTCATATGCTCAAATTCCCCATCTTTGGTACGGCGGTGCGTCAAAATCTGATAGGTCGCCGCCGTAATCGGACGCACTTCCTTTTTCTGACCACTGTATTCCCCAATGGAATCGGCAGGAATATCCGTCTTTAGCTTCAATTCCTCAATCCATTGTCGAACAGATGTGGTATTGGAGGTTAAAATAAGCACCTCGCACTGAAGCCGTTCCATCACCGCCATACCGATCACGGTTTTTCCTGCTCCGCATGGAAGCACCAGTACACCGCTGCCGCCCAGACCGTCTGCCCCCTCAAACGCTTCAGCCGCCTCCATTTGATAATCACGAAGCTTCAGCTCTGTTTGTCCCTGACCCAGAGAAAAACGAAGCTGATTCCCCTCAAGATAGCCTGCTGTATCAATGACCGGAAAACCAAGACGGGTCAGTTCCTGTTTGAGCAATCCCCGATTTTCTGGCGGAACCGACACGGTCACTTCACTGTCACGAAGCAAACCAAGCTGCTCCAGATCCTGTTTGAGCAGCAGTTCATCCAGTAAAGCCGGACTGTCCGCCGTTAGTATGAAGCGGTCGACCGCTGCACCCCTGTGAGTTGTATCCGTCTCCATGTCTATAGTTACATCTTTCTCTATACTGTTCAGATCAGCAGTATCCGTGCTGTAACGCCCCTCTTTTTCTGCTCTCGCCCGTGACAGCGTCAACGTCCCGTAACGGGAGACGAGCTGTTCAATATCCTTTAACAAATCACGGGGAATATCCCAACGGGACATGGAATGTAGACTATTTTGAACATCCGCGGCACTCCACCCAAGGGCAGCCGCATTCCACAGAGACAATGGAGTGATGTGATATGTATGAAAAGCGGACGGGCTTTTAACCAGCTCCGCATAGACCTGCAACTGTGAACGTGCATGCTCCGAAGCGGGCAGTCCGATTTCCAGCAAAACGGTAAAATCGCGTTGTACAATACAAGGGTGATCCGGATTCATAATTACCTCCCGTCAATCTATAACGCATCAACTTAAAATCTATATAATAAACAGTTTATCCGTTTATTCGCAGATCAATCGGAATAGCAAGAAGTCCAACCCGTATACGGGTTGAACTCCTTTTTATCCAGGTCTATCCTTGCTTTTTTACCTAGTGAACCTGTTCAGAAATATGGCTAAGCGCCTCTCCAGCGTTGTCTGCAAAAATATTACGTACGGCCAGATCGCCAATCGAAACAATCCCGATCAAACGATCCCCTTCCGTTACGGGCAGACGACGGATTTGCTGCTCCGCCATCAGCTCGGCTGCTTGATCCACCGACATGTCGGCTTGAGCTGTACGGATACCTGTCGTCATCACTGCGTCGACCGAACTAGAGCCGGAATGCTTGCCCGCATAACCGCGAACGACAAGGTCACGGTCTGTTACCACACCAATAAGCTTGTCACTGCCTTCGCTCTCCACAACCGGGATAAAACCGGTGTCGTTATCCTTCATTTTGAGCGCAATTTCATAAATATTGTCTTGCGGGGTAACCGTTACACATTTTTCAGTCATAACTTCCTGAACCTTTTTCATGGGTACTCCCTCCTTTTCAAGAGTAGGGTACCCCATTTCGTTCTGCTCATACGCCGAATCAGCTCATCCAGATTCAGCTCACGTTAGCTGTTAGCGGCTGGAATTTTCTGTTTTTCGCTCCGCAGCATATCCGGTAGACATCGCAATAAACAAACGAACCGCCTTAATCATCGCGTCCTCGTCAAAATCAAACTTAGGATGGTGATGCGGATAAACGGCTCCTTTAGCAGGATTACCCGCTCCCACGAACATAAAGCAGCCCGGCACACGTTCCATATAATAAGCAAAATCTTCGGCAGGCATCAGCTTCGACGCTTCCTGAACTTTTCCCTCTCCAAAAACAGGTCCTGCTTCCTTAAAGAAACGCAAAGCTTCTTGCGCATCATTTACAACAGGCGGGTATCCCATAATATAGCGGATATTGGCTGTTGTTCCGTAAGTTGCCGCTGTAAGCTCCGTAACCGCATGCAACCGATCCTTCATCACCGTCCGGGTTTCCTCGTCAAACGTACGGATCGTCCCACTCAGGCGGCATGTTTCCGCAATGACATTTTGCGCAGCTCCCCCTTGAATTGTTCCCACCGTCAGCACAGCAGGCCGCAAAGGGTCCACTGAACGGCTCACGATGCTTTGCAGCTGCATAACAAGAGCTGAGCCCGCTACCACACTATCATGGGTGGACTGAGGCATACCGCCATGACCACCCTTGCCCGTAATTTCAATATAAAAATCGTCCGCCGCCGCCATCAACGGCCCTGCGCAACTCGCAGCCGTTCCGACCGGGAACGGTGTCCATAGATGGATGCCATAGATAACGTCCACACCTTCCATCACACCATCCTTCAGCACATTGACCGCGCCGCCAGGCAACAATTCCTCCGCAGGCTGGAACAACAACCGTATTTCTCCTTCCAGCTCATCCCGATGCAGACTAAAATAGTAAGCCGTTCCGAGCAAAACGGACGTATGCCCGTCATGTCCACATGCGTGCATGGCTCCGTCTACGCTGGAACGATATTCGCACTCTTTTTCATCCTGAATGGGGAGAGCATCCATATCAGCGCGTAGCATCACAACAGGGCCGGGCTTGGAACCACGAATGGTACCGACAACACCATGCCCTCCTACGTGACGGCGAACCTCAATCCCCCAGTTTTCCAACTTGTCCGCTACAAAGGCTGCGGTTTTGCTTTCCTGAAAAGAGATTTCGGGATTTTTATGTAAATATCTGCGCCACTCCACCATATGGTCCTGTAGCTGGTCAAACCAGCTCTTATCTGTCGCATGTTCTGTCATATTGCTCCACCTCTCTTTTAAAACACCGGGCAGCTTCCCGATAAATCTTGCAGATTCACAACGTATGTGCCACTGCTCTCAAACCTTATTTTGTATTCTATTGTAGCAGATATGGAATTATTGCGATATCCGTTGCTGTATAGAGGTTGCAGAAGCCCTCCAAACATACTATGATTAAATGGATAGACGATAAAATAATAATGATAAACGCCTGCGAGGCATACACTTGCGGCGAATACCGGGGGAAGCTGATATGAGAAATACGAAGCCGGAGACTCGAAGAAGAGGCACACCGGATTTCCAATTGCTGATCCTCACCTTGTTGCTGGTTGGATTCGGTGTAATCATGGTATTTAGCGCCAGCTCCAGCGTAGCTCTGCTGAATAAAGATTACAATTTTGACTCTTTATATTTTGTGAAGCGTCAAGCTGCGTTTGCTATACTAGGACTTTTCATCATGTTCGTAGCTATGAATATTAGGATGGAAAAATATAAAAAGCTCTTTGTGCCCTTGTTTTTTATCACCATTTTACTGCTAGTCATCGTTCTTTTTACAGGCTCTCTCAACGGCGCAAAAAGCTGGCTCAGATTTGGTAGTATTGGTTTCCAGCCAACCGAGCTTGCGAAAATATCCATTATCCTGTACTTATCCGCGCTGATTGTCAAAAAAGGGGATCGCTTTAGAGATTTACGAACCGGCTACATACCCGTGACCGTCATTGTAGGCTTTGTTGCAGGACTCATTATGCTTCAACCGGATTTTGGCTCTTGCTTCATTCTGGTAGCCACCAGTGGCCTGATTATTTATGCCGGGGGAGCCAGTGTCAAGCATATTACAGCTTCGATTGGTCTGCTCTTACTGGGCGCTGCCCTCGTTTTTGGTGTAGGCTCGTTGTTTGGAGGAAATTCTGGAACAACAGATGGACAAGCCACAGCCAATCAAGATTACAAAATCGGACGTTTTCAAGCCTTTCTAGATCCTATGGAATATAAACTGGGAACTGGATATAATCTGGTGCAATCCTTGCAAGCTATAGGAGAAGGCGGACTAAGTGGGTCAGGATTTGGTAAGGGCATTATCAAGCTTCACTATCTGCCTAACTCGTTTAATGACTTTATTTTTTCCGTAATTGGTGAAGAATTCGGATTCATTGGAACCGCGATATTCCTGATGCTGTACCTGTATTTCATTTGGCGAGGGATGATTATCGCCTTGCGTTGCCATGATCCGTTTGGGACGTTGGTGGGTACAGGTATTATGGGCCTGATCGCCATTCAGGCGTTCATTAATATCGGCGGTGTAACCCAGACTATTCCGATCACCGGGGTCACGCTTCCTTTTATCAGTTTTGGTGGATCGTCCCTTCTTGTTACGATGTTCTCCATGGGAATTATGCTTAGCATCTCCCGTGAAAACACCAAGCAGGCAGTACAGGAACGTACCACAGGAGTAGCAGTTCGGACCGAAGTCCCTAATCGTTTTCAAACCCGGAGAGCCAACCGTTCCCGTTAAAAAAAGAACTTCCCAGATCACCGATAATGGTGGTTTTGGAAGTTCTTTTGTATATGTATATACATGTGTTCAATCTGGCGGAATAGGCTGCAGCTTATCTGCAAACAAAAACTGGCGATCCTGAAACCGCCAGTTTTCGTGTTTTATTTGTATCTTCGCGGGGAAATTCCCTGCATGTATAAAACTGGCGGAAAACGTCGATGTACCCGCCTTGTCTTTTTTTACACTGCGTCGTCCTTGAAAGCGACTCCCTCTACTTTTACGTTCACTTCCACAACCCGCAGACCTGTCATGCTTTCGACAGCTTCCCGCACATTTTGTTGAAGAATTCGGGATACCTCATGAATCGGTGTTTCGTAGAGCACAATAATACGGAGATCAATGGCAGCTTCCAACTGTCCAACCTCCACTGATACGCCTTTTTGCACATTTTTACCACTCAGCCTTTTGGCCCAGCCTTCAGATAAGCCACCTGACATTGCAGCAATGCCGGGCGTCTCCAGTGCGGCCATCCCCGCAATTTTACCTACGACATCGTTGGAAATCTTGATGTTTCCTGCTTCCAGTTGTTGAATTTGCTCTGCCATGACCTATGTCCCCCTTCATCCATCCTCTATTTGTATTGTAAAGCCTCAGCCACTGCAATTGCAAACCTAACGCAGGAAAAATAACTTTCGTTTACAACCTATATCAATTTGGGTATATTAATTTAGAAAATCCATACAAGTGACAGCATTCACCAAACTTGTACATATCCTTTGATATCGAGGTGCACTACATTGAAAAAATGGTTATCTCCCAGCTTGCTGGTAGCGACCTTTGCCCTTAGCGCAGTCGCTCATTACGCACATTGGAACGCGATCGCTCAATTCGTCATTTGCGCAATCTCTGTCGTGTTCGTAGCCGGGTTTCTCGGCAAAGCCACCGAAAGCGTAGCACATTATGCAGGCCAACGTCTGGGCGGATTTTTGAATGCCACTTTCGGCAACGCAGCCGAACTGATCATTGCCTTCTTTCTCGTAAAAGAAGGTCTTTACGATATGGTGAAGGCGAGTCTGACCGGCTCGATCATCGGCAATTTGCTGCTAGTGCTTGGAGCAAGCCTGTTCGCCGGCGGATTGAAATACAAAGTACAAAATTTTAATGTATCACTGGCTGGTTTAAGCGGTTCTTTGATGATTGTGGCGGTCATTGCCCTGTTTGTTCCGGCTGTATTTCTAAATACACATGTCATTACGGATAGTGAATCGGATACGCTCAGTCTGATTGTCGCGGGCACACTGATTGTGGCTTATATTGCGTGGCTTATTTTTTCCATGATTACACACAAAGACTATTTATCTGACGTAACTGAACAACAGGACGAAGAACTGCCGCATGAGCACGCCCCTGTGTGGTCCAGAAACAAATCTATTACTTACCTGGTAATCGCTACCGTTATGGTCGCCTTTGTCAGCGAATGGCTTGTAGGAACACTGGAGGTATTCACGACCCAGTTCGGACTCAGCGAATTGTTCGTGGGTGCATTCCTCGTTGCCATTATCGGTAATGCGGCCGAGCACAGCGCGGCCATTTTGCTGGCGATGAAAAACAAAATCGGCGCATCTGTCGAAATCGCAGTCGGCAGTAGTCTGCAAATTGCGCTATTCGTTGCACCTGTGCTGATTTTTGTCAGCTACTTCATGGGAAATACGATGAATATCGTTTTCACCACGATTGAGCTGGTCGCCATTGCCGTCGCTGTATTTATCGCCAAATCCATTACTCAGGACGGCTCAACCAACTGGTATGAGGGATTGATGCTGCTGGTTGTGTATGTTCTGTTAGGTGTATCTTTCTTCCTCGTGTAAACACCTTTCAAGATAGGTCGACTCGTTCCCATTCATATGTAAAGGCATCAAAAAAAGCATGCTCTCGAACTCCGCATGCTCTCATCAATGAAACCGTCTTTCTAATTGGCCTTATTGTTCATGGCCTCATATAGAATAGCCAGATTGCGTTCCAGCTCACTGACCAGCTGTTTACCTACCATTTCCGGAAGAAGGCCGGCGCGAACCGCGAAATCCACTTCCTTGGAAAATCCGTACATCTGAGTATCCAGCACTTCCTCATAGAGAGGGCAATAACGGGTTGCCAGATTCTCCATCTGTACTTCAATAAGCTTCTTTATTTTATCTGCGTCATCTTGAAGCAGATTAATAGCCTTAATATTCAATTGTTCCTGCAAATCAGATGAAGTCATGGATTCTTCCCCCCTATCTCTCAATGTCGCACAAGACGTTCTAACCTTAATATTAGACCAAATTGCAGGCTAATACAAGAACCTGACAAAAAAAGCATCCCTACAGTTACAGGTAGGGATGCTTTTGATCCAAGAATATAGTCAGGAGGCTACCGATATGTGTAGCCCGTGCTTCTGGAACACTTCAGTGATCGCTTTCTTGGCTTCCTCCGCGTCAGGTCCATGAACGTGCAGCTCATAGCTGTGGCTGCTGACTAATGTCGTAAACAAGCCAAGTATACTTTTCACATCAATATACTTATTTTCGGAATGAAGGACGATGGAAGAAGTAAACTTGCTCGCTGTCTGTGCAATTTCAACAACCGCCGCGTTATTATTAGACATAGAGATCCCTCGCTTTACTGGATTATCATGTATCATTACTCATCCATTATAATACATTGAAATCGCTTTCTCAGCAAGGATAGAAATCGTTATTTCAAGTTCTCGGGATTTAACGGCTCCAGCTCAGGCAGTACAAAAATGCCATCCTTGCGGATCAGAACATCGTCAAAATAAATTTCACCACCACCGTATTCCGGACGCTGAATCAAGACCAAATCCCAATGGATCGAAGAACGGTTACCGTTATCTGCTGTTTCATAAGCTTGACCTGGCGTGAAATGCAAGCTGCCTGCGATTTTTTCGTCAAACAGAATATCCTTCATCGGATGCAAAATATACGGATTGAACCCAATTGCAAACTCGCCAATATAGCGTGCTCCCTCATCGGAATCCAAAATATCGTTTAACCGCTTCGTATCATTACTCGTTGCTTCTACAATTTTACCATTCTCAAAGCGGAATTTTACATTTTCAAAGGTGATACCGTTGTACAGCGTTTGTGCATTATAGCTAATAGTTCCATTAACGGAATCTCGAACAGGGGCGCTATATACTTCGCCATCTGGAATATTGCATTGACCGGAGCATTTGATGGCGCCAATTTGCTTAATAGAGAAATTCAGATCTGTGCCCGGTCCGCTAATCCGAACCTTATCTGTCCGGTTCATCAGGTCAGCCAGCGCATCCTGCGCCTTATCCATTTTCGCGTAATCCAGATTGCACACATTGAAATAAAAATCTTCGAACGCCTCTGTGCTCGTATTCGCCAATTGCGCCATGCTGTCATTCGGATAACGCAGCACTACCCATTTCGTATGCTTCACCCGCTGCTCACTATGTACCGCATGCTGATAAATCGAATTATACAATTTCATCTTGTCTTCCGGCACGTCTGACAGATCATTGACATTTTCACCAGCGCGAATCCCGATGTAGCAATGCATTTGTTTCATCCGGTTGAGGTCTATTTCAGCCCAGGTTTGCACCATTTCCTTTGTCGCATGACGAAGCATGGCGCTCTGTACCTTACGATCAGTAAGCTGAACGAAAACGTTGCCGCCTTTTTTGCCTACCTCATGAATAATAGCGGTAAGCAGGTCACGCTCTGTACCGATCATTTCAACCAGCACGTTCTCACCCGGCTGTACCTCAACAGAGTAACCTACCAGATTTTCTGCCAGTTTAAGTATTCTGGGATCTTTCATTTGTTGTCTCTCCTTCTTTGTTATATTCTTTTTGAACAACGGTTAATTCGAAGTCCATTGTATCATGCCCGTTGCGTTACTTGTAGCCCTCAAAAGCAACTCTGGTAATCAGAGCTTCCTCATGCCCCTCTCCATTTGCCTCCTGCCGCGCAATTTTGCATTCCGACGACAACTTCAGGGGCAAGCCTGTTTTGCGGTCTATCGTCAGATGATACACAGCATGCACATCAGAATGTTCTAATTGGCTACTCATATCCTCGCGACTCTGCGCCCATATTCGATTCAGTTTTTGCTGCATCTCTTGATTCTTCCCGTTCTGCTTCATGTTTGCTTGCAAGAGGTGAGGATTTATGGCATCCATTTCTTTCATTAAACGGTCTTTCAACCATCGCTTGGCTGAGGACGATTCTGGCTCAATCCTCACTACCCAGGTTCCCCGCGCGGCCCCGGCCTCTATACGAATGGTTTTATTCAGTGCATTCAGTTCCTCCAGCTCCTGAATCGGATTAAAACGATTTAACGTCCCTACTCCGTTCATAGCTATACGACTGGATGTAACGGCAATCCATTTTCCATCCAGACGAAGAAAACGCTCCTGTGTTACCCCATCCCCGGATGCGCCTTGTTTGAGTGCAGCATAGCTTGACCGCTTGTTAAAAGCCCCCGCAGAACTCCAATGCATGGTCAGTTCATCGTGGTTGCTCACCTTACCATGATATGCGAACTGTTTATCCACCGGCATACCATTTCTGGCTATGACACCAGCCTGACCTTTGAACGTTAACGTTTCTTTGCCAGCTATCCCTGCAACGGCTCTTTTAAAAATCTGATCCGGCGCATTTTGCTGTTCTGCAAGTGTACATCCACTTAACGAGCACATCGTGAGCAACATACAAACCAGCATACTCCATTCTCTTCTCCAATGCATCCAATCATCCGCCTATCATATCCTGATATAACCTTACCAATGGGCAAGGGCCGTACTTCAGGAAAACTACGTTATTTTTATAGCTACGATTAGGGTTTCCTGACTACAAAAGGTTATGCACAGCAAAAAAAGAGAACATTCCATTAGGAACATTCTCTAGGCGTCGCCCACATGATCAATAACAATCCTGTTGCGACCTTCATTTTTCGCCTCATACAATGCCATATCCGCCCTGTAAAATAAAGATTCAATGCTGATCTGCTCATCCAGCCAGTTCCATTCAGCAATCCCGCAGGAAACGGTCACCTGAGGCTGGGTTTCATGTTGAACGCGATAGCGGATTTTTTCCGCATACTCCAGCGCCTGCTGTACTCCAAGCTGCGGCAAATAAATTGCCAATTCCTCGCCGCCCCATCTGGCACATACATCCTCGCTACGGGTCGCCGAGCGAACAATATCACTGACGCTTTTCAATATTTGATCACCTGTCTGATGCCCGTATGTATCATTCACCTGTTTGAACTGATCAATGTCCACCAAAATGAGAGAACCGCAAAAATCTTTCTCCTGATGTCTCTGAATCACCTTGTCCACATAATGACGTACATACAGACCTGTTAGCATGTCCATATTGGCCAGACGCCGTACCTCAGCATGCAGCATGGCATTTGTTACCGCCAATCCGATATGGGGGGCTAGCATTTGCAACATTTTGTAATTATCGTACGAAAAAAAGTGAGGGAGCTTGCTGGACAATAAAATAGCCCCTCTCGGTGTACCGCTGGTTTTCATAGGTACCGCCATCAAAGAAAGGGAATCGGTCATATCCATAAAATCGGAGGATATCTTCCCTTCCTTTCTGTAATCTGATACGATAACAGGCTCTCCTGTTCTGCGTATCAGCCCTGCAAAACCATCCTCGCCATAGTAACTGTGCAGCCTTAAACTTTCTACGTTGCTTGACGTGACCTTAAAGCAATTTCCTTCCTGATCGAGTTGCACAATACAGCAAAAGTCAGCCAAGAACATTTTCAATAATTCCTGCACAGCAAACTCGAATATTTCGTTCAGCTTAAGGCTTTGATTCAAGCGCTGAACCAGTTCATTAATGAGACGCAACTCATGGATGAGCACATTGGATTGCTCCAGCAGCTTTGCATTTTCAAATGCGGTGCCTGCTGTGTCCGCCATCATGGCGATCAGCTCCACATCCACTTTCTTCATGCTTTCGGCACCTGATGGAAGAATCATATGAAACACACCATATACACCTTGCTTGCCACGTAAAGGAATGCCGATTTCAGTCATTTCTCCTTCTGTGCCTACAGGCTCATTTACAGCCATTTGGCCTTTCATAAATGCACGCACACATACATCCTCGTCCCGCTCGTGCAACAACAAAGGTTTGACTTGCGGATTACGACTGTGCCGATCCTGGCTCATATATAACGTGATATCCACATGCGGAAACAAGTAAGCTATACTGCCAAATACCTCGTCCAGCACGCCTTCAACATCAATCTTGTCATGCATTCGCTTTACAATCTGAAATAAAATAGAGCGTCGCCTGCCATCGCGGTCGCTCCGGTTCTGCATCCCGAGGATATCTTCCATAAATATATACTCAAATCTCGTATAAAAGCAGGATCTAAAATGCAAAGTTGCCGCTAATAATGCGTCCTGCTCAGGAACAGAATGTTGAGCAGACAGTGTAAAACGAAGAGCAGCAAAAGCCTCACCCTTATGATTACGGCAAAATACAGGAACCATGTACACAAATGCAAGGCTTCCGTCCCGAAGTTTGCGTTGACTTATTTCCATTTCTCTGGACAAGCAGCAACGTTCGACCAGCTCCAAATCCTCGTCATCATCCTCTTCCCTACCTGCAACCCGAACACCTGTAAAATTAAAAACGGCGGATTGTTCTTCATTAACCCACGATATACCATTGCTCTGCTGCAACCAGTTCCGATATCCTTGGACAAGAAGCTGATTAATATAGGGGAAATCAAATGGTGTCATATCCATGTTTTGGAGCCAGGCAAAAGACGTATATTCTTTATCATCAAACAGCGGAGCACCGCTAGCCTGGGCTGTTTTACCGTCAAGCGTTTGCTGATCCGTTGTTGAAAAGTCCGACATATTAAGGCGCTCCTTTACAGCAAAATTAGCTGTACCAAGACAGCGGCTACGCACCACTATAGCTTATAATATGATCTATTTTACTCTTAACTCCAGAAATTTGCATCCATTTTTCAGAAATTCGTCCCACTTTTTTAGTTCTAAAGCCCTATCGACAAATTTTGACGTTTTCATTCTTTTTCTCTTCTTGACATTGACCCACTATTACATATAGTATATATTAATGAAAAAGACTGTACGGCAGAACTATCTACTGTGCGGATCTTAAATTTTGGGCGTAACAGTTTGTGTCACCCTCATCTTATTTGTTGCTAACAGGACAGCGGCTGAACTTTCCTGTCAGTAGTGCGCATCACCTTGATTGGTAGCGCCGAACAAATTGGAGCGCAAAGAGAGCCCCAACTCAAATTTTAATTATGAAGGAGTTAACTCTATAATGGCACGTTACACTGGTCCTAAATTTAAATTGAGCCGTCGTCTGGGGATTTCCCTGAGCGGCACAGGTAAAGAATTGAAACGCCCTTTCCCTCCGGGACAACATGGTGCAAACCAACGGAGAAAAATCAGCAACTACGGTATGCAGCTTCAAGAAAAACAAAAGCTGCGTCACATGTACGGCTTGGGTGAAAAACAATTCCGCACTCTGTTCAACAAAGCTCAACACATGCACGGTATCGCTGGTGAGAACTTCATGTTCTTGCTGGAAAGCCGCCTGGACAACCTCGTGTTCCGTCTTGGCTTTTCTAACTCCCGTGCAGGCGCACGTCAATTGGTAGCACACGGTCACGTTACTGTGAACGGTAAAAAAGTTGACATTGCTTCTTACCAAGTAAGCCTGGGCGACGTGATCGGTCTTCGTGAAAGAAGTCGTTCCCTGTCTTCCATCAAAGAAGCTTTGGAAAACCGCAACCACTTGGCAGCTTACCTGGAGTACAATGACGCAGCTCTGGAAGGCAAATACATCCGTTTGCCTGAGCGTGGCGAATTGTCCCAAGATATCGACGAAAAACAAATCGTCGAATTCTACAACCGCTAATCCTTGTGATAGCACTGAAAAGCACCCGAACTTCGTTCGGGTGCTTTTTTCGTGTTACTGTTGCGTGAAGCTTGTAACATTTTATTCAATCGGTATATATATCTTAATATCCAAATCGGGAAAGGAAGAATTCATCACGTCGGTGATTTCAAAATCCGGTCCTTCCCTACGCTCAAAATTAGAGTTGGGAAGCCATGTGCCGTAGATATAGTTTCGTACATCCTGAACCTGGCCATTCGGACCTGAAGCGTTAAATTCGGCATACTTTCCTGCAGGAATCTCCATATAGATAAATCCCTCTGCCAAATCTTCCGCTTCTCCCTCAACTTCCTCGCCAATCACAAATGAAAATTCACCATTATCTTGAAAAGAGCAAGCAATACCGTACGACATCCCTGGTGCAATTTTATTCGGAATACGCATAAAATGCTCATTCGTTCCAAAGTGATCATAAAATCCTGGAATCTCATTATAATGCTGCTCATGATTCAGGTTTGTTTTGTACTCATGGCCTATGACCTTAATCGTATCGAATTGCAGCATTACCGGCTTATTCACATCCAAATCCCCTTTGGTGTTTTTTTGATAATCTAGAAAATTAATCTTGTGTTGCTGAGAAATATCTATATCACTGTTCCGGTATTTTCCCGGGGTGACACCAAAACTTTTTTCAAAAGCACGTGTAAACGCTTCTTGCGAACTGTACTGGTATTCAAGAGCAATATCTAATACCTTTTGATTAGACTGTTTCAGCCCTACAGCCGCCTCCGATAATCTTCTCTTCCTTATATACTGTTGAACCGTAAAACCCGAAATCGCCTGAAAAAGCCGTTGAAAATGAAAGGATGAAAAGCAAGATTGCGAAGCAATTTCCGTAATTTTCAACTCTTCTCGAAGATTCATTTCAATAAACTCAATCGCACACTGTATTCTTTTAAAGTAGTCCATACGATCCTTCCCCTTACTTGTTATAGTTTGACGATTTATCCACCAAGCGAATTTAGCAAGACTTCGTAATCCATTATGTACAATCCTGCACATACTTGTTTGATCATTTGTGCTAAGTTTACCACGGCCTTTTAACTTCAGTAGAAATAAAAACAACGCAGAGACACTATGCATGTCTCTGCGTTGTTAAAATAAAGGTGATTAACGGCGGGCAACAACGAAGCGGCCTGATTTAAATCTGGAGAAATCCAGCGATGTAGACTAAATCGAACGCAGGACTACCTCTCTCCCGCCATGTATCTCACATTTTTATCAGCCTAGCTTGATTTTGGCGAACTTCCGTTTACCAACCTGCACAATATCGCCTTCCTGCGGCGTGTATGCTTCGTTTACATCGGTCCATTTCTCTTCGTTAATTTTGACCGAGCCCTGCTGAATGCTACGTTTGGCTTCACCGTTAGAAGCCGCAAAGCCCAATTGAGTCAGCAATTGGATGACACGGATGCCGCCATCTTCCAAATGATCTGCCGTCAAGGTGAACTCTTCAATATCGTCAGGTAGCGCTCGTTGCTGGAATACAGTCACAAAATGCTGCTTCGCTGTTTCCTCCGCTCCCTTACCGTGGTACATGCGTACCAACGTTCCAGCCAGCTTCATTTTGGCGTCACGCGGATGCACTGAACCGTTCTTAATGCTTTCCGCCAGCTCAGCCAGTTCCTCATTGTTCAAATCTGTTGCCAGCTCAAAATATTTAAGCATCAGTTCATCAGGAACCGACATGGATTTTCCGTAGATTTCGTTCGGCTCCTCATCGACACCAATGTAGTTGCCCAGACTTTTGCTCATCTTCTGCACGCCATCCAGTCCTTCAAGCAGTGGCAACGTAATGGTGGCCTGTGGCTCCACTCCGTACTCCTTTTGCAGAGTTCTGCCCATCAGCAAATTGAACTTTTGATCTGTACCCCCCAGCTCGATGTCGCTTCGGAGTTCCACGGAATCCATCCCTTGCATCAACGGGTAGAAAAATTCATGGATGCTGATCGGCAAGCCGTTTTGGTATCTTTTCGTAAAGTCATCCCGTTCCAGCATACGTGCGACAGTTACTTTAGCGGCCAGCGTTACCACATCGGCAAAAGACATGGGAGCCAACCAATGGGAATTGTAGTATACCTTTGTTTTTTCGGGGTCCAGAATTTTGAATATCTGCTCCTTATACGTCTGGGCATTGCGCTGGACATCTTCCTCGGTCAGTTGCTTACGAGTTTCCGATTTGCCTGTCGGATCACCAATCTTGCCCGTAAAATCACCGATGATAAGCTGTACCTGATGACCAAGCTCCTGAAACTGGCGCAGCTTATGCATAACGACCGTATGCCCGATGTGAATATCCGGCGCCGATGGGTCAAGTCCTAATTTAATTTGGAGCGGCTCACCGCTAACGACCGATTTTATAACCTTACGCTTCAGCTCGTCCTCTGGTACAATTTCCGCCACACCACGTTGGATCACATTTAATTGGCGTTCTACCTCTGCCTGCTGCTCAGGCTTCATCTCTTCCCACTTCATCCTGTATACCTCCTGTTTTCATCCAAAATATTACATATTAAACAAACCAAAAAGCCCCTTTCATCCCAAGGGACGAGAAGGAGCTGCTCGCGTTACCACCCTAATTAAAGAAACGTATGCCAAAGGCAAGCGTTTCTTTCACTTCATTCCTATAACGGGCCTACACCCGGTACTGGATTACTATGGTCAGCTTCGCAAATCTGCAAAAGCTTTGCCATTCATCCAGACAGCTCCAGACGGTAATTCAAAGGAGGGTCGTTACCGATTCGCACCAACCATCGGCTCTCTGCACAACGTGATTCCACCTTCTACTGAAGTCTTTCTCTGCTTTTCACGATATTTACTTTGACCTATTTATAACACACCACTTTTATAGAGTCAACGACACCAAAAGACAGGCTTTTTAGCATATGGGTTCATTTTGTAATTTTATGCTATAATAATGGCTGTTATAAAGGAGGAAGACTTAATGGTTGAAGAAAAAAACAATGTGTCAGAGCCAAAGCCTTCCCGCTTACGGACAACCATGCGGAGGCTCGGCCGTGTCATAAAGTGGGTCGTCATCATCGGTTTTATGGGAGCGCTGTTCGCAGGAGGAGCCGCAGCCGGCTATGTAGCCTCTATTGTGAAAAGCGAGCCTGTACGCTCGAGATCCATGATTGAACAGGAAGTAGACAAAAATGCAATTACAGGCTTCGCTTATTTCAATGATGGCTCCCCTATCGGACAGCTCCGGACAGAAGAAGATCGTCGTCCTGTCACGTTTAAGGAGATTCCGCAACTCGTCATTAACGCAGTCATTGCTATTGAAGATAACCATTTTTACGAGCATAAAGGTGTCGATCTGTCGGGAACGCTGCGGGCTATAAAACAAAAAGCGCTGCATGAATCCGTACAAACCGGAGGAAGCACCCTGACCCAGCAGCTTGCCCGTCGTGTCTTTCTGAATCTGGATCGCACGGATGACCGCAAGGTCAAGGAAATTTTGCTCTCTCTGCGCCTTGAACGGTTCCTGAGCAAGCAGCAAATTATTACGGCCTATCTCAATAAAGTACCTTTTGGTAACGGATCAAGCGGTTATAACGTCTTTGGGATCAAAGCAGCGGCCAAAGGTATTTTTAATGAGAATGATCTGAGTAAGCTGAATGTGGCTCAAGCCGCCTATCTGGCAGGTCTGCCACAGCTTCCTTCCTCTTATTCCGCTTACAACGGTAAGGGCGAATTTAACGAGTCCGGCTTTAAAAGGGCGATCAACCGCCAGCACCTGGTACTCAGCCGAATGCTGGAGGAAAACAAAATCAATCAGGCACAGTATGATGAGGCGATGGCTTTTGATATCAAAAAGTCGCTTGCTCCACGCACCGTTAAAGCCTATAACACGTATCCGTATCTTATGATGGAGACGGAACGCCAAGCTGCGCAGGCACTCATGTCGGTCACAAATCCGGGTCAAGCGGCCAATGCCAGCGCAGATGCCAAAACCAAGGATGATAACGATTTGCTCAAAGAAGCTGAACAGCAGCTTCGAACAGGTGGTTATATGGTATACACCACTATTGATAAAAGCATCTACAAGTCGATGCGCAAAATTACAGAGAACAAGAATAATTTCTCTTCCACAAGTAAAACCAAGGGAGACGAGCAAGCGGCCGCGATTCTTATCCAGCATAAAACAGGCGCGATTCTCGGTATGATGGAAGGCCGGGATTTCCAAAAGGAACAGATGAATTATGCGACCCAGATGGTACGCCAGCCGGGATCGGCTATGAAGCCGATTGCCGCCTATCTCCCTGCATTGGACAGCGGTCTCGTGCAGCCTGGCAGCATCGTGGATGATGCACCTATTATTTTGAAGGATGGCAGCAATGGGTATCACATCCCGAAAAACGCCAATAACCGCTATCAGGGGCTGGTTACGGCCCGTTATGCGCTGAATCAGTCACTAAATACGGTAGCACTCAAGTTGTTTAACGAAAAAGTAGGTATCAGCAAAGCTTGGGATTTTGCCAAGAAGCTAGGCATTACCACCTTGGAACCAAGCGATAACAATGCCCAGACAGGTGTACTCGGCGGCTTGGCCCACGGGGTCACAGTCGAGGAACTGACAAATGCTTATGGTTCGATTCCAAATGGCGGTGTATTTAATGACGCCTACATGATTGAAAAGATTGTGGACTCGCAAGGCAATATTGTTTATAAGCATCAGCCTAATCCTGTACAAGCCTTTACACCACAAACCGCCTATCTGATGACGGATATGCTGCGTACAGCCGTGTCGGAAGGTACAGGCAGACTGGTGAAGCGTAATTTCGATCAAGCTGGCAAGATTCCGATTGCCGGTAAAACAGGCACTACACAATCCTATACCGATGTATGGTTCGAGGGCTTTACGCCTGACGTCACACTGGGTGTATGGGTTGGTTACAAGCAACCTGTCAATAAGCTCGAAACAAAAGCACAAAAAGAGCGGGCACGTCGCCTGTGGGCGCAAATTATGAATGAAGTGACCGCAAAGGATCCGGATCTGTTCCAAACCGACAGCTTCAAGCGACCAGACGGTATTGTAACAAGAACAGCGTCCGCATACGGTTCGGATATTTACAACAGTAAGTATCCACCCAAAAACAGTGAAAATGGTGTCACTCGTGCCAAATATATTACCTATCAAGGTGTCAATTACATTCCACGGGACGGCACACCGGATGACATGTTGAACGAGCGGACCGTTAGTAAACGGGAAAAACCGATTTCAGAGCTGATTAAAGAGCTCCAGCAAGCCTTTACGGTGATGAGACGACATAATTCGTTGTCCTACTATCTGCCTCAGGATGCAGATAAGGCGGCTCCTACCCAGATTGATCCGCGTAAAGACGATGGAGCCGATCCAAGTGCTCCGTCTAACGTTAGCGTAAGCTATAGTGATGGCAAAGCTATGATCAGCTTTAGCCCAAGCGGAAACAGCGATGTCGTAGGATACCGTCTATATCGTTCTACGGATGGTGGCAGTTTCCAACGGCTTGGCAAGGTCGTCATGGCTGACGGCTCTAAAGTGTTCTCTGACAGCCCGGGTGGCAGCAGCTCCAGTTACTACGTAACCGCCGTTGATGTAGGTGGACATGAGTCAGGGCCAAGCTCCCAAGCAAGTGCAGCACCTGTAGTGCCACCTGTTGATCCTGGGAATCCAGTTGTACCGGGTGAAGGAGATGGAACGGGTGCGCAGCCTACGGAGATTCCTACCGCTCCTGGGCAGCCTCAAGCGAAAGCAGCAGGCTCAGCCGTAGCGCTCCAATGGAGTGCAGGAAAGCCTGCGGATGCAATTACAGGCTATAAAGTGTATTACAGTGAAAGCGGTGCGGAGCCTTTTACAAACATCGGCTCCACCGCATCCACCAGCTTTCAATATAAAGCGGGCAGCAAACCGAAGGGTTGGTTCCGCATCACTTCCATGAATGCCTTGGGGGAATCAGCTCCTTCCGGAGCCGTTCGTCCATAACAGCTCACAACAGCAACAAATTCTAATATTTGGTAAAAATCCACTTTATCAGCACCAACAAAAGGAGAGTCCCTCAGCCATCACGGCTTTGGAGACTCCCTTTTTTGTATCTTTCTTAAAAAGCATTTCAATCCTCTATGGTAGACAAATCTCCTGTAGGAAGATTAAGCTCCCAGGCTTTGAGTACACGTCTCATAATTTTACCGGAACGGGTTTTGGGCAGCTTTTCCTTAAACTCAATTTCGCGTGGTGCAGCATGGGCAGACAGCCCTTCTTTGACAAAGCGATAAATATCCTGCTGCAAAGCTTCAGAGGGGGTGTAGCCTTCACGGAGTGCGACAAAAGCTTTAATGATCTCTCCCCGCACAGTATCCGGCTTTCCGATCACTCCAGCCTCCGCTACAGCGGGATGCTCCAGAAGCTTGCTCTCGACCTCAAATGGACCGATCCGCTCCCCTGAGGAATTAATGACATCATCAATACGCCCCTGAAACCAGAAGTATCCGTCCTCATCCATATAGGCAGAATCACCGGACACATACCAACCAGAAAAACGGAAATACTCCTGAAATTTGTTCGGGTTGTTCCATATACGGTTCATCATAGAGGGCCACGGTGTACGTATCGCCAAGTGTCCCATTCGATTAGGCGGCAGCACTTGCCCTCTGTCGTCCAGAATAGCCGCCTGAATACCAGGCAAGGGCTTTCCCATCGAGCCGGGCTTAATCGGCAGCTCAGGGTAATTACAGATCATTTGACCACCCGTTTCCGTCATCCACCAGGTATCATGAATACGCTGCTTATATACCTGCCAGCCCCAGCGTACCACCTCGGGATTTAACGGTTCCCCGACGGATAACACATGCCGCAGGCTTCCGAGATCATATTTGGCAACGATATCCTCCCCTGCGCTCATGAGCATCCGAAACGCGGTAGGAGCGCTATACCATACGGTCACCTCGTGCCGCTCAATCGTTCGGTACCAATCCTCGGGACTAAAACGACCGCCACGGATCACATTTGTTGCTCCATTCAGCCACGGGGCGAAAATGCCGTAGGACGTTCCTGTAACCCAGCCGGGATCGGCTGTACACCAATATACATCATCTTCACGCAGATCCAACACCATTTTACCGGTATAATAGTGCTGAATCATCGCGTTTTGCACATGATATACACCTTTAGGCTTGCCCGTTGAGCCTGACGTGTAATGAATAATCAACCCATCCTCACGACTCAGCCATTCCGGTTCAAGTTCCTCGGAGGACGTAAGCATTTCCGTTTCAAAATCAATAATCCCTTGCTCCCGTTCGTCCTCATCGCCAACCACAAAAATATGCCGCAGCTCCGGAAGTTCCTCACGCTTTACGCGTGAAAGAAGTGCAGGCGTTGTCACCAGCGCCACCGCCCCGCTATCTTCCAGCCGATCCTTAACCGCCGTTTCCATAAACGCCTCAAACAAAGGCCCGACGACTGCTCCTACCTTCAAAATGCCAAGCAGACTAATGACCAGCTCAGGTGAACGCGGCATGAATATAAATACCCGCTCCCCTTTGCCAATGCCGTATTTTCGCAGCACATTACCAAACCTGTTGGAGCTGGCACGCAACTGAGAAAAGGTGTAGGCTTCATGACGGTTCGCGTCACAATACAACAGCGCCGTTTTGTCACCTCTCCCTTCCTCTACATGCCGGTCAATCGCTTCGTGCGCCATGTTCACCTTGCCTGATTCATACCACGTAAAATGACGCTCTGCATCTTCCCACTGAAAGCGGTTGTAAGCTTGTTCATACGGGCCCATGTTGGATGTGGGAACTACAGCCTGGAGTTCTTCAATCTTCATGCGTTCAGCCTCCTCACGATATAATGAGAATAATACAGAACATGATAACGCTTACAAATTCAATACAAGCATGTCAATTCCTTTGTTTAACATCTGATAAAAGCGACTAATTGTGAACAATTTATGTCTAAAACAGTATATCATAGGTGAGGATGTGACGACCATCCTTTTCATTTATTTGTTTTTTTGCTATAAGTAGGGGATATGGGGAGCTAGGTCACGGTAAACAAGGAGGCGCATGTATGCAGCATTTAAAACTGCACCATTTGGACACGCTGAGTCATAACGGGCAAAGGATCTACGTAGAAGGCCCCGTATCCGCTGATCAACTGCATTCATTTCAAATGCATCCACAACTCGACGCCTTTCGCAAGCCGAAGGAGCAATTCGACGCGCTGGTGGATATTTCGGGACTGCCGGAAGGCAGGATTATCATCGCTCATGACGGGGAAACCATTCTCGGATACGTGACTTTTCACTATCCGGATGAGATGGAACGCTGGTCCGAAGCCAGAATGAAGGACCTGCTGGAGCTTGGAGCGATTGAGGTAGCCGACGAATATCGCGGACTGGGTCTGGGAAGCCAAATGATTCGGGTCGCCTTTGAGGACGGACAACTGGAATCCTATATTATTTTTACGACTGAGTACTATTGGCATTGGGATTTAAAAGGCAGCGGTCTCTCCGTATGGGAATACCGCCGCATGATGGAACGTCTGATGAAAACGGTGGATATGGTCTGGTACGCTACGGATGATCCTGAAATATGCTCCCACCCGGCGAATTGCCTAATGGTCCGAATGGGAGAGGATGTCCCCCTCACATCACGGGAACAATTTGACCGTATCCGGTTTGTGAGAAGGTTCATGTATTAAAATGTTACACCACTAGCCATTTAACCCAAATGCTTCAGCATATACTCCACAATTCGATGTGAACAATGGGAAGATGCTACTGTAAATTCGCCAAAATTAACGTGGGCAGATCCGTCTGCCTTATCAGACATAGAGCGGAGGACAACGTAAGGCACAGCGTTCATATGGGCTGTCTGCGCCACTGCTGCGCCCTCCATCTCGGTACAAGCACCGTCCATCTCCTGATGCAATGCAGCTACCAGCTCACGGCTGGCGACAAACTGGTCACCGGAAAGCACCTTGCCGACAATATAACGATCGCCGAAGGATTGACAGGCTTGCTCAGCCAGACGAACAAGATCAGGATCAGCCGCAAACTCCGAGGTATCCTGATAAGGAATGACCCCTCTGGCATAACCCAAAGGCGTTACATCCATATCATGCTGCATACATGTGGAGGAAATCACGATATCCCCAATATTTAAATCCGGATGCACCGCCCCTGCCACTCCTGTAAATATGATTTGTTCCGCTCCAAAGCTGTCGATAAGGATTTGTGTCGTTACCGCAGCATTGACCTTACCTACACCGGACTTGCATACGACAACCTGTTGACCGTGAATGACTCCCTTTGTATAGGTGATTCCAGCCTTGACCGACTTACTAGCTTCAGTCATTGCAGCAAGCAGCAGTTCAATTTCTTCATCCATGGCACCAATTAATCCATAAATTCGACTCATCTCAAATCCCTCTATTCTTTGTTTAATGATGTGCATTATGGACTATGTATTCACGAAAAAAGCTCCATTAAAGGAGCTTTCATCGAAGGTCTATCTTGTTAACAAATCTGTCTAGTCTAGATAATTAACCGACAACCGCAAAATCGTTTCATGCGGCAAAATGACGCGAGGATTTTCCACGTTTTCCTTCTTCATCAGCTTGGTCAGCAAACGCATCGCTACTGCACCCAAATCGTACATCGGTTGCGCCACTGTCGTAAGCTGCGGACGAACCATGGAAGCCATACGGATATTGTCCACACTGATGACAGAAAAATCGTCCGGTACTTTCAAGCCTTCATCCTGAATGCTATGAATCGCACCAATCGCCATTTCATCTGTAGCCGCAAAAATCGCGCTTGGCTTTTTCTTGAGGCCCAGGAAATACTTCATTGCCTCCACACCGGACTCATAACGATAGTTCCCGATTCGCACGAGATCTTCCTGATACTCCATTCCTGCTGCTTCCAGCGCTCTCTTGTAGCCTTGGAAACGTGCATAGCCGTTCGCAGGATCCTGAAGCGTACCACTGATCATCGCGATTTGACGGTGTCCGTGGCGGATCAATGTATTCACTGCATCAAAAGCAGCGGCTTCATGGTCAATATCAACCGAAGGATAGCTGCCTTTCTCATCACTCGTTGCGCACAGAACGATAGGAACCGCGGCCGTATGAAACGCCTGAATATGCTCGTCCGTTACTGTGCCGCCCATGAACAGAAGTCCATCAACCTGCTTTTCAAGCAGCGTATTGATGACACGAATCTCTTTTTCTTTCCGCTTATCGGCATTACACAAAATAATGTTGTAGTGATACATATTCGCAATATCCTCAATACCGCGCGCAATTTCTGCAAAAATTGAGTTCGATATATCCGGAATAACCACGCCAACGGTCGTTGTCTTCTTGCTGGCCAGACCTCTAGCCACCGCATTCGGGCGATATCCCAATTGTTCAATCGCTTCATACACCTTTTTGCGGGTCTGAGGTTTTACGTTAGGATTATTGTTAACTACGCGGGATACCGTGGCCATTGAGACACCGGCTTCGCGAGCTACATCATAGATCGTTACCGTCACATTCCTTCTCTCCATTGCCAATAAATTTTCAACCGAATCCTAGATCAACTAATTAGAACCATGATACGACAAAATACTACTTTATGCAACGACTGCGCTCATTCTGCCTATGTGAGATGATCGTGGAGCGCATGGGCTGTAATATTCGAATGGGATGTATGCCAGACAGCCTCTCCGTCCCTTATTAAGATGGCCTGCGGCGATTCATGCTTCACCTGGAGCCTGTCCGCAGCCTCATTGGACACCGGCCGGTCTTCTACTACATAAATGATACCGTATTCAATATTTTCGTCGGGAGTGCCTTGCAAGTAGGATTCCATCTCCTGATGTGCGCGGGAACTAATCGGACAGCGTGTGCTATGTTTAAAGAGAAGCAACGGCTTGTCTGATGACGCTTCCAGTGCCGAATTTAATTGTTGAACAGTAGTCATTTTCGTCATCGTCACCATTGGATATACATTCCTTTCTGTGTCTTGTCGTATGGCCTATTCACATCGTAACAAAAAGAACATGTAAAATCCAATGGTGACCATGAAAATTTTCATTTTTTTTAGTTTTTTATATTCATAAACACCGATTCACTGGTAAAACCGGATAATTGCACCAATCTTTTCTGTACATCGTTCATCCAATCCTCATCTCCCAGACTTCTCGCATAACGATAAAGGTCCAGCAGCAGGTTGATTCGAAGCTCCATTCGCTCCTCCAAAGAGAATTGCCAGTCTACATTGGGATTGTCCGCTTCCTCCAGCACCAGCTTGCGTATAATTTCAGCCAGCTCGTTGTTACGGGCAAAGGAAATACGCCGAGCATTAGGCTTGCTCCCCAAATTTTGTAACAGTTCCTTGATGTCCTTCGTCACATGCTGCAAAACCTCACTCGAGAAGCACGAAGGGCATGAAAATACGGGAACATGTAAAATTTCAACCTTGTCCGCATATATCACCTTTCTCAACTCCAGCCCCATCGGTTTACCGCATTGGCATTGCTTATGCATTTAACCACCTCATTACATAGGATCAAGCTATATGAGGATTTCATCAGAATCCAGATATATCTATCTACTAGTCTATAAAAGATTTGTTAACTCTATAAAATTTTTCACACCCTTTTTTATTTCGACTTTGGGACCTCAAATCCTTCCACAGTTTGCAGCTATGAACAAATTACCAAAGGTTTAGCGGGTTACAGAATGGTAATGCTTGCTTTGAAAGAGCTTGTCGATTACTGAGAACGTGCAGAGGAATAGACTTCCGGTGATCTTTTTCTTAAGATGTAGAGGTACAGATTATAAAACAGCGGTGTCATCAAGTGACGCACGAAAGGATGGTTAGATGTCGAGACTTGCTGGAAAAAAGGTTATCGCCCTGGTAGATGAGGAATTCGAGGATCTGGAGCTATGGTACCCTGTGTACCGTGTTCGTGAAGAAGGCGCAGAAGTGCATTTGGCCGGTGCTGAAAAGGGTAAAAAATATATTGGAAAATATGGCGTACCTGCTGAAGCGGAATATGCCTTTGAGGAACTGAACAGCCGCGATTATGACGGGATTCTTGTCCCTGGAGGCTGGGCGCCGGATAAACTACGCCGCTATCCCAAGGTGATTCAACTTGTACAGGAGTTTCACGCCGCCCAAAAGCCTATCGGGCAAATCTGCCATGCAGGCTGGGTGCTGATTTCCGCCAAAATTTTGGACGGTGTCACTGTAACATCCACACCGGGTATCCGTGATGATATGGAAAACGCAGGCGCCATATGGAAGGACGAGGCTGTCGTGACGGACGGACATATCGTATCTGCCCGCCGCCCACCTGACCTTCCGCCATATGGAAAAGCGTTTTGCGATCTGTTGGCAAACAACGCCCAGAAATAAGGCAGTCCAATAAAATAAGCAAAACACCTTCAAAATCACCACGTTATCCACGGTTTTGAAGGTGTTTTTTATTCCAAAACAAGCTACACAGCCAATTGCATAATTACTGCCGTCCAGGCCCAACTGAAATACAATTGACACTAACTGCGGTCAGCTTGTCTTCGATCGCCGCGCCTGTAGACATGCCGAAGCACGCCTGAGCAACCAGCGTTGCCTCAGCTGCGGACGTGTTCAGCACACGATGCTTAACTCGCAGCAAGGACTGGGGAGACATGCTAAGCTGATGTATTCCCAGCTCTAGCCACAGGGGAATGGAACGTTCATCTCCTGCCATTTCACCGCACACACTCACATCAATCCCTGCCTGATGAGCAGCCTGCGCCGTCATACGCAGCATCCGCAGCACCGCCGGATGGTATGGATGGTACATATGCGCAATCTGCTCGTTCATGCGGTCTACGGCCAGCACATACTGTACCAGATCATTCGTGCCTATACTGAAAAAATCCGTTTCAGCCGCCAGCAGATCGGCAATCATTGCTGCCGCTGGCACCTCGATCATAATCCCTTGCTGGATATGTGGGTTATAGGCAAGGCCTCTCGCATCCAAATCCGCCATAGCTTCCTTCAAGATCGCATCCGCCTGACGGATCTCCTCCACCGATGAAATCATAGGATACATAACCTTGATATTCCCTGCCGCACTAGCACGTAAAATAGCTGTCAATTGAGTCTTGAATAATTCCTTCCAATCGAGACTGATACGTATAGCGCGATAGCCTAAAAACGGATTTTCCTCCTCCGGCAGTTGAAGATAGTCCAACGGCTTATCCCCGCCGATATCCAATGTACGGATAACAACGGAGTGGTTTCCTGCCTTTTCTGCTACCAGCCGATACACTTCATACTGCTCATCTTCATCCGGTGCGGAGTTTCGATCCATATATAAAAATTCCGTGCGGAACAGTCCCACACCCTGCGCTCCATGCTTCAATGCCGCCTCCAGTTCCTTGACAGAGCTGATATTAGCTGCCAGCCTCAGTTCAGTTCCATCCTTGGTCACGGCTTCCACGGAAGCGAGCACCTGAAGCTGTTCTTTTCTGCGGCGCTGCTCATCACGTAATGCCGTATAATGATCAATAATGGATTTTTCCGGGTTCACATAAACCTTACCCAAGTCTCCGTCGACAACCATCATATCCCCCGTCTGGACAGGTAAATTGAGGTTGCTCTCCAGTCCCGAAACGAGCGGAATACCCATCGCACGGGCCATGATCGCAGAATGCGATGTTTTGCCCCCGTTCATAGTCACAATTCCTAATACATAGCTTGGATTCAAATGGGCTGATTGAGACGGAGAAAGCTCCTTGGCTACCAGAATGTAAGGCTGTGTGTCCTTCGGAAGAGTTACTTCCGGCGCACCCAGTAAATGCTTGAGCAGTCGGTTCCCCACATCCTTGATGTCGATTGCCCGCTCCTTCATATACTCATCATCCAGCAGATCAAACATCGTCACAAAATGATCAATTGCTTCCTTAACAGCTACCTCGGCTGCTTTGTATTGGCGCTCGATGATTCCACGAACCTCGTTCATGAATTCAGGGTCCTCCAATATAGCCAGATGCGCATCAAAAATGCTGGATTCCTCCGGTCCCACCATTTCCCGAAACTCATCCTTAATAAACTGGATTTCACTTTTGGATGTGCGGATCCCTTCATACAAACGCTCGAATTCCTTTGCGAGATCCACCGCATCCATTTTCTGCTCAGGTAAATCCCACTCCCAGCTCGGCAGGACAAAAGCCTTCCCGATTGCCACACCTGCTGCGGCGCCGATGCCTTCTATCATGTCTCTACCCCTCCAACATTCCTGTCATGCAGCACAACGGACATTACCGAGGCCTGACCTTTTTTCACTGTTTTAAACGGAGCAAAGCTCCATGACTTCACGCGATCCGGGTTCGTAATGACCATGGGGGTCACTAACGATGGAGCTTGTTCCCGCAGTGCCTGCAAATCAAATTTGATCAGCAATTGTCCCGGTTCCACCGTATCGCCTGCTTCTACCATAGCAGTAAAATTCCCTTTTAGCTGTGAAGTATCAATCCCTATATGAAGCAGAACCTCAATTCCCTCTCGTGTAGAGATGCCTAAAGCGTGCATGGTCGGATACAGATGCATAACCGTACCATACACCGGAGACACAAGTTCACCTCGTTCGGGAACAAAAGCAACTCCGTCCCCGACCAGCTTCGTTGCAAAAATTTTGTCCGGTACCTCGTGAATCGGCAGCATTTTTCCATGCACAGGGGCGTTGAACAACACTTGAGGAAGATCACGCTCCATAAGCTTTGCGATTTCCTCACGAATCAGCTCCGAATACGTCCCGAACACAACCTGCAAGTTGCCCCCTCCCAGGTTGATGAGTCCAGCCGAGCCCAAAGCTTTTATCGCTCCGGTATCAATCAGCCGGTCATTGTGGACGGTAAGGCGCAACCGTGTAATGCAGGCTTCCACCCGAACAATATTTTCCTTCCCTCCAAGCGCCTCCAAAATGAGCGGTGCGCTGTAGGGAATATTGCCTGCCCAATCCTCCAGAACCGAACCTTCCTCGCGGCCTGGAGTGGGAATACGGAACCTCCGAATCGCCCAGCGGAATAGCACATAATACACCAGCCCATACGCCACGCCTAACGGAATCAACAACCAGGCGTTATGTGACAGATGGAAATTGAGCACGTAATCTATAAAACCCGCTGAATATGAAAAACCGTGATGAATATCCAGCTCAAAAGTAAGCCACATGGCCAGACCTGACATCACTGCATGAACAAGGAACAAATAAGGAGCAGCAAACAAAAAGGCAAACTCAATTTGTTCTGATACACCAGTAAAAAAGCAGACGAGTGCAGCAGTCAAAAACGTCTTTTGCACCTTCGGTTTCAAATCTTCACGCGCTTCCTGAATAATCGCCAGCGCAATGGCTGGAATCGCAAACATCATAATCGGAAACAACCCTGACATAAAATAGCCCGCCGTTGGATCGCCAGCAAAAAATCGGGGTAAATCCCCCTGCACTATGTTTCCTGACGGTGTTTTATATGTACCTAGTTGAAACCAGAATATATTATTAAGCAGATGATGAAGGCCAAAAGCCGCCAGCACCCGATACAAAATACCGTAAATAAACAATCCGAAGCCGCCCAGACTCAATTCCAGACCTGCTATAAATTGCAATCCTCTCTGAATGAGTGGTGCCACTATCAGCATCAGTCCTGCGAACACGGCGGAGAACAAGCCAATTAGCAGTAAAACAAATCGAGTCCCTCCAAAAAATTGGAGTACCTCGGGCAGCTTGATGCTTTTGAAGCGGTTATACGCCACCCCTGAAATGACACCTAAAATGATGCCAATGAGCGTCGCCGGATGAATGAGTCCGTTTCCAAATCTCAATGTGACCTGATCATATATAGCCATACCAGCCAATGCCGCCAGTCCCGCCTGACCTGCCTGATTCGACATGCCGAGTGCTACACCAACCGCAAACAAGTACGGCAAAAAATAAAAAATCCCCCGC
This sequence comes from Paenibacillus sp. 8b26, assembly GCF_050626875.1. NCBI lineage: Bacteria > Bacillati > Bacillota > Bacilli > Caryophanales > Paenibacillaceae > Paenibacillus > Paenibacillus sp. 8b26. Next base: position 5,482,083 of record NZ_CP192445.1, on the reverse strand, counting down.
CCTGCTGCATTAGCCATTTCAGACACCATTGGAAATCCCCACGTGGACCAGGGAAGGCTGCCGAGACTTAGTAATATAGCAGCAGCCGGTAACACCATCGTCGGGAGCATGACAGCCCGACCAAGCTGTTGTAAGGATCCGAGCCAATTCATGGCATTCCTCTCCTTTCTATCCCTGATGGTAAGTCGAATAAATACTTTTGTCAAAGCGATTCTCTTGCTTGATAAAAAATACTTATATACGCTTTTCAGGTCTGAAATAGCTCTATTCAAACATCTTATTTAAGTTATATTTTGCGTGTTTATCAGTTTGGACCATGTTATTCTGAAACAAAGGGGGATGCAGCATGAGTGAAACACTTTTAAAAGAAATATGGATCAACGCTTTAACAGCATAGACACTCGTCTCGACAATATGGAGCAGCGGTCGATTAAGCTCATTCACCAAGATAATATCACAAAAATGGCATACATACATTATATGGATTCCTGTAAGCATAATATAGCCCAATTTCCACACACCAAAAACCTTCTCCCCGTATTTCATAGGGGCGAAGGTTTTTTCTTCATGTCCAGATTATCCTTTACGTACTGCTTGGGTTATGGAATCCTCTACCTTGATGCAACGATCCATAATAACCGTCATTCCATGTTCCTGCGCAATGTCAGCGGCTTCCTGGCTGATAATGCCCTGTTGAAGCCACAAAACCTTCGCACCTATAGCAGCCGCCTCACGAGCAACCTCCGCGCAGTACTCACTGCGACGGAATACATTGACCAGCTCGACAGGCTCGGGTACTTCTTCGAGACTTGCATAGCAAGTTTCTCCTAAAATCTTTTGCCCCGCTACCGCAGGATTAACCGGAATAATACGGTATCCCCGCTTTTGCATCGCATAAGACACCATATACGAGGTCCGGTCTGATTTATCAGACAAACCTACAACCGCAATGTTGCCTACTTGTTCCAAAATGCTTTTGATCTCTTCTCTTGACGGATTTTCAAAAGCCATCCTGTCCCCTCCTATTCACTTCTAAAGCCTACAATTATTTTACCCACTCTACAGAGGCGCCAAGCGTCGTCAGATGGTCAAAATATTGCGGATATGATTTGGCAACATGATGCGCATCCTTGATTACCAGCGGTTTCTGGGCCCGTAGACCGACTACCGTCAAAGCCATAATAACACGGTGATCAAAATGTGCGTTAATTTCAACGCCGCCTTCGACCCCCTCCGGTCGGCCATGTACGATAATTTCAGCCTGACGTTCCTCCACGCGAGCCCCGGCCTTGGTCAGTTCGTTCAAATAATCGGTAATGCGATCACATTCCTTGTACCGCAAATTTTCCACATTATAAAAACGGGACGTACCGTCAGCAAATACAGCGGCAGCCACCATCGCCAGCACAGCATCGGTTGCAGCATCGCCGTCAAACTCGATGGCCTTCAAACGTCCATTCCCGTTCACGACAACTGTGTCGTTCTCGTGCGTCAGCGGTACTTCCATCATACGAAGCACATCTACAATAGCACGTTCTCCCTGCTTGCTCTGCTCCTTTAACCGATGGATGGTGACATCCGAGTTCGTTACCGCAGCCGCTGCCAGCACTGCGGCACTGCCCGGGTAATCCCCCTGCACTGTATACGTGCGCGGCTGATAAGATTGTCGTCCCGGAACACGGAAAGACATGTAATCGTCACTTGCATGAATGATAATACCTGCCTCTTGGAGCACCTCCAGCGTCTGACCAATAACCACCTTGGATTTCAGATCATGCAGCACCTCAATTTCGCTATCTTCCTCCAATAATGGCGTGAGGAATAGCAAGGCGCTCAAATATTGCGAGCTAACCGAACCGGATACCTGAATTTTGCCGCCTTTGGGCTGACCGCCCTGAATGCGGATCGGAAGCTTGCCTTCACGATGATCTACCTGTACACCCAGTTGACCCAATGCGTCGATCAGATCATCATGTGGTCGTTTTCCCAGGGAATCGGGATATGTATTAACGAAAGTAACATCCGGGCACAGCGATGCGATCCCCATCAAAAAACGAAGCACTGCTCCGGCGTTACCTACATTGAGTTCCTTCACAGCACGAGGATGGCTGCCAAAGCCCGTAATGACTATTTTTTCATCATCCTCTTCCAGCACTGCCCCCAAATCAGCGATACAACGACGCATAGCATCACTGTCCTCACTGTGTGCCGGAAAATAAATGGTACTTTGTCCATCGGCAAGCGCTGCTGTCAGCAAATAGCGTGTAGTGTAGTTTTTGGAGGACAAGGCCCCAATCTCCCCTTGCAACGAAGGGGTAGGTCTAACGATAACATCCATAATGTACATGCTCCTTTTTGGATTTTAACCAACCCGTTTTACGTTAATTATACAAGCTGTGATGTTCATTTCACCACCAGAAAAAAACACTGAATATCAAGCAAAGCCTGCCCGAGTTTCATCCCGGCGATTCATTAATCTATACACGCCTTTAGGATTAGCCAGATTGACAGCTTAGAGATAGCTTCGCTATCATACATAGAGAGTGTGATGTTTTGCACACGTCAATAACACACGCAGCACCCATTTTACATTAGAAAAGAGGTCCAGCCATGACGCAAATCGCCCTGATTGAACCTTCTGAGCTTCGTGCACGCCTGCAAGCAGGCGAACAATTGCAACTGATCGACGTTCGCGAGGCAGAAGAAGTAGCGGAAGGCATGATTGACGGTGCCAAGCATATTCCGCTCGGACAGATTCCAAGTCGTCTTGAGGAAATTGAACGTACCGGCGAAATTATCTTTATTTGCCGGAGCGGTTATCGCAGCGAACGAGCCTGCGAATATTTACAACAGCTAGGTTATGAAGGCTGCACTAACATGACCGGCGGTATGCTGCAATGGTCACAAGAGCAATAAAATGTTGCCCACCAAATGAGACGGGATCTTCCCGTCTTTTTCGTCGTGACTCAAAGCTTAGACGCGGTGATGTGTTAAAATAACTATTCCTATCATACCACAGTGACGAAAGCTTAGACAATCCACTAAAGAAAAACGGAAGCTTCCTCCGCCACAGAGGGCAAAAGAAGCTTCCGTTGTATTACATTAATGCTATCCTTACATATCCATCAATTTATTAGAACCATTGGTGATGGAATACGCCTTCTTTGTCCACACGTTTGAACGTATGCGCACCGAAGTAGTCACGTTGTGCTTGCAGCAAGTTTGCTGGCAGACGCTCAGTACGGTAGCTGTCATAGTATGCAAGCGCACTGGAGAAGCCTGGCACTGGAATACCTTGAGATACAGCTACGGAAATCACCTGACGCCATGCGTTTTGGTAAGTTTCTACTACATTTTTGAAGTAGGAATCCAGCAACAGGTTTTTCAGAGCAGGATCGCGGTCATACGCATCCTTGATGTTTTGCAGGAATTGCGAACGGATAATGCAACCGCCGCGGAAGATCATAGCGATTTTTCCGTATTTCAAATCCCAATCGTATTCATCGGAAGCTGCACGCATTTGTGCAAAGCCTTGAGCATAAGACACAATTTTACTTGCGAACAATGCTTTACGTACGCTTTCGATAAATTCTTTTTTGTCCCCGATGAAGGATTCAGCATTAGGACCGCTCAGCACTTTGCTTGCCGCAATACGCTCGTCTTTCATAGCAGACAGGAAGCGAGAGAATACAGATTCGGTGATCATGGACAATGGAACGCCCAGATCCAGCGCGCTTTGGCTTGTCCATTTACCAGTACCTTTTTGACCTGCTGCATCCAGAATAACGTCTACCATTGGTTTGCCTGTTTCGGAATCATATTGGGAGAAGATGTCAGCCGTGATTTCGATCAGGTAGCTGTCCAGCTCGCCTTTATTCCATTCTGTGAAGATTTCATGAAGCTCTTCCGCATTCACATTCAGGACCGATTTCAAAAGGTGATAAGCCTCACCGATCAATTGCATGTCGCCGTACTCGATACCGTTATGCACCATTTTTACATAGTGACCAGCACCGTCGGGACCGATATATGTACAGCAAGGGTCGCCTTCTACTTTGGCAGAGATTGCCGTCAGAATCGGCTCTACCAGCTTGTAGGCACTTTCTTGTCCACCTGGCATAATTGCAGGACCGTTCAAGGCACCTTCTTCGCCACCGGATACGCCTGTACCAATAAAGCGGAATCCTTTTTCCTCCAGCTCCTTACTGCGGCGCTGTGTATCAGGGAAGTAGGCATTGCCTCCGTCTATAATAATGTCGCCCTTGTCCAGATGAGGCACAAGCTGCTCAATCGTGGCATCCGTTGCTTTACCAGCTTGAACCATGATCAGGATTTTACGGGGCGATTCCAGTGAGTTCACAAATTCTTCAATGGAGAAAGTACCCGTCAGTTTCTTACCTTCTGCTTCTTTGATAAGATCGTGCGTTTTTTCGGGAGAGCGGTTAAATACCGAGACGGTGAAGCCTCTGCTCTCAATATTAAGGGCCAAATTCTTACCCATTACCGCCAGGCCGATCACACCAATCTGCTGTTTTGCCATCTGGTTCCTCATCCTTTGCAACATATTTTTTATTCTATATCGCCGCTTTACCGCATTACACTTTATGTGAATCGGAACACGTGCTATTCTATTTTAACGTTTTTGGTGTCAGAAGTGAACCCCTGTCTATTCGCAGATCAAAACACCCCATTTTCATGAGGTGTTCAGTTATACCCAAATCTGCACAATATCTACGGATTTAAGCAAAAACGTTTGACTGGTCCTTAACACCACGCATTTTTTAACCTATAATGATTCGTTTTAAATTACGCTATTCTCTCATCATTATGCTTCCATCATTAGCAGTTGGCGGGATAGCGCTTGCAGGCGTTCATGGCAGTTCTCGGCTCTGGTCGTATCTCCCTCTGTCATTGCCGTGAAAAGCTTCTCCAATTCATCATCCACTTCCATTCTGAGCAGCAGCAGTCGGGTCTCTCCCTCATTGGAAATGTACATATCCTCCATCTCCTGCGCTGACAGCACTGGTCCTTTCTGATAAATAACGCGTTGCTTAAAGCCGGTAACCTCCACCAGACGAATGACCTCACCGAACAAAATATTTTCCACCAAAATATGATGGTCCTTGACTCTTTTGACAATGGCATGGCCTCGGGTGCTTCCAATCAGCTTTTCCAACCACTCAGCCAGCTTGGCGTCGCGGATCACATAATCTCCGGCCAACTTGTAGTGCCCTGTACGCAATTGTTGAAAACGAAGCTTCACCAGCTTGCGTCCGGTCCTTACCGACAGCACCAGGTACGACTCATCCTCGCTCCAGTACAGCGAATATCCTTCCGATATCAAATCCTTGATCAGATTATGGATATGCCGACGGCTAAACCGGAGCTCCAAATTACAATATTCTACCTCGCAGCCCTTGTTCACGGCATTCCCTCCTTTTTCAAGTCCGATTCAAGAAGTCCGGCTACAGCAAGCCTGCGGCTTTCCCGCTTGATCTTCCCTTGCTCTATTTTATACTTCATTTTATGTAAGGGTACTTGGTTATTTGACCTATTTTTATGAGTAACAACGCACAATCCTACTTTTGCCTTATGCGCTTGTCCCAAACCCGGCCTAAAGTCGGTCAAGCCTGCTGACGTTATGCTATAATCGGACATATTACGCCACACGAAATGGCTTAACCCAGTTACAGGAGGAAAAGGTATGACGTTCAGTGGATTTACAGCAAAGGACTTTGATGTTTTTGAAATACCGGGGCTGGAGCCTCGCATGGAGGTACTGATTGAACAGGTTCGACCCAAACTGGAAGCGATTGGTGCGGAGTTGGCTCCTTTCCTGACGGACTTGTGTGGCGAGCCTATGCACGTTCACGTTGCAAAGCATGCACGGCGCAAAGTAAATCCGCCCAAGGATTCCTGGGTAGCTTGGGCGGCAAACAAGCGTGGATACAAGGCGTTGCCACATTTTGAGGTAGGGATGTTTTCTTCTCATCTGTTCATCATTTTCGCAATTATTTATGAAAGCCCGAACAAAGCTACATTTGCACAGGCGCTCGAAGCCAACCTGAGTGATGTGTGTTCTAACCTACCGGATCATTTTTACTGGTCTATGGATCATATGGCTCCGGAAGGCACAGAACAACAGCACATGGATAATGAAGATTTTCAAAAGATCATCCACAAGCTGCAACAGGTTAAAAAAGCCGAGGTCATGTGTGGTATCCGTATTGACCGGGACGACCCGCTCGCCAGTGACGGACCTGCGCTGCTACAGACGGTGCGTTCTACTTTTGAGCGTTTGCTGCCGCTGTACCGAATGGCTTTTCCGAAAGAGTAACCGATATTGGCTAATCAAGCTACCAATCAGGCTTCAGCCGTCTTTCTGCGCGGATTACGTGCCAAAGCCAGATGACAGCCGAACATGAGTAGCATTACAACTCCGCTGATGATAAATGGAGCTGTGTGTCCTGCGCGGTCCCACAGCACTCCTGAAACGAGCGGACCGATGACCATACCTGAACCTTGGAGTGTCAGAAAAAAGCCCCATATCGTCGCTCGCTCGCTTTCTGGGATCAATTTGGCGAGGAACGTGTTCCATGCAGGCAAAATGAGCGCATAGCCCAAGCCGATAAGGGCTACGGATACAAACACAAGCGGAATGGATCGGACGGCGGAAAAGAAAAACAGCGTAATCCCGGTAAGTAAAAAACCGGCGTGCAGAAAGTATTCTGTTCCCAGCCGATCCACCAGCTTTCCGCAAGGAATAAGCGTCAGCACCGTTACCCCGCCGCCAGCAATTAGAAGTACACTGTACAAATTCGGCGAAATCCCGAGGTCCGTACGGGCGTACAGCGTCAATACCGGGCTGATTAGACCGATAACAAACGATTGCAAAAACAGCGCCGGGTAAATCAACGGGTTTACATTTAGTTTTGTTTTGAGTGTATTGATGGTCTCCTTGATTCCTCCCAGCAGCTTCAGCTTATGTTTTGCAAGACCGTCGGAGGACACCAAAGCGCTCCGTTGCAGCGCTCCTTTGTCGGCAGACTCTTTCCGTCCGGGCAGCATTAGGGAGACCAACAACAGCACAATACTGCATCCTGTCAAAATCATAAACACCATTCCGTAAGAATGACCATAATGTGCCATAGCGAAATTCATAACAAGCGGCCCCATTCCTGTTCCGCCCATGGACGCAATTTCCAATGTGCCCATCGCCGCACCATTGCTGTTATTAGGCCCGGACATTTCAGTCGTTCCAGTCATGACACAAGGCCAGAGAGGAGAAGTGCCCAGACCGAGCAACAGACAGGCAACTACGAGCCACACTGGCTCTGTCAGCACGCTTAGCATGATCACCGCAACAAGTGTAAACAGCAACGCGGTCGACATCGTTCCCCGGTAGCCGAGCCGTTCAGCTATCCAGCCCGCCGGTGCCCGGAACGCATTGTCGCCAAAATACTGGAGCGAAAAGGCCAGACCGATGATTCCGGCTGACAGTCCGAGCGTTTCTCCCATATATACCGGCAGGATAGCTACCAGAAGAGATCCCTTCATAAATTCAACCAGAAATACCAGTACCCATAATTCCGCAAAAAAGGGAGACCATAACCGCCGAGGATTTTTTTCTCTTCCGATTTGTTTCATCCGTCCCACATCCTCTACCTTCGTTTTTTCGTCATAAATTCCGGGTTGTCTCCATGCTCCTCTCATTTACAAATAAAAGCACCTTCAACCGCTTGCATTCCTACTTCAAACTGCTATACTCAATTTTGTTCTATTATCACTTGCCAGGATTGTCGAAATCCTGCACGAAAGGTTGTGACAACACTAATGAATCAAAGCAACACCCCGCTTTTTACTGCTTTGAAAAAGCACGCTCAGAGCAACCCGGTTCAATTTCACATCCCAGGTCATAAAAAGGGAGTGGGCGCAGATCCGGAATTTCGCGAATTTATGGGGGATAATGCCTTTTCGATAGATATGATCAACATCGCTCCATTGGACGATCTGCATCAACCTACGGGTGTCATCGAAGAAGCCCAAAAGCTTGCAGCAGAAGCCTATGGAGCAGATTATACTTACTACAGTGTACAGGGTACAAGTGGAGCTATCATTACTATGATTATGTCCATCTGCTTGCCAGGTGATAAAATTATTGTACCCCGAAATGTACACAAATCTATAATGTCTGCCATTATATTGTCTGGAGCAAAGCCTGTATTCGTATCTCCGGTCAGTGATGAAAATCTTGGTATTCACCACGGGATTACAACCAAGTCCGTACGCCGGGCACTGGAACGCCATCCTGACGCCAAGGGCGTCCTCGTCATCAACCCGACATATTACGGTGTGTGCGCCGATTTGAAAGAAATTGTTGATCTCGCTCACAGCTATAATGTGCCGGTCCTGGTCGATGAGGCCCACGGTGTACTCATTCATTTTCATCCTGATCTGCCGATGTCTGCCATGGAAGCGGGAGCAGATATGTCAGCTACAAGCGTCCATAAGCTAGGCGGTTCCTTGACACAAAGCTCGATTCTGAATGTGAATACCAAAAACGGATATGTCAATCCGCAGCGTGTGCAGACGATTTTCAGTATGCTGACAACGACTTCCACTTCCTATATCCTGCTGGCTTCTCTGGACACATCACGCCGCAATCTGGCTCTCAATGGCTATGAAATAGCGCAACGTGCGCTTGATTTGGCCGAATATTGCCGTGCAGAGGTCAACAAGATTGAAGGATTATATTGCTTTGGCAGTGAAATTCTCGGTACAGAGGCAACCTATAATTATGACGCGACCAAAATCACCATTCATATTCGTCATCTAGGCCTTACTGGGTACGACGTGGAAAATTGGCTGAGAGAAAACTACAATATCGAGGTTGAGCTTAGCGATATGTACAATATTCTCTGTCTGGTGACCCCCGGGGATACGAAAGAGGACATTGAGATTTTATTGAAGGCTCTGCGTGAGCTGGCTGCTATTCATTATTCTACAGGTCAGCAGCATGAACTGGATGTAAAAATACAGGAAATCCCGCAGCTCTCCCTGATTCCGAGAGACGCTTTTTACGGAGATACGGAAGTGGTACCATTCAAGGAATCTGCTGGACGCATTATTGCAGAATTCATTTATGTATATCCGCCAGGTATTCCGATCCTACTGCCGGGAGAAGTGATCTCACAGGACAATATTGATTATATTGTCGATCATGTGGAAGTAGGCCTGCCTGTAAAAGGACCGGAGGACCGTACCGTACATCAAGTGAAGGTTATTGTTGAAACGGACGCTATTTCCTAATCCTTCCTGAACCTTAACAAGCCTGGAAAGTCTTACAAGCATCCTAAAAAAGCTTAACAAAAAAAGCCCCCAAACGGGGGCTTTTTCATTACCTTACAAAGCTGTAAGAGCCGTTAGGTCCAATACTACTCGTATTGGGCAACCAGCTCGCTGTAAGCCTCTTCAACACGTTTCCATTCATCTTCATCCTCGATATTGTAAAGCACCATTTCTTCGTTTTCTTCTTCCATACGAAGAATAATGCCATCTGCTTCAGGATTGCCGCGCTCCAACAGGAGAGCGTAAACGTGATTTTCTACGTCAAAGGTCTCTACAAGCACCATTTCTACATCTTTGCCATTTTCATCAGTTAGCGTAAGAACCATTTCTTCATGTTCGTGGTCATGATCGTGGTTGCAGGCTTCACCGTGTTCATGTTTGTGATCACTCATGGAAATACCTACCTTCAAATTGTTTTATTTTCCCCCGTATCGTAACATGATCAAGGGTACAGGTCAATTTGTGGTATGCCTAATTTATCGCTGTAATGACTTTTTCGGACACCAGGGTATAGCTGCTGTCTTTGCTTTCTTTAATGTAGAAACCGACCCGGTAATTCCCTGCTGTTTTGAAATCATACGTAAAGTCGTTTGTACGGAACCAGAAGTTATCCTTTTGTGCTCCGCTGATATCCTGGGACTGAATATCCTTCACGTTACCCGCAGGATCGGTGATCGCTACCTTCACTCCGGAGATATCCGCTTTCAACGTATCAATCTGACTGAATACATTGAATTTCACTTTGTTACCTTTATTCACGTTGCCAAACACCGTATCGCCCTTGAACAAGAACATGTGTACATTCGGTTGGTCGAAAACAACCTTTCCACCGGACGGATCAAAACTGACAATCCCGTTAAAATCCCGAATGGGCACATACGTTTTGCCGTCAATGACAACCGCGCCATCCTTCGACACCTCACCGTTAATAATCAGCTTCACTTGGTCCTTGGCGGATTCCGCCGAAATAACGGTCCCTCCCATTATCGAAAAGGCCATCACTAGGGCCATAACTTTTCTCCACTTCATCGCTAGATATCCCTCCATCATCATCTGTTAAATAACTTCTGTCTTACATTTATACCTAGCTCAGTTCCACAAGTTGCGCTGTGCTTTACAAATTGTCCAAAGTTTTTGATATGGCGTGAAATCTTTAATTTCTATCATCATCGATGGTAAGATACGACTGTAGAGGATTTATACACATTTAAGCCTGGAGGGTGAAATACGGATGAACCTGACCATACAAATGCTAGGCACAGGCAGTGCCTTTGCCAAAAACTATTACAACAATAACGCACTGCTGGACAGCGGAGCAGGCAAGCTATTGATCGACTGCGGTACAACCGCTTCTCTGGCTCTGCATCGAATGGATGTCGAATTGTCCGAAATTGACGCCATTCTAATTACCCACATTCACGCCGATCATGTCGGAGGACTGGAAGAGTTTGGATTCCAAATGAACATCCTTTATGGGCGTAAACCCGTGCTTTATATCGCAAAACCGCTAATTCATCCATTATGGGAAAATACGCTCAAGGGCGGCATGTCACAGCAAGGCATGATTGACAGACTGGAGGATGTGTTTGAGGTAAACGTGCTGACGCCTAGGGGATCTACCAGCTTGGTATCCGGCATCGAAATTGAACTCATTCCTACCCATCATATCCCCGGTAAAGACAGCTACTCCCTGTTCATTAATGACCGTCTTTTTTATAGTGCGGATATGACCTTTGATCCCGGCCTGCTGAATCAACTGGTACACGAGCGGGGCTGTCGCAGCATTTTGCATGAGGTTCAATTACAAGGTGCCGGAGAAGTTCATACAACGTTGGACGAGCTACTCAGCTTGCCAATCCCACTTCAAAAGCGGATTCGTCTCATGCACTATAGTGACGACATGGAGCGATTCAGGGAAAAGGCTGGAGTCATGTCCTTTCTGGAGCAGCAGCGCGTATACAACATTGTTGAGCTGGAACGCACGGAGCAATTATAATACTGGATACAAAGTGAAATAACAAAAAGCCGCCGGGTTTCCAACTGGAAAAAGAGCCCGGCGGCTTTGGCATATACTTGCGTGTAGTTATGTGCTTAGCGATAGATGCTTGAAATGAACGTCAGAACAACGGCAACTGATCCAAATTATTCGTAGGATCTCCATCAGCATCTCCGCGAATCCGTTTGCTTCCATCCTTGGCTTTGAATACATTGACCCCGGCAATCGAGCCTGCTTCAATTTCATTCAGAGCCTGACTGTAATCCAAAACCCGTCCGGTAGACGTCTGAAATGACATCAGATCACCATCACCGTTTTTACGTACTGCCATAATTTGTTCCCGTTCTGCATTAGCCATGCTGCATCGCTCCTTATCCATAGTATAGTGGAGGAACTTTTACTAGCATGCACCCTCTGCAGAATTATATGCATCCTTGTACCACGAGCTACAGCTTTTTGCGCATGCGAACATGTGGAATCCCGGCATCGTCAAAAGGTTCTTTCGAAATCGTCTCGTAACCGAGCTTCTCGTAAAACTTTTCAGCTTGACATTGAGCATCCAGTAACGAATATCGCAGCCCCAGCTCACGTGCGCGTTCCTCCAGAGCCAGCAGTAATATACGTCCGTAACCCCCGGAGCGATGCTCCTTGAGAACCGAAATGCGTTGCATTTTAGCTGTTTCTTCCTCATAATAGGTCAAGCGTCCCGTTGCCACCATCTCACCATGATCAGAGATCAGCAAATGATGTGCAGTATCCCCCAGCTTGTCATAATGGTCAATTTCAATATCGATAGGAACTTTCTGCTCCTCGACAAACACCTTCGTACGGATCAATAGCGCTGCCTGTAGCTGTTCTTCTGTCGTTACACTAATAATCTCTGCGGCCATCATCCGCTCCCCCTTATCATTGCTTCCATTTGCAAACCCACTAAATTTGAATTATATATAAAAACGGTAATGAAGTACAATCTAATTTCTATTTTTCTACTTTACATTTATGGTTAATACATGATATTATCTAATAACCGAAGGACGGTAGCTCAGCGGGAGAGCATTATCTTGACAGGGTAAGGGTCATGGGTTCGATCCCCATCCGTCCTATACGTCAAAAGCCTTGATACTCAAGGCTTTTTTGTTTATTTAGAGATCAATTGGGTACTATAAGAAGAGCAAAACAGATTACCTATACATATTGAGTCAATTGTTTAGCGATTCTTCGTTAATCATACTTAGAAGATAAAAAGCCGACCGGAAAATAGGGTCGGCTTTCCTGTATGCTCAGCTTAATTTACACAGAACCCTTAGATTACGATATAAACAGCTCCGCTCTCATTGTCAATCTCCGTGGGGTAAGCGGTCACACATCCAGTATCCGGCTCTAGCACCCTTCCGGTGGATAGGTCGATTTTCCAGTCATGGAGCGGACAATGGACTGCTGACCCACATATCATTCCTTCGGATAACCGTCCCCCTTTGTGCGGGCAACGATTCTCAAGCGCACGCACGCTGCCGTCGCTCAGGCGGAATACGGCTATCTCTGTATTATGAATGCGAACTGTCCTTGCTCCACGTCGGTCAATTTCGTTCAGATCGGCTATCCTGATTCTGCTGGTTGTGATATTGGTCTCCATTGTAATCAGCCCCCTATTCCGTTACTGGCTTAAGCTCTGGCAGCCGCACAAAATTCTTGCGTAGCTCTTCGTTATGAATGATTTCGTGCCACGGATCAGTCGTCGTGCTTAGCGTTTCCTCAATTCTGCTCACCAGTTGCTGTCTCGTCTCCTCATTCGCAAGTGCCTGCTTGATGGATTCCAACCCGACTCGTTCCACCCAGTGGGCTGTACGCTCGTTCCAATTCGCCTGCTCACGATAATATTGCAAGTAAGCACCGGTCCATTCCATCACTTCATCCTCCGTTTTAACGGTACAAAGCAGTTCAGCCGCCCGTACCTTAATACCGCCGTTACCCCCGACGTAGATCCCCCAGCCACCGTCAATAGCGACGACGCCCAAATCCTTGATCGTCGCTTCGGCGCAGTTCCGCGGACAACCAGACACAGCCAGTTTAACTTTGGATGGCGCATTCAGACGTTCAAATGCCTTTTCCAACCGGATGCCCATGCCCATAGCGTCCTGAGTGCCGAAGCGGCAAAAGGTGTTACCGACGCATGTCTTAACCGTTCGCAGCGTCTTCCCGTAGGCATGCCCAGACGGCATATCCAACTCGGACCAGATACCCGGCAAATCCTCCTTTTTCACACCAAGCAGGTCAAGACGTTGTCCGCCCGTAAATTTCACCAGAGGCACATTGTATTTCTCCGCGACAGCAGCAATTTTCTTCAAGTCCGCAGGAGAAGTAACTCCTCCGTAAATACGGGGTACGACGGAATATGTGCCGTCTTTCTGGATATTGGCATGGTACCGTTCATTGGTGAATCTAGATTCCTTCTCATCCTCATAATCCAGTGGCCATAGCATACCTAGATAATAATTGAGGGCCGGCCGGCATTTAGTGCAACCTTCCGGTTCGTTCCATCCCAGCACATTCATCACTTCTTTGCCGCTCTTCAATCCCATTTCCCGAATGCCATCAATGATCGCTTCCCGGTCAAGCGTCGTACAACCACAAATCCCCTCTTTCATCGTTTCTCCGGTTTCTGCGCCTGCGTATAGCTGTAAGAGTCCCTCCACTAATGGCTTGCATCCGCCACATGATGCCGATGCCTTCGTGCATGCCTTAATCTCCCCGACACTCCGGCAGCCAGCCGCAACCGCCTCTCCAATGTCACCCTTGGATACACCATTACATCCGCATACAATTTCGTCATCAGGCATCTGCTCCAGCATCATGACGCCATTAGCTTCAGGTTGACCGGGATTGAAGCCAAGTAGTAACTCTTTCTCTCGGCCAACCACCGACTCGCCACTTTTGATCAAAGAAAACAGCATGGCTCCGTCAGACGTATCCCCAAACAGAACAGCTCCGATCAGTTTCTCTTCCTTGATTACGATTTTTTTGTAGACGCCACCAATATCATCCTGATACCGCAGGGAACGTGTTCCCGGTTCATCCTTGTAATCCCCTGCTGAAAACACATCGACACCCGATACCTTCAACCTTGTCGAGGTAACAGAACCACTGTAGCCGGGAGTCTCCATTCCCGCAAGTCGCTGAGCCAGTACACCACCTTGCTCATATAATGGAGCAACCAGCCCGTAAGTGATTCCCCGGTGTTCTGCGCATTCTCCAACGGCGTAGATGCCGGGGATATTCGTTTCCATGTGATCATTTACGATGATCCCGCGGTTTACAGGGATTCCCGCCAACACCGCCAGTTCAATGTCTGGTTTGATGCCTACCGCCATAACGATCAGATCCGCTTCCAGCTCACTGCCGTCGGCAAATTTCAATCCTTCCACGCGGCGACGGCCCGTAATAGCCGCCGTCCGCTTATTGACCAGAAAAGTCATTCCCTGCTCCTCCAGCTCGCGCCTTAGCATAAGGGAAGCCGCCTCATCCAGTTGCCGATCCATAATATGTTCGTGAATATGAATAACCGTAACGTCCATCCCCAAGTTGAGCAGTCCCCTGGCTGCCTCTAGCCCAAGCAATCCGCCGCCGATGACGGCTGCTTTTTTGTGCGTCTTCGCCGTCTCCATCATCGTTTCACAGTCACGGATATCCCTGAAGCCGATAACACCATCCTTGTCGGCTCCTGGAAGCGGCAGAATGAAGGCTTTGGAGCCTGTTGCCAACAACAGTAAATCATAAGAGACGCATACGCCGGAGCGTGACATCACCTGCCGCTTGTCCGTGTCGATAGCTGTGACAGGATCACCTGTATACAACCGGATATGATTGTCTTCATACCAACTCCAGTCGTTGATGACAATATCCTGCAAACCAGCCCCTCCAGCCAAAACGGAGGACAGCATGATCCGGTTATAGTTCGGATGAGGCTCGGCCCCGAATACCGTAATGTCATAGGCACCCGGAGCAATCTTCAGCAAATGTTCGAGGGTGCGTATCCCCGCCATTCCGTTGCCGACCAGCACTAACTTTTTGATGTGGTTCATCAGGTCACTCCCCTTCCATTCATATCCTCAAAACATAAAAAGCCTGCTTCACATAGGGGAATTCAAAACATCCCTCCACATGCGAAAACAGGCTCCATTGCCGTTTCATCGAATACGCCGTTGTATCCATCAGAGTATGGAATTAAAAAGTACTGTAGCCAATATATAATGATTCAAGTTAGATGTCAATATTCCTTACGCGTTATCTTATGGAAAATTATATTTTATCATCATGTAACATATTTATGACGTGTGAAATATCACTTTTTTATAAAGTTTGGATTGATTTTCAGACGAAAACACGCCAAAATGGATTAAAAGTCCGTTCTCACTTGATAATGATCAAAAAATACGTAGACAGACAAAAACCTATGTCATGTTTGTTATCAGGAAATACCATCTGACTTCCCCCATCGCTAACTACCTTTATGTTACAGAAAGGAGGAGCCCGCTTGCGTTCCTTGTTGGTAATTCACTCACATTCAGAGCATGTATCCGGGCAGGCGCACGCCGTTTCCTCACGGCAGGCAGGGCCTGAGCACCTTTTGGAGTCCAACGGATATGTGACGCTACCCTGCCGTGATGCATCTGAAATTAAACAGCTAATTCATGATGCGGATGCGGCTGTACTGAATATACCTGTCGGTGCCATCAGCACATGGTCCGGCAGGCTGGAGCAAGCCAAAGCAATCCCACTGCTCTGGTGGTGCAGCCCGGAATCTGCTCTGTCATCGACGGAATCCTGTGAAGCCAATGTTCCCGTCGACGGCATTTTAATCCCTGCTATGGCAGCACATGAGCTGAATTGGGCTCTTCACTTTAGCGCCAAGCGCTTTTTCGAACGCCAGCACTGGCTAAGTGAACGTAAACAACTGACCGCTCGGCTGGAAGAGCGCAAATGGATTGACATGGCCAAAGGAATACTTGGCGAAGTAAACGGCATTCCGGAAGCGGAAGCATACGATCTGCTGCGAAAAAAAGCAATGAATGAGCGTAAGCGGATCGTTGATGTGGCCATCTCCATCGTCAAAGCACAGCAAATGCTAAAGGCATAGATTTGAAAGGGGCCTTAATATGAACATTATTGAAATATTAAAAGAGGTTGGACGCGGCAAAAGAGGCGCCCGGGATTTGAATTACATCGAAGCCGAAGCCGCTGCCGAGCTTATTATGACCCGGTCGGCAACACCTGCACAAATCGGGGCCTTCTTTGCCGCGGAACGCATCAAAATGGAGAGCATCGCCGAGTTGGAAGCATTCGTCAACGTCTGTCGCAAATACGCCCATCGCTTCCCGATGCAGGAGGGTATAGATTTCGCAGGTCCCTACGATGGCAGAAAATCATCATTTATCGCCACCTTTGCCACCGCTTTTCTAGTTGCCGCGCACGGGGTCCCAGTGACAATGCACGGAAGTGCGCCCCTTCCTCCCAAATGGGGTATTACACTCCCCCTTTTGCTGCAGGAAATAGGGATAACATCTGAAAACATGACACACGAAACCGCCATTCACGCCGCAAAGCTGACAGGCGTATTATTCGCAGCCTCCGAGCAGTGGTGCACACCTCTGAGAGAGCTGCGTACTATTCGCGAAGAGCTAGGGCTGCGCACGGTGCTGAACACAACCGAGAAACTGGTTGATTACGGTGCTTCTCCGTATATCGTATTCGGCGTTTTCCACAATACCGTGTTCGATAAGACGGCGAAACTTATGCAAAATCTGAATTATCGCAGGGCTCTGATCGTCCAGGGGAGCGAAGGATCGGAGGACCTGTTCATCGATCGGCCGACCCGGACTTACCTGCTTGCTAACGGCGAAGTGTCACTGCAGGTTATTGATCCGGAAATGTACGGGCTGGATTCGGTGGTACCAGAGCATAACTGGACGCCAGCCGAACAGCTACGCATAACGGAGGAAGTGCTACAAGGCACAGCTCCTATAGCTTTTTCGAATCAAGTGCTACTCAACGGCGCGGTCCGGCTGTTCGTTGCAGGGCGAGTCGACTCCATAGAGGAGGGTTTGTACACCTGCAAACCGCTGCTGGAAAACGGGGCCGCCTGGGATTTGTATTGTCGCTGGCGTGAAGCTATGCTCAGAAAAGAAATAAAAACGGGAGCCAGCATATCCGAAACCCGATTGCATTTATAGTACGAGCATCACGCAGTCTAGCGATTGTGGATCATAAACTGAACAGGTCAAAAGGCCAGCTCCTGCACTCATATCAGGGGCTGGCCTTTTATGCAAAGAAAAAGGAATGCTGTAGAACTAAAACCATTCACCACTATCTGCACTGATCGATTCTACAGCCAGGTGGAGAGGACGGATGCGTACAGCAGCCGTTTTAAAGCCGGGCATTCGGCAGAACGGATCAAGGTCTGCTCGGGTCGCCCGGTTTACATTTTGCGCCCCGCCCCAATGCATGGGTACGAAGAGCGTGTCTTCACGGATATGTGGCCTGATTCGGCTGCGCACCGTGAAGCTTCCGCGCTGTGAGGTGATTTCTACCCACTCCCCGTCCCTGATATGCCAGCGCCGCGCTGTACGTGGATGAATTTCCACAAAGTTTTCAATCTCGCGCGCAGTCAGCGACGGACTTCTGCGCGTTTGTACGCCTGTCAAATAGTGAGCCAGCACGCGTCCGTTCGTCAAAATAAGCGGGTATTCCTCTGACGTATCCTCTCCTGCTTCACGGCTTTCAACCACCGTAAAAACAGCCTTTTGATCGGAATGGGCAAAGCTTTCCCGAAACATCGTATCCATACCCGCTTCGTCCGGAGAGGGACATGGCCAATATACCCCTTCCTCACGACGCAACCTGCTGTACGTGATCCCGTAATAATCGGCAGGACCGCCCCGGCTGGCAAATCGCAGTTCTTCAAAGATATGCTCGGCATCTTTGTACGAGAAGTAGCTCCCCTTGTCCAGCCTCGCAGCCATTTGACATAAAATACTCCAGTCATCTCTAGCCTCGCCCGGTGCGGGCCGCGCCGCTTCCCGCAACAGAACACGGCCCTCCAGATTGGTCATCGTCCCCGTATTCTCCAGATAAGATGTTACAGGCAAGACAATGTCGGCCATCTGCGCTGTTTCAGTAAGGAACATATCCGCCACAACCAACAGATTCAGCTTTTTCAGTCCTTCCTCCACCAGTCGGACATTCGGATTAGATACGACAGGATTGGATCCCATCACGAACAGAGCTTGAATTTCTCTCTGATGAACAAGCTCCATCATTTCATAGGCCGACACTCCTTTTCCCGGCAAACTACCTGGTTCAACTCCCCACACGGATGCCACATAGACTCGATCTTCTTCATTCTCAATCGATCTGTAGCCAGGGAGCTGGTCAGCCTTTTGGCCATGCTCTCGTCCCCCTTGCCCGTTACCCTGGCCCGTGATGGCCCCGTAACCGCATCCTTCCCTTCCAATTTTGCCGGTGGCCAGCACCAGATTAAGAAATGCACGCACCGCCATATGTCCATCTGTCTGCTGCTCGACGCCCCTGGCCGTAAAAACGATGCCGGTGCCTACACTGCCAAAGGCGCGTGCAGCCTTTTGGATCATATCCAGATCAATTCCGCACAGCGCAGCCGATTCGTTCAGATCCACATCATTCAAATGAGTCAACAGCTGATCGAACCCGTTAGTCCGCTTGCGGATAAACTCTTCATTCGCAAATCCTTCATCCACGATGACCTTTAGCATGGCATTGGCCAGCACAGCATCCGTACCTGGCTTGATTTGCAGGTGCAGATCGGCAGCAGCCGCCGTTGGTGTCGCGCGCGGGTCAATTACGATGACAAACGCGCCGTTTTCCTTCGCCTGGTGAAAATAAGGCATTAACGTCGGCTGGCATTCAGCGATATTCGTACCTGCGAGCACAATACAACGAGCTAACGGAATATCAGCCAGCCTGCAGGTCAGTCCGCGGTCAACGCCAAACACCTTGCTGCCAGCGGATGCCGCAGCCGACATGCAGAAGCGCCCGTTATAATCGATATAGCGCGTACCTACAGCCACTCTGGCAAATTTACCGAGTAAATAAGCCGTTTCATTCGATAGCGAACCTCCGCCGTAAATGCCGATTGCATCGGGACCCTGCGTAGACAGTAGCGAAGAGAAACTGCTAGCTACAGTATCCATCGCCTCTTCCCACGTGACTGGCACAAGTATGCCCGCTTTGCGCATGAGGGGCTGTACCAGCCTTTCCGCATGAGTCGCATGCTGATGCGCATTCATTCCCTTAATGCACAGCCTACCCTGCGAGGCTGCATTAGGTTTCCCTTCCGCCTTATACACTGTACGGATGATACCCGCGAGTGTCTCCGTACACGTACTAACGGTCATCTTACATTGCACGCTACAAAACGGGCACTGTGTATCCATAACTGCCGGTGCGTGTAGCCCAGCTTCCGGTTTGCCTTCTCCTGACTGACACATAAAGTCTCCCCTCTCCATTCTTCATAACTTTATTGTCTGCACACGCACGAATCGCTACAATTCCTGCTTAACCAGTTACCCTGTCCGCATTGTAGTCGCGCAGGCTGCCCGCCAGTCCACTTCGAAGAGCTGCGTCGAGTACGCCTTCCCGCAGCACCAAAACGTCAGTCCGTTCAATCCACTCCCACATTTTTTCCCCATATCGTGCGTTATGCCAATATATTTGCAAGCAAGCAGTAGCCATTAAGACCGCTTCTTCCGGGTCCTCCTCCACTCCAAGCAGCCGTCCCTGGCGAACCGGATGCTCCGCATGACCACCAGCATAAACCTCCCAGCCTGCTGGCGATCGGGATAGCCCCATGTCGTGGACAAGCACACCTCCGGGATACTCCGGTCCCGGGCAAACTGCAACTGCAATCGGCGACGGCAACGCGCGGCTTCCCCAGACAGCCGACAACCGTTCTCTCATCCAGGCTACTTCTACCAAAGCCTCGCCGCGCATCAGGATTGGCTCAGAAAGTGTCTGATTCTCGGCATTCAGGCCCATAAAACGCAGACCCGCAGAGGGCGCTTCTCCTCCACACTGCGGTGTAACCTGAACCGCAACGCCAGCCCCTAATAGATTTGTTGCAGATCTGTCGCGCAAACCGAGAGATTCCAAGTAATAAAGTACAGCCGGACGGCATAATTCACACCCCTGCTGTCTGGTCCAGCCGAGACGGGACACGACTTCCGCCGGAGTCCGACAGGCTGCGTCCACCATAGCTGTTTTAAGCGAATCATGATCGTAATGCGTACATCCGCACACAGGAACAACTTCTTGGGCGGTCGGAGTAACTAAAGCTCCGGAAACTGCCGATCGGGACAAAGCATTTTTGACCAGTGCAGCCACCAGCGGTCGACAGCCCCCACAGGAACCGGATGCTTTTGTCCGGCTCCTCACCTCTTCCACCGTCTTTAGCTTATCTGTAGTGATCGCTCGCAAAATAGTCCCCTTGCTCACGCTGTTGCACGCACATACCGTCTCCTCTTCCGGCAGAGCGGCGGCCGCTTCCTCCGCTCTGCTCACACCTCTATCTTGTGAAGTAAGCTCTGCAGTCGGTGCGCCGCGCCGCACCATTCCAAGCAGCGAGGTACTTTCCGCCGTATTTCCGAACAAAATAGCGCCGGTGACTGCGCCATTACGCATCATCACTTTTTTGTAAATCCCCCGCATACCGTCATATTCCATCACCGCTGTCTCGTTTCCCTCTTCGCGAATGTCTCCTGCTGAAAACACATGGATCCCCGCAACCTTAAGCTGCGCATACGGAACCGACCCTTCATAGGGAGCCGTTTCACGGCCACAAATGACTTTTGCCAACACTTTACCCTGCTCATATAGCGGCGCCACCAGCCCATATGAAATCCCCCGATGCTCAGCGCATTCGCCGACTGCGTAAATACCGGGAATACTTGTGCGCATATAATCATCCACGACAATGGCACGGTTGACTGTCAGACCGCTGTCCTGCACTAATTCGGTATTCGGCCGGATGCCAACCGCCAGCACAATCAAATCCGTTTGTAGTCTCTTTCCGTCCGCAAACATCAGTCCCTGCGCCCTGTTCCGACCCATAATGTTGACTGTTTCCTTTGCCAAATGAAACCGCATTCCCTGTTGCTCCAGCTTCCGTTGCAAAAGCACAGCCGCCGTCCGGTCAAGCTGACGGTTCATAAGATACTGGGCATTATGGACAACTTCGGCTTCCATTCCGAGATTCAGCAGGCCTTGAGCGGCTTCAAGACCCAACAGCCCCCCTCCAATGACTGTGGCCTTCCCGTACGTTTTGGCATATTCAGCCATTGTTTCACAGTCCCCCACATCACGAAAAGCGATGACTCCCTGTTTCCGAGCTCCGGGAATGGGAGGTATGAAAGGCAATGAACCAGTTGCCAGTATGAGAATGTCGTACGGTTCTTTAATGCCCGATTCCGTTTCCACCATACTGGCTGCAATATCAATGCGACAGACACGTTCGCCAGCGCACAGCCTTACTCCGTTCTCTTCATACCAATCCCAGTTATGGGTAATAATATGTTTGAATGAATTTTCACCCTGTAGCATTTTGGACAGGAGCACTCGGTTGTACCCCGGATGTGGCTCTGCACCAAATATCGTGATTTGGAACCGCTCTGGCTCCAGATTGAGTATTTCCTCCACACATTTGATACCTGCCATACCGTTGCCGACGACGACCAGTCTTTTCATCATATTAAACCAGCCCCATTCTCCGAATAAAATAAGACAGAAAAAGCCCTTCTCCATTCATAGGAAAAGGGCACCGTTGCCGCAAATGTCGGCACACCGTTGTGCCGATATGTACCTAAGATTAATGAATTGTGAATGTCATGTCAATATTCAATACATAAAATCTGCATTATTGTCTTTTTTTTATTTTTTATGTTATGTATATTGACATTTGTCGCATCGTTTTTTATAATCTGGATTAAAATCACTCGAACGTGATCGTATCAAGTTGACGCACAATGTGGTGTGTCAGTTACGGCAATGAAGCCGCAAATCGTCCCCAGACACCAGGCAGGGGAGATTCGCGGCTTTTTCACGTTCAAATTACATTTTGCGGACAAAGAACAAAAATAGGAACAGGAGAGATGGAGAATGAACAAAAAAAGTTTCTGGCAAAGCGGACACAAGCCCACCCTATTTGGCTCCTTTCTGTATTTTGATATCAGCTTTATGATATGGGGAATGATCGGACCATTGGCCGTTGTAATTGCTAATGACTATCCAATGGACCCTGTACAAAAAGCCAACCTTGTCGCTCTGCCGGTACTCGGCGGTTCCCTGCTGCGACTCGTACTCGGCTTCATGTCGGATTATATCGGTCCAAAGCTCACCGGGCAGATCGGTATGCTTGTAACAATAATCCCTCTCCTGCTCGGCTGGCTGTGGGTTGATTCGCTGGAGCAGTTGTACCTTGTCGCCCTCCTGCTGGGGGTAGCCGGAGCCTCATTTGCAGC
The DNA here is from genome assembly GCF_050626875.1 of Paenibacillus sp. 8b26. NCBI lineage: Bacteria > Bacillati > Bacillota > Bacilli > Caryophanales > Paenibacillaceae > Paenibacillus > Paenibacillus sp. 8b26. Next base: position 5,459,196 of record NZ_CP192445.1, on the reverse strand, counting down.
TGCGCTGCCGTTGGCTGGTCAATGGTATCCGAAAGAGCATCAAGGCTTGGCTATGGGAATTGCCGGTGCTGGCAATAGCGGTACCGTTCTCGCCACCTTGTTTGCCAACCGCATCGCCCAATATTTCGGTAGTTGGGAGGCCGTTTTCGGATTGGCCATCATTCCGATCCTCATCGTCTTCATTCTATTCAGTCTTTTTGCCCGCAACAGCCCTCACCGCCCAGCACCAAAAAGTCTGTCGCAATATGCTTCGGTGCTCAAACAAGGGGATGCCTGGGTGTTCTGTGCCTTTTACTGCGTGACGTTCGGCGGATTCGTTGGGCTTTCTAATTATTTGACCATTTTCTTCAATACCCAATATGGCCTCTCCGCGGTACATGCTGCCGATTTTGCGACCGTTTGTGTGATTGCCGGGAGCTTCTTTCGTCCTGTGGGTGGCTTTTTGTCTGATCGGATCGGTGGTTCACGCATGTTAATGTACTTGTATGCCGGAGCCGGGATTATGCTCGCCGGCATTGCGTTTTTACCGCCACTTGCCGTGGTAGTCGTGCTGCTGTTCTTAGGCATGATGTGTCTTGGCGCAGGCAACGGCTCCGTATTCCAACTCGTGCCGCAGCGGTTCGGCAACGAAATCGGGCTCATGACCGGCATTGTCGGCGCTGCTGGTGGCATAGGCGGATACTTTCTTCCCCTTATCCTCGGACATCTGTACAAATCAACGGATTCCTATATGCCGGGCTTCATCTGTCTGAGCCTGATCACTTTCTGCGCCTTTATCCTCGTCATCATAATGCAATTGAAATGGCGTAACAGCTGGATGCGACGCTCTGCTACAGGTACTGATGAAGCCGTCAATCGCATCGGAGAATTAAATACCTGATGTTCATTAAACATAAAGCTGCGAAGCATTGAATTTTGATCCTCAACCATCCCCATAGCCAAAAAAATAGCTTAACTTCGTTTATATAATTCGTTTATATAAAATGAAGTTTAAGCTATTTTTCATGCACACTTAATCGAACCACACCTCAAAAAACTATGATAATCATCATATTTAATCAAGATTTTCCGAAAATATCATGAAAATTAAATGAAATTTTCATTCGAAAAACATTAAAAATCGCTTTCATTTTCATAATTTTTCTTATGTAAACACTTATATAACCATTTTTCACACAACATACTTGTTCACTTGGTTTAAAATAAGGCGTATACTTGTTCACGAATTGTTCAAGGATTAACTAAATGTAATTTTCTAGAAAGAAGGAATTGGAAATGCGTGCTTTTCATTTTACGGAAGACGGATCTATCGAAACCAAATTAACCGGAAAAGATCTACTTGCCAACCCACTGCTGAATAAAGGAGTGGCTTTTACCCTGGAAGAACGGAAACAGCTTGGACTTGACGGTCTCCTTCCTCCTACGATATTAACTATTGAGGAGCAGGTTCAACGGGTTTACGAGCAATTTCAGAGCCAACCGGATAATTTACGTAAAAACGTTGCGTTAAATGATCTTTTTAATCGGAATACCGTCCTTTATTATCGTTTGCTCTCTGAGCACCTAAGCGAAATGCTCCCGATTGTTTATACACCAACAGTCGGCCAGGCTATACAGGAATATAGTCATGAATATCACAAGCCCGGTGGTATGTATTTATCTATTGATAATCTTGCGGGTATTGAAGAGGCTTTTAAGAATTTGAACCTAGACCCTGATGATATCGACCTGATCGTAGCCACAGATTCCGAGAGTATTTTAGGAATTGGGGACTGGGGAGTCGGAGGTATTAATATCTCTATTGGTAAGCTTGCTGTGTATACAGCTGCTGCTGGTATAGATCCTAGCCGGGTGCTGGCAGTTGTTCTTGATGCAGGTACAAACAACGAGAAGCTATTGGAAGATCCTTTATATATGGGGAATCGTCATAAACGTGTACGTGGAGAACAATATGACCAATTTATTGACACTTATGTTCAAGCTGCACTTTCCTTTTTCCCGAATGCCCTGCTGCACTGGGAAGATCTGGGCAATGTCAACGCACGGAACATTATCAATAAATACGGAAATAGTATTTTGACATTTAATGACGATATTCAAGGTACTGGAGCGGTTACGCTCGCAGGTGTGATGTCTGGTGTTCAATTGTCCGGAATCCCACTGAGCAAGCATCGGGTTCTAGTCTTTGGTCCAGGTGCTGCTGGAATCGGCAATGCAGACCAAATTAGCGCCGCCATGATGCTGGAAGGACTGTCAGAAGCAGAAGCAAGACGTAACTTCTGGGCTTATGATTACCGTGGACTGCTTACCAACGAAACAGAAGGACTTTTTCCATTCCAGGTCCCTTATGTTCGTGATGTTGCAGAATGCCGTGACTGGGAACATGCTGAGGATGGCAAAATCCCTTTGCTTGAAGTCATTTGCCGCGTGAAACCGACGATTATGATCGGTACTTCCGGTGTTACTGGGGCATTTAGTGAGGAAATCGTTAAAGAAATGGCCAAGCATACAGAACGTCCTATTATTATGCCTATGTCCAACCCGACTCCACTGGCAGAAGCAACTCCGCAAGATTTGATCCACTGGACCGAAGGAAAAGCCCTCATTGCAACAGGAAGTCCTTTTGAGCCGGTGATCTATAACAATATTAAGTTTGAAATTGGGCAATCCAACAATGCTTTCGTGTTCCCGGGTCTTGGTCTTGGCGCAATCGTGGTAAAATCCAAAATTATAACAGATAGCATGTTTGCAGCAGCTGCCCATGCAGTAGCTCAAATGGTTGATTTGTCGCAGCCTGGTGCTTCCCTGCTGCCAAAAATCAGCGAGCTGCGTGAAGTGTCTGAAGCTGTAGCTGTAGCAGTTGCAGAGGCTGCGGTTCAGGACGGCGTAGCACGTCACCAGCCCGATGATATCCGCCAAGCGGTTCGGGATGCAATGTGGGACTGCAAGTATAGACCGATCAAACAGAATGGCAAAGAAACTGTCCTGGTTTAAGATTAGCGAACAACGTCAGGTTGTATTTGCATACAAGCAAAGTAATTATTGATTACCCGATGTCCGCCAGCCATTTGGCGGACATCTTCATTGGAGGCGACATTATGGCTACGGGTCATATTTTTATCATTTTAATTCCTATTTTCTTTGTCATTTTAATTGGTTATTTTGCAGGTTTGTTCAAAGCATTTAATCCTGCTTCTTCCAAAGGACTGAATACACTGGTAACCAAATTTGCGTTACCTGCACACTTATTTATTGGTATTACGACGACACCAAGGGAAACATTGATTCAAAAATGGCCTTTTCTGGTCGCCCTGCTTCTTGGGGTTATCGGCTTTTATATCGTATTGCTCGTAGGATATCGCTTAATCGCCAAAAAAGCTCTGACCGAATCCTCCATGTTCGCTTTGAATTCAACTCAGCCTTCTTTTGCGTTTATGGGAATCCCGGTTCTGGGCAGCTTGTTCGGGAGCGCGGCTGTCGCCATCCCGATTGCGATCACTGGCATCGTCGTTAATGCGATTCTTGATCCACTTGCAAGTATTTTAGGAACGGTCGGTCAGCGCAAAACAACAGAAGCGGATGCTAAAGGCAACTTGTTTAAAGTCACCATGAAATCAGTCCTTCACGGACTAAGCGAGCCACTTGCCTGCGTACCGCTGATCGGTGTCGTGCTTACTCTATGCGGATTCCAAGCTCCGAAGCTGCTACAATCCATGTTTGATCAACTCGGCAATATCACTTCCGGCACAGCCCTGTTTGCCATCGGGGTAACGATCGGTATTAAAAAGATAACGTTCAGTCCTAAAGCACTTAGCATTGCTGTACTGAAAGCCATCGTTATGCCTATCGTCATGCTAGGTATCGCTGTACTCGTAGGACTATCCCATGAAGATGTAACCAAAGCCGTACTGCTTGTCGCTTTTCCCGGTTCGGCGGTTGCCGCTATGATTGCTTCCCGTTTTGAAACGCTGGAAACGGAAGCCGCATCTGCTTTTGTCATTAGCTCAGTATTGTCGCTTATTTCACTCCCCCTGCTCATTTCACTTCTTATATAAGTAACAGGAATTTTAGAATCCTCGATGTGATGCAGACCTATACATGATCTTAGGGTGCTTGTTTGTTCCCTAATATCTTATTTTTTAAATATTGTCCAAACAATAAAATAATATAGTCATGCCGACAAGCGGTGGTTTCACAACGTTATTTCGTTGTGAAACCACCGCTTGTTATTCTGTAACTTTTCATCTTCTTTTCTCCTCTAAGTCCTATTTTTACCATATGAAAGTGACAAGATTCTTTGTCGGTTTTTGTCACTATATCTCACCAATATGCAACCGATATTCTCCAAATTTAATAAATACCTAACATTTAGAAAGCAAATTGACGAAATATATAAGGGATAGGTTGTATATTAAAAATATATTTTAACTTAAAGGAGAAGAAGCACGTGAAAAACTTGAAGTGGAGCACTATGTCCTTTTTTGGTAAAAATTTATTGATTTCATTCATTAACATCGTATTGATCGGTGCGATTCTCATCACATCCAGCTACATACTTCAAAAGAATATTCTCACCACACAGCTGCAAGACCAGGTTAAGGTGTTAACCAAAAAATGGGCAAATGATGTCGATAAAACGAAAGTAGAGCAAGCCTTGACCGAAAAAGATTATAATGGCACTGTTCAGCAAGATTTACGCAAATTTCTCGACTCCATTCACACGTTTTATCCTAACGTTGCCCAAGCTTACATATTTGGTACAGAGTTAAAAGAAGGAGACCAAACCTCCATTATTGGCGTTCCCACAAATCTAGTTCAACCATTCCAAGATTCCAAAATGAACATAGGGGATATGTATGCTCTTCCTACCGCAAACGTAAAGGCCGTAAATGAAATGCTAAAATCGAAAGAATCGGCGTTGAGCAGCTTTTACACCGACGATTATGGCACATGGACTACCATTGTTTATCCCATTACAGATGCAAGCGGTAAAATTACGAGCTCCATCTACTTTGACGTAGACGCAAGCTCGGTACCTGCCGGACTTCAAAAACTGCTTTTATACGGTGTATCCCTGCTCATTCTGTTCCTTGCTATTTTCTTAACCATTCAATATTTGCTTGTAAAACGTACCCTTTCCCCGATTCGCAGCTTGATGAAGGGCATCGAGGAAGTAAGCGAGGGCAATCTGAATGTTAGCATCAAAACAGGTCAGGATGACCTTGGCATTATCAACCAAAAGTTTAATACCATGATCAAACGTATTAACGATACGATGGTAAAAGTACAAGATACGACGCAAGAAGTTACGGAATCGGCTCAGGAACTGCTAAGCATTAGCGAACAGAATAGTAACAATACGAATGTTATTAACAGCAATATTCAGGAAATAACCCAGGGACTTGAAGCTCAGGATCACGCAGCACTTGAAAGCTCCAGAGCTATGAATGAAATGTCTACGGTTATCCAAACCATTGCTGAAAGTTCCTCCTCCGTAGCAGATCAAGCTTATTCCATGGAAAAACGTTCGGTTGAAGGCAATCAGGTAGCCCAAAAGCTATCAACTCAAATGGATTCTATCTCCACTACAATAGAAAGTACAGTTGATTCCGTTAATGCGCTACAAAACCGATCTAACGAAATCAGTAATATCGTAAGCATCATTACAGGCATTGCCAGCCAAACTAACCTGCTTGCACTGAACGCTTCTATTGAAGCTGCCAGAGTCGGTGAAGAAGGCAAGGGTTTTGCAGTAGTAGCGGGAGAAGTGCGTAATTTGGCTGAGCAATCTCAAGAGTCCGCCAAACAAATTGCAGAGCTTATTGAAGAAATTCAAAAGGAAATTGAACAAACCGTTAAAGGCATGAGTCTAGGTACAAAAGAAGTTCACATCGGACTGGAAGTTACGAAGCAGACAGGCGAAATGTTCTCTGAAATTTTACATGCGGCTAATAAAGTATCGTCACAAATTCAGGAGGTATCCAGTGCGACGGAGCAGATTTCAGCCAGTACGCAGGAAATGTCAGCAACCTCTGACGAGCTGTCATCCACGGTAAGCAAAACGGCAGACAGCAGCAAACAGATTGAGCATACCATTGGAGAACAGGCTGAGTCGATGGCTTCTATCGTCAAAGCTTCCGACAAGCTTACATTGATGTCCGGGGAGTTGGAAGAGCTTATTTCATTCTTCAAGGTAAACCGGAAATCCTAACAATCTACCTTAAATAAGCCAACGAAAACAAAGAACCTCTATTCTGCACATTGTGCGGATTAGAGGTTCTTTGGCATACTCGTACGTACTCTAGTTTATAAAGCCTTCCAGCGCTGAGGTCGGCTTACCGTCAGCCTGCCAAGCACCTTTGTTATAACCCTGATTATAACCTGGGGTTGCAGCCGGTTCCCAATAAAATACCCCCAAGCCTTTGCCGCCCGCGATACTACGAACCTTCGTTTTGATATCGGCAATAAATGCCTTGGAAGTTGCAGGTTCATTATATTCCATTCCGATTTCACTGATGACAATGCCTTTACCGTATTTTGCAATAAGGTTATTGGCATTGGTAATCGTCTGATCCACCTTGCCCTGCCAGTCAGAAGGAGACGGATATAGAGACAGCCCAATGAGGTCGAACTGAGCTCCATTTTCAATCAGTCCACCAATATTCCAGTTTAAAACGGAACTGTTATCCCCGTTAGCTAAATGTACGATTGTCTTGGTACTACTGCTTACCGATTTTACAGCGTTATTTCCCGTATTGACGAGCCACGCATAGTTTTTCATATTCACCGAGGCTTTGCCGTCATCCCAGAGCATTCCGTTGTTCGTCTCATTGCCGATTTGCACCCAGTCCGGTGTCACACCCTTGCTTTTCATTGTATTCATAACATAGACTGTATGGGACCAAACCGCATCCATGAGCTGTGTAAATGTAAAATTGCGCCATGCATAAGGCTTATTCTGCTGTCCGGGATCTGCCCAGGAATCGCTATAATGCAGGGTTAACATAACGCTCATGCCCAATTTTTTAGCTCGTTGCGCCAGTTCTGCTGCCTTTTCGGCATTCATGTATCCGCTTGCATAATCCTTCATGTCAGGATTCACCCAAACCCGGATACGCACCGAGTTGATCTGATAATCATCCCGCAAAATTTGCAGTACATCCCGACGGACACCCTTTTTATCCTTCCAGTTCATACCTTGCGCTTCCATTCCTGCTACCCAGCTTATATCTGCTCCTTTGGCAAAAGCAGGGGCGGCCGAAGCCGCACCACCTCCCACAGAGCCAAATGGATACAAAAAGCTGGATAACAAGATCAACATCGCAAATACCATAGTCCGTTTACTTGTTTTCATAAGTCATCCCCCATCTGAATTGTGTACTCCTCATTGCCTCTGACAAATCTACCAGATCCCTCATTCGGGAAAACGTCAGCCATCACACTCTATACTCTTTCCGATTTACCCCGTTCTGTCTTTAGTACCTTAACAGCATAGGCATCCAATCGAACCTTGCCGTCTTCCACCACATGATTTTCGAGCATATCCGCATAAATTCGTCCATCTAGCCTAATCTCTTGCGGCTCATGAGTGAAATTCAGTATGAAAATATAATCATGAACTCCATCGGTACGAATCGCCGTATTCACTCCATGCGGCAATTGAACATCGAGTGCTTTACTAATTCCTGCGCCATCAATCAAACTTCTGTAAAAATGACTGTTGAACGATCCCGTGTTGCGTGAAGCGATGTAATAAGCTTTTCCCTGTCCCAAGCGGTTCACCGTCAAGGCTGGGCGTCCTGCATAAAAGTCTGAACCGTATACAGCCAGTACCTCTGCACCTTCCGTATGAATGAGATCGCACAATTCCACAGCCTCATACTCACCGTGCAGATCCAACTCATTGCCTTCAACTGGCAAAATATGATTACGGTCGTGATCATGCAGCCCGTCAATCTCTTCCGACCAGATCCCAAGCGTCTTACGAAGCGGCCCAGGAAAGCCTCCAAGAAAGCACAAATCATGTTCATCCACGATACCTGACCAATAGGTTGCTACAAAAATGCCACCGCTTTCAACAAACTTCTGTATACGCTCCCCCACACCACTGCGGACCATATACAACATCGGGGCTACCAAAAGTTTATACTTGGAGAAATCTGCATCCATATGAATGACATCTACAGGCACGCCCTGCTCCCATAGTGCCAAATAATGTGCCTGGGCCGTCTCCTCATATTTTAAACCTTTATTGCGTGGCCCTTGTGAGTCGTTGACCGCCCAGCGATTCTCCCAGTCAAAAATAACTGCCGCCTCTGCTGGTACAGATGTGCCGATAACCTCCTCCAGTTTTTCTAGCGCGTTGCCCACATTTGTCACATCCCCGAACACCCGAGTATGCTCATGCCCCACATGATCGACGACTGCACCATGCAATTTTTCACTCGAACCGCGGCTTTTCCGCCACTGGAAATACTGCACTGTATCTGACCCATGTGCCACAGCCTGTAAAGACGATAGCAGATGCATTCCCGGCCGCTTCAGCTTGCTAACCTCTTGCCAGTTCGTCAAGCTTGGCGTACTCTCCATCAGCATCCAAGGCTTCCCGCCCTTGATTGAACGGATAATATCATGCATCATGGCGACTTTGGCTGCCTGACGGCTATCATCTCCCCCACGGTCATGCCACGTTGGATAGCTGTCCCAGGATACAACATCGAGCAGATCAGCAAACTTCCAGTAATTCAATCCTTCAAAAAACTCCATCAGATTTGTGGTGACTGGAAGCGCCGGGTTTGCAGCCTTGAGCGGTATAATCTCATGTTTGATAAAATCTGCGGTCTGATCAGTCACAAAGCGTCTCCAGTCCAAATTCATAGCATGGACCTGCGTTTCACCGTGAGGGGCCGGAGATTCGATTTGGCTCCAATCCGTAACCGTATGACTCCAAAAGGTCGTCCACCATGCGTGATTAAGCTTATCCAGCGTGCCGTATTTATCCTTCACCCAGGTACGAAATGCCTCCTGACAATAATCACAGTGGCAATCTCCACCAAATTCATTGGAAATATGCCAACCAATGACAGCCGGATGATTCGCATAGCGCTCGGCCAGCTTTGTATTCATGATGCCTACTTTTTCTCGGTATACAGGCGACGTAGAACAGTGGTTATGGCGGACCCCGTGCAGGTTGCGAACACGGTTAGCCTCCACACGTAGCACCTCTGTATATTTTTGTGACATCCAGGCAGGTCTAGCTCCACTAGGAGTAGCTAAAAACGCATATATTCCGTTCTCGGCAAACGAATCCAGGATACGGTCCAGCCATTCAAACGTAAATACACCTTCCTCAGGCTCCAATGAAACCCATGAGAATATGCCGACAGACATCATGTTACATTTAGCCAGTTTCATTAACCGGATATCCTCTTTTAGCACCTCGGGATAATGCTGCCATTGCTCCGGGTTATAATCCGCTCCATGCAGCATACGTGGAACTCGCTCACTGATTGGTGGGTATTTGATTATGTTTTGATGTGACACTGTAAATCATCTCCTTTAAATCAATATGGTTTACTCTTTGACAGAGCCGAGCGTCATACCTTTAACAAAAAACTTTTGTAAAAATGGATACACAATAAGAATAGGCGCTGCACCAATAAAAATTTGTGCTGCATTCACTGTCGTTTGTGAAAGTAATTCCATCTCTTTGGGACTCATACTCATGGAGCTCATGTCCTTCTGAATGATTACCGTTTGCAGGAATGTCGCCAATGGATAATCCTTAGCATTGCTCAGATAGAGCAGGCCATCAAACCATGAGTTCCAGTGAAATACCATACTAAACAACGCAATCGTCGCAATAGATGGCATGGATATCGGCAAAAATATACTAAACAAAGTCCGAAAATGGCCTGCCCCGTCAATCAGCGCGGCCTCCTCCATCTCTTTGGGTATTCCTCTAAAAAAGTTCAACATGAGGATTACCAAAAATGTATTGACCGCTCCCGGCAAAACAAGTACCCAAAAGCTGTCCATGAGATGAATCTTTTGAATAACCATATAGAATGGAACCAAACCGCCGTTAAAAATCATACTGAATACGAACAGCCATGAATAGACGTTTCGGCTTCTGAATACAGATGTCTCTTTTGAAAGTGGATAAGCAGCCAAGAAGGTAATCAGCAGCGTTAAGCCAGTTCCCAGCACGGTCCGAAGAACAGAAATCCAGATAGAGTGCAGAAAAATAGGATTATTCATCGTCTTTTTGTAGGCTTCTAATGAAAATTGCACCGGCCACAGTCCAACCAGATTGGCGTCTGCTGCTGATTTGGCGCTAAATGATACCGCCAATACATGAATTAGCGGAACGATACACATGATGGATAAAAATACAAGCAAGCAAATATTAAACACATTAAAGATGCGGTATCCAGTTGTTTTATGATACATGACTCTCCCTCTTTCAGCCTTGTGGAATCAAAATATGCGGTAGCCTGCCCATTTGTATGCAAGTCGATAGGAAATCAGAATGAGAATCATACTGATAACAGATTTAAACAATCCGATAGCGGTAGCAAAGCCCATCTCTCCGTTAATTAGCGCTGTCCGATAAACGAACGTATCAATAATATCGCCTTTTTGGTATACAAGTGGGTTGTAAAGGTTGAAAATCTGATCGAAGCCGGCATTCAGAACATTGCCGAGTGCAAGTGTACCCACAACCACCACCATCGGAATCAGTGATGGTACAGTAATGTGCAGCGTCTGTCTCCAGCGGCTTGCCCCGTCCATCTCTGCTGCTTCATACAACGAAGGATTGATCCCAGCCAGTGCGGCGAGAAACACGATCGTGTTGTAGCCAAACTCCTTCCATATATCTGATGCAATAACCGTAAAGCGAAACCAGTTATTGTCTCCCAAAAAAAAGATGGGCTGGATCCCAAAATTCCCAAGAATGCGGTTCATAAAACCATCTGTAGCCAACAGGTCAACCAGAATTCCGCCCAAGATTACCCACGACAGAAAGTGTGGCAGGTAAACCAGCGTCTGAATGGAGCGCTGAAGTGCGACCTTGCGAATTTCATTCAGCAGAATAGCGAAAACAAACGGAATCAGCAGATTGAAAAACATCTTTAGTACCGCGATAATTAGCGTATTCCAGACGACTTGAAGACTGTCCTCCCGTTGGAACAAGAAGCGGAAATTATCCAGTCCAACCCACTCGGAGCCGGTTATACCCAACCAAGGTTTGTAGTTTTGAAAGGCCATCACGATGCCGCCCATTGGAATGTAGCTGAATACAATTAAAAAAATGATGGCTGGCAGCAGCATGATATGAAATGGCCACGTACGTTGCAGACTTCTCATTGCAGTTCCTCCTGTAACTCTCATGGTATACTTCAATTATAGAAGCGTTCCTACGATCCCAACAGTTCAAAAAACCAATATACATGGCACAAAAGCAATCATTTTTCAATCTCGCCATGCGAATGAAAGTCTATCTCGCAAACACAATAATAGAACATTTATTTCCAATCGAATCTGATGGTTTGTATTAAAAAGGCTGCCCGTTCGGGACAGCCTGTCTATCAGTTTTTAACTGTTTTTACTTTTCAACGCTCTTATACCATTCGTTAACTTCTTTTGTAATTTGTTCGCCTCCGGCATTCTTCCACGTCTGTACGAAGGTATCAAAGGCCGAAATTGGCTGTTTTCCATAAATAATTTCATTGAAGGTTTGGTTTTCAATCTTGTCTAGATAGTCCTTTTTGGCCTTCATAGTTGGCGTAGTAGGGCCCGTGAACTGATCCTTCATGGAGATGTCCTTCTGTTCCATCAGCACCTTGGCAGCCGCAGGAGTACCTTTTCCGTAGTTAATCAATACATCCTTCTCCAGACGGGTTTCCGCTTCTTTGCCGTTAGCCAAGCTTAACAAAGCCTTCATTTGGGCATCAGGTACACGTGCACCATCACGAACCAGCAAATAACGAATAGAGTTCACATAACCACCTGGTATTTTGTCGTTAGGCAACAGCTTTCCGTTCGCATCCAAATCATAGTCGTAGCCCTTAAACAGCCCATTCGACAAATCCCCATCTGGTTGAGAATTTGCATAGTGATCAAACAAGTAATTTTGATAAGTGAAAAAAGCTTCAGGATGCTGCATTTGCTTATTGATCAGTACGACACCATTGGTGTATTGAGTCCCATGGCGCATGGTTTTGTTATCAGGCCCCACTGGAATCTTGATCGGCTTCCATACGGCGCTTGGCGCGTTTTTGACTGTATCATAGAGAGGCCATCCGCCCATCCAGTATGGACCTGGTATGAGACCTGCTGTTCCTGCAACTGCAGGCTCTGACGTTTTATTTTCATCCCACAATGCTGCTTCCTTGGGGATATATCCCTTTTTGAGCCACTCACTCAGCTTTTGCAGACCCGGCTTCATACCAGGCTGTACAGAGCCATATTCCAGACTGCCGTTCGTGCCTTTGTTCCACTGTTGCGGGAGTGTACCGTATGCCCCGAAAATCCAGGACGGGTCACCCATCCAAGTATTCATAGACGTTTTGAAACCGATGCTGAGCGGAATAACTTTGTCTGGAGACAGTCCGTCTGGATTTTTATTTTTAAAGGCATCCATCACTTTTTCCAGCTCGTCCATCGTCTGAGGGGCCTTCATGCCCAGCTTGTCCAGCCAATCTTGTCGCACCCACAATATATAATCGTGGTTATAAGCGAAATCAAGTACAGGAATACCCATTTTTTTGCCATCCCGGCTATACTGATTCCATACGTTCACATCCTGATTCATCGCTTGCTTCCAGGAATCCGAAGCATACTTATCGAACAACGGACCCACTTCCGCAAACATGCCCGAATCGATCATATCCTGTGCCAGCTGTTCACTCTCTGTCCCCAGTACAACGACGTCTGGCATCTCCTGGCCGGAGGACATAGCCAAACGCAGCTTCGTAGCAAATGCACCATTCGTATCCGTGACAGACCAGAGTGATTTTATATTAATACCGAATTTCTCCTTAGCCCATTTTGTCGCAACGTTATTTTCGATAGATTCGCCATTTTTAAATTTTAAGGCGGGATCTACGCCCCATACCGTGGAAATTGTGACTTCCGGATTGTATTTTTCTTTGTATACGTTTTCAGTTTTAGCCGTGCTATTGGCATCTCCACCACTCCCCGTACCAGAGCAGCCCACAAGGCCAACTCCTAATACCATAGTTGCGGCGAGCAACGACAACAGCTTTTTTTTCGAATGAACTCGCATATTGTTCCCCCTCAAAAAATCATTTTCTACTCTTTTATTATAAGAGGGCTTTACTACGCAGCCTATGTCACAAAATAAATATTTCTGCACCTTTCCCAACTGATCTTTACTATTCTCTTCTTGGTCTCATCTTTACTGGTCCCGAAATTCATGCGGAGTCATTCCGTAATGCTTTTTGAACATCTTACTGAAATATTGGGGATTCTGATAGCCCAGTTCGGTTGTAATCTCGTAGATTTTTTTGTTGGAATACTTGAGTAAATAAAGAGCCCGCTCCATTCTCATCCGGATCATATAATCTCCCAGACCTTCTCCGGTTTCAGCTTTATATATTTTCGACAAATAGACAGGATGTAGATAAACCTGATCGGCAATCGTCTTAACAGACAGCTCCTGACCTTTATCCTGGGAGATGAGCTCCTGAACTTGTTTGACCACGTAGCTTTTGGCACTTTGCTCACTTGCAGACCATTCCGATTTAAGCTTGTTCATCATGGAAAATATCCATTCCTTAAGGTTGGAGAACGATTGAACCATTTTCTGCGCATGCAACGGGTCGAAGCCCGTTTGGTCCATCTGCGTAATGAAGCGCCCTTGCTTGTGTGCCGTGTACATAAAGGCGCTCGTAACCGAGATAAACAGCTCATATAAATGTTCGCGGGTATATCCCGCTTCTTCTATCTTCCCAAATACACGGTTTATTTTCGTTTCGGCCTCCTCCCATTGTCTGGACTCCAGAAGATGGGTCAGCGTTGGGTGTACATATAGTCCCTCCAGCAACTTGGCTGAACTGTGCGGCTGTTCTGGCTGCTCATCTACAAATAGCAACGTATCCGTCTCCTTTTGTTGGTTCCAGTATAAGGATCTTATCGCTGTCTGGTATGCCTTAGGCAGCTCCTCCGGGAACATAAACCAACCAGTTACCGTGACGTAAATTTCCCCTTTCAAGTAATTGCTCACATTTTTTCGAAAGGTTTCGATAGTCGCCCGCAAAATACTACTATGCTCGTTCATACTAATTTCTGTTATTCGCTTCATATCATGCTGTTCTGGGGCATAATCTGATTCTTCTTCATGATGCATACTATACTTTTCCCGATTGTTATTCGAATTTGCTTCTATTAATACAATTAAGCAATCATGTGGCGCTTTACAGTGCCACACGTGAAAATCGGGTGCGAACACTTCTTCAGCAATATTTCCAATCGCATACTCGATTAAGGATACAGAATGATAATCCATATCAGAAAAATGCTTGCCCAGCTGAATAAGTAGCATACCAGCAGGATGTCCCGTGCGTAACATGATTTCGTACTGGGATAACTTGTCCTCTATCATCTGTACAGACAAATCACGTCCAAGTACCAAGTCGTGCATTAAGTGGGTGCGCAGCACACCGAAATCCGTCCTGCGATTATACTGTAATTGATGAATCTTGTTAAAAGCTTCCCATTCTTCCTTTAGCGAATCGATGGCAGCGGATACACATTTCATAAACTCCTCATCATCCACCGGTTTTAAAATATAATCAAAAGCCTTAAGCTGGAGCGCTTTTTTAGCATATTCAAAATCGGCATAGCCTGTTAGTAGCAAGCATCGGATATGGGGCCATCGCTCGTTTACCTCAACAATCAACTCCAGTCCCGACATGCCGGGCATACGAATATCCGTAACCAGAATATCAATATCGCACGCTTCCAGCACATCCACTGCTGCTAGTGCAGAAGCAGCTTGATGAACCCTCTCGATGCCCAGCGTCTCCCACGGAATGGTAGCCTCCATGCTTTCTGTAACATAGCTCTCATCATCTACTAATAATATCTGAACCATCAGAATCCTCCAATTTAACAATATCCGAATTTGACGAAGACTCAATCAAGCCATTTTCCTGCTCTTCTGCTGTTGACAGCGGCCATTTTAAAACCGCGCGCAATCCTCCCATTGGAGACAACGAGAAGTCCAGTCCTGCGTCTTCCCCAAAATGTAATCGCATTCGTTGATGCACATTCCATAAGCCGTAGCCACTTTTCTCTTCTACAGGCTTGTCAAGTGCTAATGTCAGGGATGTTATAGCCTCCTCGCTCAAACCAAGTCCGTTATCATCCACAATCAAGCACATATATGAGCCGACACGCTCAGTCATAATACGGATTATACCAACCTCCGCTTGAGGTTCTATCCCGTGCAGCACCGCATTTTCCACCAGTGGTTGCACCACAAGCGGCGGAATCAGCAAACTGCTGGCTTGCGAGGACATAACAATTGAAAACGTTAACCGTGGCATACGCATCTGCTGAATTTTTAAATAATAATGAACAAACTCGACTTCATCCGATAAAGGAACCAAATCCCGTTCCTGTCTTGTCGTATATCGATAATATTTGGACAAATTATGAGCCATGGCCACGACCGCCTCATGATTGCGCAACTTTGCCATGCTCGTAATAAAGGAAAAACAATTATAAAAAAAATGTGGATTGATTTGTGACTGGAGCTGCTTTAGACGCGCTTCCTTCACATGCAGTTTCTCAACATAAACCTTCTCAAACAGCTCCTGAATCTGTTCAACCATCAGATTGAATTGACGAGACAAGAAAGCAAACTCGTGGCTTCCCCTAGGGCTCAATCGAACAGCATAGTCTCCATCCTTTAATCTCCGAAATGCCCGCACAAGCTGGAGAATCGGCACTTGTACCTGTGAATAAAGAAGATAAGCACCAATGAAGCCTACCAGTAGCGAGCCAGCAACAGTTATATAAAATAGTCGATTAGAGGAGTAAATCGGAGACATCATATCGGACAAAGGCATGTAGTCAATCAAATACCAACCCGTCGTTTGCGAAAGAACGGCGTGAACAAGATAGCTCTCTTCTCCAATTTTCACGGTCAGATTATCAACTTCATGCAGTCCCAATTTCTCCAGTTTCGTAATCAGCTTGTCTGACAGCTCTTCATTTGCAGTGCGATTATAAATCACTCCTACGTCTTTTTTATAATAAAAAGGTTCCTTTCGTCCATCTCCTTTGAAGCGGTCAAGCATGTCCTGAATATTGCTGCTGTCAAATTCAACCTTAATAATCGTGTTAGCGGTTTCCGGATTAACAAGTGAAGAAAACGGGGATAGTGTATACATTGAAAATATAAATTGATCCTTCCCGTACATTCTTTTTTTGGATACCTGCCAGCCGTTTTTAATCGATTGGTTTAATTCTTTCTGATTATAAAAAATGGCTTCATTCTCTGATACAACACGTCCGAGCGAAGGTGAATAAATACTCAGACCGGTTCTCCAATTCGATGAGCTTTCCTGAAGTCCGAGCTTGGTTTGGATCCGTTTGACAAGGTTAATGCCATCCAGATTGAGAACCTTGTCCTTTAAAAAAATCGCTTGAAAACTGGCTACATCAGGGTCATGAATCAGCAGATGCGGCCAGGAGGAAATCATTTCAATATTCGTATTCACCTGATTTTGAAAAAAAGTCAACTGGTTATAATTAGACTGATTTAGTTCCTCACGTAACACGCCTGTCGTTGTCTGATTAGAATAGACATACAGGATTAGCACAGGTATAAGCAATACGATAATGATCGAGAGAATTTTAGTATAAAAATTAAATTTAAACATGAGTTCTACACATCCTCTGCACAAAAAACAGGCATACTTAAATGGTATGCCAGAGCCCTGACCTTCGTTGCCGTCAGTACATACTATACATTATTAATGGTTGGCGGTGATAAAATGTTTGATGCTAAGCAAATGGAATGGTTCAATCAACTATCCGCTGAAGACCTGGCTATTTTAGGTGCCGGCTTCACTACACTAGGTGATTTTTTTGCTTTTTTGGCATTGGTTAGAGCCAAACAGGAGCCTGCTAAGGGAAATAATTTTGTGGCTCTGGTTAGGGCCAAACAGGAGCCTACTAAGGGGAAAAAAAAGTAACGATACGATCTCATAACATATTATTTGACGACAAATTTTACGCGAGTTCCATCCTCAAACTCATCCAATTGGTGACTGACCCATGATCCTGCCCCACGATTATCCTTAGGAGCTATGTATTTGACATTTGCACCTTTGCCACCTTCTGAGCACATCGCCATCGGCCATTCGTCACGATCGTATCCTTTACGAGTGGGAACTCCTGCAAGCGAATGCTTGCGATTTTGCTCGGCTCCTTCGCGGTCAATTGTGCATATGGATGATTTCCCCGCCTGAATGGCTTCCTTGATATGCTGCGCCGTTTCAGGATAACGACCTGACGGAAATTGCAGCGTAACCTGAGCCGATGAAGGCGGGTTCTCTCCTGTCGTTTTCGTAAGAAGATTGCCACCTTCAAACCAATACACGCCAGCAGCTAGCAGCACTAGAGTTATAAAACTTAACAGCTTTTTCTTCAATTCCCCTCTTCCCTTCAAGCTATTCCAGTGGATAACCTTCAATCAAGGAAATCCCCGAACTTTATTTTTCTATAACATAACCCGACTCAATGAGATATCCAGCGGACAAACCCGAAGAAGGCACACCACAGGAGAAGACTGATCAATATTCCCCAAAATAAACCTTTAAAAAGCTTCATACCGCACTGACAACCTTTCCGACTGGGCTTTGCTCTAGTATAACATGCCAGAAAGACTGTTGTCGCAACATGCCCCGCATATAGCTTAATCATAAATATTTTAATTTTAAAACATAATAATCTGAGGATAAATTGGAATTATTCCGGAAATCAGCCCCATCTCCATTTGAAATGACAATTATGATATAAAAAAAATCACATTTTAATCAAGATTTAATGAAACTTTTCCGAAAATGATGTATAATTATTGACATAATAAAACGTACGAGGTGATCATCATGGCATTATTAAACAGAGTACAGGAGTTAAAATTGCAACTGCCTAGCGAGCATCACAGCATTTCACAATACGTGGAGCATGCGCTGCATTCAATTGACAGTTTTGTTGAGCAACATCGTCAATTTATAGCCGCTCAGGCTTTGTATGGTGAAAAAATTAACGGCACAGAAGAAAGACTGTTTCGAGATACCATTTCCGAGATTAAAGCTCAACTGGTGGCCACGCTGGAAAAGACGGTTGAAGATTTCTCTCACAAAGGCGACAAGCACTGGAAGAACCATTATCAGGACGGCGTAGAATAAGCTGAAAAATAACCCTCGGTCATAGACCGGGGGTTATTTTTGCATAAGTGATATATGCAATATATGAAGATTATTTTAACACTCTGACAGAGGTAGCCACTGTCTTACCACCATAGACTACTTTGATACTGGAACTTCCGGTATCAATCGCCTTCACCTGACCACCAGTAACCTGTACAATCGACGGTTTGGAGGATGTCCATACCGCTGAGCTTGTCACATTGGTAGTTGCGCCTGAATCATAAATTGCATTCACACTAAGCACTTGAGAGGAGCCTTTAGGCAGCTTCAGGTTTTTATTGCTCAATACCAGTTTGAGCAACTTAGGTGTGACCTTGATCTCAACGTTAAACGACTTATCTTGATAAGTGCCCGTAATAGTTGCTGTTCCAATTCCAACGGCTTTAATGGAAGAGCCTTTTACGACCACTACGGAAGCATTCGAGGTTGTCCATTTCACTTTACTGCTCAGCGTTGCTTTTTTACCATCTGTATATATGCCGGTGACTTTGATGGACTTACTTCCTTTCAAATTCATTTCAGCATTCGAAAAGCTTGGTGTCAATGTAGAAATAGCTCCTTCCACAATGACAGGCACTTTCACGTATTTATTCATATACATAGCCTTGATTCCAGAGTTACCGCCACTCACCGCTTTTACTTTACCATTTCCTACTGTAACTGCGGCTGTTGTACCTACCCAGCTTACCTGATTGGTAACATCAAGGATTCCGCCACCAGCCATGTGTGCTTTTACTGTCGGAATACTTGTTTCTTGGCCTGCAACCAATACGTATTTTTTCTCTGAAGCGGTCAGTTTAAGTACTTTGTATTGCACGGTCACTGGAATATCCAGTTTGAGCGCACCTACCGTCGCTGTCAATGTTGCACTGCCTGGGTTCACTGCAACCAGCTTACCGTTTGCTATTTTAACTGCACTTTCACTGCTTAAGCTCCATTTTACATCGGATTGAACTGCTTTTTTAGCCCCATTGACCAAATAAGCAGATATACTCGGAAGAGAAGTTTTGCCTCCTGTTTCGAGAGTCAGACTGGCTTTGCTTGAAACCAGTTTTTCAACCGTCGGAAGTACATTAATCTTCAGAGTCTTGCTCAAACCGTGATAGGACGCTGTAATCGTCGAATTGCCTGCATCCATCGGTGTGATTTTACCTTGCTCGACTGTGGCAACCAGCGGATTGGAGGAAGTCCATTCTGCCGTGTTGGTCACATCAGTTTTACCACCAGTCAGGTTCACATCAGTCGCATTGGCCTGAATTGGTGAACTACCCAGGAAGGCCGATTGGGAATCGGATGGACTCAATATTAATGCTTGGGAAGCGGAACGTACATACACGATCGTTTGTGCTTTGAGTTCATCTTTGCTTGCTTTAATGTAAGTCATGCCCTTGGCAAGAGGACGAACCAGACCATCTTCCACTGTAGCCACGGACGGATTCGTGGATGTCCATTCCACACCAGATACTTTTTCTGTACCGCCCGCCGTAAGCGTACCTTGGACAGTCAATTGCTTCGAATCTCCGCTCACCACCAGATTGATGGGACCGGATGGATCTATTTGCAGCTTGCTGTAAGGCGATTTTACTGTAATCGTTGTACTTACCGTTTGCTGTTCATATGTGGCAACAATCTTAATCTGCCCTTTTGACACAGGAGTAATGAGTCCCTTATCTACCTTTAAAATGCTTGAATCCCCAGAGATCCATTCTGCCTTTTGTGTAACATCTTCTTTGCCCTTTTCTGTCAATGACCACACTTTTAATTGAGCGGGGTTTCCACCCAGATTGACTGTAGTCGGATTTTGACTATCCCACTCTACCGTGGAGGTCGTGCTCCCCTCCGCCTGGATCAAACCCGCTGGCAATGCTGCAAATAAAAACATCAGCACAGCAAGTAAGAAGGTACTCCGTTTGCTCATACGTTTCATTCGTTTCTCTCCCTTAGTTTCAGTTCTATAAATAGGATATAATTAACAATCCTATTACTTTATCGGTAAACAGCTACTTGATTTGAACCCTTAGGAAGAAAAAAGGTGGATTATAACAGTTAAAGTTCTCCGCGTAGCGACCTGACCACGAACAGATGACCTTCCTTGGACAAGATTTGTCCATCATCCAAAACGACATCGTAATCCGTGTGACTGGTCAATTTTGCGTTGTAGGCAATCAACTGGTCTTCTTTCCAAACGGTCACCGCCGATTGAAAAAGAATGGCATTATCAAACTGCACTGGAACGCTCATCACATAACCTACAGTATTTAGCTTCGCCGGATGACGGCTTCTGCGCTCACGCCCGGGAGGGAGCATCGAAATATACGTAATATTTTCAAAAGGAATAGACAACATCTTCGGGCCTAAAATAACGCACTTGTGCGTGTCATCCCATTTTTCAATCGTGCCGCGCACCTTTTGGGTATGACCGTTGTTGCCGTGATATAAAATGACCTGACGTCCCTTCCATTGACGCATGTCCTCACCTCCAGTGCTAGCGGTTAGGAATCTCCCACCGAATCGGTTCCATTCCATGCTCCAGCAAAAATGCATTGGTTTGCGAAAAAGGCTTGCTGCCGAAAAAGCCCCTATGAGCCGCCAAAGGACTCGGATGGACGGATTTCAAAACCAAATGCTTGCTCGTATTCACGAAGCTTGCTTTTTTCTGGGCATGGCTTCCCCACAAAATAAACACTACCGGCTGCTCACGTTCATTAATCGCCTCAATAACGGCATCCGTGAAACGTTCCCAGCCTATTCCCTGATGAGATTGCGGTTGTCCTTCACGCACGGTCAGCACATTGTTCAGCAGCAGCACTCCCTGCTCTGCCCAAGGAACAAGGTAGCCCTGATTGGGAATGGGGGTGCCGAGATCATCACGCAACTCTTTATATATATTTTGCAGAGACGGTGGTGTACGCACACCTGGTCTTACGGAAAAGCTCAAGCCGTGGGCTTGTCCCTCTCCATGATAGGGATCCTGCCCCAATATAACCGCTTTGGTAAGATGATATGGTGTTAATTTAAGTGCGGAAAACAAATCTTCCTTTGGAGGGTAGACTTTATGTATCTTGTATTCACGTGCTAATGTATACCTCAATTCATTGAAATAAGGCTGTTCTACCTCTTCCCGTAAAACTTCATCCCAATCATTACCAAACATAGCTCCCGTCTCCTCTCGATATATGGGTCCCGAAATGTTTAGGCGTTTTATTTACAAAAAAATAAGCTGGTCTCCCTCATCCGGAGCCAGCTTATTTATTCGTTACCTGTGTTACATGCCGAAGGACCAGGATAGAAACCATACGATAATCAGCTACCGTTGGATCTAAATTCGATTTCCTTATTATAGCATTAACGATAATCGTGTCAAGTAACTGTAAGCCCAAATCCGCACGGTACCTCGTAACAATCAAGGGGTTGGCTCAGAACATTGGATTAAGCCTTATGAGCGTTCAGATACTCTAGCGCGTTATACAACATAATGGCTGCTTCCGCACGTGTAATCTCGCTTTTTGGATTAAACCTTCCGCTGGCATCCAAGTTATTGACCTTATATACAAGCGAACGCTGAATGCTGCCTTGATAGGAAGGCTCCAACTTGCTATCATCGGCAATCGTTGCAGGTGCAATTTTGATCATCGGCAGGCTGCCTGCTTTTTCCATGCCCTGAATCAGCATATGGGTGAACTCTTCCTTGGTCAGAGTTTTTGAAGGATCGATATCTTTGGGAATCTCCACGCCATTATAATGCGCGTTGATAAAGGCTTCGGCATACCATGCTGTATCCTTAACATGGGAGAACAGTCCGCTGGCCTGTGGCGCCTTATTAAAATCAATAGCAGCCAAACTGAGCTGAAATCCGCCGGAGATCAACTGAATGCCTTGAGCAGCAGTCACTCTAGAGGCGGGGAGAAACTGCGTATCAGAGACCCCTTTGAGCAAACCCTGATTTTGAAGGGAAATGATTTTGTCTTTGCCGCTTATGCTGTCCAAATCCTTGAACGGATTGCCCGCCGCAAACATTTGACCTCCAAAAGAGAAGGAAAGAAGCAATACTGTGGTCATGGCTGCGAATGCGCTTTTTCTCATATTCATGTAAGTTCCACCTTGTAGTTGAATTAGGCCGCCTGGCCATTAACAACCTCTTTGACGTAGTTCAGAATGGAAAGGTTGCAAGCGATCTAACAGAGATTCGGATGAAGATTGCGGAACGCTCAATTCTTATCTTTCACGCCAATCACGATGACATCCCCCTCAAAATTATGCATATCAATAACCGTTACATTGTCCTGAAACGCTACCGATGCTGCTGCAAATCGGCGGTATTCCAGGTCGATAATCGTAAAGTCATATTCTCTGAGATCGGCGTCTAGCTTCAGGACCGTGTTCACCGGCACATAAATAGCAATTTTTTCGAAGCCTCTGGTTGAGGCAACTCGAATCTCTTCCGTGTTCTTAAGTACTATGTTCCAAGGCTGCAAATCTACCAGTCCGTACATCTGGAACAGCCACTTCGCGAATCCATAATCCCACGCTCCCTCAAATTTAAGGGCAGCCTGCCATTCATAGGGGCTATCAAAACCTTCCCCGGTAACTCCAAAGCGCTTCCCTTTTTTGTGCCAGCTCCATATTCCATGTGCTCCGTAGGTTACGCCGGCTCCCGCACCGGACAAAAGACTTTGCCATGCAGCTTTACGCACGTCGGCACGGCCGAAACGACCGTATTCTCTCCGGCTGTATCCCATCATCTCGTAGCAAGGTTCCGAGTTTAGCACAGGCCGTGTTACCCGCTTGTTGTAGAAGTCCAACGCCAAGGTGTAGGCCTTGGACTGAAACTGCGAATTGTGACCTGATTGGTACATGTAAAAGTCCAAATTAGGATCGTTAATGAACTCATCCGGCAGATCTGCTAGTCTCCCCTGAATGTGAAGAGTAGTCAAACACTCCGGACTATGTGTCTTCACAACGTGAAGAGTGGTGCGGTAATACTCGTTTGCTCGCTCTGACGGGAAGTCGGTATCCCCGCTCACGATATAGATAGGGTGATACTTTGAGAATCGGTCTGCCGCGTAACGCACATACGGTTCTACCGCCTCCAGAGGCATTTTTTTCTCATCACGAAGCTTGGCCGCCCATGTATCCGGGATATAATTGCACCAAAGCAAAACAAGCGCGGGTACAAATCCCTTGCTCACCGCCATCTCGACCATTGTCTCCGCCCTGTCAAAATAGTCTGGATTCAGCGAATAAAAATCGTAGCTCCCGTCCTCAATCCGTTCGAACGGTTCGTAATCCAAATCACTGCCGCTGGCATCCCACTGACGCAGCAAATTGATTTGCAGAACATTAAACCCCTGGCTACTTCTGTAGTCAAGATAATCAGCCCATTCCTCCAGTGAGATGTTGGTAAATGCGCTCCAGACGGTATCCGCCAGATAAAAAAATGGAACTCCTTCATTGACAAAGTAACGTTTGTTCTCCGCTATGCCAAGCTTTATCATATGGCATCCCCCTTATTGCTGTAATGACAGAAAACGGCGAACAGTTCGCCGCTTTCCCTTTTATTGCTCATTTATGAAGTAACGATACTAGCTTGGGCTCCAGCCGTTCCCTCCTGCTCTGACTTCTCCTGTGCTTCGCGTTCCCTGTTCAACGCTTGTTTATCAAGCGTTCTAAAGAACGGATAGTAAATCAACATACAAACGGGAATGAGCAAAAGCTGTGCAGCTGCAAGTCTCCAGCTCCCCTCAATAAAGCCCAGAGCAAAAATCGGAGTGCCAAATGCCGGGTAAATTCCGATGGGTGCAGGCAGCAAGCCCGCAGTTGTCGCAAAATAACCGAGGATCGCGCAGACGATAGGAGCAACGATAAACGGAATAGCCAGGAGCGGATTCAAAACAACTGGAATTCCGAAAATGAGTGGCTCGTGAATCGAGAAAAAAGTCCCCGGAAGACCGAGCTTGCCAATTGTGCGTAATTGCTTACTCTTGGCCAAGAAGACCAGCAGGAGAGCGAAGCCTAGCATCGGCGCATAGTTTGAGAAAATATACCAGAAAGCCAGCCCGATAATGTTTGGAAGCGGAGCTCCCGCCTGAAAAGCGTCGAGATTGGCAAGATCCAGGCTCATCCAGATCGGTTTGACGATGGCAAGCGTTACGATTGCGCCGTGGATTCCGAACATCCAGAGCACCTGCATAATGATGAGGGCGACAATCATAGCCCCCAGCGATCCACCCAGTCCTTCCAGTGGCACTTGCAGATAGGTATAAATAAACTCATGGACCGTATCGAATGACGTATGCATGAACAGACCGGAAACAATAACGAATACCATAGCTACGAGTATCGCCGGAATTAATCCTGAGAATGTTTTGACAACGGTAGGCGGTACTCCTTCGGGCATTTTAATGGTCCAGTTGCGATCGACAATCCAGATATACAATCGGGAAGCGAGCAAGCCAACCAACATGGCGACAAACAAACCCTGCGCACCGAGCCACTGAAGTGGAAGCGCCCGAACTTTATCGAATGTTTGAATCGGCGTCAAAATAAGAAACGAGAGCAGTGCCGTTGCTGCGGGAACCAGCGGGTCCTTATCAAAAGCTTGCGCCAGTCTGTAGGCGATGAAGAAGACTGCATAGAGGGCGATGATGCCAGTTGTCATCGTCGATCCTAATCCGATAATACCCTTGATGGGTGCGATGAGGTTCTGGTAAGGCTCCCAGGCAAGTGCGGAGAAAAGCGTCGAAAATGCTCCAATAATCAAAAAAGGAAGGGTGGACATCAGTCCATTTGATATAGCGCTCATATAGCGATTTTGCTGAATTTTCCCAGCGTATCTTTGCAATTTATGCGATAGTTTTTTTTCGTTAGCCATATTCCTTCAACTCCTGCTTTAGAGTTTCATCTGTTGTACTATAATCTAGAGAACGCTTCCATTTGAAGAAATCACATTTTTGTACCAATGGAAGCTGTTCTTGCGAATCCGCCGCAATTGTCTCAGGTTGAACTCATCCCGGTCAACATAGACGAATCCGTAACGTTTGCTTACTCCCTGGTGGGTGCTGACCAGATCAATTGCGGACCAAGGACAATAACCAAACAGCTCCACCCCGTCCGCAATAGCCAGCTGGCATTGCTCGATATGTTTGCGCAAATAATCGATGCGGTAATCATCTCTTACGACATCGCCCTCTTCCAAGGAATCAAAAGCCCCCAGTCCATTCTCGGTAATGATCAGCGGTAGCTGGTAGCGGTCATAGATCTTCCTAAGAGTAACACGCAAGCCTGCCGGATCAATTCCCCAGCCGAACTCCGTTCGTTCCAGGTACTCATTTCCACTCCCGGCAAAAACACCCACTTCTCCCACTGAGATTTGCTGATCCCCCATCCCGCCTTTTTCTGCCGAATTCTGGGTACAGGCTTTGACCGTTGCAGAGCTGTAATAATTAAAAGCGATAAAGTCTGGCTTCGCGGCGGACAGAATACTCATATCGCCTTCTTGAATCTCAGGCGTATAGCCTTTTTCCTCGAAGTAGCTCCAGACCAGCGTATTGTAACGGCCAAATACCGCCATATCAAGGTATAACCAATTGCGGATTGCGTTGAAGTTATCAGCCGCCAGCACATCTTCCGGACGCGAAGACGCTGGATATACGCACGAGATGTTAGGGGCCGGTGCCACTTTAGCTTCAGGTAACATTTCTTTGCACAGAATCATCGCCCTGGCTTGAGCCAGAAGCATATGATGATTTTGCTGATACAATTCCTTTTTCGGATTCTTCAGGTTCGGGTCCAACGTTCCCAAAGCGGAACCGTGCAAAATCATCATGTTTTGTTCGTTAATAGTTAACCAATATTTCACCCGGTCCCCAAAGTGTTCGAACAATGTCTTCGCATACGTTTCAAATGCGTTGATTGTACTACGGTTCGACCATCCGCCTTCTTTTTCCAAAGCTGCAGGAAGATCAAAATGATACATGGTCACGATCGGTTCGATCCCGTATTTTAATAACTCATCAATTAAATGGTTGTAAAACTGTATGCCTTTCGGATTCAATTCCCCTGTTCCCTGCGGATAAATGCGGGTCCAGGCCACCGAGAAGCGATAAGCCTTGAAGCCCATTTCCGCCAGTAAGGCAATGTCTTCCTTATAGTGATGGTAATGATCGCTTGCCACCTTATAATCAGTGATCCCTTCCCGGGGCGGACGGGTGTCAATAACAGACGGCCCTTTTCCGTCCTCGTTCCATGCTCCTTCAAACTGATAGGCCGAGGTCGATCCACCCCATAGAAAATTGGAGTCAAACGCTTTCAATTTATGATATTTCATTTTGACCACCTTCAATGAAAAAGTGTTGATCTATTTGTACAGACGATTATAGATTTAAGGCTTCGGCAAGTACCTTTTCACCATTCATCATGCCATAATCCATTCTGTCGATTACGCTTACCTTGATGCCTTTAGGCTCGTATTTGGTTTTAAAATCATCTTCCAAGTAGCCGACCTGCGGTCCTATCAGCAGTACGTCCGTTTTGTCCGCATACTCTTTAAAAGAGCTTTCGGAAGTAGCTCTGATTTCAACCTCAACATTTTGAGCCTGTGCAGCCTTCTGCATTTTCTGTACCAGCATACTTGTAGACATTCCTGCTGCACATACAAGCGTAATTTGTTTCATTGGTTATTCCTCCCCGATAATGGTGTGATGGATACTGATGCTTCGTAACGGTTCAATCTGCTGTAAAGTTCCACGATATGTCTCGCCAGATCCTTGGTCGTAATGGCAGACATGAGATGGTCTTGTGCATGCACCATTAGCAGTGTCACTTCATGAGCTGTCCCACCCGCTTCCTGCTGGATCAGTCGCGTCTGCGATTTATGCGCTTGAACCAGCTCGTTCTTGCATTCTTCAAGACATTCTGCTGCCTGCTCCGCATTACCCTTCTCGGCAAAGCTGATGGCTTCCATAGCTTTACTCTTCGCAATACCCGAATTTGTTATAAGTCCCATTATGATTTCCTGATACTCATCCATTGAATTCACCCCATGCATTTCATCTCTTTAGCTTACAGATTCAGTGTATACGATTCTTGCCGACTTCTAAACGCAACCCTTTTCCACTAGAAGCGGAAATGCTTACAATGGAAAAAATAGCAAAACTCCGCACGATGCTTGTTCAAAATCCAAGCAGAGGTCGTGCAGAGCTTTATTTTAATACAGTTTATGTTTGATAATAATTTGAGCAAAATCCCCGTAGGTTTTGCATTCCAGCATTTGCTGGATAATATCGGAGTCATCGACCAGTCCCATCAGATGCTTATACATTTTCGCCGGAGGCTCGTCGCCGTTTTTGTTAATACTGAGCAGGCAGACGAACTGCACGGGCTTACCGGACCAATCTATGGGAGATTTCAGTGTACAGACCGCCCATACCGTCCGGTTGCTTTGCGGAATAATGGGATGAGGAATGGCTACCAGATTTCCGTAAGCCGTAGGAGCAGCATTTTCCCTTTCCAGCACCAATCCGATGAATCCCTCGGAAGAGCGGATCAATCCGGAAGCATGCATTCTTTCTCCCAAAAAAGTAATAATCTCTTCTTTTGTAGTGAAGTTCTGTCTCAGAAATACAAGCTCTTCCATAATGTAGCGGAAAGTAAATTCGCCTTCATCCGTCAGCAGCTCTTCAATCTTATCGATGTCACCGCCGCCAAGCAGAGTCTGAACTACCACGACCGGAATGGATAATGTCTGCGGAATTGGAACTGTGCTTACCACAAAATCAATGCCATGCAAAGGAACCTGCTGCAACTTGTAATACTCGGTCGTACCAGCAACCTCAAGCCTTTCACCGAACTTGCTACGTAACTTGTAATACAGCAAGCGGGCACTTCCAACACCCGAAGTGCATACGACAAGGCAGCGTTTAGGCCTGTTGTTCATCTGCTGCCTTTCCATGGCGGCCCCGATATGAATCGCCAAATAACCCATTTCCGTCTCTGGTATAGCCAAATTCAGTTTGCTCTCGATCAACTTGGCACCTATGACCCCCGCCTGAAAAGCCAAAGGATAATTATTCTTCACATGATCCAGCATCGGATTACGGATATTCATCCCATATTTTACGCGGTTTAGCGCCGATTTCAGATGAAGACATATGCCCATTAACAGTTCTTGATCCCGGCTGATATTCAGGTTAAAGTTCCTGTCAATTTCAGCCAGCATTTCTCTGCCAAGCTCATAAATTCCCCGATCCAAGAGCTTCTGAGGCCCCGCCTCTTCTGTCTGTTGCTCCGTAACTCCCTCAAACCACTTGTTCCCGGCCAGATGCATGGCGATATAAGCAACCTCATCCTCCGGAAAGGTCAAATCCATTTGCTTTTCAATGTGGCTAACAATATGTTCAGCGGCTCGAAATTCCTCGGTAGCCCGAAAATCTTCCCTTTCATCGGAAAGCATCGCGACCCGGTTCCCATCGCGAATACGCTTGCAAGCTATAGCGATATGAATGGACAGGTTGTTGAAGGCAACATCCGACAAAGTGACCCCGTGGTTCTGGGTTTGCTCCAGAATAATACCGCGAATGAGTGTCATTTCCCAAGGGGTAACCATTCTCGATGCGGCCTCCACGCCCCCAGTCCTTTCTTCTTCAGAACGGTTGACGATGAATTCAGACATGCAGAAACGTAAGCGAACCTCGTCGCCCCTCAGCTTGACACCGTAATTCGGGCGCTTATCAATGCCGATTCCGTAAGCCTGTAGCATATGCTTAACCTCTTTGAAATCATTTTGTACGGTGGATTTGCTAATGTATAACTCATCCGCCAACTCTTCCAGCTTCAAATAATTTTCTGTAAGCAGGAGGCGCGAGATTAAATAACGCTGTCGGTATTCAGGAGAATTGGGATCATCCGGTTCGTTATACAGGAACAACTGCTGTAGGAGCGTACGAAAGCTGCGGTCGTCCGTGATTTTCAGTTCATACCCCCTTGAACGAACAGGCTGAATCGATGCTCCATGCTTGGCCAGAAATTCATCCAGTTCTCTGATATCGCTACGTACGGTACGTGAAGTAACCTGGATCAATTTTGCCAGATGCTCGCTCTTGACAGGAGTGTCCGCAGCCAGCAAATGCTGTAGAATCGAAACCATTCGCGTATTCATTCAAGGTGACCCCCCGTTCTTTTGTCCAAATCTATCCTTTACTCAGGCCTGCTCGGTTAGCTCGCCTTTAGGTACGAAAGTGGCAGGAGCAGCACAGGAATTGCGCTCTACAAATTTCGTATCCACTGTGATTTTTGCTGTAACCTGCGTTCCCTGCTCAATAGTATCGGTCAGGAGATCGACAGCCAGAACGGCCATTCTTTCTTTTTCTACATGAATGGTCGTTAGCTCCGGCGTAACAATGACCGATTCCGTAATGTTGTCAAAGCCGATAATTGAAGTATCCTGCGGCACCCGGATGCCAAGCTCGCTCATGGTCTTCATAGCGCTGATTGCAATATAGTCGCATTCGCAGAACCAGGCCGTCGGCAATGTTTTCCCGCTCTCCAGATAAACGGTTAACTGCCGATTCAGATCCTCTTGCGAAGTAAGAATGGTTGGCGCTACAGCCAGCATTTGTGCCTCCGGAATCTTCAGCCCCCGTTCCATGAGTGCCGCCAAAAATCCGCGTTTACGTTCCTCAAAATTATGAATTCGTACATTTGAAGCAATATAACCGATTGAGGTATGACCCATATCGCATAAATAAGCTCCTGCCTGATAAGCACCCATAACATTATTAATCTGGATAAATTGTACGGGAAGCGTATCAAAGCAGGTATCCAGCACAATCAGATTCGGCAGCTTAGCATGAATATCACTGATCTGCTCACGGGTCAGATTGGTTCCCAGAACAATGGTGCCTGCACTGCGTTTCTCCTCTGCAACCATCTGGATATCCCTCTGGAAAAATTCTACGTCGACCGTCGAGAAGATCAACGAATACCCTTTTTGTCGGCAACGTTCCTCAATAAACTGGATTAATTCTTTAAAAAATGGCTGCTGATAGTATTCCTCAAGGACAATGCCCGAATTTGTACAAACGAGAAAAAGCAAGGACTTATCACTTCTTGAAGCCGTTATCGTCTTGCTTTTGGGACTGTATCCTGCCTCGTGGGCTACTTGGAGAATACGTTCACGCGTATCCGGGCCAATACCCGGCTTACCACTGAAGGCCAGTGAAACAGCTGATTTGGATACGTTGGCCAGCTTAGCGATGTCTTCCATTTTCATGCCCTAATTCTCCATTCTAAATAAGATGAACACAGCAGTGAAGTGAATAAGTGAAGTTTACACCGAATTGAGATGCGATGCAATAATTAGCTGAATTAATTTATATTTGTTTAGTTATTTTTTTAGTATTTATAACTAAATATCACTGAATAATTCATTGACACCGTTTTAATTCGATGTTACTATGGCCTCGACATAGAAATATTCATTGAATTTAGTTTTTACAACTAAACTAATTTAATTTTGTTTAGTTTATTTATTCTATTTTGTTCAGCAAATGTTGTTTATTCAAGTACAGAGGAGACATGATCATGAAGAAATTAAAGCTGGGTTATGCTCCGACGCGCCGATTTACGTTCAGCGCCGACGATGCCTTTAAGTACAAAGTGGAAATTCGCAAGAAAATTGAGAGCTTTGGCATGGATATCGACATTGTAGACCTGGAGGGCCTTAATGAGGAAGGCTTGCTGTATGACGACCATATAAACGCGGATTTAATTGCAAAGCGATTCAAAGAGGAAGAAGTCGACGCTGTTTTTTTTCCACATTGCAACTTTGGTACAGAAGATACTGTAGCTCGTGTAGGCAAGGCGCTCGGCAAGCCTGTCCTGCTGTGGGGACCGCGGGATGAAGCGCCGCTTGCGGACGGCATGCGTCTTCGCGACACCCAATGCGGTATTTTTGCCACAGGTAAAGTGCTGCGAAGATTCAACGTTCCCTTCACCTATGTAACGAACAGTTGGGTGAATGATCCGGTTTTCGAAAGAGGCTTTACCAACTTTGTGGCTGCCGCCAACGTCGTGCGCCAATTCAAGAGCTTACGCATTCTCCAGATTGGCCCCCGCCCTGCTTCGTTCTGGACGATGATGTGCAATGAAGGCGAACTGCTGGAACGCTTCGGCATTGAGATTCATCCCATTACCATTGTCGACATTCAGCTTAGAACCAAAAAAATCGCCTCCAGCAATAGCTCCGAGCTTCTGGAAACGATGGATTACATTAAAGAAAAACTCGATTACAGTGAAGTGACCGAAGATGATATAAGACGGATAGCTGCTTTAAAGGTCGCCATGAAATCCTTCGCCCGTGAGACGGGAAGCAGCGCTATCGCAATTCAGTGCTGGTCCTCTTTGCAGGATGCCATATCTATTATGCCGTGTCTGGCCAATGCAATCCTGACTGACGAACAAATTCCGGTTACTTGTGAAACAGATATCCATGGAGCCATTACTTCCATTATGGTGCAGGCTGCCTCCATGAACACATTGCCAACCTTCTTCGCAGATATTACTGTTCGACATCCTGAGAATGATAACGGCGAACTTCTCTTCCACTGTGGCAATTTCCCGGTCTCGCTCTCCGTAGAGAACAAACCGAAGTTACGCAAACATTTTCTCTTCGACGACCATTCTCCCGGAACGCATGAAGGCGAAATCCGCGGTGGCGGTATGACCATTGCCCGATTTGACGGCGACCACGGTGAGTACTCCATGTTCCTCGGGCGTGCCCGGGGTATTGAAGGTCCTTATACCCGCGGCTCCTACGTATGGGTGGAAGTAAACGATTGGCCGCTGTGGGAGGAAAAACTCGTAAAAGGGCCTTACGTCCATCATTCCGTAGGTATCCACGCCAATGTGATCCCGGCCATTTATGAGGCCTGCAATTATATACCCGGCCTGACGCCTGATCCGGTCGATCCCACGGAACAGGAAATTCAAAGCTGGCTTAGAGGATCCGATCTCGCCCGTAATAAGCGCTCGAACATTCACGTTTGAGACGTCTAAAGCGACAAAGCCCATCCCTATAATATCTATCTTGAGGAGGACATTATGGAAATCCAGGAACTGAAAGTCAAAGCCGCACAAATCCGCATGGACCTGCTAACCATCATTCACCGCGCCAAAACGGGACATACAGGGGGATCGCTGAGCAATACAGACATTTTAACGGCTTTATATTATGAAATTATGAACGTTGACCCTGCTAATCCAAAATGGGATGACCGTGATCGCTTTATCGCCAGCAAAGGGCATTCCGTAGAATCTCTATGGTGTATTCTGGCCGACCGGGGCTTTTTCCCAAAAGAAGAGCTGGAGACCTATAGCCAGTTCGGTACCCGACTCATTGGCCACCCGAACAACAAGGTTCCAGGGATTGAAATGAACACCGGGGCCCTCGGCCACGGCCTGCCCATTTCCGTAGGCATGGCACTAGCTGCCAAGCGGGATGACCGTCCTTACCGTGTATTTTGTTTAATGGGAGACGGCGAACAGGCCGAAGGCTCCAACTGGGAAGCCGCTATGGCAGGCTCTCATTATAAGCTAGATAACCTGATCGGCATTATCGACCGCAACCGACTCCAGATCAGCGGTGCTACCGAAGAAGTCATGGGACTGGAGCCGCTGGAAGAGAAGTGGACTGCCTTCGGCTGGAACGTCGTCTCTATCAACGGCAACAATATGGAAGAATTGCTTAAGGCATTCAGGTCCGCCCCTGAAGTAGCTGGAAAGCCAACGTTAATTATGGCCAATACCACCAAAGGCAAAGGCGTATCGTTCGCCGAAAATGTCCCGGCATGGCATCACCATGTGCCTAATGATAAAGAGTTGGAGCTGGCTCTCACAGAGCTAAAGGCAACGATCGAAGAATTGACGCAGAAAGGGCAGGTGCATTAAGCATGAATAAAATTCCTAATCGCCAAGTAATCTGTGACACACTGCTGGAGTTGGCCAAAGACGACCGTGATATCATGGTACTGGCCAGCGATTCGCGCGGTTCTGCTGCAATGGCTCCCTTTGCCAATACGTTCCCGGAGCAGTTCGTTGAGGTCGGCATTGCCGAACAGAATATCGTAGGCATGTCTGCAGGCCTGGCCCACAGCGGCAAAAAACCGTTTGTGACTTCACCAGCCTGCTTCCTCAGTATGCGCAGTATTGAACAAGTCAAAGTTGACGTTGCTTATTCGCGGACAAATGTGAAGCTCATCGGCATTAGCGGAGGCGTCAGCTACGGGGCGCTTGGCATGTCACACCACTCCGTGCAAGATATCGCAGTAGCCCGTGCAATTCCGGGACTGGCGATTGTCCTGCCTGCTGATCGTCACGAAACGAAGAAACTGACCGAAGCGCTTGTAAAATATGACGGCGGCGTATACGTGCGAATCGGGCGTAATCCCGTTGAGGACGTTTACGAAACCGATGATTACCCATTCGAAATAGGCAAAGCTATAACTGTGAGAGAAGGCAACGACGTTACAATTATTGGTGTCGGTGAAACCGTGCGAATCGCACTCGATGCCGCCAAGGCACTCAACGACGAAGGCATATCCGCCCGGGTAATCAACATGCATACAATCAAGCCGCTGGATGAAGAGGCGATCATTACCGCTGCACGTGAAACTGGACGCATCATTACCGTTGAGGAACATAGCATTTACGGCGGTCTCGGCGCAGCCGTGGCAGAAGTTGTTGTGCAGAATCACCCGGTTCCTATGAGAGTGCTCGGCATCCCGGATGAGCCGGCGATTGCCGGTAAATCGGCGGAAGTTTTCCACCACTACGGCATTACGGGTGACAATATCAAACAAATTGCATTCGAATTGATTAATAAGTAGAGGGCGAAGCATATGGAGCACAATCAACAATATATATTGGCCATCGACCAGAGTACTTCAGGCACCAAAGCACTCCTTGTAGACCATCAGGGCACAGTAATCGCCCGCAGCGGGATGGAGCATAAGCAATATTACCCCCATCCCGGCTGGGTAGAGCATGATCCGCTCGAAATTTATGAAAATGTCAAAATAACGGCCCGCAGCGTATTGGAGCAAGCCTGCGTCCACCCGTCCGCGCTAGCTGCGCTGACAATCACCAATCAACGCGAAACGGCACTGGTGTGGGATAAGGCGACTGGTCAGCCAATATATAATGCTGTTGTCTGGCAATGCCAGCGTACGGCGGACCTGTGCGCCGAACTAAAGCAAGCTGGCCACGAAAGCACCATCCACGCCAAAACAGGGCTTATGCTTGACCCTTATTTCTCCGCTGCCAAGTTCAAATGGATCATTGAACATGCGGAAGGAGCTGCCAACCTGCTGGCTGAAGGGAGGCTACTTGCAGGGAACATGGACAGTTGGCTAGTCTGGAAGCTTACCGGCGGCAAAAACCATGCAACCGACTATACAAATGCCAGCCGTACATCGCTGTTCAATATCCACACGCTGGAGTGGGATGAAGAGCTTACTCAGTTGTTCTCCGTTCCTTCTTCCCTGCTGCCCGAGGTTAAACCATCCGACGCTATTTTCGGATATACGGCAGATTGCGACCTTTTCAATGAGAAAATACCGATTTCGGGCGTCATTGGGGATTCACAAGGGGCATTGTATGGGCATCTGTGTTTCAAGCCCGGAACAGCCAAAGCAACCTTTGGCACGGGCACCTCTGTATTAATGAACGTAGGGAATCATCCGGTGGATGGCGGTGACGGACTTGTAACCGCTATCGCCTGGGGGGTCGGCGGAACTGTTACGTATGCACTTGAAGCCATCATCCGGACAACAGGTGACAGCATCAAATGGACGCAGGACAACTTAGGACTGTTCTCTACCTTTGAGGAAATGCAGCGCTTAGTCGAAAGCGTTCCTGCAAACGATGGCGTCTATCTTGTGCCTGCCTTTGTCGGAATGGGCGCTCCCTATTGGAATCCCTACGCCCGGGCGGCAATTATCGGTATGAACCGTGGAACTGGCAAAGGACACATTGTCCGGGCTGCGCTGGAGAGCATCGCTTACCAAGTACGGGACGCTATAGAGTTTATTCAGGAACAGTCCGGGATTGAGTTGGTCGGCCTGCGCACGGACGGCGGGGCTTCCTCCAACACTTGGCTGATGCAATTTCAGGCCGATATTCTGGGCAACCTTGTGACCCGATCCACATGTGCCGAGCTGTCGGCCATGGGTTCAGTCTATCTCGGTGGGCTCGGCACAGGCTTTTGGTCCGATCCAGATCAAATCGCTTCCAATCTTAAAATGTATGAAGCATATGAACCAAAGATGGATGACGCTACCAGAGAGAAATATTATACTGGCTGGCAGCGGGCTGTTCAGTCTGTAATGCAACAACAGCATGAATCTCCCATTTTATAAATAAACTCTATACTTCATTCCTCATATCTCCCAAAACATTCCATATAAAAGGGCCCTTGCTTTGCAAAGGCCCTTTTATTAAATTACTCACTCGAACGATATAACTGACTCAACACTTTTACAAATTCACGGGCTGCCGGGGTCGCTTCATCAAAGGAATGCGCGATAATTCCGATATCCCGCGTAATCCGGGGAATAATCTCTTTAACGATTAGTGAATGGGACACCGAGGAAAGCGTAAACTTCGATATAATGCCGATGCCCAGCTTTTTTTGGACCATATGGACTAACGTTTCGGCCGTTTGGACCGTGAGACTCTCCTGGAAAGGAATTTGCTGCTCATGCAAGGTGTTTAATACAGCAGATTCATGTCCTCCTTTACAGAAGATAAGGTCGTTCCTGTTCTGTTCCAGAGAAACCTCGTGTTCTGCTTGCAATGGATGATTCTCCGGTATGATGGCAACCATGGAGTCGTGTTCAAGAATGCGGATGTCATAATGATCAAATGGAGAAGCTACTATTCCAATTTCAACAGTACGCTCCTCCACCCATTGTTTAATTTGATTCGAGTTTCCTTCCATCAGCTCAATGGTGACTTCCGGATATTGGGAGCGGAATAAGCAGATCGCTTCCGGAAGCAAGTTCGTAGAGGCCGCCGGGAAGGAGCCTATTTTCACTTTACCGCGCAAAAGCTTATTCTCCTGACACGCAAGCTGAACCATTTTATGTTCGATCTCCTTCATTTGCCTGGCCAGACTCAGCATTTCTTTTCCCACTTCGGTCAGTAAGAGTCCATTCTGCTTGTCGCGAATAAACAATTTTACCTGCAAAGTATTTTCAAATTGGATCAAAGCCTTGCTAACCGCAGGCTGGGAAATAAACAGCGCTTTAGCAGCCTCCGTCATATTCATTTTCTCCGCAACCTTCATAAACACTTCAAGATGATTCATATTCACAGACATACACCCTTTATAACCATACGGTTATTCCCTATATGAAATAATAGTATTTCAGTTATATCAAAACATACCTTATGATAAAAAACAACTCCTGCTCCTTATGAGCAGATGTAATGCTTGATTAGAAGGGGATTGGAATATGAATTCAAATCTGAATTTTACCGAACGCACTACCAGAGATACAGCTTCATCTAAAGGACTTCCATGGGGCGGGTTACTGGCGCTTGCTATGACCGGATTTATTTGTATTCTCACCGAAACGCTTCCCGCTGGTCTATTGCCACAAATCAGCAAAGGACTGGGAATATCGGAAGCTTTGGCTGGCCAATTGGTCACGTTGTATGCTCTCGGTTCACTCGCTGCCGCAATCCCGTTGACTGCCGCAACACGGGGCTGGCGACGACGGCCTTTATTATTGCTCTGTATCATTGGCTTTCTCATATTTAACACCATTACGGCACTGTCTTCTTACTATATCTTGACGCTGGCTGCCCGTTTCCTTGCAGGCGTAGCCGCTGGTGTGTTATGGGGAATGCTTGCTGGCTATGCCCGGCGAATGGTTCCGGATTCACTAAAAGGACGCGCCATGGCTGTCGCCATGTCAGGAACCCCGCTGGCTCTTGCCCTCGGCGTTCCGTTAGGAACGTTCCTCGGTGCGCTTGTTGGCTGGAGAACGGTT
Source organism: Paenibacillus sp. 8b26 (assembly GCF_050626875.1). NCBI lineage: Bacteria > Bacillati > Bacillota > Bacilli > Caryophanales > Paenibacillaceae > Paenibacillus > Paenibacillus sp. 8b26. The sequence continues at coordinate 5,421,677 of NZ_CP192445.1, read as the reverse complement.
TTTGGTACCATGTCCTTTCTCGCGGTAGTCTTAGTCGTCTGGGTGCTCTGGAAACTTCCGGATTTTCCCGGACAGGCTTCCCAACAGCAACTCCCGCTGAGTAAGGTTTTCACGATTGCCGGTGTACGTCCCATTTTACTTGTCGTTTTGGTTTGGGTACTGGCGCATAATATTCTGTACACCTATATCGCTCCTTATTTGAGTCAGGCTGGACTGGCCTCCCGAACGGATGTGGTGCTGCTTATTTTCGGGATAACTTCGGTTGCCGGAATTGGATTGATCGGTGCATTGATCGACCGCTGGTTGCGTCTATTGGTACTCATGAGTACCCTTGGCTTTGCTGTAACTGCTGTGGCACTAGGAATCGGAAGTCACCAACCTGCCATCGTGTATTTAAGTGTTGCCCTGTGGGGACTGACCTTCGGCGGTGCCGCTACCTTATTACAGACCGCATTGGCCGAAGCGGCAGGCGAGAGTGCAGATGTAGCTCAGTCTATGCTTGTAACCGCTTGGAATCTGGCCATTGGCGGGGGCGGCTTGCTTGGCGGAATTCTTTTAGAGACGCTTGGGGTTCACTCTTTTCCGTGGACGTTGCTTATCCTTATGCTTCTTGCCTTCGTCATTTCGTGGATTGCCAAGGAACACGGCTTTTCTGCAAGAAGATATGAGTAGACCTGAAACTAGAAACGGTATGGATGGAAGAAAAAATTGTTTAGAGGTCTGCAGATGATGGTAACTTGAAAGTTGCATCATGAGATATGCAGAAGCTAAACAAAACATGGGTTAAGTTACAAAGAACCTTCCAATCCATCTTGATGGATCGGAAGGTTCTTTTACTGGGACCGAGTCCTCTAATATAGCACCTTCTCCAAGCAGCGTGCCAATTCATCATCGGGTAACGGCTTGCGATGCGTATTTTCCAGGTAGATATGTTTCTCTGTTTCGGGCATTACATATTGTTTGTACCACAGGAACATATCGGGACTATCTCCCTGAATTCGAAGAAATCTCCGCACCGTGTCCGCATGAGAAATGGTGTTATCGAGATTGGTCAACCAATCCGCCCGGTAGAAATGCTCCCATCTTCCAGTTCCTGCGAGCAAGAGCGCTTCTTTACCCATCTGGTAGCTCCAAACTGCATGCGAAGCTTGTATAAATGCTCGTGGATAATCTTCTTCAAGAAATAACCCGTAAGCGATGCAGATGTTAGCCAGCCCACGGGAGCCGCTCAGATGCAATTCAATCTGCACAAGAAGCTGATTATAAAGCCTGCGACATTCGTCTTTAGGCAATTGTTTCATAATTCGCAGACACCGCTCTCGCAGTTCAACCCAGCCGGGGATTGCCGACTCGGCTTTTTCCTTGAACCAGCGTACCTGCTCAGGAAAAGGTCCTTCTCCAGCAGCCCAGCACAGCCGTTCATCACTGCCTTCTTTACCTTGCAGCCAAAAGCCCATCATTTGCCGCGCTGGATGGTGATAGAATTCCTCCCCCGCCCGATCATCCTTATGCGGGCCATAAACAATAGTACAATGGAAATAATCCCGGTATAATTGGAAAATCTCTTGATGCTGACGACTGTACAACCGCCCGATAAAGTCAGTAAGCTGCTGTTCAGCATCCACGTTACCATACGTCCATAAATTCGCTGCCAAATCCAGAGTATATAAATGTGGCAAAATATTACCTGAATTGACCAACAGATACTCGTCTGCTCCTGCGGCAAATGCTGCCGTTAATTCGTCCACAATCAGCTCGGCTGAGGAGGGAAATTGCGTAAGATGGTTTGACGCCTGCAAGTCGTGGAAGGTCACATGATAATATACACCGTTCTTGCCTTCATCCCCCACCTCGGGCAATGCGGGTACACGATGGTTGAGATTCCCATGGCGCCGGGATACCATTTTACCGTAACCATTGTCCGCCCATATTTTAATCACTCCTTCGGGGACTTCAATGTGACCCTGCTTGTATAACTCGGCAATCTCGCCATACATCGCCATACTGCAAACGGGCTGCTCCACAAATTCGCAGATCATACTGTACTGCTTGCGAACCACATAAGATATTAATTGTCCACGTTTCTCCGGCGTATTAAAGGAAGGATCATTTTCCCAAAAAGGCTTGTCTCCCTGCCCACGAAAAGACAATACCCATACAATTTTCTCTCCCTTTTGCCGTTCAATCGCTTCCTGCCATAGCTGTTCAAACAGTTCGGGATGCTCTTTGTAGCTGGCCTGTTTACCCGGAAAAACACGCAAAAACATCTCCGCACCCAGCGGCTCGGTATGATGGTGAGTAATCCATAATCCCATTTCTACTGCAAGCTTATGATGGATACCTGTACGCGGTAAATCCGTCCCCGGAATTACCATGTTGCCACCGCAGCGTAGTAATGCTTCAAAAACGGGCTCCCACACCTGTTCCGTCGGCGGATAATCATGCTTCCAGCCAATCAAGCAGACCTCATCATTGACGAACCAGCCCCGATAGCGAACCTTGGACGGTGCACTATCATAATCCTGGCTCGGCAGAACTATAGCATCCCGTCTAGTCGGAGAGAGTTCCGCCCAGAACCAGAATGGCTCCACACCCAAAACGAAGCGACTGTAATGAAGCAACCCATAAATGATCCCCAGCTCATCACGGCCTATGATATGTAGTACCGTTCCCTTCTCACCAGCAACAAAACGCAGACAATAGCCCTCTGGCCACTGTGGGCAATCATCCTCTTCCTGCGCATAACGGATAATGATTGCGGCCTCTTCTTCTTTTTGTAGCGGCTCTCTGCCAAACACTTGCTTATGATCTCGCGCAATCATTCTCCAAGCGTGGGCAACCGGCACACTTCCGACAGCTTGAAGATTGTATCCGCTTTCATGCGAAATGATCAGAGGTTCACAGGGTTTCATGTATTATCATCTCCTATTCAACGATGAAAACTCTTCTTACTTTTATTTTATAGGTCGGTGGCATACTTAGCCCAAAGGGACATGAAGATTTGCTAGGGATAACATGTCCAAGAAAGACAAATCTGTATTTTTTTCTTGCGTCCAAACATCAGAAATTCCTCCTACCTCTATCTCATAATTAATATGATCACTTGATAATAGTTGCTATAACAGTATGATAAAAATATCGATGAACCAACGACTAGGGGGCTTATTAGTGAACAAAAAGGAATTTGTAATTCACGATTTATTGAGCAAAATCTATCAAAATCATTATCCTGACTGGAAACTGCCGACAGAAAGAGAACTCGCGAAGCAATATAATGTTTCACGATACACCATCCATGAATCAATCAAAAAATTAAAATACATGGGCTTGGTTAAAGTCGTTCAAGGATCAGGCATCTTCATAGGAAAGAATATTCAGACCAGTCCACTCATCTATAACTCTTTAACTGAGAACCCATACTCCAACATAAAATCCAAAGTAATCGAGTTGCAAAAGCAACCCGCTACTCCCGAGGACCAACAGATTTTTGGAATAACAAGCAGCGATGAGGTATGGGTATATCAACGTCTAAGAATCGTTAACTATCAAACGATGCAGTTAGAGTTGTCCCGATTACCTGTTATTTTATTTCCAATCCTTACGCACACGGATGCCGAACACTCCATTCAATCCTATGTGAAAAAACATAAATATACGATTTCGCATTACCTAAATACCTATGAGGCAATCGCACTTAATAAAGAACAGGCTATGCTCTTGCAACAAAAGAGAAAGAGCCCAGCGATGAAAATATCAAGCCGCGGCATACTTAATAATGGGATTATCTTTGAGATAAGCGAAATCGTAGCCATTGACTATAAATGTACGTATTTGACAGCCTTCAATAACGAGCATCACAAAAGAAGAAATTTATAAAAGCATTCACCTAAACAGGCAGCTTCTCCAGCATAAGGGTTCCTATATGCTGGAGTATTTTTGTTTTAAGGGGTCATAAGTGTTCCATCTGGCAATCTCGCCTGCGTCCATTCGTGCATCCTGTATTCCACCGGATAATTTTTCGCCTTTTCTTCATTGAATTCCACGCCGATGCCCGGAAGTTCAAGAGGGTAAATGTATCCGTCTTTAGCGTCTATGATGGGCGTAAAGATGCTGCGTGTGTTCTCCTTAATCGGAATATTCTCTTGGATCGCGGCACTGTGTAGGTGAATATTAAGATGAGTGTTAACGGCGATTCCAATAGGAGTAATGTCTGACGGTGTATGCCAAGCAATTCTAACTCCGAATGCCTCACATAAGGCTCCGAGCTTAAGAGCAGGCGTGATCCCTCCAATTTGAGATACATGGCAGCGAATAAAATCAATCTGCCTGTTGACAATAAGGCTTCTCCATTCTAAAGGATTATTGAACAGTTCCCCGGTGGCTATTGCAGTTGAAGTTTGGGAACGTATCTGACTTAACCATTCATTTTGATCCGGCGGTAAAATGTCCTCAACAAAGTACGGTTTATAGCATTCGAGGTCTTTTGCAAACTGTACGGCTTGATTGGGGAAAAGTCGTTCATGCACGTCATGCAGGATATGAAACTGTTCATTATATTTTGACCTTAATAGAGCAAACATCTTGATGGTGGTTTGCATATACTCGTCTTGGTCATAATAGGACCCCTTGGTAGGGTAATCCGGAGCATGCAAGTTCGAAGGATTCCCTCCATAGAAGCCAAGTTGGCACCGGATATGTTTATATCCTTGCTCAAGAATACCATCAATCTCTCGGTACAAATCCTCGATGTTGTCCGCAACCGCATGAGTATATGCAGGTATCGCATCCCTCGATTTGCCTCCAAACAGCTGGTACAAGGGCATGCCTGCAATTTTACCCTTAATGTCCCACAAAGCCATATCTACTCCAGAAATCGCGTTATTTAGTACGGGACCATTACGCCAATAAGAGTTGACCATCATCATATGCCATAAGTCCTCTATATTATTGGCATCTCTTCCAATCAATATAGGTTTGAGATACTCCTCGACGATGAGCTGAACGGCTTTCGGACGCTGCTGAAAAGTGGCGCAGCCATACCCCGTAATTTGATTCTCTGTAGTTACTTTGACAACCACCAGATTATGTCGATCAGGTTTAAGCACAAAACATTCCACATTAGTGATGATGGAAGGGTTCATATTTCTCCTCATTTCTAAGAATTTCTAGGTTTATTGAAACATGTTTGAAAAGCAGAATCAATTTGGCTGGGTAAATTGTCTGATTATTAAAAAAAACCAGACCAATTTATCAGAAAAAGTTCAATAAATCCTTATATATAAAGGTTTTTTCATGAAACGAGGCTTATTTTGGACTGCTTTTATTCGACATACCTTTGTGATACCATTCAGAATGTAAACGGAACCAATACTTCATATTCCAAGGACAGGAGAATTTTTAATGAACAAAATGAAAGCGGTACACGACATGATTTATGGGGTCGGAGGAGAAAGCAATATTCAAAACGCTTGGCATTGCATGACCAGACTCAGGTTTGATCTAAAAGATAAAAACAAAGTGGACATAGAGAAAATTAAGGAATTGGACCCGGTTTTAGGCGCGCAGTTTAATAATGACCAATTCCAAATCATTCTTGGTCCTAAAGTCGCGGAATATTATAATATTTTGGCCAGTGAATTAAAGCTAACGGATGTTCAAAAGGAAGATGAGGCAAGCGCTGAGAAAAAGAAGGGGTTTGTTACACTCTTCATGAATATTGTATCCGGCGTGTTTGGGCCTATCGTTCCAGCTATTGCCGGGGCAGGATTGATCAAGGGACTTATCGCAGGGTTGACCGCCCTCCATATCATCTCGGATCAAAGCGAAACCATTCAGATCATTAACATGATGGCGAGCGGAGTATTTACGTTTTTACCGTTTTTCTTGGCAGCCTCGGCGGCTAAAATTTTCAAAACCAACGAATATTTAGCGATAGCAATCGCTGCTACCATTATGTTTCCAACGATGGTGGATGCGGCCAAGGCCGGGGAACTTTCCTCGTTTCAGTTTTTAGGCTTTATACCTATCCCAGTGTTTAACTACACCGGTACAGTAATCCCGATTATCTTTGCCGTATGGGCGATGAGCCATATTCATAAAATCGTTAACAGGTTTATGCCAGAAGTATTAAAAACCGTAGTTACGCCAACGTTAACCTTGTTTATTTCGGGCTTCCTGGCATTATCCGTTATCGGTCCCATTGGCATTCACCTAGGCAATGGCTTGGCTTGGCTTGTTCAAGGCTTATTCAGTATCTCTCCCATCCTTGCTGGCGTTGTTGTTGGTGCGATTCGACCTTTGGCTGTCTTTACTGGCATGCATCATGCAATGACTCCGATTGCTTTGCAGAATTTCGCAACACAAGGTTACGATATGTTAATGCCTATGATGTGTATGGCTAACTTTTCAATCGTAGGCGCAACATTTGCAGTGTATTACAAGGTAAACACACCTAAAGAAAAATCTATCATTGTTTCAGCCGCCGTCTCCGGTCTTTTGGGAATTACTGAACCTGCTTTATTCGGTGTACTGGCTAAGTACAAAAAAGCTTTTCTAGCCGCCATCATCGCAAGTTCAGTTGCTTCGGCTTTTATCAGCTTTTTCGGTGTCCGATTGTATGGGTATGTGTTATCCAGTATATTTAGCATTCCCGCTTACTTTGGGCCTTACTTTATCTATGCCATCTCCGGAATGATCATTGCTGTCGCGCTCTCCTTTACAATTTGTTATCTGTTTCTAAGCAAAGTAGATGTTGCGAGAGCAAATGAACCTACGCAGCTCAAATAATCGTTTGTCACGGCTTCCAAGCTTTTTTAAGCTCAATGAATCGTTTAAAAGTATCTAAGATAATGAGTGGAGCCTGACTACTGTATAAGTGTTGTCAGGCCCTTCAGTTAGCGATTATTGGGGGGATCCGTGCTAATCAAAAGAAGGAGGGGCATGGTTACTTTCTTTGTTGCCCGTATTCGGTTTTTTGCGCCCTCCAATGGACGTGTGCCAGTATCCAGCGTCACGAGCATGGGCGTTTAGTTGCGAAGATCAACAAACGTTTTTTCGTTAGGTGCATTCTAAATCACTATAATCAACTGCTTACGAAATGCTCTTTTCCATCTGGTGAATTGTTTTTGGAACGTTCATCTGATATTAGAATGTGACCGTTCGGCTCATTTCCAGTCATATAATTCTCTCCTTTGGTACCATTTAAAATCTGTTTAGACCGCTTTTGATGAGTAATACACGCATACTATTTCATTGTATTGCGCCAGCAAAAGAAAAAATCGTACATTAGGGCAAACAGCCTAATGTACGATCGGGTAATATTCGAGCACACCATAATCTATCTATCTTTTATAAAAGCTACAAAGACAATGAACTATCGTTATTTGTATGCATTTCCTTCTTATGCTTCCGTTTCAGCTTCAGTTGAGCTACGACCATATAAAGAGTCGGAACTACAAACAACGTTAAAATGGTTGAAAAAATCAGTCCGAATATAATAGTCGCTGCCAATGGCTTGAATAGAATTTCTCCCATCGTAGCAATCGGTATCATTCCGACGATCGCAGTTAGCGAGGTGAGCAAGATCGGACGGAAACGGGCAGAGCATGCCATTAAGATGGCTTCTGTTAATTCGGCGCCTTCACGCCGTGCATCTTCAATAAACTCGATCAATACAATACCATTACGCACGACGATACCGGCAAGGGAAATGATACCCATGATACTCATAAAGCCGATTGGCATACCTGTAATAAAGCTACCCAGCACTCCTCCTGCTGCTGCCAGGTACACAGTCGTCATAATAATGAGCGGTGTGGAAACCGAGTAAAACTGCATGGTGATCAAGAGCAGAATGAGAAAAACAACGATAACGGCTAATTTGCCTAAATCCTTAAACAAATCGGACTGCGTAGATGTTTCCCCGTCCATTTCCCAAGTGTACCCCGAATCGAAATGTGTACTTGTAAGCTTGCTGCGAATATCCTGGGTGAGCTCCGTAGCCGTACGCCCTTTTGCATTGGCTGAGATCGTTACCGTCCGTTCCAAATCATAGCGGTGGATTTGCTGAATGGAAAAGTCCGGTTTCATCGTGGCTAACTGGGATAACGGGATCTGCTCTCCTCCTGCATTAGTGACACTTAGCTGTTGGAATAACACCTCAGGATCATGGTTAGGTTTATCCATGTACATATTGATATCCAGCAGTTCCTTACCCGTATCAAAATCCGTAACCTTCACTCCGTCACCCATTAGCAACAAAGTGCGGGTTAAGTTGGAATAGTTGACCTGATATTTATCCAAGGCCTGCTGGTTGACTTGAAAATTCAAATTATAGCTTTGCATCCCCATATTATCGGTCACATCTACAGCTCCAGAAGTCCCCGCAACAATTTCTTTTATTTTTGTGGTCATCGTTTGCAACTTTCCAAGGTCTTCTCCTTTAATACGGACAGACACTGCACTACCGACTGGGATGCCTAATTGAGGAACACGTATACTTATTAATGCTGCTGGATATTTGGCTTGCAGCGTACTTGTCCAGCTGTCCACTGTTTTTTTGATATCAAAGACTCCCTCTTTACCAACAACAGCAAGTTGTCCGTGTACCGCTCCCACGGAGCCACTACCAGCTACTATATCGCTGTACATTTGAGGTGCTCCACCCCCTGCCGTTGCTGCCAAATGTTCGGTTTCTGGCTGCTTTTTAACCCAATTCTCAATCTCGGTTGTAACCTGATTGGTTGCCTGCAACGACGTTCCTTCTGGCATAGTTACGTTGATTGTGGCATCCGGTTGGTCCGATTCAGGAAATAATTGAATGGGCACAATAGCAAGCAGTCCATAAGCTGCCGTACCAATCATAAGACCAATAAGCGCAGTGAAAAGTGGTCGACGCAGTATTCTCGGCATCCAGTTTTTAGCGTATATATTAGAGAGGGACTGAATTTGATTGCCCAGAAGCCCTGGAGGCTTGGTCGGTTTGCTACGTTCTTTACCTTTATGACGGTTATCGTACCATTGACGGAAAATAGGAATGATCGTAAGCGACATAATCATGGAGGCCAGCATCGTTAACGAAATAACGGTAGGGATTGGTTTAATAAAGTCTCCCATATTGCCCGGCAGAAATAAAAGCGGGGCAAATGCTGCAACTGTAGCCAGCGTGGCTGTAATGATCGATAAGGATACTTCCTTCGTTCCTTTAATTGCCGCCTCCGTAGCATCTTCCCCAAATTCAGAGCGTCGGCGTTCAATGTTGTCGTTTACTACAACGGCATCATCAACCAGTATCCCCAGTACGATGATTAATCCGATGACTGAAATTTGATTCAGCGTCGTTCCTGTCATCGGCAAGACAATAAAACCGATGGCAATAGAAACAGGGATAGCCAAGGCCACAAATGCAGAGGTCAGCAAGTTTAATCCTAATGTACAAATCACAATAACCGATGCAATAGCAATCATCATCTCTTTGGACAGATTACCAAATATTTCACTTACACGGTCATTTTGAGCAAACAGCAGCTCAAAATGTACATCCTTTGGCAAGCTACTCGCAAGTTCGTTGATTTTGGCTGTTGCTGCTTTGGATACCGTTGGTACGTCTGTGCCTTTATCTCCACTCAAACTGATTGAAATAGCTGGCTTGGTATTCACATACGTATAACTCTCCGTTTTTTTAAAAACAAGCGAGGCTGCACCTATATCCTTCAAGGATATAGGGAACCCTTCTTCGTTGCTTGAAATCTGAACGTTATTTAAAACATTGGGATCAGTTGAAGCATCTACCGTCAACTGATACGTACGCTGATTGAAATCCAGACTTCCTGTAGGTACTCTATCGTTTTCATTTTTAATGGCTTGAACGACCTGTTCCCAGGAGATGTCATATTGCTGCATTTTTTGAGTGTTCAGGCTTATCCGTACTTCTTGTTCTGGAATTCCTTGAATATTAACTTTTGAAATACCTGAAACCGTTTTTAATTGATCTTTCCAGGTGTTCATCAACTCATTTAACGCATACAAATTTTCAACTTTATCAGAAGTGATTGCGTATGATCCGATGAAGGAGCCTGCCATGCTATCATTGATAATGGGCTGCATCGCATCGTCCGGAAGCTCAGACTGTGCATCCTGTACTTTGGTACGAAGATCAGCCCACACTTTTGTCGGGTCCGCCTCATTCAAAGCTTCTATACTTATACTGGATTGGCCTTTTGACGAAGTGGAAGAAATCGTTTTGACACCTTGCACTTCTTTAATTTTCTGTTCCAATATCTTCGTAATGGTTTGTTCGATTCTTTCAGGTGAGGCCCCTGGATACACAGTTGTAACACTGGCTGACATAGGAATAACGTCAGGCATCTCCTGTTTAGGTAACGATGCAAAGTTGTAAATCCCTAGCAAAATGCACATGCCAAAGAAAATAAGTGTGATTTTCTGTTTTTTAACGATATATTTAATCATTCAGACGACTCCTCCGATTTCCCAAGTACATCATTCCCGAGTAAATCGCCATTAAATAAGGTTCCTGCTCCTTGCGTAACGATTTGATCGCCTGCCTGTAGCCCAGAGACAACTTCGAGCTGATTATTAGTCACTTTTCCCAGTTTAATGGATGTTTTAACGGCCTTACCATTTACAGCTTTAAAGACATAAGGGTCATTTCCCGTACTAATTACGGCCTCTACGGGCACTAAAAGCGCTTCGTTTTGATTCATGCTTTTAGATGCACTAATGACTTGACCAGGCTTCCAATTGAGTTCGGGGTTGGGAATGCTCACTTCCACATTGATGCTTCCCGTTTTGGAATTCGTCGATGGATAGATCTGGGTAACGGTTCCTGTCCTTATTTCATTATAGAGGGATATATTTACTTTTTGATCTTTCTTCCAGGATAAGATTTCACTATCCTGTACGGGCAGGAGCACTTTTAAAGTGCTGATATTTCCAACAATAAACGCTTCACTTCCGCTGGAGCCCAACTGCCCATCAGACACCTTTTTCTCAATCACAACACCAGCTATGGGGGAGGTTAAAGTGGTTTTCTTAAGTGCCAACGCCGATTGCTCATAAGCAGCTACCGCATCCTCGTAGGAAGCCTGAGCCTGAGCTTTACTGGCTAACCCTTGTTGCTGAGTAGCTCTAGCCGATTCCAACCCTGCCCTGGCCTGATCTACACCATCCGAAGCTTGTGCACGCTGTTCCTGGGAAGCTCCTGCAAGCAAAAGGGACAATTGCTCTTGCGCATCACTCAAACTTTTTTGTGCATTTGTTACTTCCAGCTGCGCATTTTCATTTTCCGTTAATGATACGGCCCCTGCCTGAAATAGACTTTGGGTCCGGGCGGCATCTGCCTTTTTCTTGTTGTACATATTGGTTGCCGCAGTAACCGCATTTTTCGCCTGTACAATTTCTTGTTTTTTGGCTCCATTGTTCAATTCCTGCAATTTGGATTGGGCTGAATTAATCTGGGATTGTGCATTACGAATGCCCGCCTGTGCCGATTGAACGGAAGCGTCCGCTTGGCTAACACCGGCTTTCGCCTGCTCCATAGCTGCCTTGGCCCGCGCAAGCTGCAGCTGATAAGTAGATGTGTCCAATTTCGCGAGGACTGCCCCTTTATGTACTTGATCCCCCACTTCAACCGTTGTATTTAAAATACGTCCATCCGCTTCAAAGGAAACTGCAGTTTGATTGCTTGCCTGCAATGTTCCCGCCAAATTAAATTCATTAGCCAAAGGCTGCATCTTTACTTTTTGAATTTGTACTGGCTGACCAGATTTTGCAGTGGTATCCTCCGAAGCGCTTGAGCAACCGGAAACCACCATGGCGAGGGTTATTCCCGTGACTAGCATTTTGATTCGTGTCCTATTCAACAATTTCATCCTCCTCGACTTCCTCTAAGCAGTTTGAGCAATCCATAATATTAAACTGCATACCTTTTTTTTCATAGTACAGCAGTTTATAAAAAAAAAAATCGTACATAAGGGCAAGCTCCTTATGTACGAAAGGGCAAATTCGAACTGAATATGTTTTTATTTACCATTTTAACGATGCAGAATACCTCGTTCCAGAGACACGGCTACCGCTTCGGATCGGGAATCGACACCGAGTTTATTGTAAATGTTCGTTAAATGTGCTTTCACGGTCCGCTCCGAAGTCCCCATGTCGAACGCAATTTCCTTGCTCCTAAGCCCCCGTGCAACGGACTGTAATATAATTCTTTCTTTCTCGGTCAGAATTGAAGTATCTTCACGCTGCTCACTCTTGACCTCTCTCTCACTTGTTTTAGCAAAAACCCTTGCTGTAATTTCTGGCTGAAGAAGTGTCTCTCCCCTTAATGCGGATTCAATAGTCCGAAATAGATTCTCACGGCTGGTATCTTTTAATAAATATCCTTTTGCCCCCAAAGACAGTCCTTGGATCATTAAATCATCTTCGTTATAGGTAGTCAGGATAATAACTGGTGTGTCATTTTGTCTTTCTTTTAAAGCTTTCATTGTCTCCAACCCGCTCATTTGAGGCATATATAAATCCATTAGTATGACATCCGGCTGAAGTTCCTCAATCAGGGGAATAGCTGTTGCCCCATCTTCGGCTTCACCGACAACCTCGTAGCTGTCATTTGTCTCTAGAACAAGTTTTAGCCCTTCTCTAACCACCCAATGATCATCTACGATTAGTATTTTAAATTTCATGCTATGTCTCCTTTGGTAAGAGGTGCCTCTACTTTAATAGACGTACCTTCTTGAGCTGTGCTGTTGATCTGTATTGTTCCACCCAGTAGACGCGCACGCTCGTGAATGCCTATGAGTCCGTAATGTCCTGATCGTCTGGCGACGATATCTGGATTAAATCCTTTTCCATCGTCACGGATCTCTATATAGATTTTACCTTGATTATCCAAAATATTGATCCCTACGTTCTTGGCATGCGAATGCTTGGCTACGTTCGTTAGACATTCACTTATGATGTGTAGCCCATGCTCAATCAACAACCTGGATACCGAGGATTTAATCTTGATGTCCAGTGCTGTTCGAATGCCGGTAGCCATCGTAAAACGCTGCGCTTCTTCCCGGACTGCATCCGCAAAGTCCACTTCCGAAGCCGATTTTGAACGCAGGTTATCTATAGCACGTCGTGAGTCAGCCAAAGCCTTGCGTGCCTGGGACATGGACTGCTGAACGATTTCATGGGCTCTCTGTGAGCTGCCTTGTGTCAGATGAGCATCTACGGCTTCCAACTGCATAATCAGGCCAGCAAGACCTTGAGCCAGTGTGTCATGCAGGTCCCGCGCCATGCGTTGCCGCTCGTTGGCTAACGTAAGCTCCTCCACTTTTTGATGTGCAAGCTCCAGCTCATTGAGAAAGTTTTGGGTACGAATCCGCGCATTGACTTGTTTGTAGAAAAGAATAGAATATGCAGCTACGATAATAACGATAAGAATGAGCAACCCAATAAACAGCACGGAGTTCTCACCATCGTGATGCCATATCATAGCAAGGCAAAAAAGAAGGTAGAAACCAAAAAACACCAACACAACTTTTTTGGTTTGATAATATATACCTATGCTTTGACCGATTAAAATTGGAATTAATCCAATCAGCACAATTGGGAAACTGACAGGAAGAAGGAAAGCGCTTAAAAAGATGATTCCTGCTTGAATAATAAAATAGATCCATGAACCGTAATATAGCACTTTACGAACATGCCAGTACAAAAGTACGTGCAGAATTATTGCCAGAGAGAACAATAGACTTCGAAGCGGTAATGGTGTGGATATATTTTGAATAATAATTCCCTCGATATAGATGAAAACGATCCATAATATAATCGGAACTCTGGATATGTTAAGCCGATCACTTTCGCTATTGTTTATCTTTAAGTCTACATCGTGGTCTTGATCATTGCATTCTTTACCCATAGTTCACCTCTTTATTTCTTTGTTCCAACTCAAAATTCTGGAAATGAATAGCCATACAACTAACTTAGTTGCATACAAAAGACCTTATATTTATATTTTATCATTTTGTAACATAGTTAAAAGTAAGTAAAACTGTATCTCAAGACATTTTACAAAATTATGGAGTTAAAAAAAACGTACGTATGGGCGAGGACGTGTGTACGTTTGGGCAAAATGGATGTATGTATGCTAAATATTCAATATCAATTATAAATTTTCCCGTATTTGCTGGGTCAAAAGAATAACGATAAGTGAGCAGATTTCCACAGATGGTGACTGGATGAAGCCAATAATAACAAAGGGAACAATGTGATGGTTACATTGGAAACAAGACTAAATAATCCGGTTACATAATTCGTAATTAAAAAGAAACCTTTGTTCAAGTATCCGTTCAGATGTGTCAGTGGATTAACGTCGCCCAGAAAAATGGCAGAAAGTGTCCCATTCAGTTCTAATTCATGAACCTTTTTACTCAATGCACTAAATAGACTGGGATCATTCTCAACGATCATATATAAGGCCCATTGCTAATGCACATGGGTGCGCTTTGATCAACTTGCCTGTGCTCATGGACATAAGTAATCCCCTCTTTTTCTCCCAGCGTCACCTTAAAGGAGAACGTCGTAAATACATATTAGAGCTCGAATGGACCCCTTAATTGCAAGAGATTTCATGGATTTCCTTCCTTTCGGTCATGCGTTTTAGGATTACCGGAAATAGGAAAAGATACTTTACTCCTAAGCTCAAATCACTTGTTCATTTAGCTAACAAGTTTGAAAAGAGAGCACTGCTTAATGATCTTTATGAAACTTGCAAAAAGACAATCATCGTTAAATCCATTCCCTTTAGCCAAAACAAAAACGCCTCCTCCGCATATTAACGGTGAGGCGCTTCGTCGATCCTGTGTACCTAAAACGGAATACTCCGCAGGTACGCAGGACCTCTCGTTATTTTCGTCCTTTAACGCTGATGTGATCGTGATAAATCAAGGATGCCGAGGACCGGGATCGAACCGGTACGGTAGTCACCTACCGCAGGATTTTAAGACATGAGTTTTTAATATACTGTACTGGCATACAGTTCCAAAATCCAGTATTCTCAAGGCTTTTATATGCTCGTATATGTTCTCATTTGGACTGTATTCTACACAAAATACTACAGCCTGTCCCCAATTTGTCCCCAATAAAAAGAGCAGGAGGGTTATTTCTCACTGCTCTTTTTGCCCTCTACCTTAAATGCGAAATCATCATCCGCCGATCACTAGGTTAGCAGATGGTATCTTTTACCGTATGTGTTGTCCTACCTCATGCCACTATCGTTTATTGTACACTGTAATCTAATTTCTATCCTCCAACGCATCTTAGGAAAAAAATCCAGTTTATTATGAACCGTGATAATTATCTCGAAATTTAAAAATGATTATACATTCTTAATGACTCTCTTGGTTCTGAATAAGCTTGAACTATTTTTTATGAGTAGTAACTTTAGGCTTAGACTGTCTCCATCCGTTCCCACTCCGCACTATGAATTAACAGGACATGGTTATGAAGAAAAATTCGTGATAATATCTATGTCATAGTAAGTAGATATGAATTAATTGTTTGGAGGGATAATTTTGACTAAAATTCACCAAAAGTTGACAGAATTAATTGGAAATACTCCTTTATTAGCACTGTTGAACTACAGCCAAATCCAAAATATTGAGGCAAACGTGGTAGTAAAGTTGGAATATTTTAATCCGGCTGGTAGCATTAAGGACCGCATTGGATATGCTATGATTAAAGATGCTGAGGAGAAAGGCTTAATCAATAAAGGCTCTGTTATTATCGAGCCGACAAGTGGCAATACTGGAATCGGACTTGCATTTGCAGCTGCGGCTCTTGGATATAAACTTATAATTACACTTCCTGAAACGTTTAGTATCGAACGTCGTAAGCTTTTGACTGCGTTCGGTGCTGAGCTTGTGTTAACACCGGGATCCGAGGGGATGAGAGGCGCTATCAAGCGTGCTGAGCTCTTGGCTGCCGAAACACCAAACTCTTTCATACCACAGCAGTTCAGCAATCCTGCCAATCCAGAAATTCATCGCAAAACTACAGCTGTGGAAATCTGGCATGATACGGACGGCGGTGTAGATATTTTTATCGCGGGCGTAGGTACAGGTGGAACTATTTCGGGCGTTGGCCAAGTATTGAAGGAACGAAAACCTTCTGTAAAAGTGATAGCCGTCGAACCGTTCGATTCACCAGTGCTGTCTGGCGGTACTCCAGGTTCACATCAACTACAAGGACTCGGTGCTGGTTTCATTCCAAATAACTTTAATGAAGAATATGTGGATGAGGTTTTCAAAGTTAAAAACGAAGATGCGTTTGAAACTGCACGCCTGCTTGCCAAAACAGAAGGGCTGCTTGTTGGTATTTCTTCTGGGGCTGCGGTTTATGCAGCAACACAAATTGCGAAGCTTCCAGAAAACAAAGGCAAGACGATCGTGGTCATATTACCTGATACAGGTGAGCGTTATTTATCCACTCCGCTTTTCTCAGACGTAGAATAATAACAAGCAAGAGCCCATGGAATTGTTTTATTAACCTGAATTGATTTCTTTCTTTGCAGCGGTCCATTTTTTACACAACAAATGGACCGTTAGCGAAGAAAAAGTTACCTCGGCCCAGCGGTATGTCGTTGTAGCTCATCAGGCTTTTTCTGTAAAAGTGGGCTTCTCCGTAGTAGTCTTGTACCAATCCGTAAGCCTCTTTCTTTAACTTGATGCGGGTGTAGCGCATCGTCTTCAGGAAGTCTTCGATTGCGATATGAGGATTGATCTGCTTTTTTAATTACTCAGCTAAAACGCTAGCATCAAATGCTCCTCGAAAGATTTCGGCTGAATTGTCGTAGGTAAGGCGGTTGAGAACATTTCTTGTTTATTGGATAACGTCAGTAGAATATTACTATCCTTAGATTTTTGCTAGATGCTTGCAGAAATGATATCTTCCAACTTATTCCATCTAAAATCATCCCTGGTGGTTGACCAATCTTTATAAATTTTGAATACTTACATAACAAATACTCAACTAAAGCGCATGTTAACTTAACCTTTGTGAACAAATTAAAGCTCCATTGCTACCACATTTGCTTATGATAACTTCTATTTTTCCATTAATTTATTGAATATCTCTCTATCTTTGGAAGTGAAGTCGGAAATCCGTTTCTTTTGTTCGTATGTGTTGGTACTTGAATCCAATTTAATGAAGCTATTTTCACCAGCCACATATACGATATTTTTTTCTATTTTATAAGACAGGACGTTATCAATCACTGAATATGGGGCTTCAATTTGATGAGTGTATAGTATTGGAGGCTCATCCGATCCTCCTCCCCTGTAAATCTGAAAAGTCCCATCTCCAAAAAACTCTAACGTATCTTTGCCATATGGGTACTTCCTTATCGTATTGTCTCCAGAATTTGCCAGAAAAATTAGAGTAGTAGTTATAACTAGTAGAAAGATCAAGATAAAGATGTATCTGCGTTTCATCTGCAATTCACACCTCACTTCCAAGCTTTTTTTGTATCAGTTACTGTAACATAAGATGTATACTCATTGAGTGTTCCCCATGATTCCATTAAATTTGTTAGGTTGGCCGCAGCCCAACCGAGTTTGTTGTCGCCAGTAAACATTTGTTTAAAATTGTATTCAAAATTATATACATCATAATATATTGTAGTAATTTTCCATTGTCCTTTTACATATGTTCCATCTATTTTGTACTTCATTTTGTGAAAAGCGTTATACAAATCTCTGTCACTTTCAATTGCAATAGACCCATCACTTGAAAAACTTTTAACTTTTTTGTCGTTAGCTTTTTGTACTGCTTTATCAATTACATACATATTATGTTCTTTAGATTTTTTAATTTGCTGCGCCTCATACGACCACTCGTTAAAGTGTAAATGTCCTGGTTTGTAATCAAGTGAATGTTTAAGTAAATTGGCTGTGATGTCTCCGTACTTCTTTCGAGCTATAGGAACAGCTACTAATGTAAATGCTTTACGATCAGGATAATGTATTACAGTGTCTGTCGAATCTTTTACCTGCTCTACGCCTCGCACCCAAGTCTTTTCTAGTTCTACCAGAGGATTTTCAAACGGAAAAGTATTATTTCCTGCATACACTAACATATTCTTACTATATGCGCCTTCCAGTACTTTTTGCGAGACATCAGACTGATGCTTTTTTCTTGTTTCCTTAGGTTCTAACTGAGGACTGTATTGAATTTTTCCCAATTGATCTTCTTTTTGTTTTAAAACAAGTTCAAACTCAAGGATCTCTTTGCTGGTATCAATCTGTTCTTGATACTTATCTACATAAGCGTGTGTAAACGTAATATCTCGGATCGTGTTTCATTTCTCACGACTTGGATATTACATTTTCGATAGTAGTACTCACTATCAGGTTTATATTCTGTGTTTGCCCATGTGTACAGCATGTTGGAATTATCCGCATTGTCTATAACTGAAGGAAGCGAATGAAGCGGAATTTTGCTTCGAATATGTAGCGAATGAGCCAAGTTTGTAGACTTAGCTAAAAGGTTATGGAACTATTATTCTTATAAGTAAAGCCAGTGATCTCACCTTTTACAAACTCGATTGGTTCAGCACCGGATTTGCGTTCTATTCTTAATGAAATGCTCATTGAGATAATTTCCTCTATTAATTCAATCTAGTTTTGTAGGAAAAATTTATGAAAACTAATTTCCAAATATTAATATATACGAAAAATATTAAATAGTAAACAAATTTTTAGCTTGGTAAAGGACGTAAAAAAGCCCCGGTTACCTGGGGGCCTTTTATGTACTTGCAGAAATAATATCCTCCAACTTAATCCAGCTAAAATCATCCTCACCGCGTGACAACTTTACTTCCCTTCTTCCCGTGTTTATAGAAGTAACCACACCTGTCAGTTCCTCATCATTAAACGGGCTGAACACGAGCAGCGTGACAGCCGTACGTGAGTTGTAGAAATCTATTAGCGCTTGCTCGATTAGCTGTGCCCTTCCTGATCATCCAACTCTGGCTTGCCGCGCCGTTGACGGTCTTTCATGAGCTTTAGATACGCTTCCTTATGTTCCGGTATGATGCGGCTGCTTTCCCATAATCCACTACCTTCGAGTCTTTTTGACATGTATGTAGCCTCCTGATGTGTTATGCACAAATTATATTCCGAGTACAAAAAATAAACTCCAGATCATTGGAGGTTTAATACCGTATAATGCCTATTTCCAGACGAGGAAATGTAATGATCTTTTGGTCACCATCCCAGCCCTCTATGATTACAATATAGAGCATATACCGCTCTTGTTGTCCCCTTCTTCCCAAAGCCAGCAAACGCGCGCCTTTATGTCCACTACACTGCTACCTGTCTTTATCTCCAGTTCCTTCATGTTGGGCACCCGTCTTCGCTCAGCAGAATAATTGTAGAGTATTGGTAGTAGCGTTCGATATCAGGTAACAAAGCGTTCAACTTCTTTGTTACCCGGCGTTTCCGTATACTATACAGATCAGAACAATGAACGACGAAAGCGGACACAACTATTATGCAACAATAGCGGAATAGACGGTTGCCAAAGTGACACTAAACTTTTGCAGAAGTTTACGCTGGCGCACGTGAAGCCATGGAAAGAATATGGGGGCGATATTCCTGAGCCAGTAGGGATAAGACAAGAACAGCAGTAAATTTAATGTGTGTATTCCTAAAAGCCTACGTCGTCCATTGTCAAAAGGGGCTGCTGCCGAAAATTCTCCCTTGAACTAGCATTGCCTTTACAAATTGAGCAAATGAGGGATTTACAATAAAGTTTGGACCTCCCCGCATTGGTGCCAAGATGCCAAAGGCTGAGGATAGCTGCGAGTTCCCAAAAAACAGTTTTCAATAAAGCGTACAATCTCAGCACGTACATTTAAACTAATCAGGAAATTATCTAAGTAGGAGGAAATAACCATGGCATTTGAAGGTTATAGAGAAGACAAGCGAGGACATTGGTTTGACTGGCCATTCCCCTTGTCGGTATCAATACTGTATGTGGATGCGGATGTAGATCTAGATGAAACAGAAACGAAATGGTACCTCATTGACGAACAAGAAAAACACTTGATCCGAATTAGGGATGAAAAGCAAATTGAACTGCTTCATCACTGCATGTATGGAGTCTTGTTAAATGACGAGAAGATCAACTGGATTATTGATAAAAATGGCAGTAGATTTACCTATCACGATAGTGTGCAAGATTTTATCAAATTCCAGAAAGAATACCTTGATACATTATAAGAGGCGTGAACAGTTAAAAGCTCTGCCGACCAATTAAGGTTAGCAGAGCTTTTTGAATTATTTAGAGTATTCACTTACTTCAAATGTTAGGATACGGTCAAACAGCATGTAGTCCTTGCGGCTGCTGAATGGACCTTTATTGTTGTCATGCTTGTTAATGGCGTACGAAGCCGAACCAGATCCAGCCTGCTTGCCCTCATACCAGGAAATAAAGTCATTGGCCTCTTTCATGCTTAGGTCGAATTCTTTTTCCAGTCCTGTTGTCATGGTGACTACTAGAATAGCATGGTCTCCGTTTGGAGATGGTTCTTCTGTTCCTGGATTAGGAGTGGAACTCGATACTTTAGACATCATCTCTAATTCGCTAAGAGCTAGATACTTACTTCCATTGTTGCCTGTAATATTAATTCTATAATTCTTATATGAATTAGAATTAGAAAAAGAGAATTTTTTGGGAGTGCTATTTACCCATCCAGTGATATTTGACTGAGTGTCTAGAACGTTCCAAGTAACCCCATCATTTGAGCCTTCGAAAGTCCAATCTTTAGGGGCTCGGTCAGTTGCTTTCGTCTGTGGATATATAACATATTGCTCAATAACTACAGAATTGAAAAAGTCATATCTTAGCCAAGCAGCAGTTGTACTTGATGTCCACGCACTAGCAATAGTGGCAAATTCCTTGTTAAATGCCTCATATGCGTAAGAATATTCATTGCTTGCACTTGCCACTCCAGATGGCAAAGTGTTAGATGTCATTTTTGGAATTAAATTTTCTGAGTACTCTGCTTCGGCTGCAAAAACATTCGATAAGGGAAGAGATAAAAGAACTAGGAATATAATTGTTATAAATGCTTTCATGATCCAGCTCCCCGGTTATCACTATCTTATATCTGCACCTGAGCCACCCTCAGCGTAGGATAAGCGCCCAGCGCCTTTCTGTATTACTACAGTAGGTTTCCAAACGCTCTCCTCCGAACCGTACGTACACCTCTCAATGTATACGGCTCTCCACTCATCAATCTAATTTCCCACTATGTAGAGCAGAGTGACACTCTCTGCATAGTGCTATGGTTTTCCTTCTTCTTGCTATCATGAAGTATTCCCATTTCTTTTTTCCTTTTAAGTCCTTGAGCTTTTTCACATGATGCATTTCCATTTCATTTGGGCTTTTTGAACAAAACTCACATTGGGCAGCCTTAAGTCTGTCCATCAAGCTTGTTGTTCCCCCAAATTTCAGTGTATTAGGCAGTGTGTCTGCGTCATAGATATTTGTTAGTTCCTCACTCTTTTGAATCCATCTTGGTAGAAGTACATTATTTTTTGACCTTTTTTTGTTTCGTATTTAACGCCTATTTCACCATTAACTTTATATTTTGCAATCATCTTAGCTACTGACATATTGTACTTGGAGCCTAATGTCTTGGCAAAGCTGAATTTCATGAAATGGTAGAATTTATGGAGGTTAGACACGTTGTTTGCGATTTTGTAATAGTTATACAGACCTCGGATTTCAGAGTTAAATGTATTTATAATTTCAATATCGTATTTGTAACAAGTGTTTTCTCCTGTGACAAAGAAGCTCAGTCGCAAAACGACAGCTCACCTTGACGTCTTCGATCCAAAAGTTCGTCCCCAATCCGTCCCCAAAAGCGAAAAAGGCGCTCGTCCCCTGTGATATGGGTGTCATGATTTCAATCCCTAAAAAATAAAAAAATCCCTTGATTATCAAGGGATTCAAGAGATAAACTATAGTGCCGAGGACCGGGATCGAACCGGTACAGTAGTCACCTACCGCAGGATTTTAAGTCCTGTGCGTCTGCCAATTCCGCCACCCCGGCATAAATTTAGGAACGCTATTTTCATACTTACTTATCTTACAAGTAACAGAGAAACATCCAGCTTATGTACAAAATGGTTCTCGTTATGTAAATACCGTTTTAATGGGCACCAACATATAATACAACAATTTCATCAAGTTGTAAAGTATTTTATTCTAAAATAATAAAATTTCTTTTCTGCATAACTTGGGCGTATTTGAATTACACTAATAAACGTCTTTCCAAACTACCAGAAGGGGTGTTACGAATGCGTGAAGGTATGATTCCAACTGTTCTTGGAACGGTAGTATCGGCTTCAGGCGCTGTGTTGCTGAGCAGTAAGTACAAGCTTGCGGCTACAGGCATTCTCGGTTTCGGACTGGCTCATGTTGTTCTGGGAGCGATTGATCTGATTGAGCATCGCTAGTCGTTTGGGAAGTGCCGGGTGGGAGCTATTTCCTCCCCGGCTTTATTATTATAGCCGCTTTAGCCGCCTTGAGCGTAACGTTTATATAAAATGCTTCCACTCATAAAGGAGCGTGTGATGTATTATGAAAGAACATATTAGGGAAGACAAGGATGGTACTATCGATCAGGTCGAACATGAACAGTCGTTAGATCAGCGCGAGCCAGGTTTTAATCGTATCCCTGACCTCGATGCCGATACTCCTGCTGCTACAGATATAATTGAAGAAGCTGTGGGCCGTGGCCTGAACAAGTTGCGTAACGATTTTACAGATTAAAGCATGGGTCATAAGGCATGGGTTACTAAAACAACAACATTGAACCAAGCAACGTTATAAACAGTGATTTCTAGTGATCACTTGAAAATAAGCATAAACCAGCCAATAATCGAAACCCAAAGCACAATACTAATCAGGATTCCCCACACGATGCCCATTGAGAAATTCCCTTCACTTTTCGGTACAGCATGGCCAAATTTCAATCTAAGCTTCATTTGATTCCAGTTCATAGAACCCCCTCCTTAAGTTCTATTTCGGAATATGAAGCTCATTTATGTAGATCAATAGTCATGTTTTCCAAAAAAATAAAAAAGGGCTTTTTGTCCTATCATCCAGTCCGGGGAAAAAGTATTACTGCTATTCCGACCAAACAAATCAATCCACCCACGATATCGTACAAATCAGGTGTCTTTTTATCAATCCACCATCCCCATGCAATGGAAAGGACAATAAAGACACCTCCGTATGCTGCATACACACGCCCAAAAGACGAGAAAACCTGAAAAGTTGCAATGACTCCGTAGACAGCCAAAATCACCCCGCCGCAAAGTCCGATATACCATGTCTTCCCTTCACGCAGCCACTGCCAGATCAGATATCCTCCCCCAATTTCAGCTATGCCAGCCAAAATAAAAAGTAACGCTGCCTTTAACACCATCTCACATCCCTATTCTGATAATCTTATCGGCTTTATTTCTTAGGTGCCCATCCTTAGAGCACTCGACCTAAAATAATAATCAACGCAATCACGCCAACCAGAATAAGCAGATTGCTGACCTGACGCCATAAACCAAAGGCTCCCTCAGAGTGAAGCTTCCGCTGGTTCACATCAAAATTCGCTTTGGCTCCTTCAGCATCTACAGGGCTAGAAAACGGTCGATTATCTTCATTCATGTAAATGACCTCCTTATCAATACCTCCTTAATGATACCAAACTTTTCCGCTGATTTCGCGTTGATTTTATACTCATGCTTACTGTATATTTCCTACTACACCTGCATATTTATGAAGTGTACAACTATGTGTCAATATTTCACTGAATATAGCGTATGATGGTGAATCAAGACAGAGTAGGTATTTTGACACCTTTTATTGCAGGACGGTAGTTATGGTATAATTTAGTCAACTTAATCACGATCGTATCGAGAGTACAACTACTTGTCCATCTGTATTGAATTCACATCCATGAATCCGCATCCCGGTTACAACCTGCATAATCTGATTGTAATTTAGGAGGAGGATAGCGATGTCCCCAATCTTTCTAGCTACTTTAATGTTAATGAGCATGTTTTTACTTCAGGCAGCCATTGTTCTGGGCATCATACACTGGATTTCCAAACGTAGCCGCCGTCCAGCGCAAACCAAAATGGTTCTTATCATGGGTTTACTTGCGTTGATTTCCGGCTTCCTTCTGGCAAAAGACTGGATATATTCACAGGAACCGAACTGGTTGGTCTACTTCTGTTTGCTAATAATCCTCATTAGCGCATGTATCCAACTGAGAAAACGCAAAGAAAAAATGTAATTTCATCATGTTGTCATCAAAGGAGGAGCGCCATGAAATCTCACTCAATACGCTTTTGGTTGCAAAGGGTGCTACTGCTACTACTTGTTTTACTATTCAGTGTCTCTCAGCAATCGTTCATTATAGCTGATGCCGCTCCGCCTGTTAATCCCCAGGCCTCTGCCAAAGCCAGGCAACTACTCACCTACCTTTCCAATGTGCCGGAGGGTACGCTAATTTCCGGGCAGCATGATTATTTGGAAGCACCGGATGAACAAAACAACAAGTTACAACAAATCAGCGGACAATATGCAGGACTCCATGGCTATGAGTTTGGAGGATTAGCCAATCAGTCCCACGCAGCCTTACAAGAGCAACGTCAGCGTGTTGTGGACAGTGCTATTCAGTGGAGCCAGTCCGGCGGAATTGTAGCTATTACCTTTCATCAAGCGTTACCAGGTAAACCCAAAACGTGGAAAAACGTGCAAACCAAGCTTAGTCAGGCTGAATTTAATCACTACATCACGCCGAGTACCCCGCAATATCGACAGCTGATTGCAGATATTGATGAGGTCGCACTTTCCCTCAAAACGTTGCGGGACGCAGATGTGCCTGTTCTGTGGAGACCCTATCATGAAATGAACGGCAACTGGTTCTGGTGGGGAAACAAACAAAATTACGCCCAGCTCTGGAATGTGATGTATGACCGATTCGTTAATGTCCACCATCTGAATAATCTGTTATATGTATGGAGTCCGAATGCACCGAACGCATACAGCACATCGTACAGTCGAACTTTTCCGGGTATAAACAGAGTGGATATTCTCGCAGCTGATATTTACAACAATGATTACAAAGCCTCATATTACACCGGACTGCTTAAGCTTGCACAAGGCAAGCCAATCGGAATTGGGGAAAGTAATATTTTTCCGAGCGCCAATGTGCTAAAAAATCAACCCGCCTGGGCTTATGCCATGACATGGGGAAAGGAACTATCCACAACCAATTCGCAATCAACGATCAGAACATTTATGAATCAAAATAATATTATCACACGGGACCTTCTCAACAAGGCCCTGCGCTGAAATAACAAAAAAAGCTTCAACTTCGCTCTATGAGTGAAATTGAAGCTTTTTTTGAGTCTAACCAAGCCAAGCGCTTTAACTATTTCTAATCACTTCTTCCAGATCAATATCGGCATACGCCTCTTCACCGAGATGCACAGATACAATGGTATAGATCCGCTTGGTCAGTCTCGACATCAGTCGATCTCCCGGTGCTACTGAGTATTCTTCCCGATAATCACCAATTTTGTGAAAACCGCTGGACATATGGATGTACAAGCTGCCTCTTCGTGTTTTACCATGTACCAACATCAAATCTCCTCCTGCTGTGACCATTCCTAATTACATCTGTTACATGTATATCGGTCAGAATAAGATATGATATAAGTCCGCGCTGAAACCAAACGGGCCTGCCCGTAATAGGACAGACCCGTTTGGTAAAAGATATTTTCGTTCTTAAGAGAAAAAAACTATCCCTGATAGGATTCTGCAATCGCATTCGCCGCAATGATGGCGTTGTACACGTCAGCAGGACTGACCGGAAACGGCATATTGACCATCGTATCATTCGATGCACAGGCAGCTTCCGCCACTTGACGCCATTCAGCCTCGACAAATTCCTCAACACCCAGATCACGAAGCGTCAAAGGAAGACCTACGTCCTTAACCAGTTTGATGACAGTATCCAGTTCTTCTTTCGGCGCATTTTCCAGTACAAGCTGAGTTAGCAAGCCGAATGTGACCTTCTCGCCATGCTGTGCTTTATGCAGTGAAGGTACAGCCGTCATGCCATTATGAATCGCATGCGCTGCTGCCAACCCACCTGATTCAGCACCAACACCACTCAGATAAATTGTCGCTTCAATGGTATCCTCCACCGCGCGAGTATATACTTTACAATCCACCGCAAGCTTGGCCTTCACGGCATTTTCCAGCAACGTATCATAACAGAGACGGGCCAGTCCCAGCCCTGTGGTGGAAGGCTTGTTCAGTACCAGGTTGTCCCCGTTGGACTGATAACAAGCCCGCGCTTCAAAATAAGTAGCCAGCGCATCGCCGATCCCGGCTGCAAAGAAACGTGCAGGCGCCGCTGCCAAAATGCCCGTATCCGCCAGTACAACGTCGGGATTGGTTGGTAGGAACAAATATTCATCAAAGGAGCCGTCTTTCTTGTAGATAACCGCAAGGGCAGTACAAGGGGCATCCGTAGAAGCAATCGTCGGGAAAATAACGACAGGCAGCTTTTCATAATAAGCCGTTGCCTTAGCGGTATCCAGCGTTTTACCGCCGCCGATCCCTATAATGATGTTAGCGCCATGCTTGCGCACCAATTCCCGGTTACGCTCAATTTCTTCTTTAGTACATTCATATTGGAATTTCTCGAAAATGGCCTGATTGCCAGCCGCTTCAATAGAAGCGCCAGCCTCCTTTTGCGCCTTTTCGAGTATAAACTCATCACAAATAATAAAGGCTTTATCGCCATAATCCTTAATGTAGTCATTTAACGACGAGAGCAGATTCTGGCCAGAAATAAATTTCTTGGGTGAAGTAACGGACCTTACAACGTTTGTCATGTAAATTCCTCCTCAGCTTTGACTCATACCGAAAACACGATGTATTTCAGTACGTGACAATTTAACTATAAACCTCTTTTGAATCTGTTAAAAGACTGTTTATGGAATATTTTATGAACAAATTGTGTATCCATCAAGCTTTAACGCTTTCATTCCATTCGGAATATAATATCCCCATCATAATACGGTCGTAGCTGTTACCATCACGAAGAACAGCGGAACGAACCCTGCCCTCATGCTGGAAACCCGCCTTTTCATAGGTTCGAATGGCCTGTTTATTATACTCAATGACATCCAGACCTACCCGATTCAAATTTAATTCGTAAAAGGCATAACGAAGAATGAGGCGCACCGCTTCGGACCCGTAGCCCTTCCCACGATAGTCCGTATTGCCTATGCCAACCGCCAACTGACCGATCCGATTATTCCACTCAATCCCGTGAATGGCAACAAATCCAATCAGGACATCATCTGCCAACGTTCTCAACCGGAAATAGACCTCGTGCGAACTAGGCGAGCCTTCCGATTCCATTTGCTTCAGCGTATAAGGGAGTGCCAAATCCGTATCCACATTTCGCAGATACTCCGCATCCTCTCCCCATTTGAACATCGTTTCCGCATCTTCTTCCCTGACAGCGGCCAGTTTAATCCGATCCCCGTAAAATAAATTTTCGATTTTCATGACCCTTCATCTCCTGTTTTGTGTTGTCCCATTTTGTACTCCAGCGATCATGCTATTAAACGTCCGCAATACAAGCCCTCCTCAGGATTTCAATGTATAAACTTTACAAAACAATTGGACAAAACACAAACAAATAACCTTAAACTCTCTCTTCGAAAAATAATCTTTCATTACATTTGACTTGGCATCATGCGCAAAAAGACCCTGCGGCCGCAAGGTTTTTTTCATATTCCTTAATATTTAAACAGCATAGCAACCAGCTGATACCCAGCTCCAATCGTCCAGAACAGCACATAATCACCGCGCCGAATGCGGCTGGATTCAATACCTTCATACAAGGCAATGAACGGGCTACTGGTGCCCGTATAACCGTAACGATCACCCACATAGATCATTTGGACGTCCTCCAGCTCCAAATGATCCTGTATTTTCAGCACATTCGCCAGTGAAAACTGCGACAGGCAATAAGCCCGTACATCCTGAGGTGCCAGTCCGTTCTTCTTCAAAATTCGCTCAAGCAGATCAAATGTGGGGAGCAAGGCCATGTTGGCGTCGAACGGAAGCCATTGAATATATTTTCCGGGGGCATCTGCTCTGAGTGTTGTCGCTAATCCCTGAGCCGGGTACAAAATTTTATCTATATTGACCGGGTCCGTAAAATACATAGAATCAATAAAGCCAGTATCCTCTTCCGTACGCTCCAAAATAACTGCACAAGCGGCATCCCCATAGTTCGCATAAGTAATTTCATCCTCGGGACCAGAAACAAGTGAATTATAGTCTGAACCGATGATAAGTGCTGTGCGCACATCAGGATTAGACAGCATAGAGCGGCTGGCTTGATCGACTGCCACCGTCATGCCTGCACAGTTCGCGTTAGAATCCATGACAACCACGTCATGCCTGGCCTCGATGGCTTGATGAACAAACAGGGCATTCATAGGGAACAACGACTCCGGAACTTGGGTGGAAAACACGATCATGTCCACATCACGGCCTGTCATTTGGGCTTGATCCAGCGCTTTCTTCGCAGCCGCGATCCCCATCGTCAAACCGTTCTCGTCCGGGCTATCAATAATGTAACGCTTTTTCCTGCCCATATGCTCCATGAATCTCCGAATATCTTTGCCCTGTTCGTCAAAATGACGGATATAATATTCGTTATCTACCGAACGGGGCGGATGATATACACCCAATGCTTTAATTTTAATATGGCTCATCAGCAGGTTCCCCCTTACACATCCATCTCGCTGTTTGTCACCGCATCAGAACGTTAGTGTACGACGATATCTACGTTGTTTAATCCCGCTTCACGTGCTACACGACCGAGTTGCATTTTAATAATCGTTTGTTGCAAGCTGATAACAAAAATCACTTTGGCAAACCCGGTTTCTTTATACCGTACAAAAGAACCTTTCATTTTTTCTACTTCTCCCGGACCCAGCAGTGCCATTTGGGTGCAGTCTACTTTGAGCGTAAAGCTGGATGCCTGAATGGAGGATGTCTTGGATACATATTCCTTGACAAAGCTATCATATTCAGCCTGGCTGAACACACCATTCACCGCCATATGTACTGTTTTAATGGTTTGATCCACTTCGATGCTGTAAGGATTTTGACTCATTTCAGTAAGACTCCTTTGATTTCATATTTTTGTCTATTAAGATTATCGGAAAAATATGTAGAAATCTTAATATACAATCAATAAATCGGCCCTAATATATTACAAATTTGTGTATATGCAAAAAAGGCCGCCACTCCTCCTGACTACAGGAAGCAACTGGCGGCTGACAAGTTACGTGTTCTTATGCCGATTAATTTGTAAACGTGTGGCGGCCAAGAGAAATGACAGCCGGGCGACTCTTGCTCCACTTGGCTGTGGCAATGGCCGGATTGTAATAAAACAGGGACCCGTTCGTCGGATCAACACCATTAAGAGCCTGTCTTGCCGCACGATACGCGGTCTTGTTCGGTTTCAGGCGGTATTGACCATCCTGTACAGCGGTGAACTGGCCTGGCTGTAAAATAACGTCTGGAATTGAGCTCGGAAATTCATTGGACTGCACACGGTTTAATACGACCGCGCCCACGGCTACCTGCCCTTGAAAAGATTCCCCGCGTGCCTCGGCATAAATAATCCGGGCTAATTGCTCCAAAGCTGTTAAACGCACCTTCCCGAAGGAATCCAGCTTGGCTTGCGTTGCTGCTCCGGCTACACCGTCGGGTGTAAGGCCATAGTCCCGTTGGAAACGGGCAACCGCTTTACTGGTCAGAGAGCCGTAATATCCGGTAAAACCGGCTTTGAAATAGCCGAGCGAATGAAGCTGCTGTTGAAGCTTCAGCACCTGCTCACTCTGAGCCCCTTTTGTCAACGCTGACGATTGCGCTTGTACTTGTCCTGGCGTAACCGACAACACAGCGCCCAGCATACATGCGCAGGACAGTACCAACATAGATAATTTTTTCATATTCCAGACAACCTCCTCTTTCTTGTTTTGTCCGGTACAACCATTCCGGCCTGTACAACTCAGGGGCGTTTATCCGATGATGTTTCTTCTGCTATAGCTTATGCCTAGCTGCGGAAATGACGCGTTGCTACTGCGGAATCGGACAAAGATGCTCTCACACGTCCGTTGCAGTATACCACAAGCCGCATTTACGTATCATCCGGCTCTGGTCCTATGACTGCGCATACAAATAACACTAGCCTTAGTGGACTGACGAGTGCCCCTATCCTTGCACACAACATTGGGCGGATGCATAGGGTAGCTGTACGATCATCAAATTTTTGAATAGCAGAAAGGCAGGAACGACGCGTGGATTCATATATGGATTACACCTCTCCCTCCGCTCAATTTACTTATGATTTAAAAGACAATGTTTTGTTTCAAAAGGATGCTCAAAACTCCATCAATGAGCTTTCGGTCCAGCAATTGAATACATTAGTAAATACATCGCTACTGGATATTCGCCTGAGCACCGCCAACGTCATAGAGCCTCACTACCACCAAAATGCCACAGAGCTGGTATACTGCATCTCTGGGGCGGTGACCGTGTCATTAATTAACCCGTTCACACGCGAGTTACGGCATTTTCCGATCACGCCTGGTCAAGTGGTTAATGTTCCCCAGGGATGGTGGCACTACGAGGTCGCCACAATGGATGATACTCATTTGTTAGCGATTTTTAATGCCCCCGTCCCCGAATTCATTCTCGGCTCCGATATTTTGCGGTTAACGCCAGGCAACATTCTGGCTCATACCTACTGCCTGAATGAGAATAAGATTCAGGAAGCACTCGCTCCTATCAAAAAGCCTGTGATGATCGGTCCGCCCAATGACTGCAAGCACCAGCAGGCCAAAAAACCGGGGATACATGTGAGACTCGCCGATACTCCCCAGTACCAGCAGGCCGCCTCGAAAAGAACCTATGCCCACACAGACGGATATCCCGGCTTCGCCTTTAACCCTTATCACGAATGGGCCTAACCCGATAAGATCATAATTCGGTGGGAATGCCTTCTCCCTGTATATTAGCCGTTACCGTTACATCATTCCTCTCATAAAATGCGAATGTACAAGAGGGGGTGATTGAATGGACGCTTATTACAACTGCTTGGGCTGTATGAACAGAAGGGTACGTGTTTTGACAAGGGACGGGCAACAGCACGAAGGCACCATCGTTAAGGTGGATCGCAATAACGTGTACTTAAAAACAGAATCAAACGGGCGTGTTCAAACATCTGCTTTCTATCCTGGTTATGGATATGGATATGGTAATCAACTCTTAACCTTGAGCCTGTTCACCCTGTTGGCAATTGCTTTAATTTAAGTCCACTGCACCGTCAATCCCTGTCTACCAAACTAGGACACCTTTTATGACAGCTGCAACCCCTGACACTCATTCGTCAGGAGTTGGCAGCTGCTATTTGAGGTGTTTTACTATACAAGCAAGTCACATGAATCCCTTAAAACGCTAAATCCCCCACCAGTTATGCACCGGTGAGGGATTTAATACACTCATTTTAATTTAGATCCATAACGACTTGGTGATGATGACCAGCAGAATGAACAGTACCAGGATAGCCCCTGTCGATGTCCAACCTCCGTAGCCTCCAACTTGACCGCCACAACCTCTTTCGCATTCACCCATGGATAAGTTCCTCCTTCATTTCAAGGTACATCATAGCTTATGTATAGAGGTTTCCTATGGACCGGGCTTATCGGCAATGAAATGATTCTCTCCGTCGACTGGGCATCCGCCTACACCCTTTCTGGGCAGGAGCATAAGATATCACAATTAACCCTGAAGGAGTGAAGCAATTGAATCCGAATCAAGCGCTCAATTACAGTACGAATCAACCTTTTCCCCATCACCACCATACCCCGCATCATATCATGGTAAGCCCTGTAGACCCGTATGTGGTAGAAACATTAAAATCGGTCATTGGCAAATATGTTGTACTGGAGACCACACGCGGCAGAATTGACGGATGTGTAGTGGACTGTAAACCTGATCATGTCATTTTGGATGTATACGGAAAGAAATTCTTTGTCCGGATCTGCGAAATCGTATGGATTATGCCCAGCTAGACGATTAGACGCCAAAAATCCTCGCCGATCCTATACCGGATTCGCGAGGATTTACGATCGTCACAAGCTTCTGCTATTCAATATCTCCTGCCAGCGAAGAACGAAGTTCATCTATCGTTCCATTGAATTCATTCAAATCCACATTACCACGGATACCCGGAACACTGCCTGTGCTACTGTACTGCCAGGCCCACCAGTTGTTCCAGGCTGGAACTGCAGTCGGCTTTTGAGTCGTGCTGTATCTGGCTACCCACAGTTTATACATAGAAAATGTAGGATCAAACTTGGAAGCAAAAACATTTCCCGTATACACGATCGGCAGACGTCCGGTAAGCTTCTCCGTTTCATCCAAAAACGCATGAGCCACTTCACTAATTTGCGCAGGAGTAAGACCTTTGGGATTATTTTCATAATCCAACACTGGCGGCAGATCCAACCTGCCTCCTGCTGATTCTAAAGCCCTGGCAAAATTAGCTGCTTCCTGACGAGCACCATCCGTAGTTGTCGCGTTCAAAAAGTGATAAGCGCCGACCAGTATGCTGGCATCCCTCGCTCCCTGAACATTGGCTAAAAATTGATTGTCTTGATATGTTGTCCCCTCTGTAGCCTTGATGAAAGCAAATGTCTTGCCTGCGGCCGCAACCTGTTGCCAATCTATAGTTCCATTATAGTGGGAGACATCGATTCCTTGAGCATGTCCGTCGGAAGAGATGACAGGCTCAGGTACGATCGTATCGGGGGCTATAGTAGATGTAACAGGCGCAGTAGAAGTTAGTCCCGCTGTTTCATCTGATTTCCGATCCAGCGCTATGACAATCTTGCCGTCACCCGCGTTTAGCACATGGAAAGGTTGATTACTATTCAGATCAACCACAATACGTACCGCAGCGGGACTTGTGCTAAATAAAGAGTATCTTACTTGTGAAACATCCGGATCATCTGTTACAGGGAAAGCCCCTTGTGTCGTATTGTCCAAAGGTAGAGAGGCTTGGAACTCATCGGAGAACCTAGAACTAGGTATGTCTACAACGATGCGGTCTGCATGGGTCAACGTAGTGACTTTAGGACTTACTTTTCCATTCACCGTAATTGCCAATTGATGATTCATGAAGCTGATTTGGTCTATCGTGGCACGTGTACTCTCTTCTGCATCAGTTACAGTATTAGTTATAGCCTGAGTACCAGAATCGGAGCTTCCATGGGAAGACTCGCTACTTCCGCTTGAGTCAGGCGGGGAAGTCAGAAACACCGTTTTTAGCTTGCTGTTCCATGTCACATTAAGCCCAGTCTGTTCAGATACAAAACGAAGCGGAACATAAGTTGTTCCGTCTGTAAGTAGTGGAGCTACCGTCAACCCCATTTGATGACCATCGACAGAGGCTATAGTTTTATTTACCTGAAGACTGAGGTGATGATCTCGATCCTGTATAGTTACGGTGCCCGTCTTGGCCTTCCAATCCACACTATAACCTAATTCCTCCACAATGAGACGAAGAGGAACTAATATGTTTCCTTTGACTTCCTGGGTCTGAATTCCCTTCCCAGCACTTAAATCTTTACCATTCAGCTCAATATGTGAACTTGAAGACGTAGCGTGAGTTTCCCCTGGAAATCCCCATAAAAACAGAAATAAAAAAGCCAAAAAACAAATTTTCTTCATTATGTACCCTACCATTCTATAAATTTTCACTTATGAAAATCTTGCAGCCTAGTATCTCAGAACCCGCCATTTTGATAGACGCAAATTATATGTAAAAGTTACGGATAAGTCATCACATATCTTAATCTTATCATTAGCAGCACTAAAAAGTCTCTGCCGACTACATAGCGAGCAGAGACTTCTTTTGTATCTTCATTCACACTGTTAAAAATGTTAAACCAGCAAGAATGACCGAGGTGATGGACAGCACCAGTAAAGGAAGCACCGCTTTTTCCCGCAAGGCCTTAAAGCTCACATTCAGCCCCATGCCTACCATTGCCATCGTTAGCATAAATGTGGTGATATGAGAAAGTCCATTCATCAGGCCCACTGGAACTACGATATATTTTCCAAAAATATAGCTGCCAATCAAACTTGTGATGACAAATCCAATGAGAAACCAGGGGAACTCCATTTTCGCATCCGAGTGGATCTTCCCGGTTCGCTTCATCCAGTACATGATCGTAAAGCTAAGCGGTATTAGCAAAAAGACACGGCCCAATTTGGCTAGCAATCCAATCGCGAGGGCATCCTGTCCGGCAGGCTCGGCAGCTAAAGCCACATGTGCAATTTCATGCAAACTGATGCCTGACCATATTCCATATTGCATATCCGTCAAAGGAAGCCAAGGCCGAAACACAGTAAACAAAATGGCAAATACGGTTCCGACCAAAGCAATGAGCCCTACTCCAATAGCCGTATCCTCATCCTTGGATTTTAACAGGGGAGAAACTGCCGCAATTGCTGCCGCACCGCAGACACCTGTTCCGATACCGAGAAGAAGCGAGAGCGAAGCATCTGCTTTAAAGCGCTTGGCCAGCCACATCGTAAACAGGATGGAAAATACCACGGTGCCCACATCACGCAGGAGCAAGCCCATACCATGATGAATGACAACATCCATATTGAGCTTTAGCCCGTACAATACGATAGCCCCTCGCAGCAATTTTTTAGCCGAAAACTCAACCCCTGAGCGTAAAGCTTCGGGATATCCCCACAACTGTCGGTATAAGATAGCGAGAAACATGGCGCAAGCCAAAGGACCTACATAATGAAAGCCAGGTATTTCGTTCAGACCATACCCTATGAATGCAAATATCATGGTCAGTCCAATGCCTAAGATACGCTGGATAAAGCGATTTCGGTTAGAGTGTGGGGAATGCTTTTGTGGTAAACCGGAACCTAATGATAATTTCAAGTGCTTTATGTGACTGCTCATGGTGAATACCTCCAATTCTATCTTCATAAAGCTTAATATGTATTTTGTCATAAGGAAAATAAATCATTATAATGGTATCTATAAGTAGATAGGTATGATAAAAATGGAGGAGTTGGCTTTGGATCAGTCTTTAATCGTATTTGTTATGGTCGCGGAGAAACAAAACTTCACACGATCTGCCGAAGAGTTACACATGACCCAGCCTGCCGTAAGTCAATACATTCAAACGCTGGAGCGTACGATGGGAGCCCGGCTTTTGGAGCGAAGTAATAAATATGTGCGTTTAACCAAAGCCGGTGAAATTGTATATCACCATGCCCAGGAAATCATCCGTCTTCAAACTCGAATGCAGTATTTGGTGGACGAGCTGATGAATACGGCAAAAGGCAATCTATCCATTGGCGCAAGCTACACATACGGAGAGTATGTACTACCGCATGTGATTGCGCAAATGAGAAGTCAATATCCGCTCATTCAGCCCTCCATTAGCATCGGCAACACTCAGGAAATTGAAAGATTGGTGATCCACAATCAACTGGATGTCGGGATTATTGAAGGAGAATTTCAGCATGACCATTTGTATATTGAACCGTTTGCAGAAGATGAAATGTATATCGTCGTTCCACATCATCACCGTCTGGCTGGTAAATCTCAAGTGAGTTTAACTGAGCTGCAAGAGGATATATGGATTCTGCGCGAAGAAGGCTCTGGAACCCGGGAAGCGGCGGAAAAGATGTTTGCACGATTTCAGTTTGTCCCTGCTCATATTATGAATTTTGGCAGCACCCAGATTATTAAAGAGTCTGTAGAAGCAGGCTTAGGCATTTCTTTGCTGTCACAGTGGACGATTCAAAAGGAACTCACCTTGGACACTTTAAAAGTGTTGGATATAAGCGGCTTCCCGATCGTTCGGAAGTTCTCTTTTCTGACTCCTTCTGAGGTATTCGAAACGAAAGCGGCCTCTGTTTTTTTAGAGGTTTTGCGAGGTTATAACGTGAACAGATGAAGCTCAAAAGCCATGAAAAAAAGCACCCTGAAGGCGCTTGAACTTACTCGAATAAATCGGTGACGGCTCCTTCGGGCTCTTTTAATAAAGATTGTCTGGCTGCTAATAACCAGGGATGCACAACCTTTATCTTCTCTTTATTGCTCCACACATGGTTAAAATAAATCATAATCGCTTCATCCAACAAATGATTGTTTACACTCGTCCAAAAATCTGGATAGCCATCTCTCTGGACAGCTTTTGGTGCAGGATATACGGAAATGCTAATTCTTCTTCTAAAATGGGGATATGTAATGCCTGTGCTACAGCTACTTTATCTTCATTGGGGATAATAGTACCTATATCGTGCAGCCACCCCGCTCGTTCAGCTATGACCGGATCAGCATGAAATTGTAGAGCCAGTGCTTTGGCTTCATGGGCTACCTTCGCACAATGCACCCACGTAGCTTCAGCGTTATGTTTGTTAAAGAGCTTCTCTACGTCCAAAAAAAGATCCCCGGAAAATTCAAGTCCTGCAATGTAATGATGTAACACGGGATTCATGGATTATTCCCCCTCTTCGCTTATTCCGATGATTTCACTATAAAATGTACATAACGCTCCACTGCGCAGGCAGATGGTCTTCCCATCGCTGTTGCTCCTTGTGGAGCACTATTCAGCCTACTCCGTTTTTCATGTATATCTTCGTTCAGCTCATATCATGAAAAAAAATCCAAAAGCCCCTTGCTTGAAAGCAAGGAGCCCGCTCCTTCGATTCCATCAGATGACTGCGGTTGCTTAAACAACATGTGTTGCACTGATATGTTATAGCGGCGGCCCGCCTGCTGCAATCATCAAAAAGTACAAAATGTTGGATAGACAACACAATCGTTATATTGTCATTTCAAGTGGATAGATGGTCTTGCCCATGATACAGAAAGTGGCTAAAATCGGCGTAGCTCCCTTGAAATTGTTGCATGTCGTGGGCGGCAATCCCTACAAAATTTCCTGTAAATCCACCTGATAAAAAGCTGATATTTTGCTTTTCAAAAAGCGGAGTCCAGGCGGGTTCATTCCCGAGATGGTAATAAAGCTGTCCTTGGGTTGCATGGACTTCTACAGCCAAATGTACAGGAAAACCCTCCTGAAGCGTAATCACATGGGGAACTAACGTGAATGTATCTGCCTCACATCGCATCATGCGCAGCACTTTCCCTTGTCCCTCTTCATAACTGACATAGGCATACAAATAATTTTCATCATTTAGATACAGCAGGAGCCCCGCCATTTGCAAATAGCTTACGGGTTGATATTCTAGTGCCGTTTCCACCCGAAAATGATGATCAGTTTGCCGAATGGCGAGCACGTGATGCTGAAACAGGCTTTGAATGGATTCTCCAGCCAGAATACGAAGATAGCCCGGACGCTGGCTCAGTGAGCACCAACGGTCATCCGCCAGTATACGCAATGTGTTCCACGTTTTATCTAAAACGGGTCCCTCGAAAAAGTCTTCGAATACAAAACTGTGCTTCTGCCCTGCCGAGAAAGTGGTTCCGATCGGTGCAGGCACTTCTAATTGCGGCGTATGGCCCCCTGCCGTTAATCGCAACCAGCCTTCATCATTCCAGTACACGTGCTGCAAGGCCGTTTCTCGCCCTAAGATGGCATACTTCCCTTCCAATGGACGAGTACATAAATGAGCCATATACCAATCGCCATCTGGCGTCTGCACAAGACTGCCATGTCCTGCACATTGTAACGGGAAATCAAGTTGATCACGTGACGTAAGCATCGGATTATGTGGGTCCACTTCATACGGCCCGGATAGCTGCTTCGAGCGTGCTACAGTAACTGCATGTCCCGTACCCGTTCCACCTTCCGCAGTAATAAGGTAATAATATCCGTTTTGCTTGTAGATATGGGGGGCTTCTGTCTTTTTCAAAGGCGTGCAATCAAAAATTTTCACAGGCTCACCAATAAGTCGTTGCTGCCTGCTATCGTATTCCTGCATGACAATACCTGAAGATTTATTGCTGTCCAACATGCGGTAATCCCACAATGCATTCAATAGCCATTTACGTCCGTCCTCGTCATGAAATAGAGACGGATCGAATCCACTGCTGTTAAGATAAACCGGGTCCGACCACGGTCCATGGATCGCAGGCGCCGTCATCACAAAATTATGAACATCCTTGAACGGACGTCTGGTGCTTTTCACATCCGTATAGAGCAGATAAAAAAGGTTATCCGCATAGCTCAGCTGTGGCGCCCAAATGCTGCAATTTTTCGGATTCCCTTTTAAATCAACCTGATCCGTTAAAAGATCCGTACAATGCTCCCAATGGGCCAAATCTTTGGACTGATACACCCGTACTCCCGGCAACCACTCAAACGATGACACGACAATATAGTAAGTATCCTCGACTCGTACAATACACGGATCGGGATTAAACCCTTTTAATATGGGATTTTGGATCATCATGAGAAATTGCTCCTCCTTGCTTCCAAAAAGTATCTCCACCGAAAACCTGCTCCTTGCTCCACGCTTCTACTCCTGCTTCAAAACAACCCGCCCACGGAACACGCTCCCTACGCAACGAGGCAACATCGGATACACCATACTCCTGATAGCAAACCGTTTTCTCATTTGCAGAATCGTCCCAATTGTCCCAACCCCGTGGATCAATATGTTCGCCCATTTTGCAATCCACAAATACGGTCTTGGCATACTCACGCCACGGCCGCCCCAAAAATACCGGAGTAATATCAGGCTCTGCGGTTAAGTAACATTGGTTGAACACATAACCATACGCTTGTCCCTGGGGAGTAGAGGCGGCTGTGACATAGCTCGTTTGGTTCTCATGATGGCGCAAACTGCGAATTTCGCAATGTTCAAAATAAGCTGTCGCCCCGCCAAAAATAAAATCGACCGTGCCCTCGATATAGCAATGCTGATAGAGCTGGCGATAGTGCGCATGATGCTCTTTCAAAAGGATGCCGCCAAACTTCAGCCGTTCTTTCGGTGCCGGGGGCAGGGGGCCTGTAAATAACGTATCCTGATGCCCGCGAAAGGTACAGTTTCTAAAAACCGTTTCATCACAATGAGCATAAACCGCAACAGCCTGCCCAATGGCTTCTCCCTGTCCAGCCGTGTTGGAAATGATGAGATTTTCCAGGATCAAATGATTGCCGCCTAAAAATAAAGTAGGAGTCGCAAAGGTTCCTATTTCCTCGCCTGCCTCATCCAGCTCCCTGGCATACCGATGCATTCGAATGTCTACCTGTCCGATGCCTATGATATGAAGATACGAACGGTAGATCCGCACCTCTTCCTCGTAGGTACCCGATAAAATATACAGCGTTTCCATTTCATTGGAAGGCGACTGCTCCAATACAGCAATCGCCTCCTGAATCGTATGAAAATCACAAAAGGATTCTTTCCCTACCAGCATGGTTGCCCCAATCCTTTCATTGGAATTACAGATGTTCTGCTAAAAATGACTGCCACGCCGTTCGCATTTCCAAGGTCTCCATATGCCCGCCACCTGCGATCACAGGCTGCCAATGCTCAGGGTGACCTGCTTCCTGGTAAGCTTCCAGCAGTCCTTGCGCCAGATGCTCGACTCCTTCAATAGGACACATTCGATCATTTTGACCTGTTATGCTCATTCGTGGACGAGGAACAATCCGCTTTTGAATATCCAGCGTAGTAAAATGCTTAAGCAAGCCGGGGACATAGGAATAGAAGCCATGGTGATCCAGTCCCCTTTTGGCGATCAGCGTATGGGCATCTACCTGTCCGCAAATATCAATCGTGACCTGTATCCGCTCATCTAGCGCTGCCAGCCACCACGCCATCAGGCCCCCCATCGACATGCCAATCGTTGCAATGCGAGAAGCATCAATGTCCTCACGCTCACACATATAATCCACCAGACGACGGTTATCGTACAGCATCATGCCCCACAGCACTTGGCCCTGCCAGAGCATTTCCTTTACCAGCTCGCTTTCGGTTTTACCCCCGCGTTCATTAAAGCCCCACATGTCAATACAACAAGCGCAATAGCCCATGTCTGTCAGGGTTTTAGCAAACGAGGGCTGCTGCAAGTAAGAGCTGCTATGGATAAATTCCTTGCGTCCATTGGTATAATTGCCTCCATGCGAATGGTTGAAAATGACCAATGGAAACGGACCGTTTCCTTGTAATGGTGTGGCTATATAAGCTGGCACAGGCTCGATTCCGTTGATGTCCAGCAGGAGAGATTCCAATTGGTATCCCTCTTGCTCCTCTTGCTTTAGCAGGGTGGCCGTAACGGGTCGATCTGCCGGAAGGTCACCCAATAATGCTTGCAGCTTATCCACGTTTTTCCTCCTTCCATGTCCCTCCTAAATCAGGATTTTTGCAAAATCCTCAATTAAAAATATTTTGTTCAGAAGGTTGTATCGTCACTTGTTCAATCAGCTTTTCAGGCTGGTTTGTATTCTTCGAATGACAACGGTTGACTTCAACGCCTTCCCCGTTTTCAATATAAAAAGCAGGACCTTCATGATTCTCAATGGTCACCTGTTGAAAACGGATATCTCTCACATTGCCTAAATAAAAACCACGGTTGTTCATATCCTCGATCCCTGTCATCATGGCAGGACGGCCGGGAATTGCATTTTTCGCCATGGAAATATCAATATTGGAAAATGTAATTTCAGCAATATATTGTTCTGCAAGTCCGTATAAGAACCCCGCTGCCGCATGAACCTGACGTGCCGTGATATCGGAAAAATGAATCCGTCTAAAGCACGGCGTTTCATCGGTAATTGGATAGGGATTTTTGTCCCAGACATATTTGTCTTTGCCCCGGGGTCCGCAGAAATAATAGAGGTTCAGAATAAATGGACAAATCACATCTTCCATCACAATATTGCTAACGCGAATATCCTCGACGATTCCGCCGCGTCCCCGTCTTGATTTCAGGCGGATGCCCCGATCCGTTTGCTTGAACACACAATTGCTGATCGTGACATTACGGATATCTCCACTCATCTCGCTGCCCAGTACAACACCGCCATGTCCATGCACCATCGTGCAGTTGGTAATCGTAATATTTTCGCAGGGAATCCGTTCCTGTGTATCCTCGGTTCCCGCTTTGATCGCAATACAATCATCGCCCACATCAATATTGCAGTTGCTAATACGAACATTGGAACAGGATTCGGGATTAATGCCATCCGTATTGGGGGAATCCGCCGGGTTAAGAATGGACACATTGTCAATCGTGACGTTGTAGCAAGCGATGGGATTTACAGTCCAACTTGGGGAATTTTTTAACATGACATCTTTAATGGTGACCCGCTGACAACGATCAAAGCTGATTAATTTCGGTCTGGGGTACTGCAACTGCTCCGGATGATTCCGATGCTTTTCCCACCACGGCTGACCATTTCCATCCAGAGTACCGCTGCCTGTAATTGAAATATTTTCGAGGTTCTGCCCGTAAATGCACGAAGCACGTACTTCTCGCTGAACGCCTTCCCATCTGGACTCCACCACAGGATAATCCTCCGAGTCGGAACTAAAGGAAAGTACTGCACCGGGGCTTACATGCAGTTCAATGTTACTTTTTAAAAAGATAGCCCCTGTCAGATACGTACCCGAGGGAACAAATACCGTTCCTCCCCCGGCATTGCTGGCCGCTTCAATCGCAGCCGCAATCGCCCCTGTTGCCAACGTCGTACCATCCTGAGGTGCTCCATAATCTACAATGTTATACACTTGCATCTCGTTCTCTCCTGTCTTCATTTTTTGTGAATACGAAAATGATTTATAGGCTGAACTTAAAAATACACTGGAAAACGGAGTAGGCGGAATGGTGCTGAACAAGCGTCAGCGATGGTAAGCACCATCCGCCTACGTAGTTGCACTTCATGTACACTGATGTTCAACCTA
Organism: Paenibacillus sp. 8b26; assembly: GCF_050626875.1. Taxonomy (NCBI): domain Bacteria; kingdom Bacillati; phylum Bacillota; class Bacilli; order Caryophanales; family Paenibacillaceae; genus Paenibacillus; species Paenibacillus sp. 8b26. The sequence continues at coordinate 5,379,569 of NZ_CP192445.1, read as the reverse complement.
TATCTATATCCTTATTTTTTCGATTTCTTGTACGCTTCCTCATACTCAGAGATGATCTGTGATCCACCAGAATTTTTCCAGTTCTCTACGGCTGCTTTGAATCCGGCTTCATCGGTCTCACCCATAATAAATTTGAACGTAGCATCGGTAATAATTTTTTCGAGTTCAGTTCCTTTTTCATTGGCAGTTACAGAATCCAGAGGAACGGTTGGGTCCAAAACGGCAAATTTGTTATTTTCCTTGATTAATTGATTGGCTAGTTCCTTTTCAGGGTTGGCATCTTTTAACGTGTAAGTTACTTCACTCGGTCTGGAGCTTGCAAACGGCTGTACATCTGCTTGCCACAAATCGGTGTTAATAATTCTGAAAGCTCCTTCATTATCAATGTCATAATGAGTTCCCTTGATACCACCTGTCATGTCCATAAATACTTCTTCATCAATCAAATCATTGACGAATTGAAGTAATCTCTTCAATTGAGCTTCCGTCTTCACCTCGGATTTAGGAAATGCCAGCAAACCGCCAACTCCGCTGCCCTCGGACCAAATGTGATATTTACCGTCTCCATTGGAGATTTTGTTTACAGGCACCAATTCAAGCCCCTTTTGCAAGCCTTGTGACAGATTCCTCAAGTTTGTGATATCCACCATTCCCGTATAAATTCCGGTTTTCCCTTGAGCAAATTGCTGCTGCTGATCGGTTTTAGCGGTTACGGCGAAATCCTTCGATACATACCCGTTCTTATATAATTTATTGGAATACTTTAACGTCTCCAAATATTGAGGTGTATCAAATTCCGGCGTAAACTTGCCTTTCTCATCTACTTTCCAGCCATTAGGTGTGCCAAAATAAGAGCTTAAAGTTTTAAAGCTGCTGTAGCGCAGATCAGATCTGTCGCCAAAGCCTGTCGTATCCTTTTTGCCATTACCGTCCGGATCATCTTCTGTAAACGCTCTCGCAACTTCGTATAGCTCATCCAAGGTCGTAGGTACTTTAAGTCCTAAACGATCCAGCCAATCTTTGCGAATAACCAAGCCTGCTCGTGCCAAATTTTTCTGGAATGGAACTCCATACAGAACTCCCTCGATGGAAGCTGCATTTCTAACTTCGGGAGGTATCTTTTTTAAATTGTCATAATCGTCCAAATAGCTCCCTACATCCCAGAATAGACCTGATTTCAATGAACTTCGAACTGAAGAATTTGTCATCATCGTAAGAGTCACGATATCCGCCAATTCACCAGACGCCAGCGCTGTAGTGATTCTCTCTTCTTTCGATGCATCAGGAACCCAGTTGAACGTAATCTTGGAATTCGTGTATTTTTCAATTTTGTCCTTAATCGTGTCTGTAGGTGGAGAGGCTGTATGCAATACATTTAACCAGGTTAATTCCAGCTTTGAATTCGGATCATAGGTTTGGCTGCCTTGATCCTCTGCCCCCTTGTCACCGCAAGCAGCTAAAAAAACACTCATGACCATAAGTATGGCAAGAAGGCCCGATACTCCCTTTTTCATCGTGATTCCTTTTTTCATTGTGTTTGCTCCTTTTCTGATCGTATATTCATGCCATATCTTCCTCTTTCACCAGAACCTCTCGCTCTATTTTGCTAAACACCTGATGCGTCATCCACATCACGAGATAACCGATGATACTGGCTCCGGCAAAAGTCAGAATTCCAGGGTACAAGCCTAGAATCAATGTAAAAAGCGCGACAATCGCAACAAAAAGAACAAGTGTATATTGCAAATACGAAAACCCAATTACCACGGACATTCTGATTTTCAGCTTGATCCCTTTCCAATCATAATGAGCCAGTAACGGGAAAATGTACGCCAACGAGATGAGATACAAAAAGGCTCCAATAAGCGTCACTACGCGAACATACCAGGACGAGACATTGACGATATCCACGTAGAGTACGTAGCCCACGAGGCTGTAAATTGCTCCAATGATCGCGGCTTCTTTAAAGCTTTCTCTAAAGTAACGTACAAACGTGGAGAAAATGGCGACCTCCTCATTACCTCGAATCCATTGCCTTAAAATGCTGAGCATAGCGACAGTTGCAGGTCCCACTCCTATAAATCCCAAGCCCAGGATCGTCGCAACCGTCCACAGCAAATTAAGGTAAACCAGCCGGAGCAGGCGTATGCACCATTTGTTCATGTTTTCTACAAACCGTACCATTCCGCATCCTTCCCGTCGTCATTAGTAAACGCCGTCTTCACCAAATTTCTTGGCCAGTCGATTGGAGCCCATGATCAGAATTAATCCCACCACGCCTTTAAAAAGTCCTACCGTCGTACTAAAACTCAATTGTCCATTCTTTAAGCCCGCTGTATAAATGTAGGTATCAAAGATTTCCGCAACCTCGCGGTTTAGTGAGTTCAATAGCAGATACATATGCTCAAAGCCCAAATCCAGCGTGCTACCAATTTTCAAAATTAACAACGTAATAATGACTGGGCGAATTGCAGGCAAGGTAACATGCCATGTTTTTCGGAGACGTCCGGCACCGTCCATTTCTGCTGCCTCATACAGTTGCGTATCCACGACCGTAATCGCCGACAGATAAATGATGGTAGACCATCCAAGTTCCTTCCAGATCACTTGCCCCATATAAACGGTACGCAACCATTCCGGGGAAGTTAAGAAGCTGATCTTCTCACCGCCTAGCGCAGCAATCATTTCATTCAGTACCCCGCCGTCTACGGTTAAAAATACATAAGAAATCGAAACAATGATGACCCATGACATAAAGTGCGGGATGTAGATAATCGTTTGGATGATATTTTTAAACACACGCTTCCTGACCTCATTCAGCATCAATGCCAAAATGATCGGTAATGGAAAGAAAATCACAATGTTGAGCGCAAACAAAACCAGGGTGTTACGTAATAGCATGAAAAATGTGGGCTCGGTAAATAAACGAATGAAATGCTTCATTCCTACCCACGGGCTGCCCGTGATTCCCAGAAAGGCTTGATAATCCTGAAACGCAATGACCAAGCCGCCCATAGGGAAATACTTAAAAATAATGAAGTACACCAGCCCGGGTAAAACCATCAGATACAGCAACTTATGTTTTTGCATACGTAAAAGATTTTCCGTCGTTCTGTTGTTCTTTTTCTTTTTCATATTCGGTTTCATGTTCGGTGCGGGGACACTTGAAACTTTCATTAGCTCGACCTCCTTCAAACGTTCCTGTATACGTTTTCAAGAGTACGTGATTTTTTGCGTTACGCATATAATCATCAAATGATAGCGTTTACAAAACCTTATATACCGCCTATTTCCCGGCTTTTCACCTTACCTAATGATTACTACACAACCTAATGATTACCCTCTTTTTTCCATGCTTAGGAGAACACCTCAAGATTTGATTATATACGGAATTCCGCCCTCTTGATACAGTCTACATGTAAACGATTACGAGGAGGTCAAACACTTGGCGCAAAAATCGCTAAAAAAAGAATCGCTGGGCAGTCGTATTTTTACCATCGTAAACAGTACATTATTAATTCTCATTGCCCTCACTTGTCTCTTGCCTTTCCTGAATATCATCGCCAGCTCTTTTGCCTCAACCCAAGAAGTGGTAGCTAAAAAATTCATTTTGTTCCCTGTCACTTTTTCCCTGGATGCATATCGGTATATCCTGTCGACCCCAACGATATTCAGAGGACTAGGGGTTTCGGTCGGAGTGACTGTCGTCGGTACCGTGGTGAGTATGATCTTTACTGCTTTTATGGCGTACGGATTATCCCGCAGATATCTGCTTGGCCGAAATACGATTAACTTCATCGTCGTGTTTTCCATGTTGTTTAGCGGGGGGATGATTCCAACTTTCCTGGTTGTAAAAAGCATGGGGCTTATCAATTCGTATTGGTCTTTGATCCTTCCCGTGGCCATTAATGCATTTAACCTGATTATTATGCGTAACTTTTTTCAGGCGCTACCGGATGATCTGGAGGAATCGGCCAAGATGGATGGGTGCAACGATTTTGGCATTTTCTTTAAAATTATGCTTCCGTTAGCGATGCCTTCAATTGCAACCATTTCACTTTTCTACGCGGTAGCCTACTGGAATACGTATATGCATGCCATTCTCTATATTAATGACTCCGCCAAATGGCCTATTCAGGTCTTGCTTCGCCAAATTGTAATCGTTTCCAGTGGTATGCAGGCAGAAGGAACCTCTGTGGATGTCATCCCACCTGCGCAGACGATTAAGATGGCGGTCATTGTGGTTGCAACCGTTCCTATGCTAATCGTGTATCCATTTGTGCAAAAACACTTTGTCAAAGGAGCATTATTAGGGGCGGTAAAAGGATAAACTGCCCCTTGATTGCTAGTGAAGTTCATTTTAATTCGCTTGCTTCATCTTACGGTATGCTCCGGGCGTGACCTGCTCCTTCTTCCGAAACGAGCGGATAAAGTTCTGCGGATTATGATATTGCAATCGCTCGGCGATTTCTTTAATCGTCATATCCGTCTCAATGAGCCACTTTTTGCCCATTTGCAGCCGGTAGCCCATTAGATATTCGCTGAACGTCGTACCGTATTCTTTTTTGAAAATACTGCTTAAATAATTGGGATTGTAATGAAGACGGTCCCCAATAAGCTCCAGTGACAATTCCTGGTCATATTCAGCCCGGATAATGGCGGCAATTTTCTCGGAGAGACAGCGGAATTGCTGGTTCGTCTTCTCCTTCATACTTTTTACCATAGGGGAAATGACTTGCTCCACCAGCATACGCTCGATCTCTTCCGGATTACGAATGTCCAGCAGACGATGGTACAACGCATGGTTGTTCTGCGTCAGCAACACTTCGATCCCTAACAGTTGCTCCAATTGAATGAGGTTATTCACAAACCGCACCAACAGCACCTCAAAGTTCATGGAATGATTGTTCTTTGTCATTATTTCAGTCAATAAGGAATGTACGGTAAGTCGTACTTGCTCTTCATCTCCTATTCGAATGGCGTCAAACAGCTGCGATTCCATTTCCGTCGGATAATGAAGCAGCACCGGGCCTGAAATGACTGTGGAGATGTCTTCATAAAATATAATGGATTCTTTGCCTAAATTTAAACGGTGGTGCAAGGCTTGCTTACTCATCTCACAGGCTTCCTTGCTTTCTAACAAATTGTCATACGATTTACTAATGCCGATACTGATGGATACATTCAAATACTCTTTTACAGTTCGAATCAAAAGGGTGGCATCATCCAGCACTTGCTTGTTTATTTCCTGTTCATTCTTTCCTGTAAACACTAAAATGGTCGCCTGGATGTCATCGTTCAAAATGATGGGAAGCATTCGCTGCTGCTCTGGAATGGTTTCTTCTACGATTTTGTTAATAGCCAGCAGTAAAACGTCCTTATCCGAGGGCTCCCGATCTCCCAGATTATCCAGTTGAATCAACAGGGTAATATACATTTGGTTCTCCAGTTGCGGATAGCCCAAACGTGGCATTTTTCGTGCCAATTCCTCTGTTGAAATACGCCTGCGAAACAGGTTAAGGATCAATTGGGTTTCAAGCTGTGGCATTTCGGACTGAATGAGGCTTTCCAGGCTTTCCTTTTCCGTTACAATGCTGTCAATGGAATCAATAATCCAATCAATTTCATTTTTGGAAGGCTCATTTTTGAACGAAAAATTAGGATTTTTAGGCAGGCTGCGTTTAATTTGCTGGAATGGCTTTGTAAAATAGACGGCTATGATATACGCCACCACCACAATCAAGAGTGTGAGTACAAGTACCATCGTGATGATCCCGAATTTGGTCGTTTGGAATGCATTCGAAATCTCCTTTTTATCTAATATCGTTAGATACGTCCAGTTGTTATAAGCAGACTTGGCATAAATGACCTGCTGAGCAGGCTGATGCTTCGTTTTTTCCAGTGTCAACATGCCGGAATTGTCGGGTGTAGCCGTAGCCTCTGAAATGTGCTGAAGCTGCCGGGTGGTCAATAATTGGTCGACAGGCTCTGTTTCGTACATTAAATCGCCATTTTTATTCAGAATAAAAATGGCCATGTGATCCTCTGCTTGAATTGTACGTTTTAACGTTTGCAACGAAATATCCGACAGCGCAATGGCTTGCTTCTTTTTGGAGAATACAGGCAAAGTATTTACAAAGCGGATTCCCTTGTCTGTTTTTATCCAGAATAGCCCCTTATCCTGATGGTCGATATAGGTTTTAAATAGATTCTCCCGTTCTGTTTTCGTCAAATAGGACAAGCTTCCATTGGATATTTTCCAATTCTGATCCAGGCTAATCAGTGAGTATTCCGTTCCTTCTAATCCCATCGTAGCAATATAATTGAGTTGCGAATTCACATTCCGATACGCTACAAAATCTTTTTCTGTAATGGGATGTTTTACGACTTCGTCAAATGAACTGGTCGTACTATACGTATTAAAAGCATATTCAATCGTTTGGATTTTTTGCTCCAGACTGTTTTTGATCTGCGTCATGTAGCTTTGTTTGCTGTTGGAAACTCTTTCCACAACTGAGCTAATTGTTGTAAAATAGATGTAGCTGCCGAAGCTGGCCACCAACCCTATTCCCAAAACCAGAATCGTAATAAAAATGGTGTAGAACATCCTGCCTTTTTTCATTGCGCTCCCCCTTTGGTTCTTTGCATCACACCAAAATTATAGCGCTTTCATAACAAGGTTTAAATCTTTTTTTCACGTGTGCATTTATTTAAAATACAAACCCGGGACTTCAGCCCACTTTTCAAGCAGAAATGTTAAATACCAATACGTCCGTCCCATCCCGTTTTATGTACATCTGGATTAGCTTGCAGAATTCAAAAAAGGAATTTGGAGGTCACTTATGTTACACGTTATTAGTTATAAAGAACAGATTGTAAAAGAAGAATTTCCAGTAGACACTTCCTTTCTCTCCCTCTATCCAGCAGCGGCCCACGAAGCTCGCCCTTTTATATTGGTACTGCCTGGCGGTGGCTACGAGCACCTGGCACAACATGAAGGAGAACCAATCGCCCGGTGGTTGAATGATCTAGGCATTCATGCAGGGGTGCTACATTATCAAGTTGGGGATTTTGAGGTCGATTCCTTGTTGGAGGATGTAGAATTCGCCTTAAAGTGGATTCGTCAAACACCCAAAGACTGGCAAGTAATTCCGGAGCAAGTCGGTCTGATTGGATTTTCAGCAGGCGGGCACTTGGCCTCCATCGTCGCCACCAAAGGAGCAGAAAAACCCGATCTTCTGCTATTGGGATACCCCGTGATTACGTTTCATGATGCTTATACACATATCGGAAGCCGCACTCATTTTTTAGGTGAACAGCCGACACAGGACCAGCTTCACGCCTTTTCATCCGATCGACAAGTTACTTCACAGACCCCTCCAACTTTTATTTGGACAACGGCCAATGACGCCACTGTTCCGGTCGAAAACAGCTTGTTGCTGGCTTCTGCATTATCCAGAGAAGGCATTTCATTTGAGCTGCATGTATTTGAGGAAGGGCGACACGGCTTGGGACTGGCTGAGGATAATCGCGAGTGCCAGCAATGGCTCGCTCTTGCGGAAAAGTGGCTCCAAAAGCATAGCTATGTTACGGAAGGACAGCGGATAACATCCAGGCTGTTTATCGCTGGCGACTCCACCGCAGCCCAAAAAGGAGCTACCGAAAAACCGATGACAGGCTGGGGCGAACACTTGCAGAGTTATTTTGACTCGTCTGTTCAAGTGGACAATCGTGCGGTTAATGGACGAAGCACCAAATCTTTTATAGGGGAAGGTCGATTGGCTCATATTGAAAAGGATTTTCGAGCCGGCGATTATCTGTTTATTCAATTTGGACACAACGATGAGAAGAAGGAAGATCCCACCCGCTATACCGATCCTGACGGGGACTATCGCCAAAACCTAATTCAATGTATCGAGTCTGCTCGGGAGCGTGGTGGAATTCCAGTGCTGTTGACCTCTGTAAGCCGCCGCCGCTTTACTACAGATGGAGAACCTGATCCGCTTGCTGTGGGAGCCTATCCCGCAGCCATGAGACGAGTAGCAGAGGAAACCCGGGCACCGCTGCTCGATATTTTTGAAGCTTCTCAGCAGCTTTATCGGGCCATGGGAGAAGAAGGGTCCAAGCTGCTATTTATGCATTTGCCTGAAAAAGCACATCCGAATTACCCCGCTGGCGTAACAGATAATACTCATTTTTCTGATGAAGGAGCGCGTCAGATCGCCAAGTTGGTCGCTGAGGCAATTAGCAAATGTACGGAACTGTCTGCATTAAAACAACGTATGGTAGTAAGGAATCTAGACAGCGGTGAGAGACTTGCACACCAACTTATCAACTGATATCAAGAACTAAAAAGATACAAACACGAAAAACGGACTTGGGGCTAATCACTCTGACGTCCGTTTTTTATTCCGTGTGGGTCAAAGACTATACAGCTATGGAGATAGTTCAAAAGTATGGTAATTTAAAAAGTAAATGCTTAAATTATTATATTTAAATTCTTTTGTATTTTATAGGACTTTAGAATCGTTTTATTGTATTATTTTGACAACATTTGTCGAATGAAGTGAAATCAATAATTTTACATGGTATATTTTAGGAGATCACATCATACATCAGGAGGGATTTTTTATGAATACTAAGAAAATATTATTATCAACGGTCATGTCTTTGGGGCTCATTGGTAGTATCATCGTCCCTAGTGCGTCCGCAGCAGTAGGTCCTTCACCGATAATTACGCCTACTGTAGAAGTTAACGGAGTATACTACAGAACTGCTACGTTACCGCGAAATTATTCCTATGCGCTGTCAAATTACCCGGGGGATACTTATAAAGTGGCAAGTGGAAATGTGACAGTCTCCGCTTCTGGCGTGGTAACAACCACCACTGCAACAACTGCAAGAGTTGAGATTTACGGCGGTAACGGTAAATTGAGAATGGTATATACTGTTAAGGTGCTCTAAGATTGGAGTAAGGGTTCCTGGGAATGTGGAGTCAACGATCATTATCAAAATGGTGATTTGGTAGCGAGTTTTTTAGGCACTTTGTTAAGCGATTTCGAGAATATCAAAAGAAGCACTGTCCGTTTATTAGGGCAGTGCTTCTTTATGGGGCGAAAAGAACTCATATTGCTTTTTTATCAGTGGAACCCTTTATTAGTTTTCATTGAACTCACAGACTCATGAGAAGTTTTATTTAAATACTCCTCAAATTGAGTGCCAAATACTCGAACGTCCTCTTTTCTAAACTTTCGTGAAATCAATAAAGATACCCCTAAGAGATTATTGAGAAATTCAATTTAACTTGATAAAAAGGCATTGATCTTCACAATCGCTACTTTTTATATGTAAAAGGTAAGAACATATTTATGATAAAAAACCCGGGAATGTCCCAGGGCTCCAACAATATTTATTATGTACGGACAGATATAATTTCTTCTAGCTTTACCCAACTGAAATCATCTTCTCCGCAAGAACTTCACTTCTCTGCGAGCACTATTTATAGATATAACCACACCTGTTAACTCCGCATTGTCGAATGGGCTAAATACTACCAGTGAGACAGCCGTACGTGAATTGTAGGAGTTGATCAGCGCCTGCTCTATAAGTTGCACTTCCTGATCATCCAGCTCCGGCTTACCTCGCCGTTGTAAAAATTATATTACGAACTTACATTCTAAACAAGATGAATCAATCTAGAAAAATATTCCTAGTTCTGATAGACTAATTTTGTGTTTTGAAAGTTAAATGGATAAGGAGTCATAAAAATGAAGAAATTTATATTAGTATTCTTCTCAGTAATCATTGTTTCTGTATTCCTCCAATTTCCAACATTTGCTGCGGAAATCAATGCCAAAGAGATCCTAAAGAAAAAATATCCTCGTGAAATTGTAACACTGAGCAAATCTGCAGATTTAAACGGAGATGGTAAAAAGGAATACTTCCTACTTACTGAAGCGGGTAATTTTTTTCTTGTTAATTCTAAAGGGGCTGTTGTATTAATTAACACAAATATAATAAGTGATGAATTTTTTGAACAGCCAACTATCCAGATTTATCAAGTATCTAAAAAAGAAAAGCACGTAGCAATAACGTTTGAATATGGACCATCAAACACACAGTTTTATGCTTATCAATATAGAAATGGTACATTATTTAATAAACTTTCCATTATGGGTGATCAGGGTGTACAAGTTGATATAAAGGGAACCGTTAAACAATATTGGAAAAAGTACAGACCTGAGGGTGGATGGGATTTAGCTATAGCGACGTATTCATGGAGGACTTCAAAGAATAAGTACCTCGGAGCAGATCTACTGTCTTAATTAATCATCTCCAATGAAATGCTCACGTTTAAAGTCATCTAAAGAAGTACACTGGGACTCACACCAGCATTCAGCCAGTGAAGTCCTCTTTTAGATCTAAGTGTAAACTCACTGTGGGTTGATGAGATACATACCGTTAAGCTGTCCGTTCTCAGCGGAAGCGACCTATGATAAACTTAGCTTATCATAATTTACCAAATAATAGATATTGGATATTTCATTAAAGGGCAGGATTGTTGAATGGAAAGGGTGATCACTTATGAGCGATTTTAAAATAATAGAGGGGCATTTCAACTCTTTTCAAAACTTCATAAATGCTATAAACGAAAAATCTAAAAAGCAATCTACTTTGCTGATTGGGATAGATGGTTGTGGTGGTTCTGGTAAAAGTACATTCGCTTACAAGTTAAAAGAAGAACTATCTAATTCAACTATTGTTCACAAGGATGATTTTTATCTCCCCTCCTCTAACATTATAAATACACACCCTTCAAAAAAGCCTATTGGTGCTGATTTTGATTGGAAACGTCTTTTAAATCAGGTACTGGAGCCAATAAGACAAGAAAGGGATGGGCGTTATCAACGGTATGATTGGGAGACGGATAAGTTAGCGGAATGGCATACTGTTCCTGCTGGCGGCATTGTTATAATCGAAGGAGTATATTCCATCCGAAAGGAACTGGAGGATAAATATGACTTCAAAATTTGGGTTGATTGTCCACGAGAAATTAGGCTTTCAAGAGGTCTTGAAAGAGACGGAGACTGTGCTCGTGGGATGTGGGAATATAATTGGATGATTTCAGAAGACATTTATGTAGAAGCTCATAAGCCATTTAAAAAAGCAGATCTCGTTATTAGTGGAACTTTATAAATTTCTTATTTAACTGCATTTTGGGCAACATGGATATCTGGTGAAATTCAATTAGTAGACCATGATCAATTACGTTGGGTCAGCAAAGAAACAATACTCCAATATGATTTCTTACCTGCGGATTTACCATTTGTCACACAACTTAGTAAAGGTGATAAACTACGAAAAAAATTCACGTTAGCAAATACGTTCGCAAATTATAATCAGCCCCTTTCAAATGCTACTTTCCTCCATTTTCTCAACCTTTATAAACAACAAAAAAACCCTTGCTAGGCAAGGGTTTTTGAGGAAATGGGCCCTGAGGGACTCGAACCCCCGACCAATCGGTTATGAGCCGACCGCTCTAACCAACTGAGCTAAGGGCCCTCAAAAAAATATGTATATTCACGCTACATTTACATAAAACAGCGGCGTTAATTAATATACAACATTTTCTTGTGTTTCGTCAATAGTTTTCCGAAAATTTTTCTTTTTTAATTTGTTTTTATGAATTTAAGGAATAAACCGGACGCCATAACGTCCCTTGCGCGAGCGGTACACCTCCACTGCGCGGGGATCGTTGTAGCCGTACATCCAGCCGTCGTGCTCCAGCCTTTTTGCCAGGCATCCTGCCTGAAATTTGGTCGTGTACAGTCTGCCGTAGTAAATCCAATACATCCAAACTCCCTCTTTTCACTTGATGGTAGGAGTTAGTGTAACCGGATCGAATTCGATTTACACAGCCTGAGTTATAACAATCTACAACGGTTAGCAACGAGTATGAGTCGCTTTAATAAACGGCGCCGTTGCACTCAATATGCTGAGCCTTATTTGCCAAAGGAGGACGGGTCCTGACGCCAGGAACGCAGCAGTTCCATCTCTTCTTCCTGAATCGTCCCTTCACGCAAGGCAACGTCCATCAGGGCCGTGTAGTTGGACAAGCTTTGCAGCTTCACCCCTGCTTCTGCAAAGGCTTGAGTCGCTTTATCCAGCTGGTAGCTGAAAATAGCGAGTACAGCTAACGGCTGGGCGCCTGCTTGCTCTACGGCCTGCGCTGCTTTGATGGAGCTGCCGCCAGTCGAGATGAGATCCTCGATAACAATAACTTTTTGTCCCTCACTAATCCGACCTTCGATTTGGTTCTCTTTGCCGTGTCCTTTGGCTTTGTCTCTTACATATGCCATCGGCAGATTAAGCTTTTGCGCCACCCAGGCAGCATGAGGAATCCCCGCTGTAGCTGTGCCTGCAATGACTTCGGTTTCAGGGTATTGCTCACGGATCACAGCAGCGAACGAATCAGCAATCAGCTCGCGCACCTCCGGGTAGGACATGGTCAGGCGATTGTCACAGTAGATAGGCGATTTAATGCCGGATGTCCATGTAAAAGGCTGCTGCGGACGCAGCGCTACCGCCTGAATACGTAACAGATGTGATGCAATTTGCTCGGGTATATTATTTAATGTAGTCATACTTGGTTCATCTCCTCAATAATGTGTTCCGCTGCGGCACGTGGGTCTGATGCAGCCGTAATGGGCCGTCCAACGACGATGTAGCTACTGCCTTGGGCGATGGCTTGTCCGGGTGTCACTACACGTGACTGGTCGCCTATAGCGCTGCCTGCCGGACGTATACCGGGGGTAATCGTTTTGAAGTCAGGTCCGCATACAGCACGGATCGCAGGCACTTCCAATGGGGATGCCACTACTCCGTCCAGTCCCGCCTCACGAGTCAGTTGTGCGTATCGAACGACCACATCCTGTACTGGACCGGGAATGCCTATCTCCTTATTCATGGTTGTCTGGTTCGTACTGGTCAACTGTGTAACTGCTATAATGAGTGGCATGGCAAGTGAACTGTCCGCCAAGATAGCGGCTTCGGCCCCAGCCTTGGCGGCTGTCATCATATTTCGCCCTCCGGCAGCATGTACGTTGAACATATCCACACCCAGACGGGTAATGCTCTCCGCGCCTCCCCGTACGGTGTTGGGAATATCATGCATTTTCAAATCCAGAAATACGGAGTATCCTCTAGCCTTTAGTTGCTCTACAAAAGCTGGCCCTGCGCTATAAAACAACTGCATGCCTACTTTTATATAACAGGGAATACCCTCCAGCTGTTGAATGAGCCGCTCCGCCTGCTGCGCATCCGGATAATCTAACGCGACCATCAACCGTCCTGCCATCTGCTGAAATGCTTCGTTCACCGTCCTGCATCCCCTTTTCACGTCAATTCGAGTAATTTTCCCGTGATAAAGGACATCCGTCAGCCGAAGCTGATGAATGTCCTTTCCTGTACTACTTATTTTTCATCCTCTATTCGTATCGCGTTAGTGGCTCAGAACCGGCATGGATTCGGATGTAAAGTTAATCGTCTCCAGCATTCTCAGCAAAGCGCGTACGGTATCCAACGAGGTCATGCAGACGATGCCGTTCTCAACCGCTTCACGGCGGATGCGGAATCCGTCACGCTCTGGCGTTTTCCCCTTGGTCAGCGTATTGAAGACGAAGTTGGCTTCACCCGTGCGGATCATATCCAAGATGTTCGGGGTTCCCTCGCTCAGCTTGTTGATCGTCTTCACTGGAATGTTAGCCTGCTCCAGCGCAGCCGCCGTTCCACCTGTTGCAATAATTTTGTAGCCCAGTCTGTAAAAGCCCTGCATCAACTCAACTGCTTCTTCTTTGTCCTTATCCGCCACCGTGATGATGATCGCTCCGGTAGATGGGATTTTCATACCAGCACCCACGAGTCCTTTGTACAGCGCTTTGGCGTACTGAATGTCGCGTCCCATCACTTCACCCGTCGATTTCATTTCCGGCCCCAGGGTCGGCTCTACACGGCGCAGCTTGGCAAAAGAGAATACCGGAACCTTGACCGAGACATAATTACTTTCAGGCCATAGCCCTTCTGCATAGCCCGCATCCTTGAGCTTGCCGCCCAAAATGGCCTGTGTGGCCAGATTCGCCATCGGGATATTCGTAACTTTGCTCAGGAAAGGAACCGTCCGCGAGGAACGCGGGTTGACCTCGATCACATACACCTCATCTTGATGAATGACGAACTGGATGTTAACCAGACCAATCGTTTTCAATTCCTTGGCGATGTTGATCGTGATTTCCACGATTTTTTGCTTCAGCTCGTCGGACAAGTGCTGCGGCGGGTACACCGCGATAGAGTCACCTGAGTGAACCCCAGCTCGTTCCACATGCTCCATAATGCCCGGCACCAGTACCGTATCGCCGTCACAGATGGCGTCAACCTCAACTTCTTTGCCCAGCATGTAACGGTCGATCAGCACCGGGTGTTCAGGGTTGATTTTAACGGCTTCTTCCATGTAGCGCAGCAATTCCGCATCGGAGTATACAATCTCCATCGCCCGTCCGCCGAGGACGTAGGATGGACGCACCAGCACCGGGTAGCCCAGTGCCTGCGCAGTTCCTACCGCTTCATCTACCGAGATGACCGTGTTGCCTTTAGGCTGTGCAATAGCCAGTCGTGACAGCAACCGCTCAAACTTTTTCCGATCTTCCGCTTCGTCGATACTTTCCAGACTCGTACCCAAAATGTTCACGCCTGCCGCACTAAGCGGAGCTGCGAGATTAATGGCCGTTTGACCGCCGAACTGGACGATAACGCCAATCGGTTTTTCCTGCTCGATGACATTCATAACATCCTCGAAGAAAAGCGGCTCAAAGTAGAGACGGTCGGATGTGTTAAAGTCCGTAGATACCGTTTCTGGGTTGTTATTGATAATTACTGCTTCGTAGCCTGCTTTTTGAATGGCCCATACCGCATGCACGGTGGAGTAATCAAATTCAATCCCTTGCCCGATCCGAATCGGCCCGGAGCCGAGTACGATGACTTTCTCTTTATTGGATGGAATCACTTCGTTCTCCACCTCATAAGAGGAGTAATAGTACGGCGTAGTTGCTTCAAACTCGGCTGCGCATGTATCTACCATTTTATAGACAGGACGCAGGTTGTGACTCAGACGGAACTCACGTACCTCGCGCTCGGTTGTCATGCTGCCACCCGGTTGGCCCAGACTGCGAACCTCGGCGATGGAGCGGTCCGTAAAGCCATTACGTTTGGCCTGATAGAGTGTTTCGTAGGTCAGTTCAGACTCTTCACCCATTTTAGCTTCGAACTTGACGATGCCCTCTACCTTGTCAAGGAACCACCAGTCAATTTTCGTTAAATCCTGAATTTCCTGCTGCTCCCAGCCACGACGGAATGCCTCAGCTACCAGGAACAAGCGCTCATCATCTGCTTTAATCAGGCGCTCCGTGAGTACCTCATCCGACAGTTGATCGGCCCCCTTAAGATGCAGACGATGTACACCGATTTCTAGCGACCGTACCGCTTTGTGGATGGACTCTTCGAACGTGCGTCCGATAGCCATCACTTCGCCAGTTGCTTTCATTTGCGTGCCCAGCTTACGGTTGGCAGAAATGAATTTATCGAACGGCCAGCGCGGTATTTTGCTCACGATGTAATCCAGAGTAGGCTCAAAGCAAGCATACGTTTGTCCCGTTACCGGGTTCACGATTTCATCCAGCGTGTAGCCCAGCGCGATTTTGGCAGCCATTTTGGCAATCGGATATCCAGTCGCCTTGGAAGCCAGCGCTGAGGAACGACTCACCCGCGGATTTACTTCAATGACATAGTATTGATAGCTGTATGGATCAAGTGCAAACTGCACATTACATCCGCCTTCAATGTTGAGAGCGCGGATAATTTTCAGGGAAGCGGAGCGCAGCATCTGGTACTCGCGATCTGACAGCGTCTGACTCGGCGCTACAACGATACTGTCGCCAGTATGTACGCCGACCGGATCGAAGTTTTCCATATTGCAGACAACGATACAGTTATCATTGCCGTCACGCATGACCTCATACTCGACTTCCTTCATGCCTGCGATGCTTTTTTCCACCAGACATTGTCCAATTGGACTGTAACGCAAGCCAGAGCTTACCGTCTCACGCAGTTCTTCTTCAGTCGTACAGATCCCGCCGCCTGTTCCACCCAGCGTATAAGCCGGACGGACGATAATCGGATAACCGATTTCGTTAGCAAAATCCAGTGATTCCTCCAACGTTGTGACAATGACGCTCTCAGGTACAGGCTGTTCCAGCTCACGCATCAAATCGCGGAACAAGTCACGGTCTTCTGCCTTTTCTATCGAAGTCAGTTGTGTTCCCAGCAGTTTGACGTTTTCACGCTCCAGCACTCCGGCACGAGCCAGCTCCACCGCCATATTCAATCCTGTTTGTCCTCCCAGTGTAGGAAGCAGACCATCCGGACGCTCTTGTCGGATAATTTGTGTTACAAAATCAAGTGTAATCGGCTCGATGTATACTTTGTCCGCCATGTTCGTGTCCGTCATGATGGTTGCCGGGTTACTGTTGATCAGCACTACCTCGACGCCTTCTTCTTTGAGCGCTTGACAAGCTTGTGTACCAGCGTAGTCGAATTCAGCAGCCTGACCAATCACGATAGGGCCGGAACCAATTACGAGTATTTTTTTAAGTTCTGTATTTTTCGGCATATTAGCGCTCTCCTCTCACTGCGGCGGCGATAGCAGCCTGACGCGGTTGCTTTGGATGATTTCTTTTGTGCTCACGGATCATATCCAGAAAGCGGTCAAACAAGTAGCCGTTATCGTAAGGTCCGGGCGCAGCCTCCGGATGATATTGCACCGAAAACGCGGGATACTTGGTATGCTTAAGGCCTTCAATCGTTTTATCGTTGTTATTAATATGCGTCACTTCAAGCTCGGTTCCTTCGATCGAACCCTCATTCACCGTGTAGCCGTGATTTTGTGAAGTAATGAAGCAGCGTCCACTCTCCAGTTCCTTCACCGGATGGTTACCGCCGCGATGACCGAATTTCAGTTTCTCCGTATCCGCTCCCGAAGCTAAGGCAAACAGCTGGTGTCCCAGGCAAATTCCGAAGATCGGATATTCCCCTAGCAGTTCAGCCACCGTGCGTACGGCATGCGGTACGTCTTTGGGATCTCCAGGGCCATTGGACAACTGAATTCCGTCCGGGTCCAAGCGGCGAATTTCCTCTGCCGTTGTATCATGTGGAACAACAACCACATCACAATCCCGTTTATTCAGCTCGCGCAAGATACCGCTCTTAGCACCATAGTCAATCAGTACGATCCGCTCCCCGTTGCCAGGGCTGCTATACGGATGAGGTGTAGAGGTCAATGGAACCTGATTACGCAGTTCTTCAATCGTCAGGTCAGCCATCATTTCTTTCAGTTCTTCCACAGGCTGAGTGCCTGTCGTCAAAATGCCCTTCATCGTGCCGTGATGGCGAATAATCCGGGTAAGCATGCGGGTGTCGATGTCGCTAATGCCAATGATGCCATATTCCTTCAGCAAATCGTCCACGCTGTATTGGGCACGCCAGTTGCTTGGCACCGGCTCGTAACGTCGAACAGCAAAGCCATGCACATAAGGCCGTACCGACTCGAAGTCATCCCGAGTAATTCCGTAATTGCCAATCAGCGGGTAAGTCATCGTTACGATTTGTCCGCAATAAGAGGGATCGGTCAGTACCTCCTGGTAGCCTGTAATCCCTGTGTTGAAAACGACCTCGCCTGTTTTTTCACCGTCCGCACCAAACGCTGTGCCTGTAAACAGCGTGCCGTCCTGAAGCAACAATCTTGCCTGCATCCCGTCTCACTCCTCTGTATGATTTCCTGCTATAAGGTTCTATTATTTTAGTGCTTTGTATTTATTTCACTTCGTCAGCAGACCATACCAGTCTGCCGTCTACCCAAGTTTTCACTGGCCAGCCTTTAAGTTTCCAGCCTGTAAAAGGAGTGTTCCGTCCTTTGCTGGCAAATGTTTGCGGATCAACGGCCTGCTCCTGCTCCAGATCAATCATGGTCAGGTCGGCGGGGGCTCCTTCTTCCAAGCGCCCTGTGTCGAGGCGGAAGACACGCGCCGGGTCAGTCGTCATGCGCCGTACCAGAAAGTCCAGCGTCCATTGTCCGGTAGCTACAAATTTCGTGTACAGCAGCGGAAAAGCTGTTTCAAAGCCAACGATACCGAAAGGTGCCAGTTCCAAGCCTTTTGCCTTCTCTTCTTCGCTGTGTGCCGCATGGTCGGTTACGATGATGTCGATCGTACCGTCCTCCAGTCCCTCGATGCAGGCCTGCACATCACGCGGGGAGCGCAGCGGAGGATTCATTTTCCAATTCGCATCCAGCCCCGGAATGTCCTCATCCGACAATACCAGATGGTGTGGACATACCTCAGCCGTTACCTTGATGCCAAAAGATTTCGCGTGGCGGATCAACCGCACAGACTGCTCCGTGCTGACATGGCATACATGATAGTGTGCCCCGGTTGCCTCGGATAGTAAAATGTCCCGTCCGACGTGAATCGCTTCAGATTCGTTCGGAATGCCTTTAAGTCCGTGACGCTTGGCAAATTCGCCGTCTGTCACCGCCGCTCCTTCAACAAGCGTGTTATCTTCGCAGTGAGCAATAACCGGCATATCCAGCGCTTTGGCCCGCGCCATGGCGTCCTTCATCATTTGGGCGCTTTGCACTCCGACACCGTCGTCAGTAAAACCAATTGCACCTGCTGCTTTGAGCGCTTCAAAGTCCGTCAGCTCCCGGCCCAGCTCGTTTTTCGTAATGGCTGCGTAAGGAAGTACCTTGGCAAGCCCGGCGTCCTGCCCCTTTTTCAGTACCAGTTGAACCGTATCCGCATTGTCTGTCACCGGGCGTGTGTTCGGCATGCAGGCAATCGTCGTAAATCCACCTTTCACCGCCGCGCGGCTGCCCGTTTCAATCGTTTCTTTATATTCAAAGCCAGGTTCTCTCAGATGCACATGCATGTCGATTAAACCGGGAATCACCAGCTTGCCTTGGGCGTCGATTTTTTCGACTTGGCTCTCCTGCTCGGATGTCCCTTCTTCCACGAGTAGACTAACTCCAGCGTCCGCATTTACGATTGCCAGGATTTTTCCGTCCGCGATCAGAATAGATTTCAGTTCAGCCTCGCCTTGCTCATTCAATACGCTTGCATTCATAATTAATTGGTTCATGTAAAAGGTTCCTCCGCTCAGGTTTTCTGCAACTTTAGCCGCTGCTTGTTATGCTTTGCTTTAACCGTTACCAATGCTAATTCCGCGATCCTGCTGACAGCTTCTACAGCTTCATTGCCCGTTCCATAACCGCCATGCGGATTGGAACCCCGTTTGCCATCTGCGGGAAAATCCGTGATTGTTCGCTTTCCACAACTGCACTGTCGATTTCCACATTCCGGTTTACTGGAGCCGGATGCATAATGATCGTTCCGGGTTTAAGATTGGCTGCTCTTTGCTCTGTCAAGCCGTACTGCTCGCGGTACTCATCCGCTGAGCGCAGCATTCCTTCGGCGTGCCGTTCCAACTGTACCCGAAGCATCATAACTACGTCTGCCTGCAATGCCTCTTGCATCGGTACATAAGGCGCGTGCGCCGCAAGATCAGATGCCTGCATATTGTCCGGCGCGCAGAAGCTAACCTGGGCTCCAAATTTTTGCAAGGCCCACAGATTCGATCGAGCAACACGGCTGTGCAGAATGTCTCCAATGATGGATACTCGCAAGCCTTTTAGCTCGCCGAAAGTCTTGCGCATCGTGTACAGATCCAGCAACGCCTGCGTTGGATGCTCGTTGTTGCCATCACCAGCATTTACCAGTGGGACACTGACCTTCTCAGCAAGCTCTTGCAGCACTCCGGCTGGCTTCAGCCGAATGACTCCTGCATCGATGCCCATCGATTCAAGCGTGCGTACCGTGTCGTAGATAGATTCCCCTTTTTCTACACTGGAGGCCGCAGCGGAAAAGTTCAAAACCTGAGCGCCTAAGCGTTTTTCCGCCATTTCAAAAGAAAAGCGGGTGCGGGTGCTATTTTCAAAAAACATGTTAGCCGCAAAGCGTGATTGTAGCACTGGAACCAGCTTTTCCGGCTGTGATTCCCAATAATGAGCGCGATCCAGAATGGACTCGATTTCATTTCGGCTAAGTTCTTTTAATCCGAGCAGGCTGCGTTCTCTAAGTTGACTGGTTGTTGTAATCATGCCTGTTCCCCCCGGTTCTGATTGATCGTCACTTCGTCCTTACCGTCCGTCTCCTGAAGCGCAACTACGATTTCCTCGGATTTGGAGGTCGGGATGTTCTTGCCGATGTAATCCGGACGAATCGGAAGCTCACGGTGTCCGCGATCTGCCAGCACCGCCAGCTGGATCATTTGCGGTCGTCCGCAGTGCATCAATGCGTCCATCGCCGCGCGAATGGTACGGCCTGTGTACAGCACATCGTCGAAGAGAATGACTTTCTTATCATGAACCGATACGTCAGTGGGATTCATCAAAAGCTCTTTTCCATTTCCCTTGGCTTCGGCATTGTTCCCCCGGTCATCGCGGTAAGCTGTGACATCCAGCTCCCCCCATGGAATCGGAGCGCCCTCAATTTCAGCGATTTTTGCAGCGAGACGCTGCGCCAGATGAACCCCTCGCGTTCGAATGCCTACCAGCACACAATTGTCAATGCCTTTGTTTTTTTCCAAAATTTCATGTGCAATCCGTGTCAAAGCCCGGCGAATCGCAATTTCATCCATCAGTACATGTGTTTCATTATTCATGCTTCCAGCCTCCTCAGGTTATGTTCCCTTCAGACCTGGTCCCGTGTTCGGATACAAAAAAGACTCCTTGCCCAAGTTTGGCAAGGAGTCTCGTATGAACAGTCTTCCACCGTTCTCCGATCTCTCAGATACACTGAAGACATACCGCCGCAGCGGATGCACTGATCAGTGATCCATTCACGTTACCTTGCCAGCCTCACGGGACTGATTTAAAGGTGCTATTCAGGATTTCCTTTATCCAGCTTCTCATAGTGCAAGATGGCAAGCCATCTTTTGGACAAAGTTCATCGCAACTACAAGAAGTATGACAGATTGAAAATCACGTGTCAACACCTGTTCAACCGGAGCCACCGGAAGCACTTAAATAATTATACATCTTTACTGTATAATTATCCATAGTTGTTTTTACATACACCTTGCCCAATAACAAAAAATAACCGCCCATAGGCGGTTATGCTTAATCATTATTCAGGTTTGTGAATACGAATGCAATTTGTGATGGTTTACCGACTGCGTAAGGATGCCAATACATCTTCCATATCGGGAGGAATCGGTCTACTGAACTCCATGTACTCTCCAGTGGTGGGATGCTTAAAGCCCAATACTGCGGCATGTAGAGCCTGACCGTCCATATGGATCCCTTTGCTACGTCCATACATCGGATCACCGACCAACGGGTGCCCAATAAATTTCATGTGCACACGGATTTGATGCGTACGCCCTGTTTCCAGTTGAAGTTCCAGCAAGGTGTAATCTCCCAAACGCCCAATCACGAGAAAATGAGTAACTGCATGCTTGCTGTTGCGCTCTGTCACAGTGAACAATTTGCGGTCCCCCGAATCACGCCCGATGGGAGCATCTACTGTTCCCTGATCATGACTTAGATGGCCGTGAACCAGCGCTATATATTTGCGAGTGACACTGTGGTCCTTGAGCTGCGCTGCGAGCGAGGCGTGAGCCTGATCATTTTTGGCCGCCATCAGCAGTCCTGATGTATCCTTATCAATACGATGGACGATACCAGGACGCAATTCTCCGTTAATGCCGGAAAGATCATGACAGTGGTACATGAGCGCGTTGACCAGTGTTCCCGAAGAGTGTCCTGGTGCAGGATGTACAACCAGACCACGTTGCTTGTTAATGACAATGACGTCCGAATCCTCATAAACAACATCCAGCGGAATATTTTCCGGTACAATATCTACACTCTCCGGCTCAGGTACGGACAATGATATTCGATCACCTTCAGCCAGCTTGTAATTCGCCTTGATCGCTGTGCCGTTCACCAGCACCCGACCGTTCCCGATCCACAGTTGAATCTGGGAACGGGACACATCCTTCATTTCTTCGGCGATATATTTGTCTATACGCGTTTTGGCATCCCCGGATTCCGCTGTCCATTCCAGAGATTCACCCTCAAGTTCGTCCTCATAAGACAGACCTGTGGCTTCGCCGTTTTCGTTTACTTCTTTCATGCTATGACTTCCCTTCAATGCTATCACTGCCATTATCTTTGTTCCGACGCGATTCCAGCAATGTATCCAAAATAATCAGTGCTACACCGATGACAATCGCCGAGTCTGCCACATTAAAAATCGGAAACGTATAGCTTCCAAAATTGAATTGAGCAAAATCAACCACTTCCCCTGAAATAGCCCGATCCAAAAAGTTACCGACCGCGCCTCCAAGTACCAAACTTAATGCAACTGGAAGCAATTTCTGCCCGGCCTTAACCGTCTTCCGCAAATACCATATGATACCGATCACCACCACAATCGTAATCACGATAAACAGCCAACGCTGGCCTTCCAAAATCCCAAAAGCGGCTCCCCGGTTACGATGGGACGTGATTAGAAAGAAATTGCCGATGACGGGTATTTGCTCGTACAATTCCATGCGCGTAGCCACCAAATATTTGACTCCCTGATCAATCAAAAAAATAATTAGCGCAATACCAAAATAAATCACAGTCCTTCGTCACTCCGATCTGCTTATATCCGTTGTCGAACCCATTTATTGTAGCATAAGCCTTCTCAGATCGTCCACGAATCCCGCGAGCTATCAGTCTTGGATTACGAATGAAATCAACTCCAGCGCATTTGATCAGAATTTCCTATGTAAAAGAGGTCTTCCCGGTGCAAACTACAAGGAGCATAACCGACATAGCGCACGCGCAGGTTAAACCTAGAATAAGGAGAGGATTCCATGTCCCCATTAACGGAGCAACAATTGCAGGGATTGCGTAACGAACTGCTGGAACGTAAAAAGGAGATTGAGCATCGTTTGCAGGACAACGATCATTATGGACTTGGTGATTCCCAACGCGATCAGACCGGCGAGCTTTCCCCTATTGATAATCATCCAGGTGATTTGGCTACCGAGACGTATGAGCGAGCCAAGGACATTTCCCTATTGGAGCACGACGAATTTCAATTAGAACGTATCGAATCAGCCTTAATGGCAATGGATAAGGGAACCTATGGCATTTGTGCAGCTAGCGGCAAACCGATTCCTTACGAGCGTCTGCTGGCTGTTCCTTATACCATTTACTGTAAAGAATACAGCCCTGAAACAGAAGTCTCCAACCGACGCCCAGTGGAAGAGGAATTCCTTGCTCCCGCATTCGGCAGAACAAGTCTGGATGAGCGTGAAGATCAAAACGGCTTTGACGGCGAGGACGCCTGGCAAATCGTTGAAAGCTGGGGTACATCGAATACACCAGCCATGGCCGAAAGTGGAGAAATCCATAGCTACGACGATATGGAAATTGAGGCCAATGATGATAATATGGGCTTCGTAGAGCCCTACGAAAGCTTTGTAGCTACAGACATTTATGGAAAAAATGTATCGGTTGTTCGCAGCTCCATTTATCAGCGTTATCTGGATGATGGCGAGGGCGAAGGTTTGCTGGAGCCAGATACGCACGAAGACGAATAGTTAAATCAAACCCTAACAGGCAACGAGTACCTAGTAGGTGTTTAGCTCCAATTGCCGCTGCACAATCCGTACAATATCAGCAATATAATCACCGATGATCGGCAAATTCAGCGCTCCCAATACTTGCAGCACATAAATAATGGTCGCCGCGAAAAAAGTAAAACCAAGCGCGATGCCAAGTCCCCGGGACAGACCTGATATTAAGTTTAGCCAGAGCAGTCGCCAAGGCTTGTTAAGCAACAGGGCATAGTCAGCAATGCGCGTGCGTTCCAACTGCTGCGCCACAGAACGCACCAGCTTTTCTACACGGCTTAGCTGGTCAGCCTGATCACCTGCTGTACCTAGATCTGTGACTACAGCCCCTGTACTTCCTCCGTTCATGCCTTGGCGGCTTCTGCCCTGTCTGCGCCTTGATCGTGCGGTCATGCACAATCCCCCTTTTCCCGTGCTGCCCTAAAAGCAGCAAACGAGCCGAAGCAAGTAACGGAGATCATCCATCCGTTTCCAATGCTTAGGCTCGTTTTTATATGCTGCCTGTTATTGTATTATGGGACAGGGGTCTTGTAATTATTCCCCAATATGCACGCCGACGGTTTTACCGTTCACTTCAACGCGTTCCACAGGCTCGGCTTGACCAAATGTCACCGTGGTTACCAGTACGTTCTCACGCAACACCGAATCGAAGTTTTCGATCGCCTGACGCAGCTCACTATCTACATCCAGCGTCAGTGCGACATGCTTTTCAATTGGCAGATCCAGCTTCTTACGGTAATCCTGCACCGCACGAACAACCTCACGTACCCAGCCCTCTTGCTCCAGCTCAGGTGTAATGTCCGTGTTCAACGCTACTGTTAAACCATAGCCGGAAGCCGAAGCAAAGCCTTCCTTCGCTTTTTTCTCCACCAGCAATTCCTCCGCTGTAACCTGCAACTCTTCCCCTTCTGGAGAAGCCACGTTTAGCACTCCTTTTTCCACAACCGAACGGGTGTCTTCAGCAGACATTCCTTTGAAAAAGTTTTGCAGGAAGCCGACATTTTTGCCGTATTTCTTGCCCGCTACCTTCAAATTGAGCTTCAGCGTGAAGTCTACAAAACCACTGTCGTCCGTTTCAACATGAATATGTTTCACATTGATCTCATCCTTGATGATTTCCTCATAACCACTCAGCTCAAAATCCTGATCCATGGACAAAATCAATTCAGACAACGGCTGACGCGTTTTCAGTCCCGTTTCGTTACGGACGTTGCGCGCCAGTTCTACTACGCGGCGAGCCGTCTCCATGTCACGTTCCAGTTCCAGATCAATCAGGTCTTCATTGGCAGTCGGATAATCATCCAGATGAACGCTTTCCCCGTTGCTCAGGTTTAGGTAAATATCCTCAGCCAGCATCGGTGTGAACGGCGCAAGCAGCTTCGCTGTCGTCAATAACACTTCAGTCAGTGTGCGGTACGCATCCAATTTATCTTCTGTAAGGCCATTGCCCCAGAATCGGTCGCGCGAACGGCGGATATACCAGTTGCTCAGTTCATCCACGAACGACTCAATCGCTTTGGACGAATTCAGGAAGTCGTTCACTGCCAGCGCTTTGTCCACCACCAGAACCAAGCTGTTGAGGCGGGACAAAATCCAGCGATCCAGCTTGTGTGCTGATGGCTTGAACGGATGCTGTGCCGGATCAAACCCGTCGATATCCGCATACAAGGTCAGGAAAGCATGTGTATTTACGAGCGTATCTACCAGCTTCGATTTGGCTTCGCCTACAATGCCTTTGGAAAAACGTTTGCTATTCCACGGTGCACTATCGGACAACAAAGCCCAACGGAAAGCATCTGTACCGTACTCGTCAATCACTTCCCACGGATCAATAACATTTCCCTTGGATTTAGACATTTTCTGTCCCTGCTCATCCAGTACGTGGCCTGTCGCCATAACTGCTTTATAAGGGGCTTTGCCTGTCAGCATGGTGGAAACAGCAAGCAAGCTGTAGAACCAGCCACGGGTCTGGTCAATACCTTCACAGATCATGTCTGCCGGGAATTGCTGCTCGAATGTTTCATTATTTTCAAACGGATAATGATGTTGGGCAAAAGGCATGGAGCCGCTGTCGAACCATACGTCGATCACTTCCGGTGTACGGGTCATTTCGTATTTACCGCATGTACTGCGAACCTTGATTTCATCTACATATGGCTTGTGCAGCTCAATGTCGGCTGGTACGTCACCAATCGCACGTTCCCGTAGTTCAGCAATACTATGCGGAGCGAACTGCTCTCCGGTTTCTTCACAAACCCAGATATTCAGCGGTGTGCCCCAATAGCGATCACGGCTGATGTTCCAGTCCACCAATTCCTCCAAAAACTTGCCGAAGCGTCCTTCGCGTATATGACCCGGATACCATTCAACTTCGTTATTGTTGGCAATCAGTTGATCCTTGATGGCAGTTGTTTTGATAAACCAGCTATCCATGGCATAGTACAATAGCGGAGTATCACAGCGCCAGCAGAACGGATAGCTATGCTCGTATTTTTCCTTGCTGTACAGCAAGCCTTTTTCCGACAGCATTTTAACAATATCCACATCACAGTCCTTTACAAAACGGCCTGCAAAATCAGTGATTTCCTCTACATAGTTACCTTGGAGATCCACCACATTGATGAATCCAACGCCGTTTTCACGACATACCCGGTAATCATCTTCACCATGCGCAGGAGCCATATGAACGATACCTGTACCGCTGGAGTCCGTTACGAACTTCGCACCCAGAATCTGATTGCCCTTCTCGACTTGGAAATAAGTAAATGGCGGTGTATACGTTTGACCTACCAGTTCCGAACCCGGTAGCGTGCCAATCACTTCATGATCGCCTTTAATCACATCTTCGACGAGATTTTTGGCAACGATGTATACACCGTCTTCCTGTTTTACACGAGCGTATTCCAGATCAGGATTGACGGCAAGTGCCACGTGACTCGGCAAGGTCCAAGGTGTTGTCGTCCAGGCCAGCACATATTCACCACTGCTATGGAGCTTGAATTTGGCCGTGGCACTCAGGTCTTTTACGTCTTTGTAGCCCTGTGCCACTTCATGGGAACTTAACGTTGTTTGACAATCTGGACAATACGGACTTACGCGATGACCGCGATACAGCAGATCCTTTTCGTGAATCGTCGCCAGAATGTTCCACACACTCTCGATATAGTTATTATCCAGCGTAATGTATGGATTATCGAGGTCTGTCCAGTAGCCAATAGCTTCGGTCAGATCACGCCATTGCTGCTCATACTCAAACACGCTGGCTTTACATTTTTTGATAAACTTTTCAACGCCGTATTCCTCAATTTCAGGCTTATGGGAAATGCCCAGTTGCTTCTGTACACCCAATTCTACCGGCAATCCATGGGTATCCCAACCCGCCTTACGTACGACACGATACCCCTTCATCGTCTGGTAACGGCCGACAAAATCCTTAATTACACGGCCCAGCATGTGACCGATATGCGGTTTACCATTAGCTGTTGGCGGACCTTCATAAAATACAAAGTTTGGCTTACCCTCACGATGCGTGATCGTTTTGCGGAACGTGTCCTCCTGCTTCCATTTGCTCAGGATGCGCAGGTCGCGGGACCGTGCCTTTTCTTTGACATCTACTCTGTTCATAATGTCATACTCCCTCTCTGATCATCATTGGTTGGTGTAGCATTCTCTGAAAAAAAGCAACAAAAAAGCCCCGTCCCTGTAAGGGACGAGACTGTGCTCGCGTTACCACCCTGATTCCGTAAACAGACCATCTCAAAAAGACTGGTCCCGTTACGGCTCTCCGAGCCCTACTCAACTACAGCAGGGCGCCATTATAACGTATGGCGAACGGTGAATGCTTACACACACCGGATAAAATCCAAGCGCTTCAGCTCACTTCTCAGGGAGGATCTTCTGTCATGTTCTGAACGTTGGCTTGCACCGAAAAAAGGCCAACTCTCTGAGGAACAAAATCATGACGTACTCGTTCCCATCAACGAATTCCAAATGTTAAATTCATCGGGATATTAAATCAGCAGCTCGCTGCCCTGAATAACAACACAATGTCCTCAATGGGTAATGTGATATTCAGTATAGTATTTACAGTTATAGCCTCTTTGGAGATAAAAGTCAACCCTGACAAGGCCCAGAAATCGCGTTCGGGATGACGATTAATAAATCTCTTTCATTTCACGCTCGCGCTCCAGCACTTCGCGTTCACGATTTTCAAGCGCTTCCCATCCGTCCTGACTTAACAAGTCAAGCTGCGCCTCCACCAATGTACGAAAACGTGCCCGGTAAATCGAAGCCTGCTTCTTCAGTTCCTCGACCTCCAACGCAATTTTGCGGGATTTGGACAACGCTTCATTCACAATACGGTCCGCATTTTTTTCCGCTTCCTTCACGATGAGCTGCGATTCTTTCTTGGCGTTGTTACGGACTTCATCAGCCGCTTCTTGCGCCACGATAATCGTCTTGCTCAGCGTATCCTCTATGGTCGAAAAATGATCGAGCTTTTCCTGAACATTCAACAGCTGTGTACTCAGTTCTTTATTTTCACGGATAACGCCCTCGTAATCCTTGATCACCTGATCCAAAAATTCATTGACCTGATCTTCGTCATAACCGCGAAGCCGGCGGGCAAATTCCTTGTTATGTATATCCAATGGCGTTAATGGCATGCCGTCCACCTCCTATAAGATTGACAAAAAAACATTTTCCGCGTCACGACGCTCACTATCATCTATCGGTCATCATACCCCGTTTTGTGAATACTGTACAGAGCAAAATCGTTCCAGTTCTTCGCTATAGCTTAATTCTTTCGACAGAAAGCTCGTGATTCCTGCCTTCAGCTATATAAACTTGCCAATTTTGACACGGAATCTTCCCTTTTTTGTCATTCCATCTGTTTCCAGCACTTTGAAACGCCCAAATCCCTGCATGGAAATAACGTCCCCTGCCTTGAGTAAAGTGGATGGATTCTCCTCCACCTTCCAATTCACCCGGCAACGTCCGGCGCGGATCGGAGTTAAAATCTTGCTCCGGCTGAGCTTGTACACATCACCGGCAATGCCATCCAGACGCAAAGAAGCCACCGTCAGGTCCAGCGGCTCCAATGTAACGTCCTTCGTCCGCAGATTTTCTGGAGGCAACAGTTCGGTCCACACATGAACACGATGAACCTGCTGTAAATGCATCGTAATAAAATCGCTGATCTCAGAAGCCACCAATACATGGCACCCGTCGTCCAGCACATGAATATCCCCTATTTTTCCACGCTTGATTCCAAGTCCTAATATTGCACCCAGATAATCCCCGTGCTCCAACGTGTTAATTTTATGATCATCGGACGTGACGGAAAGAACCTGAATTCCCATATTCTCTCCGTCCACATACGAATAATCGGGCGCTATTAGCGCCCGCTTTCGTTCCGATACCTCATAACCGCCATCTACCCTAATCGTGACCTTGTTTTCCTTCGAAGCAAGCGTCTCCAATATGTACAGTTGACGCGGGTCCAAAAAATCAGTCAGCTTCTGCTCATGGTAAGCCCCCGCATGACTGATCCATTCGGAAGCGCGATCTACATAATCCCGTTCATCCGGGTGAAAATGCTCATAAATCTCAGTTCGCATAAGTCCTCCTAGACGAAATTGCTAATTAAAGACATCAAACCATACGACGCAAAACGCAGAGCAATCAGCGCAACGATGGGTGAAATATCAATCATCCCGAAGATTGGCGGTATAAATCTGCGAAAAGGAGACAAATACGGCTCCACAAACTTGGCAAGTAAATCACCGATCACACTCTCTCTTGCATTAGGAAGCCATGACATCAGGACATATGCAATGATCATGTAAGAATAAATCTGAAATAGCCAACCGATTACCTCGATCAAGAAAAGCTCACCTCATTCTGTTAAGTTCTTGTTCAGTGTCAGCTAGTATTTCCGTAATGGAGCCTTGAATTTCAACCGTATCCGGTGTACACAGGAAAATATTGTTGCCTACCTTGGAAATACCCCCGCCCAATGCATATACAGTACCACTTAAAAAATCAATGATGCGCAGCGCCTGATCCTTGCGGATTCGTTGCAGATTGACCACGACGGTACGATGGGAACGAATGTGGTCGGCAATTTCCTGTGCTTCATCATAAGAACGCGGCTCATACAGGACAACTTTCACATTTTTCTGTGAATGGATGCTGACAATATTATTGCCCTTCTGGTTCTTACGTTTATCAAAGCTTGGGGTTTCAATTTCTTGATCTTCCGGCGTATTCATAACCTCTCGCTCTACAACTTCCTCTTCTTCCTGAAGTCCCAGGAAGTTCATGAACTTATTCATTACGCCCAATGGAAATCCTCCTCTCGTCCGACCAGTACAGAACCAAGCCGTAACCAGGTCGCTCCTTCTTCAACCGCCACCTCAAAATCATTAGACATGCCCATCGACAGGTGAACAATAGGTTCTCTCGTTAAAGCTTGTCCATTTAACGCATCACGTAATTCACGTAGCCTCCGAAATACAGGCCGGGTATTCTCCGGGTCTTCCTCATGGGGAGCCATCGTCATCAAGCCGATCACGTCTACATGCTCCAGATCGCGAATTTGTTTCAGAAAAGGTACCACCGCCTCGGAAGAAAGACCATATTTCGAAGTTTCCCCTGAAATGTTAACTTGCACAAAGGCTTTGATCCTTAGTCCAAGAGTAGCCGCCTTCTTGTCCAATTCCTGAGCCAGCGACAACCGGTCAAGCGAATGTATAAATCCAAATTTTCCAATAACATCTTTAACCTTATTGGTTTGCAGATGACCGATAAAATGCCATGTTCCCCTGTCACCCAGCTTGCTCCATTTATCCGCAGCATCCTGCCAGCGATTTTCGCCAACATGCTCCAAGCCACTGTCCAATACAGATGCCATCGCCGCTGCCGAAACATATTTCGTGACAGCAATCACATTTATTTCTTCACGCGAACGTCCGCTGCGGGCACATGCCGCTTCCACACGAGCGTTCACTTCTTTAATTCGTTCCTCCAAAGACACGGGAGGACTCACCTCTCTTCCAGACCAATCCAGCTCGCCATTCTCCCTGTGACGCCGCCTTCCTTGCGATACGAAAAAAACAAATCGCTGCGGCTACTCGTGCATAAGGTAGTACATTCGATATGGCTCGGCAATATTCCTGCTTTCATCATAATGTGTCGATTGCATTGTTTCAAGTCAAGCAGCGTTTTTCCGCCACCTAACGGGAAATAGACAGTGCCTTCCCATTTATCATTACCCGGGCAATCATGCTCCAAAACCCGAATTTGGCTCATCACATGCTCATCCACCTCGTATGACTCAGAACCAATGGAAGGACCAATGGCTGCAAGCAAATCGAACGGCTGCGATCCATATTCGGTCTGCATCATTTGCACCATTTTCAGCGCGATCTCGGCAACTGTTCCTTTCCAGCCCGCATGCGCCAGCCCAATCACACGCCGTACCGGATCACAAAAATATAACGGCACGCAATCCGCATAAAAGGATGTCAGCAAAATGCCCGGTACATCGGTTAACAGTCCGTCTGTATCCTGAAAAGCAGATGCACGATCCACAAAGCCGCGCCCGCGGTCAGCAGCCTTTACAACAGCAACGTGATTACCGTGTACCTGCTCTCCACAGGTCCAGGCTTCAGGCACAAATCCGAGCTGCTCTGCAATAAGCTGCCGATTGCGAATAACTTTCTCCGGGTCATCCCCTACATGAAACGCACAATTCAGACTTTCGTAAGGCACTTCACTGACACCGCCATGGCGTCCGGTAAAACCTGCTGTCAATCCGCGAACCTGTTTCTCCCAGGATTGAATATATAACAACTCCGGCAAAGGATGCGTGCCATCTGTCGTTGACGCGACACCCGTTGCCCCGGTATTTACTACAAACGGTTCCATTCGTTCTCACCTCTACTGCCCAGTGTACCAAAAAGCCGCCGCCGTGTCTTCACATAGTCTCTCAAATGCACATATCCCTACTGCTCGAAATCACCGCTCAAAATCCCCGTCGATCATTTCGTTCCTGACGTTCGATATATAATTTTTCCTCACCATCACCCTGCGGCTCATGCAGTCCCTCCAATCGTACAAGCACCACATCCGAGCCAATTTTCACAATGTCGCGCCAGGGAATGACCAGTTCGCTTCCCCCTCCAAACCAGCCCATAAAACGGCTGCTGCCAGGGACAACAATGGCCTCGATTTTGCCCTGTCGTACATCAATCTCCAAATCACTGATTTGTCCCAATCGTCGCCCATCTACAATGTTAATGACATCCTTTGTTTGAAACTCGGAAATTTTCATGGCCCTTACCGACGTTTCCGGTGCACTCACACGTATCACATCCTTTATTTCACTATATGAGAGGGAGAACCCAAAAAATGTCCTGTAAACGCAAAAACGATCCACGCAGGATCGTTTTTATCGGTATGCCTTCCAAGCTTCTCTTCCCTTAAGAACTACGACTTCACATGCTTTTGCATTTGCTGTATGGCCGACTTCTCTAATCTTGAAACCTGGGCTTGAGAGATACCGATTTCGTCGGCAACCTCCATCTGCGTCTTTCCTTCATAAAAACGCATGGACAATATCATCTTTTCACGCTGGCCCAGGCGATGCATCGCTTCCCGCAGAGCGATTTCCTCAATCCATGAGACGTCCTTATTTCTGTCATCACTGATCTGATCCATCACATAGATTGGGTCGCCCCCGTCGTGATATATCGGCTCGAACAGCGAAACCGGGTCCTGAATCGCATCTAATGCGAACACAACATCTTCCTTAGGCACGTTCAGCGCCTCAGAAATTTCAAAAATCGTCGGTTCCCGCGAATTCAGATTTGTCAAACTATCCCGCACCTGAAGCGCCTTATATGCAATATCTCGCAGCGAACGGGATACACGGATCGGATTGTTGTCCCGCAAATACCGGCGTATTTCACCGATAATCATCGGAACCGCATAAGTGGAAAACTTTACGTTTTGCGAAAGATCAAAATTATCAATCGCCTTCATCAGGCCGATGCATCCTACCTGAAACAAATCGTCAACAAACTCTCCCCGATTGTTAAAGCGCTGAATCACACTTAGGACGAGCCGTAGATTGCCGTTAACCAATTTTTCTCTGGCTGATCGTTCATTATTTTGCTGAAGTGATGTGAACAGCTCGCGCATTTCCACATTGGTTAGCACTGGCAGTTTGGCGGTATCCACACCGCAAATTTCCACTTTGTTTCGGGTCATCGTGTCTTACCTCCCAAGGAGCAACATTAATGTACATTATCTCCTGAGGGTGTTTTTTTATTCGCCGTTTCCATCGCTTCCGAATATCCCCAAACGTCATACCATTTTGTTGAATTCTTTCCGTAAGCGCTTTATAATACGTTTTTCCAGACGCGAAATATAGGATTGTGAGATACCCAACAGGTCAGCAACATCCTTCTGGGTCTTCTCTTCCCCGTCCTGTAAGCCAAAACGCAGCTCCATAATCAGTCGTTCCCGATCCGTCAGCTTATCCAGCGCCTTATGCAACAATTTGCGGTCAACTTGTTCCTCGATATTGCGGTAAATGGTATCATTTTCCGTTCCCATCACGTCGGAAAGCAGCAACTCGTTCCCGTCCCAATCAATATTCAAAGGCTCGTCAAAAGAAACTTCCGTTCTCGTTTTACTATTTCGGCGCAAATACATTAAAATTTCATTTTCAATGCATCGAGAAGCATAGGTAGCGAGCTTGATTTTTTTCTCGGGATCAAAGGTGTTAACTGCCTTGATAAGTCCGATCGCCCCTATGGATACGAGATCCTCAATGTTGATTCCTGTGTTCTCAAACTTACGCGCAATGTATACCACCAGCCGCAAATTCCGTTCAATCAACATGGACCGTACTGCTGCATCTCCGGAAGAGAGTTTTCCAAGCAAATACTCTTCCTCATCCCTCGTCAGCGGCGGGGGGAGCGCCTCGCTGCCGCCAATATAATAAATCTCTTCACTTTTCAACCCAAATAAAAATAAAATACGATAATATTGCAACTGTAAAGTCAACCTGATTTTCATCTTGAATTTCATCTGTTCCCGCATGTCATTCTCCCCCTTCTGAAAATGGTGCAAAATCTCGCTGCATCCCTTCATTCGTTACAGCCATAGCCTGATTGCCTTCAGACCTGATCGTGTGCCCACGACCATCGTCCTGCGTTTCAAAGCGTGCTTCCTGCTTCTGGTCCAGCTCAGCAGCCCCCTCCGCGTGTGCCGTCACGTCCGGATGAATAATCGCGCGGTATTTTCCCTCTGCTGACAACGTACCCCCATCCAAGCCGATCAGCACCCGATAATGCACATAGCGAGCTCCATTCATCACCACCTCTACGCGATCCGGTTTGAGTGCGAGCATAAAGGAGTGGTTACGGTTAATGCCACGATAGGGTACGAGGCGAACTCGATCCTGCCAGTTGAACGATTCGTCTCCCAACTCCATCACCAGCTGATCCGCATTTCCCTCAGATAGCTTTTGGAGCCAGGAAGAGGGTAAATATGCCTCCCACAAGGCAGCCTCCATGACCATCACGGGTGTCCGTGTCAAAGGATCATGAAGCTGGTTCCCCGTATCCAACAAGCCTGTACACTCAATATGATCCTGCCCGATCCATACCTGCACCTCACCCAGAAATCCGCTCATCCTTTCCGTACGCTGCTTTGAAGATTGCACAATACGAAAGAAAAGCATCACTCCGCCAAACGTGCATAAAATAAACCAGAATGCAATTTTCAGCTCAAAGGACATTCCACCTGAAGCCGTGTACCAGATGCCATTAAATAATTCCCCCGTACTCTGGAGTAAATAATGTATCCCCAGAATTCCTCCCGCTGCTACAAAATTGATCATATAAAAAGCACCCATTGTACGAAGGTACTTTTGCATGCTGCCAAATCCAAAAGCCACCAACAGCATAATGACCGATAATGCCAGCTTAATCAGGAACGTAAATAAAAAGGACAGTTCCGGCACAAACATCATGACCACGTACATCGCACCGATGACAGCCGAAGCAAGCAGCCGCCACCACACCAGACGAATTTTTCTCATCCAGGCGGTAGCCATCAGCAGTACAGCATCAATGAACAAATTGGCCAAAAAAATTAAGTCGATATAAACAACCAAAGATTCACCCGCCCAGCGTTTGCAGGATAGGCTTAAGTATAGTAGTCATGCTGTTCAAAGTCTGTCTAACGATGGGGACGGTGACCGACTAATTTTGTCGGAAAGGGGAGAAGCACGGGAAATGGTAAAAATGGAGTTCTTACATTTGAATCGGCTAACGA
This sequence comes from Paenibacillus sp. 8b26, assembly GCF_050626875.1. NCBI lineage: Bacteria > Bacillati > Bacillota > Bacilli > Caryophanales > Paenibacillaceae > Paenibacillus > Paenibacillus sp. 8b26. The sequence goes on along the minus strand of NZ_CP192445.1, from coordinate 5,344,427 downwards.
ATCGAACACAAGATGCAGAAAACAGAAAGAAGCCCGTATCTCCAAGGAGAATACGGGCTATCTGATTTCAATCTAGTTATCGTTGTTATTATTGCGTGAACGGTTACGTAAAAATGTCGGAATATCGAGTTGATCACTGCTCTGAGTGTTGCCGAACGGACGCAAATTAGGAGAACCCTTTTCCGCCGATTCAGGAGCCGCCGGGTTGGCTGCCGGTTTACGCCCCGGTGCCGGTTGGCTTGGTTTACCTTCAAAGCCAGTGGCAATGACGGTAACCTTGATCTCTTCTTTCAATTCTTCGTCAATGATAGCACCGAAAATCATGTTGACCTCCGGATCGGAAGCCGACGTTACAATTTCAGCCGCTTCATTCACTTCGTACAAAGACAGATTGTTACCGCCAGTGATGTTCATAATCACACCCCGTGCGCCTTCAATCGATGTTTCCAACAACGGACTCATGATAGCCTTGCGTGCTGCTTCAGCCGCCCGATTCTCGCCAGTTGCTTCGCCAATTCCCATCAAGGCTGAGCCACGCTCCGTCATGATCGTTTTTACGTCAGCAAAGTCAAGGTTGATCAGACCCGGTACAGCGATCAAATCAGAAATACCTTGTACCGCCTGACGAAGAACATTGTCAGCTTCGCGGAATGCTTCCAGCATTGGGGTCTTTTTGTCCACAATTTCAAGCAGTCGATCATTCGGGATTACGATCAAGGTGTCTACCTTTTCTTTTAATCCCTCAATGCCCAGCTCGGCTTGATTGGAGCGCTTACGCCCTTCAAATGTGAATGGTCGTGTTACAACGCCTACAGTCAGCGCGCCGCATTCCTTGGCAATTTCAGCAATGACAGGAGCTGCTCCAGTACCTGTACCGCCACCCATTCCCGCCGTCACGAATACCATATCCGCACCTTTGAGTGTGTTCATAATGAGTTCACGCGACTCCTCAGCCGCTTTTTTACCCACATCGGGATTAGCTCCGGCACCCAAACCACGAGTCAGCTTATCACCAATTTGAAGCTTATGCTCAGACTTCGCTAAATGAAGCGCCTGAGCATCTGTGTTGACGGTGATAAACTCCACACCCTGAACACCATTTTCGATCATTCGGTTAACCGCATTGCTGCCGCCGCCTCCGACGCCGATCACTTTAATTTGAGCCAAGCTCTCCATTTCAAAATCAAATTCCAACATACTATTCCATCTCCCCCTCAATGTGCATGGATGGCCCGTCCATGATTGGCATAATTAGCAATGAACGTTATATAAACTCACTGAACATGTTTTTTAAGCGTTCAATCAACCCCTGCTTTTGCTCGCCTTCCGCAGCGGGACTACTCTTGGTTCGGTTGGTCGGCTTCTTGGAACTTCCACCGCTACTGCTGCTAACGCTGGTCGATCTTCCGCGATAGTAGCGAATGGCATTATGCAAGATGCCGACTCCGCTTGTGTAGCCCGGATCCCTTACACCGATAAAGTCCGGTACGGCGATCCTTACAGAAGCGGCCAGTTCGCTTTGTGCCACCTGAAGTACACCAGGCATGGAGACGGTGCCTCCGGTAAGTATATAACCCCCCGGAAGCTCTGTGTAACCCAAGCGCTTAACTTCCGCCTGAATGAGTTGAAAAATTTCCTGCACCCTCGGCTCAATAATGGCAGCCAAGTCCTGCTGATTGAATTCCTTATCGACATTACTGCCGATACGGGTCACTTTAAAGACCACATCGGCTGCCGCATCATCATACCATGCGCAGCCGTATTTAAGCTTTACTTTTTCGGCTTGATCGGTAAGGGTTCTCAGTCCGTAGGCAATGTCATTGGTTACAAATTCTCCACCGATGGGAAGTGTAGATGTAGCAACAATCGTTCCTTCCTGGAAAATAGCAACATTTGTAGAGCCTGCACCAATATCCACCAGCACCGAACCCATCACCTTCTCATCCTTCGAAAGTGACAATTGTCCGGCACCCAGAGGCAGCAGCACTAAATCTTTGATCCTCAAGCCGCCTTTCTCAACGCAGCGCAACAGATTATGTATCGGCGTCTTGCCTCCCGTAACAATCGTAGCTTCTACTTCCAAACGAACTCCGATCATACCTCGAGGGTCTTGAATACCTTCAAGGCCATCCACGACATACTGCTTGGCTACCACGTCAATAATTTCTCTCTCTGGTGGTACTGCAATAACTTCAGCTGCCTTGAGCACACGCTCAATGTCCTCCTCACCGATTTCACGGTCCTCGTTGGACACGGCTACTACACCATGACTATTTTGCAGGCCAATATGGTTACCTGAAATTCCCACGTACACTTCCGTTATTTGAATACCAACCATGCGCTCTGCGTGATCCACGGCGTTACGGATTGATTGCACGGTTTGATCGATGTCTACAATTGCACCTTTGCGAATCCCTTCCGAGTCGGCAGATCCAACTCCAATAATATTAAAGGTTCCATTGTTCATTTCCCCAATAATAGCCCGAACTTTGGATGTACCGATGTCCAAACTAACAATGATGTCATTGTTGCTCAAGTCTGTGGCACCTCCTGACTCCAAAATGAATTTCGTTCTTTGAACACACTCTGTACATATTCAACATACTCCATGCTTTCCCTCTTTTTTCTACAAATTTTTTAGAAGCCAATTTATGGTTGCAGTCACATAAAAATTCGAAGAAAAAAGAAGGAGGCAAGTCTATTACCCATAAAATCAATTCTAGCATTTTTTCACATCACTGAGTAGTATCTTTTTCTTGGGGCTCTTCGCTCGTATCCTGTTTGAACGGAACGTAGGAATCTGCCTCCAACATTGTGATCAAACCAGGCTCTTCTGTTTCCAGCACCTGATTCAAATAACTGATTTTAGAGCTCAGAAGAGAAACCGTCGTAATAACCTCAAATTGAGAGCGCGTATACATTTTTATGCGGTCTGGAAAAGAAGGGATCGGCGCAGGAATGATTTCCGAAATATCGGCTGTCCATTCCCCCGGAATCCGAGATAACGCATCACACAGCTTTGCTTTGTAGGAATCATCCGATTTCCATTTAGTCAAAATGGGCTTCTCAACTGCAATTCCGCTGCTGCCCACGCCAACGCTTGTCCCGTTTGCAAGAATGGCGCGAAGGCTTCCATCACTCTGCAACTCGTAAGCAACCGTAGCATACTCTTTAATATGAACAGCAATAACTCCTGGAAACTGCTTGTCCACTGTTACTTGTTGAATCGACTGAATCTCTCGCAGCTTATTGGAAATGCCTGAAGAACTGACTCCGAAATACTGATCCCCGATAGCCAGACCACTTCGATTAAGCAACTGTTCCCGAGTCGAAAATACATTACCATCAAAACGGATTTCAGAAACCCGGCTTAACGAGGAACGGAAAAAGAGAACAGCAAGCAGTACGATAAACAACAAAATGAGCAGGATGGCAATCTTCCGACTTGTTCTTTTTTTCATTCTGTTCTGTTTAAGAACAGGTATTTGAGCGTTTGGCATAGCTTCTCTCCACAAAAGCCTTTGGTCCCTCCGCTAACGGAGGGACATTACAGGCATTAATTTACGAAATCCAGTTGCTCCGGCACCGGAGACTGACGGCTCATTCGTGCACCCAGTCCCTGGAAAAGACGCTCAATCCGGTCATACCCTCTGTCAATATGGTGTACCTGCTCGACAATGGTAAGGCCTTGAGCTGCCAGGCCCGCTATAACCAGCGCAGCCCCCGCGCGTAGATCGGTAGCCTCTACCGTGGCCCCGTACAGACGGGGAACTCCCCGTATAAAGGCGGCATTCGCATCAACCGTAATATCGGCACCCATCACATTCAATTCATCCACATGTTTGAATCGACTTTCGAAGACCGTCTCTTTCATCACACTAAAGCCATCTGCCAGAGAAAGCAGAACCATGACTTGTGACTGCAAGTCCGTCGGAAAAGACGGGTAAGGGGAGGTAACAATCCTTTCCACCGCTTTGGGGCGGCTCATGCAGCTTACGGTCATTATATCATTCAAGATGCCGATTTGAACACCAGCCCGCCTGAGGACGTGAATCAGAGCGGACAAATGGGAGGGATTACAGTGCGTCAACGACACACTGCCACGCGTGGCCGCAGCCGCGATCATAACGGTCCCGGCCACAATACGGTCGGGAATAACCTCATACGTACACGGATTCAAGGAGTTGACTCCCGTAATCGTAATCGTATCCGTCCCCGCTCCGATAATACGAGCTCCCATCGCATTCAGGAAGTTTTGAAGATCCTGAATCTCAGGTTCCCTCGCTGCGTTGGTAATCGTTGTCTGGCCTTCGGCCAACGCAGCGGCCATCATAATGTTTTCTGTAGCCCCCACGCTCGGGAAATCCAGATGGATATCCGTTCCAGTCAGCTTGCGGGCCCGAAATGTAATTTGTTCTTCTTTTTCCACGATCTCCGCTCCAAGGGCCTTAAGGCCCTCCAGGTGAAGATCAATTTTGCGCTCGCCTATGGCGCAGCCTCCCGGTTGGTAAATGGAAACTTCTCCATATCTGGCGAGCAGCGGTCCCATGAGAAAGATAGACGAGCGCATTTGCTTCATCAAATCTTCCGGAATCTGGAACGTTCGGACGGACGACGTATCCACGTATACCGTTTCCTCTTCATGTCGGCATGTACAGCCAAGTCTCTCAAGGATGTGCAGCATGACCTTAATGTCTAATAAATGGGGCACATTCCGAATTTCTACCTTACCTTGTGCAAGCAAGCTTGCCGCAAGAATAGGCAGTGCCGCATTTTTTGCCCCATGGATACGTATGGTGCCTGACAAGGGACGGCCTCCCTCAATCACCAATTTGTCCAATGTATCACCTCCGAGTTTACCGCTCACCCACTACGAAAACCTCCGGAACTAGCTTGATGCCGGTTTGAGATGATATTGTACTTTGAATATGCTTCATTAGGGTAAGCACGTCCTCTGCTGTCGCTTGACCGGTATTTACAATGAAATTGGCATGCTGTACGGAAACTTCAGCGCCTCCAGCCTTTAAGCCCTTGAGACCTGCATCTTCAATAAGACGGGCCGCATAGTCTCCTGGCGGATTGCGAAATACGCTTCCCGCACAGGCCAGCTGTAACGGCTGAGTCTGCCTGCGACGATCTTTGAAGGCCGCAAGCGCCGCCGAAATTTCCTCTCGGTCGCCCTGTTTCATCCGAAACACCGCTTCTGTCACCATTCCACGCTGCTCGTGCAGCACGGAGTGGCGATAGCTGAAATGCATTTGTTCGGCATCATACACAGCCAATTCCCCTGTATCCAGCACAATCTCAGCGGACTGGAATATTTGTGACACATCAGACCCATGGGCACCGGCATTCATGTAGACAGCCCCGCCAACCGATCCCGGGATACCTCCCGCAAATTCGAGGCCGGATAGCCCCTGCTTGCTGGCCATGACACACAGTTTGACTAGTGACACGCCTCCACCGGCGACGATCCGTTCATCTTCAAAACGGACATAATCAAATCCCGGTCCCAGCTTGATCACGAGACCCCGGATTCCTTTATCGGAAACGAGCATGTTCGAGCCCCGTCCCAACTGCATCCACGGGATTCCATGCTCGCCAGCCAGCCGCAGTAAAGTTGCTAGCTGCTCCTTGGTATTCGGGATGACAAGTGCATCCGCCGGACCCCCAATCTTCCACGTCGTATATTTGGAAAGCGGCTCATGCTCCAGCACTTTTCCGATATCATGCTCCGCTAATAATGGCATCCATTGCTGCATTTGTACTGAAACCTCCTTGTTGCTTGCCCCGCATGGTTGTATGGCTCTCACCTGACAACCGGCAGCCTGAGTGATGGTCACAATGTATAGGGTATCTTATGTCAATACCATCCGGTGTGTGACAATCGCCCAGTCTGCGCTGCGGTCTAACTTTTACGGGCAAGACGCTCCATTTCTTTTACTAAAATATCAGCTGAATCAGGCTTGCCAAGCGCAGACGCTGATTCAGCCATTCGGCTGCGCAATGCCTCATCCTCCATGATCCCCGCAATGGATTGAAACAAGGACGAACCGTTCAGGTCCTTCTCCACAATCATGACCGAAGCCCCTGCTTTTTCAAGTGTACGGGCATTGGCCTCCTGATGGTTGTTCGTCACATTGGGAGATGGAATCAAAATGGATGGAATACCCAATGATGTGATTTCAGCCAAAAAGGATGCGCCGGCGCGATTAACGATTAAAGAGGTACAAGCCAGCACCTCCGGCATATTGTGAATATAGGGAAGCACATGCAGATGATTGGGTAGTGAGCCGATTTGATCCCGTATGCTGTCCAACGTCTGCTCATAGTAAGATTCACCAGTCACATATACAAAATGGACGTCTTTCAGTTGCGAAAGTTGCGGAGCCATTGCAATCATGGCATCATTGATGGCCTTTGCTCCCCTGCTGCCACCGACCACAAGCACGACCGAGCTGTTCATTGGAACCCCGATGGTAGCAAAGCCCCGGTCCCGGTTAGCCTGACGAACCGTTGTAGCGCGCGGATTCCCGGTGTACAGTACATTTTTGGCTTTGGGGAAAGCTCCTTCCGAGCCCTCAAAGCTGACAGCCACCGTATCCACGTAACGGCTCAGAAACGCATTGGTCAGGCCCGGAATTGCGTTTTGCTCATGAATAATGCTGGGTATCCCCAACTTGGAAGCTGCATAGACGACAGGGCCACATACATAACCCCCCGTGCCGATCACGATATCCGGCTTGAATTTTTTCAATAATGCTTTGGATCTGCGGACCCCTTTGAAGAAGCGCATAATCGTTTTTATATTTTCCACAGACAGGCTGCGACGGAATCCTGTAATATCAATAGCCTCGAATGGAATTTTTTCCTGAGGAACCAGCTTACTTTCCAGTCCCCGCTGACCGCCAATGTATAAAAATTCAGCGTCCGGATCAATCTCTTCGCACTGTCTGGCTACGGCGAGCGCCGGATAAATGTGTCCTCCGGTACCGCCGCCGCTCAACACGACGCGCATAAACGTTCACCTCGCATAACGTGATAAATTCAGTAAAATGCCCAGCGCTGTTAGCATCAACGTTAGAGAAGAGCCTCCGTAGCTGATTAAGGGCAGTGTTATTCCTGTCACCGGCATTAAGCCGATTACGACACCTATGTTAATGACCACCTGTATGGCAACCATTCCTACAATGCCCACAGCGAGCAAACTGCCGTAAGTATCCGGAATGGTAATAGCGACGCGCATTCCTCTCCACACGAGAACCAGAAAGAGCGCCAGCACCGTCATTCCACCGATAAAGCCAAGCTCCTCCGCCAAAATCGAAAAAATAAAGTCCGTCTGCGGCTCGGGAACATAGCTGTATTTCTGGCGGCTCATGCCAAGCCCCAAGCCTGCCAGCCCACCAGGTCCAATGGCGTACAGCGATTGAATAATCTGATAGCCTGCACCAAGCGGATCGGACCATGGGTCCAGAAACGCAGTGATCCGCTGGAGCCGATAAGGCGCAGCCGCAATCAGTGCCGCAAATCCGGCCGCTCCCGTTAATGCCAGCAGTCCCAAATGCTTCATACGTGCGCCTGCCGTAAATACGATCAGCATGGACGCCCCCATCATCACCGTGCCTGTACCCAAATCGGGCTGGAGCATAATCAGGCCAAAGGCCAGTCCCATGAGTCCAAGCGGGGGCAGCAGGCCGTTAATAAAGGAATTAATATCATAATCCGGGCGGCTGAGCCAGCGGGCGAGAAAAAGAATCATGCCCAGCTTCATAAACTCGGATGGCTGAATGCCAAAAGAACTGATACCGAGCCAGCTTCGTGCACCGCCTCTGACTACACCAATACCGGGAATGAGTACGGCAACCAGCAGAGCGAGACAGATCAGCAGTACGACCTTGGCATACTTCTGCCAGATCCGATAGTCCGTTCGGGCAGTAAAGTACATCGCTACAAGACCTAGCCCGGCGAACAGCAATTGCCGCTTCACAAAATAGTAGGAGTCCCCGTACTCGTGAAAAGCGAGGACGGCGCCCGCACTGTATACCATAACCATGCCGATGGCTAACAAGCTCAAAATACAGACGAAAAGCCATATATCCGGCGCTGGACGAGATTGCTTCATCAGGAGGCCACCCCTTGCATAAAAGTAGGGGCTTATCCAACCCCCCTACTTACAATTTATGCGCCGCCTCTTTAAAAATACGTCCACGCTCTTCATAGGACCGGAACATATCCCAACTTGCGCACGCGGGTGAGAGCAATACAACATCTCCCGGCTCAGCAAGTTTAGCAGCCTTGTTCACAGCCTCCACGAGCGTAGCGGCGGCGTCCTCCCCATTATCGACGACCTCGATACGCTCTATTCCAGCCTGACGTGCCCGGTCTGCCAGCTTATGCCGAGTCTCGCCCAGCAGCACAACAGCCTTTACACCCTCCTGCAAGGACGGTACGAGCTCTGCATAATCCGAACCCCGGTCCAATCCTCCGGCAATCAATACAATAGGTTGCTTGAAGGAAGACAGCGCCATCATCGTCGCTTTGGAATTGGTTGCTTTAGAATTGTTGTAATAAGCTGCCCCGGCATGTTCTCCAACATATTCGAGCCGATGCTCCACTCCACGAAAAGCGCTTAGCGGTTCCGCCAATTCAGACGGCTCCGCTCCTGCAGCAATAGCAATCGCGCAAGCAGCGAGGGCATTTTCCACATTAAAGCGGCCCGGAAGACCAATCTCGGCAACGCCTATAATCGGATGCACCACACCACTCGCATCGCGATATACGATGCTGCGTTCGATGTCATCCGTCACATCCGGTATGTATGGCGGGTCAGCGAACAACCCTTCCTGCAAACGTTCCGTCATTGAGAACGGGAGCAGCTTCGCTTTGATATAGGGCACAAGCTCCCGACAAATGGGATCATCCCAGTTCAATACCGCAGTATCAGCCGCCGTTTGATTGGCAAACAGACGCGCCTTGGACGCAACATAATCCTCCATGTCACCATGATAATCCAGATGGGTTTCAGCCACGTTCAGCAAGCAGGCTACAGCAGGTTTGAAATCCTTTGTCCCTTTTAACTGAAAACTGCTCAGCTCCACCACCATCCACTCGTCCGATCTGGCATCCACAGCGGCCTCACATAATGGCGTGCCGATATTACCAGCCACGATCGGCTTCATGCCGGATGCCTCTAACAGCTTACCTACCCAAGTGGTCGTGGTCGTTTTCCCATTCGAGCCTGTAATCCCGATCATCGGCGCTTTGCATAGATGATAGGCGACCTCGACCTCGGTCACGACCTCAATCCCCAGTTCGACAGCTTTCTGCACTGGCGAGGCCGTATAAGGAATACCCGGATTTTTGACAACCAGCTTCACTCCCGGATGAATTAGCCCTTCCGGGTGACTGCCGCATAAAACGGAAATTCCCAAAGCCTCTAATTCAGAAGCTTCGGGACATTGTTCCCTGTCTTTTTTATCATTGACTGTCAGCTTGGCCCCGGCCTGGTGCAGTACCTTGGCGACTTGCACGCCACTTTTGGCCAGGCCTATAATAACGACCTCTTGCTCTCGGTATGTGTCTGGATGATTCATTTGTCTACAACCCCTTGTTGAGATAAAGTCCGAGTCCTGCCAGCAGCAGTCCTACAGCCCAAAATGTAATAACTACGCGCCATTCGGACCAGCCGGAAAGCTCGAAGTGATGATGAATCGGGCTCATTTTAAAAATACGTTTGCCACGTGTTTTAAAGGAAGCTACTTGCAAAACTACGGACAGCATTTCAATTACAAATACACCACCAATAATAATGAACAAAATTTCGCTTTTGGTGACGATAGCGATGGCACCTATAGCGCCTCCGATTCCCAGCGAGCCTGTATCGCCCATAAATACCTTGGCCGGATGTGCGTTGTATACAAGAAAACCAAGTACAGCACCAATCATGGCCGCTGAGCAAACCGCAGCCGGAAGCGAGGTTGCTTGAATAGCTACGATGGCATAAGCACCGAAGGCAATCGCACTGGTACCGGACAGCAGCCCGTCCAGCCCATCTGTGAAGTTGACGGCGTTGCTAATCGCCAGCATCATAATAACGATGAACGGATAATAGAACCAGCCACTCCAATCAAACGACCAGGAAGTTCCCGGAATGCCAATGGCAGTGCTGTGATCGTTACTCATCAGAAGCCAGCACATGATTCCACTGAACAACAATTGCCCGAAAAGCTTTTGACGAGCTGTTAGTCCAAGCGAACGCTTGAATACAATTTTGATATAGTCGTCCAGGAAGCCAATCAGCCCAAAACCCAGCGTAGCAACCAGCAGGACGTAAAAATCCGTATTTTTAATCGCCGAAAACTTAAGAAAGGTCAGCGTAAAAGCCACCAAAATAACGATTCCACCCATAGTAGGCGTACCCGTCTTTTTAAGATGGCTTTGTGGCCCGTCATCCCGGACCTGCTGGCCGAATTTCATTCTCCGCAGCAGCGGAATGAGTATTGGAGCGGCAATGACCGCCAGTATAAACGATACGACGATCGTCAGCAGTAATAATTGAATATCCATGGGAGTCTCCCTCTCGTCTACATCAGTTCTGTAGTGGACCGTTTTTCAGCGCATCCACAATTTCTTCCAGTCGCATCCCTCGGGATGCCTTTACCAGCACGATATCATCGGCACGGAGGTAAGCTTGCAGGTCTTGGATCAGCTTTTGCTTATCTTCATAAGCATGTACGTCATCAGACGGCATGGACGCTTGCGCCCCATGCGCAATGGACGTGCCCAACACACCGTAGGTGAACAGCACGTCTACGTCATGTTTCGCTGCAAAAAGCCCAATTTCCTCGTGGAATTGCTTTTCCTCGGGACCCAGCTCTAGCATATCACCCAGCACGGCGATTTTACGTCCCTTCGTTTCGTAACCGGATAACGTCTGAATTGCAGCTTTCATTGAAGCCGGACTGGCGTTATAAGCATCGTTCAGCACGGTAAGCCCATTGGTGCAGCTCACGACCTCAATGCGCATGCCTGTCAACTTCAAAGCCGACAGCCCTTCGCGCACATGGTCTGCATCCACCCCAAAATGACGCGCTACCGCCAGTGCTGCCAAACCGTTCACAACATTGTGCTGACCAAGCAACGGAAGCCGGAAAGCATCCTTGTCGGATTGGGCCGTCGTGAACAAACTGCCTTCTCCATCCGTAGTTATTCCAGTTGGATAATCATCGTTATCCGCAGACATACCGAACGTGAACAGCTTCAAACCGTCAGGCTTAACCGTTTCGGGCTCCGCGAGCACTTGCGGCAATAGCGGTTCATCTCCATTGTAAATCAGCAAGCCGCCGGGTTTGAGACCGCTGACGATTTCCAGCTTTGCACGTGCAATTTCCGCACGTGAACCGAGCTGGAGCAAATGCGCTTCGCCAATGTTCGTAATGACCGCTACATCAGGCTGGGCAATATCAGTCAGCAGGCGGATCTCCCCGCGTCCACTCATTCCCATTTCCAAAATCAGGATGTCCGTATCCTGCGGCATGGATAGCACCGTTAAAGGCAGACCGATGTGGTTGTTATAATTCCCTTCGGTTTTGTGTACTTTAAAGGTCGTACCCAACAGAGCGTTGACGATGTCTTTTGTCGTCGTTTTGCCATTGCTTCCGGTAATCCCTACGACAGGTACACCCGTCTCCCGCAAATATGCGGCCGCAAGACGCTGGAGGGCCACCAAGGTATCCTCTACTTCAATCGCATTCCCTGCCGGGGGTGTACCGTGATCCTTTTGCCATAAAAAAGCAGCCGCTCCTTCTCCACTCACGATCTGCTGCACATAATCATGTCCGTCAAACCGTTCACCCGCGAGTGGAACGAACAGCCCCTGAGCCTGCGGCTTGCGTGAATCTGTAAAAACGCCCTCAACCATTCGTTCGGCGTCCGCCTCTATGTGAAGCGTTCCCCCGCTCATGGAGGTGATTTGACCGATTGTTCTTTTCATCACTTGGATAAACCCCTTATCGCTTCTTTGGCTACGATGCGGTCATCGAATTCATGCACCGTTTTTCCGATCAACTGGTAGGTCTCATGACCTTTTCCCGCAATCAATACTACATCGTCAGGGCTTGCCATTTCAACAGCTTTATGAATAGCAGCTCTACGATCTACGATCAGCTCGTAGCGTTCTGCGGGTATACCTTCATCAATCAGCCCTTGCTCAATGTCTTTCAAAATAGCTTCCGGGTCCTCTGTCCGCGGATTATCCGAGGTAATAAAAGCATGATCACTGTATTGAGCAGCAATTTTTCCCATCAAAGGACGTTTCGTACGATCCCGATCCCCGCCGCACCCGAATACACACCATACTTTACCAACTGCAAACTCCTTAACGGTGCGGAGCACATTCTCCAGTCCATCCGGTGTATGGGCATAGTCCACGATAACTGCAAATGGCTGACCTGCGTCTACAGGCTCTACCCGTCCGTCTACGCCTGCTATGGACTCCAAGCTGTGCTTGATATCAGGCAGAGACACTCCTTCCAATAAAGCGGCTGTAACGGCTGCCAAAGCGTTATACACATTGAACTTGCCCACCATGCGCAACTCAATATCGGTATCTCCTTTAAAAGTAGAGACATGGAAGGATGTGCCCTTGGCACCTACAGCGATATGGGATGCCTGCACATCCGACTCCTTTTCCACGCCGTATGTAATCACTTGGGCCGCAGTGATAGCCTGAAAATAGGAGGAGGCCGGGTCATCCGCATTCAGAACAGCATATTTACTGTCCGACGCATCCCGCGAAAAGGCATTTCCCAAGCGAGAAAACAACAATCCTTTGGCCGCACGGTACTCCTCCATCGTGTTATGGTAGTCCAGATGATCCTGCGTCAGGTTCGTAAAAATAGCGGTGCGAAAATCAGTTCCTTTCACGCGCCCTTGCTCCAGTGCGTGTGAAGATACCTCCATCGCACAGCATTGGACCCCTTGCTCCGCCATATTTCCAAGATAGCGTTGCAGCTCTACCGCCTCGGGTGTGGTACCGGACATAGGGTAGGACTGACCACCGTAACGCATTTGAATCGTTCCGATCAGTCCAGTGTTCATTCCGGCATCGTTCAAGATTTTTTCAATTAGATAAGTTATAGTTGTTTTGCCATTGGTTCCGGTTATGCCAATCATGCGCATACGGCGGCTCGGTGAATCAAACATATAATCAGCCAAAACCGCCATTGCGTACCGGGCATCCTTGACTATAAGTTGTGGTACAGGTACATTCAATTCCCGTTCCACAACCAAAGCCGCCGCTCCGGACGCAACTGCCTGCTGTGCATAATCGTGTCCGTCAACTGTAAAACCGGGTAGACACAAAAATAAATCTCCCTGCTGTACCCGGCGTGAGTCCGCCCCGATTCCTCGGCAGTCCACTGTACCGTCCCCCACAATGCGGGAGGCGGCCAGCAGTGAAGCCAATTGTTGAAGCTGCATCTTTCATTCCTCCATTGCTCTCTCGTTAATCTTAGTATGGGTATAAAAAGAACCTATCAATCCCCCATATATATACGGATTGTTGATCCCCGCTCCAGCCGGGAGCCTGGCTTTGGTGCCTGACTGACCACCGTCTTGCCTGACCCGGATTTTACGAGCATAAAGTTCATATTCATATCTTCGTATAAATCAGCCACAGTAGCACCTACCAAATCCGGCACCGTATCAATTCGGTTTTCCCCGTACTTGTATTCCTTGGCAATCTGATTGGTGCGAGGTGGTATTTTCAGAGCAAGCAGCGAATCCCGCAAAATATTTTGCACGATTGGCGCAGCGACCACCCCGCCGAATTGAATGCCCTTCGGGTTATCCACAGCGGTATAGACGACAATTTGCGGATCATCCGCCGGGGCAAAACCGATAAAGGATACAATATGCTCCGAGGAAGAGTAACGTCCGTTGATCACCTTTTGCGCTGTACCTGTTTTGCCACCCACCCGGTAACCCTCAATAAAAGCGGGACGGCCTGTACCTTTGGCTACGACGCTCTCCAGCGCTTCCCTCACCTGTCGGGAGGTATCCTCTGAAATGACTCTGCGCACCAGTTCAGGCTCTACTTTTTCCAGCACCTTCCCTGTCTCTGGGCGAATCCAGCCTTTGGTAATGTGCGGTTTATACAGATTGCCGCCGTTGATCGCAGCAGACACGGCCGTCACCTGCTGAATCGGAGTCACAGATACCCCTTGGCCAAAAGCGGTTGTCGCCAGCTCTACCGGTCCTACCTGGGGTAACTTAAATAAGATACCATTTGCTTCACCAATCATGTCAATGCCCGTTTTACTGCCAAACCCGAAATTGCGAATATACTTGAAAAGCGATTCCTTGCCCAGACGCTGACCCAGCGTCACAAAGCCTGGATTACAGGAATTTTCCACGACTTGAAGGAAAGTCTGGCTACCGTGGCCGCCTTTTTTCCAACAGCGCAGGCGGGCCCCGCCAACTTCAATGTACCCCGGGTCGAAAAAGCGATCGTTTTTGAGATCGACCTTCTTCTCCTCCAATGCAGCAGCCAAAGTAATAATCTTAAAAGTGGAGCCTGGCTCGTATGTCATCCAAATCGGCAGATTTCTATTGTAAATTTCAGGTGCATATTGTTTGTATAGCGCAGGCTCATAGCCTGGTCGCCCAGCCATACCCAAGATTTCCCCATTTTTGGGGTTCATTGCGATGGCCAACGCGGAATTAGCCTGGAATTTGACCATGGCCTGGTCAAGCTCCCGCTCCATGATAGACTGTACAGACTTATCAATGGTCAGTTGCAAGTTCAGACCATCCTTGGGTTCAACATACTTCTCAGAAGAGCCGGGCATCAGACGACCGCCTGCATCGGATAGATAGGCAATGCTTCCGTCAATACCGCGAAGCTTGCTATTATTCTTTTTCTCTACACCCGTCAACCCCTGATTGTCAATTCCCGTAAACCCGAGAATATGAGCTGCCAAATCACCATAAGGATAATAGCGTTTGTTGTCTTCAGCAACAACGATACCCGGCAGCTTCAAATCACGAATTTGCTGCGCTTTCTCCATCGTAATTTTTCGTCCGCCGGGCTGAAGTTTTTGGCTTGCTGTTCGTTTGGTAATCAGTTTGAGCACTTTATCCTCGCTCATATCTAGCAAGGGCGCCAGCCTGCGCGCCGCTTCTTCCGGCTCCTTGATCTGCACCGGTATCGCCATGACTGTCGGCGAAGTGACATTATAGGTCAGCGCCGTACCTTGCCGATCCAAAATTTCGCCGCGTTTGGCGGCAAAAGGTATATTTCGGCGCCACGATTCCTCAGCCTTGGCCGAGAGCTCGCCCCCTTTACCCAATTGAACATAGGCGAGCCGGACTGACAAGGCTGTAAACAGTACAAACAATCCCAGCAGCCCCCATACCAGCCTGCGCCGCATGGTCACGTTAGATTTCTTCAAACGCACTCCCCTCCGTTCCTCCAAATACTCATGACATGTCTTACCTCATGAATATTCAAAAAAACAGACGTTAGAACAAGCTATCAGTTATCCTGGCCTTTAATCGCAGCCGCGCTTTTTTCATCGGCTACAGCGGAGACCCCACCCTTGGAAGTATCCCCGTTTGAGCTTGCACTCGCAGTGGTATCGGTTTTTGCATCAGTATTCGTTTTTGCTGTACTGCCTGTTTGGTTAGTTGCTACGCCGGTAGTCGAGTCGGGTATTTCCTCCGGCTTTACTCCGGTTACGGTTTCTTTGGCTGGCTGGAGTATCACACTAACGACCCGCTTGCCACTTACCATTTGCGCCTTTTGCGAGACAACATACCCTTCACCGGTTACCTGAACGCCCACCTTCATGAGCGTCAACACTTGCAGCGTGTCACGCAACGAGACGCCTGTAAAGTCGGGAATAGTCATGTTGGCACTATCCTCGGTCAGCAAATAAATACGTTGTCCCGGCTTCATTTTAACGCCTGCCTCCGGGTACTGACGGACAATTTTGGAGCCTTTGCCGACCGTTTCATAGGCAATCCCCTGTTTGAGCAATGCGTTTTGCGCATCCTTCTTCACCTGACCAGTTAATTGTGGCACCGTCGGTAAATTCACCGTTTTCACAGCAGCACTATCTGATTTATTATTCGCTTTGGCTCCCGTTTTGGGAACCCCCATGTATTGCAGCGACTGGGATACGATTTTCTTGAACACAGGGGCTGCTGCCGTACCGCCGCCTACCGATTTGTTAGGCTCGTCCATTACAACCAGAACAGCTATTTTCGGATCATTCACGGGTGCAAAGCCGATAAAGGACACGACATCCTTCGAGTGGTCGTACACTTTCCCCACGACTTTCGTCGCCGTACCTGTTTTACCAGCAACACGGTATCCATCAATATAAGCAAGACGCCCGGTTCCAATTTCTTGGTCAGACACGACCTGCTCCAGATAGCTGCTGGTCTGTAGGGCCGATTCCTGCGAAATCACCTGGCGGACTTCCTTTGGCTGAATCGTCTGCACTT
Organism: Paenibacillus sp. 8b26; assembly: GCF_050626875.1. NCBI lineage: Bacteria > Bacillati > Bacillota > Bacilli > Caryophanales > Paenibacillaceae > Paenibacillus > Paenibacillus sp. 8b26. Next base: position 5,327,918 of record NZ_CP192445.1, on the reverse strand, counting down.
CCCCTGTATCCGGGTTCGTAATTTCCTTCACCAGATGAGGCTGCATCAGCTTACCGCCGTTAGCAATGGCCGAGATAGCCGCTACCTGCTGGATCGGCGTTACCTGAACACGTCCGTGTCCATATGCAGCCGTTGCGACTTCGGATTTGTATTGGGTGTGGAACGTAATGGCTCCGCTAGACTCACTCGGAAGATCAATCCCTGTTTTCACACCAAATCCGAAGTTGTTAATATATTTCTTCAACCTTTCGCCGCCCAGCTTATCCAGCCCCAGATGAACGAAACCGACGTTACTTGAACGCTTAACCCCTTGAAGATAGGTTAACGTTCCCCAATTTCGACTCACGTCACGAATATCCCATCCCCCAACTCGGATCATACCAGACTGATAGGTTTCATTTGGGTTGAATACCTTTTCCTGAACTGCCGCAGCCAAGGTTACAATCTTAAACGTGGAGCCTGGCTCATAAATGGACTGAGTTGCATTATTGCGGAAAAAATCCATTGAAGATGTGCTCCCGTATGTATTGGGATTAAAATTAGGATAACTCGCCATACCGAGAACGTCCATCGTTTTGGGATCTGCCGCTACAACCGTCATCGTTTTCGGGTTGTATGTTGCAATGGCTTCCTGCATAGCGTCTTCTATATAATACTGAATCGTGTCATCAATCGTCAGCTTTAAATTCTTACCATTTTGTGCTGGTTCATAATTGCTCTCCGATCCCTGAAGAGGAACTCCCTTTAGATCCCGCTGATAAAGAAGCTTTCCGGCCGTGCCCGAGAGTTCTTTATTATAATAGGCTTCCAATCCCATGCCTGCTGTACCGTCTTTCCGGTAATAGCCAAGAACATGAGAAGCCAGCTTATTTTCCGGATAATAGCGTTTGGATTCCTGAACCGTGTCCACAGCTCCAATCACTTTGTACTTGTCCTTTAAATATTCTTTGAACGTATCCACCTGTGCCTTGACCTCAGGGTCTACCTTCCAGCCTCCGTTACGAATCTCACGGTTTTTTAAATAGTTACCGCCTTTGTCCTTGGCCGAGAGATGCTTTCTCAGTTCGTCCTCAGGTGTTTTGAGCAGCTGATGCAGTTTGGCTACGACCTCGTTTTCCAGATCATATTCCTGGATGATGCTCGGATTGACCACTACTGTATAGGCAGGGGCATCTGTAGCCAGTACATTTCCTTTACGATCCGTAATCGTTCCGCGCTTGGGTTGGATCACCTGGTCTTTTTCCACCTGAGTAACTACCTGATTATGCCAGTATTCCCCGCTCACGACCTGAATCCAAAATACCTTAAATAGCAGGACAAGAAAAAAGAGGGTAATACATCCCCCTATCAGCAGTGTGCGAAGCTTTATTCTTTTGACCATAGCTCAACCTCTCTGCAAAAAAATGTACGTCAGAGCATAGCTTAATGCTATGCCCTAACTAACTAATTGGCAGCCTGCTTTTCCACACGAATGGGCTCTCTCGTCGGCTCGATATATCCCTGTTCCTTTGCCGTAGGTACAATCTGATTTTCCAGCCGTTCCTTCTGAATCTTCAGTTGGGCGATATTGGTCTGTAATTTGGAAATGTCCTTGCTCGCTGTATTAATCGAATAATTGATTTGATAAATGTGCGCGTATCTGCCAATCAGCATACCAGCAATGACAATGCACGTTACAAGTGTCAAAAGATACAGCAGCTTTTCCCGAATCGGTAGCTCTCTACGGCGTGTAACGACTTTAGTGGTTTCACGATACCGTTGTTGCTGGACCTGTTCCTGACGGGCTCTTTCTTTTACAGCCAAATTACCGCGTGTATAAGCCATGTCGCCTCTCCTTCTCCATTAAATTTACAATTTTTCGGCAACTCTCAGCTTGGCTGACCGGGACCGTGGATTAAGCTCCAATTCCTGCTCTGACGCCACAATCGGCTTACGATTCACCAGCTTCAGATCCCCTATCATTTTGTCCTCCAAAATAGGCAAATCAGATGGATAGATGCTTTTCGCCAAATACTCCTTGAAAATATGCTTGCATATCCGATCCTCCAGAGAATGGAACGTAATAACCGAAATTCTGCCCCCTGGAGCCAGACATTTTACTGCCTGATGCAAAGTATCTTCCAGTGCACCCAACTCATCATTCACAGCGATTCGCAAAGCCTGAAAGCTGCGTTTGGCCGGATGTCCCCCGGTTCTGCGTGCCGCAGCCGGAATTCCTTCTTTGATAATATCGACAAGTTCCCCTGTTGTGTGAATAGGCTTGTTTTTTCGACGTTCAACCATAATCTTCGCGATCCGGCGTGAAAACTTCTCTTCTCCGTAGTGAAACAAAATACGCGCAATCTCTGCTTCAGACCATTCATTGACAATCTCGTAAGCCGTCAGCGAGCTACTCTGATCCATCCGCATATCAAGCGGCGCATCATGATTGTAGCTGAATCCCCGTTCCCCCTCATCGAACTGGGGCGAGGACACACCCAGATCGAACAAAATACCCTGGACCTGCGGGACGCCGTCTTTTTCGGGCAATCCCAGTTCAGCCAGCCTGTCCTGCAGGTGGCGAAAGTTGGATTTCACCAATGAAATCTTTCCTTCGTAGGCCGACAGCTTCTCGCGCGCATTGTTCAATGCCCAGTCATCCTGATCAAAGGCAATCAGCCTTCCCTCAGGGCCAAGCTGTGACGCAATGACGGAACTGTGTCCTGCCCCTCCCAACGTGCAGTCCACATAGATCCCGTCCTGCCTGATGTTTAGTGCCTGTGTTGCTTCTTCCTTGAGTACGGTAATGTGGTGAAACAAACGGCTGACCTCCTAAATTACAATTCAAAGTTGAAATCAACCAATTTCTCAGCAATGTCGTTAAATGCTTCTTCTGATTGGCTGAAATATTGCTCCCAAGTGTGCTTGCTCCAAATCTCTACCCGGGTGGACACTCCCAATACGACGCACTCTTTGGTAAGCTTGGCGTATTCGCACAAATTCCCCGGTAAATTTACCCTGCCCTGTTTGTCCAATTCGCATTCAGTCGCGCCCGAGAAAAAAAACCGGGTAAACGCCCGCGCATCGGCCTTCATCAAAGGCAGTGCTTTAAGTTTTTTCTCCATGACAGCCCACTCATCCATGGGATACACGAAGAGGCATTGGTCCAGCCCGCGGGTAACTACGAACGAGGCACCGAGAAGTTCACGAAACTTGGCCGGAACAGTAAGCCGACCCTTCTCATCAATGCTATGTTGGAACTCCCCCATAAACATTGGTTTCGTCACCCCTTACCCCATTCTCCCACTTTGGCCCACTTTCCACCACCTAAGCATAATAGATTCGCTTTAAAAAATCAAAGACCTTCTTTACATTTCCAAAAAGTAATAAACAACAAATCCGTACGGTGATGTCAGTTATTGTTGCCACGTATCGTAACACGCCAAAAAGCCCCTTTTTCCATGAAGACGAACTCCCGACAATATGCATCAGGTTTCGAAACAACATGAAAATAAAGGGCTTAGTCTCATTCATCATACCAACCTATACAAACACCTGTGTTACACGTTAAAACCTTTGAACCCGGCCAACGTGACCGGCAATGCTCAAGTTATGCATTCCAGCTATCCAGATAGACCTTTTGGTCTTCTGTTAAAGAATCAATCTTGATTCCCAGGCTATCGAGCTTGAAGCGGGCTACCTGCTCATCAATTTCATAAGGTACATTAATTACGGATTTGCCCAGCTCATTATAACGATCGTTCACATATTTCAAGCCAAGCGCCTGAAGTGCAAACGTGGTATCCATAATTTCCGCAGGATGACCATCCGCCGCAGCCAAATTCACGAGGCGTCCTTCTGCCAGCAAATACATTTTACGTCCATCCTTGAAGCGGTACTCCTCAATGTTGCGACGCACCGTCCGAATGGATTCGGAACGTTTGGCAAGCTCAGGCTTACTAACCTCCACATCAAAATGCCCCGCATTACACAGCACAGCCCCGTCCTTCATGACATCAAAGTGCTCTCCGGTAATTACGGCTTTGTTCCCAGTCACCGTAATGAAAAAGTCACCCAGCTTGGCTGCTTCCACCATTGGCAACACATGGAAACCATCCATATGCGCTTCTACTGCCTTGATTGGATCAACTTCGGTTACGACCACGTTGGCTCCCAGCCCTTTCGCACGCATCGCAACCCCTTTACCACACCAGCCATAACCAACCACGACGACTGTGCTGCCTGCCACAACCAGGTTGGTTGTGCGAATAATACCGTCGAATGCTGACTGCCCAGTACCATAACGATTGTCGAACAAATATTTGCAGTAAGCATCGTTAACGGCCACCATCGGGAAGTGGAGTTGACCCTCTTTTTCGAGCGCCTTCAAGCGGATAATTCCGGTTGTCGTTTCCTCAGCTCCACCACGGATGGTAGAAATCAGATCAGGTCGTTCGGATTGCAACAGAGTAACCAGGTCGCCTCCGTCATCAATAATAAGGTCCGGCTTCGTTTCCAGCGCCTTAATTTGCAGGCTTTTAAACTCAGCCGGGTCCGGATTGTATTTAGCCAATACCGTAACTCCATCTTCAACCAATGCTGCACAAACATCATCCTGTGTGGACAATGGATTACTACCCGTAATCGTGACCTCAGCCCCGCCCGCCTGTACTACTTTAGCCAGATAGGCCGTTTTGGCCTCCAGATGCAGACAAATGGTTACCTTCAGACCCTTAAAAGGCTGCTCCTGCTCGAACTGTTGACGTATACGGTTCAATACCGGCATATGGGCTTCCACCCAATCAATTTTCAGATGGCCCTCAGGTGCCAGATTAATATCGTGAACGATGCTGTTTTGCAAAGAATGCGAAGTCATATTTATTCCTCCTTCATATTGGTTGTTGCTGTTAGCATGCTAAATCATACATAAATGACACGATGCGTACCCGTCAGATCGGTAGGTACATCCATAATCATATCGATCAGGCCAAGACCGTAACGGTTTAGAAAATGATAAATCGTATACACCCGTTCCTGCGGCTGTCCGAACGGAAAAAGTGACCACTCGATACGATCCCATTGACGAAGCGCTGATTCATTTTGCCGGAACAGTGCTTCCTGAACTTTTGCTTCCAGATAGGAAATCTGTTCCAGAATCTTCTCGCGATTGGTCTCTCCCAGCCGGAGTAAACCTTTTTCAATCAAGCCTGAATGCTGTATCAGCGGTTCGTATATACGGACAAAAGCTTCCTTGGCCCCGGCAAACTGCTCCTGCATTCCAAGCTGATCGTGAGTGACAATCCATTGCTTTTTCCGTTCCTCAAGCCCGTCTCTAACTTCGCCAAAGCTCAATTCATACTTCAACATATGCTTTTCCACACCTGGCTCTACCAACGTAAAGGACATCCGTGGCAGCAGTAGTGGCATCTGCATCCCCAGCACGCCGAAGGCATCCCGTGTAATCGCCCAGTAGGCAATTTCTCCTAGTCCCAGCACAGAGGCCAGCACCGGGAATAGTGAGTCCTGCATAAGAGGACGGGTTAGGACATTATTACTAAAAAGTTCCGGGTGCCTGTCTGTCTCTTCGAGTAGTTCTTCGACTGTAAATGCCACCTGACCGCGGCGATCCGTGAACAGCCCGTTTTGCTTGAACAGCAGCAAGCGTTCTTCTTCATGGATATAAAAGAGATTCGCGCCGCCTTCATGGACATCTGCTTGCAAATGATAGCCGTAATCTACAATCCGTGCAGCAGTCGCCCGGTAAGCTTGCTCCAGTTCATCATTGTGCTGAACCAACCGACGGAAAACGGATGCCTCCAGCTTGCGCAACAAAGGATCAGCAGAATCCAGCAGCACTAATCCGTAGGCGCCGAAAAGAAGTCCCAGCAGTTTGGCGAAGCTTTCACTTAGTCCGTATGAGTCATCGAAACCATGCTCAATCATGCGCAAAATATCAGCCTTATGCTCTGAGTCGGGCAAGCTTTGCTCTATATCAGCCATGGCTTGCTTCCACTCTGCGGCATCGACCTTAATGGCACTAACCGAAGAACGACGTTCCGGCTGCTTATTGAGCTTGATTTTGACTGCTTGCGGATCATTCGCCATTACATAGGTATGATTGACTTCATCCCAGTCATGATCCTCACCCGCAATCCAGAAAACGGGAATAACGGGACGCTCCAGCCGTTCTTCCGCTTCCCTGGCCGCCTTAATAATCGTAGCAGCTTTGTAAACGACCAGCATCGGACCTGTGAACAGTCCGCTTTGCTGCCCGCCAGCTACCACCAGAGCGTCTGGTTGCTCCAGCCGATCCAATGAAGCATAAACCGCCTCGTGTGCGTTGTATTGCTCATTGTATATGCGGAGACATGCTACGACATCCTTACGGTTTAATCGCAGATGCTCCGTCTCATCCAGTCGCTTCGCTCGTTGGGCATAAGCATCGGCATGCAGAACATCATATTCATACAAATCGCGTGCGCGTCCTGTACCCTGTATGTAATCTTCTGCCAAAGCCGCCCCTCCGCGAAGCTCTGCCGGAATTATTCTCATGGGTCTGCCTCCTGTCTCCACCAAAACCTTACTGCTTGATTGTACCGAAAGCCCTTGTCCGCGTCAAAGCTTCTCACAAAAAAACCGCCGAGCATACTCGGCGGTTGGTGCATAAAACAACATCAGGCGTAAGGCTCAGCTACAAAATGTCCTTTGGACACTTCGATCAGCTTGGCATTTTCCAGGTTATAAGCTCCTGACTTATTGCCGGATGCATCATTTGTATGAATGGGGCCGGCTTGATCGCCGGGCATAATAATCCGTTTTTTGTTGGCTTCAACTTCCGGATCGGGAATCGGAATCGCCGACAGAAGCATTTTCGTATAAGGGTGGATCGGGTTTGCATACAACTCAGCGCTTTCTGCAAGCTCAACCATTTTACCCATATACATTACGGCTACCCGGTCACTGATATGCTTGACCATCGAGAGATCATGCGCAATAAACAGGTATGTCAGACCAAGACGCTCTTGAAGCTCTTTTAACAGATTGACCACCTGAGCCTGAATAGACACGTCAAGAGCTGAGATCGGCTCATCACAAATGATGAATTTAGGGTTAACTGCCAGCGCGCGGGCAATACCGATACGTTGACGCTGACCACCGGAAAATTCATGCGGATAGCGGGTTGCATGATCCGGGTTCAAACCTACCAGATCCAGTAACTCTTCGATCCGTTTTTTGCGCTCAGCACGGCTGCCTGCCATGTTATGAATATCCAGTGCCTCACCAATAATATCAGAAACCGTAAAACGCGGGTTCAAGGATGCATACGGATCTTGGAAGATCATCTGCATATCACGGCGCATGGCTTTCATTTTACCTGATGATAATTTGTAGATATCCGTACCGTTAAAGCGCACGCTACCTGCTGTAGGCTCATATAAGCGAAGAATGGTACGGCCCGCTGTAGATTTACCACAACCTGATTCACCAACCATACCTAGTGTTTCGCCTTCGCGAATATAAAAATTCAGGTTGTCCACCGCTTTGAGCACACGGTTTTTGCCAACATTAAAATACTTTTTAAGACCTTCAACCTCAATTAAATTGTTGCTACTCACCATGATCTCACCTCCTATTTCTTCAGCTTCGGATCAAGCGCATCACGCAATCCATCACCAAAAAGGTTGAACGCAAGCATAATCAAACTGATCAAACCTGCCGGGAAAAGCATACGCCAAGGATAGTACATCCATCCTGTCAGAGCTGATTCAATCATTGAACCCAGCGACGCTTGAGGAGCCTGTACCCCTAATCCCAAGAAGCTCAGAAAAGCCTCGGAAAAAATAGCACTTGGAACCGTCAAAGTCAATGTGACGATAATCGGGCCCACAGCGTTAGGCAACAGGTGACGGAACAGCAGACGACCTGCACCAGCTCCCATCGAGCGGGAAGCAAGCACAAATTCCCGATTTTTCAGCTGTAGCATTTCACCACGCACAATCCACGACATGTTAATCCACCCGGTCACACAGAGCGCAATAATAATCGTTGTGATACTTGGCTCCAGTACAACCAGCAACAGGATCGTAACAAGCAGATAAGGAATGGAATACAGAATTTCAGAGAATTTATTCATGATTTCATCTACACGGCCACCAAAGTAACCCATAATTCCACCATAAATTACACCAATCAGCAAGTCAATCATTGCTGCGGCCAAACCGATAATCAAGGAAATTCGGGCACCCATCCATGTACGTACAAACATATCACGGCCCAAATCATCTGTTCCGAACCAGTGTTCCGCGGAAGGCGGAAGATTGGTGCTCAACAAATCATTCGTGCGGTCATCATAATTCGAAATTTCCGGACCTATAATAGAAGCGAGTACGATGAGAATCAACACACTCAAGCTCGTCATAGCGAGCTTATTTTTACGAAGTCGCTCCCAAGCATCACGCCAAGCGGACAAGCTTTCGCGCTGAATAACTTCAGACTGCCTCTCATCCGCTCCGATTTTCTGAAAGTCTTCCGGTTTTACCTGAAGTTTCTCCAAATTCACAGCATTGTCTTTCACAGACATAAAGTTATCCCTCCTTCCCGCCGGTCAGCTTAATCCGTGGATCAATAAAACCGTATGCAATATCAGTAATAAAACGTGCCACCATCAGCAAAATGCCGTAAAAAATAGTTACTCCCATGATCATGGTATAGTCACGGGTCGTAATACTGTCTACGAACACTTTACCGATACCACCAATCCCGAAAATACGTTCAATAACGACAGAACCGGTAATAATATTTGCCGTCATCGGCCCCACATAGGTAACAACCGGCAAAATGGCGTTCCGTACAACGTGTTTGAACATTACAGTAACAGGTTTCAAACCTTTGGCTTTGGCAGTCTTGATATAATCCGCATGAAGTACTTCCAGCATGCTGGAACGCGTTAGTCGAGCGATAAACGCAATTGGCGAAGCGGATAAAGCGACAACAGGCAGGACGTAATCCATTGGACCATCAAAGCCCATAACATTAAACCAGCCTAGCTCCTGAGCAAAGTAGAACTGAATCAACGATGCTAGAACAAAGCTGGGAACTGCAATCCCCATAATCGCTAAAATCATTGCTACGTTGTCAATAAGCCTACGATGGTACAAAGCTGCGAGCATACCTAGCAAGAGTCCGACAATAATCGACACAATTATGGCGACAAAGCCCAATTTAAGTGATACCGAAAAAGTTTGTCCGATAATGTCAGTCACACTTTGATTCAGCTTTTTCATAGAAATACCAAAATCACCTGAAGCAATATCACCTAAGTATTTAAAATATTGGACATATACAGGCTTATCCAGCCCATATTGCTCCATTAACCGGGCTTGAATCTCAGGAGAAGTCGCTTTTTCACTCATGAAGGGGTTACCCGGAATTGCTTTCATGAGAAAAAACGTCGCAGAGATCAGAATGAACAAAGAAAGCAGCATATAGAAAAATTTACTGATCAAATAACGCGTCATTGCCCGTTTACACCCCCCATAAATTTTTTTTCGACACCATTCGATTTTATCGAAATAGAATTGGAATGTCCAACCTACTTATTTGCATGGTTACATGATAATGGAAAAGACCATGACACACAAAAAAACGGGATATATATGGTTGTATCCACATATATATCCCGAAGTAACTATCAAACTTCAGAATTGAGCTTCAGTTACTGTGTAATATACGCTCTTGTGAAATCAATCGCTCCACTAAAGTCAAGCGCGATGTCTTTTACATTCGGTTTCGTTAAAGAAACATTTGAATAGTAGTAGATCGGAAGCATAACCATATCGTCTTGAACCAGAATTTTCTCTGCTTTTGCGAAATCTTCCATGCGTTTTGCTGGATCGGTTTCTGTCTTAGCTGCTTGAATCAAAGCATCGTATGCAGGATTAGCGTAGCCAGAATTATTATTAGTGTTGCCTGTTGTCCACATATCCAGGAATGTCATTGGATCATTGTAGTCGGCAGACCAACCACCACGAGCGATTTGGAAATTCAGCTTGTTACGTGTTTGAATAAATACGCCCCACTCTTGGTTTTGGGTTTTGATGTCCACACCAAGGTTTTTCTTCCACATATCAGCGACTGCCAGAGCAACCTTTTGGTGACTTTCACTGGAGTTATACAGCAAGGTTACCGGAGGAAGTGAAGTTACACCTTCTTCTTTCATACCTTCTTGAAGCAATTTTTTCGCTTCAGTGAAGTCTTCTTTGAAGTAATCATCTTTATGCTCAGTACGGAATTCCTGAGAAACTCCTTTGATACCTGGAGGTACAAAACCGTATGCAGGAATTTGACCGCCTAATGTTACTCTTTCAACGATTGGTTGGCGTTGAATAGCCATCGCAAACGCTTTACGGATTTTAACATTGTTAAATGGTTTTTCAGTTACATTAAACAGGTAGTAATACGTACTAGCAATCCCTTTAGCCGCGAATTCGTTAGGCAATTCTTTTTTTACAGCCGGAATTTGGTCGGTAGGAATTTCACCGTTTGGCAAACCTGCATAATCAAGTTGTCCACTTCTGTAAGAAGCCAGCTCAGTTGCACCGCTGTTTACAAGAGACATCGTGATTTTGTTCAGCTTGATTTGGTCTTTACCCCAATAGTTTTCACTCTTGGTCACTTCGATCTTTTGACCGCTGTCCCAAGTTGTTAAAGTGTAAGGTCCATTGGTGATCATCTTGTCTTTCTGTACCGCCCACTTGTCATTGCCCTTAACAGAAGGGTTTACAGGGTAGAAGGTATAGAAAGAAGTCAAGCCCAGGAAGTAAGGAGTTGGGTGATCCAGCTCTACTTGCAATGTATGGTCATCAACTGCTTTGACACCTACATCTTTGAAGTCTGTAATTTTTGTGCCTTTAAATGATTTGGAAGTGCTCAGGTTGTAGCCCTCAGCATTTTTAATATAGTACAATTGGTAAGCATATGGAGGTGCTGGAGCCGTGGAAGGATCCAATACCCGTTGCCAAGCAAATACGAAGTCACTTGCTTTGACCGGGTCGCCATTACTCCATTTTGCAGTATCACGAAGCTTGAACGTATAGGTTTTGCCGTCATCGGAAATTTTCCAGGATTCAGCTACGCCAGGAATTTCTTTGCCATCAGGGCCCATGCGTACAAGACCTTCATACAATGTTTTCAGAACCGTGTTAGTTTGGCTGTCCTGAGCTTGTGCCGGGTCGAATGTTGGCGGCTCGGAGAGCAAATTAATGCGCAAAATCTGTTTGTCTGCCGAAGCCGGTGTAGTTGAGGTATTTTCTTGCGCGCCCTTGCCATTGTTTTCGTTCTTGCTGCTGGAGCCACAACCTGCTAACAGTGCGCCAACTGCAAGAATGAGTGTCAAAAGGACTAAAAAGCTTTTCCTTTTCATCTAGCGTTTTCCCCCTAGTTCTAAAGTGGTATATGTTTATAGATTATACAACCAGCGGTCAAAAAAATCTACATCACATTTCTTTAAATTGAGCTTTTTTTTCAAAAAAACATGATTAATTCATATTTTTTCGGGTTTTCATGTGATGTTATATCACATGTTATTGAATATATTTTTAAATATGCCAACAATAGTTAATAAAATATACGCCAATGTCATTGCTATAAAAGTCAATCTCCAGACTGCTCTACATAATCTTTTGCCATCAACCTTACCCTTTATTCGATTTTGGGCTCCTCCAATTAAACCCAGCGCCAAAAGAAGCAACAATAATATCAAATAAAAACCGAATCGTGATGCAAAAATGACGTTAAAGAGCGCCGCGACGGATAGTATCAGAAAAGCCGTGGTAATGTCCATAGATATAAGCAGCGACTTCTTTTTTTCCATTTTAAGCAGGTAGCGGCAAACCGCAAACACGATCAGAAACGGAAAAAAGGGAAGAATACTAAATGTGATGATGGTACCTTGTATGAGACTCAACTGATCACCCCTCTTTTAGCCGCATGCCCTCAATTAATTGCCATAATACCGCATGGGTTGGTGCAGTAACCCCCGCTTGCTCTCCCATCTGCACCAGCTGTCCGTTAATGGAAGCAACCTCCGTCATGGAATGTGCAAGTACATCGGCCAGCATAGACGAATGATTCTCTGCCGTTGCCTGGCAAACCTTCATAATCTGATCCCACCATACACTGTCCCACCGAATACCATTGGCTTCGTACACTTGAATGCCCTCTTCGTATAGCTTGCGCATCATTTGTATACGACCCGGATCGGAAAGCAACTCTCCATTGGAGATTCGCCATATTGCTGTCAGTGGATTAATCACGGCGTTAATCAGCAACTTGCGGTATATACCGTTCTCGATTTCTTTCGACAAGCAAACGTCAAATCCTGCTGCAAGCAGCCGATTTAACACACATTGTTTGAAACTCCCTGCCTGTACTTCTTCCAGTTCATCCGGACAGCCAATTTCCGTAGCCCCCATCCCGGCATGTACGACGGATGCTACTCCCATTCTCTTGGCTCCTTCGGTCGTTACCGCAGGGTATACCGTAGCTTCAGGACAGACTTGTCTGATTCGTTCTATATGTCCGATACCGTTCTGTAAGCAAATAATTCCGATATCATTTTCGATATTTTCCGCAGGTTTAATCTGCTCCAATACTTCCTCAATCGCCCCCTGTTTGGTCATTATCAAAATCCATCGTGGCGGAACCTGTGAATTCAAGCGTTGCCAATCTGCCAACGGCGCTACCTTCAATGTGTCTCCGATCACTTGAACAGCAACCTGTCCCTCTTTTTCAAGCACAGTAATCCCCTCACATGCAATGATACGTGCCTGCTCAAGCGTTCGTGTCCATAACCTTACTTTCGTGCCTGAGGCTGCCAGCCTCCCGGCAAACAACAATCCGAGCGAACCTGCTCCAATAATATCAATCACCTATGTATCGTCTCGCTTCCATCTTTTTTTCTACTATATCATATGCACTCTAGAGAAATACAAAAAACGCCAACTACGGCAAAGCGCGAGTTGACGTTTTATTTAACATATGCTGCTGTAATTTTGCTACTCAATGCGCTCCAGATTCCCATTGGCGTCCATTTTGAATCTGGATTTAATCTCTTCCTCATCCTCGGTGATTAAAGCCAAGCGACGAGCCCGGTCCATAATCTGAATCAGGGCTTTGTAATCATCATTTACAACACGATAGTCGGTTTGCACCTCGTTAACCTCTTTGGACAGCCGGTCATTAATAGAGCGAAGTTGATTTAATTCCTCTTCCTTTTCACGTAAATCTTTTTCCAGCATTTTAATCTGTCGATTGGTTTCCTGTACAGATCCCTTCCATTGACGCAAAAAGCGGATCACAGCGTCGATGGACAACGTATCCTCACTCGTTCCATCCGCTCTGTATACCCCTTCAGCCATATCAAGCGTGGCAAAAGCCGCCACCTGAGATACACCAACCGGACTCTGCTTGCGAATATAACTGCGTTTTTGACGCTGCGCTTTAGCAATACTGATGGCTTCATCATAACGCTTGCGCACGCAACTGTTCCAGCGGAAGCCACATGCTGCGGAGGTTCTTCCTATTTTTTGCCCAACCTCTTCAAATGCGGCTAGCTGTGTTCCGCCTTCTCGGATATGACGCAATGTCACCTCCGCCAATATCAAATCATCTTCCGCACTCCATGCATCTTGTCTTATTGCAGTCATGCCTCTAGCCCTCCTAACAACATCCTGAAATAACCGTCTTCATGAACCGGTCTTACCGGTATTTGAATAGGGTATAAAAGCTGTTTATTCATTTCTATGCCTCTCGTAGAGTTCATAGAATCTATTTGATACTAAATTGTATTTCCATTTCTATAAGAACTCATACGTGGACAAATATAGTTTCGGGTTTCAAGCATCCTCTGGGTGCTGTACAATAAATCAATGGTTAAAGAATAAGAAAGGAACATATATATTACTGTTAGACTTTTTGCGGGAATACATAAAAGGGGAAAACCAATGAACAGATCCACTCTAAAAATGATAAGTTGTACTCTGCTAACGATCATTTTGATACTAACCACCATGCCTGTACGTCCTGTTCTGGCCGCTCCTTCAGAAGAGGCAAACCGGATTTTGCAAGATAGTCTGTCAATCGTCGAGATTGATCATGAAATTGAGCGGATCAGTCAGGAACAACAGATACTTTTACAACGTCAGCAGGAACTGCGGAGCAATCTCGCCACTCAGCAGGAGCAGATGATCAGGCAAAGGAAACGTGCGAGTTCTGTGCTGCGCTCCTATTATATGGGCGAAAGGGACAAGCTGCTCAGTGTAGTGCTGGGAGCTAAAAATCTTAAACAGCTTCTCTCCCTGTACGATTACTACTTGTTGCTGATTAGCCACGATCAGGATGTGCTCCAGGAATACGAGTCCAATTATCGGAATATGCGAAAAACGGAAGAACAGGTCACACGGGCCTCATCGGATTTGGAAACGGTCAAAACAAACTTGTTGGAACAACGTAAGCGCATTGTTTTGCTTCAGGAGCGTGTAAATGCCGGTGTTAACAACAGCAATGACCCGGATACGCTACGCAAGCTAATCAGCGAAATGACAGCCTATTGGGAGAATGTAGGCGTCTACGAGGTGAATAAGCATTTTAAAGCACTGGCTCAAGCGATGCAGGATTTGCCTCAATTTATTCAACAACAGCAAGGAGCCATGATTACAAACGGCAAAGTCATTACGATAAGCATACGTGAGGAAGATTTTAATCGTTTTCTGAAATCGGAAAATGAATTATTTAATCACTTCAACTTTTCCTTCGGGCAGGATCGTATTGTTGTAGAAGGTCAACAGGGGACCATGAAATTGAGGGTAGAGGGACACTATACGGTTGAGAAAGAACCGCAAAATGCGATTTTGTTCCATGTGGACCGGCTCGTCTTTAACGGACTGGAGCTGCCAGATACGACCCGTAACAAGCTGGAAAAGGATTTTGATCTGGGCTTCTATCCGCAGCAGCTCATTTCTTATGTCAAGGCCACAGAGGTACGCACCATAGCGGGGGTACTTGAGGTTAAGCTAGAACTGAGCCTGAATTAAGCCTTTTTCACCCTTGTATAGCTATCATAAATAATACATGGACAAAAATAAGAGACCCCGGGATGTTCCCGAGGTCTTCTTATTTGCGACAAAATGCTGTGCAGTATATAAAAATTTCGATAGTGAATAGTGATATGAGCTGCTACAGCAAATCTGCTGCCAACTGCGCCAGTTTGGAGCGCTCTCCTTTTTCCAGCATAATATGTCCGCTAATCCCTTCCTGCTTGAAGCGTTCTACTACATATGTCAGCCCGTTACTGGCGGCATCCAGGTAAGGGTGGTCAATTTGCTCCGGGTCTCCCATCAAAATAATTTTACTCCCCTCACCTACACGAGATACGATTGTTTTGATCTCATGTCGGGACAAATTTTGTGCCTCATCAACAATAATAAATTGTCCAGGTATTGAACGCCCGCGAATATAAGTGAGCGCCTCCACCTGAATGCTGCCCAAGCCCATCAAAATTTTATCGATATCGCCTGATTTTTTGGCATCAAACAAATATTCCAGATTGTCGTAGATCGGTTGCATCCACGGGCGAAGCTTTTCTTCTTTTTCTCCTGGTAAATAACCGATATCCTTGCCCATAGGGACGACAGGACGGGCAATGAGCAGCTTCTTGAAGCGATGTTCATCCTCTACTTTGAGCAGACCCGCCGCGAGCGCCAGCAACGTTTTGCCTGTACCTGCTTTTCCGGTAATCGTCACCAACGGGATATCATCATTAAGCAAAAGCTCCAGCGCCATCCGTTGTTGGGCATTACGCGCACTGATCCCCCACACCGATTCATTGCTTAAATACAGAGGCTCCAATCGATCTGCCTCCTGATTCACTTTCAGCAAAGCCGATTTTCCAGTTCCCATTTCATCCTTTAGAATAACGAATTCATGAGGATATAGCGTATAAGACAGCTCCAGTGGTTTGATAGGTAAAAAACGATTGGAATAAAACTCATCTATGATGGACGGATGCACCTGAATTGCCGAGTACCCGGGATATAGCTCACTCAGATCACCGGTTCTGTCGGATAAATAGTCTTCGGTCAGCAGTCCTAACACATCTGCCTTGATTCTCACCAGCACATCTTTACTGACCAGCACGACCGAACGCGGTTCAGGTAGCTCCTGCTCCTCCAACTGATAATTCAAGGCGACCGCCAAAATTCGGTTATCGTTCGAAACCTCCCCGAACATCTCCTGAACTTTCAAAAAGCTCCGGTGATTTAATTCAACCTTGAGCCTCCCACCTTGCGGAAGCGGAACACCACTGTGCAGATGCCCTACTTCCCTCAATCCGTCCAGCAATCGCGATACGTTGCGTGCATTCCGTCCAATCTCATCCGCGTTGCGTTTTTTGGAGTCGATTTCTTCCAGAACAACAGCTGGAATAACCACTTCATGTTCTTTGAAGGTAAAGATGGCTTTCGGATCATGCAGTAGCACATTCGTATCCAGCACAAAAATTTTCTTCATTTAGATCCCCTCCAAAGCGGCGTGGACAATCTCGTGTTTCATACCTATACCTATTCACCGGGTACCCAATACTTGCTGATTCCCTGAAAAAAGACCCCAGAGACAGCGTTAAACAACGAAAAGTTGGTAGGTAATTAGAGCCGTTAGAGCCTGTACACCTTGGGATCAGACACAAAAGGCCCAGTGATTACTCACTGGACCTTACTTATTCCATTCATTTCATTACCAAAAAAGCAAACGATATTTGACAGCAAACGGGTATGAATGTCAAAACCATATACTTGGCGTACTACACATTCAGACATACCTCAACCCCCTTATGCCATATAAGAGCTTTTACTCGCTGCGAGTATAACATAAGAGGGAAGTAAGATACAAACTCAAGAATTGGAAGAAGAGACAGTATTATTGTCACTCGCCTTTTTGGATAATTCCTCTTGCAGTGCTTGTTTGGCCAGATCAAGCTGCTGCTCATCAATATAGACATAAGGACTGCGCCACGTTCCCGCTACCGGTTTGTAATTCACATTTTGCTTGGAAATATTCCAATAGGTCTGTACGAGATTTTTCATTTGCTGAGACTCAATATCCGTCATCATATTCTTATCAACGGATTTAATAATTGCACTAAATTTGCTTAGAGCACTAAAGGACTGCATTTGGTCAATCAAGGAATGAAGCACCTGATTTTGTCGACGGTTGCGGTCAAAATCATCAGATTCAGCTGTTCTCGGGCGACAGTTTGATTTACGGTAACGAACAAAATCAAGGGCCTGATCACCGTCCAAATGTTGTGCTCCTGCCTTCAAGTTAATGTTAGTACCATCTGCACTGTCACGGTAACACATATTTTTGTCGACCGTAACATCTACGCCACCCAAATTATCCACAACATCTCTGAAGCCCTGGAAGTTAATAACCGTCACATAATTGATGTCAATGTTCAAATATTTGCCGATCATCTTCTTCATTTGCTCTTCAGCGACTTCACCAGACTCTTTCTCTCTGGCCTTGAACACCGGATAGTACTCATTCAGCTTACGAGGTTTATATCCATCCAGTTCCAGCCGCGTATCCCTCGGCAACGACACGATTGTAGATGACTTGGTATTCGGATTCAGGGTAGCTACCATAATAACGTCCGACAAATAAGTTGGATGATCAGGGCGGTAATCCGTTCCAAGCAACAAAATGGTCAAAGGCTTGGCCTCGGCCAACTGTGTTTTTGGCACCTCTTTATTGATCCCCGTATCCAAAACATCCTCTACCTGATTGTATAGATAGTAGGTGTAACCGCCAGCCGCCAAGATACCTATAATGAGCAGAAACAGAACAAACTTCATAAACGATCTGAAAAAGCTTTTTTTCTTTTTCGTTTTTTTCGGTTTGGCGGATTTTTTCCCGCTTTGTGTCCGGGGAGGCAATCCGTTAGAAAGATTACTCATGCTTCAACACCTTTTCCTGCGTTTTGAGAAATAAAGCTTTCTCCAAGTTTACAATCCTAAAACAGATACAGCGGCGCATCCCGTTGCCGGGCGTCGCCGCTGTGGCCCAAACCAATCCAATCAATTACGAATTTGCTTGTGCTGTTTTACGCTGTTTTTCTGCACGCTCGCGCTCACTTTTGTTCAAAATCTTTTTGCGCAAACGAATGGCATTCGGTGTAACTTCACAATACTCATCATCATTCAAATACTCGAGCGCCTGTTCCAAAGAGAAGATACGAGGCGTTTTAAGTTTTACGGTATCGTCTTTTGTTGCAGAGCGAACGTTCGTCAATTGCTTCTCTTTACAAATGTTAACAACGATGTCGTTATCACGTGTATGCTCTCCGACGACCATACCTTCATAAATCTCAGTACCCGGCTCCAGGAACAGAATACCGCGATCCTCTACACCCATCATTCCATAGAATGTAGTGCTTCCATTTTCAGTCGAAACGAGTACGCCTTGATGACGTCCACCAACTTGACCGCCAACAAATGGACCATAGCTGTCAAACGCATGGTTCATTACGCCATAACCACGAGTCAAAGTCAGGAAGTTCGTAGTGTAACCAATCAGACCACGTGCAGGGATCAGGAATTCCAAACGAACCTGTCCGGTGCCGTTGTTAATCATGTTGACCATTTCAGCTTTACGGGAGCCGAGACTTTCCATAACTGCGCCCATGCTTTCTTCAGGAATATCAATGAGGAGACGTTCGATAGGCTCCATTTTCTTGCCATCAATTTCCTTCACGATTACTTCCGGTTTGGACACTTGCAACTCATAACCTTCACGACGCATGTTTTCAATCAGGATACCCAGATGCAACTCACCACGTCCAGATACGATAAATGCGTCCGGGCTTTCGGTTTCATCAACACGCAAGCTGACATCCGTTTCAAGTTCTTTCAGAAGACGCTCGCGCAGTTTACGGGATGTGATCCACTTACCTTCGCGACCTGCGAATGGGCTGTTATTAACCAGGAAGGTCATTTGCAGCGTTGGCTCATCAATCTTCAGTACAGGTAAAGCTTCAGGATGATTTGGATCGGCAATCGTTTCGCCAATGTTAATATCCTTGATCCCTGCAATAGCCACAATGTCACCAGCGCCCGCTTGATCGGTTTCGATCCGTTTCAGACCTTGGAAACCAAACAGCTTCTCAATACGCGCTGATTTGCTGCTGCCGTCACGCTGCATAACCGTAACCGCTTGTCCTTGCTTGATAATACCACGGTTTACACGGCCAACTGCAATGCGGCCAAGATATTCGTTATAGTCCATCAGTGTTACGAGGAATTGAAGAGGCTCATCTACTTTCTCCGTTGGAGCGGGGATGTGATCCACAACGGTTTCGTACAATGCCTGCATGTTATCGTCTTGCTTTTCGGCATCCAGACTGGATGTTCCGTTCAGCGCTGAAGCATAAACAACAGGGAATTCCAACTGCTCATCATTCGCACCCAACTCGATGAACAGATCAAGTACTTCATCAATAACTTCGGCCGGACGAGCTGCCGGACGGTCAATTTTGTTAACAACAACGATTGGCGTGAGGTTTTGCTCCAACGCTTTACGCAGTACGAATTTAGTCTGCGGCATACAACCTTCGTAAGCATCAACGACGAGCAAAACACCGTCAACCATTTTCATAATCCGTTCCACTTCGCCGCCAAAGTCGGCGTGTCCCGGTGTATCCACAATGTTGATCAGGTAATCTTTGTACGTAATAGCTGTATTTTTAGCCAAAATCGTAATACCGCGTTCACGCTCCAGATCGTTGGAGTCCATGGCGCGCTCCTGAACAGCCTCGTGGTCTCTAAATGTTCCGGACTGTTGAAGAAGCTTGTCGACAAGCGTCGTTTTGCCGTGGTCGACGTGGGCAATAATAGCAATATTGCGAATGTTCTCTCTTGCATGCATGGTTTGTATCCATATCCTTTCCGTATATCAAAATAGTGTCTCTATCCTGAAAGTAATGCTTATCCAAGGCTAACAATCGTTCTTCAGGCCAGCTCCCTGCCAGCCCTCTGTATATTTCAGGCTTTGTGCAGGCAGCTTCTCTTTCCGATTCGCATGAAAACCTTAAAATAAGCGTCAGAAAACATTCCGACGCTCTTATCATATCCATTATATTATAGTTGAAATATGTCATAAAGCAAGACATTATTGGCTGTTCCGTAATTTACCGCCATAAATTTTGCAATGCTTGTCGTTTCACCATTTACGTTTGGTACGATTGTTAACCATCAGCCATATCCCTGCACCGATCAATACAACTGCAAAAACATAAATAATTCCGGTCCTCAACATGCTAATAATCAGTAGAAGTACCGAAACTAGTCCCAAAATCATGCTCCCTGTATATACAGTGCGAGGCAGAGTTACATCATTAATAGCATATTCCCATAATCCAACCGCCACACCCAGCAGTAACAAAGGCCATAGATAGGCCATCAGATGCCAGCCCCATGTATTACAGAGAAAAAATAAAAAACCGTACACCGACAAAATCCCGGCCGGCAGTAGCATAATGGGAGAAACCTTACGCATCATGTACATCGCATGCAATATAATACCAGGTATTAAAATCAGCAAGGGCCAGAAGTATTGTCCCAAAAAGGAGAAGACCCCCAGTTTTCCTAACAAAATAATCAGTCCTACGGCAATGATGCCCAATCCGATCATACGCTCTTTTCCGGAATTCATCGTGGTCTCCTTTATTTGCTGGATTTGTTTTTTGGTCTCTTAATAAGAATGTTTTCAAGTGTAGATTCCCCGGCTTGCAAAAGCCCTATGTATAGTTTAGCCGATGTTTTCCAAAAAAACTACGTTCAAATGCGGCGGGCTCGCAACTGCTGATATAATCCTGCTATTACAACTACGGTGGCCAGTAATCCCGGTAACCATGAATGTAAAACTTCCCCAGACCCGGCTAACCATGCTCCCAGTTTGGGATCACGCAGTAGCATTTCACCTGCCGTGAAGGCCAGTATTGCAGATCCGAGTAGAACAAGTACAGGGAAACGATGAAGCCAGACTGCAATAACGTTGCTTCCCCACACCACAATTGGAATGCTAATCGCAATACCGATGACAATGATCGCAATGTCTCCATTTGCAAGTGCTGCAATAGCCAATACGTTATCCAGACTCATCACAAAATCCGCTACCAGAATCACTTGTATAGCCTTCCATATGGTCGTTTCTGCTCTTACTCCCATATTATCGTTATTCTCATAAAGCAGCTTAAACGCAATCCATAACAAGAGCAGACCACCTGCTGCCTGAATGAAGGGTATGCCTAGCAAAATGACAGCTGCAAAAGTCAACACACAGCGCAGGGCAACTGCGCCGAGCGCCCCCCACCATATTGCTTGGCTCCGCTGTCTTGCAGGCAAGTTTTTGCTCGCCATGGCTATAACAACCGCATTATCACCGCTTAACACCAAATTGATCATTAATATTTTCAACAGCAAAATGATATGCTCCATGTGTACAAACACCCCCATCCTACTTGTATGCGAAATAGGACGAGGGTATGCTTGTACACCGAGGAATCTAATAATTTTATTAAACATATCCATAATTTATTAAAAATCAACACCTGATTTGTTGAGCATAATCCTTGAAATGATTAGCAAACAGCAATATAATGAATCGTATTTCCGGAAAACGGGTATTAATCATAAACAGAGCATACTGAACTTAGGTTGTTTAATCAGGGAGATGAGAACGATTGACATGTCCGGATT
The DNA here is from genome assembly GCF_050626875.1 of Paenibacillus sp. 8b26. NCBI lineage: Bacteria > Bacillati > Bacillota > Bacilli > Caryophanales > Paenibacillaceae > Paenibacillus > Paenibacillus sp. 8b26. The sequence goes on along the minus strand of NZ_CP192445.1, from coordinate 5,306,130 downwards.
TCAGTTTTTTTGGCTACTGCTTAATGTGATATTTATTGACCTTCTGCTTGCAGGAGATAACGCTATTGTAATTGGGCTTGCCGCCCGAAAGCTACCGCCCGAAACGCAAAAAAAAGCGATACTGTACGGTACCGGAGGTGCTCTACTCATTCGTATAGCCGCCACGATTGTCGTGCTTTGGCTGCTTCAAGTGCCGTGGCTGCTACTCGTCGGAGGAATAATGCTGATCTGGATTGCATACAAGCTGCTGGTAGATCAGGAGGATCACGCCGAAGTCAAAGCCGGCACGAGTTTATGGGGCGCTATACGCACCATCGTTATAGCTGATGCAGCCATGGGACTGGACAATGTGATCGCCGTCGCAGGCGCTGCCCAGCAGCATTTGATACTGGTGGTGCTCGGTCTGCTGATCAGCGTGCCGATTGTCGTATGGGGAAGCACTCTTTTCATCAAGCTTATTAACAAATTCCCATGGATCATCTATTTGGGCTCGGCTGTGCTTGGCTATACCGCCTCCAATATGATTACCGAAGAACGCAAGCTGGAGCCATACTTTACCGCACACCCCGCGCTGCGTGTCCTGTTTATTGCCTCAGTGATGGTTGGTATTTTGCTCACAGGCTATCTTCAAAACCGCAGAGCCATATCCAGTCGAAAAAAAGCTGTTTTGAAATAATTCCTAAGAAAAACCTCGTATATCTTATCTCTAATCTAAAAAGAGGCAGACCCGACAATAGTCGATGGATCTGCCTTTTTATATATCCTTATACGTAACATCATAAAAGATTTTAAAACCAATTCTCTTTTACAACTTCCTCTTGACGTCCCTCTATAGCTCCATCAGCCTCAAGAACAACAGTCTCCGTTGTAGCCACGGCCTGCTCAATCAACGTATTTAAATCCCGAATAGAGGCTTCAATCTTTTGAACAACCCACAGATTCGGATTAGTCGTTGGAGATTTGGGAACAAACAACGTGCAGCAATCCTCATACGGCAGGATAGATAAATCGTATGTGCCAATTTGCTTGGCTATTTCCGTAATTTCCTGTTTATCCATCATCACAAGAGGTCGCAGCAGCGGTAACTCCGTCGAACGACCTATCACATTCATGCTCGATAAAGTTTGGCTGGCTACCTGGCCGAGACTGTCACCCGTCACTAGCGCCAGCGCCCCTTCACGCTCCGCCAGCATCGTTGCAATACGCAGCATAGACCGTCTCATCAGTGTGATGATCAAATTATCCTGTCCGGTACGTGTAAAAGCCGTCTGCACCTCAGTAAAGGGTACAAGATGAATCTTGATGCGTCCCGCGTAACCCGCCAATACCCTCGCCAAGTCAATAACCTTTTCTTTCGCACGCTCACTTGTAAATGGATAGCTGTAAAAATGGACGCATTCGATTTCCAATCCTCTGCGCATGGAGGACCATCCCGCTACCGGACTGTCGATTCCGCCCGAGAGTAGCAGCATAGCTTTGCCGTTTGTACCTAACGGATAGCCTCCTACAGCCGTAATAATATCGCTAAATATATAAGCCGCCTGCTCTCTGACTTCCACCCGTAGCTCGATATCCGGTTGGCGGACATCGACCTTTAACACTGGAAACTCGCGCAGTACCGGCGAACCGATCAAATGATTCATCTCATGAGAGGAATGGGCAAATCCCTTCCACACCCTGCGGGCATTTACCTTGAAAGTCGTTCCTTCCGTTGGGTTCAACTCACGCATCAAGGCTACAGAGGTCTCAATAATCGTGTCAAGCTCAACAGGAGCCATTTTAACAGGACTGATGGTGGTGATACCAAAGACTTTTTGTAGCACCTGAATGATCTGCTCATAAGGCTCTCCTCCGAGAACTACATAAATCCGTCCAAATTCCTTACGCAAAGAAGCGCCTGGAAACGGCTTGAGTAACAGCTTCACATGATTCAGTACCGCCTTTTCAAAACGGGCGCGGTTTTTCCCTTTTAATGTAAATTCACCAAAGCGAAGCAACAACATATCATAATTCATTTTAACGTTTCCACCTTTCAAGGGATTCCAACTGCGCCACAGCCTGGCGAAGCGCGAGAATAAGCTCGTCAATATCCTGTTCCGTATGTTCATCCCCGAAGCTGATCCGAATGCCGCCAGACGCTTCCGCATCATTTCGACCCATCGCCAGCAAAATCCGGCTAGGCTCGGCTAATTTGGAGGAACAAGCCGATTGAGTCGATACCGCAAAGCCCAATTGCTCCAGCGTATGCAGCAGCACCTCTGCCTTCATACCCGGATACGAAAAATGGACAATGTGCGGTGCTTCCTCCCCGCTATTCAGCCGCAATTGGGGGATCGTCTTCACTTCCGCGGCTACCCGATCTCTCCAAGCAGTCATACGCTGCGCCGCCTCTGCTTGCCATTCTCCCGCCAGCCGCACTGCCTTGGACATGCCGACAAGCAGCGGAACATTTTCCGTACCGGCACGAAATCCCTGCTCCTGAGAGCCTCCGCTAAGCAGTGGGAAAAGCTCCACACCTTCCCGAACCACAAGCAGTCCGGCTCCTTTGGGACCGCGCAGCTTATGTGCGGACAGGCTGTACAAATCAGCCTTCCAGCCCCGGATATCTACCGGAAGCTTTCCATAGCCCTGCACACCATCAACATGAAACAGTACACGCGGGAACTGTTCCTTCAGCGCGGCTCCGATATCATGTAGCGGCTGCACCCTTCCCGTCTCATTATTGACATGCATAATGCTGACTAAAATCGTGTCTTTGCGGATAGCTGCACAAACCTGCTCTGCACTGACATGCCCTTCCGCATCAACGGGCAGAAATGTAACCTCAAATCCCACTTTTGCCAACTGTTTGCAAGCCTCATACACAGACGGATGCTCCGTTGATACTGTAACGATATGCTTGCCTCTGGCCTGATACTGCAAGGCCACTCCCTTAATAGCGAGATTATTGCTTTCCGTTGCCCCGGATGTGAACACAATCTCCGCCGGATGTACGCCCAAAGCTGTAGCACAAACCTCCCGGGAACGTTTAAGCAGCTTATCCGCATCTTCCCCGTACCGATGCATTGAGGACGGGTTGCCATAGTGGCGTCTCATCACCTCTGCAATCGTCGTAATCACCTCTTCAAAAGGCGGAGTTGTCGCTGCATAATCAAAATATTTCATGGAGCTCCCCTTTCTGCCCTGCAACCTCTACAACAAAAAAAGACCAAAACAGGGAAAGGTCACTGCATTACACAGTGACACCCTTTCCCCATATTGATCCTGCCTGCGGACCTGTCTGATTAAAATTTTGTTTTTCTTTATAAGCTACAGGGCTTAAATCGTATATTTTTCACGTGCGTTCTGAATTTTGGTAATATACTTTTGCGTTTCTACTGGAAGCTTGTCCAAGACAGCCATCAACTGCTCGTCACTATTCACGCCCAGTCGCTGTACCCGTCCGGGCCCCGCATTATAAGCTGCCAAGGCCATATTTTCCTGTCCGTTAAAGCGTTTGATCTGGTAAGACAAATAACGAACTCCGGCATCAATATTTTGTGCAGGGTCATACGAATCGCTAACTCCCAATCCTTGGGCCGTAGTATCCATAAGCTGCATAAGTCCTTTGGCTCCGGCTGAAGAAGTGACCAGCGGGTTAAACGAAGATTCCGTATCAATGACCGCTTTAATCAGCGACACCGGAACCCCGTATTTATTGCTGGCCTCGTTAATTAGATCATCATAAGCCGTAGGTTTGGTTGGCCCATCGGTTGCTGTGCTGGAAGAAGGATATACCGCCAATGGCGAAGCTGCCCCTCTCGATGGTCCCAATTGGAGCCAGAGCAAACCATTTTCATCCCTTGTAACGTCCCCTGAATTGACACGAGCTGCAGCATCATCTGTCTCCAACTGGCCTGCCTGCTCGAGCAATCCGGAAAAAGCATCCGTTGTTCCCGTTTGTGCTGTAGCACTTATATTATTCAACAACTGCGTATCGATTATGGATTTGGACACGCGCGGATCTATTTGCATGTGGTATTCCCAACTTTCTTTAGTTGTTATATCCCAAACAGCCTATCATTACTGCTTATGATACAACGTTTTGTTATGTACTGCCATACTTTTTAACGAAAAAAAGCTCCGTATCTGTCGAAATGACAGCGGAGCTTCATGGTACTGACTTGATGCAGACAGATCGCTTTAATCATTTCTACTTGGAAAGGCAAGCGATTACCCGGTTTTTCGTGCCTTCATGGAATCAACGTACAAACGGAATAAAAGCAAAGTAGCTTAATGTCGCCAGCGCACCCAGCCCGATCGACCAAATACCTGTTGTTTTGTTCCCATTTACATAAGCAAAAAAACCCAACACTGCAGCAATAGGCCCCAGCACAATAGACCACATAAACAGTGCGGCAATACCTGCGGCTAGACCGATATAGCCTGAGATACGTCCACTTTTGCTTATGACATGCTGCTCATCCTTGTCCTTATGCCGAGTCACGGCTGGTGAGCCGGGAGCTACCTCAGCCGCATATTCCTCTTGATGGTTGCGACGCTTGGCAGAGCGTTCTTGAATACGACGTGGATAATCCACACGGTCGCGGCTAAAATTCTCTTCGTCTCGATGCTTATCAGTTTCATGATCTTCCATAATACACTGCACCTCCAATTACGTAATGATTCGCGGGATGGATTGTTACAGAGACTTTGGTTTAAAGGTGTGACAACAGGTTGCTGCAGAAGTTGCAGCCTGGTCACGTTCGACTGAGCTGAAGCTTTCGCCCGCATATTCTTCATTAAATTTTTTCCCGGCGTGACTGTCAATTTCTATCATGATCAAATCTGCCTTGCACAAGTTGTTTTCTCCCCAATAATGACAATTGGCTACGCTGCATTTGACTATTGGCTTGGCCTCTTGGCTCATGATCATCACCTCGAATTCATTGTCCCCCCGGTATCGTTCACCTATGCGCCACGGCATATGGCAGTTGGTGACATACGAAAAAAGCCGTTTCCGGCACCTCCTCCACACTGGCAGGAAGCAAACAGGAAACGACTTGCTTGTCTCATTTGTTATTGTTTTTAATTGAAAAAATCACCGGGCTAGATACTTATGCATGTGTACGGCGAGTCTGCATCCGGCGCTGGGTCAAATAATCACTTTCATAATAAGCAAGATCATCGCGCAATTCTTCAAAATTTTTCGTAATGTCCATGATCACTTCGCGGGCAGGCGTTACTGGCGTTTTACGGAAGCGTATAGCATCTTGTCCCGTATAAGCGTAGCGTCCGTCCTCTGCGTAAGATTCATTTTTGGGATAAAAAAAGCTGTTCACGCAGTCATGGTAAACGTTATACAATGCCTTTTCCGCAAAATCGACGTCAAAGTTGGCACGGCGCAAAGCCACACCCAGCTTTTCATAAGATACTTCGGAAAAAACAAGGACATGGCGGAGATCTGACAAAAAGCCTTTGTAAAAGAGTACCGACTCCTCACTGCGATCCACAGCCAGCTCCGGCAGTGCATGCTCATTAAGAAATGCTTCCACCCGTTCCACGGCAGATTTCAGTTTCTCCTGCGCCGACTCACATAATTTTTGTACGTTGACTGCTGACATCAATGCAGCTCCCCCTTATTTGTTGCTTGTTCATCAATTTGGTTACCCGAAAATAGATCCTTCTAACCGAAAGAGCTGTAATTTTCAGTATTTATCCTAACACAAATAAGGATTGAAAGGTATAAAAACATGCCAACCTTCTCACGCTAATCATAAATTCATAAACTCCCAAGGAGGACGGTCCCATGTCTCGGCAAAAATGGTTAAAACCCCTGATCGGAGCAGCCGCAGGGGTGCTTGTCATCACCCTGATGCTGCCTTCCCGAGATCACCGCCACACACCACAGCCCGAATATACGGCAAAAATGGTGCCACAGCAGGAACAGCAGCTCAAAAAAGGAATGTTGGCTTTGGACTTGTCCGCTACAGACACCATCACTCGCATGGACGCCAGACAGGATATTGAATACGTAATGCGTGAACTGAATGGTAAAACCAATGATCAGAAAAAGCATTTTGCTCGCAAGTTTCAGCAGTCACACAGTCATCTTCACACGCTACAGTGGATCAATACACGTGACGCGAAGAGCACAACCTACACAGGCAGGAAGACACAATCCCGTCTGCTTAATGATGCTCAAGTCAAAAACAGTCTGACAGCGGCTCGCCGTTCCGTCCTGCAAAACAAATCTTACGAATCCGCAGCCTTTCAGGTCGAGGGTCGAAAATATTTTGTCATGGCAGAGCCAGCGACTGACGGAACATACGGCGTTGCCGCGCTGGTCAGCCAGCAAGTGCTTCATGACGTGGAAAAGCATCAGCGCAAAAACCTGCGCTTGATCCCCTATCCGAAGGAAGGCAGCTACAAAATCGAATCAGTACATCCCGACACACTGCATGATATTACCGTCAAGACGGGTCATGACAATGAAAATGCGAGCCATTATTTTGAAAATGAAATCGTCGTTCGCTTCCGCCACAATCCTGATCAACGGCAATTGCGCGAGATCGCAGCAGATTTGAACTGTGAGCCAGGCCGAAAGCTCGGTTATACGTATGTGTTTCATTCGAATAACATGAACTTCAAAGAGCTAAAGCAATATTTCTCGCAGAAGTGGAACCCGGTATATGCAGAACCTCACTACATGTATCTGACGAATGAAAAGAAACCCGTAAAAGCGTCGGATGTCTCTATTCCGAATGACCTGCTCTTCTCCCGCTATCAGTGGAATCTGCCAGCCACCGAAACCAACCGCGGCTGGGCATTATCCAAAGGCAGCAAAAATGTCGTCGTAGCCGTCGTGGATACGGGAGTGGATATGGACCATCCTGATTTGAAGGGCCAGATCCTCCCGGGACACAACGTAGTCAGCCCGAAAGAAAAACCTTACGATGACGTTGGTCACGGAACGCATGTTGCCGGCATCATATCCGCGCTCGTGAACAACGGAGAGGGAGTTGCCGGCATGACATGGTATAACAAGGTCATGCCTGTCAAGGTACTCGATCAATCCGGGTCCGGGACCACTTATTCCGTGGCAGAGGGTATTATATGGGCTGCAGACCATGGAGCCAAGGTCATTAATCTGAGCCTCGGTAATTATGCACAAGCTGAATTTTTACACGATGCGATTAAATATGCCTATGACAAGGATGTTGTATTAGTCGCAGCCACGGGAAATGATAATACGGAACGGCCAGGCTATCCCGCAGCCTATCCGGAAGTATTTGCCGTATCTGCCACAGATGCGTCCATGCACCGGGCTTCTTTTTCCAACTATGGAGATTATGTTGATGTTATGGCCCCCGGCGCAAGCATAGCAAGCACGTATCCGGGGAACCAATATGCCGCCCTCTCAGGCACTTCGATGGCCAGTCCGCATGTATCAGCGCTCGCGGCCCTTGTCCGTTCCATCAACCCCGACCTGACGAACAAAGAGGTTATGGATTTAATGAGACACAGTGTGATTGATTTGGGTACACCAGGGCATGACAAATATTTTGGATATGGCCAAATCGACGTATATAAGGCGTTGAAAGCAGCTCAACGTCCGTATGTTCCTTTACAGTTCTATCCACAGCATTTGAGTGACAAGATCAAATCCCTTTTGAAGATGCTGGAAACGTAAAAGATTCCGTTTGCAAAAAGCAGCCATGTACAGTCCATGGCTGCTTTGTTTGTAATCCCTTAGCGTTTAGAGCTGCTACGTACCTGACGCATGCCATTACTGCGAGTATGACTGAGGGTATGACAGCAAGGATCAGAAGGGTCTTTTACAGTCACTGGGAATACATGGTGTGGTACAGGTATAATGTGCGCTTGGTTGATAATTTCAATCGGATGAACTACAGGCACCACTTGTGGGAAAAATTGATGATTTACAAATTGGATCGGCGGGCACACGATCGGTTCGTTAGGGCAATGACTCATAATGTGCAACTCCTTTCGGTGAATTAGTACAGCATATTACAAAGGGGTTCCCTGTGATTGGATGATTAACCCCTATTACAAATATCCTTACAAAATAGGCCTTCGTTCCATGATGACCGAGCGGTCAAGCAGTTCTCCCAGCAAGCGGCATAACTTGTGCAATCCTGCTTCGAGTGTGTCCTTGGCCGTGTATGAAAAGGAAATACGAATATGATTACTTTCCATACCACCTGCATAACATACCCTTCCTGGTAAAAAGGATATGCCTTCACGATCAGCTAATCGTCCCAGCTCTGCGATATCAACAGCAGGCGGGAGTTTTATCCATATATTAAGACCACCTTCAGGTGCTTGCCAGGTGACTTCTGCAGGGGCAAAGCGCTGGAGTGTGTGCAAAGCAGTGGTCAGACGGTCCTGCATTTGATCTCTTAACGAGACGAGATGGTTATCCAGCCGATGCCTGATGAAAGGTAACAATGCTTTTTGCGTCAACAAAGGGCTTCCCAGATCCGTAGTTGACTTGGCTGCCACAAGGCGGTCCAGCACACTTCCTGTAGCCACTACACAAGCGATACGGCAGCCGGGAGCGACGGTTTTACTGAAGCTTTTAATATAAATCACATGTCCGGACAGATCATGCGCCTTAATGGGAAGCGGAGGCTTTGTTTTGTAGTACAGATCAGAAAACGGATCATCTTCGACGATCAGACAATGATAACTTTGCGCCAGATCCAGAAGTTGCATGCGTCTGACCGTCGTTAAGGTTATTCCAGTAGGATTATGAAAGGTAGGTATCGTATAGATCAGCTTGGGAGGATGAGTGTCACAGAGGTGTGTCAGAATATCCATGCGCATGCCCTGCTCATCCATCGGAATCATGACCACCTTAGCACCACGGCTGGTAAATACATCAATCGCACCCGTATATGTAGGAGCCTCCATATAGACGATGTCACCGGGGCCAACGAACGTACGCGCCACAAGATCAATCCCCTGCTGGGCACCGCTTGTCACAAGTAGATGTTCCGCTGCAGTACGGATTCCACGTTCGCTCAGGTGAGCTGCAAATACTTCCCTCAGTTCTACATCCCCTTCGAAGGTGCCGTAAACAGCCATCGCATCGGGATCTTCGGAGGATAGACGTTGGGTATCATCAATGATTTCACGAGTGGGAAGAAGCTCTGGCTGAACTGCGGCAATATGAAAGGAATAGGGAACCTGTCGGCTATGGTTAAAGTTTCTCCACAACTGTGCACGCGGCAAGTAATCTATCAGCGACATTTGCCAAGATAAATCCAGCGCTTCCTCACGATGCGAAGATACAGAAGGCTCGGCTACATAGCATCCCTTTCCCTGTGTACACACCACAAGATGTATGGATTCCAGCTCTGCATACGCCTTGCTTACAGTTACAGGGCTAACCGAAAGCAGACTAGACAAATGGCGGACAGAGGGAAGCTTTGTACCCTGAGGCAGCAGTCCGGATTGGATACGGTCCGCCAATGTTTTGGCAATCTGTAGATATAATTTGACACTGCTATTGCGGCTGAGTTCAATATGCATCGGAATCGTCCCTTCAGGATCTGACCATCGGCTTCCATTATAACATTCAATCACTTGGTAGACGACGCGCATCGGCCGAACGAGCTTCTTGTTTTCCCAGATCATCGATCCCAGATAAACGCATTTGCCGTCGCGTTCCTCGCAGCACATACCGTCTTGTTTGGCGATAGCCAGCCAGGTTTCGGGCTGCTCGCGACGCAGGTTGCGCTTGATGATAAAATCCACCTTTGCATCCAGACAGACATTCAGATTTTCTGTCGCATCATTGCCAGCATATGGCGCTGAATGACGCAGAGCAGTTATTTTCAAAATAAGCATGATAACGTTCCTGTGATTTTATTTGTTTCCTATCCATAACACAACCGTAACCTGTCGGTTCGGAAGGCTGCGGGTTTTTGTATGGGCAAAATCGATGGAAGTACAAGTTTGACACTTAAAGCTGTGTATTCAATGTATTCCCGTGAAGATGGTCATGGATGCTTCTTGTATTCCATATTTTCTCGAATTGACTTTTTACCCAGGCGTCATTATTATCTTATAGTATAAGATAAAAGCTAGAAGGTGTTGTGACCATTGGATTATAAGACATTAGCGACAGAACTATTCGAGTATATTGTCAAAAAGCACAAACCGTCATTAGAGGAGCAAGGGCACTACTCACGTGGTGAAATGGGGATTCTCATCTGTCTGAATTTCAATAAGGGTGGGGTTACTTCGGGCCACTTGAGCGAATACTTGTCCGTCAGTACAGGACGGGTAGCAACGGCGCTGAAGAGCCTGGAGAAGAAAGGTTTGGTTGTACGCCGTACCGATGTCACCGACAAACGTAAGGTGATTGTATTCATTACGGATTCAGGCAAGCAATTTATGATTGATAAGTATAATGAAGGAATCGCATGGACCGAGAGCATTCTTCGCAAGCTGGACGAACAGGATGCCAAAGAATTTATCCGACTCATTAAGCTTATTGTCTCTAAAAGTTGAATTCCTAAGCAGGTCGCATGCAGGGTGCATCAAATTGCACCAAACACCTAAGATTTTCAGATAAAAGGAGAGCAACAGAATGCTAAAGATATTCAAATATCTCAAGAAAAATGAATGGATGCTCGTACTTTGCAGCCTGGCTTTCATCGTTGTGCAGGTTTGGCTTGATCTGAAGCTGCCTGATTATATGGCAGAAATTACGACCAAGCTGCAAAGGGAAGGAACGCCTATGTCGGAACTGCTGATTCCCGGCAGTTACATGCTGTTGTGTGCAGTCGGCAGTATGATTGCATCTATTATTGTTGGCTATTTCGCGGCGAAGGTGGCGGCAGGGCTGGCCATGCGTCTGCGTGCGATGGTGTTTGATAAGACCTTGTCCTTTTCAATGGAAGAGATGAACAGCTTTTCGACGGCAAGCCTCATCACCCGCACCACGAACGATGTTACCCAGATTCAAACGATCGTTGCGTTGGGACTGCAGGTGATCGTCAAGGCACCAATTTTGGCCGTGTGGGCTATTGTGAAGATTGCGGATAAAAACTGGCAGTGGACCGCCTCTACAGGAGCGGCCGTGGCTGTTTTGATCCTGATGCTAAGTGTTATTGTTATTTTCGCTCTCCCCAGTTTCCAGCGAATCCAGCGTCTCACCGATAATCTGAACAGGGTGACACGTGAGCATTTGACTGGACTTCGGGTGGTGCGCGCTTATAATGCAGATCAGTATCAGGAGGAAAAGTTTGAGCAGGCCAACATCGAATTGACGAATACAAACCTGTTTGCGAATCGGTTAATGGCGATGATTGGCCCGGGTATGACCTTTATTATGTCGGGTCTGAGTGTCTCTATCTATTGCATCGGCGCTTACCTGATTAACGGGGCGGCCGTGCCGGACCGCATTGCGCTGTTCTCCAATATGGTCGTATTCTCTTCTTATGCGATGCAGGTGGTCATGGCCTTTATGATGGTTAGTATGATTTTCTTCCTGATGCCTCGCGCTTCGATTTCTGCCAAACGGATCATGGAGGTATTGAACACCCAATCCATCATCATGAACGGGCATGAGACGGCTGGAGAAAAAGGCGTTATGGGACAGGTGGAATTTCGTAATGTCAGCTTCAAATATCCGGACGCCGAGGAGCCCGTGCTCCGCGATATTAGCTTTACGGCGAAACGGGGTGAGACAGTTGCCTTCATCGGCGCGACTGGCAGCGGTAAAACCAGCGTAATCAATCTGATTCCCCGTTTCTATGATGTGACCGAGGGAGAAGTGCTCGTGAATGGTGTCAATGTCAAAAACTATAACCAGCATGCACTTCATAACAAAATCGGGTATGTCCCTCAGAAAGCCGTGCTTTTCAGCGGTACAGTGGCATCCAACGTTTCGTACGGCGATAACGGAAGATCAGAGGCTTCGGAGAAACTCATCCAGGCAGCCGTAGGGATTGCCCAAGGCACGGAATTTGTCGAAAAAATGGACGGTCAGTATCAGGGGCGGATTTCACAAGGTGGAACGAACGTATCAGGCGGTCAAAAGCAGCGTCTGTCCATTGCTCGTGCCATCTACCGTCAGCCGGAGATTTATATCTTCGATGATTCCTTTTCAGCACTGGACTACAAAACAGACCGAATTCTGCGCTCGGCTCTCAAAAAAGAAACCGACCATGCTACCACACTCATTGTTGCTCAGCGCATAGGCACCATTAAGGACGCTGACCAAATTATCGTACTGGAACAGGGTGAGATTGTAGGGAGCGGAACACATGATGAGCTGATGGCGAACTGCAGCACCTATCAGGAGATCGCTTATTCGCAGCTTTCAAAGGAGGAACTCGTACATGGATAAGAATGAACACACCGAAGGCAACCAGAGCATGAAAATGAAACAACGAGGTCCCCTGCGTGGAGATCCTGCGGGCGACATGGATGCTGGTAAAAAAGCGAATCATTTTAAAAAGACCCTCAAACAGCTCTTATCCTATAGCAAGTCCTATATACCTATGGTTATGCTCTCTATGGTGCTTGCTCTGGCAGGTTCCATCTTCAACGTAATTGGCCCGGATAAGCTCAGCGATATTGCCAATCTGATCCAGGAAGGAATCGTAACAGGGGTTGATGTGGGTGCTGTCCAGAAGATTGTTCTTGTATTGGCACTTTTGTATGGTCTGGGTCTTATCTTTAACTATTTCCAAGGCTTCATTACGGCAACCGTGTCACAGCGTCTTACAAAGAAGATGCGGACAGAGCTCTCCCGAAAAATCAATCATATGCCTTTGAAGTATTTTGACGCTACGAGCTACGGTAATGTGCTCAGCCGTGTGACCAACGATGTCGATACCATCGGGCAAACGTTAAACAACAGTCTCGGTACGCTTGTCAGCGCGCTGGCAACCTTCGTGGGCGCCTTGATTATGATGCTGTATACAAACTGGATCATGACCGTTACCGGGATTGTAGCTACGCTGATCGGTTTTTCCCTGATGACCGTGATTATGAAGCATTCACAGAAATATTTTGTAGCACAGCAAGCGGAACTTGGCCAGATCAACGGTCATATCGAAGAAACCTATGCCGGTCATAACGTAGTGAAGGTATATAACGGAGAAAAAGCAGCCAAGGAAGAGTTCCATGGCATTAACAGCCGCTTATATACAAATGCATGGAAATCCCAGTTCATGTCTGGCCTAATGATGCCGGTCATGATGTTCATCGGGAATTTCGGTTATGTTGCGGTCTGTGTCGTGGGCGCTTTGCTGGTGAACCAACATGCTATAACGATCGGAACCATTGTGGCCTTCATGGTGTATATTCGTCTGTTTACACAGCCCTTGTCACAGCTGGCACAGGCCGCAACCAATCTGCAATCGGCGGCTGCCGCCAGTGAACGTGTATTCGAATTTCTGGGTGAAGAAGAATTGGCAGATGAGAGCGACAAGACCAAGAAGCTGGACAACGCCAAAGGGGATGTCGAATTCAAACATGTCCGTTTCGGTTATAACGAAGACCGTATGATTATCAAAGACTTCTCCATGAAAGCTGAAGCCGGTCAGAAAATTGCCATTGTTGGTCCGACAGGCGCCGGTAAGACGACGCTCGTGAATTTGCTCATGCGGTTCTATGAGCTGAACGGCGGGGAAATCTACATTGACGGAAACCCGATCAGCCAATTAACACGTGAGAATATTCATCGATTATTCTGTATGGTGCTGCAGGATACCTGGCTGTTTGAAGGAACGATCCGTGAGAATATTGCCTTTTCCAAAGAACATGTTACCGATAAACAGGTGGAAGCCGCATGTAGAGCGGTGGGGCTGCACAGCTTCCTTAAAACACTGCCGCAGGGCTATGATACGATGCTGGACGACAAAGCCAATCTCTCTGCCGGTCAAAAGCAATTGATTACCATTGCAAGAGCCATGATTGAAGATGCACCCATGCTCATTCTGGATGAGGCCACAAGCTCGGTCGATACGCGTACGGAATTGCTGATTCAACAAGCGATGGACCAGCTGACTGTAGGGAAAACCTCCTTTGTGATTGCCCACCGCCTCTCGACGATCAAGAACGCCGATCTGATTCTGGTCATGAAGGACGGTGACATTATCGAAACGGGTAACCATGAGGAATTGCTGGCTAAAGGCGGCTTCTATGCCGATCTATACAACAGTCAGTTTGAACATGCATCCTAAAAAATAACCATTCCCTATTTGAAAAACCATGATAGTAGTCACTAATAGCATATTAGAGTAAAAGAGAGACGTGTCTGGATGATCGCTGCGAAGGGCGATCCAGACACGTTTTTGGTGTGCTCAAAAGCTGTCCGATGTTTGGCGGATCAGCTTGTTTATTATGTTTTTTCATAGCTGCTAGAATTTCCAAAGCCATATTATCGTCTATGCGATAACGTGTTAGGTTTTGTAAGAAAGCTCCATGTAGAATTGTGGGTAACTTTTCTTTGCTGATTTTTATGCACATGTGATTAACCGGATCATTACCAGTGTAACCTTCTAGCGAGAAACCAAGCATTTCAAGCTTGCGCTGAATAATAGCAAGATTTACGCGATAGTGATTGTATGGTCGAATTTCTTCTTGGGATCAGGAATTTTTTCGGCTTTCCATTAGACCACTCAACTGTTATATTCAGACGTTTACTGTTATACTTCATTATTGTTATAATACAATAAATTTCATAGTACAGTATAGAACACAGGAGATGATTGGATTGGAATATAAATTTTCTGGTATGGCTCGTACTCAGGGCTCGTCCATCGTTAGGGACATTTTGAAGCTGACACAGGGAACAGAAGTGTTATCCCTGGCAGGTGGTCTTCCGGCCGATGCCTTTTTTCCCATCGAAGCCGTTGCTCAAGCCTATGAGCGGGTATTCCGTCTGGGCGGTACTACCGCGCTTCAATACGGTCTAACCGATGGATATATTCCTCTACGGGAACGCCTTACAACCATAATGGCATCCCAAGGCATCTCCGTCACCAGAGATAACATCATCATGACGACGGGCTCACAGCAGACTATCGATCTGGTTTCACGCGTTCTGCTCGATCCACAGGACATTGTATTGGTGGAATCCCCTACTTATCTAGCGGCCCTTCAGGTGTTCAAGTCCTACGGCGCCAACATTATAAGTGTAAATACAGACTCCAACGGTATGCAATTAGATGATCTTGAAGCCAAGCTCAAGGAATATCAGCCTAAATTCGTGTATGTCATCCCAACTTTCTCCAACCCATCGGGGAGTGTATGGAGCATGGAACGCAGAGTAGGCGTTGTTGAGCTATGCCGTAAATACGGAACTTTGATTTTTGAGGATGATCCTTACGGACGTCTTAAATTTGACGAAAACCTTAACTTCCCTACCCTTTTATCCATTGACCAGCAGCAAGGTGGAGACAGTCATGTCATGTACACCTCTACGTTCTCCAAAACCGTTGCTCCTGGTGTTCGTTCTGGATGGCTGGTTGCTGAGCAAGCGATTGTCAATAAAGTCTCGAAGGCCAAACAATCTGCTGATCTGCACTCCAGCAGTATCGATCAACGTGCTTTAAATGAGCTCTTGGACTTTTTTGATTTGGATGGACATATTCGCACCGTATCCAGCGAATATCACTCTCGTATGCTACGCCTCACAACGCTGATGAAAGAACGTCAATGGGAAGGCATTACGTGGAATGATGCACTTGGCGGCATGTTTATGTGGGTCACTTTACCCGAAGGCTTCCGTTCCGATCGCTTGCTGGAACTGGCCATTCAGGAAGGGGTCGCATTTGTGCCTGGACAAGTATTTTATGCTGATCTGAGCGGCAGCAATCATATGCGGGTTAACTTCACACATACCGATCCTTCACTGCTTCCTGAAGCGGTTAAACGTTTGGATCGGGCATTGAAGATGTATACAGAGGAAAGATTGGAAAAAAGCGTGCGCTGATGAAGGTTTTCAGGCACCCACGCGAGAACGCTGCGCTTCTCCAGATTCAAATGCTCCGCTACGCTGACTACGTGCCTCATCCCTTAACGTTTTTACAGTATGGGGAATGAGTAGATAAAAAAAACAGAATGAAATAGACCTAAACATACACGTACGCTGCTAAAATACGGTATACAAAAAAGGTCAAGCCTGATTCCCAAAGGAATATGGCTTGACCTTTTTTTGTAATTCATTAAATACATTTGGATTCCATGTTTTCATGCAAACAGTCATTTAAAAGGTTAACATCATACATTTTAAGGTGTTGCAGTGTG
This sequence comes from Paenibacillus sp. 8b26, assembly GCF_050626875.1. NCBI lineage: Bacteria > Bacillati > Bacillota > Bacilli > Caryophanales > Paenibacillaceae > Paenibacillus > Paenibacillus sp. 8b26. Next base: position 5,289,855 of record NZ_CP192445.1, on the reverse strand, counting down.
GAAAGTTTTCCGTAAGCCGGGTTCTGTGCTATTCGTGGTTCAGACGGGAACTACCCTCCCACTACAAGCGACAATCATCTATCTAGGCCGAATATTGCTATCCGGCTCCAGCGACCAACCTAGACACGCCTCGGGCTAAGGCCGCTTCGCGAAGAAGCTGTGTCCCATTAGGTCTTGCTCCAGATGGGGTTTACCAGGAACGAAGTCACCAGCGTTCCTCGGGGTCTCTTACACCTCGGTTCCATCCTTGCCTGTGCCGCAAACGGCCATCGGCGGTCCATTTCTGTGGCACTATCCTTCAACTCGCGCTGACTGGACGTTATCCAGCATCCTGCCCTATGGAGCCCGGACTTTCCTCTCGCGGTTCACACCGCCAGCGATTGTCTGTTAAACTTTCCGAACAACATTACATAGTATACAGGGAACGCACGCTCGACACAACCCTAAAAATATTGTAAATTTGAGAGCTTCCTTTATTTGTTCAAATAAAACGGGTGTACCTTCTTTTGTAACGTATCATCTGCCACAAAATAAGTAGAACGACCCACGTATAACGGAATATCAAGCTTACTAATATCAGGATATGTTTCCTTCCGCAACGAGATGCCATACATGCCCGGTGATGATCCGATATATGTATGCCAGCCAGAGGACATTATATTCTGCACACCGTCATGGCGGGAAGTAACAACAGCCACCATCCCCGGATAGGCATGGATCGCAGGATCAGCAATTAAAGTTCGCATACAACCTCTCCTCTATGAACTAAAAGTTATAAAACACTTCATCTTCTCATAGAAGTTAAGCTTTTACAAAAATTGAAAAGGCTCGGTATTGACCTCAGATACATGTACTTCCGTAGAGTATCGGCCTTCTTCCAACCGTTTGCGCATCCATTCTGCGGTTTTAGGCTTCATAATCTTCTCTGCGTTATGACCAGGGTCAATGATGGCAATGCCAGCCATAAGGGCATCCTGAGCCGTGTGATAGTCGATATCACCCGTTACTAATACGTCAGCCCCTTTAAAAATCGACTTGTTCACATAGCGGCTGCCAGAGCCTCCGAGTACAGCTGCTTTTTTGATTGTACGGTCCAGGTCGCCCACTACACGTACATGCTCAACGTTGAAGCCTTCTTTCACATCATTGACAAACTCGCGTAACGTGCGGGCTTCCTTGAGCTTCCCCACCCGTCCCAGGCCAAATGTGCGGCCCTGCAAATCCATATGGTACAGGTCATAGGCTACCTCTTCATAAGGATGAGCTTTAAGCATCGCCTGAACGACTTTGTTGCGCACACCCTGTGGCACAACCGTCTCTATGCGTACCTCTTCGCTGCGTTCCATTTTACCCGGCTCACCCAAAAACGGCTGTGTGCCTTCACCCGGCACGAATGTTCCATAGCCATCAATGTTAAAGCTGCAATGGCTGTAATTGCCGATATGTCCGGCTCCCGCACCCAGCACAGCGTCCAACACCCGTTGATGATGTGTTTTCGGTACGAAAACGACGAGCTTGAACAATTGCTCCGTGTGGACATCCTCCAGCGTACCTTCACTTTGAATGCCCAAAGCTTCGGCCATCCAGTCATTCATACCGTCCTCTGCCGTATCCAGATTCGTGTGACTGATGTAGACGGCAATATCGTTCTTGATCAGCTTTTCATACAATCTGCCTGCGGGCTGATCCGTATTCAATGCTTTGAGTGGACGGAATATGATAGCATGATGGGCGATAATGAGGTCGGCCTTTACACGGATCGCCTCTTCAACAACCTCATCATTGACATCCAGAGCTACCAGTATGTTTTTGATTTCCTTTTGCAGGCTGCCAAGCTGAAGCCCGATTCTGTCGTCCGGAACTGCCAAATATTTTGGAGCCAGCTGTTCCATATAGCTAATTACCGTTTGTCCTTTGGCAAACATGCAAGTACCTCCTTTAGCTGTTCAATTTGCTTACGTAATTGCTCCTGCTTTTGCTGCGCCGATTCCTGCTCTGACCGCGCCAACTGTGCAAGCACGTTCTGGAGCTTATGAATTTCTAGCTTCCATTTACGGAAAAAGACTTCATTGGGCTCTCTGACCAGCAACGGTCCAAGCTGTTCCAGCCACTCCTGCGTCAATACTAGTGGGCTGCTGGAAAGAGCTAACGGTCGGTATAGCTCGTCCTGCTTCACAAGGCTATCCGACAGGGGTACAGCCGTCAAAACTTCATATATTTTTCCGTCTTCTTCCATAATATACTCGCCTGTCAATACCCATTGATGCTCGATCAGCCATCGGCGCAAAATATCCTCGCCTACGTTTGGTTGTAAAACAAGCCGCTTCACTGAATCCAACTTGTCTTTCCCCTGCTCCAAAATGGAAGCAATTAAGGCACCGCCCATGCCTGCTATCGTAATAACATCAACCTCATCGGCTGTAATTACGGCCAAGCCGTCGCCTTTTCTAACGGTTATGCGATCAGTCAGACCCGCTTCAGCGACCTGCTTTTGAGCCGCACGCAACGGCCCATCATTGACTTCGCCTGCCACAGCTTGGGTTACCAGACCGCTACGTACCGCGGCCACAGGGAGCAGTCCGTGGTCAGAGCCAATATCCGCTAATCTACTCCCGGCAGGAATTTGTTCCATAATATATTGTAATCGTTGAGAAAGCTTCATGACGTCACCCACGTAATCCATTTTTTTCGAGTCCAAAATAAAATTCCTACAACAATAGCCAACTTCAATAAGCCGTACAATACAACATCACCCGATGCTTGATGACGCAGCACGATCATGTCTGCTTCAGGCATGAAAACCAATGTCATTCCGATAGCAAAATAGACCGAAGCCAGACGTGAAAAGCGGCGATGCACCCACCAGCTTAACCATACCAGCAATGCTGCATGCAAAAACCAAAATCCCTCCAGCATCACGTGAGAAGCCGCAGACCAGTAACGCCCTATAAGAACTGCATATACCAAAAGCAGTGCAATAAAGCCACAATAGTGAAGCAAGATGATACGCAAGGTTAAGCCCACAAGGCACCATACCAGCCCGCACAGACCGACAAGAACCAGAAACCAAAACTTAGGTTCACCCTGATGAAGCTGAATAATCCATACCCCTGAACCCAGCAAAATCACACTGCCCAAGATACTCAGCATAGCGCTCATGCTCTTTTCTGAAGAACGCCAAACTGCAGCTACTCCATAGCAGATCCCGGTTACTGCACATGCCGAGAATATTTGCATTGGCAACGGAAAAGCGGTAAAATAAAAACCGATCAAACAAATGCAGGAAATAATGACAAAACCAAGAAGCCAGGCGATTCCATGCCCGTTTCTAAGATATGTAAGTAGCCCGGTGCTACTGTGGCTTTGGCTCTGTGACGGATTTTCGTCCTCTCGATAGAGATTAGACAAAAAATCGCAATATTGCTCAGGGAGCAGCCGACTTCGCCGCCAATGCTCAATTTCATGTAACAGTATTGCCCGTTTTTTCTCTTGGTCCAAGCTTTTCCCCTCCACCAAGGCTGCCATGGGATAAAAAAAGACCCTCTGCGCGCTCCAAGCCGCAGAAGGTCCGCAATGTTACGCTTCTATTCGAGGAAATCCTTCAGTCGCTTACTGCGGCTTGGATGGCGCAGCTTGCGCAGCGCTTTAGCCTCAATCTGACGAATACGTTCGCGTGTAACACCGAACACTTTACCCACTTCCTCAAGGGTTCTGGTTCTACCGTCGTCCAAACCAAAACGGAGACGCAAGACGTTCTCTTCCCGTTCGGTCAACGTATCCAGTACATCCTCAAGCTGTTCCTTCAGAAGTTCATAGGCAGCCGCATCCGCAGGCGCCAGCGCTTCCTGATCCTCAATGAAATCCCCCAAATGTGAATCATCTTCTTCACCAATTGGCGTCTCCAATGAAACCGGTTCTTGGGCAATTTTCATAATCTCCCGAACTTTCTCCACACTCAGCTCCATCTCTGCAGCTACTTCTTCCGGCGTAGGTTCACGCCCCAGCTCTTGCAACAGTTGACGCGATACGCGAATCAACTTGTTGATCGTTTCCACCATATGCACGGGAATACGAATCGTTCTCGCCTGATCGGCTATGGCACGCGTAATGGCCTGACGAATCCACCAGGTCGCATACGTACTGAATTTAAATCCTTTTTCGTAATCAAATTTTTCTACTGCCTTAATCAGACCCATGTTACCTTCCTGAATCAGATCCAGGAAAAGCATTCCACGGCCAACATAACGCTTGGCAATACTTACAACCAGACGCAAATTCGCCTCTGCAAGTCGACGTTTGGCTTCTTCATCACCGTTGTTGATCCGTTTCGCCAGTTCCACCTCATCATCAGCGGAAAGAAGCGGTACACGGCCGATTTCCTTCAGGTACATCCGGACCGGATCATTGATTTTAATACCGGGAGGCAGGCTCAGATCGTCATCGTAGTTAAAGTCATCCCCGTCGTTGTTTTCCGGGTCGTCGTTTGGACGCAATCTGGTAACTTCTTCGTCGTTGTCATTTACTACCTCAATCCCCAAGTCACCCAGTTGCTCATAAAACTCATCCATTTGCTCGGGGTCCTGATCAAACGACGATAGTTTTTCCATGATATCTTTGTAGTTCAGAGAGGAACTTTTTTTACCCAACTCAATCAATTGATCTTTAACCTGATCCAGTGTCAGTTCCGTCTCCAGTTCAGTATGCTGATCATTCGCCATCTTTCGACTCCCTCCTCCCTAGAAACATCCGACCTCTGTGTGTTCATTGTCTCTCTAGGGCTATAATCTCAATTACAATTTGTGCTGCGCGCAAAGCATCACCAGAACGCTCCGCGGCTCTCATTTCTTCTCTCTTCAAATCCAGTTGCTTCTGCAATGGAAATTTGCACACCTGCTGAATACAATCGTCCAATACGTGTGGCGATACATCTGGAGCATCCATCATCATAATCGAGCTTACGGTTTTCTCCAGACGGTCGTCTTGAAGAGAAGAAATAAATCGGCTCGTATCCGGTAATTTACCTTGTGCATAATAGGCGTATAGATAAGCAGCAATTGCTGCATGATCCTCAATATTAAAGGCATCCCCCAGATGCTTCTCCACATATTGTGCAGTTTCTGCATCCTGCATCATCCAGTGGAGTAATCTACGTTCCGCCACATGATAAGCTGGCATGACATTTGGTTTTGCAATCTGCCCGTTTTTATGCCTACCATTATTCCACCGATTTTCGTTATTATCCCCAAAGTCCTGTTTTTTTTGCAGGGACTGTCGGAGTAAATTGCATTCTTGCTTTAAGGTTTCAAAATCCACCTTGACTTCGGCTGATACTTCGCGCAAATACACTTCCCGCTCGGTCGGGGATGACAGAGGTGCAATGACATTTAATGCTTCGCGGGAATACGCGATTCTTCCTTCTTCCTCTTGCAGTATATGGTTTTTTTTCAGATATATAAGCTTAAATTTCACCGTTGAAACGGCACTTTCGATAATTTGGCGCTGAAACCTTTCCCCGCCGTATTGCCGGATAAAATCATCCGGGTCCATACCGTCGCTGACCAGCGCTACCTTAACGTGAAGCCCCGCATTTTCCAGCAACGGAAAATTTTTGAGCGCAGCAGCTTGTCCTGCTCGGTCACCATCATAGCAAATAATGACCTCGTCGCACAGTCCCTTTAACATCGTGGCATGATGCTCCGTCAAAGCTGTACCCATAGCGGCCACCCCGTTCTGTACACCTGCTTCCCAAGCCGAGATGACATCACCGTATCCTTCAAAAAGAACACTCTGGCGAAGCTTGCGAATCGAATTCTTGGCATGGTGGAGATTGTACAGGGTCCGGCTCTTGTTGAACAGCTTGGTTTCGGGTGAATTCAAATACTTGGGCTGTCCTTCACCCAGTATACGGCCCGCAAAGGCAATTACTTTGCCATTTCGATTCCAAATGGGAAACATAATGCGATCCCTGAACCGATCCACATACCCATCCCCCTCATGTCGGGGAGAAATAAGCCCGCCCTTTTCCATCTCAACAGGATCGAAAGAACGCTTCTCCAGAAACTGGACGATCGTATCCCATCGGTTAGGGGCATAGCCAATTTGAAATTGATCAATGATCTTGTCAGTAAATCCCCGCGACCGCAAATACTCCATAGCCGGTTTGCCATGCTCCGTATTTTTAAGGAGAAAATGGTACATCTTAGATGTTAGCTCGTACGCCTGCAACAACCTGTCCAACTCAGGATGCTGATGCGTTGACTCACGTCCCTGCCATTCGCCGAGAGGGATATGACTTTCTTCCGCCATTGTTCTGACAGCTTCGGGAAAGGATAGTCCTTCGATTTCCATCATAAATTTGATGGCATTGCCTCCCGCGCCGCAGCCGTAGCAGTAAAAAATCTGACGATCCGGTGTCACGGTGAAGGAAGGAGTTTTTTCGGAATGAAAAGGACAGAGCCCTTTCATATACTTCCCCTGCTTGGTCAAATGCACGTACTTGCTTACCGTATCTACGATATCATGATGCTGTAAAACCGACTCAATGATATCGTCCGGTATGTTGCCTTGTCCAGCACTCATGTTAACCACCTTCATCTCTTTAGCACGTAAATATAATTCGATACCGTTATTCATTCTCCTGCAAGCAGAGTAAAAGTTTTGTCAGTTTATGTTGAAAAACTTCACGATCCTCTGATGTAAACGGTTTAGGACCTTTTCCATAACGTCCTTTTTTCCTTTCCTTGGCAGAAGTGTGACGGCGGTCGAGCATAAAATCAATCGAATCGTTTCGATACATCGCTCCGCGAAATGACATAACCTCACAGCCTTTAGCCAAAGCAAGTGCCGCAAGACCGTAATCGTTGGTGGTTACAATGTCTCCCCGACGGATATGATTAGCAATATAGAGATCAGCGCTTTGGTCGCTACGGTCCACTTTTACGATGGTCACGCCTCCGCTGCCCTGGATAAGATGATCATACGAAGATACCATAATAACCTGAACTTGAAAACGGGAAGCTGTATCCGCAATTTCGCTTTTGACAGGACAAGCGTCTCCATCGACAACGATCCGCACATCCGATAAACCCCCGGATATTCCCACAAGCATACCCCATCTCCATCCGGATTCGAGTAAAATACGGAACGGTTGCAAGATCGCTCTTACACCGTTCCGTATATTTATACCCATTTTTTCAAGTTGTTCATACTATTACAGCTACGATTAGCCCACGAGTTTGGAAAAATCAGCAAAACGCTTCAGCTCTGTATCAATGGCGGCCAGCAATGCCAGACGATTATTACGAATCGCATCATCCTCAGCCATAACCATTACGGAATCAAAGAACGCTGTGATCGCAGGAGTAATGGACGAGGCAAGTTCTAAAGCTCGCGTGGCATCGCCTTCCTGCAATGCTGTAAGATAAGATTCATAAACGCCGTACCATGCTTCATAGAGCGCTTTTTCACCCTGTTCCGTAAATTCACCCGTATTAACTGACGCATGAACAGCTTTTGCAGCCAAATTGCCTACACGGTTAAACGACTCTACCGTTGCTTTAAAGACATCTCCTGTTTGTACCGCATTCATCAGAGCAGCTCCACGATTAACGACAGAAGCAACATCATCAAATCCAGCGGCAAGCACAGCGTCAACGACGTCATAACGAAGCGTCTCGGACAACAGCTTTTTCACCCGCAAACCGAAGAATTCATGTAACTCTTTACGAATTTCATCGGCAGAACGTTTCATATTTCCAAGGTTGTCGTGTACGTCAAGTGCAATATTGAACACATCAGACAAAGTTGCTGAAAGATTACGGTCCAATAAAATTTGCACAATACCTGCGGCCTGGCGACGAAGCGCATAAGGGTCCTGTGAGCCTGTCGGAATAATACCGATGGAGAAGCAGCCGGTAATCGTGTCAATTTTGTCAGCGATGCTGACAATAGCCCCTGCGTTCGTGGAAGGAACCGTTTCTCCGGCAAAACGCGGTTGATAATGCTCAAACACCGCTCTCGCCACTTCTTCCTTCTCTCCAGCCTTACGGGCATAGTCTTCACCCATAACCCCTTGCAGCTCCGGAAACTCATACACCATTTGCGTTACCAGGTCGAATTTACAAATATCCGCCGCCCGGCTAACCGACTCCTGTGTATCCGGGGAAACCCGCAGCTTCTCAGCTAAAGCATCGGCAATGCGGCGAATTCGGCGTACCTTGTCTCCAACTGTACCCAATTCCTCATGAAAAACGATGCTTTCCAGCTTGGAGAGCGCATCCTTGATTTCCAGTCTCTGATCTTCCTCATAAAAGAATTTGGCATCAGATAGCCGTGCGCGCAATACTTTTTCGTTCCCTTTGGCGATCACATCCAGTGATTGACTTCCTCCGTTACGTACCGTAACAAAGTATGGCAACAGCTCTCCCTCATGATCCAGAACCGGGAAATAGCGTTGATGCTCACGCATGGAAGTAATCAGCACATCCTTGGGAATGTTCAGGAACGAAGGATCAAAACCTCCGAACAGCACCGTCGGCGTTTCAACCAGATACAGCACTTCCTCCAGCAGATCATCCTTAACCGCGATCGTCCAGTCTTTTTCGGCAGCCAACGCTTCAATCTGCTTCACAATGATGGACTGACGTTCCGCAATATCTACGATAACATGCTGTTTGCGAAGCGCCTCAACATAGTCTGCCGGACTTTCAACAAAAGTATCCTGTCCGAGAAAACGATGTCCTCTTGTGACATTTCCAGATTGAACCCCGGCAATTTCCAGGTTAACAATATCGTTGCCAAACAAGGCGATCAACCAACGGATTGGACGAACAAACTTAAAGTCATAGCTGGCCCAACGCATAAATTTAGGAAAGGTCATAGCATGTAAAATATGCAACAGGCCTTCGGACAGCACTTCCGCTGTCGGTACGCCTATACTGCTCTTGGTTGCGTAAATATACTCTACGCCTCCAAGCTCCTTGAACGTAAATTGCTCAGGATCAACACCTTGGCTACGGGCAAAGCCGAGAGCAGCCTTGCTCCAATTGCCGGCTTCGTCAATTGCGATTTTGCGGGAAGGACCCTTCACTTCTTCGTTAATATCCTCCTGCTTTTCGGCTACTTCCTTAACCAGCACCGCCAGACGACGAGGAGTAGCATAAGCTTCTACATCACCATGAGCAATACGTGAGCTGTCCAGCCATGCCGTCATACGCTCCTTTAACTGCTGAATCGCAGCAGGAATAAAACGGGCGGGCACTTCTTCCAAACCGATTTCAAACAGCAAATCCTTAGACATGTGCCGCACCTCCTTTCTTCAACAACGGGAAGCCCAGCTTCTCGCGTTCCTCCAGATAAGTTGCAGCCACCTGACGGGCCAAATTCCGTACACGCATAATAAATCCGGTTCGTTCCGTTACACTGATTGCACCACGGGCATCCAGCAAGTTGAACGCATGAGAGCATTTCAATACATAATCGTAGGCCGGAAATACAAGATGCTGCGCCATGGCTTTATTCGCTTCTTCTTCATACATATTAAACAGGGTGAAAAGCATTTTGACATCAGATACTTCAAACGTATATTTAGAATGCTCAAATTCAGGCTGGTGGAAAACATCACCATACGTGATGCCATTAACCCACTCGAGATCGAATACGTTCTCCTTGTCCTGAATGTAGGACGCAAGACGCTCCATACCATACGTAATTTCAACCGCAACAGGACTGGCATCGATACCTCCCACTTGCTGAAAATACGTGAATTGGGTAATTTCCATACCGTCCAGCCATACTTCCCAACCTAATCCCCATGCTCCCAGCGTTGGCGCTTCCCAGTTGTCTTCAACAAAGCGAATATCATGTTCCAGAGGATTAATACCAAGGCGGCTCAGGCTCTCCAGATACAATTCCTGAATGTTATCAGGCGATGGCTTCAAAACAACCTGAAACTGGTGATGCTGATACAGACGGTTCGGGTTCTCCCCATAACGACCATCTGCGGGACGGCGGGATGGCTCAACATAAGCTACGTTCCACGGCTCAGGTCCAATCGAACGTAAATACGTCATCGGGTTCATTGTGCCTGCCCCTTTTTCCGTGTCATACGGCTGTACAATAATACAGTTGTGCTCGGCCCAAAATTGTTGCAGTGTCAAAATCATCTGCTGAAAATTCATGGTACACCCTTCCCTTCCAAATTACCTCAAATGGTGGTGATCCTTCCTTATAAAGCTTCTATGTACAGGGCTGCCAACTTCCAACAAGCCTCGCCAGAGACAGCAAAAAGCCCCCGCCTCTACGCCTGTACAGACGTAGGGACGAGAGCTGACTCCCGCGGTTCCACCCTACTTGATTACAGTCCTCCATCACCAGCCAGACCGTAATCCTCTTTTCCGTGTCCAATCAGATGCTCCCGAGTGCCTTGTTCACGAAGATTTCCCGCCAGGCTCACACCATCCCCGACTCGCTTACTCTAGAAAATAAACTCCGCTACTTTCTCGTTCAATGCCTCTGCTCCCAAAGGAGATATATAGTAGGATATTACACGTTTTCAGCAATACAGTCAAGAGAGCAAGTGCTTTCACATATCATACTTGTCGAGCTGATCCAGAAAATTACGGGATTTCAGCTTAACCTCCAGCTGCATGTCCATGAACTGGCGCATGACATGTTTGATTTCCAGCTTGGTTGAGTCCTTCACGTCAATGTTGCCGAGTCGGTTTAGATCCATTCTTGCGAACAAACGTAACAGCTTCAACGTACGCGGTGTGACACTCAATGCAGCAGGATCAAAATGCTTGTAACTTCGACACAAGACCCCGCCCAGCCTCGGACTGATAAACATATCTTCATCAGCACACTGCTGTCCGCTGGAAATACAGGCATCAAGCTGGGGAGCATATCCGGCCGCCTGTAATATTTTAAATTCATAAATGCTCATGACGATCACCGGATCTTTTCCGCTCTCCAACGCTTCCAGACATGCTTTAAGCTGCTTGAACCAAAAGGTGCCCGTTTCCTCATCATGTAGTACCCGGTCAAGCAACTCACAGGCATATGAGGCGTAAGCGGCCTTGGTAATATCCTCGCGCAGTGTATGGTGGGATTGGATAATTTCACCGGCATTCAACGTGCCTAAGCCGGTATTTCGAAAAAATACAAATTCACCATACGTAAACGGCTGCGTTAAAGCGGCATGACGGCTTTTGGGCTTCTTTGCTCCTCTGACCAGCACGCCTGCCTTACCGCCGCTTTCGGTGCAAAGCGTAATAATTTTGTTCCCCTCACCGTAATCCATGCTGCGGATGACGATTCCTTCCACCCTGTAAAGCATGCCTCTTCCCCCAAACATTCGCGAAGAAGCCAGTGGCTTGCACTATTCACGGGCTTCTTCATGCTCGTCCGACTCTCCTTCATCCGCGTCTTGTTCCCATGTCACGGCGCTCTCCCTGTATAACAGATACGCACCGACATCCCCAGTCATCGCAAAATACTTCCACGAAAAATCTCGCAATCGTATTCATCCTTTCTTCGGAAATGACGTTTGCATCTCAAAATTAGGATGATGCGAAGAGAGGTGAAGTATGCGATGAAATAAATGGATTGCGTTAAAAAAGGCTGCTGTATGCGGGGCGGGGTGCCGCTCCGCGAATGATTTGATCTTTCGATCGCTGTTACCCCTGAATTTATTTTATCAAATATGAAAAGGGTTAAATTCAGGGATAAAGGCGAACGCTGGCGCTTCTTCAGATTCAAATCCTTCGCTCCGCTACAGCGTGCATACAGTTACACAACCTTTTTTAAAGCATTCATTTTTTCAGTGCTGGAAATGAGGGTAAGGGTAGGGCAAGAGTTAAGCGCCGCAAAGGCGCGGCGCTTGAATTACCAAAGACACTTTACTTTCTGCCTGTGGTAGTGAATAGACAGTCGGGACGGCTTTTTTATGGTGTCTAAAAGACTAAACGTATTTGGTTTCAAACTTATTAAAACTTAATTTTAAGATCCCTTAGGGAACTAAAGTGTGAATATAACATGTTTTTTAAGCATCTCGGTGGAAGCCGAGGTCACGCAGTACACGATCCTGGTTACGCCAGTCTTTTTTGACCTTTACCCACAGCTCCAGGAAAATTTTGGAACCCAGCAGGTTTTGGATATCTATACGTGCCTGTTTGCCCACTTCCTTGAGCATGGCCCCCTGCTTACCGATAATGATACCCTTCTGAGAATCCCGTTCCACAAAAATGACTGCCATAATATGCACTACACCATTATCCTGCACTTTCATGTCTTCAATCATAACTGCAATAGAATGTGGTACTTCCTCACGCGTCATATGCAAAATCTTTTCCCGTACCAGCTCGGCAATAACGAACTGCTCAGGATGGTCGGTAATTTGGTCATCCGGGTAATATTGTGGACCTTCAGGCAAGTATTTCTGTACCTGCTCCAGCAGACGGTTCACATTGTTGCCCATTTTAGCCGAGATCGGCACGATTTCCGCAAAGTCGTACAGCTTGCGGTATTGCTCAATCAGGGGCAGCAACGCTTCGGGCTCAATACGGTCAATTTTATTCAAAACCAGAATAACTGGCGTTTTTACCTGTTTTAGCTGTTCGGCAATAAAACGATCGCCTCCGCCTAATCCTTCAGAGGCATCAATAAGAAAAAGTACAGCCTCTACTTCGCCCAACGTATTAAAGGCTGTCTGATTCATGTAGTCGCCCAGTTTAGACTGGCGCTTATGAATGCCCGGTGTGTCCAAAAATACAATTTGCGTGTCCTCTGTAGTGAATACCCCATGTATTTTGTTACGTGTGGTTTGGGGCTTGTCTGACATGATGGCGATTTTCTGGCCGATGACATGGTTCATCAGAGTTGATTTTCCTACATTGGGTCTGCCGACAATCGCAACAAAGCCTGATTTAAAGTGTTTCTTAGCCATTTCGTTTCCTCCAGCACTATTAAGCGCCTATTTTTTTGGTTTTTGGGTTAGATCTTTTCTATGGTATATGATTACAAAAATGTGTTTTCCCATTAAAAAAGCTGACTAATCAAGGTCAACAACGGCCTGTAAAACACAAATATACCAATAATTACAGCAAAAACCGCTGCCAGGAGCACGGCTCCGGCGGCGGTGTCTTTAGCCGCTTTGGCCAGCGGATGGATATCAGGCGAGATTAAATCTATCGCCGCTTCAACAGCGGTATTGATCAGCTCGGCTACAATCACCATGGCAATAGCCACAGAAACAAATAACCAATCGAGCCGGGAGATACGCAGGCTTAAGCCTGCTGCGATGACAAGAAACGCCATGACCACATGTATCCGCATATTTATTTGCGTGCGCAGAGCATACATCACGCCTTCAGCGGCATAACGAAAGGTCATTCTCCAAGGCTGACGTCTCATTACCGTGTCAACCCCACTTGAGCCAGTACCGCCTCTTGCTTGCCCATCATTTCAGCTTCACTGGCTTCATCCTGATGATCATAGCCCAGCAAATGCAGAAAGCCGTGAACAAACAAAAATCCGATTTCACGCTCAATGGAATGACCGTACTCCTCACTTTGAGCCTGAGCTGTCTGTACGGAAATAATAATATCCCCCAGCACATCCGGCACATCGTCCAGCGGTCCTTCGTCATCCAGCTCATAGATGATTTCAAGCTCTTCATCCAGTGTTTCCTTCATGGCAAATGACAGCACATCGGTTGGACGATCGATTCCACGATAATCCCTGTTCAGTTCATGGATTTGCTCGTCATTCACGAAAGTGAGGGCAACCTCACCGTCCGTCACCCCTTCCACCTTGCCTGCTTCCTCCAATAGAGTGTTCAGCAAACCAATCAAGGATTCATGGATTACCATATCGTTTTGTTCATTATTCCAAGCTAATTGAAGGCTCATGCCAACCGCTCCTTTTAATTCTAATGCTCCAGCCGCACTTCATGCACAAGCCTATTATGCTTTCCCGTTCTCAGGCTTTGGTCTTTCTTCGGGATATTCAATCCGGGAATGGAAAGTTCCCATCACGGTTTCTTTAAGAGTTTGAGCCACAATATCAAGCTCCCGCATCGTTAGCTCACAATCGTTGAACTGGTGATCATCCAGACGACTTTTGATAATTTTTTCAATCATCGACTCCACCTGATCCACCGTCGGCTTCCGCAGGGAACGAACTGCTGCTTCCACACTATCGGCAATCCCGACTACAGCAGCCTCCTTGGACTGGGCTTTTGGCCCAGGATAGCGAAAATCATCCTCGGTAAAATCCGGCTCTACGCCCTGCTCTTCCGCCTCACGTAGCGCCTTGTGATAAAAATAGTGCAAAAATGTCGTTCCGTGATGCTGCTCGGCAATATCACGAATCGGCTTTGGCAGCTTGTAATCCAATTGCATTTCCACACCGTCACGGGCATGGGCAATAATGATGGACTTACTCAGCTTTGGCTCTATTGTATCATGCGGATTGTCCATGCCATTCTGATTTTCAATGAAGTACGAAGGACGCTTTGTTTTACCAATGTCATGATAATACGAACCAACCCTGCACAACAAGCCGTTAGCGCCTATAGCTTCCGCCGCGGCCTCTGACAGATTACCTACCATTACGCTATGGTGATACGTACCCGGTGTCTCTGTAAGCAGCTTGCGCAGTAGCGGATGATTCGGGTTAGATAACTCAACCAGTTTCAGCGCTGACAAAATGCCAAAGGAAGACTCAAAAAATGGCATAAGCCCAATCACAAGTATCGCTGTAATTAAACCGCCCGCAAAAGCAAAAGCTACCGCATAGAGCGTCGTTGTTTGAGTCCAGTTGCTCTGGTCGATCAGCGCCAGAGTAAAGACGGACATAGAGCCGAACAGGCATACCATAATCGCTCCCTTGAACAGCGTGGAACGCTGACTGGCTCGATGCGTTGAGAAAATCGCCGCAAGACAAACTACAAGGGCAAAAAAGCCAAAGTTAAAATCAAAAATTTGTCCTTGCCGGACATTCAAAATGACACTTGCCAATATACTGAATATAACGGCACAAACGAACGCCAGCGACATATCGAGCAACAGCGTTACGAGCATGGCTCCAAGCGCGATAGGCGCAAGATAGCCGAGATAAGACCGTTCACTGTCCTGCAATATGGCGGTTAACATCATTGCGCCCACCGTGATTACAAAAATCAGCACTAGCATGAGCAATTGTGCATTGTTATACTTGAAACGGCGCGTTCGTGATTGGAACTGGCGAATATACATAAACAGACCCAAGGCCAGCATCGCAGACAGCATCAACAGGCCAAATTGCGGCCAATAGTTGATCTTGTCCTTTAGCAGCTCGTTCTCATCCAGTAAGGTATAAATTTCCTGGGTAATAATCTCGCCTTTCTTGACGAGCACTTCACCCTGTTTGATATAGACTGTTGGTGTATCTTCACGAGCCTGTACCCTGGCATCCTTCGTAGCTGTATCATCATAAAACTTGTTGGCCGTAATCACAAGCCTTGCAAGCTCCTGAACAACTTCACGGGAGGTGCGCTTGGTAAGCGTACTCGTACTGACCCGCTCGGCCACCTTGGCCCGAGCTGTTTGTGCATCCGTAATCTGATCGTTCATCAATCCGGTCACGATTTCACGCGCTACTGGCCGCATCTCGGCAACATCCTCGGACGTGAGACGCGGAATTTTGATAAAGGTTTCCTCCGGAATCCGATAGGTTTGCTCTTTTGTTTTTTGCAGTACTTCATCCAACAGCTTTTCCGGGTAAGCATCCGCGTTACGGCTATTGTTCACAAAATTTTGCACAAATTCCCGCGCACGCTGAGGAATTTCATCCTTGTAAATGGAAATTTTATCGGATCTGGAAACCTGATCGTCCTGATTGAGCCGTTCAATTCGGTCCAGAATACCCGTAATCAGGTTATCGTTGCGAATCGGTACAATCGTATACATGGGCTGTACCCGTTCAGCAGACTCTTCCTGAGCCTTTAACGTCGCTTTGCTATTGGGGAGCTGCATGGGAGCCACAATTTCCTTTTCACTCGGCTGGTTTACCCGAATGTCATAGCGCTCGGGAAGCAGCTTGGACGCAAAACCTACGTAAAAAAGAACCACTAAAAATAAAAACAGAAGATAGCGTGTCGCCACGCTATACTTCCATCCACTCATTCTATGCTGGAACGTTTTGCCCTTAGACAATTCCTTCGAGGTCATCTAAAACAATCCCTCTCCATCATCTTTTTCAAGACAGCTACGCTGCTTATTTTCATACTTCTGATAGCTCCACATTCGTGATATGAAGGCTTATCCCTGATTTTCGGCAACCTGGTCGTAAGCCACGATGATTTTCTGAACCAGAGAATGACGGACAACATCCTCTTGTGCAAAATGTACGAAGCCTATTTCCTCAATTCCCTGCAAAATCGTATTCGCTTCAATCAGACCGGATTTTTTGCCACGAGGCAAATCAATTTGCGTAACATCACCGGTGATGACCATTTTGGAGCCAAAGCCCAGTCGGGTCAAAAACATTTTCATTTGCTCCGGCGTGGTGTTTTGCGCTTCATCCAAAATAATGAACGAATCGTCCAGCGTCCGTCCCCGCATGTAGGCCAGCGGCGCAATTTCAATCAACCCGCGCTCCAGTGCCTTTGCTGTCTGCTCCGGTCCCATAACATCGTACAACGCGTCATACAACGGGCGCAGATACGGATCAACCTTTTCCTGCAAATCCCCTGGCAAAAAGCCCAGATTCTCGCCTGCTTCCACCGCAGGACGGGTCAATACAATTCGCTTGACCGAGCCTTCCTTCAGGGCAGCTACCGCCAGGACCACAGCCAAATACGTTTTACCTGTACCCGCCGGGCCAATTCCAAATACGATATCACGTTTTTTTATCGTGGTTACATAGTGCTTTTGTCCAATCGTTTTGACACGAATCGGCTTGCCACGGAAGGTGGTCGTGATTTCTCCCTTGAACAGATCGAGCAATTGATCGGCACGTAAATCTTTTGCCAATTCAATCGCATAATGGACGTCTCTTTCGGTCAGGATATATCCATTACGAATTAACTGGAGCAGTACATCGAACAATTGTTCGAGCACTTCCACCTCATGGGCGTTACCAAAAATATTGATTTCCGCCTCACGGGAATCCATTTTTGCGGGAACAGCCGCTTCAATCAATTTTAAAAAGGAATCCTGCGGGCCGAACAGCGCCTGTCCTTCTCCCGCATTGTTCAATGCAATTTGTATGCTGCGTTGTTGTTCTGCCAAATAGCCTCATTCTCCTTGGTTATGAACTAGCGGAAGTTCTTCCGCAATATTCTGTTCCACTTCAAAAAGCACTTTCATATAAACTTTACCATTCTCTCTCTTCTCATGCAAAATTTTTTGGCTCATTATTTTCGTTCCTTTGCCGTATTTGGCTAAAATATCGGCTCGTGCCCCTTCTATTCCCCTATTTTGGGCTTCTGCTTCCGTAAGCTTATCCTCATGTATCTTTGTCTCCCTTACGCTTTCGGTCATCCAACCGACGGGAAGACGGAAGGAGCGCCACGTCAGCGGGTCATGCTCAACTGTGGTTTTATGCGCAGAATAAGGGATTTTTCCATATCCCCATAACTGCACCGCATGGTTGCCCAACACCAGATACAAGCGGTCGTGACTGTTTCCAGTATATGTGCTGCTGCGTCGCACCGTGGGACTGCTAATTTCGTACTCATGCCATACGAGGCCCTTAATCTCCCCTTTGGCTACGACCAGTTGCTGATTTTCCTCATCCCCGAGCGTTCCCGAGATAAGTATGGCTCCTTTTTTGACACGTGTATTTTTATGCACAACAGGACGACCCTGCTCGGCAAAAATTTCAGTGACTACCGCATCTGCATTGCTGATGAGATGACGTGGGCTGTAGAGCGGCGCAGGAGCAGGCTGCGAGGCTTCAACGACCTGAATCGTCACCGAAGTACCCTGCTTATCTACGCCGATCCAGGATGCCTCAGGGAGCTTCTGCATGAGTGCACGCGAAAGCTTGTCCTGACTGGAAACACGGAAGCTCCATTGAAACGGATACAGCCCCTCCTGACGGGCAGCTTTGAGTACAGCTTCCGTTGTGAGCTTGTCATTCCCCTTTACTTCAACGTCCCAGACGAGTGAGGACATCAGGAACAGACCTACCCAGAATACAGCCAGTCCAACCAGAAAAAATTTACGTTTGGCCAGCCGCGCAGCGATAAAGGGAATCCCTTGGCGCTTTAAAATATGCATTTTGCAGCCTGTCCTTCTCAGAAGCGGACGCAGCAGGAAGACGTGCGGCAGCAGAAGGTTCATTTCTGCATGTCTTGTACCCATCGGCCGCACGTTCCAAACAGGTATGTGATGCTCCGTGAGCAGATTAATGAACGCTTCCACGCTCTCGCCCTTGACGGTAAGGGTAACCGTGCCACGCAGCTTTGTTAAAGCAGGATGTTTCATGAGCCTTCCTCCGTTCCTTCCAATTGGATATCCGTAATGTGTCCTTCCACACTAACCTGATCAGGCATAATAGATGTGATGACAAGCCCATGCCCCGTCACCCGCAACCTGCCTTGCGCCAGCGCAAGTACTAGCCGATCCGGCGTGAAGTCCACGACGCCCCGGTGATTCTCCACATAAAGCTGGCGGCTGCCAATGAGAGTTAACCGCGGCAGGTCAAATAGAATGTCCTGCGGAAGTTCCAGCGTCTCACTGGCCCACTTTCGCAGTTTGCGGCTCATCCGGCTCATACGAGGGAATCTCCTTTCCTGTCATGAAAACAATTGTTATCAAACGGCTAATTGTTTTTATGGCAGCTACGCTGCTGATTTTCGTCTCCTGTTATTGCCATCCGGTGGATCACAGTCATTTTCATGGCAGCTACGATGCTTTTTTAACCAATGCCGATGCCGCTTAGATATGGGCGTCATTACACCAGCGCCACAGATATCTGTACTGTACACTTTATGATCCAGCCGCCATATTTATGAAACGAAACTAACAATTCATCGTAGCCCTGATTTTGCATAGCAAGAGTCTGGATACTTGCAAAATGCAAAATGAAAAAGACAACCCCGATTCAAGCATCGAAACGAGATTGTCTTTTCCTGATTTTATAGAGTCATTCTGTTATTTTTCGGAATCATGATTCAAAAGAGAGTTTTTTCTGGAATATAGAAAATAAACGGCCAGACCTATAACGAGCCAAATCAGAAAACGGATAAACGTTTGGCTATGTAAATTCAGGATGAGCGCCCCACACGAAATAATAGCCAAAATCGGAATATACGGAACACCCGGACATCGGAAGGCTCTGGGCAGATCCGGCTGTGTTCTTCGCATCACAATCACAGCGACAGAAATCAGTATAAAGGCTGAAAGAGTGCCGATGTTCACCAAACTCGCCAATTCATCCAGTGGAATCAACCCGCCCATTAATGCAGATAATGTACCAAAAAACAATGTGTTAATATACGGAGTTTTGTATTTAGGATGAACCTTGGACAAGACTTTTGGTACCAGACCATCACGTGACATGGCAAACATAATACGGGTTTGGCCATAAAGCATGACCAGCATAACTGTGGTCATCCCTAAAATGGCCCCCACATCCACAATCCCCGCAACCCAGTTCTGACCTGCAACCTGCAAGACGAGTGACACCGGATGGGAAATACCTTCAAACTGCATAAACGGCACAATCCCTGTCATAATCCCGCTGACAATGACGTATAGAAGCGTACATATAATCAGTGAAAAAATAATGCCGCGCGGTAAATCACGAGCCGGATTTTTGCTTTCTTCTGCGGCAGACGAAACAGCATCAAAGCCGATAAAAGCAAAGAATACCAGCGCTGCGGCTCCAAGCACTCCACTGAACCCAAATGGCATAAAAGGCGTCCAGTTATCCGGTTTTACATATTTAAAAGCAACGAAAATAAATAATAAAATCACAACAATTTTTACAATAACCATAGTGTTGTTCATACGTTTCGATTCTTTGATTCCAAAGTAGAGCAAGAAGGTAATCCCCATCAAAATCAAAAAAGCAGGAAGATTAAAATAGGTGGCTTGATCTTTTAAAGCGCCTGGTGCCGCAGTGAATTCAAGGGGAATATGGATACCAAGTCCATTCAAAAATGATACAAAATAACCCGACCAGCCTGCGGAAACTGCACTGGCAGCAAGCATATATTCCAAAATCAAATCCCATCCGATAATAAAAGCCAGAAGTTCTCCCATCGTTGCATATGTAAAAGTATAAACAGATCCGGATACCGGAACGGTGGATGCAAACTCTGCATAAGCCAGTGCTGCAAATAGACAGGCAAGCCCCGCAACCACAAAAGAAATAATCAAACCCGGACCAGCCGTAACCGCTCCCGTGCCAGTCAACACAAAAATCCCCGTTCCGATAATAGCTCCAATGCCAAGCATCGTTAAATCAAAGGCACCAAGCTCTTTTTTAAGTGCTTTTTCACCCCGCGTTGCAGCAAGTAGCTGATCAATGCTCTTTTTTCTGAATAAGCTATTATTCATCCATCCCATCTCCCTAGACATGTAATAAATACTTTTATACCTGGGTCACCTCACCTCGAAATTACGTTTATTTTCTCTAAATTTGGAGTAAATTTTCAGAAACACTATCTTTGAGAACATTATATATAAAAACGAAAAAATGAAAACCATTTTCGGAAAGTTCCATTCATTTTCTTACATTTGATCATTTTGCCTCTGTATTTTTTTCGAAAGTTCAGTATTAAACTAGACACAATGACAGATTTTTTGCTTACAAATGACGTAAGAAAACCTTGCTACTACTGGGTTTATGACATCTTATGTAAGTTCATAAGGGTATTTTCTGCTAAACTGATTTCTATTCTGGACTGGCCTATGTATTAGCAAAAAAATAGTCCGCCACCAGCTAAAGCCGGGGCGGACTAAACCATTCATGCAAACTGCTCAAATAGAACGATAACAGCTCTTGTCTTTTTAACGTCTTCCTCCACTCATATAACGCTTGGAACGCGGAGGACCCAGTATTTCTGCCCAGATCACGCCTCTCCGCAGGTCAGCCGCAGTTACTGTACTACGCTCCTGCGAAGCTCCCTCTGAGGCATCTGTAATCTCTCCCGACTCCCTTGCATTGGATATGCGGTCGAGACGTGCCAAAACCGATCTACGCTCTTCTTCCATGGCCCGGATTCGATCCTCCAGAGTAGAACCGTTATCCAGGGAATCCCGATTCGTCTGTTGCTCCGTTTCCGTCCAATCATTCATTTGTTCTTCCATACGCCGAGCTTCCATAACTACACGTCGTTCATCAGGAAACTGACGCTGCAATTCTCCGGCAGTATCCTGCCTTTGCGGCTGACGTTGCTCCTGTCTGTGTTCCGTAGAGAAAGGTCCGGAGGGTGATGAAGGACCGCGAGAGCCGTGGCCGCCACCAAACGTAGGCATGCCCTTTCCCGGCGGCGCTTTTCTCTCTGTGCTTTTCATGCTTTTGCCCAAAAAAGACACCAACGCAAAGCCGATCACAATCAGGATATACAAATGCTCAAAAATCCAGCTCATAAAGTTCATAACTCACCGCCTTGCTGCCGTAATTCATCGGCTATATCCCGTTGTTAATCCCGGTTTTTGTTGTCATTTCCCGAGTTTTCATTCGGTTTGCCCAAGGAGCCGCGCATTTGCGTATCTGCCTCAATGTTTTTCAAATTCATATAGTCCATAACGCCGAGTTTTCCACCACGCAGCGCCTCAGCCATCGCCAGCGGCACTTCGGACTCGGATTCAACCACACGCGCTCTCATCTCTACGACACGCGCCTTCATTTCCTGCTCCTGAGCCACGGCCATTGCACGCCGTTCTTCCGCTTTCGCCTGCGCAATTCGTTTATCGGCTTCCGCCTGCTCGGTCTGCAGGAAGGCACCAATGTTTTTGCCTACATCAACGTCCGCAATATCAATGGACAAGATTTCAAACGCCGTCCCGGCATCCAAACCTTTGGATAGTACCGTTCTCGAAATGGAATCCGGGTTCTCCAGCACGTCCTTATGCGAATTACTGGAGCCGACAGTCGTAACAATACCTTCACCGACCCGCGCAATAATCGTTTCTTCTCCGGCACCCCCGACGAGTCGATCAATGTTAGCACGCACTGTAACACGAGCCTTAACCTTTACTTCGATACCATCCTTGGCTACCGCAGCGACAGTAGGTGTCTCGATGACACGCGGATTAACGCTCATCTGGACCGCTTGCAGAACATCCCGACCCGCAAGGTCAATCGCAGCTGCGCGTTCAAATTCGAGCGGAATGTTGGCCCGCTGCGCAGCAATCAGCGCATTGATCACTCGGTCTACATTACCACCCGCCAGAAAATGACTTTCCAGTTGGTTGATATTTAAGCCCAGACCAGCCTTGGTTGCCTTAATCAGCGGATTCACAATCCGGCTTGGCGTTACACGACGTAACCGCATAGCTACCAGTGTAATGATACTAATCCGCACCCCTGACGCCAACGCTGAAATCCACAGCATCACCGGGAAAAAACTGAAAAATACACTTAACACAATAATCACTACAACGGCAATCAGCAAAACGCTGACAATACCCGATTCGAACACTCGCATCATCCTCCATTAATCTAGTTCTTCGTTTGTTTTCGCGTTTTAGACGCTGGTGTCCGCCTTGACCACAATGCGTCCACCTTCTACTTTGGATACGACAATAGGCATATCCGTAGCGATAAACTCGCCGTTCGTCACGACGTCCACACGTTCGTCAGCGATAAGCACGGTTCCTGCTGGACGAAGCGGTGTCAGACTCACACCTCTTTGTCCCAATAGCAATTCCCGATTCACTACCGAAGAAAAGCCTTGGTCAGCCGTCAAGCTTTCTTTAAGTATAAAACGGTTCCATATTCCCCGATCCTTGAAAGCAATCCCTATGATCGCCACCACAGCAACGGCAGCAGCAAAGGCTATACCCAATGATATAAAAGCATGCTGCATGTTGTAGGCCGCGCGAACAACTCCGGCGACAAGACTGATGGAACCCAAAATACCCAAAATGCCAAAGCTTGGAATGAACATTTCAAGTATAAGCAAAGCCAGACCGATGATAAACAACAGCCACGTCTCGGAGCCTGCAAAGCCAGCAATATAATTGCCGAAAAAGTACAATCCAAATCCGAGCACGCCTAAAATTCCCGGCACTCCAAAGCCCGGTACGATTAGTTCAATGACAACCCCCGCGATACCGATAAATAAAAGCAATGTCTGCACAATCGGGTTGGTCAATATCTCGGCTGCTTTTTCAGCCCATGTCCGCTCCACATGAAATACATCATCCGTGCTATAGCCCATCCATTGAATAACTTCTTGTTCTGAAGAGGCAATGTGATCCGCATAACCCAGCTTAAGCGCTTCCTCACTGGTTAAAGAAATGATCTGACCTTTTTCTTTATTAAAGTTCAGCTCCGGTATAGCTACAGCAATTTTGGAGTCTACCATACCTCTCGCAATATCCGGGTTACGTCCGCCAGATTCTGCGGCAGATGCCATGCTGCTCTTCCACCAAGCCACTGTTTTCGGGTCAGTGATAGCCTGCCCTCTGCCGTCTACCAGCGCTGCTGCTCCAATAATGCTGCCCGGCTTCATGACAATTTTGTCTGCACTTAACGCAATATAGCTTCCCGCAGAGGCCGCTTCGCCTCTTACATAGGCAACCGTCGGAATCGTGCTGTCTTTAATCAGCTTGCCCAGCTTTTCCGCTGTGTCTACCCGTCCGCCTGGCGTATTAATATCCAGCACAATGAGGCCCGCTTTGGACTCTGCCGCTTCTGCAAAGCCGCGTTCCATAAAGCTGCCCAGTCCCTGTTCAATTTCCTGATCCACCGGTATAACGAACACAGCGCCGCCTTTCACAGCGGCAGCCGCTGATCCCGAATGGAATAATGGCAACAGCAAAACGGATATCATGATCCACATGGTCCAAAAGATCATTTTGCGGCTGGAGTGGTGATGTTCTCTATGCATTACTCTCCCCCCTTTCGATCTTTCTATGTTACAGCATATCAAATTTTGTCAGGTAAACCATACAATTTTCAGGATTTATTGTGAAATTCTTGAGTATGCTGCTATCCTGATGGCTGTCATGTACTTTACGCACCCGATGGACATCACGTTTCAAACGATTATAGATAACGCTTACAAAAAAAGTTCTCCTTATACTATCAGCCTATGACAAACGAGGCAGATACAGAAATAACACCCTCTGTAAACAGAGGGTGTTGCGCTTTCCTGTTTGTCGCAGGTTTATTGCAGAAATTGCTGAACCGCTTGGTTCACGAGCTTACCGTCAGCGCGGCCTTTTACCTTAGGCATCAAGGCCGTCATTACTTTCCCCATCTCGGCTTTCGAAGAAGCACCGGTTTCCTGGATGGTCTGCTGTACAATAACTTTAATTTCTTCTTCAGAAAGTTGTTCGGGAAGGTACTGAGCGATGATCTCTATTTCTGCTTTAGTGCTTGTCGCAAGTTCATCACGACCGGCTTTTTCAAATTCATGGAGGGCATCTTTTCGCTGTTTGATCTCACGACTCAGAATATCAAGCACTTCGTTGTCGTCCAAATCCCGTTTCAAATCTATTTCAAGATTTTTAATCGTAGAACGAACCATTCGAATGGTGGAGAGTTTGAACTTGTCCTTACTCTTCATTGCTTGCTTCATATCTTCGTTCAATCGTTCGCTCAAATTCATGATTGCTTAGATCCTCCTAGAACTTTCTCTTACGAGCAGCCTCGGACTTTTTCTTGCGCTTTACGCTTGGCTTTTCATAATGCTTGCGTTTCTTCACCTCAGCCAATACGCCATCCTTAGCAATGGAACGTTTAAAGCGACGAAGTGCAGCATCAATTGTCTCGTTTTTGCGAACTTTAGTTTCAGACACCAGTTTTCCCTCCCTCCGACCAGACCGTCCAAGAGCAATAACACGGTTCATCAAATTTTATTATAGGTGAAACGGAAACCGGGTGTCAACCTATAAGAAAAAATGAATAAATAATGGATACATATTTCTCCATTCACGCCGTATTACTGAAAGACAAGCACTGTCATTTTTAAGAATGTGAGTCCGAAATACCCGTCAAGGCACCCAATGGGGCACCGCCCAACAGATGATAATGCAGATGTCCAACCGCTTGCCCGCTATCCGGACCGCAGTTGTTAATCAACCGGTAACCCGATTCAGCAACACCCAGTTTTTTCGCCACCTCAACCGCAACACGATGAATCTCCGCAATCAAAGGCAGATCCTCCTCTGTCACAGCATTCATTGAAGGAATATATTTCTTCGGAATAATGAGCACGTGTACTGGCGCCGCAGGCTGGATGTCATGAAATGCGAGCACATTGTCGGTTTCCAGCACTTTTTTGCTGGGGATGGTTCCATCCACAATTTTCAAAAACAGATCGTCCATTCAAAACCCTCCTTTGGCAGTGAGCCGATCATCAGGTTCGAAAGTGCAGAACCCATGCTCTCGGCATTCAAAGTTATGTAATTTCCCCACAACCGAATTGAACATATACAGTTATGGTTTGTTATACCTATGTTTCTATATGTATCATAACGGAAAAAGGGGCTTAATACCAGTTCCCTCTCCCCGCTTCCTCTATAATAGCTTTTACCCCTTCATCAATTTGATCCGACTGGGCACGCGAAATACTGATGCGTAAAAACTTTTCGTGTTCCTTATAATCGGATAAATAAAATCCTTTACCGGATACCACCAGCACCTTCCTCACGGCAAGACGCTGTACCAAACGCTCCATGTTCACCGTCCGGGGTAGCTTCAACTGCATATACACTCCCGAGCTTACAGCCGACACTTCAATCACCCCGTCCTGATTATATCGCTCTACTGCCTGGTTTAAAATGCGAATGCGTTCCGCATACAGGCTGCATATCGTGTGCTTGTGGCGTTCATACATTCCATTTTTAATATAAATATCGAGTGCGGCCTGAGATAAAATGGAGGTGTCGACGTATCTTTTGTATGCGCTGAACCTCTTTAACAGGATTTCCGGCAAAACCACCACGCCTAAGCGCAAGCCTGGGAAAATGATTTTCGAGAAGCTTTTTAAATAAATAACATGGTCTGTCTGATCGTACGCATATATAGGATCAAACAGGTGGTCGATCCCCAAATCAGCCATGTAATCATCCTCCACGATGAACACATCGTATTTGGCAGCTAATGCGGCTATAGCCTTGCGTTCCTCTGTGTTGTATGAGGTCCCCAGGGGATTATGATATCTTGACATGGTATAAAAAAACTTGATGCTCCCGTTCTTAAATTGATGCTCCAATTCCTGCAAATCCATACCTGCCGCTGTTCTGGCGATAGTGCTGACGGGTATACTCTCTCCCTCCAGAAAACGCAAATAAATATCGTAGCTCGGCTGCTCCACCAAAACCGTCTTTTTGCCGTTTGGAAACGGCATTTTTGCAAGGATTTCCAGTGCCTGCTGAACACCAGAAGTGACGATAATCCGCTCCATTTTTGCAAATACCTGATTATCGGCCAAGTGAGAAACGAGCGTATGACGCAATGTCTCCAGTCCTTGAGAATCTCCGTAGGTGAACAGATGATATTTGTACGTATCAATGGCCTGATTCAGACAGTGCTGAAAGTCCAGATACGGAAATACGTTTAAATCCGGGGAGGCCGAAGCAAAATCAATTGAGGCCTGAATATGGCTACGGCTATGACGCAAATCTCCGGAGTTCTCCACCACATAATATCCGCTTTGCGGAATGGAATAGATGGCGTGCTTCTTTTCAAGCTCGGCATATGCCCGCAAAATCGTGCTTTTGCTGCACTGGTACAATTCTGAAGCATCCCGGATAGAAGGCAGCTTTTGACCCGAGTTGTATTGCCCCTCACGGATTTTAAGCTCTATATCCAATAGAATCGAAATATATTTTTTCACAATGATCCTCCTGCCTGCTTATTTTACTTTCTATTTCTGCTACTTCTTTATACGGTTGATGTTAACATGCTTTATATGTAAGCAGAATGCCCCAATTTATAAAATTGTACCGATACAGTTACGATAATTTGATATCCCGCAGGCTCGTCCATTGTTGTACCTTTAGTTCATCGGAGAGGACGTTCGCGAACACGGTCCCGGAAGTATGAATGAGAGGTTGGCATCTTATGGACACCAAAACAAAAGGATTAAAACTGGCTTATTTCTTTGCGGTGCTGAATGCTGCAATTATTGGATTTTCGTTTTTATTTGCTAAAATGGCGTTAGTGCATGCTCATCCCATCGATACGCTGACCTATCGATTTGCAGCTTCTTTTATAGTCCTGTCCATTCCGGTGGCCTTGGGGTGGATCAAGCTGTCTTATCGGGGCAAACCCTTATTTAAAGCACTGTTGCTGGCTCTAATGTACCCGTTGGGATTTTTCACCCTACAAGCATTTGGGTTACAGCACGCAACTTCCGCCGAGGGAGGTATTATGTATGCCTTCACACCCGTTGTAACAATGATCATTGCTTCCCTATTTTTAAAAGAAACAACGACCCTTTTACAGAAGCTGTCGATCTTTTTATCTGTTTTCGGCGTTGTGTTCATCTTTATCATGAAAGGAAGCAGCTTCAACTTGTCCAATTTGGGCGGACTCTCCATGCTTTTCCTGACGTGTGTAGCGTTTGCCGGATACAGCGTTTTGGCACGCTCTCTTTCGAAGCATTTTAGTCCGGCGGAAATTAGTTATTTTATGATGGGTATCGGATTTATTACATTTCTGACCATATCGCTCACTAACCATATTCAAAATGGGACACTGGGCACATTTGTAGCCTTGTCCAGCAACGGTACCTTCGTACTGTCCATTATATATCTTGGCGTGGTGGCCTCGCTTATCACTTCACTGACTGCAAATTATGCTTTGTCGAAAATAGAGGCGTCAAAAATGAGCGTATTTACCAATCTGTCGACCATCGTGTCTATCGCAGCCGGGGCTTTGTTTATTGGAGAAAAGATAACCGTGTATCATCTGATTGGCTCACTACTGATTATAGCCGGGGTGATCGGAACCAATTATTTGGGCCGGAAAAAGACAGTACCGCTTCGTGCAGACACGCTTAAGACGTAATCCCTCATAGAGAAGTGAGCTGGAAAAGAATGATTGTCGAAATAGCAGAGAGCATGTTATAAGGTAGATCGCATGTTGAGATTAGATTTGGAATGACACAGTTAAAAAAAGAGGCTGTTTCTTCTCACCGGAAGAAGCAGCCTTAAGTATGTCATAATGTATGAATGCTTCAGTAAGCCGCTTGTGCTATAGCTGCACATCTAAGAAAGTGACTATGGATGGTTAGAAGAGGACTGAGAGGATACACACTAGGGCGATTAAAGAAATGGGGTTTAATAATAAGGCAGTAGGCTGATCGCGGTCAGCGCAGCAAGCGGCAGAATCAGACGGTTAAAGCGCCGACGTCTATACGGGAATCCATATCCATATCCATAGCCTGGTACCGGAGCAGGGTACGGATATGGTGGGTAGGATGCAAAGCCGCCATAAGCACGGGAACCACAGCCGCAATTGTTAGGCGGATAAGGGAGATTTACGTTCTCCGCTTCGCTCATTGGAACTGCCAAATATATTTTTTCATCATCCACATGCTCCACAATTCCGTCATACATCGTTCCATCCTTCACCCATACGCATACGTAGCGGTGCATATGCTGTTGACATAACGTTTTGGCATCCGTTTTTTCCGGTGCTATCCCTTTTACGTTCGTCAGGCTTTTTTCCATGGTTGTTTCCTCCTAGGCTCTTGCATGTATACCGTATGTTATTCAAAAATGGGCTATGTGTTACATCAAATTGGGCGAATTCCGGCTTGCAAACAAAAAAAGAAGCACCCCGGAGGCTCTTGGTAGAGCCCCTCTGAACGGACGTATGACGGGAAGTTTCCTTCCGCAGCATACGTCCGCCGGGGTGCTGTATGATTAACTTGTCGGCTTAACTGTATTATAACAATACTTTGAAACTGTATCTGTGATCTGTATCACGTCGCTTCAAAATGTTTCCATAACCACGCGGGAGCCGCCTCCGGCCTGCTCTGCGGGAAGAACGACCAGCTTACGCGGCAGACGAGCCCGTAGCTCGGGCACATGGCTGATCACGCCGACTGACAGTTGATCGTGATGCAGTTTTTCCAGCGAGGTGATGACGGTATCCAGCAGTTCAGGGTCCAACGTTCCAAAGCCTTCATCCAGAAAGAAAAATTGCAGCGGGTATTGGCCGCGCAATTGAATCTGGGCCGACAACGCGAGCGCAAGCGACAAGGAGGTCAGGAATGTTTCCCCGCCGGACAAGGTCGATACCGGACGCTTGACTCCGCCGTTGGCATCGTCACTAATGACAAAGCCACCGCTGGAGTCTACCTCTAGCGCATAACGCTGCTTGGTCAGAAAACGTAACCGGCGTGAAGCCGACTGACTGACCTGCATTAGCTGCTCCTCGGCAATGTATTCGACGAAGGCGTTGCCCCGGAAAACGGACTGGAGCTTGGACATCTTTTCTGACTCGCTGCGCAAATGAGCGCGATTGGACTCCAGCTCCATCCAGCGGACATGCCGATGCTGCAAATCCTCCAAATCACGCTCAGCCTTGGCACGATTCTGGAGTGCCTCTTCGTCGCGTGCACGACAATCACGCAGCTGTGCGGCGGCCGATTCCCACTGTTCCTCGGTCACTGTTGCTCCATCCAGCTGTTCTTCCACATGTTTTAAACGGGAGGACAGCTCTTTTTCACGTTCCCGGTGCAGACTCACTTCACGTTCATAACGTGCGACTTCCTCCGGCCCGAGACAGCATTCCACGACCTCTGCTTCCGTAGCAAAAGGGGAGGCTTCCAAACGATTACTCCAGCGGGACTCCGATACCTGCCGTCTTTCTTCTGCCGAATCGGATGCCTGCCGGGCAATTAGCGAAGCATGAACGGCTTGCTGCTTGCGTTCCTCCGCTTCAGCGCGGCGGCGTGCGGCGGTCTCGGCTCCGTTTTTCAGCCCCCGAAGGCGTGAGTTCGCTTCTTCCAGCAAGGAATCCGCATGGTCTTCTCCAACCCACTTGCGGAGCTGCACCATTTTTTCACGCAGCGAATCATCTTTGTTTTGGAGTCCGGTACGACGGGCAATAATGATTTTGTCTTCCTCGATGATGCTCTGCTGGATCTGCTGAACACGCGCCGCCTTCTCTTCGAGGAAGGTCACGCTCGTCTCCAGCCGGGACCGCAGCTCTTCCGCGCACACGTCGCGCTCCTGCATGGAGCGGTAGCGCTCCGCGGCTTCGCCCGGAGCGACGTCCGGCAACTGCGCCGCCCATTCGGCGCGCAATGCCCCGCTGCGCGTGGTGCACGCCTCGCGCTTGCTCCGCGCCTGCGTTAGCGCTGCAACAGCCGCCTCTTGCTCGGCGGCTGCGCGAATACGCCGCTGCTGTCCGGCGGCGTCCGCCTCGCGTAACGCGTGCGCCTCTGCAGGCAGCGCACGCGCACGGGCGGCAAGCTTAGCTGCCGCCTGCTCCAGCGCCGCGCAGCGCTCCGCCCAGGCGGCAGCACCGCGCGGCGCGGCTGGCGCTGCGGTGGACGCGGCCGACTCGCCCGTGGCGGCCGCGCCGCTGGCGTCTGCGGCGGTGGGCTGCGCCAGCAGGCTGCGCTGCTCGTGCAGCTGCTGACGCAGCGTAAGGCGCAGCTCCTGCAAGCCTAGCCGCAGGCGGTGCAGCTCGTCCGGCGCAGCGGCATCCGCGCCGCCGTGGGTCGTGGTGGCGGCGGGCGCGGGGTGGTGCAGCGAGCCGCACACCGCGCACGGCTCGCCCTCGCGCAGCTCGGCGGCGAGGTGCTGCGCGAGGCGGCCCAGCTCCTCGGCGCGAAGCTCATGGCGAAGCCGCTCTTCCTCGGCAGCCAGCGCCGACACATCGGCGGTGACCTCTGCCTCCAGCGTGAGCAGCGTCTCGATGCCCTCAGCAGCCTGTGCGGCAAGGGCGGAACGTCGTACCTCCGCCTCAAGTGTCTCCTGCTCCGTCAGCTTCAGACGTTCGTCAGCCTGGGCAAGCCGTTGCTCCTGCGTGACACACTCCTGTTCTGCTTCGCGCAGCTGCTCATCCGCCGTCTCCAGTTGTTGAAGCCGTTGCACGGCCTCTTGAAGCATTCGTCGTTCATCTGCACGCACTTCATTTTGCTTCAATTCCTGTTGAAGCTCCTGCTGCCGCTTCGATCCTCGCGCTTGCAGCTCTTGTTCCTTGGCAATTCCTTCAGCATATGTAGCAAGGGTTTGCTCACTCTGCGCAAGCTCTGCCGCCAGACGGTTCCGTTCTGTCTGCAATGCTTTCGTATCACGCTCCAGTTGCAGCGCCTGCTCCAATTGATCGATTCGAAGCAACAGCTTCGGCTCCTCTGCACTCAGAGACTGCCGGGCCTGTTCATCGGCTTGCACAGACAAAACCGCAGCCTCCTGCGCCGATGTCGCCTGCACCGCCGCTTCTTCCGCTGCCTTCCGTCGCTTATCCGCTTCAGCAGCAGCTTCCTTCCAATCCGTCAGCGCAGGCAGCAAAGCCTCGGCTGCGGAGGCCTGACGGAGCTTACGCTCCAGCGAAGCAATGTTCGGCTCCCATGCCGCCAGTTGTTCCAGCTCGTTCGCCCGGCGGCTGCGCTCCATAACCAGCTCACGGATTTTGTTCAGTGCCTCCGTCTCGCGCGTCACCCGTTCCAGCTCGCGGCGCGAAACCTCTGCATGGGCCACGGTCTCTTTGAGACGTTGCTTTGCCTGTTCAAGCGCTTCGGCACCTGCATCGCCCAGACCTTGCTGCTCCGCTTCCAGCGCTTTCAATGCAGCGTCATTGTCCTTCACACGACGACTAAGTTTTTGTGCAAGTTGATCTCCGTACTTTTCCAAGTGAAACAAACGCTGTAGCATCTGTCTGCGTTCACTGCCCTTTAATGATAAAAATTCGGCAAACTTCCCCTGTGGCAATACGACAGCACGTGTAAAATCGTCCATTTTCAGGCCGATATACTCCTCCACACAACGGGTCACATCCTGCACCTTGTCAGCAAGCACTTCCTCGCCGTCCTCTGTGAACGCGATAAATCGGCTAAGCGTATTATTCACCGATACGCCTCCAGCCCGTTTGAATCGACGCTCCACACGATAACGACGAGGCCCTTGGGCTGACATCAATTCGAACGTAAACGCGACGGACAGCGTGTCCTCGGCATGATTCATAATGCCCTGTGTCCCATTTACCGCCCGCTCCACCTTGCCGTACATAGCCAGCGTAATCGCGTCCAGCAACGTCGATTTCCCGCTGCCTGTCGGGCCAAAGATTCCAAATAGCCCGGTTTCGGTTAATTCGCCAAAATGGATTTCCTGCGACTCCCGGTAGCTTTGCAACCCCGCCAATTTTAGAAGAATCGGTTTCATACATCCTCCTCCTCGGGCTGGTCCCTTGCATCATCCTGCTCTACCAACTCCAAAAATAGCTGCACTAGTCCGTCATCCGGCTGTGCGCCGCCCGTTTGCCGTTGATAAAAAGCCCGAAACAGTTCGTGTACCGGAAGCTCTGAGCGCTGATGTTCCAGCTGCGCCGCCGCCATTTCAGGATACATCGGACGGATATGAATGATGCCTTCACGGCTTTTACGCAGCCGCTGAATATCTCCCAGAGACATCGCTTCATCCAGCGTAATTTCCAGGTCAATAAAGGCGTCCGCATCCAGCCCTTCGTCCAGCCAGCGATACACCTCTTCCAGACCTCCCCGTGCCCGCCATTTCACTAAAGGCCGTCCACTCGTAATATACAGCTCCTCGACCTGTGCGGGCTTGCCTGCAACCACGTCAATGAGCGTGACCGATTTGGCCTGCCCTGCTTCGGAAAAGCTATAAGCCAGCGGAGATCCGCTATAGCGCATCAGCCCATCGCCCTTCACATATTGAGGACGATGCAAATGCCCCAAAGCCGTATATTGCGCCCCGATGCTTAGTGCAGACGGATCTACTGTATACGCGCCCCCGACCTGAATCGGACGCTCCGAATCCGATTCCAGCCCGCCAAGCACATAAATATGGCTCATGGACAGATTAACGGTGTCAGGCCGAAACGCCGTACCGAGCTGTGCCATCAGCATCCCCACACGACGGCTGTAAGCCTCTCGCAACACCGTTTCGTCTCCGTCCTCGGACAACAGCTCATTCAAGCGGGACTCCGAAGGATAAGGCAAGGCTGCGATACACGCCATTTCTCCTGTACGCGGTGTGCGAATCCGCACCGCTTCCCCGCTGGGCAGCCCCAGCAACGTAATTCCGCGCTGGCTCACCAGCGGCGTAACTGAGGATACCCGTTCCGGCTGATCATGATTACCCGCAATAACGACCAACGGTCTTCCTCCAGCCGTTAAACGGGCAGACGTTTCATAAAATAACTGCTCAGCGGCGGCTGGAGGATTGACCGAGTCATACACATCTCCAGCCATCATAATCAGATCTGCCTGCTGATCGTCAGCCATTTTCGCCAATTCTTCCAGGAACGCCTCCTGCTCCTTCAAACGGCTGCGCCCTTCCAGCGTTCTCCCCAAATGCCAATCTCCCGTATGCAAAATCCGCATGCTGTTCCTCCTCTCTCCCTATCTATTTCGTCCATTAAATATTAAATAGCTACAATCGCACACTTTCCCCAGCCTCCAGAAAATACAACCACTTTTCAGCAACCCTTTGACCTGTAATATCTTCGATCACATGGGCGTACAGCTCCAGTTGAAAACGATATTGTTCCGTTAAATGAGGCACCGTCCTATATTCGGAAACCCGGTCTGTTTTGTAATCAAGCAAAACCAGCCCTTCTGGCCCTTCAAACAGGCAGTCAATAATCCCATTCATCAGCACTCTGTCATCGTGACCAGGCTCTGACGTCATGTTTTCCTCCTGTTGCTCGGGTCCTGGCTCTATTTCCTGTGCAGACAGCATCGATGGCAAGCTGCGGCTCCAAAAATCAGCGGCTCCTATCGTATAGGTGAACGGAAGCTCACGCTGAACGTGGGATGCCTCCAGCAATCTGCGACCCAGCTCGCTGGTGAAAAAGCGCAATATTTTATTCGTATCTAAGGCCTCCGCCTGAACATCCAGCAATAAGTGCTGGTTCAACAGACGAGCCTTCGTTTCCTCAATCACCTCGGCGTTCATCACACCCTCCAGCGGCAAATGGAGAAACAGCGTATGGTACACCGTTCCACGTTCTGTCGGCGTCAATCGCCGATTGCCCATAAATTTGGGTCTGCGCAAGTGTAGTCGATTTCCCCCAGTCTGAGAATCTTCCATCTCCTCTGGTAACTCCGCTACCTGGAAAGAAGACAGATTCAGCCAATCCTCCGATCCAGCTTCTTGCATCGCCAGCCATCTTTTCATTTCGGTGACCGTTGTATTCGCCGCCGTCTTGCTTGCCCGTTCATACGGATAGGACCAGGAAAGCGCAGCGGCAATATCTGAATCAACCCTTGTTGTAATATCCGTTGGACTAACCGATGCGGAGTCGGATGAGAGCCGCCTTGTATCGATCGGCTCGGCATTTTTCAATGCTTCCGTCTTCTCCTGACGCTCTTCATTAACGATCTCCTCGTCAGAGTCCAAATTCAAACGAGAGCCGGAAAGAGTCTCCGAAGCTATGATTCTGAATAGCCAATCCCCGCCCGGCATATATTCCAGCCTGTGATAGTACCCCTCCTGATCCCCTGCCGCTTCTCTAAGTACAGCAGCAGAAGGATGTCGGATCAACGCAGGACCTACCCAGTCCAGATAACTGCGGCCTGCCGCCAGCATATAATCGGGTAAAACTGTCTCCGTATGCTCTTTGGCACGTGCCCAACCCGCTGCGCGTGCAGCGAGATCCTTCACCGTTCCGGTCATAATAAGTTTTTCACGTGGACGCGTAAGCGCCACGTACAGCACCCGCATTTCTTCAGCCAACAGCTCCAGCTGGGAGCGTCGACGGATCGCCAAATTAGGCAGCGTCGGGTAGCTGACCCGATTTTGTTCCTCCACATATTTGGGACCAAACCCCAGCTCCTTATGCATCAGAAACGGCGCATTTAGATCCTGCTGATTGAACATTTTAGCCGTTCCGGCGATGAACACAACAGGAAATTCTAGTCCTTTACTCTTGTGAATCGTCATAATGCGCACAGCCTGATCGGGTTCAGTACCGCCACTGGATGAACCCAAATCACCGCCTCGCTCTCGCAAACGGGAAATAAAGGTCAAAAACCGGAACAGGCCCCGGTTAGAGGTTGAAGTCTCATACTGTCTCGCCCGGTCATACAGCGCCCGTAAATTACTTTGACGTTGAGAGCCGCCAGGCAATCCACCTACCCAATCCAGATATCCCGTTTCCTCCAGCAAACGCCAAATCAATGCACTCAAGCTGCCTTGTCTGGCTTCCTGCCGCCACGCTTCCAAATCGTGCAAGAACGAACGCAGTCGATCAGGCAACGTATTTCCGCTATTCCTGTCATCCATATCCGA
This sequence comes from Paenibacillus sp. 8b26, assembly GCF_050626875.1. Lineage (NCBI taxonomy): Bacteria > Bacillati > Bacillota > Bacilli > Caryophanales > Paenibacillaceae > Paenibacillus > Paenibacillus sp. 8b26. Next base: position 5,254,252 of record NZ_CP192445.1, on the reverse strand, counting down.
GGCATCTATCGAATCTCCAGCGAAAAGATCCAATTCCAGCATGTCGCTGGACGTTCCATTTTCGCTATCCTGTGCAGGGTCAGCCTCAGCCGCCGCAAGCAGAGCGCTATAAAATAATCCATCTGGCTTTTGCAACCTGATTTGTGCCAGCTCATCCTCGGTTAAGCCTACAATCGGTGAACGAAGCACAGATGCCAGCGGGATGTCCTGCTGCGGATTATCAATAATGTGTAGCAGAGACAGCATCACCTCAACTTCCGTTGCTTTGAAAAAGCCTGTCGTCTGCTCCCCGGATGCCGGAATGCTCTCAAGACGCAGTTCCTCTACAATCAGCGGTGCCCATACGCTTGCCGAACGGAGCAAAATGACAATATCACCGAAGACTGCTGGACGCATCGCTTTTAACCCTCTGTCATAAATCAACAACGGTTGGCCTGTATCTCCCGTCAGCTCCTTAATCCGTTGCGCGATTGCGCGAGCTTCCAATTGTGCCGTTTCCAGCTCCGCAAGCTCAGCCATTTCGCCTTCCTGTAAAGCGGACTCATCACCCGTTTCGGACAGCTCCGGAGCCTCCGAAAGACCGCGCCCGCCTTTATCAACTAACAGCAGTTCAGGTGCATATGGGGATGTGGCATCCTTTTGCGTCTGCTCAGGATAAGAAGCACCATGCGCCAGCCATGCCCGTTCATCGTATTCAATTTCCGCCACATCCACGCTCATGATTTGCCGAAACACCAAATTGACCGCATCGACAACTTCCACCCGACTGCGGAAATTACGCGCCAGATCAATTAAAAAGCCCTCTTCCTGTTCCTGCATACCGTATCGCTGGTATTTGTTCAAAAACAGTCCCGGCTCCGCCAACCGAAACCGATAAATACTCTGTTTCACGTCCCCTACCATAAAACGGTTACCCGGCTCTTCACGGGATACCAGCCTGACGATATCCTCCTGTACCGTATTCGTATCCTGATACTCATCCAGCAGTACCTCGTCGAATTGCTCCTTGTATTCAAGCGCAGCGTCTGAAGGCAGCAGTCTGTGCGGAGTGGAGTCGGGATGACGCAATATTTTTAGACAATAGTGCTCCAAATCCCCAAAATCCACCAGCCCTTTGGACTGCTTGTGCTGTTGAAATCGTTCGCCGAATAAAATAACGGTCCCCACTAATTCGTCCATCAGAGGAGCCGCCGCATGCAGTTCCTCCAAATAGGCTTCTGCTCTCCTGCCGAACAGGGATGCCTTCATATCTGTAATCATTTTTTTGGCTGCCTCACGGAGCGCCTTGACCCGTTCCTGTAGTGCAGGCTCAGTCTGATCCTTTTTGACCGGCTTGAGCTTGCCAAAGGCCACTATCTGAAAGTGATCATACAGCGATGCCCACGGCTGTGTCTCCAGCTCCTGCAATAGTCCCTTCACCATCGCCGCATCCTCTTGCAGCGTCACTGCATAGGGTGCAGGGCCGCCGGGCTGCATAGCCGTCTCATACGCCTGTTCCAGCAGGCTTGCTGCTCCGCGCAGCGAAAGTGCCACATCCGCCAAAATACTGCGGACCCAAGGAGTCTCTCCCAAAGCCGCCACATCTTCTACACGGAACGCTGCTGCCGTCTCCCTCAGCCAATGCTCCGGCCAGGGATGACTTTGCGAAAAATCGTACAAGCGCTGAACAAGCACATACATCGCATCATCTGTACGCTCACCGCTAAACCAGTCCACCAGTCTGCGAAACGTGCTGCCTTCATCGTTAGCCTCATACTTTTCCTCAAACAGTTCTTCCAGCAGCTCCTGCCGCAGCAATTCCGTCTCATGCTCATTCATAATCCGAAAACCGGGATCAAGGGGAATGGCCTGATAATGCCTGCGAATGACCTCCATACAAAAAGAGTGGAGCGTCGTTATCGAGGCTCGATTTAGTAGCGATAGCTGGCGACGTACATGCTCACTATCCGGCTCCTGTTCCAGCACACGTTCCAAGGCTTCGCGGATACGTTGGCGCATTTCGGCGGCGGCAGCCTTCGTAAAGGTCGCTACCAGCAGCCGATCCACGCTGAAACCGAGCCGGGGATCGGCGATTTTACGAATAATGCGCTCTACGAGCACCGCTGTTTTACCAGACCCCGCCGCTGCAGCTACCAGCATGTTGTTCCCGGATTCGGAAATCGCACGCCACTGGTCATCACTCCACATACTGCCTTCCGGCTTGGGTATGCCGTTGGTGCCTGATGAACTTATCATGGGTCCATCCCTCCTTTCCCTTCCTGTGTATGACCGAGCAGATTCCAGATCTGATCCTTGCCGGGTTTCCCCCATTGGTTGTAGCCGCTGCCTTCCAGACTGTCGTCAAATTGACAAACCGGTTTGAAAGAACAGAAGGTGCATGCCGTCTCTTGCTGGATACGATAAGGTTCAATCGCCACGTCGCCCTCTGTCATGCGTGTCCCAATCGTTCGGATATTATCGCGTACCGAAGCCAACAGGCTATCCCACTGTTCCGGCGAAGCGACAGACGCACTGCTGTAAAAGCTGCCGTCCGCCTTTACCGCAACTGGCAAAATGGAGGAATGTCCCTTGTCCAGTGCCGTGTCCATTTGTCCAACCACATCACGATCCGCCAGCAACAGCCCTTTCATCTTGAAGCGTTTCAAAAGCTCCTGACGGGCCTGTTCCGCACTAAGACCATTCGGCGACTGCAACATCGGATTGTGGACGTGAAAATACAGCGTACCCGCCGGATAAGCCGTCTCGCCAAGCCATTCCTCCGCCGCATTCAGCAGCACGTCCAGGTATGTGAGCATTTGCAGGGACAAGCCATAGTACACTTCATGAAGCTTGAGGTCCTTTTGGCTGGATTTGTAATCAATGACGCGTAAAAGCAAGCCTTGTTCTCCCTCTGCCACATCCACGCGGTCAATTCGTCCGACGATTTCCATCACCACACCGTTGTCCAGTCGAAAGGTCAAAGGAGGAAGCTTTTCTCCCGGCCCAAAACCCAGCTCCAGCTCCAGTGGCTCAAAGCTGCCCCTACGCGCATGCTCACCCAAAATCAGCGAAGCCCGACTCACAATGTCTTTCAGCTTGCGCAAAATGTACCCGTACCGCTTGGAGCTCATTAAAATCTCGCCTTGCAGGCGGGGAGCCAAACGCTCCACCGTCGATTCCGCCTCTTGTCGGCATTCCTCTGTGCTGAGACTGCCCCAGCTCACGTTTCGTTTGCGTAAATTCATCGCCATCTCTCCGAGCGCCGCATGGAACAGCTGCCCGATATCCGGTGCCTTTAGCCGATACATTTGGCGCTCCTTCAAGCGAAGACCATGGGAAGCAAAATGCGAAAACGGACAAGCGACAAAACGTTCCATACGAGATACGCTGGTACGCAGCTTACTGCCGTACAGACGGCGACTCGTTTCCTTCCGCATTTCGGCATGATTTTCGTAAAAAAGTGAGGTCAGCAACTGACGCAGCTTGTCCCTTTCACGCCCCTGCTGGCGCGCATACCAGTTGTATACCTCCCACCAGGGAGATAAAATCTCTCCACCATGCCGCCATTGCCGGAATTGCGCGATCAGCTGCGGCAATGCCTCGGACGGATGGGAAGCATACTCCCATTGCGTCGTCCACGAGTCCCCAGGCAAAGGATATGCAGCCAACGGGTGCTCTTCCAGAGCAGGGAACAGTTGACGGACATGCCGTACCAACTCTGACGGCAGCAACGACTTGCCCTCTTCGTCGGTCACGGCGTAGCTCATCCACAGACTGCTTCCGGCTGACGTGAGCGCGGTATACGCGAGAAAACGTTCATCCAGCAGACGTCTTGTCATATCCGGCGCCAGTTCCACGCCCCGTTCATTCAAGGCGGTCCGTTCCTGCTCATTCAGCACACCGTCTTCATGAAATACAGCCGGCATTACACCTTCGTTCAAACCCAGCACAAAGGTATGCTGGATTCCCGCTACACGTGTACGGTCCGTGTTTCCGACCAGCACCTGATCCAGAGCTGGCGGAACAAGACCCATGCGGTATTCTATCAGCCCCGTTTCCAGCACACCCGCAAACAAAGAAGTGTCCAACTTCTCGTCACCCATCATTTCGACGATCTGATCCAACAACTCAAGCACCGCATCCCATACCTGACGATGCTCCTTCGCCTGCTCGGGATTTCCCGCTTCCTCAGCCTGATGGATCAAGTCATCCAGCTTATGACCAATTTCCGCATCCTCCAGCAACAAGTACACCGCTTCACACTTCTCAAGTGCAGTACGAGCCTTACCCAGACGTTTCTCAAACGCACGTAAAGGCGTCACGATCACATCGCGGCACAGCTCCATTAGATCCAGTGTTTCGTCCCGTTGACGATTTCGCTCCTGTTCCTCCAGCTCCAGCGAAAGGCTGGGTACCGCCTGCCAAGGCCGTCCGTCAGTCCAGCGACTTCCCTGTATTCCACAGGCCAATGCGTAGTTTTCCAGACGGTCCATATCCTCGCGGCTGACCCGCCCATCCTGGGGCAACAGAAGATCCGTTTTGACCGCACGAAATACATCCTCGTACCGCCAACGCCGCTGAACGATATCCAGCGAAGCTCGAATCATTTCCACCAATGGATGATGCAATACGTTTCTGCGCTGATCCAGAAATACCGGAACCTCATATTGTTTGAATATCGGCTCCACCCACGGCTCATAATCCTCAATCTGGCGTACGAACAGCGCCATTTCCCGATAACGTGCTCCCTCATCCCGGGCCAGACGGCGCATTTCGCGAACGGCCCCCTCCAGCTCCACACGTCGGTTCGCTGCCGCATACAGTTTGATTTCTTCTGGCTGCTTGTCTTTCCATTGCTCCCGCATCTGCTGCTGCGACATAGATCGCTCCTGATTCCGATACCCCGCACGCCGTTCAAAATCTGCCTCCAGATACGCCAACGCCGGACGGTCCTTAAATCTCGGAAGCGGATCAGGTCGCAGCAATTGTGTCTGCGTATCGATCATCAGCTCGTCTGCCATCCCTTTAAGCTTTACATAGGTAGCCGCCGCAGGATGAAACAAATCCAGCTCATGCGGAAGCTGTCCACTCTCGTAGCTCCGATTGCAGGTCAGCGCGACCGTCAACGAAGAAGCGTGTAGCATAAGCTGCTCAACCACCTTGTATTCATGCGGCGTAAACCTGCGGTAGCCATCCATCCAAATATCCGCTCCACGTACAATGGAAGATTCGGCAATCTGCTCCGCCAGCATACGCAGTGTATCCTCGCCGTCAATATATTTAAGCGCCAGCTCTCTTTCAAAATCCTCATAGATCAGACTGATATCCTTGAGCTTGCCGCGCAAAATCGGAGTCGATTCCCCCGCCGCATTCATTCTCTCAAGTTGCTCTGGTACAGGCCGGGTATCATTCCCGTACTGCTTCAGCTCCGTAAACAGCGTATTTAACCGATCCACAAAGCCCAACTGGTCTCCCGAATCCTTAAATAAACTCAGTTCATCCTTGCGACGACGAATAATTTTATATAAAAGCATCTTCTTGCCTTCCTCCGTCACAGGTACCAGCGCCGAACCCCCTGTTTCCTGCATGACCAAATAGGCAAGACGATGAAATCCCATGACCTGTGCACGCACCGTCCCCTGAATACCGTTTCCGGCTTCTGTAAGCAGCGCATGCTCGGAAGCAAATGACGATTGCTCCGGCACAAGTAACAGCATAGGCTTACCTAGCGGTTCCTTGCGTAGCATAGCCGTCATTTCACGACGGATTAACGTGCTTTTTCCGCTGCCTGAGCGGCCAATTAACAAACGGACCGACATGATGCGGCCTCCTCTCCAACGAACAACAATCTATTAAACAGTATAGCATATGAGGCAAGGGAGAAAAGAACGTACGTTTGCCATCTTGTAGCATTTTATCCTCCCTCAAAAAATAAACAGTCCCGCAGGTTTGGCTTGGTGCATGCCTTCTCTACAGGACTGTTTTATGGATAAAACGAGCCTAATCTACTTATTCCGCTACCCCAAAAGGCGGTTAACTGTGTATGAATTCTACAGTTGTGTCCGGCTACGCACCTCAAAAATAGCGAATTTCAAATAATGGCCTTCCTCCACACCCAGAATTTGGGGATGATCCTTGCCAGCCGCTCTCCAATCCACCAGACGGAGGATTTTTCCGGCATCTGCCGCAGCTTCTTTAATCGTGTCCAGAAACAGCTCCGGCCGCATATGGAATGAGCAGCTCGCAGTCACTAAATAGCCGCCCTCATTGACCAGCTTCATCCCGTGCAGGTTAATATCTTTATATCCCCGCGTAGCTCCTTTGACCGCATTCTTGGTTTTGGCAAAGGCTGGCGGATCAAGAATCACCACATCAAAGGTACGTCCGCCCCCTGCTGTCAGCGGCTTGGAAGTATCTCCTTTACCTCCGGCCCGTGCGGTGCGTTCCTCTACACCTTTAACCTGATTGCGCAAATATTGGAAAGCATCGTCCACGACAAACTCCACGCGTTCCTCAAATCCGTTCAGCTTGACATTATCCCGTGCGCTTTCAATCGCGTGCTCGGAAATATCAAGACAAGTTACTTTTTTAGCACCGTATTTGCAGGCATTAAGCGTAAAGCTTCCCGTATGTGAAAAGCACTCCAGTACGGTTGCGCCATCCCAGAATGGAAACTCCACAACCTTGCCGCTTTTGTTCACAGGCTTCATGACCGCTGTGGCAGCGTCACCCTGCTCTGCTGCTACTTCCTGTAGCATAATTCCGCTGCGTCCTCCCCAACCCGTCATCAGCGGCGCAATCGCCGCACGATTCTCACGCTGGTCGAAGAAGTAGCCTGTCTTCTGGCCCTCTACAATATCGACCTTGATACGCAAGCCATTTTCCGTTACCACAACATGACGCGGGCAGTCTCCATATAAAGGCCCTTTGGTCTGTTCCAGTCCTTCCAGCTCACGGATGGATACATCACTGCGCTCATATATACCGACAGGGCCAATCACTTCAACGAGTGCATCCCTGATTGCTTCCCTGCGGCGATCCATGCCGAGCGTTAATAATTGTACAACCAACACGTCGCCAAAACGGTCTACAATCAGCCCGGGTAAAAAATCAGCCTCGCCGTATACCAGCCGATACGCGTCTCCCCCGGTCACAAAACGTTCACGGTGCTCCAGACAATCGCGGAAGCGTTTGGCAAAAAAGCTTTGATCCATCGCTTCCAGCGGCTCGTAGGACATCACACGCACCGTAATTTGTGAGGCCGGATTATAGTAACCCGTTGCCAAATAACGGCCCTGATGGTTCACGATATTGACCAGATCACCTGCCTCCGGTTCACCCTCCACCTTGGCTATTTCATTTTTAAACACCCAGGGGTGTGCGTGCTCCAGCCTTTTTTTGCGGCTGCGTTCCAATATTACTGAAGGCAAAACCCTCACTCCTATTCTTAGGTTACTCAAAGTGTTAAAAGCGTGGTGTTCGATCGGGCGCGGCTCTGCGATTCATTTGATCTTACGATCGCTGTTGCAACGGGATTTTTGGATTTTCTAAATGAATTAGCGGTAAGAATCCCCTTAAGCATATGCTTTCGAAGCAGCTTTCCTTCGGAAAGCTTTCAGCCGAACGCTACCGCTTCTTCAGATTCAAATGAACCGCTCCGCTACTGCCCGCCTTTATATCGACGTCACATTTTAAAGCTTGTGAAGCTACTACAAAATTATCGCTCTAAAAAAACAGCTCGGCCATGCTTGTCATGGCTGTCCTCGTCAGATCATAGGCTGTTACATAAGCGTCCTTGGTCACCAACGTAAAATGGTTTAGAAAGGGGGCTACGCCCGTGTTTATTCATGTTATTTTGCCACTGTGCGGCGGGCTGCTTATTTTTTTGGGCGGAATGAAGCTGATGGAAGCGGCCCTCCGGCATTTGGCGGGCCCTTTCCTCACCCGCTGGCTAAATCGGGCCACCGTTTCCCCTTGGCGGGGCATGCTGTTCAGCTCAGGCATTACCGCCCTGTTGCAAAGCAGCACCGCTGTCACGGTGCTGACCATCGGACTGGTCAACGCCGGGCTGTTGACCTACGGCCGCACGCTCGGCATTATCCTCGGCACCAATATTGGTACCTGTCTGACCACCGAGCTGATGGGGCTCCAGCTAGGCAAACTGGCTGTTCCGCTGCTCTGCGGCTCGCTGCTTTGCTGGAGTGCCGCCATCATGTGGGGCGAGGCTGTCTCCAGCCGCCAGTATGCGTCTGCCGGGCCACCATCCAGCTCCAATCAACTCAGCCGATCACAGGCTGTACAATATATCAGCCTCGCCTTTGCCGGATTTTCGCTGATCCTTGCGGGTATCCGAGTGATGCAAACAGTCGGCCCTTGGATTGAGCAGGCCGGGCTGTTCCGCTGGTTTCTTGACCACGCCGCGGCCAACATGTGGTGGGCCTTCGCCGCCGGAGCATGCCTGACCGCACTGGTTCACAGCAGCGCCGCCGTTATTGGCATGGCGATCAGCCTTGCGGCTGCGGGAGCTTTGCCAGCGGATGTAGGTATCGCCATCGTTATCGGCTCCAATGTCGGCACCTGCGTGACGGCCCTGATTGCCGCTGTTGGCGGCAGCGTATCTGGCAAATTTGTGGCCTGGTCCCATGTACTGCTGAACGTAGGCGGGGCGTTGCTGTTTATGCCGCTGATCCCCGGGCTGGAAATGGCAGCCGCCTGGATATCCGCCGATCCGGGAGCCAAGGTCGCTCATGCCCAAACCCTGTTTAACGTGATCAGCTCTCTGCTTGTCTTGCCAGTCTGCTATTTACCTGTATGGACACGTTTGGAGAATCGTATGTCTCCCAACATCATCAAACGTTAATTCCAAGCATGGACAGCGCCTTGCTCAAAATGACATCATTGTTGTCATATCCGCCTTGGCGCTGGAGACGCCATGCTTCCTCAGGCGTATGCCACGCAACACCTTTAATTTCTTCAATCTGTGCCTGTAAATCCCCATCCAGTGCCTCTACGAGATAATAATGAACTTCCTTGTCCACTTCCCCAAATTCAGGATGCTGATACGTATAAGCAATCATATCTACATGCTGGATAATCCGTCCGTTCAGCCCTGTTTCCTCACGAATTTCACGCAAAGCTGTCTGTTCGATCGTTTCTCCCGGCTCCATCTTGCCTTTAGCCAAGGAGACCTTGCCGTATCGGTCGGTAATCAACTGAATTTCAAGCTGCTCCCCCTGTTTACGGTACACAACACCGCCTGCGGAAATTTCCTTTTTTGCTGCCATCCTGTAATCCCCTTTCCTTGCGCAACAAGGATTCCGTCCTCCCTGTAAGGAAAGGCGAAATCCTTGTTTGCCATCTCTATTGCCTGTTCAGGCTTTTTTTAGTTATTATAGGGCTGTTTGCAGTCCATTCTCCAGCACACGGACCAATTGGCCTTCACTTTCATTAACGCCCGCCTTCGTCAGCTTCACGCGGCACACCTTGCCAACCAGATCCTCAGAACCTTCAAACACCAGTTGAATGTAATTGTCACTGTAACCGTGAAGCATGCCGCTATCTTCGGTCCCTTTCGGCGCAACTTCCGGAATGACCTCCAGCACCTGACCGACAAACTTCTCTGCATAAGCCAACTGCATTTGCTCCGACAGATCAATCAGCTCATGCACACGTGTATTTTTCACGTCCTCGTCCACCTGATCCTCCATACGTGCCGCAGGTGTGCCACTGCGCTTGGAATAAGGGAACACATGCATTTCCGAGAAGCCGATTTTTTTCATCAGCTCATAGCCGTTGCGGTACATTTCGTCCGTCTCCCCAGGGAAGCCAACAATAACATCTGTCGTAATCGCCACATCCGGCATCGCCTTGCGAATCATGAGCATTTTATTGTAAAACTCTTCGGTTGTGTATTTACGGCGCATCCGTTTCAACACAGTGTCGTCTCCCGCCTGAAGCGGTATGTGAAAATGACGCACCAGCTTGGTGGAACGATTCAGCACATCGAGCATTTTTTCATCTATCTGGCTGGCTTCAATCGAGCTGATACGGATACGCTCCAGCCCTTCCACCTTCTCCAGATCCCACAGCAGATCGGACAGGTCATAATTGTCCATGTCGTCACCATAACCGCCTGTATGAATGCCTGTGAGCACAATTTCCTTGTAGCCCGCATGCACCAGTTGACGCGCCTGAGTCATAATGCTCGCGGCATCGCGGCTGCGGGACAAACCACGCGACCACGGAATGATACAGAAGGTGCAGAAATTGTTGCAGCCATCCTGAATTTTCAAAAACGCACGTGTGTGGTTAGCAAAATCAGGCACGTCCATTTCCTCGAACACACGCGTTTTCATAATGTTGCGCACAGCGTTCACAGGTTGACGCGACTCCTGAATCTCCTGAACAAACGGAATAATTTTGTCCCGATCCTGTGTACCAATAACGAGATCGACACCAGGAATATCCATAATTTCGGCAGGAGAAGTCTGGGCGTAACAGCCCGTCACTGCCACAATGGCATCTGGGTTCCGACGAATCGCACGACGAATGATTTGACGACTCTTTTTATCGCCGGTATTCGTAACGGTGCACGTATTAATAAGGTAGACGTCAGCTGTCTGCTCATCAAAATCCACCTGCTCGTAGCCTTCATTTTTGAACAGTTGCCAAATCGCTTCTGTATCATAAAAGTTTACCTTACAGCCCAATGTGTAAAATGCCACTGACGGCATATTAAACCCCTCCCATTTCCCCTGACTCATATAAAATGCAAGCCAATGCAGCCATACCTGCGGTTTCCGCACGCAAAATGCGTCTTCCCAGCCCCGTAGACTGCGCCCCGGCCTGCTCGGCCTCCAGACTCTCCGCTTCGCTGAAGCCGCCTTCCGGACCCACTACTAGCAGAACACGCGGCTTGTCCATCGACGTCCATTGTCCTGCCAAAGGCCGAATCACGTCTCGTAGCTGCCGTCCCTGCTCTTTTTCATAACAATAGCATATCAAATCATACTGTGAAAAAGAAGCCAGCAGCTCCTTCCACGTCATCGGCGCGCTAATTTCCGGAATCCGGTTACGGTGGCTTTGCTCAGCCGCTTCCTTCACAATCTTGCGCCAGCGCTCCAGTCGCTTGCCTTCCTTTTTGACATCATACTGCACAACCGTACGCTCGGACAAAAACGGGACAAACCCCGCTGCTCCGATTTCTGTACATTTTTGCATAACGGTCTCCATCTTGTCTCCCTTGGGAAGACTTTGGGCAATGGTGACCTGCACATGCGGCTCGGAGGTCATCTCTAGCGGCTCGACGATCATCGCCGTCACACGATCTTGTTCTATCGTATCCAGCGCAGCCAGCGCTTCCCTTGATACCCCGTCACTGACTATAATTTTGTCACCACTACGACCGCGCATGACCTTGGCAATATGTCGCGCATCCTCACCCACCACGATCACATGGTCTTCCAAAAACTGCTCTGCCGGAATAAAATAACGCTGCATTGTCTCTCACACCTATTCTGAAAATAACTGTTATCCATTGGCTTTCTGTACAATATCCGAATAAATCACCAAGCACCATCATATCATCTTTTGCGCCCGCATGACCAGTGTGTTGCTGCTTCAATTGTTATACTACCGTCCATACCCGCAAAAAAGGAGCCGTTAGGCTCCAAATAATCCGGTGATGTAAAAAGAGAACTGCAAAAACTGTATATAGATCAACTGGGCCAAGGTGTAAAGAGGTTCAATCGTTACAGCCCGAACCTGCGGAATGACCAGTATAAGCAGAAAAATAAAGATGGACCACTGTTCAAACTGCTGAAGCTTACGGCGCACAGGAGTTGGAGCTACATCTTCCACAATGCGGTATCCATCCAGCGGAGGCAGTGGAATCAAGTTAAAGATAAACAAAAACAGATTCAAATTGATCAGTGCATTGATAAACAAATAGATCGCCTGAGCCACCCGCTGATTCTCCATACCTGGGAGCACTTGAAAATGAAGGAGCGTGGCATAGATCAATGTAGTGACAAATGCAAGCAGCAGATTACTCAGCGGACCGGCAGCCGAAACAATAATGCCCATGAGGCGCGGACGGCTAAAATTGTCACGGTTAACCGGAACAGGCTTGGCCCAGCCAAAGCCCCCGATCAGCAGCAACAGCGTACCCAGCAGATCAATATGCACGGCCGGATTTAGAGTCACGCGCCCAAGCAGCTTGGCTGTGGGGTCGCCAAATTTATTGGCATAATACGCATGTGCAAACTCATGCACCGTAAAAGATATGATCACAGCCAGCAAGTAAAATGGAAGAACATTTAAATTCACACGAAAAATACTTTGTAAAAAATCCATGGTTACCTCTTTCTCGCCACAAACGCCAGCCAATCCTCATCCCGGCACGTTTCGGCAATGTCGAAGCCAGCCGCCTTCAATGCGTTTTCGACAACCTCTTCTTTGTTCTTCCAAATCCCTGAAGCGATATAAATACCACCTGGCTCCAGAGCCTTGTACACATCATCAGTAAACAGCAGAATAATTTCGGCCAAAATATTAGCGACCACCAGCTTGACTGGCAACTGGATACCCAGTGTCGGATCGCTCGCATTCAGTACAGACAGCAGATCGCTCTCCTTAATAGTAATGCGATCCTCCAGTCCGTTCAGATGGGTATTTTCCCGCGCACTGGATACCGCTACGGGATCAAGGTCCAGTGCCAGTACATGCTTCGCTCCCAGTTGCACGGCTCCAATAGCCAAAATGCCGGAGCCTGTGCCCACATCAATAACTTCTTCTCCACCCTTAATCACTGATTCCAACGCTCTCAGGCAAAGTGATGTTGTGGGATGCGCTCCAGTGCCAAAGGCCATGCCGGGGTCCAGCTCAATAATTTTTTCATCTTCACTGGCAGGCTCATAGGCTTCCCAAGTAGGTTTGATCGTTAGACGATCCGACACACGCAAAGGCTTGAAATATTGCTTCCAGGCATTCGCCCAATCATCCTCGTTGACCGTTTTCAGCTCATACCGAACCTCGCCAGGGTCAATATCGAATGTTCTCAATTCTTCGACGCGTGGTTCAATTTGCGCACGGATCCCGTCCATCTCCACTTCTTCAGCAAAATACCCCTTGATGGTCGCTTGTCCCTCGGGAATGTCATTCAAGGGCCGATCATACCACTGTCCGTAAGACGTATCGCGTGGTTTGTTCAGCGAACCGGATTCTTCAATGGAAACCCCTCCCGCACCTGCTTCGTGCAGAAAATTTGAAATCATTTCGACGGCTTCTTCGGTTGTATGTATTGTAATTTCATGCCACAACATGGTTTTCATTTCCTCCTCATTTCACATGCATACTCTATATTGTACTATATACATGCATATGAGTTCAAAAAAGCTAGTATCATCGGAGTGCAAAATGTTTTTGTAGAACTTGTTCATGTTGTCCACTCTTTTAGTCCAAACCCCCTTAACTCTAGTACATACAATATAGTATATTCAAAGAAGGAGTGACTTACTAATGGCCAAAACCGTTTTGGATTATAATGCTACTGTCATCACACCTATTACCAATGGGATTAGTCTTCCGGTTCCTATTTCTCCAGCCGGACTAGGGATTGCTACTGCTTCCGTATTTATCGATCCGGCTATTCCTGGACCTGTTAACAATCGGGTAGAATTAAAGGCATCCATAGGCTTGCGTTTTGTTGGTGCAGGCAACATTAGAACACTTGTACGTATATGGAGAGCCGGCAAGGAAATTTATTACGGACTGCAGACTAATCTGTTTGACGACAACATTATCGTTAATGTCGAAACGGTAGATGTTGCACCTCTGGGCGTGCAAAACTATCAACTGATTATTGAAAATCAAACGCCTGCGACTACCGCTTTCGTCTCCGGTCCCCTTGTTTTTAGCGCAACAGCTTATAGCGGATAATTAAATAGACAAGAGGATAAAACACAAATAAGACGGGCACTCCCACAAATCATATTTAATGATAGGGATGACCCGTCTTATTGAATTCTACTCGCTGTCGTTTATGATGCGCTCCTGACGACGATCAGCTACTTCACCGCGCCGGATCGCTTCCAAATCCTGAGCATCTGCCTGCTCTGCCGAGAACTCAACATCCTCATTTTTAGCAGATTGTGCACGCTTGATTTTCTCGGTTTTGGTCAGCACTTTATCGAACCGTTTGTTTGTGGGCATCTGTCACTGCTCCTTCCAACGTTTTCACAGCATACCACCCGCTTGCTCCACAATAGACATCGCCTGATGATGAATGGATTCATCCACCACAGCGGTCAACAAAATATCGCGGCCTGTCGGTCCACCCTGTCCTCCATCGCTCATTCCGCTGGCAGACGGATCAGCCGCAGCCAGTATTGCCGGGGTTGCATCCGTAAAGTCCACTCCCTGTGTTAGTGAGGACAAGCTGCTAATCTGTCCCGAAAATACAGGTAATCCAGCATTGCCCGTGGACTGTTGCGGATATCGGCTAAATCGGTCTATCGACACATCCGATGCCCGGAGAGCTTCCAGTTTTCTAGCCGCTCCTTGCGCTTCCTCGGGGCTTTTGAAATACGCCAAAATATTTTTTTCACCCATCCCCAAAAACTCCCTGTGTGGTATTGAGCACAACTCCTGTTCAAGAACATAGACAGTTGTGCTTTGCTATATCCTGCTCATTAGTACGGATTTATATTCCCCACGAAAGCGGAACGGAACAGACAGCACCGAGCTTAGTAGGCTGAAACGGTTGGAAGTAGTTTGTGAAGACTATAACTTTTGCGGGTTCAAAGCAGCGATAGGAGCTTTACCTGCCTGGGCTACTCCTGTCTCCCATGCAGCGCGAACGACAGCATCCCGAACCTTAGAGACAACCAGCGGATTAAACACATTGGGTATGATATAAGTTTCACTTAGCTCTTCAGGACTGATCGCATCAGCAATGGCAAGTCCGGCAGCCAGCTTCATTTCTTCATTAATTGTCGAAGCATGGCAGTCCAGGGCACCCCGAAAAATTCCCGGGAAGCACAGCACATTATTAATCTGGTTAGGAAAATCAGAGCGGCCTGTAGCCAGAACGCGTACATAAGGCGCTGCTAAAGCTGGATCAATTTCCGGTTTCGGGTTCGCCATGGCGAAGACAATAGGATCAACGGCCATACTCTGAATATCCTCCACACTCAGTAAATCCGGGCCTGACACACCGATGAACACATCTGCTCCCACAATCACCTCGGATAAACTACCACTCAGATTATGGGGATTGGTCATGTTCGCGTACTCGGTCCAATACGGGTTGCTGTATTCCACGGCACGATGAATGGCTCCCTGACGATCAACGCCAATCAGATTACGCACACCCGCCTTGAGCAGCATACGGGAGCAGGCCATACCGGCCGCTCCGATGCCTGCAAATACAACTTTGACATCCTCCATTTTTTTGCCGCATACCTTCAGTGCATTGACCAACCCCGCTAACACGACGACTGCCGTACCATGCTGATCATCATGAAATACTGGAATGTCCAGCTCCTCTTTTAATCGTCTCTCAATCTCAAAGCAGCGCGGTGAAGAGATATCCTCCAAATTAATACCACCAAAGGCAGGAGCAATCATTTTGACAATTTGAACAATTTCGTCAGGATCCTTCGTATTAAGGCAGATTGGAAATGCATCTACGCCTGCAAATTGTTTGAACAGAACCGCCTTACCTTCCATCACAGGCATAGCCGCCTCTGGTCCGATATCTCCCAACCCTAGCACCGCTGTTCCATCCGATACGACCGCCACTGTATTTTTTTTGATCGTTAATTGATAGGCTTTGGCTGGGTCATTCGCAATTTCCATACAGATTTCAGCTACGCCGGGGGTATAAATCTTGGATAGCTCCTCCATGCTTGCAATCGGCTGCTTCGGTTGGGTCTCCATTTTACCGCCCTCATGTAATTGTCTGATCTCTTCTGTCAAGCTACTCATGCTTCTCTCCATCCTTTCATGTCTGTGTATATTTTTTCTGTACATTTGTTATAGATATCAGGCTTTTGTATAGACTCATCAGCTCCATAAATTGAGTAACAAGGTTGCTAAAATGACTGTGGCTGCCCCGCCAATGCGTGTTGCTATTTGCGCAAAAGGCATTAGCTCCATACGATTCGATGCAGACAGGATCGCTACATCCCCCGTACCGCCCAATCCGCCACGACAACTGGTCACCAACGCAGCTTCCACCGGGTACATGTTAATCCATTTTCCTGTGAAGTATCCAGCAACAATCAATGCAACCACAACGGATGCGCAGGTTATGGCATAAGGAATCGTAAGAATTCCAATCACACTATCCAAAGGCACATACAAAATACCCAATCCCACCATCAACGGCCATGTCAAGCTTGCCGCAATACATTTGTACAAATGAAAAGCTCCCTGCTCTATCTGGGCCGGCATCGCTTGAATACACTTCATTAAAGCCGCAGCCAGAATCATCAGAATCGGGCCAGGAATATGAAGATACGGCTCCAGCAGTTTACCTACAATAAAGAAAGTACAGGCTAGCAGCAGCCCCCCACCCATCAATGGAAACGAGACAGGTTGTTCCAGGCTCACCGAAGATAACTTTTCCCCTTTTTTATCAAGTTTCAACAACTTCCCGTTACCCGAAGTATGAGGATTTTTCTCCGCCATTTTTTTCAAAATACCCGCACCTATGATGGCAACAATATTGCCAATGATGGCAGCCGGGATAAACTGGGATACGAATATCGCTGAATCCTTGCCCAGCACTAATCCATACGAAATGGACAATGGCAGAATGCCTTCTCCGATCCCGCCGGAGATAATCGGGATGATGATGTAAAAAAACGTATGATAGGCGCTGTAGCCAAAAGCCATCCCCACCACCATACCTACTGCTACGGCTGCAATGGAGCCTATTATAATGGGGGCAAAAATTTTGACAATTCCGTTCATCAGCATCTTCCGATCCATACCCAGAATACTTCCGGTGACCAGACAAGCGATATAAAAATAAAGAAAATTCGAGGTTTTCATCAGCGTGTGTACAGCACCCATCGCAGATGGAGGAAACATGTTCCAAAATACCATCAACGATGGAACCATGAGTGACAGAATGGCTGGACCGCCAATATGCTTGAGCAGCGGAAGTTTCGCCCCCAGATCACTGAGCAATATGCCTAAAATCATAATGACAGCAAATCCGCCCAGCAGATCGTTCGGAAGTCTCTGTGTAATCGCAGCTGCGTATACAATCAACGCAATCACGACGTAAAGCGGAAGCGGAATAACCCCCACTTTTATCCTGCCCAGCATCCTGATGCCGTCTGCAGGATTTTTACGCCATTTTTGCCACTTTTGAATGACCGGCTGGTTTGTAGCATTTTCCATAAAGCTCCCTCCTTGTAGTGAAGAATGATGACCATGCTTCCATTCTACACTTTGGAAAACGCTTTATTTGGTTTTTAAACTAATCATTCACTTTTGTAATTAAAGTAATCAAAAAGAGGGCTTAAATATAACCGCTCATAATTTCCTCCGCCTGCGGTAAAATTCGATACTGATAAACAGGTCGTCCAATGGTGCCGTATATGGTTTCCATGGCAAGTGCCTCAATTTCCGTCAAAAAAGCAAGATACTTGCGCATAGATACTCTGGATATCCCTGCACTCTCCGCAATATCCTCGGTGGAAAATAACATCGCTTCATGCTGCCGAATACAGTTCCATATCATGGCCAACGTGGATTTGGTTACTCCTTTGGGTAGCCGGGCCAGCTCTTTGGTCGAGCTTTTATGATAAAGCAGCCGATCCAACTCCTCCTGCGAAAGCAAGCTGCGCTCACGCACGATACTAACATGCTCCCGATAACCCGTGAGCGCCTCCAGAAAACGGTTAAAGTGAAACGGCTTAATCAAATAATCCACCGCGCCGAAATTCATCGCTTTTTTGATACTGTTCATATCGCTTGCAGCCGAAATTACGATGACATCCACATTCACTCCTGTCTCACGAATAAAAGCCAGCAAATCAAGTCCATTGCTTTCCTGCATATACACATCCAGCAAAATCAGATCAATCGCTTGTTCTTCCAGAAATTCCTTGGCATCTTCCACAGAAGCAGCCCAGCCTCCACATCGAAAGCCCTCTACCTGCTCCGTATATTTGCGGTTAAACTCGGCAACCATCGGATCATCTTCTACAATTAAGACATTAATCATGTTCATCATTCCCCATTATGGTGTATGGAATCTTAATCTGAAAACAGCACCCTTGCTCAGCCGGAATCAGCTTTATGGTTCCTTTTAATCTTTTCACACTTTGCGTTACCAGATAAAGCCCCATTCCCCGTGACTCTCCCTTGGTCGAAAATCCCTTTTCAAATATCGCCTCTACGAGAGGTTCCGGTACACCAGGTCCGTTATCACTTATTACACATGTCAGACAGCCGTTCTTCTGATTTACCTCATAATAAAGCGTCAAGGTAATCTGCTTGTGCTCCAAAGATTCCATCGCTTCCACGGCATTATCAAACAGATTCCCCAGTATGGTTATCAGTTCATGAATCGTTTGAGTTCGACCGGTTTCAGGCAAATAGCTGGCCGGAGTCAATTCGAAGCTCACCCCAACCTCTCTGGCCCGGCTTAATTTCCCCAAAACAAAGCCCGCCATCACTGGGTCCCTAATCTGCCGGGTAATCGAGCCAATCTCCACTTGATGATGCTCAACGGCATCCAAGATGTAATGCTCCAGTTTATCGTACATTCGTAAATGTACCATCCCCATAATGACATGCAGCTTGTTCATAAATTCGTGAGCCTGTGCACGCAGCGCCTCCGTATATAGGGAGACTCCTGTCAAACGTTCGGCAAGCTGGTTTACCTCCGTTTTATCCCGAAAAGTTACAATTGCTCCCACAATTCCCCCTTTGACCCGTATCGGAACACTGGTGGTGAGCAAGGTTATCCCCCCCAGCTCCATGTCCTCATCCATTCTTGGAGTGCCTGCCGCCAAAACCTCTTGTAATCGAAAAGCGGACAAATAAGCGGTAATCTCCTGCCCTGAAGACGAGATATCCTCAATTCCCGCTTGCCTGAGCAGACGAATCGCTTCCGCATTCATTAACATAACACGTCCAGATTCATCCACCGCAATGACGCCTTCCTTAATGGACTGCAGCATAGCGTTGCGTTCCTCCAGCAAGCGTGCGATTTCCGGTGGCTCCAGGCCAAACAGCATATTTTTGATTTTACGGGCCAGCACAACAGCCCCTCCGGCACCAATTAACATTCCGACGCCAATGGCGATAGCAATAAGGCGGTAATTGCCTCCCTGAGCCCTCAGTACATCTTGCATGGATATACCAACGACAATCGCGCCCAGTTGCTTCCCCGTCGAGCTGAATACGGGAGAAAAAGCGCGCATGGACAGGCCCAATGTTCCCTTCGCAACAGATACACTCTCATGACCATGAAGTGCAGTGTATTCATCTCCACCAGCAAAGGCTTTGCCGATCATCCTGGGATCCGGATGTGTTTTGCGAATGCCCTTCATGTCCATAACTACGATAAACTGAACATGATTAGTAGATGAAACCTTCTGCACATACTTCTGCATGGAGGAAGACGAATCAGACTGCTGCAAATGCTCAATAATAAGCGGCGTATGGGAAAGTGTACGTGCGATAGACATCGCTTTTTCCTCCAGTCCCATTTCGGTTTCATGCTCAACTCTCTCGGCAAATAACAAAGTTACAGGCAGGAGCACCAGTGCCATAACCAGACAAACCAGCAGCGTAATCAGCCCTCTGAGCTTGAATAGCGGTTTCCCCCGACGCTGCTTAGGCTGTGACTTTTTGATAGAACTCACCCTTTCATGCATCATGCTTAAAGCTAAATAGTCCATATGCTTATACAAAAATGGTTATGTATGTGTTTACGTGAATTTGCATAGTTATAATCTTATACAGCTTCCTTCCACTCTTTCGTATAATAAAAAAGGGAACTACTCCGCAATTGCGGAACAGTTCCCTCCGATTCATGGTTGATGCTCCGCGAGTCTACCCTGGCTTAGTCGCCTCGGAAGGCGCGCTTCACACGGTCAAAAAAGGATTGCTCATTCTCATGTGTCTGCTCACCGCTAAGCGAAGAGAACTGACGCAGCAATTCCTTCTGTTCCTCACTCAGCTTGCTAGGCGTTACCACAACCACCTTAATGTGCTGGTCACCCTGACCTACGCCACGAAGTTTTGGTACACCCTTGCCTTTAAGACGGAAGTATGTTCCTGTTTGCGTACCAGCTGGAACTTTCAGCTTCACTTTCTCGGTCAGCGTCGGAATTTCGACTTCATCTCCCAATGCCGCCTGCGAGAACGTCAGCGGAATTTCGCAGTAAATATCGTCTCCCTCACGCTCAAAGAAGTCATGCGACTTCACACGGAAAACAACATACAGATCACCTGCCGGTCCACCGTTGACACCGCCTTCGCCTTCACCATTGATACGCATTTGCGCGCCGTCATCCACACCCGCCGGAATGCGGATATGAATTTTACGCTGCTTGCGCACACGACCAGAACCGCTACAAGTGGTGCATTTCTCTTTGATGATTTTTCCAGTACCACCACAGTTAGAGCAGGCCCGACGATTAACCATCCGGCCAAACGGTGTATTCTGCACCACTTCTTCTTGTCCGCTACCCTTGCAGACGGAACAGGTTTGTGGTTGAGTACCCTTTTTGGCTCCCGTACCATGACACGAATCACACGTTTCCGTGCGCTCAATGTTAATGTCGGTTTCCTTGCCGAATACAGCTTCCTTGAATTCGATCGTCATTGTATATTGAAGATCATTACCACGCTGCGGTGCATTCGGGTCACGTCGACCATTGCCGCCACCGCCAAAAAACATATCAAAAATGTCGCCAAATCCGCCACCAAAGTCGGCTCCACCACCGAAGCCGCCTCCCATGCCCTGATTCGGGTCTACATGACCGTATTGATCGTATCTTGCCCGCTTCTGACCATCACTGAGAACGTCATAAGCCTCTTTCACTTCTTTAAATTTGGTTTCCGCGTCCGCAGCCTTGTTCACGTCCGGATGATACTGACGCGCCAGCTTACGGTAAGCCTTTTTAACATCTTCATCCGAAGCGCCCTTCGCGACGCCCAGCACCTCATAATAATCGCGCTTATCAGCCAATGTTCCACCCCCATGCCTACAACGTGTCTGCACTACATATAAAAGGAAAGCCAAAGGCACGGGATGACCCGGCTTTGACCTTCCCATCATTTCAAGGCAGTACAACCCGTAATATGCTTATTTATTCTGAAAATAACTGTTACCCATAGGCTAATCGTTATTTATCAAGGCAGCTACGCTGCTTCTTTTCATTCAGTATATTATAACGCACCGGTGTACCGTAATGCTACTACCACTACCCGATCCGTAGCTTAGTCTTTCTTCTTGTCTTCGTCAACAACTTCATAGTCCGCGTCAACCACATTATCGCGGCCTTTGCTGTCTGCTGCGCCGTCTTGAGCTTGTTGAGCCTGTGCTTCTTGAGCAGCTTGCTCATACAGCTTCACGGACAACTGCTGAACGATCTCAGTCAGCTCTTCAGTAGCCTTTTTGATGTCTTCCAGGTTGTCAGTTTCCAGCGTTTTTTGTAGATTTTCTTTAGCTGCATTCGCTTTTTCGACTTCGCCTGCATCCGCTTTTTCGCCCAGATCCTTGATCGTTTTGTCTACGGAGTAAATCAGTTGGTCCGCAGAATTTTTCGCTTCTACCAGATCTTTGCGTTTTTTATCTTCTTCCGCATGCAACTCAGCGTCTTTCATCATACGTTCTACTTCCTCGTCGCTCAAGCCGCTGGAGGATGTGATCGTAATCTTTTGGCTCTTGCCTGTACCTTTATCTGTAGCGGATACGTTCACGATACCGTTGGCATCCAGATCAAAAGTAACTTCGATTTGCGGTACACCACGTGGTGCTGGAGGAATATCTCCCAGTTGGAAACGGCCCAGCGTTTTGTTGCCTGCTGCCATTTCACGTTCACCTTGCAATACGTGGATTTCCACGCTAGGCTGGTTGTCGGCATACGTCGAGAACACCTGAGATTTGCTCGTAGGGATCGTCGTGTTACGCTCGATCATTTTAGTGAATACGCCACCTGCGGTTTCAATACCGAGGGACAGTGGAGTTACGTCGAGGAGAACGACGTCTTTCACATCACCTGTCAGTACGCCTGCTTGAACTGCGGCACCCAAAGCTACCACTTCATCAGGGTTTACACCTTTATGAGGCTCTTTGCCTGTCAGTTTCTTAATCGCTTCCTGTACAGCCGGAATACGTGTGGAACCGCCGACCAGAACGATTTTGTCGATGTCGCTGGCACTCATGCCTGCATCTTTCATCGCTTGACGAGTAGGTCCCAAAGTACGTTCTACCAGACCTTCAGACAATTCCTCAAATTTCGCACGAGTCAGGTTCAACTCCAAATGCTGTGGAACGCCGTCAGCTACCGTAATGAACGGCAGGGAAATCGTCGTTGTCAGTACGCCGGACAGCTCTTTTTTCGCTTTTTCCGCTGCATCTTTCAAACGTTGTACAGCTGCTTTATCTTTGCTCAGGTCGATTCCTTGATCCTTTTTGAACTCCGTTACGAGGTAATCAATAATCACTTGGTCGAAGTCATCGCCGCCCAGCTTGTTGTCGCCGCTTGTCGCTTTAACTTCGAAGAAACCGTCGCCCAGTTCCAGAATGGATACGTCGAATGTACCGCCACCCAGGTCATAAACAAGGATTGTTTGGTCTTCGGATTTTTCCATACCGTATGCCAGTGCAGCTGCTGTTGGCTCGTTGACGATACGCAGCACTTCCAGACCCGCGATTTTACCTGCATCCTTGGTTGCTTGACGTTGGCTGTCATTGAAGTAAGCTGGAACCGTGATAACGGCTTGAGTTACCGTTTGGCCCAGGTAAGCTTCAGCATCGGATTTCAGCTTTTGCAAAATCATAGCGGAAATTTCCTGTGCAGAATATTCCTTGCCGTCGATGCTTTCTTTATGATTTGTACCCATGTGACGCTTGATGGACATAATTGTACGATCCGGGTTCGTGATTGCTTGGCGTTTTGCTGTTTCACCTACAGTACGTTCTCCATCTTTTTTGAAACCAACAACCGAAGGGGTTGTGCGCGCGCCTTCCGGATTTGGAATTACAACGGCTTCGCCGCCCTCCATAACAGCCACACAAGAGTTGGTTGTACCTAAGTCAATACCGATTACTTTACTCATCAGACAATTCCTCCTTCTGTATATGCGAGGCCCTCAGGCCAAAATAGTTAAAGCAAACGATCTATTGCTAATGTATATTAAAAAGCTACATGCTCACTTTTACCATAGCCGGACGAAGCACCTTGTCCTTCAGCATGTATCCTTTTTGCACCTCTTCAACGACGATGCCTTCCTCATGCTCTTCGCTTTCCATCTGCATGATCGCCTGATGGAAATCAGGGTTAAACGGTTGGCCCACCGCATTCATGGCCGTCACTCCCTCAGCCTGAAGCACGCTCTCAAACTGACGGAAGATCATCTCCACACCTTTGGTGAATGACTCAGCCTCCGCTCCTTGCGGTGCTGTAGCCAGCGCACGCTCGAAGTTATCCAGAACAGGCACCAATTCGGTAACCAGTTTCATGGATGCATATTTGGCAAGGTCCTCTTTCTCTTTTAGCGTACGACGGCGAAAATTATCAAAGTCTGCCTGTGCACGTAAAAACCGCTGTTGATTCTCTTCTGCCTCCACGCGAAGCTTAGCCAGCTCTGTATCACCCTCCTGGGCTTCCAGTGCTGCCGCTTCGTTCACCGGCTCTTCCTGCTGGTTCGTCTCAGTGGCTTCCTCTGTGCTTACATTTTGTTGTTTTTCTTCTTGGAACGCTTGTTCTTCCTTCAAAATGTTTCACCTCCTTCAAGTCATAACTACCATTACATTCATATTTGTACATTCAAACTTGTTTGCTGCACTTCATTTCAAATTGCTGTTACTTTGCAAAAACACGCAGCAATGCACCCGCGCAGGATACATGCCGTATCCCGGCGCGGACATGTAGTACCGCAACATGCGCAGTCTTATTCTATTTAAACCGCTGCGTAAGCATTGCGGTCAAATCCTTAGACAGGATACCCAAAATATTAATAACTCTCGCATATTCCATCCGTGTCGGACCCAGTATACCTATTGTGCCCAACGCTTCGCCATCTACCGCATACGTCGCGGTAATCAGACTGCAATTGGCAAATGCTTCATGATCATTTTCTGTGCCGATACGGACTTGAATTTCAGGTGCCCCGGCGACAGGCGTCATCAGCTTGAGCAACGTCGGTGTTTCCTCCAGCAGATCGAGAATATGTTTGACCTTTTCAACGTCCTTAAATTCAGGCTGGTTTAGCATGTTCGTCGCACCGCTCAAATACAAGCGCTGATCCGATTCATTATCCAGTGCTTTATCCAGCACCTTCATAGCGTCCTCAAAATGAGACACATGCTTCTCCATCTCCTGACCAAGCGCAGTGTAAAGACGTGATTTAAGCTGATAAATCGGTACGCCGACCAGTTTACTGTTCAGCAAATTCACAACCTTCTCCATCTCGGAAATCGAAATTCCCGGCGGAATATCCACTGTCTTGTTTTCCACTTGACCGGTATTGGTCACGATAATCGCTACAGCCGTCGTTTCGTTGAGCGGCAATAGCTGAAAATGACGCAATGAAGTATGAAAAACCTCCGGCCCAAGCAGGATGGAAGTATAATTGGTCATATGGGACAAAATACCAGATGCATGCTGGATTACTTGTTCCATTGCATTCAGCTTTTCGGCGTAAAAGGCTTTTAGTTCCCGCGTTTCCATAGGCTTCAGCGTATCCAGTGGTACCAAATGATCCACATAATAGCGGTAGCCTTTATGAGACGGGATGCGTCCCGCAGAAGTATGGGGTTGCTCTAGATAGCCCTGTTCCTCCAAATCCGACATTTCGTTACGGATCGTGGCGGGGCTGAATCCGACATCCTGCCTTTTGGATATGCTGCGGGAACCCACTGGCTCAGCCGAACGAATGTAGTCATCAATAATCGCATTCAAAATGAGTCTCTGACGTTCGGTTAACAAGCGAATCCCCCCTTTTGTTTATCCATAATAGCATGATTGTTCAATGGAATCATTAGCACTCGTTCACGATGAGTGCTAACCGATAATACAAAAATACCAAACCGACCGGATCATTGTCAAGTCAGATCAGTATTTTCAATACCATGATTTCATCCCTGCGGACAACAAAAGCGTTTTTATAAATTTTTCAAGAAAAATATAGAAAATTTACTTCTTATTCTCTATAATATATTGAGCTCTACTTTACAATAAGGAGGAAGCTGGTTGAGAACAAATCGTCGCAGCTTTATTAATGTACTGATTGCACTCTTGCCTACTCTCTGTATGTTTTACCTTTTGATTGAGTTGTTTCCATACACGGGGTTGGGAAGAGTTATTATGCTACCGTTTATTTTTATGATTAACGCTGTCCTTATTGGTTTGACCGTTTTTTTTAATCCGCAAATTTTATAGCGTGTTTTACATTATTATTTTATTGGTCGTAGTCCTGCTTACACTAAGAATTACTATTTCATTGTATCCACAAGAGTTCAGTCCAAGTATCCCCCAGCAAATAAACGATAGTATTGCAGCAATTAACGACTATGATCATTCACTCCCGGCCGATTTGGAGAAACCCTCCTTTAATACCTACCGAACGGGAGCGAAAGAAAAATATGTGATAGCCTTGTATAAATACAGACACGATATTCCTCTGGATGGTTCATTTCACCTTTATAATAACGATAGTGATGAAGATGCAATAAGGAGACTTGAAGATATACCAGCAAAACTTTACCCTCATCACAAGCTGATGTGGCAGTATCTTGAAAAGTTTCAAAAATGATACAAGCAATTACAGCTTATATCTACCACGAGCAGATGCAATCGATCCAATAAAAAAACGAACTGACCTGATATTCTCAGGTCAGTTCAGCATTTTCAACACCGCAATTTCATCACAATTGTTTTGTTTACTACAGTTAATGCAATCAGTCCATACCTTTTCAGGGAAAATCTCTTTGTTTACCACATCAAACCCGTTTTTTATAAAAAAGGAGACCTCGTAAGTCAAAGCCATAATCTTAGGGATACGCTGCCGCCGTGCTTCTATAATAAGGCCCTCTACGAGCTTGGAGCCGATGCCCATACCTTTATGTCCTTCAGATATACCAAGTGAGCGAATCTCTACCAAATCATCACCCAGTTTGCATAAAGAACCACAACCGACGACTTCGCCGTCCACTTCTGCCACAATAAACAGCTCCAGTTGGCGCATAAGCACTTCCCTTGAACGTGGCAGCATTATTCCTCGCTCTGCATAGCCGCTAATCATTTGATATAAAGGCTCCACATCCTCAGGAACCGCACTTCTGCACAATACATCTTTACACACTGAAGCCATCTTGCTCTCCTCCTGCCGCTTGCCGCATATAATGAATAAATATACAACATTACGCATAGAATCGCAATACTCCATTTACCCTGCCGTGACAGAATTGTGTTATAAAATGAATGTCCCCGCTTAAGGTGTGCAAACGTACCGTTTCGAAGCTACGACTTATAAATTTACTGTAATGGAACCGATGAACTCCGCAAATACATCATTTCCGAACAAAATACCACGTTCGCTCAGACGATAACCGTCCTCGACCGGCTCGATCAATCCAGCATTCAGCATTTTTCCGAGAGGGGCCGTAAATGTATCCTCCAGTGACTGACCGAATTGAGCCTCAAAGCGGGACTTCGAGACACCTTCCAGCATTCTCAAACCGACCATGAGAAAATCCTCCATCGCTTCGGCCGCTAGCACCTCAAAGCTATCCAAACGCGGCAGTCCGTTACGGGTAGCCTCCACATAAGGATTAATGCCCTTAATGTTCATATGGCGCTCTCTGCCAACATATCCGTGCGCCCCTGCGCCAAGGCCATAATAGTCCTCATTCCGCCAGTAGGTCATATTGTGCTTGCTCCCCAGACCTGGTTTCGCGAAATTGCTGATCTCGTACTGCTCATAGCCCGCCTCTTTCATGCGACGCATCAGGAGCAAATACATTTCCAGTTCGTCGTCCTCATGTGGAAGCGGAAGCTGATTTTTCTGGTACAGCGTGTGGAATAGCGTATTTTCTTCGACCTTCAAGCTGTAGATGGAGTAATGAGGAAGTCCCAACTCCAGCGCCCGGCTGACACTTTCATGCAGCATTTCTACGGTTTGATTCGGTAAACCAAACATCAGGTCAATCGACAGATTGTCCAATCCGACCTTGCGTGCATTTTCCAAACTACGATAAACGTCATCTGTATTATGAATTCGACCAATACCCGTAAGTAGCTCGTTTTGAAAAGCCTGTACGCCGAAGCTCAGCCGATTTACACCGCCTTCTTTCATCACGGTGAGTTTCTCAAAATCAGTTGTGCCCGGATTGGCTTCCATGGAAAACTCAATATCTTCCGACCAGTTCGGGAAGTAGGTACGAACGCTTTTCAGGAAATATTCCATTTCCTTCGGATTCAGCGTTGTTGGTGTACCGCCCCCGACAAAAATAGTTTTAATCTCACCCGGCGGGTGAAGGCGAACCGTATGCTCCATTTCCCGTTCCAGTGCATACAGGTATTCCATAACAGGCTGATCCTTGAGCACGTAAGAGTTAAAGTCACAGTAAAAGCATTTGTTCGTGCAAAAAGGTATATGCAGATAAACCGCTTGAGGCGCGGGTGAATACTCATGTTTGTGTATGGATGCGGTCATACCGATCCTCCTTGTCAGTGTTGAGGTGAGGTGAAAAAAGGGCGGTTGAGGTGGAAGGTCACTTCGTGCCATTTTTTCACTCCGTCTTGAATAGCTTGCTCAAATAAAGAACGTCCATTCTCCATGCACGGCAAAGGCCACATGAAAGAATGGACGAATACCGCTTGGGAACAAGCGGACCGTAGTATCTTGCGGTGCATCACAGAGTGTGTACCTAAGCTACTACGGGATCATGCTGTTGGTACTTATTCGTATTCAATTCGTACACACAATTGTGATGTACTAAATTGAATACGGTGCTGCTTGTTTCAAGCAGCTTTACTCATCTATTTTCAGTACCGCCATAAATGCTTCCTGTGGTACTTCTACGTTACCTACTTGCTTCATGCGCTTCTTGCCCTCTTTTTGCTTTTCAAGCAGCTTCCGTTTACGGGAAATATCGCCGCCGTAGCATTTGGCCAGGACGTTTTTACGCATTGCCTTAACGGTTTCGCGTGCTACAACCTTCGTCCCGACAGATGCCTGGATGGGCACCTCGAACATTTGGCGTGGGATCAGCTCACGCAGCTTCTCGCAAATAATACGTCCGCGATGGTAAGCGCGATCTCTGTGGACGATGAACGATAACGCATCAACCTGTTCGCCGTTTAACATAATATCCATTTTCACCAAATTAGACTGGCGATAGCCTGAAATTTCGTAATCGAAGGAGGCGTAGCCCTTGGTGCTGGATTTAAGCTGGTCAAAGAAATCGTACACGATTTCGGACAGTGGAATCTGGTACGTAATAGTTACCCGTGTCGTATCCAGATACTCCATGGTCACATACTCACCGCGCTTGGTCTGGCAAAGCTCCATAACCGTACCTACGTAATCATTAGGCACGATAATGCCTGCTCTTACGTATGGCTCCTCCACATGATCAATTCGTCCGATTTCCGGGTAATTTGACGGGTTATCGATCTGGATCGTTTCGCCATTCGTCAGCTTAATGCGGTAAATAACGCTCGGCGCCGTCGTAATCAGCGGGATGTTAAATTCGCGTTCAATCCGTTCCTGAATAACGTCCATATGAAGCAGACCGAGGAAACCACAACGGAATCCGAAGCCCAACGCGCTTGATGTTTCCGGCTCAAAGCTGAGCGAAGCATCGTTCAGTTGTAGCTTTTCAAGTGCCTCACGCAGATCGTTATACTCGGATGTTTCGATCGGATACAGCCCGCAATATACCATCGGATTAATTTTCCGATAGCCTGGCATCGGTTCTGTTGTTGGATTTTTGGCATCCGTCACCGTATCTCCGACACGCGTATCGCCCACATGCTTGATACCGGCAACGATAAAACCAACATCACCGATGTTCAGCTCGTCCACGATGCTCATACGTGGCATGAAGGCTCCTACCTCAATAACCTCAAACGTTTTATCGGTCGCCATCATTTTAATTTTAGAACCAGCCTTGATGCTGCCATCCACGACGCGGACATATACGATAACGCCTTTATATGGATCATAATGCGAATCGAAAATAAGCGCCTTCAGCGGATTATTCGGATTCCCTTGCGGAGCAGGTACGCTTCTGACCACCTGTTCCAAAATTTCCTTGATACCGATTCCAGCTTTGGCCGATGCGTGTACAGTCTCGCTCGTATCCAGGCCGATAACATCCTCGATTTCCTGCTTCACCCGTTCAGGATCGGCACTTGGCAAATCAATTTTGTTAAGCACCGGCAGAATCTCCAAATTATTGTCCAACGCCAAATATACGTTAGCCAATGTCTGTGCTTCAATACCCTGTGCCGCGTCTACAACCAGCAGAGCGCCTTCGCAGGCCGCCAAGCTTCGGGAAACCTCATAGGTAAAATCGACGTGTCCCGGTGTATCAATCAGATTCAAAATGTACTCTTCGCCGTCATCGGCCTTATAAGTGAGTCGCACTGCCTGAAGCTTGATTGTAATCCCGCGCTCCCGTTCCAGATCCATCTGATCAAGCACTTGCTCCTGCATTTCACGGGATGTGAGTGCACCGGTATATTCCAAAATCCGGTCAGCCAGCGTGGATTTACCGTGGTCTATATGTGCAATGATACTAAAGTTCCGAATTTTACGTTGTCTTGCCAAAATGTCAGTCATGCCTTACCCCCACACAATGCCTAGTGTCAATCAGCTTATTATAGCAGTTGTATAGGGGGTCAGCAATATTTCTATTCCGTTACTCCGTCAAAAACAGACACAACCCAGCGAATCCCCTGTCTTGACAGGTTTTGCAGCAGCCCGGCCGTTTTGTCCGCCATGGTATCCACCGAGGTTTGTTCTGCCTTGACAGCCAATAGTTCACGCGGTGTCTCCTGGCCCTGCAAATTGGCATCCTGTGCTGTCGAATACCACCGGCGAGTTTCTCCTGTGGCTTGGGTCTCACCTCGTTCTTGTGGATTAGCTTTGTAAGTAGCCGCTCCCGTTCCGGAGTCCATTACAACATTCCCATTTCCGTTATATGTGCGGGTATACGCACGAGCATCGGCTGCGGGTGTGTCTTCAATAACCGTCTGCTCATATCCGACAACGTTCTGCTGTACTTTGCTCTGAACCGAGTCCCCGGCCCATTCAGGACCATATACAGAACGCAGTCCAGAGCCTGCCAGTTGCATGCCGAGCAGGACCCCCGCCCCCATCAGAAGTACAAATCCAAGCGCTTTTTTACGAAAATGTCCAGACATTGCATTTCCTCCTTTCCACCGCCTCAATTAATTGCCACCGTTGCTCTTTTTCGTATCGGATACGTTAGTACCAGCTTTCTGTGCTTTCTGATCCTCCCAGTACACCTCACCGATCATATCCGCCAGAACGTCAGAGGTACGTTTCAGTTCCTCTTCGGTATTATCAATCCCACCAATTTCGATCAAAATGCTATGAGAAGATAAGCTCTGATTGTACTCACCGTTGTTGCCTTTACCGCCATCCTTCCCCCATATCCCACGGGAAACGCCGTGATACGACTTTTCCAGCTTCTCATGAATACGAGCGGCGAAAGCTTCATTTTTGCGCCAGTTTTTGTTGTCATGGCCGATAATAAAATACACCTTGGCATAAGAAAGTCCGTTTATCGTTGCTGTCGTTTTGCCGTGACGTTGAGAATCTCTGTGGATATCAAGCAGATAGGTTAAGCTTTTATTTCCAGCCAAAGCTTCCTTGACCGTTTCACGCGAATATTTATAGGAATAATTCCAATTGTAATTTTGAACGATTTTGGCATAGTCCTTGTTCACATGCAAAGTAGATATCCCTTGCTTCTCCAATCTCTTTTTTACAAAATCTCCTACTCTCGACACATTGGCTGATTTAGAGCCAGAATTGGGATTGGAGCTGGTTTTACTGAGCAAAGGGTTATATGCCTCTCTCGGATGAGAATGGTAGATTAATATACGTTTGGCACCTTTGACTGCTGTATCACTCGGATCATCCTCTTGCGCAGGGTCCGTTTCTGGCGTTGTCGGAAGATCTATCGTTGTAGAGCCATTGTTCGGTGGATTGGTAGAATCATCCGGGCCGCCGGGAGCATCCGTTGTTCCCTGATCAGGCTGATAATCAATAGGTGCCTCCACCTTGTTGTTCCCTGAGCCCTTGCGCAACAAAACAGGCGTACCCGCAGACATACCAGGAATTTCGCGAGCTATGAGACTTTTGGGGTCCTGTGGATTAATACCTGTGAGCATTTGGAAAACAAAAGGCGACCATTGTTCACCCGACAACGAAGATTGTTGCTCCTTCTGTGCCAAATGAGGTACTTCCATACCGAGCATGTCCGCAAAAAAACCGCTGGAAACCGAGCCTGCAAATCCTTTCATCGAAGACACCGGAGACGTTTGTAAACGATTTTCCGCCAGTCCTCCCAGCCCCAATACAACAAATAAAAGCGCCGAGCCCATAATAAGCAGCACAAGCGTATGTCCCATAGCCAAAATTTCAAGGCCCTTTCTTCTCCATCTTCCGACGTTCCAGGTTTGAATTTTTTTCATGTGGGTCTTGTCCTCCTTCGTCCCGTCGAAGCCCGCCTCATGTTCAGAACTACCGATTCCTGTCAGCAGCGGAAATCTCTTATACTTCAACTCTATGAACGGAGAACAATTACTAGAACACAAAAAAATCTCCACCCCCAGGTAAATCCCACTCTTTATTACAAGAGATAGGATGCCTGCTAGATAGAGAATTTTGTGTATGAAATATGCTTTTACTACCCCTGATTAATGTGTATAAGCGGCGACGTTGCCAGGATCGACGGCTTCATGCAGGGCAGCGTTCAATCCGGTTGCAATGATATTCGCAATATCTTCGATAAATTCGTCAATCTCCTTAGGTGTCACAATCAGATCATGTCCCAGCGGCTGAAGTACCTCTCTCACCAATCCCAGTCTCTCAGGCTCGGAAATATCATCCAGCATCCCCAGTATTGCTTTCGTAGAAGCCTTTTCCTTGGCAAAATGTGTTTTCATCAGCTCAATTACATTATTTACGATGGTCGAAGCGTAGCATACCGTTGGAACGCCGATGGCAATGCACGGAACACCCATAATATCCTTGGTGATGCCGCGCCGCTTGTTACCAATACCGGAGCCCGGATGGATCCCGATATCTGCCACCTGGATGGTCGTATTGACGCGCTCCAGTGAACGTGATGCCAGAGCGTCAATAGCAATAATCAGCTCCGGCTTCGTGCGATCAACGATACCCTGAACAATTTCGCTCGACTCGATTCCCGTAATGCCAAGAACCCCCGGTGCAATCGCGCTCACATCCCGATAACCCGGATTGATTTGATCAGGTGTCAGTTCAAAAAATTGACGGGTCACCATCAAATTTTCAACGACAAGCGGACCTAGTGAATCGGGAGTGACATTCCAGTTGCCCAGACCTACCACAAGTACGCGTGCCTTACTGGAGATCCCTATTTTTTGTATAAATTGCTCCATCTCCTTAGCGAATGCGATGGCTACCCGTTGCTGGAGCCCGGTGTCACCTTTACGTAAACCGGGCACTTCCAGCGTCACGTAATGCCCCTGAACCCGTCCAATACGGTTAGCACCCTCTTCATTCAGTACATCCAGACGCGTGATTTTAATACCGTTATCTTCCTCCACGTCCTCGTTGATGCCCGCCAGCGGCATTGGCTGATTGCGTTCCGCCAGTTCTCTTGCCTCCAGCGCCAAATCCGTACGTACCGCATACTTCTGCAAATCCAAATCCATCATTTACGCCTCCTTTTATACCATCTCAGGTTATAGTGTGCGAGACACCCGGCAGGTTTATGCACATCCATTTTCATCCTGTAATCTACCCAAGCCCGGAATGTTTTCTTATTGCAATTTGAGGTGTGGCGTGCTAAAATATTTTAAGTTGTGAAACGTTTGTGTTCATAAGTAATGCCTTTACAGGAGGTGAATGTAATGCCAAACATCAAATCCGCTATCAAACGCGTTAAAACAAACGACAAACGCCGTGCGTTGAACGCTTCTCAAAAATCCGCGCTTCGTACAGCAGTAAAAGCTGCCGATACAGCGTTGGTGAATAACGAAGCTGAAAATGCTGCTGCTGCTTTCAAAGTAGCTTCCCAAAAGCTGGACAAGGCTGTAACTAAAGGTCTGATCCACAAAAATGCAGCTGCTCGCAAGAAATCCCGCTTGGCGAAAAAACTTAACGCTCTTACAGCTCAAGCGTAAGCAAGAGCTACTTTTATACGTTAATGAAAAAATCCTGACCAGCCTTGGCTGATCAGGATTTTTTAGTTCACCACGATTGGATTCTGCGATGTTAACTCTCACTTAAAATAAACCGATCGGCAAACGGGCCGGGTTAGACCGAAGCTCCCGCGCCCATTTTCAGCAAAAACATCTCCAGCCCCAACACCTTGTCGACAACTCCGGTTTTCATGCGGTAATCCAGCTCGCCCAAGTCGTAGAGAAGCTGTCGCAACTGCTCAGGACGGAATCTCCGCGCCTGCTCGCCGGCAACTTTCACCCCATATGGATGCAAGCTAAGCTGACTTGCAATTTGCTGCTGGGAATAGCTTTGACCCATCAGCTCCTTGACCTGCAACATAATACGGAACTGTCGCGTGATCAAAGCTGCAATCTTGATCGGTTCCTCTTTTTGCTTAAGCAGCTCATAAAAAATACTGAGTGCCTTATCCAGCCGCAAATTAGCCAAATCCTCGACCATCGCAAACACATTTTGTTCCGTGCTGCGAGGCACAAGTGATTCAATATCGGCTATGGAGATGGTACCCTGCGCTCCCGCATACAAGCACAGCTTGTCTATCTCGGCAGCCAGCGATTGCAGCCCGGTCCCCGTATATTGAATGAGACTTTCAGCAGCTCCTGCAGCCAATTGGACTTCTCGTTCGCCTGCTCGCTTATGAATCCATGCCACCAGGTCATCTCCCCCCAACGGAGTGAAGGCAATGACCGAAGCGTCACTTTTCAGCCTTTTAACAATCTTTTTCCGTTCATCCAGCTTTTCAGCCTGAACCGTAAAAATGATAATGCTATAGTCAGCCGGGTTATCCATATAAGTCAGCAACGCTTCAATGCGGTGCTCAATCTTACCGCCATCCTTGCCTGCCGCAAATACACTGGTGTCCCGTACAATAATCAGCTTTTTGGGCACCAAAAAAGGCGCAGTCTCGGCCTCCTCCACGACTACCTCAATTGGCGTCTCGGTCAGATCGTAGGGAATAATAGCAAAGTCGCGATGCTCCTCTTCCACCACTTTTTCCTTAAGCATATCGACAAACTGCTTCATTTGATATTTTTCGCTGCCGTAGAGCAAATACACTGGCGAAATATCGCCTTTGCGAATAGCCTTAGCGGCTGTTTTTGCATCCATTCTCCGTACCCCCCATCCATTGATCGTACCCGACATCTGGTCGGAAGGCAAGTCATTATACAAACGAAAGGACCCTGCCTATAGGCAAGATCCTTTCACCACCATCTATATCAACACGGCAGCAGAAAGCTCTAGAAACTTTCAGCCGTCGGGATACGACGTCGGTTCATATAATCTATTCTCTGCTTTTAAAAATGTGTCATCTTCATAGCAACTATTTTCCGGAGGTACGCGGAACGGTATACGTATATTTACTTGCTGTACCATCCTGCTCAGTTTCATACATGAAGGTTTGGCTGTCTTCGGACCAGCTTCCTTTGACCCAGGCACCCTTCAAAGTACGCACTTCCAGCGTTGTCCGGTCTACACCGTTGTCGGAAAGCTTATACACTTTCAGCTTTTTGCCCTCAATGACCACCGCATAGCTGCCATCAGGTGAATTAAGCTGATCTGTAGACGTCGACTGGGCGCTAAAGGTGGAGGCATTATTGCTGTCCGGAGAGATTATTGAATTAGATGAGAAACCTTCATTGCGTACCGGGTTTTGCGACCCGGAGGGTTGCTGATCATTTGAAGCTGTATTGCTGCTCATATCTCCCGTCGTAGTCCCCGAATCCTTGGTAACCCCTTTGGAGGTCGTGTCTTTCGACGTTTCATTTGAAGCAATCCGATTCTGTAA
This sequence comes from Paenibacillus sp. 8b26, assembly GCF_050626875.1. Classification (NCBI taxonomy): domain Bacteria; kingdom Bacillati; phylum Bacillota; class Bacilli; order Caryophanales; family Paenibacillaceae; genus Paenibacillus; species Paenibacillus sp. 8b26. The sequence continues at coordinate 5,218,800 of NZ_CP192445.1, read as the reverse complement.
CATCATATCCTGACTGACAGACAATGACGAATCATTAGTAGCCGTGCTGTTGTCATTACTGTCTTGAGCAGTACCTGTACCCGCTATAGGTGCTTTTTCTAATTTTGGTTCTCCCTGCTGTTCAGGGGCAATCGTTTGTTGTTCGGATTTTCCCTGCTTTGACTGTTTATCATCGGACTTAGGAGTATCCGCAGCAGAACTTTGCCCGGCAGAGTTTTCTTTTGTCGCCTGACGATCCGTGTTTGGCTGTCCCTGCTGGCGATCCTGACGGGCAGGATGCCCTGCTGGCGTATGCTTCATTGAGCCTTTTTCACCAGCTCGCTGATCGTCACGTTGTGCAGCATCCTGTGTGGAAGGATTCTTTTGATCATCCGCACTGTTTACATCCTGTTTGCTCGGGTCAGGTTGCTCCCCTATAGGTGGCTGGGATGCGTCCGTTCCCTGATCCTGCTCTGACGGCTGCTTGATCGAATCCGATCCAATAGCTGCATCACTGCCTCCGCTTCCATTCACCGTACCTGGAACTTCTGTCTGTTTCTGCTGACTCATCACTCCAGGCGACTGGGAATCAAGCAAGCCTTCCGCATCCTGCACCGTTTTCGGTTCAAAATTGAATACCACAATGCCCAGTACAACAGCAGCGGCAGCCACGCCTATCGCAGCTCGCCCGCTCATCCGATTCCACCAAGGTATAGGCTGAGTACGCTGTCTCGGTCCCGGTCCAGGATCAGCAGCTACAGGCTGCATCTCCTGAAGCGCGCTTCCCTGCTCCTCACGTGCGCGGTCAATGGCATCAAGCTGAGGCATGATGGAATCCACCAGGCTGAACGACGGGGAAACCGCAGGCAATTCCTCCAGCTCGCGTGAGAGCGTCTGAAGAATGTGAAATTTTTCCGCACAGTCCGGGCAAGTCGCAATATGGTTCATTAATTGGGACGTCTCTTCTTCGCCCAGCTCATGATCCACATAACGCTGCATCCAATCCATCACCTCTTCCCCACACTTCATCCTGATACACCACCTTTCTGATATTCCTGAAGTAGCCCTTGCAATTGCTGTCTTGCACGATACAAGTATGACTTGACCGTATTTAGCGGCAAATCCAGAGAGTCGGCAATCTCGTTATAAGAGAAATCCTGCAAATATCTCAATACGATCACCGTCCGGTGGTGCTCTGGAAGCTGCTGTATAGCCTCACGAACATCCTGTGCCAGGTAAGAGGTCAACACCTCGGCCTCCACATTTTGGGGATCGTTGAATATCATGTCGTGCTCGTCAATGGATACCGAGGGCTTTGTCCTTCTGAATTTGTCGATACATATGTTCGTTACAATGCGTTGAACCCAGGTTTTGAACTGCGCCTTTTCCTCATAAGAGTTAATTTTGGAATAAATCCGTATGAGGGCTTCTTGTGAAGCATCCATGGCGTCCTGTTCATTGTTTAAAATGTAATATGCCGTACGGTACACATGCTGTTCTATCTCTCTTAATAGGGTAATGAGAGCGTCGCGATCGCCCGATTGAGCGGCTCGAATGAGTCCCTGCTCTACCACAAAGGATCCCCCTCTCCCTGCAATATTACAGACGTTTCCCCTTTGCAAATTGTTGCAGGATAGACGTCTGACGATAATTTTATTTTTTATAGTGTAAAAAATGTTACCAAAAAGCCCATATTCCCCATTATAGCCTCCCTTAGAATAACAGAAAAAGGGAAGGTAGTCACCTTCCCTTAGCCCTTACTCACATAAATCTGCTGGAATCTGTCGAATTGAACTTGCATATTGTTACTTCTTGGAAATCAGGAAATCCGATATGAGTTCTAACTGGTAATTCAGAGCGATCGGGTCCTGAAAATAAAAGTCGTCGATCGAATACTGGTATACTTTCCCTGCTTTAACGGCAGGAAGGTTTTTCCACACACTTTTAGATTCAATATCTTTCCCTTGATCTACTCCATCTCCCCTAATCCCCAGCATCAGGTAATCGGTATCGCCTAGCATCTCCGGTAAAGCCTCCATCGAAATGCTGGCCCAGCCCTGTTCGAACGCCACCTTTTCTACCTTCGCCGGGGCACGAAGCCCCAACTCATCGTAAAGTATGGCTCCTCCCCGTCCGTAGGACTTGCCATAGAGATATAATTCTTTGCCCGTTATCTCAAAAATAGCAATTTTTTTACCCGAATCAATGACATCAGACAAAGCCTGTTTCTTCTCAGCAATCTTAGCCGCAAAATCAGCAAGGCAATTCTTCGCTTCCTGCTCCTTCTTTAACACTTTGCCCAGCTCCATCAGACGATCCTTATATTTATATTTACCGTATGGAATAAACACTGTAGGCGCTATTTTTCTCAGATTTCCATAAGCTTTCTCATCATAGGTAATGATCAGATCCGGATTCAGGGTGGTCACCTTTTCAAGGGACAGTGCGGAGCTATCACCGATATTTTCAACACCATTCAAGTATTTTTTATAGTATGGAGCATCGAATACAGTGTCTGGAGCCCCTACAGGTGTAATCCCAAGTGCAAGAACATCGCCTACATAGTCGCCGACCGCTACAACGACACGCTGTGGATGTTCAGGAATAGTAACTGTACCTTTATCGCTTTTATATGTACGTGTGTCAGCTGCATCTCCGGTAGATGCAGTTTTCGAATCAGCCGTTGTCCCACTGTCCGTTGCCATTCCTCCTGCATTCGTGGCGCATGCGCTCAGTACCAGCATCAATGAAATAATCAATAAACAAGCCGAAGTTCGGAATTTTAAATAGTTCACAATATCCCTCCCATTAATAATGATTCTCATTTTCAATGATTCTTAGATTTTATCAAAGCTCACAAGTTATGTCCATGCAGGTTGGATTAAAAGCAAAAAGCCCACTCCTTAGAGTGAGCATATCTTTAGTATTTTTCCTGGGTCGCTCTTGTTCGTTGCTACAGTTCAAGCGTGTCCATTGGGGCATCAGCATATCACGGCAATAACTGTACAATTCATCTTGTATCCGCATGTTCAAGGTTATGTTTGTACCGCACACTCAATTTGCCTTGGTACGCATGGATTTGCACCTCTCCCATCGCATCTGTTCGATATATGGCAGAACCAACCGCTGATAGACGATCCAATACCGCTTCATTCGGGTGTCCATATGTATTGCTAGCTCCGACTGAAATGACGGATACCTTCGGTTGCCAGTAGGATAACCATTCTTCCGAGGTGGAGTACTTGCTACCGTGATGTGCTATTTTCATGACGTCTACAGCTTGCCTTACAGCCAACGTCTCCCCCTTTCCTTCGGTATGGGATGGAGAGTGAGCTAACTCGGAGAGCAACTGCGATTCTGCTGCATCATCCATATCTCCTGTGAACAAAAAGGAAGCCCCCTCCATCTCTAATATCATTGCAACGGAATAATGATTTTGGTCCTTCACAACGGCCAAACTTCCGGTTTCTTCCTCCTGCGACGGAAGCGGATGAATAAAGCGGATTTTCGTATCCTGATCCGGTCTCCACTCCATACCATAATGCGCACCATACAGCTTGACCTGCTTGTTTAAAGCCGTGTTCAACAGCTTGCGGAAAGGGGGCTTGTCTGTCAGGGTGCCGTTAAAAACCAAGGCTGATACTGGAATCTGGTCAAGCACAGCCTGCAATCCTCCGGCGTGGTCATGATCTCCATGCGTTAAAATGACTGCGTCCAGCCGATGTACACCGCGCTGCTTCAACAAGGGTACAATCGTATCCTCTCCTACCTCATAGGGGTCTTTTCGTTTGCGCCAGGCATTTTTTCCTGTCGTAAAATCCATCGTGCCCCCGCCATCCACCAATATATGTTTGCCACCCGGCGTTGTAATTAAAATGCTGTCACCTTGGCCCACATCCATGTACTGAACTATTCCCGTATTCCCTCCACCTGGAGTTACGTAACCAATACACAGGATGCCAAACCAGGCAATACCGCTTAAGGCCAGCGCCAAATGACTATAACCATTCCACTGTCGACGTGCATATTTGCCTGCTCCTTCAGGCTCATGTTCCGTCTGCAATATAGCCGCCCACTCCGCAGATGCCGCTAATCCTGTATGTATGGGTGATGGCATGGGAGCGGATGTGCTTTGTCCCGCCGAATTGCGTTCGGCTGAAAGCCTCCCCTTGTCCTTATCCGGTGCTACCTCCAAGCCCAGAGATTCTTCTGTTCGCCTTCGAGATATCATCCATGTTTTGAGCCAGTACAGAATACTGTACAAAGCAGCATAATACGCTATGACCCACAGAATGGAGGAAGACGGCCAAATACTCACATAAGTGTCATCCACGTTCATCCATTTTACAAGCCAAAAGGTCAGTTCGTTCAGCTGCTCTGCTGGCCACGCAAGGATACGTCCCCCGTCCTCCCATAGAAAGGCGATTCCCATCGCCACCGTTCCCAGTGGAAGCACGATATACGTGATAAGTGGAACAAGCACAAAATTAGCCGCAAACGATAGCAGCGAAAACTGATTAAAGTAGAAGACTGTCATCGGAAACGAAACAAGCTGCGCTGTGATCGTAATCGCAATTTCGCCGCCAATCAGAAGAGGCCATTTGGCGAAAAATGGCTTCATCAGCGGCATGTAAATGAGCAGCCCGGCTGTTACCAGAAAAGAAAGCTGAAAACTGACACTAAGCAGGTAGTAAGGATTCCAAAGCAGCATCAATAATGCGGACACACTCAAAATGCTAAGTCCGTCCTTGAGCATTCCCCGTCTGGCTGCAAACAGGCCGATCATAGCCATAATTCCAGCCCTCACAACAGAGGGAGAAGCACCTGTCAGCAGTACATAAGCCGGAATAAGCACCATCACGACCGTAAGAGACGTCTCGCGACTCACTCGCAATAGCTTGAGTAAATACAGTAGCGTAGCCGCATATACGGCCACATGCATACCGGATATCGCTAAAATATGCGTTAATCCAAGCTGCGTAAATTCGTTATACGTTGCCGGGTCCAGCTCATCCGTAACGCCTAGCACCAGTCCTTTCATATATCCTGCGTGATAAAGAGAACCAAAAGCTAATTCCATCCGTTGCCCCAATTGCTCCCTAAGCTGATCATTCCACCTGAACAAGGTGTAACGGTTCCACTGGGAAGCTTGCTGCTTTTGTAGCGAAGCGGCTCCATTCCCTTTGAAAAGCCAGTGAATCTCCTGTGTATGCAGGTATTCATTGTAATCAAAGCCGCCAAAATTCCCCGCTGTTGCAGGAGCCTTTAAGCTGCCGTGCAGTTGAATTGCATCTCCACGCTGCCATTCTGCCGCAAGTTGCTGTTCCTGTTTGGCAGCCAGCTTGATGTGCACGATAACCTGTTCAGAAATAGCTTCGCTCTTTCCAACCCCGCCCTGAAAAGTGTCATTTGGCAGTAATGTAGAACCAGTACGGGTACTACTCGCAGATGTAGGCTTCTTGTTCAAATTGGAATTGCCTCTCGTTTTGCTTATTGCAATAATCCTCATCTCAAATTGTGCCCGATCACCGTCTACCTGTACCTCGGAAGCAATAAACCCGGATGCTTGAACAGGCACGGCTTCCAGCTTGGAAGCCGATACATGAAGGGCCTCGGGAATATGGCTCACATTATGCGTATCATGCCAAGCCCAATGGAATCCACCTCCGCTCAAGGCAATCCACAGCAATACCACATGCCGGACTGGAATTTTCATCAATAGAGCTGCAAGAGGTAAAATCAGCGTGACACCCGCCCAGAGCAACAGCAGCATACGTCCGGAATACAAGCATGCTCCTGCACTTCCCGTAATCCAACATACCGTAAGGGTTAAGATAGGTCTGCTTAAAACCAGTTTGGCTTGAATATAACCACCTCCCGGTAGAAAAATAGGGTTCTGTGCTCAAACCGCAAAACAAAAAAGAACCCCTGACTAAATAGCATTCGTCAGAGGTTCTTCCTCGTGTACTTTTTAATTCATCATGTCTTAATTCATAACATCCATCAGCGTTTCTTTCGGTGGATGATAGTTCTCCAGCATACGGAAGGCAATACCTTTTTGCTCCATCATGGCACGAACCTTGTCGGCATCCTTTGGGTAAGGACGGTGGTATACAATCTCCACAATACCGCTGTTCGCCAGCATGTTGGCACACGTCCAGCATGGCTGGTCGGTCACATATACCGAGGAGCCTTCACGATCAATCCGGTCCGTGAACAGTAGCAAGTTCTGCTCCGCATGAATCGTGCGGATGCAGCGCTGCTTTTTAACCATTTCCTCCCGCCCCTCGCGATGCACGACCTCGTATTCCTCCGAAATCATACAACCTGCCTCAGAGCAATCAGGTACCCCGGATGGTGCACCATTATAGGCTGTACCCAAAAGCTTTTTGCCTTGTACAAGTACGGCTCCAACATGACGCCGCGAGCAGCGCGAACGGGTGGATACCATATAAGCGATATCCATAAAATAGGTGTCCCAGTCCTTGCGTACATCTGCACTCATATCCATCTCTCCCGTAAACACAAGTTACAACGTAAATATATCCGCTAAAGCCATCCTGACAGCCTTGTCACATGTCCACTTATAAGCTGACGTAAGGCTTCATTTTCGCCAACATTTTAGCACCGATTCCCTTCACATGATCCAAATCGTTCACACGCTTGAACGGCCCGTGCTGATTACGATAGTTCAGAATCGCTTCGGCTTTTTTAGCTCCAACCCCCGGCAGTTCCATTAACTCGGCAGCAGTCGCCGTGTTGATGTTCACCTTTTTTTCACCGGAAGCGGATGAAGCAACGGGATCGCTCACTGCATTCGTCCTGTTCGTCGTGGTATTCGAGTTGTCAACGCCAGTAGCGGAAGTAACGGAACCAGAATCCGTCGCCTCAGTCTGCTTTACAGTACTGGAGCTTTCGCTCCCGTCGACTGATGCACTAGCAGAACCCTGTACAGCACCACGCTTCACATTGCCAGCTCCTTCGCCATCCGAACTGCGTTCAGTTTTGCCTGAGGTTTCCGTTACAACACGCTTTCCTTGAGTCAGTCCGCTATTGCTCTGTGACTCATTTTGGTCCGGCTCTACTAAAGCCTGCTCTACCTTACGATTAAGCAACTGCCATTCTTCTTCTGGCTCCGGACGCTGCCCACCAGCAAACAGAATAAGCCCACTGCCGATTAGAGAAAGCACTATTGCCGTTCCAGTCCATACGCGGTTCATTTCCATTTCGTCCCCTTCTACACATAGATTTAGGGAAAGTGAGCCACTCAATACAGCATCACAATTGAACAGAGCAAGCCTGTCCTATCCCGTTAACCGGAGGATGTAAACAACCTCCATACGGTTCGCTGTGAGCCATTTTCCAAAGAGAGGTACGTCCTTGGGCACGATCTAATATGCTCAGACATAAAATTCGTCATGTCGGCCAAGACCGGGTGCATACACTAAGAAGAATGACAGCGTCTATACCGCAAAGTATGAAAGGAGGACGTTGAACGATGAAAGTTGGATTTATCGGGACTGGCAGCATGGGAAGTCTGCTGATTGAATCTTTTATTCATTCCAACGCACTAAAGCCACAGCAAATATCAGCAAGCAATCGAACGTATTCCAAGGTAGCCGAGCTGGCCCGTCGTTATCCAGGATTACATGCAGCCCAAAGCAACCGTGAGACGGCAGCGGATAGCGATATCCTGTTTATCTGCGTGAAGCCGCTGGAATCTAAAGCCGTGACGGATGAAATACGCAACGTCATTACAGAAGAGCAAATCGTCGTTTCTATTACAAGTCCGGTACAGATACGCATCTTGGAGCATTCACTGAAAGCCAAAGTCTCCAAAATTATTCCCAGCATTACCCACCAGGTAGGCAGCGGAGCCTCACTATGCATCCATGGCAGCCGGATTACAGAGGAGGATCGCTCCCTTCTGGAAGAGCTTATGTCCCACATTAGCAGGCCGATTCGGGTTAAAGAATCCCATACGCGTATTACGTCGGATTTTTCCAGCTGCGGCCCTGCTTTCCTGGCCTTTTTTATGGACCAGTGGATTCATGCTGCGGTTCAGGCTACGGGTATAGACCGTACGGAGCTATGCGCCCTGGCCGGTGAAATGATTATCGGCACAGGAAAGCTACTTACGGAGGGCGGAATGACACCAGCCGAGTTGCAGGCGAGGGTAGCAGTTCCCGGAGGTATTACCGCTGAAGCCCTTGCGCTGCTGGACATCAGCCTGCACAGCGTCTTCCCCGAGCTGATACGGGCTACGCACAACAAGTATGAGGAGGACATGCAAAAGATAGACGCCTCCTTCGGCTTAAAGCCGATTAACCCGCAACAATATTGACCAGTTTGCCTGGAACAGCAATCACCTTGCGGACCGTTTTACCAGCCAGCGCCTGCTGAACGTTGTCCAGCGACAGCGCGAATGCCTCCATCGCTTTGGCGTCAAGGTCTTTGGCAATCGTCGCACGCTGCACGATTTTACCGTTCACCTGCACCACAATTTCCACTTCGGCATCCACCGTCCATGCTTCATCATAAGCAGGCCAAGCCGCGTAGGTAATGCTTTCGCTGTGTCCCAGCAACTGCCACAGTTCCTCAGCCATATGCGGTGCAAGCGGCGACAGCATTTGCACGAAGTTTTCCATTGCTGCACGCGGCAAACGGTCTGCTTTGTATGCATCATTGGTAAAAATCATCAGTTGGCTGATCGCCGTATTGAAACGCAGCGCGTCCAGATCCTCGGTTACTTTTTTCAGCGTTTTATGCCAAGTCCGATTGAACTCATCACTGCCGCCTTCATTTGTAATTTTATCGTTCAGGCTGCCATCCTCGGAAACGAACAGGCGCCATACGCGGGACAGAAAACGATGCGCTCCCTCAACCCCGTTTTCGCTCCATGGCTTGGTCGCTTCCAGCGGCCCCATAAACATCTCATAAATGCGCAGCGTATCGGCGCCAAACGTATTCACAATATCGTCAGGGTTGATGACATTACCGCGTGATTTACTCATTTTTTCATTATTGTTGCCCAGAATCATACCCTGATTGACCAGCTTGTAGAAAGGCTCTTTCGTTTCCACAACACCGATATCATACAGTACCTTGTGCCAGAAACGGGCATACAGCAAGTGAAGAACTGCATGTTCCGCACCGCCGATGTACAGATCCACAGGCAGCCATTCGCGCTGCTTCTCCTTGGATACAGGCTCTTTATCATTGTGCGGATCAATATAGCGCAGGTAATACCAGCAGCTTCCTGCCCATTGCGGCATGGTGTTCGTCTCACGGCGTGCTTTCAAGCCCGTCTCGGGATCAATAGTTTCTACCCAGTCCGTCGCATTCGCCAACGGAGACTCCCCTGTGCCTGAAGGCTTGATGTTATCCATTTCCGGCAACACGAGTGGCAGTTGATCCTCAGGAACTGTTTTGATCGTTCCATCTTCCAGATGAATCACTGGAATCGGCTCGCCCCAATAGCGTTGACGGCTGAAAAGCCAATCGCGCAAACGGTACGTTACTTTGCCTTGTCCTTTACCCTCGGCTTCCAGCCATTCAATCATCTTCGGAATTGCTTCCTCATTCGTAAGTCCATTCAGCGGACCTGAATTGACGTGCGGACCATCCTCGGTGTATGGCTCTTTAGCCACGTCCCCACCTTGGACAACCTCAATGATATTCAGCCCGAATTGCTTCGCAAATTCCCAGTCACGTGTGTCGTGACCTGGTACAGCCATGATCGCGCCTGTTCCGTAGCCAGCCAGCACATAGTCGGCGATCCAGATCGGCAGCTTTTCACCGTTCACTGGATTCACTGCATAAGCGCCTGTGAAGACACCCGTTTTATCCTTTGCCAAATCCGTGCGCTCCAGATCGCTTTTACGGGCAGCTTGTTCACGGTATTGATTTACGGCATCCTTTTGCTCAGGTGTAGTGATAACATCCACCAATTCCTGCTCAGGAGCCAGCACACAGTAGCTTGCGCCGAACAGGGTATCCGGGCGAGTTGTAAATACCGTCAGTTGCTTGTCATGGCCCTCAATCGGAAAATGAACCTCTGCTCCGGTAGACTTGCCGATCCAGTTCCGCTGCATATCCTTAATGCTTTCGGACCAATCCAGCTCCTCCAAATCGTCCAGTAGACGATCAGCATATTCCGTTATTTTCAGCATCCATTGACGCATGGGTTTGCGGATAACCGGATGACCGCCACGCTCACTCTTGCCGTCAATTACTTCTTCATTCGCTAACACCGTTCCCAATGCAGGACACCAGTTCACAGGCACTTCAGCTACATAAGCAAGACCGCGCTTATACAGCTGGATGAAAATCCACTGTGTCCATTTGTAATAATCGGGGTCTGTTGTGCTAATTTCACGATCCCAGTCGTATGAAAAGCCAAGCGATTTGATTTGACGGCGGAAGTTATTTACATTTTTCACCGTAATTTCACGTGGATGCTCTCCTGTATCCAGCGCATGCTGCTCGGCAGGCAGACCGAAGGCGTCCCAACCCATCGGATGCAGTACGTTGTAGCCGCGCATTCTTTTATACCGTGAAACAATATCCGTTGCCGTATATCCTTCCGGGTGGCCTACATGCAGACCAGCTCCAGACGGGTACGGGAACATATCCAAAGCATAAAACTTCGGTTTGTCCGGCTCTTCCCCGGTACGGAACGTTTTGTTCTCATCCCAATATTTCTGCCATTTTGGTTCAATACTTTGCGGTTGATAGCCGTGCTTCGGCTGTGTGTCTGTCATTGTCATTTCCTCCTCAAACGGTATGCAACAAAAAAACCTCTGCATCCCGTAGCGTGTCAGCGCTAGGGACGAGAGGTTATATTCCCGTGGTACCACCCTAGTTAGCAGAAAGCGTTCTTCGCCTTCTACTCCCTTTGCACCTGATAACGGAGGTGATCCGATGCGGGTTAATAACAGGGTACAAGCACCTGTATAGGGCATTCCTGCGTTGGGCGCATATCTCCGAGGCGAGTTCACTTTGCGCTGTCAACCGGCTTGCACCATCCGCCGGCTCTCTACATGTCCAGACAAAACTACTATTCCTCATCAGCGATTGTTTAACCGTTAATAATGGCACTATTATATTGAAAACCGCGAAAAAAGTCAAATAGGGACTACATTTGGTGCTAAACACCAACTTCATTCGTTTGCTCCATGACACACGGAGGCAAATGTTTTATAATAACTCTGGGTCAGATTGAGATGAGTTGAGATGAGAAAGGTGAGCTGAGATATGGCACAAATTAAAATTTACGGAATAAAAGAAGCCCTGAATCCGATCAAGGAGCAACTTTCAGATGTGGTTCATTCCGCTGTGGTGGATGCCTTCCAATATCCCCCCGACAAAAGGTTTCATCGTTTTTTCCCTATGAATCAGGAAGACTTCATATTTGCCCACGATCGCTCGGAGGCTTACACTATTATTGAAATTAGTGTGTTTGAAGGCAGAACAACAGAGGCTAAAAAGCACCTTATCCAGCTGCTATTCCAAAGAATTAACGATTTAGGCATTGCTCCGCAGGATCTTGAAATCACTATATTTGAGACACCGAAACAGAATTGGGGCATTCGCGGTGTACCGGGTGATGAACTTCAACTGAACTATAAAGTAAACATATAATTTCGAAGCTCTTATGCAAAAAGACGCCCTTCATGTCATCATGAAAAGCGTCTTTCTTTTTCCATATTCGCTTTATGAAGCTACACTATTTTACAGCAACATAAAATAATCTGGCCGCGTCATCTACTGCTTCTACCCATTCAAAGTCCGCATATACTTTCACATCGCGAAAACCGGCTTTGGACAATTCCGTTTTCATCCAGTCCGGGTCATAGGCACGTTGCACATGAATTTCCTCGAACCGCTGGTATACATCGCGCCCTTCATTTTCTGCTCTCGCAAAAATGCTGAGATGATGCTCAATTTCACAGCGTGGAGCATCCAACGCACAAGTCCAAATATATGAAATGGAGCGCTCATCCAGTACAAAGGGCTGCTCTTCATCATAACGCACAAACGTCTGGGGATGATGTACATCGAACAGAAAGGTTCCGCCAGGCTTAAGGCCGGCATACGTCCTGCGAAAAGTAGCAATAATGTCCTCTTCCTCCAGCAAATAATTCAGACAATCGCAAAAAGAAATGACAGAATCCACGGGCTCAGGTAAATTCCATTCCCGCATATCCTGCTCTATCCAGCGAATGCTCCCCTCACGGAACAAACGCTGTCCCTGCGTAGTCGTTTCCATTTTGCGACGGGCTACCGCCAGCATATCTGAAGACAAATCGATGCCAGCCACCTCGAAGCCCGAGTTGACCAGTGGAATCGTAATGGAGCCCGTCCCACAGCCCAGCTCTGCAACTGTATGCGGCATACCATGCTGATCCCAGGCCTGCCGAGCAAAACGCAGCCAGTCCGGGTACGGCATGTCCTGCATCAGCTCATCATACACATAGGCAAACTTCCGGTAAGAAGCCATTTTTTATTCCCCATTCCCGTCCTTCGGTTCAGGCATTTTCTCCACCAGGTAGGTCCAGTTTTCCTTTTGTGTAACCAGCCCTTCCTTCATCAGCTTGCCCATCGCACGCTTGAAGGCAGATTTACTGATACCGAACCGTTGCTTAATAATATCCGGCGGCGTTGCATCGGAATAAGGCATACCGCCACCCGGGCGCTCTTTCAGAAAGGCAATTAGCCGATCCGCATCCTCATCACGGCCCACTTCCTTGCGCGGCGACATCGCCAGATTCACCCGACCGTCTTCACGAACCAGCGTAATCCGTACCTTAACCTCTTCGCCCAAGCGAAGCATCCGGTTACGTTCCGAGGAATGAATCATGCCAATCGCGCCAAAACCAAGCACACCTCCGTCCACCAGGACAAACGTACCCATCTGAAGCGGCTTGTACACCGTCGCCTGCACCCATGCATTTAGCCATGAATCAGGTGCATGGAAGGACAACGGAGCCAGCTCCTGCTCACCCGCCAGCTTCGCCCGCAGTCTGCCCTGCTTATCATGCTCCATGATAGCATACACGTAGTCGCCCACCTGAGGATGCAAATCTCGGTTCTCAGGCAACTCACGAATCGGCAGCAGCAATTGACGCCCCAATCCCATTTCCAGAAAACAACCCAGACGCGGATGTACATCCGCCACCTGTAGCTTTGCCAGTTCGCCCAACGACAGGAACGGTTTTTTCATAGTAGCGGCCAAACGGTCCTCTGTATCGTGAAAAATAAATACTTCCAGCCGTTCTCCAACCTCGATCTCACGTGTCAATTCTGTATAATGCAGCAGTACATCCTGATCGCCGACTGTGAGAAAGTAGCCGAAGGGGGATACCTCACGATCTACCATAATCGTGACATAAGTACCAGCAATCAGATTCATACCTTCTCCACGACCTTAGCATCCGACCAAAGTCTTTCAATGTTATAATATTCGCGCTCGTCACGATGGAAGACATGCACTACGACATCACCCAAGTCCATCAGAACCCAGCGACCGGAATCCATTCCTTCGATCCCTTTGATTGTCGTACCTTCATCATGAGCGCGTTTGCGAATTTCCGTCACAATCGCCTGTACCTGGGTATCCGAATTACCGTGGCAAATTACAAAATAATCCGCGACAAGGGATACCCCCCGCAAGTCAAGGGCTACAATATTCATGGCCTTCTTATCTTCAGCGGCCTCAACCGTAATTTGCATTAATTTCTCATTAGTTATGGTCATTCATGAACCTCCGATTTTCTCTGTTTAAGTTGTTGAATCAGATCATTTCGCGACAGTACCGTCAGCGGAAAAATAACCTTTTTCTTCTCCAGCAGCAGTGAAATCGTGGAATCAAATCCAGCGACAAGACCCTGCTCCAAACTTTTTTTCGCCTGCTTGCGGATATGCTCGACCCCGGGGAAATCCCGTCCCGGCTCGATGTAATCAGCTAGACACACGACTTTGTCCAGCAAACTCATACCCACACGCCCTGAGGTGTGCCAGCGAATGGCATTCCGTATTTCAAGGTCTTCCACCCCGTAGTCTCTAGAGGCAACGCAATATCCTACCTCAGAATGCCACAGTTGCTTGTCATGCTGTAAAAGCTCCTGGTCACATTCGGGATGATTGCGAATTACTTCCTCCATCTGCTGAACGGGCCAATATTTCGCTACATCATGCAAAATAGCCGCCAATTCGGCCTTATCCGGGTCCGCGCCATACCGCTTGGCAAGCTCCACCGAGATATGCATGACCCCCAGAGTGTGCTTCCAGCGTTTTTCAGGCATTTGACCGGATACGGCCTCCATCAATTGCTCACGGCTGTACTTCATACAAACCGCCCCTTGTAATGTAGTCATGCACACGATCAGGCACAAGATAACGAATGGTGCGCCCTTCCGCAACACGTTCCCGAATATCCGTCGAAGAAATATCCACCACCGGCATATCCGCCAGTAGCACCTTGTTCTGCAAATAATGCGGCAGTTCATTCAGCGCAAGTTGGAAACCGGGACGCCGGACACCGATAAAACAAATTCGCTGTGCCAGCTCCTCAATCCCCTGCCAATGAGGTAAGTAATTCACCATATCCGCGCCGATGATAAAATAAAAATCCACAGCAGGATGCAGCTCCTGAAGCTCTTTGATCGTGTCAATAGTATAAGATACCCCACCGCGAAGCACTTCAATATCCAACACTTCAAAAGCAGGATGGCCCGCCACCGCTTCACTCGTCATCTCCAGCCGCTCCGTGCCGCTCGCCCCCGCCTGATGCTTGTGCGGAGGGATATGGGAAGGCATGAACCATACATGGTCCAGCGCATAGGCATCCCTTGCCGCTTCTCCAGCCATTAGATGTCCAATATGAATCGGGTCAAATGTACCGCCCATAATACCGATTTTCATAGTCTTCTCCCCGCGTGCTTATCCTCTAGGCAACTCAATTTGCTTGTTATCACGGGATTCCTTGTATAAAATAATCGTGCTCCCGATGAGCTGTACAAGCTCGGAATCTGTTTCCGTAGCCAGTTCTTCCGCAATTTCATGCTTGTCATCCAGACAGTTGTTCAAAATCTGCACCTTCATCAGCTCGCGCTTTTCAATCGCATCGTTAATATGACGCATAAGATGCTCGTTCGTACCGTTTTTCCCTACTTGAAAAACGGGGTCCAGATGATGCGCCATCGAACGCAAATACCTTTTTTGTTTACCTGTTAACATGTATAATTAACTCCTTCATAACCACATATGCCATGCGGCAATTCCATAATTTTAATGTAAAATCCGACTTACGACAGGCTTCTCAGCACCGCCGCTCTCATTTCGTCTACAGCAGGAGCTACGCCCATAAAATACTCAAAAGCCACCGCTCCCTGATACACGAACATGCCCAAGCCTCCATGCACCGTGCAGCCGCGCTGTTCACGGCTTTCGCGTAAAAATCTCGTTTCCAGCGGGTTGTAGATCAAATCACTCACAATGATTCCTTGCGGAATCAGACTCGTTTCAAGTGGAAGCTCATCGGATAAAGGAGACATTCCTACCGAGGTCGTATTAATCAGCACATCCACCGATGCAAGCACGCGCTCCGCTTCATCGTTAGAATAGCCCGTCACAGGGATCGCTTCCGTCGTCCACTCCAATGCCAGTTGCTCTGCCTTATCGCGTGTCCGATTCAGAATAATGACCGATTCGGGCTGTTCCTCCAGTAAAGCATGAATCACACCTCTGGCAGCACCTCCAGCTCCGATGACCGCAATTTTTGTGCCTTTCAACTTAACCGAAGTCTCTTCTTTGAGCGAGCGTACGTAGCCGATCCCGTCCGTATTGTAACCCTTGAGCCGTCCGTTGTCGTTCACAATCGTGTTAACAGCACCGATGAGTCTGGCCCCTTCATCAATCTCATCCAAATATTTCATAACCTCAACTTTATGGGGAATCGTCACATTGACTCCGCGGAAATGCAAAGCCCGAATCCCCCTCATGGCGTCCTCTAGCTGTTCCGGCTTAACATGAAGAGGAACAAAATCCCCCTCTATCCCCGCAGCCTTTAAAGCTACTTTATGCATGAGAGGCGATTTGGAGTGCTTGATCGGATCACCCAATACGCCCAATAATACAAGATCTTGTTCAGTCACTCCAGACTCCCCGCTGCTCATCGTCGTTCTCCCCCATATTGCAAAATATTAGGCTGCACAAATACATGAACGGCGGCAGGAACCTGAATATGTTCCTTGCCGCCCTATCACATGGTTTAACATCCGTTAAATCAACGAAGGCCGTAGAAGAACACGAATTCCCCGAGGAGCATGAACCGCTACCAAAGCCCCGTTCTCACTATTGACCCTGATCCATCCCAGACCGGAGATATAAATATCCGATTGAGATTTACGGGGAATGCGGAACTCATGTCTTGTCCATTCCGGCATATCTGCCAACTGATCACGTGTCGGCGGTGACAGCAGTTCTCCGGCATGATCTTCGAACAGTTGATCCGCCCGCTCCAGCTTGGTGCGATGAATTTTAAGGCCGCCATTGATGTAGCATGTGAATGATTGGTGTTGCCCCTCTACAAAATCAAAACGTGCCATCCCACCGAAAAACAGCGTTTGTCCGGGATCTAGCTGATAAGCAGCTGGTTTCAGCGGCTTGTCTGGCATAATAGCGCCCAAATCCTGCCGGGACACGATTTCACTGAAACGCCAAGGATACACAATCCCCGGTGTATCAATAATATGCTTGCCGTCGTCTAGCGGAATATTCACCATATCCAGCGTCGTTCCCGGATAACGGGATGTTGTTAACTCCTGCTCCATATCGCTATGATCACGGATCAAACGGTTAATGAGCGTGGATTTACCAACATTTGTTGCACCGACCACATACACATCCCGATTGCGGCGCAGTTCGGATACTACATCCAGCAGACGGTCAAAGCCCTGATTTTTTTTGGCCGAGCACAGAACGATATCCGCCGTGCGAAGTCCTTGCTCCTTAGCCTGTTTTTGTACCCAGTTCAGGACCTTGTTCCAGTTCGTTACCTTAGGCAACAAATCCGTCTTGTTCACAGCCAGTACAACCGGATTAGAGCCTACAAAACGTTGTAAGCCGGAAATCAGACTACCTTCAAAGTCAAAAATATCCACAATGTGGATGACGAGCGCGTCCTTATCCCCAATCTGGCTAAGCAGTTTCAGGAACTCATCCTGATCCACGGCTACCGAAGACGTTTCATTATAGTTTTTAATCCGGAAACAGCGCTGGCAAATGACAGGCTCTCGTGTAAGCAGTTTTTCCAGAATATATCCCGGCAACTCCGGGCTGTTGGTCTGCATCGTGATACCGCAGCCACTACATTTGACGGCAGTTCCGCCGTCAGGTCTTTCAGTCATTCTTCTTTTCCTCCTCAAGCCATAAGCCTTTCTTACGTAACCTTGTGAGCGCGATTCGCTCCAGCCGCCGATTAAAGCGGGTCATGATTCCTTCATCATGGATGGATATCGGCAACACGAGCACTGTGTGCAATCCCAGTCGGTTGCCACCCAATACATCTGTCAACATTTGGTCCCCGACCATAATAGTCTCTTCCGGAGTAAGCCCCATCATACGGATGGCTCTGCGAAAAGACGAGTTGGAAGGCTTCCGTGCAGCATGTATAAATTCAATGTCCAAAGGCGTAGCGAACACGGATACACGTCCCATATTATTGTTGGACACGATGACAAGCTTAAAACCCGCCTGTTTGACCTTCTCAAACCAGGCCACCAGCTCGGGAGTCGCATTCGGCGCTTTTGCACCAACCAGCGTATTATCCAAATCCGTAATAATGCCGCGATATCCTTGAGCATACAAGCCTTCAAGATCAATATCAAAGACGGTATTCACCCGTAATTTGGGCATCAGCATTTCAAACAACGTCGGTCACCTCAGTTTCATACGACAAACTATACCATATTAATATGGGTTAGTAAAAAGCTATCCGCAACAAACGGACAGCTTTTTACTAAGCATATGATGAAGATTATAAATCGGCAGCATTCGAGCCGAATAAAAATGGTTTAGCCCTTTCGTTCAGTTTGCCGTCTGGACTAACCTTTCTTATGCAACAGGGCCGCTTGTCGGCGGACCTTGCGCCAATCCTCGGCAGTTACCGAGGAAGGACTGTAGCGTGCTTGTTCAAACAGCTCCAGCAGCAGATTCAGAATTGAAGCACGTTCCGGTGATTCAACCGACCATCTGCCGACCGATTCCCTCAGCGTCTCGTGGCTAGTGCGGGCAAACCCCTTACTCCGCATATACCTTAGCCAGCGCTCAGTTTCGACGATCACCTTTTCATCAGGGGTCAACGGCTTTCCTTTACGCAGACGCAGCAAATAAAAATGAATATCTGCCCGATTACGCCATACGATATAAGCGCCCCACAGTACGATAACAGCCACTGCCGCCGCTATGATTACCGGATGAATCTTCGTGCCTTCCTCTGAATTGACCTGCGCTGTCTGCGCAGACTGTTCCGGCTCAGGCTGATCTTTCACTTCTGGAGTATCAGGCGTTTTCGAATCCTCCTGCTCCGTAAGCAACGGCATATCAAAGCCCGGTGTGGCTTCTACAGGAACCCAGCCGTATTCACCCAGATACACTTCGGCCCAGGAATGAGCATCCGCGTTGGTAACGGAATAGGAAGACATATTTTCGTTACCATCGCTGGTCGTTGCATCATCCGAAAATGTTTGCTGACCAGGTGCATATCCTTTGACCCACCGTGCCGGAACACCAACGGAGCGGGCCATCATAACCATCGAAGTGGAATAATAATCGCAATATCCTTCCCGAATCTCAAACAGAAAGGCATCCACAAAATCCTTGCTTCTTTTGCGGGAAAGATCCGGATTGTTTGTATATGCATAATTTCGCTGTAAATATTGCTGTAGCAGTCCGACCTTTTCATAAGGTGTCTTCGCCGATGACGTTACATTTTGAGCCAAGTCACGCACTCGCTTCGGCAGCTCACTCGGGATTTGCAAATAGGCTTCCTGCTTGTTCTTTCCATACAGCTCATTAAACGTTTTCTTGCGCAGCTCTTTCTCCGGGATCACAGGTACATGTGACACCAGAGTATACGTTTTCGGATAAGCAGTTCTTCTGGAGGATGAATTCCAAAGCAGTTCTGCCTGTTCCGGTTTCCAACGCAATCCGTCTGCCCGCGAGTCTCTGTCCACCGATTGAACACGATGTACCGAATACGCGCCGAACAAAACCGGATAGCTCTGATCATTTTGCATCGTAATGGTCTGAACGACCTGCTCGGTCGAATGCCGTGTTTCTTGTGTATTTTCCAGCTCTGCTGTCATCGCTACATCGTTCAGCGTCTGGTCGTCGTTGCCTGCATCACTCCAGCCTGTGCCGGAATACGTTCGTTTCGTCTCGCCCCGCCAGTAGCTTCGCTGATTGGTTGTGATCGTCATTACCGGAGAATAGTCAAAATTAAATCCCCCGCCCAAACGATTGTCCTGCCGGCTATAGCCTGATGCCGTACTCATCCGCTGATTCATAGCCCCGGTTCCATTGTTAATACCAACAGTGGATGAGCTATTTCGCTGGGTCCATGCCGTATAAGGGTCAGTTAAGGTCGGCTGTATCTCTGGCATATTCACGCCAGCCATAATAATCAAAGCAAAAATCACCGCAATATTGGCTGCAATTTTGTACGGGTAACGGAGAATGTGCTTCCAGCCTTGAGGGTAATGCTGCCGAAAATACTGCAAATGCTGAGTCACCAGCCACCCCATACCCGCAAAGACCATCCATGCGACTTCTTGCCACAGCACGGTTGGCGTGAACGAATCAAGTACTGCCAGCGCGGCAATATTAATGCCTACAAACACCAGAATGCGCTGCTTCGTCGTAACGATGAGCGGTAACATCTCAATGACTAGCCAAGCAATCAGTGAAAACCAGATATACGGAGACATATTCGATATAAATTGATCCAGGCGGTTTGTAAAACCCCCGAAAGGAATAATGATCGAGTAAGACACGAGCGTCCGGTACAAAATAAAAAATAACGTCGCAGCCTTGAGGATAAATTCAATCCAAGGTCGAAGCGGCAGCAAAATTTTCACCAAAGCCAGCATCGTAACCGTCGCCAATACCAGCGTTCTTGTCTCTTTCAGCCATAGGTCTGAAGCAAAGGATACCCACTGCATGGCAATAATAATAATCCATAAAAATGTAAAGGCAGCAGCCCAAGAGCCCTTCAGCGATTGCAGCCAGTTTTTCATAGCGTCCCTCCCCCCATTACTGTCGGGAGCTCTTCAAGACCCGGAACATGATAACCCTGAATGCCTCTTGTACGAAGCATGCTCATCCATTCTTCAGCCTGTCCCTCGCTTGAGCCTTCTCCGATATAGATGTGGCAAGGGGTCATGCCCCGGGTATCGGCCCAGCGAAGAAGCTCCAACGCCTGATGATCCTTCAACGGACTGATCAGCACAAAATGGCAGCCTTGTGGAAATTGCCGCACACTGCTTTCTACAGCAGCCATAAGACTGCCTTGGGAAGTAGTGTGTATGTCCACCAAATGATGCATCATCCGTTGCCGTTCTATCATCTGCTCACTGGGCTGAAAAACAGTACCTGTTTTCCCGGCCGTACAAAGACCTACTCCCATCCGCTCCCGCCCGCCATATTCCAGCAATGAAGCAATGGAGGATACGGCCAGCTCAAACTGATCGGCATTTACATAATGTTTTTTGTGTGTATCCAGTACAAGCATCGTTTTGGGAACCGTCTCATGCTCAAATTCCTTAGATTTCCAACTGCCTGTACGTGCGGTCGCATTCCAATGGATACGTGAAAAACGGTCCCCATATACATAGTCCCGCACTCCGTTAATTTGCGTCGTTTCGCGCCGTGTTCGAGTCTGGACAGTTTGTGGTCCAGACATCCGCGAGCGACGATCATTCAACTGCCAATACGGAATGAATACTGTACGGGGCAGTACCCGAAATTCGCCGGGTGCGTTTAACTTGCCTTTATGCTCCAACAGACCGAAGATATCCTCACTCACGCATTCGGTTTCGGCAAAATAATAGCTTCCCCGCTCCAACGCAGGCGTCTGGAAGGCAAGCTGTCCGCCTCCTTTCATGCTGGGGATAACACTGTCCTCAAACGACCAGGATTCACCTGTATGACGCTTGAGCACCTCGCGAACAATGATATACGGCAACGGCAGAAAGCCGGGAAGGCTCAAGCTCAGCTTTACATGTACCTGATCTCCCGCATGCAGTAGCTCCCCAAACTCTGAGCCTTGCGAAAGCTGCCTTGAACCCTGAACACGGCGTACCCCGCTCAGCCCAACGATCCATAAATATATGCCCAGTAGCGTAACCATGGACAATAGCATGACTGACGTCTTGCCACCCTGAAACAACAGATATAGCAGACATACCACCCATATGACCATCAGAAGCCAGATTCGGCCCGACAGCCGGGGAAGCCTGCGCTTCCTTTTGACCATCTTCATTCCCTACGGACGCTCCATTCGTACGGGTACGTTCACCTGCCGAAGGACAGCCTGAAGTACAGACTGGGCATTGGAGCTGTCGAGACGCGCCTCGGGACGTAACAGCAAACGATGCGCCAGCACATAGGGTGCCAATATTTTCACATCATCAGGGAGAACGTAATCCCGATTTTCCAGAAAAGCGTATGCCTTGGCCGCCATCACAAAAGCAAGCGCCGCCCGCGGACTGGCTCCCAGCAGTACCGATGGATGCTCTCTTGTCGCACGGACAATATCAAGTAAATAGGACGTAACTGCTTCGTCCATATACATTTCTCTGATTTCCTGCTGGATCGAGGCAATCTGTTCCATATGGGCTACCGCCTCCAGACGGTCTGCCGGCTGACCCTCCTGATGACGAAGCAGCATGTTCCGCTCAGTCTCCATATCAGGATAGCCGAGACTGATTTTGAGCATAAAACGATCAAGCTGCGCTTCCGGCAGCATATAAGTCCCTTCAAAATCAATCGGATTTTGCGTAGCACACAGCATAAAAGGATGAGGCAGCATATGTGTTTCTCCATCCACGGTTACACTGCGCTCCTCCATCACTTCCAGCAAAGCCGATTGGGTTTTCGTCGTGGCCCGGTTAATTTCGTCTGCCAGTAAAATATGGGTCATCACGGGACCCGGACGGAAATAAAACCGCTCATCCCGTGGATGAAATATGGAAACCCCTGTAATATCACTGGGGAGAATATCAGGATTACATTGAACACGGCGGTAATCACCGCGCATGGATTTAGCAAGAGCCTTGATCATTTGCGTTTTTCCCGTACCCGGAACGTCTTCGATCAGAATGTGCCCACCCGCCAGCATAGCTGTTAGCAGTAATTTTATTTCAAAGGATTTACCTAATATGCATGATTCCAGATTAGATCGGATTGCAGATACAATCTGCACAGATTCTTGATGCACGGGCATAGCCTAATAAACCTCCTAGATAGCAACATGTTTCCTATTATTGTACATGAAGGAGGACATAGAGTACACTTGAGTCCTTGTCCAGATGTTCGAGCCAGTACCACAGTTTGGCAACATTTTGTAGGCAGGCACATAAAAAGCCCTCCGAGCATACAGATCCGAAGGGCTGATTTTTATGCTTGTTCCATTGTATGTTTTAATCTATAATGCGTTGCTTTTATGTGGTTATCCTTTAGGACGCACGACCAAGGCCGCCAAAAAGGAGAAAATAATCGCCGAGGAAATACCTGCACTTGTCACACTAAAGATCCCTGTAATGACACCAAGCCATCCATCCTTTTCCAGCTCGGTCAATGCGCCGTGTACCAGTGAATTACCAAAACTTGTAATTGGAATCGTCGCACCCGCGCCTGCAAATTTGATTAGCGGATCATATATGCCCACAGCATCCGCAATCGCACCTGCCACCACCAACGTGCTCATTGTATGTGCCGGGGTCATTTTAATAACATCCATCATCAATTGACCCACGACGCAAATAGCACCGCCGACTAAAAAAGCCCATAGATATATCATATTCTTAGCCTCCCGCTTCCAAAGCTACTGCATGCGCAATACAAGGAATACTTTCCCCTTGTTGTGTTGACAATGGAGACAGCAAGGCCCCGGTCGCCACGACCAGCACTTTCTGGAGTTCTCCCTTTTCAATCCGCTTTAGCAGATGTCCGTAAGTTACGACAGCCGAGCATCCGGCACCACTGCCGCCTGCAATAACTTGCTTTTGTTTGTTCAGATCATAAATAAGTAAACCGCAATCGTTGAATTCCGTCTGATTCATATCAATATTTTGTTTTTTTAGCAGCTCCTTGGTAATCGGTAAGCCCACAGATGCCAAATCTCCCGTTACAATGAGATCATAATAACCAGGGTCCCGGCCTGTATCTCGAAAATGTGACAACAGGGTATCTGCCGCCGCCGGAGCCATCGCTCCGCCCATGTTAAACGGGTCTTTAATGCCCATATCCGTAACACGTCCAATGGTAGCGCAATCCACCACCGTTCCTGTCTTGGCATGTCCCACCACTACGGTGCCAGAGCCTGTGACGGTATACTGGGCCGTTGGCGGCTTCTGGGCTCCGTATTCCGTAGGATAACGGAACTGCTTTTCCACAGTACAGTTATGGCTGGTCGTACCGGCCATAACATAGTCGCCTGCCTCTGAATCCACAATAAGCGCGGCTAAGGCCAAACTTTCCATCGACGTAGAGCAAGCTCCGAAAACACCCAAATAAGGAATCGCGAGCTTACGTGCCGAAAAGGAGCTACTGATAATCTGGTTCATCAGATCACCACTGATAAAAAACTGCACTTCCTCTTTGTTCAAATTGGCATTCATTAAAGCCAGCTCAGTGGAGTGCTCAAACAATCTGCGTTCCGCTTTTTCCCACGTTTTTTCGTTAATTTCGAGATTGTCATAAACGTAGTCAAAATCCGTGGACAACGGTCCCTCTCCTTCATCCGGGCCAACAACGGTTGCACTTCCCACGATGCGCGGTCTGGATTCGAACTTCCAGGTTTGTCCTCCCTGTCTTCTCATAAATGGTTGCCTCCCACTCCAAGAATGGCGTAGATGACACCCACAACGAATGCGGCAACAACCCCGAATACGATAACCGACCCTGCCAGCTTGAACATATTCGCGCCTACTCCGAGCACCAGCCCCTCAGACCGATGCTCCAGTGCAGCCGAACACATCGAGTTAGCAAAGCCTGTAATCGGTACAGCGGTTCCCGCACCCGCCCATTGGGCAAACTTGTCGTAAACCCCGAAGCAGGTCAATATAACCGCCAACAGGATCATCATGGATGAGGTCGGCGGTGCCGCCTCCTTGGCCGAAATGTGCATCCCTGCCATGAAGGCTTCCTGAATCGCCTGACCAATCACACAGATGCCGCCTCCAACCAGAAAAGCCCGCACACAGTTGGCAAAAACTTTTCTGGATGGCTCGTGCTTTTTGGAAATACTTTGATAGTCCTTCTCATTTATGGACAGCGGCGGCGTATTGGTACGAAAACCGCTTTGCCCGGATTTAGCTGGCATCATTCACCACCCCTTGTTCGTAATTTTCCGCACTTGGCGGTTCGGATTCATTGTGTCCTTATCATTATTAGCTTTATGGGGAATTGTTATGTCAGGAAAATGATATCGTGGACATTCCGTACAAATCCATTCATACTGGATGGATGACGACCACTGGTTAATTAATAAGGAGTGAGGTATAACATCATGGAATTAAAAACATTAGAACTGTTTAAAACTTTAACGGAGTTTCCTTCCATTCCCGGGCATGAGCGAGAGCTGCGGGCATGGGTTAAAGAGCGGATATCCGGTTATACAGACGAAATCGTACAGGATCGTTTGGGCAGCCTTTTCGGCGTGCTGCGCGGTGAAGAGAACGGACCGCGTGTCATGGTGGCAGGGCATCTGGATGAAGTCGGATTTATCGTCAATGGCATTTCGGAAAATGGAATGATTCGTTTTCAGCCGGTTGGAGGCTGGTGGAGTCAGGCCATCATGTCACAGCGTCTTCAGGTGCTGACTCCGAATGGACCAGTTATCGGTGTCGTTGGCTCTGTCTCCCCCCATTTACTGGATGAATCGCAACGCAGCAAGCCTATGGACATCAAGCATATGTATCTGGATATCGGCGTGGACAGCCGTCAGGAAGCACAGGATTTTGGCATCGTGCCGGGAACAGCCATTGCGCCGATTTGTGATTTTACTCCACTGGCGAATCCGAAAAAAATTATGGCTAAAGCGTGGGATAACCGCTATGGTGTAGGCTTGGCTATTGAGCTGCTTGAAGCGTTACATAAGGAAAAGGACAAACTGCCTAATACGCTGTATGCGGGGGCTACTGTTCAGGAGGAAGTGGGACTGCGCGGCGCACGCACGGCTGCTAACCTGATTCAGCCGGACGTTTTCTTTGCACTGGATTGCAGTGCGGCCAACGATATGGGTGGTGATCCGAATGCATACGGGCATTTGGGTAAAGGCGCGCTGCTACGGGTATTTGATCCGGGTATGATTACCCATCGCGGAATAGTGGAATACGTGCAGGATATGGCTGAGACGCACAAGATCAAGTATCAATACTTCATCTCCACAGGTGGAACCGATGCAGGTCAGGTCCATTTAAGCGGAATTGGAGTGCCATCCACCGTTATTGGCATTTGCGGACGATACATCCACACTTCCTCGTCCATTATTCACACCGACGATTATGATGCAGCCAAAGAGCTGATCGTCAAGCTGGTGCAAAACCTGGATCGCACGACACTGAATACGATTATTGAACGAGCTTAAGCTTTTTCCAGAGAACTAGAATCTATTAAAAACAGTCAAAGCACGGATAACGTGCTTTGACTGTTTTTTAGTTGAATAGAGTTACCGATTGGAGCATTTCATATCAAATGCTTATAACGAAGCAAGGCGATAATAACAAGTACAGCTGTCAAGGCAATGCAGATGTTCTCCACCTGCGCCCCTTTGCGCGTTCCGGTACTCATCAGCTTAAATCGCAGCTTCCATTTGAACGGTGGCAAAGGTTTAATTCCGTTATTCGTCAAGGAATCTGCCAATAAATGCAGCAGATACGCCAAGCCGCCAGCCAGCCATATGCTGTCACCATGCAGACGGGTTGTACCGTACAGCAACGCAGTCCATGCGACTGTTCCATACACCGTATGCGTCAATCCCCGGTGCGGGACAAGCGTACAGATAATCAGCAGACACCCGGCTATGTAATTCCACGGCGCATAGGCTTCTCCATACCAGGCCAAGCCAATTCCAATTAAAAAGATAATGGCCTTTCGCATCGACCGTGAAGGCATAAAGGAAGCGCTGATCATCAGCAAAGCCAGAACAAGATTCCACGGCGGCGGAGCCAGACGGGTAAAAAATACCCAGCCCGCAGCCCCAATCATCAGGAGCTGTACGAGTCTGAGCATTTTGGTAGGCAACGCACGACTCACGAGCATGGAGTTAGGCTCATCAATATCCGGCAGCAGTGAACCGACTACAGCGGCAGCCACGGCAGCCGGAGTCACTTCGTATCCGTTCAAGGCTAATACCGACAGGGAGACCCCGGTTCCAATAATCAAATGGGCTCTTCCCATCATGGTGCATAACATCCTTTCGTTGCAGCATACAACAGAGTTTGACATCACTCTATTTGAATCAGCATGATTCGATTGTATACGACAAACAAAAGGAGAACAATAGTTCGCTTATTCTATTTAAAGGATATCGTTCAAAAGTCCCGGTCAAAAATTCGCCTTACAGTATTTTTTGGAACAACGCGATAACTTCCTCTTTGGTCGGCTGAAACGGATTACCAGGCGCACACGCATCTTTCATCGCATTGTCGGCTAACAGATTAAGATCCGGGTCCGTTACCCCCAGCTCAGACAAGCGTTTCGGGATCCCTACCTCCTGTGCCAGTCCGCGGATGGCATCCACGACAAATTCAGCGCACTCCTCGTCGGTTCGCCCTCTGACCGAGAATCCGATCGCTTGAGCGATAGGTCTGAATTTACGGGGAACATGCTGTGCATTGGCCTCCTGCACATAGGGCAACAGCATCGCATTACACACCCCATGTGGAAGATCATACACACCTCCAAGCTGATGAGCCATCGCATGCACATATCCCAACCCCGCATTGTTGAAAGCTAGCCCTCCCAGAAAAACAGCATACACAAGCTTTTCCCGAGCCTCAATATTTTGACCGTTCTCCACAGCATCAGGCAAATAACGGAATATCAACTCGACAGCAGCCAAGGCAGTGGCATCGGTGACCGGATAAGCTCCCGGGGTAACCAGCGCCTCAATCGCATGAGTAAGCGCATCCATACCTGTCGCAGCAGTTAATTCGGCTGGCTTACCCACCATTAATTCGGGGTCATTTACAGAGATGGAAGCCAGACTGTTTTTATCAACCATGACCATTTTGACCTTACGCTTCTCATCAGTAATGACATAGTTAATGGTGACCTCGCTGGAGGTACCCGCCGTTGTATTCACTGCCACAATAGGAACGGACGGTCGTTTGGATTTGTGAACGCCTTCATATTCTGAAATATGTCCTCCATTGGTGACAATGATGCCAATGGCTTTGGCCGCATCCTGAGGCGACCCACCACCTACCGAGACGAGAACATCACATCCGTTATCCTGAAACACCTTGACTCCTTCGTGAACATTGTCACAGGTAGGGTTAGGCTGTACTCCATCATACACGATATATGGAATTCCATGTTGCTCCAAAACAGCAATAACCCGGTCGGTAATCCCATTTCGACGCAGCCATTTATCCGTCACGATAAGCGCTTTCATAAATCCTTTCTCTTGCAACATCGGTCCCAGATCTCTAAGACATCCAATCCCCATCAAATTCACTGGCGGTACATAAAAGATGTTCCTCCCCATACGTAAACCCCTCCTCTGTGTTAATCGTTCTCCAGTCATCTCTGCTCTCTGTTATCATGCATCTTCCTAATACTACCACCAGATCAAGCAGATATCTGCGAAAAAAAGCACAGTTCAGCAATTCCCATAAAAACATGCAATAAGGCCTAGAAGCATGTTGACAAACTTTTGCAATATTTTCTTTTTGCCTCAAAAGCCTATTGTACTATTTGAAATATTATGTAATATAGTGTTTATATTTACTATATGAATCTATTAAATGAACAAGGAGGAAATAATTATGCAAAAGAGTTCTGCGATTCGCAAGTTCAAAACGATTGGTCTGGCATCATTGCTAAGTCTTGTTTTGTTCGCTCTCCCCGCTTCAGCTGCTTGGAATGATACATACACGGGTTACGCTACCTATACCGGATCTGGCTACTCAGGAGGAGCATTACTACTTGATCCCATCCCTTCCGATGCCAAAATTACGGCTCTTAACCGCACACAATTGAATTATAACGGAATCAAAGCCGCATTGGCAGGAGCATATCTCGAAGTACAAGGCCCCAAAGGGAAAACAACAGTCTATGTAACCGATATTTATCCTGAAGGCCCAAGCGGTGCGCTTGACCTGTCCCCGAATGCTTTTAACCAAATTGGCAATCAAATTGATGGAAAAATCAATATCTCATGGAAAGTCGTCAAAGCTCCAGTTAATGGCAACGTCTCCTACCGCATTAAAGAAGGCAGCAGCCGGTGGTGGGCAGCTATTCAGGTACGCAATCATAAATATCCAGTTTTGAAGCTGGAAGTCCAACAAAATGGACAATGGCTCAATCTCGAAAAACAGGACTACAACCACTTTCTTGGTACGAACTTAGGGAATCAGCCTCTTAAAATCAGGATTACAGACATTCGCGGTGTGGTGCTGAACGATACCCTCCCGGCTCTAGCAGAAAATGGCACAGGCGATGCCTATATTGTCAAAGGTAATGTGCAATTCCCTGACTGATTGAAGATATCTTCTCACAGCTTGAGTCCTGTCAGGCACAAATGGGCGCTTCCTACCCATGTGCTGTCCAATTCGTGACAGGCTTTATGTAATCCCCAGGCTGGGAACCGACGCAAGCGATTTTGCGTATCGGGTTCCTGGCCTTTTTACGAAAAAATCATTATTTTTCATAAAAAATTAGTTTGTTCACTGTCCTGTTCACAGGAAGGCACGTATAATGAATACATAAATAGGGTTTATTTTGGCTATATGCAAATAGACAGGAGACCTGCGTACATGAGCAATTTCAAAAAGCATCACAAGCTTCACAGCAAATTGCTGATCAGTATCACGTTATGTATTACACTGACGTTGCTGGTATCTACCACGGTGTATTATTTTTATTATATTCGGGTGGAGAAGGAGCAGGCATTCGAAGCCAATCACAGTAGCCTGGCACTGAGAAGCAGAGAGGTCATTAACATGACATCCATCGCCCAATCGTTGGCCTTTCAAATGTACCGCAGCAGTACCCTGTCCAAGTTGTTGTATTATCCCAAACCCAATGTATATGATGAAACCGCTGCCATGTCTGAGCTGAACAATTATCTCAATTCTATGCCGTACATTGAATCCATCTATGTATATAATCCGAAAAGCGACACCTTCTACATTGCATCCTCGCGGGGGCAAAACGGGTTATTCAGCAAAAAAGAACTGGCTGATACGGATATTATACGCGTGCTGGATCATTATCAGGATTATAAGCCGTTTACACCCATCCCACGCACCTATCCGTTGCTGTCTGCGTCCGATTCGGTGGCCGGAGCAGATCAAGCCAGCACAGACATTACAGCCTATACGTATTTATGCTATGACGCTATCAACTCGAACGAAGCGATGAATTCGGCTGTGATCGTCAATGTATCTGCGACCTGGATGAACAAGGAAATGGCGACGAATCCGACATCAGGTGGAGCGGCTTATATTTTGGATGATCAGGGCAGACTTTTATCCGGCGCGACGCTGGCAGACGAATCCTTGAACGAGAAAGAACTGCTATGGCTGCACACCCGAGTCAAAAAACAGGAAACAGGATATTTTGTAGAAGATTTTCACGGTAAAAGATCACTCATTTCTTATACCTCCCAGGACGGACTGGGTTGGCAGTATATTAGTGTCACTCCGTATGAAAGCGTTATCAAAATGGCGAGTGTTATTCGCAATGCGATGCTGCTGATTGCCGTTGTCATTGCATTGGCAGGGTTTGTGGCTTCCTGGCTACTGTCCAGAATGCTGTATACCCCCATCGGGCAGATTGTTGTCCATATGAATTCACTCGAATCAGAGAAACGAAACAGCATGTATACGATCCGGCAAAACATTTTACGGAATATTATTCGGGGGGTCCATTTGCTTCCTGCTGGAGAGGAACCGGAGCGGTTGCGTGAGCTTGGAATTACATTCCAGTTCGACAAAGACTATCGACTGGTGCTGCTGCGAATAGATGAATATGCCCGTTGGCAAAGCGAACGCGGTCCTGACCTGTTGCCCTATAAGTTTGCCATGATGAATATCGCTTCTGAAATATGCGGGCAGACGTACCAGGTGGAAGCCGTTGATATCGACGAAGACAGCGTCCTATTGATGCTCAACATTCTTGATCCTGCGGAGCATACAGATACCGTGCTGCTGGAAACCTTATTGCGCCAAATACGCGAAGCTTGCCTTGAGTATTTAAAGCTGAGCGTATCGCTAACCTATAGCGCCATCGCAAGCCAGTCGGAACGGCTTCATCTGTTGTACCGTCAGGTACAGGAAGCGTCCATGCACCGATTTTTTCAAGGGCACGGCTGTATCATTGATGCGCAGAACACCATTGAGGCACATGCTCAAAATGCCTACGTATACGCGTCGGAAAAGGAGAAAAAATTGCTCGACACGCTGTTATCTGGTCATACGGAGGATGCTCATGGCATGTTCAAGGACTTACTGATGCATATGGAAAAATATTCGTTTTCCGTCGTGCAGGTGGCCATATCCCGGCTGATGATGAGTGTGAATCATGCCATTCAGCATATGAGTGAACGTAATGGGTTTGCTCCCGAATCTATACCTGAATTGCCGTCCGCAGATCAGTTGGAGACGGCCCTGGAGCTTATCGAGCAATATCAATTGGTCTTTGATCATGTACGCTCCAGCCTATTGGAAAAACGAAACACGAAACAAGAACGGCTGGTACGGCAAATTAATGAGCGAATAGAGCAAGCCTATGCTGATCCGGATTTTTGCCTCAACCAGATCGCTGAAGAGCTGGATATGTCGCCGATCTATGTCAGCAGACTATACAAGCAACAAACTATGTCTACCATCGTGGATGTCATTCAACAGCTGCGCATTCGCAAAGCCTGCGAGCTGCTGGAGCAAACCGACTGGTCGGTAGCTGACGTGGCAGAACAAACCGGATTTGCGAGCAGCTCTTATTTTCACCGCATGTTCAAACGTAGCTTGGGCGTGACGCCGACAGATTTTCGCCGTTCTAAAGCTAATGCGCAGTAAGTGAGGCGTAGTTAGTTAGATGTTCTACGCGACCGCTCCGAGAACGGAACGTTGCTCCCATCGCTGTTGTCTCCGGATTTTTGAATTGCCGCTTAGCGGTATAAATCCGAAGACAAAGGCGACCGCTGACGCTTGTACGCAATCGTTCCGCCCTCTCCGCTGCTTAGCGATTAACTTCTACAAACTTATCAAAGATAAACACATGCCTTCGGACACCACCTTCGTCAATCCCTCCAAAAATAAGCGGACACTAAAAAAGCAAGCCTCCAACTTTCTGGAGACTTGCTTTTCTTCTTTATATCATAACTCTTCATGTTACAACTGTTCAAATCTCTTTGCCTTGCCTAATTACTTAATGTTCTTCTCCTTCACGTAGGCTTCCCATTGCTTGGTATATTCCGTCTGGATTTTCTCCAGTCCAGCCTGGTTTGCCTTTTGCAAGAAGGTCTGCAATCCTTGATCCACATTATCAATCAGTCCAGCTTGGAGCGGATACAGGTATTGCTTTTCAACCTGCTCCAAAGCCGCTTTTTCGGCTTGATAGGTCGTATAATCCTCTGCAAAGCCGGTAAACACGTCAGGCTTCTGGATTTTATCCAGCTCAGCAAAAATCTTCTTCACCCGGTCAAAGCCTGAATCAAACAGCATGTATTCCGGGTTACGCCAAGCCCAGCTATTCATACCTTCCCGTGAAAAGCCGTTCGTGCTGCCGCTACCGATCATTTGATAGTAACCGTCTTTGACTTCATAGTTTTTGCCCTCAATACCGTATTGCGTGAGCAGGTTATAGCGTTTGTCCGTGACAAGCTTTTCATAGAAAGCTAATGCGCGCGCAGGGTTAGGACTGCTTTTTGGAATCGCAAAGCCGTTATGAATCGGATGCACTGGAGTTGCATACCCCGTCGTCAGCGGGAACGGATAGTAATCCAGCTTCCAGTCCGGATGAGACGCTTTGAGCTTAATCACCATGTCATTAAAACGGGTCGGATTGTCACCGAAAATACTCGCTGCTTTACCGGAAGTCACCTGATCCTGAAGCGTATCCTTTACGTTCAATACGTTTTTAGGGATAAATCCTTTGTCGGCCCAGCGTTTGTAGGTACTCAGCTCTTCTTTTTGCTCATCTGAACCCCAATATTTATAAACCTCTGTCGGCTTTTCATATTTAATACCAATGCCGTAAGGCAGAGCACCCACACTCTTCGTCACCAATTCGGAATAACGGTCATGCAGGTTCCCTTTGATATCACTGTTCAGGGAGATGGGTTTCATGCTAGTCTCATGCTGACGGATACCATCCATATAAGCCTCGTAGCTTTTTATATCCGTAGGTTTAGGCAGATTGTACTTCTCGCGCAAATCCTCGCGCCATACAAATCCATTAGTTACATACTCCTTGTATGTGCCAGGCACAGTGTAGATTTTGCCTCCGATTTTAACGCCATCCCACATCTCCTGAGGCACAAATTTTCGCAAGGCAGGTGCCGCCTTCGGCAGCAGATCATCGAGTGGCAGGAATGCGCCTTTCTTGGCATACGCCTGATACTGCGTCCAGTCTGCGGTAAAGATCAGGTCAATCGGCTGGCCGGAAGACAACAGCAGCTTATACTTTTGATCCCAGTCCGTCCACGTCGTATAGTTAAATTTGACGGTGGCATTCAAATCTTTTTCCGCCAATTTATTGATTTCAGTCTCAATAGCAGGTAAATCCTTAGGAGCATCACCCAGCATATAAAATTGCAGTTGTACCTTTTGGGTTTTATCGTCCTCTCCGCTTGCCTTTTGTGCGCTGTTTCCGCTACCGCCTCCACATCCGGCTAATAGCGCCATGATAACCATAACTGCAATCAGGATGGACATGCGTTGCTTTCTTTTCTTTGTAAATGTCATGTGAATCCTCCTTTTGAAGTGGTTGCTGGTTTTAATAAAACGCTTACAATATATGTTGTCAGAATGGCACAACGTCAGCACGTCATGCCATCTTTAAACCAATGAGTGTCCACTTTAGCCTTTTACAGCACCAATGGTCAAGCCCTTGACAAAATAACGCTGAATGAAAGGATACAGCAGTAAAATCGGCCCAGTGACCACGATCGCCATTGCCATTTTGGTCGATTCGGTCGGCATATCGTTGGAGAGTGAAACGCCGGTACCTGCCCCCATTTGGGCGATAAACTGCATCGAGTTGATTACATTATACAAATAATATTGCAGTTGGTATTTATGCGGATCATTAATAAAGAGTGAAGAAGAGAACCAGTCATTCCAATACGCCAGAGCCAGAAACAACCCCACCGTGGCAATGCCCGGTGTAGACAAGGGCAGCACAATCCGATAGTAGATTTTAAAATCACCCGCACCGTCAATTTTAGCAGACTCAAACAGCTCTTCCGGCATAGACGAACGAATGAAATTTTTCATCAAAATGATCAGAAACGGAGTCATCAGCCCCGGGAAAATAAGCACCGTATACGTATCCAGCAGTCCTAAATACTTCGTCAACATAATGTACCAGGGTACCAAGCCGCCCCCAAACAACGTTGTAAAGTAAATATAGAACGAAAATGCGTTCCGGTATTTAAAATCTTTACGCGCCAGCACATATCCCGCCATCGTCATCAGGAACAGGCCCAACGTCGTACCTACTACAGTTGTAAAAATGGTCACACCGTACGCCCTCAGCACCTCTTCAGGAAAGGTGAACACCGTCCGGTATCCTTCCAGCGAAAATTCCTGTGGAATAAAATGATATCCATCTCTGATAATCGACTCATTACTGGTCAATGATGCCGAAATAATAAGTAGAAATGGCAGTAAACAAGCAATAGAAGCAATAATGATTACCGCATAAGAAATAATCTGAAAAATTCGGGTGTATACATCCTCTTTGATCGCCATCCGTTTGGGTCCTCCTTTCTAGAACAAGGCATATTCGTCGTTCAACTTGCGAATGATGTAGTTCACGGTCATGATCAGCACGAAGCCGAACAAGGACTGGTACACGCCTGCCGCCGAAGCCATGCCCACATCAAAGGTTACTTTCAGCGAACGGTACACGTAAGTGTCCAAAATATCCGTTGTATTGTACAGCACCCCATTATTGCCGATTAATTGATAGAACAGGTCGAACTGTCCCTTCATAATACTGCCGAGCGCGAACAGCAGCAGCACGACAAACGTCGATTTGAGCATAGGCACGGTAATGTACCAGATCCGCTGAAAAATGTTGGCCCCGTCCATTTTCGCCGCCTCATAATACTCGTCGCTAATGCCTGTAATGGCCGCCAGATAAATCACCATACTGTAGCCGAGATTTTTCCACAGGTAGAACAGGATGATCAGGAAAATCCATACCCACGGCTTGTTGTATACATCCACGCGTTCACCGCCAAATTGCAGCAGCAGCGTGTTTAGAAAACCGTTGTCATAATTAAATATGTTGTACACGATGACGCTTAGAATAACGAAAGAAACAAAATAGGGTAGGAACATCACAGATTGAGCTATCTTTTTAAAATAACGGCCACGCAGCTCATTCAGCAAAATCGCGCACACAATCGCCAGCACGTTGCCGAGTAAAATAAATGCTGCGTTGTATCCGACCGTATTCAATGTCAGTTTGGTCAGCGTGCCGGATTGCCATAAAAACTGAAAATTCTGGAGTCCGACGAACTTGGCATCGAACAAGCTGGTATTGAAGTCAAACTGGGTAAATGCATAATAGATACCCACCATAGGAATGTAAGAGTTAATGAAGAAAAAGATCAAGGTCGGCAGCAACATGAGAAATAATATCCGATTGCGGATCAGTTCATGGAAAAATCCGTTTTTCCTGCCGCTTGCCAGCCTCCTCCCGTTCAGACGGGAATCTGTCGTAAGCATAGCAGAACTCTTAGGCACAGGCTGATTCAATGTGAGTCACTTCCCCTCTGTATACGTTACCGACAGCATGGTTTGCAGCACCGTTGTCGTATGCCTTTATTTTATGTAAGCGTATTCAAAATGAAAAGTGAAGCCTTGCATGCTTCATGAACAAAGGAGTGTACAGGAGAGTGAACAATTCGGATATTTGTGAAGTATTGTGTGATATCAGGCGCCTGATAGACGCCCGAAACCCACTTACAAAGCATAATTGAACGTTTGAGGCTGTCCTTCACTATCATGTAGCTCGAAGCGCAGTTCACCGTCATTTTTGTTCTGACCGATAAACTTAATACCATCTTCCCTGAATCCGTTCAGTTGCTCAGGAGCTAATTGAAGCAACTCATACACCAACAATGACTGGTGGGTTTTAAGATTAAATAATATTAAAAAGCCCTCATCATTCGATCTGGCAAGAATAAATCCCTCGCCCATGCCTTCCACCGCAAAGCTGTCCTTCAAACGACCGGAAAGCTTCCCCATATTCCATGTTTCTTTTACAGAACCATTAGCGTCAATCAGACGAACGGTCTGTCCATCGTTCATGACTGCTTTACCATTATAAAGCTTGATATTGTTGGCATTAAAATTCCAATAATGAGCCTTTGCCTGACGAAGTACCTTTCCTTTCTGGACGAACAGCGTATAAAAATCGTCATTAATCATGGGCTCCCCATACGCTTGCCATACCGTAACCAAATCTGCATCCTCCGTAACCTTGGTTGAAATGATTTTCGTCATGTCAAAATAATCTTCTTTCAATTTGATATTTGTTGGACTGAGCGCGCGGATACGGCCGCCATCCTTTTTACGGTACAATACCCCGCTGCTTGCATCCAGCAAATAGCCTTTACTTTCCTCCGATTCCCCAACCAACTGAGGATAGCTTATGCTAGCCATTCGTTCGTTTTTCTTCCATTCCAGCTTGCCTCCGACCACATCACTGATAAATGCCAGAGGAACATAAAGCGTTCCACGAATGCTACTGGCTGAAACGTCGTAAGTAACCTTCCTGTTATGTACAAAACCTATATTGGAGTTAGCCTTTATTCGACCGGAACCCAGACTGGCTATACCATTGGTGAGTGAAAGCGTCTGTGTTTTGGGGTCATAGTCCGTGGCTATTCCTGGCAGAGCAGCATCTGTAATAGGAATCATGACCTGTCCCTTGTTAATGAATGGCTCTCCTTTGGGAAACGACATTATATTTCCGTTAAAATAAACACGGACACTTGCAGTTTCCTGACCTTGCTTCACAGATGCAAAAGTTCCCGCTGCCTGAGCAAACTCTCCATCGTTCAGTCCCATTGCCACACTTGCCAATAAAACAAATGCAACTATTATCCGCTTGTCAGGCTTATACCGTTTGACATTTTGAAGCTGGATCATGCTTGAACCCCTCCCTAAAGATCAAATTCGTTTCAGCCGAACCCGTTTCATTCTTCCTGAAATTCGCCGGACAGGTGTTAAAATCCTCTAAAAAAGGACCCTGCTACCTGCGCAGAGTCCTTGCTTGTACCATATCCTATTTTCAAGCTTGCTGTACTACTCTCGCTCTGCGATTCACCAAATAAATGCTAAGCCCAATTAATACCAGACCGATCAGCAGGAAAGCCGTAATCGCTTCGCGCAGCACCAAAGAGCTGACAAACACCGAAATAACGGGCACCAAAAAGGTATAAGACGCGACTTTACTCGCATCCCCTGAGTTGACCAGTGTGAAATACAGCAGCCATGAAAGTGAAATTCCCAGCACAATGCCGAATACCAGCCCTGACACATAAGGAACATTCCATACGATGTCTGACCAGCTTTCCGTCACTGTTCCGGCTCCTGTCAACACGATGCCTCCCAGTGTGCATTGAAATGCGACCAGCCACAATGAATCCACGCGCTGGTTTACCCTTTTCACGTAGACGGTACCCAATGCCCAACTCACGGCTGTAATAATAGCGATCACTACACCTGCCACAGCCACATGTCCCGAAAATCCTCCGACACTGACAGCTGCAACGCCCAAAAATCCGATGACCAAACCTGTCACCTTAAGTCCGGACATCGCTTCACCCAGCCACATCCATGCAAAAATGCCGACCAATACAGGCTGAAGATATACCAGCACAGAAAACAGGCCGGATGGTACGTACATCAGTCCCACCGTTTGCAGACCGTAAAACAGTACCACGTTAAAAACACCCGAAATGGCGTAGACACGCCAGTTCTCTTTCCAACGGATACGTTTCCATCTTGGCAGTAAAATCGCTCCTAACAGCAGACCTCCCAGCAACGTGCGCAATCCTGCAAACAAAAGTGGAGGCGTAAACTGCAACGCTACTTTATAGATGGGCCAAGATATGCCCCATAATACAACCAGCAGCGCGATCATCAAGATCCGTTTGGCTGTCGTTAACTCTTTCATGCTGCTTTCGCTCCTCTATGCAAAAAAATGACTAGACTTCATATTTTACGCCTATAGGACGAGTTTATCAAACAAAAAATATGTATTGGTAAGCACGACTCCAGACAGAGGAATCCGGTCATTTGCCTATGTTACAATATACCAAACCAAAAAGAAAAATAGAGATTGAAGGATAGGAGGATGTCTGCACTTGATTTATATCATCAAATTTTTATACAGCTTCGTGCTGCCTCCCGGTTTATTTATCCTCGTGATGGTTGGGCTTGTGATCTGGCTGTGGAGGCGTGCGCGTAAACCTGCTTTCGTTCTACTCGTTGTCACACTACTGCTGTATGGCTCCTCCACCAATTGGGTCGGGGATTTGCTGATCAGCAGTCTGGAAAAACAGTACCCGCAGCCTCATGCCGTGCAAGGCGATATTATCGTTGTGCTTGGCGGCGGAGCTACAGAGGGAACACCTGATATCAACGGACAAGGTAATCTGCTGGGTTCAGCGGCCAATCGCCTGCTCACTGCGGTACGGTTGCACGAAGCAACAGGCTTACCTATTCTGTTTTCCGGTGGACAGGTATTTGGCGACAGTGGCAACGAAGCGAATATTGCCCAAAGACAACTTCTGGGACTCGGTATTCCCGCAAAAGATATTTTGATCGAAAACCGTTCCCTGAACACGCAGCAAAATGCCGTCTATACATCCCAGATTTTGAAGCAGCATCAGCTCACCAAACCCATTTTGGTAACCTCCGCCTTCCATATGCCACGTGCGGCGCTGGAATTTCAGCGTGCAGGCATGCAGGCTGTACCTTATCCGACCGACTATCTGGCAAGTGAAAATCTGTCACTGTATGCCGCCAAGCTCTCCCCGTCTGCCGGAGCCATGGCTACTACTGGAACAGCTCTCAAGGAGTATCTGGGGATTCTTGCGTTGAAGCTTAAGTAGCCCTTGGTATGTATCTAGCGCGTAGGTACCACATCACAAACAAGCGCCTTGGCAGCCTGCAGGTATAAGATAAGCCTGTAGACTACCAAGACGCTTGATTTTACCATGAGTCTTTCTTTCATGAGTACTGTGAAAGTTCAAAACCTGTATTTTATCCTACTTTCATGTCTCCGAACCCACTACATATCCTCATGCAGGAAAATTTCCGATATTTGTTCCTCCGATATCACCTTGAAGCCTTCCTTCTTCAGCAACGCCGATGTCACACCATTACCCGCTATTTTCCGGTTTTCAAATGACCCGTTATAAATGGCGGCTGATCCGCAGGATGGACTGTTTTCTTTTAAAACAATAAGTGTAGCGTTAATCTCCTTAGCTATGTTCAAAGCTTCGTATGCACCTTTAATGTACATCTCACTGACATCGTTGTCCGAGGACTCCACCACCTTGGCTTTACCGTTCAGTACATCCTCCCCCGTCCCGCCTACAATTTCAGCAGGCGGTCTTGGCGTCATAAAGCCCCCCAACAGTTCAGGACAGATGGTCATAGCCTTCTTTTCCTCTACCAACTTCTGAATATGTACGTCCAAGCTATCCGTCCCGTTATACCGGACCTTCATCCCTGCCAAACAAGAACTTACCAAAATCATCTGCTTCCACCTCAGGTCCATTGCTTTTCACAACTTAAGTCATTTAAGTATAATCAAATTTTCTCATAGAGTCATCGTACGAAAAATAAAACTTCCTTCTTCCATATCAATCATGGTGCTTCTTCTACCGTATGACATTAAAAATGAAGAAAGCCAAGCCGTCCCGTAAAGTAGGGATAACTCCGCTTGATTTAAGATAGCCAAAACGGTTCTTCCTGCACCAATATAATGAACGTTTAA
Source organism: Paenibacillus sp. 8b26 (assembly GCF_050626875.1). Classification (NCBI taxonomy): domain Bacteria; kingdom Bacillati; phylum Bacillota; class Bacilli; order Caryophanales; family Paenibacillaceae; genus Paenibacillus; species Paenibacillus sp. 8b26. The sequence continues at coordinate 5,179,122 of NZ_CP192445.1, read as the reverse complement.
ATTTTAGACCTCACTAACTCACTATAAATTTAACCCGTGTTCCATCCGGATAATCTTCCAACTGATGACTTACCCATGATCCTGCGCCACGATTATCACTAGGGCTTATATAACTTTCTATCCCCATAAATTGTTGCGGAGCAGTTTTCGGAGTACAGGCACGGATGGGCACCTGCCCACATACAATAAACAGATCACAAGCCCGGTAAGGTACCATAAACCGGTAAGTTCGCAACTACCTCAGGAGGTGTCAACCGTGCCCGGACTATTTAGCGCTATCGCTTTGTTCATCAAGGAATTGACGCTACTCGTCTCTTACGTGAAAAACAATGCCTTTCCGCAGCCATTGACTGAGAAAGAGGAAGCCCGACACCTGAAGCTGTTTGCCGAAGGCAACGCGCAATCCCGCAACACACTAATTGAACACAACCTCCGATTAGTGGCTCATATTGTGAAAAAGTTTGATAACACCGGTGAAGATTTGGAGGACCTTATATCCATCGGCACCATCGGACTGATCAAAGCCATTGAAAGCTTTCAGACCGGGAAAGGTACAAAGCTGGCAACATTTGCAGCCCGTTGTATAGAAAACGAAATTCTGATGCATCTTCGCTCACTGAAAAAAACACGTAAAGACGTGTCTCTCCACGATCCTATCGGGACGGACAAAGAGGGTAACGAGATTACTTTGATTGATATCCTCGGCACCGAGGCGGACGATATTGTGGATAAGGTACAGCTCAAAATAGAGAAGAGTAAAATCTATCGTAACCTGGATATTTTGGATGAGCGTGAAAAAGAGGTGGTTATTGGTCGATTCGGCCTGGAAGCCGGAGGTGAAGAACGTACACAGCGGGAAATCGCCAGAGAGCTGGGGATTTCGCGTTCGTATGTGTCCCGCATTGAAAAGCGTGCATTAATGAAGCTGTACCATGAATTTTACAAGCAGAAGGGGTAATGGATAAGGAGATATATGAAGCCACTTGAGGCCCTTAACAGGGCCTTTTAGGTCTTTTTCATAATTCAATTACTTGCTTCCTTTCAGTTATTCTCTCTATCCTTACTTGTATTTCATTTTCTAGTTCATTAATTCGATTCCGAGTCTTTGTTCAAATGATCTCCAAAAAGGATCTTCTTCTGACCAGCGAACAGCATACGCTTGTCTTTTGTCCTTATCAACATGCTCTGTACTCGTACACCGTTTTTTTCGCTTCAATAATAACTATTTTGCTATGTATTTTCATTTAAAACGCAAATAAAAGCCTGTAGTGGTTTTCTACACTACAGGCTAAAAATGCTTGATATTATTGGGTATTTTTACTTCGTCAGGACAAGCTCCTCCGCTAGTTGGCTCTCTTGGATTGAATTTATTTTCCTACATACTCATCCAAAAAGCGATCTACTCTTTTGAAATATTCAGTAGGGTAATGGTTGATGGCATCGATGTGCTCCGTATTTTGCGGGTACCATACTTCTGCTTTTGGGTTATCTTTTAAGGACTCGTAAATAATTTCTGTATTTTTATAACTAATTTGCTGATCTCCAGTACCATGAATGAGCATAACTGGCTTGTCTTGCATCTTTTTTACCGCATCCATAGGAGATATGGAATCAAGATCAACCTTAAAGGCCCAATTTGCCATCCATGTCGATGTATAACTGAATGGAAACGCAGGTAAACCTGAAAAGAAGGGCAAACCCTCTCTCAGAAATAGACCAGCATTACGAAAAGGACTATCCGCAATTACGGCTTTGATGTCATCACTTTCACTTGCAGCTAGCAAAGAAGTAGCAGCACCCATTGAAAAGCCGATAACTCCAATATTATCACCCGTATGGTTTCTGGATTTTAAATAGCTTACAGCTCCTAGCAAATCGTATTTTTCATTGAGGCCCAGTGTAATCAAATCACCATCGGATTTACCTTGCGAGCTGAGGTCAAATGCCAATACATTGTAGCCTTTCGGAACGAAATGCTCTACTAACTTTGGGGTCCGCCCTTTGACTAAACGATTGCTCGTATATCCATGGACGACAATAATCGTCTTATTACTTGCTTTACCAGAAAGACCACTTGCAGGGAAGAAGGAACCTCTAATCGTATTATCATTTTTCAAACTCTTGAACTCGACCTCTTCGTAGGGAGTTTTATCGATATTCAATTCGTAGCTGACATTAGTGTCTCTAGGATGGTGCAACAAGGTGTCTACTACTTTATAAGATATAAAAAATACAAGAGCCATCACAAGCAAAAGCACGATCCCTAGGCTCCATAAAATTTTCTTCCGTTTTTTCACACGAACGTTAAATGTCAGATCGGGTTGTAATGATGTTTGACTCATTCAGACTCCTCCAGTTTTTCTTTAGGTTGTATGGGTGCAAACAAATAAAAGGCATGCCCCTTCAGATTTTCCCACTCAGGATGATGAATAATACTTTCTCCAAGAGTTAAGCCCACTCCATTTAAGAAAGAGATATAGGCACGAGAGATCATTGCTGGAGAAAAGCTTTTGTTGAATTCTCCCATTAACTGTCCCTTGGCATAGACGCATTCGATCGCATCTGTCATTACCTTTATACTTTCAAGGACCTTCTGTGTAAGTTCAGGGAATCTTATTCGTTGTCCTAAGACAGATTGAACAAGCCGCAATTCATTTATATAGAAGTAGATATGGTTGAATTGTTCTGCCACCATGTTCTTAATCAATACGCCCGGCGTCCCCTCTTGTTGTAGACAAGCAAGCGATTTCGCCTGAATATCAGCAAGCGGCTCAAGGACAGCGGCGTAGTATAAAGCTTCTTTGCTAGGGAAATATTGAAAAATGGTTCCAGGAGTCACTCCCACACTCTGCGCAATAATAGCCGTTGTGGTATTAGAATATCCACTTTCTGCGAACAGGACAACAGCTTCTTCTAGGATACGTTTACGCCGCTCCAGTCTTTTTTCTTCATTGATGGGTCTTGCCAAATGTATTCCCCTCTCTTTAAATTAAACTTTAATTAATTAAATGATTGATTATTTAATTAATAATATATCTTAAATTACGACTTATAGCAAGAGTGAATTTATCTTACTTACGAGCAGGATGAACCTCAACATATAAAAATAAGCCGGAGTGCTGCCCAACATGCGCCTCCGGCTTGTTTATATCAGGTTATTTTGGATGAGCGTGAAAAAGAAGTGGTTATTGGTCGATTTGGACTGGAAACCGGAGGAGAAGAACGTACGCAGCGGGAAATCGCCAAAGAGCTGGGGATTTCGCGTTCGTATGTATCCCGAATTGAGAAGCGTGCGTTAATGAAGCTGTACCATGAACTTTACAAGCAGAAGGGGTAAAAGGTGTTAAACACAAATATATGAACTGCTTGAGGGCCCAATCAGGGGCCTTTTTCGTAATTATATCGTTTAAACTCTATATTATAAAACCATTTGAACAATTGTTCCATTTTAATGTTAGAAATAAACACAGGTTTGCTTATACTGTATGTGTCGTCATCAACAGCATTCTAGCCATAACTGTATATACAGCCTTGCGCTCATTTGCGAATTGAAGCAATCAAGTGCTATATCTAACCCGGGTTTACTTCAGTCCATTTGAAGCTATGTAGACGACAATCTCTACCTGTTGATGAGTATTGACGTGTTTATTCTGGCAGTCGCAATATGTATTTTATATTAGGGAATACATTTATTGAGAGGTTCATATGAATATAAATGATAACTTCAACAATATTAAACAATTTAACTAATGGAGGAAATCCAACATGACAAAATTTAGTCAGAATCCAAACGATTATTCTTTTTCAATTGATCCTGTCGTTATAACAGAAGAAAATGTTTCGACAAATGGTGATTCCAAAAATACTTTTCCAAAAAATGTTTTAGTCGATAATAATCTGTCTTGGGAAAGCAGCTTAAGCGGTAGAGGTGGAGAAATCATTTTCAAATTAGATGAAGGCAAAACGATTAATGATATCCTCTTGGCTCAGCCAACCTTTAAAGCTTTTATCCTAACGTTTTCTCTTCATGGTTCAAACGACGGAGAAAATTGGTTTAGATTAGGTGAAGTAGAAGCTGTGCCCACTACTGCAAAAACGACTTACCAATTTAGCAATGAGATTCCTTTTCAATATTATAAAATAACTGTACTTTCATCTGGCCTGAATAATACAACAACCTATTATGGTGTACGATATATTCAGTTAAGAACCGCTTTAATCAATGGCGTTCCAGCCTATAGAAATTCCAATTTAAATCCCGCTATAGTAGAATAAAAATCAATGTGAGCATCTATACCACTCAAGATCGCTATTCCGGGCTCAACCCTAATCAATCTTGCTGCATCAAGTCCTCTATGTAAATACACAAAAAAGGGGCTGGCTAATGCCACCCCCTTCTTTTTATTGAATTTTTTGAATCATGTTATAAATCATTTCAGCCGCTTCGGCACGTGTGATTTCCTGTTTTGCACGGAAGCTTCCATCTGGATATCCTTGTACTAAATTAATTTCGGTTAGACCAAGTACATCTTCTCTGGCCCATTCCACAATTTGAGAGGCATCTGAGTAGATATTGCTTTCTTGTTGTGGCGTAGCCTTGATAACGTTGTTCACCATTTTAGCCGCCTGCTCCCGGTTAATAACGCGATCTGGAGCAAATACCTTATTACTAAATCCACGAGCGACCTGATCTTTAATCGCTGTTTTTAGTAGATCAACATACCACGCTGATGGATTGATATCCTCGAAGCTTAAAGCCATATCCGTTTCGAGCGGTAATTTCAGGGAACGGACGAGCATCGAAGTGAACTCCATACGTGTTACAGGTCTGCTCGGCTCAAAAAGGGTTTGGGTCATACCCTTCACTACCCCCAAATCTGCAAGGGCATTAATCTTATCTTTATTGAATGCCCGCTCAATGTCACTAAAGCGATTGGGCTTCGCCTCGACTGAAGGTGCTTGAATGATTGCTGTTTCAGTCAACTCCTCTACATCGGGCTGAATCGGCTTGATGATCCCCCCACCTCCTGCTCCACCGCCTGAGGCTGAGGCTCCAGTACTCCCTGTTGTTTTACCGTTCGCTTGTTTTGCAATGGTACGCTTTCCTTGGCTGTTTTCTGCCCAAAGCTGAACAGCATACGATTGTTTCTCTTTAAGTTGACTCCAAATAAAGCTTCGATCCTTACCACGATATAGTTCCATTTGTCCTTCACTGGTGAGCACAAAAATATCATTTTTGTGTTCTGACTCCCAATGGATCATAAACTCGCTATTGGTCGTTTCTGTTTTCGAAAATGCAAATTCTGGAGACGGTAACGTTTCTACCTCACCTTCTGTCTGTTTACCTTCACCGCTTGTATTAATCGGTTTGACGGTAATACGATACACCGTGGAGCTGTCCAAGCCATCTACTTTAAAATTAGAGTTGGCCGTATGACCGATAAGCAGCCCATTTTGGTATACATGGTAGGTATCCGCACCAGGAGCTTCTTTCCACGTAACTACCAGATCGGTATCTGTTACATCTTTAAATGTCAACTCATGATCTGGTATTTGGCCTGGGAGCGCACGATACGTAAATGGAGTCCACTCACCTGCGCCCGTTGTATTGACAGCTTGAATGCCGAACGAGTAAATCGTACCGGGTTGGATACCTGAAAGCTTAATACTAGTATCCTGAGTGTCCAAGATTTCACCAGTATCTTTCCGAATTACAGCATATTGATAAGCATTTTTGGTTTCATCCCAGTTCAGCAAAATCTGGCCATTCCCTAGCTCTGTGACTTTGACGTTTTGCACTTGAGGTGGAAGCGTAAGCAGTTCTCCCCGCACGGGCTGACTGAACCCGCTACTATTACCGCTGCTCACCTGAAAATCGTATTTTTGTCCACCTTCTAATCCGGATACGACTACACGTGGTTCAGTGCTGTAATAATCCTGGCTATTGATTGATACTTTATATTTGGTCGCCCCATCGACTGGGTCCCAAACAATCGCGGCATCATGTTCCCGAACCTCTACCGCTATAAGACGTACAACCGATGTGGGTAGTGTTAACGCGTTGATAGTCGTATCTCCGCCTATACCACTTCGATTGTAGGCTCGGATTCGAATATTTGCATTCCTACCTGCGGGCAATCCATCAAAAGTATAGGCATAGCTTCCTCGGGGAATCCGTACATCTGGCTCATCATTAACATTCAAGATGTATCCGTCAGCCCCTTGTACATCTTGCCAATCTACACTAACAGAATATACATCATTCTTCACACTAGCCAGCGTAGTTACCCGATCAGGCAATGTGATGACCCTCAAATGTGCATAATCTCCAAAGCCCGTTGCATTTTCAGCTGAAATGGAATAATCATACTCCGTTCCTGCCTGAATTCCCTGATCAGCGAATTCAGTATACACATCCTTATAAACAGATGCTTTGTCCCGCTCCAGAGCATAGTATGTCGCCGTGATTACACGATTCCATTGTAAGTCGATTCCATCGTCCTTCACGGTTACATTTTGGAATCCACTTGGGCTATCTGGCAGGCTTAAAAAAGACACATGCTTGGCCGCACCCTCTCCACTGGCATTCATAGCTGATACAGAAACATCGTAAAATTCTCCCGGTTTCATCCCCGTAATTGGATTATACACATCCTGTGTAACAGTATCCTTAAATATGACTTCCCCCGTACTAACATCCGTTGCTGTAATCTTATAGTTGTCAGCTGAAAGCACTGGCGTAAAATCAGCCATGATTTGTGCTGAATTACGAGAAATGGTTCGTAATCGGATCTGATCCGGGGCATCAGGTAACGTTAACACACGAACTCGATTGGAATAAGCATTGCCTCCCACGTGATTACCGGAACGCACTTCATATTCGTATTGACGCCCTCCCTGTAGCCCTTTGTCTGTAAAAGAATTTGTCGGATGCGTAACATCCCAAATCTCATTCGTAGTTAAATTTCGGATGGTATAGACGTAACCATCATCAAGGCCCGATGGAAGAGTCCATTGCAGATCGACCTCTGTATTTCGTACGGATGACGCAGAAAGCTCAGCCGGCTGAGGCTGCTTCTGAATGCGAAGTGCTCTGCTGACCGTTTCAGAAATGTTACCCGCCTGATCTTTAACCTTAGCATGAACATACCATTCACCTTCATTTGAAAGGTTAATCTGAATTCCTGTATCGGCAGCTGTATCCCAATGTTCGGGTACATCAGGGCTGTTCGTGATTTTATACTGCATCGTTGTTGGTTCGATCCCCGAATGCTGGTCAGCGTATCGTATCCCCACCTGAATATTCGTATCCTTCCATTCACGGGAATCTGGTGTCAGCTGGATCGTAGGGGGTTCCAAATCAACATAAGATGTTGCGGACACCGGATCACTCCGATTTCCAGCTGCATCCACAGCTTGAGCAGTCACTTTTACGATGCCAGAACTATTTAATACTCCCGATGAACCAGGAACATAATTACCAGAGCCCATTTGATATTCGTAATGCACTGCTGAAATATCCGTTCCACCCGAAATAGCAAATTGTACTGGCTTATTGGTGTATCGGGTGGGCATCGTCACCTCGGAAAATGTAACTTCCGGGGGCGTTGGCTTGGTTCGATCAATCATGACCGATTGAGTCACGATTGGACTAGGCACGTCCAGATTATTGATTGTTCGTGCTGATAATTCGTACAGCCCTTCCGCGTTTAATGTAAAAACGCCATTGTATGTCTGCCACTCCCCTGCTGAACTCAAACGGTACTGCGTCATCTTAATCCCATTTACAGGATCACTTCCTGAATCAATGGCAATATTCACATTGTTGATCGTTGGACCCACCTCGCTAGCCCTGATGGCGGGAGCAGTCGGTCCCTTTTTATCAATAGTGACTTCCTTGCTTACTTCTTGGCTCACATTACCCACATTGTCTATGGAGCGGGCATAAATCGTGCTTTTACCATCTTTATTAACATGGAATGCTCCACCATAATCTTGCCAACCTTGATTAATAACGCCCGTCACGCGAAATTGTGTATGAGCCAGCCCAGAATAGTCGTCCGCTCCTGGCTGCAATGTAATGGTATAGTCATTACTGTTGCCCGTTGCACTTATGATCGGTGGCGTCGGCGGCATTTTGTCTATCCTGACATTCCCGGAAGAAAGACCACTGTACTGGTTATTCACGTCTACAGTCCGGGCATAGATTGTATTTACACCATGATCATACACAGTAAAGGGTCCTGTGTACTGTTGAAATGCTCCACCATTTAGGCTGTATTCATAGTATTTCAGCCCTTCAGGCGCCACGTCTCCATTGATCCAAACCGTTACAGGTCCTTTGGTCCATTCCGTACTTGCTTGGCCCTCAGCCCCTGCATTAATCTGGGGTGGTTTAGGCATCAGATCTGATTTGGGAATGACACGGACTCCAAACTTGGATATTTCATTACTAGTCTGTTGGTTAGTACCCATAGCTCTAAAATACCGAATATCTTTTAACGTAATAGAGTCTGTGATCTCTACCCATTTCCCTTGATAAGTGCTACTGGCATAAAATTTTGTGACATCGGTCCATGTATATAAATTTGTTCCATTAGGCTGCCAACTGTTACCCGCTGCTGCATTAGATACAAATATATCAGTATGGTAAGACCCTTCGATATAAACAAAAATCTTATAATCCGATGTCTTAATAGATTTTCCAATATCAACAAAACGGTGTGCAGGCTGCGTAGTACCATCGCATTTATATCTTGCTGAACCCGTACCATTATAAACTTCAGTTGCTCCTATTCCATTTCCTGACCATAGCCCCCAACTGTCACCCCCACCAGGTAAATTATTTTGGCAAAAAGGTCCACCGATGATCTCTTGGGTAGCAGCTGATACCCTCTCTGGAAATATAGGGAGGGCGGTTAACATGATCATTACAGCTAAAAATCCATATACCCACTTGCTATACTTCCTTACCTTTCGCTTATTTCTTGGATACATACATTTCTCCCTTGCTTTATTTTATTTTCAAAGAGTTTTACAAACTCGTTTCGGCCAAAATAGAAAAAGCACCCCAAACGAAGGCGGTTAAGCCTAAGTTTGAGGTGCTTCCTCAAAGTAACGAGTATGTTTTGAAGTTATTATACTTCGTTCTAAACGTAATGTAAACAGCACGACATCATTTAAAATTCATAAATTCTTGTATTCCACATTATTCCACATCTCGGGATCAGCCTTGAAGCCTTAATTAACGTGAATGCCCAAGTTCCGAAAAAAGCCGCGCAAGTTCTGACTGTAAGAGTCCTGTATAGCGGAAGATTCCTTAAGAATATTTTGCATACTGTTCATAAATGCAGACGCTGAAGTCGTATCAGCCTTGTCAAACCGGTTCTCTATTCGCGTGTTATTTAGCAACTCCGCAATCTCTCCTGTACGTTCCTTATATTTCTCAATCCATTTGGGGTTTTGAGGAACCTTTTGTGCAAAATCTATCAGCTGACTCAGTCCATTCCCTCCACCTTTAATGTCATTGATGAACGCAGTATATTTTTGGGGATCAGCCTGCTTCATCACTTCAGACAGTTTGACATAATCCTCAGGGGCACCTAACGGACGGTCTATTGGAGTCGTGTAGTTAATATCTCCGGTCTCCGGATCAGTTGATCGTGTCAAAGCAATAGCCGCTATCTGGTTCATGGTTTCCAAAAACTCTTTGGCCTTGTCACCTTCCATATAGTGGTCTGCAATATACTTGGATTGGGAAACTCCCATCTCCAGTAACACGGTTCGCTGGCTCTCATCTGTTACTGTACCATTGACGATAAAATTGGATTCAATCATACTGTACACCGCGTTGGACACTTCTTCTGGCTGACCTTTTAAAACTCGGTTTAATGAATCGTTGATCTGGGTTGTACCGAAATACTTAGCAGACTGTGATACAATAGCTCCTTCAGCCAGTTGCCTACCGGTTTCGCTAATCTCTACGGAGTCTTGAATAACCAATTCGGAGCGTTTTCCTTCATAAAGCTGGGGGGATTGGGCTTGCTTTGCTTCCGGATTTATCCGCAGGCTACTAGTGTTAATAACGGCTCGTTGCATTCTAAGGGGCTCAAAATTCATTTCATTTCCTCCTGTCATTTGGTAACAGGCACTCTAAGTCGTATGTATAATGTAATGTGACCCTGTTTCTATATATATCGGACAAAGCACATATGGAATGAATATATGCTTTGTCCTAAAAAATGAACAAATATTAAAGCAGTTAATCAACCGCCATAAATACTGTAAGCGAAGTGATATACAACATCTGTGTCTATAATTGAAGTACCTCTAACCTGAGCAGCTACCCCTGAGAGATCAAAATAGTGTGTAAAACTGATTGCTCCAGACAGATATTCCGCAATACTTCCAGTTGAAGGTGGTAGGGAAACGGTAACACTAAAGGCTCCGTTCTGATCCGTATATGCAGTACCTGTACGAGTGCGATTTCCGCTGCTTTCGGTCCAGTTCTGATTCAACCATGTCACATCAACAGGGGCATTTGCAACTGGATAATTGTCAGTTGTAGTAACCACACCCTTCACAGTAAAACTGCTGCTTCCGTTAACTCGATAATGACGCCCATAAGAGTAGGTTGGGTAGTCATTAGGGCCATTTTTAGAAGAGTCGTAACCGTTAATTACAATTTTCCCAGCCCGAAGTACCGGTTTAAGTGTTAGTGTATACAAATGGTCAGCTGAATACTGATTTGTTGTATATACTCGTACATAGTAGGTTCCGGTATTTAAAGAAACATTGTGATTCGTTTGCGGGAGAAGCACCATCTGGTTGCCACTGAGAGCTCCATAAACTTCCGCTTTGTAACCGTAGCTTTCCGAGGTACTATCCAGCTTTACATTTAATGCATCGTAATTACGGCTTGCGGGGATCGTGATTTGATACCAGTCGTTATCAATGCCTGAATGGATGGAACGTGAGTTAAGGGAAGATCCACCCGTACTAAAGGTAAAGTTATAAGCATGAAAAGCGCTCTCATCCGGCTCATATGCATCGTAGCTGGAACTTATATCGACAGTTAGATAGAAGGGATCATTAATGCTAGAGCCCTTCTTGGCATGAACTGCAATCGCATAAGCTTTTTCAGATCCGATAGCGTTGCGCGCTCCTACGTTTTCGGGAAGGGATGCAGCCCCCTGTTCATAATTGTTAAAATAAGTCCCGTAGGTGGAAGCGTCAATAGCATTGGGATTAATGCCACCTGTCGTCATATCAAACTCGTATAAGTATAAATCATAGTCAAGCTGTGCTGAAAATGGACCATCCAGCTGAGCTTGCAACAATTCGCCGGGCTGCAAGTAGATTGGGTATAAAAACTGTGTACCTCCCTCTTCCGTAATCGTACCGGAATACGTAGCAGTAGATGCTGTGGCTGCTGTTGGGCTTGCTTTCAGCGAAGGAACAGTTTCTTTTTTCAATGAGGGTGTCTCTGGTGTCTTGAAGTTGATATCTTCCTTCATTGCATACACCGAAGAAGTAATACTGTCCGGCTTGTCTGCCCGCGTTAGCTGCTTAATGACGCTTTCATTTACAGTTGTTAGCTGAACATCGGACTCCGCCTTAATCGCTTGGTCCGATACCCCCTCTGTGCCTTGACTCGCGTTCGCAGTCAACCCGAAAGCAAACAGGAGCATCGTGCTTAGCATAACTGCAATAGCCTTTTTGAACCTCTTCATACTGAAATCCCCTCTCAAATGGTTTAAGGAATTCCCGCTATTCCCCGGATAAACCAGGGTAACTTCTAGGCTGTATGACTCTATCATAAAACACTTCTAGTTCTAATGGAAGATACTGTACTAAATATTTTTATTTGTAATATATGATATCAGGACCATTGGCGTATATAGTAATGTAGTGTGGCTGAATCAAAAAAACATAAAGAGCCGCCTTTTTCGAAAATGGAAAGCCTCAGCAAGCCATTGCGAAAAAAAGCGACTCTTATGTTTTACTCTACTACGTTAAAAGATGATTTAATTTCTAATACTGTAAGCAAAAAGATAAATAATATCCGTTGTACTAATCGAGGTGCCGTCGACCTGAGCCGCTACTCCTGTAAGATCATAATAGTGCGTAGAACCAATGTCACCCAAATAATCTACATTTCTTCCTGTAGACTGTGGAAGGGAAAGTGTCACACTGAATGCCCCGTTATTGTTCGTATACGTAGAAGCCGTTCTGGTACGGTTACCGCTACCCTCGCTCCAGTTCTGATCCAGCCAAGCGACAGTGACAGGAGCATTGGGAACCAGTTGACCATCCGTCGTTTTAACGACACCATTCACGATCAGGCTGCTGCCTCCATTAATACGATAATGACGACCGTATGAGTAAGTTGGATAGTCATAATAGCCATTGGAGTTATAGCCAGTAATTTCAATTTTACCAGCCTTGAGTACCGGTTTAATGGTTAGTGTATACAAATGGTCGGCTGAATACTGACTTGTGGTGTACACTCGCACATAGTAGGTTCCCGTATTCAAGGAAACATTGTGATTCGTTTGCGGGAGAAGCACCATTTGGTTACCAGTGAGCACCCCATAAACTTCCGCTTTATAGCCGTAGCTCTCCGAGGTACTATCCAGCTTTACATTTAATGCATCATAATTACGACTTGCTGGTACCGTGATTTGATACCAATCGTTATCTATACCGGAATGGATGGAGCGTGAGTTAATCGAAGAACCTGCGTTGTTAATTGTAAAATTATAAGCATGAAAGGCGCTCTCATCCGGCTCATATGCATCATATTTGGAGCTTGTATCCACAGTCAGATAGAAAAGATCATTAATACTTGACCCCTTCTTGGCATGGACTGCAATCGCATAAGCCTTTTCAGATCCAGTCGTGTTGCGGGCTCCTACATTTTCGGGAAGTGATGCAGACCCTTGTTCATAATTGTTAAAATAAGTACCGTAGATGGAATTGTCAATGGCATTGGGATTAATGTCACCTGTCGTCATATCAAACTCATATAAGTACAAGTCATAGTCAAGCTGCGCTGAAAACGGTCCGTCCAATTGAGCCTGCAACAATTCACCGGGCTGCAAGTAGATCGGATATAAAAACTGTGTACCTCCCTCTTCCGTAATCGTACCGGAATATGTAGCGGAGGACGCTGTAGCTGTGGCTTTCGCTGATGCTGACTTTGGACTTGCTTTCAGGGAAGGGGTAACTTTCTTTTTCAAAACAGATTTCTGTGGTGTTTGTAAGTTGATATTTTCCGTAATGGCATACACCGAATCTGTAATGCTTGCGGGCTTGTCTGCCCGTGTTAAATGTTTAATGACGCTTTCATTTTCAGTTGTTAGCTGAAAATTGGACTCCGCTTTAATCGCTTGTTCCGTTTTACCCTCTGTGCTTTGACTCGCGTTCGCAGTCATCCCGAAAGAAAGCAGGAGCACCGTGCTTAGCAACACCGAAGTTGCCTTTCTGAACCTGTTCATACTGAAATCCCCTCTCGAATGTTTTAAGAAATTTCCGCTATTCCCCAGATACATCTGGAAAACTTCTAAGCTGTCTATCACTATCATAAAACAATTCTGGTTCTAATGGAATATACTTCTTCAAATATTCTTATTTGTAATCCGTGATAATTAAGTCACCGCTTTCGGAAGCATGCCTGAGGCAGTGGACAGAGTACTGAAAATCCTTGTCTACTTTTCTATCCTAAAAATCACGACGAAAAAGACTCCCCTAATTAAGAGGGAGCCTTCTTTGAGTTTCAAGCTAAAAAACTTGAGCGCACATAATGTACCTTTCGCAAAACACGTAAAAAGTTATTTTGAGCACTGTGCTTCAATCTCGCACTCATATAGAGTGCGACGTAGACCAATCAAATTTAGAGCGTAGGACGTGTTCGCATTTCAATCCACGCACTCATATAGAGTGCGACGATCAGCTCCATATACCGCGCACCACACTGAACGAATGATTTCAATCCACGCACTCATATAGAGTGCGACTCTCTCGAGATTATCAAACATCGGGAACTGACTCAATTTCAATCCACGCACTCATATAGAGTGCGACCAACGAGTCGGTCAAGGCCGCGGATACCCTCATATTTCAATCCACGCACTCATATAGAGTGCGACGTATGTAAAAGACGCTGGATATGCATCTCTAAGATGATTTCAATCCACGCACTCATATAGAGTGCGACTTGAATAAAATAAATATTGCAAAATTTGAAGATATTTCAATCCACGCACTCATATAGAGTGCGACATAAAGGGCAAATGAGTATTGCCTCTAAACACATGATTTCAATCCACGCACTCATATAGAGTGCGACCATGGATGAGCTTGAAAGATTATATTACGAGTCGGACATTTCAATCCACGCACTCATATAGAGTGCGACACTCACATCCTGAGACGTTGTAATCACAGTAGTATTGATTTCAATCCACGCACTCATATAGAGTGCGACAATGTCACCCGTGTCGTATCGTTAATCGTGCCTAGCGATTTCAATCCACGCACTCATATAGAGTGCGACTACACAACGCCAGCCGTAAGAAGACAAAGAAAAAAGATTTCAATCCACGCACTCATATAGAGTGCGACTTGTACCGGGACGACTATTACAACCGAGATACCGAATTTCAATCCACGCACTCATATAGAGTGCGACGAACAAATCTGTCGGATGTTGTCGTAGAGGGAAGAATTTCAATCCACGCACTCATATAGAGTGCGACTGAAAGCGTTGAACCATCGTACTCCCTTAGTTGCATATTTCAATCCACGCACTCATATAGAGTGCGACTATGATGTTGTCCAAGCTGGCATAGTTATTTTTATTTCAATCCACGCACTCATATAGAGTGCGACTGTCCCCAGAGGGATATTCCACCGCTGGACCTAAAATTTCAATCCACGCACTCATATAGAGTGCGACAGCGAAAATGCAGTAATTCATACCCTAACGATATCAATTCCACACATTACCGTAAAAACTGATGCCCAATAAGCTTGGATCAACTATTGACTTTTACGGATAGATAACCAATCCAACACTTTTCGACAAGTTTCGAGGTGCGAAGGACCCGGGATTTTCATGTGCGCTTGGGGTTCGCACCGAATCGGCTTCTATATGGTTACCTATTTTTAATGAACAGATCAATCAACTTAGTTTCGACACTATTTTACCATAAAAACCCTACCATTCTCTTATTTATACGATATAATAAAATGATATGGATAGTTCTTTTTGACTACAAGGCACATCGAATTACCCATAACATACATAAAAAGGGGAATACAGATGAAAAAACTTAGCGTATTTATGTTGGTATTATGTTGCTTTTCCATTTTGGCAGCCTGCTCTACCGATCCGGTAAAAAAAGATTTAATTACCTATGTGAATGATGGAATGCTTCCCTTAGCACAAGATGAAAAAGCAGTAACTGATAAGTATGAATCCGTGACCGGAGATAAATACACAGATGATCTAACGCTATATAATACTTTAAAAGACAACATTATCCCCGAATATACCAAATTCGTTGATAAATTAGAAGCTGTAAAGACGGAAACTCCTGAGGTAAGAGCCGTCCACGAAACCTACATCAAGGCCGCTAGTACTCAAAAGGAAGCCTTCATTATGATGGTTGATGCGTTGGAAAAACAGGATATGGGCTTAGTCAATGAAAGTAACGCCAAACTCAGCGAGGGTAGAAAGCTATTCCGAGATTTTGGCGAACAGGTCAACACACTTGCCAAAAAGCATGATGTGGAGATGAATAAGAAATAAATTCTTAAACTCCCTTCTAGGGAGTTTTTTTTTCATTGACCCTTACGAATATTCGAAGCAAATTACCGCTTTACTTAATTCTTTATCATAAAATAAATAAACCGAATCCGCCCCAAACGCTTGAAAATAATATCCGGTAAAGGAACCGAGATAGGTAAAAGTCTCACCATTGGCGCGTTTAGGCACATGTAGCAGATTCGTATGCTCGAACTGGAGCATCTCTTCCAGAGATTCGTCATATTCCTTTATATAGCTTTGAGCCTCATCAGATTGAAAAGCGACATCATCCAAAATACCGTTGACCTCAGGCCAACTCAGTCCCCAGCCGTTGGATTGCTTTTCCTCAAAATCGCGGGTAAGTTCTTCTACGGACTCTTTGGCATCCCCAAAGGAGGAATACGGATAAATGTTGTTATTTTTCAGAAAAAACGCTTTGCGAGATAGATAGTCTTGTTCATTAGCAATGTACGCATGCTCTACTTCATCCAGGGACATGACTTCCCTTTTCATTCGTAGATACGCTTTATCCCCGGTGGATTTCAGCGTTTCATAGGCAGCTTCCAACTGCTCTTTCTGATGAAGGATAAAATAATCCCAATCCGCTTCGAATTTGTATTTACCATCCATCACATCGAACCCCAGCATATCTTCCTTCGTGAATGTGGTGTGAAATGACTGGGTATCCTCACCTACACTGCCCTCGTGAATTTCTTTTACAGAAACAAAATGCAACCACTCATCCTGCTCCGGGAACAAAAATTGAAGATTAATCGAGCAAATCGGCAAAAAATGCTTCTGATAATGTTCAAGATTGCCAACAAATACGTCCTCATATGCTGGAAAACGTTTGATAAATCGCTCAGGTATGTTCAAGCATAACTCCCCCTATATTGTGTGATTCTCCGACAGCTTTTCAACCCGAAACGTTCCTTCACAGGATGTAACGCTGTACAGCTCATCAAAACCTTCTTCGTAGCTCGGTACTTCAAGCTTACTCATTACGCTTTTAATACCGATCTCAGGAATATGCTCTTTACCTGTCCGTTCCTCATTACGCTTAATAGATTTTGCAAAATCAGGTTCAAAATAGTAGCCTATAATTTTAAATCCCTTATTTTTTGAAACAGCTATATATTTTTTCCGTTCCTCGGCCGTCGGATTCGTATTGTCCACAACAAAGCGCTGCATCGTTTCGATGGAGGCTTGAAGATAAATATTTTCCCTGTTCCGTGTTTTAAGCATGTCTAAATTTATTCTCATATGTGTTTTAAAGAAATACTCTTTATAAAATGTCGATTTTCCAGAAGCCTGAATTCCTATAAAAATGACACATTCCAACTCTCACACATCCTTGTCCAAGTAGACGTATTGGTTGATGTAGTTTGTTTCTGATTGCCCCACCTTTGCGTTACTGTTGCTTGGTAATACATACCCCGCGCTTTTGCCAAATCGGAAGATCGTTCCAGTTTACCCCTTCTTCCACAAACAGCTTATCTTTCAGTTGTTTTCCAAAAACCATGCTGTACTTTGCCAGGCTTGATATCCTAGCGTTCGATACGTAACTCATTGCGCTTCTCGCCTTCTAAATGTGCGCAACACGCAGCATCATGGAAGCTTCCATTCCATTTCTCAGCCGCACCGCCATCTGCAATACACCAAGGACAAATGGCTTCATAGGACTGTGAGCCACATCCATTTTTGTTGAATATCCATCTTATATATATATGTCCTCCTCTATGATGTATGGTCTATATCCATTTTATTGAATTGTAACAAACGGGTTTGAAATTCGCTATAAGTGGGCCGTCTACTTTCTGTTGTGTTGGTTCAATGCGATTACGATGGTGACAATTAATCCGATCAACGCAACCAGCAGCGTACCCAACATCATCATTAATGTCAAAGCATCTTTAACCTCCACAGCCCTCACATCCTTTACAGGAGACTAGCCAACTGCCCACCCAAGCCATTTTGTCGTCAGTGTAGCATCTATACCTATGGATTGTTATGTACGGGCATACATTTCCTCTTCTACTCTTTCAATCGCTTGAATCAGCGTCATAAAAGGATCATCCTGCTTATACTGCATGGCCTGTTCGCCTGTACCGCCAGCATCACACCATTCCCAGTACATATGCACATCTACGGATTCCAGAAAATATACAGATAAGGCTTCGACCGGATTCATAGCATACATCGCCATAAAGGTTTCATCTGGGAGTTGCTCATAACGCAGGTATTCGTCTTTCATTAGATAGAGCAGATGCTGGATTGCCTGATCATTCACATTAAAAATACGACGGATGAACGCATTGCGTCTTTCAACTGTATTCAGTATGATTTGCATAGCATGACGAATCTGCACAGCTTCGGGACTGATTTTGAGCAGGTGAATTAAATCATTAGTGGTTAAATTGGGGTTCCAAGGAGCTGGCTCAATAATCCGTGTCCATGCATCGTTATACCCGCTTTCAAAAACCTCAATCGCGTCCGAAACATCGACACCGATGGTTTGCCATTTTCGTTGAAGTGCATCTACAATATGATAATAGTGTAGTTCTGCCGCTCCTTGCTCTCCCTTTTCCTGCTCCCACACCTGATTCATGCGTACAATGTCCTTGATCGCTTGCACATTCGCTTTCAGTTTTTCAGTCATAGGTATCATCCTCCATTGAAATTCTGGTAAAATAGCAATAGCAAAGCTAAGGGTATGTTCGTTGCATCCCTTTGGGTTGTAGTATGCCAGCCTCAAATATGCCCTTAAGGTCATAAAATAAATATAACCCTATGGTCATATTTTGTCAACGATATATGGAGGAAATCCAAATGTTAAAAATCAGAATCAAGCTAAAGGAAATTCTCAAAGAAAAAGGTATCACTCAAAAACAATTAGAAGAACTATCCGGTGTTTCACAAGCAAGGATATCCAAACTAAGTAGTGATGACCGACAAGAAGTGAACTTGCTTATGCTTGAAAAGATCGCCCATGCTCTGGAGATCAAGGACATTTCCGTGTTAATGCAGTTTGAAGAAACAGAATAGCGTGATTTGTGTATGTTAGCGTGGGAATACATTAAAGGGGTCTGTGTTAAAACGGGCTTCTTTTTTGGTGTTCAGCTTTTTAGGGCGGTAGTCCGAACAGTTCCACATCTATAAAAATGTTAGTTCATCATGAGTTTATCAACATTTTATAACCAACATAAAAAAGGCTTGCCAAGTTCTAAGGCAAACCTTTTTTATATTTCAAAGAAAAATGAGGAACGTCATAGCTGTGCTACATGTGTGGTATGAGAAATACGTGCTGTCGCTCCTACATAAGGAGCAACAGCACGCGTTACAAAGCCTTATCCAGCAAGGCTTTGTAAACGCTTTTTCGCGAATGTCTTTTCAACTCACCAATAATGTTAGAAATCACACCCCAAAATCGCTTTATCCCTTGTCTGGCGCGAGGTGCGAATGTTCCGGGTCCCTTGCCTTGTTCTGTTATAAATTCTTTTTCAATTCCTGATCCTTTTGCTGCTCACTCAAATGCTGTAGATCCTTGCTGTCATACACTAGACTCAGGGCGGGTTCGAAATTATCACCATGTAAATCAAGCAAAATTTCTGTGTCTTCTGTCTCCCATACTGCCTGATAATGCAATTCGCCTGTCGCTACAGCCATTCCCCATTGGCTTGGTGTATCTTTGTATAACTCTCCCTTCCAAAGGGTATCATCACTGCTAGGTTTGCCGTATTTCTCCGTTAGGCTCTTTTTTAAGTCATTATAATTCTCAATATACTCATTTTTATTGGTATGTTTTTCGGTCACTACATAAGCTGCACGAACCAATTGATCATCCACAAATAAGTACATGAGTCCGCTTTCCAGTCCCAATATCTTGGAATAATAGCCAACTGACTCATGATCTTCTTCCTCAACCTTCATATCTTCAGATGCCTTTACTTGTTCTTTACTCATTCCCCAGCCTACGTTGCGAAATGAAATTTTACCTTGATATCCCTTATTTTCAGTCGCTATCGTCTCATGCACAGATGAACTGGCAGAGCCTCCTGATGTATTTGAACTTGTAGCACTCTCTGTACTCGTGGTATCGCTCTTGGAAGTAGTACACCCCGATAGAACGACCCCTGCCACGCATAAACATAAAAATATCTTTTTCATAAACTGACCCCTTTACCGAATATATACCAAAACTCTACCATGACTTTGGTAATGGGTCTATAGTTATAATCATTCAAACCATTTTTCAGCTATCTATTCCCCAACCATTACGTTATAATAATCTCAATTATTTTATCCGATGTGAAAAGGATGATATATATGAGTCAAGCTCCAGCCTCGATTCCCCGTCCGTTGGTCAGGGCTAATCAATGGGTGATTGTGCTGTCTGTGGTCTTTACCTGGATTACAGGGGCGTATGGGGTGTTAGCTATTCCACTTGTTGCGGGGTTGCTCGGTGTGCTTTTCAACTTCAATCCGGTGATGCGGGTAGCCAAGCTGTTTTTAAAGAAAAGCCCTTCCTCATATGTGCAGGAGGACCGCGGACAGCAAAGATTTAATCAGCTCCTTGCCGTCTTTTTTCTGCTGGTGGCTCTGGCAGGATTTACGTTCCAATGGAGTATTGTCGCTTATGTGTTCTCGGCGATGGTGCTGGTGGCGGCATTGGTGGCTATTCTGGGCTTTTGTGTCGGATGCTTTATTCTCTACCAATGGTCCCAATATCAATATCGGAGAAGAAATCACGTATAGATTGTCTCCCCTTCATCCTATTTTGCAACAATCGTATCCTCAAATACAAAAACAGAGATGGCTATATCTTCCTCCACCTTAATATCCGAAAAGAGGTGCAGCAGTCGGGACTCCATGTAATCCTCCAGTTCTTTGTTGAACTGTACGGGATAGATTTTTTGAACCATTTTGGTTCGGGCTGCATGCACCATCTCTTTCCCGGCAACCTCTTGTGCCAGAAACTTTTCGGATGGGGTTAAATTTCCATACAGCATCGTGATGGCCATATTATCTACAAAGGTTGTATGTATGCGTTCCGGGCCTTTTCCAAATAGCTCTTTACGTACTTTTCGAATAATTTCGTTAAAACCCGTTTCCCTTCTCATATCGCACCGCTCTCCTAAAATCTACTAAAATCCCTATTACTATTTCCATCATAACCGATTCCTATCATATAAAACAGAGACTAGCGAAAGTGATTTTTGGAACATGATTTTATCTGCAATTATAAGCGTTCATTAATTTTGATTAACATTCCCTCTAAAATTTGCTTCTCCTCTTCGGTCAGGGCTTGAACAATTTCGTCCTCCACCTTTTGGAAAGAGTCACTAAAAGCTTCAATCAATTCAATGGCTTTTGGTAAAACATAAATATTTTTTTGCCGTTCATTATTGGCCGGGATTTTGCGCTCAATGAATCCTTTTTGCTCAAGACCTTGAAGTATGCTGGTAATGCTGGCTCCGCGCAGATGAAACCGATCGGCAAGATCCTTCTGAATTAAATCATTTTCTTGATTCTCGTAGATATAGCTAATCATTTTTCCTTGTTGAGCATTTAATCCCAACTCTTTTATGCTCTCGTCCGCTCTTTTCTTTAACTTAAGACCGATAATCTGAAACAAATCCAGATAAACCGTATCCTTTTGGGTTTTCATAATCGTACCTCCTCAAATTATTAGAAGTCTAATTGTCAGTAAATAAACTATATAAATCTCTAAACTGTTTGTCAAATAAAAATTTAGTTTGTTGACAGTCATAAAACTAACAGTTAGAATTCTAAGTGTTTCAAATTGAACACTAAGGAGGAACGACATGAAGAATGTAACTCAAAGCTCTACGTTAGAAAAAGTTACAGCGATTACGAATGTACGTATTTTCGATGGAGAAAAAGTTATTGAGCCCAGAAATGTTATCATCCATGGGGAAACCATTATTTCGGTAGGCGGAGACCTTCCGACGCATGCAACGATCATCGATGGGGAAAATGCGACATTATTGCCCGGCCTGATTGATGCGCATGTCCACACTTCAATCGGTGGGTTACGAGATGCTTTAAAATTCGGCGTTACGACAGAGCTCGAAATGAACGGCGATTTTACGGAAAGAGGACGCGAAATTCAGTTAAAAAATGCGAATGACGTCGCTGAAGTCCGTTCTGCTGGCACAGCGATCACCGCTCCGGGTGGTCATCCAGATGAATTATTTCCGCATGGGGATGAAATACCTGAGTTCGTATTAAAGGAATTGGAGAAGTTATCGGAGGAAGACCGGAAAGCTATGCTTGCCGCTTACGATCACGATCACGAAAAAGTGCCCCAAGTGACGACTGTGGAAGAAGCGATCAAACATGTGCATACCCAAGTGGAGAATGGTGCCGACTATATTAAGATCATGATTGAAGAAGGGACGGTCATGGGTGCCCCTGGACTGCCTGTTTTAAGCGACGAGATTCTAAAAGCAGCCGTGGCAGAAGCCCATAAGTTCGATAAAATCGTCATAGCCCACGTCTTGACGGCTCATTCTTCGCAAACCGCCATCGATATTGGGGTCGACGGATTGGGACACTTGTTTATGGACAGACCCGAATTCACATCCGAGTTGGTAAAATCCATAGCAGATTCAGGCGCGTTTGTTACACCGTGCTTGGTATTGAACTCATCCATTCTTGGGAATTCGGCATCAGAATTGGCGAATGATCCGCGTGTTTATTCGAAATTAAGTCCGGAATGGATTGATATTTTGAACTCTAGCTTCAATACTTTCCCACAAGGCAATATGGAGAATAGCTTTAAAAATGTGATGGATCTTCACCGTGCCGGTGTGGATATTCTGGTCGGGACGGATGTCGCTCCCGTTCCTGTTCCGAATCTTGGCGGCCTTGCTCATGGAGCCAGCGTCCATCATGAAATGCAGTTGCTGGTTAAGGCAGGGTTCACTCCGACAGAAGCGCTTCAGTCGGCTACCGCAAAACCGGCCCGTTGCTTTGGACTTAACGATCGCGGCCGTATTACCGAAGGTGCGCTCGCTGACCTTATACTAGTAAACGGTGATCCGACAACCAACATCTCGGATACCTTGTCGATCAAATCCGTGTGGTTCAAAGGTGTGCAACAACTATGTTAATCAGAGTCGATATCCCCGTACAATGTCGTCAGAGCGATTGCATACATTATTAACGAACCAAACGATGTCAGTGTAATCGAAATAATTATCCGGCCGCCCTCACAAATCATATAAAAATCCGGTATTTTTTGATTCTGTGCAAGGAACATTGTAAAAAGTGCGCACCGCATAGTTTCGGTACGCACTGTTTTTCATTGAATATAAGGCTTACTCGTAGGCACCGATGTTCACAGCGTCTCCCTTTACTCTGGGCTTCCCGTCAATATCCAGCGTTCCAATGATGGCACGATCCGTGTTCCCGGCATCGATCGCCAGTGACGAAGACTGCAAATGGAAGTCGCCGTTCGCGGCATTCACGAATTTAGGATCGACAAACAGAGAATGCGTATCATTGCCGGTCCCCGATTTGTACGCGGAGAATCCTGTATACTCTTTATTTTTCCAGATCCAGTTGGCTTCCGAGCTGCCGCTCGGAGCAAAATATAAATTATAATCTACAACATTGCCGGAATTTTTGGTGTATCCATTGGAGATCAGCACATCCGTGGAGCTGGCCACGAAAATATTGTTTTTGATGACGTTGTTTCGCGTATCGTACTGAACCAAAAGCTGGCCGCTTCCGTCGTCAAACGTATCGTTCTTGTATAGCGTATTGTTCACGATCTTGCAGTTTACCGTTGAGCCGCGCTCCTCATTGTAACCGCCCATGGCAATGCCAGTCAGCCGGTTGTTATATATCACGTTGCTGCGGACCGTAATATTGCTGGTGGCTTTGCCGGCATGCTCGGAAGCAATTTCGACGCCGATGTCGTTGTTGTAGCTGTAGTTCTGCTCGATAATGCTGTCCTTGCCTCCATCCACATAAATGCCGCCGGCCGAGTTGTCATCGCTCTTGTAAGATGGGTTATTTTGAACAGAATTATTGTACACCCGGTTGCCCTTCACCAGCCCGTTTCGCGCCTGATCGTAAGCAGTATTCGGCGCAGTTCCCTCAAAACCGATCAGATCAATCCCGATGTTGTCATTATCGTGAATGAGGTTGTCGGTCACCGCAAAGCCGTCCACGTTGCCGTTTAAAACGAGCGATTCGCTGGAGCCCAGCACGAGATTGTACAGCTCATTGCCGCTGATCGTAAGGTCGTGAATCGAAGCCGGAGCTTTCGTACCGTAAACAGCGATACCGTGAGCGTCCCGGCCCAGTCGATCTTTGCCGGTCGGAGTGACCGTGTTTTTGATGTCATGGATTTTGTTGTTGGACAGATTAATGAAGCCGCCCGAACCGTGGACATAAATACCTACAGGCACCGCATTCTTGGAAGCAGTGGTAAAATTACGGATTTCAAACCCCTGAACGGTAACGTGATTAACATCGGCCAGTTCGATCAGCCCTTCGTTCCCGCTGACCAAAAGTCCGGTGCCGTCAATGGTGACGGTCTCCGTCCCATAGTTGGTGAACACAATGGGACCCTGCGAAGCGGAGCCAGAGCGGGTGATCTTCAGTTTCTGCTTGTACACACCGCCCCGGACGTAAACCGTGCTGCCCGCAGGAGCCACGTCGGCCGCGTGCTGCAGCGTCTTCCACGGCGCGTCGCTCGTTCCGGCGTTGGAGTCGCTGCCGCTCGTGGCCACATAATATTCTGTACCGGCCGCGGAGGCGGAGGGGGGCTGCACATTTCCGGCCATTAGACCAAGCCCCAAAACCATGGCTAAACCCACCAGAAAAATTTTCCCTAATTTCTTCATGGTCCTCCATCCCCCTTTTCTTGTTTTTTTGTGAATTATACCACAAATTCACTAAATCTGTTACGCTTGCAAACGGAGTACAGCCTTGACCGTCCGCGAGCCTCCAGGGCCTCTAATGCCAAGAGTTGGAGAGTGAATGAAGAAGTGTGAGAGTTTTTTCTCATAACAAATAAAACACAGCCTACCCTATCGGCAGACTGCGCATGTTTTTACTCCAAGCGGACTAATCCTTTACCAGTCGATTTGAAAGCATCAACATGATAAAAGAGAATAAAATGATGACCGCTACCCAGCTCCAAGAGAGTGTCATATTTCCGACCTCGGATGCGGTGTAAATCGCCGTAGGCAGGGTTTGAGTCTGTTCAGGAATATTACCTGCAAGCATCAGCGTAGCGCCAAATTCCCCTAACCCTCGTGCAAATCCGAGAATGTATCCTGAAATGAGAGGTCGGTAGGCAAGGGGCATCGTAATGTGGCGAAACACTTGCCATTCGTTGGCACCTTGCGCACGTGCAGCCTGCTCTACCTCAGGGTCTACAGCTTCAAAGCCTGCTTTAATCGTGCGGTAAGCCAGTGGAAAAGCAACAACTACAGCCGCCACCACTGCGGCTCCCCACGTAAATACAATCGTCTGCTGGAACAGGCTTTCGAAGGCAGTGCCAATCCAGCTTTTCCTTCCCAGCAAGATGAGCAAAATAAAGCCGACAACAGTGGGAGGCAATACGAGCGGAAGAAGTAGGACGGTCTCGATCACGCTGGTTCCCCTCCCCGGCGCGCAGTTCGCCATCATCCGCGCTACCACAGTAGCTAATAAAAAGACGATGATGCTGGCGACGACAGCGACTTTAACAGATACGATAACCGGAGGAAGAAAAGCTGACCAATCCAACGGGACCCCCTCCTTTATCTGTGAATTCTATTTTCCCGTCATTTCTGTAGGGGCTGAAAATCCATCTTTACTGAACACACTCATAGCTTCATCTGTCCGCAGAAAATCAAGAAACTCGCCTGCTTCCTGGCTATGTTTGGTTGCTTTTACAATGCCTTCAGGATACAGGATGGGTGCATGCAATTCCTCGGGCACTTCCAGTGCTATGACCGTTTTATCGGATGATTTGGCATCCGTCAGATAGACGAGCCCTGCATCGGCGTTGCCTGTTTCAACATAATTCAATACCTGTCTTACGTCCTTGGCGAATACCATCTTAGGTTCCAGCTTGTCCCATAGTCCAGCCTTCGTTAGCGATTCTTTGGAATACTGTCCGGCGGGAACGGTAGTAGGCTCCCCAACAGCCACTTTCAGGAAAGAAGGACCCATCAGATCATTGAGCATAATGCTTTTGTTATCTGTGCTTTTCGCCTTATCTTGCGGAACAACCACAACCAGTTTATTTTGAAGCAGTACGTTATCCTTTTCCACCAATGAAGCATCGGTTAATGCCTTCATTTGCTTCAAGCCTGCCGAAATAAATACGTCAGCGGGTGCGCCTTGCTCAATTTGTTTTTGTAATGTACCAGATGAAGCGTAGTTAAAGGTAAGTTTGATATCAGGGTGCTGTTTCTCATACTGGCCCTTGAGCGTATTCAGACTATCTTGAAGACTCGCAGCGGCTGATACGACTAGTTCTGTCTTGGGTGCGGACTGTGCCGACTGTACAGCAGCCGGAGACGAGCACCCAGCCAGAACCCATGCCAACAATCCAACGAACGTGAATATGTACCCAAATTTCTTTTTCATCTTGTTCTTCCCCTATCCTATAAATTCCAAAATGAGATGACGAAAATGTGATAGCGAAAATAAGGAAACATTGTACATCTCATAACAGGTCGAATCTATTGGGTCAACCCAAATATTTGTGAACAATCGATCTCGCCTCGGCGATGTCCTTCGTGCCATGAATTAAGACGCGTCCATCCTGAAAAAGAACGATTCGATGCGCTCCGATAACGACGGATACCAGGTATGGATTATGCTCCACCTTGCCCCCCTGACGGGATAACAAACGTGCCGCTTCATTCAGATCACGTACAGCACCCGGGGCCGGGCGGATTTGAACCGTATCTCGTCCGCACAAGACAGCCGTTTTAGCCTGATGCTCCGATTGTAAAAAAGGATACACTGGGTGCTCACCACACGTTGGGCAATCGGCTTTCTTCATGGCGCTGATTTGGATTGCCTGATGCTGATTGTTCCACAGATCGAAAGAAATCAGCTTATTTTGCAAAGCCGAATCGTCCCCAGTGAGCAGCTTCAATGCCTCGGCGCTTTGATAAGCGGCCACCATTTGTACAGCCGGGCTAATCACACCGACCGTATCACAGGTCGCACCGCCAAGCGGTACGGTTCCGAGCAGGCAATGCAGGCACGGTGTCTGCCCCGGCACGATGGTAAAGGTTGTCCCGTAGCTACCTACACACGCTCCGTAAATCCAGGGAATTCGGTGCTTGGCCGCGTAATCGTTAATGAGCAGACGTGTATCGAAGTTATCGGTGGCATCTATGATGAGGTCTACCCCTGCCGCGATATCATCGATTTCTTCCAGTGAGACGTCCCGGACTAGCGCACGAATGTCCACGTCCGAATTGATTTGCTGCAATCGCTTCTGCGCGGCCACTGCCTTGGGGATCTGATCACGGGCATCCGCTTCGTCATAGAGCTGTTGGCGTTGCAAATTACTCCAATCTACATAATCACGGTCTACCAACGTCAGCCGTCCGATGCCCGCTCGCACCAGCATGTCAGCATTGGCAGTACCCAGTGCGCCGGCCCCCACCATCATCACGTGCTTACTACGGATATTTTGCTGGCCTGTCGGTCCAATTTTCGAGAATAATTCCTGTCTAGAATAACGGGCATGAGACGCATGCGCATGTGCTTGTGCAGCAACTTCTATTTTCTGGATTTTGTCCATTTCTGACATCGTTGATTTACGCCTCCATACTTATCCATTGATAGCTACAAGTTGATCAGACAAGCTAAAAGCTCAGATGTCCTCGCCCTTATTCGAAAGCTTTGAGGTATTTTGAGGATTCCAGCCACCCAGCTGATGCCCCTTCCATTCTGAGCCGTCCTCCCACACTTCCTTTTTCCAAATCGGTACGATTTGCTTTAACCGTTCAATGGCATGGCGGCTGGCTTCGTAGCAAGTATCGCGGTGTGCAGCAGAGACAGCAATCACCACACTCGTCTCTCCAATTCTTACCGTGCCAAGCCGATGTGTAATCGCAGTACGTGTAGAAGGCCAGCGCTCTGCAATTTCGTCACCAATCTGCTTCATCGTGTTCATGGCCATCGGGACATACGCCTCATATTCAAGTAGCACCGTTCGCTGACCTTGCGTAAATTCCCGAGTCGTACCATTAAAGGTCAGCGAGGCGCCATGAGAAGGGTCGAGCACCTTTGAGGTTACTTCATCGGCATCAATCGGGTCGTACGTAATGGAAAATAAACCACATTTTGAAACGACCGTCTCCATCCCGGGTGCTGACTGATGAAGAGCAATTGCATCTGATGGAAGCACAAGTTCATCTGGAGAAGCCAGCTTTTTATGATGGGTAAAAAAAGAACCTGGCAGTTGTGAAGTCACTTCCGAGTACAGCTCATTCAGCCTTTTTCGAATGTCTGCAATGGTCACCGCTTCCTGTGAAAGTTCTACCGTGATCACATCACCGAGTTGCTCGGCCATACCTGCGAATAGTTGAATACGGTACTGCATATGATCTGCCCCCTTGCACCTATTCTATCGAATTCATCTATCCTATTAATAGAATTTACCCTCCTGAAACCGGAGGAATAATCGCAATCTCATCATGTATACTCACGAGGTCCTCAGGAGCGGCGTAGGCTTGATTTCTGGCAACAAAAGAACCCTGCAACTGAGCTGCTGATTCAGGGAAACACTCGGATAGCATGTCTTTTAATGCGGCAACGGTCATCGTTTCTTGCACAGTAGGCACCGTAATTATAGGCCCTCCCATCTGTTCCGCAAGTCCGGCAAATACTTGAATATGATAGTTCATTTAACATGCCCTCCTTTTCAGTACAGTGACTGTCCACCACATATGTACCAAGAAAAACCAACATGAACTAATACCCCGAAAGGTTTTATTCCATGCTGGTTAACTATGACGGTGTACATTGAAGATTTTTATATTATATTTTAGATTCAACCAGTTCATCAATCCGTTCGGTATGCGTATATACATTCAGAGAACGACTGCGTATAAAGCCGACGGTCGTAATTCCCAGATCCTCAGCCAACTCAAGTGCAAGCTCTGTGGGAGCTGACTTGGACAAAACAACTTCACAGCCAATCTTCGCAACCTTCAACAAAATTTCAGACGAAATGCGTCCGCTGAATACTATGATTTTGTCTTGTAATACAATATCATGTTTTAGGCAATGCCCATAGATTTTATCCAGCGCATTGTGTCGGCCGATATCTATTCTGGACAGGATCATCCCGTCTTTGTCGCACAGCGCTGCATTATGAACACCACCGGTCTCCTGAAACGTAAGTGCCGAGTTTTGCATTAAAT
This sequence comes from Paenibacillus sp. 8b26, assembly GCF_050626875.1. Taxonomy (NCBI): domain Bacteria; kingdom Bacillati; phylum Bacillota; class Bacilli; order Caryophanales; family Paenibacillaceae; genus Paenibacillus; species Paenibacillus sp. 8b26. The sequence continues at coordinate 5,149,893 of NZ_CP192445.1, read as the reverse complement.
TCATCAAGCGGAAGCAATCGTCAAAAGACAGCGTAACATGGGTGTCATTCATTCTTTTTGCCACTTTCGCATCATTCATAAAATAAAAGCCCTGTCTACTTTTTCCGCAACAGGAGGTAATGTACCGTTTGGAATGGAAGTTTTGATAAAATTCATTCATTCGACGGGTTTTAATATGAACAAAGCCTTCTTTTTCCTGAACCCAAATATCTTCGATATCATCGTACCGTTGAATGACGCCTTCAGAGGCCAAAAAACCTACTGCCATATCCTCCACATACTCCGGTGTACAAACCATGGTAGCAAATTCCTGCTGATTGATTTTGATGGTCACCGGATGCTCCGTCACCACAGTGTCTTCAAAACGCTTGATCTGACCGTCACGATAACGTAGAATCTCACGTTTTACCTCAGCTGGCTTTTCCATGTGCTCCACTCCCTTGTTTCTGACAGGCTGGCTCTTCGGCTCACCCGCCGATGTGTGACATTTCAATTTTAGACGTTGCTTGCTGTGTATGATTCAGCCGTTCCTCTGAATAGCGGTCGGTACGTTCACTCCAAACACGCTCAATGTAAGCTCTAATCTCGTCATCGGACTGTTCGGAACGCAGCATCGCGCGAAGCTTGTACCCTTGAGAGGCAAACAGGCACGTGTACAAGGAGCCTTCAGCAGAAATTCTCGCGCGTGTACATGTGGAGCAAAAGGCGTCCGTAACAGACGAAATAATGCCGATTTCCCCGTCCCTGTCCTGATACCTGTAGCGTGTCGCCACCTCACCTTTGTACTGGGGTGGGACAGGCTCTAACGGCATATGCTCGTGAATGGCTTCGATGATCTGCTGCTTGGAAACGACCTGATCCAATTTCCAGCCATTGGTGTTGCCTACATCCATAAACTCAACAAAACGTAAAATATGCTTTTTCTTTTGGAAATAGTCGGCCACGGGAACAATATCCTGATCGTTAAAGCCCTTTTGCACGACCATATTTATTTTCACCTGCATCCCTGCTTGAGCCGCAGCCTCAATACCATCCAGCACCGCCTTTACGCTGCTTCTCCCCCCGTTCATTTGGCGGAACCGATCATCATCGAGCGAATCCAGACTAACCGTCACTCTCTTCAGTCCCGCCTCTCGCAGTGCTGCAGCATATTTAGGCAAAAATACGCCGTTTGTCGTCATTGCAATATCTTCAACCCCATCGAGTTGTGTTAACGAATGAATAAGCAAGGATAAATTTTTCCTCAGCAACGGCTCACCACCAGTAATACGCAGCTTCGTAACGCCCAGCGAGACAAAAATACGGGAAAGGCGCGTAATTTCCTCAAAGGTCAATATTTTTTCTTTTGGCAAAAACGGATAGTCATGGCCAAATATTTCTTCCGGCATACAATATCGGCACCGAAAATTACATCGGTCTATGACGGATATTCTTAAGTCCCGTAACGGACGATTCCATTGATCGTCGCTCCGGTTCGCCATCCTGTTCACCTCAATCCGTCTTCATTAATAAAACTCTTTACACTCTAAATTGGAACGACATTTCCATTCATTTTATATTGAACCAAAAAACCGGCATCACAACAACTTCTTCGCTTATGAATATCGAAGAATCTGCTAAATGCCGGTTAATTTATCTACATCAGGATTTTACGAATCCCACATCATGTGATATAGAAAAATCAAACTAACAAGCGCTGCGACAAATAAAATATACGCGATTCCCACGTACACTCCATTTACGATTGCTCTGAAATAGATCACATTCCTATTGTTAGCAATCCTGGAACGTTTGTCAATGATTTTTCGTTTTCTCAAACGATAATCATTATCAATTAAAAAAATTAATAATGTACCGTTGAACTATCTTAAATTTTACGTTATAGTTACACGAGATGACATGCAGAAAATGACATATCTAAGTTATTCAGAAGTTATTGATATACAAACGGTGCGTACTGTTTGTTATTAATACATATTCAAATGGCGGATTGGCCTCCAGGACCTAGAGCTTGGTCACTACTCCACCATAAACACAAGTGCTGGAACACGAGCACTTGTGTTTATGGTGGAGTTTTTTTATTCCTAATTTTTAAATTTAAAATCTGAAAGGAGCCTGAACCGTGACTGATAGTACGATCAAAATTACATTAAACGGACAGGAACTGAAAACGAAGAACAGCGCAACGATTCTTGAAGTAATTAACGAAAACAACATCGCCCATCCCCAACTATGTTACGTTCCCGAAGTTGATCCGATCCGCACCTGTGACACCTGTATCGTCGAAGTAGATGGAAAGCTGGTGCGTTCCTGCTCGACACATGCTGCGGATGGCATGAATATTCATTTACACTCGGACCGCGCGAAAGCAGCTCAAACAGAGGCCATGGACCGACTACTGGAAAATCATCTCCTCTACTGCACGGTGTGCGATAACAACAACGGTAATTGTAAATTGCATAATACAGCAGAGCTTATGGAAATTGAACATCAAAAATACCCGTATCGACCGAAAGTCGACCCAACGGAAGTAGATATGTCCCATCCTTTTTACCGCTATGACCCCAATCAATGTATTGCATGCGGTCAATGCGTAGAAGTATGCCAAAACCTACAGGTCAATGAAACACTGTCTCTTGACTGGGAAGCTGAACGCCCTCGCGTCAAATGGGATGACGGAGTCGCAATTAACGATTCCTCCTGCGTCAGCTGCGGTCAGTGTGTAACCGTCTGCCCATGCAATGCCTTGATGGAGAAATCCATGCTGGGAGAAGCAGGCTTCATGAGTGGCATGGATAAAGACTTATTAAATCCGATGGTGGATTTGATCAAGGAAGTGGAGCCAGGCTATAGCGGGATATTTGCCATTTCCGAGGCGGAAGCAGCGATGCGTGAAACCCGTACGAAAAAAACGAAAACCGTCTGCACATTCTGCGGCGTAGGCTGCAGCTTTGAGGTATGGACCAAAGGCCGCAAAATTTTAAAGGTACAGCCTACCTCGGAGGGGGCTGTCAACGGCATCTCGACGTGTGTTAAAGGGAAATTCGGCTGGGATTTTGTGAACAGTGATCAGCGTTTGACTACCCCCTTAATTCGTCAAGGCGACGAATTTGTGGAAGCGACCTGGGAAGAAGCACTGAGTCTGATGGCCAGCAAAATGGGTGCTATTAAAGAAACGTATGGCGGTAAAGCGCTCGGCTTTATTTCCTCGTCCAAATTTACAAATGAAGAAAACTATTTGATGCAGAAGTTGGCTCGTCAGGTCTTCCAAACGAATAACGTCGATAATTGCTCACGGTATTGCCAATCTCCTGCGTCATGGGGGCTGCAATACACGGGAGGCATCGGTGGGGACAGCGGTACGATTAAAGACATTGCCAAAGCAGGTCTGGTCATGCTGGTCGGCTGTGCGCCGGGAGAAGGACATCCGGTGCTGGCTACCCGTATTAAACGTGCGCATAAGCTGCACGGTCAAAAGTTGATCTCGGTCGACCTGCGCAAGCATGAAATGGCAGAACGCGCAGATCTGTTCATTCGTCCGAAGCAAGGTACTGATTATGTATGGTTATCCGCTGTAGCCAAATACATCATTGAGCAAAACTGGCATGACGCAAAATTCATTGAAGAACATGTAAACTTCTATCCTGAATATTTGAAATTGCTGGAGCGTTTCACCCTGGAATTTGCCGAACAGGAAACGGGTATTTCCAAAGAGACACTGATTCAGGTAGCGACTATGATTCACGAAGCCGACGGCACTGCCATTTGCTGGGGCATGGGTGTGACGCAAAACATCGCAGGCTCTTACACTTCGATTGCGATTGCCAACCTGCTACTGGTGACTGGAAACTTTATGCGTCCGGGTGCAGGCGCATATCCGCTTCGCGGACATAACAATGTTCAGGGTGCTGCCGATATGGGCACGATGCCAGATATTCTCCCGGGCTATCAGCCTGTCACCAACGATGACATTCGTGCCAAGTTCGAAGCGGCCTACGGGGTACACATTCCAGGCCAACGCGGACTGGACAATATCCAAATGCTGGAGGCCATTGAAACTGGTGAGCTAAAAGCGATGTATATCGCCGGAGAAGAAATGGCGTGGGTGGATGCGGACTCCAACCATACACAGGAAATGCTGGCGAATTTGGATTTTCTCGTCGTTCAGGATGTATTCCTGAGCAAAACAGCAGAATTCGCGGATGTCATTTTGCCAGCCGTACCTTCGCTTGAAAAAGACGGAACCTTTACGAACACCGAACGTCGTGTGCAGCGTTTATATGAGGCGCTCAAACCTGCAGGAGACAGCAAACCGGATTGGTGGATTTTCAGCCAATTTGCCAAGCACATGGGATTTGATTGGGATTACAGCCATCCAAGTGAAATTTTTGAGGAAATGGCGTCACTCACTCCATTTTTCTCCCAATGTAATTATGATGTATTGGAAGGCTGGAACAGCTTTCACTGGGGATCGCCGGATGGCAGCAACACACCACTTCTACACACCAACGGCTTTAACTTCCCGGACAAAAAGGCACGTCTCGGTCTTTTCGAATATGTACCGCCTAAACAATACCCGGCTGAGTTCGATCTGACCTTAAACAACGGCCGACTGCTCGAACAATTCCATGAAGGAAATCTGACGACCAAATCACCGGGCATCCAGCTCAAGCTTCCAAGTGTATTTGTGGAAGTATCGCCTGAATTGGCCAAGGAACGCGGAGTCATGGACGGCTCGCTGGTTCGTCTGGAATCGCCATATGGTGCCGTGAAGCTGCGTGTTCTCGTCACCGACCGGATGCATGGAACCGATGTCTACGTACCTATGCACTCCAGCAGCCATGACAGCGCCGTGAACCTGTTAACTGGCGGAGCATTCGATGTAATCACCAACACACCAGCTTATAAGCAAAACAAGGTGCGGATGCACATTTTGGAGGTAGACGGTCAAAATCCGCTGCCACGTATCAACCCGCGCTATAAACAGCGTCATCCGCAAAATGGGGTTGAAGTGGAGCGGAAATGGAATCGTCCCGGTTACGTCGATCTGGTGGATCAAAAATAAGGAGGTCGGACTCATGGCTAAGCCTATTTCAATCGTACGAAAGCGTGTGTTGACTGAAGAAGAACGACAAAAACAATCGCTGGATCAGCTTACTGCTGATCTGGCGGACAACGGGGCGGCATTGCAGAAGACGCTCGAAATTGTACGTGAGCTGCACGATAGCGGCCTTCTCGAAGCAGCTCAGTCTATGCTGAAAGCCAAAGAAAGCATCGCCAAAATCGCTGTAGGACAAGCGACGCGCAAGCCTGTGACAAACATCATCAACAATCTGATGGGGGCAGCCGGCATGCTATCCGAGGTCGATCCTGAGCTGATAAAAAAACTGGTAGGCAGCGTTACTACGGGCCTGAACGAAGCCGAAGAGCATTTAAAACAGAACAAAAAGACTCGCCTGCGCGATCTCATGAAGGCCATGAATGATCCGGATGTAAACCGGGCGATGGGTTTTGGCATTCATTTTCTCAAAGGGCTGGGGAAAGGCTTGTCCGATAAGTAGCTGAATATAGCGTGGATATGGACATCGAGCTACAGGAGTATATTCGACGCTATCAGCAGGAGGACGATCAGGAATGCCTTCAGTTATTGCTGGAGCATTGCTGGCCTTATGTGGAGACTTTGATCGGGGAGCTTACCACAACAACGGAAATGAATGAGGATATCGTCAGGGTGCTTTGGCAAAAAGGAAAGAGGCGCTTCCCGTTTAGAGCTGGCCCCACTACAAACGGGAGTCAGCTCTTTTCTTGTTCCCTTGATACATCCCCTACAACCGAACCTCCCTGCTCTCCGTCAAAAATTGCAACAGCCAAATACTATAGTTGATAAAAACCAGCGTAAAACTAATGACCGAAAACAGCGGAATTGTATGTACAATGGTAGCATAAACGATCCAAATCAACAGGATTATCAGCAGACAGATACGGAGGATTGCGTTGTTGCTTGATTCCTTGCGGAACAGCAACCTCTTCATATCCATAGTATGGTCGTTACGATGAAGTAGATGGACAAAGATCAGAATATGCAGAATCAGGTGAACAGCAAAAGCAATGAAGGCAAAAACGATACCTGTGGCAAATAGAGCAAAGCCATTTTTCAAATCAGAAGATTCATGTTCAAGCTCCGGCAACTGCCACATCCAGTACAATATGAACCCGTGACAGGAAGCTAGAGCAATGAGAATTGAAAATATATATAAAAATACTTTACTGACGGCAGTCTCCAAGTTTAATTCCTCCGTACGGATAAGTATGGCTCTCTTAACTCTCACTTATATTCTCTGAGTAGTATAGCGAATTATTCTTATAGATCCAAATTTTAATAGAGTAAAACAGATCATAAAGCAAGGATTAAAGGAAAGGTTACCCTGAGAAGGATACACGGGATAAGGCTCAAAAACGTTCTATTTTCTGTTGTGGTATTCATTATTTTATTTGGGGCTGGATGGGTCTGGTTTATAAAAAATCACACCGAGGCGGCAGTAAAAGGCTATCCGGGAGTATACCGAACAGCCTTTTTCAGCTACAACATGTATAGGTTCACATTACTACTCTACTTTTTATTTTTTCTCCACCTGCAATAGCGTCACTGTTTTGAGAGAAACAGCATCTTTGATTTGCTCCTCTGCGATGACGTTAAGCTTGAGTAAACTGGTAATCTTCGAAGTATCCGGTTTGGAAAACAAGCGCCATAGCTGTGGATCAGGCAGTGAATCGTACAGCTTGGTATGATCGTATTCCTTGCGGTGCTGCTGCACAACTTTGACCCGGTAGCTGCCAATTTCCCAATCTGCCACTCCCTGCTGCGCACAATGAGCTGTAATGTCATTACGCAAATCAGTCAGTTCACCCTCGATTTCTTTTTGCTTCTGCTTTAACTGATAGTAACGACGCACCTTGTTTTCCAATTCCATCACGCTCCTCTGCTTACATATGTATGTTTGCGGAAGCGTTTTAGGACAAGTTTGTGGTGTGAGTATATGAGTTTGTATCTGCAAAAGCATTTCCCGGGTAATGGAGAGACTCAGAAAATGATCTGGACTAATCTGATCCGGGATCACCCGAACTTTATTTAGGCACATTCGCGCCAGGATTCACAGGCCCCGCCCCTTTGGATTCTCCTTTGCGTTTAACATAATTGGACCAGTAAGCCGTCAAAATGGGCACCAATATAGAGGTAACGATGACCGAAGCGGCTACTAACGCAGTTGCTGATTGCGCTACGGGCAGGAACTCTGGCTTTATATTCGCAACAATGACCGGATTAGCAACCGCCGCACCTGCCGTACTGGAGGCTGCAAGTCCTGCTGTACCGTTGCCACCACCGATATATTTGTCCGCCAAGATCAGCGGAATGCCTGTAATAATAATGACGCCGATGCCCAATATAATACCAAGCAAGCCGGTTTGAACAATCACACTCAAATCGATGGAACAGCCCAGTGCAAAACCGAAAAACGGAATAAGCGCATGCGTGGCGTTACCAAAATATTTACGAAAATCATGATCCAGATTTCCTAGTATGAACCCGACCAGAAATGGCAATACCGCCCCCACAAAAGCCTGCGGCTCAAAAACAGCCAGTCCGGTACTGCCCAAAATGAGCATGGTCATTAACGGGCCAGATTCCAAGGACATCAGCACGAATGCCCCTGCCTCTTCCCTAGAACCGTATTGCTGCATAATGGAGGCGTATAGCCCACCGTTCGTCATATCCATGGAGGAAATTAGCGCCAATACTGAAAGGCCAGCAAACAGCCCGCTTTCCACACCGCCGACAGGCAGTAATTTAGATGCTATAATAGCCACTACCCAAGCAACCGCGATTTTAGTTAATACGAGCGTACCTGATTTACGCAATACCGTACCCGTAGCTCGTATATCAATGGAAGCGCCCATACAAAAAAACCACACCGCCAAAATAGGCACTGTCCCCGTCATTAGACCCTTCGTAAACGATCCAAAGTAGTCTCCAGCCCACGGAATAAACGTATGAAATAACGCCCCAATAAACAGCGGCACCAACATAATGCCGCCCGGAATTTTATCAATGCTTTGCTTGATTTTCATAACTTCATTCAACCCTTTCGTTTTTGCCAGTGCAAAAACAAGGCCGTGTTACTTGCGGCTCAAGCCTAATTCGGGAATCAACCTTGCGAAAGTTTCATGGCTCTCCTTCAACTGCCGTGCGAATGCTTCTGCATCCTTAACACGTAGCCCCAATCCATGCTTACGCATTTCTTCCCTGAATTCCTCATCTTTCGTCCCCTTGATCAGTGCGTCCGCCAGGGTTTGAGCAATCTCATCCGGCGTATCCCTGGGCACAGCCAGCCCTCTCCAAGTCCCGATAAAATGTACACGCAGCCCAGTAGCCTGCTGTAACGTCGGCACATTTGGAAACGCTTCCGAAACGGTGTCTGCCTGTATCGCCAGTATGCGCAGCTTCCCTTGATCCACATCCTTTTTCACTTCCGCAGGACTGACCGGCACAGCATCCACGAAGCCGCTCATCAACGCTGAAACGGCTGGCCCTGCTCCCTCATAAGGGATATGGGTAAAGCGGACTCCGCTTTTTTGCTCCAGCATCGCAGCGGCAAGGTGCCAGATACTCCCCGTGCCTGCATTGCCCATTTTCAGCTTGCCGGGATGAGCATGAGCGTCCTCCAAAAATGCTTCGGCCGTCGTCCATGGCGCATCCGCTCTAACCGTGATGGCAGAAGGGTCCATATTGGTTTGGACCAGCGGTTTAAAGCGCTCATAGGTAAGGGGCAGCAGTCCCAGATGTGGCAGTGTGGTCAGCTCAGCAACCAGATACGTTACAGTGTAACCGTCCGCCTGCGCCTCAGCCCCTTCCATCAGCCCGACCGAACCGCCTCCACCCGTCCGGTTAACGACGATGATCGGCTGACCGAGATGCTTTTCGGCTGCTTTCGCCAATGCTCTTGCCGTGATATCCGTACCGCCGCCCGCCGCATAAGGAACGACGAGCGTGATGGGCTTCACAGGAAATGCACCACTGTGGTCACGCAAAGCGTGTTGATCCACATATTCACTGATACTCAAGGCAGAAAGAAAAGCCACTCCCGCCGCAACCAGCACATATTTTTGCCATGACTTGTTCTTCATTACGCTTCCTCTTTTCCAAAAAATGAACTGGGCCAGTCACGCACCCGTTTTCACCCCCAGACGTTTTCGGTCATGATATTTGCGTTTACATGAAGTCAATGTACCGCAACGCGGGGGCTACAGCTATCGCTTAATCTTCGAATTTATCTTCCAAATCCCCAAAATACCGACCTTTTGGCGGATCTGCATATCTATTGGAACATTTGCTGATTTCCCGAAATTTCCCGGGGGTCACCTGTTTATGCTTCCGGAATACACGGATAAAGCTGTTCTCATTCCGGTAACCGACCTGATCAGCAATCTCTGCAATTTTCAGATGTGTTTCGCACAGTAATGCACACGCTTTTTTCACTCGCAAACCAGTCAAGTAATCGTATACGGTGCTGCCTGTCTCTTCCTTGAACATACTGCTCACCGATGACACGCTCATATGGACCTGATCTGCAATTTCCTGAAGCCCAATATTTAAATGCAAATGATGCTCCATGTAATCGATCATCTCCTGTACACGTACAAACTCCTTGGACTGTCTGTGTCCAGAGAGTTTTTCGCCGATATCAGCTACAATCGAATACATTTGCTTCTCGATATCTGCAAGATCAAGCGTCTGAATCTGATTCCAGTGGTAATCAACAAGCTTGTCCGGCGGCGTCACACCATGAGTCATGCACCATTTCAGCAGCTCCTCCATCAGTTCATGAACAGACAGATACACCTGCACCGGGGAGGTCCTGTGAAGACGAAGTTCTTCTCCCCATTGGCTGATCAGCTCGATACTTTTCCCGGCTTCCTGTGACTCCACGGCACGAATGATTTCCCCATTCCGGTTTTCCACTGCTGATGAAACATGAGCATGCTCTTCTGGCCTAAAATACTCTGTAACATCCATGTCCATCCCCATGCTGTCCGTGCTCATATGCGAACATCCATATCCCTCATACAAACGCAAACCAAGGGCTTCTTTCCCCTTTACAAATGACTGACGTAACTCATGGATATCGGAGAATGCAGGACCCATTCCTATGGAAATAGTCAGGGGAAGGTGCTCATCCACAACCTGAATCAGCCTGTCTGCGCTTTTGCGGAGCAGAATGCTGTCTTTGACATCGGCATCGGTATCAGCCCCAGTACCAGTTATAGCTTCATCTTCGCTCTCACTTAACTGTAGTAGTACAACGAACCCGCTTTCCTCATCTGGCGCGCTTACCGCCTTCCAGTGAGGTTCAAGCCATTCCAGCAAAATATTATTCAGCGCATATTTGAGCAGCATTTTATCCTCCTCTGGAAAGCTTGCTGCCCAAATAGAATACCGATCGATTGACACGATCATCACAGCCAAAGAGCTGCCGTCCCAATCGGAAAAATACTGTTCCCATTTCATACGCATTTCCTGTATGCCCATTCTACGCTGGATGACATCTTCCATGTATTTGGAACGCAACTCCGGTAGACTTCGCTCCACCACCAGTGATTTGCGATGGAACTCTCCAACCAGCTTGCCAATTACCGGCTCCAGATCATACAATCCACCTTGGCGCGTTCCTTTGTAGCCTGAATTTAACAGGCTATTAATTCTTTTCATAGGGCGAAACGCCGCATAATTGTAATAGTAAACCGCTGAGCAACCCGCCAGTATGGAAATAAAGGCCAACCACAACATCATGTTGCGCGCCAGCTTGACATGCTTCAGCAGCTTATCCATAGGAACAAGCGATACCAGACGCCAGCCCGTCACATCTGAAAAGGTCTGGTTCGCCATGTACTCCATCCCCCCCACCTCTACATAAGCATAGGGGCTCACATCCAGCTCTTTTAAAACCTTGTCCATTTCGTATAGGGGTACAGACGATTTTAACTTGGGATAGATCAACTCACCCTCCAGATCGTACACATATTGCGAGTTGGATAAATGAATATACAGCTTGGAGAAAAAGCGATCATAATCCAGATTGATCAGCACCGCGCCGATGACCTGCCCATCCTTTACCACGGGTCTTGCCAGCGAAAGGAGTTCTACCGTTCCATTTTCATGATTCGTGCCGTACCATCTTCGCTTAATCAGTAATGGCTTCTTTTGAATGTCCCGAATCCAGGGAACCCAAGTCGTATCCGGCGCTTGGTCCCAATCGGGTACATAGCCGTATTCGCTGGATACGAGAGCATGCTTTTCCAAAGAAATAACTTCAGCCGAATGAATCTCTTCATGCGAAGAAAGGGCTTTCAAGTATTTTTGTAGCCGTTTGATGACGGGAACGTTGTTTGACAGTGATTTCCCATCTGTTTGTAAACGTGCAAATGCCTCAACATCCGGGGAATAGGCTGCATCCAGCGCCTTATTATCGGACTCCCGAAATGCTCTGTTGGTCACATCAAGATTAATTTGCAGCAGCTCTATGTTCGGTGTGTTCAATTCGGTATCCAAACCCTTGCGATATCCCGAATACGATAGCAAGCCGATCACACTAATAATGAGTGATACACTTAGAGTGAGTAGCAGAATGAGCCTTGTCTGTTTATTTTTCAAAATCAATCGAAGCTTTAATCTCAGCATTCCCGTAAATTCATCCTTCCGGACTTCGTTTTCCAGCATCCCTTGCCAACAACGTACAGGCTAACATATACTCCCTAAATCTATTTGACACAGGATGGGGAATTCCCTGCCTATTAACTCTACGAAGAGCAATAAAAGGTGGCTATTATTGTCAATCATTAGACACTTTCAATAAAAAAGAAGAAGCCTCCCTTCATGGGTAAGACTTCTTCTATGGGTTTATCCTGTATCTATCATATAGCCAAAAAATATGTTGAATTCGTGTTGCTTAGCCCGTTTTTTCCACCTGAAAACGATCCAGCTCCTGTTGCATCTCCTCACGAATCTGACGAAGCTCTTTCACCTTCTCAGCCGATTCCTCAAAGGAACGCTTCTGCTCCACGGTAGAGGCGGTAATTTCTTCGCTGCCTGCGGCGGATTGCTGGGTAATCGCGCTGATGTTCTCAATGGCTTGCTGTACCTGTACGCTCAGTTCCCGAGATACATTCATGTCCGTCGACAGCTTGCTGACTTGGCTGGCAATTTGCTGTACTTTACCGCTTATCTCAGTGAACGATTCCCCGGTGGACGACGTTGCCTTCTCCTGCTCACGGAATAGCTCCTGACTTTGCGCCACAGAGGTCTTCACCTTGTTCATAGCCTGCGTAATGCCCTCGACTGCGGTATAAATTTGCTTCACAGCCGACTCCGACTGATTTGCCAGCTTTTTCACTTCGTTGGCTACGACTGCAAAACCTTTTCCAGCCTCACCCGCACGCGCAGCCTCAATTGAAGCATTCAAGGACAGCAGCGACGTCTGGCTGGCAATCTCGGATACATAACCGGTCATCGTCGTAATCTCGGCTGCATTGGCCTCCAGTTCCTTGACTGTCTGCTCCACCTCGGACATCGCTGAACGATTTTCCGCTACAATGCGTAGCTGATCGCTCATCACACGTGTACCTTGCTCAATGACACGCAATGCGTCTTCGCTATATGTAGAGGACTGCTTGGTCTCCAACAAATTCGCTTCAAACTTCTGCTGCATCTCATCCACAACGCCAACGGTGGTCGACAGATCCTCGGCAATTTTTTGACTACCAATCGCCAGTTCCTCTGTTGAGGTGCTAACTTGCGTCACGATTTCCTTCATGGTCTCATTATGCTGGTCAATATCCCGAGCCATCAGATCAACACGATTTCCCGACTGGTCAATAGAGAGCACAATGTTACGCAAGTTCCCGATCATGAACCGGAACGATTCGTTGAGCTCGTCTAGCTCATCACGTCCCTTCGTTTGCGCGAGCTGCACCGTCAAATTCCCATCGGCAATTTGCTTCGCGGCATCCGTCAACTTGCGAGTTCTGAGGGCAAGCTGCCTGGATGTATATGTATTATATAGCCCGACCGCCACCAGCAGCAGAACAGCTCCTGCCAAGGCCAATTGCCAAGTAAAACGAATACTCTTGGTCAATTCCTCTGTATATTCGTCATAACGCGCTTTTGTTAGAATATCCAGCATGAACACATCGTTCTGGATCCCCTGTACACGCATCGCATTACGTTTGGATTCAGGGCTGCTTCCGGTGCTCATCGCTTTATCCGTCGCAGCCTTCAATTCGCTGAATTTCGTTTCAACGGTATTCAGACGCTTTTGCTGCGCTTCGGTCTGCATCATGCCTTGCGCAAGCAAAGCAATCGTTTTTTCCGCCTGACCCAGTTGATTTTGCACATCCGTTTTGTTGCTCTCTGTCATAGAAGAAGAGTAGTTTTGCAGCGCCTGTCCTGACTGAATCAAATAAGCATTGAGTTGCTGTACATTCAGCATGGCTGGAACGAGACTACTGCTTTGCGAGTTGATACGGATCAATTCAAAAATAATATAGGCCACCAAAGCCAGGCATGCGATCAGGGAAACCATCGCGTTAAGCACCAGTTTACCTTGCAGTTTCATCAGGAATCATCCTCCGTTTTACGAAAATTTATTGGGTGGGCACAGTAAGACTGCCGGACTTGACCTGTTCCTTCAAGTCATCCAGCAGCTTTTGCTGCTCCGGGTTCAATGTCAAAATACGAATAGGCGCCAAACCTATGCCTTCTTCCGTAAGACCGAACACCATATTCTGGTCCGTAAATTTTCTTTGATGATCTGCAAAGCTTTTGACTGCCGTGTAAATGGCGACATCCACATTTTTAATCATGGAGGTCACTACTGCTTTTTCCGCAATGAAGAACTGGTCGCTGTCGACCCCGATTGCGAACTTTTGCTGCTTTTGCGCCTCCTGTAGCGCACCCACACCTGTAAGACCTGCCGCCGCATAAATCACATCAACTCGATCCTGATCTATCATGTCGCGCGCTATCTCCGAGCCCAGCTCCGCCTTGCCGAAATCTCCCGCATACGTAGCGGTAACCTTGGCATCAGGCTTAACGGAGCGAACCCCTGCCCGATATCCAACCTCAAACTTTTTCAACAGCGGAGACTCCACTCCCCCGATAAAACCCACCTGATCGGTTCGGCTCGCCATTCCTGCAACGACCCCTGCCAAAAAGCTGCCCTCTTCTTCTTTAAAAGTAATGGAAGCCACATTAGGTAAATCCGATTTTTCATCCACAATTACAAATTTGCGATCCGGATATTTTTTCGCAACGGTTTCCAGACTTTCTTTCACCATGTACCCCAATCCGATAATCAAATCGGATTTTTCTTGAACAAGCTGTTCAAAAGCAGCATCATATGTCTTGGTCTTGGAAATTTCCCGATATTCAAAAACGATTTTCCCCTCGTCCCGTGCCTTGACCAAACCCCGAAAAGCCGCGTCGCTATAAGACTGATCACCCAGACCAATATCTGACAGTACAATTCCTACCTTAATCGGTTGCTCCTTGGTTTGTGCTGCTGGCTGTCCACATGCACCCAGCAGTAATGCAAAAATAGTGACAATGGGAACCCACCTCAATGTTAATAACTGAACTCGTTTCTTCATGACATATCACCTCAGCATAATTTGCAAATCCCCAACATCTTTATATCGGTTATAAAGGCATTTTTTTTCATAAGGTTTTCTGTAAATTCATTGTAATGGGAGAAGTATACTGAGGTGATATTTCCCATTTATCATTTGCTCTTGCTCCATTTCGAGGCCATCACATCGGTTTTACTTTCTATGAGATCCATGACCTCCTCACGATGTTTAGCCTTGAACAGATCAATCATGTCCACCAGATCGCCGCGATCCAATAGCTTAACTCCGTTAACAGCAGCAAGTGTTTTACAGGATTCCGTGTAGCGTCCGGAAGTGATAACGACAGACTTGTCTGCCGCATAATAACGCATGGAGGTGTAAATTTCCTGCACCGCGCCCAAGCCGACCGGATTTTGTACTGCATAACGCTTGGCCTGAATCACGACTCTGACACCTTCACGGTCTGTAAAAACCAGATCCGCTCCAAAATCCCGGCTACTGGTCGTTTTGTAGATGTCCTTATAGCCGAGCGCAGATAACAACCGTTGCAGATACAGCTCAAATTCTGAGCCATCCTCCATCCTGTCTATATCCTGAATTCCGATTTTTCGCGGGTCCAGATCACGTAATATCCGATTTCTGCGCCGACGTACCAGTCCTCTGATGATGAGTATGAGTAACAGTAGGAGTACAATGAATCCTATTCCTAATTCCTTATATGCCGATAATTGCTCCAGCAGCATTCCTCTTCCCCTTTTCTACAATAGGCGTGCAGCGGTGTATTCCTTTTCAAGACATTCCACTTTATCACGCGCTGACACTCGTGTTACACAAGGACAGCCCCGCCAGATTCGACGGGGCTGTCTTCATTTTGCCTCAAAGCTGTCTACATTCTAAACTCCGCAATATTATTCCCGATTCAGCAGGGACTCTCCGGCAATACCCGGCTGAGTCATTTGATACGGGTCCAAAATAATGTCCAGCTCTTCCTCAGTCAGTACATTATACAACAGACACAACTCGCGTACCGATTTGCCAGTTGTAATCGCCTCACGGGCGATGCGTGATACGACCTCATATCCAAGGTGGGGATTGAGCGCGGTAATAATGCCTACGCTGTTTTCGACATATTCACGACACCGCTCCACGTTCGCTTCAATTCCGTCCACGCAATGAATGCGGAAGACATGAAAGCCCTGCTTCATAATTTCCAGCGATTGCAGCA
Organism: Paenibacillus sp. 8b26; assembly: GCF_050626875.1. NCBI lineage: Bacteria > Bacillati > Bacillota > Bacilli > Caryophanales > Paenibacillaceae > Paenibacillus > Paenibacillus sp. 8b26. The sequence goes on along the minus strand of NZ_CP192445.1, from coordinate 5,133,989 downwards.
GGTTGTAGACAAGCACAGGCTCCATCACATTCAACTCTAGCTGACCAGACTCGGAAGCGAGACAGATCGTATGATCATTCCCAATGACCTGAAAAGCAATCTGGTTGATGACCTCACACATTACCGGATTTACCTTACCCGGCATAATAGATGAACCCGGCTGGCGGGCGGGCAGACTCAGCTCTCCGAGACCAGCACGCGGCCCTGAGGCCATCAGGCGTATGTCATTCGCCACCTTGGACATATTCATCATGCAAATTTTTAACGCGGCAGACACTTCCGTATAAGCATCCGTGTTTTGAGTGGCATCGACAAGATTTTCGTCAGCCTCTACAGGGAAACCACTTACTTCCGCCAGCACCTCCGCGACACGCTGAATATAACGGCGATCTGCGTTCAAGCCGGTGCCTACCGCAGTTGCGCCCATATTGACCGTCAGCAAATGCAGCTTCGTGGCACGGACACGTCCGATATCACGGCCCAGCACACGTGCATAAGCCTGAAACTCCTGTCCTAGCCGGATCGGTACTGCATCCTGCAAGTGAGTTCGGCCCATTTTAATCACACTGTCAAACTCTTTCGCCTTACGGGAAAACGCCTCCTGAAGCTCACTCATGGTGACCAACAGCTTGTCAATCATACTTAGAACAGCCAGATGGACAGCCGTTGGAAAAGCGTCGTTTGTCGATTGCGCCATGTTGACATGGTTGTTAGGACTAATCTCCTGATAATCTCCACGCTGCTTGCCGATCAGCTCCAACGCCCGGTTCGCAATCACTTCGTTTGTATTCATATTAATGGACGTGCCTGCGCCGCCCTGAATCGGATCGACGATGAAATGGTCGTGCAACTGTCCTTGAATCACCTCGTCAGCTGCTTGAATAATGGCCTCCGCCTTGGGACGATGCAAGCGGGTCAGCTCCATGTTTACCGTTGCTGCTGCCTTTTTGACGATCGCCATGGCTTTAATCAGCTCAGGATGCAGCCGTTGGCCGGTAATTGGAAAATTCTCTTTTGCCCTCAGTGTTTGTACACCGTAATAGGCGTCTGACGGCACTTCCTTGGTACCTAGAAAATCATGCTCCAGCCTCATATTCTTCGATTCCTCCGCTGTATATACTACGATCTTCAATCCGGACCAGCCGAATTGGCATAAAGAGACCCTTTAGACGGTCTCCATTTCATTATACGTTCCCATTCCCTTGCTTTTCCAGCCGAAAAGCGGAAAAAGCATATGAAATCGTATAACAAGCTATTATTACCTGTATATAACACAGTTATTCGCCAAATACTCAGCAACGGCTCAGGTACGGATTTAGTGGTTTGTAATAAAATCGGGTAGCGTGCAGGTGACCGTCAGCCGATTGGGCATATCCTGGAATCTCGCCTGCTTCCACAAAACCGATAGATTCATATAGCTTATTGGAAGGATCGCCTACCCGTGTATCCAGCACCAGCAGCGTTCTGCCCTGACGCAGCGCCTCCTCTTCCGCAGCCTGCATCAGTTGACGCGCAATCCCAAACCTACGCCCGGACGGATCCACCATAAGCTTCGCAATTTCCGCACGGTGAGTTGCGTTGGCCTTTGTAGCCAAATGGAGCTGCACAGTCCCAACAGGCACGCCGTCCTTCTCCGCAATCCACAGGACTACACCATCCTGAAGGACGCTATTCCAATAAGCTGCCGCTTCCTGATAAGCTAATGGCGGTAAAAATCCTATGGAGGCGCCGTCCGCCACTACGTCGATCAACAGCCGGGTCAGTGTATCTGTCAGTGCATCGTTCAGAGCTTGAACGGGATAGACTATAATTTCATTAGACATTGCGATCCCTCCCGGTGATTGTTGATAACAATAATAAAGAAAGTAAACCATCCTTTAAGGATCGCTTACTTTCCATAGCGTTACTTTAGTTTCTATACAATGCTTTATATTTCCTTACTGCTCTGCCATATAAAAGAACTCCCACAGATGCCCATCTATATCCTGAAAGCTCCATCCGTACATAAAGCCGTGATCCTGAGGTTCGTTCGAAGGCTTTCCGCCGGCTTCCAGAGCCTTGTGGACAATTTCGTCCACCTTTTCTCGACTCTCCACCGATAAGGCAACAATCGCTTCTGTTGTTTTCGTTGCATCCGAAATTTCTTTTGTAGTGAATGCTTTAAAACGCTCTTCAACCAGCAACATAACAAATATTTGCTCACTGACAATCATACAGGTTGCATGCTCATCGGTGAACTGCGCGTTAAATTCAAATCCGATTGCTGCGAAAAAATCAATGGACTGTTGCAGATTTTTTACTGGTAAATTCACAAAAATTTGTTTGGCTGTTACTGTCATGACGTTTCACCTCTTCATCAGTTATAAAATCAAATTTTTATGTTGCTTCTCCAACAAAAGATAACTTAACTACCGCAGAAAGTCAATCAATCTGACATTTCAATCATTATACTACTGTTCCCAATTCAACTTATCCAGAGTTCGAGATAATACAGCCGCTGCTTCTGCCCTCGTCACCGATGTAGTTGGAGCAAAACGGCCTTTCCCGTCTCCCTTCATAATGCCCACGCTGGACAGTGTATTGACAGCCGGAGCTGCCCATGTAGAAATGGCTTGTGCATCTGATAATGACGCTGAGACACTTCCTGCCGCTGTATCTTCCGCAGTCCCGGCGAAGCGCAGGACTCGCTCTACAATCACAGCCAGCTCCTCCCTCGATACCGGAGCATCAGGTCTGAAGCTGCCGTCTGCATAGCCATTGATCAGTCCAGCAGCGGCTGCGGTACGCACCGAATCCGCATACCACAATTCCGGCTGCACATCGTCAAAGCCCTTCACCGTGCGATCTGAATGCTCCAGTCCAAGCGTACGAACCAGCAGCATAGCCAGCTCCGAGCGTTGTACCTGACCATTCGGCTCAAAGCGTACGTTCGATAAACCCATCTCACCAGTCTCATTCGCGGTGGACGCTGACTGATTTGCCCCTGCCACAATCAGACGCGTAGCCAAGCGTGTAATGTCCTGCTCCGCCCAATGACCGGAAATATCGCTGAACGATCTGCTTACATTAGTTTCCCCGCCATCCAGCACAACATAGGTTCCACCCGAACGTCCATACACAGTCAGTTCCTCACCAGAAACGGTAAACGGAACCGGATGATAGGACAACTGTCCGGCTTGGTTGATGGATACCTTCACTACAGCAAGTTGACCCATATCTACCGTTGCGGGAACACGTAGAAGATAACGTTCATACCCTTTATCGGAATTACCGCTACCTGCCAACGACTGCTTGCGTCCATTTTCGCTTCGTAACTCCGCCACAACATCAACAGCTCGCACCAGCTTGCGCCCTGCTGGAATATCTGTGCGTTTAGCCAATCCTTCGTTCGGCGTAACCGTAAAGCTCAAGGAAATCTGTTTTACAGGCACCTGCCAGGTGTCAGCCAGCTTTTGAACAGACAAACGACCTGTTGCTACTTCATAGCCTCCCTGTGGCGTTTCTACTCGCAGGGTGTGAATACGGTCATTCAAGACGGCACCCAAAGCATCTTCATTTAGATTCACTTCAAATAGCTTAACATCCGCTTGCTCCCCTGCACGGACTACGAGCGTACCGTTCGCCCCGTTCCGAATCGCATTTTGTATGTCAGCGGCTGGTACCTGTGCGACTGCTCTTTTCAGTCCGTTTTGCTCTGTTACTATGGACTTGGCTTGCACCACATTAACGTCTGACGAACCGTTACCATTCTGCCCACTATTCGCAGTCTCACCCTGTCCGTTATTCGTCGTTCCACTCGCGTTACCGCTACTATTGTTCCCGATGTTGTTGCTGACATTGCTCTCCTGCTGATCATCGTCATCATCTTTATTCCGACCACTCTCGTCATCTGTTGGCGGTTCCCCTATTTGGCGTGGCAAGCCAATTTGAGCAACCAATGGATCATGATCACTTACCCGCCCGTCCGCCGCGCTAAAATCCGCATTGATATGAACAATATCCAGCACGGATGATTCACTTATGGACGGACTGACCAGCAAATGATCCAGTGTTTGCGAATTCCCCTCATAAATATACGAATATCGTTCCTTCTCATCCAGCTTATCTACCAGATTCGTCAATTCCTGTCCCCGGACCAAAGCGAGCGTTTCGGAAAATTGAAAATCATTTAAATCTCCCAATACGACGATATTCGCCTGATGATTTTGAGCCAGCACCGACTTCACAAAACCATTCACAATCGTTGCGATCTTCGCCCTTTGTATTTCGCTGCTTCGTACGGGTGGCTGAATCCCTCCGAATGGTGCCTGATCGCCCCCTTTGGAATTAAAATGGTTCGCGATCACAGTCACCTGCTGACCGTCAAACTCAAATTCAGCGGCCAACGGCTTGCGTGAGTATTCAAATGCCGCATTCAGCGGATCAATACGACCGGGATTGAGAGAAAGCCCCTGCTCTCCATAGGTCACCGATGTAACCGAATCTCCCTTCGACTTATCCGTCAGCGTGACACGTTGCGGATTGTAGAGAAATCCGACCCGAATATTGCCGCCGGGAGCGCCGCCATCCTTATTATTTTCAGGTGCTATATCTGTAAAAGCATACTCCGGCCCTCCATAAGCACGAATCGCCTCAATCAGCACCCGAAAGCTTTCCGAAGCATCTGTGGTGCCGTCATCCTTCTCGCCGTTATTGTCCTGAACCTCCAACAGCCCTACGATATCCGGGTGGTTCAAATTCACGGCGATGGCCTGTCCGAGCTGATCAATCCGTTTTCCGTCACCAGGATCGAAATTTTCCACGTTAAAGGAAGCGACCGTCAGCTTATGATCATCCTGCACCAGACGTGTGTTGGCTGGCTGGAGAGCCCCTGACACAATATCCGGCAGACGCTCAGGCAACAGCTTGAAATTACTAAAGCTGTAGCTCACAATTCCCGTGATGGGACCCGCAAAACGATCTCCTGTTTTCAACGGAACCGCGGGCTTGGCGTCGATCAAAATCCGCTGCGGATTCAGACTTGCTTCAGTCAGCATCAATCCCCCTGCTTCAGTCAATACCTCGCCTGTGTCCGTCCCGTTATCAATCCTGACCGGAATTTCATAACCATAAGGACCGATTACACGCGCACCTCTCAACTCAACACGCATGGCCTCCAGACTTTCAAAATAGTCCAAACCATCCTCCTGCGGATCGAACACCGTCATTCCGTCATTATCCACAACAGATGTCGGCATCACACGCCCCTCTTTTCCAAGCAAAATCGGAGACGGCAGTGGACGGTCCTTGGCGATCACCGAAACCGAAGAAGCTACAATTTCCGTGGTCGTCAGGTCTACCGGCTTGCTGGCGTAGGTTCTTTCTGTATATTCCTTCACAGAGCCGCTTACCCATACCTCATCCCCAACCTGCACACCGCTGCTAGGCTTGTACACTAAAATGGCCTCGGATGTTTTTTCATCCTGATCCACCTTATCGTCCGCCTCCTGGATAAAGAAGCTGCTTCCCTTCACCATCGTCACAATTCCTTCGACATCCGTTACCTTTTGCCCCTCATAAGGTGAACGATGAGCTGCTCCCTGTATATCATGGATACGGAGCTTACCCGGCACATAGACATCTGCATATACACTTGCCCCCACAGTCGTGGGTGATGATTGCACCTCCGTATCTACTAAAGATGCAGGTTCTGCTGAAGCTTTTCCACCAGACAGTAGCCCCGGATCTCCCCCCGACAGCACAAGTACCACACTGAGCCATGCGATCCCAAATCTTTTTAATTTCTTGAGTAACGTTACTGCTATGTATTCTTGTTTCATCAAAAGACGCGCTCCTCCCAATTTCAGATATGATCACGCTTACAATATATATTCCATGTTTAAACATAGCATAAAATAGTCAAACCAGTACCTGAATTATGTAAAATGAATGCTTCCCGCCGTAGCATAATCAGATCAAATTATTGTAAACTTGTTCTAATACAGAAAAAGGTGGCACACACGCTATGGAGCACTTGCTTAACGATCAGGTTAAAAACATTCAAATCAGCGGCATTCGCAAGATTGCCAATAAAGTTGCCGCATTGCCCGGAACCCTATCCTTAACGATTGGACAGCCGGATTTCCCTACCCCTCCGCATATTATGGAAGCCGCCCACCAGGCGATTAACGAAGGACGCACCTCCTATACGCCAAATCCGGGACTACCCGAACTGCGGGAAGCGGCAGCAGCGTTTGTATCCCATAAATACGGACTGAATTACCGTGGACAGGATGAGGTTATCGTAACAAATGGAGCCAGCGAAGCGCTGGATATTGCCCTGCGTACCATTTTGTCACCCGGTGATGAGGTGATTTTGCCTGTGCCCATCTACCCCGGATACGAGCCATTGATCCGCTTGTCAGGTGGCGTGCCAGTGCTGGCTGACACCCGTAACAGCGGCTTTAAGCTGACCGCTGAGGTGCTGAAGCCGTATTTGACTGAACGGACGAAAGCCGTCATCCTCGGATATCCTTCAAACCCAACCGGACGAGTGATGAGCCGCGAAGAGCTGGAAGCCGTCGCAGATTTGTTGAGAGACCGTGATCTGTTTATCATTTCAGATGAGATATACAGCGAACTGATTTACGATGCGTCACACGTGTCTATTGCTGCCCTTCCAGGCATGCGGGAACGCACCATCGTCATCAACGGCCTATCCAAATCGCACTCCATGACGGGCTGGCGGATTGGTTTTACGCTTGCACCCGCTGCAATTACACAGCATATGGTCAAGGTTCATCAGTACAATGTGACCTGTGCCAGCTCGATCAGCCAATATGCTGCACTGGAAGCCTTGACCGTCGGTGTCGACGATGCACTTCCGATGCGCGAGGAATACCGCAAGCGCCGTGACTATGTACATGGAAGGCTAACCGACATGGGCATTCCACTTGAAAAGCCCGAGGGAGCCTTTTATCTATTCCCTTCCATCGCCCATTTTGGCTTAAGCTCGATGGATTTCACCCTGAAACTACTGGAAGAGCATGGAGTAGCTGTCGTGCCGGGAGATGCCTTTTCCTCCTATGGCGAAGGGTACATTCGGTTGTCCTATGCTTATGGACAGGATGTGCTGGAACAGGGATTGGATAAAATAGAGATGTTTGTTAAAGGAATTGTGGGGAGTTAAGGTGGGAGGAAGCGCTTCGCGGTCCATTTGATCTTCCGATCGCTGTTGCAGGGGGATTCTTCAGATTCAAATGGCCCGCTTCGCTTACTGCCCGCCTTAAAGTCCCCTCAAATCTCTAACATGTGTGTGGAGTAAGGGGAAAAGAAGTACAATACTCACCGCTTTGCGTGGTGAGTATACATAAACAGGGCCTTGAATCACCTGTACGGGTGATTCAAGGCCCTGTTCGTTCTCCGACTACTCCCCCACCATCGGCGTGGGGATTCACTCGTGCTAGCTTTAAGCACGGCGCAGCGGAGGGGGCGGAATGGTGCTGGACAAGCATAAGCGGTCGCCTTTAAATTCCGATTTTCACCTTTAGACTTCAAATCAAAAAATCGGAATTTAACAGCGATGGGAAGCACCATCCGCCCCCGCAGCGGCCTCTAAAGCTCAAGCCTGAATCCACGCGCCCCCACCACTCTCTTATTTTAAATGCATTTTGAATTGCAGGAACAATTCATTGTAATGAGCCAGCATACGCTTGCCGAGGTTGTTGTAGACCTCCAGCTTATCTGTAATCTCAGATGGAGGATAGAAGCGCTCGTCACCGGATATATCCTCGGGCAACAGCTTCTTTCCATCCTCGTTAGGTGTGGAATAGCCTACAAATTCGGCATTTTGGGCGGCTACATCGGGCTGCATCATAAAATTGATGAACTTATGGGCCGCGTCCACATGGGTAGCCGTTTTCGGGATAACCATGTTATCAAACCACAGGTTGGAGCCTTCATCCGGCACGATGTAATCCAGCTTGTCGTTCTCATCCATGATTTCGGACGCATCACCGGACCATACAACACCAGCAGCAGCTTCCTCGTTTGCCAGCAGCATTTTAATCTCGTCACCGACAACGGCCTTGACATTGGGCGCTAATTTCTCTAGCTTCGCTAAAGCTTGCTGCAAATGCGCCTCATTCGTGTCGTTCAAGGAATAGTGAAGGCTGTTCAGTGACATACCCACGACTTCCCTCGCACCATCGACCAGCAGGAGGTTGTTACGCAGCTTTGGATTCCACAGACCATCCCAGCTATGAAAATCAATGCCCTTCGTTAGCTCCGGGTTGAACACAATCCCAACCGTACCCCAAAAATACGGCACAGAGTATTGGTTTTTCGGGTCAAACGAAAGGTTCAGAAAATGAGCATCCACATGCTTCAAATTCGACAGCTTGCTGTGATCCAGCGGGAGCAACAGGTGCTCCTGCTTCATTTTAGCCAGAGCATACTCCGAAGGAACCGCTACATCAAACGATGTTCCTCCCTGCTCAATTTTCGTCAGCATCGCCTCATTGGAGTCAAACGTCTGATAAATGACCGTAATCCCCGTCTCCTTCTGGAACCTTTCCAGCAGATCAGGGTCGATATAGTCTCCCCAGTTGTAGACCGTCAGCGTATTGCCACCGGAATAGCCTTGACTGGAATTGAGCCATGCCGCCACCCCCATCAAACCGAACGAGATGATAAAAATCGACAGAAACACGCGCACAAGCGACTTCATCTAGGTACCCCCATTTCCGCCGCAGGCTCCTTTTTCCCATTCCGGTTGGCCTTGCGCATAATAAAGTAGTAACCCACCACCAATAGCACGGTAAACAGGAAAATGAGCGTGGACAGCGCATTAATGGACAGGGAAACCCCTTGGCGGGCACGCGAGTAAATTTCCACCGATAAGGTCGAATAGCCGCTGCCTGTCACAAAAAAGGTCACCGCAAAATCGTCCAGCGAGTACGTTAACGCCATAAAGAAGCCCGCGTAAATCCCCGGCTTGATAAAAGGTAAAATGACCTTGGTCAGCACATCCATCCGGCTGGCACCCAAATCCCGGGCCGCATCCACCAGAGATGGACTCATTTCCTGAAGTCGCGGCAAAATCATAATGACCGCAATCGGCACACTAAATGCAACATGGGACAGCAACACCGAGTAAAAACCCAGCTTGATCCCGACCATCGTGAACAAAATGAGGAAGGATGCGCCAATAATGACATCCGGGTTCACGATCAACACATTGTTGAGCGACAAGAGTGTATTTCTGACCCGACGGTTCTGCATCTGGTGAATAGCCAACGCTCCCATGATGCCAATAATCGTGGCCAGCGCAGACGATAGCAATGCAATGACCAAGGTATTTATGACAATGATGATCAAGCGAGTGTCAGCAAACACCTCTTTGTAGTATTGGAGCGTAAACCCTTCAAATTCGTGCATCGTCCCGCCACTATTGAACGAATAATACATCAAGTACAAAATAGGTGCATACAACACAAGAAAGACAAGCACCAAATAAATATTCCCGAATCGGTTTTTATTTGCCATGCCGCACCCTCCGTTTCGTACCCGAGGTAATCAGCATAATGATTGCCATCGCCAAAATCAGGAACACCGCAACCGTAGAGCCCATACCCCAATCCTGTGTGACCAGAAAATGCTGCTCAATCGCCGTTCCCAGTGTAATAACACGGTTGCCCGCAATCAGACGGGTAATCATAAATAGCGACAGCGCCGGGATGAATACCGCCATACACCCGGATCGCACACCAGATAGCGTTAATGGGAAAATAACCCGGCGAAACGCCGTCCACTTGGAAGCGCCCAGATCACGCGCGGCGTCCAGCAGTGAAGGGTTCAACCCTTCCAGCGCGTTGTAGATGGGCAAGATCATAAACGGGACAAAAATATAAACCGATACAAACACAAAGCTGGAGCTGGTAAACAATAATTGCTGACCACCCAATCCAACCAAGCCCAACACAGCATTCACCGGACCATAAGTACCAAAAATCCCGATAAAAGCATATGTTTTAAGCAGTAAGTTAATCCACGTCGGCAAAATAATGAGCAACAGCCACAGTTGTTTATGCTTGGTTCGGGTCAGCAAATACGCCGCCGGATAAGCCACTAACAGCGAACATACTGTAATCAACAGCGCATACCAAAACGAGCTAAGCGTCATGCTCAAATAGACAGGTGTCAGAAATTGTGCATAGTTGCTGAACGTGAAATGACCGTCTACATCAAATAGCGAATAGTAAAACACAAGCACGACCGGGGCCGCCACGAACAGCACAATCCATAAATAGTAAGGCAGCAGATACGCTGCTCTCGTATTACCGGACATGCTGCTCCACCTCTTCATAGGCCTCCAGACGCCGATCAAATTCTTCCTCTGTTTCCCCGAACCGCATCACATGGATCGCTTCCGGGTCAAAATGTAAGCCGATTTCACTGCCTAGCTCCGCCTTTTTGGTAGAATGCACCAGCCACTCCTGACCGGAATCGTCATAGCAGCTAATTTCGTAGTGAACACCGCGGAACAGTTGGGTATCGACCTTCACACGCAGCTTACCTTCAGTAACACTGGTAATCTCCAAATCCTCTGGTCGAATTACAATTTCAATCGGTTCGTTCGGACGCAATCCTCCATCGACACATTCAAACTGTCGACCGTTAAACTCCACCTGATAATCCGCGATCATTCGTCCTGGCACAATGTTGGATTCCCCGATAAAATCAGCAACAAACCGATTGATCGGTTCATCATAAATATCATTCGGCGTACCGCTCTGCTCGATCTTTCCTTTATTCATAACAAAAATTTCGTCCGACATCGCCAGCGCTTCCTCTTGATCATGCGTAACGAAAATAAAGGTGATCCCAAGACGCTGCTGCATTTCACGCAAAATGTACTGCATTTCTGTCCGCAGCTTTAAATCCAGTGCAGACAGCGGCTCATCCAGCAGCAGAACATCCGGCTCATTAACGATGGCCCGTGCAATGGCGACACGCTGGCGTTGCCCTCCGGACATCTCAGAAATTTCCCGTTCGTCGTAGCCCTCCAGATTGACAAAGGACAATGCCTGTGCAACCTTCTCCTGAATGGCCTTTTTGTTCATCTTTTTGATTCTCAGACCGAAAGCCACATTTTCAAACACATTCAGATGTGGAAATAAGGCATAGTCCTGAAAAACCGTATTGACCTGCCGTTCGTTGGCTGGAACACGATTAATCAGCTTGTCATTCAAATAAATCGAGCCTTCCGTCGGCTCTGCAAAACCCGCAATCATACGCAAAATTGTCGTTTTACCGCAGCCGGAGGGCCCCAGCAGCGTATAGAATTTGCCACGCTCAATCTCAAAGCTGACATCAGCCAGCACCGGTGGATCGTTGTCATATTGCTTGGTCACCCGTTCGAATCGGATGATGGTTTGCTCTCCCATAACACCCTCCCTCAACATTCGACTTCATTCCATTTCATTCACTACATTAAACATATTTATTCAGAGCCTATCATTGAACCTTGAGATTTCCATGTAAAATAGTCTGTCAGCACACGAATCGCCACCCCAATGGCTTCCTCCGCAGGCTCCAGCTTGGCATGGTGCAGACCATAAGGCGTATCAACGCCAAGCCAGAACATTAGCCCCGGAATCCGCTCCAGAAAATATCCGAAGTCCTCTCCAGTCATCGCTTCCGCACATTCAATGAGCTGTACATCCTGCCGTTCACGGACCCAGTTCATAAATTCCTCTGTCACCTTGGCTTCATTGAACACTTGCAAATAATTTGAGCCATAATGAATTTCTGCATGGCATTCAAACCCAGCTTCAACACCGCGCACCAGCGCTTCAATCCGTGATTTAACCAGTGTCATCGTATCGGCAGATAACGTGCGAATGGTGCCCTCCAAACGGGCTGTTTCAGCAATAATGTTCTGCTTCGTACCGCCGCTGACCTTGCCAATCGTAATGACCGCTGAATCCAGCGGGTTCACATTACGCGCTACAACCGTTTGCAATTGTCCAACCAACTGACAGGCCGCCACCACCATATCATTAGCTTTGTGCGGATATGCCGCATGTCCGCCTGTACCCTTTAGATCAATAAACAGCTCTGATGTATTGGCAAACAAAATGCCGGGGCGAGTTGCAATCGTACCCACCGGATACTCCGGTGCAACATGCAGTGCCACAATTTCATCTGGCATCCAGTCTGCCAGCTCGCTGCTGTCCCGCATCGGCAACGCTCCGCCCGGTCCTTCCTCGGCGGGTTGAAATATCACAACCAGATCGTCCTTGATCGGGTGGTTTGCAAAGTGAGAAACAATCCCCAATCCAATCGTCATATGTAAATCATGACCGCAAGCATGCATGTAGCCGGGATGGGTCGAACGGAAATCATAGCCCGTCTCTTCCACAATTGGCAAACCATCCATATCGCAGCGATATCCATATCGACGTGCAGGAGCCGTTCCATGAATCAACACCAGTACGCCAGTACGCCATGTACGTATGTCCAGATGCTCCTGGGGGAGCGTTGCCAAATAATTCAGCAGATATTGCTGTGTTTTAAATTCCTCAAAACCTGGCTCGGGAATTTGATGCAAATCCCTTCGTATTTGAACAAAAGAAAGATAATCGACCGTGCTCATTCCGCTGATCCGCCTCCTTTTCCTAACTTATCAGGTTTATCAGACAAAAGAACAAAAGGACAAAAGCCCGGCGCAGCCGCCGAGCCTTGTCCGTTGTGCTTCGTCCCTAAATTGTGCTGTCAATGTATCATGCCACTGACAAGGAATCGTTCACCTTTTGCGCATTTAAAAACTCTTCTTTTCAATCTTACAGAACGCGCAGGTCTTTCAAGATTTCAGTTTTCGATTTGGTCTTATCGTCGACCTGTTTGATCACGCGTGCAGGTGTACCAGCAACTACGGAGTATTCAGGTACATCTTCGGTTACGACAGCTCCGGCTGCAACGACTGCACCTTTACCGATTCGCACGCCTTCCAATACGACCGCGTTCGCACCGATCAATACATCGTCTTCTACGATAACTGGCTGTGCAGATGGAGGCTCAATAACACCCGCAAGGACCACGCCTGCACCGATGTGGCACATGTTACCTACTTTAACGCGACCGCCCAGTACAGCATTCATATCAATCATCGTGCCTTCACCAATCGTAACGCCGATGTTAATCACTGCGCCCATCATAATGACTGCGTTGTTACCGATGCCAACCATATCACGAATATATGCGCCTGGCTCAATACGAGCATTGATACCCTTCAGGTCGAGCATAGGAACAGCAGAGTTGCGGCGGTCATTTTCCACCACATAGTCTTCTTCTTTAGCGTTTGCGCTATCCAGTACAGGCTTGATGTCGGCCCAATCGCCAAATACAACACCACTGTCTCCAGAAATAAAAGCTTGGACATTCTCGCCAAATGATGCGGAAGCCAAAGCTCCTTTTACATATACTTTAACAGGCGTCTTTTTCTTGCTGTTTTTAATCACGTTGATGACTTCTTGTGTATTCATTTCGATAGACATAGTAAATCTAACAACTCCTTCATCGCTTCATACGACTTCGCAAGCCGGAATGATCTTATTCTCTCATCCTTTATAGCACAAAAGTGCAGGTCTCGCAATTACAGATTAGATATCCATGCCACTGAAACGTCACCATCAGAAGGTGGGAATCAGCAGCATAGATGCCATGAATATAAACCAATTTGCCTATAGAGAGCGTAATCTTCGTTGTGAAAAGTTACTTGTTCGCTTGTAGGCTCTCCAGCGATGTATAAATGAAGGATTCGAATCCTTCAGCGGGTTCACCTTGTGGAATGTTCACTTTCACGATGAAACCGCCTGTTTTATTTTCTACAACAATATATTGTTGTGTGATCTTCGAACCGCTCGCTTGCAAGAACAGACGGCTGCTAGTAAGCGCTTGAGGTACGGCTGCTTTGTCCAACTTTTGCACCTTGCCGATGGAAGCCAGATCCTTCTCGCCTTCTTTTTGAAGCTCATCCAGATTAAAATCGGAAGGCAGCTTCGTAATTTCAGCGTAATAGTTATCATCTACAGCCAAGGCTACGCGGTTTTGATCAGGAAACAGGGACATGGGGTCAAACACATACAGTGAATATCCCTCTCCTTTTGCCAATGTAGCTGTTTGCTTTTCCTTTTTCCCTTCAAGGCTAAGCTCAAAAGCTTGAGTTTTCGAGCGTTCACCGCCTACTGCTTTACCGGAGCTACCGTTTTGCGTGCTGTCTGTTGCAGTTACTGTTTTTTCAATTTTCGTCAAAATCAGTTGCTTGGCAACCGCGTCGCCTTCCACTGCTTTTTCGTTGTATTCGAATGCGACCGAATCGCCTTCCTCAAGTCCGGCTACCACCGTGTCCAGTCCGTCACCCAGTTGGAAAGACTGGGCTTCACCATTGGTTTCAATTTCAACAGTGTGCGGGTCAGCGGCTCCGTTGTATACACCTGTTCCTTTTTTAACCTCAGGCTCGGCGATTGGCTCCGGTTTAACTTGTGGCTGTTGCGTCTGCGGTTGGTCTGCCCCTTGAGGTGCGGTATTATTAGTTTGCGGTTTTGTTCCACAGGCTGACAGAGCCAGCACTGCCACTACAGTTAACAGTATGATTGAAAATGTGTTGCGTTTTTTCATGAAATCCACCTCCACTATGATAGACGAGTTTGTGCGGCAAAAGTTCTACGCAGCTCCATACTTAAAATCCTTCTTCCTGCTCCCGCTTTTTTATATTCTCGGGATTTAGCAAAATCATAATTCCACGCGGATGTCAGGTACGGTATAATGAGCTGTGTTAAACCTAATTTTCGAGATACCGATGGAAGGAATCATACACGTATTATTCTTCCTCCGTACTGGATGGAGCTGCCACATGAATCAAGCACACAAACCGTCATTTTCCTTTGAATTACTGTACATTGTAGGTATTATCGCTATTTCGTTCTCCTCGATCTTCGTAAGATGGTCTGAAGCCGAGGTGTCCGTCATCGCTATGTACCGTTTGTACCTGACCAATCTTGTCATGCTGCCTCTGGTCTGGAAATACCGTACCGAGCTATTCAGCCTGACCCGCAAGCAATGGATGCTGATCCTCTGGTCCGGTATTGCACTAGGGCTGCATTTCTTGCTCTGGATGGGCTCGCTGCGACTGACTACTGTTGCAAGCTCTACCGTTATTATGACATTGGAGCCGATCCTTGTCATGCTCGGTTCTTTTTTGTTTTTCCGTACAGGCACAAACCGCGCTATGCTCATCGGAATGGGCCTGGCCTTTGTTGGCTCACTGGCGATCGGAGCCGGGGATTTTCACGCCTCGGGACAAGCCTTGCTTGGAGATGCCTTATCTTTTCTGGGCATGGTGGCTGTCTCTATCCATATGCTGATGGGCAAGCATCTGCGCGAGCATTTGAGCGCGTTTGTCTATAACTTTTGGGTATTCGCCATCGCAGCCACATCGCTTGCGCTGTATAATGTGGTCAATGCCATTCCTTTTACGGGATACGCTCCACGGGAATGGGGACTGTTCCTACTGCTTGCGATTGTGCCTACGCTGTTCGGACATTACCTGTTTAACTGGCTGCTCAAATACATTAACGCCACCGCGGTGTCGATGGCGGTACTCGGTGAGCCCGTTATTTCTTCCCTGCTGGCCTGGGTGCTGCTCGGGGAAAGGCTTTCTGCCTTACAATTTGGTGCAGGCTTTTTCATCCTGTTCGGGGTATGGATTTTTATTCGATACGGAACCGACTTTAAAAAGCAAGTCGTCCACCAAAGTGAATTACCCGACACTAAGCACCCCCTGAAGGCCAGCTCTTAACTTATTTACCCCATTTTCATAAACCATACTCAATGGATTAAATTCACTGCTAAAAAAAGGAAGGCGGAATCCTCTATGAAATCCATCGTATCCAAACGCTGGCTGCTGGCACGATTGTATGAGCCGGACATGATCATTGCCGACTGCCGTTCCCTGCTCGGACAAGCCGGGGCTGGACGGACTCAATTTAATGAAGACCATATACCAGGGGCGGTTCACTTCGATTTGGAAGAAGACCTTACCGCTCCTCTTGGTGAGCATGGGGGTCGCCATCCATTACCTGATGTGGATACACTTGCCGCACGTCTGAGTCGTGCCGGAATCAATGCTGCTTCGCGTGTCGTCGCTTATGATGACCAAGGCGGTATGATGGCTTCCCGCTTCTGGTGGCTCCTGCGCTATCTCGGGCATGAGCAGGTATATGTGCTGGAAGAAGGCTACAGCGCTTGGAAGGAAGCGAAGTTCCCCGTTACGGCAGACCAGCCGATTCGCATTCCAAGTACGTTCACGCCGAATGTACAGCCGCAAATGCTCACAAGTATGCAAGAGGTGCAACGTGTATCCAAAGATACGCTTTCCGTCGGCTCTTATACATTGATTGATTCGCGAGAACGTCCTCGCTACCTCGGACTGGAAGAACCCATAGATCAGGCAGCGGGCCATATCCCAGGTGCGGTGAATTACTTTTGGAAAGAGGTATTGGACGAAAAGGGTAGCTTTAAAAATGCGGAACAGTTGCAAGAGCACTTTGCCGACCTTGACCGGAATGCAGAAATTATTGTTTATTGCGGTTCTGGCGTATCCGCCTGTCCCAATGTACTGGCCCTGAATGAAGCTGGATTTAGTAAGGTGTGTTTATATCCGGGAAGCTGGAGCGACTGGATCAGCTATGAGGACAATCCGGTAGCGACCGGGGAGGAATAAAAAAGTTTTCAACGGATATACAGATTCTAAAGACAAATAAACTGTCCTAAGCGATTAGCTTACGGCAGTGTATTTGCTCTGTTCAAAAGTCAACTTGAGCTGAGTGAGGCAACTTTCTGCAGAACTCCAAGCTGACTTTTTTCTACGTTCTGACAATTGGTCCATGGGCGTCATCACTGTATAATATCCAGCAAGAGTCTTCAAAACCGCTACAGGAGGTCACCTGTTACGCGATTCTGGAAGCCGTGTGTGGCGTGCAGATATATACTTTGCCGCCCAACATTTCTCTTAGCAACAGGGACTTCAATGAAAATGGCAATTGGTCTGCTGACCGACTTAAGGCTGCGCCTCCGGTCGCGATGCGGTTAGTCGGTGCGGATGTGTCTGCTGATTCAACTTCCCTGCCGATCACTCCTCGTGAACCGAGTAGCCGCAAGGCTCCGATGCGTTAATATGCTGTTATACAAAGCTTAACTTCTTCGAATCAGGCCATGGATCTCCCTTTCTTCTACAAACCCAGTCAAAATACATTTCTGTATCGAATAGTTCTTTAGTTATTTCAACATCATTTTTTATTATTTTCATTCCGTTCATATTCATTTCTTCTGAAAAGTAAACTAAGACATCATGTATTCCACTATCTCTAGATTGTTGAACGATTTCGGCAAGTATATGTTTTTGATCTAAAGTTAAGGTGTTAATAAATCTATTGAATTTCTGATTTTCTTCTGTCTTTGGCCAACCTGAAGCTAATACCCAATCAGATAAGACAGTAGGTCTTATTTCTACTAATCCATCAACAAGATCTTTATAATTTTGTAAGTTTTCCTTTTCTATTAAATCTACTCATTACAATTGTGCTGTATAGTCTACCATCAGCAAGCAACTTATCATGTTTTAATACTCCTTCAATTTCAAATCCTTGCTTTTTATATAGTTCTATTGCCTTCTCATTTGTCTCTAACACGTTCAATACCATTTTTTGTATACCAATCGAATCAGCCTATGTTATAGACTATGTTATAGACTCTCTTAATAGATTCTTTCCAATATCCTTTTATATAGATTTACAGCAATTTCATATAACGTTCGTTGAATTCACGAGGTGACCCGTCCTTAAAAAGCAAGCTCCTATCTTAGGCCGGGTCGTGTGTTATCTGAGCTACTTGATTATACATCTGACGACCAAGGGGGCGGAATCCACGCAGCCTGAAGTCTTTGTTATCAAAATTCAATGCCTTCACTGAGTCAACCACTGTATCTGGTTAAAATCAGTTGCTCCGATCATCAAACGATTTACCATATCGAACGAGTACATGCCACATGTATTTTAATTCCTGAAGCACTTCTTCATAGTTCCCCCGCTCAGACCAAAGATCAGGATTGCGTTTCAAATCGTTGACAGCATTCCCGATCACACTTGCGTCGATGTTACCATTCCTTGCAATTCGCTCGGCTAATGAGGCCATGGTTGGACCCCTAAAATCAGATGGCACTTCCTCTGAACGCATTGTAAACCCCATATGCCAAAATAGTTTAATGGAATATTGGATGCTGATTTGCTCTAAGTAATTCCCTATATCTGTTCCTTTGAACGATGGATCAGCAACTAAAATTTCCACATCATCTTCAAGAAATATATCTCCATGAACTTGAGTTTCGATAAAATGGTTAAGATTCCGATGTGGGGGCAGTTTTGACGGATCCTTTAACGGACGTTCCAGATTATACAATAGCTGCTTTATCAATTTTCTAGTTGTAAGATCTTTTTCTCCAATAGCATAATCCCGAAAGAAAGCATCCGTAAAAAGCGCAGATAAAATATCGTCTAATTCCTCATATGTACCCTTTTCCTTCGGATTATCTTGAGAGCCACCGTAAGTGAATGTACAGCGGCGTGAAGCATTCGGTTTTAAAAGAAAATAACAAGATCCGAATCGTGGAGACGGCCCATCCGGATGCAACAACAAATCAAGAGCCCCGTACTTTGGCCGTTCGCAGTTGGTTACACCCTCCAACTGATAAGCTCCGCCAAATAGTTTTTTCTCCCAAAGATCCCGTGCACCACCTAGGTAAGCCGATACGCTACCATTGGATATGAGAGTCTCGAACTGACTTTTATAGATCCCTTGCTCAAATAATGATTGAGCCACACTTTTCATATCTACAACCGGACGATCAGGATGAAAATGCAATGCCACCCTTGCATAGGATCTAAGCTTATGAACTGCTTCTTCAAAGGTATTCCAAGGAATATTTGATAACTGAAAAATTTCTTTGAGTGATGCTTGAGCTCCTTTTTTTTGGGATCTTGCGCAATTATTTATGTATTCAATTGCTGCATTTTGAGATCTTGTAAATTGTCTGTTGTTCGACACAAGAAACACCAACCTTTTCTAAAATTGAGATCCCAATCTACTCTATCATAGTATTGTTTTAATATAGTTTTTGAATAGACTTTGAATTGCATTGATTTCCGATAACGCTTCTGTATTCATGAACCCCGAAGGGGTTGTCTGCTGAAATTCTTCTTCGAAATCCTTCCCGCAGACCAAAGGCTCCGTTAAGAGCCGCAGCTTGAATATTATGTTATCAGATGTCCGTGCCTTCCTTGATTTACTCAACGTTAATTTTTGTTCAACTCCTTTGTCAGTATTATTTCCAGAGGTTCGTTCTCAAGCATTAAACATCCAGCATCTCTATATCCAAGCTTCCTATAAAAATGTTGAGCTCCTTCATTTGACTGTGTTGAGGTCATGACCATTTCAAATCCTTTTTGTTTCATCAATTCTTCCCAATAGTGGACAACTTTTTTACCAATACCTGTTCCCCTATACTCCTCATCTATCCATATCATATTCATAAATGGTGTGTTGTCCCAAAAAAATCCGTATCTCATCCAACCTATTTCTTGATTGGATTCTCTGATTATTAGAACTTCATTTTCTTTTATTTTTGGTCTTATCAGTGTCTTATGTATGTGCCTGTCTCTTAACGAGATATACTCATAATCTGATTCAATTGCAAAATCAATCTTCACTGTAAATCCTCCCTTTCACTCTTTTCATTGAATATCTTCTTGGTAACACTTAGCACTGGTGTCTCATAACGTTTGTACATTCACGAATCCTTATCGACTTAAGGCCGTCAGGCTGGGCGCCATGCGCTTAGTTGGTGCAGCTGCTTGAATATTATGTTATACGATAATTGTGCCATCTCTGATTAAGCTACAACAACAAGTTTATAAAGTCTTTTTAAAAATGTATAAGTCACCTTCTTCTCTAACCTTAGTAAACCCACACTTTGAATAGAAGTGATGATTCTTGACACTCCAGCTAGGAGTATCCAGCCACCATTCAGTGCTGTCTGGAAATTTACCTTCAATTTTCTCCATCACCTTCGTTCCGAATCCTTGATTTTTAAGATTGGGATCAATAAAGATTCTTCCTAGATTATGCACTTGATTACATTCTACAAATATCATAGCTCCCCCGATTATTTCTCCATTAAAGAGAACCTTGAAATATTCGCAATTTTGCATCATCTCTTCTTGCCAACTTATGGAGTCATATCCTATTGGCCCAACGGTTTCATTATTATTAAAATGCTTTGACTCATCCTCAAAACTGGCCTTTTGTATTTCAGCAAGTTTTTGTGCATCATTTTTTCTAGCTTTTTCTAATGTCAGCACCAAACATACCTCCATTGTCTTTTTATATTTTCCTTGCACAGGTTTCGTCTAACCTTCTTGTATTCATGAACCCAAAGGGGTCGTCTGCTGAAATTCCTCTTCAGAAATCCAACTCGAGACCTAGGCTCCATTGGAGACGCTGCTTGGTGCCAGCCTCAAAAAAGCCTCTAAATTAGAGACTCAAATGGACGATGTTCGTTCGTGTCCCTCGACACCACGGTTCAGCAAATTCCAAAATTGTTCAACCATGACCGATGCCGGGTATGGAATCGAACGGGTAATCCACCATTCCAATACCCCCACTGCCGCTGAAATTAAAAATTGCACCGTAATGTCCCTGTTCATTTCCTGATCGAGGTTGATCGAATCTAGATGCTCGCACAGACTTTGCCGGAACATTGTCTCTATTTGGTTTCGAAAAACCGTACTTCCCTTGTTCGTCAGCATTATAGAGTAGAATGAAGCATGCTGCTCCAAATATTCAAACGTGCGCAGTAGTGCGGTTTTGGAAGGGAGATGAAAGAAGTTATCTTCAGACATACAATTGCGTAGTAACTCGTTAATTTGAGCTTCCATGCATTGATCGCGCAGATCGTACTTGTCAGCGAAATGCAAATAAACCGTTCCGCGATTGACATTCGCTTCCTCCGCAATTTGATTGATCGCAATTCTCTCGAATTCCTTTTCTGACATCAGCCTCATAAAAGCATCAATAATGGCTTGCCTCGATTTTTGAATACGCCTGTCCATATCCTTCTCCCCCTTTATACCATCCGAAAAAATGAACACTTCGAAGCCCTCTGTTGAAAAATCAACAACCAAGCTTGTTTTAGCCATTGAACCCCATGTATCGCTCTGATACATTTACTTTATAAAATTTATGTTGACGATTCAACATATGTTCAATTTTAGAGGAGCTGTAATCATGAAAGCTATTGTTTTACAATCTTTGGAATGATTTAAATCACATTGAATTAGGAGGGTTTAAAAATTGAAACTTACAGGAAACACGATTTTTATTACAGGCGGCGGTTCGGGAATTGGACGTGCGTTAGCAGAAGCTCTCCACAATCTTGGAAACAAAGTTATTATCTCCGGTCGACGTAAAGAGCGTCTGGAGGAGACGATCAAAGCGAATCCCGGCATGTCCGCAGTGGAATTGAATGTACAAGACCCTGCCAGCATAGAGGCGGCCGCCAAGCAGTTAATCAAAGAATACCCGGATTTTAATGTCTTGATTAACAACGCCGGCATCATACAGTCCGATGACACGGCGGGCGTGGTCGATGAGGATGTTTTGATTTCGACTGTCACTACAAACTTGCTAGGTCCCATTCGGTTGACTTCTGCATTTATCGAGCATTTGAAGTCCAAAGAAGAAGCGGTTGTCATCAACACGACTTCAATACTTGGATTTGTACCATTAGCGACAACTGCTGTATACTCCGCGACGAAAGCAGCGCTTCATACCTATACGCTGTCCCAAAGGTACATGCTTAAAGACACATCGGTAAAAGTAATAGAAATTGTGCCCCCATGGGTTCAAAGCAACAACGATGAACCGCGTGCGATGCCACTTGCTTCATTCATTGATGCAACAGTAAAGTTACTTGGCACGGATACAGACGAAGTTCTGGTGGAAGAAGCGAAAATGTTTCGAAATAACCCTGGCCCGAACGAAGGTGTTTTTGTGACTCAGCTTAACGATACGATGAATTCTAAACCTCCAAAGATTCATTGATCCATCTGTAATTTAATTTTCAAAAATTTAGGCGAACATGAAGTAGACACTCAGCTCCGTCTACTTCATGCTCATTTTATTGTAACTTACTCGTGGAATAAGAAAAAGCTCCAAGCGGTCACGCCAATGTTTGTCCCTTAAATAATTCCGTTGATTTCACATAACGTTTCCGCATTCACGATGTTCAAGCTGCTTAAGGCACGTAGTGCCGGATGGCTCTGCCACTTAGCCGGGAATATGTCCGGTGAATTCGCTCCTCCCAATGCCTCTTTTGGACCAAGGATCGGGCTTGTTCCGGCCCCCTGCGTTGAATGCGATGTTAGATGATGTCACTCATTTCTTAAAGTTGCATTCAAAGTATTTATTATTCTTGTTTCCATTTATGTGTTTCGAGTAGTTTTCCAGTTTCATAATAATAATTTATTACTTCAAGCATGGGAATTAATTCTATACAAATGTTATCGCAATAATTGCCTAATTGACCACCAGCAACCAGAAGAATCTCACTGTTTCCCTGTTTATCGTTCATAAGAGTATATATTTTACCATCAATTGTAATAGTCACTATGAAATATTCCGGTCCGCCTCCAACTAATGCTGAATCTGAATCTGTATCTGATACCTCAAAAAAAACTAATGTAAATTTATCTCCATCGAGTTTTCTTAAAAAACTTAAAGTGTCTGCCCATGTAGGATTCACAACTATTTCTTCATTGAATGTGGTCCCATTCCATTCATCAATACTAATAGATTTTATCATTTTTTCTTTTCATCCTTTTTAGACGGTTTTATTTATTTGGGTGCTTTCATCTAACGGTTCTGTATTCACGACCCCAGCGAATGCTGGGGTGTCCTGCAGCTATCTCCTTTTCCGAAATCCTTCTGCCGGGCCGAGGGCGTATGCCCGATGCGTGATACTATGTTATCAGATGGACTATGACAATTTTGAGGATATTTACAAAATTTCTTCTCCCTTTAATATTTCATTTGAGAACTGGTCCACAGCCAACCACGTTGAAACATCCTCTTCGATATTCTTATTCCAAGCAATTAAAAAATGTACTTGGCATATCTCATTAGAATCAATTAGTGTCATAGGAATTTTAATGCCTTTATCAGAATTTAAGATAAAACCGTACTTTTCAAAGTCAGAGTTCAAACATAGCGATTTAGGAATCATATCTCCTTGATTTCTTCTTGCCATTAACATATCCCCGTCTTGTGTTCCCAAGTGTAAACGGTATACCTGATTCTCGTATTCGACAGCTTCAAGATCTTCCCCAGTATTAGATCCATAATCTGTCCAACTGTAACCCTCTTTCCAAGAAGCAGAAAAGCTGCACGTACTTATCTGAGTGTTCGTATAAGGCTTTATTCTAAATACTGCTCCCCAACACTCTTCTACTGTCAGATGTAAAGCGAGATTGAGCTTGGGTCTACAGACAACTAGCTCACAATCAAATGAATCATAATAATATTTATATAATGACCCACCATTTTTGAGTTTATAACTTTGTTCTGGATGATAGAAGTTATCAGAGACTGTGAGTGAAAATTCAATTATTCCAAGAGGAGTATGTATTTGTGGCTGTAAGAGATTGTTTTCTTTAATTAAGACTTGTTCTCCATGAAATAGCTTCATTATTTCCCTCCTCATAGTCTTTCTGATAACGTTTCTGTATTCACGAACCCCGAAGGGGTTGTCTGCTGAAATGCCTCTCCGAAATCCATCTCGCAGACCCAGACTCCGTCAGGAGACGATGCTTGAATATGATGTTAAGTGAAGTTCTATCCTTCCCTGAAACACCCACTAAAAACTGCCAGCTTCATTAACGTAGGAGTTCAGAGTGCTCTAGATCAACATTGAATTTGCCCTTTATTAATATATCTAACCCTAATAATCCGTTAATATTATGAAATCTAAATGAAGTAAAGTCTATTGGGGTATCCCTTAAGATATATTCTCCTACCTGTATCCCTTCTATCGTTTTGGTAAACGCGTGTTCTTTACCTCCGATTCCATAACTTGTTATAATATCATCTTCTAAGCCAACTCGAATTCCAATATCATCTACTTCGTCTTGTGTAATCAACGTATGACTTGCTCCTGTATCAATAACTACATTATTTATTACTTTCTTCTGCCCATTATAATGAATCGTTATTTCAGTAAATAACAATCCATCTCTATATTCAATTTTCATTTATAGATATCTCCTTAAGCCAACATTCTTCCGAACTTTCACAATAACCCGATCCTTAGAAGTATGATAAATCAAGGTCTTATCTTTGCTATTCAATAATTCTTTTGTTGCTTCTTCATCACTCACGGGGCCAATTACAGCAACATCATCTATGAATTCTTGATTATCTTTCTCTTCAGAATGAAGAATTTCGAACTTCACAAATTGATTCGGAAAGATTTGTTGTACTTCTTGCCACTTCACGTTAATCCCTCCAAACGTTTTTGGTTGTATTATATCATTTATTTAGTCTAATAGCTTTCACGTTTCAGTGTTCGCGAATCCGAGAGGCTTAAAGAAGCGTAGCGACTGGGTGGCTCCGCCACTTAGCCTTGCAGGGTTGTCTGCTTAAGTTCTCTTCTTCGAAAACCATCTGGCAGACCAAGGGACGTGAGTACCTCAGCGTGAAAACGTTGTTATCTGAGGAATTGGCACCACTTCTTCGAATAGAGACAGGACGTCGACTCATACTATTTCTTTAATCTTATTTGTAATTTATCTTTAATCTCTTGCCTATATTCGCCTTGCATTTCATCAATTCGTGCTGCTAAAGTTGGGATCATCCATCGCTCAAGAAATCCGTCATTCATATCAGTGAGCTTAATATACTCGGTTAAATATTCCTTATTAAATAACTCTCGAAATTCTCTATTCATCAACCAACTTGGAACATTAGGCGGCAGCGAACGTGATTGAATCATCATTGAAGTTCTAGTAACATCTGCTTCTTGGTTACCTACTAATAGATTCAACCAATCAATAATTATTGGACCATTGGGTGAAATAATAATGTTATCTGGATGAAAATCATAATGACATATCGTATTTCCATCAGGTAATGAATTCAACATATCTATAATAATTTGCTTCTCATGATTTGATATCTCTTGTGAATTATTAATTTTATTAGTTATTTCCGGCTTAAGATTTGGAAAAATCTTATTCTCAACATTATGAATCTCATACTGAAGATTTGCCATCAGATTAGCATTATAAGATATGCTCCGTTCCGTTGGTTCGATATACCACAACATCGTGGGGCCATCTATTCTCTCATAAACGATACCTATCTTGCCTTCATATTCTACTAGTCCAGAATAATTAGGCGATCTCAACTTTAAGTTATTTATTATTTCTGCATTTTTCGCTTCATTAATCGCAGAACTTTGATCATAAAATATCTTTATTACTTCAGTCTTTCCCCATCGATAAACTCTTGCAGTGTTACCAATACCAAGTAATTCGCCGATTTTCATGGTTTTTTCCTCTCTTCGAGCAACAGGACGTTGCGCTTGGACTACTCATACATGTGTTTGGGGACAATCTTTCAGATAACGTTCTTGTATCTACGAACCCGAGAGGCTTAAGGGAGCAACGCGACTGGGTCCAACGGACTTAGCCACGCAGGATTGTTCACTGATTCAGCTTCTTCGCGTACAACTTCTGATGAACCAAGTGCAAAGCCCGCAGCGTAGATACAATATTAACTGGAGTTCCCGTCTTCTTCGAAATACTCCCGTAACTTTCTTATTTCATAATCCATTGTTTCATCCGATCTCTCATAGCGCCAGCAATCTCTTTGTCTCTCTTGTTAATCCATTTATATAATGGGCCCTCAATAAATCCCTGTATTTCTTTTCGTGTTTTATCTAGACTGTCTATTAGTTCTTTATATGAATATTGTATAGGGAAATAAACATTACTATCGAGTGTTTCTTGATCATCTGGCCAAACATATGCTTGATCACCGATATATGTAATACCTGGGGTAGGATCATGTCCCATCCATGGGCTTTGTTTATTTGAAATAGAATAAATAACATTAGAAAAATCCTCTAACCCACAGCAACAACTTGGTAATATATATTTACTCTCGTCTTCAAAGAAAGCGATACCTCCTGAAATAGCGACTTCTTCTTGCTGCAGTAATTCATTGAAAGACAAACAAAATGATTGTTCTATATTGATATGATTGTAACCAAATAGAAGAATCAAAAATAATTCAACATCTTGCTCACTTGATTGAGGAGAAAGGGAGATAATTTCTTCTCGAGTAACTTCGTTGGTAATCCATTCAGGCTTATCATAATATGGTTCAATTATTACTGGTCTAGTGTAAGGCACTGTTGATTCCCCTTACTTTTATTTATCTTGCAGTAATTTCAATTAACGTTTCTGTATTTACGACGTCCCACCCACTTAAGCGACCAACGGGAGTGGCCGCGATGCGGTTAGTCAGTGCGGATGTGGCCGCCTGATACTACTTCCCTGCCATTCCCCTTCGGGCGGAACAAGGAGCCGCAAGGCTTCGAATCGTGGATATAATGTTATAGGAAGTAGAAGCCATCATTGAATTACTCTCATGATTTTAAAACCGGTTTGTTAACCGAAATGTTTTACCTAATACGTCTTCAGTAGGGTGGCTACCTGAAGAGGAAGATTACAATAATCCTAATATTTATATTCGCTTAGCCGTTTATACACAAGATTTAGAAGTATTTAAGTCTGATTTTTTTGATTCAAAAACAAGTGAACAGATTACTGAAACTGAGATGAAGAAAATTAAAAAGAAATTCAATAGATAAACGATCCGTTTCCAGATTTTCTTTTGAATTGTATTTTTGAATCGGATCTTTGCTTCTATTTCCTATAACGTTCTTGTATTCATGATGCCCTACCACCTTAAGTCCCGAAGGACGGCCGCGATGCGGTAAGGTGTGCGGGTGTGCCCGGCTGATTAATCTTCACTGCTGCTGAAATGCCCCTCCGAATTCACCTCTAACTTCTGCCGGACCAAGGGCCGAATGGCCCGAAGCGTGAATATGCTGTTATGCGTAGTTATTACTTTCCTGACAAACTTACAATGTTTATTTAATTTCCTTTAATGCCTCTACCACTCTAAAAACATTATTTATATACTCCTTTGTAATATAGACACTTGGGTTAAGGCGTGGTGCATGAACTGCCTCGTTTCTTAATTGTCTTAACTGGTCAATAATTTCTAATAACTCTTTTGATACGACATTCTTTTTCATCAGCTGTTTAATTATCATTAGTGGTGTTCTATTTATTGAATCGTCAAAATAGCTCTTAGACAGTCTGTTTAATTCTTCTTCAACCAGTAGCCATGATTCAATTATTGCCGCTCTTGGAGAATTAATATTAATTTCATTTAGGTGTTTGTATTTCTCTTCATATTCTGAGGGTACTTCATTAATAGGTTTCTTACTTTCTGGATTTGGAAGTTGAGCTTTCTCAATTTTGTTGTCAATTTCCTCAATCTTTCTCTCAAAAATTAATTCAAAATCTTTATATCTTAGGTTTTTTAGCCCTGGTAAAAGTTCAACGAGTTGTTTTCTAAGAAAAAAGATCAGTAGAACAACAGAAAGTGGCCAAGCCATTGAATCTATTATCTTTGAAAAGAATGTTAACCAATCCATGAGATTCTCCCCCATTATATTAATTGCAATAATTACGCATAACGTTCTCGTATTTACGACGCCTGGCGAATGCTAGGTGTGTCCGGCTACTTCTGCTTCCCTCGAAATACCTCTGCCGGACCAAGGGCGTATGCCCGATGCGTGAATATTATGTTATGTGATGTACATTTGTACTCAAAGATATTTATCAATATCATTAATAAAAAGTTTTAGGATATCCCCTTTGTTGTACTTCTTAATTTTATGACCAGTGTCCTTTCTAATTGCAATTAGTAGTTCCTCCATCTGGAACATTGTTTTAGCTGTATCTACGTTTTCTTCCTTTATAAACATACTTCTATATTTAGACCACTGATCTATGACATCATCTGAACCCCAAACAAGCAACTTTTGAGTAAATCCACTCATGAACTTTATCGTTTCTTGTTCTGTCATAGGATGTCCCTCAATTTTTTCATTCATCAAGAGTTTAAATAAAAACTCTACAAACTCTTCGTACATAGGAATCTTTTTATTTCTATGCTCCAATTCAATAGTCCTTTTCTTCTCATAGTATTTTGCAATAACTATTGATAGAACTGAAACAATTATTGTGGCAGATGCCGCTATTAGAGGTGCAGCAACCTCTTTCGGAACAGCACTAAATATTGAAATGAACCACTTAATTACAAGCCAAGCTAAACAGACCAGAATCAATAAGATGATTAATGCTGGTATCATTTGCTTTTTATTTTTACTTGAATTACTAACCATATACTTAATTTCACCTCAGCTTAAAAAATATATTTCACATAACGTTTCTGTATTCATGAACCCCGTCAGGGGTTGTCTGCTGAAATGCCTCTCCGAAATCCATCTTGCAGACCAAGACTCCGAAGGAGCCTCAGTTTGAATATTATGTTATGAGAAGGTCGTTATTTTTAAATTTATGTGATACTTCTGTCAACCATCTTTGTTAGCTTTGCAAACATAAAATATACCAATCCTACTGTATAGATTACAGTTAAATAAGGAGAAAAAGCTGATATTCCGACTAATAGAATCATCGCTACTACACTAATCCAGTTTACTACAGAATTTTTAAATCTTTTTTCGATCCAAAGATCCACTAAAATATTTAAATAAAGGAAATAAAAACTTACTGCACAACAGATTGAAATTAACCACACTTTAGAACGCACTGTAATCTGAGAGTCGCCCAGGGCAAAAACTAACATTACTGACACCAAAAGTATCAGTAATGTCATAACAGTTACTATTATAGGGATTCCAAAGTGTTTCAGTATGTTCAAATAATAAATTATCAATTCTTTTTTCTGAATATCTATTCTCTTATTCTGTTCATAGTTAAGTTCATCCACTTCCTTATTTAATTCCATTAAAAAAACCTCTAAATCCTCTTCTTTTAAGTCTGTCATATATTTTGCTGCTTTTTTATACAGTTCTCTTGAAAAATATGCATACGATAAGCTGATTTTTTCTAAAACGGTATTTTGGAGGTCTTCATTTGCTCTATTTTTCAAATATTTCTTTATACTATACTCTATTTCACCGTATGCCTTGAGAATTTGGTCAATTCTGGTGACCCCAAAGTCCATATCTCTTATATATCTAGTTCTCACTTCTTTAAATATCCAAAAACCAACAAAAGCAATGATGATAGCTAAAACAGTAGTGCTCCCTGATGCCAATAACTCAATTAAGTCTTTAATGTCCTTGTACATTATTTCAACCCTTTTATTCAATTAATAAAGAATTCAGACTTTCTCATAACGTTCCTATATTCACGACGTCCCAGCGCCTTAAGGTTCCGAAGGAACCGGCTGCCGCTTGCGGTAGTTAGGCGGTGGGATGTGTCTGCCTGATTTACTCCCCCGAAATGCCTCTGGCAGACCAAGGGCCGGGCTCGTCCCGGCCCGCAGCGTTGAATGCGATGTTAGGCGAGGTTATTCTTCTTCCTTGATAAACTCACGCATCCATTTCTTTTCTTCATCACTTTGTTCAAACTTATATTCATAATCAGAGATTTTAGTCCAATAAATATGATCATCAAAATAATCATAAAAAGTAACTTCGCTCGTCACAAATAAACACCATATGCAAACCTTGATCATATTCAAGTTAATTTTAAGTGGTTGTGTGATTTCTGTATGTTTTGTAATTCCATGAAGATCAGAATGCAGTGAACTAATATGTACAAAATGATTACTTAATACACCCTGCAAATACCCCAAATTAGGTATTAATTGCTTACCATATTTAATAGTCTTGTTCACATCAAGTTTATCATCTAAATAAACCTGATGAGCATCTGATTCCATTAGAAAATAAGCAATCGTACTTATAGTTTCAATTACAGATCGAAGCAGCATACATGGTTGTAATGTGTACCCAGTTCGTAGCAATTCAACAGATGCTTGAATTGTACTAGAAGCGTTCATTAATAATTTACTACATGTTACTTTCATTTCGTCTTCTTTTTGATTCGCCCTAAAGAAACCATTACTAATTAAATAGGTTGCTTTACTAAATAATTCTCCCATTTGAGACAATTCATCATTGCATAATTTGTCGAAGGATTTTCCTATTCTGTAAGAATCTCTTTGAATTCTCTTTTGTAACATATCATTTGAATACACACGAATTTGATTGTTTGCATTGTCAATAACAGCTCCTAAGAAATTACCTTCATGAATTCGTCCTTCTAAAAATTTCGTATCTTTAACCTTCTTTTTCTTTTTTCTTTTCATAGATTTTCTCCTTAAGAATAATTTCGCTTAACGTTCCTGTATTCACGACACTTGGCGAATGCCAAGTGTGTCCGGCTCTTGCCGGACCAAGGACGTATGTCCGCAGCGTGAATATTATGTTAAGTGATGTTGATCATTTTTTGAGTCATTGAATCTTTTTATTAATAATGAGATTTATTAAAATGCCGATAATACTTGCGAAACAATAATTTTTTTAGTTTCTGAATCCAAATTTAATATCTTTCCATTAAGCCACTTATCAGACTCTAATTTCTCGTTGTGATACCGGCTGCCCTCCCAGTTCTTTTTGGTGTGCAAACTATTAAACTCAACAGCAAAGAACCCTTCCCCTGGTTCATTTAAAATTAACTCATCATAGAACCAACCAGAAATCTCTATCGAATTTAAATCCTTATAGTCTAGTTCAAAGTTAAATCCATAGTGAGTTTCATATCCTTCTTCGTCAAATAAGTCATAGGCATTTGAAGATTTAAGCACTTGTACAAGTGGATCAGTAGATTTTAAGAAGTACCATACTATATCAACAAATTCCTTACATCTTTCTTTTTCGGGTGGCTCTGCATCATTATGCTCAATGTCATTTCGAATAGTAAGTAAGCTTTTCATCAAATATGGTCTTACTAATCCAAAATCTTCGAGAATCTCTAAGTATCCTTTGTTTCTCCATGAAGGATGAATACTTCTAAGATTATAAGAACGTTCTATCAACTGTAGTCTATGATTTAGTGCTCTTTTTAAATTAGCAATTCCATCTCCTAATTCAAATTCTGTTGTTGCGTTATCTACTAAAGCTCTTGAGTATTCCCACATTTCATAAGGTCGTTCCCATTTATCATCTGGTAAAATAGTAGCCCATTGTGAATAATAGTCCCAATCAAAAATTGTTTTCGAAAGATATATAATGTTTTCCATCAGATGCTCCTCTACTCAATACAATAATGTCTTCTTTATTAAGCTATAGATCTCTCAGCTTATATCTTCCTGCCAATTTCACTTAACGTTCCTGTATTCATGAACCCCAAAGGGGTTGTCTGCTGAAATCCCTCTCCGAAATCCTTCTTGCAGACCTAGGCTCCATCAGGAGCCGCAGCTTGAATATTATGTTATGTGTAGTTATCACTCCATTGATTGACATTTTAGTTTACGCCTTCCAACCCATCTCTTTATACAATCTTCTAATCTGTTTTATAAAACTATCATCTTCTCTTCCCTTATTTATAATCTCTTCATCAGTGGTTACAGCCCATCTAAAAATTTGTTCAATACTCCCGTAGCTACGTTTAAATCCTTTGGCCAACTTCAGTATGTTTTCTTTGGTTGGTGCAAATGATAATACTACTCTTAACTCTTCATCTGTCCAAGGTTTCCCCTTATTTTCTGTACTATACGCTTGTTTTTTCTCATATTCAAAAATCAATAATTTCGTTTTGTGGATTACTTGGTCTGTTGTTAGTTCTTCAATTCCTTCATTAAGTAATTCAATTAATCTATCTTTATATTCTTTCTTTTTCATAGATTTCCCCTCCATGATCTTTTCAATAATTACACATAACGTTCCTGTATTCACGACCCCAGCGAATGCTGGGGTGTCCGGCGAATGCCGGACCGAGGGCGTATGCCCGATGCGTGGATATAATGTTAGATGATGTTGCTGACTTCTTCGAATCACTCTGGATATTTCATTGAGGCTTCTATCAATTCATCTTCCTCATCGAAAACTCTTAACACTCTGTCAATATCACTAACTTCGTAGCTTCTAACTACAATAAGCTGTTGCATATGAAGACCTGGTGGATCTATGTTTGGCCTAGACAAGTTATTTAGCAATCGTTCTGGTGTATATAAAATGCTCCATCTTTTGGAACCATCCGTGAAATGCATCGTGATTTCTATCCAATTCCATTCTTCTGGATTATCAGTTTCAACCTCATCATCGAAATGCCATCTTAATAGCCTTGGTCTTAAATTCAGTTCTTTCACAATGTTTTTACCTCTCTTTGTAACCTAGTAATTTCAGCTAACGTTGTTATATTCACGAACCCCGGCAGGGGTTGTCTGCTGAAATTCCTCTTCGAAATCCATCTGGCAGACCAAGGCTTCGTTAGGAGCCGCAGCTTGGATATTATGTTAGCTGAAGTTCAACTCTTCCTGAGTAGCTCTCGTAATTCATTGACTTTCATCCAAGGTCTTCTTCTGTGAAGAATTTTATGACAATTCGAACATATAAGTTTTAAATCAGAAAATCTGGTACCTTTAATTTGATCTCCATAATATGAAAGAGGTACATCGTGATGACATTCTATATAGCCCTTTCCAATCTCGCCATAACACTTATAGAAGTCAAATCCGCATACTGGATTGGCTACACTAAGTTGGACAATAAAAATGAGGGCTTGTAGAATAAACCTATCATCCTAAGGAGCGGATCTCTACAATGCCGAAACAACGACGTACGTTTACAGCAGATTTCAAGAAGCAAATGGTGCAATTATACGAGAATGGGAAGCCCAGAGCAGATTTGGTGGAGGAATATGGCCTCACCGCATCGGCTCTAGATCGCTGGATTAAACAAGCTCAGACAACGGGCTCCTTCAAGGAGAAGGACAACCGTTCACCCGAAGAAAACGAACTTCTCGCATTACGCAAAGAAAATGAGCGCCTTAAAATGGAGGTCGACATTTTAAAGCAAGCCGCGCTGATCATGGGACGAAAGTAGCTATCATCCAGAATAATCGGGATAAATACTCGGTATCAGCAATGTGTGACGTCCTGCAACTCGCAAGAAGCACGTTCTATCACGAAGCCAGGGAACAGACAAACGACAATGATCTAGTGGAAGCCGTTGTGGATATTTTCCACAAGAATCGAAGAGCCTATGGCACTCGAAAACTCAAAGTCAAACTTCTAGAACGCGGCATGGTTGTTTCCAGACGTAGAATCGGTCGAATCATGCAAGAACAAGGACTGGTTTCCACGTACACCGTGGCGCAATATAAGCCCCATAAAACGGCATGTAATGAAGCCGTTACGGCAAATGTTCTGGATCGTGAGTTCGTCCAGGAGGAAGCCAAACGCTTCGTCGTCAGCGATCTGACTTATGTGAAGGTCCAGAACCGATGGCATTACATTTGTGTGCTGGTCGATTTGTTCAATCGAGAGATCATTGGCCATAGTGCAGGTCCAAACAAGGATGCTTCTCTGATTTCCCGCGCTTTTGCAACGGTACAAGGTGATTTACGTCAAATTCAGTGGTTTCATACCGACCGTGGCAGTGAGTTTAAAAATCAAAAGATGGATGAGCTTTTGAAGACGTTTGATATTGGCCGTTCACTCAGCATGAAAGGCTGTCCATATGACAACGCCGTCGCCGAAGCCACCTATAAAATCATGAAAACAGAGTTCATTCATCAGATGAACTTCCAGAGCCTTCGTCATTTGGAACTGGAATTATACGATTACGTCAACTGGTTTAACAAACATCGAATTCATGGAACTTTAGGCTATATGACGCCTATTCAGTATCGTCATGCAGCCCTTAAAAAAGTTGTTTGATTTACTGTTGACAATCCAGATCATATCTTAGAAAGTTACATAACTTCATGTATACACCATTAGGATTTCTAAACTTTTGAGTATCAACTTTTTGTATATTGGCCGAAAGTACATTTAATTGTTCACTTAGTTTTATCACTTCAGGATGATTTTTATTTATTGCACTAGGTTTATATTTGAAATAGAGATTCAAAGCTAAAATTAACTCGTCCTTAGTCCAAGCAGGATTTCTCTTCTTTACTCCATCTTCCATGATGTTCACCTTCAATACTTTTTTTGAATTTCAGCTAACGTTTCTGTATTCACGACCCAGCGTAGGCTGGGTGGCCGGCGAATGCCGGACCCAGGGCGTATGCTCGCAGCGTGAATATTATGTTATATGAAGTCCGTTTAGTTGTTTAGTTTACCCAACAATGCTTTTACACTTGAAGTGTTATTTTCTTTGTCTTTTGTTGTCCATGCCACAGTCATATTAAATTTCTTGAGCAGTTGAATTAACTCGGCTATATCTTCAACAGCTCCATCAGTATAAACATATAATTTTCTTAAAGTTTTATCTTGAGGCTTTTTGTTTTCAGGAAGTTTCACTTCGTGCTTTAACACTGTTTTATCAGCTTCATCTACTACTTTTAACTCGCTTATTATGCTTCTATTTTTTCTTAATTCAGTAATTTTGTTGTCACGATTTATGCTTTGAGGAATGCTACTATTAAGCTGTTCAAGAAAGTTCTTAAAATCAAAAGAACCTGAACTTGAATTTAGCTGTAATTCCTTTATCAGAACTTCTTTCAATTCATCTTTTATATATACTTCAAACTGACCTTTACTATGGTTACCATATACCTTTACAGGCTTTATAAGGTTGGTGTTTCTCAGATATATAAATAATTTGTCTTTTGAATCTTTGTCTTCATCTGATAAAAACATCATAAATAAGAATCTTCCTTTTCCAACTTGGGTTTCAAAGATTAATGTTTTATCATCCGATGCGATAGCCTCTGCATAAATGTTATTCAATTTATTAAAATTAAATTGTGTTGTCATTTCTGTTCCTCTCATTTTTTAGGATTTCATATAACGTTCCCGTATTCACGACGCCTGGCGAATGCCAGGTGTGTCCGGCTGCCTCTTCTTCCCTGAAATCCCCCTGCCGGACCGAGGGCGTATGCCCGATGCGTGAATATTATGTTATATGCTGCCTGTATCTTTCCAGATTCTCTTAATCTTATTCGATCTTTTCCTTCCTTAATTTTATGCTTTCTCTCTGTCTTTTCACAACCTCTTTTTTAGCACTTCTCTATGTTTTCCTATCTTTTGTTCTTTTTTTAAAATCTCTTTTCTATCCTTACTTCTTCTCCATTTGCCTTGCCCGAAGTGTCTTCGTGCTTCCTGTTTCCTAGATCGAATCTTGGGCTTGTTGATCCTCTGGTTTTAACCTTTCTTCTCTCCTATTTCTTAAATGTCTTTTTCCCTTTGCCTTAAACAAAAAGCACCGAAATGGCACCCGGCGCTTACACATTTATTCTTCCTCTATGTTTTCCCTGCCTTTCAGGTTGCATATAACGTTCTTGTATTCAGGACGCTCGGCGAATGCCGAGTGTGTCCAGTTGCTTCTACTTCCCCGAAATTCCCCTGCTGGACCGAGGGCATATGCCCGATGCGTGAATATTATGTTATACGACGGTGAATTGAAACTACTATCTATAAAGATCTTTATACATTTCTAAGTTTTGAATCTCTTGCTCATATCTCTTATAAAGCTGATTTTCTTCATAGTCATTGAGATAACCTAGCATCTCATTCAAACTTTCTATTCTTATCATAACCGACATATCTGCCAGGGCATTTGAGTTTATTATTGTTCTACGGTACTTCTCTAATTCAAGAAATCTTTCAATTAATTCTTTGAACCCGCTTAGCGAATGTTCCTTAAAATCAAATTCTCTATTAAAGTCAATATTTTGAAGTTCATTTTTATAATCATTAATACCTTTTTGACGTATTAATCTTGATGAATCCGCAGCGCGTTGCTGTGGACCAAATCGAAACTGATTTCTCCACTGGATTATGGTATTTTTAGGTACATTAAGTATGCTACTGATTTCAGCTGGGATAAGATCTTTCTCAACACAATACTCATACATTATTTCTTTTAACTCTTTCCCCAGTTCCTTCTCCACTTGTAATTTATAATCATTGTTTGTCATCATATGAAACACTCCTCAAGAGTTATTCTACTCACTGTCATATAACGTTCTTGTATTCACGACCCAGCGCATGCTGGGTGTCCGGCGAATGCCGGACCCAGGACGAATGTCCGCAGCTTGAATATATTGTTAGGCGAAGTAATCATTATATATATTGCTTTAGTTGTTCACTTCTCATCTTTATTATTCTAACAATATGATTTAGAAATTTTATATAATCCTCTTTGCTAAATTTAAGATAATCCCCAATTTCAAATTTGCTAAATTCACCGCTCAAGACATCATCTAAAAAAAAGTTCTTATCACTTAGAAAGTCATTATAAAAATAACTAGCGTGCTCTTTTATTTCTTTTTTATTAAAATAGATATCTGGAATATCATAACATTGACTCATTCCTCTGTGACTATTTCCTCCAGGCCATATTGGTATGATATTACCTAAATCAGAATATACATCTATGAACTTTAGTAATTCTGGAAGTTTATTCAATTTATCGAACTCATGGTAGTTTTCTTTAATATATTTATGGCTATATGCGATCTGTCGATTATTTGCATATTTTTTAGGTTTAATTTGTTTTCCGCAGCATACAAATTCGTCTTTATAAAAAATATTGAGTCCTATCACATATACTCCTTGAAAAGAATACAATACATCAGTATAAGTCCAATTTAGATTGTTCGTTATCTTAGAATGATCCTTTTCTAATGTGAATTTTGTATTAATAACTTTTCCTATAACTGATTCAACATTCATTAAGTGCACTCCTTATAAATCCACTTTCTCTTTATATTTCATCTTTTAATGTCAATCGGTAATATCTATTTGATTCTTTCGCCTAACGTTCTTGTATCTACGAATCCTCACCACCTTAAAGGAGCGTTAGCGACTGGCCGCGGCGCGGCTAGGTGGTGCAGGTTGTCTGCTTGATTCGCTTCTTCGAAGATCCTCGGGCAGACCAAGGAGCGTCCGCGACGCAGCGTTAGATACTGTGTTAGGTGTGTATGACTCTTCGTAGAACTACTGTCACCTTCTATTCTTCATTAATTCTATCCGCTCGTATCCAACTCATCTCTTGAATGTTTAATAATTCTTTAAATCCTTCTACTAATTGATGCTTAGATTCCAGTTGTGTATAGTAATTATTATTCAAAATATTGTCTAATTGTTTTATTCGTTCATTATCTAGTTCAAAAAGTCTAAATGTTTCTAGATTGCAATTTGTAAACTGTTTTACAATCTTCTCATTGTATTCATTAGATCTTTGAACTTCTTCAATTAATTCATTTCTGATTTTCTCCCCTCTAGGATCGATATATAAAAATTCAACGTGATCTTCTTCTGGATATCTTTCTTCTGCAAGTTTCATAATCATAGTATCTACTAACTCATATGATATATGAAGACTTGCTATCTCTTGTGAATTGTAAACTACACGATATCCCCAACAATGATCTTCAAAATTATAAAAATATAAAACTGGGATTTTTTCCGAAATTTGAAATAGACTTACCGGAATTTCTTCACTTACTCCTGTATCTTTGGTTATGAAAACAAACCATTTGTCATTTAAATCCTTCATGTACATAGGGTCATAATCAAGAATTGCTTCTTTATATTTCAATAGGGATAAGCTTCCTGAAGTAAATTCACTCATTGTTTTGGCTCCTTTTTGTTTTTTTTAGTCATATTTCACCTAACGTTCCTGTATTCATGAACCCCGAAGGGGTTGTCTGCTGAAATGCTTCCCTGAAATCCTTCTCGCAGACCAAGGCTCCAATGGAGCCGCTGCTTGAATATTATGTTATACGATGGAATCACTTCTTCGGTTAACCAACATTCATTCTTGATTCTAATCTGTCATTGTTTTGCTATATGTTCCAATAAATCTCCTGGCTGACAACCTAAAGCCGCACATAATTTATCAATCACTTCTAATGACACATATTCGTTTGTATTGAGTTTCGCCATTGTAGCAGACGAGATACCTGTCATTTTCAATAAATCCTGCTTCTTAATCTCCCTGTCGATCAATAATTTTTGAAAAGGTTTATAACTAATCATCTGATATTCCTTTCACACATCAAGTGAATTTTTCTTTAATTATATGAAAGTATATTTTCTTTATCAAAAACATCTTCAACATGTATTGACTTAATTATTCGATATGTTAAAATTATATTTAATAAGTTGAACTTTTATTCATAAAATCAAATACATTGGATGGTGTTCAAAATGCATAATTCTTTAGAAGTCTTACTTGATTCACTGATTCATACTCGAATTGAATCTTTATATGGCGAGCTTATCAAAAACAACTCCAGCTACAACCAGTTCTCATCCGAACGGAATCTCTACTTCAAGCAGTTACATGAAGGAGTACCGGAGAATATACAGAAGACCCTATTCCTTTACGATGATGCTGAGCTTTCTGTTCAAGCTATTCTAGAACGTGAAATTTATTTGCAAGGTTTTAAGGACACTCTTCACCTGCATAACGAATTACATATATCTTTAGATTGAGAGCCTTCTGGCTCTTTTTCATTTTGATTCTATTGTATAACGTCTTATTTACGAACTTCCGAAAGAATGCTCTCTTCGTCATATTCACGAACTTCGTGAATCCTGCACTTTTCTCCTTATTCCCGCACTTTCTGCGTTTCAATCCTCCAGTCCGCCCATCCGATCCAACGGACTTTGAATCCGCCCAATGTCCCGCCTGCTCACATGTGTATACCGCTCCGTCGTTCGCACACTCTGGTGCCCTAGCAGTTCCTGAATATAGCGAAGATCGATCCCATTCTCCAGCAAGTGGGTCGCAAAAGAATACCTTAGCGAATGGATACTCACCTGTTTGCGAATGCCCGCTTCAGCCAGCGCTTTTTCAAACACTTTCTGCGCTGAACGTTCCGTCAGGTGGCGGCCTTCCCTCTGCCCTGGAAACAGCCAGTCTTCCGGCTGCTCCGCCCCTATGTACTGCTCGACCACCGCAAAAGCCGCTTCGGAGAGCAGCGTTTGCCGGTCCTTCCTGCCTTTTCCCTGACGGACTTTCAGCACTTTCCGTTCCCAGTCGCAGTCTTCGGGACGCAACCTCACCACTTCGCTTACCCGCAGCCCGGATGTATACGTCAGGTACAGAATAGCCCGATGCTTCGGATTTTTCACTGCTTTCAACAGACGCATGACCTCATTCAGGGACAGCACATCCGGCAGTTTACTCTCCTTTTTCGGACGAACATAGG
The DNA here is from genome assembly GCF_050626875.1 of Paenibacillus sp. 8b26. Classification (NCBI taxonomy): domain Bacteria; kingdom Bacillati; phylum Bacillota; class Bacilli; order Caryophanales; family Paenibacillaceae; genus Paenibacillus; species Paenibacillus sp. 8b26. The sequence goes on along the minus strand of NZ_CP192445.1, from coordinate 5,094,336 downwards.
CGGCAGATTTTGGCTGCTTTAGCACATGACGAAAGTAAAATTTCAGCGCGCTGATCGCTTGGTTAACATAAGCGTGCGAAAGGCCTTTTTTGAGCAGCGCCAGCGCATATTTTTGCACCGCCGCATCATTTATACTTGCTTCGGCCCCTTGCAAATCGGCGAAAAAGCGTTCCGTTTGCGATATGTAAGCTTTAATCGTCTTGCTGCTGTAACCCCTTGCCACCAATGCATCGCGCAATTCTTTCCGTTGATCCGGATTCCATTCACCTCGTTCCGAAGAAGAGAGAACCACATTGGCCTGCGCGCCCCGCTGATCCAGCCATTCCCAGATATACGGCAGCTCTTTATTCAAGTGCTCGTCGCACTCGAACTCGCAGCTCCGATACGCTTCCAACAGGCTTTCTACAGCCGCGATACTGTACGGAATCGTCCAGATTTTTTCGTCCGGAACCCATTTCCTGCCCGGTATGGACCGAATTCCTTCTCGCTCCTCGACTCCGTATCGCTCCAACTGTACGCCGATCATTTTTTCATCCCGATAAAGTAGGTTAATCTTCATCTCGTTTGCCTCCTTAGTATATCAGCCGTTCAAAAAATTGGAAATCTAATTTTGTACAAAGAAAGGGACTTAAGATGGATATTCATCTTAAGTCCCTGATTCTTTCAGAGTAAATTATTGATCCATTAAGTCCAATTTACATTATCATAAAATGTCTTACCTTTACTTGCCCAGTTCCTCCGTCACATCATCCCATAGCACTGCCGTCACCTTCTCCAACAGATACTCCAGCTTCAGGTTCAGTAGCTATTCGTTCTACTCCCCACTTAAGCCTGATTATTTGTTAATACAATAAGGATATACGGCTAAAAAGCACATTTTGTCGCCGTTTTTTTCAGGCAAACCGCTTGTATTACAATCATATATAAAGAACAACGAATTATATTTACCATCTATTTTACTCAAGTCATGTAATAGTGGAGATAAAAAAGAATCAACATAGGAAACATCTTTTATGTCATCATCTGCTCCATCCATCAGAAAGACTCCTTCAGCAAAATCTTCGTCAAAATCATCTATTTCATGGTCATTTAAAAAACCGCTAAAAACATCCTTATTCTCATCTTCCGGATATTTGATCTCAACATATTCAAATAACTCATCATCAGAGGCAAAGTGACCATACCAGACCGATACCACATTTTTTTCAAAGCAATTCATATCTTCACCCCGCTAATATTTCAGTTTATGCGTTTAGTCTATCTGTATCCCACACCATCTACCATGCCCTCTACCCCACAACAGCTGTTGAAGCTAAAAAGCCCGCGCTGTTCGCGGGCTTTGCTGCATACTTAGCCAAAATCATTCCTAAGCTAGTTACTCAACCTTAAACTGACTTAATTCGTCTTGAAGCTTATTGGACAATTGATTCAATTGTTTGGATAGTTCAGCAACCTGTTCGAAGCTATCCAATTGTTCCTGCGTGCTGGCGCTAACCTCTTCGGTTGAAGCGGAATTCTCCTCCGTGGTGGAAGAGATGATCTCCAGGGCCTGCAAAATCTCATCTTTGTGCTTGTGGACTTTGGAGGTGTTATTGCTGATCTGGAACATTCGCAATTTCAAATCTTCCAAATCTTTGTTAATACTAAAAAATACTTGCTTGGTGTTCTCCACCGATCTGGCATTTTCTTCTGCAATTTTCAGGCTGTGAACTGTATGCTCAACCGAAACACTGGTTTTTTCTTCAATCACACGTACCTTCTTGTAGATTTCCTGTGTCGCCAGCGCAGTCTGCTCAGCCAGCTTGCGAACCTCCCCGGCAACAACGGCAAACCCTTTGCCCTGTTCTCCTGCACGTGCAGCTTCAATGGAAGCATTGAGCGCCAGAAGGTTGGTCTGCGTTGCAATTTGATTGACCGTGTCCACGAAGCTCGAAATCTCATGACGGCTTAGATCAATCTCCTGAATAATAGAAGACATCGCTTGTGTGGAATTGTGGTTCTCTTCCGCCCATTTGGATAACTGATCAACTACAGCCAGCCCCTGTCCGCTTTGCTCAGCAGAGATTTGCACCATCGTTTCTATGGCTTTAGCATCATTGGCAATTTCGTCAATTTGCCCGGATAATGCCCCGGTTTTTTGTAAAATGTTCTCCGTTTCGATGGACTGGTAGTTCGTCGCATTGGCAATTTCATTGATTGCTGTCGCAGTATCGTTCATCGTTATTGCGGTTTTGGAAGAAATGGATTGCAGATCGTCAGAAGACCGATTCAAGACTTGAGCTGAGCTGCCCACCATTTGGAGCATGCCTTGAATTTTTTGAACCATATGGTAAACTCCATGAGAAATTTGCCCGATTTCGTTGTTGGAATGCGTATCAAACTGAACGGTCAAATCTCCATTTTCAATCAGCTTGATTTTGGCGAGCAACTTCGGTATCGATCTCAACAGATAACGGAGCGTTATATAACAAATCACAACCAGTAGGATTGTGGCAGCAGCAAAACCGCCAATGGTAAGCCAGGTAAAGGCTTTTAATTCTGCGAGCGCCTCTTGTTGAGAAATGGTTAAGCCTACGGACCACCCGGTATCTTTACTGGTTGCATACCCGATATAGCGAGGTTCTCCATTATCATTAATCAGCTGTACTCCGGACTCACCGGCAATCATTTTCTTTCCAATCTCCCCAAGATCACCTGTGCTTTCGTTAATCTTTTCTTTCAACACTTTAGTCTGATCGGGGTGATACAAAATATCACCTGTTTTGGATGCAAGAATCGAATAACCTGTGCTTCCGAGCGAATAGCTTTGCATAAGGGCAGGAATATCTTTGAAGGCAATATCAGCTGCAGCAAATCCAATTAGTTTGTTACTGTTATCTTTGATCGGATAGAAAATACCCATGAGCACACTACCCGTAGCGACGTCAATATAGGGATCCGAGTAGTATAAACCGTTTGCTTCAACAGCTGGTTTGAAGAACGGGCGTTTTTGGATATCGTAATCCGGTTTGGAAGCAGCACCATCATTCTGAAGAAAGAAGCCTTTGCCAGATATTCCTGCAATCCAGGCGTCGGCAAAAGATGGCTCTGCCTTTACAATGGCTGCCAGAGTCGCTTCTGTTTCTGCAGCATATGGAGAAGTTTTCACCATTTCTGACGATTGGGTTGTTTCTATGTATTGCTGAAAAAGGTTGTTCGTTGACATTTGTTTGACAAGCGATCCCTTTTCCTTAAACAACGCATCGAATTGACTGACAATGGCCTGCGTCTTGGTCTGGAGCATGGCCTCTTGCTGCTTGATAAGTATGCTTTGCGTGCTTGCAAACATGAACGTCCCCAAGGTTGCAAAGACAACAACGATAATGACTAACAGCACCAAGGCCAATGTATTCGCGATGCTGGATGATCTGTATACGCGCTTTTTCATATTTTGTGACATGCTGCCATCTCCCCAAGGAATATTGAGCAAAAAGCTCTTAGATAATATGTCGGAAGTATGCGGCTATTTTAATAGGCTTTTAGTATATACAAATTAAGGTATTGCACGGGACCTGGGTGCCCATAAATATACAGAAGATGCAGCGGATGTCCCCAGGCTCATTCCGGTCGACGAGTAACTTGATTAGCTATGAGGAGAACCCTGTAGCTGCGGGGAAGGATAAACTGGAGAATGAACAAAATGGGGAACCAACGAATAGAGATACAACGAGATAGCAGCCATTTATAAGCCTATAAAAAAAGCACGATGAGAGCGGTCAGACCGCCCCATTCATGCTTGCCATGCGCCAGTTATATACCGGACAGAATACTCAGTCCCTGCTCATTTCGTAATCGCCGCAACAGCGTTGTCGACCAACGCTTTTGACGAGACAGGACCGCCAAACGTCCATGTCTTGCTGTCCAATGCATAGGTACGTTTTTCTTTGACAAAATTCAGGCCGTTCCAGACCGAATTACTTTTCAGCGCTGCACCGAAAACATCATCGTCCGGCTGCACAATATAGAGGAAGTTGCTGTCCTGAACGGCAGACAACGCTTCAATGCCTACCGTTGAAAAACCATACGGTTCAAGCTTGGCCGGTTTCCAATCGTTAACCAGCCCGATCTTCGCCAGTGTGCCTACGACGACCGAGTTATCCGCGAACATGCGCAGGCTGGCCGCATTTTGATAAGTGAACGCCTGTGTCAGAATATAATGGAAGTCCGCTTTACCCGCGGTGGCGAGCTTTTCTTTGGCCTGTGCATAATGCTGATCTAGTTCCTTCAGCACCTGCTTCGCTTTGTCTTCTTTTCCAAGAGCGACCGCGATGTTGTTGAAAATCTCTACCATTTTGTCATAATCGTAGCCTTTACCGCTATTCAGACTATATTCGACTGTCGGTGCAATGGCTTTCAGTTGATCATAGATAGCTGCATTTCCATCAACATTGGAAATAATCAGATCCGGCTTCAATGCAGCAATCGCCTCCAGATTGGGCTCGTCGCGCGTTCCAACATCGGTCACGCTGCTGTCCAAAGCCGCCTCCGAAGATACATACTGCTTGTATCCGGCATTATCCGCATTACCAATCGGCTGAACGCCCAGCGCAACCATATCCTCCGTAAATGTCCATTCCAGCACGACAACACGCTTGGCCGGGCTGTCAAGTGTGATCTCGCCACGATGATGCTTTACCTTCACAGGACCAGCCGCTTCGGATGGTGTGCTGTCCGGAGTTGCCTTCTGGCTTTCCGATGTATTGCTTGCAGCTCCGCAACCTGCCAGAACAAGCGCAAAAATCAGCAACAATAAAACCCCGCTCAAACCTTTTTTCATAGAACATATTCTCCTCATGTATGTACATTTTAAGATAATGATAATCATTATCATTTTTGGATTATGACGGAGAAATGTAATTTTGTCAATGATAAAAGGCAGTACAGAACGCTCAACGGGAACGCAGACATAGCACAGTAGCATCTGTTTTTCTTTTTTGGGAGTTTGCCTGATGCAAGGCATGGTCATTCCTATTTTGCCAGATTATTTAAGACAGTTTCATGCTGCCGGCACGGCTACTGGATACCTGGTTGCTGCTTTTGGTACAGCTCAGTTCTTGTTTTCACTGATTGGCGGACGTTGGTCTGACCAATATGGACGTAAGAAAATGATTTTAATCGGCCTGGCTCTCACTCAGCAGCAGAGTTACCTTTTATAAATATTTTAAAAGTCTGGACGAACTGGTTTTTGAAGTAGCTATGAACATACTCACAAATATGACCGAGTTTATGAAGGCGGGCAATGAAGACAATATAAGCGGGAAAGAAGGTCTGCGAAGCTTGCTGTACAGCTGGATTGATTTTGCCAAAGAACATGGGAAGGAACTACGATTTATCATGTTTTTTGATCTTTACTACAAGCATAAATGTCAAAAAGAAGAGTTAGCAGCCCGCTTTGAGCGTTTTATCAAAGAGGATTTTCATAATCACTTTTTAGAAGAGATGATTGATAAAGGGATACAAGACGGTTCTTTGAAGCCTGATCATATGATTCTGGATTCAATGTCTAACCCATCTTAAAAACGAGTCGTTCCAAGAACTTAATTCTTGGTCGACTCGTTTATTTTTTTCACACCTGTTCGTACGCTTGCACTTCCAGCTATGCTGTAGATTTGGAACAAGCCGAGGCATACGTTCTTCATAACGCTAAGATACTCAGGAGTTCCAAAAACTCTGAATCCAGTGGAATAATGGATTTAGATTCACTGCGTTAACCCAATTGCATGGTGGTCATACAAGTATCGTCGTTTTCAAACGTAGTGATTTTGGATTTTGCAGTTTTCCCTTCATGCTCCACAGTAACACTATAGGTTTTGTCACGCGGCAGCCATAGATCAATAAATCCATTCGGCTGGGATTTTATTAAAGCTTTATTCATGACTGAATTTCCATCAGAATCATGAATCGTTACACTGAACTCTTCATCCTTCATTTCGCCTTGACAGCCGGTCAGGCTATGGGTTGCACAAGGGTGGGTCTGTTCCAAATATGGCGCTATCGAAACAAAAAACTCATTATCAGGCAGATCGTAGGTCTTGGTTGTGGTGCCATCCTCCGATACGCTCAACTGACTGGAAGTGATGGAAGTGGACTGAGCCGTGGCCTTTTTTGTACTGAAATCTTGTACCAATTGCTTGATATTTGACGCTCCCTGGTTGTCGGCTTCTTCTCGCTGGGCATTTCCTGCAATCAGGTATGCCCCTATGGCAACCGCAACCACCCCCGTAGCTATCAAGGGTATTTTTTTCATCTTGAGTTCATCTCCTTGTCCCTTTTTTTACTATTATAAAGGAGTGCACTTCATAATGGGCTGGATGAACTCTTTATGTCACCATATGCTCACATTCATCTCTCGTACAGGTCAAAAATGGAGCAAATAGGTGGTGTTCTCTCCCAAATCGATGATGCCCAGCGGCCATTTCTACTTAGTTATTGGAGATCTACATTTAGGTTCTTTTCGCCCTTCTTCCATAAAGCCTCAGTAAGTTCATCAATCGTTTCCTTCATTGACAGCTTCTCACGCCAATGGACTGGAATTCCACTTTGCCCGTAATAAGCCCCGGCAATCTGTCCGTACACCGCTCCCGTTGTATCGGCATCATCCCCAAGGTTTACTGCCAGCAGTGCCCCATTTTCAAAGGAAGTTGAATGATGAAATGCCCACAATGCAGCCTCAAGGGAACGAATGACATAACCGGTTCCCTGGATTTCGGGCGGCTCTTTATGGCGGTAAGATCCCTGAATGATTCCTTCAATTGCTACCGAATAAGCTGGCTTGTCCCGCCGCCACTTTCGGCACACGTCGGCCGATAACATTGCTTCTTTGTCTTCCCCGCGCAGAGCTGCTATAAGAATTGAAGCAAGCACAGCGCAGGCCTCAACACTTTCCACTGCTCCATGAGTGGTGCGTGAACTCATCTCGGCATACATCAGCGCCTCTTCCGGACGGTGCGCATAGGCCATAGCAACAGGTGCAAGCCTCATAATGGAGCCGTTTCCTGCGCTCATGGGGTCAACAGATCCGCTGTACGGATCTCCAGTGGCTTCGAACCGATGCAGCGCCCCTCTCGTCGCACCGCCAATATCAAAGCACGTTCCTGTGCTACTCATATATCCCACATAGTACCAATTGGTGTATCGCCGCATTTGGTCTGCCGGATCAAATTCATCTTTTCGCACCAGACTCTCGGCCAAACAGAGCGCCATGGATGTATCGTCCGTCCATTGTCCCGGCTTCAGTCCGAATACACCGCCGCCCACGATATCCGTTACAGGTTCAAATGTACCTGGACTGCTGAATTCCAACGTGGTTCCCAAAGCATCACCCGCAGCCAGCCCAACCAGACATCCAAAAAAACGATCCTTAATAAGTGCCATTCTGGCTCTACCCTCTTTACAATTGTGATAACTAACGTATTACGATTGATACTCATTCACACAGTCGAGAAGGATCTGAAAAATCTTATTTTTATCAGAACTATAGGTCTTCATAAATACCTTTGCATCTACGAAAGGCTTATTGAAAATCATATACATCGTTAGATGCTTCGGCGTACTTCGTTTAGAATGACGTCCATTTTGGCAAATGATAATCCATCAAATAAATTATGCCAGCGCACCAGTGAAATATCCTCTTTCTCGTTAATATTCATGGTTAATATTCTTAGATTTTGCTCTTTGATCAGGGTAGGAATAAAATATCTCTTCATGATTTAATTCAGAAATGAGTTTGTTGAATAAGCTCTTAGTTTATAGTCGTATATTTTAGAAAATGACATTTTTCCTCCTTGCATAGGTAAGTCTTTTTCCTAAAGTTAGCATGTTGCCATCCCTTCATTATATAATCTATCCATTACAGCCTATATTGTAAAATTAATCTGGCTGGATTCACAAGGCGGCATAATGAATTAATGGTACTGCTCAAATATAGAAACACATACGAAACCAAAAATGAATTTATCAAGCTCAAGCACGTAGAGCCGTTGTTGCATCATTTGCTGGGCGAAAATCAAACCACGTATTTATTTGAATACCTATCCTGTGTTAATAAAATCCTTTTGTACAAGAGAGGTGGGTCTTATATGATCTATGTCGCATTGCTGCGGGGCATTAATGTGGGTGGCAACAACAAGATTAATATGAAAAAGCTCAAGGAAACGTTTGAGAAGGCAGGCATGAGCCATGTGACGACTTACATCAACTCCGGAAACATCATTTTTTCCAGTGAAGTTCAATCCAACGAGGAGCTATCACTCCAACTGGAGCAGGCGATTCTGGAGGATTTTAGCTTACCTATCCGGGTCATTGTCCGTAATATGGCCGAAATCCAAACTATTATGGAGGTATTGCCGGAGGAATGGTCTAATGATACACAGATGAAAAGTGATGTATTGTTTCTCTGGGATGAAATTAACGATATTTCCGTTCTGGACAAGCTTCCTCTGAAGGCTGGAATAGGCAACGTAATGTATACGTCCGGGGCCATTCTGTTTTCTGTCAGCAGAGAACATGTCACAAAAAGTGGGATGACGAAACTGGCCGGAACCAACCTGTATCAGCATATGACGGTGCGGAATGTGAACACGACCCGGCAGATTTATAAGCTAATGCAAACCGCTGAACAGGAAGAGTTACGTGCATTAGACTCCTGATTGGAAGTCTCCTTCCTAAGCATTTTGTTTTCGTTTAGTAGACAAATCCAAAAGCAACCGTAGAGAATAAAATCAAAAAGGGAGCCTTCTTGCGGCTCCCCAAGTGCATTTCTTGGATGTATTGTTCCCTCTAGATTCTGGCTATCGAGCTGATGAAGTCAACCCTTCATATAGAATACCACTCACCAGACTAGCTTCATCAAATTGTAAAACCATCGACCAGTTCATTTAATCTGGTAGCGCTTTCCTTCACCTGATCAGACTGTTGCGCCACTTCAAGAGACTTTTCCGTCGATGAAACCATGTTCTCAGCAATGTGCTGGGTAGATACGGCGGACTGTTCGCTGGCTGTTGCAATCTCGCGGATAGCTCTCACCATGGTTTGGATCGTTGCATTCACCTGCTTGGAGGTGGCGTTCAAATCATTAACTGTATTCGTATGCTCAACTACATCGTTGTAATATTGCTCTGCCGTATCCTCAAGCAGCTGATAATCCTTGCCCACCTTGGCATGCAGGAAATCCAGTAATTCCCCGGCATTGGTCGTCAGATTGGCTACAGATTGCACAACCTCTTGAGTAACACTCTGAATTTGGTCTACCGCTTGCTTGGACCCATCTGCCAACTTGCGAATTTCGTTAGCCACAACCGCAAACCCCCGACCTGACTCACCGGCACGAGCCGCTTCAATAGATGCATTTAGAGCCAGTAAATTGGTTTGCGCCGTAATTTCCAGAATGGACTGGGAGAGTATACGAATTTGGTCTACCGCCTTGGCTTGTTCCAGCGCTTCCGTCATCTTTTCACTGGTCTTCCGGTAAATCTCTTTGGACGCTTTATTAGACTCACTAGCTTGATGCTTCAACGCTTCGGCTTTTAGGCTTGTATCATAGGCAGACTGCGCTTTTTCTTGAGTTTTGAGCGAAATGTACTCTGCCGCCCGCTGCATTTCATCCGCAGAATGATTCATGTTTTCTGTATATGCCGAAGTCTCCTCCATTGCTGCTGACAGCTGTTCGACCGTAGCCGATACATCTCTAATCCGCTCATTGAGATCTGTCATATTATGATTCGTCTGATCACTTAGCTGATTTATTTGGTGGGATTCATTGATAACTCCCGTAATAACCATTGAGGTTGAATCTGTCATTTGTTGAATGGCACGTGCAATGACAGCGATTTCATTATTACCCTTGAGCAGGGTCGGATCAAGGGCTGCCGTTAAATTGCCTTGGGTAATCTCTTCACAGTATTTCGTAATGGTGCTCATCCGGGAACGGATATTCCGAATGGCCGAAAAGGAGATCATACCAAGAACAGCCATCACCAGGGCCAGAATCACGATCAAAACAATCGTGCGCATGTTAATCTCATTTTGTGTATTCTGATATAAGTTGGCTGATTGTTCATTATTGTAATCAGAAATACTAGTCAGTATCTTAACAATTGCCGTACTGGATGTATTAATCCGGCCTCTCTCTTCCTTGTCATACGTTCCAGTATTTTTTTTGACTGCCATGATCTGCTCAATATTCTGATAATATGTGTCTATGCTGCCTCTTAGTTCCTCGTACAATTTCTGTTCCTTCGGGTCCAGATTCTTTTGCGAGAATTTACTTAACCCTGATGTAACGCTGTCTTTTCCCTTCTGTACCTGCTTATATTGTTTATCTGTGTACTCCTCATTATCGAGTACTTTGGTGTAGTTGGCCCGCATGTTATAAAAATCACTTTTCACTTCCAGAATATTCGTTTGGTGCTGAAAGCGATCCATATACAAAATACCTTGGCCCTCTTTAGCTTGATACATGCCGAGAACCCCTACCAACGATACAACGAGCAACCCCACCAAGCTGATCATGATCATGGAGACCATCGTTGTCGTGACCTTTAAATCTCTAAATCCTTTTACTTTTTTAGTGCTGTCTGATAGTTTTGTTCTCATCAAAACTCCTCCAGTCGTCTATGTATAATAGATCACGTTGCTCCCATGGATACTATCCCCCAAACCATAAGAATTAAGAGATTACACCGTGATGATATATATATCGGTAGAAAGTGCTTGATTTTTATAAGAGAAATAACAGTACTGCTAAAATAAAGAATATTCATTCAAGTTATGCCCAACTCACAAGCTCCCCAGTTTCATGAGTGGACGCCCATTGCATATCAAGTTTTAATGGATATGATGAAGAGTTGAACCGCTGCTTTACCCTAAGGCAAAATACCCCATCGCTTCTATTAAGCAATGGGATGCAGACCTTTTTAACGGTCCCGGTTAACCATATAATTCATTAAATGCTTCAGAAAAGCGATGTTGCGAGGTACCTCTTTCAAAGCTTCCATAGCAAGACAGTAGTGTTCCCACATCTCTTTACTGGCACCTTCCTGACCCAGGATGGATACGAAATTCGAATGGTTGTTCTCAGAATCCTGGCCAACAGGTTTTCCGAGTAAGAGCAGATCTCCTTCCACATCAAGCAAATCATCTTTAATCTGAAAAGCAATCCCCGCATGATAGGCAAATTTCTTCAAAGCAGTAATTTCTGACTCCTTGACCTGTGCGAGCATGGCAGGCATCACCAGACAAGCCTCAAATGCCACTCCGGTTTTGTAAAAGCACACCATATTTAACTGCTCCAGTGTCAATTCCTTTCCTTTGGAATCCAGATCCATCGCCTGTCCCATACACATATCTTCTGCCTTTTGGGCCGAGTATTGTATCAAAGCAAGTACAGTCTCAGCATTAAACTGATCAAGTGACGATTGTTCCCCAATCGCCTTCTGAATCAGATACAATCCGGTTAATTCCGCGGTAGCGCTATTATGCACCTGATGTAAGGTCTGACGCCCTCTGCGGGTAGATGCATTATCCTGAGAAGGCAGATCATCGAAGATCAAGGATGCGGTATGCATATACTCTAATGATCTCAAAAGAGGCACGATTGCCGATGCGTTCAGTCCATATTCGTTCACGCCCATCACCCAAGTCAATATAGGCCGTATCCGCTTCCCATCCCCTTCGAGACTGTAATTTGCTGCATCAATAAGCTGCTCTTTCATCGCTGGAATCCCATGAGGTTTGGTAATTTTCAATTGGTTGTTAATCTGATGGCGAACCGTTGTGATCGTATTAAAAAAATCTTCCTTTTCTTTCGAATCGTTTTTCAGATGGGTAATCATCTGGTCCCGAAGCAGTTTATCAAAGAAATCTACATCATCCGCTTGTCGCACCATCTGCTGTATGAGACGATTGAATTCCGGATTTCCGGATGCAAAGATCTCCATCATTTCATTATACATTTCAGTACCTACACGCTCTTTATAACGTTTGAGTCCATTCATTGCACGATCCAGTATCACCTCACAGGCCATGGCATCGGAATCATACACGTTATGGATCAAATAGGAAATGACCACCCAGTATAACTCAAAGGGGTTGATTAGATCCGAACGCTGTTCATGGTATTTTAAATAGTAGGTATAGGGCGTTACCGCACCGTCTCTCATATCGTCAACCATATCCGCAAAATCATCAGCTAACTGGTTATAGATACCATAAAAGAATGTTCGTTGCTCAAAGCCCTCATCCTCAGGAGCACCAATCACGGAACGGACAATCAATCGGGAAGAAGCAGATTTTAAAATGACAGGTATATAAAGCTCTTCATTGGTGTAATTAGCATGCGTTAGGTCCTTGACGCGGTCGATATCCTGAGAATGGAAAAAAACATAGGACTGCTCGAAAAATGTTTGCTGTGTGTCTGACCGCTGATGTTTCTTAATATACTCAAAAGCATCCGAGAGCTCCGAATGTATGTATTGAATTAACTTCATATTATTTCCGGTCCAATCGCCCAACTCAGGCACAGATCCAGTGAGAAGCGCGGAACGTATCATGCGGGAGTATTGTTCTTTCTCTTGAACGGTCAAAACCTGGGAATCGAGAAGATCGTCAATGAAAGGATAGGTTAGACCATAGGAATAACCAAGCCTAATGGCTTCATCCAGTCTGCGAGCACGTTCCGCAGGTGATACTTTATCGTCCATTTCTTCTATCACATGCAGAATAACCCCGATTATGATCTTAATCAGTTTGCGCTGGGCTTGCGCTGCATCCATTTCCTTTGGAATATGGGAGGATACGGACCTAAGTTTATTGATTACCCAGATCGTGGCGGTTTCTATGCCTTCCTTCTGGGCCCACCGATACACCCCAGCCAAATTCATAAATTCGGGCTGGTCTCCCTCGTTTGCACTGGTGGATTGAATCAAGTGTTTTTTTATGTCAGTAATGACACGCTTAATCCGGGTCTGTGTATCAGGAGAATTAAGAGCTTTGCCTAAATCCCTCATATAAATATAGGAGACGCTTCGATCCAGATAATCATCCAATTTTCCTGTATAATTCAGCCATTGAATGTATTTATGATAATCCCGAGTATCAGGCTTTTTATTTGCCCGCGAAAAGAAGGATAGCCATGAAGCATGATGAATATGATTCCTTTTCCACATTTGGATATCCTCTGTCAAGGCAGTCACATAAGTCTTGTCTACGACCTGTGCATAAAGTGATGCAAAATACTGAACCGCCTTCTGCTCAGCCAGCTGATACCCTGTATTGGCATGATTTATAAATTTCTCATTCATACGATGCATTACCTCAACTTCTATTTTTGTTAAACATGGTTGTATTTCTTCCCTGACGGGAACGGATTCGGATCATGTTTTTATCTTTATACGGGAAAGAATCTGTGAGGTTACGAAATTATCATGCTGCTTATTAAAATGTAGTATAATCAATTGTTAATAGTCTGCTGCTATGCAGGTTTAACCTATATTATTTCGAGGTGTTTTTATGGAGTGGCTGGAAACAATCAGATTATGGACCCAGATGCCAGTTAAGGTGCTGGACATTCGTCATTTTACGATGAAGTCTGGAGAGAGACTGAGTTCCTATTCCCTACCTTCAAGCGGATTTCTATTCGCCAACCAAGGAGAAGCCAGATTGATGCTTGATGGAATTGAAACCTCATCAGCCAAGTTTCAGGTTCTCCACGGCGGAAAAGGAGCAAATCTGAATATCTGGTGCTTAAACCAGCCGTTTGAATACTACCTCATTTTATACAAACCCGTTCAAGAGCAAGCGGGTCAAAGCCCATTCGAACGAGAAGATCGGATGGCTCTATTTAGACAAAACTATGCGTTTCAGGCCCTCTATCCGCTCCCCCTGATATCGCTTGTCGAACAGATGAATCAGCAGTGGTCTAATAGAAATGAACTGGACAAACTGCAAGTGAATGGATTGTTCTATCAATTCGTGCATGAACACTTTCGTCAACTACAGATGAAGGAAACCAAAATATCCGAGCCGGATCTGGCTACACAAATAGCCCAATATATTCAAAAGCATTTTCAAAAACCAATCGCTATGGAGAAGATGGCTAAACAATTTCATTACAGTACCCACTACCTCGTAAAGGTGTTTAAGCGCAAATATGGATGCAGCCCTATCGAGTATGTCGTTCAAACCCGCATCAACAGGGCCAAATCCTTGTTAGCTGAAACAGATGCTTCCATTCGGGAAGTTGCCGAAAACGTTGGTTATACCAATTTTTATTATTTTAGTAGACTTTTCAAAAAGCAAACCGGCGAAACCCCAACACAATTTAAAATGCATAGCCTTGTTATAAAAAGTTCAACGAATACAAATTTTACACTCAAATCATTCATTGCTCCCGGATCAGGACAACGTTATATTGGTAACAATGATAATCATTATCAACATGACGCTTGGAGAGTGGACGATATGAATGTTAGTTTTAAGCCTGCTTTTGCTGTTACCCTTTTGTTCAGCTTAACATTGCTGCTGGCAGCTTGCAGTGGCACGAGTGACGTTGCGAAGCCAATTGAAACAAGATCGTATACCGATGTACTTGGTCGGAAAATGGAAATTCCTGTGCAACCCAAAAGGGCTGTTGTTATTACATACGGTGGTTATTTGCTTCCATTAGGTTTAAAACCGATAGGTGTCAATCAGGAGATCCTCGACCTTTATCCTGACAAGATGGCTGATGTCGCTAGCATAGGCAAAGGAACAGGTAATGTCGAGGCCATTTCCGCATTGGAGCCGGATTTGATTATACTGTCCGATTTTCACGACAAAGCAACCTTTGAGCAGTACCAAAAAATTGCCCCAACTATTGCAGTAGCATGGGGTGGTGATCCAGACGTGGTGAATACACTACGGACGTTTGGCGACATTATGAACCGGAAAACAGAAGCAGAATCCTGGATTGCTAAGTTCGAGAAAAAATTGCAGGGCATTCGGGAACAAACTCACATCCCCATTAAAGCAGATACTACCGCAATCTCTTTCATTATTTACAAGGGAGAGGTACTGCTTGGAGGTGAGGGCGGTACCCTCGGAAAATTGATCTACCAAGATTTCGGTTTCCAAATGCCTGAGCAATTCAAACCCTATGCCGATGGCGGAACTGCTCTTTCCATGGAAGCTCTGGTCCATCGTCCGGCTGACTATTTCTTTACTCAAATGACCGATCAAGAGTTGAAGCAAACCATGCAGCTATTCAGCGAGCCTGTGTACCAAATAATTCCCGCTGTGAAAAATAAGCACATTATTAATGTTTCCCGTGATAAATGGAACAATGGCCCCTACTTGGTAGATGAGGCAGTCGATTCGTTGATTGAACAAATATCTCAAATTCAGCCATAGGGACATACGGCACACTTCATTAATATATTTAGGGAGTAAGCTGGATAACTCGGAAACTGCCCGGAAAGGTTAAAAGATTAAAAATAGCGAGAAGTCCAATACAATGGGCAACTCGCTATTTGCTATGCATAAGAAATCTTCCTGCTCCATGCAACATTGATCTGTAAGAGCTAAATAGCAGAGCGTAAAAGGCCCGCATCAAACGCGGGTCTTTTATGTTGGGGCTATGATGATATACAGTATGGTTGACGCTTCTCGCTATAAGATATAATTTAGAATAAGAAATACTTTTAAAGAGAGGGAGAGTGACAATGCGTCATTTAGAGGATTCACTTGGGTTTCTGATTTTTCGTACAAACTTGGAACTAAAAAGTGCATTTATAAAGAAAATGAAGAAGTTTGATCTAACACCTGATCACTGGATTATTTTAAATTGCTTGTATGAAAAAGACGGGATTAATCAGACGGAATTGGCCGAAAAAACGTATAAAGACCGGGCCTCGTTGACAAGGATTCTTGATCGGATGATTAAAAAAGGTTGGATTTTTCGGAAAAGTGATCCTGAAGACGGTCGATCTTTACTGGTCTATATAACCGATCAGGGCAGGAATATTAAAACGAAGGCAGAGCCTTATGATGTGGAGAATATCCAGGAGGTCACTTCGCATATGACAGAAGAGGAAATTTATTTACTCAAGAAATTAATACGGAAGCTTGCTGATAAAGAGAATTTTTAACAGGGAATAGAGTTGGATACTGGGAGCAGAAACCCAACCCTATTTTAAATCTTATGCCAACTTAAAGCTTTCTGCCATGTCTAAAGCTTTTTCTTTGGCACTGGCTAAAATTTGTTCACTCTGATCCGGATTCTCATCAATCCCCTCCACAAAAATAGTAGGAAGCATCTCCACACCCATAAAATTCATGACTCCACGCACATAGGGGTCAGAATAGGCTCCCCCTGTTGAATATTTCCCTCCACATCCGTGAATGTGAATACCGAGTTTATTCTCCAACAAACCAACCGCGCCGTGAGGCGTGTAGCGGAAGGTTTTGCCCGCCCAGCAAACTGCATCGAAATAGGCTTTCAGTACAGGTGGAAAACCCAGATTCCAAAGGGGAGAGACAATGATATATTTATCAGCGTTCATAAACTGCTGGGTAAACTGATCAAATACTTTAATTTTACTCTTTTCATTCTCTGTCAAATCATCGAAGGTCATCGTACGAAGCTTCGTTTTGGCATTTAGCACATCCATATCCACAAAGGGGACTTCCATATTAAATAAATCCATTTCTATAACTTCGTCAGAAGGATTCAGTTCCATGACACGTTCTAAAAAGATTCTTGCAATCTGCGTGCTCCGGGAAAGCTCATCCTGAACGGGGGTACTTTTGATGAATAAGATTTTAGCCATTGTTATCACTCCTGCATTTTATTTGTCTAGTCAAATATATATCATTAGATATCTACTATAGAAATCCTTACTGCTTCTGCTTCTTTTTTTGAAAAAAGAAGTACATGAGCAGCCCCATAAAACCACCCATAAAGCCGCTAATAATGCCCGTGATCGTATGATTTAATGCATTTCCTAAAACTGTAGAAGGTACTGGAACTATAAAATAATTGATGATAAAGCTCATCACTGCCCCCATAATACACCCTGCTATACCTTACTTAACAGCATCTCTCATGGATGCCTCCCTCCTTATCATTTGATCAGTCAAATAATATACCAAATTTAATTTTATTTCAGTGATCAATGTCTCGAAAATCAATCCCCGTGAGGACATCATACTAAAGCCCATTTCAGCCCCCAATAGGCCAATTGGAATCCTAATTAGAGATACCGGTGTATCCAGTTCAATTTGGGATAGGAAAGTGGCAGCTCCGCACTTCAAAAATGCGTCCAAACCCACAACTTGATTGAGAGCGTCAAGGAGGAACTGTCCTGCAGCTCAGATGAAGCCTCCTTCGTATCCAGAAGATAAAAGCCGAACTGCAAAATGAAAAGAGCCAGAGAGAACGGTTAATGGACTGTGTTCTGGAAGCGAATGCACAGCGCTTGTTGGAACAGGCCTCCCGGGTCAATGACATCGCTGTTATCAAACAGACTTTTGAAGCTATCTCTCAGAACAGCTTGTTCCCGCTGTGGATCATGCATTTGCGGAGATCCTCTACGAATTACGAATGGAAATTAAACCCATCCAGGAGACTGTCAGCTGAC
Source organism: Paenibacillus sp. 8b26 (assembly GCF_050626875.1). Lineage (NCBI taxonomy): Bacteria > Bacillati > Bacillota > Bacilli > Caryophanales > Paenibacillaceae > Paenibacillus > Paenibacillus sp. 8b26. The sequence continues at coordinate 5,076,685 of NZ_CP192445.1, read as the reverse complement.
CGAAGATTTGCAGTGGGGCGTTCCTTGTTACATGATGCCCATGGCATTCTAATCAAACAAACGGAGAATGTACAGGCAGGGCGCCAGATTCGGTTCACCAATGTTCAAGAAATAGTTGCCATGGAAACCATCTTGAAAGTCTATAATTATGAAGCCATTGAAGTTGAAAAAGCCGGTTTGGAAGTGAATTTTAAAAAGAATACAGAATTCATAACTCCTGAAGAACTTCAAAATAAATTCGATGAAACCCCTGCCTTGAAAACTGCTTTTGAAGCATTGACGCCTGGACGGCAAAGAGCATACATTCTTTATTTTTCTGAACCCAAACAATCCAAAACTCGAGAGTCAAGGGTGGTCAGCCAAGACTTGTTTCTGGGCTAAATCCATCTATTTTAGCATCTCGTAGCCGATCACCGCGTCATGACGCTGTCCAGCCGTCAGTTGGAAGCGCAAAGGATTGCCAAGGGCATCGACAACCGCATGAATATTGGTCGTTAATCCACCTCTAGATCGTCCAATAGCTTGCTTGAAGGTCCACCTGTTGCGCCGGCTCCATCCTGATGGTCTCGGACAATTGTGGCATCGATCATGACACTTTCAAAATCAGGTTCAATCGAGACATGCTCTAATATCTCCTCCCAAATGCCAGCGATTTTCCAACGTTGTAACCGCGTAATGAAAGCATGGTTCCGGGTAATCTTTAAGATATTTCAGGTGCCTCCTCCTCATCTTGTAATAAAGTTCATTCATACGCCGTTCCTGCAAGGATCAACTCCTCCTGTATCCAGCTACTTCGGGTAGACAGTTGCAGCAAGTCGGCAGCGATCTGCTTGACCTGCTCTTGTAAAACATGTGGCTGGTCAGTTCCTTCCAGAAAGCGACTCAAAAAATGAAGAAATACATCTACCTTCCTAAGCAGCATCAATACAGGCACCGCATCAATCTCGGCATGGGACAGATGAACTTGGCGGCAGAAGCCCTGGCAAAAATACCGGACTGCTTGCATCTCCTCCGGTTGTCCCAAAAATCCCGATAATATGACCGCTGGTTCCATGACCCGAACGTCTAACGTACAAAATTCAAAATCAAGCAGTGCAGTCACTTGGCTATGATCTATATCCTTTACTAACAAATTGGAAGCGTTCAAATCACCATGTACAAGCTGATGCGGCAACTCTTCCAATGCATGAAGCGAATCTGTAATCTCTTCATATACTTTTCCTATCATTCGCAGCTCGTCATGCAAAGCTTTTAGGGGCTCAGGCGGATTTAGATAAACCTCTTGAATTATTTCCTGGTTACACAATGGGTAGGATTGCTGCAAGGCGTAATAAGGTCGGTAGACTGGAGCCATATCAAGACTGAATGTCGCAAGCACAGCAGATAATTCACCCGTGACCTCGCCAAAAGAATAGGCAAAGCTTGATTCCTGCTCCAGTGGTGATTTGCCTTCTATGTAATCGAACAGACAGACGTATTTGCCACTTTCCTTCTCGAGCTGAGCGAGTGTCTCTCCCGCTACTGTTGGAATTGGCATCGGTACCCTGAATGATAGAGAATGCTTACTCAGTGCCTGCAAAACTGCATGCTCAAATTCAATTTTGTCCCTATCCCTGTGTGTATCGTAGACGCGCAGCACCCCGCTTCGCATACCACCCTTAACAAAATACGTCGTATTATTCCAACCCCCGGTTCGTTTCTGCAACGTTCCGTTCCACTCCGGCCAGTGCCGTCTTAGTATCGCTTCCAAAGATGTATCCTCCCTTTTGCCGGAGATAAAGTACGCCTATTCATTCTCCTTACTGTCACTTGCATGTCCTCGCTACATAATCTAGATATTGCGAACGCGTAAGGCCTCAGGTTTGGCGGTTAAAATCATCATACGAGATATCTTCCGGGAATCCGAACTCGGTCGACGCTTTTTTACGTGCCTCGTGATATAACGGATGATCCAGCGTTTTGGACCATTGTCGATCTTCCGGAGAACCAAAGCAATCGTTAGTGACACTGGAATAAGCACCATCATTTAAAAATTCCCTGGCAGATCTGAAGGTAATCTCCCTCTCCGGCTTTAAAGCGGTACCGGTCCCCCAGCTCAAACGATAAGTCCTTCCCTTCTTAGCTATCATTTCATTAGCCTTGTGCTTATGAATTTGCAGATATTATAACATATAGACGCCCAATTAAAATTGGACGTCAATTTATACCCTTCATTTCCTCAACTGCTCGTTTCGGATATTTTGTGGGGTAGTGCCATAAGTCATTTTAAATTTTTTAATGTAATTAAAATGATTAGATAATTGCTGCAGGCTTAAATGCTGATAACGAGGTCTTAGACGAGGCTAAAGTTAAACTGTCAGAAGTTGATAAAGCGGAGAGGAAGCACCGATATGAAGAGGACTATTTTACACCTGTTCGGCCAGAAAACTGATTAATTTTTCCAACTCCAATGACTACCCAATTAGATAAACTGTAAAGCAAACTTACTAAGTAATCAATCTTACTGAAGTGTATGAAAGATATAACGTCTCAGAGGAAGAAAATTAATATCGAAGGACAAGCAGCTACAGCTTGTCTTTTTTTGTTGGGATGGTGATAGTCGTAGATTGCCAAGGAGAAGAAGTAGCGGGCTTCTATGGAGTGAGTCGACCACCATCTGCGCTATAAATGTAACCCCCCAATAGAGGGGGATTCCTTGAAATTAGTTTACAGATAATTGTTGACCGACCTATGCCATACGCAAGGCTAGTTGTACCTATTCAACTACTAGTGCCAGCAGAAGTTTATTTATTAAGTCACTTAAGTCTCTGCAGACACCGCCTTATCCATGCCCTGTACAGCAGGGGAAGATTGTTTCAGGGCAAGTACATGAATGTAAAGAAAAACACTTATCACACCCAACAGGAACATTTCCAGCCCGATAATCCAGGACGGAACAAATGCACCGAACGTAACGGATAACGAACCGATCATCATGGCTCCCCGCGTTGTCAATGAATTGATCGCCATATAGGAACCCCGTTTATCAGACGGCATAATATCCGCCAACAATGCTTGTTTTCGTGGAATATAGATTACTTCGCCAATAGATAAAATCAGCATGACAGCGAAGAGGAACCAGGGACTTTTGCCGATTACAATTAATGCATATCCGGCGGCATACAGCAAAATTCCCACCGTTACCGCTTTCGTATCTTTCGTCTTCTTAAAAAGCTTGGCAATCAATGTGCCGAATAAAATAACAGACAGTGTATTAATTATGCTTAAAATACCAAACAAGTTATATCCGTTGATTTTCAATGAGTAGCCAGCTACAGAGAATAACGTTTGATGCCCAATGACTTGAACAAGCCGAATGGGCGTATAATTATTGGATTGCAGTTCAATGGACAGATCCAGCAATGAGGCAAGCAGAAAAAATATAAATACCTTATTGGTTAAGACAACACGGTAATTTGCTGCTGTACTCCGCCAAAAACTTTTTTTTTGAATTTGCGGATCGATTACGGACAGGCTTTCCGAAATGAATAATGCGACAATCAGGAGCGAACAGAAGGAAATGAACGCCAGTGCAATAAACAGTTCCATCCGGAATTGTTCGAATAAGAAGCCGCCTAGTAGGATTCCTATTAGCAGAGACACGTTCCAAAGCCAATAATCAAGTCCGTAAATATACTTCCGCTCTTCGCTACTGCTGGAATCTATAATCAAAGCTGACCCCGCAGGATTCGAAAGTCCTGCACAGATACTGCTTACCAACATACCGATGCATACAAGCAAAGTAGAATAAAAAAACTCGATGCTCCCCACAACCATTGCAATGATGGATGCCAACCGGACATACTCACTGTATACCAATACCTTTTTTCTTCCATACAAGTCCGACATGTATCCGCCATAAAACCCTGCTAGAAAGGAAAGGAAAACATTGGCAGCCAGCAAAATACCCGCCCATTTGACGCCGAATTCCATAGAAAAATATATCCCCATAAAGGGGAAGATGGAGTTGGTAACCAACTGCGTTAAAAAGCGTTCAACCAATCTTAATTTAACATTGGGATGCAATCGCAGAAATTTCATATTTGCCCCTTTCAAAATCATCCCTTATGATTCTCCTGCATCTGAAGCTTTCTCGGCATGGAAAAGTTCCAGAATGTCGTAAGCATGCTCGGGAAATTATACAGAAAATGTCCTATGACTGCAGGCAGGACGGATTGGCTTATAACAATGGAATAGGACCAGGCTAGCCCCAACATAAACAAGGTGATATAGGATTTCCAAGAAAACTCTTCACGCGTATCCTTTTGCATATAGTGCGAAAAAGAGAACATTGCGGAAGTGAGAACAAATGCGCCGACGATTCCCCAATCTTTCAGCAACCCCACCAGGAACAAGCGGTAAAACCATTCCTCGCATACCGCACTTCCAATTAACGACAGCTCCAATATTACAAAGGTACGAAATGAAATGGCCTGCATAAAGCAATAAATATCTTTATTCAACAAAGCCTTATATTCTGGCCATTGCCATAACAATGCCAACAGAGCCGCGCCAACGGCCACTGCAAACGCAATCCCCCATCCGCCGCCCGTAGCATTATTTAGCGGACGGCTTCCCATAAGCAATGGCGGAATGAGATAGGGCAAGAAAAAGAGAAGACTTCTTATCATATCCGCACAGTAAAAATGCCGGACTTTTCTTCTGATCAACTGCGTGGAATAAAACACGGTCAAAAATATCAAAACTGCAGATACGAGACTGTTTATCACGATAAGGACCTCGGCTTATATCAATCTGGGAAAAGGATGCCTTTTAATCGGGTAAGGATTTATAGCATAAGTAAACTACAGAGCTTTATTATACTTTTTGGCTTGCTTTTGGAGCCGCAACTTTTTGAATTTTAGGCTTTTTGTACATATTGTCACCTCCATTCCGTTCGGCATCCTTTTCCCGGATTGAACAATCATGTGAAAACTGGCATATTCCTATACCACCTCGATAAAATCCACATCCTTTAGCTCTTGAATAAATTCATTTACATCCCCGAGAACTGTTTCTTTATCCGCTTTATACTCTTCGGCTATGGCTGTGGCAACCTCATCAACCGTACGTTCTCCATCCAACAGACTCCAAATCTTATATGCTACTTCATCCAACAAATAAACATCATTATTTTTCACCGCATAGGTCTTGTCATTCAGTATTCGGGTTTGAATAAAAACATTGCGAGCGTATTTCATTTTTTCTCCAGCTCCTTTATGGTTTCATGAATGAGATGTTGGGTTCTGTCATTCAATGTCTGACAATACCGCAAGCATCTCCGGATTGAATCCCGAACGGTATTGTCATCGAAGGCTTCGCTTTGATAAATCAGATAATTATTCAGCAAATCGAAATCGCCTGTCCGGTCGGCATATCGTTTCAATTTACGGAACAACCACTTGAGCCGTGGATTTGATTCCCCATTAACAGCCAAGAAAGCAGTCATGCTGGCGTCCAACAGGTGTCTGGTTCGGAAAAACGCGGTCCCGTAGTCCCCGGATTGATAGGCCCCCTGGATATCTTCAACGATGTTGGTGTAATTGGTGGACTCGGACAATGCGATATACAGATCGAGGGATCGAAAAGGCAGCATTGGAAGACGTTCTCCCATTTCTTGCGGACAAGTCAGAAATGTCGCGTATTTCAACCGGTGCAGCAAATCAAGTTCATCAGCATTGAAGGAAATGGGGTATTCTTCCGAACGGACCTCGAAATTTTCAAGTTTGGCAAGGAGACTGTCAAAAAACTCATTTGTCAAATATGTAAAATCAAATCGGACGTCATCATGAACAAAATTATGGACAATGAATTGGTTTACCGACAAGACAATCGGGTCAAGCCCTTCGGTTTGTGAAAGCAAGCTATCAATTTCAGGCATTGTATCCGTGATAACAAAGACGTCTATGTCGGAAGAGGCGTTTCCAAACCCTTCGAAAACAGACCCCGCTAAATAAACCAGTGTCCGGCTGTCAATCCAAGGAAGTTGATCCATCACATAAGTATATTTTGAAGTTGGGTCATCAACTTGCGTTAGCTTCATCGATCTCACACCCTTTCTATGCGTTGATATATACATACTGTATAATAATGTAAAATATTTTTTATGATTTTATATCGGAAGAGAACACATGTTAGAATAATAATGGAAAGAACAAGGGGGATAAAACCCGTCTTGAACTGTCCAAGGAGGAACGGATTCAGATGGTTTCCAAATTATTAAACTGCTCGGAGGCAACCTTGCTTCGCGAATCACTGGATGAATTGCTGCGCAAGTATGAAAAATAGCAACTTCCCGCGAGTCAGGCCGTCCCTTTCCAGCAGTTGAACGATTAGGGGCGGTTCATTACCGGATGTTCCACAATCTCTCAACCTTCACTAGCTCTTCACCGTTGAACTCCATTTTGTATACATCCGGTTTGGAGGTTTGCATTAAAAAATGGTAATCATATTGGCGGTCAAAATACCCCATCATTAATGTCATGACAGCTCCATGGGTTCCAATTGCTATTTTCCGTCCCCGGAAGGCCGTTAATAATTCTTTCAAAACCGCTACCGCACGGCTCTGGCAACCGTTATTCGATTCCGCTCCCACCAAAGCAAAATCGGGATCAGAAAACGACTTCTCCAACAATGGGAATAAATCCTCATCAGGCATCCGGTGGTCATCTGTGGAAAAAATCCTTTCTTTCAGATTTTCAAATAAAATGATTTCTTTCCCTGAACGCCGGGCCAACTCCTGAATGGTCAGGATTGCCCTCTGATACGGACTGGAAACGAAAACCTCGATTCCCTCCCCATTCAATAATTCTGTTGTTCGATTGGCATCCGACATTCCTTTATCAGTTAACCCTCTTGTTCTTTCATTTCCTGCCGTCTTCGGCGAATCGCCATGCCTCACCATGTAGATGAACGTTTTCATAATATCCTCCATAAAGATCCGATGAATGGCTAATTATCTGGCCACTTATTTATTATTTTTCCTGAATATCCCTACCCACCATGCTCTTTTTCCATTCTCTTCTCCCGCATAGTTCTTCATTACTTCATAGAGATCTACTTTATGAAAATCACTAGTGATACTATTAATTTCCTTTTCAGTATAATGATGGTATGTCATTCCGTATTCATGCTCTTCATAGGATATGAACGTCAAACCATGATCATCAAGAAGTTTATACTTGGACGGCATATCGCGTGCTGTGGACCTGATCTTAAAGATCAAGTACCCGTCTTTGCTCAATACCCTCGATATTTCTTTAAATACGTTCACGGCGGAATTCCAATTGTTAAATTGAAGACTGTATAATGCAAGAACACAATCGAATTGCGAATCTTCAAAAGGAAGATGATAAAAATCACTTTCTATGAATTTGATGCTCACTCCGACTTGTTTAGCCCTCGATTCTCCTATTAGCAATGCTTCCTTCGAAATATCAATCCCCGTACACTTATGGGAGCGTGCAAGTTCCAACAGGTTCGTGCCATGACCGCAGCCTAATTCAAGTATATTGCTGTTAGGACGCAGTAATTTGCTGTTCTTTTCAACAATCTCTGATGCCTTTCCATTGATATCCGGCACTGACCGAACGGCGGTTCTCGTAAGAGCCTGACCTTTATAAAGCTTGTTCCATATCTCTTGATTTACAGCTGCGAATTCTTTACTGCTCACAGGCCATCACCCTTTCATACATTTGTATTGTCTATAAAAGTCCTGTATTCTTTGCCAAAAAGAAAGAATTCACAGATTCACTGTCTTTAAATTCTGTTACGTTTTCATCAGTTTGCTACTTGGCACAGACCGACCCAGATAGTGTAAATAGGCATATTGATTCAAATGTAAAACAAACGACAGTTGTTCCCGCAATGCATCAAGATCCTTTGTATTGAGTCTGCTGTTCAGCAACAAAGAAACTCACTGAAAAAAAGAGGCCGTCTCCCTGTAGACTAATCTGCACCTTAGGTAGCATCTTCATATTATGCCAGTCGGTTCGCTCCACTTCATACTCGCTTTGCGAACGAAACTCACATAATGACAGGTGTAGCCAACCTTCTGCATGCCACAAAAATATTTACACAATCGTCAATATCTTTTTGGGTTGTTTGCCACGAACATATGCTTATCCGGATGGCCGGCTCATTCTGCCACAATGCGCCACTGCACCAACATTTTCTGCTTGCTTGTATATTTTTCAGCGTTGCCGAGGTTATTTCGGAGTTCTCGCATTTTACTACAATTTGATTAAACACTACGTTGTTTCCCACATAAAAACCTTGTTCGGTAAGCTTTTCAGCAAAGTACTCAGCATTATCGCAAAGATCGTCGACAAGTTTTTCAATACCAACTTTCCCTAAATATTTTATGACAGCCCATAACTCTACACTTCTTGCCCGTTTGGACAGTTCAGGAACATACAGCATGCCGTCACGATGGTCGCTATATTGAAGGTAGGACCCAGATGCCTGCATGGCGCTTACCAGCGAATCCCTGTCTTTGCATAGAACGACACCGCAATCAAAGGGTGCGTTTAAAGTTTTGTGTGCATCAACAGACCAAGAATCCGCTTTTTCAAGGCCTTTTGTCAAATATTTTCTTTTGCTGGATACAGCTGCCCAAAGCCCGAAAGCGCCGTCCACATGTACCCAGGCACTTGCCTGATTTGCCAGCGTACAAATTTCCTCTATCGAATCAAATGCACCTCCGGTAACATTTCCAGCTTGAGCTATAACCAAGGTTTTGCTGTCAAGTGGAGGTAATTTACCAATGATCATGCGTCCCTGGTCATCAGTAGGCACCACTTCAACCATGTCTCTGCCAATTCCTAACATAGACAAGGCTTTCCATACAGAAGAATGGGCATCCTCACCTACAACTACCCTGATTTTAGGCGCACCAAAAAGTCCCTTTGAGTGGACATCATATCCTTGGTTGAAAAGCAATTTATTTCTTGCTGCGGTAACTGCACAAATTGTAGCCACCGAAGAACCACTGACAAAACCGGCAGCAGTGCCTTTTTGTAACCCAAAAAGGTCAACAAGCCACTTCTCGCATACTTCCTCCAGTTTTGATGCAATCGGTGACATGATATATAATCCGCTGTTCTGATCCCATATATCGGTAAGCCACTTCGTGGCCAATGCCACCGGAATTACCCCCCCGTTAACAAATCCAAAATATTTAGCACCGCTTTTGGCGACAGTTGCCTTTGACCCGTACTTGTGCAGCATAAAAAGTATTTCAGAAGGAGAAGAGGACTCTTCAGGGATTTTCTCCTCAAACTTAAGCAGATTCTCCAAAGCTTCACAAGACGGCGAAACATCCATATACGGCAAATTTTCGATATAATCATATGCATAGGTTTTAGCCTGTTCCATCAGTTCTTTTGTTTTCAGTTGTTCCATCATCTCATTTTGCAAGTTTATGTGACCCATAGCATGTTCCCCTCATATTATATTTGCGCAGCTGTGTCCCGTATTAATTTCACTGCAGCTTCAACATTTTCACCGATAAAAATCTCGGCATTTAAGATTATTGCATCAGGTCGGCAAGAAATAATGTTGTATAAATCTATCATTTCTGCCGGAGTAGGAATGGGTTGCCTACGTAATGATGTCAATATGCCCGTTGCAATATAGAGCTTTTTGCTTCTTCGCTTGGCTGTTTTAGATATTTCGGATTGATACTCGTATAATCTGCAAATTTCGGAATTCAACAGTAAGTCTCCCCTGCCCAACATTAGGTTGGAAGAGCTTGCAATTTCATCGGCATTTTTAATGGAATCTGCAGTTTCAATCTTACTGATGATTTCAATGTCCTTGTCCAATATCCCGTTTCTGCATGTTAACAAATCGCTTAAATCAGTCACAAAAGAAAAAGCAACGGATGAGGGCTTTACCCGGTTAACCAAATCAATGTACTGCTGCCCGTTTAATTCCTTAGCAACATAGTTATAAGACAGGGATTTTTTAGTGTACATTTTTATTGTGTTGGATACTTTTGCAATAACACAATCCTGCTCATCATCTACTTCTAGAACAGATAAAACACAATCGCCGTCACTGTAAATAAGTTTTTGCCCCGTAGAAACTGACCTGCATATATTTTCGTTATCCACAAATATAACCTTAGTATTAAAATCTCTGAATTTGTTTTTCTCCCCGGTTATGGTGACTGTTTCTCCGGATTCGAAGTCATAAGTAAAGTGGTTATCTACAAATGAAATTCTTGTCTTTCTTCCCGGAAAGGGGAGATCAAGCATAATCTTGCAATGTTGCATGCTCTTATTTTGGGTCAAGTTTCGAATGATCTTTTCAAAATACTCCAGTTCTTCTTCCGAACTGCATTTCGCCAAGTTAAACCTGAAGCTTCGAATACCATACTTCAACGAATAAGTGACTTTTTCGTTCACCGCTTCTTCATTAAACGGTATTCCAATAGTTGCAATAATTTCAGTACATACCAATGCCGATCCCTCTTCCCCGTTAAAGAAAGGTATTATTATCAAATAGAGATCCTTTAATGCCTTCTATATCGTAATTGCTACCTCGATGATCTTACTTGCCATTTTGTAACAGTTCAGATCCAGGTAGCCGTTATTGCTGCAAAAAGAATCATTTGGGCTATCCAAGTTTCTATGCAAAATATATTTATACTCAAATCCCATCAAATACATCCAGCAAATTTTTATAGATCCATACAGCTAATTATTCTATACCAAATAACAGACAGACATTTTTGTGTAGAGATCAAGTAAAAACTGTTTCAACTTAGAAACATCGGAAAAAGTAAATTGGTTTTGGGCTCCGATGATTTCTTTTCCAATTATCCACTTGCTATTTTCATAATCGATCATATCCAATTCTCTCTTCATAAAGTAATCTGTGAAGAAATTGATATGGTCAAGTTCGAATTTCTTACTCTCAACTTCAATATACTTCATCCGTTTTTTCACTTCGCAATTCGAATCCAAAAACTGAACATCATGCCCGTTGACCTTATATTTTACGTTTTTGTATTTGATGGTCATTCTATTGAGTTCCTTGTAATAGAATGCCAATACTTTATTTTTGAATATGCTTAAGTCCAATTCATCAATAAGAGCCCAGATGGTTTTACTCTCCTGATAGGTCTGTAAGATGTCATTTGTAGATGTCAACCTATCTTTGGTGGCTATGCTGTAGTATAAATTGCCGTGGTTAACTTTAAATGTGATTTTCTTCTTATCATGCTTAAGATCTTCAAACAACATTTGAATGCAATCGTTATATCTGAAAATAGTCAACCGATTATCTTCAATCTGCTTATACAAACCCTCAAGTAATTGTTGTGTATTCAAACTGAAATCGGACGTAATATAAGTTACTTCAGTTTCCATATTGTTCTTCATGATACTCCCCCTGAACAATGCTTTTTAGAGATTCATGCATTTTTCTTTCTTGCTTTTACTGCTTAAGGAGTGACCGAGGCTCTCCACAAACTTGCCGATTTCATCAAACTCGTTGAAGATATAGGGTGAAGCAAACACATCACTCTGTTGGAACGACTCCAACTCAAATTCATAAAAAGATTTATTATTTATTTTGTCAGTCGATTGATCAAAGAAAGCGACACCTAAAAATTCATTTTCACCGAGTACATTTATCCGGGGGAATCTTAAAATAAACCCAGTCCTGAACGAACTGACGATTGATATATTCTTAAGCTCCGATAAATTTGTTACACCTAAAAATTTCTTGGCAATTCTATGAATATCGCAATCAACATCGAACGTACTCATATTTTTAGGCAGTTTACCGTCAACTTTGCAGGAGTACTCGTATCTGCTCCACGTTCTATTCGTTATGGTCTGCGGAAGCTTGAGATTTATTGAAATCTGCGGTCTGTACCTCACTCTGTACGTTATTCCGGCTTTCGAAAGATCTAAATCCTGTGTGTCATAATAAAAATCATACATATGTGCGTTTCTATACGGAACAACAACGTAACTTTCCTTAAGATAGTCATAAATGGGTTTAAACATTTTTTTTTCGGATATTTCAAACTTGAGTTCATTTTCAATGATCAGTTTCTCCCTGATTGAATACCCAATTTTCTTCATTTTTTCCTTCGTCTCTTCAAGTGTAGTCATCCCTTATCTTCCTCCTTTTTCTATTTATATAATTTCGTCACAACATTATTTAACATTTAATATAAAAAAAACAATTTTAATTTTTTTATAGAAAAAAATAATAATTTTTACATGGTTAATTTTACAGCGCATTTCCTCTTTTCACAACTTCTAAAATTGTCGATTAAAGACTATTTATGTCGTAAAATGTAAAATATAGTGAAAATTTTGTGTCTTTCCTTCCCGGATATCGACAAAATAACTTTAAATTTTTTTTATTAATTTATTAAATTATCTTTGTAATTTTAACTAGTCATAACTACCGACATAGCCGGTGGCTTCTATTAGCACTGCACTATAAGGACACGTTACTGGCAAACGCCTTAATGCGCACTGAAACTGTGTTGCCACAGGTTGCCGCTTTCAGGGGCAACTTTATCTGTCCTTTTTCATCAACTTACCTGTAAACGGATCAATCAACTCTTTCATCGTTATCTGTTTGCAATTATTCCCTTCCATTAATTTGTCTCGGATATACTCCTCGAGAACCTTCTTCTCCTATGGTATTCACGTAATGCCTTCTACACCAAAATTGGCATTTCCAAACGCTCTCTTCATCGAAATCAAGGGGAATTTGCTGGATAACCCCATCCCAAATCCCTGCTTCCTGCCAGCGCCAAAAGCGAGTGTATACCGATTTCCAATTGGGGAGGTGTCTTGTTAGATCCCGCCATGAAGCGCCCGAACGAGCCACCCAAAGCATCGCATTGAGCATGTGCCGATTGTCCACGGCGGAGCGTCCTCCTAGTGGTTTTCGTTCAGATCGAAACAGATCTTGAATCTGCCGTTATTGCTCATCTTGGATAGGCACTGCTTTTCTTACGCTTCTGTATCCTGTTAGGAACGAAGTTAATTGTATTTTTTCACTATATCTCGTTTTAGGTTTATCACAGAAAAATTTTCATGCGTCATTCTCCTCGCTTTCCGACGAGGTAAAGAAGCTTCTAATCTCTCAAGCTCAGAAAGAAGATTCCTTAATTTTCTTATTTACGTATTCATTATGTACCTTTTCTTGCTGATCATTCGTATTATAAAATCACTTCAATTTATTTTATTATCATGACTATTTTGATCAGTTTATTTCTGCTAAATAAATCTATTTTTCAATTCCGACTGCAATCGACGAAAAATTCCATATTCCTTTTCTTTGACTCAGCAAATTAAGTCTCAAACATTCCAAAACTATGATATTGATACGAATAGCTTGCATATTTTTATTACATTCCGAACATAAAGACTAACCCCTACCTAAGCTATTCAATAGCTTTCGTCTTGATATCATTTTTTCTTCTCATGATCTTGTTTGACCATATCTTGTTGTCTTTTGCCCGTTTCTTTTTTTCAACAAATCTCTTTCTCCCAAAGATTACGTTTACATCCAGCAAACCAAAGGGATAATGCAGTTGGATAAACATCTCGCTACATTCAGAGTTCTTGATGTTCGTCTGTGAGCTGTACATTTCCGATTCGGCACAAGAATAGAAACAAAGACACCAGCAAAGTTTGGTCAAGACCCATTTAGTGGACAAATCGTACATACCCGTCTGTGAACAGATCCATTTCCACACGAAAGATGTCTCCTGGCACGGTTTTATACCGCTTATTCTTCATATGCTTCAGCCGTTCCAGCTTCTGACCATAATCCTCGGGAACGAGAGACGGGTATTGTTGGAGCCACGCAATAATCTCTTCTTTATCTGTAAATGCTGGTATCCCGTACATCATATAATGGTCATAGCGTTTACATGCTCCTTTGATATCCTTCATTTCCTCAACTGCTTGTTTCGGATATTTTGCGGGGTAGCACCATAAGCCATTTTAAATTTTTTATAGAAAAAACTCATGCTGTTATATCCAACCTGCTTAAATATCATTTCGAACGGCAGGTTGGTATTCACAACCAGAGAATAAGCTGCATTGAGTTTAATGTTGGCAATAAGCTGAGTATAAGTAAGACCAGTTACTTTTTTTAACTTATTACTTAAATACGTACTATTGTAACTGAAATGATTAGATAATTGCTGCAAGCTTAAATGCTGATAATGCTCTTCCATGTAATTCAGAATAGATGTAATATTATTTTCCTGCTGGTTTAAGTGAATATTATGCTCGCTTTCCAATACACGAACCAATTCTCCAAAAACAATCTGCAAATAAGCCTTGACCAATTCCATCGAATCCTCTTGACTGGAAAAATATTCGATTAAGATTCTGCGCAATATATATTGAAGGTTTTCATTATGTTGCGACTCAAAAATAATAAAGTGATTATGGTGCTGATGCTGGAGGACAGAGTTGGCGAGAAATTCACCAATCAGACTTTTTTTCTTAGATAACCGTTGTAAGAACAGGGAAGAAATCGTTTCTCTTTGCAGCAGGATATTAATAAGGATATCGTCTTCTCCCAAAGGAGCGATGCTGTGGGGCACATCCTTATCCAGGACACACACTTGGCCTTCACAAAGCTGAATTTCTTTGCCTGCTATGATTTGATTGCACTTACCTGAATAAACATAGTTTAATTCAATAAATTCATGCATGTGCTCCAGCATCGGAGCAAATCTATTGTGCTTGCTAATATAAATATCATGTTCTCCAAAGAAAAACAAAGCGGGCATACGATACATGTTCAGATTAATATCATAGTATCGTTCGTCCTCCGATTCTTCGGAAAGATCATTAATAACCTCGTTGTTTTGTTGTTGTAAAAGTTCAATTTCCGTTTTAATTCTCAGCAACTGGTCCAACTCATGAAGGTTCATAAATACTGGCTCCTCCTTCATTATATGATGGAAAAACGGGCGGCTCTCCGCCCGTTGAACAAACTACCTATACCTGATGCCTCCCATTAACTGTGAACTGCCGCCTGAGCCTTACTGCCCTTTCCTCTAATAGCGATTCCCAGACAGATGAGTGCAGCAATTGTAAACACAATCGCAGAAACGAGGAAGGAAAATGAGGCGGTTTCATTTCCAAACAACATGCCAACTAACTTGATAACATAAGGCGAAGCAAACGCTCCCAAATTGGACCCTACCATCGCAATTGAAATAGATATCGTCTCACTGCCTTTAGGTACGATTTTAGTTAGTATGGTAAAAATATAAGGAATAAACAGCGCAAAGCTAAAGCCAATGATAAGCATGGCAACGGTAACCATGGTAACATTCTGAGCAAACCACAGCATTACAAAACCTGTAGCTGTTAATAGACTGGAGATAAAGGGAGCATAATTTCTAAACCATTTATATATTTTACCAAACAAGAAGCCTGCAATCATAGTTGCCAAGGAGAACAGCGTTAACGCGGTTCCTAAAAAACCAGGATTAGGCATATTCTTTTCAGCAATCATAATACCTGTTTTGGTATACACAATCATGATAAAGGTCATAAACAGGAAAAGTGCAGCTCCTAATCCAAGTACAGGTATGGATACTCCGCCGCTCTTGTGGCCCGTTCCTGTTGAATGCTCCACTGTAGGCTCCACACGCTCTGGTTCGGGAATGATAAAGAAGAATAACAGCGCAACAGGAATAGTGATCGCATAGCATAAAAAGGCAAACTGCCAGTCGATTAAGGCAAGCTGTCCTGCCACAAAAGTAGCTAGGCTGCTTCCTAGCCCTTGAACGGCACTTTGAAAGCCTACTAATTGGGCACGTTCGTCCCCTTCAAAAAAATCACTAATTAAGCTGACGGCCAGCGAATTGAACATCCCGAGACCTGCACCTAATACCAGAC
Organism: Paenibacillus sp. 8b26; assembly: GCF_050626875.1. Lineage (NCBI taxonomy): Bacteria > Bacillati > Bacillota > Bacilli > Caryophanales > Paenibacillaceae > Paenibacillus > Paenibacillus sp. 8b26. Next base: position 5,060,741 of record NZ_CP192445.1, on the reverse strand, counting down.
GCAACGCGAGAATCCATGTAATGTTCGTAGTAAACATAGGAAGGATTCCGCCGATGACCACGAGCAAAAGTCCTAGCATGACTGTATTTTTTTTGCCCAATCGGGAAGAGATCGGACCACTCAACAGCACAAACAGCATCATCGTGAAGGAGGGAATAGTAACTACGCTTTCAATCAAGGAACTAGAAACCCCTGATAATTGGTTCAGCATCATCGGTATGATAGCCGAAATGGCACTCGCTGATGTCAGGACTAACGAAATGGACAGCAACGCCGTTTTAAACAAACCTTTGTTTTTTATATTCATCAAGTTACTCACCTCTAGTCTATGTTATTTAGCCTCTGGTTGCATGTGCAGGAACTTGGGTAGTCTGGCAGTATCTGTACTGGAAGACGTACTGCCCTGAACCGACCGTAAACGTAATTTCATGATCTTCGCTCCTTTGGAAAGTCTCCTGTTCACCTGCAATCCCCATTCTCCCAGCCAGCTCCTGTGGTATATAAACAGGCGGATTCTCAATCGACGGATATTGCGTTGCAATGGTCTGCTGTAATGCATCCGGCTCCATAACTCCCGGGATTGTAATCTCAGCCGTCGTATTATGCGGAACGCGAACCGTCATCTGCATTTCTTCATTCACGATTTCCCAATGGACTTCCAGTGCGCCATATGGCGTTTCCAGTTTCCCGTGGGCCGAAGTAAGATTAGCAGGTGGTTTAGGAGCTAACCGTGATTTTTTATAACCCGCTTCAAGCACATCGATTCCGGCAATATTTTGGTACATAAAGTCTCCGACTGAACCGTATGAATAGTGATTGAACGAGTTCATATCCGTACTCCAGAACGAGCCGTCCACTTTGATGCTGTCCCAATGCTCCCACATGGTCGTTGCCCCACGTTCAACCTGATACAGCCATGAAGGATAATCATTTTGAAATAAAATCTTATAAGCTACATCCGTATAGCCATTGTCGGACAAAACCAGGCATAGATAAGGTGTACCCACAAAGCCAGTATCCAGATGCATATCATTTTTTTCTATGAGCCGTACGAGCTCCTGAATCACTTGCCTTTTAAACTTTTCAGGCACCAATCCGAAGTGCAAAGCCACAACCTGCGCAGTCTGGGTATTGGAGGTCAATTGGCCGGCGTCATCGAAGTAGCGTTTTGCAAAAGCGGCTTTAATCCCCTCATGTAAGCTTCTATATGTGTTGTAATCGGTATAACGATTAAGCAGTTTGGCCGTCTGCGCCAAAATATGAGTCGAATACGCAAAGTAAGCAGTTGCCACCAGCGTTCCGTCGGTCGCCCCAAAATAACTTCCTTCCTCGCTGTCCAGCGCCAGCCAATCTCCAAGCTGCAAGCCGGTATCCCAAAGATATTCTTCGTTCCCCTGGGCGCGGATGTAATCCACCCATGCTTTCATACTGTCATACTGCTGAGCTAAAATTTGCTTATCCCCATAGCATTGATACATGGTCCATGGACATATAACCGCCGCGTCTCCCCATGCTGCCGTCGTTTTGTCCATATTGTCGGCAAAGGTTCCTTTGAGGACATCCGGCACGACAAAAGGCACTGCCCCATTTTCCAACTGGTTGTAAGCCAGATCCTTCAGCCACTTTCGGAAGAAAGAAGCTGCATTCATATTGAAGCTGGCCGTTCTGGCAAAAATCTGTGCATCACCGGTCCAGCCTAATCGCTCATCACGCTGCGGGCAATCGGTCGGCACATCCAGGAAGTTACCCTTTTGCCCCCACACAATATTGTGCTGGAGTTGATTGAGCTTCGGATCGGATGTCTCAAATAAGCCAACAGTCTCCATATCCGAATGCAGAACAACGCCCGTAAAGTCTTCAATTGTAGCGCTATCCGGAAAACCCTCAAGCTTCACATATTGAAAGCCTTGAAAAGTGAAATGTGGCCGAAATGTCTCTATCCCCTTCCCGCTGCAAATGTACGTAATCTGCTGTGCTGCATCACGAATGTTATCTCTGTAAAAGTTCCCTTGCTGATCCAGCACTTCACCATGAACCAGCTTCAAAACCGTGCCTTCGGGCGCTTCAACTTTAAATTCCAGCCAGCCTACCATATTTTGACCCAAGTTAAGCACCTGCTCACCTTTGGGGGTTCGAATGAGTTCAACAGGCTTCAACCGGTTCATCACACGGACAGGCTCATTCTCCTGAGCAACCAGATGACTCAACGGGAACGGGACGACCTTCATCATTTTCCGCTCGGTTAAAGAGCTATGTTCGGCTGCCCGCAGCTCAAGTCTGGCATCATAGATTTCACCGTTATAAATATCCGACATTAAAATGGCACAGTTCGTTTCCTCCCAGGAAGAATCAGAGCAAATGAGTTCAGAACGGCCATCTGCATAACTAATCTTCATTTGAAGTAGCAATGCATTCATGTCCCCGTAGGTGTCCTTGCGCTTCTGCCAGCCCAGATAACCGCTATACCAGCCTTCTCCGACCGTTGCTGTGATTTGGTTATTTTGTTCTTGAATGGCAGAAGTCACGTCATACGCTTGCACCTGGACACGATCGTTATAATCCGTCCATCCCGGGGTAAAGTAAGCATCGCCCACTCTTTGTCCATTTAACTCCAGTTCATACAGACCCAGGCTTGTAGCATAAATGACTGCTTTTTTTACTTTTCCCTCAACTGAAAAACACTTGGAAGTGGCGAAAGGAGCGCGTGTCTGAAACTCTTCATTTATGTTCCGCTCCTTCACCGTGATCCATTGTGCTTTCCAGTCCTGCTCATGGAGCAACCCCATCTCCCAAAAGCCGGACTCACTCCATTTCGATTCTTCTGCTTCTGTGTCACCCGCTCCTTGAGCCCACACTTTTACCCGATAATAATATCTTTGTCCTGATTCCAGTGGAGGGCCTTCATATGGAAACAGAATGGATTGATCCGAATAGGCAAAATGATTCCAGATCAGCGATTCAAAAGTGGGATTAACGGATACTTGCAATTGGAACCGTTTTTGTGAAACATACATTTTGTCAGATTCAATCTGCCAACTAAGTCGCGGCTTTTTACAACTAAGTCCAATCGGATTATTTAAATGCTCGCATCTAAGCGCTTTCACTTTTAGCATTCTTATGTCCTCCCTGAGTTCTTCTTTTGTATTTCTATACTTAAATTAAAACGCTTCCATCGATTATGCGTCAATGTTGTATCCATGCATGTTATATGCTTGATTTACAGGTGTTGAAATATATCAAATCTTAAAATGGGTCTATTAGAAAAATATGTACGTTTGCAGAGCAGCACTCCTTAAAAAAGCCTGAATCCGTTTGGGGCGGATTCAGGCTTTATTTTTACTATAAAGTATATTTATTCTTTTTCAGCTAGCTTATGCCTGTTCGGCTATCGCTTGTTCCGGTGCAGAAGTCGGGTACAAGTGGCAAGCCACCTGCCGACCCAGTGCCGCCTCGGCAAAGAGGGGCTGCACTTTGCTGCAAATGTCCATCGCTGCCGGACAACGGTTGTGAAACGCGCAGCCGCTTGGCGGATTTTCCGGGCTCGGCACATCGCCTTTGAGCACGATCCGGTCCCGTTCCGCTTCTGGATCGGCTACAGGTACCGCAGACATCAACGCTTTTGTATACGGATGCAGCGGCTCCTTGAACATTTCTTGGGTGGGTGCGAGCTCCACCAGCTTGCCCAGATACATGACACCAACACGGTCGCTAATAAATTTCACGACCGACAGGTCATGGGAAATGAACATATACGTCAGGTCGTATTGTTTTTGCAAGTCCTTCATCAGGTTAAGCACCTGCGCCTGAATGGACACATCGAGCGCAGAAACCGGCTCATCACAAACGATAAATTTGGGATGAAGCGCCAGTGCTCTTGCAATCCCGATCCGCTGGCGTTGACCCCCTGAAAACTCGTGCGGGTAACGATTGGCGTGATAAGGGGACAATCCAACCACTTCGAGCAGGTTTTCCACACGATCTTTGAGCTGTGTTTTGCTCAACTTTTCATGAGTGATGAGCGGTTCTTCCAGCACCTGCTGCACCGTCCATCTTGGATCGAGTGAAGCAAACGGGTCCTGAAACACCATTTGCATATCCGTTCTGAATTTGCGCAGCTGCTCGGTATTCAGCTTCCGTATATCCGTACCGTTAAATAGAATTTCTCCATCCGTCGGCTCGATCAGTCTGAGGATTGCCCGACCTGTTGTAGATTTGCCACAGCCGGATTCCCCCACAATGGCGAGAGTTTCGCCCTGCTGTACCGACAGCGTTATACCATCCACCGCTTTGACTGCTCCCACTTGTTTGGAAAAAAGTCCTTTTTTGATCGGATAGTGTTTTTTCAGATTACGTAATTCAAGCAGTGTGCTCATGATATCCCTCCTGCTGTAGCAAGCAACGGCATTTGTGCCCGGGTTCCACTTCCACAAGCTCCGGGGCCTCTGCAAGGCAAATTTCTTTGGCAAACTGACAGCGTGGTGCAAAACGGCAGCCTTTTGGCATATCGAGCGGGTTGGGAACCTGACCCGGAATGGAAGCCAGACGCTCCTGATCACTATTCAATTGCGGCAATGAGGCTAACAGACTTTGTGTATATGGATGCCTGGGTTCTTTAAAAAGCGTTTTGACATCCGTTTCTTCCACCACCTGCCCAGCGTACATAATAACCACCCGATCACACATTTCAGCTACAACGCCAAGGTCATGGGTAATCATCAGAATGGAGGTTCCTTCGGACTTTTGCAGGTCACGCATCAAATCAAGGATTTGCGCCTGAATGGTCACGTCGAGTGCCGTGGTCGGCTCATCCGCAATCAGCAACTTCGGATTGCAGACCATTGCCATTGCAATCATAACCCGCTGCCGCATCCCCCCTGAGAGCTCATGCGGATAAGAAACGGCTACTTTCTCTGGGCGTGGAATACCAACTTTCATCAGCATTTCCACGGCCATGGCCTTGGCTTTATGTTTACTTACACCGTGATGGTATCTGGCAGATTCGGCAATTTGTTTACCGATTTTGAACACGGGATTGAGCGAAGTCATAGGCTCCTGGAAAATCATAGCCATCTCATTACCTCGAATTGAACGCATTTTCCGCTCTGAGTAATCCAGTATGTTTTCGCCGTTAAACCGCACTTCACCAGCAGCTACTTTCCCAAGCCCTTTGGGGAGAAGCTGCATAATGGAAAGGGAAGTGATGCTTTTGCCACACCCGGATTCCCCAACAATCCCGAGTGTTTCCCCTTTGCCAACCGACAGATCGACGCCGTCCACTGCCCGGATGGTACCCGCCGCAGTCTTGAACTCTGTGCGGAGATTGGTTACTTCAAGCAATTGTGCCATGTCCTCTTCCCCCTCCTTGTCCATCATGAATCTTCACGTTTTTATCTAAAAGGACGAGCCTATTCAGACTTGCCCATCGTTTGCAGATGCTTCATGTCTCCGTACAGCTTGGTGATATGTTGAAATTCTTTTTCCGAATGAAAAGAGCATTGGCCGCGTCCATAGGCCTTGGCTGTTTCCACAGCCACTTTAGCAGCCAGCGAAATATCGCCTTCGTGGCTTGCACCCGTTGCACTGCCTGGTACGGGGGCGGCTGCGGTAATCGCTACACCCACAACCGGGGCCGAGGTTGCCACCGCTGGCTGTAAAATGCTGTTGATATGATACAGATCATTGCCGTAAGGTGTAATATCCTGCGTGGTCACAGCAAAAGTAACACACGGTTCGCCGGTTACGGTCTGCACAATATCCACAAGGTCTTCACTGATCCGCAACACGTAGCCCTCACGTACGGTAGGGGAAATAGCAATCCCTTTATGATTGATGACACGATTCCCTTTTGTAGTATCAATCGACAGAATAGCTTCCATCTCGGGAGTCACTTCATACTGGTTCATGGTCAAAATATCTACTGGCGAATCCATAAATGGAACCGGATCATGCGGCTGGGTAGGTGCATCCGGGCAAATGTGTGTACAGATAATCACGTCGCCGTCCAGCACATCACCTTTGGACTGCATAGACAAAAGCTTGGCTGCTGCTGAAATCGCTGCTGCCGCGCCATCACCATCAGATACAAATCCGATCATTTCCGGACGTGCTCCAAGTCCGCCAAGACGACCAATCACACCCAGGGTCGGGCAATCGCCACCGCGAATACGACCGTTTTTTCCGGCAATAACAACTTTGATAAAATCCGTAGAGCCTTTCTGACCCTCAACGGTTGTGACGCTGATGTCCGCTTGACCCAGTTGTTCCAAATAAGCTTTTACTTCCGCCCCGCTAGCGGACGGGCTGTCTAAAAGATCATATACCTCGTAAACTTGTTTCATCATACGTCTAGCTCCCCTTAAGCTTCTGTTTTTGTTGTGTCCAGATATTTAAGCGCCGTCAAGGCGTATACTTTCGCGGATTGAAGGATCTGCCATACTGGAGCTCTTTCGTTGAAGTTGTGGATGGTTCCCAGGTCGGCAGGTCCATATTGCAATACCGGAATATTATATTTGCGGAATGCACGTGCATCACTGGTTGCCCACTGCAACACGCCATAGGCTTCTTTACCGCTAACCTCAGCGATGGAATCCACAAGATCATGCACAATCGGTTCGGTTGGTGGGGTCCAGTTGGCATTACCGAAAAACCCGAACTGCTTGGGTTCAACGTGAATGTCTACACTAGCAAGTAATTCTTTCGCTCTAGCCAGTACATCCCGATGGTCTACACCAAAAGGAACACGAGAATCCACTTGTACCGTACAACGGTCAGCAACCACATTGACTTTGGTGCCTCCCTGGATCGTACCGATGTTCACTGTTACATGGTCAAAGGCTTGTCCATAAGCCGGGTTTTCCCGTTCGCTTACATAACGCTTGGATATTTCAATGATCTCTTTGACTTCTTCCGGAATGTCCGGTTTGATGTCCCACAGTTGTTGCAGGGCTTCAATCCCTCTGGCCGCTTTCAAAATAGCACTTTCACCTGCGATCGGTTGCAGACTGCCATGACCCGGCGTACCTTCAACGGTAAACTCAAACCAGCAGCTTCCCTTTTGACCGATTGTCGGGTTTTGCGGGCCTGAAGGCTCTGCGATCACAGCAGCCGTTCCTTCAATCAGCTTTCTTTCCAGCACCCAAGGTACTCCGAGATGGCCCCCGGTTTCTTCGTCTGGAACAACCAGCAGTGACAATGCACCTTCCAGCGGTACACCGAGTTTGGATAACAGCGCCATTGTAAATATTAATCCACCCAAGCCCGCCTTCATGTCCGAAGCGCCGCGACCCAGCAAATATCCGTCACGGATTTCGCCACAAAACGGATCAAAATCCCAGCGGGTACGATCCCCGGCTGGAACAACATCCGTATGTCCGCAGAAGATCAGTTTTTTCCCATCTGCCGATTCAGTTCCATAGTCGGAAATGAGATTCCACATGTTAGGCCCGGATTCATGCACGGTCGTTTCAATTCCCGCCTCTTTAAGGTAGTCGATAATGAACTGACTGATTTCACGAGAATCACCCGGAGGGTTTTCGGAAGGGAACTGAATTAACCGCGAACAAAGCTCCAGTAATTCGTCCTGTCGTTTATCAATTTCATCGAGGACTAACGTTTTCCAATCTGTCATATAAATTCAGCTCCTTAACATTTTTCGTTGATTCCACTCATATCAGGTGTAAAATGACAGCCTTCGGCTGTAAAACACCGAAGGCGTCAAGGTAAGTTTCAACACTTATTCTTTATTCAATGAATAGAAGCGGATCACTTCATCTGGGTAGTAAACGTATCCAGTGACGTCTTTGCCCATGCCAACAACCCGGTTATATTCATACAGGTATGCCCAAGGAGAATCTTGATTGATAAGTTCTTGTGCTTTGCCATACAGTTCTTTTCGTTTATTTCCATCCTGCTCTTTGCCTGCTTGCTCCCACAGCTTATCCACTTCCGGATTGGCGTAATGCATATAGTTCGAGGAACCGCCGCTGTACATCAGGAATCCAAGATGGTAACCCGGGTCATTGACGAAGGAAGTCCATTTGGAAATGTAGGCTGTCAGATTGCCTTCACGCTGTTGTTCAAGGAACTGTGCACGGGCAACGTTGATAACGTTCATTTTTACGCCAATTTTGGCAAGCTCAGCCTGAATCAATACAGCGTCATCCGCCCAATCCTGGAAGCCCGAGCCCAGGGTCAGGTCAAAGCTAAACCCATTAGGATAACCCGCTTCTGTAAGGAGTTGTTTCGCTTTAGTCAGGTCGTGCTTATAGCTGTAACCTGCATCACTATAGCCAGGTGTATTACTTGCCACAGAACTCTTCATTTGTTTGGCTTGACCGTACATTACGTCATCGATCAATTGCTCGTAAGGTACAGCATAAGAGATCGCTTGACGTACTTTTGGATCATTAAAAGGTTTGACTTTATTGTTCATGGCAAAATACAAAATCCGGTTACTTGCGTTGGATTGAACCTTAAGATCGGTGTTGCTTTCCAGCTTCGAGACGTCTTTTGCAGGAATTTCAATCGCCATGTCGACGTCGCCTTTATCCAGCAGCAATACACGGTTAGAAGCTTCTTTGGTAAACTTCATCGTAACTTTGCTTAATTTTGGTGCACCTTGCCAGTAGCTCGCATTGGCATTGAAGACAGCTTCTGATGCAGGGTCCCATTTTTCAAGTGTGAACGGCCCGGAACCTGCCGCATGTGTTTTCAGATAATCACCATCACCATTTTCTTTGACAACCTTGTCATCCACGATGGAGAAGTTGTACAAAGACAGGATTTGCAGGAACATATGGTTGGGTTGGGACAATGTAATGACAACCGTATGCTCATCCGGGGCTGTAGCCGTTTTGATGGAGCTCATGCCGTAAAGGAAGCTGCCGGAATCGGAATTTTTAAGCCGCTCCAGGGAATACAGCACAGAATTGGCTGTTAGCGGGTTGCCGCTTTGGAATTTAACATCATTACGCAGATGGAGCGTGTAGATCAGGTTATCAGCTGATACATCCCATTTTTCAGCCAGCATCGGTTTAATCGCTTCTGTATCTGCAACCTCACCATTATCTGTAGATTTCTTGCCGTAGGTCACAAGCTGATCATAGAGCGCAAGCACAAGCGTATCGGATGTAAGGTCACTTGCTTCAGCAGGGTCCATCGTTGACCCTCCCTCTGAGTAAGCAAGCGTAATCGCCTTTGATGGGGATGAGGCTTCTGTGCCTTTCTCTCCGGATGAAGCGGACGGGCTATTGGCATTGCTTGCGCAGCCTGCCGTCCAAAGCAGCGTAGACAAGACGATAATTACCGAAAGACTTTTTTTCAACATGCTTACGTTCTCCCCTTTGATGATCTATTTGTTTTATTTGCTGGAACGCAGTCTGGGATCAAGAACATCCCGCAAACCGTCTCCCAGCAAGTTGAAGCCCAAAATAGCTGTTGCAATGCCCAGGCCCGGGAAGGTTACAATCCACCACTCACCGGAAATGATATACGCTCGCCCTTCTGAAATCATCGCGCCCCACTCGGCAATCGGGGGTTTGACGCCAAGACCGAGGAAGCTGAGACTGGCTGATGTCAGGATGGCAAAGCCCATCCCCAGCGTTGCATTCACTAGCAGTGGAGCAAGTGCATTGGGTAGAATGTGGCGAAACAAGATGGTTCGGTTGGTTACACCAATGGCCCGGCTGGCCTCAACAAACTCTTTTTCCCGCAGAGAAATGGTTTGTCCGTGAATCAGTCTGGCGAATTCAGGAATACCTACAATGCCCACGGCAATTAGTGCACTCATCAGCCCTGGCCCCATTGCTGCGGCAATCGCCATAGCGAGTACCAGTGATGGAAAAGCAAGCAGGATATCCATACAGCGCATAATAATGCTGCCCATTCGACCGCCGTAGAAGCCAGCGATGGCTCCAAGGGGTACGCCGATGATGAATGAGATCGCCACGGCGATCATCCCTGTCCATATGCTGATTCTCGCTCCGTAAATAACACGGCTAAGAATGTCACGCCCGTAATTATCGGTCCCAAACCAATGCTCTGCACTTGGCGGTAACAGCTTGTTAGCCGGGTCGGTTACGTAAGGATCATGTGGCACGATCCAAGATGAAAGAATGGCAACGAGCGTCCAACCCACAATAAAGATGAATCCGATTAAAGCGAGTTTGTTGCCAAACAACAATCGCCAAAAGGTCTTTCTTTTCGGTATAGCGGCTGCGTTTGGCTGAGGTACAGCCGCTTTTGCCACCAAATCACTTGCAATGCTCATCCGAGTACCTCCCCCTACTTTTGTGCTTCGTGTCATTATTCGTACCGGATACGCGGATCAATCAATCCGTAGATCAAGTCAACGCCGAGGTTGATGAAGCTGTAAATTAGCGCACTCACTAAGGTAAAAGCTTGAATGGGTGCGTAATCAGCGGCCAAAATGGAATCCGTCACATAACTGCCGACTCCCGGCCAGGTAAAGATGGTTTCCGTAATAACCGCCCCGCCAATCAGATAGCCGACCTGTAAGCCGAGTACAGTAAGTGTGGGAATAAAGGCGTTAATCAGTGCGTGCTTGTAAATGACAACGCCCTCACGCAGACCCTTTGCTCTTGCTGTCCTGACAAAATCCTGACCAATGACCTCCAGCATGCTGGAGCGCATCATCCGCGCCACAATCGCCATGGTGCCTGTGCTTAGGCATAGAGCAGGCAGAACTAAATGGGATAGACTGCTTTTTAAAGCTACAAAATCACCTGTCATCAGACTATCCATTACATAAAGTCCCGTAATGTGTGTTGGCGGATTGATGTCACCGCCGATTCGACCCATTGGTGCAGGAGCAATCCCCCATTTGGCGTAGAAAATATAAATGAACAACAGTCCGATCCAGAAGATGGGCATACACGCCCCAATCAGGGAAAACACACGTGAAATGTGGTCAACAATCGACTCTTTGCGAGTGGCCGCCAGAATGCCGATCGGGATCGCAACCAGAATCGCAATAATCAAGCTTGCCAGTGCAAGCTCAATGGTGGCCGGAAAGCGGGTAGCAAAATCACTCGTCACCGATTGCCCGGTGTGGTAAGCCTGACCCAAATCACCCTGGAACAACCCGCCTATATAATGAAAGAATTGAATGTACTTCGGTTGATCCAGTCCCATGCTGCTGCGAATATTTTCAATCGTCTCAGGTGTAGCCTGTTCCCCCGCAAGCATCACGGCAGGGTCACCCGGAAGCACTCTCGAAATAATGAATGTAATGACGACAATGCCAAGCAGTGCCGGAATCATCTGTATTAATCTGCGTAGTGTGTAAACGGCCACAGCCTGCCCCCCTTTGTTCTTATTCCCTTGTTTTCTTTTTTGTCATCTTTTTTATCATCACTTGTTATTTTGATTAATTGTACTAAGGAGGCGCGATCCTCGCCACGTCCTGAGTGACTAAAAAAATAGGCGAATTTTGTCGTCAACGCACTAAAATAACTTTACATGTTATATAAATGTTCGTTTTTAGTGGAAGTAATATAAAAAACTAACATTATTATGATGCAGCAACACCGCGTTACCATGTCAATTTATTACGACACAGAAAAAAATCCTTCATCCAACAGGACAAAGGATCTTTGGGGGGGAAGCAAGTCTTCACTTACCTCCTCGCTTGAATATAGGATATACTTTCGTACCGCTGGGTTATCAGGATGCGTACGAACCGGATATGGAGGAAATGATCTTTATCTATGCGGATGACATTGACTTGCTGTTGCCTGCCCGCTGTAACGGTAAACCATTGTCGGAATCTCTCTTTTTTTAGCCATCTCTTCAACTTCCTTCTGATTTTCTTGAACTTTCTTAAAGCTATTAAAATAGATAGCCAGACTATACAGTTTATGAATTAGCAAATTAAGAACTTCCAACTATTCTTCACTTCAAGCGATAAACGAAACAGGCTTCCCGCTCGTTTGCTTACGGGAAGCCTAATTCATTAATCACACGATCTGTTTATTTATCCACCTTCTGAGCCACAGGCTCTTGATCACCTTTACCTCTTCTTATCCCCAATACAACGACAGCCATTATAGCTACCAGCACCGCTATAAGAGCAAAGGGAGTATAGACCCGGTTGAAGAGGGTTAATCCGAGCTGGCTTTTGCTTTACACTCCTATCAATCTGTCAAACTTTTTTACACTCCCACGAATCAGTCTATTATTATTCAAGTAACAATGCTTTATACTGGTTATGTGAATAGCGGGCAAGATAAATTAGTAGATTTTGCTGGAACAACTCGATATCTTTTCATGAAGGAGAGCACCATGATGAATCCAAAAAAAATTAAAAATGTAACTGTCAATGCGTCATTCAACAGCGAGAATGAAGTTGCTAAAAAGAATATGGATGTAATTATAGACTTTTTTTCTCTATACCTAGGGGACACAGACAAATTTTATTCTCTGTGGGTTGAAGATAATCCGATTGTAATTACCCCATTTACAACTGATGATGTGGCGGTTTTGCACGATGCTGTTCAAGAAGGATGGGAAGCTGTAAAAGGTTTCTTTAATCCCATTTTCAATGATATGAAGGGGACTTTCGAATGGACCATTGACGAGTTCATGGTAGGTGAAAACCCTGACACGATTGTTACGAAAACACGCAGCCATATTGATATCACAGCCAATGGAGCATGGGGAGAAAACAAAAAAATAAAATACAACGGAATATATGTTCAGATCTTTAAATTTGAAAATAATAAAATAAAGTCCTTCGAAGAATACTATGATACTGCGCTGCTAAATAAACAATACTCATAAAAAAGACACTATTAGCACAGATAATAACTCTAAACTTGTAATCAAGTTTAGAGTTATTATTCATTTGCCCTGGTTCGATTTATTTATTCTGCTTCGGCATCATCAGTCATTTTTTCCACTAAACTCCGCAAGCCGTGGTTGGTGGTATTTAGTTGATCAATCACATTCATAAATTCCGTTACAAGTTTGGCTTGCTCTTGCGAGGAAACCGCAATCTGCGTGATCTCCTGCTCCATATTATAAACCGATTGTCTGACGGCTTGCAGGGACTGTTCAATCCGTCCGGTTGCTTCTTTTGTACCCGTGGACATCTTGCGAATTTCTGTAGCTACGACTCCAAAACCCGCTCCAGCTTCACCCACCCGGGCAGCTTCAATTGCTGCATTTAAGCCAAGCAAGTTGGTCTGCTCTGAAATTTCCTTAATGTAGCTGGCCACCTCCGTAACGTTACCGGAGTCTTCAACTGCCTGTTTGGTATTGCCTAAAATTTCTTCGGCTGTCGCACTAAGTTCCTCCGAATGGGCCGCCACATGCTGAATCCCTTCAACTAGCTTGCTTGTAACCTCCTCAGCTTGAGTCATCAACTTCTTCAATCGATCTTGATTATCCATACTATAAGTAATACACATTACAGCCGCAATCTCATTCTGTTCATTCTTAATAGGATGAAAGTATGAATCAGCAGCGATTCCAAAAACTTCAGCAGCATAACGCTCTCTGGTCTTTTCACCGCCTACTAGCATTTTGAAGTCTCTGTGTACATCAGGAAGAGGATCGCCTGCTTTGAAGTCATACACTAAGCTTTTACCCGACTGAAAGAACAGAAATTTTTCCCTGTCCATTACGGAAATTGAAACATCTTGTCGTGTAGCTTCTTTGATAAATGGCATGGCGGTCAAAACAGCTTCTACTTGATTCATAATATGTATCCACTTCCTTATATTTTGATATAAGTCCTATCCTCTATTTCGACATTTTCATCCCATGTGTTTAGCGAATTTAAAAATACTATGGATGATGTTGAGTCCCTACCTATAAACATTCTCCGTAGTTTCCTGAAGGGAATCCATTTTTACGGTCGGGATACATATCCATTTAAGGTATTGCTTTCGTTTCATAATGTAAATTCAAGCAGCGCGTACCGATTAAAATTGGCACGCGCTGATGGTATGACTTTTATGAAACAGGCACTAAGATTTAATCCAACTGCTCTCCATTGGTTTCGATCACATTCTTATACCAATAAAAGCTCTTCTTTCTGGATCTGGCAAGTGTCCCTTTGCCTTCATTATCCTTATCGACGTATATAAACCCATAACGCTTTTTCATTTCACCGGTTCCCGCACTTACCAGATCAATACACCCCCAAGGCGTATACCCTATTAAGTCTACTCCATCAGCAATCGCTTCTTTCATTTGCTCAATGTGTTGCTTTAGATAATCAATTCGATAATCATCGTGAATGGAGCCGTCTTCTTCCACTGTATCTACGGCGCCAAGGCCATTTTCAACAACCATTAACGGGATTTCATATCGGTTATAAATGTTATTGAGGGACCATCTCAATCCCTGTGGATCGATCTGCCAATCCCAGGCACTTGCTTTCAAATGAGGATTCTTTAAGCCCATAGATAAATTTCCTCCCACCTTCTCCTGGTTGGGATCGGCACTGACACAAGTAGAGGAATAATAGCTGAAGGTATAGAAATCTACGCAGCCTTCTTTTAAGATGTCCTCATCGTCTTCTTGCATTTCGATCTGAATGTTATGATCTCTAAAATAGCGTTTGGCGAATCCCGGATAAGCTCCTCTTACTTGAACATCTGAGCATAGGAAATTACTTAAGTTATCCTTTTGTTGAGCTAGCAGAATATCATCAGGATGGCATGTAAGTGGGTAGGAACACATATAAGCGATCATACAACCGATTTTAAAGTCCTTGTTGATTTCATGACCCAGCTTTACAGCCTTTGCACTGGCAATAAATTGATGATGCAACGCTTGATACAGACTCTGCTCATCCTTCACTGTAGCATGGGCAAGCTCTCCATTCCCCTCCGGCATCATAGCTCCAGCCATGAATGCTCCAAAGGACAAGGTTAAAATATTGATTTCATTAAAGGTTAACCAGTATTTCACGACATCTTTGTATCTGTTAAAAAGCACTTCACAATATCTCACATAAAAATCTACCACTCTGCGGTCAGACCAGCCATTATATTTTTGAGTTAGATTAAACGGCGCTTCGTAATGTGAGATCGTAACCAAAGGCTCGATATTATACTTTTTCAATTCTGCAAATACACGATCATAGAACTGTAAGCCTTGCTCATTTGGCTCTGCATCATCTCCGTTAGGAAATATTCTTGACCAGGCAATGGACATTCTAAAGACCTTGAAACCCATTTCTGCAAATAATCGGATATCCTCTTTATAGTGATGGAAGAAATCAACAGCCTCGTGACTTGGATAGTTCATTCCTGCTTCCAATACAGGTGTAATTCTTCGGGAAGTCGTATGTGTCCCAGCTGTAATTACATCGGCGGTGCTCAATCCCTTACCGTCTTCGTTATATCCACCTTCAAATTGGTTAGCAGCCGTAGCCCCTCCCCATAAAAATCCTTGCGGAAACTCCAAATTAGTTGTGTTTTTCATTGTTTAATTCCTCCTCAACATTTTATCTGCTTAGGCTCCCTCCAATGGCTTCGTACAAAAACCGCGTCGGAAGCCTAAGCTCATTATCAGAATGCCAATTTCCCATTTATCGGAATTAGACGACAACCGTCAATAAATCCTCTTGATACTCAATCGACTTCTTCTCTGTTTCAATTACATCCAGGTAATTCGCAGTATTGGCAACGATTACAGGTGTGGTCAGAACATAGCCAGCCTCTTTGATCGCTTCCATATCAAACTCCATGAGCAGCTGACCTTTTTTAACAGCATCCCCCTGTTTTACTTTAGGATAAAAATGTTTGCCTTTTAATTTGACCGTATCTTTACCTACATGGATAAGGACTTCAACACCGTGATCACTGGTAATTCCGATCGCATGACCTGACGAAAATAATGATGTTAATACGCCGTCTACAGGTGAAACGACCTTGCCTTCGGAAGGCTCAATGGCAATCCCTTTACCCAGAGCACCTGTCGAAAAGGCTTCGTCTGTTACTTCAGATAAAGGCTTCACTTCGCCTTTTAATGGACTCATCACAGTCTCTTGTTTGACTAAAATTTCTCCTTTAGCTCCTCCTGTTGTGCTGTCTTCCTTATTCGCTTCTTTCACTTCATCATCTTTAAATCCGCTAAAGAACATAAGCAAGAATCCTAATACAAAGCTTACCAAGATTCCAATAATAGCTCCATAAAATCCGCTGTCCATACCTGCCGGACTGATATAGCTCGGGATGGCGAAAATACCCAGTCCACCAATGATATAACCTTTAGTGCCCATCATTCCTATAATACCGCCACCTACTGCAGCCGCTATACAACTTAAAATAAATGGCTTCTTACGTGGCAATGTAATCCCGTAAATCGCTGGTTCTGTAACACCAAAAATCCCGGAGATGACAGCTGGAATGGAAAGTGATCTCAGTTTTGCATTTTTGGTTTTAAATAAAATCGCAAGTACGACACCCGTCTGAGCAAAGGAAGCTCCCAGCGTAGCCGCAAGAATCGGATCGAATTTAAGCACTGCCAAGTTGTTCATAGCGATAGGAACAAGTCCCCAGTGTAATCCAAAGATAACAAACACTTGCCAGAAAGCACCCATGATTATGCCTTCAATAATCGGACTCAAGTTATACACAAAGAGGGTTGCTGCGCCAAGCAGTTGACCTGCCCATGTCGAGAGAGGTCCAATCACAATCAATGCTAAGGGTACAATAACTAACAAGGTGAAAAACGGAACCAAAAATGTTCTCACGACGCTAGGGATTACCTTCTTAAAGAAGTTTTCTATTTTTGAGCCTACATAGGTGGATATGATAATCGGAAGAACGGTTGACGCATAGCTCATCAGAATGACCGGAATACCCAAGAAGGTGATATATACCGGTGACTCAAATATAGTACCGCTAAATAGAGTGTACAGTGGTTTGCCCGAGGCTGTTATCGTGCTAAATGTTGGGTACACAAGCGATGCACCTATAGCCATACCTATAAAAATGTTGGCATTGAACTTTTTAGCTGACGTATACCCCAGGAAAATAGGAAAGAAGTAAAACAAACAATCACCTAAAGCATTGAGAATTTGATAGGTACCCGATGTAGTGGTCAGCCAGCCCAAAGCTACAAATAAGGCAGTGAAGCCCTTAATCATACCTGTGGCACTCAGGACACCGAGTGTTGGTGTAAATACACCTGAAATAGTATCAATGAATCTATTAAACAAACTCACTTTTTCATCTGATGCTTCTTCTGAAGACGCTTCCTGGAAACCGCCTACAGCAGTAACTTCAGCGTAAACCTCCGGTACATGGTTACCTATAACAACCTGGTATTGTCCACCACTTTTTACTACTGTAACAACACCATCCATGTTTTTCAAAACCTCTGTATTGGCCTTGCTTTCATCTTTTAGTTTGAAACGCAAACGTGTTACACAATGAGTTAGACTATTCACATTTTCTTTGCCGCCGACATTTTTGATAATGTCTTTTGCTAATGTCTCATACTTCATTGTAACTTCCCCTTTATTTGTATTTGGCATTTTGCATCCATCTCGAGAGCGTTTCAGCAATATTATAGACTGCCTATATATTGTGCCTTCGAGGGAATTGAACTATTCAAAATAATGGTATTTATAAAAAAGGCGAAACCAAATAGATCAAATTCGATCTAGGTTGGTTTCGCCTGCTTTACCAGTAACAATCCAAGAATTATTTAATTTTGCCTTTGGGTCAAACGCTGAATATGAATCGTTATATACAGCTTTTCCTCATCTGACAATAACGTGTTCAAGTATTTTTCGATCTTCAGCATACAGCCGTAAGCCTTTTTATACTTGGCTTTCACTTGCCTCCACAAAAAATCGTCTTCCAGTTCTGTTTTTTCTTTTTTATTTAATCGCTGAAAGAAGAATCTTAAATGTGTAATAAATCGCTCATAACTGATTGAGTGTTCATCTATGGTGTTATTATAAGAGTATTTAATAATATTTAAGATATCCTGTATTTTTTGAGTTTGCTGAGCAACATCGGCTACCTTATTGTAGGAGCTGTTTACTTGAGCATTTATTAAATGAAGGGCTATATTACCTGCTTCATCTTCTGACAAGCGTTTGCCTGTTTCGTCTTCAATGAACTCCAGTGCTTTTAATCCAACCCCAAATTCTTTGGGATAAAATTTTTTAATCTCCCAAATTAATGGATTTGTATTTTTAAACCCTTCATCAAACATTTTAAATGCATTGTTCATGTGATCCGTAAGTGAAACATATATATAATCGCTCAATTGTGCTTCTAATATGCTTTTTCCATATTCAATGATGTCATAGCATAACGAAACATATTCTGATGGAACATCCTCTAACAATAACTTGAATTTTTCTGAAGCATCTTTATGTTTAAGCACAAAGACCTTTTCAATTAGATGCTCTTCTACTTGTTCGCCCGCACTCTTTTTGAATGCAATACCACGACCCATAACAACAAATTCATCTCTTTTTTGATCTTTGGCTATTATGGCGTTGTTATTAAATATCTTCGTTATGATCATCTAACTGCCCCCCTTATCCCATCAAATTTAAAAAAGGATTTAGATGCTGGGCGAAATTTCAGATAGGTCACAAGACGGTAATAGCCGATCAAACCTTCGTCGTAAATCAAATTCAAATGTATTGATTTACAATTTCGTGTTATGAAAACGCATTCATATTAAGAGACAAAAGCCTTACGTTTTCCCTGAATGATCTTGAGTGCTCTCAAACCGATCTGATATTCCGTTTTGCAAATGGATATAGTCGGTTAACCACGTCCTATGACATCATTTTTCGGATGTCGATTCGTTGGTTGACGTCATCATCTTTGTTGTTCAGCACTTGTAAGGCTTTATATCACTCACCTTTCTGTGTTATGGCTGGGCCAGATATTCATATCGTGCAGGATATCACAAATCTTGTATTTCTAAAAGAAAAGGCAAAACCCAACACATGGAAATATTAATTCCATGCCTCGGGTTTTGCCTTTTCAGTAACAATCCCAACATCATAATAACATCGAATTTAAGTTTTGCCAACAAAAATGTTTGCGCTTTCTTTTTTAGGACGATCACATCAAATACAGCACACTTTCATGGTATAAAATGTCAGCCGCCAATGTAGGACATGCTAATCTTTTTTTTGTTGTTGGCTGTCTGCTCCGTACGTTCATCGGAATACCGGTCTGTGCGTTGCTCCCATACTGAAGTAATTACATCGAGTAATTCCTGGTCATTCGCTCCATTACGAAGCATCTGACGTAGATCGAATCCGCCTGAAGCAAACAAACATGTATAAAACTTGCCATCGCACGATAAGCGGGCACGTGTGCAAGACGAACAAAACGATTCAGAAACCGAAGTAATAAAACCAATCTGTGCGTCGCTGTCTTTATAACGGTAACGCTTTGCCACTTCTCCAAAGTAATCCCGATCCACCGGCTCCAGCTCGTACGCATTCTTAAGTCGTTCAACGATTTCTTTTTTGGTCAGTACCTTTTTGAAGCTCCATCCGTTGTCATTACCTACATCCATAAACTCGATAAAGCGAAGGGTTATCCCCTGCTCCTTAAAATAAGCGGCCATCGGCAAAATCTCCGAGTCATTAACGCCTTTTTGAACTACCATATTGACCTTGATTTCAAAGCCGATTTCTCTTGCATATTCGATCTGCTTCAAAATAACATCAGGCTTAATCCCCCGCCCATTCAATCGCCCAAATAGCTCGGGGTCCAGAGCGTCCAGACTGACATTAAGCCGTCGTAGCCCCGCGTCATAGAGGGGCTTAGCCTGCTGTCCTAGCAGTACACCGTTGGTGGTCAAGCCGACATCTTCCACTCCGTCAATGGACAGGATTTGGGAGACCAGGTCAGGTAGATTCCTGCGCATTAATGGTTCGCCGCCCGTGAGTCGGATCTTTTTTACACCCAGGGATACAAAGAGCTTCGTCAGCCGGTGAATCTCTTCAAACGACAGACATTCATTTTGGGGAAGAAAGGCGTAATCGTCACCGAAAATTTCTTTGGGCATGCAATAGGAACAGCGAAAATTGCAGCGGTCCGTAACCGATATACGCAGGTCACGAATTGGCCGCTGCAACTTGTCTTTCAGTGGATGAAAATTCATACGCCCCCTCCTTTCTAGTTGTTTAGCATCGTTATCATTAGCCGCCGCTGACTGGGGGAATGAAGGCTGCAATGTCTCCATCCTGTAATACATCCGTAGACAACGCATACTCCTCGTTTATCGCAATTCGCACAGACTTGATCGGCATATCTGGATATTGATCTGTTATCCAATTGGATAAATCGCCTACCGTTTGGCCCGCCAAATCTGCCAATTCTTCTGTTTTCCCCGTCACCTCACGGAGTCCCGCAAAGTAGTACAGCTTAATCATGACTGATCTCCCCCGGCTTTTTCTTTTGATCTCCGACCCACTGCGTTCCATCTTCCCAAATCTCTCGTTTCCAAATAGGAACTATTTCTTTGATTCGTTCGATCGCGTATTCATTCGCCTCATAGGCATCCGAACGGTGAGGTGAAGAAACGGCAATGACAACGGCGATATCACCGATTTGAAGCTCGCCAATGCGGTGCGCGATTGCCACTCGTGTCCCTTCCCATTTCTGTTCGATTTCGCGACCAATCTCTGTGAGTTTTTTTTGGGCCATAGGGACATAGGCCTCATAAGCAAGGTATAAGGTCCGTACGCCTTGAGTCCATTCTCGTACGTGCCCTGTAAAAACAGTCACCGCTCCTGCTTCCGGCCTTAGGACATAATCCGCATAAGCCTGCGGGATAATGGGCTCCGTCACGATTTCAAATACACTCATCTTATCCACCTTCCAGCCACCGGACAAGCCACTCTCCGGTGACAGACTCTTATAAATATTTCTGCTTTTTGTATCTACATCTCATTTAACCGAACAGCTGATGATATAGTTTTTGACCGTTGGCAACACTTCGTACACCGTGTATGAGAAGTCTTCCGTTTTTGAATAAAATCATTCGATGCTTAAAAGCATAAAATTCAACGAAATAAGGAGTTCTTTTTACGCTATCTGCTATAAGCCTGCCCATTTTCTCTGCATCATCGAGCGTGATCGGACGATGGGGGTCTGGAAGAACCTGTACCACATCCCGTCCGCACAGAGCCGCATACGCCGAGCGACGTGATGCCGTCAGTGCAGGAAACGTAGGATATTCTCCACAGGTTGGACAATCTTGGTTACGGATGCGGGAAATCCCTATGTCCATCTGCGTGTTTTCCCACAGATCAAATAGATGAACCTTGCGGCGCATCTTATCATGTCTGCCGCTCAGCCACTTCATGGCTTCTGCACATTGGAGGGCGGCTGTCACCTGGACTGCAGGCGAGATGATTCCAGCCGTATCGCAGGTCTGATTGATCGCAGGCAGCGATGGCAGAAGGCAGCGTAAACAAGCTGACTCGCCCGGCACAAATGGAAAAACAACGCCTGTGCTTCCAACACAGGCTCCATAAATCCATGGAATTCCTGTCTTCAGTGCAGCATCGTTGATAAGTAGACGAGTTTCGAAATTGTCCGTAGCATCCATCAGCAATATACTTTTGCTGGCAAGTTCTTGAACAAGCTCGGCATCCAAATTATCGAGATATGTGTACAACCGCACGTCTTCTCGTATGGCTTTCAGCCTTTTTTCGGCTGCCATGACCTTAGGCTGCATTTCCGCGGCGTCCTGCTCCGTAAACAGCTGCTGACGTTGCAGATTCGACATCTCTACATAATCCCTGTCGACAAGATGAAGCTCCCCAACGCCCGCTCTTACCAGTGTTTCGGCAATGGCGGAACCCAGTGCCCCGCAACCAATAATGGTGACGACAGCAGCGGATAGATTACGCTGCCCTTCGCCACCAATAGGTCTAAATAAGATTTGTCTGGAATAACGCTCATTCATTAGATTGTGTCCCTTGATAATACAGCCATATGACGAGGATCAGGCTAGCCAGCGCCACTTGGGAGAGTAGCATGAATCCAATGGAATAATGGCCAGTAGCGGCATGAATCGTCGACAACAAGATCGGAGGGAAAAAGCCACCGAGACCGCCCATCATGGATACAATTCCGTTAACTATACCTGCTTGTTTATTAAAATAAAATGGAACTAGCTTGAAAATGACGCCGTTCCCCACTCCAGCACATACAGCGATCGCCAAGCAGCCTACTGCATAAAGGGTGATCCCTGGTGAAAAAGCCAAAAGAATCGCAGCGACCGTATAAACAGAGAACGTGCCTACCAGCAGGAACAGAGGCTGAAACCGATCCGCCAGCCAGCCACCGATGGGGCGGAAGAAAGTGGCAATCGCAATGAAGCCTGCTGTACGCATCCCTGCATCCACTTTGGTCAGCTCAAAATTTGATACCAGGAAATTCGGTAAGTACACCGTAAACGCTACAAATGAGCCAAATGTAATAAAATAAAAGAGCGAGAAAAACCAAAGCTTCTCATTTTTGTAAACTCCTTTAATCTGTTCCATAATGGGCGTCTTTACTTTAGCTTCATGACGGTCCCCTAAGAAGAAATTCAAAACGATAAAAACAAGCAGCAGAATGAGATACAGCTTCACTGTAGGGGCCCAGCCAATTTGGGTAGCCACAATAGGGGCTGAGAAGGTAGTGACGGCTGTTCCCAAATTTCCTATGCCATACATTCCATTTACAAACCCATGCTTTTCCTTTGGATAATACTTCGGTAGCGAAGTCACACCAACCGAGAACACAGCTCCTCCAATCCCAAGGAACAAGCCACCGATAATTAAATCCATCATCGTAGAAGCTTCACTGATATAGTAGACGGGAAACAAAAGCAAAATAAAGCTAATGAGAAAAACGATTCTTGCTCCGAAGATGTTGGCATAATAGCCAAGCGGAATGCGCAGAATTGATCCAAGCACGACCGGAATGGCCGTGACCATGGCCAATTTTCCGGGTGGAATAGCAATATCCTCCGTAATGAACGGCATAAGCGAAGAAATGATAACCCATACCATGAATCCAAGAATCAAGTTCAATGTTTGTAACGGCAACTGCATTTTTCTAATCATTTAACTCACCTTTTCAACGTTTTTTCTGTCGAATTATTGTTTTGAATTTTCTGTCCCCATTGTAGCCGCTAGCCGATCTGTTCGAATATAGGGGACTCCCCTTTACCTTGCAGGGGACTCCCTGAAAATATAAAAAGCCGCTTCTATATGAAGCGACTTGGTCAATTCAAGAGATAAGTGTATTTAATTTGTCACATAACTTGGTCAGATCATTCCGATTGATCTGTTGCTCTGCCATAGGAAAAAGTACGGTTTCTTCTTTTATAAAATGTACAGTCAGGACTTCGAAGGCCTCTCCCGCGTTCTTGGTCGCCTCCTGAATCTCATCAAGCGTGAGCAAACTCAGATCGCCCTCCGTTTGATAAAGAAAATGATCGATATAGCCTTCTATTTCACGGTGCTCCTCCTGTATACCGACGAGCGGTCCCTGTTCAAAACCAATGTAGGTTCCTAGCAGAGAAAAGAAGTGTTCTTCTTCCTTTTCGGTATGTTTCTTGAGGGATACCCTAAAATCGATAATCTGCATTCTCAGTTTTTCCAGTTGCTTGCGGCCTTCTTCCAACTCTAGTACTCTGTGCTGCTCAAACCACAATACAATGACATGCCATTCATCCATCAGATATGTTAGATATCGATGCTCATTTTCAAGAATACGCATGGCAGGTTTGGAAAAGCGCAATTTCTCATTTTCCAGCACGCGGATTTCCTCCATTCATCGGCTAAAAATCCAGCATTTTTTTCTTTAATGCATATTGGACCAGTTCAGGCCGGCTTCTTAAATTCAATTTTTCCATGATTTTCGCTTTGTTCGCTTCCACCGTCTTGACAGAGATGAACAGCTTTTCCGCAACTTCCTTGTTACCGTAACCTTTTGCGACCAGAGGCAGAATCTCCAGTTCCCGCTTGGACAGGATCTCATACGGATCTTCTGATTGTGACGTCGTATCTTTTTTGATGAACTCACGAACGAGAGAGGTGGCCATTTTAGGATGGATATAAGTCCCACCCCCATGAATGGTTCGTATAGCAAGCAATAGCTCCTCATCTGGAGCATTTTTCAAAACGTATCCTGAAGCACCATTCTTTAAAATATGAAAAAGATATTCTTCATCGTCATGCATGGTCAGAATCAGAATTTTAGTATCAGGATGGTCCTCTTTAATCTTGCCTGTGGCGATCAATCCACTTTCGCCTGGGGGCATGCTGAGGTCCATGATTAGAATATCCGGACGATATTTAGCTACCATCGTATACGCTTCAATGCCATCCGCAGCCGTTCCGACAACCTCCATATCCGATTGGAAGTTCAAAATCATGGAAAATCCGCTGCGTACAATAGCATGGTCATCCGCTAACACAATTTTGATCAAGTCTCTATTCCTCCTCTTGGCCAATCGGAATTTGTAAAAAGACTTTGGTTCCCTGACCAACATTTGAAAGGACGCCAAAACTTCCGCCTACCAGCTCTGCTCGCTCCTGCATACCATATAAACCTAGTCCCGTTCCAATAGGCTTGCTCCCCTTTTCAAAGCCAATTCCATCGTCCTCTACAGTCAAACGAAGCGTATGATCGTGCTCAGTCAAAGAAACTTTAACCATGTCTACCTGGGCATACTTCAAGGCATTGAGAACAGCCTCTTGGCAGACACGATAAATGACCGTTTCCTTTTCACTTCCATATCGCTTTTGGGGAAGATCCGACACAAATTCAACGACAAGACCAAAGCTTTGTTCAACCCTCTTAAAGTGAGAACGAAATGCCGCTTCAAGCCCAAAATCATCAAGTGTGGCGGGGCGTAGTTCTACAGACAGGTTGCGGATATCATCCAGCAATCGCGTCATGGATGCTTCGGTCTGCTTCATGTTTTTGATGAGCTGCTCATCATTCGTCATGTATTTTAACACCCGTAGTTCAACAACCGCGCTCATCAATTCCTGGGCGACGCTGTCGTGCAGTTCCCTGGAAAGCCGTTTACGCTCATTTTCCTGCGCTTCAATGACATGCTTCATCATTTTGTTTTGATACAATTTTTCCTGCGTCTGAAATTGCGGAGTCAAGTCTCTCAACATCAACACCCGTGTTCCATGTTCAGAATCAATTGTGTGAAAAGAAGCGGCATAGGGAACCATTCCGTTGCTCTTCGTTTCCAGATACACCTGAAAAGAAGCGAAGTCCTTGGATTCTGGCATATTGAAATAACAGTCAAGGCAGGTACGGGGCTCCGTTTCGCTTGTATAGCCCCTACATGTTCCACATAAAGCTCTTTCCTTCCCTTCATAGAGTTGAATGAGGACGTCATCGCCCACAATCTCCTCAGCTGCCGGGTTCATGGCTAGGGTATTCCCTTGCCTATCAAAAAAGAAAATAGCTTCCGTACTGTTCTCAAACAACTTCACCATCAGCGCACTCAAAGAGCCAGTCCCTACAGACAATGTCAATTCACATCACTTCCTTCCCGTTCAACTCTCCAATTCCCCTATGCGCCAAGTCTTCCAAATCACGCATCATGGCTTCGGTCATCAGCTGTTCTTCCCGAAATCCACCAAGCAGTACGCCCGCGACGCGAGCATCATTCCATAGGGGAACAGCCCCGAGACTCTTGAGCCTCTCGGATTGAACGATCGGATAGTTAAACAGGTTGTCTGCCCCCACATATTGATAAACAGATGGAATGAAAACGGATTTCCCGGTTTTAAACACGATTCCTGCTATGCCCTTACCGGATTGCAGCACAATCCGCTTAAAGCGATCATTTAAATTACCGGCTGCATTTTTCCATTTAATTACGTATTGATATTCGGCCGGTTCAACCAGAGCAAGCGCCATGAAATCATAACCGAAATGTTCGCGTATTCGCTCAAGCTCCCTTTGATAATCCATCCTATTATTCATCGCTCTCTCCTAATAGAATTAGGAAAGAAGGCAGAGCCCGCTTTCCTAATTCGATTTATGTCTTCTGTAAAGGATATAACTTCTGCGCACATAATTCAACGGAACACTCCACACATGTACAAGCCGGGTAAACGGCCAGAATGCAAAAATCGCAAAGCCCATAAGTATATGAAGCCTGAAAGACATCGGTACATCTCTCATCAGTGTCGGGTCAACACGGAATATGAATAAACCGCGGAACCAGATCGAGATCGTCTCCCGATAATCGAATTCCGGCTGTACCGCATTCGTCACGAGAGTCGCGAACATCCCCATGCATACAATGGCCAAAAGCAATACGTTTACAATCAAATCAGACGCTGTACTTAAACGGCGTACACTGCGTATTGTAAAACGACGAGAGGTAAGAATCAACATACCGAGGAACGTCATAGCTCCAAATATTCCACCAACATAAACTGCTCCAATATGATACAGATGATCGTTTACACCCAGTGCATGCATCCAGGTTTTTGGTATGCCCAGACCGGATACATGACCCATAATAACCGGGATAATACCCAGGTGGAATAAGAGACTTCCGATCATCAATTGTTTTTTTTCAATAAACTCACTTGATTTCGCTGTCCAATTGAACTGGTCGTTTCTGTAGCGGAAAATATGTCCTACAATAAAGACGACCACGCACATATAAGGGAAAATGACCCATAAAAACTGCTCTAGCATCATCATTGCGCGGCTGCCTCCTGTTCTACGCAAGCTTTAAGCGTTTCGCGCAGTCCCTTCACCAGATGAGAATACGGGCTTTCCATTTTTTCCAGTGCTTTAAGCAAATGATATGTGCCGTCTTCCAGGATCGCGATTGGCATACGGAAGTTTTCTGTCGTCTTCGGATCTTGCGCCCATTCGGCGGCATACAGAAATTCACACATGAGCGGAAGGTAATCTGGCAGCTCTCCATCTGGCATTTCAAGACCGTACATCTCATATAGCACCTTTAACTTGACCAACATTTGTCCCCGTTCTTTTGCATCTTCGAATTTAAAGTAAGTCATATATAGTGCACAATTTTTTTGAAAATCAAAGGTTTCTGTATACATTTCCTGAATCTCTTCCATACTGAACCCTTGCATAAGGGACCAGTATGTGTTCGCATACGTATATGCCGGATGGTTCGGATCAAACGATGCTTCCAGAAAAGCCGGATGAAAATCCAGCTTTTCTGGGTACATGAGTTGCTGGGCGAAAAACCCGAATGATGGCTTGCATTCATACAGCTTCGCTACATTAATCACGCCAAATACCCCCGTAGAAGTTTTCTTCATACATTTCTTTTCCAGTTTTCAAAGGCTCTTCCATGCCCATTGAACTTGCCATACTACAGCCGTCACATCCAGAGCCTGAACCCATGTTTCCCATGGTATCGCCGTAACCCGCAGATCCTTGAGCACGGTATGGATTCGAATATCCTTCTTTATGCGATGTCGGAATGACGAAACGATCCTCATACTTGGCAATCGCCAGAAGTCGATACATCTGCTCGGTCTGCCGCGGTGTCATGCCGATGCGCTCAAGACGGCTTTCATCGAAAGATTGTCCTGTGGACTGGGCACGCATATAGGAGCGCATCATAGCCATTCGCTGCAAGGATTCCTTCACGGTTTGCGTGTCACCCGCCGTCAGCATATTGGCAAGGTACTGAATGGGGGTACGCATCTCTTCGATAGCCGGAAAGATCATATCGGGATTCTCAATCGAGTCTTTCCCTTCAAAGTAATTCATGATCGGACTAAGTGGTGGCACATACCACACCATAGGTAATGTGCGATATTCCGGATGAAGCGGGAATGCCAGCTTGTGCTCAATGGCAAGCTTGTAGACCGGCGAGTTCTGCGCTGCTTCAATCCAGTCCTCCGAGATACCGTCTTTTCTCGCTTGAGCAATCACTGCCGGATCACTTGGATCCATGAACAGGTCGCACT
Source organism: Paenibacillus sp. 8b26 (assembly GCF_050626875.1). NCBI lineage: Bacteria > Bacillati > Bacillota > Bacilli > Caryophanales > Paenibacillaceae > Paenibacillus > Paenibacillus sp. 8b26. Next base: position 5,032,783 of record NZ_CP192445.1, on the reverse strand, counting down.
GCGCTTTGTAAAGTTCTTTCTCATCCTGCGTAGAAGCAGCCTCAAGCACCCGATCCGCGTCATACAGCATAACGCCGAGGTAGCGAATTCGTCCTGTACATGTCTCGGAGCAGACTGTCGGCAGGCCAGCTTCCACACGTGGGAAACAGAAGGTGCATTTTTCCGCTTTGTTCGTCTGCCAGTTAAAGTACACTTTTTTGTATGGACAGCCCGTCATGCAATACCGCCATCCGCGGCAGGCTTCCTGATCCACGAGCACGATTCCGTCCTCGTCTCGTTTGTACATGGCGCCCGAAGGACATGACGCGACACAGCTTGGATTTAGGCAATGTTCGCAAAGCCGTGGGAGATAAACCATGAAAGACTTCTCAAAGTTAAATTTAATCTCTTCTTCGATTTTCTGAATATTTGGATCAAGCGGACCGGTTACATGCGCACCCGCCAGGTCATCTTCCCAGTTTGGACCCCACTCCAAATCCATTTTTTCACCTGTTACCGCAGAATGTGCGCGTGCCACAGGTGAATGCTTTTGCTCGCCGGCGTTGGTCAGTTGCTCGTAATTATAAGTCCAAGGCTCATAATAATCTTTCATTTCCGGCATGTCAGGATTGTAAAAAATCTTACCCAGTGCTATCTTGGACAGCTTATTGCCTGACTTCAGTTCCAGTTTCCCTTTGCGGAGCTGCCAGCCACCTTTATAAAGTTCCTGGTCTTCCCACCGCTTCGGATAACCAATACCGGGTTTGGTTTCCACATTGTTAAACCACATATATTCCGCACCTTTGCGGTTCGTCCAGGTTGTTTTACATGTCACGCTGCACGTATGGCAGCCAATACATTTATCCAGGTTCATGACCATGGCAATTTGAGCTTTAATCTTCAAGCCAGTTAACCTCCTTCATTTTACGTACCGCAACGTACACATCACGTTGATTGCCGATTGGACCATAATAGTTGAATCCATAACTAAGCTGAGCATATCCACCGACCATCTGGGTTGGTTTTAAATGAATTCTTGTCGGAGCGTTATGACTACCACCGCGTGTATCCGTGATTTCGGAGCCTGGCACTTGAATGTGCTTATCCTGAGCATGGTACATGAACATCGTTCCTCTTGGCATCCGGTGGCTGACAACGGTCCGGGCGGTTACGACGCCGTTACGGTTGTATACCTCTACCCAGTCATTGTCGGCAAGATCGTGTGCCTCTGCGTCTTCGTTGTTGATCCACACCGTAGGACCTCCGCGAAACAGTGTAAGCATGTGCTGGTTATCCTGGTAGGTGGAGTGAATATTCCATTTACCGTGTGGTGTCAGATAACGAAGCACAAGTGAATCTTGCCCGCCTTTTATTTCCCGGTCGCGAGGGCCGAACACCATTGGCGGCAGCGTCGGTTTGTAGATCGGCAATGATTCCCCAAATTGTTGGAAAATCTCATGATCAATATAGAAATGCTGTCTTCCTGTCAAAGTACGAAACGGAACGAGACGTTCAATATTCGTTGTAAATGGTGAATAGCGGCGTCCCTTCTTGTTCGATCCAGTGAATACCGGTGTCGGTATAACTTCACGCGGCTGTGCCGTGATACTTTGGAAAGTGATTCTTTCCGCTGCCCGATCGGCCGAGATATCTTTGAGTTCCACACCGTGAAGCTCTTCTGCCCGCTCATAAGCCTTTTGCGACACCCGTCCATTGGTCGCGGATGAAAGGTGAAGAATTGCATTGGCCACTTGGCGAGCTGTCTGAATTTTCGGTAGCCCGTCTTTAATGGACTCATCATAATAAACTCCGTTCAATTTTTTCATTTCCTCATATTCGTCCGCTACGGAGAAGCTGACGCCATGTGCTCCTGCTTTGCCGGTAATCAAATTCGGACCGAGTGAGATGAATTTATCATGAATTTTTGTATAATCGCGTTCAATAATACTGAAATTCGGCATTGTTTTACCCGGAATTGCTTCAATCTCGCCCTTCGTCCAATCCTTTACAAGACCCATCGACTGTGAAATCTCGCCTATACTGTCGTGTAAGAGCGGTGCGGTCACAAGGTCTTTATATATTCCTGGTAGGTACTCTTTTGCCATATCCGAAAAGACCTCAGAAAGCTGGCGGTAAATATCCCAGTCCGCGCGGGATTCCCACAGTGGATTAACGGCCGGATTAAACGGATGCACGAAAGGATGCATGTCTGTTGACGATAAGTCTGTTTTTTCGTACCAAGTTGCAGCCGGAAGCACGATGTCCGCATACAATGGGGTCGTTGTCATCCGAAAATCAAGTGCAACCATCAGATCAAGCTTTCCTTCTACATCTTCTCTCCAAACGATTTCCTCAGGCTTCTGTTCTTCATTCGGCCGAGCAAGCAGGGCATCGGATGCTCCGAGTAAATGTTTCATGAAATACTCTTGTCCCTTAGCCGAACTGGAAATCAGATTTGACCGCCAAACAAAGAGTGAACGCGGGAAGTTTTCGGCTGCCCCAGGATCTTCTACAGCAAAGCGTGTCTTACGTGATTTAATCTCTTCTACAGAATGATTAATGATGTCCTCGTTGGACTTCTTGCCTAATTGTGCCGCCTCTTCAGCGAACAGCAGGCTGTTTTTATTAAACTGTGGATAAGAAGGCAGCCACCCCAGGCGCGCTGCGAGCACGTTGTAGTCTGCTGGATGTGTGTAACTAACATCCCCGCCAATCGGTGACTTCAAGCTGTCTGTTCCACTTTCTTCATAACGCCACTGCTCCGTTGCAAAGTAGAAAAATGATGTCGCATTTTGCTGCCGAGCCGCCCCTTGCCAGTCTTTGGCAAAGGCAATCGTTGACCAGCCTTCGATTGGGCGGAGCTTTTCTTGACCCACATAATGCGCCCAGCCTCCACCGTTTACACCTTGGGAAGCAGTCAACACGACCAGATTCAAGATGGATCGATAGATCGTGTCACTATTGAACCAGTGATTGATACCCGCACCCATAATAATCATGGAGCGCCCTTTAGTATCGATAGCATTTTGAGCAAATTCCCGAGCAATCTGTACCACAACTGACGCCTTCACACCTGTGATCTTCTCCTGCCAGGCAGGGGTATAATGTGAAGCTTCGTCGTAATAATTTTTGGCATTATGAGGGCTGTCATTGCGTGCGACACCGTACTGGCTCATCATCAAATCGTACACGGTTGCTACGTAACGTTCCGAGCCATCTGCCAAGCGTACTTTTTTGGCTGGAATTGCACGTTTGAACGTTCCATTACCGGCGTTATCAAAGTAAGGGAATACGACTTCTTCCCATTTCTCGCCATGCCCTTCCACAGTGAGCGCAGGCTCAACCTTTGTTCCGTCTTCCCGTTCCAGAATCAGGTTCCATTTCTTATCCTGCTCCCAGCGCTGTCCCATCGTACCGTTCGGAACCAGCATTTCCCCCGCCGCTTCGTCATATATGACCGGCTTCCAGTCCGAATGCGGCGATACATCCCCAAGGTCACTCGCCCGTAGAAAACGTCCGCCTTTCCAGGCTCCTTCGTGTGGATCAAGCAGAATCATAAACGGCATATCCGTATATTGTTTGGCATAGTTAATGAACATCGGTTCTTGGCGCTCTTTGTAGAACTCATCCAAAATAACATGCGTCATAGCCTGGGCTACGGCAGCATCTGTACCCGGATGTGGTGCAAGCCAGTTGTCAGCGAACTTCACATTCTCCGCCAAGTCGGGAGCCACTGATACGACTTTTGTTCCCTTATATCGTACTTCCGTCATAAAATGAGCGTCTGGCGTCCGGGTAAGCGGTACGTTCGATCCCCACATGATTAGATAACCCGCATTGTACCAATCAGAAGATTCCGGTACATCCGTCTGCTCACCCCAAATTTGAGGAGATGAAGGCGGAAGGTCGGCATACCAGTCATAAAAACTCAACATCTGTCCACCGAGAAGCGAAATGAACCGGGCTCCTGAAGCGTAGCTTATCATTGACATCGCCGGGATTGGCGTAAAGCCCGCGATGCGGTCGGGACCATACTTACGAATGGTATAGATGAGCTGCGCCGAGATCAGACGCAGGACATCGTCCCAAGCGACACGGACATGACCGCCTTTTCCGCGAGCTGATTTGTAGAGCTTGGCTTTCTCAGGGTCTTCTACGATGCTTGCCCATGCGTCTACTGGATTCGTATGCTCCTTAATGGCGGCTAACCAAAGCCGCAATAACTTACCGCGCATATAGGGGTATTTCACGCGTAATGGACTGTATTCATACCAGGAAAATGTAGCGCCACGCGGGCATCCACGCGGCTCAAATTCTGGCATATCTACACCGCAGGAAGGATAATCGATCTGTTGATTTTCCCAGGTAATGATGCCGTTTTTCACAAAAACCTTCCAACTACAGGAACCGGTGCAGTTCACTCCGTGAGTCGTCCGAACCACTTTGTCGTGAGACCAACGCTGACGATACACGTTTTCCCATTCTCTATTTTTTTCCTCAAGGATTGACCAATTTCCCGAATAGCTTTCGATCGGTTTAAAAAAGTTGAGGTTGTATTTTTTTTTCATCGATGACCAACACTCCTTTTTAGAAAGAATCATCCCAACGCAAGTTCTATGGAAAGGTTCATTCGCTTACTTTCATTATGTAATTCATTCATCTCTGTTCCCATTAGGGAATGTCCTATAGCGCTACAGGAAATCCCTCGTTCTATGAAAAGATACAAAAAAACCTCCCTCTGCTAAAGGGAAGCTTATATGAAGTGTTTAATTGTTCTTTTGGCCCGTTAACAGGAGCATGATAAAAGAAATGAGTATGATAGAGCATGTCCAGGCCCAGGCCATAGGAAGATGACCAGCATCCACCGCAATATAAATGGCCGTCGGAATCGTTTGTGTTTTACCCGGAATATTTCCGGCAATCATCAGCGTAGCACCAAATTCGCCCAGACCGCGGGCAAAACCGAGTATAAAGGCAGCTTTAAAAGAAGGGAAAATTAAAGGGAAGGTGATATATCGAAAAACCTGCCATTCACTTGCACCCATCGAACGTCCCGCGTTTTCCAAGTCCTGGTCAACAGAAGACAATCCCATTCTCAGCGTCCGATAGACAAGAGGAAAAGCCACTACCACCGCTGCTATAACCCCTGCCCACCACGAGAATATAATAGGTTCTCCAAACCATTGCTCTACAAAACGTCCGAACCCGCTTTTTCGTCCAAGTAATATTAGCAGTAAAAAACCAACAACCGTCGGTGGGAGTACCAAGGGCAGCATAAGCACGGTTTCAACAACCGTTTTCCCTTTAAATAATCCTAACCGCGACATTGACCATGCCACAAGCAAGCCTAATATGATTACCAGAACGCTGGATAACAGTGCAACTTGCAACGATAATCGGATAGGAGGCCAATATTCATTCCAATCTATATCTTGCATGCTCACTTCGGTATGGTAAATCCATACTTAGCCATAATATTCAGAGATTCTTGCGATTGTAAGTATGCATAAAAGTCTTCGCTTTCTTGAATGTGCTTTGAAGCTTTGACAATCCCGATTGGATACTCAACAGGTGAATAGGTTTTGGGATCCACCTCAAAGGCGATTTTTGCCTTTTGTGAAGTCAATGCATCTGTTTTATATACAAATCCGACATCAGCATTCCCAGTTTCCACATATTGCAGCACTTGTCTAACGTCTTTTGCTTGAACCAGCTTGCTCTGTAACGTGTCCCAAAGCTTCGCTTTCGTCAGCGCTTCCTGTGCGTAGTTGCCCGCAGGAACACTTTCAGGAATTCCGATCGCAACTTTCTTCACTTCTTTTTTTGTTAAATCGGTTACACTCGCGATGTTCATCGTCCCGTCTGCAGGGATGACCACGACCAATTCGTTCGTCAGCCACGTTTTTTGTTTTTTCGTATCTATTAACTGCTGATCAACAAGGGACTTCATGTTTTTGGTCGAAGCGGACAGAAACAAATCCGACGGCGCTCCTTGCTCAATTTGTTTTTCCAGCGCACCAGAGCCGCCGAAGTTAAAATTCAATTTGATGCCTGTATGAGTTGATTCGTATGAATGCTGAATTTCTTTGAGCGCATCCGTTAGACTGGCTGCTGCTGATATAGTAAGCTCAACAGTTTCGGCCTTCTTCGAAGAGTCCTGATTGGAGGCCACATTGTTCTGGGCCGGGCTACTATTATTTGAAGCTGTTTGTTGCCCCGCGGCGCACCCTGAAAGTAATAACACCATGGAAAAAGCAAAAAAGAGAATATAGCTATGTTTAATAATTTTTTTCATTTTATCTGGCTCCTTACGTGAAGCCTATCATGAACGACAGGTTTCATTATGAATTAAGTTGTGCCTGTCTCGTACGTTCGATCAGTGTACAATTTTCAAGCAGAATATGATTAAAAATATCTGCCTCCAGGTCTTCTAACCGCTTCAATACGAGTCGGTGCGTACCACAAGCTTCCTGCATCGGCTCAAAGCCGTTTGTGATCAAGCGCATTTCCTTCAGGAATTCCACTACCGTTTGATGCTCGTCTTGCAACTTGGATAAAGTTGGATTCAACGCATCTGCTCGTTCTACTGTTGATTCCTGTAAAAATGCTTCAATCATCGGAAACACAAGGTCCTCTTCATTTTGAATATGTTCCGATAATTCCTGTTTAAGCAAGGTAAACAGTTCATTAACTCGCTTGAGATGCGGATAACGTTCGCCGTGAACCCGCGTCAGTTTGGTTACATACGGCGTTAACGCCGATAGTTCCTCCCGAAGCTTCGTATGATACTCACTTTGAATATAGGCGATTAGTTCTTTTGGTTCGAGTGAAGGAGGTTGCATTTGCTTATGCTGTGCCTGCTTTTCTTCCACTTCATGTATCTGCGTCAGCAGTTCACCAGCGTGAAGGCCTCGATCGGCTGCTGCTTCACGGAGTGATATTTTCCCTCCACAGCAGAAATCAATCCTCAGTTTGCGGAACAGATCTCCCGTTTTGGGTACTGCTTTCACAATGTCCGCTACCCATGTTTCTTCTGTTAACTGGCTCATCTTCCATTCCTCCAATTTACTTCGATTTTATACTTAACTTTCATTCTACGTCTCTCTTAAAGCTGAACCAATCAGGGGGTTCCCTCTTTCACTCGTGGAAAGAGCCTGATTATACAAAATCAGAAAGCAACTGTTCAGCCGCTTCTTTCCCTTGAGCGATGCAATCTGGAATTCCAACGCCCCCATAGCCGGCACCACATAGAAAAACACCCGGTAAATCCTGTGCGAAGTCCTGCCTTATCTTCGCCATGTGCTCTTTGTGTCCAATCGGATATTGCGGCATTGATCGATCACACCTACTGACTTCGGCGAATTCTGGTTCCGCTTCCAGGCCCATTAAATCTTTCAAATCTTTACGCGCGGCATCCACAAGTTGATCGTCTGTCATCTGAATCCACTCCTGTGCACCTGCATGTCCGATGTAGGTCCGTAAAAGCGTATATCCTTCAGGAGCGGTATGGCTCCACTTCGTCGAAGACCAAGTACATGCCGTAATCTTTTTGCCTTCTTTGCGGGGGACTAAAAATCCCGTTCCCTCAAAATTAAGATTAAGATCTGTGTTTTTATAAGCAAGAGCAATATTGGCTACGGAAACATAGTGAATCTTGTGTAACCAGCTAGCGCTTGCAACGCCGGAGAATAATGTAGCCGCTTCAAAAGCTGGAACAGCGCAGATCACCGCATCCGCATCTATTTTTTGTCCATGTTCTAAAATGACCTGATAACCGCTTTCTTTTCTTACTTCAACTACACCTTGCCCCATAACAAAACGTACGGTATCCAGCCTTTCCTTTAGCCGCTCCACGATCGTAGATAATCCTAGCCGATAAGAAAGAAACATACTTTTCTTAGCGATATCCGGCAGTTTGTCTTGTACTGCTGGCTTTCTTCCCGCCCCTTTAGACATACCCTTAATCAGACTTCCATGTTTTTGTTCCATGAGTTTAAATTGAGGGAAGGTTGACATGAGGCTTAGGGAATGTGTATCCCCAGCGTAAATTCCAGACAGCAGAGGTTCAGTAATCTGATCCAGAACTTCTTTGCCAAGACGCCGTTTGATAAAATCACCTAGAGATTCGTCCGCATCACCTTTCTTTGCCGGAATGATTAAATCCAGGGCTGCCCGTGCTTTTCCCAGCGGAGAAATAAGTCCTGTCCGAATGAAGGGAGTGAGCTTTGTTGGAATGCCCAGAATGAAGCCCATCGGCATCGTATGAAGTTTGCCCTTATGCAAAATGCTAGCAGATTTGGCTTTCGGGTTTGTCGATACCAGCTCTGCTTCCAGCCCCAACTCCATAGTCAGATCCAATATTGCCGTCTTTCTGGCCAAGAAAGCATCTGGTCCTTTTTCGATCATAAAATCGTTTTGGCGAACGGTTTGCAGCTTTCCTCCCAGACGTTCACTTTTCTCCACCAGTGTAATTTCCACTTCAAGCTGCCTATCCTCAGCCAGCTTTTTCACATAAAAGGCAGCACTTAAACCGCTTATTCCTCCACCGAGAACAACGACTTTTTTAGAACTTTTTTTCATGAAAACACTTTTCCTCTCCAACCCCGGGTATATAAGCGCAATAAGGGTCACTCTCCAAATAGTCTCCTGTTATTGCAAAAGCCCTTGCTCTAGAGCCCCCACAGACGGCCTTGAATTCACAGGCTCCACATTTACCTTTAAGTAGGGACTTATCTCTAAGATTCATCATGATCGGAGAGTTGCGATAAATATCTGCCAGGCTATCCTTTCGTACATTCCCGCACATAAGAGGCAGGAAACCGCTCGGGTATACTTCGCCGATATGACTAATAAAAACAAATCCATCTCCGTCATTTACGCCTTTAGGAGCACGTCCTAAAACATCTGCCCTCTTTTGTCCGTCCGCTACACTGCTCTCACCTGCTCTGTGCTTTTGCTGCAGTACAACCCTCCGGTAGTGAGGAGCTTCTGTAGCCTTCACACCGTACGGCATCTGTTGCTGTATTTGATACAACCATTTCATTACGGCTTCATGCTCATCAGGAGTAATCATATCTTTCTCCATGCCACGTCCAGTTGGAACAAGGAAAAATAAACTCCATAACACGGCCTGCATTTCCTTTACTCTTTCTGCAATTTGCTCCAGATCATGAAGATTGTACCGGGACACCGTAGTGTTCACTTGAATAGGGATATTCAGTTCCTTTAAATATCCAATTCCTCGCATGGTCGTATCGTAAGAACCCGCTGTACCCCGAAAATGATCGTGAATTTCGGCACATGAACCGTCCAGACTAAATGCCCACCGCGATAATCCAACTTGCTTTGCTTTTTCTACCGCTGTTCGTGTCACTTTAGGGGTGGCACTGGGGGTCATTGAAACCGACAGTTTTTTCTCTTCAATTGCATATTGAGCCAGTTCAAACAGATCAGGACGCATTAAAGGATCTCCGCCTGTGAATACAAGCAACGGATGATTCATTTCAGCGATTTGATCTATCAGTTTCTTCCCCTCTTCTAATGTCAGCTGGCGAGGATCAGGCTTGTACTGAGCTTCCGCTCTACAGTGAAGGCACTTTAAAGCACAAGCTCGTGTAACCTCCCAGATGACTATAAACGGGTCTGTATGATAATCACGCGGCGTTTTCAAAGATATCATTGATGTCTCTCCTTTTAGAAGTATAAAAACAACACAAAAACATAGAGCATCATTGAAAATCCAATTTCCGCCATGCCAACTTGTTTTGCCTTTAATCCGAGTTTAGGAAGCCATATGGCTCGTATCAAAAAAATTAAAAAAGGAACAAACAGAAATAACTTTAACCAAGTAGCAAACAACAAAATCACCAAATGATAGATGACGGAAGCAAAATGGTAACGTATATTTTTTCTTTCACGAATGATCGTTTTGACATACAAAGCAGTTCCGATAAAGTAAAGCACCAAAAGCAAGAATAGCTCTGTTGCTACTTTCCAATCCTCTCCTCCCCCCATATAAATAACGGGGTATATAAAAGAACAAAAGAGTAGAATTGCAACAATGTCATTGAGTAAAGCACGTTCATTTTTCGTTTTTGCAAAATAAATATTAGCCATAAAAAAGAGCAATAGAAGAACTCCATACCAGATCAAGGCAGGCTCAAACCATATCAGTGAAATTAACAAAGGAATTAATATCACTCCGTATACAACGGCGGGTTTGCGGTATCTTTCACTGCTGCCTGTTTTGATCCATTGGAGGACAGGAAAACTGAATAAGTAGATAAAAAACCAGCACACAAATAGGGGTATATGAATGAGTTCCCCTCGAGAAGCAGCTAAACCGAATAAAAATGGAAGAATGAGCATGGCCCAGGCTCCATGTTGATTGGGTATGTATCTGCTTATCCCCTTCAAATCCTTGATCCTTTTTTCACAATCTTTATTATGTCTGTTATTTCGGTTAATCGATTCATCATCCATTCCCCCAAGATTGAGTTTTATCTTCTAACTTCATTCTAAGTATTATATGAAATTGAACCAATTAGGGAGTTCCCTTTTCCTTAGGTGGGAAAATCCTAACCGGAAAAATAACGCTATTTTCTTATGCTATACTGTACTACAAAAGGGAACAAAGAAAGGATGAACTGTTATGGGAGGACCTTCTTTACGTCAACTGCATGCTCATCATGCCATTCATCAAGGCGGGCTATCTGGCGCTCTAGATAAGACGAGAGAAGTAGAGGAATTACTCGAAGCAAAAGAATTCAAGGTGGCGCGCCAGGCTGCCGACCACCTGATCGAATATTGGGAAACCCGCATTCTCAGCCATGCTGATGCAGAAGAGGAAGGATTCTATCAGGAAATGGTCGAGAAAAAACCGGAACTGCAGGAGGCTGTCGTCAAACTTACACGGGATCATGATCTGCTCCGAATCATTGTAAAAGAGCTCAAAGCCGGGATCCGTGAAGAAGGGCTTACGCCTGAAGTTCTTCAGCAGTTCCACGCGCTTCTGGTTGTCAATGCCATTCATAGTCGGGAAGAAGAACGTTTGTTGTTTGAGGAACCGTCATGATCAAGATGTGACAAACGATTCACTCCCTCTATAAAAACACACCAAAGAAATAGTCCAACGCCTCTTGTGAGTATCCGTCATCTCCTTGCCAAGCTGCTACGGAATAAAAATCATGATTGCCGTTCTGTCGTTTACGGGGCGTGTCCTGTGGGACCAGCAGTCCGGCATATCCCCACACCTCCATGACTACATCACGCTCGTTTTTGCTGGATGGAAACACATCCCTCCAGCGCTTTTCCAATTGACGTGCACTGCTTTGAGCATCACAGTTCTGAACAGCTTCGAGCATGTTATGGAGTATAGCTAGATCCTCATCGGAAACCTGAACATCCTCTTCTTGACTGAACAATTCAAGGTCCATCCAGCAATACAGAAGGTGGTTCAGACGAATACCGCCCCATTTGATTCGTTCAAAATTCAGTACATTCAAATCTTCATTGACGTATTCCTTATCGGACATCATTTTATTAAAATTACAATCCCCACAGCTACTGTAATTGGGCAGGACGACAGGACGCTCACCATAGGTGTGAAAAGGAAGCCCTTCCGTTAATGTCCAGCTCGATAAGGCGCTTCGTAAATGAGCCTTTTTCGTGGAAAGACTGTGCAAAAATGCTGCTGCCACTCGTTCTTTTGTAGCCTTTTGCTGGTGCAGCTCATGTAACCTGTTTATAATCTCGTTATGTGTAATGGTGATCGGATCGAACATCAAGCCCTTACTTTTGGCATATTCAAAATCCTCACCCGAAAAAGATCCCCGCTCCTGCTTCCAGCCGCTGGAGGACCAGAATGTGTTCATCAGTATTTTCTTTGCCTTTTTATCCACAACACATCTCCCTTACTCATCCAACATCCCAACACCAAGCGCAGGGCTGTAGTTCATTTTATGTAAGATCGCTCAGACCAATTATCCCACGAAGTTGGAAATTCATCGCCCTGGAGCGAAATCTCCACGACAATTAGGCTTGTATCCTTAAAGCATACCGTCACGAAAAAATGCCGATGCAGCAAAGGAACCTGATCAAAGTGATACCAGATATAGTCATTACTCAGCTCCCTCACCGAATGAAAATTGCACTGCATAATGGAGCCATAACATGACCCTGGGCATCGATCGGTTGTTCCTCGTCCGGCAAAGCTGCTGTAACTTTACCAATCCAGCTTCTATTCAATGGAATCGGACAGTCTGCGTCCACCTGTATGAAAAAATAGTAGCATTACGTTGCAAAATCGTTCTTAGCTTTTCGCTAGAGCCGTTCGACATGTAATCTCTCCTTTATAAAAGAAATGCCACAACTTCCTCACCCGGTGTAAAGCCAAACTGGCTTAATCTATCTTCCAATTCTTGAATCTGCTGGAGATAATGCTCCGGCACAGAAGGCAGATCATTTTCATTCACTAACGTTCCTCCAAGTCTGGTACGTGCATATTCAGCACTTTTCCACATCGCCTCAAAAACAGTTTGCGGCTGCACAGTTCGTACCACATCCATACTGAAAATCAAATCTACAAACCGATCCTCCGCGAGTGTATCCAGCCAGAAAAATCCGGGTTCCGTTCCGGTATGCACATGCAAAATCTCTTCATCCGACATCGTAAACCCACTGAATTCAACGTCAATCAGCCAGTACGTATGTGAATCAGGCTCCACTTTATGGATACCGTTTATAGTTTGGACAGGCTCCTGTTCTAAGTCCAATGCAAGAATGCTCGACACATCCTCACTCCCATGTTCAGGTAAGTTCATGTATGCTCCTCCTCATTACCTGTTATTCTCTTTGTGATTTCCTATAATTCTCAATATATATTAAACTATATTTCATCAAGTACAAAATTCGAGAGGGGAGAAATCATGATGCAAAAATTTTCGCAAAAAGGTGTGGCCCTGTCCCTGCCTGTCATGATATCCGTATCGCTGATAGCTGGAGCGCTGTTTGCCAGTGTGCCTGCGGCGAGCGCGTCTGCTATTAAGGAAACGGTGCAACTATCCGGGCAGACTACTTACTACGGAGAGCTTGAGAACGGTCAGCCGAACGGACGCGGTACGATCAAATGGAGTGAAAACAAGCAGTATTCAGGCGATTTTGTGAATGGTAAGCGTTCCGGTACTGGAAAGTATATCAATCAGTACACCGATGCAGACGGACAAATCCATAAGGTCGTATACAACGGTACATGGAGCAATGACAATATGAGCGGCAAGGGTACACAGACTGAAAAAGTAACTCAAATGGACGGAACGATACGTTCGAATGAGATCCAGGTAGGTGCCTTTCAGAAAAATGGATTACAAAATGGCTACAAAGTAATCCACGCTGTCGCTGATCCAGATTACAGCTTCACTTACAAAAATGGCAATGAAGTGCTAAACATCCTGCACAGTAATCAGAATTTATTCCAAAGGTGGCAAAATGGAGAGCTTTTTTCTGTAAGCTATCAAAATGGCTCCATCCAAAAGGAATACTCCATGTTCCCCGAAGATACAGCCGCCAAAGAACGTCAAAGACAAGCAGCTATCAAATATCTTAAAGGAATTACCGCCAAGATCACACCTCACTTGCAGCAGTTCGAAAAGCTGTCCAAGCAGGTTCCTCTAAAATAAAAACTGAAGCGGCGCACATTATACATGGGTTCTAATTCTAATCAAGAGAGCCACTCCGTCAGATGGAAAGCTCCATTTTGAAAAGAGTGGCTCTTTTACGTCCCTATTCCTACCTTTCTCTCTTATTGTTCCTCATGAACTCGTACAAACGACTTATAAATATATGTAATCATTTTAATCACCCGAGGTAGAAATCATGGCTAAAATTATGGTTCCTCCCGAGAAACTGGAGGCGGTTTCCAGGCAGTTCGCCCAGGCTTGCGAGTTGGGTGTACAAATTTGCGGACAACTGTCACAGCAGATATAGCCATTAACGGTCTTTCGAAAAGCATGACAAACAAAATACGTTGACCATACACGATGGGAACGAGCGAAAAAAAAAGCGCTCCTGAATATACTATAGCTTGGCTCTATCGTATGCAGCTACAAGAGCTACAACCACGGCTGCCGAGTTGGTCGCAGCCAAGTCAAGATTGGAGTCAAAAGTACCCGCTGCTTCTGCGCCGGCAAGATCAGACAGAGAACGAACGGCCAGAAAAGGGACACCAAACTGATACGCTGTCTGGACGACCGCGGTCCCTTCCATATCCGTCACCTTGGCTTCAGGAAACTGGCTGCGAATAAAATGGACCCGCTCCGCTTGATAGATAAAGGAGTCTGCTGTCGTAATCAACCCGGTAACGATCTGCCCCTCAATCTTGGTCGCTGCCAGCGTTTTTGTCGCAAAATCAAGCAGCGCTGGCTCGACCGGATAACTTGCCGGCATCTGCGGCACCTGCCCGTAGGTGTAGCCGAACGCGGTTCCATCCACATCACTGTAAGTCAGCTCGGTCGCCACTACGACATCGCCAATACGGAGCGCTGGATCAAGCCCGCCAGCAGACCCGGTATTAATGACAAGCTCCGGGTTAAAACGCTCAATCAGCAGCGCCGTAGTCAAGGCTGCGTTCGCTTTACCAATTCCCGATTGCAGCAGAACAACTTCCTTCCCCTGAAGATGGCCTGTATAAAAAATCCCGTTCGCAATTTGGGTTATGCTTATCCCTTCGATCTGCGCTTTCAAACTAGCTATTTCTTCTTCCATGGCTCCGATAATGGCTATACTCAAAGTTCGTTTCTCGCTCCCTCCATGAATTCCCTGCATTTTAGTTTATTTTTTAAAAATGCCCGTTGCGGCGATTCTCTGCACCGCCTCCAGTAGCCGTTCTTCACTGTTCACCAGACTCACCCGTACATAGGAAGCTCCGGCACGACCAAAACCTTCGCCTGGAGCCACTGCAACTTGGGCCTCGTCTAATAAAAAGTCCGCAAAAGAAGCGGAGGTATAGCCCTCAGGCACCTTGAACCAGGCGAAAAAAGTTCCTTTGGGTGCGGCTACATCCCAGCCAATACCACGCAACGCCGCAATGAGAACATCGCGTCGCCGCTCATATAATGCCGCCAGCTCCCGCACCGGCTCCTGCGAACCCAGTAATGCCACAGCACCCGCATCCTGCACCGCTCCAAAAACAGTGCTATAAGCATGTGTATGATAATGCTTGAGCGCACCGATAACAGACGCGTTTCCAACAGCAAAGCCGAAGCGCCAGCCAGCCATGTTGTACGTTTTGGAAGCCGTATACGTCTCGACACCATATTCCTTGCCGCCGGGGATTTGCAATAGACTGAGCGGCTTATGCCCCCCAAACCCAAGGGCACTGTAAGCAAAATCATTCATAACCGGAAAACGGTACCGAGCAGCATAATCCAGCGTCTTCACCAGAAAATCTGCAGTAGCTACTGCTCCAGTCGGATTGTTCGGATAATTAATCATGAGCAATTTGACCTGCTCTGAAATTTCTTCCGGCACCGTTGTATAATCAGGCAAAAATCCATCCTTTTCATGGAGCGGAATCGTATGGATATGGGCTCTTGCCAGCGCAGCAGCGGAAACATATTGTGGGTACGCCGGGTTGGTGGTCAGCAACCAGTCACCGGGATTTAGCAATGCCTGCGGAATCCCCATTACGCCTATGGCGGAGCCGTTGAATACGGCAACCTCCCGATCGGGATCAAGCTCCACCTGATACTCCCGTTTATAGAACGCGGCGACTGCCTCCAGTGTGCTTTTTTTTCCGTGAAAAGGCGGGTAGCCCTGATTTATCGGCTGATCAACTGCTTCCTTCAAAGCGCTGATGATATGCGCCGGTGTCGGCTGATCCGGGTTGCCGGCTGCCAAATTGATTACATCTATTCCTTTGCTTTTGTACAGGTTCACTTTGTCGTCAATGACGCTAAAATAGTTGTCAGGCAGAGCCTTAACGAGATCAGAGGATGAAAAAATCACGTTCATTGCCACCTTTTATCCATAAGATACAGGCTGACAGTGTCAGCCCGCAGAAGACAGTAACCCCATATTATTTAAAATAGCTTGGCAGCTTATAGCCTTCATAAACCGGATTCGATTTGATGTACTTTTGGAATTCATCCGAATGATACCCCTCAATGATGTCTTTGACGAATGGCTTGTCCTTGTTCTTGCTATCCACAGCCACCACGTTCGTGAATGGGTCTGTCATATTTTCAAGCTGTAATGCCGAGGTCAGCTTCATTCCATTCGAAACGGCAAAGTTCCCCTGAATAGCAGCAAAATCAACATCCTCCAGTGCGCGGGGTCCCTGTGCCGGGTCAGTAGCCACAAATTGCAAATGATGCGGATTAGAAGTGATGTCGTTCACCGATGTTTGCAGTGGATCAATATTATCCTTTAACGTAATCCAGCCCACTTCTTTTAAAATATTCAGCGCACGCAGCATATTGACTGGCTCGTTCGGCAGGTTGATTTGAGCACCGTCGCTGACTTCGTCAAGGCTGGTATGCTTGCTGGAGTACAATCCCATCGGTGGAGTCGGAACCTGCACAGCTCCAACCAGATCAATATTCTCCCGCTTATTCATAGAAGCCAGATAGAGTGAATGCTGAAACACATTAGCATCAATATCGCCATTAGCCACAGCTTCATTAGGCTGAACGCCGTCTGTAAATTCTTTATATGTAATCTTATAGCCCTTCTTCTCCAAATATGGAGCCACTCCATTCTTGAACTGATCACTGTATGGACCCGGATTAAAACTGATGTGCAGTGTCTTCTTTTCTTCACTCGCACCATTTCCCAACGTATTCTTACTGCCACAGCCAGAGATAAACAGTGCGACTGCTCCCACCAACAGTATAAATGGAACCCATTTTTTCTTCATTTCAATTTCTCCCCCTGAAATCATCTGTTTTTTGTTGAGCTAGAATGTTGCAGCCCAATCAAATTCCGAGTAATCTTATGCGTTTATAAATATTACAATGATATTTTGATAACTGTCAACAATATTTGATAACACATCTTCTCCATAATAAAAAAAACCGCTTTTCGCAGCATGAAAAAAGACGCTCCCATTTCGGAAGCGCCTTTCAACTGTACTATTTACTTCGCTAAATTCAGCTTAGCATCCTTAATATCATACAAGGTTCCTTTGTTGCTATCTACGAGCTTTTTCATTTGTTTATTAGCTAGTCCGCTTGCAGGAACTATCGCATTAAAAATAACGCCATTTTTCTGTAATTGCTCGTTTATTTCGTCCACTGAAAAACGGGCTTTACCCAGCGCTGTATTTTTATCGTGAACGGGTGCATCTGTAATGAATATGATGGTTTTGGAATTAGAGCTTTTAGAAAATTTACTTGTAGCCAGCTGGATGGCCTCCAGCCCGGATTCTTTCAGATCCCCGCCAGCAGAAGGACGTAACGTATTCAAATTTCCTTTTAACTTGCTCTTATCCGCAGTAAAATCAAAATACTCCAAATCTTTATCTGCTGTTAAATTAATGTCCCGAAATGCAACAACGGCAAATTGGGAGCCCGATGGAACCAAATCAACAAAGCCTTTAACCTTCTGTCTTACATAATCCAGCGTTCCGGTCATACTACTCGTAACATCAATAACGAATACGATATCAGAAGATTTGGTAATGGTACTGGATATATTGTTCAGTATGGCAGGCTTCGATTGTGGCTCAGTGTTGTCCTCGTCTTCATCCATTAATTGTTCACTTTCATTTGTTGTTAAAACCTGTTGCGGGGCAAGAAAGATCACAACACTCTGAGCGGCAATATTCCACTTTACCTTGGCTCCCAGGGCCTCACTTACAAAGCGAATAGGAACCATCACTTTGCCGTTAATTAATCTCGGTGCCGCATTGAGACGCACTAACTTACCATTGATATAGGCATCTCTGGAGCCTACGGTTAACTTGATCGTTGTATTCCCTTTGGTCGCGGTAACGGTCTTCGTAGCACCATCCCATTTCACCTTCGCTCCAAGCCCCTCAAAAACAGCACGAAACGGCACCAGCATACTTCCGCTAATCGAAGTTGCAGGTTGTTCATATTGTTGCAGCTTCCCATCAATAAACACCAAAACCTGAGCTTTGTTATTATTTACGGGAATAAACTGGGGGACAGACGCTGCCGAATTTCCCGACTGATCCATCATTTTAATATAAAAGTAGTACCCGCCCGTAGACAAGTTCAGATTGCTCAAAGGGTAGCTAAACGTTGTTTCCGGATCGAACTGAATGCGTTTAAGCAATTGTTCTTCCGAATTTTTCACCATAACGTAGGAAGTGTACGTGGGCTGAATATTTTTCATCTTCAAACGAACTGTAAACGAAGTACCCGATGAATTGATCGTAAACGTACCCGGAAAGCTTTCTCCAGAAGGTATAGACAAAGGAATCTCGGGTGATTCATCTACAGCTTGATCTTCTTTAGACTCGATAACGGGCTGCATTACTTGAGGTTCATCAACAGATGGAGTGGCCACTAGTTCACTGATCGTTGGAGCCATTTTGGATTCCGCTTCAAGCTGAATGATTCTTGGATCACGGAAAAATGATATTATTGAGAATTTATCGGAGGGCTCTGTGTCGATGGTGTCCAATTTATTGTAGTAAAATTCAATTTTCGCCCCAAAAGGAGGTGCTGGTGCTTTATTTTCAATCGTTAGTGTTTTGTTCACGTAATCAACTGTGAAATCAGAAGGAGAAAAGTGCGTATTGTCAATAATTAAATGGGTCTTGGTGCCCTCTTTAATCACGTTGCGGGTCTTTATTTTGAAAGTACGACTCAGACCGTCTCCATTAGGAAGAGCTACACCCCACATTTTTCCGGCAGACCATTCCATGTCTGGTTCAATCGGAAACTCAATATAATTCTTTGATCCTGGATAAGGTGCTGCGTGAGTATCCGAAATTGTTATCGTAGAATTAGCATAATCAACCGAAAAATCTCCGGGGAAAATTTCAGTAAGATTGCTGTACAAACGAATTGGAGTACCTTGCTTAATACTATAGTCCATATTAAATTTAAACTCTTTGTTGATCCCGTTACCATCATCAAGTATAAGTATAAGCTTGTTTCCATCTCTTAGTACCATAGAATTGTCTGCATGTGCTCTTTCTGTTCCTACAGCAAACAAACCCATGAGTACCGTTGAAAACATAAATAAAAATATAGTCCTTCTGAACTTCATCCTTATTTCCCCTTTTTGAATCTTTCTTTTTGGTAAATCATAGCATAGGGTTAGATGAAGTTCATTCCATCTGATGGCAATTATGGATATTGTGTCTTACTTTTTTCCAAGCTGTTGTTCCATATTCATATTTAGCTCCTTGAATTGATTCTCATGCCGGAGTAGCCATTCCTTTCTCCATAAGCCCCCCGCATAACCCGTTAATTTCTGGTTGGAACCAATAATTCGGTGGCATGGAATCACGATACTCAGCTTGTTTTTCCCATTGGCGCTGCCTACAGCTCTAATGGCTTTTTCATTTCCAATCGAAAAGGCAATGTCTTTATAGGCCGCTGTTTCACCGTAGCCTACTTTCACCAAAGCATCCCATACATTTTTCTGAAAATCTGTGCCCTCAAAAACATAAGGAAACGTAAACTCATAGCGCGTACCTTTAAAATACTCGTCAAGCTGACTAGCGCACGCCTCTAAAACGGGGTGTGAAGTCTCGTCCAGCGTCGTAGTAGTTGATGTATCTCGATCAGAGAACATGATAGAATGGACGGCCTCATCTGTGCCCCATATTTCTATCTCTCCAATCGGGGATGCATAATTCAATAAATATAGCCTGCTCATAAAAGGATAACAACCTCCTGTGTCTATTAGATCTACAGCATCTATTCACTTATTCAGCTTCCTGTATTCACTAGGGGAACACTGTTTCAGACAGCGAAATACCTTATAGAAATTCGAAGGGCTTTGAAAACCCGTCTCATAGCAAATCTCAAGATTGGTACGCTCCGTACTTTTAAGCAGATAAGCTGCTTTATCCACTCTTATTTTTTCCAGATAGGTACGCGGGGTTTCTGAGGTTTCCTGTTTAAAGATTCGGTCCAGATAAAAGGGACTTACTCCAGCATAATCCGCAATATCCTGCAGTACCAGTCGTTCCTTATAGTGATTGACCAGGAAGGTAACCACAGTCTGGACAAGCCTGATATACGGTGAATGATCAATATGAGGTTGACATCTTTTACAGGCACGAAACCCCGCCTTTTCCACAGTGTCGATGTCATCATAAAACTCAACATTTACTTTTTTCGGCTTTTTGGATCGACAGGAAGGTCGGCAGTATATTCGGGTTGTTTTCACCGCGGTAAAAAACAACCCGTCATATTTACGATCACACGCCATAATTTTCTCCCACATTTCTTCAAAAGAAAGATTGATTTCAGCCATGATCGAATATCCTGTCCTTTCCTTTCTAAAGTGCATCATCACCCATATAAATGCGAAGTATCTTGTAGCTCTATTAACTGCTCGGCGTTCTTTTGCAAAGCAACCATGATATGATCCGAAAATGCATTGCCAAAGCTAAACCGTTTCACTCCCAATTGCTGAAGCTTACTGACATTCGTCAGACCCGGCAAGGATAAAATATTAAGCGGAGCATGTACCTGATGTACCACTTCCCTGATCTCATCGTCAACCTTCAAACCCGGAACAAAAATTCCGCTCGCTCCACTCTCCACATACGCTTTTGCTCGTTCGATCGTTTCGGAAAGCGGAACATCCTTTTGTAAATATGTATCCGTTCTCGCATTTATAAAAAAATCGTTAAATCCATGGGCATCCAGTGCTGCTCTTATTTTGGACAGAAGGTTACTATGCAGAACCACTTCTCGAAGTCCCTGTTGCTGTTTTAACGAATCCTCAATATTAATCCCTGCGACTCCCACATCTGCTGTCCTTAAAACATGCTCGACAATCGTTGCTGTGTCCTCCCCATACCCTGCCTCAATATCTGCCGACACCGGAATCTGGACATGATCTGCAATCGTCTGAATAATCCTTATATGCTGGTCAAAATCAATAAGCTCCCCGTCGGACAATCCAAGCGTATTCGCAATCCCCCAGCTCGTCGTTCCAATCGCCTGAAAGTCTGCCTTCTCCAAAGCCACGGCAGATAACAAGTCCCACGCATTCCCCAAAAACAAAAGTTCCTCTGATGTATGAAGTGCCTTAAATTGCTGTATTTTGTTCATAAATATAGCCTCCTGATAAGTGATGTATCTCATTTTATCAAGAGGCTGTCTTTGTTTCGTCCTCATTCTTGCCCTTATGGTCTGTGGGAATCTATTTACTTTTAAAATGCTTATTCAAAAAGTCGATCATAACCTGTGTGACCTCGGTCTGAAGCCAGTAGTCGCCTCCATGAGCTGCACCTTTCACCACGTATCGTATGGAAATCTCAATCACAAGGTGTAACCAAGCAAAAGACCAGTGTTATTCTGGATTTTATTGAAAAAGGTCAAAATGGTCATCTAATCATTCCCGTTGGGACAAAGAACTCTCGCGTCAAATTCCAAGCTTTCAATGAAGTCAGTCGGCGTGTATTGGTTGAAGTCGAGCGGGGCGGTAAAAGCGTTCTTTCCGTTTTTTATGCATTCTACGAATCTAACTTTAAATTGGAAAAAACGGACCAAATAGGTCCATTTATCCAGTTATAAATCACAAAATTTGAAATAAAATGGTTATTTAAGCTCTGTTCAATCATATGCTTCTTACGTATACTCTTGCTAAATCAATTCGAGTTAGAAGCAAAGCTACGCTAAGGGGTTAAAGGCGTATTTGCTGCTGACACAGAATCATTTTTTCTATAAGCAACATTTCTTTTAGCCTAAAAGTATAAGCGCTTAAACGATGTGCTCATGAAAGGAGGAATATTATCGCGTAAATACATCCTATTTACCCCATATTTTATTTATATGGAAAGTTACATGCTTATGTTATTGGTAAATACGTACAATTTTCATAATAGGAATAATCCGTAAATGATTATTTCATAATTACATTATTATTAGGAGAAGTTATATGTATAAAATAAGTAATAAACTCGTTTCCAATAAAACAAAGTTCTTTATGATCTTGCTAAGCTTTACTGTAATTTCTTCATTCTCTAGCTTGTCCGGCCCTTCACCTGCCAAGGCTTTTGCTGAAGAGAATGGAACTCCGGTACAGAAAACGATCGATTTAAATGAGAGCTTCGACAACTCAAATGAAGCTAGTATAGAGCCATTATCCCTTACCAGCGAAGAAGCTACTAGCCAAGCAGCGGTTGCAGCTATTGATCATGATGCTAATTTCTCACCTTCAACACTTCAGTTTCTGAAGGATAATACAGGACTCGACGGTGAGCAATGGGATAATATTATGAAGTTAGTGAACAAACCAGAGCAAGATTCTTTGAAATGGACTGAATTCTATGGCTATGCTGAAGATATCGGCGATAATCGCGGATACACCATTGGTATCTTTGGAGCAACAACAGGCGGTTCAAATGATACGGGACCTGATGGTCCGGCCTTATTCAAAGCTTTTGATGCTGCTAGTGGAGCTAGTAACCCTTCCATTGCAGGTGGATTAACACGTGCTGGTCTAAAGGGGAAAATGAGTGGTTCGATTCTAAAGCTCAGCGATAGCGATAGTGTAATCAAGAAGAAGATCAACGCTCTCCAAAACAATGAAGCTTGGAGAGAAGCCATGTGGCGTACGTTCTATGACACCTATATCGAATATAGTGTACAGCAAGCACAGAAACGCGGATTTAATTCTGCTCTGACGATTGGATCATTTGTCGACACAGCACTCAATCAAGGCGCTACTGGTGATTCAGGTAGTCTTGAAGGAATCCTCTCACGTTCAGGCAGTAGTACGAATGAGAAGACGTTCATGACTAGCTTCTATGCTAAGCGTACATTGGTTGTCGATACCAACGATTATAACCAACCTCCCAATGGTAAGAATCGTGTGAAACAATGGAGTTCTCTCTTAGCTTCTGGCGAAACAGATCTTAAAAACGCAGATTCAGCCGTGATCAAAGCAACTAATTGGGAAATGAAGTAAATAACAATATACTTAATAAGGAGGGCATATCGTATGCCCTCCTTTATCTATTTCCATGAAAATTTAGTTGGTGATGACTGCTGTCTTCGATCGATGCATCTTCAAAATAACGTGACTTGGAGAACCGACACAAAATACTCCAGCTTTGAAAGACTCATAGGTTCCTCCTGCACAAGTCAAAAAAATAATCCATGATTTGAAATTTGTGATTCGCAATTACAGCCGCCCCCGATCTGCTATTATCAAAACCACTCCCCCCATTCTCTCGTACAGTTTCTCTCATCATTCGAGTATGTAAGTCGCGTGTACAAATAGAAAAACTGCCCCGGAAGCCCGAAACTTGCAAGCTCCTGAAACAGTCTTGTAAAATGTTCATTAAGTCGAAAAGGAGGTCGCTAGATCAAATGATAGCCGGATGGAAGTTTCCCGGTACTGCGGATATTACGGATTTGCTGCAACGTTAGACGTTGATTGGTAGAAATAATAGATTCTACATCATTCCCACGTATCAGATCATTCAAGTCGGCGATGCGACGATTGCCTCTATAGACACGAAAATCCCCTCTAAAACGCGTGCCTGTAAAAAGTACAAGGGTAGCATCGCTGCTGGTAGAAAAGAATCGCAGGCTCTCTATGCCATCGAGAATGGTATCCTTATCACGAATACCTAAATTTCCCGTATATACTCTGCTCGCCCCCCGAAAATTTTCTTCACTAAAGACGGTAAGGCGCGGATACGTTTGAGATACAAATGCTTTGCTGATCATGTTGTAAACCCTCCTTTCTACTCCAGCTTATGTTCACTGGAAGTTGGTTTGGGCGGGGAATTACCATTTCACAAAATCGTTCTATGATTTCATAAACAAGGAATAGACTTGAAAAAGGAACGTATGTTCTATATAATCTAGCTTAGCACATTGTATAATCCTGAACTAACGGAGATGCGGACATGGACAATAAATTTATTGAGGAACTGCGCGAGATTAGCAGAAATGACAAGCGCAGATCCGAATTTCTCATCAAGGGTATGAAGGAAACACTTCAGGAAAGAAAAGAAAAAAACTTTATCGAAAGATGGATTTGGCGTCAAAAAAACAAGAAGCGTATAGCGCGGAAGTTTAAATCCTGATAGATTCAACAGACATTCTCTCTAACTGTTAGTAGCCTGCACCATGTTTAGTAACACACATAAGTACATAGAGAGGCAACCAATAACAGCACCTGAGGAGGATCAGAATGGACCTTCAACCCTTCACTTTAAATATTGAAAGTCAGGATATTCAGGATTTGAAAGAAAGGCTGACATAGTTGGAATGGACATCCACTTCATACATGAACGGGGGAGCGGATCAAATCCATTGCCCCTGCTCATTCCACACGGCTGGCGCAGCACCTTCTACAAAATACTTGACCTGATTCCATATCTTACGCATCCTGAAAAAATCGGGGATGATCCTGAAGATTCCTTCGATGTGATTATCTCTTCAATCCCCGTAGCTGGCTAACCAGGCTCTGCGCTTCATTCATATAGAACAACCCGACGCGATTGTCGGGTTGTGCCATCTTTTATACGTTCTATATCTACTCTTGCCTTTCACTCACACAGTTCTTTATACTTCGGGTCTTAACCATTGTGCTTCATAACCCATATCGATCATTGTTGATAATGCATCTTCAATCTCCCATGTTTCTTTTCCTGTCCATCCGCTTTCTAAGCCATGCAGTATCCATGCTCGAACATTTTTCGGATGATTAAGATTATAAATTTCCGAGACCCCACTCCTATGGTTGTACAGTTCGACGCCTGTAGCTAATGGACTACCTCCAATGGGATCATTCCATGTCAAGAAGGTAACCAGGAGGGGGGCAATCTTTTTCCCTTCCCAAAAAACTTTTAATACATTAATGCTTCGACCATTCACAAAATGATCATTCAGTAAGTATTCATAAGTTTGCCCTTCGACCACAATCTTCCTTATCTTTTTCTTCATTCATTTCTCCTTGTAAAATCCTGCGTTAATCCCATTATTGTCATATCTATATTTCAGAGGTACAACTATATCATAACTGATTTTTAGGGGGCAAAGGAATGATTGTACAGCTAGTCCCAAACGACCATGTATTAGAGCAAAATATATTCTTAGCTGACGAAGTTCGCAATTTGATCCATCGTATTTGTGAGTCAAAAGGATCAATATGCCTCAAAACGTCCGATGGAAATATGATCTTCGCTCAATCACAAGGACATAGGGCGTGGCTATGGATATCACAACAAATAACCGACATTCAGAAATCGGCCTATATTCAGGAACTCTTACTTTATTTAAAAGGGGCTACTATATCAGGTGTATGCGGCGATTCTGAAACGGTTAAGAGCTTTGCAAATGCTTATGCCAAACATCATGCTTCTCAAGTACATATACACATGGTCATGGAGTCTTATTTCTGTCCCAAGTCTAACAAACCCTCAGATGTTGAGGGAATCATACGGCATGCCATTCGAGAGGACGTACAGTTAGTTGCAGGAGGTCATCAAAGCAGGTGATTTATATCTTTGGATTGTAAAAAATACTCCAGTGTCCATGGCAAATATTGCTCACCGTTCTCCGAGACATGCTCAGATTAATGCTGTTTATACCCCAACTAATTATCGAAAGAAAGGTTTTGCCAGCGCAATTGTGGCTAATCTATGTTCCATCTTGGAGAGTGAGCATTTAGTACCTATACTGTATGCAGATTTAAAAAATCCTACATCCAATCAAGTTTATAAAAATATCGGATTTATTGAGGGTGGTACAATTACCGACATTCAATTTGAGTAATAGTCCGACTATATAAGCCTAACTTGAAAAATTCACATCAAAACGGAGTAGGTGGAATGGTGCTGTACAAGCGAAGCGGTGGCGATGGGAAGCACCATCCGACTGCGCCGTGGCACCATAGTAACTTTCCAGTTCGGCTTATATAGAGGAGATATTGCTGCTAAATTTAAAGAGGGGCTCTAAACCATCTCCATGGCCGGGACCCCTCTTTTCTACTTACCTATATACCTTATTCCGTAACACTCACTTGCGTTTGAACTGAGGATCTCCGTGAAAGTAAATACGTAGCCACAATGGCGATAGCGACCCCCGCTGCTCCAAACCAGGTGATGGAAGCCAGCGAAACCTGACCTACAACCACGCCACCAATTCCGGCTCCGGCTGCCATTGCAAGCTGCATCGTTGACTGATTAAGACTCAGCATCACGCCAGAAGACTCTGGTACGAGAGTGACCAGATTATATTGTTGAGTCGGCCCCGATGTCCAGGCTGCGAACGACCAAAGGATCAATAAAGCGAATACTGCGATCAGGGAGTGGGCTGCAAAGGGAAGTAAGAGCAACGAAATCATATGCAGCACCATGCCTCCGAATAACGTAAAGGGAATGCCCTTTCTATCTGCACTGTATCCACCGATTTTCGACCCGATCAGACTGGCAATCCCGAAGGCGAGTAATACGATGCTCAGCATATCCTCTCCTACACCTGATACATCCAGCAAGTATGGTGAGATATAGGTATATGCAAGTGAATAACCTCCAAGCCAAAAGAAGGTAATGCCTAATCCCAAAGCGACTTCGGGCTTTTTTAGAAGAGCAAACTGTTGCAGTAAGGGGACAGGTTTATCTCCTTTTATACGGGGAATCGTCATAGCAATAACAATCAGGGCGATAATCCCTGCCAAAGCGATGCCGAGAAATACGGTTTTCCATCCATATGCGGTAGATATCATTCTGCCAAGCGGAATACCAATAATTAGCGAGGCTGTAAAACCCATGGTGACCGTAGCAATGGAGCTGGCCTGCTTGCCGGCTGGAGCAATTTTCGCTGCAATACTTAGTGCCGTCACCACGACCATCCCCGCCCCGAGTGCCATGAGAATACGTGCGGCAATAAACATGCCAAAACCCGGCAGAACAAAGGAGAGCAGATTGGCAACTGCGAACAATCCGAGGGAATACAGGAGCAGTTTACGTCTGTCCATTTTAGCGGTGACTGCCATCAGAATCGGCGTGCCAATCGCGTAGGCAAGGGAGAAAACAGTAATTAACTGACCTGCGGCGGCCACTGTAATTCCCATCGTAGTTGCAATTTGATCCAGAATTCCCGAGATAATATATTCAGATGTTCCTACCAAAAAACTGATAATTGCCAAAATGTATACTTTCCACGTGCTCTGCATTTTATATAACGCCTCTTTTCTATTATATTTTTATATTTTTACAAATATCGAAATTAGGAATAAAAAAATTATGTCATCAGGTATGGGGCATATTTCTTCGCTACTTCAACATCCAGGCTGTAATAAATAAAGGTGCCCTCTTTACGGAACGTTAGCAGCCCGGATTCTGCCATTTGCTTCAGGTGGTGCGATAGCGTTGAAATAGCAACACTGTTTAGCTTCTCACCCAGAACAGAGCAGCATTGGTCACTTTCCTCTTTCAGCAAAAATGCTATTTTGAGACGAGTCGGTTCTCCAAGCGCTTTATATATTTTTACAGCTTGTTGCATTTCCGTTGTATCTTTCACCCAGTTCGACTTCCTTCTGTTCCAGTCTTAATTTCGATGTTTGTCGAAATAAAGTTAACACAAACATTTGTAAAAGTAAACCCGCTTATTATAAAGTCACAGCCTTTTTTACACTCTGTGGTGTGAATGATGGTCCTTCTCATCCTATAAATACCCCCCATCCATAAAGGATGGAGGGAAAAATGATCTGAGTAGAAAGGGGGAATCATGGATGCCATGGCGTTAATTCGGGCTTGCCGTGGGTCTGACAATAATTTCATTAACATCTACATCCGCTGGCTGCTCCATGGCATACAGAATGGAACGGGCAATGGCATCAGGCGAAATCGAAATACGACGGTACTCTTTCATTCCTTGCCGGGTCTCTTCATCTGAAATACTGTCAGCAAGCTCGGATTCGGTTACTCCCGGCGATACCAGCGTCACACGAATATCTCCCCCCACCTCCAAACGCAATCCTTCAGAGATCGCCCGAACCGCATACTTCGTTGCGCAATACACCGCTGCAGTTGGGGTTACACTATACGCGCCAATAGAGGCGATATTGATAAACTGACCAAATCCTTGCTTTTTCATAATCGGAAGCCCTGCCGCAATCCCATGCAGAACGCCCCGTATATTTACATCAATCATGCGATCCCATTCCTCTACCTTCAGGGCTTCTAATTTTGAAAGAGGCATCACTCCCGCATTGTTCAAAATTACATCCACACGCCCAAATGTTTTTTCCGCGTACTTAATGAACGCTTCCATCTGGTCCCTCTTAGTCACATCCAGTTGCTGATAATCAGCCGATCCACCTTTAGAACGAATCTCGGATGTCAGAGCCTCCAGTCGCTCTGTGCGTCTGGCCCCTAATATTACATAAGCCCCATGGTGAGCAAGTAAACGGGCAGTAGCTTCACCGATTCCACTGCTTGCCCCCGTAATAGCTACGACTTTCCCTTTAATATCCAACATTCTTATTCCTCCTCTAGTTAAAAATATCACTGAAACAGATTACTTTTTTACTTCCCTGTAAAAAACCATCCCTGCATGATACAAAACACCATTTTTGAATACACCATCTGCCGTAAATCCGGTGTCGTCCACATATTCGATATAGTCATCTTCTAAGATATAGCTGCCTGTATAGGCACTTTGTCTCTGACCCCGTGCTTCATCATAACGGCCATTAGGCAAGAGTTCGTGACGGATATTTCCGTCTTCAGTTACCCACATCCCTATATAGGGATGCTGCGAAGCGTGTACACTTTTTTCCGCTTTGTTACTCTCCATGACTCCCACTCCTTTGCACTTCTATTTTTTTCTCAATTGCTCATTAGGTGTTGTATCTGCATCTTATTATGAGAGGAATGTCCATCAGCCCGGTAGAAGAATCAGAGCAAATTATTGCCTAATCCTCCAAAGCCCCTTAATATGTAATAAACTACTGAAAATTAAAACGGGCTACGTTGCAAAGAAGGGATGTGTCATGATGGGGGCAACCAAAATAGAAAGTTCTACCATGGAAAAACAAGCCGAGTTGGCAAGGCTTATAGAACGATTTTCAAATCAGGACGGAGTTCTCACTACAGCCATACCTTCGCTTCATTTCGTCCGAAGTTCAAATACAACCGTTCCGATACATCAAGTCCATGAACCTGCTTTATGTATTGTGGCACAAGGCAGAAAAGTCGTGATGCTCGCAGAGGAAAGTTACCATTACGGCACATTCGACTACCTTGTAGTGTCGGTGGATTTGCCGATATCCGGGCAGGTCATCCAAGCGTCAGCAGAAGCTCCTTATTTGTGCCTCCGGCTCAATTTTGATCCGCATCAGGTTTTGGACCTGATCAAGGAATCTGCTTTTCCCACAAGCCCAATGCCTGATTCCAGACGAGGCTTGTATGTAAGCCAAACTAACTCACTACTGCTGGATGCCGTGGTAAGGCTAGTGCATCTTTTGGAAAACCCGCAGGATGTTCCGGTGCTGGCTCCATTAGTCATTCGTGAGATACTGTATAGGATTTTACAGGGTAATCAGGGGGAATCCTTAAAACAACTGGTCATGACCGGCTGCCATTCCAACCGAATCGCAGAAGTCATAAAGCGGATTAAGCAGGATTATGATAAGCCGTTGCGTATTGAGGAATTGTCCAAACTAGCGAATATGAGTCCTTCGTCACTACATCGTCATTTTAAAGAGGTTACGGCTATGAGCCCAATGCAATATCAAAAACAATTACGTCTACAAGAGTCCCGCCGCCTGTTGTTATCCGAATCAGCGGATGCGGCAGATGTCGGTTTTCAGGTAGGTTACGAGAGTCCCTCACAATTCAGCCGCGAATACGCCCGCTTGTTCGGCCTGCCTCCAATTAGTGATATCAAACGCTTGCGCTCGGATCAGGATCACCCGACCATTTAACCCGTTGTTAGATGAACATCTGAAACCACTGGTTCTACTAACGCTTATCCCGATCATACATGGCAGAATGTAAAAAAACAGTACAAAACAGCCGCTCCTCCGGTAGAGACGCGGCTGTTCAATATATTCCTCTATGCATGTGGTCATCACTATTTGAGCATCAATACGGATTATCCAGCTTGACGAACAAGGCTCGAATGACATCCTTCTCTGCCGTAGTAAGCTTTTGCCCTGCCTGCCATTGTTGAATCTCTTTCTTGACTTCCTTTGGTTCTCTATAGCTGAGAGCATACCCGATGCTTCCTATACCTTGTGTGCGGTTGGTTTTGTCCATATTTGCCAATGCTCGAGTCATCGCAGTTCTGTCTCTTGTAAACAAATCTCCCATAAGACCAGCATAGCTTTCGCTTAAAGCTCCATCCAATCCTTCAGAAGCTCGGATCACATTTGGAAAACTTTCCGATGGAATAAAAGCGCGCTGCCTATACAGATATTCGATGATTTCCAGGCTTAGATGTTCATTGATTTCGTTCATCTTTCCCCATTGGATTCCTGCTAAATGGTCCGTCATGTGACGTACTTTTGCTTCATCACTGAGGGATGAATCCTTATAAAAGGAAAGCACCAGCTCCTCTTTACTTTGCTGGGTATGCTGCGTATTGGCTGCAGTTTGCTTGGACTCCCCATTGTTTACCCCGGACGGCGCCGCAGTTTCAGCATCCTGTCCCACTGGATGGGGAGTGCACCCTATGATTACAGCCAGCAATAGTGCAATACAAGCTACAGAAACGAACACGCTACCTTTTGACATGAATACACTCTCCTGTCCGAACAAACAATGGTAGTTACGATTGCCCAAAACCCATTCATATCCTACTACGCCAGCGGCCGTTCATCCATCATTATAACGATAGGAAGTTTCCAGCTAGACTACTACTCGTCACGTCCAACCGTAGGCTTGCGAATCACAGACACGCTCGATTCCCTGACGATTAAGCGAGGCTCGAATTGCACTCGCTCGTAATCGCCCGGTGTCTGATCCTGAATCCGCTTGAGCAGCAGCTCCGCAGCCAATCGTGCCACCTCTTCTCCCATAATGGAAACAGAGCTGATCTGCGGCGTTGTTACCGTAGCCCATAAATTGTTATCAATGCCGACCACCGCTACCTCTTCCGGCACTTTTACACCCAAATCCTTAAATCGATTCACGATTCCTATCGCTACCATATCGTTAACCGCATAAATGGCATCCGGCATGTGTTTCAAGCTATAAAAATAATCGGCTGCACGCAATCCCGTCTCAAAGGAGAAATCATCGCCAAAATAAACAAGAGAAATATCCACATGCGGGAGAAATTGCTCATAGGCGAAGTATCTTTCCTCGATTTTGTCCTTCGCAGCGCCTGCATAAGCAATTCTCGTTCGACCGATTTTAAGCAAATGCTCCATCACAAGCCGTCCCTCTTGTCGGGCCAGACTGACAATATCGGCTTTGACGTCTTCGCCCAGCTTTTTGCCGTAGTTAATGATGGACACCGGAACGCTGGCTTTATTGATCAGATCCACCAGCATTTTGGGATACGCCAGTGGCATAATAATAAGTCCGTCCACATGCAGCTTCTTGACCTCCCGCACCGTTTCAAGCTCCATTCTGGCATTTCCGGCGGTATTAATTTGCACGACCCGGTAACCATGCTGCTTGGCAGCTTGCTCCACGGACCAAGCGATCTCAGGGATAATCGCGTTACGGATATCCGGCACGGCCAACGCAATTTGGTGTGTTTGGCGAACCTTCAGGCTCTGAGCCGAGGTATTGGGCGTAAAACCCATTTCTTCAATCACTTGCAAAATCAATGCCTTCGTTCTCGGGCTGATGCCCTCACTATCGTTAATAGCTCTGGAGACAGTCGCAATACCAACCCCTGCTCGCTTGGCTACATCCTCTATGGTTACTTTTTTTTGATCTGGCACACCCAAAATCCTTTCACGGTCGGAATCGTTTTCTGATTTTCAACAATAAAATCTCTGTATTGATATTATACCATAGAATGAGTATTTAAAAATTGAAGTAGTTTCTTCATTATCGCTGCTTCGTTTAAAAAATTCACAAAATCTCTTTAGTCAAAGCGATAGCCCAAATATAGCGCTGTAGTAACAAGTGATTATATTCACACAAAAATCAAGTGCTTTTTGTATGGATTTGGTTTGACAATGTGTAAAAATTGTGACATATTATTTTTCGGAAACGTTTCCTAATTCATTTGCTTTTATAACAATACATGATCACATATTCGTCAAGGAGATGACAAACATGCAAGCATTGAGATGGCATGGAGTAAAAGACTTACGATTGGAAAACATCGAGCAGCCCGCCGCTCTGGCAGGAAAAGTAAAAATCAAAGTAGAATGGTGTGGCATTTGCGGAAGTGATCTTCACGAATATGTAGCAGGACCAATCTTTATTCCCCAAGATGCACAGCATCCATTGACTGGTGAAAAGGCTCCTGTCGTCATGGGACATGAATTCTCTGGACAAGTGGTCGAAATCGGCGAAGGTGTAACCAAGATTCAGGTTGGCGACCGTGTGGTCGTAGAACCGATTTTTGCATGTGGAGAATGTGATGCATGTAAACAAGGCAGCTATAATCTTTGCGATAAAATGGGCTTCCTCGGTCTGGCAGGCGGCGGTGGTGGATTTTCCGAATATGTCACAGCAGACGAGCATATGGTTCACAAAATTCCCGAAAGCGTGTCTTTCGAGCAAGGCGCTTTGGTAGAACCTTCAGCCGTTGCCCTGTATGCTGTTCGCCAAAGCCAACTAAAAGTCGGCGACAAAGCTGTAGTATTCGGCGCTGGTCCTATCGGATTGCTGGTTATTGAAGCGTTGAAAGCTTCGGGCGCATCTGAAATTTATGCAGTAGAGCTTTCTGAAGAGCGTAAAGCTAAAGCTGAAGAGCTGGGTGCTATTGTGCTTGATCCTAAGACTTATGATGTGGTGGAAGAACTGCACAAACGGACCAACGGCGGCGTAGATGTAGCCTATGAAGTCACTGGAGTACCTCCTGTACTGACTCAAGCGATCGAGTCCACCAAAATCAGCGGACAAATTATGATCGTCAGCATTTTCGAAAAAGAAGCTCCAATCAAGCCTAACAATATCGTTATGAAAGAGCGTAATATGACCGGCATTATCGGTTACCGTGATGTGTTCCCGGCTGTAATCAGCCTGATGGAAAAAGGGTATTTCCCTGCTGACAAGCTCGTTACCAAACGTATTAAGCTCGATGAAGTGATTGAACACGGTTTTGAAGCTCTGCTGAAAGAGAAAAATCAGGTTAAAATCCTCGTATCTCCGCAATCTTAATCTAAAAAGCAAACTCAGATGTCTGCCCTATGCAGGCATCTTTTCATAAAAAAGCGCTCCTCCATCACTGCGGCATAAAGCCGTAACGACGGGTGAGCGCTTTTGAATTACAATCTCAATTATGGAGTTACACTTTTCAGAACATCATCAATCATTTGGCCGTTTGCAATCGTACCTGTATAAAGCCAACTGGAATCTTTACCAAAATCATATATATGGCCTTCTTTAACCGCTGGAATTCCTCCCCATACAGGATCTTTGATGATCTCATCCTTGCTTACGCCTTTGCTGTTCACGATAAAGATATAATCCGCATCCAGCTCGGCCAGCTTCTCAAGGGATAAATTACTCCAGTTCGCCTTAGCCGTTTTGGAAATCTCCTGTACGACTTGTGGAATCTTGAATCCCAAATCCTTATACAATACATCACCGCTGGATAGATTCTGGTTTACGACATACACATTTTTATCCGTTACCCACAATGCCGCCGCAGTTTGTTGTCCTACCGTCTGACTCAGCTTGGCTTTAGCCTCTGCTGCTTTTTTGTCGTAGTTGCTCAATGCCTGCTTCGCTTCATTGCTCTTATTCAGCACCTCACCCACGGTCAGCAGCTCTTGACGCCAATCATTGTTCATATTACTGCCTACCACGTAAGTTGGAGCAATTTTAGAGTATTGATTATATTTGTCGCCTTCCACCATGCTCGCACTGTCCATAATGATTAAATCAGGCTTGAAGTTCAGAACCGCCTCGAACGGAAGATCTGAAGCAATGGCAGGAACATCCTTCAATTCTTTTTGCAGGTAAGCTTGAACTGAATTTTTACCTACCGACCATTGGGCTACCGGTTTAACACCCAATGCCACCAGATGATCCTCCAGATAAGAAGCGAGCACACGCTGAGGCTGAGCCGGAACCTTCACCTCATGCCCAAGTGCATCCTTCAGCACCCTTTCCTGTGATGTTGGTTCCGTTGATGTATTGTTGTTCCCTTGCGAAGCACCATCGGTTGCCGTAGGACTGGATGAGCCTGAGCACGCGCTCAGCAGCAAGGTAAAACTAAGCAATAAAATAAATGCCATGGAATGCTTTGCATTTCTATTCATTTGTAAAATCCCTTCATCATGGTTTTGATAATGATTATTATCCTCAATAACAGTATGCAGGGCGCCACTTATTGAATCAATGGAACATTCGGACATGCTTAATGGATTATCCAGACTCGTATCTCTCACAAAAGCAGATGAATATAGGCTGTCCCGGTAATGAACCGGGGATACACCCGTATATTTTTTGAATGCCCGGCTAAAGAAATAGACATCCGGGTACCCCACACTGGCAGCGATATCCTGTAGAGTGGCATCCGTCTTCCGCAAAAGCTCCTTCGCCTTGTCCATTCGCAGTTGAATCAGGTACATAATCGGGCTACAATTCGTTTGTTTTTTAAATAACCGGGTCAAATGTCTCGGACTGCATTCCAATAATCCGGCCAAACGTTCCAGCGTTATGGACTCCGCGTAATGATCCTGCATAAATCGAATCGCCTGTGTCACCATATCCCGGGAAGGCATTCGAACCTTCTGCTCCTGCAATTGCCGCATACATTCATACGCAAAATCATAGAACCTGCCCTGAGCCTGCACCTTGGACAACGTATCCTTATCATGCCATGCCTGCTCCAGTAGTTGCAGCTTTTGATACAGCATAACCGGATAGGGTGGCACAAAGCCATGAGCTACAGGAGGAAGGCTATACACCGTATGTCCCGATAGAGAAGCCACTTTATATAGTACAATAACATATTCGATTCCTCGTTCCGAGGGAGTCATATTCAGTTCCAGGCCTTTGCTGCCATGCAGCACGTACCATGAATGTCTTGTATCATCCTGATCATCCGCAGGCAAGCGTACACTTCCCTGTAATACAAACACAAAAGCCTGCGTCGGAAGACGATACGGTTGAAGCCACTCTTCCGGCTCCAGCCGAATATGTCGGACATCCATAACACGGATCGACGAATGGAGCCATGCGGAAAGCAGCTTGTTCAGCTCATCAGCCTCATGCTTCTTGCCCGTCCCGGTTTGGGAACCTGTCCGCTTTTTCCGTTCCTGCTTCACTTGTCAAAGCCTCCGCTTCATAAATACCATCTTATTTTTCCAAACCAACCCCATTATATATCATCTTCTACGGTGTCTACCATGAGACAAATATTCCTGCTCGAAACAAGGCGAATAAACCATTTTCATGGTACAATTTGTATAAATTTAAGATTTTAAAATACATAGGAGGTTTGACAGCATGAGCGGTTCCAACATTGTATTGAGTACAGGAGCTAATGCACCTTTCGGTAAGGAGGATACAGTGCGGGTCACCATTACATGGAAGCATGCACCTGCCGAACTGGATGTTAGCTGTTTTATGGTAGGAGCAGACGGAAAGGTTTCCTCTGATGACTATTTCATTTTTTACAATCAACCCGCTGACCCGCACGGACATGTACGGTTACAGCGTCCGAATGACAAAACGACCGAATTTACTATAGCGCTTAAAGAACTGGAACGAACTGGAGTGGAAAAATGTGTGTTTGCTGCCACCCTGGACGGTCCAGGTACTTTTGCCAATGTGGTAGGCTGCTCCCTTACTGCTCAAGGCACGCAATCACATATCACGTACAGTATCAGCGAGGCTACCAGTGAGACATCACTTGTGCTGGCAGAGGTGTATCGTCATACGTCCGGCTTCAAGCTTCGCGCAGTTGGGCGTGGCTTCAACGGAGGCCTGAAACCGCTTGCCGAGGCTCATGGTGTCACCGTGGAGGAAACGGAATCCCCAGCAGCACCGTCAGCTGCTAAAGCCGACGTGAGGGAGCCTCTCCCCGTGAATGGAAGAATTAATCTGCACAAGCAGAATGTACAATTTTCACTGAAAAAGAAACAAATAGACCGTGAAAAAGCACGAGTAGCGGTTGTATTCGACGCTTCTATTTCTATGTTCAAATTGTACACGGGTGGGACTGTGCAAAAAGCCTGCGAACGTGTGTTGGCTGTAGCCGCCTGTATGGATGACGATGGTGAAATGGATGTATGGTTTTTTGCGGACAAAGCCAAACGTGCTCCAAGCGTCACAGAGAGGAATTTCGAGAATTACATTCATAGGAATTATGCTGAGCCTAGTGAAGATAGTGAGCTGGGGTGGGGCAATAACGAGCCAGAAGTCATGAAGGATATCATACTTAAATACACAAAAGAAGATCCCAACGACATGATCCCGACCTACATTATCTTTTTTAGTGATGGAGGTATTTATGAACAAAAAAAAATAGAACAGCTGCTGATTAAAAGCTCAAGCACTCCGATTTTCTGGCAATTTGTAGGTCTTGGTAAAGCCGATTACGGAATTCTTCGAAAGTTGGATAAGATGCGCGGCCGCGTAGTAGATAATGCAGATTTCTTTGCCTTGGATGACTTCGACTCGGTGACGGACAGCGAATTATACGACCGTCTACTGAACGAGTTCCCTGGATGGCTTAAAAAAGTACGAGCTAAGAAAATACTGCGGAGCTAGTTCCTCGCTGCAATGCGAAACTTAAATATCCTCCAAGCAGAGCAATAAAAGGCACAATGACCGCAGATAGAGCAATCGTCAGCGCCATCATTCTGCCTCTAAACCGCTCTTCTACACATTTCTCTTCAGGTATTCCCCTTCATTTAAGTCATAGTAGAATTATATATGGTTAACTCCTTGCCAAATCCTATTTCTTTCATTTCCTAATTGGATATTTTCATGTAGTATAAACCTAATTGAGGCAACCCTGTTTGGGCTATGCTGAAGCTATAGACTTTATGAAGGAGGATTTCGGATTGAAATCAAATGAAGCCACTTTGCACAAAAAGCTGCTCCCTAGGCATATTACCTTTATGGCTATGGGTGGAGTCATCGGGACCGGTATTTTTAAAGGAAGTACCGAAACGATCAGCCTGGCGGGGCCTGGGGTCATTCTATCCTATGTCTTCGCGGGGCTTCTGCTCCTGGTCGTCATGGGCGCGATTGCCGAGATGGCTACCGTCTACCCCAACATGAATATGAAGGATTTTATTCGCAAAGCTTTTGGAGAACGGCTTTCCTTCATCATCGGCTGGTTGTATTGCTTCATGTGGCTGGCCGTCTGTATCATTGAAGTAATCGCAGCGGGAAGCTTCCTGCAATACTGGTTGCCAGACGTTCCCTTATGGGTACTCAGTTTAGCGAGTGCAGCCTTTATTATTGTGGTTAACATGCTGAGTGTCGGCGGTTTCGGGGAACTGGAATTTTGGCTTGCGGGTATTAAAATTGCCATGATCATCATCTTTATTGCATTGGGTGGGTGTATCCTGTTCGGCATTATCCCAACTGAAACTCCGCCTTATCTGAGCAATTACGTACAGAATGGCGGATTTCTCCCCAATGGCTGGCTGGCTATTTTCTCGGCGCTGCTGGTGGTTACCTTTTCCTACGGAGGCTCTGAGTTGATCGGTCTGACGTTAACAGAAACAGAAAATCCGGAAAAGGTACTTCCGAAGGTGGTTAAAAGCTTTATTTTTCGCGTCGTATTGTTCTATACGCTGCCGATTCTTATCATTTGCGGCTTGATTCCCTGGAATCAGCTGGATGCGAATACCAGCCCGTTCGTACAGGTGCTGTCTTCGGCAGGACTCCAAGGCTCGGCCCATGTCATGAACTTTATCTTGATTACTGCCGTACTGTCTGCCGCCAATTCGGGGATTTACGGGGCTACACGTATGCTGCATTCGCTGGCAGTCAATGGGGAAGGTCCTAAATCACTTGCCCGGGTATCCTCGAATGGGGTTCCGGTGAATAGTCTCAAATGGTGCGCCGTGATCCTGATTGTCGGTTCGATGGTCGCATATATCGCTCAGGACGGACTGTTCCGTATTCTGATGGCCGTACCGGGCTTTGTCGTTTTGCTCGTCTGGAGCTGTATTTGCCTGTCCCAGTTGAAGCTGCGCAAATCTTACCCGGTGGAACCAAGCTTCAAAATATGGGGATTTCCTTATATCACAGCGATAACCGTCGGATGCCTGTGGGTGATTGCGTTCCTGTTCTTACTTGATCCGCAAAATCGGATCAGTATCAGCGTATGTGTGGCGTTCATGGCGTTCCTGATCATCTGGTCTTTGGTGAAGTTCCGGGGAAAGCAGGCGTAAGCAGCTCATGATTCAATCGTATCTGTTTCCTGTTTCTTACGCCTTTCTCGCCTTTCCTTTTGCCGCGTTGCTGTTTACGCTGCCTTTTCTAATCGTACAGTATCGCAGACATGGTTATATCCATAAAACGAGGGCATTGCTGCTTTACCTGTTGCTTTTATACTTGATGAATGCTTTCTTTTTGGTCATTTTGCCGCTTCCGGCATCGCGTCATAATACGGCGTTAACCGGAGGCGCATTGCAGTTAATGCCCTTACAGTTTATTCACGACATTATAAGGGAGACTTCTATCTCCCCCTCCCACCCCTCCAGCTATCTGCATTTGCTGAAGGAACGCGCTTTTCTCCAGGTCGTTTTTAACGTTCTGATGACCGTGCCTTTCGGTATGTTTTTACGTTATTATTTTCGTGCGCGGTGGGGATGGTGTCTAATCCTGTCCTTTGGCCTTTCTCTCTTCTTTGAGGTGACGCAGCTAACAGGACTGTACGGATTTTTTGACCATGCGTATCGTGTGTTCGATGTGGACGATCTGATGGCGAATACATTAGGCGGCATGCTGGGCTTTCTTTTGGGCGAGTGGTTTTCGCGTTTCCTCCCGCGTCTGGAGCATCTGGACAAGCATTTGGACATCACAACCAAGCGGGTGTCCTACACCAGACGGGGTATAGCCTTTTTCGTGGATTGCATCATCTGGACAGGTCTGCTCGGTGTTATGGAATATCTCCATGTGCCGGCTGCCTTCTGGGTATCCAGTGGAGTATACTTCATGCTAATTCCTTACCTGACGAATGGGCGCACTCCCGGAAAATGGCTGGTGCGTATACATCTTGCGGGGACAGGAAATCGTATTTCCCTGTGGGAGCTCATGAAGCGCTACAGCCTCTTGTACTGGTTGTATTTCGGGATGAATTACGTGCTGGGTGGACCCGTGCTTTGGCCTCAAGTCCCTCCATGGGCGAGCGTTCTGATCAGCCTGATACTGTTGGTCATTAACGGGTGGTTCTTTTTTCATCTGGTTATACGCCTGTTCAGAAAGGGGCCGTTATTTTATGAGGAGCTTAGCCATACTACCCACCGAATTACATGGCCCAAGCGACTTCGCACCCCTCAGTCTGACACCACTGACCCTACTGATGTGTCGGAAGGTTAATACAAGAACTCAATGATCATAGGGCCACAATAAGTATGAAGCATAATGATCTGTGTTTAAAATAAATTTATTGCACCCAAGCGGTACAAAAACAGGCGAAGCAAAGGATTGTTCCTTTGTCCGCCTGTTTTTTTATATCCTATACAGATATCCATTCGTTTCTATTATTTCCACTGTGCGATTTGGTCAATCGGCAGACGAGTGGATGGATGGCCTTCATTGGTTCCTTTACCCATGGAAATGAGCATGACAGGTACATAACGATCTTTTTCAAGACCAAAGGCTTCAGCGATTCTGCTCTTGTCATAACCACCGATTGGGTTGGTGTCATAGCCGTGAGCGCGTGCTACCAGCATCAACTGCATGGATACCAGACCACCGTCGATCAGAACGGTTTCTTTGTTCACGACTGGATCAAGCGCTGCGAAATGGGCTGCCACTTTCTCCTGCTGCATTTCTTTAATATCTTTTGGCATATAGCCCAATTCTACAGCTTCTCCGAAAATTTGATCGAAATTATCAAAGTTGTTCAAATCTCCGAACACGGCAATAACTGCCGAAGATGTCTCGACTTGACGTTGATTAAAGCTGGCGAGCGGTGCCAAGGTTGCTTTACCTTCCGGGCTGTCAATCACAAGAAAACGCCAAGGTTGCAGGTTAATGGACGATGGAGCGCGTGTCGCTTCAGTCAGAATCTCTGTCATTTCTTCGCGGCTAATTTTCACGGACGGATCGTATACTTTTACAGAACGGCGGCCCAGTGCAATTTCTTTAAAATCATTGGTTTTAACAATATTGGATGTGTTCGTATTACTCATTCAAATCTCTCCCACTATAAATTAATATTTTCTCATGTTTTCTCACTCGTTCTTCGGTTTTCAGCCATTGACATATCGAGCACTGGAGAAGTCATGTAAGGATGTCATTATTTTCTGGAAGAGCCGGTGGCAGGAATAGAGGTTGGGACATTTTTCCCAATCTATGGATCGACTTCTATGATCGAACCTGGGATATCCACTCCTGATTCTTGACGGCTTACCCTCCCATATCACGCGGGGTCTTTGCCCTTACATTCCTTCGTTCAGCCTCTCAAGAGGTGGACGCCGTTTCTTGCTCCTTTACAGGGTCGTGCCCTTATGGAAATGATTCCTGCGGCTGCTCCGTGCTTCCTTTGTCTCTGCTTATTCCCGTCCGATGAGAAACATGAATCCGGTTTTTCTTAAGCTGTCTTCTGTAACTGGGCCTCACGTACTGGCCCTAAAACGTCGTTTGCATCGTACCGAATTTGCTTGGTGCCGAGCATGTGAAGAACGCGAATCAGTTCCCCGCACAACGCTACAATCGATTGCTTTTTCTTCAGTGGATTCTGACTTCGTTTGGTAAAGTATTGGTGCAGTGCTTTAAACTCCGCATTCTTCGCCACCATGGGCATCACGGCCCGAAACAGTAGCGCTCTTAGCCTTGCGCGTCCTCGTTTGGTATACTGGATTTTCCTTTTTTCTTCCCTGAGCTGTTCTCTTTGAGATTCAGTCCGGCCAGCCGTATAATCTGCTGTCCATGCTCGTAACCCCTTAAATCCCACTTCCGCCAGGAACCCCGCCAAGGTGACCACAGCCACGCCTGGCACGGTGAGCATCTCTTTCGTTCCTGGGATTTGAGAGAGTAGACGTTCCACCTCGGCTAGAATCTCTTCGAGCTGTCTGGCGAACATGTCGTACTGTTCCAGAAGTGTTTTAATCTCTATTTTTGCTGCTGGAAGTCCTTCGGTCAGACCGATGGAACTTCTCACCGTTTCTACCAGTTGCCGGGTTCGTTTCGTCCCTACGGCTCGCTTCACGTCTTTCTTCCAGCGCTGGACGATGGCTTCTGCACCTAATTCTACGATCTCACCTGGCGTTGGAAACTCCTGCAAGGTAATGCGCGAAGCTTTCCCTTTCCAGTCTTTAAATACCTGCGTGTACTCTGGAAAAAAGCGATCCTGCCAGTTCTGTACCCGTCTTTGCACCTGCCCGAGGTTCACCATGATTTTCTCCCGAAGATTCATGAGAATCCGAAGATCCGCGTAAATACTTGCTGGAAGCTTGGGTTCGCTGTACTTTCCGTTTCGAACCAAATCGGCGATGACTTTGGCGTCCTTATAATCGTTCTTGGTTGGCGAATTGTCTTCCAGTTCTTTGCTTTTGTGCACATGATGCGGATTCACGATAACCAGCGGGATGCCTTGCTTCTTTAAATACTCAGCCAGCGTAAACCAGTAGTGTCCGGTGGACTCGATGCCGAAGAGGACATCACTCTTGGCATGCTCCCGCCCTAGCTCCTTCATCCACTGAACCAGTTGCTCCAGTCCGGCACGAGTATTGGAGAACACGCAATCCTTTCCGAGTTCTATCCCTCGAAAGTCGATAGCTCGGGCCACATGGGTTTCTTTAGCAATGTCTGCGCCTACACAAGGGTCTTGTCGGAAATTCGCAGTATCCGTTGATTCTGTTTCTTCGATTGTTTATACTTCATAGTGAGCGTCCTCCTTTTAATTCGGGCATGAATGTGACTCCATTCGAGACCCAGCATACAGGAGGCGCTTTTTTTGTTCAAACCTCAAATTAATTCATTACAGAAATGGCTCCTTACCTTAAAAATGAATGAACCCACTTCATCTTCTGACATTAGCGATCAGATAATAATTTTCCTCCGAAACCAATGTTTTCTCTTTCGCTTTCCTTAATCAAAACAATAAAAGCCGACTCGGGTACATTCATTATGGTTGAAGCTGATGTGGTAAGTTCAGTGACCAACGATCTTTTTTGTTCTTTATTTAATTTGCCTGCTTCAATAGTAATTACTGGCATGTAAATTCCTCCTTATTTCCCCTAGGGGTGTAATATAATTGGGGTCAGTCCATATCGGACATATGACCATTCATAACTTGCAGCATATCGGCTAGCTGGTGCCGCTGGGCCTCGTCGAAACTTTGGAGCAACCGGGTCACAAACTGTGAGCGTTCCTGTTTAAAAGTAACAATACGTTCACGCCCATAATCGGTCAGGCTAACCAGCGTAACTCTGTTGTCCTCCGGCTTGGTGCGTCGTATGACCATCGCTGTCGCTTCAAGCTGCTTCAGATGGCGGGTTACGGCTGCACCGTCGATGCCAACCTCTTTTTGCAGTAAGGTTTGGCTAATTTCCTCCACCTGATACAACTTGCACAACAGCTGTAATCTGGATGCACTGATTCCTGCACAACGCTCAAACTTGGAGCTAATCTGCTTGTTCAACAGTAACAGCATATCAAAAATATAGTCAGCCTCGGGTGAAGTCTGGGTGATCGTAATCTCTCCTCCCTTAAGCATGTCACTGGGCTTGACGATCCAACCTTTGATCCATCAATTATTGATCTATCAAGTAATATACATCCTCTTTGAATATAAATCAAGCCCCTGTGAAAAATAAAGTGACTCTTATCAAATAAAAGCTGAGCACGCCCGCAAGGGGCACTCAGCTTCTTCTTGTATAACTTACTTATGTGATAACTCCCACACTACACTCATACGATAGCAGATCAGGATAGCCATACAGACAGCGCTATTCAGCTTCTCTTGCTCTCTCCATCCGTAGTTGTAATATCCCGTTAAATGATGCCGTGAGACAGCATAGCGTCTGCCACACGAACAAATCCGGCGATGTTCGCCCCTACAACCAGATTCCCAGGCACGCCGTATTCCTCAGCCGCCTTCACGCTATTCGCATAG
The DNA here is from genome assembly GCF_050626875.1 of Paenibacillus sp. 8b26. NCBI lineage: Bacteria > Bacillati > Bacillota > Bacilli > Caryophanales > Paenibacillaceae > Paenibacillus > Paenibacillus sp. 8b26. Next base: position 4,989,242 of record NZ_CP192445.1, on the reverse strand, counting down.
ATGTTCTTCATAATGTCATGCAGCTTGGCATCCACTTCCTCAAAGGTCCATGACAGGCGCATGCTGTTCTGTGACATTTCGAGCGCGGAAACCGCAACCCCGCCTGCATTTGCCGCTTTGGCTGGCCCAAACAGCACCCCATTGCCCAAAAATACTTCAATCGCCTGTAGCGTGGATGGCATATTCGCACCTTCACCCACTGCTTTTACGCCATTGCTTACCAGCAATTGTGCTGCATGCTCGTCAATTTCGTTCTGTGTGGCACATGGCAACGCGATATCGCATGGAATCGACCAGATACCGGAGCAGCCCTCCGTATATATTGCGCCCGGACGCTCTTTGGTATACTCGCTAATGCGCAGACGATTCACTTCTTTAAGCTGCTTCACCAGATTCAGATCAATGCCGTCCGGATCATAGATGTAGCCATTCGAGTCACTACAGGCAACGACGGTAGCGCCGAGCTGCTGTGCTTTTTCAATCGCATAAATGGATACGTTACCCGAACCCGACACGACAACGCGTTTCCCCTCAAAGGACGAGCCTTGAGCGTACAGCATTTCATTTACAAAATACACGCAACCGTATCCAGTCGCTTCTGTACGAGTGAGACTACCTCCGTAATGAATCCCTTTACCGGTGAGGACACCGCCTTCATGTCCCCCGCGAATCCGTTTGTACTGCCCGAACATGTAACCGATCTCACGCCCGCCTACACCAATATCTCCTGCCGGAACGTCAGTATCCGGGCCAATATATTTATACAGCTCGGTCATGAAGCTTTGTGTAAAGCGCATAACTTCGTTATCAGATTTCCCTTTGGGATCAAAATCGGAGCCGCCTTTGCCGCCGCCAATCGGAAGACCTGTGAGGGCGTTTTTGAAAATTTGCTCAAAACCCAAAAATTTGACGATTCCCAGATACACAGACGGATGAAAACGGATTCCGCCTTTATAAGGACCGATGGCACTATTAAATTGCACCCGGAAGCCACGATTGACCTGTACGTTCCCTGCGTCGTCTACCCAAGGCACACGGAAGGTAATGACCCGTTCCGGCTCCACAAGCCGTTCCAAAAGCCCCTGCTGCATATACTTGGGATGCTTAGCCAGTACCGGAACCAGCGAATCCAATATTTCCTTGACGGCTTGATGAAATTCATTCTCATGAGGATTGCGAGCGATAACCTTCTCAAAAACGGACTGCACATATTCGGCTGCTGCTTGTTGACTCTGCTCTGAGCGGATAATGGTCACTTTTCTAAAACACTCCTTTTATATTTGGTTCCTCTATTGAGAGAACGGAACAGATTCATTCCGTGTTCTGGAGAGTGTGATTTTATGTATTCATAAAATTTAGTTAACTATACATGATTTTTTATAAAAATACATCAAATTTGCTCATAAAAAAATTTTGGCCCCTTCATTAAATATCTCTATGAATCTATCATACCTTGTCATATTATTAAACCAAAATCCCTTGATTTACAGGCTTTTTTCACGATAAATAAGAGTATGTATACCTTACCCTACATGGTACAATAATGTGAACAAAATGAAATTATATCTCAAATCAGAGCGAGGTCACACCGTTTATGAATTCTTCCGTCCCTTTACGGACATACAATTTTTTATATTTTGCCCTGCTAGCGATTTTTGTACCCTTCCTCCCCGTTTATCTGAACGAGCAAGGATTAAACCCTGCCCAAATCGGGATGATCACGGGCACCGGCGGCTTTATCACCATCATCGCCCAGCCGCTATGGGGCATGGTCAGTGACCGAACCAGAACGATTCGCAAAGTATTACTTCTGTTGATGATATGTGCGGGAATCTCCGGTTATTTCCTGTATGCCTCAACCAGCTTTGCACTGTTGATCGGCCTAGCTATGCTGGTGTATTTCTTCCTGATGCCCATAGATCCTCTCACCGAAAGCCTGAACTTTCGGGTAGCCGAATCGGTTGGAATCAGCTATGGCTCCATCCGAACCTACGGGGCATTGGGGTATGCCGTCATGTCGCTGGTGGCAGGCTACATTATGTCAACCTTCGGCGCTCACAGCCTGGCCTATTTGTTTGCCGGTATTGCAGCGATTAGCTTTGTCATTAGCCTTGCCATGCCGGATGCTCCTGTAACAGGCAAGCCCGTGACGCTTCACAGCCTCAAAACCTTTCTAAGTAACAAGGAAACTCTCCTGTTCCTTCTGCTCGTATTTGTCTGTTCCGTTCCGGCCCGGATGAATGACACGTTTCTTGGTGTCTATATCCGTGAGCTGGGAGGCAATTCCGAACTGGTCGGGCTGGCCTTTTTCATTGCAGCAGCCAGTGAAATCGTGGTATTCGCTCTTAGCTTCTGGTGGTTGCGTGCAGGGAAAGAGCTTGCTATTATCTCTATTTCTGCCGCCTTTTATTTTATTCGCTTCTTCGCTTCAGCCTGGATCAGCGATCCGCAGTTACTCGCCTATTTGCAGGTGCTTCAACTGCTGACCTTCCCGATATTTTACTCAGCGGCTATCCAATACTTGTACCGGATCGTGCCGGAGGAATGGCGTGCGACCGGACAAACCGTGCTGGCTTTGCTATTTTTCGGCGTTTCGGGTATTGTGGCCTCTTATGCAGGCGGCGCGGTGTACGAAACCTTCGGCGGGCAAGTGCTGTATCTGTCCATAGCTATCATGTCCTTTATTGGGATGGTGTTCGGCCTGATTTTAATGAGAATTTATGGACGACGGCATGGGTCAGATACATCAAATGGATACCATCATTCCGCTTCATAGCATGAAGCTGAAACATTGCTTTATGTGTGAAAACGACTCCTAGGTAGCTGATTCACGAGTATAACAAGTATGGAAAGTGCAAAAAGAGGCTGCGCACAGGGCATAGCCTCTTTTTTACATCCTATGAGGGTATAACTCGTCGTAATCGGGATGATCCTCTACACATAAAAGGCTTCAAGCAGACGCACAATTTCGGCCTCGTCATGCTCTACCACTTGCTGGTGCTGTGATTTGGAAAACAACTGCTCGATCTGCGCCGGGAACTCCTGCTTAATGTCCACCAGACGGATCGCTTCGTCGAATTTGGCCGGATGCGCCGTTGCAAAGGTCACACATACTTCGTCCGCGCCATTATACGCCTCATACGCGGCAATACCGCAAGCCGTATGCGGGTCCAGTAAATAATCGTATTCGGCCTTGTATTTTTTGATCAGCTCCAGACACTGCTCATTCGAAGCGCCGAGCGCTTCAAAATCCTGCTGTACCCGTTTCAAATCCTCTGCACTGATCACAATCCGTCCCTCGGTTTTGAGGTTATTCATGTATTCAGATACCTTGGCTGCATCTTCTCCAAGGAAGTAATACAGGTATCTTTCGAAATTGCTCGCCACCTGAATGTCCATGGAAGGACTATACGTGCTTTTGAAGCCGCCTGGTTTGTATTCGCCTGTCTTCACGAAGCGCTCCAAAATATTATTTTCATTCGTCGCAATGATCAGCTTATGGATCGGCAAGCCCATTTTCTTCGCAAGAAAGCCGGAAAAAATATTGCCGAAGTTACCAGATGGCACACTGATATTGATTTTTTTCGTACCCGCTGACTCCTGCGCCCGGAAATAAGCATAGAAGTAATATACGGTTTGCGCCAAAATGCGCACAAAGTTAATCGAGTTAATCGCGCGCAGATGATGTTTTCCTTTGAAATCCAGATCGGCAAACAGGTCCTTAATGACTTTTTGACAATCGTCAAAGTTCCCTTTTACGGACAGATTCAGTACATTTTCATCGTCAACGGTCGTCATTTGCAGCTCTTGTACCTTGCTTACTTTTTGATGCGGATGCAAAATACAGATTTTAATGCCTTCCTTGCCACGCACGCCCTGAATCGCTGCCGCCCCGGTATCGCCCGAGGTTGCACCCAAAATGTGAATGATCTCATTCTGTTTCTTGGACACGTAGGAATAAAATTCACCCATAAATTGCAGTGCCACATCCTTGAACGCGAACGTAGGTCCGTGGAACAGCTCCAAAATATATAGAGAATCGTTGATCTTCTTCACTGGCGTGACTTCGGGATGACGGAAGCTCGCATAACTGCGCTCCACCAACTGCTCCAAATCTTCACGAGGAATCTCATCATTGATATACAGCGCAAAAACTTCCAGCAGCAGCTCTCTGTAGCTCAATGTTGCCCATTGCTCCAAAGTAGCTGCCGACACGGTCGGAATCTGCTCCGGTACCATCAGACCTCCATCGTCAGCTAACCCCATGAGCACGGTATCAATAAATCCCTTGGCTTCTACTCGACCTCTAGTGCTTATATATCTCATATACATCCCCCAATAAAAATTCAATTCGAACCTTTTTTCGAATATATTATTGTCTATAATACCCTGTCGCGGTGCTGTAACCAAGCCTTTTTTTCATATTTTAAAGACTTTCTCCTACTTTACCATACCCCGCTGTATCAAGCATCTGTAATCCACAGGCAATCCGAACGCCAAAAACAAGCCAAAGGTCTGGAAAGATGGAGAAGGCTCTCGTCGTTATGACCCTGAAATGGAGAGTGAAGCCAGCCTGAGAGAGGGTGAAGTGCAGCTCCCTGTAAAATGCAAATCATTGCCAACCTCGTCGATCTGCTGCAACACGTCAAAGAAGTTACCCGATACGGTAATTTGATTGACAGCTCTGACCACTTGCCCCTGCTCAATCCAGTATCCCAGACAAGCCAGCGAAAAATTACCGGATGCCGTATTCGTACCCGCATGCAGTCCTTGCAGCTCTACGATCATCAGCCCGCGATCCGTCTTGCGAATCATGTCCTCCAACGTAGAGGTGCCTGGTTCCAAATACAGATTATGATAAGAGACGCCGATTTTACCGTTGTAGCCGCCTTTAGAAGCATTGGAGGTACTTTGTACTCCGGCTTTGCGGGCCGTCTTGCGGTTATGGAAGTACGTGAGTAATTCCCCGTCCTTGATAATCTCGTTGCGACGTGTAGCACTACCTTCAGCATCGAATGTGCTGCCTGCCGGAACATTTTCCATCAGCGGATCATCCACCAGCGTGAGCTTGGTGTTTGCCACCTTTTCCCCTAATTTCCCTGCTAGACGTGAGAAGCCTTTATCCACTGACTCCGCTGAAAATACCGATGTATACGCAGCCAGCAATTGCGCTGCTGCATCATGACGGAAAATGACCGGATAATTATCGGATTGAATCGTGTGCGCACCCAGCTTGGAAACAGCCTCTTTTACGGCTTTATGCGCCACATCTGCAATATTGATTTCTTCCACACTCCGCAGGGAATAATCATGCCAGCCCCCGGTAACCGTCTCGTCATTTTCTTTGGCAATAACGTAGACATAAGCGGTCGCCAGACTTTTACGACGATGGCAGTGCAGCCCCTTCGTGTTGACAATCAGGACTTCATTTTCACGAATGCTGACCGAGCAATGCCGAGCCATCACAATCCGTGGATCTGCGGCAAGCGCTGTGCGCTCCATTTCTAGCGCCGCTTCGATCAGAATCTCAGGAGCCGTGTCAGCCAACGCTAAGGCATAGGCAGGCTGCTCAGGGTAGCTCTCAGAGCCTGCGAACAGCTCATCCTGTTCCTCGCTCTCTAATATGTCCGCATTGCTACGTGCCTCTTCCAATAAAAAGTCGATCACGTCCGGTTCCAGCTTCTCCGTAGAGGCATAGCCCATTTTCCCGTTAATGAAACCCCGGAAGGAAAGCCCACCGTTTTCAACGATGGTATATTGGTCAATTTCTCCCTTCAGTACCTTCACTGAGGTAGAACGTCCATTTACATAGTAGATTTCCATATCCGCGTAGCCGATTTCCCGGCCTTTTGTGAACAACGCTTCCTGAAATTGCTGAATATTCATCGCCTATTCCCCCTTCCGTCCGCCGACGGTCATTTCGGACACTCGTATCGTCGGCTGTCCGCAGTTGACCGGAAGACTTCCGCTGACCGAACCGCACATCCCCTGACCATGATCCAGATTGTTGCCGACCATATCAATATTTTGCAGGGTTTCAATCCCTTTGCCGATTAGCGTTGCGCCTTTGACCGTCTCGGCAATTTTGCCGTTGCGAATCATGTATGCCTCTTCAACCGCAAAATTAAACTCGCTCGTCGAGGTATTCACCGAACCGCCACCCAGCGATTTGGCATAGATCCCGTACTCCGTATTCGCAATGATTTCTTCACGGGTCGAATCCCCGTTCGCAATAAACGTATTATTCATACGGGACGCAGGCGCAAATTTATAGGACTGTCTTCGTCCTGACCCTGTCGCAGGTACACCCATCTGGCGCGAGCCCATGCGGTCGATCAGATATCCTTTTAAAATGCCGTTCTCAATCAGTACGTTGCGCTGTGTTGGCGCCCCTTCATCATCGATATTGAGCGAGCCCCACGCGTTCTGAATCGTTCCATCATCTATAGCCGTGACAAGCGGTGAAGCCACCTGCTGCCCGATCTTATTGGCAAACACGGAGGTTCCATGGGCCACCGCTGTAGATTCCAACCCGTGTCCACATGCTTCGTGAAAAAGGACGCCGCCGAAGCCGTTCTCAATTACGACAGGCAGTCTACCACTAGGCGCATATCCCGCTGTTACCATTGTGGTCGCAATACGAGCTGCGTGTCTTGCATTTTCTTCGATATCCAGATTCTCCAGGAATTCAGTCCCTGCATAAGCTCCCGGCCCGCGAAAACCGGATTGTCTATGCTCCCCATCGGTCGCAATCGCGCTTATTCTCATACGTGTATATGTGCGGGTATCCTCCACCAGTAGACCTTTGCTATTGGCGATCAGCACGTTCTGGATCGAGTTGCTAATTCCAACAGAGGTTTGCGTGATGGAAGGATCGTATTGGCTTGCCGCCTCATGCGCCCGTCTCATCATGTCGATCTTAGCGCGTTTCTGTGAACCGTCAGGAATGATCGCAATCGGATGTTGGTTAGGGATCGCATGGGGATGGAGGGTAATGGTGTGTGTACCTGGCGCTCCACCTCCGCGAATGGCCTTGGCAGCCGATTTGGCCAGTCGAATCAGGCTCTGTTCGCTCATATCACTGGTGTAGGCATACACCGAGAAATGCTCCTTCATGATCCGAATGCCAATCCCAAAATCCCGGCCTGACAGCGCCGTATCCACGACTCCCCCAGTCATGCCCAGTTGTCCATTGGTACGGTCCTCGACGAACACCTCTGCAAAATCTCCGCCCGTCTCCAGCGCGGCTTGCAGCATATCCTGAATCTGTGTTGGATGTATCATCACGTTCCTCCTCATTTTTGCCATGTTTCATATTGTACGTTTATTCGTTCAAGATAATATGCGGGTTCATAATTATTTCCCATAACTTTACTATACATGATGTTGGGAGTGGGTGTAACTATCTGGGTGGCTGTTTGGAGGGTGAGGTGAGATTTTAGTCGTGAGGATAGGGCTGTAAAATGAGAAAACCCGAGTAGACCGTGAAGGGTCATGTCGGGTTTGGGTTTTTAAAGAGGTTGTACGTGCAACTAAGGACGCTACGTGGACGGATCATTCTTCCGATCGCTGTTGCCCCCAGATTTTTTTGATTATATTTAACGGTAAAAATCTGGTGACAGTTTTTACTACGAAGCTAGCTTTCCTACGAAAAGCTTTCAGCCCGAACGCTTCACTTCTTCAGAACGATTCCGTCCCCTCCGCTGCTATGCTTGGGTTTGCTTCATTTTGTTTGCCAAAATACTTTTTTTCAAACGAACTTTAAACAGTTCTCTTCGTAAATCCAGTTCCATGATATGAAGATGGTCGGCCGCTTCTTTAACGGTTTCCATGTGCAGTTACTTGCTTTCTGCGAAATAATAGCTAACGCATCAAAAATAAGCTTTGTGCATGTTTTAAGTCTCTCTATGTGTTCATCTTCTTGCTGTACCAAGCTCTCGTATTGCTCAGTCGTATTTTCAGATGAGTTTGTATGTTCGACGCCTTTTAGTATTTTGGGATATGTATCCAAGTTATCATCTCCTTTTTATTTAAAGTGTAGCAAAGGATGATGTCGGATGTGGTACGTGAATACGTAGCAATGAGAGAATAAGTAGGGAGCGCTACAATTCAGTATAGTAAATAAAATACGACTATTATCTAAAGGCAAAAACCAATCTTTACCAAAAACTATTAGATAGCCAAGTATCACTTATATTACTACCACGCACTTAGCATGTGTTGAGTTTGCAATTATAGTGTCATCTTAAGTTAATAGCCCCTTTATAGAAGAAACACATGATAAAAAGTATTATTCTGCTAAGTCCTGTTTTTTTAGTTCAAAACAATTAGTAAATAAACTTAATAATTTATCAGAACTCTTTAATGGAATCTTATCAGCGTTCTCTTTAACCAAATATATATTGGCAATTTCAATACTAACGTCAATACATGATTCTGCTATAGCTTTAATTGGAACACATAAAGAAAGGAATAAATCCAGAAACGCTAGTAATTCTCTCTGTCCCCAATCAGTATCAATATTATACCTCTGTGTTGTTGTAATTCCATGTACTAACTTATTCCTCATATTAAGAAATAAATCTAGTGCCATTTTTACCTCAGTCTCAATATCAAAAGCCTCTTGCATTGCGGAGAATAATCCTCCTAATGTTTTCTTATCCCACCCTTTGAAAAAATCATTAAATGTTTCGTACTTTTTCTGTTGCTTTTCTGATATAGCAAAAACAAACGATTTTGAAAATAGAAATTCAATTTCATGGCATTGCGTCAAAGCCAACCCAATAGCAGTATAAAGCTGTTCAGCAATATTGATCTTGGGCTCGTTGTCGTAATTGTCATACTGTGGAAGTCGCTCATTCCTTTCAACAAGAGCCCTTGCACCAATGCAATAGGTGTACCATTCGCCAGTAGCTTTTCTCGCATAAACAACGTCCCGCAAAAGTTTTTGCTCTTCATCATCTACAATTCGGAACTGTACTCCCAAATCTTCTAGCAACCATTCTTCAGCATACCAAGGCCATTGATGTAAGTCAGGTCTATTAGCTTGCTGAGGTGCATGTGTTTTTGACCACTCCCTAAATTTCTTATCCGCTTTCTCTTCCAAAATATCAGGTATATCCATTACACGGACAGCTCTAACATCAGAAATATCAAATCCGTTCAGATTTACTTCGACAGATTTTGCACTACGGCTATTTTTAGCGACAACAAAACAATCCTCGTAACCATCCGATTCAACCCAATACAATTTCCATTTTGCCATATTAACCCCCCTCTTTATTATTATTCCTTATACGAATGTTATTGAATAGGGTAGAAGTATTACGAGAAGCTGATACAGCTTACTTATATAGAATACCAAACATAAAAAACGTCCAAGTAGTCAACTTGGACATTTCCAAAATAATCATATAGTTAAGCGAACCTGCCACGCCTCATTTTCTAACAATTAATATTTTCGCCTCTACATGTGTTGAAATATTAAAAGTAATATTTTTTATTTTATTATATTTTTTACCTATTCTATTAAAAGCCCCTTCTCCTAGCAACAACCTTAGTTTCAGAAAAAAACTTTCTCCCCCTTAATTCTATCGATCTCATGAGCTACATTTGAACTATATTGATTTCTATGTACCACCAACTTGATTAAAACGGCATCATGAACTGACCTTTTCAGAAATTCATAGTTGTAAGTAGACTCCTTCCACACCTCCCCTTCCAAAAATAAACATTGTAATTACCGCTTCCAATGGGTCATTCTGTAAACTAACCTCTCTTTCAACCGATATATACATATGCTGGACTGTTATTTAAATATCTCCTCTTGCCCTTTTGTACCTTGAATGAATACTTACTTGGGACACCTGTATCGGATTAAGATTATTTTTTACCAAACAAACTCAGTGATACATATCGGTCTTAACCCAAAGTTGCACCCATCCGTGTCTTCTATAGTCAGACCCGAATAAAAATGATGTGCTTTACTTGGAAATACCCATCGCATCTAGAAAGGAGACATGAACTCACTTGAGCCTACTGACAGCAGGGATTGGCTATGAAAGCCTACGCTTTTATGGTCCCTTTCAGCCACATCATATCGAACAACTTCAAATAACACGTACCATTAACGATCATGCCTATTTACATATCAGTGGGTTGCTCTCCGAAAAACAAGGAGCGGCCTGTATTGGACAGGATATGGAGCAAGAGCCAATTGTGATTCGTCAGTTGGATGAACAGGGACAATCGCTGAGAAGGCTGTTCCATGGGATTGTTACGCGTATGTCCGTACACTGTGTGCGAGGCGTTTATACGTTTGAACTGGAAGCTGCTTCCCATTCGTACCAGATGGATATCAAGGTGAAAAGACGCTCCTATCAGGATATTCATCGTACTTATGATGATCTGGTCACTACGATGGTTCGAAAATATCAATACGGAGATGCCATTGATACCGTAAGCAACTATGCCAAGCTGGAGACATTTGTTTTACAATATGATGAGACCGATTGGGCTTTTTTAAAGCGTCTTGCTTCCCGTTTTGGCTCCGTACTCGTGCCAGAGGTAACCGCAGCCTCGCCCAAGGTTTTCTTCGGGATGCCAGAAGGCAAGCAGCACAAAGTGGAACGAGATGTATTTTACAGGGTACGAAAAACGTTTCATGAGCTGGATGCGGAAAAGCCGGGAGAACAACGTGCTGGCTCTTATGTCACCTATATGATTGAAAGTTTGCAATATTATGCGCTGGGCGACCTCATCACGTTACCCATCGGACAAGGCAAAGAACTGGTCGTCACTAGGGCAGTGACACAGTTAGAGGATGGCTTACTGCGTACCCGTTATGATCTCCAAGCGGAACAGAATATTCGCTATGCCCGGTATGAAAACGATCAGACCACCGGGATTTCGCTGACAGGAACAGTGCTCAAGGTACAGCAGGATTTCGTACAGCTTCAACTAGAGATTGATCCGAAGCAAGATCCTGCCAAAGTCTGCTGGTTTCCCGTAGCGACTCGATATGTTGCAGAAGAACACAGTGGCTGGTACGATATGCCTGAGATCGGGGAACAGGTGGAGTTGTATCTGCCTACACACCGTGAACAGGATGCCTATGTAACGGATTCACTACGACAACAACGCCACGCGAATGGACAGCCGAATGTGAAGGTATGGCAACATGTGCAAGGTAGCGGCGTAGAAATGTCTGAACAAGAACTGACCCTGTCCACCTCAGATGGATTTTCCATTACACTAAATGAAGATGGTGGCATTACCGTTAACAGTCCGGGGAATGTACAGATTCAGGGTGGTCATGTGAAGCTCGATGCAGGTGAGGAACTATCACTCGAAGCTGGTACGGCGCTATACTTAAAAGGTGGAGCCAGCAGCATGGTGCTTGATGGCGAAACAGATATTAAAGCTCCGATGATTGATCAGGAAGGTACGGTGAAAGCTCCTGTTTTCGTAGCTGACCTCCCTCCTGTGCCTGAGCCACCATTGATGAACATAAAAGCTTATGAAGCAGCCCAATCAGTAGCCAAGGATTCATCTAGCAGCCAAGCCTCTACACCTAAAGCAAAAGTTACGACTCCAGCAGCGCTTCAACAGGCCAATGCTTTGATGGGGACGATATCTAAGCTATTAGGTTCCATTCCAGCAGTCGGGAACGTAGCCAATGTGATGTTGAATACGGTTGGTGGACCAGCAGGTAAAGTGGCAGCAATAGTGTTACAAGCAACTGGAGCCATCCCTATTCGTAGTAAAGGAACGCCTACGATTGGAGGCAGTAACAAGGGAAACGGAGTTCATCCGTTGAAATACTTGGCTGGTTTAGCCCTTGAGGGACTGATTAGTCAATACGAGCATGAGCAAGCAAGACAAGCCTACTATAGCAAGTGGATTCTGGGGAAAGTGTATACAAGTGCGCGTCATTTGGCTGATTCCGGTGGCCCATTGGAGCTGGTTCAAAACCTACTGAAAGAATCAAATGCCATGGTTCATGCGTATCAGCAGGTTCCTAAAAGTGTTCGAGAAAAAATGTTCAGGGATTATGAGGAAAAACAACGCATTCAGGCAGAACAAACAAAGAAACATGATAATTCAAAACTTGCGTTATGGAGAGAAAGAAAAACTAGTGAATATACTTCATATTGGAATCAAACTGATTATTTTACAGCCAATTGGTGGCAGGATGAAGGTAAGCTGAAACAAGCTGAACAAGCACTGCGCACTGAAATTACAATGCGGCGCAAACTATCATTGTATGATATTAAAGATCCCAATAAAATGGCTGCCATCCAGCGAATCGTCAACACAAAGCGAACGCACGTATGGGATGAAGGAACTCTCAATGCCATAGAAAATGGATTAGTAGCTATGGGGGTAGACTCAACAAATGCTATTGAGTTGGACAAAGAGAAAATGGATGCACTCATTGCTCGATACAATCAGGGATTCATCGGACAAAAATCTGGAGATTACATGGAGAGGACAGGACTAAGCGATTTAGTCGAAGACACGACTTATGGAGTTGTAGGAGCTCGTATTGGTATGGGGACTGCGGGAAGGTCTCCTGCTAGGACTAGCCAACCACCTATTGTAGAGAATCCGCCTGTAAAACCCAACCCAAAAGGTGGTCCAGGTGTAAATAGGCCGATTGATGAGTTTAATGATTCGCCGATTTATAATGGAGCAAATTCAAGCAGACCTAAGGAAACATCTAAACCAACGAATCCGAGTAAACCTCCTGAAGGGACGGGTAAAGATATATCCCATCCAGTACTTGATAATGCACGTTCTGGCAGTGGTTTAAAGAAACAGGATGGTCAGCATGGGTTTAATGATATAATTGACAATTACACTCCATATGCTAAGGAATTTGAATTCGTTAGTGGTGACGGAGTGAAAAGGAAATTATATCAAATCAAAGGTGGTATGAAGTACTACGATTATAAAGACGTATATAACAAAGACCTACGAATCAATGAAAGAATAACAACTGTTAAAGACCAAAATGGAATATTCGAGTGGATTGTCGATCCAACAAAGGGAGTAACGCACAGAAGATTTATTCCTAACGGCCAAATAACAGGACTTCCAAATCAAAGACCCTAAGATTAAAGGTGATAATAATGAGTTTTTCTACAGATATTTTCAAGAAAAGTAAAATAAATTACAATTGGACAACACTTTATGTGGGATTAAAACTTGGCTTAGTTAGTAACAGTGACATAACTAAGTATGCAATTGAGTTTTTAACGAGTCATCCAGATTCAAACAATCAAAACATTATTCAGCTTGCTTGGGGAGAATATGATATTGATTATGAAGAATTACTGATGAGCATATTAAAAGAGTCAATTGTCAATGACTTATCTCCAGATTCAAATGTTTGGCAAGTTGAAAAAAGAAAATGGAGATTGGGTATCCTGAGTTATTTAAAGACTACTTATCAAGATGATTATGAGGAAATGTTAAACAAGATTGCTGAAGTGTATGCTGATATGGATTATCCAGAGGACATGGAGGACTTCATTAATTATCTAACTCCTAAAGATGGGTACAATCCATTGTTATACTCACATGAAGAGAACGTAGCTAGATTAGTCAACTTATTTAATTCCTTCCTAGACAAAGAGAAACAAAACTTAGGAAATGAAATTACCTTTTAGAAAGGTTGCTGCCTGATTAGCGAATGTTAGTTAAGGCTTTTTCCTTGGTGGAGCTAGCCTGTGCCGAATGAATCACTTCATCTCATGATTACTGAGATTACCTTTGTTCTCTCTATAGGAAATTTTCACGAATTAAGATGTACGCACATCAACGCTTGAATTTTATGTGTGTATTTGGCTACATGAAGAATCAGGGGAGTAAGAACCTGTGACTATAAAAGCAGCTGATAGTATTAATGACTTTTTTGAAATGTTAGTTAAAAAAAGTGATTATTGGTTGGTATATAAGCTTTACAAATTACTACGTATACGCGCCTCTATGATTAATCGACTTTCAAAAGCTCGTTCCAACTCGAAATATGAGCAGGAGTGAGCTTTTGGCATTTCAAATCAGCAGTCAGGTAACCATTTATGCCCAATTCCACAGACAAAAAACAATGACTTGCCATCCCTCCCATCAGAGTTACCATACACACACTTAAACAACGGGAGGGAAAGGTGCTATGTCAGATTGACCAGATTGTTTCAGGAAGCATTGCGCCAGCGAACAACAGAATTCATGTTCATCAAAAGATGAGCATCTATTTACCAAAATGAATCAATTCAAAATCAACCAAAACGAGGATATTCAGCAACTTCTATCCGAATGGGAAGAAGCGTAGGATATATCTAAGTCAGGATAAACAATCCATCTATATGGAAGTAGTAAAAGCCGGGATTCGATTGATTCTTCACGTATGCACTCTACAAATATTCTCCAGCCTATTGATCACATTGTCCTAAGATTTTTTAGGTTTACATTTTAAAAGCAGATCGTACAATGCAACAAGCTAGACACAAAACAACTTAACAAGCACTAGATTTATTAATTTCTTACGGTAAAGTTTTGGAGAAATTAGAAAGTTCGACTAAACAGACAATTAAAGAAATTTTAATCGTGATTAAGGATGACGATCCAGATTTATATTAGATAAGGCTAATTCTCTATTAGAAAAATTAAGTTAAAAAGAGGAATCTGGCTGATTTGATACACATAGTTAGCCCTATAATAGATTTTGAAAAAATGTGTCGTGACCATTATCACGGTCTAACCTGTAAATTTAAGTTAAACTACAAACAATTTTAATTTGTTTCATCTAAAATCAAGGATACCGTGATGGATCACAAAGAAAAAACAGGGAAGTGTACAAAGATGAAAAGAACTGATTTACCTCTTGTCTATTCATGTTCTGGATGTTCCTCCGCAGCACAAACCGCTAACATGATCGCTATAAAAATGGATCGAGAAAAAGTCGCTGAAATGTCCTGCATCGCTGGTGTTGGTGGTGATGTCAAGCCACTTGTCAGAACGGCAAAATCGGGACGAGATATCATTGCAATTGATGGCTGTCCCTTGTCCTGTTGCAAGAGTTGCTTAGCAAGGCATGAAGTTCAACCCAAACACCATTTTCTGCTGTCTGACTTTGACGTACCCAAGATAATAGGAGAAGATCCTAACCCCAATCATTATAGGAATGCTTACACACAAATCTTAGAACAAATTGGACAATAATTCTTAATCAAAATGAAGGTGTGTATCCAAAGATGGATCTCCTTTATTTTAGGTGTTGGGATAGTATACAGTAAAAGTATAGCTGGCTCTTATTATGTAACAATATCGTAAATTAGTTTTTACTGGTGGCTCCTAACACATCTTTAAGGGCCACCAGAATTTCTATTACATCATTTCAGCAGGTAGTCACCTTTAACGCATTCTACCAAAAAAGTGATTGCATTTATTCTCCACTAAAGCTTTTAGCCCATTCAGCAACCCTCCGACTACTTTCTTCTTCTGACAAATCCTCGATCCTAGTCATGATAGACCATCTTACTCCACAAGGATCTAATATACTTCCGAATCGATCACCTGAAACAAAGTTTGCAACTGGTTCCCTTACTTTCGCTCCTCTTGCTACCGCATTTTCAAATACCTGATCAACATTCATTACGTAAATTCCTAAAGAATAACACGCATTGTCTTCATCTGGCGGCAAGACCAATTTATATGTTGGATTCGCTGCTCCCAGCTGCAAAAAACCATTTCCAAAATCTAATTCAGCATGAACAATTATTTTATTGCCATTCTCATCAGGATATTCAGTAATATCCTTAACCCTTGCATTGAAAACACTTTTATAGAACTCTATTGCTTCTGAAGGATTCTTCACTGTAATAAAAGGGGTAATAGATGTAAAGCCGTTGGGCATTCCACTCTCTGTATATTCACCTGACACTCCCATATATTCTCTGCTTTCAGTCATTTTAACTCCTCCTTTAAATGATCGTAACGGTTCAATTTTATGCTTATACCTTCATTGGATTGAGTTCATCAACTCATAGAAATATTTGGGTTTATGAGTCTTATTTAGACTATACCAGGCTTCTAATGTTTTAGAAGAAAACACACCCAGAGCTTTCAAAACGTGTACGGAAAATTCCAACGGAGCTGTTCCAGATGCAGTGATCAGTTTTCCATCCGTTACAACAGACTCCATTTTGTAATACTTTTCGCCCGTGTATGTGGGACAGGTCATTTTAAGGTATTCCAGATCATTGCTTGTATGCCAACGTGAATTCAGCAATCCTGTCTGGGCGAGTCCCATGGTAGCACCACAAATCGCTGCAACCCATATACCTTCCTCTAAACACCTCTCAACAATTTTTAAAATGGGTTGGTGAATGGTTTCTGCCCATGTATCTCCACCAGGTAAAATCAATATATCTGTGCTCTCAATGCTGCACTCATCCAGTTTGATGTCAGGCAGGATTGTCAATCCGCCCATTGTAGTTACAGGAGTCTTTTCCATTCCCACGGTAACTATTTTGGATGGGACCAGCCCCTTTTTATAATATCTCCCCGAGTTCAGTTCGGCAGTTAAGTAACCTATCTCCCAGTCTGCCATGGTGTTAAACACATAAAGATATACCGTACTATTCATTTACAAGTTCTCCTTATTTTATAATTTATCAAGTGATACCAACTCTCGGTAATCCATGATTATCCTCATTATAAAAAAGCTTCACTGACATCTGCTGTCAGTGAAGTTTTTAACGTTGATAATATTCCATTAACTCCGACGCAACAGCAACAAGCTTTTTCTTCAAACTCTGTGGTTCGATGACTTGAATGGATTTCCCGTAGGGTAGGAGTAAATAAGGGACATATGTATGAAGTGATTTTTCCTCAAGCAAAAAGATTGCTTGATTTGAGGTCCGCTCTTTCAGATGATGCCCCAAAAACCAATGCAGACATAAGTCATCCAATGCCTCTGACCTGCCTTCTATAATTAAAGAAATTAAACCGTCCTTGCCCACTAAACCAGGTAACAGATTTTGCATAAAAAATTCACGAGCCGAAAAAGCCTCAGGACGCTTAAATATGATTGGAGTACGCTTGATTTGTAAAATCCGATCTGCCCGAAAGCTACGGATCTCATTCCTTAGGTGACAAAATGCAACAGTATACCATTTATTGTTCCAGTAAACCATTCCATAGGGGTCTATCACCCTATTCTTGGGTTGTTCTTCATGGCTTGTGCGATAATCCATTTCTACAGAGAATTCGTTGGATACAGCCTGCTCCAATTCTGCCAATATCGGCTGAAGAGAAGGGTCTCCCATGCGATTTATCACTTCAAATCCGGATAAATGACGGCTAAGTATACTTTCCTGCTCCTGATTCGAATACATTTTCAATTTTGATGTCGCATTGCCTAATGCCTCACTCAAAGGGTATCCAGCTTCTTTTGCAAAAACAGCAGCATGAAGGAGTGCCTTTTTTTCCTCAATATCAAATAGTAAGGGCGCTCTAATAAAATTATTCAGCAAGCTATACCCGCCATTATGACCCGTGTCGGATATTATAGGCACTCCACTGGCACATAGTGCATCAATATACCGATAAACTGTCCTTATATTTATTTCTAACTTTTCGGATATTTGTTTTGCAGTTATTTTTACACCCGAATTCAGCATCCATAGAATGGCCAGCATATTATCGTTTTTTGGCATAACATGAACCCTCATCTCTCATTAAACCTCAATATTTTATAAATATCTTTTTGTACTCTTCTTACCACCTATTATATGCTTTTCTCTGCTCAAAACTCCCCTCCCATATCTCCTACTTCCAATAATACACATAGTAAATACCACAACGAATGGGGCATTCTGTAAACTAACTCTCTCTTTTAACCGATAAATACATATGCTGGATTTATCAATAACCACATTACTAGCTGGGAATCTCATAATAACATTTACCAAAAACAACTATAGAAGGAGACATCTATGGAAAATATCGTGACTTACGGTCATATCGAAATCATGCCTTATGAATTCGTCCGCCTTCATGAACTTAAAATCTTAAAAACAGTCAATGACCATGCCCGAATGATCTGTACAGGCATTATCTCGGAGAAAAAGCGAGAGCTGTATGTACGTGCTTCAGATGAAGAAACTCAGGTCAAAGCTTTTGTCACAGACAAAAATGGAAATCGACAACCCTTGTTTCGAGGCATTGCCTTGGATGTGGAGGAAAAAGTCGTTCACGGGGTTCATTACCTAACCGTCGAAGCCATATCTCATACCTACGAGTTAGATATTAAGCGGCATCAACGCTCTTTCCAGAACCCCAAGCTCACCTATACGGGTCTGATCCAAAGTATTGTGTCGGACTACTCCAAAGCCGAAGCCATGGATGTGGTGTCCCATAAGAAGCCTATCGGCACCTTTATCATGCAATATGATGAAACCGACTGGCAATTTCTAAAACGAATGGCGTCGCACTTCTATTCTCCGCTTATTCCTGCGGTTGGCTATGGAGTGCCGAAGTTTTATTTTGGCCTGCCCATGGGACTCAGCAAAGGAGAAATACAATCTACCAATTATAAAGTAACCAAACGAGTAGCTGACTTCCAAACTGCCTCGGAGAACCATATCCCTGGCGTGCGTGATGCTGATTTTATCCAGTATGAAGTCGAAACGGAAAAGTTGCTAGAGCCTGGCTATGAAGTAACCTTTAAAGGCCACCTTTTGCTGGTCGCTGAGGTGCTAACAGAGATGAAAGACGGGGTGCTGACCCATACTGCCAAGCTGTCGCCACGAAGCGGCTTACGTCCTATTAAAGACTACAATCGCTCCATTATCGGTGCTTCCATTCATGGCAAGGTACTGAGCGTTCGTCGGGACAAAGTACGCGCCCAGCTCGATATGGACGATCAGCAAGACCCGAATACCGATTACTGGTTTCCCTACTCCACCATTTATGCATCTGCGGATAACACAGGCTGGTATTGTATGCCTGAGGATGGAGACAGCATCCGTATCTATTTTCCAAGCTATAAGGAAGAAGAAGGGTACGCGATCAGCTCAGTTAAAAGAGAACCGCAGCCTTCCGCCGGAAAATCTTCTGCCGCTTCTGGACATGCGACTGCTTCTACTTCGTCTGCCGGAGCAAAGTCTTCCTCTCTATCAGCAGCAGCTCCTGCGCCAGATCGAATGGCTGACCCTGCTATTAAGACGTTACGGACGAAATATGGCAAAGAAATCATGCTCGCCCCGGATCAAATCGTCATCTCCGGCAACGGCATGTCCATTGTCATTAACGATAAAACGGGCATTGATATTGTAAGCGGAAAAAATGTGAGTATTAGCGCGACCTCCGATATCGTTATGAGTTCCAGCAACATCCAGCTTTCCGCCGGAAAAATCGAGCTATCTGGTAAAG
This sequence comes from Paenibacillus sp. 8b26, assembly GCF_050626875.1. Lineage (NCBI taxonomy): Bacteria > Bacillati > Bacillota > Bacilli > Caryophanales > Paenibacillaceae > Paenibacillus > Paenibacillus sp. 8b26. The sequence goes on along the minus strand of NZ_CP192445.1, from coordinate 4,969,802 downwards.
GCAATACCATTACGCTGGATGATAAAACGACCTTCTCCGGTACAGAAATCAAGATGAACTAACGGGAGGTTAGTAGATGGATAAACATGCAGCGTTACACCATTTTAAGGAACATCATTTTACACCCTTACTGGAATTACAGCTAGACACGCTGGAGAACAAGTTCCAACGTTGTCAGGATCAGCTCATTTCAGACTTCAACAATTCGTTCAGGGATTTATGTATACACATTCTGGGCATGCAGCAACAAGGTCAAAAAGAACCCATTGGATATATCCACTACTCGTTCTTGCGCACTCAGATGCTGGAGCAATCCTACCTATATATGATCGAGGCTTATTCAGCAGAATGGTACGAAGATGATTCCGATTGCAAGTTAACCTATGACGCTTCATGGGCCTATGCACCGATGAGTGCCATGTTGGAAACCTTGGAGCAGGAACGAAAAATATATATGGGGATGATCACCTCAGCGGATGTGGAACGACTGATGCTGGAATCCGCTCCTTTTTTCCACCAGTTTGTGAGCTCCCTCCTACGCTTAGGGATGGCAGAAGTGGTTCAAATGCCTGAGTATCTCGCCATTCATAAAGCTAATCGTTTAGCTATCCGAACGGGCGAGTACAAGGATATCAGCGAGAATCTATATGTCGAAGATCAGGAAGCACTTCTTGCAGATCATGTGAGAGAGCAATTGATGCATTCCAATGAGGAAGAACCCTATGTTTACGAAAACCTAAAGCGACTCTCGCTTCCCCACCTTCACCTGATGCAAAAGGATCTGCGCTATAACGATTTTAGCCACAGTGACTTACGGGAAAGCCAGTTTCACACCTGCATATTGATCGGAAGCATGTGGCAGCGAGCGAATCTGGCAGGAGGCAGCTTTCAGGGATGCTTACTGACCGACACGGATTTTAGATATAGCGACTTGAGAGGTGCTAACTTTAGCAGTGCCAGTGGACAGCCGTATCGGGAAAATGGAGTTCGGGTGCCAGGGCTATGTGGACTTCGTTTTGAACACGCCAACCTGGATGGGGCTGATTTTACAGATGTACATTCGTTTGAACATGCATATTTTGAAGGGGCATCAATGCAAGGAACCCTTGTCCCGCGAAAGTACCAACAGCATTGGAAACTGAACGAAGCACAGCATCAATCCATTGTGTGGACGGAATAAGGAGGAATGTGTATGCGCCATTATTATGTGCTGGTCGATGATCATCGTATATCCCGAAACATTGAACCGATGAATTTAGACCTTTTTAAAACGCCATTTGTTGGCATGCCTCCGGCTCAGGTTTTAGATGTTCATGCGACAGAAGATGCCGAGTACACGGACTGGCTACCGTTTTCAACCTCACAACCGCTATTTTCCGATCCTATGAAACGGATTCTAGAATTATACAATACACAAGCCCGTTTTAAGCAGATGTATATTGTGAACCGAGAACCTAGCCGTCAGGAGCTATATTGGATTACATCTGTTCCCTCTGTGGATGGCATTTCAGAACAAACTGAATTTTATCCGCACGACCAAACCCTGAAACGCCTTGTGCTGGATAGCCATAAGGTGAATGGACACCATTTTTTCCGACTGTCCAACGTGAGGGAACCTTATTTCATCGTTAGCTTGGAGGCTGCTGAAAGCTTGCTGCGGCGGAATTTGAGTGGTTTTCGGCTACAAAAGCTAGAACTTGTATAAGGAGGTTCAACCTTGACGGAGCATTGGGATGAATTTTTTTTAAAACTGCATCATCAACAAACATTAAAAGAGCAATTAAGTACAGCAGAGAACGATGAAAGCTGGATGATGATATCTATTGAAGAAGCGATGGAGGGAATTTCAAAAGGCTTGCTAATTCTACCGAATGAACAGGAGATCCAGTTTCAGATCCTTCCTGTCTTTGAAAATCAACTCACCATTTCCCTACCTGACTCTCTTATTCCAGAAGTTCGGGCTGGACAGACGGTAGATCCGTCGAAAAGCTTCGTTGTTCAGGACAAGCTGGGCGGAATCCTGTTCGGTCTGCACCAAAGTGGGCAAGAACTGGACCCTGAGCAAGTGGAAGTCTATCAAAAACAGATGATTGAGCAAACGAGTCGCGCACAACCAAGTATGAAACTCGTGGATGAAAAGGCTCTTTCTATTCAAGATACCATCATTGGCTGTTATGAAGCTATTTTTCTAGTTTCCCCCTCTCCCTATTATCAGATTGTCTTTGTGCGTTCCTGGCGTGGCAAGGCTGTGATCGGGAGTTGCCAATTTAAGCTGGAGGATGCTCCCCTATGGGTCCCGTTAACTTATGCCATGTTACACACCGCAACATGGTCGGAGCTTTCTTAAATGTTTACCTTTTATCCAAGGAGGTGCTTATATGTTTTTACCTATACTTATTAAAGCTTTGGCCCAAGGTGCACTCAGCGGAGAACATTCCTATGTGGTGAGAGGAGCCAAGCTACAGTGCAGTCAAGGTACAGACCCCGGTGTGCTCAATATGATGTACAGCCACGGTGTCTTCATTAAGAAAAAGCCCGTTCTGAACGTGGACGATGCCATTTGTGGAGCCAATATTAGCAAAATCAATGCTTTTGGTCTGTGTAAATTGAAGCAGGGTCTTCCCTGTGAACCGGAGATTGCGTTTGGGTCCAAGTGGACTGGTGGGAAAGAAGACGTATTGGTTGAGGGGGCACCCGCCCTACTCAACAATTCGACCTTAATGTGTAGCTGTCAAGGTGTACAAGAGGCGATATCCTCCTTTTTTGGTGCAGACAGCACAGGATCTGGTGGTGGAGGTATCATCTCCATTACAGATGACGGACAAGATGGCTGATTTTATCAAGCAAGGAGAGTAAGGGATGAACATCGTAGCGAAAGACCGCTTTACCTATCAGCACTTACATGTCACTTGGCCCTATGGCAAGCTACGACTTCATAACGTCCATATGAGTCACGAGCTGGGAGAACATGCTAGACTGGTGATCACGGGTAGTCTAGAAGCCGATCAAGCAGACACAATCATTACCAAAGCGAGCAGCGACGACGAAGTTGAGCTATGGTATTCCGATGCCAAAGACCAGAAACATCCCTTATTTATGGGGCAACTGTACGGTGTAGATGTGGAGCACAGACATCAGGGGATCATGGTAACTCTCAACGTCATTTCTCATAGTTTTAAACTAGATACGCAGCTCAAAAATCGTTCCTTTCAACATATCAATCAAAAGTATGTGGATATTGTAGATGCGGTACTAGCCGATTATAAAGGCTCAGACAAGATCGATGAAGCTTTTGAGAAAAAAGCAACAGGTCAATTCATCATGCAGTATCAGGAGACGGATTGGACCTTTTTAAAACGGTTAGCTTCGCATGTAGGTGCCCTTCTCGTTCCTAATATCGTTTCCCATCATGCGCAAATTTGGATTGGTGTTCCACAGGGCAGGCAGCATATTCAATTGAAAGAGGTTCCTTTTGCATTGCAGCGCAAGATTGCTCCCTTTTTGGATCAAGAGGCGAACGGCTGGAAATCTGCCAGTATCGGGGATTATACACGGTATACCTTTGAATGGGATCAAATGCTGCAACTGGGAGATGAAGTCGAGCGCAATCACGAAACCTATGTCATCACTAAACGTGAAGGCCAGTTGATTCGTGGCTTGATGACCTGGTCGTATGAATGCGCGTTGTCGCAGGGCTTAAAGGTGCCTAAAATATACAATCGAACCATCATCGGTGCATCCATTGAAGGAAAAATACTGGAGGTCAGCCGGAATCAGGTTCGATTACATTTGGATATGGATAATCAGCAAAATCCCAAGGATGCTCAGTGGTTCCCCTACTCTGCCGAGGGCAATCAGGTGTGGTATCTCATGCCGGAAAAAGGGGCGCAGGTGAAGCTGTATTTTCCAAGTGCAGACGAAGATGATGCGATGGTCATACAATCGGTACGGACGAAACCATCTACTGTTGCCGTCCCTTCATCTCACGCAGCCCAAGGTGCTGTGGTCGAATCACCAGCAGAACGTCACCAGCGTAAAACAGCCGATCCCGGGGTCAAATCCTTTGCGAATCCACAGGGAAAAGAAATATCGTTGGGCAATTCCGAACTGTCGATGAGTGCGCAGGAAGGATCGCTGTACATCTCCATGAATACCCATCACGGTGTCAGCCTGAACAGCACCCAACGTATACAAATTCAAGCCACAGGCAGTCTTAGTCTTTCTGCAGGGAGCATCCTGCTGCAAGGAACCAACGGCTTACACTTGAATACAACAACCGATACACTGGATTTGGAGCAGGAAGTTAACAGCGTAAGTTCAGAAATCCAACTTAAAGCTTCCCTCCATCAATACTACCCAGAACCGATTTTGTCTGATTTTGAGAAGCAAGTCGCTGAAAAGGGAATTCAAAGCGTGATGGGAGCACGCGTCAAGGAGAATGTAGGCTCCACGCTCAAGGGAGAATGGGATGCGGGTATAGAGTTTTTAAGCGGGGTATGGAACTCCGCTGTCGATATCGTGGATATGGGAGTCATGGTGGCTACTCCTTTCGTCATGCCCGGTAACGTCACCGGGAAAGGTTTCCTCGATCGTAATGAAACCCTTGAAGGTATCGAATATGGTATAAAAAAAGGCTTTGAAAAAGGGTCCCGGTATGTTGAAATCATTAAGGACTCGTCCGGCGTAAAACAAGGGTTTATGAACGTTGGAAATGAAGCTAAACAAGATGCTACCTTTGTATGGGATAGTGTCACAGAACCTTTTGCAAAAAAAATGAACAATTTCATCCCTAATCCGCTAACCGATACCAAACAGGAAAGCTACGATGCAGGATATGACAGTATCAAGGCTGTGGAACGCGGCGCAGACATTATTGGGTTTGTCAAAGGCGCCGCAGCATTAGCTAAAAAGATGGGAAAGCTGGGTAAAGAAGAAGCATCTTTATCTAAGGGACTCAAAGATGTTGAAGAAAAGAACGGTGGAAAAGGTGGAACGCCGGGATTATTCGGGGATACAGCGAAAGCCGACTCTGCTCTAGCGAAGGCCGGAGATGGAAAATTCAAAACGAACGCCATCCGTTTTCCAACCAATTTTGAATCCTTGGGGAATTACTTGCAAAGTGTAGCCCGAAAGATGAACATCCGTATAACTAAAAGGTTACCCATTTTCGAAACTGCTGGAGGTCATTATCGGTTTCATGATCCTGGTCCTGACGTCCGACATTCTAAAGGTTCCGGTGCAAAGATTTCGCCTGAGAGACAAAAACAGATTGATGCGTTAGAATCAGGAGAGTATACAGGTAAGAGCACTAAGGGGACGGGAGAAGTTCCAAAGTTTAAACTTACCGAACCTTCTTTACCAAAGGGTGGCAAACCTAAAGGGAATTATGGAGAAGGAGATTCCCATGGAATAAAGAAGCAAAATGAAACAGCCGATGTATTGGCTGATAACGGCTATGACATTGAGATGTTAGATGAAATTGATGGTGGAAATGGTCATGGCATTGCAGAAGGGTCTAATCCAGATTTTCTAATCGAAGGAAATGTATTTGATTGTTATGCACCAAAACCAGATGGAAAGATACAAAGTATAATTAAAGAAATAGCAGGAAAGACGAAGAAACAGTCTGGAAGAATTGTCTTGAACATAGACAACTTTCCAAATGAAAAAGTTACCGAAATTATCGAAACAATTTTAAGAAAAGCAAATCCGAATGGAGATCTAAAAAGACTAGAAGAATTAATTCTAGTGAAGGATGGAAAGATTACAAGAGTGTTTGGAGGTTAAAAGTGAGATGGACTGTACGTTATTCTTAGTCTCAAATTTAGATAAAGAAACACTTAAAAGCATAATTTATGAAATAGTATGCGATACAGTTGAAGATAAAGTAACTAACTACGAAGATTTTTCTCGTCTTAGCTGTAAATACTTCACACTTGATATTGAAACAGAAGATATTATTAGTATTGATTTTTTAAGAGAAGAATATGGGATGAAAATTAATGCAGAAATTGGGATTCAATTATTCGGGAAATTATTCGAGGAAGGATTAGAAGTGTTATTTAAAATTTTCGGTAATATTTTAATGGTTTTTAATCCTGACATGGTGTTTGTGGAAAATGGTACAGATCAAATATTCAGAAAAGAAAATGCTACTGTAATCATAAATACAAAGCTAGATCAATACCAGAAAAAGTATCTATCAAACAAGATAATTACTTCACTGCGATACCCATATATTTTCGAACAGTTATCAAACTGAAAGCAGGCTATAGAATGCTTGTTGGATATGAATCCACTCGAATCATGAACATTTTAAAGGTGGTGGGACTACCAAATGACGAATGAATCCATCATTCAACCAATAACACATATAAGCCATGTAATACCCGTATAAAGATTCCTCCATTTCGGTTGTACGCACATCAAATGCTTTAATTTTATAACCTGAATAACGCTATTCCGTTACATCTAACAGGTTAATTATGGCCAGATACCACCATAATTGACCTGTTTTTGTTATCTTCGTTTTTTTCTTGCGTTTTTTCAAATTTACTCGCAACTGTAGAATACGCCGCCCCGGTAGGGAGGATAAAATAGCAATAAATCGCATCTTTTAGGATAGGCACCGCCACTATTAGAGTAGGGGCGGCAAAAACGAAAGATTTTTCATACGTCCGCAACTTAACGGAACATTTCAGCGATTCTTACAGCGAAGAAAGAACTCTGCTGACGAGCAGTTGACATAGAGCAGGTAAGGATACGTTCTAGGCTCGCCTTCCTGACTTCATAGCCGCCGTGCGGCGGTGTAATCAAAAACGCATAAGGCAGGGATTGAAATGACAACAAGAGCGAGTGATTTCGTTTTGATTCAAAACCGCCAAGTCGCTAACGAGTACATGGACAAGGTAAGTCAAGATAGCGAGTTCACGTCACTTCATAAGGGATTTACCAAAGTGCCGCTTAAAATCCATCGTTGTTATGGCTTGAGCCAGTATGAGAAGCTGATACTGGTCGACCTTATCGCTTATATGAGCGACAAGGCTCAGTGTTACCCCACCTATGAGATGATTGCTCGAAATGTCGGGAGTAGTTAAAAAAAGCTTAAATCTATGTTTTTTCCACTTTCATTTATGTATTCCCCATCAACTCAAACTAAACTCACACAAAAATGCCCCCCCTAGCATTCACCGGATAAACCAAGAGGTTTGATCCAATGTCTACACTAGGGGGTGCTCTTCTAATCAGGCGAATTTTCTTTACCCCTTAACCGACCCGGCTGCGATCCCTTCCACAATCCGGTCACTCATGATGAGGAACACCAGCAAAATGGGCAAAATGCTGATCATCAACGTAGCTCCGATAGCTCCCCAGTCGGTCGTATATTGTCCGATAAAGTTCTGAACGCCTACGGTCAGTGTTTTGTTTTCGTCCGAGCTGATGAACGTATTGACGAAAATAAACTCATTCCAGTTATAGATCATGTTAATAATAGATGTCGTTGCCATGACGGGGGTTGTCATGGGCAGCACGATTCGGAAGAACATCCGGTTGACGAAGCAGCCATCCATAACGGCCGCTTCTTCCACTTCACGGGGTAAGGCGTAATAGAAGCCCAACAAGATCATCATCGTTGTGGGCAGATTAAAAGCGACATACGACAGGATGATGGAGAGTGAAGTGTCTGTTAAATGCAGTTTGAGAAACATACTGAACAACGGAATCAAGGTGGAATGGACTGGAATCATCAGTCCGACCATAAAGAGCCCGAGGACCAGCTGGCTTCCTTTCCACCGCATACGCGTAATGGCAAACGTTACAAAGCTGGCTAGCAGCACCGTCAGCGCCACGGATATGACCGTAATCCACACACTATTGAAAAAATACCGCCCGATATTGCCGCTGGTCCACACATTCATATAGTTCTCCCAATGCGGTTGGGACGGGAGTGCAAACGGCGGAAGGTTAAACACTTCCTGATTATTTTTAAGCGAGAACAGCATCAGCCACACCAGTGGTAAAAGCTGCGTCACGGCCAAAATGATTAAAATGATATACAAAGCGGCATAACCGACCCGAGTTAACATTTTGCCGCGGGTAGCGACTCCAAGCGGATAGTTGGCGGCTGCCTGGGTTTTCATATCCGTTCCTCCCTCTTCCTGTCCTTTGTTACCCATGATCTATTTGCATGACTGTATTATGAATACTGGATGGTGTCACTCGAAGCCGTAACCTTGCGGATCAGCCACGTAGCGACCAGACAGATGAGCAGCAGGGCAAAGGCTGTAGCACTGCCATATCCGAAATCAAAGCTGCGGAACGCCTGGTGGTACATGTATGAAGCCATCACTTCACTGGCTCCGTTCGGCCCACCGTCCGTCATGACGTAGATCAGGTCAAAATATTTGAGCGAGCCGACAATAGACAATATGATCGTCACGTTAATCACCTCGCGCAGCAGAGGCAATTTGATACGAGTCGCAATCTGCCAGGCACTGGCTCCGTCGATTCGGGCAGCCTCCATCAGCGTTTCGGGAATGTTTTTTAGTCCAGCATAATAGATCAGGATATAAAAGCCTGCATATTGCCAAATAATCGGGATGAACAAGGCAAACAGCACCAGAGAAGGATTAGCTAACCATTCAGGCGGGTTGTGAACTCCGACCGACGTCAGTAAGGAATTGAGCACTCCGTTTGTTGGATGATATATTTTGAGCCACAGCTGTGCGATCGCTACAGAAGACAGCAGCATGGGAATCAGATAAATTTTCCGCAGCAGATTCGCTCCCTTGATTTTCCCTGACAAAATCATCGCAATGACCAGATAACCGATCAGACTGATGCCTGAAAACAAGGCCAACAAAAGCGAATGCCAAGCACTTTGCCAGAACGCTTTGTCTGTGAACAAATGTTGATAATTGTCCAGCCCCACAAAAGTCATAGGGCCGATTCCATTCCACTGATTCAGGCCGTAATAGCCGGTCAGTACTATGGGCACATATATCACGGCGAATAACAGCAGCAGAGAAGGCAATACATATAGAGCAATGACAAGCTTATTGGACATGACCTTTTCCACGGTCGGACCTCCTTAGGTGGTCAATTTCAATTTCCTTTCTCGATGGCAGCCTTATGCTGGTCGGCAAATTGTTGCGGTGTCACTGCTTTACCAAACAACGCCTGAATCATATTCAAATGTACCTGTGCTGCATTCGGCTTCATCTGTACATCGGCGAACAATGTAATGCTGCTGGCTTGATTCAGTCCGTTCAGCAAATCGACATACAGCTTGGGCAAATTTTCTTTGGAGGTGTCCACTTTCGTCGCCGGAATAACGCCTGCCTGTGTGACCGATTGCTCTCCCCATTTGACTACGAAGTATTCAACGAACGCTTTGGCCTCTTCTTTCACCTTGGAATTTTCCGAAACGAACAAGCCTACTCCCGGACCTCCTACCCAACTGTTCTCGTTGCCCTTGCCGCCTGCAACCATCGGGAATTTAAAGAAGCCAATTTGATCTTTAAATGCTTGCGGGATTGCGGGATTGGTCGTAAAATTCGGCAATTCCCAAGTAGCCATCAAATACATAGCTGCCTTGTCGTTCATAAATTCGGATTTTCCCTCATCATTGGACAAGCCGTTAAATCCCTTGTTAAAGGCATTCATATCCACAAGCGTCTGTACTTCGGAGGCCGCCTGAATTAAACCAGGGTCATCGAACGATCCTGAACCATCAATCGCTTTTTTCAGCGTTTCGTTACCTGCTATTCGGTCCGCCAGATACATGTACCAGAGCGAGCCGGTCCAGCGGTCTTTATTGCCCAGTGCAATCGGCGCAACTCCATGATCCGTAAGTGTTTTCACAACCTGCTTAAACTCGTCAAATGTCGCAGGTACCTTCAAGTTGTATTTTTGGAATATGGCTTTGTTATAATAAATAGGTGTAATGTTCAATTCAATCGGAAGCGCATACGTTTTGCCATTCAGCGCATAGGCTTCGGTCGTTCCCGGTACGAATTTGTCCTTTAGCTTGGAACCATTCAACAGGTCATCCATCGGCGTAAATAATCCACCTTTAACGTAAGGCTCCATAAAGCCCGCTGCCCAGGTGATACCGATATCCGGCAATTCATTGGAAGCTGACAGCACTTTGAGTTTGTTTTTATATTGTTCATTTTCCAGCACTTCCTGCTGAATGACGACATTCGGATGATCCTTTTGGTATTGATCTATAATCTGAGTCACAAGCTTGCTCTGCTGTGCCGAGCTTCCCTCTGGCCACAGGTGCATCATTTTGAGTGTAACCTTTCCCCCTTCTCCACTGGAACCGCCTTGACCATCCTTGCCAACACCGCAACCGGATAGCATCAGCATGAATGACAGCAGCAGGGTCAACCCAGCAAACCATTTTTGATGTGAGTGCTTACGCAAACCATACTTGTTGGACATCGTTAGACCTCCGTTATTATAATTATATTTTTTGTAACCGTTATCATTTGTAAGTTTAGCACTCCATTCCTGCTTCCAACAGGGTACGCTCATTGGATATAATTCCACTTTTATTGGGTTTGATCTGCCTATACTGTCAGTCGATATTCTCCGGCCCTGTACGCATCTGCTGCCTGTAGCGGCTGGGACTTATCCCCTCAGTCGCTTTGAATACTTTAATAAAATATTTATCTGTTCGGTAGCCTGATCGCTCGCCGATTTGGGCAATCGTCAACTGGGTATGCAGCAGCAGCTCCTTGGCCCGTTGGATCCGCAGGCGATGCAGATATTCGCTGAAGGACAAACCACTTTGCTCCTTGAACAAAACACTAAAATAGCTCGCATTCAGGTGTGAATGCGCGGCAGTCTGCGCCATCGTAATGGATTCGTGAAGATGCTCCGCCATATAGGTGAAGGCATATCGTACCGGATCACTAAGAGTAGCCGCCTGGAGATCAAGCTCTAGCAGAACAGGGTCAGCCAGCTTGTCCAGCTTCTCGTACCGCTGCCGCTCCTCTTCCAGCCGAAGCGCTTCATTAACCGCATTCAGCAGCTCCTGCTTATCAATCGGTTTGAGCAAATAATTGACGGCTCCCAGACGAAGAGCCTGCTGGACATAATCAAACTCCGCATAACCCGAGATGACAATGATCGCTGGTCGTCGTGAATCCCGTTCCAGAGCGCGGATTAAATCCAGACCACTGAATTCCGGCAACCGGACATCCGTAATCAACAGATGAACCGTCTCCGCTCGCAGTATATTTAATGCTTCCAAACCATTACCGAATGTCACAATCCGGTATTTCCCGGCGGCCCATTGCTCCAGTGTCTGGTGTATCCCCTGACGTGTTCGCTGTTCGTCGTCTACAATGACAATGGTTTTGGATGAAACACTCATTCCTACCGCCCTCCATATTCATCAGGAATTTCAAAAGCGACCACAGTTCCTTCCTGCTCAGCACTATGTATCAGCACACCGTCCGTTGGATAAGATGCGCTGTCATAATAGAGAGCAAGCCTGCGCTGCACATTAACTAGTCCCATACCGGTTCCCTTGCTCTGGCAGGCCGATCCCCCCATCAACGCTGTACGCACAGCTGCAAGCTCCTCCAGTGTCATTCCAGGTCCGTTATCTATGACCGTGATCTTGGTCCAACCCGATCTGGTCGAAGGAGTGACACTGATTTCAACGCGGCCGTTGCCGATGCGATTTTCGACACCATGCAAAATGGCATTCTCTAGAATAGGCTGGATCAGCAGTTTAGGAAGCGGAATTTGGGCTGCCTCCGAAGGCATATGAATTTGCCAGCTCAGACGTTCACCCAGACGCATCTCCATCAGTTCCAGATAACGACGGATTTGCGCCATTTCTTCCCCAAGTATCACCCAAGAGTCATGGTGAGCCGGTTCGATAACATAACGAAACAGCCGTGACATGGACACCATCAGCCCGGCAAGCTCCTCTTCTCCCTTCTCCTGTAGCGACCAGTTGAAAGCATCCAGCGTATTAAAAAGAAAATGCGGATTGATCTGCGCCTGCAGAGCTTTAAGTTCGGTCTGGCTTTGTAAAACCTCCTTCTCGCAAATAACACGGATCAATTCATTGATATCGACAATCATCGTGTTGTACTCTGCGTTCAATTCTCGCAGCTCGACTGCTGCTGCCGGTTCTGGATTCAGGGCCAATGCCCCTTCCCGTGAACGACGCATCGCCTGAATCAAGTGACCTATCGGTCTTGTAATCAACGTAGACAACATAAAGGACATGAACAGGAATAGCACGGCACCAAGAGACGCGGAAATTATAAGTGTAGTCCGTAAAACCGTAATTCCGTCTGTGACGACGCTAACCGGAATCAGGATCAGCAGCGACCAGCCCGTCCGCTCCGACTGCTTAACCGCCTTTACATATTCCCGCTCTCCAATATGAACAGTTTGTGTCTTGCTGTGCAGTACACCTGACAAATCCGTCTGGTTCAAAGGTTCACCCGACAGCAGTTGGCCCTGACGATCTACAAGCAACATGGTTTCATCCGCTTCTTCATTGACCGCCGACGCATCATTCAGCCTGAAATAACTTCGCTCCATGCGGGTAATCAGATATCCTCCGCGTGAAAACCAGCGATCCACCAGGCTCACCTGCCGAATCACCAGCAGCGACCGGGGGTCCTCGGGATCAATGCCGATCCAGACTAATCTTCCTTTCATCTGATTCGCTTCCCGGATGTCCGCCTGTCCGATACGGTCCTCCAGACTGCCCTCCCTAATCGGAAACAACATCTTCCCTTCGGCGGTATACAGCTCCAGCGAGCCGACACTCGGCATATATGCCTGATAGCTATGCATCACTTGCAGTAGTGATTGACGCTGTTCGAAATTCACCTTGCCCCCGTTGCGCTCCTTCAGCAAAATATGCTGAACAGACGGGTGATTCGCGACCTGCTCCGTCAAGCTGTCCATCTGGCCGATTAATGCATCCAGCCTACCGCTTGCTTGTACCGCAGTTTGACCAATATGTCGCTCGGCACTGTCTTTTAACAAGTGAGACACATTGAGATAAATGAACGCCCCCGCCACACTCATCATAATGAGCATTACCAGTATAAATCCGATAAAAATCTGATTACGTAATGTGTTTAATGGTTGGAACCTTGAACGCATATGCCTTCTCCCCCTGGACCATCGCAACAAAAAATGGTGATGATAACGCTTTCCTTTTTCCTATTCTATCGCATCGTTCGTCTTTGTTGGCGTATTTTCAGCAGAGATTAATCAAAATGGACAGGAATGATATGAAATAGGAAGGTCGTAGGATAATCGAAAAAATGAGGGTACTCTCTGGATAGATTACGTTCGATAATACACGCCATAACAATAAGCTTCTTTCAAAGCAGCTAAACTAAGGTACCGTCCAGCCTCCAAAGTTTGTATATTTAATCTGTATCCTACTGGAGCACAGCCAAAATGCGGTCGCACAACTCCATCGTCTTTACATTTCCCCGTTCACTAGAATAAGGCGTCCGTCCTTCTTGGCAGCAGTTCATAAAATGAGCGATTTCACCAACAAAACCGCGCAAGTACAAATCACAGTATCCGCCCGACATCGCCGAGGCAGACGGCGTCAGAACTGTATCGTTTTCCGCAAGTGATTTCCAAGGGAGCCCTGTGTGACTCTCCGACTTGTAAACGATCAGTTGTGTTCACTTCATCCGCGTTCGCAAAACCGGTGACCTGGGCGACTTCTCTGAACAAATAACGTACCAGATCGACCATATGAACCGCCGCCAGCTTCATGAAGCCGACCATCAGTACGACGCCCGTCGCTTGTGCAATCACGACAACTCCATCACAGTCTTCCTGCTCCAGCATAGTCTTGTTGGATTACATGAAGGAGCGTGAGAATTTATGAAGGAAAAATTAGCAAGAAACATAAGCATATACCGCAAAGAGAGAGGACTTACACAAGAAGAGCTTGCACAAATACTAGGGCTTTCTTTTCAAGCAGTATCCAAGTGGGAAAATGCTCAGACAATGCCTGATATATCGTTACTACCTCAGCTATCAAGAACCTTAGAAGTTAACATTGACAAACTCCTTGGGTATATCTCGCAGGACAGACCGATTAGTATTTATGAGAAAGAATATCAAACACAAGAATATTACTGGGGTACTGAACCCAATAAAGTATGTTATCAGGTTTTACAATTTATGCCGCCTACTAAACATTTAAAATTGTTGGATATTGGCTGTGGCGAGGGAAAAGATGCAGTGTTTTTTGCAAGAAATGGATATGATGTCACAGCATTTGACGTTTCGGACGCAGGCATTGAGAAAACCAAAAGACTGGAGCCTGACTTTCGTAAAGAAATATTTGATAATTATAAGCAGTCTACAAACCAAAATGGTTTACATGTTTTTAATGTGTTTGTAAATAAGCCGTTTATTGCACCACCTCCCGAAAAAGAACCCAACGCGTTTAAGTGGTACTCTGGTGAGTTGCTTGCACACTATCACGACTGGTTTATTAAAGACAATTCAGAAGTTGTTTTCGACTGCAATTCTTCAGGTATTCCTCACAAACATGCAATGACAAAAGTTATTGCACAAAAGGTAATCTCGTCAGGCTAAACATGCTACTATTTTAAGCACAAAAAGAGGGGCTCGCTGCCCCTCTTTACTATTTCCGCCAATACATTATACTTCCGCACTAAAAAATAAAACAGTAGTAATTCTACGATAGTATATCTCAGTAATATAAAAATTTCAGAATACAGATTGCATTATGAAACATGGAACATGCTAATTTTTTATTGTAATCTATCATCAAACATTAATTGTATTTGAATACCGAATGGGTCTTCTATAATACCGTATGCTTTGCTAAACACATTATTAGATAAAGGAACAATGATTTTCACTCGATCATCTGTAATTAAGCTATTATAAAAATGTTCAATTTCTTCTAATTCAGCACTTTGAATACATAATGAAGTGTTATTACCAACTGTATATTCTTCACTCATATTCATTGTATCTTCTGCTACCATTACTTTTGTTCTTCCGATTAATAAGACAGAGTGAGAAATATAATTCTTATTTTCATCAGTAAGCTGTATTGAGCTGTCACGTTTTGCTATGTCTTGATAGGTAACAAGTAACAATTCCTTTGCGCTAAAATGGTTTTTGTAAAAATTTATAGCTTCTTTTGCCTTTCCGTTCATTGATAAGAAAATAGCTATTTCTAGTGTTGTACCCATGGTATCAATCTCCTTTTATATCATGATTTTAGGCAAATATCTTATACATTTGATATATTACCTTGAACTCATTATCATATATAAAGGTATCAAAACATGACACCTTTATAAGGAGATTTATATGAACAAATCAGAAAGATTAAATGACATGATCAGATACTTAAACAGTCGAGAGTTCTTTAATTTAAATGACCTAATGGATAAATACAATATTTCAAAAAGTACAGCTCTACGTGATATTAGTTCATTAGAACAATTAGGTATGCCTATTTTTTCGGAACATGGCAGACATGGACGATATGGTATCTTAAAAAATAGATTGTTATCCCCTATTATTTTTACTATGGATGAAGTATATGCTCTGTACTTTGCCATGTTGACGTTAGAATCTTATCAATCAACACCATTTCATTTAAGTGTTAATAAACTAAATGAAAAGTTTGAACACTGTCTTTCTAAAATACAGATTAAGCAGATTCACAAAATGAAAAAAGTTCTACAATTTGAAATATATCAGCACAATAATGTTAGTCGTTTTTTAGATAAAATTCTAAAAGGCATTCTTAATGAGAGTAACTGTAAGCTTCAGTATTTAAAAAATAACCAGAAAAAAAGTTACCATGTTCAATTTTTCAAAATTTCCGCTAAGTTTGGTCAATGGTATGCTACTGGAATAGAGTTAAATACGAATAAATATAGAGTTTTCAGATGTGATCGAATAACCTTTATAGAAGAAGAGGAGAACAATTCTCGCTTTTCTATAGATGAACTCCTTAGTCGTTCATTAGAAATGTATCAATCTGAGAAGAGCATTGACTTTGAAGTAGAGATTTTAGAACAAGCAAAGGATATTTTTTATAAAGAACATTATCCCTCTATGAAAATAGAAAATGGTCATAAAACAGTCATTAAGGGATTCTATAATCTAGGAGAAGAGGAGTTTATAGCTAATTATTTTATGAAATATGGTAATTGTGTTATATCAGTGAAGCCTGAAACATTAAAACAAATTATTCAAGATAGAATAGAGAATCTCTTAAATCACTATCAAAAATTATAAATCAGCATGCGATCCGATCGCTTTCTTTTGTTTGCGAACCATACAAAACTGGAGACACGAAATTATAAACTACCATCGATGCCGATGGACAAAATAGCTACATAGTTCTTCGGCATCACTTGCTTTTTTTCTCCTGTTTTTTCTCTATATTCATTCGTTTCCCTATTGCGATCCAGCTATCCTTAATCCGATTCCTCGTTGCGCTGTCAATAAAATGGACACACTGAAACGAGAAATCCTTAGGCTGCATTTGCATACTGGTTCGGGGATACATAACCTAAAGAAGAATGGATTCGGACACCGTTGTAAAAGCAGGTAATGTACGTAAGGGAATTTACAGGAAATCTGCACGTGCTGGTGTAAATGCATCTAGCAGAATACCGCCGTCCTCCAGTGGGATACAGCCATGAAGAGTATCGGATGGAAAATGGATGCTGTCTCCCTCATTGACGGTCTGGACTTCCTTTGTTTCGCCATTATCGATCATGAACTTAAAACTTCCCTTTATTACATAAGTGACTTGTTCATGGACATGCTTATGCAACAGGATCTCTCCTGTTTGGGCTTTAGCAAACATCACTTTGACATACATAAGTTGGTCGCTGTGGGCCAGCACTTTCCGAGCGGTATTACTGTCAACGATATCAATTTGAATATCTTGGTCGTTAAAAAACATGGATAATTCCTCCTCATTTAGAACACAAATTTTTGAGATGAGTTATTTTAAAAAAACTTCATAAATCGATTTAGTTTAAAACCAGCGGAAAATAAGCCACAGAACTCCGGAAAGGGTAGTAAAGTCGGGATCGGCGAACGTTACCCCTTCGGCACCCAAAAAAGAAAAGAGCGGCAAGGTGAGGGCCGGCAGCAGACAGAGCAAGAATCCATTAAGACAACTGGAAATGACAGCCCCCCTGAAACCACCGCTGGAATTGCCAAATATCGCGGCTGCACCACCAGCGAGGAAGCAGGCCATGATCCCCGGCACAATGACAGGCAATCCGACAAGCGGGAAAAGAAAGACGCAGGCAACGCCTGTGAAGAAGCTGACCAAGAAGCCTACCAACGCGGAATTGGGTGATTTGTCGAACAGTACCAGAACATCCACACCAGGGATTGCTCCAGGTGCGAACACTTGGGAGAACCCTTTGAAAGCGGGTACAATTTCAGTCGTGAACAGCTTAACACCTGCTTTTGCGATATACAGGCCGGCAGCAAAAATAGCTGACTGTTCGAGGATGAAGACGATGTATTCTTTGCCATCAGATAATTTGCTGACATAATCAGAACCAGCAACCAGTCCGGATACCAGTAAAAGCACAAGCATCGTCAAGGTCGTTGCAACATTGGGGTCGCGCAAAAAACTGATGCGGTCATTAATTTTTACATTTTCGGTGTCATTTTCACGGTTGCCAAAAACTTTTCCTAAATAGGTGCCGAGAATGTAAGAGGTCATGGAAGCATGAGCAATCGTATATTCATCAGATTTGATAATGTTTTTGCTGGCATTCCGGAGCAGGTAAGGGAACACTGCCATATAGCTCCCGATTACCAAAGAACCGACGATGATCGTAGTCAGCGAACTGAGACCAAGACCTTTCATAACGGCTGTAGCGGCAAAGCTCATGAACAGAATCAAGTGAAGAGACAAATAAATATAC
The DNA here is from genome assembly GCF_050626875.1 of Paenibacillus sp. 8b26. Lineage (NCBI taxonomy): Bacteria > Bacillati > Bacillota > Bacilli > Caryophanales > Paenibacillaceae > Paenibacillus > Paenibacillus sp. 8b26. The sequence continues at coordinate 4,951,836 of NZ_CP192445.1, read as the reverse complement.
TTGAACTTGGTCAGGCGTGCAAGCACGATGTTAAGGATCATGGAAAAGAGCAGAATGAGCGCAGCATCCGCCCCGATCTGATCAATGGTCAGTGCCATGATGGCTTCATTGCTTGGTACGACACCTTTAAGTTTGAACGCATAAGAAAAAATTTGGCTGAAGTTGGTGAGAACGCCTCCTAAAATGCCGCCGCCGACCTTGATCATGGTGAAGCCCATAAAAGAAAGGGTAGTTCCCGTAATGATCTCGGATACTTTCTTCCTCTGGAATATAAGGCCGAGTAATGTCACAATCGCGATAATGATGGATGGCTCCCTGATAATACTCATAAACATTTCCATAGTGATCTCCGACTTTCTTTTATTATTTTTCACTCTTACTAAATCGATTTAGTAATACTTGAAAAAAATTCCCCTTCCGGGAATGTAAAAAGAAGCAGAATTATTTTTGTGAATTAGATCACAAGTGAATCCATAAATTATTCGTTTAAGATTCATTCCTCCCCCTCTTTTAAATCGCTATAACCACTAAAATTAGGAACATACAGAAATGAAAGGGTATTCATGACTCGAATCATAGGATTATTATAGCTCTTTATTTTCTTTTTACAATAGAATTCATAAAAACGTTTCCAAAAAGATAAAAAGACTTATTCAAATTATTCAGTTCAATTTTTGGACAGATTCTCTGTGGTTAATGGCCGGATTCAATCGGATGATTTCTGACATCTCCTCATGATCCTGCTCATTTTGATCAATTTTCTCCAGCAGCAGCCTCGCACTTCTTTTCCCCATTTCAAAGCTCGGCTGGGAAACGGTAGTGATCGGCGGATTATAAAAAGACGCAAAGGATACATCATCTATGCCAATCAAGGAAAAGTCATTAGGTATGGTCAGATGGTTATTTTTTGCATAAATCAGCACCTGCTCCAAAATCATGTCATTAGTAGCAATAATTGCAGTGGGCGGATTCTTCATGTGGAATAGTTGTCCAATAAGATTAGGCATTTCATCCAACCTGCCGCTTTTGATATAGTTTTCATTCACTGGTATGTCATGTTTGCCCAACGTATTTCGGAAACCTGACAGCCGCTCACTTCGTGTGGTGATCGCTTTTTTGCCTAAAGGGAACGTGATAATGCCAATGTTTTTATGACCATGCTCAATGAGTTCTTCAACCGCAAGCTCGCTGGCTTTTTCATTATTCAACAGCACCGTGTCTACGCTGATTTCATCGATTTTTCGGTCCACAAACACGAAAGGATAGCCATTCTTGACAAGGGAAACATATAATTTCTTGTTCTCTTCCGTCGGGAAAATGATAAGTCCATCCACTTGCCGAGCAATCATCGACTGGACATACTTTTTCTCTTTGAGCGAATCATCATCGGTATTGCAGACAATGACCTGGACATTTTCCAGTTGGCATTCATCTTCAATTGCACGCACGACTTCTGTTGTAAATCTCGATAAAATGGTTGAAGAAATAACCCCCACAATGAAGGTCTTCTTCTGCTTGAGACTACGTGCCACCTCATTGGGAATATAACTGAGATCCTCAATCGCTTGCTCGATCTTCTTCTTGGTGTTTTCACTCATATAGTTGTATCTTTTATGCAGAAACTGCGAAACTGTGCTCTTCGACACCCCTGCACGTTCTGCAACTTCTTTCATCGTTGTTACCATGGTTAACCCCCTCTCTTTTTCTGCGTGTCAGGCGTGTTCATTTTCAAATATATATTCTACAACCTGTATGTAAAGTGTATTTCACTTTATTATATACCTTCTTGTACAGAAATCTTAGAAATATACGAATTTTATGAACTTGTTTGATGGAAGATTTGAACATAAAATAAAATTGTAATCGGTTACAAATATATTCAAATAAAGGAGGAAGCAAAAAACATGAAGAAAAAAGGGTTGAAAAAAACATTTTTCGTCATTGCCTCCCTCGTAATGGGCTTCACACTGTATGGCTATACTCCCGCTTCGGCAGATGCAGCCAGTGTGAAAGGATATTATCACACCCAAGGAAACAAGATTGTAGACGAATCCGGGAAAGAGGCGGCATTTAACGGCCTGAATTGGTTCGGTCTGGAAACCCCTAATTACACCTTGCATGGACTGTGGAGCCGTTCAATGGACGACATGCTGGACCAGGTGAAGAAAGAAGGCTACAATCTGATCCGTCTGCCTTACAGTAATCAGTTGTTCGATTCCAGTTCCCGTCCAGACAGTATTGATTATCACAAAAACCCTGATCTGGTCGGATTAACTCCGATTCAAATCATGGACAAGCTGATCGAAAAAGCTGGACAACGCGGTATTCAGATTATCCTTGACCGTCACCGTCCAGGCTCAGGTGGACAATCCGAGCTGTGGTACACGTCCCAGTACCCTGAGACTCGTTGGATTAGTGACTGGAAAATGTTAGCTGAACGTTATAAAAACAACCCTACCGTCATTGGCGCGGATTTGCACAACGAGCCACACGGTCAGGCAAGCTGGGGTACAGGCAATGTCTCCACAGACTGGCGTCTGGCGGCACAACGTGCAGGGAATGCCATTCTGTCCGTGAACCCGAATTGGCTGATTCTCGTAGAAGGTGTAGACCACAATGTACAAGGCAACAATAGCCAATACTGGTGGGGCGGCAACCTGACAGGTGTAGCCAACTATCCTGTCGTTCTGGACGTACCAAACCGTGTCGTATATTCTCCACATGATTACGGTCCTGGTGTATCTTCGCAGCCATGGTTCAACGACCCGGCCTTCCCGTCCAACCTGCCAGCGATCTGGGATCAAACCTGGGGCTACATCAGCAAGCAAAACATAGCTCCGGTGCTGGTCGGTGAATTCGGCGGTCGTAATGTTGATTTGTCTACTACTGAGGGCAAATGGCAAAATGCACTCGTAGACTATATTCGTGCCAACAACCTGTACTTTACGTACTGGTCCCTGAATCCGAATAGCGGCGACACAGGCGGTCTGCTGCTGGATGATTGGGTTACCTGGAATCGTCCGAAGCAGGATATGCTGAGCCGGATTATGAAGCCTGTCATCTTCGCAGCAGAGCAAGCGAAAACAACCGCCGAATAAGCCTGTCGTCCATGCTTCGCAGGTGAATGATAGCAGCCAACCTTTCAAAAGCTTATTCCAACTTAAACATGAGTGGGAATAAGCTTTTTTTGCATGTTCAAAACTATTGGATATTAAGCTTCTTACCAGTAAGAAAAGATATATTATTTAGCTTCTTCGCTACAGTGGATGCCTAATGTCATTAACGTATGCAATTGATCTAGCGGATAGTTATAGGTTTTACTAGAGTCATTTTGGAACGTCATAGTCGCTTTATTCCCTTGTATCGCAAATGAAAGAACTTCTGCAGTACGATCCCTATCTTTTAATATCAGTAAAAACTTCTGTTCATCCATTATGTTTCGATCCCTCTATATCTTCGATTAGTATGCTTTTATGTAAAATCATGGTGTTATAGGTATACCTCTCTTCTTCATTTCGACATTTTCCTGTATCATCCTTTTTTTGAAGTATTATTTTGGTCGCAATCAACTTTTCCATACTTCTTTCACAAATTAGAGTAGATTCACTACGTCACAATGAGATTGACCTTGGTAATGAGGGAGACAAGCTGATTTGACTATCCCTATTACGATCTCAGGAATAATGAAGCTTCCCATCCCAATCGTTCGTGCAACAAAAAACCGTTCCCCGGTTGATGATCAGAGCGTGCAATCCTGCACACTTACCATTAAACTGGAGACGGTTATTTGTCGGTACTCTACAGCCGCCCACTGCCCCGGAGCGCTCTCCTGATAGCCTCGACCGCTCCGATCGCGCCCGCTTCGTTGCCGAGTGCCGCCTTGCGGATGTCCACAGCAACAGGACTTAATGCGGAGACACGTTCGGCCAATTCGCCAGCATATTCCACATTTTTCTCCACGACGCCGCCACCCAGCACAACAAGCTGTGGATTAAGCGTGATGGTCAAGTTGGCGATGGCAATGGCCATCAGATGATAAGCCCGGTCCAACACGCGGGCCGCGAGCTGACTGCCTTCTGCAGCCGCCGCGAAGACATGCTTGGCCGTGACCGGACCGCCAGCCGCCTGCAGCGAGAGCACCAGGCACAGCGCACCGTCTTCCGTACAACGCGCCGCCTGTAACGCGATGCCAGTACCGGAAGCTTGATTCTCCAACGCCCCGAACCTCTCCAAGACACCGCTCTTCCCTGTGGACAACGTCTCCCGATCCATTTCGATCACGAAGTACCCGATCTCCCCAGCGGAGAAGGTCCCCCCCTTATACAGCTGCCCGTTCAGGTACAACGCACCGCCGATGCCAGTGCCGACCGTAATCATTATAAAATGTTCACAGCCAGCCGCTGCACCCTTGCACTGCTCCCCAAGCGCCGCCATGTTCACATCATTGTCCAGCACCACGATTCCTTCATAGTGGTGCGCAATCCACGGGCGAATATCCTCTGCCGGCCAGTCCAATGCTGGTGCGCTGGATAGAATGCCTGTCTGCTCGTTCATCACTCCCGGCAAGCCGATACCCACTCCAGCCAGTTTGGAAAGTTTGGTTCCATGAGCTTGGCAAAATTGCCCCAGCTCGGCAAACAGCCATTCCATAAAGCTTTTCGGGTCCCTGCTCAGCTGCGTATCTAACTTGCGTTTGCCGCGAATGCTCCCGTCCACCCCAGCGAGGCAAAACAAGGTCTTGGTGCCGCCGACATCAATTCCTGCGATCCAGGCGGTGGATGCGCCCAGTTCAACATCGGAAGTCATCCATGATCCCTCCATTCCAGCGTGGTGCCATCAATTACGATGGTTCCGATGGCGGTACCATACACATAGGACACCTCGACCCGCTGACGCGCAGGATCGATCTCCCACGCGGTCAGGCGGAGCGGCTCGCCGTTATCGGCCGAATCCTCCGGCAGACATACTGTAAGAACGCCAGCTTTTCCTGAAAAAGCGGCTTGTCCCTGTAACACAGGCGTCTCCGCTTTGGAGCCGTATATTTTCGATACCCAGCCCTGCTGTTCGCTGACCGTGAAGCGCCCTTCCGTCAACCCGGCCGTTGTCCACTGTATAGCAAGCTTGACAGAAGAACCCGGATAAACCAAGGAAGCGGAAGCGCCCAGACTACCCGTCTCTCCCGCCAACAGCTCTACTACAGCTTCCGGGTGCAGATGAAACCGTTGCTCCATCTCGTGCTCCGCTTCGGCTTCCAGCCAATCGACTAACAGCATAATTGGAACCTCCGAACCAAGCAGCACCCACCTGCGATGTGTTACAGGATCGGACAAGCGAGTATAGCCGTCATGGGAAGCATCAATGAAGTGATAACGGCTGTTGCTCTCCCAGCGGTATGTCTTCGCTTCGGCCGCAGGCGTGCCCCATTGTTGCGTGGATACATACGGCGTCTGGTCCTCGCCATCCACCGTGATCGTATTATGCGCCCGCGTGCTTTTGAAATAATGGCGCCATTCCCCTTCTTCGTAGGTGTACCGTCCGGTATCTGTGAAAAAAAGCTGCTGCTTCCACATCCATTCCAGATTCAGCGCATCGGCATGACCGTGCGCCCCGCCCATAGCGGCGGCGTCAAAAAACAAATACTGCTGCTCATCCCGCATCACATAGTACCCGGTCTGTGGAAATGCCCGGCTCTCCGTTGAAGGCTTGTAAGCAGCCTGAAGCTGCATACAACGTCCATATTTCTCCGCTCCCAGCAGCCAGAGGCTTTCCGAGCTATCCGCCCCTCGGCAGATCAGTTCGTCATCTTCCAGAATCGCGCCCAACAGCGTCAACCGCTGCCGCCCGTCGCCAACCCAGTCGGAGTCGCCGACTCCTGTAGATTGGTGGTCTGGCCGGATAAGCACCTCCGTGAATGCCGCCATTTTGCGAAGTTGCTCGCCGAACCACTCCGAGAAGGGACAACCGGACAGCCTGCCCAGTAAATAGGGGGTGCCGAACATCTCGATGCTGGCATTGTGATAGTGGGTCGTAAGCTCAATCTGCACCCCTTCGGGGCCAACCTGATGCAGCAGGCAAAGCTCCAGCCGCTCGGACGCCAACTGCCGCCAATACGGCGCGCGTGGATGCCAATGATAAAACGTAGCGATCATGAACAGGCCTTGCATATGCATAATGGCATGATTAATTTCGGTACTGCCCAGATACCGAGTGAGGAACTCGGCATGTTCTTCCAGCCCCTGTAAAAATTCGGCGTGAAACGGTTCGGTCAGCAGTGGGCTGTCCTCCATATATTTGTAAGCAGAGATCCAGGACTGCACGCGCAATCCGGTTTCCAGCAACCGCCAAGGGCCAAGCTTCTGGAAGAACACGGCTTCTTCATAGGACGGAACGGCAGGAACCGGGTTCTGCTTCCGCCAACCGCGATAATGGTTGATAAACGCGGAGACATACTGCGGATTGCCATTCATCAGGTATGCTTTGCCCAGATCCGGCATATGCCAATGCCGATTGATTCCCCAGGTGAACTCCGGGTCCTTGGAGGGATTATGCAGCCAATCCACCGGATCGCCTAGTGGAATCCAGCGGCTCAAGTCATGGGTGTAAGGCACGATAAATTCATTGACCACAGCATGATCGGCAATGGCGATTGACGCTTCGGCTTCGCCGGGAAAATGGCGGGCGTAATACTCCGCAGTCCTGCGCAATTCGAGCTTCGGCAGGTAATAGTCGTTCATTGCTGATCCTCAAGAAAATCTTCGCGAAAGGGATTGAACACATCCAGAATGACGGAGTCTTCCAGCGCCTTCACGCCATGCAGAACGTTATAACCCGCGTAGAAGCTATCTCCCGCCTTGAGAATGCGCGTCTCGTCGCCGACTCGGACCTCGAAGCTTCCTTTTACAATATAGCTGACCTGCTCATGCTTATCGTGGGAATGGACTTCTCCCACTCCGCCCTTGCGAAAGGTGACCTCCACCATCATCAGCGTTCCACCCATACCGAGAATTTTGCGGGAGCTGCTTCCGTCAATGACATGCGTTTTTGCTTCCCCATTTTCAATAATCATGCTTTCCTACCCCTTTCAGATAAAATAAGCGGCCGAACCGCTTGGGGAATCGGCCGCGGGACAGCCACAGGTTATTCTTCTGTGGACAATTTGCCCTGTAGCTTGGCGGCGTCAAAATTGGGATCAGCTACAATATTGGTAGTACCAGCTGCTCTTAATTTTTCAAGAGATGTGTTATATCTAGTATTTAAATCCTTGATTATGGCGTCCACATCACCGCCGGTGAATACAAATACGTTAAAAGCTTCTGCCCATTTCATGCCTTCCAAAGAGCTTTCCGTAATTATACTTGGATTAGCTGGATAAATGGCGTCAACCTGTTTTGGCAGGAATCCTTCAATGCCCGGAATACTCGGCTTCTTGCCTGAGCTCAACACGGCTGGGATTAAGGAGATTCCGTAGCCCTTTTCATAGTATTCGCTTTGCAATTCCTTGCTGTACACGTACTCCATAAACTTCCAGGCCGCTTCCTTGTGGGCGGAATCGGCGCTGATACCAATGTAGGAACCGCCGATAATTTGTGATGCGCCTTTAATGGTTCCGTCAATAGACGGCACGGGAACCGCTCCCCAGTTTTCGGTGGTCGGGAACTGGTCCTTGTACACTCCGGGTTCAGCCGAGTGGTTAATGTACATCCCGATTTTACCTTGGGCAAATTGCGCGCGCAGCGGATCGATATCCAGATTCTCCACTCCCGGTAGCATACTGCCGTCTTCTTTCATTTGCCGTAGCGCCAAAGCGATATCCTTGTACATGCCAAAATCAAACTGGCCTGTTTTGTAATTGTAACCGTCGATGCCTGTATTGTTGCTGACGCCTGCAATCGTATTCGCCGCCCGCCAGAAGCCGTTTCCGCTCTTGAACGGGCTGGCAAAACCGTAAATTCCTTCGCTTTTGCCGACCTCTGTAATCTTTTTGGCCGCAACCACCATGTCGGCAAGCGTTGTGGGAGGAGTCGCGATGCCGGCTTTCTTAAAGATATCTTTATTATAAATCAGTCTCCAGATTTGCCCTGTGTTGGGCAAGGTAAATATCTTGCCGTCGATGGTATTCTTATTCTCGATCAGACTGTCTTTGAAGGTCGCCTTCATCTCGTCGCTCATATAGGAGTTGATTGGGGCCAAATAGCCTTTCTTATAATAGGTCTGGAAATCGTTGATTTGCAGTACATCCGGAGCCTGCTTGCTGGCAAACGAAATGTCCACCGCCTGCGGATAATTGTCGCCCATTACGTTCATTTCCACTTCAATATTATCTCGGTTCGTCTGGTTAAACTTGTCAACCTTTGCTTTCATGAAATCGGCATCATGGCGGTCGGGTGTCCAGTAAATGACTTTGGTTTTCTCTCCCGTAGTTCCTTTGGAATCGGCCGGAGCGTCATTATTGCCGCTGTCCGATGAACAGCCGCCCAGGCTCAAGGCCAGGACTGCGCTCAGTGTTAGGATAATCCACTTCTTAACCATCGTTATGCCCCCTTTTGTTTTTCCAGACAACCTCTGCGGTTACCCGTTAACGTAATCATAGTGGTTACGTTTTCCCGGGAGTGAGGGACATTTTAACTTTGTATGGGGGAAAAAATGATTGTCCCGGGTTCCTGTTCATTTCAAATACATCTGCCTGAAACTGGTGGGCGTCATGCCACAATACTTTTTAAACAGACCGCTGAAATACGGACGGTCCTCATATCCGAGCATCTGTGAAATTTCCTGAACCTGTACTCCTGCAATTAGCAGTTCCTTCGCTCTTTCCATTCTCATCTTGGTAATATATTGAATCAGGGTCATGCCTGTCTCCTTCTTGAAGGCGTTTGCAAAATAACTTGGGCTTAAATGAACCGCCCGAGCGCAATTGTGAAGCGTTAGATTCTCCTGGAGATGCAGACGAATGTATTCCCTGGCCCGGTGAATCGCTTGTGTAACATCCCTGAGCCGCTTCTTCTCTACAAATTCACAGCCCATGCTGCTGAAATGATTGATGTAGCTCTTCCAGCCGCCGAAGGTCAACGAACGGTTCTCTTCCAGCGCCATTAAGTCTGCCTCCAACTGAATGCGTTCTTCCTCGGTGATCTCATCACAAAACGCCCGGTACATGGCGAAAGCGAGCCCTGACAATAAGCGAATCATAGCCAGTGGCTCCGGGAATTTGTGGGACAATGTCCATTGATGAAAAATGTCGTCAATCATCAGGTGGCAGCTCGTTTTGTTACCGCATCTCAACGCATACAGCAATTCCTTTTCCTTCTCCACAGGGTAGTCTGGAGCTGCAAAATCCTCCTGAGCAAGTTCCGTATACCGGAACACGCAATTGCCCTCGCTGTAAAAACGATAAGCCAGCGCTTTGGCGGCATGCACAAACGCTGTATGGATTTCTCTCGGTCCCCGGGCCATCGTGCCCAGGCCAATCGAAACGGTTTTTTTGCTGAATTTCTCCACATTCTCCCTGCAAAGTTCCAGCAACACTGAAGTCTCCATCCCATCTGGCGGATTAAAGATGGCTGCTAGCCGCTGCTTGCTCTCATGCAGCACAACACCCCGGGTATGCAAATTCAGCGTCTCGTCCAGAATATTTTTGATCGCAAAGGGAATGATTTCGCTGTCGTCAAGATGCAGGGTGTAGCCGTATTCGGTATAGCAGTCCATTTCGATGGCCATGACCATTAGTTTATCGGCTTCCAGATCAATATGGAGATCGCTCCAACGGCTATCGCTTAGGCGGACACCTGTTTCCTGGCGAAGCAGACGGGTCAAATAATCCTGGCGGAGCTGCAAATGGCTGGCGTCCATTTTTTGCTCCAACTGCTTAAGCTGCTCCGACTTGGCTCGTTCGGACTCGATTACCTTTTTCACTTTCAGCACTGCTTCCAGAATTTCCGGCGGAGTGAACGGTTTTAGCAAATAATCGGAAGCGCCAAGCTTAATCGCTTCCTGCGCATAGCTGAAATCGGAATAACCGCTAATAAAAATAAATTTGGTGCGTAAACATTGACCAGAAGCGCGCCTCATCAGCTCCAGACCGTTGAGCTTCGGCATCCGGATATCACTGATGACGATATCTGGATCTTTCTCCAGCAGAAGAGTCCAACCATGCTCACCATCGCCTGCAGTGCCTACGACCTCAATATTGTGATCCGGCCATGGAATGGTCGCGGATATCCCTTTTACAACGGCTTGAATATCATCCATAACGCACATCTTCAAGTGATCCATTGTGACCTCCTACATAAACGGGATTGTGATGGTAACGGTCGTCTCGATGTCTGGAATACTCCTGAACGTAATGGAAGCCGACTCCCCATAATGCAGACTGAGCCTGCTCCGGAGATTGGACAGCGCATAACCCTTGCGGTCCGCATCATGCTCGTACACAGCCTTTTCCATCTGCTCAGCATCCATTCCGCAGCCGTTGTCGGTCACTTGTAACAGCAGGAACTCGCCTTGGCGGTATACTTTGATGAAGATGCTGCCAAGCACGGCCTTATCTCGAAACCCATGCAGAATGGAGTTCTCCACCAGCGGCTGAAGTAGTATTTTCAACATTGGAATGGAAAGATATGATAGATTTTCAACATGGATCGAATACGTAAATAGGTCCTCATAGCATTTTTGCTGCAATTGCAAATATTGCTCGACATGCTTAATTTCCTGTTTCAAGGTAGTGATATCGTTCCCGTTGTTCAGTCCTAGCCGGAACAATAGCGACAAGGAGACAATCATCTCACTAACATCTTTTTTCTCGCCGCTTTCGCTTTTCCAAAAAATAGTATTCAACGTGTTATACAAAAAATGAGGGTCCACCTGCGCCTGAAGCGCCTTGACCTCGGATTTGCGCTTGTCCTGCTCCGAAGTCCGCACCTCCTGAATCAGCAACTGAATCTGATCCAGCATCCGGTTAAATGTATGGCCAACACTGCTCACCTCATCCTCATACCTGCTGTTGAACCGCACATCCAGATCATTGTATTCCACCTTAGCCATCAGGCTCTGTAGTTTATGAAGCGGTTTCAATAAAGCGGAGGCCAGCAGGTTGGACAAGATAAGCGCGAGCACAATGCAGAACAGCATAATCCAAATGATCAGCCAGCGGATCTTCTTCAGCGGATACAGCAGGTCGGCCTTGGACTGGATGCTGACCATCACCCAATCCTCATTCATAGAAAGTGTGTTGTAATTGACCAGCAATTCCTCTCCCTGGGCATTCGTATAATTGAAATCACCTTCTCCTCCCCTGCTGAAATGGTCGATAAACTCCCGTCCTGTATTAAAATCATACTGCCGGTCTTCGGGCTGGATCACCATCGTTCCATCCTTTTGTAGCAAAAAAAGCTGAACCTGATTATTCATCAGATCCTGCTCCAGAATGGCCCGCATAGCTTGCTCTCTCATATTCACAACCATATATACATTCGGAATATAATGATTGTCCAGCACCGTCGGCTTTAGCAGCAACGACAGCACGTTGCCTTTCCACTGAAACAGCTCGTTGCGATGGGTCCCGATCCACAGGGTATTCCAGCCTATCTGCTTCGTATAGGTTCCATATTCTTCCGAAAAGCGCTTTGTCCGGTCGGGGAAATCTTTGGTGGAGAAAAAATCGCCGATTGGCGTGTTCAGATAAGCTGTATCAATCAGCGGCTCCACCAGCTTCAACTGAGCAAACGAAGTTTGCAGCAGGGACAGATTCTGATAATAGTCGACGGCGTTATTGTTGCGCACATCCTTCATCACCTGGTTGAACGTTTCATTCAGCATAAAGGAATAAGACGAAACTACAATATGCCTGAGATGTTCATCCATCACCTGCACTGATTTTTTTAAAATCCCCTGCTTAAGCTGCAAGGCATTGCGCTCGATGCTGCGAGCGGCAAAGAGATAGGAGCAGATCCCCGTCACGCTGATGCACAATATGGCCAGGAAAATAAATAGCAGTTGAATTCTCTTTTTCAGAGAAAGCTTGTAGAAACTGAGTCTCATTGGCCACCACTCCTTGAAGCCCATTGTAACAACAGAATCAAAGTTACTCTACCCCTTGACAGCGCCAAGCGTAACTTGCATAAACGATTTATTGGCGAACACATAGACTACCAGAAGCGGCAGAATGGACAGGCAGGCGCCAGCCATCATCAATTGAATCTCGGCGGCGGCTCCGATGCCGTACCGCAGGTTGGCCAACCCTACTGGCAGCGTCTGCAACTCTGGATTGCTCATCGTGAAAACAAGCGGCAAAATATACTCATTCCATGAGCCCTGGAATGCTGAGAGCCCGGCAACGGCAAGCGCCGGTCGCAATAACGGGAGCACAATCCGCCAGTACACCGAATAAAAGTTGCAGCCGTCAATCATCGCTGCCTCATCTAGATCCTTGGGAATGCTTCTGAAAAATCCGATCAGCATAAAATAACAGGTGGCATGTGCGCTGACCAGTATAATGATGATCCCCCACAGCGTTTTGTTCAGACCGAGCATGACCATCAAGTCAAATTGCGGACGCAGCACCACGGCCCCGATCGAGATAAACAAGGTGGATGCCATGAGCAGAGAGTACGCCTTTTTGCCGAAAAAATGTACCCGGTTCACTGCATAGGCGGACATGGACGCGACCAGCAGGGTGCCGATCGTCGTGGCCACGCTTACAAAAATGCTGTTCAGGGTAAAGCGGGAGAAATTGGCGTTCTTCCAAGCCTGGACATAGTTGGAAAAGTGCCAGCTTTGGGGCCAGATGGTTGCACTGCTTGTCAGCTCCTGATTCGTCTTGAACGAGCCGAGTACCACGATGACAATCGGGAATATCGCTAGAATGGCCGCCGTGAGCAGGAACACCCAGAGGACCGTCTTGCCGGTCCAGCGAGCCAGCTTTGGGGATAAGGTATGGTAGGTATTAGTAGGATTCATTCTGTTCTCCTCCTGCCTGCTTCTAGTAAACATCATTCAGCTTCTTGGAAATACGGAAGTAGATGAACGTAACTCCCCCTACAATCAACGCTGTAGTGAAGCCGACGGCACTGCCGTAACCCAATTGCTGGAGTGACTGGCTTTCAGCCGACACCGGGAACAGCAGCTTGAACAGATACAGATACATCACCTCTGTTTTTCCGTAAGGCCCACCTTCGGTCAGCACCATGATGCTCTCATAGCCCTTGAGGGAAATAGTAATGGCCAGCATGATGATCATCTGCATTACAGGCCCCAGCATCGGAATGGTCACATACTTAAGCTTCTGGAACTCATTGGCGCCGTCAAGCGAAGCCGCTTCATAAAGATCGTTGGGAATGCCTTGAAGACCAGCGAGGAACAGCAGCATGTAGTTGCCCACAGCGCCCCAGATGGCGATGATAATGGTGGTCAGCATGGCATGATCAGCACCAAGCCAGTTAATCGGGGCAGAGACAAGATGATACTTGAGCAGCAGTTGGTTCAAAATTCCGTTATAGGAGTTGAAGATAATAAAAAAGACGATCGCCATAACTGAGGCGCTGAAAATCGTGGGCAAATAATAAATCGCCCGCAGCAAGGAACGTCCCTTTAACTTGCGATTCAAAATAATAGCCAAAATCAAGGATAACGGAACGGTTACGAGCAACTTGCCTAGAGCATAAATCCCGGTATTTCCCACAGAGGACCAGAATTGATGGTCGCGCAGAACTCGCCCAAAATTATCGAGGCCAATAAAAACAGGCGTCCCGAAGCCCTGATAATCATAGAACATATAGCGAAGCGCCCAAAGCAGAGGATAAATGCCAAACACAAGGGTCAGAAACAAACTCGGGAATACAAACACATAGGCGTGTACTTTTTTCAGTTTCATAAAATGCCCCCCTAGAATCTTTAATCTGATTATAGAGGGAACGAAAAACAGGACGGGATAGGGAAATCAACTTTTCAAAGGGGAGAATGTTACTTTAGCCGGATCATCTCCCAGATACAGCCCTGTCGGACGTGCCAAAAACAGCCCCTCTTTTACTTCAAAGAGAGGCTGTTAGGCTGACCCTATTCTATGAACCAATCTACTCCAATGCAGCTCTCAGCTTTTGATGATCCTGCCCCCACTGGTGCATTAAATCCAGCAATGGAATCAGACTTTCACCTAGCTCATGCTTCGCCCCAGCTGCTCGACCTTACTCAGCCAACCTTTGCGCTGCTGATCCGATAATTTATTCATGAGATCAATTGTAGTAGAACGCACCGGTTTGACACCACATAGATGTAGCGTGGAATCCTTCATCATCCGATGCCCAGGCTGTCCCTGGAAAAATCGGTAGTACCAGCCCGGTCCGTCCATCGTAGTAATGAGGCGGGCCGTTCTGCCTTTTAGGAGCTTGTCGGGCATGGGTTTTCCTTTTTGATACTTGAACGCAAACCCTGGCATAATGGTACGGTCAATGAATCCTTTCATTAATGCAGGCAAGCTCCCCCACCAGATCGGAAAAACGAAAACCAGATGCTCTGCCCACTTAATGGATTCCTGAGCTTTGATTAAATCCGGTTCCAGCGGCAATTTATTGCGATATCCACCTAATAGATTAGGATTAAAGTCCAACGCGGACAACTGCAATAAACGCACCTCAGCCCCCGCAGCCTTCGCTCCTTTTACATAGGATTGAGCCAGCGCTTCTCCATAACTGCCAACGACCGGATTTCCCTGAATAACCAATATCTTTTTAGACATTCGAGCCACTTCCTACCCTCATATTTTATTTTTAGTTAGAAAACACTAACTTTATATTTAAAAAGAAAAGGTCACTACTGACCTTGACTTAATAAAGCGGTTAAACGTTCCTTGACCTCCGTTGCAAACGGAATAAGCTGCTGGGGCAATTCACCCTCCAGACTGGACACGGACAAGCGTGTAATAGCTCCAATAATGAGCACACCGGATAGCTGGGCATCCTGCTTGGGCAGTTCTCCGTGCCGAATCCCCTGCTCAATAAATTCGACTAACGCCTCTAGCGGCTCCCGGACATTCGAGCTTTGGCTTGCCTCCACATATAGCTCATGATGCTGTGATAACAGAAGCAGACCATACTGATCTTCATCGTGCATCACAAGCACCTCGTCCACCAATTGATGAAAACGGCTAATGAAGCTCCCGCTCTGCTTGCGATAGAAGTCAATCAACGTAGTGTAGCTGTTGCAATACTGCCCGAATACTTCCAAGGCCATCGCATCTTTACTCTTAAAATGCTTATAAATCGCGGCATCCGTCACACCGGCAGCCTCCCCGATTTCTTTGACAGAAATGCCGTCGATGCCTTTGGTCGCAAATAAGCGCATAGCTGCTTGCATAATATCCTTCTTCTTGCTATCTACATGTGTTTTCTTGTTCATAAGCATATAGTAAGTGATAACTAACTAAATTGCAAATAATATTTATGCAGCTCTTCCTGTCTCCACATCACAACCTTAAAATTCATTGTTAATATAAAAAAATAACATTATTTTATAAGTTAAAATGGTTAAAACATTAAATTTTATGTGTATCATCTCATTTTATTAATTTAAAATTGATATGTAACCAAATAAAAAACGGATTATGATGTCACCCATGGGTACAGTTTCAGCCAAAGAAGATGGAAAAGCAACCGATTGGCATACGCTACATTACGGCGCTCGGGCGCTTGGACAGGTGGGACTGGTCATGCTTGAGGTACATGCGGTTACCCCGCAGGGGAAAGATTCGGGTAGCCTCGGCTTATGGAGCGACGAGCACATTACCTCGCTGCAAAAAGTCGTACAAGCCATCCATGATCAAGGCTCCAAAGCTGGCCTCCAGCTCTGGCACGTCGGGCGCAAAGGCTCATTGCCTCAGGAAACAGCTGTAATTTGATCGATGTCAGCACCTGCGGTGTATTGCCGGACGTGCCGAGCGTGTATCCGGGCTATCAAGTGCCGTACTCGGAGGCCATTCGTCAGGCTGCTGATATTCCGACTGCTGCCGTAGGACTGATCACTCACGGGATTCAGGCAGAGGAAATTTTGCGTAACGGTCGGGCTGATCTGGTGGCGGTAGGACGGGAACTACTGCGTAATCCATTCTGGCCCAGACAGGCAGCCGAACAACTCGGTGTCCGCATGGAAGGTCCTAAGCCATATAACCAGTTCTGGTTTTGAATAACTGTACATCGTATAGCGTGCTGTATTACGCACTGTATCGCGCCCTGAATTGAACGATTTCCACAATGATAGGTGTACCGGAGTAAATCGTTTCTCCTTCGTCGAGATGAATCGTCACCGAAGAAGGCGTCAGGCTATACAGAGTGCTTTCTTGTATCATCCCGTTAATATACAAATTGGCATAGCTGTTACTTCCGACATTAAATAGCGGAGAAGCCTCTTGGGCTCCATCAACAGAGAATTGATCCACCCTGATCGTGACCGAAGATTGAATATCATCGGGGGCAAAATAAAAATACCGTTCAGCGGTAGGAACAATTTCAATATCTGCAATGTCGAATGCCGGGCCGGAAGGACCTGTTACACCCTGCGCTCCCGTTGAGCCGGATATTCCCTGTGTTCCTGTCGGGCCCTGTATGCCCGTTGCACCTGTCCCTCCTGATATCCCTGCACCTACCGGGCCCGGAGTTCCAGGTGCTCCCGCTGCTCCGGGTACACCCTGCGCTCCTGCCAAACCCGGAATGCCTTGTGCACCTGTCAGTCCTGGTGGACCTTGCACACCCGGCGAGCCGGTTACGCCTTGCCCTCCTGCCGGGCCGGACTTACCCTGCTGCCCTACCGAACCCGGCATACCTTGCTTTCCCGTCAGGTTCAATCTTCTGCGCCGTTTGGCAGGAACGCTACTATGCTGCCGATGTATAGTCAGCTTCGGATGTTTTTTGAAATGTAACCTCGTCTTTCTTCGGCGTCTGAATTTAAAACTTGCTGTACATTTTTTACGTCTGATGAATCTGTAAAGTACGGTTCGCTTTCCATGCCTTCTTCGTGATGAAGCGCGTTTGCCCATACCAGCCGTTTACACCTCCTTTTCTCATCTCTATGATATTGTATGCACATTACCCTGTGGGGTTTTGGGCATTTGCAATAGTCCGTTATTAGTGAACCGCTTCCATCTAAATTTGCAGTATAATGAGGCTTCCTTCATCCACCCTAATTGTTAACATAAAGGTTAATATGCCGTTTCCGAATCTGGATCACACTCATTTATTGATTATGAGCCATTGCATGGTTCAAACCATCCAAGAAAGGAGATGAGCCCCATGCCAATTATAAAACCTGTGTATACAGCAGTAGCTACTGCCCCCGTAGCCTCTGGCGGTGCCATAACTACGACCATTACCCCAGCCGTGACTCGTTTTTTTGCAACGATTACAGCCGGGATGATCGGAGCTACAACAACAACCGTTCCTGCTGCAAGCTTTGTAGATGACGCTGATGCTCCAGTAGTTGCTTTGCCAACATTAACAGCTACGGATTCTTCTAATTATTATATTAACGGAGTTATTCAGCAGAGCTCCTTATTCACCCTAAGCACAGCAAGTCTGGTCATTAACTCCGTAGATATTACACCAGGTGTCCCAGTTGTCATAGAAATATCAGATTTTAGTGGCACTGCCTCCACCATTACAACTCAGCCTACCATCTCTGCTCCTACCGTCACTATTATCACTTAAGCTATTCCACTATTTAGATTCAAGCTGGACTGAGCAATCAAGCATACTGTTCACTACCCCGAATAAACCATAAAAGACCGGTTCAGATATATCTGAACCGGTCTTTTATGCTCAAGATGATTGCATAATCGTATTCAAACAACCCGGTATCAAATGATTAAGGCAAAATAGCAAAAGAACGCACCGGAAATCCGGGGGAATCCTGAATGCTCGGTACGATATTATAAATGACAGCACTCGTCGGTGGCAGTTTGTCTAAATTCGTCAGCACCTCAACCTGATAACGATCCTGTTCCAATATGTAATATTCCCCTACCAGCTTGCCTGCTTTGCGATAAGCCACGGAGGAATCGGTATCCAGCGTTTCATGTCCGATGGCAGCCACATTCCGTTCTTCCACCAAAAAACGCAGCGCCTCCAGCGACCAGCCCGGGCAGTGTGCGTCTCCGGCTGCATCCTTGTTCGAAAAAGCTTCCGAATCAGGCCAACGCTTGCTCCAATCACTGCGAAAGGCTACAAAAGCTTGATCGACAATTCGTCCATGCTCCTTCTCAAATTCTACAATATCCGCAACTGTAAGCTCATAGTCGGGATTGGCTGCAACAGCGGCCGAACGATCGATAACAACCAGTGGCAGAACCAGTTCCTTCAAGGAAAGCTCATGTAAATAACGTTTGCCCTTCACAAAATGAACTGGCGCGTCAATATGAGTGCCATACTGACCCGGAAAACAGTATTGCTTCACAAAAAAACCATCGTCATGAGTAAACAGCGTGTCAACCTGAACATTATCGAATACCGGAAAATGAGGAATTTCAGGATAAAAGGCGTGGGACAAATCCACCCACTCTTTTTGCTTCAATAACTTCAAGATATCTGCTAAGTGCTCTGCCATGCTGCCCATTCCTCCTCAGCTATATTACAAGAATTGTACCCATTGTTTTCTGAAAAGTACAGATGTCTCTGATAGGATCATACTCGTCTGTCCCCATATCTCGACGTGCAAAAAAGCCCCTCTCCATCAACAGCAAAAGGCTCATCATACCAGATGTCTTTTTTTGCTTGCCTGCTTGAGAGGGGCTGTAATTTTGATATTTATTGTACGTTAACATTCCATTTGTTGATATTGATAGAGCCGCTACCGCCGAAAATTTCAGTACCGAATTCCACGCTGCTGACGAATTTCGCGTTACTCATCCATTTTTTCGTATAGATCATATAGTCGGTAAAATTTTTGATATTGAACGACGCGCTATTCGTATTGGACTTTCTCACAAAGGAAAACACGTTCCAGCCCTTACCACTGCCTGCATCAATCCAGCCTTTGTACACATCCCAGTTGCTTCCCGCAAGGGAGACGGTTTCCACATAAGTTCCAGCCGGACCGGCATTCGTATTATTCAGCCAAATCATCAATTCATCGGTCGGAGTTGAGTCCCAGCTCGCTTTGTCCGTTTCGTGGAACCACACATCATAAGCAGCGTTGTAGGTCCCGTTAGCCTTAATGGAATAGTTCACACTGGTGTTCATGTTTTTATTATCCCACAGACGTACGGGTAACCCGCTACCTGGTGTATAATCCGCTGTCCAATGCCATCCACTGACGACGGAAGGATAACCTTTGACGGATGAGGTATTACTCGGCCAATTCCAGCTCCAGCCCAAATTGCTGTCACTGTTATGGAAAATGCTTTGTGTCCAGCCTTGAACCTGTCCTTGCCCCCACACATTATTAATTACATAGTACTTGTTATTGGCAAAATGAATTTTGTCCGATGGGGTGGATGAGGAAGCTGCCGAGGCGGTCATAGCAGGCACGAGCAACAGGACTGCCAACGCAGCCAGCCAAAATCTGCGATAAAATGAGCGGTTTCTTAACATTTGATATTCCTTCTCTTGGATTGAAATCGTTAACATTCTCAACTAATCCATACTCACCTCCATTTGTTTAGTTTAAGACCTATTGCTAGTGTTGTGGTAATCATATGAAATTTGTAATCTTTACCAATCTGGATTATAGCATGAAGTTTGTTGGCTTCCCAGTATTTTTCCACGGAAAGCGAGGATTCCGAATACGGAAAATAATGATTTTTCGAGTAAAAAATACAAAAACAATTCCATATATTCATATATACAATTCCCATTTCATGTGATTGTTAACGTTTTCATTAGTATAACTTCGCTATGAATGGAAAAAAGTAGGGGGGCATTGTGTTATGTAAAATTTTCGACAAATATTTTAGTATGTAACTTTTATTATATTAACAAATACTGGAACACGAAGTATGATAGAAAAGTAGAAACCATAGGAGCACCCGGGACTCCCTTCGTTCGTCTACTCCACTAACCCCATATACGGAGGTAACTTTATGAAAAAGAGATTTTCACTCGGCATTGCAGCAGCTCTGCTGTTCACTACCCTTGCTCCTGTTGGCACTCCCGCTCATGCGGCAGGCGATATTGGTAAGGAGGTGCTCGGCAGCAAGAACGGATGGGCAGCCTTTTCTACAGGCACGACAGGCGGATCTGCAGCCACAGCTTCCAATATTTTCACTGTAACAAATCGCAAACAACTTGTGGATGCCTTAGGTAAAAGCAGTAATACAACTCCTAAAATCATTTATATCAAAGGTACGATCAATGCCAATGTCGATGACAATAACAAGTCGTTAGGATTAAACGATTACAAGGACCCTAAATATGATTTTGACGCATACCTCAAAGCATATGATCCATCTAATTGGGGTAAAAAGCTTCCGTCTGGCACATTGGAAAAGGCACGTGAGGCCTCACAAAAAAATCAGGCCAGTCGTGTCGTCATTGATATTCCGTCCAATACAACGATTGTTGGTCTGGGTAGCGATGCCGTCATTAACGGCGCAAACTTCCAACTGAAAAAAGGGACAGACAACGTCATTATCCGTAATATTGAATTCCAGGATGCCTACGATTATTTCCCTCAGTGGGACCCAACTGACGGTAGTACAGGCAACTGGAATTCGGAATATGACACCATTACAATTAATGGCGCCACACATGTATGGGTAGACCACAATACCTTCAATGATGGGTCTCACCCCGATAGCGGAAACGGCACCTTTTACGGTCAAGAATATCAGCATCATGATGGACTTCTCGATGTGATTAACCAAGGTGATCTGGTTACTGCTTCTTACAATCACTTTTACGATCATGATAAAACGTCGATTATTGGCAACAGCGACAGCAAAACAGCAGATGAAGGGGCTTTACGTGTGACCCTGCATCACAATTATTATGAAAACACAGTACAACGCACACCACGCGTGCGGTATGGACAAGTACATCTGTACAACAATTACTATACAGGTGATGTAAAACGCTCCGAATATCCTTCGCTGTATATATGGGGCGCAGGTAAATCCTCCAAAATCTTCGCCGAAAACAATGTCATCGACGTTGCAGGTTTGTCCGCAGCTAAAATCGTAACTGTTTTTGGAGGCACCGCCCTGTCCGACACAGGCACTCTCCTGAATGGACAAGCCGTAAATGCAGGATCCAGCGCGGGTCTTAGCTCTTCTGTAGGCTGGAAACCATCGCTGAACGATAAGATTTCTCCATCCGCCAGCGTGAAGGCAGAAGTCACTTCCCAAGCCGGTTCTGGCAAGCTGTAAAAAACTGCCCCGCTAACACAAACAACCACAGGCTTTCACAACCTGCGGTTTCACACCAAAAAGGCTGTTCCCACCGTAGATTCTTCCACGGAGAGAACAGCCCTTCTTCATTTTCTAATCATTTTATATCACACATTAACCGCGCCGTATTGTTCCACCAGAACCGGCTTTTCAAATGCATTATCCAGCTTGCGAATCTTGGCCTTTACCGCTGCCGGTGGCTCAACCGCAGGTGCATCCGGATGCAGCAGCCATGATTTCACAAAGTGCGTGTCGGATAATTGAAAGAGCGGAGGCTCTTTTTCAAAATCGATCTTCATCGCATAAGCACTGCGGGCTGCAAAAGCATCCCCTACAGGCGGATGAAGCAAATCAGGAGGTGTACCCGGAATAGCCGCCAGCTTCTGGCCGTGGCTGTCCAAACTTGGCATAGAAGCGAGAAGCCCCCATGTATATGGATGTTTCGGGTTATAGAAAATCTCGTTAACCGTACC
The DNA here is from genome assembly GCF_050626875.1 of Paenibacillus sp. 8b26. Classification (NCBI taxonomy): domain Bacteria; kingdom Bacillati; phylum Bacillota; class Bacilli; order Caryophanales; family Paenibacillaceae; genus Paenibacillus; species Paenibacillus sp. 8b26. Next base: position 4,930,002 of record NZ_CP192445.1, on the reverse strand, counting down.
TGTTTCCACAATTTGTCCGGCATACATAACCGCAACCCGATCTGCCATCTTCGCTACTACACCGAGGTCATGGGTAATAAAGATGATGGACGTATCAATTTTCTTCTGAAGATCCTTCATCAGCTCCAAAATTTGAGCTTGAATCGTTACGTCCAGCGCAGTTGTCGGCTCATCGGCAATCAGGAGCTTCGGATTGGCAGCCAGCGCCATCGCGATAACGACACGTTGACGCATACCGCCACTGAACTCATGCGGATATTGGTTAAAACGCTGCTCAGGATGCGGAATACCTACCAGATTAAGCAGCTCAATACCACGTTTGTAAGCAGCATCTTTGGAAATTTTTTCATGCTTGAAAAGCACTTCCGTGATCTGCTTGCCGACTTTCATCGTCGGGTTAAGCGAGGTCATCGGGTCCTGAGAAATCAGGCCGATTTCCTTACCACGAATTTTCTGCATCTGCTTTTCCGTTTTATGAATCAGCTCTTGTCCGTCAAACATAATTTGACCCTTCTGATAAATACCGGGAGGGGTCGGAATCAGCTTCATCACAGCCTGTGAGGTTACACTTTTGCCTGAGCCGGATTCACCCACGATCGCCAGCGTCTCTCCTTTATTGACATGAAAGTTTACGCCACGAATGGCCTGCACTAGTCCCTGGCGGGTCTTGAAAGATATCGTTAAGTCCTTCACTTCCAAAAGGCGGTTCATCTCATCACTCTTTCATTTATTATTAACCACTATTATTGACCACTATCTAAAAAAACGACGTTCAAGAGTCAAGGTATATACGATTAATTTTACTCAGTTTAGTACCCGCCAGTCAAGCTATATCTGCAATAATACCTAAAACCTATCATATCGTGTTACATTCACGGGATGTTTATCCAGAAAAACGATCATTTTTAACCATTTCTTGCACTCATTTATAACATGCGTTGAATATAGCTGAACCTCGCTCCACCCAAGGGTGAACGCGTGCAGATCAGTTCCCCGTTCAGCCGGGAGGCAATTTGACGGCAAATAGCCAATCCTAGACCTGTGACGCCGTTCGAGCCGGTATAGAATCGTCCAAATACCTCTGCCGCCTCTTCTTCAGTCAATCCTTCTCCGTCGTCATCCACATGGATTACCCATACGACCTCCGGGGTCGTTCCCGCCTCCAAATGGATAACAACCTCGGTAGAGGTATGTCGAACCGCATTTTGCAACAAATTCAGCATCATGCGGAATAACTGTTCAGCCGGAACAGCCACATGCAGTCCCTCGCCTTCCACTCGAAGCGAGACAGAACGTTCAGCAGCCACTGGCATCAGCAAATGAATGGCGTCCTCTGCCATGCTTTTCAGATCAATGAGCGAGACAGGCCATTCTTCATCCAGCGCCTCCAGCCTCGATAGCTGAAGCAGCTTTTCCACCATGTCAATCAACCGCTGTGACTGTACTTTAATGATACTCAACCCTTCGTCCTGGGAGACCACCTGATCCTGAATGGCGTATACGTAGCCCTGAATGGACATTAACGGTGTCTTTAGCTCGTGAGATACATTTTGCAAAAATTCAATTTGACCGTGGTGATGCTGCTGGATACGGGTGGACATCGAATGAAAAGTACCGATCAGCTCGCCAATCTCACTTTTATCCGCTTGTGGAAAATCACTATCCTGTGGTTGATTCGGCTCGTAGTTGCCTACGGCCTCCTTCAGACGTTTGAGTGGGCGCACCAAGCGTGAAACGACCATCAGTCCAATGACGAGAATGACGAGAAAGCTCGCCACAATAGATAGCAGCGTGGTTCTCATTAACGGCACATATAGCGCTCTTAAAGAAGATAACGGAGAATATACAAATATGCGAAAAGGCTGCCCGGGCAGTTCTTCATTTGTAAACAGTATCTTTTTACCTTGGAGCACGGCCACCCCTTCGTGTGTAGAGGCCAGATCGCGAGAAGACGGATGAACCGATGCAAAAAATCCCTGCCGGATCAACAGTAATTGTTCTATCTTCTTGCCCTCCATTCCGGAGACGCTGGAATCGACGATGCGGTTATCCGTGCTTAAAATAAAGTAATCGGCAGACAAAAGCACACCTTTGATGACATAGTTAAACTCAGCGCTGTCCAGTCGGTCAAAGCCCCCGTCGCTCATAATATGGACCGCTTTACGTGCTTGATCATGAAGCTTGGATTTGGCCTGATTGACGAGAATGTCGTCGATGAGCCTGATGAACAGGAACAGCGTTATACAGACGGTAATGAGCATCGCGAGGGACAGGGACAGCAATATTTTAGCTCTCATCGTACGCATGGCTACAGCTCCTGTACCGTTGCTTTATACCCGAATCCCCATACAGTGTTAATGACAAGCGTGGAGTGATATTCCGCCAGTTTTTTGCGAATACGTTTGACCAGATCATCTACAACTCTTACATCACCGATAAAATCATAGCTCCACACCTGCTGAATCAGATGCTCTCTGCCAAAAGGTCTTTCCAGATGATTTGAAAGAAACAGCAGCAGATCAAATTCACGTGAGGTCAGATTCACCTCTTGACCGTCCACCGTAACCTTACGGAATTCAGCGAAAATACACAGATTGCCCGCACGACATACATCCCCGTCTGTCTCTACCGCCTCCTTATCGTCCGGTGCAGAGGTTCCGGCCTTGGTCAGCCGCAGCATCGCTTTGACTCTGCCAACCAGCTCCCGAGGATTGAACGGTTTGGTTAAAAAATCGCTGCATCCCAGCTCCAGCCCGTGAATACGGTCACTTTCTTCCCCGCGAGCGGAGATCATAATGATCGGCATTTCCGTAAATTCGCGCAGCTGAGTCAGCAGGGAAAGCCCGTCAACTCCGGGCATCATGATATCGAGAACAAGGCAATCCGGACGGTCGGAACGGATATGCTCTACCAGTGTTTTTCCACTGGAAAAGGAAGTCACCTCGTAGGATTCCTTTTTTAAATATTCAGATATTAATTGCAAAATGAACACGTCGTCATCTACTACTACTATTTTCGTCATGGCCTTAACCCCTTGCCGTTGTTCTGGATGATTTCATCCTCTCTATAAGCTTAACAGAAGCCTAGCAAAATAGACAAAAGACGGGTATACCGTTCCCGGTCCCGTCTTTTCTTATCATGAATCGCTGCTGTATATGCCAGGCGAGCTGGAAGCGAACTGCGCTCCAACCTTATTTCTTGGTTGTTACTGTTTTAGCTGCTGCTTTTGGAGCTGTTTTTACCACTGTTTTTGCATGAGTCACTTTTTTAACAGGAGCTTTAGGAGCCACTTTTTTAGCTACAACATGGTGTGCACGAGTTTTGTGAGCTGTTGCTTTTGTTTTTACGGCATGATGTTTTTTCACATGATGTTTAACGGTACGGTGCTTCGCTTTTACTGCTTTTGCTTTGTGGGCTACTTTTTTAGCAACCGCTTTTTTGACTGGAGCTTTTTTCGCTTTTGTTGTTGATTTATGAGCTGTTGCAGCTTTTTTAACGGGTGCTTTCACCACTGGTGTTTTTGTCGCAGGTGCTTTTACTGCAGGTGCTTTAGTAGCCGGGGTTGTAACCGCCGGAGCTTTCGTTGCTGGTGCAGTTGTGGCTGGAGTTGCTGTAGCGGCGAATGCGCTGCTTGCTCCTCCCAATACGCTTACTACGGTCAATACGGCTGCTGCATTTTTAGTCCATTTTTTCATGATTGTATCACCTCTCCTTTAAAGTATCTTTAGCTTATCAGGAGAATTCGGGATAATTGTGGAACAGATGTGTGAAAAGTATATGAAAAAGCGTGCAGCCCCGTATTCAGAAAGTACGTGAGTCTGCACGCTATGAGTTTTACCCAATTATATTCACTAACCGATGGCAATCCAGGAAACAATACCGTAGTTATGCGCGGTTTCATTCCACTTGGTTACTACGATTACTGCCCCATCCGGTGTTTGCGATTTCAGTGTCGCATGAAAGAGAGGATGGTTCGTCATCGCTACCAGCGTATAGTCCGGGTTCATAAAAGGCTCTGCGAATATAATGGTCACTTCCGTCTCTCCTTCGCTACCCTTCAAAAGAAACGGCGCTCTGCCGAACTGCTGCAATGCGGACTGATTGGCACAGGTACGAACCGGGGTGATGCTCAAATGCTCCGGCTTCACTGCGTTCAGCTCCAGCTCACGTGAGCCTACGGAGCCTTCCGCCAGATGATGCCCTTCGATGCTTCGCTCTGCCAAGTGATGGCTTTGTATTGCAGCGGCTTGTAAATGCTCTGGTCCCACGGCTTCGGGGCTCAGTACCTCACTGTCGACAGCCTGAACTTGCAGATGACGGCGGGATACACTCTCCGCCTGAAGTCTGTCACCACTGACGCCTTCCTCCGGCAAAAGTCCCGACAGATGAATATCTGTAGACAACTGAGCCATCGTCACCACGCCCGGCTTCAGGTGATGCGTGTCAATCACTTCCGCTCCGATGTGACGGCCTTCAACCGCCTCTTCAGCCACATGCCGGGACTGTACGGCTCCATCCGCGAGCTTGCCGGACGTAACCGCTTCTTCCTGCAATGCATCTTCCGACACCACCTGCCAGCCTATATGCTGCTGCTGGATGGCACCTGCTTGCAGATGCTCCGACTGGACGGAATCCAGCGCGATATGCCTTGATTGCACCGCACCTTCTGCCAGCGCCGCTTCCTGTACCGACCCATCGGCCAGATGTAGGGGGTGTACCGCTTGTTCCGTCAGATGTACGGAGCTTACGCTGGCTTCTGCCAGGTTCGAAGCACGCACCGCCCGAAGCGCAAGCTTCTCAGCGTTCACGCTCCCCGCCTGAAGCGCGTGAACCGATACACTACCCGGCGCAATATGTCTGGTCATCACCGCTGAAGCCTGCAAATGGGCAGAGGTGACGGCTTCCGGGGCTAAATGGCTCGATTGGATGGACTCTTCTGCCAAATGATTGGCTTGCACCGCTTCGTCCGTAATATGCCACGGCTGTACCGAGAGGGCGGACAGCTTGGCGGCCGTCACGCTCTCATCCGCCAGTTTATCGGACGTAACCGACTCATCCTGTAAGGCATGGGTTGATATCGCCTGTGATGCGATATGCACGCCCTGAATCGTTTCAATTTGCAAATGGTGCGGCTGGATGGACTCCGGTGCGATATGCACGGACTTCACAGCTCCCTCTGCCAGCGCTCTATCCTGTACCGCCCCGGCTGCCAGATGCTGGGGGTGTACGGCTTGCGCAGACAGATGCAGAGGACCGACGCTGCCTTCCGCGAGGTTCATTCCTTGCACCGAGTGTGCTGCCAGCTTTTCCGAGGTGATGCTTTCCGCTTGAAGCGCACGACTAGATACGCTATCCGGGGCCAGATGGCTCGTAAGCACCGCTGAAGCCTGCAAATGGGCAGAGGTAACGGCTTCCGGGGCCAGATGACTCGACTGGATGGACTCTTCTGCCAAATGATTTCCTTGCACAGCTTCGTCCGTAATGTGCCACGGCTGTACCGAGAGGGCGGACAGCTTGGCGGCCGTCACGCTCTCATCCGCCAGTTTATCGGACGTAACCGACTCATCCTGTAAGGCATGGGTTGATATCGCCTGCGATGCGATATGCACGCCCTGAATGGTTTCAATTTGCAGATGGTGCGGCTGGATGGACTCCGGTGCGATGTGCACGGACTTCACTGCCCCCTCTGCCAGCGCTCTGTCCTGTACCGCTCCGGCTGCCAGATGCCGGGTGTGTACCGCCTGTGCAGACAGATGTGAAGGACCGACGCTGCCTTCCGCGAGATTCATTCCTTGCACCGAGCGTGCTGCCAGCTTTTCCGAGGTGATGCTTTCCGCTTGAAGCGCACGACCGGACACACTATCCGGGGCCAGATGGCTCGTAAGCACCGCTGAAGCCTGCAAATGGGCAGAGGTGACGGCTTCCGGGGCCAAATGACTCGACTGGATGGACTCTTCTGCCAAATGATTGGCTTGCACCGCTTCGTCCGTAATATGCCACGACTGTACCGATTGGGCGGACAGCTTGGCGGCCGTCACGCTCTCATCCGCCAGTTTGTCGGACGTAACCGACTCATCCTGCAAGGCATCGGTCGATATCGCCTGCGATGCGATATGCACGCCCTGAATGGTTTCAATTTGCAGATGGTGCGGCTGGATGGACTCCGGTGCGATGTGCACGGACTTCACTGCCCCCTCTGCCAGCGCTCTGTCCTGTACCGCTCCGGCTGCCAGATGCCGGGTGTGTACCGCCTGTGCAGACAGATGTGAAGGACCGACGCTGCCTTCTGCGAGATTCATTCCTTGCACCGAGCGTGCTGCCAGCTTTTCCGAGGTGATGCTTTCCGCTTGAAGCGCATGACTGGATACACTATCCGGGGCCAGATGGCTCGTGAGCACCGCCGAAGCCTGCAAATGGGCAGAGGTGATGGCTTCCGGGGCCAAATGTCCAGACTGGATAGCCTCTTCTGCCAGATGGTTTCCTTGTACAGCTTCGTCCGTAATATGCCACGGCTGTACCGATTGGGCGGACAGCTTGGCGGCCGTCACGCTCTCATCCGCCAGTTTGTCGGACGTAACCGACTCATCCTGCAAGGCATCGGTCGATATCGCCTGTGATGCGATATGCACGCCCTGAATGGTTTCAATTTGCAAATGGTGCGGCTGGATGGACTCCGGTGCGATGTGCACGGACTTCACTGCCCCTTCTGCCAGCGCTCTGTCCTGTACCGCTCCGGCTGCCAGATGCCGGGTGTGTACTGCCTGCGCAGACAGATGCGGAGGACCGACGCTACCTTCCGCGAGGTTCATTCCTTGTACCGAGCGCGCCGCCAGCTTTTCCGAGGTAATGCTTTCCGCTTGAAGCGCACGACCAGACACACTATCCGGGGCCAAATGTCTCGTGAGCACCGAGGAAGCCTGGAGATGCACCGAGGTGACCGCTCCGGCAGCCAGATGTGCCGAATCCACAGCCGCCACAGCCAAATGGTTGCTTTGTACAGCTTCGTCCGTAATATGACCGGACTGCACCGCATGGGCAGACAGCTTGGTAGAAGTTACGCTTCCCTCTGACAGTTTGGCAGAGGTGACCGCTTCATCCTGTAAGGCCGGGGTAGCCACAGCCTGCAATGCAAGGTGCTCTCCTTGAATGACTCCGTTTTGCAAGTGCTCCGATTGGATAGATTCGGGCGCAAGATGTGTAGACTTTACAGCGTTCTGGCCCAGCGCAGTTTCCTGTACCGATCCAGCTGCCAAATGCCGGGTGTGTACCGCTTGCGCAGCCAAATGTGCAGGGCCGACACTGCTTTCCGCCAGGTTGGGCGCTTGCACGGCCCGAGCCGCCAACTTCTCCGAGGTGACGCTTTCCGCCTGAAGTACATGACCGGATACGCTATCCGGGGCCAGATGCTTGGTCAGGACCGATGCAGATTGCAAATGGTTGGAGGTGACGGATTCAGGAGCGAGATGATTCGCTTCCACCGCTTCAACAGCCAGATGATTGCTCTGTACTGCTTTATCTGTAATGTGCCATGGCTGCACGGAGCGTGCGGACAGCTTGGAGGAAGTTACGCTTCCCTCTGCCAATTTAGGCGCTGTAATTGCCAAATCGTTAATTTTATCCGTAGCCACACTCTCCGGCGACAGTTTCAGCGAAGTGACGGCATGATCCTGCAAATGATGGGAGTATACCGCTCCACTCGCCAGATGCCCTGTTTGAACTGCGCCTTCACCCAATATGTCTGCGGTAACAGACTGCCCTTGCAAGGCCGAGGTTCCTACGCTGCCGTTCCCGATATGTTCGCTCAGCACAGAGCTGGAGGCCAAATGTGCCGAGCTGACGGATTGAGACTGCAATGCCTTTCCACCCACACTGTTATCCGCCAGATGGTTTTCGCGAATAGCCCTGGGTGCAATGTGTACCTCTGCAATTTCTTGAGGCGCAATTTTATTTCCAGTTACCGCTCCTGCGGCAATTTTGGTTTCCGTAACCGCTTCGTCAGCGATTTTGTCAGACTTAATAGCGTTCGAAGCAATGTGATTTTCCTTGACAGCCTGATTCGCCACATGGTGATCCAGAACTGCGCCCTTCCCTAATTTCTCGCTCGTCACAGCCCCGGATTGCAAATGCCGCTCCGTAACCGCATCCGATGCAATATGATCCTTCCGAATGACTTCGGACTGGAGATGTAAGGAAGAGACCGCCTCTGGGGAAATCTGAGGGCTTTGTATGGCTGCTGTAGCAATATGTCTGGTAAGTACCGCCTCATCGGCAATTTTGTGTGGTAAAATACTCTGATCCGATATTTTGGATGAAGTGACGGATTGATCGACAATTTGCAACGAGCCTACAGACTGATCCGCCAGTTTATTGGACTGAATGCTCCGATCCGCCAGATGGCGGGCTGTCACTTGGCCTGTTCCAAGCTGCTCTTCCCCGATAGAGCCAGGACTCAGATGCTTTCTTTCAATCGCTCCGGCCTGAATATGCGCACTGGTGACCGCCTCATGCTCCAGATGACGCCCGCTGACAACACCTTCCTCCAATTGTTCCTTGCCCACAATTCCGTTGGATAGCTGCTTGCGGTTAATCGAACCAGGGGCCAGATGCCGGGAATTAACGGCATGCTCGGTCAGGTGTGCGCTCTCAATGCTGCCAGCCTGTATTTTAGAACCATCCACAGCCCCATCCCGCAGTTTAGAAGTGGTGACAGACTGGTCTCCAAGCTTGGAGCTGTCGACGGCCTCATTAGCCAAATTGTTAGATTGAATCGTACCGCTGCGAATTTTATCGGAGGTGACCGCCTGATCTTGAAGCATGTCTGGAGATACAATCCATTGCTTGAAGTGACGGCTCTCAATGGAGCCATTCGCAATATGATCGCCGCTGATAATCTTATCAGCCAGCTTTTCTGGAGTGATGCTGCCATCACGAAGTTTTTCACCACCAATGGAACGATCCTGCAATTTGCTGCCTGCCACCGATGCGTCCGACAGATGCTCCACCGTAATGGAATTCGGGGCAATCTTGGAAGAAGTCACTGCACCGTCGGCTATTTTAATCGTATGAACGGCATAATCTGCCAGGTATTCCGTTTGGATGCTCTCTGGCTTCAGCTTACTGGAATCTATGGAGCCGGGAGCAATCTTCTCCCCAGTTACAGCCAGATCGCTCAAATCGTCTGTATAAATGAAAGCATTATTTACATGCGGCGCTTTTTTATTATTCAAAATTTCCTCGACGTCAATCGGATCAGGCAGTGGCTCAGGCTCTTTTGGTTCCTCCATCAAAACCTCAGGCTCTTCTTCAACCTCATCTTCAACCTCATCTTCAACCTCAGTCCCGTACTCGATATGGACTTCAGGCTCGACAACTGTCTGTAGCTCCGGCTCCTCTGCTATTGGGGGAGGCGGAGAAGCAACTTGATGAAGTCTTGCTTCTGTCTCCCTCTCCGCAGGCTGTGGCTTCAAGCGCTGTATCATACTTAATTCATTCATATCCGGGTCAATTACACGATAGAGCGGCTTTTTGTTTCTGGTGGTTTTTCGGCTCTTGTTCTTCAAGCAGCTCTCTCCCTTCTCATATTTATCGTTACAGCATCATATGCAGGCCCTTAGGCACTTGCCACCCTGCTAAGCGATACACTTTTTAGTGAAAGAATACTCACCTGAAATCCACGTTTGAAAAAATATAGTTAAAAGTTAAAATAGTAAGGGTGAAGATCGCTAGAAGAAGAGAGGAATTACAATAACATGATTATCAAACCAAGAACACGCGGCTTTATATGCACCACTGCTCATCCGGTGGGCTGTGCCCAACATGTTCAGAAGCAAATTGACTATGTGCAGGCCCGTCCTGCTATCCAGGGACCTCGTAATGTGCTTGTGATCGGAGCATCTGCCGGATATGGCTTGGCTTCCCGCATCACTGCTGCATTCGGAGCGCGGGCCAATACGGTCGGCGTATATCGTCCTAGTAACGCTACGGCCACACGGACAGCATCGGCAGGCTGGTACAATTCTGCTGCATTTGAAAAAGCTGCTCAGGAAGCAGGGCTCCGATCCTTTAGCGTGACAGGTGATGCCTTCTCGGATGAAATCAAAGCTAAAACGGTGGAGGTCATTCGCGAAGAACTGGGACAAGTCGATCTGGTGGTTTACAGTGTCGCTTCCGGTCGTCGCACGAATCCCCACACAGGTGAAACGTTTAATTCCGTGCTTAAACCCATCGGCAAACCCTACACCAACAAGACCGTCAACTTCCACACTGGCGAAGTGAGCAGTGTTACACTGGAACCGGCGACAGAAGAAGAAGTGCAGAGAACTGTAGAGGTTATGGGCGGCGAGGACTGGCAATTGTGGATCGATGCATTGCGTGAGGGCGGTGTGTTGGCTGATTCCGCGACTACCTTCTCCTTCTCGTATATCGGTTCAGACATTACCCAAGCCGTCTATAGAGAAGGCACGATCGGAAGTGCAAAGGATCATCTGGAAGCGACAGCACGTGAGCTGAACGATCAGTTAAAAGCCACAGGCGGACGCGCCTTCGTCGCAGTTACCAAAGGACTGGTTACCCAATCCAGCTCTGCCATCCCTGTCGTACCTCTGTATATTTCCGCTTTGTATAAAGTGATGAAGGAAAAAGGGCTACATGAAGGCTGCGTGGAGCAGAACTACCGACTGTTTGCCGAGCGTCTGTATGCTCCGGAAACTCCAGTAGATGAAGAAGGACGTATTCGCATTGATGATTGGGAACTGCGTGAAGACGTACAGGCAGAGGTTGCAAAAATATGGGACGAGCTGACGACAGACAATATCTACGAGCTGTCCGATCTTGAAGGATATCGCCGCGAATTTTTCCAGCTATTCGGCTTTGAATTCGATGACGTGGATTATGAAGCTGACATCGACCCGATCGTCAGCATTCCCTCCGTTCGCTAATTATTGTAGTACCCTTATATAGGAAGGGAAACACAAAAAAGCTGTTCTCCGGCAGAGAGACATTCGGCTCTACAGGGAGGACAGCTTTTGTTTTAATAAAGTAGGAGATACATGTCCGCTTCGCATAGCAAACAAAGGCAGACATTGCAATTCAAGGATTCCTTTGATATTGTACAGGTAGGCATAGCAAAATCCCTCTTTTCGACAAGAGGGTAAACACAGTTAGACAAGTCCTACCTTGCCTGACAGTTTCTTTTGCTCAGCCTATTACATCCATCAAAGGAGATGAACAACATGGCTAAAGACGTTTTGTGTGAAGTAAACTCGTGTACTTACTGGGCTCAAGACAATAAATGCAGCGCAAGCTCCATTTATATCGTAAGCAACAGTCCGGCGCACACTCACAAATCAGAAGAAACCGACTGCAAAACCTTTGAAGCCAAGTAAATCTTTGATTTCAAGACAAACCATAGCTTTATAATGAAGGAGCCCGTGCCTGGGTTCCTTCTTTCTTATGATATTCTAACAAGAATGATAATTATTATCAAGTCTTTTTCGGCTTAAGTTATAGAAAAGCGTTATCCGCTTCTATACAATCACTTCTCTGCTCAACGTTTTGGTTGCTAAGCTCCATTCATGGATTAGCCTCCAGAGGAATGGTCATTTCCAAGTCCTTATAATACGTTTTCATCCCCCCCTCCTGACCCTCTACAATAGGCCGATCCTTCTTTTGTAAAGTATACGTATACGACTTGATGATAATAAAGGGTGATGTGGATACGACAGGATCGTATAGGAGCTCCTCATTCAGGTATTCGCTCTTTATTCCGCGCCAACCGTTCAGATTCCTGAATCGGAAATCAAGACCACTCAGAAACTGGTCCAGAAAAGAAGTTTGATTGAGGTTTAACGTGTGACCCCGTTGGTCCACAATATCATAGTACATTCTGCTTGGGCTAAAATCACCTGACTTCTCCGGTGTGCTTGTCACTTTGCCCTTACTGTCTATAATTAAGCGGGTTGTCAGGGGGGTCAACTCGATCTGCTTCACCGTGTAGCTGAACGATCCGCTCCGTTGTGTTTTTTCAGGCTTCAATAAAATTTTATGTTTGAATACATTTTGCACCGGTACCTGAAATACAAATGGGGCCCGAATACCACTAACATTAAGTTTCACCGTAATATTAAATTCGTCTGGAAGCTGTTTCTCTGCCAAACCCCGGCTGATTTCATAAACAACCATATTATCGGTGAACTCCTTTTCGCCATTTGCAACCGTAAATGTCCCCCGGAGCTGCTTACCTTGACCCACTTTCCCTTGGTCAACTCCTCCATAACGGGGAAGGACAAGTAGTTGCTCACCCTTAATCTCTTCGCCCTGAATAATGACGTCAGGTGTCGACAAATACCCCTTTTCAGGTTTCTTCAATACTGTCTCTTTCCAGGCCTTATTCTCTGATGTATCGAATAGCACCGCTTCCTTAGGCGGGCCGATAGGAGCTATCATTTCTATTTTCTCTATACCTGTGCGCTCAATCATCAACACCAAACGAAGTCCGTCAAACATTACCTCTTTGATGTGCAACGTCACCCCATCTTGGGTTTCGCTCAGAGGTAGCGTTGTCGTTAACCCTGATTTACCAGCAGTCCGCAGTCCGTTGTCATAGGTATATTGGAATACGCTGCCAATCAACGGGATGTTTTTTAACGTTTCGGCCATAGCCGGAGACACAAAGCGGCTTCCCAAGGTTGCAGGCTTACAATCCATAATTTGTCCGATCTCCTCAAAGCTGTACTGCTCAACAGCTTTCAACAGCACAAGATTTCTTTCTTCCGAATTTAAATTCATCAAAAGTTCTTCCACTTCGCGTTCATCGCCGGATGGATGGTAATCATTGAAATGCTGCTGTTGCTCCTTTTGGATCGATATCATTTGCCGCCAGTGGCTTTTCTTTCTAATTTGATCCAGGCAATGGTAGTACGCCACTTTATAAAACCAAGCGGAAAATGAAACCTGCTGGTGATATTTCCCCATCGCCTGATATACCTTGATAAAAATGTCCTGTACCGCATCCTCCGCTTCCTCGCGATTTTTCAGAATGTAATAGCAGTACCTATATATCTGTTTTTCAAAAGTATGAATGATAGTGGCATAAGCCTGTTGATCGCCAGATTTGACGCGTTCCACGACGGATTCTATATTCTTTATATGTTGGTCGGCCCCGGGGCTAAACCATTCCATAGGATCACCTCCTTATGTGTCCGTCATCATCCTGTATAACGAATGTCATGTTGCTGTTTGTGACATCCACGTATAAAAAAAACAAAAAAAATGACGCTAACGGCAAAAAAAAGAAGCGTCGCTCTGAACGATTCGCTTCTTGTGCTTGACTCTTTGTAATTGTTCCTGCTTGGTTGGCTTCATTCGCACATGCTGCGATATCTCGCCATAATGACCATTGGTTTTGCGGCTCTGTGCAGAGCAGTAGTTTCCAGCGTGCTTCGCCTTGCTTAGCGCTTTTTGTGTTTGAGTACGTGCCATATGACTTTCACTCTCCTTGATTGGACTCCATTCATCATAGCATCTGGAATCCCCATCGTGAAGGGTACAAGTGTATGAGCTCACTGATTTCATTAAATGTCGGAAAACGGATTGTCGCCACTTGAGGCTGCTAAAACAAAAACAACGACTATGAAAATGATGATCAATGCATAGATCAGTGTTCCGATAATGCTGCATACCAATCCGGCAATAGCCATACCCCTGCCTTGTTCGCCATGACGGTTAATTTCCTTCAGGGAAAGACTGGACAAAATGATACCGATGATGCCGATAATGAACCCCAGATAGGGAATGACGACAGCTAGAATACCGAGCACCATCGAAGCAACAGCTTTACTGTTTGTAGGCGGAAGCTGTGGGGGCGGATTAAATGGGGCGTTATAACCATTCGTCTCCTGAAAAGGATCGGACGATTGGGGGTCTTTGTATAAATTACTCATTTGTCTGATTCAACTCCAATATGTAAAATAACAATATATACGTTCTAGAGTACCACAATCTTACAAATCAGGACAGTACTTATTTCAAAAAATGATGGTCATCTTTTAAAGCCATATGCAATTCTGATTAAAGTTCACAATACATTTTACCGCAATACGTCTGTACTTAATTGTCGAGATCATTGGCCTTTATATAAAATGTAGTCAAGAAGCTCATAATAAAAAAGAGCAAGGATGCGCTAACATCCTCACTCTTTGGCAGCAGCCGCTTTGAAGAGCGGTCGGCAGTAGGTTCAATCGGGGAAATAGATCGTTTACCTTTCGACGGGGCGATCTATTTCTTTTTGTTTTGGTTCAATGCAATAACAAGCGTGACGATTAACAAGCCAAGCGGGGGCGATGGGAGCACCATCCGTCTGCGGAGTGGCACGATAGGTAACTTTTAACTTTAGTTTGTATTATAGAGACTCACCACACGTACATAAGCACTTTTCGAGGTGATCGGGCATATAGTATTTTACCTATTACTTGATAAAATGCGCTCCATGAGAGCATCCTGCCAAGGAGGTCGGAGCTATGGTATATCGTGCAACATCCCGCAGAAGGTGTTCGCCTCACAAACGCTTAAATGCTGACATGCTCAGGAAAATATCCGCCGCCATGCTGCCATTTTACAAGGCCATTGCCACCCATCGTTCTTTCGCCGTCCAATGGTCACGTGCTGTAGTGCATGGCAATTTGGATCGGATGAAGGCCCTCCTCTGCTCGGTAGCGCCATTTGCTGCCAAGCAAGGACTGGGCACGAACGGCATCGGCTATTTTATCTCCTTTTTGGCCCATCCACCAATGCTGTATTATACGAACGGAACGACGATTCCACCCGGTACAGTGCAGTTTACATTTGAGCCGAGGGTTCACCGCGCCATCGCCAAAGCCGTTTTTCCGCTGTATCTCGAATTGGCACGCAATCGGTGCTTTGCCTCTGCTTTAGCCAAAGCAATCAACCGGAAAGATCAACGTGCGGTTACTCTGATGATTCGCAGCTTGATTCCATCCTCTGCACTGAAATCCGTACAAATCGAGGATCATGGCTTTGCGTTGCTTTTTAAGTATCCTTACAGTAAATATCCATACCGAAATCTGCTCATTCGGGAGTTTTCTTAAAAAGGTCGCTACAGTCGTTACAGACGTTTTTGCTTAAGTAGATCGATCAGCTCTTTACCCAATTGTATAGCCATGTCCGTCAACATTCGGATTTCGTCCTTCGTTACATGGTCCATATGCGCCCCGCAGCAAATTGCAAAGTTACCCGCA
This sequence comes from Paenibacillus sp. 8b26, assembly GCF_050626875.1. Lineage (NCBI taxonomy): Bacteria > Bacillati > Bacillota > Bacilli > Caryophanales > Paenibacillaceae > Paenibacillus > Paenibacillus sp. 8b26. The sequence goes on along the minus strand of NZ_CP192445.1, from coordinate 4,914,748 downwards.
AACTCTTTTCGCAAACGAACGGCAATTTCTTCGGTAATATAAAATTCCTTGTGGGCTTGCAATTGAACGGTTCGAATTGGCTCCAGTCTGGCGCCTGCTGTAATCGTTCCCAGATGGGGCTGATCGCCGCCGGAAATAAGTACGACTATGTCCTCTCCCATAAAATAGGCATCCAGCACAAGGCGGATACGCCCGCTTTCTTTTTCCAAATGAATCATATGATTCTCTCCTGTCTAAAAAATAGTATTGTGAATAGATTCACTTTATATGTTTCTATTCATTCTATCGCTTCCAGACCTGTTCCACAATTCAAAAAGACCCACAGCAGACCTCCGTAAACGGTGGCTTGCTGTGGGTCTTCTGTTGTTATTTTAAAAGAAACATTCCATGCACCTGATTAACGGATCGTGATGGTATGCGCAGCTTTACCGCTTGCGCCATTATTATCCGTCACCGTTAATTCCACGGTATACGTTCCGGCTGTGGTAAATTTATGCTTAACCTTGGAGCCTGACGCTTTATCGCCATCGCCAAAGTTCCAGCTATAGCTGACGATTTCACCGTCTACATCACGTGAGGCTTTTCCGTTAAACTGAACGTTCTTGTTCTTCTTGGCTGAATCATTCGCCTGAATGATCGCAACTGGTTTCTCGTTAGAGGTCGGTGGATTCGGATCAGGGTCCTGTCCTCCACCCTTCGTTACATACAATCTTCCGGGTGCTTCCGTCTCCACTTCATTTCCTGCTGCATCCCTTACCCGGATCACGATGACTCCGCCTTCCAGGCTCAGAGAAGAGGAAGTGAAGTAAGTTCCTTCATAATGACCTGACGAAGTTTCGTTTAACGGAATTTCGTTTCGGGCCAAGGTGGTCAGATTGAAAGGCAATTCCACACGGAAGGATGCCTCCAATTCGGACGCACTGTTGAAGGATACCTGCACCGGTTGCCCTGGAGTGATACGCACATCCTCAGCAGGACTGATATTTTCCAGCTTCGGCAGAGCTGTATCGACATACACTGAACGGGTAACCGTAGTTACGTTCTCGGCAAGATCCTTGGCCGTTACCGTAATTTGATTTTCCCCTTCATTGATAAGCAGACGCTTGTTAAAGCTGCCGTCACTTCCAAATTCGGCTGGTTCACCGTTAATCGTCAAGTCGGCGAGGAACTCGTCGTACACCGTACCGGTTACACTGACGACACCCGCATTTGTACGGGCTCCTTCATCTGGCGAAGTCAAGATCAGACCCGGTTTAGTCTGGTCAAGTATGACGACCACAGGTTCGGAACGATCTGTTACTTTGCCGTATACCGCTGCCTGAACACTCAGTGGATTGGCACCCGGCTGAAGATCGACCGCCAGACTGAACTGGCGCTCCTTCACCTTGGTTGTGCCAGCCAGTTCATTACCGTTAAAGAGCTGGATGTCCGCCCCATCTGCCGGGGAAGTACCTGTAACTGTGATTGTCTCTTCCTTCGTATACGTTGCCTTGGTCGGTGTTGTAATCGTTGGCGCATTAACCGGATATCTGACGATCGCCCGGATCATGTAATTGCCCTCATCCTCCGGTGATTGGCTCCATGCGCCGCTTACACCTTGCCAGCTACGAAGCGCATTGGGTCCACTCTCGTCTGTAGCAAGACCCGGAGCTTGCGTGCCTGCGCTTGGCTGCGTATAGACGATATAGAAGTCGCCTTGAACCGTTACGGGTTCAGGAAATTGTACGGTCGTCCACTGTGTTTCATCCCGAACGGCTGTGCCGTCAAATGGACCAGCCAGCAGACGTCCCGGTGCGCCTGCCGCACCAGAGGCATCATAGACGGAGTATTTGAACGCCGTTCCTCCCGGATTCGGGAAGGCTGAATTCCAGAACAGAAGCGACGCTCCTGTCACTTGAGCCACCTCTGATTCAGGTGTCATTCTGACTGCCCAGGAGTTGCCTGCCGCGTTAAAGGCTCTGGCATTTTCTCCGGTACCGTCATCGTAAGCGATGCCCCCCTGGAAGCCGATAAATGGCTTCAATGTGACATTCGCTTCCACACTGCCGTTCGGAGGTGCTGTGACCGTGATACTGTCGCTGTAATAGTTTTCTGCTGCAATGGATAATGTATAGGTCCCTTCCAGCACATCCAGTGTAAATTCTCCAGCCTCATTGGTTTCTACCGGAGCAATGCGTGCATCCTCCAGCACAAGCACTTTCGCTTTTCGGATCGGTTCACCGGATTGCTTATCGGTAATGACTCCGTGAATCGTACCATGAGGTACAGCTTGGAGACTAAAGTTCGCTCTCACCACTTTATTATTTTCAATGGTGACCTGTTTCGTTTGTGGTACATACCCGTAGGCTTCAGCCTTCAGCGTATAATCACCAGCTACGTGAATGAAGCTGTATTTACCCGTAGTCGGGTCTGTTTTCACCGAACGTCCGGTTTCCAGTACGGTAACTGTGGCGCTGGCAGGAAGACTTTCGAGACCGACACGTCCACTGTCCACCGTTGTTTCCTTCGGCTTCACTTTTTCCTGGAATTCACTCTTTTCGGTGCTTGTAATTTTGTACAGCGGGAATTGTTCTTCTGCTTTTTCCAGTTTGATATTCGACTCAGGTACTACATCCTTGGTCACTGTCGAAGCTGGAATGCCCAGCACACGGAAATCGTCAATGTACCAACCGTTTTTGTTCACACTGTTATCCGATTTCAAGCGGAAGCGAATTTGAATCTCATTGCCGGTATAGCTATCCAGGTTGTAGTAAACTGGAGTCCATTTTTTCCCATTTGTGTTATGAGAGAATTTGCCCAGCTCGGTCCAGGTGTCGCCATTATTTTTGGACACTTCCACATAACCGAAGTCATAGCCGGACTCAATTTCAAACCAGTGGTTGAAGGTAAGTGTTGCGTTCCGCACACCATTCAAATTAATTTTTGGAGAAACCAGCGAAAAGTCAGCTCCGCTCTCATAGTTACTATCGAGATCGGTTGCCCATACGTTTGGTCTGGATACTGCACTTTCTGGTCCCACTTCTTTGGGGATGCCACGTTCCCATTCATCCTTGGTACCAGAATGAGTCCAGCCGTTATCCGAGTTGCCGTCAAATGAATCGCTATACAGCGTATCCGGCACGTCTACTCTCAGAGAAGCCTCATTCGACTTGATTCCTTCATTGCCACTATAATCCTCAGCCGCCACTGCATAATGATAGGTCGCTCCACCGACCGTGATGGTATCTGTGAATGTCAGTGCTGAGGTTGTACCCAACGAAGTGTAATTTTTGCCCGATTGGGTGGAGCGATACACTTTGTACTGCTTCACGTCTTCATCGGATGAAGCATTCCAGGCCAGTGTGACGTTGCCCACAGTATCTGCTTCAGCAGTCAAATTGCTCGGCGCGGCAGGTGCAACGGTATCCGGCTCCTGAATCGACAGATCGTCGATATACCAGCCATCTTTTACAACCGTATTATCACTTGTAAAGTTGAACAGAAGGTATACCTTCTGACCTGCAAATGCTCGCAGATCGAGATATTGTGTTTTCCAGCCGTTGCTGGTGCCTGTAAATGATAATACCTGCTCAAATGCATTCTGACTATTTTGGGTTGCCACATACACTTTGCCGAAATCAGAATTGTTTTCAAGATCGTACCAATGCTTGAAGCTAACCAGTGCCCCTTTCGGGCTTTCGGTCAGATCAATTGGAGGAGCCATAAAATAACTGTTGGAATTGGTCTGGTATTGGCCTTCGAGATTGGTCGCGAGGACCTTTGTACCCGAATGTGCGCTTTTAGGGCCGCTTGTCGGAGTTCCCCATTTCCAAACACTGCCCTGTCCACCGATATTAATACCGGCAATGTCTTTTTCAAAGTCTTGTGTGTAGCCAGGTTTGACGCCTTTGGAGACATTAACCTTGTACACTTCGGTTTCAAAACCGTTATTACCGTAATCATTTACACGAATATAGTATTCCAGACCGGCGCTATCCACCAAGAAAGTCGGGATGGACGCTTGATATGTACCATCTTTGCTGTCGCCGGAGGTCCGTTCCAACGGAATATATACATAGTTTGACGTACCCGCTGTTCTGGCAAATGCCTCAACCGCTGTCACGCCGACATTATCCGTTACATGAGCAGTCAGAGGTATATCAATGCCCTCGAATGCCGCAGCAGACGGTGTATGCTCCAGAACAGGCGCTTCCAGATCATCTCCACCTGTTACAACTTTACCGGATACGGAGCCCAAGCCCTGGACGACAGAGCCGACTGCATCCAATGCATTAATGACACCATGTCCGTAGCCATTGTTCGGAGAGGTCGGATATGTGCTATCCGTGCGTGGTGTAGCTGTATTTTCCAGAATTTCTTCCAGTTGATCCACGGTAAGCGAATGATTCGCTTGCAGCAACAGAGCCGCAAGTCCCGCTACATGAGGGCCCGCCATGGAAGTTCCGTTATATCCGCCTTTATAAGCACCGCCAGCAACGGATGATCGAATATTTACACCCGGTGCAGAAACTTCGGGCTTCACTTCGCCATAAGGCGACGGTCCCAGCAGTGAGAAGCTGGCCAGTTTGTCATTAAGATCAGTTGCTCCAGTGGCAAAGGATTCCGGATAGTTAGCTGGATTCGCTACCGATCCAGGACCGCCCGGATTGGAAAGGGAAGTATTACCTGCGGAGAATTCAGGGAATATCTGTGCATCCCGCCATGCTTGAACCACAGGTCGGAACCATTCATCGAGGCCGGGTCCGCCGCCCCACGAATTGTTCACCACGTCCGGTGCAAGCTCGGGATGAAGATTGCCTTGGGCATCTCTTGGCGCAAGCAGCCATTGGCCGCCGTCGAGTATAATTGCATCCGTCGTTTCCGGATTAAAAATCCGAACCGCAATCCACTTCGCGCCAGGCGCAACGCCGACCCGGTTCGTTCCATTTTCCTCGGAACCGACCATCGTTCCCATCGTATGCGTACCGTGGGAATCCGCTTCCTGATCGACCGGCAACGTCGCATGACTATGCGGATCGTACCAGCTCAGCTCGGGATTCACGACATTGCCTGCCGCGTCCAGACCGCGCCATTTGCGATGCAGGGCCGGATGAGTATAGTCTACGCCTGTATCGAGATTGGCCACGACGATTCCGGTTCCGTCGATTCCTTGTTCCCATACTTGGGGTGCATTAATATGTGATATATTCCATTCCACGGTAGATGGGTCTACAGCGTTCTTACCTGCATTGCCTGGCTTCGCCGATGTTTTACTATCGTCCTTTTCCAGCCCTACCGCTTTCTCTGCCGTTGCAGATTTTGCCGTGTCTGCTGTCGCTGTTTCAGCAGTTTTGGCGGCTGTTCCCTCTGCCTGCTTGTCAACTGTCACCTTTTGCAGATAACGTGTTTCGTTCGGCAAAATTTTGTCTACCTCTGGCAGCTGCGAAATATGGTCCAGCACCTCCTTGGTGCTTGTGACCGCCAGGGCATTGACAATAAAGTAGCTTTTATATTCCTTCACTCCGCCGCTCTCTGATTGTTTATCCAAATAATTTTCAAGCCCGTATTGGGTTCTTGAAGCGGTTTCACGCAGAGAGCTGATCACATTGCTGCGGACAGCCATTTTGGCGGCAGAGGGTGTTATTTTCTCAAGCGAGGCCTTTTGGAGAGCATTTTTGGAAACCTTGTTCGTGTCTACCTGTTCTTTTAATTTGACCAGATAGGTTACATAGTTGTTCTCCTCAAACTGTTTGGTCAGTTTAGGGGATACCTTCGCGGTCGTTACCTTGTGCGCAGCTGATTTCAACTCCAGCTTGGAGCCATCCGGGGTGTTATTCGCCAAAGCGGGTTGAACAAAAGAAAAGGCCATAAGCAAAGATAGTCCGATAGATAGTGGTTTCTTAAATCGTTTAGGTTTAATCAATTACTTCTCCACTCCTTTTACTAGGTTTAATATTTCTGGTATAACCTGTACGAGAGTAAGACCTCATGCCTTCTTGCCTTCACATTAAATCTACGGGCTGCACAACATGATATGGTTGGCAACCACCTCCTTCATAGAATATAGAGGTCAGCATTTTGCATCATTCGATCCCCAACGCTCGAAAGTACAATTTGAAATCGCTCTTGGGATTGTTGCAAAATGCTCAGGTATAAAACGATTTGAATTTTCTTAGGTGAGTTTATTACATAGGTGAGTTTGCGAATCCAAAAATAGAAAGCGATGAAATTCAGCAGATACCAAGGAGAACAAGCAGGAGAATGTCGAAGAGAGAACACGCTGTAACACGACATGTTATATCGTTACATTTTATATTAAAAATTGATATAAAAACATATATTATGGATAGTATAAAGTTATCAAAACAGATATACAAGTGATTTTTTTTGCAATTTCCTTGAAATTTATAATTTTTGTATTTTCTATGTACGAAAACCCCTTTATAGCGGCTGCGTAAATGTTGCATTACACGGTTAGCAGGTGTATGCAAATCTCTGGACGAGCCGCTTCAAGGGATTTCCCGAAGTCTTTCTAAAACACGATCAGACCATTCTAGTTAAGTACCGAATTGACCGCAGCCAACGCGTCGATCAGGCCATATCCATAGCCGTTATTCGGTGAAGTTTTATATTGGCTGTCTGTCAGCGGCGTCGCTGTTTTCGAAATAACATCCTCCAGTTGATCCACTGTCAAGGATGGCTTGGCCTGGAGCAGCAATGCCGCTAATCCGGCCGTATGCGGGCCTGCCATGGATGTACCGTTCCAGCCACCCTCATAAACTCCGCCAGGAACAGAGGAACGGATGTTTACGCCAGGGGCCGATATTTCAGGCTTCACTTCGCCATATGGAGAAGGACCGCGCAACGAGAAGCTGGCCAGCTTGTTGTTGACATCAGTCGCTCCTGTGGCATAGGCTTCCGGCAGGTTCGCCGGATTCGCTACCGATCCAGGACCGCCCGGATTTGATAGTGTCGTGTTGCCTGCGGAGAACTCAGGGAAAATCTGAGCCGCTCTCCACGCCTTGGTGACTGGACGATACCATTCATCCAGACCAGGTCCGCCACCCCAAGAGTTATTCACCACATCCGGCGCAAGCTCAGGATGCTTCTTGCCATTTTTGTCTACTGGAGCCAGCAACCATTGGCCTCCGTCCAGCAGGATGGAGTCTGTCGTTGACGGGTTGAATACCCGTACGGCAATCCATTTGGCACCGGGAGCAACCCCGATTTCATTCGTACCGTTACTGTCCGAGCCAACACTCGTCCCCATCGTATGTGTACCATGTCCATTTGAATCTGTTGGCAGTGATGCTCCGTTAACCGCATCATACCAGCTCAGCTCTGGATTCACGACTTGACCGGAAGCATTCAAGCCGCGCCATTTTCTTTTCAGCGCCGGGTGAGTGTACTCTACGCCTGTATCGAGATTGGCAACGACAACCCCTTTGCCGTCAATGCCTTTGGCCCAAACCTGTGGTGCTTTAATTTTGGAAATATTCCATTCGGCTCGGCTCGGCGTTACAGCATCCTTATATACGGATTCCTCCACGGATTTTTGTGCATTCTCTTCCGTTACAGCCGTGTCTACAGCAGCTTGTTCGGCTGTCGCTTCCTCGACTGCTGGCTGGGCATCCTTATCTATTTCAACCTTTTGCAGCTCGCGCGTTTCATCCGGTAAAATTTTGTCTACCTCAGGAAGTGTGGCGAGATTGTCCAGTACCTCCTTGGTACTCGTTACCGCAAGTGCGTTCACAATAAAGTAGCTCTTGTACTTTTTGACGCCTCCGTTATTGACTTCCTTCTTTAAGTATTCTTCCACAGGCTGTTGAGATTTTTCAGCAGTATCAATGAGAGAGTTCACAACCGTTGTACGTACAGAAAGCTTAGCGGCAGCCGGAGAAATCTGGTCTGCGGAAGCCTTTTGGAAAGCATGCTTGGCAACCGACTCTGTATCTACCTGATCTTTTAATTTAACCAGATAGGTGACGTACTCGCTGTCACTGAATTGCTGGTTCAGCTTGGCTGAAACCTTTGCGGAAATGGTGGAAGCTCCTGCCGCGGTGGTTGTGCTCGCATCTCCGTACACCGGAGAAATCAGAGAAAAAGCAAGAATAGCAGTAAAACTAGCCGATAGCGTCTTTTTGATATTTTCCGACTTAATCAATACTTTCCATCTCCCTTTACTTGGTTTTGTGGTTCTCAAGAACAACCTGCCGACAGCCGCGTGAAAAGCTCACAAAATAGCCTTTGGCCCTCACCTCCTTCAAAAATATAGATTCTAGCATGGAATCCATAGGTCATGATTCTGTGGTGAACAACCAAGAGGGCAGGACCGAGAGAAACAGTACACTGTTGGGACAAAGGCATCGCTGGCACTTGTACAGCACCAATCTACCTACTATGTCCGTCCCCATGTAAATTTTCAAAATTCAGCTTATATCGCTTTGGAAAAAGTAAGAGAAAAACGTGAAGAAAAAAGTAGGGTAGGAAGCCAGAAGTTATCGAGGAGTTTAATATCTGTGCATTAAAAGCCAAATTAAAACAAAAGAATGATACATATGGTATCTTTTGAATCTAGTATAATGTCATAAAAACAGATATACAAGCATTTTTTTGAATTTTTTCCCTTTTTCTTAGAAAAACAAAAAATCTCTTCCGTTTTTACGAGCAGGTGCTAATCTTGAGGGCGCACTGCTAATCGTAAAAATAAAAGAGATTTTTCAGCATTCGTTCTGCACTCCAATAGAAGAGTTCAGAGAGGGCTATCTGCCGCTGTTTACAGGTATGGGAACCGGAACAGCTCCATCCGAAATGGATGGTTTTGATAGTGCTTTCGATCTGCCGCATAGAGCAGCACATTCCCGAAAAGCCATTTGGCTGCACCCACGACATGTATCCCGATCCACCAGTGTTATGGCTGCCGTGAGGGCTTCTCCAGTATGCTCGAAAAAATGATCATGTCCGATCATGTCGTAGCATCCGGTTTTGTGAAGTAATGCCAGAGGCTGCGGCTGAAGGCCGGAAACAAGCACCGTTCCACCGGATTTCCGATATTTCTGAATCAATGTGGTAAAGTTAGATTCTCCTGTCATATCCATAAAGGGAACCTTACCCATACGTAGCAGCAAAATCCCTTGCTGGCGGTTAGCCTGACCTCCCATCCCCGAATTTTCCAATGCCGAAGCGGCACCAAAAAATAGAGGGCCTTCCACACTATAAATCGCCACCTGTGGGCAATCATGCTGCTCTGTAACCATATGCGCGCCGACTTTTTCATGCTTGACAGAAGGATCGGGTAACACCTTATCCACTGAAAGTGTACTGCTCATACGCTTGACGAACATCACGACCGCCAGAATCAGACCTACTTCAACAGCCGTGGTCAGCGTCGTAAATACCGTCAGCAAAAAGGTGACAACCAGTACGATAGAGTCGGCTGTACGTGTCTTGAGGATGTGTGCAAAATGTTTACGCTCGCTCATATTCCAGGCGACCACCATCAACACCGGAGCCATACTCGCCAGCGGAATATTGGATGCATACGGGGCAAAAACCACCAGAATAAGCAGTACAACCAAGCCGTGTACAATACCCGACATGGGAGACACGGCACCACTGCGGATATTTGTGGCTGTGCGCGCAATCGCCCCCGTCGCAGGAATGCCGCCAAATAGCGGTGAGAGCAAGTTGGCAATACCCTGTCCAACCAGCTCACGATTGCTGTTATGCCGGGCTCCCGTCATGCCGTCCGCAACCACCGCCGAAAGCAGTGATTCGATAGCGCCCAGCATTGCGATAACAAGTGCGGGCGGCAGCAGCTTCACAATTAGGTCCCAGGTCACGCCTGGAACATGCAGCTCAGGCAGAGATGCCGGAATTGCGCCGTATGCGGAGCCGATCGTTGCCACCTGACCTGGAAAAAGCCAGACTGCCACCAGCGTGGATAAGAGCAGGCCCACGAGTGAACCGGGTACCTTGGGCCATTTTTTAGGCACCAGAATGAGGGCGGCAAGACAGATAGACGCCGTCAGAATACTGTACACATTCAGTGAAGGCAGGCGATGGATCAGCTCTGCCATAGAGGGCAGAAACGTTTCATGCCGCTCTACTCCGCGCAAGCCGAGAAAGTTAGCAATCTGACCGCTGAAAATCGTCACGGCAATGCCCGCCGTAAATCCAATCGTTACTGGCTTGGGGATGAACTTAATTAACGCGCCTAGCCTCAGCACGCCCATTAAGATGAGTATAATCCCCGCCATAAAACCGGCTATAAGCAAATTCTCATAACCGTACTGCATGACAATAGCCAGCAAAATCGGGATAAAAGCGCCCGTAGGTCCGCCAATCTGAAATTTGGACCCTCCTAACAGTGAAACCAAAACTCCTGCCACAATGGTCGTATACAGCCCGTATTCCGGCTTTACTCCTGATGCAATGGCAAACGCCATACCGAGCGGAATGGCCACAATTGCCACGATACTTCCGGATATCAGGTCCTTTCGCAAAGCTCCTGCATTATATCCCTCAAACCTTCCCATCCACTTCATCCTCTGTAACCCTTCTTTTCTGTAGTAGCATTACTTCTCGTTCCGTATACCCTCCAGCAACGAGATCGCTTCGACCAGATGATTGTCAAAAATTTGCCGCGCCACCGCAAGCAGTTCCGTCAAGAGCGGGTCCCGCAACGAGTAAACGACCGTCGTGCCTTCCTTGATGCTGCTCACCAAATTTTTGGCTCGCAACACGGCCAATTGCTGCGATACAGCAGAGCCTTCGGAGCCGAGCGCAGTCTGTAGCTCATTTACGTTCCGCTCCCCTTCACTCAACACCTCCAGAATGCGGATGCGCAGAGGGTGAGCCAATGCTTTGAAAAAGTCGGCCTTAAACTTCTGGAGATCTCCTTCCATGCTTGCTCCGTCCCCCTCACAAAAATTGTCCTGTAAACCATCAACAATCTCTGAATATTTGAATATTTAGACAGTAACAGATTTGGGCCATTGGAACTATGATATAGCTCACACTTCACTATGATTAAAGTCACATCTTTCCATACTTCCTCTTTATGGGGTTGACAGCTTCCACAGGTTTCCATTAACATTGCAATTAACTTTAAGAAAAGGGGGCCAACAGACATGACTGAGCTTTACATGATGGTGACAGACAGGCAGCATGACAAAACCACATATTTGAATTCTCGTCTCATCGGCCCCGTTCGGGCGACATGATGGGTGACATCGCGCTGTCTGACGGCGTGATTAACCAGGCTTAATTGTATCTAAATGCTATTGGAAGAACAGGTTATTTTACGTATTAATGATGTATAGATCATGACGTGTAATGACACTTTCGGTGCAGGAAGCCGTAGACGACAAGTCTGCGGCTTTTTTTTATTTTCTTTTTTAAAGCTTAATTTGTATGTAATTTTAGATTTCAGGATTTTACAAAATCCTCATTTACATGAAGAAGGGAACTATCCAACCATATGAATATACAGCACACAACAGACTCGTTCTTAGAAAAGGGACCTTACAGCCATCTTATGAAGCTTCCGGCTGGCGATTTGACCGTATATGCTTCTCAGCAGCTTTTCTCCTCGCTGGATTACAAGGTGTTCGAGATGGCTAATAACAATTTACAAATTCCCGGTATCCGCTATATGGGCTATACTCCGGATGTGCATGTAGGCGTCGGAACCTGCATCGGCACGACAGCGGTATGGGGAATGGAGGACGGCTATGTATCTCCCTCCATCGTTGGCAGCGATATCGGCTGCGGCATGCGCGTACACCTGACAAATTTGCACAAGGATGCCTTGAAGGAAACCAAGCTGCGCCGCAAGCTGGTCAAGACCATTGATAAATATTTGCCGATGGAAGCCCACCAGCGCGGACATTATTCAGATATCCGGCTGGAGCATATTGTACGTAAGGGTCTGCATGGATTACCTAATAAATATATTCCGGACAGCTACACGCCTAAAAAATCAACCTCACTCACCCATGTAGAACACAGTAAGTTCTCATTTGATGAGGAGGTACTCAATCTTGTCGAAGATCGCACGTGGCACCGGGCTCACCGACAGCTCGGCACGCTGGGTGGAGGCAATCATTTCGTTGAAATTCAGGCGATTGAAATTGCGGAGCACAACCGTGAAATCGCCGAAGCCTGGGGGATGTTCGACGGTCAGGTTGCCGTTATGGTCCACTCCGGATCACGTGCCTGGGGTGGAGCCGTCAGCCAAACCAGCTCGTCTGCCATTGCCAAAGCAATGGGTCGCCTTGGGCTTGGAACTTCTGATCCAAGGTTGGTATTTGCCCCCCTGGAGCATCCCGAAGCTGCACATTACATCAATATGATGTACTCGGCGCTGAACTATGCGGTAGTGAACCGACATTTGATCGCTTTTTCCGTGCGTGAAGCCTTCCGTGATGTCTTTGGTACAAAGTGCGAGTTGCGCACCTTGTACGATCTGATGCACAATTATGGTTGGGAGGAATCCCACCCGGATCACGGTAACGTGTTTGTGCATCGTAAAGGGGCTACCCGCGCCCTTCCAGCCGGACATCCCGACAATCCAAAACCTTACCGGGAAACAGGACATCCGGCCTTGATTCCCGGCTCTATGGGGACGTCCTCCTATATTATGGTCGGTCTGCCGGGCGGGCAGGGTAACTTCCACTCCATTTGCCATGGAGCGGGCCGTATCCGTTCACGCTCTGCGACCAAACGGCTCGTCAGTGTGGACGATTTTGCCGGAGCACTTGGTGTAGGGACAGACGACGAGATTGTGGTCAATCAGTCATCGCTGGAAAGCATTCTCGACGAATCTCCCCAAGCCTACAAAAATGTAGATGATATTATTGAAAGTGTCACCGGGGCAGGACTCGCAGCCGTTGTAGCCAAATGTAAGCCGCTGGCCGCCCTGAAAGGAGCCAAATAATTTGAGTATAGATACACCGGCTATTTATAAATTTGATGAACGTACGGATGGGCGTATTACTGGCTATGCCGCTTATGCCCGTCTGATCGACGGCATCAGTGAAGCCCTATATAACCGCTATGGCGTAAAATATGAGCTGTATGCCAGCGACGATCCCAATATTGAGTATTGGGACTTGCTGGAGGAGGACATTCGTTCAGGCAGCCTGGATCTGGAGCATGTGGCACGGGTCTTTGATCGCCTGGAGGAACGCACCATCCAATATGACGATGAAGGGCCGACTCCAGAGTACGGCGTGCACCTGTCGATGCGTAATAATGTATTCGCCTATCCCAAGTGGGGCATCGCGCTGGCGCGGGTTCCCTTTTTCCGTGAAAATGGCGTATATAATGAAGATTACGTATTTGCGACAGGCGATCAGGAACTGCAAGGCTTCCTCGCGGGGGTACGCGGACGTGAACGCAAGCAGAACATGAAGCGGGTCACCGTCTTTACGGACACAAGCCGCGGATTATCCCGGCAGGCGGAGCCGATTACCCGTGCCATTACGCGGGATGACGTTATTTTGAAAGCGGAAATCAAGCGGGATATTTTCCGTTCACTCGATCAGTTTTTTGAAGCAGATCGTACCTTCTATCAGACTTATAATATTCCTTACAAACGCGGTATTCTGCTGTACGGTCATCCGGGCAACGGGAAAACGACGCTTGTTAAATCTATTGCGAGCAGCGTACCGGGTCCGGCCGCCTACTGGCAAATTACGGAGTATACAACCAGTGAATCGGTCAAAGAGGTGTTCGAGGCGGCTACCCGCCTGGCTCCGATGGTACTGGTCATTGAAGATATTGATTCCATGCCGCAGGAGGTTCGTTCCTTTTTCCTGAATACGCTTGATGGTGCTACTTCCAAGGAGGGCATCTTCCTGATCGGAACGACCAATTATCCTGAAAAAATTGACCCGGGTCTGATGAACCGGGCAGGTCGTTTCGATCGCGCCTATGAAATCAGTTTGCCTGACGAAGCGCTACGATTAGCGTATCTCAAGCTGCGCAACTTCCTTGTTTTTGCAGGAGAGACAGGTACACAGAAGGCGGCAGCGATGACTGACGGCTTCTCCCTGGCCCAGCTCGGAGAGCTGTATGTCAGCACTGCACTGGAATGGCATGAGAGTGGAAAAACAGATATTGAGCTGATTATTAAAGGTATGAGAGGCGAGCTTGATAAGAGCCGTAAGCAGGACTGGTTAAAAAATGTGGCCGAAGGACGCGTTGGATTCTTCTAAATCATCATAAAAAGGAAGAACCTCTGATGCCCATAATGGCGCATTTAGAGGTTCTTCTTTTTTCCAGCTTCGTTTTTATTCCGCTTCCCCACTCAATCGATTTAAAAACTGAATAGCTCGTGGACTGGTCGGGCGTTCAAGCACCGCATGAGGTGAACCCTGCTCCACGATCACACCCTGATCCATCAAAATCACATGGTCTGCGACCTCGGCGGCAAACTTCATTTCATGGGTGACAATGACCATGGTCATGCCTTCGGCAGCCAGTTGCTTCATGACCTTGAGCACCTCGCCTACCAGCTCGGGATCAAGCGCGGAGGTCGGCTCGTCGAACAATAGCACCTCAGGCTCGACCGCCATTGCCCGGGCAATACCGACGCGTTGCTGCTGTCCGCCCGACAACTGATGGGGATAGGATTCCGCTTTGTCCGCCAGTCCCACCTTTTTAAGCAACTCCAGTGCGCGTTTGCGTGCCTCGTCCTTGTTTTTCTTTTGAACGGTGACTTGGCCCTCCATTACGTTTTGAACTGCTGTCATATGCGGGAACAGGTTGTAGGATTGAAACACCATACCCGTCCGCTTGCGCAGCGCCAAGATGCTTTCCTGCCGCAGCTTCGTTCCTTTGGCAAAATTCAGTGCAATATCCCCCACCTGAATTTCGCCCTGATCAGGAACCTCCAGCAAATTCAGACAGCGCAAAAGCGTTGTTTTACCGGAACCGGACGGGCCGATGATCACCAGCACCTTCCCTTTGTCCAACGTCACATTAACACCCTTCAGCACTTCCAGCGAGCCGAACGATTTGTGTATATTCCGAATTTGGATCACTGGTACAATCTCCTTTATCTGACGGAAAAACGGCTCAACCGCTTCTCCAGGTAATTTTGCAGCACGGTCAATACGGTGCTAAACAGCAGATAAATAACCCCCGCCTCGGTATACACCAATAACGGTTCATACGTGGTGGCTACAATCTGGTTAGCTGTTCTGAACATTTCCACATAGGTGATGGTCGCAGCCAGCGAAGTATCCTTCACCAAACTGATGAAAGAATTCGCTAACGGCGGTACGGACACACGGGCTGCTTGCGGAAGCACGATACGTCGCAGCACTTGCCAGCGCGTCATCCCCAAAGAGTAGCCAGCCTCCCATTGACCTTCCTGAATGGATATGATAGCCGCACGCATAATTTCGGAGCCATAAGCCCCCACGCTGAGCGTAAAGCCGATCACTGAAGCAATGAAAGGGTCCAGCGTAATGCCAACCGAAGGCAAGCCGTAGAAAATAATATACAATTGCACCAGCAACGGTGTTCCCCGAATCACCCACACATAGAAGCCGGAAATCAGCTTGAGTATTCTCCATTTGGACAATCGAGCCAACGCCGTAACCAGCGCCAGTATCAAGCCCAGAGCAAAAGAGATGAGTGTGAGCGGAATCGTGAAAGAAACCCCTGCTTTCAGCAGAGGCAGTAATGAATCGATAATAATTTGTATCTGGCGATCATCCATTGTGCAGACATCCTTTAAAAAGATAAGTTTACGAAAACCCGGTTCGAGTTGGCGAGACTCCGGTTATTCGTGTGTTATTTGGATACGTCGGCTCCAAAATATTTCTCGGAAATTTTCAGGTACGTACCGTCAGCCTTCATGTCAGCCAGCGCTTTGTTGACTTCCTTGATCAAGTCTTCGCTACCTTTATTAAAAACAGCCGCGCTGTGTGAAGCATCTAGAGATTCATCTACCTTTTTGATGGGAGCGTCAGGCTTTTGCTTTTTCAAATCAAGATAGGACAAACCATCATTGACGGTCGCATCCACTCGTTTGGATGTAAGGAGATCAATCGCCTGATTGAATCCATCCGTTGCCACAATTTCCGCGCCATTGCTCTTCGCAATTTGAGTCAGGTTGCTGGTCAGGGATTGCCCGGCCTTTTTACCTTTCAGATCAGCAAACTTTTTGATGTCATTATTATCTTCGCTCACGATCAGCACTGCCTTGGAGACAATGTACGGATCGGAGAAATCGTATTTTTGCTTGCGTTCATCTGTAATGGACACTTCATTGAACACCGTGTCAAACCGTTTGGAGTTCAATCCCGCGAATATACCATCCCATTGCGTCTCGATAAACTCCGGCTGTACGCCCAGACGCTTACTTACTTCAGTTGCAATATCGACGTCGAAGCCTGTCAGCTTACCAGCAGCATCATGGTAGGTAAATGGAGCATAGGTACCTTCCGTACCGATTCGCAGCTTACCGCTCGCTTTTACAGATTCCAAAGTAGCTGTGGCGGTTGTATCTGCTTTTCCATTATTAGACCCGGCATCCCCGGTAGAAGCATTATTTGAATTAGCACCTTTGTCGTTGTTGCCGCAGGCCGAAACCAGCAAAGCCATTACGATCAGTACGACTGGTAAAAATCTAAATTTTTTCATGTTAACCACACTCTTTTCCTTTTTCTTGATAACCCAGCACGTAGCTGGCTCATTGAATAGTACATCATTCATTTTTACACGTCAATGCTTTTATCCAATAATCCCTATGCAAAAGGTGAGCTATAGCATTTCTGGGCTCAAAGTTATCCTAGGTTGACTCATTCATAGACAGACTATTCATTGTATCTATCCTCACAGTAACTTTTTTCTGTACCTTTATGTCAGAGGTCTCGTATAATAGATTTCTATATGAAGATTAGTAATATTTACCTCGTCTTCGAATGAAAGGAAGGCATTATGGAAACCCAAAATTCAACCCTATCCTCTGCTTCACCCGAAGGAAGACGTTCAGCTTGGGCCACCTTCACTTCGCCTTTAAGGCAATCCAAAGCGTTCACTCTACTGTGGCTTGGACATTGGATCGCTATGCTGGGAACCTCGGTCACCACCGTCATTTTGCCACTGGTTATCTATTCCCTGACCGGCTCGACTACAATCATGGGGCTGGCGATGACTGTCTATATGCTGCCTAACGTGCTTATCCTGCCCTTTGCCGGGATGATCGTGGATCGGATCGACCGAATCCGTCTGCTTCTGTTCACGAACATTGCTCGCTTCGTACTCATGTTCGCTGCGGCGGTGCTGATGTTTACCGACGGTATGAAACTGCCGTATCTGTTCGTTGGCCTTGCCTTATACGGATTGATGGACGGGATCTTTAATCCGGCTTATTCTGCCTTGCGCGCACAGGTGTTTACGCCGGATATTCGCAATGCGGCTAACGCGCTCAGTCAGATTAGTATTCAAGCCGTCCGTCTGCTCGGCCCTCCACTGGGCGGCTTCATTGTATCCTTTACTTCAGCAGGAGTCGGCTTTGGGCTGGATTCTATCGCCTATCTGATATCTTTTGCCTGCTTCTGGATGCTGAGCAGTCATTTGGCCTCGCTCATCGGTAAACGGCAGGCAAATGCAGAACAGCAAGATCAGGAAGGACAGCATTTTCTCAAAGATTTTATTGCGGGCTTTACGATTCTTAAAAGTCATCCGTGGCTGTGGATTACGATTCTGGCTTTTTCCTTCATTAATATTTGTTACTCCGGTATTATTGCGGTACTCATTCCGTGGCTGTTCAAGGTTCATCATAGCTACAGTTCAGTCGTGTATGGCGTTGCGATGGCAAGTAGCGGCGTTGGAGCTATGCTGGGTGCCTTTGTATACGGGTCGCGCAAGCACTGGAAGCATCGCGGCCTGCTCGCTTACCTCGGGGCTTTTGTCAGCGGGCTTGCTTTATTATTGTTGTCTGTAGTCACCTGGATGCCGGGACTGATTATGAGCATGATGCTTGAAGGGTTCGGCATTATGATATTTGCTATCATTTGGGAAACAAGCCTTCAGGAAATGGTGCCCGCTGAATCCTTTGGCCGTGTAGCCAGTCTGGATCTGATGTTTTCTTTTGCCCTGCTGCCTGTAGGCTATCTGGCTGTGGGTGCGATGGCGGACAAGCTTGGCGGCATTTTCACTATCGGTCTGTTTTCAACCGTTGGCATGTGTATCGTGTTGGGCGTTTTATGTGTGCCTCATATCAGGCGGTTTCAATAAAAAAAGCTGCTCCTGCAGGTTCATTTGCGAACCTTGCGAGAAGCAGCTTCTTTTCATTTTGTAGCCTTATTCCCTATAAGGGCTAGTGGAATCGATCTTTTATGCGTTAGCCTCTGCTCCGTCCAACGGAACGGAAGATCAAGCTTACGATAACAACCAGCACAATCGCACCAATTAATGCAGGTACAATGTAGAACGATCCGATTTCAGGACCCCAGTTCCCCAGAATCAAGCTTCCCAACCATCCACCGATAAAACCAGCGATGATGTTACCAATCACGCCACCCGGAACATCACGACCTGCGATAATTCCTGCCAACCAACCAATAATACCTCCAACAATCAATGCCCATAACCAACTCATTTTACTTCACCTCGTTTAAGTTTTTTATCGTTGTGTTCTATTATTAACCACTCGAACTCCTTTTGAACACACCGAGCATAAATGGTTAATATTACCTAATGAACAGAACAATGACTTAGGAGCTTGATACCATCCTACGTGCCTACCTCCCTATTTATAACCCTTGTGTGCAAAGTGTGTATAAAATACAGTTATCCTTGTGTTCCTGCTTTTTTTGTGCCATTCTCACATTATGGCTTCATTGAAGTCGCTTCATGCATACATTTCAAAAATAACAGATGTTAAGGAGTGACCCCAACTGGAGTGTCGTGTCGGATGTGCCGCGTGCTGTATTGCTATTACGATTTCATCCCCTATTCCCGACATGCCCGATGGAAAACCGGCTGGTGTCCCTTGCCCTCAGCTCACTACGGATTACCGCTGCCGATGTTTGGCAAACCTGAGCGTCCAGCAGTATGCAGTGGATTTCATGCTGATGAAAATACGTGCGGAAGCACAAACGAAGAAGCATTTGAGCGGCTAAGAGTGCTGGAAGAGTCTACTTTACCGGGGAAAGCTTGAGTAGATACTCGTTCTATATGAAGGAGGATTTTTTTACTATGAATATCATTGACAAAAGAATTGCCGAATTGAAGCAGTATCAGCCGGATCTTACCGCCCCTAAGGATATCAAGCTGTTCTGGGACAAAACACTGGAAGATGTACAGGCTAAGCCCGTGCGCGCGTTCAAAACACCAGTGGAAACGCCGTATCCTCATATTCATGCCTCACGGGTTACCTTTGAAGGTGTGGATGATACGCCGCTGCATGCATGGTATATACGTCCCCAATTTGCCGGAAATCAAAAGCTGCCGTGTATTGTCCTTTTCCATGGCTACACAGGGGGCAAGGGCTATCCTGAGGATTACTCGTCCTGGCTGATGCTTGGCTTTGCTGTATTTGCCGTAGATGTACGTGGTCAGGGTGGTGAAACAGGAGACCGTTTGGACGATCCTCATGGTACGGTTAAAGGCTGGGTAACAAAAGGGATTTTGGATAAAGATACTTGCTACTACAAAACGATAACGACGGATGCCCTCAGAGCGGTGGATTGGGTGGCGGAGCAGCCGGATGTGGATGCGAGCAAAATTGCAATCTCTGGGGCCAGCCAGGGTGGCGGGCTTGCACTAATGGTGGGTGCTCTCAGTGATAAAGCTGCTGTTACGGTAGCTGACATTCCCAATATGTGCCATATGGATTTTGGTATGATGAATTCTACCAGTTCGCTGACGGAAGCTGCCGAATTCGCAAACCGATTCCCGGAGCATTTGGAGCAGGTACTACATACATTAAGTTATTTTGACGTCATGAATCTTGCTCATCGCATTCGTATTCCAGTGATGGTATCAGTCGGACTTAAGGATACTGTTTGCATGCCAGAGACGATTTTTGCTGCTTATAATCGCATTGAATCACCTAAAACGATTGAAGTTTATCCATTTACGGGACATTGGGTGGAAGGCTTTCAAAGACGTAAAACTGCTGAATTTTTAATGAACGCATTCAATTAAATTAGCTTCCGGTGCACAAAAAAAGAACACCACGCGTCAAACTGCGCAATGCTCTCTTCTCTACTGCACCAGGGCTAGTCCCGCTTGTGGGGTTTAAGGAGCAAATCCTCGAAATCACACTCGACCTATACTAAAATATTACGATGCGGCTCGCTGTTCTGCTGCCGAATCCCCTGTCCATTTTCTCACCCACACCCAATCCATAATGATCAGGCCAAAAGGAATGAAGGATGCAAATATAATGAATAAAGGCCGCCGGAGGGACCAATTCAGCGCTGTTTTACCATAGATCAAAGCGACAAGGAGCAGCAGAAAGCTGATCCGGTATATGTTACCGATCACCATGACCGTCTGGGTCATGCCCGCAGCTTGCAGCGGCTGATGGGTGAATAATATCGCCAAATACGCTATACCTTGAATCCAGAGCATGAGCCGGACACGCCCCAAAGGTGTTCTTAACACACGTTCGTTCCCCTTTCCAAAAGCAAGGATGTTCTCTCATCCTACACTTCCTTCATTATAACGAAAAGATTCCTAAACTCCAACCGATTCAACTTTAACACCAAACCATCCAATTTCAAGTTTTGACCAAATGAGTTGTGTCTGATACAGTTGTGTAAGAGGTGATTGCAAAATGCTTAAACTGGGTATACTGGACCAGTCTCATATTCCTGAAGGCGGTACTGCTCAGGATGCCTTATCCCATACAACTGCGTTAGCGCGTGAAGCCGACAAGCTGGGGTATAGCCGTTATTGGGTGTCTGAGCATCATGCTTCCAAAATGCTTGCACACTCCAGCCCTGAAGTGCTGATCGCACATTTGGCTGCGAATACAACACGTATTCGCGTCGGCTCAGGCGGCATTATGCTGCCCCACTACAGCGCATATAAAGTCGCTGAGAATTTCCGGCTGCTGGAGGCGCTTCATCCAGGTCGAATTGATCTGGGTCTGGGACGTGCTCCCGGCGGTTTGCCGCTGGCTACACGTGCCTTGCAGGAAGGTAAGTACCAATCCGTCGAGCAATATCCACAACAGATTCTCGATTTAATTGATTATTTCCATGATTCTGTGCCTGCCGACCATCGGTTTGCCGGGCTTCATGCGGCACCGACGATTTCGACTATTCCTGAGCTGTGGCTGCTCGGTTCCAGTGGAGAAAGCGCAAGATTAGCCGCGATGATGGGTGCATCCTATGCTTTTGCCCAATTTTTCGGCACACCGGGTGGGGTGGAAGCTACCGCACGTTACCACGATCAGTACCAGCCTTCCATTCTTGGGGATAAACCCCGCTCCATGGCG
Organism: Paenibacillus sp. 8b26; assembly: GCF_050626875.1. Taxonomy (NCBI): domain Bacteria; kingdom Bacillati; phylum Bacillota; class Bacilli; order Caryophanales; family Paenibacillaceae; genus Paenibacillus; species Paenibacillus sp. 8b26. The sequence goes on along the minus strand of NZ_CP192445.1, from coordinate 4,893,297 downwards.
GCAGTTACTGTATCATGCGCTGAAACTACAGAAGAAGCCGAACAGTTGGCTTCCAGCGCCAGCTTGTTTTTCCTGTTGCTCATGCAAGGCAAAGAAATGACTTCACTGCCATCGGTGAAAACAGCGCTATCCTATCCGTACACGGAGTTTGATCGTGAACAACTGCGTCAGTCCGCATCATGGCGCGTTGTCGGTACACCCGATCAGTGTAAGGAGCAATTGCTACGCTTGGCTGAACAGTATCGTACCGATGAGCTGCTGGTTGTTTCCTCCATTCATGACTTTGATAAGCGTGTTCAGTCCTATCGTCTGCTTGCCAAAGCTTTTGATTTGGCTTAAACATGGCTCAACCTGGAGCTGCTAAGCTTTGGGAACACAAAACCCCCGCATGCCTGTAATGGCAAAAAGCGGGGGTTCTTTGTTGAGGAACGGTCCATTAGGACCAAACCCTCTGTGCTATGGAAGTAGTTCAAGCACCACGAAAGTCGAATACCATATGGTACTTTAGTAGTATATATACCGGAACTAAAGGGCCGCATGTGCCCTCCTAAAGTTCCAGCACCCATATACCAAAGGCTCATATTATATACTCCAAATTTCGAAAAGTCCGGACCCAAAAGTCCTATGTTATTTACTCATTCCGGGTATAATCACTCTTTCTTAAGGCTCTATACCCCATACCAGCTTGCCCTGTTGATAAACGGTTGCACGATCCCAGTTTGCGAAGGCCGTTTGATTAGCACCATATGAATAATCGTTGGTTTCATCAAAATTGCTCCAGTTCGCAGCATGGATACGGGGTTGAATTTCTCCGCTTTCCCCGCCGGGCTGAATAGTACCTGCTCCATCATGAAATGAAATTTCCACATATTTATCAGCCTTGGCCTTCGGCTCTGGCAATGTTACAAAAGTCGCTTTTACCTTTTCATTTCCAACCTTGGCCCAGTCTACAAAAAATTGCTGACCCTGTTTGCTTTCATCTGTGTAATAGTAGCGAATTTTCAAATCACTCAGCTTGACAGCTGTTTTCCCTGTGTTTTTGATATTAAATTCAGGACGGATTGCGTTATCCTTGGTATTCGTGTCTCCGGTGCGATATTGAAGCACAACCCCTTGATCGTCTCCGCCTGGTGTGCTTCCTCCGTTGCCGTTATCGCCGCCGTTGTCTCCACCACCGTTATCCCCACCATTGTTTCCATCTTCGCCACTGTCACCACCGCTGTTGCCGCCTCCAGTATTGTTGTTGGAGCCTTCCAGAATGGCTTGTTTTACGAATTTACCAGAAGCCGACAATTGTGAATCAGGCCATCCTCCTTTACGGTTAGCGCCAAGTAAAAGCGCAGCAGAGGTTTCATTTTTATCAGCCAACGACCAGTTTGCCCAACTGATTCCACGACTAGCCAGGAAATCTGTCCATACCTTAGACTCATTCAGGAACGGCCCCCCGTTACCCGAAGCATCACTGGTTCCCCATTCCGTAGCAAATATACCCACGCCCTTGTTCAGCGCGTAATCGACGCGATCCCGCAGGTATTGTCCGTGCGTACCCGCATAGAAATGCACGGTGTACAGCGTATTTTTGTCTGGAAGTGGGTTATCTGCTGCATCGTGTACATCCTGGCTCCACATGCCTGTACCCGCAATAATAATATTGTCCGGGTCTTTGGCCCGAATGACCTGAGATACCTCCAACGCATAAGGACGGATTTGGTTGTTCCAGTTCACGTTTCCGTTCGGTTCGTTGGCAAGCTCGTAGATCACGTTTGGTAAATTCCCGTACTGAGTTGAAAATTCATTAAAGAAAGCCTTGGCTTGATTTTTATGAATGTTCGGATCACCATCCGAGAGAATATGCCAGTCGATAATGACGTACAGACCCAGTTTCTGTGCTGCTTCAATGGCTTCCTTCACTTTATTTTTTAATGAAGGATTGGCAATATAACCGTCTTCCTCCGTGTATAGCGCAACCCGGAACACGGAAATGCCCCAGTCGTCCCGCAGCCATTTCATCGAGTCCTCATTCACCAGATCCCCAAACCATTGGACACCATGAGAGCTGATCCCTTTGAGCTGCACAGGCTTCCCGGTTTTATCCACCAGCTTACCATTCTTCACTGAAAGTTGTCCGTAACGCTCCACAGGAGTTGTCCCGGCAGCCTCTGCGGTCTGCTCATTCCAGTTAAATCCGTTCGTTAACGTCAACAGTAATACCGCCGTTAACATCACCGCTACTCTTTTTGCGATCCTTGGCAGGACCCATTGCCCATTCATCATTTACACATTCCTTCCTTTTAATAAAGTGGATAAGCTTATCAGTACGTTGTTCTCCGCCTTTTTGCTCCCCTCCTTTATACAGCAAGAGGATCAGGTCCAACATTAGGTGTCACTTACCTGTATATGGATGTTACTACTATTATAGTTAGTTCCATGTTATATTTCGACTTTATGGTAGAAAATGAACAGGAAGTCACGGTTTCGGGATGTTTGCCATTACGTTTGCTATTGCGGAGAGCAGGAGGGACAAAAGACTCATCTGCGGACTGCAAAATTTGACGAATTTTAGCGAATATATAGAGGATTTATAATGTTCCATCATGCTAAAAAAAGACTGCTTCCCGACGCCCTTCGGCCCGGTATAGCAGTCTTATACATGATCATGTATGTGAATCGTATCGTGTTAAAAAATCGTATTAACGTATGATCTGCCTATTACCCCTGAGCGGTTGCCTGAGGTTCTTTGGTCGTCTGATCTTCCTTCGTATCGCCGCCATCCGTCACTTGACCCGTCAGTATAGTCTCAGATGAGTTGCCCATTACCTTGTCGATCAGTTGCAGCCAAGGCTCTTCACTTCCTCCACAGCTCTCAATATCACCGAGCAGGGAATCCAGCGTGGTTCCTTCTTCTGGCAAATCAATAACTAAACTGTCTTCGTCTACCTGGATAGTGCAGCAGGTTTTCATTGTAAATCCCTCGCTTAATTCTTATTTAAGCATGCATACGCAGGCTCAGATGGGATGAATTCCCATGGATTCCGGGATAAGCCCTTTGAATCCGTTTGAAATTATAAACCTATTACTCATCAATTGCAATGAACAAACCTTGAATTTTTTCAGAATTAGCGAGGAATTACATAAAATTTTCAATAAAAGCTAGATGCGAGTAACGATTTGATCCACCAAGCCATATGCTACCGCTTCCTCAGCCGTAAGGAAGTGATCTCTGTCAGTATCTTTTTCCTCACGCTCCAGCGGTTGCCCAGTATGATCTGCCAAAATACGGTTCAACTGTTTCCGGCTCTTGATCAGACGCGCGGCGTAAATCAGCACATCCGAAGCTTGGCCCTTGGCTCTGCCCAGCGGCTGGTGAATCATAATTTCACTGTTGGGCAGCGCCATCCGCTTGCCCTTTGTACCTCCGGTTAGCAAAATCGTACCAAATCTTCCTTTAATATCCGCGAATAAATATCATAGCTTCGCTCTCCGCGGCTCGTTTGCTCAATTACATAAGGAATGGTACTCATTTTCCAAAAATCCCCTCTTGTTAAGCGGCCATCCTAGCCTGCATACCATGGAAAGGATTAGAGTTCATTTGAGCGCCGGAAGAATAAAAGCTCTGATACAGCACTGATCCGGCAACTGCTATTGGCTCAGCCATATCGTTCAAGCCAAGCGTAATCCAGCGTTGTGCGTCTCCTGCACGAAAGGCCGCCAAATAAGCTTTAAGCCATTCCCGCTCCTCTTCATGCTCAGGTAGGGTTACAGACTCCAGCCCATTTCCCTCTTTGTGCTTCTGGGCAAGCAAAACGCGGGCCCGGCTTAAGGCCGCTTTTACTGCGCCCTCCGTCGTATCCAGCATCTCTGCCGTTTCCGACGCCGTATATCCCCATACATCCCGCAGCACCAAGATGGTCCGCTGCCATGGTGATACATGTGTCATTAAATATCGAAGCGCCAGTTCCAAATCTGGTGTGTAATTTTCTTCATAACAAGGTGAAGGCTCATCATACTTTAGGATAAAGTCTCTTTCACCAGACGCAGGCAGGCGCTTTTGAGCATTTTTCCTGCGAATATCATCAATCCATCGATTACGTGCGGAACGGATTAAATAAGCCTCGCCATTTTCCAGTTCATGCAGTTTTTTCTCAGATTGCAGCACATGCAGGAAAGTCGCCTGCACCAAATCCTCGGCATCCCATATCGAGCCTGTCAACGAAAGACAGTAGCGGTACAACGCAGGAAGTACTTTTTGGAATAGTTCATTCCCCTTAGTGTGGGAAGATTCATTTTTCTTCCGTTCGGATATCACAAAGGCCATATTTTGGCCCCCCTTTGCTCAGTCCATTTGAGTTTGAGTGTTTCATTGAGATAGATGAAATTGTATATCAAAAGGATACGGTCGTTTAATGGTTTTATTGTAGTAAATTAAACAAAAAACAGCCGATTCACGGGGCCTAGTTCGTTGATACGGCAACTCCATTTACTAATAACTCCCTCCAACACATGTACCTCTGTCAAAATAAATGTCGATTTTTCGCAAATAAAGGAAGTTTAAATTCATCAAACGAGTGCCTATAGTCTCAGTGACTTTATTCCTACTTTTGGACATATGTAAATTTTTATTTAAAAGAATATGATGTATTTAGTATTTCTCAAAGCTCTTAACTGCTCTTCTAAATCATAAAGAGCTTTGATTATATTTTCTATCATGGTAAATTGCCGGACCTTGGGTATGACAAAATACAATTTTGACGGCTCTGAGACAGTATATTCGCTGACGACTATCGCAGTAAACGACTGGTCATTCGCTTTATAAACAAGCAAAGGTATTCCCAGCTTGGCTTCTGAATAACCTTTTTTTAAACTAACCATACGAAAACAGCCCCTAAAGCGGTTTTCGGACGTTAGAGTATCCTACTTCCACATTGGGGGCTTGTTGAATTTTGAGGCTAAACAGGTTTGAATAAAGAATTTACAAACTCTTTAAAACTTGGAGATATTAATCTAATGAATTCTTGCTTTAACTCGTTGTCCTCTTCAAAATAGTCCATATCACAGAAATAAACTTTTCCTTGGTCCTTCCCATCGATAGAAAGGCATATAAGGCTATCTGCAGGGTCTATTCCAATAGGAATGAAGTTAGGAGGCACTATGTTACTAAGATTATATTTTTTATAGAAATTTTCTAAATTATTCTCTGTTTCTTTACTCAAGGGCAGAAATAACATAATCGACGATGCTATTGTCTTATCCTTTGTTTCAAATCTTCTCCGAACAGTTTTTCCTCCGTTATGGTATAGTAAAAAATTCTTGTAATCATCTGGTAAGATAAGGTTGTACGTTTCTTCGAAAGCATTTAACTCTTGATTAATAATTGGTTTAAATGAAGTTTCAAATTCTATATTCACAAAACTCCCCCCCCTATTCTATAGAATACAATTTATCAAATAATAGGGAGCTTTTTTATTATAGCAACAGTTAAAACATAGTAGGTTTCAAGTGACTAGTAAGTAGAGCACTTCTTATTACAATCTTACATATCCTTAGATTATTCAATTTCTTCTCTTTGTAAAACTAAACAAAGAGTGTCTAATGCTTCACAAATGTACTCACCAAACTTCACCAAGTAATATCCTATCTCTCCAAAAATTTTCCCGGATTCAGACATAAACATCATCATATTATCATCTCTCGATTGAACAATAGCAATTAATGATTCATTTACTCGCATTTCTATTTCCTCGAAATCTTCTTTTTCATAATAATCGCCATAAGCTTCCTCTGGAATTATATGAAATGAGTCTTTATCTCCATTAGGTCGATTAAAGCTATACTTTATCCCTCCAAATTCACTTATTACATCAGCTACATACGGAAATAGTCGATAACCTTTCGATTGCAAAAAATCTGATGTTCCCGTTATATCGGACTTTCTTCCAGGATGCCATCCTGATTCAGTTAAAATTCGCACAGTTTCTTTAGATAATTTATCCAATAATTCCACTAGCCTTATATCTATTGTAAATCGTTAATAAAATCTAAAAAAGTCTGCTGACAGGTAGCACAAGGAGCTTTGTATTTTCCTTGTCCGGTAATAGTGCGATTAATATATTTTTAATTTTCGCCCCATAATGTAGTAATTAATTTATTGTTTGTATTTCCTCACAATTTTCTACATGCCAATCTTCAAAACTCTCTTTATGTTCAAATTTATTTAAAGGGCAGGTGGATAGCTTTTAACATATGACCTTTTCACTCTCCAAATTAGAACGGATAATTTCTCCTATTCTGTTTTGGGCATGTCAAAAAGCTCATTCCTACTTAAAATCCAAGTTGGAATAAGCCTTTGAAAGTTTATCAAGTGTTTATCAAGTGTTTGTTAAATTTTTAAATGTTTAGTTTGTTAGTTGTATTGTACGATCCTGCTATCAGAATGTAAATCTGGTCTACATTTTTGTATGGGTTATCGATTGAGTAGATGACTTACTCGATACTGGATAGGAGACTTATTGGACAACCGCAACTCTACTTTCTGGATGGTTATTTACGTTGTTTGTGATATAGTGGTTGCTCCATTCGTCCGGTTTCATAATCCAGTTTCATAGTCTTCTACCAAATGTGACCAATATCCTTCAGCATCTTTCATTGCTTCGGGATCAATTTGTTCATACACCTTGCGTAGTTCACTCGCATAATTATATGAAGTATATTCACCTTGTCGTTTCATTCTCATTGACACTTCCTGCCTAATTAAATGAAACAAAAAAAATGTTTTCAGGTTTTTATTAAGCATATAAATTTGGGGGTTATGAAAGGAAGAGCTAGTGAAAAGCTCATCACTACCTTCTTTTACGTACAGTCCATACCCGTAAGATGCGTAATGACCGATTTCGATAAATTACACACCTTTAATTAACATTTTTTTTAAAAATTATCCTTTTCATAGAATACAAGATCATCAAATTCTTCTGGCACTCCAATACCAACCATAAAGTCAGCATTATCATGACTTATCCCCATACTTAATAATTCATTGAAATCATAATCTCGTAATTCAGAGTCATAATATTCGCGATCTCTCGAATATCAAAATCCATGCTCTCACTCCTCTATCTCTTGAAGCCTTGTTCCTATACTCAACACTATAGGTTACTTCACTATCAGGAAGTTCATTGGCAAGTAGCTCTTTACATTCATGACCACCAAGATTACAGGGTTCTCTTTCTGTATAAACTCGATGAACTATATACGTCTGCCCGTTTTTTTCCGCAGCACTTTTTTCTGCTTCTTCGCTAAAGTGAATGTTAGAGTGTCTGTTTAATAGAGAAAGTGTCCATACTGTCTAGTAATAATAGGAAGAGGACGGGATGGAACATGTGGACCCCATTAAGCAAAAAGGATAATCTAATGAATGATGTGTTCAAGTTCATGTTAGACCTTGAAGAACCCTGGAAATTAGCTGATATTGAGTATGACCCGCAAGAAGAAGCTTGGCACTTATTTATTGATTTTGAACGAGGGGCCCTGTTTGCCTGTCCGCATTGTGGAGCACCTTGCAAGGCCTACGATGCAGAGAAAAAACAGTGGCGCCATCTCGATATTTGGAAATGGAAAACCTATTTACATGCCCGGGTTCCCCGAACAGACTGCAAACAATGTAATAAAATCACGTTGATTCCCGTGAAGTGGTCCCGGCCGTTGTCGCATTTCACCTTGGATTTTGAGGCCTGGGCCATGCGTTTAATGGCTGAAATGCCCGTCAACGCAGCAGCGCGTGAATTACGAGAGCATGACACACGCATGTGGCGAATTTTTCATCACTACGTCAATCGAGCCATGACCGAACTGGACGTCAGCTTAGTTCGGCGGATCGCCATCGACGAAACGTCCTCGCGTCGGGGTCACCGCTACATTACCTTGTTTGTGGATGTGGACACCAAAACGGTACTTTTTGCAACCGAAGGAAAAGGCAAAGTACCTTAGCGCGTTTCAACCAGTATTTACTACAAAAAGGGGTAGAATCAGCACAAATACAGGAAATCTGCTGCGATATGTCTCCCGCCTTTATTCGAGGTATTGAAGAGCAGTTCCCCACAGCCGAAATTACCTTTGATAAGTTCCACCTCATGAAGATGGTGAATGAAGCCGTGGATGAGGTGCGTAAAGCCGAGCAGAAAGAAGAATCTGGGCTCAAGCGAACCAAATATCTATGGTTAAAGAACAAAACGAACTTGAAGGCAGAGCAGCGAGATACCTTGGAAAGCCTGAAGGACAAAAACCTAAAAACAGTCAGAGCCTACCGCTTAAAATTAGCCATGCAGGAACTATGGACCACCCCCCACGTCTTTACTGACGTCTATTTACGGGAGTGGTTAGGCTGGGCTAGGCGCTCACAGTTGGGAGCGATGATGGATCTGGCGAAGACCGTGAAACAACATGAAGAAGGCATTCTGCGTTGGTTTCACAGCCGGATGACCAATGGTCTGCTTGAAGGCATAAATCGATTAGTGCAAGCAGCCAAACGAAAAGCACGTGGGTACAGAAACGTCCATAATCTAATAGCTATGGTCTACATGACCGCGAATAAATATCGGCTTCCAGCACTTGCAGCACACAGGCCCTAAACCCATCTTTACCCCGTTCCCTTTATACCATTTCTTTAAGAATCTACTGAAACAAGCTTGACTATGAACCTATTTCTATACGGCCTTACCCATCCAATAGAGCGAAGAGCCTAAATTTCTTTGCTCTTAACGTCAGTAGCAGCGGTAATAACATGAGGTTGATAAGGTTCATTTGTTACTGGATCAATATACTTCCCAGAATCTAATTCTTTCAGTTCCTTATTCAATTTTTCTCTTGCAATTTGTCCACTGTTGATAATTTCTACTGCACCAGGCTTGAAAACCACCTGTTTGCCATATTTGGTGCTAATGCTTTTGACCGCAGGATCGCTTCTTTTCACAGGATCAGAGGAAGCAAGATCGACAGAACTGGCGGCAAAAGCATGCTGCTCCCGTTCATCTGGAAAATACAGACGAATTTGATCTCCTGCTTCCGGCGTGACATACCAGCCGCTGCCATCGGGAGAAGAATAAACCGTAGAATAGGGAAACCACATAGCCCCGGATGCAGTCGAGCCTTGATCAATTCCAACTTGATTTTCACTTTTTCTTTGGAAATATCAATTACCTTGCCAAACAGAGAAGCACCTGACAGATCATATGCAAACGTAGTAGGACATTTCATCCCCTCTGAATCCCGCAGTACATAACGGCTTACGATCACGTTCCCATCAACGACGGTATCTGCTTAATGCGCGGTGAAATCCGGATAATCCGTTTTTTCCATAAACAACACCTTCAACACTTTCAGCCGCCCGTTGGCTATATGCGGCACTTCCTGCTTAAGCAGGTACAGTCTTGCCCTTATTCTTCACGATTCCTCTGCCTACAGTCAGCGTGTGATCGCATCTTTGCCTATACTCTATTAAGCCTCATGCTTTGCTGTATTTGAGCAACTATCTCACTCCTTTCTCTGCTGGGTAATTTATTGTCTCTTTGTCTTCTTTCCCTTCGTTTTTCTGCACTCAAAAAAGGCTTGCTCCTACTCATATTTCGAGTGGAATAAGCCTCCAGTTCATCTATGATTTTTTCAAATTTATCAAATCATTATAGTCTACCTTTTTAGCAGGTGTCGCACTCCATATTACAATCCATCAAGCAAAGTAAGCAATAAGTCTTCCTTCGTCTGGGTAATCACCATCCCACCCACACGGAAAACCACCAGCCTTATAGATTCTAAAAACTTGTTCATAAAAATTTTCAACCTCACCGTTTATTGCTCGATTTATTGCACAGTTTCTCAAGTCCACTGCAACACTTTCAAAAAAATCGCTATAAGAGTCCGTTATTTGACTTCTAAGTCCATCAGCTATTAATCCAGTTAATTCATCCAAACCATTAGGTTTTTGGGAAGAATCTAATTTATACAACTTTCCCTTAACTTTTCCCATTTCAAGTTGTCTTATATCAGACCAAGTATATTCATCTTCACCAAAAACTTCAGTAATGGCTAGCCTTTTCGCCTCTTCATATTGATTAATTGTAACGATATTTTGAGGTCTCTCTGTTTTTAGAAAATCCACCATAGAATTGGAGAATTGAACAACTTCTTCAACTAAATTGCTGTATATTCCGTACTTCATAACTTATCAAACCACCTTTCCCACAAATCTATTGTTGCGCCCCCGCCTCTGTCCCAAACAGGCTTAATTTTATCTTTGTTTTTAGCTCTGTCAAGTAAATAATCATCCATACCTTTGGATTTTATTTTTCTCAATTCTTTTTGTAGATAATCATCTGTCATATATAGTGGTAGCCCTTTTTCTTGAAGCTTCCTCAACTTTTGTTGTAAATCAAAAACTTGCTTTTCAATAGCGGCTATATCTTGGTTTATATTTATTTTATTAAGTTTACTCTCTACAAAATCGCTATAAACTGAATGATAGCCTTGATGCCTCGAGGTTGAACTTGTATATTTATCTGGAATGCGAAGGAAAAAACCATTGGAGGCATGGTCCATATCCATCCCTATTTTTTCAATAACAGGATGTTCGTTAAACTCTGCCGGAATAACATGCTGTGCTTGATAAGGAGTACGCTTTGTCGACCTGCGTACCCCCATTTCTTCAAACATATTCTTACCTAACTTCGTGGAACTTCCCCCCGTTACCTTACCAGGAGTTCCCGGAATCAATCTCTTAGATTCACCCGTCCCCTCAACCTTTTTCGCTGCTCCCTCTTCCATTTCCTTCATGACCTTGTTGTAATTCTTCTGCACATCTGTCTGTGGAAGGGTTCCTCTATCCATCTTATTCACGTGCGGAACTGGCGCTCCGTTGGCTGTGGTCAACTTCCCGGGGTTGAGACCGTCTGGCATCTGACTTAGTTACTCAAATTTCTGACCAAGTTTACTATCAGCCTAATCCTGTTATATATTGTTGCAGTTTTATTTAATAAACTGCAACAAAGCGAACATAACAAAAAACAGGCCAATCATGGTTGTATCTGACCATATGACCTGTCCAACGTAACGCTATTGGGTTAAATAGGGTACGCTTTTTTCAGCTTTTCTGTGCGTACATCTCAATTCGTGATTAATTGGGTTATGTTGTAAACATAAGGTTAAGTGGTTCATTGAGCACCGGATAACCTTTTCTCGTGTTGCCAAAGTCTTTCATAGATGACTGATCTTTATTATTCTATTTCTTCCGGTTTCCTAAATAAACAAAGAGTGTCTAGCGCCTCCAAAATGTTATCTCCGAACTTAAATAATGAATACCCGTTTTTTCCAAAGACCTTCCCTGATTTCGAGATAAACATTATTAAATTCCCACGGTATGCCTCTCCAACTACAACAAGTGGCTCTTTAACTCGCGCCTCAAATTCCTCAAAGTCTTCTTTTTCATAGTAATCCCCAACAGCTTCTTCAGGGCTAAAATGAAAGGTTTCCAAACTTCCATCCGGATGCTTAAATTTATATTCAACTTCACCAAATAGACTTAATGCTTCAATAACTGGATTAAATACTTGATACCCCATTGCCTCTAAAAATTTTACTGTCTCGGTTAAATCAACCTTATTATTTGGATTCCATCCTGCTTGTAGCAGTATTTCTCTCGTTTCATCTGATAAGTTCCGCATAAGCAGCCTCCTATTTATTCAAAAATACTATTCATGAAAATCATTAATGAAATCGAAAAATGTCTTCTGACAGTTTCTACATGGCGGTTTGTATTTCCCTTTACCGTTAACAGTACTTATTAGTATATCTTCTATTTTTGAACCTGACCATAAAAGCTGATTGACTGCCTGAATTTCAGCACAATTTTCAACATGCCATAGTTCGAAACTTTCATCGTCTTTGTACGGATTATTGGGGGCGTTTTTGGCTTTCTTCCTTGTATCTTGTGCTATCTTAGCTAAGTCAGGATGCAGTTCCGTTACACTTGGATTGAATTGTCCTTCCCTAGCTCCATTATAGCCAAATGTTATTTTAGTTTTTTTACCACCTACCGTCGTTATGTCTACTGCGGCACTTATTACGTCCGGTTTATATTTTCCGCCACCAAATCCATTTTCATCAAAAGGTTTTTTTATTCCACCGTCCTTAAGGAACTGAACATGCTTGTCTAACTGCTCTCTAGCAAAATCTTTAGAATCCTCAAGTAGCTTTTGTCTGCTAGCATCACCCGTCCCCTCAACCTTTTTCGCCGCGCTCTCTTCCATTTCCTTCATGACCTTGTTGTAATTCTTCTGCACATCTGTCTGTGGAAGCGGTCCGCTATCCATCTTATTAACGTGCGGAACCGCTGGAACTGGCGCTCCGTTGGCTGTTGCCAACTTCCCGGGGGCGAAGCCGTCTGCCATTTTACTCAGTTGCTCATTGAACTTCTGGCCCAGTTTACTGCCGGCCTGCTCCAGCTTGGTTACAGCTTTGCCAAAGCCTGCCCCGACTGCATCTACACCTTTGCTAATCCATTGCGGTGTAACTTTGCTGCCTACTTTTTCAGCGAATCCGCCAATGGCCTTGCCTACTTTGGAATCCAGTACGCCCACGGTGACAAAACCCAGTCCTGCGTCTTTTGCTACTGAGCCCCAGTTGATCTTTTCACCACTCAGCACCTGACTCGCTAGATTTTCCGCGGCATTTGTGACACCGCCGATCGCTGCTTTCCTCAGCAATGTTCCCCCTACACCGAGAGGGCCAAAGATCGCTCCAGATACTGCCCCGATCCCCGCTTCCTTCAAGCCGGTCAGGGCATAGTCACTAAAGTCGCTCACTTCCCCTCGGGCGATATCTGATGCGGCCAAACTCGCTACACCCAAACCACCCGCCAGCAGCGCTCCTCCAGCTACCGCCGCAATGACTACTGTACCTGCTCCAAGCGTTGCTACCGTAATGGCTGCCACCACGGCTACGGCTGCCACGACTGCCAAGCCTCCCAAAATATTCATCCCCAGCTTGCCCCAGTTAAACGGCTCAGGAGGTGGCGGCGGTGGAGGTGGCTCCCCTTCCTTCGGTTCATCATCAAACGGCGGGTATGCAGTTCGGTCGCTTCCGTCCGCCCAGACGTTTCCCCCCAGCACATGGTATTCGTTTTCTACCGAAAGCCCCGTGCTTCCTCCCGTCTGGTACGCCATAACCTGGCTCGTCCCGTCAATAATAATTTGCTTCGGCGTATTCAGAATGATTTCCTGCTCTGCTTCCAACGTCAGCTTCTTCGGACTTGTAATTTCAATCCCCGTAACGTCGTCCAGACTCATCTGCAATGTCCCACCCGGATCACCCATGATGTGGATGCGACCTGGGGCCATTTTCAGCTCACTTCCGTGCTCTGTACCAAAATATCGATCATTCGGATCACTCGTTTTCGCACATCCATCTCCGTTCGTACGAACTGCACCCAAAATCATCGCTCTGGAGCCGGATGCATCCGGAAAATACAGGCTTGCATGTGTACCCACCTTCGGCATGCTGTACATCGCACTTCCCGTTGGGGGAGCAAACGGGTACCAATGCGGCTCAGATACCCCGTCATCCTTATCAATCGCCAGCCGCAGCTTCACTTCCTCCCCCCGTACCGCGAGGACCTCTCCTTCCAGAGAAATTCCGATCGTTTTGGAATTGGGAATGAAATCACTGCGAATGCCCTCCGCGCGGGCCAACACATAACTGAATAGCAAATGCCCCTTTTCCATGCGGCTTCGCAATTCAGTTACAATCATCGTTTTCTGGCGAAATTGCACCTCGTATCCGAGAGCATACCGTTCTCCGCTTTCGATCTCGTATTTGAAAAAATCGGTGTCATGTAGCCCGGCTGACGTTCCGCCTGCTTGTTGATAGCCCTTTAAATCTTTGCTTGCCGTATAAGGCGTATTCTCCCGAATCGTCCGCTGGATACCTGCGGGCATGCCGAAATACAGCTTCGGCGCTGCGGACTCCCATATGTCGCTTACCACCACTGTATGTAAACGACTCGCCATCCGTTTCATAAGCTCCCAGTCGGTTTCATCATATTGTAAAATGGCTTCGCCCACCGACTGCTCCCCGGTTTGATACAGCACATCACTTCGTGCATAGCCTTGAGCAAGCTTATTCACTAACTGCTTGTATGTTTGTTTTTCCTCAGGAAAAGACCGCTTTCTTTTGACAATATCCAGCTCAAATGAGCCACTGATTCCCTCCAGTGTAAGTGTATATACTCCATTATGGTTCTCAACCTCCACCGTATGGACGACACCCTTAAACAAGCTGATTTTCTCTTGTTCTTTTTGAGCATACACATGTAGCTGATCCTCTGAGGTCGCATCCAGCGCAGCCGTGGCATGACTCGACTCCTTACAAATGCCTGTGAGTGTAATACGCCCATGCTCACCCGGCTTCCACTCGATCTGAACATCCTTTAAGACCTGAATGGGGTAGGGGGAATCTATTCGAATCTGATCATATCCTATCATGTTTTCAAACCTCCCTTCCAGCTACTCCTTCTGCTGGCCATTCGTATGAAATTCGATAAATCCATGATATAAACAAGTCTGGAATGAAGAAGTCGTCAAGGCTGGCTGGCCTTCCACCTTCGTATGCTCTTTTGTGTTTTTCCACTTGTCCGTCAGCATCGGCATGCATGGCTTTCCAGAAATCGTAGAGCCATCTTCAGCGATCAGATAAACGGTTTCGGCACTCGGCTGTTCCGGACTATTACAAATTCCAAAATGAGGGACATTTTCAGGAGAATAATCTCCTTCATTCATCATCGGTTTACCATTAACATAAGAGCCGTGGCTGTTCGGCAAATTGATCTTTCGAGGATGGCTCCCGCAAGTGCAACGCATACAGGCTCCCCGTACGACATAAAACTCATCGTCTGGCATGTTCTCTCAACCTCCCTATTTCGCCCGGACCTGTTCCAAAGTGGTCCCGGTATAATCACGCCGCAATATACTTTCCGCCACGTCCAAGCGGACGATGATCATCGGGATGGCGCTCTCCTGAATTCTAAATATCTTGTGGCCCCGAATAGCGTCTGCCTGTAATACCAGCTTTTTAAGCACACTTTGATCCAAATTCCATTCGCTTTCCGGATGTACGGCTACAAGCCGCTCCACAAAAGGAATATAGTAATTCTTCTGTATCTTCTGTTCGATCTGAGTAAGTATCGTTAATTTCATAGGCAGCTCCGGCACATAGGTCTGGATAAGACTTTTTAAAGCATTTGATATGAGAGGAATAGGGCCTTCCAAATAATCAATAAAAATACTTTCTGCATCTGCCCTCACGTTGAACATCAATGGTTTGACAATATCCTCCGGCTGCAAATTATACAGCTTCCACGGATCAATCTTTTCAAACACCTTTTTCAGCATAGGAACGTTGGTATACCGCACATCCTGCTTTAAGAGGAAATAATCCATGAGGATTCCCCCTCTCGCTCCCCGACTTCCCCTATACGCGTAAAACGGCACAATATCTCGCTATCATCTCGATACTCTCCGGCAAACACCGTGCATGTATCAGCTTTCGGCATCCTTTCCAGTGAAGGGGAAGCAACGAAGGCGGGCATCTGACTTTTCAGAAACTCAACAGTGAGCAGGTGGTATTTAACCGCTTCAATTTGTTGAATCTGCTCAATATCCATCGTCGTAATCTTACGGGCATAGTCGGATTTAAGCTTTTCCAGCTTAGCCATGCGATTGAACAGAGGCTCGAAAACAAAGTCTGCCGACCACTCCACCGCGCATTCAGCCTCATCCAGAAACCAATCCTCATCATAGGCATCTATACGATAAACAGCTCTATTTTCCATCACACGGCTTCTGAGCAAGGAGATATAAATATATCGAATGTCTCCCTTAAGACCTTGCTCGTGCTGGACCGTAGCGAGCTGGCATAGCGACTCTAAAGCCGTTATAAGTTCTTCCTCAATGGCTTGCTGCCGTGTCAGAAAGTTGTTTTCAATGAGCGCCAGATCATGCAGCCATTCCGTAAATACATGTTTTTCCAATAAGTCCTGTAATGCCGCATCCCGGTCCATAAGCTTCATTCAATGTTCACCTTACCCCCGGTTAATCTCACATCGTCCATGATGTCGAGCTTGGCTCCGGATTGAATAAAACTCACGCCTTCTTTCCCCTCCATAATAATTTTGGCGCCCCCTGTAATTTGGATATCCTCCTGAGCAGACAGGGTTATTTTTTTGTTGCTGTTAATTTCAATACCGCCTTCATCTGTGAGGCGCATCAGCATTTGTCCACTGTTGATAATTTCTACTGCACCAGGCTTGAAAACCACCTGTTTGCCATATTTGGTGCTAATGCTTTTGACCGCAGGATCGCTTCTTTTCACAGGATCAGAGGAAGCAAGATCGACAGAACTGGCGGCAAAAGCATGCTGCTCCCGTTCATCTGGAAAATGCAGACGAATTTGATCTCCTGCTTCCGGCATGACATACCAGCCGCTGCCATCGGGAGAAGAATAAACCGTAGAATAGGGAAACCACATAGCCCCGGATGCAGTCGAGCCTTGATCAATTTCCAACTTGATTTTCACTTTTTCTTTGGAAATATCAATTACCTTGCCAAACAGAGAAGCACCTGACAGATCATAGGCGTAGTGAGTTGGGCATTTTAACCCATGTGCATCTCGTAAAATGTAACGATTCACGATCAGATTTCCTTCGGTGGTCGTTTCCGCCTTGGCTATGTAAAGAGTTCTTTTATGAAAAATGACGGAACTACCGAGTTCTAGTACTTTGTTGCTGGCAACCTCATAGCTCAAGCTGTTGGACTCGTCAAATTCCGGCAGTCCGTTGCGGGACATGAGCTTGTGCTCCTTCAAGTCTTTTTTAATGGAATAGTTAGGTTCGTTCAGCGGTTGAGGGGCACTGGAATGGGGGACACCAATCACGTATTTCAGTCCTTGTTGCATCGTAATTGGAATTAAAGCAGCATGCAGTCGAGAAGCAATTCTTTTGACAAAGGCCCAGTCCGTTTCATTGTATTGCACCAATAATTCACCGATAGCTGTGCCATGAGAAGCCTCATCAACCACTTCTGCATCTGAATACGAACCTGTAATATGCGAAAATAAGCTGTTATAAGACTCCCCTGTTTTTTGGAAGGAACGGCGTTTGGGGCGAATATCCATCAATAAGGTTTCACTGCTGGCTTCAATGGTAAGCTCGCGTACTCCGTTTACGGCTTTTACAGCAATTTTCGTGACGATTCCCTGAAAGAGACGGATTTGCTTCCCTTCACTTTTTAAAAACACTTCGATGTGCTCATCTTCATCCGCTTTTTCCACGTATTGATCCAGCTTGTCCTCCGAAACAATTCCGCGAATGCTGAAGCTCACATGCTCGTTTAACTGTTTAATGAGATGAACACTTAATACACGTTGAAACTGATAAGGGGCAATCTGGACATCAGCCGTGGTATAAATCGGGTTACTCATTCATATCCCTCCTTTTCCGCCTCGTCAACCGTTTGAATGGTATGGATCATTTGCAGGGCGATATTCCGCCATTCGGCATACTGCTTATATGGACAGCAAAATGTT
Organism: Paenibacillus sp. 8b26; assembly: GCF_050626875.1. Taxonomy (NCBI): domain Bacteria; kingdom Bacillati; phylum Bacillota; class Bacilli; order Caryophanales; family Paenibacillaceae; genus Paenibacillus; species Paenibacillus sp. 8b26. The sequence goes on along the minus strand of NZ_CP192445.1, from coordinate 4,875,681 downwards.
CCCATGACCGTCTTTCCTTCCAGCTCAAAGTAGAACATATTGTGGTAAATGGGCTGATCCAGCGCCGGGCTTTTAAAGTCAAAATAGCCGATCTGCTTGCCATGGATCTCTTCTACTTTTTCTTCATAAAATACATGCGCAGGATTCATGTTTTTCATCATTGCCTTCATGCCAGAGGTGAGTTGTTCCACCCATTCATCTTGTAGTGCCTGATCCACCCGATTCAGGGTAACATCCACACTGCCCAATTCATTCGTCAAAATGATTTCTGGACGCTGCTCATGAGGATACTTCATCTTTTGCAAATGCTTGGGCATAGGGGTAAAAGCAGAGGGGACATGTATTTTCAACCGATCCTTAAAGAAAAATCGTTCTTCAAACACATAGGATTGACCGTCAATGATTACGGGACCTGCCAAAATATTTTTAGGCATCTTCAGCTTCTCCATCTCATGGAGCCGATCCAAAATCTTTTCATCCTCATATTTCATGGTTTTTCCTCCTTCGCATACAGACTAATCCACAATCATCCGTCCGGCTCCGCCGCCTTGCCAACGACCTGCTGTGCGTTTCCCCCGTCCGGCACCTTCCAAAATAAGAACTAACTGTCTGTGCAGTTGCATCTGGGAATAGTCCCTGTATTCCGCACCATTTCGGTTTGCAATGTAATGCTGGATAGATTCTCTGTCCACGGCTTCCAGGTTCAGACACATGAGCGCAAACATACAATCCATCGGATCGATTGTGCCGCTTTTAAGCAGCTCAGATGCGAAGTATCGCATCGTTTCCGGGCGCAATGTACTCTGTTTCAAACCCGCAAAGGGAGCATGGATATCACTCCATGTATTGAATTCAGTAGCCATGTCGGCAAAATCCTGATAATCCGAGCGAAGCACGGCTCCATCTTTGAGCTTAAATCTGCCCAGCTCCAGCTCATCCAATCCGATCTCGGCCTCATCCTTCAGTACAATATCTGCATGATGAGCGATGAAATCCGGGCGATCTGTTTGTTCCAAAAAAAGCAGCTTCAACACCGACAGCCGACCTGTGGCTGTATACGGAACCTCTTGCTCTTGCTCCAGCAGGTACAGCCTGCCCTTGTGCTTTACGATACCTCTACTTATAGTTAGCGTATGCTCTCCGACAGTCACGTTCATTCCTGTAATAATGCCATCCGAATAATCCTGATACCGGATATCCAGAAAACTGCGGGGGTAATCTCGCAAATTTTCCAGCATCTCGGTTTTAAGAATACGGCCTTTTTCAAACTTCGGCACGATATGGGTTAACATGGTTCCCCTCCTTTCACAATTCTTCTTTATTCAGGGGAACAGACAGCCGATTCACACCGGGTGCAGGAGGCGGAACAGTAACTCCATCATCAGTGGGCTGAGCTTTACTTCCTCCGAGTAATCCAGTAAGCAGGCGAAAATTCTTTTCTAAAAATCTGCGTATATCCATCGTGCTCCCCCTGATTAAAATCTACCTTTACATCCCGGCTCCCCGCTCGGCCTGCTCACGCAGGATATGATTCAGCTCACGTTTGTCCACGACGTAGGTACGAGCGATCAGATCGTGAAGGGCTTGTTTTCTAGCTGTAAAGGCTGTCATGATAAAGCCGATGCACAGAATGATAGCGGATATAAACTTACTCCAATGGCGGGCACTGGCACGTCCAAAGCTGAGCTTCTGGTTAAACTCATCTACCACGACGATCCCGAGAGCCAGCTTGCCCACCGAGGCTTTGCATTTGGAAGATTCCATAATCGCGTGATACAGCCACATCGCACCCCAATTAAGCAAAGTCTGTCCAACCATCTTCATTGTAAAAATGGGGGGCGATCCGTCTGTGAGTAAAGAGGTTTCTGCCGAAGAAGACCCCCAGTCCCCAATAGCTTGAATCACAAACCAGATCAGACCCAGAATCATAAACACGAACCACATCAACAGATTGTCAATAATACTTGCCAAAACCCGTTTCCAAAAACCTGCGTATAACATACTACATCCTCCATATATTGTATTTTCATTCCACGGTGTCTCCTGGTATTTCGCACTTCATAGTGTCTTCGTATCGCGCTGTGTGCTGTCTCTGTTGGCCTGTCCTACTTCGTACCGTCAAAGAAATCCAGCTCGGAGAGATCGTTTTCGAAAGCAAAAAATCGTTTGGGTCCCAGATGCAGCAATTCATCCCGGCGGGTAATCGGCACCACATAAAAGCCCCAACGGCTGTCGCCTGCAAAAACGAAATATTTCGTCTCGCCGTTGCGAATAGAGTCGGTATCATCCTGCGGAATATCCCGGCCGTAAAGCACGGCGATTTCCTCATACGGCATCGGCTCGAAAGCTTCTGGCCGACTGCGGTATACATGGCGCTGACGCAGCTTGCCGCCGTTCGCCGTCAGGAAAAATTCCACCTCGGCCGCATGGGATGGCCTGGAAATAGAGCCGCGTACCCGGTTGCTCTCCAAGCTCGCAATCAGTTCCTTCTCGCGCCCCGTATGCGTCCATGCGCTGACGGTGTACGGAATGGCCGGAATATGATTGGTAATGACAGGCTCAATCGTGCCCATTTTTTTGGCGTTCAGATAACGGATAGCGCCGCGCAGACAGGCCATTTTCAGCTCAGGCACCCGGCTCAGGTCCTCCGCCTTCTGACGGAACTCAATGCTGCGCCCCGGCACAAATTCCTTGAGCGCCTCGCGAAATACGTCAATTCGGCAGGACTGCCCGGTCAGCTTGATAATCGAATAATCCTGCAAGCGCCCCTCCTGATAAAAATCATCCAGAAACTTGCGTACAATATTATAGATATCCCCCTTGAGAAGCTGCTGTATTTCACGGATATTGAACACCACATCAGGCAAACCGTATTCATCACGAAAACGTCCATTTTCGATAACTGAAACCAGCCAACGATCCATCACCGCAATGTTTAGGTCACTTTCGGCTGAAAATACCTGCTCCGATTCGAAGCGGCTGCGCAGGATACCTGTGCGTAAGAAAAATTCCTTTTTCATATTTTCCGCCGCGCTCCACAATAGATGAAAATTGCTCAGCACCCGCTGATATTCATCTCGTGTGGCATGCTCATACCGTTTGAACGCCGTAGGCAAGATGGCCTCTGCCTCTCGATAACGTTCCTCCAGTCCCGCATACACAGCATCTACGCCAAATTCATCCACATGGCGGTACAAATCCCCTGAAGGAATGCCAATCAAGGCATCAATATCGGTGTCAGGCAATCGCGTTTCCGCTGCATAATAGCCTGCAAACACAATTTTCATGAACTGCATAATCCGATAGGTCAGATTGTTTCCGCCAAAATTGGTATCCCCATTTTCATATGTGGTGTGAATATCAAGCTTATAGGCAATGCGTCCATCCTCAATGCGGAATCGGCAGGATGATAAATCCGTTGTACCTCCACCGCAATCAATGACAAGGGCCTGATATTCCTCTCCGTCCGCAAACGTCCCTCGTTCCATCTGGTCTGCCAGCGTGTTGTACAGCACAGCCAGCCCTTCATCCAGCGCGTCCTCTGCTTCAATCCGGTAATCCGGCAAAATATCGCTAAACATCTCGATAAACTGCGGCTGTAGCTTGACGGGTGCCGAAAAATGCAGGTTACGAAACCGGCACTTGAATTGCTGTTCAGCTGTCGCAATCACATAGCGGATAAAAGCCGCTAAAATTTCGCTGCGGGAAGCGGTCGCCGTATTCCCCTCGGAATCCATTAATTCCTCGGTTCGCTTATAGTCATTGACCCAGCGCTTGATGCCCCGCAGTACCGTCGCCCGGCTGCCCGCTACATCCGTTCCACGCAGTGCTTCCTCTCCGAATACGTATACGATATGCTCCGGGTTAGAGCAGTCCGCGACACGAATGGCGGTCGGCAACACTTCGATCCAATCCCCCTCTGCTCCCTCCGGGCCGGGGAAGGACACATAGTTGATCGCGTTTAGCCGTACCGTGCTACTCATGCCCGCATCCGGGGCAGTAACATAGGAACTATCCAGATATGCGCCTGCCGTGGTGTTCGAGGTGCCAAAATCAACCGCCAATACTGCATCTGTCGTTTCAGTACCGCGAATGATCAGCTCTGCCACCGGAATACGTTGGCCTTGAAGCTTCAATGGCAGCATCGGCTTATCTCCATAGTAGAGGTTATAAAAATATTCCGATTCCTGTCTTCGCAAAAACAGCAGACTGTAATTATGGTTGGCCGTCTCCCGCAGTTCAGCGTCGAGATGGCGGGAAAGGTAATATACGCCTGTCCGTCCCTCGTCCTTTACCAAATTCAAAACACCGCATAGTTCGCCTACCGCATTCACTAGAAGCACATTAGACGCGTTCAGCCAGGGCAGGTCGGATTCAATCCGATAATTGTCCATACGACCTGTCCGCACACCCTGATACAGCGTGATTTTGGCGGGAACCCGGATACCGCCGCTCTCCTGCCGACGGTCATTCCAATTTCGCCGCAATGCCGATTCGATGCGCTCGAAGCCGCCGGGGTTGGGCCGGGTAATGAGCAGATGCTCCTCTGCACTCCGAAACCGCAGAATCACGCGGATCAGTTCCTCACGTGCCAGACGATTAGCAAAGCCTTCGACCAGCCGCTCCTTATCACATATTCCGCGTAGCTGAAAGGTCGTCATTTGCTCTAGCTCCGCCCGCGTGTATTTCGCCGTGAAGCGAATGCCTTTTCGATCGGTGAGCGGGTCAAGCAGCCTGTATGTATAGGGTCCGTTCATCGTTCACATGTCCTTTCTCTGCCATTTGGCCTTAATAGAGGGCAATAGCGTCTATTTTCATCGTCGGGTCTGCCTCCAAAATACCGAAATGACGTGTCCAATACAGCTCAATCGTAAAACGCGCCGGAAGAAACAGGTCCAGAATTAAATCTGCTTTGATCCGTGATAACTGCGTTTCCTCCTGACCAATATAGATGAGCAATTCGTCCTTTTCCTCACAATTGGTATAAATGATCGAACGGTGAAATACGCGGCGCATCGTTTCTTTTAGCAGATGTACAGCTTCCCCCGTCTCATACAGCCGCAGCAATCCTTCGGCAATCGCATCCTGCTCCTCACGGTTTAACTGTGCAAAGCTTTCGCTCACCTTCGGGCCAAAAATGCCGTTCCCGATGTCACGCTGAACAAACCGGATATGGTACTCCCGCCGATTCATGCCCTGATACAAATCAGTTTCTGCCAGAAAATGTATCATAATATCGAATAGCGATTCTCTCAGCTCCAGGTACTCTTCAGCATCCGGCGGAAACAGGTCCCGAAAAATAGAATAAAAGCGGTAGTATGGATTGATTTCCACCACCTGCTCCAGTTCGGATGTATTCAGCTCGGTGAAACTCAGCTCCATATACGGGGAATAGCTGACAGCGGGTACAAACCGGAAGCTGTTAACATCTAACTCCTGTTCCTTTGCGCGCATAAGCAAATCCCAGACGTAATTCACAGCCATTCTCCTTCACACTTGTACTCCGGGAAATACATTTGCACTTCCGACACCAGAAAGCTCACCAAGTCGGATAAGATGTAGGCAGGAAATGTTGACGAAGCTTCCGCAGAACCGTGTCTGAACCCCAATCGCATGATCTGCTTGCCTTCCTCCGTCCGCACGTTGTCACTGACAAACGGATTTAACGGATACGTCTGGGATTTGGATAAAAGCTTGCTCACATCATTTCTGCCTGTGCCTCCCCAAATGTCCACACGCTCCAATTCCAATCCCTGTGCAGCTTCAAAAGAATGTACAATGCGCGTAATCTCAGCTTTGGCTCGAACGATCACAGCCTGTTTGCCTGCATAGCGGCCCAAAAAGCTGTCCTGCCGCCGATTCGACAACACCGGATAGGTTTGACGACTAAGTCGCGTCAGGACGGGCTTCGTAACCTTTAACACATTCCATTCACCGGACTTATCACGAGGCGTGACAATCGTCAGTTCCTCTTCCGTGCGCTTGATATACCGGATATCGCCTTCCACTCCGTCAATCAGGTAGCCGTGCTCAGGTCCTGTTTTACGTAAAGGAAGCACATGCTCATAGTTCACATGATCTATAGCCGGTATTGGGAAACCACTGTTTTTCAGAGACAGTCGTTCAATGTTCCAAAGTGGAAAAACATCCACCTTCTTAAAACCATCGAATTCCTCCAATGAGATCGTAATTTCGTGAATTTCCTCATCAGCGTCAGGCTCGCCTTCTCCTCCAACCAGTACACAATCGACAAATTTATAAGCATACGGATGATTAATGGTCTTCCACGGCATGCCATTTTGCATGAACATAAGATATAGCTTCTCAATCTCCAAAATATAAGAACGGTTGTGCTCCAGACGAAAACGAATCGAATAGCTTCCCGTTTCCGTTACCAACGTTCCCCCGAAAACCCGTTTGCTGCGTACAAGGGCGGTGATCTGCTCGGTCTCCATCTCCAGAAAAAGAGTAAATAGCGGCAACGCTCCGCCTTCCCGAACGACCTCTGCCACGCGGCTGATATCCATCACCTTGTCCTTGGTATCTGACGGCAACACCGGATATAAAAATTCATGAATCGGATCATAGTCCTCACGTGATGTCAATGACACGTACACGTCAAACTTCTCTTCCGTATTCTCAATTTCCTCAAATACCCGCCGTTCCAGCTGGCGGGTCATTTCTTCCTGATATTCGACGAGGTTCATAAACACCCCCGCCATCATATTTTTCAGCAAACGTCTCTGCTCCAGATCGTCCATCTTGCTCAAACGGTCCTGCACCAGCTCTTTCACGACGTCTCACTCCTTCCCGGCTCCAGCATTCATTGAACATGAAAACCTTAACTTCCGTTTGCAGCCGCCTGATTCTGACTGCCTGAATCAGACGCACCCGCTTCTTTGGAAGCGGAATCAGCAGTTCCTTGCTCCTTGCTGGCGGGTGCCTTCGTCGAAGAGGCATTCCCATCACTCGTACTGCCGCTCTTGGCAGTTGAAGAAGCTTCCTTCTTCGCGGCTGCTGTATCCGCTGATTTCATTGTTGCAGCATTACCCGTAGCTGCCGCAGCCTTGGTTTGCGATGCTGTAGCAGGGGGCACAGCAGTAGCAGCTTCGTCCGCTTCGTCCCCGGTGCCTGTATCGTTCAGCGCTCCGTCAGATAGTCCCGCTCCAGCAGCAAGCTGACCATTTTTCTGCTGCTCTGCGCTCTGTTTCTCCTCTGCCTTTGCAATACTCCGCTCCAGTGCCAGTACGCTTTCAAGCTTACCGATTTCCTGATAAATCTCCTGTGCCCCGCTATAAGCGTCAATGGCTCCTTCATAATCGAGATCCTTCATCAGCCGATCCCCTCTGGCCTGTAGCTTGCCAGCCTGAATTTCCTTGAGCTGCTGCTGGATGGCCGTCATTTTATCATTGGTCTCGGTAATCTTCTTCTCCAGCTCTTTTTGCGCAGATGTATAGCCGGATTCCATCGCAGCTTTATTCGCCTTCGTATACAGCTTGAGCGCACTCGTGTAATCGCCGCCCTGAAATTTCAGATCCCCATCCTTCATCCAGCTCGCCGTTTCGGCATAGCTGTCCAGCTGGTCGATTTTTTTCTCAATATCCTTCACATTAAACGGCGGGTACAGACCGGCACTTTTCCGCGCTTTATCGTAGCTGGCTTCGGCTTTGGTAAAGTCTGCTTTTTCCACATATCCATCCCCGTCAACCATGAGTTGAGATAATTTCTGCTCTGCCATATACAGTCGTTTGTGAATCTTATCATTAATTTTAACTGCCGCGTTTTTCGCTTCACTGTAGGACTTGAGCGCCTTCGCATAATCTCCTGCCCTGGCATAATCATCCGCGGCCTGAGCCGATTCGACCATCGTTTCCAGCGCAGCGGCCTTGTTCGCAGCCATACGAGCCAGGGTAATCCACGCTCCCCCGCCTACGATCACAAAGGCAAGCAACGCTATCAAAATCCGTTTAATCAGCTTGCGACGGTTTTTAGGCTTTTCCTGAAAAATTTTGTTCACATAGATGGCGGCAGTCGTATAATTGTTCACCGTCCGGCGCTGCTTGCTCAGCAGAACCTCTTCCAGCGTATCCGTCAGCATGACCGGGTCCTTTGCTTCCTCCAGCGCACCCAGCATTTCCGCCAGTTCAACATCTTCCCACATCCCGGATGTGGCGAGCAGCATTACATCTCCATCTGCGAGCTGCGTCTTTTTGGCAACATGGGCATGAACTCCATTCGGATTTCCCAGATATTCCAGCAAATTGCCCCGTTCCTCATGCGTGCTGGTCGCTTCGTCGGGAATACGTCCGTCATCCGCCAATGACTGAGCCAGGCTATGATCCTTACTGCGAAAATTAAGCCGTCCATTGCGAAAATGATACAGCCGCACATTACCGCACGAAACGTATACCATTTTGTTGTAGTTGGTCACCACCATCAGCAGACTGGCCTTGAGCCGCACACGGCGGCTTTCAAATTGCAGCCATTCCTGCGCTTCACGCAGGTCTCTCATCAGGCGACGCTTGGACATGGAAGGCTTCTCCATGAAGTTTTCCAGCACCGTTTTGACAACCATTTCTGCGCTGCGCAGCTCTTGATCTGAATCCAGACCGTCTGCGAGGACATAACAGGCCATGTCGTCCGTCTCCATGAATGCAAAATAGTCCCGGTTGTCTATGTAAGAGCCCGCTTCCGACACAAAGGCGGTACTAAAATCGCTGTTGTCCTTGCGCATCGCTACCCCCGTCTTTCTTGTTTCATCCTATCGCCAACATAACCACTGTCGCGTTATCCTGACTTTTAAAACCTTTATCATTAATCGTATCGATCATCGCTTCCGCCATTTCCTGCGGTGTTCCACCCTTGCGCATGATCTCTTCCAGCTCAATCTCCGTCAGTGCCTCCTGAATTCCATCGCTGCACAACAGAACATGATCGCCTGCGTACAGGCGAATCGGCGCAGCACCAAGCTCCATGCTCTCAAAGCCCTCATAGCCCAAATAATTGACCAATTGATTGCGAACCGGACTCGTTTTGGCCTCTTCCGAGGTCATTTGCCCAGCTAGCACCCGTTCCTCCAGCAAGGTTTCCGCCGTATGCTTGGAATTGACGCTCTGAAAATGACCGTTACGGTAAATCGTAATCAGGCTATCTCCTACCGCTCCGTAATACAACTGATAGCCGCAAATGATAACCGCCGCCAGCGTCGTTCCTCCACCCTGCCCATTCAAATTTTGCAAAATACCGCGATTGCTCTGAGTTGCCGCTTCTGCAAAATATCCGTTCAGGTTCGACGCATCCTCCAGCTTGGCGAACGCCTTCGTAAAGGTCGTCACCGCCAATGTACTGGACATGCGTCCATTAGCCAGCCCGCTGATGCCGTCTGCGACAACCGCCAGCGTACCGACAGGTGTTGTCATACTTGCAAAATAGTCGTCCTGCTCGCTTCGGCTCCCGATCGTTTGACCATTTCCGATCTCAATTCCACTTACGGTACGGCTGCCGGGACTTCGCGTCAGCCGCATGCGGATCATGAGAAGAACAGCGAATAGCACCGCAGCTCCGCATACAACAAAATAAGGCTGCATTTCGTTACCTCCCTGCACCATGCCACTTCCGTCCTAGTTTTCGTTATCCCACTCAAAATGGGCGCCGCACAGCGGGATAAAGATAAATTTGCTGTGTCCCAGTTGAATCACGTCATAAGCAGCCAGCTCTGCTGGTGAATATACTGCCTCGTTATTGTGATACGCCAAGCCTGACGAATCCCCCGGCAGCAAGTAGAAATTACGCTTCTTCGGATCATACACAATGACCGCATGATTTCTGCGGGAAATCGTGTTATCACCAATAATACGGACATGCATTTCCTCGGCGCGTCCAATAAAGTTTTTCTCAGCCATAATGCGGTAGTCCTGACCCACCTGCGCACCTTCGATGCATACCAGCCATCCGGTTACCGGGTGAATCCCCGTGGTTTCGCCCAAATACGGCATCGTTCTGTCATCGTCTCCCGCACCGTTAGTTTTTGCCGTTGGTTCAACACTTTTGGGTGCGGCTACATTTACCACCGTATTACAATAAGGACACGTATTTCCGTGCTTTCGTGTACTGAACATGTGTCCGTTCGGGCATCTTGTCAAACTCATAATCGGTTCCTTCCCCCATTGTCATGATTGTCTTTTCAGCTATTTCACGAGCAGTCTCGTATTGGCGATATATAATAAATCACCTGTGTAAATCCGGTATGGCTCACCGCTTTCCAGCTTCTTGGTTACACTTTCATTTGCAGGTCGCAGCCCGGTACCGTTACCGGAATCCACATCCTCCACAAACCAGTCGCTGTTCACCCGGTTGAGCACCGCATGCTCCACGCTTACAAGAGATGCATAATCTGTGCCTGCCAAATCAATATCCGCCTCGGAGCGACCCGTTGTTTTGCCGATCAGGAGCGAAGTTTCGCCTTCGATATACCATTCTTTAATGGACTCACCCTCTTCATCCATCAGTATCAGCTTGGCAATCCGATTGCGCTGTGTCTTTGGCTTCACCACACGTTCAACTGACACCAGATTACGCAATATGTATACAAGCACGCCGATTCCGATACCTATCACGACCACGGTTTTCAAACCGCTATAGCCTGTACGACTAAACATATAAAAGGCGATCGCCAGCATCAGCCCGAACATGGCAACATCTATGATGAAAACCCATCTGTTCTGCGCCGTTTTCACTGCTTGCTTCCCCCGTTTCTATCCTGAAATCATCACTTTTTACGAATACCGAAAAACTGATTAAACATCGCCGAGGTATCCGTCGGATCACCGGATTTTTTCGTTTTTTTCCCCGGTGAGCCTTCCTTCGTTTTCGGATGAAAACCGAAAAATTGCTCAAAATCAGTTCCTATATCAGCCGGATTAAACCCTTTGGCTGCCGTGCGCGCACCGCTGGAAGACGCTGACCCTCTTCCTCTCTCTTGCTGCGGTCCGCCAGTTCCCTCTGCTTTTCGGATGAGCTCGGCATCGTATGCCTGCCGCAATGCTTCGTCACGCAAGGTATTGTAAGCCTCGTGAATCAGCTTGAACTTGCGCGTTGCCTCCTCGCTTCCCTGGTTGGTATCCGGATGATACTTTTTGGCCAGTTTGCGGTAAGCCTGCTTAATCTCTGTCTCCGAAGCATCCCGGCTGACACCGAGCAGCTCATAATAGTTGGTCATTGTGTGATGTTCCCCTCTCCGAAAAAAACAAATATTAAGAGACCCGGGGGCCTCTTAATATTGATCCACCCTACGCTTGCACGTGGAGTGAGTGTGTGTTCAAGCTGCGCTTAACGTCAGGACGTCAAACTTAAACCGGATATCCGCCGTCGATGGTAGCCAGCTCGGTTTTGTCTTTCTTTTGTTTGATGTAGAGTGTAAATGCACCTACACCTTCTGTGTCACCGAAATGCTCGTTGTAATCTACAACGAATGCGTTCGGGAAGTGGATTTTACGCACAACTTGGTCAGCTGCGATAACTTCCAGTGTTACTTTACGGTAGCTGTCTGCTTTTTCAGCAGGAACCAGGGACCACAAAGCCAGTTTCAGCGTGTCATCCGCGCTGTCGCCGTCTACGGCTGTGATAATTTTACCGCTGATGCGCAGCGTGGAGCCTACGTCAGTGGAACGTGCATTGGAGTCGTCCGGTGTATCGGTGTCATAAATAACCGTTTGGATATTATCCAAGCCCAGCTCGATTGTTTCTTGTCCTTCAACTTTCAATCTGAATCCCATGTGTGTTGCCTCCTTGAAATTAGGTAATATGATGGCGGGAGAAGCAGGGCTTCTCCGCAATTTATGTATAAAGGCGGTTCTGGATAGAAACGCCTCTAACATCTTTCGTAGCGCTCGGATCATGATTTGACCGAGCTGGTTCCTTTAGTAATCATGACTTCCAGGTTCTTCACATTGCCGTTGAAGACCAGATCGATATGGCACATATTGCTTTTCTCATCAATAATAAAGCTCATATCGTCTCCGTCCTGAATGATCGAGTTCACAGATCCTCTGCTGCCCAGCCACTTACTCTTTTGGCTGCTCGGATTGTTACTGAAGAAGCGGACGATATTTTCGTGCTTGAAGTCTCCTGTCTGGTAGCGCAAAATACGTTCAATGTACGTGCTGACCAGCGTCTTGTAGATGGAGTCAAAGCCGTCCTCGGACATCGCCATGCTTCTCGCCTTGTAGACGGTAATCCGGCGGATATCCTTATCCTGAATCTGAGCATTCTCGGACGAGAATACAAAGCCGAAGTTTTTACGGTTGATGGCATCCTTGATCGTGTTGGTGAACCCGGTGATTTCCTTGGCCATCGTCGTCACCGTGCGCAGACTGTTGTCTCCCGCTTCAATGTCAAAGCGTACGCCAGGGAAGTTTTTGTTGACCGTTTTGAACGTCTCACGCAGGTATTCAGGACACTGATAAGAAGCGACCAAACCAGCGGCAACGTAGGCTGCACCCACATAAACGCCTTCGATCCACAGTTTGAGAATATCCTCTTTCTCCTTGGAGAGCTGCACACCGCTTTCGGTCTGTAGCATTTTGCTGTCGATAATGACACCCGATTTGTCCTTCGGAATAATCGTGAAGTTCGGTACGCAAGGAATCGCAAATTCGCTGTATTCTCTGCGAACGAGACTGGCGCATTTGTCGACATATTTGTCGATACCTGCTGTCGCCATACTGTTGAAAGTCGTTTCTTCACCGGATTCAAAATTAAAGAACATTTGAATTTTGTAATCCTTCACAACTTGCAGCAGCATCGAGAGCGATTCCATAGAATTTCCGCCCTGCTTAACGACCTTCTCGTTGCCCTTAAAGCGTTCACGTGAAACCTTCACCTTACCGGCTGCTTCCAGCTCGACAGATGGAACGATACCGAACCAGATCGTGTCGCTAAATTCATTTTTGGCATTCACGGTGTTCAGGTATGTTTCCAGACGCGGGATATTGCTGCTTTTCACCAGCATGTCCAGCTTGTTATTGGCCACCAGCATGGTCGGCAGCATACCCTTGCTCTTCGTTGCATATTGATCGAAGAACATTTTGACACCGAGGATTTTTTCCACAAGCGGCTTAACCGCCTTTACGAAATCATCCTTGGCATTTTTATAAAACTCCAGATACGTGTTGTAGTTCTGAACTTCAACTGCTGTATCAACCTTGGTCTGAACAGCCGGCAGCGGCACAAATGTGCGAACCACCAAATCCTTCACATAGTCGGAAGGCGTATCGGTAATCGAGTTGTAATCTTCCTCGAACACCTGTGACAAATCGCCCGTGCTGTTCTCGTCCAGCAGCATCAGCTCGGTGCTGTCACTCTTCGGTGCTTCAATAATTTTCAGCTCGCCGCTTTCCCCAATAGAAAGCATACCCACCTGGATCAGCTCACCGGAGTTTTCCTCCTGGGCACCACCGAGCAAAAGGCGGGTTTTGATATCCTCAATCGCCAATGGCAGCATCGCCATAACGTTGTTATAGTTCTGGCTTGCTTCCTCGAACATGCCATTCAGCTTGTCGCCCATGTCGAGTTTCTTCGGATCGCCATCATCCAGCTTGTCATATTCACCATACATATAGTGAATTTCTTTGCGGACTTGGCGAATATCGTCCATAACCTTTTTCGGAGAAATCATATCCAGCAGATTTTCAAACTTGAAATCCACGTTTGTGATTCCTTGGCTGCGCTTGGTATCGATGAGCGTAAACAACATTTTCAGAAAATCATTACTTTGGTTCACACGAATTTCAGAAATGCTGTCCTCATCAATCCCTTCCGGCTTTTTGAGGGTATAGACCACTTTTTGATTAGCCGCGTTAAAAAACGAATACACAGTCGGCGAAAATTTATCCAAAAATTCGTCGAAGCTGCGCACCAGAAGGTGCTGGTTAATTTCCTTGATTTTCTCATCACTCAAGCTGTCAATGCCCTTCACATCACCTACAATTGTGATCAGGTCCAGCTTTTCCGGGTTGATTTCTTCAAAAAGCATTGTCCGGTTTGTTTGATAAATGATTTCCATCGCTGTCGGCAAACGAATTAAAGTATGGATATACATCGAAAGCCCCATACACGGACACGGGATGTCCAATTTAGAGCAATCGGGTTTCCACGCTTAGTTCTTTTGCCTCCTCCCCCCTACATAACATTCAAATTGGCCAAAGGATTCGGCTCATACTGCTATACGCAGTACAGGCATGTAACCTCGAAAATCAGTCCGAAGCGTTCGTTTAACTTTTAATGGCAAAATTAACAAACGGAGATATATCGTTCAGGTAACAAGGAAAATTTCGATTCTGTTATTCCGTGATCCTACTGTTATCCCATTTTTTGCCGTTGATACGAGAGCTATCATACAAAGTACCCGTTAGTTTTGTCAATTTCTGTAGCCCCAGATTGAAACAGGGCAATTCGACTCATTTTATGCGTAAATACGTAATTTTCATGATATGTTAGACCTGTTTATTCAGGGAATTATTCACAAATGGAACTCAATTGCCGATAGAAATCCATTGGATATTTCTGTTAAGCGTAAAAGTATCAAATTCATGGCTAATGTGAGGGTTAACAGTCTGTTTTGATCCTTTATCCCTTATATACCAAGGATTAGGAGAGTGGGCGCGCCCGCATTGGCCTCGTCGATGGAGGGGCTTATGTTCAGAATGAGGAAATTGGGAATCATTGCTTTTATGACTTTTGTACTATTTTTTCAAATTGGCTCAAACGGGGTCATTTGGACTGTAAATCAGGCCAATGCCGCATCTTTGGGAACTGTTCCGGTCGAAGGTTATGATGCCGTTTTTGTATTGGATACCAGCTATTCCATGAGGGATACCGATCCCGAGGGCATTGCGGCCGAAGTTATCAATATGTTTATGGATTTGAGTGATGCAGACCGTACACGCGTCGGATTCGTCGCTTACAACCATCATGTAGTCGCCTCGAAGTCGCTGACTTCTATTGCGGTAGCAGCGCAAAAATCACAAATTCAGCAGGAAATCAGAACGCTGAACCGTTCCGGTTATACAGATTTGGGACTTGGATTGCGTAAAGGCTCGGAACTGCTTGCCGCAGGGACTTCCAAAGGACGTCAGCCTTTTATGATCCTGTTATCCGATGGAGAGACTGATTTTGGAGCCTCTTCCGGTTCCCGATCCAAAGGGGACTCAAGTAATGACGTGTCCTCCGTCATTAAGTCTGCACAGACCAAAGGATACCCTGTGTATACCATTGGACTGAATCATGACGGCACGGTGAACCGTCAGGAACTGGAGCGAATCGCTTCGCAAACGGGGGGAGCTTCTTTTATAACGAGCAGCGCCGAGGATCTGCCGGAAATTTTGAACCGTATTTTCGCCAGCCAAATTCGTTCCAAGCTCGTTCCAATCGCGGCGATTACGACCACTGGCGAAATGCAGGAATTAACGGTGGATATACCAGACTCTAGTATGGAAGAAGCCAATCTGGTACTTTTGTCGGAGCATCCTCTTCAGGAAACACAGCTCTATTCCAATTCAGAAAATGTCCGCAGGTACAAATCGAGCCGATATGCAATTTTAAAAATTGAGCATCCACAGGCAGGCAAAGTAAAGCTGAAACTGAGAGGCATACGCGGAGATTTGGTCAAAATCAATTTGCTTGGCAGCTATCGACTGGAAGCCGAAGCCTCCATGACAGGAAATAAGGAAATACAAACCAATGGAAACAAACCCGTGCAGCTGCCTAAAGGGCAAGCCATACCGTTCAAAGCTCAGTTGTTGCTGCCGGATGGTCAAAGGCTTACAGACGAAGCCGTTTATAAATCGCTTCAAGCCAATATCATGGTTACACCCGTAAAGGGCGGTACAAGCAAAAAGGTACCTATGACCTACAAGTCGGGATTTTTCCAGGCCGAATACGCGTTCCCACTAACGGCGGATTATACTTGGCAGCTGTCTTTGGACAGCCCGCAATGGTATCGTAAGGGAGCGGTCCATACCGTCCATGCAGTGAATGCTGCACCCCAGGCTTTAAAGGACCTGACGATTCGTCTGGTGAAGGAAGACGGGGATGCCCGCCGGAATTTAAGCGAATTTTTTGCTGATCCGAATCATGACAAGCTCACCTATAAGCTGGACTCAGGAGCCTCCGGGGATGCGGCTAATGCTGAGATTAACGGCACAGATCTGCTGTTATCCGGGCTTCACACGGGCGACTCTGAGCTGAAAATTACCGCTACCGATTCGGAGGGAGCATCCAGCAGCGCTACGCTGACCGTTTCCGTACAGTCCCGGTATACAGCCATCAAATGGACGGTAGCGGTCAGCGTCGTAGTGGCGGCGCTTCTGTACTGGTTCTTGCGGCCAAAACCGCAGTTTGCAGGAAGAATCGAAGGATATTTCCTCGCGACAGCAAGTGGACAGGAAATTCCGGTAAAATCCTGGCCGCTCACCTCCTTTCCGGGCAGGAAGGTCAGCTTGCAGGAGTTGTTCCGTACGCTTGACGTTCACGAACCTCTGCCAGAAGCGGAGCGGATCATCTTTTCCGCGGGTAAAAAAGGGACCCTTGTAGTCAAACATGATACACGCTGCGCCTTGCAGCACGGGAAAGTCAGAATTGCCCGCAATAAAAAGGCCGTGCTGGAGTACAGCGACAAGCTCTACATTACGTTCGAGGACGGTGTAACTGAAATCGAGCTGCGGTACAAGGCGATCAAGCCCAATACCTCCGTGTACACGGATCATATTCAAGCTCCGACAGGATAACGTCCGTCGGAAACAAAAAAGGGAAGTGCCGTCTCTTACGATTAACGAACCGTAAGAGTTGGGCGCTTCCCTTTTTTTATCCAATATTCCGCACGCAGTGCGGCTTTAAACCATCTGAGCGAGCGGCAACGCTTGTTCGCCTGTACCTCCAGACCACGCCGAATCACATACGGCAGTAGAGAAAGACCTGCATTTTCGATCTGAATCCGGTCGGCCTGATCTGCAAACAATCTGCCCGGCACATCCGGTGGAGGTGATCCTTTTCGGCAATAATACAGCGTGGCCGCCAGACTGTAGATATCTGACACGGGTCCTTGCTGCGAGCGGTTAGAGTAGAACTCCAGCGGAGAGTAGCCCGCCGTGGTGAAAATCGGATGCTCTTTGCCTTCAAAATGCACAGCCGATCCGAAATCAAGCAGCTTGATGTTGCCATTCTCCCCGATCATAATGTTGCCCGGCTTAATATCCCGATGAATAATGCCTTTATCATGAATATATTCCATGGCATCAATTAAAGGCAGCAGCGCATGGTACAAAAAAGCAGGATCGGATGTTGAAGCATCCTCTTCCTTCATCACCCTGTCCAGCGTCTTGCCGGCACAATATTCCATAACTAGATATGCGGTTCCATTTTCTTCAAAGTGATCTATATAACCGACAATACCCGGATGGCTTAATTCCTTGAGCATTTGCCCTTCACGCAAAAAATAATGCATAAACTCCACGTATTTGAATTGCATAGATGCGCTGCAGGTCACCGTTTTTCGATCCGATCCCCGCAAAGCGAGCGCATTCGGAAAAAACTCCTTAACAATGACCTTTTCTCGATTATCCAACAGCCTTGCCGTATACACGATGGCCAGCTCACTGCGGGACAAGGCGCTTCGAATTTGATATGTATTTCGCAGCTTCGTATTGCGGGCAAGCAGATTCCCGCTTGTATCCACGATCATGACTCGTCCTCCTGTCAGGTTCTTAGCTTATGTCTTTTGTATATATCGGCTTATTACATATCTTTTTATTATACCGTAAAATCGAATAATGGAAAAACAAATAACCTGCCATAATCTCCCTCAGAGAAATGATGACAGGTCTTTTGGCATTCATCTGGTACTTTGTTCTCAATCCCTTTTAACCCAGTTTCGTTTCAGGCTTCATGCTGCGCATGCTGTTGGTATTTTTCTTTCGTTGGCTGCGCAGATTGCCTTGATCCGGGGTACGGATGGTAAGTGCAATCAGGAACGATACGACACACAGCACAGCAATCGTGGTAAAGGTCGGGATGAATCCGCCTAGCAAGGCTGCGATAAAGGAACCAGCCAGCGCACCGAGGCCAAAGCCCTGATACACGATACCG
Organism: Paenibacillus sp. 8b26; assembly: GCF_050626875.1. NCBI lineage: Bacteria > Bacillati > Bacillota > Bacilli > Caryophanales > Paenibacillaceae > Paenibacillus > Paenibacillus sp. 8b26. The sequence continues at coordinate 4,857,540 of NZ_CP192445.1, read as the reverse complement.
TAGTTTTTGCTTTGATTTTTCAGGCCGAAGAAATCAGCTACGATGGCAGGAAAGACTGTAATGTTACCGCCGAAGCAGAATGCAATCCCTGCTACACAGGTAAAGAACAAACCGTAATTTAACGGCACCAGACTCAGCACTGTAACTGCGACCGCTGTTGTTAGCAGCGCACCTGCTACTACTTTCAGACGACCGACTTTATCCGACAGCGCACCTAATATGATTCGACCCGCCGTGTTGAAAATAGCGACCATAGCAACCGCATTGGCGGCTGTAGCTACATCCAGCCCCGCCATCCGTACGCCGATATCCTTTACAACTCCAATCAGATACAAGCCACTCATACAAGCCGTAAAGAACATGACGAATAACAGATAAGCCTGCTTGGTGCGCAGCATTTCTTTTACAGTGTAATCACGCTGCACAACTCCATTTTGTACCGAAGGCTTGTTCACGACTGCTGCTTCCCGTACCAGGAAGGAACCGCCCACAATCATGATCAGCACGATCATTCCCCAATACAGAAACGCCTGCGATACGCCAACGGACTGAATTAACGAACCATTGATATACTTAAATATAAGACTGCCTGTTCCGTATGCCCCAACCGAGATACCGGAAATGAGTCCCTTTCTCTCGGGGAACCATTTGATCAGATTCGACAGTGATGTAATATAAGCCGTACCATCCGCAAATCCTACAACAATACCCGCCAAAATGTACAACAGGGACAGGGAAGTTACCTGTGAGCTGAGCATAAGTCCTGCGCCCAACACAACGCCCGCGCACAAAATCAGACGACGTAATCCCCATTTATCCTGTAGCTTACCTGCGAACAATGTAGCAAACGCCAGCGCAAAGCTGGTAATCGAAAATGTAATGGCAACCGAGCTGAGATTCCAGCCAAAGTGGTCCACCAGCGGTTGATTGAATAAACTCCATGTGTAAATCGTTCCTAAACCCATTTGAACAATAATCGTTCCAAGCACGACCAGCCAACGGTTTCCGCTGTTTGTTTTCATATAAATCTCCTCTTTTCATTCCGGCTCTATAGCTTCAATTCGTTATCATGATGACCGGGAATCCAGTACGCTTTGCGCCCCGGGAGAAGCAAGTCTGTAAGGATTCTCTCTACATGGATCATTATAACGCTGCATGTCAGCCAGAAATCGTTTGAGGAATGAAATGCACCTATAGCGGAATGAAATGCCTTTATAGTCGCATAATTTGCCGAAATTCCTTGGCCTTGCTGCGGCTTACCGGAATCTCCGCGTCCAGACCGCGCAAGCGCAGGAGGTACGTATGATTGAACCAAGGTACAATTTCACGGATCTGCGACAGATTAACCGTGTAGGATCGGTGACAGCGGAAAAAGTCCTGCTGCGGCAGTCGGGCATGAAATTCCGAAATGCTCATCGGCATCGTGTATTCCTCATGTCTTGTAAAGACAAGGGTAACCTTTTCCTGTGCGCACGCATAATAAATATCGTTGGCATCCGTTACAATGATTTTGTCGTTTTTCAGCAGATTGATACGGCCCGGGGCGCTAACGATGCTGGTTTCAGCAGGTCGGGGCTGCGCAGGTTGGGCAATCTCCTGTACCTGAACGTTCCGCTGCTCGTAAGCATTTTCCAGCTTGCGCAGCATGGCGGCGATCCGCTTTTCATCATACGGCTTGAGGATGTAATCAAATGCCTCCAGTTCGAAAGCCTGCGCGGCATGCTCTTTATAGGCGGTCGTAAAAATAATATAAGGCTTTTTGGCAAATTTGCTAATGTTCTGCGCCAGCAGCATCCCGTCCAGAGAAGGAATGTTAATATCGAGAAAAATAGCGTCCGTCTCATGGTCCTGCAAAAAACGGAACACGTCCAGCCCGTCCTCAAAGCTGTCCGTCACTTCAATATGGCTGTGGGTCTGAATAAGATACTCCAGCTCTTCACGCGCCGGAATTTCATCTTCTACAATGATGGCCTTCATGACTGCTCCTTTGGTATGTCAAAATAAACTTCGGTGCCTTGCTCATGCTTGAGAATAATAACCCCTTCTCCATACATGAGCTTGAGTCGTCTATGCACATTATACAAGCCAATTTGTTTGGCTGGAACCCGATCATGATACAGGTTATCCACGACATCATCCCGTATGCCTACTCCTGTATCTGCCACAGAAATCCGCACCTTTTCTCCCCGATCCTTTACGGAAATGGTCACTGTACCCGGTCCCTTTTTCTTGAGAATTCCATGATTAATCGCATTCTCAACCAGCGGCTGAATGATAAGGCTTGGAATGCGCACGGACACCTCGTCCATCACATACACCACCTGAAGCCGGTTGCCGAAGCGGGCTTTTTCAATTTCCACGTAATCAGACACCTGCTGAAGCTCCTTATGAATTTCGATCAAATCATCATTCAGCTCCAAATTATAACGCAGATATCCCGACAAATTAATGATCAGCTCTCGTGCCTTATCCGGCTTGGTGCGCGTCGTAGAGGCAATGGCGTTCAGCGCGTTGAACAGAAAATGCGGATTGATTTTAGTCTGGAGCGCCTTCAACTCGGCTTTATTCGCCGCTTCCTTAATTTGCTCCACACGCGATACTTCCATTAATGTGGAAATAATTTGGGACAAGCCAATCGCCATTGTTTGCAACGGATACGTGATTTTATAAGCTTTGCGGTAGTAAATTTTCAGGGTTCCGGTCACCTCTCCCCGTTCCTCCAGCGGGATAATGAGCAGAGACTGGATTTGAGGTGTTTTATCGTCGGCAATATGGTTGCGAATGGTGATTTTACCGCTGCGTATTGTCGATTTGGTCACATCACTGATGATCTCGTCGCCGATATGATAACGTTCCTCGCCAAAACCAACGTAGGCCAAGACATCTCTGGTATCCGTAATCGCCACCGCATCGGCCTTGATATCCTCCTTAATGATCGAGCAAATCGTATGCAGCGATTCGGCATTAATGGAGCGGAAATAAGGCAGCGTCTTGTTCGCAATATCTAGTGCCAGCTTGGCCTGTCTGGCCGCGATATTTTCCTTTTCCCCCTCGACACTCTGAATCAGCAGAACGATCAGACCGACACTGACTTGCCCGATAATCATCGGCAGACCGATCTTTGAAACGATGTCCAAACCAAGCTCATACGGTTGTGCCATCACCAGAATGAGCAGCATCGTCAATGTTTCGCAGATCATTCCGGCGGCAATACCGACCAGCCACCTCTTGGAGCGGTCGACCCGGCGCCCGATATATCCCGATACCACACCTGCCAGAATACTCGTAATCAGACACGGAATCGAGGTCACTCCCCCGATATCAATCAGATAACGGTGAATACCCGATACAATACCCGTAATAATCCCGACCCACGGTCCAAATAAGATGCCACCCGCCATAATCGCAATAATCCGGACATTGACGAGCGATCCTTCCACTTCGATCCCGGTATACGTGCCAAACAGCGCAAACATGCAAAAAATCATCGTTAATAGCGTCAGCTCTGCCGGGGAATGACTGTTCTTTTGCAAGGTCTCCTTAAACCGGGGAATACGGGTAATAAAAAATAGACAAATCAGCAACAACGCTGCGCGTTCAAATAGCTGCATCAGCATTTCCAAAAAGCCGTTCACATGCGTTCCTCCCAAATATAAACCCATTCATCAAGCCTTGTACCACTCTCACTATTCACATATTTCAAGATCAATCATGTCATTCCGGGCACGGATACTCGCCTTCCCGCCAATCGGATATGTAAATTGCGGTGTGGTATGTCCGAAATCGGCATCTGCAATCACCGGAATAGAGGCCAGTTCCTTTTTCGAGCTAATGATTTGCCGCAGCAACTTTTCCGTCATATGAGATGCCTGCTGAAAACGTCCGATGATGATTCCTCTCACCTGATCGAATCCCGGCTGGTGCAGCAATGATTGCAAATCTCGATCAAACGTAGCAGGAGAGCTTTCATAATCATCCTCAACCAATAGAATCGTTCCTTCCAGACTCGGCATATACGGGGTTCCCTGCAACAAATTCAGGGTACACAGGTTTCCACCCACAATCGTACCGTATGCCTCTCCTTCGTGAATCGCATAAGGCCCGACATTGCGGTGAAAGATTCGTTGATCCTGATCCAAATACCATGTATCATCACTCCACTCTGGCGAAGACTGGATTTGAATACTGCCCTCTTCCAACATCATCCTTTGAAAATACGCTGTCGTATATTCATTCCCTTGCTGCATGCCAAATGTCAAAAAATGAGGCCCTGCATACGTGATAAGTCCCGTTTTCGCATATATGGCATGACTTAAAGCTGTAATATCCGAATAACCACATAACCGTTTAGGATGAGCGCCAATCAATTCATAGTCAAGGTGGGCAAGGAGCTGATTAGCATTATACCCTCCAATGGCAGTCAAAATGCCCTTCACCTTCGGATCGGCAAAAGCTTCGTGCAAATCTGCTACTCTGGACTCTATTGAAGAAGATGTAAAATCATCGCTTTCCAGCACATGTTGCGAAAAGCTCACCGCAAACCCGAGTTGCTCCAGCTTTTGCTGGGCAATTAGACGATTTTTCTCAGAAACGATAGACAAACTTCTGGACGGCGAAAGAATGCGTATCTCGTCTCCAGCCTTTAGTTTGGGCGCTTGCTTTCCTATGATCATGGTCATTCCCCCTATATACGAAGCATTTAAACTGTCACAAATTATACCATCAACTTCCATCTATATAAACTGAGCTTAAAAGTTACCTATTGCGCCACTGCGCAGTCGGATAGTGCTTCCCATCGCCACCGCTTCGCTTGTACAGCACCATTCCGCCTACTCCGTTTTCCATGTACCTTTTTTAGTTCAGCCTATGTAATTATAGCTTTTAGAAATACACTCTCAACTCTACATCAGCAAAAAAACGGGGATTACCGTCTGATAGCGATATTCCTCGGCTCATTAGCCCGATGATGAAGCTATCTGATTACTGGCTTTTGCTGGTTTCGATATGGTTACTGTCCTCATTCTTTTCTTGTACCAGCTCTTTCAATTGGATAATCAGCGTCTCCAGCTCACCGAAGCCAGCCACCATGTTGGAGGTTATATTTCGTTGCTCCTCCACACCAGCAAAAATCTGTTCCGACGCCGCACTGGCTGTTCGGTTACACTTTAAAACGCTCGGTAAAGCTACAAAAATATTACACGGATTTAAGGTCATAGCCACCGGAAAGTATCGGTAAGACGGATACAACCAAAATAAAGAGCAAATCAATATGGTGGTTTCCAATCACCTTTAATTACCAAGTCACAAAATGACATCATCACTAGATGGATGTAATCGCATATTATTTAAACGCAAAAAATCGCCCCCTGATCAGGGAGCGATTTTACATTTATCTTTGAATAGCCGTCTTCGGCAGGAAGACACTTATCTATCCGATGACCTACAGCATCAGGATTCCTTGTTTTCGGAAGCCTGTTCTGTACCTTCTGTTGCAGCTGCATCGCCTGCTACAGCAGCATTTTCCACCTCAACCGCACGCGGAACGATAATGGAAGCAAGCAACTCTTCCTCAGGAACGTGCAACGTTACTCCTTTAGGGAGTTTCAGATCGCTTGCGCTCAGCTTGTCGCCGACATCCAGTGCGGATACATCCACCTCAATGGTAGATGGCAGGTCATCAGGAAGACCCTCGACTTCGACTTCGGTTTCCTGAATTTGCAGAATACCGCCCGTTTTTGTACCTACAGGTGTACCCTGATAATCAATAGAAACACGCACGCGAAGCGGCTTGTTTTTGGAAATTTTCAAAAAATCGGCATGCAACCACTGGTTGTCACGCTGCTGATAATCCTTAATGATGACCGGAATGGTTTCTCCACCCTCTACAGTGAGGTTGAACACCTCCGAACGTCCGGTTCTGGCTACTTTATTAAATTCTTTGGCATCGACATGTACAGGGGTTCCTTCAAGCTCAGAGCCGTAAACCACAGCTGGAATCCGTCCTTTTAACCTCAATCCACGAAGTGCCGAACCCTTCTTCTCTGTTCTCGGCTGGGCGGTCAGTTGAATACTTCCTCCATTAGAACTCATGATATACAACCTCCTTCAGGTTACCTTACAAATGATTATTCCTCAAGAATCTTGCCTGTTCACCAGTCGCACTACAAGGTATAAGCCAGCAAGCTGGCAAAATCAAACAAGTCCATAATTCTATATTACCCCTTTTTTCTGAAAATGACACACGTTTGCATAAAAAAATAGCATCTCTCGAAATAATCGAAAAATGCTATTCAATGTACGAAAGACAACCAACCCTATAAAGCTATCCTGCCCGGTTGTCGTTGACCAGTAGCAAATATTCTTCTCTGCCACTGTGAATCAATACCTGCATCACAGATCGGTTCAGGTCTACATCAATATACCGATCGGCCTCAATATCCTTGGCATCCCACTGATTGAGGCGGACGATGTAGCCGATACGCCGCACATGAGGAGCCACTTGAATACGCGCTACTGCGCGACCGTCATCCAATTCACTCAATTCTACATGTCCGTCCCGGCATCCGGTGCCCCATACCCACACATTCCAACCGGAATATTGTCGATCCGCACGCTCGTAAATCAACTCAATGGTGCGATACAACGCCGCTTCTTCGTAGTGACCTGCGATCTCTAGGTCTGTTCCCTCATCCGAACCTTCCAATCCGTTCTCCGCCAGCTCGTTAGTCTGATCCAGTCCGGCCAAAAAGGATGACTGAGCGGGTTCCTCCTGATCATACAGTACCATCATCGACCAGCGCGAAACGGTCACACGATGGCCTGCTACTTCATACCGTATCTCATTTCCAGCCCCGTGAGCATCCACAACGACATGCCAGCGATCCGATTCCGCAGGCAGCAGTATCGTCTGCTCCGTATCCGAGCCGTTATAAATCACCACAATCTGATTCCAGGCATCGCCGTTAGCATGGTGCCTCAATGTAAAAGCTACCACATGCCCGCTGCTGTGCAGCACTTCCATATGCTGCTCCACCAGCTCCCGATGATCCATCCGGAATGCCGGATGACTGCGCCGTAAAGCGATTAGTCCCTGATAGTAATCAAATACGGGACGAAATCTCGCCTTGTTCTCCCAGCGAATAGCATTCACCACATCCACACTACGGTAGCTATTATGGTCTCCATATTTGGAGCGCAACAGTTCATCACCTGCATGGATAAAGGGAATGCCCTGGGAGGTCAGCACCATGCCGTTTGCCAGCAAGGATTTGCGTACGGTTTCATTCTCCAGCAAGTCATGCTCATTCACTTCCCGGTACGGGTCTGCTTCCGCCACGGCTTGTTCGGCCGCTCTCCCATCCTGCGGCTGACCCTGCTCCCATTGAGGAAAACCGCAGTGTTCCCGCAAATGCCGCACCGTCAAAATTTTATCCCACAGATTGAGATTATCGTGAGCCGTGACATAATTGACCGTTTCCGAAGGTTGGGCTGTAAAATCATGAATAGCTCCAAAAACACCTTTAAGCACCAGTTCCTCCTGATCCCATGCCCCCGTGGCAAAGCCACTTGCGGTACCATCACTGTCACCCTTAATAGCAGAACGATAGTTGTCATTGAAGACGGCAAAGCCTTTGTCCCGTTGTGTTCCTTTTAACGTCAGCAGAGGCTGCGGGGATTCTCCCCCCGTCCAAGGCTCTCCATAGATAAGCAGATCGGGACGAACCTCAGAGCGAAGCTCCTGTGTAAGCTGCTCCATAGTCGGCGTATCAATCAGTCCCATCAGATCAAAACGGAAGCCGTCTATATGATATTCTTCTGCCCAATAGCGCAGTGAATCCTTGATATACTTGCGAACCATGGGGCGTTCGCTTGCCACCTCATTACCCACACCCGAGCCGTTGGAAAGCTGCCCATGCTCATCCGTACGGTAATAGTAACCCGGTACAACAGGGTCGAACGGCCCTTTTTCCACCGAGAAAGTATGGTTGTACACGACGTCCATAATGACACCGATGCCAGCAGTATGCAGGGATTGCACCAGCAGCTTCAACTCCCGTATACGTGCCTCCGGGTCAGCCGGATTGGAAGAATAAGATCCCTCCGGCACATTATAGTGCTGCGGATCATAGCCCCAGTTATATTCTGTGCCCTGTTCCGCAAAATCATTTACCGTATGGAAATCAGCTACTGGAAGCAGATGGACATGAGTAATGCCCAGCTCCAGCAAATGATCCAGTCCGATGCTGTTGCCCACCGAATCTTTTAGTCCCGTATACGTAAAGGCTGCAAACCGTCCTTGTGCGGCAGATAAGCCTTTTTCTCCAGTATTAAAATGTGTATCCATTGAAAAATCACGCACATGAAGCTCATATATAATGGCATCCGTAGCCCGAACAAGTGTGGGGCCGGCATCCTCTTTCCATCCGTCCGGATGGGTTTGAGCCAAATCAACGATTGCCGTACGCTGTCCATTGGCTGATACCGCTGTCGCATAAGGGTCGGCTGCATAATGAAGTGTGCGGTCTGCCCCTTCCAGCCTGTACATGTAATAATACTTGTTCCAGTCGCCTTCCAGCTCTACGGACCATACACCATGCTCATCACGGCTCATCGGAAATTCCCGGCCACCGCTATGGTCCTGAACGTTACCTTCCTGGTCGTACAATCCAGCGTTGTCATACAGCGCTACATGGATCTGCTTCGCAGTCGGTGCCCATACTTTAAACATGCTGCCCGCAGGCGTATAAGTAAGACCCAAATCATGGCCTTCATATGTGGGATATGTTGTGTGCTCAAGCTCCTTGAGTTGATTGAAATCAGACATTCCTGTTCACCACCCATTTCTGTACATCGGCTTTCAGCCTCTGTTCATCCATCATTTATGATGTTTACGACTTGTCAATATACCTCGGATTTTGCAAAAATCCTTACCTACTAGGCTATCAAAATAAGACAAGCTTGAAAAGTCGGATGATTTCAAATACGGATGCTGCTTTTATTTCACACGCACACTCCATTTTATGACAAAACTATGAATAGGCTACAACAGCAGCCCTCCAAGCACCATAAATAATTCCCTTTATCCCTTCACGTTCATGTAAAAAAATATCAAAAAGTCAAGACAGCCTTCGGTTATCCATCTGAAACATATCGTCCGCAATTCGCATGGTGGAGCTTCGGTGGGAAACAAGGACAATCGTTTTATCCTGTTGCTGTTCCTTTAACGATTTTAAGATGATCGCTTCATTCAGGCTGTCCAAATTGCTGGTAGGCTCATCGAGCAGCAGGAGCGGAGCATCATGAACAAAGGCTCTGGCCAGCCCCAGCCGCTGACGTTCACCACCGGACAGCCTGTCCCCCAATTCTCCAACACGGCTGTCATATCCTTGAGGCAAGGTCATAATAAAATCATGCACTGACGCCCTGCGGGCTGCTTCCACAACCTGCTTATGCGTAGCATCAGGTTTTCCAATTTTAATATTGGCCGCAATCGTATCATCAAACAGGAACGTATCCTGATCCACATAGCTTTGCAGACCTCTCAAATGCTTCGTTCCGATTTCCTTCAAATCATGTCCAGACATCAAAATCCCGCCCTGCTGCGGGTCCCTGAATCGCATCAGCAACTTGAGCAAAGTGGACTTGCCGGAGCCGCTTTTCCCCTGAATACCTGTAATCCGCTTGTGCGGGATGGTAAAACTTACATTATCCAGCACCGTCTGATCCTCATACGCAAAAGTTATCTTGTCCACCTGCGCCCCGGTAAAGGCAACGCTCATTCCCCCGAAATTTTCCTCGACCTCCGGGGTTTCCTCCAGCAGACTCAGCACTCGTTCCCCGCTCGCCAGCGTTTGAAGCAGATTGTTGGATAAATTGCTAAGCGCAACTACTGGGCCAAACGAGCTAAACAAGGCAATGACGGAAACAAGCATCCCTGTAAAGCTGACCTGCAACTTGGACATACCATACAATCCAGCCAGCAGCATCAGAAATGAAAATCCCACGACCGCCGCATCCGTTATCGCTCTTGTGATACCTTCATGATGCTTCAAGCTCTTCTGCTTGGCATCCAATTGATCCGTACGACGGTTAATTTCCGTCAGTCGTTGTTCCCCATGTCCGTATTGCACGATTTCTTTCATGCCACGCAGGCTGTCCAGAAAATAACTGCTCAGCTTACCGAAGCTGCTCCGGTATTCCATACCCTGCCGTCTGCCCAAACGTGACGTTAACAAGGGAATGAGCAGGCCGACTGTTATGTAAGCAAGCGCAGCGAGCCAGCCTAATAGAGGCTCATAAGAACCGATAAAGAATACCATTAGCAGTGAAGTGATGATGCCGATCATAACAGGCGCTATCGTGTGTGCATAAAACACTTCCAGCAGCTCAATATCACTCGTAATCAGCGAGATCAGATTTCCTTTGTCCTTGCCTTCGAGCTTGGCTGGCGCCAGTCTGCGCAGGGCTTGAAGCACCTTGTCACGCAGCACAGCCAGCAGTTTGAAGGCGAGGTAATGACCACTCATTTGCTCGCCATAACGGAACACCCCACGCAGTACAGCACAAATCACGATGGCTGTGAGCAGAAACGTCATGCTGTAGCCTGTCGTGATGCCCGTTGCTGTAAGCAGGGCAAGGGCCCCATAGACAATAATGCCAATAGCACAAGCAAATCCAAGCACTCCTGTAACAATCGTTATGAGTAGCACTGGTAAAAGAGGCCCGGCCAGTACCAGCAATTGGGCCATGATCCGTAATCCGTGTCTACGCATATACAGCACCCCCTTTTACAAACTGCTCTACCCGGTGCTGACTGAGATACATCTCCGCATAATGTCCCTGCTGGCTCAACAGCTCATGATGCGTACCAGATTCTGCCACCAAGCCGTTTTGCAGCACATAAATACGGTCGGATTGGACAACATTTTCCAATCTATGCGAGATGAGAATAATGGTTTTTCTGCCTGCCAACGCATGTATAACCTCCATAATACCTTCCTCGCTCTCACTGTCTATGTTAGAGGTAGCCTCATCAAAAATGTACACGCTACTATCATGCAGCAGCGCTCTTGCCAGCGCTAGCCGTTGGCGCTGTCCCCCTGACAGGTTCGCTCCCTGCTCCTCCAGTTCTACTTCCAGTCCTCCCTGCGAGAGAACAAAGTCGTACAGCTTTACCTGCCGCAAGGCTTCCAGCATTTGTTCCTCATCCGCGTGCTCATTGCCCATTTTCAAATTAGCTTCGACCGTGCCCTTGAAAATATAGCTGTTGAAGCCGATCCAGGTCATGTGACGCATACGACTTTCTTCTGAAATAGCTGCAAGTTCGGTTCCTCCAACGGTCAAGCTTCCCCGATAACCTTCGTGATGTCCGACGATTAATCCGGCTACCGTGCTTTTACCAGAGCCTGATTCTCCGATAATTGAAACGAAGCTGCCCTGAGGAATATCCATAGATATATTTCGTAGGGTGTCCCTCTCGTCGTAGGCAAAGTTCACCTGATCCAGTCGAATATCGGTAGTCTCAATGCTTTTTTTTCCTTGTACTAGCTCCTCTGTACTCAGAATTTGAAATATTTTGTCACTCGCTGCCATCCCATTCATAGCGATATGAAAGTAAGAGCCCAGCAGGCGCAGCGGAATGAAGAACTCAGCCGACAGCAGCACAATGATCAGTGCTCCCGCCAAGCCAATATGACCAGCGGAATATTCGCTCACTGCGACCAGAACGCCCGCAGCGGCACCGCCAAATGCGATAAGGTCCATGACTGCCACCGAGTTTAACTGCATAGTCAGTACTTTCATTGTCATTTTGCGAAAATCCTCGGCCGCCGTGTTCATTTCCTGATGTTTCTCCTGATCTGTCCCATATATTTTAAGCGTGGTCAGGCCCTGTACATTTTCCAAAAAGCTGTGACCCAGATTGACATAGCTGCCCCAATATTTTCGAAATAGCTTTTTAGCCATCCTCATAATGACTATAATCGACACCGGAATCAACGGGACGCAGATCAACAGAATAATGGCAGCCTTGAAGCTGACAAAAGATAAGGTGATGAACAACGTTACGGGTGCAAGCAGACTGTAAAATAATTGGGGCATGTATCTGCCAAAATAGGTCTCAAGCTGCTCCACTCCTTCTACAGCAACCTGAATAACCCCCGACGTGGAGGTATGATCCGTATACGCCGGCCCCAGCTTCAGCAGCTTGCCGTAAATTTGCGAGCGCAGCGTTTTTTTGGCATTCACGGAGGCCCGATAGGACAGCATACTGGCTGCATAATTGCACAAGCATCGGACTGCAATCGCAGCAATGACAATGTTCGTCACAGATAGAATCAGCTTACGGGTAACTTGTCCCATGCCTGTTGCAAAACAAAGGACATGGACAAAACAGCGGCTATACTGCCCAAAAGACCGATCCACTGCACAAGCACACCCAGAACGATATATTTTCGGGAATGCTCCACCAGACCAAGCAGACGGCTGTCGACCATTTTAGACCTTTTCTTCGTGGTATCAGCAGATAGAATTGGGGATGGAGTTTCTGCTGTAGTGCCTCTCACCGTTCCGATTCGGAATATAAAGTAATAATATTTGAAGAGGATGACCAATACGATGACCGCTTTGGCCCACACTTGGGGAGATAAAACAAAGCCAGTAATGAGCATCGCTGACGCCAATCCCAGTGCCGTGATTTTAGTGGAGAGCTTCAGCGATCTTGTTTGGACAAAGCTTTCCAGATGCTTTTCGTACAAAGAGGTGTTCGAAAACCATTGGTGAATCCGTTCAGACCCCCGCATAAAGAAAAAGGCTGCCAGCAGCAGAAAAGGCGTAGTCGGCAGCAACGGTACTACCACGCCAATCACTCCAAGCGCCAAAAATAGAAACCCTAAGGTAACATAGATCGGTTTCACTGTAATCCTCCCTAAATAGATATGATGATGACTCCATTTTGTAGATAATGATAATCATTATCAATATAACCAATTTAGACAGGTTGTTATGTGATGTAAATCACGCATATAAAAATCCTCTTGAAGCACATCCCTACAGAACACGTTAATGTGGATGTGGATGTTTGTCTTCAAGAGGATTATCGAAAATAACGCGCGTTATTTCGTTGTTTTATGAACTTATAATATCATATTGCTCCATTACCTGCCGGTGTAGCGGGTGATCTGCCGGTATGGATGTATAGCGTGTCAGCGCCACACCCAGTCCTTCGCTACGGATCACCTGCTGGAGCTCGACTGCCTCGGGGTCCTCCGCAATATCAAATTTACAGGCAGCAGCCATTCCTAACGCCAGATGATCCGTCGGGATGCCATACTCCTCCGCTTGCAGTGCCGGACGTACAAGACGGTCATTGGGAGACAGTTTCCGTAACGGCGAACGTCCGACCCGACTGACCTCGTCTGTCAGATTAGGGTTGCGGAAGCGATCCAAAATTTTGGAAATGTACTTCTTATGCTCCCCCTGGTCCAAACCGAAGCGTTTTACAAGCACCGCCCCTGTTTCCTCCAGTGCCCCTTGTATCGAATCCACCACCTTGTTATCCTTCATGGCTTCCTGAATGGTAGCATAACCCGCGTTATAACCAAGATAGGCCGCCACACAATGCCCCGTATTCACCGTGAACAGCTTGCGTTCAATATAAGGCTCCAGATCCTGCACGTATAGGATACCTTCAATCTCTTCATGGTCAGGGGCCATTTGCGAACGATCCACCACCCACTCGTAAAAGGGCTCTACCTGCACATGCAAAGGGTCCTCATGATGCTGGATCGGCACAATCCGGTCTACAGCAGCATTTGGAAAATACACTGAAGCCTCTGCCTTGGCACGAGTCGTCTCATCCAGTAGCGCAAAAACATGCTCTTTCAGTTGGGCGCTGCCTCCGATTGCATTTTCGCAGGCGATCACATGTAGCGGCGCTGCGCCGCGCTCTACCCGCCTCTTAATCCCCTCGGCAATGCCTGCCGCGATATGCTTGAGGATGCTGACACCCACCGCAGTCGTTACCAGATCAGCGTGGTCTACCGCGTCTGCTACAGCCGCTGCATCTTTGCCATCAATCGCGGTTACATTCGTGACCATCTCCGTATCCTTGGTAGCATTCGCCAGCTCTACAGTGTATTGCTTGCGGCGGCGTAACTCGGATACAAGGGTGTCGTTAACATCCGAAAAGACAACCTCATAGCCTGCACGCGACAGAATCAATCCGATAAAGCCGCGACCGATATTTCCTGCTCCAAAGTGGACGGCTCTCATAGTTCCATCTCGCTTTCAAACAGATCCATAATTTCCTGAGGGGTCACCGCGTTGCGAAGTTTCTCCATATTTTCTTCCTCCGCACACACCACAGCGATACTCGTCAAAATCTCCATATGATCGCCGCCTTGTGCTGCGATGCCGATCACCATGTATGCTTTTTCTTCCCCAAAATCTACACCTTGCGGGAACTGAATGATCGAGATGCCAGTCGATTGAATGAACGTCTTGGATTCCTTCGTCCCGTGTGGAATAGCCAGCCCGTTCCCGATATAGGTAGACACGATCTCCTCGCGTTCCAGCATCTTGTCAATGTACTCACTTGTAATATGTCCGGCATCCAGCAGGATTTGTCCGGCCATGCGAATCGCCTCGTATTTGTCTTTGGCGGTTGCGTTCATTTTTACTTTATCTATCGTCATAATGCTCACGGTAGGTTCCTCCCTGTCCCTAATTTACTGTGAAAAAATTCAGCCAGTTCACTTGATATATAATTGACAATATGCTCACGGCTGCCGTGTTCCAGGAGCGTAACCATGTCTTCCTGCAACAGTAATGCACTAATCTCGCTCAATACCTCCAAGCTTTCTCTCGGCAGCTCGCGAGGTCCCAGCATAAGCAGCACGCAATCTACCTGTTCGCCTGCATCCCCCAGCAGTGGCTCTGCCAGCTTATACAAGGTAAGCGAAGGCTGGCGGATATAGCGGCTACGCGTATGGACTAAAGCAATGGAGGTATCAGGGATAACCTGACTCCCCTGGCGCTCTCTTTCCATGAGCTGTGCAGCAATGGCAGTAGGCTCTGTGACGTTCCCCCGCCCCGCCTCCAGCATGCAGATAGCCTGTACGGTAGCCTGCATATCCATCCCCTGATTTTCCAGCGGATACACTTGAAATTGCTGTACAATGTGTACAATTTCCTCGAGACTTTTCCGCAGCCCGGTGAGCCACTCCATGCCCTGACCGGGCTGAACGGCCTGTTCCTGCTGCTGATTATGGGGATGCTTGAGTGTAATATGCTGGATAAAATGACGCAGGCGGTCACTCTCCTCCTGCGTCAGCAACGGGCTGATCTTGAGGTAACGATCCGGTTCAAGCGGTAGCTCCACCGTCGAAATGATCAGATCATAATCCTCTTTCGGAATCCGCGCCGCCTCGTACCATGAGGCCCTATCCACGATTTTGATCTGTGGCAGCTCCTTGGCGAGCCTTGTAGCAAGCAGCCTGGATGATCCAATGCCGCTCGTGCAGACGACGATGGCCCGCACCTCCCGCCGCAATTGCCGTAGCCGCTCCAGCGAAGCGCCGAAATGCATGACGAGAAATCCGATCTCTTCATCCGGCACTTCCATTTCTGTCATGTCCGCCGCAGCCTTCTTCACCGAGTCGAACAAGCTGCCGTAATCCTTGCGGATTTGCTGAAGCAGGGGATTACGGATGGATCTGCCTTCCTTCAGACGTTTGAGTACCGGAGCCATATGTGCAATCAGTCCTTCACGCAGAACCCGATCCTCTGCCAATGGCGTGCCTGTCTCTTCCTCCACGCGACGAATCAACTCATGAACCGACTCCAACAGTACGAGATCATCCAACGGCAGTAGCCGGGTAGAATGATTCTCGGCATCACGAAACAGCATTCTGAAATAAGATCGTTCCGGCTCCGGAAATTCAATATCCAGCGCCTCTGACAACTCTGTGCATATGCGTTCCACCATAGCTGTACGCAGCACGACATTCTCATCCGAATCCGTTTTCGAATATGAGAGACGATGATCCACAACGTATCCGAGTCGCAAACGTGCCAACGAAACGCAAATTTGAATCAGCAGCTCCATATATTTGCTTTCCACCATGCTTTCCAGCCATTTCTCATGGGGCTGCCAGAGGGCATTTTCCACGGTCAGCAGGTTCTCTCTGCCAATCATCTCCAGTAGCTTATCGGCGACACGCGTCAAGGGGCGGGGTTCTTCCCGGCCGGAAAACAGATCCGATTCGTCCAAATTTTCGAGAGCCAGCTCGGAAATCGCCCGTCTTTTGTCTGTCTCCCTGCCTGTAATCTCGACGCCGTACCCGCGTCTGCGCACAAGCACGAGTCCCCGTTCCCCGATCCAGTCTTGCAATTCGTCCAGATCATGACTGACAGTAGTTACCGTGACCTTCAAACCAGAAGCCAGCGCCAGCAGCTTGATCGGCTCCTGTGTATCCAGCAGCATACAGAGAACTACGATCTTTCTTTCCTCAGCCGAATATTCGTCCGACTTCGTATGCATCAATTGCTCCCGCAGACATACAAGCTGATCTGAGTCGGCATCCACATAGATTCCAATCCCTGATTTTTTCTCCAGCTTTACCTCATGAGCCGCTAACCAATGCTCGACTGCACTGAGTTCCCGGTGAACCGTCCTTGTGCTGACATTGATCTTCTCGGCAATTTCCCCGGCAGTTACCTCTTTGGACTGCTCCAGAAGATATTCCACGATGTCACGTTGTCGTTTCGTAATATTCATAAGCGCATACCGTTCCTTCCCAAGCTCATCCCCTCCGCAGAATACCTACTGCACACAGGCGGCCTGACTACTACGGTGGATTAAGAATCGGATTTCAGACGTTCCACCAGCGCTTCGTATTCAGGGCTCTTCAGGAAATTGTCAATGGAAATGTGCTCGGCATTCGGAGCTACCGTTTTAGCCCGGTCTGTCAACGTTTTTTGCGTAATGACAATATCTGCATCCTGCGGAATCTCACTGATTGCCGTGTTCGTTACCGTAACGTCCACACCCGCCTGCTTCATTTTTTTGCGTAAAATCGAGGCGCCCATAGCGCTTGAGCCCATACCTGCATCACAGGAAAAGACGATCTTGTTCACATCTGATTTATCCTTGACCGTTTGAACTTCGGCAATCTCCGCAGCACGATCAGCTTCGCGGTTATCTTCCGTTACAGTAGCGTTTTCGCTTGCACCCTTGCTTTGAGTTTTCATATCCTTCATGCGGGATGCCGCTTCCTCTAGATCCTCTTCTTTTTGCTTACCTGTCTTGAGTAACACAGCAGCAACAGCAAACGATACGACCGCAGCAGCGATCACACCGCTCAGCATTGGCAAATATCCACCTTTTGGCGTCATCAGGAAATAAGCAATGATACTACCCGGTGAAGGAGCTGCAACCAGTCCGGCACCTGTCAGCATGAAACAGAACGTTCCCACTACGCCCCCAGCTATAGCAGCAAGAATCAGAATCGGCTTCATCAAAATATAAGGGAAATAAATTTCATGAATCCCGCCGAAAAAGTGAATGATGACCGCACCGGGAGCCGACGACTTCGCAGAACCTTTACCAAACAGGCAGTAGGCCAGCAAAATACCGAGCCCCGGTCCAGGGTTGGATTCCAGCATGAACAAAACGGATTTGCCTGTTCTTGAAGCTTCCTCCAGCGCAATCGGACTCAATACTCCGTGGTTCAGCGCGTTGTTTAAAAACAATACTTTTCCGGGCTCAATAATGAGGTTGACGAGCGGCAAAAGCCCTGCGTTCACGAGGAACTGTACCCCTGCTGACAACACTTGACTGATGATTTGTACTACCGGGCCGATTGCCACATGGGCAAGCAACGCTAAAATCGCCCCGATAATCCCTGCCGAGAAGTTATTGACCAGCATTTCAAAGCCTGATTTAACTTTGCCGTCAATCGCTTTGTCGAATTTCTTCAATATCCATGCAGCCAGCGGACCAGCTATCATCGCGCCGAGAAACATCGGAATGTCCGCCCCGACAATGACACCCATCGTCATAATGGCCCCGATCACACCTCCGCGCTGTCCGTGAATCATTGTGCCACCTGTATAACCGATTAGCAGCGGCAGCAAATAATTTTTCATCGGATCAACCAGTTGTGCAAACCCCTCATTTGGGAACCATCCGGTCGGAATAAAAAGTGCCGTGATCAATCCCCATGCGATAAAGGCCCCCATATTGGGCATAACCATACCACTGAGAAAACGGCCAAAACGCTGTACGGCAACGCGCGCTCCTCCGTTTGAACTGGACTTTGTGTCCACTGTGCTCATATTCATATCCTCCTTATAGGTAAAAAGCATCACTACCTTTTCTTAAAATTCATACTAAATGACAACGCTATCTTCTTCAACGAAATGAAAACGTACTTTCGTCATGAACGTTGATGACAACATTTAAATTTAAGATAAACAGGCGCGAAATCATTCTGCATAATTCCTCTTAATATGGCCTGTAACACGAGTATTTAGTCGAAAAACCATCCTGTCATCGGTACAATTTATGTATGAGGTCTATCCTCTAAACAAGAGAAAAACACGTAATTACGCTTGCAAAAAAAGACAGCAAAAATAGCCGCTATGCCAATTCATCGCGACTATTTTTATACAAAATCGAGCGGACAAACGCCGCCCTTATTCAATTATCCAATCTACATTGCCCCATTATTACTCATTGGCAGTCAACTGCTCGTACTGATCCGCAGACAGCAGCTTGCTTAATGCCCCCTCCAGATCTTCCCCAATCTTCACTTCGATCATCCAGCCTTTTTCGTAAGGAGATTCGTTGACCAGCTCAGGCGTACCTTCCAGCGCTTCATTCACCTTCAACACCGTTCCCGTTACTGGAGCGAACAGGTCGGATACTGTCTTTACCGATTCAATAGTACCAATCTCCGCCCCCTGCTCAATCGTTGCTCCCTCCCCAGGCAGCTCCACAAAAACGATATCGCCCAGTTGATGCTGTGCAAAGTCCGTAATACCGATTCGTACCGTTCCATCCTCTGTGCGCTGAACCCATTCATGTTCTTCCGTGTACCACAATTGCTGCTTCACTTCACTCATCCTGCTCCGCCTCGCTTTCATATGGATTACATCGTTTTGCCTACCCGTCTATGACAGGTTAAGATTATGACAACTAGAACTATCATGTCAATAATACTAACAAAAATATTTCACATTACTCCATATATCTTTCTAACTAAAAATACGACAGATTATAACAAACGCTTACATATCCTTATTTATGAATAAAATGTTTTTAATAATGTTTTTCATGACATTTTTGTTGACATTTCGAATAAATTTGCGTATTAATGGGTTATAACAAGTGCTTTTGGAAACACCTAATAATTGTAAACGCGGATGAACGTGGAGGGAGAGACTGTCAACACTCGCATCACTGTTGCCACCTGTAAAACAAGGCAGCAAGCGAGTCGGATCAAGCTGTAACCAACCGGCAGGGCCGGATGACGTATAGCTGATCCAGAGGCAGCGCCGAAGGAGTAAACCTGCACCGCAGGTGAATCTCTCAGGCAAAAGGACCTCTGCCGGACGCATCTCTGGAGAGCATTCGCCATACAGGCGGATCACCCAAGGGGAAACCCGGTACACACCGGGGTAACTCTCAGGTATCAAGGACAGAGCTGAAAAAAAGTGTGTGGACTGCCGTCCATACGTTTTTTTCGGCCTGTCTTTTTTGTTTAGCCGATCATACCGGATAGGAGTGGAAAAATGACTAACTTGCGAAAAACGCCGCTGCATTCATCCTACAGCACGCTGTCGGGGGTTCGTTGCATTGATTTTGGCGGCTGGGAGCTGCCTGTACAGTTCAGTGGCATTCAAAAGGAACATGAGGCCGTCCGGCAACATGCAGGATTATTCGATGTATCGCATATGGGTGAATTCTTGGTCGAGGGCCAGGAAGCCGAAACATTTCTGCAACAGGTGACGACGAACGATGTCAGCCAATTGGAGCCGGGCCAGGCCCAATATTCGCTCCTGTGTTACCCGGATGGAGGTGTAGTAGACGACCTCCTTGTCTACTATAAAGGGCCGGAGCGTTACATGCTCGTTGTGAATGCCTCCAACATCGATAAGGATTGGGATTGGCTGCTTCGCCATGCGCCTGCATCCGTTCATCTGGAAAACGTATCAGATGCGGTGGCACTGCTGGCGTTGCAAGGGCCTGAAGCTGCACGTATTGCCGCCGCCGTGACAGACACGGACATTACAAAGCTGGCCTCCTTCCGATTCAGCGAGGATGTGCAATTGTTCGGAGCAAAAGCGCTCGTCTCCCGCACCGGATACACAGGGGAAGACGGCTTTGAATTTTATGTGCCTGCTGCGAATGCACCGGCAGTGTGGGACGGATTGCTTCGCATCGGTGAGCCGTATGGTCTGGTTCCCGCCGGACTTGGAGCCCGGGATACACTGCGTTTCGAGGCGCGGCTGCCGCTGTACGGACAGGAGCTGTCCGCCACGATTTCACCGCTGGAAGCTGGTTTAGGCTTCTTCGTCAAGCTGAATAAGGGAGATTTTATCGGCAAAGCAGCTCTGCAACGCCAGAAAGAACAAGGTATTCCGCGCAAGCTGATCGGGCTGGAAATGCTTGACCGTGGCATACCGCGTGCCCATTACCCCGTGTTCGCGGAAGGGCAGCAAATTGGCGAGGTCACAACTGGAACCCAGTCGCCCACCTTAAAACGTAATCTGGGTTTGGCTCTGGTGGACAGTCGTTTTAGTTCCCTATCCACGCCGCTGGAGGTCGAGATTCGTGGCAAGCGCCTGCGCGCCGAGGTGGTAGCCTCACCCTTTTATAAACGTCCACGCTGATTTAAACGCTCGTCTTACTATAACTATCGTGATCCGTTACTAACCGCTGCCCAGTTGGCACTCGTTTATTAATCATTTGTTAATCGTTTTACGTTTTTACGATCTTGTTGGTTGAAAGGAGCCAGACCCAATGAAACAGCATCGTTATCTTCCCATGACCGAGCAAGATCAAGCTGAAATGCTGCGCGTGGTCGGCGCATCGTCCATCGACGATTTATTCAGCGATATTCCTGAGGCGATCCGGTATAAGGGGGAGCTGCCCCTGTCTTCTCGGTTAGACGAAAGAGCCTTAACCCGCCACTTATCAGGACTGGCCGGGCAAAATGCCAATACAGACACGCACGCCAGCTTTCTCGGCGCAGGGATTTACGATCATCATATTCCGTCCGTCATCCAGCATATCACTTCACGCTCGGAATTTTATACAGCCTACACTCCTTATCAGCCGGAGGTAAGCCAGGGCGAGTTGCAAGCCATCTTCGAATTTCAATCGTATATATGCGAATTAACAGGCATGGCTGTAGCCAATGCCAGCATGTATGATGGAGCGACTGCGCTGGCAGAAGCAGGCTCATTGGCTGCCGCTGCCACCCGCCGCAAGCAGCTTATCGTATCGCGGACCGTCCATCCGGAGGCACGTCAGGTATTGGCAGCCTATGCGCGCGGGCTGGATTTGGATATCGTGGAGATCGACTGTGCAGATGGTGTAACTGACGTGAAGGCATTAATGGCGGCCATATCGGAGCAGACGGCGGCAGTTTTGGTCCAAAGCCCTAATTTTTTCGGGGCCGTGGAAAATCTGAAGCCGATGGCTGACCTGATCCATGCCCACAAGGGTCTTATGGTTGTCAGCGCCAATCCGCTGGCGCTGGGCTTGCTGGAAGCACCTGGTAAGCAGGGCGCGGATATTGTCGTAGGAGACGCGCAGCCGCTCGGCATCTCCTCCTCCCTCGGTGGCCCAACCTGTGGTTACTTTGCCGTTTCTCAGGCGCATATGCGCCGTATCCCCGGACGTATAGTGGGCCAGACCACAGATCGCAACGGTAAACGCGGCTTCGTGCTAACCTTACAGGCACGGGAGCAGCATATCCGCCGGGAAAAGGCCACCTCTAACATATGCTCCAATCAGGCGTTGCTCGCCTTATCTGCCTCTGTGTATTTGTCCGTCATGGGTAGACAGGGCATCGCGGAAGTAGCCGAGCTAAACTTGCACAAAAGCCGTTACGCATTGGAGCAACTACTCGGCTTGAAGGGCGTGACAGCCTCCTTTACTGCACCCACCTTTAACGAGTTTGCCCTGCGGTTACCTGAAGGTACCAATATGAATAAACTGCAAGCTGGATTGCTTGCTGCCGGATTTATCGGCGGCTACGATTTAGGGCGGGATTATGAGGAATATGCAGGTCACATGCTGATTGCCGTGACAGAGCAACGAACAAAGGAAGAGATCGATCAATTCGTACACATCTTGGGGGGATTGCTATGACACACACCACCGGACAAGATCAGGGTATACCGAATCCAGAAGTCGAACCCAGTCGAACTCAGATGAAAGAGCATGATCAGGCGCTCATTTTTGAATTGAGCAGATCAGGCCGTATCGCCTATTCCCTGCCCGAATGCGATGTTCCCCGCCGTCCGGTGGCAGAGCTTTTGCCGGATTATGCGCAGCGTAGCGAGCCTGCGGCATTGCCCGAGGTATACGAAGTAGACGTAATTCGACATTATACCGCACTGTCACGGCGCAATTTTGGCGTGGACAACGGATTTTATCCGCTCGGCTCCTGTACGATGAAATACAACCCCAAGGTAAACGAGGATGTCGCCCGTTATGCAGGCTTCGCCAAAATCCATCCGTACCAGCCAGAGGACAGCATCCAGGGAGCCATGGCACTGCTCCATACGCTTCAAAGCGATTTGGCCGCGTTAACCGGCATGGATGCCGTCACCCTTCAGCCCGCCGCGGGCGCCCATGGCGAATGGACCGGGCTGATGATGATCCGCTCCTACCACGAAGCGCGTGGTGAGCGGCGTACCAAAGTGCTCGTGCCGGATTCCTCGCACGGAACGAACCCCGCCAGCGCCGCTGTGGCAGGCTTCGAAACGATCACCCTTCCCTCCACACCGCAGGGGCTGGTGGATCTGGACGCACTGCGTCAAGCCGTAGGCAACGACACCGCTGCGCTTATGCTGACCAACCCGAACACGCTCGGGCTGTTCGAGAAGCAAATCGCTGACATTGCCGCGATTGTGCATGAAGCAGGTGGCCTGCTCTACTATGACGGCGCGAACTCCAACGCCATTATGGGGATCACCCGCCCCGGGGATATGGGCTTTGACGTAGTGCATCTCAATTTGCACAAAACGATGAGTACCCCACATGGCGGAGGCGGCCCCGGCGCGGGACCTGTAGGGGTAAAGCAACGGCTCATTCCGTATTTGCCCAAGCCGCTTGTCGTGCGTGATCCCAAGGGCACGTACCACTGGGATCGAGAGCAGGGAGATTCCATCGGACGGGTCAAAGCCTTTTACGGCAACTTCGGCATTCTCGTCCGTGCCTATGCCTATATCCGCAGCTACGGCCCTGACGGCTTGAAGAGAGTATCCGAATGTGCCGTACTTAATGCCAATTATATGATGCACCGATTGGCTCCGTATTTTGACATCCCTTATCCGGGGTATTGTAAGCACGAATTCGTGATGTCCGGGCGCGGCTTGAAGAAATTCGGAGTGCGTACGCTTGATGTTGCCAAACGATTGCTCGATTTCGGCTACCACCCGCCTACGATTTATTTCCCGCTGAATGTAGAGGAATGTATCATGATCGAGCCGACAGAAACGGAAAGCAAGGAGACGCTTGATGCCTTCATCGACACCATGATTCAAATTTCGCGGGAAGCGGAGGAAACGCCTGAATTGGTGCTAAATGCTCCATATACCACTCCGGTCACGCGACTGGACGAAGCAACCGCAGCTCGCAAGCCGATATTGAATTGCTCATGCAGCTAAAAGCAAACTCCAACTCTGGGCATACAAAAAAGCCGGTATCTGTTAGATACCGGCCGCTGTATGTAGACAGCAATTTTTGTTGGAAAAAGATATAACCTTTGAAAATGTAATATTCTTTCTTAGCCTTCAATGCTTTGAACCAATTCAACAACCTGCTCGGCTGTTTGCATGTCCAAAGCTTTTGCAGCCAGTTTCTCCATGTCCGCGCGGGACAATTTCGAAATTTGACTGCGTGCTGGCAGAATGGAAGTAGCGCTCATGCTGAACTCATCGAGTCCCAGACCCAGCAGCAATGGAATTGCTGTTGTATCCCCTGCCATTTCGCCGCACATACCTGCCCAACGTCCTTCACGGTGAGCGGCATCAATAACCATTTTCACCAGACGCAGAATGGATGGGTTATATGGTTGATACAGGTAAGAAACCCGCTCGTTCATACGATCCGCTGCCATTGTGTACTGAATCAGATCGTTCGTACCGATACTGAAGAAATCAACTTCTTTTGCGAATTGGTCAGCCAATACCGCTGTAGAAGGAATTTCTACCATGATGCCCAACTGAATTTCTTCAGATACGGCTACACCCTCGGCTACCAACTTTTCCTTTTCCTCCAGCAGCACAGCTTTGGATTCACGGAATTCGTTCAGTGTAGCAATCATTGGGAACATGATCCGCAGGTTACCGTGTACACTTGCCCGCAGCAAAGCACGCAATTGAGTACGGAAAATATCCTGACGATCCAGACACAGACGAATAGCACGGAATCCGAGGAATGGATTCATTTCCTTCGGCAGATCCAGATAAGGAAGCTCTTTGTCGCCACCGATGTCCAACGTGCGGACTACAACCGGTTTGCCTTCCATTCTTTCCAGAACGGTTTTATATGCTGTGTACTGTACTTCTTCGGATGGAAGCTTATCGCGTCCCATATACAAGAATTCAGTACGATACAGGCCAACGCCTTCGCCACCGTTATCCAGAACGCCGGCTACATCGTTAGGCGTACCGATATTGGCTGCCAGTTCGACATGCACACCATCGACGGAAACTGTAGCTTCGCCGCGCAGCTTGCGCCACTCTTCGCGTTGCTTGTCGTATGCCACCTGTTTAGCTTGGTATTCCGCAACGATCTCTTCGGAAGGGTTCACAAATACGTGACCATCCAGACCATCGACGATAATCAAATCGCCGCTTTTAGCTTGGGACAATATATTTTTCGTTCCTACAACCGCAGGAATTTCAAGTGAACGAGCCATAATAGCCGAGTGCGAAGTACGCCCGCCGATGTTGGTTGCAAAACCTTTAACAAATTCGCGATTCAGCTGAGCTGTGTCGGAAGGTGTCAAATCTTCTGCAAGTACAATCGTTTCTTCGGCAATTTCTGCAGGACTGACAAAATGAACACCAAGCAGGTGATTCAGGATCCGCTTGGTTACATCACGCATGTCCGATGCGCGTTCTTGCAAATAAGCACTTTTCATGTTTTCGAACATGGAAATAAACTGTGTAGCTACTTCGTTCAGAGCATAGTCAGCATTAAGCTGCTCGTCTCTGATCTTAGCTTTAACCGGATCGATCAGTTCAGGATCATTCAGGATCAACAGGTGAGAAGCAAAAATCTCTGCTTTTTTCTCGCCCAGTTCCTGTAAAGTTTTCTCCTTAATCGCTTCCAATTCGGTTTGAGATTTTACTAAAGCCGCATCCAATCTTGCAATTTCAGCTTCAGCATCACCAACCGCGCGTCTCTCTACAGCGTAATTCGGATGCTCCAAGATAAACGCCCGGGCAATAGCGATGCCTGCCGAAGCGGCAATCCCGGAAATTTTAAGCATGAATTTCGCCCAGCCCTTCGTTAACGATTACATTTTCAAGAGCTTTCAGAGCGTCAGCAGCTTCAGCGCCTTCACAGATGATGTTGATGGTATCGCCTTGTTCCAGACCGAGAGACAATACACCCAGAATGGATTTCAAAGTTACTTTTTTACCGTTAGCTTCGGCAAAAGATTCAGCACCGCTGAATTTATTAGCTGTATTTACCAGCGCAGTTGCAGGACGTGCATGGATACCGTCTTCATCAGTAATTCTAAAAGTTGTTTGCATAATTGTTCCTCCCACTTTCCTATGGATAATATTTGTTTACACGCAGTATACGTGTAGTGAAACCGGGTCGATAATCAGGCGACCTAAGCCGCCTGATTACTAATCCGAAACACATAGAATTTATTTTATCGTAATTATACCATCTTCGCCAGCCTTCAATACTCCAGTTTTGTTTAAAGTTACCGAAGAACCTTCTGGAAGGTTGGTAAAAATGACTGGTGAGATGATGGATTTTGCGTTTGCCTTCACGTATTCCAGGTCTACTTTCATAATCGGTTGACCGGCTGACACAAGATCGCCTTCGTTCACCAAAACGTCAAATCCTTGGCCTTTAAGCTTTACTGTGTTCACCCCGATATGAACAAGCACTTCCTTACCGCCGTCAGATTGGATACCAATGGCATGCTTGCTTGGGAATACATTGAATACTTTACCATACACAGGTGACACAATCGTTCCATCATTTGGCACGACAGCAAAGCCGTCTCCTGTCATACGTTCTGCAAATACCGGATCAGGAACAGTCGAAATATCAACCAATTCTCCGTTAACAGGCATCACTATATCTTCAACGATGATGGTCTGTTTTTCTTCACCAGCTTCCTTCTCTTCTTGCGGAGCAGGTTGAGACGAAGCCGGAGCAGGTGTGCGTCCCGCCATAATATCAGCCATTTGCGTTTTAATCGTGTCGGAACGTGTACCGAAAATGGCTTGTACGTTGTTGCCGACTTCGAGTACACCCGCTGCGCCAAGCTGTTTGAGACGAGCCTTGTCAACGTTGGACTTCTCGTTAACTTCAATACGAAGACGTGTGATACAAGCATCCAAATGCTTGATATTGGACGCCCCGCCGAAAGCTGCCAAAATATTGCCTGGAAGCTCGTCTGTGGTACCGACTGCGGCTCCTTCAACATTTTCTGTAGCTTCCTCACGCCCTGGTGTTTTCAGGTTAAACTTCCGTATGATGAATCGGAATCCGAAGTAGTAAATAACCGCCAAAATCAGACCGACGATGATGACGTACCACCAAGACGTACGATTCGGAATAATCCCGAAAATCAGGAAGTCGATAAATCCACCAGAGAAGGTCATACCGATTTTAACATTCAAAATTTGCATGGTCATAAACGACAGCCCTGCAAACACAGCATGCACCGCGAACAGCAATGGAGCTACGAACAGGAAGGAAAATTCCAGTGGCTCCGTAATCCCTGTCAAGAACGAGGTCAAAGCTGCTGAACCCATAATACCTGCTACATATTTTTTGTGTTCCGGTCTTGCTTCATGATACATTGCAAGCGCTGCGGCTGGCAAACCGAACATCATGAACGGGAATTTACCCACTTGGAACGTACTTGCTGTCAATGTAACTCCATCACGAAGCTGGTTAAAGAAGATTTGCTGGTCACCATGAATCGTTTGACCTGCCTTGTTCACGTACTCGCCGAACTCAAACCAGAACGGTGAATACCAAATGTGATGCAATCCGAAAGGAATAAGTGAGCGTTCAATGACCCCAAAAATGAAAGCGGCCAGTGTCGGGTTGGAATCAACCATGAAGTGAGACACGACGTTCAGTCCAGATTGTACGGGAGGCCATACAATGACCAGCAATAGTCCAATCAACAACGAAGATACTGCTGTTGCAATCGGAACGAAGCGCTTACCTGCGAAAAAGCCCAGATACGAAGGAAGCTCAATTTTGAAAAAGCGATTGTACATGGCCGCGGCCAGTATACCGATGATAATCCCGCCGAACACCCCGGTTTGCAGCGTTGGAATCCCCAGCACGTTCGCATAGCCCGGTATTTTTTGAGCGATCAGACCCGGTGTAACACCCACAGCTGTACCCAATGTAATGTTCATGACGAGGTAACCGATGATCGCAGCCAAACCTGCTACACCTTCACCGCCTGCCAGACCGACGGCTACGCCGACTGCAAACAACAGTGCCAGATTATCAAAAACAATTTGTCCGGCATTCATCATGATCGTCGCTACCGATTGAACCCAGCCCGCATTTAATGCCGGAATGTACTGGAGAAAATCGGGATTGACCAACATGTTGCCGATTCCCAATAAAAGTCCCGCTGCCGGCAAAATGGCTACAGGAAGCATTAAAGCTTTGCCGACACGCTGTAAAACACCGAAAAGCTTTTTAAACATACCTTCCACTTCCTTCTCTGAAAATTAGAATACAGAGGCAAAACAACAAAAAAGGCATGAGCCGATTTAAGTATGTTTGAACACAACCTTGGGATATAGCTTACCCCGGTAGGCTGTAAACAATCATAACTTAAAACAACTCATGCCTGATCGAATCAGTAACACGTTAGATATTCAATTGTTGTCTTGCTCATTACGAAATTTATTATAGCATTCTGCCAAAAGTGAGGCAATACTTTTTTCGATTCTAGCTGTTCTAACGTTGATCTCCCTGCTCTTTGCGTTGGGACAACCGCTGTAAATGCATCGTCAAATAGCTAACCTCAGCCGGATATACGGGTTTGCGAAGCCTTTTCTCCATAATCTTCGTGAGCTTCCAGGCTAACATATACATTTCCGGATACTCTTCATTCAAAAGCTTGTCCAATCGGTAAATCTCCTGCACAATCTCTCCTCGGCGTACACGTTCAATCGCAAACCTCAGATGAGTCAGCAGACGTGAGTAATCCAGGGATTGGAGAGGAATGCGATAATCCAGCGTAGTCTCTACTACCTGTACCATATCAGCAATCAATCGAGAATCCTTCCTGACCTCGGAAATATGCTGGTTCGTCATGGCACTGTAAATATGCAAAGCTACGAATCCGATTTCATCTTCTCCCAGATCCACACCCATCTTTTCCTTGATCAAAGAGACTGCCTGTTCAGCCATCTTGTATTCCTGAGGGTAAATTTCTCTCGTTTCATACAAAAACGGATTATGGATCGTAATGCCCTGTTTCTGACGATTAATGGAAAAGGCGATGTGATCGGTTAAAGCAATCAATATGTGCTCATTCAGAGGCTTCTTCGCTTGAAGCTGAACATGGTGAAGCACCTCACCAATGACCTCAATGAGCTTTTCATCCAGCTCGGGAAGCAATCGCTTGTATTGCTCCTGCTCCTCATGGCTTTTTAATATAAATAATTTTTCAACTGAATCCAACGGTATAAGATCGCCGTTTTTGCGATTGAAACCGATTCCTTTTCCAATCACAACAACCTCATCATGCTCGGGATGCATCCCGATAATCACATTGTTATTCAGCGCTTTCGCCACTTGTAGGCTGCTCACATCCGCACCTCTTTTTATCTGAACCTTGATCCTAAGAATTAGAGCATGAAGCTCAGAGGAATCCACGTTAAAGTACCAAATATTCCGCTAAAGGTCAATAAAAAGAAAACGCTTTTCATCACAATAACCGGGAAAAGCTGTGATGAAAAGCGTACTTTCTGTTAAGGGGTATCTGCTCCTGTAAGCCCTGCGGCTATTCTTTATCCCGCGGCGCAACCTCAACCGGGGCATGAATGTGCAGCTTATCCGTTTCACCGGAGGACGATACGGAATGAAGGCCCTTTTTCCCCGTGGTCAGCCCCTTAATTAACTGCTCTACATCAATACCGGACACACTCTTGAGCATCTCTGGAGCCGTAGCCATTAGCTCTGTGACATAATTGCTGACACGCGCTGCTCCTTCTCCCTTGCCTGTATCCACAACCGTTAATTTATCAATGGACGCAATTGGCTCAGCAATCCGGCCGGCCAGTTCAGGCAGCATTTTCACGATAATATCGAGTACGGCTGCCTCACCAAACTTCTGGAACGCCTCCGCCAGCTTTTCCTTGGCCTCGGCTTCCGCCAGACCACGTAAACGGATGACGTCAGCATCCGCCGTACCTTTGGCGCGTTCCGCATCCGCTTCCGCTTGCCCATTCAGTCGTTTTTGTTCAGCAGACGCTTTAGCCTGTGTCTCAATCGAGTATTGCAGCGATTCCGCCTCACGCATTTTACGTGATTTATCCGCCTCCGCGGCTTGCTCTACCGCATACCGATCCGCTTCCGCCTTCTTCTTCACTTCCGCATCATATTGCTTTTCACGTACCTGAATTTCCTTGGTTTGAAGATCAATTTCGCGCTCCTTGCGCACCAGCTCGACCTTCATCTGCTCCTCGACGGCAGTCTGCTTGGCACGGGCCTCCTGAATGTGATAAGCCTGATCGGCTTCCGCCTTGGCTGTATCCTGCTCCTTTTTAAACGAAGCCACTTTCAGTTCCTTCTCCTTGGCTGCCTCGGCAATGTTTGTATCACGTAACAGTTCAGCCTTCTGCCCTTCCTGTTCGGCACGCGCCTTTTGTATCCGGGCATCCCGTACCGCCTCGGCTTCGGCAATTTCTGCGTCCCGTTTCACAGCGGCAATTCTCGGCTTACCAAGCGCATCCAGATATCCGTGCTTATCACGCACATCTTTAATCGTGAACGAGACAATTTGCAGACCCATCTTTTTCAGATCGCGAGCAGCCACGCCCTGTACTTCCTGCGCAAACCGATCTCGATTACGATATACTTCCTCCACTGTCATCGAGCCGAGGATCGCACGCAAATGGCCCTCCAGCACTTCCTGAGCTTCTCCCCTGAGGGCCTCCAGCGGCTTCCCGATGAACTGCTCCGCTGCTGTTGCTATATCCTCAATGGAGCTGCCGACCTTGATGATCGCCACACCGTCCGCAATCACAGGAACTCCTTGCTCCGTATACACTTCCGGTGTTGTTACATCCAGTTTGTGGGACAATAAAGAAATAAATTCGGACTGCTGAAAAATAGGCCATATAAAGGCGCCCCCGCCGCGCACAATTTTGATTTTACGACCGGAATCATCCTCGGAAATATTTTTATTTCCCAAAAATGAACCTGTAACGATCATTCCTTCATCCGGTCCTACCGTTTTGTAACGGGCCCAAAAAGCAATCCCTAATATGACAATAACGATGACGACAATCCCCGGGACCAACACAATATCCTGCAAACTTGACACTCCCGTTCACGCTCCCTTCAAGTTAAGCGAATGCGCCGTCTATGTGTCCAGATACGCTACGCGGACGACACCCTCTGCGACCTCAACCACGACGATACGGGTTCCCGCAGCTAGCGGTTTGTGATCAAAGCTCGATGCTGTATGTATGGTGTTGCCTGCACCCAAGCGGATCATAACCTCCCCGTAACCAACCTCAGGTACCGGAACGGTGACCTCACCGATCCTTCCGGTCAGCTCACGCATCGAGAAGCCGCTGGACACCTCCGAGTTCGCCATGGGCTTGATAAACGCAAAAAACACAAGCACTCCGATCACAAATGCAATCGCAAAGGCAAACACAATGACCCAGCCCATGCTCAGCCCGGTATATTTCGTCAGCAACACACCAGCCCCGCCAAAAGCGGTCATCGCTCCAAGTAAAACGACGGGTCTGAACCAATCGAGGCCCGGCAGCTCCAATCCATCCAGCCAGCCACCAAGTACATCCCCGATCAATACACTGACCACAGTAAAGATAGCGCCCCCTGCCAATAACCACCAAAATATGGTTTCCATGCGGCTCCTCCTTCCATGTACCTTTTCAGTCTGGTTTCCAGCCTATAACTATGTTTACGTATTCAACCTTAAAAAGTTTCAAAATTTTCCTCTTAAATTCCAAATCAAACCCAAAAAAGCACGTCCATACGTCTAATGACGTACAAACGCGCTTACAATTATCTAAAAACTGAATTACAGGGATGCTTTGTAAATTTCCACTACATCTTCGCGATTCAGCTTGTTAAAGCCACCAAAAGAACCGAATTTCACAGCTTTATCAGCCATAACGTCGATTTTGGAATCATCAATATCGTAATCAGCCAGACGGCTTGGCGCACCAATCGAGTTCCAGAAATCACGCAACGCCTGAATACCTTCCAGTGCTACTTCTTCGTCACTCTTGCCTTCCGGGTTCACATGGAACACATTCACAGCCAGTTGCTTGAAGCGTTCAGGCTTCACATGCAGATTGTGCTTCATCCAGTTCGGGAACAAAATCGCCAGTCCTCCGCCATGTGGAATATCATAAACAGCAGACACTGCATGCTCGATATTATGAGTTGCCCAGTCACCTGTCAGCCCCATGTTCAGGAAGCCGTTCAGCGCCATCGTACCACAGTACATCATCGTTTCACGCAGCTCGTAGTTTTCCAGATCGTTGACCAGGCCCGGAGCCGCATCAATAACTGTGCGCAAAATCGTTTCACACCAGCCAAGCTGAACCGGAGTGTTAGATTCCAAATGGAAGTAATGCTCCAGCGTATGTGACATCATATCCACGATTCCGTACACCGTTTGATTTTGTGGCAGAGAATACGTGTTCACCGGATCAAGAATGGAAAACGCAGGGAACGCAAATACGCTGCCCCAGCCCAGTTTTTCCTGTGTTTCTTCGTTCGTAATGACAGAACCTGCGTTCATTTCGGAACCGGTAGCTGCCATCGTCAGAACTGTACCTAAAGGCAATGCTGCCTGCGGAGCCGCTTTACGCTCTGCAAAATCCCACATGTCGCCATCATATTTCGCCCCGACAGCAATCGCTTTGGAGCAATCCAGCACACTACCGCCGCCAACAGCCAGTACGAGGTCGATTTGATGTGTTTTACACAATTCCACGCCTTTATGTACTGTAGACAAGCGAGGATTTGGTTCTACACCAGCCAGTTCCGTTACCTCTGCGCCAATCTCTTTAAGCAGACTTATTACATTATCATACAAGCCGCTGCGCTTAATGCTGCCGCCGCCATATACAAGCAGTACACGTTTACCGTATTTAGGAACTTCACGCTTGAGAGTCTCTAATTGCCCTTTACCGAAGATCAATTGAGTAGGATTATAAAATTCGAATGCTTTCATCGCAAACGTTCGCCTCCAATATTTTTCAAAGTTTAATGTTAAGAAACTACTCTATTATAACCTTCTCAGTTACAGTAAACAAATTTGCTTCTTTTTCAGAAAAAAAAACCATGTTCCTTAAGGAGCATGGTTCCATGTCATATCTTGGGAGGGTTCTCGCACAGTATTATGCGCTACCTGCATTTATTTTATTCCCCTGTAGTATAACCCAGTTGCTGTATAAATCGTCCAAACGCTTGCTGACCTTCCGAATTGCGCTTGTACACCCCTGCATGCTCCAATATTTCACTGAATTTCAGTCCGACCTCATTTTGTACGGTACGAACAGCCGTCTCCTTGTCAGGCAGGCGACCGAATCGGGTTTCTAACTGGTAAATCCAGTCCGCATGCTTGAATAGCGGATGCCCTTCCTGCTGCATAGCTATAGCCAGCTCGTCGTTACCGCATAAAATATCTGCAATACCATCCAGTTCATCCTTAAGCCGCCCCGGCAAAATCGCAAGTCCCATAACCTCGATCAGACCGATATTTTCCTTCTTGATATGATGCATCTCGCGATGAGGATGAAATATACCTTCCGGGTACTCATCACTCGTCCGGTTGTTGCGCAGCACCAGATCCATCTGGTACTTTCCTTCCGCATCCCGGCGTACAATCGGTGTCACCGTATTATGCGGCACCGCTTCTCCGTCTTGCTCCGTATGAGAGAGGACATCCACTGCGGGATCGCTGTATGCCTTCCAGGCTTCAAAAGCGGCATTTCCCGCCTCCAGCAACGCTTCGACATCCGTTGAAGTAAAGCGGATCACTGACATCGGCCAGTTCACAATACCTGCTGTGACTTGCGGGAAGGCTTCATTGCGGTACACAACGTCCACACCCGATTTTTCAATCGGGAACGTATGACGTCCACCTTGAAAGTGATCGTGAGTCAGAATAGATCCTCCGACAATCGGCAGATCGGCATTGGAACCGATAAAATAGTGCGGGAACGCTTTCGTAAATGCCAGCAACCGCCGCAGCGTATCCTTTGTAAGCTTCATCGGCACATGATCATGATGGAACACAATACAATGCTCGTTGTAGTACACATAGGGCGAATATTGGAAGAACCACGGTTCCCCATTCAATTCCAACGGAATGATGCGCAGGTTTTGGCGGGACGGATGATTCACCCTTCCGGCATACCCAACGTTTTCACGGCATAATTGACATTTAGGATAGACAGGCGGCGGAAGAAGCTTCGCCATTGCGATTTCCTTCGGACTTTTCTCCGGCTTGGACAGATTAATCGTGATTTCCATATCCCCGTACGGTGTCTGCTGGTTCCAGTACACATTGCTGGCAACGCGGTCCATTCGGATGTAATTCGAGTCGATAGACAATTGATAAAAAGCATCTGTCGCTGCCTCTATGCCTCGTTCGGCCTCCGTTTGGCGAAAATCACGGATGACTTCAGACGGTCTTGCCATCAGCAGACCCATGATTTTGGAATCCAGCAAATCACGGTACGTATCTGTGTTTTCCGATATAAGTCCAATCGCATACCCATAATCAATCAATACATTAAGCACTGGCTGGAGAACTTCGGGGGCTGTGATGCCCCCTGCCTCCCCGCCAGAATAAGGCTCCGAAAACCCGAACTGCTCCAGCAGCAGATTACGGCTGTAATCTGTATCTTGCAGACCAATCAATCCCCTGTTTTGTGCGAATGCAACCAGTTGCTCAATCGCATACAGAGCGGCTTGCTGTATAGTTTCATCGATGTCATGGGCCGCATGCCGGGAATGTTCCCGGCCTTGACCTCTATCTGCGGATTGACTCTCGCTCATTATGTCATCGTCTCCCGTCTATTCGTCGCCGTAGCCCTGAGGGTGCGACTGATGCCAGCCCCATGCTCCGCTCATAATGTCCTCCAGTTGGGTACGCGCCGGACTCCAGCCCAGCACCGAACGTGCCTTGTCAGAAGAGGCAACCAATACTGCCGGATCACCTGCGCGACGTGGCTCTGTAACGACCGGAATGTCGAGCCCAGTGACCTTGCGTGCCGTCTCGATAACTTCCTTCACCGAGAAGCCCTGTCCGTTACCCAGATTAAACACGTTGCTGTCATGGCCTTCGCGCAAATAATTCACCGCACGCACATGGGCATCTGCCAGATCGCTCACATGAATGTAATCCCGGATGCACGTTCCGTCAGGTGTAGCATAGTCCTCACCAAACACCGCGATGTGCGGGCGCTGTTTCAGTGCTGTCTGAAGTACCAGCGGAATCAGATGACTTTCCGGACGATGATCCTCACCGATTTTGCCGCTCTCATGCGCACCAGCCGCATTAAAGTACCGCAAGGACACATATTTGATGCCCAATACTTTATCAAACCACGACATCATGCGCTCCATCATCAGCTTCGTTTCACCATATACATTCGTTGGCTCTGTACGGTCTCCCTCTTCAATCGGCACCTTTTCCGGTTCGCCGTAGGTAGCCGCAGTGGAGGAAAATACGATCCTGTGCACACCAGCATCTTTCATGGCCTCCAGCAAGCTCAACGCGCCGAATACGTTGTTGTCATAATATTTACCCGGATTTTGCATACTTTCCCCAACCAGCGAGTTGGCTGCAAAATGGATAACCGCGTCGATACTATTTTCGGAAAACAGTCTGGACAGCAATTCTTTATCTCTCAGATCACCTTCATACAGCTTTCCTCCGAGCAGTGCTGCCTTGTGCCCGGTCTGCAAATTGTCCAGCACCACAACTTCTTCTCCCCGATCCAACAGTTCTGCTACGGTATGTGAACCGATATATCCGGCTCCGCCTGTTACTAAAATGGCCATGTTATTCGTCCTCCTTCTGTTCTTTAACTCCGTCTCCCGCCTTACATACATAAAAGCTGGCTTCCAGCCCTGTCCGGGTCTGATAAGCTTCGCCGACTTCCTTCACAAACCGTTCCACATCGTCCTCATGAACCAGTGAAACCGTACAGCCCCCAAATCCGGCTCCCGTCATACGCGAGCCCAGCGTGCCGGGAATACGTCTTGCTTCTTCCACCATTACATCCAGCTCCGTACAGCTGACCTCATACAGATCGCGTAGCGAATCATGTGAAGCGTTCATCAACTGTCCAAAGGCTGCAAGATCATTCGCCGCAAGGGCATCGACGGAAGCCAGCACACGAGCGTTTTCCTCCACCACATGCTGTGCCCGGCGGCGTACTGTTTCATCCGCAATATAATGCTGGAGCTTACCGAAGCGGGCTTCATCCAGCTGAGCGAGATATTCCAGCGACGGCTCCTGCTGTTGCAATATCGACAACGCCTCGGCGCATTGGCTGCGACGCTCATTATAGGCTGAATCCACCAGCCCGCGGCGCTTATTCGTGTTGCCGATGACCAGCTTATAAACTCCTGTGCGGAAAGGCACCTTGCGATACTCCAGCGTATCGCACATCAGCAGAATGGCATGGTCAGCCGCACCGTTCGCTACAGCGAACTGATCCATAATACCGCAATTGACACCCACGTAATTGTTTTCTGCCCGCTGGGACAACAGCGCAATTTCAACCGTGTCTGTTGCCTGCTTTTCGGCAGTGAGCAGCGCGTAGCCTGTTACGACCTCAATGGAAGCAGATGATGACAATCCGGCACCATTCGGTATTTCTCCATGATAGAGCAGGTCGTATCCGCTAGACGGATAAACTTCCTTTTTAGCCAGCTCCACCATCACACCCACTGGATAGTCCACCCATTCGTCCGTTTTGTTGTTACCTATTTCTCCACGCGGTATGGACACTTCATATGACAGGTTTGTTGAAGCAAAATGAATCTCATCATCATTTCGTGCACGAAGAATCAGCGTTGTACCGAATTCCAGTGCAGCCGGGAGTACATAACCACCGTTGTAGTCGATATGCTCCCCAATCAAATTGACACGCCCGGGAGCATGAAATATCCGCAGCTCATGGCTGCTTTCACCATATTTGTCGATAAAACGTTTCTTTATTTCAGTAGTGTTCATATCCGCATCCACCTCATCACCGTTAGTAAAGGCCCCCTGACTTCCCTGTAACAAACTTAATCAGGTTGACACTTCTTATGATTTCAGTATAAATGAAAGCGTTAAATAATGTAATGCATCCATGTGTTAAAGCTATGGATAAATGTGACTTGGATATGTACAATGTAAGTATACCGCATCTATTAAACCATTCACAAATCTAGGAAGGATGACCCTATTTGCAAACGCATTCATATAGTTATGCTGTGGCCTCCAATCCGGTCTTTTATGAAAATAGCCCACTGCACGTGCTTTTTGCCGGGGAGAGCCAAACCAAATCCGGTCATGCTGTTGGGCCGAAGCTCTATGATTACTATCTACTCCATTTCGTGGAATCGGGAAAAGGGATCTTCCGAACAGAGCAGCACGCATATCAGCTTGAAAAAAACGATTTTTTCCTGATCCATCCCGGTCAGCTTGTAAGCTACACCTCCGATGAAGAGGAACCGTGGCGGTATCGCTGGTCTGCATTTACGGGACAGCATACCGAACAGATGGTGCAGGAAGCAGGGCTACACGTGCATCAGCCTGTCTTCCACGCTTCCAGTGAGAGCCTGATCCCCGGCTATTTGGAGCAGATGCAGTTAGCCTTTTACAGCCGAAAATTCAGCTCACATCTTGCAGCCCTTGGCTATCTGTATCTGATCATGGGGGAAGCCGGTAATCATTTAAGCAACTGGTCTGACCCGACCGGGGCGGATTCGCAAATTCGGCGGACGGTCAAGCAGATGGTCCAATATATGTCCACTCAATATGCACATCCCGTTTCTATCGAACAAATGTCCGAAGGACTTGGTTATAACCGTGCGTATTTGTCACGCATATTCAAGAAGGAAACAGGCGTCTCCCCTGTTACCTATCTGCTCAAGCTGCGAATTGACAAGTCTCGCCAACTGCTGCGCGAGCGTCCCGAGCTTTCGGTGGAGCAGGTGGCCGCTTCGGTGGGATTGACCGACGCTTTGTATTTCTCACGTCAATTCAAGCGCTTCTGCGGTCAGTCGCCAACTCAGTATCGAAGCAAGGTTCAGCAATATCCGCAACCTTAGCAGGCTTTAATCGTTCATTTATTATGCCTGCTCCGTTCGGGGATTGATCCTCCGTTGCAGCATAAGCAACGACCAATCCGTATGGTTCGGAACATGGCAAACAGCCCGCATCCTTCAAAGATGCGGGCTGTTGCGTGTATTTCGGATATGAGAACATGCACGTGTTATACCGATGATGATGGAATATTTTGGGGCCTTTAGGCTGTGCCGCCGTCCTGTCCGTTCCCAGCATTCAGAATCGAATCAATCCGATCCAGTTCTTCCTGTGAAAAGTCCAGATTGGACAAGGCAGCAACGTTTTCTTCAATTTGACTCACACGGCTTGCCCCAATCAGAGCAGAGGTTAAGCGACCGCCGCGCAGAGACCAGGCAAGTGAAAATTGGGCCAAGCTTTGTCCGCGTGCAGCCGCCATCTGATTCAAGGCGCGCACCTTACGGAGCGTTTCTGGCGTCACATGGTTCTCATTTAAGAAAACAGACGTACTCGCCGCCCGAGAATCCTCGGGAATTCCGTTCAAATATTTATTGGTCAGCAATCCCTGAGCCAGTGGGCAAAAGGCAATACTGCCGATCCCATTTTCGTCCAGTACATCCTGCAATCCGTTTTCAATCCAACGGTCGAGCAGAGAATATTTTGGCTGATGAATCAGCATCGGTGTTCCCAGCTCCTTCAAAATACGAGCGGCTTCTGCCGTTTGCTCCGCGCTATAATTAGACACGCCCACATACAACGCTTTGCCGGAACGTACGATATGATCCAGAGCCTGCATTGTTTCCTCCAGCGGCGTATCAGGATCAAAACGGTGGGAGTAGAATATGTCGACATAATCCAGCCCCAACCGCTTCAAGCTCTGATCCAGACTGGATATCAGATACTTGCGTGAACCCCAATCACCATAAGGTCCTGGCCACATATAGTAGCCCGCCTTGGTTGAAATGACCATCTCATCCCGGTACGGCTTCAAATCACTAGCCAACACTTGTCCGAAAAATTCCTCTGCTGAACCCGCCGGAGGACCATAGTTATTAGCCAGATCAAAATGCGTAATCCCCAGATCAAAGGAGCGGGTAACCATGTTACGGCCGTTCTCCGCATTGTTAATCCCACCAAAATTGTGCCACAAGCCCAGTGAAATGGCAGGAAGCTTAAGGCCCGATCTCCCTGTGCGGTTATATTTCATACTTTCATAACGATCATCGCCAGCCAAATAAACCATGCTATCCCAGCCTCTCTCGAAACATTGTTATGTCCATTCAACAACATCATAGCGCTTTTATCCGTCCGTTGACAAGAAAACGATTACAAACCTAATTGATTGCCGAGTTCTGCCATAACCTTGGCGATGGGATCGGTCATCAGGAGATCCGCCTTGTGATCATACGAGGTAGGG
Organism: Paenibacillus sp. 8b26; assembly: GCF_050626875.1. NCBI lineage: Bacteria > Bacillati > Bacillota > Bacilli > Caryophanales > Paenibacillaceae > Paenibacillus > Paenibacillus sp. 8b26. The sequence continues at coordinate 4,818,129 of NZ_CP192445.1, read as the reverse complement.
TCTGTATTAAGCAGCACGGTATGTTTACCGTGAAAATAAGTAATTAAACCCGCCGCAGGATGTACCGTCAGCGAGGTTCCGCCGATGAATAGCAGATCGGCCTGCGAAATGGCTTGAATGGACCGGACAAGCGTATCTTGATCCAGCTCTTCCTCGTATAAAACGACATCCGGTTTGATAATTCCCCCGTCTACCGGACATTTGGGCACTACCTCGGAGCTGTCCATCATTTCGTTCAAACTGTAAAAGCGCCCGCATTCCATACAATGATTGCGGTGCACCGAGCCGTGAAGTTCCAGCACATTCATACTGCCTGCGGCCTGATGCAAGCCGTCAATGTTTTGCGTCACAACTGCTTTGAGGCGGCCTTGCTGTTCCAGTGACGCAAGGAAACGATGGCAGCCGTTCGGCTCTGCATCCGGATGCAGCATTTTGCTACGGTAGAAGCCGAAGAACACTTCAGGATGCTTCACAAAAAAGGAACGGCTAAGCATAACCTCTGGGGGATAAGGCAATTTTTCCTCACTCTGATACAGACCAGCCGCCGAACGAAAATCCGGGATACCGCTCTCCGTCGACGTACCCGCCCCGCCGAAAAAAACAATGTTTTGTGATTGCTGTATCCAATCAGCCAACGTTTTTATTTTGTCCATGTTTCACGCACCTCCAGCTCTTCATATCCGCGGACGATGATGTCCGCATCCAGCAAATGACCGGAACGTTCCGGCTCTGGCGCAAATCCGATGGCCCGCCGCACCCCGGCACGCTTGCCCATCTGCATATCCCCGTTGCTGTCTCCGATGACAACTACATCCGCTGGTGACAGTCCCAGCAAGGAGCAAGCTTTTTCAGCCATTTCCGGGTCCGGCTTACCGTATGTAACCCTGTCGTGTCCGATGACCTCGTCAAAATAAGACGTCAGCCCCATCCACTCCAGGTGCTCCTGCGCAGCCTCTGTACTGTCAGAGGTCACGACCGCCAGCTTCAATCCGGCACGGCGGCTTTGCTCCAGTAGCGTCCGTAAGCCCGGAAACACCTTCGCTGCCCGATGTCGCCGCACATCAGCCATCGCCGTTTTGTTAAAATCCCGAACCAGCCTCACTGCTTCATTCCATGGTACACCGGCAGTATAAAGCTGCCAAGCCAGTACGCCCGTACTTTCATCCACTGTCCCCATCGCCAGCGGGCCGGAAGGATCATAGCCGATCACGCGCCCCTCAGGGTCGTGGATCGTACCCAGAATGCTGCCTTTTTCCACCGTAAAATTTGTACCTGCCACGGCAAGATGCTGTTCCAGCATATCTAGTATAGAACGGGCCCAGGGACCCCACAACTGAATAAAATCCAGCAGTGTGCCATCCTTGTCCAATAAAATGCCACGGCATGGAAACCGCTGTCCCTGAACGACTAACTCAGACATGCAGCCCGCCTCCTCATTACTGGTTTTTTGGAGCTGAATCTACACTCACTTTCATCCAGTCCTGCAAAGCTGAAACCGTCTGATTCCATTGCTCGGCTGGGCTAATTTTCGCTGGGTTATCCCCCTTTTGGGCTCCGTAGCTGCCGAATTGGGCATGATTGCCGCCCTCAACTGTAAAATACAACGTATTGGCTGGTAGATAAGCTCTTCCACTCTGAACACTATCCATTTTAATAATTCCATCATCACTTCCAAGCAGGGAAATGACCGGCAGATTTTTATCCTTCAAATTACCCTTATTGTCTGGGTAGGAAGCAAGGAAATATACGCCCTTGACCTGATCGGGATGTGCAGCCGCATAGCGGGCAGCTATAACACCACCTAACGAATGGCCTCCAATCACAAAAGTTTCTTTCGGATATGCCTTCAGTACCTCACCTGCCAAATCCGGGGAAATCAATGCAAGATTCAGCGGCATTTTTGCAATGATCACATGATGACCCTTTTGCGCCAGACGATGGGCCAAAGGAGCGTAACTTTCAGGCTTCACCAACGCACCTGGGTACAAAATAACTCCGATACCATTTCTTTTTGCAGGCTCAAAACCAATCCAATGCTCCTGTTCGTTCACCTTCACAGCATCGGCTACTTCTGCTAATGCGGCAGTGGCCGTGTTGTCAGGCTGATAGGGCGTAAATACCTTCCATGCTCCCCAGCCTGCGATAAGCACAATGACAATCAGGATACCCAAAAGAATTTTCCATATTTTCCGGGGACCGCGTGTCCCATATGAGCTGTATGATCTTCTCGTTCTTCTTCTCATTTTAAATGTTCCTTTCGTATTTCGTACCTCATGATTCATGACTTGTGTATGAAATTTTTTTGCTGCGCAAATCAGCTTATCTATAGCCTTGTTAGGGTACCATCGTTGCGCACACAGGGTCAAATAAGAAGACATTTCCAGACATTAGCCCGGTCTTTTCCCCCTGTTCATGCTTCCGCCACATAATAAGGACATGATAGCGCTTACCATTGTGAATAAAATCACAATGGTAAGGCTCAGAGTATCGTACCTTGTTCCTTGTAAGGATTATTTTATACAGAGTTTACTCGGCTGAGTGCCGTTCGGAGGGAATTACATGACGACAAGCCATGACATACAAGGAGAAAGCTTCTTTCTCAATTTGCGCTTTATGCTGATCATATGCGTATTTGCAGGCAATGCTCTGGAGCCATTGGTCGGCTCGCTTCACATCGCCCAACAATGGTTTAGCTGGATATTCATGTTTCATATGCCGTTGTTCGTGCTCGTTACAGGGTACTTTGCCAAAACATCGTTAGCTGGGCACGCAGGCCGGAAAGTCTTGCTTCAGATCGGTATGCAATATCTTATTTTCCAAACCCTCTATTCGATATTGGATGCTGCGCTCTTCCATGTCCCTCATATTCATCATTCTTTTTTCGCACCTTATTTGCTGCTTTGGTTCCTTGCCAGTCATATTTGCTGGAGACTGCTGATGCTTGTTTTTCAGGGAATGCCGCCTGTTGTCCAAATAGGTATCTCCGTGCTGCTGGGTATCCTTGTCGGGTATCTACCAGTGGATGGCATCTGGCTCAGCATAAGCAGAACCTTTGTTTATTTGCCCTTTTTCGTAGCAGGGTATCATCTGCATTATGCCGATGTTCGCCGCTTCTTCACGACTCCAGTTCGTGTGATCGCAGGCGTTGTATCCCTTCTGCTTATGGTACTGGCGGGAACGTCGTACTACGGCATTCCGGCAGGCTGGCTGTATGGCAGCATGACTTATGGTGAGCTGGGTCATACCGAATGGTATGCGGGGATTTACCGCATTGGCATTTACGGAGTGCAATTCATAGCGGCTATCGCGTTTCTGAGCTTTGTTCCAGCCGTCACTGGACGTATAACTGAAATGGGGCGGCGGACATTATACGTCTTTTTACTTCATGGTCTGATTGTCCGCACCACTGTTGCCAAGGGAATTTACGATTATATAGACACTCCGGTAGAAGTGATGCTGATTGTAGCGTGTGCTGCGGGTCTGTGCTGTCTGCTGACTCTGCCTTGGGTGCGGAATGCAACACATCCTTTAATCGAGCCACGGGTCGACTGGATGCTTAAACCGTCTCCTTACCTTTTTAAACGATCCGCATAATTTTTTATGTCCATTCTGATTCAAGTATCTGCACGCGACAATCCGCTATCAGAAGAAAAATCAGGCGGACCCTGACCCTCTTTACTTAGCAAAGGGCCTGTTTCATCAAGGCGTGATGTGGTAAGTAATGGATGCGCGCAACAAAAAACAACTTTTCATAAAGGAGTGATTTGTCATGGCACGTAATCAGGATCAGGGTAAAATGAGTCGCGAAGAGGCAGGTCGTATGGGGGGAGAAGCTACATCCAAGAAGCACAATAAGGAATTTTATCAGGAGATTGGTAAAAAAGGCGGGCAAGCTACCGCTAACTCCCATGATAAAGAATTTTATCAGGAAATTGGTAAACGCGGTGGCGATGCTACGGCTGAGTCCCATGACAAAGATTTTTACAGGGACATTGGACGCAAAGGCGGTAGAAATTAATGTGCAGTACCACATAAAACACCCTTCATCACTATAAAAGCAAGCTCAAGCCCATCCCGCTTTATTGCGGAGTGGGCTTTTTCATATTTGGCCGACATCACAAAAATCCAATCGATTACTTTCTATATATGTAGAAATATGAGCACATGTATGATAGACTCTTTAGAAAACATCTGCGCTATTTCGGCGTTTTCGAACGCCATACCATTTTTGAACTTTGGGGGGAAACCAGCATCATGACAGCTAAGACGAAAATGCGTTCCGATATGATTAAAAAAGGCTTTGACCGCGCTCCTCACCGCAGCTTGCTGCGCGCAGCGGGCGTTAAAGAAGAAGATTTTGACAAACCATTTATCGCGGTATGTAACTCGTATATCGACATCGTACCGGGCCACGTCCATTTGCAGGAATTCGGCAAAATTGTCAAGCAAGCCATTCGTGAGGCAGGCGGAGTACCTTTCGAGTTTAACACCATTGGTGTAGATGACGGTATTGCCATGGGACACATTGGTATGCGTTATTCTCTGCCGAGCCGCGAAATTATTGCCGACTCCCTGGAAACTGTTGTCTCCGCTCACTGGTTTGACGGCATGGTCTGCATTCCAAACTGTGATAAAATCACACCCGGCATGATGATGGGCGCATTGCGCGTGAACATCCCGACTATTTTCGTCAGCGGCGGCCCCATGAAAGCTGGTAAAGACAAAAATGGACGCTCGATCTCCCTGACCTCCGTCTTCGAAGGTGTAGGCGCATATCAGGCTGGTAAAATCGACGATCAAAGCCTGCTGGAATTAGAACAATACGGCTGTCCAACTTGCGGCTCTTGCTCAGGTATGTTCACAGCGAACTCCATGAACTGTCTCGCAGAAGCAATGGGTCTGGCTATGCCTGGTAACGGCACCATTCTCGCAGTAGCGGAAGAACGTAAAGAATTCGTTAAACAATCTGCACGTCAATTGATGGAATTGATCAAGTTGGACCTGAAACCACGTGATATCGTGACTAAAGAAGCTATTGATAACGCATTTGCGCTGGATATGGCAATGGGTGGTTCCACCAATACGGTATTGCACACATTGGCACTGGCTCATGAAGCTGAAGTAGACTACCCTATCGAACGGATTAATGAAGTGGCGAACCGCGTACCTCATTTGTCCAAATTGGCACCTGCTTCCGACTATCATATCGAGGATGTTCATAATGCAGGCGGCGTCAGCGCAGTGCTGAATGAACTGTTGAAGAAGCCGGGCGCGCTGCATGGTGATTGTATTACTGTAACCGGAAAAACAATCCGTGAAAACGTAGAGGGTCAGGAAATCCTGGATACCAATGTTATCCACAAGCTGGACAACCCTTATTCCGAACGCGGCGGTTTGGCAGTATTGTTTGGTAACCTGGCACCGCAAGGCTCCATCATTAAAGTCGGTGCAGTTGATCCGTCTGTTGGTGGTTATCACAAAGGCCCTGCCATCTGCTTTGATTCACAGGAAGATGCGCTGGCTGGCATCGCAAACGGTAAAATCGCAGAAGGCCATGTTGTTGTTATCCGTTATGAAGGTCCTAAAGGTGGACCCGGTATGCCTGAAATGCTCGCTCCAACTTCACAAATCGTTGGTATGGGACTTGGTGCCAAGGTCGGCCTGATTACAGACGGACGCTTCTCAGGCGCATCTCGTGGTATCTCCATCGGTCACATTTCCCCCGAAGCAGCAGAAGGCGGCCCTATTGCTTTTGTTGAGGACGGCGATATTATTGAGCTGGATCTGAACAATCGTACGATTGAACTGCAAATTAGTGACGAAGAATTTGAACGTCGTCGCGCAAATTGGAAAGGCTTCGAGCCGAAAGTTAAAACAGGTTACCTGGCACGTTACTCCAAGCTGGTGACCAATGCAAGCAACGGCGGTATTATGAAAATCTAATCTTTATCATGATATGTTTTAAAACGAATAAACAAAAGCCTCCCGAACACCCTGATCACAGGGATTGGGAGGCTTTTTAGCATTAATTTCAACTACTTGATCTTGTATCCGCTGCTTGTGAGGCTCTGACTGTTTCCTGAATAGCGTTAGTATCCTGGGTCACTCCGCTGTGGAGAACAGGAGCAGCGTCCCGTGAGTCGGTTGTGCTGTGGCCTTGACCCGTATGGTATGAATTTCCTGTCCAAAAACGGTCAAATAGAGTATCAATCGGCATCACAATCATCTTTGGCACCATTACGTCCCTTTTTTCATGCAACTGCTCTGGGCCGGAAGGATGGATAACACTAAATAACAGCTTTAAATATATGGTTGACACTACCCTGAACAGTCCCTTGGGAAGATCTCGTATCTGAAAACCCAGTTTCTCTGGGCCCCGGTTAATCATACTCACTGCATAAACGGCCTTAATACCGTTCATTTTGGGGTCATCTGCAATCCGGTAGGCTAGATCAGGAAGCTGTCGTTTCACAATCCGAATCAGTTGAATAGCCAAATGTACCATAGACTTGGCGGTTGTGCCTAATTGAAACAGCATTTTATTATCAAAATGCAGCTCGACGATGGCGTCCCCTTTTTCCAGCCACCTGCCGTTCTCCATGTTCACATTTGGCCCATGATAGATACTCCGACGGTAGTAAAAGATCGTGTCCTCCTTACGCACCGGACGTAGACGGAACAGAATGTGAAATATCCGCTCATACAGCAACCATCCGAATACTAACGTTCTTTTAAACCAACTCGTATTGGATCTTTCGGTAGTAGCAGGTCTGCTGGCGGACTCACGACAAAATAAGGTATCGACACGTACGCTGCGCAGCTTCCGTTCTTGGGCAACCACCAACAGCTTCTCCAGCGCAATCAGCATGTTTTGCGGAGCGCCTGCGTCTGCCCCCAGTGTTGTACCGCAGTCATGGAGCAGCATCACCTCGCCACCTCTCAGCTTTTTGAGCATCCGCTCAGCCAACTGTTTTGCTCCGATGCTTGCCTTCCAATCCCCAAACATGGAGGACCATAATACGATTCGGCGACCATTCGAGTTGGAAATATCAAAGAAATTCACAATTCCCCATGGTGGGCGGTAAAAGGTCGTTCCTTCCCCGGTTACCCGGCGAATAACAGCCTCTGTCCGGGCAATCTGTCTTCTGACCGTGACGGGCCGCATAAGCCAATTCGATTTGTGCACATAATTATGAATACCGATCAAGTGACCTTCGTCATGCATGCGTTTCAAAAGCTCCGGGTGTTTTTCCGCATGTATGCCTACGACAAAAAAAGTAGCCTTGGCATCAAAACGCTTCAGCAAATCAAGCAACTGCGGCGTATACACTGGATCAGGACCATCATCGAAGGTGAGCGCATACTCTTGCTTACTTTTGCCCCGCTGAAACACCCGGAATCCAAACATTCGACTGACCAGCGCCGGAATAAAAGCATAAAAAGTTGAAATGTAAAACATCCATAACAGCAAAGTCTGCACGTTTTATCCCCACTTTTCTATTTCTGGACTACCAAGCAGGCTTCTGAGGAAAACTCACTTACTTATATGTTATCACAAAGTCGTAAGCGTGCCGAGATTTTGCTGCATTCTTTCTTGAGCATAACAATCAACTACGGGTCTAACCCCATGCTGCTCAAGGCGGTTATACTGCTGAACTGGATTCTCTACTTTGAGTACCTATACAAGCAGCATAGAGATCCAATTTAGTGTACAATAGGTAAAAATCTTAAAGGAGTCGTTGTATACATATGCTACCATTGTACAAAAAATATTGGCGGACCGTTTTTGATATCGGCCTGATTGTATTAACCGTGTATTTAATTATGTTCGTCTCCAGTAAGCTGTATCAGCTCGCGGCTCCTGTGTTCCTGTCGTTCGTTGTGTTTTGGTGCATTGAACCTGTGGCCCGTTATTTCAACCGCAAAGGTATGAAGAAGCCCTTCGCTTCCGCGCTCTCCGTTTTGCTGTTTGTCATCCTTTTACTCGCTATTTTTTTTGGACTGGGTCTGATTCTCGTTACGCAATTTACGAAAGTGGCGCAAAATCTCCCACAGTATACCCAAATTATCCAAACGGAATTCACGCGGTATCTTCATCTTTCCCAAGATAAAATTGCCGCTTTACCGCCGGGGATTACCGAACGTGTTAACGATTATTTTGAAACTGCGACCGCTATTGCCACCAAATGGGCACAGCTGGGGCTATCCTTTTTCATACAGTTTCTCAGCTCCTTCACTGTCTTTATGGGCAACTTTGCAGTTGCCATTATTTTAGCTTTCTTTTTAAGTATGGAGATCAATCTCTGGAAGGGCATTGCTCGCAGTAAAACACCCAAGACGCTTAAAACCGCTTATCTTTTTCTGAAAAATCATGTACTCAAAGCGATTTCAGCCTTTCTGAAGGCACAAGCCATGCTGGTGGGAATTACCTTTATTCTCGTATTTATAGGTTTACTCATTTTGCAGGTGGATAATGCCCTGTCGTTGGCTCTTGTGGCGGCTTTGTTCGATATTTTGCCACTGCTGGGTGTACCTGTTATTTTTATTCCGTGGGCAGTCTATTTGTTCATCACGGGCAACACCGGCCTGGCTGTAGGGCTGCTCATTGTCATGGCTGTTACGGTAATCGTCCGCCAGCTCGCAGAGCCTAAAATCACCGGTAATTCCATCGGCATTTCATCCGCTTATCTGATGCTTTCCTTTGCCATCATCTCGTTGTCGATCTTCGGATTGGCCGGGTTGATCCTGTCTCCAATCCTGATCATTTTACTGAAGGAATTATGGCAGCAAGGCTATTTGCAGCAATGGATTCGATTTCCGACAGAGGAATTCGAGGAGCCTCCCTTTATCGTCAAAATTCAGGAGGAGGATCGTGTAGCTCCTCGTGGAACCGAGGAAAATTGAGCTAACAGGTTCATCACTTGACCGAACAGTGCTGTTGCCTGATTTGCAGAATGCTGTGGCGCATTTTGTACCAAGACGGCAACGGCATAACGAGGGTGCTCCACCGGGCCATACCCGATAAACCATTGGTGATTCACGGGTTGACCATCCTTTAGAGCCTGGGCTGTGCCCGATTTTCCAGCCAGATGCCACGACTTGCCACGCAAGGATGCACCTGTTCCGTGGGCTACGACCTTCTCCATCGCTTCGCGAAGCGTACGAGCTGTGGAAGCGTGAATCGGATGGCTTCCTTCGGGTGATGGAGAAGCGTGAGCTGGCAGATCCAGCAACGTACCTCCGTCTGCGTAGCCGACGTGCTTCACCAGCCGTGGAGCATGCACCTGACCATCATGCAGCAATGTCACGACGAGATTGGCGACTTGGAGGGGCGTGACCAGCACGTCTCGCTGGCCTATAGCTGTCTGGACACGTACACCCGGATCAGTCGCATTTGTAAGGGAGCCGAATACGGCTCCCTTTTCTTCGTGATCCAACGGACTGAACTGCGACATGCCTGCAAGATTCCGCTCTTGCCAGCCGACGGTCCGGTTCAATCCGAGCGCAGAGGCTGTGGCCTGAATTTGGGCAGGGCTAAGCCGTTCACCCAGATGAGCGAACACGATATTACAGGATACGGCGAGCCCTTCCTCCAGGTTCAGAGCGCCGTGTCCTTCTTTTTTCCAGCATGCCAAACCATACTTCCCATAGGTCCCGTGACAATGGAATTGCTCCTTCGGTTGGACTACCCCCGATTCAAGCGCAGCCGCCGCCGTAACAAGCTTGAAAATGGAGCCGGGCGTCACCGCCTTGAGGGCGCGATTAGACCAGCCTGTAGTCTGCTGGGGATCGACGCGACCAGGGTTATAAAAGGGACGAGACACCATCGCCAGCACATCGGCGTTCCCCGCATCCAGCACAACCACCGCCCCTTCTGCCAGATGATTGGTTTCCGTCAGCTTTTCAAGTTGCTGCTGTAATGGAAGATCAATTGTCGTCTGGACCTGTAGAGGATAGTGATCATTGGATGGCGCACTGACCCGTAACGGCACATGAGTCAGCGGACGGCGCTGCGCATCCACAAACCGGGAAACAAACGTTTCACCGACACCGCTCAGCAGCGGCTCCAGCGTTCTTTCCAGCCCAGCTGCCCCGATTGGCAATTGCCCCGGTCGATCTGGTCGTTCGTACAGAAATCCAAGCCACTGCTTGCCATTGGGTACATTGTTATAGCGTGTCGAATACGGTACAAGCTCTACCAGAGAAGGTGCGAGGCTAAGCAGTTGGTCCGCTTCATCAGGCTTGATATGCAGGGGTTCTCCACGCCCATCTCGCCATAACAACGGGGATTGCAGCCCCTTCCATCGAGCCAGCAGCTCCTTCTTATTTGTCCGCAGCAGCTTGGCAAGCTGTTCTCCCTGCAGGGCTGCTTTACCATCTACATCAGGAAAAAGCACAGGTGTCCATGCCACGCTCCCAGTTAACGGGCGTCCGTACCGATCCGTAAATTGCCCCCGCCCCGAGTCGATTGCAATTCCCTCCTGTCGCTGTCGTACAGACATTTCCTTGAGCGAATGCCCTCCGTAAGCGGACATGTGGATACCTGCCGTCCCCTGTATCCAGGCCAGCCGTAATAGCAAAAGGAGTAGCAATGCCGTAATGCTCAATGCCGTATATGCAATTCGACGTTTTCGAATGAACCTGCTGCCACGCCTCGGCACACGCATCCTTCTTTCATCTTTTTTCCAGTAGTATGTCCTGTAATTGTTTTTTCCACTCTGTATGGCATGTCGTTTTGTTGAAAAGCAAAACCACCCAGCTTGGGAAGCCGAGTGGTTAGTTATTAAACATTGCCTTCACGATTATTTACGAACTAAATCCAAATTGCTTTAGTGATGATAACCAACAGAATAAAGAGTACCAAAATTGCACCAGTAGAAGTCCAACCGCCGTAACCACCTTCAAATCCACCCATGGCTCGATCCCTCCTTTGATGTGTAGTACACTTCAGCATATGTAGGAGATTACTCGAGGGCAGGGCATTCAGACAAACAAATAAGGCTCTACCAGTACAACGCAGTAGAGCCCACAATGTTATAAGAGAAATGTTTTCAAGATGATCACTAACAAAATAAACAGTGTCAGAATAGCAGCTATTGATGTCCACACTCCTCCGAAGCCTCTTTCCATTTCCCCCACAAGAACGCCTCCTTTGTTTTAACGTACTGTATAGGCTATGCAAGAGGTCTTGGCTAAGGAAAGGGCTTCTGGGTAAACAATAAATTCATATAACAAGATAATCCTGTAAACGAGAGCAAGCTCCTACAATTTATGAAGACCCATGCTTTACACGGTAAACCGCGAAAGCTGCTCCTTCAAATTCGTCGATACTCCTTCCAGCTTATCAGACAATCCTACCAGCTGATTCCCGATATTTGCCTGCTCGATGCTGAGAGAAGCGACTTCCTGCGAAGTGGCGGAGGATTGTTCCGCTACCGCGCTCACACTGGTCATCGCCTCCGACAAGATCGCCTGCGATTCACTCAGCTCCTGAATGGATGAGGTAACCGTACCCAATCGAAGCGCAAATTCTCCCATTTGCTGCTGTACCGATTGGAAAATGTCCGTCGTCTCCTGTACCGCTCCCATCTGCTGTCGGAACAGTGGGTACACCTCCGATAACGCCTGAACCGTCTCATTCATCTCACCGACGATGTTATTAATAATTCCCGTCGCCGTGCGAATGGCTTGACGTGATTGTTCAGCCAGCTGCCGAACCTCATTGGCCACCACCATAAATCCACGCCCTGCCGTTCCAGCCCTTGCCGCTTCAATCGTAGCATTCAACGATAAAATATTTGTTTGCTTCGCAATATCTTGTAACACGTCCAGCACCTTGAAGACATCGGAAGTCGTCTCCTTCAACTTGTCTACTTTGCTCACAAGCGCATGCGTCGTTTCTTCGGTGACCTGGGTCTTACTCAGGAGGTGTTTCAGTTGAACCGTTCCTTGTTCACTGGATTGCTCGACCTCGTGTGCAACCTTGCTCATTTCATGGTTGGAAGCTATAACCGTATCCATTTGCTGTGATATGTTTCCTGTCAGTCCGCTGCCACGTTCAGCCTCTGTCGCCAAACTGGCAGATCCGTGAGCAATCTCCTCAGTAGCCGCTGCAATTTCCTTAGCTGAGATGGCTGTTTTCTTCGAGGCATTACTGAGTTCCGTCGCTGTATCCAGCACTTCTTGAGCTGAAACATTCGTCTGATCTACCAGCAAAGTAATCTGCTCCATCATCGTATCAAAGCTTACAGACAACTGCCCGATTTCATCCTGCGCGTTGTAGTTGGTACGAACTTGCAGATTGCCTTTGGCTCCTTCCAGCATCAGATCCTTTAAATGCGTTAAAGGGAGAGCCACAAGGCGCACTATCCACAAACCGATGAACAACGCGATCAGTGCCGCCACCGCAGCAAAAATCCAGGTCGCCGTTAAAATCCCTTCGGCATCTTTAACCAGCACAGATACAGGTACGACACCCAGGAGAATCCATTTGGAGGTGCCCAGTGTATTATGCACGGCCAGCACATTTTGCACTTTCCCATCTGCGGACTGCTCCAAAATTTGATTTCCTTCAACACCCTGGAGCTGTGAAACGTAATCCAACTTTTGTTTCCCTCCTGCCAGAGCATCAATGTTGGAGCCTATAAAAATGCCATCCTGTGTAATAAGGCTAATCATACTGCCCGCGCCCAAATCAATACTCTTCAACTGATCATCCACGGCACTGGACTTCAAATCCATGACCAAGACGTAAGTCCCGCCCAAGCCCGACATGCTGTTCATGGAACGAGCCAGACGAAACGTCTTGCTGCCATTTTCATTTTCCTGTGTAGGCAACCAGACGATCCCTTTATTTTTTAAAATACCCTTGAACCATGCTTCCTGCCGCACATCTTTTTGTGTTCCTGTGCCCATAGCAGCCAGATTTGTTTGTTCTGGATACAGATAAAGCGAATCAATTTCCTTGTTTGTAAATGCAATATTCGTTAACTTCTTGTTTACTTCACCCATAGCGACAAATGAATCAAACGAATTTTTCTCCTGCTTTGCCGCCTTTTGTAGCTGATCACTTAATTCAGTATCAAAAAACACCTGCGTCGAGGTATCTTGAAAGCGCTCCAAAATGATATCCAACTTCTCTGCCGTTTGTTGAACCGTTTGCTGGTATGCGGTAGCCGCATTTTGTTCAATTGTGTTTTTAGCTTTAAAATATGAAATCATTCCCAGACTGATCACAAACAACATAATCGCTGTAAAAAAGATCAAAAACAGCTTCATACCTACCGAACGAACCGGATTATAGTTTTTGACCAAATGCATAAAATCCTTACTGTACTTTTCCGGCTTGAGTAAGCGCTTTAAATTGTATGCGCCTACACGAGTAGCCTTAGCCAACCAGGGAACAACCTTCGAAGACGTCTCCGCTGCTCTGTCTCCTTTAGCCGTTGTCGCCTTGCTGCCCTTAATACCTTTAATGATAGTCGTTTTTTTTGCTTGCTTCTTCGTTGTATTCCCCTCTTTTTTCAAAAAACCCATCTCTCTCACCTACCACCCTATAATTAGTTTCCTGATCCACGTATCCGTTATGTATCTATTATCTATATCATATCTATCGGAACTATTCGACAAGGAATGTAGCTTTCCTTTCAACTCCCACTAAATTTTATGAAACTTTTTTCCTAGAAAAGTATTCAAAAAAAAGCCCCTCCAACCGATAGGAGAGGCTTTTGAATCTTTTTATCCAAGACTTAAGACTTAATTACTTCTTTTTACGCATCATGTCAAAATAAGATACAGGCTGATCTACCTTCATTTTGATCCGTTGAAGCGGGTGGCGGGCAGCATCCAGTTCGTTACCTTCTTCATCCCAGATCGTTCTGACCGTTTGTTTAAAAAACGTACCGTTCGGACCAAAAAATTCAATTTCATGTCCCGGTTTAAAATGGTTACGCTGTTGAATGGTAGCTATACCACTCTCAGCATCGTAGTCCATAACCAGTCCGGCAAAATCATAAGGCGCAGCCTTTTCTTCCGGTTCATAAATATGATCCTCATGATCCGGTGTATCGTAGAAAAAGCCGGTATTCAGCGGACGATTGGCCGCCTTGTTAATTTCATCAATCCATTCCGGCTTGAGCACATAATTTTCAGGATCAGCCATATAGGAGTCAATCGCTTGACGATAGACATTTACAACCGTAGCCACATAGTGAATGGACTTCATACGCCCCTCTACTTTGAAGCTATCCACACCGACGTCAATCAGATCAGGGACATTTTCAATCATGCAAAGATCCTTAGAGCCCATGGAAAAAGCATTATCATTTTCCTCAAACAGTGGAAGCTGATTAACGCCAAGCTGGAATTGCTTCAGCACATTACTATCCTGCGCCTCTTCTTCAGATATCCACACCTCGTCTTGACGGGCATCCTCAAACAGGTCGTACTTCCAGCGGCAGGACTGACAGCAGCCCCCACGATTGGAATCCCGGTCCGTAAAGTGATTGGACAGCACGCAACGACCGGAAAATGAAGAGCACATCGCACCATGGACAAAGGCTTCGATTTCGATGTCCACATGCTTTTTAATTTCTTCAATTTCCTCCAGGCTGGTCTCACGGCCCAGTACCACACGCGGCAGTCCTTCATTCTTCCAGAACTTTACCGCCTGCCAGTTCAGCGTCGATTGCTGAGTGCTCAAATGCACTTCCAGCTCCGGCACTGTACGCAATGCCACAGATACAATCGCAGGATCAGCGACGATGACAGCATGAATACCCGCCTTGTGCAAATTACGCAGGTATTCTTCAATCCCCGCAATATCCTCATTGTGCGCATAGATGTTGGTAGCAACAATAACTTTGGCACCATATTTTTTCGCGAACTCTACGCCTTCCCGCATTTCCTCAAAGCTGAAATTATCGGCATTGGAGCGCAGACCGTATTTTTGTCCACCAATGTACACGGCATCCGCGCCATAGTGAATAGCGAACTTCAGCTTTTCCAGATTTCCGGCAGGAGCCAGCAGCTCCGGCTTATCCAGACGATTCCGCTTGCCCATATACTTTCTCGTTTTGGTCATCGTTCCCATGACGTTCCCCCCTCTGTGTACTCATTTTCAAATTAATAAACCTGTTCTTTATAGAAAAATCCGAAGGACAGTTCCCGTTCAGGATCTTGAAGACGGCGAACCTCATCCAGCCAGCTTTCATCATAAGCATAAGCGTCCGGATCGGCTGTAAAAGTATCCATCGCCTTGCGATAAGCACGAACAACTGCCGCGTTATAAGCCGTAGGCTTCAACAAGCCCTCGATCTTAAAGCTATGCACGCCTGCCTCCATCAAAATATGCAGGTCCTCCATAATACAAAAATCGTCCGAGCTCATAATATGCGTTCCGTTGATATCCTCATAAATCGGAAACTTCTCTTCCTGCCGTTCTGCTTCGATCAAAAATAAGCCACGCTCTCTGCCCAGATCACCTTCCACCGGACGTCCCTGATGCAGCATATAGCTTTGTACAAGCTTGCGCTTGGAATGATAAATATTGGTCATGCCATGTACCTGAACCTGTGCCTCCATGTTCAGCTTGGGCACCATTTCCGTAATTTCGTCCATACTGAGCTCACGAGCCAGAATGACACGCGAAGCCCCCTTCTCTCCCCAATAGTTGGCGGTTGCGAAGTTGGTGGAAATCATTTCACCGTTCCAGAACAGCTTCAGATGGGGCGCATATTCCTTCACCGCCATTAATACGGCCGGATCATTAAACTCAATGGCATCTACGCCGCATTCAGCAAGCGTCTGCACATATTCGGGAAGGAACGGCAACAGCTCGTTCGTCATCAAATTGGTCATGGATACATACACCTGGGCCGCATGCTTCCGAGCTTCTTCTACAACCTCACGGATTTGATCCGGTGTAAAATTTCCCGGTAACCGCATTCCGAAACGGTCATCTCCAATAAGTAATGCGCTCGCTCCAGCCTCCAGCATTTGACGGGCATCCTCCGGAGAGCTGGCAGTTACCAATAGTTCGGGTTTGTAAGCCATAGGCTCACCTCCTAATTTGTCTTACGGTTGCTCACCTGAATATTATGCAAATGTTCTTTATATGTCTTGGCAAACAAATGTCCGTGCGTTCCATCTTTTTTGGTCACATAAAATAAATAATCCGTAGCGTTCGGCTGTAAAGCCGCTACCACTGATTTCAGACTGGGGCTTGCAATCGGCCCCGGTGGAAGCCCCTGATGCAAATACGTATTATATGGGCTTTCTACAGCCAGATCCTTGTAATAAAGCCGTTCCTTTTGCTTGTCCAGCATATATTGAACGGTAGCGTCAATTTCCAGCTTCTTCTCCTGCTTGAGCCGGTTATAAATAACGCCAGCCACGACAGGCCGTTCATTATCCACAACGACCTCGCGCTCCACCAGAGAAGCAACGGTCAGCAGTTGATGCAGCGTTTCCCCCCGCTGTTTCAGCTTGGCGTCCAAATCGGGAACGGTCTCCAGACGTTTTTGCGTCTGTTCCAGCATCGCCTGTATAATATCTTTGGTCGTACTGCCCTTTTTCAGCTCATAGGTTTCCGGGAAAAGATAGCCTTCTAGCGCATAGCGAAGCCCCGCCTGCTTTGGAATGTCCCGCACCAGCGCGACGTCAAAAGCGGACGGATCGTTGGCCAGCTGCAAAAATTGCTTCTGGTCCGCCAGTCCTTCCTTTTGCAGCTTATCAGCCATCTGTCTGATCGTAAATCCTTCCGGTATCGTAAAACGGATCATTTCCTGTTTCACAACGTCCCCTGCCGATAGCTTGGCAATCAACTGATCAAAGGTAGCACCGGGCTGTGCCTCATATTTTCCGGCCTGAAACGCACTGCCTTGCTGTTTGAATTTAAGATAGGCCTTAAATACGAGCGCATTACGTATGAGTCCCTTTTGCTCCAGCGTATCTGCTATAGCGGATGTACCCATTCCCTTCACTACTGTAAATGCAACCGGCTGCGTCTTCGTCTGGACAGGCTGCATGGCATTCCAAATATAGAGAGTTGCTCCGCCTGCTATGATCACAAACAATAGAAGCAACGTAACCAACGTCGTCCTTCGCTTCAATTCCACCCAACTCCTTCACAGCCAAAAAGGGCGGACTGGTCCGCCCTTTCAGGTTTGATCTCCTCGTTATCCAGACCTTACAGCTCTTCCGGCAGTGTGCATTCATCATACAGCTCGGAAATATCTTCCCACTCATCGTCATCCTCAATCGTGGTGATGGAAATATCGCCTTCCGGGGATGGGCTCACATGGTACAGCTCATGCTCGCCTTCAGCAGCTCCGGGTTTGCGCAATACGGCGTACCGTTGCTCTCCTACCTTGAACTCTGCTTCCAGTTCCATGCGTACTGCACGGCCCTGTTCATCCTGTAGCTCTACATCGCCGCCGAACGCTTCCTTCAAATCAGAGGTCCAGCTCAAGTCTTCACGTGAATAGTTCGTCATTTCCCGTCTTCCTCTTCCTCTTCTTCCACAAATGTATTAAAGGTCTCTTCAACGATTTCCCATTCGGCATCGTCTTGGATCACAAACAATTTAATATCATCGCCTTCTTCCTCGTAACGGAAGGCGTACACATCGGACTCGTCGGCTTCAGGGTCCACTGGCGCAACCATCATGTACTTCGCTTCGGAACCGTCTACCTCAAACTTCATAATGACCTCGAACTCTTCCTCGTTGCCCTCGTCATCGGCAATGTAAATAATTTCCGGCTCTTCTTCCATACCCACTTGATTTTCAGCCATTACGAAATCCCCCTCACCTTGTACTGTGTGCGTCCAAATAGTTTTGCAAGATCAGGCTTGCGGCCAGTTTGTCTACCACCTGCTTGCGTTTTTTTCGGCTGACGTCGGCCTCCAGGAGCGTGCGCTCTGCCGAACGCGTCGTCAGCCGTTCATCCCAAAGGTGAACGGGTAAACCCAGTAACTCCTTGAGTCGGTTCGCAAACTCAATGCAAATCTCACCGCGTGGACCCACGGTGCCGTTCATGTTTTTCGGCAAGCCTACTACAACCTCGCCAACCTCATTGTCACGGACCAGATTTGCAATTTTACCGAACTCACTGTCGTCACCACGTCGTTCTATGACTTCCAATCCTTGGGCGGTCCAGCCGAAGGCATCACTTACGGCGACCCCAATTCGGCGGTCCCCGTAATCCAATCCCATTACTTTCATGCCTGTCTCCTAACGGTGCTTGGCCAGATAGAAACGAACCAGCTCTTCAATCAATTCATCACGTTCTTTTTTTCGTACCAGGCTTCTGGCATTATTATGCCGTGGCACATAAGCCGGATCACCTGACAACAAGTACCCGACAATCTGATTGATCGGATTGTATTCTTTTTCCACCAAAGCATCATATACGGTCAACAAAATCTCCTGAGCAGAAGCTTCCTTCTCATCCGCCTTGACATTAAATTTGACCGTTTTGTCCATGGAATCCACTGTTGACACCTCGCTTCCACAAAACATGTGTACATGTTTATGCCAGCTTATTCTTATACATCATACCATAAGCAGAGCCATTCAAGGAAATGTCTAAGTTCGGTTTTTTCCAAAATTCCGCAAAAATTATCGAACTTTATCCTTGAGTAGCCGCCACTACCAATTCACGGGCGCGCACGAGCGCTTCGTCCAGCTTGCTGGCATCCTTGCCTCCGGCTTGCGCCATATCCGGACGGCCGCCGCCGCCGCCGCCGCATACTGCAGCAATTTCCTTCACAAGCTTGCCTGC
This sequence comes from Paenibacillus sp. 8b26, assembly GCF_050626875.1. NCBI lineage: Bacteria > Bacillati > Bacillota > Bacilli > Caryophanales > Paenibacillaceae > Paenibacillus > Paenibacillus sp. 8b26. The sequence goes on along the minus strand of NZ_CP192445.1, from coordinate 4,799,347 downwards.
ATGAAGCCCGGCCTTGGTGTGCTCTGCCGGTACAGCTACGACAAAATTAACTTTGTCGTCCATCGCAGCCCCAAGTACCAGCACAGCAGCTGGAAGCTTGCCTTTTAGCTCATCGGCAATCGCACGCAGCGCATCCATACTGGAAGCCTGTACACGTGCAGCCAACAGTTGTACTCCGCCAGCTTGCACGACCTGATCGGTCAACTGGCCCGCTTCAATAACACTCAGCTTGCTTTGCAGCGATTCATTTTCACGACTGAGGTCCTTAATTTGCTGTTGCAAGGATTCAATGCGTTTTGGCACCTCGGACAGCTTGGATTTCACCAGACCTGCCGATACTTTTAACAGTTCCAACTGGCCTTCTATATATTCAAAGCCAAAGCGGCCGGTCACCGCTTCAATACGGCGAACACCCGATCCGATGCCGCTCTCGCTGACAAGCTTGAACAATCCGATTTGTGAGGTATTGCTCACATGACAGCCGCCGCACAGCTCAATGCTGTAATCGCCTACCTTGACAACACGTACGATATCGCCATATTTTTCACCGAACAGCGCCATCGCCCCAAGAGCCTTGGCTTCATCAATCGGTTTCAGTTCAATATTTACATCCAGCTGGCTCCAAATGGCGCGATTTACACGCAGCTCAATATCCGCCAGTTCTTCCGGCGTAATGCTTCCAAAATGGGAGAAGTCAAAACGTAGACGCCCAGGCTCCACCAGTGAACCTGCCTGATTGACATGGTCACCCAGTACTTCCTTAAGTGCTTTGTGAAGCAAATGCGTAGCCGTGTGATTTTTTTCGATTTCACCGCGAGATACTTGGTCCACTTCCGCTTTCAACGTATCGCCAATATTAAGTTCACCGGCTTCCACGACGACCTGATGTACATGCTGGCCTTGCGGTGCCTTGAACAGCCCTTCGACCTTCGCCGTTACCGTACCCCCGCGCAGCAAGCCATGGTCACTGACCTGTCCTCCGCTTTCAGCATAAAAGGGAGTCACGTCCAGCACAACCTGACAAGTCTGTCCTTCACTAACACTATCCACCAGCACATCTTCATATACAATAGCCACAATTTTAGACTCGGTTATGAGGTCATTATATCCAACAAAGTCGCTTTTAACCGCCAGGTCAGACAAGGCTCCACCCTGAATCTTCATGCTGGCATTGTCCTGATGAGCGTCACGCGCACGTTGCCGTTGCTCCTGCATCGCTTCATCAAAGCCTTCACGGTCTACTTTTAAGCCTTGCTCGTCCGCATAATCCTCGGTGAGATCGAATGGGAAACCATACGTATCATACAGTTTAAAAGCGTCCGCTCCACTGATGACATCACGACCTTCCGCTTTTGCCTGAGCACTGATATCAGCCAAAATAGCTAATCCGTCCGTTAGCGTTTCGTGGAAGCGTTCCTCTTCTGTTTTGATCACCTTGATGATGAAATCACGCTTGTCCACCACCTCAGGGTAGTACACGCCCATGACATCTCCCACCGTTTCCACAAGTTCAAACATAAATGGACGGTTCATACCCAGCATTTTTCCGTAACGTACAGCACGGCGCAGCAAACGACGGATAACATAACCACGGCCTTCGTTGGAAGGCAGCACACCGTCACCAATCGCAAAAGCTACGGTACGAACATGGTCGGCAATCACTTTGAGAGCCACATCGCTGTCCACATTTTCGTTATATTTGACTCCTGCCATAGCGGCTGTTTTCTGAATAATAGGTTGGAAAATATCCGTATCGAAGTTGGAATCCACATTTTGCAAAATGGATGCAAAACGCTCCAATCCGGCGCCTGTATCAATATTTTTGTTCGGAAGCGGCGTGTAGCTGCCATCCTTGTTATGGTTGAATTGTGAAAATACGAGGTTCCATACTTCCAGATAACGCTCGTTTTCCCCGCCCGGATACATTTCAGGGTCCGTCATGTCGCTGCCGTAAGCTTCGCCGCGATCATAAAAAATTTCCGTACAAGGTCCACAAGGGCCTTCGCCGATATCCCAGAAGTTATCTTCCAGTTTGATAATACGTTCAGCAGGCAGCCCTACCTTTTCGTTCCACAGCTTGTACGCCTCTTCATCCTCAGGATACACGGTTACAGCCAGACGCTCCGGGTCAAAGCCGATCCACTTTGGACCCGTCAGAAACTCCCATGCCCATGTAATGGCTTCTTCCTTAAAATAGTCACCAATGGAAAAGTTACCGAGCATTTCGAAAAAGGTGTGATGGCGGCGCGTTTTACCGACATTCTCAATGTCGTTCGTGCGAATACATTTTTGCGAATTGGCGATACGCGGATTTTCAGGCTTCACACGTCCGTCAAAATAAGGCTTAAGCGGTGCCATCCCCGCATTAATCCACAGCAGGGAAGGATCCTTATGTGGAACAAGCGGTGCGCTTGGTTCAATCACATGTCCCTTGCTTTCAAAAAACTCCAGCCATTTGGAGCGGATTTCACTAGCTTTCATATAAGTAGCCTCCTAATATAGTGTCACTTGTACTTGGCACAGGCCATAAAAACAGAAAAACGCCCCTGAACGGATCAGGGACGATTGTATCGCGGTACCACCCTGGTTATCGTCGTCCCCTCTGTACGAAATGCTACATGCGCAAGCTGCGCACCCAACATCTGATTAACGGACGAGCGATCGCCTTGTTTTCACTGGTAACGGGAGCATCCCGGCGGGTTCAGCCCGCACTCCGAAATGAGCTTTCCCTACTGGATAAACACATTTAAACATACTCAATTCAGTATATCCGTGTCATTTAGCCGTGTCAACGCGATTTCAGACGGGGATATGGACGAAATCAGATCGTTTTGCGCTTCACGTAATAAGCAAAAAAATGCTGGAGCGCCACCTTCAAGACCGCCATCACCGGAACCGCCAAAATCAACCCGGTTATTCCCGCTATTTCCCCGCCCACCAGCAGTGCGAAAATGATGGCAATCGGATGCAAATGCAAGGTTCGTCCAACCACCTGGGGAGAAATGACGTTACTTTCCAGCACTTGAATACAGGTGTTGACGACTACGACCAGCAGCACCATTTTAAAAGAAACCGTAGAAGCCATAACGACCGCCGGAGCAGCCCCCAAAAACGGGCCTAAATACGGCACGATATTGAACACAGCCACCACTCCTGCCAGCAGCAGCGCATAAGGCATGCCAATCAGCATATATCCGATATAGGCCATCACCCCGATAATGACACACACCAGCAGTTGTCCACGCACATAGTTACCGAGCGCCTGATCAATTTCCTTGAGCACCGTTACAATGGCCTTGCGGCGCGATCGCGGGAGATAAGACACAATGGCCCGTTCAAACACATCGAAATCCTTTAAAATATAAAAAATGAGAAACGGCACAATGAACACATTGAACAACATATTGATCATCCCGCCGATGTTGTCCATAAAAGCGGCAATGCCTGTAGCCATCCGGTTTTCGAGTTGAAAAAACCACTGATTCATACCTGAGCGTACCCCTTGGGGTAAAATACTCCCGTCCATATTCGTCATTAATCCCTGTGCATGTATGGTCAGCTCAGGCAGATGCTCATTCAGTTCATCCAGTTGATCAATAAACATCGGAATCAGGTGCATCAGAATAACGACGAGGCTGCCCAAAAATACGGCATAAATGAGCAGGACGGCTACACTTCGAGGTACCTTGCGTCCGCCCAGCATATTGACCACAGGATTAAGCACATAGGAAATAATCATCGCCACCGCAAATGGCGCAATAATTGTTTTTAGAAAATCATACAGATGCAAAAACAAAGGCCGCAGCAGCCAGATAAAATATAGAATGACAAGTCCCAGCAGCGTCCATATTCCGTATCGGAACAGCCTGCTTTTCGTTAATTGCTCCATACCGTGCCCCCTTACCGGACTAGCCTCTATTCAGTATATGCCTGTACCTTTACTTTAATCCTTCCCATAACTGTGGAGGCGCCTTAAATAATGATTATGAAGAAAGAATGAAAACAATTGAAAATGATTAACAAAGTCATTCTATCTGACGATATAAGTACAAAGAACTATTTGAGCTTTCACATTTCTGAATCATCGGGGGTCGTTACATGAACTTAAAAATGAAGCTTATTCTCCTTTTCACCTGTATTGTTATCGTTGCAGCTGGACCTTTGTCCGTCATTAGCATGACAAGCATTAAAAATCAGGCCAACCGTGACATACAAGAGCTTATGAACAGTAAAGCCACCGAAACCGTCAATCAGCTCGACGGATGGACAAGCGGCAATGCCAAAATTATCGAGACATTAGCTGCAGGTCTGGAATCCGGCAATATTCCACCAGATGCCAAAATAGCTTCTCTAAAGGCGGCCTTTCAAAACTATAAGGATCAAAGTATCGCTAACATTTATGCAGGATTTGAGGATGGAACCTACTGGGATGGCTCCGGCTGGTCTGATGCGGGCTACGATCCTCGCACACGTCCGTGGTACAAGGATGCCAAAACCAAGGGGGAATTGTATTATTCCTCACCGTACATTGATGCAGGAAGCCAGGACTTCACCATTTCCATTGCAAAGCCTCTCAAGGACTCCAATGGCTCTATCACTGGGGTGATCAGTGAAGATATTATGTTAAACGACATGACAAAAATCATTAAAAACATAAACCTGAACGGATTAGGCTACGCATTTCTGATTGACCAGAATGGAGTCGTGGTCGCGCATCCGGACAGCAAGCTGGCTGGTAAAAATCTCAAGGATACGCCCGAGTTGGGTTCATCAACGGCCACTCTGCTCAGTGCCCCTTCGGGAAAAGCCGACTATAGCTACAATGGCAGTGATCGCCAGCTTTATTTTAAGAAAATGCCCAGCACAGGCTGGATCGTAGGTTTGTCTATTTCAAAAGATATTGCTTTTCAGGAGTACTACTCCACTCGTAACCAACTGTTGATTACTGTAGCTATTATTTTCGTTGTTGCCATGCTTTTGGCGGTCTGGGCGGCGAATAGCTTTATCAAGCCGATTCGGAGGCTTCAAGCGAACGTCAAGCGGATTGCTGAAGGGGATATGACAGCACGTGTGGATATTAAGGGCAAAGATGAAATTGCCAGCTTGGGTACGGATTTTAATATCATGTCGGATAATCTTTCTCACTTACTGCGCAAAGTGGCAGATACGGCTGGCGAGGTCAGCTCAGCTTCTCATGACATGCACCAGCACGCCAAGGATACCGGGACCATCGCATCACAAATCTCCAGTGCCGTTCAGGAGCTTGCCCAAGGAGCAAGTGATCAGGCCGAGGCTGTATATTCCGGCTCTGAAAAGCTATCGCATATGACGGGCTCCATCGACCAAATCGGCCAAAGTGTCAAGCGAACCCAAACCGCCGTGCTGGAAACAGACTCTGCCGTGCTGGCTGGGTACGAAACAGCGGAGCGTCAAGCGAAGCTTGCTGCCGAGTCCAGACAAACAACAACCGCTGTAGGTGAAGCTGTAGACTCGCTCACGTTGAAAACACAGGATATTGAACGGCTGGCCGGGGCCATTCATGATATCGCAGCCCAAACCAATCTGCTGGCGCTAAATGCTTCCATTGAAGCAGCCCGTGCCGGGGAACACGGACGCGGCTTTGCCGTCGTTGCCGGGGAAGTACGCAAGCTGGCTGAACAAGCAGGAAGCTCCAGTGACAGCATTATGCACAAGCTAGAGGAAATCAAGGTTGCGGGACTGCGGAGCGCAGAGGAAATGAAGAAGGCTCTCGCTGTAACAGTAGAACAGGAGCATGCGGCTACCGCTACGAGACAGGCGTTCGAGTCCATACGGGGAGCTTCTCAGCACATGCTTACCCAGATTGAGGACGTATCCGCTGCGGCTGACCATCTCCGTACAAACGCCGGACATATTTCCGATGTCATTTCCAGCGTGGTCGCCGTTTCTGAGCAAAGCGCAGCTTCCACCGAGGAAGTGGCTTCCTCCGTGCAGGAGCAAGGGCATTCCATGAACAATATTGCCCAGCTTTCCGCCAAGCTTGACTCGCATGCAGACCTGCTGCTGGAAGAGGTTAAACGCTTTAAGCTGTAAAACACTTCTGCCCAAAAAACAGATAAACAGCATGCTATACATCCAGACAGGGATCTACATGAAAAAGAGGGTGACTCCCAGGCTACTACAGCCATCGGGAGTCACCCTCTTCGTTATTCATCAAGCATGGTCCAATCTGTGATCCGTTCATCTGCCGAACGGTAAGTCACACCTCATATAGATGGACAGCCTGTCCCCGCTTCAGGTTTAAATTTAGGAAGAAGCATGGATCTGCGGCAGGTCCTGTTGTGCCATTTCATCTCCAAAGAACAGGTCGTCCAGCGAACTGAGCGTGCCGTCCTCTTCCACTTGGTAGACGGACATTTTTTCACCATTCACCTGAAGTTCGATGAAGCATCCCCAACAATAAAATTGATGGGAGCCGATTTTGCCGATATCTTTGGAATTACAATTCGGACATCTCAATAAACTCACCCTATCCATTAACAGAATATATGGCTTTTTCCAAACGCTGCTCGCTTAACGGGGGCACCATAACGGCATTTTCCCCGATGGACATTTCTTCGGTGCAGGGCAGCCATTTCCGCCCTTCAATAATATCCGATACAAAACCATCGCTGATTTCCAAGCCTATTATGTTATTGCCCATTCCCTGGTCAAAATAAACATCCGAAATGTGTCCGAGCATAAGTCCTTCCTCTGTAAGCACGGATAAATCCTTCAATTTACCGGGTCCAAGCAAATACGTATGTTGTATATCATTGGCCTCCGTTTTACGGACAGCTTGTTGATTGCGAATCATAATCGCATCTTCGCCATAAGCAACGATGTCATCCCAAGCCACCATTTTCACTTGAGATGAAAAAAGGCCTTTGCCCTCCAACTCGATCCCTGTAATTTTCCAATCAGCCGTCACCATAAAATCGTGTATTTTACCAATCTGCTTCCCGTCCTCTACATCGAAAACGGCAAGTCCGATCATATCCTGAAGCTTCATAATAGGGTACCTCCTCATTCTGCAATCCGAACGGAGGTGCGGTCCTTTCCTTCATGCGTGTCAGACCTTGGTTCCGTTCATGCCATGAAATGGAAAACCGCCCTCCCTTCTTATTAAAGTGCGGAGAAATCCCTAGTACCTAGTACGTAGCCGCTTCCATATGGTTTCAATTTTCTTGGCCGTGTATTCCATTTCCTCCATAGTATTACCCAAACCGAAGCTAAAGCGAATCGCTGAATTCAAAACATCTTCAGGAAGATCCATCGCCTGCAACACATGCGACAGTTCCAAGGACCCGGATGTACAAGCTGAACCGCTGGCTGCTGCAATTCCTTCCATATCCAGATTCATCAGCATGGTCTCCGTACCGATAGCCGGGAAGCTAAGATTTAGTACATTCGGTAAAAAATGCTCAGGGTCACCGTTGATTACAAAAGCGTCTCGGCCCAAAGTGTCTTCCAGTGCTTTGAGTAGCGTTTGGCGAAGATTCATATCGAGCGTCCAACGTTCCTCTATAGAGGTGTTGGCAAGAGAAGCTGCTTTGGCCAAGCCTGCAATCCCGGCAACGTTTTCCGTACCAGCACGACGTTTCTTCTCCTGAAGTCCCCCGTGCATCAAAGGCTGAATACGTGTACCCTGACGGATATACAAAGCTCCAACGCCTTGCGGGCCGTTGAGCTTATGACCGGATACGCTAAGCAAATCAACCGGAAGGCTCTGGCAATCTATCTGTATATGTCCGTAAGCTTGAACCGCATCCACGTGAAATACAATGCCATGTTCTCCGGCAATCTGCCCCACCTCATGGATCGGTTGAATTACGCCTACCTCATTGTTGGCATACATCATGCTGATCAAAAAAGTATTCGGCCGAATCGCAGCCTCTATATCCGCTGGATTGACGCGCCCAAAGCTATTGACTGACACATAGGTCACTTCGTAACCCGCTTTTTCGAGTTCAGCGCAAGCATGAAGCACCGCATGATGCTCAATGGCCGTCGTAATGATATGGCCGGAAGTACGGCCATCTGCCGTAGCCGTCCCGAACAGGGCCAGATTATCGCTTTCTGTCCCTCCGCTTGTAAATATGATTTCTTCGGGCTTGCAGCCCAAAGAGGCCGCAACGGCATCCCGCGCAGCGCTGACGGTGCGCTTGGCATCCCGACCAAAGGCATGAACGCTTGAAGCGTTACCGAATTGGCCGGTCATGATGTCCATCATAGTCTGCGCAACCTCAGGGTGCATAGGAGTCGATGCGGCATGATCCAGATAAATTCTGTTCATGTCGATTCACCTCAAATGTAAAACATGTAGTTATCCAATTCATCATGTTCCTGGTATGTGATCAAGTCCTTGAGTGTAGTGGAATCCAGTACTTCTGCAATACTGTCACGAATCCGTAGCCATAGCTGACGCTTCGCCGGATCATCCTCTTCAGTGAAATCTACTGGAGAAATCGGACCCTCCAATACACGAATAATGTCTCCTGCCGTTACCCCTGCCGGTTCACCCGCCAGAATATAACCGCCGTAAGCACCACGGATACTTTTTACCAAACCTGCATTGCGCAAAGGCGCAATAAGCTGCTCCAGATAATGCTCGGAGAGCTGATTTTTCTCGGCAATACTTTTCAATGACGTCGGACCTTCGCCAAACCTGGCTGCAAGTTCCATCATAATCGTCAGGCCGTAGCGGCCTTTTGTTGATATTTTCAATTGTGCCACCTCACTTATAGTAACAATTCCGTTAAACACGCGGAATAACTGGTGTTATAAACCTCTCTATTCCGATCTTAACCCTCAGCTTATGTTAACATATTAGGGCAGGTAAAGGGAAATATTACGGTAACAATCTTAAAAAAAGTTGTTTTCAGGCGATTTGGAACGGCTTTGGCCCATTTTATGGAGCTTTCTCCCATCGTTCTCCGTGTCGTTGGATCGTCCAGCCATCGTAACTTGTTATCGTTTATGTTACAATAGGAGGGTTCTACAACAATATTGAAAGAATTGGGTGATGACCATGGCTAAAGCCAATCATGAAACCCGTGTCGTCGTCGGTATGTCCGGGGGCGTCGACTCATCCGTTACCGCGCTGCTGCTGAAGGAGCAGGGCTATGACGTAATCGGCATCTTCATGAAAAACTGGGATGACACGGATGAATTCGGCCGTTGTACGGCTGAGGAGGATGCGGAGGATGTACGCCGTGTCTGCGAGCAGATCGACATTCCTTACTATACCGTCAATTTTGAAAAAGAATACTTCGATAAAGTATTCTCGTATTTTCTTGATGAATATAAGGCTGGACGTACTCCAAACCCGGATGTCATGTGCAACCGCGAAATTAAATTCGGGGAATTTCTCAATAAAGCGCTGGATTTGGGCGCGGATTATGTTGCTACAGGACATTACGCCCGGGTTGTGAAGAAAGACGGGCGTTTTACCTTGCTTCGCGGTGTGGACAGCAACAAGGATCAGACCTATTTCCTGAATGCATTGAGCCAAAAGCAATTGTCTCGGGCGATGTTCCCCATTGGTCATTTGCCGAAACCGGAAGTCCGCAAAATTGCGGAAGCCGCAGGATTGTATACGGCCAAGAAGAAGGACAGCACTGGCGTATGCTTCATCGGCGAGCGTAATTTCAAGGAGTTTTTGAGCGGGTATCTGCCTGCTAAAGGCGGAGACATGGTGGATATCGCTACAGGTGAAGTCAAAGGACGCCATGATGGTCTGATGTACTATACACTCGGCCAACGGCAAGGCTTGGGTATTGGCGGCTCCGGTTCAGGCGAACCGTGGTTCGTAGCTGACAAGGATCTGGAGCGGAACATTTTGTATGTGGTACAAGGCGACCGTCACCACAGCTTGTATTCCACCAGTCTAATTGCAACCGACGTGAACTGGATTGAAGGCGCGGATACGCGTCCGTCCGGCGAATTCCGTTGCACAGCCAAGTTCCGTTATCGCCAGCCTGATCAACAAGTGACTTTACAATGGCTTGAGGACGGAACCGTACACGTCGCATTCGACGTACATCAAAAAGCCATTACCCCTGGACAAGCCGTCGTATTTTACGATGGTGAGCGGTGTCTGGGCGGCGGAACCATTGACAAGGTTGAAAAGCTCCAGCCTGAAACGGTTTAAATGAATATACGTTTGACGTGGCATAAATGCTTAAATAAAGGGCGTCTCTCCTAATTATGGAGGGACGCCTTTTTTATGAAAAGATGCTCTTTTCTCCATTTGAGTATATGATGTAGACAAGATATCAATAAGCTTCTCATCTAGTCTCATTAAACCTCAAAAAACCTTATTGTATCAATGCTTTTCGCTCACTACTTTTCATCTAGTCATATCGAATCACCATTAGCTGAAGGGTATCCATAATAAGGTGTATGCAAATTACATCCCCCTTTATTCAGATAGGCTAACTATGCAAAAAAGCTCGCACCTTTTTATTGTTAAGGGGCAAGCTGAAATTGTACTTTTTCAAATCACTATGTTATCCCACAATTCTAAAATAGTCTTGTCGGCAATCTTCCCATTAGCAAACAACTCTCTTGCTGATTCAAACGACTGCGAAAAACGGTCTCTTTCACGAGTAAGAAAGTACTCTTCTTCATTCTGGCTAATCCAATAGCTATCGTTTTTATAGTAGAACTGAAACTCTTCCCCCCATTTCAAAACGTTCCACCAATTCATTGTATTCCAAAACAATCCCTCCTACTTCTTGTTAACTCTTTTAAATGTCCCTTCTTCTTTCCATTCAAAAACATTTTCAAAAATTTTATGTAGCCAGCCTTCATCGCTGGATGCCGTTTTAATAGGTGCGCCATTTCCCGGCACATCCAGTACGACTTTTTCCCCATCCACCTGTGTGAAGTTTTTTGAGATAAAAATGAGTTCCTGTGCTACTGTCGATAATCGTTCAAGCGTCACACTCATGGATTGTTGTGATCTTTGGAAGTCTTGAAAGAATCGTTGACAAATGAACTGATATAAACAGATTTACTATGTCAAAAGTAGTGTGTATCGCTGTTAGATGATGCCTAAGTTAGGATATAGCAGTCGTCGCTTTCAAATCTTGTTCTTCAAGCATATTCTGTAATTCAGGTATTAATATTTAACTTTTGGGCAATGTCAGTTTGAGTCTTTACCAAACCAAAATTATTTGGGGTTACCTTTTCATTTGTATATTGATTACTCATATATAAAAAATGCACCCCAAAATTTCATTGGCTGAACCTGTTGGTTCTCTCCAACAACCCATTTTAGGAGTGCATTTTTGAACGAACTCTTAATTCAATTTGTTACACGTTTAAAATCCACCAATCTGTACAAGGGTCTGAATACCTTGATCATGATTGTGCGTCTGAGCGGGTACGGCTACAAAAAACAAAAAGCTACTCGCAACGATTAGCAGTACCATTTTTTTTAACATTACTTAACCACACCTTTTCAATAAGATTAAAAAACCCTGCTTTAGTTTCAGGAACCGCATAATCCTGAAAATGTAAAAATAAGCCCATACAATTTATAAAATATGTCTCGTTATTTAGTATATTCGCTTTTACCATTGCATTCATCAAATATTTAAAACCATCATTGTACACACCTCGATGTAAATAGTAATGAGCCATTTCGTAACCAAACCATGCAAAATAGTCCGGTATCACTTGTTGGGTATATATATCTGTAGAAGCTGGGAGATGAGAAAAAGAATTAATGTCTGTTTCAAAACGTAAAAGGACATCATCCACATCTATTCCATATCGGTTAGCTGCTATCATAACGTTCAACAGCTTTGAGAGCTTCTCATTATTGTTGGCGATTGATGTCACTAATATATATTTAACGTACTCTGGAAACACACTCGTATCTCCAGACAGGAGCTTATTTACATACGTATTACCTTCTGCCCAATCTTTGAATAAGTTTACCCAGTGTTTTGTATCCTCGTCAGTCTCTTTGACCCAATCCAAGTCTGCGTAGGCGTATGTATATTGTAGAGCTTGCTGATAATCGCCTTGGGCTTCACAAACACTGGCACACAATAAGTCAGCATAAGCAATATATCCAAATAACGGTCCCCTGGTTCCCTTTTCATGCTCCCTGTTCTTTCGATTCTTTTGCTGATGCTTCATTGAATATTGGACTTCCGCTTTTCCTCTCATTTTCCTTGCCATTTCGTCAACCTTGTCCCATTTACGCAAGGACCTGTACACGTTTGCCAAATCCTTTAATGCATCAAGCTGGTCTATTTCATTCAGGCGCTCTACAAAAGCTTCAAATATCGCAGATCCCCTGAGGTTTCGGCTTTGATCGTCTCCAATCTGAATCGTGAATATACGATATTGACAGACTGCCAATCTTTCGGAATGCTGGTACTTTTCCGCTTCTGCAATCCCCTCATAGAGTAACAACGCAGCAGCATGCCGACCCTGTGCAAATAGTGCTTCTGCAATGTCAAATAGTTTGAGCGAATAGAGTAGATTGTCCATGATGGCTCCCATCACTCGACGGATCGCATCCAGCTTGTTCAACTCCGCACTGCGATACAAAAATGGCTCGATTCGTCTCATATTCGGGGGGATGTCGATGATGTAGTTTTCTACAAATAAGTCGTAAAAGTAGCCTTCTGGTAAACCCATGGCCTCAGTAATTAGGTCAAGCTGGTTAACAGACATAGACTTATTTCCTGTCACAATACCACTTACTATCCCCCTATTAATGCCTGAAAGATTCCCGAATTGTGCTATGCTCAAACCCTCTTGTTTTAGGTATCTGTCTAATTCTGCCCGTATCGTAGGTGTGATTTCCATGGATAAACCACCCTTTCAGCGTGAACTCGTCATATGATTCCACTTTAATTAACATGTGGTTAATAAACTAGAAGATGAAGATTTGGTATCTTTATTGATTGTACCGTATTTTGGAATAAAATCATATACCTTTCAGTTATTTACTTTAGATACCTTTTCGGATTGTTTACAAAGATTTCTGGATTAAGAGTACCCACATTTTGCTAATGTATCGTTTATGGTGGAAAATCAGAGGACAGCTCAACAACTTTCCTTCAATCTGCGTATTGTATCGAATCAAAAAACAACCTGAGTATGGGAGTGGAAGTGCTATTCTTCCATTGCCTCCACAGCCTTGATTACTCCAGATTTCCATTTGTCATACACCCTAACAAAATCAGGCGTGATTTCCTGCTTAGGACGACCAAATTTCACCCCTGCTTTGGCTACCTCTATTCCTTCACTTTGTCGTTGTTTATTTTTCAACCTTTCCTGTGCAGCTACATAAGCAAGCATACTTAGGAATTGATCCTCAAGAAGCTTTCCTAAATCACCCTCACGAATCATTAACCGCATTGCCTGATAGCGAGGTCGGTCAAAATTCTTCCCACACTATTATCTATTTTTATACATTAAAACAAAATTATTCTACAAACTGAAACATTTCACCAATTCGGATCGTCTATAGAGTAAAATTCAGAAAGGGGATTTGTTCTATTATGCGGAAGAATGGAATATTGTTTTTGATTATCGTGTTGTTGTTAATAACAGCTTGTAGCTCTAACGCTGAAAAAATAGTTATTTCTCAAAGCGGGAAGGGGCAGGAGAAAATAATAGTCTACAAACTACAGAAGGACGCAACACTGCAACAACAAACAAAAAAAGATGTAATTGCTACATTTAATGATACTTCGGACACTATGATATTTATCAATGCAATTAAGGAATCAGAAAAGATATCAGGTACAGTTAATACGGATTCTCCAAATTACGAAGTTACATTCCAAAAAGATGGAACAAAAGATTCCTATTATTTATGGATTAACAATAACGATCCAACCAGCAATGCTATGTATGTGAATAAGGACGATACTCATACTGCGTACAAGATATCAGTCAACTCCACAAATTCGATAAATAAATTACTTGAGAGAATTAAAGATTAGCTAAAAAGGTCTGTTCTTTTGTTTAAATAAAGAACAGACCTTTTTTTGATTTTATTTCAAATCATATTTTTCCAATACTGATTTTCGGAATTTTTCTTTTGAATCTTGTTTTTCCCCTGAAATACTAGGGGATTGAGAAGAAGGTTCAATAGCAAACTTTCCGAGATCCATATTGATTACGCTATACTGTCCTTGTGTATTTTTCTTGAGAAAAATAATATTTTTTTCATTTTGCTTCAATTCAGTATAATCCTCATAAGCTATTTTTTTCTTGCCCCCAGCATCTTTAATATAAGAAATCGGTTCGACTATAGACAAAGGTTCTTCTGCGTTCAGTGCTACACCTTCGGGTGACTTAATTACCTTGTCAATTTTTACATTAGTAAGTGTGTAAAAGTCTTGTATAGTGCCATCATCAAAGCTCGTAACGATATGTTGACGATCATCAAAACCCTGTAAAGGAGTCCCTATCACAATAAGTTCTGCATTGGAGTCCAACTCGTCTGCCGTTCCGTATTCAATATAAGAAGCTTCTAACGAGATTTTTGGAGTATTTAATTCTGAAAATTTTGGAGAAGCATTCGTGGATGTAAAAAAAAGACTCCCTGAAGCAATCAGTCCCCCTACCGCTAATACAGAAATACCCAACTTTATTTTTTTATTAAAAGTCATAATAGTGCCCCTTCCCTAAATTAGTTATTACGCTAACTAGTTTCCCCACTTGGCAATTAAGGATTGCTTGTCATATGCTTGAACACCGATAGACTGAATACCTTGTTTCATAACAGAGCTACTAGAAGTTGATGGATGCGCTTGAGATAACGTATGGCCAATCTCATGGGTTGCGTTGGAGGTTTTTTGTGCGGAATTCATACCGTAAGCCTCCATCTGATTATGATAAATTGCCACAGTAGCAAATGCCCATCTATCGCTTACACCTGCTACACCACCAGATGTGTTATAAGGAGTCGTTACTCCCAATAAACCAGAAGTAGCTGTAGAACCAACATAATATTTGTCTGGAGTCCCACTCGTCGATGTAGTTTTACCGATGTTTACTGATCCAGACGCAGCGCTCCAATCAGAACGTGCGGTATCATAGGCACTGGTATAGCCATTCGTAGAAACAGAGGAATCATAATATGCATTAAAATTGGCTGAGCTTCTCCCTCCGGTAAAGCTAGTTGCAAAAGAAGTGGAACTAATAGAAATCACGGCAATAGATAATATTCCGACCATGGAAAAAAGTTTTTTCTTGGAAGCTAATAGTCTTTTCAAAGTTAGCACCCCTTTTAGGAAATTTGGAAATCTTATTATCATTCCTGACGCAACAGAAAACCACTAAATCATTGGCAGCACTTGCTACACTACTAAGTCCAAACGCATCACCAGTTTTAAAGACACTACAACTAGAGTCATTGAGATTTTATTTTGTTTTCAACTCAATCCTCCCTTTTATTTGGACATTTTCACTATTAATATACAGTTTACCTTTACAACAATCTACCATTTAAACAAAATATTTCATAATTCGACATCAATTTGATTCTTTATTCCTACTTGAAATGTAAGTTTATAGCTCTGCTTCAGGCTCAATATACGCTTTTTGAAGCTTAAGGCTTCATAAAAATTTCAGGTTTAGATCACTTACTTCTAATTAATGATATGGAGAAGAGTTACTCCAGTCTACCTATCTCAGCAAGAGTAAGTCCTTACCATGTCAAATCGTTATCTCCGTCAATTACTGAGTTTTGATTATCGTGAAATGCGACATTTGAAATGTCAATGAGTCTAATTTAGATGGAACGATTTATTACTTCTGATTTCCCGTTTTGGGATATCCAAGTGTATTCAACTTGAGCACACCTAATCAGTAAATCCAACTCCTTATTCTTACGGCGCAGCTTTGCATAGCCAGATTTGTCTACCATTAAAATTTCAATGTCAGATAATCATCTCACCAAGTGACACGCTAAAGTTGGACGTTGTGTCCAACAGTTTAACGTAGTGTTAAACTCTGCAATATCAAGGGTTATAACAAGTTGTTAAAAGCCTACAACCGATTTCTTATGTATCAATCTCTGTAGATCAAGCTTTCTTCATCTTGACTAGACTCACTGCCAAATCTTATCGGTCTGGTATTGCCACACATATTTTACCTTTTCTAAAAGACAAAACACTTGGCGAATTGACCTCTACAGACATAAAAGAAGTAATAAATCGTGTAAAAAAAGTAAAGAATGGAAAGCCCGGATAAGAAGTTAGATAAACCTAAAGTTGTAAAAAGATGTGGACAATGATTTAGTCTGTTGCACAAATATTGGAAAACAAGTTTTCCCAAACACAATTACAAGGCTGATGAAAAGAAAGATAGAATAATTTACTGAGTAAAAAAGAAGTATCTGATCCACTAGAAATTGAAGAAAAATTCTGTGACCAAAAGCGTGACCAGAAAGCCGAAAAGGTAGCCGTTTAGACTAAGAAAAAACACTGATACATAAGGAAATTTTGATAACACCCCCATTTGGGTATATGATGTAGACAAGATATCATACTTCAATTGAAAAGGAGCGTGCCTCTATGTCTGATTCATTAGGAATGCTGACGCCGGGTAAGAAAGTTTCTTTGAAAGAGTGGGACCCCAAGGATACGAAGGATATCAAAAATAAAGAAGAAATTCAGCAGGAAACAGATCAATTGAAGGAACGTTTCGCGGAATTACAAAGCAAATTATTTACGGAAAAGAAGCAGGCGGTTTTGTTTGTATTTCAGGGTATGGATTGCAGCGGAAAAGATGGCGTCATCAAGCAGGTATTTTCCAACCTCAATCCGGCGGGGGTGACTGTCCACAGTTTTAAATCACCTACAGCCGAAGAATTAAGTCACGACTTCCTGTGGCGTGCCCACAGTGTAACTCCGGGGCGGGGATATATCGCGGCGTTCAACCGTTCTTATTATGAGGATGTACTGATTACACGTGTTCACGGTCAGATATCCGACAAGCAGGCCAAACGAAATATTAAACATATCAAACATTTTGAACAACTGCTGCTGGATAGCGGTGTAAAGGTCGTCAAAATCTTTTTACATATTTCAAAACAATTCCAGTTGGAGAAGCTAATCGACCGGATTGAAAAGCCACATAAAAACTGGAAACTTGATCCAAGTGATTTGCAGGAACGTAAATTTTGGAAGCAATATACTCAATACTATGAGGACGTGCTGGAGCTAAGCGCAACCAAGCAGGCTCCGTGGTATGTCGTTCCTTCAGATAACCGTTGGTACAGGGATTATACCGTGCTGCGCATTGCCGTCCAAACGCTGGAGGAAATGAAGCTGTCCGATCCTGAACCAAGACCGGAACTGGAATCCCTTTTGCCTGAGCTGTATAAAGAACGGGATAAAAAATAGCTTCGCAGGCGCAAGTACTCTATCATGTGTTCGTTAACATACCAAATAAAAAAAGCTTTCAAAGCCTTACTCATGGCTGAAAATTCCAGAGTAGGGATTTGGAGGCTTTTTTTGCGTCAACTAACCCCATACCCAACAGACGCAGCTACAACCCCTACCACCACCGAAGAAAGCACATACACAGCCGTACGCCGATATTCTCTACGCTCCATCAGTTGGAGAGATTCATACCCGAATGTTGAAAAGGTGGTATAGCCGCCACAAAAACCTGTTCCCAGCAGCATCCAGAGTACAGGAGACAGATTGTGCTGCGTAAATTCGCCGTACAGCCAGCCGAGCAGCAATGAGCCGCTGATGTTAATGATCCATGTTCCCCAAGGAAATGCGGTGCCAAACCTTTTTCCAGCCCACATGCCAAGCCCGTATCTCGCCAATGTACCGACCATTCCACCTGCCGCCGCCCACCAGATCATAAGCTTCCCTCCTTGGGGGCAGCTTGTGTCATTTTCGTGCCCAGACGAATACCTGTCCATGTCAAAAACAGACCTCCACATACACTGAGCAACAGATACAACACAGCCGTAAGCGCACGATCATGAACCGTCAGACGCACGGCATCCACTGCAAAGGTGGAAAAGGTTGTAAAGCCTCCTGTAAAGCCTGTTCCGATGGCAAGTCGCCAGCGAGGCTTGATCCGCCACGACCGCAAAGTTACCGTAAAGAACCAGCCGAGAAACAGACAGCCGATCCAATTAATTAACAGCACGCCAAGTGGAAAATCGGCCCCTGCCGCAGGCAGCAATGTTTGTACACCGTAACGGGCAGAGGTTCCGAGCGCTCCTCCTGCCCCGACGAATAGCACGTCTTTCATCTTTATGTCCCCTTTTTCACTCTTGCAGTATTCATGGTGTAACCATAACAGCGGCTGAACCTGATCTTACACACTACGTATATCCGTCTGCGACATATATTTTACGACTGTGAATCCCGCCACTGCTGGTTTTGTCTGATTTTCGACTCATTCCCCTGCTCTGTAGCCTGGTAAAAGGTCCGGTCTGCTATCGAATCAGGCAAATATTGCTGTTTCACATAATGGTTCGGATAATTGTGCGGATATTGATAGCCGACATGCCCCAGCTTCTCCGAGCCTTTGTAATGTGCATCTCGCAAATGCAGCGGCACCTCAGCAGATTTGATGTCGTCCATAGCCGACATTGCCCGTGAAATCGCCGTATATACAGCATTCGATTTCGGACTCTCCACGGCGAACAAAATAGCCTGCGCGATGTTCAGCTTGGCCTCCGGCCAGCCGTTATTGCGATATGCTTCAAGCGCACTCACTGCCTGCACCATCGCCTGCGGATTTGCCAGGCCAATATCCTCGCTGCTCGCCGCGATGAGGCGGCGGAGGAAGGTCATCGGGTCCATGCCTAGCTTCTCTACGGCGTAGAGAAACCAGAACAGAGCTGCGTCGCTGGAGCCGCGAATGCTTTTGTGAAAGGCGGACAACACGTCATACTGTGTGGACTCGTCTGCCTTGACAATCGGGCGGCGAATGGATTCCTCCGCGACTTCCAGCGTCACGTGAATCGTGCCGTCTGCCAGCGGAGGCGTTGTGAGCGCCGCCAGGTCCAGCGCGTTCAAGGCACGACGGATATCGCCGTTCGCCATGGACGCGATGTGATCCAGCGCAGCTTCGTCCACCTGAAGCTGCATATAGCCGAGCCCCTTGTCCGCATCGCCCAAGGCGCGGCGCATGGCTGCCAGCGAATGCTCCTGCGTCAGCGATTCGAGCTGAAACAATGTAGAACGGCTCAGCAAGGCACCGTTTACATAGTGAAAAGGGTTTTCGGTGGTGGCGCCGATAAACACGATCGTACCCTTTTCCACCGCAGGCAGCAATGCATCCTGACGCGAGCTGTTGAAACGATGTACCTCATCGAGAAACAGGATCGTTTTTTTGCCATACATAGATTTATTCGTTTGTGCGCGGTCAATGACTTCCCTTACGTCCTTCACTGACGCTTCCACTGCATTCAGGCGAACAAATTCGCCTTGCGTGTGTTGTGAAATAATATGCGCCAGCGTCGTCTTACCACATCCCGGCGGCCCGTACAGGAGGATGGAAGAAACCTGGTCTGCCTCTATAGCTCTTCGCAGCAGTTTGCCCGGACCGACCACATGCTCCTGTCCAATATATTCATCCAGCGAAGTCGGACGCAGCCGGTCAGCAAGCAACCGATTGCTTGGCGTCGACTCTTGGGAATATGAAAATAAGTCCATTTCATTCACTTCCTTATGGTGATATGAGGGAACACTCTACCCCTGCGGCTTCATTTGAATTGCGTTCACCCATGCAGTTGAAAACCCTGAAAATTCAAGCGATCTATCATCCTAAAAACGGTATGAACCGCCTTTTATTCTACCATACCCACAGACAAGTTGCAGATAGCACGGTCACGGCATGGCTATATATATACATACCTGCAACCTGGCAAGCAAAAGAAAGAACAGCCGAACGAAAGATAAATTTCGCGGCTGTTCTTATTACTGATATGACATATGACTCCCATGATGTTCACCATTATGGGAGCTTAAGCAGTCACTTCGCCTGCTCCTGTACATAACTCGGAAGCGCACCCTCATGTAACAGCCACAGCTCATGCAGCGCACGGGTACAGCCCACATACAGGAGCTTGGCATCCCATGCCAGCTCTCCATAATGTTCTCGGTCGGCATCCGCCACAATGACTGCGTCGAACTCCAGCCCTTTGGACAGGTACACAGGCAGAACGGACAAGCCGCCTTCGTATTGCTTTTTACCGCCGTCAATCAGATTCACATTTAACCCTGCATTCGTAAAAGCCTCATACAGCTCCACAGCTTCCTTCAAGGTACGCGTCAGCACAGATACAGTGCGATATTCCTTGGAAGAAAGCTCTTGCAGAGCGGTCAGCAAACTCTGTTCACGCCCCGATGTACCATATGGCAGGGTACGCACCGGATCGCCGCTACGGAATACCGGAACTGCCGTAATGCCGCCGCGAACCCCCTGCTCCAAAATCGTATTTGCAAATTCTATAATTTCCAGCGTTGATCTGTAGCTTCGGGTAAGTGCAAAATATCCCGTATGTTCCGGCGCAAAAAGAGAACTCATTTCCTCCCACGCATGTACGCCACGGTATTCGTGAATACCCTGCGACAGATCACCCAATATCGTGAAGGAATGCCCTTTAACGAACAAATCCAGCAATGCGATATGAAAAGGTGAAAAATCCTGCGCTTCATCAATGACCACATGGTCAAAACGTTGAGACGATTCTACCTCATGAATCAGTACATGAAGATATACCAACGCAGTAAGATCCTCTTCGCAGATAACCTGTTTACGCAGATCCGACTGTGTGGTCTTAAAAATAGCAGCAGGCAAAAAAGCCTTCAGCTCCGCAGCCGTGTCTGCGGGTAATCCTTTTGCTGCCTGAAAAAGCTGCTTGTAAAGCGTCAGTGCGTCGTATTGGGGCCACTTTTTAGCATATGCCTTTTCCCGGGGCCCCGCTTTTTTCTTGCGTTCCTTGAGTGCGGCCGCCGAGGGGGACTTTTTCAGCTCCATTTCAATCCAGCGATGGACTCTTGCAAGCACGCGTTCTTTTCGCTTCGCAAGCGGATAGGGCTTGTATTCCTCATTGAACCAGTTCAAAATCTCGGCTCGCGGGAGCACCACCCCATCCCATGGTGAAAAATCTCCCTCCGGGACCGAGACAGGCTCCAGCCGTTCCACAAAAGCTTGAAGCAGCTTCATGAAGCGAATCGAACCTTTGAATCGTCCTGGCGCCTCATCCATAGATTCCGTTCTGAGGCTACCGCTCTCAAACCAATAAGCTAACGTTTCAGCAGGATCAGCTATAGGTAAATCCAGACCCAACAGGTTAAGTGCCCAGTCCGCAAATGTACTTTGCTGAATATTTCCGACCCCCAGCTCTGGAAGTACATCTGAAATATAATCGAGAAACATATGGTTCGGTGCAAAAATAACCATCTTGTCCGCCGATACTTGCTCCTTGTATTGATACAGCAAAAATGCGAGACGATGCAGTGCTACCGTCGTCTTGCCACTACCCGCTACCCCCTGAATGACGAGGGCTGTATTTTTAGCTGCGCGGATGATTTGATCCTGCTCCGCCTGAATCGTAGATACAATATCCCGCAATCGGTTATCCTTGTTCTCTCCCAGACGATAGACGAGAAATTCATCGGAAACCGCAGGCTCGTCGCTTTCACGGTTGTACGTATCGGCTACCCGTTCCAGTATTCTTTTACGAATGACAACGTTGCGCTTTAAATACACCAAGCCCTCAATCGTTCCCTCAGGAGCTTCGTAGGACGCGGTTTCTTCACCGCCTGTAAAAGAATAAAACAAGCTGGCAATCGGCGCGCGCCAATCAATCACAAGCGGATACACAGACGCTTCCTCGCGCTCCACTCCGATTTTGCCGATGTAGAGCGGCTTACGCTGTCCACTGCCACGTTCGTCAAAATCCATGCGTCCAAAATAAGGCTCCTGCGCACTTTTTGCCAAAGCCTGGCGTTTTTCCTCCCGCCCGGATTCCAGCACCTGCTCCGTAAAATCATGCCCCGTGTACACCGGCGTATTGCGAAGCCGTTCCAATCTGCGATCAATTTCCTCCATAGCAAGCGACAGCCTGTGCTGTTCTTCTTGATAGGCACTTTGAAACCCGCTCTCCATTTCAGTTACCTCCTAAGAATATCAAGTCTCGATTTCTGCATCCCATTCACTTGCTCCGACACAAAAAAAGGAAAGTAAGCGTAACACATTTAACCACAAAAATCCAATCTTATTTTCTTAATACGCCTTTTTTCATATATGAAAGACCTCTTATTAAACACGTAAATCAACACAGCTTCATTCACAATTATTTCTTTTCATAAAAAAATCCCCCTTACAGCAGTAGGTTTTACGAATGAACCTGTCTGTTGTAAAGGGAACATATCACTTTGTGGACAGCCCTTCTTCATTAAAATGGGTCGGCTATGAACCGCATTGCCGTTATATTGGCAGGTGGCGCTAGACATAAATATTCCAACATGATTGTGACTGCCAGTAAATCAGCGGAGCCACCAGGACTAACATTTTTTTGCACAAAATCATCGTTCATTTGATGAATCATGGCGAGACCTCTCTCTGACAAGATACCGCCCGCCTCTAGCACCTGCTTGGCATATTGCTGGACATAGGTTAGCATCTCCCTATCGTGTCTACCAACGACATTCGTATCTTCGTTGACAACCATCAGTTGTAACAAGGTTTGAACACAGATATCATTCACATGGTATCGTTGCGATGACTTCAACTCACGATAGACGGGCAGAGCATATTCTCGTACGGTAGGAAAGCCTGCTTCCACCTCGCCACGTATGCCCGTCATGCCCCATTCTTTATACAACCGTTCGCCGACCGTTAAGCCTGTTGATTTTTTCAGGGATGCAAGCTCACTCGCACATAAACCTTTGGTCATCTGAGCAATGGTCTCACAAATGACTTGTTCATCCAGCCTGCTAGTAGCTGCTCGTGTCGTACAACAATACGCGGCGACGGCACAAATAATTCCTAGCGAAAAAATAAGACCTTTATGTGTGTTCACCCCGCCTGTTGCGGCAAACATAGCCTGTTCGGCTTCCTGTCCTAAGGAACGCAGATTCGCAAATAGTATACGAAGATCCTCCCCATGAAAGGAACCTCCCGCCTTTGTACATCTTTCAAAATAGCCGGAAAGTGCGACCGCACTAGACATAAACGTAAAGAAGTCCATATCCTTGTGAGCACCATGATTAAACCGATCTACCAGTCCCGGCTTTGGGCTGGCGGAGACCTCTGTTAGCAGTGCAAGGACAGCTTGTTGACCAATGCTTTCACATAATAAGCTTGTTGCAATCATACATACCAACAACCTTCTTCCCTGGATTTTTTAATGATGATGAACGATCATGCTCATTTGACTACTTGATGCTTTCGCGTATAACTGTCCACCAGTGCTTTGATAGCTTCCAGCAATTCGGGAAGTGCATGTGCTCTACTCCGTCCGCATATATGCGCAGCCTGCTCGCACATGAGACATTTTCGCATGCCCAAGCCAAGTTCAGTTCTGGAGATTGCCCTTCCATTGGGGCCAATCACATCCAGATCCAGTAATCTTCCTAGTGGATGCCCATCTTCAATCGCAATGACCAACTTTTTCAATATTCGCGCATCTGCCTGAACGGCAACATATGCTTCTGGGCCTGTTAGCAGATCATACGCTTCACTGTGCAGCGGTGTCATTGGGTTCACCGCCAGCTGACTCAGCAAGATACGATAACCTTCTTGAAAAACGTATTTACTTGTTGGAGAGGACTTCTGTGGTCCTGGGATATTGATCGTCATGCTGATCAGAGCTACCGCGTACCTGCTGATCAGTTGTCTTTGTCTATCTGCCCGGTTTTCGCGTGCCTGTAGCATTTCTTCAAGGGTAACCTCATACGAATACATGTTATGACATCTCCTTGATACGCCTGATGATTTCTCCAGCTTCCACTGACAATAAAAACTGATAGGTCGTGTCCGGTACAAGCTGCTTCACTTTATCCATTTGACCCAGACGGATATATTTGCGGACCGCAGAGGCGCTGATTGCGTCTCCTTCCCATAGTAGTCGCGGTATTTCCTCTACTTCGATTCCAACGGAAGGCAGTATTCTTTTCATGATCGTGTTGTACCTGCGAGTCAAGACACAGCTTGGCTCCTGACCAATATACCGTTTTTTAATATTTAGCAACGGAGCTATATACTGGCTAAATATTTTTAAATCCAGTGATATATGCGTACTTGCTGCCTCTTCATCATTTTTGAGGAAGTAAGAAGGAAACGTTGCGTTGGAGATGATATAGTCTTTGCCTTTGTGCAAGACCACATTGGCCAAATGTCTCACTCCTTCTTCCACTAGTCTGTATCTGACATCTGCTGGAAAAATGGATCGGTCCTCCCAAACTACAAAAAGATGCACCTTTTCCCAAGCCGCCGCTGCATGCTCGATTAAGTGCAGATGTCCAAGTGTGAATGGATTACAGTTCATGACAATCGCAGCCGAAAGCACGGGATCGCCCGTTTCCTGCAAAAGCTCTTGCTGATACTGTCGGACACCATCCCATCGGTTTTCCAACAAGACAGCCTTGGAGGATTCCTCCACGATTGGATAAAAGCCGAGATCCTTGAAAATTTGTTTATTTACTGGTTTTGTATAAATAAACAGGTGAGCCCTTCCCCGCCTGTATTCTTCATTTACTAAATGGCTAACGATTTGTGCCGATAGCCCCTGGTCTTTATAAGCTTCATCCACAGCAATGCACTTCAGTACACTGCCTGAAAAGGAACCCGTAGCGGCAATGTCGCTGCCATCTACAATTTCCATCGTATATTCAATTTGATGGTCTATTCTAAGACCTTGGCGCTTGAGGAAATCGCGAAGCTTTCTTTGAGCGTCTTCAGAGGTTGGATTTAAAATCTCTTCACGCAAATGTTCCATCCACATAGCCATAATGATCACCGTTTTTCTGCATGGAAGTCAGAATAAGTAGAATGACGCATCCCACACTCTGCAAGCGAAAGGATAGGATGCGCATCCTGTTTATTTGTTCTGAAAAGACAATGTCTTTATTTTCTTACAACACCGCTTTGTTCTGCGACGATTTTTACTGCTTTACTAACTGCTGCACTTACTCTTTTGTCAATCGCATCTGGAACGATATAGGCATCATCAAGCTCCTCGTCTGTTACCAGATCTGAGATGCTTCTGGCTGCCGCTAATTTCATTTCCATCGTGATGTCCGTGGCTTTGGCATCAAACGCGCCTCTGAAAATACCGGGGAATGCCAGCAGGTTATTGATTTGGTTGTGAAAATCCGATCTGCCGGTCGCAACAATTCTTGCTCCGCCTTTGTGTGCTTCCTCCGGCAAAATTTCTGGAATTGGATTGGCAAGGGCAAAAATGATGCTTCCATTGCTCATGGTTTGCACCATTTCTTTTGTCATCACATCTGCAACCGATAAGCCGATAAAGATGTCCTTGCCTTTGATGACTTCTGCAAGGCTGCCTGTTTCTTTATCACGATTCGTCAGCTTGGCGATTTGCTGCTGAGGTTCATTGAGAGAGGTGTCGCCTTCGACCAAGGCACCATTAATATCGCAGAGAACCATACGCTTCGCTCCTGCAGCAAGCAATAGCTTGGCGGTGGCAATACCCGAAGCTCCTGCTCCATTGATGAGGATGCGCACATCCTCCATTTTTTTGCCCACAAGTTTCAAGGCATTACATAACCCTGCAAGCACAGCAACTGCCGTTCCATGCTGATCATCATGATAAACTGGAATGTTCAGTTTTTCTTTTAATTTGTCTTCAATATAGAAGCATTCTGGCGCCTTGATGTCTTCAAGATGAATGCCTCCAAAACCTGGGGCGATCACTTCAACCGTGCGCACAAACTCGTCTGGATCCGTGCTGTCGATACAGATAGGGTACGCATTCACCCCACCAAATTCTTTGAGCAACAAAGCCTTGCCCTCAATGACAGGCAGCCCTGCCTCAGGGCCAATATCCCCCAGACCCAGCACGGCTGTCCCATTCGTTAGAATCGCCACGGTGCTCCCTTTAATCGTGTATTCATAGGCTTTGCTCTTATCTTTGGCGATTTCCTTGCATGGCTCGGCAACGCCAGGTGTATAAGCTATCGCTAAATCCTCTTTACTTACGACCGGTACTGTCCCTACAATCTCCAGCTTGCCGTTTCTTATGCGGTGTGCCTGTAAAGCGGCTTCTTTTATACTCATAAGTTTGTTTGTACTGAGCAACTGCTCAATACTTCCTCCTCTTGGTTTATAATTTTAGCGTCCTTGTTTCACTTGACGAATGACATCAATTACGGAACCATCACGATATTTGATAACACCCACAATTTTATCTTCCCATTGAATCGGCTCTGGTTTGCCGACAATCCGCGTAGCCTTCTCTTGCAACTCTTCGATTGTGAAGACAGGGAGCTTGGCGGCCTTGAAGCTAGCCAGGAGATCTTGGCGGAGAGGGTTCACAGCGATGCCCTGATCGGTAACCAGTACGTCAACCGTATGACCTGGTGTGATAATGGTATTTACACGATCAAGAATGGCAGGCATTCTTCCGCGAATCAGCGGAGCGACGATGATGGATACTGCAGCGCCTGCGGCAGTGTCGCAGTGTCCGCCGGAAGCTCCACGGATGACCCCATCAGACCCGGTAATTACGTTCACATTAAAATTCAGATCAATCTCCAGCGCACTCAGCACAACAACATCCAGTTGGTGAGCAGCGCAGCCTATATTTTCAGGGCTTGCGTAATATTCCGCACAAATTTGTTGATGGAATTTGTTCTTTCTCAGCGATTCTACGGCGCGCAGGTCGAAGCTCTGCACGTCCAATAGCTTTTCAATCAATCCTTCTTCATGCAGGTCAACGATTTGTTGGGTAATACCACCCAGCGCAAAGCTTGCTTTGATATTGGCGGCAAGCATTTTTTTCCGCAGAAATCTGGTAGTTGCAAGCGCAGCACCCCCGGAGCCGGTTTGCAATGAGAATCCATCCACGAAATATCCGGATGCTTCAATCACATCTGCCGCGTTTTTGGCAATTAACAGCTCCTTCGGATTATTCGTGTAACGGGTAGCCCCTGAGACAATCCCCTTCTGATCACCGATGCGATCCACGACGACCACATAATCCACCTTGGTTTCAGGAATGGCAAATGGAGTGTTCGGATAGGAGACCAAATGGTCAGTGATCATCACAACATTGCGCGCATACTGTGCATCTACCATGGCATAACCAAGGGAGCCGCATGCCGATGGAGCTTCGTTTACGCTGGAAGTTCCGTTTGCATTACCATATGCATCGCAAGAAGGAGCGCCCAAAAAGGCTACGTCAATCAGGCATTCCCCTGATGCAATCGCTCTTGTGCGACCGCCGTGAGAGTTAATCGTCACCGGAATATCGAACCATCCGTAGGAATATGCCTGAGCCAGCTCGCCTCTAAGGCCACTGGTCTCGATTCTGCGGATGACACCGTTTCGCACATGCTCTACCAACGGAGCATGAATATCCGTCAAGGAGCTGGCTGCCAGGACAAGATCACGAATACCCATTTTGGAGATTTTATCCATAACCATATTCAAGGTAAGGTCCCCGTTGCGGAAATGGTGGTGGAACGAGATCGTCATCCCATTACGCAAGCCTGTAGCTTCAATGGCTTTCTCCATCGAATCCATGATTTTGTTTTTGGCAGGATTTTGCTGGCGGTCTTTTAACCGCTCTGTATTTTTAAATTGCCCGTAAGTCGATTTGCGATCAAAGGGAGTTATCGCATCAAGTCCCTCAATAGCTAAAGGAATTTCTCTCCCAGCACCGTTTAGCATAACATTCACCTTACTCTACGTTTATTTTTGCCGCTTCCGCCAGGTCAAGTACTCTACGCGCACGTTCTACAATCGGACGGTCAATCATTTTACCGTCGAGACTGATCACACCTGAGCCTTTTGCCTCCGCTTCGAGACTGGCCTCAATGATCCGCTTTGATTTTTTGATGTCTGCTTCTGTTGGCGTATAGATGCGGTTTACAATCTCGATCTGACGCGGGTTAATAATGGATTTGCCATCAAAGCCTAGCTGTTTGATCAGCTTCACCTCGTTGGCAAAGCCTTCCTCATTATTTATATCCGAGTAGACTGTGTCGACAGCAGCAATGCCAGCAGCTCTGGCCGCAAATAGTATAAGGCTTCGTGCTGTCAATAGCTCAATGCCTTCTGGCGAGCGCGTTGTCTTCAGGTCTGTGACAAAATCCTCCGCCCCGATAGCGATGCCGATAAGCCGCTTGCTGGCAATCGCAATTTGCGCCGCATTCAATGCACCCTTGCCACTCTCAACCGCTGCAAAAAGCTTGATTGTCCCATGCTCCATGCCGATCTTTTGTTCAATTTCGGTAATCAATTCATCCGCCTCAATCACGTCATCAGCGGTCTCCGTTTTCGGCAATCGAATGGCAGTTGGCTTTGCTCGTACAATCGCTTCAAAATCGTCTCTGCCATACGGCGTATGGAGTGGGTTTACCCTGACCAGCACCTCGATGCCCCCAAAATCAAAAGTTTTCAAAGCCTGGTAAACCAGCAAACGTGCCGCATCTTTTTCGTATAGGGAAACGGAATCCTCAAGGTCGATCATAATCGAATCTGCCCCATAGATATGGGCGTCCCGGATCATCCCCGGGTTATTCCCTGGAACATACAACATGGTCCTTCTCAGTTTCTGCATCTATTCCGCCTCCCATGGTCGGCAGTCTCCCTCGACCACTCTGCTTACGGCTGTCATTACTCTAGCCTTAATGGTGCAATCCAGTGCGCCTTTATCATTCGCGCGGACATATGCATGTTCAATGCCCATTCCTTGTAATGTTTCGAGAATCACTTTGCGAATCTGGTTCCCGAACTGGTTCTCTACGGTACTTTTCAACTCGATTTCAATACCTTTCGTCCCGTTCGGCTCGATGGAAATCGTAATATCGCTTGATTCCAGTGTACCGGCCATGCCTACTTGCTGAATAATCAATGTCTACACCTCTTTTGCCAATTGGATGGTAGATACTCTCCATCTTCAGGATTGCAGAACCTTATAAATCATTTGTGCCATATCTGAACCTGCTACAGGCTTACACATGTATTCATCAATGATCAATCTCTCCTTGTATGCCACCACGTGATCCTCGACATAACCGGTAATCAGGATGATTTTCATACTTGGGTTGATTACCTTGATACGTTCAGCCAATTCCGTACCCGTCAGATAAGGCATTGCCTGATCCGTAATGACCAGATCGTAATGGTTTGGAGACTTTTCAAACCGCTGCAATGCTTCCACACTGTCTGATTCTGTCTCAACGTGGAAACCATACGATTCCAGTCCTCTTCTCATCGCTTTCAATACGCGCTGTTTATCATCGACCAAAAGAATGCGCTTTTGTTCAGTAAACACAGGGTTTATATTTATCTCTGTCTCTTTTGCTACAAACTCCGTTTTCGGTAGATACACCGTAAACGTACTACCCCTGCCCAACTCCGAATCCACGGTAATAAATCCTTGATGTTTTTCGAGAATGCTTTGGACGATATACAATCCAAGCCCCGTACCCTCTCCTGCCGGTTTGGTTGTGAAAAAAGGATCAAAGATTTTCTGCAAGGTGTCGTCACTCATCCCTCTCCCCGTATCCGAGACAGATAAAGTAACATAATCGCTGACTTCCAAGACGTTCTCGCGGATTTTTTTTACCTCTTGCAAGGGAATGGTATCCAATATGATTTTTAGTTCACCACCGGTTGTTTTCATTGCTTGATAGGCATTGTTGCACAGGTTCATAATGACCTGATGAATCTGTACTTTATTTGCAAAAATAACGGCTGAATCTACCCGTTTTTTGAACACAGCATTCACTTTGGGCGAGAGGAAGGATTTTATGAGTCCCAGTGCCTCTTCGACCTGTTCTTCAACCTTGACCGGAGCGTTTTTCTTGACCTTTCCACTCTCCAGCCGGCTCAATAGCAGGATTTCCTCGATTATCAATCTTGCTTTCTCGGAAGCATCATAAATCTCACTGACGTAATCATAAATTTCTTCAGCAGGTTCTATCCTGCTAAGCATGATTTCTGCATAGCCTTTGATGGGAGTTAGCAAATTATTGAAATCGTGAGCAATTTCCCCTGATATCGTGCCGATCAACTGTAGCTTCTGCGAGTGCTGCAATTGTAGATCCTTTTTTCTCAACAGCTCGTTTTTGTTATTCAGTTCCCGCAAATACCTCGTCTCGTATTCCAGAGCCTCTTTATTTTTCTTCGTCCTCATGATGATATAAACGGCACAAGCCAACGTCAGGACAATCATTGAAAAAATTTCAATGGTTTTAATTCGATTTTGTTCAATCGGTTCTCTCACATCATCGTAGTTCATGGCGGCGGCAACCACCCAAAACGAGTCACCGAGATGAACACGGGAAAATGCCTCGATCTTTTTCGTCTTGGTATAGAATTCGTCACCCCACCAGTACGATTGGTAGAAAGCTGAGCCTTGTTCCTGGGTAAGCTGCATTTTGAACAGTTTCTCCAGATCACGGTAATCAAGCCCCGGGTATTTAGCCTTCATCGCTGATAGCGATAACCCGATATTTTCTTCGCTCGGGTGCATGAGATAGTAGCCTTGCTGATCCTTGACATGGATATAACCTTTGGTCCCCACGCGAATCGGCTTCAACAGCTTCTCATACACAGCGTTTAGCTTTACCACACTGATGAGCGCACCTTGAAATTTCCCATCGAGATAAACAGGCTGAAACAGATGCACAATATAATGGCCTTGCTTCTCCAGCTTGGCACCTGCGATGAACGGTTTTTTTTCTTGCAGCACCCTTTGTATATCATCCTTGATTAATTCATAGGCTTTCATCGCATCCGTACGGTTGCGCTTGGGAAAAGTGTGTACCACTCTCCCCTCTAGGTTCACCTGGCTAATCCGATAGATGCTATCTTTTTTGGCGGCATAATAAGCAGATAGGTTTTCGTCAATCACAGCTTCATTATTATTTGCTATGGCGAGCGACATCTGCCGGTTGCCCGTCAATATTTGCAGCGTGTGCATTTGTTCGTCGAAAAAGGATTCAATAGACGTGCTGTTTAACTTGGCAATCGTTAGCAATTGCTGCTGCTGCTGTTCAATCACGGTACGTTCTCCGTCCATATATGAACCGTATGCCATCCACAGTAGAACTAGAAAAGAAATCGGAAGCGCTAGCATCGTGATGAATGAAAAATGGTTTCGATAGTAAAACAGTATCTCTCGTTGAAATCTCATCCTGTTTTACCATCTCCATCGAGCTAGTAGCCCATCAGTTCCTAGCCCTAGTGCTAGGGCTAGTTCGCTTCCGATTATACAGTTATTCACGTTCGTCTACTAAATGGTGTCTCAAGACATCTTCATTGTAACGACAAGATCTTAAAGTATCCTGTCAAATTATTAATTTTTTTTAAGATTTCACTATCTTAGTGTGTAAGGTATCGCAGCAGGAAAATAGCAAGTGTTACCGTTGCTGCACCACCGAGACGCGTGGATACCTGGGCAAATGGCATGAGTGCCATTCTATCGGCTGCAGAAAGAATCGCAACATCCCCTGTTCCACCTTGGCTGCATCGAGTAGAAGTAATAATCGCAGCTTCAACCGGATACATTTTCATCCATTTACCAGCAAAATATCCACTCGCAACCACGGTTAATACAGTTACAAAAATGGTGATGAAATAAGCAGGGCTGATTACAGAAATCAGTGCCTCCCATGGTGTTTTAGCAACACCAACCGCAAGCAGGAGCGGGTACGTTACAGCGATAACAAAGAAACGTTGCATCTGTTGCGCTCCGTCTTCAAGGAATTTTGGCAACCAACCAAAATATTTTGCCAGGAATGCCGCAAAGAGCATGACGATCGGACCAGGCAGACCAACAAACTCAGCGGCTAAGGTACCTACCATGAAGAATCCGATAGCTAAAATGGCTCCGGCAGCCATTTGATAAAGATCAAGCGGTTTTTTGTTTTTATCCTCTGCAAGTCCCAAAACATCGCTATCCCCTGTTTTGAGTAGCGTGCCGTTACCGGTAAGTTCTGGTTTTCTATCCCCCAGTTTTTTCAACAATCCGGACAAGATAATAGCACACAAGCTACCCAACATGACCGCAGGAATAACCATGGCAAATTGTTCACCTTGGGTCGAGCCTAAAATTTGGGCGTAGCCAATAGAGAGTGGAATCGCACCTTCACCAACGCCTCCCGCCATGATAGGAACAAGGATATAAAACAAGGTATCATACGCAGGGATTCCCAAAGCCACACCTGTAAGCAAACCGACGCCTGTTCCGAGAATAGATCCGATCGTCAAAGGAACAGCCAATCTAACAACCGCTTTTATCATGAGTTCCCGGTTCATACCAAGGATGCTACCAGCGATAACAATTGCGATGTACACATACAGGAAATTGGTATTATCCATAAAGACAGTAACGGAATCAATTGCTGACTGCGGGAGAAGATGAGCATACACCATGTAAGAAGGAACAAACGTTGCCATAATTGCAGCGCCGCCGATATCCTTCAGAATAGGGATGCGCTTTCCAATCTCCGCCAGAATAAAACCATACAATACCATGACAGATACAGCCCCAGGCATATCACTACCGAGCTTTCCGGAGTTCATCAGCATGTAGACAACAGCCATAAACGGGATGTAAAGGCCTACAGGAATGACCCCTCCAATCTTGTAATTCAACACCTTTTTCCATTTGGACTCTGTTCGTGGCTGTAGCTTAAGCTCTGCGGCTTCTTGTAGATTATTAGTGACCACTTGATCGCCTCCTAGATGATCAATCTGCGTTTTATCCTCGAATCAATCGCTAGCCCAGGTGTTCACAAGACTTTGTAGTAAAACGTTTTCACTCATTGGATGATTCGAGATAACTAAATTGTAAAAAGCAAATCTTAAAGTATTCTGAGTAATCCTTAAATGTTTTTAAGAACCACGTGACAAAAATATGTCAGCGTTTTCAAGAAAAAAATACGGTTGACTCATTTACTAACACAGCTTGTTCAGCATTTTGCATAATTCGCTTCCGGCTAAAGAATCTCGACGGGCACGACAAACTCACCGCAGCGGAGAATATGTTCATTCCCACTGCGGTGTCCCGTGGTTCGTCGGTACATCGTCCTGGTTTGACTAAAAAACGTTCTGGTCATTATTGGTGCGAGGGATTTTGTGTCCGGTTTTAAGTTTGCAGTCTAGACGACGGGCTTGGCAATATCTTTGAGATAGAAGTATGTTTGAGGCGGAGTCGCTACAATTTTATTAGAGGCATTGTGATGCCGCCCTCCAAAGTTATGTATTCCCTTTTATTACTAAATTAAGGATGGCTAGAGAAATAATCAGCCGTAGAAAAAAAGCCCCCCGGGTCCATCGGCGTGCTTTCAAGAGAACATATACGATTGGATAGAAGTATAAAGTTAATCTATCTTTCAACGGAAAAACGATACCCGATTCCCCAGACAGTTTTGATATATTTCGGATTAGTGGGATTTTCCTCAATTTTGGTCCGCAGGTGTCTGATATAGACCATAATCGTATTATTATCGACAACCGTATCTTTCCAGATGTTTTGATATAGCTGTTCTTTCGAGAAGACCTGATTGGGGTGCTCCATAAAAAATTTCATGAGTTGTAATTCTTTTGATGACAACGCGATTTCCTGATTATTTTTTTGAAACGTATAGGTATGATGATTGAATAGAAATGGTCCCAACACAATGTGTAAGGCTTGTTGTTTTGATTCCTGAAGCTGGCGATATCTTTTAATCTGGTTCTTTACCTGAGCACAAAGCACAAGAGGACTAAATGGCTTGGTAATATAGGCATCTGCCCCAAGTCCAAGTCCAATGATCTGATCTGTGTCTTCTTTTTTCCCGCTCAGAAAAATGATTGGCGTATGGATGCCCATATTACGCGTTTGGCCAAGTACATCATAGCCATCAATATTTTCCATCATAATGTCCAGGAGGACGAGATCGAATGGCTCCTCGCTAATCATCCGCATGGCTTCCATGCCGTTTTCAGCCTGAAGCACAACCATTCCATCGCCTTCAAGAACCGTTTTAATCAATTTTCTGACAGCGTTTTCATCATCAACAACCAATACTCTCGGTTTGCTCATTCTTGACCCCATTCCTTTCTAAAAGTCCTCTTACGAAAACCCTTTTAAGAATACAAAAAAACAAAACGCGCCCTATGGGTCGAAACACTTATGGTACTTCAAGTATAGCCATTGTGAGCAGACTCGATCAAGACACGTACCTTGGCTACAGTTGCTAAATGAATTGATTTTATTCTCGCTTCTCGATATCCACTTTTAGTCTAGCATCCTTTTAGCCAACTCTATATGTTGTATGTCATACAGCTTCAAAAACTCCCTGATTCCTTGTTGAATATCTTTATAAAACCTTTTTGTCAAGATTTTGGAAAAACCAATTCCGCCCCACTTGCTGCTGTAAGTGAACATGTCCCCTCATGATTCAGTGAAATTGACCTTCCCTGCCCTTCCATAAAAGTATGAACCTTTGCGGCATCAGCGAAGCGGGTGATTTGAATCCGAAGAAGCGGAGCGTTCGCCTTTGCCTCTGAATTCCCCCCCTGTTCTCATTACTATCAGAGGAATTCAGAGGCAACAGCGATCGGAGGATCAAATCACACGCGAAGCGGCCTTTAATGCTCCATACTTCTCTCCCCCATCTCCACAAACTGCTTTTGAGCCAGCTCTCGGTACACCTCATGGGATTCAATCAGCTCCGTGTGGGTTCCTGCACCGGTTACCTTCCCCTTGTCCAACACAATAATTTGATCGGAATGAACCACAGTAGACAAACGGTGAGCGATAACAATCGTCGTACGACCTTCCATCAAATTCGCCAGCGCTTTTTGCACCTCATGCTCGGATGAACTGTCCAGACTGGATGTAGCCTCGTCCAGCATAAGAATATCCGGACTACGTAGAAGCGCACGAGCAATGGCAATCCGTTGACGTTGCCCGCCGGAGAGCTTCATTCCCCGCTCACCCACTTCAGTCTCATAGCCTTGCGGTAAATCCATAATAAACGCATCCGCGTACGCCATCGTGGCTGCCTGTCTCACTTCCTCCAGATCAGCTTCCCGTCCCAAGCCATACGTGATATTATCTCTGACCGTTCCGGTCATCATCGAGCTTTCCTGCGACACATAGCCAATTTTGGAGCGCCAGGAGGATAGTGTATACAACGATATCGGTTCATCTCCATAACGAATCTCTCCCGTATCCGGTACATAAAAACGTTCCAGCAACGAAAACAGCGTGGACTTGCCGCTTCCGCTCGGTCCAACAAATGCAGTTGTCCGGTTTGCCGGAATGACCAAACTGGCATGATGAAGAACCTCTTCACCTTCAGTATAGGAAAAGGCAACATCACGCAGCACGATATCCCTGCTTTCTTTTGTTGCTTCCTGCTTCAATTCCAGCGGCTCCTCTTCATGATCCAAAATCGTCTGAATTCGTTCCGTGGCACCCACCACCTTTTGCAGACGTGAATATAAGGTCGTGAACTGGGCCATCGGTGTAATCACCTGAAACAGCAGCAAAATAAAAGCTACCAGATCCCCCGCGGTCAGTACACCCGATGCGACGCGAACACCACCTACACCCAAAATAATGACCAGCACTGCGGTCAGCAGGAAGGTAGAAATGGGACCTACCAACGCCAAAATACGAGATTCCTGCAAGCCAAAACGGAACATCCGGTAAATCCGATCCTCTCCGGCCTGTGCTTCCCTGCTTTCCGTCCCGTACGCCTTTACCAGCCTGATCTCTCCGATAACCTGACTCAGTACCGAAGTCAGATCAGCCATCTCATCCTGCTGCTTTTTGGATATACGGTACATTTTCCTGCCCACGGGAAATAAAATCAGCGCAGTTAATGGAACGATAGCCATAATAATGAGTGTCATGACCCAATCCAGATAAAAAAGCAAGGCAATACCGCCAATAATGGCAATTACGTTAGAAATCAGATTCACAAGATACTCCGTAATCAGGTTCATAATCAGACTTGTATCATTGGTGACACGACTCATCGTATCCCCGGAACGATTCCGGTCAAAATACGGAATGGGAAGAGACAAAATTTTATGCCATAAGCGTTTGCGCAAATTAGCCACAATTTTGTGTCCGGCATAGTTCAGCATATAAATGGAAACCGCTGAAGCCACAGCCTGGAGCACGAAGGCCCCAAGCAAGCCAAGAATGACCATTCGGTTCAATGAAGAAAAGGTCAAACCGTCGATCAGTCCCTTGGTCATCAGCGGTACAATTAAACCGGAAATTGTCTGAATCAAGGTCAGAATCAGGGCGATAACGAGAATGGCCTTGGGAGGGTGTGCGCTTGCAATCAATTTGATAAACTTGCCCATACCAGCCCTATCGGGTTTTTTACCCGGCTTTTCCTTCATACTGTTCTGCTGTTCATCTTGCTGTAGATGATGTTCCTTTTCCATAAACCATTTACCTCGCTTCCTGTCTGACCATTCTTGTCCAAACAACAACACCCGCGCTGTGCGCGGGTATGAACAGTACAGCCTAAATTTGAGTTTACTACACCAGAGAATGAAGCACAAAGTTAGCCACAAACAATACGGAAATGATATACAATGCGACAGGCACTTCCTTGCCGCGCCCTGCTGCCAGTTTGGCTACGGGGTAAGCAATAAAGCCAAATGCCATTCCGTCTACAATGCTATACGTAAAGGGCATCATCACCATGACCAGAAATGCAGGAAACGCCTCGGTAAAATCACTAAAATCCATCTCACGGACATTTTGTACCATCAGACCGCCAATGATGATGAGCACGGGCGCAATGGCACTATCAGGAATGTAAGCAAGTAACGGAATAAAAAAGAAGGTTGCCCCGAATAAAATGGCAGTGACCAGCGGCGTCGCCCCTGAGCGACCTCCTGCTGCAATACCCGCCGTCGATTCCGCAGCCGCTACCGCCGGACTGCTCCCTAAAATACCGGCAAAAATATTGGTTACCGCTAACACTCGCAGGCTGTTCTTGAACGTATCCGGTCTTCCGATCATGTTGGTCTGCGCAGCAATCATCCCAATGTTTTCGAACAGAACAATGAGCAGCAGCAAAAAAACAGCGATCCAGAAGGCTATCGAAACGATACCTGAAAAGGATAACTCGCCAAACAATTGCCCATACTGCCGTACTGTTTCGGAGGTTCGCACTCCACTTGTCGGTTCTACAGCCCCCAGTACGTAGGCAAGTCCTGTTCCTGCCAAAATACTAATTAGCAGCCCTCCCTGAACGTTGCGCACAAATAACACAATAGCGAGCAGCAATGTTACGCAAGCCGTGATCACCTTCGGGTCATTAAAATGGCCGATCGCGACAAAAGTCGTTTGATGAGCAATTA
This sequence comes from Paenibacillus sp. 8b26, assembly GCF_050626875.1. Classification (NCBI taxonomy): domain Bacteria; kingdom Bacillati; phylum Bacillota; class Bacilli; order Caryophanales; family Paenibacillaceae; genus Paenibacillus; species Paenibacillus sp. 8b26. Next base: position 4,761,787 of record NZ_CP192445.1, on the reverse strand, counting down.
CAATGCCGCTTTTTTGCAATCCGATAAAGGTCAAAAACAAACCAATTCCTACCGTAATTCCGTGCTGTAAATTATGAGGAATCGCCTGGCTAATCAGCTTGTACAAGGACGTAAATGCAACAACGGCGAATATAATACCTGTAATGGTGACCACCATCAATGCTTCCTGCCAGCTCAGCTTCATAGAATGTACGAGCGTATAAGTGAAAAAAGCATTAATCCCCATCCCTGGTACAACAACCATTGGCGACTTTCCGCCAAAGGCCATAAGCAGGCAGCCGATAATCGACGTGAGCAGTGTACCCAGCATTGCCCCTTGTAATGGAATCCCGGCATCTGCCAAAATGGTCGCATTGACCATTACAATATATACAACGGAAAAATAGGAAATGGCACCAGCGGCCACTTCCTTTTTCCAATGATGCTCGGGTTTGAAACCGAGGCTTCTGGACCATAGTCCACCCTTCATACCAAAACCCTCCAGCAATTTGTTCGATCTGTTTGCAGCAAAGCTAGAAACGTACTACGTTTTATTTTCAGACTTACACTCCAGCCTTGTTTAACAAATCTTTGACAGCTACACTAACCATGATCAATCCTGCCACGGGGGGTACAAAAGCATTGCTCGCAGGCGGCTGCTTCGCCTTCCGGATCTCAGGTGCGTTCGCAGGTACGATTTTTTTCGTAATCTCTTCACGCGGCTTCATCGGTTCCTCATCGGAGTATACGACCTTGACACCTTTTGTAATGCCTTCCTTGCGCAGCTTGGTACGGATTACACGGGCAATCGGGTCCATTTTCGTTTGGGAGATATCCGCCACCTGAAAACGGCTTGGGTCCATTTTATTGGCAGCCCCCATACTGGAGATCATCGGAATCCCCCGTTTCAGACATTCCTTGATCAAATGAATTTTATAAATAATCGTATCCGAGGCATCCAGCACATAATCCAGATCGTACTTGAACAGCTCCTCATACGTTTCTTCCGTATAAAACATGTTCAGTGCAATCGCTTCACATTCAGGGTTAATCAGCTTCACACGCTCTACCATCAGATCGGCCTTTTTTTGACCTACCGTTGTCGTCAGCGCATGAATCTGGCGATTAATATTGGTAATATCTACGACGTCTTTATCAATCAAAATGATGCGTCCAACACCGGTCCGTGCCAGCGCTTCTACCGCAATGGAGCCGACACCGCCGATACCCAGCACGGCTACCGTGCTATTTTTCATAACCTCCAGACCCTCAGTCCCGATGGCCAGTTCTGTTCTTGAAAATTGATGCAGCATATGGTACATATCCTCCCTCACTGATTTAGACACTATGCTTGAACTTCATGCATACAAACCACGAACCCATTATCCATAAGAGGGTAACGGGTTCATGGCATTTTATAAACTATTCACAAGCCCATGTAGGGCAATTGTAAAAGCAAACGTTCGTCTTAAGCTTTAGGAGTAACTGGCTTCGGAGCAAGACGGATATGAAGCTGCTCCAATTGACCTTGATCCACTTCGGACGGTGCGTCCATCAGCAAATCTGTTGCATTGGCTGTTTTCGGGAATGCAATGGTTTCGCGCAGGTTTGTACGACCCGCAAGCAGCATCACAAGACGGTCAAAACCGAAGGCAATACCACCATGTGGAGGCGTACCATATTCGAACGCATCCAACAGATAGCCGAATTTTTCATTAGCTACTTCCGGCGACAGGCCAAGAGCATTGAACATTTTCTCCTGTACATCACGTTTGTAAATCCGCATCGAGCCACCGCCCACTTCATAGCCGTTCAGTACGATGTCATAGGCCTGAGCACGAACTTGACCTGGGTCTGTGTCCAAGACGGCAAGGTCTTCGTCCTTCGGACGAGTGAACGGATGGTGTTCCGCCACATAACGTTTTTGTTCTTCATCATAGCCAAGCAGCGGGAAGTCCACAACCCATGCAAATTTGTATACGTTGTCGTCGATCAGACCCAGTTGACGGCCAATTTTCAGACGAAGCGCACCCAACACATCAGCTACGACTTTTTTGTTATCCGCAGAGAAGAGCAACAAGTCGCCTTCTTCAGCTCCCGTACGCTCTCTCAGAGCCTCGATTTCTTCCGGTGTAAAGAATTTAACGATAGGCCCCTTGAATTCGCCTTCTTTCACTTGAATCCAAGCCAGACCTTTGGCACCGTAACGTGCAGCATAAGGACCCAGATCGTCAATATCTTTGCGGCTCCATGTGCCACATCCCTTAGCATTGAGGACCTTAACCTCGCCGCCTTTTTCAATTACAGAAGCAAATACCTTCACACCGCTACTTGCCACGATATCATTGACATGAATCAACTCAAGGCCAAAACGCAGATCCGGCTTGTCAGAGCCGTACTTGTCCATTGCATCGGCATGTGTAATCCGTTGGAACGGAGTTTCCAGTTCAACACCAACCGTCTCTCTGAACAGCTTCACCATCAGTTGCTCCATCATGGGCAGCAAGTCATCCTGCTGCATGAAGGAGGTCTCAATGTCGACCTGTGTAAATTCAGGCTGGCGGTCGGCACGCAGGTCTTCGTCGCGGAAGCAACGTGCAATTTGGTAGTAGCGTTCTACGCCACCCACCATCAGCAATTGCTTGTAAAGTTGTGGCGATTGCGGCAATGCAAAAAACTCACCCTCATGCACACGGCTTGGCACCAAATAGTCACGTGCACCCTCCGGCGAACTTTTCGTCAAAATTGGCGTTTCTACCTCGATGAAATCTTCACCGTCCAGGAAGTCACGGAATACTTTTGCTGCTTTGGAACGCAGTTTCAACGTCTGGTGCATTTCCGGACGACGCAGGTCCAGATAACGGTATTTCAAACGCAGCGACTCGTCCACTTCGACGCCATCCTCAATAAAGAACGGAGGTGTTTTGGCTGCATTCAATACTTCAATTTCCGTAATACGTACTTCAATTTCACCTGTAGGCAGGTTCGCGTTAATGGTTTCGGCATCACGCTTGACCACTGTACCCGTAACCTCGAGTACGTATTCACTACGAACACGGTCCGCAATTTGCAGCGCGTCACCGGAATATGCCGGGTTAAACACGATTTGTACAATCCCGCTGCGGTCACGCAGGTCGATAAAAAGTACGCCTCCCAGGTCACGACGGGTTTGTACCCAACCGTTCAATGTAACTGTTTCTCCGATATGCGCATGGGTTAATGCGCCGCATTGATGACTCCTTTTCATAATACACACTCCTGTTTATGTTTTAGTAGTTGATGCTATCTGACCAGCCGAGGGAAGTTCCACCCGACTGAATGTTACTCGGTTACTTCAATACATATTTGTTGTCTCTCATGCTTACTGCATCACAGATGATAATAAAAGATGGTCTGGGTTTTAACCCAGCTCTTCCACCAGTTGATCCAGCTTGACGGTACGCTGCTCGCCAGTTTCCATGTTTTTCAGTGCAATTTCACCTCGTACCAGCTCATCCTCGCCCAAAATCGCAGTATACCGTGCTTTAAAACGATCTGCTGATTTCATCTGTGCCTTCATTTTGCGACCCAGATAATCTCGCTCTGCGGAGAATCCGGCTTGACGCAGCTTGAACAGCTGTCTGGTCACTTCCGTTTCTGCCGCTTCACCCAATGCCACCATATATACATCCAGCGGCTTGGCTTCGTTCAATTCGATACCCTGATGCTCCAAGATTAGCTGAATCCGCTCCAGTCCGATACCGAAGCCAATACCCGGCTGATCCGGTCCGCCCAGATCGCCAACCAGTCCGTTATAGCGTCCGCCTCCACCGATGGTGTCAATGGCTCCAATCCCTTCAGCTTTGAATTCGAACGCGGTCAACGTATAATAATCCAGTCCCCGTACCAAGCGCGGGTTGACTGTATATTCCACACCCATAGCGTCCAAATTTTGCTTCACCTTCTCAAAGTGTGTGCGGGATTCCTCGTCCAAGCTATCCAAAATGGAAGGCGCACCGCCAAATTTGTCCTGGTCATCCTTGCTATCCAGCACTCGCAACGGATTACGCTCAATACGCGCTTGGCTCTCCTTGGTCAACGTATCCTTGATCGGCAACAGGAAGTCCACCAGATGCTGGCGGTAGGCTGCACGACTGGCTGCATTGCCGACTGAGTTAATTTCCACCTTTACCCCTTTCAGACCCAGCTCACGGCAGAACTGATACCCGAAAGCGATAACCTCTGCGTCCAGTGCAGGATCTACCGCACCAAAAGCCTCAATACCGAATTGGTGGAACTGGCGCTGACGTCCAGCCTGTGGACGCTCATAGCGGAACATTGGACCGATATAATACAGCTTCGTTACATCCGGCTCCCCGTATAGCTTGTTCTCCACATAGGAGCGAACCACGCCTGCTGTCCCTTCCGGACGTAAAGTCATACTGCGCTTCCCTTTGTCCTCAAAGGTGTACATTTCCTTTTCCACCACATCCGTCGTTTCACCCACACCTCGAACGAACAAATTCGTTTGCTCAAACATCGGTGTACGGATTTCACGATAATTAAAGCGGCGGCTAATCTCGCGGGCTTTTTCCTCGACAAATTGCCATTTTTCTACACTGCCCGGCAGCAAATCCTGTGTTCCCGTCGGTTTTTGAAAGGCCATTAACGTATCCCCCCGTCGTTGTATTTCTTATTGTGCGCTTTCTTCTTGCTCCACTTTTCAATATAAAACAAAAAATCCCTCGTCCTGTTAGCATTAACAGGGACGAGGGATTGTCGTTTACAAATCACCCGTGGTACCACCCACATTCCGGAGTTACCCAGACAACCAGCGTAAGAATCACTCATTGCCCGTCAGCATTACACTGACTCCGCTCATACGTATAACGCCCGTAACGCGCAGTACGGCTATTATGCAGGATTATCCACTGTCGGCACAGTTGCAATGTACTTCAGTAGGTATTCCTCAATTGTTCGCCGCCTGTTCTCGGGGAGGTCATTCGTCCGCTCATCAAGGGAATTTTTACAGCCTGGAAATTCCTCTCTGCGCTTGTGGGTTCGGAGTACTTGGTCCCGTCATCAAATCATTTTTCATTATTTTATGATTTTAATGAACCGCTTCGACAAAGTCAAGACATTCCCTTCACAATAAGACAAATAAGTCCCTATAAAAAGAAAATAACCTGCGGAAACGGTCCGCAGGTTCAAAAGATATATCAAAAGGGGGTCATGCCGTTATTATAAACAACGAATATTAAGGAATGATGTATCGAATATTACAATTGTATTACAGCCGTTCTATAACATCTGAATTCCTCAATTTATCGACAAACTTATGACGGTTTTTTCAGCTTTAATCCAATAATTGTGCTATATAACCGCGATTGGAACGAAGCTTATGAACGACCTCATCGTAGTCAGCATCGTTCACCTTCGCAGATAACACATACCGTAATTCATCCTGATCACCGTTAATGTAAACATCTGTCGCATGAAGTAGACCTGTGTCGTGATCCGTCGTCCCGCTCCGGTCTTCGTTCAAATCCCTGCGTGCAGGGCCACGGCCTGCCTCACCATTCTCCACCTCTGGAATAATGTTCTCACCATAAACGCCAGCGGCAGGTATTGCTGCACCTGCCGCCCCTGACATGCTCGCAGCACCAGTGTTGTTATAAGGAACCAGCGGGATCAACACTCGTGTGTCCCTGCCGAGTGCATCATCCAGCGCACCTACTTCCAAATGTTCCGTTCTATAGACTTGGAGCGACGCTCTGGCACCCTCAGCTTCATCCTCCGTGCGAAAATAAGCCTGAATCTGCTTTGCCATATCAAATCCTCCTCAAATGGGAATTGTACTGGCATACATTCACAGAAGCATTCACAGTGAAATTACAACACCTTCAAGAGCTCACGCACAAAAGCAGGCTCATCTTGAGGTGTACGAGACGTAATAAAGTTACCGTCCACAACCGCCTCGCGATCCTCAAAATGGGCACCCGCGTTAATCAAGTCATCTTTCAAAGGAGGATAAGCTGTAATCGTTCGTCCCTGTAACAAACCAGCGCTCGCCAAAATTTGCGGACCATGGCAGATCGCCCCAATCGTTTTCTTGGCCTCGTTAATTTCAGTCACGAATTTGAGAACATACGCATCCAGACGCAGATTTTCCGGGGATGATCCGCCGGGAATAACAACAGCATCATAGTCACTTGATGCCACATCCCCAATGGCCTTTTCAATGGTGTAGCTTGCTTTACCTTGCTTGCCGTTCACCTTTTCGCCTTGTTTCAGACCGATAATATCCGCCTCATGCCCGGCTTTCTTTAATTCATCGTAAGGCACTTGCATTTCGGAATCCTCAAATTGATCAGCCAACAAAAACGCAATTTTACTCATAATCGTTCAGATCTCCTTTCCGGTTATCCTCAAGATGAGTTGTAATTTAAGTTTGTGACAAATCTTCATTTGTCTACCACGCTTTGTTATTACCCGCTTGATCTGTTTTTATAACAATTCGAAGCAGTGAAAAAGAAAAAGGAGCCTCTCGGCTCCTTCCCTACCTGCGCGGCAAAGCACCACGCCCCGGCTTGTCTATAGCTACTGCGACATGCTGTAATAACGTGTCACTCCCACGAGTGAGGCTGGTTGCCTCCTGAATACTACCGGGAAAAAGAAGTGCAGCGGTTCGATAACCGTCCACTTTTGGGGTTTGACGCATGGCTTCGTCTCTCCTGTCACCCTTAAGGCTATCCGCCTGGCTAATCACCAGCCGGGATGACATTATCGTCCCCCTGAACGGTCATTTTATGCTACTCAGCTCTACTACGACCGTTCGCTATCCAGAATCAGCGTCACCGGACCCCAGTTGGTCAACGACACATCCATCATGGCCCCGAAAATTCCTGTCTCGACCTCCAAACCCTTCGCACGAAGCTGACTGTTGAAAAAATCGTACAGCTTCTCTGCTTCCTCAGGCTTGGCCGCACCCATGAAGTTGGGTCGTCTGCCCTTACGGCAGTCGCCATACAGCGTAAACTGAGAGACCGACAAAATAGCTCCGCCAACATCCAGCACACTGTCGTTCATTTTGCCTTCAGCATCCTCAAAAATACGTAATCCCGCTGTTTTGTCCGCTAAATAAACGGCATCGGCCGCCGTATCTCCCTGACCAATACCGACCAGCAGCATTAATCCGGTTCCGATCTTGCCGACCACCTTTTGATTAACCGTTACCTGAGCGTCTTTACAGCGTTGAATAATAATCTTCATCGCCTGTCCGCTGTCTCCTTTATCCTTGCCCTGTAAAAGCCACCTACAGGCTGCTCACGTCTCTTTTAGCGACATAACGGGTCTTTATACCCAAACTTCGTTACAAAGGCTGTAAACCTATCTTCACGTCCACAAGGGTTATTGCATAATCCGGTGAACGGTGTATACATCTTTCACCCGTTTGATCCGCTCTACAACAGAATGTAAATGATCCGTATTGCGAATGAGTATCGTAATGTGAATCATCGCCATTTTATTTTTGTCCGTACGGCCTGTAACGGCTGAGAAGCTGGTTTTATTTTCTGAAATAGCCTGTAGTACCTCGTTCAACAAGCCGTTACGATCATGACCCGTAATCTCAATATCGACGCTGTAATTCACTTCTGCGGCTTCTTCCCACTCAACCTCAATCACACGCGCCTGATCTTCGCCCGTACCCGAAGGGATGTTCGGACAGTCCGTGCGGTGAACAGATACGCCGCGTCCACGTGTTACATAACCGATGATGTCGTCTCCCGGCACGGGATTACAGCATCGTGCAAAACGTACGAGCAAATTGTCGACGCCTCTGACGCTGACACCATTGGTCGGTGTTTTTTTTCGTTCGCCCTGCGGTTTATATTCCTTGACCTCAGACGTCAACTCAATCAGTCGTGCCTCTTCTTGCTCCCGGCGCAGCTTTTCTGTTAGACGTGTGCAGACCTGCGCTGCTGTAATCCCACCAAAACCGATCGCAGATAACATATCCTCGATATCGTTAAAAGAAAACTTCTGCGCAACTTCCTGAAGCTTGTCGTCGCTCATCCACACCGAAGGCTCTATATCGCGTTTTCTCAGCTCGCGTTCCAGATTCTCACGGCCTTTTTCGACATTTTCCTCACGCTTTTCCTTCTTGAACCATTGCTTGATTTTACTGCGCGCGTGAGAGGACTGAGCAATTTTGAGCCAGTCCTGACTAGGTCCATAAGAATGCTTGGACGTCATAATTTCGACGATATCGCCGGTTTTAAGCCGATAGTCCAGTGGCACAATTCTTCCGTTGACCTTGGAGCCAATTGTGCGGTTCCCGACTTCAGTATGGATGCGGAAAGCAAAGTCCAGCGGAACCGATCCGGCTGGCAGCTCAATAACCTCACCTTTTGGCGTAAATACAAAAACAAGATCAGAAAAAAAGTCCATTTTGAGCGATTCCACAAATTCCGACGCGTCCTTCGCCTCATTTTGCAACTCCAGAATTTCGCGAAAAAAGGTGATTTTATCCTCAAAATTGGTGTTATTCGATCCGTTGCCTTCTTTGTACGCCCAGTGGGCCGCGATCCCGAATTCAGCAGTTCGATGCATATCGACCGTGCGAATCTGTACCTCGGTTGGTTCGCCGTTCGGACCGACTACTGTCGTATGAAGGGACTGATACATGTTGGCCTTAGGCATGGCGATGTAGTCTTTAAATCGCCCCGGCATCGGTTTCCACAATGTATGGATAATGCCTAGTGTGGCATAGCAGTCCTTAATGTTATCCACAATAATCCGAATCGCCAGCAAATCATATATTTCATTGAATTGCTTGTTCTTCGTGGTCATTTTTTTAAACACACTGTAAATATGCTTCGGACGCCCGGATAGATCAGCCTGAATGCCCATCTCTTCGAGCTTCTCAGCGATGCGTTCTATGACGTTATCAATAAACTGCTCCCGCTCTGCCCGCTTCTTGTGCATCAAATTGGCGATGCGATAGTATTGCTGGGGATTCAGATAGCGCAGAGCAATATCTTCCATTTCCCATTTAATTGCGGAAATACCTAGTCGATTTGCAATCGGACAGAAAATTTCCAGCGTTTCATAAGCAATCCGGCGCTGGCTTTCCTCGGACTGGTATTTCAAGGTACGCATGTTATGCAGACGATCCGCCAACTTGATGACAATGACACGAATGTCCTGTGCCATGGCGATAAACATTTTTCGATAATTTTCGTTCTGCTGTTCTTCCTTGGAACGGAACTGGATACGCTCCAGCTTCGTCAGACCATCGACAAGCATCGCACATGTATCGCCAAAATGCTCGCGAATCTGCGCCAAAGACACCGTCGTATCCTCCACAACGTCATGTAAAAGAGCGGCGATAATGGAGATGGTATCCATCTGCATATTAACGACGATATCAGCAACCGCAAGCGGATGCAGAATATAAGGTTCACCGGACTTGCGAGTCTGGCCTGAATGGGCCTGCTCGGCAAAATCATAGGCTTCCCTGATGCGGATAAGATCTGCTTCTCTGGTATAGGCCCCGGCCTTTTTAAGTAATTGCTCTATCCCCATTCTGCTCTATTCCGTGTCCTTTCTATGCAAAATGGAACCCGCCGATCAATGTCGCGCAAAGGTTCCCTTTTAAAAGTGATTTCCTATAATTATGACGGTTAGCACGTCACACGTCAACTGTTACAGGTTTGGCATTGTCGTGTCATTCCGACACACTCGGTTCAATGAAATCAGGATTATTGTTGAAATGAAACGAATTATATTGAAAAAAATACGAAAAGTAATTAATGTATATAAGAATAATTGAAAGAACTAAGGAGTGAACTGCGTTGCAACGCGAAATTCAAGTTAATGAAAAGCTTCCGGCAGGACCCGGGTTCCTGCTCAGCGTACAGCATTTGTTTGCCATGTTTGGCAGTACCGTGCTGGTACCGAATATCTTCGGTGTCGATCCCGGCATGATTTTGCTAATGAACGGAATTGGCACATTGCTGTACATCTGGATCTGCCGTGGCAAGATTCCTGCCTATCTCGGCTCCAGCTTCGCTTTTATCGCTCCAGTTAGTCTCGTGCTTAAAAATAACCCCGGTGGCAATGGTTATGCCATGGCCCTCGGCGCTTTCATTGTTACAGGTATTATTTTCTGCCTTGTTGCGCTGGTGATCAAATATGCCGGAACCCGGTGGCTGGACGTTGTATTCCCACCGGCTGTCATGGGCTCCATCGTAGCCCTGATTGGTCTGGAGCTGGTTCCGGTTGCAGCAGGCATGGCAGGCATTATCAATGCCGATCCCACCAAAGCCTGGACCCCGGATCCCAAAACCATTACCCTTTCCCTTGTTACACTAGGTGTCACTGTTCTGGGAGCCGTGCTGTTTCGCGGGTTTGCCAAAATCATTCATATTCTGATTGGTATCGTGGTGGGGTATGTGCTCGCTTACTTTATGGGCATGGTAAATACGCAAGCAATTGCGGACGCTCCTTTTTTCGGACACCCTGCAATTACTACTCCAGTATTTAACACCTCGGCTATGCTGACAATTCTTCCAGTCGCTCTGGTGGTTATCGTGGAGCATATCGGGCATTTGCTTGTGACCAGCAACATTGTCGGACGCGAGCTGTCCAAAGATCCCGGACTGCATCGTTCGCTGCTGGGTAACGGTATCTCTACTATCTTTTCCGGCTTTGTCGGCTCGACGCCCAATACAACCTATGGTGAAAATATCGGGGTCATGGCTTTAACGAAAGTGTACTCTGTATGGGTGATTGGCGGAGCGGCTGTCATTGCCATCCTGCTGTCCTTCTCAGGCACCTTCTCGGCGATTGTTTCCAATATCCCGGCTCCGGTCATGGGTGGAGTATCCTTGCTGCTGTTCGGTGTCATTGCGGCCTCCGGTCTGAGAATCTTTGTGGAGCAAAAAGTTGATTTCGCCAAGCCGACTAACATGCTGCTTGCTACGGTTGTACTTGTTGTTGGAATCAGCGGTGCTACACTCACTTGGGGCGCTGTTACCCTGAAAGGTATGGCACTGGCTACGATTATTGGCATTATCCTTAGCCTGTTCTTCAAGCTGATTGAAGTTCTTGGTTGGTCCAATGATAAAACTCAAGAACCCTTGACAGAAAAAACACCGGATTGATGCCTGTCTCACCATATTAAAAATCGCCGACTCCATGTGCTGAGAATGAACACAACCTGCCAAACGGCAAAACGTGTTGACCACAGCATATGGAGAGCGGCGATTTTTTTATCATACTGCCTGTTTTTTCAAAAAAATATCACACACGAAAACGGGATACCACCTGATTGAGCGTATCAGAAACGCCTGTAAGCGACTTGGCTGAGCTATCCAGACCTTCCAACGCTTTCAGTTGCCGTTCGGACCGTTCCGAGGCTTGCCCAGCACGTTCAGCAGAAGCTTTCGTAATATCGGCAAGGTAACTAATAGATGCTGCAACCTCCTCTGAGCCTGCTGACATTTGCTCCGAGGCCGATGAGACCTCCTGCACTTCAATCGCAACCTGCTGGATATCTTGATTCATTGCAGCAAAGCGCTGCTCAACCTCCTGCAAAATTGCCACTCCTTCATCCATCTCCAGAGTGCCCTGTTGCATTCCTTCCATTGCTGATTTCGTTTCTTCCTGCATGGACCGGATTCGGCTTGTAATTTGCTCCGCAGACTGGCTAACATTTACGGCAAGCTTGCCGATCTCTGAAGCCACAACGGCGAATCCACGTCCATGTTCACCCGCACGTGCTGCCTCAATAGAGGCATTCAGCGACAGTAGCTTGGTCTGCCCGCTAATTTCCTGAATGATCCCGATAATGCTGCCGATCTGGGCCGACCGTTCATTCAACGAACCTACTACCTTGCCTGCTTCATCCATAGATACCTTCGCTTTGTGCATTCCTCGGGTGACCTCGGTCAAACGTTCATTTCCTTGATGAGCCTTATGTTCAATGCCTGTGGTACCTTCAGATACCTGCTGTATGGATTCGGCAATACGTTGAACGCCAGCAGCCATTTCCTCCATCGCAGTCGCACTCTCTGCCGCAGCAGCCAATTGTAGTTCTGCGCCTTCTTTTACCTGAGCCAACTCGTCAGCATTGTGCTTCGCATCCTCAGCTGCGCCAGAAATATCCCGAGAAATAGTTGAGGATACCGTCGTAATCACGCCGGATTCTTCGCTCAAGCGACTTGCCATCTCCCTTGTAGCAGCAATCACCTGATTGATTCCCTCTGCCATTTGACCAAACTCATCCTTACGATTATGAGATACCTTAACTGTATAATCTCCAATGGCCATACGATTCGTCATCTGCATTATTTTTTTAATTTCTTTGACCATTCCCGAATTGCTAACCAGCAAAGCCCCCATAATCAATAGGATTCCGATAGTACTAACGATAAGGAGCAACTTAAGCATTTCGTTCGCAGGACGATTCAGCTCCGAATCCGGCAGCAGCACCCCAATTTTCCAACCGATTTGCGGTATTGTATCATACAATATCCGATAATCCTCATTCCCGATGGACGCGGACAACTGCCCGGAAGCACCATTTTGGATAGCTTCTGCCTCCTCCATACCCAACACTTTCGCCAGCGGTTCACCTGCTTTTATGGATTGGAGTCCCGATGACAGGATCGCTCCATTCTTGTCCATCAAAACCGCGCTTCCTTGGGCACCGAATTTCATCCGTTCGATATAGGCTTGAATACTCGCCATACTTAAGTCACCCGTAATGACACCCATCAGCTTACCTGTTCGGTCATAAAATGCTTTTCCGGCAGTAATCATATTTACTTTCATTTTGGAATCGTAAAAAGGCTCCGTAAAGTTTATATCTTTACCACGCTCAACAGCCCCTGTATACCACTGCTGTGTTAAATAGTCATATTGTGGATCATCATATTCAGTCGTTTGCTTCATCTGTTCGCCATCTCTATGCACATAATTGGATCGATATGTCGTATCTGGCTCATACGCATCCTTGGCGAAAAAGACACCCAGACCATATGTCATATCATTCAATGCCAGCTCTTGTTCATACAAATGTCCATAATCGTCGATCTTCATTCCTGTTCCCAGCTGCTCTGCACTCTTGGCCAGCACGGAGACAAGTAAAGCATGCCGATCCACATTGGCTGCGATATCGGTTTTAACTCCCGACAAAGATTGGGTAGCATTCTGGCTAATTTCCGAGTCCAGCTTTTGCTTGGCAAAAAAGTAAGACAATAAACTGATTAAAATCAAAGTCACAAGTACAAGAGGAACCAAGGCAGAGAATATTCGTGCCTGTAAGCTTTTAAATTGAAATGTACGCAATATGACCACCCCTACCCCTTTTTAACTGTTTATCGTCATTTTGTTCAATTTTTTTATAACGATTTTCGTAAATGAATGGAGGGTTTATGTAAATTACATTTCCAACCAAAAACACCTAAAAAAATAGCCCGATGGAGCAACTCTTTTAGAAAAGAGAGGTTCCATCGAGCTATTTTTGTTATTCATGCTCAAATATTTCCCGGGAAACCCCCAGGCTTTAGAGCGCTTAGTACGTAATCAGCGTAAATACATCAACGTCAGGCAATTTCGCCCGTCCATTCAGATCAGACAGCTCTATAAGAAAAGCAGTCCCTACCACATTTCCACCAAGCTGACGTACCAAATTCACTGATGTAGCGATGGTTCCGCCTGTAGCAAGCAGATCATCGGCAATCAAAACATTTTGTCCCGGCTCAATTGCATCCTTATGCATAGCTAGCATGTCCTTGCCGTATTCCAAACCATATGCTTCCTCGATAGTCTCACCAGGCAGCTTCCCACTTTTACGGATGGGAATAAAACCAACACCAAGCGCATAAGCCAGAGGCGCACCTACAACGAATCCACGTGCTTCGGGACCTGCAATCAGATCAATTTTCAAATCCGACACCAGTTCCTTCATATCATTGATTGCCTTGCGGTACAGTTCTCCGTTTTTCATCAGGGTCGTAATATCCTTAAAACTAATCCCTGGTTGTGGAAAATCGGGAATCACCCGAATATATTCTTTGTAGTCCAACTTAGTTCCTCCTACTGTAAACTTCTAATTTAGTATAGCCATCCTACATCCTCAGCCTTGAGGCTATGCCTCAAGATGCACCCTTCATAAGCGACATAATCCAGCTTGTCATCTGGGTTGTATCCGCATCCAGCAAATAACGCTCCATTTCAGCCATATCATGCAATTCCTGATACCGTGGAGAAGCCGTTAAATCCCGCTTGGGCGGATTGGACACAAAACAGAATCGCCCTTCTGTACGCGTTATAAACTCAAGCTCCTCGAAAATGTCCAGCACTTTAGATAGCATTCGTACTGAACAGGAGCATTGGCGGCTAAGGGCAGGCAGCATTGCTTTTTCGTCCACAGGCTGCGTCCCTACTCGGGAAAGCACAACGTAAATACGCTTGAAGAGCTCCCTGTCCGGGCTGACGAGCCGACCACCTCGCTCACTGACCGAATGAAGGAGAAACACATTCTCTACATCTTCAAAGGTAGACCACAATGCCTGCAACTGCTCCGGTGTATCCGGTGGCTCCAACACGAACAGTGACTTTACAGAGTGTTGCATATCCCTTCGGTCATCACCGGGAGTAACGCCGCCCTCCTTATCATATACCCATATGGATCCGGCGTTCACTGGACGAGACGGACGAAGCCTGGACGATGGATGCATCACAACCGCAACGTCATTTTTTCGTTCTTCTATACGAGGATGAAAGATCTTAAGACCCCGCTCCAGCTCGGCAAAAGGGTCTGATACTCCCCGATAATCAAAAATTTGCGGAGCCTGTACACGGATATCCTGCATCATCAGTTGAAGGGAGCGTTTGCCGTTCCATTCATTAACAGACAGTTCGCCCAGCAGATCCAGCTCGGATTGCTGCTGCAAAAAATCAGCCAAATCGCCACGCCGGAAGGCAATCGCATCCAGCGATAATCCGTTCTGCTCCAATAGCAACTTCACATGATTCTTCTCACGCCCCATTTTACGAGCCTCACGCAATTGAAGACCCTGTAACACGAAACGTGGAGAAGGGTTCCCCATACCAAAGGGTTGAAGTAACTCCAGTTCTTCAACCACCTGTACAGATACCTCGTCCAGACGACAAACCATATCTGCCTCGGCTACAGGAACGAGATTGTCTGGCGTCAGAATGGAAGCGGCATAGCGATTTAACCGCTCCTCAAACGATGCCAGATTGTCCCGAGACAGCGTCATCCCCGCAGCCGAAGGATGACCGCCAAAGTGCTCCATCAGGTCATGACTGTCTGTCAGAGCACTGTAAATATCCAGGGCCGGAATAGAACGGGCAGACCCTTTGCACATTCCTGTCTCTGCATCTATGCCCAGAATAATGGTTGGACGATAATAGCGATCCAGCAGCTTGGAGGCCACAATCCCCACGACACCCACGTTCCAGCCTTCACCAGCCAATACGATGACAGACGGCAGCGTACCCCCATTCAGCTTGGCTGCCAACTGCTGCTCGGCTTGCTCCACAATACGTTCAACTACTTGCTGACGCTCCCGATTGAGCAAATCCAGCGCATGCGCAAGCTGATCCGCTTCATCCTCCTGCTCTGTCGTCAAAAGGGAGACCGCCCGTCCTGCATGATCCAGGCGTCCGCTGGCATTGATCCGGGGAGCCAGAGCAAATGCGATGTTGACTGAAGTCACTGTAGACATATCCACGCCCGCTACACTGAGCAACGCCCGGATACCTGGAAACGCAGAGCTTCTCATAGACTGAATCCCTCTACGTACCATCGTCCGGTTCTCACCATGTAACGGCATCAGATCAGCTACCGTACCGATAGCAGCAATTTCAAACCATTCCTCAGGCACTTCACTCAGCAGCGCCTGTGCCAGCTTTAGTGCCACACCTACACCAGCAAGACCCTTGAATGGATACGGACAGCCAGGTAGCTTCGGATTGATCAGAGCATACGCTTCAGGAAGCACAGCAGGAGGCTCGTGATGGTCAGTTACAATAACATCTATGCCCAGGGTTGCCGCATAAGCTATTTGCTCTATTGCACTAATTCCCGTATCCACCGTAATAACCAGCGTAACCCCTTGCTGATTAGCCCAATCAAGGGCATGATTGTGCAGTCCATATCCCTCATTGGAGCGGTGTGGAATGTAAATATCATACGAAGATTTCAGGAAGCGCATAAGCTGAATCATCAATGACGTACTAGATACCCCGTCCGCATCATAATCACCATAAATTAATATGTGTTCGCCACGCTCCAGCGCCTGACGGATTCTCGGCACTGCCTCTTTCATGCCCAGGAGCAGAAAAGGGTCGTGTATGTCATCTGCACTTCCGTACAAAAAGCGGTTTGCTTCCCCGGCCGTAGTGACACCCCGATTCACTAAAAGCCGGGACAACAATGGTGAAATCCCCAGCTCTTCCGTCAACGGCTGAGCCGCCTCCAGGTTAACCTCCGGGGTCTTCCATCGGTACTGCGAATGAAGCAATCCTATTCACCTTTCTTTCATAGTCGTCCTGCCATTATTGCAGCAGGGACGACACATCATTATCCGGTAGTTCATGATTAGACTTGTAAGGATACCCGGCTTGATAAGAAACAAACTGCATCTGTACATGGGTCACCTGCGGAAACCGCGCCAGTAGTAGATTTTTTGCCCGATCAGCAATTTCCTGCGCTTCTTGCACCGTAATCCGGGGATTTACACTAATGGTTACATTCACAGTTATAAAATGACCTGCTTCCTGCGCATGCAGATGCTCAACTGTTACGATACCATGCACCCGCTGAATCGTCTCCATAAAGCGTTGTGAGTCTTCCTCACGCAGAGGTTGTTCAGGAGCCGGATAGGCAGTATTCAGTACCATCAGATATCCTTTACGCAACACCAGACAGGCTACCAGCAACGCAGCGGTCGGGTCAAGATATAATAATGCAGGCCACTCCATCGCTTCGCCTGTCATTGCCCCAATCATGCCGATCAAAGCAATCAACGACGCATAAAGCGAATACCGTTCATGATTAGCGTACAAATCTGCTTCAGCCTTATGGCCATGTTTAATGGAGTAGCGGTATTGAAACTGAAACAGCGACTCTCTCAGTACCAAAGCAGTGAAAGCGGTAATTAGTGCATACAGACCTGGAGCCTGCGGATCTGGACTGCTTAAAGAACGAACAGCCGATATGCCCAACTGAAGACCACTCATTAGCACCAATATAGCCAGTACCACCGATATGACAGTCCGGACTTTTTCACCGTTCCGCAACCGTGCCAGTATACCATGCTCTGCTGCACCTTTGGAGAACAAAAGCTCCTGCAAACGGGAAGCACTATCCGCAGCCGTGTGCAGCGCATCCCCCATCAACGCCTTGCTGTTTGCCGCATAACCGACGGTTCCCTTTAGAACAGCCAGTGCAAGATTACCTATAATCCCGCTCCACGCCGCAGTTTCCAATGATCGGCTGCGTTCGCTATTCACAACGTATCCCCCTCAATCCTGAACTGACAATTCCCCGGTAATGCTCCATTTCAAATTCTCCAAACCTTAGAAAACCGCGCCCATACAGACGCGGCTTTCTCTTTAATTCATACTGCTGATGTCAAGCGTAATTTTAAGACTTTGCAATCTTGGCCGCGCCGCCGCCAGCTGACGGAGACTTTTGTTTTCCTTTCAAGGCCACCCACAGCGGGCTGGCAATGAAAATAGAAGAATAAGCACCAAACAGCAAGCCGATAACCATCGCAAGCGAGAACATACGAATCGACTCGCCACCAAAAATGAACAAGCACAAGGAGGCAACAAACACAGTAAACACCGTTGCAAGTGAACGAGTCATCGTCTGTGCGATACTGTGATCAACCACCTGCTCCAAATCGTCCCTGGACTTCTTCTTCGCAAATCGTAAATTTTCCCGAATGCGGTCAAAAATAACGACGGTGTCATTGATGGAGAAGCCGACAATCGTCAGAATTGCTGTAATAAAGGTCAAATCCACCTCAAGTCGGAAGATCGAGAAAATACTGATAACGAGAAATGCATCATGCAACAGCGAAACAATGGCTGCGATGGCAAACCGCCATTCAAACCGGATCGAGATATAAGCAGCAATGGCTACACAGGCTAACAAAATCGCCCATATTGCATTTCGCTCCAGCTCTTGCGCCATTTCCGTATCTACCGTATTAACCTCAAAGGAAGCCTTCGGATCAAGCTCTTTATTGAAAGATGTTTTAAAATCATTCACTTGCTGATCCGTCAATACCTGCGAAAAGCGAATACCAAAGCGCTCTTTACCCGGCGTATAATCCACCTCTTTGCCGATACCCTTCTTGTCCAGCAAAGTTTGAATCTGTTCCTGTGTAACTGCTTTGGTCAAATTGACATCCACATTGGAACCGGAACGGAAATCAACACCGTAATTCAAACCGAAAATCGACAAGCTCAAAATACCAAGCAGCGTGATAATAATCGAGAACGTGTAAAACCACTTGCTCATCTTGATATATTTAAAGTCCCAATTAAAGCGCACTGATATCACTCTCCTTCACACCAAAATACTTGGGCTTCTTCACAGCATCCGCTTTAACCAGCAGATTGAGCAAGAAACGGGAGAAGAAGATATTCGTCAAAATACTGGTGACAATATCAACGATGAGCACCAGAGCGAAACCTCTAACCGAGCCTGTTCCCAGGCCGAACATAACAGCAGCCGCTATAATTGTCGTAATATTGGCATCCATTACGGTACGGAACGAGGCCTTACTACCTGCGATAACAGAAGAACGAATCGTTTTCCCTGTCTTGATTTCTTCTTTAATCCGCTCATACGTAATGATATTGGCATCGACTGCCATCCCGATCCCCAGCACGAACGCTGCGATACCCGGAAGCGTGAGTACAAACCCGCCTAAGTAGAAGATGGCAAGCACCAGCCAGGTATGAACGATGAGACAAAAGCTGGCAACCAGTCCCGGTACACGGAACATAAAAATCATAAATACCAGAATAATGATCGAACCGATCAAACCCGCATGGATCGTTTGATTGAGTGACAATTGACCCAGTGTAGCGCCTACACTCTGGGAATATTTTTCCGTCAGTTTGAGCGGAAGTGCCCCCAGGTTAATCGTATCGGCCAGCTTGTTCGCTTCATCACGAGTATAGCTACCTGTGATCGACGCACTGCCATCCGTCAGTTCTCCACGTACCGTAGGTGCAGAAAGTAATTCCTGATCCAGGAAAATAGCCAATTCTTTGTTCAGAAGTCGCTTTGTGATCTCTGCAAACTTGGCTTTGTCTTTCACTTTGATACTAATTTCAGGTTGATTTAGCTGGTCGAAGCCCACAACAGCTCCATTCTCCACAAAATCATTCCCGCGAAGCTCAACTTTGCTGTATTGTCCCGGCTTTTTGGCATCTGCCGCCGTTGCACTGCGGAACGTAAGTTCGGCAGGCTTTTTCAGCATGGAGCGAACTTCTGCTTCATTGGAGACACCCGCAAGCCGCACACGAATACGGTTACTACCCTCCGTTGTTACTTCCGGCTCAGTCGTACCGAGCGCATTAATCCGTCTCTCCAGACTTTGAGCTGTTTGTATGAGAGACTGTTTGGTTACACTCTGCCCGGCTTCCAAAGGCTGGGCTTCATATAAGATTTCAAAGCCTCCCTTTAAATCGAGGCCTAGTTTTAAACTGTTCAGCAGGCCCGGGCTTGTCCCGACCATAACACCAGTGGTTATGAGCACGACCACGATGAAACTTAGAATTCTCTTCATTCCGTCCCATGTTCCCCTTTCATTCTCAATATTCCTATTATAGCTACCCCTCAAAAAGCAGTCAATTTGAACGCAAAAAAAGACCCCCTTCTATTCGAAAGTGGAGCCCCGTAATGCGGACATTGTCAAATAGTTCATAAAGCTCGTCGCTTTAAGGGAAAGTATATCGTTAACGAGCTTGTGCAGCGGAGGAATACCCTCCTTTTCATATTTATGGCTGACGCAATTCCACACGTCCTTGCTTGTGACATGCTCATAGCCTACGAGAATCAACTCGTCCGCCTTGCTTTGACACAGCATCTCAATTGCGTCATCCCAATCCTGCTCATCCAGCTCTTCCATACCCACGATGGCCGTTCCTCCTCCCAGCGACTCCGGTTCCGCAGATCAGCAATTAGCGGGGTTATTGACTGCTTTATAGAACATTTCTGCCCTGATCCTGGAAAACCCTTCTTTTTCGTCGAAAATAGCCGTAAACCAACAATATATGCATTCATTTCGATCGTCAATAGCAGAATTCACCACTCCCCCTCTTGTTGTCCTGATCCATCTGCTTTCAGTCGGAAAAGCTTGTCATGAACATGGACAGGTCCGGCATATCTTTTACAGTAACACATAGACGCGGAATTCATTTTTGGGGAAGAGGGAGTTGCGATTGAAAAAGCAGACATTCATCCATGGAGCAATTATTTTATTAGCAGCTGGAATTATCAATCGGCTGCTGGGTTTTATTCCGCGAATCGCGCTCCCGCGTATTATCGGTCCCGAAGGAGTCGGCTTGTACCAACAGGGGTATCCCTTTTTTATCGTGCTGGTAACCCTTATTACCGGGGGCATACCGCTTGCCGTAGCCAAGCTAGTAGCCGAGTCTGAAACTGCGGGTCAACCCGAAATGTCACGGCGTATTTTGCACACCAGCCTGCGCTTCACTGTTACACTCAGCCTGCTTGCCATGGTGCTCTGTCTTCTCTTTGCGCCTTGGATTACAAGCCACCTGCTGACAGACAGCCGTGTATATTATACATTTGTCAGCATGAGTCCAATGATTGTTATTGTTGCTGTTTCCTCTGCCTACAGAGGCTATTTTCAGGGGAAACAAAATATGATTCCGTCCGCAAGCTCCTCCATTGCCGAGACTGTCATGCGCATTTTTTGCGTCATCTGGTTTGCTTACCTGCTCCTTCCGCATGGCGTGGCCTACGCTGCTGCAGGGGCGATGCTCGGTGCACTGGCGGGTGAACTCATCGGCATGATTGTGCTTCTATGGCAATACAAATGGAACCAGCGAAAAGATCATGTCCCCCTACAACCGGAGGTATCTTCACCTTCAGCAGCTCATTCCGAACAACCATCTGTGTTGTCACGACTTCTGTCTATATCGGTTCCCGTAACAGCCGGAAGACTTGTGGGGTCGTTGTCCTATTTGCTTGAATCCATTCTATGTGTGCGCAGCCTGGCCGTAGCAGGTATTGCCACCGGAGTGGCAACCGCCCAATACGGGGCCATGCAGGGTATGGTCATTCCAGTGTTATTACTACCCGGTGTTCTCACCAGTTCACTGGCTGTTTCCCTCGTCCCTTCCTTATCCGAAGCTGCTGCCAAGGGACAAATCACAGCGATTCATAAGCGATTGCATCAATCACTTCGGCTTGCTTTGGTTGCAGGAGCCCCGTTTGCTGTCATTATGTACGTATTGGCAGAGCCTCTGTGCCTGCTACTCTACAATAATGGCGACATTGCGGGCATGCTTAAGCTCATGGCTCCCTTTGCTCTTTTTATGTACATTCAGGCCCCGCTTCAGGCAGCACTTCAGGCTCTGGATCGTCCCGGAAGTGCCTTATTCAATACCTTTGTCGGAGCCGTTATCAAAATCGCGCTTATTGTCTGGCTAGCTTCCCAGCCTCAATACGGTATCTATGGAGCAGTCATTGCCATTTGTATCAACAGCGCCATAGTCACCCTTCTGCATGGCTTCAGTGTAAGCAGACTGCTTCGGTTTCGTGTGCGACTGCTTGATTTCTGGAAAACCGGTGTGGGCATGATCATCATGGCAGCTGCAGTCTTATATGCTTACAGACATCTAACGGTTTTCGATCAAATGTGGCTGCAATTTCTTTTTGCTGCAGGTTTGGGCATTATACTGTACCTTTTTCTGATGACTCTGACCAAAATGATAGACTGGGACAATCTTACCCGCATCCCTATTCTGAGAAGATGGTTTAAAGCTTAACAGTTTTAATCCGACGATTCACCGAAGGCTGGTGGCGTAATATATACATCGCCTTTATGGTTAACCGAGCACAAGAAAACATCCTTAAAATCTTTGTGCCCTTGAGCTTGGATCTGATTTTTAAGCCAAAAACGGTTCATATCCATACGCTCCAAATTTCGATCCAGCACCTTGCCATCCATAATCAGCGGAATAGGAAGACCCTCATATCTAAACTTCCCGCCGATTTTAGGCGAAGGATGGACTTTATTTTCCTGTTGATCGCTGTTTGCCAAATTCGTTTGGTCTACATTCGGTTTTTGCTTTTCAGATTCAGTATCTCCAACGTTATCATCTTTACGTATGACCGTGAGCTTACCTGTTGTTTCCAAAATAACATATTCTACATTGTCCAAGCCTTCGATATTTTGTTCCCGAAGTTGTAACAGCAGATCATCTAAATTGTAGCGTTGCTTCAGCATTTCTTCCCTGTTTATTTGTCCATTGGAGAATAATACACTGGGCTTACCATCGAACAGCAGCCGCAAGCGACGACTTTTAAGACTGAAATACGAAATGCCGATCTGCAAAATCAGCAGCACGCCCAAAGGAATCAATCCTTCATACAACGGACGTTTTATATCTTCCAAACTGAATACAGCGATTTCCGCAATCATAATGGATATCACGAGGTCAAAAACAGATAATTTTCCGATCTCCCGTTTACCCATTAAGCGCATAACCAGAAATACAATAAAGTACATGAGCAACGTTCGAAATATATGTGCAAAAATATCGTGACCCAACATGTCGCCTCCTCTCCTGTACTTGCGACAAGACATTCGCCGTTCATTGTACACGTATTCTGACCGTTCCTCATATCAACCATACAAAAAACAAAAGGTTAAATTATTGAAATAAAGACAAAGACTGCTTACGACTTGGTACTAAGCCGGGAGGCTTGGCCATAGAATGATAATAGTTCAAACCTTGGTACAGGAGGAATTATCAATGGAGCTCATTCGCCGCTGGTGTTCGTTTCGTCTGGCCCATCCCATTTTATCCGGCTTGTTTTATGCTTTTGCATGGATGCTGCTGGGCGCATTTATCCTTTCGCTACTCTTGTGGCTGACACAGATGCAGGAACAGGATTTATCGTTGTATACGTACATCGTTCATGCATTTGCCATGGTATCCGGCGGCTTCGTCGCCGGTAAAAGATCCACGAACAAAGGCTGGTATCAAGGCGGTATTACAGGCATCCTGTATGGGCTAATCGTGCTACTGGTCGGTTTTCTGGCGCTGGATGCAGGTATGAACGCCAAAGATCTTTTGCATCTGGGAATTGCCTTTATCATTGGAGCCGGGGGCGGGATGTTTGGGATTAACCTGAGCAGATAATCAAAATGTATGTGGCGAAACAACACAAAAAACCGAGCCCTTCTCAAAGGCTCGGTTTTTTGCATTGTTACTGCTAATATTCTATGACTTGGAAACAACTTCCTCGGAAGCTGTATCTTTTGCAATCGCATTGCTGATCGCGCTGCGATCAAAGGTCAGCTTCGTAACATCATTCACACGTAAAACGACCACATCGTCCGTAATCTCCACAATTGTACCATGAAGACCTCCGATCGTAATCACTTTATCACCTTTTTTCAAGGCTTGAAGCATCGTTGAACGCTGCTTCTGTTTTTTCTGATTCGGACGAATCAGCAAGAAATAGAAGATTACAAACATCAGCGCCAGTGGCCAGATCATTTGAAAAAGTCCTCCAGTTCCACCGGGTGCAGCAGCAGCTGTAGCAAAATGAAACATGTTAAATCCCCCTTTCGTATACTCTCCCCTAAAACTTAAAAGCCTTTATCATTATCATGAAGACCGTACTGCTCAAAAAATTCATCGCGGAAATCAAGCAGCCTGTCATCCATAATCGCTTGTCTGACATTACGCATCAATTGAATTAAGAAATGCAAATTATGATACGTTGTCAGTCGGAGCCCGAAGGTTTCATCCGCTTTAATCAAGTGTCGTAAGTAAGCACGTGAATAATTACGACAGGTATAGCAATCACAAGCCGGATCAAGCGGGCCAAAATCTCTTGCATATTTGGCGTTGCGAACGACAAGACGACCTTGGCTGGTCATCGTTGTCCCATTGCGAGCAATTCGTGTTGGAAGTACGCAATCAAACATATCCACACCACGGATAGCGCCTTCAATCAAGGCATCCGGAGAACCTACGCCCATCAAATAGCGTGGCTTGTTAGTGGGAAGCAGAGGAAGCGTATAATCCAGCACTTCATACATCAAATGCTTCGGTTCACCTACGCTCAGTCCACCAATAGCATACCCCGGGAAATCCATGGAAGTCAAATCCGCCGCGCTCTGCTTGCGCAGATCTTCATGCATCCCTCCCTGAACAATGGCAAACAACCCTTGATCATGAGGACGAGCATGCGCCTCCAGACAGCGCTCAGCCCAACGGCTGGTGCGTTCCAACGACTTTTTCACATACTCATATTCAGCCGGAAAAGGAGGACATTCATCAAAGGCCATCATGATATCCGAGCCGAGCGAGTTTTGAATTTCCATTGCCACTTCTGGCGAAAGAAACTTCTTATCTCCATTCAAATGAGAGCGAAAATGAACGCCCTCCTCCGTAATTTTACGCATTTCACTCAATGAAAACACTTGAAACCCGCCGCTGTCCGTTAGAATAGGACGATCCCAGTTCATAAACTTGTGCAGCCCACCCGCTTCACGAATAATATCGTGACCAGGACGAAGAAACAGATGGTACGTATTACTCAAAATAATTTGAGCATCCATTTCCTTTAGTTCCTCAGGACTCATCGTTTTAACTGTAGCTTGTGTCCCTACAGGCATAAAGGTTGGTGTTTCAATAACCCCGTGAGGAGTATGCACACGCCCGAGACGGGCTCCCGATTGCTTGCAGGTTTTAATATGTTCGTATCTTATTGCTGGTGCCATATTTTCTCTACCATCCTTAATTAATAAATGAACATTGCGTCCCCAAAGCTGAAAAACCGATATTCCTGGTCAATCGCCTCTTGGTAAGCATGCATAATATTCTCCCTGCCTGCCAGTGCACTGACCAGCATAACCAATGTGGATTTAGGCAAATGGAAATTTGTAATCATCGCATCCACTACACGGAATTCATAACCTGGATAAATAAAAATCTGCGTCCAGCCACTGCTGGCCTGTAATAATCCGTCACCGAATGTATTGCCCACCGTCTCCAGCGTCCGGCAACTGGTTGTCCCCACCGCCACGACTCTTCCGCCGCGCGCTTTGGTTTCATTCAGCACATCTGCCGTTTCCTGTGACAATGAGTAATATTCTTCATGCATCACATGCTCTTCAATCGTATCCACAGACATGGGTCTGAACGTTCCTAAACCGACGTGAAGGGTGACAAAAGCAATGGAAACACCCTTTTCTCTAATTTGATCTAGTAATTCCTCTGTAAAATGCAACCCTGCGGTTGGAGCTGCGGCGGAGCCTTCATGCCGGGCATAAACCGTCTGATAACGCTCACGGTCATCCAGTTGCTCCTTGATATACGGTGGAAGCGGCATTTGTCCAAGACGATCCAATATCTCCTGAAAAATACCTTCATATGAGAATGAGAGCACTCTTCCGCCCATATCTCCTTCTTCCTCAATGACCGCCTTCAGCTCATCACCAAAAACGATAACCGTGCCCTTTTTCAACTTCTTGCCGGGTTTTACCAATGCTTCCCATCGGTCACCCTCCAGTTGCTTGAGCAGTAACACCTCGGCCTTAGCTCCCGTGTCTTCCTTGATACCGAACAAGCGTGCAGGAATCACTCGCGTATCATTTAGCACCAGCGTATCGCCGGGTTGAAGATACTGCACAATATCTGAAAATGTATGATGACCCACTTCACCGCTATCCTTGCTCAGTGTTAGTAATCTGGAAGCACTTCGATCAAACAAAGGTGTCTGTGCAATTAATGTTTCAGGTAATTCAAAATCGTAGTCGTTTACGTTCATATATTGTCAGTCCTTAACTATATCCACGTTTTTGTAATAGTGTTGCAAAATTTTCTTGTAATCATACCCCTGATCAGCCAAACCGTTGGCTCCCCATTGTGACAATCCCAAACCGTGACCATTCCCTTTGCCTGTAAAAATAAAGCTCTGCGTTTTGTCGATGACGCGCGCATGACGATCTCCATTCATGACGATCACCCCGTTACCACTGGAAGTGCTGCTCCCTGATGCCGACAGGATTGTAGTTCCCTGTGCACCATTTACATGAGTAGTAGCCCCATCAGCGCCTAATACAGTATAACTGCCGGTACTCGCAATATCAAACAGCGTGCTCGGCAATCCGCCCATTGCTGAACGATACATATCGGGATATTTCACCTTTAAAGGCGACCCGTTCGCTTCAACCTCCAGCACTCGCCCGGACGGACCGCGTTTGGTGACATCGAGATGGTCAATAGAGGACGGTGCTGTGCCCGTTACTTTCCCTTGCAAGGATTTTACAAGCTGAGCGGCCGTAAAGGGCCCCCGTACCCATGCGTAGTCCCCGGATTGAGGTACCTTTTCCAATACAATCATCTCTTCACCGGGCTGTGCCTTGGCTACTGCTGCCACGGTTGATTGAATTTGAGGAATGGGACGCACATTGGTATTTTCAGCAGTCACTGTGACTTTGTCTAGCCCCGCTTCCGTGACTCCCTCCAGCTCCTTAACATTATCTTCTCGGATATAGCCTGTCTTTCCGCTGGAGAGAAGCACGTGATACCACTCCTGTGCTCCTTTTTGCGCCGAAATATCCCCTGAGCTATCTATACTGGCAAACGCTTCGCCGCCACTGTTCCACACCTCGGAAGCATCCGCTGTAACGCCGCCCGCATTGGACGAAAATACAGCTTCGACCACCTTGCCACCACTTTTAATCACTTCGCCAGCGGTTGCATCTACAGCCTCGCTAACATTCGCATGCTCTGAGCCTTTGCCGTTATAAGCCTGGCTTAACGTTCCATCCACCACGTTCCCGATCTGAAAACGATTGCCTTGGGCAAGCGCATAGCTGCGAGCCGCCACCGCTT
The DNA here is from genome assembly GCF_050626875.1 of Paenibacillus sp. 8b26. NCBI lineage: Bacteria > Bacillati > Bacillota > Bacilli > Caryophanales > Paenibacillaceae > Paenibacillus > Paenibacillus sp. 8b26. Next base: position 4,734,658 of record NZ_CP192445.1, on the reverse strand, counting down.
GAGCCTTGAGCGCTTCAGCCGACCACGAGGAATAGACTTCAGCTCCTACCACGGAATACAAATACTGCTCCAACGGCACTTCGTTAACAAGTGTCAGTTGTCCTGACGTCATGCCAAGCTCCATGTCGCCACGATATGTACGCTGTGATCTCTCGACCACTTGAATTCCATCGCTGCCTCCGTTGACCATAACCTTGCTATTATCAGAACCACTCAGCACGTAATGAGTCATCACCTGAGAGCCTGTCGTTACTCCTGCTTCCTGCCTCACAATCAGTCCGGTTTGAGTAGCGTTGACTTTAGAGAGCATAAGTCGCGGTTGCTTGCTTTCCAGTTCTGTTTTTAAAGCGGACAACTTGCTGTCATTACTCTCTTCTCCGACCCACACAGCATATTGACCTCTCGATTGAATGACGGTAAAAGCATCAAAACCTGCGGCAGAAATCGTCGTTCGAACGAGATTAGCCTCTTGTTCGCTTCCGTAGTTTCCCGTAGACCAATGCTTGTTCCCCGTAACTTCGGCCTGTGCTCCGGTTGCAGTAGAAATACGCTGTACAGCAGCCTGCGCCGCCTGTTCACTCGCATATATTCCTGCATACACCTGATAGACAGAGCTACCGTTTTTCGAGCCAATAAAAACCATCGGTTTATCATTCGTCTTCTGCAATGCTTGAGCTGCTTTTATTGCAGCCGCTTCATTTCCTTCCAGTACCTTCACCCGATAGCTGTCTACACTAAAACGGGCCGTACTGTCTGGAAGTCCTGTCCAAGACTGAAAGCTACCCCCACTGTTTTGTCCAACACTCAGGCCCCCTGATGATTTCAAGGTTACAGCGGGTACAGTCGCTTTATATTTGCTGCCCAGATCCGCAAAGATCACTACACGAATATCCTCTTGGGCAGTAGCGGCGTGAACAGTCGGAGACCAAGGCAGGCAAACTACAGCTAATACTATAGCCGCTGTTGCCCGTTTGGCCCGACCCGCCCATGTGCCGAAAATTGTGCTTTGATTCAACGCTTTTTCACTCATTTCTAGCTCCCCCATTTCTGGCTGTCATAGCACGCATACTGCATGATTTGGCGGGAACTTGACTCACACCTGTCCCTTTTAATACATCGGCGAAATACGCCTAAACTTGAACCCGCTCAAATCTTAATTCACGCACTCTCTTTCTCCATACCATCCGTCCTGCAATGTCATATTTGTCAAAGCCGTGTAAACTAATCACAGCTACATTTTTCTCCGTAAGAGCCGCTACTGCCTATTCTCATGTGATAAAAATACACACTCCCTGCTCACCTTGAATCCGTTGGCATGGGAATTCCGAGGTGAGCATAAGCCGCTGGAGTGACCATCCGGCCCCGCGGCGTTCTTTGCAGAAGGCCGATTTGCAACAAATATGGCTCATACACGTCCTCGATCGTCTGACTTTCTTCACCAATGGTCGCTGCAATTGTATCCAATCCCACAGGCCCGCCACGAAATGAATGAATCATCGCCTTAAGCATTTTATGATCAATTTCATCCAGTCCGCGCGGATCAATTTGCAGTCTCTTCAACGCCTCTGCGGCCAGCTCCGAATGAATAATACCGTCTCCTGCAACTTGGGCAAAATCACGTACCCTTTTTAACAGCCGATTCGCAATCCGCGGTGTCCCCCGTGAACGCAATGCAATTTCCTCGGCCGCATCCCCGACAATCTCAATCTCCATAATATCTGCGTTCCTTGATACGATGTAGGCCAGCTCGTCTGTCGTATAGAACTCCAACCGACTAATGACACCAAATCGGTCACGCAACGGCGCAGAAAGCAGCCCAGCGCGCGTAGTAGCCCCGATAAGCGTAAAGGGCGGCAAATCCAGACGGACTGAACGCGCACTCGGGCCTTTACCAATCATAATGTCCAGCGCAAAATCCTCCATTGCCGGATACATGACTTCTTCCACCGTACGGTGCAGGCGATGTATCTCATCAATGAACAAAACATCGCCCTCTTGAAGATTAGTCAGCAACGCTGCTAAATCTCCGGGTCTTTCAATTGCTGGGCCTGAGGTCGTGCGTAAATTAACGCCCAGCTCGTTGGCGATAATATTGGCGAGCGTCGTTTTGCCCAATCCAGGCGGACCGTACAGCAGCACATGATCCAGCGCCTCTTTACGCATCTTGGCCGCTTCAATATATATTTTCAAATTTTCTTTCACCTGATTTTGCCCGATATATTCGTTCAGATAACGAGGGCGAAGGCTTAGCTCCGCCGTCTGGTCTTCCATCATCAAATTGGCGGAAATAATCCGGTCATCCATATTCCATCGCTCCTCCTTTTCACCAGACTTCTTTTAATGGACATCATCGTCCTATCCGGCAAACAACAGTTGCAAAGCCCTTTTCATCAAAATATCGGCAGATTCATCAGGTTTCACGTCTTTCTTCATTCTGCTCCATACCTTATCCAGCTCCGCATCTGTGTAGCCCAGCGCCTTAAGTGCTTCTCGTGCCTCGCTCCAATAGGAACCCTCGCCTTCCTCCACGACAGGCTCCGCAAACAATCCGGTCGCGATCCCGACTGAGCCGATGCCGTCCAGCTTGTCCTTCAAATCCAGAACCATGCGTTGCGCCGTCTTTTTACCGATACCCGGCAGCTTGGTGAGAAACGCGATGTTCTCTTGATAGATTGCCGTTACCACATGAGTGGGCGTACCGCCTCCCAAAATACCAAGCGCCACACGCGGCCCAATTCCGGATACATCAATCAGCTTACGGAACAACTGCTGTTCCTCACGAGTCGCAAACCCGAACAGTAAAGTAGCATCGTCCCTTACATGATGATGAATATAGATGACAATCGGCCCTTCTGTTTTAGCAAAGGCATACGGGTTCGGACAAAATACCCGGTACCCGACCCCTTGTACATCCAATACGACATATTCATTTTCCAAGTGAGCCACAGAACCACGCAAGAAATCTATCATTTTCGCAATACCTCATTTAATTTTGAATTTAGTCCATATGAATGCGCATGGCAAATAGCCACTGCCAAAGCATCCGCCACATCATCCGGTTTGGGCACGACTTGAAGTTTCAGAAACATTCTTACCATTTCCTGTACTTGCTTCTTCTCAGCCTTTCCATACCCTACAATGGCCTGCTTCACCTGCATAGGCGTATATTCCCCTATAGGCAGACCACGTTGCTTCGCAGCCAGTACCAGCACGCCGCGTGCCTGGCTTACAGACATCGCAGTAGTTACGTTACGATTAAAAAAAAGCTTCTCCAGCGCTACCGCATCAGGCTTATATTTATCAATCAATTGCAGCATGCCTTCATACACATGAAGCAATCGCTCTTCTTCCGGTGTATGGGCCTCCGTCTGGATACAGCCATATTGAACAGGAACCACCTTACTGCCGATCTTGTCCACAAATCCAAAGCCCACAATTGCAATACCCGGATCAATTCCTAGAAAACGCAAAAAAATCTCTCCCCTATCGCCAAAATACGGCGTTAACTAGCCATCAACGATTTAATATCAAAACCATAATCATTGCCAAATGCTAAACAAAGCGAACATATGTGTCGTTCATTTCATTATAACAAAACTTTGCATCTAATAGAGTAAAAAGTTTAATCCTAAGTTCAACACAAAAAAGAGACGTTATACGCCTCACCCCCCGGGCAAAGCCTACACGCCTCTTTCTTACATGTAATCAATATTGCTGCTTCAATACCCGCTGTGCTCGCTCCACTGCAAAATCACTAAAAGTAGAGATCACACTGTTGTATTCGTTCATATCCTGCACACGGATTCCCTGTTGGAGCTGCTCATACACTCCCTCAGGCAGAGCCGTCTCCATTGATCCCACATCCAGCTGAAAGAAAGTCCGAATTACTTTTTCTTTTTTAGGCGGCCCTTCAAACAAAGTAAGTTGTCCATCCATACTCATACCCATGTAGGCGTGCTGTTTGCATAACTCCGACAAATCCTCCACCTTACGCTCCAGCCACACCTCGCCTCTGGTATTTAACCGTCCCTTCCAATCGGGATGCTGCTTCAGCAAGCTCTCTAACTGCTGCGAACTTAACGTTCCCAAGGAAAGCGTCTCTGTGCCACACACATAGGTGGTTAACAAATGAGTCTTCCTACTGATGCCCGAAGCACGGATACTTTGCAATATCTGCACCTGCGAGGAATGCACTTCAGCCGGACTCGCGTGTGAAGGCTCCTCCGTATCAACGTCCGCCATAACGGTAGTAGCGAGAGGCTGTGACAGCATAGTTTGCATATGACGTGAAAACAGAATACCGAAACCTGCCAGCAAACAAGCCCATCCAAAAATAATACAGGCCCACACCGTTCTTCTCCACTGCTTCCAGCGTCGTTTAATTTGTTTTTTCCAGCTTAATCGCTTCACAGTAATCCCTTCCGTCCCACTTTTTGTGTTAGTGTGACCTGACGATTACTGATTTATACAAAAAAAGACAAAAAATATAACAAAAAAAGCCGCTTCTTCAAGCGACTTTCCTTTTGAATCGGGATGACACGATTTGAACATGCGACCCCCTGGTCCCAAACCAGGTGCTCTACCAAGCTGAGCTACATCCCGAAATACATGCCGGTGAGAGGACTCGAACCTCCACGGTTTCCCTCACGATTTTGAGTCGCGCGCGTCTGCCAATTCCGCCACACCGGCTTATGAAGTTAAATGGCGCGCCCTGAGAGATTCGAACTCCCGGCCTTTTGATTCGTAGTCAAACGCTCTATCCAGCTGAGCTAAGGGCGCAAATATGGAGCGGACGACGGGAATCGAACCCGCGACCCTCGCCTTGGCAAGGCGATGCTCTACCGCTGAGCCACGTCCGCAATACAATGATATCCATGACATATGAGTTCATGAGTGGTGAGCCATGAAGGACTCGAACCTTCGACACCCTGATTAAAAGTCAGGTGCTCTACCAACTGAGCTAATGGCTCCCAACAGGGTAGTATAACTTTGTAAAAATGGCGGAACTGACGGGATTCGAACCCGCGATCTCCTGCGTGACAGGCAGGCATGTTAGGCCTCTACACCACAGTTCCATAACAATGTTCCATTAAGAAAGTTAATTGGTTGCGGAGGCAGGATTTGAACCTGCGACCTTCGGGTTATGAGCCCGACGAGCTACCGAACTGCTCCACCCCGCGATAATATTAGGGAATACTATATAATAAATAAATGGTGGAGGCTGAGGGGCTCGAACCCCCGACCCTCTGCTTGTAAGGCAGATGCTCTCCCAGCTGAGCTAAGCCTCCATATTATGACCCGTAGGGGAATCGAACCCCTGTTACCTCCGTGAAAGGGAGGTGTCTTAACCGCTTGACCAACGGGCCACAGAATAAATAATATCTGGCGGAGAGAGAGGGATTCGAACCCTCGAGACGCTTTTGGCGCCTACACGATTTCCAATCGTGCTCCTTCGGCCAGCTCGGACACCTCTCCATATGGCTCCCCGAACAGGACTCGAACCTGTGACAACTCGATTAACAGTCGAGTGCTCTACCAACTGAGCTATCAGGGAATAGTAATCATAAAGATTTGCTTGGCGACGTCCTACTCTCCCAGGACCCTGCGGTCCAAGTACCATCGGCGCTGGAGGGCTTAACGGTCGTGTTCGGGATGGGTACGTGTGGAACCCCTCCGCTATCGCCACCAAACATGAATTTGTAAAACAAATTCTACCGTATGGGTATTCGGTTCATCACTAATCGTGTGAATGAATAACCATGCGCTTTTCTTCAAGGTGTTACACCCTGAAAACTGGATCCGAAACTCCATTGCATCTTATCTTAGGATAAGCCCTCGACCGATTAGTATTGGTCAGCTCCATGCATTACTGCACTTCCACCCCCAACCTATCTACCTCGTCGTCTTCAAGGGGTCTTACTAATTGGGAAATCTCATCTTGAGGGGGGCTTCACGCTTAGATGCTTTCAGCGCTTATCCCTTCCGTACATAGCTACCCAGCGGTGCTCCTGGCGGAACAACTGGTACACCAGCGGTACGTCCATCCCGGTCCTCTCGTACTAAGGACAGCTCCTCTCAAATTTCCTACGCCCACGACAGATAGGGACCGAACTGTCTCACGACGTTCTGAACCCAGCTCGCGTACCGCTTTAATGGGCGAACAGCCCAACCCTTGGGACCTACTTCAGCCCCAGGATGCGATGAGCCGACATCGAGGTGCCAAACCTCCCCGTCGATGTGGACTCTTGGGGGAGATAAGCCTGTTATCCCCAGGGTAGCTTTTATCCGTTGAGCGATGGCCCTTCCATGCGGTACCACCGGATCACTAAGCCCGACTTTCGTCCCTGCTCGACTTGTAGGTCTCGCAGTCAAGCTCCCTTCTGCCTTTGCACTCTTCGAATGATTTCCAACCATTCTGAGGGAACCTTGGGGCGCCTCCGTTACTCTTTAGGAGGCGACCGCCCCAGTCAAACTGCCCACCTGACACTGTCCTCGTACCGGATCACGGTACCAAGTTAGAACCTAGATACGATCAGGGTGGTATCCCAAGGATGCCTCCTCTCAAGCTGGCGCTCAAGTCTCTTAGGCTCCCACCTATCCTGTACAGATCGTACCCAAATTCAATATCAAGCTGCAGTAAAGCTCCATGGGGTCTTTCCGTCTTGTCGCGGGTAACCTGCATCTTCACAGGTATTAAAATTTCACCGGATCTCTCGTTGAGACAGCGCCCAAGTCGTTACGCCATTCGTGCGGGTCAGAATTTACCTGACAAGGAATTTCGCTACCTTAGGACCGTTATAGTTACGGCCGCCGTTTACTGGGGCTTCGGTTCATAGCTTCGCCCCGAAGGACTTACCACTCCCCTTAACCTTCCAGCACCGGGCAGGCGTCAGCCCGTATACTTCGCCTTGCGGCTTCGCACAGACCTGTGTTTTTGCTAAACAGTCGCTTGGGCCTTTTCACTGCGGCCCCCTCGGGCTATTCACCCTACCGAGGCACCCCTTCTCCCGAAGTTACGGGGTCATTTTGCCGAGTTCCTTAACGAGAGTTCTTCCGCGCGCCTTAGAATTCTCTTCTCGCCTACCTGTGTCGGTTTGCGGTACGGGCACCTTCTCCTGGCTAGAGGCTTTTCTTGGCAGTCTGAGATCATGACCTTCGCTACTGTAATTTTCGCTCCCCATCACAGCCCAGCCTTACGATGTGCGGATTTGCCTACACACCAGCCTCACTGCTTAGACGGACATCCATCAGTCCGCGTCACTACCCTACTGCGTCACCCCATTGCTCATAACGGATTACGGTGGTACAGGAATTTCGACCTGTTGTCCTTCGACTACGCCTATCGGCCTCGCCTTAGGTCCCGACTTACCCTGAGCGGACGAACCTTCCTCAGGAACCCTTAGGCTTTCGGCGGATCTGATTCTCACAGATCTTTTCGTTACTCATACCGGCATTCTCACTTGAATGCAGTCCAGCGCTCCTTACGGTACACCTTCAACCCACATTCAACGCTCCCCTACCCCTGATGCAAAGCATCAAGCCATAGCTTCGGTGGCGTGTTTAGCCCCGTTACATTTTCGGCGCAGAGTCACTCGACCAGTGAGCTATTACGCACTCTTTCAATGGTGGCTGCTTCTAAGCCAACATCCTGGTTGTCTGTGCAACTCCACATCCTTTCCCACTTAACACACACTTGGGGACCTTAGCTGATGGTCTGGGCTGTTTCCCTTTCGACAATGGATCTTAGCACTCACTGTCTGACTCCCGGAACTAAGTCTATGGCATTCGGAGTTTGACTGAGCTTGGTAACCCTTGCGGGCCCCGCACCCAATCAGTGCTCTACCTCCACGACTCTTATTCCGAGGCTAGCCCTAAAGCTATTTCGGGGAGAACCAGCTATCTCCGGGTTCGATTGGAATTTCTCCGCTACCCCCACCTCATCCCCGCATTTTTCAACATGCGTGGGTTCGGGCCTCCAGTGCGTGTTACCGCACCTTCACCCTGGACAGGGGTAGATCACCCGGTTTCGGGTCTACGTCCACGTACTAAGTCGCCCTATTCAGACTCGCTTTCGCTGCGGCTTCAGCTCTTCACCTTAACCTTGCACGGGAACGTAACTCGCCGGTTCATTCTACAAAAGGCACGCCATCACCCATCAATAGGGCTCTGACTTCTTGTAAGCACACGGTTTCAGGATCTATTTCACTCCCCTTCCGGGGTGCTTTTCACCTTTCCCTCACGGTACTGCTTCACTATCGGTCGCCAGGGAGTATTTAGCCTTGGCAGATGGTCCTGCCGGATTCATACGGGGTTTCACGTGCCCCGCACTACTCGGGATCCGTCTCGGAGGGAACAAGTTTTGAATTACAGGGCTTTTACCTTCTCTGGCGGGCCTTTCCAGACCTCTTCATCTAACCGGTTCCTTTGTAACTCCATGTGAGACGTCCCACAACCCCAAGGAGCAAGCTCCTTGGTTTGGGCTAATCCGCGTTCGCTCGCCGCTACTGACGGAATCACTATTGTTTTCTCTTCCTCAGGGTACTTAGATGTTTCAGTTCCCCTGGTATGCCTCTGTTCTGCCTATGTATTCAGCAGAAAGTGACTGTCGATGAAGACAGCCGGGTTTCCCCATTCGGACATCCCCGGATCAAAGCTTGCTTACAGCTCCCCGAGGCTTTATCGTTGTTCGCCACGTCCTTCGTCGGCTCCTGGCGCCTAGGCATCCTCCGTGTGCTCTTTGTAGCTTAACCTAGCATTTACAAAGTAAATGCGATTTGTTTTGGATTTCGGTTCATCACCGAAGTGTGAATGAAATTCAAGACAGCTACCTTTATTTCACTTGTTTACACAAGATCAGCGTAAAGGAATATTCTAAAACGCAATTTCGTTTCGGTATCCAGTTTTCAAGGTGCAATACTGTTTCAAAGAAACAGTAACCTGTGTGATTATCGATCAAACTCCGAAGAGTGGATGATCATCATGCAGTATATTGAGAGTTTGAGCTCTCAAAACTGAGCAACGAGTGAGTAATTTTTTTTGAAGCTTACGCTTCATATTTGAATGTTTCCGTTGCAGGAAACGATTCTCCATAGAAAGGAGGTGATCCAGCCGCACCTTCCGATACGGCTACCTTGTTACGACTTCACCCCAATCATCTACCCCACCTTCGGCGGCTGGCTCCCTTGCGGGTTACCCCACCGACTTCGGGTGTTGTAAACTCTCGTGGTGTGACGGGCGGTGTGTACAAGACCCGGGAACGTATTCACCGCGGCATGCTGATCCGCGATTACTAGCAATTCCGACTTCATGCAGGCGAGTTGCAGCCTGCAATCCGAACTGAGACCGGCTTTTCTAGGATTCGCTCCAGATCGCTCTTTCGCTTCCCGTTGTACCGGCCATTGTAGTACGTGTGTAGCCCAGGTCATAAGGGGCATGATGATTTGACGTCATCCCCACCTTCCTCCGGTTTGTCACCGGCAGTCTGCTTAGAGTGCCCAGCTCGACCTGCTGGCAACTAAGCATAAGGGTTGCGCTCGTTGCGGGACTTAACCCAACATCTCACGACACGAGCTGACGACAACCATGCACCACCTGTCTCCCCTGTCCCGAAGGAAAGATCTATCTCTAGACCGATCAGGGGGATGTCAAGACCTGGTAAGGTTCTTCGCGTTGCTTCGAATTAAACCACATACTCCACTGCTTGTGCGGGTCCCCGTCAATTCCTTTGAGTTTCAGTCTTGCGACCGTACTCCCCAGGCGGAATGCTTAATGTGTTAACTTCGGCACCAAGGGTATCGAAACCCCTAACACCTAGCATTCATCGTTTACGGCGTGGACTACCAGGGTATCTAATCCTGTTTGCTCCCCACGCTTTCGCGCCTCAGCGTCAGTTACAGCCCAGAGAGTCGCCTTCGCCACTGGTGTTCCTCCACATATCTACGCATTTCACCGCTACACGTGGAATTCCACTCTCCTCTTCTGCACTCAAGCTCCCCAGTTTCCAGTGCGACCCGAAGTTGAGCCTCGGGATTAAACACCAGACTTAAAGAGCCGCCTGCGCGCGCTTTACGCCCAATAATTCCGGACAACGCTTGCCCCCTACGTATTACCGCGGCTGCTGGCACGTAGTTAGCCGGGGCTTTCTTCTCAGGTACCGTCACTCTTGTAGCAGTTACTCTACAAGACGTTCTTCCCTGGCAACAGAGCTTTACGATCCGAAAACCTTCATCACTCACGCGGCGTTGCTCCGTCAGGCTTTCGCCCATTGCGGAAGATTCCCTACTGCTGCCTCCCGTAGGAGTCTGGGCCGTGTCTCAGTCCCAGTGTGGCCGATCACCCTCTCAGGTCGGCTACGCATCGTCGCCTTGGTAGGCCATTACCCCACCAACTAGCTAATGCGCCGCAGGCCCATCCATCAGTGACAGATTACTCCGTCTTTCCTCCCCTCCCCATGCAGGGAAAGGATGTATCCGGTATTAGCTACCGTTTCCGGTAGTTATCCCAGTCTGATAGGCAGGTTGCCTACGTGTTACTCACCCGTCCGCCGCTAGGTTGTTGTAGAAGCAAGCTTCTACAACAACCTCGCTCGACTTGCATGTATTAGGCACGCCGCCAGCGTTCGTCCTGAGCCAGGATCAAACTCTCCATTAAAGACCAACCGAAGTTGGTATATAGAAAGAGCGATATGCTCATTTTGAAACTGACGAGATAAAATATCTCTTTTACACTCCGATTTCATACAACCTTGCGGTATGCACCGAAATCTTCGTGGTTGATTTTGCGAACAAAATCATTTACTCACTCGTTGTTCAGTTTTCAAAGATCAAACCTACATGATGTCTTGCTTTTGCCTTACTTCGTTTCACCACCGCATCTCAGCGGCGACTTAAATAATATATCATGTTTTCTAAAGCTTTGCAACACTTTTTTTCAAGAGAATTTTTCAAACATTTTCATTCTGCTTTGTGTTGCTAACCATCTCAGAAAAGACAGCTATAAGAATATATCATATTATGCTTATACTTAGCAACACCTTTTTTAAATTGGTTTCCTGTACCCAAATTCGCTTGCTGCTAATCGAAAAAAAAGACCGTCATTCCGTTTCTGAGGAATAACAGTCTCTCTATTTTATCATTTCACTCTTTTAGGTTAATCATAGGCTGATTTCACCTTCATAAAGGTTATCTCTACTTTTAAATTCCCTTTTGTCAGTCCTTAATCCAGGGATTTCTGCGAGAGCGGGAACTGCTGGCCGAAGAATGGGAAGCTGCCGCTACCGTCTTGTGAGACTTTTGATTTTTAGCAGTACCATTTTTACCCGAAACCTTGACTTTGGATGTCTCTTCTTTGGCCGTACTGCCCGAGGTGTCTTTTCCCTTGCCTTTACGCACGTTGCTATCTTTATGCTTGGCAGAAGCAGAATTAGCTTCGTTTTGGGTTCCGATATTCAGACTTTTTCCATCTCCCTGCGTTCCCGAGAATGCTGGTACTGACTCCACATTCCCCTCCCGGCAGCCACAGTCAGGCAAAAACATATAAGGGGTGGTATATCCCTCTAAAGGATACACAGGTGCATCCTCATGGGCGAACGAATGATGCGGTAGATTCGCCGACTGTTGTCCTTGTAGCTGGCTATAGTCGGATATATACCCACCTGTAGGTAGACCGTGATGAGGTGGTCCCCATTCATGCCCCCACTGACTACCTTGGACTGCGCTCTCAGGATGCTGCGGGTAACCTTGATGGATAAATGGAGGATAGACAGGATAGGATGCATTCTCAGCCGCTTCATAGCTTGGATGATACCCCGGGGATGTGCAGTCCGGATAAACAGGATATGGTGTCGGTTGGACATTTATAGGCGCTGTTTGTACTGGTCCCCAACTCCATGGGTGTTCACAGTAATGCTGATATCCCTGGTTAGGGGCTACGGAAGAAGACCATTGCTCTACAAAGGAAGTATTTACTGGAGCATTCTCCCATGGCTGGGCAGCCTCGATGCCCGGGTACCATGAGTTTGGTCCCATACTTGTTGGTGAGTTGTAATCATGCGTCGGCTGTTGTACCGACCATTGGGAATTGGTCGCTGATTCCGTGTTCGTACAACCGCAAAATTTTTCAGCTACAGGCTTTAGCTCAACATTTGCAGGCAACTGGGGCTTGAGCTGAACCGGTTGGTAAGCTACAGGTTGAGGTGGAGCAGGATTCACAGGTGCCACAGGCATAGGTACCTCGGGTAGCTTTAATTCTGGAAGCTTGGGAGGATTCACGGTTTCATTAGGCTGCGTCCACTGCTCGTTAGGCTTAGGCACGTTTTCCATATTCGGCTGAGTTAGTTGCTCTTTTGGTTGGGTGAGTTCTTCTTTTGGCTGGGTGAGTTGTTGTTTGTTTGACGGCTCTGCTGGTGACTCAGGCTTTGGTTGCGTCATCTCTTGTTTGACTCCGGTATTTTTTTTGTCTGTAGCAGGACTGGATGATTCCCCTTTGTATTGAGGAATATTGACGGTTTCTCCGACCAGTAGAGCGTTCGGGTTTTTAAGTTGGGAATTGGCATCAATAATTAGCTTGAGCGGGACTCCCCATGCCTTGGACAACTTCCACAACGAATCACCCTGCTTGACTTTGTGCTGATAAACCGTTGATGGCTGTTCTTGCATCGCAACAGGGTCTGCCGGAATTTTGATTTTCTCGCCGATACTTAACTGATTCGGGTCAGCCAATTGGGGATTGGCCGCAATCACTTTTTCGAGTGACACATTATATTTCTGGGCAAGCAAGTACAGTGTGTCGCCTTTCTTGACGATGTGTATTTTCACAGGTCACAAACCTCCTAGACATTCGTTCGGGCAGGATAGGTAAACGCCCGGCTTCTGTTATTACATCCTATGCACTTCCCGGGCGAATGACCCCATACAAACAAAAAAATCCTCTCAACCGGATTCCCTTGCGGGCATCCAGTCAAAAGGATCCACTATTTTTAGTCCTGCCACACTTTATAACCGTCTTGATCCACGATCTTGCGGAACTCGGCCAATAGCTCCAAAGTCACCGGACCCGCAACGCCGGAACCAATCGTACGACCATCTACTTCATAAGCGGCAATAACTTCTGCTGCAGTTCCCGTAAAGAACACCTCATCAGCGACATACACATCATGCAGCGTAAAAGGCTGTTCCTTGAGCGCATAACCAAGCTCGGCGCACAAGTCGATAATAGCATTGCGCGTGATACCCTCAAGCGCTCCCAGATAGCAAGGCGGCGTATACAACACTCCGTTTTTGACGATAAAAATGTTGTCTGCGGAACCTTCCGTCACATAGCCTTGGGAATTTAGCATAATAGCCTCGCCCACACCAGCATAGTTAGACTGGATTTTCACCAGGATGTTGTTGAGGTAATTCAACGATTTGATTTTCGGATTCAAAGCATCTGGAATGTTGCGACGCTGAGAGACGGAAATCGTCTTAAGCCCGGTCAGATAAGCTTCCTCGGGGTAGATGGCGAGTTGCTCCACGATAATGATAATACTTGCTTTCGGACAGCGAAGAGGATCAAGCCCAAGATTTCCAGCACCACGCGATACAACCAGACGAATGTATCCATTACGCATCTCGTTAAGACGGATCGTTTCCGCCATCGCTTCCAGCATTTCACCAGGAGACAGCGGAATGTTTAACTGAATTGATTTTGCAGAATCGTACAGACGGTCCAAGTGCTCTTTGCATTTAAAAATATTACCATTGTAAATGCGAATGCCTTCAAATATCCCGTCCCCGTACAAAAACCCATGATCATATACCGAAACCTTTGCATTTTCCTTAGTTACATGCTGTCCATCTAGATAAATCCATTGCTCTGCCATTAAGAACTGCACCTCCGATTATTGTTCTTCTAAAATAGGTTCGATCGCTGCTTCAACATACTTGTAGCTTGGATAGGAACCAAGGATACGCACATGACATCCCAAAGCCTCAATCTCTGCAAACGCTGCGGGAAGCAGGACGGAATCCAGCGATTCCAAAATTTCAATGTAAAAATAGTAGTTCCCCAGTTGCTTTTTGGTCGGGCGCGATTCAATCCGTGACAGATTCAACCTGCGCCACGCAAATGCAGATAATACCTGATGCAACGCCCCTGGAAAATCCTGCGGTGGTGTCACCAAAATACTGGTCCGTTGACCTTCAGGTGCACGCGGGAGGCTGATAGGGTGATGGCCGATCAGGACAAAACGGGTAAAGTTATTATCGTGATCCGTCACCTTGCTGACCAAAATATCCAATCCGTGCTTGGAAGCCGCAAGCTTGGTTCCCAAAGCAGTCCAGCCTTTGCCCGGGTTATGTTTAACAATTTCGACGGCTTCCGCCGTACTTCCTGCACTCTCCAGCTCAGCCTGAGCAGCCGTAGTCTGTATGAACTCCTTACACTGGGGAAGCGCCACGGGATGAGACATAATTTTGACCACTTTGCTTAAATCCAGCTCGCCCCGGTCATTGGTAAATTCACTGCGATATCCAATGAGGTTTTGAATAGAAGGGTACACCCATTCCGCCTGCATCTGAATGTCCACCTCATGTACAAGCCAATCCATATGCAGACTTACAGAGCCATCAATTGTATTCTCAATCGGAATTACACTGTAGTCAGCCTTTCCCTTGTCCACAGCCTGAAATACATCTGCTATATACTTATAAAACAGCAATTCATAGGGCGTATCCCCTATCAAATAACGAATCGCTTCATGGGAAACGGTCCCCTCCGGAAGAAGTGCAATTCGTTTCATATCGTAATTTCCCCTTTAATCATGTCCATAAAAGGAATCTCTTTCTCATCAGTATATACTTTAACGCCTTCGCTCTCTGGGCGCAATTTTAAAATAGATGCAGTGATTCCTTCCTTGCTCATCGTTTCGGTTAAATACTGTTCCAGTACCGCTCTCCGGTTCTCCCGGCGATCCGCCAATGCCAACAATGTCGGTCCGGCTCCGCTAAGAGCCACCCCCAAAGCACCATAATGATGTGCATCCTGCAAAATCTCTGTCATACCCGGCACAAGAGCCGCCCGATAAGGCTGGTGAAGCCGATCCTGCATCGCCTCGGCGATCAAATCGGTTCGGCCTGATGCCAATGCCGCTACGAGCATCGAAGCATGGCTCACATTGTATACGGCATCTTTCAAGGATACATGCGCGGGTAGAACCTCTCTGGCCTTGGAGGTAGACAATTGGAAATCCGGAATAACTACCAGAACCTCCAGATTTGCATCCGGCTCAAGCCGTAAATGCTTGGCATGTTTGCCATCCCACATCGCTGTAATAATGCCGCCAAACAAGGAGGCTCCCACATTGTCAGGATGCTTTTCAATAGCACTTGCCATGTCAAACAACTTGGAGTCTGACAAAGGTGAGCCAATCAGCGTATTTGCAGCCACGAGCGCACCCACAATGGCTGAAGCACTACTACCTAAACCGCGGGTAAGTGGAATATCCGAATACATCGAAATATCCAACTCAGGAACTGATACCCCAGCCTCCCGAAAAACCATTTGTGCTACTTTATAAATCAGATTCGTTTTATCCTGGGAAATACCGTTCATTTCATCCCCGTATAAATGGAAAGCCGTCTGTCCGGCCTCTTTCAATTCAACCCATGCATACAAGGACAACGCCATGCCCAGTGTATCAAAACCGGGGCCTAAATTGGCGGTACTTGCAGGCACACGCACTCTTGCAGTTTTCAAAACGGTCATACAGACAATTCCCCCTGCTTTTTTGAACTATCCCTCTACCCGATACACACTCTTGATACGGCGAATGACATCCAGAGATTCAAAATGCTCCAGAACCTTTTTCATACTTGCCTTACTGGCCAAATGGGTTACGATAATAATTTCAGCATCTGGATTGACCTCATTTGGTTGCTGCACCACAGATGCCAGACTGACGTCGAATTCAGCAAATACCTGTGTGATCTGCGCCAATACTCCGGCCTTATCATCTACATGCAGAAGTACGAAGTTTTTGAAATACACGTCCTCGTCACTGCTGATTTTTTTAGGGTTATAAGGTACGATGGCCTTAAGCCCATTCACGCCGAGCTTGAGGTTCTTCACTACAGCCACCAGATCGGCCACAACCGATGTAGCTGTTGGCATTTCTCCTGCACCCGCACCGTAGAACATGGTTTCACCCACGGCTTCACCGTGTACATAAACTGCGTTGAATACCCCGTTCACCGAGGCCAAAGGATGCTGCTTCCGTACCATCGTCGGCTGAACATTGATCGTAAATTCATCACCCTGACGCTCCGCAATGCCAAGCAGCTTCATTTCATAGCCCAGTGTTTTGGCAAAAGTGATATCTTCACTGGATACCTTTGTAATACCAGTAACGCTTACGTCCTTAAGCTCTACATCCGAACGGAAGCCGAGCGTACCGAGGATAGCCATTTTACGGGCAGCATCCAGTCCCTCCACGTCTGAAGTCGGATCAGATTCCGCGTATCCAAGCTCCTGCGCTTCCTTGAGAACTTCCTCGTAAGAAGCCCCCTCCTGACTCATTTTGGTTAAAATGAAATTGGTTGTACCGTTCACAATCCCCATAATACGAGTAATGCGATCGGAGGAGAAGCCTTCAATCAGCGTACGAATAATCGGAATACCGCCCGCTACACTTGCTTCATAAAAAATATCACACTGCTTTTCCTGCGCCTTCGCCAGTACTTCAGAGCCGTGAAGAGCCATTAAGTCCTTGTTCGCTGTTACGATATGCTTGCCGCGCTCCAGCGCTTCCAGAATGTACTTCTTCGTCTGATCCACGCCACCCATGACTTCGATAATAACATCAATCTCTGGATCACGGATGACCTCCCACGGGTCCTCTGTAAGCTTGGCGGGATCGACTTCAATGGAACGATATTTCTCTATATTTTTAACAGCTATTTTTTCAATAATGATCGGCGAACCGACTTGTCTGCTCAAATCTTCCTGATTTCCTTCCACGATTCGAACGACTCCCGTTCCTACCGTTCCTAATCCTAACAATCCTACTTTGACCGGTTTCATCCATTCCCCTCCTGCTAACTTTATCTAATAAGCTTTATAGCTCTTAACCTTGCCCGATCAAGCGAACGCGCTTCACACCGGAGATGGTTTCCAGGCCCTCCAGCAGAACCCCGAGCTCTTCACTAAGTCTGGACATTTCTACCGAAATGACTACGTTAGCTCTGCCTTGCAGCGGAATGCTCTGCTGGATCGTTAGCACATTGCCTCCGTAATCTGCCACCCTGCCAAGTACTCTGGACAGCATGCCGGATTGATGCTCCAAATCAATAGAGATATTGACAATTCGCTCACGCTCCAGCTGGTTGACCAAATGAATGCCATCCTTATATTTATAAAAGGCGCTTCGACTTAGCCCGACTTGCTCCACGGCGTCATGCACGGTTTTAACATCTCCCGAAGCAAGCAGCAGCTTAACCTGGATCGTCTTAACGATAGCTTCAGGCAAAATATCTTCCCGTACCAAGTAATAGCGCTCTTTCACGAACGTCCTCTCCTCAAAGACTTATGTTTTTATATAGAGGACATTATATCGAAACTCCTGACAATCGGCAAGCTAACGGTACAAAAAAACGGCTACTGCCGTCTATAGAGTTTCCTATAGCGTAGTAACCGTCCATACTTCAGACAAGTATTTCATTTTTAGTAATAGCTGCTGCCTTCCACGAATTCAAACTCGAAATCGGCAATGCGTACAGGCGTTCCATCAACAGCACCACGCTTGCGCAGCTCAGCATCCACACCCATGTGGCGCAATGTTCTTGCTAACTTTAAAATCGCATCGTGCGAATTCAGCTGCATACGCTTCATCATGCGCTCGATTTTGACACTGTGCACCACGAATGTATCGTTTTCACGTACAATGGTGAAACCTTCATCCTCTGCCTTATCCAGCTTAAACACCTTACGTTCATTCACTTCCGCTACTTCCTCAACAACTGGCTCGTCCGGTATTTGATCCAACAGATCAGCAGCCCGATAGAGCAGTTCCTTTACGCCTTGGCGTGTCAACGAGGAAATGGGCATAATTTCGAGATCTGGACGAACAGAAGCGATTTGTTCCTTGAATTGAGCCAGATTTTCTTCCGATTCCGGCATATCCATTTTATTCGCCGCCACAATTTGTGGACGCTCGGCTAATGCCGCGTTATATTGCTTTAATTCGTCGTTAATTTTAGCCCAATCTTCAAACGGATCACGACCCTCAGAGCCCGCCATATCCACGACGTGGATAATGATACGTGTCCGTTCAATGTGCCGCAGGAATTCATGTCCCAGTCCTATGCCTTCATGAGCTCCTTCAATCAATCCAGGCAGATCGGCCACAACAAAGTTACGATGGTCGCCTACATCCACAACACCCAAATTAGGCGTAATCGTTGTAAAATGGTAGGCACCAATCTTCGGTTTTGCGGAAGATACTACCGACAGCAATGTGGACTTCCCTACGCTAGGAAAACCAACCAGGCCTACGTCAGCCATTACTTTAAGCTCAAGGGTAATATAACGTTCCTGTCCCTCTCCGCCGTTCTCAGCCAGCTCAGGCGCTGGATTGTTTGGTGTGGCAAAACGGATATTTCCGCGCCCCCCACGTCCGCCTTTGGCCACGATGACCTGCTGACCATGACGTGTCATATCTGCCACTACTTCACCCGTATCATCATCCATGATGACTGTACCCGGAGGTATGCGTACGATCATATGATCCGCATTGGCTCCATGCTGGCTTTTGTTGCGGCCTTTTTCTCCACGTTTAGCTTTAAAATGCCGCTGGTACCGAAAATCCATTAGGGTACGCAAGCCTTCATCGACTCGGAAGATCACGTCTCCACCGTTACCTCCGTCACCGCCACCAGGGCCGCCTTCAGGAACGTATTTCTCACGGCGAAACGCAATCAGCCCGTCTCCACCGTCGCCGCCCTTAACAAAAATCTTCGCTTTATCTACAAACATGGTTACACCTTCCTTATGTCTGACACTGCATCCGAATTTGAAGCATTTCTCCCGTAGGAAGCTTCTCTGTTCGAATGCGTTCACTTCCGTGTCCGGATCTGACCTGCTTTAACAAATTCAAATCAGCAGGTACGTCACTGCCTTCAAACCGGACGATAACATCATTCTCATCCATACCGAAATAAAGTGTTAATCTGCGCACTTCTCCCCAGGACGACCGGCCCCCGCCATATTGATACGCACGTACCGTTTCTATGACGGCCGAGGCAAGCGACTCGCCGTCTTCGGGAGACATGACAGCGTCCAACTTTAAGTGCTCCTCAACCTGAACCGACAACTGTAAATTTCCGGCGTTCACGCGAAAAGACTGCAAATAAAACACCAGCGAGGGAATACCCAGCTTGGATATTTTACTGTCCTCTGCTACACGCCCTTTTATTGTTTCCACATAAGCAGCCGATTTATCATGCTTATTCATACGAATATAGCCATAAAGCACCTGCAAGTCATTCATCCAGTCATGCCGGTGATGATTGAGAGCTGCGATAGCTGTACGCTCCAAAGAACGCAAAGCAGCTTTCCGCTCGGCTTCAACCTGTCTCTGTATATACCACATGCTAAAACAGGCGGCAATAACAGACCACACGGCTAATATGATAATCGTTAGTGCTGCAGGATAGAGCAGTGAAAAAACCAAAGGAATCAGAATGGAACCCAACGCCAGATGAGGCGCTCTTATCCGCTGGAACATAGCTTCTCTCCGTTCTGCGATAATTAAAATGGATTAATAAAGAACCTTAATCCAGTATAGCACAGACTGACTTTCCAGTTCATTACCATCATACAAAAAAAGCCTCCGACAAAATTGCCGGAGGCTTTTCAGCGTGTCTAAGCCGCTATTAAGCTTCTACAGTAGCTGCTACTGGAGCAACGTCGATCGGGTAGATGCTCACCTTTTTGCGATCACGGCCCCAACGTTCGAACTTCACAACGCCGTCCACTTTCGCGAACAGAGTGTCGTCCTTACCGATGCCCACGTTCGTGCCCGGGTGAATTTTCGTTCCGCGTTGACGAACCAGGATGCTACCGCCGGTAACTGCTTGACCGTCAGCACGTTTCACGCCAAGACGTTTCGATTGACTGTCACGTCCGTTTTTTGTGGAACCTACACCTTTTTTCGATGCGAATAATTGAAGATCCAATGTCAATTTCAACATGATGTCTACCTCCTTCTTTGTTTATTTTCTATTTGAATATACTTACCGTATGATTCAGCAATGCTTGTCAGCATAATTACCATGGATTCCAGCAACAGTTGTACCTGTGCGTTCGCCTCATGATGAATTTCAGGGGGAAGATACGCGCTCAAAAAGCCGTTTTCCATTTCCGATTCCATATCAACGTTTGTAAGAGTTCCAATCGAATTGACCGTGCCTACAGTTACTGCTGATACGCCAGCACATACGATATCCTCGCCAGATTTGGCGTAATTCGCATGACCTTTAATGGAAAATCCCTGTATGCTGCCATCCTCCAGTCGTGTAATACGCACGATAATCACTTATCGCACCCTCTTACGCTTGGATTTTTCCAATCGTCACTTTCGTGTACGGTTGACGATGACCTTGCTTCACATGGTAGTTCTTTTTAGGTTTGTATTTGTATACAATGACCTTTTGGCCTTGACCATGTTTCTCAACTGTAGCTGTTACAGTAGCTCCGGAAAGAAGCGGTGTACCTGTAGTCAAGCCATTGTCGCTAGATACTGCCAGAACACGGTTGAACGTTACAGTTTCACCATCGGTAGCTTCCAACTTCTCGATGAACAATACATCGCCCTCTTGAACTTTGTATTGCTTACCACCTGTTTCAATAATTGCGTACATTTGCTTGCACCTCCTTATGTCTCAGACTCGCCTAATCGCAGGTGACAACTTCCCTGAGGATGCTGTACTTCAGTACCTGATTGGAGCGGTTACAGCATGTGCAGCCAATCTTACGCATGACACATACTAAAAGATTGTAGCATAAGCTTCGTCCACATTCAACCTCTACTTTAAAATGATTTTGGAAACGCAGTGCCTTATAAAAACGTCTTTTCCTCGCGTACCTTTTTTCGAGTCATCTCCAGAAGTCCTAGCCGTGTCCAGCCAACGACATATGATTTGGTTCGGTCTTTTTTCAGCCTAGACTCCAGCACAGAGGACACTTCACGTCGGTTCTCCTCTTGTTCCATGTCAATAAAATCAATGATGATAATGCCCCCGATATCACGCACACGCACCAGTCGGGCAATCTCTTCAGCCGCTTCGACGTTAGTCCGAGTCACCGTCTCTTCCAGATTGCTGCCCCCCGTAAATTTCCCTGTGTTCACATCAATGACGGTTAGTGCCTCAGTATGGTCAATGACGATATATCCGCCGCCCTGGAGCCATACTTTTCGCGCAAAATCACGTTCCAGTTGCTCATGGATGCCATAGGCTTTAAATATGGTCTCTTCTGCACCACGAAATATGCTCACATGAGCTTTCTCCGGACTGATCTCACGCAGTAATATTTCCGCTTCCTTGGCCTGTTCCTCACTGTCAATAACCAGCTCATCCTGCTCCGGTGTAAACACATCCCGAATCAGACGCTGGACGATGCTCAAATCCCGGTGCAGCTCACATGGAGCCGAGTGTTCAGCAGCTTTACGCTGAATGACTTCCCATTGCTGACGCAACTGGTTCAGGTCATTTTCAATCGCTTCTCTGCTCATTTCCTCCGAAACTGTACGGATAATGACTCCTTCTTCACCTGTTCGAAGCTGCTCTCCCATCGCTTTCAGACGAGCCCGTTCTCCCTCACGCTCGATCTTTTTGGATACAGCCACATAATCGGCGCGAGGCATATATACGATCCATCGACCCGGAAGTGAAAAATGAGTGGTTACTCTGGCCCCTTTGCTACCCACGGCCTCTTTCAACACCTGCACTACAATTTCCTGCCCCACCTTCAACAGCTCGGAAATGGAGGGCTTTACCTTAGGTTGCTTGTCCAAATGGGCGTGAAGTACGTCATCCACATATAAAAAGGCATTCTTTCGCTGTCCAATGTCAACAAAGGCGGCTTGCATTCCCGGCAGTACATTGACGACTCTGGCTTTGAAAAAGGAACCAAGAATTCCCCGCTTTCGCGGCAATTCAGCTGCATATTCTACCAATCGTCCCTCTTCCAGCAGTGCCATTTGGGTCATCTGCTGCTGGCATTGTACAATCATTTGCTTCATGGTTTTTCAACCTCTCTGGATACAGCCTCTTTCCTCAACTCATAAAAAACTGCTACTTTTCTATTTAGGTTTGGATTTTCCGCCATCCGGCGGGCGCGCTGCAAAATAAGAGCGAATAAGGCGTTGCTCTGGCAATACCGCTACAATCCGTCCCTGCTCATTCATGACATAAACCATATGGTATCGGTCCCTTTTGAAAAGACGCAAAACAGGCTCCAAATGTTTCATAGGCAAGGATACAATTGGCAAGGCAATACTTCCCTTAGCTGCCTCCCGGTAAAAGAGCTCGTCCCTTCCCAGCAAAAAACGTATAAAACGATAAGGGATATTCCGATAATCCACAATATTAGAATAAAGCAAAAAAATCCCTACCGCCAGCAGATTTAAATGCATAGGTCCATTTTGCCTTAATAACGGCGAAATACCATAGATACAAAATAGCAGGCTGGTCACAATGCTGGCTCGAAAAGTCCAAACTAGAGTACGGTGATACGGGATGGATAAACTCATCAGCGCCTGCATTATTTTTCCGCCGTCCAGTGGTAAAATCGGGAGCAGATTGAACAGTGCAATGACGGCATTTCCCTGAATCATATAATTTATATATTCATGCTCCCCCCCGCTCACATTTCTAAGCAATAGAAGGATGACAATCATAATTCCGTTTTGCAGAGGGCCAGCTAACGCAATGACAATCTCCTTCCACGCGTTGAGCTTCCCCTGGTCGTCAATGACGGCCACCCCTCCAAAGGGTAGCATCTGTATGGTCAGTACTCGCGCGCCCAACAACGTGGCTGCTGTTGCGTGCCCCAGTTCATGAATGAACACCAGCGTAAACAAAGTCATGATCTCGATAAAATGTCCTGTCAACACAGAGGTTAGCATCACCAGTACGAACAGTGGATGCAGAGACAAAGTCACGCCCCGGACATTAATCAAGGGCTACCACTTCCGCCGGATCAATATACTGATCTCCTCTCTGCACCGCAAAAAACAGAGTCGCCGCCTCACTGCCACTATGGCCTGCTGGCAGCACACCGACCTCGTCCCCCTCCTGGACCCAATCATTCACCTTTAAGGTAGAGCGGAATAGACGTCCGTACGTTACCGTAATACCGCCAGTGTGACGAATCGTAATTGTAATTCCACTTTCCGGGTGATTAAATATGTCCAGCACACGTCCAGCATCTATACTTTTGACAGCGATTGCCCCATTACCAGCAGCATTTGGTGCAATTTCCACTCCTTTGAGACTTAGCGCAAATGGCTGTGTTATATTCCCTTGAATTGGCGGAGAGCCTTTGCGGACTGCGTTCACCTTGTGTGTTTCAGGTTCCTCTCCAAAGATCGGTAAAAAGGACGGGGCCCCATCAAAATAAGTTTCATACCATTGTCCGGCGGCTGCAAAATCCATATCCTTATTTAAGGCATCCGCGATAAACATTCTCAAATTGACGGCATAGGGAACATCCCAGCGAAATAATCCCCACACCAACCCAAATAGCATTGTAGCGAACACAGACCTGCGCCAAAAAGAAACCCAAAAAGACGGACGCCGGTTCTCCCCAAAAGATTGCTGCCAGCGTTGTCGTTCATTTTTCCATTCGGTTTCCGGGTCTCTGGGCCGGTTGGTACTGACTGCTGGCATCGGCTTCATTTCCTTGTTCCTGTACCTGTCCTGATTCATGCCTGAGGAATACTCTTCCGCTTTGTTTCTCGCGATCAGCTGCTGTATGCGTTCTTCTCTGCGCTGCTTGATTCCGGAGTTTTTATTCATCCTGTTCCAGCCCCCCAGCGAGGTATGTTTGGTACATCTTATGAGGACGGGCTTCAACTTATGTTGTCCGGTTCGGGATTACGTATCTGAAAATGAAAAAATCCGACGCAAGCGCACCGGATGGTCTGTATATATGGCGGTTATGTAG
Organism: Paenibacillus sp. 8b26; assembly: GCF_050626875.1. NCBI lineage: Bacteria > Bacillati > Bacillota > Bacilli > Caryophanales > Paenibacillaceae > Paenibacillus > Paenibacillus sp. 8b26. Next base: position 4,710,457 of record NZ_CP192445.1, on the reverse strand, counting down.
TGAGTCTGAAATTAAGATTCAGGATTTATAGAAGTTTAAAAAGGCAAGCCAAAAACACTTAAATAAGTTTATTACTTATTTAAGTGTTCGTAATTAAGATGAAAGGACTAAGAAGTTTTAAAAAAGCCTGCAATTCTTCGTACGTATCTTTCCTCTACATCCATTCTCTTACTTAAAAACAGTTTAGGAATTTTGCGCAGGCAGTAGCGAAGCGGGTGATTTGAATCTGAAGAAGTGAAGCGTTCGCCTTTGCCATGGGATTCTTACCACTAAATGTTTTACAAATAAAAGAATCCCGTGGCAACAGCGATCGTAAGATCAAATTACACGCGGAGCTGTCTCCCAGCCATAACTCACTGTTTTCTTCATCCACCCATACCAAAAAATTTCTTAAACCGTGTCATCACGCTTTTCTTTTGATCCAGTTGCATGAGTGGCACTGTATCACCCAGAATCCGTCTAGCAATGTTACGGTAGGCAATCGCTGCCTGTGAATCCGGATTCATGACGGTAGGCTCACCTGTATTGGCTGCCTTGATTACCATTTCATCGTCCGGCACAATCCCGATAAGGTCTATGCTAAGCACTTGTAAAATGCCGTCAATATCCAGCATATCCCCGGATTTGACCATGCTGTTGCGGATACGATTAACCACCAGTTTTGGTGAAATCACATGCGAGCTTTCCAGCAATCCGATAACCCGGTCAGCATCGCGCACAGCAGCATTTTCCGGTGTCGTTACGACAATCGCCTGATCCGCTCCAGCAATAGCATTTTTGAAGCCCTGCTCAATACCCGCAGGACAATCAATTAATATATATTCAAAATCCTTTTTAAGCTCCAAAATAATATCCTTAACCTGCTCCGGCGTTACGGCACTCTTGTCCTTGGTTTGAGCAGCAGGCAGCATATACAGCTCCTCAAAGCGCTTATCCTTGACCAAAGCCTGATTTAAACGGCAACGACCTTCCGCTACATCGACCAGATCATAGATAATCCGGTTTTCCAAACCCATAACAACATCCAGATTACGCAAGCCGATATCCGTATCCACTAAGCACACCTTTTTGCCGAGCAGTGCCAGCGCTGTTCCTATATTGGCTGACGTCGTCGTTTTGCCGACGCCGCCTTTTCCTGAAGTGACGACGATAGCCTCTCCCATGTGCTACACCCCTTTGAACACGTTAAAATCGCGGCCCAGACGCACAATATTACTCATTTTATCTATTTGCATGGCGCCGTCCTTGAGATACGCAAATTCCATTCCGGATTCACGCGTCTCCCATTCATCGGGCGGACGACTGATCATTTCGGAAATTCGCAGCTGTGTTGGTGCAAAATAGGAGGCCGCGATAATTGCCTCGCCATTTCCCTCCATCCCCGCATGCGCCATACCCCGCAGGGCACCGAGCACGTAGATATCACCAGTACACGTTATAATTCCACCGGGGTTCACATCTCCCAAAAAGAGTAAATTCCCGTTATGATGAAGCACCTGGCCTGAACGGATAATCCCTGTCACGGTGTGAATGGGAGCTTTTCCCTGCACCTCCGAAGGCAGTCCGGGCGATTCGACGGACCGTATGAGCAGATTCCCCTTCTGTCTCAAAATATCCAGAATACTTTCCTTTTGTTCCTCCGTCACTTCCCGGCTTCCCAGCTTAATATCCACATGAATAATCGGTCCGGTTAAAATATTTTGATGACTGTGCTCCAGCTTGAAACGCAGCTCGCCCAGCAAATCCTCAAACTCACATTGATCGTCCAGAAGGAATACCAGGCCGTCTTTGATGCCTTTAATCGTGACATGATTCGATTTCACCGCCATTAGCCTGTCCCTCCTATCTCAATCATTTCGTCCCCGGAACGTGAAATCCCTGCTAACCCGGACAAAATGTGTGTAAAAAGACCTAGACTTTCTCTTCCTTTTTCACACGAATACCCAAACGCTGCAATTGCTTGCGAACGGGGACGTAAATGATGAGGGCGAACAGAAAATGGATAAATAAATCAGGGATCATATATTGAGCCAACGCCCAGTCGAAAGTCTGATGGTTCAACTGGAACAGATGATCAATGGCAAAAAGCATCGAATCCAGCAGAAAACTGCCGATCAGCACAGCTCCCATCATAATAGGCATCGGCGCACGTCGAGCTGTAAATACCAGCCCCAGCAAATAAGCCGACAATCCCATTGCAAAAGAGTAAGGTCCGATAATAAACCCGTAATACACAACGTCATGAATAAGTCCAAAAACAATACCCAGTACCAATGCCGTATGGCGACTATAATACACGGATACAAACAAAATGACGACATACACGAGATTCGGAACCATTCTTGGATGCCAACTATCCGGAAGAAGCCACGGAAGAATCGTTCCCTCAGCTATAAACAGTACAAACAGCAGCAGTATTAAAACCTGACCGCGTATCTTCATTATTCCGGTACCTCAGGAGTGTAAAGAACGAGCAATTCTTTCCAATCCACGAAGCTGGCTGCGGGTTTGATAATCGCTGTACGTGTTTGTCCGAACTCGCCAACCTGGATTTTTTCTACCGTACCGATCAACAGATTTTTACGGAACTTCCCGCCTGCTCCAGACGTAATGATCTGATCACCTTTTGCGATTGGATCATTTTCCTCAATGCGAGTCATTTGAAATCTATTCGTAGCCGGATCATAGCTTTCAATCATACCGAACGAATTATTTTCCTTGCCCAGTGCTGTCGCTGCGATTGCATAAGAATTTGGATTTTTAGGGTCTAATGTAGTCAATAGCGTAACCGTAGAAGTGAAGTTCGCTGTGCGACTAATAACCCCCACAAACCCTTCAAGTGATCTGACTTCCTGACCAACCTTGGCCCCGTCCTTTTCACCAATATCAATAACAAGCGTTTTGGAATCATTACTGACGCTATTTACCTGTGCAATACGATAATCATATTGATTTTTGGACTTTTGCGTTTGGGTGAATTTCAGTTCTTGCTCAAGTCTGGCGTTTGTCTCTTTCAAGTTAGAAGTCTGAATCTGCTCGGCTGTTAACTGCGCTACGGCAATTTTCAACCGTTCATTTTCACTATAAATGCTCCGCACATTCCCGATATCTTCAAAGAAGCCCGCTATTGCTGAAGCGGGCCTGTAGAAGATACCTTGCACAAAGCCAATTGAATCTCTGGCGAACTTTTCCGGCCAGGTTAAGGAATTTCTCTGTCCAAGTGTGATCCCCATAAGGGCAATAAACAGAACAATTCCGATCAATAGAATAAATAGTCTTTTATTGCCGAACAGCTTAAACAGTTCCTACACCCCCGATTCAACGTCTGGAACGGACGGCAGAACTGCTGCGCGATTTGAACAAATGGATATTTTCCAGCGCTCTGCCTGTACCGATTGCCACGCAATCCAGAGGATTTTCCGCCACGATGACCGGCATACCGGTTTCAGCCGCCAACAACTTGTCCAAGTTGCGCAAAAGTGCTCCGCCACCAGTCAATACAATACCTCTGTCCATAATGTCTGCCGCCAGCTCGGGAGGACATTTTTCCAGTGTTACTTTGACTGCTTCCACAATTGCATTCACTGTATCGGACAATGCTTCACTGATTTCATCTGACGTAATCGTAATCGTCTTCGGCAAACCTGTTACCAGATCACGTCCACGAATTTCCGACGTCTCCACTTGTTCCAGCGGCATTGCGGACCCGACTTCCATTTTCAACTGTTCTGAAGTCCGCTCACCAATCATCAGATTATATTGACGCTTCACGTATTGGATGATGGACTCGTCCATTTCATCACCAGCCACACGCACGGAACGGCTCGTCACAATCCCGCCCAGGGAAATAACCGCTACCTCCGTTGTACCTCCGCCGATATCGACAACCATGCTGCCCGTTGGCTCCCATACGGGAAGATCAGCGCCGATTGCAGCCGCAAACGGCTCCTCAATCGTGTACGCTTCCCGCGCGCCCGCTTGCTTTGTTGCATCTTCAACAGCACGCTGCTCCACCGCAGTAATTCCTGAAGGCACACAAACCATCACGTTCGGATGACGTGGAAACAAAGAACGTTGAGCTTGCGCCTGACGGATAAAATATTTGATCATCGTTGCAGTCGTGTCAAAATCCGCAATAACGCCATCCTTCATCGGACGGATCGCACGGATATTTCCCGGTGTGCGACCGATCATTTTTTTTGCAGATTCACCAACAGCTTCAATGGTTTTTGTGTCTGTACGCAAAGCCACTACAGAAGGTTCACGAACCACAATCCCTTTTCCTCTTACGTATACCAGCGTGTTTGCCGTCCCCAAGTCAATTCCTAAATCTTTTGTAAAGCCACCCAGCATGATGTTAATCTCCTTTTCTCTTCCCTGAAATCTGTTATCCATGTATAAACGGTTTATTCAGGCCGGCCTAGCCGGTCGGATTTAAATGTTTGATTTAAATAGTATATTATATCAGACCTTGTTCCTTCAAACTTACGAAGGTTCCGTCCCCGATCACGATATGATCGAGCACGTCGATGCCCACGATGTTGCCCGCTTCCATCAGGCGACGGGTCAACTGGACATCCTCCGGGCTTGGCTTCGGATCACCGCTCGGATGGTTATGAGCGCAAATAATCGAAGCACTGCTGCATTTGATCGCTGCCCGAAATACTTCACGAGGATGTACGATGGCGGCATTCAGGCTGCCCATGGATAGCGTTTCCTGGGCAATGACATGATTTTTAGTATTCAGGAACAGGCATACAAAATGCTCCTTCTGCAAATAACGAAGCTGCTCAAACAGCAAATCTGCCACGTCTCGTGGGCAACTGATCACCGGGGTCTCCAAATGGCGTGACAATGCCAACCGTCGCCCCAGTTCGATACCCGCTTTGAGCTGTATCGCCTTGGCATTGCCAATGCCTTTAATCTGGGTCAATTCGGTCATACTCATATCCACCAGTTGGCGCAAGTTCCCCGCCTGCTGCAAAATACGCTGCGCTAAATGCACCGATGACTCATTTTGTGTTCCCGTACGCAGCAATATTGCCAGCAACTCCGCGTTGCTTAAAGCTTCCGCCCCATATGTCATCATGCGCTCTCTTGGTCGTTCTTCATGAGGGAGGTCGCGAAGCATCAGTGTTGGCGACTCTAACATATGTTTATCCCCTTTAAGGTTGCAACACACTCACTCCGAATTCGGACAACATGTCCGACAGCAGGGAAAGCGGCAATCCTACGACGTTAAAATAACAACCCTGAATAGATTCCACCAGCGTAGCACCCAAACCCTGAATGCCGTACGCTCCCGCTTTGTCAGACGGTTCGCCCGTATTCACATATGCCACAATTTGCTCATGGCTCAAGGGCTTCATCGTAACCTCCGTTTGGCGGTGTCTGACAAGCGTTTTGCCGGTTACGGTATGTATGCAGGCCACCCCGGTGAATACACGGTGGGTTCTTCCCTGCAATGCTGTCAGCATGCGAACCGCGTCCGCATGGTCGGCAGGCTTACCCAGTACCAAACCATCCAGCACGACTATGGTATCACTGCCAATTACCAATCCATCTTCTTCGGACTGGCTGACAATGTTCACGACCGCTTCGGCTTTGCGTACCGCAAGGGCCTCCACAATTTGCTGAGGCGTCCAGCTCTCAGGCGTGCTTTCATCCGCATGACTCGGCATCACGTCAAAGGGCAGTCTAAGAAATGAAAGCAATTCCTTCCTTCTCGGTGAAGTCGATGCCAGAATAATGCGGGGCGTAATTTTCCCGTCCATAAGGGAAGCTCCTTTTCATCAGTTAGAGCCTGCGGTACAGCCAGAACGCGGCGATGATGCCGATCAGACTAAGCAGGCTCAATTCAAAATTTATCGTTATGTTGTAGCTGATAATATCCAGATCCGCTCTCGGCGACCAGGATATCGTAGTGGGGTGGGTCAGAAAGGAAAGGAATTTGATCGATTGAAGAGCTTTGGCAATCCATGCACCCAAGAGCCAACCGAGCAACAAAAACAGTATAAGCATTCCTACATTTTTTTTCATCCTGATCTTCCCTCGCCATTTTTTGACACCTTCATTATTATACGGTGATTTCAACCGCAATACAAACAGAAATCCGGCATGGGGAACTATTTCCAGTTCCTTGCCGGAAAACATTGAGAACCTATTGTTTTATGAATTGTATAAATTCCTTCTCATGTAAAACATATTCCATCATCGAAGACTGAATTTCCCAAATGTGCTCCTTGGCTGTGTTCTTGTTATATTCTCCAAGTGCCGAGACTGCACTGTTCATCGCCTTTTCCAGCGTGGATACGGAAGCAGCCGCTTCCTTCGGCAGGCCGGAGGGAAGCGCAGCGATATTTTGCGTCCACTGCTGGTGCAGATCGTTCAGTTCCTTCATTTCGGCGGCATTCGCCTTACCTGATCCGCCTGCTTCAAGCAAGGATGAGGAAAGCCCGCTCAGCTTGCCGACCAATGTGCTGCTTAGCTGAAAAAAGGTAGTGAGCTTTTCGCCTTCGCCCCCATAAGCTGCTTTTTCGAATCCAGGTAGTTGGAGCTCACGGACATACAACTCGACTCCTTGTGTTTTCAGTTGATTGCTGAGCAACTTGGCCTGTTCCCTGTCCGGCGATATCCCTGCATAGACTCGGTTCTGATCCTCTGTGTCCCCACCAGCGGCAATGCCTGCCTTCAACAGCTCTTCCTTTGCTTGCAAAGCCCGTTCAGGGGTACTGAATACTCCGTATTGCAGCAGGTAATAGGTTTGGGAAGGGACCTGAGCCGATACAACTGTGACAGGAGCAGAAATCTCTTTTACAGATGGTGTATCTGTACTAACAGATTCTTTAAAGACCGGAATAGCCTCCTCTGTTGACGGAACTGATCCCGGGAAAGCTCCACCTCCGTTAAAAAGCAACAACATGATATATCCAAACATTCCTCCGGTCATCAACGCACTGGCTACTGAGCCAATCAGCTTCCATCTGGAGGGATGGGGCGGGCGCTTTCGGTACTCTTGACTGGAACGATGAGTTTCTTCTTCATCCTCTTTCGTACCATCTGGCAGAAAATCCGTATCTGACCAAGAAGCTGCTGACCGCCCAAACGGATCATCCCATCCTTCCTGCACGATGGGAGCGGGAGCAAAACGTCGCCTCGTGCCAGGTCTATTCACGCCCGGTGGCTCGTTAATTTCTGAAATTCGTTCAGTCTCGCTGTTTGCACCTATGCCGCTAATTCTTTCTGTTCTTTCATGCTGGTTAGCAGCTTGAGGCTGTTTCTCGCTTTCATACCGTTCCGCTTCTTTATTTGTTTCACGCTGCTGGCTAGTTATCGGCCCGGTTTTGTACGGAAGCACCTGTAGCCTTTCCTCTCGGCATGTCTCCGACGTCTGTTGATCGAACCGGAATGTCATCTTTGCCTTGTTCACGGATGCACTCCCTCCTTGTCCCATACTTCCTCATAGTCTGTTGTATGAGTCAGGAAGTGAAAATATGCCCCGGGCACTACAAAAAAGGGTATCCCGAGGACACGTTTCGTGTTCGGGATACCCTTGAATGGTTGTATTTCATAGGCATAACGCCTTATAGATACTTATTAGACTTGCCGTTCGCGCAGAAGGCGTGCCAGTGTGTCGCCCACTCTCCAGATATCTCCCGCGCCCATTGTCAGCACAAGATCACCCGGCTGAAGGCGATCCTTCAACTCGTCGATGACAGCTTCCTTGGTTGGCAGATAAATGGCATTCGCGTTGCTGTTCTGGACGATTAAATCCACGAGCTTGGAAGAATGCACACCTTCAATTTGTTTTTCTCCCGCCGGAGAATAAATGTCGGTAATAATGACTTCATTTGCCTCGCTGAAAGCACGACTAAACGCATCCAGCAGGAAAAAAGTACGGCTGTAGCGTTGCGGCTGGAACACGGCAATAATACGCTTTCCAGTCACTGTAGCTGCACTAATCGTAGCCTCAATCTCTGTTGGATGATGGGCATAATCATCAATAACAAGAATGTCATTGCTTTCGCCAAGCACCTGAAAACGACGCTTTGCTCCGTGAAACTCCACAATAGCCGCAGCAATTTGCTCAAATGGGATACCTGCCTCCAAGCAAGAAATCACACTAGCCATAGCGTTGTACAGATTATGTTTACCCGGTACAGACAATTCGATGGTTCCAAGCACCGTCCCTTTGCGGTTCATGGTAAAGCTTAATCGACGGTCACCCAACTGGATATCCGTTGCCGTATAATCTGCTTCATGCTCGACTCCATAGGTAATGACTCGAGTCTGAATCTGAGGCAGCATTTCCCGTACGTTCTGATCATCAGCACATACGATAGCCGCGCCATCCGGCCGGATTTGACTCAAGAACTGTACATAGGCACTTTTCAGACGATTAAAGTCGCCATCATAATTTTCCAAATGGTCGGCTTCAATGTTGGTCACGATACCTTGCCAAGGATGATATTGCAGAAAAGAGCCATCACTCTCATCTGCCTCGGCAACGACAAACTCGCTTTTGCCTGCTTTGGCATTCGTCCCCAAATTCGTGATTTCGCCGCCAATAATGTATGTTGGATCGACATTACATCTCTCCATGACCAGAGCGATCATCGAGGAGGTTGTCGTTTTCCCATGTGCTCCCGCAACAGCTACTCCCTTACGCTCGTTAAGCAACCTTGCGAGCATCTGGGAACGATGCAGGGTCGGAATATTCAATTCCTCTGCTGCCACCCGCTCCACATTGTCACGGGACAGTGCCGTCGAATAAACGACGATGTCCGCCCCTGTAACGTGCTCAGGCGTGTGCCCGAGGTATATTTTTGCGCCTTTCGCCGCCAGTTTTTCTGTCAGCTCCTGTGATGCCACATCTGAGCCTGTCACGGTATATCCCATCTCCAGCATGACCCGAGCAATCGCGCTCATCCCGTAACCGCCGATACCGATAAAATGAACATGTTCCGAAGTAATCAACAAATTTCACCAACCTTTTTCCGAATCGGTTTGATACATAAGGGTAGCCCGTACATCCGCAATGAGATACAGTGTTCCGGACACCACCCCCAGATCCTCCGCTTCCGTATGTGACTGAAGCAGGCGAAGAGCCTTTTTCCAGTCACCTTCTACAATAATTTTCAAATCCGTTTTGGCATGGGACGGCCGCAGCTTCTCCACGAGATGAGCCAGTTCAGCGGCATTCATTTTGCGGCGGAAATCGGGCTCGGTCAGGATAAGCGTATCCACTAGTGGCAGTATATGCTGCAAGTATGCTTCATGATGCTTGTTTGACAGCATACCCATCATTAAAACCATTTTTCGGTACGAATACAGTTGGGGAAGACTCTTTGCCAGCGTCTGCGCCCCTTCTGGATTATGAGCACCGTCAATAACAATTCGCGGCGAACTGCTGACCTGTTCTAGACGACCTGCCCAGGCCGCTTCTCTAAAGCCCTCCAGTAGTTCAGCGTCATCCAGCACAAAAGCCATATACTGACGAAGCACCTCAAGTGTCATCAAAGCTCCTGCCGCATTAGCACATTGATGCTCGCCTAACAACGTGATGCCGATTTCCATGTGTCGGAAGGGCCCCGCAAACGAAAAAGTCTGTCCTGTTTCGTCCCCATTCAGCCGTTCATACGTAAACTGTTCTCCTGCTAGATACAAGGTAGCTCCCTGCTTTGCCGCCGTTTCCCGTATAACCTGAATAGCCTTTGGCTGAGATACACAGCTAACAACAGGTACGCCTGGCTTGATAATCCCAGCCTTTTCACCTGCGATCTGTTCAAGTGTATCCCCTAAAATATCCGTATGGTCATAGCCTACATTCGTAATGACAGAAACGATAGGACTCACGATATTAGTTACATCCATCCTTCCCCCGAGGCCCGTCTCCCATACCACAACATCTGGAAAAGTCACCGTTGCATAATATAAAATAGCCAACGCTGTCGATACCTCGAACATCGTGGGTGATCCCAAATCACTGACCGCGATTTTCTTGACCAACGGATACAAACGATTGGCAAGTAAGACCAGTGTATCATCGGGAATATCCGTCCCGTTGAATTGGAATCGGTTCGTAAACCGGGTGATATACGGAGACGTAAAGGTCCCCACATCATAACCGCATTTCAGCAGGACAGAGGTTAAGAAAGCACAAGTCGAGCCCTTGCCATTGGTTCCGGCAATATGCACAAATTTAAGATGCCGTTGCGGATCACCCAACATGCTCATTAACTGCTCAATCCGTTCCAGTCCGGGTCTGATTCCGAACGGAATCAGACCGTTAATCCATTGAACTGCTTCATCATAGCTTTGTAAAGGAGCTACTCCCCCGCCCCTGATCGTATCTGACATTCTCTTCACCTTCAGGTCATTTTATAGTTAGTGGAATTATCCCTTGAGTTCTTCGATCCGTGCGATAACTTTGGCGCGCTTATCCGAATAATCGGCTTGCTTGGCCTTCTCTTCCTCGATGACTTTGGCTGGTGCCTTCGCCACGAAGCCTTGGTTGGACAGCTTTTTCTCCACGCGCTCCACTTCACTGTTCAAATGCTGAAGCTCTTTTTCGAGTCTGCTAATTTCCTGGGCAATATCAAGCAGGCCGGCTAACGGCAGGTACAACTCTGCTCCGCTGACTACAGAAGTCATGGCTTTATCTGGAACAGATAGCTCCAATCCCGCGTCAAATTCAGACGTATTACAGAATCGACGTACATATTCCCCATTGCGGCTAATGATATCGAGAACGGCTTGATCGCCGGGTTTTACGAGCAATTCGATCTTTTTACTCATCGGCACGTTCACTTCAGCGCGGATATTCCGCACAGCGCGAATCACGTCGATCAGCAAATTCATTTCAGCTACCGCATCCTTGTCCTCGAAAGCCGGATCATAGACAGGCCAAGCGGCCAGTGTAATCGTTTCGCCTTCATGCGGAAGATGCTGCCATATTTCCTCGGAGATAAACGGCATGAACGGATGAATCATGCGCAGTGTCCGGTCCAGCACATACGCCAGTACGGACTGTGTTTTCTTTTTCGCCTCTGCGTTTTCGCCATACAGGGAAAGCTTCGCAAACTCGATGTACCAGTCGCACAAGTCATCCCAAATAAAGTTATACAGAAGGCGGCCTGTCTCGCCAAATTCATAAGCATCTATTAGACGCGTGATATCGCGTGAAGTTTCGTTCAAACGATGCAGGATCCAGCGGTCAACTGTGCTCAAGTCACCAGTAATGTCGATATCCGCCGCAGTAACCCCTTCCAGATTCATCAGCGCAAAGCGTGACGCATTCCAGATTTTATTGGCAAAGTTACGAGCCTGCTCTACCCGTTCCCAACGGAAACGAAGGTCCTGTCCAGGCGTGCTGCCTGTAGAAACCATGTAACGCATGGCGTCTGTACCGTATTTGTCGATTACGTCGAGCGGATCTACACCATTTCCGAGAGATTTGGACATTTTCTTTCCATCCGCATCACGAACCAGTCCGTGCATCAACACATCCTTGAACGGAATTTCCTCTGTGAACTCCAGGGCTGTAAAAATCATCCGCGACACCCAGAAATAAATAATGTCATAGCCTGTAACCAAGACATTGGTTGGGTAGTAGCGTTTGAGGTCCTCAGTCTGCTCAGGCCAGCCCAGTGTCGAAAACGGCCACAAGCCAGAGCTGAACCATGTATCCAGCACGTCCTCATCCTGTTTCAGCTTTCTGCCAGCATATTCAGGCAAGGTTGTAGGGTCCTCCACCGATACAATAATTTCTCCGGTTTCTTCATCGTACCAGGCAGGAATACGATGTCCCCACCACAATTGACGGGAAATACACCAGTCACGCACATTTTCAATCCAGTGCAGATAAGTACGCTCAAAGCGATCCGGGACAAAGTTTACGCCATTGCCAGCCTTCTGCACTTCAATCGCTTTGGCTGCCAGAGGCTTCATTTCCACGAACCATTGTGTAGACAGATAAGGCTCTACAACCGCACCTGTACGTTCGCTGTGGCCCACCTGATGCACATGCTCCTCGATACGGATCAGGACGCCCTGCTCTTTCAGATCAGCGACGATTTGCTTGCGGCAATCACTGCGGTCAAGGCCCTGATATTTGCCTGCTTCGGCATTCATCGTACCTGTTTCATCCATAACAGTAATCTGTGGCAACTGGTGACGTTGGCCCATTTCAAAGTCATTCGGATCGTGAGCAGGTGTAATCTTAACCGCACCGCTACCGAAGTCTTTTTCTACGTAGTCGTCCGCAATAACCGGAATTTCTCGTCCGATAATCGGAAGTACGAGTGTTTTGCCGATCATATGCTTGTAACGTTCATCCTCAGGATGTACGGCTACCGCTGTATCGCCCAGCATGGTTTCAGGACGCGTGGTGGCTACAGTGATAAATCCGCTGCCATCTTGAAGCGGATATTGCAGGTGATACAGATTGCCGTTTACCTCTTTGTATTCCACTTCAATATCTGACAAAGCCGTACGTGCAGCAGGATCCCAGTTAATGATGCGTTTACCGCGATAAATCAGGCCCTTCTTGTACAGCTTGACGAATACTTCGCGAACAGCTTGAGACAATCCGTCATCCAGCGTAAAACGTTCACGTGAATAGTCGAGGGAGAAACCCATTTTTTCCCATTGATTATGGATATTGTCCAGGTATAGATCCTTCCATTCCCAAACCTTCTCCAAAAATTTCTCGCGTCCCAGATCGTAGCGCGTCAAGCCTTCCTCACGCAGCTTCTGCTCTACCTTCGTCTGGGTGGCAATGCCCGCATGGTCTGCTCCTGGCAGCCACAATGCGTCATAGCCCTGCATCCGCTTGGTGCGAATAATAATGTCCTGCAAAGTAAAATCAAGAGCATGTCCAATGTGCAGCATGCCTGTAACATTCGGCGGTGGAATAACGATCGTAAAAGGTTCTGCCTCTGGAAGTCGCCCAGCGCGGAAATACCCCTTCTCCATCCACGTTTTGTACCATTTTTTCTCTGTTGATTTTGGATCGTACGTTGTCGGCATTTCCAAGGTTGTCTTGTTGTCTTGTTCTGACATATCAGGATACCTCCATGATTTTTCAATTGGCAAATAAAAAAAGCCCTTCATCCTCAAAGGACGAAAGGCTGTTCTCTCGCGGTACCACCTTTGTTTCACCCCTAGTGTATGTATCCACTGATCCATTACACATGGTGTGACACTTATGCAGATAACGGCTGCGGACCGGCCTTATTCTACCGTGAACCTCGTACCTTCCGTTGGGATTAAATGAGGGACCGTTCGAACAGACGACTCCCGGGTGACTTCGGCCAGTAGCTTCCTGCGGAACCTCACAGCGCTGCAATTCCACTCTCTGAAGGGCTTGCTGCCTACTCTTCCCGATCTCAGTCTTTCAATAGCTATACCACATCATACATTTCCCATTGACTATAGTCAACACCCGTTGCTCATTTTCCAATGACCGGGTTAAGGGATGTACAATACCTGCCCTTCTTCCACATGTTGCTCTGCCAGCCTGTTATACAATTGAAGCTCCCGTGTGCTGAGTTGGTAGCGGTCAGCGATGGTTTCCAGCGTATCTTCACGCTGCACGATGCATAGTCGGACCTTGCGGAAAGACGTTTCATCCTGTGTATGGAAAAAAAGGTTTTTCCACTTGGCATCCTCACGCTCTTCTTCGGCTTCCTGCGCCTGGCCCTGCGGTTCTTGCTCCAGTTGCTGCTGGTATTCCGCTTCCTTCACTGAACGACTGGATTGGAGCAAAGATGAGTAGACCACCGGGTCCGGCTCGTCTGCTTTTTCGTTCTTTTTGCTGTTCAACGCCACGCGCATCTCCGGCTTATCGTCGGCAACAGTATCATGGAACGCACCGTCCACCTGCTCTAATGTCTCAGGTCTAAAATCATTCACCTGACCTGCTTCAAGCTGCGGCTCCAAATAGATCTCCGACTCCGTAACATGATGCGGTTCAGCAAGCAAAGGATCATAGACCACATCGGGAGCGGTGGAGGATATTTTCGGGTCACTTCCCGTCCATGCTTCCTCTTGCTGAAATCCCCATACTTCCGGTGTCTCATGCTCATGCTTTATCCCGGAAGTGCTAACTTCAACAGCTTTACTCGCCCAAGGCTCATAGATCCGGTTCGGGTCTACAGCAGGCTCATAACCTTGCTGTTCCGATGATGACTTCTGTTCCCCATACTTCTGTGACGGCTGTTCCCAGGAAGCGTACTCCTGCTGAGCCGGTACCCTGTATGAAGATTCAGACTCCGTCGTGTGATTGAATACAGAATCCTGGGTGGCATAAGTTTCTTCCTGACGCTGCTCTCCATTCGTGGAAAAGGGTTGAGCGGGATGTTCAGGTGCGTGCACCACCGTAAATTCCTCATCCAGCCAAACCGCTGTCTCCTCCGCATGGGAGCTTTCCACCCCGTGCAGGGAGAGAACACCAGTAATATTCAGACTACGTAATGACAGCAGGTCCACATCAAAATTCTCAATCTCAACAGAGATGTCTTCCAATCTTCCTACCCGATTCAGTGGAATCGTAATTTCCACAGGGATCAAATGATGAAGCTCGTTCGTTACCTGTTCAGGTGTGCGGTATACGCCCTCCAGCAGCAAATGCCCTCGCAAAGCGGCATGGTCGCCGTGGGTTACAACCTGAATGCGTGGCAGAAGCTCAATTTCCTCCAACTCAGCAATCCCGGCAGCTTCCTCCGTCAAATGAATGCGTTCATAAATATCAAAACGCAAGCCTTGCGGCTGATCATTCTGTTGTTTGTTCAAGGATGGCATCCTCCTTTGGGCAGCCTCCGCACATCCTCTGACTCCTGTCAGGCGCACGGAAACTCCATATTGCAAACCGTTTCTAGGTTCAAGTATATGCGCCAAAATAGAAGGCATGCCATCTTTTATAGCTGTTTATGCAGCTTTTGAAAATCATCCGGCCAAGCATCTTCCACAGTAATCGTTTCTCCGCTCAGCGGATGACGGAAGGTAAGACGCTCTCCGTGCAGCGCCTGCCTGCCAAAATCAGCAGCCCGTCCCCCGTATAATACATCCCCCAATAACGGATAGCCCGCATGGCTAAGATGAACGCGAATCTGGTGCGTTCGGCCTGTTTCCAGTGTTAAATATACGAGGCTAACCGCCTTTTGACCGCTCCCCCACACTTCACCAAGTTCCACATGGGTAACCGCGCTCTGTCCGGTCGGAGAAACACGGCGACGCTGCTTGTGATGCCTGTCCTTGCCAATCGGCCAATCCAGCGTCCGCAGTGATGAAGGGACTTCACCCCGTACCAAAGCCACATAACGGCGACCGATATCCTTGGCCCGCATCTGCTCGTCCAG
Organism: Paenibacillus sp. 8b26; assembly: GCF_050626875.1. Taxonomy (NCBI): domain Bacteria; kingdom Bacillati; phylum Bacillota; class Bacilli; order Caryophanales; family Paenibacillaceae; genus Paenibacillus; species Paenibacillus sp. 8b26. The sequence goes on along the minus strand of NZ_CP192445.1, from coordinate 4,695,098 downwards.
CTTGAGCAACGCGAATTCATTTTTGGCATACAGCACCGGGCCTGTCGTATCCGTATCCAAACGATGTACATGCCGTACTGCCGCATGGATGCCATTCATCTCATAATACGATGCGACCGCATGATCCAACGTCAGTGGGCCATCTTTTACAGCTCCGTCCGGATGTACCGCCATACCCTCCGGTTTGTGTGCGACCAGGCAAAAATCATCCTCATACAGCACCTTCAAATCGTACCAGCGAGGGGTCACGCCAAGGTCCGTAACGGGAAAAAGGGCCAGCCGCAGCCGGTCCCCCACAAGTTCAATCTGCTTTTCGTGTCGCAGTCTGCGCCACAGCTTGTCCGGTAGCTCCAAACGGTTCAGCAACCACTGATCTACAGCATCAGCGCGATTTTCACCCTCTGTGATTTCCCGTCCCGGTGTGACTTCCAGCCACGGTCCCCTTCTTTTCCAGCCGCCTTGCCAGCTCATAGACGTTTGAGCGCGCGATAGTTGGCCTCAATGGTAGCATCAATATCTTCCACCGTATGCACGCCCGACACAAACATGCCCTCAAATTGGGATGGTGCCACACTAACTCCCTCGTTCACCAATTCGGTAAAGTAACGACGAAAGTGGTCCTGATTAATTGTTTTAGCTGTATCAAAATCGACAACCTTCTCTTCCGTGAAAAATGGACAAACCATGGAGCCTACACGGTTGATCGTGACAGGTATGCCCAGCTCACGTGCATTACGTTCAAATCCGGCCTGAAGCCGTGCTGCCCGTTCTTCCAGTCGATCATATACTTCTGGCGTCAGCAATTTAAGCGTCGAATAGCCTGCTGCCATAGCCAGCGGATTTCCGCTAAGCGTACCCGCCTGATAGATCGGACCAGAAGGTGCAATCTGTTCCATAATATCGCGACGTCCGCCATAGGCACCTACAGGCAGACCTCCGCCAATGACTTTACCCAGGCATGTGAGATCCGGGGTTACACCAAAGCGACCTTGAGCTGAATGAAGTCCTACCCGAAATCCGGTCATGACTTCATCAAAAATCAGCAGGCTTCCATACTGCCGGGTTACCTCACGCAAACCTTCCAAAAATCCAGGCTGTGGCGGTACAACTCCCATATTTCCAGCGACCGGCTCGACAATAATGGCGGCAATTTCCTCGCCAAATTTTTCAAAGGCCAGTTTCACAGAAGCCAAATCATTATAAGGAACGGTGATCGTATGTGTGGCCACGGCTTCGGGTACACCCGGACTATCGGGCAGACCCAGTGTTGCCACGCCAGAGCCTGCTTTAATCAGCAAGCTGTCCGCATGACCATGATAAGAACCTTCAAATTTAAGGATTTTGCTGCGGCTCGTAAATCCGCGTGCAAGTCGAATCGCGCTCATCGTCGCCTCGGTTCCCGAGTTGACCATACGAACGATATCCACGGAAGGAACACGCTCACAAACGAGCTTCGCCATTTCGGTTTCCGCCAACGTTGGCGCTCCGAAGCTGGTTCCTTTGACAACTGCAGCCTGTAGAGCCTTAACAACCTCAGGATGTGCATGACCCATAATAAGCGGTCCCCATGAACAAACATAGTCAATATAGGATTGACCGTCGATATCATATACTCGTGATCCTTCGCCACGGTCGATATATACAGGTGTAATCCCAACAGCTTTAAAAGCCCGAACCGGACTGTTTACGCCACCCGGAATATATTGCTTTGCCTCATCAAAGGCTACTTTAGAGCGCGCATCCTCGCGCACCGTTCGTTGTTCGTTGATCATTCTGACCACTCCTGTCTTCTAAAAATACACTTATTGCTTCAACCATCTTGCCGCATCCTTGGCGGAATAGGTAATAATCATATCTGCACCCGCACGCTTCATGCTTGTCAAAATCTCCAGCACCATCGCTTTTTCATCAATCCAGCCTTGGAGGGCTGCCGCCTTGACCATCGCGTATTCGCCGCTGACGTTGTAAGCCACCAGAGGCAAATCAAACTGGTCTTTAATTGTACGCATCACGTCCAGATAGGAAAGGGATGGCTTCACCATCAGCATGTCCGCACCTTCCAGCACGTCGGATTCTGCTTCTCGCAATGCTTCACGTGCATTAGCAGGGTCCATCTGATAGGATTTGCGGTCACCAAACTGCGGCGCAGAATCTGCGGCTTCCCGGAAAGGGCCGTAAAAAGCAGACGCATATTTGACGGAATACGACATAATCGGAATATGCGAAAAGCCTTCCTCATCCAGCCCTTGTCGAATCGCTTGCACAAAACCGTCCATCATATTGGATGGCGCGATAATATCAGCGCCCGCTCTGGCTTGAGAAACAGCTGTACGCACCAGCACCTCCAGAGATTCGTCATTCAGCACTTCACCACATACCTCACCATCATGCTCATGCATGTGGACCATGCCGCAGTGCCCATGATCCGTAAACTCGCACAAACAAGTGTCAGCCACAACCAGCAGCTCGGGATAACGCGACTTGATCAGACGTGTAGCTTCCTGAACAATACCATCGTCCACAAAAGCCGAAGTCCCCAAGCTATCCTTCGTCTCCGGAATGCCAAACAGGAGCACGGCAGGAATGCCAAGCTCACTAATTTCTTTCAGTTCTTCTTCCAATTGGTCCAGAGAAAAGCGGTACACACCGGGCATGGAGCTAATTTCCTGCTTCACTCCTGTACCGAATGTTACGTAGATCGGCTGGATAAAATCAGCCGGATTCAATACCGTCTCACGCACCATGCTACGGATGGCAGCAGATTGACGCAAACGGCGATGTCTGGTAAAAGGAACACTCATGATTGCAAACCTCCAGTTTTTTTACATTCATTTGGTAAAATAAAATTATGATGTCACAGCATTCGATTGTTTCCAGTCACATAGCGATTGGATCAGACTTTCAATAGTTGCCTTTTCCGCCATGAAACTGACGGTCAGGCCCGCCTGGGTCGCTGTTTCTCCAGTGAGAGGGCCAATCACAGCGATCGTCACTCCCTCCAGCAGCGATAGCGGATCTTCGACTCCCATCTGCCTGAGTGCTTCCAGAAAAAAGGTGACTGTTGAGGAACTGGTAAAAGTAATCGCATGGATGGCACGTTCCTCAAGCAGCTTGAGCAGTTCATCATCCTGTGCGTTTGCGGCCAGCATGGTTCGATACAAATCGGCCTCAGTCACCTCAAGTCCCAGCTCTCTCAGCTTCTCCGGCAGCCAGGTCCGGGCAAGATCTCCTCTTGGCAGAAATACGTTCTGACCTGCCTGCAAATCCTGCTCAAACGCTTCGAGTAAGCCCTCTGCCTGAAAAGGACCTTCGATCTGCTCCGCTTCAATTCCGTGCGTGCGAAGTGCCGCCGCTGTAGCCGGTCCGACTGCGGCAATACGCGCCTTAAATAGCGAACGAACATCCTTGCCTTGTTCCTTCAGATGAGTGAAAAAGTATTCCACTCCGTTAACGCTGGTAAAAAACACCCAGTCGTATTCAGGCAATCGTGCAAACGCCTCAGTAATTTGTCGTTTCGTTGGCTCGTCCGTAGGGACAACCGTTTGGATGACGGGAAATTCATAAGGCTCGCCGCCAAGCTCTTCAATCCGATGAACCAGACTGCTGGCCTGTGCGCGCGCACGTGTAACCAAAATCCGCTTGCCGAACAAAGGCATATCCTCAGCCCATTTTAACTGTTCACGCTGATTAACCACTTCTCCGACGACGATGACGGCGGGAGGCTGAAAATTCGCGGCTTTCACCTTGGCCTCAATATCTGCCAGCGTACCCACCAGTGTATCCTGCTCCGCACGGGTTCCCCAACGGATCAAAGCAACGGGTGTGCTAGGCGGCTTGCCGTGCTTCATCAGTTGCTCACTAATATAGCCGATCTTCGCCACACCCATCATAAAGATCAGTGTGCCCGTTGCGTTCGTTACTTTATCCCAATGAATACTCTTATCGAGCTTGTCTGGACTTTCATGACCCGTAATGATAGACAGCGATGAGGCTATATCCCGGTGTGTGACCGGAATGCCCGCATAGGCAGGTACACTGATCGCTGATGTAATGCCGGGTACGATCTCATAGGAAATACCGTGTTTGCGCAGCAGTCCGGCTTCTTCGCCGACCCGCCCAAAAATGGTGGGGTCCCCGCCTTTGAGCCGGACGACTGTTTTTCCTTCCAGAGCCAGATCCACCAGCAACTGATTGATTTCCTCTTGCTTCATGGTGTGACGATCCGGCAGCTTGCCGACATATATTTTCTGAGCACCTGGCTTCATCAAACCTAAAAGTCGAGGGCTTGCCAGTCTGTCATAGACAATCACATCACCCAGTCGAATGCATTCCCAGCCCTTGACCGTAATCAGTCTTGCGTCTCCGGGTCCTGCACCTACTAAATATACCTTTCCCGCCATTCCATCATCCCCTCACCTGCGCCAGAATCTGTTCCGCTCCTTTGGCGATCAAGCTAGCCGCCACCGCTTCTCCCAGCTTTTGCGGATCATTTCCCTGGAGCGTTTCCTTCAAAATAACCTCGCCATCCGGCGAGCCTACCATACCCGTGAGGCGGATCTCTTGATCAACCCAGACTGCGTGGGCCCCGATCGGCACCTGGCATCCCCCGTTCAGCACGCCAAGGAAGGTTCGTTCTGCCGCAACCGTAGCCGAGGTATCCCGGTCGTTGTATAGATGCAGCAATGCGAGTAGCTCTTCATCATTGGCGCGACATTCAATACCGAGTGCTCCCTGCCCAACTGCCGGCAAACAGTCTTCCTCTGGTATATAGGACGTAATTCGGTCTTTCCAGCCCATCCGGTGCAAGCCTGCAGCCGCCAAAATGATGGCGTCAAAACCTTCAGTCTCCAGCTTTTTCAGACGGGAATCAATATTACCGCGCACAGGCTCCAATTGAAGATCAGGTCGTAATGACTTGATTTGACTGGCTCTGCGCAGGCTGCTCGTACCGACCTTTGCCCCTTGCGGCAGGTCGTCCAAGCTCTTGGACCCCAGAGTAACGAAACAATCCCGCGGGTCCTCCCGGCGCGGTACCGCGCCGTTCACCAGCCCTTCGGGCAATTCTGACGGCATATCCTTCATACTATGTACTGCCATATCAATTTCACCTGCCAACATGGCCTGTTCAATTTCTTTGACAAACAGCCCTTTGCCACCCACCTTGGACAACGTTACATCCAAAATCCGGTCGCCCTTGGTCAATATTTTTTTTACGACAAACTGCATATCCAGCCCATGCTCCGCGCACAGCACGTTCAAATCCTCAATGACATGCCCGGTCTGAGTTAGCGCAAGCGCGCTCTGTCTGCTACCTACCACAATTGTTCGCATGCTATTCCTCCTGATTTTGCGCAATCCATATGTCCATCTCTTCTTGCGTCCATGCCGTAAATTCCTGACGTCGTATTTGCTCCAAAATTCCGTTGCTCGCCAAACGTCTCAGCAGTTTCGCCCTTTGCTGCGGGGAAGATACGGTACGTTTAATCGCCTGCCTCATATCGTACATGAAATCCAGATACGGCTCGTATTCGCTACCAAACAGCGTATCCAATGCCGATGTAATTTCGGATGTAACTGCCGGACCCGCACCTGAAGTGGATACGCTGATCGTTAGCCTACCCCGTCGGATGATGCCCGGCGTTATAAAGTCCGCATCTTCCGAGCGGTCCGCCACATTTACCAGTATACCCCTTTGCACAGCCTCATGCGCAACCGTATTGTTCACTTCTCTCCGGTCGGTCGCCGCATATACAAGAAAGGCCCCCTGGAGGTCACCCTCGCGGTATACGCGATTTACCCAGTGGAGCTGCTTATGATCAGCCAGAACCTGTAAATCCGGCGTTATATTCGGACTGATGACGGTAATGAACGCCCCGCTTTCCATCAGTCCCTTTACCTTGCGTTCCGCTATCCTTCCTCCGCCCACAATACAACAGATCTTATTTTTACAATTCAGCGAAATCGGCACAAAATGTTGCAAATGGCCATTCACTCTCCTGTCCACTGATGAAATACAGACCAGGAATTCAGCAAAAAGTTAAGAATTAATAGCGTGTAGCCCACCAATGCCCACTTCGCCATCACAAGGCCCGACTTCTGATTGAATCTTTTGCTCACTAAAAATACAATATACACGCATAGAGCTATCGCTGTCATCAATACTTTCGTATCCAGTAGCAGACGCCAGCGTTCTTCAGCAATAATAGAGATGACGGCAACTACAATGGAGACCCCAAGCAAAGGAGTACCAATCAACAGCGCCATATGGGTATACCGATCCATCATTTCCAGACTCGGCAGACGCCGGATCGTATCATTCCATTTCTTGACTTTCAATTTACGATGCAAAAACAGATAGAGCCCCGAAAATACAGCCGCTACCGTCATGGCTACAAAGCCAAGATTAGCCAAAGCGATATGGATGAGAAGCAGCCCATGCACCGTATGCCAATTTCCAAGTGGATTGTCGGTGGGCTCCATCCATATATTATTGAGCACAAGAACCGCAAAGCTAATAATGTTAAGCAGCAATACCGCAAATTCCGACCGCTGATAGCGTGAGAGAATTAAAGAAATCAGGACCAAAATAAATGAAAACAGAAATAAAAAATCGTAGGTTACAAAAATAGGAAGATGTCCTTCGTTCCAGGTTCTTATTCCCATATATACAAGCTGGAGCACAAGAACGACAGCAAGAAGCCCTGTACCTGTCCGTTTGGCACTCGCATTACGGCGAATGCCATCCGAGAATACAAACAGAAGGCTCAGGGCAAAAACGTAAATCATCGAATCATATATAAGCGTGCTTAAAGCCACGTTCACTCACCCGCCTTTACAGGCCAGCCGGCGCAAACGACGCTGGCGAGGCTTGGGCCTGACCAGATTTTTCATGAATACCGGCCTCCGGTTTCATTAACGCGGATGCATCGCTTTTATCTACTTTCTGAGCGGCGTCCTCCAAACGATCCTCCAGAGCAAAAATGTGGCTAAACAGTTCAAGCGCCTCATTCCCCTGCTTTTGGACAGCCAGTTCCTTCACCGAATTGATCGGATCATGCATCATCTGGTTCAGCATGCTCTTCGTCAAGCGGCTAATCACTTTGCGTTGTCGTTCATCCAACTCGGGAAGCTTGTTGAACAAGCTTTCGAGCGTATCCTGATGCACGGACTCTGCTTTTTCCTGTAAAGCACGAATCACCGGACGCACTCCCATCGTTTTTAACCATTGATAAAACTCGCCAAGTTCTCCTTCGATCATATGCTCAATTTTGGCAGCCTCAGTACGGCGCATTTCCAAATTGCTCTCCACGATGCCTTCCAGATCATCAATATCGTAGAGAAAAACATTCTGCAATTCACCAATAGCCGGGTCCAAATCACGTGGAACCGCAATATCAATCATAAATAAAGGACGGGACCGACGACGTTTCATACTAGCTTCAACCCGCTCGCGATCCAGAATATATCCTTGTGCACCTGTGGAGCTAATGACAATGTCCACATCCGCCAACCGATTCATACCTTCCTCCATCGTGACCGGCGTTCCATGAAACTTGGAAGCCAAATCTTCCGCTCTGGATAAAGTCCGGTTCGCCACAATGACCTCGGCTGCTCCACCGCTGTACAAATGCTTAACGGTAAGCTCGCTCATTTTACCCGCGCCGAGAATCAGCACTTTTTTATCGGTAAACATCCCAAAAATTCGTTTGCCCAGTTCAACTGCTGCATAGCTGACGGATACGGCGCTTTCTCCAATGGACGTCTCCGAATGGGCACGCTTGCCCAATGTGACGGCCTGCTTAAACAGCATATTAAACCACGTTGCCGTAATTTTCTGGGATTGAGCCTGAAGAAAGGCGTTCTTCACCTGTCCCAAAATTTGTGTTTCCCCGATTACCATAGAATCCAAACCACAAGTCACACGGAACAAATGCCGGATGGCCTGCTCGTCCTCATATATATATAGATGCTGTGTAAATTGATCGCGAGGAATGCCGAACCATTGCTCCATAAAACTGCGTATAAAATAACCGCACATGTGAAGGCGGTCCACCACGACATAAATTTCAGTCCGATTGCAGGTTGCGACAATTACGCCCTCCAACACACTTTTGGTGAGTTTGAGTTGTTCCAGCGCTTTTGGCAAATCTTGTTCTCCAAATGTAAATCGCTCTCTGACTTCCACAGGCGCCGTACGATAATTCAACCCAACAACGACGATGTGCATTGCAAATTCACCTGCCTAAACTGTAATAAGAATAACCACTGTTATCATAAACTATGTTAATTATATCACAGAAGTCCGAATCTCCTCCGGCTGTTTTATGAATTGTTTATGAAAATTGGATGGCAAACTCGAACATCCAATACGTCTGTACCGTTGATATAGTTTGAGCCATTTTTAAAGCAAATAACCATGGATTAAATCCATGGTTATTCTTCGCATATGTCTTTTCCGATAGAACGCTCTCCATGGACGCCCTCTTCTTAGATTTCCGGTTGTTCCTCGTCTTCGTCATTCTCAATATAGCTGGAGATGACCGACCATAGCTCGTCCTTACCCATGCCTTCTTCAGATGAAAAGGGGATAAACAACCCCCCGGGAAGTATTCCGAGTTCCTGCTTGATTACTTTATAATGCTTTTCCCGCCGTGTTTTAGGGATTTTATCTGCCTTCGTGCCTACAACGCATACCGGAAGCCCATGATGGCGCAGCCAGTCATGCATCATAATATCATCCTTGGACGGCGGATGGCGCAAATCGACCATTTGAAGCACCAGCTTGAGCGGCTCCCGTTCCAGCAAATACGACTCAATCATTTGTCCCCAGGCTTTGCGAGACGTTTTGGATACCTTTGCGTAGCCATAACCCGGAAAATCGACGAAATAGAGATCATCATTAATCCGGTAATAATTGAGCTGCTGTGTTTTCCCCGGCGTAGAACTGGTGCGCGCCAAGTTTTTACGGCTAATCAACCGATTAATCAGTGACGACTTCCCTACATTGGAGCGCCCCGCCAGAGCAATCTCCGGCAAAGCGTCCACAGGGAACTGATCGGGGCCAACCGCGCTAATAATAAATTCTGCTTTTGTTACTTTCATCGTGTCCTTAATTCCTCTCTAATGTACCCTTGCCTGCTCAACCAAAGCATGCTTTAGCACCTGATCCATATGGGCAACGGGAACAAATTCAACATCCTGCCTGATACTGTCGGGAATATCCTTTAAATCCCGTTCATTATCCTTGGGAAGCAGAATTTTTTTATAGCCTGCCCGGTGGGCTGCCAGCGACTTCTCTTTTAATCCACCAATCGGCAGCACGCGGCCGCGCAGGGTAATTTCCCCCGTCATAGCCACATCCTTGGATACATGACGGTTGGTCAGCGCTGAAATCAATGCTGTAGCAATGGTAATTCCCGCCGATGGTCCATCCTTCGGAATCGCTCCCTCCGGAATGTGGATATGAATATCATTTTTCTCATAAAAGTCCGTAGCAATGCCCAGCTCAACCGCTTTGGAGCGAGTGTAGCTAAATGCGGCCTGCGCGGATTCCTTCATAACGTCTCCCAGCTTACCTGTAAGAATCAGCTTACCGCTGCCGGGTACGACCGTCACTTCAATCATCAGCGTTTCACCGCCGACCTCTGTCCACGCCAAGCCTGTAACCGTACCAATCTGGTCTTCCAGCTCCGCTACACCGTAACGGAATTTGGCGACGCCTAAATAATCTTTCAGATTATCCGGTGTAATTCGAATCGGGCCTTCTCCGCCGGATACCACTGACTTCGCAGCCTTGCGGCACAGAGAAGCCATTTGCTGTTCGAGATTCCGCACGCCGGATTCACGGGTATATTCGCGGATGACACGCAGCAGCGTATCCTCCCCGATGTCCAGCTGCTCCTCTTCCAAACCATGCTCTCTCTTCTGCTTGGGCAGTAGATAACGATTGGCGATTTCGAGCTTTTCCAGCTCGGTGTAACCCGGAATGTACAATGTCTCCATCCGGTCCATCAGCGGACGCGGAATATTATGCGCGGCATTGGCTGTCGTCACGAACATCACATTGGACAAGTCAAAGGGCAGCTCGACAAAATGGTCACTGAACGTATTGTTCTGTTCGGGATCAAGCACCTCCAGCAGTGCCGCCGAAGGATCACCACGAAAATCCGAAGCCATTTTATCAATCTCATCTAGCAAAAAGACCGGATTAGACGTTCCAGCCGTCTTCATTCCCTGAATGATGCGACCTGGCATCGCGCCTACATAAGTCCGGCGATGACCACGAATTTCCGCTTCATCCCGCACACCGCCCAGGGAGATGCGGACAAATTCTTTCCCCATGGACTTCGCGATGGAACGAGCCAGTGAGGTCTTGCCCACCCCCGGTGGACCTACGAGACACAGAATTGGCCCCTTAATGGTCTTCACCAGCTTGCGTACAGCCAGATACTCCAGCACCCGTTCCTTTGGCTTATCCAGTCCATAGTGATCATCATTCAGTATCTCTTCAGCCTTGACGATATCCAGATCATCATCCGTAAACTTGTTCCATGGCAAGCTTAACAGCCAATCGACGTAATTACGGATCACCCCGCCCTCGGCAGAGCTTGCAGGCATCTTCTCCAGACGGTCGATTTCCTTCTCAACCTTCTCCTTCACATGAGCGGGCAGCTCCAGCTCACTTAACTGATTGCGCAGCTCTTCTACTTCTCCTGCGCGACCTTCCTTCTCGCCAAGCTCTTTCTGGATCGCCTTCATTTGCTCACGCAGGTAATACTCCTTCTGCGTTTTCTCCATCTGTTTCTTCACGCGCTGGCTAATTTTACGTTCCAGCTCCAGTACCTCACGCTCGTTATTCAAAATATCCAGAAGCTTCTCCAGACGTTGAGTTACGTCGATCGTCTCCAAAATATCCTGCTTTTCCTTAATTTTGAGCGTCAGATGGCTTGTAATCACGTCAGCCAGCCGTCCGGGCTCCTCAATGTCGGATACCGCAGCGAGAGTTTCGGGGGTTACCTTTTTGGACAAGTTGATATAATGCTCGAACTGGGTCAAAACAGTACGCATGAGCGCATCCGTCTCGGGATGCACGTTTTCTGCCTCATGCAGCTCCTTTGCCAGTACCTCGTAATATTCCTCATTGTCCGTATATTGAATAATCTCGGCACGTTCCAGCCCTTCCACCAGCACCCGAATCGTTCCGTTGGGAAGCTTGAGCATCTGGCGCACTTTGGCTACCGTGCCGACTCGAAAAATATCCTCTTGTGCGGGTTCTTCAATATTCACTTCTGATTGAGAACACAGGAGAATCAAATTATCTTCAACCATCGCTTTTTCCAAAGCCTTGACCGATTTTTCTCGGCCCACATCGAGATGCAGAACCATGCTCGGGTAGACCAGAAGTCCTCTTAAAGGCAGCAAAGGAAAACGACGACCTTTTGTCTTGTTGGGTCCCATCGCTTTCGCACCTCCAGTGATTCTCAAGTTCCGGATTTTACAATCCTTCACGTTGTTATCTTTCATATTTTATCAAATGTTTTATGAAAAAACCAATGAAAGGGTAGTTCATTAGCAAGATCCTGTGTCCGATATCGTCCCGTTATGCGTCCCATCGGCCTGCAACAGGGAAGATTGGGATGGGCGAAAAGTCTCAATTGGCGTGTGTACAGGTAAATCTGACGTCAATTGATCTCCAAATACGTGCCGGAATACTTCCGTAACCGACTGCACCGGAATGACTTTCAAGCCTTCAATGCTGTCAAAAAGAGACTGCCAGTTGTCCTGCGGAATGATCACCTTTTTAGCTCCTGCCTGAAAAGCAGCCTCAACCTTGGCTAATACGCCGCCAATCGGTTTAATACGCCCGTGAATGCTAACCTCTCCGGTCATCGCAATTTCGTGATCCACCGGAATTCCCCGCATTGCAGAAGCAATAGCTGTTGCCATCGCAATACCTGCCGACGGGCCATCTACTGGTGTACCTCCGGGGAAATTAATATGCAAATCGTAATTCGACGGCGATAAACCGAGTGTACGCAAAACGGTCAACACATTTTCCACAGAGCCTTTGGCCATACTTTTACGCCGTAGCGTACGGGAGCCACCGCCAATCTCTTCCTCATCAACTACACCCGTAATATTATAGGTTCCCTTTCCCGCAGGAACCGGAACTGCTGTAACCTCAATCTCCAGCAGCATGCCCATATTCGGGCCATATACGGCCAAACCGTTAACAAATCCGATTTGTGGCAGACCCGGTATTTTCCGGTCAGGACGCGGTTGAATTTGGCTGCTACCTGCTACCCATTCCACATCCGAGGCGTTTAGACGTTCCCGTTTCTCCGTAAGTGCCAATCCGGCAGCAAGCTGAATCATATTGACGGCTTCCCGGCCATTTGTGGCGTAGCGCTGTACAACTTCAACCGCCTCCGGGCAAGGACCGAAGCCCAGCTTGTGGACCGCATCCTCAGCAATACGAGCAATTTCCTGCGGCTGGAGAGCACGAAAATAAATTTCCATGCACCGGGAACGAATGGCAGGCGGCAGTTCATGCGGCGAACGGGTCGTCGCACCTACCAAACGGAAATCGGCAGGCAAACCGTTTTGGAAAATATCATGGATATAAGCAGGAGTATTCGAATCTTCCGAGTTGTAGTACGCGCTCTCCAAAAGTACTTTACGATCCTCCAATACTTTCAACAACTTATTCATCTGTGTAGGGTGCAGCTCGCCAATTTCATCAATGAACAGCATGCCACCATGTGCCTTCGTTACAGCTCCGGGCTTGGGCTGCGGAATACCCGCCACCCCCATCGCTCCAGCACCCTGATAAATCGGATCATGCACCGAACCAATCAACGGGTCTGCAATACCCCGCTCGTCAAAACGGGCAGTCGTCGCATCAATCTCCGTGAATTTGGCGTCTCCCTTGAACGGGGAGGACAGGTTTTTCTTAGCCTCTTCCAGCACCACGCGTGCAGCAGCCGTCTTGCCCACTCCCGGTGGGCCATAAATAATAACATGCTGGGGGTTCGCACTGCATAACGCTGCCTTGAGCGCACGCAGTCCGTCCTTCTGACCGACAATATCCTGTAATGTGGCGGGACGAGTGCGTTCAGCCAGCGGTTTGGTTAATGAAATGGAACGCAGTTTGCGCAGTTTATCCAGTTCCTTGCGGGATTCCCTGTCCACTGCGCTGCGGTTCGTCTTCTGACTCCGCAAAAGATTCCAGAAATACAGACCGATGACAATCCCAAAAAACATTTGCACCAACAACAAAATCATAGTAAAGTCCATCGTATTTCCTCCGTTTCTCATCTCAGCATTTTGAAAAATGCCGCTAAAATGCCGTCTATGAAAAACAGTATTTCCTTTTCCCCAATAGCTAAACGGCAGTCTTCCAAAAGATCAGAGAGAAAATACAAAAACACCGTGAAGAACAGTTCTGTAGCAGAGCTGCCCTCCACGGCGTTTAAATGATGGCAATAGAATATGATTATGCCTCTTTATGGGAATCGATTTTGCCTATACCTTCTCGGCTGTATGACGTTCCTCGCGACCCGGAATTTTACCCGTCTCTTCATACGCCTTGACGATGATGTCAATTTCTTTTTTCAATTCGTCAACCATGTCAGCCTCGGGAACTTTGCGAATCATTTTTCCGTAACGGAACAGAAGTCCTTCCCCACGCGCTCCGGCAATACCGATATCGGCTTCCTTTGCTTCCCCCGGACCGTTCACCGCGCAACCCAATACCGACACTTTAATCGGCACCTTGAGTTTCGCAATATAGTCTTCGACTTCGTTGGCGATAGAGAACAGATCAATATCCAGACGTCCACAAGTCGGACAGGAAATCAAAGTCGCAGCATTCGTGATCAGCCCAAAGGTTTTGAGCAGTTCCCGCGCAACCTTCACTTCTTCAACTGGATCGGCACTCAGCGAAATACGCATGGTCGAGCCAATGCCCGCTGCCAGCAAGGCACCCATTCCCGCTGCACTCTTAACGGTTCCGGTAAAGAGGGTACCCGCTTCGGTAATACCCAAGTGTAGCGGATATTTGATGATTTCGGCTGCCTTCGTATAAGCAGCAATCGCCATAGGCACATCAGATGCTTTCAGCGACACGATAATATCGTGAAAATCAAGCTCTTCCAGTATACCGATATGATACAGTGCGCTTTCTACCATCGCTTCCGGCGTAGGATAGCCGTACTTATCCAGCAAATGCTGTTCCAATGACCCGGCATTCACACCAATCCGAATCGGAATTCCCTTTTCCTTGCATGCCTTAACGACAGCTTCCACTTTTTCACGACGACCAATGTTCCCGGGATTGATACGAACCTTGTCAATTCCGTTTTCAATCGCCAGCAAGGCCAGCTTGTGGTTAAAGTGAATATCCGCTACGAGCGGAATATGGATCTGTTTTTTGATTTCCTTAATGGCTGCAGCAGCTTCCTCATTGTTGACGGTGACCCGTACAAGTTGGCAACCAGCCTCTTCCAAACGGAGAATTTCAGCGACGGTAGCTTCCACATCTGCTGTTTTGGTCGTACACATGCTTTGGATGATGACTTCATTGCTGCCGCCAATCGTCAGGTTCCCGACTTTAACGGGACGCGTGTCTTGTCTTAAGAACATGTACTTTTCTCTCCCATTAACACCAAACCTCCACCCCATAAAACCTCATATGGGTTTAGTGAAGTGGAGATCCGGCTTCTCATGTTTTAGAGATCGCGAAGTATCAATCCTTAGGCGCTCTCTTCTTGTTTTTTATCCTTATCTGTACCACCGAGTTCCGGTGCGATTTTATCTTTTACAACCTGCTCATTGATGACGCAAGTCGTGATATCATCACGGGAAGGAACCTCATACATCACATCCAGCATAATGCCTTCAATGATCGCACGAAGACCACGGGCACCCGTGTTACGCTTGATGGCTTCACGGGCAATGGCTTCCAGAGCATCTTGCTTAAACTCCAAAGTAACATTATCCAGTTCAAGCATCTTCTGATACTGCTTGACTAACGCATTTTTCGGCTCAGACAAAATACGAACCAACGTATTCTCATCAAGCGGCTCCAGCGTAGAAATAACCGGCAAACGTCCTACAAACTCCGGAATCAGACCGAATTTCAAAAGATCCTCAGGCAATACCATAGAAGTATATTCACCCGGTTTCAAATCCTTTTGATCTGTAGTCGCATTAAAACCGATGACTTTCTTGCCAACACGACGTTTGATCATTTGCTCCAGACCGTCAAAGGCACCGCCGCAAATGAACAGGATGTTCGTCGTATCAATTTGAATGAACTCTTGATGAGGATGCTTACGACCACCTTGTGGAGGTACAGAAGCAACCGTGCCTTCCAAAATTTTAAGCAATGCCTGCTGTACACCTTCACCCGATACATCACGTGTAATGGATGGGTTTTCGGATTTGCGGGCTACTTTATCAATTTCGTCGATGTAGATAATGCCACGTTCAGCTTTTTCCACATCATAATCGGCAGCTTGAATCAATTTCAGCAAAATGTTTTCAACGTCTTCGCCCACATAACCCGCTTCCGTAAGGGAAGTAGCATCTGCGATGGCAAAAGGAACGTTCAAAATTTTAGCCATGGTTTGCGCAAGCAACGTTTTACCTGAACCTGTAGGTCCGAGCATCAAGATGTTACTTTTTTGCAGTTCCACATCATCAATTTTGTTTTGCGTATTAATACGTTTGTAGTGGTTATACACCGCTACGGACAATGACTTTTTCGCTTGATCCTGACCAATTACATATTGATCGAGAATGTCACGGATTTGCATTGGTTTCGGAATGTCTTTCAGATCTACTTCTTCCTCATGACCCAGTTCCTCTTCCACGATTTCCGTGCACAACTCAATGCATTCGTCACATATATATACGCCTGGTCCGGCAACTAGCTTGCGAACCTGATCCTGAGATTTACCGCAGAAGGAACATTTCAGTTGTCCTTTTTCATCATTAAATTTAAACATAGAGCCACCCCTTTACAGATTAATCGGTCTAGACAGCACCTGGTCAATGATACCGTATGCTTTTGCCTCTTCCGCTTCCATGAAGAAATCCCGGTCAGTATCACGTTCGATTTTTTCGAGGGGCTGACCCGTACGCTCTACATAGATTTGATTCAGCTTGGCACGCGTTTTGAGAATCCAGTCCGCATGGATCAGCATATCGGAGGCTTGCCCCTGAATGCCACCCAACGGCTGATGGATCATGACTTCGCTGTTAGTAAGCGCAAATCTCTTTCCTGGAGCACCTGCTGTGAGCAGCAAAGAGCCCATACTTGCAGCCATGCCTACACAGATCGTCGATACATCCGGCTTAATGAATTGCATTGTATCATATATACCCATGCCCGCAGTTACAGAACCGCCCGGCGAGTTAATGTACAAATTAATATCCTTCTCCGGATCTTCCGCAGAAAGGAACAATAGCTGTGCAATGACGAGATTGGCGACATCGTCATCAATCGGGCCACTCAGGAAAATGATGCGATCCTTAAGCAACCGCGAGTAAATATCGTAAGATCGTTCTCCTCGATTCGTTTGTTCCACAACCATAGGGACGAGACTCATCACGACCAACCTCTTTTCTTTATTAAAATGAACACCAGTATTCATCCACTTCCTTAAGTCCCATTAAAACGGAAGCAGCAAGCATGAAACGGGAACACCTTACAAAATATTTTAACATGTTCAGAGTCTCGTGTCATATTTCCATCCGCTCATATATGCAGTGCGGGCTGTTGTACAACGTACTTAGCCGAGACCTTCTCATATTTAACCATGTTTCGTATGTATGTGCAAATGTACAGCAGTGACTTATGTACAACAATAAAGCGCAACTCACAGCACTTTCCATAAACGACTAAAATATGGATTGCCCAAGTTAAAAATAAGGCACGTAACTTTCACTACGTGCCTTATCCCTATCTAATTGCTACGTTGCAGCCTGTTCGGCATACCTCGTATATTTTATCGTTTGAATTACTCGGCAGCTTCAGCTGGCGCTTCAACTTCTTTGCTGTTTTCCAACAACAAAGCGATCGTTTTGCGCAGTGAAATTTCTTCTTTCAGGTTTGCGAACGAGCCGTTACCTTCCAGAATACCGCGAATTTCTTCAACCGAACGTTTGTAAGCTTCAGCCATGTTTTTCAGCTCTTCATCAATTTCCGCTTCGGAAACTTCGATGTTTTCCGCTTTTGCCACTTGCTCCAGCACGAGGTTGTTGCGTACACGCTTCTCAGCATCCACTTTCATTTGCGCTTCCAGATCTTCCTGGCTTTGGCCGGAGAATCCGAGGAACATTTCAAGATTCATGCCTTGGCTGCGCAGACGGTTGTCGAAATCGCGAACCATGTTTTGCAGTTCACTTTTGATCATGGCTTCAGGAATGTCGATTGTTGCGTTCTCAGCAACTTTCTCAACTACTGCACCCTCACGGGCAGCTTTAGCTTCGTTTTCCTTACGCTCCAGCAGTTGCTTTTTCAAGTCTTCCTTGAATTCAGCCAGTGTATCAAATTCGCTTACGTCTTTAGCAAATTCATCATCCAGCTCAGGAAGAACTTTGCGTTTCAGTTCATGAACCTTCACTTTGAAGACTGCTTGTTTGCCAGCGAGATCAGCCGAATGATAGTTCTCAGGGAACGTTACTTCAACGTCCTTGGAATCGCCTGTGTGCAAACCGATCACTTGCTCTTCAAAGCCAGGAATGAACGTATTGGAGCCCAGCTCCAGAGAATACTTCTCAGCTTGTCCGCCTTCGAATGGAACGCCATCCACAGAACCGTCAAAGTCGATAATAGCCGTATCGCCGGATTGTGCAGCATCTTCATCAACGACAACCAACTCGGCATGACGTTGTTGCAAACGCTCCAGCTCTTGAGCCAGCTCTTCGTCAGTTACTTCGAGTTTGCTTACAGGCACTTCTACACCTTTGTACTCACCCAAAGTCACTTCAGGCTTAACAGTAACCTTGGCTTTGAATTTGAAAGATTCGCCTTTAGCGAATTGATCAATTTCAACGTCAGGGCTGTCTACCGGGAAAATATCCGTTTTTTCTACAGCTTGGCTGTAGGCTTCTGGCAGCAGGAAGTCAATTGCATCCTGATACAAGCTTTCAATACCATAACGCTTTTCAAAAATAGGACGTGGTACTTTACCTTTACGGAATCCTGGTACACTTACTTGTTTAGCCACTTTATTAAAAGCTTTGTCGAGTGCAGCGGCTACACGATCCGCGTCAACCTCAACTTCAAGAACCCCAAGGTTCTTCTCTATTTTCTCCCAAGTTGCTTTCATTTTATGCTTTCCCCTCCAACAAAATCTTCACTTAGTTTTCATACGATCAACGCACACAAAATAACCACTATAGTATATCTAACATTACTATCTTTTTCAAGGGCAGCCCCTTGAATGCTTCACAAGTAACCGTTTCCGGCCGTTATGGAGTGTTCATTCCCGCCGCTACGAATAGACGCATCGACCGATATACCTGCTCAAAACGGAAGCGCAACGCATCGGTAATGCCATATATAGCACGGGTTTCTTCCTCATCCTTGTTGCCGCTCAGACTCTCCGATACCGTCTGATGGAGTGCTGCCGCCCAAATATCCGGCATCCCGTCCTCCTCCACCAGCATTGACCTGTAATCTTTCGTACCGTACACCGCCATCACAAACTGCGACCATAGCTCCTGCGCAAAATAGAACAGCGTAGGCTCATGCACTTCAGTCTGATCGGCCACCCGCTCCAGAATACGCATAATCGGTTCAGGAAATTCATCCGGCCGCAACGGAATAGACTCAATCTCGATTTCTGCCTTCTCATCTCCCCGGCTGATTTCGATCGTCCCTTCCATTCCGCGTCGTCGTAGTGTCTGCAAAACACGGAATTGAAGCAGAGGGTGGATTTCCCGTTCCTTAATCCAGTTAAGCAGTGCATCGTCGATTTCCGGCAGATCCAGATAAGACAGTTGTTCCAGCGCTAAAATCGTCTGTTCCGACAACGGTTCATCCATAGCCATACGTAGCAACTTGTTGCCGTAGCCTGCATCCTGCTCCTGCTTGAAGCGCGCATTTCGGCGGGCCAGCTCTGCTTCACTGACCTCATCTTCTTCCGCAGCGTCCGTTTCCGCCCCTCTGTCAGCATATTGTGGAAACGCGGCTTCCAGCCATTGTAAAAGGGCATCCCACTCTTCGTATTGCTTCTGTTCCTGTCCCTGACATTGCATCAAAAAACGCAGCATCGCCATCGCCTCTCCGTAACGTTCGTTTTCAAGCATTACAGTGAGTTGAATTTGATAGTAATCCAGTGTCTTCGGAAACAAAACAATATTATTTTCTTTTGTCGTCACCTTGGAGTCCTTTATTCAAGGCACCCCCTCTCCACCGCAAGCTAAAGTATTTGTAGATTATATGAGAAACAGCGGCCGAAGTCCAACCTCTCGTCTTCCACATATTCACCTGTATTCTAACATACCCTTTTATGAGGCAAAAAAAACGATAGCTACTTTGATTTTTATGCTAAAGAAAGCCTGAATTCCGGATATATGCGAAATAAAGCTTGAATCTTTTTTATCCATGTGATATATTAATGTTCGCTTGAATTTTATGTCCCAGTAGCTCAGCTGGATAGAGCAACGGCCTTCTAAGCCGTCGGTCGGGGGTTCGAATCCCTCCTGGGACGTTATCGTGAGAAGCTTCCGTAAGGGAGCTTTTTTTCGTTTCACAACCCCCGCACAAAAATATATATTCTATTCTAATGTAGAAAAGTTCGTATCCACTTCAAAAAAACGCTGAGAATGCTATCATCTAATGTTAAATATTTTCCGACGAGCATGAACTGACGAAGTGCCACAGAAATAAAGCAGTATGCTTACATGTTTGGTACGGCAAGGGAGAATTAATAAATGAAAATCATATCTTGGAATGTCAATGGTTTAAGAGCTTGTGTGACCAAAGGATTTTATACCTATGTAAAAGAAACAGATGCCGATATATTTTGCGTGCAGGAAACCAAGCTTCAAGAGGGACAAATTGTCATGGAGAACATGGACGAATACACGCAGTATTGGAATTATGCTGATAAAAAGGGATATTCCGGCACCGCTATTTTCACCAAAATCAAACCGCTTTCCGTACATTATGGCCTGGAAGAAAATGAAGAGCCGGAAGGTAGAACCATTACTCTGGAATTTGAGAAGTTCTATCTGGTCAATGTGTACACACCGAATACCAAACGGGATTTGTCCAGACTGCCTTACAGACTGGAATGGGAAGACCGATTCCGCAGCTATCTGCAACAGCTGGATACGTTGAAGCCTGTCATTGTTTGCGGCGATTTGAACGTGGCTCATCAGGAAATTGACCTGAAAAATGCGAAAGCCAACCACGGAAATGCCGGATTTACGCCTGAGGAACGTGACAGAATGTCGCAGTTGCTGAGCGCTGGATTTATAGATACTTTTAGACACTTTTATCCCGACCGAACGGATGTTTATTCCTGGTGGTCCTACATGCCGAAGGTGAGAGAACGGAATATCGGCTGGCGAATCGACTACTTTCTCGTCTCGGACAGACTTCGCCCGTTGTTGTCAGATGCGAAGATTGATTGCCATATTACAGGCAGCGATCACTGTCCCGTTATACTAGAATTGCAGGATATTTGAGCGTAATCACTCCAGCTTCAATACCGGAGGCTTATGGAATTGGAATAGGCCGCCAAGCTGATATTACAGCAATGGCGGCCACTTTTATGATCACAAAACAAAGTGCAAATAAGAGCTACAGCCCTAGGTACACCTCAATACGCGAAACCAACCCATTTCTCACGTCCTGTGCCTCTTGTTGTTCCAACACTGATCTGTTTATGGTCTTTCTCTCGCCGCTGGCGTAATACAGTAAATACTTGGCCACCTCGCTGTCCGGCGAATAGGTATCCTTGCGCTCCACGTTGACATAAGTCACCTGACAGCTTCCGAGAAAGCAGAAAGACAACTCACCCGCATCTGTAAACAACCAGCCCGGTAGCTTAGGCTTCAGCTTCAAGGATAGGCCCCTATGATCATAGCCAAACGGTTTCCCGCCCGTCATCATCCATATCCACATATGAATAAATTCTGCCGTAGATCCACTCAGTCTCGCAATATATCCCGTTCCATGCAAACTCGCGTCCGGATTAGCGCTACTAGAAATAAATGAACTATTCTCCAACGTATTTCTTCCATAGATCTCAGGGTCCATAAAAGGGGGCATCGCCTTTTTCATATCAGCGAAAAATTCAGAATAAAGTCCCGATCTTAAACACTCCAATAAATATTTATATTCCATATGCATAAATATGGATTCGTTTTCCAGCCAACCCGGCGTAAAGGCTCTGGAACGACCGAGTTCAAACGGCTGCCCCGTCAGACTTTCATTTACCTTGTACATACCCAGCTTCCCGTCATAAAGCTCGCTATGTCTGATTCGTTGGTACAGCTTCCTTCCGTCTGCAATGTCACCGATAACCTTCATAGCCCGAGTCGGTCCTTCCAGAAAATAAGGTATATCCTTGCGTTCAAAGGAATGTATATCTACGAGCTTGCTCCCGTTCTTATCGTCCTGTACTTCAAACTCTCTGGCTTCATAAAAAAAGAAGGTTGGGTATATCCCCTTTCCTATAAGCAGAGCCCTGTCCATCCCTTGTTGAAGCTTGCGTTCAGCTTGATGTAAAAAGACCACTACACTGTTAAGCGATAATAGCGTTTCTGTTCCTTCAAAGCCAAAACGAACCGCCTCTCGGTATGCCTCTCGGGCATCTGAAATCCGTGACCAAAACTGATAATCCTTACGTCCATTTCCAGCCCCAGTCTCATCAGAGTCGAGATTGTACTCCTCAACTGCGGATTGGAGTTGCCCGATCAGCTCAGCGACCTCATGTGGCACTCGCAACACAGAATCTCCCGAAAGCTTCTCCTGTGCGCCAATTAAAAATCGGACGACTCGCTGTAATTCACACAGTTCACTGAAACCGGAAGCAAACAGCCCCGGGAGTCCGTTCATGGAATCATTCCACCCCGGCTTGCCCGCTTCCATCTCAATTCCCAAGCCCTCCGGGTCGAGCGTGGACAGCTTAATAGCAACCAAGGACAGAAGCTTTTCATATAAATTGGACTTGTAAATCTCGCCGCTTCCCAATCTGGTTCGCACCCAATGGACATCGCGCTCCCTTGCGCGAAGCTGTGCTTCCTTCTCCTTGCTTTCTATAACTGCCCCGTGCTGGCGAATGCGCCCATCAGACATCTGCACGTATTTATTTCGCCGCGGCTGAACCCATGCTGGACTGTCATAATACATATACTCCCTGGTGGTGAGCAACAGTTCCTCCAACTTGTCTGGAAAAATATTTAGGTAGCTTTCGATCAAATCCATGTTATAAGTCCAGTGGTCAATCCAGTAGCCTTCACCAAAATCAGCCTCATAGGATTGCTGCGAATGCTTGAGAGCTTCGATCATAAACGTCTCCATGCTTTGCTTAAGCCCTATATTACAGTGAATAATATGATGAATCAGTTCTCCCGGCGTGTATGACGATTGGAAGAATGTACGCATGGAAGGATGATCGATAGCCTCTACCTGTTCCAGCAACGGTTCGACTTCCCGCACTTGAAAGCTGCATCCCTTAACGACAAGAGGATTATAACCGTCCGGCTGAATCAGGCACATGAACATTCGTATATTGAAATCTCCCACACCGGGATTAAACCAAACATCATTTCTCCGGTTCTGATTGGCATCGCGAAAGTTGCCATTCCCCTGAGAATAGTATCCCGCCTGGAGCTTAAAGAAATTATAGTCTCTTTCCAAGTCCCCATGCTTGCGCGAATATACATGATACACAAAGGGATGTTCCTTGCCATTGTCGAGCAACAGGGGATAACCACCGCGCAGCAGGTTGTCCAGATAGTTCTGGCGGCAGTATTCGTCAAACAACGGAATCGACGTCTGCGTTGCCATAGGGTCCGTCAATCCCTCGGTAAGTGCTGCGGCTTCCTTGGCCTTCTGCTTGATATACGGCATGGTTGCTATTTCCCTAATACGTTCATTTAAAGTTTGAATAGCTTTCACATGTCCGATGACGGTGCAGTGGTTTACGGCTGTACCTGCCGCCAACCGAGCTGTATACCCGTTAAATCCGCATGGCACTTTGTTCGTCGTTACAGGATGCTGTGAAACCAGTTCTTCCACAGAGGTATGGATAAAGTGAACAGGGAAAGTCAGGGACGTATTTTCACCAAATATAATAGACGGGTCAACAATCGGACTCAATAGCCTTGTCTCACCCTCCTGTTCCACAAAGCTATACATAAAATGGCCCGCTTCAATTTGATGAACCTCACTTGTATCCGCTGTACTTCCACGCACCTTATAATAAGGAATACGGTGCTCCAGATTATATACGTCCATCCAGCTTTTCAGAGTATGTCCAAGCTCCTTATACGCCGCATTGTCAATGCCGAAAGGCAGTACGGCAGGCATACCGTCCAGTACCTCAAGTTCTAGCTCCTCCTCGGAATGATTGACGATCTCCACCTTTCGCGCTATTGCAGCGTGGCTTTCATTGGGAATTGTGAAATATTGCACTCTTACCTCCAGCCCCGTGTCCGGGTCTGTGCTGTGAATCTCCAGCATGTGACGAGAAATCAACATTTTTTGCCGTTCACGTTCCAATGGACGCACAGCCGAGAAAGGTTCGATATAGTCCCACTCTCCCTGCCTTTTCACCTTTAAAAACGTTCGGAAACCGTGTATCGGCACAAGACTGTAGCTGCGGTTGGCTGGAAAAAATTCCATAATGGCTCCATTTTTATCTTCCACACCAAAGCTTGCGATTCCCTGCCCACGGTTAACATAATAGGCCCACATCGGAATCCCCTGAACACCGGCAATACCAGGTAAAAAACTGGAAAAGGGTTTGGCTTGCGCATAATTTTCAATCACAAAACGCCCTTGATCGTCAAAATAATACTTTTGCATCGTATACCCCTTTTCTGTTAAAACCCGTTACTCGCCATCACTTGCTTGAACCATAGCGCACTTTGTTTGGGGGTCCGTTCCAGCGTTTCGTAATTGATATGTACGATACCAAAGCGCTTGCTGTAGCCCCAAGCCCATTCAAAGTTATCAAGGAATGACCAGACAAAATAGCCTTTGAGCTGCCCACCCTCCCCGATAAAGCGATGGCATGCCTTCAGATGCTCCTCAATATAGCGCTGACGCCCCGTATCCTCGATCCTTCCATTTACCAATTCATCCTTCATTGCGGCTCCGTTTTCCGTTATTATAATCGGTAAGCCTTTGGTAAAATCCTTTTGAATCCGAGTCAGCAGCTTATACAAGGATTCAGGATGAATCTCCCAGCCCATATCTGTTACTGGTTCCTCTATACGAACTTGCTCCAATTGAAGAAAAGAATCATCCGTAGCCGCGCGAATGACGCTACGGGAGTAGTAGTTGATCCCCAGAAAATCTCCTGGTTGCTTCATCAGCTCCATATCACCCGGCTGTATAAAATCCAACCCGTTCAAGTGTTCCCCATACCACTTCACCATATCTTCAGGGTACTGCCCGTTAAACAATGGCTCGGCAAACCAGCGGTTAATGAAACCATCACGTCGAATGGAAGCTGCTACGTCCTCAGGCCGTTCGGAAGCTGCATCCACATGTTCCATGTTCAGCGTAATACCAATACTGCCCATCAAGCCCTTTTCCTTGTGCAAATTGATGGCAATGCCATGACACAACAGGACATGGTGAGCGGCAGTAAGGGCTTCGTTCCAGTTCTCATGGCCGGGAGCATGTTCACCTGTACCATAGCCCAGGATAGAGGCACAATAAGGCTCGTTCATCGTGTTCCAACAGTTTACGCGTTGTCCAAACCGATCCATTAGTAAAGAGGCATAAATTTTAAAATGCTCAGTAGTCTCACGGTTCGTCCAGCCACCCTTGTCCTCGATCCACTGCGGTAGATCCCAGTGATATAGCGTCAGCATCGGAATCAGCCCGGCCGCCTCAATCTCATCCAGCAAGTTTTCGTAGAAGAGTAACCCCTGTTCGTTAACCACACCCTCTGCAGGAATAATACGAGGCCAGGCCACAGAAAAACGGTAATGTAAAAAACCTAGCTGCTTCATCAGTTGCACGTCTTCCTTGAAGCGGTGAAAGTGATCGCAGGCTATATCTCCGTGGTCACCGCCTATCACCTTCCCTGGTATTTGACAGAAGGTATCCCAAATGGAAGGCGTCTTTCCTTCCTCAGCCATGCCCCCCTCAATTTGATACGCAGAGGTCGAGGTCCCCCATACGAAGGAGGTTGGAAATACAAAACTTTTATCATTCATATTCGATGTCATCCTTTCATCAATTAAGACTTAATGGCTCCTGCCATCGCTCCGCTGACGATAAAACGCTGGAGGAAAATGTACAGAATAACAAGCGGAAGCGTAACAATCAGAATACCGCAGGCCAGCAGTGGCCAGTTGTTCATGTATTGCCCGTAGAAGGAGAACAATCCCTTGGTTACCGGCTGATACGCGGGATCAGACAAATAAATAGTAGGGCCTATGATATCGTTCCACACTCCGATAGCAGTCAAAATGACGCCTGTTGCCAACACCGGCTTCATCAGTGGCACCAAAATCGTAAACAAATAGCGCACATATCCAGCTCCGTCCATTGCAGCCGCTTCATCCAGTTCGCGTGAAACAGATTTTATATATCCAACAAACATCAGGAACGCAATTCCTGTTCCCGTCGTTTTCAGCAAAATAAAACCAAGTTGTGTGTTGTACAGTCCCATGCTATTAATAAGCGCAAATTGTGGAATCAGCGGGTTAGGCAGATACATGGAGATTAGAAAAAATACGTAAAAGAAGTTACTGAACTTAACGTATCCTCGCGCCAGCGGAAAAGCAGCAAACACGGATAACACCAACGTCAATAGGGTAGATACGCCCGTATACAAAATACTGTTCCACATATATTGAGAAAAATTACCTTTTTCCCATGCATCCATGAAATTCTCGAACCGAAAGCCCTTGGCCAGAGCCACAGGATCAATCAGATATTCACTTTGGGTCTTCATTGACACATTAAAGAGATAAAAAAGTGGAAATAAATATAATGAAAGCATGAGCAGTACGATGATGTAGCTCAGCATTTTGGTTCCTTTAGTGCTGCTCATTACATTTCCACCTCTCTTCTACGCAAGTAATATAAAGCAATCATGGACACCGTAAATACGAACAGAAACTGTATCATAGCTACTGCGGAAGCAAGACCATAATCAGACGTTCCCGAGCCAAAGGCTGTTGCGTACACATCAAATGCAAGTGTTGTCGTATTGAATTTACCGCCTGTCAGCACATAGATGATGTCGAAGGTTTGGAGTGCTCCGATAATGGACAGTAACATGTTGACCGTAAAGGACGGTGCAATCATAGGAAAGGTAATATTTTTGAAGGCTTTCCAACCGGAAGCTCCATCCATATATCCAGCTTCGTACAGATCTTTGGGAATAGATTGAAGTCCCGCTAAAAAAATAGTCATCGAATAGCCCATATACATCCATACTTGAACAAAAATAATCAATTCAAATGCAATATTATAATCACCGAAAAAATTGGAACTTGTTCCGAAAAAGTTCATAATGGTTTGCGCAGGACCGCCCAGCGGATTGGCAATCAATTGCCAGATCAGACCGGATACGGTCACTCCCAGCACAACCGGCAGGAAAAATACAGCGCGGTAGAATACATCACCCTTGAGCTTCTTATTAATAAGGATGGCCATGAACAGACCCACCGCATTTTGAATGATTACCACTGCTACGGCAAAATACAAGGAACGACCAATGGAAGCAATCCGATCCCCGGAGTCAGAGGAGCTAAAAAAGGTCATATAATTATCAAACCCCACAAAATTCCACGTTTGTCCCGGTACCCCTGTAGCATTCGTAAAGGAAAATAACACCGTTACCATGGAAGGTCCAAAACCAAGAATTAAATATATCAGCACCGGAATACTCAGTAAAAGATACGGCATTAACCGGGGAGCTCCCTTTCCGAAGGGATACATGGGCCTCACACCTTTTTTTCATTATTTACAGGAGGCTTACAGCTACCTGACAAGATCATAATTCGTGTGCCGGAACCTTGAAATCAGACCCGACACACGGGTAAAATGTATCATTGCGTTGATGCAGATTTTACTGATTTATTTAGGAGCCGCCGCTTCCCAATCCGCCTGAGATTTTTGCGCAAGCTCTAAAGGCGTCTTCAACGGACCAGCAGGCGCCAGAAATTCTGCGTGTACGCTGGCATCCTTGATGTACTGTCCTACATTTTTACGGTTGATGAACAACTGGTCCCAAGAGAGTTTGAAGTCCTTCAGCGAAGGCTGGATTTCATTAATGAATGCACTACTCAACTTCACATCAGGCTGTGTTGGTAAAAATCCCGCAGCGTTCACAAAATCCGTATAGTTCTGCTTTTCGGAGAGCATTTCAAGCCATTTGATCGCATATTCCTTGTTTGGTGACTTTTCCAATACCATCCAGGTCATATCGTACTTGCCTGCAAGATTTTTATTTTTAGCGGGATCATTACTGCCGGGAATCGGGAAATAACCAAATTTCAGATTTGGATTTGCCGTCTGGATGGTAGCTGCATCCCATGTACCGTCTGCGATCATAGCTACACGACCTGTTGCAAACAAACTTGGCAAGGTTCCGTAATCAATTCCCATGAATCCATTGATTGCGTTATTCATTAGAATCTGCGTTTTTTCCAGCACCTCAAGCTGGGAAGCATCTGTTAATTTCGTCTTGCCTGTCCACAGTCCTTTGATATATTCCAGTTGATTATCGTGGATGGAAGCTTGGAGCCCCTGAACAGCGAGGTTAATCGGCCATACGTCCTTACCCCCAAAACCAAGAGGCTCTACGCCGTTCTCCTTAAGCACCTTCATGACATTCACCAGTTCGTCCCATGTTGTAGGTACGGCTAGGTTATACTTCTCAAAAATTTCCTTGTTATAGAATAGACCCGTCAGAGCCACTTTCCCCATATTCACACCGTATACCTTGTTGTTATAGGTCATAGCATTTTTGACATCCGTAGGATTATAATTCTTCATAAACGCTTGATCTGAAAGATCTGCAATTAATCCTCCATCAATCCACTGTTTCCACATCGGATCAGCCGCTCCCTTAGACCATTCCTGCGGTGCGCCTACAAAGCTGAATTTCAAAGGGATAATGTCTGCATCACCTGATGAACCGGCGTTCATGCGCGTTTGCATCAATTGATCATACGTGGAGTCGGCAGGAACTGTCGTGTACTCTACCTGAACATCTGGATATTTCGCTTCAAACTTTTTATTAAATTCCTTAATATAATTATTAATGTTTTCCTGTTGCCAATGAATAATCTTTAATGTGATCTTTTTATCCCCGTTCTGTACAGCTTCGTTACCTTTACCGCAAGCGGCCAATACCACGATTAAAGCGGTTACAATAAGTAAAGAAATACTCTTTTTTAGCATTGCAGAATCCCCCCAAATAATCTTAGAATAAATGCTTTTGCATTTTACGAAAGCAGTTTCGCTATTCACATTTACCATTATGTAACGATGATCTGTATTTGTAAATAGAGATTTGTGAATTATCAAAAAAAACATAAACTACCTTTAAATTAAACTTATTTTTCCATAATACATTAAACTACATCCTAAATAGCACTGTTGACTCTCATCTATGAGGTAGCATAGAATACGAGTAATTATTAAATTTGAATGTAAAGTCAATTCAACTAAAACGGTTTAGTTACGGAGGATTTCATGAATATAAAAACAATAGCTAATATGGCAGGCGTTTCGGTGGCAACAGTTTCGAAAATCATAAACAATTACACTGATATCAGTGAGGAAACCCGGCAGCGAGTGCTTAAAATTATGGAGGAAACAGGCTATAGACCCTCCTCTTCGGCTAAAACGCTTGCTACCAAAAAATCAAATCTGGTTGGCGTTATATTCGCTGGCAAGCTGAATGTCGATTTTAGCCATCCTTTTTTTGTAGATATCATTAATGTCTTCAAAAAACAGATTGGCTTGCTCGGTTACGATTTGTTGTTTTTTTCGAATGAGAAATTTTTGGATAATGGAGAGGACTATTTAGCTCGCTCGAAATATTTTTCAGTGGACGGGTGTATTATTATTGCTGGAGATGAAGTGGAGAAGAGCGTTTTTGATCTCGACGCCAGCCCCATCCCCTGCATCGGTGTCGATATTGAACTAACCGGAGCCAGTTCCTGCTACATTATGTCCGACAATCAGAAGATCTCAATGAAGGTTGTTGAGCATTTTTACATGAATGGCTACCGCGATATGGGTTTTATAGGCATTGAACGCCCATCCTTGGTTATTAAAGAGAGAGAAGAAGCCTTTATCACTTCACTAAAACGGTTTAGTCTTGATGTCAGACCTGAATGGATAGTGTATGGTAAGGACTACGCGGCGGAAGATGGATACCAGATAGCGAAGGCGTGGATACAGCAAGGAAATTTACCAAAGGCTATTTTTGCGGCTACCGACCTGCTTGCCTTTGGTGCCATACGTGCTTTCAAGGAAAGCGGCTTGAAAGTACCCGAAGATATTGCTGTGGTGGGATGTGATGATATAGAAGCCTGTCGTTATACCGACCCTCCACTGACCACTGTTAAACAAGACAAACAAAAAATAGGCCGTCTAGCCGCTATGGTGCTGTTTGACCTGATGAATAAACAAATGGAAACGAAATGTATTAAAGTAGAGCCGGAACTAGTCATTCGTAGCTCCTGCGGAGCCCGGCAAAATTGGAACCATACGCTGGTCAAGGGTTAACACACACCAGCCTCTCAGCGGTTACCACTGGCCGTGTGTCCAATCCGTACCCGGTAATTTGGGCTAATAACACATCAGTATTACATGAACTGTGACCCGCAAGATGGACACTTTGAAAAAAATGTTCATCTTGCGGGTTTTAATCAGTAACAACATGGACCTAAAAAAGTTGACTTCTGATCAATTCAGAAGTCAACTTATTGCAGTTTAATATCCCTTTTGGGAGTGTATCCACAAATAGGGTTACAGTTCAAAATCTACTTTTGGACAGCCCCTTTTTTGATTAGCTGGGCATCGTTCAGAAGAGACCCTTCGTTTAAGCTATTACTTGTAGGCCATCGTCGCGTTCACGGCCTTTTTCCAGCCCTCATACAAACTGCTGCGCGTTTCTCCATCCATAGCGGGGGCAAAAGATCGCTCCACCCTCACACGCTTGCGCAGTTCATCCATGCTCTTCCAATATCCAATCGCCAAACCTGCCAGACATGCGGCTCCCAGTGCTGTCGTCTCATGGATCACTGGCCGCTCTACTGTGGCATCTAGAATATCGCTCTGGAATTGCATCAGAAAATTGTTCAGCACGGCTCCTCCATCCACCCGCAACGTCTTCACGGCAATGCCGGAGTCAATTTCCATCGCTGCAAGCACATCCTTCGTCTGGTAAGCAAGTGCCTCCAGTGTTGCGCGGATAAAATGCTCCTTCGTGGTGCCACGTGTCAGGCCAAACATCGCTCCACGCACCTCACTATCCCAGTATGGACTGCCCAGGCCGACAAAAGCTGGTACCAGATACACCCCTTCCGAAGAGGGAACGCGGGCTGCATAGGCTTCACTGTCTTTGGCTTCACGGAACATGCGCAGACCGTCACGAAGCCACTGAATCGCCGAACCCGCTACAAAGACACTCCCCTCCAGCGCATATTGCACCTTGCCTTCTTCCAGCCCCCAAGCGATGGTCGTAATAAGTCCGTGCTTGGACTCCACCGGTTGATCGCCCGTGTTCATCAGCATGAAGCAACCTGTGCCGTAAGTATTCTTGATCATCCCTTTTTCGTAACAAGCCTGACCAAATAGAGCCGCCTGCTGGTCACCCGCTACGCCTGCAATCGGTATATTTTGACCAAAGAAATGATAATCCACCGTATGCGCATATACCTCGGAAGAAGGTCGTACCTCAGGCAGCATGTTTTTTGGCACACCGAGAATGTCCAGCAGTTCTTCGTCCCACTTTAGCTCATAAATGTTATACATCAGTGTTCTGGCTGCGTTGGAATAGTCGGTCACATGCGCCTTGCCGCCGGATAGCTTCCAGATCAGCCATGAATCAATCGTACCGAACAGCAAGTCGCCTCGCTCTGCCTTTTCCCGCGCACCTTCTACATGATCTAGTATCCACTTCACTTTTGTGCCTGAGAAATACGGGTCAATCAACAGCCCTGTTTTACTGTGGAATAGCTCCTGATGCCCTTGCTGCTTCAGTTCTTCGCAGATCTCGGAGGTTTGGCGCGACTGCCATACAAGTACGTTATACACAGGAAGTCCTGTATTTTTGTCCCACACGGCTACCGATTCACGCTGATTGGTAATACCGATAGCGGCAATTTGGTTCGCTTTTACACCGGATTCGGATAAACAGGATGCAATGACCCCAAGAATGGAACTCCAGATTTCATTCGCATTCTGTTCTACCCAGCCGGGATGAGGAAAGTATTGCGGAAACTCCCGCTGAGCCGAGTACACCACATCCCCTTTACTGTTAAACAAAATCGCTCTTGAGCTTGTCGTTCCCTGATCCAGTGACAAAATATATTTTTCCATCGTTGATCTCTCCCCCTGTAATCCGCTCATTTTATGCTGTTATTTTATTAGCTTTATCACTTTTATAAGTACGGCTGAAACGAAAGGTAATCATGAGTACCACTACAATCATACCCAACACAATCCAGAAAGCTGGAGTCATATTCCCTTTAAATACAGTCTGGTAAAACAACCCTCCGAAAGAGCCCCCCAGCAACGGACCTACAATTGGCACCCAGGCATATTTCCAGTTAGATGTGCCTTTACCGGGAATCGGAAGCAACCAGTGCACAAGACGCGGGCCCAAATCTCTAGCCGGATTAATAGCATAACCTGTCGTCCCACCCAAGGACAAGCCGATACTGACAACCAGAAAACCCACAATAAGTGGTTTCAGTCCCTCAGTAAAGGAGTTGGCACCGAATGACTGCAAAGCAAGAACAAAGATGAAAGTACCGATCATTTCACTAAGCACGTTGGCGAACGGATGATCCATAGCCGGTCCTGTAGCAAATACACTGAGTTTGGTTGCTGTGTCCTCCGTCTCTTTCCAGTGGGGTAAATAATGCAGAACCACGATCACGGCACCCGCCATGGCCCCAAGAAGCTGAGCTGTAATATAGCCCGGAACATCCCTCCACGGAAAAGCACCCTGAAATGCAAGCGCCAGCGTCACCGCCGGATTCAAATGTGCTCCGCTGATCTGGCCAACCGCATATACCGCAACGGCGACCGCGAGCCCCCATCCGAATCCGATCACAATCCAGCCAGAGCCGTGGGCAAATGATTTTTTCAGGGACACCCCTGCGCACACTCCGCCACCTAGAGCAATAAGGATCATTGTCCCTACGAATTCGGCTGCGTATGGCGACATACAACCTACCTCCTCAATATATCAACCGATTTTTAATCGCTTTCACCGCGCACAAAAAAAGAAAAGCCATCACAAACCGCCCCCTGTGCTCTTGCATGGGATGTCTGCGTGGCTCTCTTGTCTCCGTCACGATTATTAACTTAAATTTGATATTATATAAGCTTGTAAGCGATGTCAACTGCGGATTTACGTTTTCTTATGTACTAAAATAATCATTGACCGTGTCAGATTTCCCGATTTATGATGTAAAAAAATAGACGAAAATAAGAATTTCAGGATGGTACGACGCTCCCAAACTCGACGAAGAAGGGAAGAATGTTATGCTGAAATTTCTTCAAAAAATTGGCAAGTCGTTAATGCTTCCAGTAGCCACACTACCCGCCGCAGGGATTTTACAAGGATTGGCTCTGATTAACTATGAAACGGATATACCGCTTGGTCCCGAAGTGGGCGGATTTCTGAATCATTATGTCACTCCTTTTCTGAACGAGGGGGCGGGTGCCATTTTCGGCAATCTGGCGTTAATTTTTGCCATCGGTGTTGCTATTGGCCTGGCCGGGGACGCTGTAGCCGCACTATCAGCAGTCATTGCCTACATGGTGCTGACCCGCATTTTGGCGGCAGTACCGGGCATATTTGCATATATCCCGGATGACGTCAAACTGGATATGGGGGTACTGGGTGGTATTTTTATCGGCGGATGGTCTGCTTTTTTGTTCAAAAAATATCACAACATCCAGCTTCCGGATTGGCTCGGTTTCTTCTCGGGCAAACGTTTCGTCCCTATGGTCACGGCCTTCACGACCATGATTCTGGCCATTCTGCTTGGTATGATCTGGAGTCCAATACAAGATGGGATTGCAGCCTTCGGCAACTGGATTGTCGGCTTTGGCGGAATCGGGTCGATGGTATTCATGATCGCTAATCGGCTGCTGATTCCGCTCGGTCTGCACCATGTACTAAACTCTATCGCGTGGTTTCAGATTGGAGACTACACCAATGCGGCAGGCGAGGTCGTTCATGGTGACCTGACACGTTTCTTCGCAGGCGATAAATCGGCAGGAATGTTTATGTCCGGCTTCTTCCCCATTATGATGTTCGCTCTGCCTGCGGCTGCCCTCGCGTTTATTCATACGGCCAAACCGGAAAAACGTAAAGCGGTCGCTTCCATCTTCATCGGTTCTGCGCTGGCATCGTTCCTGACCGGAATTACCGAGCCCCTCGAATTTTCCTTTATGTTCGTTGCACCGTTGCTTTACGGCATCCATGCACTGCTTACAGGTCTGAGTGGTCTGATCATGCACCTACTGGATGTCAAACTCGGCTTTTCTTTTTCTGCAGGACTCATTGACTATCTGGTCAATATGAAGCTCTCCACCCACCCATTGCGAATGATCCTGGTCGGGCTTGCTTTTGCCGTCGTATATTACTTCCTGTTCCGATTCATCATTCTCAAATTCAACCTAAAAACTCCTGGACGTGAAGACGATGCAGAAGACAGCCTCCTGTCTGACACTAAC
This sequence comes from Paenibacillus sp. 8b26, assembly GCF_050626875.1. NCBI lineage: Bacteria > Bacillati > Bacillota > Bacilli > Caryophanales > Paenibacillaceae > Paenibacillus > Paenibacillus sp. 8b26. Next base: position 4,660,951 of record NZ_CP192445.1, on the reverse strand, counting down.
AAATCCGTCCCCAGCGAAAAGGCGGGTGCCGCATCTGACAGTCAGTCCAGTCATGCAGTCAAGGTGCTGACCTATCTCGGCGGTTCAGACAATATCCAAAGCATCGATGCGTGCATCACACGGCTGCGTCTCGTCGTCAAAGACGACAAAACGGTTAACGACCAAGCTCTCAAGCAGCTCGGAGCGTCGGGAGTCATCAGGCTTGGCAGCGGTACGGTACAGGTTATTTTCGGTACGCGATCCGAAATTCTGAAAGATGAAATACAACGGTTGATGTAGTAATCCGACCTCTGAGCTTAGGCACGTGTGATCTTCATGCAAGAGACGCACGTGCTTTTTAAGTCAGCATTTTGCATAATTCGATTTCCAACGCTCGAAGGTACAATATATAGACGAACTAAACCGTTTCGATCTATATATTGCTGATTTGCAATCGCTCTTGGGATTGTTGCAAAATGCTCAAGTGGATATATGTTTCAAATTTTTTGTTTTTGGTTAAGGCATATGCACATAAATGGATAACCGCTTCATATGATGGAGCTAAACCATTTACAACTTGTTCAGTAGGTAGACCATCTCAGATAGCAAGGAGGGAAATGATGTGAAGACAGTGCGATGGCTGGTGTTATATCTTGCTTTCCTCACGATGATTAGTGGTTGTAGCGGCCCTCTGTCCTCTGAAGGCCGTTCATCTGAAGGCAATTTGTCAAACCACAAAAAGATAACGCTTACATTATGGTACTGGAACCGTTCGATTGACGATGAATTGCTCACTCGTGCCGAAAAACAGTTTCCCGGCATTGAATTGATCACCCAAAAAATCGGCGGTGATTTCAAAGCCAAGCTCAAGACGACTCTGGCAGCCCGTTCCGGTGAACCGGACATCGTAGCTTTAAACGACTGGATGGTAGAGTTGTTTCCCAGTGCGGATCGTTTTTATGATTTGAGGACATTGGGAGCCGATCAGTTCAAGGATCAATATTTGGAGTGGAAATGGAATCAGGGCATTACCCCTGACGGCAAAATGATTGCTTTTCCGATGGATACAGGTCCCACTGCCCTCTTCTATCGCAGCGATCTCTTTGCGCAGGCTGGTCTGCCCAGTGATCCTGAAAAGGTCAGTGCTACGATTCGCACATGGGACGATTATTTGGCCGCCGGAGAACAGCTTCAGCAAAAGCTCGGCAGCCGTTCGTTTTTAGCCGACAATATTGTAAACGTTTACAATCAAATACTTGCCCAAAATACAGACCTGTACTTCAAGCCGGACGGCAGCTACATCGGCAATCAATCCCCTCATATCCGTTTGGGCTGGCAAACCGCCGTGGCTTTTCACAAGAAGCATCTACTCGCCAATGCGGATGGCTGGACCCCTGAATGGAATGCTTCGGTCAATAACGGAAAAGTCGCCTCTTTTGTAGGCGCAATCTGGATGAAGCAGGTTCTCACGGAGGCTGCACCGGATACTGCGGGCAAGTGGAGAGTAGCCCGTGCCCCTGGAGGGGACGGCAATTTGGGTGGATCTTTCATTTCCATCCTCAAATCCAGCAAACATCCCAAAGAAGCCTTTGAAGTGCTGACCTGGCTGCAAAACCCGGAGCACCAACTGGAAGCCTACCAAAAAATCGGGCTGTTCCCGTCCACTCCCGGCGTCTATGACGATCCTGTCATGGAGACACCCGAGCCTTTCTTTGGCGATCAGGCCACCGGACTGATCTTTGCCGCCTCCGCACGTAATGTCAAAAGCAGTTATTTCGGTGAACGATATCCTGTCATCCACGGCATTGTGACCCGCCGCCTTGCGAATGTCGCCAAGCAGAATGCCGATCCCGATGCATTATGGACGGAAACGATGGATCGAATCGAACGGGAATTACAGCGGTAAAAAATCAAAAATTCAAAAAAGGCGTGTGGTCAATATGCTGAAAGAAATCTGGAAGCACCGTGCCGTATATGCCGCTATCTCGCCGTTTTACCTGCTGTTTGGCATCTTCGGCTTGTTTCCGATCGGTTTTTCATTATATCTGGCGTTTCATAAATGGGATGGTATCGGAGACATGACCTATAACGGCTGGGGTAATTTTCGCTACCTTGTGACAGATAACGAATTTTGGCAGGCTGTGGGCAATACCTTTGTGATCTGGGTGTACTCGACGATTCCGATGTTATTTTTTGCACTGATTATTGCCTTCCTGCTTTATGCACCTTTTGTCAAAATGCGTACCCTGTGGCGGGTCGGATTTTTTCTGCCGAACGTGACATCCATTGTGGCTGTTGCCATCATCTTTGGCGCTTTATTTGCCAATAATTTCGGATTTCTCAATTACCTGCTGCAACTCCTGGGCTTGCCTATGATCCAGTGGCTTAATGTGCCGTGGGGGATCCAAATCGCCGTTTCCTCCATGGTTGTATGGAGATGGACCGGCTATAACGCGATCATCTACCTGGCCGGACTCCAGAGTATTCCGCATGTGCTGTATGAGGCTGCGAAAATAGATGGAGCAACTGGAGCACAAGCTTTCTTCCGCATCACCATTCCTATGCTTCGTCCAGTCATCCTGTTTACCGTAATTACGTCCACCATCGGGGGCATGCAGCTCTTCACCGAGCCACAGGTACTGGTCGGTAATGACGGTGGTGCCGGAGCAAGTGGCATGACCATCGTGTTGTACCTGTATCGTGAATCGTTCATTAACAACTATTTTGGATATGGTGCAGCCGTCGGATGGGGCATGTTCCTCATTATCGCCCTGTTCTCCATCGTGAACTGGAAACTCGTACAAGGCAAAAAATAACGGCAGGAAGGGGGTTTTACAGCATGATGCAGGCACGTGTAAAATCCGTTATTTTATATACCGGGCTGTTGGCGGGAATGATCCTGTCGATGTTTCCTTTTTACTGGCTTATCGTCATGGCTACCCGTACCACTTCGGACATCTATCGTTTTCCACCACAGTTGTGGTTTGGAAGCCACTTCTGGAGCAATGTGACGAGAGTATTGCAGCAGATTGATTTTGCCGGAGCCTTTTTTAATACGCTTTTTGTAGCCAGCTCCGTTACCCTGTTGGTGCTGTTTTTCGATTCACTGGCCGGTTTTGCATTTGCCAAATTTGATTTTCCGGGCAAAAAAGCATTATTCATCATCCTGCTGGCTACGATGATGGTCCCTTCCCAACTGTCGCTTGTCCCCTCCTTTGTCATGATGGCTACCTTTGGATGGGTAGGTACGTTCAAAGCACTGATCATTCCGGGGATGGTGAATGCCTTCGGCATCTTCTGGATACGCCAATATGCGGAGGAATCCATTCCAACGGAACTGCTGGATGCGGGGCGGATGGACGGATGCAGCTTTTTTCGGTTGTATTGGAATGTGGCCCTCCCGATTCTACGTCCTGCGTTCGCTTTTCTCGGCGCATTCACCTTCATAGGAGCATGGAATGATTATTTATGGCCGTTAATTGTATTAACCGATGCGCGCAAATTTACGCTCCAGATTGCATTGTCCCAATTGAACGGGATTTACAATACAGATTATGCGATGGTCATTGCTGGCACCCTGCTGGCTGTACTGCCGCTCATCATTTTGTTTCTTTTCATTAGCCGCCAGTTTATTTCCGATCTTGCCGCCGGAGCGGTCAAAGATTAGATTTTCTTGAATCCCACCAAATTAATTTTTGGAGAAAATCATTTGATGAGCCACGTGTTTGAGCAGTATTTTCACAATGTCAAAAATACACCTTTGCAAGATCGCATATGCTTTTCCGTACTGCAAACCGTCATTGAAACTGCGCCTAAGCTGCTGGAGGATCTGCACAGCTACGAGCATCGTTATAAACATCCGATGCCGTTCCCAAGGCTGCCATGCTCCTGTAATACGGGCATGACAGCCTTTTTAGTGTGGAATGCCTGTTCTTGTCTTGGTGTGAGAAATGTGATGAGTGTCATTGCCAGCCTTTCATCTAAAAGCCATCATTGTAGAGTTGTCATCTCGGACTGGTGAACAAATCAGCCCAGAACAATATTTACAACTACAAAGGATGTGTAACGAATTCATGACACAGAACGTGCAATGGAAGCCTTCGCGTTTTAATGCGCGAACCGCAGTGGATGACGGCGGGCTTATGCTGTTCAACAGCTATACAGGAGCCCTCGCGGTATTTGGGCCAGAGGAAAATCAGCAGGTAGTGGCCTTGCTCGACGCCAGACCGGATGACCCTGTGCCTGAAAGCAGCCTTTCCTTGCAGGAGCAGCTTCTACAGCATGGCTTTCTGGTCAATGCTGCAACCGATGAGCTAAAACAAGCGGAGGAATTACATCAGTCTGTGCAGCAGCAGAATAGTATGCATCTGGTTTTGCTCGCTACCGAAGCCTGCAACTTCCGTTGCCTCTATTGCTACGAATCCTTCCCGAGAGCGACGATGAAGAATCACGTTGTGTCCGGGCTGGAAGCCTATATTCAGCAGCAAGCTCAAAGCGGCAATCTCCAGCAGCTCACGATTAGCTGGCACGGGGGTGAGCCATTATTGGCACCGCACGTTATAGAGCAACTATCTCAATCCTTTATTCGCTCCTGCGACCAGCATGGTGTCCTCTATGGCGCAGAAATTTCGACGAACGGCTACTATTTGTCCCGTGAACGATTTGAGCAGCTGTTGGACTGGCGTGTGGAACGATTCATGGTTACGCTCGACGGCAGCGAGGAAGTCCACGATGCACGACGCGGGCTGCATGGCGGAGGCGGTACATTCCGTCGTATCGTCGATAATCTTCTGTCTTTAAAAGACGTACAACGACCGTTTGAGATTAATTTGCGCGTTAACTTCGATAACAGTAACCTGGAGGCCGTCACTGACTTTATCCCGCAGCTTACGGAATGGTTTGCAGATGATCCCCGATTTAAAGTATATTTCCGGCCTGTCGGCTGTATGGGGGGCGAAAATGATCTGAATTTGCCCGTATGCGACGACCGTACGAAAGACCGTAAAATATGGGAGTTTAACGAAGCAGCCATTGCACAGGGATTGACTGTCAGCTCCTTTATCTCGGATATCCTGCTCCCTACAGGAGCCATATGCTACGCAGCCAAGCCCAATTCCCTGATTGTCGGATCAGACGGAAAGCTGTACAAATGCTCAGTCGCCATAGATCAGGAAAACAATCAGTTGGGCCAGATTCACGGAGATGGGAGTATGGAGCTGGATCTCGATAAAATGGCACTGTGGACCACTTCAGGTGAAGAAACGGACGCAAAGTGCCAAGCCTGCTTTTTCCGACCTGCCTGTCAGGGGAATCATTGTCCCCTGTACCGGATGCGCACGGGGAACCGCCCTTGCTCCTACGAAAAACGGCAGATCAAGCGAACCTTGCGTACGGTGTGGCTGCAATCCCAATCGGAGGAGGTGAAATAACATGAAGATTATTCGTCCTGCTGTACGACCTACAGCGATTACAACTGGCCGTCTGTCCAAATCTGTACCCGGCAATTTAAGCTAATCCTAAAGTAAGCTAAGTACACATATCTATAGAGCGCCCGAGCTTCATCCTGCTCTATAACGCAAAAAGGGAGTGCCTCCCAGCTGTAATGGCTGAGGGACACTCCCTTTTCTTTGTTTCTTTACGAGCTGACTGTTTGTCCTTTTTCTTCTATGTCTATGGCTGCTCCTGCACTGGCACCTGCGAGTATTCCCTTTTTCTTGTTGGGATACAGGGAATCCATATAGGTACGGGTTTCTGCAACTACAATTCCCGACAAGCCAAGCAGTGCAATCAAGTTCGGGAAGGCCATCATGGCGTTAAAGATATCTGCCAGTAACCAGATCGCATCCAGCTTAATAAACGCGCCTCCGGCAACCAGCGCAATGAACAGATAACGGTACGGTTTAATCCATTTGACACCCAGCAAATATTCAACACAGCGTTCTCCGTAGTAGTTCCAGCCAAGCATCGTGGTGAACGCGAACATAATCAGAATGATTGTGAGCAGTTCCGCACCAAGCGGGAATGCGCTGGAGAAAGCTTGCTGCGTCATCAAGCCCGCATCGGTAGGACCGCTCCATACGCCGCTAACCAGCAGCGTCAACCCGGTCATCACACAAATAATCATCGTATCTATAAAGACACCTGTCATGGAAATCAACCCCTGCTCCGCAGGCCATTTGGTTTTGGCAGCTGCGGCTGCAATCGGTGCGCTTCCCAATCCGGCCTCATTGGCAAAAATCCCTCTGGCTACCCCGCTGCGCATCGCCAGCATAATCGTAGCCCCGGCAAATCCACCCGTCGCAGACGTCGTGGAAAATGCCGAATGCAGCACAAGCGCGAGTGCGGCAGGAATCTGATCGGCGAACCGAATCAATACGATCATACAGATCAGTACGTACAAGCCTGTTTTGAAAGGGACCACTTTGGTCGATACCTTGGCAATGCTCTTGAGTCCTCCAATGGTAACGAGTCCCGTAAGAGTAGCAATGATCACTGCCGTTACAATCGGCGGAACACCAAAGCTGTTTTCGGTCGAGGATACAATCGCTTTGACCTGCGGAAACGTTCCAATCCCGAACAGCGCCACCAGCATCCCGGAAAAGGCGAATAGCATCGCCAGCGGTTTAAAGCGGCGTCCAAGCCCTTTTTCAATATAATACATCGGGCCGCCGGAAAATTGTCCATTCCGATCCTTCACCCGGTATTTTACCGCAAGCACACCTTCCGCATATTTCGTCGCCATCCCGAAAAAGGCTGCAACAACCATCCAGAACAAGGCACCCGGTCCGCCCAGTTTTATCGCTGTCGCGACGCCGACAATACTTCCTGTACCTACTGTAGCCGCCAGCGCCGTACTCAGGGCCGCAAAGCTGCTGACATCCCCGCTACCTTCATTTGGGGCCTTGCCAATCAGTTTGATCGCCAGAGGCAGGCGGAAAACCTGCAACATTTTCAAACGTATGGTCAGCCACAGACCTGTTCCCATGACGAGAATGATCAGAGGAGCCCCCCATATCCAACTGCTAATCGTTTCTAACACATGTACCAAATTCATTTCAACCCGCTCCTCCAGCATATTAAAAAACAAAAAAGAGTCAAATCCGCTGATTCGACTCCTGGAGAGGTTAAAGGCACGAAAAAATACAACCGTCTTGTGCAGGATTCAGCCACTACAGCTCATAAAAAAGCCTAGGGCATCCCCTGTCACAGGTTATTCGCGTCTCTGTCCTTTTGCCTGAGAGTTTAAGCAGATGATATCTGCGGTGCACCTTCGGCGCCCAATTAAGGGTCTCTCCAGAGTTCTGTCCGTTTACGGTCCCGCTTGTTGCTGTAATCAGCCCAAGCACCTGAGAGTTTTGCCCCTTCGGTCGGAACTTACGTTCCATCTCCCGCAAACATCAACCAGACATATGAAATTGTTTTTTATTATACAGAAAACTTTCAGCTTTTTACAAGTGAAAAATTTGTGAAGTCGTTTGGTTATCTTAAGATGAGCCTATAAAATAAAGGCGGGCGCAGCCAGATTCATCCTCATGATGTTCTCTGTCGCCCCCGCCCCCAGGCCATATTGGGTTATATTCAGTTAGCTTGAATTACAGTTCTTCGCCGTTGGTGGCAATTACATTTTTGTACCAGTCAAAAGAATCCTTCTTGGAGCGCTTCAGTGTTCCGTTACCGTCATCGTCCAGATCAACATAAATAAATCCGTAACGCTTGGACATTTCGGAAGTGGACATACTCACGAGGTCGATAGGTCCCCAGCTAGTGTAACCGATCAGATCCACACCGTCCGCAATCGCTTCCTTCATTTGAGCGATATGCTGGCGCAAATAATCAATGCGATACGTGTCGTGAATGAAGCCGTCTTCTTCCACCTTGTCATATGCACCCAAGCCGTTTTCCACGATGAACAGCGGCTTTTGATAACGGTCATATAATGTGTTCAGCGTAACACGCAGGCCGATCGGATCAATCTGCCAGCCCCAGTCAGAGGATTGTAAATACGGATTTTTCACGCCGCCAATCAGGTTCCCCGCTGCCTTCTCGCCTTCCGGTCCTGCAGAGACGGTCAAGGTCATGTAATAGCTGAATGAGATGTAATCGACCGTGTTGTTTTTCAGAATTTCGGCATCGCCGGGTTCTGTGTGCAAGACAATATTATTTTCTTCAAAATAACGGTTCATATAATTTGAATATTCCCCACGGGCATGTACATCCGTAAAGAACAGATTCATCTGGTTTTCATGCTGACTTTTCAGCACGTCTTCCGGGTTACACGTATGTGCATAGCTTTCCATACGAGCCAGCATACAGCCAATTTGAGAACCAGGAATAATCTCATGGCCTCGTTTTGTCGCCAATGCGCTCGCCACAAACTGGTGATGCAGGGCTTGATAGATCGCTTGTTGCTTATTATCTACACGGTCAATGACCACACCGCCACCTGTGAACGGACTCATCGTCATCACATTGATCTCATTAAAAGTCAGCCAGTATTTCACTTTATCCTTATAACGTGTAAACACCGTTTCGGCATAATTTACGTAGTGCTGTATTACTTCGCGACCCAGCCACCCATTATACTTCTGTGTCAGACCTAGCGGTGTTTCGTAATGGGACAATGTCACCAGTGGCTCTATCCCATACTTGCGCAGCTCGTCAAATACATTGTCGTAAAATTGCAGTCCTGCTTCATTCGGCTCTGCATCATCGCCATTCGGGAAAATCCGCGACCAGTTGATGGACATACGGAATACCTTAAAGCCCATTTCCGCAAACAATGCGATATCTTCTTTGTAATGATGATAGAAGTCCACACCTTCGCGCTTTGGAAAACGGGCATTTACCTTGCCAGCCAAAATGTCTTCGAGCCGCTCGGACGAAATCTCTATAGCATGATCGTTTGTGCGCTCTGCTTTGGGTACATAGGCAATTACGTCCGCACTGGACAATCCTTTTCCATCTACGTCAAAAGCGCCTTCCAATTGGTTGGCTGCGGTTGCCCCACCCCACAGAAAGTTTTTCGGAAATCCTTTTAATGTCTTAGTCATAGTATAAGAGCCTCTTTTCTTAGTTTATAGGTTAACACTTGTGGAGCATTCCAATCAGGTGTTGTCCTGCGCAAACAGCTTGATATCTTCTTTGTAACGATGGTAAAAATCAATACCTACCAGCTTCATATTGTCTTCTGTAGGCACTTCTGTAATAGAGCCCTTGATTCCTTGTGGCGATACGTCCTGAGTGGACCAGCCTTTACCATCTTCGTTATAAGCACCCTCACACTGGTTATGGCGTAACTTCCTTTCTTGATGGCAAGTCTATCGGCGGAAATCAACGATGGACGGAGAAGGCTGCTTAAAGCCGTTTTCCAATATTTCAATTGTCAGCAAAATCTCCTCGTCCTTCACCAGCTTGGGTGTGCCGTTCACGATTGACTCATACAATGAGTCATACAGTTGTCCATAATCTGCTACCGGTGTAGGAATGGTTTCTTCAAAAGCTTCACTGCTACCGGGTAGCACGTATTTAAGCTTGCCATAGGAAGACGGATCATCCAGTCCGAAACCTTCCGCATCCGGGGTCTTGCCGGCTTTCAGCCAGGTTTCCTGCTGATCGTCCCCCCATTTGACAAAGCTGCCTTTCGTCCCGTGAATGGTGAACTGCGGGTAAGGCAGACACACCACAAGAGAGGTTTTGACAATCACTTTTTTGTCCGGGTAATACAATATGGTTTCATTGTAATCATCAGCGCCCTGAGGAGTACGAATGGACTTGATGTCATACCCGACTTGCTCCGGTCTGCCAAATAAGGCGATGAGCCTGTCCAATGTATGAACACCGAGTCCGTAGTACATTCCGTTGACAGGATTGCCGCCGGGCATACTGGCATCGGGACGGAAATAATCGTAATGGGATTCAATTTCGACGATGTCGCCCAGTTTTCCGGAATGGAGAGCTTCCTTGAACGCCAGATAATCGCTGTCAAACCTACGGTTTTGATAAGGCATAATGATGAGATTATGTTCCTTGGCGAGTTGGGTCAGTTCCCGCGCTTGCTCAAGGTTTTCACAAAAAGGCTTTTCCACCAGCACATGCTTGCCATGGGATAGTGCCAATTTTGCATATTCATAATGCGTAGAGGAAGGCGTACATACAACGACGAGTGATATTTCCGGGTCGCCCAGAACGTCCATAATTTGGTCCGAGAACTGAATGTCTGGGTAAGCCGTTTCCATGTCCTCCCTCACTTGGCGTGTGAACACTCTCGATACTTGAAAGGTGTCCCTGATCTGAACATAGGGCAGATGATATCTGGTTGTACTTTTGCCAAATCCTAAATATGCAATTTGAATCGTCATTTCGCAAATCCCCTCGTTTCCTAAAGGCTTAGCTTTACGATATCGCAAGTATTGCCAGAATAATACCACATCATAAAAACTGTTCTTTTGAAATGCATTGACAGATGATATAAAATGGACGTAATGCCCTCATAAGCATCCTAACCGTTGTAACGCGTTTCATGTCAAGTATTTTTCTTATGTGAGGAGAAGCATCATGTCGAATCTTGATCAAATTGCCAAACTGGCTGGCTTTTCCAAAGCTACGGTATCCAGAGTATTAAACAATTCCCCCCATGTGAGCCAGGAAACGAGAAGCAAAATTTTAAAAATCATGCAGGAGCTGGATTACGTTCCCAACCGGAACGCCATTTCCTTATCCAAAGGTCAGACCCTTCAAATTGGCATTATCACTTCAACCATTAATGAAATTGTTCTCGCATTTCTGAACAGCTTTGTAGAGGTGGCGGCCCAGTATGAATTCCAAACGATTATTTATACTTCCGGAGAAGACAAGAAGAAAGAGCTTCTGGCCTTCGAAGATCTGAAAAGAAAAAGAGTTGATGCGTTAGTTATCATTTCCTGTGTAAATGATACCGATTTGTTAAGCACTTATTGCAAGTATGGCCCGATCGTGTCATGGCAACGAATGGATCATACCGATATTCGCTCCGTCGCCATGGACCAGTATGAAGGATATATGCTAGCGCTAAAACACTTGATACAAAAAGGCTATACTCGTATAGCCAATGCCTTTGGTCGCCCGAGCAGCATCAACACCCACAGCAGACAACGAGCCTATGCGTATATTATGGAGCAGCACAATCTTCCTGTATTGCAGCATTGGAATAATTCTTCCATCTATAACATCCGTGACGGTGAACAGGTGGTGCGTGATTTGTTACAGTATCGGGACGAATTCCCACAGGCTATTCTGTGCTCCAACGATTACGTGGCGGTTGGGATCCTCTGCGAAGCCCGTAGACAACTGCTGAACGTGCCGGAAGATCTGGCGATTGTCGGGTTTGATAATACGGAACTTGCGCATACTATGGGCATTACGACCATCCAGAACCCGATTGCAGCTCAGGCGCAAAATGCTTTTTACATGCTTTCCCCTCAGCTCGTAGGTCACCAAATGGAGCTGCATACCCTGCAATACAGCCTCATTGAACGCACGACTACATAGAGTAACGCTTAACCGGGGGGCTAGGTGAAAGTACCTGTGTATGTAATGTTTTTTGTCGAATAAGAAGAAAATATGTTGAAATCGCTTTTTTTTGTGCTACAATAGCACTATATAAAAGGATTGTGACCGGTAATGCGGGCAATGCCTGAGTTCAATTGAGTGCTATTGCTAACAATAGTGTTGAATTGTGCTTGGGCATTTTTTATTGGTAAAGGATGGGAGGGGGAACTTCAATGATTATTGAGAAGGTGCTCAATAACAACGTCCTGTTGACTAAAAATGATAAAGGCAAAGAGGTCATCGTAATGGGAAGAGGCATTTCCTTCAAAAAGGTGGCTGGCGACCAAGTCGATGATCATAAAATAGATAAAATCTTCATGTTAAATGAAAACGAGTTCACAGCCAAATTAACGGAGTTGCTGAACGATATCCCTGTATCGCATCTGGAGGTCGTAAATGAAATTGTGACCCATGCAACGCAAGTGCTGGATACAGAATTAAGCGATAACATTTATTTAACGCTGACCGATCATATTCATTTTGCCATACAGCGGCAAGAAAAGGGGCTAGCGCTCCAAAACGCGATGCTGTACGAGATTAAGCGCTTTTACAAGAAAGAATTTGAGGTTGGACTGGATGCTCTGCAAAAAATTGAAGATACGCTCGGAGTAAAGCTGGACGAAGACGAAGCGGGCTTTATCGCATTGCATATGGTGAACGCTCGAATCGACGGTAACGAAATGAAATCCACGCTAAAAATGACGGAAATCGTTCAGCATATATTGAATATTATTACGTATCATTACGGTATTGTGCTGGATGAGTCCTCCTTTAGCTATTCTAGATTTTTGACACATTTGCAATATTTTGCGATGCGGGTGATTCGTAAAGAGGTCATTCACAGCGGCGAAGAATTTTTGTACAACCAGGTGAAGCAGACGTATACCGAAGCTTTCGCATGTGCGCAAAAGATCAATGAATATCTGGAAAAAACATACGACCAATATTTAAGCAAAGACGAATATGTGTATCTGACCATTCATATTCATCGAGTAACTGAGCGAAATAGCGGAGTAACAGGCAAGTAAACTTCATAATTCCATCGTATAAGGATTGTGACTGGTAAGGCAGGCAAAACCTAAACTGATGGCGAAATCTACGTTCTTCTTTAAGGAGAGGACGTGTTGCTTTCGCTACGAGTTTAGGTTTTTCTTGTTTACAAGGTTAAAAAGATGCACGCCGGCGCATCTTAGCAACAGAAGTAAACGGTAAATCCTATCCATATCAAGAATAACCTATAAGGAGTTCTGAACATGAGTGATAAAGAGCTATCCAAAAAAATAGTGACCCTTGTTGGCGGCGAAGAGAATGTCAATTCGGTATTCCATTGCGCCACACGCTTGAGATTTAAATTAAATGATCGTACAAAAGCAGACAAAGCTGCATTGGAAGCAACGCCCGGTGTCATTACCGTGGTGGAAAGCAGTGGCCAGTTTCAAGTTGTTATCGGCAACAATGTAGGTCAAGTATTTGAGCATATGATGGCAGAAACGAATTTGCAGGATGCCGAAAATGCAGGTGAGAAAAAGGAAGAGTCTTCCGAAAAAACGAACTTTCTTGGTAAAGCCGTCGATATCATTTCCAGCATTTTTTCGCCTCTCTTGGGCGCTCTTGCCGGAGCCGGTTTGCTCAAAGGGATTCTGGCATTAATTTTGTCACTCCATTGGATTAATGATAAAAGCGGTACGTATCTGATCCTAAACGCAGCTTCAGACAGCGTATTTTATTTCTTGCCCGTATTTCTAGCTATTACATCGTCCCGTAAATTTAAGACAAACACCTTTGTATCGGTCGCAATCGCCGGAGCTCTGGTCTATCCGGCGGTTATAGCGGCGGTAAGCAACCCGGAAAGATTGGCGTTTCTGGGTATTCCGATCATTCTGATTAATTACAGTTCCGGTGTTATTCCAATTATTCTCGCAGTCTGGGTTCAGTCCTATGTGGAACGCTGGTTCAATTCCTTTATCCATCAATCGGTGAAAAATATTATCGTTCCGATGCTGGCTTTGCTGGTCGTTATTCCGTTGACATTCCTGGCCTTTGGTCCAATAGGTAACATGATCAGCCAAGGCTTGGCGAACGGCTTTACCTGGGTATACAATTTAAGCCCGCTGGTCGCTGGTGCTGTTGCCGGGGCATTCTGGCAAGTGTTTGTTATTTTCGGCGTGCATTGGGGCTTCGTTCCGGTCATGCTGTCGAATATTGCAACATTGGGCTATGACACGATGCTTCCGATGCTTACAGCAGCCGTACTTTCTCAGGCTGGTGCAACATTGGGCGTATTCCTGAAATCCCGAAATACTCAAATGAAGGCTTTGGCAGGTTCCTCTACGCTGGCGGCTGTTTTTGGGATTACAGAACCAACGATTTATGGCGTAACTTTGAAATTGAAAAAGCCATTTATTTATGCTTGTATTTCCGGTGGTATTGGCGGGGCTATTATCGCTTCCGGCGGAGCGACTGCAAAATCCTTCTCCCTGCCTAGTTTGTTGGCATTGCCGACTTACTTCGGACCTGGATTTTTGTGGCTTGTCATCGGCTTGCTCGTTGCCTTTGTACTTGCAATGGTGCTAGTTATGGTATTGGGCTTTGATGATCCAAAAGAAGAAGCTGTCAAAACAACACCAACACCAGAGAAAAAAGAAACTGTGATCGAGAAGGAAATTCTCGTAAGTCCGCTGCAAGGTAAAGTGTTGCCACTCGAAGAATCTTCTGATGTCGCTTTTGCATCAGGGGCTATGGGTAAAGGAATTCTGATTGAACCTACAGAGGGCGTACTGACTTCTCCTGTAGACGGAACGATTACGACGGTATTCCCGACTGGACATGCTATCGGTATTACTTCCAATGACGGAGCAGAAATTTTGATCCACGTTGGCGTGAATACAGTGAAGCTGAAAGGACAATTTTTTGACAAGCGTGTGAAGGAAGGCGACGTGGTTACACAGGGACAACTGTTGCTCGAATTTGACATTGAACAAATTCAAGCTGCAGGTTATCCGACAGCCACGCCGATCATCGTGACGAATTCTGCTCAGTATCTGGATGTTCTGAAAACAGCAGAATCTGAAGTGAAACGACAAGATTACCTGATGACGGTGGTTGTCTAGTTTCCATTAAACCATAATAAAGCCAGCTAATACTGCTCAAAAAAGAAGCTTTCCGAATGGAAAGCTTCTTTTTTTATACAGAGTGAGACAAGTATTACAGCGAAAAATGGAAATATCATTTATGGTATGTATAAGATTGTTAAATAAAGGAGGATTTCTGTGAAAAAAGGATATATTGTCGGTCTAAGCGTGATTGCGCTGCTCGTCATTGCTATCGCTATTTCGGCTGTGTTCAAATTTCAGGATCTGGAGCAGGTTGTTCAGCAGAAAGACAAAGAGATTCAAGCGAGTAAAAGCAATTATCCCGAAATATACGATCACTTGAATGCGGTTACAATTAATGGTTTTAAAACCATGATCCAGCAGGATCAAAGTGTGTTTGTCTATGTAGGCAGACCTAGCTGTGGAGACTGCAACCGCTTTGAGCCGAACTTTAACAAGATGATTGAGCAGTATAATCTGGGCTCCAAAATCACTTTTTTGAATGTTCACAAAATTCATAAGGACAAGCCTCAATGGAATAAATTTAAAGAGGAATACAACGTAAAGTATACCCCCACCATTGCTGAATTCAGACATGGCAAGCTGGTGGATAAAGTGGAATGGACACCTGAAAGAGACCTCAGTACGGATGTGGTAAAAGAGTGGCTGATTTCCAAGAAACTGATTTTATAAGCATCGTCCTATTCCGTTTCTTATGGACAAGCTTTCATGCAGAAAAAGGTATTCACGCGTTCACCGCATGGATACCTTTTTTAGGAATTTCAGATGATTAAGGTTTCCAAGAAAAATTGGTTCCTGACTCTCCATTCTACCTTATGATACCGCCCTTTGTACTCAGCCGAGTCCTACTGCGCAGACGGATCATGCTTCGATTGTAGAGCACCATTCTGCCAACTCCGTTTCTCATGTACCTTTTTTAGTTAAGCTTATATAGCTAGTATTAGATGGAGTCGGGAAATTCGTATCTGATAATATCGGTTTCTGACACGATATGCCCCATTTGAGATTCGATGAACTCCAAATCCCCTTCGACAGCACCTATATAATGCTTGGTACCCGGCTCTACGACGATAACCTCACCGGGGTTGACCATTTGCATTATTCCATCGATACAGACGCTTCCCACCCCGGACGTAATAGTCCACACCTCTTTACGGAACTGATGTTCATGATAGCTGATGAATCTTCCAGCAGAGATGACTACCCGTTTGGTGACTGTCTGTAAGCCGCTGGCCGCTTGTTGCTGGGACAATACCGTTTGCTTCCCCCAAAAGCGCTCCTCAAAACGAGGACCAATCTCAATTTCCGCCACCATATCCTTAATCCCTGTGGATGATTGTCGATCAGTGACCAGCACGCCATCCGGCCCGGCAACGACAATAATGTCCGGGACATTCCAGATGCTAACCGGAATCTCAAGTTCATTGATAATATGCGAATCATGAGAAGCTTCTGAAATATAGCCCGGGCCGCTCAGCTCTGAACTCATTTCCCGCACCAGCGAATCCCAAGTTCCTAGATCCCTCCACTCCCCATGATACGGAAGCACCGAAAGCCGACGGGTCTGTTCCACTACCGCAATATCGAAGCTGGTTTTAGGCAATTCTGCATAATTTGTCGAAAGTGATGCATAGTCCGATGATAGGCCCTTTTGCTCCAGCATGTCCAATAAAAAACCAAGCCTGAAGGCAAATACACCGCAATTCCATAGGGCTCCTTCCCGGATCAGCGCCTCCGAACGGATCAGATCCGGCTTTTCCACAAATGAGCTAACCCTGAGATACGGCTGATTGGCGGAGGAAGATGACGAAGGAACAATATAGCCGTATTTGTCAGAAGGCTCGGTTGGAGCAGCTCCCATGAGTGCGATGTCACTCCCGGATTGCTCCAATATAGATGGGAGCCTGCGCAGATGCTCGAAAAACTCATCCCCAGCATATCCGTCCACCGGCATGACCCCTACAATCTCGTCGCGCGACGCACCTGCCCGGTCATGTAAGTAGGCCGCAGCCAAGGAAATGGCCGGAAATGTATCCCGCCGGGTCGGCTCCTCAATTACCACAGCGTCCGCCCCAATTTGCCCGCGGATCAGCTCAGCTTGAGTTCCACTCGTTGAAAAATAGGCCTCCCCTGCCAAATTGGCTTCAGATAACTGCCGCCAAATCCGTTGCAGCATGCTTTCAGGTCGTTCGTCATGACGCAGAATCGTAAGAAACTGCTTGGGGCGACTCTCATTGGACAAAGGCCAGAGACGTTTCCCGGAACCTCCAGATAGTAAAATCATTCGCAATGATGCAACCTTCTTCCTATAAATTAATAAATTAGTGCCATCTGGCACTGTTCGTTTTTCATATATTTGCCGAATACATAAGTATGCATAAATCGCAATTTATACATGATTACATCATGTATTTGTATATTAGTTTGTACAGGAGCTGTCGTCATGTCTATTAAAATACTTATCATTGAAGATGAAAAAAGTTTGGCAGATATGATCGCCCTTCATCTTCAGGAAGAAGGTTATCATACCGAACTTATTTACGATTCCAAACAAGCACTTCCAGCACTTATGCGTTTTAAGCCTGATATTATTGTGACCGATCTTATGTTTTCCGGTATGGTCGAATGCGCACTGATCGGCCAACTCCGTCAATATACGATGGTTCCTGTGCTGGTGATCTCCAACAATACCCTTTTGAATATAAGAATTAAAGCATTGGAAGACGGGGCGGATGATTTTTTATGCAAGCCATTCAACCTGAGAGAGCTAAACGCTCGTATCAAAGCCTTACTGCGCCGCTCTGGCCGCAACATACCTGCCGAGTCCCAAGCCATAACCAAAAAACTCAAAAAAGTGCGGGTCTGGGTGAATGATTACCGTCACAGCCTGTTGGTCGATGACCGGGAGGTTGAAGTGACTCAAATCGAATTTTCCATTATAAAAGAGCTATCCTGCTATCCGGGGAAAGTCTTTACCCGCAGCGAGCTGATGGATCGGATTAAAGGCGGAGACGGTGCCTATCTCGATCGCACGATTGACGTACATATCTCCAGTCTCCGCAAAAAAATCGAACGAGACCCCAAAAATCCTCAGCACATCCGTACCGTCTGGGGCCGGGGGTACAAATACGAGATGTAGCCGTGCCTTCTAATGGCTACTGAATTGCATCATGGTAACTTCCTTCTACGGAATCTTTCGTTTTTTCCATCGCCGATAAGGAAGAAAACAAGCCGCCCCACCAAGTATCCCAAGTATGAACAATATCCAGCCAAAGCGGTAGGCGGAAGCCAGAATAATGACGACCTTGCCGCTTCCGCTGCCACTGGTTATAAATCCGGTAGTCACTCCGTTCACCGACAGACGGGCACGCTGGGTTTCACTTCCCAGTCTGAATTCCCACAGTGGATTGGGCGACTCGGTTTCCCGAATCAGCACCTGCTGATGCGTCGGATTATACAGCGTAAAGCTGCGTTCCATGGAATTTTCACGAGAAGCCTGAATACTTTCTGAAGCATGGGAAGCCGTAAAAAAGGTTTCCATATCCGTCCCCTCAAACAACGTAAGCTGATCCACTGTAATCATCGCCTGATAAGGGATGACGGAATAATGCTTCATTTGAAATAAGCCTGACTGCTTCTTATGCGCATGCGCCAAAATCTGAAACTGCATAAAGGCGGTTCCTGCCGGAGCCTTCACAATCTGATCATAATGATTCCATTGCTCCTTATCTCGCTCCTCCACCTCGTTAATATAAGAGGTCTGGAGGATTTGGGAGGCTTTATTTAAAAAAATAACCTTCATATGCCGACTTCCAATTTGTTCTGACCGTGCATCCAGTTGTACGGCATACTCTTGCAGTGGCTCAACCTTCATCTTCTTCGACGCATATATATTCCAATCACATGAATAGCTCGGTGCGTAACGAATGGACAACCCCTCGCCGCCAGATGACAGACTCGTCTTCCCAGGCTGAATATCCGCCACGCAGCCTACATCATTGGTTAGAGATTCCTTCGTATTATCCTCTGGCATAACCGTCACTTCCTGCGCAGCCATCCGATGAATATCTCCATACCCGCTCATGGACGGCACCTGACTGTCCGACACCAGCGTTAAGCGATACTTCCCTTTGGTTAAAAACAGATTTTTGAACTCTACACGTCCATAATCGTTCAGTAAACCGGGAATTTGAATGATTTGTTTGGCAAAGCCATCCTGATTCGGCACCGTTTCAATGACCTGTTTTTCGGACGAAGAGGTAACGGGCAACCGCTTATACGACTCACCTGTATGGATCGTTCTTGTCAGCACCTTTCCTGTCTCTTCATTCGTCCACTTCACCGTCAATGCCCCATGATACCCGGCAGGTAAATCAGCCAGAATAGCTGTGGAATAGGTGCCAGTTTTGGCGATCTCCACATCCCTGCTTAATGTACCTTTCTGATAGCTGATTCCCCGTCCCATGCTGAGCCTCGGCAGAGCACGCTCTGACTGCACATTTCCTTGGGCGTTAAAATCGCTCTCGGCCTCCAGGGTGAAAAAGAGCTTGCCCCGCTTCAACGCCTGCTCCACCGGAAAAGATAGCTCATCCAGTTGGTCTACAGGCACAATCGCAAATTGATTGATCGCGTTAAAACCTTGCAGGTTATTAACTGTAATCGGGGTATCCCCTTTGGGAAAAGCATGTTCTCCCAGGTCGACCCATTGGAACTGATTCAAGCCTTCATCATGGGTCTTGATGTCGACCACTCCACCCGGCAGCGTAACTTGCAGCTTCCCGCCAGCTTTATTCATAAACACTCTCGCAAATACATGCGAGGTTTGCGACTGTGCCAGCTTTTTGTGCATCGTAAATGCGTTAGGCTTACTATATTGTCCCAAATCACGTAACTGGATATCATGAATCCACCAGTAATTCTTTTGCTGCGGGCGTTGCAGGGTTAACAAATCCATTCGCATCCAGTAGCTGCCCGGCGGGGACACATATTCCCCGTAAAATTTCACACCGTCAAAATTGTATCCCTCCGAAGGAGCCACAACATAGCTAACCCCCAGCTCACGCATCTGCTTATCATAAAATCTCATTTTAACATGCATTTTGTTCGTGCCGCGTCCAGAGACGGTAATCTGAAACTGGTACGGGTTATTTTCCTTGGCTTCCAGCAAACCGGATCTGGCGACCTGCCATATATTGCTCGGGTCTCCCTTCATAATCTCGCCGTGTAGGGTCGGCACATCATTCAATTCCTCACGCGGATTAGCCTCCACGCTGAACAACTGCGGATTATCCGGTTTGAAGAAGGTTTCGGTCCGCAGCATGGAATCAAAATCCACGACTGTTTTCCCTTCAATGCTGCTCATCTGATAAGGGGCCACATCCAGTTTCTTACTGGCAAAGGTGACAGCAATCCCAGCGTCCATTTCCATATCAAACGGGAAATTCCGTATATTTTGGGACGATAAATACCATAACCAATCGTTGGTCGAGGCAAAGGTTTTGGACCATTTTAAAAAAGCATTGCCATCTTCAATGACATCAAACGGGCGCAAGTAATCCTCTGCCGGAAGCTGTGACAACAGCAAATCGTTAAAGGAGGCCGCTTCCACATAATCCCCCTTGTTAACCGTCTGAATGGTTTTTAGCTCAGGCTTCAACGCACTGAATAGTACCCCGAAACGACTAAAATCAAATCCAGGCAGATGACTGTAGCTCTCCAGTCGGCTAAAACCGTAAGGTGTCACTATTTTGCTCGGTAATATGTTCATATAAGACGGAGCCTGATCCAGATTAAATATGGAAAAAAGTCCGTTCTTGTATGTGCGCTTCAGCCCCGTCTGACCTTCCAGTTGAGACAGATGAAAATCCTGCCGCTTCTCCTGTCCCTCATATTCGTCATGGTACACTAACTGATCAACCCCAAAGGTGGAGAACAACCAGCCTAACCGAGAGCTTAGCCCGTTGTCCAGCAAATACTCCAGAAAGTTCATATAGTATGTAATCCCGGGGTCGTTGCCTTCATGATGGAAAATCGTATTTTTAGGAGATGAGTACACCTGAAAATCCCCGGTTGCCTTCTCGGTTGCTGTCTTACCCTTATTCCATTTAGGCGTGGCCACGCCGTTAAAGCTCTGAATCATATTGTCGGCAATCGGAAAATACAAGACCTTGCTGTCGAAGCGATCCGGGTCGGTCAGCTTTTCAGCCATTTGGCTGTAAGCCTCCGGCACTTGAACCGGCTTGTAATATCCCTCAATAAATTGGGTACGCAAGGGTGCAAAATACACGCCAAGGCACAGGACGACAATGACAAGCGCCAGCCTTTTATACACTCGTTGCAGCGGCGATGAGCCGAACCATTCCATAAACTGAATCACGCCGAAGGTCAGCAGCACCCCGAAATTAAGGGCAATCAGCCCGATAAACTTGTTGGGATCACGGAAAACTGAGCCAATCACAGGTGTCTTCGTCACCAGAATGACAAACCACTTGGCAATGGACGGAAAGGTTGTCCCGGTGGCTAAGACGAGAAATAATAACGTAAGCAGCGAAAAGATGAGAATGATCGGATTTTTGTGTGAGCGCGTCACCATCGCATAGCCAATCAAGAGCAGTAAAAGCCCTCCGCCCACATAAAACATCGCAGGCAGTGAGGAAAAGGAAAACATAGGCCACCAATAGCTCAGCAAGTAGCCCACATTATATAAGCTGCTGTTACGACTGAACAGGGACAAAGTATCGACGACGTTGATATTATGCTGCGATGCCTGAGCATCCATCACCATACTGCCGAGATATAGGGACAACCAGTAAAAACTGAGTAGCCCGAAGAACACGCCAAAAATGATCCCTTTACGCAAAAAATTGCCGTATAACGGCTGTAAATAGGTGCGACCGGCCTTGCGGTGCGTCCAGGTCAGTTTGATCAGTAAGAGCACGGTGAACAAGCCCAAATAAATCATGCCGAAGAAAAAATAATGAATCGCAGCGGCGCTGACGGTAAATACCGCCGCCAACAGGAACAAGTCTATCCAGTTCCGCTGGTACAGCTTGTGAGGATTATAGTTTTTAATTTGCTGAATTTGAAATTTGGGATCAACCGCGCTGAAAAAGAAACGCAGCATTAACGGAAACAAACTATACCCACAGAGCAAATAAATATGCTGAATGCGGAAAATAACCCACGGATTCAGTGCATAAAACAGTGCGCCGATCATGATGGCAAAAATACGGGTTTTCGTAAAGCTCGGTGAATAATATACACTGACCAGCCGCTTGGCAAAGGCATACATCGAAAATGCGGAAACAAACAGCAGACCCGTGATAAACGACTTGAGCAAAACCGGCCCGCTTTCCCCGAATAGCAACGAAAGTCCGTAGAAGGGCAAGATATAAAGGATACGGGGAGCATTGAACATGGTAGAGGTAGACCACCTTTCGTTCCATACTCCCATAATTTCCTCCAGATACCGATGAGAGGTGGCTCCAAAGGCAATATCACTAAATACGATTTGCCCCGGTCCATAGATAGGCGCAAGATATACGCCAATCGCTGCCAGCATCAGCAAGATTGCTGCCATATCATAGCGGTATCGAAATATCCATTTTCTTACCATGCCTGGCCCCCCCTCTCTTGAAATTTCCGATGATCTTTCGGTTTATCTCTCCGTTATCTTCTCAAACGAACGATTGCCTGCAAGCCTTGATCCGTATTACGCAGCTTTAAGCGGCCACTGATCGTCTTTAGATAGGCATCCATATGATACAGGCTGAACGTATGCTCCTGCGAGTTTTGGGAATAGTCCGGCTGGAAATAGCTCCAGCGCATCTTGTCATCAATGCCACCGCCCGTATCCTCAATGGTAATAACAATTTCTCCTTCTTCCAGCCGCGAGCTAACCTTGAGGACTTGAGTCTGGCGCTTGGAAAGCAGCAGACCCGTACGTCCCCGCTCCTGATCCTCCGATAGCTTATTCGTTTGGCCCATCGCCTGTACCGAGTTCTCCAGCAATCCCTGAATCGTCTTGTACAGCATCGGCGTTTGGGCTGCAATGGACGGAATAGGCTCTTGCCGCAAGATGACCTGAATATCCTTCATGTTCAACGAACGGTTCGCCCATTTCAGCGACTCAGATAATACCTCATTCATATCCGTAAAGCTGATTCCGCTGTTGTCGTGCATCTTCTCTTCCAGCTCATCACGTAAGGTGCGGACTCCGGTCAGCAGCCCTCCCAGTGAGGATTCCTGTTTGAGACGTCCCTGAATGAAATTTTCATTCAACTCACGGAAATATTCCAATTCCTCATGGGATGCTCCCTTTCCCTGACTGGAAGCTGCTTCAAAGCGGTTCGCCAGATCATGATAAAAGCCTAACAGCTTCAAGTCATCTCCGCCTGTCAGGCGGGCAGTCTGCTCTTGCAACTCTTGTAGCCGCTGCTCAATCGTCTGCATTAACGGCAAGTAGTACGTATCCTGCTGCTGACGCATATCTTCATCCCGCCGTTGGTCCTGCACCTGATTATTCACGAGCGTATCCTTCACGATCCGTTTGCGAAACTGTACGAGAATGGCCCATAGTATCAACAATAGCAGAGCCATGACCAGCCATACCTTTTTGCGAAAAGAGCTGATCCGCTGGGCAGTGTCCTGATCAACATCCTCAACTGAAATGTAAAGAGCCTCTTCCCCAACGCGGCTGAACCCTATGCCGTGTTTCACTCCCTGATCTTCAACAACACCCGTATTGCCCTCCAGCAACCTGCGGGTTACACCCGTAATGTCTGTCCGATTGATATCCGATGTGTTGAGGGAAGCTACGACCTTGAATTGATCATTATAAAATAAAGTCTCGTGCGGATTGACCGGTTTACTCTTGATGATACCGCTGAGCATACCGGAGTCAATGGTACGCACCATAAAGCCGCCCGTCTGCGCCCCTTGAATCCTGCACACGATATACTGCGCAGGCTGATGATCCTCTGTCACAAAGGAGCTTACGGCACAGCCGTTTTGCAGCAATTTAATTTGCTGTACCGCGCTTTTCATCTCACGGTTATCACGTCCGGCAATCACACGATACTGTTCATCCAGCACATAAAATGCCCCGCTTTCACGCTTAAAGCCCTCGGTATACTGACGCGTCCCCTGATTCAGTATATTTCTGCCGAGGCTGGAGGCCAGCTCATTCAGTTCAGCCTGCCATGCCGCGTAGTGCTCGGATATACGGCTGGACCAATCCTGCACCTCATACCGGAGCTGCTTGTCCTGAATGTCCGCCAATTGACCGCTGAACTGTCGAACAATAAACCACTGAAGCACGATGGCCAGAAGCATGGTCATACCCAGAACAAGCAGGTACAGGATTAGCTTTTGCCAACCCGGTTTCAACAAAGCCCATCGTCTCATGCTTCCCTGTCTCCTCCATTCGGTTCGATTCGGCCCAGAATAGCCTGCATCAGACACTCCAGCTCATAGCTGACCAGCGGAAGCCGTGCGCACAGCAGCCGGGGAGTCCGACGCTGGAGTGCGGCAAACCTCGCAGCGGTTTCCGTCGCCCCATCCGTCAGCAGCAGCAACTCGCAGGTTTTTGCAATATATAAACGACCCAGCTCTTCTTCGCTATACTCGCGCAGATCAACAATGTAAATATCATGACGATCGTCCATATGCTGAAGTGCGCTGGAGACGGTCAGGGTTACTCCCGCATGCCGTGCAGCATGATACTGGTGAAGCAGACGCATTCCTTTTTCCCAGAGCGCATGCTCAGCCGAGTCGAATCGTTCACAAAACAGACGCAGCGCTCGTTCTGTATTGACATCTTTCAAAAATGCCAAAACGCTGATATTATACATGTAGTTCCTCATTTCTTACTTCCTGATTGGAGTTGCGCAGTTCATATGACACCCCAAAACATTCTATTTGTTGACGACAGCCCTATGGTTTTGTCCCTGCTTGAACGGACATTGTCGGAAGAAAGGTTCACCTTACATACCGCTCATACCACCAAAGAAGCCTTGCAGGTGCTAGAGCAGCACCCAATTGATGTCGTGGTTTCCGATCTGCTTATGCCTGGTCTGGACGGGATTACCTTCCTTCGCATGATCAAGGAGGATTATCCCCATATCGTGCGGATCATTTTGTCAGGTCACCTGCATACGCAGACCATTTTATCCGCGATTAATCAAGTGGGCGTCTTCCGCTTTTTGACCAAACCACTGGAGCTCGATGATGACACACTGAAAAAGATTCTATACGAGGCGCTTGATGAAGCCAAGCTCAATCGAACACATCTGAACACAAACCAGAGCATCGCTCCTGCCCTGTCGGTATTTATAGACAGCATTCTGAATGCTCCATACCGACCCTATGTGCTGATGAATGAGCAAGATATCGTAACTGCAGTACATGTTGCACTCGCTGAACTGTATCCTGTAGGCAGCTCTCTTCGCCACCCTAAACAGGCAGGCATTCAGTTAGCCGCGCATTCACTGTATATACCGTATGAGGAGTCGGAATCTTCCGATCCTGACCTGTACACGCTGGATACGCTGACCGTCGGCCATTCATCCTTACGACTTATCCGCCTTAGCGAGATCGCCTGAGTGACGGGAGCCTCCCTTTAACACGGAGGCTCCCCCAATCACAGTCAGACATACATACATCCACAACATCCCCATCGTCAGCAACGGGTGACGGATATAGTTTTTCAAATTCCCCCATGTATACAGCACCGGACGGAAGAAGTACCAACGTTCCAGTGCCTTTCGCAATCCGCCCTCTTCAGATGACATCGTACGATCCATCACCGAAAAGTAGTAGGCTTTTTTACGTAATACATCGTGTAGATACACCTGTTTTTCATCATGATATACCCGTGTAAATACCGCCCGGCGAATGACTCCACCAGACTCTATATAACGTAGGGTTGGCTGTATTTCTTCAAAAGCAATCTGCTCCGCATTGAACCCGCCCGTCGATTCATAAGCGCTCATGCGCCAGAAGCGTGCCGCTTCAATGGAGCGTTTTCCCAAGGTCTCACCCGCGTTGTTAATCACATTTCGCTCAAAAACCTTCACTTTGGAAAAAAAATTGTCCGCATCCGAATACGCCTCCTCCGGAACGACCAAGGCGCCGATATCCTGATGATCGTCAAAAAAGTCGATGCTCTGCTGAATCAGATGTTCGGCTAAAATCATATCGGAATCCAATACAAATATATATTCGGCACCCAAGCGTTTCGCTTCCTCAACCGCCCTGACCCTTGCAACTCCCCGCTCCCCATGAGGAAGCTCCAATACCGTTACGGGTACTGTACTCCCTGCTGACAGCATGCGAATCGTCTCGACGGTCCGGTCATTGGAGCCATCATCGGCAATCACAATATGCAGATCCTTGTAATTCTGCCCCATGCAGCTTCGCAAACAAGGCTCTATCGTCCGTTCATTGTTGTACGTGGAGAAGAGAATGACCACTTTGTCCACTCTGTTCCGCCTCCTTTACCCATTCTCCGATCAACTGCTCAAATGCAGCCGCCGTATGATCAAAATGAAATCCCAGCGCATACTGATACGCCCGCTCACGCATGGCCATATAGTCTTCGCCGCCGTTTGCTGCTCTTTCCATTTGTTCAGATAATCCCCGGATATCGCCGTGAAAGCATAGATACCCGCTCTTCCCAAAATCCGTCGCATCCACCAGTCCGGGTGAATTACTGACGATGCTGGGAGTCCCCACAGCCGCTGCTTCGGTAATCGTCAAGCCCCAGCCTTCACGCAAGGAAGGGAAGACGAGCGCGTGGGCGCGGCTCATCAGCTCCAGCTTATGCTCTGCTGAAACAAATCCGTAAAAGGTAATATCCGCTTGGGATTGTCCCTGTTCATCCGGTTCTCCGTAGGTCAATCCATACCGTTTCATAATCGGCAATAATTGTTCTGCCACATAGGTTTTATCGGTTTTTCCAGCGATCCATAACATAGCCTGAGGAAATTTTTTCTTGAGCCTTCCAAAAGCTTCAACCACCAGATCAATGCCTTTATATTTCACAAAGCGCCCGGCGTACATAAAGGTCGGATTGGACTCCTTGGTTAAAAATTGTTCCCGAGACCAGTGTTCAAACTCAATGCCTTCAGGCAACAGATGGACACGATCCGGGTGAAAGCCCAGCTTGAGCAGATCATAGCGGGTAGAAGGGGATACGGTGATTGTCCGATCCTTACGAGCAAGCTTGAGCATCCGGGGCTCCAATCGATATCCGATATGATTCAGCGGAAAACCAGCATTTTCAAACCATATTTCCCTTGTTAGCTGATGTATAAAGAAAATCCGCTTGGGTGCCTCCACCCAGAAACGGGTGAAAAACTGATGTGTGTTCGCCTGATTAATCACATAATCAATATGCTTACGATGATGGCGATAATAGCGCATGGCATAATAAATGACGCTATAAATGTTTCCTTTTCGGATATACGTAATTCCGTCTATGATTTCTTCCTCGGGCATCCCCTCGAGCCTGGGCGAAAAATGAATAAACTGAAAACGGTCTTGCTGTGAGCGTTTGAGCATTTCGTGGGTAAAAATTTCGGCTCCCCCGCTTTTAGGCGAACGAATGTCACGCCAGGAGAGCAACAGAACTACGGTTTTACCATCCTGTTCAGGTATTGTATTCACGGGTTGAATCCCCTCTTATCTTTATTTTGAACAAATATACATAGGCATCTACCACAAAGTAGAGAGACATGGCGCCGTAAACAATCAATTCAGATAGCAGAAAGTCAGACGGGTTTTGATGCGCTACATGAAAGGCTGCCAATAAAGTCGCAGCTCCGGCCAGCAGCCCGAACATAAATTTGCGTCTGCCCACCAACACATGCACATGAACAAAGAACAGCACGATAGAAAACAGCCAGTACACCCATCCTCCCAACGGAATATAAGCTTCTGCCGACTGGTATGAAGCCCCGAATAGTACGGGAATAGAAGGCGGGAATATAAAGGTGGTGCCCACATATACACAGATCGCTGCAACAGCCATTAATCCGGCATAGACGGCAACCAACTTGCCCAGGGCTTGGCGATCATGACCCTGCGCACCGAGCTTTGGAATAAAGGCGGCAATCAGGCTGTACGACACGTAATAGACCAACTGGCTGTATTTCAACGCAATCGCATAGCCACTGGCCTGTTCGGGAAAATAATGCTGCACATAGAGCATGTCAATGGAGATACAGAACAAAATAAATAAATTCGTAATGAGACTATCCGTAAAATCCTGACCTAGTGATTTCCATAGCCCGGAAGGTATACGTTCTCCAGTCCGTCCGAGTAAAGATAAGCCCCGAACCGAAACAGCCCAGCCGTGAAGCAGCGACAGCAGCATCCCCCCACAGCTTGCCAGCAGTAAAGCCTCCAGCTTCAGCCCTGATGCAGCCAGTATAAAGAACAGGATCAGCTTTCCTAAAACCTCCAAGTAATAGTTCACATTCAGCGCCAGCATGCGTTCTCTGCCCTGTAAATCTCCACGGCACGAGCTGACGAGAATATGCAGCCCCACCAAGGCATACAGCATAAATAGCGGACCGGAATCCACGCCTAATAACGAACGCAGTAACGGATGAAGCGCCAGTAATATCGCCATGGCAAGCACGGTTAGCAACAGAGGTGCTTTTAGCAATAGGGAACCGAGTGGCAGGCTACGCAGCGGAACCTTCTTGTCTCCCTTGGAGACCAGCTTGGCTGTTAATAGCTGAATGGACAGGCCCAAAACGGACAAAAGTGCAAAGAGGGCCAGCAGCGCATTCGCCTGACCATAAGCTTGTCCGGTAAGATACCAGCTCGCTGCAATATGGAAGAAAAAATTAAATCCGTTCAGCAGCACATTAAATAGAGGAAACATCAACGTTCGCAAGCGGTTTGTCACGTTCTTATCTCACCCGCCGATCCAGCCGCCAAATATCAATAATGGAGCGCAAAAAACGAATCGAATCCTTCCAGACATGGATGTGCGATCCGTCCCGATCAATACACTTGACGGGTAATTGCAGCACCCGAAGCTGGAGTCGCTTGGCAATAAACATCATTTCCAGATCCAACGCCAGTCCAAGCTGTTCCTTCAAATGCGGGAACATCCGCTTCACAGCAACGGAACTCATCACTTTAAGCCCTGTCTGGGAATCCACTACGCCTGTCGGTAAAAACGGCCGGGAAATGACACGTTTGCCAAAGCTGACTACAGATCGTAATAAGGAACGGTTTTCAGCGGTCATGTCTTTGGTTCCAATCACCACATCATAGTAGCCCTGCCTAACGACATTAATCATTCTGGCAATATCCTCAATAAAAAAGGAGTCGTCCGCGTCCACAAATACGTAGTAATCCGCGCCGATGGTGCGCATCCCTTCCAGATACGTTCCTGCTTTGCGGGTATTGCGTCCCAGTTCCCTGGTTTGAAGCAGCGGACTCAGATTCTGATTAATCCGGTTCACGGACAGGTCTGTCGCCGCCTCCAGCGCTTTGATCAAGGCATTCGTGCCATCATGACTGCCATCATCAATGAGATAAATAGAGCCCTCCACAATATGACTGCGGATAAAAGCTTGCAGCCGTTCAGCAAACTTCTTGACATGAACAAAACGCTGCTCCTCGTTATATACAGACAAGATGAAAGCAATATGCTGGCTTTTGGCCGAATACTCGGGATAGAGCAAGCTTTGAATTTCGGAAAGCATCTCTTCGTTGTCATTGGCTTGCCAAAACAGCAAGCGCAAGCGGCCTATTCCGGTAATCTGCACCATATGCTGATCACTGAACGGATGCGATACATCCGTCACCAGTAACAGCGGCATCTGCGGAAAGCGACTACGGATCTGATTCGCTACCCGTACAGCCTGTCCAGGCTCCCTGTAATCAATCAGGCAGCAGCATGCGTCCTCATAAGCTGAAGTGACCTCCTGATCCTCGCACTGTATATACTCGTAAAAATAAATCACGTTGGGATAATCAATAGCCCTGTGGTTATCGCTAAAAATGGCTATAGGTCCCTGCACACAAACATCTCCTTTTCCTCCGGGTAATTCTATTTTGTTGAAAAGTAATTAAAAATGTTTGTTTAAAGGGATTAAACATGGCTGCTAATCCTTCATATTTTTTTAACAAAATATCTGACATGCCATGATACATATGGATAGTGTCGAATTGAGACTGATATTTCACATTTAGCAGAAAACAAGCATTTAGACCTACTTTCCCCTGTAAAAATAAGTGTCAAAAGGCCTTGTATTCCATTCTTCATATATAGTTCTTTTTAATCAAAATCAGAATGTATTATGGTTATTTTGTCATATAAAAATAGACGAATAAAACAGATTTACACGTCCATACTATGGGCAACATGTCATCTTTCGACACGAATGGTCATCAATACGAAATGAAAGAAGGTTATTCTTATGGAAGCATTTTATATAAATAGGGACGGATCATTATCTACTCCGCTACGGGGAAAGGATGTATTAGCCAATCCACTTTTGAACAAAGGGGTCGCTTTTACCGATGAGGAACGCAAAGAACTGGGTCTTGAAGGAATTCTTCCGCCAACCATCCTTTCTCTGGAGAAACAGAGCGTCCGGGCATACCAGCAATTTTTGGCACAACCGACCATGCTGCGCAAAAACGCTTCCCTGAACGATCTTCACAATCGAAATGTCGTGCTATATTATCGATTGCTAACCGACCATTTGAGCGAGATGCTGCCCGTTGTCTACACACCTACGGTGGGGACCGCGATTCAGGAATATAGTCATGAGTATAATCGCCCTGGAGGTGTCTATTTGTCGATTGATAATCCGAACGGCATCGGACAAGCATTCTATAATTCTGGCTTGAGCGGTGAGGATGTAGATCTGATTGTAGTGACGGATTCCGAAAGTATTTTGGGGATCGGTGACTGGGGCGTGGGAGGCATTAATATTGCCATTGGCAAGCTGGCTGTATACACGGCTGCGGCAGGAATTCACCCGGGACGGGTGCTACCGATTGTGCTGGATGTGGGTACGAACAATGAAAAACTGCTGAATGATCCGCTGTATATCGGAAACCGCCATAAACGGGTTCGCGGAGAGGCTTACAACCAGTTTATTGATACCTTTATCAGCAAAACGTTAGCTCAATTCCCAAAGGCGCTTTTGCATTGGGAAGACGTGGGTAGCGTGAATGCACGCCATATTATCGGAAAATACGGTCAAAGTATTCTCACGTTTAACGATGACATTCAGGGTACGGGAGCCGTAACCTTGGCTGCAATTCTTTCGGCGGTAGGCGTCACCAAGGTTCCGCTGCGTGAGCAACGAATACTGGTCTTCGGCCCGGGAGCAGCGGGAATCGGCAACGCCGACCAAATCCGGTTAGCCATGATCGTGGACGGCCTTGCAGAGAAGGATTCCTTCAAGTCGTTCTGGGCCTTTGATTATCGAGGTCTGCTCACAGACGATATGGAAGATGTATTGGATTATCAGAAGCTGTATGTGCGCAAAAAAGAAGAAGTCAGCTCATGGACACGGTCTGATGACGGCAAAATACCGCTGCTGGAGGTCATTCGTCAGGTAAAACCTACGATATTAATCGGAACCTCCGGCGTAGCGGGTGCCTTTACCGAAGAGATTATCAAAGAAATGGCCAAGCATGTGGAGCGTCCCATTATTATGCCGATGTCTAACCCTACGAACCTTGCGGAAGCTGTTCCGGAGGATTTGATCCGATGGACAGATGGCAAAGCACTGATCGCTACCGGAAGTCCCTTTGAACCTGTCAGCTATAACGGAACGAAATTTGAAATTGGACAGGCGAATAATGCCTTTGTTTTCCCGGGGCTTGGTCTGGGCGCAATTGTGGTCCGAGCTAAGAGAATTACACCCGCCATGTTTACCGCTGCGGCAGACGCTGTTGCCAATGGGGTAGACACCGATCAACCCGGAGGCGCATTGCTTCCCAACATCCGAAAATTACGGGATGTTTCATACGCTGTTGCGGTTGCAGTAGGAAAAGCCGCGATTCAGGATCAGGTGGCTCAGGCACGCATTTCAGATATCGAGCAAGCCGTTCGGGATGCGATGTGGAAGCCGGAATATGCGAAGGTAAAAGCAGTGGAAAACGTAATACACCACCCGCATTAATAGGGCTTTCAGGAGGAAAAATCCATGAGTGTCGGACATATCTTTTACATTTTGGTGCCTATTTTCTTCGTTATTATTTTAGGGTGGTTGGCAGGCCATTACAAAAGCTTCGATGCCTCTTCCTCGAAAGCCCTAAATTCACTGGTTACCAAATTTGCGCTGCCCGCGCATTTATTTATCGGCATTACGACCACCAGCAGGAAATCCCTTATCGAGCAATGGCCTTTCTTGCTGGCTCTGTTCATTGGTATTGTCGGCTTTTATGTCGTCCTCCTGCTGGTGGGTCGGTTTGCGGTGAAGCAATCGGTAAAGGATGCATCCATGTTTGCTTTGAACTCGGCCCAGCCGACATTTGCCTTTATGGGCATTCCGGTACTAGGTGCCATCTACGGTTCCTCTGCTGTAGCCATTCCGATTGCACTTACGGGGATCGTAGTCAATGCCGTTCTTGATCCAGCGGCTACCATTATAGCTACCGTCGCCAGCCGGAACTCAGGCAAAGAGCGGAATGGTCATCTCGGGAAGCTTGTTTGGGACTCCATTCTCCACGGCTTAAGAGAACCGCTGGCGCTGGTGCCGCTTATTGGTGTTATTTTGACCTTGTTCGGCTTCCACTCCCCGGATTTGCTGAACAAATCGTTCAATCAAATTGGCGATATTACGTCCGGGGCCGCTTTATTCGCGGTCGGTGTGACCATTGGCGTGCGCAACATCAGTTTCAGCATAATCGCCATTGCCATCGCGCTGTTAAAAACGATTGTACAGCCTCTATTGATGCTGCTGATTGCCTACCTGTGCGGCCTTTCGTCTGCCGATACGGTGAAGGCGGTATTACTCGTTTCCTTCCCAGGCTCAGCTGTCGCTGCCATGATTGCTACACGTTTTGAAAGTCTGGAATCGGAAACGGCCTCTGCTTTTGTCATTAGTGCGGTCATTTCTCTTGCTACACTGCCTGTGCTGATTTCCCTGCTGGTGTGAATCATTTCCTATTAGACATTGGAGCTTGCCGCAAATTCCTTCGTGTAGATAGAACTGACCATTAACACTAGAGTGGCTCCAGGTCAAGCACAAACTGCCGCAGAGCGAATGGATGACGGTTTGACATAACGTATGAACGAATGTACAGTAATAGTCAAAAGAATAGGAAGTCCACTAGGGGAGCCGCTTATGGCTGAGACAAGAACGTATCTTGGACCCTTTGAACCTGATCTAGTTCGTACTAGCGTAGGAAAGTGGAGCCTTCGTATATAAGGTCCCTCGTGCTTTTTTGCGCATTGGACCTATGATGAAGCCGCTCCAGTTTTCGGGGCGGCTTTTTAGCGCTGTTCCGGAATTGCATTCTTGCGGGACTTCCTGCTCTTCATTTTGTTGGAGGTGGGGAAATGAGCTTTACACAAGAGCTCCGTCGGCAGGCGGATGGCATTTTTCAAGCGATTTTTGAGCATCCCTTTGTGAGAGGTATTGCTGAAGGGAGTTTGACAAGAGAACAGCTGATTCACTATGTAAAACAGGACTTTGAATATCTGAACGCCTACATGCGGATATACGGCATTGCGATCTCCAAATGCACGAGCCGGGAGGACATAGCTGCATTTAACGAACAAATCTCTTTTATCCTCCACAGTGAGATTCATCCGCATCAAAATTTCTGCGCTGTCGCAGGTGTGACCTATGAAGAGTTGCAGGGATATCCGCTTGCTCCGTCCGCTCACCATTATATCCGCCACATGCTGACGGTCGCGCATGAGGGCAGTCTTGGCGAGATCATGGCCGTGCTGCTGCCGTGTCCGTGGACATATCTTGAGATTGGCCGCAGGCTGCTGGATGAGGTAAGGCCGGACGAGTCCCACCCGTTCTATGAATGGATCAACTTCTACCAGTCTGAAAATCTAACAACCAAGTTTCGAGAACGTGTGGATGCTTGGGCGGAAGGCGCAACGGCTGCCGAGCGGGAACGGATAATTGAGCATTTTATGCTGAGCTGCCAGCTGGAATATATGTTCTGGGATATGGCTTATAAGCAGGAAGAATGGCCGGTCCAGATGCAGGCTGCGGTCGGGTCAACGATATGAGTACATGGGAAAAGGATTGTTCGGAGCTTCTGACAAAGGTACACAGCAGCAACCCCCTCGTTCACAATATGACCAATGTGGTGGTCACCAACTTTACAGCTAACGGCCTATATGCGCTGGGCGCTTCGCCGGTGATGGCTTATGCACCCGAGGAAGTTGCGGATATGGCAAAAATAGCAGGTGCCGTCGTTTTAAACATCGGTACGCTGAACCGCGAACTGGTCGATGCCATGATCACTGCCGGACAATCGGCGAATGAACATGGCGTTCCGGTTCTGCTAGATCCGGTCGGTGCGGGAGCAACTCACTTTAGAACTGAGTCGGCATTGCGAATCCTGAGTGAAGTCAAAATCTCACTGGTACGGGGCAATGCGGCCGAAGTCGCACATCTTATCGGGGAAGCCCATGAAATTAAAGGCGTAGATGCTGGTGACAGCCCGAGCAGCAATCATGTCGATCTGGCAATTCGAGCTGCGCGGGCACTCAGTACCATCGTTGTCATCACTGGAAAAGAGGACGTCATCACCGATGGATCTAGTGCACGAATGATTTGCGGCGGAGACGCGCTGCTTACGAAGGTAACCGGAGCAGGCTGCCTGCTGACCTCTGTGTTGGGCGCTTTTGCCGCCGTTGAATCTAATCTGCTGCTCGCAGGGACAGCAGGCTTGGCATTTTACAGTGCAGCGGCTTCCCGGGCCGCCGCACGCACAGCAGACCTGGGACCCGGCAGCTTCCAAATTGCCTTTCTCGACGAGCTAGCTCAACTGCATACGGGCTCGCTGATGGGGCATGTATCAGTTCGTGAAAGCGGAACAACGACAGCAGGTGGTACGCGATGACAGACGTTCTTGTACCCAGAGCACTGACGATTGCCGGTTCGGACAGCGGTGGCGGGGCCGGGATTCAGGCCGATCTCAAAACCTTCCAGGAGCTTGGCGTATACGGCATGTCGGCGATTACGGCCGTTACCGTACAGAACACCTTGGGGGTTCACGGCGTATATCCGCTGCCACAAGAGGCGGCAGCCGAGCAGATTGAAGCGGTAGGATCAGACCTTGGCGTGGATGCCCTGAAGACTGGCATGCTGTTTGATGCAGGCATCATCCGTCTTGTGAGCGAGCAGATCCGAAAGTTCGGCTGGAAAAAGGTCGTCGTCGATCCCGTGATGATTGCCAAGGGAGGCGCAGAGCTGCTGCAATCGGAAGCAGTGCAGGCTTTGCAGGACGACCTGCTCCCCTTGGCCCTGGTTGTTACGCCGAATATCCCGGAAGCGGAAGCCCTGACAGGGATCAGCATCCGTACGATGGAGGATCGCCGGGAGGCTGCGAGACATATTAGCAATATGGGTCCAAAATTCGTCGTGATCAAGGGCGGTCACGCTGACGAAAGCGAGAACAGCGGGCAGATTGTTGATCTGCTCTTTGACGGAGCCACCTTTACAGAGCTACGCGGCAAGCGGGTACGGACTGTCCATACACACGGAACAGGGTGTACCTTCTCGGCAGCGATCACCGCCGAACTAGCAAAAGGGATGTCTGTACCGGAGGCTATCTCGAAGGGTAAAGCCTTTATCCAGGCGGCGATTGAGGAACCTTTGCATCTTGGACAGGGACATGGCCCCACCAATCATTGGGCCTTCCGCCGTCGTCAGGAGATGCTTCTATGAGCAGCAGAATATTGTCAGAGGCGGTGCGCCGCCATCTACAGATGTACCTGGTGCTTGGAAGCGTGAATTGCCTCGCGGAACCAGGCTGGGTTGTGCAGGAGGCTCTGGCTGGCGGCGCAACCATGGTCCAGTTCCGGGAAAAGGGCCGTGGTGCATTAACAGGCGCCCCTATGATTGAACTGGCACGCCGGCTACAAGACCAGTGCCGCCGTATGGGGATTCCCTTCATCGTGAATGACGATGTAGAGCTGGCTCTTGAGCTTGACGCCGACGGCGTTCACATCGGCCAAGACGACGAATCGGCCGATTCCGTCCGCGAGCGGATCGGAAACCGGATTCTCGGCGTCTCCGCCCATACGATTGAGGAAGCCCGCCGCGCCATCCTGCAAGGTGCAGACTATCTCGGCGTGGGGCCTATCTATCCGACCATCTCCAAGGATGATGCCAACGCCGTGCAGGGTCCGGCCATATTGCATGAGCTGCGCAAAGCGGGAATGGATGTGCCGATCGTCGGGATCGGGGGCATTACGGTGGATCGTGTAGAGGAAGTGGTACGTGCGGGTGCGGATGGTGTAGCAGTGATTTCGGCCGTGACGCGGGCAGAGCAAATTCGGACTGCGGTCGAGGAATTGAAGAAAAAGGTAGTGTTGTACATCTAACATCCGGAGGTGTCTTAAAAACCATACAATAGCAAATGGGAAAGCATCTTGCTTTTGTGTGCAAACGGACCGTTGTTCCAGTCGCTATTGTCTTCAGATGATCAGATACTTTTTGGATAACACAAAAATGGGGAGCGGAATAATCTGCTTCCCGCTGCCCAATTTATTTTCGATTTTGACTTAAAATAAATTTGCTACTTCTCAGCAGCATGAGCAATTCCTTGATAGTGATGAGCAAGGGCTTTGTGATAATATTCTTTTTCGGCAAACTGAAAAAACAACACTGGATTGTTCGCGTTAGCCATTTTCATACGTTCAAAATGCTCCGCCTTTACAAAATTTTGACCAGCGAGTTGATTAGGGTCGTTATACGTATACATATCACGGTAAAAAACTGTATTGTACAAAATATACACTCCCTGTCTTGTTTTGATGTGTAGACAATAACACTGTATGGTAAACACCCAGTTATGGTCACATGATAAGAGCCCAAAGGTCGGCGTGGGGCCCATCTATCCGACCATCTCCAAGGATGATGCCCATGCCGTGCAGGGGCCGGTGATATTGCACAAGCTGCGCAAAGCGGGAATTCATGTGCCGATCATCAAACATCCGGGGGTGTCCCAAGAACTATAAAATGCTATGTATTTTCCTTCGTAGTTTCACACCGTTTTTAAATGAAGAGAGCTGTCTCAGTTGTAGAAAAACCTCCAAATTAATTAATTCATCTTGTGCCGATCCCTATTGATCCACCTTCTGATAGCAATAAACAAAAAAGTAAAAAGCGCAACGAAAAAAATGATACCCACTATTACTATAATCAGAGCAGTAGTCATACTTAACAACTCCTTCCTTTTTCGCTCGTATATCCGTGAAGGCTACCGACGATCTGCACACTGATATTGTATAATAATTGTAAATGGAGTGAGGGGAGAAAACTATGCTGAACAAGCTGAAGAATCCATTTTTTCTTATTCTGATAATTTTCTTGGCTACCTTAATAGTGCGAATTATATATTATAATCCACCCCATTATATTTATGATTGGTTGATGGGTGCATATGCCATCCGTTTGATTGGTCGGACGATGTACGAAAAATACCAGAATAATCATAGGACCCGTATTATAACCGATACGATTGTAGAACTGATAATGCTTATGATCTCATTTGGAATTATCCTATTTTTATTTATCTCACAAGAAACATGGTGGCATAAGTCGCTTTTTCTAATTGGAGAATCCCAATTCCTTATTTATAGCGGCGTAACTTTTAAAGAGATCATACAAAAAGAACGGAATTGATCTGTCCCTCTTTTTGTATGTTTACTGCTGTACATAATTCATTTTATAAGGAGGCCTTTATGAAAATACAAAAAAAATACGTGCTAAGTTTCATAATCCTTTTTGTAGTAATCGTTGTTATAAGAGTCATTTTTGCATCTAAAATAACTATAACCTTTAAGGAAGCGGCTTTGGGGCAAGTATATTTGGAAGAAATTGATACAATTGAACTCATTAAATCAGATGATAATTCTACAAACGAAAGAAAGATAACCGTGTCAGATCCTAAAGTAATTCATCTAATAATAAATGAACTTTCGCAAGTACAGCTAAAAAAATCCAATTCAGGTTCCCCCTCGTCCGACTCGTACTGGATCACTATAAGATCAAAACAAGAAAGAAAACTTGGATTAACCATTTTAGGAGAGAAAAATATAGTAATTTATAAATACAATTCAGCCAATCCTAAAAATAGCATTGTTTCATATGAAATTGTTAGCAGGTATAATGGAAAACTAATACAAGATTTATTCGAATAAATTTTGTTGTAAAAAATAAAAGATGACCGCTTGTCTTAACCAAGGCAAGTGAAACCAGGTATACACCGAGGACCAGGAAGGATAATAGTCTGGCACATCTCGCCATCGTGCCCAGGTACAGGCACCCTACAAGCTGGCTACATGCTTCTTCACACTTGTTCCGAATTCAATGGACTGAACCAGGTTAAGTACGAATTGTTTGAGAAGATAATTGAATTTAATATCAAGGATAAGGCTAAGAATCCGAATTTTTGGCGGCAATAGCATAATATCGAAGGAGGAAAACATGGAGGTTTTTGCGAAATATTTGGCAGGTATCGATAACCCCGACCACCGCGACCGAACAGAGGAAATTTTGGCGTGGATCGCCAATAAATTCCTAAATTTAAAACCTCAAATCAAGTGGAATACGCCAATGTTTTCAGATCACGGCACATTTATCATCGGCTTTTCCACAGCGAAGCATCATTTGAGCGTTTCACCCGAAGAAGTAGGTATTGCGCACTTTGCCGATGACATTGCACAAGCTGGCTACAGCGCTACCAAAGGCTTGCTTCGAATTCCGTGGAATAAGCCGGTAAATTACGAATTGCTTGAGAAAATGATTGAATTTAATATTCAGGATAAAGCAGAATATACGAATTTTTGGCGGAAATAATGTATCAAGCCTTATCAAAAAACGCATGACACGAAAAAATGTCATGCATTTTTTGCAACTCAATTAAGGAGCCGACGGTTCTATAGTAGCCGTATGCGAACGCCCGTCAAAATACTTCCCCAGTGTGCGAAGAAAATAAAGTATTAGACTGGAGTCATTGATTTAACGCGGTTTTTGAATTGAATAATCTGTAGCTTATAAAAATTAAGTTTTAGACTGATCCATAAATAAAATCAGCGGTAGTCTAAGACTTGATAAATAAAGTATTAGACTTCTGCCGCTGTTGTCGTTGAACTAACGTTTCCCGTTAGTTCAGTCATGTAGTATTTCTTCAATATTAATAAAAAGGCTGATACCTTTAAAAGGGTATCAGCCTTTTTTATGTTGCTCGACAAACTGGAAGT
This sequence comes from Paenibacillus sp. 8b26, assembly GCF_050626875.1. Lineage (NCBI taxonomy): Bacteria > Bacillati > Bacillota > Bacilli > Caryophanales > Paenibacillaceae > Paenibacillus > Paenibacillus sp. 8b26. The sequence continues at coordinate 4,621,831 of NZ_CP192445.1, read as the reverse complement.
TTGATCAATGGTATTCGGATAAACTCTAGCTAAAAATCTAGTCTTACCTGTCTTTAATATTCATCGACTATCTTTATTATATTTCCTGTATTTTTCTGCCCAATTTGCAAATGTTTCAATCACAGGTAAAAATTCACTCCCTATTTCAGTTAGATAGTATTCCACTTTTGGTGGTACTTGTTTATAGACTTCACGATGCACGAGTCCGTATTGTTCAAGCATGCGAAGCTCCTTTGTGAGGTTAGCTTCTGTAATATATGGCACTCTCCTTTTAATTTCTCCAAATCGAAGGGTGCCCTGACCTAAAAAGTAGATAATGACCATTGACCATTTTCCATTGATTATCTTTTGTACATCTGCCACAGGACAGCTCAAATCTACGATTTCACTATCTTTCTGTTCCATATTCCCTCCATTACTATCATATTTGATAGTACCTATCAAAAAATAACGTACTTTTCAATAAAATATGTATCAAATATATTATATGTAACAACGAATATATGCAACTATAAAAAATAAATAGTAAGTAAGGAGAATCTATAATGAGAAAAATCTTATTAAATGAATATGGAACTGTAGATGTTCTTCATGAAATCAAGGAGCCCGTCCCAACCCCTGGCAAAGGAGAGATACAGATAAAGCTTGTTGCAACAAGCGTTAATGATACAGATATTTTAATCAGGCAAAATGGCCCCTTCCCTACTATGCCCAAAGAATTACGACCTATTCTTCCACACATGCTTGGTGTGGACTTCTCTGGAATTATTACCGCAGTTGGTGAGGGTGTAAGCAAATACCACGTTGGTGATCACGTAATTGGCCTTACAATGAGTGGCACTTATGCTGAGTATCTCATTCTCGACGAAAACAGTCTCCTGGCTAAAGTACCATCAGACCTAGACCTTGTCCCTCTTGGCGGCTTATACGTAACAGCTGCCACTGCTTGGGCTGCTATTGTTTCAAATGGAAAAGTAGAGTCAGGTCAAAAAGTTTTAATTCATGGTGCTGCCGGAGGGGTTGGTAGTATGGCCGCGCAGCTCGCCAAACATTTCGGGGCTTCTGTAATTGGAACAGCTGGCTCCTATTCAAAAGAATACTTGGTGGAATTAGGTGTAGATGAAGTAATCGATTATAGAAGCCAAGATTTTACCAAACTAGTTTCTAATGTAGATCTGGTCGTTAATATAACAGGTCCTACAACTCTCGAGCAAAGCTATCAAGTAGTAAAGAAAGGGGGACGACTCACTTCTACAAATGGTGTTCCAGACAAAGAAAAAGCCGCAAAAATGGGTATTGAGGCGTCATATACAATGGGAATGATTTCCCCAGAAGACCTTACTTCAATCATCCGCTTGTATAGCGAAGGAATACTGAAATTAAACATTACCAAAAAGTACCGATTTACGTTAGATTCGATTAAACAAGCTCATTTAGATTTTGAAAAAGGCCCCAATCAAGGGAAAAGAATTATTGAATTTGATAAAAACGAATGAGGAGATCCAAATGAAAAATCAACTAATTATCACTAATCTAAGTAAAGAGTTACCTGACGATCCAGCTCTATTGACTCAACATATGGAATATTTTAAAAATTTAGCTGAAAACGGTAAGTTCTTATTAGTTGGTACTGGCGACTTCAATGGCATTGGGGGTATTTATGTAGCGGTAACATCCAATGAAGAGGCAAAAGTTATTATTCAAAATGAACCACTCTTTTTAGGCGGTTATATGAACTATACCATCACTGAAATTGATGTGGTATTTTCATATCCTGGATTAGAGGAGTTGCTTAAGTGAAAAATTAACTATATATACAAAAAGGGACTCTTACGGGTTAAGTGGTAGTCCCTTCTTGCTTTTTATTCTGACTGGGGAAGTATTGTCAGTCTACAACTTTATTTACTTAGTCTATCACTTTATTTTCTTTTGACACCCAGCACATCAAAATACCACGCATCCTCTAGGCTCTCTTTTTCATTACATTTTAGGAAGAAGAACGCCCCTCATTTCTCTTATTCTTCTCCAGGGATTTGATTGGAGTTATTGATTTTATTAATACTTATGTTTAGACCGAGCTTTCAAAAATAGATAACATACATTATTCTTAAATTCCAAGCAATCGGATACTTGTTTTCTATATCTTTTGGCCTTGCGTGTCCCGTGAATGAGATTGGACAATCTGGAAGCCGGAATCTGATATGTAGTGCAAAACGTTTTCTGATCCATTCTTTTCTCGATCAGTTTTTGTTTGATCTCCCATCCAAAAGGGGTTACAGGATTTCGTTGATTCAGCCTTATGACCTCCACATCTGGAGACCGCCAATGGACCGCTGGTCCGTACTTTGGCGGTGCTGCCAGGCAAGCAGGACGTAGCGTGTGAACACAATTGTCGTATGGCTAACGAGCAAATCGTATGAACGACCTTGAAACTCTTTTTGAAGTCGCAGCAGCGATTTAGCGCACTTGAAGAAGACCTCAATATCCCACCGCATTCTGTAAATTCGGATGATCTCCTGAGCAGTTAAACTCAGATCGGTCGAGAGAATAGCGAGCCACTCGTTTTTCTTGGAACGATGACGGACAAATACCACTGTCACCGGAATATCTGGAGCCAGTTCCGTCCGGATTTGACGTAGGATGTTGGTATTTTTGCCTTCGACACGAGTCGCAGCAGTATATAGTTCTCGCAGACACAGTCGCTGTGCATTCACCAAGTAGCGTTTGTTATCGTTCTTTACCATGCCGATCACATGCAACGCACGACGGGTTACTTCTTGAATCAGCGGCGCATGCGTAAACCAACTGTCCATCAGGACATATGTCGCGGAAACGCCGGCTTGAATAGCGCGATCCAGCATCTCGGCGATGACTTGAGGGGCGGATCGCAGAGCTTCTTCACGACGTTTGTAGCCATGGGTACGCTTATCGATTCCCTGCATCATCCCGTTAATGGCGGATTTCGCGGAACTAAGCAGGGCAAAGTCCATGGGGATAAACGAGTGACCGTCGGACCAGCCCATCGTAAGTAAGCATGCGAAAACCTTTATAGTAGCTCCCTGTCGCATGGTCCTTGAAGCGCGCCAGCATTTCTACGGCTTTACTCCGATTGCGTTCGAACATAATCGTCAAAGATGAAAGCAGTCTCCCGATGTTCCGAAGTTAGGTTTTCGACTCGCTGTACGGTATCGCTGCTTAGCGATAGCAAAAAACGTCGCCACGCGTACCCGCCGTGATTGAGAAACCGATACACCGTATCTTTTCTGGGGAATGATTCGCCTTTGCTGCTCTCCAGCAAACGGAGCCAGTTCTTTTGGCAGTTGATCAATTGGTTTCTTTTGCTCTATCATATAGAGGACACCTCTTCTGTATGGTAGTGCTTGCTCGACACTCTCACTTTACCAAGCGAAGCGGTGTTTTTCTATTTTGCAAGAGGGTTATTTAACCTCTTAAAAACCAAGTAACTACAATGATTCAAACCGATTTTCGCAGCTAAAATTGCCGAACAAACCCTTGATGTACAAGGGCAAATCAGCCATCCATTGCTGGAGTTGGCAAGCTATCCGTCAAGTGCGCAAACTTACTTTTGAGACATCTCATCTCACTAAGCAAGAGGTTTATCCAATGTTTTTCGATATGACGATTTTCCCCCGTTTCGGCAGCTCTTCGCTTCTGTGATACGCCTGAAGCAGGCCTTGAGCAGTAAAGGGATAGGTCTCATCGATATGGATATTCAATTTATTCTCTTTCATATGGCGAACAATGGATTCAAAATCGGTACGGTTAGGTCTTGCCTGGAAGAAACATGCGGCAATGTCGCGGACCTTCGGATATTGATTGATCGCGAATGCCACCACTGAAATATAGGTCCCGCCATCCTTGATGACCGAGTAGTTCTTCTTTCCGATTTCTCCCGGTAACCCGGTACCGAAAGTGGATTGGTCCATAGCGGAATCCAATACGATATCAACAGGATCTGTTATTTGGGTGGCAAAGTCGACTTTCGTGTAGTCGAACACCTCGTCAGCACCGAGTCCTTTGACGAAATCATGATTATAGTCCCTCGCGGTTGCGATAACATATGCTCCATGTTGCTTGGCCAACTGGACCGCCGCATGTCCCACTCCTCCGGCGCCGGCTTGAACAAGGATGCGTTGTCCCGGTTGAAGACGGCCATGCTCAAACAGCGCTTGCCAAGCTGTCAGGGCAACCGTAGGCGCGGCGCCTGCCTCTTCGAAGGAAAGACTCTCAGGAATAACGGCAAGAAGATCTTCCTCCACCGCAACATAGTCCATGTAGGAACCCCTCTGAACCATGCCCATGACACGATCCCCCGGCTTGAAATGACGCACTTTTCCGCCAACCTCTTTTACAATGCCGGCTACTTCATTACCAAGAACAAGCGGCAATTGAAAAAATTGAGCTGGAAATTTATCCGCCATCGGACTCTGAAGTATCGCGCCGCTGCGAAATAAAATATCTGCGGGATTGATGGAAGAGGCGCGCATTTCGATGAGAACCTGTGTGTCGGTGAGTGCGGGGATTGGCACTTCCAGTTCCTCTAGCACTTCGGGGATTCCAAAGCTTGTCAAAGCAATAGCTTTCATGATTATCCTCCTCTTAAATTGAACATACGTTGATTTTTCAACTGTCGCTGTTTCTAGTGTGTTAACTGGGCCAAATCCTTGCATTATCCGTAAATTGCTTTCCCACTGGGGAGGGAATATCAACCGTTTCCCGTCCTTTATGGAGCCTAAGGTGATGTCATCGCCGGTCGGATATCATTTTATGAAACATCTCGTCTAATAACATTATTTCTGCTTTTTGGCTGATGGCATGGTTCCCAAGCTTTACATCAATTATGAAGTCATTGCTCAGCATCTGGCGGTAACGGGAAATAATATCGTTGTCAGGCAATTCTCCCATTGCCTTCGTTTCGGGTGGGATTACCGGAATTCCGGCTTGCTCTACCAGGTGAATGTTTTGTTTAATATCTGCGGCGATCTTGCTTAGAGTGCTTACACTTCTTGCCGTCTCTATATCCACCATTCCGTCATTCGTATAGAAATGCTTGTTGACGATAGCCAACGCAGTATGCGAAATATGGAATGCTTGAATGTCTTTTTGGATTTCATAATGCAAATCTACCGATTCAAATATTTGGGCAAGCTCTTTCACTCTTTCGGTCGTTAATCCATTTATTTCACCAAAAATGGTTCCTTGATGTTTTTCGGAACCGAATTGGGCGTATAGAACATCTTCTTTGATGTCTCCACCGGCGCCCGGGAATCCCGGAAGTAAGCGATCGCCCACGATTTCAAGCCAAGAGTCATATCCAATGGTGTTGGTAAAGGTGACGATGGTCTTGCTCCGATTATGCTTGATCGCAGACAGGGCAGATTCGGCCTGATCATATCGTACTGGAACAAAGATAAAATCATAAATGTCGTCGTTATCAAGCTTTTCTATCGTGTTGATCGATATTTTCTTTATCGATCCATTATCGTTGTATTGCAGGCCGTCCCTTTTCAGCGCCTCCAGTCTCTTTCCTCGTGCCAGTATAGTGACGTCCAGTCCCGACTGTGCTAATCGGAGTGCATATACACTACCAATCACGCCGGCGCCAAATATCAAAAGTCTATGTGGTTTGGTGTTCAATATGATCCTTCCTTTCATAGAATTAGTCACAGATTGTTTAAGCAACACCTGTTTGATAAGATAATAATATCGCATGCTTATGATTTCAACCGGCAGAGTTAGATGAAAGTTGCATAGGCAACACATTGTGATAATTGATGTTTAACAAGGAGATATAGAAATGGTAAATCAGGAAGATCCGAGGGTGTTGCGCACACGACAGTTAATTAGGGCAGCGTTCAGAGATTTGTTGCGGAGAAAAGGATTTGATGCAATCACCATCAAAGATATCGCTCAGAAAGCAACCATTAACCGCGCCACCTTTTATGCCCATTTTGAAGATAAATATGCTTTGCTTGACGAAGTCACAGAACAGGCTTTTCATGAAATGATTCCTGAGCAAGTGGCGAATGCACAGGAGTTTACGGATGAAATATGTGACCAGTTGATCTTGCTGACGCACCAATACATCGTGGATTTTTATCGGATCTGCAGAATGGATTCCAATTCGATGGCTACGCTTGTCGATGAAAAAATAAAGAAAATGCTGCAGCAAACCATAGAGAGCATTTCTCTGAAAGGGGATACCCCCCATGGGGCGGACAGGCATCATATAAAAATCATGGCGGCCATGACAGGTTCAGCGATCTATGGCGCTGCGCATTATTGGTTGAATGTCGAGGAGAAGGATCGAACCGATGTGCTTGTAGACATTGTTCGTCCCTATGTAATGAACGGTCTGGGGCTGTATCGCAATGGCGATGAATACAGATGAAAAACGAGACTGGTCAGATAGGGAACGATGGTGTACCATAAGTTACACATCTCTCTTTGTTTGCATGGTTGCTCAACACATCCATGATACCAAACGAAGAAGGTGTTTTTTATCAAGAGAAGTAAATAGATTGATTCAACGCCTACAGACGCAAGGTGTTTAGGTTAATTCGTTGCTGCGAAAATTGAGTTACAAAGGCCATTGAGCAAGGGTTTATTGCCGAGAAAAATCCCATACTTGCTGTTAATATTGTTTGGGCATCACTGCCATATGCGGAAGTCTTCGTGAAGGTTCTTTCAATAGAAGGGTGTTAAAGGCTGTGAAAGAGCTTGCGCCAAAGCATTGGGAGATTCATCACGTTGACTTATCAACGATTCCTCTTTATAATTCTGACATCGAGAGCCAAGGCGATCCCCAGTCGGTTGTCGAATTTGAAGAAAGCATTCGAAAAGCGGACGGTGTACTGATTGTCACCCTGAATACAACATGGGAATTCTAAGCGTTTTGAAAAAACACGAAAAACCGAATGAAACCACCGGAGAATTGGACGACGAATCAACGCTTCGCTATTTGGAAAGATTTCTGACAGCTTTCGAAGAATGAATCTTGTCTTTAAACAAACTTATAAGTGAAAGATGTGAAGGAATTATGACTAATCATAAAGTATACTACGGTAAAGATATCGAGGTAATGTTTAATTCGGAGGTATGCATTCATTCTGGTATTTGCGTAAAAGGCCTCCCTGGTGTTTTTAATTTAAGCAAGCGTCCTTGGGTTAATCCCGATGCTGACACTATGGAGGCAATTGCCCGACATATTGATACCTGCCCAAGCGGAGCACTGACGTATAGACGTCTGGACGGTGAATATTCAACAAAGAAAGAGGGATGAACATGCATACTGTAGATCATGATACCGCTAATAAAAGATTTCTTATTCGAGATAACGGCGGCATTGCTGCGGTGATGACGTATGTAATCTCAAGTCCGGAGCTTTACATTATTGATCACACTTTGGTCGAAAATGCTTACCGAGGACAAGGGCTTGGCGATAAGCTGGTCAAAGCTATGGTGGAATACGCGCGGGAAAACGGTATTAAGATTTTACCCTTATGCCCGTTTGCCAAGGGACGATTCGAACGTCTCTCCGAATACGCGGATGTTCTCCATAAATAATCGCTAATAATATAATGATGACAATAATAAGAGAAGAGCCTGAGGGTACGAGATTTCTTCGTCCCTCTCAGGCTCTTCTCTTATCTGTCAATCGATCCCCGTACTGTCAGAAGAAAATAAAGTATCGTTGAGATGTTCTCCATGACTGTGCCGAATAAATATGAATTCCATTTTCCGTTCTCTACCGTCTGTAAAAGTATACCTTTATAGGCTAACATAATTTCTACACAAGCTAGCCCCGGAAGAATCTCATCTTTCGTCGTGCATAACATGCCAGAACACTTACTGGTCACATTCAAAGAACGCCCCCTTCCCACTCGGATTATTATCGTATGTTTCCAAGTTTTGAGGTGGGCGTACAGTAAAAAATAGCCTTGGCCGACTAACGGCCAAGGCTATTTGCATACGAGCGAATCGGAGCCGATTCGTGATTAGTGACCTATCATCATCGCGGGGTCCGGATTATCCTCGCCAGCGGTTCCGTCTTCTTCCTGCTGCTTCGGTTTATGCAGAAGGAGCGACAGTGCGACACCTGCGGTCACGATGCATACGGACAGGAAGAACGTGTCGCCACAACCCGCGACGACGGCACTCAGTGGATTCGCGTCCGCTCCCGCGCTTGCGGCGTGGGAAGTGATTTGCGACGTCACTTCCGATCCGTCAATATGGCGCTTTCTCGTACAAATCCGCAGGCAATGCCTGCACGAACGGCGACCAATCGCCCGTCGTGTAAAGATGAAGCCGGTGCATGGCCCGCGTACACGCCGTATAAAGAAGTTTGCGTTCGTTGTCCCGGCCGTAAGCTTCGGACGAAGCATCATAGACCAAGACTGCATCGAACTCGACACCTTTAGCGAGATACACGGGAATGACCATCACTGCTTTTTCAAAGTCTGACGTCTCCTTCGTAATGAGCTGCAGAGCTTCGCCTCCATGAATCCGTAACGATTCATAGGCCTCACGACTTTCGGCTGCGGTCTTCGTAATGACGGCGATGGAATCGAAGCCCTCGACCCTGAGCGCCGCAATGTCTGCCAGAATTTGCACATCACGCTTCTCCCCGCCGTCCAGTCTCGTGAGAAGTGTTTTTGGGCCTCCCCTTTCAAACGGAGCAATTTCTTCCCCGCCTGGAAGCATCGATTTCGTAAATTCAACAATCTCTTTGGTTGAACGATAACTGCGTACAAGGCAGACAAAGCTTGTTTCAGCTTCGCCGAAAAGGCGGACCAGCGGCGAATCGGATGCGTCCAGACTTGTGGCCTGCATGAAGATCGCTTGCCCGAAATCGCCGAGCACTGTCATCCGGGCACGGGGAAACAGCTTTTTTAAATATTCATATTGAAACGGCGAATAATCCTGACCCTCATCAACGAAGACATACCGAATTTCCGTGTTCGTCCGGACGCCTTCGATCAGTTCTTTTAGATACAAATACGGAGTCGCATCCTCGTAGAATAACTCGCTCCGGAGCAGCGCTTCCTTGGTTTGCCTGCATATTTCAGGCCACAGCGGGGGGATGACGGCCCCATTCGTTTTCTCTCGATAAGCAGCTTCGTCGACAAACAATTGGCCATATATGCCTTTGATATCTACAAACGAGAGTTTCTTCACGATTTTCCTTAGCGGTTTAAAGCTTTCTTTCACGATCCTGCGGCGGAGCAGATCTTCCTCTCTCCGGGCGAAGTCAAAGTCACCTTCATCTTCCCGGCGCTTATTGTTTATTTTCTCGCGAACTACGGCGTATTGTTCCGCAACGTCGAAGACTTCCTTCTCTTTATGCAGCATTCCGAAGACTTCCGCGTACTGCTCGGTGTCGAGATAATTCAACTCTTCCTCTACCCAAAGCGCGTCCCGTTCCATGCGTTCCAGCGAGGCCAGTTCATTCAGCAGCCATTCTTGCAAGAGAACGACACGATTGAACAACGGCAGTGAACGGTCATAACCGTAAAATTTCGCTCTCATTCGCTCCGCGGTAATCAAATCGCGGTCCCGAAACCGAATACCGTAGAATCGCATGCCTTCCCGTCCCAACCACATTCCATAGTTCTGCAGGGCTTGCAGGAAAGCCTCGGAAGCTTTGTACTCGATCCCCTGAAGACGAGCCTCATATCCCGGTGCTCCTTGTGCGGTCAGTACGTATTCGATCTGATCAAAGGGATCCTCCGGCCGTAACGAGGAACCTGACCAATAGTCGAGATATTCTTGAAAAGTCGCCTGCTGCATATTCTCTTCACCAAGCTCCGGAAGGACGGTGGAGATATAACTGGCAAACATCGGATTCGGTGAGAAAAGAACGATCTGATCGGCCCTGATCGTCTGGCGGTGTTTGTAGAGCAAGTACGCCACCCGCTGCAAAGCCGCGGAAGTCTTACCACTGCCGGCCGCCCCCTGTACGATAAGCATCCGGCTTTTGTCATTGCGGATGATGGCGTTTTGTTCCTTCTGAATGGTTGCCACGATACTCTTCATTTGCGAGTCTGCACCTTTGCCGAGCACTTGCTGCAGCAATTCATCTCCGATCGTTTCGCTCGCGTTAAACATGTTGCGGATTTGCCCGTTTTGAATCTGAAACTGCCGTTTGAGCTCCATCGTCCCATCGATTCGCCCGCCCGGCGTGACATAAGACGCTCGGCCGGGGGAGTAGTCGTAGTACAGGCTCGCGATTGGCGTACGCCAGTCATAGATCAGAAAGCTCAACCCGTCTTCGTCGACGAAGGAAGATACGCCGATATAGATCTGCTCGCTGAGATCCAGGCCATCCTCCTTAAAGTCGATGCGTCCGAAATAAGGAGACGGGAGCAGACGGTTCATGCTTTTCCATTGCTGCGTCAACAGCTTGTGGCCGCGCTCCCGTTCGGCCAACACCGCCGACTGCTGGTTAATCGTGTAGAAGGTCTCTTCAAAATCTTCATGGGTGCTTGTGTTGATCGTAACATCTTCCCAAAACCGCTTGCGGATGTCCGCAGCCTGATCGCGTAGTCCGGCAACCTCCGGCTCCAGTTCGGCGATTCTCGCCTGCAGCTTGTTCCTGACCCGTTCCAGCCGCTCCTGTTCCTGCTGCCAATCCTTCGTTTCCTTCATCTCTCCTTGAACACACTCCTTTTTCCGTTTTCTGGGACAAAAAAGAGCATTGACAAATCAAAGTTCCAGATGTACAATTAAATTAGGAATAAAATTGGATTTACTTTTACTTTTAAATTCGTCAATGGCGCTATCGATTATATCATAGCGTTTATTTGTGTTCAATTTATTTTTTTGTTGTTACCCCCGGCAGTGCTGAACACTGACCCGGATTGTGGACTGTTTAAACAAACCACCGCGAAGTAACTCCCGTTAGTTCAATAAAAAAGATGCTCCCGCGCCTTCGCTTGGGCTACATCCTCCTCATTATATTCCATTTCCAATTATTAATTGAAGTGCATGCGCGAGTAGCATGTATTGCTTTGAAAAGAGCATTGTCCTAATCTAAGCACTACTGGATTTAATTATTTTGGTTTTTGGTCCCCCACTCACATAACCCTTCCAAAACGGGTAATAGTGTTTCCGCTTTATCTGTGAGACTGTACTCGACTTTAGGGGGAACTTGAGGATACTCTTTCCGATTCACCAGACCATCCGCTTCCAATTCTTTTAGCTGTGAACTTAATGTTTTATAAGTAATAGCTCCTATCTGTCTTTTCAGATCGTTAAAGCGAACCGGTTGGTTTTCTGCCAGGAGGTAAATAATAACCATTTTCCATTTACCACCAATAACTGACACGGTATAACCAAAAGGTGTATCTTGAATATTTTTAACTTTACCTTTAAATTCAGCCATACTCATATTTACACTATCCTTTCGGGTAGTACCTATCAAAAAAGTGCGTACTACGTTTTTATTTGTGTTCAGTTTATACTGACCTTACTTTTGAAGTAAAGGAGAGAAAAACATGACTAAAAAAACAATACGCCTGTTAATGCCACAATGGCAAGGGGGAAACAATTCTAACTACTCTTTTGGAGCCGAACTGCTTGCTTGGCTAGCTCCGGACAATGATCAACCCCTTATTCATGTTCCAGTGCAAGCTTATGATGGAACTCCGCTTGAAAACGAGAACGGTATGAATGGGAGAAAACAGCTACTTGAACAATTAGAGGCTGCCCAGCATATCATTGACGCTCATAAGCCAGATCGCATTGTAATGTTTGGTGGTGACTGCTTGGTTGAACAAGCCCCTTTTGCCTATTTAAACGAACGATACGGCGGGGAATTAGGTTTAATTTGGATCGATGCTCACAGTGATTTAGTTCGATATGTGGGCTATGATAACGGACATACATTACCGCTCGGGAATCTGTTGGGAGAAGGAGATGAGGAGTTCGCAAAACATGTGAAAATCCCTCTGAAACCAGAAAATGTATTTATCGCGGGATTAGCTGTTCCTACAGAGCAAGAAATAGAAGTGATTTCAGAAGCGTTTCAAAGACTAGGTATAGCTCCAACAGAACCAGACACAGAGGTGATTCAAAGACTAGGGATTAGAACTGCAGGAACCCAAGAGTTAACGAACAGTACTGAATCTATAAGAGAGTGGGTTAAAGAAAGTGGCATCAAGCACCTGGCTATTCATCTTGATTTAGATGTGCTTGACCCCAAGGCATTTCGTTCTTTATTATTCGCCAACCCTGAAGCACCTTATAATTATTCTCCTGCAGGAACCATGCAAATGCCTCAACTACTTCATCTGATTAAAGAACTATCTGAAGAAACCGATGTAGTTGGCTTGGGTATAACGGAGCATATGCCATGGGATTCTATTAACTTGAAGAATCTGCTTGGAGAAATACCTATTTTAAATAAGTAAATTGACTATAGAGTAAAATCCACACCCCGAATCTCGGATGATTATATTATATGTCTAAAATTCGGGGTACGGTTCACTTAAGTGGTCGCTCGCTCAACTAAATTGAACTCCAAAGGATGTAATTCTTCATGAAGCCCCTCAAGGGCATTTCGAATCATAATGAATGCATTTTCCGCTTGCTTGTCAATCGGGTAATGAATGGTGGTTAAATCAAGCAAATGCGAAATTTCGGTATTATCAAAGCCCACCACTGCAACATCACTCGGTACAGAAACACCAAGCCTACGTGCTTCGGTCAAAAGACCTGCAGCCAAATAATCGGTAGAACAAGCGAAAGCATCCGGCTTGTGGGGTTGTTCTCCCCACCAGTGAGCAATTTGTTCACCCGCTTCTATTGAATTCAAGTCATAAAAATGCGGAAAGGCCTCAGCGTCCAGATCATATTTTTTGCAAAAATCATGATAGGCCCGAATGCGCTCCTTCGTATTCAACCCCCTCATGTTCCCATACACATTCACAATGCTGCGATAGCCTCTGGCATACAGATGCTCCAGCGCAAGCATGTACCCCTGATACTGATCCATAAATACGGACGGAATCGTCTCGATGTTCACCCGCTGCCACGTCACAATTGGGCCATATTTGGTGTAGTGCTCAATCACACTCCACTCATTGACACGAATCATGCAAACCAAAGCATCCAGTTGCTTTCTCCGCAGCATTTCCAGTGCTTCCAGCTCCCGATCCTTTACTCCATTCGTAATGAACAGCGCTATATTAAAGCCATGCTCCTGAGCATACGTTGTAAAGCCACGCACAAATAAACCCAATGAATCATTAAAAGAAATTGAAATAATTCCTATGAGCTTGGTCATGCCCTTTTTTAAAGATACCGCATTTAAATTAGGAACGTAATCCAGTCGGTCTATGACCTCCTGCACACGCTGTCTTGTCGGTTCACTTACGTACGGATGGTTATTAATGACACGGGACACCGTAGCCGAGGATACACCCGCGAGCTTTGCAATTTCATGAATATTCGCCACATTTCTCACCTCGTTCTTTCTATTTTAGCATGTTCGTGGTCCCGGCCTCTGATTGTCACCCTTTCAAAATAAGTTTTTTAAAAACGCTTGACCTGTAATGCATTACAGGGATTACAGTGAAATAGAAGCTTGAGAAAGCGGTTTAAAAAACATACTCAGGAGGCACTAACCATGAAAAAAGGCTTAAAGATTGCAACCATTGGCGGAGGCTCCAGCTATACACCAGAATTAGTAGAAGGCTTCATCAAACGTTATGAAGAGCTTCCCATTCGGGAATTGTGGCTGGTAGACATTGAAGCAGGACGCGAAAAGCTGGAGATCGTGGGAGCCATGGCCAAACGAATGGTGAAGGCTGCAGGCATCGATTGTGAAGTACACTTGACGCTGGATCGCCGGAAAGCCTTGAAGGATGCCGATTTTGTAACAACACAGTTTCGGGTAGGCTTGCTCGAAGCCCGGATTAAGGATGAAAGTATTCCGTTAAAACACGGTATGATCGGTCAGGAAACCAATGGTGCCGGCGGGATGTTCAAAGCCTTTCGTACCATTCCCATTATCCTTAGTATCGTCGAAGATATGAAAGAACTGTGTCCAAATGCGTGGTTGATTAATTTTACCAATCCTGCAGGTATGGTCACCGAAGCGGTGCTTCGTTATGGTCAATGGGACAAAGTCATCGGATTATGTAATGTTCCAATCGGCGCGATCAAGAGTGCATCGGCTGTGCTGGACAAACCAGAAGAAGAGCTGTTCTTTAAATTTGCAGGAATTAACCACCTTCACTGGCATAAAGTATATGACAAAACAGGGGCCGAATTAACGGAGCAAGTGATTGAAGGACTGTACGCGCCCGGCGCAAAACCGGAAAAGGTCGTTGAAAATATTAGAAACATGCGTTTCCTCTATGATCAGGTTCGTCAATTGAAAATGCTGCCTTGCCCTTACCATCGGTATTACTACATGACAGACAACATGCTGAAGGAAGAATTAGAGGAAGCCAAAAACGAAGGAACTCGGGGTCAAGTCGTCAAACGTCTCGAAGAAAGCCTGTTTGAACTGTATAAAGATCCGAATCTGGATTACAAACCAGAGGAATTATCCAAACGTGGCGGTGCCCATTACAGCGATGCAGCCTGTGAAATTATTAATTCGATCTATAACAACAAAGGCACACTGATGGTTGTCAGTACACGTAATAATGGAGCGATTGATGATGTCCCTTATGACAGCGCGATTGAAATTACCAGTGTGATTCGTGCACATGGTGCTGAACCCGTGAACTTCGGCAAATTCCCGCCTGCACAGCGCGGCTTGCTGCAAGTGATGAAGGCCATGGAAGAATTGACGATTGAAGCGGCGGTCACTGGTGACTACGCAACAGCGCTGCAAGCCTTCACCCTGAATCCGCTCGTTCCAAGCGGTGACATTGCTCAAACCGTGTTGGATGAATTGCTGGAAGCACATAAAGAGCATTTGCCGCAATTTTTTGCCAATAAGGCGAAGGCGACAGTGTAAATTAATAAAACATGCTGTCCGTACCGGACATATGAAAAAAACGGTCGTCTCCCTCCGTTTCGGATGGGATCACGACCGTTTTTTATTTAGCATCCACGTAGAATGTAGATGAACCTGCTGCTATACGTCGTAGGAGGGGGATACTCTCCCTGCGGTTAAGACTGCGAAGTTTATGCTAACGATGCTTATGCTCCGACGTCCAGGGGGTTCTCATCCCACTGGAACACAAAAAAGCTCCCTTATGGAAGCTTCTCTGTTATACGTCCCAGGAGGGATTCGAACCCCCGACCGACGGCTTAGAAGGCCGTTGCTCTATCCAGCTGAGCTACTGGGACAAAATGGTATTCGTTGGAACCTTATGTATTCAGTGCATTGATTATTATATCATATTTTTGCTAACTGTCAAAAGCATTTTTTTATCGTACAGTAAACAGGCTGCAAAAGGAATCATTTGGACGCTGACGGGGTATTATGTACAAAAGGCCATGCTACGAAGGAGGTATATAATCCGTGAGAGGTCTATTGTCATCCCTTTGTTATTTCAGTATTTTTTTCGCCCCTTTTCTGTTGCCCGTCATTGTATGGATTGCGGTACGGGACGAGTATGTTCGGGGACATGCAAAAAAGGCTATTTTATCGCACATTTTCCCTATTATCGCGGCGATTCCGCTATTGTATTTTATTGCAACGGCGAATCATGCAGGTTCTGTAATCGGGTTTGTGCTGCTATTCGCTGTGGTCTATCTCGGGGTATTTGTTTACAACATCTACAAAGGTATCATGACGCTCCGTGAAGCCGCATAAATCTGAAGAAGAAGCCTCCTGCATTCCACGAGTTAAGCGGGATACGGAGGCTTCTTTAACCATTTTTGATGGACAAATTTATTTATTACCGAAACGTCTAGGACTTTTTGGCACTTCATGCCT
Source organism: Paenibacillus sp. 8b26 (assembly GCF_050626875.1). NCBI lineage: Bacteria > Bacillati > Bacillota > Bacilli > Caryophanales > Paenibacillaceae > Paenibacillus > Paenibacillus sp. 8b26. The sequence continues at coordinate 4,605,912 of NZ_CP192445.1, read as the reverse complement.
TACGTTTTTCTCAAGCACTTCTTCCGCAAATTCATTGTTATGAATATAACTGCTGCCTTTGTTCTTCTTATACTTCGCTTTGCCGTCTATGATTTCCCCCTCCTTTCACGCTGATCCCGCAGTGGCGCTGGAGCCCAAATCAACAAAAGCCGAGGCATGGCGCATCCTATTCTCATACGCCGAACTCCTTGGCAAATTCCGTGCTGAGCTGCCCATAGGAAAGTAACTCCCTTTTAAACTTTTCTCGTTCTTCCCCAGCCGTAATGTGTGTGGAGTCGGTAAAAGCCTTGTCCGTCACTTCCTCAAACGCGGAATGCAGATTATTATCGTACCAATCCAGCGCCAAATCGGCGTCATTACGAATGATGCGTACCACGTCATAACCTTCCTGACGATCCTGCTGATTGGTGGCGGTGATGTAGACCAGCAGTTCCGGGTCATCTGCCGCACCGGGTCGCACCTCTACCTCAGCGCAGCGCACTCCGTCAAGTTCGGTGAAGCGGCGTATTTTAGCATCCTTGATGTAGTACATTTGCCTTCCTCCTTCCTTGCGAATACACGGGTTGCCCCATTTGTAGTTTTCGGAACGGACAGACATTTTATGCTCCTTTTCGGCATATATACTGATGAACTGGGGATTTAGTTTTTGTTTCATCCCAACACTGGATGAACACGACAAAGAGAGGATGAACAGACATGTGCGGAATTACTGGTTTCATACAGTGGAACGGAGACCTAATGCATCAATCGGAGCTGCTGCTCAATATGACGCAAACGCTCTCCGATCGCGGACCGGATGCTGCAGGCACCTGGATATCCAACCCGTGTGCCTTCGGACACAGAAGACTGAGCGTCATGGACCCGGAAAACGGTGCCCAACCCATGATCCGGCAGCTTGAGGATATCACTTATACGATTGTATATAACGGGGAAATATATAACGCGCCTGAGCTAAAAAAAGAGCTGCAACAGCGAGGGCATTTTTTCCGGACACAATGCGACACAGAGGTATTACTCGAAGCCTACATGGAGTGGGGCCCGGATTGTGTGGATCGGCTGAACGGCATTTTTGCCTTTGCGGTCTGGGACAGTGAGCGAGAGCAGGTGTTTCTGGCACGCGATCGGCTGGGGGTTAAGCCGTTATTTTACAGCCAAACCGGAGATGTATTCGTATTTGGCTCGGAACCCAAAGCGCTGCTCCAGCATCCTGCGGTAGAAGCCGCAGTCGACGCCGAGGGCTTGGCTGAAATTTTTATTATCGGGCCTGCACGCACCCCCGGACACGGCGTCTATTCGTCCATGAAGGAGTTACGCCCCGGACATACGCTCACGTACAGCCGCGACGGTGTGCGCATTCAAGCCTACTGGAAGCTGGAAAGCTTTGCGCATGAGGATAACACCGAAGAAACAGCGCTCAAGGTACGCGAGCTGTTGCTGGATACGGTGGAGCGGCAACTGATTTCAGACGTTCCGGTATGCACTTTGCTGTCGGGCGGTCTGGATTCAAGCGCACTGTCCGCGCTGGCTGTCGATTATTACAAGCGTACCGGACAGGGACAAGTTCATACGTATTCGGTCGATTATGTGGATAACGACAAGCATTTTAAAGCCCATGCGTTCCAGCCCGGAGCCGATGCTCCCTGGATTCAGCGGATGGTCGATGAGTTAGGCACGAACCACCACTGGATCGAATTCGATACACCCGAGGTCGTAGCAGCGCTGAACAACTCCACGCTAACGCGGGATTTGCCCGGTATGGCGGATGTGGATTCGTCGCTGTATCTCTTTTGCCGGGAGATTAAAAAAGGAGCCACTGTCGCCATTTCCGGCGAAGCGGCGGATGAAGTGTTTGGCGGATATCCATGGTTTCATCGTGAGGAAATGCTCAATTCGGGTACGTTCCCGTGGGCAGTCGCTCCCGATATGAGAGCCAGTCTGCTGTCTCCCGAGGTGCGGGACTGGATCAAGCCCTTGGAGTATTTGAACGACCGATACTCGGAAGCGGTAGGAGAAGTGCCGAAGCTGCCGGGGGAAACAGGTAAAGCTGCGCAAATGCGCGTCATGTCCTATCTGAACATCACCCGCTTTATGCCTACTCTGCTGGACCGTAAGGATCGGATGAGTATGGGAGCCGGACTGGAAGTGAGGGTGCCGTATTGCGACCATCGACTGGTGCAGTATGTATGGAACATCCCGTGGAGTATTAAAATGACGGGCGGACGTGAAAAAGGTATTTTGCGCAAGGCGCTGGAAGGTGTACTGCCGGATGATGTGCTGTATCGCAAAAAAAGCCCGTATCCCAAAACGCATAATCCTTCCTATCTTGCTGCTGTGAAAAAGCAGGCGCTGGATCTATTGGATGATTCCTCCTCCCCACTGCTCAAGCTGATTGATGCCCAAAAAGTACGGGATATCGCGGCCTCACCGGAGGCATCTACTAATTTGCCCTGGTTCGGTCAACTGATGTCGGGTCCGCAGTTGTTTGCCTACTTGGCCCAAGTGGATAACTGGTTGCGCACTTACAAGGTAGCGATTCGGTAAGGATTAGCCAATAGCTAAAGTAGCAGGCTTCGAGGCAAAGAACGGTTATTAGTTCGTGGTGTACGGGAAATAGCGACGGAAAATAGTGAAAGTCAAAAGGCTATCCGCAGCTCATGGCTAGCGGATAGCCTTTTGATCGTTATGTGTCTGGCCTGTTACTTATATCAAGCTATGCCTGTGGATTCCCCAGCTTTTTCGCCAAGTCCCGCAATGCTACACCACGGTGGCTAATGGCTTGCTTTTGTTCCAGCGTCAGTTCGGCCATCGTCTTTTCAAACTCCGGCAAATAAAACAACGGATCATAGCCAAATCCCCCGCTGCCTGCGGTTTCCGTTGTAATCCAGCCCTCCACGGAGCCTGTCGATTCCAGCGTCTCGCCAGTCTGCGGATTATACAGAATCAAGGTACAGACGAATTGAGCCGGGCTTAGCAAAGGCTGTCCGGTATCATCACCAAGCTGCTTCGATTCCAGAACGTCGAGCAGCTTGATATTGTTTTCGTGATCGCTAGCGCCTTCCCCAGCATAACGGGCCGAGTATACGCCTGGCGCTCCGTCCAGCAAATCTACGCACAGGCCGGAATCATCAGCCAGCACAGGCAATCCGAGCACATCTCCGACTGCTTTGGCCTTTTTCAATGCATTCTCGGCAAAGGTTTTACCATCCTCAACGACATCAGGAATATCGGGGTAGTCGTACATGCTTTTGACTTCCTTGCCAAACGGAGCAAAGGCATGTGCGAACTCCCGCACTTTCCCTTTATTCTTCGTAGCGACAATAACAACCGGACCCTCCAACAGCATCAGGCCCCAGCCCCCGCACGTCCTGCTCCGATCTTGTCTGCAATCGGTCCGAGCACCTCTTTTTGACGCTCGATCATTTGCAGAATTCCTTGTTCACCCAAGCTGAGCAGTTGATCCAGCTCATGACGGTCGAACGGACTTTCTTCACCCGTACCTTGCAGCTCGACATACTTGCCGCCACCCGTCATCACGAGGTTCATGTCTACCTTGGCCTTCGAATCCTCTTCATAGTTCAGATCCAGTAGCGCCTTGCCACCAACAACCCCCACGCTGACGGATGCCAGAAAATCAGTAATTGGAAAAACAGGCAGCTTGTGCTGGACTGCAATTTTATTTACAGCAATCGCCAGCGCTACGAAAGAACCGGTAATTGAGGTCGTGCGTGTGCCGCCATCCGCCTGAATCACGTCACAGTCGAGCGTAATTGTCCGCTCACCCAGCGCCTGCAAATTCACAACCGAACGCAGCGCTCTTCCGATCAGACGTTGAATTTCCATCGTCCGGCCTGTCAGCTTCCCACGTGCAGCTTCTCGCTGATTACGCGTATGGGTCGCCCTCGGAAGCATGGAATACTCTGCCGTTACCCAGCCCTTTCCTTGTCCCTTCATAAAGGGTGGAACGCGTTCTTCCACGGTAGCCGTACAGATGACTTTCGTCTCGCCAACCTCTATAAAAACAGAGCCCTCCGCATACTTATTTACTCCTGCTGTCAATTTCATTGGGCGCAGCTCATCACCGTTTCGTCCGTTAGATCTACTCATGCTTTTTCCTCCTACGTCGTATGCAACCTGTTCTTATACATTTATTCTACCAAAGTGTGCAGGCAAAAGCACCCCAAGGACGATTCGCCGCCCTTAAAGAGGAATTTCGTTAATATGCTGCGGCTTGGCTACAGGCTCTCCATAATTCTGATTATTTTGTCCAATCACGCTTTTTTCACCGTTCAGCTCAATTCGAATTTTAGTTTTAACCGCATCCTCTGAATTGTCTGCCGCCGTCAGCACGACCGATTCCAGAAACTCGGCAGGCACCGCTTCTCCCTTGGCAAACATGTCATCCGAGAGCGATACCGTAATCACGTTATCCTTGGAGCGTTCCACGGATTTCAGAGCCGTCTCCCCTGTCATGACTTCCTGTAGTCCGTCCTGGGTCTGCGGCCCCTGGATCAATTGATGCAGCGCGGACTGAACACGATCTTTTTCCGGGCTGACCAGCCGTGTTACAGGCACATAATATTGAACTCCGGCAGGAGAAGATGATGAAAAATATACTGTGACCGGACTGGAATCCAGCGGCGTTACACCATGACCAACCTCCAGGTTAATGCCTACTGCACGAGTCAGCGGATGATCCAGCGGTGTGCCGCCAACAGGCATTTCGCTCAGCTTTTTGCCATCCACCCAGATTTGTACACTTTGAATGTCGGGACGGTCAGTCAGGGTCCAGGTCAAGCTCTCCATTAATTTGCGTTCTTCCTGTGGCTTGTAGCTACCAAACGATTTGTTGAATTCGACGACTGCCAGCTTGTTCTTCTTGTCCACCGTCACACTCTTCACTTCCGTACCTTGTGGCAACACGCCCTTAAAGCCTTCTGGCAATAACCCGGCATACGGTCCGCCCTCAACCAGCGTTTCCAGCGCCGACTTGGCATCCGCCTGCACATCACCTGTAGCAATCGGCAAAGATACCGGAGCCAGTAGACCGTTATGATCCTGTAAAAATACAGCTCTCAACTGTCCGATGCTGACGGGAGCTTTTCCTGTCACCGCCTTAATCATGGACTGCTCCGTCGTGGATGGCGGGGGATCAATAGATGCCGATTCATTGCCGAAAAGACTGCATCCGGACAACAACAACGGCAGGGACAGCAGCCCTACTACAGACGTTACGCGCAATGGATGTTTTATGTTCATAAATGAAGTTCCTCCCTAACAATTTTGTACAGATTGTACTAATATGTATACGAGCCTCGCGTAAAAAATAACTACTTTTTCATCCGACTGGACACACTGGTCATAATTGCAGTAGAAATCAGGAACGATACGAGGAGGGAAACTTCAACTTTATGGACAAGAAAAAAGTGCCTTATAGCCTGAACAGTAAAAAAGTAGCCGATGCCACCCGCGAATGGCTGCACAAGCGTGGTGTAAACATTACAGAGATCGCAGAGCTGGTCATGCTTTTACAAAAAAAATATTATCCGAATTTAACGATGGAAGAATGTATGGAGAATGTGGAAAAGGTGCTGATGAAGCGCGAAGTCCAAAATGCGGTGCTCACAGGCATCCAACTGGATATCCTTGCCGAGCAAGGCGCTCTCCTTCCCCCATTGCAGGATATGATTGAAAATGATGAAGGGCTGTACGGAGTGGATGAAATTTTGGCCTTTTCCATTGTGAATGTATACGGCAGCATTGGATTTACGAATTACGGTTATGTCGACAAGCTTAAACCAGGTGTGCTGGAACGACTGAACGATAAAAGTCTGGGGCCGATCCATACGTTTCTGGACGATATTGTCGGCGCTATCGCTGCTTCGGCCAGCAGTCGTATCGCCCATCGCAAGCAAGCGGAACGCGAGCAGGAGCTTGGGGAGGAAAGCGCCCCGGATACGACTCGTTAATTAACGACACGTTAGATAACGACGGTTAGAATAGAACAGATATATGCAGGGTAAGAGGAGAACAAGACATAGCAAACGTGACCGAAGGATATACATTCCGCACAATGAAGGCTGACGATTATGATCAGGCTATTGCACTGTGGAATGGGATTTTATTATATTCCCGAGGGCTGGAGTGGCGTCTGAGCGCTTGATCTATGTAAGCAGAAATGCCGGGTCTGATTCGAATGAGAAGCAATCAGACCCGGCGCATGGGGAAAACTAATGTGATTTATACAATCTGATTTAATTTTTTGGGCGCAGTGCACGTTCTACAATTCCCAGCGTGGATTGACGAGAGAAGAACCGGGACACCTGAGCTACCCAATAGTTTTGGCGACCGGAAATGATGTGACTACGCCCCTTTTCAAATGCTCTCAGCGCGTTCTTCACAACGGTTTGGGGAGTTTCCCTAACTCCAATTGACGCTTCACTTGCGCCAACAATATCAAAAAATGGCGTTTCTGTTGAGCCTGGACAAAGGGCCAGAACTTTAAGCCCCCGTTTCCGATTTTCGGCCCATAGCGATTCAGTAAAAGAAAGCACAAATGCTTTGGTTGCTCCATACACCGCCATATACGGATCGGGCTGAAACGCCGCCGTGGAAGCAACATTGATTAATCCCCCATCCCGATTACGCAATAAATCAGGCATAAATGCATGCGTGATATCGACTAAAGCGGTCACATTGAGCATGACTTCCTCATGCTGCCGTTCTCCTGAAACCTGCTCGAAGTATCCATAGGTGGCAAAGCCTGCGTTGTTAATCAAGAGATCCACCTTTAATTGATGTTTTTGAACCTCCTGATGTAATGTTTGCGGTGCTCCTATCGCGGAAAGATCAAGTGCGATGACTGTTGTCTTTACATTGTATTTAGCAGAAAGCTCTTTAGCCAACGCCTTCAACTTCGTTTCATTACGTGCCACCAAAATGAGATTGCATTTTTGAGCTGCCAGCGAATAGGCAAAGGCTTCGCCAATACCGGATGATGCGCCTGTGATCAGAGCTGTTTTGTTTGCGTACATAAACATGATTATGAACCTCCATAGTATCGTTGTTTTATTCAAGAAACATTGTTACCATTGTTCCAAAATGAACTGAAGTCACCTATTATGACGACCTCAGTACACCTTATATCTTAAGATTGGGATGAGGATGTTTTAAATGCTGCGAGCACATTCTTCAGTGTAAATGCATACACCCCTTGAGCCATATCTACTTCTGAAAAATGACCTGCAAACTGAAGATGTATGACTCCATGTAAAGCAGACCAAAACATCCGGACAACCAGCAGCGGATCATGTTCTTCCAGTTCACCCTGCTTCATAGCGTGTATGACGGTTTCCAGAATTCGAGATAGGGCCGTAGTCGTACCCTCCAGACTCTGTTCATCCGGTTTAAAATCAGATAAAGCCCCGCCAAACATCATTTTGTAATAGGCTGAATGAAGCTGTGCAAATTGCCAATACGCCCAGCTTAAAGCTTCCAGATCAGCGAGTACGTTATCGGTGCTTGGAACTTGTTGAAAGGTTTCGGCCAATAGCCGACATCCATCCAGGTACATCTCATTGGCGAGACCATCCTTGCTGCCGAAAATACTGTAAATAATCTTGGTGGAACAGCTTAATTTCTGGGCAACTCGTCGCACGGTCACAGCCTCTGGCCCTTCTTCCGCAAGAAGGATACATGCCGCATCAATGACATTTTTTCGTAGCAATTGCTGCTGCTGTAGCTTCACTTCCGAATAGGTTTTATAGGGATGCGATGGCTCGGACATTTTTTAATGCACTTCCTTACTATTTTTAACATAGAGTTTGAGCGTGATCTTTTCGGAAACAACGTTACCAACAAGAATCATAGTATTCTAATTCTGAATTTTTGTCAAATATTAAACTCGCTACAGCATCAATAGGCAATGCCTACCCGTGTGTGTAGAAAATCGCTACTACTCAATTGACGATACGTAAAATCGGCCGTGTCAGCGGTCGTAATTTGTGTGCCACCCTCGGGCAGCAGATCCTTTTCCACGCGATATATGCCCGTCCGCGCTCCGTCCGGCAGCCATGTCGGGCAGACTATCGTCCAGTCCAGCGCCGAATCGCGCAGCAGTTCGTACACCCGGCGGTGTTCCTCAGCCGCACGGGTGCTGCGCCGCCGGGGCTCGGAGGATTCATACCGATACAAACCCGGCTCTGTCCGGCTCTGTAAAATCCCTGCCGTCCCCACTGTAATGAGCCGGGGAACGGACTGCTCCTGCATAAGCCGGATCAGCAAACGGATATTAACGGATAAGGTCGTGGTTCCATCCGTATTCAGCGCGCTGATGACTGCTGTCGTCCCGCCCTTCAACGCTTGTGCTACATTCTCAGCATTGGTGGCATCTCCTTGTACGATCTGGAGCTGCGTTCCATATCTTAATTTGTAATCCTCCAGCTTGTCCGGTGCACGAACAAGGGCTGTAACGGTGTGACCGTCCGCTAATGCATATTCCAGAATAAAACGCCCCACACGTCCGGTAGCCCCCAGCAGCAGCAAATTCATAAAAGCCTCTTTCCCGGCATGGATGCCGTTGTCCTTATATTACTTTCCGCCATTACTTTCCGCGAAGCGGGTAGAAGCGTGCGATAGGGTTCGTCTCGCTTATAGAGGCCCGACCGCGTCGCTCCAGTTCCACCAGATGGGCCAGTGTCTCGGACATGGCAAACCGTAGCTGATGAATCCCCAGTTTGTCACTAAATACAGCGATACACAGCTCATAGGCTGTACTGCCCTCTGACTGAATCAATTCATGGAACTTGTCCAGCCGTTCCTCATGATGCGCCATCAGCGCCTGCGTCCGTTCACGAAAATAACCAAACGGATTACGGTGCCCCGGATATGCCCACGCTACCTCCAGCTCGCCAAGACGCTGCAAGCCGTCTAAAAAAGACTGCAAAGGCTGAGTATCACTCCCCGGCAGCAGGCTGATATTAGGCGAAATCCTTGGCAAAACCGCATCACCGCACAGAATAACGCCGCTATTCGGCTCATACAAAGAGACATGTCCGGGCGCATGCCCCCCTGTCTCAATGGGCAGCCAGCCACGTCCACCCCATTCCAGACGGGCATCCTCCCCGACAGGAATAACGGTGATATCAGGCTGTGGATTCACTTGCAGATGAGCCTGCTGCATGTGCAGTTCCAAGGCCGATACCTGCTCCACAGGAAAGCCGTGACGGACAAAAAAGCTTGGCAGCCTCTGCTCCATCGGCATAGAGATATCCGCTTGTGAATCCGGCTGGCCCCACATCATCATCGCTTCCTTATAGCTTCGCGCTGACATATGTACACGAGCCTGACTTTGCTGCTGCATCCAGCCCGCCAAACCGTAATGATCCGGGTGATGATGAGTCACGACAATGTCCGAGATATCACCAAAGGACATCCCCAGCTCCTGGAAGACATGCGCCCATTCTTCCTCCGTATCCGTACTGCGCGGGCCGGGGTCTACGATTGTAAATCCGTCCTGCCCCTTCAGCACATAGCTGTTCACCCAGCGCAGCGGAAAGGACATGGATATTTTGACCTGAAAGCCTCCGTCGATCCGTTCACACGGGGTTAGCTCCGGCATCTTCATGGCTTCCCAACCGCCTTTCCGTATCAAGCACGCACACCGACAAAAATCATTCGGGGCGATACATTTTCCATATATTTATCTTCATTATAGCTTCCATGTACCTGCTCTACAGACAGTCCCGCTTCCTCCAGCAAAGCACGGAATTTTTCATATGGGTACAGCTTGACGCGTTCATGATACACACGTACAGGCTCTTCACCTGCTACAGTTGTATCCTGACCAGCAGCACCGCCCTCAGAAGCCGAAACAGAAGCGATGGAACGAATGGCAATCTGTTTTTTCACAAATCCGTCCTCGATAACCCGATGCTCCTCAATCTGATTTCCTTCATCCTCCCGCGACGAATGCGGCACCAGATGAGCAGCTACGTACGCAGGATTCAAATAATCTATAATAAAACGTCCGCCCGGCTTCAACAGCCGATAAATTTCTTTTAATACTTTAAGCTGCTCCGCATCCTCCTCAAAGTAACCAAAGGAAGTAAACAAATTCACTACCGCATCAAAACTCTCCTCAAGAGGCACCTCTCTCATATCGCCCTGATGCCAGCTAACCCGTCCTTCGGGATCGGCAGCATGTGCCTCACGCAGCAGCACACCGGACAAATCCACACCCGTTACCTTATAGCCCGCATCCGCGAGCGCAAGAGAATGGCGTCCCATACCACAGCACAAGTCCAATACGCTAGAGCCCTGCGGCAATTTGAGCCAAGAGATCATTTTCTGTACTTCATGATAGGCTCCCTGAAAGTCGCGATGCTTGTATACTAATAAGTAATCTTCCCCAAAGCTCTGCTCATACCATTCTGCCATATTATTTCTCCTCCATAAACTCGTTTCGCTCTATTACATACTATATTAGCTTTTTCAAACTGGAAACTCAAAAACATTACGATTAAGCAACATGTTACAATAACCATATTTAAGCTTAAATATTCATAGGAACTTCATACCAGCTTCATGCGATTCACCCTATTTTATCATTAAAATGAATCATGGGAACGCCTTTTGACGGTATTTATGAAGGAAAGGAGCGGCAACGTTATGATTCAAATCGGACTGACGGGTTGGGGCGATCACGATGATCTGTATCCGGTCGGCACCAAAGCCAATCAAAAATTAAGCATCTATGGAAGCCATTTTACAGTGGTTGAGATGGATAGTTCTTTTTATGCCGTACAGCCTACGGATCGTATGGCACGCTGGGCGACCGAAACCCCTGACTCATTTTCATTTCTCGTCAAAGCCTATCAGGGCATGACCGGGCATACGCGAGGCAAACAGCCTTATTTCAAAACAACTGATGCCATGTACGAAGCATTGCATACATCCATACAGCCTCTCCGCGAAGCAGGCAAGCTCAAGGCTGTGCTGTTCCAGTACCCTCCCTGGTTCGACTGTACACGTGAGAACGTCGTCGTGCTACGTGACACGAAAAAAAGGATGGGAGATGTCCCATCTGTACTTGAATTCAGAAATCAAAGCTGGTTCACACCCGAATTTCGAAAGCAAACACTGGCATTTATGCGTGAGGAAGGCTGGATACACAGCGTATGCGACGAGCCGCAGGCGGGACTGGGGTCCGTCCCGATTGTGCCGCAGGCTACAGACAGCAATCTGACGGTGGTACGTCTTCACGGACGGAATGTATCCGGCTGGAATCAAAGCTCCGCGCCCAACTGGCGAGAGGTTCGTTACCTGTATCGGTATAATGAGAACGAGTTGGCCGAATGGAAAGACCGCTTGCTGGAACTGGAGCAGCAAAGCCGCGAGGTGTGCGTTATTTTCAACAACAACTCAGGTGGAGATGCCGCCGCTAACGCCAAGCAGCTCATGAACATGCTCGGCATGGAGCCTAAGCCTTTTCCACCCCGCAAGCCACCGGAAGAGGACAATGAACCGGAACAGCTTGAACTATTTTGAAGGACGGGCTGAGGATGAAAGGTTTTGAATAGCACTCCTGAGCTTGCGTTCGTTATCCAGCAAATGCGGGTCCTCAGGCAAGTATTGCAAAGCTTTTTGGTTATGCTCATATGAAGCGTCCAGCTTGCCCAGATTGGCACAGCAATGGCTAAGTCGTACATGCGGCAGCCAGGAGTAGCAGGGCACCGGAACAGCTCTCAAGCCAGATACGTCCTGCTGCTCCAGTGCTTTTTCGTACCAGTAGGTGGCTGTGCTCCACTCTTTTCGTGTGAAAAACCAGTCACCGATCATGCAGCACAAGTCCGCTTGCGGCACATCATATCGGAAGGAGCGCAGCAGACTATCCAGTTGTTGCTCCGGCTCCCCGAGATGAAGATAGCATTCCGCCAAACGCACGCAAGCGGTAATCCGGTCCTCCCGGTAGCCGCTCGGCTCCCCCAGCAGGCGAATGAACGCCTCTGCCGCCTCGGCATATTCCTTACGATCAAAGCACTCATTCGCGTGAAAATACAGTAGACGTCCCTCCACCTTGCCGCTTTCGCTGATCCAGCGGGCAAGAATATGTTGATTGCGGAGCGTGTGATCTTCCATGCGGCGGTGTGTTACAGCCACATCGGAATGAACGATTCGCCCTTCTGATATCACCAGATCCTCATGCAGACGCCCTTCCCAGCGGTATAGCCGCTCCCGCTTCACGAGACGGATACGGCACGAGGTAAACAACGGCTCACCCTGCTCATCTTCCGCCAGATGGAGTGGCATCACCACCGCGTCGATGTCCGCAGACAAACGCCGCTTCAAGGAACGCATACGCTCCCGGTCCGGCTCCAGCAGTACATCGTCCGCATCCAGCCACAAGATATAGGAACAGGTCGCCTTGTCGAACGATTCGTTACGGGCGGCGGCAAAATCGTCGTTCCAGTCGAATGTATACACCCGATACGTATAACAGGCTGCAATGGTCTTCGTCTGATCCGTGGAGCCTGTGTCCACGATGATGATTTCATCCATCAGGTCCGCCACCGAATCCAGACAGCGGGCAAGCGTCTGCTCCTCGTTTTTCACAATCATACACAAGCTGATTGTGACGGGAGGTTTAGTTATGGAGCCCCCCGCGCTACAGCTATGCGCCTTGGGCATTTCCGTCGTCATGACTTCACGCCATCCCCTTTACCGTCGGCTACATTCCCGGTCTTTTTCCCGGTAGACCCGCCATCAGTATATGAACCTTTCCCTTCATCCTGCCTCTTGCCTGCCTGTTCAGGACGTGGAGTCCTCTCCGCTGGCAAAGCCCGTTCCTCCATATACCGGATTCGCTGTACCGCCTTGTCGAGCGCTGCCTTGCGCTGATTCATTTTGCGAACATGCTGCTCCTCCACCAGCCGGAATTGTTCCTCGTCCAGCTCCATCCAGCGGGCCAGATGCTCTGCCCCCGGCTTGGCCTCACACAGCTCTTTCGCTTTTTTACGGCCTGCAAAGCACAAATATTTGTGATGCACCTCCAGCGCTTGTTCATCAACATAAGGAAACAGCACACCGGACAGGCTCCCGGCATAGTAGGTCCGCTTGTGATCGTGAAACGGATGATATCCGTAGGGGACAGAAAGGACGAGCGCCCCTTTTTTATGAAGCAAACGGTAGGCGTGTGCAAGCAATGTATGAGGGTGTGCGTAATGCTCCAAAATCTCGCCTAAAATAATCGTGTCAAATCCGCCGGGCGGACGTTCGAATTGAGAAATATCTTTTAACTGAAAATGAACTCTTCCACGAACAGGTGCAGATTCCTGACGAAGTTCTTTTTTTGCGTATGAAATACTGCCCTCTTCCAAATCAATGGCCGTTACCTCAAAACCTTCCCTCCCGAGCAAAATGGACGTTATCCCCTGACTACATCCAGCATCCAGCACGGTATGACCTTGCACATGGCGGCAAATCCAGTGGATTCTGCTACGGGTAGCCTCATGGGATTCCTCCGAGTTAATCTGCCCGTAATAACGCTCATTCACCTGATCACGGTTAGCCAACAGCGGCGCCCCCTCCAGTAACGGGATGCCCCAGTATCACGACATGCCCGCCTGTGCAATGCACCGTTGCATTACGTGTATCGAACACCAGCGGGGCATGGTCGACTAACTGCTGGTAATCCAGGGCAGAATGATCCGTCGTGATCACGACGATATCTGCACTTTCCCACATCCGGGTGGTCGCCACACGAGATTGGATGACCTCGCCGTTCAGCTTAAAGCTCTTTACATACGGGTCGGTGAAGCTCACCGAAGCGCCCATTTCCTTTAAATGCTCAAACAGGACAAGAGCAGGGGATTCCCGAACATCATCTATGTCTTTTTTGTAGGCTACGCCCGCCAAAACGATCTCGGCCTTGTTCACGGCTTTACCTTCCTGGGCGAGCAGGGTTTCAATTCGCTCCGCAATATACAGCGGCATACGCCGATTCATACGGTCTGCCAAATCCACAAACTCCAGCGGAAACCCATGCTGCTCGGATTTCCATGACAAATACAGCGGATCGACGGGAATACAGTGACCCCCGATGCCAGGCCCCGGATAGAACGGCATATAGCCAAAGGGCTTCGTCGCTGCCGCATCCAGCACCTCCCATATATTGATGCCGATTTTCTCACAGGCCGCTGTCAGCTCATTGACCATCCCAATGTTGACACTGCGGAACGTATTCTCGAACAGCTTCGCAGCTTCCGCGACAGTTGTCGAGCTGACCGGAACCATTTGATCCAGAAAGGAGCCGTAAAAAGCTACTCCTGCTGCCAGGCAGTCCGGTGTACAGCCACCGATCACCTTGGGCGTGTTCCGAATGTTAAAATGAACACTGCCCGGATCGACACGCTCCGGTGAAAAACACACGTAAAAATCCTGACCTACCGTCCAGTCCCTGCGCTGTTCAATCACCGGGCGGATCAGTTCCTCCGTCGTTCCCGGATACGTGGTGCTTTCCAAAATCAGCAGCGTCTGTTTACGTAAATGAGGGATAGCCTGGTCGACAGCCGCTTCTATATAGGTCGTATCCGGCTGATGGTCATCCGTCAGTGGTGTAGGCACGCAGATGACGACGATATCCGAATGCTCCAGCACTTTGATATCCGTAACCGGATGCAATCGCTGTCCGATCAGCCCCTCCAATGCATCATCGCTAATATCTATGATGTACGATTGTCCTTGAAGCAGCTTGGCTACTTTGGTCGGATCGGAATCCACACCGTACACGTCGTAACCGGCTCGTGCCATTTCCACAGCCATCGGCAGTCCCACGTAACCGAGGCCGATCACCGCAACCTTTACCGTTCCTTTACTTATTTTTTCTATAAGTTGCAAAATACCCACCTCTTTCATCGTTACTCCATGCCTCGCAATAGCTCAGCAATGCCTGCGCGGTCCATTAGCTCATCGTCCGAGCGGTATTGGTTAAAGCTCACCCGCTCCAGCCCGCCATATTGGCGCAGTAATCGCTTGTCTGCTTGCTGTGGGAGAATGACAAAATAACGATCATCATAGCGGTACGTGTGCGGCACCTCATAAGGTGAAATCAGCACTTCGTGCAGCTTTTCCCCACCGCGTATGCCGATTTCCTTCAACTTTAGGGCTGGCTGACCTGCCTGCTCCTTCATCACTTCCGCCAGATCCGCAATGTTGCAGCCCTTCATTTTCATAACCAGTGTCTCTCCACCAATCGCTGTCACAGAAGCCTTCAGCAGCAAACCAATAGCCTCTCCAAGCGTGAGGAAAAAGCGGGTCATATCAGGACTCGTCAGCGTCAAATCCTGCCCTTCCGCAATCTGGCGCTTGAACAGCGGCACAACACTTCCGCTCGTACCCAGCACATTGCCGCCGCGAATACACACAAAACGGGTGCGCTCGCTCAGATCGTTGGCACGAATCATCAGTCTTTCGCCAATCGCCTTCGTCATGCCATATACATTCACCGGGTCTACTGCCTTGTCGGTAGAGACGTCAATAACCTTGGTGACTCCCTGCTCAATGCTGGCCCGGATTACATTTTGCGTACCGTGTACATTCGTCTTGAAAGCCTCCTCCGGCTGTCTCTCGCATACAGGAACATGCTTCAACGCCGCCAGATGGAACACATAATCCATCCCGCGACATGCCTCTTGCAATGCTTGTAGATCCCGAATATCACCAATAACGAAATTCAACCGGGGATCAGACTGGAATTGACGCTGCATGGCAATCTGTGCAAATTCACCACGTGAAAAAACACGAATTTCCGCTGGCCCTTCCTTGAGCAACTCCTCCGTCAGACGTTGCCCCCAAGATCCCGTCCCTCCGGTCACCAGCAGTTTTTTTCCTTTGAACAATATAATCTCCTCCTGACCGTTACAAATTGGCAGTACCCGTTCCCAGAAATTCAGCCAGCACAGCATTCATGTCATCCACTGTCAGTCGATCCTTCGCTGGCACTTTTTTTACCGAGGTATTGGCGGCGTGAATGACGTTCACATAGTTGCGAAGCGGAATGATCTCATGTGGCAGCTCCGTTACATATCCATGCGTACCCTTGCCGGGAATGACAATACGGTAATCATCCAGAAAGTCCGTCGCTTGATAGCGGAACACATAAAAGGAGGGCGAACGGTGAAATACCGGTGCCATCTGACCTTCTACCGCGTCCCACAGGTAACCCATCTGGTTCACCAACGCGACCGTATCTGGCAGAAATTTGTAATCATGTAACTGTTGTACAAACGATTGATGATACAAATCGTCGGAATCAATTCGCGCAATAAGCAGTTCGTCCGCAGCTTCGATATACGCATTAATGCGGCGCTTGCTTTCGATGCTCGTGCCAAAGCGGATAGGGTCGGGAATCGGCTCACGCTTGGCTAATTCATCCTCCACGATGTCACTGCATCCGCCCGCCAGCTTGACGACAGACAAGAAATCCGCATTCGTCTGACTGAGCAAGCTGCGCAGCGTAAAGGTTCTGAATACATCCAACCGCTCGCTGATCCACTCACGTGTCAGCCGATTGGGATTCATCCCGTAGTTATTAAAATTAATTTCAATCACAATCTTGCGATTCATTTATCTTCCTCCCTTTCAACCGTCTCCTCACAAGTTATGAAACCGCCGGGGAAACGGCACGTATAAATGCATCAACTCTTTCAATAAATAGGTAGAATCCAAAAAGAATAGCTGATCATACAAAAACCTTGCCGCTTTCGACATATGATAGAATACAGAGTTTTTTGCACCATTCTAAAAGCTGAAGAAGAAGGATAGATAGGGAGGAAGCATGATATGACTAAGTCAAAGTATCTGGAGATTGACGAGGTACTGAATCATTTGAAGTTGGCACTGGATCAACAGCAGCCCTTCTCGTTCATTCGGATTGGGGATGGTGAAAATTTGATTTTGTCTCAGGATACCGTCTGGCCGATGGAAAAGGTGTTGCAGGAACGTTGGGCAGTCAAAGCCAATCTCGGGCAAAAAGGATTGTTTCTACCGAATACGGAATTGCGAGATGCGGTGGCCGAGGCGGTACGCAAAGCCGACATTGCTGGCATCCTGCCTTATGATGACGAATCTATCAAAGCACCGTCCTATATGAAGCGGGAGCTGACCGACCAGGTTTTTAACCATTACGGCCTCTCTCCTGCACTGACCTGCCATGCCTGCCTGAACCGGTATTTGGCTGAGACACCCGCTTTCTGGGACATGCTTAAAAATCGGCGCATCCTGCTCGTCACCCGAACAGCCACCGAAGTGAAGCCCGTCCTTGAAGCCGAGCCATATCAGCTGCATATCCCGCACACGCTTGCATTTCATCAATATGAACAAATGAATAAAACGCTCCAGTGGATCGCAGCGCATAAAGATGACTTTGATATTGCGCTATTCTCCTGCGGGGTCAATGCGGTCGTACTGGCGGAAAAAACGGCAGAACTAACTGGCAAAGTAGGTATAGACTTCGGCAAGGCAATTAATATCGTAATGTTCGGCAAAGCGAATTAATGGATAGCCTCTGCTTCTCATATCAAAAAAGCACCAGCAAATTCAAGATTTGCTGGTGCTTTTGGCTATCACAAACCGTCCTAAAGTCCGTGGTCGCATGGAATATCCATATAAAGCCTTGAAATCTTATTTGCTTAAAAATAGACTTTGAGATTTCCTGTCAATTATTTTACAATATTATAGAAAATAGCATTAAATTGGAGATCATGAGGAGGATATCGTAAATGACACATAACAAGAAATTGAAGACATATCCACTTACAAAAGCAAAGCATGTAAAGGTTCATGGTCGAACTACACAAACACTTACACCTCTTACTCTGTTTTGGACAGGCAGCGGCATTGAATTGAATATCAAAGGCTCGGAGCTGTGGATTGAAGTTGAGGCCGATTACCAGGTGTATGAGCACTGGATCAGTATTGTCATCAATGGTGTCCCGATGAGTCGTCTGATGGTGACCGCAGGACGGCATTGGATTTGTCTTTTGAGAGGAATGAATCCTAACATGGTTAAAAATGTCCGGGTGGTCAAGGATGTCCAGCCTATGAGTTCGGACTCGCGCTGCTTGTTGCAAATTCATGCCCTGAGGGTTGACGGAGAATTACTGCCGGTCAGCGATAAGCCCCACAAGGTGGAATTTATCGGTGACAGCATTGCCTCGGGAGAAGGAACAATTGGAGCGAAGGAGGAGACAGACTGGGTCCCCATGCTGTTCACGGCACTACGCAATTATACAGCCATAACAGCCGAAGCACTGAATGCGGACTACCGAGTGTTATCACAAAGCGGATGGGGTGTCCTAACAAGCTGGGATAATAATCCGCATGCGAACATTCCGGCATATTATGAGCAGGTATGTGGTGTGCTCACCGGAGAGAAAAATGAAGCATTAGGGGCATTTTCCGATCATGATTTTACCTCATGGCAGCCAGACGTGGTCGTGGTGAATTTGGGGACTAATGACGGGGGAGCCTTTTATTCTCCTGCATGGACGGACCCAGTAAGTGGGAAAGTGTACAAGCAACGCTTGAACAAGGACGGTTCATTTAATGAAGAAGATTTACAAGCCTTTGAAAACGCTATCACAATTTTTCTTGCCAAGCTTCGGACCTGTAATCCTGCTGCCCATATTGTGTGGGCCTATGGGATGCTTGGCACTCCGATGATGCCAGCGATCTACCGGGCGGTAGACGCGTACAAGAAAAGAACGAGGGATCGGAATGTGTCCGTGTTCCAACTGCCGAACACGACGGAAGAAACGTTAGGATCTCGCAGCCATCCCGGGCTCACCGCCCATACCAAAGCAGCAGATGAGTTGACAGGGTATTTGCGAGAGATTTTAAAGAATTAGAATCCGGGAAGCAGAATATGGAGAATCGGTCACATGGGACGAGACGCTCCGATTCTAGGAGCCTGAACTGATGAGCTTACAGCAAACAACACCCAGGATATTTATATTCTGGGTGTTGCAGCGAGCTCTTAATTAAGTAAATACTCGTCTGATATATTTAGAAAAAAGGAGTCGAAGCGATGCCAGTAAATACCTCCGGACCGTTACGTACGGTCGTCGATACCCCGGAAATATAAGAGGAATACACCGTTTGTATCGCCCATGGCGCGGAAAGATCCTGTGCATTAAAAGCTTGCGTTTCAGTGGCTCCTGTGACGCCAAGTACACCCTCTGCCCGGTAA
Source organism: Paenibacillus sp. 8b26 (assembly GCF_050626875.1). Lineage (NCBI taxonomy): Bacteria > Bacillati > Bacillota > Bacilli > Caryophanales > Paenibacillaceae > Paenibacillus > Paenibacillus sp. 8b26. The sequence continues at coordinate 4,586,669 of NZ_CP192445.1, read as the reverse complement.
ATAACATCGTTCGGATCGTACTCGGCACCACGCACGATTTCAATCGCATACGTATCACCAAGCTCACCGATCAGACCGATGGAACCGCTAAAGGTCACTACCGGACCCGGTACGAGATAGGTTCGCAGCCCAATCAGGCCGAACCGCTCCGGTTCAGGACCCAGCTGGATATCGGGGCCCTCACCTGTTTTTGATGAATTTGTTGAACTTCTCATATCCAGAAAAAAACCCATTGCTTATCCCTCCAAATTGCAAGATACTCCATGTTATGCGATGAAATTCTTAAGCGTATTGGACAAATTAGCAATAAATCTATCAATTCCGCTTAAAATAGCCGATAGTAAATACATACTATATAAATTTTGGAATTGAAATGTACATAGAAAGCAGGGGGTTTGATGAAACAACTGAAACGACTGAAAACTTTAACGCTTCGCAAAAAATTGACAGCAGCATTCCTGCTGGTCATGCTTGTTCCTAGTATTATTGTCAGCTCTTTTTCTTATCAGGCAGCGTATAACCAGACAGACCAGCAATTAATGGACAGTGCGACGACTAGCGTTACCGCAGCCGACCGCGCAGTCACCCAGACGATTCAAGCCAAAATTGCAGATATCGAATATTATGCTACTACGATGACGGCCAGTGACAACACTCCAGAAGCAGATGCAGCACTCCTGACGGAGCTGCAAATCTATTTGAAAATGCATGCGGAAGCCCTCGATATGTTCGTAGGAACTCCCGAAGGAAAACTCATCATTGGCAAAGCCGTAGGCTCCAAAAACGATCCTCGTGAGCGTCCTTGGTACAAACAGGCCATGGAGAAACCCGGGCAAACCGTAATCAGCCCTGTCGGACTCAATACGGCTAAGGTCGCCGTTGTGTATATTTCACGTACGCTTCCTGACAATAGCGGTGTTCTTGGTCTTTCCCTGAACCTGAATAATTTAAAGGAAATTACGAATTTAAAAATCGGGCAGCAAGGTTATGTCATGATATTGGATAGCACTAAGCGCATCGTTACCCACCCGACAGAAGTCAGCGGAAGTACCCAATTGGGTGAAAAACTGCTGAAACTGTTTGCCTCCAAGGAAGGCAGCTTTGGTTACGATCTGAATGGCGTATCTAAAAACCTGATTTTTAAAACCAATACGCTGACGGGCTGGAAAATTGCCGGAACGATGGACAAGTCGGAAACAAGTGCCTCCGCCAAGCCGATCCTCATCACGACCATCGTGGTGCTGGTCATTTCAGCTATCGTCATCGGTGTGCTGGCGCTGTGGCTAATCAGCAGTATACTCAAACCGATCCAAAGATTGCGTAATTCTATGGATGCTATCAGCCAAGGCAATCTTTCCATCAATGTCGCTACGAACAGCACAGATGAAATCGGCGAATTATCGAGATATTTTCAGCAAATGGTAGATAATCTGCGTACTATGATCAGAGAAATCCAAGCCATGACAGGCAATCTGTCGGCCTCCTCGCAAGAGCTCGCGGCAGGTGCAGAACAAACCACCCGCGCAATTGAGCATGTGACCGAAGCCATTCAGGATGTGGCCGCAGGCAGCGAAAGACAAGCCAACAGTGCCAAAGAAAATCAGGATCGTGTGTCAGGCATGTCAACAAATATCGCAGCCATGACCGAGGCTATGACTGAAATGACCACCTACTCTTCACAGGCCATTCAGGCGTCGGATGCAGGCAGTGAGCATATCGGCAATAGTGTCGTTTCCATTGATGGCATTCGTACTACAGTGGAAGAGCTGGATGCGATTATCGGCGCTTTGAGTGAACGATCCGGGCGAATCGGAACGATTGTCACGGTCATTACAGAAATCGCCAGCCAGACCAATTTGCTTGCCCTGAACGCCTCAATTGAAGCAGCACGCGCCGGAGAGCATGGTAAAGGCTTTGCAGTTGTAGCGACTGAAGTCCGCAAGCTGGCGGAAAATTCAGCTCATTCGGCACAACAGATCCGTGAGCAAATTCAAGGGATTCAAAACGGCGTATCCGAGGCCCTGACCTCGATGGAATCTGCCAAAGAGCGCGTAAGCGAAGGCATTAATTCCGTGGATCTGTCCGGCCGCTCCTTCTCTCGTATTCGTAGAGCGATTGTTAAATCGGCGAAGCAGCTTGACAACGTCACAGCTTCTACAGCAGGAGTAGCACAAGGAACAAGTGCAGTGGTCGGCAGTATGGAGGAAATTACACGTATTGCCGAAGAAGCCGCATCCCATACCGAGACGGTATCTGCGGCCGCAGAGGAACAGCTCGCCTCCATGGAAGAGATCGGTTCCTCTGCCGCAGAGTTAACCCGTCTGGCAGAACAGCTCCAAGATTTGCTGGCACAATTCCAATTGGATGAAACAAATAACAGTTCTGACCGATAAATAGTAAGAGTCTTCACGACAAAGGAGGAATGAAAACATGGATATCGCAGCATTATCAACGGGTATGAGCCAGGCCAGCTTGGCGCAAGCCGTGAGCGTGAAAGTATTGGGCATGGCTAAGGATCAAGCTGGTGAACAGGGACAAGCACTGATCCAGATGATGGAAAAAAGCGTACAGCCTCATCTCGGAGGTCAACTGGACCTTCGAGCGTAGCTTCACCGCTATTCGACGGGCGATCTGTTCGGGTCTAAGCAGACCGGACAGGTCGCCTATTTTTTAACACATCTACCATCGCGATTTTTCGTTCAGCGCAAAACGTAGTAAACTATACATATTATCCACGGCCTTGGTTCGGAGGATAGAGCAAAAACCGCACAATGAAAGAGGAGGATACATAAATCATGAGTTATTCTGCATATTTCGAAAAGGTCAGAGAGCAGCAGCTTGATGAGCTGAAGGAATGGTTGTCCATTCCGAGTATTTCCGCATTATCCGAGCATAAAGGAGACATTAACAAAGCAGCCGATTGGCTTGCCGCCAAACTGACGTCTGCCGGATTGGAAAACGTTGAAATTATTCCGACTAAAGGCCATCCGCTGGTGTACGCGGATTATCTGCATGCACCCGGTAAACCGACGATCCTCGTGTACGGTCACTATGATGTACAGCCGGTCGACCCGCTTCATCTGTGGGAAACTCCACCGTTCGAGCCGTCGTTCCGCGACGGAAAGCTGTATGCGCGCGGAGCTACAGACGATAAGGGTCAGGTATTCTTGCACATTAAGGCGGTCGAAGCCATTTTGAAGCAGGAAGGCAAGCTGCCGCTGAATATCAAATTTTGCATCGAAGGCGAGGAAGAAGTGTCCAGCCCGAGCCTGCTTGAGTTTTTGCAGACAGGTGCAGACCGTCTGGCTGCCGACGCTGTACTGGTATCCGACACCTCCCTGATCGAAAAAGGCAAGCCTGCCATTTGCACAGGTCTGCGCGGATTGTGCTCACTGGAAGTTGCGATCCGCACAGCCAATACGGATCTGCATTCCGGTTCCTTTGGCGGCGGTGTGCCGAACGCATTGCATGCCCTAGTGTCCTTGCTGGCAACGCTGCATGACGACAAGGGACGCGTCAGCATCGACAGCTTCTACGACGATGTCGCGCCACTATCGGCTGAGATGAGAGCAGAGTTCGTGAAGCAAGATTTCAATGAGAGCAAGTTGCAAAAGGATCTTGCGCTTGATTCCCTGTACGGCGAAGAAGGATTCAGCTTCGTCGAGCGTGTCGGGGCACGTCCGACGCTGGAGCTGAACGGCGTGTATGGCGGCTTCCAGGGCGAAGGCACGAAGACGGTCATTCCGAAGGAAGCTCATGCGAAAATTACGTGCCGCTTGGTTGCCAACCAGAATCCGCAGGACATTCTGGACAAAATCGAGCGCCATCTGCGCGCCCATGTTCCGACAGGTGCCACGCTGGACATCCAGCAGGGTGAAAAAGCGAACGCCTTTAACATCGACCCGTCACACGCATTTTTGCAAGCGGCGGCGGATGCTTTTGAGAAGGTATACGGTGTACGCGCCCTGTTTACCAAGGACGGCGGCTCCATCCCAATTGTGGAAACCTTCTCCCGTGTGCTAACCGCTCCAGTCGTACTGATGGGCTTCGGCTTGCCGGATGAAAACTTGCATGCGCCGAACGAGCATTTTAATTTGGAAAATTTCGATAAGGGTCTGCTGACCATTGTGGAGTTTTTGAAATCTGTGTAAGCTTATACCAAAAAAAGCATTCACGACATGTGATCAACCATGCTTCGTGAATGTTTTTTTACATGGCTGCTGTCGCTTAAGAAAAACGGGTGTAGCGCAACAGGTGAACCAGCCGATTCAACCGCTCTATTTCCCGATCCAACTCGTGAAGCGGTTGCCCGGCCAAAGCAGCGTTCGCTCTCAGATCACGCAGCGGGTTCATTTTCCGACCCATAAGTTTTAGCACCGTGGCCTTCCCCATGTTGTTCACAACCGCATATTGCGTTAGCGGGTCAAGCTCAATCCACAATACATGATGCTGCTGAAAAAACGACAATAGTTGCTTTTTCAGCTCTTCAAGCTCACCTGTAATTTGCGGATGATGATGAAAAGCCACATAGCCCATCACCCGCAGGTCACTTATAATTTGTTCCAGATGAAGCGTTTCGTTTATGTACACATTATTCGTCCTCATGCGATTCCTTGCGCCGTTCGTATAATTTTCCCGAATGACGTTCACCACCTGACTATCGTTATATCAAGATTTCTCTTTCCCCTCTTCAAATAGCTGCACAAGCCAGAAGCCTCCAAACAACAATGCTCCTACTGCGAAAATAACAGTATACACCGTGTACAACGTTGTCAGTTCAAACAAGCTATTGTACCGATTAAGCAAGATACCCCACAAGCATAGCAGAAAACTGCTACCATTTTGCTGATGAAAGCGATGCTTGTAGATCTGTTGAATCAAAACAGCCAGAAATCCTATTAACAAAACGTGATTCAGCAAAATACTCCACATTTCCATAAGCCCCCCTTTTCACTATAACGCACTCGGCTTTGAAAAATTAGGATATATACAAACCTTACGTACAAAAAAACAACCGGCTTATACGCCAGTTGTTTCTCGTTCCACAAAATACTTATTGGTCATAAAATGAGCCTTGCCTCTGGAAGTGTCGACCATTCCCTTTTTGTTGTCGAGAAAAACAATTTCCCGGCATTTAGTGCAGTACCACTTGGTCCGCTTAAAGGGAGATTCCGTTACATAGGAGGTGCCGCATTTGCAATCTACTTTGATCAAGGTTTCTGTTGATTTGTAAGCTTGGGACAGCTCTTTCAAGCCAGTATCCGGCTGTTGAACCGGGATAATGACTTCCTGATAGCTTGAATATTGATTATGAACTTTAAAATCAGCCACCAGTTCCGCATGCAGCCCAAAGTACTCTTTGCCAATCTCGGTTACAAATTTCTTGCCGATTCTGTAACACTCAAGCCATTCCTGTATCTGTTGATTAGACAAAGGCACTGTGCCCTTGATACCGCTATTTAATGTGTAAGTCATGATGTATAAAGTATCATCTTGTCTATGTCCGTACATGAGAAGCCTCCTTATAATACACTTGATAATGTACTACAAAGCGCAAAAAACATCAATTTTATTATTTGGCAAAAGGTTATAGCTGATTTATAAAGTTCAGGGAATGGACATATAGAATAAAAGCAACTGACCTAGGTCAATTGCTTTGTCTTTCCACATAGTATTTGTTGGTCATATACCACGCCTTGCCTTTTTCCGTATCCACCATGCCCTTTTTACGATCCAGGAACACAATGTTATTGCATTCCTTGCATGACCACTTGGTTCTTTTGTGCGGCGACTCTTCTATATAGGAAGCTCCGCATTTGCACTCTACCTGAATCAACGTTTTATACTGACTGTACGCCTCTACCAACGGGTCTACGTCTACAGCTTTACTTACCATTGCAGGCTGTATCATGGATATATGATCCCGCTGCTCCGAGTATTCATTATGTACCTTAAAATCTGCTACCAATTCAGGATTCAAACCAAAATACTGTTTACCAACTACCGTTACAAACTTGCTGCCAATTCGATATGCTTTTATCCATTCCTGAACCTGCTTACTGGATAGGTCGACTGTTCCCTTTATGCCGCTGTTCAGCGTATAGGTCATCAAATGTTCGTTGTGTGTCATATGTCTCCCCGTTCACCTCCGATCAAGAATATACTACAGGTAGCTCTATGGAAAAGCTACTTCCTGCTACCTGAAGCAACGAGCCTTTCTGCCTTGTGATCCTATTTCAACATTTTTTTGCAGAGATCTTTACTCGCCTCCTCAGAATACCACAAGATGCATTTTTATCTTTTTATAACTTTGTGGTACAGCCTTCTACATTAATCATTCATATGAGTCGGTGGATGATCTAATGGTAGTTTCTTCCTTCCCTATATAGTACAACACTTATGCACAAATTCCTACATTTTTCAGCGGTTTAATCGTTTAAAATCTCCTTCGCAATCTGATCGATCTCTTCTAATTTATCGTTTTCACTCGGATTGGTGCTGAGTCTGTTTAGTTCGTATGTTAACTTTTCAAGTAAAGCATTGGGAAGCTGCTTACAAAAATGTATAAGCACGAAATACTTCCATGAACTATCGTTTGAATTTAATATTTGCCGGATGACTGGAATTAGCTCCATATCGAACTGAAACAAAATACTTCTTACTTCCGCTGAAATGGGCCAATTACTGTCTTGTAACCAGGCAAAAAGCTCAGGAATTATGGGCCGAATTTCTTCCTTACTGCACAATTTCAATTGATTAATGCTATCAAAATCCGACTTATGTTTAGGGATAAAAGGCTCTATAAGAGTAGCCATAGTAATATCTGATTGTGTGCTTAGTATGACAACTCCATTAAATTGAATTGCCCAACAACTCTTCACTCTCTTTTTTAATTTCCTCAAGACGTAAATCTATTTTATCTAAATCTATGATCGTTTGATCAACACTAGCTGCAAATAATAATTTAAGCCAGAAGGCATCTTTTTGAGCATAATTTCTAATGGCTTGCTCAATATTTTCTGCTGTTAATGACTTCACAATAATGTCTGGTGGAGGGGTGGGAAAGAAATTAATGTTTTCTACGGTAAAATTTTGATCTACTTAAATTCTATTAAAATCTTAACAATGCCCATCTATGTGAACTCTATAATTATAAATATTCCACAAAATAGTTTAATTATTTCGAGTGTATGTTCCAAAACACATTACATTGATAACGCGTTTTGAAACACACACTCGTTAACTTGATGCTCTTGTTCATATCTAGACGATACCATACGACTGTTGTGCATGGTTATCGTTTTTAAATGTATACATTTTTACAAAACAAAAGCCTTCCCGACCAGCCTTCACTTTTGAAGGATCATCGAGAAGACTTTGCACCCCGCAAGGAAACAAGAGGTCAGATTTTTAATTCGCCAAGCCTGATTAATTCCACGACCGCCTGTGAACGACCTTTTACGTTCAGTTTCTGCATTACGTTAGAAATATGGTTACGCACCGTCTTCTCACTAATAAATAGTTGTCCGGCGATGTCACGTGTTGTTTTGTCCTGCACAAGCAGTTCAAATACTTCACGTTCACGGTGAGTTAACAAAAACTTGTTTTTGTGGTCGTTACCCTTCGTCAATTTCACCCCTCCTTGCTCGGGTTTTGTGTGGTGTAACAAGGTTAAGGGATACAGTCAACACATTTTATGTCATGTGCTTAGGTATGGTTCAATATGCGAATAAAAATGGGCTTAGGCACTTATTTCCAGCCTTTGCTGAATCGTTAGACTCTGCGTCTAATTTTATGTATTGACAGGCATATGGGGCAGCCTTATGATAAGAAAAACCGCGACTGATAATCATTATCAAAATAGTGATACATATAGATATCGCGCAACAGACTATTGTTCATGGCCGCTTGGTCAGAAAGGGTGTTCATTAATTATGAAATTACGTTACGCTGTACCGGCCGGAGTGCTGGTTTCTTCTATTCTGTTCGCAGGTTGCGGACAAACCGGAACTGCTACTCAGCAGCCCGCTGCAACGACCAAAGATGCAGGAGCAACAACACAGACAACGACTCCTGCGGCCTCTGCCCCCAATTTTGATCAAGCGGTAGCGGCTTACCGTGCCTATGCCATAGAGCAATGCGATACGTTTGTGAAAAAGACAGAAGAATTCACGAACGCGGTCAAAGCTGGCGAGCTGGACAAAGCCAAGGCGCTGTATGCTCCTGCACGTATGTACTATGAACGGATTGAACCGATTGCTGAAGCGCTGGGCGATCTTGACCCGAATATTGATGCGCGTGACGGTGATGTGGATGCAGCGGATTGGCGCGGTTTTCACCGGATTGAAAAGACATTATGGGAAGAAAATACCACCAAAGGATTGGACGAGTTTTCCGACCGCCTGTTGAGTGATGCAAAGCTGCTGCGTGCCAAGGTGGAGACGGTCAACATTGACGCCAGCCTGATGGTAACAGGCGCAGTCGAGCTGCTGAACGAAGTGTCCACCTCCAAGGTGACGGGTGAAGAAGAACGTTATTCCCACACGGATTTGTACGACTTTGCAGCTAATGTAGAGGGCGCACAAAAAATATATGAGATTTTGAAAACAGATCTGAACCAAAAAGATGCAGCGTTGGAAACGCAAATTGGCGAGCGCTTTGAGGCATTGCAGAAAGAATTGGCTCCTTTCAAGAAAGGCGAAGGCTATGTATCTTATACGAAGCTTAAACCGGAAGAAATTAAAAAGCTGAGCCAAAACCTTGATGCTCTGGCAGAGCCGTTGTCCCAAATGGGAAAATTGTTAGGAGTGTAACGATATGAAAGGCTTTAAGCGGCAAAAGGGAACGAGACAGGAACCGCAGCAGCGTACAGATTCCCGTGAAGAACAGGTTGATCTGGCCAAAAAGAATGCTAAGCCAGAGGATGTTCTGCTAGAAAATGATGTGCTGTCTACAAAGAGTAAATCTGTATCACGCCGGGATCTATTGAAGCTGGCCGGGGTCGGGGGACTGGGTCTCCTGCTCGGCGGCGGTGGCGTGGGGGCTGTGCTGACAGCCAGCCAACGACTCGAAAGCATGATGACGGATGCGGATACCAAGGATGTGGTTCCTTTTTACGGGAAGCATCAGGCTGGAATTGTGACTCCGGCACAGGATTTCATCTGCTTCGCCGCCTTCGATCTGACGACGAGTGACAAGGAACGGGTGCGCAGCCTGTTTAAAGCCTGGACAGAAGCCACCGCTACGATGACTTCCGGCGCGCTGATCGGCAACGATAACGAAAATCTTAACCTGCCTCCGTCCGATACGGGCGAAGCGGCGGGGCTGTCGCCGTCACGGACGACGATTACCTTTGGTGTGGGTCCGTCCTTTTTTGATGGGCGCTTCGGTCTGGCAGGGCTTAAACCTGTCGGGCTCCGTGAGCTGCCCCGTTTTCAAGGGGATGCGCTGGACGACCAATGGTGTGGCGGCGATATCGGGGTACAGGTATGCGCCAATGATTTGCAGGTAGCTTTCCATGCCCTGCGTAATTTGGCGCGTATCGCCAGAGGAACAGCGGTGCTTCGCTGGACACAGGAAGGCTTCCAGCGAACAGCACAGGCCGATCCGGCGGGAAACACGCCACGTAACTTGCTCGGCTTCAAGGACGGTACGGGGAACCCGGATACCTCCAAGGCTGACGAGATGAACCGTCTGGTATGGACACAGGCGAGTGATGGCCCCGCGTGGATGGGCGGCGGCAGCTATATGGCTGTGCGCCGTGTACGCATGCGGGTAGAGGTATGGGATCGCTCGACACTGGGCGACCAGGAGGATACCTTTGGACGCCATCGCAGCAGCGGGGCCCCACTAGGCAAGGCCAAGGAGTTCGACAAGCTCGATCTGGCAGCCACAAGTCCGAATGGCAAGCCGATTACGCCCCCCACCTCTCATGTGGCATTGGCTCATGGGGACGGGAGCATTAATATTTTGCGGCGGTCTTATTCTTATTCGAGCGGATTGGATAAGCAAACAGGACAGCTCGATGCCGGGTTACTGTTCATCAGCTACCAACGTGATCTATTCAAGCAGTTCGTCCACATTCAGGAGAAGCTTGCGCGCAATGACAAGCTGAACGAATATATTGTACACAAAGGCAGTGCGGTGTTCGCCTGCTTCCCGGGTGTATCGCGAGGCGGCTACATCGGGGATACGTTATTTTAGCAGCAGGCCAGGAAGGGGATTTATATGAATCGGCGCAATAAAAGCTTGGGATGGGTGTTTCTGCTGGTGGCTCTGCTGCTGACAGCAACTCCGTTCATATCCGGCTCCGGCTCCGGGTCGGTCGCTTTTGCACAAACAGATACCAAAGCTGCTTCCAACGATCAGCTCATGCCTATGGTGGGTGGTGCACTGGTGGAGGCGGGACAATCCCAATGGACGGAAGCCTCCAGGGACGTCAAAGAATTCCGTACGCTGTGGGAAGCTGCCAAAATAAACGGCGGTGATGCAGCCCATATCGCAGCGGTGGACAAGGCTCTCGCGGATGCAGAGCAGGCGCTTGCCAGCGGCGGCGGAGAACCAGCAAAAGCTGCACTGTCCGTGCTAGCTCGTTCGGTCAACGAATTTGTGACTGCTGCGGAAGGCGACAAACCCGCCCCGGCTGGAGCCAAAGCAGCGGAAGAGCTGCTCCCCATGGCGAAGGGCAGTCTGGCTGCCATGCAAAAAGGCGACTGGACTGCGGCCCGTGCTGATTACGACCGGATCGTAAAAGCATGGTATCAGGTGGAGACACCGATTCGTTCGGACAATTTTCCGGTATACAGTGCGCTGGAAACTAAAATCAGCCTGATTCGCATCTCCATGCAAGCCGAGCCAATACGACAAGAGCAGGCTCTCAAGGAAATGCAGGAGCTAACGACTTTGTTGTCGGATTACAGTCAAGGCAAGTTGGTGAATACGGGTCAAGAAGCTGGAGCAAACAACGCGGCTAATGGTTCAGTAGCTTCGCTAAGTGATGCGGTCAAGCTCCTCGAATCCGCACGGCAGGCTGCGACAGCCAATCAGCCTGAGCAAGCGGCTGACAAGGTAGGGCGGTTCATCGCCCTGTGGCCTTCGGTGGAAGGACATGTGCAAATTTCCGATCCGGCGTCCTATACCGCGATTGAAAATGAAATGACCGAAACTTCCGGTTATCTGCTGTCTTCTCCATCGAACACAGTCAAAGCCATCCAAACCCTTGATCAGATGCTGGAAAGGCTCCGTCCGTTGACGGAAGAACGTTCCTACACCGCTTGGGATGCGGCACTGATTTTGCTGCGTGAGGGGCTGGAAGCCATTCTCGTGCTCGCGGCTCTGCTGGCGTATGCCAAAAAAAGCGGCGAAGCTGTGGCTGGTCGCTGGATATGGGCCGGTGCCGGAACAGGGCTGGTACTGAGCGGAATCCTGGCAGTGCTGTTCACCACACTGGTCGCGGCCGCCGCATCGGGAAGCATGCGTGAGCTGCTGGAGGGTGTGACTGGACTGGTCGCGGTCGTGCTTATGCTGACTGTCGGTAGCTGGCTACATTCCAAATCCAATGCTGCCGCATGGAACCGCTTTGTCGAGAACAGCGTAGACAGCGCGCTGGCGCGTGGTAGCCTGTGGTCGCTGTTCGCAGTTTCTGCACTTGCGATTTTGCGTGAAGGCGCCGAGACGGCTATCTTTTATATCGGTATGGCCCCTGCCATCGAAACCTCTCAATTGCTGATTGGTATTGGCTCGGCAACTGTCATACTGGTTGTGCTGGCATTTGCGATCATCAAGTTTAGTGTACGATTGCCGATTCGCGCCTTTTTCCTGACAGCCACTGTACTGATTTACTATCTCGTATTCCGGTTTCTGGGCGAAAGTATTCACTCACTTCAAGTGGCTGGCAAGCTTCCGGCGCACACAGCCTCCTCGCTGCCATCCATTAGCTGGCTGGGCATGTATCCAACTTGGGAAACGTTTATCCCACAGGTCGCTGTGCTGATCTTCATGGTGTGGCAGCTTGTGCGTCAGGAAATGCGCAGCTCCAAGCAACGTTAAAGTCCAAACTGCAACACATACAATCCAAAGATAACGAAAAAAAACGTCAAAACGCAGGTCCGATCTCTATCGGCTCCGACGGTTTTGGCGTTTTTTTAGTCACGACAAGCGAGTGCTGACTTTTATGATCAGAAAATATCCTCCAGCAAAGGGATCATACGCTGATGATGGAGCAAGTCTGTACGGTCACCGTGCTCACGAATCACATGTACCTCACCGCGAAAATCCAGCAGCTCCGCCGGCGTAGCATGTCCCAGAAAATGCACCGGACTATAGCTTAGTCCATAAGCTCCTGCATTCGGAATGACAATATAATCACCCTCCTGAATCGGAGGAAGCTGCGCTTTTTTCACAAGACAATCCTCGGGTGTACAAAGCGGTCCGACAATACTTACGGTTTCCAGATCCAAGGTTGCTTCTGGCGGAAGCTCCCCTTGCCCACGCATAATTCGCACCGGATAGTTGTCCCTAATCCGACGTCCTCGAAAAGCAGCCGAGGCATAATGATTCATACCGCCATCAGCCACGACGAACTTCTCGCCCTTGGATTCCTTGGTGTACAGCGCCCTACAGACGTACATACCTGCCTGAGCAACCAGATATCTGCCGCTTTCAATAATCAGCGTAACACCTGGCAGACGGGATCGAGTCTGCTCTGCCATCGCGTTCAGTCCATCGATCACTTGCCCCATATCCAACGGCTGCTCATGAGTAAAATAAGGAACGCCAAATCCGCCGCCCAAATTTACCGTATGCATCGCCACACCATACTGATCCTGTATGCGTTCTGCCAATTGAAGGGTATTCGCGAATGAAGCTAAAATCTGATCCGCTTTCAGCATTTGCGTGCCTGTATACACCTGTATGCCTTGAAAATATACATGCGGGCAATCTTCCAGCACCGTAAAAAAGTGATCCAACTGCCCCTCGTCCACACCAAAGGGACGAGGAACGCCGCCCATTTTGATCGTCGATCCCGACAAATCGTTATCGGGATTCACACGAACCGCAGCGCGGACAAACAAGCCTGCTCGGGCAGCAATATCCTCCAGCAAGCGCAGCTCCCGCACCGACTCGACATGAATGCTGCCGATTCCACAGGCTACCGCCTCACTCAGTTCGGCTACCGTTTTTCCCGGCCCGGCGTACAACACATCTTCTGGGGCATACCCGGCCTCCATCGCGACGAACATTTCCCCGGCCGAAGCGATTTCGACGCCGCAGCCTAACGTGCGAAGCAATCCCGCCAAGGCTACGTTCCCATTGGCCTTGAGTGCGTAATGCACACGCACAGCCGGGTGCAGCCGGGTTAGCAGCGAGCTGACATGGGCATGCAGTGCGTCGCCATCGTAATAATAAAATGGCGTCGGATGTTCACCGAAGCGTTCCAGCAAGGCTTCGTCCTTTTTATCCATCTGCTGAATCTCCCCCCTTCTTCTTTTCCTATTCCGCATAGATCGTCTGGCCTGAACGGGCGGCCTCATGAATAGCTGCCAGCAATCTGACGCGCTCGGCGGCCTCGTGGAACGGAATCGGCTCCGCGACTCCCCGGATGATATTGCAAAACGCATCCAACTGATTAACGTAATAGTTCATCGGCTCGAAAACGGTTTTATTTTTGGATTCTGCCATCCTATCCTTCGTTATTTCCGTCTTGAGCGTTATTTTATAAAAGCCCAGATTCGCCCGAAAGCAGTCCTGCAAAGTAACTACCGCCGAATCAAAGGTTAATACATGAGCGCAGCGGTATGGCCGCTCGAATGAAAAGAGGGCAGATGCCTCCACTCCCTCCGGATAACGGGCCTGCGCACGAAATGTCCAGTCACATCCGTTAGGACCATCGAAATCCGATTGACTGCGAAATTCCACCTGTTCCAGTCCAATGATTGCCTGAAGAAACTGGAGCCAATACACGCCCAAATCCCAAAAGCATCCCCCGCCCTGCTCGGGTCGGGACCTGTAATTCTCCGCATGCCCGTCCTTTGCGGGAATGCACAGGCTGGTCGCTATGGAGCGCAAACGGCCATAGCGACCAGAATCCACAATATTGCGCAGCTCGCGCTGCCAAGGATGGTGCTGCACCATGACTCCTTCCAGCAGATGAGCGCTGCTCTGACCGACTGCCGCTTCCAGGGGAGCCAGCTCCGCCGGATTCAGACATAACGGCTTCTCTACAAGCACATGCTTGTGAGCCTGTAATGCTTTACCGATCCACTCGGCGTGCAGATCATTGCTTAGCGCAATATACACTGCGTCAATCTCCGGGTCGCTTAACAGATCCTTGGCATGCCGATAAACGACACTAACACCGAAACGGTCCGCCAAATCTCCTGCCTTGGCAACGGTCCGGTTCGCAAGCGCGGTTACACGGGCCCCGGTAACGTAACGGATCGGCTCCAGCAGCGCCCGAGGGGCAATGGCTGAACAGCCAATAAGGCCAAAGCGGATATCCCGTACCGCAGGCTCTTGCGCGGCTGCGGCGGTATTCATGACCCCTTCTCCAATCCCGTTGAGCTTGCTTGCACCTGGATGTTCCTCACATATGACTCCACATAGCGTGGTGTCTGATTACGTAGCTCCACGATCCTCCGGTGCATGTCCTCCAAAATCTCAGCGCTGCCACCATAGATTTGCATCCACGTATCGTACCGTATCCCCAGTCCCAGCCGTTCCCACAGATCCGCATTATGCATCTCATGTACACCGAACGGCTCCAGCATAATGAGTGGAGTGGCTGTGGCGAACGAATCTGTCAGACTGCCCCCGCCGGGCTTGCTGACAATGGCCTGGACATGACATGCGCGGTCCAGCATGCCATGGTAATCCGCCCCGACCTCATACAATGTCTCCTCCCCCGCCTTCACCTCACCGAAAGGCGAAAATGTATGCTCCCCGGCTTCATTCCGTTGCCATGTTCTCCACTGCGGGTCCATTCGGAAATAGCGTATACCGTCCCGCTGCTCATCCGGCTGATCCTGATCATACAGCAGCAAATCCAGCTCCCAGCCCGCCTCTTCCAGCCGTCCGACCTTTTCACGGTACGTGCCCATGCCCCAACCGCCTCCATGCACAAATAAGCGGGATTTCCGGGCCTCAAAGGGAACATGCTCCACAGCCGGGACATCAATATAGTGGCTGACTCTATTTCGGTCATTTTCAAAAAATGTCGTTTCTCCACACCCATCGGCAAAATGCGGATTATGCTTGGCTAGATTTTTCCATGAAGGGGAAGGTGTGGAGTCCATATATACAATGTCCACATGCACCGATCCAGGCTCCCTACGCTTGCGATACTCCTCCAGCACATACATCCAATGACCGGAGAAGCATATAAAATGCCGCCGATCTTCCTCCATCCATCGGGTCAGCAGCACTTCCATGGCAGCGAGATCAAGCGAATTGCGCATATCTTGCGGAACCTTCTGTGACATTAAGGCTACAGCGAAATTATCATGGTAAGCTTTGCGGCTTTTATCCACCTTGAGACGGGCCGACTCGGGCAGCACATTTTCAAATACATGAATCGCCGTCTCCACGCCCAGCCTGCGAAGACCCGCTTGCATCAGCAAGCCGGGGGTATAAAAGCCCAAGCCAAAACCGGAGCACAAAATCGTTACCTTCATACTTTGATGCATACTCATGCTCATACGCCTCCCGTTTAATTCAGCACTGTAAAATGATGCTCCGCCAAAAAATGCTCCAGCTTTGTAGTCAGACGCATTTTTTCCTTATCACCCGCGGCAACCAACTCCAAATAAAGACGACCTTTTCCACGTGCCCGCTCACTTCCTGTTGCCCCTTCTTTACCTTGGATATTCGTTACGCCTTCAGTCCCACCAGACACGGAAAGACCGTCACCATTGCTAATCCCGCTAACACGAACCTGCTTGGCAGATGACCTGCCCCCGCGCTCTGTTGTATTTCTGCTTGGCGTGCTTTTATGGCCTGCATTCCTGTTTTCGCCATCTCGTCCGCCCGTGTTCACATACAGCGTATTGGCGCCCAGCGGCATGACGCCTTCTTCGCTTTCGCCTGTGAACAGCAGTCCTTCACATTCCAGCCCTTCCAGCAATTCTTCATAGGACAAACTGCCGTCATGGGACAGCGAATAATTCGTCAACGTGCCACGCATATTTTTTCTAGCCAAAAAGGTGTCCAATTGGTGCTTGATCAGACTCATGGATTTACGGGCGTTAATTTCGATAATAGGCTCCAGCTTCCCGCCGCGAAGTGTCATCGAGTCAATGCAGACGTCGCCGTAATAACCGTCCTGATACAGTTGCTTCCCTACATCCTGCATTAAGCGAAAATAACCATCGCGCTCCAGCCGCTCCATAAAAGCCTCATCCGGCGACAACGATTCCCGGTAGGCGAATTGGGTGTTGGCCAGCCACTGCACAGATAGGATATCGACACTTCCGTTATCACCAATCGTAAATTGGCATGAAAAATCCTGCTCCTTTTCCAGAAAAGGCTCCAGAAGGAACAGTACCCGTTTGCCTTTTCGTTCCTGTCCACGTAAATACGATACAATCCGGTCCAGCATCTGTGTTGAGGTAATGTGCAGGTTTCCTTTGCCCGATACGCCAAAATCATCCTTGATTAAAAAGCTGCCATCCCGCAGCAGCTTGCGTCCCGCCTCGGCTACATCCGCAAACGAAGTCACAATATAGCCGGGATGGCGCAGACCGAGACTACGTTTTAAATCGGAAGAATAGGTTTTGGCATTCACCTTGCGGATCGTTTCCAGCGGCGGCTGGTGCAGCGTAATACCCCAAGCGCGTGCGGCCTCCTCGACATGCGGCAAACCCGCAAACGGGCTAAGCACACATCCCTCCAGTTGCGGGAACCCCGTACTGGTATCCGCCTTGCGACTCCCCAGCAGTTCAAAAACGGAAGCCGCCGACACATTCCCCGCCTGCTCTGTTCCGTCAGTCAAATCCCGTTCATTTACAGCCGGGCGAAAGCCCAACTGCGCAATATACTGACGATGCACAGGCGAAATCGCATAGCGGGTCAACAACGCATCTCCCGGCTGGCAAAAGCTGAACAGCAGCTCATCCATAGCCGCTACAATCGCAGAGGAAGCCCGGTCAGGAATGGCGGGCAGGGAAGCTAACTGGGCATCCCGCCAGTACACCTCCGCTTCGAACGTTCCCATATACAAATGACGCTGGTTCGGTATCGCATTCATGTATCTCGCTTCCTTTCTTGCTTCATTATTCTCTCTCCACAAGCAGCAGTTTCCGTTACTGGCTTGCACTTGTATAATCACGCAAGGCAAACTGCCATATAAAGCGGATCAACGCCAGTAGCCAGATCGGGGCGAGGAATGCCCATAGGATCAAGCCGGGTTCCATTTTGCCCAGAATAAACATCGGTGGAAAATTACAAATCACAAACACCGGAAGCACGAACAAGCCGATACGCTGGATCAGATTACTATACACCGCCATCGGCACATAGTTCGTCTCGAAAATGCTGTTGGACAGCTCTGTCACCCCGTTCGTGCGGATGATCCAGAAGGCTAGCAGCTGGGGCAGCAAAAACACGGAATAGGCCGTCAACACTCCGCATCCTAGCAACATAGAAAAGCCCCCTACCGTTTCAAAGTTAAACGGCAGACCGAGTTTAAACCAGCCAATGCCCGTCATGATTCCGCCGCCGACTACGTTTGGAATGGTGTAGCCCAGCTCAAATTGCCGCAGCGTCACCATAAATTGCAGGGACACCGGCTTGGTCATGAGCACGTCCAGTGAACCGGTACGGATTTTATCGGGCAGACTTGTAAAATTGCTGTAAAACAAGCCGCTGTAAAAGCCGCTCATCATCGTAAATACGCCGATATATAACAGCACCGCGTCAGGAGACCAGCCATTAATATCCGTTCCGGCCCGGTACGGAACCGAGGCGTACAGCAGTTTGATGAGCAAATAAGCGGCTTCGACCAGAAAGGCAGTAATGAAATTAATGCGGTATTCCATCTGCGACATAACGGAAAACTGGATGAACTTCCAGTACAGCCGAATATAACGTCCAACGTTTCGGTAAACATTTTTCATGTTAACCTCCTACCGAGACAAAGCGTTTGACCCCGGCTTGCCACACCCGGCGCGATACGGCCGCCAGCACTACAATCCAGAGCCATTGCACGCCAATGCCTTCAGCGGCTTCCAGCATGGTCAGCTTGCCCGTTAATGCATTCACCGGAAAAAATACGGTGTAGCTGAACGGTAGCAAACTGAACATGCGGGCCAAAACGTCTCCAAAAATCGTCAACGGAAACACCGTGCCACTAGCTACATAAATGACGAGCGACAGCGTGTAAAACAGTCCCGCCGATTCCGTCACCCAAAAGGCTATGCCGCTCAGCGCGTAATAGACCACAAAATTGAGCACCAGCGCCCCCGGCAACGCCAATATGTAAAGCAGGATATACGACAGCCCGAAGCTGATTTGTCCTTCCAGGCTAAGGCACAGCAGTAGAATCGCAGCCGCCAGCAGCACCACTGCGGACTGTACCGTCTTACCTCCAATAAACCGACAAAAACGGTAAGCAAAATAATGTACAGGCTGCACCATGAATTTGGCCAGTCCGCCTTCCTTGATGTCTGTAGCAATTTCGTATTCAAACCCCGTGGCGATCAACTTCCCGGTTACCCCTGCCATGACTACATACACCAGCATTTCCGACAAAGAGTAGCCCAGCACCCTTGCTTGTCCCGAAGAGCCGAATACCGCGAGCCAGAGAAAAATTTGTGTCATGATCGGCAACATAAATCCCGCCATCTGGAGCCAGTAATTGGCCCGGTATTCCATTTCGTTTTGCATGCCAAGCTGGAGCACCTTCATGTATTTATTATTTCGCATTGGCCAGCCTGCCTCCATCGTACAAATTGGCTATCCCCTCTTCCAACGGGACGTCCTCAATCGTAAAATCAACGACAGGCAGCGCATCCAAAATCTTTTTGGACCAGGTTAGAGTATCTTCTGCATCCAGCTCAAATACCGCCTCCAGCTCCGAGTTGGAGCGCAGCTTGCCAAGTCCCGCCAACGTCAGGTTAGGCACAGGGGTCTCCAGTCGAACCTTGAGCAGCTTGCGGGCGCCGATCACCTCATTCACCTTGTTCAAATCCCCGTCATACACCAGTCTGCCCCCGCTGATAATGATGGATCTGCTGCACAAATCCTCAATATCCTTCATGTAATGGCTTGTCAGCAGGATGGTCGTCCGGTGTGTGCGGTTATAGGCTTTGAAAAACTCGCGAATCCGCCTTTGGGAAACCAGATCTAGTCCAATGGTAGGCTCGTCCAGCAAAATGACCCGTGGACGATGCAGCAGCGCGGCAATCAGCTCCATTTTCATACGCTCGCCGAGAGATAAGCGCCGAACCTGAACATGAAGCTGCTCCTCCACCCCAAGCAGGGTAACCAGCTCGTCTAGCGCCTCCTTGTAACGACTTTCATCTATTTCGTAAATAAGCTTGTTCAGCTCGAACGACTCGCTTGCGGGCAAATCCCACCAGAGCTGGTTTTTCTGTCCCATCACGATGGAAAACTGCCGTTTAAACTCCTTTTGCCGCTTCCATGGGGTAAAGCCGAGCACGGATGCCTCACCGTCACTGGGATGGAGAATGCCGGACAGCATTTTGAGCGTCGTTGTTTTGCCCGCCCCGTTCGGGCCGAGAAATCCGACGATTTCTCCTTCCTCAATGGTGAAGCTGACATCTCGTACGGCCTCTTTGGTCAGCTTTTCCCGCCTGAACAGGTTTTGTAATGATTTGCGCACGCCCGGCTCCTTTTTATAGTACGTAAACGTTTTCGACAATTGATTCAATGTAATGGACGGCATTCAATTCTCCTCCTCTTTCATCTGTCCGTGACACCTTGATGAGCATTCCTGATACAACTGGCCTAAAGCGGTTTACCTGATACGATTTACATAATCTGGCTTGCCTGAACTACTCGGCTGCCTGCTCGGCTAAAATCATCAATTCCTCCAGCATATGCCGCTGTTTGTCAATCAAGCTGAGGGCGCGTTCGATAATGTCAGGCATCCGATGCTTGCGCAGTTGAAGACCTATTTTGTAAATATGCAGATTGAGCTTATGCCATTCCGCATTCAATGACTGTGCCAATTCCACCACATGCTGCGCTCGCGGTCCCAATGTGGCTTCATGCAGCCTGCAATAATCCGCCGTATAATCGGTCAGATGAAGGGCGCTGCCCAAACGCAGATTGTAATAGATTTCATGGCAGTACGTACGGAAGTCCGCATCCTCCATGTCTGTCAGCAGGCGGAAATCCTCGACAAAGGCCCGGTAGCCCTCATCTCCGCGCTTGACCTGTTTGCCAACTGCGACATTTCCGGCTTTATTTCCCGGGTCATTGGACGAAGGTACACCTCTCCAGACCGCTTCATGTCCAGTCACATATTGACGAATATGGTATGCACACGCCGCATGCAGTTCGCCTGGCGAAAGGGGCGCGGGCTGTTCCACCACCCAGGCATATTCAATAATGCCCTGCATCAGATCGTCGAGCCGGGCCGAACCGACGTAAGTCATGGCATGGCCCGAAGAATCCAGCAGGAAGCTGTCATTTACCTGTGCTGTTCGCTCCTGCAAGTCCAGTCCAGACAGCTCAATGACATGGCCCCTTGGGTAATTTTTCACATACACGTCGTGGTAGGTTAAAGCGGTACTCGATGTGTGCAGCATCGTACCGTAGCCTGATGTCAGCGCCCGCAGCAGGTCGGTTTCATCGCTTACACCAACAATCCACGGCTCAACCCGAATCACTGGACCGCCGCTGGCTGCCATTTCCTGAAGCTGCTCCGGATACTTCTCGGGACCGAAGCGCTTCAAATCTCCGCTATATTCCGCGCACATACTGCCGCACAGCATGAACAGCTCAGATTCCGCCATGTTCACGCCATACCGCCGCAGCGAGGTGCGCAGGGATGAATATACACAGTGCTTGCCTGGAGGAGCATCTATAATTTCTTCAGCAGCGTAATCGACAACGGAGTCATGAACGTTCTTCATGCCCGATGCCTGCACAGGTCTGATCTCTGCCGCCCCCTTATGCATATTTGCCCAGTAGACGTTCAATGCCTTGAAGTGTTGAAAGATGCTCCAGCACCAGATCGTCGTCCTCCATCGTAATATCCAGCTCATTTTCCAGCTCTACAATCAATTCAACAGCGGATAGGGAATTCAGCCCCAAGGTTCTCAAATCCTGCTCCGGAGTCAACTGTTCCAGCTCGCCCGGAGCCAGCTTCAATACCTTTTCCAGCAAGGGTACTACATGGTACACATCTGTTTTCATCCTAAATTCCTCCCGGTTTATAAGCTTGCCAATCCCGCAATAACATCTTCCAGCCTGTGCGCATAGGCTTCGGCTTCCTGCCAGCTATCTGCCATAATAAGCGTGAAAATCCGATTCACATACCCCCGCTTCACCGGAGTACCGGACAACGTACCTGCCGTATAAACAAACACCCCTTCGGGGCGTTCGGGCGTGTAGAGCAAGCCTTCCTCTGCCAGCAAGCCGCATAAGCGACTGTAGGTCAGCGGTGTGGTGGTAATGTTGCGGTAGTAGCGAGACAGCGTTTTATGCTGCTCTCCCAATACCGAAGACAGGAACGAAATATAAGTAGACAAGGTAAATCTGCCGTTAATCTCGATCACCGGAACCAGCAATCCTCCTTCATCAACAAAACCGTCAATGGAAGCCATGCCCGTATAACCGATAGAATACAGATACGTTCCCAACTGGCAGGCACAGCGTCTCACTTCTTCCTCCAGCGCATCGCCAAGCTCAGCCGGAACGCGGGACCCGGTGTACACCGTGCCGTCCACGTTTTGCCTTTTCAGCGAAAACATCGTCACCCCGCCGCCCTCGTCAATACAGAGCTGGTAGTTCAGATCCATCTGCTTGTTATGCCAGCGCTCCACCAGCCAGCCTCCAGAAGAAGGCGATGAGCCGCCAAAGCGTTTCATCACACTCAACAGCGTATCCAGTTTGGACAGCTCGTCCAGCATATACATGCCTTGTCCCGATGCGCCATGCGGCTGCTTAATGATCAGCTTCACAGGCCCGTCCGACAAGTCGGCCAGTCTGCCACACTCCCTGCGGATCGCCGCTTCATCTGCACATACAGCCCCCTCGCTGACGGCAAAACCAAGCTTTTGCGCAGTCAGGCGGCTGAATATTTTATCATTCACCCGGGCGCTGACCGAGGACGGAGCGCCGATCAGCTCCAGCCCACAGCGCTCCGCAATCGCTTCCTCCTGCGGGGTAACCGCATATGGAACGAGCCACGCTTTGGCTCCGTTACTACCGCGGCCTGCTTCCGCAACCACACGCAGCCGTGCCAAAAGTGCCTCGTCCGCCAGCACCAGCTCCGAAATCGGTGTTAACGGATCAGAAGGCTCCGGCACCTCAATACGCGGCAGGCTAAAGCCCAATCGCTGAAGCATGTCCAGAAAAGCCTGATCCGGCTGTTCCCGCAGCACGATCACATCCTGATTTCGACACAACAGGAGATTCATTTCCTCCATCCGGTTTACAACCTGTTGTTCATCACGATCTACCATGCCCCCCTTACGGGGGGATGGATGCCACACTTGCTCTGCGCCAATATTAAACAGCCAAATCAGGACCCCATGATCCCGTTCATGAGCAAGCGCTTCCACAAGGTTAATGGTTTTGGTCGTCACGTCCTGTCATCATCCCTCTCTTCAAACAATAACAAGCCACATCCATAGAAAACTAAATGTATTTCAGAGAGCCGGCCCCGTGCAGATACAGTACGCTGCATTTGGAACATACCGGCGTCAGTCCTTCATGATTGATCTTTTGACGGGTTTTCTCATACGCATCCGAATTCCATATTTCCTTCAGGCTGTGGTCACGCAAGCTTCCAATCGTAAATTCACTGAAAAATTTGCAAGGCATGACCTTTCCATCCGGCAAAATATCCGTTCTGGAAGTGAGTGCCAAGCAATGATTGGAGCAACGGCTGACCATTTCCTCACCATGTATAAATTTGTCGATCTCCTCATAGTCCAGACCGGGCTGATAGCGCACGCGAATGTTCCACACCCGCTCATTAATCCGCTGTAGCTCCTGCATGAGAGGGTCGATATTATCCGGGTTGATTTTATATTTGAAAGCATGCCAGCTACTAATATTTTTTTCCTCCAGTTGTCGGAGCCAAGAAAAGTTTTGTGTAAAATAGTCATCCATTTTGAGGGAAGTTTCTTTGGAAATGTACCAGGGGAACGTCAACAGCACCAGATCCAGCCTCTTGTCCTCCAGCATTTGCAGAAACTCGTACATCCGTCCGATCATGTTATCGTTAATGACGGCATGGACGGTCACCCGTCCCTTGTACAATCCCTGGTCACGCAGTTCAATCAGCTTATCCATCTGCCGCATTGTTTTTTGAAAGGTGCCTTTACCGCGAATCAGATCATGTTCTCTTTCAAAGCCTTCAATCGCTATTAACAGCTCCAGATTTTCAGATAAATCCAAAATCCGGTCCAAATATTTATCAATGAGTAGTCCATTGGTACAAAAGGTCATTTCGCGCCGATCTTCCGCCAGCACGTCCAAAATTTCGTCAAAACGCCGGTGAAACATCGGCTCTCCGCCCCACATATACAGCCGGGACTTGGCCTCCTTGGTCTCGCTCAAAATTTGCCGAAGCATATCCGGGGCAAGATCCATGTTTTGCTCCTCTTTATCCATTTGATGATGATAGCCTTCCTCGTTCCATTCAAAGCAGTGCGTACATCTAAGGTTGCAGCGGTTGGTCAGCTTAATGCCGATCGTCTGGGGCATGTCCGTTTTGAAGGCAGGGTCCTGTGTTGCGTTACGGTAAGATACAGAAGCGTTTTTCAGGTTGCGCTTGATGAGCTTGAACGCTTTCTCATCAATCAGCACATTGCTTTTGGGCTGCATGCTAACACCTCGTTTAATGGATTTTCAGGCACATGTACCAAGCTGTACGTCAGACCGTCTCCATTCCCTCCGGGTGCGGCGCTTTTTCCGCATCGCTAATCCCCTGAATGTAGCTGCAAAACGCATCTACCGAACTCAAATGCTCCAGCTCAAAGGAATCAAAATCAATTTCCACGTCAAACGCATCCTCCACTTGCAGCATGAAATGAACCAACTGCAACGAATCCAGTCCTGCATCATGAATAATGTCCGAATGTCCATCCAGCTTACTGACCAGTTCAGGATCTTCCTTGACCGCGCTGATCATTTCAATCACTTGGCTTTGCATAGCAAACTCCTCCTTGTGAATGATCCTATTCGTTCCGCCCGACAATGCCATCTGCAAAGCTCCTCGAAAAATTCCTACACTGGAACTTTATTCAATTATACTCCTCCATTGAAGAGACAAGTCAATAGGTTGTTTTGTAAATATATCTCGCAATATGTAAATTAATGTGTGTTTATTTCTACAATTTTCGCTAACTTTTTTATTCATTTTTATTCATTATTTTGTATAATCCAAACTTAAAAGTTACCTCTGGTGCCACTACGCAGTCGGATGGTGCTTCCCATCGCCACCGCCCCGCTTGTACAGCACCATTCCGCCTACTCCGTTTTGGTGTTCATTTTTCGAGTTCGATATATATAGCTCACATCTTGCTTCCAACTGCTTGCATGTGAGACAGGATTATTTTACAATAATAATGAAAATATTTTTCTTTATATTATTTATTTTAACGATAATTATTTTCACATGAAATACTCTATAGCAAAGGAGTGCAGCTCATGTCCCCTATTCTTCATACCTTAACCCACAGACTGGAGCAGCTTCCCGTGCAAGAGCGCAAGCTGGCGGAATCCATTCTGCAAGCTCCGGGAGAGGTGCTGCATCTGGGCATTCGGGAGCTGTCGGAGCGTTGTGGCGTGAGTCCAGCGACCGTTACACGGTTTTGCAAATCACTGCATTTTAAAGGCTATCCGGATTTCAAAATGAAGCTGGCCGCCGAGCTGCCCCGTTCGAACAGTGACGGTGAAACCTCCTATCAGGACATCGTCGCCGGAAATTCGCTCTCTCGAATTGTGGAAGCTATTGAGGCGAATCATACCGCATCCATTGCGGATACGACCCGACTACTGGATTTTGGCAAACTGGAGCAGGCGATTGCATGGCTGTCCGCCACAAGCCGCATTGATCTGTACGGCATGGCGACCTCCTCGATTGTGGCGCAGGATTTTTATCAGAAGCTCATTCGAATTGGAAAAAATAGTACCGCCTTCGCGGATTCGCACATGCAGATTACCTCTGCCTCCTCGCTCGGGCCGGGAGATGTCGCCTTTGCCGTCTCCTATTCGGGGGAAACCCAGGAAACCATCGCGGCTCTGCGCTGCGCACAGGAACAGGGGGCCAAAACATTGTCCCTGACCTCCTTCGGAAATAACACGCTGGCGGGTATTGCGGATATTGCGCTGTTTTCCTCCTCGCTGGAAGAAGGGATGCGGCGTGGAGATATGGCGTCCCGCATTGCCCAGCTTCATATCATAGATATCCTGTTTACAGGTATGGTCAGCGCGGATTTTGACAAATATATTCCGAGACTGGAAGGTTCGTATCAACAAGTAAGCAAGCTCAAAAAACAACCAGGGGGCCACTGAAGATGAACATACGTATTTTGAACAGCCGTGAAGATCTGAATGCTACCGCTGCCGCTGTGATCACCAGCTTACTGCTGAACAAGCCACAGGCCATGCTGGGCCTCGCTACCGGAAGTACACCCATAGGTATTTACCGTCACCTTGCAGAAATGTACCGTAAGGGCCAGGTGAGCTTTGCACGAGCCTACTCCGTGAATCTCGATGAATACGTTGGTCTTCCCCCGGAACATCCGCAGAGCTACCGCAGCTTTATGAATGAGCACTTGTTTCAGCACATCGACATTCCTCTTGCCCATACGCGCGTACCTGACGGTAATGCGTCCGATCTGGCAGCAGAATGTGCGGCCCACGAGCAGGCAATTCTGGATCATGGACCCGTCGATCTCCAATTGCTCGGCATTGGTCACAACGGTCATATCGGCTTTAATGAACCTGGGCACAGCCTGACGGGAGTCACACATGTGGTGGATTTGGAAGAGAGAACACGCACAGCGAATGCCCGATTTTTTGGTAATATAGAAACTGTACCCAAGCAAGCAGTCACAATAGGAGTTGGCACGATTCTGAAGGCGAAGCAAATTGTACTGGTCGCTTTTGGCGCGGATAAGGCAGACATTGTAAAGCAAGCTTTCACCGGACCTGTAACCACAGAATGCCCGGCTTCTCTGCTGCAATGTCATCCCAACGTGCTGATTTTACTGGATCAGGAAGCGGGAGGCTGGTTGAATTGAACTCGGATGAAACGAATGGTGATTTAACCCAACTGTTGTATGGACGAGTCGTTATAGGGAATCACATGATTGAAAAAGGGGTTATCGCCATAGAGGGACAATCCATCGTATATGCTGGTGCAGAGGATGATTTGCCTGCTGATCTAGTTGCAGCAGCAGTGCAAAATAAGAGTAATGGTGCAGCGGTGGGGGCAAACATCGTGCGATTGGAAGGTGGCTATCTGCTGCCGGGCTTCATAGATATTCATGTTCACGGGGGTAACGGCGAGGACTTTATGGACGCCAATCCGCAGGTGCTGGATACGATTACCTCTTTTCACGGCTCCCAAGGAACGACCGCAATGCTGGCTACTACGATGACCGCACCCAAGGATCGAATCGACCGGGTGCTAAGTGAGGTTCACGCCTACATGGCGCAGCCTATGCCCTATGCACAACTGGAGGGCGTACATTTGGAAGGGCCGTTCATTAGCCCAAACTGGCCGGGAGCGCAAAACCCGGAGCACATTCAACCACCTAATCTGGCCTGGGCAAAGGAATGGGAGCAGCGCTACCCGGGCCTTGTCCGCCAGTTAACGCTTGCGCCCGAACGGGAAGGCGCACTGGAGCTGATTGCATGGCTGCGCAGCCATAACATTACTGCGGCTCTCGGTCATACGGATGCCACGTATGAAGAGGTGGAGCGCGCAGCGGCGGCGGGCCTGAACCATGCGGTGCATACGTTTAATGCCATGACTCCGCTGCATCACCGCAAGCCGGGAGCCGCCGGAGCCGTGCTTGCCGATCCGCGCATTGAAGCGGAAGTTATTGCGGACGGTATACACGTGCATCCCGCTGCTGTCTCCCTGCTCGCCAATCTAAAACGTGAGCACAATCTCATTCTGATCACCGATGCCATGTCTGCCACCGGGCTGGAGGACGGACATTACACACTCGGCGATTTACCAGTAATCGTGCAAGGCGGCGTGGCACGACTGGAAGATGGCGTCACTCTGGCAGGAAGCACACTGACGATGATTGAAGGCTTCCGATATCTGGTTCGTCATGTGGGTCTGACCATTCCCCAGGCATCACAAGCCGCCAGCCTGAATCCGGCCAAATCCCTGAACATTGCGCATCGAACAGGTTCGCTTGCAGCAGGCAAACAAGCAGACGTTCTGTTACTGGATGCGGACTTAATGCTGCAAGGCGTATGGATTAAAGGAAAACGAAGATAAAGATAATTTCTTCTTATGATTCCCCCTAAACCAAAGAGCTATCCCTCAGCGATTTCGCCGAGATGGATAGCTCTTTCTTTGGCATTACACATATATGTGGTGAATTAGCGATGATTCATAGGTGCAGGGGTATAATTTTGTGGACGAGTTGGTGCGGTTGTTGATCCATCTGTTGGATGAGTTGCACCAGCAGCAGGAGTCGGGAATACCCGTTGGATGATATCCGCCAATTGGGCACTCATTCCTTTGATCGGATGACCGTTTTGCACACTGCGTGTAAAGTCAGTGGTATGCTTTACAAAATCGGGGTTAGCCGATACATATACCTGTTCAATCGAAGGTGCGAATTGCTTCACCTTGTTGGAGATACGACTTTTGACAGCTTCGGTCAACGTGTTAGGCTCATATGCAGTTCTTGCGCCTTCCACTGTAGTTCCATCTGTGCGTCCGATATCCGTGCGGGTACCGTCCGTCAAGCCACGAATCATACCATAAGAACCCGTACCCATCGTGCCGTACAATCCATCGCCACGACGCGCAGGGGTTCCGGGACCGTTAACTCCATTGTCTGTAAGTCCCGGCGCTGTACCATCGGTGGTATAGTTACCTCTTGTACCATTAATCCCATGTGTAGTTATGCCATGTGTAGTCGTGCCCTGTGTAGTCGTGCCCTGTGTAGTGGTACCATGTGTATTCATGGAATGCCCCGTACCTTTAACGCCTGAAGTGCCAGTGCCTGTTCCATTGGCTTGGTCCTTCAAGGAAACCGCTACATAAGCATTACGATCACCGACCAGCACCGTCGCAGATTTTACCTCTGGCAGCTCGGCTATGCGTTTGGACAAATTGCGATCGACTTGCAAATTACCAATTTGGTGTCCGGTTCCATTGGCGTTTTGGTTTAAACGCATCCCGTCCATACCGTTGGACTTAGCTCCGAAACGGTTCACACCATCCATATGATGTGTACTTTGCGCGTTATAGCGGGTAGTGTTCGTGCGGACGTTATGATTCGCAGTCCCACACCCTGTCAAAGCAGCCATACTGGCGAGCAAAGCAGCAGAAATCGTTAAACTGATTACCTTCTTAGTCCCTGGCATGAACTCATCCTCCATACATATAAAATGTGTGACGAGAATAGGATGCGCTATGATTCTCAGGGCTATCCTGACTAAAAAATGACTAAAAAATAAAATTTTAATGTAAAAATGAAATACAATTGATGATTTACCACAAGATGGCATGTATAATAAGTTTGAAAAATACTTTATTTTACAAAGGAGGATTTTCAGTTTGAAAAAGATCACCGTTTGGATGCTCATTTTTTTGTTATCCGTCACTCTTGTCCCCGTCGGCGCTTTTGCAGGCTCCACTACACCCCAACCCCCAAAAGATCCTGGAGGAAGCTGGGCAGAAGGCCCACCACCTAATCGCGTTGATCCTGCCAAGCCCGCACTATTATTTGTACATGGTTTGAACAGCAGCGCGGAAGTCTGGAATAATAATAACGACATGCTTCAGCGCGCACGTGACGCCGGATACCAGACGGCCACCGTTAATCTGTACGATGCCAACGGCACCTCACAGGATATGTGGGACAATGGTAAGCTTTTAGCCGACAAAATCAAGGTCATTAGTAATCACTTTGGAAAAAAACTCATCATCATTGCCCACAGCAAAGGTGGAGTGGATACTCAAACTGCTCTTGCATATAACGGAGCCACTCCCTATGTACAACGTGTGATCACCCTCAGCAGTCCCCATCATGGCTCACAACTTGCAGATCTCGCCTACAGTAGCTGGGCCGGGTGGCTGGCAGATATTGTTGGCTCACAAAATCCCGGCACCTCTACTTTACAAACCTCTTATATGAAGTATTTCCGATCCAAGACCGATGCACTCAGCAACGCAACTACAATCCCGTTCTTCACATTTGCTGGTGATAACTGGTCCGACGGCAGCGCTTCCTACATACTGGGCGGACTTTACCTTTCATCCTTTGGCAAGAATGATGGAGTAGTCACAGTCGACAATGCCAAGCTTCCTGGTGGACGTGTAGTCAAAGTCGGGTCCTGGGATCATGCCAAAGTTCGTACCGGATCTTACGTCTTCTCCCTGATCCAACCTTACCTCCAAGCGAATACTCCAGCATTGAATCAGGATACTGAAGCACTTTCAGCAGCATCTTCCCTGCCTGCTTCCGCTTTAACATCCACCTATAGCGAGATCGACAATTCATACTTTATCCGCGGCGGAGACTATAACGGAAAAGCCTCCGAAATCCTCACCGTTGAAAATGGCGTCAAATTCATTGATTTGGACTGGATCAGCGATAAACGTGTAAGTAAACTTGAGCTGACCAAGCCTGACGGTACCAGCGAGATCGTTAATCTGAAAGCAGGTTATGATGACGAAATTTTTGCTGGTGCCTGGCATCATAACGCCGTCATTAAAAATCCAAAACCGGGTATCTATAAACTGAACGCCACGATTCCTGATAAAGGAGCGTATCTTCTGATCGCTCGCTACCATGCTGCTCAGGTGCCTGAACTAAAATACAAGCTTAATGTCGTAGGTCCGAAGCTGAATCTGGAACCACAGGATTCTAAGGACAGCGTTACACAAGTCACCTACCAGGTTCAATACTACGGTGACCCACAGCAAGGAATGACTCCTGCGACCAAAGGTCTGACGGTACAGCAAAAAACCGTTAACCCCACTGGACAAATCGAGCTGTCCAAAGCGGACAAGCCTGGCATCTATTCCATAACCTATGAAATTAACGGTACGACAGAAGCTGGCTATCCATACCGCCGTACAGCGGTTCAATCCGTCTATATTGACACTGACGGGAATAAGTATGTTGATTAAATTATCCCACGTATTCATCGATATCATGTACGTATAAAACAGGAAGGTGCAGGCCCTCAAAAGCCTGCACCTTTTCTTGTCTGTAGCATAATATTCACGTCTGGCTTAATCACTTCAAATATCGTCACGCTTCAGATCTTCTATAAAATCAGTCACAATACTTTGGACGGCATCTTCCCGGGACATTCGGATATACCGACTGGTTTTCTGAATATCTTCCTCGAACAGATGAAGTATACTGCTCATAGCTTCCTGATCTCCGCCTCGTGCTAATTTGAGCAGTTTGATGAACTCAGCATCTGAGATAATTGATTCAGCATTTTCTTTTTCCATTTATTCACCGCCTGTTGGGATAGCTTCAGTTCTCTTGCAATCTGTGCTTCGGTTTTGTCTAGTATGTAAAGGTCAAAGATGATGGTTTTTCCGATCTCAGATGGTAGAGAGTTAATGAGCTGTAGAGTGTACATTTTAGAGTTTGCAGAGTCTGTAAAAGATGGAGTAGCGACGGCTTCGTTCTTTTCCATAACAAATTCATGATTCGTTTGTACCCGGGCACGATACTGAATTCTCCATGCAATACGGTACAGCTTTTTACGATATTGTTCAACCAATGTTAGCTGAGATTGATTCATCATAAACCACCCTTTCTCTTTGGATTTGACTTTTCGAAATCCTCATATTATAGGGTAATTTGAGAACATATTTTACAACGAAAACAGAACATTTGTTCTTATTTATTATACTATTTTTTGGGTCGGTTGTATACGGTTCTTTTTATTTACCTTCCTTTATATATGGCTAAAAAGGAGGGAAACCATTGCAGATAGATGATGCTCTTTCTATCATAACCAACGTAGGCTTTCCGGCAGGTCTTTGCTTTATTTTGTTGCGGCACATCCTGCACACCATGGAAGAAAAACTGGATAAGCTGGATCTCTCGCTTCATGAGCTGATTGAGGTCATTAAGGAATTAAACGATGGGAACCAGCATTCTTCCAAAAGCAGAAAGCCTGACGAATAACGAACACAAAGAAGCTCCAACCGACGATCCTCGCCGATGGAGCCTCTTTGCCGTGCATTACTATTTCTAACGTTTATTTTCCAGTTTGAGCCTGGTCATGTCCAGCTTGTTCAATACGCTCCAAGTCTGATGCCGACAGCCCATACGCCCAGTTGCTTTGCGGTGGCACAACCCATACAGTATCCGGGTCACCGTTTACCGTCCAGCCCTGATACACCAACTGTGGATTGTCCTGCTTGCCCAGCGATACGCTCAGCGTAAAGCGATGAACAGGTTTGTTCAGTTCGGATGCTTTGCGCAAAGACTGGCTGCTGGCCAGATTCTTGATTTGCTGTGATAAGGACGTCCCCACATCACTGGTTACCGACTTTCCATTCAGCGTCCAAGCTGTGGAAGAGCTTTCCCCCGTTCCTCCGTCACCGGAAGACTTGAGCATCCAGGAGGCTGACTGACCTTCCCACTCCAGTCCGCTCAGCTTGTCATCATCCCAGTCGAACGGCGTCGTATCCGTAAAATCGGCTGCACCCAGTAGCAACCCGGAAAGAGCGTCCATAGGTACAGAAGCCACTTCTTTTTTATCTGACAGCACATA
The DNA here is from genome assembly GCF_050626875.1 of Paenibacillus sp. 8b26. Classification (NCBI taxonomy): domain Bacteria; kingdom Bacillati; phylum Bacillota; class Bacilli; order Caryophanales; family Paenibacillaceae; genus Paenibacillus; species Paenibacillus sp. 8b26. The sequence goes on along the minus strand of NZ_CP192445.1, from coordinate 4,554,527 downwards.
GACAGCATCACCGGAAGGCAGCGTTTCACCAAAAGCAAAAGTATGCTCGCTTCCATCCTTGGTCTTGATCTGAATTTGGTTGTTGGTAGCGCTGATTCCGTATTTGGCTACGTCTTTTGGAGAAGATTCCACCACCTCACCGAGCTTCACGTTTTGAATAGCGGCTAACCAATTATCAATCGTATAGCCGTTTAACGGATAAGACCGAGGCTTGCTCATGCTCCATTTGCCATCATGTTGTGTAAGTTCGACCGACTTGCCTTCCTTCCCTGTTATAGCAAAAGACGAAATATTCCCCTGCGTAAGCTGAACCAACTGGCGAGCTGCAGGAGCTTGTTCACGAAAAAAGTTTTGGCTCTTGGCATAGACTATACCCGCTCCCAATACAACTAACAGCAGCACTGTGGGTATCCATTTTCTCATGCTCTTCTTCGCCTCCACCATAATAAGATTCCGGCTGCCGCGAACAACAACGGCAATCCGATCACGGATAGGGTCAATATAGTCTTCGCTTGCGCAGGAGTCAAATAAACCACCTTATAATCCTGCTCCTGACGAGGACGAATGGTAAGCCCGTCAGATTGTTCCTGTACATAATTCAGACTGTTCAGGACAAAATCCCGATTGCCTCCCGTGCTGATCTCGGTGTCGCTCAGAAGGGCCGACGTTCCGAGAATAATTGCTTTAGGCTTGCCGTCCTTGCCATCTACCGCGTAACCCAGATCAAGCGGCCCCTGCGGGTCCTTGTTATCCTTCTGTGTTTCGTTGTTCAGCAGCCCTTGAATATTCGTTTCTCCATAGCTGGCGGCAGAAGATTTGAGCAAGGCCGTAGTCTTCCAATTCTTCTGTTCCCCTGCTTGCAGAGCAATGGACAGCGAAAGCACCGGGTACAGATTGGACGCAGCCAGCTTATCCGTAATCGCATGACTGCCAAAGGTAGGCACTGTAAACAGAGGTCCAAGCGTATTCGTCTGCTCCTGATCCACCACGATCGCATGTGTATCCTTCACACCGTAATCAGCCGCCAGTGCGTCAAGGTTTTTCCAGTCCGATTGCATGTTCGGATGAAAGCCCAACGCCAGAAACAGCTTTCCACCACCCTCCAAATAGGTGCGAATGCTTTTCAGCTCCGTCGCGCTGATATCCCGTTGCGGCCCAACAATAGCCAGCACCGATGCATCTTTAGGCACGCTACCCGCCTGATTGAGCTGCTCTTCTTCTGTTTTCACATTATCCTGCGCCAGTGAATTGCTCAATCCGGTCATTTGGGACAAGGGGATTTCCTCATGTCCGGTCAGGAAAACGGCTTTTCCCTGGCGGGTAGACGATAGCCCCAGCAGTCCGCTGGTCAGCTTTTCTTCTCCTGTAAACTGGTACGCCCCCTCGCTACTTCCCTGTGCCTGTGTAAACAGACTACCTATATCAATAACACGTTTCTTCTCACCCTGAACCAGCACGATGGATGCTTCGGTGACACCGTATTCCTTGGCCAGCAGCGGCTCCTGATTCAGATCATATTGCTCGACCTTGAGCTTGCTGTTACGCTTGGCGTATTCCCTCAGCATATCCGTAACGTCCCGGTTCAGCTTTTGATTTTGCGAAGTCGATACGGTAAAAGCAATCAGACGCACGTCTTCCTTCACTCCCTGAATGGCCGTCAATGTCTGATCAGACAACGAATACTGTTTGCCTGCCGTCAAATCCAGCTGAAAGCCTCCCAGCGAACGCAGAAACAACGTCAGCAAAATAAAAATACCTACAGCAGCAACCGACAATACCACACTGTTTGTATGACCCAGCCATTTTTTCATGTTCATCACCTCCACCGTTTCCGTTCGACCACCTGAATACTGAATAACAAAAAGAGCGCCGCCACCGTCACGTAATACAGCACATCGGCTCCGTTCAGCAATCCTTTGGTGAAGCTGTCAAACCGTGCGGTTAGTGAAAAAGGCTCCAGCCATTGCTGCAATGCCGCAGACGCGCCTGTTTGTCCACCAAACGAATCCAGCATCCAAAATACAAGCAAAATAATAAAGCTGACGACCGCGGACATCATCTGATGCTGCGAAAGCGTCGAAGCGAACAGACCAATGGCCATCATGGCTGCACCCAGCATAAACAGACCGATTGCGGATGTAAATACGAGTGTCCAGTCCAGCGACCCGTAAAAGGACATCACGACCGGATACGCAAGGCTGCACAGCACCAAAATCAGCAGCATGCCCAGCGACGCCAGAAATTTACCTACAATCATTTCCGTCACACTCACAGGCGAGGTAAGTAACAGCTCATCCGTACCCTGCCTGAATTCCTCCGCAACCAGCCTCATCGTGAGCAGTGGGACGACAAACACCAGCATGGACAGCGTGTCACCGAGTACCAGCCGATAATCCAAGATGCTAGGCTGATACATGACAAAATTCGTGTAAAAGAGCAACCCCGTCAGCAGCATGTACACCGCAAGCGCAAAATACGTTGTCGGCGTCCATAGATAGGCTTGCAGCTCTTTTTGACAGACCGCGAACAAACGCCTCATGCCCGCTCACCTCCTGTGCCCTTGTCTTGCCCGGCTTTGTTGTTGCCAGACGCAGCTTCTTGGCTGTCCTCAGCAACACCTGCGGAAATTTCATTTTCCGTCGAATGCTGGACTTGTTCCACTACATTCACTTGATCGGCCTGACCTGCTTTTGATTCGCGAGTTGTTAACTGCTGGAATATATTTTCCAAGCTGAGGCTTTCTTTTTTCAACTCCAAAATCGGAAGCTTCGCACCAGACAGCACATAAAAAAGCTCCTCGCGGAAATCCTCACTGGAAGCGCCTGTCAGTAAGCATCCGGTCAAATCTTCCTCAGTTACAGTCTGCTTCGTGTCAGCTTGAGACAGGCCAGATGTTAATAGCTCCACCTCTACTTTCCCCCAACCGCGAAGAACGTTCAGCACCTGCTCACGGCTGCCTTTGACCTCTACTTTTACCTTAAATCCGTCTTCCATCGAACCGCCGAGCGCCTCAGGCCGTCCATCCAGCACCAACTCACCCTCATGGATGATAAGAACCCGATTACACAAGGCGTCCACCTCGGGCAAAATATGTGTGCTGAGCAGCACCGTATGATTTTCTCCAATCTCCTGAATGAGCTGGCGAATTTCGAGAATCTGATTCGGGTCCAAACCTGAGGTCGGCTCATCCAGCACCAGCAAATCCGGATTATGAATAATCGCCCCCGCCAGTCCCAAACGCTGCTTATACCCTTTGGACAAACTGCGTACCAGTTGCTTTTCACGCCCGTTCAGGCCAAGCCGGGAAATCATCTCGGAAATGCGCAGCTTTTGTTCTCTCGCAGGCACATCTCGAATGCTTGCCACAAACTTTAAATAGGATCGAACGGACATATCTCCATACAGAGGGGGCGTTTCCGGCAAATAACCGATTTTGGAACGAGCCTGTCTGCCCTGATCCTGAATCGGGATGCCATCAATCGTAATCACTCCCTCATTCGGCTGGAGATACCCTGTAATCATGCGCATCGTCGTCGTTTTGCCTGCACCATTAGGCCCCAGAAACCCAACAATCTCGCCACGCTGCATTTCAAAATCCAGCTTATGTACGCCCCGGTTACCCTCATACCACTTGCTCACCTGCTGCACCTTGAGCACACGCTTCACCCTTTCTTTTATCATAATCATAGTCTTCCAGTGTAACTACCCATTCGTCCAAACAACTCTATTCCCTTTTCACACATCCAAAATGTTGCGTAGCGGGGGATTTGAAGCTGGAGAAGCGATAGCGCTCGCCTTTGCCGTGGGATTATTACCTTCTCATGTCTTATACAATCAAAGAGAATCCCACGACAACAGCGATCGTAAGCTCAAATCCTTCGCAAAACTGCTCTTTCTGGTTCCCTCATGCGCCTCATGCAACATTTTTAAACTCTAATGTTAATCCCACACATATAGCTGCAGCTTAAAGTCACTTAAATATAAGCTTAAAATAATGTGTCTAAAATGTGAACGAAAGATACGCTTTTACCCTCGTAAACTTGTACGGTTCGCATTGGTTCTCCTTCGCATTTACTAACATTACAACGTGTGAAGGGAGTGTATAAAAAAGCGATGAGCGTATTGTTTACCAATCTAATCTCAAACGGCGACTTCGAAGTCGGATCAACACTTTTTTGGAACTCAGTCAATGTGACGGTCACTAACCTATCCGTTAAAAAGACAAACTTTTATAGTGCGATTCTGGCAGGAGGCGCGGTGGATGCATCTCTTTCCCAGGTCGTTTTTGCTGCTCCGGGCGAAAGCTATACGTTAAGCCTGTCAGCCGCAAAAATAGGAAGCCAGTTCAATCCTCAAGTCAACATTTTCCTGTACTACTATGACGCAGCGTTTACCTTCCTTGGCACGGGGCTAACTACCTATTTGAGCGCAGGCACATTGCCGGACGCTGTTAATGGAACATGGCAAAGCCTGTATGAAGTAACGGCTCCTGTTCCAGCGAACGCAGCTTATGCCTTTTTGGTGATTGGCAAAGCTGCCTTGGCTAACTCCGCTGATGTGGCCATTGATGCCGTTGCTCTTGTTAAAGCGAGCGCGGCTGGAGCCGTTGGACCAACAGGACCTGCGGGGCCTACCGGTGACACCGGGGCTACCGGGCCAACTGGAGCTACTGGCGTTACAGGTGCTACCGGACCTGCCGGAGTTACGGGTGACACCGGAGCCACAGGACCTGTCGGACCGACAGGCGATACCGGGGCTACCGGGCCAACTGGAGCTACTGGCGTTACAGGTGCTACCGGACCTGCCGGGGTTACGGGTAACACTGGAGCCACAGGACCTGTCGGACCGACAGGCGATACCGGACCCGTGGGACCTACTGGACCGACAGGGCCGTTCGGTCTTGGATTTACGGGCCCTATTGGGCCGACAGGCGACACCGGCGCTACAGGGCCGACCGGAGCTACTGGCGACACGGGCGCTACGGGACCGACCGGAGCTACTGGCGTTACAGGTGCTACTGGACCTGCCGGAGTTACGGGTGACACCGGAGCCACAGGACCTGTCGGACCGACAGGCGATACCGGTCCCGTGGGACCTACTGGACCTATAGGATCAACCGGACCGACAGGGCCGACCGGACCCACTGGACCGACCGGACCTTAGTCTTTCCATATCTTAACGACAAAACCGCCGCCCATGATGTTTGGCTTTGTCTAACCTTGCCCTGCCGCAAATGCGGCAGGGCTTCTCTAAATCGCAACTTATGTAAAAGCGACTATGAACGCTTGAATTAAACCCGCTTGATTGCTTCCAAAGGAGTGATGCACCATTGATCAGTATCAGCCTGTGCATGATCGTGAAAAACGATCAGAATACCATTGGTCGTTGCCTTGAATCCGTCCATCATATTGTGGATGAAATCAATATCATCGACACGGGTTCACAGGATCGGACCCTGGACATATGCCGCATCCTCACAGATCGTATTTTTCCATTTGAATGGGTGGACCATTTTGCCCTTGCCCGTAATTATTCCTTTGAGCAGGCTACGCAAGAATTTATTCTCTGGCTGGATGCCGATGACATGCTGGAGAAACAGGATGCCGCTAAATTGCTTGAGCTGAAACATACCCTTGACCCTACAACTACACCAACCGTGGATTCGGTGTCTATGAAATATCACTATGCCTTTGATAATCACGGCAATGTCACGCTGCATTTTCGTCGAAACCGACTGGTCAGACAGTCAGCAGGGTTCCGCTGGCATGGGGCCGTGCATGAATATCTGGCGGTAGAAGGAAACATCTAGCATGCAGATATTGCCGTGACTCATACCCGAACCCATACCACCTCCCCTGGACGCAATCTGCGAATCTACGAAAAACAGCTCACCCAAGGTCACAACTTCGCGCCCCGCGACCTCTACTACTACGCCAACGAGCTAAGGGATAACGGAAAGTATGAAAAAGCAGTGCAAATCTATCAGAATTTTCTGGATACCGGACAATGTTGGGTGGAGGATGCCATTAGTGCATGTGGCAAACTGGCCGACTGCCTGCAATCGCTCGGCAAAATGGAGCAAAGTATTACTGCGGCTCTCAAAAGCCTGATCTTTGATACACCCAGAACGGATCTATGTTGCCGAATGGGTCATTATTTTTTAGACAAAAATGAAGCCTCCAAAGCCGTCTATTGGTACGACATGGCTACCGTTCTGAAGCCCGCTGACACGATGGGTCCAGTACAGGATGCGTATCGAACCTGGTTCCCCCATATACAGCTATGCATTTGCCATTATCGTCTGAAAGACTATACACGTGCGAATTGGCACAATGAACAAGCTGCAACGTACGTCCCCAACGACCCGCATGTGCTGCATAATCGGCAGCTATTCAGCTCCATCCTGAACTCTCCAGAATAGACGTACTTTTCTTGCCCATCCCCACCATCTTACAATTAAAGGAGGAGCAAGCAAGATGCAACCACTTCATCCAGCCGATCCGTCTTCACTAGAGAAACACCGAAATCGATACAAGGTAACTGTCTATGCCATCAGTAAAAATGAAGCTCGTTTCGCCGAGCGCTGGATGCGCTCCATGCGGGAGGCCGATATCGTCATTGTGGCGGATACTGGCTCTACGGACAACACCGTTTCCCTGCTGCGAGAGGCAGGAGCAGAGGTGCGTCCCGTCCAAGTAGCTCCATGGCGCTTTGATAACGCCCGCAATGAATCCCTGCGACTGGTTCCCCATGATGTGGATATTTGTGTATGTACGGATTTGGATGAAGTATGGGAGGAAGGTTGGCGAGAAAGGCTGGAAAAGAACTGGGCCCAAGGGACAACCCGGATACTGTATGCCTTTACTCATGGCCTGCCCGGGCAAGACAGCCCCTATACATGGTTTTGGAAGGAAAAAATACACACTCGCCACGGCTACCACTGGATACGTCCCGTTCACGAGGTACTTGAATATATCGGGGAGGGTGAGGAACGCAGCATCCGATCCGACCAGCTCCGCTTGTACCATGATCCCGATCCGCACAAGTCCAGAAGCCAATACCTTCCGCTGCTGGAGCAGTCCGTACGTGAATTTCCCGAGGATAATCGCAACATGCACTATCTGGGGCGGGAATATATGTATCATGGCAGTTGGGAGGAGTGCATCGCTACACTGGAACGCCATCTGGCCATGCCGCAAGCAACCTGGGAGGACGAACGCAGCGCCTCCATACGCTACATTTCCCGAGCCTATGTCGCAAATCAACAATGGCAGGAGGCTACCCGATGGCTGCACCGCGCTATTGCCGAAGCCCCACATTTGCGTGAGCCTTACACCGAAATGGCCCAGCTTGCCTATCGTAACCGGAACTGGCCTGCCGTTTATCATATGGTCGAGGAAGCACTGCGTATTACAACACGCCCGGATACCTACATGCAGGAGCATTTTTGCTGGGACGCAACACTATATGATCTCGGAGCCCTCCCCTGTTATGAGTTGGGACTACTGCGCCAAGCATGTGATTTTGCCAGAGAAGCAGTGGAGCGCTCCCCCGAGGATTCCCGCCTCAGCCACAATTATATGCTGATTCAATCCAGGCTTCCATAGATACCCACACCCCGTCCTTTTGCTGGAATACCTTGGTATATAAGAAGCTTTCGATTGGCCGAAGGGGGTTATTGAGATCAAAGTTCTATTTACCTTTTATATACCCAGCGGCGGCGTGGAAACCTTGAACCGCCAACGCTGCAAGGTGCTCAGCCAAGACGGGATTGAATGCCATCTTCTCTACTATCAGCAGGGTACAGGGATGCAAAACTTGCATGGGGATATTCCCGTGTTTATGACTTCCTCCGAGGAAGATATTCGTAGTCTGATACACACTCACCGTTACGATGCCATCGTCGTCTCGTCGGATTACCAGATGCTCGCCAAACTGCGCATGTTAGGCTATCAGGGTGTGCTAATCTATGAATCACAGGGCTTCGGTCTGCACGTGGAAGCTGCATTGGTAGTAGGCGAAGCCACACCGTTTCTTCAAAGATACGCCAATGCAGTACTGCTGCCCACCACTACACATCTGGTCGAACTGTTTTCCAGCATGTGCCCTTGGCTTGATCGTTATGCATTTCCGAACGTGCTGGATACCAGCATATTTCAGTATGTCCTTAACACTCCCCCGACCAGCCCGGTCATTGCATGGATTGGGCGACTGGAGCCGAACAAAAACTGGAGGCATTTTCTCGATATCTCTTACTGGATGCTGCAAAACCGCGCGGATCTTCGCATCTGGATGTTCTATGATGATACCCTCTCCCAGCCAGAGGATAAGATACAATTCGAGAATATGATGACACAGCTTGGCTTGTCCTCCATTGTAGAACGTTTCAACAACGTGCCTCATGCCAAAATGCCTCTGTATTACTCCATGATTGGCGATTCAGGCGGGTATCTGTTGTCCACTTCGCTGGTAGAGGGTTTTGGGTACGCCGTAGCTGAGGCCATGGCTTGCCGCTGCCCCGTACTCAGCTCTGATTCTGACGGGGTGCGAACCTTCATCGACCACAACGTAACGGGTAAATTTTATACGCAAGGAAATATCTCGCAGGCGGTATTGGAGGGACTGGATCTGATGAACAACGTGCCACAACGCGAATCCATTCGCCAGAAGGGGCTGACAAGGATCGTCGACCTGTTAGCACCGGATAAATATGTGCAATCCTTCCGGCAAATGATGAATGCGCTGGGCGTGAGGTAATTTATTATTTTAGCGAATGTCCGAAAAAGTCACCTTCCATGTTGCCGTCTGTACTCCATCAGAAGTTGCCGTAATGCATCCGTTGACCGCTTCAAACACCACTTCCACCACCACGGGTACGGGTGCCTGGGGAATCGCAATAAGCTCTGTACCTTCGAGTTTCCCCGGTGCTCCGTATATCCGCCATTCAATCTGGCTCCAGTCCATATCCGCTGTACTTTGAGCCAGTGGAATGTGCGGTATAGCGGCCCCTTCTCTCACAAGCAGGACAATCGGATACGAGACGTAAAAACGATTCTCCCGCTCGAATATTTTCTCGCCCGGAGATAATGAAAAGCTGGCCGCAATCTGCCTGTTCAGATCATAAACAGACCGGACGTGGCAAAACGGCGCAGGTCTCCATCCAAGGCGATACAGAAACCATTATCCTAAAAAAATAACTGACGACAACCCGTGTTATCTAACACACCGGTCATCGTCAGCTTCACGAATTTCCTTTTTTAGCACTTTATATTTGGCAACTATCTAATATTTAATAACGAATCTCCAGCATGGATATCCTTTTTCCCTTCAACGATGATATCCGTGTACACGGCTGAGTTGGTTACAATGATGGATGTGGTGAGATCATATCCTTCACCTGCTATAGCCTCTGGATCAAATTCAACCAGCTTGTCTCCTTTTTGAATGGCATCCCCTTCAGAGACAAAAGAAGTGAAATGTTCTCCCTTCAGGCTTACTGTATTAATTCCAATGTGAATGAGCAGTTCAACACCATCCTCAGAGATAAGTCCGATCGCATGCTTTGTTTTGAAAACGGTAACAACCGTTCCGTTAAACGGCGCATAGGCCACCCCTTCTTTCGGAATAACAGCCACTCCCTGACCCATCGCACCACTGGAGAAAGCCTCATCTTTTACAGCGGTTAAAGGAATCAATTCACCGTTCAAAGGACTGAATACCACTTTTTCCTCCACTTTGCTTTCATCTGCAACCTTAATCTCAGGCGTTGGTTTAGCATTTTTATAGCCGAAAAGATAGGTCAGGATAAATGCGAGTACAAAAGCCACAACCAAAGATATGATAAAGCCGATGAAACCTGCATCTATACCTTTTGGATTAATGAACAGAGGAATACCGAAAACGCCGCCTGAGGCAAAACCATATGCCGTTGATCCCAGAAAACCTGCTGTGGCTCCCCCTATACCTGCGGCAATGGAAGCTAAAATAAACGGCTTTTTGGCAGGTAGCGTGACCCCGTAAATAGCTGGTTCCGTAACTCCCATCACCCCCGCAATTGTAGCAGAAGTGGCAATAGGTTTTAATTTAGGGTCACGTGATTTCAAAGCAATGGCAAAGGCCGCACCGGTTTGAGCAAAAGTAGTACAGAACAGCATCCCGTTAATCGGATCAAACCCGTTCGTAACTACATTGTTCAGGAGAATTGGAATAAATGCCCAATGCAGACCAAAGATAATAATGGCCTGCCAGAACCCGGCCAGAACGAGACCAGCTACAGCTGGACTTAACTGGTAAATCCACATGGAGCCATTGGCTAACCCATCGCTGACTATAGTTGATATCGGTCCGACAACCAGAAAAACAATCGGTGATATGATGACCAAGGTCAGAAAAGGCACAATGAACATTTTAATGGAGACAGGTGCATACTTACTTATCATTTTTTCGACCTTAGCTGCCAAAAATGCTCCAATAATGATAGGTATAACAGAAGAAGTATAATTAATCAGAACAACAGGTATGGTCAAAAAGGACAGCGCCGTTTTATCCGTAAAGGCGGAAGTCATGGTCGGATACACCAAGGCGGCCCCCAAAACAGCAGACAGGTACGGGTTTCCTCCAAATTTTTTACCTGCTGAAAATCCTAGAATAATCGGAAAGAAATAAAACATAGCGTCTGCTGTCGCGTATAAAATTTTATATGTGCCCATCTGATCCGTCATCCAGCCCAGGGATGTGCATAAGGCCAGCAGTCCTTTTAGAATCCCCACAGCGGCGAGTACGCCTACAACGGGCATGAACACGCCTGAGATCACATCGACAAATCGGCTGAATAAACTGGATTTCTCATTGTTTTGCTCTTCTTGACTCGCTTGATCTGGCTTTACTCCCATCGTCTCCAAAAGAGCTTCGTATACCTTAGGAACCTCATTCCCGATGACCACCTGAAATTGTCCGCCGCTTTCTACGACAGTAATGACGCCATCAATCTGCTTGATTTGTTCCTTATCAGGTAATTGATTATCCTTCAATTTAAACCTCAATCGGGTTACACAGTGAATTACACTGTTTACATTTTCGTTTCCTCCCACTGAACTTAATACTTCTACGGCTGTTTTTTTGTGATCCATCATATTCACTCCTTCTTGGATGCGCTTTCTATTTTTCTATTTGTAGTAGCTCGATGTGCAATAGCAGCGACAATTATGACGCTTATACCGCCTGCAAGCTTACCCACGATCATAGCTGCCATCATGTTCGTCTTTTGTTTTATTTTGTCCCGATGATCACGACGTCATTTTCAAAACTATGCATTTCCATGACGGATTGATCATCCTGAACGTACACCTCCGTTTGTGCAAATCGTTTCTCCGCTAAATCAATCGTTGTAAACTTGTAATCCTGCACATTTATGCTTAACCGCACCTTTGTGTTAACCGGAATATACAAAACTACGGTATTCTCGTTTCCGGCGGCTCTAATCTCTTCTGTCTTATTTAGAACAATATCCAGCGGCCTAATGCCAACAAGCTTATACATTTCAAACAGATATTTAATAAATGAATAATCCCATGCACCTTCAAAACGTAATGCCGTTCTCCAATCATAGGGACTATCAAAGCCTTCCCCTTCTACGATGCCGAATTTCTTCCCTTTTTTATGCCAGCTCCAAATTCCGTGCGCTCCGTATGTTACTCCTGCTCCCCCACCTGCAAGGAGACTCTGCCATGCTGCTTTTCTGGCATCCAGTGCAGTATATCTGCCATACACATTACGACTATAACTGATCTGTTCATAGCATGGTTCCCCATTAATGACAGGCCGTACATCCGACTTATGATAAAAATGTTGAGCAATCTCATGAGATACATATTGAAATTGTGAATTATGCCCGGATTGATACATATAAAATCCTAGTCCATTGTGTTTTTCAAAAACTTCAGGGATTTCTTTCAATCTTCCTTGAATGTGGAGAGTAGTTAAGCTTTCCGGGCTTACTTGTTGTACAATTTCCAGTGCCTTTAAATAGTAGGCGTTGGCACGTTCTGTCGGAAAATCGGTATCCCCGCTGATCAGAAAAATAGGATTAAATTTGGAAAATCGACTTGCTGCATACGTTACATAGCTTTCAATACATTCAAACGGCATTTTATTGTCCTTCTGAAACATATTAGCCCATGTATCCGGTACATAGTTACACCACAGAAGGACCAAAGCTGGAATAAATCCGCGCACCACAGCCATCTTAATCATGACTTCTGCCCGATCAAAATAAGCTTCGTTTAATGTATGGTAGTCAAAATCTCCATTCTCCATTAAAGCAAACGGCTGAAGGTTCAAGTCCGATTCACTAGCATCCCATTGTCGGAGCATGTTAATTTGCAACACATTGAACCCCTGCATCTTCCTATAATCAAGGTAATCACTCCACTCCTCAATGGTTGCGTTGGTAAACGCGCTCCAAACCGTATCAGCTAAATAAAAAAAAATTTCTCCCTCTTTTGTAAAACTTCTTTGATCTTCAGCAATGTTTAATCTCAAATGAATCACCTTTCCTTCCTTGCTACATTCTTGTTTTTTTCTAAATATAACTAAACTAAAAAACTAATTTTATATTTTTTTCGTAAAATAAACTAAATTAAAGCGCTTTACATCTGAATATTAACATCAAAAATCATAATCGGTCAACATATTTTTAATTATCAAATTTTTAGTTTAGTTTAGTTTATAAACTAAACTTTCTCGTATAATAATGTTATAATTTATGTAGTTTAGTCCAATAGGAGGATCCACATTGAAAATTGATGATATTGCAAGGCTTGCCGGTGTTTCGAAATCTGCCGTCTCTCTTGCTTTTAATAATAAGCCCGGAGTTAGCGAAGAAACGAAGCAGCATATTTTGAAAATCGCTGAAGAACATGAATATAAACCACGAACCATGAAGACAAACAAGGAATTCTCTAAAAATTACAATGTGATTCGTTTTGTTGCGTGCAAAAATACAGACATCGTAACAGAGCATTATGACTCGCTTCCATTTTTTAATGAATTAATTCATCATATTACCAATCAGGTGAGAGAACATGGAAACACCCTTATTTTTTCGTCTTTTGATAGCCATAGCCTTGAAGAAGAATTATCTGCTCTGGAAAAAGACCACCCCTCCTCTGGGGTGCTTCTGCTTGGCACCAATTTAACTCCCGAGGATATTTATTCTATACAATCCATTCATTCCAATATCGTTATTTTGGATACCTGCTTTGAACACGTCGATGCCAGTTTTGTATCCATTAACAACTACCTTGGCGGCTATCAGGCAGGTCAATATTTAATTCAGTTAGGACACAAGAAAATAGGATACGTACAATCCAGTACCAGAATTCTTAACTTTAAAAAACGAAAGGAAGGGTTTATGGCAGCTTTGGAGGAACACAATCTTTCCATAGAAAATGGGCTTACATTTGATTTGAATCCCCTGCTTGTAATGTCACAGGATTCATTTAAAGCAGCTATTCATGAATTGGGTGAGCTGCCTTCGGCATTATTTTGCGAAAATGATTACATGGCGATCAGCGCCATTAAAACGTTTCAAGACATGAACATACGCGTGCCTGAACAAATTTCTGTTATGGGATTTGATAATATTCATGAGGCCAAGGTTATTAGCCCGGAACTCACAACCATTCATGTGAAAAAGGATATTTTGGCCCAAACTGCTGTAAAGTTGCTTATGGAGAGGCTTAACAACAATCAGAAGCATCATACTCAGGTTCTGGTGAATACAGAGGTTATTGAAAGAAAATCTTGTTTAGCCTTAGAATGACCTATGATAAGGTAAACTAAATGGGGTGATAGAGAAGATAACAAGAGGGGGGTTCAACATGATATATGATTATGTGAGCTGGACAGGAGCGGTCTTCATCATACTCGCTATTATTTTAAGTGGAACAGGGGTTAGTGGTGACCGTATGCGTGCCAATTTTTATAATGAACAGGCGGCGGACCCCGAGGGGAAAGATAGAAAAGGCAGATGGAAATGGTCCTTTATTTTTATGATCATAGGTTTACTTTTATCTGCTATCTCTACGATTCTAAAATAAAGCCGCTGGGTAGGCGGCCTGATGATCGTCTCCTTTAGTGTTTAAATCAAAATATCGTCAACCACAAATACAAACCCAAAAGCGTGAAAAAAAGCGTAGGCAAGGTCAGAATTACACCTGTTATAAAGTAGGTTCCCCACCGAATCTTTATGCCTTTAGAAGTAAGCACATGCAGCCAGAGCAGCGTAGCCAAGGAGCCAATGGGTGTCATCTTGGGCCCTAAATCCGACCCGATTACATTGGCGTAAACAAGTGCCTCCCGGATCATTCCCGTTGCGTTCGTAGCATGGATCGCCAACGCATTAATCATGACCGTAGGCATGTTGTTCATCACCGACGAAATGACGGCAGCCATAAAACCCATAGCCATCGTAGCCACAAACATCCCCTCGTCTGCTGCCGCTTGAATAAGATGAGCTAGCAAATCTGTCAAACCCACATTACGCAACCCGTATACTACGACGTACATCCCGATGGAGAAAAATACGATGGCCCATGGCGCGCTTCTCATGACTTCTTTTACAGGTACCACAGGACTTTTACGAGCAATAAATAAGAGAATAACAGCAATGATTGCCACAATTACTGAAACCGGAATGTTGAAAAATTCGCTGATCAGATAACCTGCAAGCAGGAGGGACAGAAAGATCCAGGAAAGCCGGAACATTTTCGCATCCTTAATCGCTTTAGCAGGAGCCGTTACATGAGCAACATCAAACTTCCTTGGAATGCCTTTACGGAAAAAGAGATACAGCACCAACATGCTCGCAGCTATAGAAAAAAAATTCGGAATAATCATGCGGCCTGCATACTCCATAAATGTGATGTTGAAGAAATTGGCGGTCACGATGTTAACCAAATTGCTGACGACGAGCGGAAGCGAAGCCGTATCTGCAATAAAGCCGCTGGCTATGATAAAAGGGAATACCCTTGTTTCTTCAAACTTGAGCGCCCGTACCATCGCCAGCACAATGGGAGTCAGGATCAAAGCGGCACCATCATTTGCAAAAAAAGCAGCTACCACCGCTCCCAGCAAAGTCACATACATAAACAGCCGGACCCCGCTTCCCTGCGCAGCCCTCGCCATATGTAAAGCGGCCCATTCAAATAGTCCGATCTTATCCAGCACCAATGAAATGAGAATAATAGCTACAAAAGCCAGCGTGGCATTCCACACGATTCGGGTTACTTCCCACACATCTTGAATATGAACCACGCCAACAAGCAGAGCCAAAATTGCTCCTGCACAGGCTGACCATCCAATAGACAGGTTCTTGGGCTGCCATATCACCAGCGTCAAAGTTAACAGAAAAATAGTGCATGCCAAGAAAACCGATAACACGCTCAAACCTCCGATCCAAGATGTAACATCATATTAAATCATTTTATAAGCATATGCTTAAATATCAGACATCATTTTCCATGCTCACAGAGGCAACTTTTCCATCGAATCTTTAGCAGGAGCAGGAATTCGAAGCAGGTCCGCAAGCAGCGGTTGGTTCTTCTTTATTTAAAAGCTTCAAAATTTGCTTCTCATCTGGCATACATTGAAGGACCGCTTGAATATGAGGCTTGTCCTCCACATTGAGAGAATAATACACCCACTGTCCGCGTCGAGCTTCTTTTACAATCCCTTGAGACTTTAGCTTTCTTAGATGCTGGCTGATACCCGGTTGCGAAATATCAAAAATCTCGACAAATTCGCACACACACCATTCCCTCTCTTGGAGCAAAGAGAGCATCGTCAGCCGTGTTCTATCACCCAATAGCTTTAATTGATCCGCTACATAAGCCAGTTGGTCCAATATGATCACCTCTTCTCTCTATATAATCATTTGCTTATATCTTAATTGTATACTCAACACCACTCTTTTTCAATACAATCGTATAATCGAATTTTTCACTTTTTCATAACCAATCTACCGTTGTATACTGTTCATCAGAACAGCTATGGAAGGAGGCTCATTTTGCGTATTTTTGATATTCTTCGTATATTGGTTGCAGAACAGTTGGTCAACGGAGAACACTTGGCAAATGTATTGAAGGTATCCTCTCGAACCATACGAACGGATTTAAAGGAATTGGGTGCGCTGTTGTCGAAGCATGGAGCAGCAGTCAAACCTCTCAAAGGATCGGGCTACAAGTTAGAGATTCGGGACGAACAAGAATTTCATCATCTGCTGAAGCAGTTAAAGGATTATGAACATAATGTGCCCTATCCATTAGCGAATTCCTCTGAAGCGAGAAATCGTTTTTTAATGAAAAAGCTGCTGCTCACCAATGCATATATCAAACTTGATGATTTAGCTGAGATCCTGTATGTTAGTCGATCTACTTTACAGAATGACCTCAAAGAACTGCGCAAATTACTGGCAACTTACGGACTCTCTCTGGAGAATAGACCGTATCATGGTATTCGAGTCAAAGGTAATGAGGCCAAGCTGCGTTATTGCATTTCCGACTATATATTCAGTAGGACAGATGAAATAGGCGAGCAGCAGATGCCCCACCCTTCTCTGATCTCTAACGAAGAGATGGAATGCATAAGAGAAGTGATTCTGGATCGCATTGAGTTCAATGATATTCAGTTGTCGGACATTGCCTTGAACAATCTGGTCATTCATATTGCTATAGCATGTAAGCGTATTCGTGAAGAAAGGTATGTTTCGTATTATCCTCAAGAAATGAAAAAAATTGAAGCGCAGAAAGAGTTTATGGTGGCGACTGAGATCGTATCTGCATTAGAACAAAAAATGAAGCACTCCTTTCCACTGGTTGAAGTTGCGTACATTGCTGTGCACCTGCTGGGTGTAAGGACAGTTGTTAGTGCCCATTTAGATGAAGTGGAGATTAAAAAGATCATTGATAAAGATATCTACGAACTGACGATTGAAATACTAGACCAAATTGATCAACAGTTGAAAATGAACATTCACAACGACAAGGAATTGCTGATTGCTTTTTGTCTTCACCTCAAACCGGTCATTAACCGTTATCAATACGGAATGAATTTGCGTAATCCTATGCTGGATGAAATCAAAGCCAATTACCCGCTTGCCTTTGAAGCAGGTATCATTGCTGCGGAAGTCATCAAGCAACGGCTTCATATACACATCGAGGAAAATGAAATTGGGTATTTAGCCATTCATATCGGAGTCGCGATGGAAAGAAAGAAAATGGAGGGCGCACCCAAAAGGTGCATGATCGTATGTGCTTCCGGACTCGGCAGCGCAAAGCTGCTGTATTATAAGCTTCAATCGGTCTTCGGTTCCAGGTTGGATATCGTGGGAACCACTGAATTTTATAAGCTTAAACAAATGCCGTTGGATACACTGGACTTTGTCATTAGCACGATCCCCATTTCAGAACCGCTTTCTGTACCCATGATACATGTGAATACATTTTTGGGCGGTTCCGATATCACTAAAATTGAACAAGCAATCTCAGAGGCAAGACTTCCTGCTGTGCAGTATGTACGAAAAAAATTGGTTTTTCTTCAGCAGAAGTTTGATAACAAACTCCAAGTGCTTGAATTTATAGCCGCCAAAATACACGAAGCCGATCTTGTGAAAGGCCCGCTGCTGCAATCTGTGGTAGAGCGTGAAGCTGTTTCCCCAACTTCATTTGGCAATTTTGTCGCGATCCCGCATCCGATGGAACCTTTCGCTGATTCCACGTTTTGGGCCATCTGTACATTACAAAAAGCCATCGATTGGGATGGCAAACCGGTACAGTTTATTTGTATGCTCTGCATACAGCGCACCAAATCAGAAGATTTACAGAGTATGTATCATATTTTGCTTGAAATCTTAAATAATGAAAAGCTCGTCCAGCAGCTTATCCGCTGCAAAACGTACACGGAATTCGTAGAAGTGCTGCATATAAATAGCTGATGTAATGCAAAGGAGGAACCTGAAGCCTGCAAGGCGGGGGTCTCTCCTTTTTTGGTGATGATGAAGTCATTTAGAAGAGACGATTTTTCCGTTAAGAAGCGGAAAAAGTATGCGTTAAATTGAAAGCGATTCCAAATTATAATAAGCATACAGCAGAAGGCATCTTTTGAAGGGAGATAAGAAACATGAATAATGATGAAACGACAGAGCACGACATGAGTATGGAGGACATGGATGATACAGAAATTGTATTCCAAATTATATTATACGCTGGGAATGCACGCAGCTCGGCCATGGAGGCGATTGAGCTTGCAAAGGCGGGAAAGTTTCAGGAAGCCAAAGAAGAATTAGCCTCAGCTAAAAAAGAACTGGTGTCCTCCCACAAAATTCAAACCAGAATCATTAATAAGGAAGCAGCGGGTGAAAAAACAGAGATGTCGGTCATGATGGTACATGCTCAAGATCATTTGATGAATGCCATCACCATTCGAGATATGGCCTCAGAGTTTGTAGACCTGTATGAACGTATTGATCAATTCGTACCAAAATCGTAGAGGGAGGGGCGCTATCCCATGGCTTTCAAAGACAAACTGGTTGACGGCCTCACATCAGTGGCAAATGCAATCAACAATTTTAAATATATTATAGCGATCAAATCAGCCTTTATCACATTAATGCCTGTCATCATTGTGGGTGCCTTTGCTGTTCTGATTTCCAATATGGTGATGGACCCGGTAAATGGTCTGGCCCATTTTAAACCTTTCTCCTTCCTGGCAGAGTACAAACCGATTTTCTCAGGCATTAACTATGCCAGCTTGAATATCCTTACCATCCTGGCTATTTTCATGATTGGTCTGGAGCTAGGAAAAATTAACGGGGAGAAAAATCTCTTTCCAGGACTACTCGCTGTAATCTGCTTTATATCTGTGACGCCAACCACGATAGAGTTGATGGTTAACGGAGAAATGCAAAAAGTAACGGATGTCATAGCCCGCCAGTTTACGGATACCAAAAGCTTGTTTTTAGGTATTTTCATAAGCATTCTATCCGTTGAGCTGTACAGCAAGCTGGGCAAGTCCGATAAGCTAAAAATTAAAATGCCTGAAAGTGTTCCCAGCAATGTGGCTGTTTCTTTCTCTGCACTCATTCCAACCATCATTACGGTGACTGTCTTCTCGATGCTTGGATTCTTCTTTCATAAATTTACAGGTCTCTACCTGTATGATGCCGTCTATAATGTGGTGCAAAAACCTCTGGAGACCGTGGTGCAAGGACTGCCGGGTATACTGGTACTGATGCTGGTTGCGCAAATCTTCTGGGTGATCGGCATTCATGGGAACCAAATGGTAAAACCGATTCGTGAACCTCTGCTGCTTGGAGCGATTACCGTCAACATGACTGCTTATGAGCAAGGACTGCCGATTCCGAACATTATTACGATGCCTTTCTGGGACGTATACATGAGTATCGGTGGTTCAGGGATTACGCTGGCCCTGTTGATTTGTATTATGATCGCCTCCAAGCGTGAGGATATGAAGGAAATTACCAAGCTTTCGTTTGGACCGGGCCTGTTTAATATTAACGAGCCTGTCATTTTCGGACTTCCGATTATGTTGAATCCATTGATGGCTATCCCTTTCATTATTACTCCGCTTATCACAGGAACGATTGGATACTTTTCGACGTTGCTTGGATTTGCAGGTAAGGCCGTCGTCATGGTTCCATGGACTACTCCGCCTATTATTAATGCCTACCTGTCTACAGGTGGAAGCATTGGCGCCGTCGTAACTCAGATCATTTGTATTGTGGTAGCGATTATCATCTATTTCCCGTTCGTCAAAATTGCCAACAAGCGAACGGCTGAATAATGCGCTACTATAGAAATATATCATTCAATTGAAAGCGTATTCTTAATGGATTGAGGTTAACGCCAACTTTAAAGGAAGAAGCTGATTATGGTGAAAATGACTTTTCGGTGGTATGGCGAGCAGGATTCCATTCCACTCTCTTACATCCGGCATGTCCCCTATATCAAAGGAATTGTAAGCGCGGTTTATACCGTTCCGCCTGGAGAGGTATGGCCTATGGAGCGTATCACTGCTCTCAAGCAGCAAATCGAGGAAGCGGGACTTACATTTGAAGTCGTGGAAAGCGTTCCGGTACATGAAGCGATCAAGCTGGGACTCCCCACCAGAGATAACTATATTGCCAACTATAAAGAAACGCTGAGAAGGCTGGGTGATGCCGGGGTAAAAGTAGTCTGTTACAATTTCATGCCTGCCTTTGACTGGTTTCGTACCGTCATTGACAAGCCTCTTCCCGACGGATCATTGACATTGTCCTTCTCGGGGGAAGAACTGAAAAAGATTGAGCCGATCATTGCTGATTTTACACTCCCAGGTTGGGATTTATCATATCCAAAGAAAGAGCTTCCTGCTTTGATGAAACAGTATAAACAACTGGGAGCCGAAGGGATCTGGGAAAATCTAGCTTATTTCCTGGCAGAAGTGATTCCCGTAGCCGAAGAGGTCGGCGTGAAAATGGCGATCCATCCGGATGACCCGCCATGGCCTGTTCTGGGTCTGCCGCGTATTCTTAGCAAAGAAGCGGATTTTGACCGTCTGCTGGAGCTTCAGCCCAGCGTGCATAACGGTATTACCTTTTGCAGTGGCTCGCTAGGCAGCTCATCAGACAATGATTTACCCAAAATGCTAGACAAATACGCCGCGCAAAAAAGGATTCATTTTGTTCATCTACGTAATGTCAAACGTTATCCTAATGGTGATTTTGAAGAGTCAGCGCACCTGTCAGAATCCGGTAGCATAGATATGGCGGAGCTGATTCATATCCTGCATCGTCATCAGTTTGAAGGGTATGTAAGACCTGACCACGGGAGAATGATCTGGGGAGAACAAGGAAAGCCCGGCTATGGACTGTATGACCGTGCACTGGGAGCGGCCTACTTAACGGGCCTTTGGGAATCAATAGAACGAAAAGGAGAAGCATGTAATGGCTAAACATACGATACAAATTCCGTCGAATTTCATCATGGGTGCTGCGGCTTCCGCCTGGCAGACAGAGGGCTGGAGTGGTAAAAAAGAAGGTCAGGATTCATTTCTCGACCAATGGTACAAAAATGACCGCTATGTCTGGCACAATGGATATGGGCCTGCGGGTGCAACCGACTTCTATAATCGTTACGCCGAGGATATTGCGCTGATGAAGCAGATTGGCCTGACCCATTATCGTACTTCTATTAATTGGTCCCGCTTCTTAACGGATTATGAGAATGTTGTCGTGGATGAAACGTATGCAGATTATATGAGCCGGGTCATTGACGAGTTGATTGCAAGCGGGGTCGAGCCCATGATTTGTCTGGAGCACTACGAGGTGCCCGCTTATTTGCTAGACAAATATGAGGGCTGGTCTTCCAAGCATGTGGTGGAACTGTTTGTGAAATATGCGGAAAAGGTTTTTGAACGGTACGGAGATCGGGTAAAACACTGGTTTACATTTAATGAGCCGATTGTTGTACAGACTCGTGTCTATCTGGATGCCCTTCGCTATCCCTATGAACAAAATACGCGGAAGTGGATGCAATGGAATTATAATAAAACACTGGCAACCGCGAAGTGCGTACAACTCTTCAAGGCAAAAAATTATAATCAGAACGGGGCGAAAATAGGCGTTATTCTGAATCCCGAAGTTACTTATGCCCGATCCAGCGCCCCTCATGACCAGTACGCGGCACATGTGTATGATTTATTTTACAATCGAGTATTCTTGGACCCTCTTATTAAAGGCGAATACCCGCAAGAACTATTCGACTTAATGAGCAAGCATGATATTACATTTGAATCAACCACAGAAGAACTAACAGTGATTAAGGAACATACCGTTGACTATGTCGGGATCAATCTCTATTATCCCCACCGGGTCAAAGCGCAGAGTAAGGCGTGGAATGAAAATATCCCTTTTCATCCCTCTTACTACTATGAGCATTTCGATCTTCCGGGTAAAAGAATGAACAAGTCACGGGGCTGGGAGATTTATCCGAAAATCATTTACGATATGGGGATGCGTATCAAGAACGAATATAACAATATCGAGTGGTTTGTCGCGGAAAATGGTATGGGCATCGAGAATGAAGTTGTCTTCAAAAATGAGGAGCACATCATTCAGGACGACTATCGCATTGACTTTATAACAGAGCATTTATACTACACGTTACAAGCTGTAGAGGATGGTTCGAACTGTACAGGTTATATGCTGTGGGCCTTTACAGACAACGTTTCTCCTATGAATGCTTTTAAAAATCGCTATGGACTGGTGGAAATTAACCTGGAGAATGATCGAAGTCGGCATTTGAAGAAATCCGGCTACTGGTATCAAGCTGCCATCAAAGAACGCTCGTTTGTTGCTGATCTGGATGAAGAGTATAAATAATTAAAAAATCAATTTCTGGAGGCGTTCAAATATGAAAAAAATTATTCTGGCCTGCTCTGCAGGTATGTCGACATCCATTCTGGTTTCCAAGATGAAAAAAGAAGCAGCAGCAAGATCCATAGAGCTGAACATCGAAGCCATCCCCGAAAGTACCATTAAGGAAGAGCTGGAAGGCATTAAAGATTCTGTGATTGCTATTTTGCTTGGTCCTCAAGTACGGATGCGTAAAAAGCCGGTTGCCGAAATTGCAGCTCCCTATGGAATCCCTGTGGATGTCATTGACACGATGGCTTACGGTAGAGGAAACGGTGCCGCCGTGCTGGATCAAGCCTTGAAGCTGGCTGGCGAATCATAATGAACATGTAGACATTTTTCGATGAATAGCAAAAGGCGGCAGTCTCCCATCAGGAAGCTGACGCCTTCCATGGAGGTTAGCTGCCTATCCTTTTTAGTTAAATCGTCCCATATTTCCTATTCCACATCAAAATTGAAGTATGTTTTAGCATAAGGCTCCTTCATCAGCGTAAAGTGCCACCATTCCTTGTTGTAAGGTTTGAAGCCACGCTTCACCATAGCATCCCTAAGGATTTTTCGGTTCGCCTGCTGTGTCTTGCTGATCAGCTTCGTATTGTAATAGGAAATATCACCGAAAAAATCAAACGGACTCCCCATATCGACAGCCTTCCCCGTTTTGATGTGCACCAGCGTCAAATCCACGGTGCTGCCCCGTGAATGGCCGGATTTCCTGGCGATGAAGCCCAGCTTGAACAAATTGCGCTTATCCAGCTTCGGGTAATACTGCTGCTTCATTTTCACATCACCGCTATCCTGCGACCATCTAACAAAATGATTCACGGCTTTTTGCGGACGATAGGCATCGTATACTTTCAACAGATACCCTTTGGCTGCCAGATCGTCGCTAACCCCTTTTAAAGCCGCTGCACCTGTATGGGTCATGATCGCAAAAGGCCCCTTATATCCATCAATCCGTCTGCCGACAAAGTTATTCTCACTATAATAGCGGATTTCATATTGCGCCGCAGGAATCACTTCATCCAGATACACGAATCCCTTGGGCAATTTATTTTTCTTCTCAATGGTCAAGTTCTGCGTAGTACTGCTATCCGTTGTTCCGTCCGAAGCTCCGGCAGCAACAGTTGTACCGGCTGCTAAAGAAAAAGAACCTGCATCCAGCAATAACGTACATGTGACCAGGATGATACCTATTGTTCTTAAAGCCTGCTTCAACATGGGTTCAGACTCCTCCTTTGTGAAACCTGTGATCTATACTGCTGACCATTCTATCAGGTAAGTGCATATTTTCCTATAAGTAGCTGCCAGGCTATCCATAAAAAAGAGGCTGATCCCCCAGCCCCTTCCTGAATCACACGCTTTCCCGCTACATGCCTTCTTTGCCTGAACCCATACTGCTCACATACGTTTCCTTCAATCCGGCAGAGATGCCATATAGCGGCTCCCATCGAAGCCAATGTCTCGCGACTGCGTTGCTAAGACAGCTATGGTGAATGTCTCCCGCCCGCGCAGCTGAATACACGGGCCGAACGGACGAGCCGTGCAGCTTCAGCAAATCGTAGGCCAGCCGATTGATGGACGTGGTTCGTCCCGTACTCACATGCACCGTACGCTGATCCGCTGCACGTATAGCCGCCAGATTCGCTCTAACTACATCCTTGACGTACACAAAATCGCGGGTTTGCGTTCCGTCGCCGTGAATGAGCAAGGGGCTTCCTTTTTTCAGCCGATCCATAAAAAGAGCGACTACACCGCCCTCTCCCTTCGCCGCCTGACCGGGACCATACACATTCCCGTAACGCAAAATCGTGTAATTCATGCCATATAACCGATGAAAAAGACGGATATACGATTCTGCGGTCAGCTTGGAAAGCCCGTAGCCCGAAATCGGCTCCGCGGGATCGTCTTCCTGAATACATTGCTTTTGCAGTTCACCGTATACGCCGGATGTGGACGCAAATATCAGCTTGGATACACCGGCTTCATGACAAGCCTGCAACAGATGAATCGTCCCCATCACATTCACATCTGCGTCCTCATCCGGTCGATGGATGGATTGCTGGACATCGGCCTGTGCCGCCAAGTGAAACACAATATCCGGGCTTTCCCGAATGAGCAGCGTCCGGGTCTCGGAGCTGCGGATATCCGCCATATGCATGACCGCGCGCGGGTCCACATTTGCGACATTCCCGGTCGTCAGATTATCCAGCACATGCACCCTGATGCCCGAATCAGCAAGCGCACGCACCAGATGGGAACCAATAAATCCGGCTCCCCCGGTGACCAAAGCCTTCACTAGCGCACCCTCCTTTTGAACCGAAGCAAGTTTCTTCCTTTCCCATAATGTTATGCGGCGCTCTACAGCTTGGCGCAGGCACAAGCACAAGCACCAAAGACAATCTATGACGTACCTTCCCGTTGTTCAGACATGTAGCCTGACGTTTGCCAGCATAAAGCGCCACATCTCATCCTGCCCGCTCCAAATATCCTCAGGCGGCAGCGCCACTGAAACCAGTTGCTCCAGCCCCCAATCCAGCTCCGTCACACCGGCAGTCCCTGTATAATCCACGAATAACAAACGAAAATCGTGGGTGATCATCCTTGATAACACGGTGTGCAATTCTACCGCCTGCTCCCGGCTGCCCCCCAGACGAACCAGCAGCAGACGGGACGCAAGCTCAGATTTCTCCAATAGACGTGCGATGCGGCGATCAAGCGTCGTTTTAAATGCAGGATAGGAAGTCAGATACTCCGATGTATTCTGGGTAACGGGAAAATGGTGTGCCGCCGTAATCTCATACGACGCGTCCTCGACCATGAAGTTATACTCGCCGTAATCATGCCCCGTGACACGCAGGCTGGCAAGGTCCATAAATCCGGCGAAACGGGCATCCAGCAAGCGACTGATCTGCGACAAGTTGCCGGAAATCATCCAGTCCAGCGGCCCCGCATACGGACGCAGTCCGTTTTTATCCAGTTGAATGGAAGACAGGCAATGTCCTCCCAGGCTGAATACAGCGTCATAATCCCCCTGCAATCGCTCAAGCACGCCGTCCTCCCCTTTCCGATGACAAGGACATTCCCCCAAAAAGCGTACGCCAGTGCGGATCACTTTGGTAATTCCATACATCGGCAAAAGGCATTTCCACCGCGCATACATTCGCAAGCTGCCAGTCCAACTCGGTCAACTCTGTTACACCGGAACAGTTAACGATGAGCAGACGAAATTCATGCGCCACCATGCCGGACAAGATGCGCTCCAGTTCCTCTACCTCTGCATAGGTTCCCAGCATACGGACGAACAAGCTGCGCTGCGCCTTCTGCGTTTTTGCAAAAAAACGTTCGATACGGCGGTCTATCTTCTCCCTGAACTCCGGATAAGTCGCCAGATCGGCGGACGTATTGCGTTCCTGCGGGAAATCATGTACCGAGATCACGTTATAATCGATATCTCTGACCATATAATTCAGTTGGCTCGTACCAACAACACTTAAATTAGGCAAATTCATAAACCCGGCAAACCGGTTTTCCAGCAAGCGATTCACATCGGACAGCGTGTCAGACATCATCCAGTCCAGCACCCCGGCAAACGGCCGCAGGCGGTTCTTTTCCAATTGAATGGCAGGCGTGCAGTTTTGCCCCAAACTGAAGACCGCATCATATTCCCCTGCCAGCTGTGCAAGTCTCATAGCCGTGCCTCCTTTTTTAAAGCGACCCTTTCCTCAAGCCGCAGGTTGTTCCTCGCTACATTACATGCACAGCTCGGCTAAAAGGGTTGGACCTCGGCGCGTATTCTGTCAAAAAAGGCGTACAACTATCCAGTCCAGGCATGACAAATTTTCATATGATATAGGGCTGGTATACAACAGAATTCAAGGAGGCTACATGATATGTCCGTGTTTCTTTTATCTGCTGATCATCACCTCGCTTATCACAGCGCCAGTATACAGAGCTGCCATGTGACCCTGTTCAATCGTGAAAAGAGACCTGTCGATGTACTGTTGGAAATAGGGAATGATAGCGGCGTTTTCCGACGGCAGCTACTTAGCCTGAGCACTTCTCCCGAAGCTGGCTCCGTAGTACAGCTCAAGGATATGGAGACAGCCCAAAATCCTTTTTACCTGCGGGTGGTCACAAGTATATGCAATCCGGAAACGCTATTTATTTGGGCTGAATTTGTAAAGGATGGGAACGTGGTCGCTATGCGTACAGCCAGTCATTTTACCGTGACGCCCTAATACACGGACAGGAGAGGAAGAAAAGTATGTTAAAATATTCGGTACAAAACAAAGCCGATGCAGGCACATATGCGCTACCTTTTCAGGTCACCGGACAGGAGAACGTGCTATCTACGTTGATCATTCCTGCGAGTGAGTCTGAAGGACGTATTGTCATTGAAGCCTCCTTGGCATGGGAAAATCCGCTGCTCAACTGGGATATCGGAGAGCTGGATATCCGGCTGCGTCGCAACGACGGGCAGGGTTCCGTGCTGGACTGGCTGCAGGATTCCTGCTATCAGGAGGGCTTTGCCGAGCTAAGGTATGAGGAAACCGTGAAACAGACAGCGCCATATGTATATTGCCTGACCGTGCAATCGGCAGACCGCCGGGCCGTTGTCACGGGTCCACTCGTGATCCAAGGCTCCGTCTACGAAGATTCGGTTGATGAAAACCCGGACGGAACATGATCTGTAATCACCCAAAAGGCAGGCCGGGATGTGATGAAGTGCCCCCTTAAAGTTAGATAATTTATTTCAGACAACTTGTTGGGTATGGGCTCGGTATTGTACGGGGCTCATACCCTTTAATTTGGCCTTGATACGTTTGTGATTATAGTAATCCATATACTTCGCCAGTTCTTGCTTGAAGTGCTCCATGTTGTCAAATTCTTTTAGATATAGAAGTTCGGATTTGATGATACCAACGAAGTTTTCAATCACCGCATTATCGTAACAGTTCCCTTTACTATTTAAATAAAATAAAGTATTAGACCGTTGAAATAAAGTTGTAGACTGACAATACGTCATTAAGCTAACGGGTAGAATATTGGTAAAATATAGTTATTTAAAGTTTTGAGATTTTCAAGAATTGTACTATGATAAACTTGATTCCATTAATTGATTCGAGCAATCGTAGGGGACAGTGCCCCTTACTCTTACACAATTTAGAGAACAGTATACCTAAGGAGTGGTAGAAATGGCGCGTGTTTTATTTATTAATGGTGGATCAGAGGGACATATCAATCCGACTATTGGAGTTGTGCAAGAGCTTATTTCGCGTGGAGAAGAGGTAGTGTACTTCTCTATAGAAGCTTTTCGGGAGCGTATTGAGAAGACGGGAGCTTCAGTACGAACATTTGACGATCAAAAATTTATAAAAGCCTTTATCTCAGGTGGAAGAGATTATTTACTCGAAAGAATCAACGGTCTTTTACTTACGGCAGATATAGTCATACCAAGCGTTCTTGAACAGATCAAAGGAGAGCATTTTGATTACATCATCCATGATTCCATGTTTGGTTGTGGACGTTTACTCGCTCAAATACTTAAGCTTCCTGCAATCAACTCTTGTACCTCTTTTGCGCAGACAAAAGGTTCATTCGATAAAACGTTGGAACAATTTTCTATAAAAGTCCCTACAGAAATAGTTAAACCTATAATCGATAAATTTCAAAGCCTGACGGAAATGGTGAAAGAAAAATATGATGTGGAGATCCATTCTCCTTACGAAGTGTTTTGTAATCCTGCACCACTTACAATCGTTTATACAACAAGGGAGTTTCAACCTTATGGAGAAGCATTCGACCAAACTTATAAATTTGTAGGTCCATCCATCTCTTCACGATTAATTCAAGAAAACTTCGACTTTACTGCAATCAAGGGGAAAAAACCAATTTACATTTCACTGGGTACAGTCTTTAACCAAGCCATTGATTTCTATAAGCTTTGTTTTGAGGCATTTGGGAACACTGATCATACTATTGTCATGTCTATTGGTAATAAAACCCAAATTTCTGATTTAGGGGAAATTCCTAAAAACTTCTTCGTAAAAAATTATGTTCCACAAACTGATGTACTGCAATACACTAAATTATTTATTACACATGGTGGAATGAACAGTACCAATGAAGGTCTCTATTACGGGGTTCCACTAATTGTAATCCCACAAAGCGCGGATCAGCCGATCATTGCGGGGCAAGTCGCCAATATCGGAGCAGGCATTAAATTACAAATGCAAAGCTTGACTGCAAATCAACTACGTGAAGCTGTAGATCATGTGTTAAGCCTCTCATCTTTCAAGAAAGCTGTTGCAAATATTAGGGAATCCTTTCGAAAATCAGGTGGATATCATCAAGCTGTTAATGAGATTTTCGAATTTAAAAGTCAATAGATAGTCGAATGAGAATGAGGGCTTTATTGTGTCAGGACGGATTATACCTAAATACGAGAACGACAATTGGACATATATAGAAGAAAATTCCAGTAATACATCCTCTTCAGCTAACCTTACGAATGCCTTGTCCAGCATCTCTGATATAAGTCGTGCCCTGCTTGATATCTCAGAACGGCATCCTTTTTCTGTTCTAAATTAAATTTAGTCATGAAAAAACTGCACCTCCAAATGTTATTCGTGTCTAACAATTGGGGGGCAGTTCAGTGATTCCCGGCCTGCCTTTTACACTTGCTCCAAATGTAATGAAACAGTCAAATATTCATATGCATTACGGACGTCCCAATTCAGAATGACTGTCGTTATCATGGCACAGTTTGTTTGATACGTTCCAGAATTTCGGTGTCCGGTAGCTTATAATGTTCCGGTAACGAGGTGTTAATCCGGTTCCATATTTCATAATCCACCTCAAAATCCGGGTGCGATTGCTCGATTTCAAAAATACGGTTGTACAAGTCTCCAACTACAGGAAAAGTCATGTTCCCCCTCCTCACTATCGAATCAACGTACTAGATTGAGCGCTTGCCCGTAAATATTGATGAGCTGTGCAATCATTACATCCAGAGACCAATGCGCAGTTCCCCATGTCTTGGCACGGTCCCCCATAGCCATGCGCACGTCATCCTGAGCCAGCAAATGCTGCAAATGAGCTGCCAACACCTCCACATCGCCAACCGGGGAAACCAGTCCAGTATGTTCATGCTCCACCATTTCCGGGAGTCCACCCGCATCCGATACCACTGCCGGAAGCCCTGAAACCTGCGCCTCCATAACCGAAAACGGCTGATTATCCTGTATGCTCGGATGAACAAAAATATCTGCCAGTTGCAAAAGGGCAGGCACATCTTCACGATGCCCGAGGAAAACCACCTCTTCCACCAGCCCCAGCTCCTCCGCCTGTGTTTGAAGTTCTTCCCTTTTGTCCCCCTCTCCAACAATCCAGCAAATCCAGTCTGTACGCCGTTCTTTTAGCAAACCAAGAGCACTCATTAAGTAATGCAACCCTTTGATATATACCAGTCGTGAAGGACAAATAATGACCTTTTTTCCTGTGGGTCGTGTCATGTCCGTTCCCTTTGCTTGGACTTCCCAGAAGTGTTCAGTATCCAGGCCATATTGGAAAGTAGCAATCTGTTGCTCAGACACTTCAAACTCACGAACGAGCGTCTGCTTCATCCATTCCGTAGACGTAATGGTAATATCAGCAGATAGCGCCCCATAGTGCTCCAGCGCCCAATAATATTTCCACATCAACGATTCCCGATATCCCGGCTCCTGATCTCGTTCAAGCGCCATCATGACTTCGCGGGCCAACGAGCCGTGAATATTGGCCACGAGTGCGCTATCCTTACGTTTGACCCGGCTTAGGGCACGTGTCGCAATGACATCCTGTGTATGAATGACATCATACTGTTCAACTCCAAAATATGCCGCCGCCAGTTCCATGCAGTATCGGTCCTTTTCCACCGTCTGCACCCAGGAGTCCTTGTGTAATACAGGTACAACCGCCTCATTCAACTTCGTGTTCAGCATGGGCAACAACTGATCCTTCAGCAGTTCCTTATTTTCAAAAACAATATGGTATTTGGGTATATCCGGCCCGTTGCCCATCAGGTCCACGGTGTGACCCTGTAGCTCCAGCCGTCGTTTAATTTGCAGCATAAACGGCCACACGCCTCCCAAATGAGGGATCGGCCAGTAGGTAGCCAGTAAAATTTTCACAACAACCTCACCTCCCCTGTCTAGTACGCTATGCTACGTTCCGTCACTCCCGTAAATTTGCTGAAAGCCGGATAACGCATCTGTCCATACCGCAAAAAATCCGTTATTCGGCACGATGGTCACATCAATGAAATTACCGATCGTGACGACCGGGACCGGACTATTCCCGTTAGGATTAAAGGAGTTGTCTGTTACTCTGCAGTTCGTAAAGGTCTGCCCCCCGTCCGCCGATTCGGCCAGAAATACATCTAATGTTATCCCTCCATCCTGTGAACACTGGAAAACATGACAATTGGGAAAGCCGCTGGGTGTCACCTGAAAATTAAAGGGCATGGCGAGCATTCCTTCATTACAAATTAGTAATCATGGAAGAAGTATCTTCAAAAATATACCTTTTTTTCGGCATAGCCTACCGACAAGCATACAAGCTTTCTATTCAGTAGATTCATAGTATAGGAGCATCCCTTCGGGGGTTTTCCAATATTCTGTTTTCGAAAGGATGATTCATTTGGCTTTTACAACCGGCTATATGACAAACACTAGGGATTTTGGTACTGCCTGCTCCAATGTTGTTGTGAATCTGGTGAATGAGGATACGGTAAACGCAGCAACCGTGACCATACAAATTTTTTTCTCGCTCGTACCGGATACCAAGATCCCCTTGTACGTGACATCGGTTAACGTACCTGCAAACTCCATTGCCCGACGCACCTTCTTTATACAAGGAGTACTTGCCTACGAGGTACAATACAACGTAGTCTCCGCTGCACCCGCAAATGTTGTACTTTCCAACTTCGGACTGGACCAGTTCGGCAATGTTGTACAGGAGCATCGTGTCCTTCAGTCAGAATTGACCACGATCGCCGCGCTGTCTCCTGTTAGCTAAAAGCGACCCTGTTCCAGCACCTGATGCAGCCTATTGGTGTAATAAACGTAATTCCATTCCGGCGGCACGGACTGAACTCCTCGGCCGCTGCCTATGGTGGAGTGGTCATCTGTATAATAGGAAAAGGCATGTGTATCCTGTAGCGGGCGCAGTAAATCAGTCAGATACAGCAGATCCGTCACGGCGATATAAGGTTTGGCACCGTAGCATACTACAAAGCGGGTCACCGTTTCCCCAATCGCCTGAACCAATGCTTCCTCGACGGAATAATGTGGTCTCGGCGTTATGATTAGCCGAGGATCGAGCATCATCGGCAGGAAGGAAGAGGCGCCCTGTTCCGGCGTAAGATCCAGCAACCGCACCAAGCAATTGCTGTAATGCTGCTCCAGCAGCTGATCCAGCAACGGCTCAGCCTGAGTCATATCCGTGACAGGCATTAAAATGGTCATTTCAAGCGGAATACCCCGGCGCGCTCTCGCCTCATGCTTGGCGACTTGAAATGCGTGCCGCCAGCGTCGATGCTCCTTCTGGCTGTGCAAGCTGGCCGATACACTAAAAGCGGAATCCACCCGGTAATCCATAAGGATCTCCGGGATGAATTTCATGCTGCACGTCTCGGTCAGCCGCAGCCAGTAATCATAATCCTCCACGGGTTGCAACCGATAGCCGCCGATCCGGCGGGCATATTTGCTTTTGTACATAAATGAAACCCCAACAATGCTGGCGTTCAGCAGTTCCTCATGCGACTGGCTCTGATACCAGATCAGCGCTTGTTGATGCTGCTCATCATACAACGGGCTTCCTGCAGCATCAATCTGGCGAAAGGTGGAGAATACAAGGCCGAGCGAGTCCGGCCCGTGCTCCAGCTCACGTCGCAGTCGTTCTATAAAGCCGGGATAATATACATTGTCACTGGATACCCAGGTCACATATGTGATCGCAGGATCTTGGAACAACTCGTCAAACCCCCGGTTGAGGGCACTGGATACTCCTTTGTTCTCAGGAAGTGTAATCAACTGGACACGCGGGTCTCCCCCTGCTGCGTGGAGCGCTGGTCCCACCATTTCCGGCGCTCCGTCAATAACGATGATGAGGCGGAATTCCCTATAGCTCTGAGCCAGCACAGATGAAATCGCGGCTTGCAGATAGCCGAATTCCTGTTTGTATAGCGGCATCACAATACCTGTATCTACCATATCAATCCCTCCTGACAGACTTCCGGCTTTATTAGGAAAAACCGTTCAACAACTGACTGAAGCGATCTCGATACCGTGCTTGAGTTATGCTGTACTCCCTCTCAACGGCCGGCCAATGCTTTTGGGTTCCCATTTCATCATGCCAACGGTAGTTGACCAGCGGTTCGTTCAGAAAAGGAAATGGGTATCCCGCCAGCATCACTCGGTACCACATATCCAGATCATGGGTATACGGCAGCAATTCATCGAACAGACCGATATGTGAGAACAGCTCCTTTTTAAACATGACCGTGCATCCGTTGACCGGATTTCCTTGCTGGAAAAACCGGTAAAACTCCGGTAGGGAAGGAAACACAGCCGCTGCCTGATGGCTTGTAATCTGGCTGTAGTTATTGATGAAATTGAAATTGGTGTGAGAGATATACGCGCCTTGTTCCACCATAAAAGATACCTGGTTGTTTATTTTATCCATATGATAGGTATCATCTGAGCTGAGCCACGCAATGTATTCGCCACTAGCATGCCGAATGCCATGATTCAGTGCGCTGGCCGTTCCTCCATTGGCTTTTCCTAAATAATGTATATATGGAAGATAAGGTTGAAGCATTTCGGTATGTGTCGTGGAACCGTCATCAACGACAATAATTTCAAGCGGACCGTAGGTTTGCTCTAATGCGCTTTGCAGAGCCTGATCCACGTATCCACAGTTATAAAATGGAATGACGATTGTTACACTCGGTCTCATATCGTTCCTTCCTTTCCGGCTCGGTGGTATCGGATCATATCCTCCAGCGATTGTCCCAGCGGTATGATTGGCCTCCACCCCATGTCCTCCAGCTCCTTGGCCCGGTATGCATCTGTAGACGCTGACTCTGCCGCGTCCCCCCATTGGATGGCGACAGGTGTATCTACCAGTGCAACCATACGTTCCACGATGTTGCCCAGTTCCACGATTCGGCCTGTGCAGACCGGATAAACCTGCCCCGACACCCCTTGCTCCAGCAGCACACCGTATGCGCGGACGGCATCGCGCACGTCGAGAAAATCACGCTGTGCATGCCGGGAAGATACCCGGAACGGTGCAGGTTCGAGTGCGGGCAAAGACTCAGGTGCTGATTCGGTTGCCAGCTCCGTGTACATGCGTTCTGTACTGATGATATGACCTGCCAGCAATGCGCAAAAGCCGGTGGAAGGACCCGGTCCAATCAGATTGCAAGGCTCTGCCAGCATGACGGATTGGCCGAACAACGCGCTCCAGGAGAGTGCGACTGCTTCTTGAAGGCTTTTACTGAGACTGTACGGATGCGACGGATGATACGGAGCCTGCAAAGCCGCTTTCAGCCGGGAACCCGCCACGACAATCCGGGCTGTGGGAAAAGGGCGTAGCGCATCCAGCAGATACAGCGTGGACAGCACATTGGATTCCATATAGAGCAGCGGGCTTTGCCATGATTCGGGCACCGAATTTTTACCACCCAGATGAAGCACATAATCGGGCGCAATTTGGCCTATCACTTCACGAAGATGTTCCTTATCGAGCAAATCGCATACATAAGACGTGATGTAGAAGCCGGTGCAAGAATCTGCGCTGGAGTTCTCATCACCGTTCAACTGCAAGATCAGCTCTCGGGCGGAAACAGCCGTGCGGGTCAGCGCCGCTACCTCCCAGCCGAGCTTTGCAAAATGGCGGCAGGCGTGTATCCCGGTATAGCCTGCCGCTCCGGTAATTACAATGATGGGCCGACGTTGTTCCGCTGTGCTTCTGTCCATTCCAGCAGCTCCTTCAGCATGATGCTGTAGTGAGGAACATCGTAGAGCAGATCGGCCCGGGTAGAACGAAGTGTCCGGTCTTGCACCGGCTCATCCTTCGGCACGATCTGAATATCCTCCCTCTTCCAGATATCCTTGAACAACAGCAACAGATCATGTTTGCTGATCGGTTCAGGATGAACCAGATGAATGAGTCCATCCAGCGGCCCATTCATCAACACCCGTATAGCCTTAGCCAGTTCCAGCGTAGTAACCCCGTTCCAAAAGACACGGCGATACCCGTCAACATCCCCGCTCTGCTGCAAGAACCAGTTCAGCAGACCAATGCCCCCCGGCCGGATTTCCGGGCCGATAATGGAGGTGCGAATCGTCAGATGTCCCGGTGCCTTCACTTCTCCGAGTATTTTCGTCAATGCATAGGCGCTTGTCCCGTCAGGCTGATCCGTCTCTTGATATAGACCTCGCACTCGCTTCCCTTCAAATACGCAGTCCGTGCTGATATGAATGAAACGGGCGTCGATGCTATCCGCCGTCCGCTGGAGAAGGTGCGGCAGCAGACCGTTAATTTGATATGCTGTAACCTGATCCTCTCCGGCATACTGGTTCAGCACACCCACCGCGTTAATAATGATGTCAGGCCGCACGCTCCGCACCAGTTGCTCCACCATAAAACTGTCGTTCACATCCAGCAGCAGGCCACCTTTATTCTTGGGATCACGCGTGGTGTAGAACACGTGATATCCGCCCTGCTTTTGAAAGTATTCGACCAGCACATGGCCTGCCATGCCGTTACCGCCCAAAATAAGAAGCTTCATTTAATGAACCCCCCGCTCTGGAGAATCCTCCGTATCTCCTCTTTGGACATCAGATTGAACTCCGAGCTAAAGCTGCTGAACGACACTGGAGGGCATTGCTTGTAGCGATCCTTTAGTTGGGGGATATTCAGCGTTGGCAGAATGACCAAATACTGCTCGTCGTATACAACCGTCGTCAGACTTTCAAAGTCGCTCATTAAAATCTCATGAATTTTCTCGCCGGGGCGGACACCTTTTTCTACAATTTCTACATTCTCTACGCCCGAATCCTCGATGAGCACCTCTGCCAAATCCACAATGCGGCAGGTTGGCATGGTCATGATGAAAATTTCCCCGCCGATACTTTCCACCGACGCCTTGAACAGTAGACTGATCGCATCCCGCAAAGTCAGGAAAAAGCGCGTCATGTTCATATCCGTGATCGAAACGGTACCCTTTTGGCGAATCTGACTCTGAAAAAGATGCACCACACTTCCGTTCGTGCCCAATACATTGCCGCCACGCACCGTAACGAACTGCGTATCGCTGTTCAGCAAATTGGCGTAGACAATCAGCTTTTCACCAATCGCCTTGGTCATCCCGTAAAAATTGGATGGGTTCGCGGCCTTGTCAGTCGATATATAAATGACTTTCTTGACCTGATTGATGACAGCGGCTTCGATCACGTTTTGGGTGCCTACCACATTCGTTTTGAGTGCTTCATAGGGTTGATCTTCACATACAGGTACGTGCTTGAGAGCCGCCAAATGAAATACATAATCCACACCCTGACAGGCGGCAACCAGTGCATCCTTATCCCGAATATCCCCGATGCAGAAGCTAAGTCGTTCATCCTCAAACTGCCTGCTCATCGCAACCTGACTCGATTCTCCGCGCGAAAAGATAATGACCTCTTTGGGGTTACGCGGCAGTAACTGGGTAACCAGCTCATGCCCCCAGGAGCCGGTACCGCCGGTAACCAAGATACGTTGGTTTTCAAACATGCCGTTTCCCTCCAAGCAGAAATTTGACTACCTTATCTGACACATCCTCCGCCAGATATCCTGCGGGACACTGCCACTTATGCTTCATCCCGATCATTAAGGCTACCGCGTTCGCTATAACCTCTCCATCTAGCCCGGACACGATATTGCTGCCGCAATCCACGGTTTCCGGTCGTTCCGTCGTCCGGCGCATGGTGACCGTCGGCACACCCATGACGCAGCATTCCTCCTGCACGGTGCCGCTGTCCGTCAAAGCGCAGCGTGCATGCCGCTCCAGCAGTACGAAGTCAAAAAAACCAAACGGTTCGTGGAACTCCACCAGCGGATCAAGCTGGATCGGCGGATGGCTCGCGATACGAGCGGCAGTGCGGGGATGAATACTGCAAATGACCCGTTGTCCGGACTGCTGCGCTACCCGATTCAGGCCATCCAGTATAGCCAGCAAATGCGGCGGATGGTCGACATTTTCGGCTCTGTGGGCGGTCACCAGGAAATATTCCCCTGGCGACAGTCCCAGCTTCTTCAAAATGTCGCTGCCGGACACCTCTTTCTCGTAATGCTGCATCACTTCGTAAATCGGGTTTCCGGTCAATATAATTCGTTGGCTCGGAAAGCCTTCCCGTATTAGATGCTGCTTGCTTTGCTCCGTATACGGCATATTAATCGTAGAAATCGCATCAATGACGCGGCGATTCTTCTCTTCCGGCACATCCAGATCGTAGCAGCGGTTACCCGCCTCCATATGCACGACCGGGTAGCCCATACGTTCCGCAAGCAAAGCGCACAGGGCGCTGTTCGTATCACCGAGCAGCAGCACATGATCCGGGCGCTCCTTGTTTAAAATATCCTCCATCTGCGAGTACATGGCAGACAGTTGTTTACCCAGTGTCCCCGCCTTCTCTTGGAGCACATAATCCGGGGCACGCAGCCCCAGTTCGCGGAAGAACTGCCCGCTCAGGCTTTCCGTGTAATTTTGGCCCGTATGCACAAGCACATGCTGATCCGCATGGTGATCCAGCTTCGGAATGATCAGGCTGAGCCGTATGATTTCCGGTCTTGTGCCGAGCACGGTCAATATTTTCATCGTGTTGGAACCCACCTTTGTTGTCGTTGTTTTCCAGTAGACTGTCTGTGCTCCAGCTAAACGCTCACCTCAACGGTCCGGTGCGCTTTCACCCGGACCGTTGTTTTTTGTGGCGTCCAGCCTTGAGCGCTAGCCGCTTCCGCTTGTTCGGATGCAGATGCCTCGACACGCGCTTGAGCTTGAGTCTCCGTTTAAGCTTCCGCTTCAACCTGGGCTTCTGTTTCGACCTAGATTTCGGCAGAAGCCCTGATAGTGGAAACCAGTGAACGCTGCTCATGCGATGGCTTCTACTGCTAGTGTTGCTCTTACCCTTGCGTTTGCGATTACGCGATCTGCTATGCTTGCGACCCACTGGCCATCTCGCCCGAATGCCACGCTTGTCGTGAGGCGGGTCTGGCAATGGCTCCGGCACAGGAGCGGGTAGCTGCGGCAAGCCCGGAATGGCCACATACTCAATAGGCGGCAGACCAAGCACAGGCAGTTGGCAGACCACCGATTCGGGAAATTCCCGAATGGTGCTGGTAAAAGCCTCTGGTATCGCAGTGACCTGACGAAGCCCTTCTCCCTCCCGTGTCCATATCGGTCCTCCCGGCTGCCGAATCAGCGGGAACCATTGCGGATTATGGCACACCCATTGGCTGACCATGACGTGCAGGCTGGTTTTATAGGAATCAGGTCCGTATACACGCATAGCAGCGCTTTTGTTGCGTACACCGATCCGTTCCACTTCCTGAGGATGATTGAGCAGATAGCCCACTTTTTCCGCCAGCATATCGCTGTTTCCCGGCTCTACCAAAAACTCTGTATTTCCGGTCGCCTCCATCAGCTCCACAAGTCCACCCTGCGCAAAGGCCACAACCGGCTTGCCGTAAACTAGTCCCTCCAATGCCGTCAGACCAAAGCCTTCCTCCACCATGCTTGGGATAACGACCATATCCATCGCGCTATAGGCAGTGGATACAGATTCCTCAAATGAGCTGAACTGGAATCGGCGACTGTAGGGGGATTGGCGAATTAAAGAGACGCATTTTACGTAATATTCCGAGTCCACCGAGCTGCCGATGATCCAGAAGCGACAGCGCGAATTCGTTTCACACAACTTCAGAGCCATTTGAACAAAAGGCAGCAGTCCTTTGGCTTCGTAGATAAAGGAAGAAATATAACCAATACAAATATGCGATGCCTTTAATCCCAGCTTTTCACGTTTGCGTTTCCGTTGCAGCACATGCTCTTTGTGGGGCGGCATATCCATATCCCGGCATGGAGATAACACCGTGTGGGGAAGCGTCAGCCCCGCTCCGTGCAAAGGCCGCAAAACGGCTTGTGAAATGCCGATGACCCATCGGCTGTAACGCTCGATGATGGAAACCGAGACAGGTGTATGCTCATTCTGGTTAATGACTTCGGTTATTTTCCAGACCACTGGAATATTCAACTCATGGGAAGCCATCGCGGGCATGACGTTCACACAGGTATTGACCAGTACCACATCTGGACGTGCTTGTCGTAGCAGCTGGAGCAAAGGTGCGTACGCGGCATGATTTCGCAAATTCTCCGCATCCTGTGCCAATCCCTCATACGGGGTGTACATACCATGCAGCATGGGGAGGTTCTGAATTTGGACGGTAATTCCACGCTTGCGGGCAATTGTGGTCAGCCGTCCTTCAGCGGGCGTCACCAGAATGCAATCGAAGTACATACGAATGTCTACACAAAATTGCAATAACAACTTCTCCGCTCCCGTAATGCTGCGGACATTGCTAACATGGCTGAATAGCATCATTTTCGGTTTGATCGGAGTTCACCTCCTTTAAAATAACGACCATCGGGCGTTTGAACCGAATTAAGGTAATACGACCGACAGCAACTGGTCAATCCGGTGACCATACGTATGCTCACGCAGAGTCCGTTCCAGAGCACGCAGGGCAATCTCACGGCGTTCCTTTTCGTGTGTCAAATAAAACTCGATCTTCTCCAGCAGCTCCTGCTGGGAACTGTACGTCTCAATTTCTTCCCCCGGCTTGTAAAAACGAGCCAGATCATCCCGTGTGTCGGCGAGCTGCAAGGTGCCGCTGGCAGAAATTTCGAACGTGCGCGGATTCGGCGACGCTCCCGGAATTTTCAGAGCATTGTTATTCACGGAATCATCCTGATGTGAACGATGAAGATTAATGACAATTTTGCTGCCGTTATACGTGTCATTCGTCTCGGCTGGAGACATCCAGCGGCCCAGCTCGATTTTATCGCCGTACGATTGATAATCAGGGAGACGATCCCACCAGATTCCGTTGATTTTAATATTACGGGCCATAAGCTGCGGCATAATCGGATTAAAGAAATAGATGCGATTCCAGTAAGCCGAGCCGGTAAATCCGATTTCACGCCGTACGGAAGCGGGAGAGCTAAGCGGGAAATATTGAGTCAGAAATGCCCCAAAGGGCAAGTAATGTACAGACGAACAGCCGAGCTGGCGGTACATTTCGATGCAATTCAGCTCCAGCGTGAACACATGGTCATAATGCGTAACAATTTTGGTCGTCGTGTCCGTGTAATAGGGATCATCCGTCAGCCAGATTGCGGTCGGAATGCCCAACTGACGTACTGCTTTCACCTGCTCCAGCGGAAGATCCATCCCATCCAGCGCCAGCATCAGATTCGGACGGAGCTGGGTAGCAATATCACCTACTGGCTGACGCGGGTCGGTTACGGTAACCTGAGCCGTCATACTTTGCAACGTGGTGATCACCGCTTCATCCAGTGGAGAATAGGGAAGACCCTTACCGGAGACTACATACAGCACATGGATTTGCCGAAAAGGGAAGACCGCCTTCGTCCGGGCAAGAATCGCATTGGCGCGTCCGCGCAAATAGCCTTCGTCGTATCCGTCACCAAGTCCCGCAGTTCTCCCCTTTTCCCAGGAGGTTGTGGCCGGGTCAAACGGTCCTGTCGTAGATATCGTCATCACTTTCACTCCTCACTGTTTTTGGTGTTTACTTTAGGCCATCGCCTGGTCAAGCAATTCTTCCATACGATTCGTGTACATATGCTTTTGCATGGTGGTGTGCAGCCCGCGCCAAGCCATGCGCTCACGTTCCCAGTCATGCTTGAGATAGTAGTCCAGCTTGACCTTCAGCTCCTCTGCTCCACCAAAGGTTTCAATGTCATAGCCTGGTCGGTAATAGCGGTCCAAATCTTTCCGAATGTCCGTCATCTGGAGCGTGCCGCAGGCAGCAATTTCGTAGGTCCGGGGATTAATGGACTCCGCGGATAGCTGATGCGTATTCCGGTTATCCAGTCCGGGGTCCGTTGGACGGTGCAGATTGATAACAATTTTGGAGCCGTTATAATATTTGGCTGTTTCCTCCGGCTCCATGAAGATTGGACGGATAAATCGTTCCAGCACATCCCGTCGGGTCAGCCGATCCCAGTGCCCACCTACGATCAGCACTCTTTTGTCCGCCAAGAAGGGAGCGAGGTGGTCAAACAGCTTCACACGGTTCCAGAAGGCATTTCCAATGAAGCAAATGTCATGCTGGTGCTCCCGCTCCACCCGCCGGGGATAAAATATCCGGGCTGACGCAGCAAGCGGCAAATAGTGTGCCTGTGCCACTCCCTGATCTCGATAAAACGGCAGGCATGACATCTCGTGCGTAAATACAACATCGTAGGATTGGCAGATCAACGCCGTATCCTCCGTAAAGTAGGGATCATCTACAAACCATATGGCCGTCCGAATACCCAGGCCCCGTATTTGCTGCACCTGCTCCAGATGATCCGCCGGAAAAACATGCAGCCCGTTCATGACCAGTACGAGGTCTGGACGGTGAGCCTCGGCGTCAGCCAGCATCGTGGCAGGAGTACCGATGACCAATTGGCTGCATGTTTGGCTTAATGCCTCTTGTACCCCGGTGTCTATGGCGGCGAAGCCTTGCGGAATGTACAGCACTTTCAACTGGCGAACAGCAGGCTCCGTAGCCACGACCTGTGACAGAGCAGCCGTGCAACCGCCCATTCTGCGTCCTTCCCGGTAGCCACATCGATAGGCTTCGCGTTCATTTTCGCTTCGTTGATCGTTCACATCCTTCACCCTGTCCTGTTGTAGAATAAACTTCTGTCACTCCTAAACTATATGCGGAGGGGTCAAACGCATCATGGACGACTGCCACTGCCCGGACAAAATTGGCGTTTGCCCGTCCATCTGCCAAACCACAAATAACCCCGAAGCTGTTAGCTTCGGGGGATCAGCGGCAATAGATGATGTTCACAGTTTACTGGGCCTTGTAAGCGACCTGGTGCCCGTCCTCGTAGCCTTTGGCAAAGCCTGAATTGAAGCCCTCGTTATAGGCCGCATCATATCCCTGCTGAAATGCCTGCGGATCATGCTCCAGCACAACAGGCTCGGGCTGTGGATTTTCCGCAGCAGGGGCTGTCGCCGGGTTGGGCTGAGGCTTTTTCTGCCTACGCCGAAGAGAACGACTTCTACGGGCGGAATGAAGCCCTCTTTTACGACGTCTTAAAGCGAGCAGACGTTTTCTTCTCAGCTTTAATCTTCGGATACTCGAACGCCGGGTACCTTTGCGTCTTTTGCGGACTTTTCCCCGCGTGACGCGTTCCCACCTTATACTCATTCTCATTCCTCCTTAGCTTCCTCGTCGTTCTTGCGTTTTTGAAACAGGCAACTGGAGCAACGGCTGAGCCGGTTTTCCGTATACCTGTCGTCTTAACGGGATGCCAGCCAACATTTGCGTGATTTCCCCCTGATAGTTGCTGAGCAAACGAATGTTTTCTTCCAGACGGGCAGCGGAAATATCCGCATGGGGCGTCAAGTCCGCAAGACTGCTCAGCATCCGGGCAACCGCGTGCTGGCTGGCAGCAATGGACTCCATCATATCCAGCTTGATCTCACGTTCGCGCCTCATGCTCATTAGCTCATATCCCCCGGTCCCATGCCTCCCATGCCTCCCATCATTCCTTCCATTCCGCCGCCCTGCTCATCCTGATCCAGTAATGCCTTGAGATTGCTGCATAGTCCGGTTTGAAGCCGGGTTAAACCCTCCAGCATTTCCACCATCTGCTCATGAATTTCCAAAGGCCGTCCCAACTGCTCTTCATCTGTTTCAAATGCGTTAGGCTCCAGATGATTCAGCGTCCAGTTACGCATTTTTTCAGCTTCTACTGCCTTGGCCTCCAGGATTATGGACACATTCCACTGCATTTTGGAGGCTGCGTCTAGCATATGGAGCATCGCTTGTTCCCTGCTCATGTGTTCACTCCCTGCCCTCGGTTAGTGCGTTACTCCTCGTCCGGGTATGACGTTTCCTTCACAACGCGAACGAGCATTTCAGCCATTGCTTCCTGAAGATCGGCAATACCGTTCAAGTAGGCAACAATGCTTTTGTTTACTTGTCCCGAGCTGTCGAGAATACCCGGAATTCCGTCAAAACGCGGCTCTTCGTCCGGCAGTTCATGTATGATCTGCGACATGCGCACGACCACCTGCCGTTCCGCATCCAACAGCCTTGACATCTGCTGCTGCGAGTGCGAAATATGGATCAGCAAATCATCTACCTGGTTATGCATAAGCCCCTCCTTTATGTGCTCCGCCGTGCGGAACGCACGAATTGCCTACGGGCTTTCCGCTACTACAGCGTATGCGGCAGCGTGGAGTCGGTTCCGCCTAAAAGCGCCTATTCCGGGCATTATAAATGCCCGTGCAATACCGGTGGTGCAATAATGGGTCTTTCCTCCGTCAAAGCCGATAAATCGGCGGGGGCCAACAGCCGAATCCGGTAGTCAGCCGCCCGCCAGCTCATGGCGGCATAGGGGGTAAGGAACGGCCTTTTCCAGCCTTTCCCGATCTGATACAGTTGCTCGCCTTCCGCATAAAGGACCTGAATCCATCGCATGCGTTGAGCCGGAATATTAAGTGTAGGCAATGCGGGCATGTTCTCCAGTTCCGGAGCGGCCAGCACAGGTGCATGCTCGCCGGGAATATGCACAGTTTCCACATTTTCCAGAACACCTGGCTGTGCAGTTACGGGTGCATCCGTGACATCGGAGATCGTCACCTCCGGCTTCGGTACCAGCGGAAGGGCCAGCAGATCAAGCTGGGATACCCTGACCGGGACAACGTCCTCACCTCCCGCACCACTGACTCCATGCAGAAGGCGTCTTCTCCCCGGCTCCAGCCGATATACTGCACCAGACGGTCCCTTAACGAGTGCTCCAACGGGATAAAAGATTGCCGCTGACCCGTGTCGGGCCTTGGTTGGCGATGTCGGGCTGTCCGGCTCTGATGTGCCGAATTTGAGGCTGTGGAGCAGCTTATCCGTATCCCCCCACTTTTGGACAAAAAAGGATCGGTTCCGGCTACCATCCTCCGTCAAACCGCCTTCTCCGGTCGTCTGGGGGAAGGCATAAGCCGTATCCCGATCACTTTCTGTGCAATGGATAAACGCATTTCCCGCAATAGCCAGACGTGTCCCCAACAAACGTACACGCAACAGCCAATCTGCATCTGCCTCCTGACCGCTGTGACAGGCTTCGTCCCAGTAGCCCGTCTTTTCCAGCGTCTCTCTGCGCAGCAGCAAACAAAATCCGACCAGACTTTGGGTTTCCCGCCATGCGGACGAATTGGAAACATTATGGGAAATTGCGAAATGACGCGCTTCATGTTCGTTCGTATAAGGTACCTCAATCTGTTGCTCTCCGAACGGACCGTTCGTTACAGGCCCAACGACACCAATACGCGGATCACTGTGCAGGCACTCCAGCATTCGATCCAGCCAGCCTGGCGTTACCAGCGCATTGGGGTTCAGCACCACAATGGTGGTGCCTTTCGCCATCATCAATCCCTGATTCAAGCTGCCTGTCAAATGGATATCCTTTTGGAGTAGCGCGTAACGCACAGCGATGCTTTTACGCAGCAGATAGGTGCGTGTCCCGTCCGTTGAGCCACAATCCACCACGATGATTTCATGCGGACAGCTTGTATTTTCCTCAATACGATCAATACAGGTGCGAAGCCGATGAAGCTGATTATAGGACGGAATGATAATACTGACGCCTTCAAAGACCTTGCCGAACGAAGCCTGGCCCAATCTGTTACCCTGCTCCTGACCCCTTTTATATCCCGCCCAATAGCCTTTCTTACTGAGCCGCTTGCTGTGTTTCCTTTTTATACTCAGGCGTTTCATGCCGTTCACTCCTCCGGGTGGCATTATGCCCATAATATATGCCTGGCCCGGCCGGTTGGTGTATCGCTGAGATCAGGGCAGAAGCCCTTTCATTTTCACCCCGGCTTCCTGAAGGGAATCGAAGGTCCCCGCATCGCTCCAATACCGCCGCAAAATGTCGTATTCAAGCTTGCCTTCTGCCGCATAACAGTTGTTTACATCCGTGATTTCAAGCTCGCCACGCGTCGAAGGTGTAATCTGCCGGATCTTATCGAACACGGCGGTATCGTACATGTAGATGCCAGTTACACAATATCTGGACTGGGGATGCTGCGGCTTTTCTTCAATCCGCGCTATGCTCTCAGG
Organism: Paenibacillus sp. 8b26; assembly: GCF_050626875.1. NCBI lineage: Bacteria > Bacillati > Bacillota > Bacilli > Caryophanales > Paenibacillaceae > Paenibacillus > Paenibacillus sp. 8b26. The sequence goes on along the minus strand of NZ_CP192445.1, from coordinate 4,509,610 downwards.
CCGCTCGGGATCAAACACGGGTACTCCGTAGCGGTGGGCATCTGCCACCTTTTTTAACAATACTCTGGCGCTCCCCGGAGGCTGCTGCCCGAACCGTTCAATAACAGGTCCCAGATCTTCCTTGAACAGATTATCACCCAGCAAAACGGTGAATTTTTCTCCTGGCTCCATGTAGCTTTTCGCCAGTTCGAGTGCTTCCGCAATGCCGCCCGCCTTTTCCTGAATCCGGTACGTCAGTTGAACACCATAATTGCTGCCGCTGCCCAGAAAATCGGTGTACAGCCCGGCCGATTGTTTGCCAATAATAAGAAGCATATCGGTAATCCCCGCCTGCCGCAGTCTTTCGATACCATACACGATCATGGGATACTTGCCGACCGGAAGCAGATGCTTGTTGAGTAATGAAGTCAACGGATGAAGGCGCGATCCGGTTCCTCCTGCGAGAATAACCCCTTTCATATCTTCCTTCCTCCTTCGACAGCATGTTCGGTGCCTAAAGCTCCGCTATTTCCAGTCTCAATAAACGCTCTGGGGTCTATGTTCCATTTGTCCATAAACAAACGATGATTCCGCTCAATCAACTCTTCGACCCAGGCAGATTCCGAGTGTGAAAAGCTCGCACTCCCCTGGTGATAGACAAAACAGTCACTGCACATCAACAGTTTGTAGCCATGTACACGTGCCCGCAGACAATAATCGTCATCCTCATAATGCCCGGGATTAAACCGTTCATCCAGTAATCCGATCCGTCCCATCAGCTCACGCCGGAACATCAGACAAAACCCGACCAGCCGCTTGACCTCCTGCCATCTGGACGGATTACTTGCATTATTCTGCTCTGCAAACTGGAGACAGCTATCCAAATCCCCTGCTAATCCGTCAATCTGCTGAGTACCGCTAGCATAATTCGTCACTGGTCCCACCAGTCCCACTGTGCTTTGGCTCCGCAATGCAACCAGCATATTGGATAACCATCCCCGTGTAACCGTCACATCATTATTCAAAATGACGAGCTGATCACCCGAAGCCAGCCGAAGCCCTTGATTACAAGCTGCCGGAAAACCCCGGTTTTTGGGGAGACGGATACTAATCAGCCGTTCAGCTTCACAAAAATCATCCGTTCCGTCATTTGAAGCGTTGTCTGCAACAATAATTTCATAAGGCACATCTGCTGTATGTGTCCGAATCGCCTCAATACACGGCTTGAGCAGGTGCAGACCGTTATAGGTCGGAATAATAATGCTCGTCAGACTCATCGTGCATTCCTCCCTTTGGCGACGTCAGCCCGCGCTGGAACAGGTCCAAGCGGGGAGGCTCCGGCTACCTGAAACACCGCAGCCAGTGCCTCCGCATGATCGCCGACAATCAGTTGCTCCATGACATTCCCTTTGCCGATATTGAAAGCCCGCTTGCGGTTTGTTCCAATGACGTCGACAGCATGTACTGCCGTCACCTTCATACCGTGCAACACCGCCATAGCGTGGGCTTTCGGCGGAACAGCGAGCATGGCCGGACCGAGTAGCTCCAGCGAACGCCGTGATAACGCGTGCGGTACAGCAGTCAAGGAGCTTGCCCCCAGATCCGGCCTGCGCAGCACGCGGTTCAGAAATCCTTTGCATCGGGTCACGCTGTCCTGTCGGAAGTATGGCGGCAAATGTCTGCTCAGATCATTAAGCGCCACATCCGTTCCTTGATCTACTGCGTTGAGGAAAGGCAGCAAATCAGCCGCAGGAATCGGAAGATCCCCGTCCACAAACAGCACGATATCAGCCTGCGTTATACGCGCGCCTACCGCCCGTCCAACATCATGCCCGAGCCGATCCGGCACGCTGACGAGGGTCACACCCGGATGATGCTTCGCTACTATAGAACGTGTGCCGTCCGTGCAACCGTTCAATACGACGATAATATCCGTAAACGGCAGCTTTTCCAGCTCGCTCAGCACCCCGCCAATCGTAGATTCCTCGTTGCAGGCACTGACCACTGCGGCGGCGGTTCCCCGCAGCAGGATATCCCCGGGCAATGCCCGAACCTCCCTGGGATGAACTTCGATCATTTCCCTCCGTCGGGGCGCAGGTTTCCTCACCCTGCGGCTGTCCATCGCGGTCGTCGTTCCATGTCTTCGCTGAACCCGACGTATGCCCCGGCTTCGGTCATCATGCCTCCCTTTACGATACGCTCTGCTCACGGCTTCACCTCGTCTCTGATCCGTTTGCGTTTCAAATCCGTATATCCTGCACGCGTCCCCAGATGTGATGTAAGCCAGGCAATCGCGTCAAGATGATCCTGTACAACCACATCCGTAAGCGGGTCCCTGCCGTTCATTTTTTTGCGAGTCGCATTCACTTTACCGACGGCTATTCCACGAACAGTCACCACCCGCAAGCCAGAAGCGATCGACATGGCCTGAAATAACGGAGGTTTCTCCAAGGACTTTAGACCTATTTTATTTAGAGCCCTTAGACTTATGGCATGCGGGATTCCCGTCATGGATGCCCCTCCTAAATCAGCACGCTTCGACAAAATATTCAATACATGCTTCGCTTCAACCACAGGATGCACCGACGTACGCTCTACCGGCCCATGGTAATCATTCAGTGCAACATCCGCTCCAGCACATACGGCTTGTATGAATGGCTTGAGTCTGACGCAGGGAATGACGATATCACCATCCAGAAAAAGCAGTACCTGCCCGGAAGCCGCTTCCGCTCCGACTCGGCGGCCAATATCATGCCCCAATGGCTGCGGGAAGGAAAGCACGCGCGCACCCGCTGCTTTTGCCGCCTTGGCTGTCCTGTCTCTTGATCCGTTCTCGACAACGATGACCTCGGTATGTGGATGAACATGGCGTGCCTCACGGACCACAGCCCCGATCGTTTTTTGCTCATTCATAGCCGGAATGATGATGGATACGAGCAATTTTCCCGCCGAAGACGAACCGGGTGGCCGTTCTTCACCTGTCTGTACTTCTGCTTCTGTGCCTGGTCCCCTCCTTGTTACAGGGGTCGGGGTGATATGCACGGATGGCGTTCGTACAGGCAGCCACACCTTCGGGTAGGGGTCATGCGCATTGGAATGCCGCCTGCGATTGGCCTTGAATCCAAATCTTGCCTGCTTCCTCATGCTCCCACCTCACCTCCCTTGCTGCTGTATGGATAGACAGCATAATTAGGACAGTTCAACATAACCTATGCGCTCTAAAACCCGTGTGTAACGGCAAGCGTGGAGTCTTTTCGACAAAGCAATTTTCGACTTTATTTGACATTTCTTATTAATCCTATTAAATAAATGAGTTATTAGGGTCTAAAGAATCATTTTGGATAAATTTGTGACATACATCTTCTCGTCCGTCATTCTCTGTGCTAATATCAGAGCCAGATGATGGGAGTTCAAAAAGTCAACATTTGTTTTTTTTGCATAAGACAACTTTTTTCCATTATCCGCCTTTATTCCACTTTTACTTATACGACAGGAAAGGAGGAGTTTGTCACCTTTTCAGACTGTAAGCTTCACATGCAGTACCCTCTTTTCACGCACGCTTCATGAAAGACACTTCGGTTTTTCTTCTTCACGTTCCATTTTCTTCATGTTCCAGACGACAACACGACCAACATAAACGGCGCAATGCCTATTTCTTAACAGGATGGTCTTCATCCTGACATTAACCGGGGAGAGTGAATTTTAAATGAAAAAAGTATGGGTTTCGCTTCTTGGAGGAGCAATGTTATTAGGGTCGGTAGCGTCTGGTGCATCTGCGGAAAGTTCCGTTTCAGAGCCAAGTCAGCTTACGCCAACCTTCCACACCGAGCAATGGAAGGCCCCTTCATCGGTGTCGGGTGACGACATTGTATGGAGTTATTTGAATCGACAAAAGAAAACGTTGCTAGGTACGGACAGCACCAGTGTCCGTGATCAATTTCGCATCATTGATCGTACAAGCGACAAATCCGGTGTAAGTCATTATCGGCTGAAACAGTATGTGAACGGGATTCCCGTATATGGAGCTGAACAGACGATTCATGTAGGCAAGTCTGGTGAAGTCACCTCTTATCTGGGGGCCGTGATTACTGAGGATCAGCAGCAAGAAGCTACGGAAGGTACAACTCCGAAAATCAGTGCTACCGAGGCCGTATATACCGCTTATGAAGAAGCAGCTACACGGATTCAAGCCCTCCCTTCCTCCGACGATACGATCTCTACAGATGCTGAAAAGCAAAGCAGTGTAAGTAAAGACACTTACGCAGAAGCTGCTAACAACGACAAAACAACATCTGTTGATAAGGACGAGCTTAGTCTTGATAAAGCGTCTGCCCTGAAAGATAGCAAAATTGAAGCGGTGGAGACAGAACAAAGTTCCATTGCCAAAATTGCTAATCTGCAGCCTGAAGTAGATCCTAAAGCCGATCTGTACTTCTATCCTAACGGGGATACCCTGCAGCTGGTTTATGTGACAGAAGTCAATGTTTTAGAGCCTGCGCCACTGCGTACTCGCTACATCATTGATGCCAATGATGGCAAAATCGTATTCCAATATGACATCATTAATGAAGCGACGGGCACAGGTAAAGGTGTGCTTGGTGATACCAAGTCGTTCAACACTACGCAGTCCGGAAGCAGCTATCAGTTAAAAGACACAACACGCGGTAACGGAATCGTGACCTACACGGCCTCCAATCGTCAGACCATTCCAGGTACGCTCCTGACGGATGCCGATAACGTATGGAATGATCCAGCCGGCGTAGATGCTCATGCTTATGCGGCCAAAACATATGATTACTATAAGGACAAATTCGGACGCAACAGTATTGACGGGCGTGGCCTACAACTCCGTTCGACGGTCCATTACGGCAGCCGCTACAACAACGCCTTCTGGAACGGCTCCCAAATGACTTACGGAGACGGGGACGGTACCACATTTATCGCTTTCAGTGGTGATCCCGATGTAGTTGGTCATGAACTCACGCACGGTGTTACAGAGTATACTTCAAATTTGGATTATTACGGGGAATCCGGTGCGTTGAACGAGTCCTTCTCGGACATCATCGGCAATGACATCCAGCGTAAAAACTGGCTTGTAGGCGATGATATTTATACGCCAAGCATTGCGGGGGATGCTCTGCGCTCTATGTCTAACCCTACCCTGTACGATCAACCAGACCACTATTCTAACTTGTATAAAGGCAGCTCGGATAACGGGGGCGTTCATACCAACAGCGGCATTATTAATAAAGCATATTATCTGTTGGCACAAGGTGGTACCTTCCATAACGTAACTGTAAGTGGAATTGGTCGCGACGCAGCTGTCCAAATTTACTATAGTGCCTTTACGAACTACCTGACTTCTACTTCCAACTTCTCCAATACACGCGCCGCTGTGGTGCAAGCAGCAAAAGACCTTTACGGTGCGAATTCAGCGCAAGCAACCGCAGCCGCCAAATCTTTTGACGCTGTAGGAGTTAACTAAATCATAATTGCAATCCCTCTTATTCATCATCGTCCATAGACCATTGTCGTTGTGCAGCTGTCATCCAACCCAGCTCATAAAATGGACGAAAAAATAGGGGTGCAGTGTACAAGTCTGCGCCCCTTCCCCCTTATGTTTATGGCGTCCCCTCAAAGGGACGCCCTTTTCTTGTCTTCTGTACGTTTTCGATCAATTTCGACTAAATAAGACAAATAAAATCTAAATAAGGGTCTTTAGACTCATTTTGGAGTAATTTGTAATATACATCTTCTCGTCCTACATTCTCTGTGCTAATATCAGAGCCAAGACGGTGGAATCACAAAAAAATAAAACTTGTTTTTTTGCATAAGTTCATTTTTTTTTATGATCTTCACGTTTTAAAAAAACAACAAGACCTACATACATGGCGCCATGCCTAAAACAAAACAGGATGCACATCATCCTGACCTAAATTTGGGGAGAGTGATTTTTTTAATGAAAAAAGTATGGGTTTCACTGCTTGGGGGAGCTATATTATTAGGGGCTGTAGCACCCGGTGCCTCAGCAACGGAGAATTCCGTTCCTGATCCCACTCAGCTTACGCCAACCTTTCACGCAGAACAATGGAAGGCTCCTTCAGCCGTATCCGGTGACAATATTGTATGGAGTTATTTGAATCGACAAAAGAAAACGTTGATAGGTGCAGACAGCACCAGTGTTCGTGACCAATTTCGCATTATTGATCGTACAAGCGACAAATCCGGTGTAAACCATTATCGGTTGAAGCAGTATGTAAACGGGGTTCCCGTATATGGAGCTGAGCAGACCATCCATGTGAATCCGTCCGGTAAAGTCACCTCTTATCTGGGTGCCGTCATTTCAGAGGATCAACAGCAAGACGCCACCGAGGATACCACTCCAAAAATCAGTGCTACCCAGGCCGTCTATACCGCGTATAAAGAAGCCTCTACACGAATTCAATCCTACCCTTCCGTCACCAATAACGTTACCGAGGGCAGCAAGGATCAAGGCAGTGTAAGTAAAGACACTTACGCGGAAGCATCTAACAACGAAAAATCCATCTCGGAACAAATTTCTATTGCCACAATCGCCAATCTGGAGCCAAGTGTGGAACCTAAAGCAGAACTGTACATCTATCCTGACGGTGAGACTACACGGCTGGTTTATGTGACAGAGGTTAATATTCTGGAGCCTGCACCTTTGCGTACACGCTACTTTATTGATGCCAAGGACGGAAAAATTGTATTCCAGTATGACATCCTCAACTACGCAACGGGCACCGGTCGCGGCGTAGATGGTGAAATAAAATCGTTCACGACCACAGCTTCCGGCAACGGATATCAGTTGAGAGACACGACACGCAGTAACGGGATCGTAACCTACACCGCTGCCAACCGCCAAACGACACCAGGTACTATTTTGACGGATGCGGATAATGTATGGGATGATCCGGCGGGTGTTGATGCCCATGCCTACGCCATTCGAACCTTTGATTATTATAAGAAAAAATTCGGACGTGACAGCATTGATGGACGCGGCATGCAAATCCGTTCGACCGTCCATTACGGCAAAAAATATAACAACGCCTTCTGGAACGGCTCTCAAATGACATACGGCGACGGCGACGGCAAATTATTTACCTTTTTCAGCGGTGATCCCGATGTCGTGGGGCATGAACTCACCCACGGTGTCACAGAGTTCACCTCCAATCTGGAGTATTACGGTGAATCAGGTGCGCTGAATGAAGCCTTCTCAGATATTATTGGTAATGATATGGATGGTAGCAACTGGCTCCTTGGCGATGGCATTTATACGCCTAACATTCCGGGCGACGCTCTGCGCTCTCTATCCGACCCTGCAAAATATGGCCAGCCGGATCACTATTCCAATTTTTACCCGGACCCTAACAATGATGATGAAGGCGGAGTCCATACGAATAGCGGTATTATCAACAAAGCCTATTATTTGCTGGCACAAGGCGGTACGTCCCATGGCGTTACGGTTAGTGGTATCGGACGCGAAGCGGCTGTATACATTTACTATAATGCCTTTACGAACTATCTGACCTCTACCTCCAACTTCTCTAACGCACGTGCGGCTGTAGTGCAGGCGGCCAAGGACCTCTACGGTGCTGATTCGCCAGCAGTAACCAGCGCTATTCAATCCTTTGATGCTGTAGGAATCAAGTAAATCATATCCCGTATTCCTCGATAGTGTTCCTCATTCAGTAGATAGAAGCCTATTATGTGGCTATCATTTGATCCTACTTATAAGTGGACAAAAAATAGGGGTACAGTGTAAGTCTGTACCCCTTCCTCCTTGAGCCTGTGGCGTCCCGTTCAACGGGATGCCCCTTTTTTCGATTCGTTTCGACGATATACGACAAACAAATTAATATTTTGGGACTATTGAATCATTTTGGAGTTATTTGTAAAATAATTCTTCTCGTTCGACAATCTCTGTGCTAACATCAGAGCCGAGAAGATAGAATTGCAAAAAACTATATCTGGTTTTTTTGCATAAGGTAATTTCTTTCCATCCTCTTCACGTTTCAAAGAAGCAACAAGACCTACATACATGGCGCAATGCCTATTCAAACAGGATGATTTTCATCCTCACATCAACTTGGGAGAGTGAGTATTTAATGAAAAAAGTATGGTTTTCACTTCTTGGAGGGGCTATGCTCTTAGGCTCTGTAGTACCTGGGGCATCCGCAGCCGCGGCGGAGAATTCTGTTCCCGATCCCACTCAGTTTACGCCAACATTTCAAACCGTAAACTGGAAGTCTCCTTCATCGGTATCAGGTGACAATCTGGTCTGGAGCTTTTTGAATCGACAACAGAAAACATTAATGAGTATGGACAATACCAACAGCGGCACCCGTGTCCGTGAGCAATTTCGGATCGTGGATCGAACCAGTGATAAATTCGGTACGCAACATTATCGCCTAAAACAGTATGTGGATGGAATCCCCGTATTTGGAGCCGAGCAGACCATCCATGTGAATAAGGCTGGTAAAATTACTTCTTATCTGGGAGCTGTCATTTCAGAAGATCAACAAGCCGACGCTAAAGAAAATACAACTCCAAAAATCAGTGCTACTGAGGCCGTCTATACCGCGTATGAAGATGCAGCTACACGTGTTCAATCCCTCTCTTCCTCCGCCCATACCGCTGCTGAACCTTCCGGGGACGTTAGCAGTGTGAGTAAAGACACCTACGCAGAGGCATCTAACAACGAAGAATCTTCCTCTATGGACAAGGATAATTTGGATCTGGAAAAAACAACTGAACTGAAGAATAGCAAATTGGAAGCGGTAGAGCCTGCAACTGCACCTATCGCCAAAATCGCCAATCTGGAACCGAGCGTGGACCCTAAGGCAGAACTGTACATCTATCCTGATGGAGACACAACACGTCTGGTTTATGTAACGGAAGTTAATATTTTGCAGCCTACCTTACTGCGCACACGTTACTTTATTGATGCCAATGACGGCAAAATCGTGTTCAAGTATGACATCCTCAATGAAGTAATCGGCACAGGTCGTGGTGTACTCGGGGATACCAAAACGTTCGAAACAACGGCTTCCGGTAAAAAGTACCAATTGAAGGATGCGACTCGTGGTAAAGGCATCTTAACTTACAATGTTCACAATACCGAGACGCTTCCAGGCACCCTTTATACAAGTACAGATAACGTATGGAAAGATCCGGCTGCGGTGGATGCCCATGCTTATGCCATTCGCACCTATGATTATTATAAAGAAAAATTTGGACGCGACAGCATCGACGGACGTGGCATGGCTATTGCCTCGGCAGTCCATTATGGGGAAAAGAACTACAATAATGCCCACTGGGGCGGCACCCATATGCTATACGGAGACGGTGACGGCACGTTATTTGCCCCTTTCAGCAGCGACCTTGAAATTGTTGCTCACGAGCTGACTCACGGCGTGACCGAGCATTCATCCGGGCTGGTGTATTTCGCTGAATCTGGCGCACTGAGTGAAAGCATCTCGGATATTATTGGTAACGACATTGAGCGTACCAACTGGGATTTTGGCAAAGTCGCTTATACACCAAAAATTAAGGGTGACGCAATCCGCTCCCTTTCCGATCCTGTCAAATACGGTCAGGTAGATCACTACAGCAATTTTGATACCGACCCTAATAACGAGGATTATGGTGGTACCCACACTAATAGCGGCATTATTAACAAAGCCTACTATCTGCTGGCACAAGGCGGCACCTTCCATGGTGTCAAGGTAGATGGAATCGGACGTGATGCAGCTGTATATATTTACTATAATGCCTTTACAAATTACCTGACCTCCACCTCTAACTTCTCCACTGCACGCGCCGCCGTTATTCAGGCAGCCAAGGACAGCTATGGTGAAAATTCAATAGCAGTCATTTCTGCCATTAAGTCCTTTGACGCTGTAGGTGTGAAATAAACTGAGTCTATACATTGCTTTTCCTCGCGATGAATCCTCAACTATTGATAGAAGGCTCTGATAAGCAAACATCTGGCTCTACTTAGGATGTACAAAAAGAGGGGGATATTACCATTACAAGTATGCCCTCTTTCCTCTCATGAATACGGCGTCCCTTCATCGGGATGCCTTTTTCTTGTTTTAAGCAAATTCGCAACCATTATATAGGCATCTTTTAATCGTGCCCGATTGCAATCCACAGAATCAAACCTTCACAAACCAAACCTGCGTGTCCGCGTTCCACCGTGAACACCGTCGAATCTCTCTGACATTTCGTGACAGATACCGTTACCCCCGGTGTGCTCGCATTTCCTGTGATTGCATAATGCACGTCCTTGAATGGCTGCTCAAACACAATGCTCACTTCATCCCTTCGCGCTTCTGCGGGAATGTGAAAAGGAGTGCTGCCAAACCGTGTTGAAGCGGCTCTTGAATTAAATGTGTGTTCGCGGAGAAGCCCGTCATCATCCGTAAGAGCAGCAACGGGCTTGTCAGCGGACAACGCTACCCGCTGCTGCTTGGGGCGATGTCTGCCTTCGGCAATGTGGATACTGGTAATGGAGCAATCCAGCAACGATTCCTGCTCTGTCTGACCTCTGGACGTTACAGACGTTAGGCCGTATTCCGTCCCAGGTTCCGCATCCGTCTCTGGCACAGACAGCAGCAGTACAGACCCTCGGTTCAGCAGCATGGCTTCCTCCAACGTCTTGGGAAGCTTGTGCTTCCTCCATGCTGCTTCATCCACTGCAATAAGGTCATGTGCTTGAGCTTGGCTTTCCACGATAGACTTTACACTCACCGTCTCCCGCTGGATCGGTTTGCTGTTGCCGGATGGGGAAGCCGTTTTATTTTTGTCTATACGAGGGGAAGGAACTGCATTGGAAAGGTTACGCCGCACTGTTCTTTTATCCTTACTATTATGGTTCATACGATGGTTCATAATGACCGCTCCTTTGGCACAGAAGTGAACCAGCGGTCGCTCCGCTTTATTCACCCGGCTGGGAATCATGGCTAATGCCTATAGGATAGCCTATGCTCACAGTTGGGCTCACGTCACTACGTTACGCAATCCAGCATGATTTGCGCCCAGCGCTGTGCTGAATGCTGCCATAAAAACCGTTTTCGTACCTCGGCAATCCCGGCCTCTCCCATGCGCCGCCGCAAGTCAGGCTGCTGGAGCAGTCCGATGATAGCAGCAGCCATTTCCTGCTCCCCCGGAGATGGAGACACAAGCCAGCCCGTCTCCCCGTGCCGTACAACCTCTGGGATGCCGCCCGTACGGGAAGCAACCACAGGTACACCTGCGGCCATCGCTTCCAGATTAACCAGCCCGAAGGCCTCACTTCCCACCGAAGGAACAACGGTCACATCGGCCAACTGATACAGCGAGGCCAACGCCGGATGGGGAACATAGTCGAGAAACTTGACGTGCTTTCCCAATCTCAGCTTACGCGTCTGCCGATGCAGCGACGCCGAATAGGGCGTGAAGCGGCTCTGCCCGTAATAGGCACTGCCTGCAATGAGTAGCAGCACATCCGGACAGGCACGGACGATGCCCGGCAGGGCCTTGAGCAGCCGATGAACGCCCTTGCCCGACACCAATCTGCCCGCGTACAGCACGATGCGGCGGCCTGCCCAGCCGTAATCGCTCAGCCGCGCCGTTCTGACCGCTTCTGCCGCAGGTGTCCAGCGCGGCAGAAAATCGCCGGGATGAATGCCCAGCTCATTTATAGCGATGCGTTCCCTGACAGCATCAGAGCTGTCAGTAGCTACGGTTGCCCCCATATAGGCGCTGTTCACGATGATCCGCTCCAGCGGCTGCAGCAGTCGATCCACTTCCTTCCGTTTGAGGTGCGGCTCCCGGATGAAAGTGGTCGAATGTAAAGTCAGCACGATCCGGCTATTGGGCAAAGCGTTGTGGATCGCATATGCCACAGCCGGGCGGTTGTGCACATCAACCACCGCAGGAGACCACCTTTTCAGGTCGGCGATCACCTTGGGAATATAACTTGGCCCCTGCTTATAACGTATGCATGGCACCCCGTCCACATCGGCGTTATCTGGCACCTCTTCTCCCCGTATGCCATATATCTGTACCTGAAGCTTATCGCTGGCCAGCGGTACCATATGGGCAATAACCCGCTCTACCGAGCTGCTGCGGGGCGAAGGTATAACAAAAGAGCCCGGTGTAACGACTGCCACCTTCGGCCTCTGCATCAGCCCTGCACCTTCTTTCCTCTCTGATTCAAGCGCTCACCTGTAATTCTCTTCAACACTCATGGTGTATCATATCGCCTCCCTGCCTGAAAGGTGCCTGGCTTCTCACTTTGGGCATGCAGTAAGGCTACCGTCCATGCCTGGCCGATCTTTGATACATATGATGAACTAGAACCACTGAGTTGTCAGTTGGAGTCTCAACAAGGAAGGGCGGACATACCCATGCTGCATGTCGGCGTCATGCTCAACCCGGTGACGTACCGGGGCATCCCCGCCATGAGGACGGGATATGAATCACTCGTCAATTACGAAGACGCCGGATTGAGCTACGAGCTAATCCCCTGCTTTCTTCGTCTGGAGGATATTCATATACCGACCGGAACATGCCGGGCTTTTGTTAAACATGGTAACGGCCATCGTCAGATGACTCTCCCGTTGCCACGGGTCATCCATAATCGGACCCTCTATCGACAGAACGAAAATGCCAGTGAAATCAACAGACTGGTGGAGAAGGGAATTTACATCTTTAATGAACAAAACCGTTTCCGTAAGGACCACATACATGCAATATTGCAGGAAGACCCTCTGCTCCATCCCCATCTTCCACGTACGCTGCAAGGCAACCGGACTTCGATTCGTACCTTGATGGAGCAGACCGGAGATGTCATCATCAAGCCAAGCAGCGGGAGCATCGGCAGAGGAATTATGCGCCTGAGACATTCCCGTGGTGACTGGACTTTACAATGCGCACATCCCACTGTACCCGATCGGTGGATCACACTGCGCCTGTACGCCGGAGAACTGCCTTCATTTCTACACAAGCGGTTACTGCGTAGTCCTCATATCGTGCAGGAAACATTACCGCTCGCTTTGTATAACAACCGTCCTTTTGATATTCGTGTGACGGTGCAACGCGGATATGGCGGTATTTGGAGCGTGACAGGCATGTTTGCCAAAATTGCTCCCTCCCACACCTTCGTTTCCAATGTGGCGCAGGGCGGCTCGGCCCGTTCCTTGCCAGAGGTGTTGTCACAGGCACAGACGGCTCAGCCATGGAACGCAGCCCGTCTGATGAATGAATTGGAAAGACTCGCGCTGCAAATCGTTCATCGGCTGGCACAAAACCTTCCCCGGCTGGCTGACGTCGGTCTGGACCTGGGCATTACGCAGAAAGGCAAGATTGTTTTTATCGAATGCAACGGCCGCGATCAGCGCTACGGCTTCAGCCAGGCAGGCATGAACAATGTCTGGAAAGAAACGTACACTCAGCCGATGGCTTATGCGCGTTGGCTTCTCGAACGGATGCCCCCGGCAGACACCGACCGTCCACTCGACCGTCCACTGTATTGATTTACGTCACATTCTGTGTCAATATAGTTCAGAGCGGCCGGACAGGTTCCGGCCAAGACGGCTCGGAAATGAACAAGGGGGATCTGAAATGGCAAAACAGTGGCTGCGGCTCATGACCGAGCTATCATCGCGCAAGTGGGTGTGTCGGGTCGTGGGTTCCTTCGCGCAAAGCGGTGCAAGCCGACTTTTTATCCCCACCTTTATACGTACGTACCAGATCCAGACGCATGAGGCTGAGCAGGAATGGAAGGAATATCCTTCCTTGAATGCCTATTTTACACGCAAATTAAAAGCGGGCATGCGCCCGATTGATACGAACGCCGAGGTGATGACCAGTCCGGTGGATGCGCGGATTACATTCACTGGCCCAATTACGTCCGGCACGATTTTGAATGTCAAAGGTCAGGACTATACGCTGGATGAGCTGCTTAACCGTTCGCCGCGTCTTGAGAAATACACGCATGGCTACGCCTTTGTACTGTATCTCAGTCCGACTGATTATCATCGTATTCATGCGCCGGTATCCGGTACACTGGTGGAGAAGGAGCATTTGCGCGGCAAGGTATATCCGGTGAATGACTTCGGCTTACAGCATATGAGAGCGGTTCTGAGCCGCAATGAACGGCAGATTACGTACATTGCCCATGAATACGGCGAGGTGGCGGTCGTCAAGGTTGGCGCGATGAATGTAAGCAGCATCAAATATACCGATGATGAAGCCGTCTCATGGGAAAAAGGCGACGATCTCGCATATTTCGAGTTTGGCTCAACCGTCGTTTTGCTGACCGAAAACGGCACGTTTGATCCTGACCCTGCGTTGAAGCTAGGGGATGTAGTAAGAATGGGGCAGCGTCTCGGTTGCTTCCGGCACGCTCCGAAAGCGTAAGCGAGTTTGCCGTTACAGCATGACTACGACAACACATATGAAAGAGGACCCGGCAAAATTGCTCGGGTCCTCTTTCATATGTGCTTATCTTTTTTATTCGTTATATGACGATCCTCAGAACCACAAGTTCATTTCCACTTCTGGCTGATAGCGTCGCCGGGAAGCTGAAAATACTCCATATCCCACTCTCTGCATAAATCCCCTGACTTCACAAGCTTAGAGAAGATTACCCATTATGGCTGCATCTGAAACAGCCTGTCCACCCGATTATTCCTTTACCTGATCTCGGATGGACTTTTTCCCGTGTGTTGCTTGAACTGGCGGCTGAAGAAAAAAATATCGCGGTATCCTAAAGCCTCTGCCACCTCAGTCACATTCATTCCGGCATGCAGCAACAGATGCTGTGCGCGCTCAATTCGCATGCTGATGATATGAGATTGCGCAGAAACGCCCAGCAGCTCCTTGAACTTGATCGAAAAATAACGTGATGACAACCCTGCCCGTGCCGCTAAATCCTCGACACGATGAGGAAGCCCCGGGTGCTGGCGCACATAATTGGCCGTTTCCCGGATGACCTCGGTGAGCTGGTGGCTGGCCGGCTGCTCCTGCGGCTCCTTGCGGTCGGCACGCAGCAGATGTATCATGAGCTGCTTCAGGATTAGCGTACCCTCCTCCTCTGCCCCGTATACGCGTTCTAGGCGCAGACGGACGTACCTTGCAAGCATATGCTCCACCTCTACCGTTTCCTCCAACATACGATAGCTGGCAGGGATGATCTTCGGCGGCTCGGTTAGATCAAAATGAATATAGGTAAGTATGAGCGGTTTTTGCGGGTTATGCGTGGCCCGGGTATCATCCCCCGGCTTGAACAGGAAGCAGCTTCCTTTGCTTACCGAATAAGACTCCCCGTTCAATACAACCGTTCCTTCACCGCTCCATACATAAAATAAATCGTAGTTTGGCATCGGTCTTTCGCGTACCTGCCATTTCCAGCCCGGCTCACACACAATTTTGGCAAAGGCAGGCAACAGGATAAACGATGCCGCAGACGTATCCAGCAAAATCTGCACCTCCTTATGCTATTCTTTCGTTGTCCCATATCCCGTTAAATTATAATATAAGCGCAGAACTGCCATTACGCAAAAAATAAAGCCTTCCCTCCCCGTGGATTCATGCTCCAGCAGGTCAGGAAAGCTTCGTTGACGCTTTTGCGTGACGCTTACCGTGTGTAATGCTATAATATGTAATCAAAATGACTTGGAAGGATGAAACCGGAATGAATCCACTGGCAGCGCAGTTAAACCGCAACATTCAGGCAGGCAACGAGCATGTATATGAAATGCTTTCTCTTTTAGGTAAAGAGATTTATTTCCCAAAAGAAGGGATTTTAAGTCAATCCGCTGAGGCGGGGAAACTTGCTAAAAAGTACAACGCTACAATTGGTATTGCTACCGAGGGTAGCGGTCCTATGCATTTGGAGGTCATTCAGGAGAAGCTGTCTGCATACAGCCCCAAGGACCTGTACCCTTATGCGCCTCCTGCGGGCAAGCCCGAACTGCGTAGTGTATGGCGGGAAAAAATGCTGAAGGAAAACCCGTCGCTCGCTGGAAAAAGCTACGGCCTACCTGTGGTTACGAACGCGCTGACTCATGGTTTGAGCATCGTTGCCGACCTGTTTACGGATGAAGGGGATGCTGTCATTTATCCGGACAAAAACTGGGAAAATTATGAGCTGACCTTCGGTATTCGCCGTCATGGACGATTGGTGAATTTCCCGTTGTTCACAGAGGACCAACGTTTTAATAGTGAGGGGTTACGTGAAGCGCTGCTGGCGCAGAAGGAATACGGCAAAGCCATCGTTGTGCTGAACTTCCCGAACAACCCGACTGGCTATACACCGGGAATCGAAGAGGGCAAAGCGATTGTTGCTGCCATTCAGGAAGCAGCAGAAGCAGGCATCAATGTTGTAGTTGTGACGGATGACGCTTATTTTGGCCTGTTCTTCGAGGATTCGCTGCATGAATCGCTATTCGGCCAGTTGGCTGGACTTCATCCAAGAATTTTACCAGTCAAAATTGACGGAGCTACCAAAGAAGAATTCGTGTGGGGCTTCCGTGTCGGATTTATTACCTTTGCTTCGGAACATCAGGATGTACTGAGCGCACTGGAGCAAAAAACATTGGGAATCATTCGGGCAACAATTTCCAGCGGCCCTCACCCGTCGCAAACCTTCGTACTGGATGCTCTCAAATCACCGGATTTTCAGCAACAGAAGGAAGAAAAGTTCCAAATCATGAAAGGCCGGGCCAACAAGGTCAAGGCGTTACTTGATAGCGGAAAATACGGAGATGTATGGAGTTACTATCCTTTCAACTCGGGTTATTTCATGTGTCTCAAGCTGAACGGCTTGTCCGCCGAACAACTGCGCACACATCTGCTGGAGCAATATGGGGTGGGAACGATTGCACTAGGTGAGCATGATCTCCGTATCGCATTCTCCTGTATCGAGGAAGAATATCTGGAAGACTTGTACGACATTGTTTATCGTGGTGTGCAAGACTTATTGAACGCCTAATCTAATCGGTCGGTATTAACTGGTTAGACTTATAGCTGGATTAAGCGGTGTGCCGGATGTTGCGGCATACCGTTTTTTTATATCCCCTGTTGAACGATTCATTCACAACTCGAAGCACTTATCCCTCGGCAGCCAGCAAAGATTGTTGTGCCATCGGCAGCAAAATGATAACCTCCGTACCCGCTCCCGGCTCGCTCTCATACCGTATACTGCCGTTCATCGCTTCAATCATGCGAAAAGAGACTGCTGTTCCCAGCCCTGTCCCTACTTCTTTGGTCGAAAAAAACAAAGTGCCTACCCGTTCCAGATGTTCCGGGCTCATGCCTTTTCCAGTATCCTTGATATTCAGACATGCCTTCTCTTCCTGAACTGCCAGCTTTATGTATACCTTGCCTCCATCTTCCGCAGCCTCAATCGCATTTTTCGTGATATGAATTAGCGCCTGCAACAGTTGATTACGATCCGTATGTAGATATATTTCATTCCTCAGCTCCGTCTGCATTCTTACGCCTTGCTTGGCCGCCATCGGTTTCAGGAGCAGAACAATCTGTTGAACCATACCGGACAGATCCATCAGCTCCGTCTTCCCAATCTGCGGCTTGGATAAATTCAAATAGTCGCTAATGATTCTTTCAGCCCGATCCACCTCCGCCAGCGCCAACGCCATATATCTGCGGTTTTTTCCTTCCAGCCCTGACTGGGCCATTTGCAGGAACCCTTTTACGACCGTCAACGGATTACGAACTTCGTGAGCCATGGAAGCGGCCAGTTCCCCTAACGTATTGAGACGTTCAGCATATTTGATCTTTTTTCTCATCTCTTCCCGTTCGAGACTAAACTCCATCCAGCAAGAGGCAGCTCCGATATTTAGAAATTGAATTATAGCAAACCAAAGAACCCCCTTGATCAGCTCGACTTCATCCAGTCTGCCGTTGGCCCAGGAATGCATCATAAGAATAACCAGCATGATCACATTCATCCACACACTCATGAGCAAGTTTATCAACACCCGGGCCAGCATGCCTTTGAGATGCATAAATTTTTTTCTCACCAAGAGAGGTACGAGATAACATAACAGCATGCTAATCAGCCCCACCCCGATGGAATCAGGTCCAACATAAATGCGGGCCATCATCATGAGTGTTATATTCACCAGTCCTGCTCCGGGACCAAAATATAAAACGGAGAGGATCAGCGGAACATATCGGAGATCCCAAAACAAGCCGTACCAGCTATACGAGAAAATAAGACAAAGCACAGAAGAGATACCCAGCACCCCTCCCATGAGCAATGGGGTCTGTTTCATATGTCGATAATCCGATAAAGCGCTGTACACCAGCAAGGGTACAAAAACCAGAAATATATTCACGAGCAGCTTGTCTGCCAGCATCTCGTCGTTCCCACTTTCCAAGTAATAATGATTATATACTTCTTCTATTCTCGACAAAACGTGGCTTTTCCTCTCTATTCCCCCATATCCGCTGAAAAAAACAAGGCGCTCCGGCAATCCACCTCCACATTGGCCCACGCAATCCGAAAACCCGCTTCATAATATACGGTGTATCCTACATCACAATGACCGAGAGGAGAACGAGCATGGGAGCAGAAGAAACAAGAGGCGGTTACGGTGGTTTCGGCGCATTCACAAGCACAGGAACGATTCTGGTACTGTTCATTTTGTTAGTAATCATCAGCAAAACAATTTTTATTTAAGCAGAATGACATCTGCGCCCACGGCTGACCCATAGCAGTACCCACGCAAAAAGGCTATTCTGCAAACAGCGCTTGCTGCTTACGGAATAGCCTTTGTTTTTACTTTATACACACAGGATCAAACTTCTTCCTCATCTTGACCGTCCAGACGCCATTTTTTCGCCTGAGCGCCTCGTACCAGGTATACCACCAGCACTCCACCGGCCAGCGTAAGCAGCGTGGAAATCAGCCCTTCAGTTCCTCTCAACATAAAAGGAAGCCACAGGACGACCGCAATCGGCAACAGCAGCCGGACAACAAAGTCCAGAAAAGACGCACGACGGGTATGAGCAGGAAGCGGATAGAGCTGAAGCCATAGCGAATCCTTGTGGTACTGCCTTAGCGAAGTAATCTGCACGCCGATCAGGAATATAAAAAATAAATACACAGCGATACCGATCCAGCTCGTATGCGTGATCCATATAATCAACAGGCCGAGGATACCCAGTCTTATCACCATCCCCACAGGCTCTGTGCGCACAAAAGTTTTGAACAGCAGGTAACGATAAGCTCCCCTTTTGTCCCACGGTATGTTACCACCCAACCAGGACAACCAGCGACGCGGAGTCACTCTCTGCGTAAGGGCCGGCACATCTACAAACCAGCCCAAAGTACGCATCACACGGGCAGCCTGAATGCCTTCTGTACGGATCAGGTTTTCCCATGCCACCAGCAGCTTGACCGGAAAACGCAGGACAAGCATGTACACCACACCCACCAGCACGATAAACGGCAAGCTGCGCAGCGGAGGCTGCCACAGCCATGCGGCTACCAGCAGCACTGCCAGCATCCAGCGAAGCAGACGATACCCCATACTTGCGCCGCGCGATACCATGCGCAGCTCCTGCCAGCCGCCATAGCTGAACAGCAGCTTCAGCAGCACGAACAGCAGTATGGTCAGCAGCAGTGGCTTAGGCGCAGTATCGCTGCGGATATACAGTGGCCACGCGATCACTAGCAGCAACAGCAGGCCGAATATTTTATACACTACGCCACGGATACGGCTGGACTTAAAATATTGGTGCATCGCATGCTCCTGCGGGCGCAGGAAGACGATATCGGCTTCATTCAAATACGTACGGAAGCTTACATGAGCGACCGGAACGGCTACAATGAGCATAATCCAGCGGATGGGCAAATCCGGCGGGATATGCATAATCAGCGACGTATACCACGCGGCAAAGGCAATCAGCGCAAAGCCAAAGACGACCGCCAGGCCGCTCTGAATGACATAGCCGAGATAAGGCAGCACTTGTCCCCAGAACGCAACACGTCTTTCTTTATGCAAGCGTTGCAAATCCATGCTCATTCCCTGCCCTGTACCAGCTCATAAAATGCATCTTCCAGCGGCATGCCCGGCTTACCCGCCTGTGCTGTCACTTCGTCCAGCGTACCCTGTGCAATGATGGCACCCTGATGAAGCACAATAAAACGATCACAATAATTTTCAATCGTGGACAAAATATGAGAACTGAGCAAAATGGACGAGCCCGAGCGCTTCATTTCCAGCATAAAATCAAGCAGGGAACGAATACCGAGCGGGTCCAGACCCAAAAATGGCTCATCAATGACATATAGCGGCGGTCCCGCCAAAAATGCGCACATAATCATCACTTTCTGGCGCATCCCTTTGGAGAGATGCATCGACATGCTTCCGCTCTTATCCCGCATACGGAACAAGTCCAGCATTTGGTCACTGCGGGTGCGGAAATCAGCTTCACTGACTCCATACGCTCTGGCGGTGAATTCCATATGCTCCATCACGGTCATTTCGGGATACAGCTCTGGAGACTCGGGTACAAAAGCAATGGCTCCCTGATACTGCTCGGGATTTTCCGCCTGCTTATGTCCCTGCACGCGGATTTCTCCCGCCTGCGGTGTCATCAGTCCCAAAATATGCTTCATCGTCGTACTTTTCCCGGCTCCGTTCAGACCGATCAGCCCCACCATTTCGCCCGGCTTTACATCCAGAGAAATCTGGTGCAGCACCGGACGCTTGGCGCTGTATCCGCCTGTCAGTCCATTAATTTGCAATACAGGCTGTTGTTCCATGGCTCCCCCTCTTCTCACTTATCCGTTCGGTTTTGACCCTTTTTCCTTCAGCCATCTTGGTGCTCCCTTGTTTTTACGATCACGCTCGCGCTGCGCTTTCCCTGCTTTGGACAAAGCTGCTCCTTTGCCCTTACCTGGAGCCGAGCCATTTGCTGTAGTTCTGCCAGGACGACTGTTCTCACCGCGGGCAGGTGCCTTGCGGCTTTCCGTGGCTGCTCCGTCGGAAGTGGCTCTGGCTTCGGATGGCCTTACAGGCGCACGCTTGGCATCCACCGGACGCGGCACGACAACCCGCCCTCCGTGCAACGCACGCTCTGCAATGTCGATGCCCAGTTCACGGGAAAACTTACGCATGATGAATGTTTCGCGGTCGGTAACAACCGACGCAACCAATCCTTTGCGCCCCATTCGTCCGGTCCGTCCCGCACGGTGAACATAAGCCTGACTGTCCGTAGCCGGATCAAAATGGATCACCATTTCCAGTCCCTCAATATCCAGACCACGGGCTGCCACATCGGAAGCAATCAGCACCTTGAGCTTGTCCGCACGAAACTGGGCCAGCACGTTGGTACGTGTAACTTTGTCCGCATCACCGTACAGGGATGCTGTAGTCAGTCCCATATGCTTGAGCTTGGCCTCAATTTCCCCGATAGCATTGGTGGTATTGACGAACACTAGCGCTTTTCTCGGATTAAAATGACGCACCAGTCGGCGCAGCATGTCCACCTTATCCCGTTCTTCGGATACAAAGTAATAGTGCTCCAGACCGCTGGCCGTCTTCTGGTCGGGATCAATCCCAATTTCCACGTAATCCTTCATTTCCCGCTTGGCCAGCGCTTGAATTTCGTCGTTCAGCGTTGCGGACAGAAATACTAACTGACGGTCACGCTGGGCGGTGCCCAGGATGTTCGTGACATCGCCTGCTCCGCCGAGCTGGAACATCTGATCCACCTCGTCGATGACGATGGTTGTAATGTTGTGCATTTTCAGCTTCTTGGAAGCGATGAGTTCCCGTACACGTCCCGGTGTGCCGACCACAAGCTGCGGATGGTCCTTCAGCTTCTCGATCTGGCGCTTGACTGCCGCTCCACCGATCAGGCCGAGCACACGGATGCCGCGATGCTCCCCATAACGCTGACCTTCGCGTACAATTTGCATCGCCAGCTCCTGACTGGGAGCCAGGATCAGCTTTTGTGTAGCCTTTTTCTGTGGATCAATGGCTTGTAGTAATGGCAGCAAATAAGCCAGCGTCTTCCCTGTGCCGGTCTGCGAACGAGCCAATACATGCCTGCCCTTCATCATTTCTGGTATAGCCTGCGCCTGAACCGGCGAAGGCTGCGTAATCTCATGCTCAGCCAGCTTGGTCAACAGGTCTTGTTCAATGCCGAGCGATTCAAAATTCAATGTCATGAAAAGGTCCAACCCCTATACGTAAATTCGTTACTCTCCATTATATGCGAAAACAGCCCTGCAACCAAATGCAGATATTTAGTCCCGCCCTCCTTTGCTACGAAATAACAAAAAAAAGATGTCCCTCCACCATCACATGGTTTGCGGGACATCCTTTATTTTTTGTTCATCACACCATGACCCAGTCTGTCGGTCAGTCTGGGAGCAAGCTGATACAGCTTGAGAAAAGGAGATATCCACTGTGGCAGATTAACCTCCTCCTTGCGAAGCTCCATCGCTCTCACGATGTGCTGCGCGACCTTGTCCGGCTTTAGCATAAACCAGCCTACGTTACGGACATATCCGCCTGAAGGATCAGCGAGGTCAAAAAATGGCGTGTCGATCGGTCCGGGATTAATCGTCGTTACCGTAACTCCGCTCCCGCGCAGCTCCTGCCGAAGCGCATTGCTGAACCCTAGCAGCGCATGCTTCGTTGCTGTGTAGGAGGACGATTTGGCTGTCCCGATTTTGCCGGCCATGGATGCCACATTGACGATCTGTCCCGTACCTCTTGCTGTCATTTGCGGCAGAAATGCCTTGATACAACGGACAGCGCCCATATAGTTCACATCCATCATTTGTTCAAACTCTGTCAGGTCTGTCTCATGAAAACACTCAAACTTCCCGTAACCTGCGTTGTTGAGCAAAATATCGACCCGTCCGTACTGCTCCATCACCCGTGCAGCCACAGCCTCTACCTGCTCCTGGCGAGTGACATCCAGAGGGATCAGCTCATGCCTGCCGCTAATTCCCGCCGACACTTGCTCCAGACGTTCCTGCGAACGCGCTGTCAAAATAGGAATCGCGCCCTTTTCGCTCAGCAACCGTGCGCAAAGGGCGCCAATTCCACTGGATGCCCCTGTAATGACAACCACCTTGTTTTGCAATGTACTCATGGCCATCCCTCCATATTAAAGAAACCTGCTTCTTTAATATTAAGAGATCATCACCTGAATATCCAGCTCACCAATCCCTTCCATTGTAAGCGGAATATAAAGGGCACGCTGAGGTACGAAAGAGGTCAAGTTTTCCGACTTCATGACCTGCGGAGGCGTAATGTCGACTACAATCCCCTGATTGGACAAAATCGTGCTGGCATTACCGCTGATCATATTGCCCAATTCCGAAATGGCGCTTTTGCCCATCTCATCAATTTCAGTCAAAACGAATCCGCCCATCATCGCCGAAACCATGCGCAACGCTACCTGTTCATTCAGGCCGAACACAATATTTCCGCTAAGCTGTCCGGTCATCCCGATCATAATCCAAATATGGTCGTCTACCAGCTCGACATTTTTCACACCGAGATCGCCGGGTGAGGGAGAGATTTGGATCAATTGTTCAATGACCCGCCGCGCTGACTCCAAAAAAGGATTTATCACTTCTGCCTTCACGATCATTGCGCCCCTTTACGATGGGCTTTTAGACACACAACAAAAGTCCCATTTTAATTAGAATTTTATTTTTCAAAATGATGCATAACGAATCAATCTTCAGTAAAATACTCTCTCTATCACTTATCGACAGCTATCCAGCAATTTTTTATAGCCGAATCACAAAAAATGTGAATAATGTCCTATTTCATCGCTTTCCATCGAATTCAAATGGGTTACTTTTGATGTATAGCAGGACTTTAGTCTTTATTTTCCAATATACCATACTTCACGGTGTTCTGCTTCGATTCATTGCCCTTCCCGCTCGAATAACCTATAATTTAATGAAATAAGCATAACGATGGTTTTACATATGCACAGGTGGATTTGTGAAAAATCCTCAGGCTGTACTGCTGCGACAGAATTAAGAAAAGAGAGGAGGAACTTCATGAACATCAGTCAACTTGAAACACTTATCATGATTTCCAAAACGATGAGCTTCCGCAAAGCCGGAGAACTTCTCAATTTGACGCAGCCGGCGGTATCCGCCCAAATCAAAAGTCTGGAGGATGAGTTCAAGACCATTCTGATCGACCGCAACCAACCCGTCACCCTGACCGACCGAGGGGCTGTTTTTTTGGAACATGCAGAGCGGATCTTGAGTGTTGTCGAGGAACTGCGGCAAAAATTGTACGATCTGAACGAAACGCCGCAGGGTCATATTGCGCTGGGCACTACGACGTCCATCGCCATTCAAATTTTACCGCGTGTACTTTCCTACTTTCAGGATCAATTCCCGCTCATCAAAACCTCCATTCAATCCATGGCTTCCTCCATGATTTATCAACAGGTGGAAAACGGGCTTATTGATGTTGGCATCGGTTACTTGATCGAACGTAATCCAAATTTGAGCACTTCGATTTTGTATTACGATTCCTTTGAGCTTGTCGTATCGCCTACTCATCCGCTGGCCTCCCAACCGCATGCTACCATTGAAGCCCTTCGGGAAATTCCACTTATTCTGCTCTCACCCGATACGGTAGGACGAAAATTCGTGGACGATGTATTTAAAAAACACCAAATTGTGCCTCATGTCGTGATCGAATTGTCCAGCAGCGAGGAAGTCAAACGGATGGTCGAGATCAATCTGGGCGCTGCCATTATATCCAGGCTGTCGGTCACTCCCGAGCTACGTGCGGGTACATTGAAAATGATCCAGATTACCGAGCTGGAGGTTAGCCATCCGGTGGGAGTCATTTATAAATCCGGCCGATATCTGAACTCCGCCATGCAGCAGTTTCTAAGCGATCTAAAAGGTATGCCGGAAACCAATTTTATTAGTTCTGAATAGCGCACTCCGCTAGGAACACCATACGAAATACAAACCTTAAATACGAGAGGACGACATCCTATGAAATTTGATCTGCACACCCATCATTTCCGCTGCGGTCATGCAGACGGCAATATTCGGGACTATATCGAAGCAGGCATTCAGTCCGGTTTACAGGCAATTGGTATTTCAGACCACTCCCCCTTCTTATGCAGCGAGCAGGATCAGGCTTTTCCGAAAATTTATATGGCGAAATCACAGCTTGCCCAGTACGTAGAAGAGGTACAGCAGCTACAGAAGGAATACGAAGGCCGTATTGACGTGCTGCTCGGATTGGAAACAGATTATTTTCCTGATTTTGCAGAACTGTACCGTTCCACCCTGGCCCCTTATCCGTTCGACTACCTCATTGGTTCGATCCACAACGTTGAGGGAGACAGCATTTTTAATCGCAGTCGTTGGAATGACGTAAGTGATGCACGCAAAATCGAGGTCAAACAAGCTTACTATGCGCTCATTCAGGAATCTGCGCGGAGCGGTATGTTTCAGATTTTGGGTCATATCGACGCGATGAAGGGGAATTTCCCGGCTTTCTCAGATATTCCTGCCGATGAAGCGATTGATGAAACCTTGAAAGTGATTGCAGAATCCGGTGTAGCGATTGAAATTAACACTTCAGGTAAAACCAAGCTCAGTGGCGGATGGTACCCGTCCGTTCCTATTTTAGAAAGAGCGCATCATTTTGGCGTAGAGGTCACTTTTGGTTCAGATGCCCATAAACCTGCTCGGGTAGGCGATGATTGGGACGAAGTGAAGGCGATGCTGAAGGGTATTGGCTTCCGCGAATGGGTTTATTTTAAACAAAAACGTAAAATTCCAGTACCGTTTTAAAATTTGTTTAGGGTGGGATTTGTCGCTCCGCTGCCAACCACCTTAAACCGTACGGCTCCATTATTTTAAATAAACGACATCTATGTGTGAGGAGAATTACATATGTATCCGGAAGACCCGATGGACAAGATCAAAAAGCTAAAGCACGATATCACGCGTTTTATGCTGATCTATAAATTTGCGCTCGACGAGATGGAAACCAAGATTGAAATACTAAAGCAGGAATTTCAGGCGTTGCACGATTATAGCCCTATTGAGCATACCAAATCGCGCCTCAAATCCCCTGAGAGCATCATGAACAAAATGTTTCGTAAAAATAGCGAGCTTTCCCTTGCTGCCGTCAAGGATCACATTAAGGATATCGCGGGGCTACGCATTACCTGCTCTTTTATTTCGGACATTTATGATGTAAGTGACATGTTACAGAGACAAAGTGATTTGAAGGTGCTGGAGGTCAAGGATTACATCAAAAATCCCAAACCAAACGGCTACCAAAGTCTGCATTTGCTGATCCAGGTTCCTGTGTTCATGTCCGACTGTCAGGAGCTGGTCTGCGTGGAGGTACAAATTCGGACCATTGCGATGGATTTCTGGGCCAGTTTGGAGCATAAAATCTTTTATAAATACAACCAGTCCGTACCTGAAAGCCTGACACGCGAATTAAAAAATGCGGCAGATTCAGCCAATGCGCTTGACCTCCAAATGGAACGTCTCCACCGTGAAATCAAGGAGATTAAAGACGCCCAAGGTGAAGACGACTCTATTGAAGAGCTTCGGAAGATTATCATTAATAATCAGCAATTTACGGTGCCAGCCAACTTTTTGAAGCTGCTCGGGGAGTAACAGCCTTCGATGGTGATCCACCGCTACGCGAATGATTTGATTTTACGATCGCTGTTGCAACGGGATTCTCAGGATGGTATAACCCCTTTAAAGGGTAGAATCCCATTGCAAAGGCGAACGCCTTTAGCTGATGACGTTCTCTTCTAAACTCAAACTTAATCCTTCTTCATCATTGCTGGAGGTCACTTGGTTCGCATACTTTTTAACTTCGTCAGGCGCATTCCCCATTGCGATGCCCAGCCCAGCGAATTTCAGCATATCAATATCATTGAAATTGTCACCGATTGCCATGATTTCTTCCTTTTTAAAACCATAACGGCTGATTATCTGCTGGATTGCTTTAGATTTAGATGCATCTCCAGACATAATTTCCAGATAAGTGTCTTTTGATTTGTAGATGGTTAGAACGGCGTTGTCTTTCTTTAATACTTCTTCAAGCTCTTCGATTTCTTCAGACGGACCCATACAGAGAATTTTATGCATTTCAGGGTTTGTGTTTATGAAGGTTTTAAGATTCGCCTGAGTAGGCTGAGCCCCTGTGATATCTTGCTCTTGAACAATCCATTCGTTTTGTGGATTTTCAACAATCCATTGATCATGGCTGTAGATGTTAATATGAATGTTTGAGAATTTGCTTTTTACAGCCTCATAAATGCCAATAACATTCTCTTGAGGCAAGCCTTTGCTGAAAATAGTGGTATTACTCCTACAGTCTATTACCAGAGAACCACTGTAGCAAATAATGGGTGAATCGATTTCCAATTCTTTTTGGAGTGGCAAGATTCCACTTGGCATTCTAGCAGAAACAAGGACAAATGGTACACCCAGGTTTGTTGCTTTTTGGACTGCAAGCTTTGTTTTCTCGGTTATCACATGATTTGAATTAATTAAAGTCCCGTCTATGTCACTGAAAACTGCTTTTATCTTTGTCATATTAGCCCCCCTCGAAGTAATCTTTAACTGCCTTCCCTTCATTAATAAGTCTGATCTCAATGTTATTTTCCTCAAAATTCCTTCTAAAGCTATCTGGTGGCTTTTCATTTGTAATGATCATGTCAATATCACTAAAATTAACACCCTTATAGGAGCTGATTTGATTAAATTTCCGTGAATCCGCCAACAGAATAACCTCTTTTGATCGTTTTGCTACTAAATCTTTGATGACCGCATCTTCAAAATTCGAAAAATAGATGCCATCCTTTAAAATACCAGCTGCACCAAGAAAAACTTTATCAAAGTAAATATCATTTAACTGAGATGCCACATTAACATCGAAAAAAAAGCGATTTTCAGGATTAAACTTTCCACCCAGCAGGCATATATCGACCTCATTGTTGTTAGATAGTGCTTCTGCATTATCAAGGGAATGAGTATAAACTGTAGAGCTTGTATTGAGATGATCACAAAGAAATTTTACTGTCGTTGAGACGTCCAAAAAACAAAGGTCACCTTTGTTGATATAAGAGGCAGCTATTTTTCCAATTTTATATTTATCTTCAGAAGAAGCATGGACTCTTTCCTTATATGCTTTTATTTTGTCTTTAAACTGAGGTAAAGCAATACCCCCATGGGTTCGTATCGCAGCACCTTCATCCACTAATTTAATGAAATCCCGCCGGGCAGTGTCTCTGGAAATACCGAGCATATTGCATATCTCCTGATTCGAAATCATCTTTTCTTCCTGAAGCCTCTCAAGAATTTTCACTAACCTTTCTTCTTGATAAATAAGTATCACCTCCATAAATCAATTATAAGCATTATTGCACGATTTGTTAAGTGATATTAAGCATTTTTTTGTAAGTAGTATGTACTTATCTATTTATCGCATCGTATCCTTTGCATCCTTGTTTTCGTCTACCTTAATATAATGAGAACAAGTCCATAAGGAGTGATTAACAAATGAGAAAGATACTTGTATTGGGTGGAACGCGCTTTTTTGGCAAAAGGCTGGTAGAACGTCTCTTGGAGGCTTCCGAGAATAACGTTACGATCCTCACGAGAGGTCAAACAAGCGATTCGTTCGGTGAGCGCGTTCAGCGGATTATTGCAGATCGTAACGATGCGGAAGCGCTGGCTGAGGCGGTAGGTGAGCAGGTTTGGGATGTTGTCTACGATAATATTCGCTTTTCTCCAGATGAAGCCAGAGAAGCGTGCCGCATTTTTGATGCTAAAGCCAAACGGTATATTCTGACCTCCAGTCTATCCGTTTATGATCCAAGTCCGGAAGTGCTGACCGAGAGTGTCTTCGCCCCCCAGGCTTACCCGGTTCGCAAAGGCGGCAAGGACGATTTTACATATCAGGAGGCTAAACGGCAGGCAGAAGCGGTTTTCATGCAACAAGCTACGTTCCCGGTTGCCGCTGTTCGTTTTCCGATTGTATTAGGAACAGATGATTATACGAGAAGACTTCATTTTCATATTGAGCATGTTCGTGATGGAATAAAAATCGGCATACCGAATCCGGCAGCGCACATCTCGTTTATCCGTTCTGACGAAGCCGCAGATTTTCTGCTTTGGCTTGGTCAATCTCATTTGACAGGACCCGTAAATGCTTGCTCGGACGGTACTGTGAAGATTGGAGAACTCATTTCCACCATTGAACAGGTAACTGGAAAACAGGCCGTGATTCAAGAAAAAACAGCCGACGAGCATATGTCTCCATTTGGTATTACACAATCGTGGTACATGGATACAACTAAAGCCCGATCAGAGGGGTACTCCTTTCTTTCCCTGACCGAATGGCTTCCTGAGCTGATAAGCGACCTGAACCGTACCTATGAATCATAATAGTAACTTGTAAATCGCACGTAGCTACAATAAAAACAAGACAAAAAAAGAGGACCCGAATCATCGGGTCCCAGCAACATATATTATTCAAAAGGGGGTCATGTCTGTATTGTACCCGTCCTGTGTTAGAGTTGTTTTGCAGTTATATTTCATCTCTGTAACAAAATATTCCACTACCGTTTCTACGCATAATCCCCTTGGGTAATCGAGAACACCAATACACTCGGCACTTCTCCTGAATGATCATAGGCACTGATTGTGCGCAGCAGGCGCAACTTATTTTTGATCAGCACACGCACGGAAGCCTGATTATCCTCTTGGCAACGACCTTCGATCCGCTTGAGCTTTAAAGCACCAAAACCAAATCTCAGCATTTCCTCCACGATCTCTGTAGCCAGCCCCTGTCCCCAGAAGGGACGGTCCAAAATATAGCCTAGCTGCGCCTCACCCGCTTTTTCATTCCATTGCTGAAAAGAAGCGATACCCAGCAGCGGCGAGTGGCTGCGTTCATTATGTTCATGGAGTTCGTTGAGTTGGCCGGGTTCGTTGTTTGCTGCTGTATTTCCCCCATGCCATTCCACCGCAAAATGCAGGGAATCCAGAGAATCTGCAGCTACTCTGATTTGCGCTACCAGACGCCGCATCCGCGCATCGACTGGCTTGCGAATCCGGTTCACATACCGGATAACCAATGGATCCGACAGCATCCGTTCCAGCGCGGGGTAATCCCCCGCTTGTAGCTGGCGCAACCGGACACGGTCGGTGTAAAGCTCCGGCAGCCCTGAACGAAGCATTTCTCTGGTCAGCACAATGATCCCTCCTGCGGATGGATTGGCTTTTTGCAGCAAATAGATTGCACAATCAATCCAGGTCCTGAATTCCCCGGTAAATGCCTGTGCGCAGCTCACGGATATAATACGGCAAAGAAGGTACGCCGGCTTCCTCTGCCTGTTTTACCGCCAGTTCTATATCGTAAGGCACACGTACAAATTGAATGGAAAAAGGTGCAGGCGTATCTTCTCCCAGGTTTCCCTCCAAAATGCAGTAAGAAGCCTGCGTTACATCCAGCGGATTCCCCACACTGCCGACATTAAAAAGCGTCTTGCCCTGGAAATGCTGAATAAAGGCATTATGCACATCTCCATACCCTACAACATCCGGAGTAAAAGCGGTTTTGCCATTTTCCTCAGCCAACGGGTCGAACATGGCGAGTCTTTTCTCCAGTTCATCCCATGGCTGCACGCGATGATATACACTTTGCGGCGAAGCATGCACCAGCCGGATACGGCGTCCGCTCATCCTGAAATCATAATGAAACGGCAACTGTGCCAAATATTGTAGCCGTTCTGTGCCCAAGCGCTCGGCTTGCCAGCTAAAATTGAGATCATCCGTAATGCTAACCAGCTCATCCCAATTGCCCCGCACGACCACCTCGCAACGTTGACGGACAGCCTCCAGAACCTCGCAAGGGCTAGGCCCTTTGCCGACCAGATCCCCCAAACAAAACACACGACTAATTCCTCGGGAAGCAATATCCTCCAGCACCGCCTCGCAGGCAGGCCAATTGCCATGTATATCTGAAATGACAGCAATACGATTCATCTGAATATCACTCCTTTGTCCGAAACAGCTACATACTACACTAAACCCTTTTTATGTAGTTACAAGCCCATACTGTTGAAAGTAAATATA
This sequence comes from Paenibacillus sp. 8b26, assembly GCF_050626875.1. Classification (NCBI taxonomy): domain Bacteria; kingdom Bacillati; phylum Bacillota; class Bacilli; order Caryophanales; family Paenibacillaceae; genus Paenibacillus; species Paenibacillus sp. 8b26. The sequence continues at coordinate 4,478,457 of NZ_CP192445.1, read as the reverse complement.
TAATAGCCTATTGACCGGATTTCAGTGTAATGACACTCAGCTCTGGCCTGCATAGCACACGAATCGGCAGATGGGTCATGCCAATGCCCCTGCTGACATACAGCGGCATCCTGTCGCTCCCCACATGAAATAATCCCTGAATGTACTTGCGTCCACCCGGAGGCGGCATCGGCGCTCCAATGACAGGCAAGCGCACCTGTCCTCCATGCGTATGTCCCGACAGTTGAAGATCAAAGGACATTCGCGCCGCCACATCCGCATAATCCGGCTCATGCATAAGCAGCAGCTTGCACATTTCATCAGACAGTCCGTGTATGGCACGCCGCGGATTGGGTTTGCCCATAATGTCATCCTCTAACCCAACAATCGCCACACGCTGCCCGGCTCGCTCTATAATCGCGTGTTCATTTCTCAGCAACGTAAACCCGGTTTTTGGATATAGCTCCTGTACCCCGGCTGGTAAACCTCTATAATCGTGATTGCCGAGAATGGCGAATTTACCGAGTGTGGCGTGCATCGAAGCCATGACCGGAACAGCGGCTTTCATAGATACGGCATAATCATCTACAATATCACCTGTAAAACAAAGCAAATCCGGTTCCAGTCCTGCAATCCGGTCGGCAAGCTCCCGCAGGTCCTGCTCATCCATGTGAAAGCCCAAGTGTACATCACTAAAATGCACGACTCTGATACCGTCAAAAGCCGACGGCAGACGGGGCAAAGATAGCGTAAAACGTGTAATCTCCAAATGATTAGGCTCCCATAAGGAAGCGTATCCTCCGGTTAAAAGCGCGGTTCCGGCTGTCGCTAAAGCGGCTTTTTTCAAAAAACGGCGGCGCGAAGGATTGGCTGGCTCATTTGAAATGGAACGCCGCGAAGAACCGGGAGGGATAGCGGCCTCATCGTGTGGGCCATCCTGACTCTCGCGGCGGGTTTGCGGCGTCTTCTCCATATGCGTGCCTCCTTGCTATCTATTCAACTATTGTACAGTTTAGATATCTCATGGTTCAAATATCTCATGCTTTTAGCCCTCTAGCGGTTGGTGGCTAACCATCGTTCTGCATAGTCTACCAAATCACGCTGCCTCGCTAAAAAACACGATGCATCCCCGATGTTCACCCGCGTAAAGGTTGTGGGACGATCCCGCTCAAAATCAAGGCCCAGCTTGTCAAAATCATCCGAGGATATATTAAAATTCTGAAAAGATACCCATGCCCTCTCCCCGTTCACCATCATCGGGGCCTGATGGGTCGTTTCTTCACGTCCATTGTACGCCGTACGGTATTCCGCCAAATGAAAGGACGTGTTGCTGTCATGTCCGCAGCCCAGCAACAGCACATAGGCGTCTGTCTCATATAGCTTCGCCAGTGGCGAATGTTCACCCAGCCCGAAATCAAGCTCATGCCCTTCCAGCAAGCGTGAGGCCGCAGGTCCACGGGCCGCAAACGAAACATGCGGGTGTCCACTGCGCAGTGTTCTCGGCAGGCCACGAAACGTTTCCACAATAATACCCATCCCTCCGGTCAGCGTCCAGGCCGGATCATAGGCGGGCATTTCCTCGCGTACAAGTTCCCACCATGACTCATCCAGAGGCGGGTTCATCCATGTCGACGGATCGGTCAGATCATGGGACTGCGTCGGCGTGACCAGCGTTCCTTCCGGGCCAATCGCATCGGTTAATGCCAAAAGAATCGCAGAGGCCCCGCCCGGAACAAAACTGCCAAAGCTGCGCATCGACGAGTGCACAAGCAACGTCATGCCTTTTTGAACCCCCAGCTCCTTTAATCCTTTCAGCACATCCGACCCGGTAACGGGCCGACGCGTCATCGGTTGTACAGTCACCTGTCCAGCCTCCTTTTCTCCAAAAACGATACACAATACCATAATTATACCATAACTACTGCCCCACTCTCCTCCCTCCATGGTAACTCCTATCTGTCCTGAGCACAAAAAAACAGGCTTTCTCCGGTTCAGGAAAAAAGCCTGTTTTAGTATAAAGCATTCACTGTCTAGTGCTATACGGTCAACCAGCGCTTGAACATATGCTTGGTCGTTTGCTTGTTCATTTCAGCAATGGAGGTTGTCAACGGAATGCCTTTCGGGCAGGAACGTACGCAGTTTTGCGAGTTACCACAGCCTTCCAGCCCGTCGTCCGTCATCAACGCATCCAGCCGCTCCTCCTGATTCATTTCCCCAGTTGGATGACTATTGAACAGACGAACCTGAGATATCGCCGCAGGTCCAATGAATGTCGTTTTCTCGTTAACATTCGGGCAAGCCTCCAGGCAGACACCGCAGGTCATGCACTTGGACAGCTCATACGCCCATTGACGCTTCTTCTCTGCCATTCTGGGGCCGGGGCCCAGATCGTAGGTACCGTCAATCGGAATCCATGCTTTGACCTTCTTGAGCGCGTTAAACATCCGGCTGCGGTCGATGACCAAATCCCGCACAACCGGAAATGTGCTCATCGGCGCGATGGTAATCGGCTGCTCCAGCTTATCCACAAGCGCGGCACAGGCCTGACGCGGCTTGCCGTTAATCACCATGGAGCAGGCTCCGCACACTTCCTCCAGGCAGTTCGACTCCCAGCATACCGGGGCTGTCTCTTTACCATGACTGTCCACCGGGTTACGCTGAATCTCCATCAACGCACTGATTACATTCATCCCCGGTCGATAAGCCAACTCAAATTCTTCCGTATATGGATTCGCATTGGGTTCATTCTGACGGGTCACAACGAACTTTACGGTTTTATCCGATTTCACTGCTTGCTCCGACATCTCATACACTCCCTTCTGTATCTTCCTTATTACTTGTTCTTGGAGTAATCCCGAATACGCGGCTTGATCAGCGAAACGTCCACCGCTTCGTACGAGATTTGCGGTCCTTCCGTTGTCCAGTCCGCAATCGTTGTTTTCAAGAAATCCTCATCGTTACGGTCCGGGAAGTCCGGTTTGTAGTGGGCTCCACGGCTTTCGTTACGCAGCAGCGCCCCTTTGGTCATGGCCTCAGCCAATTCCATCATATTCCACAACTGACGTGTGAACGCCGCACCCGCATTGTTCCAGCGCGAAGCATCATTAATATTAATGTTGGAATAACGCTCCTTCAGCTCCTTGATCTTGTGGATCGTAGCTTCCAGCTTGTCATTATAACGAACCACGGTCATGTTGTTCGTCATCCACTCGCCCAGCTCTTTATGAAGGACATAGGCATTTTCTTTCCCGTCCATATGCAAAATACGCTCATACTTCTCCGTCTGCTGGTTGACCGCCGCATCGAACACGGAGGAACCTACATCCTGCGCGGATTTTTTCAAGCCTTTAATGTATTCCACAGCCTTTGGTCCAGCCACCATACCGCCGTAAATAGCTGACAGCAGCGAGTTTGCACCCAAACGGTTCGCTCCGTGATACTGGAATTCACATTCTCCGGCAGCAAACAGCCCCGGAATATTCGTCATCTGATTGTAATCGACCCACATGCCGCCCATCGAATAATGCACAGCCGGGAAGATTTTCATTGGTATTTTACGCGGATCGTCACCGACGAATTTTTCATAAATTTCAATAATACCGCCCAGCTTCACGTCCAGCTCTTTCGGGTCCTTATGGGACAGATCGAGGTACACCATGTTCTCGCCATTAATGCCGAGCCCATCATCGACGCATACACTGAATATTTCACGTGTCGCAATGTCACGAGGGACCAGATTTCCATAAGCCGGATACTTTTCTTCGAGGAAATACCACGGCTTGCCGTCCTTGTACGTCCAAATACGGCCGCCCTCTCCCCGTGCCGACTCGGACATCAGACGCAGCTTGTCATCCCCCGGAATAGCCGTCGGATGAATCTGGATAAATTCGCCGTTGGCATAGCGTACGCCCTGCTGATATACCGCCCCGGCAGCCGTACCGGTATTAATCACGGAATTCGTGGTTTTACCGAAAATAATGCCAGGTCCGCCCGATGCCAAAATAACCGCATCCGCTGCAAAAGTCTTCACTTCCATCGTGCGCAAATCCTGCGCACAGATGCCGCGACAGATACTCTCATCATCCAGTACAGCCTGTAAAAACTCCCAGTTTTCATACTTGGTCACCAAGCCTTCGGATTCCCAGCGTCGTACCTGCTCATCAAGTGCGTACAGAAGCTGCTGCCCTGTCGTCGCTCCGGCAAAGGCTGTCCGATGATGCTGCGTACCGCCGAAGCGGCGGAAATCCAGGAGTCCTTCCGGTGTCCGGTTAAACATGACACCCATGCGGTCCATGAGATGGATAATGCCCGGAGCCGCTTCGCACATCGCTTTTACCGGAGGCTGATTGGCCAGAAAGTCACCGCCATAGACCGAATCGTCAAAGTGAATCCAGGGCGAGTCGCCTTCACCCTTCGTATTCACCGCGCCGTTGATGCCGCCTTGAGCACAAACGGAGTGGGACCTTTTGACCGGAACCAAAGAAAATAAATGAACGTGAACTCCTGCCTCTGCCGCCTTGATCGTAGCCATTAGACCCGCAAGACCGCCGCCCACGACAATAATGTTGGATGCTGCCATTTCTGCTCACTCCTTTTTTTCAGGATTTTAGACAAATCCCCTTTTACCATAAGAAATAGAATCTGCAAACGATGTATTGCAAACACGTAAAGTGTGCATTGATTTTTTTTACAGTAGCTGTTGAATAACACTGCTTTGTATCAAGGCGGTTGCCGTATCCTGGAATTCCGCGCTGCGGAATGCCAACAGGGAAGCGATGAAGCCGATGGATACAACCACAAACAAGGTCATGCAGATATAGGAGGACACTTTTTGTGCACGCGGTCCCACCGTAATCCCCCAACTGACCATAAATGCCCATAGTCCGTTAGCAAAGTGAAAGGATGCCGAAACGACACTGATTAAATAAAGGATAAAATAGACTGGATTCGTCACAATGCCATGCATCACGCCGCCTAGCTCCTCATGTGTTACATTACCCAGAGCCACCTGAAAACGTGTATCGTATACGTGCCAGATAATGAACACGAACGTAATCACACCGGAAATGCGCTGAAACAGAAAGCGCCAGTTACGCGAATAGCCAAAACGTTTGACATTCGGATCAGCCTGGTAAGCGATATACAAGCCATAGATTCCATGGAACAGCAATGGCAAGTAAATAAATAACGTTTCAAGCACAATAACAAGCGGCAGACCATTCAGGAAGGCCACGCTGCGATTGAATCCTTCCTTGCCGCCCTCCACCGCTGTGAAGTTGGTCACCAAATGCTCTACAAAAAACAGAGCCAGCGGGATGACGCCAAGAAGCGAGTGCAGCTTTCTGGAATAAAATCCTCTCATCTAGGTAATGCTCCCTTCTCCCAATAATAGCGTTTTCAATAGTAATATAACATATAATATGACAGTTTCCGACAGGAAATGTCCAACAAGGTGTTCCTTAAAAGAGAAAACAAAGGTGTGAACATCTTGTGTCGCTTTCATGTTACTCCTTTTCGGCTTATAATGGAATTGCAATATACGTATTAATTGTTATGTCTTTTTTGCATATAGAGAGGAAGTGGATGATTTGTTTGAGGATTTGAACGCTTTTGCCGTCATTGTCGAGCAATCCAGCCTGAATAAAGCCTCCAAGCTGCTTAATCTGTCCCAGCCCGCCCTGTCCCGCAAAATCGCCAAGCTGGAGGAGGATCTGGGTGTGAACCTCTTTGATCGGAGGGGCAAACGACTCGAAATTACGTCGACAGGCCGATTTGTATATACCTTCGCACTGGAGCAGCGGCAGCGCCAGCTTCGCTTTTTACAAAAGCTGTCCCAGCACAAAAATGAAGCCCAGAGTATGCTCACCCTTGGTGCAAGTCTGACGACACTCCAAACGACACTGCCCACTCTTGTTGAAGCTTTCATGAGCAAGCATCCCCAAACCGAGCTGAAGCTACTCACAGGCAAAACCCATGAAATCGTCGCTTTTGTACGCGACAAAAAAGCAGACGCCGGCATTGTCGGGTCTGCCATTCATGAGGCCGGCTTGCGTTGCATTCCACTGTTTGACGATCATTTGGAGCTAGTCGTTCCGATCGGACATGAATTAACGACGAAGATGGGAACGGCTTCGATGAAAGACCTGCAAGGATTGCCAATGATTATTTTTTCCAAAGGAACCTGGTACCGCAGTCTGACCGATGACCTGTTCCAGCGCAGCGGCATCATGCCAGATATCCGTATGGAAATTGACTCGTTCGAGGCGATTGTGCGCCTGCTGCCGACCTGCAAGGCTTCCGCATTGCTGCCCAAATCCTACTTGCGCAGCGAGCTGCTGCGGGATAATGGGCTAACGGCGCTGTACTTGCCTGATTTGAAGGAGACACGGCGCACCACCTCCCTTATCTACTCGGAGACGACCGATCTGGGGCCGACAGCACGGCGCTGGATCAGCGAGACACGTGCATCGTTTGCGGGCTATCGTATGGTGTAGAGGAGATCAGCCTTCCTCGTTCACGTTAACAACCTCGTCCTCGAAGCGGCCGATATTGTCATTGGAGCCGATGATAACCATAATATCGTCCGCTTTTAGCCGATCCATCGCTGTGGGTGCAATCAGGATACCGTTCGCCGTATGAAGCGCCACGATGCTGCAACCAAAGCGAGTGCGGGCATTCAGCTCAGATAGCGTTTTGCCATGCAGACATGCAGGAACGTTGAGTTCCACAATACTGTATTCCTTGGACAGCTCCAAATAATCAAGCAAGTTAGGCGTAACCAGTTGGTGCGCAACCCGTATCCCCATATCCCGCTCGGGATAAATGACCCGGTCCACACCGAGCTTTTCCAACGCCCGTCCGTGCAGCACAGAAATCGCTTTGGCAACGACTTTGCTCACACCCAGCTCTTTTAGCAAAATGGCAGCCAGGATGCTAACCTGAATATCATTTCCAATCGCAACAATGCCGCAATCGAAATTGCGAATGCCTAGCGATCGTAACGAATCCTCGTCTGTAGCGTCCGCTACGACGGTATGCGTCAACAGCTCACTCATACTATCCACAATATCCTCATTCTGGTCAATGCCAAGCACTTCGCATCCCATATCCACCAATTGCAAAGCCAGGTTCGAGCCAAAGCGTCCCAAACCAATAACCACAAACTGCTGCGTTTTCATATCTACTCGAAAACTCCCTTATCCTATAATCATTTTGCCTTCCGGATGACGATACAATTCCTTACCCTTTTTCGGAGTCAGTGCATAAGCCAGTGTGAGCGGACCCAATCTGCCGGCAAACATCGTCAGGGTAATGACCAGCTTGCCTATAACCGTCAAATCAGGTGTAAGCCCCATAGACAATCCCACCGTACCAAATGCAGACACCGTCTCGAACAATATCATCAGAAAATGATGATCCTCGGTTGCTGACAAAATCATCGTCACCCCAATGACAAACAGCAGTCCCAGCAGTGTAATGGTCAAAGCCTTGTAAATTCGCCCCTGCGCAAGCCGGTATTTGAACAGCACAATATCCTCCCTGCCCCGCAGCATCGAAATCACGGCTCCAATGAGCAACGCAAACGTTGTCGTCTTAATCCCGCCTCCCGTAGAACCGGGAGAAGCACCGATAAACATCAATATAATGATGAAAAATTGCGTAGCCTGCCGCAAGCCAGCGATATCTAACGTATTGGCACCTGCGGTGCGGGGTGTTACGGATTGGAATAAAGATCCCAGCAGCTTTCCACCCCAATCCAGCGAGCCCAGTGTCTTCGGATTGGTAAACTCAAATACAAAGATGACAAGCGTGCCGACTACAATCAGAGCAGCCGTCATGCTGAGTACCACCTTGGTATGCAAGGACAGTCTCTTTCGCTTGCGGTATTCCACCAGATCGGACATGACCACAAAGCCGATGCCACCCGAAATAATCAGAAACATAGCTGTAAAATTAACAGTCGGATCATATACATAACCTGTCAGGCTGCGAAAGTGACCAAATAAATCAAAGCCTGCATTGTTAAACATCGAAATCGCATGCCAGATCCCAAAATAAATCGCCCTGCCTACAGGCATATCAAAGGACCAGCGAATGGCGAATATCGTGGCGCACACGCCCTCAATGATCAGTGAGTACAGCAACACTCTGCGAATCAATCCGACAATTCCCTCAACAGAAGTCTGGTTCATTGCTTCCTTCAAAATCAGGCGCTCCCGCAAGGAAATGCGGCGCTTGAACACCAGCGCAATCAAGGTAGCCATCGTCATAAAGCCGAGACCACCAATCTGGATCAGCGCGGCGATAACCACCTGCCCAAAGGTGGTAAAGAAGGTGCCAGTATCCTTAACGACAAGACCTGTTACACAGGTTGCGGAGGCGGCTGTAAACAAAGCGTCTATAAATGCAAGCGGCTTTCCCGTTGTATTGGAAATCGGCAGCATTAACAACAAGCTACCTATAAGAATGATAATGGCAAATCCCACAACGAATATCTGCGGTGGAGAAAGCCGAAGCCATCTTGCATTGGGATTCATCTATTTATCACGGCTCCTACTTGGTGAATTATGAGCATGGAGACGCTCCAGCTCATAAAATCACCAATCTCTTTTCAGTTTCTTTAGTCCGTTTTTTTAGCAAACAGTAAAGTATCCGCAGGCAAAGATACTTTTACCTATCAGTACTCATCACACTTCATACCTCACTACCTCATGAAACGTTTAGTGACTTTAAGGCGGGCAGCAGCGCAGCGATCCATTTGAATCTGGAGAAGCGGTAGCGCTCGCCTTTGTCTATGAATTTTAACCTTAACAGGGCTTATCTAATCCAATAAAATTCAGAGACAACAGCTATCGGAAGATCAAATGGAACGCGAAGCGGACTTAACTCAGCAACGTTTTAATTATCCAACTTTTATTCGCACAAAAAAAGACACCGGAAATCCGAGTGCCTGACTTGGTTCCTGCTCACAGCCTACGAGGTTAGCTGACGGATTCGGGCTGCACAGTATGCCCTATTCACACTTCCGGTCCGGGACCGGCTGTAAAATTCACCCCAGTAACATGGTTCCCCCGTTTTCCTATGGAAATTCGGCTCAAATGTATATCGTTACCTATATATTTCATATGCATTGTCTCAACAGATTATAATCCTTCTATATACAGAGCACAAAACCGATTTCTTCGAAATAACGTTAAATTAGCGGTAATTTGAGAATAGTCCACCTTTAATCGCAGCTTATCTTATTTTATTGAAACTTTATAGTGCTTTCACTCCATTTTCATGAATATCCTAGGTCTGTTGGCGGGAACCTGTGCAGTATGATATCTTTAATGGATGTTCTTATTTACAGATTAAGGAGGAAACTCATGAATCCTATCGGGAAACCGGTCGTGCTCACGGCCAACTTCAAAAGATTAGGCTTGCTGGGCGGGATTGGCCTGATTTGCTTTTTTGTCTTTCAATTGCTTATTCCCTCGTTTAGTAATCCGAATCCGGAAGCACTGACGAATGCCAAGGTCATCAGCAAGCAGGAAGCAGTCATACACGCGCTGGACTTCGCTCGCTCCGAGCTGGGCTATACCGAATCGCAGCCGGAAAAGCCTGTCGTGACCTATCAGGCCGAAACGGACCTGTACGGTTATTTATCCAGAGAAAAGCTGCTTCAACAGTATGACCGTACATGGAAAAAAAGTTATCCTTACGAAACCTTCCGGGTCGATTTACCGGAACCTTCTTCCAAAAGCAAAGTGCAAGTTCATGTGGATTTGTCCACAGGCAAAGTCGTCAGCTTTAAACGAATTACCTCCAGCACCAGTTATACACAAGCTGATATTTCTACGGATGAGCAGGCACGTAGCAGGCTTGTACGCGCAGCCGAGGGAGATATGACGTTGGAAGCTAAAGAGCAGGCAGCGGCAGCCTGGATAAAACGCTTTGGCTTTAAACCATCGGACTTGAAGCTTGCGACATCCGAAGGCGAGGGCGGATTGAAGTACACCGTAAACGACAAAAAAATCGGCTCCTCTGTGCTTACACTGGCGTTTACGTTTGAAGACGGAAATGTTCGCTCGTTTACACAGAGCTTTTCCGCCCCATCGTCCTATACGGATTATGTCAAAAAGCAAACGTACTGGGCTAACTGGATGACCTACGCAGGCTATGCCTTATTTAGCTTGGTGTTAGGCATACTTGCCATCGTATACGCCTCACTCACACGACGCCACACTTCCTTTGTACGTGGCATTGTGCTGTCCATTGTATATTTTGCTGCCAGTATGGCAGGGACATTTAACATGCTGCCTATACTGCAAGCAGAAGCAGGCGGTCGGCGAGCACTTATATTTCTTATGATTTTGCAAGTTGTGGTTTCCTTCGTAATGGCTGTAGCGATCTACTTTTCCTTGGTTGGCGGTGACGGGCTGATGAGCAAGGTTGGACTGAATGCCTGGCCACGCGCCAAAGAGCCGGGCTACGGGCTGTATGTGCTTCGCAGCATGTATGTGGGCTACTTGTGGGCCTTTATTTTACTCGGTGTACAATCCATTTTGTTCTTTGTGCTGGAGCGTACGTTTAATACGTTCTCCACAACAGATGCCACACAATCTCCTTACAACATGGCCTATCCATGGTTACTGCCGATTATGGCATGGATGGCAGGCATTGGAGAGGAAGCCGTATACCGTCTGTTTGGTATCCCGATGGTGAAAAAGATGGTGAGAAATACTTTTGTTGCCTGTCTGATTACCACGCTGATTTGGGCATTGGGGCACACACTGTATCCAATCTATCCGGTCATTTCCAGACCGATTGAGCTGACCTTCCTTGGATTGCTGTTCAGTTTTGTGTTTCTGCGTTATGGCTTTATTGCCGCCATGTTCAGCCACGTTATTTTTGACAGCATTCTGATGGGACTGAGTGTGATGACGCTAGGAGATAGCGTGAACCTGTTCGCAGGTATATTCTGGATCGTGCTCCCTGCCATTGTGGCTTATATCATGTACTGGTTTAGTCCGAAGAAACCAAATCGAGTTATGTTTGAGCCCATAAAAAAAGAAGAGCCGTATTCTACGACTCCTCCTCCCGAAGGGCAGCTATAATCTGACGCGCAAGCTTATCACCAATAGAGAGAGGCCGGAAGTCTTCGACGCTGGCCTCTCTTATTTTTTTAAGCGAACCAAAATGCTTTAGCAGCAGCTTACGCCGCTTCTCGCCAATTCCCGGAATCGAGTCCAAACGAGAGGTTACCATGGATTTGCCCCGTTGCTCACGATGGAATGTAATGGCGAATCGGTGAACCTCGTCCTGAATCCGTTGCAGCAGGTAAAATTCTTCACTATTGCGGGCTAGTGTCACTGCCTCAGGAGAATCCCCCACCAGTAGTTGAGAGGTTCTGTGTTTGGCATCCTTCACCAGACCACACACAGGAATGAACAAACCTAGTTCATTCTCCAGCACATCCGCAGCGGCCTTAATCTGTCCGCGTCCACCATCGACGACGATCAAATTCGGACGCTCCAGATTTTCCTTGAGCACACGTTCATATCGACGCCGAATGACCTCACGCATCGTTTCATAATCATCCGGCCCCTGCACTGAACGGATTTTATATTTACGGTACTCCTTCTTGGCAGGCTTGCCATCAATGAACACAATCATTGCCGAGACTGGATCGGAGCCCTGTATGTTGGAGTTATCAAACGCCTCCACCCGATGCAGGCTATCCAGCCCAATCGCACGCCCCAGATTGCTTGCAGCCTTGGATGTCCGTTCCTCGTCCCGTTCAATCAGCTTAAACTTCTCATCCAAAGCGACCCGTGCATTTTCCGTAGCCATCCCTGTCATTTGCTTTTTCAGTCCACGCTGAGGCACCAGCACCTTTACATCCAGCCATTCAGCCAGAGCTAGAGCCGCCGTAGCTGGTTCCTCCAGCCCACCTGACAGTTGGGTTTCAGTATGGTCTCGATCCGTTGCTTCTCTATAAGAAGCACGCTCTTCGGCCACCAGCAGTGCATCCGCGGAACGCTCGAACGGCTGCTCTTCATTTGGCACATCCGATAATGTCCCTGCTTCTTGTACAGCATTGTTACTGGTCTGCGCGGTTTCCTCGGTTGTTGCAGTGTAAGAAACAGCTTCCGTCACAGCCGATTGACCGACATCCCCCTGTTCCGTCTGCTTCATCAGCTTCGGTGTATCCGGCAGCAATATTTCCTGCGGCACCGCCGGGTTATCACTATAATATTGCGTCACATAGGACATAAAGTCGCTGTAGGCCTCGCCGTAAAAAGGAAACGTAGACATATGCCGCTCGATCATTTTACCTTTACGAACATATAAGATCTGCACACACATCCAGCCCTTGTCTACCGAAAATCCGAATACATCGCGGTCCTTCGCATCGGCTGTCGTGATCTTCTGCTTTTCCATCATCGCGTCAATGCTAATAATCTGGTCACGTAGCTCCTTGGCACGCTCAAAGTACAGCTCCTCTGCGGCCTCCTGCATTTTGCGTTGAAGATCCTTTTTGATTTCCTCATGCCCGCCACTCAAAAAAGAACCGATCTCCTGACCAATCTGTTCATACGTTTCCTTCTCAACCTCTTTCACACAAGGCCCCAAGCATTGATGCATATGATAATAAAGGCACACTTCCTTCGGCATCACACCGCACTTGCGTAACGGATACATGCGGTCCAGCAGCTTCTTTGTCTGATGTGCTGCGTAGGAATTAGGATAAGGGCCAAAATATTTTGCTTTATCTTTCAGAACGCGCCGGGTCACCTCCAGCTTGGGGTGCTCCTCGTTCGTAATTTTCAAATACGGAAAAGTTTTGTCATCCTTCAACAGCACGTTATAGCGCGGCTGATGCTTTTTAATCAGGTTGCACTCCAGAATGAGCGCCTCCATATTACTGCCCGTAACGATATATTCAAAATCACGGATATCGGAAACCAGTCTTTGCGTCTTGCCGTTATGGCTACCTGTAAAATAGGAACGAACCCGGTTTTTCAGCACTTTGGCCTTGCCGACATAAATAATGGTGCCCTCGCTGTTCTTCATCAAGTAACAGCCCGATGCATCCGGCAGCAACGCTAATTTGTGCCTTATGTTCTCCAGCGCCTTCTCCTGATTCCGCAAGTCCTCCGCATAAGATTCCATTCGCCCGGTTCCTCCTTCCATTCTTAAATGACTTCGACTACTATATAATATGCAGGAATAATACACAAAAACGCCCCCGGTATTTACAACCGGAGGCATTGACCGTTCATGGCCGCTCCCAAGCTCTACAGGAGCATGGGCCACATGCGATGATTACTGGTGTTTGGTAAGCATGCTTTTCAGTGCTTCTTTGGAGTTCAGACCCACCACTTTATCAACGGGCTGTCCGTCTTTGAAGACGATCAGGGTAGGAATGCTCATAACGCCGAAACGGGAAGCAGACTCTGGATTTTCATCCACGTTCACTTTCGCGATTTTGACGCTGTCGCCAACTTCTGTGGAGAGATCCTCCAGAATAGGAGCGATCATTTTGCAAGGCCCGCACCATGGCGCCCAAAAATCAACTAAAACGGTTCCTGTACCTTCGACTTCTGCGTTGAAGGATTGGTCGGACACGTTAACAATTGCCATTGTATGTTCCTCCTTTATAGAAAAGTCAAGATTATTATAACCTGTAATTTCTTTTTTGACACCTTTTAATTATATCACAATAGTTTTTTAATTGTAAGATATCAAAATAGCAAATTGATTTACAATTATCCTCGCTGATTTTTCCCTTTAACGGTAATAACATCTACAAAAGGGCGAATCCGGTCCATCAAACGCTGTCCCTTGTACAATTCCTCACCGTCCTTGCTCGTAAAGCTCAGATGCTTCTCCAGCCCTTGCAACGAATAATTCGAAGTATAAAAGGTAGGTTTGCGGTTCATTCGATAATTTAAAATCGAGCCCATCACATGATCCCGTACCCATGGACTCAAATTTTCGGCTCCAATGTCGTCAAATACGAGCAGATCACAATTTTTAAGCATTTCAGTCGTTTCCTTCAGCTTCTGCCCTTCCTGAATCATGGACTTTAAGTCCTCCACAAAATCAGGCATATACACAATCACACCGTTCAGTCCGGACAAGGCCAGCTCGTGCAGCAGATATCCCATTAAAAAGGTCTTACCCGTACCAAACGTACCTTCCAGGTAGAGTCCTTTTTTGGATAAGCCCTGGCTTTTCGTTTCTTCGATGTAACGGAATAGCTGTGTAACTGCGGGCATACGTTGTGCATCCTTACGTGCAATCTCAAGGGCATTATAGCCTTCCAAGAGCGCACGCTCATCCACATAAAAGCTTTTAATCCGCTGGCGCACCCGCTGTTCGTGCTGTGAAGCTACCAGTTTGGCGCAAGGGGTACGGATGTCCACCATTTCGGCTGTACCATTTGGGTATTCTACGCCCAGCTTGCAAAAATGTCCCTGAAAATCGTTAGGACACTGTTCGAGTCCCGGACAATTGTCGCAATTTCGACGATCCCGGGCATACTGAAAAAGCATACTCATGTTTAATCGCAGTTGTGTTTCGTCAATATCGGGATGCGCAGCACAAAAATCCTGCACCAGCGGATCATTGAGAACCTGATCGGACACATTGCGCGTGCGCTGGCGAAACGAAGGGTTCTGCATCTGCTGTAGCAAATCGCCCAGTGATTCCAAGAACGCTCCTCCTTTCTAAAATGTGCAGAGTTATGGGGGGAGACGCTTCGCGTGCAGATTGTTCTTCCGATTGCTTTTATCCCCGGATTTTTCCTATTGAAATAAGGATTTAAAGGTTAAAATCCGGGGATAAAGGCAAACGCTTCGCTTCTTCAGAACAATTCTGCCCGCTCCGCTGCCGACCGCCATAAGGTCGACACATATTTGAATTGGCTTCGCTTAATATTTTTACACCTTTTTCTGTTTACCCGATTGCATTCGTTCGGCTAGGCGCAGCAGTTCATCCAGTTCTTCCTCGGATACGGATTCCTCGGAAGGATGATCCTGTACAATGGGAATGGATGGCTTGGATGGGCCGTTGTTTTTGGCATATGAACGGGAACGGCCGCCGGAAGGAGAGGCAGCGGACTGCTTGCCTTTTACCTTGGCTTGATCACGTATATATTGAACAGCCTTTTCGTAGGTACTTACCTGCTTTAACAGCATATTGGAAGCGACAGCCTCGACAAAGTTGCGGTTAATCCGCTGATCGCTTCCTGATACCAGCAGGGACATTAAATAATGGATAAGTACATTGATGACTTCACCGGGCAGCTTGTAGCTGATATCAATCTTTTCGAATATATCCAGCAGGTTACTGGGAACCTTGCCGGGGAAAAAGGTTTGCAGCAAACGACGATAAGGCTCGTTGCGCAGCATCATATTATATTGGTGAATGTCGCATTTGGCTGTGAACTGTGGCGGAACCTCCACATAAAATTCCATCTCCACGGCTTGCTCCGCAGGCGGCTCTTCCGGAGTGGCAGCTTCTCTCTGACGCAGGGCAACCACTTTCGCGGCCTGCACCTGCTGTTCCTCCTGTCGCTTTCGATCCTGTCTGGAATGCTGGCTGGCCCGAAGCTGGAGCTCGTCTAGCAACAAATCGCCTGTTTCGGTAAAAATGCCGTCCTCATCCAGCAAGCGGCTGATGTCCTGTACAGATAAGTCGAATTTGCGAACAACGTAATTGACCATGCCTAGCTGCTCGTGCTCAAAACGCAGACGCTCCACATGCTTGCGGTTGACGGATTCGCGCGGAAAACGGAGAATGATGTCCGCATAATTCAGCCCTTCCTCCGACTCTGCGGCCAAAGCCCCATTGTGACGGCCCGAAGACACCTCGGACAGCGCCTGCTCCAACTCGTAATCAATGACATGGGTGTTCAGCTCAAATAACTCGTAAAACGGAATAGATATATTCTCTTTATTATAGGAAGATTGCGACCATTCCGCAGATTCGCTGCTCCACAGCGATTCTCGCAGAGAAAGCACCGCAAACTTGCCAATTTTGTCTCTCAACAAAAGAGTAAGATGCTGCGTCCTAAAAAAATCGGCAGGCGCAAGCGGTGGCTGCATCTCATATTCATACATATAGTCGTCCGTTTCCGGTGCATACAGCCTGGACGTCTGCAACAGACCGACAGCCTCCAGCTTGGAGGTCTGTTCAATTAGATACTTGCGTCCCTTCTCGCTTGGCTCCAGCCCTAGTGTCAGAAAAAGACGACGCTGCTGCTCCAGCGGCGAATAACCGATCTGTCCGGCTGGCACATGCTGGAACAATAGCCGATACAGGCTGACCGCAAATGCGCCTACCATCGGCTGATAGACGCTTCCCAGCATCAATTCATCCAGTGCGCTCAAGCCGAATTCCCGATAAACGCAGTAGCGGTGGTTCTCAGTATAGTGCAGCAGGTTTTTCATCCGCATTCCAACATTCTTCCTTTCCTGACATAACGGTCTCCAAGATGTTTTTCTATTCTATCATACTTGCCCCCTGCTGAGACCAGCAAAATAAGTCCAATTGTCCTCCTTTTTGGCAGCCTCATTCGTCCGTGTTCCCCTTTTTTCGAGAATACTAACTATTTTACGACTTGTGACCTGCATCACGGAAAAAATAAAATTCTTCACATTTCTTTCATTGGTGAAAATCCTTTATTTGGGCTACAATATAATAGTTAAGCATTACACATTCTTTATTCGCAGGACATACTTAAAACGCACATGTTTCGGCCATGCCGATGATTATTTACAGATTTGAAAAAGGAGTGACCATTGTGAACCAACATCAACCTCAACAACCCCCATCAACGCCAAATGAAGTAGCATCCACGCTGGAAGGCTGGTATGCACTTCACGATTTCCGATCCATCAACTGGACGGCATGGAAAACAGCAGACGATGAAGAACGCGCCGGAGCGCTGGACGAGCTTCAAGAGTTTATGAAGGAATGGAGCGTTACCGAGGAAGCGGGTCTGGGCAGCTCTGCCGTATATACTGTAATCGGACAAAAGGCTGATTTTGTTATGTTACATCTACGCGAAACGCTGGAAGACCTCAACAAACTCGAAAATGAGTTTAACAAAACCACCTTTGCCAAATATACGACTAAAACCTACTCTTACGTGAGTGTGGTGGAGCTGAGCAACTATTTGAGCAAAGAAGAAGATCCGATGCAAAATCCGCAAATTGTTGCACGTCTGAAGCCTGTTTTGAACAAGGCTCGTTATATTTGCTTCTATCCGATGAACAAAAAACGCGATCTGGACGACAACTGGTACATGCTTTCGATGGATGAGCGCCGCACTCTGATGCGCAGTCACGGTTTGATCGGACGCAGCTACGCTGGCAAAGTGAAGCAAATCATTTCCGGTTCCGTCGGCTTTGACGATTGGGAATGGGGGGTTACGCTGTTCTCCGACGACGCCCTTCAATTCAAAAAGCTAATCTACGAAATGCGTTTTGATGAAGTTAGTGCCCGTTACGGTGAATTTGGCTCCTTCTATGTCGGCAGCGTGTTGAACGAAGAAACATTTGAAGACATGTTAAAGCTGTAAAACGTAAATCACCAGAAACATTTTTAAAATAAATCGACCAAGGATTTCGTGAACTCCCGCTTAAGGGAATGCGGAATCCTTTTTATATGCTGCAAAGCCGCACAAGATGAGAAAAGGCCCCCTCACAGGCGCCTGAAAAATCATATTCTTTGATATTAGTGTAACACAGGTTCAACCACTACAGCTGCATCCTCGCTTTTTGACTTTCTTTTCTCCAGAGCAATCAGAATAAAGATCAGAAGCAACAAAGCACTTAACAGGATCAAAAATCCTCCAATCTCAGGAATGAAATACTTCAAGCTTCCGCCCTTGAATCCCATCCCTCTCAAAAACTTAAAATGCCAGGTTAATGGAAGAATGTTACTTACATACTGCAACGATGGAGGTAGCATAGCTACCGGCAATTGAGCACCACTCAGCATAAACGAAGGCAATATAAGCAGCATGAGACGCGGGGAAGCTTTTCCCGGATTAGCCGCACTCCATCCCAGAACCATTGCAAACAAACCCAAAGTAATCGTATACATTAAAAACGGAATACTCATCTGCCATGCATTGGCTTCAAAACGGAGTCCGCCGATCTGCTTGAGCAAACCAATGGATAGAAAAAAGGATACACATCCTACTACCGCATACGGTATCACCCTCAAAATCAGACCGTATGAATGCTGCAGCTCTTCTTTTAATCGTTCTTCCTCCCGTAAGCGAGGAACAATCGTCAGCGTAGCAGCACCAATCAGCGAAATCATGATTGTATTCATAAACCCCATAACCGAGGTCATCAGCGTAACGTTAGTGGGATTATACAATAGCCGCTGCTGGAGCAGCATATTGGAGGTAAGCCCTGTAACCTGGCTGTCACTCATTCCCATGCCCTTTAGTCCACCAACAGCCAGCATCGCATTTTCCGTGGCAATGATCTCCGTCACCGCCGACCGCAGATTCCCTGTAGCCAGCCCGACCGTGTTATCTACATAAAAGCCGATGTTGCTCTGGACTCCCTTAACTCTATTCTCCTCCAGACCTGCCGGAAGATAAATCACTGCAAAAAACTTTTCATTATATAAGAGTAAATTCGGATCGGTTTCATTCTCTTGCACATAACGTACATCAATATACTGGGATGCATTTAATTTATTAATAAGCTGTCGGCTATAATTACTATGATCTAAATCCACTACAGCTACAGAGGCATCGTTAAGCTGGTTATTTTTAAATACAAATCCGAATGCTACGGCAACTACGATAGGAACGAGCAGCATAATGAAAACCAGTCTGCCACTGATCAAGAGCTTCCATTCTTCTATAAACGCCTTCATTTCGTCACAACCTCTACCGTCATTCCAGGTAGTAATTCAGATGTTCGCTGAACATCTACCCTTACCTGGAAGGAGCTTATATCCGACGAACCTTTATCCCGGCTCATTCTCATGTTGGTATATTGCGGAGCAGAGGTAACGTATCTCACCTTGCCTTGGATATTTTTGTCTAAAGCTACGACATGTGAAGCCACATTTTCCCCTGCTTTAAACTGTGAGATGGAATCCTCATCCACATAAATATCATAGTATAGCTGGTTGGTTTCAATAACGACGCCTGTTGCCCCCGTAGCAACGATTTCTCCCATCTTGGGAACAATGCGGGACACTTTACCGTCTGCGGATGCCTTCAGCACCGTACGTCCGCGCTGCAATTCCAAGGTTTTGAGCTGAACGGTTAATGCCTGCTTTTGTTGAGCCAGAAGATCCACGTTGTATTCACTATTTTTAACATCTTTACGTGTTTGGGAGGTCTGGGTTAATGCTTCCTTGGCCTTTTCTGTTTTGATGCGGGCCTGTTCGCGTTCCTCTGCGGTTGCACCTGCCTCCATTTTTTCCAGAGCGGTTTGCTGCTGGGCGATACTATTTTTAGCAATGTCGGATTGTTTGCTGGCCGCAGTAATCTGATTATTGGCAATCTCCACCTGATCCCGGGCTGTATCCAGCGCAATTTGTGCAGAATCCAGTTGGTTTTTAGCGTTATCCAGCTCCGCCTTGGTTCCAGCCCCAGCATCGTACAAAGCTTTGATACGGTTGTAATTGACTTTAGCCAGTTCCAGCGCCTGTTGTCTGGAGGTCACTGTCTTTTGCGCGATCTCTGCATTTCTTTTGGCTGTCTCCACTCCTGTCAGAGATGCGTCCAGCGATTGCTGCGCCGCTTCAATAGCCAGCTTTTGCTTTTGGATATCCTCCGCACGTGTGCCTTGGTTCAACAGGGATTCTCCCGCTTGCGCAGCCTGAATATCGAGTTGCCCCTGTTTTTCTGAAGTCGAAATTTTCTCCGACTGATTTTGCAGTCCGTCTTCAGCCTGCTTTATTTTTACATCAGCCTGCGCGATATCCGTTTTTAATTTCTCAATTTGCAGGTCGAGGTCCACAGGATCGAGGGTCATGAGCACATCCCCTTTTTTCACCTGTTGCTCCTCCTTCACCTCAATGGTGTTCACTCTTCCCCCAACGCCCTGAAAGGCAGCATTTACGGTATCTGCCGTAAGCAGCGTGTTTTTTTGTGTGGCAGCCATACTCACAGCATCCTTGCCGCTCATAGCCATCAGCGTACCTCCAGTACCTAACGCGGCAACAAGTATAACGTACACAATGATCTTTTTATTCATTGCAATGAACTCTCCTTCATGATGATTTAGCCAATAATAAGCGGAAAATGATTGTTTAAAAAATAAGTACGAAATCTGATAGTACGACGTCTAACTATCGGCCTCGGGAAAGGTATTATTCCCGTTTTATTCTCTCCAGACCTTTGGAAAGCTTCTGTAGCATCCCAGCGAAGTGAACATGATCTTCCTTCGTAAATTCCTTCAATAAATCCGAAAAAAGCTGAATGAACATCGGAATTCTTTCCGTCATTAACTGTCTTCCTTCCTCAGTCAAGTAGATCGCAGTCATACGGCGATCTACCAGTGTACTTCTTCGGATGATACCGTCACGTTCCAGCTTGTCGATTACACTGGTTACGGTTGAACGTGTAACTCCTGAATATTCGGCCAATTCAGATGGAGTCAACGCACGTTCATGCAGATACAGCGGAATTAAAATTTTCATACTTCCAATCGATAGTCCATATTCGGACAGTCTGGAGCACACACCATTGTATACTTCATGAGCTGTCTGAATGAAAAGCGCTAGCGTACTCAACGATTGGGGGTCCACATGGGGAAATTTTTCTGCCAATAAATTTATCTTTTTGGGATCACTCTTGAAGTTAAAATCAGAATACAACGTGAAGGCCCCCCTCTGTAATTAATATCCACACTATACGTCGCCGTATAGTTATGTGTCAATACCCTTTTTAGGGGTACATTAATAAAAAAGGTTTCCAAGCTCCCTGGCCAGGAGTCATGGAAACCTTCTCAATGCAAAGGATTTTTTGATGTCATGTTCAAGTTTAGAAAAACCGTCCCTTTTTCAGCACCAGCGGAATCCCGCCAATGATGAACAGATAGCGGATATCCACAATTTTTTTCAGCTGTGCGGCAATCCAGCCCTTTATTTTGCGATTGCCCACGACCGCGACAGCCTCCCCTTTTCCAAGAGAAGCAACCGTTCCTTTATTGGAAAATACGAACTTATGCAGCTCCTTTTTCCGTAGCGTAGCTGCTAAATTCTTCGCACAGAGTACCCCTTGCTGCATCGCAATTTGGGCGGTCGGCGGATACGGGCGTCCTTCGGGATTAAACATTAAAGAACTGTCCCCGATAATGAAAATGTCCTCATGACCCGGTGCACGCAGAAAATCGTCGATCTTCACACGTCCGCGCATCACTTCAAATCCGGCTTTCTCGATCAGACCGTTACCACGAATACCTCCAGTCCACACGACCGTGCAAGCTTCGATTTTCTCATCCTCACCGACAATGACGCCATCCTCAAGACATTCCTTAATGGGAACACCGATGCGGAAGGTGACGCCCTTGCGCTTGAGAACATCCATCGCGTACTCTACCAGCTCTGGATCGAAGCCCGGTAATGCCGTAGGAGCCGCCTCGACGTTAATAATTTGAATCCGGTTAAAATCAATATCATAGACTCTTGCCAATTGCGGCAGACGATCCGCCAGCTCCGCTACGAATTCAATCCCGCTAAAGCCCGCACCTCCGACTACAAAATTTAGTCGTCCGGGGTTCCCGTCATTTTTATACAGGGCAAGCTGGTATTCGACATGCTCACGAATCAAGCGGACCGAGTTAATACTTCGAATCGTAAGCGCGAACTTATCCATCCCCTGAATACCGAAGGTTTCCGGTTCCCCGCCCAATCCGATTACCAGATAATCGTAGGATAGCGATCCATCCTCCAGCACGATTTTTTTCTCCTTCGGTATGATTTCCTTAACCGTCCCTTTGATTAGATCCACCTTGAACTCATCGATCAGCTGCGAAATCGGAATCCGTGAATGCTCAATCGTATCCGTACCCGCCGCAGGCATGTGGAGATGCGTTGTTATATAGTGGTAATCATGGCGGTTAACCAGCGTGACATCCGCCTCGTTGTGCTTGAGCTCCTTTTGCAATTGCTGAGCCGTCAAAATACCGCCATACCCGGCGCCCACAATGACAATTTTGGGAACACTGCTCATGCTTCTACCCCTTCCGGTTTACGTAATCAGTGATTATTCACAGCTTTGCTCTCAAAATGGCTAATTTATACACGCCGGATAACCTTCATTAAAATATTAATCACTTAAACTTTCCAAGCGGAACCCGGCAGTTTATAATGATAAACAGTGAATCATGCGTTCGGCGGCTTTCTAAACCTCTATGCGGCTGATTCTACATTCAATATCCATTATCCATACTATCCCTTTCGGAGGTGTTTTTAGAGTGACAGTTCAATCCACAGGTGCGGAACTCCGCGATCTGATTATCATCGGAGGCGGCCCAGCCGGTATTTTCGCTGCTTTCTACGGGGGAATGCGTCAGGCATCCGTCACCTTAATTGAAAGTATGCCCCAACTCGGGGGCCAGCTTGCAGCCCTTTATCCTGAAAAATATATTTATGACGTCGCTGGCTTTCCTAAAGTGACTGCACAGGAACTAGTCAACAATCTGGTTCAGCAGATGAACCACTTTAATCCAGAAGTACAGTTAGAAGAGAAGGTCGTATCATTAGAGAAAAAGGAAGAACGCCACTTCATCGTCAAAACAGATAAAGGCGGCGAGTATCACGGAAAAGCGGTCATTATTACCGCTGGCGTGGGTGCTTTCGAGCCGCGTAGACTGGAACTGCCGGGCGCAGATCGTTTTGAAAAAACGAACCTGCATTACTTTGTCAGCGACCTGAGCAAATTTGCAGGCCGGAAAGTGCTGATCAGCGGCGGCGGCGACTCTGCGGTAGACTGGGCGCTCATGCTGGAACCGATTGCAGAACAGGTTACATTGATTCACCGCCGCGACAAGTTCCGTGCGCATGAACACAGTGTAGAAAACCTCCTCGCTTCCAAAGTAAACGTCGTTACACCGACTGAAATTACAGAGCTGCACGGGGAAGACTCAATTACGAAGGTTACCCTTGCTCATGTAAAAACCAAAGAAGCTCAGGAAATCGAAGTGGACGATGTGATCGTTAACTTTGGATTTGTATCTACTCTCGGCCCGATTGCCGAATGGGGAATCGAAATCGAAAGTAACTCCATCGTGGTCGATTCCCGTCAGGAAACGAATATTCCCGGCATTTTCGCCGCAGGGGACATTACGACCTATCCGGGCAAGCTCAAGCTGATTGCTGTCGGCTTCGGTGAAGCGCCTACGGCCGTCAACAACGCCAAGGTTTATGTAGATCCGGACGCCAAGCTGTCCCCGGGTCACAGCAGTAACATGAAACTGTAGTCTATTCTAGACTATGACAAAAAAGGGTATTTTACTCCAAATTTGAATCGTTGGAGTGAAATACCCTTTTCTACGGTGTGCCTATTCGTTGCAGTGATTGTCCGTAAAGTCATTCGAACCCTGAATGACTTCACAGTCGCAGTACGAGAGCTTGTCCGGTCTAATGAAGGACTACGGCTGTATTCATCTCTAAGTTTCTTTTGTGAATCTCAGCCAGCAACAGTGCAATGAAGTCACATTCAAGTTTAAGCTCGATTGCCATCTGATAGGAATCCAAAAGCATTTCATCCGTCAGCATAGCCATCCTCGACACAACCTTTCCTTTTATTTCAAAATCTATTCTATCAAAATACCAAAAACGGAACAAGCGTTCTGTTATCCACAGCATGTTGTGGAAATCCTGTGTATAAATTGTTGGTAAGTGTCGTTAACCCATATATGTGACAGGGGATAATGTGGACAATACTTATACACAGGGTTTTGACGCTTCTAAATAAAAAAAATATTTTTATAGTTTACACATATATATTATATTTACAATCTAATAAATTGAAATTAATGGAGGTTAATTTAAGAAATTCAACGATTATTGGGGTCTTGTGTTTACCTCCAAAATCCATATCCGTCCATTCGGATCAAGCCCATAATCAAATCCCAATTGTCCAATCCCCGGAAATCTGCCCTCCAGTACAGGAATACACCGCTGTGTAAGATTAACCATTTCACGTCGCTTTCGGGTAGCCACCCAGCGGGGATAAATCATCCGAAGCGCATTCATTCCCTTCATCAGAGTTCCCCCTTTGCAGAGGTTCGTAATAACCAGTCCGGGGCGAGCATGACGTGCGACCACCGACCGGAAACCCCATCTCTGGCCCACCTTCACCACTTTTACCCGATAGTCAACTGGTCTGCCCTGAATAGTGGCCAACCTAATACCCTGCTGAATCAAATACGGACGCTGGAGCCGGAGCTTTCCGATTCCGACAGCAAGCGCTCGAAAGCTACTAAACCGGTATGTGCGTTCCATGCGCGTGCAGGTGTATTCCCTGCGTTCCTTAGCCACACGCATAACTCCGATTCCACCGCCGCCCTTCACGGGCTTTATGAATACAAAGCCATACCGCCTTAGCATCATGCGCAACTGTTCCTCGTTATAAAGACTGGTTTCCGGTATATAAACGGCGGTATGTGGATGGTGCAACAGCGCCTTCGTCTTTAACCATTTGCTTGCAAGTTGTCTCATCATACCCTTTCTCCTTTCGCCGTCAGGTATACTTATACATACTCAACAGCAACTAACTATTCTTGGATGATAGTCCAAGGTTCAAGTCCATTTCGGCAAGATCCCTGCCAACGGTAGCATGCACCTGATATCACTGGTACAATGACAATAATCTGACTACCATTTGCACGGAGTAGCGAAATTTACGGGCAAATCGTTTTTTTCGACAAGGAGGTCATACCATGAATAGCAAAATCGGCATCATGGACATTGGATCAAACTCCATTCGTCTAGTAATTTATGAAATGACAGAGACAGGAGCCTACCGGATTGTGCAGGAATGTAAGGAAGCCGCACGACTGAGCGAGAAGGTTGGGGCGAATGGTCGTATGGAACGGGAGGCCGTTCGGAGCATCGCTCCATTGCTGAATCAATTTTTGGCGGTATGCCGTATGCACGGGGTCATTCGTATGCGAGCAGCAGCTACAGCCGCCATCCGCAATGCGGCGAATTCAGATGAAATTGTCCAATGGATCGCTGAGGATACGGGCTTAACGCTGGAAATACTGAGCGGAGAGCAGGAGGGCTATGCGGGCTTTCTGGGCGTGGTAAATACAATGAACGTGAACGATGGGATTATTATAGATATTGGGGGCGGCAGCACCGAAATTACACTGTTCCGTGAGCGGCAGCGGCTTCATACCATATCGTTTCCTTTTGGCGCGGTCAACATGAATTGGCGCTTTGGTCGGGAAGTCAGGAACGGTGAATGGTCCCCTCAGCAGATTGAGGAGATGGAGAGCTTCGTCCGTTCTTCGCTGCAAAACCATGATTGGATCTTTTCCAATCCGGGCCTGCCGTTCATCGGTCTGGGCGGTACCTTGCGTACCTTGGCTAAAATCAATCAGAAGCGGCAGGATTACTCGTTGCCCGTGACGCACCATTACGAAATGACGACAGAAGATGTCGATTATTTTTATGTCAGTCTGCCCCATCTTCCCTATGAAAAACGCAAAAAAACAGCCGGCCTGTCCAAAGACAGAGCCGACATTATTGTACCGGGGCTAATTATCTTGAAAACGATATTCGAGGCCGCTCAAGGCTCCACCTATTTGGTCAGCGGAGCGGGCTTGCGTGACGGACTGTTTCATGAGCTGGTCAATTCCGAACAGCCCGTGGTCGACAATCCACTCATCGCGTCGATCCGCAATATACTTTCATTCGCTGTTCCGGTTAGCGAAGCGCACGTCAAACGGGTTAACGAGTACGCTGTCCGACTTTATGACGAACTCGTTGACATATGGACTGACGTGTCATCCTCAGCGATGGACAAACGTTTGCTGCTGACCGCCGCAACACTGTACAAAACCGGAGCGGCCTTGAACTACTACCATTTCCGGCAGCATTCCGTGTTCTGGATTCTACATGCAGGCATCGGCGGTCTGTTCCATCGGGAAACGGTGCTGGCCGCGCTGATTGCGGACTACCATCCCAAGAATCGGACGCCTCGCCTATTGCGCACACATGCCGACATTCTGGAGTCTTCCGACGAGGCGCGTGTACATCGACTCGGCTCGCTGCTCCAGCTTGCGATTGGCATGGATCGGAGCGAATCCGGCATTATCACCAGCATCAATCCCGCCACAGGAGACGATGCACTGCATCTTCGTCTGGAAAGCATGGGTGAACCAATTCTGGAACAGCGGGAACTGGAGGCTGTCGCCAAAGATTTTCAAAAAGCATGGAACCTTACGTTATCATGGTCCATTCTTCCTTCTTCCAATTTCTAACCTTCATAGCTTCGGATTGGCTCCGCATAGGGGCCTCTTCGTCGTTTCTGGACACAAACTGATAGCTACCGTTAGGCAGAAGCTGCCGCGCCTTCACATTATCCCTCAAGGACAAATGCAAAATATCCGACAGCATCCCCTTGATCCGGTCATCATAAATCGGGCACATTAGTTCAATCCGACGTGTCAGGTTGCGAGTCATCCAGTCCGCGCTGGACAGGAACAACTCCGAAGCCCCCGCATTTTCAAAATAGAACAACCTTGAATGCTCCAGAAAGCGATCCACAATACTGATGACGCTGATATTCTCGCTGAATCCTTCCACACCGGGACGCAAGCAACAAACCCCTCTAATGATCAGATCAATCTTCACACCCGCCTGAGAAGCTGCATATAGTTCATCAATCATCTCCTGACTGGATAAGGAGTTGATTTTGGCGATAATCCGGGCGGGCTTGCCTGCCAAAGCTTGCTCTGCTTCCCTACGGATCAGCTCGAACAGCTTGTTCTTCATCCCTGTTGGAGCCACCGTGAAAGCCTGCAAGGTCTTGAGCGCGGAAAAGCCTGTAATTTCATTAAACAGCTCGGAAGCATCCTCGCCAAGCACCGGGTCGGATGTGAACAAACCAATATCCGTATACACCCGTGCTGTGCTTTCATTGTAATTGCCTGTGCCCACATGCACGTAGCGCTTGAGCGCGTTACGCTCGTGGCGTACCACGAGAATAATTTTGGCATGCGTCTTCAATCCGACCAGACCGTACACCACATGACAGCCTGCTTTTTCAAGCTTGCGTGCCCAGGCAATATTACGTTCCTCGTCAAAGCGGGCTTTCAGCTCCACGACCACCGTTACCTGCTTGCCCGATTCAGCCGCACGAGCTAATGCCGGGATCAACTTGGATTCACCGTTGACACGGTACAAAGTCATTTTGATCGCCATCACATCCGGGTCCTCGGACGCTTCAATCACAAAATCAGTCACCGCATCAAACGATTCATACGGATGGTACACCAGCACGTCCCGTTTACGGAGTACGTTGAAAATATCCTCCTGCGGAGGCAGCTCTTCCGGGTACAACGGCTTGATCGACGGAAACTTCAAATGCGAATACCCTTCCAATTGATCAGCAAAGGACGACAGAAACGTCAAATCCAGCGGCCCGTCCATCTCAAACACATGATCGAATAGTTTGAATTCGCGCTGAAGCTCCATCAAAGCAAAAGGATGAATCCCTTTTTCCACTTCCAGCCTTACCGGCGCACCGCGTCTTCTTCGACGCAGTTCTTTTTCAATCTCTTCGAGCAAATCTTCGATTTCTTCTTCATTAATGGACAAATCGGAATTGCGCGTGACACGAAAGGCTTGAACCGATTCCGGCACATAGCCCGTGAACAGCGTTTGAATATGATGCTTGATCAGCTCTTCAATTAAAATGAATGATTTCTTCTTGCTATTGGAACGTAGCGGCACAGACACGACACGCGGAATATTGGAAGGCACCTGCACGATGGCAAAAAACGGCTTATCCTCCTCCGTATCCCCTTGACGTCTCAATACAACTGCCAAATATACGTTTTTATTATGAACCAGTGGAAAAGGACGGCTCTGATCGACCGCCATCGGCGTCAGCACCGGAAATATAATTTCATGAAAGTAGGTATCCAGAGACTTGCGCTGTGTCGCATTCAAGCCCTCATATTCAAGCAGCAAAATCCCCTTTTTCGTCAACAGGCGAGAAATTTCGCGGTAGGTTCGATACTGCTCCGATACCATCGAGACCGTGCGCTTGATCAGCCGTTTGTATAAACCGGAGGGGGTATATCCGGTGAAGTCCTTTTGCATAAAACCGGCCTTGATCTTCTCCCGCGTTTCTGCCACCCGAACAGCCATAAATTCATCCAGATTGCTGGACACAATCGCCAAAAATTTGGCTCTCTCCAGCAACGGTGTATCTGTATCCTGCGCTTCCTGAAGCACACGGCGGTTAAATTCAATCCAGCTTAAATCCCGATTAAAGTAGCGTTCTGACCCAGCTTTATCTTTATCCTTATTCTGACTCTCTATCAACATATGGCCTCCATCAATCATGCAGTATAGTTATGCTTCATTGTACTATTAGATGAAACGCACTAGCATCATAGCTGTGTAAACGCAATGTAAAATGTGTGTAAACGCAGCCTGATGTTGAAAAGGTCACTCGGATACTTTACAAAAATAGCATTAAAGGGTACAGTGTTTACGTCTGTTTCATTGAGGTAAATTGTCGAACCGTACTTTTTTATTGTTTATTATGTTTATCATGTTGTTACTTACCACATAGCAACCATGTTCAATTGCTTTATTTTCAAATGGCATCATATAGGGAGGATTTACGTTATGGAACCCAAGAAAACGCCACGCGTACTGCAAAAAAACATCGAATTTTTCACCGCGGCGCTGTCTCAACACCTCGTTTCAGTCTGGCAGGAGGACCCGACGGGCGTATACTGCGAGATTGGCAACGGATATATCGAATTGTTCAGCAGCGAGATGATTCGGGTGCGCAATCAGGATGGGACCCAAAGCCATTATGACCGCAATATCACGATGTTTCAGTTGATCACCAAGGATCAGCCGATATAATTATTATATGCTATGCCTGTACTGTTCTTCCAGATTAGAATTGCTTTTTTACCTTGAAAATAACTGATGTCCAACTGTTACCACAGGGTAATCGTTATTATTTAAGGCAGCGATGCTGCTGGCTTTCGATTTGTGGAAATATTGCAGGTTTATACAAAAAGCGCCACAGAGCGCTTTTTTTGTCGTTATTTTTTGAACATCGTTTCAAAAAGCAGTATGATGAAGTAGCATATGATCTTAAATTTAAAGGGGTATCAACCGATGGAGCATACAACAGCAGACGGACGCATCCTGATCATGACCGCAGTTGAGGGCGAAAGGGAAGCCGTGCTGCGCGGGCTGAAAGGCGACAGCCGCTTTGCGGTTGAGCTGGCTGGTGTGGGCGCTCCGTCCGCAGCAGCTTCGACCGCGTTGGCACTGGCTGGCGGTGGCTACCGCCTAGTCATCAGCGCCGGAATCGGCGGCGGCTTCGTGGATGTAGCCGCACTGGAGAGCGTCGTCGTCGCTGACGCGATCATCGCCGCCGACCTCGGGGCCGAGACGGCGGAGGGCTTCAGCAGCGTGGACGAGCTGGGCTTCGGCTCCAGCCGAATCGCCGTGAACGGCGCAACCACGCATCGGCTCGTTCAGGCGCTGCGTGCCGCCGGACAGACAGCCGTCGCCAGGCCGATCCTGACCGTCACGACGGCGACAGGTACGGCGGCTACCGCAGAACGGCTGGCTGCGCGCATTCCCGGGGCTGCTGCCGAAGCGATGGAGGGCTACGGGGTAGCCGTAGCGGCGAACAAGCTGGAGCTGCCTGTGATGGAAATCCGCACGATTTCCAATGCCGTGGGTCCACGTGACCGCGCAGCCTGGCGGATCAAAGAGGCTTTGCAAGCGTTGGAAGCCGCATTCTCTACATTAACGGAGGTTATATAGATGCAAATTGCTTTTTCACCTTGTCCCAACGACACCTTTGTCTTCCATGCCCTGGCGCATGGCTTGATTCCCGGCGCACCTGAGCTGGACATCACTTTTGCTGATATCGACATCACCAACAATCTGGCGGTAACGCCAAACGGGCTGGATGTCATGAAAATCTCGTATGCCGCGCTCCCTTGGGTGCTGGATGAATACGCCCTGCTGCCTTGCGGTGGTGCTCTCGGCCGGGGCTGCGGACCGCTCGTGCTGACCAAGGAAGACACCACGGCTCAAGGCCCGGAAGCCCTGTCCGGCAAGCGCGTAGCCGTGCCGAGTGAACGCTCCACGGCCTATCTCCTGTTCCGTCTGTGGGCGGCCAAACATGTGCCGGGAGGGGTCGGCGAAATTGTCGTGATGCCGTTCGACCAGATCATGCCTGCTGTTCGTGACGGACATATGGATGCCGGGCTGGTTATTCACGAGGCACGTTTCACGTATCCATCCTACGGTCTCAGCAAGCAAGTGGATCTGGGCAGCTGGTGGGAAGAAGATACGGGTCTCCCGATCCCGCTTGGAGCCATTATTGCCCGCCGTTCTCTGGACCTCGATGCGATCGCAGGCTGGATACACGCCTCTGTCGAGTATGCTTGGAAGCATCCCGAGGCCTCGCGCGAATATGTATTGTCCCATGCACAGGAGCTGTCTCCGGATGTGGCCCAATCGCATATCGACCTGTATGTGAACGACTTTACCGCCAATCTGGGCGACAGTGGATACGCAGCCATCGAAGCACTGCTCGGACGCGCCGCACAGGAAGGACTTGTGCCTTCGTTTGATTTAGCCAAGCTACGCCTTGCATCCACCATCCGCTAACGGACCGACATTGCATGTTTTCCTGCTGAATAGAGCAGTTTAAACATATAAAACCTCCCGAACGAGCACATTGCCTAGCCATGCGCCCCATTCGGGAGGTTTTATGATTTCATATTGCGAATCATCATTCAGACTCGCCTGATCCTTGTCCTTAGTTCTGTTCCACGACCTCGGTCTTAAACACGTTATCCAATTTGGTACCCAATCTTTTGACCAGTGGCACCTTAATATCCCGGCTCAGCTCCTTGAAAAAAGCGTCCATGTCACAATTAATCTTATCCAACACGACCTTTACGGTGCCCTCTGCCAAGATCTGCTCATTCAGATCTTCCGGTACGGTAACCGAGATATCATACTTTTTGCTTAACGTTTTAATGTAGCGGGTAAAGATTTCGATAAGCTCCTCATTGTTGAACTTCTCGACTGCAACTTGCCCTTTGTTCGTAAATTTCAAATTCACTCTCACGTTAGCATTTCCCCTTTTCCTTTTGACCATTTATTTTGGATAAACGTTGAACCTTACGAGGCTCTTCAAAGAAAGGGCCTTACCGGTCGTTTTAGACTCTTGTCCTTTGATATACTAAGTATAACACATTAAGTCCGTTTTCATTTCCCAACTTGTCGTTTTATGATAAAAAATGATACAATTTGCGCATTTTCAACATTAATTCTTTCTTTTCATGCCAATCATTAGGAAGATTTTATACATAAATACACAAAAAAACGCCTATCTCGCAAAAGAAAGACGTTTCCGTATAGATGCTTATACAGTATGGATTTACAAAGGTTTTGTACATTCCCAACCATGTGAACGATACTCACGTACCGCATCCCGTACATCCTCAATATCATCGGTGTGCAGCAGAACTGCAGGTAAAATCACCCAGTATTCATTCTCTGCCAGATCAATAAATACATCCTCGACGTCATAATATTGCATATCGCCAAAAGCCGTATCCCTGATTTTCTGTCCAACCAAAGGTGTAAAATGGGAATCAAATGTTTTGATCACCTTCGTATATTCCTTCACGCCCGTTGCTGATATCTGCTGTGAAATAATGACGCTCAATGCTGTTTACCTCCCTGACTGATAATGCTCATTATAACCTCTTATCAGGCCTTCTACAAAACCTTGTGCTGCAAAAATAATAAAAATCAACAACCCGATGCCGATCCCAACGGAGCTTAAAACGATAATCAGGATGCCCTGTGTATTACGTTGCTCTATCCGTTTCGTCAAAATGCCGAAGACTAAACCCAGAATAGCCGACAGATTACCAATGACTAAAATACTTAATAGTAGCCCCAATCCTGCAAAAATCCAGCCAAACAAAGCAAGCACCCAGCCCTGCGGCTGCGGCTCACTCTGTCTCATCTGCCAGCGTTCCCTCGCTGTAGACGTGTACCTATCCATTCTTTAGCTCCCCCGCTCTTTAAGCAATACTCAAGAAAGAAATTCGTTCGCCTTCTCCCGGTGGGCAGGCTTGATATGCATGTCCAGCACTTTTAAGGCCGCCAGCACGACACCCGCATCATCCGTGAATCCCAGCACCGGAATGACATCCGATATCGCATCCAATGGAGAAATAAAATACGCCAAGGCCCCGAAGGCCACCCCTTTAGCATAAAGAGGCGTTTCAGGATCTATCGCACAATAGTACATGGCCACCGCATCCTTCACAAAAGGAACCTTTCCGGCCGTGGATTTCACCTTTTTGAAAAATCCCTTTTTCACCTGTTCTTCCTGCTTCGGATCATACTTGGCTTTAGTTACATCAAAATCCTTCATAAGGTACCTCCTATTTCTGACTGGCAAGCTTGAAAATTCCACCTTCTCGCTTTCCAAGTTCATAATTTTGTACCGTCATTTCCACCTTCGTATTTTTATCCCATACCGGAATCTTGTCCGACGTACCATACTGTTTCATAGCTATGTCTATGACT
The DNA here is from genome assembly GCF_050626875.1 of Paenibacillus sp. 8b26. Classification (NCBI taxonomy): domain Bacteria; kingdom Bacillati; phylum Bacillota; class Bacilli; order Caryophanales; family Paenibacillaceae; genus Paenibacillus; species Paenibacillus sp. 8b26. Next base: position 4,445,664 of record NZ_CP192445.1, on the reverse strand, counting down.
TCCTCCGCCTTCTTCGTCAAAGTAGAAGAAGCCATATTATATTTACCATAACCTTGATAAGCCCCACCCAAACCAAGATTCGGTTGATTGTTCACATTTAAAAGCACACCCTTCAACGTACCATTCTCTGCTACATCAAAGGTCACTTTTTCCAATACAAAATCATCAGTAACGACGGAAGTCTGCTCTAATGCATGCGATATGGACGACAGGTTGGCTGCTAATCTAACCCGTTGCAGCAGGGCCTCTGTATCCTTTTGTTGCTTTGTCAATGCTTGCGTTGTCTTGTTGAGTGAAGCATTCGCTGTAGTTAAAGTGTTTACCTTTGCAGTCAGATTATAATTCCATAACGCCAAGGTAATACATCCGAGTACAGCTATTCCTGAAATGACCGTGGCTACAACTGCGAGCTTACGAACAGCCTGTGGTTGCGGCTCCACAGACTGAGTATGACTGCTTAATTCCCCCATAGCAAACTTCCTCTCTATTTACATAGTCATATTTTACTATGACCCCCTTTTATAATCTAGTATATTCTTCCTACTTTCTCATTCTCTATTTATTGGTGCAGGTTTTCGTTTCATTGGCCCTTGAGCTTCGGTTGCCTCGTTTTCCCGGTAAAGCCGTATTCACCAGATACACACTGCCCGCGATCAGCACCAATCCCACCACGAACGTCAGGGTAAGCGATTCCTTGAGCATCACCATACTAAAGATCGTAGACAGCACCGGAATCATAAACGTATAGGAACCAACCGTTCCTGCTTCTCCGTTGTCAATCAGTTTAAAATAAATCATCCAGCCCATTGCAATCACGAATACGGATATAAACAGCAAGATACCGATAAAGGAAGGGCTCCAATGAATATCGCTCCATTTCTCCGTGGTAAGTCCAATCCCATTGAGTAGAATTCCCCCAAAAATGAGCTGCATCGTCACCGCCCAAATGGAGTCCAACTGCTTGCTTTTTTTCTTCATATAAATCGTTCCGAGCGCCCAACACAGTCCAGAGGCCAGCCCCAGCACGATACCCAAGACGGACAAATGCCCTGCCATCCCGCCGGAGCTAATCACGATCACCCCGCCAAAGCCAAGAACCAGTCCAATGACCTTCATCGGAAACATGCGCTCACCCAACCACAACCAGGAGAACAATCCAAGCAAGATCGGCTGTAGGAATACTAAAGTGGAAAATAACCCGGCAGGCAAATATCGTAGCCCCACCGTCTGCAAGCCATAGTAGCCTGCAATATTAAGTATCGCCAGAACGAGATAGGTCCACGCATTCTGCCTCAAACGCAAAGTTTCCCTGTGACGCATAGCAAACATAAGCAGGATTAGCCCGCCCAGCAACGTACGTATGCCTGAAAATAAAATCGGCGGTGTATCCGGCAAAGCCAGCTTGGTCAACGGCCAGTTAATCCCCCACACCATCACTAATATTAATACAAGCCACAGCGTAGCTTTAGGTGTTAATGTTTTCATAGATTTCTTCCTCTCCCCTAGCGATAATCATCGCTCATTTCATACGGCTATAATCATTTACAGCCATTTGCAAAACTTCACTTTACTAGCGTATACTGTGGGCACTAATAAATAAAATGAATGTTTTCGATAAGGGAGATAACTTTTCGCTTATGACCATTACCCAAATCATGATCTTTGTCCGCGTAGCTGAAACGCTAAACTTTACCCAAACTGCCCATGAACTGCATATGACACAACCCGCAGTCAGCCATGCCATCGCCAGTATTGAGAGTGAGCTGGATGTCCAGCTATTGCTGCGTGACCGGAAAAAAGGCGTGCTGCTGACAGATATCGGGCAAAAGGTACTGCTGCAATTCCGCATGATACTGCAAAGCATGGAAAAGGTAGAGCAGCAGGTCGCCGCCGAAAAAGGGCTGGACGTTGGCACCATCACCATCGGAGCCTTCCCTTCGGCATCCGCCTATTTTCTGCCTCCAATCATACATCATATTCGCCAGCATTACCCGAATCTCATATTCGACCTGCATGAAGGCTCCACCAATGAAGTTAAGGAATGGCTGCATAACAGAGAGATTGAAGCAGGTATCATTCTGCTGCCAGATCCGCAGGTGGATGTGATCCCTTTATGTCAGGATAATATGGTTATTCTCCTGCCGGACGGTCACCCTCTGCAATCGCAAAGCAAAATCGCCATTCGAGAATTGAGCCAGCAGGATATGATCTTCTGTAAAGGCGGACATGAGGTTGCCATTATGGAAGGCTTCGAGCGAGAACAAAGCCAGTTGCAGGCACGTTTCACTACTCACAATGTCAGCACCCTGGTCAGCATGGTTCGACAAGGACTAGGCATGGGGATCGTCTCATCCCTCTCCTTGTCCACATTCCCCCATGATCTGACTGTCAAGGAAACCACACCTCTGATTACGCGCCAGATTGGTATCGCTATGCCATCCCTGCACAATGCTTCTCTGGCTGTACAGTTATTTGTGCGCACCGCACAGGAGCTTTTTACCGATTTGGAGAAGTAGAAGCATTTGGAAATGAGATTTTAGCAGATGTATAATCATTCTTACAATACTTACTGATCGTAATCATAAGGGGGGCTATTCATTCCCGGTGGTTTTTCTTGTCTTTACGTGATGTACTTAAAATTAAAAAAAGAGTTTTCCATAACCGGAAAACTCTTTCGCACTTTATCTTTTGGTCGAGCCATCATAGCTCGAAATTACTTTTAGTTGGAGCTTCACGCCCACATTCTTATAGATATAAGACTACAATAACACGGATTTTTACAGAGATCCCAACCAATTTTTTCTTCTACGGATTACATTGTCGGAACTGTGATGCTTGTACGTATTATCTCCAATATTCCATTAGAACGATCCCTTTCAATGGCATACCACTCAAAGTTTTCGACTTGCTTAATTAATGTAGAAATTTTTAATTTATTCAACTGGTAGAATACTTTTTCGGCATGGGGGGTGGGACAAAACAATTCCCAAAATCCATCTGCTTCTATAGTGTCTTCAATGACGGACTAAACCTCCAGCCAAATCATCCCAGCGCCAAGAAACCTCATGTCCGTGAAGATGCAGCCCCCCAAACCACTCGTCGATACCCTGAACTGCAATACGGTCCGCTGATCCATTCAGTACCTCATTACCCAACTCTGTGAGAATTACCTTTCGGTTCAGAAACTCCGGAATTTGTCTGAAATCCAAGCCGGCCTCAGCCCCGTCAATAATCAGCAAAGGATGTTCACCTTGCACCAAAGCACGAATAACTTTCCAATATTCGAGATCGCCCATGCCGAGCACATGCAGGACGTCAGTTACCTGACGGAACAATTCCAATGGCGTATCCACTCCATTACGAACGGCCTGAAGCGTGGTCTGTTCCACAATGCCAAGACCATTCCGCTCCGAGGGCAGCCGCTTGAGATGCGCTGTGAAGGCTTCATAGGCAAAAGGCAGGCCGGATGCTGCCAGTTCTGCCTTCTTGTTTTCCAGCAAATCAGCCATTTGAACAGGGTCAGGAGAAGCATACGCCTGCCAAAGCTCGCTTCCGAGCTCCATTTCTTGCCGCCCAATGGTCCGCCAGGTACCGGATAATGTCTGAAGCTGTGCCGGAGTGAGCTGTCCCAGACCATAAAACCGTTCGATTCCCGGAAACTCCCCAATACAGAGCAGGCTCAGCTTCGTGCGGCCCAGTTTCTGTCTTTTGAACCAGTGGAGCAGATAGGCGAGCATGCTCTGATCAAACAGGTCATGCTCAAACCACAACACGACTTCATCGTACTTGGTATATTCACGAAGTTTCTGCTCTTGTTCCTCACAGCCCGTTATATATTCGCTGGCCGGAATACCCATCGTTTCTTCCAGAACCCGGGCCCGCAGTATCCGTTCTTCAGCCCCCGCTGGATTTGCAAATATCGGCCCTGCTGGATATACCTCTCTCCATACAAGCACATCACCCTGTACAACGCCCTGCTTCAACATCTCACCTACAACATCACCGTTAACAATATGCAGCATGTTTTGGCCTCCCTCATACAAATGATTGAACACGGAAACGAGATCGGCTACCGGGAGTGTACCTTTCAGCTTTTGGCGGGCGTCGTGCAGCCGCTTCTTGAGCGTCGGGACCGGAGTGCCCAGATAATCGGAAATCTCCTGAAGAGAGTAGCCATAAAAATAAAACAGCCGCAGAGGCACGCGCAGCTTGGCAGACAACGCCTCCACCGATTGTTGCAGAACTTGGCTCTCCTCCCTACGCTCCGCAATTTCCGCCAAACCTGGTACTTCTCCCGACACCTGCACAGCTTCATCCAGAGGAAGCATCGAATGATGCTTGCGCCGCAGCGTCCGCTGGCACTGTCTTACGACAATGGTCTTGAACCAGCCTGGAAAAGCGGACGGCTTCTGCAGCTTCTCCAGATTCTGATAAGCCTCCATGAACGCATCCTGAACGGCATCTTCCGCGAGATGAACATCCTTTAGCATGTCATAAGACACCGCATATGCCATCCCGCGAAAATGCAGCATCAGCTGGCCGAACGCTTCTGCATCCCCTTGCCGCGCCTTTTCAACCCACTGCCTCATACGTCCCTAGCCTCTTTTCTTTCGTGTTCTTAATCTTAAGTGCCGGCTCAGTGGGGGAAGGTTACAAATAATGTTGATGGAAAAATGAAATGATTGATAAAGAGCGTCACTGAACACAGCAACAATATTAACAGATTCTTTCTCAAAAGAAGCATAATGCAGTTACAGGCCGTTGGTTTCCAACAGAAATATATTATCCTTTATTTTTCACGAGGTTAAGTTCAATATGACTTCGACCTTGTAGCCATAGCAGTTCATCCAGTAAAAATGCTAATCCATCCTTACTACGTAAACGCTCGATCAGTTCTGTGACGACCTCCATAATCTCACGCTGTACATTCTTCGCTAGTTGGAGGCCCCCACTTTCCCCATCCACATAAAGATGCGGATGATCCGGTTGTTCTACCTTTCGTACATGCCGCAGACACAATATTCCATGTTCAAGATAAAAGAAATAGCTACGCTCATACAAAACTCCCTCAAATAATTCGTACATATGAGGATCATCATCAGGTCCATATACCATGGCAACTCTTTTCAATTCAACAGATTCGCTCATAAATAAATCCCCCTACCTTATAATATTACTGATTTAATTATGTATTGTATTGATATCCAGCATAAACATGTGTATGAATGATCTGGAAAACATAACGCCCCCCTTCACTCCCTAAATCATTGTTATAAGAAATTTTTCATAATTTTTTATACTTTTATTTGTATATACGTTTATGAGTAATAACATATACGACTTTTAGTATAAAGTCAACATCTATTTTACGGATATTCGTATATTGGATATAATGGGCTGGAGGATGGTGTACATATGAGAACGATTCGGCTTAAATTGAACGAAGTTTTGACACAGCGGAGACTTACGCAAACTCAACTTTCCGAACTATCTGGTGTTCGTCAGGCGGCTATATCAGAAATGTCACGGAACATTCGTGAACAAATAAATCTAAAAACACTTATCAAAATCGCGGATGCACTTGAAATTGATGATATATCTGAACTCATAGTAATTGAAAATTCTGAGAAGGATCGCCTATAAAAGCGGTCCTATTTTTGTTAAGTACTTTTCGTCTGCACTGGCTAAACTTAAGAAATGTACATGAAAAGCGGAGAAGACGGAATGGTGCTGTACAAGCGAAGCGGTCGCTTTTGTCCCCGGATTTCTACCCAATTATAAGCTTTATTCAAGAAATCCGGGGGCGGGGGCGATGGGAAGCACCATCCGTCTGCGGAGTGGCACTAAAGTAACTTTTAAGTTCCATTTATATATTCGATCTTTTGATTGGTTGCTCCACTGCTTTATAAGTCATGCCAGGGTAATCACTTATAATAAAATGGAGAGTGATAAAATGCACTTTATAAAATCGATTTACACAAAACAAAACATAAATACCTCAGTGCTCTTTTTTTCATTTTTAGTTCTATATAGTGTTTTTTCTGAGATTGAAATTAAACCCATAGCACTCTTACTTTTTACAGTTGTATTTGCCTTTTTCAATGCCCTGAGTAAGTTTGTCCAATCCACACGTAGTGATAATGATCTTTAAACACATTCAAAAAGGCCTCCATAGCATATAGTACGCGACTATACCGCTATAGAGGCCTTCACTTATAGTTGGATCATTTCTTTGCTTTCGTCTGATCCTTCAATTGCTTTAAAAATCACTTCGATTGCTTTGTCGCTTCGTACAAACGCTGTAAAATGGTAACCGCTTCAGCCCGTGTGACTAGCGCTTTGGGGTGAAGGTATCCATCATTGGCGGTAAGGACGCCCATATTAGTCAGGGTGTAGAATGCTTCTCCTTTTTGATCTTGGGAATCTCCATCATAATAGGGCTCCTCTTGAGTCGTGTCGATGTATATTACTGGATAGCTGAACGAGTAATTGTCATTGTAATTCGCCTGACGAATTTTTATATCCTTATACTGCGCAGCTGCAGAGATTACTTCCTTGATCTCAGGATGAAGAGTCTGATTCGTATAATCCGTCCGAACGGAAGCAATCATCATAACATCCCAGCGGGTCAGCGGTTTGTCGGGATTGATATAGAATTGATAGTTTGGATATTTGCCCCCTACTCTTTCAGTGAAGCCCCAAACATAATCCCCATTGAATAATGCTGCAAAATCTTTATTCGCCCAGTGCTTACGCGCATCCACAAATTCTGAAGCTTTTCCGGACGAATGATTGATCTCTGGAAAAAGCTTGTGAAACATATTTACAAATTCCGCTTTCGTTATGGTTTTGCCTGGCTTGAAGGTCCCATCCGCATAGCCCTTGACAACACCTTTGTCGACCATCGAACGAATAGATTCGGCAGCCCATTCATATTTTGTCCCGTTCACATCAGTAAACGTATTTGCCGCGAATGCGGATTGACTAAAAAACAGTGCCACCGCAACCAGCGAAGGGATAAGCCATTTCTTTTTCAACATCTTCTCTTGCCACTTCCTTTAGGTAAAATTTATGTAGAACATAGCTCTCCAGAACTCCATGTTATATCGGCATTTCAAAAGCAAATGATGATAATAAACAGAAAAAACAACACAAAAACGACCTCCGCAACGAGTAAAATCCCGTCACAAAGGCCGTTATCCGCAATCCGGAACATCTATTCCGCTAGGCTAATGCATCTACCTCCGAACAGATCATCGGAAGACAAAACATTGACGTAACGTGTGTTAACAAGGTTCTTCGTTCGGCTTCCCTGCATCCGTAGCTGTACGGAAGCTCGAACCGCAACCACAGGTAGCGATTGCATTCGGATTATGAATGGTAAAACCGCCTGACATACCAGACTCTTCAAAGTCGATTTCCAGACCGTCCAGGTAGCGGATGCTTTCTTTTTCCACTACAATCTTCATATCCTGTACGTTCATATATATATCCTGATCCGTCTCGTTGTCGTCAAAGCCCATGGCATACGAGAATCCGGTGCAACCGCCCGGCGTAACACCCAGACGCAAAAACATATTCGGCGTTTCCTGCTGCTCCAGCATATCTTTCAAGCGCTCGGCAGCGGAATCGGTGATGTTAATCATGACTCCATCCTCCTCTTTTACTTCATGTTCTCCTTCAGTATACTCCACTATTTGCAGGTGCTCAAGTCATGGAATGTCCTTCCCTTACAGGCTTAAAGACCTGTTTTTCTATTCGTTTGTATTGAACACAGGTGGTGTGAGGTTTATAATAGGTGAAGAGTGTGCAAAAGAAACTGTCGGAAATTTGTCATTTCAAAGGCGATATTTTGAGACATTCGTCATTGTAGCCTGGCATTGTAACATTTTTCACATATCGTATAGCCGCGCTGCCGGATTCTTACCGACGGAACGGGACATCCTGTGCGCACCTAGCGCTTGTGCCGCTGATTTGGCGGACAGCCTCGCACAGAGCAACTTGAAGGAGGAATAGGCATGTCCACATTAGTTACACCTTTTACAGACCGCAGAATGGCAGAGATTGTAGAAAAGGTACAGAACGGTATCCGTTTGAACCTTGAAGATGGTATATATTTGTACGAAACTGACGATATTCTCACACTGGGTCAGTTGGCTAACGAAGCGAATTTACGCAAGAACGGAAAAAAGGTTTATTTTATTGAGAACATGAGCCTGTACTTCACCAATGTATGCGAAGCGCGCTGCGCGTTCTGCAATTTCCGCAAGGATCAGGGGGAAGAAGGCTCTTATACGTTGTCCGGGCAGGAAATGATTGATTATGTAGAGCAACACATCCATCCGGGGGTAAGAGAATTTCATATCGTCGGTGGTCATAATAATCATGTGCCTTTCCAATACTATGTAGACTCATTGAAGGCGCTAAATGAAAAGTACCCCAACGTTACACTCAAAGCTTACACCGCAGCGGAAATTGACTTTTTCACACGTATTAGCGGCTTGAGCATTAAGGAAGTGCTTCAGGAGCTGCAAAAGGCAGGTCTGCAAACGCTGACCGGCGGTGGCGCAGAAATTTTATCGGATGAGTATCGCCAAAAGATGCGTGTCACCAAAGCGAATGTAGATCGCTATCTTGAGGTTCATCGCACGGCTCACCATCTCGGCATGAAAACTCATACGACGATGTTGTACGGTTCGGTTGAATCCTACGAGGATCGTATTGAACATATGCTGCAAATTCGCGCATTGCAGGACGAAACGAACGGATTTATGGTATTTATTCCACTGTCCATGCAGCCGAAAAGCAAAAATGCCAACATCATGCGCCGCAACTCCGCTTACGAGGATCTCAAAACGATTGCGATCAGCCGCCTGATGCTGGACAATATCGATCATGTTAAAGCTTACTTCATTAATATTGGTCCGCAATTGACGCAGGTCGCTCTGACCTTCGGCGCATCGGACGTCCACGGCACGATTGTGCGCGAGCAAATCAGCCATGCCGCAGGCGCACTGACCCCGGCCGGATTGACCCGTAAAGAGCTGATCTGGCTGGTCAAAGGTGCAGGACGCATCCCGGTTGAACGGGATACCTTCTATAACGAAATCGAAGTTTTCGAATAAAAGCAATATCGGATTCGGATTTTCCCGCGTGCATTTCATCCCCATTACTCACACCATGCAGCATCAAGCTGCCCCGGAATTTTCTGGTCTGCCTGCCTATAGGCGGGCCGGGAAGCCGGGTTTTATAACAACAACAAACTTGTGTCTGATCGGAAACATTGAATTTGCATGTCGCCGGGATAGACGTTAATTTGGCGAACAAGGTTTCCTGATGAGGCACCAGACATTTGCCGGGGACACGGCAGCGAAAGGACGGCGGATTTTGATGAAAAATTTCGTTATTCTGGGAGGCGGCTACGGTGGCCTTACCATTGCCAAGGAATTACTCAATAAATATATTCCCGATGATGTACAGGTTATTCTAGTGGATCGAATGCCCTTTCAGGGATTGAAAACAGAATACTACGCCCTCGCAGCGGGTACGGTATCTGATTTTGATTTACGTGTGCATTTTCCCGATGAACAACGGCTCATTCGCAAATACGGAGAAGTCACCTCGATGGATCTGGAAAATAAAATCGTACATTTTCAGGACGGCGAGCCTTTGCCGTATGAACAGCTTGTGATTGCGCTGGGCTGTACCGACCGTTTTCATAATACACCGGGAGCTGAAGAGCATAGCTGTACCATCCAGTCCTTTAACAATACACGTCAAACGTATCTGCGCCTGAATGAAATCAAGCCATACGGACATGTGCATATTGTAGGTGGCGGTCTGAGCGGTGTTGAGATTGCTGCAGAACTGCGTGAAAGCCGCGCGGATTTGAATATTACCATTATGGATCGGGGCGAGCGGGTGCTGTCGGCATTCCCGCAGCGTTTGTCTGCCTATGTGCATGCCTGGTTTAAGGAGCATCAAGTCGATGCGTTAAATCATGTGGGGGTTTGCCGCATTGAGCCGGGCTCTATTTACAACCATGATGAAGAAATTGTGACGGATGCGGTTGTATGGACAGCCGGGATTCAGCCCGTGAAAATCGTGCAGGATTTAGCTGTGCCCAAAGACCCTCAAGGCCGCATTGTACTAAATGAATATTACCAAATCCCAGATCATCCCGAGGTGTACGTGGTCGGAGACTGTGCCAGTCTCCCCTACTCTCCAAGTGCTCAGGCGGCGGAGGTGCAAGGTGAGCAGATTGCACACATTGTACACGACCTGTGGAAAGGCCACACGCCTCACCCGCATCCTTTGAAGCTGCGTGGCACATTGGGTGCGCTTGGCAAGAAAGCCGGATTCGGCTATGGTTTTATGGGCAGCACCTCGCTGCGTGGTCGTGTACCCCGCCTGCTCAAAAGCGGCGTGCTCTGGAAATCCAAACGCCATTTTGGCTAATCTGTTGGTACAACACACAAAGAAGACCTGCTCTGGAAGCGGGTCTTCTTTGTTTTAAGCATGTATGGACGGTGCATATATCATAGACAGAACGAAGCAGGCTGACGAATGATTAACATCTCAGTCGAGATCAAGATTATCCCATGCCTCGGCTTCTTTGATTTTGTTCATAATCACTTCGTACAGCAGCTCTGCTGAATCGGCAGATACAATCTCACCGTTGACCATCGCATACGGTTCTGCGTTACACTGACCACAATTGCTGAGACAGCCGTATTCAATGACGTCGTAATCCGGATTTTGCTCCAGTCTGGACATAATTTCATCGGTGCCAAAATGCATATTGCTGGTGCAAAATTCTATGATAGGTCTTAACATTTTTTCACCTGCTTTGGATGACGGGCATTTTAATTTGGCCCGCTTTGTAATATAATAAATAAGGTATAGGAAAGGAGTTGAATTCTAATGAGCGAAACACAAAGCGTTCAAATGTATGATGAAGTAGCAGATGTACTGGATAAGCTTCGTCCGTTCCTGCAACGCGATGGTGGCGACGTTGAGCTGGTTGATGTAGAAGATGGCATCGTTAAGCTGAAGCTGGTAGGCGCTTGCGGCAGTTGCCCAAGTTCCACAATCACGCTGAAAGCAGGGATTGAACGTGCTCTTCTCGAAGAAGTCGACGGCGTCCAAGAAGTGGTACAAGTATTCTAATGCTTGATGCATAATGATCATGAGAGTCTTGACTTCGGTAACGAAGCTCAAGACTCTTTTTTGTGTGACGGGATGTACTGAATCTCAATCCCTTATATGGTCGGTCGAATCGGATCCAGCCCTCCCGACACATCCATAATATTACCCGTTATAAAATCCGAATTCTCATCACACAAATAAGCAATCACACGCGCAATATCCTCTCCACTCCCCGGGCGTCCACGCGGTGTCTCTTTATCCTGCAAGCCGATGACGTCGGCAATTGACTTTTCCTTGTTCGCCCCCCGGATATCCCCGGGACAAATCATATTGACCGTGATACCATAAGGAGCTTCCTCCACAGCCAGTGACTTCGTAAATGACACCAGCCCCACCTTGGCGGCTGCGTATACCGCGCGATGCGGCCAAGCTCGTGCTTCTCCAGCATGACCGAAGCCAAAATGAATAATACGTCCCCATTGCTGGTTCCGCATATGAGGTAGTACCAGATGATCCAGCAGCATCGTACCGACCAGATTCCCCTGAATCATGGTATGAATCTCGGCTACACTGTAATCCGCAAACAAGCGACGTTCCCGGATGAATGGTCCCGCGTTATTCACCATAATATCTACGCCGCCCAGCCGATTCTGTACTTCGCCGATCAGCCTTGTAATATCTTCCTGAATCGAAATATCTCCTTGCAAAGATAGACAGCGTACTCCCTTGGCTTCAATCACCTGCCTAAGCTCTTCGGCTTCGGTTTGGCTATGCACATAATTCAGAGCAATGTCACAGCCTTCATCAGCCAGACGCAGTGCGGTCATTTTACCTAATCCTTTGGCACTGCCCGTTATGAGTGCGACTTTGTGTCTCAACAGTTTTCCTCCTCTTCACAGAGAACGGTCACCCCCAAGTATAAAATATTTAGGCTTCGCCTACAACTCCAAGCAAAAAAGAAACCCCAAATCCTCTTGTTCAAGAGAATTCGGGGTTGGGGTTCAACGCGTTCTCGTGTCCAGCTTAAAATGCCGGGATAATCGCGCCTTGGTATTTGTCTTCGATGAATTTTTTAGTTTCCGGGGATTGCAACGCTTTGATCAGCTTCTGAATCGCTTCGGAATCTTTATTATCCGGACGCGCTACCAGAACGTTAGCATATGGAGAATCTTTATCTTCCAATGCCAGTGCATCCTTTGTAGGGTTCAGCTTCGCTTCCAGAGCGTAGTTTGTGTTGATCAGTGCAATGTCCACTTCAGGCAACTGACGTGGCAGCATAGCCGCTTCCAGCTCCTTGAATTTCAGGTTTTTCGGGTTTTCTGTAATATCTTTTACGGTAGCTTCGATGTTGCTTGCGTCTTTCAGCTTGATCAGACCTTGTTTCTCCAACAACAACAATGCACGACCTCCATTGGTTGCATCGTTCGGGATGGCTACGGTAGCACCGTCCGGAATTTCATCAAGCTTTTTATATTTTTGGGAGTAGATACCGAATGGCTCCAGATGAACTGCGCCCACAGAAACCAGGTCCATTTTGCGCTCTTTGTTCATAACATCCATGTAAGGTACATGTTGATAGAAGTTAGCATCCAGTTGCTTGTCGAACAATTGTACGTTCGGTTGTACGTAGTCGTTAAACTGAACGACTTGAAGACGAACGCCCTCTTTCTCCAACTGAGGCTTGATCGCTTCCAAAATTTCCGCGTGCGGCACAGGAGAAGCGCCAACTTTCAGCTCGACTTCACGTGGTGACCCACCTGTGTTTTGGGTCGCATTGTTTGTATCGGATGTCGTGCTTTTTGTACCGCAAGCAGCTAGCACCGCAATTAATGTCAAGCTTAATACGGCCAATACCCATTTTTTCATGTGATTACCCCTCCAATAAATTGTAGTGTTCAGGATTCAGACGTCCTGATCAATAAGGATATCTATATGGTTTCCCTATTTTCGAGTATAATGCCGCACCAGACGATCCCCTGCCATTTGCAGCAGTTGCACCAGTACGACCATCAGTACGACCGCAACGATCATTACAGCCGTTTCATAACGGTAGTATCCATAGTTGATAGCCAGTGTACCCAGACCGCCGCCCCCGATCATACCGGACATCGCTGTATAGGATACGAGCGTAACAACGGTAATCGTTAATGCGGCGAGCAGACCCGGCAGTGCCTCACGCAACAACACCCGACGGATAATCTGTCCTGTAGAGGCGCCCATGGCTTGTGCAGCCTCGATGACACCCTTGTCCACTTCGCGCAGTGACGTCTCCACGAGACGGGCAAAGAATGGCGCAGCGCCAATCACCAGCGGCGGAATCGTACCCAGCACCCCCGTGGAAGTCCCCACCAGCGACCGTGTAAAAGGAATCAGTGCAACAATCAAAATAATAAACGGTACGGAACGCAAAATGTTTACGATAAAGGAAAGTACAACGTATATCACCTTCATCAGATTCCATGAAGAGCGGCTTGCCAAAAACAATAAAATCCCGAGAGGCAGACCAATAATAAGGGTGAACAACGCAGATGCACCGAGCATCTGAAGTGTCTCTAATGTAGAATTACCCAGTTCTTCCCAACTAACTTGTGAAAAATCAAGTTCACTCATTGTCCGATCACCTCCACATCAAGCCCCTGACCGGACACTTCCCGCAGCGTATGCTCAATATCCTCCTGATTTCCTTCAAAACGGACGATAAGCTGTCCATACGGTACGTTTTTAATTGTGGAGATGGTTCCCTGCAAGATCGCAAAATCAACGCCGGTACTACGAGCCGTTCGTGACAGAATCGCATCGTATGTCTTGCTGCCCAAAAATGAAATCCGTACAACATGCGCCGATTCGCCGCCTCCTGCTGCTGCAATCGCTGCTTGCAGCTCCTCGGGATGCTCAGACTCCCGCTGGATAAAGTCCTTGGTCACCTGATGCTGCGGCTTCAGGAATACTTCTGCCACCGGACCTTGCTCCACGATGTCGCCCTGATGAATGACGCCGACACGATCACAGATGCTTTGAATGACATGCATTTCATGCGTAATCAGCACGATGGTCAAATTAAAGCGCTGGTTAATGTCTAAAAGCAATTTCAGGATGGACCCTGTCGTCTGCGGATCAAGCGCCGAAGTTGCCTCGTCGCACAGCAGTACATGAGGATCACTGGCAAGCGCTCGTGCAATACCTACCCGCTGCTTTTGTCCACCCGAGAGCTGTGACGGATATTTAGCGCTGTGTTCTTCCAGACCGACCAGTTCCAGCAATTCACGAACCTTCTGGTCCAACTTCTCCTTCGGCGTATTTACCAAGCGCAACGGAAAGGCAATATTGTCATATACCGTCGCCGAGGATAACAAATTAAAATGCTGAAAGATCATTCCGATTTTACGACGCTGTTTCTGTAACTGGGATTGGCTTACCGTGGCGAGATTCACGCCATCTACCCATACCTCGCCCGAGGTCGGACGTTCCAATAAATTAATACAGCGGATCAGCGTACTTTTCCCCGCTCCGGAATGACCGATGACTCCAAATATTTCACCACGCTCTATGGAAAGATTCAAACCGGTCAGCGCACTAACGCGTCGGCTGCCTTTGCCATAATGCTTGGTTAATTGTTTAAGCTCTATCAACGTGCTGCGACCCCCTTCACTCTTCCTTACCCTTTTAAGCGACGTTCATCTCTCAGGAATTATAAAATTCCTTCTCTATAATTATACAAAAAGAGCCCCCTTCACAGAAATGAAAAGGGCCCCACCATGCGAACCTTTTCTCATCTGTCAAAACCGTTATAAGTCTAGCGGTTTTGTAGGAATTAGCACCATAATGTTCCCTTCCGGTGTTTCACACCGGAAAAGAACGGGTTGCCGGGCTTCATCGGGCCAGTCCCTCCACCTCTCTGGATAAGAAAATATGTTAAACTCCAGCTTTAGCTGTCCGTTAAATTTAATATATAAAATCATAATTCAAGCATTTTCTGAAACTAGATTTCAGTATAGATAGTTTACATAGCTTTGTCAAAGGATATTTTCTGACATAATTATGGATGAGCTTCCCGGTTCTCCCACTGTTTCGCCGTATAACAAAAGGCAGTCGCCAGGGAACGGTTCACCATCTCCAGACCTTGCTTCAAATCCTCCAGGTGATGATCCAGATCCTCCAGTTGTATCTTGCCGTACAAAGCACGATGCCGTTGCCAGAGATCATCCTGCATTTCCGTATTCATATAGTGTATTTCCGTGTTACGCCGCTTGCGCAGCCGATTGATCGGGTCCGTGTATGAGTCCTTGATAGCATTTAAGCTATCCGTCATTTCAGGATGCATCTTCAAATACCTGAACTGCCGTAGCACTGTAAAATACGAATAATGTGCCTTGTACTGACCTGTTTTCAGATCATACAAATCATTGAGCCAGTTCCCGAGCTTATCCAAAATGGAAAATACCCTCACAAACCCATCCTTATAAAAGAATACGTACAGCGCGTAATCCGATTTTTCATCAACGCTCATATCCTCGGCATATCCGGCCTTCACTTTCGTGCGGAAAAAGACGGCAGCATGATGGCTCTGCTCCAGCTCATCCAGAGATGACATCAGGCCGCGTGTCAAAATATCCGCCTTGCGAAAATCATGAGTCGGATCTCCGCTGGCCTGAATTTGCCGCTTCAGCACTTTCAGCATGTCTGACATGCTGTTCATAGCATCCAGCAGGATGCCCTTGTTCACACGTGGCGGCTCGCCTAGCAGCTTGCGTATCATGCTCACGCCTCCTTTTATGAATGTAAAATCCGGTTGTTGGGTTGGCTAGGGCGTCAAGCGAAATAACTCGTCCACCGTTGGTCTACAAGCTTAACAATATCCTCGCGCGGCAGCACTTCATCCGGGTAGCCCGGCTTCATACGTGCATCCACTACAATTGGCAGCTTGTAGTTCAAATGATGCAAACGGACCTCGCTGTCTGCATACATATCCGTAGCCGGGTTAAACCGCGTAAACACCGTCCACAGGAATGATGCTTGTGAGCGAACGACTTCCTCGGCATCATCTACAATAAAGACAAGCGGCCATTCCTGCTCACTCTCAGACAAACGCTCCAGCACCCGCGCTGCCAGCTCAGGCTCCTGCTCAAAGGTCGCGCCGGATACGACGAGACATCCTCCGCAATATGGCTCAATTTCTCGAATCCCCGGCAGATCGCCTCCCTCATAAGCACGAGGCAATTCACGCACAGGCTCGCCTATCCCCATCAGAATTGCTTTACTGCCATGATTCAGCTTGCGGCCCGTGTAATCAAGTGTATCGTGAGACGTATGATTGAAAATAAATAAATCCGTCGCTGGATTAAATCTCTCCAGAATGGTTTCCAGCAGCAGGTTAAAATCTGATAAATCAATGACTCGATCCGTCAGCATCAGGAATTTGGTCAATGACAATTGGCCCTGTCCCAAAATGGTAAAGCCTGATACCAGCGCTTCGCGGGAATAGCTTTCACGCACAACTGCCGCTGCCAATGCATGTACACCCGTTTCTGCGTAAGCCCACAGAGACTTAACGGAAGGCATCACAAGCGGATAGGCAGGTGACAGCAGACGTTGTAAAAATTCGCCGAGATAATAATCCTCCTGCCGTGGTTTACCTACAATGGTTGCTGGATAAATGGCATCCTTACGGTGGTACATATGCTTGACATGAAATACAGGGAAATCATGCTGTAAGGAATAGTAGCCAAAATGATCACCAAACGGTCCTTCCGGGCGACGTTCGTGAGGCGGCACATAGCCGCTGATCGCAAATTCGGCCTCTGCCGGAATCCGGTGACCGCCGAGTGGGTCTTCTGTCATTGGCAGCTTGCCGCCCATAATGAGCGAGGCAAGTAGCAGCTCAGGCAGATTTTCCGGTGCCGGAGCAATTGCGGATGCAATCAGAGCAGGTGGCCCGCCGATGATAACTGTCGTAGGCAACGGCTCATTACGCAGCTCAGCTTCATGATAATGAAAGCCGCCGCCTTTATGGATTTGCCAGTGAATCCCGGTGGTCTGATCATCATAAATCTGGATGCGATACATGCCCAAATTATGATCCTTGGACTGACCCGGCTTCTCGGTATATACGAGCGGAAGCGTGATAAACGGCCCCCCGTCATCCTGCCAACTCGTCACTCTTGGAAGTGGAGCCAGCGGAGCATCCGTACGGCGAACTCCCAGTACAGGAGCCTCGCTATGGGATACCGTTTTCAGCCCTACTTTTAGCATGTCCTTAATCAGTCCACGTTCATTCCACAATGCCTTGGGGGTAGGTGGAAGCAATGTTTTGGTCGCCCCTACAATCGCATCCATCAGTTGTTCCGGGCGAGGCCCAAAGGCCATATCCACACGACGGTTTGTGCCAAACAGATTGCTGGCTACAGGGAACGGAGTACCTTTTACATTGGTGAACAGCAATGCCGGGCCTTCTTCCTCAATAACTCTCCGATGAATTTCGGCCAGTTCCAAATAAGGATCGACAGGTGCTTCTATAATTTGAAGATTATTTTCTTTACGTAGCGCTTCAATAAATTGGCGCAAATTCTGGTAGATCAACTGGACGATTCCTCCTAAGCAAATCAAGCCCTCGAGAAACTCGCGGGCCTGGTTTGTTTCTTATATGCTATTATACGTGTTTCAACGCCTCTTGGGCAAAAATCCGCTCCACTATGATCTATGAAATGCTTAGGTACGTTGTGCTTGGGTCGGAACAAGCTTGCGGTCCGGTGACAATTGCCATACACGATAGCTCAGATAAGCCAAGATGGAGAACAACGATGCAATCACCAGCATATGTCCCAGCACGATAAACATGTAGATTTCAGGTCTGTTGACGTACAACAAGATAATTCCAATCACCACTTGAAGCAAGATTAACAAGACCGATACGACACCCAATATACGGATATCCCGGTGATTCGGGTGATAACGGTATGAGTAGTGACCCACAGCCAAGATAATGACGAACAGCAGACCAGCTGAAATCTGATGAAGCAGCAGCGGAGATATGAAGCCCCCAATATTTACAACCTTCTGGATGACCGAGTGACTAAGCAACGCCCCTGAATAGACAGCAATATAGGTATAAATCGTCGATAGCCATATAAAGTTACGAAAGCCCCGACTGACAGGCCCAGGAATCAGACGCGGGGTGTAGCGTGAATCCGCATGCTCCTGCCAGGCCCCCAGCGTCATCATGGTCGCACTGGCAAAAGCGATAAGCGCAAAACCAAAATGCAGCCCCATGACTGCAGCCGATTGGGAGAAGATGACAGCCAGCGCCCCCATCGCTCCTTGTATGATGACAAACATTAACGTCAGCAACGAGAATAACTGTAAATCCTTACGATGCTTCATAAACAGCAAAAAGCCAACAAAAGAGGCAATGGAGAGTATGCCAGCCATGGCACTAACAGAGCGATGCGTAAACTCAATAACAGATGCGATCGTATGCGCCGGAACCAGCTTGCCATTACAAAGCGGGAATTCCCGACCACAGCCCAGCCCCGAATCCGTCCGCGTCACGACGCCTCCACCGAAGGTAGCCAGAAACATGACAATACATGTTACGAGTGCAAGCCACTTTAATATTCTGATTTTGTTATTCAAAGAATTCACCCGTATCCTTCCAAATATAATATTTATTCACTTCATAATGTTGTGAAATGATCACTTAAAATAATTATAACTGATATATCGTTCCTTGACATACGTGCTTTGTTGACAAAATGTGAACGTGTCCCGTGAGAAAGCCGCCCCCTTTGGAAGGAAGCGGCTTTCTGAATGCCCTAATGAATAGAATTCCACAACATCAATTATTTAGCCAAGCTGGCGTGTACTTCTACTGCCCGGTCCAAAAATCGCTCGATTTCCTCACGGGATTTGCGCAGTTTGTTTACCAGACGCACTAGCTCGCGCCCTTCACTGTAAGCGATAAAGCTGGGAATACCCAACACATTCTGCTCCTGGCTGACACTTTCGGCCTGCTCTACATCAATTTCAATCAATGTAAGCTTGTCTGCATATTGCTGTTCCACATCAGGCATGAACGGATCAATGAAATGACAATCTCCGCACCAGTCCGCCTTAAACACAGCTACTGTTACGCCAGAAGTGGATATTGCCTTATTAAAGTCTTCATGAGAGACGATTTTTTGCATGGATGATTCCTCCTTGAATTCTGTTTGTAAAAAAGAGCTTGTGCTTTCTATCTATTGTAACGCCAAGTGGCGCTTTTGCACACTCCCCTATTATTCCCGAATCACCGATTGGAAGCCCTGCCATCGAGACATACTAACAATATACTTCAGAACACACTTAGAACATCCCTGCATACTTAGCGGAATACGGAGTGTTCTCAGACTTTGAAAGGAGGTTATCCAGTATGTCTTTCACCGAATGGTTTCATGTGGCATCACGCCAGCTTCAGGGGGGACTAAAGCTGCTCGGTTCCGTACCACGTGCTGCGGAGGAAGCGTGGGAAGGCAAGCGGGCGGCCTGGACCGAGTCCCGCAAGCTGCGCTATCCACTTCGTGAGCTGCCGTGGGATGACCAAGCCGCACAGGCCGCCATGGATGAAGCCGAAGCACTCATGCTGACGAACGCACCGGCTACGCGCCCCTCTTCTCTGAATATGCCCTTATGCGAAACAGACTGTGAGCTGCTGGAGCAGATCAAAAACGCTACCGCACACGAGAACCGCAGCAACATCACCCGGACAGCCGCTTATCTTGAGTGCTATCACGGCTACCCCGAGTTACATTGGGCTCTGCTGGCCCATCTGGTTTCTCGCAATGGTGGCTATAACATGACCGATTTGAAGGGCGGTCTGATCGACAGTCTGTTCGGCGAACAGGAAAAGGAATGGTTATATCGGTTGCTGGAGCGCTGCAATGCCCTTATTTTTCAGGACGCCTACCCGCAGCTGCAATTATACATGCACAGCCGTCATCTGGGCCGAAGCTGCTTTCATTTATTGCCCTATTTTCACGTATCGCCATTCATGAAACCTTTCTGGGAGCGTTTCTGGGCTTGGCGGGATAGCTCTCTGTTGACCGTCGCTCTCATTATCAACGAACAAAACTATATTGAAGGTCGTGTTGTGAAGGACCCGTATTTTCAAAAATTTGTGATGCACAAACCGGGCTTTTATATACATGATTGGCTCCAGCTCAACCAGGTTATTTTTCCGCTTGGGTTAAACGGCGGACTCGCCGGACTGGTGATAGAGCGTTTTGGCCATCTTGACGAGCGAATCGGCTTTGGGAAAAGCCTCTATGCCATGCTGTTCGGTCACCAGCAGGTGCTGGATCAAGTAACAGCATTCGCTACCAGCGTGCCTCACACTGGCTCGCGCAGCGACTATTGGCCAGGACTGTTCGCTCCGGACAAAGAAAAAACGCTGCGCTCTCCTGAAGAGAGTGCAGCGCTACTGGCACATGAATGGCTGCCACCGGGACAACGCCTGTACAGCCCAGAGCTGAACGCCGTCTGGTCGGATACGCCTTATGATCCGATCCCCCGTTACGACTGGTTTCAGGACGGCTCAACGCTCGGGCATTTCACCGAACCAAGGCGACCGCTGTTATTTGCCATGCGGCATGAACACCGCCATGGCATCCAAAAAACAGCGATGGCCCATGACGCGCATGCCAGCCTGCGGCCTTTCCACTGAAAAAGCTGGAGAGCTGCCTATGCATCTTTTAGCCTCGTTGCCCTGTGGACTCACGCTGGAGACGCATCAGTGGACGCAGTACCTTTTGCAACACACGCGGGTAGTTACCCAACTCGTCCCTGCGCAGTACGCGCAGCACAACCAGCAGCACCAAATAGCATACCAGTACAGCCGCCCCGGCAATACAGCACGCGATGAAGAAGGCCACACGTGCAGGCATGATATGAATCAGCAGAATACAAGCCTCATTCACACCGTATCCAATGGCTCCCGAAAGCACGACTGCGGTCAGAAAGCCTGCCCAGCGACGGCCCATGATGGAGAAGGATACGATGCCTTTGAGCACATGCAAATTCAGCAGCGTAATCACAAGGAAACATAATCCGGTTGCGGCAATGATGCCGTAAATTCCAAGCCAGCCAGCCAGCAGCCAGCTCACAGCCAGCTTAACAACGATACCGACCAAGACATTAACCATTGAAATACGCGGTTTACCCATACCGATCAAAATCGAGTTAGAGGTCATCATCGTAATCTGGAATATCGTTCCGAGTGTCAGAACAGCGATAATCCCGCTGCCTCCAAGCGAACTGAACAGTAAGCCATTGATGGAATAGGCGGTTACACACAAGGCCAGCACAATCGGCATTCCAGTCAAAATAGAGATTCGCAAGGCCAGCGTCATCTGATTTTGCAAATGCTGTTCATCCTTGCGGGCAAAAGCCGCCGAAATGATCGGAATGAGCGATTGACTGAGCGCGATAGCCAAAATCGGCGGAATTCCCGCCACACTCTGCGCACGTGCCCCCAAATAACCCAACTGGGTCGTTGCCTGATCCAAGCCGATTTGGACGGACAGTAGTCTAACCACAATCGACGTATCAATAAAGTTAACGGCCGGAACTGTCAAAGAAGACAATACAATTGGAATAGACAGCGTAAAAATGTCTTTGTAAATGCGCATCATCGGCAATGCGGAGCTTTCCTCCTGGAATTGCTCTTGTCGATCCTGACGATCCTGGCGACGTATTTTCACCGTGTAATACAGCATGACCGCCAGTGCGCCAATGCTTCCCATGACACCCCCGAACGATGCCCCGGCCGCAACCTCACGATCTCCATAACCGAGCTTCAAAATAATAAATGCGAGCAAAATAGCAGTAGCCACCCGTGCGACCTGCTCCACAATTTGTGAAATACCGCCTGCGGTCATGTTACCGCGCCCTTGGAAGTACCCGCGCATCATGGCAATGGCGGGAAACAGCAGCAAGGCAGGTGCCAATGCCTGAATAGCCAAGGCCGACTGAGGAACTCCCGCCACATGCTCGGAAAAATAAGGCGCGCCAAAATATAGCACCACCGTAATGATAATGCCAGCCGCCGCCGCAAACAGCAACGCCGCATGGTACACACGTCGTGCTTCTGAAGGCCGATTCAGCGCATAACGCTCGGAGACCATTTTGCTCAACGTGCTTGGAATACCTGCTGTAGCCACCGTGAGCAACATCAAATAAGCATTGTTCGCAATCGTAAACGAGGCGTTCCCTACGGAACCAAGCAAATGCTCTAACGGAACTCGCTGCACCAGACCCAGCACTCTCGCCACCAAGGCGGCTGCGGCTAAAATAAGCGTGCCTCTAAGAAATGTTTCTTTATTGGACAAAATGCGTTCCCTTCTTTCTTGCTGTTGACACGCATGCAAAAGCTCCGCAAAGCAGTCATGGCCTGAGCCATCACCGGTGCGGAGCCGCATGTCGATTCTGTCTCTGCAAATCACAAGCATAGGATGTTAAACTAGAACACCCAAATCAAGAATACAAGAATCATGACAAGCTGTAAAATTACTTTCATCACGGTGCTGGTAAACAGCCCTAATACAGAACCAAAGCCCACTTTAATCGCTCGATCCAGCGGGGCCTTGCTAATTAGCTCACCCAGCACAGCGCCAATAAACGGCCCTAAAATCAGACCAAACGCCGGAATAACAAAAGGGCCGATAATAATCCCGATGGTACTAAGGATCGTGGACAGACGTGAGCCGCCAAATCGTTTGACCCCCCACGCAGTGACGGCATAATCTGCAACAAATAGTGCAACTACTATTAGTGTCTGTATGATCCAAAACCATACATTGTATGGAGCAAACGAGAAAAACCAGCCGTACACAAAAAATGCAAAATAGATGGCGAGCGCCCCTGGCAATACGGGATATACTGCCCCGGCCATGCCAACAATGAACAGCGCAACGATAATAATCCAGCCTACAATGTCCACTGGCTCCCTCCTTCTCGTCCAATCACCCTAGATGCTTTATCATTCGTTTTCCTAGACAAGTACATAATCACGGATAACTTCTACGATGCCATCTTCATTATTCGAAGCTACGACCAGATCGGCCGCTTCTTTTAGCGTATCCTGTGCATTGCCCATCGCAACACCCAGTCCAACCGCTTGGATTACAGCCAAATCATTCAGACTGTCACCTACTGCAACTACCTGCTCCATTGTAATCCCGAGCAAATCGCATACTTCTGCAATCCCACTGGCTTTTGATATGCCCGCCGGGTTGATTTCCAGATTCGTCATGGAAGAGTTGGAAATTTCAAGTCCGCCCATGTCCTGAAGCTTGAGCAAAATTTGATTCCGAATTTCGTCATTTTCCGTATTATAACCGAATTTGAGCCATTCCTGTGTATCCAATGTATCCGGCCAACGATCTCTATTATATAATTCCTCCGTCGAGTAAGCCCAGAACCAGGAATCTGTTTCTACAGCAATCTGGTGCATTTTCCGAACTAGCTCCTTATCAAGCAAATAACGGCGCCACAGCTCATGAGGGGATTTCCATACCTCGCTGCCGTTTACCGTTACCATAGGTGTATCCAGGCCGAGCTGTTGCCCGTAAGGCAAGGCATGCATCGCTGCCCGTCCGGTAGACAAGCACACGTAAATCCCCTCTTGAATCGCCTTGTTAATCCAGTTGATCGTTTCCAGCGTAATTTCATGATTGTCGTTCAATAAAGTTCCATCCATGTCGAGCGCAAGCAGTTTGTATTTATATTGGTTTTCTCCCATGGGTTCTCTTCCTCCTGTATGTCCCTTATGTCCAACGACATTTTACCATGAAAAAGAGAAGCCCACAAAAGAATTCAAGTCCTCACTTCGCTGCCTACGGCTTTTTGGGGGTACCATCCAACCCGTAAACCTCGTCATAAGCTTCAAATATTTTACGTGCCACGGGTCCAGCGCTCGTCGCGCCAAAGCCCCCTTCAGGAATAATGACCGCTACGGCCAGCTTCGGATTTTGACGCGGAGCAAAAGCAATGAACACCCCGTTATCTTTAACCGCACGTCCCACTACCTGCTGGGAAGTCCCCGTTTTACGGGCATAATCATACGGAAACCCGTTAAATGCTTTAACATCCGTAGCCATACCGCGAATCACCGTATTCCAGTACGTATCTGAAAAAGCAACCTCATTCAGCACCTTGGGCTTGAACTCACGCACGAGGTTGCCTTGATCATCCACAATTTTACTGACCAAATGCGGCTGCATACGCTTGCCTTTCGTTGCCAGCACGGTCGTATACTGGGCAAGCTGCATCGTCGTATATTTCCCCTGTTGGCCAAAGGAAGCCTGTACCAAGCGTGTCAGCGCACTTTCATGCTTGCTCGTATACTCAAGTCTGCCTGCCCACTCGCCTGGCAGATCGACTTCAGTCGGTACGCCTAATCCAAATTCCTTCATATACTTGTCCCATACATCAATTCCCTGATGCACCCCTGCATTACTTCCATATTTGGCATACAGCGGCTTGCCGATCATATCCACCATGAAAGTATTCGATGAGACTTCAATTGCCCTGCTGGGGGTAAGAGGACCATACACGTGGCCACTCGAATTACCAACCCGGCTGGAACGATTTTTACCATAGTACGCGCTCCCCGTATCCAGATAAGTTTGTCCGGGAGAAAATAAGTTTTCCTTCAACCCGATCAGCACGGTTAGGGGTTTAATGGTTGAACCCAGCAGCACCGAGGATTCCGGGTGCGGACCCTCTTTTCCGCTAGGTACGGATTTAATCGTTCCGTTCCCCATTTTATGCTGAATTTCGTCATATACCGAAGGCGATGTACTTCCCGTCTTCCATACATTGGAGTCATAGTCCGGCATACTTGCCATCGCTACGACATTCCCTGTCTCGACCTCCATCGCTACAGCGAAGCCAGTAGTGGCATCGCCGTGGAGCTTACCCGATACCGGATGGGTATGAAGCCAACGAAGCTGATCCACAATCGCTTGTTCGGTTTTTTGCTGAATTTCCTTGTTGATGGTGGAATACAGATGGTATCCCTTTTTCGGCGGAGTAATGGATTCAATGCCCTCCGGCATGCTGCGCGGATTTACCTCTACCGTTTTATAGCCGTTTTTCCCTCTCAGCTCATTCTGATACTGAAGTTCCAAGCCATCATATCCGACGGTCTCACTTTCCGAGTAAACCTGTTCGGGTCTTAGGACCTCCGAATTGGCTTGATATAGCTCCTTGTACTTTGGCCGATTGGTCCGCGCTCCTTTGAACTTGTACATATATCCAATCGTTTGCACCGCCACCCGATCCGGGTCATAATGACGTACACTTTCTTCTACAATCTCAATTCCGGGAAACTCCTGCCGATGCTCCAGAAAATATGCGATTTCCTTCTGATTTAAGTCAGATTTGACCAGGCGCGGAGTAAAGCCCCTGTATTGAGTGTAGTCCTTGTCCAGCCGTTCCTTAATTTTCTCTACATCAAGTTGCTCACCCTCCGTACTTCCTAACTCACTCAGCTTGGCAGCAAGCTCTTTAGCAAAAGCATTAAACTCAGGAAGCAGCTTTTTTCCCGGCTTACGGTCTTTTTCTGCACGTTTGCTATAATCCTTTGATAAGGTCACATACAGCGACTGTACCGGAGTTGAATACGCCAGCTTGACGAGACCCGTAGAGTCATAAATCGTACCCCGACTCGGGGCTAACGGGACATTTTTCGTATTTACGGATTGTTGCTGCTCCTTCAGCTCTGCTGATTGCACAAACTGTAAGACCGCTAGTCTGGTAATAATAATGGCAAATAACACAAACACACTGAAAAAAAGAAGATTGGTTCGAAAAACCGTCCGCTTTTTTTGTGCCTCTTCATTCTCTTCATGGCTTTTCTTTTTGAATGAAAACTTCTTATCCAAACTTCCTCTGTCCATATTAGCTTGTCATTACTCCTTTCACCGGGGTTATCATATCCCTGATCCTACCATAATAGTGGTAAATAACGATGAATTTGGTGGTTACAATTTTGTAAGAAAACGGATAAAGATCATAAAAAAAGCTCCTCTTAGCACAAAGGCCGAGAGAAGCTTTAATGAATTGTTACGTAGTACTTTATTATGGCTGTTTAACTGCATTGGGATCGGATGCTGTAGCATCCTTTTTCTTAGGCACTCCGTCCAAACCATACACCTCATCATAGGCGTCAAAGATTTTGCGTGCCACAGGTCCAGCGCTCGTCGCGCCAAAACCTCCTTCGGGAATAATGACCGCTACGGCCAGCTTCGGATTCTTTCGTGGTGCAAAGGCGATAAACACCCCGTTATCTTTTAAATCTCTGCCTACACTTTGCTGAGATGTACCCGTTTTGCGGGCAAAGTCATACGGGAAACCCTTAAATGCGCTGACATCTGTAGCCATCCCGCGTATGACTTCATTCCAGTAAGCATCCGGGAATTTCACTTCATTCAGCACCTTCGGTTTAATCGTTTGGACAACATTGCCGTTAGTATCTTTAATTTGGCTAACCAAATGTGGCTCCATCCGTTTGCCCTTGGTCGCCAGCACTGTCGTATATTGTGCAAGCTGAAGCGTTGTATATTTACCCTGTTGACCAAAAGAAGCATACGCCAACTTGGACAGTGACGACTCCTTATCATTATGCGCATACTCTCTTCGTCCTGCCCATTCAGTTGGTAAGTCAACCCCCGTCAACACACCTAGTCCAAATTCCTTCATGTAACGGTCCCATACATTCACACCTTGATCTTCCTGTGCATTATTAATGTATTTGTTATACAATCTTTTACCGACCATATCGACCATAAATGCGTTAGAGGAATGGCGAATGGCAGAAGCCGGGTCCAGCCCACCATATACATGACCCGAAGAGTTACGTACCCGAGACGAATTGTTACGTCCAAAATAAGCAGCACCCGTATCCTGATAATAGGACGATGTACTGAATAGATTTTCCTCTAGACCCACTAATACAGACAGCGGTTTGATGGTGGAACCGAGCAGTACAACTGACTCTGGATGTTGACCCGATTGACCGGAGCCGAAGGAGCGAATAGTACCATTCAAATATACATTTTGAATTTTCTTATAATTATCAGATGATATATTTCCGGTTTGCCAATAGTTCGCATCATAATCCGGCATACTGGCCATCGCGACTACATTCCCTGTATCCACTTCCATGGCTACAGCAAAGCCTGTTTTGGCATAAGGATGAGTCTTGCCAGAAACAGCATGGGTATGCAGCCATCTCAATTGATCCATAATGGCGTTTTCTGTTTTGACCTGAATCTCTTTGTTAATGGTGGAATAAATGTTGTTTCCTTTTTGCGGAGGAGTAACGGAATCTACACCCTCCGGCATATTGCGCGGATCAATCGGGACCGTTTTGTACCCATTTTTCCCTCGTAACTGCTCCTGATATTGAAATTCCAATCCATCAAAGCCAACAGATTCGTTATCCATATAGATGAGTCCCGGATCATTTTCCGCTGACATGGATTTTTGAATATTTTTATATTTATCCAGGTTTTCACGCGCACTTTTATAGCTTTTAATGTAACCCACTGTTTGGACAGCCACCGTATCAGGATCATAATGTCGTACGGTTTCCTCCACAACATCTACCCCTGGAAACTCACTCTTATGCTGCATGAAATAGGCAACTTCATCTTTATTAAGATTGGTTTTAATCAGGCGGGGCGTAAAACCGCTAAACCGTTGATAGTTCCGGTCCATAGCGTCCATAATTTGCGCTGCCGTCATTTTGGGCTCATCTTTATTGCCATATTCAGCAAACCGATTTGCCAGCTTTTGTGTCATATTCTCCAGCTCAGGCAACAGCTTTTTATCATCATTACGCAATTTTTCCATACTATCACTGTAGTTCTTGGAGAGCGTGATATAGAGCGACTGTACCGGTGTAGAATATGCCAGCCTGTTCTGACCGGTTGAGTCGTAAATCGTTCCGCGAATCGGCGTAAGCGGTACATTTTTGGTAACATTACTGGCCTCCTGCTGCTTAAGCTGAGGGCCCTCCACAAATTGAAGTATCGCCAGTCTTACGATAATGACCGTAAATATAATGAACGAGCTGAAAAAGAACAGATTGATCCGGAAGCTGAATCTTTTTCGGTCGGACGTCTCGTTGTCTTTTCCCTGCTCGTTGTCCATCTTTCTCATGTGCCCTTTTCCACTCCTTTTTAAATCACTTTATCCTTGATATGTGTCTGGGCAAAACCAGGCGGATTAAACCAGTCTCCACTCTGTGCCCAGGTCGGGTCTAACGGTACCCACTGATTCTGCCCACTCAAGTACACTTCATTCCAGGCATGTGAACCGTAGCCTCCCTGCCCATTGTAGCCAAGCCCGGTCACCACCTTGACCTGAAGCCCCTGAGAGCGAGCCATCACCGCATACAGACGGGCATAGTCAATGCAGACACCCTTGCGTGTATCAAACGTATCTCTGGGCGTCTGCTCATGCCAGTCACCACGCTGCTCATAGGCTTCTACTTTGCCGTAATCATAGCTAATGCGAGTGCCTACCCACTGATACAGCGCTCTGGCTTTTTGCTCATCGCCGCTTGCACCCTCTGTAATCTTGGTCGCGGCCTGCTCAATATCGTTCGGAATATCCCGGTCGATCATTTCATATTTACGCTGCAAAATGCCGTTCAATTCCTTGGTGACGGCCTGCGTAAATACGGGCAGCTTATCCTTAATCAGCGTACCGGATAAAGGTTCAATGACCGATTGCGCCCCTTGTTTATAAATCGGTGAAGCCTGAACATAGCTGCTAAACCCGCTGTCCGGGTATAAACTTACACCTATAAACAGTAACGCTATGACCATCACAGCGCGTGCTCCACCGATAAGGGTACCAATCCCGGCCCCCGCCAGCCTGCTGAAAAAGCCCGATCTCTTTTCCTGCTCACGCAGAGAGGAATCCGATCTGCCACCCACCACCATCACATAAATCGCACGCAGCACAAATTGCGCAACAGCATAGCTGAGCATGAACAAGACGGCAAATCGCAGCAGCGGAAAGCCTTCAAGCCCTGCTACAAGCGTATAATAAAATTGCTCAATTCCGCTCAGTCCCCGCTGCGGCAAATGCTCCATATAAGCGGCCAGCCATTGCTGCACCTTCGGTGAAAGCCACATTGCCAACCCTAATGAGCACAAAATCCCGGCAACGGTCAGTATGCCATCCACAATGAGACCGAATAGCGCACCTACAGATCTGGAAGCTCCTCGCCGCCAGCCCTGTATTAACGACAAAAGAACGATAGCGATCAAAAACACCGTCACGCCATTCCAATGAAGGACAGGCTCCAGCCAGGATGGTTTCATCATGCTCCCCCTGTCTTTACGGCGACTGCGGCGACTGTTGTGTTACAGCCGAGCCTTTCGCACTTTCGATATATTTCTTGACGGTGTCGCTCATGCTCCACTCGCCCAGCGGCATGCCCTGAAACCATACCTTGACCTTATCGCCATCGAACGGACCTTTTACCTCCAGATTGGAGCTGATTACCGAAAATGTACCGTCTCCGTTAGAGGTGTATTTCGCATCCCGTCCTTCCTTGATCATCATGTTCAGGGCCTCGCTCTGAAACTTGTTAATCGCATCATCCTTCGCTTGGGTAACCACCTTACCGACCTGATCAAAGGAAATACCGCTGTAGATCAGCAAGCCCACAACCACCACTATGACAATCAGCCATTTAACAAGGGTTCTCACAACCTTCAATATGACAAGCAATAGGACAAGCCCGATTAATATATACAGCCAGTTATCCTGAACGATCTGCCAATTTTGTTTTAAAAACTCTGTCCAGACGCTCTTATCCATTTCACTACACTCCCGTTTTCAACTGCATCTTTTGAATTGTAAAATCGTCTCTGTAATTATACATGATTACATAACTCCCTGTCAGCTTAGCTCTTTTCCGCCCCTTGTCCGCACAAAAAGGGTCTATGTTCGTCCACTCCAGCGTACAACTTAGAAAGAGCTAATGCCACATAGCAGCATAGAAAGTCCATTTAAGGGAAGGGGGTCATCCACTTGAAAACAGCCCTCTGGCTGTATCTGTTTTTGTTCATCGCTTTTTTTGATCTGCATGCACAATATCCTATTCTGACACCATTCGCCATCTCTCTGGGCGCAGCGCCCACCTTTATCGGCTGGATGCTGGGCATATACTCCCTGACTCATCTGCCCGGTAACTTAATGGCGGGGCCAAGAGTAGATAAACACGGCAGCCGCCGATATATTATGTTCAGCCTGACAGCCGCAGGGATCATCCTGATCATTCAGGCATACATTCATACGCCATGGGAGCTGCTTTTTTTACGTGCCATCAGCGGCTTTGTGCTGGCCTTTTTGTCCCCTGCTTGCATGACTATGCTGGCGCAGCTATCCGATCATCCGGTTACGCAGGGCAAATATATGTCAGGACATGGCGTCGTTCACACGTTGGCCTCCGTCCTGTCTCCAGCGGCAGGCGCGTTCATCGTAGCCAGCTTTGGGTTTAGCGAAACCTTCCGTTCTCTGGGCATCATTCTCGTGGTCACAGGACTGATGGCTTATTTTACCTTGCCTAAAAAGGTACCTGCTCTCCAGGCTCAACTGTCTGATGGGCAAGTAGCACCCGCTTCATTGACCGGAGCGCAGCCGCTTTTACCATTCAATTGGCGCTACCTGCTTGTGCCTTTTGTTTTGGCGTGCGCACAAGGCATTTTATTTTATGAAATCCCGTTACGCAACAATGGCACTGCGTCCATGATGTCCACGGGACTGCTCTTTTCCATTATCAGTCTGGGAGCGCTCTGTACACTCAGTCTGCTTTTTCTGAACAAGTATTCACCCATGATCCGGCTGATTTGCGGCATCATACTGATGTCTCTGAGCTTCTATGCTCTTGCCACCTTACCCGAATCCGTGATTGGAGTCGTACTCTTTATACTCGGAACAGCCAAAGGCATTACGTTTCCAGCCTTGGCCTCACTCTTTATACGGCTTGGAGGAGAAAGGTTGGGCAAAACCTTTGCACTGCAATCCATTGCCACGTCTATCGGCTCCTTTGCCGGACCAGTGCTTGCCGGGCAGCTCCCTGTTCATTTTTCACCTTTTTTTATCGCTTTTCTGATTTTAATGACCGGCTTGCTGTTCATTCCCATTCAGCGGTTATTCCCGACACCGCCGCTGTCTGCCCCAGGGCCGTATCATTCCTAGATCGCTTGAGATGCTCCCCCCTTTAACGCCCAAAGTACCTTACAAGAAGGCGAATGCACAGTACCTAAAGCCCTTATCAACATAGACTGGTTTGACTGAACATTTATGTATGAAGGGAGGTGCATTCTGTGAGCCACTGTCATCCTGTGAGCCCTGTTTCTTGTGGTGGATTTGGGACTTCGACTGGCATCATTCTCGTTCTTTATATTCTGCTCGTCATTATTCTCCGTACTTGCTGGATTTAATGTCTGAATTGCCCTAACATGCCGCCCCTGTACCCATGCCTGCCACTTCTGGCAGGCTGTTTTGTTGCTTTTTTGCATGAGAACCCTGTTTGGAGCTACACTATACACATATTCTTTCATTTCCCGGGGAATTTCGAGCACAGGCTTTAAGCAGGGGGTGAGTAAGATGACGATTACCGTTATCGTTGAAGGGAAAAATGACCGCAGTAAACTTCGTCGTTTACTTGATCCCGAGGTTCATATTTTATGCACCTTCGGTACGCTAAACTCAGTAAAACTGGAATCCCTCCGCAAGAAGGCCAAGCATGACGAAATATACTTGTTTATGGACAATGACAGCTCAGGCAAAAAAATACGTGGTGTGCTTGCCGACTCTTTTCCAGATGCTCATCATATATATACCCGCAAAGGATACGCAGGAGTCGAAGGCACACCAGATGAATATGTGATCGCCCAATTGGAAAAGGCAGGATTGGAAGAGTATATTTTATACCCGCCTGTTCTATAGTTATGAGAACCCTAGTCATGAAAACCATTCACAAAAAAAACTGTCCGCCAGGCCCCTTTATGCCTGATGGACAGCTAAATGTTACACGTAACAAATTTCATTAAAAATGTCTTGGTCTTAGAACTTGTGAACCGTATCCACGATCATCAGCAGAAAGCTGAGCGTCAGATGGTTAATGGAAAAGAAAAATACTTTTTTAGCCCATGAATCCGTCTCTTCTTCTTTAATGGTGAAACCTTTAAAGGCATAAAATGCCCAGACCACTGACAGTAGCACGGAAACAATCATGAAAATCATGCCAGCATAACCATAAGCATACATCAGGATCGGTACCGGAATCAGCAGCACGATATAAGGAATCATTTGAATTTTAGTACGCTGAATGCCTTTCACGACAGGCAACAACGGAAATCCTGCTGCGCGGTATTCTTCGACCCTGCGGATTGCAAGTGCCCAAAAATGAGGCGGCTGCCATAGGAACAAAAGAGCGAATAAGAGCCATGCGCCCATATCAATACGACCCGAAGCGGCCACATAGCCGATCACAGGAGGCATTGCGCCCGAAATACCGCCAATGGATGTACTCCATGTAGATGAGCGTTTCAGCCAAAGCGTGTAAATACCGACGTATACGAACATACCAAGTATACCGAGTAATCCTGCCTTGATACCAGAGAAAGAGAACAAAACAGTCAACCCGACAACACCCAAAATAATAGCGTATGACAACACCGTTGTGGGAGTCAAACGCCCTGTTGGCAGTGAGCGATTGCGTGTACGCTCCATTTTCAAATCCAGTTCACGATCAAAATAGTTATTAAAAACACAAGAAGACGCCATAACCAGCATTGTACCTACCAAGGTCAGAATCAGCTTTATATAGTCAACGTCCCATTGTGAAGCCAACCAAAAACCGCCAAATGCCGCAACCAGATTGGTGCGCAGAATACCTGGCTTGGTGACCGTTATAAAATCTTTCCATGTCCCAGCCTTACCAGGTGGTTTGGATTTAACCGAATAGGTAGTCGTATCTGAAGTAGCCTTATAACTAATATTATCCACTGTGAGTAACTCCCCCTTTGAGATGTATGAATTCGGGAGTAAGTTGAACTCCGATATAAATTTTATCATATAGTACCCGTAAAAAGTTTGACAGAAAACGCACAAAACGTTCACAATTTCGATGACGAATCGACCCTGCTGATCGTTTACAGTAAATTTGGGTAGTAATAAGTACAGGATTTAATACAAAAAGGAGCGACAGATATGGATACAGCCACACACTTTGTCATGGGGATCGGATTGGCCGGGCTGGCCTACACCGATCCTGCCGTCGCCGCAGATCCAAAGTTGGCGGCAGTCATACTGCTGGCCACGGTCGTAGGGTCACAGGCACCGGATTTTGACACCTTGCTGCGATTAAAAAACAATGCAGCCTACATCCGCAATCATCGTGGACTGTCGCACTCCATCCCCTTCTGGTTGATATGGATTTTGTCCATCACGGGATTAATTGGCCTTATATTCAGGGATGTACCTATCGAACATGTCGCCTTGTGGGTCACGATTGCTGTCTGCCTGCACGTATTTGTAGATTTGTTCAATACGTACGGGACACAGGCATTTCGACCGTTTACGCCCAAATGGATATCATGGAATATTATTCACATCTTTGATCCCTTTATATTCGGCACCCATGTTGCTGCTATTCTACTGTGGGTCACTGGACTGGTTTTACCAGCTCCCTTATTTATTACGTTGTACATCATTACAGGCCTGTACTATATTTGGCGTACCTGGAGTCATTTCCGTACCAGAAATGCGGTACGAGATATGGACAACGAGCGTCAGCCGGACGATATATATTATATCATTCCCACAGTTTCATGGAACCGGTGGCATGTGGTAAAAGCTCATCAGAATGGAAGTTATGACATTGGTGGACTGAACGGGAAGCATCTTTTTTGGACAAAACATGCGGTTCCGTCCACACATCCGGCCGTAGAAGCATCCAAATCCTACCGTGATGTGCAAGCATTCCGCTATTTTTCTTCCTTTGCTGTTGCGGAAGTGGAAGAGCTGGAATGGGGCTACATTGTTCGTTGGGCGGATGTTCGGTATCGGCACCGGAGACAATATCCGTTCGTGGCCGTGGTCGCCATGGATAAGCAGTTTGGACTGATCAACAGCTATATCGGCTGGCTTAGCCATGAAAAGATGCAGAAACGCCTCTCCCTGCATACGAATTAAAAAAGCATATTTGCAAGCAACGCAAACGACAAAAAACAGCAAGTCTCCCCTGACCCCCGGAGCTTGCTGTTTTTTGTCGTTCATATAAAAATCCATCCCTCCATGAAATATCTACATGAAAGCGCCCTCTTGACGAAGCGGACCGGTGTGATTCACAATGGTCATAAGCCATGCACGCAAAAAATCCGGAGCATGATTGCTCCGGATTTTCTTCATCACAGTTGCTCATAATACAGCTTCCAAGATGGAGGGTTTATGTGTATTACTGCAAACGGCCACTGCCCGACAAGGATTGCTCTGCTTGTTGGACGAGCTTTTTCGTGATGTATCCCCCGAGAGAACCTGTTTCGCGGGAAACGACGTTTCCGAAGTAACCGTCTTGAGGGATTGTGATGCCGAGTTCTTGAGCGGCCTCATATTTTAATTGTTGTAAAGCGGCGTTGGCCTGCGGTACTTGCAGGTTGTTTGAACGACGTCTGCTCATATTTGAATCTCCTTTCAGTTCTTTGTGAGTGAGGTTCATTGCAAGCTTGCAAGATTATTATGGCTCGCTTACACCTGCTTATTCCTAAAATTCAACATTCGAACGCTGGAGGTTTTTCCCATGAGCAAAGGTCTATCATTGTGGTTCGCCGTTTCATCCATTGTCCTGCTGACGGCAGCCGCCATATCCATCAGTTATTCCGCTTGGCTTGCCATTTTACTGGGCCTTCTCTCTGTCGGCAACATCGGCTGGGGCTTTGTTATCAAGGCCAAACAACGTCGCTCCTGAGACATTCACACTGTCAAAAGCCTGATTGCGTTGGCCTGCGTTCTTAGCGCTTGCGGGGCAGAAACCCCATACGTTCTTTGACCGCAGCCAGCGTGATTTCAGCCGCTTCTTGCGCCCGCTCTGCGGATTGGCCCAAAATGCGTCCAATTTCACCGGACTCCCGAATGTCACGATAACGCTGTTGAATAGGCTCCAGGGTGGCTACAACCGCCTCTGCCAGCTCTTTTTTGAACGTACCGTACATTTGACCTTCATAACGATTCTGCACTTCCTGAAGCGACAGACCCGTACATTGGCTGTAAATTCCCATCAGATTGCTGATCTCCGGTTTGCCTGCCGGATCATATTTAACCTCACTGCCAGAATCAGTGGTAGCGCGACTGATTTTCTTGCGAATGACTTTCGGTTCATCCAGCAGAGCAATATAGCTGCCCGCATTCGGATTGCTTTTGCTCATTTTTTTGGAGGCATCATCCAATGACATAATTCGTGCGCCCACCTCAGGGATATACGGCTCGGGAACAGTGAAATAATCTCCATAACGATGATTGAAACGACCTGCCAAATCGCGCGTCAGCTCCAGATGCTGCTTCTGATCGTCACCTACAGGAACCAAATCCGCATTGTAAAGCAAAATGTCAGCTGCCATCAGCGCTGGATATACGAACAATCCCGCACCTACCGAGTCCTTACCCTCCGATTTGTCCTTGAACTGGGTCATACGTTCCAGCTCGCCCATATTGGTCAGGGTTGTCATCAACCATCCCAGCTCCGCATGCTGAGGTACATGTGACTGTAAAAAGACGTTGGATTGCTCGGGGTTAATACCTGCTGCAATAAATAATGCCGCCACGGCCTCCGACTGTTCACGCAATTGAGCCGGTTCCTGGGGCACCGTAATGGCATGAAGGTCTACGACCATAAAGTAACAGCGATGATCCTCTTGCAACTTGACAAAGTTTTTTATTGCACCAATATAATTGCCTAAAGTAAGCTGTCCGCTGGGCTGAATGCCTGAAAGCACCGTTTTCATATTCATCATTCCTCCTGAGATTTATTTAAATAATTGAACGCAAAAAGGCCCCGCATCCTCAAGGGACGCGAGACCGTGGTACCACCCTTATTCATTGCCTTCAGCCTGTTACTTGTCGGAGTCATGCTCCGTGGCTGCTTGCAATCTTATAGCTCCGTTAACGGGGAGCAATCGGCCGTCATACTGAGGAAGAATGCTTCCTGTTCTGTGCGGCACTCCAAGGTCCATTCAGCAGTGCAGGCTCACCGGTTCGCATCTACCACCGGCTTTCTGAAGAGCGTATGCGAAGGCTTACTTGTCCTTATCATCGCGTTATTCATGTCATTACATTGTAAACTACATTTATGATAATTCCGCATCCTGTTATTGTCAAATGTCGATTGTGCCCTGCGGTCGAAAATCTGTTATCATAATGACACGAAGCTTCAACCGATTATAGTGGACAAAGGAGCATGGATATGAAACAAGTGACCAAAGAACATTGGAATGGTTACGACACGTATGTTTTACATAGCCCTGAGCTGGAAGTTACGATGATCCCCCGTCTCGGGAATAATATTATCTCGGTGCGTGATCTGAAGCTGGATCGGGATATCGTACGGCGTCCTGGCGAGGAAGAACTGGCCTTTTATTTGCAAAAGCCGTATCATTTTGGCTTGCCGATTCTGATCCCTCCCGGCCGAATCCGCAAAGGACAATTCGAGTTTGACGGTGTTCCCTATCAGTTTGATCG
Organism: Paenibacillus sp. 8b26; assembly: GCF_050626875.1. Taxonomy (NCBI): domain Bacteria; kingdom Bacillati; phylum Bacillota; class Bacilli; order Caryophanales; family Paenibacillaceae; genus Paenibacillus; species Paenibacillus sp. 8b26. The sequence continues at coordinate 4,408,722 of NZ_CP192445.1, read as the reverse complement.
GAATACGGCCAACGACAATCATATACATGGGCTGCATCGTAATCAATCCTGGCGTTGCAGTGATATTGAAGAAGATGAGGAAGGTTGCAGCGTGACCACCGAGCTGTTGACGGAAAGTGATCCGCACTGGATGGAGCAGTTTCCTATTCCCCTACGGCTGGAGATGACTTACCGCTTGCAGGGGCCTGTATTGAGTCAAACGCTGCGTGTAACGAATCTGGGTGACAAAGCAGCCCCATTCGGCTTGGGATATCACACCTGGTTTATGGTAGACGGAGAGCCTGAACGCTGGCGCCTGAAGCTGCCTGTGAACGGGGTATATGAGCAAGACGCTGAACAGCTCCCAACAGGTACAATTACCCCTTTGAATGACTTGGAGCTGCTCTCTACGGGACTTTCCCTGAAAGGAACGAATCTGGATACGCTGCTGCGAGCATCGGAAGGGCCTGCTGAGGCCCTGTTGACCCGTGATGACGGTTATCAGATTCGCTACACGGCGGATGAACAATACTTTAAGTATTGGGTGTTGTATACCAAGGGTGAATGCGATCAGTATCTTTGCATCGAGCCTTATACCTGGCTGTCTGATGCACCCAATTTACACGATCCTGTGGGGACAGGCGGACTGATTCGTCTGGAGCCTCAGCAATCCATTAACCTGAAAACTCAGATTCATATGATATATCCGTAATTTCCCTCTATTCATTTTCCTTCCTTCGGCGCATATTTTCATAACTCTGTCGCATAATAACCTCATCACAGCCGAAGGAGGTGACTACACATGGCTAATGGAGCTAATCAAGGCAGAGGACGCCGCAGTAACAACCTGGTCGTTCCTCAAGCCACCAACGCACTGCAACAATTGAAATATGAAGCAGCACAAGAACTGGGCATCACCATTCCGGCAGACGGTTATTATGGTGACATGCCATCCCGTGAGGCTGGTTCTCTGGGAGGTTATATCACTAAACGCTTGGTACAGCTGGCCGAACAGCAATTATCAGGACGTTCAGGTCAATAAGCGTCATTATTCCACATGTTGCATTCCATTCATCGCATTTAGCCAAAATGCGGTAGGGCGGGCATATAACAAAGGCGGTCTTCCCCAGGAAGGCCGCCCTTTCTTTACCCTTTTCTATGGATGACTATTCCGATTTAGCCGCTCGGTATGTAGGCTTGTTATAACGGATCATGAGATTCGCCATGTTATAGTTCGATTCCAGCGTAGCATCCACCAGAATGGTTCCCTGTCTGACGGCAAAATCGAAAGCAATTTCGCCATGAGTCCAACTTCGCTTGTGATTTAGTGTATCCAGCGCCATACGACGGAAGTCCGCCCGATGATCTACAGACAGTCCCGGCTCCACCGCTCCAAATGTACCTCCTTTGCCTGCAATCGGATTATGACGGATACCAAATTTCCCAACCACGTTGTTACGTATTTGTACAAATACAGTTCCTGACGACAAACCCGCCAGTTCATCATCCAGTTCTTTAAAAACGATATCCATCTGCCTTGCTAACGACAATTGACCTACTTCATCCATTAAAAAATCCCCCTATATACCTGTTTCAAAACCATTAATAGGTCTTATGACTCAATTATATGCGAAACTTTTTAACGTTACAATCATAAACAACATAAATGGGCATTTATAACTAATTTCTAAGTATATCCATCAATTTAAATTTCGCCAACAGGTAATACCAACGCTTATTCGACACATTACGACTTTATTCCTCATCTTCTGCAAGAATCGCAAAAAAGGCCCCCTTCGTGGGAGACCTGATTTGGAGTATATCCGTTATTCCGTCATTTGCAAAAATTGCTCAATATCCTGAATGGTGACTTGCGCGGCATTACGCCAGAAGTCTGCCTGTGTTAAATCGGTTCCCAGATGCTTGGAGGCCAACTCTTCCACCGTCATGCGACCTGTATCACGCAACAAAGCATCATATTGATCGGCAAAGCCGTCGGCATTTTTCTTCGCAAAAGCGTAAATCCCGGCACTGAACATGTACCCAAATGTATATGGGAAGTTATAGAATGGAGTATTCGTAATATAGAAATGCAGCTTGGAGGCCCAAAAATGAGGATGAGCCTCATCCAAAACACCGCTGAACGCTTCACGCTGTGCTTGCTCCATCAATTCGCCCAGTTGATGTGCTCCTACGACCCCTTTTTTCCGCAGCTCGTAAAAACGGGTTTCAAACAGGAAGCGGGCATGGATATTCATGAAAAAGGCTACGCCGCGCTGAATTTTATCCTCCAGCAATGCTACCTTCTCCTGACCCTCGGCAGCCTCCAGCAAAGCATCCGATACAATTAGTTCTGCCAGCGTGGAAGCCGTCTCGGCTACATTCATCGCATAATTTTGATTCAATGGATGCATTTCATTCATCACATGCTGATGATAACCGTGTCCAAGCTCATGGGCCAGTGTCGAAACGTTGGAAGGCGATCCGGCATAGGTCATGAAAATACGGGTCTCTTTGCTAAGACGTAGGGAAGTACAGAATCCACCAGGACGTTTCCCCGGACGATCCTCTGCTTCGATCCAACTTTTCTCAAAAGCCATTTGAGCAAAATCAGCCATTCTTGGACTGAATTTACCGAATTGCTCAACAATGGTGACGGCTGCATCGTCGTATGGGATTTTAGTAGTAGACGTTCCCAGCGGGGCTTCAACGTCATGCCAAGACAGTTTCTCCAAGCCCAGCAGCTTCGCCTTCCGCTCGAGATATTTAACCAGTACAGGTTTCGTTTCGTTAATGACCTGCCACATCGTATCCAGTGTCTGTGCCGACATGCGGCTGATTTCCAGCGGCTCCTTGAGAACATCCGTCCAGCCCCGGTTTTCATACAGCTTGAGGCGAAAGCCAGCCAGATGGTTCAGCGTATCCGCACAATAGTCCTCCACCTTGGTCCATGCTTCTTCCCAACGTGTGAACACTTCTTGACGCACACTACGATCTGGTTCATCCAGCTTGTTGGCAGCCTGTCCTACGGACAGATTTACGATTTCTCCATTCTCAGGAACAGGGATAGTCATATTTTTGACAATCGTGTCATAAAAATCCCCCCAACCGTGGTAGCCGTCCACAGCCAAATCCAATGCGAGACTTTCCAGCTCAGGTGCCATTTTCTCACGAGCTTCGTTCCGGTATTCATTCAGGACAAAAGAGATCGGCTTAATCGCTTCCCGGTCCATCCACTTCTGCCAAATGTCTTCACTCGTTTGTGCCAGCAGGTTTTGGAAGGATACCAAAGTACTTTTCCCCTGTGCATACAGCGTATTTATGCGTGCGCCCAGTTCAACAGCCTGCTTGTCATGTTGGTTTTGAGCAGTTAGACAGGAAACAAAAGAACCAGCTTGCGATGCTCCGTTAAACAGCTCCTGTATAGCATTCAGCACACTATCCAGACGCTCGGTATCCAATACCGTTTGCGGTACTTTGGCTGATTTAAGCTGAGACTGCAATTGTTGAACCTTGCTCTCCAACTCCTCCAAAAATGCTTTAAATGAGGGAGAGGAAGACCCTCCACTAAATATGGATTCCAAATCCCATGTTTGCTTCAATGGTGTTTTCATAGCAGTTCCACCTTTCTTTTTGGCGAATTCATGTGGTTTCATATACAATAAAGCTACATCGTGATGGTAAAATCACTACAATTAGGAGGAATACAGGATGAGACCTTTACAAATTTCGCCGGAAACGGCTGTGAAATTATCCGAAAAGCTCGGCATTCCGCTGGAACATCTCATGCATACACCCCAGCATATTCTGATGCAAAAGCTGGCCGAACTGGCCAAAGAAGAAACCGCTGACCCGAACGGCGGTGAATCGGACAAATCATGATTCCTTTTCACAAAACCTGGCCTTATGACATTGTCATGGGAGACGTTTATGTACAATATTGTCCGTTTTGCGACCATGAGAACGTCCTGCTACCCCTAAAGCCCAAAGAGCTTAAGCTCATACATGAAGGGATGAAAAAGCTGCTTGTGTTTCCATGCTGCCACAGCAGGATTACTTTGGTAGATTGTGACAACGATTATTTGCTGTCAGATACCACCCTGCGCCATCATTAATTCATGAGGAAATTTAGAGAAAGGTAGCCGTTGTTGATAAACAAGGTGTGAACCATGAGCCTGAACCGGCCATAGTACACACCTTTTTTATCAGGAGGTGCTTGCGTTCTGCATTTCCTCCGGCAACTGAATATCCTTAGCGAGCATTTGCTCTCTCAATACAGCCCATTGTTCACGGGAAGCCCGGATCATAGCCGCATCCATAATATTCTTGTCATTAATGACACGTGAAAACCAGCGTACCGCTTCGTTAAAGTTGCCTGTACGTCGATGCAATTCTCCAATCAGATAGAGAAGCTTGGCATTATTCGCTCCGACACCCTCCAGCTCATAGACCCGAATATAGGAGTCCAGACTAAACTTTAGAAACCGAAGCTCCTGCTCCTCGTCCCCCTGGTATCGGTACATCCACGCGATATGCTGTAACAGACTGGCTATCACCCGTTCCTTTTCCCCGATGACCTGCGCACACAGTAAACCCAGCTTATACGTTTCCAACGCCTCTTCCCAGTTGCGATGTCCGTCATATTCGCGGGATTGCCACCGATTACCAATTTTGTCCTTAAACAGCTTGTTCTGCTGATCGCTTAACTGAACGGTAGAATGCTCTGTCGAGGTAAATCCGCAATGAGGACAAACCCGTACGACATAAAAATCGGGATTTTCATTCTTGTAATACGCGCAGAAGTCTGAATCCGTACGAATTGCCTTCTTTAGGCTCGGTCTGACACGAGATGTCTGAAATTCTTCTTCACAAAGCGGACAAGAGATTTTAATCTGATATAACGGTTCAATTTCCAATGTTTTTACAACCCTCTCCAAAATTCGGCAATCCCCGCAAGCTTACGGGGTATTTACAAAATGATGCGCAGGACCGGACAAACGATTAAGTATAAATGAACGAAGCGGCTCCTCAATGCCCGCATCCGTTAACGCACCCGCCATACAGGACAGCCACGCCTCTGCTCGTTCTTCCGTTACGGGAAACTTCATATGCCGGGCACGTAACATCGGGTGACCATAAGCATCTGAAAACAGGGACGGTCCGCCAAAAAACTGGCTCAGGAACATATACTGTCTTTCCTTCACCGACTCTATGCCTTCAGGAAACAGCGGACTTAACAACGGATCTTTATAAACTCTTGGGTAGAAGGCCTCAATAATAGCACGAACACCCTCCGCACCCCCAAGATTGTCATAAATGCTCAGGCTAGGATTCACTTTTCCCCCAACTTTCTGTGCTATGGTAATAAATATACACCCGTATTATAACAAAAAACAAAAAATGACGCTAAGAATAAGCGTCATTTCATCATTTCACGTATGAAGACAAGCTTGCACGACTTGCAAACAGCCTGCCATTCTACAAATACAGCTAATAACTCCGCCAATCCTCTTCACCGGGATGGACGAGAGAGGCACGAATGACATACACAAAAGCACACACGAGTAGACCGGCAACGATGCTCATCCTGATCACTCCATCCTTAAGGTTATGGATCGTTGTTTTTTTAATTTTAACATAATCTTTACAAAAATACAGCACTTCATGCAAACGCTTTCTTGTTTTTTTGGTACTCTTTGTCCATCCTCGTCATAGGAATAGTAGTAGAACTCCAAAGGAGGGGCCTCTATGCCGCTGTACCGTCGTTACTCGCTCCCTTTGCTCATTCTTATGCTGCTATTCCTATTTATACTTATGGCGGCGCACCCGCAATCTTCTCTAAATGCCGGACTTCGTGGTCTGGCCATTTGGTGGGACGTGCTGTTCCCGTCCTTATTCCCGTTTTTCGTTATTTCCGAGCTGCTGCTCGGTTTTGGCATCGTCCATTTTATAGGTGCGCTGCTGGACCCGCTCATGCAACCTTTGTTCCGTGTGCCCGGTTGTGGAGGCTTTGTCGCCGCTGTCAGTTGTGCATCAGGCTACCCGATTGGAGCCAAATTAACGGCCAAGCTGTGGGAGCAAAAATGGATCACCCGCATCGAAGGAGAACGGCTGGTCGCCTTTACAACCTCCTCTGATCCCATATTCCTGATCGGTGCCGTTTCCGTCGGGTTCTTCCATCAGCCTGAAATTGCGGTCGTGCTGGGTGCTGCCCATTATGGTGGCGTGCTGATCATCGGCCTGCTCATGCGCTTCCACGGTTCCGGTTCGGGGAACGCTGATACTCACGGCAAGCGTCCCCAGTCTGCTGCAACCGAAGCAGGCGGCCACACCGGGCAGCCTACACCAACATCCCTCACTGTCACTCCAAATGCCAAGTCAGACACGTCCTCTGTTCAGCAACGCGGACGACTGCGCCAAGCGATATATGCCATGCATACAGCGCGCCTGGAAGATGGCCGTCCATTTGGCGAGTTGCTGCGTCAAGCTATTGCTTCCTCCCTCCGTCTTATTATTGTCGTAGGAGGACTGGTTGTATTCTTCTGCGTCATTCTGGAAGCTTTAACGAACTCCGGTTTAATGAGCGGGCTTCGCCTGCTTACAGCAAGCTTATTGTCCGCCTGCGGCCTTCCTCCTACGTTAACAGATTCCATTGTAGGCGGTATCTTCGAAGTCACTTTAGGGGCACAAGCCGCTGGTGAAGCCACAGGAGCTGCTTTACCGTTCAAGGTAGCCGCAGCAGCCTTTGTTCTCTCCTGGGGCGGACTATCGGTTCATGCGCAGGTCGCGAGTATTTTGAATACAACGAATCTCCGGTACCTGCCTTTTTTGCTAGCCCGCGCTGCGCACGGCATCATCTCTGCTCTGCTGGCTCTCGTGCTATGGCGTCCGCTCATGGGACAGGGAAGCTCGCCAGTCTTTTCTCCGATACACGATATCACCTGGTCTCCCGGCTTCTCATCCACTGTGTTGTGGCAAAGCCTGCTATTCCTCACTTGTCTGCTGATAGCCATGCTCTGTCTCTCTTGGTTGAGTGCAGGCACAAGCCGCTTATTCGCACGTCTAAGGGGAGCGTCCAGGCAATGAACGATTGTGTTCTTGCTCATAATTGATTATGATCGGTATATACCCATGACAAAGGAGCTTTTCATCTTGAGATATTATGTTCTGGATCGCGGGGATCAGCACTCCATGGACTTGAGTCAGCAGTTTCACCGTCTTGCCCAAGAAAAGAATTTCAAGCTGGATGCCGAATCGCCGGAAATCGTCGTGTCAATTGGAGGCGACGGTACTATGCTTCATGCGTTTCATACCTTCATCGACCGACTTTCGGATATAGCCTTTGTTGGTGTACATACCGGTCATCTGGGCTTTTATGCCGATTGGCGTGCGGACGAGCTAGAGGAGCTAATCCACCTGATGAGCCAAAGCGGATCTGAGGGACCCCTTAAACCGAGAATTGTCAAGTATCCATTGATCGAGCTGGAGATTCACAAGAAGTCGGGAAATGCTTCTTTTATTGCGTTGAATGAATTTACGTTAAAAGGGGTCGATGGTACGGTCGTTGCACAAGTGGATATTAACGATGTCACGTTCGAAATGTTCCGTGGAGACGGAATATGCGTTTCTACCCCTTCAGGTACGACTGCCTATAACAAAGCACTCGGCGGAGCTATGGTTCACCCCACCATTGAAGCGTTGCAATTAACCGAGATTGCCTCCATTAACAACCGGGTGTATCGGACACTTGGATCGCCATTGCTGCTGCCCAAGCACCATCATTGTGATATTTTTTCGAGAAAAGATCAGCGTCTTCTGCTGACGGTAGATCATCTGAACTTCCCTGTGGATGATTTGATTTCCGTTCGCTGTCAGGTTTCCAGTCACAAAATCAGCTTCGCTCGTTATCGTCCCTTTCCATTTTGGGATCGGGTACGCAATGCTTTTCTTAATTAGGCAAGCTGCTTTGAAATACACATAGAACTGAAAAGCACTAGTACATGCAAAAGAGCCGATCTTGGCTCTTTTTTGTATGATAGAGCCAACTCAATCCACGGTTGATCCTTTTGCCATAAATAAAAACGGCTCCTGAAATTCAGGAACCGTTTTGTTGTGGAGCGGTAAATGTTTTATTCTTTTTGCTTCCCTCAGCTCTTTCGGCTTTGGCAGCAGGCTGCGCCTGAGGCTGGCCTCCGGAATCACGTGAGACGCGGACTTGCCGTCCCTCCCGGTTTTCCTTCGGTTGACGCTCATAGCGTGGGCCACGGGATTCCTTTTTATCGAAATTCCCTTGCTGATTGCGCTGTTTCCGTGGTTCCCGGGCTTGCTGTCCTTCACCGGAAATTCGCCCGTCCTTCGCCTCACGCGGTTCTCTCGGCGGGCGCGAATCACGTGCTTCCCGTGGCTCACGCTGCCGATTTCCTTCACGCCCTTCTCTGGGCGGACGGTTTTCACGGAATTCCCGTGGCTGTCGCTCACGCGGTTCCTGGACTTCCCTTGGTTCCCGTCGTTGCAACTCCCGAATTTCCTGAGCTTCACGCGGCTGCTCCACTCGCAGCTCCTCGGCTTCCCTGGACTCGCGACTTGGCTCCGGCCACTCCCGTTCTTCTCCGTCTGCGCGTTGCAGCACTTCTTGCGGCTCTCCGGTTTCTACCGTTTCCGTTGGTTCCGCTTGAGATTCTTCCAACTGTTGATGATCCGGCGTAACGGATTCATCATTGTTTTCAATCTTACTGATCACTTCGCGGCTCTTAAGCAGCACAAAATAAGCACAACCGAAATTACAATATTCATTAATGTAATCGTCCAGTACTGCTATGGATGTATCTTTGTTGGCCTTAGGATGCCCGTCACGGTAAAAACCCTTTAGACGTAGCTGATTGTAACCCCAATCACCAATAATATAATCATAGCGCTCCAGCACTTCACTATACCGGTCACGAAAAGCTTCGGGATTCCACCCGTTCTTGTGATCCTGCAACACTTCATAGTTTTTACCACCGATATGAAACAAGCTAATCTGACCGCCTTTCCCGGATCAAGCCTGCGAAAGGGCGCTTTCTTCCTTATGCTGAGCGGCGGACTTCACCTGCTCATGCGCTTGGTAGGAGCTGCGGACCAACGGACCGGATTCGACGTGGCTGAATCCCCGCTGTAATCCCTCTTCCTTTAACTTCGCAAAATCTTCCGGTGGATAATATTTTTGGACATACAAATGCTTCTCGGACGGTTGCAAATATTGTCCAATTGTTAAAATATCACAATCAAATTTACGCAGATCATCCATGGCTTGCAAGATCTCGTCCCACTCTTCTCCGACACCCAGCATGATGCTTGATTTGGTCGGAATGGACGGATTTAATTGCTTTGCACGTTGAAGAAGCTCCAGGGAGCGACGGTATTTGGCCTTGGCCCGTACTTTATCAGACATCCGCTCCACCGTTTCAATATTATGATTCAAAATATCTGGCTTGGCATCCATGACAATTCGCAGCGATTCGATATCGCCCATAAAATCTGGAATCAACACTTCTACGCTGCAAAAAGGCAAACGGCGGCGAATCGCACGCACCGTTTCTGCAAATATAGTGGCTCCCCCATCCTTCAAATCATCGCGGGCCACACTGGTTACGACACAATGTTTCAAGTTCATGTTTTCAGCCGCTTCCGCGACGCGTTCAGGCTCCTGTAAGTCCAGTTCCGTAGGCATTCCCGTATTCACTGCGCAAAAACGACACGCACGCGTACAAATTTCACCCAAAATCATAAATGTAGCTGTCCTGTTGGCCCAGCATTCATATATATTAGGGCATCGCGCCTCCTCACATACGGTATGTAAGGTCTTGGAACGCATCATGCTCTTGATTTCCTGATAGTTATCGCCTGTCGTGAGTTTAATTCGAATCCAGTCGGGCTTGGCTTCCTTCACTTTTCTAGACAATGGTATAGACCTTCTTTCTGATAAGCTTGAGCTGTCATTGCCATACATTATAACATGAAAGCCATGGAAAAACCTCCATTCATTGTTCCCTTTTTGATATGACTTTGATGCCGGAAAAGTAAACTCCTTAGATGGATAAAAGCGACGGATATGGCTCAATCTAAACCAAAGCGCCCGTACCGATGCCGTTGGATGCGGGCCTGTAATCTACGGGGCTGTCAAGCTCCTTCATGAGGAGGTCGGTTCACGTGCCTTACCCTATACGTACAGCCCGCGCTATTCGCCTGTTGCCGCTGCTGTTGTGCGCCACTACACTAACAATGGCCTGTCCGCTTCCTGCTCAGGCCTTGGCTAAACCTTTAGAAGCCTCATCCCAAAGCATCCAGACAGCACATATTGCTACTCCAAATTCCCAGTCATCACTGTATAGATCGAGGCTTGCTCTATATCGTTCCGTCGAAGCCCTGACAGGGATTCCGTGGTACAGGCTGGCCGCTATCGACCAGTATGAACGCACGCTTACGATTGCGCATCCCAAGGATCGCAAGCATGCGGAGCGAGTAACAGGTATCTTTGTCACAGGCCCCGTCTGGTCCGGTTTGATGAATCCTGATCCCGAGGACCGGCATCCACGTTCCATTTCTTTTTTTTCCGGGCTGGGACAGGACGGCTCGGGTGACGGAATTGCCGACCGCGATGATGACAGGGACTTGCTGCTCAGCATGGCCTCTTATCTCGGTAAATATGGGAACACAGAGGACGAATTTTCCATTGCGGTATGGGAATATTACCACAACAGCCGTGCGGTTCAAAGGGTACAGCAGTTTGCCAAGCTTTACCGGACCTATGGAAAGCTGGAGCTTGGCAAACAAGCCTTCCCGCTTCCCTTGGGCAGCATTTATAGCTATCGCAGCACTTGGGGCAGTCGTCGAAGTTGGGGCGGTTACCGCATTCATGAAGGAACAGACCTGTTCGCCGGCTATGGCGTTCCGGTTCGAAGTACCTGCTACGGTGTAGTCGAAATGAAAGGCTGGAATCCTTTCGGTGGGTGGCGAATCGGGATTCGGGATCTCAACAATCGCTATCACTACTATGCGCACCTCTCCGGCTTTGACAAGACTGTTCACAATGGGGACATTGTCTCGCCAGGTCAGATTGTCGGCTGGGTCGGTAGCTCGGGTTACGGCAAGCCCGGAACCCAAGGCAAATTCCCGCCACATCTACACTATGGCATATACCGGGACAGCGGTTGGATGGACTGGTCCTTTGACCCATATCCGTTATTAAGACAATGGGAGCAAACGGAGCGCAAAGCGCTCAAAACCAGCGAAGCAAAAGGGACCTCCACATAAGGTCCCTTTTGCTTTTCATATACAACGATCAAGCCCTCTCACACTCCACTTGCCTTCGCTTATGGCGTTGGGGATGAAGTGGTGGGTTCATCTTCCTGCATTTGTGGAATACTCTCTATGCCGGAATCCGCAACGCCGCCTGTCTCTATCGAATGGGGTGGCAGCGCCAAATTGGGGGCGACAGCTCCATTTTTACCGACGGGCTTACCCTGATTATCATAGTAATACATCGGGACATTGCCCACCACGAGCAAATAAGACACCGGAATTTCCGTCTCCACAACCTGAGGCTGCATTTCAAAAGGAATCACGACGGACACCTCCGTCGTAATCCGAATATACACTTCCACCAAAATCATGTTGATGCCCGCATCCTGCTGGCGTGTATTTAAATCTACCTTGATAGCTCCATGCGGCTCCACCTTGAGTGGAACCTTCGGCCCATAAGCAGCCAGCAGCGGACTATCCAATGCCTGACCGATCGGAACGCTCTCATCAAAATGGCTCATGCTGTCCATCGTTGCCTTGACTGCCTTGAGCGTATCCGAAGTAATTCTCATATGCTCCGCATAATTCAGAACAAAGCCGGAGGTTTTCCCTTGCGCATCCGTTCTCCATTCAATCAGTTTATCAGCGGTCTCGCCCTGCTCTACCTGCGCAGTAATCGCTGAATTAATGGCCTCCGTCGCCATTTGCTTGACCCGTACTTTTGCCAAATGCATCATAGGCGGCTTCAAATGCTGCTCTACATAAGAGGCAACCTGTACGATTCCTACCAGCAGTATCAGCCCCACAATGAGCCATACTCTGTGTCTTCCGTGTCGCCTTCTGTTAGGCCTGCTGTGCCAATGCGGTCTTCTCTTCATCCCGATCCCTCCGCAGCGATGAGCTTACCCTACAAGGATATGCGGCGGGTACACGAAAAAGAAGCCGCCCGTCCGGCAGCTCCTTTTAGTATGCTAAAAATATATAATCCCACGATGTGACTCTTAAGTATTATTTGAAAATTATTTAAAAATATGGTCAATCTTTTCAATATTTGCCTGACTCAGCTTAACATCCAGCGTTTTTAGATTCGCCAGCACCTGCTCCGGCCCCTTCGCCCCTGGAATGAGGGCATCAATCGAATCGCGGGTCAAATACCATGCAAGCACAACATGAGCGACCTCTGCATTCAACGCATTGGCAATTTGCCGTACCTGCTCCACTTTGTCCAAATTACGAGCAAATGCTTCTCCCTGAAATAATGGACTTTTCGCTCTGTTGTCTGTGAAGGTTGTGTCTTTCGTATACTTACCGCCCAGCAATCCGGAAGCCAGCGGGAAATAAGGCACAAACGAAATGCCATTGGCTTTGGTGTAAGGCAGCAGTTCCTTTTCCGCTTCCCGTTGGAGCAAATTATATTCGGATTGAAGCACATCTACATAGCCGTCACTATTCGCATCCTTAAGTTGTTCAATGGAAAAGTTAGATACGCCAATGGCCTTGATTTTGCCTTCGTCCTTGAGCTTCTTCAATTCTCCGACAGCCTCTGCCTTCGGCGTAGCTTCATCCGGGAAATGGATATAGAACAGATCAATATAATCGGTCTGCAATCTTTTCAGACTGGATTCAACAGATTCACGTAAAAAAGCAGGCGAGTTGTCAAAAACAACCTCTCCGTTCACAAATTTGTGTGCCCCCTTGGTCGCAATGACAGCCTCCTCACGTTTGCCGCGCTCCTTCAGCACCTCACCGATCAACCGCTCTGAGTGCTCAGGTCCGTAAATAAAAGCCGTATCCAGAAAATTGATGCCGTTGTCCAAAGCGGTGCGAACGACTTCTTTGCCCGTTTCATCGTTCAAGCCGGAAAAAAGATTATGTCCTCCCACCTTATTTGCACCCAAACCGATTGGTTTTACATATAGATCTGTTTTTCCAATACGCACTTGCTCTGCCAATTCACGTCATCTCCTTTTCGAAAGTTACTTCCATTTTAATATTTAATTCCAAAAAAAGCAAATATAATACGCTTAAAATCAAATAGGAATAATAAGAAATAAACTGATACTATTTTCTTTTTCGCTTCATACTGCGAATAATTGTTTTCGTTGCCTGTTCCACCCGGTATGATTCCGTGATCTTTTGCAAAGCTTTGTTGAACGTAAAATCATCCAGTGCATTGTTTTTCAAGTAATTCATCGTAATCTCAGGCAGCTTGATATAACAGATAGATATTGCCCATGCGACCGCCATTTGTACATAATAATCCTCACGGTGGGTTTGATCCATCCATTGCAGTACCCAGATGATATACTCTTCCTCAATATAAAAATTCAGAAGCATGACCACTCCAAACCGAATTTCATATTCTTTTCTGGATAACAGATACGGCTGGATAAAGTCCCATACCCGTTCCTTATGATTTTTCGTACATTTTAATCCGGCGCAGAAGCTATCACACACTGACCAATTATCAATTTTAGGAATAAAGCTGGTGACGTAGCCCAAAACTTCCTCTATATCCGCTTTCACATAGCCAATCACCATACCTTGCAGCATTACTTCTTCGAAATGTTCACTTTCAGCGGTTTCAAGGTAGAGACGCCAATCGCCCTTGGCAATATCCTGAGCCAGCTTACGTAGTACCGGCAGACGTACGCCCAGCACATTATCAATATTCGGAATCAATGCTGCCGTAAATTTTTGAAAATCTGAATCGACATATGATAGTATTTGTTCTCTGATTGTTGTTTTCACCGTTCCCACTCCCTGATCCTTAACGAAATGAAATACTCCATAAATAAATAGAGGCCACCGAACCATAAGGCGAATAGACTCGACGGTACTCTTCGAATCGCTTCCAGGTAAGTGAATCCAGATTGTACAGCTTCATCATCCCCCGCCGAATAGCTATATCGCCCCAACTGACGACATCCGGACGTTCCATGCAATTAATCAGCATCATTTCAGCCGTCCACGGGCCGATCCCATGCAGCGAGGACAATTTTTGAATCACTTGTATATCGGAGAGCTCATATAGTTCCTGCAAATCCAACAAGCCCTGTTCTATGGTTTGGGCTATATTCAGGATACAAGCCGCCTTTTTCATCGTGATACCACTGCTTTGAATAGCTTCAACCGACTGGGTCGCTATATTTTCCGGTGTCATCGCACCCAGCTTCTCCTGCATTCTTGCCCATATCGTTTGAACCGCCTTCGCAGAAATAAGCTGTCCCACAATCGCATGAACAAGCGCGGCGAACAGATCGGGAATAATCACTCGTTCGACCTTGCCCATTTGCATCATTGCTGTACCGAGTACGGTATCCACGCTTTTCAGATAGTTGATTTCCTTCTCTCCATAGTCAAAATTTTTCGTGATCACGGTTTGCACACTCCGCTTCCTCCTCTGCAATTCTCATGCAGTTCCACCACATTCCATTTGAATGCAGTCTACACCAAAATCAGGGCTCAAATCCTTCACGGCTTACATAAAGCTGTTCTTCTGGAAAAACATTACGAAACTGTTTGTAGACTGCCTTGTAGGCAGCCGGATGATACCAATCCTCCAGCCCTAACGGCTCGTACAGCGCACCGATATTTAAGCTTCGTGTACGCCTTCCTCCACTGCCGTCTCCCATAAAATAATCATCAATACAGACACGGTTGACCAGTGGCAAAAGCTTGTCCGCAAATTGCTCGCTGCTTGGAAGCATCGGAGCGATGGTCGCTTGCGTTGGTACTCCTGCCTCTTTTAACAGTTGCAGCGTCTTGAAACGAGCCTGAATGGGGGGCGCATCCGGCGTAAAATGTTTGCGTATATCTTCGCGGTCTGTTTCTACCGTCATGCTCACCCGTACGCGATCCTCTAATCGGAGTAACAAGTCGATATCCCGCCGTACAAGCGGACTGCGAGTCTGTACAAATAGGAAATCCGGCGGATCTTCCACCATCACCTCCATCAGTGAACGGGTCACCTCTTCCTTGTACTCGACAGGTTGATAAGGATCTGTGCTGGACGACATAAAAATAGTGACTTTGCCCCTGGATTTGGCCCGCCGAAGCTCCTTGCGAAGAAGATCTGCCGCCTGCTTTTTAATATCAACCCATGTGCCCCATTCCTTGCCGCGAAACGTCGAAACCGGCATTTGGCGTACATAGCAATACGAGCAACCAAAGGTACAGCCTGTATACGGGTTTAGCGAATGCGTATACCCTGACAAGAAACCTGTTCCTTTATTCAGAAGGGTCTTGGGGTATTTGTATATATGATGTGCTTCCATTGTTAACCTCTTTCGAGCTGCAAAAGCTTTACCTTCATGTCCAAACCGCCACGATATCCGGTTAAAGCACCATTTTTGCCGATGACCCGATGGCATGGGACGGTGACCAGAATCGGGTTAGCACCGATTGCGGCTCCCACCGCACGAACAGACGCGGGCTTCTGAATCGCGTTCGCAATGTCTGAGTAGGATTGTGTCTCTCCATACGGAATGTCACACAGTGCGTTCCAGACCGCCATTTGAAACGCAGTCCCCCGAAAGTCAAAAGGAACGGTAAAACTTGTGCGTTTCCCTTGAAAATATTCAATAAGCTCTGTGGCATAGGGCTGCAAGACCTCATCATCTTCAACTAATGGACTGCCGGGAAATCGACTCCCTGCCCACGAAGCCAATTCCTCTATAGGTTTATCGGGTGAGCCTACGTAACATAATCCATCCGATGTAGCTGCAATATATAAATTCCAATCCTCGTGGGTTAATAATGACCAATAGATTGTTTTAGGGGGTTGGGTTAACATGGTGTATACCTCCATTTTGTAATTGTTCTGATTTAAGGTGACGATATTGCAAAGGGGTGTAGCCTGTATTCTTTTTAAATAACGTAATAAAGTAAGGGGTATTGAACAAACCTACGCTCTCCCCTACTTTCGCAACGGACTTATCCGAGTCCATTAGCTGTTGCTTGGCATGCTCCAATCTGGTTTGCTGTATATATTCCATCGGGGTTATATCCATGACCCGCTTGAAGGTACGATGTAAATGGTACGGGCTCCCATGACTCATCTCTGCAAGCAGATGCAGCGTTAAATTTTCCTTGTAGTTAGCATCCACGTACTCTGTAACCAGCGCAATCCATTCATGATCAGGCAAGCGTTCCCCCGTCGGTTTACACCTTTTGCATGGTCGAAAATGCTCAGCTAAAGCCTGTTCTACTGTTTTGAATAAGCGGATGTTTTCTCTTTTGGGAGGACGGGATTTGCAGGAGGGGCGACAACATATTCCTGTTGTCTTCACAGCATAAAAAAATTCACCATCATAAGACTTGTCGTTCTCCACAATAGCTCTCCACTTCTCGTCAGTGATGGGCAACTCGGATTTCTTCATTACATTCACCTCTCATTTGCGATGTAGCCTCCCATTTATCTATGTCTAAATTATAAACCAAACAGTGAACATATGTACCCCTCTTGGAATGTAAAGGCAAGATAACAAAAAAAAAGATGACTCCATCGGAGCCACCTTTGATCTTACATGCCCATCTTCTTTTATGCTTGAAGCTTGTTCAGTTCAACTTTGATTTCCAACTCATCTGAGGGGTGTTTATATTCCTTTGACCAATAATCAGCATTTTTGATGCCCGCCCTCTCTGGAACGAACACCGGGTCTAGCCCTTGCTTCCGCTGACGCTCGTAATCCTTGAGAACAAGCAGAGCAGGCTTGGCCAGCAGGATCATGGCGATTAGATTCACCCAGAGCATAATACCGACCCCCATATCTCCCAGGGTCCAAGCCAGAGCCGACTCCTTGACGGACGTTCCATAGAACGACGAAGCCAGAATAACCAACTTTAGCATGAACATTGGCCATTTGGCTTTTTTGTCGGCAACCAGATAGGCCATATTCGTTTCTGCGATGTAATAATAAGCAATAATGGTCGTAAACGCGAAAAAGAACAGCGTAATCGACAGCAAACTTGAACCAAAGCCCGGAAATACAGATTCGATAGCTGCCTGCGTATATTGGGTTCCCTCTTCAACACCGGGGAGATGCTGTACAATAAAATCTCCACCAGGTCCCTTCACGTTATACATACCTGTGAACAACACCATGAAAGCCGTAGACGTACAGACCAAAAAAGTATCTACATATACGGAAAATGCCTGTACCAGTCCTTGCTTTGCCGGATGGGAAACTTCTGCAGCAGCCGCCGGATGCGCACCCGACCCTTGTCCGGCTTCGTTGGAGTAAATGCCCCGTTTTACACCCCAGGCTATCGCCGTCCCTGCCATACCGCCAAACACAGAATCCATGCCAAAGGCACTGCGAAAGATCAGTGAAAACACGCCCGGAAGCGCAGTAATGTTCGTAATCATAATATAGAAAGCGACAAGAATGTATCCAAGCGCCATAAACGGAATAATAACCTGAGCCACATTTGCAATCCTTTTGACACCGCCAAAAATAATAAGCGCCAGCAGCACAACAACCAAGATCCCGGAAACCTTCATATCCATACCAAACGAACTGTGAAAAGCTACCGCAATTGAATTCGATTGGGTTCCCGGCATAAGCAGGCACATGGCAACCAACGCCGCGACAGCAAAAATAACGGCAAACCACTTTAAGCCCGTCCCTTTTTCGATATAAAAGGCAGGACCGCCCCGGTACTGACCATCACGTTTTACTTTATATACCTGAGCCAGTGCGGATTCGACAAACGCTGTAGCCGACCCAATAAAGGCCATCACCCACATCCAGAAAATCGCACCCGGTCCACCCATGCCAACGGCTAAGGCAATACCTGCAATATTCCCAGTCCCTACGCGCCCTGATAGCGCCATGGTAAAAGCCTGAAAGGAGGATACACCTGCCTCTGAGCTTTTACCTTTAAATACCAACCAAATCATCTCTTTAAAATGCCTGATTTGTAAAAATCGAGTCATAATCGAAAATAAAAGTCCCACTCCCAAACAGACATATACCACTGGACTGCTCCAAATGACACTACTTACGGCCCCGGCCCACTTCTCTAACATCCTTGCATTTCCCCCTGGTAAATCGAATGATTTTATAGCCTGCGTTTTCAGAAATTTTGCATAATTACAAAAAAATTATAGAGTAGTTTTTATTACCGTACAAGTTAATTTAATTGACACATTGTCAATTAAATTAACTTTTTAGGCAGTATAAAACAAGAAAAAAGCTCTGAGGATCCGGGAAGGTGGACCCTCAGAGCTTATTTTTATGTCATTCAGGCAATGCCCTCTTTCTCATTGGTACCGCCGAACAGTTTTAAGAGCGGTTCCTGCACCCTTACCTGTCCTTTGGTGGTTGGAAGGATTTCTGAATAAGCGGAAGAATTCGTAACGATAATCGGCGTAATCGTAGGATAGCCTGCTGCCCTGATCTGCTCAACATCAAATTCGAGCAGAAGGTCCCCCGCTTTTACCTGGTCGCCTTCTTTGATATGGGAGGTAAAATGTTTACCGTCCAGCTTAACCGTATCTACTCCGACATGAATCAGAATTTCTGCGCCTTTGGGCGAAACAACCGCAAGCGCATGTTTTTTCTTGAACGCCACGGTAATCGTCCCGTCGAAAGGGGCTACAACTTTGCCCGATGTCGGTTCGATGGCGACGCCTTTACCCATAGCTTCCGACGCAAATGCTGGATCGGGAACTTCCGAGAGGGAAACAACGGTTCCTTCAATCGGACTAAATACCTCTTCGTTAGAAACATCTGTTGTATGCGCTGGTTCTTTAGTCGAATTTTCGGGTGATTCTTCCGCTTCAACCGGATCTTCAAACCCTAAAATATAAGTCAAAATGGCCGAAACCAGAAACGATACCGAAATTCCTAAAATCAGTCCCGGGAAGCCTTGTCCGCCAGGGCCGTAGAAGATGGGCAAGGTCAGCAGTCCCGGCGCGCCGGAAGCGAATGCTTGCGTTCCCGCTTGGCCGATAATTGCACCACCGATAGCACCGCCGATAATACCTGCAATAAACGGACGTTTCAGCGGAAGCGTGACTCCATAGACGGCTGGTTCTGTGATACCGAACAATGCGGTAAGCGTAGCGGAACCCGCCAAGGTCTTCAACTTTTTATTTTTTGTTTTAAGCATGACACCAAACGCAGCACCGGTTTGGGCGAAGATGGAAGCCGCAGCGGAAGGTTTGATTCCGTCTCTGCCGTTAACAGCAATGTTATTAATGAATACAGGTACGAGGCCCCAATGGACACCGAAGATAACGAGAATTTGCCAGCAAGCACCCATAATTGCGCCAGCCAATAACGGGCTGAAGCCGAACGCGGCAATGAGTCCAGTTGCGATGCCGTTGCCCACGTAGACCCCGAATGGACCAAACACGATCAAGGTCAGAGGAAGCATAATCACGAGCAGGATCAATGGCGTAATAAAATTTTTGACGCTTTCATGGATCAACCGATTACACCATTTTTCTAGCTTGCTCATGACAATGATAGCAATAATAATGGGAATAACCGTAGACGAATAACTCATCATGACAATTGGAATACCGAAAAAGTCAGTAGGTGTACCTTCCGTTTTCAACGTGACGATGGACGGGTAAAGCAATCCTCCGGCAATGGTCAGGGCGACGAAGATGTTACCTTCAAATTTTCGGGCTGTTGTAACCGCTAACAAGAGCGGGAGAAAATAAAACAGACTGTCAGCAGCGGCCAGCAAAATAATGTAGGTGGTGTCCTTCGGTGTCAGCCATCCAGCGTTGCTGGCAATCAGCAGCAGGCCTTTCAGAATACCGGCTCCCGCCATGACTCCGAGTAGCGGTGCAAAAATGCTGGAAACAACGTCTATAATGGCACCGAAGCCTTTGTTGACTTTAGCAGGTTTTTCATCTTTTTTGGACTCGTCCAAAATGTTGGATACCTTGCTGATAGCACTGTATACTTCTGGTACTTTGTTACCGACTACGACCTGAAACTGGCCACCGCTTTGCTTAACCGTGATAATCCCATCGGTTTTTTCTAGTTTTTCTTTGTCCGCTTTCGCCTCGTCCTTTAGCACAAAACGCAAGCGGGTGGCGCAGTGAACGAGTGATACCACATTTTTTTCACCGCCTACCAGATGAACGATTTCCTTAGCCAATTTTTCATAACTCATGTTAGACACCTCCATGTTCTAAGGGCATTTTACATATTTAGGCACACAAAAAACCTAAGCCTTGAAAAATGGTGGGCGCTTTTTGTCCCGCAATTTTTCATGACTTAGGTTTTGCCTGCATAACCAGTAACAATCCCAGTTAAAGCTTATTAAATTCCTGTTGTTCTCATAATACAATTAATATTACATATTTGTCAACAAAAAGATTTAACCTTATATTCTTGATTCATTTTCGTTGAAAGAATTCGACTTATCTATTCACCACCCGTTCAATATGCACAGTCAGATACAACTTTTCTTCGTTCGTCAATTCGTGGTTGTATTCTTTTTCCACAAAAGCTCCGATTTTCTCCGTGCAAGCAGCCGCGTCTCTGTGCTTTTCCTTGATCATGTCATACAAGTGATCGTAGTTGTTTTCGTAGTGATTCCCCTTAAACACACGCTGGGCGAAAAATTTCAGATGCGTAATAAAACGGAAATAACTCAGAGAATCCTCGTCAAAATCGACCTTAAAATGATATTTTGCAATATTGATAATTTGCTGCATGAATTTTGTAATACTCATAGTGGTGATAACTTCCTCGTTCATTTCGGCATTCACGATGTGAATCGCGATAAAAGCCGCTTCGTCCACAGGCAGTTCAATATCGAGCTTTTGTTTAATTTGTTCCAGCGTTTTCAGACCGATCGCAAATTCTTCTTTGTACAACTGCTTGACTTCCCACAATAACGCGTTTTTGATCTCCAATCCTTCCCGGTATCTTTCAACGGCAAAATTGATATGGTCGGTCAAGGAAACATAAATATTTTCGTTCAGCTTTTTGTTCAAATTGTGCTTGGCGTCATTAATGATTTCTTCCACAATCACAATCAGTTCCAGTGGAACCTCACGCAGTAGCATTTTGAAGTTGTCGGACGTCTCCTTGTTTTTCAGGGCAAATACTTTCTGAATTCTGGTTTCGTCTACTTTATCTCCGGGCTTTTTCTTAAAAGCAACCCCGCGGCCCATCACCACGAGCTCTGTACCGTCCGTCTGGTAGACGCTGATTACATTGTTGTTGATGACCTTTGCTATTTTCATCTAAATCCCCCCATATGCCAGCAAGAGCCACACTCCTATTCCATCCTGTTTATGGCAAACAAAAAAAACCGAAGCTCAACAAATAAACAAGACTGTAAAATCCGCTTATTGGTGGCTTAGGTTTTGCCTGCCTTTGCAGTAACAATCCTAAAAATGATGGAATTGCGTCAAGTATAGCCCGAAGACGAGAGATTGTCAACGCTTTCAATCAAGAAACATAGACCGGAAATCCCCTTTACAATCGGGATGTCCGATCTATTTTCTTACGAGATTCTTACTCGCCCAGATTCTCGCCATCGGAATGAATTACGTTTTTGTACCAGTGGAAGCTTTTCTTTTTAATCCGGTTCAGCGAGCCGTTGCCTTCATTGTCCCGGTCCACGTAGATATAGCCGTAGCGTTTTCTCATCTCTCCCGAGGAAGCGCTGACAATATCAATAGGTCCCCAGCTTGTATAACCGATAATCTCGACCCCGTCCTGAAGAGCCTCGCCCATTTCAGCAATATGCCGTTTCAAATAGTCGATCCGGTAATCGTCGTTGACTTCTCCTTCAGGAGAAACCTCATCGTTGGCACCAAAGCCGTTTTCCACTACAAACAAAGGCTTCTGATAGCGGTCGTGCAATTGGTTTGCCGTGATACGGAACCCTTTCGGATCAATCGTCCAGCCCCATTCGGACTTGTCCAGATACGGGTTGGACACAGAGCCGAACACATTGCCGCTCGTCATGTTTTTAACAACTTCCGGGTCTGTGCTGGTGGTTCGGCTGGAATAGTAACTGAAACCAATATAATCGACGGTATGATGTTTCAAAATTTCCGCGTCGTCCGACTCCATCTCGATTGTTAGTCCATGATCCTTGAAGAACCGCTTTGCATAACCTGGATATTCCCCGCGTGATTGAACGTCGATGAAGAAGTAGGACTCGCGGTCCTTTTCCATTCCCTGATAAACATCTTCGGGATTGCACGTATACGGATAGAAGCTGCCGGCAGCCAGCATACAGCCAATTTTGGCATCTGGAATGATCTCGTGGCACGCTTTTACAGCCAGTGCACTTGCAACAAGCTGGTGATGTGCAGCCTGATACTGAATTTGTTTGACGTTTTCACCTTCTTGGAAAACAAGCCCGGCGCCAATAAACGGCAAATGGAGCAGCATGTTAATTTCATTGAACGTCATCCAGTATTTTACTTTATCCTTGTAACGGGTGAATACTGTTTTGGCATAGGTTTCAAACAGGCTTACCAGTTTCCGGCTTCGCCAGCTTCCGTACTTAGCAATCAGATTTACCGGTACGTCAAAGTGAGCGAGCGTAACCACTGGCTGGATGCCATGTTTAAGCAATTCGTCGAATAGATCATCGTAAAATTGTAACCCGGCTTCATTCGGTGCAGCATCTTCTCCCGTTGGGAAAATACGGGCCCAGGCAATGGAAACACGCAGCGCCTTGAAACCCATTTCTGCAAATAGCGCAATATCCTCGCGATAGCGATGGTAAAAATCAATCGCTTCGTGGGAAGGATAGAATTCGCCTTCGAGCGGAGTGAGCGAGGGAACATTCCCCTGCATGATGCTTCTTCTTTTCTCGCCAGTCGGCAACAGGTCCACCAAACTCAATCCTTTGCCGTCTTCCAGATAAGCACCCTCGGCCTGATTGGCAGCAAGAGCACCACCCCATAAAAAGTCTTTCGGAAAAATAAAGCTGGACATAAACGTTCTCCTTCCAAATGTGTGATGAAGGGAAAGCCGAAAGGGTTTGGAGAAATAAAAAAACCCAAACTAGCCCAGATACACATGTAGTGTAGACAAGCCGGTTCAGGTTATGCCCTAACGGTAACATTCCATGAAAAGGTTATACGTATTTGATGAAACTCTAACAAAGATTTGGAAGTCTGTCAAATTCATTTGATGCTACAATCCATAAATATTGTGGGTTATAACATCATGCTTGAAATGATTATTTTTGGCTCTTCGCTCTATTGGATGGGTAAAGCCAGCTAGAGTAGAAACATAGGTTGGACCATTTTAATAGACTTCTAACTCCTTGGTATAAAAGGGGAGGGGAACTACCCTCGACGAGCTGCGAGCGTTGGAAGTCTAAGCTTATTCGCCGTCATGTACACCATTGCGATCAAGTTTCGGACATTACGGTAGCCCCGTGCCTTTCTCTTAGCAGCTTGGATCAGCCCATTTATACCGTTTTTAGAGATCGGTAGAATCATTATCATGTTGCTTGATCAACTAACACCATGATAGTATATCAATTAATGGAATGTTACATAATATCCTTACAGAAGTAAATTAAGCAATCCATATTTTTGACGCGAATACAACTAGAGGTGAAACGGATGCTAAAAGTTAACCGTGACGACGAACGCCCAATATGGCAACAACTGCTTGGCCAGGCTATCAATAATATCACAACCGGAAAATGGCCACCAGGAGAATTACTGCTGCCTTCTCGTGAACTCGCGCTACTGGTTGGTGTCTCTCGCTCAACTATACAGATTGTATATGAGGAATTATTCAGCCGTGGCTACACCGTTACTTCCCGACGCGGCGGAACAAGGGTAAGTGACTGGACCTGCAGAGCCAGCTTTACAGAGGATGTTAAAACTCAAGGGCCTATGCCCCCTGAGTTACCTTTATTAAACGATGCAATCAGCCACTTGCATTGCTGGTTAAGAGGTAAAGAATACCGAAATGTTGAGATCGATTTCAGCCCACACGAGCCTTATTTGGATCAACATTTTCAAACAAACTGGAGATATTCATTTTTACATGCCTCCAAAGAAACAGACCTAGCCAGTTGGGCTTACGGCAACGCCTACGGCTTCGTGCCGCTGCGCAAACAAATTCAACGTTATTTGTCACTTGAGCGTGGCATCCACGTCCATATCGATCAAATTATATTAACTTCGGGAGCACAGCATAGCCTAGATTTAATCGCCCAAGCACTTTTAAATGAAGGAGAAACGGTTTCTATTGAAGATCCCGGCTTCCCCGCTGCATGGATGGCGATGAAATATCGGCGGTTGAATGTTATTCCAGTCCCTGTTGATGATTACGGACTGCAAGCAGACCACATTCACCCTCAATCAAAGCTTGTCTATGTTACGCCTTCACATCAGTGTGCAGTTGGGGTGATCATGTCGGAACCCCGCAGGCAGCAATTGCTACATTTGGCCGCTCAACATCAATTTTGGATTGTTGAGGACGACTATGATAGCGAGTTTCGATATCGTGGCGACCCACTTCCAACCTTGTTCAGCCAGCAACCTCAAAACACGTTGTATATGATGAGTTTTTCCAAAATGGTTGCTCCTGGTATTCGTATATCGGCAATCGTTGGCCCAACAGAGGCCATTCGCCAGCTTGCCCATGTCCATGAATTAACCTATCGTCATCTTCCGATTATGGAGCAATTGACCCTTGCTCATTTTATCGAGCACGGGCATTTCATGCGCCACATGAGAAGAGTCAGAAATGTATATCGGCGTAGACACAAAGCTATGACGAAGGCCATCATCGCGACCGGCCTAAGCGAACGTTTTAAACTCAGTGGCGTAGAAACGGGATTGCATATGCTTCTTGAAGCTGAAAACTCGTTTGATGAAGAAACCAGAACAAACCAAGCACTCGAAAAAGGAGTACGTGTTTATCCGCTTAGCAATTATTGTTTAGAAAGCGATCGAAAAGGATGGGTGCTAGGCTTTGCTAAAGTAGATGAGTCAGCTATAGAAGCAGGCATTTATCGTCTTGCGGAGATGCTTTTATAATACAAGCATCTCCGGCTAAGCTTTATACATATTCTGTACCCACGCATTATTCGGCTTCATTTCCTATCGCAATCGAAATCCGGTTCCAACTATTGATTTGATTGATAATGATGATTAACTCCGTGCATTCCTTTTCTCCATAATGTTGCCGCACGCGGTCGTACACGTGTTCAGGAACACGCTTACGGGGAATAAGTGTGACATATTCGGTGAGCTCTAAAACAATCTTTTCACGCTCAGAATAAAATGTACATTCTCCCCAGGCGCTCACACAATAAATACGCTGCTCGCTTTCGCCCAATTTCCTAGCATCAGCAGCGTGCATATTGAGGCAAAATGTACATTCATTCAATTGTGAAGCTCTGATTCAAGCTCATCCTCCTCGTATATCCTTATTATCTCCAATTATTTTACTGACCTCGTTCCTTTTTGTACTTCCGTCTCTCATTTGAGCAGATCTGTACCTGTAATCATTTTCATGCCTTACATTATTTCTGTTCAGCTTGTTGTATCCCACTCGTCCTACATTCTTTTTGACGAAAATGTCCATGCATCAAAATATGTGCCACCAAACCCGCTACAAGACCCCAAAATGCACCACCGACACCAAGTAATGTAACATTTGCATCCGTTGCTAAAAAAGTAATCAGAGCTGTCTCACGTCCCTTAAGATCACTTAAGGCGTTGGCAAGGCTGCCGCCAATTGTTCCGAGCAACGCCAATCCCGCTAACGTCGCGATGAAGGTAGCTGGTAGAATCAGAAACAGAGCAGCCAGTGTTACACCAAATATGCCGACAACAATGTAAAAAATGCCGCAAGCAATACCAGCAATGTAACGTTTCTTGGAATCCTCATGCGCGTCTTTACCTGTACAAATCGCCGCTGTAATGGCTGCTACATTAAAAGCGTGCGAGCCGAATGGCGCTGCAAGGAGTGAGCCCAAACCCGTTACTGTCAAAATCGGATTCGCGCTCGTCTTAAACCCATCATTTCGCAAGACTAGCATCCCAGGCATATATTGTCCCGTTAAGGTAATAATGAACAACGGCAATGCCACACCCAATAAAGCATGAAACGAAAACTCTGGAACGATGAATACCGGTGATGCGATAGCCAGTTTGATCGTGCTGAAATCTACTTTCCCCAAACTGATCAAATAAAGAAGTCCAATTACTAAAATGCCGACGATAGCATAACGGGACGTAAACCTTCTTAACAGTGCATAAGCAGCAAACATGGCAATTACAAGCAAAGGGTCAACTTTCGCACCACCAAAGGCTGAAATACCAAACTGCAATAAAATACCTGCCAGTAGCCCGGACGCAATGCCTGGAGGAATAAGCCGGACGAAACGTTCGAACATTCCCGATATCCCTAAAACAATAAATCCTAAAGCAGAGATGATATAAGCCCCAATAGCTTCCGCATAGGGGGTTACCGCTAATGCTGAAACGAGAAAAGCTACACCTGGTGTTGACCAAGCCGTAATAATCGGTTCACGGTATCGATAGCTTAGCCATATACCCGTTATCCCCACACCAACGGAAATCGACAATATCCATGAAGCGGTCATTTCGGGACTCAAATCCGCTACTTTTGCTGCTTGAAACACGAGAATAAATGTCCCACCATAGTTGACAATGGCAGATATTAAAGCAGCTATAGTGGGTGATATCAAATCACGACCGCGCAGTGAAGATGATGTTGTGTTCATATGCACTCTCCTAATCGTCCTGATGCGCGTTTTCGTTCCAGTAATACTCGTCCGGCAAATAACGTTGACCAAATATGCTTGTTCCTACTCTTATGATGGTTGCTCCCTCTTCGATGGCAAGCTTGAAATCCCCGCTCATGCCCATCGAGAGAATATTCATTTTTACACGTGGAAACTCCTTCTCCCTAATCTGTGCTTGAATTTGTTTCAACAATCGGAAGCAATGACGGGTCTCGTCATTTGTCGCACCCAGTTTTCCAATAGTCATCAAGCCTTTAACGTTTAACGTTTCGAATTGAGACAATTGTTCAACCAACTCCAGTGCTGATTCCGTGGGAATGCCAAATTTGCTTTCTTCGCAAGACGTATTGACTTGCACCAAAATATCCATGGTCTTGTTTTCCTTGAGAAGCTGATGATGCAAGGCCTGCCCCAGTTTCAAACGGTCCACAGAATGAATGAGCGTGACATATTTTATAACGTCCTTCACTTTATTTGTTTGAAGATGTCCTATAAAATGCCATTCCACTTGATTGTACTGCTGCATAAGTGGGAATTTGTCTCGAAGTTCTTGAGCTTTATTTTCCCCTACTAATGTCTCACCCGCTTGTATGGCAATTTGCAACTTTTCAAGCTGTACCGTTTTGGTCGCTAACAACAGTTTCACGTCTTCTATCTTGCGTCCTGAGGCTTGGCAAGCTAATTCCATCCGGTGCCTTACCGATCTAAGATTTTCTTCAACTAAATGGCCCATGTTCGTTCTGCCTTCTTTCTGCTTTCAAACCACATATGTTTTTGCTTACTTGTAAGCCTTTAATTTAGAATCATTGAAATAACACTTATTTTGTTTACGCTACCTACTCCGATTGATAATAAAGCCATTCTCTATTTTTTCAAAACCAACTTTAGGGTAATACTCCATTGCACCTGGATAAAAGAATGAGTGTAACTTCTTCCCCAATTTTTTTTTGTAATATTGCAATAACTTGCTCTATTATCGTTTTAATCCGTTCAGGTTGATCAATCGGTCTTATAATTCCACTATTTTGAAACACGCGGATCACATCTTCAACGTTTACATCCTTATTACTCCTGTAGGAGATATTCAAAATATTCTAATCCCTTCCAGCCATGGAAATATAATTTAAAAATAGATTTCTCTATTCATGCATCTTGTCCTTGGTGATGATTGTACTTCTACTTTAGGTCAGAAACTCAGATCACAACGAAAGGAACACGCAGACCACACAAAAATTTACACAATTCTCCATTACATTGTTTGTTCCTATTTGTACATTTTTACTTCTTCACTCGGATTTTCTTTCGCCGTTATTTGATAGGCATCAACACGGTAAACCTGAACAGGGGAATTGAATATAGCAGACCTATATTTGTCTACATGCTGCTTGGACAACGGACGGTCATAGTAACCAGGCACATATTTTTGGAGCATTTCCTGCAACATATATGTTGCTTCATCAAGATCGACGATGAGCTCGGCCTTTCCAAAAATCATAACACTCATATATGCAGTGTCCGTCTTAGCTGGTACTGGATTGGTAATGGTTCCATATTCTTCGCAAACCGTAAAACAGACCTCAGGATTCGCACTCATAACCTGATTGCGTCTCCCGCCTGTGGCTCCGTGAAAATAAAGCTTCCCGTTTGCCCAAACAAAATTGAGCGGAACAACATATGGCAGCTGTCCATCAACCATACCGAGGTGTCCAATTCTCGCTTTACTTAGAAAAGCTTCAATTTTGTCGTTGTCCAACACTTCTCTTATCTTGTAACGAACCCCATCCATTCTCAACCACTCCTATAATACTGAATTATTTTCGTTAGTATATCAGTCATTGGAGTGTAAGAATACATCCATAAATAAGATAATTAAGCAGTCCATATTTTTTCACTTACCAATCCATTTCAATAAACCCTGTGGCTATACTAATTCATGTTGATTAGCAGGGTATACTAACGTACGGATTGAGGTCCTATGAAAGTATGTATCACTTGAAGCAGCCTATCTCTTTAGCCCCCTAGTGAACTTGGACACTAAAAGTGTATATGGATTACACTACTAGTGATAAGGGGATGAGGAAATGACACGAAATAAACATTCTAGAGAATTTAAACGCCAAATCGTCAAGGAAGCCATCGAAACCGGGAATAAGGCGGCTGTAGCCCGGAGATATGAAATTGCCGTCAATATGCTTCACCGTTGGGTAAAGGAATTTGAAGAAGGTAAATATGGTGAAACTTCACTGGAAACCATACATGGACTGGATTCCAAAGTGCTTTCCCAAGAAAATGATCAATTGAAGAAACTACTGGGTGAACAGG
This sequence comes from Paenibacillus sp. 8b26, assembly GCF_050626875.1. Taxonomy (NCBI): domain Bacteria; kingdom Bacillati; phylum Bacillota; class Bacilli; order Caryophanales; family Paenibacillaceae; genus Paenibacillus; species Paenibacillus sp. 8b26. The sequence continues at coordinate 4,379,403 of NZ_CP192445.1, read as the reverse complement.
CACTAGAGATTGCGATACTGCGTGACTTGATAAAAAAGGAAAACCCTCATTTGCTGAAAAAGTTGAAGTAGCGGAACACTACATTCATGAAGGATATGCCATCATGCTTGTACTGCGACTGGCTAAAATCCCGAGATCCAGCTACTACTACCATAAAAATGGAAAAGCGATCGAGAAAACAGCAAGTGAGGGACGACAAAAGCCAGGATATTCGCTGCGTTCGGACGGCGTAAAAGTACCGGATGCTCAGATTATGGAACGGATTATGGAACTGGTTTCTGCTGACGGCAATGCGTATGGATACCGAAAATTAACCGTCGCTTTACGCCGAGATTATGGCCTAATCATTAACAAAAAGAAGGTTTACCGATTGTGCAGAGAACTGAACATCCTGCGACCACAGCGAAAAGTGAACTCGTCTTACCCACGGAAACTGGCACGAAATCGGATCATTACGAATTCGAACCAACTGTTTGAGACGGACATTAAGTACGGTTATATTGCAGGAGAAGACCGATTCTTCTTCATTCAGTCTTGCCTCGATGTTTACGACCGTTCTGTGGTCGCTTACCACATAGGATTGCGGTGCGAGGCCAAAGATGTGATCCGAACGCTACAAACGGCCTTGCTTAAGAGACAATTATTTGAGGCGCAAACCAAACCTGTGATTCGTTCAGACAATGGCCCTCAGTTTATTTCTCATGGGTTTGAAGCTGCCTGTGAAAGCTTTGGAGTGGAGCATGAACGCATTCCTCCACGAACACCGAATATGAACGCACATATTGAATCTTTTCATAGGTTATTGCAGGATGAATGCTTGGCTCGCTACGACTTTGAAACGTACAGCGAAGCTTATGAAGCCGTTACAGAATTCATTCATTTTTATAATGAACGAAGAATTCATTCCAGCATTCGCGATTTGTCGCCATCTCAGTTTTATGAGAAAAACCAGATAAAACCGATTCCGATCTGAGAAGTTCGTGTATAATTTCAAAAACAAAGTCTCGATGAGCGAGAGAGAGTTAGTGTCCAAACTTAGGGGGTTAATCCGCTTTTTGGAGTGTCGTTACTTCATAAGTGTCTATCCTGGGTACCTCCTATGCACCGTTAGAGCCATAGGCTCACAGTATTGTTGTGTTCTATTACCTTACAGCTTAGCACGTAATACACTCGATGATTAAATATAATTATTCTCGACGTAAAAGCCGTCCTTAATGAAAGGACGGCTTTTATGTCTGCAATATTTTAGTCTAAATCAGACCCGTTTGAGGCAATTACCTTCTTGTACCAAGCAAAGCTTTTCTTTTTTATTCTTCTTATGGTTCCTTCACCCGCATTATCTTTATCGACATAAATGTATCCATACCGTTTTTTCATTTCTCCAGTAGATGCACTGATTAAGTCAATCGGCCCCCAGCTTGTGTATCCGATTAAATCGACACCATCCTGAATAGCCTTGGCGACCTCAGAGAGATGCTCCCGCAAATAAATGACACGGTAATCATCATTAATCACGTCGTCTGCTTCCAGGATGTCTGCTGCACCCAGACCATTCTCCACAATAAATAATGGCTTCTGATAACGATCATATAATAGATTCAGAGCGATTCTTAGACCAAGCGGGTCAATCTGCCAGCCCCATTCCGATGAAGGCAAATAAGGATTTTTGACACCACCGAAGAGATTGCCAGCCGTTAGTCTCCCTCCCCTCCGGATTTGCGCTCACAGCACGGCTCATGTAGTAGCTAAAGCCAATAAAATCAACAGGGTAGCTTTTTAGAATAAGATCATCCCCGGATTCTTTTTCAAGAACACATCATTCTCTTTAAAAAATTGTGCTGCATATGAAGGATATCCTCCTCTGGCCTGCACATCACCGAACATTAGGATTTCCCGTTCTCCTTGCAGAGCCGCAAAAACATCCTCCGGTGCACTCGTCAATGGATATGCAGGAATATAAGCCAACATACATCCGATTTGGGCATCAGAAATAGCTTCATGACAAGCCTTAACGTCGAGAGCACTCGCTACGAACTGATGGTGTGCAGCCTGATATTGGATCTGTTTCTTGTTTTCTCCTTCTCGGACGATAATTCCACCGCCTGTGAACGGATAGTGGGCAAGAATATTAATTTCATTAAAAGTCATCCAATACTTTACTTTCCCTTTAAATCTCTCAAATAGAACCTTGGCATACCGTTCATAACATTCGATGGTCTTGCGGCTTCTCCAGCCCCCATATTTCTTGGCCAGTCCTAAAGGCATTTCATAATGAGATATCGTAATGACAGGTTCAATATTGTATTTGAGCAATCATCGATCAACCGCTCATAGAAACGGAGGCCCTCTTCGTTAGGTAGCTCTTCATCTCCCTCAGGAAAAATACGTGTCCATGCAACTGATGTCCGGAAACAGCGGAACCCCATTTCTGCGAAAAGTGCGATATCTTCTTTATACCGATGGTAAAAATCGATAGCTTCGTGAGAGGGATATTTGCCTTCGGGAATTTCCATAATCGGCCCTGTAATTCTATGAGGCAATACATCTGCTGTGGACAATCCTTTTCCATCCTCTAAAAATGCACCTTCTACCTGGTTGGCCGCTACCGCGCCGCCCCATAAGAAGTTTTCTGGAAAACTGTATGTTGGATTGCAAAGGTGAGTCTCCTTTCTGACTAGTTCTGCTTAGACAACAAGCGTCAGCAACTTATCTTGTGCCAAAACCGATGAGTTTGTTGTTTCAATAACATCCAAATAATCGCCGGTATTCGAGATTATAACTGGAGTGATCGGATTATATCCGGCTTCCTTAATCTTCTCAAGATCAAAATCAATCAATAGATCCCCTTTGCGGACCTGATCTCCTGCCTTAACCCGAGGGGTGAAATATTGCCCTTTTAATTGAACGGTGTTGATTCCAATGTGAATCAATATTTCCGCACCACTCTCAGACAAAATAATTACAGCATGACCTGACTTGAGGATTGTGCCAATCGTACCGTTCACTGGAGATACGGCTTGGCCAACACTCGGAATAATTGCAATCCCTTTCCCCATAGCACCTTCTGCAAAAGCAGGATCGGGAACTTCAGTCAAGGATTTCACATCTCCTGTTAATGGGCTGAGGAGTACCTCTTTCTTCAAGATCTGCGAAACACCAGTAAGGTTGACACTTGCTTCCGGTTGAACAGCCTTTACTTCTACAGTAGGAGTTGCGTCACTTGGCTCAGTCACTGCAACAGCTTGTTTGTCTTGGTAACCGAAAAGAATCGTCAGAATCAAACCAATCCCCATGGCGGCGGCAATCCCTATTAAATAATACCCGACAGGTTCAAATGCACCGATTGAAAAAATATTTTGGAAGACAAATGCTGTAGCATACGTATGGAAACCGCCATTAATCGCCCCTCCGACAGCTCCGGCAATAATAACATATGGGATCGTGCGCTTGTAACGCAGCAATATCCCGTATACGGTCGGCTCAGAGACACCGGCTAACAACAGACTTAACGTAGAGGAACCGGCAATTGATTTCAAAGACTTTTCTTTAGATTTAAGAAAAACAGCCAGTGCCACCCCTGCCATTGCAAAGTTAGAAGCTGCCCACATCGCAAGGATCGGATCGGTTCCATTCGTAAGATTTGCCAGAACGATCGGAATAATGCCCCAATGAAGACCAAAAACAACAAGGAAAAAGATTAACCCGCCAATGACAGCTCCTGTTAACAGCCCGCTTACTCCCATGAGATAATTAATAGCATCTGCTATCGCGTTTCCGATATATACTCCAAATGGGCCAAAGATCATCGCAGTGAGTGGCACAATGATGACTAAGGATAATAACGGAACCAAAAACGTCTGCAGCTCTTTATGGATGATTTTCTTTAGATATTTCTCCACGTAAGAGAATATCCAAATAGCTACGAATACCGGAAAGACGGTTGCTGAATAATCCATTAAGACTACAGGAATGCCTAGAAAGGAAGAAGTATCTCCATTAGCCAATAACCCCGTAAAGTTCGGTTCCATTAATGCTGCACCGATAACTCCACCTACATAAGGATTGGCGCCAAATTTGATCGCTGCAGAGACGCCCAGGAATATAGGCAGGAAATAGAAGACGGCATTAGCTGCTGCAGCCAGAATGAGGTAGGTTCCACTTTCCGCAGATACCCAGCCAAAGGTTGTGAACAGGGTTAAGAAAGCTTTTAGTATCCCCGCTCCGGCCATTGCAGGCAACAGAGGAGAAAGACTTCCGGAAATCACTGCAAAAATTGTGGACAGAATCTTCTCCTTAGGTTTATCTGCATCCTCTGATGCAGAATTCCCTGTCCCAAGTTTGCTGGTTTTCATAATCTCTTGATATACGTGTGCAACGTCATTTCCGATAACCACTTGAAATTGACCGCCACTTTCTACGACAGTCAGCACTCCTTCTAAGCTTGTCAGCTTCTCTTTATCAGGTAAATGATTGTCTTTTAAATTAAATCTCAACCGGGTTGCACAATGGACAAGATTCGTAACATTCTCTTCTCCACCGATGTTCTGCACGATATCTTTCGCTAATCTTTCGTACTTCATTTGTGCTCGCTCCTTTAGACCTCATTCTGGTTTATATGAAATAAAAAAACCTGAATAGGTGATTAAGTACACTGAAAAACAGTACACTTATCACTTATCCAGGCTTTGCCCAACTAATGGTAACAACCCTGCTATTTATTGTAATATGCTAATCTCTGCTGGTCACACGCCTAATATGGAGCATGAAATAGACCATTTCACCTTCGGTTGTCTCAACTTGATACTCTTCCCGTAAATATGCTCTTACCTTCTCACTGCAGGCAAAAGCTTCAGGATACTTGGCAACGACTTGTTCGTAGAGCTCATCATCCTCAGAAGGAATCGATTCATGGCGCATGGTGCGATAAGAAAAATATTTTAAGTGAGTCACAAAGCGGCTATAATTTAACGAATCCTCATCTAGCTCAATCCCATAATGAAGTGTTACTATATTAAGAATTCCTTGAACCATCTGGGTAACCATCAAGGTCTGTTCCATTTCCTGACCATCCTGCTGACCATTCACAAAATGCATTGCGATAAAGCCAGCTTCATCTACAGGCAGTTTAATTCCGGTTTCCTTTTCAATTAAGTGTAAAGCATGCATTGCCGTGTGATATTCTTTAGGATAGAACTTCTGTATCTCCCAGAGCAGCGCATTCTTGAGACTCAATCCCTGCGCGGAGCGCGTAATTGCATAACTAATATGATCTGTAAGAGCCAGGTAGATATTATTACTAAAGGAAGTGTGTAAATCCTTTACTGCATAACGGATAATTTGATCTGTCAATTCTAGATGCTTTGGAGGAATCTCACTCAGTAATGTAGATAGCCGCTCAGATAATTCCTTAGTCTCCATCACGAAGGTCTTTTCAATTCTGGATGGATCTATATTTCCACCTGGATTTTTCTGATAGGCTAGTCCCTTTCCAATAACAATGATCTCGGATCGATTCGGCCCTTCAACCAGTGCAACATTATTGTTAAATACTTTTTTAATCCTCATGAGTTCGCCCACTTTATATTTTTTACTAACAAAAAAAGCCTAAACTAATCCTAAACTAAATATAATTTAGCACGGATTGGTTTAGGCTTTGCCTGCGATGCAGTAACAACCCTAATATTAATTGTAGATTTATTATATAAGATGGGGAGAACGTTTTCAACAAAAAAATAATCTCAAATCTGGATTTGAACACCTGTCGCTTAATTTTGGAATTGCATAGCTAAAATATCACCTGAACGAGGTTTAGCTGTACGATGTGAATAAACTGTAATTCTCCGATTCAAATAATGTTTAAGATATCCTCTATTTCTATCCATTCCAATTGATCTCTAATAGTTGGATCGGCTACACTCTTCTAGACAGAAAAAATGTGGTCTAATATAGTAGACTACAGATGCACTCTAGAAGGAGCGAACGGACATGAAAAAAAAGGAAAGACGTACCTTTAGCACTGAATTTAAAGCACAGATGGTTCAACTCTATCAGAGTGGCAAACCACGCAAGGATATCATTCAAGAATATGATTTGAATCCTTCATCGTTAGATAAATGGGTGAAACAGAGTTCCACATCTGGATCCTTTAAAGAGAAAGACAACCGAACTCCAGAGGAATTAGAACTCATCGAACTTCGAAAACAGAACAAGCAACTGCTCATGGAGAATGACATTTTAAAGCAAGCCGCGCTGATCATGGGACGAAAGTAAATGTCATTCGCCAGAATAAACATAAATACTCGGTATCAGCCATGTGCGACGTCCTAAAACTCCCTAGAAGCACGTATTATTATGAAGAAAACAAAGTGGAAGTGACATCGGAGGATGAGCTTCCCTCCCTGATTATGGACATTTTTCAAAGCAGCCGCCAAAACTACGGTACGCGTAAGATTAAAAAAGAGCTGTACCAGCAAGGCCTTACGGTATCCAGGCGGAGAATTGGACGAATCATGAAGGAACTCGGGTTGGTTTCCTCGTATACAGTCGCCCAGTACAAGCCTCATCCCACGAGATGCAATGAAGCCAAGCAAGCGAATGTATTGGACCGAAAATTTGAACAAGAGCAGGCGTTATCTGTTGTCGTAAGCGATCTGACGTACGTCCCAGTGGGTTCATATTGGAACTACGTATGCTTCTTTGTAGATCTGTTTAACCGCGAGATTATCGGCTACAGTGCAGGCCCCCATAAGGATGCCAAGCTGGTTTACCGTGCTTTGGCTTCAATTAAGGGCAACCTGAATGACATTCAGCTCTTCCACACTGACCGAGGAAATGAATTCAAGAATAAGCTCATTGACGATGCTCTGGAGGCTTTTCAGATTAAACGTTCTTTGAGCATGAAAGGCTGTCCCTATGACAATGCCGTTGCGGAAGCCACGTTTAAAATTTTCAAAACGGAGTTTGTGAAGAAACGTCATTTTGAAAGTCTTGCTGAGCTAACCACAGAATTACATGACTATGTACACTGGTTTAACCATATTCGGATTCACGGTTCTCTGGATTACTTGAGTCCGGCTGAGTTCAAGCAGAGGCACCACAAAAAAATTGTCTAGTTTAGTGTTGACAATCCAAGTTCTCAGTTCAATTCGTTGTAGCTGATAATCAGCAGTCATTACGATACCGTGTAATACTTTATCATAATTTGCAGGAAATACTTTTAATCATAATGGGCTATGATCTTCAATCCGGATAGGTTACTTTATTTCACAAATTCTCATCTATAAAAGTTGATTTAAAGATCTACCTGTACTCTTCTTTGTGTTTATGCAACTATTTTAGTACTACCTCTACTTCTTCGTAAGGCTCTATCACCTAAACCACATTTCCAAAGAAGTAGTTGTTTTTGGCATAGATTTATTAAACTAAATCTTCTCCGTTTGTCGTACTAATATTCTTATACCAGTTGAGCTCTTCTTCTTAAGACGATGCATGTTGTCTTTCCCTTCACTGTCTTTTTCTACATAAATGAAGCCATAACGCTCCTTCATCTCCGCGAAATAATTCAAATATATCTTTTGCTAATTTAGCATTATCTATAAAGAGCACCTAGCTACCTATGAGTTAAATTTCATCCTTGATGTCTATTCAAGTCAAAATCTAGTTGTTGAATATACAAGTCTTTCGCAAGCAGTAGCTGATTTATCTATCATAGAAAAGAAAGTATTATTCTTAAAATTCTATAAAGACAAAACTGATAGAGAAATTGCAGAAACTCTTGGAGTCTCAAGACAAGCCATTTCAAAATTACGCAAAACCATACTGGTGAAACTCAAATATTATATGGAGTTGTAGTCAAAGATCTGCCTTTCTCATGCTCCTTCATCTCTAAATTAGATACAGAAAAAAGGGGGACACATCAATGTATGAAGTAATTGATTTAATTAAATTAGCTCAAAATGGGAACAGAGTAGCTGAAGCAGAACTTATAAAACGTTACGAAACTTAATCTTAATCTCCTCCCTTTTCATTTTCATCATCAGGATACTCGTATATCATACGAAATAGACAATTTACATATCTAATATTTCTCAAAATTAATAAACAAAATGAAATAGCTGATGAGCACTTCTTCACCAGCTTAACAAATACAATCTAAAAACAGCTTGTTAATTATCTAAATATCCCCGAAAGCTAAAGACAAACTTTGCCTGAGTATCGACGGATGCAGCCTCCAAATAGCAGAAAGAGATTTGAATGAGGGTAACATTTCCCCAAAAACGGGTCACCATTTCACCTACCATCCATAACGTAAAAACAGCCCCGAAATAGAGAGCTTTTCATCGGGACTGTTTAGATTAGAGATATTAAATTGCCCTGTAGCTAAGATTTGTATAACAAATTTTTATTGTAGTTGAGCAAAGGTAATTTTCCCTTTAGATATTGTTTATCTTACTTCTTGTTAAAAAACAGGCTGTCTTTTTTCACCATAAAATAAGAAAACTTAGATCAGTCATTAACAGATGATTTTGTATTTACTTAACCCTTATTCCCGATTTTACTGGGTTTTCGGGGACATTGACTGTCTCATTTAGATGGTATAAACAGTCTCATTTGATAATATAATTAGTCTCAATTGATGTTATAAACCACAAATTTATAGTTATTTCCACTAGCTTCGCTGTCTCATCGCCTCAAAAAGCAGCACCGTGGAGGCCATCGCTGCGTTCAGTGATTCCGCCTGCCCCTGCATCGGAATGAACACCGATTCATCCACCATACGTGCGGTGGATGCAGAAATACCCTGCCCCTCGTTACCAATGACGAGCCAAGCGGAAACACGCAAATCAACGGCATAGCACGACAGGCTTGCGTCCAGCGAGGTGCTGATCAGTCGGGCACCTTTGCTTTTGGCCTGTGGCAAAAGCTCCTCCAGACTGCCCTCAATCACGGGCAGGTGAAAAAGCGATCCCATCGTAGAGCGGATCGTCTTCGGGTTGTACAGGTCGGCGCAGCCGTGACCTAGAATGACGCCTGCGGCTCCGGCGGCGTCGGCACTACGAATAATGGTGCCTACATTGCCGGGGTCCTGTACCCCGTCCAGCACCATCACCAGCGCATCCGCCTGCTCCAGCAATGCCGGGAATGCGCCACGCTCCTTCTTGCGCACGATAGCAAAGACGGACTGCGGTGTCTTCGTATCGGTGCATTTGGCAATGACCGCCGCCGATACGGGAATCCATTCCACCGGCTGGTCAGCTTGGTCCAAGCCATTCAGCTCGGCAGGAATGCCCTTGTCCAAATCATAGGCAACACTTTCGACAGCTGCGTCCGAACGCAGCGCTTCCTGCACCAGATGAATGCCCTCGACGATATATTTATGCTGGCGGGTACGATGCTTTTTTTCCAGCAGTTGTGCCCATTCCTTTACACGTGTATTGTTTGGTGAAATGATTTCCATTCGTTATCCGTCCGTTCCTTTATAAATAAATGATTCATCATCATACTGCAAAAGCCAGCTCCAGCTTGGTTAAATCATCCTTGTGGCCTACAATAACAAGCACATCCCCCGTCTCCAGCCGATCCTCAGCATAAGGGGAGATATTCATTTCCTGATCTCGACGAATCGCCATCACGTTACAGCCAAAACGGGCGCGTATATCAAGTTCCTTCAGATTTTTTCCTATCATGGAATCCGCCGCTTTCATCTCCAGAATACTATAATCCTTGGACAGCTCAATATAATCCAGAATATTTGGAGACGTCAAATGATGGGCTACTCGCAGCCCCATGTCCCGCTCAGGATAAACCACCTTATCCGCGCCTATCTTTTGCAGCACTTTCCCATGCAATTCATTTTGCGCTTTTACGATCAGAGCTGGCACGCCCATATCCTTGAGGATTAATGTCGTCAATATGCTTGCCTGTATATCTTCGCCAATTGCCACCACGATGACATCAAAATTGCGAATACCGAGCGCACGCAACGCTTCCTCATCCGTTGAATCGGCAGATACCGCGTGGGTCACAATATTCGACATTTCCTGTGTGCGCTGCTCGTCCGAATCGATCGCCAACACATCAAAGCCCATTTCGCTCAATGCAGTGGCAACACTGGAGCCAAAACGCCCCATACCAATTACTGCATACTGCTTCTTTGCCATTCCTTCCTTACCTCCCGATCACCGTACTGTCCGTCATAGTATAGCATAACACGCCAAAAACATAAATTTGGTATGCTTATGCCAAATGCTTCTTCATGTATACCGGGCAGCAGCCCAAGCCATAATACACCCGACAACAATTACAAACATACGGGAGGTACCACATGCCCATTACACTGGATTTACGACAAGCCATTGTTCACAAAGTTCACGGCAAATCAGAAGCTGATCTTACCGATATGATTATCGGGTCAGTGGATGGACCAGAGGCCGCTTTGCCCGGATTGGGTGTCATTCTTGAGGTGGCATGGAAGCACATGAACCAGACCCAGCAACAAGAGTTTGTCCACCTGGCACATGAGCAGCTTGATAAAATCAAGCCCGTCCCGCTAACCTAAGACTTATCTTCAAACTTTTGTTCAACCCTGCTTCATCCTACCGCCCGTATACGAAAATAGTCCACTCGCCGTAACAATGAGTGGACTATTCGTTGTACAGATCAAATAACAGTTTTCATTCCTGTCCTGCTTATCAAATCCAAATCTTATGGAGCCATCTCCAAAAACTTGGCTGTAGGATTTTTCTCAATAGCAGTCCGCATCGCATACTCATTTTCGAACAAGGCAACATAATTACCCTTCTTGTCCTTCACCAACGTAGAGTTAATACGGAATTTGCTTGGATCAATCTGATCATCCACAATCCAGCGTGCAAATTGGAATGGCATACGCTGAAGCTGTACATCAACTCCATATTCACCCTTCATGCGGTACTCAAATACTTCAAATTGCAGTTGACCGACAACGCCCAGCAGCGTATCGTCAAAGCTTACCGTACGGAACACCTGAATCATACCTTCCTCGGTCAACTGGTCAATACCCTTCAAATACTGCTTGTGCTTCAAGGCATTTTTCACCGTTACCTTGGCAAAAATCTCAGGCGAGAAGGTCGGCAATTCATCAAATATGACCTCTCCACCTTGACTAAGTGAATCGCCAATACGGAAAATGCCCGGATCAAACAATCCGATAATATCGCCTGGGAAAGCTTCCTCGACAATATCACGGTCCTGCGCTAAAAATTGCTGTGGCTGGGACAGCTTAATCTCCTTGCCCATCCGTACATGCTTAACACTCATGCCCCGTTGGAACTTACCAGATACGATACGCAGGAATGCGATGCGGTCACGGTGAGCCGGGTTCATGTTTGCTTGAATTTTAAATACATAACCAGTAAATTTCTCGTTCGTCGGCTCGATTTCCCCCGCTGTACTGCGACGCGGTTCCGGCTTGGGAGCAAGCTGAAGAAAGTTTTCCAGAAACGTTTGAACTCCAAAGTTATTAATCGCACTACCGAAGAATACAGGCGTTAATTCACCACGCTGTACTTTCTCCATGTCAAAAGGGTCACCCGCGACATCGAGTAGCTCCAGGTCCTGACATAATTGGTCATGCAAATATTCACCCGCCATTTCGCGAATGATTGGATCATTGTAATCCTCCACTTTTTGTACCTTGATCGTGGAATGGTCGTCTCCCTGAAACAGCTCGACCTGATTTTTGACACGGTCATAGACACCGCACAACTCACGTCCTGTACCAATTGGCCAGTTCATAGGCACCGAACGGATGCCGAGTACCTGCTCCAGCTCCTCCATCAGATCAAAAGGACTGCGTCCCTCACGGTCCAGCTTATTAATGAAGGTGAAAATCGGAATTCCACGCTTGGCACACACCTGAAACAGCTTAATCGTTTGCGCTTCCACACCTTTCGCTACGTCAATCAGCATGACTGCGCTATCCGCTGCTGTTAATGTACGATAAGTGTCTTCACTGAAATCCTGGTGACCCGGGGTGTCCAGAATGTTAATACGGTGCCCATTATAATCAAATTGCATAACTGAGGATGTAACCGAAATCCCCCGCTGCTTTTCAATCTCCATCCAGTCACTCGTCGCGTGCTTGCTTGCTTTACGCGCTTTGACTGAACCGGCAAGACGAATTGCGCCCCCGAACAGCAACAGCTTCTCCGTCAGTGTCGTTTTCCCCGCATCCGGGTGAGAAATAATCGCAAACGTGCGCCGTTTGTCGACTTCCTGTTGAAGTATATCCAGTGTTTTACTCATTTCACATATCCCTTCATGATCAAATCCATTGCGTTCCTGCTCAAGCTATTCATAAAAAGGCCATGATGCACGCCTGTTAACGTAAATTCGTCGGTGCTATCGGTTTCTTTACCGTTAGATCCAGTATTCGGCGTACTCCGTTACCATATTCATTATAAATACGATCTATTTACATGTTTTAGCCTGCCTTTAACGTATAATCAGTTGCAAACTGAAAACCTGAGACTAAGTTATTATAGCACACTCCGAACGCAAAGCATCCCCTTACATCCTGAACAGGACGTAGGGGGATGCTGAACAATATCAGGATTACTGAGTGCCGCCTACCCGCCAGATGACATTATCTTCATCCTGACCGCTGACCGGCCACCATTTAAAGCCATCTTGCTCCAGCAGCTTGCGAGCGCCTTCCGGTCCCCATGAGCCTGCAGGATAGGTTTCCAGCGTATCCGGGGCTTGTTGCCAAGCTTTGGCGATCCGATCCACGAATCTCCATGCTGTCGCAACCTCATCCCAACGCGTGAAGTACGTAGAGTCCCCTTCAATCGCGTCCATTAACAACCGTTCATAAGCCTCCGGTGAGTTGATGCCGACCATACAACTTTGGCAGAAATCCATAGCCAGCGGTTCAATATCCGATTCCGAACCCGGCTTCTTGGCATTAATTTTGATGTAAATACCCTCCATCGGATTCACCCGGATCACGAGCAAGTTCGGTTCCAGCTTATGCTTTTGACCAAGATATACGTTCGTAGGCATGCTCTTAAATTCCACAACGATCTCGGTTGTCTTTACAGGAAGACGTTTGCCGGTACGAATGTAGAACGGAACCCCTGCCCAACGGAAATTATCCACAAATACGCGTGAAGCAAAATAAGTCTCTGTGCTCGACTGTGGATCAACCTTGTCCTCTTCACGATACCCCGGCAACTGCTGACCGCGATAGCTTCCTTCCGTGTATTGACCGCGTACCACATTAGTCAGCACATCCTCTGCTGATTCAAAGGGACGCAGCGAACGCAGCACTTTCACCTTTTCATCACGGATATCCTCAGGGAGCAAACGGCTCGGTGGTTCCATTGCAATCATTGTCAGCATTTGCAGCATATGGTTCTGTCCCATATCCCGCAGAGCACCGGAATGATCGTAATAACCTCCGCGTTCCTCCACGCCCACGGTTTCACTAAGCGTAATTTGCACATTGGAAATATGCTTATTATTCCACAATGGTTCAAAGAAGGCGTTTGCGAAGCGGATCACTTCGATATTTTGCACCATTTCCTTACCAAGATAGTGATCAATCCGATAAATTTCTTCCTCTTCAAATACTTCGCGTATTTCAATATTCAGCTCTTGCGCAGATTCCAGGTTATAACCGAACGGCTTCTCAATGACAAGACGATTCCAGCCCTTGCCATCCATCATACCGCCTTCTTTGAGACTCTTCGATACACTTCCAAATAGTTCAGGGGCCAAGGCCAAATAAAACAAACGGTTCCCCGGAATACTGAATTTCGTCTCTATGGTCTCCGTCTGCTGTCTCAGTTCATGAAATCCTTCGACATTGTTGATATCCAGTGATTTATATTCAAAATGCTCGGCAAATGCCTGCCATTCTTGATCATTTTCTGCCTTGTAGCGGCTAAACTCCTGTATCGAAGAGTACAGGTCATTACGGAATTCTTCCTCTGTGCGAGGGCGTCTCGCTACGCCAATAACGGCAAAATCCTCACCAAGCTTCCCTTCGCGGTACAAGCTGTAGATCGCAGGAAAAAGCTTGCGGCGAGCCAAATCGCCCGTAGCACCAAAAATAAATAACACTGCGCCTTGCGTCACAACAGATTCATTATTAGGTATGTCAGCCATGAAGTACCTCATTCTTCCCATGACAAGATTCCGCTTCCACAACCCTCGAAATCCGCATGTAGTATTGTGTATATTTATACAAGATCATACTTGATTTTCGACAAACATGAAACTGAAGATTTGATGACATTTTAGCATATTCCGCATGGATAAGCTATCCGACGAATCATAAATTTACCTTATAAGTCAGTATTCTATCGTAATCAGCGGAAAACCGATCGTAATACGTGTATCCTGATGCTCCTCGTCTTCATGCACAGCCATCTGCATATGCACCAGATGCTTACCACTTTGAACCGCCAGGGGCAGTTTCGGTGCTTCATAGGATACAGCTACCGTCGTCGCATCTGTATATCTTTCTTTTGCCTTCATGGACAAGCTTCCTGCTAAACGTGTCTCTGTCAGCTTCATCAGTTGGTCCACGGGCTCATTTGAATGCAGCGAATGCTGAATGGACGTATTCCATACTGCTTTTACTCCCACAGTCGCCAATTGTGTAGCACAAAGCTTATGCAGCCGAATTAACTGCTCACGTCCAGCATTGTTACTCTCCAGTTGAACAACCGTATACCATTGACCCGTAAGCTGTTCCATTACGTTCAAGCGGATTTTCAGTTCTCCGCTACCGCCAACCGAACGATACACTGTGTGTCCGTTTTCCTCTACCTTGTTTACGGTGGGAATATTTAGTTGATCGGCTATCCGGGCCGCCATGGCTGCCGGATCATCACCGTAAGAAGTCCAGTCACCTTGCCATTTCACAACCACCTTATCCAGTGTACCGGGAGCAGGATCCGAGACAGTCAATACAGAGCGCAAATCCGTTTCTGCCTTGCGGGAATACGAATCATATTCAGTCGTTTGAAACGTCCCATAACGCCAGCCAACGAGTAACAGCACCGTTCCGAACACCGCAATAGCTACCATCCCTTTTTTGATGACCTCTGCTTTTAACATCGTCGTTCCTCCCGCTCCACAAGCATCCGATTCTTACAGGCACATTCTTGGCGCTTTTTCGGCTGGCTTGGAATCTATCAATCTATCAATAGCTTTCCCGTTGCCGGAGGTTTTATACACGCAAAACGCAGAAGCCCACGTTTTAAAAATTATCGTTTACCTGCTGGGTGTTTAACCATACGTTATAGGCATCGTGAGAATAGACTATGATCACAACGTATCTTATACAGAAAGAGGTGAAATCATGTTTCCCATATATCCTGTAAATGAAGCCAATGTGGCACCTCATGGTGGACGATTGGTCTGTGCTGTTCTGTATGACGGAACACGACATGTTGGTATTCTCAGCGGGTGTGGCAAAGGCAAGTTGATGTTAAACGGATATCCATCCTCCTTCTCCAACAGTCCCAATGCCGGAAACTATAATAACAAGGGAAAACAAGAAGCCAAGAAGATATCCTCTAAAAAGAAAAAACGAAACTCTAAAAACAAAGCACGTTCCTCTGCCAAAATAAACAGCTTAATCAAACCTCGCAGTGAGCCCTTAAGTCCGTCCTTTCCCTATGACACAGGTGGATTTGCCGGAAATAGCTACGGTGGATATGGAAAAGGTGGACCTGGCTATGGCCGCGGATATGGTAGTTATGGTGGATATGGATACGGAGCTGGACTTGTGCTGGATTTGGCCTTAATCGCCTTTCTGTTCTTACTTATTTAAATACCGTTTTCAAGAGCACAAAAAAACCGGAGAACTAATACAAGTCTCCGGTTCATTGTATTTCCCTATTTAAATTGTGGAACCTGTTCAACAGCGTAGAAGTGCTCTACTCTTGGTATCTCATAGTATCAGTCCGTTCTGCACGCTACTCTGCTAATCCGTTTTTGTAGGCATAGATTGCCGCCTGTGTGCGGTCCTCCACTTCCAGCTTGGCGAGAAGATTGGTGACATGGAATTTAACTGTCTTAATCCCGATGATCAGCTCATCCGCAATATCCTGATTGGATTTACCTTGTGCTAACAGCCGAAGCACTTCCATTTCACGATCCGTCAGTTCCGCATGCGCAGGCGCTTCAGCCTGTGGCTGTCGAAATCGGTTCATCATCTTGGAAGCAACCTGCGACTCCAGCACGGATTGTCCGCGTGCCGCTGCACGAATCGCATCCGCAACCTCGGAAGCGCGGGACGTTTTGAGCAGATAGCTGAACGCACCCGCTTCAATAACCGGATACATTTTCTCATCGTCCAAATAACTCGTCAGTACGATGACCTTCGTCTCTGGAAGCAGGCGTGTCACTTGGCGAGTCGTTTCGATTCCATCCATACCGTCCATAACCAGATCCATTAAAATTACGTCCGGCTTGTACTCTGTAGCCAGTCGTATGCCTTCTTCCCCACTCCCGGCCTCGCCTACCACTTCAATGCCATCTTCCGTGCCCAGCACCGCCGCCAGACCAATTCGTACCATTTCATGGTCGTCTACCAGCAGTACGCTAATCGGCAATTCCGTTTCCATGAGCATCGTTCCTTCCGCTTTCATCATTTAAAACCGGCACCGATACCTCAATTCGTGTCCCTTTCCCCAGGGCCGTTATATATTGGATAGCTCCCCCAATCTCGCTGACACGCTCCTGCATTGTGGACAATCCATACGAAGTCTGCTTTTTCTCATCCAGCTCGAATCCAATTCCGTTATCCCTAATCGTTAACCGAACAGAATCCGTGCGTTGCACGATACGAATCTCCATACGGCTTGCTTTGGCATGACGCAACGTGTTGGACATCGCTTCCTGAACAATGCGAAACAAATGATTCTCAATGCCTTTAACTAACTGTACTCCGCTCTCCATCTCAAAATCAATCTCCATGGGAACCTTGGCCTGCAATTCCTGTATCAAATCACGTAATCCCTGCTCCAGCCGCTTGCCTTCCAGATAAACAGGCCGTAGATGAAGCAGCAACGCTCGCATTTCGGATTGCGCCACCGAGGACATTTCTTCAATCAAAGCAACCTGACGCTGCGCCTTATCAAAATCCTTATCCAGCGTCCTGCCTACAGCCGTTGCCGTCATCGAAATCGCAAACAATTGCTGTGACACTGCATCATGTAGCTCCCTCGCCAATCGTTGCCTTTCCTCGACAATCGCGGTCACTCTGGCCTGTTCTGCCAGCTGTGCATTGTTGGTGGACAAGCGTTGTAAAGAAGTAACCTGCTCTTGCCATTTGCGCCCGATTCGCTCCAGTTGCTCACCCAGCCTGCCCAACTCATCATGACCCAGTGGCGGCAGCTCCCGAGCAGGGGTCCCCTTTTCCCACATCAGTAGCGTCTCCCGCAGCTTTTCCAGCCTGCTTTTGAAGCGGTAGCTCTCATAAAAACCATATATTGCCCCGGTGCCAATTAGTACCATGACAACGGCTCCCGCAAATTTCAGTATCATTCCCCAAGTCGGGAACGACTTTACATAACCATATGTATACAGCATATAAATGACGACCGCGCCCACAACAACACACAGGAGGATACCTTCACCCATACTGCGGGTTACCATATTGGACGTTTTTTTATGATTCATCCTGGCTCCTCCTGATTCAATAAAATCGGAAACGGACATCGCCCGCCAAGTACGAAACGACAAACTTCACCTTATATTCACTCTCCGCATAATTAGGAGACCTCACAACCAAACGATTGAGCATACCCGCCTCATGATCCCGGTCAAAGTGAATCTGCCCAAACAATACGAAGATCTCCACCTCTACACCGTAATTATCCGGCAGCGTGATATCAATATCACCGAAGATCCCCTGCAAAAATACAACCGGTTCACGTTCTTCCAGAATGGCCAGCGTTAGATCTGCGTCCACATCCCCAACTACATGCCATATACTCGTGCTCCGCAAGCTCCACGGAACTTCATCCCATTTATGATTGGATATGAAATTGTGCTTGAATATCGAGCTTTGACCCTTATGCAGCTTTCTTGAACGTGAATAGAATACAGCTAATGATGCCAGTGTAACTACCACAAACAGGAACAAATGATCCAGCACCAACAGTCCGGCACCAATCGCGAGCATCGTGTAACCCTTTTTAATCTTGGAATTGCGAATCTTATATATTCCGGTCAACATCAGGATCAGTGCAACCACGGAGAGGAACCCAATCCACTGACCGAATAAAATGATAACTCCGATGGCGATCCCTGCCAGTGCCAAGGCTGATTTTCTTCTCTCCATGCCGCACCCCCTTTTTGTTTATACAGGAAGGAAAAGCCATAGTGGCGCGATATTTCGGCCATATGGCTTTCCCGAACCATACAGATTGAGCACGATCATTGACCAGTGTCCATTCCATACAGCATATCATAATGTCTTATTTTCGAGTAGTCAGTCCTTCTTGATATCTACTGGTTTAGCACCCGTTTGAATTTTGGATTTGAGTTGTTGAAGCTGCTCATCCACTTTAAACTGTTTTTCAGCCTCAGCCGGGTTGACATAAGCTTCCCCCGGAGCTTGACGGTAAGGGGCACGCAGCACGTCAGCTTCCGCTTCCAATTGCATAATTTTTTCTTCCATCCGGTGGAAGCCTAGCGAAGCAGAACCGCTTTCAATGGTATGCAGACTGTTGATCTGCGACAATTGCTTTTTCGCCTTCGCCATTTGAGCACGGGATACCAGCTCATTGCGCTTGTTGCGCATTTTGTAGAATTCATCCTTCATCTCGTGAAGCTGTTGTACCAGTTCTTTGGCTTGAAGTTCGGCTTGAGTGTGCAGATCACGGTACTCATCCTGCTTTTGTGCAAAATAAATCTTTTCGCCCAGCAGCTTGCGTGCTACTTCCTCCTGGCCGTTCCGCAACGCGGATTCTGCTTGTTGTTCACGCTCATTAGATACTCGTACTGCTTCCTCCAAGCGCTGTTTCATGCGACGTTCATTTGCCATTTGCTTGGCTACCGTTACTTCGGCCTCGTGAATTTCCGCCTCCATATCGCGCAGATATTGGTTCAGCATAATAATCGGGTCTTCCACTTTATCCAGCACTTCATTCACCGATGCTCTTGTCATATCCTTCATTCTTTTAAAGATTCCCATTATTTACGATCTCCCTTCTCGAATTGCTCTACTTTTTTGCGTAACTCTGCCAACTCTTTTTTCATTGCTTTTTTCTCGATATCTTCCATCATGGAATCCAGATCACTGTTAGGACCTGTGTTAAATTTGGATGAATGGCGGGCATCTTGACCAAAAGATTGGCTCGTATTACCGTATGCTCCACCTTGATTGTAGCCAGTACCCGGTCCGTATTGCGATCCGGTGCTGTTCCCGCCATAATAGCGTGAGTCCTGTTGGTTGTAAGGCCCGCTGTTGGGACCAAATCCTCCATCATAAGGAGATCTCGGCTCCTTGGAGATAACCAATGCTGCAATCACATAAATCATAAACGTGGTTCCTGCTGTAATAAAGAAACTGATCACAACCAGAATACGAATCCACGTTGAGTCCATCCCTGTTGCATCAGACAGACCGCCGCATACACCTGTTAATACTCTATCCCGGTTTGATCGGTAAATTCGGGTCATAATCAACTTACTCCTTCCCGCTGTTGTTCAGCTTACTTTTCAGTCTCGCCCACTCTTGTTCGAGCAGCGATCCACCGCCTTGGGCATCCAGCTGACTGCCTTCTCCCCGCCGCAAATCACGTAGGCTCAGCGTTTCTGCTTCCATATCAGCTACCCGGTCTTCCAAGCGGTTGAACATTCGGGGAACATTTCGTCCACCGTATGTACCTGCCCGTTCGTTCATCTGCTGCTGGAGTCTCAACGTTTGTACACGTGCCGCATAATACTGACGCTTGCTGTTTACCGTTTGATATTCCGTTTTTAAGGTATCCAGCTGTTGCTCCAACTCACACAACGATTCACGGCTCTGCTCCCACAGTTCTCTGTACTGTTCTTCTTTTTCCGCATACAACATTTTCTCCTGGAGGGCCAGCTTCGCAACATGCTCTTCATCAGCCTTTAAAGCCAGCAGCGCCTGTTCCTCCCGTTTAATCTGCATGGACACTGCGTGATCCAGCTGTTGCTTCATCTGTCTTGTGTGCACTGCGTATTGCTGATGAAGCTTTTCCGCTTCTGCAATATCCTTGCGGGTGTTATACAAGAACTGGTCAATCAGTTGTATCGGATCTTGACTTTGTTCCAAATGCTCATTAAAGGTCGCTACGGTAATATCACGCATTCTACGAAAAACACTCATTTGCTTCTGCTCCTTTCACATTTCGTATTTTCATATCTTCATACTTTCGTTTCTGTAATTCACATTCACCCGCAAGTCCATCAATCTTAATAACGTCTTCTGCGGTCACTCAGTAGTGAAACACCGAATATGATTAACCCGATTGCCAGCAGTGGCCCCAAAAGCCAGGACAGTTTGCCGAGTAAAACGAGTACTCCAATTACAAGTACAATCCATCCGAAGACCACATTTCCTCTTTTCACACCGTAGTAACCTAACATGATCATCGCTATCGGGATTAAGTAACCGATCAAGTGTCCTACAAAGTGACCGAAAAACGGAGTAAACTTACCGAGCAGCATAATCGAACCCAACACAATCAGTACAATAGCCAACCCATTCCCTTTGTTAACTCTCATCATCTCTCACCGCCTTTCACTGTGTCTTGCTTATGTCCTTATTGTACGCTGATCTGGAGTTCTCCAAAACGGACCCCAGACGGTTTTTGAACCTAGACCTAAGTCGGGGGTGCATACAGACCTGCGGCTATCACCCTCTATGTTGTCCTGCTACACGGGCTGTTGGGTGTTGGAGCGTAGTGAATGGACAAGACAAGCCAGTAACACTATAGCTACAACCATATAAGGCAAGTTAATATGAACATCAAACAGCAGTCCTGCAATCAGTGGTCCGATCACATTACCCAAACTTGTATAAGATGAGTTCATTCCAGCCACAAACCCCTGCTCATCCCCGGCCCGCCGTGACAAGGATGTGCTTACAGCCGGACGAAGGATGTCCATGGCCAGAAAAATGATGAAGGTCGTCAACATAATCATGGCATACTGCTCGGCAAACAGTGTCAGAAAAATGAATAATCCCGCAACAGCCAGACAGATATGAATGATCTTTTTCTCGCCAAAACGATTAATAATCCAGCCAAATATAGTCGCTTTGACAACTGCCCTCAGAATGGAGCCTGTCGTTATAATGATGGCAATATCCACCGGCGTAAAACCATATTTATGATCTACAAACAGTCCAAATACCGTTTCAAAGTTAGCTAAGCCAAAAGCAACGACAAATACAATGAGTAAACCCATGAAAAAAGGAGATTGATATGGCTTGGCAAATTGCTGCAAAAGATTTTCTTTCTGATGTGGAAGCTCTCTATTGTACTGTTTCTTTTCCTTGCTTACGGATTCAGGCAGCACTAACAGGCTTCCTCTAAAAAAGCTTCCAAGATTCTCTCCTGCATACTCATCCCCACTTCCTATGCACCTAATAAACTATATGGGCAGTTTTTATATTCCAAGTATGTATTAAAAATTGCAGCCAGCATTATGATTAAAATCTAAAGAAAAAAGAGTTATGAAATTACTGATATCAGCAATTTCATAACTCTTTTTGGTATACCGGCGAGAGGACTCGAACCTCCACGGTTTCCCACTCGATTTTGAGTCGAGCGCGTCTGCCATTCCGCCACGCCGGCATATATAATTATGGAGGCGCCACCCAGACTCGAACTGGGGATAAAGCTTTTGCAGAGCTTTGCCTTACCACTTGGCTATGGCGCCAAAGTATAACGAAGCGGACGACGGGAATCGAACCCGCGACCCTCGCCTTGGCAAGGCGATGCTCTACCGCTGAGCCACGTCCGCATTAAGATGGCTGGGGATATAGGATTTGAACCTATGCATGACGGAGTCAAAGTCCGTTGCCTTACCGCTTGGCTAATCCCCACTAAAGGTAAAGGGCGACCGATGGGGCTTGAACCCACGAATGCCGGAGTCACAGTCCGGTGCGTTAACCACTTCGCCACGATCGCCGCAAAGACAAAAAAAAATTTGGCAGGGGCAGCAGGAATTGAACCCACACCAACGGTTTTGGAGACCGTTGTTCTACCTTTAAACTATGCCCCTATAAAACTGGTGGAGGATGATGGATTCGAACCACCGAACCCGTAAGGGAGCAGATTTACAGTCTGATGCGTTTGGCCACTTCGCTAATCCTCCAAAAATGGTGCCGGCGAGAGGACTTGAACCCCCAACCTACTGATTACAAGTCAGTTGCTCTACCAGTTGAGCTACACCGGCACATAAATTATTCAATTAAAAGTGGCTCGGGACGGAATCGAACCGCCGACACGAGGATTTTCAGTCCTCTGCTCTACCGACTGAGCTACCGAGCCTTATTCTAAGGCTCTTCGACAAATATTATATTACTAAAATGGCGGAACTGACGGGATTCGAACCCGCGATCTCCTGCGTGACAGGCAGGCATGTTAGGCCTCTACACCACAGTTCCAAGGCTATTTCCTAAAGGAAATTAATTGCGGGGACAGGATTTGAACCTGTGACCTTCGGGTTATGAGCCCGACGAGCTACCGAACTGCTCCACCCCGCGACAATAATAAGTATTCAATTTTCCAAGTGGTGGAGGCTGAGGGGCTCGAACCCCCGACCCTCTGCTTGTAAGGCAGATGCTCTCCCAGCTGAGCTAAGCCTCCACAACGCAACACTTCACATATTATACCATTACAAGCTTTTTATTTCAAGCTCTTTTATAGAATAGTTAATGACCCGTAGGGGAATCGAACCCCTGTTACCTCCGTGAAAGGGAGGTGTCTTAACCGCTTGACCAACGGGCCACAGAATAAATAATATCTGGCGGAGAGAGAGGGATTCGAACCCTCGAGACGCTTTTGGCGCCTACACGATTTCCAATCGTGCTCCTTCGGCCAACTCGGACACCTCTCCATATGGCTCCCCGAACAGGACTCGAACCTGTGACAACTCGATTAACAGTCGAGTGCTCTACCAACTGAGCTATCAGGGAATAACAAACATTTGTTTCAAGGTTACACCCTGAAAACTGGATCCGAAACTCCATTGCATCTTATCTTAGGATAAGCCCTCGACCGATTAGTATTGGTCAGCTCCATGCATTACTGCACTTCCACCCCCAACCTATCTACCTCGTCGTCTTCAAGGGGTCTTACTAATTGGGAAATCTCATCTTGAGGGGGGCTTCACGCTTAGATGCTTTCAGCGCTTATCCCTTCCGTACATAGCTACCCAGCGGTGCTCCTGGCGGAACAACTGGTACACCAGCGGTACGTCCATCCCGGTCCTCTCGTACTAAGGACAGCTCCTCTCAAATTTCCTACGCCCACGACAGATAGGGACCGAACTGTCTCACGACGTTCTGAACCCAGCTCGCGTACCGCTTTAATGGGCGAACAGCCCAACCCTTGGGACCTACTTCAGCCCCAGGATGCGATGAGCCGACATCGAGGTGCCAAACCTCCCCGTCGATGTGGACTCTTGGGGGAGATAAGCCTGTTATCCCCAGGGTAGCTTTTATCCGTTGAGCGATGGCCCTTCCATGCGGTACCACCGGATCACTAAGCCCGACTTTCGTCCCTGCTCGACTTGTAGGTCTCGCAGTCAAGCTCCCTTCTGCCTTTGCACTCTTCGAATGATTTCCAACCATTCTGAGGGAACCTTGGGGCGCCTCCGTTACTCTTTAGGAGGCGACCGCCCCAGTCAAACTGCCCACCTGACACTGTCCTCGTACCGGATCACGGTACCAAGTTAGAACCTAGATACGATCAGGGTGGTATCCCAAGGATGCCTCCTCTCAAGCTGGCGCTCAAGTCTCTTAGGCTCCCACCTATCCTGTACAGATCGTACCCAAATTCAATATCAAGCTGCAGTAAAGCTCCATGGGGTCTTTCCGTCTTGTCGCGGGTAACCTGCATCTTCACAGGTATTAAAATTTCACCGGATCTCTCGTTGAGACAGCGCCCAAGTCGTTACGCCATTCGTGCGGGTCAGAATTTACCTGACAAGGAATTTCGCTACCTTAGGACCGTTATAGTTACGGCCGCCGTTTACTGGGGCTTCGGTTCATAGCTTCGCCCCGAAGGACTTACCACTCCCCTTAACCTTCCAGCACCGGGCAGGCGTCAGCCCGTATACTTCGCCTTGCGGCTTCGCACAGACCTGTGTTTTTGCTAAACAGTCGCTTGGGCCTTTTCACTGCGGCCCCCTCGGGCTA
>NZ_CP192445.1:4012500-4350000 GCF_050626875.1 Paenibacillus sp. 8b26 | reverse complement strand
GAAATAATGCCGATCGAATCTTCCTGCAACAATTCATCGTACATCAAGCTTAATTTGGTTAGCTGCACTTCACCCTCCATACCTGTAAGGCGGCTACTACCGCTAAATTTGGATATATGTGAACATTTCTACATAAGAAAGAAACTTCCTTCTTCAATTTTAAAAATTTTAAGTTTTATTTACTTATTTCTTTTAGCGTATTCCAGGCGGTCTGATCTGCAAAGGTTCGGTTCCATACACCGATTCCCCCGAGCTTCAATGACTTGGCAAGTTGCACCCTCGCTTCCAGAGACACACGATCCTCCAGCCAAATCTTTTTGACAATACCGTCTTCAGTATACTCGACATAATTCTGGCCTTCCGAGGCTCTGAATTTAGGCTTCAGCTTAAATTTCTCGATAATCTCCGCTGTTGATTCCATACCAAGCGACTTGGAGCTAACTTTGACGGTGTCTCCTTTAGGTGTTTCAGACCATACACGAGTGTATAACGGAATGCCCAAGACAACTTTTTGAGCTGGTACTCCATCCTCCTGAATGATTCGCTTGATCGACGCTTCCACCCACGGCAGTGAGGCGACTGAACCAGCCTTCGGACTAGCTGCCCAATGCTCATCATAGGCCATAACCATGAGATAATCCGTTATCGAACCCAATGATTTTCGATCCAGAAAAGCAGACCACATCTCACTTTGAGACTTAGGTGTTACGTCGATTGACAATATCAGATCATGTTCACGTGCCATCGGCTTAAGCTCTCGCAAAAATTGGGTGACATTGGGTCCATCCTTCGTATGAACATTTTCAAAGTCAATATTGATACCGTCCAGACCACTTTCCTCGGCAAGTGTAATCATCTGATCTATAATCGATCTGCGCCGTTCAAAGGTAGACAAGGCCTCTGTCGTTAATTCAGGATTAAAGCTGTTGCTCAACAAGCCCCATACTTCCATCCCCTTGCGATGCGCCCAACTGATATAGGCAGGGTCGGCTTTGCTTTGTACGGTGCCCTCATTATCTATGACACTGAACCAAGTGGGACTCACCACATTCACCCCAGGCATAGGGTCAAATTTGGAAGGATCGGGTTTACGGTTGTAAACAGCCTCCCAGGCGAGGTTAACTGGTCTTCCCTCCCAGTGCTTCTCCGAGATAGATGGAGTATCTTTAGCCGGGGCGACCGCAAGCTCCTCTCCTTCAGAGATGTTGGCCGCCTGCACATATCCAGCGTAGCCGTTATCCAGTTGAACAAAATACCAATCAGCCTGTTTGGACCAAATGCGCACCTTCGTTTGTTGAGGTATATCCGTCAAAATAAAAGACAGACTGGAGGCTTCTTTACGCAAAGCAATTTTGGCATCCTGTCGTCCATCCTTCTTCTCCACGTTCCCCTGTTCGACTTTCTCTCCGGCTTTCATCAGGATGACTGCACCCGTCACTGTGTCTTCATGAATAGATACACCATATACTTCACGGACAGCTTGCATAGGTATATAAACCGATCCACTAATAATCTGGGGAGCTGCGCTGAGCGTATATGATGTTCCATTCAATTCCCCCTGCGGCTTGGAAACGGTCATTTGTAGCAAATTTTGCCTCGTAGCCAAAATGACAGTTTGGCTGTCATCCTCATAACGAATCGCCGGATCGATTTTACTTTGCACAAATTTGAGTGGTACCAGCATGTTCTTGCCGGAGTTTTGAACTTCATACCCTGTTAGCTTTCCCTGGATAAAAATGGGGCGGATACTGCCTTGCCAATCGGGTTTTTCATGCAGTGGATTACCGAACCATACGACAGTAATTGCGCAGATGATCGCTGCGAACAACAGCAAGCTTGTAGCCCCTTTGAAACGTGAACGTTTACGGCGGCGTCTGGAATGATTTCTGGCCAATATTCAACCTCCATTGTCGGAACTTTGAATTACAGGATAACGTAAACTGAACTGGTTGCTGACAGACAAGTTATTTAAACAAAAAAACGCGGTAAATCCCCGCTTGTGGGGAATTTCTCACGTTTCCAACCCATTACAATATATACATACCGCACCGAAAAACTTCTATTCCTTATTTTGCTGAATTTCCTTGTTCATGCAAGCTTTGCACACTCCGTATAACTCCATACGATGTCCATGCACTTCGAAACCTGTCTCTAACGAGGCATGGTGTTCCACATCTGCCAAATACGGATAACTGAAATCTTCAATCTTTCCGCATTTTTCGCAAATGATGTGATAGTGCTCCGAAACATTGGCATCATAACGACTGGCGTTATCTCCATAGGTCAACTCATGTACCATACCCGCTTCTATAAACATCTTTAAGTTATTATAAACCGTAGCCACACTCATGCTTGGAAACTTGGATTCGAGCGCACGATATATTTCATCAGCGGTCGGATGTCCCATAGATTCCATCAAATAGTTTAATATGGCATGGCGCTGGGGTGTTATGCGTACACCTGTCTTCTTTAGAAGTTCCAAAGCATGCTGGACGCGAGCTGCCATATATGTCCACCGCCTTATCCCTTACTTACGATTTGCTTTATTACAACTATTTTACATTCTATTCACGTTGTACGTCTATTCACATTGTACGGTCAATTCAAGTTTCTTGTCAACGCGCCGCATTATCGCTGGATGACCCGTTAGAGGCTCCGGTAGCGGGAGATTCAGATGGAGCCGCAGGCGTTTCTGACGCATTAGGCACATTCGTTCCTGCCGACTCGTCCAAGCCAGGCAGCGATGGCAGAAGTAGCTTCTTGATCGATAAATTACTGTTGCCTTCCACGTTGATCGAGTACTTACCTGTCCCATTTTGGCCTGAGATACTTTTACTATCTATTTTAAAAGGGAAGTCTGATCGAAGGTTGCCGTAACTGCTGGACCCCTCCAACTGAAAGTCACCATTCGACGGAAGTTCCAACGCAATGTCACCAACAGCACTGTATATTTTCCAATCTCCACCTACCTGCTCGCTATGCACCTTGATCCCGCCATTGAGCGAATTTGCATTCAGCTTGGCTGTGGGATTCAGAACGTTCATGTCACCATTTTGGGTATCAACCGTAATATCACCTTCCGAGCGGGCAAGCTGAATGTCGCCTACCATCGTGCGTAGCGCAACCGTTCCTTCAATATCCCCTGCCTGCATATCACCGCGATTGGTTCGCATATCTACATCTCCGGTGATACGATGCAATTTGATCCGACCGTTCAAGGTGACTCCTTTGACATTGCCGATAGCATCATTAACTGTCAAATTCCCGTTCCCGCTCTCCAGCCGGATGCTGTCGATGGCATCTACTCCGTTGAGGGTAATATCCCCGTTGGAGGTTCTGATCTGCATATTAAATCGCCGATCCTCCGGCACTGTAATTAGCATGTTCGTACGGGGCTGACGTCTGCTCGATGCTCCGTATGACTGCACCTCTGGACGAATCTGAATAGTCTTGCCGTCAGTAGAAGTCAGCGAGGAAGCTTGAGCAATCTTGTCCGCTTCGGCAGCAGGTGCTTGATCCACCCACAGGGTCGCACGTACCTCTACATTGGACACAGGACGTCTGATCAGCGTTACATCGCCATTGACCGAATCAACTACCAAATCGGACGTCTGCATCGTTACAGGCACCAGTACGCCGCCCATATCATATCGGTTTCCTTTCGCCTGACTAAAATCCATGGACGCCGCGGTCAGATTCAAACTAACCCTGTTCCACAGATACATATAATGATTTTGCTGGGTCACAATAAAAACAGCGGCGACCACGACCAATGCGGAGACAATTCCCTTCAGATCAGGTCTGAAACGTCGTCCGTTGTCGGGCCTGCCCTCCTTACGGTAGTACACGCCAAAAAAAATCAGATACTCCAGTCCCCACAGCACAAAGATAACGGGCCACCATACGAGGAGCTGAAGCATATATTCGGTATGTTGGACAACATCCAAGATAAGCAGAGCGCCTACAGCCATCAACAGAAGCGAAGAGGTGTAGCGCCCGACTCTTATTTTGCGGTGCACGCCAGCTTCACCCTCTTTCCTTTACCTTTTTACGTTTGATCGACAAGCCGACTTCTCGCAAGAAGACTAATAGTCCGATCAGCATTAATAAAATAGCTAACGTCAAAAAGCCATAGTCCTCGAAAAAATTGCCCAGCCAGCGTGGTTTCATACGAAACAGAATCATAAGTCCGCCACCCGCCACGAGCAGCACGGCAAAAGACAAACCTCTCTCCCAGACATAAAATGGGCTGCTCTGCTGCCCTCGTGCGTCCATCTGTGTATAACGATCTGGCTTACGGCGATAGCGGACCATATAATCCGCTGATTGTAACACGTCATATACATTATAAAAATATAAAACAGGAATGAACAAACCGAGCAAAATAAGCAACGGAATGTTAATTCTCAAGCCGTCAGAAGCGACATACAGCATCGCAAAAATATCTAATAGAAGCAATACGATAAATGTAAGCCCTCTAATGAACAGCCCTAAAAAAAGATGACCCAGGCCGGGTAACAATGCTGCCATGATAATGGCAATCACTTTGCGAAATTTAGCGTATTTAAAACGTTTACCCTGTTTGGGGTGTTCCCGCTGCTCCAGCTCCGGTGACTGTTGTCCCTCTCCAGACAGTAACGGTTGTTCCGAGTTCATGCCATCCTCCCCTTTGAATTCCATGCGTGATCCGCAGCAAATGCTCCAATGGTTAGATAGTACCCCAATCGGATTCAAGAGTAACTGGAAAAAATGTGGTAAACCCTCATTCCACGGAAACTGCCGCTACATCCTCCCACTGTCGAAGATCGGCTGCAATACGCACTGGATTAAAATCGCGGCGAGCCAGCACTTCCAATGAAACCTCCATGCTCTGCCGATTTGGATGCAGTTCGTGAAAAGGGACATTCTCATGCTCTTTAATCACTATTTTACGTATTTCCACTTTTTCTTGCTCTAAATAAGTCGAAATTTGCTCCAGCAATCTATGGGATGACAATCCGTATAGTGTTATAAGATGACGTTGTCGTCCACGCATATACCGCAATTCAGCTTTGTTAAACACCCATAAATTCAAAAATACCAGTACAGTCGCTGCTATAGATGGAAAATAAAAGCCCGCTCCGACCCCGAGACCAATAGCTGCTACAACCCAGATGGAAGCAGCAGTCGTTAAGCCTGTAATGGATTTGCCTGTAAACATAATTGTTCCTGCGCCCAAAAATCCTACTCCAGTAATTACCGCCGTAGCCAAACGTGCTGGATCTATACGTACATTGGCCTCTTTGATAAAGTCGGCAAATCCGTAAATGGAGAGCAGCATAATCAGCGTCGAACCGAGACTAACCATAATATGAGTCCTCAAACCTGCAGCATGATTGGAACGTTCGCGCTCAAAACCAATGAATCCGCCCAGGAGCATGGATAGCAAAAGCCGTAAAATGATATGTGAATCGTTTATAATCCACGGGTTATCCAATCAAGCTCCCCCTCCCGGTGTATATCGTGCTTCCCTCTCCGGGGATGCAGTTTTTGCTAAGACTATTTCACGTTATGCAGGTGGTATGTGGTTAATTCCACGCCCGGAGCCACCTCTGCCGCCGATACGGGGCGAAAGCCGTGTTTTCGATATAGGGCCACCGCAGGAGCATTTAAAGTTCCTGTAGATACGATGAACAGCGGTATATGATGATATTCGTTCAAAGCATGCTTCATTAAGGAGTCGGCAATCCCTTTGCGAAAATGATCCGGATGAACCATCATACGTGTAAGAGTGAGTGAATCGGGTGACTCAGACTGCACCGCCAGCGCCCCTAACAGGTCGCCGTCCTCAATCCAGCCATAGAATGTCTCTCCGCAGCTTCGCAGCGTATCAAACGTATCCAAAAGGGGTGGTATTTCATCAAAACCGATTCGCTCGGCCTCCAGCCTGTAGGCGATGTGCTGAAGACGCCATATCTGGCTGACCATTTCATCGTCTTCCAGTGAACATATGCTAATCATGCTGTATCCCTCCTTTTATTTAGGGCAGCTATGCAGCTGTTTTCTATAGAAAAACTCGTAACATGTCATTGCGCTTCCAAACTCTGTACAGCAGCTCTCATCAGAGCCTATACAAAAAGGGGCCTGTCCCTATAAGACAAGCCCCTTTCAAATCTATGCCATTAGCGGTTTAGCACTTCCGTCAGCAGCTTGTTGGCGAGGCCAGGGTTTGCTTTGCCCTTGCTCTCCTTCATCACTTGACCAACCAGGAAGCCAATGGCCTTCTGCTTGCCAGCTTTGTAATCCTCAACCGATTGCGGGTTAGCCGCTACTACCTGTTCGACGATCGTCAGGATCGCGCCCTCGTCGCTGATTTGCACAAGCCCTTTTTCTTCAACAATTTGCTGCGGCAGTTTATCACTCTCCAGCATTTCCTTGAAGACCGTTTTGGCGATTTTACTATTGATCGTCCCCTTCTCCAGCAGTCCGATCATTTCACCCAAGCCTTGACCTGTCAGTTTAACCTGCGACAGCTCCACACCAGCACTATTTAAATAGCCGAGCAAATCCCCCATAATCCAGTTGGATACTGCTTTGGCATCCTTCGTGTATCGAAGACTATCCTCGAACAAATCGGCCAGTGGCTTGGAAGACGTAATGACCTGTGCGTCATACTCAGGCAATCCATATTCTGAGGTGTAGCGTGCTTTACGCTGGTCAGGCAGTTCAGGAATCGAAGTACGGATGCGTTCTTTCCATTCTGCATCAATATGCAGCGTAACGAGATCCGGGTCCGGGAAATAACGATAGTCATGCGCCTGTTCCTTACCCCGCATAGACAGAGTTTTACCTTGGGCCTCATCCCAACGGCGTGTCTCCTGTACAATCGTTCCGCCTTCCTCCAGCGTTTGTTCCTGGCGGAACTGCTCATATTCCAATCCGCGCTGTACGCCACGGAAGGAGTTCATGTTTTTTAGCTCTGCTTTAGTACCCAGCTCTTTCTGTCCATGCGGACGAAGGCTGATGTTCGCGTCGCAGCGAAGCGAGCCTTCCTCCATCTTCACATCGGATACGTCACAATACTGCATGATCGCACGTATTTTTTCCAAGTAAGCCTTGGCTTCTTCCGGTGAAGATATTTCCGGTTCCGAAACGATCTCGACCAACGGTGTACCGACACGGTTAAAATCAACCAAAGACGCATAGCCGCCATCGACATGTGTTAATTTACCTGCGTCCTCTTCCAGATGCAGTCGGGTAATGCCGATACGCTTAGTCTCGCCGTTCACTTCAATATCAATCCAGCCATGCTCGCCGATCGGCTGATCGTATTGCGAAATTTGGTAAGCCTTGGGTGAATCGGGGTAAAAATAGTTTTTGCGGTCAAACTTGCTCACATCAGCAATCGTGCAATTAAGCGCCATCGCCGCTTTCATCGCATAATCAACGGCTTGACGGTTTAATACCGGCAGTACCCCCGGATGCCCAAGACAAATAGGACATGTATGCGAGTTTGGCGGTGCTCCGAAGGATGTCGAGCATCCGCAAAATATTTTAGACTTCGTATGCAGTTCCACATGGACTTCCAGTCCGATGACCGTCTCATATTTGGATGTAGTTGTAGACATAAATGGTTCCCTCCTTTTCGGCAAATTACAGTTGCGGACGCTGCTTGTGAAATTGGGTATTTTGTTCAAAGGCATGTGCTACACGCAGCACGGAAGACTCGTCAAAGGCTTTTCCGATAATTTGCAGTCCAACCGGCAATCCATCCGCAAGGCCACAAGGGATGCTGATGGCCGGCACTCCAGCCAAACTCACCGGAATCGTCAAAATATCGTTCAAATACATCGTTAATGGATCATCCACTTGCGAACCGATTTTAAAAGCTGTTGTCGGCGCAGTAGGTCCGATAATGACATCATATTGTTCAAACACACGATCAAAATCCTGTTTGATCAGTGTACGTACTTTTTGTGCTTTCAGGTAGTAAGCATCATAGTACCCGGAACTCAGCGCATAGGTGCCCAGCATAATCCGGCGCTTTACCTCGGGGCCAAAGCCCTGCGTGCGGGACTGATGGTACAGATCCAGCAGGTTGTCCGGATTGTCTGCACGTACGCCATAGCGTACACCGTCAAAACGGGCCAGATTGGACGATGCTTCGGATGAAGCCAGCAGATAGTATGTGGCTACCGCATATTCAGTGTGTGGAAGAGAGACCTCTTCCCATACTGCGCCCAGTCCTTCCAGTGTTTTCAGCGCGTCCAGCACCTTTTCCTTGACCTGTGGATCGACGCCCTCACCCAGATACTCCTTGGGTACAGCAATACGAAGTCCTTTTACATCTCCGGTCAAAGCGTTCAAGTAATCAGGAATGTCTACCTTCGCAGAAGTGGAGTCCTTCTGATCATAGCCTGCAATGGCTTGCAGTACGTACGCCGAATCCTGAACATTTTTCGTAATCGGTCCAATTTGGTCCAAAGAAGAAGCAAAGGCCACCAAACCAAAACGTGATACCAGACCATATGTTGGCTTCAAGCCGACTACGCCGCAATAAGAAGCGGGCTGGCGAATGGAGCCGCCTGTATCGGAGCCGAGGGTAAAATAAGCCTCGCCCGCTGCTACAGCCGCAGCCGAGCCGCCGCTGGAGCCTCCGGGAACGCGTTCCAGATCCCAAGGATTTCGTGCCGGGAAGAACCTGGAATTCTCGTTAGAGCCGCCCATCGCGAATTCGTCCATGTTCATTTTGCCCAATGTCACGGTTTGCGCCGCACGCAATTTGCCGACAACCGTTGCATCGTACACGGGATCAAAATTCTTCAAAAACTGACTGCCGCACGTTGTACGCAGCCCTTCTGTCACGATATTATCCTTAATGCCGACCGGCAGGCCAAACAGCAGCCCGCGTTGCTCTCCCGAGATCAGATGATCATCAAGCTGACGTGCGGTTGCACGTGCCTGCTCCTCGTCAACCGTAATATAGGCCCTGATCTTGTCTTCCCGCGCACCAATCGTCTCCAGAGCGTGTCCTACCAGGTCACTCACGGAAATTTCCTTTTGATGCAGCTTGTTATGTATTTCCGGCAATGTATTATCAAACAAGCTCAATTTGCATCCTCCTTTCAAATGTGAAATCTATTCCAGAACAGCAGGGACTTTAAACTGTCCGTCTTCTTCTTCAGGTGCATTGCGCATCACTTGCTCATGTGTCAAACTTTCGCGAACTTCGTCGTCTCGCATGACATTGCTGACGTGCAGCACATGAGTGGTCGGTTTTACCTGTTCCGTATCCAGCTCATTCAGCTTCTCCGCATAGTGGAGAATGGCGTTCAATTGCCCTGTCATCGTGTCTTCCTCGGCTGCGGTCAGATTCAACCGGGACAACTTGGCTACGTGACGGACATCTTCCGTGGAAATGTTCATACAAAAACCTCCTCGTGTATAAGAGGATTTTACAAAAATCCAATAAGCGACTTCTAATGAACAATAAATAGACTGAAATGGTCTAGTTCGTCTATATATTGCACTTCGGAGCGACTGGAATCGAATTTTGCAAAACCCTGATATCAAAAATGCTGCACCGAACTTTGAAATAACGTTTTTAATTATAGGATAGAACCCTTTACAATTCAATCTTTGACGCGGTACAGAATCAAACTGTATAGCCGAGCGGTAAATGTTACTAAATGTATAAAAAAAAGCACCTCTCGGTGCTCTTTTGAAAAGCGATAGGAGCTAAGAACGTACTAACTATATATTCTTCAAAAGAGTCGGCATGAGCCGACCCCTATATCCAAGCACGTAAATTAACTTGTCTAATAAAATCAGCCTGTGACAACAATTCTGTCGCGGTTTCTTCTTCCTCAGCCTCTACCGAATCAAGACCACCGTTCATCACATGTCTGAACAGCTTCTCGTTATGCGTAGCAAGAGCATAATCTATCAGCGCTTCACGCTCAATCCGCTCGGCTTCCAGCTTTAAAATACTTTCTTCCAGCTCGATGTCCCCGGATGGTACGAAAAAATTTCGATTCACCTTCGGGACGCGAATGACATAGTCAAAAGCATTGTCCGCATTACGGTCGTAAGCAATGATATAACCATGTTCGCCCACAGGAAGATTCTGCTCAAAAGCATCCGCGACGATCATAATTCTAGTTCCTAAATGATGCATCGTTAGCCCCCCCGTTTGTCTGAACTTATCTACTAAGTCTACTAAAAAAAAAGTAGCTTGTCTATATCATCTATGTATCTTCAAAACTGTCCATCTCCACGTCCCAGCCTGTGCTCATTCAGCCTTGTATGCCAATTCTGTGCAATGGTTCCGCCTTGTTTTGTTACCTTTTTCCAGGTTATTACCTTCGGTTCAAAACCTTGCACAGAAGCTCTATCTCCTGTCTTTATGGAAAAATGGCGGCTATCTCCATTCTCACGATGTAACCCAGATATATACTTCCTTTTCATTCATGCTCCCCCTTGTGATCTGACGGCCAAATGCCTCTTTATCCTCTTAATGGGCAAAAAAAAGAACGCAAACCGGGATTCATCCACAGCTTGCGTGCTTCGCGAGTTTAGTATGTAACTTCAATATGTGTATGTTAACAAAAATAAAAACCTTTGTCTATACATTATTTATAATTTGTTGTCGAAATGGGGCAAAACCTGTCACAACCTTGACTATGCCCCAGCTGAAAACATTCATCACTTTTTATCGTATATACGGATTGTTGGCTTTCTCATACCCGATGGACGTTTTGGGACCGTGACCGGAATACACCGTAATGTCATCTCCAAGCGGGAACAATTTGTTCTGAATGGAATCGTACAAGTCCCGTTCCCGCCCACCTGTCAAGTCTGTGCGGCCGACACCCTGACGGAATAATACATCGCCGGAGAACAAGTCCTTACCACACAAAAAGCTGACGCTTCCGGGTGAGTGCCCAGGTGTATGGAACACCTTGAATGTATGCCCGATCAGGTTCAATTGCTGACCTTCCGCCAAATCATATTCGGCAGGCTCCGTCGAGATCGGCGGGGATGCCTCGGGCCACATCAAAGAGCCGTTTAATTTAGGGGATGCAAGCCAGTCCTGCTCCAAAGGGTGCAGATAAACCGGACAACCCTTCGCTTTGCGAATCTCATCTACTCCACCGATGTGATCAAAATGAGCATGGGTCAGCAAGATGGCTTCAATCTCCAGTGACTCAATGACTCTCAGTAAAGGACCCGGATTCATGCCAGGATCAATGATAACGGCACGCTGCGGGTCATCCCCCTGAAGCAAATATGCGTTCGTTTGGAGCGGGCCCAGATTAAAGCTGCGAATAGACAACGTCATATTTTAAAATCCCGAGATGAGCTCGCGCAATTCCTGAACAATCACAGGATGAACCTCGGTTCCCTCCCCATATTTCTCAGCCATTTCTTTACGGGCCACCGCAATTTTTTCTTGATAATCATCGGCTTCCCGATCCGGATTTTCACGCTTGAACCCGATCATAATTTGTTGGACATGTGCAGGACGCGGTCCCCAGTGACCCAGTACATGGCCCCCTGTATCGGCAAAAATCACAATCGGCACAGCACGTCCGCCCATCGTCAGGAAGTCGTCCATCAGCGCTTGATGATTTTCCAAAATCAATACTTCAGTCGGAATCCCGCTATTCTCCAGCGCGCGGAATACAACTGGCACGTTGCGAACTACATCTCCACACCAGTCGGCGGCCAAAATGAGTACACGCAGGTCGTCCCGATGGTTCAGGCTTTCAAAATACTCACGGTCCTCTTCACGGTTCCACACAAACTGATCATACCCGGAGCGGAAGGCTTCCTTGTTCTTTTCCATCCCCTCCATAAACTGTTCGGGGCTCAGACCTTTTCCAAAATATTGCGACACGTTAGTACGACTCATGTTATACACTCCCTTTCTTCTTTTTGGACACAATCCATTTGATAACAAAATAAATGATCAAGAGCGCAAGGGCAACCAGCAAAATCGGTTTGATGTAAGGTGCTGCCACTTCGTCAATTTGCTCCCACTTGTCTCCTAGCAGCATACCTAAATATATAAACAAAACAGACCAAGGTATAATCGCTAGCGTTGTCAAAATAGTAAAGCGCCATACGTTCATTCGAGCCAACCCGGCAGGGATGGAGATGGCATGACGCACAACAGGAATAAAGCGAGCTGTGAAAATGACCCCTGTGCCGTATTTGTTAAACCAGGCTTCAGCATGGTCGACATGACTTTTTTTGATAAGTATGTATTTCCCATACTTATCTAATACCGGTCTGCCGCCATAGCGTCCAATCCAGTAAATAAACAGCTGGGCCAGCACCCCGCCGATCGTTCCAAAAACGACTGCGCCAAAAAAATTAATATGCCCCGAGGATACTAAAAAGCCACCATAAGCGAGGACAATTTCACTTGGAATGACCTCAACCATCAAGCCTAGCATAATACCAAAATACCCAAGACTACGAATGATCTCAAACAAATAATTAATGATACTAGATATTTGGTCCAATTCTCTTTCCACTCCCTGCCTGTTTCTCTATTTTCATTAGTGTATCACAGCGGCAGAACAAGTCGCCACCTCGCCCAAACAGGGAGGTCAGTGACCCTCGCTCTTCTGCCCGCATAAGTTGTGAGAGAGAGGAGGGGATATGATATGCCTCCCGGCAAAATCCCCAAACATAACAATCCACAATCCCGCTTACCCACGGCTCGTGGTATCCGGCGCGCATGCAGCAAAGAGCTGTACCGAACCTGCAAGCGTCTGCCCGTTCACATCGCCCCCGATCTGGTCAAGCAGGGCGAGGAGCTGTACTGCCGCAAGGTCGCCGGACACCTCATCTGGATCGCCGAAAACCACAACAACCGCAGACTACTGTGCGACTGGTGGGATGAGGATGTCAGTGAGGAACTCGCGGCATTGTGGAAGGTGGATCGCGCCGTTTTGTGCACTGCCTTTAGAAGTGCCTATGGCGGATAGTTCTGCGCATCCAAGGATATGCGAAGCAAGGGAAGCATCTCAATCTGTAACTGCAAACTGTAAACTGTGATTTTTAAAAAAGTGGAGCCACCCCGCAGTGGCCCCACTTTTGCTATATCTCTATTCCTTTTTCTTCGTCTGCCCTGCTCCCTCAGGAAGCAAATCCGCACAAGCACGCTCCAAATAAGGATCAGCATGAATAAAATCCCGAAATGCCGTGTATTCACGCCATAAAACAGAACGTTCCCCTGCTTGGCCTTTGACGGCACGGATCAAAATATTTTTAGGCGTATGCTCCATGTCGATAAATTCCAGTAACTGTGTCCGGTATCCCATCATGTCCAGCAGCTTGGCTCGGATACCGTCTGTTGCCAGCGCTGAAAAGCGCTCCTTCAAAATACCATGGGAAAGCAGCGGCTCCAGCACCGGATTTTCCAGCTGGCTGAACAGCTCATGCTGGCAGCACGGAACGGACAAAATGACAGATGCATCCCAACGAATTGCCTTCTCCAACGCGGCATCCGTTGCGGTATCACAGGCATGCAAAGTCACAACCATATCCACCTGCTCCAGCTCGTTATAGTCCGCGATGTCACCAACCAAAAACTCCAATTGGCGGTATTGCAGCTTTTGAGCCAAAAGGTTACAGGTTTCAATAACATCTGCCTTCAAATCCAGACCCACGATCTGCAAAGGTCGTTTTTGCTGTACTGCCAAATAATGATACAGCGCAAAGGTCAAATATGATTTGCCGCAGCCAAAATCCACAATGGTTAACGGGCGGCCTTCAGGAAGGTTAGGCAGTACATCCTGCACCATTTCGAGAAAACGGTTGATTTGGCGGAACTTATCATACTTGCGGGCCAGTACCTTACCATCCTCATTCATGATCCCAAGCTCAATCAGGAAAGGAATCCGTTCTCCTTCTTCCAGCACATATTGCTTTTTGCGGTTATGAGACAGGTCGGCTGTACTTTTGCTCGGTGATTTTGTCAAAATGGAAACTTTATATTTTTTACTGATCAGCACCTGATAGTCCGCATTCTTCGCACACAAGAGCCCTTGACGGAACGTATTCTCAAACAAGGTAGTCATGCGCTCGTTAGCTTCATCAGGGGTCAGATTTTCATGAATGACCTTGTTGCTGTAATGAAAAGCAAACTGGTAATGCAGCTTGTTCTTCAATTCCACAGGCTTGATTTGCACTTTAGTAAAGGAAGCATCCTCCCGTTTACGAAGCTGACTTAGCGTCGCATTTATGAGGGATCCTCCTGTAGTTAGTTGGTATATAAGTTCACGCAGTGAATCCAAAAGGTACATCTCACTTTCTTTCATGTAGTTGGGTAATCTCGACCAAACCCTCGGTTACTTCCCGGCGTGAAAGTCCACCCCGTTGAAGCTCCGCATCAGTCTTATCTAGCAATTGATTATAAAATGCCTCTGCTTCCGGCAGCAGCTCCGGCTGCTCCCATGCCAGTCCAAACCAGACATCAGCGGCCTCGTCCAGTCTGTCCTCTCGCTCGTAATGGACAGCCAGCAGCTTGCTTGTATCGGCTGGCAACTCATATTCCCGAACCAAATTGACGATACACGCAATTCGCTCAGGCAGAACCTGAATGTCACGGGTCGCACCATTCACATCACTGTACAAATATAGATGAAGGGATTTTATCAAGATTCGTATGCCCTCGTCTGTTCTGTCGGTTTCCAGGTAAATAGCGGCTTCTTCTTCCAAAATGCGAGCAACCTGCTGAAGCTTGTCCGCTTCAATACCGGGGCCCAGTCGGAAAAGCTCTATAATTTGTTCCGGCGGCAATCGTCTGAGCAAATCTGAACGAAGGCGAAACTGCTTGTTAAGCAGGTCATCCAGTTGCTTCAGCGCTTCGACGTGTTTATTTTCACGCCTTAGACCGAACACCGATGCTACTGCCGATGTCATTTCTTCCATCATACTGAGCAAATAATCTTTTCTGAGCAAGCCGTTCCCTTCTTTCCATCCCGATGCCTCGACAACCAGG
This sequence comes from Paenibacillus sp. 8b26, assembly GCF_050626875.1. NCBI lineage: Bacteria > Bacillati > Bacillota > Bacilli > Caryophanales > Paenibacillaceae > Paenibacillus > Paenibacillus sp. 8b26. The sequence continues at coordinate 4,335,005 of NZ_CP192445.1, read as the reverse complement.
AACTATTTCACTTCTGATTGTAAGTCATCCTTGTGCAAAAGCCAAATGACTCGGTCAAGACGGAAAACGTTTGGTAACAATCAAAATCAATTTAAAACGCCAAAAAACCGGCCCCCCTCTGTATTGGTACCAGATGGTTCCGATTTTTTGGCTTTGTTGTTCAAGTTTACTGCTGGATGTTTTGTTGTAAAAATGCCAAGATGGCATGTGCCAGTTGTTCCGGCGCTTCGAACAGACTCATATGACCAGCTTCAGGTATTGTGACCTGAGTGACTCCGGCCCGATCTGTCGTAAATGTCCGGGCGGGCGGAACCGCCTGATCCTGCTCTCCCGCCACTAACAGAGTGGGCAAGGTGGATGCCGATAGCACATCACGGCGGTCAGAACGCTCACGCATCGCCAAAGATGTGCCTACGGCTCCTTGTGGCGGCGTTTTATAACCGATTTCTTTGACCTTGAGCACCTGATCCGACAAGGACTCTACGTATTGTGGAGCAAAAAGTCCGGGAACGAGTCCATCTACAAATGCGGTGATTCCCTCTGTTTGAATGGTGGATACGGCCTTGTTCCGTTTTTCTTTTCCTTCCTCTGTATCCGCATAGGCGGTGGAGTGAATCAGCGCGAAGGCTGTAAGTCGCTCAGGATGGCGCTGTACCGCAGAAAGCGTCAAATAGCCCCCGAGGGAATGGCCGAACCAGGCAGCCTGTGGAATGTCCAGTTGTTCTTGAAGCTTAAGCACATCATTCGCCATTTGATCAATCGTGTAGGCTCCAAGCGGAGCATCGCTACGTCCATGACCACGCAAGTCCGGAACAATGCAGCGATAGCTTTGGGACAGCAATGGAACAACCTCATCCCAATAGGAAGAGCTTCCACAAAATCCGTGCAGCAGGATGATGGGCTCTCCTTTTCCCTGTTCGGCATAGCAGATTGTCGTTCCTTCACATAGTACCTTTTCCATGTGGAACCCTTCTTTCTCTGTATATAATCTATTGGAGCGAATATATTATGATTTGAATATGCTGATGTATATTATTAAGCAGACCATCAATATCTGAAACGGTAGCTCTCTGGAAATTCTTGCGAATCTGCTCTTAAACCAAACCCGCAAGCCGCAGCATGGGCTATATGTGTAGCCATTGTCATGACGAGATGCAGTGATGTCATTTGCAATGTCCAGTAGGGTTTGGGACTGCGCTCGTTCACAATGGCAGCGACGCTGTAATCTCCGACAGACGGGAGTGCCAGTCCGACCGAACGTGCCGGAGTCAGCGGTTCACGGGCAACAAGAAACATCCCCGCCGAGCCTTGCTGCCCCAGACAAGCGTCGATGGCAATCACATGATGGTCCTGGGGAATACGCTTCAAATACGAAACCAGATGATCCGCGTCGCACGGCTCAGTCATGGTGCCTATCACATGTGAAAAGCCCTGTTCCATAAGCATGGTGCCGACCAGCGGTCCCAGTGAATCGCCTGACGATCGATCCGTGCCGATACAAACAAAGGTCAGCTTATTCACCTCATGAAGAGAATGAATTTCCCGAAAAAACGGTACGAGCCCTTTGCGATCTGTTTTTTCCGCAGTACTATCTAAAGGAGAGCGCCCGGATACGGAAGCCCGATTATACAAAGACACCTTCGTCCATCCTCCTTGATCCGGCCGTTGACCGATAATCTGACTTTCAGTACATTCTACAACAAAAACATGGTACAATACAGGCAACTTCCCCTGATATGAAAGGATGGAACATTAACGATGGATTTGTCTGTACCGTCTCATGCCAACATTGAACATATGATTGAAGGCATCAAAACCAAGCTTCGTATGGCGAGTGGCGCTGCTATGCAGTCCTCCGCTTTCTCTCTGGAGCAATACGAGGATCTTCGTGATGTCTATGATATGGTGATAAACAAGCCTAATCTGAGTATTTCAGAAGTCGAGGCCATCGTCTCCGAGCTGGGCAGATTACGTAACCCCTCCTGATCAGAAGACGAATGCACACCGTTTAGCTTACTTACAGCCTATCATCTTGGGTGACACTGTTCATGGTAGTGCCTCCCGTAAATAAAGCTCGTATCTCCGTTCGCATTAACAGACGCGTAACGGGATACGAGCTTTATTTTTATCCATCTCCTTATGCGTTTCTTCGCAGATGTCTTTAAGGTAAATCCGCCAACACCAGTTCAGACACATCCTCATTCCCTGTAGCTTGTAATTTTAAATGACAGCTTTTGTGGATTCGTGCGGCATCACCGGATCCCAACTGAAAATTGCCATCCTGGGAAGTAACCTCCACATGACCACTAACAACGTAAATATGAGTTCGCCGTTCCTCCTGCTGCGGATAATCAAGCTGTTGACCTTTTTCCAATCTGCTGAGATACAGATTTACATCCTGAGCGATGGACAGCGTTCCTTCAAGTCCTGATCCAGATACGGCGGGCTGTAAGTGATTTAGACGCTCGCTGTGTTTAAAGTTTTGCACCTGATAAGAAGGCTGAATACCGGGGTTCTCCGGCAAAAACCACATTTGCAAAAAACGAACCGGCTTCTCGTCCCCTGTATTTCGCTCCTCGTGTTCAATCCCTGTGCCTGCACTAAGAACCTGAATCGTGCCGCTTTTTAAATCCTGTTCATGACCCAGACTGTCACTATGGTGCAGATGGCCTTCAATCACGTAGGTGACAATTTCCAGATCATGATGCGGATGTCTTTTGAAGCCCTGCTGCGGTTTAAGCTCATTGTCATTATGGGCCAGCATACAACCGAAATGCGCGTTGCTCGGATCTTCATAATCCGCAAATGAAAAGCTAAACTCACTATGAATCCACCCTTTATTTGAGGTATGCCTCTCTGCCGATGCCACTATTTTAATCATATCTAACACCTCCATGGATTCCAGTTCCGCAAAGCAGCCCTTACTTCATTTTTCCTAAGCCACTTCCGGCCCGGCATTGTAAACGTGTGATACGATCCTTTTACCCTTGGCTTATAAGGGTCAATCAGAGCGGTGTTCCGTCAGGTTTTGCTCTCAGGTTCAATATTGGTTAAGTTTATAGTAAGAAAAGATAAATCGATGCACAAAGCCATAAGGAGGAGATTCTCTACATATGTGGTCCCAAGAACCCCACACATTCCATTTTTTTTCATACTATTTACGTCGCAGTCTGTACGCGTCCATCGTCATGATTGGCGTTTTGCTTCTTATTGCCTACACTGTTCGATGGATCGGTACAGCTCCTTTTCTATATTGGGATGAACGCATTCAGGCTGCAATCTTTCCAGACACAACGGCGGCTCATCACAAGCTCCTGCCTGTCGCTGTATTCATTACGTCTTTCGGTTCCTTCCGTGTCTCATTACTCACTGCCCTGGGTATTGCCACCTTGTGCTGGGTATATCTCCGTTCGAGAGCTTATGCCTTTGCAGTAATAAGCAGCTTTACGGCGATGTGGGTGTTGAACACGCTCATAAAAGAAGTTTTGCAACGGCAGCGCCCAGCACTTCAGCATTTGGTAGAAGTCGGCGGCTATAGTTTTCCCAGCGGGCACGCCATGATTTCCATGGGATTTTACGGCATGGTTTTTGCCATTTGGACGATAGAACGAAAAATTCATGAGCGCTCTATCTTCCTTCCCTGCGTTCTTGGCGCACTTTTGATTCTCCTGATCGGGCTAAGCCGGGTCTATCTGGGGGTTCACTTTCCAACTGACATCGTGGGTGGTTATATCGCCGGAATCATTTGGCTGGTGTTTACCGTTCCTGTTATCTATCAGCGAGCATATCTGCCGTAATCTTTGTTTTCATCGACTCCCGGTTCGTAAGTGGCTTGAGATGTTTTTTTGTTTCACACGGAGTTACGGCGTTTATATACGAAGTAAGCAACACAACGCAGCACTTTAAACTCACCACTCACAAAAAGCGTTATGATTCTGTTAGACAGACGTTTCTGCTAAACTGAAGATTAAGGGGGCGATCCTTGTGTGGGGAATTGTATTAAGTATTGTAATGGCTATTATTATCGGATTGATTGGCGACGCGCTCGCTGGCCATGAAATGCCTGGGGGTATCGCAGGCTCTATGATCGCCGGATTTGTAGGAGCTTGGCTTGGTGCCACGCTGCTGGGAAACTGGGGTCCGGTCATCGGTGATTTTGCAGTCATTCCGGCCATACTTGGAACCGCATTATTTGTGTTCCTGCTCGGACTTGTGTCCAGGCTTTTAAGAAGGGCTACCTAACATTTATATATTTTTTTTATTCTATAAGAGGAGTGATATGACATGAGTAACATTGATAATCAAGATACGGTAGGTAATACTTCAAGCTTTGCAAAGGGTTTATTCATCGGAGGTTTGATTGGTGCTGCGGCAGCCCTGCTGTTCGCGCCGAAACCAGGCCGCGATTTGCGTAGCGATTTGTCAGATAAAATTACAGTTGTTGCCGATAAAACAAAAGATGTTGCATCCGTAGTCAGCAGCAAAGCAACGGATTTGGCCAAAACGGTTTCCACCAAAACAGAAGATGTAGCTAAAACCGTATCAGGTAGCAAAGACATTATTTTATCCAGCGTAGCCAGAGCTTCTGCCGATGTTGCTGATGAAGCAGTCAAGGCTGATCAAGAAATTATGGATGCAACGGCCCAAGCTGCCAAGGAAACGCAAAAACAATTAAACACCACTTCCTAATGACGGGGAATTCTGTGTACAACAAGAATAGACCTAAAAACACTGAACAGCCAGCATGCACGAAGCTGGCTGTTTTTTAGATGACAGAAAGGCAGGGATGACGATGAGCAAGCCAAACTCGTATGGAGATGACATTAGCGTAAACAATAAACGGACCTTTCATCCCCGGCAGGGTCAGGATGAATCCAGGGATTTTGACGTGAATGAGCACCCTTTTGAACTGCGTCATGAAGTGAAGCGGCTTAATACCCGTTTAGATCAAATAGCCGACATGCTGGAAAAAGTAGAATTTCGCGATGTACTGGAGACCTATTCCAATCCCAAAAAAAGAATCATCAGTAACCTGACCGCAGGCATTGCAAGAGGTCTTGGCCTTACGCTGGGGACGGTTGTCATACTCGCGCTGCTCGCTTGGCTGCTCAGCTTCCTTGTACAACTGAATCTTCCGATCATCGGAGATTTCATTGCCGAGCTGCTAAGCTATATCAAAATGAGCCAAGGCGGAAATTAGACAGCAAACGATCCATAGTAACCGGAGGTTCGTGCGTACACGCAACCCATTACTATGGATCGTTTTGATCTGTACATTTTGGATGACTGCGCTAGAGCTTGTTGCGCTTGTTAGCTTTCAGCAAATCTCCTGTCCATCCCTTCATCATCAGCCAGCCGTACATCCCCACCATACTTAACAGGGTCGCTGCAATCACGGCCGTAAAACCCCAGCCTGTTTTGATCCAGGGCAGATTCTCGAAGTTCATGCCCCAAATGGCGCCCACTACAGTGGCTGGTGTAAATACAGCCGTTACAATGGTGAGCGTCTTCGTAATCTCAGTTCCCCTGAATGCTGAAATGGCATCGTCAATGGAGATCAGCGTGTCAATTTCCTTTTCATAATGCCGGAACAGCCCTTCCATTCGATTGACACGGTGAAGCAGTTGCTTAAAAAAGCGATTTTCCTCCAGTTCATCAAGATACGCCTCCCGGGAAGCCGTCACCAGCTCTGAAAAAGGAATGAACATATTGCTCCAATACAGCAGCTCAAAACGCGCATTCAATATAGAATCCATCAGCGTACGGGCATTTCTTTTCTCCATACCCTCTTCCAGTTTTCTGAGGTTAATCTCGAATTTGTCCATTCCCGTATGAAAATAATGAAGAACGGCCCTCGCCAGCACAAACATTCCATCAGCCGCACTTTCACATCGGTCAAGCATTTTTTGACGTTCAACCGTGTGCATGATTTCGCGGGTATTCTGATCCAGGTTTAAGGTTACTAATTTCTGGTCCAGCACGAGAAAATAGAACTTGTTACAATCGCGTTGACTGTTGATTTCCTCCTGAATGGAATAGATTAGCGAGCCACATATCAAAGGTTGATCGCCATCCGGAAAGCGTACAGAAATAAAACTGGACGGGATATCCTCTACTTTGTCCAGCCATTCCCGAGCGTCCGGGAGCTTATCCTTTAGCTCTTGTATGACGGGGGACTGCCAGCCTGTAGCGCCGATGTCCCACCATTCCCATCCTCCGCGAAAGGAGGAAATCTGTTCAAAAACTGTCGTGGATTTCACCCTTCCTCTCCCTCCTTTTCCGCTTTAAAAAAGGACACGCTTCCCTGATGGAATGGCGTGTCCTTACTATGTGACGTCCAGTAATCGAAACCATGAAGGCCGTCTTCCTATCATGAGATAGAAGAATTAGACATGATTTGTTTCAGCTTCTCGGTTGCCCGCTTCTGGATGCGGGATACGCTCATCTGCGATACGCCCAAGGTCTGCGCAATCGCACGTTGAGATTGACCATCCTGAAATGCCAGAAGAAGCACCTTCTGTTCCTGCTCTTTCAGTTGACTTAGGGCTTGCTGTAAATCCATTCGTTTTTCCACAGTGTCGAAGTCGTTGGCATCTGAGCTGATAAGCTCGCCTAACGTAGCCGCACTCTCCTCCTGGGATAAAGGGGAATCCAGTGACACATAATGGTAGCACTCACGACCTGCGAGCACTTCGATCGTTTCCTCTACGGTAAGGTCCAAATACTCCGCAATCTCGTTCACATTCGGCGAACGTTCCAGTTTAACGGTTAGTTCGTCGATGGCATGCTGAACGAGCGCACCCTTTTCCTTGATGCGGCGAGGAACCTGAATGTACCAGGATTTGTCGCGCAAATAATTTTTCATATGTCCCAGCATACTTTTCATAGCATACGGTTCAAAGGGGATTCCCAAGCTGATATCGTATTGCTGAAGCAGACGTATCAAAGCCATCTGACCGGTTTGGTATAAATCCTCGTATAAGTCCGGGCGGTTACGGGAGATTTTCCCGGCAGCCATCTTGACCATTGGCTCATACTTGCGGATCAGCACGGTAGCAATCTCGTTATCTTTGGTTTGCTGGTACTCCCAGATTAGACCAACGGCTTCATCCATCGACTCCGGGGGAGTTACCTTTTCATTCATACTTTTTCCTCGCTTCTGACCAGACGCTTTACAAGCACGACTTCCGTGCCTTTTCCAGTCTCATTCAAGATATGGACATCGTCCATAAGCGCCTGCATGAGATAGAATCCCAGTCCACCTACCTGCGCATCATTCAGCTCTTTGTCATGCAAGGATGCAAGTCGGGACGGGTTCTCCATTCGTTCAAAGCTCTCCCCTTCATCTTTGACACGGATGGACAGCGAAGCTTCGTCAAATTCGAACGTTACTTCCACCACTCCACCTTCATGACCGTAAGCATAAAGAACAGAGTTATTACAGGCTTCAGATACAGCCACTTTCATGTCTTCTATATCCTCGTAAGAGAATCCCATTTTCGCGGCAATTCCGTACAAATTTAATCTTACAATATCGACAAAGTCAGCAGTTGCCGGCAAATTAAGAACTACTTTTTGAATTTGAGCATTCATTTCTTTTTCTTTCCTTTCCTATTGGGAATTCTCCTGGGGGACAAAGAATTTGGCAATACCGGTCATATCGAACAGTTTTTGAATTTGAGGGGGTACCTCCTGAACGGCAAACCGGGACTCCATCCCATGCCTTGCCTTCAAAATAGATAACAAAATACCAATACCTGTACTGTCAATGTATTTAAGCTCTTTTAAGTTAATAATCAAGTCCTGGCCGGATTCCCCCACCAAAGGCTCCATCACCAGACGAAAATCAGGTGCCACCGAAAGATCCAGCTCTCCGCTAAGGTACACGGTATTTACTCCATCACTTGTTTCTGTAATCGCATTGAACTTCTCATTTTTATTAGTATTCATAGGCCTACTCTCCCGAAAAAAGATTTCCTTACATACTAACCCATTATACGATCGCTTGAATCACCGTAGGATGCTTTCTGCACCTTCCAAATGTCACCATCTACGCATCAGGCTACGCCTCGTGAATTTGGTCTTTGCCTGATTGCATTGGAAAATGATCCGGAGAATGCCGCAGTAGAGCCTGTTTTACACTGCTAATCTTCACGGGCTTGCTAATATAATCGTTCATTCCGGCTTCAATACATCGGGGCTGAATACCATCCATCACGTTCGCTGTCATGGCGATAATTGCAGGCTGTGACCTTCCCGCCAATTGTTCACGCACCTTGCCCGTACATTCTAATCCGTCCATCACAGGCATTTGCAGGTCCATGAAGATATAGTCATAATCCTGGTTAGCCATGACCATATCAAGCGCCTGTTGCCCGTCTGCTGCCACATCCGAAGCCAAACCGAGCTTATCCAGTATATTGACCATCAGCTTCTGGTTGATCGGGTGGTCATCCACGACCAGTACAGGTTTACGGCTTGAGGAGTTCTGATGGGGAATTTCCCATTCGTGACCGGATTCTCCCTCCAGTTCATTTTCCTGAGCAAAGCCAAGCTTCGTTGTAAAATGGAATGTTACCCCCTGCTCTCCACTTGTATCCACACGGATATCGCCGCCCATCATGTTCACCAAGGTTTTGCAAATAGCGAGTCCTAAACCAGTTCCACCATATTTGCGCGTCATCGAAGAATCAAGCTGGGAAAAGGGCTGAAACAGCCTTTCGACCTTGGCGGGCTCAATACCAATGCCTGTATCCTTCACGGAAAATTCAACGGTAAGTCCTTCGTCGCTAAGCTCTTTGACCGATGCGAAGACATATACACCACCACGATCTGTAAATTTGACGGCATTGGATACCAGATTAATGAGAACCTGACGCAGTCTTCCCATATCACCGTATAACACTGGCGGTAGCTGCTCATCCAGAAAATAATCCATCTCCAGCTTCTTTCGATTGACTTCCACCGTAAACAGGCTGAAAACTTCCTTGATACAGGAAACCAGATCAAACGGATATTCCTCTATCTCCATTTTGCCTGACTCCAGCTTGGTAAAATCTAGAATATCGTTAATGACCGCTACGAGCGCATCTGCACTGCGGCGGATGATATCGGCATATTCCTGCTGATCGCTTTGCAGCTCTGTTTCCATCAACAGGTCAATCATGCCAATCACACCATTCATAGGTGTCCGAATTTCATGGCTCATCATAGCTAGGAACTCCGTTTTGGCATTGGCTGCGATTTCGGCTGCCTCCTTGGCGGCAATCAGTTCGCTATTCATCTTCTCCAGCTCATGCGTCTTCTGATGAAGCAGCATGGACTGTGTTTTCAGGCGTTTGTTGGTCAGATACATTTGCACAAAGCCTTCAATTTTGGACTTGAGAATTTGAGGGATGAATGGCTTCACCATATAATCAATACCACCCGCTGAATAACCGGCAAACAAATGCTCCGCTTCCTTACTGTTAGCGGAAATGAAGATGATCGGAATATCTTTCGTCTTCTCTCTGGCCTTAATCAGCTTTGCAGTCTCAATTCCATCCATACCCGGCATTTGCACATCAAGGACTACCAGTGCGAATTCATCTTTTAACAGACACCGCAGTGCTTCTTCCCCGGATGTTGCCTTTACCAAATTATATTTTTCACTCTCCAGCACCGCTTCAAGAGCGAGCAGGTTCTCAGGTCTGTCATCTACCAGCAGTATATGAATCGGTTCATGAAGCCCCATGGGATCCTCCTAAGCACCTCTATTTAATCTTCCGGTATATTTTTTCTATCCGGTCCAGCGGCTCGTAGGAATCACTATAATCGGTAAAATGTACGGATTCCTTAGCCCCAAGCACCAATACACCGAAATGGCTCAAGCTATCATAAAACAACCCGTGTACATGGTTGCGAAGTTCATCGTTAAAATAAATCATGACATTCCGGCAAAAAATAACGTTGAACTCGTTAAAGGACCGGTCTGTCGCCAAGTTGTGCTCCGCAAAAATAATGTTTTTACGTAAAAAAGGATGAAACATCACTGAATTATACTTGGCTGTGTAATATTCGGAGAACGATTGCGTACCTCCTGACTCCAAATAATTTTTGGTATACAGCTTCATTCGATCAATCCCGTATACGCCTTCCTTCGCCTGCTGTAAAGACAGGTTATTCATATCCGTCGCATAAATACGGGCTTTATCATATAAGCCTTCCTCATGCAACATGATCGCCATGGAGTATACTTCCTCACCTGTCGAGCAACCTGCATGCCATATTCGAATATACGGATATGTCCGTAAAATCGGTATTATTTTCCGCCTGAAATTCAGAAACAGCTCAGGATCACGGAACATCTCAGTCACTGGAATCGAAAGGCTTTGCACCAGTCTGTCGAAGGCGCTGCGATCATGCAGCACCTTCTCCTGAAGCCCTGATATCGTGCTAACATTCTCGGACTGTGCATGATAATAAATACGCCGCTTGATCGAAGGCAGAGCGTAGTTACGAAAATCGTAGCCGTACAGCCGATGAATGCCTTCCAGCAACAGCTCAATCTCAATCATTTCCCGCTCCGTTTCATTCGATTTCAGTTCAATAGCAGCATTATCCGCCGTATCCTTTGATGTCATAATCTCTCTCCAATTCCTGAATAGGTTTTACCAGTACCGCTCCAATCATGTGTTGATTTATATTACCCATTTTTTCGGGCTACGAATACAGCCATACCCGCATTAATGACAAAAGCTGTTCGGTTTGAATCGGCTTCTTCACATAATCGGAAGCGCCTGCCTCAATACACTTGGAACGATCATCCTTCATAGCCTTGGCTGTGAGGGCAATAATAGGCAGCTTCTCGAATTGCGGCATCAGCCGAATTCGCCGCATGGCTTCATATCCGTCCATTTCTGGCATCATCATATCCATCAGCACCAGATCAAAATCAGGTGTCTGTTCCAGCATTTCCAGCGCTTCTCTACCATTTTCCGCAAAGGTAACCTCCATGCGGTAGCTTTCCAACACACTGGACAGGGCGAATACGTTCCGGATATCATCATCCACCAACAATATTTTTTTACCTTCAAACAATTCTTCCTTGTTATATAGCTTCTGCAAAATTTTACGTTTGTCCTCAGGGAGATTTGCTTCGACACGATGCAGGAACAGGGTCGTTTCATCCAAAAGCCGTTCGGGCGATTTGACATCCTTAATAATAATGGACTCCGCAAATTTGCGCAGTTGCGTTTCTTCTTTGCTGTCCAGGTCTTTACCCGTATAAATAATAATCGGCAGATCGGTCAGTTCCTCATTGTCCCGAATGCGGTCGAGCAATTCAAAGCCTGTCATATCGTTAAGCATAAGATCCAGCACCATACAGTCATATCGCTGTACCCCCAGCTCATTCAGTGCTTCTTGCCCGGTGGACACCGCCGTAATAGCAACATCGTCATGGTCAATCAGCTCAATAATGGATTTACGCTGATTCTCGTCGTCCTCGACCACGAGAAGACGTTTCACCATTTTATCTGTATATGATTTAATATGTGAAAATGCCTTATCCAGACTTTCCTTTGAAGATGGCTTTTTGAGATAGGCAATCGCACCCATCAACAAGCCTTGCTTCACATCGTCGATGACCGAAATAACATGTACCGGAATATGCCGCGTAGATGAATTTCCTTTCAGCTCGCCCAAAATGGACCAGCCATCCATAACAGGCAATTGAATATCCAGAATAATGGCGTCCGGCAAATAGGATCTGGCCATGTCCAGCCCATCGTCTCCCTGTAGAGCGATAAGTGCCTTAAAGTCACGGCTACGAGCCATATCGTACAGGATTTTAGCGAATTTAACATCATCCTCTATGATCAGTAATACCTTATCCTTCGAGGCAATCTCGTTCCGGTCGTCGCCCGGGTGCACGATATTCTCCAATTTTTCCTTTGAAGGCATCTGATACATAGGCAACTGCTCAGCGGGAACAAGCATAGGAGAATTCGACTCTGCGGATGCTGCCACACCACCAATATCCAGTTCCGCACCCTCTGTTGTTTGCGTTTGTTCCGGCAGATACAACGTGAAGCAACTACCCTGCCCCTGCTCGGATTCTACTGTAATGACACCGCCCAGTAATCTTGAAAGCTCGCGGCTGATCGACAAGCCAAGTCCGGTTCCACCGTATTTACGGCTGGTTGTTCCATCTACCTGCTGAAAAGCCTCAAAAATGAGATCCGTTTTATCCGAAGCAATGCCGATGCCCGTATCATGTACAGACAAGGCCAGATAGGATTTATGCGGATTTAGAAAGCCGGGAAGCTGGTCACCAGTTGCCCTTGAAACACTAAAACGAATAGATCCCTCTGTCGTAAACTTGAATGCATTGGACAATAAATTGCGTAAAATTTGTTTAAGACGATACCCGTCACTGATAATGGCTTCCGGCAAGTTTTCTTCTATCTCGGTATGAAGTTGAAGTTCACGCTTGGCTGCGATTGGAGCAAAATTTTGCTCCACAAACATCTCCAGTTCTTTCAGATTGACGGCTTCATGGTTAATATCCATTTTCCCGGCGTCCACTTTGGATAAATCCAGAATTTCATCAATCATTTTCAGTAAATCTGCGCCTGACATATAAATGGTCTGTGCATATTCAACCTGCTTGGGCTTAAGATTGCCGTCCTTGTTCTCAGACAGAAGCTGGGAAAGAATGAGCAAGCTATTCAGCGGAGTACGCAGTTCATGCGACATATTCGCCAAAAACTCAGATTTGTATTTGCTCGTGATGCCCAACTGCATCGCCTGCTGCTCCAACTGGGCACGCGCACGTTCGATCTCGTCGTTCTTTTCTTCCCCTTCCCGAACCTGCTCTTCCAGCGCTCTCGTCTTGGCTATCAGTTCGGTGTTAAAATGCTCCAGTTCCTCCTGCTGACGCTGTAACAATTCCTCCGAACGCTTGAGCTCCTCTGTTTGCCCCTCCAAATTTTCGTTGGAGCGCTTGAGTTCCTCTTGCTGAGTTTGTAGCTCCTCGGACTGGCATTGCAATTCCTCAGTAAGTGCCTGGGATTCGCGCAGCAATTGCTCTACCCGCATCCGTCCCTTGATGTTGTTCAAAATAATCCCCAAGCTCTCGACTAATTGAGCAAATAGCTTCGTTTCCAGATCACTAAAGCGGTCCAGCGACGCTACTTCCACAGCACCGATACAATCGTCCTCGAACAATATAGGAAAAATCATAATTCCCACCGGCTTACTCGCCCCCAATGCTGAGCCGATGGACAAGTACCCATCAGGAGCTTCTGTAATCAGGATCGGCTTACGATCCTGAACACTTTGTCCAAGCAAGCCTTCGCCAACATGGATAACGTCCTTGATCGAATCTTCACCAGACTCCTTCGCATAGGAGCCGTACAGCTTAAATTGGGCATCCTCCACTTCCTTGCCTTGCAAATAAATCGCTCCGTAGCTGCCTCCCAAAATGGGCGTAAACTCACTGATAAACATCTGTGCGACCTGCTCCAATGAATTCACGCCTCGGAACAGCTCTGTTACTCGTGCCGTGTTGGCATTAAGCCAGGTTTGATCCTTCTGCGTCTGAAGAACGGAATGCTCAAATTTGCGTTTTTCCTCCAGGTCTCCAGCCATTTGTTGAAATACGCGGGCAACCTCCCCGATTTCATCCTTGGAAGCAACACTCATCCGGCTGATGGCCCTGTATTTCCCCTTGCCAAAACCGTTAATCATGAGACTAACGATATTTAGACCTTTGGCAATGCTTGGGAGCACCCACAAAATAACGAGTAAGCCCATCATCAGACCGGCTGCCATCAGGATTGTGGTAATCTGCACGGATTCCTCATAGGCCAGATTGGCTTGCATCATGTCGCTATCTATTTCCCGATCCTGAAAAACGGCCAGGGCATTAATGCTGTCCATCGCCTCCTCTTGAGCAGGCAAACCTGTGCTATTGCGGAAAGCATTCGCCTCATCAATGCGATCTTGCCCCAATAAGGAAACGAGCCTCTCTTCGTAGCTTAAAAATTCTTTCCATGCGACAGCTACCCGATCGACTTGCTGCTGTTCTTCGCTGGTACCGGAACTGTTTTGCAGACTTGCCAGCACTTTCGCTCCAGAAGCAGATATATCATCGAGCTCGCCTTTGGCCTCACTGACGGAGGACCCTGGATTCAAGATCAGGTTGGCCATAACTTTGGCCATATCATTCACCTGACCGCGAATGGCCGTCGTTTTTCGGACCTTCATATAGCGGTCCTGGTAAACCTGATTTAGCTGCTCATTCAGACTCCCCATTCGATCATAGCTAATTAGCGTCAGCACAAGGAGGATCGCCATTAGCGACCCGAAGCCGATCAGCAGTTTATTTCTGATTTTCATGCAAGCTCTCTCCCTCTTTCAATGCAATCCAGATCAGGCACTTATCATCATCGCGATCCTTCGGTGCCTCTTTACGAAAAAAAGCATCCAGCATCGCTTCTTCATTCCATTCCTCATGCTTGCGCAGACATGCGGTCAAATACTCCAGTTGTTCTTCATATTCACCCTCTACGGCCTCCAGCAAGCCGTCGGTGTACAAAGCGATATGCCCCGTTCCTTCATAATGGACCGTGTGCATTTCCGCATCAATTTTATCAAACAAACCTACCGGACTGCACGCACGGTCAAATTTGGTGATGCTGCCATCCTGACTGAACAATAAGCCGGGCGGATGCCCTGCATTCACATAATCAATCCGCCGAGAACGGGTATCAATGACCATATAAATCGCCGTAAAATAATACTGTACGAGTTGCTTGCCCAAATCCAGTTGGTTAAAGCGACGATTCAGCTCCTGAATCACCTTTTCCGGCTCTACGTAGGTGGTCACGGTATCCTTGAGCACAGATGCAATGAACATGCAGAACAGTGAAGAAGAGATGCCATGACCCATCATATCCAGCAAAATGATCGCATATCTTCCTTCCCCGAGCGGATACCAGGAATACAAGTCTCCCGCCAGTTCAAAGGAAGGCTGATACAGGGCATTGACTTGCAGTACAGGATCTTGGATGGCAGGACTAAGCACCGCCTGCTGTACCATCGCGGCCAGCTTCAGTTCGTCCTGAATCCGCTGGTCCCGATCTTTATGCCAGTCCTTTTCCTGCTTGAGACGCAAGGCAAGCCGTATTCTGGCCATTAATTCTACCTTATTAATAGGCTTGGTGACATAATCGACGGCCCCCACGTCCAGTGCCTCTGCCAGTTTCTTGGAATCGCCTACAGCAGTTACCATGATGATGGGTATATCTTTCAAATGCTCGTACTCCTGCACGATGCTGCAAGCTTCGATACCATCCATTTCAGGCATCATCATATCCAGCAGAACCAAATCAATATCGGAAGGTCGGGGGCGCAGACTAATGGTACGGTCGCCGATCCCCAAATGCTCCAACATTTCTGCGGCTGAGCTGGCAGAGATAACATCCCTATAATTTTCTTTCTTTAATATTTCGCGAATAATAATGACATTGGTCGGATTATCGTCAACAATTAGGATTCTCATTTCTCTCTCCTTATCTGTAACCCATGTATTATACTATACCTGTTTAAGCGGCAACTCCCTTATGGATCTGAACCTGAAATAGCGTCTCCATAAGAAGGCATTCCAAAAACATAGATAAGGAATGGGGCTCTCGCCCCATTCCTTATCTATGTTTTTGGAGGAACCGCGAAGCACTTGTGCGGCGGTCAACATCCTCTTTTTCAGCTCTAACGCCAGTCTATTTTCCTGTTCAACCGGCGTTATCAAGCTTTTTTGGCAATGACCAGAACTTTGCCCTGATCCAGTTCTTTTTCGTAAAAATCAGCTTCCGTATCTGTAAATCCCAAGGAAGTAATTTTAGCGCGAAGCTCGTCGCCACGGGAACGGAACAGATTGGCTAATGAGTCAAAAACGCCCTCTTCCTTAATCCCGATTTCCTTGGCATCCACCGTATCTGCAATACGATCTGTCCGGTCCTGATCATGAGCGAGCACGAACACATCCTCATAACGATAGCCCGTGTTGCGCAATTCATTCACCGCTTCGACGGCTTGTACACCGTTCTCTACCACTTTGGCATAAGATTTATGATGGGTCTGATTCATGTTTCTCACGCTCCTTATTAGGATTGACTTCTCTGACTATTACACGCTGTACATTCGTTTGAAACTTCCATGTTATGTCATGCTCTTAAAATTAGAGACATTACCACTCCGTTTCATCAAAAAACTCAACATATTTGGGTTGATCGGACGATTCATCCATAAACACTTTGATCGCACGCTGTCCACGAACGTATACCTCGCCATCCTCCGCTGTAAATTGCGAGCCACCCAGCGCCTTATCCAGCGTTTGCCGTTTCAGCGGCAGCCACTCGTCATTGACCTTGATCCGTCCGGCAGCAGGATCTACATGCACATAAGAAACCATATCATCTCGCAAACCAACCACCACGTCAGGATATTGATATTCCGTAGAAAGCAGCAGCATATCCTTTTTCACTCGAAGGGGCTTGCCCATTTTTTTCAATACATCCATACGTGTATCGTCCAGAGATATGCCGTTTAACGTATGAAAATCAGCCGGTACGGCATTTTTGGCGGGAATCGTCTGCACAGCCCTTACTACATGCCCCGCCGTATGCGGGGAAACGGCTTGCTGAACCGTATCCTGTCCGGAAAAGGGAGTGAGCAAACCAGCAGTTAGCAATAAAATCTTCATCATAATTCTCACCCTTTCAATGAATTTCCTATAGTTTACGGTTCAGTCGCTATGCTACTGACGCATTTTCTGCCACACCCCGGCAGCGATATCTACATAACCCAACCAATTTTTAGCCGGCTTTGCCGCAGGCTCCTCGTAGGTCGCATTGTAGCTCTGAACCGTCCGTTCCGTTGAAGTTAACGGCCTGTTCGAAGCAACTGACTTGATCGCGGTTTCCGTACCTGTCTTTTTATCCACTGTATGATGCGGCTTCTGAAACCGGGTGATTAATGCCGCGGAAGCCTGCTTCGCAGCTAGAGTGACTTCGTTAAGCACCTCGCCCAAGTTTCTAACCGATTCCATCACAGGCTCCACCTGCTTCAATTTATGATCAACGTCTGCGGTAATGTCATTGGCATGTCGAACCGTTTGCTTTACTTCATAGCTCAGTTCATCTACCGTTTTTTGTACATCCTGGAGAGTCTGAGTTACCTTTTCAAGAGAGCCTTGTGCTGCTTTAAGTGTTCTAATGAGGAAAATAACGAGAACTGCAAATGCGATAGCGATAATAAAAATACTGACCTGTGTTAACATGGCCTAACCTCTCTTTCGTTTTTCACGATGATGTTTATGATTACTGCATAGTTACCCCTTACGTTCAGACACGAAACAACGTCACAGCTCGCTTTTCCTCCACTCCTTACGCTATGTTTCACGGATTAGGGCACGGTTTAAAACAACATATAACGATGGCACAGCCACGAAAGATTCAAATGATTCAGCCATCATTCGCAGCCATGCTCTATCGGGCGTGAGTATGCCACATTATATACAATTGAAGGAGGATGCAGAACATGCTGAAATGGTCCGCTTTATTTTTAGTTTTTGCCGTGATCGCCGGGATTTTAGGTTTTTTTGGTATTGTTGTATCCATAGCTGCTACAATCGCCAAAATATTGTTTGTGTTATTTCTGGTGTTGTTCGTCATTTCACTCTTTACCGGAAGAAGACGAGCGTCATAGGCGTAATAGAAGAAGCCTGAAACAAGTGTAGTGAAGATATATCATTATATAGCTTTAAAAATAGGATGTTCCCGCCCCAATTACAGGGTTGTGGAACATCCTATTTTTAATGCGTAATTTTTTAAGGCTAATGGCGCTTTTATTGGATTACGCTACCCCCGAACAGGAAACGATCCTGCCAAGGCTTGCTGAAATCCGTAACTTTCACACCGCCACCCGCTACAGAAAAGGTATGAAGAAGCTTGTTGTCTCCCAAATATACAGCTACGTGTGTAATCGTTTGGGAGGAATTATCCAAGGACGTATACGCCCCTGAAGACGCGTTGTAATTAGTAAAGAAAAGCAGATCGCCACGCTTCAGCGTGGTCATGTCTGTGTTTGGCTGACTATTCTGCTTGATCCACTCACCCTGTGAACGTGAATCCGCCGGAAGCTGAATACCTGCAGCCTGACGGAAAATTTGACGGGTAAATGCCGAGCAATCAAAAGTAGCCGTACTGTTACGATCCGAACCATATTCATATGGAGTACCGAGATAAGTCATCCCTGTGTTAATAACCTGTTCAATGGCAGCCGCTGCGTCACCAGAAGGCAAGTTTATGGTTTCCGCAGGAGATGCTGCAGCAGGAATCACGGTAGTGTCAGGAGCAGATGTTACTGGAGCAGCCACAGGCTGCTGCACAACAACGCCCTCGCCAATACGAATATACTGTGGAGACGAGCTGACATAGCCCACCGTGCCATCAGCATTGGTAATCTTAAACCAATAGGCGTTACTTGGATCTGTAATGGTGACGATATCTCCTGCATTCAAAAAGCCCAAAACCTCGGATGAAGTGGATGCCTCCGCCCGCAAACGAACGGACGTTTGAATCGTAGCTTTCGTTTGACCGGCAGAACTATTCACTGAGGCTGGAGCCTCTTTGGCTGAACTGTTAGTTTTAAGCACTTCTTTGGCTTCCGGTTTACGGACGGCAGGCTCGGTGACAGCAGCAGCGACGCTGGTAGCGCCTACTTTTATGTACTTGTCGGAGCTGCTTGTGTATCCAGTTACCCCATCAGACGTCTTGATCTTATACCAATAGCTGTTTGTTTTCTCCAATACCGTTACGGCCTCTCCCTGCTTCATAAAGCTGACTACATCTCCCGTAGTCGAAGGGCCGGATCTAAGCTTTACAGCCGCCTGAATAACCGCCTTCTGTCCCGTAGATGCTGTCGATGCCGCTGCGTCAACCTGACCCGGCGCCATATGAATTGCTGCCAACAGCGCGGCTGACGTCATGAGCATTCCCATCACGCGTCTTCTCAATGTTGCACCTCCTGGCTGTTTTTACGAATTTGAAGAGCAAGTCCAATTCCGACGAATATAGCCGGACATGCTTTCATTATAGTAAAAGCAACAGGAAGAGAGATATAATCCAAACGTCACAAAAGGCAGCGCATACACCTTTTATACATAGGTCTAAAGTCATTTTTACCACTAATTATTAAATAAATAATCTATAATTTGGGTTCCACATGGACATGAACATGCATCGTATTATGAACCTCTTGCAGGCGTTCCTCAATCCGGTCGCTGATCCGATGTCCTTCAATCAGGCTGAGTTGCGGGTTCACCTCTATAACAACATCCACCAAAGCATGATTGCCGTGTACCCGTGCCTTGACATCACGAATCCCCTCTACACCGGGTATATGAGCAATCGTGCTACGTAAGTCTGACAGCTCCTGCTCATCAAAACCATCCGTCAGGCTGTGTGTAGAGTCCTTAAAAATATCCCACGCCGTTTTACAGATTATAAATCCTACCGCTATAGCCGCAACCGTATCCAGCCATGGCAAACCAAACTGTGCACCAATAATACCAACCGCTGCACCGATACTGACGAGCGCATCTGACAGGTTATCCTTCGCTGCCGCCAGTAACGCCTTGTTGTTAATTTTCCGGGCCAGTCTGTTGTTGTACATGTATACTCCCAGCATAATGACTGCACATATTACCGCTACTCCTGCGGAAGTAACATCAGGCGTCTGCTTGCCCCCTCTGAAAATACTTCCGATTCCGTCAATAAGCACCTGAAGACCGACGACAGTCATAATAAAGGATGCCAGCAACGCCGCTATCGTTTCCGCTCTAAAATGTCCATAGGCATGGTCGGAGTCCGGCGGTTTTTGAGATATTCGCAGACCGATTAGTACGGCAATGGACACCACAATATCAGTGACATTGTTAAATCCATCGGCCAGTAACGCACTGGAAGCAAATATATATCCGCTAATCAGCTTAAAGGCAGACAGAAAAAGGTAGGCGATAATGCTCACCCATGCCCCTTGCTCACCTTTTCGTATTTCATCATACACATTCACCACAACGGGAACACTCCTTCAAAATTAGAGTTCCCGACAGAACGATCTCACCATCATAGTCACGGGAGAACCATAAAAGTCAGGATAAACACTTATACCATTCCATGCTGCGCCAACCCAAAAATAAAAATAGCAGCATAGCTGCCCTAAAAATAACCATTTGCCTTTGGATAACGGCTATTTCTAGGATAGCAGACGTCCTTTGTGTGGGTCTAGAGAAACAGTCTTTCCGCTCCGCATTGCTGTAGGAACAACGAAAAATTATTGCCAAGCTCCATTCCTGTGGGGTGTATAAAACATTTTTTCCTTTATGCAAAAAATAGGCATTCCCTCTTCCCACCCGCCCCGTCGTCATGTTATCATTGTCGCCCTTGTCCCATCTTTTAAAAACGTATAAAATGGGGACACAGCCGCGTTTTCCTTCAATCCAGCATGATTGACATGAATTTGGCGGCAACAGGAGGAATTTATTCATGAGCGATGCTAATGAACCACGTAAAGTTAATCTCGCAGATGCCATTCGGGAAAAGCTGGCACAAAAAAAACAGCAGTCCGGCGCTTCACAGCAGGGCGGCTTTCAAGGCGGTTCCGCCAAAACACTGAAAAGCCAAAATACGAAGAAGCCGAACAACCAACGCCGTCGTACAGGCGGATCATAAGCCAACCCGTTAGGCTAACTGCACCGGACTCAGGCAGGATTATCTTAGCCCTGTAGCCTTGGCGGTGTAAGCCATTGGTAATGGCGCAAACGAAAAAGAGGAGTCTCCCCCGCCATCATAAATGGCCTGAAGGAGCTCCTCTTTTTTATTTATCGATTTACTGAAGGTTAGCTGGTTTTAGACGATTTCTACCGGATACATACTTTCACGCAATTTCGTGATTTCATCGTTTTCCAAGTATTCATCATAGCTCATCGTACGGTCGATTACACCGTTCGGCGTAATTTCCACGATGCGGTTTGCAATGGTTTGAATGAACTGATGGTCATGCGATGTGAATAATATGGTACCGTCAAAGTCGATCAGACCATTGTTCAGCGCTGTAATGGATTCCAGATCCAAGTGATTGGTCGGTTCATCCAGCAGCAGCACATTGGCGCCATTGAGCATCATCTTGGCCAGCATACAGCGAACCTTCTCGCCCCCGGACAGCACGCTTGCTTTCTTGAGCGCTTCTTCACCTGAGAAGAGCATACGCCCCAGAAACCCACGCAGGAACGTTTCGTCCTGGTCCTTGGAATATTGGCGCAGCCATTCCACGAGATTCATATCCACACCTTCAAAATAGGTGGAATTGTCTTTCGGGAAATAAGCCTGAGTGGTGGTAATCCCCCAAGAGAATTCACCGCTATCGGCTTCAGTTTCGTTCATCAATACCTGAAAGAGCGTTGATTTAGGCAAACCGTTCGGGCCGACAAACGCGATTTTATCGCCTTTGTTCACAACCAGACTGAACTCATTCAGCACTTGCTCGCCTTCAATGGATTTGCTGAGACGGTCTACCGTCAACAACTGTTTGCCCGCTTCGCGTTCGGGCTTGAAGTTCAGGAACGGATATTTACGGTTCGACGGACGAATATCGTCCAGCGTAATTTTATCCAATTGTTTTTTACGTGAAGTAGCCTGTTTGGACTTGGAAGCATTTGCGGAAAAGCGCTGAATAAAGGCTTGCAGTTCCTTGATCTTCTCTTCCTTTTTCTTGTTGGCATCACGAGTCAAGGCAAGCGCAAGCTGGCTGGACTCATACCAGAAGTCGTAGTTGCCGACGTACATCTGGATTTTCCCAAAATCAATATCCGCAATATGTGTACATACCTTGTTCAGGAAGTGACGATCATGGGATACGACGATGACGGTGCCTTCATAGTCCATCAAGAAATTTTCCAGCCATTGAATGGATTCCAGATCCAAATGGTTGGTAGGCTCATCGAGCAGCAAGTTATTCGGACGACCAAACAACGCTTGAGCCAGCAAAACACGTACCTTGTCATTACCGCTCAGCTCAGACATGTTCTTGTCATGCAGGTCGCGTGGGATACCAAGACCGATCAGCAATGAAGCCGCATCCGGCTCGGCATCCCATCCGTTCAGCTCCGCAAATTCACCTTCAAGCTCGCCGGCACGCAGGCCGTCTGCCTCTGTGAATTCTGATTTAGCATACAGCGAATCTTTTTCCTTCATGATTTCATACAGACGCGTATGGCCCATAATAACGGTTTCCAGAACCGGGAATTCATCGTATTCGTAATGGTTCTGCTTGAGCACTGCCATCCGTTCACCCGGTGTCATGTGAACCTCGCCTGAATTGGCTTCGATTTCGCCGGAAAGAATTTTCAAAAAGGTAGATTTGCCCGCGCCATTGGCCCCAATCAGGCCGTAGCAGTTCCCAGGAGTAAATTTGATATTTACGTCTTCAAAAAGTGGGCGTTTGCCATAACGAAGCGTTACGCCGCTTGTACTGATCATATGAGCATACCATCCTTATCATTAGTAAAGTGCTAATCACAAAATTACCGACGGCAATAGTATAACACACAACGGATCGGAATCGAACCGTGTGTCAACCGAACAACCCTGGAACCTCCGTCGATATTCTAAAAATAAAATAAAAAATGCTTCCATCCCCACGATTGTCTCCTGACAAAAACGTGGGCCAGAACCATTTTTTCTTGTTTCCAGATTCGATGCCACCAGGAGACAGACGAGCCATTCAGCAGGCAGTATCTACACTCCCTGTGCTTGTAAATGTACGGAAGCTCCCACACCTATCGGAATAAGATACATTCCCGCCTCTGCGTCATGTCTTACGACTACTTCCACGCCGTATACTGCCTGAATCATGTCGGATGTGACGACCTTAGCGGGCGGACCGTTCGTTATAATGCGCCCTTCCTTCATGGCAATCATAACGTCGCTATAACGAATAGCCTGATTGATATCATGCAGCACCATTACGATCGTCAGGCCGTGTTCGTGATTTAACTGCCGTATGAGTTCCAAAATTTCAAGCTGGTAGTACATATCCAGATAGGTGGTCGGCTCATCCAAAAATAAAATCGGTGTCCGTTGTGCCAAGGCCATTGCAATCCATACACGCTGCCGTTCTCCCCCGGACAGCTGGTCCAGCGTGCGTGTTCTGCGTTCCTCCAGATTCGTACAGGCTATCGCCCATTCGACCGCCTGCTCGTCCTCGTCACGTCTCGCTGTGAACATGTTCTTATGCGGGAGTCTTCCGAAGCTGACGAGCTTTTCTACGGTCAAGTCAGAGGGTGCCTCATTCTGCTGATGAACCACCGCCAGTTGACGGGCCAGCTCCTTGGGCTTGTAGTGGGCAATCTCTTTACCGTCCAAAATCACTTGACCCAGGCGGGGAGCCGCATTGTTCGACATGACGCTAAGCAGCGTCGATTTGCCACAGCCGTTGGGACCAATGATGGTCGTAATCCGTCCCGGCTCAATGACAGCATTGATGGCGTGAAGACGATCCGTTTTCCGGTCATATGAAAAGGTAATATCCTTAATGTCCATAAGTGCGATCCGCCTTTCTGATCAGGAATATCAGGAACGGCCCGCCAATGACGGCCATAATAATGGAAGCCGGAATTTCATTGGGAGCAAGTACCGTCCGGCCCAGTGTATCCGCGAGCAGTAGCAGTAACCCTCCGCATAAGGCAGAGAACGGAATCAGCCATTTGTGATCCGAACCCACCAAGTAGCGAGCACAATGCGGAACGAGCAGGCCGATAAAGGCAATAACTCCAGCAATGGCTGTAGCCGTTGCCGCAAGCAGCACCGCAATGACGGAGATCAAAAGCCGCGCACGCGTCACATTGAATCCCAGGTTTTTAGCCGTTTTATCTTGCAAAGACAAAAAGTTGCACCAGGAGAACACGAGCATAGCTAAAATCAGCCCAATCCCGCCATAGGTCACAATAACCTCGACATCGACCCATTTTTTCATGGACAAGGTTGAGGTTGTAACCTGATTAATACTGGTGACCGCATAACTCCCCCGATAATTAAACGACTGCCCCAGACCCGAAAAAATCGCATTCACAGCGACCCCGATCAAGATCAGACGAATCGGATGCAGGCCGGATTTCCATGAAAATCCGTAAACCATCAGGCAGGCCAGCGCACCACCAATAAAAGAAAAGAAGGGCATCCAGAAATAGAGCGCCGGAAAGATCGTAACGGCTATCAGCGAAACCAGAGCCGCCCCCGAAGAAATACCGATAACCCCGGCATCAGCCAGCGGGTTTTTCATCACGGCTTGCAGCAAAACACCCGCCACCGCAAGCGCGGCTCCCGCCATCACAGATACGATAATTCTCGGTAGCCTCAGATCCTTGACCACATTGACCTGATCATCCGTACCTGTCCACAATCCGGTCACCAATTGGCTCAAATTCACCTTGAGACTTCCTGTCATCGCTGAATAGAGAATGACACCGATGAGCAAGGCGATTACAACGATAAAACTCCAACCTTTTTTCGACATGTCATCAGCTTCCTTTAATTCGAAGGATACAACATTTTTACTAGCTCATCCAGCGCCGAGTTTGCCGCCAAATTTCCTGTTGTTCCAAACAGCGGCTCTGGCAGATCATAGACGTGTCCGTTTTTCACAGCGTTAAAATGTTTCCAAATATCGTTAGTTTTGAACTCTTCGTCGAACATTTTGACCACTTCATCCGGCATCCCATGTGCAGCACGCAAAATAATATCCGGATTGGACTGTTGCAAGGCTTCTGTATTGTGGGCAATAAATTCAACCTTCTCACCTTGGACTACGTTCGTCCCGCCTGCAATTTTAACCAGATCCCCAATATAGGAATGCTCGGTAGCCACCAGATAGCTTCCCGGTACCCCCAGCAAGATCAATACTTTAGGGGATTTCTTCCCTTTGATCTTTTGTTGAATCTCGGCTACTTTAGCATCCAAAGCTCCATTAATCTCCTTTGCCTTTTCGGCTTTGTCAAACGTGTCTCCCAGCTTTTGAATTTCTTTTTGCATATTCGCGAGACTTTCAAAATTCATAAATTCGGTATTGATTTTCAAATCTTTAAATTTAGGCTCCAAATCATATTTCAGTGTCGTAACCGACAGTACGTCCGTCGGCTTCAACGACATCACCTTTTCCATATCAGGACTCATCGGATTACCCACATCAGGGACATCCTTGTAACGGTCAGGCAGTACCTTCATGCTTGTCGGCTTGCCTGCCAAATCCAGACCCAGCGCATCCGTAATTTCCGTAATGGCTACCGTTGTAGCGACAATACGCGGCTGTGTTTTATCACCGGACGTTGCTGCTGATTTTGCGCCTTCATTATCGTTCTGTCCAGCCGTTGCTCCTCCCGAGCATCCGGCGAGCAACAAAAACACCAGACCCATCAGCATATAAAAGCAGAATGATTTCCCTTGTACCAACGCTGTATATCGTTTCATGAAAGCCAAATCACCTCAATTCAAAATATAGAAGCTGCATGAGCCTCAACTTTTCGGGTAATGAAATGCTGACAAGTCTTGATGCCAGGGCACCAAGACTTGCTTGCATACAAGCTATTCTGTTATTGAAGCAGGTATGATGCTCCTGCGCCCTGATGTTATTTTGCTTTCAGGCTCGCTTCGTCAAATTTGAATTGAACGGTATACCAGTGATCATACGGCACGCCGCCAAGAACCAATCCTGGCACAATGACGTGGGTGTAGGCACTGATTTTCTGAGACAAGTCCCCGACTTCAAATTGAACGACACGCGTATCGCCAGATGTCGAGATGACCTCCACATCTTTCAGGCTACCGTTCTGCTCTACTTGAAGAACAGGCATCCAAGAGCTATTTTTCAAAGTAACTTGAATATAACGCTTGTCTCCCTTTTCAATCAATGTAGCAGGCTTATCGAGGTATCCATCCATGACGGAAGCTTCGCTCGTTTTATCTTTAAATACGTTGTAATTGATCGTGTATTGCTTTTTGGAAGTGACTGTTTGAGCTGATTGCTCCAATACAGGTTTCGTTTCAGCCACAGGTGTAGTCGGTTCTACTGCCTTGTCCGTAGAAGCTGCTGTCGGTTCAGTAGCGGTTGTAGTTGCAGTTGCTCCTTCACCTTTAAGCGATGCACGGTCAAATTGAATTTGTCCGCCGAATTTTTCATTCAAAATGAATTTCTCAGGCAGATATACCTGTGTGTACACGCTCAACTTTTTGTCCAGATCAGGCACTTCAAAAGCGATGGTACGCGTGTCACCCTTCGTGTTGGAACCCACAACGGTTGGATTGGCATAACGGCCTTCAAAATCCGTTTGGAACAACTTCAGAGCCTGATTGTCCGTAACGGTCAGATGTGCTTGCACTTTGCCATTCTTCACAACCAGCTTCGCGAGACTCTGTACAAAAGGAGCCACAAGGGATTCCTTGTCTGTTCCGTTCGCCAGCAAACGGAAGTTTGCTGTATACTCTCCATCCGCTAAATTGCTTTTCCCTTTTTCAACTTCGCTCGTCTTTTTATCGTTGAAATACGTTACATCGCTAGTATCGAATTTGAATTCAAAATCGTATACCTTCTCTACACGATCCTCAGCTTTGAAGACCATAGGAGTAGCACTCGCTACCTTCGGAGCTTCGTAAACAACCAGTTGTCCTTTTACGTAGTTCTTAAAGTCGCTTACGCCAAAACGAACGTTCTTGGTATTACTTGCTGCATCTTCCTGGGTCACTTCTGCGTCTTTGTAGCCTCCGCTTGCGTTATCCCAAATGCGCAATGCCTTCACTTCATTACTGTTTTGCAGCTTCAGACCAACAAACCGTTTGTCGCCTTCCACGACTAATTGCGCTGGTTCATTGGTGATAAAGCGTTGAGCCGGAGAATTCTCTCCTGTTGTTCCATCAGACAAAACAATGCTGAATTTCAAAACATATTTACCGTTGACGAGCTTGTCAAAATCCAATTTAACGATTGGATCTGGGGCCCCTGTAGAGGACGGTTCGACAAAGCTGCGAATGGTAGCAGGCTCAAATTGATACTGTACATCATATACATGGTCATAAGGGATGCCACCCAATTCCAGACCCGGTACAATGACATGTGTATTAACCGTAACTTTATCTGATAGATCTGCGACTTCAAATTGGACGGTTCTTGTATCTGCAGAGGTCGATTGATCAATAACCTGAGCCTCTGCACCGTTTACCTTGAACGTTTTAATCCAGCTGCTCTTGTCCATTTTGATCTGGATCAAATTTTTGCCGGATTGCTTCAATAGAGTGGCTGGTTTTTGCATATAGCCATCCATCACAGATATTTCATTGCTTCCGTTTTTGAGTACAGAGAAATCAATGCTGTATCTGCCGTTCTCAGCTCCAGGAGTTGTACCGCCATCCGTTCCTTTAACCGCAATGCTGCTACGGTCGAATTTGAGGCGGATCGCATGATCCATTTCATAAATGGTTCCGTTGTAGCTGGTACTTACATGAACTTGCGCGTTTAAAATGGTATCCACATCTGCCACTGAGAACTTCACAATGCGAGTATCGGCTGCTTTATCCTCACTCACAGTGCCTGCGTCCGTTAACGTTCCGTTTTGTTCGGTTTTAAACTTCGTTATCGTTGCACTGTCCTTGATCTGGATGGACACTTCATATTTGCCTTTAGTCGCTGTCAGTGTTGCCGGCGACACCAAGTATCGTGCCATCGCGGATGCTTGATCCTTGGTAGCATGCAGCGCATCAAAGTTGATTGAATAAGTTCCATCAGCTAAGGCCTTTCCGGGCGTACCTGGCGTTCCAGGGTCAACCGGGGTTGTTGCCGCTCCTAACTGGAGATCGACATCATAGGTATTCACATAGTTCAATTCAGGCCAGTTGATGCTTACCCATGCGTTCAGCTTGGCAGGCACTTCTTTGACTTCAAACTCAACCACACGTGTATTGGCCGTTTTGTCTTCTCTTACTACGATCGCGTTGGTCAACACTCCATTTTGTTCTACTTTGAAGCCATCAATTTGCTTGCTGTTTTTCAAAGTGAACTGTACATATTTCTTGCCACTACGTTCAACCAGAGTACCTGGTTTTTCAGTATATCCATCCATCATGGACTTTTCACTTGAACCATCTTTTAACAGCGTGAAGTCCAGATTTGATGTTACCGGATTTGAACCATTGTCCGTTCCCGGCAGGCTACTTTTGTCAAATTTAAGGCGGATATTATGATCCATTTCATACGGAGTTCCATTAAAACTCGTGCTGATATGCACCTGTGCATTCAAAACGGCATCCAAATCGGCTACTTTGAATTTCACTACGCGAGTATTCGCTGCTTTATCCTCACTCACAATATCCGTGTCCATCAAAGTTCCATTTTGTTCTGTTTTCAGCTTCGTTACTGTAGTGCTGTCTTTAACAGTAAAGGAAGCTTCATACTGACCCTTTTGCACCGTCAATGTTGCAGGAGACACCAGGTATCTTGCCATCGAAGATGCTTCTTCCTTGGTTGCATGAAGCGTATCGAACTTAATCGAATACGTTCCATCGGCCAAGTCTGATGGGGTTGCAGAACCCAGTTGAAGATCAACATTATACGTCTGCACGTAGTTCAATTCAGGCCAATTGATGCTAACCCATGCATTCAGCTTGGCTGGCACTTCTTTGACTTCAAATTCAACAACGCGCGTGTTAGCATTTTTGTCCTCACTTATCGTGGTAACATTCTCTAATACTCCCTTTTGTTCTACTTTAAAGCCATCAATTTGCTTGCTGTTTTTCAAGGTGAAACGAACATACTTCTTACCATCACGTTCAACCAAAACGCCTGGTTTTTCCGTATATCCATCCATCATGGACTTTTCATCTGTTCCATCCTTCAAAAGGGTGAAGTTCAAATTAGAACTCGTTACTGGAGGAGATGTACCCGTTTCAGTAATACTACTCTTGTCGAACTGGAGACGGATCTTATGATCCATTTCATACACAGTTCCTTGAAAACTTGTGCTTACATGTACTTGTGCATTCAGAATAGCGTCCAAATCCGCTACCTTGAATTTCACAATGCGAGTATTGGCTGTCTTGTCCTCACTTACAATATCTGCATCCGTTAGCGTTCCGTTTTGCTCTGTTTTGAACTCCGTCACTGTCGTGCTGTCTTTGATGGTAAAAGAAGCCTCATATTGACCCTTCGTTACCGTCAAAGTCGCCGGAGACAACAGATATTGCGCCATTGCCGAAGCTTGATCCTTGGTAGCATGCAGAGCATTGAAGTTAATGGAGTATGTTCCATCTGCCAAAGTTGATGGTGACTGTACTGCAGCCAACTGAAGATCTACATTGTAGGTACCTACATAGTTTACCTCCGGCCAGTTGATACTTACCCATGCGTTCAGCTTGGCAGGCAGTTCCTGGACTTCAAATTCAATAATTCGTGTATTTGCAGTTTGATCTTCACTTACTACGGAAGTGTCAGTTAACACTCCGTTTTGTTCTACCTTGAAGCCATCAATCTGCTTACTGTTCTTCAATGTAAATTGGGCATATTGTTTACCGTCACGCCTAATCAGAGCACCCGGTTTCTCTGTATACCCATCCATCGTAGACTTTTCATCCGTTCCATCCTTCAAAAGGGAAAAGTCCAAATCGGATAGTTTTTCTCCTCCACTAGGAGGCGTTACCGGTGGTGTTACTGGTGGAACGGTTGGATTCTCCGTTGAGTTTTTAAATCTCAGACTGGAAGGATCAAACTCAATCCATTCCTTCACCGAATAGTCCGGATCGGTATCTACATACCATGGAGAACTGCTATTAAATCCAAACTCCGTATTTACATTTTGATGAAAATCATAAACATCGAAACTTACAGTTCCCGAAGTTTTTCCGGAATCTACTTCTATTTTTGCGGGAACCGTTTCCCCGTTTTGTTCTACTGAAAATTTCGAAAGACCTTGAGCTTCCGCAAACTTAAATGAAAAATGATATTTTCCATCTTGGATTGTCAAATCCCCAGGGAAGGTATAGTTCGTTTTAAAACTCGAATCCCGAGTGCTTCCAGTAGAGGTCTTTCTTAAAGGCTTGTAGTCGATAAGATATTCCCCATCAGCATAGGTAGCCGTTGTGGCATTAGCAGGTTCGGTATATGTGCTAGGTGCTTCCTCATAGGTAGCATAGGTTGCACTAGTTACTGTAGTGCTGGAGCTAGACTGATTAGTTTGAGATGACTCATCCTCAGACGCCGCCAGTACATACGGGGAAAATAAAGAAAACAACATTATAATAGCGGCAAATGTCGTAAAATATTTGTTGAATCGGCTTTTCAAAATGATGTATCCCCCTACTTAAAATATACTCATTTGGAGCTTTGAAACTCCAAATGAGTATTCAGTTCAAATCAATATTTTTACAAAAAAACTTAAATATCGCTGTCGTCAAATTGGAATTGAACCACATAATCATGATCGTATGGAATACCACCAGTGTATTCTTTAGGCACACTTACATGCAGTTTAACGTTCAATTTTTGGGACGAGCTACTTACAGGGAACTCTACTATTCTTGTATCTCCTGATGTGCTTACCACAGTCGCATTCACATATTGACCGTTTTGTTGTGTTTTAAACTCAGTTACCCAAGCACTCTTCGTAATAGCAACTCTAACTTTGTTTTGACCATTAGAAACAATTAAAGTAGCAGGTTTTTTAACATAACCATTGGTATCCATGTAGGATTTTTCAGTGGTTCCATCTTTATAAACCGTATAAGGTAACTGATACGTACCGTTAGGCAAAGCCGCATTCGCTTTATTTGCAGAAAACGGAGCTAGTACAACAAATACCAGAGCAGCCATCAATACAGTAAGCATTACTTTTTTCAAATCCATACGGTTCATGATCATGTTCATGTTCTCAGTCTCCTTCTACGTTTTATTGTGGATTAGATTTCGTCGAATTGCAGTTGTACGTCATACTTGCCTGTGTAGCCAATGACTGGAATGGTGATTTCAGCGTAAGCGTTGACTTTAGCATTCAGGTCAGCAACTTCGAATTCCACTACGCGAGTGTTGTTGGCAGTATCAGTGCTTACCACAGTCGCATCTTGCAGTACGCCGTTTTGCTCCACTTTGAACGTTGTGATCAGATTGCTGCTTTTCACAGTCAAACGAACAACATTTTTGCCATTAGCTACAATAACCTGAGCTGGTTTCGTCAAATAGCTATCCAGACGGGAGGTTTCATTCGTTTGATCTTTCAGAACGGTATAGTCTACTGCATACGTGCCGTCGACTGCTGCCGCTTTAGCAGAGAACGGAGCAATAACTGCAAAAACAAGCGCTGTCATGATCAATGCAACGAGTACCTTTTTGAAAGAAAACTGCTCAAAGTGATTCATTACCATATTCATATTTACACACACTCCTCCATTTTTTATGCTTGAATTTATGTTGATTTCATGAACAATAAGATTGCTTGAATTTACTTCTTAGAAGATTTCGTTGATTTCGTAGACTGGACAACTGCTACTTTTTTGACACTTTTGGAATCAAAAGCGAAGCGAATGGTATAGTCATGATCGTAGTTATACGCAGGGACGGTAACATGAATTTTTGAAATCAGCGGGCTGTTCACAGTTGTTATTGGAAATTGTACAGTGCGGGTATCGGTTTTGGTGTCCTTGTGAATGACCTTTGTGTCGATGATTTTGCCTTTGTAATCCACTTTAAACCCGGTTGTCCATTCGCTGTGATTCAGCTTAATTTGCATGGTCATTTGGCCTTTTTTCACATACAGCTTGGCTGGCTTCTCAAAATAGTCATTAGCCATGGATACAGAATCGTTTTCGGCCTTGAGAATATTGTATTTAAGCGTGTATGTACCATCCGTCAATTTTGTAGAAGCCGTAGCGGCTACCACAGATGATGAAGTTGGCCAAAAGCTCAGCACACTGACCAGCAGAAACACAACAATCATTGCAGAATAACCCTTCTTCATTTTGACAGCAGTCCCTCCCCACGAGAATATAAGTAATTGATTATCATTCTCAATTGAATTTTTAAAAAAATAGCTCTTCTTGAGCTTTTCCTCCCCACCTTCCCATCCAGAAATTCGCAAAACCAAGTGAACCCATCACCAATATATCTTACACTTTTCGAAAATGTCAATATGTATTTGCGTGTATATAACCCCTTGATATATGCTATTTTTTAAGAAAAATTTAGGATACCTTCCTCTATACCATGAATCCCATCTACTCCATTTCAGTAAAAAAATTATTTAAAATTTTGGTTTTTTCAATTGACAATTCCTATTGATATTCATTATCATTCTCTTATGTATAAATGAAAATGATTATCATTATTGTTTAACTTAAAATTGCAGGAGGAATGACATGAAATCTTATGTGTTGTGGTCATCCGCAGCGCTTTTATTGGCAGTTACCGGATGCAGTAATGGTACTCCGGCCGCAGATCACAAACCAGCCACTGCATTTGTATCTGCCACTTCCGGCACTACAAGCGGTGCAGAGATTCAGGTTACTGATTTTTCAAAACGGACGTTGGCGTTCCAAGGTGTCCCTCAACATATCATTGCGCTCAGCAATGGCGATCTGGATATCATATATGCTTTGGGCGGGACAGCCGTTGGTAGACCCAACTCGAATGGACCTTCCGTCGTGCCTGCTGCTGAAAACGTTCAACAAGTAGGCTCTACTCATGAAGTCGATCTGGAGAAAATTACGATGCTCAAACCGGATATCGTATTGGGCAATTACCCTATGAATGAGAAAGACATTCCAGCTATTGAAGGTGTTGGTTCACAACTGCTGCTGACAGGGGCCAATTCAGTCAAAGAGATTCAATCGCAAATTACACTCTTCGGACAATTACTGCAAAAGCAGGCTCAGGCCGTGAAGCTGAATCAGCAAATTGACCAACAGGTAGCCACATTACAAAAGGAAACAGCCTCTGCCTCCAAACCTAGAGTGCTGCTTGTTTACGGAGCCCCGGCCACATATATGGCGGCGTTGCCGAATTCATTAGGCGGAAATATTCTGGAAATGGCTGGCGGTGCCAATATTGCTGCTGATTTTCCGGGCCTGCAAAATTTCCCGCAATACGCGCAGCTAAACACGGAACGCATCGTACAGGCCGACCCTGACTACATCCTGATTATGACCCACGGCAATACGGATGAGGTCAAAGCCGCTTTTATAAAGGAAATGCAGGAAAATGCAGCTTGGAGCGGAATCCGGGCAGTCAAAAACAATCAGGTTGAAGTATTACCCTCTGATCTGTTCGGAACAAATCCGGGCACACGGGTTACTAAAGCGCTGGATTTGATGCATCAAAAGCTGTATCCGGCGAAATAAGCGATGAACAAACTACAACGCGCCAGAAGACGCACCATCGCCTGGATTACGCTTCCGATCCTGCTGCTAGCCGTATCCGTGTACGGCCTGGCTTACGGATCGGTGTCGATTCCACTACGAGAAATCAATCAGGTTTTGCTGTATAACGATGACTCAATATATCGCACAATTCTGATGGATCTCCGGCTCCCCAGAGTATTAGTGGGTCTGCTCGTAGGAGCCTGTCTGGCAGCTTCCGGGGCACTTCTTCAGGGAGTGATGAAAAATCCCTTGGCTGATCCCGGCATTATTGGCGTATCGGCCGGTGGTGGACTCGCTGCGGTCATCACGATGGTCATGCTTCCGCAGCTCAGTTATCTTCTTCCGGTAACGGCCTTTTTGGGAGCTTTTCTTAGTGCTATTGTCATTTACCTGCTGGCTTGGGACCGGGGGGCTTCTCCAGTCAAAATCGTGCTGGCTGGCGTTGCGATCAACGCACTGCTGGGCGCGCTCACCAACGGCGTGATGGTCATGTACAGCGACCGCGTGCAAGCAGTTCTGCCTTGGCTATCCGGCGGATTGAACGGACGAAGCTGGCATCATCTGGAGTTCATGGCGCCTTACGCCATCATCGGCTTAATCGCCTCCCTGTTTGCGATCAAGCCTGCCAATTTGCTGCTGTTGGGCGACGATTCAGCGCAACTGCTCGGACAGCGTGTAGAGCTTCAGCGGCTGCTCATTATTTTGCTCTCTGCCCTGCTCGCCGGTACGGCAGTCAGTGTAGCGGGGCTGATCGGTTTTGTAGGACTGGTTGTTCCTCATGTCATCCGACTGCTGATCGGGGAGGATTACCGTTTCCTCCTTCCCCTTTCCATTCTGGGCGGCGGGACACTGGTCGTACTGGCAGATACGGTGGCACGGTCCTGGTTTGATCCGATTGAACTGCCTGTAGGTATTTTGCTGGCCGTCATCGGAGCGCCGTTCTTCTTAATCCTGCTCAAGAAACGGGGGAATTTCGGATGACAGCCATTCAGGGTGATCATATCTCCTTGCAGCGCGGGTATTTCAAGCTGGACGATGTAAACATTACCTTACCCGCCAGACAGCTCACCGCGATTGTCGGGCCCAACGGTTCGGGCAAGTCCACGCTTTTGCGGATTATTACACGGCTGCTCAAGCAAGATCAGGGGCAGGTTTCCGTACTGGGCAAGCCGGTTCAGGAATACAAGCGGCGCGATTTTGCCCAGACGATTACAATGCTGCCGCAAATGAAGGATATGCTGCCGTTATTAACGGTTCGTGAGCTGGTCGCTTACGGAAGATCCCCTCATGCCAAAGGCTTGAGGACACGGCATACCGGACAGGATCAGTATATTGTGGACCATGTCATAGAAATCACAGGCATGAAGCCCTATGCGGATCGGATGTTCCATACTCTATCGGGAGGTGAACAACAAAAAGCGCGAATTGCAATGGCTTTGGCCCAACAAACGGGTATTCTTTTGCTCGATGAACCT
This sequence comes from Paenibacillus sp. 8b26, assembly GCF_050626875.1. Taxonomy (NCBI): domain Bacteria; kingdom Bacillati; phylum Bacillota; class Bacilli; order Caryophanales; family Paenibacillaceae; genus Paenibacillus; species Paenibacillus sp. 8b26. The sequence continues at coordinate 4,300,039 of NZ_CP192445.1, read as the reverse complement.
ACCACTTTTCTGGATATCGCTCATCAATTTGAGGTTATGGATATGCTGAGGCGTATCAATCACGAGTCCGGCTTGACGATTGTTATGGTACTGCATGATTTGCAGCAAGCTGCGGCCTATTGTCATCATATGATTGCGCTTAAAAGGGGACGAATCGCCATTGCCGGCGAACCCCGTCAGATTTTGACGTCTGCTTTTCTTCGCGACATTTATGAAATGAACGCTACGATCAAATTTGAGGATGGCTATCCGGTCATTATACCGACCATACCACATCATTCAGGAGGAATTTAATATGGTTATCGTTACAAATACATCTAAAATCACCCCGGGCAATGCCCATTTGCTCATCGAACGCTTTAACAAAGAAGGTAAAGTGGAGAAAATGGAAGGCTTCCTCGGTCTGGAAGTACTGCTCACTGAAAACACAAAAGATTATGATGAAGTAACGATCAGCACACGCTGGAAGGAAAAAGAGAACTTCCAAGGCTGGACCAAAAGCGAAGCTTTCCGTGAATCACACAGCCACCGCCAAATTCCGGACTATATTTTAGATAATAAAATCACGTTCTATGAAGTCAAAATCGTGCGTCATCCCATTAGCAACGCCGACTCCGATTCCTTTCTGGAGAACGATACCGAAGCGGTTTAATCCTGTAACACAGCGACAGACTTGTCTGCCTGCACCTTTTCACCCATTCAAAACAACCATAAAAAGCGACTCCGCAGACCATTGTCCGCAGAGTCGCTTTTTATGTGAAGCCTCAGATTGTAGTTGAACAGCGGCTTTGAATTTTCAGCGTCTCACCGTGTCCCAGTATATGAATGCGCTCCTTGGCGATGCCCAAGCGTTCACGCTCCGCTTCGAGACGATCCAGCGCCTCTCTCGGCGTATCATCCGCCAGCTTAAAAGCTCCGTAATGCATCGGGATCATCTGATCCGCACCACAATCCACAAACCCTTGCAATGCCTCCTCCGGTGTCACATGCTGCGAGGTCATGAACCATTCTGGCTCATACGCACCAATTGGCATAAAGGTCAGGTCAATGTCAAAGCGCTCGCCAACCTCCTTAAAGCCGCGGAAATACCCGGTATCTCCTACAAAGTACAACGTCGGTGCAACTGCTGTATCTGAATTAGAATGAGTATGCGATTCTGTGACAGACGTGGCAGAGCCAATCACCTGCTGCTCACTTTGCAGCACGTATCCACCCCAATGCGAAGTATTCGTATCAAACGGCGTACGCCGCGTCCAATGCTGGGCCGGAACAAATGTGAATCGCACCCCGCCTACCGTAAAGTGATCCCACCATTTCAGCTCATGGCAGTTACGGAAGCCTTTGCGGACCATTTTCGACTTTAACCCCGAAGGTACGAGCATCAGCGTATCTGCACGGTACAATTTGCGCAACGATTCCATATGCAAATGATCATAATGCGAATGAGACAGCAGAATGATGTCCAACGGCGGTACATCCTGAATGCGGATGCCGGGCGGAGCCAGTCTTTTGTCGAAAGCCATACGCTCAGCCCACACCGGATCCGTAACGATGTTCAGTCCGAGATACTGAATGAAAAAGGTAGAATGCCCTACCCAGGTCGCCGTCGTCGTTTCCCGGTTACTGTGCAGAAACTCCAGCTCCGGGGGATGGTTCGGAACAACGAACGTATAATCCTTCGTTTTGCTGCGGCGCTCCTGCCGCCACTGTCTGAATTGCTTGAGTGTTTTATCGGTGTTGACATGATCCATGTTGTTAAAACGAACTTTGGGCATGATGTAACTCCTCCCCTGACGGACCCGTTCTCCAAAGAGATCGAAACGGATTAATTCATTTATATATTACACGCGAGTGTGAACATCAAATGATGCAACATGCTGGTGTATGTAAAGTATAATTCAATCCGCCTTTTACATGCAAAAATGGACCCTCCCCATCAATCAGGAAGGGCCATCTCAGATGTTGCTGTCAGTCCTGTGGATTTTTAAAGCGTGCCGAGTATATAAACAGAAACACAATCGCCACCACAATAATAATAGGCGACTCATACATGATCGTAAAATGCTCGAAAGCAGCCATTTGTACTCACCCTTTCTTCCCCGCTTGTCCTCGCACATAATCCGCATCGAACAGGAACAGTCTCAAGATCAGGATCAGTGACGGGATCAGCACCAGCAGCCCCGCACTAAACGCCGTAATCAATGCATATGCCATAACGGAGTTCGTAAAGCTGTGATGCACATTAATGTAGGGATACAAAACATACGGCAGATGCGAGCGACCATAGCCATACCAGGCAAATGCAAATTGCAGCATAACCAGAATAAATGAGGTTCCGAGATGACGACGACGCCATACCAGATAAACAGCTCCGACAAAGCAGACGAAGGAGGCGACAAACATCCAGGCCATGTTCAGCATATTGGCAAAGTGGTCTGGATTTTGTTTGTTAATCTGAAAAAATGCGAGCAGACTCGCCACAATCGTAGGACCACTCCAGAATAGCGCGTACCCGCGCACGATTTCAAAAGCGACCTTGTCCCCTGCCCTTTTGGCATAAAAGGACAAAAACATCGCCGAGATATACAGCACACTCACCAGCGCCAGGAGAATAACCGCCCACGTATAGGAGTTGCTTATTAACTCACCCCATCGCAGATGAACACCTGTGCTGTCTTCCACAATAATGCCGCCTTCCGAAATGGCGAGAACCGTCGACAGCGCCGCCGGGATCAGCAGCCCTGTCGCACCGTACAATGCCATGTAGACGATATTATTTGTACCGGAATGTCCATACGTATTGTACGCATAATACACCCCGCGGATCGCGAGAAGCACAATTGCAATACTGCCGGGAACGAGCAGCGCTGTGCCGTAGTAATAAGCCGCATCCGGGAAGAAACCATTCAGTCCTACCACGAAAAAAATGAGAAATACGTTCGTTACCTCCCACACCGGCGATAAATACCGTTGAATAATGTTGTGGATTTTGTTCTGGTGACCTGTCAGCACACTGTAAAAGCTGAAAAAGCCTGCGCCAAAATCAATAGATGCCACAATCAAATAACCGAACAGGAAGGTCCACAAAATGGCGATACCGACAATTTCATAGCTCACTTCCCTTCAGCCCCTTCCATACCCAGCTGCCTTATCTCTTCCACCGCATCCTTATTGCGGAATAGCTTGCTGAGTACCTTAATGGCCGAGAAACACAGCACCAGATACAAAATAACAAACAACACCAGCATCCACCCGACACTCGTAGAAGTGGTTGCTGCTTCGGACACCTTCATATATCCGCGTAAAATCCACGGCTGTCTACCGACCTCTGCAAACATCCATCCGAGCTCAATAGCTACCATCGCCATCGGCCCTACCAGAATGAGCGCCAACAGTAGCCATCTGGGGTACGGTTTGCGACCTGGCAAACGCTTGCGGATCAGATATAACAGCGGAATGACGAGAATCAGCACCCCTGTGGTGATTTTGAGGTCAAACATATAATGGATAGACAGTGGCGGACGCTGATCTACGGGATAATCATTTAAGCCCTTGACCTCCGTACTGGGCAGGTTCCCTGCCAACACACTAAGTGCATAAGGCACTTTCAGCGCATATTTGATTTCACCGTTCTTATCCATATATCCGCCATATACGAAGGGCGCGTGCGTCATCGTATCAAAATGCCATTCGGCGGCTGCCAGCTTCTCTGGCTGATATTTGGCCAGAAATTTACCGGATGCGTCTCCAATCATCACTGTACTGATGGCAAACACAATGGTACAGGTGGCAGTCAGCTTCAGTGCCTTTTTGAAATAAGGGTGATTGCGTCCCCGCAGCATGCTGTAAGCAGCCAGTCCCATCAGCACCCCAGCGCTCAATGTATACGAAGAAGCCAGTACATGAGAAACTTTGGTCGGGGTGGCCGGATTTAGCATGGCCTGGATGGGATGAATATCAGTCATGACTCCATTTTTGAGTGTAAAACCTTGAGGTTGGTTCATGAACGAGTTCACAGTCGTAATAAAAACCGCTGATGCAGATGAGGCAATCGCTACCGGGATGAGCAGCATCAGGTGAAAATATTTGCTTTTAAACCGATCCCAGGTATACAAGTAGATGCCCAGGAATATAGCTTCGATGAAAAAAGCAAACGTCTCCAAAAACAGGGGCAGCGCAATCGCTTGTCCAGCCACCCGCATAAAGGTGGGCCAAAGCAAGCTGAGCTGCAGACCAATCGCAGTGCCTGTAACGACACCTACGGCAACAGTGATGACAAACCCTCGCGCCCACCGTCGGGCCAGCAGTGTATAATGCGGATCACCAGTTCGCAGCCCGCGCCATTCCGCGAGTGCAATCATCAAAGGTACACCAACACCGATAGATGCAAATACAATATGAACAAACAGGGTAATTCCGGTCAACATCCGGCTTAGCAATACGGGGTCCAGTGAAGACAAATGGTACTCACTCCTTCATTTCACATTTTAAATAGAAAGCACCTGCATGCATTCCTTCGGATTACGATCTAGGGGGTCAGGCGGGCTATGCTTTTAATGACTGCGTACAGCATAATAGCCGCTATCACAATACACACAATAATGAGCGTCCTTTCCTGCTTGCGGAACATGGGAACGCCTCCTTTACTCGTCGTTTGGAGCATGGGGAGAACATATCTCTTAGTCTAGCTAAATTTTGTTATTTTTAACCATTCTGCCGCTATAAATTTGGCAGGATTCCATTTGGATATTGCCATGTGCAGTCGAATCGTTCTGGGTAGCTACTTTTTAGCCTCATTAGTGTGAGATTTATCATTGTGTTTTCATCAAAATGACGAACTCCCTCTTTGGAGACATTCATAGAATGAGGTACAATACAGATAAGCTATATATGGAGAACTTTTGAATAGGAGGCTGTACCGCGCTATGAAAATAACATCTATCGAGCCAACTCCCAGTCCGAACACCATGATGCTGCATCTGGATGAGCGGCTGGAAGCGGGCATTCGCAGAACATATACACGGGCTAATGAACGCTCCGCTCCCCCCTTTATCCGGCGTATGCTGGGCATTGAAGGAGTTAAAAGCGTGTTTCACACGACGGATTTTGTAGCCCTTGATCGCAAAGGAAACGCAGATTGGTCCACCATTCTGGGTCAGGTTCGCGACCAGCTAGGCGAGGAAGGTGCAGACGCCAATTGGGACTTGCCAGAGGAAACCTCCGGGGAAGCATTTGGTGAGGCACAGGTATTTGTGCAATTTTTCCGGGGCATTCCGATGCAAATCCGGGTCAAAGCGGGCCAGCAGGAGGAACGGATTTCCTTGTCCGACCGTTTCGTGCAGGCCGTAACCCGGGTAGCCAGTGCGACGCTGATCAAGGAGCGCAAGCTGAGCGATTACGGCGTCCGCTATGGAGAACTGCCGGATATCGCGCGCGAGGTGGAGCAGGAGCTGGAGGCAGCCTTCCCGCAGGAGCGGCTGGAGCAGATTATCCAGCAGGCGATTGCCCACGGCGCGGACAACAGCGAATTCGTGGAGGAACGCCGCGAATGGAGCGATGCCGAGCTGGAGCAGGCCCTACAGCACAAGGATTGGCGTACCCGCTACGCCGCGCTGGATCGGCTGGAGCCGACGCCCGAGCATTTGCCACTCATCCGCCAAGCGCTGCATGACGACAAAATGCAGCTACGGCGGCTGGGGATCGTCTATTTGGGTGATCTGCGCACACCGGAGGCGATGGAGCTGCTGTCCGAGGCGCTACGCGATCCTTCAGCGGCCGTACGCCGTACGGCGGGCGATACGCTGTCGGATATCGGCGACCCGGCAGCTACCGGAGCTATGATCGGAGCCTTGTCAGATAACAGCAAGCTGGTTCGCTGGCGGGCTGCCCGTTTTTTGTACGAGGTCGGCACCGAGGACGCGCGTGACGCGCTGGAGAAAGCTGTAGATGACCCCGAATTCGAGGTCAGTCTACAGGCCAAAATGGCGCTGGAGCGCATTGAATCAGGCGAACAAGCCGCAGGGACGGTTTGGCAGCAGATGGCCAAGCGCAACTCTTGATTTATGATTTTACGAATGGACCTTCAAAAAATTGTCGATTGTCAGAAGATGTACAGGTACGCTATACTTTAGTTTGCTATACAATAACATATCATGTCATACACCTCATCAAACCTGTTTTATGATGAGGTAGAGGTCGCGGATGTAATCAGTACACCGGAGGAGACGCCAAGAGCCGTCTGTGATTCCTGTGGAAAGGTGCACCCGCCGAAGTATGCGGAGCTGACTCTTTGTAAATACTCCGAATGCTGGGGCTGCTAACCGAAAGGAGCAGAACTGTCACGCGATGTCCTAACACAGACACGTGTGTTGAGCTATCTTGTTATAGAAGAAGGTATGGTGCGGAATGCATAGACAAGGCCGCAGGCGTATTCCCTGCGGTCTTTTGACGTTTGTAATCCCCCTCCTTCTGGCTCTTGCCCTGACATGAAATACCATTTCATGAAGGAGTGTTTGAACGTGCAACACAAAGCATCACCTGCCGCAACCTTGCGGAAAAGTCTCAAAGCCCGACATATGACGATGATCGCCCTCGGGGGTTCCATCGGAACGGGCCTGTTCCTCGCCAGTGGAGGCGCGGTTGCAGAAGCCGGTCCCGGAGGCGCCCTGTTGGCTTATGCAGCGGTCGGCCTCATGGTTTACTTCCTGATGACCAGCCTCGGCGAACTGGCTACGTTTATGCCTGAATCCGGCTCTTTTAATACCTACGCAGGTCGCTTCGTCGATCCGGCTTTTGGTTTCGCCATGGGCTGGAACTTCTGGTACAACTGGGCCGTGACAATTGCCGCCGAATTGGCAGCAGCGACCGTACTGATCAAATACTGGTTTCCCGAAAGTCACTCCGCCTGGTGGAGTTTGTTATTTCTAGCCGTGATCTTCGCGCTGAACGCGCTGACGGTCAAAGGTTACGGTGAATCCGAATACTGGTTCGCGATGATTAAAATTGTGACCGTGGTTATCTTTCTCGCCGTTGGTGTGCTGATGATCTTCGGCATTATGGGAGGTCCAGCGATTGGCTTCGCTAACTTCACTGTGGGGGATGCCCCGTTCCACGGCGGATTTTTCGCCGTATTGGGCGTGTTCATGGCCGCAGGCTTTTCCTTTCAGGGAACGGAGCTGATCGGGGTAGCCGCCGGAGAGAGTGAAAATCCGCGTGAAAATGTGCCGCGCGCCATCCGTCAAATCTTTTGGCGCATCCTGTTCTTTTATATTCTGGCGATTCTCGTCATTGGATTGATTATTCCGTACACCAATCCGAATTTGCTGCGGGGAGATATCAGTGACATCGGGGTCAGCCCGTTCACACTGGTATTTGAAAAAGCGGGGCTTGCGATTGCCGCCTCCGTTATGAACGCCGTCATTTTGACTTCCGTATTGTCGGCAGGTAATTCCGGGATGTACGCGGCAACACGTGTACTGTACGCTTTGGCACGGGAAGGTAAAGCCCCCCGTTTCCTCGGACATATCAATCGACGCGGCATTCCTATGAATGCACTGCTGATCACAACCGCTGTCGGTATGCTGGCATTCCTCGCCTCCCTGTATGGGGACGGTGTGGTCTACAACTGGCTCCTGAATGCTTCCGGGATGTGCGGATTTATTACATGGGTTGGTATTGCTGTCAGCCATTATCGTTTCCGCCGTGCCTTTACAGCACAGGGTCGCAGTCTGAGTGAGCTTCCGTACAAAGCCCGCTGGTTCCCGTTTGGTCCCTTGTTTGCCTTCGCACTGTGTATCATCGTGATTATCGGGCAAGGTGCCGATGCCTTTACCGGGCAAGCCATTGACTGGAAAACAATGATCGCTACGTACATGAGTGTGCCGCTGTTCCTTCTTCTGTGGCTCGGCTACAAATGGATCAAGCGTACCAAAATCGTTCCACTAAACGAGTGTGATTTGGACCCGGATGCGTCTTCCGGTAAATAAACAATAGCAAAAAAGCCCGTCTCCGGGCATATACAGGTGGAAATGCGGATGAACGGTCCTATGGATCAGATCAGGTTCATCCGCATCTTCTCCCTGATATGTGGAGACGGGCTTTTTTTTCTGTTATTCGGAAGAAGAAGCAACCGGAGCTGTCAAAGACATAGACAAGGCACGACGGCTAAAGATGCCATAAATCACAGCAATCAGCGTCAGCAGTGCAGAAAACAAGTACAAATTAACGATGCCCAGATGATCTGCAATCCAGCCCATCAGCAATAGCGAGATGCAAAACGTCATGCTCGTCAGCGTAGCCTGTGCGGACAGCACCTTGGGTAAATCGTGCACAGATACGCTCATTTGCATCATCGTGCGGCGGGATACGACGGACATTTCCGCAGGCAATCCCATCAACAGCACGATAAGCAGCGTCAACGGCGGTAATGTGTTAAGCGCATACCAAGCGGTCAGCAGTCCGTAGCAAGCCATCCCTGCCAGCATTGCGGGCAGCAATCTGCGCTGCAAATACTTGACACAAGCGAGAACAATGATCCCACCGCCAATCGCGCCTGCAAAATACGCCGCATTAATGTACCCCCACCATGCCTCGCTTTTGTGCAACACCTGCTGAGCGAAGGCAAGCGTGAAAGCTCCTACCCAAACCGAACCACCCAGCAGGTCGATCATATCCATAAAAATAAGAGCCTTGAGCCTTCGGCTGGCTCCGATAAGACTCCAGCCTTCACGCAGTATTTCCTTTTTGCGCTTGGGAGGTAACGCCGGGCTCTCCGACTCCGGGCCATACAGTGTATCTTCCAACTGTGCGGGGGAGGTTGAAGCCAGTACGTCTCCGCTTTGCACCCAAGTTCCGGGTTGCAGTAAATAATGGGCTTTGCCCTCTAGCGGATCACGGATTAAGCTGGTAAAGATCAGGGCCACCAAATATAGCCCACAAGCCACCAGCAGTGTTTTTTCCGAGCCCATCATGGCTACCAGTACACCGCTAAGCCCCCATCCAGCCAATTGCACGGTCTGATCACTGACCGATACGAGACTGTTTGCCCGCATCAGCCCTTCCCCGGACGCAAGGCGCGGAATCAGTGCATTACGTGCAGGTGTGGTCCAGCCGTCCAGAAAGGACATCGCTGCTACCAGTGTAAACACAAGCACCCATACCGGGCTCGTGCCCGCTGACCACAAATGCCCCAGCAGGAGCGCAAAGAAAGCCAGTTGACCAAACTGGGAAACGAACAGAATAAATGGAAGCTGGAACCGGGCCAGGATCAGCGGCGCTAAAAAGCCGCTGATCATCTGTGCGCCCATTCGCAACAACGGAACGAGAACCGAGGAAAAGATCGAGTCTGTTTCATGAAACACCAGAGAAACCAGCGCCATGATATAAAGAATATCTGCCGCATTCGACATCGTCTGCGTGCCGAGCAGATAAGTAAAGGAACGCTTATGCATATGAATAAAATACTCCCTTATGAATGTAGCTTTTTCTATTGCAGCAAAATGATCAGGTCCATTTCAGGGTTACACGGAGATTTCCGGTGCTGCCTAAATCCGTGATCTGATAAGAGATGGTTTTTAACCCGAGTTGATACAACGATTGTAAATCTTCTTTGAGACTTCGCTCTGTCCCCTGATAGCCAAAGGTAAGCGTGGCCCCGCCCTTATTCATCTCTTTGCGAACCTGCTCCTTGATTTCGGAGGATGATTTAACCAGACCCTTGCCGTCTTGCAGCGGATATTCCAGGTTATTGTATAGCTTTTGATACACAGCAGCCTTGGAGCCTCCTGCCGCTATCAACCCCGACAATGTTTGTCGATACGATGCGTTCGCCTGTGGGTACTGTTTAACCCAGGAGTGATCCCTGCGCATTTCGGCATCAGTCAATAGATAATACGAAGTGCTTACCTCGTTGCCACGATCCGGGGTCGGATCATCCCATGTCGTATCCATGTGATACCAATGTCCATCCAGCAAAACAAGATTCCATGCATGCAACTGGCCACCTGCTCTTCCCTCCACAATCCGGTTGGTAATCCCAGAGCGTTCCAGCATTTTGTAGGCCAGCAACGAATAGCCCTGACACACCGTGCTTCCGGTTTTCAGGCCATCGTATGCCGTGTACTTTTGCTGCGTTTCATCATATTTCAAACGAACCACGATCCAGTCATGAATGGCCTTCACCTTCTCATGATCCGTCATCCCCTTCGTAATGATGTCCCCCAACACAGCTTTAACCGTGCTGTCCACATATGCGGTTTGTTCCTTCGTCTCCCGATAACTCAGACGGATCGTAACCTCGGCGGACGTGGTTGTGCCTGTATAGCTGAATGCGTAGCTTTTGATCGTATAATTCACATACGGATCACTCTCCATCGCCTGTTTGATGGCTGTCTGTAGCTGCTGCTTAAGACCGTTCACCCGCCCTTGATATGTAAAGGTCAGCGTTTCACTCCGCGTAGCCATGGCCTGTAATAGCTTATTCTGAAGCTGCTGTGACGATACGGATGGAGCTGGCTTGACCGACGCAGCATATACGTTGTTCCCCCACTCCACAGCATGCGGCAGTAACGCAGCCAGTACTGCACCTGCCACCAGGCATTTTATAAGCCTAACCCCGATTTTTCTGTTCATACAGAGCGTTCCTGCCCTTCTTAGCATAGTTGTAAACAGCTCTATCTTACCATAAAAGCAGCTAACCCAAGCACTCTAGTTTTGTCGGTTACAGACGAGTATGGGCCCAATCAGAGGCAGGTTGCGACACCATACCCGCCTTTATAACAGACGTGACAGCAGGCACATATGTCATTCACAGAGAATTTTATCACAGCAGTCTGACACTCCTTATGATATGTTACTGGCATCGGAACTAAATGATATTGATTCTCATTCTACATTAGAAAGGCTGAGCACCATGCCAGAATGTATCTCGCTCCTTCGTACTCCACCGGGTCAACCCGTGAGGTTGCAATCTCTTGCCTCTCTTCACCCCTCATTGCGCCGACGCTTAACGGACATGGGTATTGACGAAGGTTCCATTATACGGTTAAAAAAAATCAGTCTGTTGGGCGGCCCCATTGTTATTGAATGCAACGGCCAACTGGTCGGCCTCCGTCAAAGTCAAGTAAAACAACTGGAGGTCGTTCCTTCATGGACATGATCGCTCTATTCGGTAATCCCAACACGGGGAAAACCTCATTATTCAACAAGCTGACTCGTACGTATGCAGAGGTAGGGAACTGGTCCGGGGTTACGGTGGAAAAGAAAACAGGCCTGCTGCGCGATAAGTCTGCCGTTTTGGTGGATTTGCCAGGTGCCTATTCCTTGCTTCCACTTTCGCTGGATGAAGGTATCGCTACCCGTTATTTGCTGGAAGAACCGCCTGCGGCTCTGATTAACATCGTGGATGCCTCTCAGCTCCAGCGCAATCTGTACCTGACTGTACAACTGCTGGAATATGGCCGTCCGCTCGTACTTGGCTTAAACATGACCGACGTAGCCGATGCCACAGGCCTTCTAGTGAACAAGGAATTGCTGGCTGATCAATTGAACGTTCCCATCATTCCCATGGTGGCACGCACGGGCAGCGGCAGTAAGCAAATGCTCGCATCACTTCGAGAGGTACGACGTGCGCCAAATTCCTTCCAGTTGGATTACGGCCCTGCCGTCGAGGCTGCTATTACAGATATTTGCAGTTTGCTGACGAATACACTTGTGCCAAGCCCTCGGTGGGCAGCTCTACAGTGTCTGGAAAACAATCCTGTCGTTATGGAATGGATGACGAATAAGGTACAGCGTGAAAAAGTAACTGAACGGATCCAGCGTTGCGAGAAAGAACTTCTCCGTGAAGGCTATTCGGCTACTCCCGCTCAGCATATCCGTTCTGTACGTACAGCGTGGATCGCTGATCTGTGTACAAAGGCGCTCGACACGTCCAAACTCAAGCCGCACAGTCTGACAGACAGGCTGGACGCACTGCTAACACATCGGTATTTGGGGATTCCCATCTTTTTGTTGCTGATGTACGCTACCTTCAAGTTCACCTTCGATTGGGCGGGTACTGTTCTTTCAGATATGCTGGACGGATTTTTTTCAGGGACACTAAGCAGTTGGATTACTGAATTGCTCGTTTACTTGAACGCGTCCGCTTTTACGCAGAGTCTTATCGTGGACGGTATCGTGGCAGGAGTTGGGGGCGTGCTCGTTTTTCTGCCTCAAATCGCTATTTTGTTCCTGATTATTTCGCTGATTGAAGACTCCGGGTATATGGCACGGGTTACGATATTAATGGACCGTCTCATGCAAGCTGTCGGCTTGAACGGGAAAAGCTTCATTCCCTTCATTATCGGCTTTGGCTGTAATGTTCCGGCGATTATGGCGGCACGTACGATTGAACAGCCCAGAGAGCGCCTCATTACGACGTTGCTGGTACCCTTTATGTCATGTTCGGCCCGCCTGCCGGTATATGCATTGTTTGCGGGGGTGTTTTTCCCAACACATGCGGCAAGCATTATTATGCTGATGTACGTGCTAGGAATCACCGTGTCGCTCATACTAGCCAAAATTTTTTCCAAAGTATCCATTCTGTCGGGTGAGCCTTCCCTCTTCATCGTAGAGCTTCCCCCTTATCGTGTGCCGCAAGCTCTTACCCTTTTTCGCAGCACGTGGGAAAAGGTCAAGGGCTTCGTACGCAAAGCTGGAACCATTATTCTCGCAGGGTCCGTTGGTATTTGGCTCTTGTCCAATTTCGGCCCACAGGGGTTCGGCGCAGAAATGAATGACAGCCTGCTTGCCACTGTTGGAGGATGGTTCGCCCCCATACTGGCCCCTCTCGGCTTCGGTACCTGGCAAGCAGGCGCATCCCTGCTCACAGGCTTTATGGCCAAGGAGGTTGTGGTATCGACGATGAATATTATTTACCACGTTCCGGACATGCAGGGACTAGAAATGCAAGTAAGGCATGCCTTTACGCCGTTAGCCTCTTTTAGCTTCATGGTGTTCATTCTGTTGTATGTGCCGTGTCTGGCTACGGTAGCGGTCATTCGTAAAGAAACCCTTTCGTGGCGCTGGACCGCATTTTCGGTGATCTATCCTTTGACCGTTGCGTATATTATAGCCGTTGTGATCTATCAGTGTGGCAGATTATTAGGTTGGGGTTAAGTTAGAGCCTTATGAAAATAGAAGGAAGTGGATTGCATGATCAATATCATCATTTTACTGGTGATTCTCGGTTATAGCGCGTGGGTGTTAGTGCGCTTTTTGCGAAAAAGCCGCCAAGGCGCCTGTGCGGGATGCTCCTCGAGCAAATCGTGCTCGGGCTGTGCCGGAAGTGCTCTGGATGAACAACATAGAAAGACGACTACTATACACAAAGGCTAGTCATAACATTTGGGTAGACAAAAAAACTTGGCAACTACTTCCTACTACATTACAGGGGAAAGTTGCCAAGTTTTTTTCTGGACTTTAGCTTCCATTAAGCTGTCTAGTTTAGTGTTGACAATACAGGTTCCACTTCATTTATTTGGTAGTTAATGACAGCAACTTGATTTTATCATAGCGATATTTTTCCCGTGAAGTGCTGAATACCACACCCGTATTTAAGAACACCTTATTTTCTACGATTAATGTAGGATCACCGGGTTGCAGGTCGAGCAGCGATGCATCATAATCATCTAGTTTCTCACTCGAAATAACCTTATCTGTGAATCCAACGTTAAGCTTCAGATCTTGCGAGATATAATTGTAGATGGAGTGGTTACAAATTTCTTTGTCCAGATACAAGATAATGTCCTTGTTAAAATAAGATTCCTCGATGACAAACGGCATTCCATTAAGGTTCCTTACCCGTTTAACATAGTATACCTTTGTGTTCACGGCACATTTCAATTGCTCCGCGAGCTCGTCATCTGCTTCAAGCAAGTCCAACTGTAGCAGGGTACTGGTTAGCTCATCTTGTGCAAATTCTCTGGTTAAGCCAAGCATATTTTTGATGGATATGCAGCCCGGTCTGGAGAATTCCCTGAGAAAAATTCCGCTGCCCTGAACCTGATAAATGTACCCGTCCTCCGCCAGAATATCGATAGCTCTGCGAATGGTATTGCGACTGACATCGAACTTCTTCATCAGTTCCTCTTCGGTAGGTAATTTGGTATTAGGTGCATATTTGCCGTCCAAAATTTCTTGCTCCATCTGCTCTACAACCATTTTATATTTTAAAATCATATTATGCGTTACCTTCCCTCAGCGCCGATCTTTGATTACAACGATATCTATCTTCATTCATTGAGTTTTAGATGAGGCTATCCCTACATATAGTATAGATTTTAAAAACTATTGTAAAGATAACCCCATCCCTCTATTGAAGTTAGATTAGGAATCCTTATAAATCAAGTTACACAGCTTGCTCCGTCGTAGGTTGTTCTTGCGCCACACTAACCTTATCCAGCATCTTAACAAACGGATAATAGACGACTACGGCAACGATGAGAATAGCGAGTTGTAGTACGACACCTTGCCAGCCAGACAGAATGAATCCGGAAATGAACGGCGGAGTTGTCCATGGGACCTGAACGGCGTTGAACGGTGCGACAAAACCTGTAAGTACGGAGAAATAAGTCATCAGTGTAGCTAACACCGGAACCGTTACAAACGGGATCAGCATCAACGGGTTGAACACAATTGGAAGGCCGAAGATCATGGGTTCATTGATGTTGAAGAGACCCGGTACAAGCGACATCTTGGATAACTGCTTGACCTGTTGCGATCTGGCTACAAATAAAGCTGCAAAAATGAAGCCCAAGGTTATGCCGGCTCCACCGAATTTTGCATAAATATCGACGACTTGCACCGTAACAATCTTGGCATTTTCCCCCACTGTTAGGGCTTGACCTGCATCTAGAACGGCCTGATTAGCCAGAGCATTGGAGGTCAGGATGGGAGCCATAATGCCCATTACGATATTCGGACCATGTAATCCAAACCACCAGAAGATGGAGATGAGCGCCATGATTACAATGATACCTGGTAATGTGTCGGATAGATTTTGCATAGGAATTTGTAGGACTTGATAGATAATCTCGGTCATGGATACACCTTGAAGCTGATCACAAATGATGTACATAATCATAGATAACAGCATAATAGCGAAGCCGGGAATGAGAGCGGAGAATGCATTGGATACACCAGTAGGTACGCTTTCCGGCAGTTTAATGCGAATGTTTCTCTTCATGAACCATGAATAAATGGCTCCTACAGCTAGGCCTACCAGAATGGAAGTAATCATGCCTTGACCGCCTGTCCAAGTCTTCGGAATGACGCCGCCAATCTTATCACCAGCCTCACTGAGTACGAAGGAGTTTGTAACAATCAGGAAAGAGATAATGCCGATGATTCCGGCAGGAACCGCTTCGATATTATTACTCTTCACATAAGAGTAAGCGATACCAAAAACACCAATTAAAGCAATAATGTCGAAGGTAGCTCCTGTGACCTGATTCAGGGGTGCTGCCCAGTCCGGTCCGAAGAATCCGGCCATGATCTCATTCCAGTTGCTGATAGGCAAGTTGGCAATCAACATGAAGATGGAACCGATCAGGGTAAGCGGCATGGTGAGTACGAAGCCGTCTTTAAGTGCAATAATAGCTTTGAAATTTGAAAATTTAGCGAATGCAGGCATTAGCTTCTCGAAAAGTCTTTCGAGTCTGTTCATATAGTATTCCTCCGATATGATGTACTAAGATAAGCTGATCATGCGACCTATAATAAGAATCCTGCATCCATGGTAAGAGCATCTCTCCGAATCCCCAATCCATAGAATACCCTTACATAAAGATGCAAGAACATTGATATGCTTGCATGAGAGGGAAAAGAGCTTTATAGCTCTTCTCCCCGTGTTGCAATGATGTGTTTGTACCAATGAAAGGACAGTTTCTTGCGCCGTTTCAGATTATTCTTATGGTCTACATAGATGAATCCATATTGTTTCTTGTAGCCGTTGAGCCAACTTAGCAGGTCAATTACGGACCATGCATAATAACCTTTGAGGTTAATGCCTTCCTGGATCGCGAGCTTGACGGCTCTTAGATGCTCCTCGATATATTTAATTCGCGGCACATCGACGATCTCACCATCGATGATAGGATCTTCATCACCCAGTCCGTTCTCCGTAATGTAAAGCTTCACATCTCCGTAACGACCCTTGATCATCCGAAGACCCTGCAGAAATCCTTCAGCCGAAATCTCCCAGCCCCATTTGGTATATACCTTGTCATCCATCACGACTGTCCGGTAATAGCCATCGAAGGAAGGGTTACCGGGCCTGCCTGTGGACTTATCGCGATCCATCGCTATGGACTCAGCGGGTTCATCCATCTTGGTTACACGTGCAGGCTGGTAATAGTTAAGTCCGATGAAATCGTTGTTGCCGGCCATTTCTCTGAGCAGAGCAAGTTCCTCTTCATTCCAGTCAGGAGTCAGCCCTTTTTCTCGCAGAGCGTCAATCACGTATGTGGGATATTCCCCCTTCAGAATGGGATCGTAATACCAGAAGGTCTGATAGTTGTTTGCATGAAACGCCGCTTGCTGGTTTTCTTCCTTCTCATCTACACCGTAGGCGGGATTGAACACATGCGTAATGCCGATCTCGCCGTATTGCTTCAAACTTTTATACATCTGTATCGCTCTGGCATGAGCCACGAATACGTGATGTGTCGCCTGAAAATATTTCTTCGCATCATTCACATACCCTGGAGGATGTGCGCCGTTCAAGTATCCCAGAGTACAGAAGACAACCGTCTCATTAAAGGTAATCCAGTGCTTCACCCGGTCCCCGAAAGCCGTGTAACAGATCTCAGCGTACCTTGCGAAAGCGTTCACAATGTCTTTGTTAACCCATCCGCCCTTGTCTTCCAAGGCCTGTGGTAAATCCCAGTGATACAGCGTAACAAAGGGTACAATTCCGTATTTCAGACATTCGTCAATAATGTTGTTGTAGAATTGAATGCCTTTCTCATTAATCGCTCCATCTCCATCTGGAATGATTCGAGCCCAGGAGACAGAGAAGCGATACGATTCCAGTCCCATGTCCGCCATGAGCTTAATATCTTCCGGATATCTGTGATAATGGTCGATCGCAACATCTCCGTTGGTACTCTCGAACGTCTTGCCAGGAATCTTGGAAAAGGCGTCCCAATTGGTTATTCCTTTGCCATCTTCGTTCCAGGCACCTTCGATCTGATAAGCTGCGGATGCCGCGCCGAACAGAAAGTCATGTGGAAATTTCATGTAGTCACTCCTTACTTCTATTTACTCGCTAATGACAGGGCTTGCTCTAATACTTTAGCGCCGTTCATCATACCGTAATCCACGGGGTTGATGACTTCGACAGGGATGGACTTCGGAGCGCATATCGCTTCGGCTTTCTTTAACAGGAATTTGACCTGCGGTCCGAGCAGCGCAACATCAATCGAATCTACAACCTGCTCCAGCTCAGATTCCGGATAGGCGTTGATCTCCGCATCAATTCCCTTAGCCTTTGCTTCGTTCTTCATCTTGCTCACCAACATACTGGTAGACATTCCAGCCGAACAGAACAATCCGATTTTAACCATGCTTCACAACCCCCAATTGTTGTTTAAGTACGTTGATTTCTTTTTGCATCGTAATCAGTTGATCGAGCAATTCCTTCACCAAAATCGTGTTCATCAGATGATCCTGGGCATGCACCATTAAGATTCCGACCTCAGTCTTGGTGCCGCTGGCTTCTTCTGTAATTAAGTCCGTCTGTACTCTATGGGCTTGCTTCAAAGCTTGTTGACCATTCTTCTTGCATTGTTCCGCTTCATCGTATTTACCAAGGCGAGCCATCTCTAGTGCTTCATAAAAGTTAGATTTGGCCTCTCCTGCGCCGGATATCAAGCCGAAGACTCTCATTTGCAATTCTTCCACATCGTTAGTAGGCATTACATAACCTCCATATTTATTATTATAATCTAAATTCATTGGTACGAATTTATTCTATACCGTTATGCTTTTAAAGTAAACGGTTTCTTTTTCAATAAAAATTAAAAAGCCCCCCCATTCTGAAAAGAATAGGAGGTTTTTAAAAGAAAGTTACGTTCAAAATGAAAAAGCGGATTCGGGTCTATCCTGCACCCGAATCCGCTTCTTCATTTCATATTAAAATTAGGAATATTTGTATGAATGATTGTTACACAAGCAGATCGTAATCTTGATTCCCTTCATTTACTCTCAAACTCATCGTATTCAGCGATATTCCGCCAAACGTTCATTTAGCTCCCGCGTGTGCAGGTAAACTTCACGATATAACTCGTATAAGCCTTCATACCGTGCCACACGTTCCGGGTTCGGCGAATATCTGGCTGCTTCACGGAGAAAAGATTCCGCGCACGCTTGCAGCGATGCAAACCAGCCGCTGCCGTATGCAGCCAGCATGGCAGCTCCCAAGGCAGGTCCCTGCTCACTCTCCAGCTTGATGATATCCGCGTTAAAAATATCTGCCTGCATTTGCAGCCACGCCTCGTTACGCGCCCCACCGCCGATGGAGATGACTTCCTTCACCGTCTTGCCTGTTCCTCTGAGAATATCAATGGATTCCTTGAGCGAGAACGTAATTCCCTCCAGCACCGCCCGTGTAAAATGCGCGAGCTTATGTCCCGCATCCATCCCGATAAAGCTGCCTCGAATGGTTGCATCCGGGTGAGGGGTACGTTCACCCACGATATATGGCGTGAACAGCAGCCCACGGCTACCCGGCTCAATCGAGTCCACGCCTTCCAACAGCGCATCAAAGGAATGCTCCGGTGCAAAGGTATCCTTAAACCAAGTCAGGCTGTAGCCGGCTGCGAGTGTAACACCCATGATATAATAAGCGTCCTGCTCACTATGATTAAAAAAATGCGCCCTACCCTGCACATCAATGTCTTTACGTTCCTCATAGGAAAGTACAACACCCGATGTGCCGATGCTGCATAAAGTGCGTCCTTCGCTCAAAATACCAGCGCCAATCGCACCACATGCGTTATCCGCGCCACCTGCATACACCTTCGTTGCAGGAGAAAGTCCGGTCTGCTCCGCAATCTCCGGCAGCAGCGTACCCGTCTGGTCAAAGGATTCCACCAGCGGTGGAAACAGCGACAACGGCAATTCAAACGCAGCGGCGATCTCTTGGCTCCACTGCTTTTGGGCGACATCCAGCAGCAGCGTGCCCGCCGCATCCGAATACTCCGTTGCCAGTTCTCCCGTCAGGCGATACCGCACATAATCCTTCGGCAGCATAAAATGGGCTGCACCAGCCAGCACATCCGGCTCATGCTCCTGCACCCACAGCAGCTTGGGCAGCGTAAAGCCTTCCAGCGCGCGGTTACGCGCGATACTTAGCAGCTCCGGCCCGAGCTGTTCTTCAATACGGCGACATTGTGCCGTTGTGCGCGTGTCATTCCACAGGATGGCCGGACGCAGCACTTGCCCTTCCTTGTCGGTCAGCACAAGCCCATGCATCTGCCCCGAAAAGCTAATGCCGTCCACGGCATCTGCCCCGCCGATTTCGGCTTTTTCCACGAGCTGCTTCAGTGCTGTTAACGTGCCGCCGACCCAATCCTCGGGATGCTGCTCACTATACCCTGCCTTTGGCTGATGGAGCGGATAAGACTGGGAGGTTTCATAAGCTACCTGTCCCTTGCGGTTGACCAGCACCGTTTTGACCGCGCTGGTACCCAGGTCCACGCCGATAACATAGTGCTCCTGCTCCTGTTTCTGCTTATCCTGCATCGAAATTCCTCCTTTCCTGTTACCATTTAGACGCTGTCTCATGTATAGGTTCTGGCATTAATCCGCCAAAATGTATTGATTTAATGTCGCTTTCAGATACTCCTGACGACCGGATACGTTTTTGCGTGGTGCTTCGTTCGCCAGTGCATATTCAGCCAAAGAAGCAAGCGTTGCTTTACCGGATACGATGTCTGCTCCAATGCCTTCTTTAAAGCTGCTATAGCGCTTCTCAATAAAGTCCTCGAACACGCGATCCTCGATCAGTTTAGCAGCTACTTTCAATCCTTTCGCATACGTATCCATACCTGCGATGTGTGCGAGGAACAGATCCTCTGGCTCAAATGATGCTCTACGCACCTTAGCATCAAAGTTGATACCGCCGCGACCCAAGCCGTCATTTTGCAGGACTTCATACATGGTCAGAGTTGCATCATACAGATCAACCGGGAATTCGTCCGTATCCCAGCCCAGCAGCAAGTCTCCCTGGTTTGCATCCAATGATCCCAGCATACCGTTAATCCGCGCCACACGCAGCTCGTGATCAAACGTATGCCCCGCCAAAGTCGCATGGTTAGCCTCCAGATTGAGCTTGAAATGCTGATCCAGATCATATTTTTGTAGGAAAGCAATCGTCGTTGCCGCATCAAAATCATACTGGTGCTTGGTTGGCTCCTTCGGCTTCGGTTCGATCAGGAACTGAGCGTCAAAGCCAATCTCCCGCGCATAGTCTACGGCCAGATGGAACATCCGTCCCAAATTGTCCTGCTCCAGCTTCAAATCTGTATTCAGCAGCGTATCGTAGCCTTCACGGCCTCCCCAGAACACATAGTTGTCCGCGCCCAGACGTTTGCCCACTTCCAACCCTTTTTTAATCTGGGCGGCAGCATGTGCATATACATCTGCATTGCTGGTCGTCGCCGCTCCATGCAAATAACGAGGATGGCTGAACATATTCGCCGTGTTCCACAGCAGCTTTTTACCCGTTGCCTTCATATGCTCTTCAATCAAATCCACGATGGTATCCAGGTTGCTGTAAAATTCCTTGAGCGTCGCGCCTTCCGGAGCAATATCCACATCATGAAAAGCAAAATAAGGCAGGTTCAGCTTATCCAGCAGCTCAAAAGCAGCTTCCACACGAGCCTTCGCCAAATCTAGTCCGGTAAACTTGGACCACGGGCGCTCCGCCGTCTCTACCCCAAATGGATCAGATCCACCTGCAACGAGTGTATGCCAATAAGCCATACTAAAACGCAAATGCTCCTCCATCGTTTTCCCAGCCACAACTTCCTGTGGATTATAAAATTTGAACGCAAAAGGATTATTGGATTGCTTGCCCTCAAAATTAATTTTAGATACCTGCTCGAAATAAGCCATTAATAAGTTCCTCCTTTGTGGTAACCGTTATAGCAATCTTTATAGTAAACGTTTACAAAAAAGATTCTAGCACAGCCAAAAGACTTTGTCTATTGCTTAAACTAAGTTTGTTTTTATGATATACTATTGGGAATTACACCAACAGGAAGTGAAAAGATCATGAATGTCACTGGCGATCAGGCGCTTGTCAAAAAGCTGAATAAATCCATTGTGCTGGAGCGTATTCGCCTCCATGCTCCACTATCCCGGGCACAATTATCCAGTCAAACCGGGTTAAATAAGGCTACCGTTTCCAACCTGGTGGCGGAGCTGATCACCGACGGGCTTGTATATGAAACGGGATTAGGTGAATCCAGTGGCGGTCGTAAGCCTTTAATGCTGCTGTTTAACAGCCGTGCGGGCTTTGTTCTCGGCATCGAGGTCAGCGTGCAGTATATCAAGGGTGCTCTGACCGATTTGGCAGGAACCATTGAAACAGAGCTTACCTTCCCCCTTGCGCAGCATGATCCTGCTTTTGTAATGGAGCAGATTCAAAAGCTGGTTCAGGAGCTTATGCAGACAGCCCCTCCCTCCCCTCACGGTATCGTCGGTATTGGGCTAGGGGTGCCGGGTATGGTGGATGAATCGGGAACTGTTTTATTCGCACCCAATCTGGGCTGGGAAGAGGTCCCGTTGCGGCAACAGCTTGAGGAAGAGCTTGGCCTTCCCGTGCCCGTGGTGGTGGATAACGAGGCCAACGTCGGCGCACAGGGCGAGCTGTACTATGGTATGGACAGCGATCACCGGCAACTGGTACGGGATCTGGTCTACATCAGTGCAGGGTCCGGGATTGGGGCCGGGATTATCATTGACGGCAAGCCGTATCAAGGAGCTTGGGGGTACGCCGGAGAGACAGGTCATATGTCCATTGATTGGAACGGGCGGCTCTGCTCCTGCGGTAGCCGGGGCTGCTGGGAGCTGTATGCTTCGGAGAAGGCGTATGCGGCATCCACTTTCAAGCTGTCCACACACAGTACAGCGGAATTACTGCCGTTTGCCCTGCAAGGTGACACGAATACGTTAAGCGTCTTTCGTGATATCGGGCGATATTTGGGCGTGGGCATTACCAACATTGTGAACAGCCTCAACCCCGGAATGCTTATCATCGGCGGTCCACTGGCGGAAGCCAGACCATGGCTGGAACAGAGTATGCGTGAGGTGATTGATGAACGTGCCTTGCCCTATCACCGTCGGCAGCTGCAAATCCGTTTTTCCACGCTTGGCAGCCGTTCGACCATGTTAGGCGCTGCCTATGCAGCGACAGCCCCTTTTCTCGGGCGTGTACGGGTATCTCTGTAAAAAAAAGGCGTACAGGAACATTAAAGTTCCTATACGCCCATTTATTTCTTACAAACCGTTATTGGAGATAACATCTTTATACCAGTAGAAGCTTTTTTTTCGTTTTCTTTCAAGCGTTCCGTTACCGTCATTGTCTTTGTCCACATATATAAATCCGTATCTTTTTTCCATTTCAGATGAGGAATAGCTGACCAAATCGATAGCCCCCCAACTGGTATAACCCATCAGCTCAACCCCGTCCAGAATGGCTTCATGCATTTGTTCAAAATGAGCACGGAAGTAATCAATCCGGTAATCATCCTGAATGCTGCCGTCTTCCTCCACCTGATCGTACGCTCCCAAACCATTTTCTACAACAAACAGCGGCACTTCATAGCGGCTATACAGCTCATTCAGGGAAAGTCTCAAGCCGACCGGGTCAATCTGCCAGCCCCAATCACTCGTCTCCAGATAAGGATTTTTAACGCCGCCAATCGTATTCCCACTGACTTTTTCCATGCCTTCACTATCTGCACTGGCAACCAGCGACATATAGTAGCTAAAGGAAATGAAATCCACCGGATGCGTTTTTAAAATTTCATCGTCGCCCTCAAGCTTTTCAATCACGATCCCCTTTTCATGGAAGAAGCGTTTCATATAATGCGGATACGCGCCACGAACCTGTACATCTGTGAAAAAATAGTTAAACTGATTCGCTTTAAACGCTGCAAGAATATCCTGCGGATTACAGGTGTGCGGGTACGTCGTCAGCCGGGTTAACATACAGCCGATTTTCGAGCCGGGAACCATTTCGTGACAGTATTTCACAGCCAAAGCACTAGCCACAAATTGATGATGCAACCCCTGATAAACAGCCTGTTCTACATTTTCAAAGCGTTCCGGTATAATCCCACCGCTCGTAAACGGATGTCGAACGATACTATCTATTTCATTAAAAGTGATCCAGTGCTTTACTTTATTTTTGTATCTTGTAAACACGGTTTTACAAAAATGAATAAAGAAATCTACAACCTTCCGTTGGGTCCAGCCCCCGTAATGATTGACAAGATACATCGGCATTTCGTAGTGAGACAGGGTGACAAGCGGCTCAATCCCATTTTTATGCATTTCATCAAACAACCGATCATAAAATTGCAATCCAGCCTCGTTAGGCTTGTCCTCATCTCCGTTTGGAAAAATACGCGTCCATGCAATAGATACCCGCAGCGTTTTAAAGCCCATTTCACCAAACAAGGCTAAATCTTCATGATAGCGGTGATAGAAATCAATTCCTTGGCGTTTGGGATAATCATGATCTGATGTGTCCTGCATCGCCTTTTGGATATGTTCCTCGGTCATTGAATTGTGTTTTTTGTAATCACTTTTGCTAACATTCCTTTTGTAAATAGCCATATCTGCTGTAGATATCCCTTTACCATCAACATTCCAGGCTCCCTCTACCTGATTTGCGGCTACCGCCCCTCCCCATAAAAAGCCCTTCGGAAATGTTCTTTTGATCTCTGTCATCTCTAACTCCTCCTCTTTAATTTCTGCTCATGACTCGTTTTAAGTGAATAATCAGGTACATTAGTTCTTCGTCAGGAATAGAAAGCTCAAATTTGGCCTCAATATACTGTTGAATCGTTAACGCGCATTTCTCTTCTTCTGGATACTTGTTCACAATCTGGCTCATTAATTCCTGGTCTTGAGAATCCAGCATTTTATGTTCAAGTAATCTCTGAACAAAAAATTGAAGGTGCGTTAAAAACCGTGAATAGTTGATGCTGTGGGTATCCAGTTCGATTTGGTAATGAATTTTAATGATGTTCAAAATGTCTTTGACCGTATTGGTCATCAATAAAACCTGGTTCATATTGTTATCGGTCTGTTGAGCGTTAACTAAATGAAAGGCAATATTCGCCGCTTCCTCTTCAGGCAGTTTGAGACCGATTCGCTTTTCAATCAAAGCGAGCGCATACAGGCCAATGCCAAATTCCTCCGGATAAAATTTTTTGACCTCCCACAGCATCCGGTTCTGAATGGTCATGTTATCTTTAAACCGTTTGGTGGCCATATACAGATGGTCTGTCAGGGATACATACAGGTGCTCATTCAAGTGACTGGATAGCGTGTTTTTAGCATAAGATATGATTTCATCTGCCATAATCAAATACTCCTTGGGCGTATCTTTCATTAAGGCTGTTAAATCGGAAGACATACTTTCATTTTCAAGAACATATATCTTTTCAATCTCGTTCTCATCGACGAAATCGCCAGGTTTGCTTTTAAAGCCGATCCCTTTCCCCATCACGATAATCTCTTTGTGATCCTCACGTTTGGCAAGCACAATACTCGTATTGAGAACTTTTATTACTTTCATATCCAACGACCTCTCACTTTCCAGGCTTGATTCCCCCAACAGACACACTGTTAAAGTACAGTAATCAGCGGCTTCTCCGGCCCTGTTTTTTCTGAACTTTCATGACTCATGATTTCCAGATAGTCCGGCGTATTGGTCACAATAATTGGAGTTATCGTATCGTACCCCGCCTTTTGTATGGCTTCAAGCTCGAATTCAATCAGAAGCTGTCCATGCTTAATGACGTCACCTTCTTGCACATGCACCGTAAAATGCTGGCCCTTCAGCTTAACGGTATCCAAACCAATATGAATGAGCAGTTCTACGCCTTCAACCGATTTTAAGCCGATGGAATGCTTGGTGCGGAATACGTTGGCTACCGTGCCGTCAAAAGGTGCAACCACTTTTCCGCTACTTGGTTGAATCGCAATCCCTTTGCCCATGGCTTCCTGAGAGAACGCTTCATCTTGTACCTGCTGCAAGGGAACAACGCTGCCCTCCATAGGTGCAAAAATAACGATTTTGGACTTGATGCTCTTACCTTGTGCTTGAGCAGGCTCGGGACGTGATTCTGTTTTAACCGGTTCGGTAACCGTATCTTGAAATCCGATCACATATACTGCTATAAACGTCACAACGATCGAAATGGCCATCGTAATGAGCGCATACACCAGGTTGGAGTGATCTTCACTGATAAACATCGGCAGGGATGCAAAACCAGGACCGACAGCGGCATAAGCTTTTAGATTCACAAGTCCGGCAAACAATCCGGCAACACCAGCTCCAATCATGCAGGCGAACAGTGTTTTTTTCAGGCGTAAATGCACACCGTACAAGGCAGGCTCCGTAATTCCGAATACCCCTGAAATCCCTGCGGATAAAGCAATTTGTTTGAACTTGGGATCTTTTGTTTTCAGCGAGACGGCAAACGCACCAGCGCCCTGTGCCATATTGGAAGCCAGCATGGCAATCAGTACCAATGTTTCATATCCTGGCGAAGCCAGCGAAGCAAATATAATAGGGTAAAATACTTTGTGCATGCCAAACATGACGATGAGCGGCATCACGATAGACATCAACACTACCGTAAGCCAGCCAATTCTTTCCTGAATCCAGAATACACCGTTTGACATCCCTAAGCCCAGATACGTCCCCAGCGGTCCTAAAGCAATAAGAGCGACAGGCGCAACAATCAGAATAACGATTAATGGTTTTAGAAATATTTTCACAGGTCCAGGAGAGATTTTATCAGCAAATTTCTCAATATAGGACATGAACCATATAGTCAAAATAATGGGAATAACCGAGGTGGCGTACTGTACCGAAGCAACGGGCAAGCCCGCAAATGTGACTGCCTTCTCACCACCTAACAAACTAATTAAGTTAGGATGAAGCAGCACGCCCCCAAGGAGTACGGATACGAATGGATTGGTCTTGAATTTCTGTGCGCTGGAGAAAGCCAGCAGCATAGGCAGAAAATAAAATGCCGCATCCGCGATCACACTTAAAACCGTGTACGTTTGGCTTTCCTTGCTCATGATTCCGGTTACTGTACACAGCAAGAGCAATGCTTTTAGCATCCCGGAAGCGGCAATGGCCGGGATAATGGGCTGGAAAATACCTGCGATCATGCTCGCAAAGGTATTAAACAATCCCTTAAGGCTTCGGTCTGCCTTCACTTTTTCGGCTTCATCCGAGAGCGATTTATCCGGGTCCAGCAATTTGACCAGCTCATTGTAGACATAGCCTACATCATTCCCTATGATGACCTGATATTGTCCACCGCTATTCACGGCTCCCATAACCCCGTCCAAGCCTTTAATTTCATCTGTTTGTGCCAATTCCGGCTTACGAAGCGTCATTCTCAAGCGAGTAGAGCAATGAATGACACTGTTAATATTATCGTTCCCGCCCACTTTATTAAAAATGGCTTGTGCGATATCTTTGTAATTCATGAGTTACACCTTCCTTCTTAAAATAGGGAACAAAAAAAGACCTAAAAAGGGTAGGGAAAAATATCCTACCCAATCTAGGTCTTGCCTGCCGAACAGTAACACGCCTGTATTGGATAATCTACTATTTAATTAATTAAGAGGTACTGATTGATTGTTAATTGTACAGTGATGAACTTTTACATAAAGCAACCCGGGTTTTAAGCGCTTACAATTAAAATATAGCACCGATCATCTACAGATGCAACACTTTTCGACAATGTTCTCCCTAACCGTAGCTCCGCAGGGCAAAGGGCGACGACTGCTTTGCAACTTAATTTTTGTTGTTCGTTTAAAATTAGCAATAAGGCCCCCATCGCAGTCTGTACCTGCGACGAGGGCCTTATTGAAATCATATGACAATTTGTGAATCCGCTGTGAAGCTGATTAAGCGTTCAATACTTTTTCAAACTTGGTTTTGTTCATGCCGGAAATACGTTCTTCTCCGATTAGGGTCAACGGTACGGCGCGAATGCCCATGTCCCAAACTTCTTGAGCGAAGGCATCATTGGTTTCGATGTTGCGTTCCTCGTACTCTACACCTTTCTCATTCAAATAACTTTTCACTTGACGGCAATGCGGGCAGTTTGTGGATGTGTATACAATCGCTTTTTCCATGAAATATCACCTCATCAATTATTGTTATAAAACATATATATATTCATACTTGTACGAAATATTACAGGGCCAGTGCGCTGTGCTCCAGACTTTCGATGTATTTCTCGCTATCCATAGCGGCCATGCAGCCGCTGCCTGCTGCTGTAATCGCTTGTCTGTAGCGTGTATCCTGTACGTCGCCACAAGCGAATACCCCAGGTACGTTCGTTTCGGAAGTACCAGGATTTACGACGATATAACCGTTCGCATCGGTTGTAATTTGGCCCTCGAGGAAGCCTGTGTTCGGATGGTGACCAATTGCCACGAATACGCCGCTAACCGTAATAATTTCCTCTTTACCTGTTTCATTATTCAATACCTTCAAGCCAGTTACCCCGTTGTCGTCAGCAATCACTTCTACAGGAGTACGATTCAGTGCCCATTCGATTTTGGTGTTCGCACGAGCGCGGTCCTGCATAATTTTGGAGGCGCGCATTTCTTCACGACGATGCACCAGCGTTACTTTGGAGGCAAAACGTGTCAGGAAGTTGGCTTCCTCCAACGCCGAGTCTCCACCACCAATAACAACAATTTCTTTGCCACGGAAAAAGAATCCGTCACATGTTGCGCAAGTGCTCACGCCACGTCCAATGTTGTCCTGCTCACCCGGAATACCCAGATATTTCGCAGTCGCACCTGTGGAAATGATCAGCGTATCTGTAACCAGTTCGCCCAAGCCCTCTACATCCAACGTGAACGGACGAGCGGCTGTATCGATCTTGTTCACCCAGCCTGTGCGGAATTCAGCACCGAAACGCTCTGCTTGCTTACGCATATTATCCATCAGATCGGGTCCCATGATTCCTTCAGGAAAGCCAGGGAAGTTTTCAACTTCTGTTGTTGTAGTCAATTGTCCGCCCGGTTGTGGTCCTTCAATCACCAGTGGACTCATATTTGCGCGTGCCAGATAAATAGCAGCTGTCAAACCGGCAGGGCCGGTACCTATAATAATGGACTTGTACATATCTTTGTTCCTCCTAAAATATGATAAGAATGATATAGCGAGTTTTCGGTACCCGGAGATGGGCTAATGCATATACTCTAAAAGTAGTTCTGCCAGACGCTCATTCAAAAATGTGGACACCCGGATCTTGCAAAAACGATTCACATATTTAATGTCTTTTTATGACTTAGACTGATTCTAAATCCTAATTCCATTATGCGGAAAGAGCTGCAAACAGTCAAATGAAGTTTTCATGAAGCGAACCTTAAAGATTAATCAGGTATGGAGGGGTTATCCCGATTATGAGCGACGTGTTTGTAGGCAGCCTTATTTCTGCCCTGTCCACCGGGCTCGGTGCCGTGCCCATACTGTTTATGCGTAAAATTACGCACCGTCTTCGTGATGTACTGTTGGCTTATGCCGCGGGGATCATGACTTCTGCATCTGTGTACAACCTCATTCCCGAGGCCATCCATCATTCCAACTGGTTCGTGCTGTCTGCGGGAATTTTACTCGGCTGTCTTGTGCTGCTGGTGATGGAAATGTATATTCCACATGCCGATCTGGAGGACCCGGATTCCAAAACCTTTCATCTGGAGTCCAAATCTTTTCTCATTATCGCGGCTATTACACTACATAATTTGCCCGAGGGACTTTCCGTTGGAGTCAGCTATGCGAGCGAAACTCAAAATCTTGGCAATCTCATTGCCTTTTCCATCGGCCTGCAAAACGCCCCGGAAGGCTTTATCGTCGCGCTATTCCTCGTGAATCAAAACATTGGTCGCTTCAAGGCACTCGGCATTGCCACCCTCACCGGGGCCGTTGAAATTATTACAAGTCTGATTGGATTTTATTTGAGCAGTTGGGTTCATGGACTGGTTCCTTACGGTCTTGCTTTCGCTGCAGGAGCGATGATGTTTATCGTCTATAAGGAGCTAATTCCCGAAAGCCACGGGGACGGCAACCAGCGTATCGCAACCTTCTCTTTTATCCTTGGTCTGATTACGATGATTGGTCTAACCGAATGGCTATAGCTGTGTATCACAAAAAGGCTGCCCTCTGCCTGTAGTCCAGACAGAAGAGCAGCCTTTAGGCATGTCTCGTTCGCACTTCATTTTTTTCGGTTCATGGAGCGCAGCGCTTCACGATATTGCTCGTCCTCGCTTTTGTGCGTCTCACGTTCTCCATGATTATTTTTATGCGGTTCTTCCTTTTCTTCGCCCTTTCCGGCAAATCCACGCAAAGCCGCCCGATAGTCCTGATCCCCGTAGGAATCTCTGGTGTGTATGCTATCTCTCAGCGGCTTGGTATTCGTATCTACCTCAGGCTCCTCGTGATGAATCCCCGCCTCCGCAGCCTTATGCCGTGTCTCTCGCACAGGATCAGGCAGCTCCCGTGCCTCAGGCTCCACTTCCACCGGATAAGGACGTTTGCTTCTTTGCCGTGAATCCTCATCGGACGGGCTGACCGCTTTGGGAGAGGGTTTACGCGCCATTTTCGTGTTGAATACCAGCAAAAAGATAAAAGCAACCGCAGCTACTACGATAAAAGCAATAGTCATGAGCGGCCTCCTATTCTCTGCCAGCGTTACGGTACCGTCCCGCCGTCTCAGCGACCCGTTGGCCCAAAGACCGACCAAGTGCAAGGTCATCACCCGTTGGGAAATTTGCCGGACCGTTCGGGTCTGTCTCCACCGGACACGTCACCCCTACGCCGTAATAGGAGCCGTAAAGCGCATTTTCCGCAATATTGGCGGGCAGCCCTACGATAATCATGCCTTGATGCAGCATCGGAGTAATCAAATTCAGCAGTGTGGATTCCAAGCCGCCATGAACGGTAGCTGTCGTGCAAAACACCGCGCCGATTTTATCTACCAGCTTGCCCTGCGCCCACAGATACCCGAGCTTATCAATCCAGCTTTTCAAGCCACTGCTGATCGTCCCAAAATGACCCGGGCATCCCCAAATGATCGCGTCCGCGTTCACCAGTTCATTCACATCGGCTTCATCAACATGCTTCAGCAATACTTCCGTGTGCTCATGGCGTGCGCCTTCTGCAATTGAACGGGCAAGACGCTCCGTATGGCCATTTTCACTGTCATATACAATCATGATTCTGGTCGTCATTATGCGCATCATCCTTTGTCAGCAAAATCATCCTTTTCACATGCGCTCTTATCCTTCCCCAAAATCCGTCTGAATATTGTGAAACTTTCGGCGCATACTTTGAAAATCCAAGAACTAGGGAGGCATGTATACATGAATTCACGCGCCATATTGGTCAACCTGCTGGTTATTATCATTATTCTGGCAGGGGGCGGAGCCGCCGCCTACTACTACAATCAATCCGCTAACTACATAAAAACCGACAATGCCCAAGTGAGCGGACAAGCAGTCACCATTGCCTCTCCAAGCGCGGGCAAGCTTACAGGCTGGAACGCTGAAGTCGGCAAAACCTACACGGCTGGAAGCACACTTGGCAGTGTAGAGGGGGGCGGAAGCCGGGTTAGCATTACAATTCCAACCGATGGCACCATTGTGCAGCAATCCGCAGTCAACAACTCGATTGTGGGGGCGGGCACGCCTTTGGCCAAAGCTTTTGATCTGAACAATTTATGGATTACCGCCAATATAGACGAAACGGCTGTGCAGGATCTACAAGTGGGACAGACGGTGGATGTATATATTGATGCATACCCCGACACGTCCCTGAGCGGCAAAATCGAAAAGATCGGTCTGGCGACTGCCTCCATCTTTTCGCTGCTCCCTACCTCCAACACCACTGCCAACTATACCAAGGTGACGCAGGTCGTGCCTGTTAACATTTCCATTCAAGGCTACAAAGGACTGGGCATTATTCCGGGCATGAGTGCAAGCATCAGAGTACACAAGTAGGAGGCTGTCATGGAACAAAAAATGTCCATCGGACGAATCCTGTCCGTACTGCTGCTAGGCGCCTTCATTTCTATTTTGAATCAAACCCTGCTGAATGTGGCGATTCCACATTTGATGAATGACTTCAATGTATCCGCAACTACCATTCAGTGGCTATCCACCGGTTATATGCTGACCAACGGGATTTTGATTCCGATTACCGCCTTCCTGATTGAGTCATTCGGGACACGTGCGCTGTTTATTTCCGCGATGGGGCTGTTCACCGCCGGATCTGTCGTCTGCGCCGTCAGTACCGGCTTTGCGCCTATGCTGGTCGGACGCATCATTCAGGCTAGCGGAGCAGGGATTATCATGCCAGTGGTTATGAATGTGTTCCTGACTGTATTCCCCCCGGAAAAACGGGGAGCAGCCATGGGAACGATGGGCATCGCGATGATGTTTGCCCCAGCGATAGGACCCACTTTATCCGGCTGGATCGTGGAGCATTACAGCTGGCGACTGCTATTTTTACTGGTCATTCCGCTGGCAATCATTGATATCCTGTTTGCGGTACGCTGGCTCAAAAATGTGTCCAAGCTGACGTATCCGCATTTTGACCTGATGGGAACGATCTTTTCAACCCTTGGCTTTGGCTTCCTGCTGTATGGCTTCAGTTCCGCTGGAGACAAGGGCTGGAGCAGCAATACAGTAGTACTCACACTCGCTGCCGGGCTCGTGTTTATTGTATTGTTTGTCGTACGCGAGCTGAATATGAGGCAGCCCATGCTGGAATTCCGTGTGTTTAAGTATGATATTTTTACGGTATCCACATTGGTAGGCGCTACCGTCAATATGACGATGTTCGGCGGGATGCTGCTGTTACCGATCTATCTGCAAAATATACGCGGCTTTACACCGCTGCAATCTGGTTTGCTGCTGTTGCCGGGCGCACTGCTGATGGGTGTCATGTCACCGATATCGGGAGCCATTTTCGACCGTATTGGTGCGAGGCCACTGGCAATTATTGGGTTGATTATTACGGCGATCACGACGTGGGAATTCAGTCTGCTGACGGATGCCACCACCTACGGACACATTATGCTCATCTACACGATTCGCAGCTTCGGGATGTCGCTGTTAATGATGTCCGTACAGACGGAGGGGCTGAACCAGCTACCTCCCCATCTCGGCAGCCACGGTACAGCCATGTCCAATACGGTACGGCAAATCGCCGGGTCGATCGGCACCGCATGGCTCATTACTGTGATGAGCAGCCGGGCTACGGTTCATTTGGCGGACTATGCGAATGTGGCTACCACCGCCAATATACCTTTAAATGAAGGCGTAGCTGAGCTGGGGCAAACCCTCGCGCAAACGGCGGGGGTTTCGACGGAAACTGGCTCGGCGCTTGCGTTACAGCAGGTATATCGAAGTGCCGTCACAGAATCGACGATCCACGGCATTAACGATGCCTTTATCATTGCTACCGGAATCGCACTGGCGGGACTGCTGTTCTCCCTGTTCTTGCGGCGGTCTATACCTCGACGGAGATAATCCTGCAACACGATAGGTGTTCGGTGAAAATAAAGTATTAGACTGATCCATTAAACGAAGCAGCGGCGGACCAAGACTTGATAAATAAAGTCTTAGACTGCCGCTGTTATCATTTAACTAGCGTCTCCCGTTAGCTCAAGGGTCAACCCATTTCAGTATATGATGTGCAAAGTATTGTCCAACCTTGGTAGTTCCAGTCTTATCCGTTACAGGGCTCACTAAGAATGTAATGTCTTTAAAGTCAATCTGATAATTCAGTAAGACTTTTAGAAATGCAGATCCGTACTGTCGTAACCATCTCGATCTTCTTTCCCGATGTAGCCTTACGGTTATACGCATGCTACTCTATAATCACTCAACAGCTTAAACCATTTAACTAAAGGGAGGATGGTTATGATTGATCTGAACAGCAGCGTTAATCTGTTACATGCGTTCAAAGATAATCAGAAGATGCTAAACGCTATTGGTGACGAAACCAGGCAAGCGATTATTATAACTTTAATGCAGAGTGCGGGAACGCCTGGTATGAGGGTTGGGGAAATTACAGAACGAACCAACTTATCCCGTCCAGCAGTTTTGCATCACCTGACTGAGAAATTTGTATCATCTAAAGAGTTACCAGCGAATATCGCATTATTGAGAATACAATTAGTAAAAATGCATGTCTTCAAATTCGAATTAATAAATCTCGTGGCTTCAAATTTAGAGCCTGAAAAGTCAATGGAGAATAGACACTCCTCAAAAGTAAGACCTAACTGATTTTTGACGTGTTCACAGAGACGCAGCGGCACATTTAGACTAGAAAATATAGTCTTAAGTTGCCGCTATAATATTTTAACTAACGTTCTCCGTTAGCGTAAGTACATTACATTAATTCACCGTCTTAATCTCCAGGCCGTGACATTTAAAGTTATAGTTAGGGTTTTTCATAACCTCTTCTTTCTGAAGTCCATACATGGCTATTTTATAGTTTATTTCTTCTAAGTGTTTAAAACTTTCGTCAATTTTCTTCTGCACTTCCAATTTATGCTGCATCAACATTTCTTCTCTTTGCAAAAAGGTATTATTTCCCAATTCATAAAGTTCCTTGTAATCCTTTATTTTTGAAAGCGGCATGCCTGTCTCTTTGAGGCAACGAATAAAAGAAATCCAATCTATTTGTTGTTCGCTATAAACTCTACGGCCTTTTTCGTCACGAGATATATTTGGTAATATCCCTTGCTCTTCATAAAATCGAAGCGTCTTTGCAGATACATTTAAATTCCCCACTACATATGTCATTGAATACAACATCTACTTGTCCCCCTCCTTTAGTTACAGTTACTGTAACTAAAGATATATCATAAAGAGAATGACAACGCAACAAATCTATATTTAATCATATAAAAATAAATACTTGACTTGCCGTAACGACAACCAATTAAACTGAAATAGAAAAGAAAATACGAGAGCGAGGTTAATGAAATGAATCAGAAGTACAGTAGGTTATTTGAATCCTTCACATTCAGAAATGGAATAACAATTAAGAATAGTATCGTTATGGCACCTATGACAACCTGGTCAAGTAATGACGATCTTACCATTTCGGATGACGAAGTAAAGTATTACAAACAAAGAGTGAATGGAGTAGGACTCGTCATTACAGGGTGTACTCATGTTACACCTAATGGGCAGGGTTTTACGAATGAATTCGCTGGGTACAATGATGAATTTACTCCAAGTTTACGAAAATTAGCTGAGGCAGCGAAAAGTGGAGGCGCTCCTGCGCTCCTACAGATTTTCCATGCTGGCAATAAAGCCGTGCCTGGATTGGATGCAGTTAGTGCGAGTGCATTGCAACCCGAAGTTACTAATTTAGGTTCAACTTCAGAAACAAGAGAACTATCACATGAGGAGATCTTGTCGATTATACGTGCTTTTGGAGACACAACAAGACGAGCAATTGAAGCCGGATTTGATGGCGTCGAAATTCATGGGGCTCATGGATTTTTAATTCAGAATTTTTGGTCGCCAGCGACAAATCAACGGACGGACCAATGGGGAGGATCACTTGAAAATCGCTTGCGTTTTCCGCTGGCAATTATTGAAGAAATCAAAAATGTCATTGAAAAACATGCTACAAAACCATTCATTTTAGGATTCCGATTTTCCCCTGAAGAATCCTCCAAAGTGGACGGATTACGTATGAAAGACACGTATGAATTAATTGATTTCCTTGTTGAACAGGATTTAGATTATATACATGCTTCATTAGATAATGTGTCTTCAAAGCCAGTAGATAGTCAAGATGAAAAAACACGGCTTGAATTAATTCTTGAAAGAGCAAACGGTAAGGTACCTGTGATGGCTGCTGGTTCCATAATAACACCGGATGATGCTCTTAAAGCTGTGGAATTAGGATTGCCGCTAGTCGCCATTGGGCATGCGTTAATTATGGATCCTAATTGGGTTGAAAAGGTCGCAAATGGACGTGAAGCCGAGGTAGATTCTGAATTGAACGTTTCGAAACTCGACCAGCTTAATATTCCAGAAAAACTTTGGAATGTATTTCAAGCAATGCCAGGTTGGTTTAATATTAGTAAATAAAGAGTAGTCCTAAAGGCTACTCAGATTGACGAGAAACCCAAGTCTTTTATGAGACTTCGGGTTTCTTTTGCTGATATGTAGA
Organism: Paenibacillus sp. 8b26; assembly: GCF_050626875.1. NCBI lineage: Bacteria > Bacillati > Bacillota > Bacilli > Caryophanales > Paenibacillaceae > Paenibacillus > Paenibacillus sp. 8b26. Next base: position 4,264,521 of record NZ_CP192445.1, on the reverse strand, counting down.
TCCTTTTATTTTAATAAGTTTTTTTCAACCAAGGTCTTGATAATTCTCAGTCTAATACTTTATTTTCTTTTCACAATAGGCTGGCACGCAAAAAAGGAGCATCCACCCCCTGTCCTTTAAGGGATGTGAATGCTCCTTTTCGTTTATCATCTTAGGATCATGATCTTATTTGCTTTATGATCGCAGCAAGCGCAAAGCGTTCAAGATCACAAGTAACGTGCTGCCCTCATGCCCGATGACGCCAAATGGCAGAGCTATATCTTGCACAAAGTTGCTAATGACGAGCAATAAAATGACGCTGACGGCGAAGATCATATTTTGCTTGACCACGCGCTGTGCCTTTCGTGCCAGCGCTACTGTCGGAGCAATCTCTTCGATCCCGTCGTTCATCAGCACCACATCCGCGACCTCCAGTGCGGCTCCACTGCCATGCATACCCATGCCCAGTCCGACCGTTGCGGCAGCCAGTGCCGGAGCATCGTTCACACCGTCGCCGACCATGACGACATGCCCATACTGCTCCCGAAGCATGCGAATATGACTGACTTTGTCCTCCGGCATCAGACCAGCAAATACCGCATCGACTCCGGCCTGCGCGGCGATCACAGCGGCGGTTTCCGGGCGGTCTCCGGTCAGCATGACGACCCGGATGCCCTGCGCTTGCAGGCGTCTCACCGCCTCCTGCGCCTGTGGCCGCAGCTCGTCGCGCAGTGCCAGCATCCCGGCAATCCGGTCATCGGCGAGGATAATGGATACAGTTTTGCCCTCGGCTTCTAGTCGAGCTCGTGTTTCCACCCATTCCGGCTCTGCCAGCGGACTAGTGTGATCCAGCACATCCGTGCGCCCGATTTTCCACCTCACCCCGTCTACCATACCCTCCATTCCCCATCCGGTCAGGGATTGCACTTGCTCCACTGTGGGGAGCTCACGCTGCCCCAATTCGGCTTGGGCTTTGGCTACAATCGCTCGTGCCAACGGATGCATGGAGTAGCTTTCTACTGCCGCGACAATATGTAACAGCTCATCAGCATCGTAGCCTGTGGCGATAATCCAATCCGTAACAACAGGTGAACCGATGGTCAGCGTACCTGTTTTGTCAAAGGCGACGACAGATGTCAGCGCCATATTTTCCACATGCGCACCACCTTTGAACAGGATGCCCCGACGGGCACGGTTGGAAATAGCCGACAGCATTACTGGCATAATGGACGACACGAGTGCGCAGGGTGAGGCCACAACGAGAAATACCATTGCCTTGTAAAACGCCGCTGCCCACGTCCAGCCCAATACCATTGGCGCACCTGCAATAACGATCAGCGTGACAGCAACCACAATTCGGGCGTAAATCGACTCGAACCTTTTGATAAACCGTTGGGAATCGGGGACCTCTGTCTGTGCTTCCTCCACCATACGGATGATTTTTGAAAATAAAGTGCCTTCGGAGGATTGGCTTACCTCCACATACAGGACGCCTTCGCCGTTAATGGTGCCCGCATATACCTCGTCACCCGCCGCTTTGTTCACCGGAATGGACTCCCCCGTAATTGATGCCTGATTCACCGCCGAAACGCCCTTGGAAATCCGGCCATCCGCCGGAATCAGTTCGCCCGGCTTCACCAGCAGCAGATCACCCGGTAGCAGTTGCTCAATGCCGACCATCTCCGTCCCCTCGGGGGACAGACGTAAAGCCGTTTCTGGCTTCAACGCCATCAGCTCGGAAATATCCTTGCTGCTGCGCTCGGTGGTATAGCTCTCCAGCGCACCGCTGAGTGCAAAAATGAAGATCAACATTGCTCCTTCATTCCAGTAGCCAATAGCCGCTGCCCCCAATGACGCTGCGATCATAAGCAAATTGACATCCAGATCACGTTCACGAATCAGCGTCTCAATTCCTTCTCTGGCTTTGGACCAGCCACCTAGGGCGTAGGAAACCACATACAGCATGACCGCCAGCCATTGCGACCAATGTGAGACGCCCCATGCCATCAGCATAAGCATTCCACTGCCCAGGGCGGCTTGCATCTCCTTGTTTTTCAGCATGTTTTTGAGTTGGAATTGCGGTTTGCGATTCGGGCCTGGCCGTCCGCTGCCACTGTTTTTTGAAAGTATCTGATTAGAGGTAGACAATGTCTTTTGAAGTTGTTGAACTGCTTGCATCATGTCACGTTCCTTTCCATTTTTTATCTGTTGTACTGCATCTCATTGAGAATGATATCCATTGTTAAGTGCCTTAAAATAGCACATGCTGCTTCGGGAAGCCCGAAGCAGCATGTTTGGAAATGAGAATGATAATCATTTTTGCATTTGTACAATTATTTTGGTTTAGTGAAACTTTTGTTTTATTATAACCCTTTTCTTTTCAGGTTGTAAACCGTCATTCACCCCAAATAAAAAAAGATACCCGCGCAAGCAGCGCAGATATCCTATATTTTTCGAAGCATGCTGTCATATGAATTGCGTGTTACCTTCGGGATTGGTCTACAGCGGAAACCGCTGCGCGGGGTTTTGTAGAGCAACAAAGCCTTGTTGCTGCTCTACATGTTGCAGCAGCCCGAAACGTGCAGCCACAAGGCGTGCAACGGGAGCTGCTTTTTCAGGGCAAATCACGCCCGTTAGCCCGCTTCCCCAGATTGCAGCTTCATCCAGCGAATCGTGAATAGCATCTAACGCCACCCATACGGGCAGTTCGGATTTCACGCCCCGAATGGCGTGCATTATGCATTGTATCGTATCACTGGCGTTCTCAGAACCATCAGCAACGGGTTGGTTTAATCGATGCTCTCCCTCGCCATTATATGATGGAATCGGTGCGATTTCCAAAATCACCGCATCGGCAAAACGTGCCATATCTGCGGCTTGAGCCGCCTGCTTGATCTGTTGCGCTTTCACTTCCGGCATGAGATTGGCACTGGCAGACTCATGAGACGGTTTGGCCTCCCCGTTCCATGTTAGGCTGACATTGAGCTTCGAGGACGCATCGACCGTCAAAAGCACACCTACCCGATATGGAATGCACCGCAGGCGGCCGCATAAGGTTTGCTCCGCAACGCCGTCGATCCAGTCCCGTGTGGCCCGAAATTGGTTCACGTCAGCCGGATTGCGTACCATAATCTCCAGCTGCGGTTCTCCCCCCTGCTGCACACTTCGCAACGCTGCACGCAGCAACGCCTCCAACTGCATATCTTGCAAGCTTCCAATGCCCACCGCGTTGTTCTGTTCAATCAGGGCGATCGTGAGTGGCAATCCGTTCAGAGACTCGAACAACCCTTCATACTCTGTTTCCAGTAGCCCAATAATTCGCCGGGATAGATGCTCACACAATCCGGGCAAGCCAGATGCCTGATTAAAGGCTTTGTACGTGTCTGATGCACGGGAGCCTGGAATAAGGAGGGGGGCTTGCTCCCCGTCAGGACCATGAATCGTATGCCCGGACTCCGCCGCGTCCAGATAGGCACGGCATAATTCAGCCACACGGCTGGACGACTGCGACAAAGGGCCGTGCAGAAGACTATAGCCATCAAGGTTGCCCATACTTACTCCTATCGCTGACTCCTTGCTTGTATAATTCACATGGGCAGGGTCATCGGCATAGATACGTATAAATAAACGCCTGTATTCATCGCTCCATTCCAGCAGTCTGATCATCGCTTCCCTGTCATCGTTGCCCTTATTCAGCAGCGTTTCCCCAATTAGCTCGGAATCCGCAGCCAGCAACGCCTCCTCTTGACTGATTATGCCCTGTTCGGCTAATCCGACCAGCCAGCCCAGCGGGTCTTCCTCCTGAGAGGCAGATCCTTCACTGCACCCTGCGAGCACCGACTCGATAGCCAGTCTCTGTGCAGCAGCAGCCTCACTCCCCGACTCGGGGTCTTCGCAATTCCGGCTGTTTTTTTCACTCAACAGTTCTGCGAATACATGCATCAGTTTAGCCTCCATGCTACAAATCCATCCTTTCTTCCGTCAGCAAGTTGGCACACACGAATTCGAGTATCCCACCTAAAAGAGAACGCTTACTTATTAGACGGCAAACAGAATTCAAATGAGACTTACACGTAAGGTCCCTACCTTAACGTATTAGGCGCACCCCACATTTATACATATCTGTAGAACGACCGGAAAACATAGATTAAACCGCAGCATTTAGCGCAAAAAACCCCCGGATCTCACAGGATGAATACATCCGATGATAACCCGAGGGCACTGATTTTTTTATTCGAAAGAACGTACTTTCAGTACACGCATAACATTTAGTACGGCAAGCAGTGTTACGCCCACATCGGAAAATACAGCCTCCCACATGGTAGCAATACCGAAGGCACCCAACGTGAGAAACACGACTTTGACACCGAGCGCAAATATAATATTCTGCCACACGATGCGACGCGTATGCTTGGCGATATGAATCGCTGTAACCAGTCTCGAAGGCTCGTCGTTCATGATCACGATATCCGCCGCCTCAATCGCGGCATCTGAACCCAAACCGCCCATCGCTACACCTACATCTGCCAGCGCCAGCACAGGGGTATCATTAATCCCGTCGCCCACGAACAAAATCTTGTCGCCCGCTTTTTTACTTGCAGACAGCTGTTCAATCGCTTCGGCTTTATGCTGGGGTAACAGCTCTGCACGTACTTCGTCCAGACCCAACTGTCGTCCTACGGCCTCTGCAACCGTCCGGTTGTCACCTGTCAGCATGATCGTTTTCACTATACCCAGCTTTTTCAGTGAAGCAATCGTTCGTGCCGCGTCCTCTTTGACCTCATCCGAAATCAGGATGCATCCGGCGTACATTCCGTCTACAGCTACATGAACGACCGTTCCCTCATCAAGTGTTCCTGCACGTTGTGCGTCGTTATAAGCGACTTGCTCCCGCTCCATTAGCTTTGAATTCCCGGCCAAAACCAGACGACCATCTATGTGTGCCTGAATTCCATGGCCGGAAATTTCGCTATATTGCTGTACCCGCTCGGCTTGAAGCTCCTTGCCATAGGATTCACGCAGGGACGCCGCAATAGGATGTGTGGAGTGCAGCTCAGCCAAAGCGGCCGTTTCCAGCAAACTTTCCTTCGTAAATTCCCCGGCAGGGTAAATTCCTGTTACACGGAAAACCCCTTTGGTGAGTGTACCTGTTTTATCAAAAACAGCATATTTCACATGGTTCAGTGCTTCAAGATAGTTCCCGCCTTTAATCAGCACACCTGAACGAGAGGCTGCCCCGATTCCGCCAAAGAAGCCCAACGGAATGGATACGACCAGCGCACATGGACAAGAAATGACGAGGAAAACAAGTGCACGATATACCCAATCTGCAAACAGTGCCCCCGGTACGAAGAGCGGTGGAACGACTGCCAGCAGCAACGCAACGATAACCACAACAGGAGTATAGTATCTGGAAAACTTGGTGATAAACTTTTCAGTCGGCGCTTTTTTGGCACTCGCATTTTGCACCAGCTCCAAAATTTTGGAGACCGCCGATTCGCTGAATTCCTTGCTAACCTCTACAGTTAAAAGTCCGTTTGTATTTATAAATCCGCTCATCACACTGCTTCCCGGCTCCACGGTACGAGGCACGGATTCACCCGTCAACGCCGAGGTATCCACATGCGATTTTCCGTCTACAACTTTACCATCCAGCGGAATCTTCTCGCCCGGCTTGATTACAATCAGATCACCTACGCGCACATCCTCGGGTGACACACGACTTACGGAATTAGCTGTCTTCAGGTTGGCATAGTCCGGTCGAATATCCATAAGGTCGCTGATGGATTTGCGCGAACGATTGACCGCAATCCCCTGGAATAGCTCACCGATTTGATAAAAGAACATGACGGCTACGCCTTCCGGATATTGCCCAATTGCAAATGCGCCAACCGTTGCCACCGTCATCAGGAAATACTCGTCAAAAGCCATTCCCCTCACCAGACTGCGAACAGCCTGCAAGACTACATCTCCGCCGACAATGATATATGCCAGTATAAACAGTGCCAGCTTGCCTAGGCCCTCTACAGGCAACCACCAGGCAACTGCCGCAACGACTGCACCGATAGCCAAGCGTGCAATCATCCGGCGCATACCGTCTGTACCGTGGTCATGTGTATGCCCGGCATGGCTGTCATCCTCATGCGAATGTGAATGAGCATGTGTGGAATCACCATGATCATGTGCATGTTCGCCATGGTGGTGGCCATCATGGGCATGAACTTCCTCAGCATGTGCTTCATGACTATGAGTATGACCTGTGTGGCTGTGAACTCCATGTTGTTGGCCGTTCTCATGCGTATGTCCTTCACCATGCTCATGACTATGGGGGCGCTCCCCTGAACTGCCTGCCTGTGCGGCACCCGCCACACTGCGATGGCTCTCACTCGAGCGTCCACGTGCGCTTTTTGCGATCATACGGACGTGAGGCTCCAGTCTGTGAACCTTCTGTTCCGTTTGACGAAGAATCTCCTCTTTTTGATCCGGGCTTGCTGTCATCGTCAATGTTTTCGTCACAAAATTGACCGAGCAATCAAGTACACCTTCTATTTTACTAACGCCATTTTCAATCTTCAGAGCACAGTTGGCGCAATCCAAGCCTTCCAAAATCCATTCGTGCCGTTCCGTTCTTTTCAGAGCATCCATAATCATTGGCCTCCAATTAACTATATATGAGCAACTGTTCATATATTATTTATTAAGGCCATTATATTCAGGATCAGGGTCAAAAGTCAATGACAATAGCCTCTTTTCGCCAAAAAAAGCTCCGATTCCCCAGACAAACACCAAAAGAGCGCCATGCGCTGGCGCTCTGCTGTTTTTTGATCCAAAAATCATTGATGTGAAATGTGCTGGTGGGTTTGTAAAAATATCTGTTCCACATGATTATCATCCAGCGAATAAAACACCGTCTTGCCTTCCTTGCGGCGTTTGACAATCCGCAAATTGCGCAAATAACGAAGCTGGTGAGATACGGCAGACTGCCCCATATTCAATACCTGGGTCAGATCATGTACACACAGCTCCTTCTGAGCCAAAGCGTAGATTAGCTTGATCCGTGTCGGATCACCCAAGGCTTTGAACAACTCCGACATTTTGTATGCGATGGAATCCTCAACAAGGGAAGATTTTATATGCTCGATTTCTTTGTCTGAACCGTGACAAGCCGGCTCGCAATCCAAAGCTTCCGTTTCAGAATTCATCCATTTCACCCCGTGTATTTCGACTTGATGCTCCTATTATAGCAAATTCGTAGAATTTACGAATAGCTTATATTACAGCTTGCCCTGTAACGGAGAATTTTCAAGTCTCAATGCCTGACTATCCGCACTCCGCCCTATATAGCGTTGCGCTAAATAAAGCTTAATTCAATGTTTTTAATGCTTCATCACTGTAAGGGGTAATTTCTTCTATCTGTTGATCACGTAACTTTACCGCAAACGCCGGATCAACCAGCAAAGCACGTCCAACCGCAACCAGATCAGCTTCCTCTCGTTCTACTTGCCCCACGAGTTGTTCTAATCTTGCCTCTACACTACTGGATTGATCGGTTTGACGACTATTATTTTTTTCCAAATCACTCAAAAAGGCCTTTTCCAAACCAATCGAGCCCACAGTAATAACTGGCTTGCCTGTAATCTTTTTGGTCCAAGCTGCTAGGTTTAGATCTGACCCTTCAAATTCCGGTTCCCAAAAACGGCGGCTTGAGCAATGGAATACATCTACCCCGGCCTTCACTAATGGAGCCAGAAACTGTTCCAGTTCCTGTGGTGTCTGTGCCAGTTTTTCTTCATAATGGTACATCTTCCACTGGGAGAATCGCAATACAATTGGGAAATTCGGCCCCACTGCACGACGACAAGCCTCAATGACCTCCACTGCAAACCGAGTACGCTGGGCCAAATTGCCTCCGTATTGATCGGTACGCTTGTTGGTTTTGTCCCAGAAAAACTGATCAATTAAATAGCCGTGGGCACCATGAAGCTCAATGCCATCGAAACCTACCCGCTGAGCATCGGCTGCTGCCTGGGCATAGGCTTCGATAATACTGGTAATCTCGGCCTCCTTCAACGGCTCAACTACCTTTTCACCAGCAGGAGAGATACCGGATGGACCGACAGGCAACGCCTCGGGATTCGGTTGATTATCCGCACCTATTTTACGGGCCGTACCCACATGCCAGAGCTGCGGTATAATCTTGCCACCTACCGCATGAACCTCCTCGACTACCTTGGCCCATCCCTTTAATCCCTCACCATAAAAATTAGGAATGCTTGTGTGCTCCACAGCTGCAGGATGATTAATAGCAGTGCCCTCCGTAATAATCAATCCAACTGCATTTTCCGCACGGCGACGATAATACGCGGCTACATCAGACCCTGGAATACCTTGAGGAGAAAAATTCCGTGTCATAGGCGCCATAACAATCCGATTGGGAAGAGATAAATTACCTGCCTTAAAAGGTTTAAACAGTAATTCTGTGTTCATTACTTTTTCCTCCGCTCTCCACTAGTATTATCGTTTTCACTCTACTGTTATACAATTCCATTTTACACATATGTAAACTTGAGTTCAAGCAGCCACAGTTTATAATTCCAATATGCTACACAAAAAAAGAAGAAGCGGCTCTAAGTCCGCTTCCTCTTATCTAATTAGTTTGTACTTATTAGTGTGCTACCATGTTGTATTCCATAATCCATACAGAACCACCAACGACGGTCAACAGGATAACTACACCGAAAATCAAAGTCATGACATTCCAGCGTGGTCCATTGCTTTCACGGATGTGCATGAAGAAGAAAAGCTGAACCAGAAATTGCAGCACTGCCGCGACTAAAATAACAACCATAGTCGAAGTGCGGCTCAACATGTGATTCATAACCACACCGAGAGGAATGATGGTCAGTACGATGGACAGAATAAACCCGATAACATAGGATTTCACTGAACCGTGAGAATCATCATGACCATGCGAACCCGCTCCTGATTGATGCTGTGCCATCTACATCACCCCCATCAAATAGACGACTGTCAGCAAGAAGATCCAGACAGCGTCCAAAAAGTGCCAGTACAAGCTCAGTGCCGAAACTTTGCCCTTCGTCTCTGGAGTGAGCCCGCGTTTTTTCAACTGAAACATAAGGCCGATCATCCATACCAGACCTAACGAAACGTGAAGTCCGTGCGTACCGACCAATGTGAAGAATGCCGACAGGAACGCGCTCGTTCCAAAATTGGCTCCTTCGTGTACCAATTCAACAAACTCGTAAACCTCAAAACCGATAAAACCAAGACCCAGGATCGCCGTCACGATTAACCAGTTGATTAATCCCTTCATGCTTCCTTTGTTCATGGCCAACACAGCCAGACCGCTTGTGAAGCTGCTTGTGAGCAAGAGGAACGTTTCAATGATAACGCCCGTCATGTTAAACAGCTCTGCGCCCCCCGGTCCTCCAGCTGTGCTGTTCCGAAGGACGACGAAGGTTGCGAACAAGGTACTGAACAGGATTACGTCCGTTACAAGAAAGATCCAGAAACCAAGCATCTTCAATTCTTGTGGATCGTGATGTCCGTGGTCATGATCATGGCTATGATGTGCTGATGCTTGTGCCATTATACAGACCCCCTTATTGCCGCTTCCGTGCGTTTTACTTCATCCGCAGGGATGTAGTAGTCGCCATCATACGAGAAGAAAGAACGACAAATCATACAAATTGCCACACCGATCAGCCCTGGAATATAGAAGAACGACCATCCGAATACGAACCCGAAACCTGCAATGAAAAAGAATACCGACATAATGAATGGAATCGCCGAGTTTTTCGGCATATGAATCGCTTCAATTGGCGGTTGCTTTCTGAAAATACCTTTTGCACGTTTATCTTTTTCTGCCCACCAGTCATCGCGTTCTTCCACTTGCGGAATGGTAGCAAAATTGTATTCAGGTGCAGGTGAAGGAATCGACCATTCCAACGTATGACCACCCCAAGGGTCGCCTGTTGTATCCTTCAGCTTGCGGTAATTCTTGATACCAAGAAGAATTTGAAGAACCTGGAACAAGAAACCAATTCCCATCAGGAATGCCCCAACAGTGGATACGAGGTTAAGCGGCTGCCAGCCGGTATCCCAGCCATAAGTGCTCAGACGACGCGTCATCCCCATCAGACCGAGAGAATATTGCGGAATAAAGCATACATAGAAACCGATATTCCAGAACCAGAAAGCCCATTTACCAGGCGTTTCAGGCAATGTGAAACCAAACATTTTAGGCCACCAATAGTACAGACCTGCCAAGTAACCGAACACTACACCACCAATCAGAGCGGAGTGAAAGTGAGCGATCAGGAAGTAACTGTTATGGAACTGGAAGTCAGCAGGCGCTACAGACAACATTACGCCCGTCAACCCAGCAATCAAGAAGTTCGGAATAAAAGCAATTGACCACATCATAGGGGTCTTAAATGTGATCTTACCCCGATACATCGTGAACAGCCAGTTAAATACTTTAACCCCTGTCGGTATTGCGATAACCATCGTCGAAATCGCAAAGAATGCATTAACATCTGCGCCTGATCCCATCGTGAAGAAGTGATGCGCCCAGGTGAAGAAGGACAAGATCGCAATAATGAACATGGCGTAAACCATGGACTTGTATCCAAACAATTTCTTTTTGGAGAATACGCTGATGACCTCGGAATAAATACCGAAGGCAGGTAAAACTACAATGTATACCTCAGGATGACCCCACATCCAGATCAAGTTGATATACATCATCGGGTTACCACCGAAGTCAAGGGTAAAGAAGTGTCCTCCTCCAAAGCGGTCAAGGAATAGCAAAGCTAAAGTAACCGTCAGAATTGGAAACGCGAAAATGATAATAACACATGATGAAAATACGGACCACGTAAAGATAGGAATTTTCATCCAGGTCATACCAGGTGCACGCATTTTAATAATGGTAACAATAAAGTTGATACCCGTAGCCAATGAACCTATACCAGAAATCTGAATACCCCAGATATAGAAGTTCTGACCGACGCCGGGACTAAATTGCAGTTCTGAAAGCGGTGGATAACTCAACCAGCCTGCGTCTGGCGAACCACCGATAACGAAGGACAGGTTGAACAACATCGCTCCCATAAAGAAAAGCCAGAAGCTCAATGCGTTCAGGAAAGGAAACGCAACGTCACGCGCACCAATTTGAAGTGGTACGGCGATGTTAAACAAACCAAACATCAACGGCATCGCCATAAACAAGATCATGATCGTGCCATGTGTTGTGAAAATCTGGTTGTAATGCTCAGGATGCAAAAGTGTAACATCCGGTGTAGCAAGCTGTAAACGCATCAACAATGCGTCCACGCCTCCGCGGAAAAGCATCAAGATGGCTGCGAGGATATACATAATACCGACTTTTTTATGGTCAACGGTAGTCAACCAGTTTTTCCAAAGCCAGCCCCATTTTTTGAAATAAGTGAGCACAAACACGATCCCGATCATTGCTAGTGCGATGGAAACGTCCGCTCCATAGATCATCGGGTCTCCAGTAACGAAGAAAGTGGATGCAAACTCTTTTATTTTGTCAAGCATTGGGGGCCTCCTTCCCTATAATTATTTAATTGTGTCCGCTCATATTCATATGACTCATGTCCATTGCAGCTTTATCCTCTGTGCCGGACTTGGAAGAACCTTCTGTGGATGCTCCTTCACCATGTCCTGCATGCGGGTTAGAAGCACCGTCTACTACGTACTTGGTTACAATTTCCTGGAACAAGCCGTCGGGAATCGAAGAATACTCATCAGGCTGGGACAAACCTGGTTTTGCAAGCGCCAAATAGCCGTCCTTCGTCAGCGGCTTAGACTGCTTCTTGATGTTAGCGACCCAGTTTTTGTACTCTTCATCCGACTGAACCTCTACATCAAAGCGCATTTGTCCAAAATGCTCACCGCTAAAGTTTGCACCCGAACCAAAATAAGTTCCTTCGTGGTCGGCCTGCAAATGCAGTTTCATAGCCATGCCTGACATGGTGTAGATCTGACCGCCCAATTGCGGAATCCAGAACGAGTTCATCGGGGCGTCGGCAGTCAGTTCAAAACGGACCGGAACACCTTTAGGAATGTGAATTTCATTGACTGTAGCAATACCTTCTTCCGGGTACATGAAGAGCCATTTCCAGTCCAGTGAAGTCACTTGAATGGTTACTGGCTTTTGTGTACTTGCCAACGGCTTGGAAGGCTCCAGCAAGTAGGTATACCTCGCGGTTATAACCGCAAGAATCAAGATCACTACGATTGGAATAGCCCACCATACGGTCTCCAGCTTTTTACTGTCATCCCAGTGGGGTTGGTACTTGGCTTTGTTATCCGGTGCATCGCGATATCGCCAAATGATGAAAAAAGTCAAAATCATGACCGGTACAATCAGAAGTGCAGCCATAGACGTTGAAAGAATGATCAGCTCTTTTTGTGCTTGCCCAATAGGTCCTTTTGGATCGAAAACAACGTATTTTCCGCCAGCATAAAAACACGTCCAAATGAGCAATGCTACCGTGAGCACGGTCAAAACCAACGCAATAATCGCTTTTGGTTTTTTGTTCATGTTGTTCCCCTCTCCTTAAATAATAAATTACTCAAAACTAACGAACTCCTGTAATGTTGCCCCTATATAAGATATCAGAAAAGCGGGGACTTTTTTTATTGTTAACAAAATTGTCGATTATTTGTCCGTTTTTTGTGAAAAATCTCTCTTAAAATAAAATTTCTCTTGCAAATTCAAAATTTCTTATTAATTAAAAGATGACATAATAAAAACGTTATTGTGTATCTTGAAGAAGCTATATTAAAGCAAAAAACGGGACTCCTTACAGTTATCATGCTACACTGCTCGAAGCCCCACGTTGTTGTTTTCATTATATGTTTTCTTAAAATATTTTTTCAATTGTTTTAACGATGTCCGTTTTCCTGGTCTTCCTTCTTGCGGGCAATGACCAACCCTTTTCCGATCATATAAATAAAAAATCCGCCAACGACACATCCAATACCCACCATTAAATATATATTACGATCACTTAGATTACCTAAATTGAACAAAATAAGAATAATGCCCACAATCCAAGCGATCCAGGCGATGACAGACACCGAGCGGCTCATTTGCTTTTCGTTCGATCCTGATTTTCTAAAATTCGAAGCCATATCCTCCACTCCCTTTGGTCTAAAATTGTTGAAACGCCCTCTTCAGGTATTTTTGTCAGTATGCACAATCACTGTGATTTTATTCTTGATAGCCTCACCATACTTTTAGCAACCTGCAATTTCATCCTGGGTATTATTACCCCGGAGGGCTTGTTGTTCAAACAAAAGGGAGCGGAGACAGGCCCATGTACGCTTTATTCTCAAAGTGCATGTTCTTTTAGCGTCTGGTCTCCAGCCAGTTGTTACTTACCACATTTCGATACCAGTAGTAGCTTTCCTTGGGGGTACGGGTCAGAGTGCGAAAATCGACATGAATCATACCGAATCTCATATTATACCCTTCCGCCCATTCAAAATTGTCCATGAGCGACCATGCCATATAGCCTTTCACATGAAGGCCGTCATGAATCGCCCGATGCACCTGCACCAAATGCTGCTGCATATAGGAAATACGGCGGTCATCCTGAACCTTGCCATTCACAATCTCATCGTTAATACAAGCCCCGTTTTCTGTAATATAAATATCGATGTTGCCGTACTTTTGCAAATAATGCAGGACCTCATACAACCCGCGTGATTCCACCGGCCAGCCAATATCTGTCACAGGCAGCCCCATATTAATCTCTTCGGATTGAAGGAACCCAGCTTCGGGATTAAAACGATTGACGGACATAGCGTAGTAGTTTATACCGATCAGATCAATAGGTTCGCTAATAATGCCCATATCTCCTTCCTGAATCGGTACGGTAGCTCCTTGCCCGGCGAACCAGTCTACCAGAAACTGAGGATACGAACCCCGATAGATGGGCTGGAGAAACCAGTCACTATGCAGGGAAACCGTACGCGCACACGCCGCTTTGTCTTCCTCGGAAGTGCTATAGGGTACAGCCCAGGAGACATTCGGCGCTATGCCAATCTGACCACTGGTGCCCAACTCGCGGAAACGGCGTACGGATAGACCATGCGCAACCAGCAGATTATGCCCGACGGTGATGGCTGTCTGAAGATTGGTCAGACCGGGAGCATGAACTCCCAGCATATTGGATAAAAAGGCGATGCACCACGGCTCGTTGAACGTCAGCCAATGGTGTATTTTCCCATGGAACTCACGGAACATCGTCTCTGCATACTGGACGAATGCCTGAATCGTGCGACGGTTTTCCCATCCTCCGGCATCTTGAAGTACCTGTGGCAGATCCCAGTGATACAGCGTACAAAACGGCTCAATTCCATTTTCGTTCAACATATCCACTACACGATGATAATAGTCCAGCCCTTCCTGATTGACTTCACCGTCACCATTGGGGAATATACGCGGCCATGACACCGAAAAACGATATGTACGAATGCCCAGCTCCTTCATCAGCCGAATATCTTCTTCGTAGCGATGATAGCTGTCACAGGCTACATTCCCGTTATCTCCGTTGAACACCTTGCCGGGCGTATGGGCAAAGGTATCCCAGATGGACAAACCTCTTCCATCCTCCTCATAGGCCCCCTCGATTTGATAGGCTGCTGTTGCCGTCCCCCACATAAAGTCCTGCGGAAATTGAAAAATGGTCATATTTGCTCTTCCTCTCCATCAATAATAATCGTTTGTCTGTCCGTTATTTCCTGCTCTTTGGTAAAATTCCATGACAAAATGAATCCTCCATGCTTCGGATCAGGCTGAGCCTGCCGAGCATCTGCGCTAAACGAATGAGCACTGCGAATCGTGCAGCGTCCCGTCGGAGCGGATGCGTTAAGTTCAGCGCGGACGAGCCGGGAACCGGACCATTCCATGCCAACCGTCATCCCGCCATGCCCCCGCAATCCGCTGACCCGCCCCTCCGACCATGCCGAAGGCAGAGCGGGCAGTAAGGTCAGCTCACCCGGACGACTTTGCAGCAGCATTTCCGCAATCCCCGCCGTCGCGCCGAAGTTGCCGTCGATCTGAAAAGGCGGATGAGCGTCGAATAAATTCGGATAGGTCGAACGCGACAGCAATGTGCGCACATACCGATGTGCTGCTTCGCCATCCTCCAACCGAGCGTACAGGTTAATCAACCAGGCACAGCTCCATCCGGTATGACCACCGCCATGATCAAGCCGTCGGCCCAGCGATATGCGGGCCGCTTCTGCCAGCTCCGGGGTATCACGAACATGGATTTCTCGCCCGGGATACAAACCATACAGATGTGAAACATGTCGATGTCCCGGCTCCGCTTCCTCAAAATCGGCAAACCATTCCTGTAGCTGTCCGTGACGACCAATCTGGTAGGGCAGCAGGCGTTGCAGTGTCTCTTCACAGCGGTTGCGGAACTCATCGTCTAATTCCAGCAGGTCCGCAGCCTGAATGCAATTGCTCAGCAACTCCCGAATTAACGTCATATCCATCGTGGAGCCCATGGATATACTGCAATCCTCTCCATCCGGGGTTATAAATTTGTTTTCAGGTGATGTAGAAGGCGAGGTCACAAGCCTGCCGTCCGGGCCTTCCACGAGCCAATCTATACAAAAGGCGGCCGCTCCCTTCATCAGCGGATAAGCTTGTTCCGCCAAATAAGCCGTATCCTGAGTAAACAGATACCGTTCCCATAAATGGGCGGTTAGCCAGACACCCCCGAGCGGCCAAAAGGCCCAACTGGCATGGCCTCCTGACGGTCCGGCATACCTCCACACATCTACATTATGGTGGGCCGTCCAGCCTTGAGCGCCATAATGGATCGAAGCAACCCTGCGTCCCGCACGGCTAACTTCACCAATCATGTGCAGCAAGGGTTCATGGCACTCGGCAAGATTGCATTTCTCCGCTGGCCAATAGTTCATCTGGGTATTAATGTTGGTTGTATAATCACTATTCCACGGCGGCTGCACCCGATCATTCCAGATACCCTGAAGATTGGCGGGCTGACTGCCCGGACGCGAACTGGCTATCAGTAAGTAGCGTCCATACTGAAACAACAGCACCTCCAAATCCGGGTCCGTCTGACCTTCGCGGTACTGCTCCAATCGCAAGCCAGTCGGAATTTGTCTTTTTGTCATTCGATCCGTCCCGGTATCATCCCCAAGCTCTAACTCGACGCGGCCAAATAGTTCCCGATGATCTTGCTCATGCCAATGCTTCACCTGCTCGTATCCAAGCGAGACTGCTCTAGCCAGCGTAGCTTGGCATACGGCTGTCGGTTCCGTTGCATCACTGTCCGGTCGAGTATCAAATCCCCGGAATCCGGTAGCTGCGGCCAAATATACCGTGAGTTTATCTGCACCCGATACACGGATCACTCCGTCAGCGTCCTCTATCAACGTTCCCCCCTCGGGGATAACCCGAGCCTGAATCGCAAAAGCCATCCCCAATTCATCCTCATAAACAACCGACTGTGGATGATCTCCGTGATAATTGGATTCCACATGACTGGGCGCTCGCCCGGTCAACGTAATTAAGTCCCTCGTTGGTTCACCTGAAGAGTCATCTTCCTTATCGCTATCCCATTGGGATGAATCACCAAAATGTGCATCCTCGCCAGCCTCGGTTTCACAAGGATGCGGTGTAGTGATACGCACGATTGCATTGATCTTGCCTGGCGTATCCGCAGTCAGCGATACCATAATAATTCCATCCGGCGCACTGGCAATGACTTCACGGGTATAACGATTACCGCTACTATGAAAAGTGACCGCCGCCGTTCCGGTGGCCAAATCCAGTTCGCGTTCATACTCCGCGATTGCCCCAAGTCCCTCCTGTGTAATCCACAAATCCCCCAAAGGCTGGTAAGCCTCCGTATCGCGCCCCAGCATGTTCGCATTAATCAGATGTTCCGCGTCCTTGTACTTTCCGTCCGCAATCAGCTCCCTGACGGGCTTCAAATATCGCATTGCATCATACTGAACGCCATCCCTAGGAAAACCAGACCAGAGCGTATCCTCGTTTAATTGCAAACGCTCCTCCCCGATCCCGCCAAATACCATCGCGCCCAGCCTCCCATTGCCGACAGGCAATGCTTCCTCCCACACCTCGGCAGGCTGGCGATACCATAAACGCAGGGATTTCTGCTTTTCGCGTTGTCTCACATCAAACCCTCCCCCATTGAGATTAAACAGAGCGCCAATCCCGTATGAACCACAAGGACAAGCGCTCCGTCATTCCGACAACCCATCATTTTGTTGTGCCTCGTTAAGTCAGCTCGCTATTTAGAAGCCTTGCCACTCCATAACTCCACTCTGTCCTTCACCAGTTGTGTGTATTGCTGTTCCATTTGTACCGCTCCGGCGGCATCCAGTTCTTTAATCATGTTGTCGTATACCGTATCAAAATTGGAGGCTGGTGCTAAAATGGCTTCCGGTATACGTTTGCGGATAATGTCTGTCGTTTTTTTGAATGTAACGTTATAGTTGGATTCATTGTCTGTTGTCAGGTTATAGGCTGCACCCCATGGCTTCACATCAAATTCTTTCTTGTCCGGGAACAGTCCTTTCCACGTTTTTACGCCATACGCTTTAAGTGATTCTTTCTCCGGCTCCGAATAAGCCGCGATAATTTGCTCCGGGAATTTGGCAGTATAGTAGTTACCCGTAGGGTCCTTCACTCCGTCGCCATAGTGTCCGCTGAGTAACGTGTACAATTCTATTCCAGTGGATTTATTGAAGTTGGTTGCATTATTCGTTTTTTGCTCCAATACATCAGCCGGGATGACGCGTTTGCCGTCTTTGGTCTCATAATGCTTGCCCTCGATCCCCCAGTTCACTAGCACCTGTCCTTCATCGGAAGCTAAATAATCAAGGAATTTAATAGCCCGCACCGGGTCCTTGCAATTTTCTGTAATACCTACTCCATAACCGGACGTGAAGCCCGTATCCTGAAAGGAACGATCCTTGTATTCCTCCGAAAGTGTAACTGGAAAATGCGCGTAGCTGGCTTCGGATTTACCTGACGCTTTTAACGCATTCTCAGCATCCTGATAACCCCACTCCTGGTCGATCAGACCGAGGACACGACCGCTGGCAATTTTGGATTTGTATTGATCACTTTTTTGCACAAATGAATCTTTATCCAGCAGCCCTTCATTGTACATGTGGTTCAACCAACGGAAATATTCCTTTTCTTCTGGACGTTTATAATGAAGTTGGGCTTCGAATGTTTTGGGATCAATAAAATATTCACCATCATCCGGCGCTCCAGTCGTCTGGAAGGCAGGATTCGTTACGGTAATCATAATTCTCCAGTCGTCTGCATCTAGCGTGAGAGGGATCGTTTTTTTGCCATTGATCGTCGGATGCTTGGCTACATAGGTTTTGAGTACGTTTTCATAATCCTGTAGCGTTTTTACCTTTGGATAACCTAATTCCTTGAGCACTTTATGCTGAATTTCAAATCCCCCCGTCGCGTCAAAATTCTCCTGTCCCACACCTGCATACGTAGGAAGGACATAGATGGATTGATCTTTATTACTGTATTTCAAACGATCCATATAGGGTCCATATAGCTTTTTGAGATTGGGTGCGTGATCGTTGATCAGATCTGTCAGATCAATCATGGCCCCCGCATCCACAAGCTTATTAATATTCGCTTTAGGAGAAACCAAGTCCGGGTATTCTCCACTTGCTGCCATCAAAGCAATTCGGTCATCTCCACCTCCGCCGCTGACATCAAATTCCGCATTCAAGGTTACACCTGTTTTCTTGGTGATTTCCTTGCCTATTTCATCCTTCATTCCATTCCATTGCGGGCTTGTATCTCCTCCGAAGAAGCTAAACGTAATCGGGTCTGTGCCGCTGGATGTGCCTTCCTTCGCTGCTTTATCGCTTCCCCCACAACCTGCGAGTGCGGTAAGTGACACCGCGAGCAAGGGAATCAGTGCAAATCTGGACCAGTGTTTTTTCATGTATAAATCCTCCCATATTCCTATGATGACTTATCCTGCAAATAACTGCTATTTTACTACCGGAATCCCGGCTTTTATGATTTCACTGCGCCCAGTGTCATCCCGCCTACAAAATACTTTTGCAGGAACGGATATACCATCAGGATGGGGAGCGTAACCGTAATTGTAATTGCCATTTTAATCGACTCTGGTGAAATTTGAGCCATTTGCTTAGCCATATCGTTACTATTCGTCATACTGGAGCCACCTTGCTGCGTACTTTGCAGTATCTTCATCAGCTCATACTGCAGCGTCGTCCATTGCGGAGCCCCACCATTATACAAATACGTATCAAACCAAGCATTCCACTGACCTACTGCCAGAAAAAGAGCAATCGTTGCCAATACTGGTTTGCACAGCGGCAAAATAATTTTCCAGTAAATCGTAAAATCATTCGCCCCATCCAGTTTGGCAGACTCCTGTAGCGCATACGGCAAACCGTCCATAAAGGAACGAATGACAAACACGTTAAATGCGCTAATTAAGCCTGGAAAAATGTACACCCAAAATGAACCTAGCAGATGCAGATCCCGCATCAAAATAAAAACGGGCACCATCCCGCCGGAAAAATACATCGTCAACGCCAAAAACGTAGAAATAAACTTACGAGCGCGAAACTCGACCCGACTCAATGTAAAAGCAAGCATAGACGCGCAGATCAATCCGAGTACCGTCCCGACCAAAGTACGAAGAATAGATATTTGCAGTCCCTGAAGAAGGCCATCGTACTGGAAAATCGTTTTGTAATTTTCGAGCGTAAATTGGCGGGGCCATATATAAATACCGCCGCGAACCGTGTCCGTTGAATTGTTCAGGGAAATCGCAAGTACGTTCAGAAACGGGTACAGCGTCAACACTACGATCAGAGCCATGAGGATATAGTTGAACAGGTCAAACAGCTTTTCAGACCGGGTAGCATTAAATGCCTTATTCGTCATTTCGCTTCTCCCTCCCTACATGATGCTTTCTTTGGTGAGTTTTTTGAATATGCCATTTGCCGTAAACAACAGCAGAATGCTGACCAGTGAGTTGAAAATACCAATCGCCGTCCCGTAAGAGAACCGACCCAAATTAATCCCGTAATTGAGCGCGTACAGATCCAGTACCTCGGAATAATCCGTCACCAGACTGTTGCCGAGCAAGAACTGCTTTTCAAAACCGTTGCTCACCAAATGCCCAATCGCCATAATGAACAGAACCGCAATGGTCGAACGGATGCCGGGCAATGTAATATGCCACATCTGTCTCCAGCGACTTGCGCCATCCACACGCGAGGCTTCATACTGCTCCTGGTCGATTCCAGTAATGGCGGCTAAATAAATAATCGTATTCCAACCTGTCTCTTTCCATATGTCGGAAGCGGTTACAATGTACCAGAACCAGCTCCCCTTTGCCATGAACTGAATCGGTTCATCCACAATATGAAGCGCTACCAGTAAATCGTTGACAATGCCTCCGTCAATGGACAGCATCTTGGTGACCAAACCGGCCACAACTACCCAGGATACAAAATGCGGGAGGTAGGATATTGTCTGCACGAAGCGCTTGAACAGCATCCCCCGTAGCTCATTTAGCAGAATGGCAAAAAAGATCGGTACAACAAAGCCAAACACAATGCCCATCAGGCTCATCGCCAGCGTATTGCGTAATACCAGATAAAATCGTTCATCCTGAAAAAGCTCAATAAAGTTGTTCAGCCCTACCCATTTCTGGTCCGAAAAGGATTTCGCCGGCTTATAATTTTGAAACGCCATCGTCCAGCCCCACAGCGGAAGATAACTGAAAACAAACACCCATATGACGAAAGGAATGGACATAAAATAAAGGTACTTTTGTTGCTTTATGCTGTCCCACAACCCTTTTTCTCCACGCCCGCGCTTCGGCCCGCGCACCTTGCGTAGTCTGCCCCGGTTAGACTCAGGAATCGTAGCACCAGCATTGGAAGCGGTTTCAGTTGATGATTCCATAACAAGCTCCTCCTTGTATGTAGTTACTATTATCATACTTGGCTGACTTGAAAGCGGATACCCAACGAATTAGGAGAAAAATCAGTTCAAAATTAGATATATAGGTGAGGGAGTTGAAAATTACATTCGTGCCACTACGCATACGGATGGTGCTTCCCATCGCTGTTGCCCCCGGATTTCTTGAATAAGCACATAATGGTAGAAATCCCGGGGCAGTTTGTGCTTACGATGCGAGCTTTCCTACGGAAAGCTTTCAGGCGACCGCTTCACTTGTCCAGCACCATTCCGCCTGCTCCGTTCTAATGTGAATTTTCTAATTTAAAATCATAGATACCTTGTATTAAGGCAAAAAAATAGCCTCCCCGCACAAAATGTGTTGGAAAGCTGGTATTGATCTATTTCACCGTGATCGTCCCATAGTACATGTACATACCGCAATTATACTCATATACACCCGGTTTCAGGTCTTTGACGGTAAAATAGTTATTTTCATGGTCCATAAAAACGTCCATTCCAAGCTTTAACGATTGTACTTCGTCTATGCAAGTAAAGGATGTTGATCTCTTAAAATTAATTTTAGTCGGGACACCAGCTTTTATTTCAATATTCTTAGGATAAAAACCATCTCCCTCTACATTTACCGTAGCAATTTCATACTTGGCTTTATCCGGCTCTTCTTGAACAGTTTTAGGTTGGCTAGTCGGAAACGACGACACGCTCCCCTGGAAATAAAATAAGACAAAACCGCCCACGATCAGGGCTACAACTCCAATGAGCATCAAGTGCCAATTTTTAGAGATGAATGTTTTCATTCAAGTCAGTCCCCTCCAGTTGATCGTTCACGTGTAACACTTCAACTCTAGCCAGTATATAAAAGTTAATCAAAATTTAAAATACTTTATTCGAGCTATGTTGCACCGAAGCTTGATCTTCTCTATTTCTTACAGACCGGGATGATCCAGTTCATACAGGTTGCGGTATCGGGGCTGCTCCTGCCAGAGCTGCTCGTGACTGCCTCGCATGGATATGCCGCCCTGCTCCATAAAGATCACCTCGTCCATATGCTCCATTCCGGTCAGATGATGTGTAATCCAGATGAGCGTTTTGCCCTCCAGCACACGAAACATTGTCTGCATTAGTTCATGCTCTGTCAGCGGATCGAGTCCCACCGTTGGCTCATCCAGTAGAACAATGGGGTGATTTTGAAGCAAAATCCGCGCCAGTGCAATTCGTTGTCTTTCTCCACCGGAAAAGCGCAGGCCCGTTTCCTGCATCCGGGTGTCGTAGCCATCCGGCAAGGAATCAATCAGCGTTCCCAGTCCTACCTGCTCGGTTACTGCACGAACCTCTTCCAACGTAGCATCGGGCCGTCCCAACCGAATATTGTTTGCTACCGTTGTATCGAACAAATACGGTTGCTGGTTTAACACTGCAAACAGGCTGGAATACGCTCCGCCTGTATACACGGGCGCACCTGCGACAGTGACGCTCCCTTCATCCGGCTGCAATGCCCCCTGAATCAGATTCAGCAGCGTGGACTTGCCCGCACCGCTGCGACCAAGCAGTGCAACCTTGCCTCCTTGCGGCACACGCAGGGAAATGTCGCGCACGCTCCATTCTTGCGTTGCTGCATAGCGGTAGCTCACGTTGTTCAGCAGTAGCTCGTTTGAGTTGCCAGATAGCTGGGCGGTCACATGTTCTACCTCTGTTTTGTCTACTGTGCCACCTGCTGCTTGCTGCCCTGCTTTCACAGAAGCCGATGCCGAAAACGATGCAGGTGCAGCAGGTGTAGGTGTATTCTTCTCTGACCCTTTCAGGCGCCGAAGCGAATCCTGATACTCCGGCGCATGGACCACCGCTTCTCCAGCGCGGACGAAGGCATCCAGCAATGGAAAAGCAACAAGCGCAAAGGATGCCAGCCATGTTGCCTCTATGCGGTTCTCCGCTACCAGCCCTCCAGCCCATACGGTCATCATCACAATTCCGCCACCTACGAAGCACTGTGCGATCCAATGAGAACGCCATTCGCCCCGCCGAAGTGAATTTTCCACTACAGCAGCCTTGTTTTGCCGTTGGGTGAAGGAAGCCAGAAAATGTCCAGTCCGACCGCTCAGTACCAAGTCACTCATGCCGAATAAAGCATCGGTTAGCTCCTGATAGGCTGTATTCCGTTCCTGCTTGAACGTTCGCCGTTTGGCGAGCGAGGTCCACAGCGAGATGGCTGGGGCGATAAAAAGTAAAAATCCGCAATACAGTGCCATCATCAGGGCAAAGGTTCCGTCCATCCATCCGAGTGCTGAAATCCCCAGCGCATAGATGAGCAATGCCGATATCGCAGGCAGAACCAGCTTCAAATATATGTTTTGAAGCTGCTCAATATCCTCGGCCAGCAAACCCAACAGATCCCCTGTGCGAAACTTGCTGCGAATCATAAGTGCTTGCGGTTCTACCGCCCGATACAGCCGTACCCGCATACGGGACACGAGACGCAGCGCGGCATCATGCCCCACCAACCGTTCCAGATACTGAATGACTGCTTTACTAAAGCCGAACGTCCGTACAAGCACAATCGGAACGTACACCATCAATATATTTTCCGGTTTTAAAGCCGAACGGGTAATCAGATGACCGGACGTAAAGAGCAATGCGCCTGCACATCCAATCGCCAGAGCGCCCAAAAGCGCCGCAGCCAGAAAGGCCCAGAAATATTGTCTCAGATAAAATATAAACCAGCCTTGGCCGCTATTGTCCGTGACTCGCATATCGTCCGCCCCCTCCTTCCGTCATTCCCGTCAGCAAACGGTAATATCCTCCCTTGCGGGCAACCAATTGCTCATGTGATCCTGCTTCTTCCAGACGGCCTTGATTCATCATCCAGACACAGTCCATATCCGGCATCCAATGGAGTCGATGGGTCGCGAGAAACACTCTTTTATGTTGCAAAACAGATAAAATCGTCTGTTTTAGCTCCCATTCCGTCTCAATATCCAAATGTGCAGTCGGCTCATCCAGCAAAATCACTGGACGATTACTCAGTAAAGCACGCGCCAACGCTATCCGTTGCGCCTGTCCTCCACTCAGCGTCCGGCCCGCTTCACCAATCGGCTCATCCAATCCATTCGGAAGACCATCCACCAGCTCACGCAGTCCAACCGCGTCAATCGCCCATTCCACTTGCTCGTTGGATGCCTCCGGTTCATAAAACCGGATATTATCCGCCAAGGAAGCGCTGAACAGGTACGGATGCTGCGGAATATAGGCAATATGACGCTGCCATTCGGCTTTGTTATCACCAGCCAATGCCCATCCATTCACGTTCAGCTCGCCCGAGGTTGATTCAGCGAAGCCGCCAAGCAAACTGAGCAGCGTTGTTTTACCTGCACCGCTGGCTCCGACGATGCCGATCATACTCATATGC
Source organism: Paenibacillus sp. 8b26 (assembly GCF_050626875.1). NCBI lineage: Bacteria > Bacillati > Bacillota > Bacilli > Caryophanales > Paenibacillaceae > Paenibacillus > Paenibacillus sp. 8b26. Next base: position 4,240,069 of record NZ_CP192445.1, on the reverse strand, counting down.
GGCTCAACACTCGCGGATATGTGGTCAAGCCGTGCGGAACCGTCCTCGTTGAGCAGGCATATATCCGACAACCTAATCGTATCCTGTCCCGTGATATTTAGGGCATTGCCGTCACCCTTAGCATTGTCTGTGCTGCCACTCCCCATAAGGATATCCACGGAATCTGTTTGTTGAGCCGCTTCATCCTCTGCACCGAGAATGGAGCGCATTGCACCCCAAGCCTCCTTGCCATCCAGCGAGGCATGATAGTCCGATCCCAACTGGCGTACAGGCATAAAATATTCCGGGGCCAGAATGAGTACCGCAAGTGCCGCTTCCAGTCCCACCGATCCGGTAATCAGTCGCAAGCCCAAGCCTACCGCCACAAAAGCCACCGAGAGCATACTAAAAAAATCGAGAGCAAAAGAGGACAGGAACGCGACCCGCAGTGTACGCATCGTAGCCGTGCGGTACTGGTCGCTGACCTTCCCGACCGTTTCTCCATGCTCCCGGCTACGGCCCAAAAAACGCAGCGTCTGTAGGCCGCGCAACGAATCCGTGAAATGATGCGATAACAGACGATAAGAACGCCACTGTTTATCTGCCTGCTTCCGCGCCGCCAAGCCCAGCAGGATAAAGAAGCCAACCAGGATGGGCATCGTAGCCGTCAAAATCACACCTGAAATTACATCCAATGTGAAAACAGACACAAGCACAAGTATCGTCACACACATCATGTCAATCATACGCGGAATGGACAACTCCAAATACGTGCGAAAACGATCCACTCCATCCAGCGCCAACGTCACCAGCTTCCCGCTACCTTCCTTTGCAGCAAAAACAGGCCCTCGCTCGAACAAACGAACAAGCAGACGCTCCCGCAAGGAAGCGCCTGATGCTTCGGCAAAACGGCCTGCTGTCCGGCGTTGCAGCCAGATCATCGTATGCCTCGCAGCAAAAGCCGCGAAAAACAACGCCAGTGGCGGCCAAGCCATCACCAGCGGATGTTTATCAAATAAAATCGTAACAGCCTTTGCCAAAAAAATCGCTTGCGCAATCACAGCGGCCCCCTGGGCCAGGGAAAGGGCGGCCAGCAGCAGCATTACCGGCCGAATGCCCTTTAATCCAAACCATGCTTTATCCATTAGTATTCCAAATGATCCTTTTCACTGAGACGCTTATGGAAAACAAAGTAGCTCCACGCCTGATAAGCCAGCACAAAGGGTAAAAGCGTTGCTGCAACAATCGTCATGGCTTTCAGTGTGTAATGACTGGAGCTTGCATTATATATCGTCAAATCAAATGCACTGTTGATCGAACTCACCATAAATCTCGGAAACAAGCCGACGAACAACGAAACGAATGTCAGCAAAATGATAGCTCCCGTCATCCCAAAGGCCCAGCCTTCGCGGCGCTGCTTCAGGAAATACCATGCCAGCACATAGGCGACGATCCCCACTGCAACTGCGGCATACATATAAGGGCCACGTCGTGTGAATACATCTGTTGCAAAATAAGTCCACACCACCATACCCGCGAGCAAAATACCTAATATCGGAAGGAATTTAGACGCAATCACACGGGCACGATCCCGCACTTCTCCAATCGTCCGCAGGGAAATAAACGTCAGCCCATGCATCAGGCACATCCCCACCACGGTCAGTCCAATCCATACCGTATATCCGTTAAACACATCGGAGAATCCGGCTTTCAAGTCCATGTTTTGCTGAATAGGTACACCCTTTACCAAAGCCGCAAAAGCCATACCGAACAGCATCGGCGGCAGAAAGCTGCCAATCAGAATGCAGGCATCCCACGTCCCTGTCCACCATTTTCCTTCTGCCTTACCCCGGAACTCAAAGGAAACTCCGCGTAAAATCAAACCAAGCAGAATAAGTACAAATACCAGATAATATCCGCTGAACATCGTCGCATACCAGTGCGGGAAAGCCGCGAACATCGCACCTGCTGCTGTGATCAGCCATACTTCGTTTGCATCCCAGAATGGACCAATCGTATTGATCATCAAGCGTTTTTGCTGGTCATTACGCGGCACCAGACCTGTAGCCATACCCACGCCAAAATCGAAGCCCTCCAGGAAGAAGAAGCCGGTGAACAGTACAGCAATCAATAAGAACCACAAATCATTTAACGTCAATGGTGTCACCCCCTTGAGCGAATGGATCATGAATTACCGTTTCCTGATATGGTTCGATATCCGGACCTTTGCGAGCTGTACGGACAAACAGGAATGCCAGCACACCCGTTAAAATTAAATACAGTGCGGTAAACGAGATCAGTGAGAACAGCACTTCCCCTGCCCCAACGGTAGGCGAAACCGAATCTTTGGTTTGAAGTAAACCAAAGACAGTCCAAGGCTGACGCCCCACTTCCGTCATGATCCAACCCGCAGTATTTCCAATGAATGGAAGTGATATACCGAGCATCATCAAGCGGAAGAACCAGCGATGCGAACCCTCCAATTTCTTACGGAATGTCAGATAAGCTCCGTACAAAGCAAGTGCAATCATCGCACATCCGGCCGCAATCATAATGCGGAAACTCCAAAAAGTAGTACGTACTGGCGGGATATAGTTGCCCGGTCCGTAAGCTTGTTCATATTGTGCCTGAAGCTCATTCATCCCCAATACCGCGCCGGACAGCTTGTTATACGACAACAAACTCAGAAGATAAGGAAGCTTAAATTCAAAGCTGTTTTCCTTCTTGTCAGGGTCAATGCCTGCGATAACCGTCCAAGGGGCAGGGTCACTACTGTTTTCCCATAACCCTTCACTGGCAGCCATCTTCATTGGCTGTGTTTCTACCAAATATTGAGCCTGTCCGTGACCAAACATCGGAATCAGCATCGAACTAATCAATGCGACAATAATACTCACTTTGAAAGAAGGCTTGAAAAAGTCCAGATTCTTTTTGTGCATCAGCTTCCATGCGCTAATTCCCGCAACGAGAAAAGCACCTGTGGCAATAGCTGCAAACAGTGTGTGTGGAAACTCCCACAACAGTTGTTCGTTCGTCAACAGAGCGAAAAAATCTTTCATTTCTGCGCGACCATTTTGAATCTCATATCCAACTGGACGTTGCATGAATGAATTGGCTGCCAAAATCCACAAAGCAGACAGCATCGTACCGATGGATACCAGCCACATACAGGTTAAATGGACTGCTTTGGACAGACGTTCCCAGCCGAATACCCACAATCCGATGAAGGTTGATTCCAGGAAAAAGGCAAGCAGTGCCTCAATCGCCAGCGGCGTACCGAACACATCACCGACAAACCGGGAAAAGTCCGACCAGTTCATCCCGAACTGAAACTCTTGCAAAATTCCGGTGACGACGCCCACTGCAAAGTTAATCAGCAAAAAAGTTCCCCAGAATTGAGCCATTTTTTTGTACAAATCATTTTTTTTGATTACATACATGGTCTCCATAATTGCCACCATCAACGACAATCCAATGGAGATCGGCACATAAACAAAGTGAAGAATCGTTGTGGTCGCAAACTGCAACCGTGCCAATTCTAATACGTCCATGATGTTATTCCTCCCCCTGCGCTTCTCTTAAGTATGAATAATAATAATTGGGCTCTGAATCCTTCTTTTATCCTTGTGATAGTATTCACATTATTACATATGGAACGATCACTTTTTATGAATGGCCCCCTCGGGCATCTTCAATACGGGATCTCATGATCGGGCTTCAGAATATCATCATTATATAGAATAGGTTTGAGTGAAATAGAATCGAAAGTGTGAACATCGTGTCAAAGTTGTGTCGTAATGATGGCAAATTTATGAAAACAGCTCTAATTCTCTAATTAGTGTGACATTTGCGATTGATCTATCCAAATTTTTTCAAACAAAAAGCCTCTCTTCGTTCGGAGACTTTTGCTCCGACATCCGCAAGAGAGACTTCATCAATTTAACCCACGGGAATCTATCAATCGCCATCCGTTCCTCTGTTCTTCTGAACCCGATTACGGTAGGAGGAAGGCGACATCCCCGCATATTTTTTGAATTTGCCATGAAAGTAATCGGCATTGGCATATCCGACCCGTCCTGCCACCTGATGCACCCTGATTCCCTGTGCAAGCAGTTCCCTTGCCCGCTCGATCCTCACCTTATCCAGGTAAGCGTTAAAGGCTTCGCCTGTATGACTTTTGAACAATTTGCCCAAATAGCCGCTGTTGTAATTAAACATATCCGCCAACAGCTCCAAGCGCAGGTTCTCATCATAATGGCTGTGAATGAAATCAATCAATTGTTTCATGATCGTTTCTTTACCGCCCGGATCGGTCTGACCAATCCATTGCAGCACATGCTCCAGCGACCGATCCACCAGCTCACCCAAGGTTGAATAAGCATATACATCCGTAATCAAGTGCGAATGCTCCTCCAGCACCGTCCGGCTCTGCTCCTGGCCAGCAGCATACTTGTTCAGCGCCAAGGTAAATGTCTGTGCAAACGCCGCCTTGATTGCAGCTTCTGTACGATAGATCTGAGGAAATTGGACCTCCATTTCCTTCAATACACGTATTGCAGCTTCACGATTCGCCATATCCAACGCGTAGTATAGCTTCTCTGCATAACGCATAGAGTCCGAGGTTTTATCAGTCGTTTCACACATTTCCTCGTCCGAAGTCTCCAAATCATGCAGGTCACGGGTAAGCATCACCCTTTCCGCACGGAACAGGAAAGTACGCTCCAGTAGACGCAGCGCCTGCTCAAAAGAGCTTGGAATATCATGTAGTCTGCCCACCGGATCACCAGCAGCTACGTATATTTCCGTTGTCCACGGCTTTAGTGCCTGTCGCCAGGAAGCCAGCAACCGAACAGCATCTTCTTGTATTTCCACCGTGGCAGGGAGTAGCAAGCCTGTATAAATTCCGGCTTCGAATACAATCCCCCTGCCCTGCTCCTGGCACATTTCCGTTAGCCGCAGCTTTGCTGCTGACTGCCGGGCTTGCCGATCCCAGTCGGGTATCCGCAGATCCAGCAGTACGACCTGATAGCTTCCCCAATCCAAAGCGGGTGGCGCTGGATGCTGGTCAGGATGTTCAGGAAACAGCAGGGTTTCGATCCAATCGCGCTCATGGGGAGACGGGCTCCCCCACTTGCCGTCTTCTTTTTCGCTCTCAATGCTTCGCCGTACCCGTTTCAGCTCTGTCGTCATTTCTTCTTCGTCCACAGGCTTTAATAAATAACCATCTACGCCAAAGCCCATCGCCTGCCGCGCATAATCAAAGTCCGCATATCCGCTTAAAATGAGAAAATGAAAAGGCTGACCGTTCATTTCGCGTATGCTTCGTATGACCTCCAGCCCGCTCATCCCCGGCATGCGTATATCAACAATGACCAGCTCCGGCCGGTGCTCCTTAAATTTATCCAATGCCTCGCGCCCGTTCCCTGCAGTATCTACAATATGAAAGCCGCAGTCTCTCCAATCAATAATGGAGGTCAATCCTTCACGGATCGCAGGCTCATCATCCACAATCATCGCTTTATACATTCGACTCCTCCTCCTTGGGTATTGAAAAGGTTACGGTTGTTCCTGCCTGCGGTACGCTCTCCATGTGCAGACCATAACGTTCGCCATACATCAGCGTCAGACGCTGGTGAACATTGCGCAGCCCGATACTGCTCCCTTCCGGCTCATCCGTGCCCATTATACGGTCTAGCAGACGGGACAACTGCTCTGCTTCCATGCCAATCCCATCGTCAGCCACTCTTATTTGCAGCTCTCGTAGCTCCATCGAAATATCGACTTTTACGGTAACGGGTTCTTCCTTGTTTTCAAGACCATGAATAATCGCGTTCTCTACCAGCGGCTGTATGATTAATGGAGGAATGGACATTTCCTCAGCGCTTTCTGCCAGATTCACTTCATAGACCAAACGATTTCCAAACCGGAACTGCTGAATTTGTAAATAGGATCGCACCATATCCAGTTCCTGACGCACCGTCGTTTTACCGCTGCCAATCTCCAGATTCCGCCGCATCAATCTGCCAAGCAATCGTACCGTCGTTGCAATCTCCGCTTCCCCGTTCAGATGTGCCTTCATTCGAATGGACTCCAGCGCATTAAACAGGAAGTGCGGGTTAATCTGACTGGCCATCATCTTTAGTTTGATATCCTTTTGCGCCATTTCGAGCCTGTTATTTTTCTCACTCGCTTCATAAACCTGCCCCATCAACTGGCGGATACTGGCAACCATATAGTTGAAGCGGCGGGACAAATCCCCGATTTCGTCCATTCCCTCCACGCTCGACACGACATGGAAATCCCCCGCAGCCACCTTACCCAGCTCATGGCTCAACCGCTGTAGCCGTTTGGTGATCAACCAGGAAATCATCGTAATTAGAACCAATGCCATGACCAGCACCGCAAGAACACATAATGCGCCGATCAAGCTGATCCGGTTCGCTCCCTGTACAATGTGTTCCGTCGAAAACACCGAAATAATCGTCAATCCGCTCACACTTGAGGCTGGCAGCAGCTCATCCACAATAATGTTCGAGGATTTCCCGTTTATTTTTGCTTCATATATCCCCTTACCTGCACCCTGTACATCAAAGCCCAAATGCAGATCCACCAATGTTTGACCCACGGACTGTGTATGGGTAGCCGCGACCACGATTCCGTTGCGATCCACAATCAGCGTTTCAAACGGTTCCTTGCTGAGCATATTGTTCAGCTCCGTCTGACTCAGCGCAATCATCAGAACTCCCTTGGTGTTGTATTCCGGAAAGGGAATTTGCCGCACTAGACTCAGCCGTTTTACCGGGTTATCCTCCTTATCCTGAATATAAAACCAGTTAATCGCCGTCCCCCCCAAGGCAGTCTGAAACCACTTCTGCTGCTCAATACCAGAATCTACAGGGATAAATTCCAGATTATTGACAAGCGTCGGATTATACGAATAAAAACGGATGGTCGCAATCTCTCTATATTGCTGTACATACTCATTAAAGTCCTTGTATTGATGATACGCATTCATCAGCTCTACCATGCCCGAATAACGGCGGTTCGCCATCTCCCTCAGCCTTTTATCGAACATCAGCCCATTTGAAATATCCGTGGGTACGCGCAATAAATTCGCAGTCTGGCTCTTGATCTTTTCCACGTTGTTCACCGTTTGGGCAATTGCACTGTCCAAAGCCTGCTCCCGTAAATAAAAGGTGACACAGCCACCCACCACCAGCACCGGGATCATGACAATCAGCACGTAGGAGAACAGCAACTTATTTCGCATACGCATATTATTCATCAGATGCCGAACTCCACGATACATGCCATTCCCCCCATTAGATAAGCGCTTACATTATTATGTATTCCTTAACTCACCGCATCACGATGTACACGATTCCAGTTTAAAGCTTCGCAACATCTATATCTATATTTTTTTGCAAAATAAAAATGTGGCGAACGGAGTCACCACACTTTACGGATCATGAACTATTCACGTACAAAAGGTTCGATATGCACACCCTGCGGCAGCTTTTGAGGATCGTCCGGGTTAATACGGTCATAGAACATGATGCCGTCCAAATGGTCCATCTCATGCTGTACCACAATCGCCGCGTAGCCCTTGAGGGTCAGTAGCTCCTGCGTTCCATCCAGCAAATTGGCCTTAATGCGAATTTTTTCATAACGCGGGACATATCCGGGTATGTAACGATCCACTGACAAACAGCCCTCGCCCTGTTCCAAATAAATCATGGACGTCGAATGGCTGACCAGCTTGGGATTAAACAGTGCATACTCTACCGTTTTGTCTCCATCCTGATAATAGACAGCACACATTCTTTTGTTCAGACCCACCTGGTTGGCTGATAATCCCACACCCGGACGCAGATCATAACGGGCTGCCATCTCTTCATTTTGACTATTTTTCAGATAATCCATCATCCATTGCATCTGTTGAATATCCTCTTCACGCAGCGGCAGGCATACCGGATCAACCTTCGTACGCAAAATCGGTTCCCCTTCGCGCACGATATCCTTCGTGAGAAGCATCTCCATCGGTTGATTGCTCATTCATCAGCCTCGATTCATTTAATAAATATACTCTCATGTGATCCTGCAAAATATGCGTAAAATCCCCGGTTTTACTGCAAGTTTTATCCCATAAATTATATCTATTAATGAAATGAATTGTCAAAATAAAGCGGCAGTGGAGTGTAAGCTAAACAATATGGCTTTTAATAATAATTCTCGTTGATCTATTGATTACAGTGACACAAAGTTTGCCCCTTTTTACATGATTTAAGTAGTCACCTTATGCCCAGGCGATTTTATCATGTATATAATTTTATTACTGTTCCGCAGGTATTGTTGCAATAATGTCTTTTCCTTTATAAGGAAGCGAAAAATTCTGCATATCATTTTTTCGGGCACATTGATACCTTCCGTTTCAGATCCTCCAATAGATTCAGCAATATCTTTCATTGACCGCAGGACCATTGGTCCTGCGCTTTTATTACCACCTACCCAAGCACAACAATTTTGGCATGGATGATATTGAAGCAAGGCGAGTTAAATTTGACGCACCTTCGTTTGAAGCAAGGTGTATGCAAATACCATCCCCCTTTATTCAAATTGAATAACTATGTAAAAAGCCCACTCCCCATTTATAGTTGAGGAGTGAGCTTTCATGTGAATCGAATCACCTGTCATCTCATTAGTCTTCAAACCTGTAAATAATACTTCCTTCTACTTAAGCATTATAAGAGACAGTACATTACAAGCCAGATTAGTAATTTACATCTTTTGGGTATTCGATGTTAATAGGTTTCTTTGTTCCATTAACATAAGTATACCCAGCATTTTCCGCTTCTCTTCCTTGATAGACATTTCCAAGATAATAATCATAATAATCATATCTAACAATTGTTGTATTATACTGATCGTAGTTGATAGCTGCGTAATAGTTTCTTGTATTGTACGATGAGCTTTCAGGGGGGCCAGTGTACACATCTGTAGTATTGTAGGTTTTAGACACTGTACCACTCACATTTCCTGTAAGACTTTCTTTAACTATATATGCAATATTCGCATCAACCGTTGCTGTAATTGAAACCGTTCCACTTACTGTTAGGCTAGAACTACGTGTTGCAGTCCGTCCTTTAGCCACACTAACAATAAGTGTTTGTTTCTGAACTGGCCCCACAGAATATCCAGTAATTTTATTATTACCAAGTGCATATTCTGACTTTACATAAACGCGATGATCCCCAGCTTGCGGCGTGATCACAGAATTTTTTTCAACAAGCTTTGGATCAACAAATTCAACGCGCGCATCTGGATTACCTTGTGTTTCAAATCTGGTAATTGCAGATGTTGGAACATCTTGAATACTGGACTCTGCAATTTCTGCGGTTGTGTTTTGAATGGTATTACCTGAATTTTCTTCAGCAAAAGACAATGGAGCAAAGACGGCTAGAGCAGTTGATAGGGATAAAATTACTGCGGTGAGTTTCTTCAAAAATCATCATCCTTTTTTCTGTTTTTTTGTAATACACTATATATATACTTCATAAAAATCCCATTTTCTTCTTTTTCTAAGCAAAAAATAGAAAAAATTATATAGTATGGATACAATCACTAAGGAGTGTGAAAAATGAATATAGATTCTAAAATAATCATATCCGCAATAATACTTGGTGCTTCTTTTATTTTTGGAAGCTATATTAACGCACATTTTAGTTCGAATGAAAAAATTCTTAACCCTCAGATATCACAAACTTCTTCAAGTGATAGTATTTTAAATAAAGAAGAAGCAGCAGCATATTTAAAGATTCCTGTGACACAACTGGATAATATTATAAAAAGAGATACTGAACAAAAAAAGAAACTATCGGTTTATGACACTTATCAATTTATTCCTTACGCTGATCTAGATGGTCAAATAGTGTTTTCAAAAGATAACTTAAATAAATGGTTGGATTTCATCACACAGAAAAAATAATTCACTTTTTCCTATTGCAAAGATATGTATTAGGTAACTAACATTCGTCTCGCAGTTGCGGTTTTGTATTGTACTTATTCACTTTATTTACTACTCAAAACTCCTAATTCTCGACCATATCCTGTAGCTCAGGAATAAGTGTCAGGAGTTTTTTATAATTATGTAGCTGTTGTTTGGTGATGCCAAGTTCCTGAGCAATATCCTCCTGCGTTTTTGCCAAAGTAAAATTATTTGACTTTGGCTCTTTTGGTGAATACTGGTTTCCCACTGTCTCCTGCGTGTTCAATCACATAAATCCTTTCTAGCTCAACAATACATTTGGCAAGCTTCAGCCATACATACTAAAAAGGCTAGACGGAATAACCGTCTAACCTCTGGAGAATAGTTGATTTTCTAGGTTCTACTGTGATCTTGAACTTGCAGCATTTTTACTCTCACATTCCTCCGTGTTGTCCAGTCGGCTCGTAAGTCGATCCTTTGTCTAGATGCTGAAGAGGGGGAACTACTATTGCTACTAATATAAAACCAGTAACTAAAAAAGATAGAATTATTTTACGCTTCATCTTCCTCCACCTCTTTAATCAAATTTCTGTATGCCGCCTTCGTCTCAGATGATGCATACTCCTGATAGGAATCATACAGCTTTACACATTTAATTATATACGATTTATTATTGATTAATGCAGATTTTGCCAAACAACTTAACAAAAAAGTAAATCCATCTGCAAAATCACTTTTGTTAAAGTAGTAAACCGCTAATTCACATGTAAAATGAACATAGCGTTCTGTAATGAATTGTTGATTGTACACACCTACACACTCAGGTTTATCCAGCAAAGCGAAAATTTCCGTTTCAAATTGCCTTAGAATATGATCAATATTTAAATGATGTCGATTAGCAGCTTTAACTACGTTATCTAATCCGGGAAGTGTCTCTTCTTTCTTTGAAGAAAAAAATGCTACATAATCAGCCAATACACTAACTTCACCAGCATGAAGTTTATTTACATAAGTGTTGGCTTTAGCCCATTCTTTATATCGCTTTTTCCATTCCAAGGTGATTTCATCGGTTTCCTTCACCCAGCTTAGTCAGCATATGTGTATGTATGTTGAAGTGCCTTCTCATAATCTTTATGGGCTTCACATACTTCAGCATGAAGTAGATGAGAAAACGCCCAATAAGCAAATGGTGGGGAAGCAGATTTCTTTAAATTCTCTTTTTTCGCATCATGATGTTGATCCAACTTGTATTGAATCTCTGCTTTAATCTCCAAAGCCTTAGCTGTTTCATCGAGCATATCCCATTCACGCAGAGAACGATACACATTCGCCAAATCCTTCAGAGCATCAAGCTGAACTATTTCATCCAATCGTTCGACAAAAGATTCAAAACGTGTAGCTACCTTGAGATTTTGACGTTGATCGTCTCCGACCTGAATTGTGAATATACGATAATGGCAGACTGCCAAGCGATCAGAATGTTGGTACTTCTCACCCTCAGCGATGTTCTCGTATAGGTAAGCCGCTGCTTCATTATAACCTTCTTCATAACAATCCTCGGCTAATTCAAAGAGATAATGGAGATAGGTCGGTTTATCCAGCAGGACACTTACTACTTTTTGTAAACAGTCTACGCGCTGAAACTGCACACAGCGATACAAGAACGGGCTAATTCTTTTCCAGTTCAGCGGTTCTTCCATAATGCACTCTTCAATGTAACGTTCATAAAAATGGTCTGCGGGTAAATCCATTCCTAACGTGATTCTATCTAATTGGTGCACCGAAATGGTACGATTGCCTGTTACAATACCGCTTACTGTGCCCGGATTCATGCCAGCGATGTGTCCAAACTTGGTCATACTCAATCCTTTCCGTCTCAGGTAGGTTTGAATTTCTGTGCGTATCGTGGGTGTGATTTTCATGGATAAGCCACCCTTTCAGCATAAAACCGTCATATGATGCATAGTTAAATAAATTATGTAGTTGAGAAACAAGTAGTAAAATAGATTTGTTTTATTGCTCATAATTGTACCATCTTTTGGTACAAAATCATATACCTCTCAGATATTTACTTAAGATACCTTTTTGGATAGTTTGCAAAGATTTCTTGATTAAGAGTATCATCACCTGATTGAACATTGATACTCATTTTCCTTTGTGTATTATCAGTAGATTCACCTTAAAATTGATGTGTGGAGCAGTCGAACAACGTCCACAATTTGCGTATGGTATCGAGTCGAAAAATAGGCTAAGTCGGGGAGTGGAAGTGCTAGGGGCATATTTGTGGAAAATGAATGGTAATTTGATTTTAATCACCCCTCACTTAAATTATATACTAATATATGGATGTTAATATGGATGTTAATATGGATGTTAATATGGATGTTAATAACAAAGAAACCTAGACATATTATCTAGGTTGTAACAGTGTACGTAGTGTACACATATGAATTTATAGTCTGTTCATCTTTTCACTTTTTAGCATTAGATCAAAGCGGGCAGGTTTGGGGCTGGGGTGATAATTCTCGGGGACAATTAGCCACCTTAAAGTCGGAACGCATCAAAATATGAGGTAACTGTCAATAATCAATAGAAGCCAAGAAAGAACGAGCGATCATACCATTAAATATGAATAGCCTTAATTATTCACAAGCTTAACTCTTAACTATCCTTATTAATTCAGCACCAAGCAAAAATCTCCTATACCAATGAAATGGTCAGGAGATTTTTGCCGTAATCAAACCTTTGGAATTAATCATGCGTATCTTTTCTTACTATTAAGACGGCTGTTCCAGTGCATCCGGTGTATCGCTGAACAGCTTCGCCTTGGGATTAGGCTGTGTCCAGGTGTTATAGTATTGCGAGTTTTTGCCGTAAGAATTATCAATCACGACATGCGGCATGTCGAGCAGGCAGGCGAGAATATGACCATGCAGCCGTGAGGTGCGAACCTCGCGGTAAGAGCTGAACAGCGTAACCGCTTTGTTCATGAGGTGGTCGGTGTACTTGTACCAAAAGGTACGTGTAGGCAGCGGACCGCCGATTTTCTTGTCCAGACGGTAAAACTTCTGAAAGTAGACGATCCCTTTCACTTCCAGCGGAGTGAACAAAGTATCCCAGTCCAGTCGGTGGGCGGCATCTGCCTCGTCGTCGAATTGCTTTTGCCCTCCTACGGTTTCAATATCCGTGCGCAGGAAGTACAGTACGTCCTTGACCGTTTCCGTAGTCGGCTTCAACGGCCAGAGCTGGTGCGCCATGTCCGGGCATAGCGTGATGCTGCACTGATTCAACTTCTCCTTGGCCCACTGATATGAACGTGTATCCCGCACAAACATATGTAAATCCGGGTGAGCATTGAACAGCGTAGCGACCTCATTCCCCTTCTGTTCAGATTGAAAATGGATCGTCTGCGGCATGATTACAATGCGGTGGCTCGGAAAATCCCGTACGATGCGTTCCCGCAGATTTTGGTGATTTGAATATAAATCACCAAAATTGCCACCTCCGTGACACACGATAATCCAGTCTCCCGGAATTTGAAGCTGATCGGGGATATCCATAGCACTGTAACGGGCACGAACACGGATACCGTTATCCTTGAAGAACGCCTCGGTGCCTTTCATGATGAGCACGTCCCCACCGTTGTTATACACGGGGTAGTCAACATAAATGATGTTCGAACCTTGGGGGACTACGTCGAGAATGACGCTCAGCTTATTTTTCAGTTTAGCCATGGGATGCGAATTCGGCATCTTTCAGTTCTCCCTTCCTGCGCTTCTTTTGTATGGTCTGAATGACAAATGTGATATCACTTTTATCAAAAATGATCCGTGATAGCGGAACATTGAAAAACATGGGGAACGAGAACAGTGAGAACGCCAACCGTATACAAGCGCCTACAAGCAAAGCAATCGCAATGCCGTCCAGACCAAAGATCGGTGTACAAATAAAAAATAGACCGACGGTGATCGCATAGGCTACAATTTGCCGGAACAATACTAGTCCCGGACGTCCCAGCGCGTTAAAGGCCGAAGCCAGAATCCAGGAGCCGCCTCCGATGATGCACTCCAGCGACAGCAGATAAAAGGTTAACGATGCTTCCAGAAAAGCGGGGCCGTACAGCAAACCCAGCATGTATCGTCCAATGAACAAAGCAGGCACGATGACGATCAACATCGCAGCCATGGAGATGCGAAAAGCACGACCGACGGTTTCGACAATTTTGCTGTGCTCCATTCCAGTCACCTTCGGAAAGGTTACATTCGTAACAGCGTTCTGCACCACATTGAACACACGCGACAGAGCATAGACGACAGAGTACAGACCGAATGCTTTGGGTGACAGCAGCGCCACGATGACGATTTTGTCTGTTTGGGTGGACAGCGTCCCCATCAATTCCATCCCGTAGACTCTCGCTCCATAGCTATAATAAGGGCGGAGCACCTGGCGGCTGGTGAACAGGCGGAAAGTACGCAAATTCATATGCTTGCGCAAACGGAGGAACGCCCATACCAGCGCAAGGAAACTCGCGGCAAAATTCACGGCCCCTGCCAACTGCACATTGAGCAGCCCCATCAGCCATAATGTCACCAGACCGATGAAGTTCAGCAGCGGATAGTAAAACAGCAGACCGTTATATACGCTAAACCGATCCAGTCCTTGCGACAATGCCGTTGTCAGTGCCGTAAGCACCGCCAGCGGAACCGCCGCCGCACAATAGAGCTGTGACAGGTGAACGATATCCGCACCATAGCCGTTCAGCCATAGCGGCATACATATCCACGCTACAGCTCCCGCCAGCATGCTGGCAGGCAACTGAATCCACAGCGACAGCGCCACCAGCTCCTCTGTCGTGCCTGTTTTCTTCTTGAGGTTATAAATCAGCGACGTAGGCAAGCCGAAGCTCAGCACGCTACCGATCAGCGTAGGCCAGAACAAAACCGCCGCCAGTTCTCCTTTCCCCTCGACTCCGAGCATACGTGCGGTCAGGATGGAAGTCAGGGTCGTGACGATCAGCACGAAAAAATTGTTAAAACTCGTGCGCATGATCGTTTTGGCGAGACTGTCACCCGTGAATACTTTCCTTGCTGCTGTCCATGTGCTCATGTTACGTCCAACTCCTGTTCCTTATTAAGCCTCTCGTCTCTATGTTCACATCGCGCTCCTGCCCACCTCCATCAGCCTACCGTTTTTTTGGAATTACGTTCAGGTAGCTGACCTCCGCCAACAGGCTCCTTCGGACTTGAAAAGATCGCCTTCAGCGCTTTTTTGTAGCCTTGAATGGCAGTATGATTTTTCTTGGGCTTCTCTCTCAAAATTTGATACAGCGTCGTCCAATACAGCGCAGCATAGCCAATCGGACCAGATCGCTCGTCCCGCAGCAGATGAATATGATTCATCACCCGCATATAAGTCACCTGCTCCATATTGTCGCGCGAGGACGGCGATTCGTGGTGAAGCAGCGTAAGCGCCGGGTTAATGTACAACGGACCGCTTTTCATGGCAATGCGCGAAAGTAACAGGTCTTCCCCTACGCTATAGCTTTGCAGCCAAGGCACAGGCTCCAGACTGCGAATCGCCTCGCGACGAAACGACATATTACAGCCGTGAAAAAACTCGGTTCGAAACGTCTTTTTCGCCTTGTGCCAGTTGTACATCGAGCCGGACTGACCGCTGAGGGACAGTTTTCCTTTGGACAAGGACTGTTGGAATGACAGCAGGCAACGAATGGTTCCCATGAAGCTGTTGCTCATTCCCTGTGCAATGCCACCGACACCAGCGGCCTGCGGATAAGCCTCATAGGTACATATCAGCTCGTTCAAGTAGTTGTTCGGCAGCTCAACATCATCGTCAAGGAACAAAATGATGTCACCCTGCGCAAGTTCAGCTGTCTTTACACGAGATAACCATAATCCCGGCTGCTCCTTGCGATGATATCGGTAGGTAATTCCTGCTCTGCCCAACTGACGTTCATAACGTTCCAGCACATGCCTCGGCAGTTCTCCATCATCAATAATCCACAGCTCGGTTTCACATGCCTCCGGTGCCCCAGCAATAGCAATTGAATTGATGCATCGGGTCAGATCGTCAACCCGATTTCGGGTGCACAGGGCAATGGACAAGCTTAACATCATACTCCCCCTTTATCCTGAAAATGTGTGTGGAATCAGATTACTGAACCGCCGGGCCTAAATATTCGTTATATTTTTGCTTGCGCGGGTTCAGAATGAACAGCACCCCCTGCTTGTATCCTTCTGCGGCATTAAAGTTACGGCGTAGTATTTCCTTGAACATCAGGTAGGACAAGGTCCATATAAGCGCTCCGTACTGGATGGCTCCCGCCTTTTTCAGAGCAAGAAAATAATAGTGATTGATCGCTGTAGCCTTGGCTACTTTGCCCGCCTTATCGCGCGAGCTTGGGGATTCATGATGAATGATCGTCAAGTCGGGATTGATAACCAATTTGCCATAACGGCTCGCCAACTGGCACATGTACAAATCGTCAGCCACGGCATAGCTGGTCATCCACGGATACGGCTTCATATCCCGAAGCGCATCCCGCCGGAACGACATGTTGCAGCCATGAAAAAATTCCGTATCAAAAACCTCCGTCGCTTCTCCCCAGCGCAGCAATGAACCTGCCAGGCTACTGGGCGAAAGCTTGCCGAGAGACGGAGACATCTGAAATGTCAAAATGCCCAGCAGCTTCCCTGCCCGGCTCGAATGTAGTCCCTTTGCAATCCCTCCAACACCCACAATCGTTTCATCCTGATCATAGGTATCGAGCAAGCGCCGGATATAGAGTTTATCATCCAGTTCGGCATCATCGTCAAAATACAGCACGATATCATACCGTACGAGAGACAACGCTTCATAGCGGGACAACCAAACGCCGGGACGATTTTTTTTATGATACTTCAAAATGCCTTGAGACAAGCCGGATACCATGTCACGGTACAGCTCGACCTGTTGGTCGGAAATATCGCCGTCATCCACAATCAGCAGCTCTACAGCCGTATGCTCCAGTTGCTGCTGTCCTGCAATAGATTGTATACAGCGTGTCAGATCTTCGATCCGATTGCGGGTACAAATGATGATGGAGACATCGGACATGCCATTACCTCCTGTGTGTGTATCCAGATGCTTTGGAAGAGATATTCAAAGTTTTTCCAATTGCTGGATGATATATGTTTATTGTATCTTTGACAGCGTTTAAGTGTATATACCTCTTTTGTATACTTTTTCAGTCTCCAAAAGGGTAGACAATACTCGAAAAAGGGCAAAAAAATAGGATCGGCTTCTAGCGCCAATCCTGATCTACCCTTGAAAGTCCAGAAACAACGTCGCATTCACATACCTACGTGCCATGGACAAAAAATAACTATTTTGCACCGATACCGCAGCTACCAGCAATGTATTCCGAACGGCTTGACACTGGATAGGGGTCAAATGCTGCAAACGACTCGTGTATTGATCTGCCGCCTGAATCAGCAATTCCTCTGTCGCACCTTCCTGACGCTGCTGCCCTGTACCGGAATTTTCGTTTTCTTTGGCAAGCCCGGCTCCTGCCACATCCAGCAGTTGATCTCCATTTGCATCCAGTTCCTCAAACAAGGTTGAATAAGCAGCGTACAAATCGACCGGCTGGATTAGATCATCCGTATCATCCTCCGGCTGTTGGAACAGGATATGAAATAACTGACGGATGGATTCAAAATCAAGGCATGATTTCAAATCCTCCACAATGAGCAGCAGTGCGGCCTGGTTGACTGAATATTTTTTACCGATCTTCGGTGATCCGAGAAATTCCTTAAAGTCACGTTTGACCCAATTCTGCATAGAGGCCAATGAAACATGACTATACTCGACCAGTTGGCCGAGAGAAACGATTTCCTGTAGCGAAAAAGCTGCGCTGTGTTTGCCCTTGATAATTTTATCCAGCACAGGCGTTACCTCAGTATACAAAAATGTCGGCATCGTACTGCCTGGACGGCCCGGATGGATATGGGTGCGTCTCCAGGCATCCTGAAGAACGGCCAACGGCTGCAATTCGCGGCGACCTTCCATCGCCAGCAGCAAATGGGCCATATCACGGCGTGTGAGGGTAAAAGACTCCATCTGCTTTCCTCCCTTTAAACCATTTCAAGTTCATTTGAACTCATCATACGCCCATAAACTAGGCTTGTAAAGTGAAGCAATGATCCGTGTGGGTTCTGTTTTGCCTTATTTTCCGTACAAATTGGAGGCAGGTGACCTGCTATGATTGGATATGAACCTTGTATATTTGCTTTTAAGTTCTTAAAATAAGTTCAAGTGAACTTAAAATGGAGTTCATTAAAAATTGAACGAAAAAGGGATGAGTGAAAATTACATGGGTATAGGTGTCAGTCTATTTTTGTTCGCGGTGTTGATTATATTTAGCGCTTTCTTCGTGGCTACCGAGTTTGCGATTATTAAAATCCGTTCCAGCCGGGTCGATCAGCTGGTAGTGGAGAACCGTAAAAACGCACTGGCGCTACAAAAGGTCGTCAATAATCTGGACGGCTACCTGTCCGCCTGTCAGCTTGGTATTACGATTACAGCGTTGGGACTCGGCTGGCTCGGTGAACCGACCGTGGTCAAATTGCTGGAGCCTCTCTTTCAACAGCTCAACATCAATGGGGAATTTTCACATATCCTGGCCTTTATTATTTCATTTGTCATTGTAACTTACCTGCACGTGGTTATCGGTGAACTGGCTCCCAAAACGCTGGCGATCCGCAAAGCGGAAGCAGTAAGCTTGTTGACCTCCCCGGTCATCGTATGGTTTAACCGGATTATGTATCCGTTTATCTGGCTCCTGAATGGCTCGGCCAACCGTTTGGTTCGTTTGTTTGGTCTTCAACCGGCAAGCGAGCATGAGGAAGCGCACTCTCAGGAGGAAATTCAGATCATTTTGTCCGAAAGCGTGGAAAGTGGTAAGATCAATAACACCGAATATGGCTACGTGAATCGTATCTTTGCTTTTGACGAGACCGTTGCCAAAGAAATTATGGTGCCACGTACAGATATGGTATGCTTGTTTACGAATCGCTCGCTGAAAGAAAACATGTTGACCATTCACGAAGAACAGTATACCCGTTTTCCGGTAGCGACAGAGAACAAGGATCAGATCATCGGTATGATTAATACCAAGCAATTGTTCCTTGAGTATGACCGCAACCCTGAGCTTGATTTCAATAGTCTGATTCAACCGATCCTGACTGTTCCGGAAGTTATACCTGTCAACACGCTGCTCAAACGCATGCAGAAGGAGCAGGTTCATATCGCCCTTCTCGTCGATGAATACGGCGGAACCTCCGGTCTGATTACTATTGAGGATATTTTGGAGGAAATTGTTGGCGAAATCCGTGACGAATTTGATAAGGATGAACGGAAGGAAATCGAGAAATTGACGGAGAACAGTTATTTGATGGATGGCAAGGTGATGCTTTCCGATTTGAGTGATCTGACTGGCTTGACGTTGGACGATGAGGACGTGGATACTGTCGGAGGGTGGGTGTATAGTCGGGTTCCGGAACCGAGACAGGGCAAGGAATTCATAGAAGATGATGTGAAATTTATCATTCGTGAAATGGGTAAAAATCGTATTCGACGGGTGGAGATTATTCTGCACAATGAATCTCCTGTATCCGAGTTGGAAGCGGAATCTGACACTTCTTCCAGGGAGTGAACCGCTGTGACCTGAGCGGCTTGCACTGTGCACTTGACACTTGCGTTCACTCCTACTGAAATGACATACTTCCAGGGCAAACGGCTTAGGCCGTTTGCCCTGCACGCGTGTAAGGAGGAACTAATAAAGTGGATATTTTATCATCTATTATTATGGGTATTATTGAAGGGCTGACAGAGTTTTTGCCGGTCTCTTCGACGGGTCATATGATCCTGACGGCTGATCTTCTCGGGTTAAACACGGAGAATGCTACAGTCAAAACGTTCGAGGTTATTGTGCAGTTGGGTGCTGTGCTGGCGGTTGTCGTATTGTACTGGCGCAGGTTCCTAAGCTTATTTGATTTCAGACGCAGAATCTCGACCCAGCCGCGCCTGAACCTGCTCCATATTATTTTGGCCATGATCCCTGCGGGTGTGATTGGCGTGTTGTTCCGTGATGTAATCAAGCAATACCTGTTTGGCCCTCAAACTGTTCTGTACAGTCTGGTCATCGGAGGCTTGCTAATGATCGCGGCTGAAAAATTCCATCCGCCCATTAAATCGCATACGGTGGATGACATTACGTATAAGCAGGCTTTTACGATTGGCTTGTTCCAGGTCCTGGCTTTATGGCCGGGCTTCTCCCGTTCAGGCTCAACCATGTCCGGGGGCCTATTCGCCCGTGTAAGCCATACAGCAGCCGCTGAATTTACATTTTTAGTATCTGTTCCGGTCATGCTGGGCGCATCGGGTATTGATATGATCAAAAGCATGGACCATCTGTCTATGAGCGATTTTCCGGTGTTCGCGGCAGGCTTTATCACTGCCTTTATCGTCGGAATGCTGGCGATCAAAACGTTCCTCGGTCTGCTCAAACGCTTGAGCCTGACTTCATTCGCCATCTACCGCTTCGTATTGGCGGCTGTGTTCTTCTTCATTATTTTGTAAGCTGTTGTTTGTTGCCGCAAAGCCTTCATGCTTTTCAGCAATAACAGCTTGTTTCGTATGACAAAAAAGGGTTATCCCATGGGCTTGATTTGTCAGCCATGGGATAACCCTTTTTCTATTTCAGCATTTTGCATCATTCATTATTGTTTTGATTCCAACGTGGTCAGGTATTCGGAGATTTGTGCTGGCGTCTTGGCATATTTGCTGTGCAAATGAGCGATTTTTTCGCCGTTACGGAAAACGAGCAGGCTCGGAATTCCACGTACCTGGTTTTCTTCAGCAATCGGCTGGAATTTCTCAGCATCAAGCGCAAAAAAGCGCTTATCTGCATTTTCCTCGATAATGCCACCCATGAATTTATCCAGTGTTTTGCAATCCGGACACCATGTTGTATCAAATTTTACGACCGTCAAGCCGTCACCGTTAATCAAATCCTGATACTGCTGCTGTGATTCGATGCGTTCCATTGGTTGGTTCCTCCTAAAGTATATTTATGAACGTCTCCATACTCAAATATGGATTATAAACCTGAGCTTATTCTTATATTGTAATGATTCTTTCATATATTGCAACTATGGCAAGTACACGTTCAAAAGTATGAACCAATTTATTCGCTGGCAAATCGCATTTCCGACCGTGTGACAAAGATTCCCTCTGCCCTACCTGTGCTCGTATCAGCGGTATTGCGCATCATAGCGGTTAGCCCGGCTAATCTGCTGTAGCGCCTCCCGCTCCTGTTGGGTTAACGGCGGGAGACTCGCTGCTGCGATATTATGCTCCAATTGTCCCCGTGAGCTTGCACCCGGGATGACAGCAGCGACAGCCGGATGAGACAGGCTATAACGGATCGCCGTCTGCCCCATGCTGCGCTCTGCACTCGTAAATGCCTTTAATTGCTTACGTATGTCCAGCAGCTCTGCCTCTTCGTAGTCCAGATAGCCCTTGGCTACCTTGCCTTCTCCTTCGTCGGTCAATACGCCGCTGGCGACAGGCCCGCGTGCAATGACACTGATTCCCCGCTCCTGCAGCAAAGACAGTACCTCTTCCTCTGCCCGACGGTCCAGCAAGCTATATTGATTCATGACGCTGACGATATTCGAACGCTCGACATATTCACGGATGACGTGAGGACGAATCGAAGAAATGCCATAATAACGGATGACCCCCTCCCTTTTGAGCTGTTCAAAAGCTTCAATCGTTTCGTCGATGGGATCGTCAATCGTCCCACCGTGAAGCTGATACAGATCGATATAGTCCGTTCCCAGACGGCGCAGGCTTTCTTTGACCGCAGACAGAATATACTCCTTGGACGGGTCCCACCCCCAGCCCACTTGGCCCGGCATACGCCGATTACCCACCTTGGTCGCCAAAACGACATCTTGACGCCGTCCACGAATCGCTGCCCCCACAATTTCCTCATTACGTCCGTGATGGTACAAATCCGCTGTATCCAGCAGGTTCACGCCCCGATCCAACGCTTCATGGATCAGGTAAACACCTTGCTGTTCCTCCGTACCAACCGACATACAGCCCAAGCCAATCTCGCCTACCAGCAAATCCGAAGACCCCAGACGATTTTTCTTCATCTATTGGTTCCCTCACTTTCATAAGCGTGTAACATTAAATTTTGAATATTACTCTATTATACGCAAAAAATAACCCCAAAGGGCATAGAGACTCCACGATCTCCAATCCTTTGGGATTATTGCATAAAGTCCATATTACATTCGTGCTATCGGAACAACCACTTGATGGCCTCGGGGAATTGACGCTGGTAATCCAGATGATCTTTCATCGTATGCAAATCTCCATCGTGTACAAGTTATCCATTACAGCGCGGCATCAATTTCCTTGATCATTTCGGACACGGATTCCAGACCATTACCTGACAAGTACCAGTAGTTCGGGTCAAGATACACAATATGACCGTTTTTAAATGCATTGGTTTTCTTCACCAGCTCGTTTTCAATCGTTTGTTTGCCTGTAACCTGTTCCTTGCCTTCCTCCACCACGACTGCTCCACGGTCAACGACAAAGATGTAATCCGGATTTTTTTGCTGTACATATTCAAAAGAAACCTTTTGTCCATGCGTGGATACTTTAATGTCAGGATCTACAGGGGTTACGCCGAAAGCATCATGAATGATACCGAAGCGGGATTGTGAGCCATATGCGCTCAGGCTTCCTTCATTCGTCAACACGATCAGTCCTTTAGCTTTGCTCGCTACAGCCTTGTCATGTACGGCCTTGATGGAGCTATCAATCGCAGCCAGTTCCTGCTTGGCAGCATCCTCTTTGTTGAAGATTTGACCCAGTGTTTCAACGTTTTTCTTAAAGGAGTTTATATAATCCTTGGTGTCTACAGCCAACGAAATGGTGGGTGCAATTTTGCTCAATTCTTTGTACGCATCTGCTTGTCTGCCACCGATGATGATCAATTCAGGAGACAGATCACTGATCTTCTCGTAATCCGGTTCAAACAGCGTGCCTGCACTTGCATATTTGGAATCTTTATATTTGCTCAAATACGTAGGAAGATCCTGCTGCGCTACCGCCGCAACGTCAACACCCAGCTTATCCAACGTATCCAATGAGCCAAAATCAAAAACAACGACATTTTTCGGATTAACTTTGACTTGGACCGGGTTTTCATCCAGTGCATGTTTAACTTCGATGGTTTTGGATTCTGTTGTTGCAGTAGAAGATGAGCCGTTGCCAGTCGCTTCCTGTGTAGCTGGAGCCGCTTTGCCACAGGCTGACACGATCAGTACCAGCGCCAGTATCAGCGTTAAAAACATCATATTTTTCTTCATTTAACATTCCCCCTAAGTGAAATAAACGCAAATTTTATGTTCCCCGATCTGTTGAATCGGAATATCCATATCGTACAAATCCTTTAATACCTGACTATCAATCATTTCGTCAGCGGTTCCCTGCTTCAGCAGCCTGCCGTCCTTCATCCCCACAATATAGTCCGAATAGCAGGAAGCAAAATTAATGTCGTGAAGCACGACCAGAATCGTTTTGCCGAGATCATCCACCAAACCGCGTAGCGTCTTCATAATCTGAACCGAATGCTTCATATCCAAATTGTTCAGCGGCTCATCGAGCAGTATGTATTCCGTGTCCTGAGCCAAAATCATGGCAATAAAAGCCCGCTGTCGCTGTCCCCCACTAAGCAAATCAATATGCTTGTCCTTCATATCCTCCAGCCCCATGTAGGCCATAGACTGCTCCACCATTTTGCGATCCTCGCTGTTCAATCTACCCTTGGAATACGGAAAACGGCCGAAGCTGACCAGCTCCTTCACGGTTAAGCGGATATTGACATCATTGGTCTGTTTTAAAATAGATATCTTCCGAGCCAGCTCCTCACTTTTCGTCAGGCTCACGGCCTGCCCGTCAATGAGGATTTCTCCCTCATCACTGTCAGTCAGGCGACTAATCATCGACAACAAGGTGCTTTTTCCAGCGCCGTTAGGTCCAATAAAGGAGGTAATGGTGCCTTTCGGTACAATGACGGATACCTGATCCACCACATTTTTATTCCCGTAGCGTTTGGATACGTTTTTGACTTCTACCATGATTTATTCTCCCGCAACAAAAGGTACAGGAAGTACACCCCCCCGATAAAGTTAATAATGACGCTCACCGTTGTCGATAAGTCGAATACTCTTTCTGCCAGCAGTTGGCATCCTGCCAACGCAATGACACTGACACAAATAGAGGCCGGAATAATATAACGATGCTGATAGGTTTTCATCACCTGATAAGCCACATTGGCCACAATTAATCCGAGAAACGTAATCGGTCCGACCAGTGCCGTGGATATGGAGATAAGAATCGCTACGATAATTAGCAGCCTTTTGATAATAAAACCATAAGGGAGCCCTAAATTAATCGCATGCTCTCGTCCGAGCGACAGCACGTCCAGATACTTGATGAATCTCCACGCATAAGCAAATACAAGCACAAGAATGAATACAGAAAGCCACAGTAGCTCGGTGTTTACATTACTGAAGCTGGCAAAGCTCTTGTCCTGGATTTTCGCAAATTCGTTCGGATCAATCAGTACCTCCATAAAGGTAGATAGACTGTTGAATAGTGTGCCGAACACCAGACCAATCAGCAAAAGCACATAAATCCCGCGTCCATCTTTGCGGAAAATTAATTTGTATAGCAGTCCTGCGAACAGCACCATCAGCCCCACCGACAGCAAAAAGTTCAATTCTTTGCTGGTCGAAATGAAAGGGACGGAACCCAATGCAAAAATAATCGTCGTCTGAATCAGCATGTACAGTGAATCCAGTCCGATAATACCGGGAGTCAAAATCTTATTATTCGTAACCGTCTGGAAAATAACGGTTGCAAAAGCAATGGAGCCACCTGTCAGAATGAAGGCTGCGATCTTTTTCAATCGTCGTGGCAGCGCGTAATGCCAGGTATGCGGAAGATCTATAAACACGAAAGCAGCAATCAACACAAGCGCGGCAGCGGCTAATATTCCGATTTTTAATTTAGGATTCATAAGCCCTTCTCCTCAGCAGCAAATACAAGAACAACGCGCTCCCGATCACACCCACCGTAAGCCCTACAGATATTTCATACGGATAAATGATGACCCGTCCCAAAATATCGCAAAACAGCACAAAGACGGCGCCCAAGGTCGCGGTATGGGCCAAACTTTTTTTCAGATTATCGCCCATATACATGCTGACCAGATTGGGTACAACCAGCCCCAGAAAAGGGATCGTTCCCACGGTCAATATGACTACGGAGGAAACCAAAGCCACGATCACCAGACCAACATTGAGGGTGCGCTTGTAATGTACGCCCAAATTTGCCGCGAAATCCTCGCCCATGCCTGCAATTGTGAAACGATTCGCATATATGTACGCTAATGCAACCAAAGGAACACTAAGATACAGCATCTCATAGCGACCACTCATCACCAGTGAAAAATCACCCTGCATCCACGAGGAAATGCTCTGGATCAGATTGTATTTATAGGCGAAAAAGGTCGTCACCGAATTTAAAATGCCCCCGAACATTAAACCGACCAGCGGGATAAATACTGGGTCCTTGAAACGGATTTTATCCAGTATTTTCATGAAAATCAGTGTCCCCGCCAGGGCAAACCCGAAAGCCGTCAGCATCTTCGTCCAAAATCCCGCCGCTCCAAACACCATAATAGCCATCAGCACACCCAATCGTGCCGCATCCATCGTCCCTGCAGTGGTGGGAGATACAAATCGGTTCCGGGTAAGCTGCTGCATAATGAGCCCACAGATACTCATACTCGCCCCTGCGATAATGATACTGATCAAACGTGGGAATCTGCTAATCAGGAGTACCTGCGCCTGATCCTCGGTTAAGTGGAACAAATCAAGTGGAGTTACATCATGAACACCGATAAAAACCGAGGCGAAGGCCAGTACCAGAACAGCCAGTATTAAATAACGCAATTTCATGTTCTAACCAAGGGAGCCTGTTCTCCAACAACCTGTACCAAGCTTCGGCCCTGTCCTCCCCTCCAATAATGATAATCATTATCAAAAATCAACTAGCATAAATTATATCAGTCCTCGCGTATCTGTCAAATCTTTTGAAATGAACAAACATGAAAAAAAAGATGCTGGCAAGTGCCTCGACAGCCTGAGAGCAAATGAGCAAATAAAAGCAATATCCTGTAAACTGGAAATAGAGAATTTTGAGTCCTCTTTTACATTTTTATTGTGAGCGGTTCTTGAAATCCGTGTTCAACGACTTGGTTAATCAAAATACAGGAGGAGAATGATGAACTACATATTAATCGTCGAGGACGATATCGCCTTGAGTAACGGTATTGTTCTTGCTCTTAAAGAACCTAACAACGTATTTACGCAAACGTATGACATAGCTACTGCAAAAGAACAATTGAACGTTACTGCCTTTGACCTAGTGATTCTTGATGTAAACTTGCCAGATGGGAATGGACTCGATCTTTTAACCCATATACGAAAAAAAACAAATATACCCGTCATCGTTCTGACTGCGAATGATATGGAAACAGATGTCGTCACTGGTTTTGAACTGGGGGCTGACGACTATATCACCAAGCCTTTCAGCCTCATGGTACTGAGAGCAAGAGTCGGCGTTCAGCTAAAAAGAGCTGGGTATCCACTTTCCGATTCCTTTCAGCTTGATGGTTTTTCTTTTTCTTTTAACAAAATGGAATTTATTAAGAATGGTACGCCCATTGAACTAAGTAAAACTGAACAAAAATTGTTGCGCGTCCTAATCGATAATCGAGGCAATACTGTATCTCGCGATCATTTAATAGACAGCATCTGGACTGATGGAGCTGAGTATGTAGGTGAAAACGCCTTGTCTGTTACAGTAAAAAGACTACGGGACAAATTGGAGGATTCCCCCTCCTCTCCCCGATACATTAAGACGGTTTATGGTATTGGCTACACATGGGCGGTGAGATAATTTGTCAGCACTTAATTACATATGTATTGGAATTACCATTACTGCTTTATTCGCTGTCGGGACTGCCATTCTTCTATATCGCAAAAACGTACATAAAACCATGAAAACCATTCAGGAGATGATTGATACTGCAATAGATGGCAACTTTTCAGAGCGTGTTTTCGACGAATCCGTTTTATCTGCAGTAGAGACAAAGCTGGCACGGTTTCTTTCCATTTGCTCCGTGTCCTCCAAAAATCTGCTTGCCGAAAAGAACAAAATAAATGAGCTTATTTCTGATATTTCGCATCAAACGAAAACGCCTGTGGCTAATATCTTGCTGTATTCCCAACTGCTTAGTGAATACGAATTATCGCAGGATGCGTCCACTTGTGTGAAGGCCCTCTCCACACAGGCAGAAAAGCTTAACTTTCTTATCCAGGCATTGTTGAAAACATCACAACTTGAAACGGGGATTATCACAGTATCGCCAAGGCAGGAATCTGTTCATAAGCTCCTGCACAGTGCAAAGGAGCAAATTATGCCGAAAGCGGTTGCCAAAGGTATCTCGGTTGTTATGGAGAATACAACGATTCATGCATGCTTTGATCTGAAATGGACGACCGAAGCAGTCTACAATATTATGGACAATGCTGTGAAATATACAGAAGCCGGCGGGAGCATCTCCATGAATGTGATCGCGTATGATTTGTTTTGCCAAATTGATATTACCGATAATGGCATAGGGATTGCAGAAAATGAACAAGGTAAAATCTTTACCCGCTTCTATCGCTCCCCTACTGTAAACACGCAGGAAGGTGTCGGTATTGGGCTGTTCTTAGCGAGAGAAATCCTTGCGGCTGAAGGTGGTTACATCAGGGTACGGTCACGCTACGGCCGTGGCTCTACCTTCTCTATTTTTCTTTCTATGGATACTTAATTCTTTCAACACCGTTAGATTTCAGAAAGATTGTAGAAAGATTGATATGATACAGTTTGTATTGCAGGGCGCCACAATACAGACTTTTTTATGGAGGAGAAAGTGTATGGCTCTATTAAAAACTCAGGAGTTGAAAAAGTACTACGGCAACGGGGATACTGCTGTCCACGCTTTAGACGGTGTGAACCTGAAGGTGGAAAGCGGAGAATTTGTCGCTATTGTCGGTACGTCCGGGAGCGGCAAGTCGACCCTTCTGCATATGCTGGGTGGACTTGATCGTCCAACAAGCGGAAACGTTACGATTGACGGCAAAGATATTTTTACATTGAAAGACGAAGAATTGACTATTTTTCGCAGACGAAAGATTGGCTTCGTGTTTCAAAATTACAACCTGGTGCCTGTCTTGAATGTCTACGAAAATATTGTGCTTCCTATTGAACTGGACGGAAAAGAACCGGACAAAGCCCACATAGATAAAATTGTACATACCTTGGGTCTTGACCAAAAGTTGAATAATCTGCCCAACCATCTTTCGGGAGGCCAACAGCAGCGTGTAGCCATTGCCAGAGCGCTAGCAGCGAAACCCGCAATTGTCTTAGCAGATGAACCCACCGGGAACCTGGACAGTAAAACCAGTCTGGATGTGATGGGGCTGATCAAAGTATCCAGTCAACAGTTCCGCCAAACGATGGTGATGATTACGCACAACGAGGAAATTGCGCAAATGGCAGATCGGATCATTCGAATTGAGGACGGTAAAATGGTCGGTGGTGAAGGCAAATGATTCAGGTTAGAAATAAAAAAACGATCCGCAATCTGGCAGGTAAGAGCTTCAAAGTAAACAAAGCCCGTAACCTCTTTGCTATTGTTGCCATAGCTCTCACTTCACTGTTATTTACGACGTTGTACACCTTGGGGCTTGGCACTGTTGAAAACTTACAACGGGCAACTATGCGACAGGTCGGTGGAGATGGACATGCCGTACTTAAATATATAACGGATGACGAATTTAATCATATCAAGGATCATCCATTGATCAAGGAAATAGCTTATAACCGTATATTAAGCGACAGAGTTATAAACGATAAATTCCTAAAACGCCATACGGAATTCTGGTATTACGATGATGTAGGGATGAAGCTTGGTTTTATTGAGATTAAAGAGGGGCACAAGCCTGCGGCGAAAAACGAAGTGATTGCAGACTCCAAGACGTTACAGCTACTGGGTGTTCCACTGGAGGTTGGAGCACCCTTGCGATTAAAGCTTAAAATACGAGGTAAAGAAGTACAGCGTGATTTTGTCCTCTCCGGCTGGTGGAAAAGTGATCCTGTGGTTAACGTAGGACAAATATTCGCTTCTAAAGCCTATGTCGATGCTCATGCTAAGGAATTACAAAGCAACTATAAAAAGGATCACTTCTATACAGGAACCATTAGTGCATATATGATGTTCGACAACAGCCTTGATTTGCGGGGAAAGCTCAGTAAAGTGATTACCGAAAGCGGGTATTCGCTTGACGAAGATGCACCGAACTATATCGCGAATAATGTAAATTGGTCATACATCTCGACCAATTTTAGTGTGGATACAGAGACAATCATAGCGTTAACTTCTGCCCTGTTACTGATCATGTTTACCGGTTATTTGATTATATATAATATTTTCCAAATATCAGTGATGCGAGATATCCGTTTTTACGGTCTCTTAAAGACGATCGGTACAAGCGGCAAGCAGATTCGCCGGATTATTCGCAGACAAGCGCTGATTCTATCAGCGCTAGGAATCCCGATCGGATTGATAGCAGGTTTTTTTATCGGTAAATCGTTTGTTCCTTATATCATAAATATGAGTGTGTTCAACGGTACTGAGATATCTGTATCCCCTAACCCATGGATTTTTGTCGGATCTGCTCTGTTCGCGCTCATTACCGTAATGATCAGCACTTTCAAGCCAGGCAGAGTTGCGTCATCCGTATCGCCGGTAGAAGCAGTCAGATATACAGGTGGAGTAAACAAGGGCAATGGTAAGCTGAAAAAATCAACCGGAGGTGCAAAAATCCACCTCATGGCTCGTTCCAATTTGGGACGCAATAAAAAACGCACCGTTTTAGTGGTTATGAGTCTTTCTTTAAGTTTGGTTCTTCTGAATACAGTATTCACACTATCTCAGAGCTTTGATATGGATAAATTTTTATCCAAATTTAATGATACCGATTTTCTCATTGCTCATGCTGAATATTTCCAGGTTCCCAGCAGCTTCAGCGGCCATGAAAATGAGACCACTGAAAGTTTTATTAAGGCTGTACAGGCACAACCGGGCTTTGAAGAAGGCGGCCGATTATACGGTGATCCAACAGCTTTCACGGCTGAGAATACAAAGGGAATTACGGATGATACCCAGAACACTGACGCTCGCGGCAACTTCCTTGTAGAAGTGTATGGGCTGGAAGATTTACCCCTGCATCGGCTGCAATTGATTGATGGTGAGCTTGATTTTAAGAAACTAGCTTCCGGTAAGTATATCCTGGAGGGAGTCGAACTGAACGACAATGACAAGCCTTACATGGAATTCATTCATCATAAAGTGGGAGAAAACGTTACTTTGCATAGTTATGTGAGAACAGCAGATGCTCCACTGGATAGAGAGTATATAACGCAAAAGTTTACAGTACTTGGCCATGTGGGTATCAAATCTTCCAATTCGGATCGCCTTCAGAGCTATAGCTTCTACCTCCCGGCGGATATATACAAGCCACTTGTAAAACAGCCCGCTGTAATGAGTTATGCATTTAATGTATCCTCAAATCAGGAAGTGTCCATGCAGGGCTTTTTGAAGCGCTACACTGAAACAATCGAACCGATGATGAACTACGAATCCAAAATCACATCACGGGACGCTTTATCAGGTATGCAAACCACCGTTGAGATGATCGGCGGCCTGCTCAGCTTGATTATTGGCCTGATTGGTATCCTGAACTTTATAAATGCGATTTTAACCAGCATACTGACCCGACGCAAAGAATTTGCTATGCTGCAGAGTATAGGCATGACTAAAAAGCAATTGCGGGGAATGCTGATTTATGAAGGGCTATATTATGTTTGGGCTACTAGCCTAACCTCTATTCTATTGGCAGTCTTATTCTCTCTTTTGATTGTGAAACCGTTTTGCAGCTTGCTGTGGCTTTTAAGCTATCACTTTGTAATTTGGCCGCTTCTAGTCTTATTGCCTTTACTGTTATTGCTCGGGATACTTATTCCAGTAGCAGTCTATTCTATGAATGACAAACAAAGTATTGTGGAGCGGCTTCGAGAATCAGAATAGATTTACCGAGAAAGTCCAAAGTACCCAGTGGGAATAAAAAAAGATGACTCCTGATAAATTCAGAGGTCATCTTTTTATGCTTAGAAAGGTATCTTTGTCTGAATATCTACAGTTCCCACTCTTCTCGCAAAAGCCCCATTCGGATCGAATCATAATACTGTCCATTATAAAATCTACACTTTCGAAGCCGGGCCTCCAAGGTCATCCCCAGCTTCTCCCCAACCTTCATCATCCGATGGTTTCCTGACCAGGTTGTAAAGCCTACTCTTACTAGAGGTAATGTATTAAACAAATGCGTGATCCACAGTCGAAGTGCCCTGGTACCATACCCACCGCTCCAATACTGCGCATCAAAAATACCAATTCCCATTTCAAGCCATTGGGAAGGCTTATGCTCCCAATAGTAGCTAACCGATCCAATGATCTTACCCTCCACTTCAATGAGCCAAAAGTCATCTTGCCCGATTCGCTTTTCCTTATCTTTTAAATAATCATCAAAAGAAAGTGTCTTATGTTCATAATAAGGCGCATCCCATTGCTTCCATTCCGGTGCTTCTTCTTTATAAGTTAACGTCCAAAGAGCCTGTAAGTCTTCTTCTGTAACGGGCCTAATGGTTAAATCCTTATCCGTATACAACGAACACACTCCTTTTAAATAAATTCCCAATCTGCTTTTAAGTATTTATTTTACATGATTATGCATTATTTTGTATTTCTTTTCCCCTACAGTTCTTGGAGCCAGGATACGTAATTGGAGTTGACAATCGCTCCAAAATCATATATCTTAATATCAAGACAATAAATATTAAGCAACGTTTACTACTGTTCATTTCGCTTTTACATGCTAATTATATAAAACCAAGGAGGACAATGACATGAAACTGTTAGGATTGCATCACGTTTCGGCGATTACGGCGGCGGCGGCTAAAAATGTTGATTTTTATACTCAGGTAATGGGTCTTCGACTCATTAAGAAAACGGTGAACCAGGATGATGTGAGCGTTTATCACCTCTTTTATGGAGATGAGCGCGGAACGGCTGGCACCGAAGTCACTTTCTTTGAGATTCCGCATGCTGGGCAAACTCGTACGGGGAATAACAGCATTTCGGCGCTTTCCCTGCGGGTACCGAATGACAAGGCACTAGATTACTGGAAAGACCGTTTCGAGCAATTGGATGTAAAACATGGTGAAATTACGGATCAAGCGGGACGTTTGGCGCTTTCGTTTGAGGATTTTGAAGGGCAGCGCTTCTTCCTGGTTTCGGATGAGCATGACAACGGAGTGCGGGGCGGTACGCCTTGGGAGAAAAGCCCTGTCCCTGCTGAATATGGCATCGTCGGACTTGGCCCGGTTCATCTGACCATTCCAAAAGCGGAGAACACGATCCTCATTCTGGAACAGGTGATGGGCTTCCGCAAAAAGGGCTCCTATCCTTCCACCGTTGCCGGGCAGCCTGATGTGGTCATCTATGAAACCGACGAAGGTGGAACCGGGACCGAGGTTCATCTGGAAGAACGTAACGATCTTCCACAAGAGCGCCCGGGACGAGGCAGTGTGCATCATGTAGCCTTCCGTGTTGCAACTGAGGAAGAACTTAGACAGTGGGTGGAACGTATTAACCAACTGCAAATTTCCAGCTCAGGGTTCGTGGATCGCTTTTACTTCCGTTCATTGTATTTCCGCGAGCCGAACGGCATTTTGTTTGAATTGGCAACCGATGGACCCGGCTTTGATACAGATGAAGAACTGGAGTTTCTGGGTGAATCGCTGGCGTTACCGCCATTTTTGGAATCGCGTCGCGCCTCCATTGAAGCCAACCTCAAACCGCTGAACACCAAGATTTAATAGAGTTATTTTAACTCCAAAATCACACAAAGCCGGGACTTCTACATCATGTAGAGGTTCCCGGCTTTTTTCATGCAACAGCTCTGTTTCCACCCAAAAGGACATCTCATCTGCAAGCCTTTAGGCCTTCATAGGTAAGCGAAATGCCCTTTTTGGTTAAGCTTACAGCTTTTTATCATCCACGCTATTCAGCCAAGCTTCGATTTCTCCGATCACAGAAGCGATACATCCATCCTGGAACGGCGAGATCAGACCAGCCAGCTCCACCAATCCGGTAAAAGAACGACTTCCCCCGGCACGGCACAGCTTCAAGTAATCTTCCCACGCAGCTGTCCGGTCGATGCTCATACGTTTCCAGAATTGGAATGCGCACAATTGCGCGAGTGTGTAGTCGATATAGTAGAACGGGGATTGGAAAATATGTCCCTGCTTATGCCAGAACCCGCCCTGCTCCAGATACTCGTTGCCTTCATAGTCCAAATGCGGTTTATACTTGCGTTCAATGGAGCGCCATGCGCTTTTACGTTCGGCTGGCGTCCAGTCTGGATGTTCATATACTGCATGCTGAAATTCATCCACAGCTACGCCGTAAGGGACAAACAACAACGATGAGGACAAATGTTCAAAGTGATATTTATCCGTATCGTCCTCGAAGAACAGCTTCATCCAAGGCCATGCAAAAAACTCCATACTCATGGAATGAATTTCAGCCGCCTCCATGGTTGGCCAGTGGTATTCGGGGATTTCAAAATGCCGACTTTCGTACACCTGAAAGGCATGGCCCGCTTCATGCGTCAACACATCGATATCACCGGATGTACCATTGAAATTGGAGAAAATAAACGGCGTGCCATACTCGCTCAAAAATGTGCAGTAACCTCCGCTTTGCTTGCCCTTTTTGCTAGTCAGGTCCATCAACCCACGTTCGATCATAAAGCTGAAAAATTCATGTGTTTCCGGTGAAAGCTCCTCATACATACGCGCTCCATTATGAATGATCCACTCCGGGTCGCCTTTGGGTGTAGGATTACCTGACAAAAAGTTAAAGCCTTCATCATAATAGCGAAGCTGATCCACTCCGATCCGCTCGCGTTGGCGTTCCTTGAGCTTTGTTGCCAGCGGAACGATATGTTTCAGCACTTGTTCGCGAAAATTAGCAACCATAGTGGCATTATAATCGGTACGACCCAAACGGGCATAGCCCAGCTCTACAAAGTTATCGTAGCCCAGCTTGTGCGCCATACGCGTGCGTACCTTAACCAGTTCATCGTAAATTCGATCCAGCTCATCCTCATGCTCGCTCATAAATTGATACTTGGCCCCGGAGGCCTGTTTGCGTGTCTCCCGGTTTGTAGCCATTTCAAAAGGCAGAAGCTGCGACAATGTACGTTCTTCTCCCTCGAACGGGATCTTCGCCGAAGCAATCAATTGGGAGTATTCGGAGGTCAGCTTATTTTCCTGCTGCAAATCCTCAATAATATCCGGGTGGAACGACTTGAGTGATACCTCGGCAATACTGAAAAGCTGGCTGCCCCACTGGCTCTCTAGCTCCGCTCTGAACGGCGAGTCTACCAATGCACGATAGTAATCGGTTACATACTCCTGAATGACTGGCATGAAATCATCAGCGTACTCTTGCTCTGCTTTGTAAAATGTGTCCTCCGTATCAATGGAGTGCCGAACCTCTACTAATTGCAATTGCGTTTCCACGTTACTGCGCAGCTTATTAATGGCATGAATAACTTCATTTTGACGCTCTACGCTGTCCGCTTCACGAAACTGCTGCAAAAGCGTTTTAAACCGCTGTTCAATTTCAGCTTGCTCTGGTCGAGTATAAGCCATTTGGCTGAATAATGTCATTGCTTCGAGTCCTCCCTAAATTTAATAAATCTGATGCTTATTATACAGTACGACTAGAGTAAACTGGAAGATATAATTCCAAAAAAATACATCAAAAACCGCAATACCAAGTATTGCGGCTTAAAGACTCTAGCCTAAACGCTAACGATCGGAGATGCACTACCTAATGCAGCCATTTTATAAGTGCATTCATGCTTTAATGATTTTGCAAACGATGTGCCGCATGCAGAGTCGGACCAACGAATTCGTTCAGCTTGAAGCTGCCTTCAATCGCCTGTGTAATGAATTTTTTGGCCTGATCCACCGCTTCACGTACAGTCAGCCCTTGGGCCAAGCCAGCCGTTACCGCTGCCGAAGTTGTACAGCCTGCACCATGGGTGAAGCTTGTTTTCACAACATCCGCCTCGAACCAGTCGAAGGTAATTCCGTCATAAAGCAGATCCATCGCTTTACCTGCACGGATTTTGCCACGGTCCTTAATCAGCACGTGCTTCGCCCCGCGCTCATGGATAATCGCCGCTGCTTCCTGCATCTGTTCCAGCGTCGTAATGGGTCCGTTCTTCGCCAGTTGCGAAGCCTCGAATAAATTCGGCGTGACCAGGTCAGCGCCCGGAATCAAAAATTCCAGCATTGCTTCTGTATTTTCCGGCTGAAGCACTTCATCCGTACCTTTGCAGACCATAACCGGATCAATAACGACCCGTTTAAGATCATGCTTGCGCAGATGGCTGGCAACCAGCTCAATAATATCAACGGAACCGAGCATACCCGTTTTCATCGCGTCAAAGCCAATACCTTCCAATACCGTACGCAGTTGTGCTTCTACCACATCCAACGCAACAGGATATACAAGATGGTCCCACGTTTTGGGTTCCATCGCAACTACGGTTGTCAATACAGTCATTCCATATACGCCAAGCTCCTGAAAGGTTTTCAGGTCTGCCTGAATACCCGCGCCGCCGCTGGTGTCGGAGCCGGCTATCGTTAATGTTTTGGGAATCGTCATTTTCACATGCTCTCCTTCACTTACTGTGCTGCATTTATCCTAATCCCGCATGGGAAACTTGTCAACGCGCAATGCGTTCTTCCTATGCTAAAAGTCACAGAAAAGAGTAGAATTAAAAAACGAGAACGTTCCCTTTTGACCAGGAGCATCCTCGCTAGAATAGGATCTATGAAGGCTTGAATGACAAAGATTATAAATACCTGCCGGTGCTGTGATCATAGGCATGATTCTTTTCATTTTCACGCACGCCCAGGCAAAACTTCTGATACAAATGCTGCTGTTCCGGGGTAGCGAAATTCCGATGCTGCTCAAACAAAGCCATGCAACCGATAATATGCTCAGTATAGCTATTGTCCACAGACAACTGTAAGCAATGCAGTGTTTGCCCCAGTCCCTCCGCATAATCACCCTTTCGAAAATGATATTCGGCATACACC
This sequence comes from Paenibacillus sp. 8b26, assembly GCF_050626875.1. NCBI lineage: Bacteria > Bacillati > Bacillota > Bacilli > Caryophanales > Paenibacillaceae > Paenibacillus > Paenibacillus sp. 8b26. Next base: position 4,203,603 of record NZ_CP192445.1, on the reverse strand, counting down.
TTACAAAAGGAGGCGAAGCGGAATGCATTAAAATGCTTGCGGTAGTGAGTGTCCCATTGATCCGGTGCAAGCTCCCAGAAGCTCTTGAGTTGCTGGCTGAATAGTCCCAGCTCGGCATCCACAAAGTAACCGAACCTGTTCGCTGATTCCAGCAGCGTATTCAAGCCTTCCAGCGTTTCGTCCGGATGCTCGCGCAAATACGTAATATATTCATAAATTGCAGAGGTATTGCCCATTTTAATTTCGATACAAAGCCGATTGCCTTGAGCATACACACGATGCATGTCCACTACTTTCTGGCCTTCCTCATCCAATCCTTCAAACCAGCTCAAATCTGCATACCCATCGATCCATTTCTTGGATTCCTCATACCTGCCCTGAAACTCATAGCAGCTGGCCTTGAGCAGATGACCCTGTGCATAATAGTAGACAAGCGGTTTGAGTAACTCCAGATGCTCATCTCCAAAGCGGTTCCGATTGCGGTATAGCGCATGAGCCAATTCTCGCAGCTCGTCCGCATACATTTCCATCTCGGACCATTGCATTTTTAACGCAAACACTTGAGATAGCATATGTAAGCCTTCCAATGCATAAGTTTCCGGCAACCGACTACGGTACAAGTGGAATTGCACAGCAGCCTTCAAGCTCCGCTTGTTATCCTTGATCTGAATCTGGAATATACGGAAATAGCTGATCGCTAACCGCTCGGAGTGGGTATATTTCTCACTCTCGATGACGCAATTGTACAGAAGCATGGCCGCTTCATATCTGTCGTCCTCAAACATCGCTTCTGCGGTTTCAAAAATAGCCGGAATGTTCGATAAATCATCCATCAGATAGCCAAGTACGCTGCAAATACATTCCAGCTTGTTCAGCTCCGAACAACGGAGCAGAAACGGACGCAACCTCCTCCAGTGCGGTAAGGAATGAATAAAACATTCATCCACATACATCTCGAACAAGGCCCCTTCTTCCAAACCCATAGCCCCGGTAATCAGATCAAGCTGATTTACTGAAATCGGCCGTGGGGGATTCCGGTTAAGTATGCCGCTAAGTGTACCCGGATTTACTTTGGAAGCGTCTGCGAAACATTGCATGGAAATACCTTCACGCTGAATATACTTTTCAATTTCTGCACGAATCGTGGTGTTTTTTTCCAAAGGGACACCCCCTCCATCAAATGATGGTGACTTTTTCATTACCTTTTAAACCAAAATTTGTTTAATCAAAGTATATGTCTAATCATAACGGAGGTCAATAACTTAAACGCGACTCAGGACATATAAAATTACGAATTTCGTACGATTTTAAATGATCCGTGTGCAAAAAGACCGCCCCCGGAGGGACAGTCTTTGCTTAACATATGATGCCATAGGCTCATGTCCGCCTTTTTCTGTGTTCCGTTCACGTCGACAATGTTTTTGCCTACCCAGAATTTCAGTGTATCGTTCCCGGCTCTCACCCATACCATTTGCGTTTTTGCATCCCATTTCACTGAGCGCCTATACCTTCACCCAGGTAACGCAAAGGAATGTATGTCTTACCGCTCCATATGAACGGAATGGTGTCCATTTGTGTCGTTTTATCATTAATTTTCAGCATATGGCTATCCACTTTCATCCAGACATTCGTCATGCCGCTGGCATTCATCGTATCGGATGGAGCAGGAGCTGCGGGTTCCGATGGTGTAGTTGGTTCAACAGGCGCAGATGCAATTTCTTCTGCAAATTTGTCACTATTTTGCGTTTGGATCACTTTAAATTTAAATTTTTTCCAAAAAAAATTCAGGATCGCCCGAAATCCAGAGCAAATTTGGCGTATCCCTCCGCGGTTAATCCTTCATAAAGCAACTCTGAATGGGCTTTGGCAGCATCCGTTGCTTGCGGTGAGGTCAGGAACGTCACATGCGGGCGGCCCGGCCATGGCGCGAGGGACCAGTGACCGTCTGCTTGGGGCGTTAACGTCTTCATATGCCGTACATATTCCGTTAGTACATGCCGATTCTCATCCAGTGAAGCGAGTACGATGCGTTCCCCGCCCGGATTGACCAAAGTAGAGGAAAACGCGCGATAGTTGTTCGTGACGACCAAATAGCTTCGCTGCATATCCAATGGTTCTCCATCCAAGGTCATATGAAGGATTCTGTGCGCACTCGCCTCCTTCAATATTCCGGCAGCATCATATCTGGCAGGCTGCGTCACATCAATCTGGTACCTGATCCCGTCGATAATATCAAAATTAAAGCTCGGAAAGTCGGAATCAATCAGCTCCTGCTCCTGTTCTGCATACGGATCAATTTGTTGGAATTGTCCAGCAGACCATTCGAGCCATTCCCGAATTTCTGCCCCGGTCAGCCGAACGACATGTAGTGTGTTTGGAAAATTGTACAGATCGGCGATATGCTTGATTGCCAAAGTCCCCGCCGGAATATCGGTATAATATGAAGGGCCATATCGGCCGCCTGTTTTAAAGGGAGCGGCTGCCGACAGCACAGGCAAGCCTTCGTACTCACTCCCCTGCATCTGCTGCTTCACATACCACATTTGCGCATCATTCACGAGTTGAACAGAAGCGTCGTCCATCACCTGGGCAAAATAGCTGTTTATTGCCACCGTTGTGCTACCAACAGGAGCGCGAATATAATCCAGCGTCCCGGCATGCTCTTCCGCAACCGCCTGCTGAATGGCAGCATCCGGCTGCACCAGCGCTTGCTTGCGTACCGAATCATACACCGGACGTACCTCCGCAGAAGAGGCAGCCACTTGCCATGTTCCATCCATAAGGGTCAGGTCCAGATCAATGATACCCAGATGATCTCCCCAAAAGCCCGGCTCCACCGCCGGAATATCATGGATGGTACCTCGCTCCGCGTCCACACCCGTTTTACCAACGAACGAAGGGCCGGGGAATACTTTATGTGCATGACCAAACAGAATCGCGTCAATTCCTTCCACCCTGCTCAGATGCAGCACCGCATTTTCCATATATGGCGTTTCAGGAATATCTTCGAAGCCCGCGTGAGGCATGGCAATAATCAAATCGGCTCCCTCTGCCTTCATTTGCGGAATAAACCGTCTTGCGGTCTCCAGCATATCCTTGACGATGATTTTCCCTTCCAGCCAAGCCTTGTCCCATTGCATAATTTGCGGAGGCACAAACCCGATCATCCCCACCTTCAACAGATGCTTGAAGCCTGCTTCATCCTCCACCGTCTTGTCCAGTATCAGATAAGGTGTAAAGTAATTTCGTTCTTTTTCCACGACTGTATGGCTATCTGTAAAAATATCTTTCTTCGTATCTATATCTGTATCCGCCTGAATATAGATGTTGGCATTGATATAAGGAAACTTGGCTCCTTGAAGGCAAGTCTGCAAATATTCCAATCCATAGTTAAATTCGTGATTCCCGATATTGCCCGCTTCGTACCCAAGCAGATTCATCGCTTTGTAGGCAGGATGCACGGCGTTCGGGTCCTGTTGGAGACGTTGTACTGCATAATCCCCCATCGGATTGCCTTGAATAACATCCCCGTTATCCAGCAGCAGGTGGTTAGGTACCTCGGACCGAGCCGCCTGGATTAGACTGGCTGTTTGCGCAAGACCGTACTGCAACGTTTTCCGATCCGTATAATAATCGTAATTCCACAAGCTGACATGCAGATCAGTCGTAACCATAACACGGAATTTCACCCTCACAGGACATAGCGTCTGCTGTTGTACCTCTTTATTGATATCTGAAATATCCAATCCTGTTCTCTCCTTCAGCTTCGGTCATAGAGCTTGAACAAGTCTAACAGGGTACTGTTAAGAGAATGTTAAATGAATAGAAATGAGAGAGTATAAGATATATTTTACATACTTTTTACCAAAGTCAGGAATGGTTTTTACCCTAGTGACCGGACTAGCTGTTAAGATTCTGTTTGTCACAGAATTTACAGACTTTTTCAATTTTTCGTTATTACTATTTTTAGGGGGAAATTATTTTGTTTAAAAAAGCACTGACCTTGTGCATGACTTTCACACTGGCTGCGGGTCTCGCAGCATGCGGCTCCAATGCGAGCAATAACAACAGCGCGTCCACTCCAGGCACAGATGGCACGAAAAGCGAAAGCACAGCCTATGTTCCTACAGAGTTAAAAGTACAGTTCGTTCCTTCCCAAAATGCAGATACGCTCGAAGCTAAAGCCAAGCCGCTCGAAAAGCTGCTGGGTGACAAGCTCGGAATTCCGGTGAAAGTAACCGTTTCTCCTGACTACAACACGATTGTGGAAGCCATGTCTTCCAAACAGGTAGATGTAGGTTTCCTTCCACCGAATGCCTATGTTCTGGCACACGATAACCGTAAAGCAGCCGATTTGCTGCTGCAAGCCCAACGCTACGGCATTGATGATGCCACAGGCAAGGACACAACTGAAAAAGTAAACTTTTATAAATCGATGATCGTGGTGAAAAAAGATTCTCCGATTCAAAGCCTGGCTGACCTGAAAGGCAAAAAAGTCGGCTGGCAAAATGTAACCTCCTCCGCAGGCTATGTGTATCCCGCAGCAGAGCTGAAGAAAGCTGGCGTGGACCCGGACACGGATGTGCAGGGCGTAACGATCAAAGGCCATGATGCCGCTATCCTGGCGCTGCTGAACGGTCAGGTTGATGCTGTAGCTGTTTTCCAGGATGCCCGCAACACGGTGAAGAAGGAAATTCCGGATGTATTCGAAAAAACACGCGTCATTCATTACACCGCTAAAATTCCGAATGACACGGTCAGCGTTCGTTCCGATATGGATCAGGCGTGGAGAGACAAAATCAGCCAAGCCTTTATAGATATCGCCAAAGACCCGGAGGGCGGTCAAATCATTAAAGAAATTTATACGCATGTAGGCTATGAAAAAGGTGACGATAAAAACTTCAATTCTGTTCGTGAATATGCCGAAGCCGTCGGCCAAGCAGTTAAGTAATAGGAGCAAACGCGTAATTGTAATGAAGCAGTAGCTACGAAACAGGCTTTACGAATGACAGGGCAGCACCGTCCATGTATTCATGGCGGTGTTGTTTTCATTCCACCCCATCGGGGGAGAAAGTTGGGAGCATATGATCGAATTCCGCAATGTATCGAAAACATACCCGAACGGCACCAAAGGGTTGAACAATATTAATCTGACGATTAAAGAGGGCGAAATGGTCGTCATTGTCGGCTTGTCTGGTGCGGGCAAGTCCACTCTGCTGCGTTCCATTAATCGACTGCTTGATATTACCTCCGGCGACATTGTTATAGGCAGCAGGTCTGTCACATCTGCCGGAAGCAGCGAGCTGCGCCGCATTCGCCGTGATATCGGCATGATTTTTCAGAGCTTCAATCTGGTCAAGCGTTCCACCGTACTCCGCAACGTGCTTTCCGGCCGGGTCGGCTATCATTCGACGCTTCGGACCATTCTGGGCCTTTTTCCGAAGGAGGATATCGAGCTGGCACTAACCGCGCTGGAACGCGTGAACATTCGTGAAAAAGCCTATAGCCGGGCCGATGAGCTGTCCGGCGGGCAGCAGCAGCGCGTATCCATCGCCCGCGCTCTGGCGCAGGAGGCCAAGATCATTCTCGCGGACGAGCCTGTCGCATCGCTTGATCCGCTGACTACCCGCCAGGTCATGGACGACCTCCAACGGATCAACCGTGAAATGAAGATTACAACCATCGTTAATCTGCATTTCATTGATCTGGCGCGCGAATATGCGACGCGGATCATTGGATTGCGTGCCGGAGAGGTCGTCTTTGACGGCACGCCGGAGGAAGCTACGGATGACGCCTTCGCGGAAATCTACGGCCGGGCCATCAAGCATGATGAGCTGCTGGGAGTCGGATCATGAAGCCCGACTCTACTGCGCGGACGCTCTCTTCGACGCCGCCGTCACCACAAGCCGGACCGCCGCAGCCGCAGCAATCCAAGCCGACCGCAGCGCCGCCCCTACCGGGGCGTTACAAGCGTTACGCCACCTGGATGATCTTTATCGTGGTGCTGGTGGCCTGCTCCATTCATACGGATGCTACGCCTTACCAGTTGATCGTCGGCTTGCCGGAGATGGGCAAATTACTTGGCGAAATGTTCCCGCCTGACTGGAGCTACCTGCCCACCATCTGGAAGCCGATGCTGGAAACCATCCAGATTGCCATTGTGGGCACGACGCTGGGTGCGCTGCTGGCTATTCCCGTCGCCCTGCTGTGCGCCTACAATATCATGCCGCGCAAGCTGATCTCGCTGCCGATGCGCACGATCCTGAACCTCGTGCGGACGGTTCCCGATCTGCTGTTTGCCTCCATCTTTGTGGCGGTGTTCGGCATCGGGCCGTTCGCAGGGATGCTCGCCCTGCTCTTCTTCTCCTTCGGCATCATTGCGAAGCTGACGTTCGAGGCCATTGAAGCCATTGATCCCGGTCCGCTGGAAGCCATGACCGCCGTTGGCGCGAGCCGCATTCAGGTGATTGCCTTCGGTGTCGTACCGCAGGCATTGCCCTATTTTGTGTCCTACTTGCTGTACACCTTTGAGGTCAATGTGCGCGCAGCATCTGTTCTGGGACTGGTCGGCGCGGGCGGTATCGGCCTGCTGCTCGACCGTTCACTTGGCCTGTTCCGGTATGACCGGGCAAGCATCATCATTCTACTGACCCTCGTCATCGTATTGGCGATTGATTACGGCAGTAACATGCTACGGAGGAAACTATTATGAATGATTCCACACTTCGCAGACCTCTTCGCTCCAGACTGCGTTTATGGGCGATAGCCATTCTGCTGATCATCATTTATATTTGGGCTTTCCGTGGGATGCAGTTCGAAGGATTGCAGGGAACCGCCAAAAACGTCTCTCTCGCTATACTGGACGGCTTTCTTCATCCTGACTGGTCATTCGTGTACATTCCTGAAGGAGAGGACTTGCTGCGCGGGCTGCTGGATACGCTGGTTATCTCCATTCTCGGAACCTTCGTATCCGCATTCATCTGTCTTCCGTTTGCCTTCTGGGCATCCAGCAATATGACCCGTTTGCGCCCCTTGTCAGGCAGCGGAAAATTTGTACTCAGCGTCATTCGGGTATTTCCTGAAATGATTGTCGCGATCCTGTTCATCAAGGCCGTAGGCCCCGGCTCATTTGCGGGTGTGCTTGCCCTTGGTATTCACTCCATCGGCATGCTGGCGAAGCTATTTTCGGAAACGATCGAAAGTGTCGATCACGGACCGCAAGAAGCCTTGATCGCCTGTGGTGCCAACCGTTTGCAGGTGATTTTCTTCGCCGTGCTGCCGCAGGTGATTCCACAGTTCCTTTCGTATTCGCTCTACCGTTTTGAAATTAACATCCGTTCCGCTACCACGCTAGGTCTGGTGGGTGCAGGCGGTATCGGTACTCCGCTGCTGTTTGCGCTCCAAATGCGCAACTGGAACCGTGTAGGTGTCATTTTGCTGGGCATTGTGGTCCTGATCATATTAACGGATTTAATTTCCGGCTGGCTGCGCAAGCGGATTGTATAATCAACAAGATTGAAAATGCCAAAAAAGCCTCTCCTGTGTAAAAGGGACAACATTATGCTCCCATTACTCAGAAGAGGCTTTTTAGATTCATCAAATGGCCGCTACCTCGTCCATCACCCGCCGGATTTCCTCTGCCGTATTATAAAAATGCGGAGCCACGCGGATCACATCCTTCCGAGCCGAAACGATGATATTTTGACTTCTCAAGCGGCTCTCAACCGCCGATGCATCGGCTACCTCAACAGCGATGAGACCAGGTAAAGCTCCTTCCCCGGAAGGCAAACGTCTGCTTAGCCCTTTGCGGCGGCAATACTCCATAGAAAATTCCAGCAATTCGCTCACGGAAATATAGCTGACGGTAGGACTGAATCCATATAAGTCATCTTAGAACAAGGGTCTCCCTTCCCATCTTATCGCCAAACATCGACGATAGACGCGAAGAGAGACCCTGTGGAATCAAGCACGTTCCTGCGTTTCATTAATGAACCCGTTTGCGTCCAAACCAGCTTTTAAGCACCAAGGTGGCGAGAGCCAGTAACAACAGCAGCGAAGCCACCGCAAAGGATGCCGAGAACTGATATTCGTTATACAAAATTTCCACATGGAGCGGCAATGTGTTCGTCTCTCCACGGATATGTCCCGAAACGACCGACACCGCCCCGAATTCACCCATCGCTCTCGCATTACACAAAATAATGCCATACAGCAGACCCCATTTGATATTCGGCAGCGTCACCTTCCAGAAAATACGCCAGCCGCGTGCGCCCAGCGTAACCGCCGCTTCTTCCTCCTGGTGTCCCTGATCCTCCATTAGCGGAATCAGCTCCCGCGCTACAAAAGGAAACGTGATGAACAGCGTCGCCAATATAATCCCCGGTAAGGCAAAAATAATTTTGATATCATGCTCGTCCAGCCACGGCCCAAGCCATCCCTGTGCGCCGAATACCAGCACATACATCAATCCGCCGACAACAGGAGAGATGGCAAAGGGCAAATCAATCAGGGTGACCAGCAAGCCCTTGCCGCGAAATTGAAACTTTGTAATCAGCCAGGCGGCGGCTACGCCAAATACCGTATTCAACGGTACCGTTATCGCCGCCACCAGCAGCGTCAGCCGCAGCGCCGACATAGCGTCCGGGTCGCGTAACGCTTCAACATATACGCTCCAGCCCTGCTTGAGCGCTTCGGTAAGTACGATGATCAGCGGCAGTATCAGCACCCACAGCAAAGCCAGAAAAGCGGCACCGATCAGCGTCCACTTCACCCAAGGGGCTTCGGTTGTAACCCTGTTGGGCGGTGCAGATGAAGGCACAGGTGCATGGGTAAGCTCCTGTCCGGTTATCGCTTGTGACATGATGTTTCTTCCTCCTTAAACAGCGGATGTACCGCTATCGTGTGAACAAAACGCATACTGTCCTGCGTGATAACGTTAGACAGTACGCCGCCGCGACCAGCGCTGAATGCTGTTAATCAGCAGCAGCAGCAGGAATGAAATGACCAACAGCATCAATGCTACCGCCGTAGCTCCGGCATAGTCATTTTGCTCCAGCTTGGACATAATGAGCAGCGGCGCGATCTCGGTCTTCATCGGCATATTGCCGGAAATGAAGACGACTGAGCCATACTCCCCGATGCCACGGGCAAAGGCGAGCGCAAAGCCCGTCAGCAGCGGTGGTATCAGCTCGGGCACAATAACGCTGCGAAAGGTACGCCATCTGCCCGCTCCCAGCGTAGCGGCGACCTCCTCCTCGTCCTTGTCCAGCTCCTCCAGCACAGGCTGGACCGTCCGCACGACGAACGGGATACCAATAAACATCAGCGCGAGCGTAATACCCGTCTGCGAGTAGGCCATCTTCCAGCCAAGCGGTTCGAACAACGAGCCGATCCAGCCATTTTGCGCATATAGAGCTGTCAAAGCAACACCCGCAACCGCTGTAGGCAATGCAAAGGGCAGATCAATCACCGCATCAAAAATCCGTTTTCCCGGAAATTCATAACGCACCAGCACCCAGGCGATCAGAAAACCGAGGAACAGGTCAATCAGCGCCGCAGCGGCAGCGCACAAAAAGCTTACCTTGTAAGAAGCCAGTACCCTGACGTCAGTCGCCACATCCCAAAACTTCTCCCACGTCAATCCGGTTGAATTCAGAAGCAGCGCCGATAAAGGCACCAGCACTACCAGACTGAGGTACAGCACACTATATCCCATCGTTAACCCGAACCCGGGAAGTACGTGTTTTCGGGTGACTTGCACTTGACTCATGTTCTGTCCATCCCTCTCTTCAATCCATTAACTTCCAGGTACATAAATTTGGTCAAAGATGCCCTTGTCGCTAAAATGCTTTTGCTGCGTCTCCTTCCATGTTCCGAATACATCCTTCAAGGTCACCAGCTCCAGCTCGGGAAATTGATTCTTGAACTTCGCCTTTACGCTATCCAGCGTTGGACGATAATAGTTCTCGGCAGCAATGGTTTGCCCCTCTTCGCTGTACAAATATTTCAGGTACGCATCCGCTACCTCGCGTGTACCTTTTTTATCCACAACCTTATCGACCGCCGCTACCGGAGGCTCGGCCAAAATGCTGATCGACGGGTATACGATATCGAATTTATCCGTACCCAGCTCCTTCACGGAAAGCAGCGCTTCATTCTCCCAAGCGATCAGCACGTCACCAATCCCGCGCTCCACAAAGGTCGTTGTCGCTCCACGCGCACCGCTGTCCAGTACCGGCACATGCTTATACAGCTCCTGTACAAACTGCTGGGCTTTAGCTTCATCGTTATTGTTTTTCTTGAGCGCATAGGCCCATGCCGCAAGATAGTTCCAGCGGGCTCCACCAGATGTCTTGGGGTTCGGGGTAATAACCTGCACATCGCCGCGGATCAGATCATCCCAGTCTTTAATCCCTTTCGGATTACCTTTACGCACCAACAGCACAATGGTTGAAGTGTATGGAGAGCTGTTATGCTCATATTTATCCTGCCATCCCTCTTTAATCAGCCCTTTTTCCTGTAACGCATCAATATCGTAGCCCAGAGCCAGAGTAACTACGTCCGCATCCAGCCCGTCCTGCACAGAACGGCTTTGTTTACCAGATCCTCCATGAGATTGCTTGATCGTAACCTTCTGCCCTTTCTCCTTCTCCCAGTGAGCGGCAAACGCCTTGTTATACGCCTCATACAGCTCACGGGTCGGGTCATAAGAAACATTGAGCAGCTCCACATCCTTGGAACCCGCAGCAGAGCTGCCATTCGCCTGTGTTTCTCCTTTGCTTGCTCCGCAAGCACTTAACGTCAACGTCAAAACCAAAGATAGCCCGAGAATAAGTCCACTTTTCCATTTCCCTTTCATCAAGACCCTCCTAATTCTATGTAATTAATAAAAACAAATTCATTTACGCCTGTTATTGACAGACGTATTCAAAAAAAAGAGCGGAGAATTCCCTGATGCAGCCCTGATAGGTCAAACCTGTCGCTTGGACAGTGTCTGCCTGCTGTTCTTAGAGGTTCTCCGCCACAATGGCGAGATCATACTTTAATACTTTAATTCTTTAATTCCTACCTGTTTAATGAGTTATGTAGATATAATACGAGAGTTTATGAGCGTTGTCAAACCTTTTTTTGGGATGGATGATCTGTGCTTCGCTAGCTTGAGGGGATCAGAGGGGATAAAAAGTCAGGAACATTCGAATGTTCCCGACTGCTTACAAACTATTTTCATACACAAGGAACTGCTTAATTTGCGACCGTTTCAAGATTGACGGAAAAAACTCCAAAAAGCTTCGGATTGTCTGTAGCTCTTCTCAACCACAGCTCGCCTGAGCCAACCATAACTCCCTGATAATTGACAAACAAGTCGTCTGTCTTTTGATTCACCAACGCTTCACGAATTGCGTCCGTAAAAATCTGATCATACTTGGCAATGAACTCTTTCTTATTCGGAATTGTTAGTGCCTTTTCGCTGTCGTTGACGCGCAGAGGGTAGAAAATGTAATTGGCCACCTTTTCCTTATCATTGTCGGCAACAGCCTTCTGCAACGCTTTGAACGTGTTCAAAAATGCCTTGGGGTCCTGAATACCTGCTACCTCAAAAGGATTGTGGGATGGATTGGCGGATTTTGGGGAGGAAGAAACATCCGATGAAGTAGCCGGGGCCGATGGACTTGACTTTTCCGCGTCATTTCCGTTGTTTTCCGCACTCTCGCTCTCTTTCGCTACTTTTTCATTTGGGGCTGAACCACTACGATCCGCATCAGCTCCATGCTCTATCGCACTTGTATTGCTTCCGGTCTCGACGGTTTCAGCATTCTTATCCTGGCCGCAGCCAGCGAGAGCTACAAATGTAAGTGTAAGTAAAATGGCTGTGAGTGACAGCCTCCGTGACATTTTCTGATTACCGTATTCTTGGTTTTTGGGCACAACGGGTCATCCTTTCTGCTTCTGCTTTCTGCTCTGACCTATTCTGTTCATTAAGTCTTCAACCGTTCTATTGTAACATAAGTAGGCTAATGACCGCATGTCGTGCCCATATGGAAGGGGCTTACAGCGTAATATACGCGAAGGTTTTCACTGATCCTTTGGAGCCACCGTCCGTATTTACATCCAAAATCAGCTCAGTTGTGGAATCCTTCGTTGCTTCATTTTGTTCCTCCGGCTTTACCAACAACAGATCATGCCGTTCTCCCGGCTGCAACGTTCGGCTGGAAAATCCATCTGTCTGACCTGACAAGCCTGACGTACCCGCGCTTTTAAGCTTATATCGTATAGGTTGCTTCCCTGTATTCTTGATGCTGATATACAGCTTCCGTCCCTCTTCAAATGTAAAGTTCGTATGAGCAGGCCCCTCAAATTGCATCTCCTGATCATGTACAATGCGCTTCGTTACGCCCCCTTGCTCATTCTGCACACTTAACGGAGCAGCCGGGTGCGTCACACTCGCCGTTGATGTAGTATGCGTAGTCGTCGATAAGTTGGCAAAAGCGGCATATCCCACAATTGCCCCTGCAACCCCCATCCAAACCCACTTATCTACCATTTCATTTCCTCCTTCATAGAACTATGTTGAATCCTAAACGATATAAGCCATTTTCCATAGCATTTAGTCGTCGCCGTGATTACATAGATGGAACGGCTTATCTTCCACAAGAAAACGATCCAACCAGGTCATTTTGAATATAAAATCGGGGGCAGATTCAATCAATCCTTACTATACAAAAAACCGAACTCATATCTATTATGAGTCCGGCTGTCATATTTTTCAAACTTGATCCAAGGCATCCATGCGCTTATACGTTCAGCGTGTTACGGGACTTTTTCTTATCCAATACACTATAAACCACAAATATAATTAAATATGCCGCAATCAGCAGAGTGGAGAACAAATACATCGTTTTATAGGAGGTTAATCCCGCAACCATACCCAAAATCAAAGAGCCTCCCCCGATGCCCAAATCGAAGAAATTATAAAACGAACCCACGGCATCCTCTCGCTCATCTTCTCCGACCACACTGATGGTCCAAACCTGCAAAGCCGGGAAAATAGCTCCAAAGCTCATGCCATACAGCACAGCAGCGACCAAAAATTGCAATTCCGTCCGCGATGAGGCCACCATGATAATGGCGGCGATAAGCACAACCCCTGCGGGAATCAGGATATAAGCCGGGCCTTTGGTATCAAAAATTCTACCGGACACCAGTCGGACGAGGAAGCTTGCCATAGCCACCGTAAAGAAGAACCATGCTACGTTGGTGAATCCCTGCTCCTTGGCAAATAAGGCCACGAAAGACATCACTCCACCTGCCACTACGCCGACCAGCAGTACAAGACAGGATTGCAGCAGCACTTTTTTTTCAAATAATTTGAGTGGAACCTTCGTTTTTTCCTTCGTTGTATCTGCACTCGTCGGTTGAACAGAATGGCGACGAGCCAATACGATCATAGCAAGAGCTAGTAGCATAATGACAGCGCCCATGGAAAACAGTCCGTTAAAGCCCGCTGCATGCAGCATCCATATGCCAATCAACGGCCCCACGGAGATCGCTACCGTCTCACCTACGCCAAAATAGCCCATTCCTTCTCCCATACGATGAGAAGGCAATTCATCCGAGGCAGAAGTCGCATATAGCGTACTGGCAATACCAAATCCAAAGCCATGCACCAGCCGGAACACCAGCAGCAGCAGCAAACTGGTGGAAAACATGTAGCTGCCCGTGGCAAGTATACAAATCGCCACCCCGATAATGAGAACATACTTCCTGTCCATAAGCTGGATCAGCTTACCAGAAAATGGACGAATGAATATCGCTGAGCACACAAACACACCTGTCACCAGGCCGATCTGTAACGGACTACCACCAAGACTTTCCACAAACAGCGGCAGTGTCGGCAAAAGCATTTCGAATGCCATGAATAATATAGCATTGGAAATCATCAAAAGTATAAAGTTTCTGGACCAAAAACTTTCCTTCACAGACACAATTCTCTTCCCCCAATAAAATTATGTTGACTCAAATGCCTAGATGCTCAGGCCTGAATCAAGCCATGCCAGTAAATATCCCAAGAGCTTTCCAGACGCGGATCAAAATCGGCGGTACCGTTATACACCAGCTCTACCAGCATGCCTTCGATCAAATTCATATAAGCTGTTGCAGCGGATCGAGCTGGAACACGAAGCTTAACCGATGTTTCGGCTGCCAGCCGCTCATATACCAAGCTGGTTTTATGCTCTACATAGCGTGTGACCAGGGCCTGAACCTGGGCTTCCAGCGTAGACGGAATTAGAAAGCCGACATACAGAATCAAACGCAAATTCATAGCGCTCTCATAGCGTTCCTTGAATTCAATGATTAACCCTCGCAGGACAGCTTCAAGGGACTGTTCGGATTGATCCTGAAAATAACGATCCAGCTCCAAAATCTCCTGATCCACCGCATCCGCAAATATATCCAAAAATAAATCGTCCTTGCTTTTAAAATGGGCATAAATCGACTGCTTCTTAATCCCTACCTCATCAGCAATCAGTTGCAAGGAGGCCGCATCGTATCCCTTTCTCGCAAATTGCTGCAAGCCAGCTGCTTTAATTTTCTGTAGTGTCATGTTCTTCCTCCAATAACCTTACGAACGGTCGTCAGTTTGTAAGTTCAGTATAGTACCCTCACTGGACATTGACAATAGCATTTTTTCCTTCCGGCTTACAATAGCTCCGCTCATTCTTTCTTTTCATCATTGAAATTCCTTGTTGTTTTAGTTAATCAAAGCGGGAGCTACAAAAAAGCCGGAGACCCTCAGTTTAGAGGGCTTCCGGCTCGATAACCATACTACTATTGCGAGTTTATGAATACGCCTTACTGCTTACTCTGTCACCGTTCCGTAGATCAGCACAGGTGCTTCGGCGTGATCCGCAATGCGGATGTTCGCGTAAATTTTCTCCAGCACTTGGGCCACATCTTCACGGTTGGCATGAATGGTAACCAGCGAATCGCCCACTTTTACAGCATCGCCGACCTTTTTGTTCAGCATCAGGCCGACAGCCAGATCAATCTCGGATTCTTTGGTTGCGCGTCCTGCTCCAAGCAGCATCGCAGCCGTACCGATTTCGTCAGCCACGATTTCAGCGACCACACCATCCTGCTTCGCAGGCACTTCGATGAGATACTGCGCTTGTGGCAAGCGTTCTGGGTGATCCACAACCGAAGCGTCGCCGCCCTGGTTTGCAATAAACTCTTTGAATTTCTCCAGTGCTTTGCCATTGCGAATGACTTCCTGGAGCTTCTCTTCGGCGTCTTCGAGGGAATCTGCTTTGCCAGCCAAAAATACCATCTGACTGCCCAAGGCCATACACAGATCTTCCAGATCCTTTGGCCCTTCACCGCGCAGTGTATCAATCGCTTCTTTGACTTCCAGCGAGTTACCGATGGCAAAACCCAGCGGCTGACTCATATCGGAAATGACAGCCATCGTTTTGCGACCGACATTGTTACCGATGCTTACCATGGCATGTGCCAGTTGTTTGGCATCATCTACGGTTTTCATGAACGCGCCTGCACCTGTCTTCACATCGAGTACGATGGCATCGGAACCAGCAGCAATTTTTTTACTCATAATCGAGCTGGCAATCAGCGGAATCGAGTTTACCGTGGCGGTAACATCACGCAGCGCATACAGCTTTTTGTCCGCAGGTGTCAGGTTGCCGCTTTGTCCAATGACCGCAATTTTGCTGCGATTGACCAGATCCACGAATTCGTCCTTGCTGATTTCTACGTGGAAGCCTGCAATAGCCTCCAGCTTATCAATGGTTCCTCCGGTATGTCCGAGGCCGCGACCTGACATTTTCGCTACCGGAATATCCAAAGCCGCTACGAGCGGAGCCAGCACCAGCGTTGTCGTATCACCAACACCGCCAGTAGAATGCTTATCGACCTTCACGCCTTCAATCGCGGACAGATCAATTGTGTCACCTGAATGAACCATTGCCATCGTCAGATCCGCGCGTTCGCGCTCGGTCATATCTTTGAAGAAAATGGACATCGCCAACGCACTTACCTGATAGTCAGGAATTTCCCCTTGCGTGTAGCCTTGGATAATAAAATTAATTTCCTCGGTGGTCAGTTCTTTTCCATCACGCTTTTTCTCGATCAAGTCTACCATTCTCATATGTCATTTCTCCTCACTGTACGTATGATCGTTTACAGGGATATTGCTGTATCCAGTGCAACTTCCATCATTTCTTTAAAGGTCGTTTGCCGTTCTTCCGCTGTCGTTTCCTCACCTGTCAGCAAATGATCGCTTACCGTCAGAATCGTCAACGCATTTACGCCAAATTTGGCCGCCAGCGTGTACAATGCCGAAGTCTCCATCTCGACACCCAGTACGCCGTATTCCATCAGCTTTTGTGTAATTGATTTGTCATCACGATAAAAGCTGTCCGAGCTGAACACGTTACCGACATGCATTTTTAAGCCCTTGGCAACACCGCGATCATAAGCGCCCTTCAACAAAGGGAAGCTGGCAATCGGTGAAAAATCATAGCCGCCAAAGATATGGCGGTTCATGCCGGAATCCGTACAGGATGCCTGTGCCAAAATAACGTCACGTACATGCACATGCTCCTTCATCCCGCCGCACGTACCTACACGGAATAAGTTTTTCACACCGTACTCGCTAATCAGCTCATTGACATAAATACTGATGGACGGCAGTCCCATTCCGGTTCCCTGTACAGACAGGCGTTTGCCCTGATACGTTCCCGTAAATCCGAGCATTCCGCGCACCTCGTTGTAGCAGGTCACGTCTTCCAGATAGGTGTCAGCAATAAATTTCGCCCGCAGCGGGTCTCCTGGCAGCAGAATTGTTTCTGCAATCTCTCCAGGTTTGGCTCCAATGTGTACACTCATGTTTTTATTCCTCCGTCCCATTTGTCCGAGCTTATACTCTAACTTATATCCAGGTTTAGTCCCGATTATTGAAGTTCTGCCAAAAAGCTTGTTCCGTGTTCAGGCAGCTTCACACCAAAGTTATCTGCTACTGTCGCTCCGATATCCGCAAACGTTTTACGTACCGCAAGCTCCTTGCCTCCAGCTGCAAAACGTGGGGAGTACACCAACAGAGGCACATATTCACGTGTATGATCCGTTCCCCGATACGTCGGGTCATTCCCGTGGTCTGCGGTGATAATCAGCAGATCTTCATCCGTCATTTTAGCGAATACCTCCGGCAGACGGGCATCATAATCGTCCAAAGCCTGACCATATCCCTGCGGATCACGACGATGACCGTATACGGCGTCAAAATCGACCAGATTCAAGAAGCTTAATCCGGTAAAATCTTCATCCAGCGTAGCCACCAGCTTATCCATACCGTCCATATTGGACACGGTGCGCACAGCTTTCGTCACACCCTCGCCGTCATAAATGTCGGAGATTTTACCCAATGCAATCACATCCAGGCCTGCATCCTTCAGCTCGTTCATTGTGATACGACCAAACGGCTTGAGCGCATAATCATGGCGATTGGAGGTGCGGGAGAAGTTCCCCGCCTCTCCTACGAACGGACGAGCAATAATCCGGCCCAGCATGTACGGGTCTTCCAGCGTGATTTTACGACAGAACTCGCAAATCTCATAAAGCTCCTTCAAAGGTACAACTTCCTCATGCGCCGCAATTTGCAGCACCGAATCCGCCGATGTATAGATGATGAGCGCTCCTGTTTTCACATGTTCCTCGCCCAGCTCGTCAATGATTTCCGTTCCGCTGGCAGGCTTGTTGCCGATGACTTTGCGGCCCGTATGCTCCTCAATGCGCTGAATCAGCTCATCCGGAAAACCATCAGGGAATACGCGGAAAGGAACTGCAATATTCAAGCCCATGATTTCCCAGTGTCCGGTCATTGTATCCTTACCGTTGGACGCTTCCTGCATTTTGGTGTAATACGCCAAAGGTTGCTCAGCGGCTTGCACCCCTTCAATAGAACGAATATTGGACAGACCAAGCTTACCCATATTCGGCATGTTCAGACCGCCGCGTTCGCGGGCAATATGACCCAGTGTATCTACATCGTAATCATCAAACTGGGCAGCATCCGGCGCTTCGCCGATCCCCACAGAGTCCATAACAACCAAGTGAATCCGTTTGAATTTAGACATGATGAAATTCCTTTCCTAACTCGCTGTTTTTTTTACAAAAACAACCCTGCAATAATTGCCGACAGCACGCTAACCAGCGTCGCGCCGTACAACAGCTTCAGACCAAAGCGGGCCACCACATTCCCCTGCTTCTCATGCAGACCCTTCACAGCCCCGGAAATGATACCGATGGACGAGAAGTTTGCAAAAGATACGAGGAACACCGATACGATCCCGATTGTCCGATCCGACAAGCCCGTTTGCTTGGTCAGATCCAGCATCGCCACAAATTCGTTAGACACGAGCTTGGTGGCCATAATGCTGCCCGCCTGAACCGCTTCGCTCCATGGAATCCCCATGACAAAAGCGATAGGCGCAAACACATAACCAAGCAATGATTGGAAACTTATTCCAAGTGCCCAGGAGAAAATCCCGTTAACCATGGCAATCAGCGCCACAAAACCGATCAGCATCGCAGCTACCGTAATGGCGACTTTGAAACCGTCCATAATATACTCCCCGAGCATTTCGAAGAAGGACTGCTTCTCTTCCTCCTGAACCTCCAGCAAATCATCTTCCTTCTCAATCTTGTATGGATTAATAATCGAAGAGATAATAAAGCCGCCGAACAGGTTCAATACCAAAGCAGTAACCACATATTTGGGGTTCAACATTTGCATGTAGGCTCCCACAATCGACATGGACACCGTAGACATCGCAGACGCACACAGTGTATACAGTCGATGTTTCGGCAGGAGACCAATTTGCTTTTTAACGGAAATAAACACCTCGGATTGACCCAGAATAGCCGAAGCTACAGCGTTGTAGGATTCCAGTTTACCCATTCCGTTTACTTTGCTCAAGACAAGCCCGATATATTTAATAATAAAAGGCAACACTTTGACATATTGCAAAATCCCAATCAGCGCGGATATGAACACGATTGGCAGCAATACACCGATAAAGAATGGCGCCGCCCCTTCATTCGCAATCCCGCCGAATACAAAGTTAATCCCTTCCATAGCGTACCCAATCAGACTGTTAAACCCTTTTGCAAAACCTTTGACCAGAATTTCACCAATCCCTGTATTCAGCAATACAAAAGCAAGTGCCGCCTGCAATACAACCATAACCACCAACGGACGATACCTGATTTTACGTTTGTCACTGCTGGCAACGTAAGTAAGTGCAAATACAACGAGCAGTCCCACCAGAGCGATTACATATTTCATTTTATTTTCCTCCTCATTACATTAAGCGCTTACATTACCCATAAAAAGAATGCGCCCCAAACGAGGCATTCTTTTTTTATTTCCCCAGATCGGCAGGTCGGAAAGCACCCGGCAGCAGTTGATCCACCGTCCACTCTTCCGTGTTGCCATGAAGGTTGGTCAGATACACTTTGGTATCTGGTTGAGCAAATTCGGAAATCACCTGACGACAGGCTCCACATGGAGACACAGGCCCTTCCGTATCTGCTACAATCGCAATGGCATCAATTTTACGGCAGCCTTCGGATACCATTTTAAAAATCGCTGTCCGTTCCGCACAATTGCATAAGCCGTAGGAGGCATTTTCCACATTACATCCTCGATAAATCGTGCCATCGCTTCCGAGAACCGCAGCACCGACCTGAAAATTCGAGTACGGAATATATGCCTGTTTACGCGCCTCAAGCGCTTCCTGAATCAATTGATCCTTCATCGCGAATCCCTCCATGACTTTAAAATGAACTTAGTAGGAAGATGTAGACTGCTGGCCCTCGATGATTGTCACACCGGAACTTGCACCGATACGGCTTGCGCCCGCTTCTACTAATTTCTGTACGTCTTCCAGACTACGTACGCCGCCGGAAGCCTTAACACCAATCTCAGGTCCTACGGTTTTGCGCATCAAAGCCACGTCTTCCACAGTAGCTCCGCCTGTAGAGAAGCCTGTCGAGGTTTTCACGTAATTAGCTCCTGCTTTGACGGACAGCTCGCAAGCCAGTACCTTTTCTTCATCTGTCAGCAAGCATGCTTCAATAATTACTTTTACCAGTGTACCCGCGGCTGCTTCCACGACTGCACGGATGTCCTGCTCAACGAGCTGTAAATCACGTGCCTTCAAAGCGCCTATATTAATAACCATATCAACCTCAGTCGCACCGTTAGCAATAGCATCCTTCGTTTCGAACGCTTTCGTTGCCGACGTATTGGCTCCCAGCGGGAAACCGATAACGGTGCAAATGTTCACGCCTGTACCTGCCAATTGCTCAGCCGAATAAGCTACCCAGGCCGGGTTCACACATACGGAAGCAAACTGATATTTCTTCGCCTCAGCGGTCAATTTCGTAATTTCATCCTTCGTCGCGTCTGCGCGCAACAATGTATGATCGATCAATCCTGCAATGTTCATTCTCTAAACGCTCCTTCATTGGAAAGATAGTATGAGGACTAATGTCCTTTACTTCTCTGTGATAAGACCATCATAGCACGGCATTGAACATATGTAAAACACATTTTGAAATTATGTTCAAGCCTCCGCATAAGACGTTCACCTACAGTTCAAATTACCCCATAGGCGCACGCCAAAACTGTATGTTTAGTCTGATTAATGCAAAATGATCTACTGTAAAAGTGCCTGTGCCGTAAACTGATCTGTCACCAAAATATTGGCATACTTACCACGGAGCGATGCCCGGATAGCCTCTACTTTGCGCTGTCCTCCGGCTACAAGAATGGACTTCTCCTTCTTACGCAAATCAGGCAGATCAATGCCAACGGTGCGGCTGTTAATTTCCTGACTGCATATATTGCCCTCATCATCAAAAAAGCGTGAGCAAATATCGCCCTTGCCGATTTTCTGTAACAGCTTCTGCTCCTCATGATTAAAATAGCCCAATCTGAACAGCAGCGCGTCCTCCTTGACCGTACCCACCGTAAACACGGCAATGTTCGCCTGCTTGCCAAGCTCAATGATACGCTGGATATGCCGATCCTCCTCGACCATTTTCTTGACGGCTTGACTGTCAAAAATCACAGGCAACGGCAAATACCGTGCAATCGTGTGAAAGGCTTCTGCGAACAAATTCACCGTCTCCACGGCATACGTATTGACATGTGAATGGCTTACGCCTCCTTTGAGCTGAACGACCTCGACGCCCTTAACCTGCTTTTGCTGGAGATGGAGCGCCACCGCATGCATCGTTGTTCCCCACGTCACTCCAATAATATCCGCATCTTGCACCATTTCATGCAAATAATCGGCAGCTTTTTTGCTAATATGCTTCTTGATCTCCTGATATTCATTTAACGGCGAATAGCAGACCAGAACGGTATCCAGCCCGTATTTCTTCTTGACCTGCTCTCCGAGCGCATCCATATCCTCCATCGGATCAACAATACTGATTCTCACAAAGCCCTGTTCCTTGGCAGCTTGAAGCAACCGCGATACCGTGGGACGCGATACCCCGAGTCTGACTGCAATTTCTTGCTGGCTATAGTCGTTCAGATAGTATAATCTGGCTGCCTCGATACTTAGTCGCTGCTTTTCATGATCCATTCTACCTCAACCCGCTTATCTTAAAATGTAGTGCTACCGGACACAGCCCCAATCTCCTAAAGCATCACATATTAGGAGAAATTGAGCGCCATGCCTTGGCCATTTGGAAGATTTAACTGCTATTTTGTGATATTCTGTGAATAGAACCTGGCTACATAGCACCTTCAACTTTAGCTTTCCATTTGTTAAAACGCAATAGTTACCCCATTTTACCGTCACTTCACAACCTGTGGTAGTCTTATCTGAAATGTAAGGAGAATTGGCCTATGTCCGAATTTATTGTGTGCAGACTGGCGAGCAAAACGTTCGCTTTAAACTTTGTAGAAGTGGAAGAAGTCATGAATGCCAAGAAAGGAACACCGCTTCCTTTTTCCGAGTCATGGCATGAAGGAATGGTCACTATTCGCAGTGATGTATTTACGATCCTGAATTTGCGCAAAAAACTGCTGCTCCCTGCTTCAAGCGAGTCCTCCGGGGACAAAATGATTTTGCTTAGCCGGGCGAAAATTGCTTTGCTCGTCGATCAGGTGGAGGATACCGCTTCCGTGGAAGACAACCAGTTGAAAAGCAATGAGGAAGAGTGGCAGCGTGAACTGTTTCCTACTGTTCTGGAGCATCAGGGTGCTCTCGTTCCGGTGATCGATATGGATGCTTTCCTCGCTTCGACCAAGACGAATTAAGCGTATTGATGTAAAATACCACCCAAAGCTTGAGCCGTCTCGCGCTCATCTTTTGGGTGGTATTTTGCGTTAAGGGGCTTGAAAACTACCGCTATCCCTCTATACGGTCCCCTGTCCGTCCTTCATGTGAACCAGCGTGTTCAACTGTTCCAGCAGCGTATTCCCGCCAGTCAGTGAAATCGTACCAATCTTCTCACAGATTTTTTCCAGAAACTCCAGTTCTTTGAGACGGTAAAGGGTGGCATTTTCGTCCATCAGCTTGGCGGTATTCAGCAAACTGCGAGTAGATGCTGTCTCTTCGCGCCGTGTGATGAGATTGGCTTGCGCTTTTTTCTCTGCCAGCAGCACCGTGTTCAAAATATCCTTGATATCCCCCGGCAAAATAATATCCTTCACCCCTGCCGACGTAAAAGTGACCCCATATTCGCCGCTTTGCTCATTCAGACGGGTCAAGACATATTCCGCAATTTCCTGCTTCATTTTCAGCAAATCATCCAGCTTCATCGTTCCGACATATTCTCGCAGCACCAGTTGGAGCATAATGTACATTTGCTCCTCGAATGCCCGGAATTCCAAGGCACGCAGCGGGTCAACAATGCGGTACTGACAGACGAAGTTCAGGCGCAGTGTGATTTTGTCCTCAGTCATGATTTCCTGCCCCATCAGGTCCATCTGCTGCTGTCGCAAATCTATCGTTCTGACCTCCGTGTTCACCGTCGACATCCAGAAATAATATTTACCCGGCTTCAGCTCGCCTTGCAGCACGTTATCATAATACAGGAAGCCCAGCTCATAGCTTGCCACCTGAAGCGCCTTCCAGAAGCCCTGTGTCTTGGCCAAAAAGGCTTGCCCCAACGCCTTATCAATCGCAGGCTGCCGGGTATCCGCATGAACAAAACGATGCTCCTTGAGCACGTTCCAGAAAGCATATTTACCAGCAGGCAGCAGCTCCACGAACCGATTATCCTCATAATGCAGCACATATTCATAATCCTCTACATCGACGACACTCAATTGCTCCAGCAGAACGGAATCCGTCAAAAACAAACGAATATCGTGATCTGGTACAAAAAATGGTTCGGCAACATTCAAAATCTCAACCGTTTCCTGCTGAAATGTCTTCAATACGTAAGTCCCCGGCAGCAGCAATTTGTAATAGCTTCCCTTTTTAAACAGCAGCCCGCGCTCATCCGATTTAATCGTTATTTTCTTAAACATCGTATCACTCCCAATCGTTAAAATCCTCAGCTTAAAAGTGTGCTTCTTTCTATGTGTGGCGGCTCCGCCTTAAAATCAACATACTTTTAAAATGAGGAATCTTCATTTTTATTCGTTGTAGTAGATTAGTGACCCTTGCAGAGCATCCCACCAGGGTGGTGGGCGGGGCCAAGCTTAAGGAAAAAGGAAGTCACCGCCTGTTTCCGTGTTCCAAAGATAGAGTCCATCCGTCCAACTTCGACTGTAAATTCGCACTCCCGAAGCCTCGGGGCCTGTCGGCGCTTGCTCTCTCCGGTATCCGCTGGCCGCATAGCCACCTCCCCGACTTCTGTCATGTGGACCAGAAACGGGATACTCTCCGGGTCTTTTCATTGGTTTTTTTCGATTTTTTGAATACTCTACCATGAGTCGCGTGGAAGGCGATTGGGATTCGAACCCTAATTTGGTGGATACATCAGATTTACAGGATACCTCACCCGATCAGGCAGGCACTGCGGGACCATTGGAAATCCTCACCTCGGTAATATCTTTCTGTATCAGCCTTTATCATTATCACGTACACCCGCACTCACGAACATGGCGAAAGTATTACGACCCCTAAATAAAACAAAAAAAGACACCTGAGAAGAACATTCGCTTCCCTCGTGTCTTTTGTCATATTGCAATATATGTAAACTTCTTCATTCCCTAAACCATTCACACCATTAGGTGTTCACCCTATGAGTTATTCATCCCATTAACCATTCACCCTAATAAACGTTAAGTATGCAAAAAAAAGAAGCTTCCAAGCTTTTTAGCCCTTCAGATCCTCAATCTTCGAAGTCTTTAAATCTTTAAGTCTTTTTGCCCTTCTCCCATACTACCCACCCACATTTCGGAAAAATGAGTTGCTTTGTGGCGGGTAGTAGCGGAGCGGAGGGGTTGAATCTGGAGAAGCGTGAGCGTTCGCCTTTGCAGTGGGATTCTTACCTCTACATGTCTTATACAATCCGAAGAATCCCACTGCAACAGCGATCGGAAGATCAACCCCTTCGCGGAGCCTCTCTCCCCACCCACAACCTCAATCATTTTTCCCGCCCAAAATACCCTTCTATTTTCCAGTCCACGCCGACCTGCGTTACGCTCAAATCCTGTAACGCCACCGCATCGCTCATGGCGGACACCCCTTCTCCCCCGAGAAAGCCCGGTGCTGCACGCCCTCCAACCAGCTTCGGCGCAATATACAGCACGAGCTTGTCAGCCAGTCCTTGCTGCACGAACGAAGCGTTCACCTCGGCTCCGCCCTCCACGAACACCGAAGATACCTCCGCTGCGCCCAAAATATCCAGCATTTGCGGCAGGTTGACCCGATCACTGTTTTCATCCTGTGTCGGATATACCTTTACACCCAACTGTTCCAGCTGATCCCGCTTGCCTTCATCATAAGCACGTCCTGTAAATATCCAGGTAGGTGCCTCGCCATCTGTAATGACACGGGCATCCAAAGGAATACGTAGCGTGCTGTCCAGAATGATGCGAATCGGATTCCGGCCTTCCGGCAGACGAGTAGTAAGCTGCGGATTATCGTGAATGACTGTCTGTACACCGACCAGTATCCCTACATGCTCGTTACGAAGGCGATGCACATCTTCCCGTGCCACTTCGGACGTAATCCATTTGCTTTCCGAGGTCCGGGTGGCGATTTTGCCATCCAGCGTCACCGCTGATTTGATCGTGACAAAAGGTCGCTTGCTTACGATATATTGATTAAACACTTCATTCATGCGGACAGATTCCTGCTCACATACCCCGACGATGACCTCAATACCCGCATCCTTCAGGATTTGTACCCCTCTGCCCGAAACCAGCGGATTAGGGTCCAGCGCCGCAATAACGACCCGACGAATGCCAGCCTTCACAATCGCTTCCGCGCACGGGCCTGTCCGTCCATGGTGGGAACACGGCTCCAGCGTCACATAAATCGTCGCTCCCTGAGCATGTTCACCCGCCATACGCAAAGCATGAATCTCGGCATGTGGCTCGCCGGGCTTCAGATGAGCGCCGATCCCGACGATGCGACCGTTGTTCACAATGACCGAACCAACGAGCGGATTCGGTTCTGTTTGTCCCTTGGCACTTTTAGCATTTTCCAGCGCCAGGCGCATATATTTCTCGTGAGTGGTCATAGAACCTCCCTGAAATCGAAATCCCGCAAATGGCCGGACCGTTCCACCTTCGTATTCAAATACCGTTCATTATATTGCGACACATCGCCCCACAGCGGCATACGTCCTGCCACATTCATACCGGATTGCTTCAAAGCCTCCAGCTTTTTAGGGTTATTTGTAATTAAGGTTACCGGTTTTTGTCTCAGATGACGGAGCACACTAATCGCATCCGCATAATTGCGAGTATCATCTTCAAAGCCCAATTGGTGGTTGGCTTCAACGGTATCCATGCCTTCCTCCTGCAAAATGTAAGCCATCGCTTTGCTGAACAAGCCGATCCCGCGGCCCTCATGGTTTGCCAGATAGAACAACGCACCCGTTCCGTGCTCAACAATCATTTTCATGGACTGGTGAAGCTGAAATCCGCAATCACAACGCTTGCTGCCAAAAATGTCTCCAGTATGGCAAATGCTATGCATACGAACAAGCGCATTTTCCGACTGTTGAAGATCGCCATACACCAATA
Source organism: Paenibacillus sp. 8b26 (assembly GCF_050626875.1). Taxonomy (NCBI): domain Bacteria; kingdom Bacillati; phylum Bacillota; class Bacilli; order Caryophanales; family Paenibacillaceae; genus Paenibacillus; species Paenibacillus sp. 8b26. The sequence continues at coordinate 4,177,364 of NZ_CP192445.1, read as the reverse complement.
CGCTCGATTGTTGTCCTTCTGCCAAATCCAGCGTGGACAAACGTTTCACAATCGTGTCAGCGGTGGCATTCAGCAGGTCCTGACGATCTGCCTCATCCCGTACAGGCAACCAGCAGTACCATTGGAAAACAACTGTTTCCCCTTCCAAATTAACTGGCAGCTTGATCGGTCCTACCAAAATTGTCGAAGATTGCTCGCCGCGAATCGTTTGAATTTTATCGTTAAGTAGCGTAGCTACGTCTTTTTGGTTCATCTCTCTACACCATCCTTTATATAAGCTTACTTCTATATGATTTGATGTTCTGCTTGTAAAAAATGTTCATGAAACGTGGATTCCATCGTAAGCTGTCGTTCCTGAAGCTCTGTGACAGCCTGCCGCTGCCCGTCTTCGAACGCCTTTAGGCCCGCTATGGTATATCCACCCTCCTGACGCAAACGAAGAAGCTCACTCGCCAGTACATCGGCATCCTTCAATGCTGCATTCAAGCCAAAAGCCCCGGTAGGTGTCATGGTATGCGCCGCATCTCCAATAAGAACCAGTCCGTTCTGCGACCACGTATCACTGCGGCTACTGAAAATATCCAACGGTACAAAGTCCTTCCACGAACGAATGTGATCATGCACGTTATGCTCCAGATCGGGAAATGCCTCCGCCAACAACTGAATGAATGGTTCAAATGACTGCTTAAACAAGGTAGGAAAGCTGCCTTCCTCTACATTCCAGCCAATCTGAATATAGCCCTCAGCCTGCGAAAATAAAGACAACTGCCGCCCGTTGACCAATGCCAGACGTGTGACAGGCTCCCATCCGGCAGGTGCCGTAATTTTGGCCCACAGCAGATCATAGCCGTGTCTGATATTCGTCACTGGCATTTGCGCCAGCTTGCGCACGGTCGAATAGCGACCATCTGCCCCGACAATAACAGAGCTGCGAATCGTAACCTCATCGCCGTTCTTATCGCGGGCGGTCAAGCCTGTGTAGCCATGCTCGCTGTTGCCTTCCAGCGCAGTCACCGTCGTACCCGCCAAATAACGGAAGGACTCATACGTAGCCGCCTGCTTGAGCAGAGCCTCCAAAAAACGAGGCTGTGGAATGTGAACTCCCACATTACCTTCCGCTGGCTCCATCGTCTTCACCTGCTGCTGATGCTCCCAATATTCGATTCTCGTCGAAGCGAGGACGTACTCCTCATGAATTTGTTCGAGCAGCTTATGCTTTTGGATCACTTGCAGACCCTCATCATTTAAAATTTCGCCGCGAAAAGCCTTTCCCGCCACGCTCTGCCGCTCAACCAATATCGTCGCAATACCTTGCTCCGCCAACAAACAGGATAACAAGGCCCCGGCTGGTCCCCCTCCAACTACGCACACTTCACATTCCAGCTTCATCTGACTTCCTCCTGCACCTAAACCATGACCTCAGCAATTAGTCCGTACCTGTCAATTTAATTGCATCGTTATAATATCAAATTTTAAGCATTTTGCAACAATCCCAAGAGCGATTTCAAATCAGCAATATATAGATCGAAACGGTTTAGTTCGTCTATCTATTGTACTTTCGAGCGTTGGGAATCGAATGATGCAAAATGCTATATATACGTCCGTATCGAATCCATTAAGTTACTTTATGTAACAAAGTATATTTATATCATTCTGTTTCGTCAAGTAATAAATTTATGTAAAGTAAAATCATTTACTTTTAACAGTGGATCGTTAATAATAGGTGTATGAGGTGATCACATGAACATACCGCAAATGTGCCCACGGTTTGAAAAAGCTATGGAGTTACTGAGCAAGCGTTGGACGGTGTTAATCGTATTTCAGCTAACTAACGGTCCGCAACGTTTCGTCGCTATTGAGAATTCAATTCCCAATTTAAGCGGGAAGGTCCTTTCCGATCGCTTGAAAGAGCTTGAGGAAGAAGGCATTATAATACGTATGGTCTATCCCGAAAAGCCTGTTCGGATCGAATACTCCCTTACGGATAAGGGACGCGATCTAGCCCCATTGTTTGATCATATCGGCACTTGGGCTACCCGCTGGGTTGAAGTTTTGCCAGCAATTGAGCAGTAATAACCTGCGTTAAACCAACACAGACTCAGACTGCTAACATGCCAAAGAACGCCTTTGCCCCGAGCACAATTTGTACTCATGACGCAAGGCGTTCTATTTTTCATATGACGGATTGTCCTATGATTTACTTATATATCGCCGCGTTGCATTTCCTCGCGAATGGACTGCACCCGCTTTTTTCCCCAATCATACATCATCTCTACAATCGGTAAAATCGTCATCCCCAGCGCGGTCATTGAATATTCCACCTTTGGGGGCACCTCGGGATACACTTCCCGGTGTACAATACCATCCTCCATCAATTCTCGCAGTTGATTGGTCAGCACTTTATGAGACAGTTTTGGAAACAGCCTTTGCAAGTCACTGAACCGGTGCGGCCCTTCCACCCCCAGATGCCATAAAATGACGACCTTCCACTTGCCGCTTAACACTGACAGCGTCAGTTCTTTTTCACAGTTATAGTCTCCGTTGACGATCTTCTCCCGTATTTCTTCTCTCAGCGTATCAGACATATATCGGTTAACTCCTTCTATTCCATCATGATCTTGCACCGTAATAGTAACCTGCAGGTAACCTCCGCACTTGAAAGTGCATTCTTCACAGCCTGACGAAGCCATTCTACAATAATAGATATCGTTTCACATTCAAGGAGGAATGAAGGATGAGTAAAAAGGCTCTTTTTATTATACCCCCGGAACGCTTTAATGAAGATGAATTGTTTAAACCGAAGGAAGCGCTGGAGCAAGCAGGCGTTACTGTGACGCTGGCCAGTACCCAAACAGGCGAAATTACCGGTGACTACAATGGGAAAGCAACCGCGAATCTGGTTATTACAGACGCGGTCCCTGCTGATTATGACGTAGTCGCAGTAATCGGTGGATCAGGCACGAATGATCATCTGTGGAACAACGCGGATCTCCAAGCCCTGCTGAAACAAACGCATGAGCAAAAAATTCTGTTGTCCGGCATCTGCGCAGGCTCTGTAGCCGTGGCTCAAACCGGGCTGCTCTCCGGCAGAACGGCAGCATGCTATCCAGTGGATGTGCAAAAGGATCAGTTCCAGACGCATCAAGTCGAATATGTGACTCAGCATGTGGTTGCCCATAGCGACATCATCACTGCTGATGGTCCAGACGGCGCACAGGAATTTGGCGAAGCCCTCGTCTATGCCTTGCAGTAGGTTCGAGCCGAGCCCCAACATTATAGGTAATACGATCAAGCATTTTCAGGCCCTTTTTTTATTGGACTTGGAGATGCATTCTTTCTAATACTATAACGTCTCATGGCTCCTGGAACGCCTTTGATTTCCAGCATTCCCTCATAAATCAGGGTTCGAAGCCGATATTCGAAAAACTCATCTCCCATCTGCTGATCCAGGTGTCCCATAGCTTCTCCGATCACTCTTGCTGATTTGATAAAATCAGGCTGTGCTTGCTGCTTGTGCAACTTGTCCACCTTACTCAAAATATAGGCATCATAATAGTTTTCTTCTACATTAACGATGCTTCCATCCTTCCATATACGTAGCACCTCAGGCTTCATCGCCAGCTTACACCATTCTTCCGCCATTCGTTCTCTTTCTTCTGGTGTTAAAGAAACACCCTTGTCCTCTCGACTTAGAATAGCTTGTAGTTTGTCGGCAGGTATCTCGCCTGATCTTAAGCCTGTAGCATCCGGACGTTTAAATACGCGGCTGTAAGCATCTGCCGCATTTTTAATCCGAATATCGTTAGACATATTCCTCAGCAGGTACATGCTCAAACGAAGCCCCACCTGCTCAGGGGCATTGCTCCCCGTCCAGATCGTAATATCCGCCTGCGCTGGAATAGCAGTAAACTGCTCCAGCAACAGAAAATCATCCCTTTCAGCATCCTCATCATGCTCATCATGCTCATCATAAATATGATCTCTGAACCATTCCCGCCGTTGCCTACGCCCCATTTCCTGCTGAAGCTGCCACAATGGGCCGATGGCATAGTTATCCCGAAAAGAAATAACCCGATGTGTATCTTCCCATCCCAGTTGTTTGAGTGCTATTTTCATACTCCCTGCAAAAGAATCGCCAATCACGATATGCACCTGCGTGCCACCCTCGTCAGGCTCCCACCAGGAGCGTCTGTTTTGAGTCTCAAGCAAGTAATCATATAACTCTGACACTTGCTCATATAAATCATCTTTAGAAGCTTTGTTCCGTTTCACAGCTTCTGTCACTTGTATGATATCTATCAGCCATAATCTTTGTTCGCCCGCAGTCATGCTGCGAATTGCCTCCACAAATCCTTTATTCTCCATGACTTTTTCTCCTTTTACACCTGTTTTTCGTGCCGCAGTGTCCAATGGAATTGTCGAATCAGAATAGTCGTGCTATGTTAGGGGAATCGACGTTGTGCATAGGAGGCTTATGCCGTGAATATGAAAGGCAAAATCCATTTACATCAAGTAACGTCCGAATCGTTACGACTGGGCGCTTTACTTTCATTAGTAGGGGGTTTTCTGGACACATATACGTTTGTCGGAAGAGATGGCGTGTTCGCCAATGCTCAGACAGGCAATATCGTATTGCTGGCTGTCAAAGCCATTCAGGGAAACTGGGGTCAGGCGCTAGCACATATCCCGCCCCTGATCGCCTTTTCGCTGGGTGTTTTTATAGCCGAAGGGATTAAGAGAAAATCCACCCACCGCCTGACACCGGACTGGGCTCGTGCCATTCTACTGCTGGAAATTTTCATTTTTTTCATCGTGGGTCTGATTCCGCAGGGGGTTCCCAATACGGTGGTGACGGTGATCGTCTCATTCGTTGCTTCCGTTCAAATGACTTCCTTCCGCAAGCTCATTGATGCGCCGTACACTTCCACCGTCAGCACCGGGAACCTCAGATCTGCCACAGAGGCGGTGTATATCGCCATTACGACCAAGGACACGAATGCTGCCATTCGCGCCATGCGTTACGGTGTCATCCTGATCACCTTTCTGGTCGGGGCTTTTCTGGGAGGATTTTTGACGTTGGCTATTGGGGATAAAGCCATCTGGGGCGCTGTCGTGGCACTCATTTTTTCTTTTATTTTATTTACGGAAAAAGAACATAAGTGGAAGCTACCCCTGAGCCACTAATCCTGCATTAGCCCTGAATAAACTGTCGCTGGGCGGTTTCAAAAAAGTTCAAAAGGTCTTCACGGGACGAGAATGCTGCCTGAGCCGATTGGTTGCTGCCGCCACCCTTACCCTGAAACGCGCCCAGATGCTCTTTAAAGTATGCTCCGCAGGCAATATGCTGTGTGCCGTTATGCGTCAGAATGATTTTGTTTTCTGCTGTTGTGGCTAATAGTACAAGTAAATCATGTTCAGATGTCAGCTTGGCAGCCATTTGCTGTACTTCCAGAAAGGTTTTTTGTTCAAAAATATGAGCCAGAACCTGCCCCTGAACAGCAGAAAGCAGCTCTGCTGCCTGATACGAAGCATTTTCCTCTTGCAGGATGTCCACTTGTGCCTTGAGCTGCTTGTGCTCCTGCACCCACTTTTCAAAGCGGGTCAAAATATCCTTGCGCCCGGTATTAAACCTCGCAGACAACACGTCCAAAATCCGAAGACTGTCGTTAAAATCCTGAAGCGCGCGAAGGCCACATTTAAAATGGATTCTCGCCAGCCCCTTTTGCTTCTCCCATTTCAGACATTTGATCATTCCAATTTCCCCGGTTCGGCCGACATGTGTACCGCCGCAAGCATTGTATTCAATACCTTCAATCTCGACAATGCGGATATTCTCCGTTACTTTAGGCATTTTTACAAGTGGAATGTCCTGCAATTGCTCGTTCGTCACTATATAACTTTGGATGCTACGGTTACTATAGATTTGCCGATTCACTTCCTGCTCAATGGCCGATAGCTGCGCAGGTGTCAGTTCAGAACAGTTTACATCAATTGTGGCGTACTCTTGTCCCAGATGAAAGCTTTCCGTCCGCGCTCCCAGCAGCTCCCGACAAATCGCCGACAACAAATGCTGTCCACTATGCTGCTGCATATGATCAAATCTGCGCTCCCAATCCAACGTACAAGCTACCTTCTCACCCTCCGGCAGACATTCGACCTGATGCCAAATATCGCCCTCTTCCAGAAAAACATCCACCACCGGAACGCCCTGAATCGTTCCCGTATCACATGGCTGACCCCCTCCATGCGGATAAAAAGCCGTTTCCTCCAGCATAACAAAATATCCGCCGTCTCTTTCCATGCTGCGTGTAATATGAGTCTCCCACTCCGTAAGGGTCGGAGAAGAGTAATATAGTTTTGTCGTCATTCAAGGTTCCTCACTTTGGATTTCAATTTTTAAAAAACGTCTCCATTTTTTGAATGAAGGCCTTTGCGGCTGGACTTACATATTTATCTACACGATAAAACATTTCTAAATGTCGGGTAGGCGCATGCTTGATCGGAATAGCACGAACCCCCAGTGACCCGAAGCTTTCAATCAGTTGGCTCGGCTGAATCGTAGCTCCTATGCCTTCTTTCACCAGTTGAAACAGGGACGTGGCTGATCCTGTTTCCATCAAAGGATGGATCAAAATGCCTTGATCTTCACACCAACGATCCACCAGATCACGCCCGACAAATCCTTTGGGAAACATCACTAAAGGCACTTTGGCCAAATCTTCCGGTACCACCATATCTCTGTCTGCTAAATCATGTTCTGTATTCACATACAAGCTGTGCGTTTCCGTATAAAAAGGAATCCGGTGCAAACGATGATCCGAATGAATCCCCAAGCCTACTCCAATATCCACTTTATTATCGAGCACTTCATTGTAAATATCAATCGAGGGAATGACCTGAACCTTCGTATGAGGAAACTCCTTGTGAAAGCTGATCAGTACAGGAGTCAGCCGATAATCCAGGTCAGAGGGCAGAACCGCAACACGCAAATGACCGGTATGGAGATGGGTCAGATCAGATATGGCGTTTTTCGCATTTTCCAATTGCTGAATGACTTGTGAAGCGTAGTGCTCCAGAAGCTCGCCTGCTTCCGTCTTTACGGTTTTTTTGCCGATACGGTCAAACAAAGGGACTCCCACCTCATCCTCTAATACCCGTATTTGCTGACTCAGCGTAGGTTGCGAAATCCCCAGCTTGTAGGCAGCCTCGGAAAAATGCAGCTCTTTGCACAATCGGAGAAAATATTGCAATTGCCGAATTTCCATGGAATCTCGCCTCCGAATCATAGTTTATAACTATTGTTTATATAGAATAAATAGTATTGATCTATTATAGATCGAAACCTACAATGAGTTCAATGTTAAAGAAAAGAGGTGTTTTGTATGCGTTTGGTGTATCTCATCCTGATTATATTTTTTATCTCCTTAAATCTAAGACCCTCCATTACTTCCGTCGGGCCTTTACTGGATATCATTCAAGCTCATTTGGGTTTAAGCGGGGTGACTGCCAGTTTAATTACAGCGCTGCCTATTTTCTGTATGGGCCTCTTCTCTCTCTCATCTATCTGGCTCCAGCGTCGCTTAGGTGTGGAAAGATCTTTGCTTGCAGCCATGCTGTTGATCCTCATAGCCACGTTCCTGCGCATGTTCGTTCATCATACGTTTTTCTTGCTCGCTACCGCTGTATTCTCTGGAGTGGGCATCGGAATCGCTGGACCCTTAGTTGCGGGGTTTATCAAAAAATATTTTCCCGAGAAACCAGGGTTAACCGGGCTTTATTCCGTTTCCATGGTAATCGGAGCAGCCGTTGCATCCAGCTTTTCTGTCCCACTTTTCCGGCAAATGGACTCTTGGCAGCACGCTCTGAGCTTCTGGAGCATTTTAGCGGTTCCCGCCTTGTTACTCCTTCTCCCCCTGCTCCAAAAAAGAGAAGCTTCAACAAAAAACCTGCGGATTTCATCTTTCTCGATCAGGAATAAACGGGTACATTTATTTACTTTATTTTTTGGCTGTATGGCGGCTATTTTTTACGCTGTGACTGCTTGGTTGGCCCCTATCGCGCAAGCTGCAGGTTTAGACCATGCTCAAGCCGGTATGGTGCTTACCCTATTTACCTTGATTCAAATCCCGGTAAGCTTTTCCATCCCTCTTCTTGCTGGTAAATCTGGAAACAGAACAACATGGCTGCTTCTATGTGGCTTATCTGAATTGATCGGCATTGTCCTGCTGATGATACACTCTTCTCCCTGGGTGGCTGCTATTTTCCTGGGCATTGGAGCTGGTGGACTGTTTCCTTTAGCGCTACTTATTCCAATCGAAGAAGCAGCGCATACAGAAGAAGCCACCTCATGGTCTGCCATGATGCAATTTGGAGGATATTTGCTAGGCTCTCTGGGACCTGCCTTGATCGGGCTGAGCTTCGACCTGTTTCAAACGTTTGTGCCAACCTTGTTCATACTGGCTATGATCATATGTACGATGATGGTGGCGGGCATAAAAATAGGGAACAAATCTAAACTTCCGCTTTCCGATAAAATTTTATAAACTCCGTAAACAAAGAATCTCATTAAAATTTAGCTTGTAATTAAAATATTATTGTATTATGATTAGCCAGCTAACAAAATTTTAAATATAACTTCCAGTCGAAAGGAGAACCCTATGGATTTTGATTTACGGGATTTGCCCACTCGTGAAGCACTTCAAGAATTTTCTATGCGTATTCCTGAGATTGATATCAGAGCCACAGAAGCCATGCTTTTCTTTATGCGCGTATCCTCCAGCACTTTTAAAGTCAGTTTTGAGGGCTTTGAGAAATTCGGTATTTCACACGGGAAGTTTTCAGTATTGATTCTCTTGTACCGAAACACGAATACAGGACTGATGGCTACAGAGCTTGCAGAGAAAGTGGGAATAAGCAAACCTACCGTTACCGGACTCATTGACCGCCTAGAGCGCGATGGTTTTGTCATTAGACAAAGTCACCCTTCTGACCGCCGTATGAGTATCGTCAAACTGACTGACCAAGGGACAGAATTGATGGAGCGGCTACTGCCTGTACATTTTACAAGCACCTCCAAGCTGATGAGCCACCTATCCACCGATGAAAAAGAGTTATTGCTGACGTTACTGCAAAAAATAGAACTCGGCATTCCCCAAGCACAAGAAATATATAAAAAAGCGAAACCATAATAACTCTAAAATTTAAATTTTAGTTAGCCGGGTTACTTTTTAATTTTAAAATAAATAATATCCTACATACCCTATTATTTATTCTATTTTCATGCCTAAGCCAATTAATTACTTAAAGGAGCGTATTTACTCAATGAATCGCACACAAGTCACCAGTCTCATTATTCCTCTAATTTCTATTGCCTGTCTTATTGGCGGAGGTTTTCTACTTCAAACCAACGGACAAGACCAAGTCAATGCTTCACGATCTGTTAAAGGTACAACACTGAATTCGGACAGCATTCATGTATCCTTTGAACAAGTGGGCGGAAAAATCCTCAGTATTCCAGTAAAAGAGGAAACTCCCGTAAAAAAAGGTACTACTCTTATGACGCTGGACTCCAAAGATGTAGATTTGCAAATTGAGCAACTGCGAACACAAATTGCCCAGTTCAACACACAGATTAGCCAACAACAAAAATCAATTGACTTAGGTTATGCACGAGCTGTAACTCAAGAAAAGCAGGCACAGCTTGATATTGCGCAATCTCAAGTAACTCAAAGTAAGAGTCACGCGGCATTGCAACGGGCGGAAGCGGCTGAGCGTCAAGCCACAGCAGCAGAAAAGCATGTCAATGATGGTGCTCGACATGAGGATATTCAGCAACAGCGAATTGCAGTAGCCTCCGCAACCAAAAGCGTTCAGACGGCCCAAACTAACTATAATCGTAACAAAGCACTATATGATGCAGGAAGTGTATCCAAAGCTGCATTGGATGATGCCGAGTCATCATTGACTTTAGCTAAAAATCAGTTGAGTCAGCAACAAGAGTCTCTGCAAAAGCTACTCAATGGCGCAACCACAGAAGAACGAATGCAAGCCAAAGAGCAAACGACACAAGCATCTGTTGCTGTAAAACAAGCAGCGGAAGAAATTCGTGGTGCCCAATTGTCCGTGGATCGTTCCAAAACACAACTGGAAACCATTCAGCAAAGTCGTCAACAGCTAGCAGATCAGAAGCTGGCCGTTGATCTTCTACAGCAACAAAAGGAAACACAGGAAGTCCAGCTTAAAACGCTATTACTCAAAAAAGAACGTCTGGTGTTGAAAGCACCGCAGGATGGCAAGATCACTGCTATCAGTACCAAAGTGGGCGAAAATGTGGGACAAGGGTCTCCCGTTATTACTTTAGAAACCAACGAGTTATACTACGATCTCTACGTGAACGAAGACCAAGTGGGGAAATTTAAAGCCAATAAAGAAATCAAAACCCACATCTCCGCTCTAAATAAGGACCTGCAAGGTACTGTACGTTATGTTACATCTGCACCACAATTCGCTAATGTAAAAATGTCTCGTGAAAAAGGTGAGGCGGATACGGCTACATTCCAAGTACGTGTGTATGTACCAAAAGAGTCCTCTTTGCTACCGGGTATGACAGTTGAGGTGAATACTGATGAAATCTCTTCGTGATGAATGGACGTACCTGGTCCACTCCAAGTATCCGATCATAGCTATCATTTTCCCGCTGATTGCAGTGCTGGGATATTCACTGCTACTCCCAAGCAGCCAAATTAACGAAGCTAACGTAGTCGTGGTGGATCAGGATAACACAGCCTATAGCCGTGAGTTCATCCAGAAAATAGATGCCTCCCCTAATATGAACGTGGCTGAGGTTGTTTCATACACTGACAACCCTGAACAATATTTTTATCACGAGAAATTTTTAGCTGTTATTTCTCTGCCGAAGGGTTTGGAGGCCAATCACAATCGTTCCCTTTCCAGTCGTGTGGGGCTGATTCTGGATAACACCAATGTCCAATCTATTACTTTGATCCGCACGGCCATGCAGGAAATTAGCGTATCCGAGAATATGGGGCTGTCCGTTCCAGCTATTATGAAAACCGGAATGAATGCGGAACAGGCCCAGGGAGCCCTAAATGGTATTGCTCTGGAAGTACGTTCCCTCTTTAATCCAACCAATGATTATCAGAATACATCAGTGCTTGGATTTACCTGTATGTTCTCTTTTATGATGTTAAACATTAACAGCTTGCCTCTGATCGCCAGACTAAGGGTTTCCAAAAGGTTGGCTGCAGAACTTCAAAATCCGTTCAATATATTGCTGCGTATTCTTCCTTACACGCTGTTTTCGACGGCAGGTTTAATCTTCTCTCTCGGAGTACTTAAAATGTTTGGGGGCAGCCGATTCGAGGCCAATCCGGTTCTCTTTATCATTCCGGTTGTTCTGTACGTATTCGGTACAGTTTGTCTCAATATTCTGGTAGCATGGGGAGCCGCACATCCGGGAGGAGCCATCGGCAGAATGGTTATTGTACTCATGCCTGCTTTTGTGCTCTCGGGAGCCGTTCTTTCAAGATCGTTATTTCCGTCTTTAGCAATCCAAATCGGTGATTTCTTCCCATTTGCATGGCTGTACAAATTCGTGCGCTCGATGGGACTGCGTGGTGCGCCTTTTCAAGAAATGCTTCCCGAGCTTGGATCACTGTTACTATATGTCGGTGTACTCTCCATGCTGGTTATAGCCAGAGCGCTGTGGGAAAAGCAAAAGCTGGCCAAAAATGCTACAGGCGATGCTCCTGGAATGGGGGCAGCTCATCCCGTTGGTCCAACTAGCACGCCTGGCGGGATATCTGTACAAGGAGGACCGCCAGCGCCTATACACGAGCCAATAAAAGGATAGCTATCTTCAGTTCATACTTAAAATAAAAAGCACCTTTGAAATCACTATAAAAGTGGTTTTGAAGGTGCTTTGGGATAGCTCCCCAGGTTTACTTATATGCCAGACCTAATTGATAAGCGTGCTCCAGCAGACCTTCAATGTAATCTTTCGATTCGGACAAAGTATCATAGAAGAACTCAACCTTGGACTCTCTTACTCTTGCGTAACCACCAATACCTTTATTCAAATAATTAGTTACCATATCGTGGTATTCATACTTGATCAGATGTTCTTTCGTCCCTCCCGCCAAGCACATCCACAAAACCTGCTTTGTCGTAAACTCCTGAAGTAAACCTATGTTCCATACTTTATCCAGGTATCCCTTTAGCATGGAAGGGACACTGTACCACCATAGAGGAAACACAAAGACCAGAGCATCCGCAGCAGCAATTCTGTCCATCTCTCTCCGTGTTTCAGGAGCATATTGTTTATGAGGTGAATTCCAATCCAACTCATCTGCTGCGCTGTACACCGGATTATACCCGTCCCGATCCAAGTCCAAAATATCTACCTCGTGCTTATTCTCCTTCAATCCCTCTACAAAACGATTCATGACCGCAAGGGTAAGTGAATCTTCTCTAGGATGCGTAACGACCAATAGAACTTTCATGTTATCCGTAACCTTCTTTCTCCTTATGATTGGTGAACCCTGTCTACAAATGCTATTATGGGTGATATACAACAAGGTGTGAAGTACGCACCTCAAGGTACTGTAGGTACTTTAAGGTTCCTTAGTGCTTTTCATGTTCTACAGATCCGAGGGGAGAAAAACAAATGAAAGATAACGCCAAAACATATATGCTCGGGATTGAAGCGACCTTCGAGGTCATCGGCGGGAAATGGAAAGCCATCATCCTGCACCATCTAACCAGCGGCAGAAAACGTACATACGAGCTCCGGCAGCTCATTCCGAAAATCACCCAAAAAGTGCTCACACAGCAGCTTAGAGAGCTGGAAAAGGACGAAATCATCCACCGCATTATCTATAACCAGGTCCCACCCAAAGTAGAGTATGAGCTTAGTGAATACGGATGGGATTTTAAAGATCTGCTCGATCTTTTTTGCTTATGGGGAGAAGAACACTTAGACAGGGTTTATGGTGATAAAACAACGGTGCTGGAGGAATATTCTGTGGAAGAGCCTTGTGTGGAAAAAAGCAAAGCAGAATGAACGGCCTTTTCGCCATCGCTTCATCTGCTATCCGCCTAAATACAAAACAGTCCCAATGAAGAGTTCCTTCAATGGGGCTGTTTGTATTACTTGCATACCTTCATTCTACAAGGATCGAAATTGCACTATACACTAATAACAAAGCCATTATTATATTAAACTGACTTCTATACTTAGTTAAGAACTTTTGAAAAACGGAGCCAAACACACTCCAACAGAATGTACTCATAAAACCAACAAAAGCTAGAAATAACGAATACATCATCAAGCTGAAATTTGAATGGTGATATGGAAGGATGAAGGTTGATATAGCAGTGATACCATATAAAATTCCTTTCGGATTGATAAATTGCAAAAGCATACCTGTTAGAAAACTGTTATTCTTGCCCCCATCATTATCTTTACCATTATCTTTACTCATAATTATTTTTACAGCCAGATATAGCATATAGGCTGCACCCAGGATCGTCATCACAAATTGAATTTTGGGAATGAAATTTTCAAGCAACAAATTAAAATAACTACTCAATAACATGATTACAAAGAAACCTGCACCTACTCCTGAACAAAATCGAATTGTCTTTTTAAGCCCGAATTTATTAGCAAAGAGCATAGCCATAATGTTATTGGGGCCTGGCGTAAAGCTGGTAACAAACACATATAACAAAAACGATAATAAAGGCACTTTGGAACCCCCTCTTTGATGTATGCTATAATGTCCAAAAAGAACAATATAACGTTTTACGTTTTATTGTACAATACAGACGTTATATTGTACACAGGTACAGGAGGTATTTATGGAGACGATCAATCTGATCATTGCCAAAAACTTAAAAGCCTTTAGAGAGAATAAGAAATTAAGTCTGGAAAGGGTCGCAGAACTCACCGGAGTAAGTAAAACGATGATCGGTCAAATTGAAAGAGGCGAATCCAGTCCTACGATTACAACGATTTGGAAAATAGCCAATGGATTAAAGATTTCTTTTACTTCACTCATAAATAATCCGCAGCCAGATACAAAAGTGGTTTTAGGAAGTGAAATTCAAATATTAACGGAAGACAACGGAAAATATCGAGCCTATCCCCACTTCCCCTTCGAAGATGATAGACGCTTTGAAGTTTATTCAATCGAGATAGAACAAAACGGCTTCCTAAGTTCCGATTCGCACGGAGAGGGAACGGAGGAGTTCTTAACTGTCTTTGATGGAGAATTAACTGTCCGTGTAAATAACCTTGAATATACAATAAAAAGTGGTGATTCCATCCGTTTCAAAGCGGACAGACCCCATACCTATCATAATTCAGGTGAAACATTAACTCGATTAAGTTTGGTCATATACTATCCAATGTAAAAAGCCTCGTTCTATAAGAACGGGGCTTTGCTTCGGTTCATACTTAATCCGGTTGTTATTTATCTTATCTCAACAGTTGCTTCCTGTTGATCATCATAAACCGCACTTTGCGTACTGTCACCCATGACGATCTATATGGAATTTTTTTACAGCCTGCTCCCATGAAAATCAAGTTATAATTTCATGAATTTTTTTGATCTAATAGGCCACATTATCTCTAATGTTTATATCATGAGTTATTTTTAAAGTAAGACCAAAATCATTAAAAGGACGGGGAGTATAACGATGACTACTACAAACATAAACGGATACTCGATGCATTATATTGATTCTGGAAAAGGAATCGCCATCCTCTTCATTCATCCTCCGGTGCTCACAAGCTTAAATTTCACATACCAAATCCAAGGGCTATCGCCTCATTTTCGAACTATTGCTTTTGACATCAGAGGACACGGTAAGAGTCAGCCTTCCGAACAGACGGTTACTTACCCTCTAATCGCCCAGGATATTAAACAATTGATGGACCGGATGAGCATTGATAAAGTTTTTTTGTGTGGATATTCTACCGGAGGCTCGATAGTGCTTGAATTTCTCCTAACTTATCCGGATCGGGCATGGGGAGGCATCGTTATCAGTGGAATGTCGGAAGTAAACGAATGGCGACTAAGAAACAAAGTTTCTGTGGGCATTGCTCTCTCCAAAATCGGAGCAATCGGTACGATTGCGATTTCTAATGCTTGGTCGCAAACTAAACAATTTTCTTTATTCCGTGAGCTATTCAACGATGCGAAACAGGGAAATCCCAGAAATGTCGAACAATATTACCGGTACAGCTTGAAGTACACCTGTACCTCGCGGCTCGGGGAAATCCATCTTCCTGTCCTGCTTGTTTATGGGGAAGATGATAAGCTCTTTCATCCTTATGCCAAATTGTTACATCAACAATTGCCGAATAGTGAACTTGTTTTCATAAAAAAAGTCGATCACCGACTTCCTACGAAGGCCGCCGGACCTTTGAACGAACTGATCAAGCAGTTCGTTCATCGCTTCAGCCTTTAAGGCAAATTCTACAGTTAAATTCCACATGCACATCTCCATCCAACACTAACGCCATGTTTTTGCCTGTACATGGCCTCGCAAAAAAATAATGTTTTATACAATGTAAATATACATATTATACTAAAGTCATATATAGTTTAGATATTATGGTTCTGCTTCTAAATCTGAAAGGGTGTAAAAATGAAATGCTGAAGCGTATTAAAAATCTTTTCTTTATCCGTAACTACCCGCTATTCATGATCTGTATGCTATTGCAAGGTATGGCCATATCGATAAGCGCACCTTTTTTGGCTGTATATTTTACAACTACACTTGGCGTATCTGTTGGAACCTTTGGTGTTTTTACAGCTGTGACTTTGATTTGTGGTATATGGTTAAGCTCTCTGATTGCCAAACGTTCTGATACTGGATTAGATCGCAAACAAATTTTAGTGATTTGTACGTTATTTAATGCGATAGCATTTGCAGGATATCTTGTCATACAAAATTTTTATGTACTTTTTGTATATATGACTGTCTTCACAGCAATGGGAGCACCTGGAATGCCGCAGTTATTTGCCAGTGCACGTGAAGCGGTTGATCGCAGTGAAGCAGCAGATCATACCTTTGCCAATTCAACACTTCGTTCTATGTTTTCCCTTGGCTTTATCACGGGGCCGCTCTTGGGGTCTTTCCTGATTGCACATACCGGTTTTAAAGGTATCTTTATAGGGACGACTTCTATTTTTATACTTATAGCTATTCTTCTATTCTGTTTTATTAAGCAATCCCCATCTCAGCTCAAAAGTAAGAATCAACTTTTACTTCATCACATTAAATTACATAAAAATATTGAAATTCTGATACCATTCTCAGTTCTCACTCTGCTCTATGTGTCTCACTGGATGAACAGTTTAAATATTTCCTTGTTTATCATTCATAATTTAAAAGGAGACATGAGTGACGTTGCTCTAGTATCCAGTATTTGCGCGGTTTTAGAAATACCTTTGATGATCATGTTGGGCGTACTTGCTGCTAAATACTCCAACCGTCTGCTTGTATTTTGGGGAGCTATAACAGGGGTCGTCTATTATCTCCTCGTCCTTATGTCTACGGAGATGTGGCAGTTATTAGTGGGGCAGCTTCTTCTAGCCTTCTTTGTTGCAGTGATTTCGGCCATTGGCATCAGTTACATGCAGGATTTGTTGCCTTCTCTTCCTGGTTATGCATCGACGCTGTATTCCAATGCGACAACCATCGGAAGACTGGTGGGGAGCTTGATGGGCGGATTAACCGCTCAATGGATGGGTTACCGAAACACCTATTGGGTATGTTTGGCCCTGATCCTCTGCTCCCTTGGTCTTCTGGCGATTTCAAAGAAATTAGAGTTTGAAAAATCGGCTGCTCTACAAGAAAGGAATCACAGTCTATAGTCTGGCACCTTATTTTTCTATTGTGGAGAAATGACTCATAATGGTATCTGCCGCATGTCTGTACCCGCCAGCCTGACGTAATGATTCGCCAATCACATGGGCCTGCTGTTTATAGGTTGAATGATTCAAAACCTCTAATAAGGCAGCTCTCAAAGTAGCGGGTGTAAGCTCTTTTTTATCCACAACAACACCCGCTCCCAGCTCCTGCACCCGATTAGCGACGATGGGCTGATCTGATGTTAAAGGAATCATGACCTGCGGCACATTGTAATACAGGGCTTCACTTGTACTATTCATCCCCGCATGTGTAATAAAAGCGTCTACATGCTGCAGCATTTCCAGTTGCGGAATATAGGGCTTGATCATAAAATTGTCAGGGATACATTTTGCCAATGGCTCCATATCTGTATAATTGCCTGAAGACAGCACAAACTGCACAGGCAAATCGCGAAATGCTGCAAAACAAAGCTTATAAAATTCCAAGTCTTTATTCAAAATAGTACCCATTGAAATGTAAACCGCCTGTGGATGCAGAACACGAAGTTGTTCGAACGGGAAAGATGGAGCATCTTTACGCGGTACAATAGAAGGACCTGTAAAAATAAAACTGTGATCCAGTTTTTCGGCTTGCGGTTGAAAGTAGCGGCTTGTGTAAACTATTTTTAAGCTTCCGGCATGAGGAGCGATCTCGTCCATAGCCGGGGCGGCTACCTGAAGCTCATTAGCTAATTGATGCGTTATTTGCATCGTAGCCGTGTACAACTTTTTCACCTCCGGATCATTCTCATCCATGCCTTGCCCCGACCCCAGAGGCTCTACGAAAGCAAAAGAAGCGATAGAGCATATAGCAGGAATCCCCAGCTTCTCTGCAATAATCGTGCCTCCCCAGCCCATCAAAGAGTCAAAAATTAAATAATCATAAGTCCTGTTTTCTATAACTCTCAAAACCTCTGGAATAATCGGAAGAATCATACCTCTAACCATCATGTACACAAATTGATAATGATGTTTGTATTCTGCTGGCTTTAAATCAGAGTCTTTAGAAAAAGCATCATCAATAAAAGGGTAGGTTATCAGTTTTGCTCCCGTTTGTTGAATTCTCGTACGATATTCCTCCGTACACACATAATCCACTTCCTCACCACTGTCTACCAACCTTTTAACTAATCCTAATGTCGGATTAACATGACCTTCAGCTGGCGTGATCACTACTAACACACGTGCCATACCTTACACCTCCAACATAATAATAGATTTTAATTCGCAATAAATGTAAGGCTAGAAAGATAAAAATACATCTCTCACTTAATATATCTAGTATTTACCATAAAAACAAGTATTTTAAATATCGAGAGAAATAGAGTGATCAACAACATAATTGCAAAACACACAAATAAGCGAGGCTATTCGCTTGAAGCGAATACCCCGCTTATACATTGAACATCATTTGAACGAAGCCGATTTATCTATTCAACTGTGGATTCCAATGATCTGTCCCGCTCAGAACAGCTTCAACTGTGTACTGGCTTGCTTCATCAGCAGTAAGCTGTTTGGCCCAAGGTACACGCCCGCTACTTCCTGCACCTGGCCCAAAGTTGTCGAACTCTCCAAATCTTGCGGTCTGCTCATTGGATTCCTTGCCCCAATTGTTCCAGCCGCCCGGCTTGATATGGTCATCCATATAGGTCTTCAAAAAAGTAACATGAGCGTAAGGGCGCCATGGCCGTCCGAGATCCACCTTGCCTGTCAAGCCATTTTCTGTTGTCAGACGACATTGAATAAATACCAAACCCGGCTTGTTCTCTTCTGTTGAAGCTGCTGTCACATATCCAGCACGCAGGCTGTGTATGATCGAATTATCAAACACAACAGGTGAATTGCCAAATATAAAATCTACACTGCCACTGATGTAGCTGTCCTTAAAATATTGTCTGCCACGGTTCACCAACAACGTATCCTGTAGTCCGGTAATCCTGACATTGTGATACTTACCACGATCACCTTCAGCATATAACGCCACAGCCTGCACCTGCCCGGTTCCTTCTGTATTGGCAACCGTCACATTCTCCAACACAAAATCGGGACTTTGCACACGCATCGTGTAGCTGTTGCTTGTTCCTAATTCTTTTCCGTCCACCACGGTTTTGGCCGTATCATCAAAAGAAATGATCGTTTTGTCCCGATCTTCTCCGATAATGCTCAGATTTTTTTTGGAGGAATTCACCTTTATTTTTTCACGATACGTACCGTTTGTGAGGTGGATAACTGTCCTTGTGTCGCTGTTGTCAGGGGTTGCGTCAATGGCTGCCGCCTGCTTCTTCATTAGTCCAGCTTACCTAAGCCGCATATTTTTAAAATTGACTGGCTTCCATTTCAGCGAATACATCCGCATAGTGAGAGTCAGGGCAGCCCAAACAAGACTGCGAACCACCAAAGACAAAATCCAGCATATTGCAGAGGATGTCGGGTTCGGTCATGCTTCCCACTTTAATAAAATCTTTAAAAAAATAACCGGGGTCTCCCCTCTTCAGTACCGCAAGCAGGTTCGGTAGATATTCAGTGTAAAGAATCAGACGCCGATTTTATATATCTGCTTTTGTCTTGTTTTTCCATTCTTATATCCACTTGCTCTTTCATGGAATTGAAGTCAAACCGCTTTGGATTAAGTAAAATTACACAACAAAAAAACCATACTTCGCTGCAATACATGCAACGAAGTATGGCCTCTTACATAGTCGTTCTACATTTTTAAGATTGTATAAATCGCTTTCTTCATTACCCTTATCGCAATGCTTTAATATCCTGAATCAGCATTTCAACATTTTCTTTCTTCGTAGCCCAACTGGTACAGAATCGAACGGCACTATGTGTATCATCAACCTTCTCCCAAAAGGAGTAAGTATATTTTTCGCTCAATGCCTTTAATATACGATCTGGTAAAATCGGAAACTGCTGATTGGTTGTAGAGCGGTACTGAAAAGAAAAGCCTTGCTCAGATAATCCGTTTTGAAGCAACATTGCCATATCTATAGCGTGTTTGGAAATTTCAAAGTATAAACCGTCTTCAAACAAAGTTTCAAACTGAATGCCCAGCATTCGCCCCTTAGCCAGCAGTCCTCCTTTTTGCTTAATCATGTATCGGAAATCTTTTTTCAATGTATCATTTATAATGACTACTGCTTCTCCCATCATTGCTCCAACTTTGGTCCCGCCGATATAAAATACATCGCATAGTTTTGCTATATCTGCTAAGGTTACATCGCTATCCTCTGCAACCAAGCCATAACCCAATCGGGCTCCATCTATAAAAAGCGGTAAACTACATTCCCGACAGACTCGACTTAACGCTTCCAGCTCGGATTTAGTGTAGATCGTCCCATTCTCGGTAGGGTAAGAAATAAAAACCATACCGGGCTGTACGCTATGCTCAGGAGCGGCATCATTCCAATGAGCATCATACAGACCCTTTACCTGTTCGGCCCGGATTTTCCCATCATCACTTGGCAAAGTAAGTACTTTATGGCCAGTAGCTTCAATCGCGCCGGTCTCATGTACAGCAATATGTCCAGAATTTGCAGCAATAACACCTTGATGCGGACGCAAAATAGAAGAGATCACCGTTGTATTGGTCTGTGTACCTCCAACTAAAAAGTGTACCTCTGCATTTTGGGAGTCACATGCTTTTTTAATATAAGCTCTGGCTTTTTCACAGTGCTCGTCCAAACCATAGCCTGGGGTTTGTTCATCATTAGTCTCCAATAGTCGCTTTAATATGCGCTCATGGGCACCTTCGGTATAGTCGCATTCAAATCGAATCATTCTGTATCCTCTCCAAATTGTCCAGTTTCTTCTGAATCAACAACATAGAAGTATGTAATTCTTTAATCTCTTCTTCTGAGAGTCCTTGAACTAATTTTAGAATTTGTTCATCAGACCTTTCATTCAGTTGGTGATAGAACGCTTTTCCTTTAGGTGTCAAACGAATCAGATTTGTTCTATTATCCACCGTAGAATTTTCCTTAACAAGGAAGCCCTCTTTGCAAAGTTTAGCTATGATTCTACTCATATAACTGCGGTCAATTTTAAGAGAATCGACTAAAGTATTGGCTATACATGGCTCGATCATACCGATCTCTACAATGACGCGTGCCTCGGTAAAGGAATGTCCGCTATCCAGCACATGTTTATCTAATAAACCCAGTATATTAGTATAAAATCGGTTGAAACGTCTCATATCTGCTATGAACTCAGCATCTATATTGATTATAAACTCCCCCTATTTAGTGGACTTATGCAACAATTATATTAATATTTTTTGTGGACTGTGTCAACGAAATATGATGCAATTCAATTTATCAATTAGCCCATAAAATAAAAAACAGTCCCGATCAAAAATGCTCATCAGGACTGTTAGGCGTAGCTATGGTAACTGATCTTCCCTTTAAAAACTGTCATCATTTCGATATAAAAGCTTAATACTTACGATTCTCTGCACGCTGCCTACTTTTCCATTGTCCTCCTCAATCACCTGCCACTGTCTGCCAATCAGCCCTTGCAAGGTATCCATTTCGATAGGATCAAGGTACAGACCCTTCAACGTGATTCCATCCTGCTCATAATCTCGATCTATGATTCGATTAAAGCGAAAATGAAGCAGCCTTTTCAGTCCATTGATGTGTAAAAACTTAAATTCATAACCGCTGTGGATCGCTTCTTCCCACTCGTCCCCCATGTCTTCTGCAGTTTGACAACGTTCTTTGAAATCCATTGTTTTTTCTTTCACTTTGCCGAGTAAAGGAGAAAAGTCCTGTTTTTTAATACACTCAATGATGACGTCTTTCTGCTCACCACTTGTACGTAAGTTCTCGATCAGAAAGGCCACTGGCATCGACAATTGCACTTTACTCATCAGAGTCAACTCCTTTACTCAAGTAGGAATTAAACCAGGACACCACTTGCTCAAAGTTATCTACACGAAGGGACGGTTTACCGCTCTTCAGCAAAGAATGATTGGACCCGGGATAGCGAATGAGGCGTGTTGTTTTACCCAGCCGCTTCAGGGCTGTATACAACTCATCCCCTTGCCCAACCGGGCAGCGCAGGTCTTCCTCGCCGTGTAAAATCAGCAGTGGAGTTTCAATGTTATTTACATGTGCCAGTGGGGACTTGGACCAGAGCAACTCAGGATCTTCCCACGGGTTAGCTCCAACAATTCCCTCCGTGTAGGAAATACCGATATCGCTCAAACCATAGAAGGATAGCCAGTTGGAGATGCAACGCTGCGTAACGGCGGCGCGGAATCGGTTCGTATGAGAAATGATCCAGTTGGTCATCAAGCCTCCATAGCTGCCGCCAGCCACGCCGAGCCGGGTTTCATCGATATCATCAAACTGGTTCAGCGCAAAGTCCAAGGCGTCCAGTACATCCTGATAATCTCCTCCTCCAAAGTCCCCCCGACAGGCTTGGGCGAAATCCTGACCATAACCGAAGCTGCCGCGTGGATTGGTCATCAGCACGGCATACCCCTGTGCAAGGAGCGTCTGCATCTCATGGCTGTACGCGCCGGTATACATCGCATGGGGTCCCCCGTGAATTTGTAAAATCAAAGGAACTTGATCCCCGGAGCCTAGTCCCGCTGGCTTGAAGATCCATCCTTGTACCTTGAATCCGTCCGAAGCCTCAAACCAAAATGTCTCTGGTGAACTCACTTGCAAGGAAGCCATGTAATCGTCGTTATGGTGCGTAAGCCGTTTCTCTTCCCCTGTCTCCAGATTCATGTGATACAGCTCTCCAGGCCGATCCGCATCAAGTGCAGCAAAGACCAGATAGCAGCCATCAGCAGATAACGTGTACTGATAGATATCTCTGTTGCTTCCAGCGGTCACCGCCTGAACACCTCCGTCTATAGGCATTCGGTATACATGGACAGCACCCTGCAACGTCCCGAGCACATACATTTCTGGCTTCAACCTCGCAGGAGCATATAACGGAGATGAAGACGTACCAAAGGATTTCATATCACTTAAGGCGAAGTTGCCGATTTGCATATCCAATTCAGGAAACAATAGTCCCGGGGCTCCCCCCGTAACAGGCACAGTATACAGTCGATTCTGGCTACCACTTCCATAAATACGATCACTGGCGATCAGAGTCAATGATTTACCGTCCGGGGCATAAGAAAATTGGCTAATCGCCAAGCTGGAATCCGTAACTTTCACCAGATCACTGCCGTCGAAATCAATCGTATACACATCCGAAAACGAAAGCAGATCTGCGTCCAGCTTGTCATCTTCTACACGTTTGGACAAAAATGAAATTTGCTTGCTGTCTATGGACCATACAGGGTAAGAAGCATTCCAAGGCCCGGAGGTGACTGGAGTTACCCGGCCGTTTTCAAACTCCAGTACAAATAAATGACTAAATAGACCGTTCCACCAGCCCGATCCCTCAGCTTTGGGAGTCGTACGATCCACGATACGCCCCCGCTCACCCGATTGTTTGCTATATTCCTCAAGCGCCATGACTTCCCGTTCGGCGTTTATACTAACCATACTTGTGAATACAATATACTTCCCGTCCGGTGACCAGACGAATGCACCCACTCCCCGCTTCACCTCCGTCTGTCGCTGTCCCTCTCCACCTTCAGCCGGAACCGTCCATAGCTGTTTGCTTCCATCCGCCAGTCGTAAAAAAGCAAGCTGCGATCCATCGGGTGACCAAGCAGGAGCTGAATCCTTATTGCCATCGGTCAACAGCTTATCGTCGTTCCCAAGAAGCGATACGCCACGGATGTGCGTATGGTAATCATTCTTTGAACGATCTATGCTTTTGTGGACGTAGGCAATCGTTCCATCGGGGCTTATTACTGGATCACTGACCCACTGATATCCGTATAAATCCTCCGGTACAATCGAGCGTTTTACAGTCGAGCGTTTATTCATGAGTAGCCCTCCTTTTTCCGTTAAATCATACTGCCCGACATACCGTCAAAGGTGATCTATTCGTGAGCCATCTGCTTATGCAGAGGAAAATGACAGGCCACAATATGCCCTGGCATATGCTCTTCGAGCAGCGGGCTTTGTTGGCGGCATATCTCTTGTGCGTACGGGCAACGCGTGTGAAAAGTGCAGCCCGAGGGCGGATTGGCAGGATTGGGGATTTCACCTGTCAAGGTTATTCGCTCTTTGCGCAGCCTCGGGTCTGGGACGGGTACTGCATCAAGCAATGCTTTGGTATACGGATGCTGCGGCCTTGCAAACAACTCATCGCGATCTGCAAGCTCCACGATTTTGCCCAAGTACATCACCGCGATGCGATCACTAATATGCTTGACGGAGGGCAGACCGTGAGCGATAAAAATGTAGGTGAGCTGGAACTGCTGCTGAAGCTCTTTTAACAAATTCAAAATCTGAGCCTGAATCGACACATCCAGCGCGGATACAGGTTCATCACAAACAATGAGCTTCGGTTTCATGGCAAGCGCCCTCGCTATGCCGATTCGCTGCCGCTGTCCCCCACTGAATTCATGGGGATGCCGATCTGCTAAATGAGCACCTAACCCTACCGTCTGCAACAGTCGGAAAACTTCGGCTTTAGGCTCTCTCCCTTTAGCAATCCCGTGTACTTGCAGCGGTTCGGCGACGATATCAAAGACCTTCATTCTTGGATTCAAGGAAGAGTACGGATCTTGAAATACAAATTGT
Source organism: Paenibacillus sp. 8b26 (assembly GCF_050626875.1). NCBI lineage: Bacteria > Bacillati > Bacillota > Bacilli > Caryophanales > Paenibacillaceae > Paenibacillus > Paenibacillus sp. 8b26. Next base: position 4,152,757 of record NZ_CP192445.1, on the reverse strand, counting down.
AAATCCCGTCTGACCTTGCGGACTTCTTCGTCCGTTAAATCAGACAGGCTTTGCCCTTGAAAACGAATTTCGCCTGCCGTGGGTTCCAGCAGTTGTGTAATCATTTGTCCCGTTGTTGATTTGCCGCAACCCGATTCACCTACAATACCTAAGGTTTCGCCAGGCATCACCTTAAAGCTCAAACCATCAACCGCCCGTACATAACTGCTTTTTTGGGAAAACCAGCCCTTTTTCACAGGATAGTACTTTTTGAGACCATTCACTTCGAGAAGCGGTGTTCCCTGTACTGTCTCATTCATACTGACACCTCCTCCATCCGCAGACATCTGACATAGTGTCCTTGATCCTTGGCTTGTATTTCAGGATGAATCTTGGTGCACTGTTCCTGGGCATAAGGACAGCGGGGATGAAAGGGACAGCCGCTCGGCATCTGCATCATATTAGGAACGGTACCGGGAATGGAATCCAGCCATTCTCTCTGTTCCGTAAGCTTAGGGAGTGATCCTAGTAACCCGATCGTATAGGGATGACCCGGCTTTTCGAACAAGTCAAATACGTTTGCTTCCTCAACTACTTCTCCGGCATACATCACGACCACACGATCGGCCATTTCCGCGACGACACCTAAATCGTGGGTAATGAGAATGATGCCTGTGTTCTCTTCCTTGCTTAGCTTGTGGATTAAATTCAAAATTTGAGCCTGAATCGTAACGTCCAGTGCCGTCGTCGGCTCATCGGCGATGAGCAGTTTCGGCTGGCAGGCCAAGGCCATTGCGATCATGACCCGCTGACGCATTCCTCCAGATAACTGATGCGGAAAATAACTCACCACTTTCGACGCACCAGGTATGCCTACCCTCTCCAGCATCTCTATACTTTTCTGCCGTGATTCCGATTTGCTCAGTTTCTGGTGCTGCCGGATGACCTCACTGATTTGGTTACCAATCGTAAATACAGGATTCAACGAACTCATTGGCTCCTGAAAAATCATGGATACCTCGTTTCCCCGATATTTGCGCATTTCTCCCTTGGACAATTTGAGTAAGTCTCGTCCTTCAAGCAGAATCTCCCCGCCCACGACTTTACCCGGTGCAGCCACTAAACCCATAATAGACAAGGAGGTTACACTTTTACCGGAACCGGACTCTCCAACAATAGCTAATGTTTCGCCTGGGTTTACAGTGAAGCTGACACCATTGACCGAAGGAACGATGCCATCCTCTATTTTAAAGTAGGTTTTCAAATGCTTCACTTCAAGCAATTTCGTGGTCATCTTTTCCGATCCCCCGCTTTCTGTTATTCTTTCGCCTTCATGTGGGGATCTAACACGTCGCGAAGCCAGTCACCGAGGAAAATGACCCCCAGGACCGTGATGGTAATCGCCAGACCGGGAAACGTTGCCACCCACCAGCTCGTGGCTATATACTGCCTCCCATCGCTCAGCATGCCACCCCAGGACACGGCCGGTGGTGTGATCCCTAATCCGAGAAAACTAAGAGAAGCTTCCATAATAATCGTTGTCGCCACGCTCATACCGGAAATCACAATAAACGAAGACAAGACATTGGGTAAAATGTGCTTCAACAGAATCCTACTATTTTTAGAGCCGATCGCCTTGGCTGCTTTGACAAAGTCTCGTTCCTTGATACTCAATACCTCGCCCCGGACAACCCTCGTATAAGAAACCCAATTCGTAACGCCAATAACAAAAATAAGCGTAGTCATGCCAGGACCCACCACAGCCAATACGACCAGCATCAGCAGAATGGCGGGAATGGCCAAAAACGCATCGGCAACTCTCATAATAATGGCATCCACCCATTTACCATAAAACCCGGCGAGGAGTCCGAGAATCGCGCCAATGGTGCCTGAGACCAGAACTGCACCGACACCGACGATAAGCGAAACTCTCGCCCCGTATACGATACGGCTCCACATATCCCGTCCCAGATTATCTGTACCCAGCCAATGCTCCGGCAATCCACCAGCCAGCCACATGGGCGGTTTCAGTCGGTTAAGCGGGTCAATATCCGCAGGATTGTGAGTGGCCAGCAGAGGTGCACATAGTGCCGTTAAGCAAACGAGCAGTATGATTATTGCACCGACCGTTCCGGTTTTACTTCGTAACAGCTGCTTCCATATACGCCCGATACTAGACGGTTGTGCTTGCTTTTTGCCATCCAGGTCTGGGTCTGGACCAAGGGCTTGTACATCATGAATACCTGCCACACTTCCTCCTCCCCTCTCTAGTTGTATTTAATTCTTGGATCAAGCAGTCGGTAAACGACATCGGTTAAAATATTGCTGATGACCACAATAAAGGCAATCACAAATACAGCGGCCTGGACGATAGCCATGTCATGCGTATTCACAGCGACGACAAGTAGCTGCCCCAAACCCGGCCATGCAAATACCGTCTCTGTAATCAGAGTGCCGCCGATCAAGCTCGTAAATTGCAAGCTCATAATCGTGACGACCGGAATCAATCCATTGCGAAAAGCGTGTTTTCCGATCACCACGATTTCGAGAATCCCTTTACTTCGGGCTGTTCGTATATAATCCTGATTCAAAATGTCCAGCATACTGGAGCGAATGAGTCGAGTCATCTGTGCAGAAAGGCCGACACCCAGTGTAAAGGCCGGAAGTATTAAATGATCCATTCCGCCCCGGCCGGACACCGGAAGCACTCCCAACATGACGGAGAATAATAAAATGAGCATAATCCCCATCCAAAAGTTAGGCATGGCCTTTCCGACTACGGATAAACTGGAAATGATTAAATCGGTAAAGGTATTACGTTTGACTGCTGAGATGACGCCCAACGGCACTGCAATGATGACCGCAAAAATCATGGCAGCTACTGCCAATTCAAAACTAGCAGGCAGCCGTTCCAACACTAATGGCAAAGCCGATTCACCATAGCGAAACGAGGTGCCAAAATCGCCTTGTAAGGCACTGCCAATAAATTTAATGTATTGCGTATATAAGGGCTGATCTAGCCCGAGCGCTTGTGTCAATATCGCACGATCCTCAGCTGTAGCGGTCTCCGGCAGCATAAGAGCTACAGGGTCTCCGGTTACCCTCACCAGGATGAATACAATAAGGGAGACAATCAGCAGTACAGGAATAACCTGCAGCAGTGATTTGGCGATATAAGTTTTCAATCCGTCACCTCCATAATCAGCAGGCTTTTTTTAAAAGGACGGGCAGGAACCTTCATTGAGGTCCCCGCCCGTTCACTTCTCTTTTTATTTTGCAGGTGTAATATCCTCTGCATAGAACATCTCATCACTTCTCGGTTGGAAATTCACACCGTTACCCGTGCCATAAACCCCTTCCATTTGGAAAAGATAGACGGCTGGACGATCTTTAGCCAAAATCTGCTGCACTTGCTGATACTCTTTTTCACGCGAGGCTGTATCCAGATTCGTCAGGGCATGCTGCAGCAGCTTCTCTACCTTCGGATTGTTATAATCCGTTTCGCCTTTTGCCTCTTCTACCAGATAGCGATTATAGTTGTTGGAAGCATCAAATAGGGAATTACCAATGCCGATCATAAACATTTCTTTAAAGGATTTGGAGCTGTAACGCTCACTGAAAGCACTTGGCTCCAGTACGTCCAATTTAATTTTGAAGCCTTCTTTATCTAACATGGCGGCTACGACCTCAGCATACTCTTTGTATATTGAGGATACTGAAAGGGTTAATGTTGGGCCTTCACCAGTGTAACCCGCTTGCTTCAGCAGTTCTTTGGCTTTAGTCGGATCATATAATGTTTTCTCATACAGAGAAGGATCAGCACCAAAGTTGCCTGGTGTAACGGAAGTACGGGTTACAATCCCGGCACCGCCAGCGATGCTATCCACGATTCCCTTTTTATCAATCGCGAGATCTATCGCTTCTCTCACTTTGGAGTCAGCCGTAACACTGCCTTGGCTTTGACGTAAAATCAATTGCAAGACTCGCTGTATCGGAGCCTTGACGATTTTTTTGCCCTCCTCGCCTTGAATACGTCCTATATCGGTGGATGGGATTCCAGAAGCAATGTCAATCGAGCCTGCGAGCAGCTCAGATACACGCGTAGAGGCTTCCGGGATGGAACGAAAAACAACTTGATCCCATTTCGGCTGACCTTCATAATACTTATCATTTTTAACCAGTACTACACGATCATCCTTAATCCATTGACTAAATTTATAAGGGCCTGTACCGATTGGATTTTTAAGGAATGCCTCTATCCCATTTTTCTCAATATACTTGGAAGGTAAGATCCCTGCTCCCATTTTGGATAAACGATTCAACAGCAACGGGTCTGGTCCGTCTGTTACGATGTCTGCTGTATGTTCATCTACCACTTTCACTTCTTTGATATTTTTAAAGTAGGAATTTTGTTTGAGTGTGTTATCCTTCGCTACTCTTTCTATCGTATACTTCACATCTTCCGCCGTGAATGGATCACCGTTATGGAAGGTAACCCCTTCGCGCAAGTGAAAACGCCAAGTCGTATCATTTACCTTTTCCCAAGAAGTTGCGAGTCCAGGCACTTTCTTCTGCTGACTATCATTTTTCAATAAGTAGTCAAATACGTTAACCAGGACAGCTTCACTCGCCGTATTGTTATTGTTATGAGGATCAAAGCTCTCAATATCCGTAGCATTCGCTATCGTCAGTACTTTACTGCCGGTCGATGTCGATGTTGCGGTGTCTTTACTACCGCCTGTGGATGGGGCACCGCAGCCTGCCAGGATCATCGCAGCAATCAGTAACGTAATCCCGCTTGTAAACCACTTATGTCTATTCATCTTGTCCACTCCAGTCCATTGAGGTTGTATATTGCCACACAGCTGCTTCTGAACGTCTTAATCCCAATTTTTATTTTGTCTTCAAAAAATTCAGCGCTATGGCCGACATCATGGCTACTCCATAAGGCAGTACCGATTCATCCAAATCAAACTTGGGATGATGCAATGGATAGCTTGTATCTTCATCTCCTCTCCCCGAGCCCACCCGGAAGAAAACACCGGGTACCTGCTCACAATAAAAAGCGAAATCCTCCCCGCCTGTTGACGGTTTGATGTAGTTCCACTCCTTGGAGCCAAACAGTTGCTCACTGGTTTCGGTCATTAAATCAACCATATCCGGGTCGTTCTGAACAACCGGGTAACCAAGCTGATAATTTAATTCATACCCAGCCCCGAATGACTCACATACCCCACGAACCACCTGTTCAATTAGCTCAGGCATTCGACTGCGCAGTTCCGCAGATAAAGTTCGAACGGTGCCGATCATCTCTACTTCTGGTGCAATGGCCGCTCCCATATAACCGCCACTAATTTTGCCAATCGTAATGACAATGGTTTCAAGTGGATCAACCATACGACTTGGAATGTTTTGCAGGGCAGAAATAACCTGCGCGGACACGGCAATGGCGTCTATTCCCTCATGTGGACGAGCAGCATGGCCACCTTTGCCTATAATTTTAATCGTTAAGCTATCTGCGGATGCAAAAGCCACCCCTTTGCTGACCCCAAGTGTTCCTGTCTTCAAACCCGGAAACATATGTAGTCCTGCCATAGCATCTACTTTTGGATTTTCCAACACACCGTCATCGATCATAGCTTTGGCCCCGGCCAAACCTTCTTCAGCCGGTTGAAAGACAAATTTGATATTGCCTCGTTCCGGTCTCTCCAAATTAGCAAGTAACTGCGCGGTTCCCATCAGGATCGCTGTATGGGCATCATGCCCGCATAAGTGTGCCTTACCCGGAATCTGTGAACGATAGGGAACCGTTTTTTGATCCTGAATCGGTAATGCATCCATGTCTGCCCTTAGACCGATGGTAGGTCCCGGGCTTTTTCCTCGTAACAGACCCACAACCCCGGTTTTCCCTACCTGGGTTGTTACCTCCAATCCAAGGCTACGTAAGTGCTCAGCTACAATGCCCGACGTACGAATCTCTTCATAACCCGTTTCAGGATGGAGATGAAAATCCCTACGCCAAGTGATCAATTGCTCCTGAAGCGGTCTAGATAAAGCCAAAAGCTCATGTATATTCATGTTTTCACCATCCCTGCTCAAATCGTATTCTTTTTTCTGTAGGACACCGTCTAGCCTTTTGCAACCACTCTTGCATAAATGGCATCTGCGGAATGTCCGATATGGTGCCTCATCACTTCCCGCGACTTCTCAGCATCCCGTGCCCGAAGCGCACTCAGAATTTCCGTATGGACGTCGTAGTTCACCGTCCGAATCTGATCGTCATAGGGCATGAGATCTAGCGATGGGTTAATTTTGGTCCGAATCTGCCTCACAGCGGCTTCACAAAATGGGTTGCCCGATGCTTTGGCAATGGCCAAATGAAACTTGACATCCAAGGCCCGAAACCATTCTCGGGTGCAGTCCGCTTCAATACTCTGATCCAGATAATGCTGAAGCAAGTCCAGTTCATCCGTAGTGATCCGCGTAGCCGCTAAAAAAGCCCCCTCAGGTTCCACAATCATCCGATATTCAAAGACCTTCAGCATATGCTCCCAATCTTTTGCGATTTCTGCCCGAGTACGTTTATGAGAGTTTGCTGTCACGGGAAGAACAAAGGTCCCTCCCTTGGCACCTACCCTCTTCTCAATGAGTCCCTTGGACTCCAATTGGGATAGCGCCTCACGGACTGTAATTCTGCTGGCATTAAATATTTCTGCGAGTTCCCGCTCTGTCGGTAGTTGCTCCTCGCTAAGCAACTCTTTTAGAATAATAGCCTCTTCCAACTGCTCTCTAATAAAATCACTCACTTTTTTAGCTGATACTTTTTCAAAGCGCAGAGGAGATTGGATTATCATACGAACACTCCGATCCATAAATCTTTAAGGTCTAAACCTTATACCTTTTTCAAGAACAAAAAAATAATCTGTTATTATCATAATACCTAGTAAACCTATATGCAATACTTTTTTTATATTATGATGCTTTCGAAACAAAAAAAAGAAGCAGCCCCTTACAAAGCTGCTAAATCTTTGGTTATCCTTTATGCATCATATAAAAAGCACGCAGCAGGGTATCCTGTGCGCGCTTAGTCATTCTCTATTTTTCCTCCAGCTCATCCGGTACATCGTATTTATTGATATGTGAGGTCATAGCTGCAACTGCTTCGCTGGCATCCGTCGTGGCAGGCACTTCCCTTACCACATCATCAGTACGGTCATGAAAATTCAAACGATCGGCCTCGGCCACTTTCTGTTTATTTTCTTTCATTCTCAATATCTCTCCTTTTTATTCCAGTGTCTGATCCTGTTCTGTTAACGCGTACAAAGGTACTTCCCGTTCCTCTTCCCGATTGTTCAGCGCATAGATGCGTGCCATCTCACTCTGCTCATTCACATGCTGAATATAAATGGGTAACCCATCACATAACACATTCGCCATTATGGGAGAGGACGCTATTTCTTGTGCTCTTTGGACATTCATTAGAAAGACCTCCCTTGCTGAGTACAGTTCGTCTTTACTATGCACAAGATAAATATCTGTTATACAAATTTCTTACTCACATGTCTCTGTACAATATTCTCTCGTGTTAACTCGGAGAGCTTAAGATACGTTTACAAAAAGGATATCATTTGAAAATATAAATATTATTGTTATTATAGATAGAGAGATTCAGTGAAAACTGCGATCTTCGATGAAGCGAAAAGGAGTGATGATGAATGTTACACATATTAATGGTTAACTTTCCGGCAGAAGGACATGTGAATCCTACGATTGGGATTACGCAGGCCTTTGCAGCACGGGGGGACCAAGTACATTACATTACAACTGAGAAATACAAGGACAGACTCGAAGCAGTTGGAGCAACGGTTCATCTGCACCCCGATTTGTTGAGGGCCGCTTCTATCAACGCCGCTTCTCCGGCCGGACTGAACACATTTTTGAACATTCAAATTCAGACTTCGCTAGACATATTGGAAGTTACCCAGAGGTTGTCGGAAAGCATTGATTTTGACTTTGTGTTCTATGATAGATTCGGAGCTGGTGAGTTAGTTAGAGATTATTTGAATATCCCCGGTATTGCTTCATCGCCATCTTTTCTGATTTCAAACAATCAGATGATTGTTAACCCCTTTCGTCTTGATGCTGAAGTACCGTTTCAGCTTGATGAACAGGCCACAACCTTACTACAGAACATGAAGGAAAGATTCGGTGTTGCCCCTGAGCATGTGTTTCAATTTATGAACAACTCAGGGGCTCTGAATGTTGTATATACCAGCAGATATTTCCAACCGAACGCGGACCGTCTTGGTGAGGAGAACCTTTTTATCGGTCCCAGCTTTCCTGAGCGCAAAGGAGAACATTCTTTTCCTTTGGATGTATTACATAATGACAAGGTTCTGTATATTTCGATGGGAACGCTTTTGGATCATGTTGAAGACTTTTTTAACACCTGTATTGAGGCATTTTCCGATTTTGAAGGCATCGTCGTGATTGCGGCTGGCGAAAAAGCTGACTTTACGAAAATCAATCCGGCCCCCGAGCACTTTATCATTTCACCCTATGTTCCTCAATTGGAGGTATTACATCATTCAGATGTGTTTATTACTCATGGTGGAATGAACAGCGTGAATGAAGGAATTCACTTCAATGTTCCCTTGGTTGTACTACCCCAGGACAAGGACCAGCCGATGGTCGCGCAGCGGTTAACGGAACTGCAAGCTGGCTATCGAATAACCAAAGACCATATCAATGTACAATCGTTAAGAGAGGCCGTACGTGAGGTGGTGTCGAACGCAGCGTATAAGGAGGGCGTACAAAAAATAAATGATAGCTTCCAGCAATCAGGCGGTACAGAAGAAGCCCTCGCAAAAATTGATGCTTATCTTCAAAATAAGCTCGCGTAAAGTTCCTTCTTGCTGATTTCAACATCGCACATAAGTCACATAAGGAAAGGTGAACCGACTTGAGCAAATTAACCCCCAAATCATCTGATCTAATTATCACCTTTTCCCTTTTCAAATCGTTCTAGCCTCTGCTACTCGTGGCAGTCATGCTAATACGAAAGAATAAACAATCACAATCCTCGCAAAAAAACAGGAGCCCTGGCCATCAACGGTCGGGTTCCTGTTTGTCATGCAATTCTATGTGGAGATATCCCACTTCTGAAACGAGACAATCGTACACTTTCCGCTCGCGAATGCACGAATGCCCGTTGATTCCAGTCCCGGATACACCCTTCCTGTGAGGACGTATTCACCGTCACCGATGAATATTTCCACCGAGCTTTTATCGACGAAAACCCGAAGCTCCAGACGGCCCTCGTGTAAGCCCAAGGACACTCTTCTCTCTCCGCCCGGTCCGATACCGGCACGCTCACGGTTGAAACGGAACAGACCGTCATCGGGACAGTACGACAGTACAGTCTCCTCTTCGCTGCCTACCCGCAGTTTCAAGCCGAATTCATCGGTGTTACCGGCCTCGAACTCAAATACCGCCTTCAGTTCGTAGCTATCTCCACACGTCTCCATCATCTGCTCGCCTGTCAGTAAGATATCCCGCTGCTCGAACAGATTGGATCGGTAATTCTTTACCTCTTCAAGCGGACGGAACAGCAGCCTGCCGCGGTCGATAACCGCTTCCCGCGGAAGACTCATCGCACCAGCCCAATGGTGCCCCTGCTGGGTCGGCATCTCCGACTCCCACATATCCATCCATCCGATGACGATACGCCGCCCTTTATCATCCAAGGTTGACTGCGGGGCATAGAAATCGAATCCGTGATCCACCTGAGCATACCGTTCTGCCGTAAATGTTCCGGCCACGGAATTGAAATCACCAATACCGTACATGGTGGAATGCAGATTGTGGTAAGCTTCCCCCTGGGCAGGCATCCGCTGCGGGGACAGCATAAATACGTGCCGACCGCCGAGCGGGAACAGATCGGGGCACTCCCAATTATCGCCGAAGCGACCGTCACTCACGGCCAATACATTGACATACATCCAGCTTCTCAGGTCTTCAGAACGGTAGAGCAGTACAAGCCCGTTCCCTTTGGCATCATTAGAACCGAGAACGGCGTAATATTGATCTTCGTGTCTGAACACCTTAGGGTCACGGAAGTCTTTGCGGCTGACCGTGTCTGGTACGGCGTCATAACCGATGACCGGATTGCCCTCCCACTTTTCGAACGTTACTCCGTCCTCTGATACTGCGATGCCCTGCGACTGCTTGTAATCCTGATCTTTGTCGGGCCCGGTTACTACATGTCCCGTATACATCAAAACAAGCTTCCCGTCCTGCTCAACCGCACTGCCGGAGAAGCAGCCATCCCGGTCGAACTCACCGTCCGGGGCCAAAGCGACCGGCAGATAATCCCACTTCATAAGATCGCGGCTGACTGCGTGTCCCCAGTGCATCGGCCCCCATACTGATTTATACGGGTAATGTTGATAGAACAAGTGATACTGCCCGTTATATTGAATGAAACCGTTCGGATCGTTCATCCAGCCGAATTCAGCCATTAAGTGGTAGTTCAGCCGATAATCTGGCCGAAGCATATGCTTCGATTCAGAAATAAATTGATCTGCACTCTCTCTCGTATACGCTCTACTCTGTATGATAAGGCATCCTCCCCCTGCAGTTATTTAATCGAACCTTGCATAACACCCTGAATAATATATTTCTGGGCGAACAGATAGATGATAATGATCGGAAATATCGTCAGTACCAAACTTGCCATTAACGGACCGTAATCCACTGTATAGGTCCCATAAAAGTTGTACGTGGACAACGGAAGTGTCCTTTGCTCCGGATCGACCAGAATGAGGGAAGGTAGCAGAAAATCATTCCAGACCCACAGCACATTGAGAATGGAAATGGTGGCTGTCGTGGGCATCAGTACCGGAAACACGATCCGGAAGAATGTCTGAATCCGCGTGCAGCCGTCAATCAGCGCCGCTTCCTCCAGTTCCTTCGGAATGCTCTTCACGAATCCATGATAAATGAAGACGGCCAGCGAGCTTCCAAAACCGATGTACATGTAAATCAGCGACCACTTGCTGTTCAGAAGATCAAGTGAGCCGTAAATTTTCACCAATGGAATCATGATGGCCTGAAACGGAATGATCATGGAAGCAACCATCAGCATAAACGTATATTGGTTGAACTTGGTGTTGTTTCTGACAAAATAATGAGCCGTCATCGCCGCGAACAGTGAGATAAAGAAGACACTTAACACCGTTATGACCAATGAGTTGGTGAAGGCATCGATGTAATTCATTTTATCGAACGCATTCATATAATTGACCATATTGAAGCTCTCTGGAAGCGATAACGGGTTCGAGGTGATGGCCTTGTTTTCCTTGAACGAATTGATCAGCAGAAAAACGAACGGTACGATGAACAATATGAGCACGACTGTCAGCACAATGAATTTGATCACGGAGGAAGCGGCTTTTTTGCTTGTCATTACGCCTCCACCTCCAACTTCTTACTAAAATAAACCTGGAGCAGGGTAATGAGAGCAACCATCAGGAACAGCACGAATGCTTCCGCCTGCCCCACACCATAATCACGGGAAAGGAATGCCTTTTCATACACATGCATCGACACCATTTGAGTACTGCTGAACGGGCCACCTTTCGTGAGCGCGAGGTTCACGTCATAGACCATAAATCCGCGCTGCAGGGACAAGAATATACATACGATGAAAGAAGGAACCATCAAGGGCAGCACCATTTTCCGCAGTCTGATCCAGCTGTTCGCCCCATCAATGCTTGCGGCCTCCATGATATCATTCGGCACACCGCTCAATCCCGCGATGTAAATGACCATCATGTAACCCACGTTCTGCCACACGGTTACAATCACGAGTGCCCAGAACGCTTTGTCGGGATCAGCCAGCCAAGTCGTGCTGAGCGACTGAATGCCGGCATGTTGTCCCAAATAGACAAGCACGTTGTTGAAGATAAACTGCCAGATAAAACCGAGTACAATGCCGCCGACAAGGTTGGGCAGGAAAAATCCCGCCCGGAAAATTTTCTGTCCCTTTAAACCTTTTATCAGCACATACGCCAGCATAAAAGCGACGACATTGATAAGAATAACGGTATAAAACACATACTCGAGCGTCAAGCCGAACGATTTCCAAAACTCATTATCCCGAAAAACGGCCAGGTAGTTTTGGACGCCAACCAGCGATAGTGTCGTGGAAATACCATCCCAGTTTGTGAACGTCAGATAGATGCCGTACAAAAATGGAATGATCATTACCGTTATGAAGGCAAACAAGGTTGGTCCGGTAAACAGCAGCCGTGACCGCAACCGGTTCCATACTCCTTTTTCCGCAATCATGATGATCCCTCTCTTTATTTCGGATTTCTCTCTCTATTCCGGGTGATTTGAAAATAACCTTATTTTGCTGTTTTCCAGTAGTCTTCGATTTCTTTGACCAGTGTTGCGCGGTCGCCCTGTTTCGCCAGATATTTTTGCATGGAAGATCCTGTCTTGGACCAGTGATCGGCAGGCAGCATGCTCATCGACTGCTCTGACTTGCCTTTTGCGATATAATCCTGGATGGACTTGCCAAGCGGGTCGGCCGCAGGCAGTGTAATATTTTTGAACGCCGGGATAATGTTCGCTTTGTTCACGAGGAAATCCTGGCCTTTCTCTTCATAGACGATCCAGTTCAGGAACTTTTTCGCCGCCTCCTGCTGTTCCGGAGTAGTCTTCTCCTTGTCAATGACAATACGTTTGGATACAGCGGACGAAATTTCCTGATTGCCGTAGTCATTGGCATTATTGCTGATCGGTACAGGCAGGAAACCATATTTTTTGTTAGCGGTATCAAAACTGCTGATTTGCGGCCATGCCCAGTTGCCCATGAACCAAATGCCAACTTCGCCTTTGCCGAGCAGCTCCGGTCCGCGTTCATAAGCTCCTGCCAGCGGGGAAGCCTGGTCGATATTGTATTTCATCATGACGTCGAATGTATCCATAAGTCCGTTAAATACCGGATTGTTAGCCAAATCAGCCTGGCCCGCTTTCAGTGTCGCCATGAATTTGTCCACTTTAGCCATGTCTTTGTTCTGGCCTGCATAAGCAAGAGGCAAATAATGAGCGCCAAGGGACCAGTCCATTGGTGAAATCACCAGTGCTTTCTTTCCGGATGTCTCGATTTGCTGAAACAGTTTTTCAAGGTCATTTCGGGTTTTAATTGTGGCGGGATCAAAGGTTCCGCCTACCGCTTTATCAACAACGGCTTTGTTGTAAATGAATCCGTAGCCTTCAACAGCCAGCGGAAACGCGTAATTTTTACCGTCAAATGTCGTAGCTTTCGTAGCGTTTTCAACAGTGTCCGCATTCCACTTTTCTCCGTTTAGATCGAGGATACGGTCCTTGAATTTCTCGACATCGCCTGTATCTAGCATCATCATGGTCGGTGGATTTCCGGATGCATACAATGCGGAGGCACGCTCAAAAGGCGATCCACCGTTCGGAACCGGCTGGATTTCAACAGTAATGCCCGGATTGTCTTTCTCGAATGCCTTGGCGGCATCCTCCAGCTGTGGAAGGATTTCACCTTTGGAGTTCAAAAGCGTAATTTTCACATTTTTCGAATCCGCTGATCCCCCTCCAGAAGCCGAATTACCTTCTCCACCGGAGCCACCGCATGCAGACACCACCATAACCAAAAGAAGCAGCATTACCATCCATTGAACTCTTTTGAATTTCCTCACTGTTGTCATCCCCTTATTTATATAATGGCTCTGAACACTTAAATAAAACGCTTACAAACGGATTATATGTCAAAGGTTTAACTTGTGTCAATCGTTTGACATGTTGAACTTTTAACATGTACTAAAAAAAATCTGTTCCCCTTGTTAGAGGAACAGATTTCATTCAGGTCGTTGCACGCTCAATCAGTTCAACAGGCAGCAGATTGACAGGCTGTACCTGCTCCCCCTCCGCCTGCCTGCGAATCAGCTCGACTGCCAGTCTGCCGATGTCTGCAGTCGGCTGTCTTACCGATGTAAGTTCCGGCGTCAGCCAGGATGCAGCGCTTACATCATCGAAGCCTACAATACGCACACTCCCCGGCACATGCCTTCCGGCGCGGATATATTCTTTCAACGCGAACGCGGCAATAATATCGCTTGTTGCGAACACCCCATCAACATCTGGATGTTCATGAATGAGTTTCGAGATGATTCGCTCGTACTCCTTCTGGTCAAACACATTCAAGTCCGTTTGAACGATCACATGCTGGACACTATGCTTGCCCACGACATCCCGGAATGCTTTGGTCCGCTCATTGGACAGCATGTTCAGCTCCAGATTTCCGCATATATGGGCAATTTTCCGGCAGCCTTTGCGAATGAGCAGCTCCGTGGCCAACTCGCCTCCACGATAATTATCCGAAGATATATACGGAATATACGGGTCAATCTGCCTATCAAATGTCACAATCGGTGAATTCAAATGGCGATACTCTTCTACTTCTAAAGTATGGCTACCCATAATGATACCGTCTACCCGGTTTCGCTTCAGCATATCGATATATACTTTTTCCTTCACGGGATCCATATGCGAATTGCACAGCAGGACCTTGCAGTCATGCTGATAGGCATAATACTCGACCTGATTGGCAAGCTCACCGAAGAAAGGATGAGAGACATTGGGAATAATAAGGCCAATAATATTGGACTGCTTGCGTAGCAGAGATCGTGCTATTTCATTCGGTTGATAATTAAGCTCCTCCATTGCGTCGAACACTTTTTTGCGTGTAGTTTCGCTGATATATCCCCGGTTATTCATTACACGGGATACTGTAGTGACCGACACGCCCGCTTTTAATGCTACATCATGAATTGTCGCCATATTAACCTCTTCCCGCACAAAATAAATACATACAAACTATACTCTCTCCTCATCATTTCAACAACCTTACATAACGGAAGGCCTCAAAATGGCCGTAAATGTTAGGTGACTGAACTTTGCGAATCCCAAATTAGAGGTTAAAATTGCTCTACAATCTTCAATTTAAAAACTGATATACTGTTTTCTGAGCACAACAAATAGCTTTATACGTGCCTCAGCTTATGCAAGCTTCTTCTCCATCGACTGCTCTGCTGCGGGCCTTCCCGTGCTGCCTTTTCCTCGTTGCTCTTCCAGAAGACCTGCTTCACCTTGAGAAGCCAAGGTTTTTCTCCAACGTTTTAAGCATCTATTCGGATTCTCCCGTCCGATCATATCTAAGTTGAATCCTACCTCGCTGAAGATGTCCGCAGGAGTTTTCCCCTCCTGATAGGCCTTTAGAGCTGCCAGCTTGAACGCGGGTTGGTAAGCAATAGAACGCTCTGTAATATGCAATACGTTAGCATTATCCTCAATTTGGCGGATCTGACTTTCACTAAACCTTTGTTCACCGGTAGACCAACGGTTCCCCATTTTGTATCCCCAACCTTTCATGTATGTCGATTATAAACGCAAAGAGACCCGAGAGAAGTCACTTTTTTTCAAAGTGTCCATCTTTCGGGTCACAGTTTATGAATCCAAATACCCCTTTTTTCTTTTGTTATTTATTTGTTTTTTTCAGAATGTCAAAAATGTTCTTTGCATTATCTGTATTATCGATAAGACCCGTAAACAATTCTTTCCCTGGCCCGTAAGCATAGACCGGCACATCTTCTCCAGTATGACCACCTGTTGTCCAGCCAGCAAATGAACGAGTGTTGAAGATGGCTTCAATGGCATTATCGATTTTAACTTCGTCCTTTGTAGCAGAAGCAGTTTTGACCGATTGAACTTCACTTTCTGTAAGATCTAAGGAGATATATTTCTTAAGTGTATCTTCAACACTTGCGCCAGCAACAATTTCTTTAGCCATAAAATCTGGTGTGCGCGTTGCTGCTTTAATTGGTGCTACATTAAAGTTATATTCTCCATTTGCACCGACCGAAAATCCGCCGGTAGAATGATCAGCAGTTGCAACTACTAATGTATTGCCGTCTTTCTTAGCAAAGTCGATCGTTGCTTTAAATGCCTTTTCAAAATCCGCCATTTCACTCATGGAAGCAACCACGTCGTTGTCATGACCTGCCCAGTCAATTTGGCTTCCTTCAATCATCAGGAAGAAACCATTATCATTTTTATTTAATCGGCTGATTGCAGCATTAGTCATATCTTCTAAAGAAGGCGTTTCTTTGGCACGATCGATTGCTTTATCTAGTCCACCTTCGGCAAATAGACCGAGAATTTGATCGTTTTTATTGTTCAGCAATCCTTCCCGATCAGTGACATAACCGTAACCGGCTTTCTTGAACTCTTCAGTTAAGTTTCGGTCTTTACGTACAAAATTGCTTAGTCCACCACCAAGCAGGACATCCACCTTGTGCTTTCCATTAATTTTTTCATCAAAGTAATCATCAGCAATAGCGTTCATGTTTTTACGGCTAACATCATGTGCGCCAAATGCTGCAGGAGTAGCATGAGTGATCTCAGATGTTGCAACTAAGCCGGTAGATTTCCCGTTTTCCTTCGCTTGCTCTAATACCGTTTTGACATCAGTTTTATCGTTATCTACGGCAATGGCAGCATTGTATGTTTTAACACCGGCAGACATTGCTGTGGCAGCTGAAGCGGAGTCTGTTATATTTTGAGCCTCATCTTCTGGATACGTCGTTTGAGCACCTACAAGATACTGATCAAACTCTGTTTTTTCCATCAGGGGGGTTGCCGGGTTATCTTTCATATACCGATAGGCAGAAATATATGATGGACCCATGCCATCACCAATTAAAAAAATTACATTTTTAATTTTTTTTGTGTCTGAAGCTGCTTGTGCAGAAGCTCCTCCTGACACAACGGCAGTAACTGCGATTGATGACACCATAACGATAGGTAATATTTTTTTGAAAAGATTGCCAAACATAAAGTACCCCCTATTATTTATTCTGAGATTACCGATGATAATCGGCTAACACATAGATAATATTAGTATTCGTATATGAAGGGAGAGATAGTTTTATGTAATCAAAATGTAAAGAGGAAGAAATAAGTTGTTGGTCGAATATAGCAGAGCTTGTTTGGATAAATTGATGTACTTAATCCTCTTTTACCTTATATCCAAGGAAATAGACTAGCCAGGAGTCATCCTTTGCAAATTCCTTCTTTTTTTGCTCCTCTGGACATTCCCTAGAATGCGTTATTCCTAATAATAATAAGGTGTTTTTAACGATTGCATGTGAAAATCGTTTGTTACTGGATGAAAAAGTGAATTTTGATGACATAGAAATGAAAGTAATTAAAGTAATTATTTTACTAATATATTATTAATACAATAATTTAAGTTCAAATTACAAATACTTGCTTTTAGGACACAACTTTATTATCCGTAGACAAAAGGTTAAATATTAGGAGTTTTTCTTTAATTAGGGATAAAATGACTAATTCAGCAGTATAAAAAAACCGGTCATCCTAAATTAAGACAACCGGTTTTTAAAACTCAGGAACCAACTATAATGTAACTGAACTGTTCGATTACATTATAGTTGGTAAATGAAAAAACGAGTAATATCAGTACTTTTCCAACGTTTTATCAAAAACTAAATGACATTATAGTTGGTAAATCCAAATAATACTATTGTATAAACTCATCAATATTAATGATTGAATTTGACTTTATTACTCATATTCCCTTCATTGAGATTCTATATATTCTTCACAACTCACGCAAAGTCCATCATCTTCTTGGTTTAAAACCTTATCGCATCTCATACAAACTCCTAATGTATTTAATTCCCCACATTTAAGACATTCACCCATATTGTATTTAAAATGCTTCGTCGCTAAGGTATTCAATGAAGCCTATCGTGTCTTACAAGCTGGCGGCAGATTAGCGATTTCCGATATCATCACGATCACAGAACTTCCTCCTGAAATAAAAAACGTTCTAACTGAGTTGTATTCCGGCTGTATTTCCGGCGCCTCCTCATTGGAAGAAGTAAAATCCATGCTGCAACAAAGTGGATTTACGAGTATTAGCATCGAACCTAAAGATGAATCCAAATCATTCATCAAGGATTGGGTGCCTGTAGCAAACGTGGATGATTATATTGTTTCCGCAGTTATAAAAGCCAAGAAAGCCTAATGTGCTTATGAGCGGGGGGATCAGTATGCCAATATTAAACGTTCGAACAGCAACCTCAGAAGATTTAAACCGTATTTTGGACATTTACAATAGGGATTGAAGATCGGATAGCTACACTGGAGGTGGAAGCCAAGGACTTCGACTACATGACTGACTGGTTTAAAGAACATCAAAGTCGTTATACCGTTTTGGTCGCAGAATCGGATGGGATCGTGGTTGGCTGTGCTTCTTTAAATCGTTATTCTCATCGTTGTGCTTATGATGGCGTTGCGGACCTTTCGATTTACGTAGACCGAACCTTTCGCAGTAAAGGCGTTGGTAGTGCGCTTCATTCGGAATTAGAGAAAGAAGCCCGGAAAAACAATTTTTATAAGATTATCCTGTTTACCTTCCCCTTTAATGAAAACGGTCAAAGACTTTATCGGAAGATCGGTTACCGTGAAGTCCGCGTTTTTGAAAAGCAAGAGGTTATGGACGGCCAATATATAGACGCAATGATTATGGAAAAATTGCTCTAAACCATAAAGATAGCAAGCCCCCCTTAAAAAGGTCTTGCTATCTTTTCTTTAATCATCCTTCTTTGATTCAACTTCCATAGCATGATGATGAAGCGCGGCGGAATCATGGTGCTGCTCTGTGCATGCATACATGATGAATAGCGCAGCGCCAGCGTAGCGGCTCATGATGTGTGCATGCCATCTTGGATTTGGCCCACAGCTCTTTCGCTCCGTGGGCTGCGTGAAACGAACGACAGGAACATAGAGCGCTTTGGCCGGGGTGCTCTCGCCCGGCGTAGGCGCTCTAGTTATCGGCGTGAGTAGCGGCCCAGCGGTGCATTTTTAAACCACAACTTGATAAAATTTAGGTTTTTTTTAAATTATGTTTCTAGCGTTAAGTTTGTTATAGTGTACGCCTCAATATCAAGCTACAATGAAGATACCAAATATGGAAGCGTTTTATATTTGTCCGGTAAGCCGGTCAATACTTGAAATAATGTATCATTGTCAGACGTTTCTTTCATGTTTGGTCAATCTCTTATGGAGGTGTAAAATGAAGAAGAAATCTTGGTTCACTTTAATGGTCACGGGCATTGTCTCTCTGTTTTTTTCGGTAAGCGTTTATGCGGGGAATGTTTTTTGGGAACCACTTAATGGTTTCAATTCGGGTGCATGGCAAAAGGCGGATGGATATTCCAATGGGAACATGTTTAATTGCACTTGGCGTGCCAATAATGTCAATTTTACTAACGATGGCAAAATGAAGCTTGGCTTAACGAGTTCTGCGTACAATAAATTTGACTGCGGAGAGTATCGATCGACGAACACTTACAGATACGGCTTATACGAGGTCAGCATGAAGCCTGCTAAAAATACAGGGATCGTATCTTCCTTTTTTACGTATACGGGACCTACTGATGGCACGCAATGGGATGAAATAGATATTGAATTTTTAGGCAAAGACACGACAAAAGTGCAATTCAACTATTATACAAACGGGGTCGGTGGTCACGAGAAGATTGTTGATCTGGGCTTTGATGCATCAAGAGGCTTCCACACCTATGCTTTCGATTGGCAGCCAGGGTACATTAAGTGGTATGTTGACGGGGTTCTAAAGCATACAGCAACTACGAACATACCGAGCACCCCAGGCAAGATTATGATGAATTTATGGAATGGCACTGGTGTTGACGACTGGCTAGGTCCGTATAACGGAGCGAATCCGCTATACGCCGAATACGATTGGGTAAAATACACGAGCAATTAGCCCGTAGTACAAAAGCAGCCCTGTAGTGGCTGCTTTTTTTGATGATGCATTGATTCAGCCATTTCCGGCCATGAAGAAAATCGCTGGAAGTCTATTCAAAGCTGGCGATCACCGATGCGCAGCTTGAATATAATCAGGTATTTAATAAATCCCCCGTTTAACCCATATGTTTGCGGGTGGTGTCAGCGACGCTGGTACTACCCCGTATAATCCAGAACAATTGATGTTCTACTTTTATTTTTCTCATGATATGCATATCGGGTAGCACCTATTTTGTACATCAAATGAAAATATTCTTTGCTCATAGGTATGCTGGTTTTTTAACTGTTCGGAGTCTGCATAGAGCGATCCAGATTGAGGAATTGTTGAAGCACATCGTTACGCGCCATAGCGGTAAATACTCGATTCAAGTACAATTGCGTTTCGCTTACCCATTTTCAAATATTATAAAAGAATATCCCTAACTTTAATAAAAACCCGATGAAACTTGCACATTGGGTTTTTATTTACAAATAATCACTTAATTGATTTAAACATAATATTTTACTATTTTTTATAAATAGCATAACTTTAATACATTCGTACAACAAAAAGGCTCTTCGCTCTATTGGATGGGTAAGGCCGTATAGAAATAGGTTCATAGTCAAGCTTGTTTCAGTAGATTCTTAAAGAAATGGTATAAAGGGAACGGGGTAAAGATGGGTTTAGGGCCTGTGTGCTGCAAGTGCTGGAAGCCGATGTTTATTCGCGGTCATGTAGACCATAGCTATTAGATTATGGACGTTTCTGTACCCACGTGCTTTTCGTTTGGCTGCTTGCACTAATCGATTTATGCCTTCAAGCAGACCATTGGTCATCCGGCTGTGAAACCAACGCAGAATGCCTTCTTCATGTTGTTTCACGGTCTTCGCCAGATCCATCATCGCTCCCAACTGTGAGCGCCTAGCCCAGCCTAACCACTCCCGTAAATAGACGTCAGTAAAGACGTGGGGGGTGGTCCATAGTTCCTGCATGGCTAATTTTAAGCGGTAGGCTCTGACTGTTTTTAGGTTTTTGTCCTTCAGGCTTTCCAAGGTATCTCGCTGCTCTGCCTTCAAGTTCGTTTTGTTCTTTAACCATAGATATTTGGTTCGCTTGAGCCCAGGTTCTTCTTTCTGCTCGGCTTTACGCACCTCATCCACGGCTTCATTCACCATCTTCATGACGTGGAACTTATCAAAGGTAATTTCGGCTGTGGGGAACTGCTCTTCAATACCTCGAATAAAGGCGGGAGACATATCGCAGCAGATTTCCTGTATTTGTGCTGATTCTACCCCTTTTTGTAGTAAATACTGGTTGAAACGCGCTAAGGTATCTTTGCCTTTTCCTTCGGTTGCAAAAAGTACCGTTTTGGTGTCCACATCCACAAACAAGGTAATGTAGCGGTGACCCCGACGCGAGGACGTTTCGTCGATGGCGATCCGCCGAACTAAGCTGACGTCCAGTTCGTTCATGGCTCGATTGACGTAGTGATGAAAAATTCGCCACATGCGTGTGTCATGCTCTCGTAATTCACGCGCTGCTGCGTTGACGGGCATTTCAGCCATTAAACGCATGGCCCAGGTCTCAAAATCCAAGGTGAAATGCGACAACGGCCGGGACCACTTCACGGGAATCAACGTGATTTTATTACATTGTTTGCAGTCTGTTCGGGGAACCCGGGCATGTAAATAGGTTTTCCATTTCCAAATATCGAGATGGCGCCACTGTTTTTTCTCTGCATCGTAGGCCTTGCAAGGTGCTCCACAATGCGGACAGGCAAACAGGGCCCCTCGTTCAAAATCAATAAATAAGTGCCAAGCTTCTTCTTGCGGGTCATACTCAATATCAGCTAATTTCCAGGGTTCTTCAAGGTCTAACATGAACTTGAACACATCATTCATTAGATTATCCTTTTTGCTTAATGGGGTCCACATGTTCCATCCCGTCCTCTTCCTATTATTACTAGACAGTATGGACACTTTCTCTATTAAACAGACACTCTAACATTCACTTTAGCGAAGAAGCAGAAATTATATATATCTTTATAATTAATCTTAATCTCCTCCTTTTTATTTTATAATCAGTATACTCATATAGAAAACGAAATAGACATATGATTTCAATTTAATATTTCTCAGAAATTAATCAACAATATGAAAAACTGATGGGTATCATTTCGCCCCAATTTAACAATTACAATCTAAAAAACAGGCCTGTTAATTTTCTGAGTATCTCCGTAAGTTAAACACAAGTTTCGCCTGGATACCGAAGATGCATTCTCCAAATAGCAGGATGAGATTTGAATGAGTATAGCATTTTTCTGGAAACCGGTAGCCATTTCACCTGCTACACATAAAGTAAAAATAGCCCCGAAATAGAGAACTTTTCATCGGGGCTATTTAGGTTAGATATTAAATTGTCCTATAGGTAAAAATGTGTATATCAAAACTTTATTGTAACCGAGTAAAGGTAATTTCCCTTTATATAATGTTTGTCTTACTTCTTGTTATAAAAATAAACTGTCCTTTTTCACCATAAAATTAGATAAATTAGCTCAATCATTAACAGATAATTTTGAAGTTACTGTTCCTCTAAGCAAGAATGTCCTGTTGCTCGGAAGATTCGAAGAAAAATTGCCAACTCAGCACCTTTCACGTGAAGCTATCGCAATCATGAACAGCTATACCGCTAACGACTCTCGGAAATATGTATGTTCGAGTGACAGGGATTTTATTTGGTATACAAGAAACAATTGTGTTGGAGCAACAGATGATTTAATCAAAACAATACTTGAGAACAGGGACAACTAAGACGATGAAGAAGTCCTAGCCGCACTGTAATGTGGGATGCGCTGACTTGTCTTCGACTGAGAAAGACAAAAGAAGACAAACAGACTGACCCGAAGGAAATCTGGCGACGGGGAGTTAGCAAAACTGCTACGTTTAGAGGTACCGCCATGTACGTATCAGAAATCTGTCGTATCCAACGTCAGTTACTGGCCTTTTTATTGCCCTGATTGCTCCATCCTTCTTTTTTGCTATCTCTACCTTCCACCAAGAGATGTTGCCTACCAACCAGCTCATCTGCCTAGCCGTCCATCGTTAAGGAGTTCCTTTTACTGCGGAAGATTGCCTATGAAATTTTGAGGGAAGCCGGCACCTGGATTCAAAAAAGATTGGACAGACGGTTTTCATCACCAGAACACTAGTGATCAGGCAAGCTGCTGTAGAAACAGGAATTGTATACTAATGGCGGCAGCCTTTTGGACTCTACGGTATTCTGGTGGGCGAGCTTAGATTGTCGCTCATGCCATTCTCGGAATACAGGGCCAGACTGAAAATCCGTGGATATTACCTACAGTTTATTAAAGGAGATCATATCCAGTCTCAGTAGTCTGAAGTTTGCATTATCGTCTTTTATTAATGCTTTGCCCATCCTTTTTGTGTGACGAAATCCTTCATGAACGTTCGAGGGTGAGCAAGCAGACTATTAATCGAATGCTCTGTCCAAGTGATCTGACGTTTGTTAGTAGTTCGTTGTCCAAAATAAGATTCCATCGTTTGGTCATATTGTGCAAGCTGTGCAAACAATTTATCTTTATCCATATCGTAGTGGTTTTTATGGTATATCGTCTCGAAGGGAAGTCTCGGCTTCTTCTCGTTTATTTCTTCCGGATAGCCAACAGCAAGTCCGAACACTGGAAGAACGTAATCAGGTAAACCAAGGGAAGCAGACACACCTATGACACCATCCCTCACGCCTCCGACATAGCAAACACCCAATCCCATTGATTCGGCTGCGATGGTCATGTTCTGAGCTGCGAGCGAAGCATCAATCGCTCCAAGCATAAGTGCATCTATTCCCTCAATGGTTTGAGAAATATCAGTACCCAGGTTAGTAGCGATCTCCTTGTGTCGGTATAAATCTGCACAGAACACAAAGAAGTGACCGCTTTTAACGATAAATTCCTGACCTCCTGAGCATGCCCTTATTTCTTCTCTCACCGATTCATCACTGACACCTATAATGGAATAGCTTTGTTGGAAGCTCGCAGAGGAAGCTGCTTGTGCAGCAGAAACAAGCTCCTTGATTTGTTGCTCTGTAAGAGGTTGATCAGTGAACGACCGGATAGACCTATGATTAAGAATAGTTTGTATGGCTCCAGACATAATAGGTTCCTCCGTATTTAGTAATTTTATTTGCTTGTTGAAGCAAAACTTATATTATATTATTAGGGACATTTTTAAAAGTAGTTATTTTTTTATAACATAGTCACAAAAATAGAACCATGAAGAATGAGAGGTATTTATTATGGAGAAAAAATGGTTTAATGGGCCTCCAGAGGACCAAACAGAGATTTGTCCTGTCTTAAATGCTCAACATATAATTGCTGGGAAATGGAAAGTTGTGATTTTATGGTATCTAAGCATAAATACAAGAAGATTTAATGAACTTCAAAGGTTGCTACCAGGTGTTTCGAAAGGAATACTTACACGTCAGTTGAGGGAGCTGGAAGAGCAACAAATGATACACAGAGAGGTATATAAGGAGGTTCCTCCCAAAGTTGAATATTCGCTAACATCTTTAGGGCAAAGTTTTATTCCGATACTACATTACATGGGCATGTGGGGCAAAGAATATATAAAAAATAAATAAAGAATAAATACGTCATCAGGATAAACGTACTTTTTCTATAATGTACAATGAGATATTATTTGGTAGCGTCAAGAATTATGTGTAAATTATTGGTTATATTCATGGTGAGAGAATCGTTCCTAGGATGGGCGACAACAATTAATACTTTCATGTTATCTTATTTCTCCTTTCAACATTTCAACTGTCAAGCCTTTATTTCAATTGTACCTTTTCGAACATCGAAGTTATTAATTTTAAAAGTTTAGCATACCGCCCATCCGGAGAACATACCAACGTTTAATTGTTTAATCCAGAACAAAACGGTGTTACGATGCAGTTTAGATAGTGAGCTGCATTTTAAAAAAAGGCTATCCCACCAGCCTTTGGGCTAAGCCCCGCTTGATCAGCTCCATGCTGATTCAACTCTAAAGCGGTATTCCTTACTTAAGGTCTGAAGGACAAAACTAGTTAAGAATGCAACCTATGGAACAATAAAAAAATCAAGACTTTTTTTATCAAAGTCTTGACCCCTCTATATGACAAGTTACATTATTAATGAAATCATTGTATTCTTCGTGTCATTAATTAAATATTCTTTGATCGGAAGCCATAACATAATGATCAGGAAGTTTAAGTGTATCCAGAGCATCAAGTGTTTCTTGGGGTAGAGTCCCACTACTTTCCAGTATCCATCGAACCGTTTTCACACCATAAGGGATTTTTAATTCCTCCATCCTGCCTGTAATGTTTAATGTAATTTCATCTACGCGATCAGTACGGATTTTTTCTGCGAAGTCAGGTTCTGCAATCGCTGCAGCAGCCATAGCAACTAAATCTCCATATTCAAGAGCATCAAGAGCCGCCTCTGCTGAGCCGATCCCACCAACAACAATGAGCGGACAGCGTTTGTTAATAACCGATTTGATCACTTGGTTTATCGATTGATTTTCATAAGCCCCCATTGCAGCTGTACTCTTATAGGAATCTACTCCCCACAGCGAAGAATGGATATAATCTACACCTCTTGAAACTAACTGTTCAATCAGATATAGAGAATCATCGAGTGTATAACCAATATCTGAACCATGAATTTCTTCAGGTGAAATACGGTAGCCCAAAATAAACGGTTCTGCGGACTCTTCTTGCGCAACTCGTTTGACTTCGTCAAAGATAGCAAGGGCAAAGGCAGAACGCTTTTCAAGACTCCCTCCCCATTTGTCCGTGCGTTTATTGGAAGTCGTAGAAAAGAACTGTTGAATTAAGTAATGGTTAGCACCATGTATTTCCAGGCCATCAAAACCAGCTTTGATTGCTCTACGAGTTGCATCTCCGAAGAATCCGATCACGTCTTGGATTTTTCGTTCGCTCATTCCTGTAACTTCGTATTCCAAAAACGGGAATTTAATTGTACTTGGCCCATAGGCTACTCCATAATCTCTCTGCGTAACCGATGCTTCACGACCCGTATGGTACACTTGCATTATGGCTTTTGCCCCTTCAGACTTCATGGCTTGCGCCATTTCAGTCATGCCTGGAAGATGTTTGTCGTCGAAAATTCCATATTGATAGTCAAGCCATTGGGCCATGATATCATTGTAACATGCAGCCGTTATCAATAATTGCCCTGTTTTAGCTCTACGCTTGAAGTATGCAATATCGGCATCGGTAACTGTTCCATCGGCATTGGATGAATTGATAACCATCGGTGCCATGACAAAGCGACCCGAAACTTCAATGCCATTCGGGAACGACATCGGACGAAATAACGATTCAAATCTGGAGTTCATTGAATTACCCTCTTTCATGTGATTAATTTCACAAAATAAATAAAAAAAATAACCTTTCTTATCCACTGAATATAATGAACGCGTTCATCGAACATGTTCATTATACTCCAACAAAACATTTTGTTCAAGGGGAAATTTTACTCCATTAAACAATAATGAACTGCTCACGTTTTTCTTAGAGATAAATATTTGGTCACCAAAAAAAGCAGAATCCATTCCAGATCTGCTTTCCTTAGGTACATTACCACTATTCAATTCTGTGCTTCAAACTCTCGAAATTGATCATAACCCTTTGATGAAAATGGACAACAAGTGCTGAACATACTGAGGTAGATCATAATTTCCTTCATGAACACACCAATCCATAATGGCACCTTTGAATATGACACACAGGTCCTTAGTGGTTTCTTCACAAGATCTTTCGCCCAAATGGATGAGCTGCTGCTCAACTGCCTCTTGAACGTATTCCAACGTGATCTCCATGACTCGGTTATAGATACGATCTGTATTGAGAGAGGAATTCGTACTTGAGAAAAATAAGCGGCAAAAGTCCAATCCAAACTCGGTAGTGTACCCGGCATACCAAACGTAAAAGGAAGTAATTTTCTCAATCGGATTCTGGAACCCCGTGTACATTTTAGCGTGCTGCTCAAAATCCTCTCCAGCCATTTCATAATAGAACGATAAAAGCTGTTCTTTACTATCAAAATAATTATAGAAACTACCCGTGGAGGTTCCGGCGATTTTGCAAACTTCCCTAATTGTAAAATTATCATAACCTTTATTTTTCATCAGTTCTAGCGTAGCTTGAAAAAGCTTTTTTTTCGTGTTTAACGCTTTCAGTTCTCTGGTAGTAAGCTTCCTTGCTTGACTCTCCATAATACCCCCCCCTTCTAACCTGTATACTCTATCTTCAGTATTCTATATCCAATAGTATAGCAAAATCAGTATGTATCAAACCATATACATGTATTCGTCTTATCTCCCCCGATTGAAAGAGCCGTTAATCTCAACATCGTATGCGCTCTCTGGCGAATATTGAATCGCTTGTTTTGGATGATAGGGACATTCATAAAACGGTTATAAGTATGTCCAATGTACAGTATTTTGTCCCCAAAAAAGCCTTGCTTTACACGCCAATTGACATAGTGAATCGCATGCTGCTTTTATAAAGAGCACGGATAATTATAGCTCAGGCCCGGTAGCTTGAAGTATAGCTTACCGGGCCTTACCAATTGAAACTAATAATGTGTAATAAATAGGGTACGATTGATAACTGGATATAAAAGGGTTATCACATTTCGCCTCCACCGCTCACAGGCAGGTAACTTCCTGTGAGATAAGCACTATCATCACTAGCATAAAAAGCAATAGCTTTTGCAATATCCTCAGGATACCCAATTCGGCCAAGAGGGAGAGAGGCCGTTAGCTGGTGTTTAAACCCTTCAGGCATAGAGGTAGTCGCATCTGTCTCTACCAATCCCGGGGAGACAACATTTGCTGTAATTCCCTGGCTGCCCAGCTCTTGGGCAATATATTTAACAAAACTATTTAGTGCTCCTTTTGATGTTCCGTGTGCTATAAAATTAGGTCCTGGGTGATTACTCAGACCGCTTGATATATAAATCAACTTTCCATAATTCTGTTTCTTCATATAAGGCAGTACCACCTTTGTAGAGACGAAAGCAGCCTGAAGTTCATCATTAGGTTTTTGAATAAACTCATCGAATGTCATATCTTCAAAAGATTTCTGAACAAAGCTCATACCCGCATTATGAACGAGGATATCTACGGTACCATAATTTTTAATGGTTTCTTCCACGAGCGTACTCATTTGTTCCATACTTCTAGCATCTGCTTGTATTGCGAATGCTTCTCCGCCATTTTCCCGGATCGATGCCACTACTTTATTAGCTTCTGTTGAATTTCTTGCATAATTCACAACTACTTTTGCTCCACGTTCAGCCAATATTTTTGCCGTAGCAGCACCGATCCCTCGACTTGCTCCTGTTACAATTGCTACTTTTCCTTGCATGTTGTTCTCTCTCCTTTATTAGTCAATATATTGACTACTTTAAGCAATTTAGCAGTATTAGTCAACATATTGATTAATTATCTGGAATTAAAATATAATGAGTTAGCCAACAGGTACGATCAATATATACGAGAAGTGCTTTAGTGACTTTGACTGAGATGGAGGTTCAATATGGAAGATGTAAAAACAGATATCACTTTAGATTTTTTAAGGATATCAAATCTTTTGAGCAAAGATGGAGCAAAGATGGTTGCAGATGTTGGACTTAATAGCATACAACAATGGGTTATTCTTAGTGCAGTCGCCAAAAAGGGGGATATCTCTATTGGTGAACTAAAAGAAGAAACACTCGTAACGAAACAAAATATGACAGGGATGATCAATCGTATGCAACAATCTAATCTGGTTGCTCTATTCCAAGACCCACAAGATAGAAGGCGAACCCTTGTGAAATTAACGGATGAAGGACACCGCGTTTATGAGCAATTGAATACTTCACGAATTAATTTTAATAACCAAACTTATCATATTTACAATGACCATGAAATTACTGTGTTAGGAGATTTACTTCATCGGATGGTTGAGCATTTAAAAGAGTACTGATCTATTTTTTGGTTCACCTGAATAAAAAGTTTATGTTTTGAACTAGCGCTTGTCTTCAATTCAAGGAACTCATATTCATAATAGAAGCTAACGTCAAAAAAGCCTTGAACGTACACATCAATTTACCATAGCAAGTCCGCCAGACGATCATAGTGTTTTAAAAAAGGAAATCCACTCCTTGTGAGATCCCAATCATAATCCTCTCGAAGAACATGGCGATTCTTCTTACTTGGGATGACTGGAATCGCCTGTTTTAAAAAAAAAGATCCCGGTTGGAATTACCCTATAATTTATACTCTTCATTACGTGTGGGTAAGCATATTTATATTCCGAAATAACACTATCTTTTTCATTTTGCATACTTACTTCAATTATCTTATTTCCCTTTAAGCAATTTCAAAGAATGTCTCGGGATACTTTATTTATTACATCATCGATTTTTAAATCGGCAGAACCTTTCATCGTACGGCAAAAACGGCTACTTTTATCATTTTTTTTGCCAATAGGGTATTGCATTTACCTTATAGTAAACAAATTGACAAAATGAAAAAACAATGCTAAATTAAATGCATGATTCATGCATTTAATTTGATAATGAAGAGGTGTACCAGATATGTCTTATATCACAGATAAGGTAATAATCGTTACAGGAGCTTCAAGCGGAATTGGCAAGGCAACCGCCATTCACCTAGCGAAGAATGGCGCATCAGTCGTGCTGGCATCAATTGATGGAGATGGACTAAAGATTGTAGCAGAACGTATTCAAAATGAAGGTGGCATAGCCATTTATAAAAAAACAGATGTCACGGTTAAGGAAGAAGTTCATGCTCTAATGGATGTCACACTGAATAAATTCGGGCGAGTGGATACACTGATCAATTGTGCCGGTATGATGCTATTCTCTATGTGGGATAATGCAAAAGTTGATGAGTGGGAAAAAATGATCGACTTGAATCTAAAAGGTACACTATACGGTATTGCTGCAGTTCTGCCGCACATGAAGAAACAAGGGAAAGGCCAGATCATCAATGTTGGCTCCATTGCTGGACACGCTGTTGGCGAAGGCCATGGCGTATACAGCTCCACAAAATACGCAGTAAAAGCTATCACAGAAAGCTTGCGTAAAGAAATGTCCGTCAAATACGGTATCCAAGCATCCATGGTATCTCCTGGTGTCATTGCGACAAACTGGCAAGATAGTGTAACGGATGAAGACGTGAAAGGCGTTCTGGACAATCTGAAGGAAGTAGCCATCGACGTAGAACATGTTGCGAGAACCATCGCATTCGTTGTCGACCAGCCTTCTGATGTGCTGATTAATGATGTTATTGTTTCACCGACACGCCAAGAATGGTAATGCAAAAAAAGAACTAACTGAAAATGAATTTGCCCTTGTCAAGTAGACAGTTACAAGAAAGACCCTAAGCAGCCTTAGTTCGGTTCCCGACCGGACTAAGGTTATTTAATTTTTTCTGGAATCTGTGGTGGTTATAAAAGTGTATGTAGCGCTGGACTTTCCCACGAGTTGCTTCTGGCTGGTGCAACGCAGGAGCCAGAAGAATTGCTCTTGAAAATGGCTAAAGAAACTTTCCATACAGCGTTTTAGTGACCAACTCCATTTCGTTACATACTAAACTGAATGCCATGACGCGAAGTAACTGGTGATACGACCTCGACGTATACTGAAAGCCGCGGCCACTGTGTCAGGAGGATTCCGCGCCTCATTCGTTTTTTGAACTGCTTTCTTCATCGTATCGAGCACAAGACAAAGGTTCTTACGAGCACCGATTGTAGTCAACCACTTCGTTCGCTGTACAGATCATAGATCGTAGAGAGGTAAAAGAAACTTTCCCCCAAAAGTAAATAGGTGATGTCCGTCCCCCATTTCTCCAATTGAACGCGTTGTTGAAATTCGCGGTTCAGGACGTTGTCTGAGGTAACACAAACTTTCTTCGTACAGGATTTGTGTCGACAATCCTGGTTGCCAGATGATTCACCATCACCCACACACAACCAAATGTGTGGTGACTAACATTCTCTCTTATTGAGTTCCTAATACTACAAATTATAAATAAGAAAATCCTGGAATGATTCAATCCAGGATCTTAAACTATTGTTCATATAATTCATCTGTTTTCTGCTTTGATTGCTTGATGATGAGGCAGAGATAAGAAATCTTTTTTTACTTGCTCCACGCTTTAACTAGCTACTGGTTCCCAATAACGTCATTTATCATGACAATAAGGACAATCTTCGCGTCCAATCCTTTATAATCTAAGTCAATGGATTCCGTGTATAATTTTTTTTATTGGCCTAGTACGGTTCAAGGTTCTTAATTCGCAAATGCTTGTCCCAATGCTTTTAATCCATTTTCGTACATTTCAAGGAATAAATTCTCAGCTTCTTCGTCACTGATACCTACAGGTGTGAAGCTGCCAGACCACTCAACCAATGATGATTCGCCGATAGCATTCTCGTGTACTTGGATGGTAGCTTGATAATCGGTGACTGGGAATGATGACTTCAATATCGAATACGTGTAGAAACGTTCCTTGTCATTAAATACTTCGAGGCGCTCTACAATCGTCACCCCATCAACATCAGTCAGATGACGTATGCGTCCACCTTCGCTTAGCTCACTACTAGATATAGAAGGTAACCAACCAGGAAGTGAATGAAACCCCCCGATCAATTGCCATACTTGATCAGCTGAGACAGGAATTTTTATTGTTGTTGAAGCATGTGCCATAAGAAGTACTCCTTTCAATTTTATTTAGTGTGTACTTTTACGTTTGTAGGCAAATAACAGATAGATTAGCTAGTGAAACGCGTAAGGAAACTATCTTGATGATCGATCTAATGATGGTTTACTCTTTTTTACAAACCAAAACTTTATCTATATATACAACACTTTCGTTCATGTGGAAGGTCATCTTGTTTGTACAAACTAGATGACCTTCTATCTGAGTTATGGTCAAATTGGATTATCTCATTACCACTCTTGGCGTGTCGGTGAAACAATAACATCATTAATCAGCACATCAGAAGGCTGGTCGACAACGAATGCGATGGTTCTCGCACATGCTCTACGTCGATGGCTACTTCCTTCAGGTTGTCCAGAACGCCTTTCACGTCTTCATCCGTTACACTATCTTGCCAGTTTGTCGCAATGACACCAGATTCAATACTATCTACAATTTTCTGAAGCTTGTTATCGCTGCTGCTTCTCCAATACCACTTGATGCACCTATCAAAACTACAACTTTATTTTCAATGTAAGACATAGTGAGAAATCTTCTTTATTTTATCGTTATCCTTACTGAGGAACTGTATTAACCATGTAAGTGGAATAGTTTACCGATCACTTTCCATTCTCCGTCTACCTTTAGTAGCTGATGATAGTCCGTATAGGACTCTCCATATGCATCATTTTCCAGACTGATACGTGCCGAAGCGATGGTGCCCTCTACATCCAGCACATCGATTCTCGATTTCATATTCGGTGCGGCACCTGCTTCGTCCACGAAATCCCACAAGTTTTGAATGGAACCTCCTAGGAAACCATTTGAATTATAACCGTACATCGTCGCATCTTTATGGAATGCTGGTTGCATAATTTCTTTCTTGCCAGCAATCAACCCATCCACATACTTACTAATCACTTCAACAATTGCTTCATAATCCTCGATTGGTGTTTTACTCATTTTCACTATTCCTCCTTATAAGTAGTAATTCCTTTTTACTTAGCGACGGAAACCATCTTCATATTGTTTTGGAACATCAGCCTCTTTACGCAATTGCTTAGATGCTTCCAAAGCCCAGTAAGGGTTTCGAAGCATGCCGCGACCTACCGCGATTAAGTCTGCTTCCTCATTTCCGATGATGCCATTTGCCAAAACTGCATCATCCAGTCTTCCTACAGCGATAACCGGCACATCCAATGCTTCTTTAATCTTTCTAGCTAATGGTGCTTGATAGGCAGCATGTGTACCCGGTCTACCCCAAGCGGCGATTTGCCCTTCTCCGCCGGAAGAGATATCGAACATGTCTACACCTGCATCTTGATATTCTTTAGCGAACTTGATGCTCCCGTCGATGTCATAACCGCCCTCTACATATTCTTTTGCAGAGATACGCATCAACAATGGCATACCCGTGGGAATCTCTTCTTTTGCTACTTGAATGATCTCCCGGCCGAATTTCGTCAAATCTTTTCCATACTCATCATCACGTTTGTTTGTAAGCGGAGAATGGAATTGGTGAATCAAGTAACCGTGCGCACCATGAATTTCGATTGTATCGAAACCAGCTTTTACTGCTCGTCTTACAGCAAGACGGAATTTTTCAACCATACCCTTTACTTCTTTCGTTGTCAGCGCGCGGGGGGTTTTGGAATTCTCATCGAATGGAATCGCAGATGGCGCAACTGGGACTTCTGCATCCTGTGCTTTACGTCCTGCATGAGCGATTTGGATACCTACTTTTGCGCCTTGTGCATGAATCGCGTCAACGATTTTCTTTAGTGCTGGAATCTGGTCATCCGACCACAAACCTAAGTCGTAATCCGAAATTCTTCCATCCGGCTCTACGTCTGTCATTTCAATCATGATAAAGCCTGCACCACCAACAGCACGGCTTACATAGTGGAGATAATGCCAGTCTGTTGCGATACCGTCTTTCTTATCGACAGAGTACATGCACATCGGAGACATCACAATCCGATTCTTCAGCTCCAACCCCTTAATTTTAAAAGTACTAAATAGATCTCGCATGTGAACATCCTTTCTCTTTAATAACATTCATGAGCATGCATCTATTTATTGAATGCATAACACATGCATATAATTTAACTCTAAACCTCACAAAAGTCAAATCAAAGAGCCCAAAGAAAATATAAGCTCTTTGAAAGACCATGCTGCTTAGAGTTCGTTTATTAATTTTTTCACTATTGCATCAAGATTATGCGCTTTTAAATGTTTTTGTAAAATCTCATGGAAAGCATGAAGACTTTTTCGAAGTTTATTCTCTCCCAGTTCTGTTAGCCTGGTATAGCTACCCCTCCGATCATCTGAACAAGTATGCTTCTCAAGAGCACCACAGCTTTTCGCCTCCATATTTCCCACCAGTCTAGAGAGTGCACTTTGGCTTAATCCTATTCTTTCCTGTAACTGTTGTAACCTAAGTTTTTTTTCGGGTGCCTTAGAAAGATAATAAAGGACGTAGAACTCTTTAATCGATAAACTAAATTGAGCCTGTAATATACTTTCCAATTCCTTCTTGATGTTATTTTGTATGATGTCCATAGATAACCACTGATCCATGAACTCATTTGTATTATTCATAATATAACTTCCCACCCGTCCTTCATGTAATTAATTATTTTTTTAGTATAAGGCAACCTGACTCTTTACTCAAATAACTTAAATGTCTGCTGTAAAGTGTAAAACCTGCCCTTTACGCGAAGGATGCTACAAGCCAGATGCCCGAAGTAAGATGTACTCGATTCGAATCTTGGCAGAACATTTCAAGAAGCAGATCGAGTTTGAACTCAGGATACGTTTAAGGAGCGGATCAAGCGCAGACCGATCATTGAACATAAAAAAAAATGCAGAGATGAAGAGATTCCATGGTATGGGAGCAGCCAAACACCGGGGCCTTTTCGGCATGCGAACTCACGGCATTCGTTGTAAATGTAAAACAAATGGTGAAGCTAATAGAGCAAAAACAGCCCATCCTCGCTTGAGGATGAACTGCTTTTTCATTTTTCGGCATCTGTTTTCCAGTTCGGAGTCCTGATTTAAACAAAAGTAAGGCTTTTGCAGGGCTCTCCATAGAGGCGACTCTTTTTACTTTACTGAATTATATCGTTGATGCGTCAATGACAAAACGATAACGCACGTCACTCCGGAGAACACGATCATACGCTTCTTCCACTTGGTGAGCATGGACGATCTCGATTTTGGGAACAATGCCGTTTTCTGCGGAGAAATCAAGCATTTCCTGAGTTTCACGGATACCTCCAACGAGTGAACCGGCAATACTGCGGCGTCCCATCAGCAAGGAGAACACATTGTACTGATCAGGTTTACCTGGAGCTCCTACATTCACAAGTGTTCCATCGACTTTAAGCAAGGATAAGTAAGCATCTACATCCAAATTGGCCGATACCGTATTTAGAATCAGATCAAATTGACTAGCTAGTGTCGTGAACGTAGCAGTATCCTGGGTTGCAAAGTAGTGATCTGCTCCCAATTCAAAAGCTTCGTCTTTCTTATCATTGGAACGACTCAGCACGGTAACCTCAGCACCCAGGGCATGTGCATATTGAATGGCCAGGTGACCCAGGCCGCCTACACCCACGATAGCAACTCTTTTACCCGGTCCGGCATTCCAGTGTTTCAAGGGGGAGTATGTCGTGATACCTGCACACAACAGTGGGCTTGCGATATCCATACCCAGTACATCCGGAATACGTACAACAAATCCTTCCGTTACAACAATCTTTTGGCTGTATCCACCGTATGTCGGTGTGCCATCATAATCTCTCGAGTTATAGGTTTGTACAACACCTTTCGTACAGTACTGTTCCTCTCCCTTCAAACAGTATTCACACTCTCCGCATGAATTGACGAAGCAGCCCACACCGACACGATCACCCACCGTGAACTTGGTGACTTCCTCACCTACGGCTTCCACATGACCTACGATTTCATGACCAGGTACCATCGGAAAGATTCCCCCGCCCCATTCACCATGTGCGCTATGAATATCGGAATGGCAGATCCCGCTGAACTTAATGTCGATCAAGATGTCATACGGTCGTAATTCTCGGGTTTCCATCGTTATTTTTTCAAATGGAGCTTTGGCATAGGGTACACTTAACATGCGAGTTTGAGTCATTTTTCTTCTCCTTTTTTATGCAATCATCATAATGTGATTCAAGTTTTTAATTGCTGGGGCATGTTTTTTTTCAAAAATGTCACCATTTTCGACCTATTAAGGTTTCCTTCGATCTTCCAATATCGGATCATGAAGACCAACTTTCTAATTTCTGATTACCGCTTTCAGATCAGAATCTCCATCAATACTCCTGTCCAGATCAAATACAAAATTCGGTCTGAGTCGCGAGCTTTGAGTAGCAATATCATCAATTTCCCTGACCTAAGAAGTTCCGTGCTTTCTGACTGAAGCTTTCGTTGTGTCCTTTTGTTAACCTCCATGTATCGAAATTTGTTTACACGAGTATCATATCGTTTAAAGTGTACTTTAGGTCAAATCTTTTTTTATTCCACTAAAAAGTGCTATACTCAACAATTCCGTTGAACTATTTTTATTTTATAATTAAAGCAGGTTAAATAATTGAGAAAATTGAAATGAGGTTGAAGCTGATATGAAAGAAATTAAAGATGTTGTAAGCGAAACGGGAGTCACCGCCTCTGCACTCCGATTTTATGAAAGTATGGGATTACTACCTTATGTGAAACGAACCCAAAGTGGGATAAGACTTTATGATGATGAAGATATCAAGTGGGTTGATTTTGTTACCGCGCTTCGTCGAACCAGCATGTCGATTTCGCAAATTCAAGAATACGTTAGGCTATATAAAGAAGGGGATCACACAATATCTAAACGAAAAATGATGATGATCGAGCATAAAAAAGCTATTGAAGAAAAAATGGAAGAAATTTATCGGAATCTAGATAAAATCAATTATAAATTAGCTCTATACGATGTGATGGAAGCACAAATGAACAATGATAAAATAAAAATATGAGAACGGGCTAGTAATGTATAGCATTAAAGTGTACTTTAATGCTATACATTACATTTTCATTTTCTATAGCTAAGGACGAGTAAATGAAAATATGGATTGTCAACACTAAACTAGACAGCTTTTTTGTGATGTCTCTGTTTGAATTCAGCCGGACTCAAGTAATGCAGAGATCCATGAATCCGGATATGTTTAAACCAGTGCACGTAGTCATGTAACTCTGTAGTTAGCTCAGCTATAGGCTTTCAAAATGACGTTTCTTCACAAACTCCGTTTTGAAAATTTTAAAAGTGACTTCCGAAACAGCATTGTCATAGGGGCATCCTTTCATGCTCAAGGAACGCTCAATCTGACAATTCCTCAATCCTAGAGGAAAGCTCATCATCCTCCGATGTAGCTCCGACCTTGCTCTCTTCATAATAATAGGTGCTTCTAGGGAGTTTCAGGACGTCGCACATGGCTGATACCGAGTATTTGTGTTTATTCTGGTGAATTACATTTACTTTCGTCCCATGATCGGTGCGGCTTGCTTTAAAATGTCGTTTTCCATTTTAAGTCGCTGATTCTCTTTTCGCAGTGTAATGAGTTCGTTCTCTTCAGGAGGACGATTATCCTTCTCTGCGAATGAGCCTGAGGTTTGAGCTTGTTTAATCCAACGATCTAAGGCAGATGCACTTAATTCGTATTCCTCCACAATATCTGCTCTTGATTTTCCATTCTCATATAGTTGAACCATTTGTCTCTTGAACTCGTCTGTAAATGTACGTCTTTTTCCTGGCATAGTAGATCCGCTCCTTGTTGTGTTGTAACTATTCCACTAGCCATTAATTTGGGCTTGTTCTAACTTGTTGTTAATGCCCGTTTGTAAGTCTATAAGGGTTAACCAATGATCGAGAAGTTCATTGGTTGATGGTGTAGACATTAAGTTCACCTACTGTAGTTATACATAATTAGGTTGTTACAGTATCCATAGTGAATCAGTGAAGAATAACATACCGGAGTATTTATAGCTATATTTCATGACCAAAACGTTTATCATCACAGAGATAAAAAAGCATGGATCATCAAACATGTGATCCATGCTTCCCTTGTGCGTATAGTTAATTAATATTGGTGAAACAGCTTCGAAACCACTTTCCACTTGCCATCTAATTTCAGCATTGTATGGTAATCCGTATATACTGCTCCTGGGGCCTCCAAGATAATACGGACGACTGCAACAGTCACCGCAACATCCAAAACATCAATACGGTATTCCAGATCTTTGGCCGGACCTAACTGATCGATTACATCGTACAGATTCTGAATAGATCCCGCACTTAGATTTCCATCATTCGTGTATCCATACATGATTGCATCGTCATGAAAAGTGGATTTCATGACATCACTATTGCCTGAAATGTTACCCTCAATATAACCTTTCAACGTCTCTACGATTTCTTCATAGTCTCTTATGGCAGTTCTGCTCATAGCGCTCTTTCTCCTTTTCAATATACAATTTGTATGTTCATGCATGTTTATTGCATTGATTTACAGTACACCTTTTAATTTTTAATAACTCCTTGACCTGGTCTGAGTCACGTTTTAGATTCTTTAGACGTTATAATGTATAGCCTATATTGTAGGCTTCATCAAGTAAGTTGTTGTAGAGTGAATCTAAATTCGTTTCTTGGTTATCTTCAAACTCCCCAAGTGTATTATACATAAAGTGTACCTGAGAATCCTTGACTCCCACATATTCAGCCATGCCAATGTTCATATACTTCTCCATCATGGTATCATAGTCCCTTTTTCTAAAATGGGATTGCGTATCACCGACCAGTGCAATCCATCTTATTTTGTTGACGGGCAGTTTTATTTCTCCATATGCAAAACCTAGGTTCCACACTCGATCAATATAGCCTTTCATTATAGCAGGAAAACTATACCACCAAACCGGGAATATAAACACCATCGCGTCCGATGACTTAATCCTTTCCATCTCACTTAGGACTTCATCAGAGTATAATTTGGATTCATTATTCCAGTCCGGTTCATCTTGGGGTAGTAATACTGGATTGAAGGCCTCTCGATATAAATCTGCTGTATCGTATTCATGTCCAGCTGCAGTCAGTCCCTCAGCAAACCGATGAGTTATACTCATCGTAAGCGAGTCGCTTCTAGGATGTGCGGTAACAATAAGTACTTTCATTATAAGCTTTCCTTTCAATTGAGAATATCACTAATCATTGATCTTATAATGTCGGTTATCACCTGATCATAAGAAAGAATAAACCACAGGATCGAGAAATATAGTAGAATCACCGTTCTTGAGCTGTAGATTACACAATGACATCATTGATCAGCACATTGGCTGGCTTGTTCACAACAAAACCAATCGTTTCAGCAAATCTCTAATCTCAAAAGAATACAGAAAAAGCCGAAGCTTTACTTACTAAATGGTATCCATCCCTGAGAAGTCTGAATAATATTCCATAATTTCGAAGGAATCTGAAGTTGACTCAATTTTGAAGTTTTCACTCCTGATTCAATCTGATCTTCTTGTCCACTCTCAACCAATTCGACCCAATTCGGATTCATAATCAAACCTCGGCCAATAGCGATTAAAGATACACCT
Source organism: Paenibacillus sp. 8b26 (assembly GCF_050626875.1). Taxonomy (NCBI): domain Bacteria; kingdom Bacillati; phylum Bacillota; class Bacilli; order Caryophanales; family Paenibacillaceae; genus Paenibacillus; species Paenibacillus sp. 8b26. Next base: position 4,113,397 of record NZ_CP192445.1, on the reverse strand, counting down.
GACTCCAATGCTTTTGCAGCAAGAGACGGTTCAATAATGGAACCCGCGACAATAAGAGGCACCCTGCCGTCCACATACTCTGCAATTAATTCAAGACGAGTTTTCTCACTTTGTGTCTCTACCGGGCTCGAGAGTACATGATCTAATGAAGCATGAATATAATCCACTTTCTGTTCCGCAAGTCGATCAATAAGGACATATGCCTCTTCCATTCTCAACCCACCCGGCTGGGAACGTTCCTCAGGTGAAAATCTGTAACCCAAAATAAACGGCTTCTCCGCATATTTTTTGATGACTTGCTCCACTTCCCGAACTACCTCAAGCGGAAAGCGAAGACGATTTTCAAGCGTATCTCCCCATTGGTCAGTCCGCTGATTGAAATACGGAGACAGAAAATTTTGAATCAAAAATCCATGCGCCCCATGAATTTCAACTCCGTCAAAGCCTGCTTCGATGGCCCGTCTCGTTGTCTCACCAAACGCTTTAATCATACTCATAATTTCTTCATGCGAAAGCGCTCGCGGCGTTTTCCCAAACGGACTACCTTGTACCGCACTGGCACTCACAAGGTCACGATCAGGTATAAGTTCAGGAATCGCTTTATTTCCTGCATGAAATATTTGCAGTATCGCAGGTGCTCCCCCTCGTTGGGCAGCACTGGCTAATTTCCGCAAGCTGGGGATGAATTTGTCATCAAAACCCGCGAATTCATCCGTAAATCCGATTCCGTTTGCTGTAATATGCGTACAGCCCGTTATCACAAGCCCTACTCCATTAACACGATTATTATAGTAGGTCACCTCTTCATCCGATATAGTAAAATCAGCATTGCCTGACCATGTGGTCATCGGAGCCATAACTACCCTGTTTTTCAAAGTGACTCCGTTATTTAATGTGAATGGTGCCAATAACTCTTTATATTTCGGATTCATACCGTAACCTCTTTTTCAGACTTTTTTCAATGCATCGGCAATCAAATCGTCACCAGTAATCAGATCGAATGCACGTTTATAGGTATGCTTCTCATCCAAAGCAGCCAAAATGGCATGAGCTACATCTTCACGAGGGATACTGCCATAGGTGATATTCTCAGCAGCAGACACTTTTCCCGTTCCTGGTTCATTCAAAAGAATTCCTGGACGTATAATAGTGTAGGTCAACCTGCTACTTTCCAGCACTCTGTCTGCATAATGCTTCGCTGCATAATACGGAAGGATATTATCGTGCCAATTCTCCCGGTTATTCGCCTGAATTGCACTGACCATGATAAATCTGTCAATGCCTGCTTTTTCGGCCGCTTCAATTGTTTTTCCAGCACCATCCAGATCAATCAATAGCGTTTTATCGTCTCCCGTTTTTCCACCCGAGCCAGCCGTAAACACAATGGCATCACAGCCCTTGGCGGCTTCTGTAATGGAGTCGACCGTCCCTTCCAAGTCTGCAAGAACTGTTTCGATGCCCTGCTTTTCATATGCATCGGCTTGTTCTTTTTTTCGTACCATCGCCCGAACTGTGTGCTCTTTGTTTTCCTTCAAAAGTTGGATCAGGCGCTGTCCGATTTGTCCATTTGATCCCACTACCAAAACTTTCATGCCCGGTCACCCCTCGTCACAAGATTTTGATTTCTGTCAACACAAATTACAGAACTTGAATCTTACCATTCTTGGGCTGTAGGGGCTACAATGACGTCATTGATCATAACATTTGCGGGCTTGTTTACGACAAAACCAATGGTTTCAGCCACATATTCAACATCAATGGCGACGTTATTCAAATCTTCCAATACCGTTTTGACATCCTGATCCGTTACTGTACTCTGCCAGTTCGTTGCGATAACCCCTGGGGATACCAGAACCGCTTGAATATTGTGTTTGACGGACACTTCTTTACGAAGACTTTCTGTAATCGCCCGCATTGCATATTTAGTTGCACTGTAGACGCCATGACCTTCCCCTACCGCATGGCCTGCAATGGACCCAACATTGATAATCTGGCCTTGTCCCTGTTTTTTCATTTGAGGCAATACGGCTGCAATTCCATATAACGTCCCTTTGATGTTAAGGTCAATCATCTTTTCCCACTCTTCCACATGGGCGTTATCCCACAGGGAGAATAGCATGTAACCAGCACAATTGATCAATGTGTCGACGCGACCCAAGTGGTCTATGGTGAAACTCACCAAAGACTGTACTTCATCATTGACAGTGACATCGGTTGCTTTATAGAACGCGTTACCACCCTCATTTTTGATCCGTTCAGTCAAGGATCTCAATTTACCTTCATTTCTTGCTGCGAGGACAACCGTTGCACCATTTTTTGCCAGATACAAAGCCGTCGCCTCACCTATTCCACTTGAAGCACCTGTTATAATAATGACTTTGTCTTTAACATATTGCATTTTCAAAACTCCCCTCTTGTTTTAGATAATTACCCAATAACTAATATCTAGCACGCCACAAAATCAAAAGCATGCGCATGCATTTAATTTAATGGAAAAATCAGATGTTGTCAAGTCTGTGACAATAGAACACCATTATTTCTGCCTAACTGATTACATTTGCTGCAGATCACATCGTATAGAACAAACATTAAACATTATTGGTTTGTTCTAATAAAATATACGTGGATTAATTTATGAAAATGTATAAATCGGAGGTGCGGAAATTGGGTAGATTTCATTTTAAACAACCGTTCAAGGATTTATAACATATCGGAGCGCATAGTAATGGGATCAAACTTAAGCATGGCATTTACATCTAATATTTACACTTCCCTCATTATGTTCGCAGGTGTCACAGGAATGATCTTTTGTAAATCACTTAACGCCAGTTGCACCTGACATCCTACTCGCCCACCTGAAAAATAAATAGTCTCATAATTTACAGCGATATGGTCAATAAAGGTCTTGAACTGCTTTTTCATTCCGATCGGTGAACAGCCCCCGTGAACATACCCCGTCAAGGGCAGTAGCTCCTTCTGAGGAATCATCTCTAGTGTTTTTTCCCCCGTCACCTTTGCAGCTTTTTTTAGATCAAGCTCCTTCTCAACAGGTACCATAAAAACATAATGTACTTTCGAACGACCAGATGTCACAAGTGTCTTAAACACCATAGCGAGATCCTGTCCGTAGGAATTTGCCACATCAAAAATATTAAGCGTTTTATGATCAAAGTAGTAATAATCATAGTTGATTTCCTCCTGATCAAGGATTCGCATTACGTTGGTCTTATCTAACTTTTTCACCATATTCATCACCAAATATATAAAATTTTTGTTTTATTTTATAGCTCTGATCGTTGGTTTTGTTATTTTGCAAGAGATCCTAATAAATGAATGTGCATTCATATGAATTTGCGTGTTTTCATTTTCACCTGTGCAGTATTCAGATAATTCGTTCTGACAATACGAATTATTCACAAAGAAATTTAATGAAGCGTGCAAGGAACTAAAAAAGACACCCCTCTAACCTTCTGTAGAGTGCCTTTCACATAACAAAAGATATATTAAGAATCTGAAGTATGATATGGCAACGCAGGTAAGCAATCTTAAAGCAATTTTTGGATAACGTTATGAAATTCAGATTTCAAACCTTTATTTTGAAGTTCTGATTGTAGAACCTGGTTGAAAGTTTGTAGAGCACGCTGGAATTTATTTTCGCCCAATTCCGTAATCCGAGTATAAATACCTCGGCGATCATCCTCGCATATATGTCTTTCCAGCGCGCCACAGTTCTTGGCTTCCATTCTTACTACGAGTCTCGAGGTCGCACTTTGACTTAAACCCACCATTTCCTGAAGTTTCTGTAATCGTAATTCTTTATCCTCCGACTTGGATATAAAATTCAATACATAAAACTCCTTTAATGATAAATCATATTGTTGTTGCAGAGCTTGTTCCAATTTGTCAGTAACATTGGAATATATATGAGACAAAGACAACCATATATCTAAAAGATCATTTTTATTTTGCAATTTTTGAACCACCCAATCTATACTAAAGTAGTATCACATAGTTTATGCTATTGTATCAAGCTTAAACGGAACGGTCAAAACCAATATCATACCTGATAATAATTCATAAAAGTTCTTATTATAAACAAATTGCTCGAGACATAGCCAATTCAAGGCATTGCCACGAGCAATAAATTTCGATTCATGTTTATGAAAGAAACTGATGAATTGCTTGGAAATTACTTTTCACTTGCCGCCAACCAGAAATTGGATACTCCTCATTAAAATCAGCTGAAATCGTGAAATCTGCCCATTTTTCGATCTCTTTCAGATGCGGACCAATACGATCCTCGGCAGCTACTGTTAGTCCTTCAGCAAATCGATTAGTTATACTCATTTCTACGATGAGCGACAACAAACAGGACTTTTATAATATCTTTCCTTTCAATTAAGAATCTCGAACCTTAAATCAATCTTATTTCGTTTTTAGTCAGTCTTTCTCATCAATAGCGACTGCATTCAATTCATCTAATACATAGTTTACATCTTGCTTTATCTTTCCATTCTGAAGAGATCACACCTGAAGATAAAACGCGGAACAAACTAAAACAAAACTGCAAAGTAAAAAAGCATGCACGTGCATATAATTTAATGGATATCTAGACTTTTATCAAGTTTGGTATGCATTGAAGGCTGTTTGACGTACTCCATCTGTCTTCTTACCTGAATTTAGAACAATTAAGCATAAGTTTCTGCTCCGGAATAGAATATGTGATAACCGTTTCTTCTCGATCTGTTCCACGAAACTTCAAGCCTACCAAGTCTGCACTTGACTTCGTGAGGTCGAACACTACCTTAACTTCAAGCAGGTCGGCTTCAACTTCCTTGAAGTAACTTCCAGAAATAGCGTCGCTAAGTGTGAAGTGATAATACCAACAAATCGAACATTGTGGCATTCTATGAACAGTGTGAATAATATAATATCGAATAGGGTATGCAAATTCGACTAGTACACATTCTATACCGAATTATCCTGTCCAACTTCCGTTGATGATACGAGGATGATATTTCCTACACCCGTCTCTATTGGAAAGGTATAATTCCGTTTCCAAGCGCCGCGCACCTAATGTTACATGTTGCCGGCGCCTCCCTTTCCGCTCGCCAAGTCGTTGACGATGCGCTACACGTTCTGGCGGTTGGCACCCAGATCGCGTGCGAGCCAGGCCACCGGTTGCGGACGATCCGCCGCAACTGACGACTGCAGCCCACATGGCCCATCTTTTCGCGAAAATATCCAGCTGCGTGCGCCGGGCACATCGCCGCTTATCGGACTACCTGCATATGGACCGGCAGTGAGTTGAGCTCTTCTGAGCCGTCGCGCGTCACGATAACAGCGCCCCCGGACAGTGCCTTCTTGTAACCCAGGGCGGCGCAAGGCTCGACTGCCAGCACCATGCCTTCCTCTAGAACCAGCGCTTCATCATTATAGCCGGGGACGAAAGCGGGAGCCTTGAAAGAAGGATGGACGTTGGCTTCCATCAGACCCGCGTTCATCTCTCCTACAAGAAGCACGGGGGACAGGCTGTGCAAGACGGGGCTTCCGACCCAGCATCCCGCATCGAGAATAACTTGACGCATGGCCTTCCAGACCGACGCAAATGGTACTCCGGGGCGGATTTGCGCGACACCAGCCTCATAGGAACGACGTGCCACATCCGCAAGGTGCAGGCGTTCGGCATCGGGTTCACCGATGACGATACTGATCTGCGCTTGACTGTCCTGGCCGCCATACCAGGCAAATATCTCGGCCTCGACTACATCGCCAATCTCCAGCGCTTTTGGCTGGCGCTGCGGATAGAACCACTGATGCCCGCCCATGAAGCCCATCGCTTCGGGCTCGACCGTCATCAGCAGAGTGAACGTCGAGGTGTCGCACCCTTCTCTGGCGAGAGCATCACCCACCGCTGCATAAAGATCGGGTTCGAGCGCGCCAACGCGACACTCGTCAACCAGGGCTTTCGCCGCGCGTTCACACGCCTTTGCCGCGTGGCGAACCAACGCCAGTTCCTCTGTGCTTTTCTTCAGCATCGTCAGACCGAATTCAGTTGTCACATCGACGATCTCCGCACCTTGGAGCACTTCCATGAGGCGAGAGCCTTCCGGGAATGTCGAGGAACCACCAATCGGAATGAAGGCGGAGGTCAAGCCAAACACCCCTATGCGGGCCTTTTTCAAGCCGCGTTCCTCGAGCACTTCACCTACCGAACCGATCGGATCGAAGCTCGCCCGCGTGTCCTTTATCCACGGCTCAATCCCACGCCGCGCATTGTCGAAATTGATGCCGACGTCCCAGCCAACTCCGAGATAGACGGGCGCAGAGTCAAGCGGGAATACCACCGCGCCACCGGCGCCGTTAGTATTGGCAAGATATGGCTGGAGGCGGTTGGTGTTGAAACCTCCAATGCCGACCAACGCGCTGAGACCCTGCTCGCGCATGAATGATCGCGTCCGCTCCCATCGCCGGTCCCTCTCAGCCGTAGAAAGTGTTGGAAATATTTTTGAATTGCTCATTGTCTTTTTCCCTCCGATTTGAGATTTGAGCGCCTACCTCGGTGAGGCGCGATTCTGAGTATTAGATAACTATGGCGTACAATTTCCAGTTGCATTAAACTTTTTACTATATATGGTTATTTCTCTTGAGATTCTAATTCTTTCCGCGTAGGATAATCCGTATAACCCTTACTTCCGACACCACCATAAAATGTTGCAGGATCTGCTGCATTTAATGAAGCCCCCGCTTTAAGCCGTTCAACCAAATCTGGATTGGATAATGACCATACACCAACTGGTATCATATCAGCTAAGCCACCATCAATATCCACAATACGATCTTCCAGAGCACCTCCAGCCCGATTCACTAACAATGGATTCTTCCAGATTGAACGAATTTCTTGGAGCAGTTGTTCGTTTCCAATATGCATGATATGAAGGTAAGCCAAATCCAATTTAGCCAATTCTTTTACAAGGTAGCGATAAACTTCAGGACCTTGTTCACCATCTTGAATTCCACCGAGAGGTACCCCTGGCGAAATGCGGAAGCCTGTTCTTTCCGCTCCAATTTCTTCGACGATTGCTTTCGTTACTTCAATCGCAAAACGAGCACGATTTTCTACAGATCCTCCGTATTCATCCGTCCGTGTATTTGAATTTTCTCCGATAAATTGATTAATCAGATAACCATTGGCTCCATGAATTTCAACACCATCAGCTCCCGCTTCAATAGCTGCAGCAGCTGCTTTTCGGAAGTCTGCAATTGTCGTCTGGATCTCTGCTTTACTTAATTCCCGTGGAACCGGGATTTCCTTCTTTCCTGTAGCGGTATGCATTTCTTCACCTGGTGCAATTGCAGATGGTGCAACGGGTTGACGATGATGTGGTGTATTGTCGGGGTGTGACATACGACCGGCATGCATCACTTGAATATAAATAAATCCACCAGCTTTATGCACTGCATTCGTAACTTTTTTCCAACCTTCAATATGCTTGTCAGTATAAATCCCAGGTGACAGTAAGTAACCTTGAGCATCATCAGAAGGTTGTGTACCTTCAGTAATAATGAGTCCCATTGATGCTCTTTGAGCATAATAAAGGGATGCTAGTTCTCCCGGAGTACCATCTTCATTCGCTCTACAACGTGTCATTGGCGCCATCGCCAAACGATGCGGTAATTCCAGTTTACCAATATTAATTTTACTCCACACTTTTTCCATTTTTTATAACTCTCCTCATCAAATGTTGTTTATAAAGAACGTTAATTTTTCTATCTAATTTATCCTGTTCCGTCACTAAATATCCTCTTATAGATTGCGTACATAGAATGTAGCCTTTTTGGTTCTGCTAGGTTGTCTCCCTCTGAGGTGATGGTTAGATGCCTTAAGCCTAGGTCAATGCTTACTTGCTCAATTAATAGCATTTTCCATTCTTCACTGTTTTTCAATTGCAGCATCCATTCTAGTCTCCCTTTCCATAGAGTAATCTTTTATCTCTAATCTTGTTTTGCTGTCCTCATTATAAACATCAAATATAAACTAAACCTCAACTACAGTAGTTGAGATTCACTTGATCTTTTTGAGTTATACTTTAACAATCTATACATTATTGAATACAATGAAAAGCTTAGGAGGAAACTTTATGTTTACTGTACTTGTTGTTGAGGATGACAATAAACTACGCCAGCTCTTCTGTACCGTCCTAACTAGGAATGGATACCGCGCCATACCGGCAGTGAACGGCGAAAATGCGTTGGCTGCACTCGATAAAGAATTTATCGATTTGATGATTTGCGATATTATGATGCCTCATATGGATGGCTTCGAATTAACTCAGACGCTTAGAGATAACAATCAGGAACTCCCCATTCTTATGGTAACTGCACGTGAGAATTTCAGTGACAAGCAGCAGGGATTTCTCGCCGGAATCGATGATTATATGGTCAAACCAATCAATGTAAATGAAATGATTCTTCGTGTGGGGGCGCTGCTCCGCCGGGCAAAAATTATTAACGAACGCAAGATCGAATGGGGTAAAACAGTATTAGATTATGACGCTTTAACCGTTATTCATGAACAAGAGAGCCTCCTTCTCCCTCAAAAGGAATTCTATCTTCTCTACAAAATGATGTCATATCCAAACAAAATCTTTACCAAACAGCAGCTTATGGATGAAATATGGGGGATGGATTCTGAAACTGACGAACACACGGTGGTTGTTCATATTAACCGCTTGCGTGAACGTTTCAAAGAGAATACTGACTTTGAAATTGTCACGGTAAGAGGACTGGGCTATAAGGCGGTGAGACTGTGATCAAACATCAAAAAAATCGAGGCTTATGGTGGTATGTTGTATCGCTGGTTTTTGTAATTATTCTGTCTTTTATTTTGACTATGTCTACCTTTGCTTATCTATTTATTCGAGCAGGCTATAGCCTTTCAACGCAACCTATTTTGATTATTGTTTTGTTTTGTCTGGTCATTGGAACAACCCTCTCAGTGATGGTCGGCCGAAAAATATTATTACCCATTACAGACTTTAGCAAGGCAGTTAAAGAAATTGCCAACGGCAACTTCAATATTCATTTGAACGAATCCCACAAGATCAATGAGATTAGTGAAGTGGCTCACCACTTCAATATTATGGTTCAGGAGCTGCGTAGCATCGAGACCCTTCGCAATGATTTTGTAGTCAACGTGTCCCATGAATTTAAGACGCCCATTGCTGCTATCGAGGGATATGCCACTCTTTTGCAGGAAGACAATCTCAGCAAAGAAGAGCATAACGAATATACCGGTTTGATTATTGACAGTGCCCGACAGTTGTCTACACTGTCCGGCAACATCCTCAAAATATCCAAACTCGAAAACCAGGAGATGCTCACAGAACAGAAGGAATATCGGCTGGACGAGCAACTTCGGCAGGCGCTGCTACTACTTGAACCACTTTGGGCACCCAAGCAGATAGATCTCAACATTGAGTTAGACAAACTATACTATTATGGAAATGAAGAGCTTATGATGCAGGTGTGGCTCAACGTGCTTGGCAATGCGATCAAATTCACCCCCGAATGTGGTGAAATCTCGGTTTCTCTCCATCTTAACAGCCCGTGGATTTCGATAGTCATATCTGACACAGGAATAGGAATGCCTCCTAGTGTACTCAAGCATATTTTCGAAAAATTTTATCAAGGTGATCCTGCCCGATCTGCCGAAGGCAACGGTCTTGGCCTGCCTCTGGTTGCCCGCATCATCAGCTTGAGCAGAGGAAATATTGAGGTGAGCAGTGTACCTGAGCAAGGTTCAATTTTCACGATCACGTTACCTGCAATTACTGAAGTGAAATAATGCTACAATACTTAAATGAAACCGATTATCCGTCACTACCTGAACCAAGAACTCAAGAAAGCTGCGTATTGTATGAAATAAACGGGCTCTTAAGTTTAACTCATATTATAATTTTCATAAAAAAACCGGTCTCTAAGAGACCGGCAATGGTTCTAGTTAGAAAAGTAGTTTTCAAAACGGATTAATTCTCAAAGTCATACAAGAACTCGGATTAAATCTCGTTCTAGCCTCGAATCTTCTCCAGGATTTTGTAATATTTCAACATTTTTTATTGAATCTTGGCCATTTGGTATTACAATGGGTGTAATTACAGAACAACCCGCCTTTTGAATTTGTTCAATATCAAACTCAAGCAACAATTGACCCTTTTTCACTTTTTCACCTGAAGCAACATGACTTGCGAAACCATTACCTTTTAGTGAAACTGTGTTTATACCCACGTGAATTAAAATCTGTATTCCCGACTCATCTTCTAGAAGTAAAGCATGTTTACTCTTCTCCATGATATGGGCTAATGTTCCATCAAATGGAGCCATTATTTTTCCTTCCGAAGGGATGATTGCTATTCCCTCCCCCAAGGCTTTACTAGAAAATGCATCATCGTCTACTTCTTCAATAGCTAAAACCTTACCTATTAGGGGGGAAGCAATTAATACCTCTTTAGGAGTTTTTTTATTTTTAAATCCAAACATAATTTACCTCCATAATAATTAAAAATATTCTTATTTAATTTGATGATGTCATAAGCTGCATCCTGCCAGGGAATAAATCTAAAACCATGAATTTCTAAAGACTTTCCCCATTAGTTGCGATTACTTTTTTATACCAGTCAAAAGATTTTTTCTTATAGCGATCTAATGTACCACTACCATCATTTTGCTTATCGACATAGATAAATCCATAACGTTTAGACATTTCACCAGTGAATGCACTAACTATGTCAATACATCCCCAAGGAGTATAAGCGATCAAATCAACTCCATCATTTACCGCTTCTTTCATTTGCTCTACATGTTGTCTCAAATACTCAATACGATAATCATCTTCTATTTTCCCATTTTGGTCGATTTCATCATATGCTCCCAATCCGTTTTCTACTAACATCAGGGGAATTTGATATCTATCGTAAATCTCGTTTAAACTATAACGTAGTCCCTTAGGGTCAATTTGCCAACCCCAGTCACTTGCTTTCAAGTAAGGATTTTTTAATCCTTTTAACATGTTAGCTTCTACCTGTTCCTGGTCTGGTTTCGAACTATAACAGATAGACATATAGTAGGAAAAGCTATAGAAGTCTGCAGTGCCTTCTTTTAATATTCTTAAATCGTCTTCCTGCATTTCAATTTTTATATTGTTTTCAATAAAGAATCTGTCCATATATTTAGGATAGCTTCCTCTGACTTGAACATCACCACAGAACCAATTTCTAATATGATTTCTTGTCTGAGTTTCAACAATATCATCTGGATCACAGGTTAAAGGATACGCAGTAGCGAAGAGTTGCATGCACCCGACCTTATAATTATCATCAATCTCATGTGCCAATTTTACTGCTAAAGCACTCGCCACAAATTGGTGGTGCAAGCCCTGATATCTCAATTGAGGTATATCAACCATATTTTTAAAATGAGTGCTTCCTTCATTTAGAATCCCTTGTGGAAGAAATGAGCCATGAGTTCCAGTTGCACTATTAATTTCATTAAAAGTCAACCAATACTTCACTTTTCCTTTAAAACGGGTAAACAAAACATTACAGTATTTCATAAAAATATTAATCATTTCTCTGCTTGCCCAACCATTATATTTTTGCGTTAAGGCATATGGCATTTCATAGTGAGAAAGGGTAATCAACGGTTCAATATTATATTTTAGACACTCGTCAATTAAATTATCATAAAATTCAAGACCTTTTTCATTAGGCTCCATTTCTTCACCTGTAGGAAAAATCCTTGTCCAAGCTATAGAAAGACGCAAAATTTTAAATCCCATTTCTGCAAAAAGTGCAATATCCTCCTTATATCTATGATAAAAGTCTATTGCTTCTTGATTTGGATAGAAGGTGTCTTTCTCAATTTGAGGAGTTATTCTCCTTGGTTTCGTGCTGCTTCCGATTGTACAAATATCTACGCAACTAACACCTTTCCCATCAACATCCCAAGCTCCCTCACATTGATTAGCAGCAAGAGCTCCCCCCCACAAAAAGCCTTCTTTAAATGACATTTTAAATACCTCCGTTATTTCCGTATAATTGATCTAATTAAGCGCTTTTCTGTGTTTTATTCTTTAAAAATTACATTTTTATGGGATGGAATACATCGATTTTATCCCAGTATGTTAATGCCTTACTTACTTATTCACTACTTTTTTTTGATCACCCAAACTATAAGAGATACCAAAGGCAACCACTAATGCAACTACATTAGCTAAGCATCCATATAAGAACTCAGGGCCCACCAAAAGAATCAAGCCCGGTATACCTTTACTTCCAAGTGCCCATACTCTGACCCCAAGAAGACCCATTGTTAAACCGCCAGCAGCCCCACCAATCATTGTGGAAATTAATGCTTTTCTGTTAAGTAGCAGGACACTATAAATAGCTGGCTCAGTGATACCCATTAATGCTGTAATCCCTGTTGAATAAGACAGTTCTTTAGTTTTACTATTCTTAGTTCTAAAAGCTAATCCAAAACAGCTGCCAACTACAGCAAATACTGTAGCAAACATCGCTGGTCCGATGACATTGTCGTAACCAAATAGAGAAAAATTAGTTATCGCAATAGGAAGTATTCCGTGATGTATACCTGCTCCAACAATCACTACATTTAAACCACCCAAAATAGTAGTTAACAGCCAAGGGTAGCTGGTTGACAATGGTACTAGAACAGCTGCAATTCCATCAGTGATTAATCCAGCTATAGGACCTAGCAGCAGTAAACCTAAAGTTCCTAAAATCGCAAATTCTAAAAAAGGCAACAGGATTAGTTTTAGCGCATTCGGAATAATCTTATTCAAGCGTGACTCAATCAAACTTTGAACCCAAACTATTAACAAGATAGGAATGAGTGACTGAGCATAGGTTACTGGTTTAACAGTAATCCCCAAGAAATCAATTGGATTCCCGCTAGCCAACAATGTTGTTAGATTTGGAAAAAGCAATAACGCTGCTACAGTCATGCTTATATAAGGGTTAACATTAAATCTCTTTGCACTGCTCATAGCTAGGAAAAAAGGTAAGAAGTAAAGTGGAGCAGAAGCAAAAGCAGCTAGTATTTGATATGTTGTTGTTGCAGGATCAAGTAACTCATACGATCTTATGACAGCAAATATAGCTGAAAAAAGTCCACTTGCAACTAAAGCAGGCAATATGGGTGTAATACACTCTGAAATAGTCGAAATGAATTTTGAGAGTAGCCCTTTTGCGCCTTCTTTATTTCCATCCCCCTCATTATTCACTTCCGTTGTTTCCTCAATTTTCACATTCATTTCTTCAATGCTTTCAGTATTTTTTTCTTTCAGTTTCAAAAATTCTTCGTAAACTTCATGAACTTCAGTTCCTATAATAACTTGTACATCGTTCCCCCTTGTTATTACTTTTTGGACCCCATCTAATGCTTCTAAAGACTTAATTGCATCATTTTTCACTTTTGATGGTTTATCAACTCTAATTCTTAATCTTGTCATACAATGATTTACTTCAAGTAAATTTGATTTTCCACCAATGAAATCCAGCGTGTTCTTTGCTACTTTACCGTAATCCATTTTACTTCCCCCCTAAAATAATTCCACCATTTATAATTTCAAACTATAAAGCCATATTAACAAATCCTCTTACCAGTAATTAACAAGAAAAGCCTAAATCAAACATCCTTAAAAGAATGTTGATTTAGGCTTTGCCAGTTAAGTTACAACCCTAAAATCAATTTATTTATTTTCTTTAACTACTCTTTGTATATGAATCGTCAAGTAAAGAATTTCTTCATCCATCAAAGGATACGTGTAAGAGCTTTCAATAAACTTTTTAATTTTTTGTGCACATTTAAATTCTTCTGGAAATTGTTCCTTAACTACATCATATAAATTTTTAACAGAGGAACTGTTATAATGGTTTCCTTTGACCAAACGTTGTGCAAAAAATTTCAAGTGCGTAATGAATCGATAAAACAATAAAGAATCCTCATCAAACTCAATTCTGAAATGATATCTAACTATTGTTAAAATCTCTTGCATTACCTTTGTCATTTTTCTCACAACCGGCATTTCTTCATTCAATTCAGCATTTACGATGTGAAGAGCAAAAAAACCCGCCTCATCCTCTGGAAGTAATACTCCAAATTGTTCACATATCATATTTAATGCTTCTAATCCAATTTCGTATTCCTCTTTGTATAGTTGCTTAGTTTCCCAAAGCAGTCCGTTATTAATAGGTAATCCCATATTATAACGTTCTATAGCAAAATGAATATGATCAGTTAAATGAATATAAATGCTGTCATTTATTTTTTTGCCGAGCTTTACTTTTGCATATGCGATAATTTCTTCTGTTATCTTCATATACTCTATTGGCATATCGACAATTAAACTTTTGAATTTATTCATTACATCTTTGTCTTCTAAGGTAAATATTTTATCAATTAGTCGATCATCAAGCACATCACCAATACTTCTCCCATAGGCAATCCCTCGACCGATAATGATAACTTCCTGATCATCCTTCATTGCAATTACTGCATTGTTGTTTAGCACTTTTTTAAGGTTCATCTTATCACCTCATGCAATAGAAAAAGACAATACCTCCTTTTAACTAAGGATCGGTATTGCCTGATTTAACAGTTACAATCCGCTATTTTCTTCGATGGTGTCATTATAACAAATATCATTCGATTTTGCAATTTTTTTGTATATCAATTATGAAATAATTCTTATTGTAATTGTTTTGGAATGCCATGACCTCACAGTTCGTCTCTATCATTTGATTAATATTCCATAATTTTTAAATGCCTGATTACAAGATACGAGGTGAGTTGTGTACTATTACTGATAAACTAACTGACCGCCATAATGTCCTGTAATTGTTAACAATACTACGCTGATTACAGATAGAAACAATACTATTCCAGTTAGAAAGACGGTTGTTTTTCTTCTTTGGAAAAAAAGGAGTACAAGAACTAAGGCGAAAGATAAAATACTAAAAAAAGCAAATCGTTGATGTATATTAATAATTTCCCTGCTCGCATTTAAATGCTGTATAGCATAATCCACACCTGATAAACCCGATATAAGAGAGAAAACCAGCGATATGAATCCCCCTATTAATAAATAATTAGCTAGCTTTTTATAAAATACTGGTTTCCAAATTGAGATCCACAAAGCAGCAACTCCTAAAATCAGCATTACAATTAGAAAAATGAACAATTATAAGGTGTAATTGAAGTGACATAAAACATCTCCTTGTTTATTAATAAATTAATTGGTTTGACAACATGTTTTCATATTGGTAACATGTTGTCAAATGTATTGTTAGTTGGAGGTTTCAAATGGAACTAGACCATAAGAAGGCAGATAAGTTGGCCGATCTCATTTTGGCAGTATTTCGGCTCGATGGTGTCCTAAAAGATTGGGGGGACGAGTTTGCTGCACTGGAGGGATTGAGCAGTGCCCGATGGCAGATGCTGGGCGCCCTTGCGCTTGCTGATCAGCCACTAACAGCCCCACAGGTTGCCGCCAGAATGGGGGTTACTAGACAGGCAGCTCAAAGGCAACTCAATCTGCTGGTTGAGAAAAAATTGATCGAGATTCGCCCCAATCCTATGCATAAACGCTCGCAACTATACGCATTAACACAAAGCGGTCTGATTACCTACAACGCCATTGATGGAAGGTGGAAGATCCATGCTTCACAAACCGCCTCCTTGTTTAATGTCAGCGATTTGGACACAGTTGTAACATTGTTGAATGCATTGGTCGATGTGCATTTATCAAAGCATCAGAAGGGCGGACATGAATAGCGTACAAATCCTTGTGCTGCAGGAGCGAACTACGTAAGACCTATTGAATGCCACATCCGACAATTTTTCGATTTTGCGAGATATTTTCAAGGGGGGATTTGTAATGTTGGCTGCAGTTGTAAATAAATTTGGTTCCCCACCAGTCTTTGGGGATTACCCAGAACCACAAACAGGTATTGGAGAAATAGTGATCAATGTTCATGCAGCTCCTCTGAGCCCGATTGTTAAGAGTCTTGCGGCTGGTAAGCATTATACGAGTACCGGTGGTACTGGCTTTGTACCTGGGATTGATGGCGTCGGCACTGATGAGAATGGACGACGTGTGTACTTTTTATTCCCAAAGCAGCCTTTTGGTTCCATGGCGAAAAAAACACTGGTATCAGCAAGCTCTGTGGTACCAGTTCCTGATGGCGTCACTGATGAGCGCGCAGCTGCAGTCGTTACGGCAGGGCTTTCCTCTTGGGTTGCGCTTACACTCCGTGCTAAGTTTCAGCGTGGAGAAACTGTACTAATTAACGGTGCAACTGGTTCCGCAGGAGCACTCGCTGTTCAGATTGCCAATTATCTTGGCGCAAGCAAGATAATTGCCACTGGTCGTGATAAAGCTAAATTAGCTCTACTACCGGCGAACGTCGTTAAGATTCCTCTGGACAAATTTGCTGATGAAGCGTTGCTCCGAGCTTTTTCTGAGAAGGTTGATGTAGTTCTTGATTACCTTTGGGGAGAACCTGCAAGTCGAGTAATTGCAGCAGCTACCACTGATCGTGGTTCAGGTACAGGAGAACCACGGCTTCGTTACGTGCAGATTGGCTCCATTGCCGATGAGACGATCCTGATTTCCGCAGGTTCCCTCCGTAGTTCAGGTCTAGAGATCCTTGGTAGCGGCATTGGTAGCCTTTCAAAGAGCGAGCTAGTTGCAGGTGCAGGACAATTACTTAATGCCATGCCTGCTGGCGGATTCAACACACCAATAAAAACATTCCCACTCTCTGAAGTAACAGAAGCCTGGCATGATGAATCGAATGATCGCCGGATTGTTTTACGCCCATAGAGCTGTTCTATTGCTTTATGAACCGAGCTTGTGAGAAGGTTGGTCTAAGCTCAATAATTAATGTAAAAAAGTATTAATATTTAACTAAATCTAGTTTATTTGTTGGACGGATTGTAATATGAAGCGCGACACCCACTGGAAATAAATAAAAAATGGCCCATGGCCTGATTCGTGTAGAATAGAGCACCATAACACATTCACACTGGAGAATCAGTCCATGAGCAAACGGTTACGGCGAATCAGGCAAGGAGTTTGCCTGATTCGCGAGCCTGGAAGCGGTCCACCATCTGCAGATCTACTTCGCTGCCCCCTATTCTTCCTGGCAACGAGGGTCTAACGAGAATGCCAACGGCCTGCTTCGGGAGTTTTTCCCAAAAAGCACCGACTTTGCTCAGATTTTGGATGAAGAATTGGAGCGTTCACTTCATCTGATCAACCGTCGCCCACGAAAATACTTGGGATGGAAAACCGCTCACGAATCATTTACAGAAGAGCTGTCGCACTTGGCTCAACAATCCGTCGTACATAAATGCCACGAATTATCCGTATTCAGATAATTCGTGGCATTTATGTACTTGAATTAAAATGAGTATTTTTAAGACATATTAATAAGAAGCTTCCGGGAAAGATCAGTACCGAATAATCTTCAGCTTTATAAAATCAATAATTTCATCTCTATCCTCTTTAGTAAGTTCTCGAAACGAAGAAATAAGTTCTAATTCCTGGGCTTCAATGGCTAAATTAAAAATAGGTTTCTTTGATATAGGCGTATCTCCAAAGATTAACCACTCTATATGGGAATTGAAGTTTTCTTTAATTGCTATAA
Source organism: Paenibacillus sp. 8b26 (assembly GCF_050626875.1). Classification (NCBI taxonomy): domain Bacteria; kingdom Bacillati; phylum Bacillota; class Bacilli; order Caryophanales; family Paenibacillaceae; genus Paenibacillus; species Paenibacillus sp. 8b26. The sequence goes on along the minus strand of NZ_CP192445.1, from coordinate 4,095,668 downwards.
TTATATCAAGAGAGGGTCTGTATTTATCTTGCTCCAACTCACTCAACGTTCCTTGAGAAATTCCAATTGTATTTGCAAACTTTATTTGATTTAAGTTGTTTGTTTTTCTAATAGTTCGAATTCGTTGGCCTATTGTAGACATAATTGCCCTCCTAAGCTAAAAAGATCCCGATATATCATCGGGATCTTTCTTGATGTTTGTAAAACGACTAGTTCCAGACTTTTTTTACTGGTTCCACAGTTTTTTTATTGGTTCCATACATCTTTTACTGGTTCCACACTTTTTTATCACCAGACAGCCTTTATATCGATATACTGCCCTTACTCAACCGTTACACTTTTCGCCAGGTTACGTGGTTTGTCAACATCATGACCCAGTGCAAGGGAAGCGTAGTAAGCCAACAGTTGGAGAGATACAACCGAAATCGCAGCAGACAGGATTGGAAGTGTCTTCGGAATTGCAAATACCTGATCCACGGACTTCAACAACTCAACAGCGTGCTCTTCGTACGTAATCGCAAGAACATCTGCGCCACGTGCCTTCACTTCCTTGATATTGCTCACGGTTTTCTCCAACACGGATTCCTGTGTTACCAAAGCGATAACCGGAATGCCATCTTCGATCAATGCCAGCGTACCATGCTTCAGTTCACCCGCCGCATAAGCCTCGGAATGAATGTAGGAGATTTCCTTGAGTTTCAGGGAACCTTCCTGTACTACAGCATAGTCTTGACCGCGACCAATAAAGAACAGGTGCTTGTGGCTGGCAATTTGCTCAGCGTATGCTTTAATCGCGTCTGCTTTGCCCAGCATTTCTTCTACTTGCTCTGGCAGTGATTCCATAGCAGCCAACATATGAGCTACTTGCTCATCCGTTTGAGTGCCACGTACTTGAGCCAGATACAGACCAAACAGATAAAACGCAATCAACTGCGAAGAATATGCTTTGGTTGAGGCTACGGCAATTTCCGGTCCTGCCAGTGTAACCAACACATCATCTGCATCGCGGGCAATGGAGCTACCAACTACGTTTGTAATCGCTAGTACATGAGCGCCATTCGCTTGTGCTTCACGCAGTGCTGCCAACGTATCGGCAGTTTCACCGGATTGACTCACTACGATTACCAGTGTCTCTGGTGTTACGATTGGCGAACGATAACGATACTCGGAAGCCACGTCGTTTTCCACCGGAATACGAGCCAGGCTTTCAATAATCGTACGACCAATCAAACCAGCATTGTAGGCTGTACCACAAGCAACGATTTGAATATTGCGAATATTTTTAATTTGTTCTTCTGTCAGCTTCAACTCAGGAAGAACAACTTTTTTAGTTTCTTTGTCGATTCGGCCCAACATCGTGTCACGGTAAGCCTTAGGCTGTTCGTGAATTTCTTTCAACATGAAATGCTCATAGCCGCCTTTTTCCGCTGTTACAGCATCCCATTCGACATGAATCATTTCCCGAGAAATAAATTGGCCTTCGATTGTCATTAATTCGACGGCATCACTGGTCAAAACAGCCATTTCGCCATCGTTCAAAATAAATACATTGCGTGTATATTTCAGAATAGCCGGAATATCGGAACCGATAAAGTTTTCGCCTTCTCCCACACCAATAACCAGCGGGCTAGCTTGACGAACAGCTACCAGCTTATTAGGCTCGTGCTCTGTCAGCACACCCAGTGCAAAGGCACCGCGCATAAAGGTAATTGCTTTTTGTACCGCTTTGACGATATCTCCTTTATATTCACGTGCAACCAGATGGGAAATAACTTCCGTATCCGTTTCGGAAATAAAGGTATGACCTTCGCTGATCAGCTGTTCTTTCAGCTCCAGATAGTTCTCGATAATCCCGTTATGAACCACGGAGAACTTTTGACTCTCATCCAAATGTGGATGGGAGTTTTCATCTGAAGGCTTACCGTGTGTTGCCCAACGTGTATGCCCGATGCCTGCATGGCCTACCAGCGGCGCACCATCCAGCTTCGCTTCCAGATTCGCCAAACGACCTTTTGCCTTGGCTACTTTCAGTCCTGAATCTGTAAACACGGCAATACCCGCAGAGTCATAACCGCGGTACTCCAGCTTTTTCAACCCATCAATCAATACCTCTTGCGTATTCTGATCACCAATATATCCTACAATGCCACACATATTCGTTATCCTCCCGATCATCATTTCACAGGACGACTCATCACAGGACTAACGTGTGCGGTAGATTGCGGAATAAAGTTCATTCATCTATGAAGTTGTCAATGATAACTATAGAAAATTACAGGCATCTCTTCACGAATGTAACGAAATTCCCAAACCGCGCACGCCAATGATGATGGCCGCACATTCATGAAATGAATCTTATAATTTAGTTTATAAAATAAAAGCATCTATCGGTGCGTTGTGTAAACAGTTGCCTGCTTATTTTCCGCTGCCGATTTACGGGTCGATGCCTCACCGGAAGGTCCCCGCCGAATGTTTCGAACACCTTCACCTCGTCAGCTCGCTTTGCCGTGAACCCATCTGTGAGCAACATCATCCAAATTGAATGATCTGCCTCACCAACAAGTTCCCCCGCGCAAAATCAAGCTCTGGCGCTTGTATTACATTACCTTACAACCCTCGCTTTCTCTTTCTGAGTCACAACATCCCTATATTATATTCAGCTCAGCATCATTTGGCAATGACACTTTATTCATATTTGCAAGTTCTGGTAAGTATTCAATTAAAAATAATATCTTCAAACGCGGTCGCCTGCTTACTTTGAACAGGCAACCGACGTTTACAAAATTTTAAACTAATTCTTTTTTTACAACATCTACGATCTGTCCTACAAATTGCTCCAGTTCATCCTTATCCGGCCCTTCAGCCATAACACGAATAAGCGATTCTGTACCGGAAGCACGAACCAATACGCGTCCATTATCACCCAATTGCTGTTCCACCTGCTCAATCGCTTCTGCAATGGCAGGATTGCCCTCGTAATTGCGTTTGTCCTGTACACGCACATTAACTAGCACTTGCGGATACTGCTTCATGAGCGATTTCAGCTCACTCATCTTTTTACCGGAAGCTTTCAGGGTATCCATCAGTTGAATCCCGGTCAACATGCCGTCGCCCGTCGTATTGTAATCGAGGAAAATAACGTGACCAGACTGCTCACCGCCCAGATTAAAGCCGCCCCGGCGCATTTCTTCCATCACATACCGGTCACCAACTGCAGTTTTTGCAGTCTTGAGCGCCAGTTTTTCCGTTGCTTTGTAAAAACCAATATTACTCATCACAGTCGATACAATAGTGCTGTCCTTGAGCTTTCCAGCGCGGTTCAGCGCATCCCCACAGATACAAAGGATATAGTCGCCGTCTACCTCTTCGCCGTTCTCATCAATCGCGATTAGACGGTCTGCATCGCCGTCAAAGGCCAGACCAATGTCAGCTTTCAAGCGGCGTACTTCCTCTTTCAGCTTTTCAGGATGGGTTGAACCGCAATGATCGTTGATATTCAGCCCGTTTGGCTCCGCACCGATGGTGTGTACTTCGGCTCCCAATTCCGCAAAAAGCTTCGGCGCCAGCTCATAAGCCGCTCCGTTCGCACAATCCAGTACGATTTTGAGCCCTTCAAAAGAATGGCTAATCGTTGTTTTCAAAAACTCCAGATAATCGTAGCGAGAATGCTCGTCTACAACAACCGTACCTAATCCGCCACCAATTGGACGAGGCAATTGATCCTCCTTGGCATCCATCAGCTCTTCGATTCTCAGTTCCGTTTCATCTGTCAGTTTAAACCCGTCGCCGCCAAAAAACTTAATGCCGTTGTCTTCCACCGGATTGTGGGAAGCCGAGATCATTACACCAGCGTCCGCTTTCAATTGACGTGTAAGATAAGCGACTCCCGGCGTTGAAACGATACCCAGACGAACCACATTAGCCCCAATAGACAGCAAACCGGCTACAAGCGCCGATTCCAGCATCAGACCGGACACCCGTGTATCCATACCGATAACAACTGTTGGTTTTTCTACATTCCCTGCTAAAACATATCCGCCGCAACGGCCAATGCTATATGCCAGTTCTGCTGTAAGTTCCTGATTAGCAATGCCTCGTACACCATCTGTACCAAAATATTTCCCCATGTATAATGACTCCCTTTTTTGTCTAATGAACCTTAAATATTTACTACAGATAAATCATGTTATGGCTGACCGCTCTCCGGGGTTCCATTTGCAGAAGAATCTGCGCCGTTATGAGGGTTTGTTTTATCCTCCGCAGCCGCATTGTCCCCGGGTTTCGCATCAGAGGAGCCGCCTTGACCGCTCTGGCCCTCCTGTGGCCTCTCCTGCCCCTTATTACCGCTGCCGGAAGGGGTTGATTCATTCCCACTGCCCGGATTCGTTACAGCCGGCGTTGAAGGGCTCTCAATGTTCACCGTTGCCGTTAGCTGGCTGGCGTTTCCGGATTGCGTAATGTATTTGGGCAAGCCTACCTTCAAAGCAACCTCATGCTGACCAGCCTCCAGACCACTTACGTCTGCAACCAAACTAATATCATCGTTGGTTAAATTGCTGATCATATCCTGCGGCCCCTTCACGGTAACATCCATCGTCTTGTCTGCAGGCGTTGTAATCGTCGAAGTCGTCCCGTCTGCTGCCCCCTGCACAACAATCGGAATGCCTGACAATGTTCGCTCCGCATCGGTCACCTGATTAGATGGCACAACTGTCACCTGAATTTGTATCGAGCCAGGCTCGATTTTATCAGAACCGGCGGGCGCTGCCAAATTAGCTTGAACTGTGTGGGTCCCTGCTTCCGTTAATTGGCTCAGATCGAGTGTAGCCGTAACATAGGAGCTAAGGCTGCTCAAAACATCCTGCGAGGCGTATACGATCGCTTCTTTTACATTTGCATTTACTTTGGAAAGCGCCAGACCGTTCGGCAGCTCTCCGGAATAGACAATTTTCACAGGCACGGACTTCGTTTGCTGGGTTACCGGGATTTCAACAGACACTGTGGAAGGCTCAATAACCGCTCCTGTAAGTTCCTGTCCCTTTTTGTTGTAAGCCTTCAGCTTCACCCGTTTCTGTTCAAACTTCTCCGAGATTCCCTCCGTATCCACAGCCCCCTGCACCGCAACCACTGTACTCAACTGGCTTTTAGGCAAGGTGACCTTCACCGTTTGAGGGGCAACCACAGGCTCTCCGAGCTGCAAGCCGGTATCCGGTTTACCCTTGGAAACAATAGAAACATCAAATGATTTCGTTTGCTTTTCCTCAATCGTGACTGTCACACGACTAGGAGTCATAGATACCAACTCCACGCCATTCGGCAGATTCGCTACGAGTGGCAAGGTTTTGGTGCCTGCTCCCAACCCACTTAAATCCAATTGGGCCTGGTAATTATCTGCGAAAAAAGAAGTTAGCACGGAACGCTGTCCTCTAACCTCCATCTTCACATGGTCAGTATCCATTGTAGATAATACATATTTTGACTCATCCAGACCGCTGGTCTGAATACCTACATTATCAATCACTTTATTATCATAAGAAACGGTCAGCGTGGACGAAGGCGTACCTGTATCCAGATGAACCATTCCCCACAGCAGGACGGCAACCGCGAGTGCCAATATTTTAGAAATCGTATTGTTGTTAATCCATTTGTCCATCATGAATTTCCACGGCCTCCCCTCCGATTCCAGAATGAGCCGCGTTTTTCCTTCAAAGTCGGTGTCGGCCGCAGCTCCTCATACAGCTTGGATATTAAGGATTCTTCTTTAATATCGCGCACGACCTGCCCATTGATAGCCAAAGAAATTTGCCCTGTCTCCTCTGAAACCACCACAGTTACGGCATCCGTTACCTCACTCACCCCAATCGCTGCCCGGTGACGGGTTCCCAGTTCCTTGCTGATAAATGGATTTTCCGACAGTGGTAAGTAACAGGCTGCAGAAGCAATCTGATTATTTTGAATAATGACCGCACCATCATGCAGAGGCGTATTTGGAATAAAAATATTGATCAGCAGCTCGGAACTGACCACTGCCTGTGTCTTGATACCGGACTCCGTGTATTCGTTTAGCCCCGTTTCGCGTTCAAATACGACCAAAGCCCCTATTTTTCTACGTGATAAATAATTCAGCGCCTTAATCATTTCCCCGATTAACTTGTTTATCTCCTCATCATCCGCAGACGAACGCCCAAACAGCTTGCCTCGCCCCAATTGTTCAAGGGCACGACGTAATTCAGGCTGAAAAATAATGAAAATAGCTACCACACCAAAGGTAAACATCTGGTTCATCAGCCACTTGAGCGTATACAAATCAAACCAAGTGCTAACCGCCCAAATGACCACCAGGAACAGAATTCCTTTTAGCAATTGAACTGCACGCGTTCCACGAACAAGTAAAATAAGCTGATACATAATATAGGTTACGATCAGAATGTCGATAATATCTTTAATGGACTCTTTCCAAGTCAGGTCCGCGAAATAATCCAACATGCGCATGCCCCCGCAATTTTCTGTAGTGAGTGAGTGTAATATGTACACAGTATGCTCTCTCTATCTAGGTTATAACGATAAGGCCCGCGTTGCAAGCCGCATGACAAAAGAACCGCTAAAATCAGTAAAATACAGTACAAATAGCCAGCTTCATATACAAAAAAGCGCCTTTTCCAGCGGAAGAGGCGCTCGATATCATTCTTGCCAGTTCAAGCTTCTTTTATGGAGAGGACGTACCCTCGAACAAATCAGTAACTTTATACCAAATCCAGTCCAAGGTTTGATCAATACTTTTGACTTGTCCTGCAATATGTGCTGTGGATGCTTGATAGTAAGAACCGTCAATCACTGTTACATTTCCTTCCACATCACCATATACCTGAGCCTTGCCATTTTGCACGGTCAAATCTCCAGCAATGGATTTACCCTCAGGCACGATCACAGTATTCCCTTGAATAACAACCTCATCCAGATGGCTTCCCTTGACTACCAATTGATGGTCTGTGGTTGAAAAGCTTGCCATGCTTGAGCATATAATAACAAGAAAGAAAGCTGCGGCCGTAACAGCCGGGTGTCTTTTCACCCAAGTCAGCATAGGCGCCATTGGCACTCTTCTATGCGGCGGCAAAGCATTCATAATGCGAAGTGTCAGCTCATCCGATACACACGGCACTTGATGCCGTGTACCATAAAGCATCGCATCCGTCCGCTCCAGCTCTTTAAAACGCATGCGGCATTCCGGGCAGGTGTACAAGTGATGCTCTAACTCCTGTTTATCCTGCTCGGACAGGTCGCCATCCAGATAGTCATGCATAAAAGAGACGGCTTGTTTGCAATCCATATGAGCCAATCCTTTCTAATATTCTTCCGTGTTTCTCTACATAACATGCTCCGGCTTAGAAACTTTGCTCACTTTACATACGCTACAACGAGCAATATGTTTCACAAAAAACATCTGTGCGAGCACTTTCCAAGACCCTGAACACATGATTTACAGCTTGTGCTCCAATTTTTTGCGTAGAAAATCCCGGCCTCTGTGAACCCTCGTCTTAATGGTAGTGACCGGAAGATTAAGCACATCGCTAATTTCCTGCAAGGAAAGCTCCTGCAAGTAACGCAAAACCATAATTGTCCGGTATTTGTCTGGAAGACTGTCAATGGCATCATGAATCAAGGATTGTGTCTCGGACAACAGCGTACGCCCTTCGGGTGTAAGCTCTTCGCTAGCGAGCATTGCATACCCATCCACACCTTCCTGCTCATTCATCTCAGCATCCAGTGAATATGTAGGCTTTCTCCTTCGCAGACGATCAATGCACAGATTCGTCGCAATCCGGTAAATCCAGGTTGAAAACTTCTGCCCATGATCATATTTTTCCAAATTACGATATACACGCAAAAAAGTTTCCTGCACCAGATCCTCCGCCTCATGGCGATTACCTAGCATCCGGTAGGAAAGATGAAAAATCCGATCTTTATATAACTCGACTAACTCCGCAAAAGCTCGCTGATCACCTTTCTGCACCAGCCTAACCAAGCGGCTTTCCATATTATCCACTCTATACTCCCCCAGACTTGCTGATGGGTTGCTCATTACATTGTTATGATAATTCATCGTAGTTCAATTTTATCGGAAAATCAACTGTAGCGTTGATACCAATAGGACTCCTGCTCCGTCATATGCATGCAAACAGCACAATCGGGCACCCATAAGCGCCCGATTGCCTGTATTCATGCGCCAAGCTGTATCAGCCCGTGTTTCTCAGTCCTGCGGCGATTCCGTTAATGGTTAACAGCACCTCACGCAGCAACTCCGTATCGTCTCCGCTCTGGTCACGCAGTTCGCGTAGCTCACTAAGCAACTGAACCTGCAAGTAGCTTAACGGATCGACATAAGGATTACGCAACCGGATGGACTCCTGAATTACTGGCACATCATCCAGAATTTCCGATTGTCCTGTTATTTTCAAAATCAGCTCGGACGTCAGCTTGAATTCCGCTGAAATTTGCCCGAAAATGCGCTGGCGAGCCTCTTCATTATCGGACATCCCTGCATATTCCTCTGCAATCAGCAAATCCGCCTTCGCAATCGCCATTTGCAGTGTATCAATAAGGGAACGGAAAAAAGCTGATTCCTTGAACATCGTTTGCAGCACCTTGAGGTTATCCTCATTGTTCTGATAGAAGCTTTGCAGCCCTGTTCCAGCCGCGTACCAAGCAGGTAGCAAGTACCGGCTTTGCGTCCATGCAAAAACCCATGGAATAGCGCGCAAGTCCTCAAAACGTTCACTGTTCTTACGTTTGGATGGACGAGAGCCGATATTCAGTTCGCCCACCTCAGGCAATGGCGTTGATTCCTTGAAGAAAGTGAAGAAATCAGGGTCGCGGAAAATCAAATCCTGATACTTCTCCAGCGATACCTCGGAAATACGGGCAATAATCTCTTCCCAGCTCTCCTCGAACACTTCCTTCTTACCGGAACGGTTATATGCCACTGCGGTAATCAGAGCTGACGTTGCCTGTTCCAGGCTTCGATAAGCGATGCCCTTGAGCGAGTATCTGGATGAGAGTACCTCACCCTGCTCCGTAATCTTGATGCCGCCTCCGATCGTATGAGGAGGTTGGGCCAAAATGCTGCGATTAAGCGGCATTCCTCCGCGTCCCAGTGCTCCCCCGCGTCCGTGGAAAAACTTCACTTTTACGCCGAACTCATTAACCACTTCCGTAATGCTGTTCATCGCAACCCGAAGCTCCCAGTTCGCCGTCACCACACCGCCGTCCTTGTTACTATCTGAATATCCCAGCATGATCTCCTGAAGCTGATCCATTGCTGCTACGGATTGGCGATATACAGGTAAGTTCAGCAGCCTCTTCATAATACTAGGGGCAGCATGCAGATCATCTATCGTTTCAAACAGAGGAACGGATTGCAATGTACATACGACTGTGCCATCTTTCTCGATACGGAACAGACCCACTTCTTTAGACAGCACCATAACTTCCAGCAAGTCGCTTGCTCCCTGAGTCATACTGATCAAGTAGCTTGTAATGGATTGCTTGCCGAATTCCTCCTGAGCCAGATAAATCGTACGATATACATCAAGACATTCCTGCGTGCTGTCGCTATATTTCAAATACGGCGACGTAATCGGACGAGGCTCGTTCAGCAGCTTTTCCAGCAGGTCTATTTTTTCTTCCTCAGGGAGCTTGCCATAATCCGCAACAATATTCATTTTAGAGAGGATTTCAGTCATTGCATTTTCATGCTCCTGACTATGCTGACGTACATCCAGCGTAGCCGTATGGAAGCCGAACAGCTCTACCTGACGAATCATCTTTTGAATATAAGTATCTGCCACATAATCCGCAAAATGATGACGCAGGCTGTCGTCAATAACGTTCAGATCCGCAATAAGCTCTTCAGCAGAGCTATAACGTTCCTTCGTGCCCTGCTTGCTTTCATCCAGGATATTATTCACCTTGGCTATCATGTAGGCCAGCTTGATGCGGTAAGGCTCTTTTTCGTTATGCCACACTTCCATCTTTTTAAGCGTAATATGGGTTCGGTCTTCCTCAATAGAAGCCAGCAAATCATCAGAGACACGTATAATGCTAGTGCTAAAGCTCAGATAACCCATAAATTCCTTCAGCGTGTGCTGATATTCTCTCAAAGCCAGCTTACGCTGCATACGTAACGTTTCCCAAGTAACATGAGCCGTAACAGACGGGTTGCCATCCCGGTCCCCCCCGATCCAGGAGCCAAATCTCAAATAGGTCGGAATATGCCATCTCTGCTCAGGATAATATTTGCCTAAACATCGTTCCAATTCTTGGTATACGTCAGGCAACACATGAAACAAAGTCTCATGAAAATAATACATCCCGTTTCTCACTTCGTCTAACACAGTCGGTTTGCGATCACGAAGTTCGTCTGTCTGCCATAGTGTAATCACTTCATTCAGCAGATTTTCCCGCACCTGTTCCCGCTCCCGCAAGGTAAGCATAGGATTATCCAACAGCATGACGTCCTCGGAAATGCGCTTGTGAATGTCCAATATCACCCGTCGCGTGGCTTCTGTAGGATGTGCGGTCATAACCAGCTCCAGTGAAAGCTCCTCCAACAGACTGCTAACGTCATCAGCCGAAAATCCACCCTGTTTAAGCTCCTGAACAGAACTTTCAATTGAACCACGTTGAACATCTTCACCAGCAGAATGCTCATAGTCCCGTTTGCGGCGGATACGATGATTTTGCTCGGCAATATTCACTAACTGAAAATAAATCGCAAACGCGCGAATAACCTGGTGACGAATGTCCGTATCCAGTCCGCTAACGATTTGTTTGAAATTCTCATACAACTCCGGCTGATACCCGGCACGTAACGATTTACTTGTCTCACGTATCTTTTCCACGATATCCAAAAGTTCGTTGCCACCCTGATGAACCAAAACCTCACCAAGAATATTCCCCAGAAAACGAACGTCCCGCCGTAGCAGATTGTTGGATTGGTTTTTGTTAGCGGTTAACGTAAGCTCAGTCATGCTTTTCCCCCCATCTGATCTGTTCACACCCAATACAGCCTTGTTGCAAAGGTACGTATACACACGAAATTTGACACTTTCTTAACATCATACAATAAAAACGCGTGAAAAGCTGCAAAATTTACAGTAAAAAGTCACGCTTTTTAAATACTTTTTTTGAGAATATATTGGTTTTTTATGCATAAAAATGAAATTTAATAAACCAAATCACTTTTATCGTCTAGATAAACATGAAACTTTATGCACAGGTATTATAAACAGCATGATTTTCAAAACAAAAAATCATGCATCATTATGTGCATATGTTTATGATTTGTTGACAAAGTAACCCCAATAAGCTTCTATCCACAAAGATATACACAAAACAGCCATAATTTCAATATTTCAGAGCAGTTTTTTTCATCCATACTCAGCTATACCCACATAAATAGAATACATTGTGTACAACTACGTACAGCAGCCTTAGAGTTATCCCCATGCAACCGTATCGTTAACGGTCATAGGATTCCTATATTGAAGGGATTTGATCACGAAATTAGCCTTACTACAGGAGAAAGGGATACATTAGAGGGGGAATTCGGGATCTGGGTGTTAAAGTACCTGGAGCCTATGTACAATATGCACAAGTCATCCCCAACTGTGCATGACAGGAGATTTTCGCAGTAACCTATACACAGAGAACGTTTATAATGTGGACAAAATAAAAAGAAGCCTCTCGGCTTCTAGGTAATCAGTAAGCGGGTGATGGGAATCGAACCCACGCTATCAGCTTGGAAGGCTGAAGTTCTACCATTGAACTACACCCGCAAATTAGTATCGGGATGACACGATTTGAACATGCGACCCCCTGGTCCCAAACCAGGTGCTCTACCAAGCTGAGCTACATCCCGACATATAATTTTAAAAAATGGCGCGCCCTGAGAGATTCGAACTCCCGGCCTTTTGATTCGTAGTCAAACGCTCTATCCAGCTGAGCTAAGGGCGCAAATATGGAGCGGACGACGGGAATCGAACCCGCGACCCTCGCCTTGGCAAGGCGATGCTCTACCGCTGAGCCACGTCCGCAAAAACAAGATGCGCGTGGAGGGACTTGAACCCCCACGTCAAAGACGCTAGATCCTAAGTCTAGTGCGTCTGCCAATTCCGCCACACGCGCATGTAATAAAATGGTGAGCCATGAAGGACTCGAACCTTCGACACCCTGATTAAAAGTCAGGTGCTCTACCAACTGAGCTAATGGCTCTTAATGGCTGGGGATATAGGATTTGAACCTATGCATGACGGAGTCAAAGTCCGTTGCCTTACCGCTTGGCTAATCCCCAATATGCATATGATTCACAATTCCCCAACATTTCAACCAGGTAAGAGGATGAAATATGGTGGAGGCTGAGGGGCTCGAACCCCCGACCCTCTGCTTGTAAGGCAGATGCTCTCCCAGCTGAGCTAAGCCTCCATACTATCCTATGACCCGTAGGGGAATCGAACCCCTGTTACCTCCGTGAAAGGGAGGTGTCTTAACCGCTTGACCAACGGGCCCTAACACAAGCTCTCAACCGGGTTCGAACCGGTGACCTCATCCTTACCATGGATGCACTCTACCTGCTGAGCTATGAGAGCAAAGGCTCCCCGAACAGGACTCGAACCTGTGACAACTCGATTAACAGTCGAGTGCTCTACCAACTGAGCTATCAGGGAATAGTAATCATAAGGATTTGCTTGGCGACGTCCTACTCTCCCAGGACCCTGCGGTCCAAGTACCATCGGCGCTGGAGGGCTTAACGGTCGTGTTCGGGATGGGTACGTGTGGAACCCCTCCGCTATCGCCACCAAACATGAATTTGTAAAACAAATTCTACCGTATGGGTATTCGGTTCATCACTAATCGTGTGAATGAATAGCCATGCGCTTTTCTTCAAGGTGTTACACCCTGAAAACTGGATCCGAAACTCCATTGCGTCCTATCCTTAGGATAAGCCCTCGACCGATTAGTATTGGTCAGCTCCATGCATTACTGCACTTCCACCCCCAACCTATCTACCTCGTCGTCTTCAAGGGGTCTTACTAATTGGGAAATCTCATCTTGAGGGGGGCTTCACGCTTAGATGCTTTCAGCGCTTATCCCTTCCGTACATAGCTACCCAGCGGTGCTCCTGGCGGAACAACTGGTACACCAGCGGTACGTCCATCCCGGTCCTCTCGTACTAAGGACAGCTCCTCTCAAATTTCCTACGCCCACGACAGATAGGGACCGAACTGTCTCACGACGTTCTGAACCCAGCTCGCGTACCGCTTTAATGGGCGAACAGCCCAACCCTTGGGACCTACTTCAGCCCCAGGATGCGATGAGCCGACATCGAGGTGCCAAACCTCCCCGTCGATGTGGACTCTTGGGGGAGATAAGCCTGTTATCCCCAGGGTAGCTTTTATCCGTTGAGCGATGGCCCTTCCATGCGGTACCACCGGATCACTAAGCCCGACTTTCGTCCCTGCTCGACTTGTAGGTCTCGCAGTCAAGCTCCCTTCTGCCTTTGCACTCTTCGAATGATTTCCAACCATTCTGAGGGAACCTTGGGACGCCTCCGTTACTCTTTAGGAGGCGACCGCCCCAGTCAAACTGCCCACCTGACACTGTCCTCGTACCGGATCACGGTACCAAGTTAGAACCTAGATACGATCAGGGTGGTATCCCAAGGATGCCTCCTCTCAAGCTGGCGCTCAAGTCTCTTAGGCTCCCACCTATCCTGTACAGATCGTACCCAAATTCAATATCAAGCTGCAGTAAAGCTCCATGGGGTCTTTCCGTCTTGTCGCGGGTAACCTGCATCTTCACAGGTATTAAAATTTCACCGGATCTCTCGTTGAGACAGCGCCCAAGTCGTTACGCCATTCGTGCGGGTCAGAATTTACCTGACAAGGAATTTCGCTACCTTAGGACCGTTATAGTTACGGCCGCCGTTTACTGGGGCTTCGGTTCATAGCTTCGCCCCGAAGGACTTACCACTCCCCTTAACCTTCCAGCACCGGGCAGGCGTCAGCCCGTATACTTCGCCTTGCGGCTTCGCACAGACCTGTGTTTTTGCTAAACAGTCGCTTGGGCCTTTTCACTGCGGCCCCCTCGGGCTATTCACCCTACCGAGGCACCCCTTCTCCCGAAGTTACGGGGTCATTTTGCCGAGTTCCTTAACGAGAGTTCTTCCGCGCGCCTTAGAATTCTCTTCTCGCCTACCTGTGTCGGTTTGCGGTACGGGCACCTTCTCCTGGCTAGAGGCTTTTCTTGGCAGTCTGAGATCATGACCTTCGCTACTGTAATTTTCGCTCCCCATCACAGCCCAGCCTTACGATGTGCGGATTTGCCTACACACCAGCCTCACTGCTTAGACGGACATCCATCAGTCCGCGTCACTACCCTACTGCGTCACCCCATTGCTCATAACGGATTACGGTGGTACAGGAATTTCGACCTGTTGTCCTTCGACTACGCCTATCGGCCTCGCCTTAGGTCCCGACTTACCCTGAGCGGACGAACCTTCCTCAGGAACCCTTAGGCTTTCGGCGGATCTGATTCTCACAGATCTTTTCGTTACTCATACCGGCATTCTCACTTGAATGCAGTCCAGCGCTCCTTACGGTACACCTTCAACCCACATTCAACGCTCCCCTACCCCTGATGCAAAGCATCAAGCCATAGCTTCGGTGGCGTGTTTAGCCCCGTTACATTTTCGGCGCAGAGTCACTCGACCAGTGAGCTATTACGCACTCTTTCAATGGTGGCTGCTTCTAAGCCAACATCCTGGTTGTCTGTGCAACTCCACATCCTTTCCCACTTAACACACACTTGGGGACCTTAGCTGATGGTCTGGGCTGTTTCCCTTTCGACAATGGATCTTAGCACTCACTGTCTGACTCCCGGAACTAAGTCTATGGCATTCGGAGTTTGACTGAGCTTGGTAACCCTTGCGGGCCCCGCACCCAATCAGTGCTCTACCTCCACGACTCTTATTCCGAGGCTAGCCCTAAAGCTATTTCGGGGAGAACCAGCTATCTCCGGGTTCGATTGGAATTTCTCCGCTACCCCCACCTCATCCCCGCATTTTTCAACATGCGTGGGTTCGGGCCTCCAGTGCGTGTTACCGCACCTTCACCCTGGACAGGGGTAGATCACCCGGTTTCGGGTCTACGTCCACGTACTAAGTCGCCCTATTCAGACTCGCTTTCGCTGCGGCTTCAGCTCTTCACCTTAACCTTGCACGGGAACGTAACTCGCCGGTTCATTCTACAAAAGGCACGCCATCACCCATTAATAGGGCTCTGACTTCTTGTAAGCACACGGTTTCAGGATCTATTTCACTCCCCTTCCGGGGTGCTTTTCACCTTTCCCTCACGGTACTGCTTCACTATCGGTCGCCAGGGAGTATTTAGCCTTGGCAGATGGTCCTGCCGGATTCATACGGGGTTTCACGTGCCCCGCACTACTCGGGATCCGTCTCGGAGGGAACAAGTTTTGAATTACAGGGCTTTTACCTTCTCTGGCGGGCCTTTCCAGACCTCTTCATCTAACCGGTTCCTTTGTAACTCCATGTGAGACGTCCCACAACCCCAAGGAGCAAGCTCCTTGGTTTGGGCTAATCCGCGTTCGCTCGCCGCTACTGACGGAATCACTATTGTTTTCTCTTCCTCAGGGTACTTAGATGTTTCAGTTCCCCTGGTATGCCTCTGTTCTGCCTATGTATTCAGCAGAAAGTGACTGTCGATGAAGACAGCCGGGTTTCCCCATTCGGACATCCCCGGATCAAAGCTTGCTTACAGCTCCCCGAGGCTTTATCGTTGTTCGCCACGTCCTTCGTCGGCTCCTGGCGCCTAGGCATCCTCCGTGTGCTCTTTGTAGCTTAACCTAGCATTTACAAAGTAAATGCGATTTGTTTTGGATTTCGGTTCATCACCGAAGTGTGAATGAAATTCAAGACAGCTACCTTTATTTCACTTGTTTACACAAGATCAGCGTAAAGGAATATTCTAAAACGCAATTTCGTTTCGGTATCCAGTTTTCAAGGTGCAATACTGTTTCAAGGAAACAGTGACCTGTGTGATTATCAGCCCAACTCCGAAGAGTGGATGATCATCATGCAGTTTTTTTTGATGAAGTTG
This sequence comes from Paenibacillus sp. 8b26, assembly GCF_050626875.1. Lineage (NCBI taxonomy): Bacteria > Bacillati > Bacillota > Bacilli > Caryophanales > Paenibacillaceae > Paenibacillus > Paenibacillus sp. 8b26. Next base: position 4,079,496 of record NZ_CP192445.1, on the reverse strand, counting down.
TAATTGGTGGAGCCAAGCGGGATCGAACCGCTGACCTCCTGCTTGCAAGGCAGGCGCTCTCCCAGCTGAGCTATGGCCCCAAAAGGTGATATAAAGTTATATGGTGGGCCCTAGTGGACTCGAACCACCGACCTCACCCTTATCAGGGGTGCGCTCTAACCAGCTGAGCTAAGGGCCCATAATAAACCACCAAAGAAGTTCTTCTTTAGTGGTTGCGCTTGGCGACGTCCTACTCTCCCAGGACCCTGCGGTCCAAGTACCATCGGCGCTGGAGGGCTTAACGGTCGTGTTCGGGATGGGTACGTGTGGAACCCCTCCGCTATCGCCACCAAACGTTTGAGAGTTTGAGCTCTCAAAACTGAGCAACGAGTGAGTAACAGGCCTAAACCTGAGTTTTGAAGCTTACGCTTCATATTTGAATGTTTCCGTTGCAGGAAACAATTCTCCATAGAAAGGAGGTGATCCAGCCGCACCTTCCGATACGGCTACCTTGTTACGACTTCACCCCAATCATCTACCCCACCTTCGGCGGCTGGCTCCCTTGCGGGTTACCCCACCGACTTCGGGTGTTGTAAACTCTCGTGGTGTGACGGGCGGTGTGTACAAGACCCGGGAACGTATTCACCGCGGCATGCTGATCCGCGATTACTAGCAATTCCGACTTCATGCAGGCGAGTTGCAGCCTGCAATCCGAACTGAGACCGGCTTTTCTAGGATTCGCTCCAGATCGCTCTTTCGCTTCCCGTTGTACCGGCCATTGTAGTACGTGTGTAGCCCAGGTCATAAGGGGCATGATGATTTGACGTCATCCCCACCTTCCTCCGGTTTGTCACCGGCAGTCTGCTTAGAGTGCCCAGCTTGACCTGCTGGCAACTAAGCATAAGGGTTGCGCTCGTTGCGGGACTTAACCCAACATCTCACGACACGAGCTGACGACAACCATGCACCACCTGTCTCCCCTGTCCCGAAGGAAAGATCTATCTCTAGACCGATCAGGGGGATGTCAAGACCTGGTAAGGTTCTTCGCGTTGCTTCGAATTAAACCACATACTCCACTGCTTGTGCGGGTCCCCGTCAATTCCTTTGAGTTTCAGTCTTGCGACCGTACTCCCCAGGCGGAATGCTTAATGTGTTAACTTCGGCACCAAGGGTATCGAAACCCCTAACACCTAGCATTCATCGTTTACGGCGTGGACTACCAGGGTATCTAATCCTGTTTGCTCCCCACGCTTTCGCGCCTCAGCGTCAGTTACAGCCCAGAGAGTCGCCTTCGCCACTGGTGTTCCTCCACATATCTACGCATTTCACCGCTACACGTGGAATTCCACTCTCCTCTTCTGCACTCAAGCTCCCCAGTTTCCAGTGCGACCCGAAGTTGAGCCTCGGGATTAAACACCAGACTTAAAGAGCCGCCTGCGCGCGCTTTACGCCCAATAATTCCGGACAACGCTTGCCCCCTACGTATTACCGCGGCTGCTGGCACGTAGTTAGCCGGGGCTTTCTTCTCAGGTACCGTCACTCTTGTAGCAGTTACTCTACAAGACGTTCTTCCCTGGCAACAGAGCTTTACGATCCGAAAACCTTCATCACTCACGCGGCGTTGCTCCGTCAGGCTTTCGCCCATTGCGGAAGATTCCCTACTGCTGCCTCCCGTAGGAGTCTGGGCCGTGTCTCAGTCCCAGTGTGGCCGATCACCCTCTCAGGTCGGCTACGCATCGTCGCCTTGGTAGGCCATTACCCCACCAACTAGCTAATGCGCCGCAGGCCCATCCATCAGTGACAGATTACTCCGTCTTTCCTCCCCTCCCCATGCAGGGAAAGGATGTATCCGGTATTAGCTACCGTTTCCGGTAGTTATCCCAGTCTGATAGGCAGGTTGCCTACGTGTTACTCACCCGTCCGCCGCTAGGTTGTTGTAGAAGCAAGCTTCTACAACAACCCCGCTCGACTTGCATGTATTAGGCACGCCGCCAGCGTTCGTCCTGAGCCAGGATCAAACTCTCCATTAAAGACCAACCGAAGTTAGTATATAGAAAGAGCGATTCGCTCATTTTGAAACTGACGAGATAAAATATCTCTTTTTTGCTCCAGCTCCGTCCAGCCTTGCAGCATGTCCGAAAACCTTCGCGGTTCACTCACTCGTTGTTCAGTTTTCAAAGATCAAACCTGCATTATGTCTTGCTGTCGTTCTTGCTTTGTTTCATCACCGCGTCTCAGTGGCGACCTTTATAATATATCATCACTTTGTGAGATTTGCAAGAGTTTTTTTAATTTCTTTTTTTCGAGCAAATTCCTCAAAAAGGAACGAAAATTAATTTACCATGAATCCTAAATAGAGTCAACAATTATTTTGATATCAGTAAGTATAAACTTCTTAAGGGTTAACTTCCTGATATCTCTAATTTTATAATTGGCTCTTATATCTTTTATTGTTTGGTTTGGGGAACGCGCCCTCTGCGGGCATATTTGGATAGTTCCTTGGCGGGTGCAAAGCGGGCATACATGCGGAAAACTGTTTTATACCGAAGCGCTATCGCATAACGAATATCCTGATCCAATCGGGTATCGCTCATATCAAGCAGCATTTCATCAAGTTCCTTACGAAGAACATAATCCAGTTCCTTGCATTCTTTTTCATTAAACAGCATTCCCAGCATATGACCATACTCCCTTATCAGCTTATTATATAGTGCTTATATTCGTTCAACTATTGTTCCAGTCTTTACCTGTTTTTAAACTCAACTGCTAAGGTTTCAAACCTTATTCCGATTTAATTCCATGTTTTCTCTTTGGGCTCTCCCCTTTGTTATGTTCAATTTTCAGGAAAAATATAAATAACCGACCATAATATTTTAATGTGACAATAAACGATACGTTATTCCACTCTCGATTGCAGCAGCAATAAGCAGCAGAACAACGGACCATATAGACACCCTAAACGTCTGTTTCATAAACGACTCCCATGTTTGGGCAAGCCCTTTTCGTTTCAACCCTATGCCTGCACCGATCGAGGTCATCACCTGCCCCCCAAACTTCAAACCGAAAGCACAGGCGATAATTAAAACAGGTAATTCAATTACACCATGCGGAAGCAGTCCTTTTACAATAACCTCATACAAGCTTCTGCCCGTATCCGCCTGTAAGTGTACGACAAACCCCAGAACCATCCCATTCATAATCAAAAATACAAACGGTACGATTCCAAATAAAGCCCCTACAAATATAACCAGCACACACTTGATAGCATTATTGAAAAAGATAAACACAAAAAAACTCCATTGAGGATGTTCAGTCTGCTGCAAACGCTGAGCCACTTCCCCCAATCCTGACAATTGTTGAGCCAATATAGATTGAATAGCCCCTGTACTTAACCAGCCCACCACAATACTTATGCAAAACAGAAATGCGGAAACTAAAATCAACCGTCTTGTCGTGTGTAAATCATGTAGAAATGCTTTTAATCCCATCAGATCAGTCCCTCCTGTTAGTCCAATGGCATAATTGACAACCCCAGGCATAGCTTTAAGTAAACAAGCACTTCTATGATGAAAGGGGCGTTATTAACCATGAATTCTTTTTTTTATGTACTGAATGGCAAAAAAATTAAACGGTTCTTTATCGTAGCAGCGGCGGCCATTTTCGCTATTGGGGTCATTTATGTAGAAACTGATAATGTCACCGTTTTTTCCGAGGAAGTACCAGCGGCTATTTATAGTGTACCCACAGACAAAAAGCTGATCGCTCTTACTTTTGACATTAGTTGGGGAGATAAGCGTACTGAACCCATCCTAAAGGTTCTTCAGGACAAAAAAGTGAACAAATCCACCTTCTTTCTTTCCTCCCCATGGAGCAAAACACACCCGGAGCTTGTGAATCAGATAAAAGATCGTGGATATGAGATCGGCAGCCATGGACATAAACATGAAAATTACAGCAGTCTAAGTGATGAGGACATTCGTAAGCAGATTACAACAGCCCACACCACGTTGACCGAGCTGATCGGGCAGTCGCCGAAGTTGATCCGTATGCCTAATGGTGATTTCGACAAAAGGGTTCTTCAGGTCGCCAGCACTTTAGGCTACAAAACAATCCAGTGGGACACTGATTCTTTAGATTGGAAAAACCCGGGTACTCAGGTCATTATTGACCGTGTTGTGAAAAAAGCACATCCCGGTGACATTGTTCTTCTGCATGCCAGTGATTCCTGTAAACAAACTCATGAAGCGCTGCCCGTCATTATCGACAAATTGCGTGCGCAAGGTTATGAATTTGTAACTGTATCCGAACTGCTTCAACAGGGAACAGTAAAAGGCAAAGAGGTTCGTGATCAGGCCTTGGGTCTTTAAGGAGTTATTTTACAACGTTCTCAACAAAAAACCAAAATTCAGACGACATATTTCACCTCATCCAATCGCATACTATCCACATTCATGATGAAGGAGGAATACGGCCATGAATTGGACTCGTTTGCAATTAGTCAGCATGATATGCGTACTGGGCGTTGCGCTAACTGGCTGTGGTTCGGACCAGAGCTCGGCGCCTCCCCAAAACAGCTATAAAGAAATGAAAACGATGGTTGTCGATATTTTAAAAAGCGATGACGGGAAAAAAGCAGTGGAGGAAGCTTTGACCGGGGAAAGCAGCTCATCGAAAGATGGACAATCTGGTCAAGGCAGCGAAGGCGGTGGATCTGGAGGTGGATCTGGCGGAGGCTCCGGCGGCAGTATGGGAATGAAAATGATTATGCCCACACAGTCAGCAGAACAGATGAAGATCGCAGTCAAGGATACTCTGGTTTCTCCGGAATACAAAAAGGAAATCGAGAAAATTATGACTGATCCGCGCTTTGCTGGTGAGTTCGCCAAGGCCATCAACAGCCAAAGCAAGCAACTCCATATGCAGCTCATTAAAGACCCTTCTTATCAAAAATCTATTGAGGCGATGCTCAAATCGCCAGAACTGACCAAAATGTATATGGACTTAACTAAAACCCCTGAATACCGCAAACAATCTATGACGGTCATGCACGATGCGATGCAGAATCCAATTTTCCGACTTGAGGTCATGAATTTACTCAAAACTGTCGTACAGGAAGAGCTACAACCCAAGGTTGAGAAAAAAAGTGGTCAGGGCGGAACAAGTGGTGCAAAACAAGATGGCGGTGGTAGCGGTGGTGGTGACAGCGGTAGCGGAGGACAAGGAGGTCAATAATAAAAAGGCTGGTTCAGGAACCAGCCTTTTTTTCTTATTCAGATTCGGCGTGCAACGTCGTAATTTGAGTGGCGATGTCGTTGTAGATCACTCCCGTTGCCGATTCGGATTTATATACAGATGGTGAAAAATCCGCCTCTGCCGGATGATTATCCGGAATACCTAGTGGAATTTGCGCCAGCAGCTTTGTATGAAGAGTATCCGCCAGCATAGCCCCACCCCCACGGCCGAAAACATAGTCCTTCTCTCCAGTAGAGGATACATAATAGGACATGTTCTCGACAACGCCAATGACCTTATGATCCGTTTGGAGCGCCATTGCTCCTGCACGGGCGGCCACAAAGGCTGCGGTTGCATGAGGAGTAGTCACAATGATTTCTTCACTCTGCGGGATCATCTGGTGTACATCAAGCGCTACATCCCCGGTTCCCGGCGGTAAATCAAGAATCATATAGTCCAGCTTGCCCCATTCCACATCGCTAAAAAACTGTCTGAGCATTCTTCCCAGCATGGGTCCTCTCCAGATCACGGGGTTGTTCTCCCTGACAAAAAAACCCATAGACATAATCTTGATACCGAATCGCTCCACCGGTTGAATAATACCATCTTCTACGGTAGGAACGTCCTCGACCCCGATCATATCAGGTACGCTAAATCCATAAATGTCCGCATCAATCAAACCTACACGTTTGCCCTGTCTAGCCAAGGCAGCCGCTAGATTTACAGCCACCGTCGATTTTCCGACACCGCCTTTTCCGCTGGCAATGGCGATAAACCGTACGCCAGATGCCGGATTCAGCAGCTCATGTTCTTCCATACCAGCAGCATGTCCCTTGGTCAAAACTGGGTCAGCCGCTTCCTCCGCATTCTCTCCCGTCTGAATGGCGGATCTTTCATGCTCAGACGCTTCACGAATACGAATATGAATATGGTTCAGCCCCGCTTCTTCCAACGTCTGCCTGATTTCCCGCTCCAGCTCTGCCCGTGCTCCTTCCTCCGGATTCAGACTAATCGCGGTCAAGGATACACGATCCTCTTTAATAACAACATCCCGAATAAAATGAAGATCGACCAAACGATGACCTGTATGAGGCTCTCGTACCTGTTGAAGTAACTCTATAACTTGCTCTCTAGATTGCATGAATAATCAGCACCTCTGCTTCAGTGAATTTACGTAGTTGTAAACACTTACAGTATACCACTATCTGACCTCAGGTGCAGACGAGACTCCCTTTTCCCCAGCACTATAACGCAGCACTCCCTTATAAATCGCTGCTGCCACCTGTCTCTGATAGGTTTCATCACTCAGTCGTCTGGCTTCCTCCGGATGGGACAAAAAGCCGACTTCTACGAGAGCTGATGGCATTTTGAGAGCCTTGAGTAAATATACCGTGTTCACCGTCTTGGCCACTCTGTCTGTGTTCTCCAGGTTGCGTTTAATCTCCTCCTGAATGAGGGAGGCCAAATTTTCGTTATCCGCATGATTAGGGACGTAAAAGGTTTGGGCTCCACTCCAACGGCTCGACGGGATGCTGTTCATGTGAATACTTAAAAAGAGATCCGCTTTATGCTCCTCAATCATGCGTACACGCTGCTTCAGATCCTCCGTTTTTCTTTTAGCATAGCCCTTGGTTTCTTGCTGCGCCAAATCACGGTCAGCCTCCCGGGTCATGACGACAACGGCCCCTGCTTGCTGTAAATAATCTCGCAAATAAAAGGCAATCGCCAGATTAATGTCCTTCTCAATGACGCCTTCCTTGCTGACAGCCCCCCCATCTGGTCCTCCATGTCCTGCATCTATGGCAATTACTTTACCGTTAAGTGGAAGACTCCAATGGGTCCAGGCTTTCGAAGCAGGTATCTCATATAAAGCCAGCGTGATAAACAGAACGGCGAGACAGCAGCCCAGCAGTATTTTTTTCAGCGTCCGATAGCGAATCCACAGTGTAACCTCGTGTTTACGATTGTTTTTTTGCATAACAAAACGCCTCCGTCCCTATACAGATACTAATGATCTATATGGGACGAGGCGTGTAAATAGTACAACTCAGGAATGAACAAATTCTTTCATACCTTCAATCAACACTTGGGCGACTTCCGGTCGTGTAAATTCAGGTGGCGGGCAAACCCCTGAACGTAACAATTCCCGCACTTTGGTGCCTGAAAGCGTCAAATGATGTTCCTTGGGATGAGGGCAAGTTTTGCTAGAGGCCATATTTCCACATCGGGTACAATAAAAGCTGTGTTCGAAGAACAACGGGGTAATCTCCAGTTCCTCAGGTGTGAAGTTTTTGAAAATATCCTGTGCTTCGTACGTACCGTAGTAGTCTCCTACACCCGCATGGTCCCTTCCTACAATAAAATGGGTACACCCGTAGTTCTTCCGTACAATGGCATGAAAAATAGCCTCTCTCGGGCCAGCATATCGCATAGCAGCAGGAAATACGCCCAAAAAGGTACGGTCAGCCGGATAATAGTTGTCCAGCAGCACCAGATAGCTCTTCATACGCACATCTGCCGGAACGTCATCTGACTTGGTTTCACCCACGAGCGGATTCAGAAATAACGCATCGACAATCTCCATCGCGCTTTTTTGGATGTACTCATGCGCCCGGTGTACGGGATTACGTGTTTGGAATCCGACTACTGTTTTCCAGCCTTTTTCAGCAAAATGATTGCGTGTCTGCGCCGGTGTGTAATAAAACTCACCAAATTGTGCGGGTTCTGGCCGATTCAGCACCTGCACAGATCCCCCTACATAAGTAGCTGGTCGCTCCAAAAGTTTTTTAACGCCAGGATGCGCCGGATCATTTGTCTTGAATACACGTCTGGCCTCCTCTGCCTGATCAACCTGATATATACTCTCAATATCAAGTACAGCATATATGGTACCGTCCGTTTCACCCACTAAAGCGACCTGTTGACCCAATGTAAGTTCCCCGGCTATGATCTCCGTAACCGCAAGCGTAATGGGGATACTCCAGACTGTACCATCGGCAAGACGCATATCCGCTACCACCGACCGATAGTCGGCTTCGTTCATAAACCCTGTCAGCGGAGAAAATGCCCCCACTCCAATCAAATCCAGATCGGAAATAGTCCACGAGTTTACACGGATAGGAAACAATTCACGGGCGGCCTGCAAAAGTGTTTTTTGCTCTGGGCCTGTAATGATTCTATCGACAAGCGTTCCACCATGCGGAAGAATTGCAGCCATAATGCACTTCCTTTCTGTTCATAAATGAGATTGACAGCTACTTGTTTATCGTTATTGATGGAGTCCACATTCCGTTTTCTCACTGCCTGACCAGCGACCAGCACGAGGATCTTCGCCTGAAAGGACTTCACGCGTACATTGCTCACAACCGATGCTGGGATAGTTACGATCATGTAGCGGATTATACAGCACTTTATGTGTATGAATATAGTTCCACACGTCCTCTGATGTCCAGCTCGCCAACGGGTTGAATTTAACGAGACCGAATTTTTCGTCATATTCTATCTTTTTTGCATTTGCACGGGTAGGAGCCTGATCTCGGCGGATCCCAGTAATCCATGCATCGTATTGCGATAAAATACGTGTCAGCGGCTCTACTTTACGTATACCACAGCATGTGTTGGGATCTGATTTCCAAAGCTCTTCTCCATGCTTGGCCGCTTGCTCTTCCGGAGTAATTAAGGGAGATACCCGCACAAAATCCATGTTGTATTTTTCCTTCATCTGATCACGCGTATCGTACGTTTCTTGAAAATGAAAGTCAGTGTCCAAATAAAAAACATCACTGGAGGGACTAATTTTTTGCAGCATATCTACAAGCACTACATCCTCCGCCCCAAAGCTACAAGCAAAGGTAAGATTCGGAAACGTATGAACAGCATACTGAATAATTTCCTCAGGCGTAGCCTCTTCCAGCTCAATTGCCTTGACTTTGATCAACTCTTCTTTCTCCAACAAGTTCATTTTCAATGCGCCTCCATATGAAGATTCATAAATAAATTCCAGCATTCCAATACCGACTAAACTAATAAGAATAAATAAAGTATAAAACTTTCATGTGCATTGTCAATCCAAGGGATTGTGTCCTTATGCATACAATCTTTGGCCCTAAAAATGTAGAATCGTTGCCCTGCAAGCATTTTATAACCCTATCCTCCGTATCCAACCAAGTTCATTGACTTTATATAAAATATTCTTATACAATACATTTGGAAATCATCCTAAAGTTACTTGGTAACTAAAAGTAATCAGTCATAGAAAGAAGGTTCGCTTGAATGGAAGCTTTTTACGTCAACAAAGACGGTTCGCTCGCTACTCCGCTCAAAGGAAAAGATGTACTCGCCAATCCGCTTTTAAACAAGGGTGTCGCCTTTACACCGAATGAACGGAAGGAGTTGGGGCTTGAAGGTATACTGCCTCCGACGGTCCTGACCTTGGAAGAGCAGGCCGAACGTGCGTACAAGCAGTTTCTCGCTCAACCAACCACGCTGCGTAAGAATGCTTCGTTGAATGACTTGATAATCGAAATGTGGTCTTATACTATCGTCTCCTTACGGATCACCTGAGCGAAATGCTTCCGATTGTCTATACACCAACCGTAGGTCAAGCTATTCAGGAATACAGCCATGAGTTTCATCGTCCCGGTGGGGTATATCTTTCCATTAATAATGTGGACGCATCGCACAGGCTTTTGCCAACATGCAATTGAGCGCTGACAATGTAGACTTAATCGTGGTTACTGACTCCGAAAGCATACTCGGTATCGGGAATTGGGGTGTGGGAGGCATTAAGATCGCCATAGGTAAGTTAGTGGTGTATACAGCGGCAGCTGGTATTAATCCGGGGCGTGTGCTACCTGTCGTTTTAGATGTTGGGACGAACAATGAAAAAACTGCTACAAGACCCTCTCTACATCGGTAATCGACAACAGCGGGTGCGTGGAGAGCAGTATACCGTTTAATTGAAGCGTTTGTACAGCATACATTGGGACAGTTCCCGAAGGCACTTCCTCATTGGGAAGATATGGGTAATGTTAATGCCCGTAATATTATGGAAAAGTACGGAGAACATATTCTCACGTTTAATGATGACATACAAGGAACGGGTGCGGTTACATTAGCAGCTGTTATTTCGGCGTTAAAGGTGACGGGAATTCCGCTGCAGAAGCAACGTATTCTTATTTTTGGCCCCGGTGCTGCAGGGATTGGAAATGCCGACCAAATTCGAGATGCTATGATGAAGCAAGGACTATCTGAGAAGGAAAGCAGCCAACGTTTTTGGACTTATGATTACCGAGGGCTGTTAACCGAGGGGATGGAGAATATATTCGATTTTCAAAAGCCCTATCTACGTTCCGAAGACGAAGTACGTTCATGGGCACGGTCCGATGACGGTAAAATTACTCTGCTTGAGGTCATTCGTCAGATTAAGCCTACTATACTGATAGGCACCTCAGGTGTCCACGGGGCTTTCTCAGAGAAAATTATAAAAGAAATGGCTAACCACGTTGAACGGCCTATCATTATGCCTATGTCTAACCCTACAGCGCTCGCAGAGGCAATTCCAGAGGATCTGATCCGCTGGACACAAGGTAGGGCGCTTATCGCTACTGGAAGCCCCTTTGAGCCTGCTACCTATGAAGGGACGGTTTATGAGATTGGACAATCGAACAATGCATTTGTGTTCCCAGGATTGGGGCTTGGCGCGATTGCAGTACAGGCCAAGACGATCACTGGAAGTATGTTTACTGCCGCTGCAAATGCTGTAGCCGAGATGGTGGACAGCACTAAACCCGGAAGCGCCCTTCTCCCCAGTGTACACAAGCTGAAAGAGGTATCCTTTGCTGTAGCCTTAGCTGTGGCCAAAGCAGCTATACAGGACGGTACAGCCAGTGTCCAACCAGATCATATAGAGCAGTCGCTTCGTGAACTCATGTGGAGACCGAACTATAGACGTATAACTGCGCTAAGCTAAGACGATTATACGGAAGTATGTTAAGTATTCACTTCTTGTTGTATTTAGTCACAGGTTATGAACATAACGGGATAACTGGATTTGAAATAAACAAATACGATTGTGCATAATATAACTGCCTTTGATCACAACGTGGACAACTTCGAGTGTTCCTTGCAATCAAGGCGGTTATTTTGTGTCCATACGGCTTTATAATTCACTCCTACCCTTTACTATCTGGTTACATAAAGGGTTGAGGATGAATCAAACATTCTAGTTAGGGCAGCTGTAGCACTTATCCACATGTGGATATTTTTTTAAAAAATATTTATAAAATCAAAAAAAGAACCCTTTCCATAAGGAAAAGGTTCTTCTGTATTCGAAATATTAACGTTTCGAGAACTGTGGTGCACGACGAGCGGCTTTGAGACCGTATTTTTTACGTTCTTTCATACGTGGATCACGAGTCAGGAATCCTGCTTTTTTCAAAGCTGGACGGAATTCCGGATCTGCTTTCAGCAGAGCACGGGAAATACCGTGGCGAATTGCGCCTGCTTGACCAGAGATACCACCACCATGAGCGATAACGAGTACGTCATAGCTACCCACTGTTTCAGTCAGGTTCAATGGTTGTTTTACGATCAGTTTGAGTGTTTCCAAACCGAAATATTCATTAATATCACGCTTGTTGATGACAATGCGTCCTTCACCCGGTACGAGACGAACACGAGCTACCGAATGTTTACGACGACCTGTCCCATAGTATTGTACTTGTGCCATGAAACTGTCCTCCCTTTTAATTATCCGCGAAGTTCGTAAACTTCAGGTTTTTGTGCTGCATGTGGATGCTCTGCGCCTTTGTAAGCTTTAAGTCTCAGCTTCATTTTCTCGCCTTGACGAGTTTTAGGAAGCATACCGTGAACAGCCAATTCCAGCATACGCTCAGGCTTGTTCTTAACCATGTCTTGTGCAACCGTTACTTTCAGACCACCCGGATGCAGGGAGTGACGGTAGTATTTCTTCTTCTCCATTTTCTTACCAGTCAATACGATTTTCTCCGCATTGATTACAACAACAAAATCACCTGTGTCCACATGTGGTGTAAACTGTGGCTTGTGTTTGCCGCGAATCAACGCAGCCGCTTCGCTTGCCAGACGGCCGAGCGTTTTGCCTTCGGCATCAATGATGTGCCAGTTGCGCTCAACTTCATTTGGCTTCGCCATATACGTAGTACGCATGAAAAGTTTCCTCCTTAAGTTCGTTAACAGAAATCATCATTTATCTTCGTTCGTTAAGTTGCTGCATTATTGATGGATTAGATGTTGTTTGAAAGTGATCGTCTTAATTGGGGCTGTGGGAAAGCCATTAAGAAAACACAACTTTTATATTACAGGATAACCATCAATTCTGCAAGGGTAAAATCAATGTTTTTTGATGTTTTCGTCGTACTCCACATTCCAGAGAATCAAAGCATGTCCAACAGCCGTAGGACCGGCCTTTGAGCGATTCTTGGCTTCTAAAATGGAAGGAATATCACCCGCCGATTTTTTGCCTTCTCCCACTTCCAGCAAAGTTCCCATAATGATCCGAACCATGTGCTGCAAAAAACCGCTGCCAGTAATATAAGTATGAATAATTCCCTGATCATCCGAATCCGGACGTGAAAAGGAATGGTCTACCATCATGTAGGCTTCGTAAATTGTACGGACATGGTTCGTTTTCTGGGAACGTCGGGATGCGAACGATGTATAGTCAAAAGTGCCGATCAAATGGGCCAGCCCTTCCTCCATCGCTCGTATATCCAAACTCGTCGGGTGATGTGCCTGTGTACGACGGTGAAAGATGTCCGGAAACCGGTTCGCATTAATGCTGTACCGATACGTCTTCCGCTTCGCCATACGGCGTGCATGAAAGGACAACGGCACCTCTTTCGCATCCGTAACGATGATATCACGAGGAAGCCAGGCATTGAGTGCCAGACACCAGCGCTGTACCGGAATCGGTGATTCAGTATGAAAATTGAATACCTGTCCATATGCATGTACACCTGCGTCTGTGCGGCCTGAGCCTGTGATTTTAAGACGTTCGCCCGTCAATGAGTAAATAGCATTTTCAAGATAGTCCTGAATGGTATTACCACTGGGCTGCGTCTGAAAGCCATCATAGCGGGTTCCGTCATAGTTCACCTTCATGCACAAGTTCCGCATGTCTCTCACACCTTTGCGGGGTATTCACTGGCCTTATAAGGAATAACCGTACATAACAAAGGAGAAGCCCCTCAAGGACTCCTCCAAGAGAAAAAAAGGGTTGTTCAGAATCAAGCTGATTCTGTCCACCCTTCCCTCATCTTCGCCTGTTTACGCGCGGTCAACCAGTTCCAGATATACCATTGGAGCGGCATCGCCACGACGAGGTCCCAATTTCAGGATACGAGTGTATCCACCTGGACGCTCAGTGTAACGTGTAGCCAATTCGCTAAACAGCTTTTGGATTGCATCCTGCTCACCATCCAAAGTTTCACGGCGAACGAACGCAGCCACTTGACGGCGTGCGTGCAGATCTCCTTTTTTCGCTTTAGTGATCAGTTTTTCAGCAATAGAACGAACTTCTTTCGCTTTAGCCTCAGTAGTTTGGATACGCTCGTACAAGAACAAATCGGTTACCAAATCACGAAACAAAGCTTTACGGGCACTGGAGTTACGGCCCAATTTTTGGTATGCCATGTAGTTTCCCCTCCTTCACAAAAACGTTGCTGTACTATTCTTCCGTACGAAGTCCTAAACCAAGTTCCTCGAGCTTCTCTTGTACTTCTTCCAAAGATTTGCGGCCCAGGTTGCGGACCTTCATCATATCTTCTTCAGATTTAGTAGTGAGTTCTTGTACCGTATTGATACCAGCGCGCTTAAGGCAGTTATAGGAACGGACGGAGAGATCCAGCTCTTCGATCGTCATTTCAAGAACTTTTTCTTTCTTGTCTTCTTCTTTTTCGACCATAATTTCCGCATCTTTTGCTTCGTCAGTTAGACCTACGAACAACATCACATGCTCGGTCAAAATTTTTGCTCCAAGGCTTACTGCTTCCTCAGGGCGGATACTTCCGTCAGTCCAAACCTCAAGTGTCAGCTTGTCATAATTCGTAACCTGGCCGACACGCGTATTTTCTATGCCATAGTTCACGCGTGAAATCGGAGTGTAGATGGAGTCGACGGGAATGACGCCGATCGGCTGGTCATCACGTTTATTCCGATCCTGCTTAACGTAACCGCGACCGCGATTGGCGAAAATACGCATGTGAAGTCTCGAACCCGGTCCGAGCGTAGCAATGTGAAGATCCGGATTAAGAATTTCCACATCACTGTCCGCACGGATATCTCCTGCCGTTACAACTCCTTCGCCTTCCGCATCGATTTCGAGTACCTTCTCTTCATCCGAGTGGATTTTAAGCGATAAAGCTTTCAGGTTCAGTATGATCTCCGTTACGTCTTCCTTCACACCGGGAACCGTTGCAAATTCGTGCAAAACTCCATCGATCTGAACCGATGTGACTGCTGCCCCCGGTAACGAGGATAACAGAATACGGCGAAGCGAGTTTCCTAGCGTCGTACCGTACCCGCGTTCCAGCGGTTCTACTACGAATTTTCCATAGGTGCCATCATCATTGACGTCTACCGTCTCAATTTTCGGCTTTTCGATTTCTATCACTGCAATATCCCTCCTTCAAAACGTCGCTCCTATATGAAACATTCACCTTATCCATAGTCTATCATGCAGTATGCCTAAACATCCATTCTTGGCAGTTTGCGCCGGATTTATACTACACGCAGAGGAGAAATCTCATTAGACGCGACGACGTTTTGGAGGACGGCATCCGTTATGAGGTACCGGAGTTACGTCTTTAATCAGGTTAACTTCCAGTCCAGCTGCTTGCAAAGAGCGGATTGCTGCTTCGCGTCCTGCGCCTGGTCCTTTAACCATGACTTCGACAGTCTTCATGCCGTGTTCCATTGCAGCTTTAGCAGCAGTTTCTGCGGCCATTTGAGCTGCGAATGGAGTAGATTTACGGGAACCACGGAATCCCATGCCGCCTGAGCTGGCCCAAGAGATTGCGTTACCGTGTGGATCTGTGATCGTAACGATCGTGTTGTTGAACGTGGAACGGATGTGTGCCACGCCAGTCTCGATATTTTTACGGTCACGGCGTTTTGTACGTACAACTTTTTTCGGTTTAGCCATTGAATGTTATCCTCCCTTCTTATTTCTTTTTGTTCGCTACAGTCCGACGAGGACCTTTACGGGTACGAGCATTAGTTTTGGTACGTTGTCCGCGAACAGGCAATCCACGACGGTGACGAACACCACGGTAGCAGCCAATCTCAGTCAGACGTTTAATATTTAAGGAAATTTCACGACGCAGATCGCCTTCTACTTTAACTTCTTTGTCGATCGTTTCACGTAATTTGCTCACTTCATCTTCAGTCAAATCACGAACACGCGTGTTTGCACTGATGCCTGTTTCCTTCAAAATTTTCTGAGAAGTCGTTTTACCGATTCCGAAAATGTAAGTCAAGGCGATCTCAACGCGTTTGTCACGTGGCAAATCCACACCAGCTATACGAGCCATTTTACGCTACACCCCCTTCTATTAACCTTGTTTTTGTTTGTGTTTCGGATTTTCGCAAATAACCATTACATTCCCTTTACGGCGAATGACTTTGCATTTCTCGCAAATAGGTTTTACAGAAGGTCTTACCTTCATGTTGATTACCTCCTCCAAGCTTTACCCTGGTAAAACTCGCTTCGTGAACATTCACATCGTTTTGCCGAGCAAAACAAGTTTTTTTAAATGACGTACGTTTAATTAAACCTGCATGAATTACTTGCGGTACGTAATACGGCCTTTAGTTAAATCGTAAGGCGATAACTGTACAACCACCTTGTCGCCTGTCAAAATACGGATAAAGTGCATCCGCAGTTTTCCGGAAACATGTGCAAGAATTTGATGACCGTTCTCCAGCTCTACCTTGAACGTAGCGTTCGGCAGTGGCTCGATTACCGTACCTTCAACCTCAATGACATCTTCTTTGGCCAAAGTCAGTCTCCTTTCTCTTCAGCTTGGTATTCGGACGACTCCAAGAAAGTTTTCACTGCATGACGCAGCTTTCCATTTGTCACCCGACCGCTTTCGTTTAAACTGTTTACAACCTCGCAACTAATCTTGGGCTGAGGCATCAGATGAAGAACGTTTTTCTTCTTCGACTGATCAAACTTTCGTTTGTCCCCATCCGCAATATATACAAACCTGCTGTCCGCTATAGAAACGACAACCGCAATCTGTCCGACATCTCTGCCTTTCAGAATCTTCACCAGCTGACCGATTTGCAGGTTTCCTTGCTGAATCATTCAAATCACCTACGCACTCAGTTTCGTGAAAATGTCCATGCCGTCCGTTGTGACCGCCACCGCTTGCTCGTTACGAGCACGAGAGGCCACGTTCACCGTTACGACCGTCCAGTTGTCTTCCAGCGCCCCCACATGGCGATAACCTATATGAACTATGAGTTCAATAGCTAGCACCATGCCAGTTTTCAGCCTCGGCCCCTGTTCGGGAATACCACGGTTTGGATTCTCAATATATTGCCGAATGGCATGCGACATTGTAAACTGGCGAGTCTTCGCGATGATATCGCCTTTGTTTAACTTGCGTTTGCCGGGAAATCCGTGCACCAGTTGTTCGTTGACTGAAGCGCAAATGCTGGCAGGAAAACCGTTATAACCTTTAAAAGACGGCACAGCTCCTTGACTGCGAATATACCGATCAGCTAAATGATCAAGTTCACCGGTCGTCATACCGGGCTCGATGTGTTCCACCAAGAAATGATTCGTTTCCGTATCCACTCTCTCAGCTTTCCTCATAAAGCTTAATTCCGTCCCCGACTTGCAAATGATCATTACAGCTAACCCCGCAACAAGGACACGATATTTTTGGAAACCACATCAATATCCTGTTCTCCGTCAATATGACGCAGAAGATTCTGGTTCTCATAAAACGTGAGGAGTGGTGCTGTTTTATTACTATATTCGTCAAGTCGTGTTCTTACGCTATCCTCGTTATCGTCAGGGCGCTGATAGAGCTCCCCGCCATCTTTATCGCAAATGCCTTCAACCTTCGGAGGATTAAAGACAACATGATAGCTAGTTCCACAGATTTTGCAAACTCGCCGTCCTGTGATTCGTACCAACAATTTGTCACGATCCACTTTCAGGTCGATGACATCATCAAGCTTCGTATCCAAACGGCCCAAAATTTGATCCAAGGCTTCAGCCTGAGCCAAAGTTCTTGGAAAACCGTCCAGCAAGAAACCTTTCTTACAGTCCGGCTGTTGCAGCCGCTCTTCAACGATGCCAATCGTTACATCATCCGGAACAAGTTCACCCTTGTCGATATATTCCTTGGCTTTAATGCCAATAGGTGTTCCCTGTTTCATCGCCAGGCGAAACGCGTCACCTGTCGAGATATGAGGAATGCCGAATTCCTTCACAATGACATCTGCTTGTGTACCTTTACCAGCCCCCGGAGGGCCCATGATTAAAATATTCACAATCTGTCACTCCTCAAGACGACCCCTACACAAGAAACAGCACAAAAGGTGCCGGTAAGTATGCGAACATCCTAAGCCGGAACCTGTTGCCTATTTGTTGATGAAGCCTTTGTAATGGCGTTTGATCAGTTGGCTTTCGATCTGCTTCATCGTATCCAATGCTACACCGATAATGATGAGCAATGAAGTACCGCCAATTTGCACGGAACGAGGCAAGCCCGAAAGCGAACCGAAGAATACCGGCAATACGGATATGACTGCCAGGAACAAAGCTCCTGTCATTGTCAAACGTGACATTACTCGTGTCAGGTATTTCTCCGTGGCTTTACCCGGGCGAATTCCCGGAATATAACCGCCGTTTTTCTTCATATTGTCGGCCATTTGCTGCGGATTCATCTGTACAAAGGTATAGAAGAATGTGAAACCGATAATCATTACGACATACAAAACCATACCCAGCGGCTTGTCATAATACAAGTAAGTGGTAATCCACTTCGCCCAAGCATGATCTGCCCAAAAACTCGCAATAATTGTCGGGAATTGCAGCAATGATACCGCAAAGATTACCGGAATAACGCCTGCCGCATTAATTTTCATCGGAATATGCGTATTCTGGCCACCGTACATTTTGTTACCAACTACACGTTTGGCGTATTGTACCGGGATTTTCCGAATACCTTGCTGGATGTAGATAACACCCACAATAATCAGAATAATCACCAAGGCAATAATAATTGCCTTCAGAATATTCATAAACAGTTGATCTGCCTGAATAAACTGGGATTCTACAACCGTCCGAATATGTCTTGGAATACCTGCCGCGATCCCTGCAAAGATAACGATAGAGATACCGTTGCCGATTCCCTTTTCGGTAATTTGCTCACCTAGCCACATAAGGAACGTAGTTCCTGCTGTAAGCACAATAGCTATTACCAGATAATCTGCAAAAGTGGCTCCTGGAATCATCGCTGCACCATACAGTCGGTTAAAGCCGATCGACGTTCCGAATGCTTGAATCAAGCCCAGTATTACCGTACCATACCGTGTAAGTTGAGCCAACTTCTTTTTACCATGCTCTCCTTGTTTAGCCCATTCCGCAAGTTTCGGAATAACGTCCATTGACAGCAACTGTACAATGATGGACGCTGTAATATATGGCATAATCCCGAGGGCGAAGATCGAGAACTGATACAAAGCGCCCCCTGAGAAGGTGTTAAGGAGTCCAAACAACTCGCTTCCTGCCTGATCCTGAGAAGTAAAGACTTGCTTGTTCACGCCGGGAACCGGCACGAAGGAGCCAATACGATATACAAACAGTATAAACAGGGTAAACAGGATTCGGGTTCTAAGATCCTCAACCCGCCATATATTTTTCAGGGTCTTGAACATTAGATCACCTCGGTTTTACCGCCGGCAGCTTCAATTTTCTCTACCGCAGATTGAGAGAACTTGTTCGCTTTAACTGTCAATTTCACAGTGATTTCACCGTTACCCAGAATTTTAATTCCGGATTTCGCGTTTTTCACAATGCCATTGTTCAGCAAAAACTCAGGGCTTACTTCTGTACCCGCTGCAAAACTGTTCAAATCTTCGATATTCAAAACCGCATACTCTTTACGAGTAGGATTTACGAAACCGCGTTTAGGCAAGCGACGATACAGTGGGTTTTGACCACCCTCGAAGCCCGGACGTACACCACCGCCGGAACGAGCGTTTTGACCCTTATGACCACGACCAGAAGTTTTACCCGTACCGCTACTAGGACCACGACCCAAACGTTTACGTTCTTTGCGGGAGCCTGGAGCTGGGGAAAGCTCATGTAACTTCATCGTTCGTTGCACCTCCTTGATTATTGTTAAAATGCTTTATTTCCTATGCCTCGATTTCTTTAACAGAAACCAAATGGCTAACTTGATTGATCATCCCGCGAATCGCTGGATTGTCGGGTTGAATTACTTTATGGTTGATTTTACGCAAGCCGAGCGTTTTAACAGTCGTTCTTTGTGTACCAGGACGACCGATCAACGAACGAACGAGGGTAATTTCTAATTTCGCCATGACATTCCCTCCTTAGCCCAGCAGCTCTTCGATGGATTTGCCGCGCAATTTTGCAACTTCTTCAGCGCGTTTCAAGCGGGACAAACCTTCCAATGTCGCATTGACCATGTTCATGGAATTCGAAGAACCCAGAGATTTTGTCAAGATATCACCTACACCAGCAAGTTCCAGTACAGCACGAACCGGACCGCCAGCGATAACTCCAGTACCTTCCGATGCCGGTTTCAACAGAACCCGGCCAGCACCGAACTTACCTGTAACAAGGTGAGGAATAGTTGTTCCTACAAGCGGAACGTGAACCAAGTTTTTCTTAGCATCTTCAATACCTTTGCGAATCGCATCAGGTACTTCGCCAGCTTTACCGATTCCGGCGCCTACCCAGCCGTTACCGTCGCCTACTACTACCAGAGCACTAAAGCTGAAACGGCGTCCGCCTTTGACAACTTTAGCTACACGATTAATATTTACTACTCTTTCAGTCAGTTCCAAAGTGTTCGGATCTACACGCAAGTCGTTAACCTCCTTTTGAGAAATGTCTTAGAATTCAAGGCCTGCTTCGCGAGCTGCATCAGCCAAAGCCTGAATCCGTCCATGATACAAGTATCCACCACGGTCAAATACGATGTTAGCATGACCTTGTTCTTTTGCACGTTTAGCAACGAGTTCGCCAACCTTACTAGCTGCCTCTACGCTACCACCGTTTTTGATCTCACTGCTCAGTTCTTTATCCATAGTGGATGCAGATACCAATGTTACACCAGCTACATCATCAATCAATTGTGCGTAGATATGTTTGGAAGAACGGAATACGTTCAAACGAGGACGCAAAGCCGTACCTTCGATTTTCTTACGTACACGCAGATGTCTTCTGACACGTGCTTTATTTTTATCTTGTTTTGTAATCATCTTAAGTTTTCACTCCCTTCAGTTTGCCTTTTAAAGCTTTATACTAAGACGCACTGGGTAAAAAAGAAGTACGAAGTCTTTCCGGCAGAAAGACCGCACAAAGTCGGTAAGAAACTTATTTCTTCTTACCGGCTTTACCTTCTTTACGAATGATGCGCTCGCCTTCGTATTTAATCCCTTTACCTTTGTACGGCTCAGGTTCACGAACGGAACGGATTTTAGCAGCATAGGCACCTACACGCTCTTTATCAATTCCGCGAACGATGATTTTAGTGTTCGAAGGAACTTCGAATTCGATGCCCGCTTCCGGTGTGATTTCAACCGGGTGAGAGTATCCAACGTTCAGAACGATTTTATCTCCGGATTTGCTTGCACGATATCCGACCCCAACCAGCTCCAGAGATTTTGAAAATCCTTCAGTTACACCACTTACCATGTTGTTGACAACGCTGCGGGTTGTTCCATGCAAAGAGCGGTGAAGTTTGTTGTCCGAAGGACGAATTACGTTGATTTCATTGTTTTCCACAGTAACGGACATGTCTTTATGAAGCTCACGAGTCAATGTTCCTTTAGGACCTTTAACTGTGATCGCTGTGTTGTTCAAAGTTACGTCAACACCACTTGGTACTGTGATTGGCTTACGACCAATACGGGACATATCTGTTGCACCTCCTATCTTTTAAACGTTATCTTACCAAACGTAGCAAACCACTTCTCCGCCGGCTTTAGACTGACGTGCTTCTTTGTCGGTCATGATACCTTTGGATGTCGAAATGATCGCAATCCCGAGTCCACCCAGAACGCGTGGAATTTCGTTGCTCTTCGTGTAAACACGAAGACCTGGTTTACTGATTCTTTTCAAACCTGTAATAACACGTTCGTTGTTTGCACCGTATTTCAAGAAAACACGGATGATCCCTTGTTTGCTATCTTCAACAAATTCCGCATCACGAATGAATCCTTCACGTTTCAGGATGTCGGCGATTTGTTTTTTCATTGTAGATGCAGGCATTTCTACTGTTTCGTGACGAACTGTGTTCGCGTTACGAATACGAGTAAGCATATCTGCAATTGGATCAGACATAGTCATTGTGTATAAACCTCCTTCCCAAACAGGACTTTTTACCAGCTTGCTTTTTTCACGCCAGGAATCTGGCCTTTATAAGCTAATTCACGGAAGCAAATTCTGCAGATCTTAAACTTTTGCAGTACCGAATGTGGACGACCACAACGCTCGCAACGAGTATAAGCACGAACTTTAAACTTTGGTGTGCGTTGTTGTTTGACTTTCATTGAAGTTTTTGCCACTTAGCCTGACACCTCCTAAATAGTTTCGGAGAACAGGGTGTCTCTTATATCAGACGCCCAAAACGTTATGCCAACATTACTTTGCGAAAGGCATGCCCAGTTGAGTCAGAAGCTCACGGGACTCTTCGTCAGTTTTGGCAGTCGTTACGATAACGATGTCCATACCACGAACTTTATCAACTTGATCGTACTCGATTTCCGGGAAGATCAATTGTTCTTTCAGACCAAGCGTGTAGTTACCACGTCCGTCGAAAGCTTTTGTTGAAACACCATGGAAGTCACGTACGCGAGGAAGCGTGATATTGAACAATTTGTCCAAGAAATAATACATACGCTCGCCACGAAGTGTTACCTTAACACCGATCGGCATGTTTTCACGCAATTTAAAACCTGCAATAGATTTTTTTGCGCGAGTGATTACTGGTTTTTGACCAGCGATCAACTGCATGTCGCTCACAGCCGAATCGAGAACTTTGGAGTTTTGGACAGCGTCGCCAACACCCATGTTGATTACAACTTTCTCGATTTTAGGCACTTGCATTACTGATGTATAGCTAAACTTCTGCATCAAGGCAGGAGTAATTTCTTTCAAGAAACGTTCTTTCATTCTTGTAGTTGCCATGAATCATAGACCTCCTTTCTTTGAAAATTAATTAGTCGATCACTTCGCCAGAACGTTTTGCAATGCGCACTTTTTTTCCGTTGTCCAATACTTTGTAACCAACACGAGTTACTTTTCCGCTCTTCGGATCAATGTGCATAACGTTGGAAACGTGAATCGGAGCTTCTTTCTCGATGATGCCGCCTTGTGGATTCAACTGATTAGGCTTTTGGTGTTTTTTAATCATGTTAACACCTTCCACAAGCACACGGTTTTGACGAGGGTAAGCAGCGATAACGCGACCTTTTTTACCTTTATCTTTACCAGTAATCACCAGAACAGTGTCGTCTTTTTTGACGTGCAGCTTGTTGTTATGGGATTCCAGAACTTTTTTCACTTTTGGCATTTCGTACACCTCCTACAGGCACATTTTAAGGTGAATTTAGATCACTTCCGGAGCCAAGGAAACGATTTTCATGAAGTCCTTGTCACGAAGTTCACGAGCAACTGGTCCGAAAATACGAGTACCACGTGGGCTCTTGTCTTCTTTAACGACCACTGCTGCGTTCTCGTCAAATCCGATATAGGAACCGTCTTTACGGCGGATAGAACGTTTAGTACGAACGACAACCGCTCTTACTACATCACCCTTTTTGACAACGCCGCCTGGTGTTGCTTGTTTTACGGAACAAACGATCAGGTCACCAATTTGAGCTGTACGACGTCCCGTACCACCGAGCACACGGATACACATCAGTTCCTTCGCGCCGGAATTGTCAGCTACAGTCAAACGTGTAAATGGTTGAATCATTTATTTATCCTCCTTTCGGAAAAACTACACTACATTAAATTATAACAGCTTTTTCAATGATTTCGACCAGTCTCCAGTTTTTGTCTTTGGACAAAGGGCGAGTTTCCATGATTTTAACAGTATCACCGATTTGTGCGGTGTTGTTTTCATCATGAGCTTTGAATTTCTTTGTTACTTTGATACGTTTATGGTAGAGATCATGTTTTTTGTAAGTTTCTACAGCAATCACAATCGTTTTATCCATTTTATCGCTGACTACTTTACCGACTAACACTTTACGGGCATTACGTTCGCTCATTGTTGGCCTCCTTCCTAATTACAGGCGGAATCTCCACCCGGTCTGATATCTTAGCTAATCCCAAGTTCTCTTTCACGGATCACGGTTTTAGCACGAGCAATTTCCTTACGTACATCGCCGATCCGAGTCGGGTTATCAAGCTGACCGGTAGCGAGTTGAAAACGAAGGTTAAAGAGTTCTTCTTTGAACCCAGAGATCTTTTGTTCAATTTCAGCAGTGGTTAGGTTGCGAAATTCACTAGCCTTCATTTGCTTCACCACCCAATTCTTCACGTTTCACAAACTTAGTTTTGATTGGCAGTTTGTGAGCGGCAAGACGCATTGCTTCACGAGCAACCTCTTCCGGAACACCAGCAAGTTCGAACATGATCTTACCTGGTTTCACTACTGCAACCCATTTTTCTACGTTACCTTTACCACTACCCATACGAACCTCAAGAGGCTTCTGAGTAATTGGTTTGTCAGGGAAAATTTTAATCCAAACCTTACCACCACGTTTGATGTAACGAGTCATCGCAATACGAGCAGCTTCGATCTGACGGTTAGTAATCCATGCAGGTTCAGTAGCTTGCAAACCATACTCACCAAAGTTCAGTGTAGTGCCGCCTTTTGCACGACCCTTCATATGACCACGCTGTTGCTTACGATGCTTTACGCGTTTTGGTACCAACATGATTAGTTGCCTCCTTCCTGAGGAGCTTGTTTCTTAGCTGGAGGAAGAACCTCTCCACGATAGATCCATACTTTTACGCCAATACGGCCGTAAGTAGTATGAGCTTCCGCTGTACCGTAGTCAATGTCGGCACGAAGCGTATGCAGTGGAACTGTTCCTTCGCTGTACCCTTCGGAACGAGCGATTTCGGCACCGCCAAGACGTCCGCCTACTTGAGTTTTAATTCCTTTTGCTCCGGAACGCATAGTTCTTTGGATCGCTTGTTTCAAAGCACGACGGAAAGAAACGCGACGTTCCAATTGTTGTGCAATGCTCTCAGCAACCAAGATTGCATCCAGCTCAGGATTTTTAATTTCAGAGATATTGATGTGTACCTTTTTACCGCCTGCGATTTTAGTGATTTCATTACGCAAGTTTTCAACTTCGGAACCACCCTTACCGATAACCATACCAGGTTTCGCAGTGTGAATCGTTACGTTGACGCGGTTAGCTGCTCTCTCGATTTCAACACGGGATACAGCGGAATCTTTCAATCTTTTTTTCAGATGTTCACGAATTCTAACGTCTTCCAGCAAAAGATCACCGAAATCTTTGCCTGCATACCATTTGGATTCCCAATCACGGATAATACCGATTCGGAGTCCGACGGGATTTACCTTTTGGCCCACACGTTTTCCCTCCTTATTTTTCAGATACCACCAGAGTAATATGACTGGTGCGTTTATTGATGCGGCTTGCACGACCCATTGCACGCGGGCGGAACCGTTTCATTGTAGGACCTTGGTTTACAAAAACTTGCGATACTACCAACTTGTTCACGTCCAAAGAGTAGTTGTGGTCTGCATTTGCAATAGCAGAGTTCAACAGCTTCTCAACGACCGGAGAAGCTGATTTCGGAGTGTGACGAAGAATTGCGATCGCCTCACCAACCTGCTTACCGCGGATCAAATCGATAACGAGTTTAACTTTACGAGCGGAAATCCGTACGGATTTAGCATGTGCTTTTGCTTCCATTGAGTTTACCTCCTCTCAAACACTACGCTGTGTTGATTATCTTCTTGTTTTCTTATCGTCATCCGTATGGCCTTTATAGGTACGTGTTGGAGCGAATTCGCCCAATTTGTGTCCGACCATATCTTCCGTTACGTATACTGGCACGTGTTTACGACCATCGTATACACCAAACGTATGTCCGATAAATTGTGGGAAAATCGTAGAGCGACGGGACCAAGTTTTGATCACGACTTTTTTGTCCGATTCGTTCAAAACCTCTACTTTTTTCAGCAGGTAACCATCAACGAATGGTCCTTTTTTGAGACTGCGACCCATGTATGAATCCTCCCTTCGTTAAAACGTTGTCGTTCCTTAATATGTTAACGTGCGACTTAAGCGCACGTCTTATTACTTAGTACGACGACGAACGATGTATTTATCAGATGCTTTACCTTTTTTACGTGTTTTGTAACCAAGGGTTGGTTTACCCCATGGAGACATCGGAGATTTACGTCCGATTGGAGCGCGACCTTCACCACCACCGTGTGGGTGATCGTTAGGGTTCATAACAACACCGCGAACTTCAGGACGTTGTCCCAACCAACGGCTACGTCCGGCTTTACCGATCTTCACCAATTCATGGTCTTCGTTACCAACAGAACCGATTGTAGCGCGGCAAACTTTCAGAACACGACGAACTTCACCAGAAGTCAAACGAATAGTTACATACTTCTCTTCTTTACCAAGAAGTTGGGCTTCCGTACCGGCAGCACGAACGAGTTGACCACCTTTGCCCGGTTTCAATTCGATGTTGTGGATAACCGTACCTACTGGAATGTTTTCCAAAGGCAAAGAGTTACCGATTTTGATATCGGAACCTACGCCGGATACCACTTCGTCTCCTACTTTCAAGCCTTTAGGAGCGATGATGTAACGTTTTTCACCATCCACATAGTGGATAAGTGCGATGTTGGACGTACGGTTCGGATCATATTCGATCGTAGCAACGCGGCCCGGTATTCCATCTTTGTTACGTTTGAAATCGATAATACGGTATTTACGTTTGTGTCCACCGCCATGATGACGAACCGTAATTTTACCTTGGTTATTACGTCCAGCTTGCTTGCTCAGAGGCGCCAGCAACGATTTCTCGGGCTGATTAGTTGTGATCTCCTCGAAAGTAGATACAGACATAGCACGTCTGGCCGGGGACGTCGGTTTATACTTTTTAATTGGCACTGAGTTTCCCTCCTTACTTTACAGTTTCAATTATACCGTTTCAAAAAACTCAAGCGGCTTACTGTCTTTGCTCAGCGTTACGAACGCTTTTTTCCACTCGCTCGTATAGCCGGAATGACGGCCGTAGCGTTTTGGTTTTGCAGGAACACGAAGCGTGTTTACGTTACTTACTTTCACGTTAAAGATCGCTTCGATTGCTTTTTTAACTTCGACTTTATTGGAACGAATGTCTACCTCGAAAACGTATTTCAAGTCATTCATCATACCAGCCGTACGTTCGGTGATTATCGGACGTTTGATAATATCACGAGGATCCTTCATTACGCGAGCACCTCCTCTACCTTCTGAACTGCTTCCTTCGTAATGATCAGTTTGTCGTGTCCAAGCACGTCAAGAACATTAATGCCGTCTGCGGATACAAACTTCACACCAGGAATATTACGAGCGGACAGAGCCACATTATCATCATAACTAGGAGCTACGATCAATGCTTTACGGTCAGCTTTAAGGTTGTTCAAAATGGCTGCGAATTCTTTCGTTTTAGGTCCGTTCAGTGTAAGAGCGTCCAATACGATGATTTCATTCTCAATCACTTTGGAAGACAAAGCCGATTTGATCGCCAAGCGACGAACCTTTTTAGGCAATTTGTAAGCATAGCTGCGTGGAGTCGGACCAAATACAGTACCGCCACCAACCCATTGCGGTGCACGGATCGAACCTTGACGAGCGCGGCCAGTACCTTTTTGTTTCCAAGGCTTACGTCCGCCACCACGTACTTCAGAACGTCCTTTTACTTTGTGAGTGCCTTGACGCAGGGAAGCCAATTGCATAACAACAGCGTCATGAAGAACGTGTTTATTCGGTTCGATACCGAATACTGCGTCGTTCAATTCAATTTCGCCAACTTGACTGCCGCTAATATTAAAAAGTGCTACTTTTGGCATTTCGTGTTCCTCCTTTCTTCAGTTGTTTATTTTTTCACCGTTTCTAGTACTTTAACGAAGCTGTTTTTAGGTCCTGGAATGGAGCCTTTCACGAGCAATACATTACGTTCTGTATCGATCTTAACAACTTCAAGGCGTTGGATCGTTACCGTTTCATGCCCCATGTGTCCTGGCAGGTGTTTACCTTTAGGAACGCGGTTAGCTTGAATGGAGCCCATCGAACCTGGACCTCTGTGGTAACGCGAGCCGTGTGCCATTGGTCCGCGGCTTTGTCCCCAACGTTTGATAACACCGGCAAAACCTTTACCTTTAGAAATACCTGTTACGTCAACGAATTCGCCTTCTGTGAAGACATCAGCCTTCAGTTCTTGGCCAACCTCGTACGCAGCAAGGTCGATGCCACGAAGTTCACGAACGTAGCGCTTAGGTGCAGTATTTGCTTTTTTCGCATGTCCTGCTTCAGGTTTATTGGATCTTTTTTCTTTTTTATCAGAGAAACCGAGTTGAATAGCTTCGTATCCATCGTTTTCCAGATCTTTCTTTTGCAGAACAACACAAGGGCCCGCTTCGATAACCGTAACAGCAAGTACGTTACCTTCAGGGGTAAACACTTGAGTCATTCCGAGTTTTTTTCCTAAGATACCTTTCATGTTGACACCTCTTTTCTTTTCCTAATCACAAATTACAATTTAATTTCGATATCTACACCGGACGGCAGGTCCAAGCGCATCAAGGCATCCACAGTTTGTGGAGTCGGGTTAACAATGTCGATCAGACGCTTATGTGTGCGCATTTCGAACTGCTCCCGGGAATCCTTGTACTTGTGTACCGCACGGAGAATAGTAATGATTTGTTTTTCAGTTGGCAGCGGAATTGGTCCGGATACACCTGCGCCCGAACGTTTAGCTGTTTCAACAATTTTCTCAGCGGATTGATCAAGAATTCTGTGGTCGTAAGCTTTCAAACGAATACGAATCTTTTGCTTTGCCATTTTAGTCCCTCCTTCTATCGCCCAATTTGGTATCGGACATACTCCGTGAAAATTTTCCGACATCCCTCCCATGGCAAAGGGGCCGGGTGTGTCAGTAACCTCTCACATCATCGCACAGTCACAAACAACATTAGTTATTATATCTAATAGTTCTGCCTATTGCAAGCAAAAACGAAAAAACAATGTATCTTATTTTGAAAAGATACAATTGTACTCGCAGCTCGCGATTTATTCAAGAGAAAAGCCCCCGCACTAGGGCGGGGGCTTCTTTTAGCTCCGTTCCAATACAATGTTACTCGTTCCAGTACAATGTTGCTTTATTTAAAGGCCAAAGCCTCTTATTTGGTGATTGTTGCTACCGCACCAGCGCCAACTGTACGTCCACCTTCACGAATAGAGAACTTAGTTCCTTCTTCGATAGCGATTGGGTTGATCAGTTGAACAGTAACTGTGATGTTGTCACCAGGCATTACCATTTCGGAACCTTCTGGCAAAGTGATGATACCAGTTACGTCAGTTGTACGGAAGTAGAACTGTGGACGGTAACCAGTGAAGAAAGGTTTGTGACGTCCACCCTCTTCTTTAGTCAAAACGTAGATTTGAGCAGAGAATTCTGTATGAGGTTTAACAGAACCTGGTTTAGCCAATACTTGGCCGCGCTCGATTTGTGCACGATCTACACCGCGAAGCAATGCGCCGATGTTATCGCCAGCTTGAGCGGAGTCAAGCAATTTGCGGAACATTTCTACGCCTGTTACTACGGATTTACGGGATTCTTCTTGAATACCGATGATTTCGATTTCGTCGCCCACTTTAACAGTACCACGCTCTACACGGCCTGTAGCAACTGTACCACGACCTGTGATGGAGAATACGTCCTCGACAGGCATAAGGAAAGGCTTTTCAGTGTCGCGTTCTGGAGTTGGGACGTAAGTGTCGATTATTTCGAACATTTCAACGATTTTCTTAGCATAGTCACCCTCTGGGTTTTGCAGAGCTTCACGAGCGGAACCACGAATGATTGGAGTGTCGTCGCCTGGGAAGTCATATTCGCTCAGCAAGTCACGAACTTCCATTTCAACCAGTTCCAACAACTCTTCGTCTTCAACCATGTCACATTTGTTCAGGAATACAACGATGTAAGGAACGCCTACTTGGCGGGACAACAGGATGTGCTCGCGAGTTTGCGGCATTGGGCCGTCAGCTGCGGATACAACCAGAATCGCTCCGTCCATTTGTGCAGCGCCAGTGATCATGTTTTTAACATAGTCGGCGTGACCTGGGCAGTCAACGTGTGCATAGTGACGGTTAGGTGTTTCGTATTCCACGTGTGCTGTGGAGATTGTGATACCGCGTTCGCGCTCTTCTGGAGCTTTATCGATTTGGTCGAATGCTACAGCAGCACCACCGTAAGTTTTGGACAATACAGTTGTGATTGCAGCAGTCAAAGTAGTTTTACCATGATCGACGTGACCAATAGTACCGATGTTAACGTGCGGTTTGTTACGTTCAAACTTAGCCTTTGCCATTTGAACAATTCCTCCTCAATAACTTGTTTTATTTTTAGGCTGCCGGTTCCTCTTGGAAAAACCTTGATTATACCGGTCAGCTGATACATTGTATTACTCGCCGCCTTTGGTTTTGGCAACGATCTCTTCAGCAATGCTCTTCGGAACTTCTTCATAATGAGAAAGCTCCATGGAGAACACGCCGCGTCCTTGTGTACCGGAACGAAGTGTAGTCGAGTATCCAAACATTTCGGACAAAGGCACCTTTGCACGAATGATTTGAGCTCCACTACGGGAATCCATACCTTCAATCCGGCCACGACGGGAGTTCAACATACCCATTACGTCACCCATGTATTCCTCAGGAACCGTTACTTCAACTTTCATAATCGGCTCAAGCAATACTGGTTTACATTTGTCTTTCGCTGCTTTCAGCGCCATTGATCCGGCAATTTTAAACGCCATTTCATTGGAATCGACATCATGGTATGATCCGTCCACGATTGTAGCTTTAACGTCCACAAGCGGGAAGCCTGCGATAACGCCGTTTTTCATTTGTTCCTCAATACCAGCAAGAGCAGGAGCGATGTACTCTCTAGGAACAGAGCCGCCGACTACCTTACTTTCGAATTGGCTACCAGTACCTGGCTCAAGCGGTTCGAACTCAACCCATACGTGACCATATTGACCACGACCACCGGATTGACGAACGAATTTACCTTCGACACGTGCTGGAGCACGGAACGTTTCGCGGTAAGCAACCTGTGGTTTACCCACATTGGTTTCCACCTTAAACTCACGACGCATACGGTCGATGATGATATCAAGGTGAAGTTCACCCATACCTGCCAAGATGGTTTGACCTGTTTCTTCGTTAGTATGAGCGCGAAGAGTTGGATCTTCTTCGGTCAATTTACCGAGGGCAACAGACATTTTATCTTGGTCAGCTTTGGTTTTAGGCTCAACTGCGATTTCGATAACCGGATCAGGGAAATTCATGGACTCGAGAATAACTGGATTCTTCTCATCACACAGTGTATCACCTGTACCTGTATCTTTCAAACCTACGGCTGCCGCAATATCACCGGAGTAAACTACAGTGATTTCTTGACGGCTGTTCGCATGCATTTGAAGAATACGTCCGATACGTTCGCGCTTGCCTTTTGTTGCATTCAATACGTATGAACCGGATTGAAGAGCACCGGAGTATACACGGAAGAATGTCAGCTTACCAACGTAAGGATCCGTCATGATTTTGAAGGCCAATGCGGAGAATGGCTCTTCATCGGAAGAGTGACGTTCAACTTCCGTACCGTCTTCCAAATGTCCTTGAATACTTGGCACGTCAGTAGGAGCCGGCAAGTAATCGAGAACAGCATCCAACATCAGCTGAACACCTTTGTTACGGTAAGAAGATCCACAGATAACTGGGAAGATTTTAACTTCTACAACACCTTTACGGAGAGCGGCTTTAATTTCGGCAACCGAAATTTCTTCACCTTCTAGGTATTTCATTGTCAAATCTTCGTCCAGTTCAGCAACCTTCTCAATCAATTCATTACGGAGTTCTTCAACTTTATCTTTGAATTCCGCAGGAATTTCGACTTCTTCGATATCTTGACCAAGATCATCTTTGTACATATGAGCTTTTTGTTCAACGATATCGATGATACCAGTAAAATCATTTTCTGCGCCGATTGGCAATTGAATCGCAACTGCGTTCGCTTGAAGGCGATCACGCATGTCGGAGACAACATTCAGGAAGTCGGCACCAATGATATCCATTTTGTTTACATATGCGATCCGTGGAACGCCGTAGCGATCAGCCTGTCTCCATACGGTTTCGGACTGAGGCTCAACGCCTTCTTTCGCACTGAAAACACCAACTGCTCCGTCCAATACACGAAGGGAACGTTCAACTTCAACAGTGAAGTCAACGTGCCCCGGGGTGTCGATGATATTGACGCGGTGACCTTTCCAGGCAGCGGTCGTCGCAGCGGAAGTAATCGTGATTCCGCGCTCTTGTTCTTGTTCCATCCAGTCCATTGTCGCAGCGCCTTCGTGAACTTCACCGATTTTGTGCGTACGTCCTGTGTAGAACAAGATCCGCTCTGTTGTTGTGGTTTTACCCGCGTCAATATGAGCCATGATCCCGATATTACGTGTATTCGTCAAGGAGAACTCTCTTGCCATGAAATGGGTCTCCCTTCAAAATTGAAATTTTTTTGAACTGAATCCTACCAACGGTAGTGAGCAAACGCTTTGTTCGCTTCAGCCATTTTGTGCGTATCTTCGCGTTTTTTCACGGAAGCGCCTGTGTTGTTGGAAGCGTCGATAATTTCAGCCGCCAAACGCTCTTCCATAGTTTTCTCACCGCGGTTGCGGGAGTAGTTCACGAGCCAACGTAAACCCAGGGAAGTACGTCTTTCTGGTTTTACCTCGATTGGTACTTGGTAGTTGGCACCGCCGACACGGCGTGCTTTAACTTCCAGGACTGGCATGATATTCTTAATAGCTGCTTCAAAAACTTCCATCGGGTCATTCCCCGTACGTTCTTGGATAAGCTTGAACGCATTGTACAGAATGCTTTGAGCAACGCCTCGTTTTCCGTCGAGCATGATGCGGTTGATCAGGCGGGTAACCAACTTGCTGTTATATACCGGATCTGGCAACACGTCTCTTTTGGTAACTGGACCTTTGCGTGGCATGGATATCCCCCTTTCTTACATGTTAAACCGATTTATTCGGTTTATATTCATTAGGATTTTTTAGCTTTGGGGCGTTTTGCGCCGTATTTGGAACGAGCTTGCATGCGGTTGTTTACGCCTGCAGTATCCAAAGCACCGCGAACGATATGGTAACGTACACCTGGAAGGTCTTTCACACGACCCCCGCGAATCAGCACTACGCTGTGTTCTTGCAGGTTGTGTCCGATACCCGGAATGTAAGCAGTCACCTCTACACGGTTCGTCAAACGAACACGAGCATATTTACGAAGTGCGGAGTTTGGTTTTTTTGGAGTCATAGTACCTACACGAGTGCATACTCCGCGTTTTTGCGGGGCACTGATGTCGGTAGCTTCACGTTTCAAGGCGTTAAAACCTTTTTGCAAAGCCGGTGATTTCGATTTCTCGATTTTGGCTTGACGTCCTTTACGAACCAGTTGGTTAATAGTTGGCATTGTGGTTGCCACCCCCTTCCTCAATTTTTCCTGTTGCTTCACAAACCATTTCTAAGCCCACAGACCCAGGCGGTTCATAAAAGAACAAATGAAAAGTCTTTGCCGCCAAGAATTCATTCTCTTAGACAAAAACGTTCCTTACCCTATTGTTTTACGATAGCAGCCATAGCGGCTCCCACTTCAATCCCACATGCAGCTCCGAGATTTTTCATTGTATCTACCAGAGTCACCTTGACTCCTTGCCTGTTGCACAAAGCAATGATGTTGGAAGTGAGACGTGGATCTGCGTCTTCTGCCACATATACTTCAGAGGCGAAGCCCAATTCGACCATACGTATGGTTTGTTTGGTACCGATTTTGACATGAGCATCTTGCAGTCCCTGTTCTTTAGACATATCTCATTCCTCCGAAAAGACACAATAGCATATAGGCTGCTCACGCACCTTTGCTATATTAGCATTGACTATAAGCAATGTCAAGAAAATTATCGACTATAGTCTACTTAACAAAGCAATATATTTCATTTCGAGAAAAAAGCGCCGGAACACCGTCTGATAGAGCATAATCTAAAAGCTCCATCAGAGAACGAATGTTCCGGGCCCATCATGCCATTTGTTAATGTTATATTACTCGGCCGAAATCGGTTCGAGTTCTTCGGAAGAGGATTGCTCCCCTTCCGGTTGGGCAAATTTCACACTGCGGTAACGGTTCATACCTGTACCCGCAGGGATCAACTTACCAATAATAACGTTCTCCTTCAGACCAA
Organism: Paenibacillus sp. 8b26; assembly: GCF_050626875.1. NCBI lineage: Bacteria > Bacillati > Bacillota > Bacilli > Caryophanales > Paenibacillaceae > Paenibacillus > Paenibacillus sp. 8b26. Next base: position 4,045,460 of record NZ_CP192445.1, on the reverse strand, counting down.
GCAACTGATCGACTTTGCCTTTTATAGCCGCATCGGTCAGCACGCGAGTGGTCTCTTGGAAGGAAGCTGCTGACAAGAAGGAGTCAGTTTCCAGAGATGCCTTGGTGATACCAAGCAGAACCGGTTTGGCTACCGCTGGCTCTTGGCCACTGAGAATTGCTGTCTTGTTCGCATTTTCATACTCGTGCACATCAACAAAGGAGCCTGGAAGCAGCGTGGTATTCCCCGCATCAAGGATACGGATTTTACGCAACATTTGACGAATCATAACTTCCACATGCTTATCATTGATTTCTACGCCCTGATTCCGATATACGCGTTGAACTTCCTGAAGGATATAGTTCTGTACCCCGCGAATACCTTTAATGCGCAGCATTTCTTTAGGGTCGATTGAACCGTCTGTCAGTTCATCCCCGGCTTCAACAGTCATGCCTTCGCTTACGCGCAGACGAGAACCATACGTAACCGAATAAGTTTTCGTTTCAGCTTCACCCTGAATATCGATCTCACGGCGATCTTTACCTTCACGAATTTCTTTAACTGTACCGTCAATTTCACTGATGGTTGCCTGACCTTTAGGATTACGTGCTTCGAAAAGCTCCTGAATACGCGGCAAACCTTGTGTAATATCGTCGCCCGCTACACCGCCTGTGTGGAATGTACGCATTGTAAGCTGGGTTCCTGGTTCACCAATGGATTGTGCCGCGATAATACCAACTGCTTCACCAATCTCAACGTGTTTGCCAGTAGCCAGATTGCGACCGTAGCATTTCTTGCAGACGCCATGTTTGGCACGACAGCTCAGTACTGAACGAATTTGAAGCTTTTGTACACCAGCTTTAACAATTGCTTCCGCTTTGTCGGAATCGATCAATTCGTTACGGCCAGCCAAAATCTCGCCAGTCTCCGGATGACGTACCGTTTCAAAGCAATAGCGACCTTCCAGACGGTCATACAGATCCTCAATAACTTCTTTACCGTCCTGAATACGGCTTACTGTAAAGCCTTTGTCCGTTCCGCAATCTTCTTCACGCACGATAACATCCTGCGCCACATCGACAAGACGACGAGTCAGGTAACCTGAGTCAGCCGTACGAAGCGCTGTATCCGCCAAACCTTTACGCGCTCCGTGAGTGGAGATGAAGTACTCGAGTACTGTCAAACCTTCACGGAAGTTCGATTTAATTGGGAGCTCGATAATACGACCGGATGGATTCGCCATCAGACCACGCATACCGCCGAGCTGGGTAATCTGTGATTTGTTACCCCGCGCTTTGGAGTCTACCATCATCATGATGGAGTTATAGCGATCCATGGACTTCATCAGCACTTCGGTAATATCATCTTTCGCTTTGGACCAAATATCAATAATCCGGTCATAGCGTTCCTCGTTCGTAATCAGACCACGACGGTATTGATTCGTTACGACTTGCGCTTTGTCCTCAGAACCTTTAAGAATTCCTTGTTTTTCCACCGGCACGATAACGTCCGACACAGCAACAGTTACACCTGAACGAGTAGAATACGTAAAGCCAAGCTGTTTGATTTTATCCAAAATCACAGCTGTTTCTGTTGTATGGTAAGTTTCAAAGCAACGGGCAATAATGTTACCAAGGTAATCCTTACCTACCCCGTTAGCTTGCGGAGCATTTTGAATCGCTTCTGTAAGGTTTACACCCTTTTCGTAAACAAAGAACTCCTCAGCAGTACCATAAAGCAGGTTAGCACGGGTAGCATCATTGATGTACGGGAAGCTGGCCGGAAAAATTTCATTAAAGATAATTTTACCAACCGTAGTGATCAGCATCGCATCCTGTTGTTTTTCCGTAAAGCTCGTTTTATTCAAAGCTTTAACCGGAATAGCTACACGAGCATGAAGACCCGCTGTACCGCGCTGGTAAGCGGATATAGCCTCGTTCATATTGCGAAGGATCATGTTGCTGCCTTCTTCTTCTTTGTTATCCATAGTCAGATAGAAAGAACCAAGGACCATATCCTGGGAAGGAGTAACAACAGGTTTGCCGTCTTTCGGATTCAAAATGTTACCGGATGCCAGCATGAGCAAACGAGCTTCTGCTTGGGCTTCCGCAGACAATGGAACGTGAACCGCCATTTGGTCACCGTCAAAGTCGGCATTATATGCCGTACATACGAGCGGATGCAAACGGATTGCACGTCCTTCAACCAAAATCGGTTCAAACGCCTGAATACCGAGTCTATGCAGCGTAGGGGCACGGTTCAGAAGAACCGGATGCTCCCTGATTACTTCTTCGAGCACATCCCATACTTCTGCGCTCACGCGCTCTACTTTACGTTTCGCGCTCTTAATGTTGTGTGCAAGACCTTTGTTCACAAGTTCTTTCATGACAAAAGGCTTGAACAGTTCCAATGCCATTTCTTTCGGCAAACCGCATTGGTACATTTTCAAGTACGGACCTACAACGATAACGGAACGACCGGAGTAGTCAACACGTTTTCCGAGCAAGTTTTGACGGAAGCGTCCTTGTTTACCTTTCAGCATATGGCTGAGGGATTTCAAAGGACGGTTACCCGGACCTGTAACAGGGCGGCCACGACGACCATTATCGATCAGGGCGTCAACAGCCTCCTGCAGCATCCGTTTTTCATTTTGTACGATAATATCCGGAGCACCCAGATCTAGCAGGCGTTTCAGACGGTTGTTACGGTTAATAACACGGCGGTACAAGTCATTCAAGTCAGAGGTAGCAAAACGTCCACCATCCAGCTGTACCATCGGACGAAGCTCCGGAGGAATAACAGGCAGCACGTCCATGATCATCCAGTCCGGCTGGTTGCCGGAGTTACGGAACGCCTCAATCACTTCAAGACGCTTGATCGCACGGTTGCGGCGTTGTCCTTGAGCTGTACGCAGCTCTTCTTTCAGGAATTCCAGTTCTTTGTCTATATCCAAATCTTGAAGGAGCTTCTTAACCGCTTCAGCACCCATACCTGCCTGGAATCCGTAGCCGTATTTTTCACGGTAGCTGCGGTATTCTTTCTCGGACAGGAGTTGCTTTTTCTCCAATGGCGTATCTCCTGGATCAGTTACAACATAAGATGCGAAGTAAATGATCTCTTCCAGAGATCTTGGAGACATATCAAGAGCAAGACCCATACGGCTCGGAATGCCTTTAAAGTACCAAATATGCGATACAGGGGCAGCCAGCTCGATGTGACCCATACGCTCACGACGAACCTTAGCGCGGGTAACCTCTACACCACAACGGTCACAGACAACACCTTTATAACGCACGCGCTTGTACTTACCGCAATGACATTCCCAGTCTTTCGTAGGTCCGAAAATTTTCTCGCAAAATAGTCCTTCTTTTTCCGGTTTAAGCGTACGATAGTTAATCGTCTCCGGTTTTTTGACTTCTCCGCGGGACCAAGAACGAATCTTTTCGGGGGAAGCAAGCCCGATTTTCATATATTCGAAATTGTTAACGTCCAACAAGGAGCAACCCTCCTTAACCAAATCCTGAGTTTTTAGGTTTGATACCGCCCGGCAGCACCGGGCGGTATCAAGAAGCCCGATCCATCCTGTAGAAAATGGATCGAGGCATATAACAAAGCTGATATGATTCAGTCAGCAGACAGACTACTCTACGCCAACCTCAGAGCCTTCCAGATTCAAACTCAGCTTGTCGCTGGTTGTATCATCTTCATCATCAAGCTCTCTCATTTCGATCTCTTGTTCGTCTCCGGACAGAATCTTCACGTCCATACCCAAGCTTTGCAGCTCTTTGATCAAGACCTTGAATGATTCAGGCACACCCGGTTCAGGTACATTTTCACCTTTGACGATGGATTCGTATGTTTTAACACGTCCAACCACATCATCGGATTTGACAGTCAAAATTTCCTGAAGCGTGTAAGCCGCGCCGTAGGCTTCCAGTGCCCATACTTCCATCTCCCCGAAGCGCTGACCACCGAATTGAGCTTTACCACCCAACGGCTGTTGCGTAACGAGAGAGTAAGGACCTGTAGAACGAGCATGGATTTTATCGTCAACCATGTGCGCCAGTTTGATCATGTGCATGACACCGACAGTAACTTCACGTTCAAAACGATCACCGGTACGTCCGTCATACAACACCGTCTTACCATTGCGCTGCATGCCTGCCTCTTCCATCGTATCGAACACGTCATACTCCTTGGCACCATCGAATACAGGCGTTGCTACATGAATACCAAGACGCATTGCAGCCATACCCAGATGAATTTCAAGCACCTGTCCGATGTTCATCCGTGAAGGTACACCCAGCGGATTCAGAACGACTTGTACTGGTGTACCGTCCGGAAGGAACGGCATATCTTCTTCAGGCAAAATACGGGCAACGACACCCTTGTTACCGTGACGTCCGGCCATTTTATCGCCTTCGGAAATTTTACGTTTTTGAGCAATATATACACGAACCAGTTGGTTTACGCCTGGTGGCAGTTCGTCGCCATTCTCACGTGTAAATACTTTTACGTCCACAACAATCCCGTCTGTTCCGTGAGGAACTCTCAAAGAAGTGTCGCGAACCTCGCGTGCCTTCTCACCAAAGATCGCATGCAAGAGGCGCTCTTCGGCTGTCAGCTCCGTTACACCCTTAGGCGTTACTTTACCAACGAGAATGTCACCTGCGCCGATTTCGGCACCAATGCGGATAATTCCACGCTCATCCAGATTACGGAGCGCTTCTTCACCGACATTCGGAATATCACGGGTGATTTCTTCCGGTCCAAGCTTCGTGTCGCGGGCTTCGGATTCGTATTCCTCAATATGAATGGAGGTGTATACGTCTTCCTTAACCAGCTTCTCACTCAGCAGGATCGCATCCTCGTAGTTGTAACCTTCCCAAGTCATAAAGGCAACGACAACGTTACGTCCCAATGCCAGCTCGCCCATCTCTGTGGAAGGACCATCTGCGAGAATATCGCCAGCTTTCACCACATCGCCTCTATTGACGATTGGACGTTGGTTAATGCACGTTCCTTGGTTTGAACGCATAAATTTGTGTAATTTATACTTAATTATGTCGCCCTTCACTTCAGAACCATCTACTGTTTCGATGCGACGCAGCCAAATTTCGTTAGCTGAAGAACGTTCGATTACACCGTCGTATTTGGATACAATACATACCCCGGAATCCTTCGCAGCCTTATGCTCCATTCCTGTTCCGACCAAAGGAGACTTCGGAATCAACAAAGGAACGGCCTGACGTTGCATATTGGAACCCATCAACGCACGGTTCGAGTCATCGTTCTCCAAGAACGGAATCAGTGCAGTTGCCACTGACACGACCTGCTTAGGCGAAACGTCCATATAGTCAACACGGCTACTTGCCATTGGAATGATGTTATCAGACTGCTTGTTGTAACGGACAATGACAACTTCTTCCTTAAAAGTGCTGTCCTCTGTCAGTTCCTCATTTGCCTGGGCTACGATGTAGTTATCTTCTTCATCAGCCGTCAGGTAATCAATTTGGTCTGTAACTTTTCCGGTTTTCGGATCTACCCAACGATAAGGAGCTTCGATAAATCCGTACTCGTTGATACGTGCGAAGGTAGACAAGGAGTTGATCAAACCAATGTTTGGTCCCTCTGGCGTCTCGATAGGACACATACGACCGTAGTGACTCGGATGGACGTCACGTACTTCCATGCCTGCGCGTTCACGTGTCAAACCGCCGGGTCCGAGTGCGGACAAACGGCGTTTGTGTGTCAATTCAGCAAGTGGATTCGTCTGATCCATAAACTGGGACAGCTGGGAGCTACCAAAGAACTCCTTGATCGAAGCAATAACCGGACGTATGTTAATCAGCGCCTGTGGCGTAATCACATTAGCATCCTGAATCGACATTCTTTCGCGCACCACGCGTTCCATACGGGATAAACCGATACGGAACTGGTTCTGGAGCAATTCACCGACAGAGCGCAAACGACGGTTGCCCAAATGGTCAATATCGTCCGTGCTTCCGATTCCGTGAAGTAAGTTAATAAAATAACTGATGGAGGAAATAATATCGGCAGGCGTAATATTTTTAACCGATTTATCAATATTTCCGTTGGCAATCAGCTTAACAACTTTACCATCCTCAATCGGCGAGAATATATCGATCGTTTGAAGAGGAATATCGTTGCTTTCCAGCACGCCAGTAGCAACATGATACGTACGGTGTCCTACCGATTCCTCAAGCTGGGCCAAAATCTCGTCCAACAGGCGGCGATCCACCATTTGTCCTGCTTCAGCGATGATTTCACCGGTTGTCGTATCAATCAAAGTCTCAGCAAGTCGTTGATTGAACAGACGGTTTTTGATGTGAAGCTTTTTATTGATTTTGTAACGGCCTACGTTGGCCAGATCATAACGTTTTGGATCAAAGAAACGTGCAACGAGCAAGCTCTTTGCATTATCCAGTGTAGGTGGCTCACCCGGACGAAGACGCTCATAAATCTCAATCAGCGCTTTTTCCGTAGAGTCCGTGTTGTCTTTATCAAGAGTATTACGGATATATTCGTCATTGCCGAGCAAATCCAGAATCTCAGCATCAGTGCCAAAGCCAAGCGCACGCAGCAACACCGTAACCGGAATTTTACGGGTACGGTCAATCCGGACATAGATAATGTCCTTCGCATCCATCTCCAGTTCGAGCCAAGCCCCCCGGTTAGGAATTACCGTTGCGGTGTATGTTGTTTTCGCATTCTTGTCGACTTTTGTGCTGAAATAGACGCTGGGAGAGCGAACCAACTGGCTGACAATAACCCGTTCCGCACCGTTAATAATAAACGTACCCGTATCAGTCATCAGCGGGAAGTCTCCCATGAATACTTCCTGCTCTTTCACTTCCCCGGTCTCTTTATTAATAAGCCGGACTTTTACCCGAAGCGGTGCTGCGTACGTTACGTCGCGTTCCTTTGCGTCGTCAACGGTATATTTGGGTTCTCCGAGAGAATAATCGATAAACTCCAAAATCAGATTTCCTGTGAAATCCTGAATTGGCGAAATATCCCGAAACATTTCCCGCAATCCTTCCTCCAAAAACCAATCATAGGATTTTTGCTGGATCTCAATCAGGTTCGGAACCTCGAGTACCTCGTTAATACGTGCATAACTGCGCCGAGTGCGTCGACCATATTGAACAAGATGTCCTGCCAACTTAAACTCACCCCTCATGTCTACTCACTTTAAAAATTCATTGCGAACCTTTGTTTGTGACCTTATAATAAGACACATACAGAAGATTCAATCCACAAATACAGAAAAGCCCTTACTCGAATGCATTCGAAAAAAGAGCGACGTATCTGCAGAATCCTCTTACCGGAAGATCTTCATCACTTGTAGATTTGCCCAAAATGATTGTATTATACGTAATAGGTATAAATACTATACCCTTCTACGCATAAATCTATTGACATTTCAACAAACTAAAGCCATGGAGGGCATCCTAATACTGACATTTTATAATAATATCACAGACCAGGACTCAAGTCAATGGTCCTATTGCATTTTTCTAAAACTTTTTTTCGCCTTCAAAATACGATAACCTTTATCCTTCGTAACTTCCTCCACACGTCCGAAAAGGCTCTCGATTTTAGCGCTTGCCGAAGGGGCACCCTGCTTTTTCTGTATAACCACCCACAAAGTTCCACCTTCATTTAAATGTTCATAGGCAAGCTCGAAAATGGTATGCACCGTTTCCTTACCCGCACGTATAGGTGGATTCGTTAGAATCACGTCAAAACGATCATCTTTCACTTGCTCAAACAGATCGCTTTGCTTTATGGTCACATTGGTAATCCCATTCCGTTCCGCATTCTCTATTGCTAGTTGAACGGCTCGCTCGTTAATATCCACCATTGTAACGTGACCATGCGGTACAAGCGTAGCTGCCGTCAAACCAATCGGTCCATAGCCACACCCTACATCCAGCACTGAAGCCTGCGCAGGAAGCTGCATCGCCTCAATCAACACACGGCTACCGTAATCAATTCCCTGCTTCGAGAAAACGCCTGAATCGCTGGCAAAACGGTATGTCAGCCCCCGCAGCACTGTTTCCAGGCTCCGCCGTTCGTGTGCCGTCTCTGGCCGTTTGGAGTAATAATGATCAGACATTCATGACCACCTCCTTGGTTGTAATACCATCATAGCCTTCACTATTACGTTTCAGACATGCTTGTACTGCCGATTTACAGCAACAAACCCCTTGAAGATCACCTCAAGGGGTTTGTTTTAGTGCATTGTCTGCTAAATAGCAGTCAATTATTTCACTTCTACGGAAGCGCCTGCTTCTTCCAATTTTGCTTTCAAGGAATCAGCTTCTTCTTTCGCGATTTTTTCTTTCAGTGGTTTTGGAGCGTTGTCAACCAGTTCTTTTGCTTCTTTCAGGCCAAGACCTGTGATTTCGCGAACTGCTTTGATAACGTTGATTTTGGAAGCGCCAGCGCTTGTCAAAATTACGTCGAACTCGGATTGCTCAGCTTCTGCTGCGCCACCTGCTGCGCCGCCTGCTACAGCTACTGGAGCTGCTGCAGTTACGCCGAATTCTTCTTCGATTGCTTTCACGAGATCGTTCAGTTCCAATACGGACATACCTTTAATTGCTTCCAAGATTTGCTCTTTACTCATGGTTGAACCTCCATTTAAATTCTTATTTTTTTGTTTTCAATCTGCTATACAGCAGCTTTAATCCTTAACTTATGCGCTTTGCTCTTCTTTTTCTGCAACAGCTTTAACTGCAAGCGCAAAGTTGCGCATAGGAGCTTGAAGCACGCTGAGGAGCATGGAAAGGAGACCTTCGCGGGATGGCAGTTCTGCCAGCGCTTTAATTTCCTCAACACCGATAACACGGCCTTCTACAACTGCACCTTTCAGTTCCAGCGCAGTGTTTTTCTTAGCGAAATCATTCAAGATTTTAGCTGCAGACACTGCATCATCTTTGCCGAACGCGATTGCAGTAGGACCTGTCAATACTGCGTCCAGTTCAGTCAATTCTGCTGCCGCAGTTGCACGACGGAGCAGCGTGTTTTTCAGCACTTGAAATTCGATTCCGGCTTCGCGAAGCTGCTTACGCAGCTCAGTTACTTGGGCAACATTCAGACCGCGATAGTCAGCAACCACAGTTGTTACGCTCTCGCGCAATTTTGCAGCTACAACTTCAACAGCTTCTTGTTTTGCTTGAATCACTTTTGCATTTGCCAAACTGTACACCTCCTGATCAATTTATCCGCTTTGCTCGACCGACCTATCCGGCGGTCGCACAAAGCTACCTTCATGAGCATGAAAAAAGCCTCCGTAGAGTACGAAGGCTTGATAAATCTACATGAACAGGACAAGCCCGTCACATGAAACGTTCTATCATAACACCTCGGTAGGAGATTAAGCCCGAAGGCCCCTACTGTCTACGGTAAGCATATTCAACTTTAATGGTCAGTCACACGGACTCACAACTTTTACAGAATAACAAAATCAATTGAACGTGTCAATCAAAATATTATTTGTAAACAGATGCGTTCACACGAGCACTTGGTCCCATAGTCGAAGAAATAGCGATGTTTTTCAGGTAAACACCTTTAGCAGCCGCTGGCTTCGCACGGTTCAAGGCTTCGATCAAAGCTTTAAGATTCTCGTTCAGTTGTTCAGCACTGAAGGATGCTTTGCCGATTGGCGCATGAATTTGACCCGCTTTGTCGAGACGGTATTCGATTTTACCAGCTTTGATTTCTTGAACAGCCTTGGCAACGTCGAAAGTAACTGTGCCTGCTTTAGGGTTTGGCATTAAGCCTTTACCACCGAGCAAACGACCCAGTTTACCAACCTCACTCATCATATCAGGTGTCGCAACGCAGACGTCGAATTCGAACCAGCCTTGTTGAATTTTGTTGATCATATCTTGATCGCCAACAAAATCAGCGCCAGCCGCTTCGGCTTCTTTCACTTTGTCACCTTTTGCAAATACCAGAACGCGTTGTGTTTTACCCGTACCATGTGGCAGGACAACAACACCACGAACAGCCTGGTCTTGTTTACGGGAATCTACGCCCAGACGGACTGCTGCTTCAACAGTTTCGTCAAATTTAGCAGTTGCGCCTTTTTTCACCAATTCAACGGCTTCTAAAGGCTCATAAGTCGCTTCGCTGTCGATCAGCTTAGCGGCTTCCAAGTACTTCTTACCATGTTTAGCCATAATCTTTTCCTCCTTATGTGGTATTAGCGGATATTCCTCCCACACTTGCCGGACAGTCAAACTGCCGGCACACGAAGACTAATATAAATTAATCTACGATGGTGATACCCATGCTGCGAGCAGTACCTTCAACCATACGCATTGCCGATTCTACGGAAGCTGCGTTAAGGTCAGGCATTTTTTGCTCAGCAATTTGACGAACGGTAGCGCGATTTACAGTTGCAACTTTCGTTTTGTTCGGTTCACCGGAACCTTTTTCGATTTTAGCAGCAACTTTCAACAGCACAGCAGCCGGTGGAGTTTTGGTGATGAACGTAAAAGAACGATCTTCAAACACCGAAATTTCAACCGGGATGATCAGGCCTGCTTGATCAGCAGTACGAGCATTGAACTCTTTACAGAATGCCATGATGTTGACACCTGCTTGACCCAAAGCTGGACCTACTGGAGGCGCTGGATTAGCTTTACCTGCAGGGATCTGCAGTTTTACCATTTTGATTACCTTTTTTGCCACGGATGACACCTCCTTGACTCAATAGTGGTAGACGGACCTAATGATCCTCCCACAAGAAACCTGTAAGAAAAATCTATATTTTCTCCACCTGAGTATAATCTAACTCAAGCGGGGTTTCCCGTCCAAACATGTTGACGTGAACCTTAAGCTTGCTCTTCTCAACCAAAATTTCTTCCACGGAGCCCACAAAATTCGCAAAAGGACCAACTTTAATTCGCACGGATTCCTTAACATCGAATTCAATCTTCGGTTTCGGCTCTACCATGCCCATATGCTTCAGAATCTGTTCAACTTCTTCTGGAAGCAAAGCTGTCGGTTTGGAACCCGAGCCTGTTGATCCTACAAATCCCGTAACACCTGGTGTGTTGCGCACAACATACCAAGAGTCGTCGGTTTGAACCATTTCGACCAAGACATAACCAGGGTATACTTTACGCATAACGGTCTTTTTCTTACCGTCCTTGGTTACCAGTTCTTCTTCCATTGGAACAAGAACGCGGAAAATCTTGTCCTCCATGCCCATGGACTCAACGCGTTTCTCCAAATTGGCTTTGACTTTGTTCTCATACCCTGAATAGGTATGAACGACGTACCATCTTTTTTCCATATCAAGCCACCTGGAACCCTTCCTAGATAATCGCTTCGATCACAGCGGAAATGCCGATATCGAGAACCCAAAAATAAATCGTGACAAACGCAATCGTCCCAATGACAATCAGCGTATAGTTGGTCAGTTCTTTACGATTGGGCCAGCGAACCTTCTTGAGTTCAGCCCAGCTTTCAGAGAAAAAGGAAAACAGAGACTTGAAACTGCGTTTCACGCCGACTACACCTCCAAAAACTATCTGGTTTCCCGATGAGAAGTCTGTTCGTTACAGGACTTACAGAATTTCTTCATCTCCATGCGGTCGGGGTGATTACGCTTGTTTTTAGTCGTTGTGTAATTTCTTTGTTTGCATGTTGTACAAGCCAAAGTAATAATTACCCGCATGATGTGCACCTCCCGAAGACATCCAACACCGGAAGTCTCATAATTGATCCTAAAAAAAACCGCGAATTTAGGCCTACCTAAAACACTTTATCACACGCGGTTTTCCATGTCAACGAATGTTTGCATACATTTCGCAGTCCCGGCTGTGGTGCATTTTAACATCTGTTCATCCTTATAAAATCATCTCTGAAAAACCTCTCCAAGATCCATGCGATATCTATTATTTATCTTTTTAGTATAAATCATTCTTCACACATATAAACCTGCATATCCTGCCCTTAACGAATAAAAAAAGACTCGGACTCGAGCCTTTTCCCTGCCAGCCTCTACTTTCAGCTATCCCTTACTTCCAAATACTTTTCAAGTTTGCGCTTGACCCGTTGCAGCGCATTATCAATAGATTTCACGTGGCGGTCAAGATCCTCGGCAATTTCCTGATATGAACGTCCGTCCAGATACAGCATAAGTACCTTCCGTTCCAGCTCGCTCAGAATCTCGGACATTTTGTCCTCAAGGCCTACAAACTCTTCCTGATTGATAATCAGTTCTTCAGGATCACTTACCTGTGTTCCGCAAATCACGTCCAGTAACGTCCGATCCGACTCTTCATCATAAATGGGCTTGTCCAGAGATACGTAGGAATTCAGAGGAATGTGCTTTTGTCGTGTGGCCGTCTTGATTGCCGTAATAATCTGCCTTGTAATGCACAGCTCGGCGAAGGCCTTGAACGAAGCAAGCTTGTCTCCCTTAAAATCACGAATAGATTTGTAGAGACCAATCATGCCCTCCTGAATAATATCCTCGCGATCAGCGCCGATCAGGAAGTAGGATCTGGCCTTGGCCCGCACGAAGTTCCGATATTTATTAATCAGAAACTCCAGTGCCTCCCCATCACCTTCATGGACTGCTCCGACAATGTCTTCATCATTTTTGTAATCAAACTTTGACAACATGATATCCTTGAGGTCCACACTCACTAACAATCCCTCCGGCTGCAACGCAAGATACCCGTTACTCTCTCAAATATAGGACAAGTATACGCGATGTAACCTGATACCGTCAACCACAACAGCCTAAAAAAGAAGAGCACTAACAAAATTGTCAATGGTTTCAAAATGGGGAACTATCCAATTACTGGATTTTCTTTTTCTGGATTATTCTCTTCTCCAGCGCTCGAACAGTTTTCGAAGCTCCGGGCTTAGCTTGGCATCCAGCGAATTGCGGGACAATTTGGCGCTATCCTGCTCTATCCGCTTTTTCACTTCCTTTTCAGATTCCTCAATCTCAATCAAAAGTTCACGCGCCGACACCCTGAGCGCTCCTTGTCCAAAAGCGACATGTTGTTCCACCTGATCACTTGTTGCTACATAAATGCTTCTTCTTCGGCTGCTTAGCTCCCGAACCAATCGCTCGATACACTCGTCAGCGGTCTCTTTTTCTTTTGTAAAATAAATCTGGACTTTACTCTGGGCATACGTTTTACCCAATCCTGGCACCCGGTAAGCATCAAATACGACGATGACTCTTCTGCCGGAATACGCCTGATGATCCGCAAGTCGTTCAAGCAGTCTGTCCCTCGCTTCCTGCATACCAGATTGTACCATTGCGGAAAGTTCGGGCCAGGCTCCAATCATGTTGTAACCGTCCACAAGCAGAACATCCCGCGTGTCAGCCATATCATCAGCCCCGTGCCTGTCGTCCGCGCAAAACTTCGTACATCACGACACCTGCGGCTACAGAAGCATTCAGGGAATTGATTTGCCCAGCCATCGGCAGCTTAACGAGTACGTCACATTTCTCACGGATCAAACGGCCTATCCCTTTATTTTCGTTACCAATGACAATAGCCACTGGTCCCGTGAATACACCATTTCCAAAAACCGGGTCCGTAGCTGTCACATCTGTGCCGACTACCCATACGCCTTCCTCTTTGAGGCGGTCGATCGTTTGCCCCAAATTGTTCACACGCGCCACTGGAACGTACTCAACCGCCCCCGCCGATGTTTTGGACACCGTTACAGTTACTGCCGCCGAACGTCTTTTGGGTACGATTACGCCATGTGCACCTGTACAGTCCGCTGTCCGAAGGATAGACCCCAGATTATGCGGATCTTCAATCTCATCCAATAGGATTAAAAACGGCTCCTCTCCCTTGCTACGAGCAGTTGTGAGCAGTTCTTCCACTTCAACGTAGGCAAAAGGTGCAGCCTGTGCAACCACTCCCTGATGCTGTATTCCCGGAACCATTTGATCAAGCTTACGCTTGTCCACCTGTAACACAATGATCCCCGCTTTTTTAGCCTCAGCCGTAATGGGCAATGTCAGGTGCTTTTGTGCATTATCCGCAATCCATATTTTATTTATCGTTCTGCCTGAACGAAGCGCCTCCGTTACCGAATGCTTACCGGCAATCCATTCTTCTTCCATATCTAGCTTCCTCCCGGGAAACGGCCAATGCTCAATGCATTTGATCCGCTCGTTCCCAATTAAGATTTTTCTGTATTTTCCATTTGTGCAATGCCGTACGTAATCAATTCTCTCATTCTGTCCAAACGTCCGTCACAATAAAGAAAACCGAACAGTCCCTCCAGCGCAGTAGCATGACGATACTCAAGCACATCAGCATTTTTGGGCAGGCTTCCTGACTTGGCATTTCTGCCTTGTCTAACAATATCACGTTCTTCCTCCGTCAGTACCGTCTCCAGCAGCGTGAGCATACGGCTCTGCGCCTTGGCAGAGACTAGCCCTGTGGCTCGCCGATGTAAATGGTTCGGGCGCAGATTGGGCTGCGCCAGCAAATATTGCCGCACCGCAACCTCATACACGGCATCGCCAATGTAAGCCAGCGCAATCGGCGGCATCAGGCGGGCCGGCTTGGACGCAGGATACGGGAACCAGTTTCCCGCACCTTCCGAAGCTCCCGTATTCAATGGCTTATCACTCATTTTCGCCGCCACCGCATACCCTGTGCTGTATCCTCAAGCACGATTCCTTTGGCAGCCAGCAGATCGCGAATTTCATCGGCTCTGCCCCAGTTCTTGGTTTTGCGTGCCTCGACACGTTCCGCAATCAATTGTTCAATTTCATCATCCAACAATTCTTCTCTCGGTTCCGCATAAATACGAAGTACGTTGTTCATCGTATGAAAGGTATGCAATACAGCCTTCAATTCCGCCTGATTTACGACATCGCGCTGCAACAGATGATTCGCTTCGCTAACCCAGCCAAATACAGCAGTAATCGCGTCAGGTGTATTGAAATCATCATCCATTTTTTCGCCAAACTGCTGCAAGATCCCGTCAAGCTTGGCTTGCAGTTCCACTGACACTTCCCCGTTGCCTTCCAGCGCATTGGCTAAACGATGCTTCACGTTGGTAACTGCATTGGCAATCCGTTCGACACTATTCTCCGCCTGACTCATCGTCTCTTGGTTGTAGTTCAACGGATTCCGGTAATGAGTCGAAAGCATAAAATAGCGTAAAGCCTCTGGCTTGTGACGAGCGCGCAAATCTTTTACCAAAATACCATTACCGAGTGATTTCGACATTTTTTCATTATCAATGCGAATATATCCGTTATGCATCCAGTAGCGAGATAGTGGCTTACCCGTAATCACTTCGGATTGTGCGCATTCACATTCATGATGCGGAAATTGCAGATCCTGTCCGCCCCCATGAATATCCAGTGTGTCCCCCAAATAATGGCGAGCCATAGCAGAGCATTCGATATGCCAGCCTGGTCGTCCATCTCCCCAAGGGCTCGACCAATAAATTTCGCCCGGCTTTGCTGCCTTCCAGAGTACAAAGTCCTCGGCATTTTCCTTGCGTTCATCCACATTGATGCGAATTCCGAACTGAAGCTCTTCCAGATTTTGACCTGATAGTTGTCCGTAATCTTTGAACTTTTTGGTCCGATAGAACACATCGCCATCATTCTCATAGGCATAGTCTTTGTCTACCAATTCCTTAATAAAATCAATAATCAGGTCCATGCTCTCTGTTACACGAGGGTTCATGCTGGCAGCAGGAACATTCAATCCTGCCAGATCCTCATGGTAGGCAGTAATAAATTTCTCAGCAACTGCCGAAACATCCATATCAAGTTCCCGAGCTTTGCGGATTAATTTATCATCGACATCCGTAAAATTCACCACATAGTTTACATCATAGCCCAAGTACTCCAGGTAGCTGCGCACCACGTCAAATACAATTACAGGTCGTGCATTGCCAATATGAATGTAATCATACACGGTAGGTCCGCATACATACATTTTAACCTTTCCAGGCTCCAGTGGCACAAAAGGCTCCCGACTCCTCGTCATTGTATTATAAATTTGAAGCGGCATTGTTATGTTCCTCCCTCATGAAAATCATCCTTGTATTTTATTCTCTTGGGCCACCTGATGTTTCTGAGCGGATCGCCCATCCTTCAAATCAGATATTTCTGCACGCAATCGTTCTATTTCCAGTTGAAGCTCCCGCATAGAATCCACGACCGGATCGGGTAACTGGTGACTTAGTCGGTCTGGACGCCTACCATCCTGTCTGACAACTCGCCCCGGGATGCCCACCACCGTACTGTTTGGCGGTACCTCTTTTAGCACAACCGAGTTGGAGCCAATGTTGGACTGCGCCCCAATCGTAAAAGAGCCTAATATCTTGGCCCCAGAGCCTATAACCACATTATTCCCAATCGTAGGGTGGCGCTTCCCTTTCTCTTTCCCCGTCCCTCCAAGAGTGACCCCCTGGTATAATACGACATCATCCCCAATCTCGCAGGTTTCCCCAATGACAACTCCCATGCCATGGTCAATGAACAGCCGATCTCCAATACGAGCACCGGGATGGATTTCAATCCCTGTCATAAACCTCGATACTTGCGATATAAAACGGGCTAGAGTACACCAGTTTCGCAGATAAAACCAATGTGCGGTTCGATGTGCCCAAAGTGCATGAACACCGGAATACGTAAAAATAACCTCCAGCTTGCTCCGGGCGGCCGGATCATTATCCAAAACAGTCTGAATGTCGGATTTGATATGTCTGAACATGTCGCCCCTCCTATTTCCCCCAATTCCTTGCCGCATCTCCACACCACTTCGCGTTTCGCCAATTTTTGCATTCGACAGCACGCTTCGACATTTTTCACCTTTAACAAGTTTGAGTCTGATAAAAATGAAAAAGCGTCTCCGCAGCCTAAGCTGCAGAGACGCATGAACGTGGTCCCACTCTGCTTCGGGCATACCTGCTGCATATAAGCAGAGAAGCCCGTCTTTGGCGTCCGGTAACGAGAACGATTCGGCACACCCTTGCCACATCAGCAGTCGACGCTAATTGGGTTCGGGCGCACGGCTCCCAGGCGCATTTCCTCCGCAGGTCATCTGGACGGCTTCCAGCCCCGGGGTTCCCCTCGGCCGTCCTCTCTGGCAAATGCCCCTTATGCAGTGTACTTCTCCTGTTCTCAGCCTTTACACGTAAATATCAATCCGTATCAATGGAGTCATTATAGCGAAAAGACAACAAATTGACAAGAAATATCAGCCTTTAATTTGTGCCTTGAGACGATCCAGGACCTTGTCACGTCCGAGCAGGAAGATCGTTTCGTTCAAATCGCGTCCATGAGTTTGACCTGTAAGGGCCACACGAATCGGCATGAACAACTGTTTCCCTTTAAAGCCGGTTTCCTTTTGAACTTCCTTGATCAGCTTGGCCATTTGTGGAGCGGTAAATTCCTCGCTCACTTCAACCTTGCCAGCAAAGGCTTTAAGTACTTCAGGAACCTGCTCTTCGGCCAATACTGCCACCGCTTCAGCATCAAGCTCCAGATGCGAACGGAAAAACAGCTCAGACAAAGCCACAATGTGGGACGCAGAGGTCATTTGTTCCTGATATAAGCGAACAAGAGCCTTAGCCCAATTCTGTTGTTCCTCCGATAATTCATTCGGTAACAGCCCTGCTGCTTGCAAATGAGGAATCGCCATACCAGCAATCCGCTCAGGATCGGCTTTTTTAATATAATGATTGTTCAGGTAAGCCAGCTTGTTGGTATCAAAGACAGCCGGACTTTTGGACAAACGATTGGGATCGAAAATCGAAATCAATTGTTCCCGGTCATAAATTTCTTCTTCGCCTTCCGGGGACCAACCCAGCAGCGCAATGAAATTGAATATAGCTTCTGGCAAGTAGCCCAATTTGTCGTACTGCTCCATGAACTGAATAATGGACTCGTTGCGTTTACTAAGCTTTTTGTGATCATCGCCCACGATCAGTGTCATATGACCAAAGATTGGGGGCTCCCATCCAAGCGCTTCAAAGATCATCAATTGTCGCGGTGTATTGGAGACATGGTCCTCGCCCCGCAACACATGTGATATTTTCATCAAATGATCGTCTACTGCTACAGCGAAGTTATATGTCGGAATACCGTCTTTTTTGACGATAACAAAATCGCCGCTTTCCTTCGAATTAAACGTAATTTGGCCTTTGACCATATCACTAAACGTATATTCGCGATCTTCTGGTACGCGGAAACGGATACTTGGTACACGACCCTCCGCTTCGAATGCCTGACACTGTTCCTCCGTCAGATCACGGTGTTTCCCGGAGTAGCGTGGTGTCTCCCCACGTTCCGTCTGTTCTTCACGTTCGCGTTCCAGTTCTTCTTCGGTGCAGTAACAGCGGTAAGCCAGGCCACGATCGAGCAGATCCTGCCAATAGGTTTTGTATATATCCAAACGTTCAGTCTGACGGTAAGGTCCATACTCGCCTCCGACATCCACGCTTTCATCCCAATCCATACCCAGCCATTTCAGATATTTAAGCTGGCTCTCTTCCCCGCCTTCAATGTTGCGTTTCACATCTGTATCTTCAATACGAATAATAAATTTGCCACCTTGGTTCCGAGCATACAAATAATTAAACAATGCCGTTCTGGCATTTCCAATATGCAGATGCCCTGTTGGGCTTGGGGCATAACGTACACGAACTTCCGTGCTCATAAAATCTCCTCCAAATCTAAGTTCTCAAGATGATAGCATACCCTTTACAAGACAGACAACCGATTGAGCCGCGATTCCTTCACCCCGCCCAGCAAAGCCAAGCTGCTCCGTCGTAGTTGCCTTAACGTTTACTTGGGAAGGATCTTCTGCTTCCAACGCACGAGCGATAACTTCATTCATCTGCGGGATGTAAGATGCCATTTTGGGTTTTTGCGCAATAATCGTAGAATCAATATTCCCCAAGCGGTATCCCCGCTCTTTGGCCAAACTCCATACATGCTCCAGCAACTTGAGACTGTCGGCATCCTTGAATTCGGGATCGTTATCCGGAAAGTGCTTCCCGATGTCACCCAGACCGAGCGCGCCCAGAATAGCGTCGCTAACCGCATGCAGCAGCACGTCAGCATCGGAATGACCCAGCAATCCCTTTTCATAAGGAATATTCACGCCCCCGATAATGCACGGCCTTCCTTCCACCAGTTGGTGGACGTCAAACCCTTGTCCCACTCTGATCATCTGATATCCTCTCCCTCTGTCTTTACCCATAACGCCGCCATATCCAAATCCTCAGGCGTGGTAATTTTGATGTTTTTGTAGCTGCCCTGAACGACAGTCACCGGAATCCCTAATCGCTCCACCAGCATAGAATCGTCTGTCCCCAAAAATCCCGCCTGGTCGGCTTTCTCATAGGCCCGCAACAGATCGGAAAGACGAAAAGTCTGTGGCGTTTGAATACTCCACAGACTTCGGCGATCCGGCGTTGCTGTAATGATACCATCCCCGTTCACTTGCTTGACTGTATCCTTTACAGGCACCGCCGCTACAGAAGCACCGGTACGCATAGCTGTCTCTAGGCATGAACGTATAAGCTCAGGCTGAATGAGTGGACGCACACCATCATGCACCATCACCCAATCTGCTTGCAGGTGGCTCAGACCGCGATATACCGAATGCTGGCGTTCACTGCCACCAGCTACCACTTGTACATCCTTGCTGATCCGGTATTGACGAATCCATTCTTGGCAGCGTTCGACATCTTCTGCCCCCGTCACCATCACCATTTCATCCACTTCGGGCATGGCTGCGAATATTTCAAGTGTATGTATGAAGATGGGCTTGTCCCGCAAAAGCAAAAATTGCTTGCTTTCCGGCGTTCCCATACGGGAGCCGCGCCCGGCCGCCACAATGACGACTCCTACCCGATTGTTCATTGAAATGACTCCTGCCTTGATCGCATCTGGACGATCCGTATGATTACACATCTACTTCATCATACCGCGTTTATTGAGCTTTTTCCAATAATTTCGGTTTGGCAAAAATCATACGCCCCGCAGAGGTCTGAAGTACGCTTGTAACCAGCACCTCCATCAGCGAACCGATGTAGTCACGTCCGCCTTCCACAACGATCATCGTACCATCATCCAGATAGGCCACACCTTGCCCATGCTCCTTGCCGTCTTTGATAATCTGCACCATAATTTCCTCACCGGGCAGCACTACAGGCTTCACTGCATTTGCCAAGTCATTAATATTCAGCACCGATACACCTTGAAGCTCGCACACCTTATTCAGGTTAAAATCGTTCGTTACCACCTTACCCTGTAGCACCTTTGCCAGCTTGACCAGCTTGCTGTCGACCTCTGAAATCTCCTCAAAATCGCCTTCGTAAATCAATACATTTACATCCAACTCTTTTTGAATCTTGTTCAAAATATCCAGACCTCGCCGCCCGCGGTTACGCTTGAGCAAATCCGACGAATCTGCAATATGCTGAAGCTCCTCCAGCACAAATTCCGGAATAACAATCGTGCCTTCGATAAAACCCGTCTTGCAAATATCCGCAATACGTCCGTCTATAATCACGCTGGTGTCCAAAATTTTATGTTCCTCCAGCTTGCGTTCTTCCACACCCGTACCTCGACCAAAAAATCCCGAACTCCAAAATGAGGACAGCTCGTCCCGCTTTTCCAGTCCGACCATCACACCCACATATCCGCATACGATGGTAACAGCCGTTTGAATCAGTTGACCTGGTGCCCCCAGCCATGACAAGAGCGGGTAAACTGCTAAGGAAAGGATCAAGCCCACCGCCAATCCAATCGCACCTGCCATCATCTCGTTCATTGGAATCCGTACCAAACCTTCGATCCCCTGCTGTAAACGATTCGCCACAGCTGTTCCGGCGAGCGAACATCCAGCCATAAATAACACAGCTCCCGCAATCATCCAAACAGCCATTCCCGGTAAAGAACCATCACTCAACCACTGGGGCAGCCATGATACGATACCTCCTACCCGATGGTATAACGTATAGCCGAACCATGCTCCGCACAATCCTGTAAAAGTTAAAATAGCCTTTCTTAACATCGAGTCTCTATACCTCCTTTGTTTTCTTTTTGCACCCTGGTATTTATTGGTTATACATCACTTTCCTTACCAGTATGATCCAATTCTCACGCAACTAACCCTATGTATTTGATTTTTTATGCATAAAAAAAGCATCTATCTCCCTAAAATGATTCAAGGATATAAATGCTTTATTGTTTTCTCGCCTAATTCTAATGTTGTGAATGACGATATTGGTCATCCTGTTCTTCCTGAGTGGAACGTCCCCGTCCGCGCCCGCGTCTACGTGACAGCTTACGGATATTCAGTTTCATGCCATACAATGCATACAGCACCAACGGTACGAAAATCAGCTTCGATAATTGATCCGGGAATTTAACTGCCAGTACAACGGCAGCAACCACAACCCATGGAGCGATCCAGATCGCTTTCTTCGGAAGGCCCACCTTTTTTAAATTCGGATATTTCATCGAGCTGACCATCAAATAAGAGACAAGCAGCATCGCAACCGACATGTATAACATAGAGACATCATTATGAAACAAGGATAAAGTCGCCAGCACTCCACCCGCTGCCGGAATCGGCAAGCCTGTAAAATAACCCGGTACACCGGGACGTACATTAAAACGAGCCAAACGTAACGCTCCGCACATCGGAAAAATAGCCGTAACCGTCCAGGCCAAAGCCGAATTAGCATCATGAAAAGCAACCATGTACATAATAACTGCGGGAGCTACACCAAAAGATATCATATCTGATAAGGAGTCCAGTTCTTTACCGAATTCGCTCTGGGCATTTAGCGCCCGGGCCATTCGTCCATCCAGTCCGTCCAACAACATGGCGACAATAACCATAATAGCGGCAAGACTGTATTTTCCGTCTACGGCCAATAAAATGGCGATCATTCCGAGAAACAAGTTACCTAAGGTACACATGTTCGGAATTGATTTGGTAATCATCTCTTCACCTCAATGTATGAATTGTTCCATTATAATCCTTTCACTGTATTACATTTACATTTGCCTGTCAATGAAAACTTGTTCCTGCAATCGTTTGAGTCCCTCTTTAATGGTACGCGCACGGACTTCTCCAATGCCATCTACTTCATCCAGTTCTTCAATCGTCGCTGTCATAACATGCGGAAAACGTCCAAACCGCTCCACCAGATTGTGAATGATCACATTCGGTAGACGTGGTATCTTGTTCAGCACCCGATAACCGCGCGCCACGATATATTCTTCTGATGTCGCAGCCGAAGACGGGTATCCCAGCAAACGCACAATATGATTTGCATCCAGCAGCTCATCGTCCGTGGAACGCTTGAGACCCAATATAATGCCACGAATTTTCTCATCGCTATCGTCTTTGGCATAATCCTTATACAGTAGCCAAGCCTCTTCCTCGATATTACTGACAAGCTCATCCATCTGCATGCTAATTAAACGGCCCTCATTCCCAAGCTCGTTAATAAATCGTTTGATTTCCATTTTGATGCGCAGCACCATTTCGATCCGTTGGATAACATTTACCACTTCGGGCATGGTCACTAATTCTTCAAATTCGGATGCCGTCAAATTCGTCGAGGCTTGCCCCAACACGGATCTATACTTTTCCAGCGTCTGAATGGCCTGATTGGCTTTGGTTAAAATTACTCCGATTTCCTTGAGCGCATATCTCAGCGTTCCCTGATACAATGTAATAATATTACGCCGCTGCGAAATAGATACGACTAACTTGCCAGTTTGCTTGGCAACCCGCTCCGCTGTCCGGTGACGAATACCCGTTTCAATCGATGAGATAGAAGAATCGGGAATCAATTGCGTATTTGCGTATAAAATCCGTTTCAAATCCTCACTCAGTATGATGGCACCGTCCATCTTAGCCAGTTCATACAAATAGTTCGGTGAAAAATCACAGTTAATTGAGAAGCCGCCGTCCACGACCTCCATTACCTCCGGGCTATAGCCAACGACCAGAAGAGCGCCCGTTTTGGCGCGCAGCACGTTTTCCAGTCCGTCGCGAAAGGGAGTTCCCGGTGCCACAAGCCGCAGCAAATCATTCATTTTATCCAGTTGGCTCGCTTCTTTCATTCTCATTGCCCCCTAATCTAATGCGGCTGCCAATGCATCTGCCACCGTTCCTACTCCTACAATTTGTATCCCTTTCGGATGCGTCCAGCCCTTCAGACTCTTCTCCGGCATAATCACCCGTTTAAAACCCAGCTTCTCTGCTTCCCGCACACGCTGCTCCGCTCGGGATACAGCGCGCACCTCACCCGTCAACCCCACCTCGCCAAAAATCACATCGTACGGCTTGGTAGGCGCATCCCGAAAGCTGGAAGCAATACTCACCGCTATAGCCAGGTCCACCGCTGGTTCATCCAGTTTTACGCCCCCGGCCACATTTAGATACGCATCCTGATTTTGCAAAAACATACCCATCCGCTTTTCCAACACGGCTATAATCAATCCCATTCGGTGATGGTCAACCCCTGTACCCATTCGGCGCGGAGAAGGAAAATGTGTAGTCGCAATCAGCGCTTGCAGCTCAACTAATACAGGTCGGGTTCCTTCCATACTGGCGACGACTGTGGAACCAGCCACCCCTAGAGGTCGTTCGGACAAGAACAGCTCGGAAGGATTCGACACCTCACGCAAGCCGCTTTCAGCCATTTCAAAAATACCAATTTCATTCGTAGAGCCAAAACGATTCTTAACCGCACGCAACAGCCGATACGTATGATGGCGCTCTCCTTCAAAATAAAGCACACAATCGACCATATGCTCCAACAGACGCGGGCCTGCAATGGCCCCTTCCTTGGTTACATGTCCTACCAGCACCGTTGCAATACCTAATCCCTTGGCAATCCGCATAAAACGTGAAGTACATTCCCGTACCTGTGCTACACTCCCCGGCGCACTCGTCACCTCAGGCAAATATACAGTCTGGATAGAGTCAATCACCAGAAACTCCGGTTTCAAGCTGTCTACTGCTTCTTCAATCGTCTCCAAATTCGTCTCACATAATACGTATAAATTGGGGGACAGGGCACCGAGACGGTCTGCACGCAGCTTCGTCTGACGAACGGATTCCTCACCTGACACATAAAGCACCTTTAAACCGGTTAAAGCCAGCTCATTCGATGTCTGTAGCATAAGCGTAGATTTTCCAATCCCCGGATCACCACCCACCAGAACAAGTGAACCCGGCACCACACCTCCCCCGAGCACGCGATTCAATTCGCCAATTCCCGTCAAAATTCGTGCTTCTTTGCCACTCTCCACTTCGATAATAGGGAGCGGTTTATCTTTTGTGCTATGAGTAAGAAGGGAAGAACCCATTCCTTGAGTTTTAACAACGCTTTCCGTTTCCTCCACCATGGAATTCCATGCCTGGCATCCGGGACATTTTCCATACCATTTGGGCGATTCATAACCGCACTCCGTACAGGAAAATTTAGTTTTCACTTTAGCCATACTTTGTTCCTTGGCTCCTTATATGACAACGATCAATGTCGGATTTATCTTCACACAGCCCGGAAAGAGCTGTAACAATAAAAGTTTACCATTGAAGCTTGGCGGACGTAAAGCGATATCACAAACTTTTCCAAAGCACTTATCCGACCGTTCCACAGTGCTTTATGCACAAAAAGGGTGCCTTCGCCACAGCCTTTCAGCCTGCGAGACACCCTTTCTGACCACTTTTATTGTGCTAACCTATCGTACTTCTGTCCTTTTGGGCAAAAGCCGAGGATTATCGATAACTCTTATTGCCTATTTCAGTACAACGCTCAGGACTTCGCGGATACGTTATCCTTTTTCGTTACGGTCAACGCACCGTTCTCTTCATCAATGAAGAGAGAATCACCTTTAGTGATATTACCCGACAGCAACTCCTCGGACAGACGGTCCTCGATATGCTTCTGGATTGCACGACGCAATGGACGCGCACCATACGCCGGATCAAAGCCTTCTTTCGCAAGGAATGCCTTAGCCTTGTCTGTCAACTCAAAGTCCACCTCGTACTCATTCAGACGCTTACGCAGCTCTTCGGACATAAGCGACACGATTTCGGCAATGTGTTTTTCTTCGAGAGAATGGAAAACGATAATTTCATCAATCCGGTTCAAAAACTCGGGACGGAAGCTTTTCTTCAGTTCATCCATCACTTTGCCCTTCATGTTATCATAATCCGCTCCAGCGTCCACAACAGCTGTAAAGCCGAGCGTGGAGTTACGTTTGATCGCCTGTGCACCCACATTGGATGTCAGGATGATGAGTGTGTTGCGGAAATCGACAACACGGCCTTTGGAATCCGTCAGACGTCCATCTTCCAACACTTGCAGGAGAATGTTGAATACTTCTGGATGTGCTTTTTCAATCTCATCCAGCAGTACGACGGAGTAAGGTTTACGACGTACCTTCTCAGTCAATTGACCGCCTTCTTCATATCCAACATATCCTGGAGGCGCTCCTACCAGACGGGACGTGGAATGCTTCTCCATGTATTCGGACATATCGATTCGGATAACCGCATTTTCATCTCCGAACATGGATTCAGCCAAAGCGCGTGCCAGCTCGGTTTTACCAACCCCGGTTGGACCGAGGAAAATAAAGGAGCCGATTGGACGTTTCGGATCTTTCAGCCCGGCACGTGCCCGGCGAATAGCCCGGCTAACTGCCTTCACTGCTTCATCCTGCCCAATTACCCGCTCATGTAACAACTCTTCCATATTCAGCAAACGATGCGTTTCTTCCTCTTTCAGCTTGCTGACCGGAACACCTGTCCAGATCGCAACGACCTGAGCAATATCCTCCGGTGTTACTTCGGAATCTGTACGTCCCTGTTGCTCTTTCCACTGGTTTTTCGTAACATCTAGCTCTTCACGAATTTTCTGCTCTGTATCACGCAGTGCAGCAGCCTTTTCGAATTCCTGGCTTTGTACAGCCGAATCCTTTTCCTTACGGATATCTTCCAGACGGTTTTCCAGTTGTTTCAGGTTTGGCGGTACCGTGTAAGAATTCAGCCTTACCTTGGAACCTGCTTCATCAATAAGGTCAATTGCTTTATCCGGCAGGAAGCGGTCTGTGATATAACGATCTGACAATTTTACTGCCGCTTCAATGGCTTCATCCGTAATTTTCACACGGTGGTGCGCTTCATAACGGTCACGCAGGCCGTACAGAATTTGAATAGCTTCTTCTGGAGAAGGCTGATCTACCGTAATCGGCTGGAAGCGACGTTCCAAAGCAGCGTCCTTCTCAATATATTTGCGGTATTCGTCCAGCGTTGTCGCACCGATGCATTGCAGCTCGCCACGTGCCAGAGCAGGCTTTAAAATGTTGGAGGCA
Source organism: Paenibacillus sp. 8b26 (assembly GCF_050626875.1). Lineage (NCBI taxonomy): Bacteria > Bacillati > Bacillota > Bacilli > Caryophanales > Paenibacillaceae > Paenibacillus > Paenibacillus sp. 8b26. The sequence goes on along the minus strand of NZ_CP192445.1, from coordinate 4,019,068 downwards.
TCAATTGCACCTTCAGCTCCACCAGCACCAATCAGCGTATGCAGCTCATCAATGAACAATACGATGTTTCCTGCTTGACGAATCTCGTCCATAATCTTTTTCAAACGATCCTCAAATTCACCACGATATTTGGTACCTGCTACCACAGAACCCATATCCAGTGTCATAACACGCTTGTCACGCAGCGTTTCGGGAATCTCATTGGCAATAATTTTTTGAGCCAGTCCTTCGGCAATTGCCGTTTTACCTACCCCTGGCTCACCGATCAGAACCGGATTGTTCTTCGTACGGCGGCTGAGCACCTGAATTACACGCTCAATTTCCTTACTACGCCCAATGACAGGGTCCAGATTGTTTTCCTTCGCAGATGCCGTCAAATCACGTGCCAAGCTGTCCAGCGTTGGTGTGCTGACATTAGCCGGAGCACCGTGATGGCTGGAAACAGCCTCGCTGCTGCCAAGCAATTGAAGCACTTGCTGACGTGCTTTGTTCAGGCTGATACCCAAGTTATTCAGTACACGGGCTGCTACACCTTCGCCTTCACGAATAAGACCGAGCAAAATATGTTCTGTACCTACATAGGTATGGCCCAGCTTACGAGCTTCATCCATAGACAGCTCGATAACCTTTTTGGCGCGTGGAGTATAGGCAATGTTCGTCGGTTGTTCTTGACCGCGTCCAATCAGCGTTTCCACTTCATCCTGAATTTTTTCCAGTCCCAGCCCTAAACCAATCAAGGCTTTCGCTGCAATTCCTTCACCTTCACGAATGAGGCCGAGCAAAATGTGCTCCGTGCCAATGTTGTTGTGTCCCAATCGAACAGCTTCTTCCTGAGCCAAGGCAAGCACTTTTTGTGCGCGTTCCGTAAATCTTCCAAACATCATATATCCTGCACCTCCACAGTGTGTATTTCAGATCATTCTATATATTAAAGGGTTGTGCCTAATTTTTGCCGGATCAGCTTCGCACGGTACATATCGCGCTCACCGGTATTCATTTTATCACCAAAGCTTTTTTGCAGAAATCCGGGTTGCGTCATCACATTCAGCTCATTCATCGCTGCGGTGGATGGACGCTCCAAAATCCCCAAGTCCACGCCAAGACGTACATCGGACAACCGCTGTGCGGCCTCCTTGGAATCCAGTACCGCTGCATATGACAAAATACCGAATGAACGCATCACCCGATCTGTAATCCGCAGCATGGACTCATTCATCAGCCGTTCCCTGGCGGAACGTTCGTGCTCTATAATTTGCAGCACAACGCCATGCAGATTTTCGATAATTTCCGCTTCGGTTTGTCCCAGTGTAATCTGATTGGATACCTGAAACAGATTGCCGACCGCTTCGCTGCCTTCACCATAAATACCGCGAACGGTAAGACCTACCTGTGAAACAGCAGACAAAATGCGGTTAATCTGATGAGTCATGACCAATGCGGGCAGATGCATCATCACTGAAGCTCTCATCCCTGTGCCAACATTCGTCGGACAACTGGTCAGAAAGCCTCTACGATCATCAAATGCATAATCGACATGCGCCTCAAATGCATCATCAATAACCATAGCACGTTCCCAAGCTTCTCTAACCTGACATCCCGGATATAAGCACTGGATACGCAGATGATCCTCTTCGTTTATCATAACACTAACCGATTCATCATCGCTAATCAAAACAGCACCGTTACGAGATTCGTTCGCCAAATTAGGGCTAATCAAATGCTTCTCAACTAGCACCTGCTTGTCGATCTCATCCAACTCGGATATTTTCAGGGTATGAAAGGTACCAAAGCGTCCTAAATCATCATACTGAAGGATATCCGTCAAGCGTTGAAGTGCTTCTTCCGACTGCTGGTTGGTAGCAAGCATGGGAAAAGGCAGATGCTGCAAGTTACGCGCAATTCTCACCCGGCTACTAATGACAATCTCTGAATCCGCAGCATCACCACGCATCCAATCACTTAGCGGCTTTTCCGTAAACCGGATATTAGGCATTACGCATCCCCTCCTACTCTTCACAAACTTTACTCTTCAGTCATTTCTTTTTCAAGCTCTCTGATTTGATCCCTAAGCTCAGCGGCTGATTCGAATTCTTCCTGTACAATATGTTGTTGCATCTCTTTTTTCAGATCGTCAATTTGCCGTTTAACCTTCAATCGACCTCCGGTGCGAACCGGAACCTTGCCCACATGGCTCGTACTGCCATGCACACGCTTGAACAACGGGTCCAGACGGCTGTCAAAATATTGATAGCACGACGGGCACCCAAAGCGTCCCAGCTTACTGAACTGTGCATAGGTCATGCCACACTCCTTGCATTGCAGGTTCTGCGGACCGCTATGGCCTGGCGACTGGCTCTTTGTACTGGATTCGAAATCCAGCATACCCGACAATAGGCTATGAATTGAAAAGCCATTAGGTGTACCAGGGATCATCTCCCCTTTTTCCTTCGCACACGTCTCACAAATATGAAACTCTGTCTTTTCGCCATTCACAATTTTGGTGAAATGCAAAGTTGCCGGCCGTTTATTACATTCTTGGCACAGCATAAAAGCACCTCCTTCAGCGTCAGGATTTTTACAAATCCCTACATCCAAATCTTGAATCACACGCTATCTGGCCACCAGCAACGAAATCAGCATAGCCTTAAGCAGCCTCGCCCGTAGCTGGTCACGATAGGGAAGTTTCAGCAATAATGTGTCCCTTGATAAAGCGGCCTTCATTAAACCAGCTTCCCTTTTGCTTAAAAAATGAGCTTCCTCCAACTGATAAATCAGCCCTTCCGCTGCCGATTGACTAATTTCCTCTCCAATGCTTTGATGGAGATGGGTATGGATCGCATGCTGTGCGGGCAGTTGAATTCGCTGAATGCGAATGTATCCCCCACCACCGCGCTTACTTTCCACCACATAGCCTTTTTCCAGCGTAAAGCGGGTACTGATTACATAATTAATTTGCGACGGCACGCAGGAAAAGCGGTCAGCCAAATCATTACGCTGAATTTCCACTAAACCTTTGGGACTTTCCAGCAATATGCTCTTCAAATATTGTTCAATAATGTCGGAAACATTGCGCATTTCATCATCCTCCACTAACGGAAACGCAAATATTCAGTACATTTCACGCTCCACAGAGTCCGCCGTATATTGAACTTAACCAAACGGTAAAGTCACGAATCTAAGCCAGTAGCGGAGCTAATTCACCCTCCGTCCTCACTTAAAAACATCCCGTTTAGCTTCTAGTGTGACCTTTAATCGTAATAGATCATACACCTTTCCTCACGCCCATGAGATTACAGTGGATGTTTATCAACAAATCAGGTCCATCTTTTCATGCTGTGTTGGTGTCAATGTATTATATACGGCTAAAAACTCAGCGTATTCACACCATTCTAATGAAGCACTACAGGCCCCATTGACTTTGACTTTCTTTGACTATATTCACATTATAGCACAAAATATATTTTTGCCAAGGGGTCAATATCATTTTTCGCAATCTAATTATGTTTTATACAATATAAGAAAAACTCTTCCCTTTACGGAAAGAGTTCTGAAAAATATCGTTAAAATCATCCACACCTCATGCAAGGTATTTAAGCCAGACTCCCTAAAAAATGAAGACTCAAGAGCATTTAAGAGCATTACAATTAGAAAAAATCCAGCAAAAATGTTTGTGTTACCGGTATTACACGTTCTAATGCAGATACAGACTCGCTGCGCCCTGTAATACGACTCCACTTATACAGATCATCAGGCCGCTGATAGCCAAGCATCAGGGTGGTCAGCGATTGGATACTCACACTCAAGTCAGCTTCTATTACGTCCTCGGAAGAACTGTTTGAATCCACTCTGTCCAAATGTCCTTGCCCTTCCGCGGTGACCGTCAATGTCCATATTCCTTCATTCCATGGAGCATAACGATCTGTCAGATATAAGGTCAAATGTGTTTCCTCTCCAATGGCCTCAAAAGGATATTTCTCCACAAAAGCAGCAGCATCTACAATACGGCCCATAAAATAAGGCACTGTTTCCTGCTGAATTCGTGGATCATCCAGTAGAAATGGCAGCTTATCATCGGCCGGAATGTAAATAAATTTACCTTGGGTTATCATCGAATCATGATTGACAAAATACGTCCACAACGCCCGCCGTGCCGTTTCATTAATATATACCAGTTCGTCGCAATTCAATTGCTTATCTTCAATTTTGTATAAAGCATATCCCTGAGGATCGCCTGCTTCAGAGTAGTACACTGCGGTCCGGTAGTTTTTATTTAATGTCCGCTCTTGCCACCATTCCTTGTTTCGTACCAGTGTACCATTATAACGCGAAGCATAGGCTTGATACACTTGGTCCAGATCAGAAATATCCTTCACATCCCGTTTGACCGTTCCTTCGGTTTTAAGCTTGGCAGGGAACTTATCGATCGGAATAATATACTTTTTGTATTCAATATACGTTTCCCATCCAAATTTACGATAGAAGGCAAAGGAGAAAGGATGTAAAAAAGAAAGACTCTGCCCCGCACCCTTCATCTCTTCAAGCGCATGCGTTAAAAGGCGTGAAACCAGACCTCCGCGCCGTTTTTCCGGCCACGTTGCCACACCAGCGATGCCCCCCATGTCAAAAATCTGACCTTGTATGTATACCTGTAGCGGTAACAAAGTCAGCTTTGCATTCAAGTCATTTCCATCGAATATCCCCCAAGTTTGTTCTGGTTTGAATTTCTTTTTGGATTTCTCCAGATCCTCCGGGGACATTGTAAACTGAAAAGCATATTGAGACAGCTCAATAGCAGCTTCAAATTCCTCACGTTGTAATTGCCTGATTTCCATAAGTTCGTCACCTCGCTCGTATACTTGGACTTCCACAAAAAGATCACACCTTTAGAGTGTCGCAAAGCCTTAGTTCTCTGTCAACCTTAGGAACAGATGGTTATAGTAAAAATGTATAAAAAAAGAACCACAATCTCAAGGAGATCATGGTCCTTCTTCCTTTTGCTTGGCGACGTCCTACTCTCCCAGGACCCTGCGGTCCAAGTACCATCGGCGCTGGAGGGCTTAACGGTCGTGTTCGGGATGGGTACGTGTGGAACCCCTCCGCTATCGCCACCAAACATGAATTTGTAAAACAAATTCTACCGTATGGGTATTCGGTTCATCACTAATCGTGTGAATGAATAACCATGCGCTTTTCTTCAAGGTGTTACACCCTGAAAACTGGATCCGAAACTCCATTGCATCTTATCTTAGGATAAGCCCTCGACCGATTAGTATTGGTCAGCTCCATGCATTACTGCACTTCCACCCCCAACCTATCTACCTCGTCGTCTTCAAGGGGTCTTACTAATTGGGAAATCTCATCTTGAGGGGGGCTTCACGCTTAGATGCTTTCAGCGCTTATCCCTTCCGTACATAGCTACCCAGCGGTGCTCCTGGCGGAACAACTGGTACACCAGCGGTACGTCCATCCCGGTCCTCTCGTACTAAGGACAGCTCCTCTCAAATTTCCTACGCCCACGACAGATAGGGACCGAACTGTCTCACGACGTTCTGAACCCAGCTCGCGTACCGCTTTAATGGGCGAACAGCCCAACCCTTGGGACCTACTTCAGCCCCAGGATGCGATGAGCCGACATCGAGGTGCCAAACCTCCCCGTCGATGTGGACTCTTGGGGGAGATAAGCCTGTTATCCCCAGGGTAGCTTTTATCCGTTGAGCGATGGCCCTTCCATGCGGTACCACCGGATCACTAAGCCCGACTTTCGTCCCTGCTCGACTTGTAGGTCTCGCAGTCAAGCTCCCTTCTGCCTTTGCACTCTTCGAATGATTTCCAACCATTCTGAGGGAACCTTGGGGCGCCTCCGTTACTCTTTAGGAGGCGACCGCCCCAGTCAAACTGCCCACCTGACACTGTCCTCGTACCGGATCACGGTACCAAGTTAGAACCTAGATACGATCAGGGTGGTATCCCAAGGATGCCTCCTCTCAAGCTGGCGCTCAAGTCTCTTAGGCTCCCACCTATCCTGTACAGATCGTACCCAAATTCAATATCAAGCTGCAGTAAAGCTCCATGGGGTCTTTCCGTCTTGTCGCGGGTAACCTGCATCTTCACAGGTATTAAAATTTCACCGGATCTCTCGTTGAGACAGCGCCCAAGTCGTTACGCCATTCGTGCGGGTCAGAATTTACCTGACAAGGAATTTCGCTACCTTAGGACCGTTATAGTTACGGCCGCCGTTTACTGGGGCTTCGGTTCATAGCTTCGCCCCGAAGGACTTACCACTCCCCTTAACCTTCCAGCACCGGGCAGGCGTCAGCCCGTATACTTCGCCTTGCGGCTTCGCACAGACCTGTGTTTTTGCTAAACAGTCGCTTGGGCCTTTTCACTGCGGCCCCCTCGGGCTATTCACCCTACCGAGGCACCCCTTCTCCCGAAGTTACGGGGTCATTTTGCCGAGTTCCTTAACGAGAGTTCTTCCGCGCGCCTTAGAATTCTCTTCTCGCCTACCTGTGTCGGTTTGCGGTACGGGCACCTTCTCCTGGCTAGAGGCTTTTCTTGGCAGTCTGAG
>NZ_CP192445.1:3247500-4007500 GCF_050626875.1 Paenibacillus sp. 8b26 | reverse complement strand
CGTACGACCTACATTCCACTCAACAGAGTTAAGTACCGTGGTCGTTTCCTCCGCCTCGAACTTATACGCCACTGCCCATCGCGGAAATTTATCGGTATAGCCGAGAACCTCACGTGTGCGCATATCCGTAATTTTGAGTACCGCCCCGTCAATGAGATAATCCAGTCCGGCACGAGACTCTTCGATATCAGCCAGTTGTTCCATAGCACTATCAAAATCGTCAAAGTAAGTCAAATACGGATTCACCTTAAAATGATTGTCACGCAGGAATGTCATCATCTCCTGGTGGCTGCTAAACTGGATGCGGTCCGCGTACCCCACATTGTAGAAAAATGCATTCAATCGTCGCTCTGCTGTCGCTTTGGGATTCAAATTTCGCAGGGCGCCAGCTGCGGCGTTGCGTGCATTTTTAAGAGGGTCCACAGCGGTCTCATTATATTTCGCCAGCACAGACAGATTCATAATGCCTTCTCCCTGTACTTCAATGGTCCCATCCTGAAAAGGAATCGTAAGCGGCACGGATTTAATTGTCTTCACCTGTGCCAGTATTCCCTCGCCCACCACGCCATTGCCGCGTGTAGAGGCCTGCACCAGCTTCCCGTCGGTATAAGTCAGGTTCAGCGTCAGTCCATCAAATTTAAGCTCTATCGCATATCCTTGAGGCGGTAAAGGCTGCTCCGGATTCTTGGTGTTGTAATCGTTGACCAGCTTCACGACACGCGCGTTCCAGGCACGAAGCTGCTCCACATTCTGTGCTTTATCCAAGCTCCATAATGGGGCGAGGTGGCGATGCGGTGTGAAGCCTTTGAGTAACTCCCCACCCACACGCTGTGTCGGCGAATCCGGCAGCACAAGACCGCTCGTCTGTTCAAGCGCTACCAGCTCGTCATAAAGCACATCATATTCTTTGTCGCTGATCTTGGGCTCATCCAGTGTGTAGTAATGATAGTTATATGTGTTCAGCTCAGCAACAAGCTGCTCCATCCTGTGCATTGGGTTCATGCAGGCGTATCCCTCCGGGAACTTCATCAGGGCAGAGGCCTAAGCCAAGCTGCCGCTGTGAGGTTCGAGATTTAATGATGTTTGAGATTTATTCTACTTTTGTAATCGGTGCAAAGCCAGCCAGCAGGCGTTTAACCCCTACTGGAGCCGGGAAAGCGATCTGAAGCTCCATATCATTGCCTGTACCTTTTACAGCTACAATGGTTCCAATTCCCCATTTGCCATGCTGCACCTTGTCTCCGGCAGCAAAAATGGAGGGACCTCCTGCCGAAGCAACCGGAGTTGGTTTCGCGGATGAAGATGTTGTAACGGTTACGCGGGGCGACGCAGAAGCGGACGAACCACTGCGGCTCATCGTATCAAAGGAACGTTCTCCGCCAAAGTTACTACCGTTGGTATTACCCAGTCCACGTCCGCCATAAGAGCCGCCTACATTGCCTGAGCGGCGGTAGCGGTCACGCTTGATAATTGTATCCTCTTTGAGCTCTTCCGGAATCTCTTCAAGAAAGCGGGAAGGCGGATTAGCGGTGGTACGGCCAAACAGCGTGCGCATCTGTGCGCATGTAAGAAACAGTTGCTCCTCTGCACGGGTAATCCCGACATACGCCAACCTGCGCTCTTCCTCCAGCTCTTCATTATCCAAAAAGGCCCGGCTGTGAGGGAATACCCCCTCCTCCATACCGACAATAAATACGATTGGGAACTCCAGTCCTTTTGCGCTATGCATGGTCATCAATACAACCGCATCGCTTTGTTCCTCTTCATCGTCATTCATGGAATCAATATCCGCGATAAGAGCAAGATCGGTCAGGAAGGAGACGAGTGACTTGTCCTCCGCTCCTTTTTCAAATTCCATCGTTACCGACAGGAACTCATCAATGTTCTCCAGACGTGAGCGTGATTCAAGCGTATTCTCGTTTTGCAGCTCCAGTCGATATTGGCTGGTTTCCAACATTTTTTCCGTTAACTCGGTAACCGAGAGATAGTCCACCATCCGACTCAAGCCTTCGATCATATCGTAAAACTCGACAAGCGCATTGCGCGTACGTCCGGCAAAGCCCAAATCATCTACCACTTGCAACACGCGGAAAATAGAAACTCCACGCTCCGCCGCGGCTGCTTGCAATTTACCGACCGTTGTATCCCCGATACTCCGTTTTGGCACATTAATGATTCGGATCAAGCTGATATCGTCATCAGGATTGGAGAGCAGACGAAGGTACGCCAGCAAGTCCTTAATCTCTTTGCGATCATAGAACTTGATGCCGCCAACGATCTGGTATGGAATATCCGATTTGATCAAAATTTCCTCGACCACCCGCGACTGGGCATTGGTACGGTACAAAATAGCATGATGGCTATAGGTTTTGCCTGCATTGATATTTTTATGAATTTCGGAGGCGATAAAATAGCCCTCATCATGCTCGGAGTCAGCCCGGTAAACTTTAATCTTGGCCCCGCCTTCTTTGTCGGTCCATAGTTTCTTCGGCTTGCGGCCCGTATTTTGCCCAATCACTTCATTGGCGGCATTCAGAATATTCGAGGTTGACCGATAGTTTTGCTCCAGCAAAATGGTACGTGCTTCCGGGTAGTCCTCTTCAAAGTTCAAAATGTTGCTGATATCCGCCCCACGCCAACGATAGATGGACTGATCACTGTCACCTACTACGCAAATTCGGTGATGCTGGTCAGCCAGCATTTTACACAGCATGTACTGCGCACGGTTCGTATCCTGATATTCATCGACATGAATGTATTGGAATTTCTTCTGATAGAAATCCAGTACCTCAGGCACTTCTTTAAATAGTTGAATCGTTGCCATAATCAGATCATCAAAATCCAGAGAGTTGTTATTTTTGAGACGTTGTTGGTATTTGGTATATACCTTCGCCACAACCCCCTCAAAATAGTCGCCAATCTTGCGCTCATACATTTCAGGAGTGACCAATTCATTTTTAGCTGTGCTCATCATGGACTGAACCGCTTTGGGTTCGAATTTTTTGGTGTCTATGTTCAGATCCTTCATGCAGTTCCGAATGACAGACAACTGATCCGTGGAATCGAGAATGCTGAAATTGGAGGTAAATCCGATTCGCTCGATATCCCGACGTAAAATACGCACACACATGGAGTGAAAGGTGGATACCCACACATCTCTCCCCTGCGGGCCAATCAGCTTGGATACGCGATCCTGCATTTCACGCGCAGCCTTGTTTGTAAAGGTAATCGCCAAAATGCCCCATGGAGCCGTCTTGCGGGTCGCGATGAGGTAGGCAATCCGGTGCGTAAGCACTCGGGTCTTTCCACTGCCTGCCCCAGCCATAATCAGCAGCGGTCCGTCTATCGCCTCCACTGCTTGACGCTGAGGCGGATTGAGGCGGGCTACAGCCTCGTGTATATCTATTGATTGCATGCGTGCATGCTCCTTTCTGCAAGCTTCCATAAAATTACGTTCTATACTTCCAACTTCACAGCTACCGTCTCCAGCGCTTTCGCCAAGTCACAGTAAATGATGTTCCCTACTACAATGGTGTCACAAACGGCAGCCGCTTGTAACGCGGTAGATTTATCCACGATACCCCCTCCATATAGGACACGGGCGCGCTCCGTACTACGATGTATTTTTTGTACCAGTTCCATATCGCCAAAGGCACCGCTATACTCCACATATACAATTGGCAGGTGCATGAGCTTGTCAGCAACCTGTGCATATGAGGCGGCAGATGAGACATCAAGCGATGTATCCGCCCCTGTAAGCTTGGCGACCGTGGAATCACCGTTCAAAACAATATATCCTTCCGTCACAAGTAAATCCCAAGGAATCATATACCCAAACTGCTCAATCGCACGCTGGTGCTGTCCTACGATCCAATTACTGTCCGTGGTATTCAGTACCATCGGGATCATATACAGATCAAATCCAGGCACCACAGCCTCCAGGTCGGACACCTCAAGCACACATGGCACCTCATAACGCCGAACCCGCGACAGCAAATCCACCGTATTTTCATAGGTAATGCCCGATGAACCTCCTACCATAATCGCGTCCGTACCAGACATGCATATGGCATCCAGTCCCTCATCGTCCAGTTCCTTGTCAGGGTCCAGCTTAAATACATGCCTCCATGATTGAATCGAATCTGCCAACACACATTCCTCCAGCATCCATTGTGCTTTTGCCACGATCCGGTCTAACCGGATTCCAATATCCAAAAGCGTTCTATGCTAAGTCTATGACAGTGCTTAAAAGGTGTCAATGTTCGTATTCGATGGGAACACTCTGTTCACATATCTCAGGGCCGTAACGCATACAGCCAACTGCGTTTTTGGAGTTCCTTTTCCGTTAAAACATCCGTATAGAATCCGCGTACACCCATCTGTTCGTAGTCAGCAGCATCTTTTAGATCGTTAATTGTATTTACGTAACACACTGCCCCCGCCTGCCGCAAACTTTCCACTAAAGCACCACTAACCCTGTTTTCTGGCAAAGTCACTGCCGTTATATCGTTTTGTTGTACAAATCGGATGATTTGGTCATCCGTATCTTCTGTCGCATAAAGCGTATAAATAATGGAGGTATAGGGATAAATGCTACGCAGCGTTCGCAGCATTTCCTCGTCATAAATTTGCGGTGCGATGCGAGATAAAAGTTCTGGATTTTTCTCCTGTACCTGACGGGTCAGTTGCGCAAACAACTGTTTTATTTGGGCCGGGTCCTGTTCTTTTGTATCGGTCACGACATAGGCATCCGGGTATTTCTCCAATAGATCCAATACATCATTCCAGTCTACCGGGGTATAGGAGCCGTAAATGGGGGTGTTTTTGAATTGTTTGTAGCTCCAGGGCTTCCCGCCCTGTTCTTTACCAACTGCCTGCTCCTGCTGCATTTGCTCTGTAAAAGATTCCGTCCATTCATGGCGCGCCACCAAATGCCCGTCCGAAGTAAACATCAGGTCGACCTCGAATACGCGGCTGCCTTTTTTATAATTATTCATAAACGCTTCACGCGCATTGGTATAGGCTAAACCATCAACGGCTCCCATAGCATGCGAAATCACACGATGGGTGGTAAAACCGGTATGCTCCTCCGTGGATTGCCCTTTGTAAGCCAATAAAAACGTGCCAATCAACATTAATAGAATTACCGCCGCAATCAGTCGTTTCATAGGGTGTCACATCCTTTTCGTACAGGTCAATACCCTGCATGCGCACACTTAAAACAACTTCCAGATACAAAAACACCCTCCGGCTAAACCGAAGGGTCAAATCTGGATTAATACGCATTCTTGAAACCGTTGCGGATGGTGCGGAAAATAATTTTAATATCGAATAAGAGCGACCAATTCTCAATATAGAAAATATCATGCTTAATCCGTTCCTCAATGGACGTATCCCCACGCAACCCGTTGCTCTGTGCCCAGCCTGTAATACCAGGACGAACATGGTGCTTCACCATGTACTTTGGAATCTCCTCGCGGAACTGATCCACGTAATATGGACGTTCCGGGCGGGGGCCGACGACGCTCATATCTCCTAGCAACACATTGAAAAACTGGGGTAGCTCATCGAGACTCGTTTTACGAATAAAGGTGCCAAAACGAGTACGCCGGGGATCATTGGCCGTCGTCCAGCCTGTATCGTCAGTCCCGGGTGGCAGCACCTTCATTGAGCGGAATTTATACATCATGAAGGTACGCCGGTTCAAGCCCACTCGCTCCTGTTTGAAAATGACTGGGCCTTTCGATGTCGTCATCACGCCAATCGCCACTGCCAGCATAACCGGAGAAGTTAGAATAATAGCGAACAATGAGAACAGAATATCGAACGAACGCTTAAACAATCGGTTCCCCGCCACATCCAGCGGAATATCCCGTACATTGATCATTGGCATGCCTGCAAAGTTATCAAAATACGGTCGAGACGGTAAGTAATCAAAAAAGTCAGGAATGATGAGCGTGCGCACCCCAGCCTTTTCACACATGTTGATAATCTTAGGGTACTTATCATGTGCATCCAGTGGAAGAGCCAAAATGACCTCGTCAATCATCATGCTCGACAGCGTAGCTTCTAACTGATCCAAGCCTCCAAGGATTGGGCGGAAATGCTCTTCTTCCTCTTCATCCCAGTGGCGCTTATCATCCAGAAAACCCACCACTTCATATCCCAGATCAGGATACTGTCCAAGATTATGATAAAAACGCTGGCCCAGAGTACCCGCCCCGAGAATGAGCATGAACTGCTTGTTGTAGCCTTTTTGGCGGAGAGCTTTAAGTACCTGCTTCAAAAAATATCGATAGAATAAAATAAGCAGTACGTTCCCAATCATATAGATCGCCAGATAGGACCGCGAAATGTCAATTTGCTTTACGAAGAACATGACACTCAACAGCACGAACAGACCAACAATATGAATCTGGGTGACGCGAAATACGTCATCTGCAAACCGTTTTTTGCGTTTGGGCGAATAGAGGGAGAATAACATCCCCAGCACCACGGCAATCAGACCGTAGATCAAGCTCCAGCCACCATATACTTGAATAGGAAGCGGCTCTTGATAGGTAATCCATTCACTTTCGAATTTGAAGAACCAGGCGATCAAAAAGGAGATCTGAATGACCGCGAAATCCGCCACAATATACAATTGGGTTAAAAAACGTTGATTTCTGCGTATCATGCTTTCACCTCGGTACGAGATTGTTCGCCGCCGTCCGGCTTGGCCGGTGCAGTGAGCTTATTTTTCAAAAAGGCCATTCCAAATTTCACCGTAATTCCCGCGTATACAGCCATGTTCGTGATCCAGCTATACTGCTGTTTATAATGCTTGCGGTGAAATACCCACATGGCTCTATGAAACTCGTAAATAATTTTCAAAGGACGACGACGAGCGCTGCCTCCTTTGATATGAATAATATATGTGCGCGGATAGTAGTAAATGCCCCATCCCGCCTGCTTAATCCGGTAACACCAGTCAATGTCCTCACCATACATAAAGAATGTTTCGTCCAAGCCGCCGACCTGCTCAATCGTCTCCCGACGCACCAGTATAAAAGCACCCACCAGTACATCCACTGGATACTCATCATCCGGGCTTAAGTGCCCGAGCTGGTATTGATTGTACTTGGGGTTATCCGGGTAACGCTTCGACCAGCCGAAGGCGTAATAAAAGGAGGCAGACGGCGTTGGAAACCCACGCTTGCAGGCCTTATCCAGCGAACCATCCGGCAAAATGACCTTGCAGCCTGATGCTCCCATCTCCGGATGCGTATCCATGAATCGAATCATCGTATCCAGCGTGTCCGGCTGCACCAACGTATCGGAATTCAGTAGTAATACATAACGCCCGTCCGCTACCTCGATGCCCTGATTGTTTGCCTTGGCAAAACCAGTGTTATCCTCATTGGCAATCAACGTAATCTCCGGATATGCAGCACGAATAGCGTCCACAGACCCATCACTGGAGTGATTGTCGATAACAATCACTTCATATCGATATTGCGTCTCTGACGCATACACCGACTGCAAACAATCCAGCGTCAAACGGCATGTATTATAGTTGACGACCAGTATGCTTACATCCATATTTAAAACGCTCCTGACAAATTCAGTAATCTATTCTACTATCGACTATTATAGCATACCGCGCAGACCACGGGGCGCAAAAAAACACATAACTTGTAACCTTACACAGTTGAGGTATAAAAATCATCGTGGTAAGATATACATGGAAAAAGGGCTGGTGCCAGCCAGCCCCCTGTACAACCGACGCTCCAAGAGCGGACGGATTTGGAACATCAGGCCGAAAATAGACCCTTCCTTGCGGGGGCGGTCTATTTTCGTTTGTTAAACTCTAACAGTGTGACGATTAACGCCCCGAACGTCAGCATTAAACTGAGCGCCTCAAACACTGTCACAGGCTTCACCCCCCTCCTCGGGAGAGTTAGCCGACCGCCCTTGCCAGCTTATATCGGTTGCACTCTTCAATTATACTATATTTTTCCATAAAGGAACATGCATTCGATGGTTTTTTATCTAGCATTCATTGTACCTTTGATTATTTGACGCTTATATATGGAAAAAAGTTTCAATATTTTTTCTTTCCATACCTCTATAACTTTCCCAGTATGAAAACCAGCTTATAGATCCAGTTGTCCATTCGTGACTGTCTATAAAATGGAGATTGCCAAATATATTTTATACGAGAAAATACGCCCTTTTGGTAGCTGTCCAGGAATTCACGGATTAAAATCTGAATATCTACGTCTTTTCGAATTAACTAACTTCCAATTTGTTCCACTTAGATAAACTGCCGATCGATGCCTATGTAATTAACCCGTTACCTGTCTTATACATTTAATACTCATTGAACTTGATCGACATATGTCTCTACATAATAAAATCTCCCATTCATAACATGATGGGAGATCGCTGTAGGTACTGTATACCTTTACTTGCTCGAATTTGCTAGAGACTCTTTTAAAAAATCCTGCAGTCCTTCACGCCAAGCACGCAAATCATTCAGTCCACTTGTTCGGATAGCAATATGTTCCATCACGGAATTGCGTGGGCGAGCTGCTGGTCTAGGAAATTGCTCCGTACTGCATGGTTCCAGTTTTGCTGTGATCTTGGCACCTAATATTTCCGCCGCATCCTGTAAGATAGCTTGCGTAAACTCATACCATGTACAGGAACCGCTGTTGGACGCATGATATACGCCATACTTTTCGGTTTGAACCAACTCCGCTAAAAAACGGGCTAAATCCACCGTATAAGTAGGTGAACCTTTCTGATCGTTCACAACCTGAAGCTGCGGCTTTTCTTGCCCAAGCTTCAGCATCGTTTTAACGAAATTATTTCCGTTCAATCCATATACCCAAGATGTACGAACAATAAAGTACCTGGAGGAAAGTGTCTGGGTCAAAACCTCACCCGCTCGCTTAGATTTCCCGTAGATACTCTGTGGATTCGTATTATCATACTCATGGTATGCCTGCTCTGCCGTTCCATCGAACACGTAATCCGTGCTGATATAAACCAGCTTAGCCCCTGCTTTTTCCGCAGCGAGTGCCATATTACGTGTTCCCGCCGCATTTACTTGATATGCATCGTCTACATCGGCCTCCGCTGCATCCACCGCCGTATACGCTGCACAGTGGATGACAGCGTCAGGTTGATATTGTCCTACGATCTTCACAGCTTGCTCCAAATTCGTTATATCCAGATGCTCCCGATCGTATCCAAGGACATCATGTCCTTCCTCCTGGAAAACCTTTACTACGTCTTTACCAAGTTGACCGGATGCTCCAGTAACCAGTACCTTCATCTTTACGCATCCCCCAAGCGGGAACCATATTGCTTAGCATAATATTGTTGGTATTCGCCGGACTGAATGCGAGTCCACCATTCTTTGTTGTCCAAGTACCAACGAATCGTTTCTTTAATACCCGTTTCAAAAGAGTGTTTTGGCTGCCAGCCCAATTCGTTCATGGTTTTGGTTGGGTCAATACCGTAACGACGGTCATGTCCTGGACGATCCTGTACATACGAAATTAGAGATTCTGGCTTGCCCAGCTCCTCCAACACTGTTTTAACGATGTGTACATTGGTACGCTCATTATTGCCGCCGATATTGTACACCTCACCAAGCTTACCCTGATGAATAACCAGATCAATTGCACTACAATGATCCTCCACATACAACCAATCGCGGATGTTCAAACCATCCCCGTATACGGGTAATTGCTGATCACTCAACGCACGTGAGATCATCAGCGGGATCAGCTTTTCCGGGAACTGATATGGGCCATAGTTATTAGAACAACGTGTGATATTCACTGGTAGACCAAAGGTCTCATGATATGCACGAACCAACAAATCGCCGCCTGCCTTGGACGCAGAGTAGGGGCTATTGGGCTGGAGTGGCGTTTCCTCCGTAAATAAGCCTGTTTCACCCAGAGATCCATACACTTCGTCTGTAGATACCTGTACAAACTTGGTCACATTATATTTCTTAGCTGCATCCAGTAGCACCTGCGTACCCAATACGTTTGTTTTTACAAACACTTCGGGTTCCAAAATACTCCGATCCACATGCGACTCAGCCGCAAAGTTCACCACCACGTCAATCCCCTGCTGAATCAACTGGTCAATCGCTTCTGCATCGGTAATGTCCGCTTTGACAAAGGTGTGTTGAGGGTGATTTTCGATGGATTTCAAATTTTCCAGATTGCCTGCATACGTGAGCGCATCCACATTCACAATTTCGTAATCTGGGTGTTGCTTTAACATGTACAATACAAAGTTACTACCAATAAATCCGGCCCCGCCGGTGACAAGAAGTTTCATAAAGACCTCCTAAAACGTGCTTTAATACATATAAAATATGCTTTTGAAATAGAATAGACGATAACTTATTATTTTGGAGCCGGGAGCAGATAAGCTTATTATCCCTCTAATCAAAATTAATATCTGCTTCGGCCAGTGTCGGATGCTTCTGATCCTTTTCTGAAAGAACAGCATTTGAAGTTGGCCAATCAATCCCCAGTGCAGGATCATTCCACAGGATTCCACGATCATTTTCAGGTGAATAGTATTCGTCGACCTTATACAGCACTTGAGTATTGGGGACAAGTGTACAGAAACCGTGAGCAAAACCTTTTGGCACCAATAATTGACGTCTATTATGTTCGCTTAAAATCACCCCAACCCACTGACCAAATGTTGGGGAACTTTTACGGATATCCAAAATAACATCATAGATGGCTCCCGAAATCACTCGAATGAGTTTCGTTTGCGCTTTAGGATCAAGCTGGTAATGCAAGCCACGAATCACACCTGTTTCAACAGATAACGACTGATTATCTTGAATAAAGGTATAATCAAACTGATTATCATTCATTAGCTTTTCATTGTAGCTCTCCATAAAAAAACCGCGGTGATCACCATGAACCACTGGTTCAATAATTTTGGCACCTTCTAGCTTTAAAGAAATGGTATTCAATTTATTTTGCCCCCTTCTTATAGCTTCAATCTCCCGAATTCTTCTCCGAAATAAATATTCTGAGCCAACTCGTTAGCACGCGAAAGAGATGGATGAGTGCCTGCATCAGTCCACCAACCTTGAAGGACATCGTATGTCAGAGTTCCATTATTAATATATGCATTGTTCACGTCGGTGATCTCGAGTTCTCCCCTCGCTGAAGGTTTGAGCGTTTTTACGATTTCAAATACCTGATGATCGAACATGTAAATCCCTGTTACAGCATAATTACTTTTGGGCTCTTTAGGCTTTTCTTCAATTGATACGATTCTTTCTTCCAGAAGCTCAGCCACTCCAAAACGTTGAGGATCTTGCACCTGTTGAAGAAGAATTTTGGCACCCGTAATCTGATTACGGAAGTTGTTTACAAAAGGAGAAATATCATCTTCAAATACGTTGTCTCCAAGAATAACAACCACCTGATCGTCACCCACAAATTGCTCAGCGAGATCGAGAGCTTGAGCAATTCCTCCAGCTTCGTCTTGCACTTTATAAGTAAATGTTACCCCCATTTCACGACCACTACCAAGAAGATTCACAACATCTCCCATATGGTCTTTACCTGTAACAATTAAAATATCATGAATGTCTGCTTGTTTGAGTTTGTACACTGAATGAAAAATCATTGGATATTTACCGACAGGAAGAAGGTGTTTATTTGTTACTTTAGTTAGTGGGTAGAGACGTGAGCCTGTACCTCCTGCTAAAATTATACCTTTCACCAAATGAACCCCATTTCATATTTAAATTGTAATTGTTGCTTTAAACCTCATAAAAATTGTTCAACTCATTAATTACACTTTGAATTTCATCAAGACTAATATTAAAGTATAAGGGTAGTCTAATTAAGCGTTCACTTTCTTTAGTCGTAAAATTATCTTCACCATTCATTTGACCGTATTCTCTACCAGCTTGAGAAGAATGAAGAGGAACATAGTGAAATACTGTATGAATTGATCTACTCTTTAAGTAGGTTATCAGTTTCGTTCGTTCATCTAAATCAGAAACCTTTAAATAAAACATATGAGCATTATGCATTACATTTTCAGGTACTGTAGGTAGAACTACTTTCCCCTTACTTTCCAAATTCTTTAATCCTTTAAAATAAGTATTCCAACAATCCAAACGATAAGAATTAATTAAATCCGCATTTTCAAGCTGAGCATAAAGAAATGCAGCATTTATCTCACTCGGCAAATAGGAAGATCCAATATCCACCCAAGAGTACTTATCAACTTGTCCTCTAAAAAATCGAGCTCGATTTGTTCCCTTTTCTCTTATTATTTCAGCTCTCTCAATAAATTGAGCATCATTAATGACTAACGCTCCGCCTTCTCCGCAATTATAATTCTTTGTTTCATGAAAACTGTAACATCCCAAATGACCTATAGTTCCCAGATACTTCCCTTTATAAGTACTCATAACACCTTGAGCAGCATCTTCAATTACAATTAAATTATATTTCCTAGCCAATTCCATAATAGCGTCCATTTCACAAGCAATCCCTGCGTAATGTACCGGAACAATAGCTTTTGTTTTTAAAGTAATTGCTTGTTCAATTAAATTTTCATTTATGTTCATGGTATCCGGATGAACATCAACGAATACTATTCTTGCCCCCCTTACTACAAAAGCATTAGCCGTTGATACAAATGTGTACGAGGGCATAATTACTTCATCGCCCTCTTTAATATCAGCAAGTATAGCGGCCATTTCTAACGCGTGAGTGCATGAAGTAGTTAACAAAGCTTTTTTAGCTTTGAATTTTTCCTCAATCCACGAATTGCATTTTTTTGTGAATTCTCCGTCCCCTGAAAGATGTCCACTCAACATGGCTTCTTTCATATAAACTTCTTCTCTTCCAGTAATAGCCGGCTTATTAAATGGTATCATCATGATATCGACCTACTTGAAATTAGGATTCCTACTACAACAAATAATAAACCAACGACTTTGTATAAGGTAATAGGTTCTTTAAAAATAAATGCTGAAAAGACAAATACCAGAACATAAGACAGACTCATAAAAGGATACGCATAACTGATATTAAATTTTGTCATAGCTGCCATCCAAAACAACGAAGCTATAAACGCTGAGACCAAAGAAGAAAAAATAATTGGATCAAGTATCAATTTAAATAAAAAGAATACCTTCTCCCCCAATGATGCAGGCAGACTTCCATAAAATGATATTTTCCATTTCATAGCCAGTTGCCCATAAACAGTAAATAGTATGGTGCCTAGTATATATATATATCCCATCATTTAAACCTTACCCTGAATTTTTTTAGTGGTAGTAATTCTTTTTGAGACTTATCATCTCTAATGCTTAGAATTTTCAATAAACCTTTTCCACATACAACAATAGGAAATCCATCCTCAAAAAAAATAATTTTCCCAGGGGTCCTTATTTCAATTTTAACATCATCTACTACCACACTGTCAGTAATACGAACTTTAGTTTCTTCAATGAAAGAAGAAGCTCCTTTGAAAGGATAACCGGTAGCATCAATAAAGCGTTTAATATAAATAGCATCTTCATACCAATTAATAGTATAATCCTCTTCATCTCTCCACAGACTATAAGTAGCCCTATTCTCATCTTGAACTTCCGAATTGATCACTTGTCCAGAAATCAGCTTTCTCATTACTTCTTCAACCAATGAAACATAGAGTTTTGAAATCTCCTCTATAGCTTTTTCTATTTTAATCGGATATTTTACATTAAGAGATCTCTGTGCAATAATTTCTCCTCGATCATACTCCTCAGAAGCAAATAACGCTGTCACTCCCAGCAAATCTTCGTGATTTATTAAAGAATTAACTAAAGGAGCAAAACCTCGATATCTTGGTAAAAGTGAGTCATGAAAGACTATCAATTTGTCCACATCTTTAATAATCCATTTCCAGCCTATTGCAAATGATATTTCACTTTTTATAGTAGAAACATCACCTCTGTCTAACACACTAATTTGGTTTTCTGTGCACACCTTCCAAATATCATCATAATAATCTTTTCTAACATTTTTGTCTTCCGCTACCACCACAGAGTCAATATATTTAGCACCAAACATTTGCAAGAAATTCTTTAGTACAGCATATCCCTTCTCATTCATTAAAAACATCGTGATTTTCTTGTTCATAGATCTCCCTCACAATATACATAGGACGTTTTTTCGTTTCATCAAATATTTTACTAACATAAAGCCCTAAAGTTCCTAATATGAATATTATTAGTCCACCTAGCAGCCAAATAGAAGCAATTAAACTAGCCCAACCTTGAATACTTGTAATGCCCAACAGCGCTTTTACAGTAATATACAGGACATATAAAATTGATGCAATAGAAATCGCAAAGCCCATTTTTACTGTTAATCGCAGGGGTTTATCCGAAAAAGAGATTATAGTATTAATTGATAGAACAATTAGTTTCTTAAAAGAATATCCGGATTTCCCATGTTCTCTCTTCCCGTGATCTATATCAACTGTGGTTGAGCTAAACCCACTCCACTTAATCATCACAGGAAAGAACCTGAGATTTTCACGCATAGATATAATCACATTAATTACCCTTCTATGATATACACCAAAATTAGCGATAGCCTCATCTTGTTCGGTGTCAGTTAGATAGCTAAACAAGCTATAAAAAAGTTTAGAAGATAATTTTTTCAGAATACCATCTTTTCTATTGAAGCGTCTCCCTTGAACTATATCATAGCCCTCCAAAGCCCGCTTAAACATCTTTTCTATTTCTTCCGGCTTGTCTTGGAGATCTCCATCCATTACAACTATCCATTCGCCTTTACTTCTATCCAAACCTGCTGTAATAGCATAATGTTGTCCAAAATTCCTAGCAAAATTTATACCTACTACATGGCTATTATTGTTAATAATCTCTTTAATAATCTCCCATGAATCATCCTTGCTTTGGTCATTCACAAATATAATCTCAAAGTTTTTGGTAATCCCTTCTAAACTTAATTGTAACCTTGAGGATAATTCCTCCAAAAAGGGAGAGTTATTATAAATAGGTATAACTACAGAAATCAATATTTCCCCATTTTCTTTGCTATGCATTTCTCTCCCCCTAAAATTTCCATACAACATGAAGCAATTTGGAATTATAAAATACTTATACCTGACAGCATTTTCAAATAGTCAAGTTTACCAACCTATTATTAGCCATGAATAATAACAAAAAACAATCTAATTTAAGGAATATGGATCTTCTTAGCTAAAGATACAAATTCCTTCTCATCAGAATCTAAAATTAGAATCAGGTCATAGTCACCGCTTGCAAACTCACTTGTTGAAAAGGAAGCTACACTATAGCCGGAATTGTTATAGTTATGGCCATCCTGAAATGCATCAGTAACATCTTTTCGCACAACGGAATAAGTTTTTAAAAAGTATTGCTTTTGATTATTTACAAGTGCCACCTGTATACTAGTATTAGTTGAATCAGTTCCTTTTTTAACCCCCCAGCCTACAATACTCAACAGATTATCTTTGTATGAGAAAAAATCTGCATTTTGTACAATTTTTGAGGGATTATTTTTGTACTCTTCTATAAATTTTTCATGTGTAAGTGAACTTGTTTGAAAAGGAGCTTCTCCAATTTTAACAATTATATAATCTCCTTCATCTTTCACAAACCCACTCTCAGGATAAGATGGCATGCTGCTGGATTTAATTATCACATCGTTTTCTTTGACATTCTCTGCCGGGTTAAAATTATAGCCATGCATATTCATAAATCGAAAAATCCTACCCGATTTCAATTCACTTTTTGGCCCGGTAAATCTATCCCATTGAAAAATAGAATATCCTTCCACATCGCCCATTTTTAAATTGTAATCTTCTGGTTTTCCAATAAATACAACACCTTTTTGTTTACCTTTTTCAACTTTAAGAATTTCTTCTGCAATTGTATGCATTTTTGTTACGTCAAGTTGATATCTCATATAATCTGTAAAGAAGACTTGGTTTATATACTTAGTTTGGTATAATACAAGTAAAACCACTAATAAAATGCTTGCTTTTTTCAAAAAATAAGTACTTTTATTTTGAAAAAAAGTAAACAGCAAGGACACTATAAATCCATTGAATACACTGTTAGTAATAAAAACCCTTTTAGCCAAAAAAGCATTGCCGGATATTAAGTACATTGAAAAAGCAGCGATAACACATCCAATACATAGTAGCATAAATATCACTTTTTTTCGTTTAATTGATACGCAAAGACCATATAATATCAACAGTATCGATAATGAAAGTGTTACAAATGGACCAATATGATCTGTTTTTAAGTATAGCGTAGAAAGTGACTTAACAAAATCCAAAACCGATGTGACGAATTTATCAAAACTGTCGAAATTGTATACTATCTGTCTTGAAGTATAATCGGAGGGAATAACCGAAAAAATCTTTTGAAGAGCAAACTTTATTCCTGAATTAAGAATTAAAGCAATGGCAATAAACACCAAGCCCTTCAATAAAACAAGTAAAATCTTTAAATTTGTATTGAATGCGTTCTTGCTATTAAAAGTTGTAGAAATAAAAGTAACGATAAACATTCCTATTAAAAAATAAACCACTGCTAACTCAGAAAAAGCAAGACCATAGATAAGCGAACAGATTGAAAAGAATATTTTTATAAAATTACTATTCTCTCTGTCATTAACAACATAATCCATAAAACCATTGATTGAAAATGCAGTTAAACACAAAACCATACCCATTTCAACTGTTGTCATCATAAATATAAAATTATCAACCAAAAAAGGACAACAAATCGCAACACAGGAAAAAACCATTATCGAGGCATCATTAAAATAATTATTAGAAAACTTTTGTATAAGATAGCCCCACAAAGTTACACCAGTCGCAATCAGTATTAAACCGATAAAATCACGCCAAAAGGGGAGAAATTCATAACTATTAAATATAAAACGTGTTACTTGTCCTCCCCATCTTCCCTGTGCGAGAAGTTCACCTCCAATAAAATATCGCCCAAAAGACTCATCATCTACTCCAATAGAAAAGTTTGACAATGTCGATCCATAAGCTAACAAAATAGTAACCGTTAAAGAAAACCAATATATTTTATTTCTTATAAAAGCCTTTTTAAGCATTTTATTCTCTCCGATATCATTAAATTGTCATCTGTTTACTTGAGGGATTGTCAAGCCAGTGCTACACTGCCTTATTTGGCTTTCGAAAAATGTAGTGGCAAAAGCCTTGCTTTGCCCCAACTGAGCACCACCATCATATCAAGTTCCCACTGTCCGAAGGATTCTCTAGAACAAGTTTTCAGACATGTCTCAATAACGAATCTCCCATAGGTCTTTAGAGGCTTCAGTCCGATGAACGCACAGAGAAGTACGAGCCAATTCCTTCTTAACAGACATGTATCAAGAGTGGCGAACAACTTTAGCTTCTGTGTGAATTGGTTACGTTCCAGCGAAGGGGTCCTCAGAGCAAATCGCTAGCAATATCATATAGAAGATACCCTTTGATTTATTCTCACAATCGGTTATGAGCCTTTTTTATTTTTCCAATCAGTGTTTAGAATTCAATCCATCTTCAAAACTATTTTATTATAGAAACAGTTTCTAATAGTGTTACATACTATCCTTATGATCAAGTCGATCTTGTTTAAACTGTAAAATAAAATTTGAAATAGTCTTGGAATAGTACCAAAATTTTATTATGGATGAATTTTTCAATACTACCAAGAATTGTTCAGGCCAATTTTGTGGAGAAGGAGCTAATTTATTAAGAACATTGTTTTTTCTGCAAGATCTAAAATAGGATCCGAGTACTGTCTTCACTTCTTTATCTACGACATCATTTAATGTCAAGAATGTATTATTACCATGCAAACGATAATAATAATACGTAGACTCAACAAATAACGGCTCTGATAAAAGCAAACACCTTAATGCAAAATCCCAATCATGACAGTATTTTAGATTCCGAAATCCATTCAGTTTATTAAAAATATCCCTACTGAATAACATATTTCCTGTTGAGATAGCAGTGTTATGAGGTATCAAAGACCAACCTATACTTGGAAATTTTTTTATAGAATCTTGAGTATTAATGAAGTTTATGGCCTGTTCAGATACAGTACTAATATCATTTCCTTCCCCATCAATTACTTTGATTCTCGAAAAAACGAACTCTGAATCAGCATCGACTAAATGCTTAATTAATTGTGTTATCCGGTTAGCCTCAAACAAGTCATCGGCATTAAGTATTGTTACATATTGGCCTTGTGATGCCCTTATACCTTCATTAATAGAATTATGAGCACCCTGATTTTGATCATGTGAAAGGAATTTTAAACGATTTTCAAATCTTTCTAAATATATTTCACTAGAGATCAGTTCATTTATGATAAGGCAACTGTCATCCTTCGAATTATCATCAATTACTACTAATTCAATATTATCGTAATCTTGATCATAAACGGATTTTAAGGCAGACTCTATATATTTTTCATAATTATAAGAAGGGATAATAACACTGACTAAAGGTGTATCTCGATTATTCATATTTTTCTCCTTGTTCATTATCGAACCCTGGATGCTCTCTTGGTAACCTCTAGATATTGGTGTCCATACTTTTGATCCGGTTCTAAATGTGTACCTTCAGCCCATTCATTCCATGCGTTAACAAAAATCATTTGTTCCGAATCTTGACTAAATCTCCGAGTATAATCAACCAGGCCTACCAACCATTTTTCATACTCTACAGGATTCGCATAGTGAAAGACATTAGCTGCACTTTTTCTTCTAGCTGTATTATCCCAGCTTAGCATAGTACCTCTAAACCATGTAAAGTCCCCAGCCTTCTTTTTCTGAAGCGAACGATCTACCACTTCTCGATAATCGTAAATGTTTCCTGAAAAGTCAGGAACCAGCTCATTCATAGTTTTAGAAATTTCATTGGCATAAACACCATGCGGCGGGAACTCGACTGCTGAATCACAACCGTAGATCGTTGGATCTACTTGACCAAAGGACTGTACCATGCATACATGAAGATTTGGAATGCCTTCTTCTTTACACTTTTCTTTCCATGTATGGACGGTTGCTTTCAGATTAGGAAACAATTCAGCTCTGTAAATCAACAATATGGGGTCCTTGCCATCAATACGGATATATCTTTCGTCCTTTAAAACTGGAATAACTTCTTCAATAAATCTGTTATCTGAATCTTCATCGTGCACTTGCTTCATAAGCATTTCTTTCTCTTGGCCATCCCATCGCCTTGTCCAACTCTCGTTAGCCCAACAAATACAAAAAGGAAAATCCAAATCTTTATTTTCCAATAAAGCATTCATTGGCTTCTCTAAAAGCCTCTTGCCGTCGAACCAATAATAATAGTAACAAAAACCGAAAATATCATATTTTTTAGCAAGTTCTATTTGACGTTTCTGAATGTCACTATCCTCAACCAAATTGTAATATCCTAAGTCTGAAGGAATATGCGGTTGATAATGTTCCTTGAATAAAGGTGTCGCCTTACGAACATTTCTCCACTCTGTAAACCCTTCTCCCCACCACTCATCATTCTCTGGAATAGCATGAAACTGAGGTAAATAAAAAGAAACAATATTTGTTGTTTTGTTTTGGTTTTCCGGCCAAACGGATGCTGTAGATCTTCTGTGATAACTAAACTCAGAAATATGTTTTACTTTCTTTGCGCTTGCAACTAGTTCTTCCATAAAAGAATCATAGTCCTTAACATCAAGTAAAATCTTTTCTTTAAAAAGTGTGGACTGAACCACAATAAATGATCCAGCTACCTTAGAATCTAACTTTTCCGAAGTTAAATGTTCCTCTTTATAGAAAGGAGCAAAATGATCACCGTTATCAAGGAATCTGTCTTCATTTGTAAAAATCAAGTCTTCACTATCTATAGAATTTAAAGCCAGATGGTGTAATGTATTAATAGATAGAAAATCCTCTTGTTCCAATACCGTAATATAATCCCCTTGTGCAATCTTACTAGCCTCTCTTACCATATCCAAAAGCATACTATTATCAGTATGAATAAACTGCACTTTGCTCAAATCAAAGCCACTCGTAAATTGATTTTTAACAATCTCTTCCTTTGATATTATAATTACTTCAAACTCGGAATACGTTTGGCTAGTTAAAGAACTCAAACAAAACTCTATATAGGCTTGATTTAATTTATACACGGG
Organism: Paenibacillus sp. 8b26; assembly: GCF_050626875.1. Classification (NCBI taxonomy): domain Bacteria; kingdom Bacillati; phylum Bacillota; class Bacilli; order Caryophanales; family Paenibacillaceae; genus Paenibacillus; species Paenibacillus sp. 8b26. The sequence continues at coordinate 3,987,246 of NZ_CP192445.1, read as the reverse complement.
AATAATGATAGAGAACAAATGTCTGACAGGGTATTGAACGTTGGTAATTTGGGAACCTTCCTTATACGTGTATGGTTCAAATCTCCCAACCTGATTATCATTCCTATTTGCCATCAATGTGATAGCCCTGTTCCACATCCACTTAAATCCGTGTTGCCTCCATTTTTCAAACACTTTAACAAACAAATTGGAGTTATTTCCCGAATTTAATTCTTTGTAGCTGTGAAAAGCCTGATTTAAGATCGAAAGCACTCCAACCTTCTCTATAACAATCCGTTGTATGTAAAATACGCCGGGAGAGTCACCAGGATCCAGTCTTAGGGATACTACATCGTGCTTAAACTCAAAAGGTCTGCCATTTGAATTCTGACGATCCAGCTTTCCGATGATGTAAGAATTATCTTCACTAAAACCGGCTCCATAGTCAATATACAGCTTAAGAAACCTTAATGATTCCGAAGAACCTTCACAATTAATCTTATACCAACCTTTTTTAAACGAACCCTTTAAATAAATCTGAGGATCATTACCCAAACTTTCCCATTCTTCCCCGTTTTTATCAATATCTAATAAGTTAACAACTTCCAGCTCTCTCAATTAAATCATTCCTTAAAATATAAAATTTATTATTAATCCACGTTTTTCCGAAAAATTCTTTTGCAAAAAAGACGAATTTTCCACCATCTTGTGCTTGTCATATCATTTATAGTTTGCTCTCTACTTGTCAACAAGAATGTTAGTTCTTGCATTTGTCGTTGTAATCCATGAATTTCTTGATGCAATGAACTTATTTCCTGGTTTGACGAATCCAATTTATGATTTAAAACATTAATCTCTTCCACTTTGTCACTAAGATTTTCTTTTACAATACTTAAGTTCAAACCCATTTCATTTAGTGTATCTAAAAGCTCGTTTTTCTCAACTACCAACTCACTAATTTTTTCTTCTTGAGAGGAAATATTTCTCTGATTTATTAAAATCTCATTCTGAAGTGAGTTGCTTTTCTTAAGAACTTCCTTCATTAAACCTTCAGGGAATTCCTCAATATAGACAGTTGAAAACTCTATCCTTTTATACTCCTTATTCTCTACCTGATAATATATCTGCGGATCGCTATCAAGAAAAACATAGTATCCGCCACCTATCCAATCAGCATTTGAAGAAAATTCACTAATTTGTACTATGTTATCTTCAAGATCTATTAATCTCGCTTCTCCAATACGTATAATTCCTCTGCCTTCCATAGGATCAAATCGGACACAACTGATCTGACCCTTCTGGAATAGATCACAAACAATCGTCTGCTCAGGTTCCTTTATTTCAAAAGAAAAGCTTTTATCTTCAGAAAATTCTTGGTTCGAGCTTATAAAAAGCTGTGCCCTATATTCTACTGACTCGGTAAACTTAAAAGGGATTGCCTTTTTTAAATATTTTTGCAATGATAGCAGCTCTTTTTCAGTTCCCACTATATCTGCAAATTTATTAGCCATATCAATGTAATCCGGGATTTCTTCTTTTGAAACTCCGACGTAGGAAAATATATCCTCAACATGAATAAAGTTCTGCAAACTGGCATAATGTGAGTAGTAGAAGCTATTAATCGCTCTAAACTTAATGAAGTTTAGGGGAATCGGAAACGGATATACCCACTCATAATCAATGATACTAAGCTGGTTATCATTATCCATTAGTATGTTATCCAAATTAAGATCAATGTTAGCAATAGTAAAACTATTTAAGCCTTCTAATTTAACTTTTTTCCCAAAAACACTAATAAACTCAGGAGTATTATTAAATTCACAATAATAGCCTTCTGCAACAGTTTCCAAGAAATTAGAAAACACATCCAATATTTCGTATACAAGCTTTCTTTCCTTATTTATCACTGCCTCAAGAACCAGCTGATCTAAGCTTTTACCTTCTAAGTACTCAAATAACACGGACCCTAACTCATAAGAAAGTGGTTTGGCAAGTTTATTGGGATGGTATACAGGTTTAAGTATCTCATAATTTGAATAAATCCTTTTAATATGATCCACTGCCTGATCTGTTAATGCAGTTTTAGAGACATACATAAATTCGTCTTGATGTATACTAGTTTTTATTTGATATTCAGGAGCACGCTCACGACTATATTTGGAATAAATCGTCCCCATATTTCACCCTCCTTTCATTTAATTTGAACAAAAAACGAGAAAAGAATTTGAGAAAGTAGAAAATAACTTATTTTTAATGATATTGTTCGTGACCGATTCCTCATCAAACAACACCACTCTATTTTGGTCGTAATTAGTACTTCTACTCCTTAATTCACCTACACAAGGCAGACGCTGATCCGAATAAAGTTGTGTGGGCATCTTATAATCAGGAAACGGATAATAAAATTCCAATCCACCAAATCCCGAGTCATAGATTAATTGTTCTATTTCCAACTTTGAAAAAGTGGCAACTCCCTTGTTAGAGGGATAATTTTGGAGACCGTCAAAAAAATCACCAGTATGATCTTCACGACTTCCCGCCCAATATTTAAGACCTAATTTATTTTCGATGGCAATGATAAGAATACCATCCTTTTTAAGGAATTTTTTAATATTTTTCAAAAACGTAATATAGGGTGAGTTAGCTTCCGTATATAAAGCCGAATATTCCAAAACACCTATTAAAGTAATGTAATCAAACTGTTTATTTAGCTGAATATCATTTAAGTTTCCTACCATAATTTCAAGATTACTCTTTTCGGAGTGCCTCTTTGCGTTAATTAATGCACGTCTTTTTGATAATTCTATACATGTAACACTTTTGGATTTATCACATAACAGGCCCGTTAGAGCCCCGCAACCTGCACCTATTTCTAAAACTTCACCCTCTGGCTTGAATTGATACCATTCCAATAAATTGTGACGAGTAGGAGAAAAATGATAAAGTATTGGCCAACGGTTATCTTCTCGAAGAACTCGGCCTAAATTCACATGATTGGATAGCATGCCCAGCAATTCATCTTCAATATCTCCATCTGAATAACTATCTTCACCACTATAATAAGTATAGTTCATTTTCACGCTTCCAATATATTCAATCATCTTACCTCTTCCTTTCTGAATCTGAAATGAGGATCGTTGAATTCATATCAAAGAAGCCTACACTATTCTTATTAGATATAACATGAAGATTCATAATATCATACAGTCTATGAAAAACAGTAAAATCATTTTCTTCATAACATGTGCATCCTAGCGAAATTAAATAATCGCCACCTTGAAGATCATTATTCTGCTTAAAGCTGACCTCGCAGATTCCACCAGCTACCACCTTATCAATATTAACAGATTCCAACATCGTGTTTGTACCCGTAATTTCTGTTCCTCTAGCGTCCTTGATACTAAAAGCAAAGATAGGTTCACTCAGTTGATCATTAAATTGCACCTTCATTTTAATTTTAAATGGCTTTCCTTTCAAAACTACATTCGTTAAATCGTTATTATGATCAAAAATGGCAAAATCCAAAATCTCTGCTCTTTTGTTGCCATATTCCGAATAGCCTGGATTAATGTTAAGTTTATCTTTCCAAGTATCATTATCATATAGAGTGTGTTCTGGAGATACAGATTTACTGTTATCTTTGACATCATACATTCCAACCAATATCTTCTTATACACATCAATCATAGGGCCAGGAGGGCCTTCTTCAACAATTTTACCTTCGTTCATAACAATTACACGTTCACAGTATTTCATAATACTACTCATATCATGAGTAACAAAGAGGATTGTCTTCCCCTGCTCCTTAAATTCTGAAAACTTCTTAAAACACTTTGCTTGAAAAAAGATATCCCCCACAGATAGTGCTTCATCCACGATTAGTATTTCTGGTTCAACATTAATTGCAACGGCAAAAGCCAACCTTACAAACATTCCGCTAGAATATGTTTTTACAGGCTGATAAATAAAATCCCCGATATCCGCAAACTGAATAATGTCCTCTAATTTATTGTTCATTTCTTCTTTACTGAATCCCATCATAGTACCGTTCAAGTACACATTTTCAATCCCTGAAAATTCCGGATTAAATCCTGCCCCAAGCTCTAATAAAGCTGATATTTTCCCGTGAACCTTAACATCCCCAGTTGTAGAAGAGAGCACACCTGTAATAATTTTCAACAGTGTCGATTTACCAGATCCATTTTTACCGATAATCCCCACTGATTCTCCCTTATTAATGTGGAATGTAAGATTATTCAAAGCAAAAAATTCTTTATGGTAGCTTTTTTTCAAAGGATGAAGCGACTCTTTTAATCGATCAGAAGGATTAGCATATAGCTTGTATATTTTCGTAAGATCTTTCACATCTATTATTGAGGTCATAATTGTATCTCCTACATAAATCATTTTATAAAACATCTGCAAAATGAGGTTTTAATTTTTTGAATACGATTGAACCTACTAAAAGAAAAAATACGCAAATAACCCAAAAGTATAGAGTTTGGAGAGGCTTTTCCCAGAACCAATTATTATACAAAAAGGTATCTCTAAATCCTTCTGTTATATAGTAGAAAGGATTCAATTTAAAAAGAAAATGATAGCTGGCTGGAGCAATATTCAAGTTCCAAACAATAGGAGTTAGCCAGAAACCGATTTGTATCATGACGGAAACAATTTGAGCAATATCTTTAAAAAACGGTAAAATTGACGCCGTTATAAAGGTAACACCTAATAATAGTACAACTGTACAGATAACATAGTATACTAGTTGCAGCCACGACAAAGCTGGTTCAACTCCATAAATGAATAAAATAGAAATAAAAAATAAAATAAAAAATAAATGTATAAACAGAGCAGAAATGATTTTTATAATTGGGAGTATACTAATTTTAAAAACGACTTTCTTGACTAAAAAACTATACTCGGAAAAGCTCAATGTTGCATTCATAAAAGCTTCAGAAAAAAAGAACCATGGAACCATTCCACAGATCAGCCATAATACAAATGGGTATCCCTCTGGTGTACTACCGCTTCTAAATCCAATTGCAAAAACAAACCAATACAGCAAAATTGTTATAACTGGATTTACAAATGCCCAAATAGCTCCAAAGTAGGATCCCTTAAATCTTTTGTTAAAATCATTTTTTGATAGATCTATAATCAGTCTTCTTTTCGAAATGTACTCTTTCAAATAGCTCAATACTCAAGCATCCCCTAACTAATAACTATATCATTGATATTTGTTTTATAAATTTCAACTAAACAACATTCTATGCTAAAATATTGACGTATCTACAAGAAAAGGAGATTGTAAACCTTGTCGAATCCAGTATACGGGAAACAGGCCAAAACGTCGACCCGTGACGATAAAAGGCCGGCTATATTTTGGGTGTTAATTGTTGGAATCATTCTGTTCTTAGCTTGGGCCCCCTTCCAGGCTGCACTTTTTAATGGGCAAATGCTCGATTTTGAGAAGCCTCTGTATTGGGCTTTGATCATCAGCACGATTCTATTGATTTTGGGAATCGTAACCTATTATAAGAAATTTAAATTGGAAGATCAAAGAGACTGGTTGGCGGTGCTTGTCATGTTGCTCCCGCTGACATATGTTCTCTCGTTGATTTCGGCTGCTTCTCATTATCTCGCTATGAACATGGTAGTGGTGCAGTGCATCTATGCCTCATTGTTCATCATTACATTGTACGCCTTGCGAGATCGGTTGAGCAACCGGATCATCCAAACAGCGATTATGACCGTTGCTTACCTTATTATAGGCTTCGGATTCATTAACTGGTTCGGGCAGTGGGTATTGGCCGGTCGCTTGGTAGGATGGTTCTCGTCGATGGTCATTGGCAATCATTACACTGATGCTGTCATGACGGACTCCAACGGCTTACGTCTAACATCAGTCTTCCAGTACGCGAATACATATGCGGCATTTTTGATGGCGTTTTTGTTCGCGGCAGTCTTTTGTCTGATGAAGTCGAAGACGTGGTATGGAAAAGCGGTACACGGCTTTATGCTGGTGCCTATTCTGGTATCACTATTCCTGACTCTTTCACGTGGTGGCCTCGTGATGCTGCCCGTAGTATTTGTACTGTTACTCTTGTTCTTTAAACCTGCACGTCAAATTTTGTGGATTCTGCATTGTGCAATTGCGGGCGTGGTTTCACTTGCTATTTTGAGCCCCATTACAAACTGGGGATTGCAGCTGAATCAGACCTACAATGGCGCTGAGGCAGCAAAAGGCTGGGGACTGCTGATTGGCGCTTCTCTCGTGACTGCTGTTGTTCTCTGGCTCATTCAAACCTCACTGGGGTCTCGTCTGGAGAAAGGGCTGCAAGGCCTTGCCTCACGTAAGCTGTCTAACCTGTGGCTTCCTGTCGGTTCTGTGATCGTAATTGGTATAGTTGCGTTTCTTCTGATCGGTACAGGGCTACGGAGCTTTCTGCCAGCCAACGTGGAGACACGTCTGGAAAATATCAACTTCCAGCAGCATAGTGTGCTGGAACGTATAACCTTTTACGGTGATGCTTCCAAGCTGATTGCCGATTATCCGTTGATTGGAGCAGGCGGCGGCGGTTGGGCCACGCTGTATGAAAAATACCAGGACTATGGCTATACAAGCCGTCAGGCACATAACTTCTTCATGCAGTATCTCGTAGAGGTTGGTATTCTTGGATTTATTATTTTCATGGCGTTCATTCTTTATATTTTCTACAAATATATTAAGAGCTTCATCAAGAAGGATGAGGAGCATCGGGATAGTTACTTCCTCTACCTGATTTTAACCATGTCCATTCTGCTGCACAGTCTGCTGGACTTTAATATGAGCTACGTGTTCATGGGCATGCTGGTGTTTATAGGATTGGGTGGTATGGCTGCCGCGATGGATACACAGCCTGTAAAACGTTTGGCGATGAAGCCTGAGGGCTTCCGTCCGATTTATAGTATCGTCATTGGTATTCTCAGCATTGTGCTCCTGTTTGTGGGACTGCGCTTTATACAAGCCAGCAGTGCTGCTCAAGAAGCCAAAGCACTGGAAAGCAGCAATTCTTTTGAAGAAAGACAAGCTGCTTACAACAAAGACTTGAATCTGCGTCCAACTCACATTGATTCCATTGTTGGCTTGTCTCGTATGTATTATCAGGTGTATCAGCAAACGAAGCGCGAAGAGTTCTATACAGGCGGTCTTGCCGTTCTCGACCTGGGGTTGAGTGCAGAACCGTTTAATAAAAATATGCTGATCATTGAGATGAGACTTGAGCAAGCCAAAGGAAACAATGACAAGGCCTTTGCCATTTTGGAAAATAACCGCTCTAATTTCAACTGGGATCTGGATTGGCACAATTTACTGATCACTCAAGCGTTTGAGTTTGGTAATAAAGCTCGTTTGGCCAAGGACACAGCGAATGAAAAGAAATACTTTGATGCTGGAATGAGTACTTATCAGCGTATTTTGGATGGTATGGCTCATTTGAAGACATTACCTCCTACGCAATTCACAGGCCGCCCTTGGGAGATCACACCATCAATTGCGTTGAATGCTGGTAAGATTCAATTTGTATCTGGTAAGCCTGCTGAGGCTGCTAACATTTTGAAAAACGGCTTAAAGGATGATTTGAGCGATGCTACAAATCGTGAGGTCGCGCGTTACTACATCGCTGCTCTGCAAAAGCAGGGACAGGATGATAAAGCTTTGTACGATAAGCTGATTCAAGCTGATCCGAAAGAAAAAGAGCAGATTGCTCAGTTGAAATCGGAGAAATAGTAATAATAAAAAAGCGTCTCTCCGTTATCGGTTAGACGCTTTTTTGTGTATTTTCCTCACACAAAGATGGGATTTCTACAAATCTTTAACTGTGTTTTTCAAATAACGAATTAAGCCCTCACGCAAATCCTCATGCTGCAATGCATAATGGATGGAGGTTTCAATAAACCCAAGCTTTTCCCCCACATCATGACGATTTCCTTCAAAATGATAAGCCAAAACCGGCTGTTTGGCAGCAAGTTGTGCAATGGCATCTGTCAGTTGAATTTCACCATTCACACCTGCCTGTTGTTGCCCCAATATGTCAAAAATGTCCGGCGTTAATATATATCTGCCCAGAATAGCTAAATTAGATGGTGCTTCACTCTGTTTGGGCTTTTCTACTAAGCGGCTGGTTTCATACGTCCGTTCCCCGATCTCCTTGCCATCCACAATACCGTAACGATGCACTTCTTCCAAAGGAACCGGCTGCACGCCAACAATTGTTTTCTGATACTGATCAAACACGTCAATCATCTGTTTAAGGCAGGGAACATCAGCCTCAACGATATCATCACCAAGCAGTACAGCGAACGGTTCATCACCTATAAATTTGCGTGCGCACCAAATGGCGTGCCCAAGACCCTTAGGTTCTTTTTGTCGGATGTAGTGAATATCTGCCATTTCTGATGACTTGAGTACCTGTTCCAGCAAGTCCCATTTCTTTTTTTCTGCCAAATTATACTCCAACTCGAAGGAAGAATCAAAATGATCCTCAATCGCTCTTTTACCTTTACCAGTAACGATAATAATATCTTCAATCCCAGATGCTACAGCCTCTTCAATAATATATTGAATGGTTGGCTTATCTACAATCGGAAGCATTTCTTTAGGCATCGCTTTGGTAGCAGGTAGAAAGCGGGTTCCTAATCCCGCAGCAGGAATAATCGCTTTACGGATTTTCATGGGTTAATCTCCTTTGTCTTCAATATAACGGATAGATATACTTCTATGATTATAACAGGAAGATAGATTGATTTGATAGGTTAAAGAAGAAGACATCTTCCCTCAAAGAGAACATGTCTTCCAATCTCTAGCTTGCTATATGATTATATTATGCTTCTATGATCTTTCTTGCTCCAGCACAAATATACAGTTATTTACTTCACCAGTTGCCCACGTGTAACGCCAAGTTGGTTCGTCGCTTTAAGCGTCTTCCAAACCTGCGTACCGCTGATTTCTCCGCGCAGAGCACGGTTATAGAGATCAATTACCTCTCGTACCTGCTCCGGTGTCTCCTCCAAAAACTCCACGCGGTAGCGGGACACGCCCAGCTCCATAAAGTTGGACAAGTACTCGGCACCGGATTGCTCGATGGCATTGTATACCGTGTTGCGACAGCCTTCGTCCACGCGAACGGGGTGAGACATACCAATACGGTCGCGCAGGGATGCGCGATGGTCCTCACATGGACGTCCGCAGTTGGTGTAGTCCGTGCCTTCGCTCATGAAGGTGCAGTATACGCAATGTTCGGTATGGAACATCGGCATATGCTGCTGAATCACGATCTCCAGCTTATCGGTACGCGTGCGTCTGAGCATATCGACCATTTGCTGGATGTTCAGGTCGTACGACGGCGTAACAAGGTCACAGCCAGAATCCAGGAACAGATCAGCCGCTTTGTGGTTAGCGACATTCAGCGAGAAGTCACCGATCAATTGCGGATGGTGTGCATCTGGATTTTCTAACCGATGACGCATGTAGAAATACAGCGCACCCGGATTGCGTACCAGCACAGCATCTGGCTTCAGGCGCAGGATGTTGTTGTGGTAGCCGTTTTCACCCGGCATGTGAATACGCGGGGTCGCCAGCGCAATTCGACGCCCTGCGGCGTGCACAGCCTCTACGGCTGCCGGGAATTGTTTGATGAACTCGAAGTCGGCGTAGATGAACTCCACGCCGGCCTCCAGCGCAGCCTCAACCTGCGGGAGGCTGCGGCACAGCGCGGTCAGTTCTGCCTGACCGCGTGCCACTGGCGATGCGGGAACCGATGCATCGCCATACACCTCTACCGCCTGCTTCGTGTACACGGGCGGTTTGGGGCGCTCACCTGCGAGCAATTCCACCGCCTGACGGCGGATGCTGTTCAGCTCGCGCATCGGCACGATGACGTCCCCATGCAGGTGGACGTCCAGTTCCTCCAGCTGGAACACCGTTCCGCCCAGTCGGCCGAACTGCTCCTCAAGCAGTTCGCGCGTCATTGGACGCTTCTGGGCGATTTCAAGTTCCAGCTCGGAATCCACGCGGACCGTCGTGCCTTTCTGCACATCGGTCCACCAGGTCGACAGCGGCTGCCCTGGAGAGCCGCTGACACGCACATGTACCGGGAAGACGCGGTACGGCTTGTCGGTGTCGTACGTCTGGCGCAGACGCTTGTCCAGCGCCGGGTCGTTGGTCTTCCAAATGCGGTCGCCGACATGTACACGGCGCAGATCCACATCGTTGCGTCCCGCTACGATGTCGATAATCCAGCCTTCTCCGGCTTCGCCTTCGATCTTTACACCCTTGCGACGGATATCGTATACGCGTCCGCCTTCTTCTTTTTGCGTGGGATCTCCTGCATCGAATACAATGCCGTCGCCACGCTTCAGCGGCGCATCAATACGGCATACTACGCCGTCACGAAGGATTTGTTCCACCCGACCCAGATAAACACCCCGACTTTTCGGGAACGTACCGTCAACCAGCTGCTTGTTATTCGTTCCTTCCAGAAACCCGTGCGTAAAGCCGCGTGAAAAGCTTTGCTGAAGCTCGCGGATATCTTCTTTGCTGGTCTTGGAAGTGTCACCTTCAAAATACTTATCAATCGCCTTACGGTACTTGCTGACCACGTTGGCTACATACTCAGGCGTTTTCAGGCGTCCTTCGATTTTAAAAGAGATGACACCTGCGCCAATCAACTCCGGCAGCAGATCAATTGCAGCCAAATCCTTAGGTGACAGTAAATACGTCACATCGGCCATCGGCTTTTGCTCACCATCCACCATCAGATCGTAAGGCAAACGGCATGCCTGTGCGCATTCGCCACGGTTCGCAGAGCGTCCGCCCCACATTTCAGAAGTCAAGCATTGACCCGAGTAAGATACACATAACGCGCCATGCACGAATACTTCCATCGGAAGTCTCGCTTGCTCACCTATTTTTTGAATCTGTTTTAAGTTATTTTCACGTCCGAGCACGACCCGCTCAATGTTGTACGGTTTCGTAAACTCTACCGCCTCCGGCGAGGTAATTGTCATCTGGGTAGAGCCATGGATCGGAAAATCCGGCGAAATATCGCGGATCATTTTCACCAAGCCCATATCCTGTGCAAGCAACGCATCCACACCTGCATCCACGCAAGCATCGACCAGTTCCTTGGCGTCCTCCAGCTCGTTTTCAAACACCAGTATATTGAATGTCAAAAAGCCTTTAACCCCGTAGCTATGCAAAAACGCCATAATTTCAGGCAGTTCATCCATACGGAAATTGTTCGCACGCGCCCGTGCATTAAACTTTTCCACCCCGAAAAAGATTGCATCGGCTCCATTCGCCACCGCCGCACGCATACAATCCCAGTCACCGGCTGGTGCCAGAAGCTCGACATCTTCTCTTCGTACTGCTGATTTCATCTTTGTCCTCCCTATACTGAGAAATAACTTGTTATTCTTTGGTTAAGCGTTATTTTTCAGAGCAGCGATGCTGCTTATTTTAAAATCCTATGAACTATCATCCTATCCGATCATCCCTACTCTGAACCCCAGGCTCACGGGATCAATGGCATCCAACTCAAAAAATCCGCACGACAAGCATTTGCGGCATAATCATTCTTATCTTGTAACTAATCTAGTGTACCAGACTGCGCTCCAAGCTTCTACACTTTCCAAGCGATTCCTTGCAAAAATATCATACTAAAAATAAAAACACCCCCAATCCCGTCAAACGGTACATTGGAGATGCTTGAACAGCCTTTGATCTTACTGCTTACCTCACTCTTCAAAAGATTAGCACTCTTATGGCGGGCACCAGCGAAGCGGGCCATTTGAATCCGTAGAAGCGCAGCGTTCGCCTTTGACGCGGGATTCTTACCATTCAATCCCTTATACAATCAAAGAATCCCGGGTCAACAGCGATCGAAGGATCAAATGGCACGCGCAGCGCTCTCCCCACCATAACTCGCTAATCTTTTCCCTACTTCACAAAATTAAATGAATTCAGCGTTGAATCCAGTGCATTAGACTGCACGCCCGTATTGTTCGCGTCATTCAGCGTCGTTGTCACGGTATACGTTTTTCCGTCACGCTCCAGAACAATTTGGCGGCCTGTATAGCCAATGCCCTCTTCCACACGGTGGAATGTAAAGGAAGCTGCCGGAACCCCGGCGAACGTCACGTCCTTAACCTCTTCAACCTTGAGATTTTTGTAGCTTTTACCCTGCTTATCGTAAAAGTCCTTGAGCTGGGATACCGTTAACTCGAACGATTTGTCATTATCGACTTTGATGGAGAAGCTTCCTCCGGTAAACTGGTACTCCACATCACCCAATTCAAACTGGTCACTGATCGCTGTCCAGTATCGTGGAATATTTACTGTGTACTCATAGGCTTTGGAAGTCTTTTTGACCGTTTTCGTTTTGTCTGCCAGATAGTCGTCCTCTTCCAGTTGTCCGAAGTTGCTCGCTACGGTTTGGAAATCGATTTGAAGCGAGGAAATGAGCGCATTGAACTGATCATTCCCTTTGCTCACTTTTTCCGGCACAGCGTATTCAGCCAGATAGCGGTATCCATTTTGCTGAATCAGCACATTGTATTCCTTAACCCATCCATCGCCAAAGTTGTATCGATACTCCTGAACCAGCCCCTGAACCCCCGCAACCTCAAGTGGATAGGTCTTCTGGGACTCATAAGCTGTAGATACAAATGAATCACTCAGCCACTTTTGCAGCTGTCGGCTCCAGTTCTCCAACGTGGCATCAGCAGGAGCCGAAGTCACTTTCAAGCGGAAACTCGATCCATCATTGCTTTCGTACTGCATCCGCTGATCGTCCATTTTCCAACCTGCCGGTATGCTAAGCGACACCCCATAGTCCGGATTTCCAGCCTCACGTGTTCCCCCTACGACGGTCGACAGGTCTTTAATGCTTTTATCCTGTGCATTGAAGGAGGTCTTAAAAGAGTTCAACAGACCCGCATACTGTGCGAGATCCTTATAGTTCGTTGCTTTGGCATCGGAAAAATAAATCACGTACAATCGTCCGTTGTCATAATACTGACGGTTTTCCCACAGCACGCCGTCTCCGTCCTTCGTAATGACACGTGCATAAGGCACCTTCGATTTTGGAAAGGATTTTCGGTCTACAACGATTTCTCCCGTCTCCTTTGCGGTTTGCACCAATTGTTGAAGAAGATCGTCCGCATTCAACGGAACCGGCTGTGAGGCCGTATGTACTTCCATATAGTACGCACTGTTCTCGTCCATAAATGTGGAGACGCTCTCATCCCCACCACCTTGTCCGATGACCAGCCCTGTAGGATAGTTCATGGACCAATCGTAGTAACTGTTCCCGATCTGCGTCTTGCCCTCATCATTATCAATGCTCGGCGTTTCTTCAGCTACTGTGCCTGCCTCTTCTTGCGCCTCCATCCGAATGACAATGCCCGCACCATTCTTCTCCAGCTTGCCTCCGAGACCCTCTGCTACTTGACGCAATGGAACCATCAGGACACCTGATGACATTTCCGGTGGAGCGGGGAGCGTTACCTTATGACCGCCCACCCAGGCAGTACGGCTACCGATGGTCAGCGATACGATGCGAGCACCGCTGCTAATTTTGACCACATTATCTTCGGCCAGCCGAATTTTGCTGTTAAATGCTTTTTTGAACACACCAGCCGGAACCATCAACGCACCGCTTTTCGAATAGGGTTTTGCAATATTGGCATTCTGACCGTTCACGATGGCTGTGTTGCTGCCGCCTTGCAGGCGTAGCTCCAAGATCGGTTTATCGCTGTCCGCCGCCACTGCGGGCAAAGCAGATAGCAGAACGGACAATGCAACCGCGCCAGCTCCCAGCTTATGCATCATTTTTCTTTGAATATGCTTCACAGTAATCTCCCTCTAGCTATATTTGATTTCATACCGATCCGTTTTCAATTACTTTCCTGTAGATGCCGCCTCTTGGACTGACTCAGATGCTTCCTTGGAAGGCACTACATTGCCATCACCAGCCGACTCATCCGAGTCCCCGGCATCCTCTCCGGCCTGAATAGATTCATAGATTTCACCATTATCCTGTGACAGTACCAACTTGCGTTTTACAATATCGCCGTCCGTCTGCATAAGCAAGCTCACCGTCTGCCCAGGCTGATAGCTTTTAAGCAACTCGTTGACATCGATAGCGGAAGCCACACGCTTGCCGTTTATGCTATACAACTCGTCGCCTTCCTTGATTTTGGCCTGAACAGCACTAGCCGAAGTAATTTTTGTGACTTTCAAAGGGTCCTCCGTAGGCAGCCCCACGATCGCCGACCAGCTCTCTTCCAATCCTAAACCAAGACTGGCACGCCGAACCTCACCATACTTGAAAAATTGAGCAATGACATACTTCACCGTATCCGAAGGAATCGAAAAGCCCATATTTTCAATACCGACAGCCGAAAATTTCATCGTATTGATCCCGATTACCTCTCCTTTGAGGTTTACGAGCGGACCGCCACTGTTACCAGGATTGATCGCGGTATCGCTTTGGATAAGTCGATAGGCAGCGTTGACGCCACGGTTCAATCCGCTGACGACACCCGAAGTTGCCGAATTACGCAGGGAAAAAGAGATAGGCGTACCGATAGCCACTACCTGCTCTCCCACCTGAAGATTATTCGGTGAGCCTGCTAAGGTAGCAGGTTTAAGGCTGCTTGCCTTGATTTTAACCAATGCCAGGTCACTGACCGGATCACTGTAGCTATCTGTAATACTGTAAGATTTACCATCCGAGGTCACGACTACCGCATCATTTAATCCTTCAATGACATGTGCATTCGTGACAATCCATCCATCTGTCCGAATGATGACCCCTGTGCCGTGAGCAAGGTTGTACCGATCTCCGCCTGCCACGGTTTGGCCCGTTGCTGAGCGGCCGATGATGCCTACCACAGAGGGAGATACATTTTTAACCACCTGCGGCACACGATCGGCCGATAACGTATATGTACCATTTGCGCTGTTATACGCGCCGCTGGTTCCTAATGCTTTATTCACATCGCCTACGTTGACATAGACCCCGCCGTTAATGACCTTCGCCTTCAAAGCAGTTCCACTGCTGGCTGCACCTGCTGTTCCAGAAACACACAAAGCGCTGCCCAAAGCCAGTATGACCGCCCTTTTCCCCATCTTACGCATAGTTTCACCTTTTCCTCTCTAACATGACCCTGTTCTATCAGTTAGTCCAAATCTACCATAGAGGAGACACGCATACAATCGCTTTTAGCCCTATCTTTTTCTAAAAAAGCTATGTTTGCCGCTAACATAACCCCTCATGTCATTTATACTATAAAATTACCAAATCCTTATATCAAGAAAATAAGCAAAAACGATAAATAATCGTTATAGCGTTTGGGCCATTCCTTCGTTTACGGGCACTTCCAACTGTGATACCATCACATTATATCTTAGTTTTATTGTCGGAAATAAAAGTATAATCTTGAATCCCTGCAAACAATGCTTATGAAGGAGGCAAATGGATGGCTTACGAACCAATCTGGACCGCTCATCCCGATAAACTGAACAAATTCGAATTTGCCAAGCTGGAAAAGGACGGCCTTGACGTCATACGCACCATTATCGAAAACTATGCGAGCGAAGGCTTCGATTCGATCACTGCGGACGATATGGATCGTTTCAAATGGGCCGGAGTGTATCAGCAAAAGCCCAAGGACGGCCATTTCATGATGCGTGTCCGCATCAACACAGGTATCATGACATCAGCGCAGGCACATGCATTGGCGGACATAGCCACGCTGTACGGACGCGGTCTCGTTGATGTTACCACCCGTCAGGCTATTCAGTTTCACTGGCTGACGGTTCAAGACTTACCCGATATTTTTGAGCGTCTGGAAAAAGTTGGATTGTACTCCTTTGAAGCCTGTGGCGACTGCCCTCGTACGATTGTTGGCAATCCTTTGGCAGGCATTGATCCGAATGAATTGGTCGACACCAAGGGTATTGTGGATGAAGTCAACCGTTTTTTCCTATTAAATCGGGACTTCTCCAATCTGCCGCGTAAATACAAAATGTCCATCTCCGGTAATACGTACAATAATGCGCAGGCTGAAATTAACGATTTGTCCTTTACGCCAGCCACTAAAGTAATCGACGGGGAAGAAGTCATCGGCTTCCATGTGATGGTCGGTGGGGGCTTATCCGCCAAGCCGCATTTGGCGCAATCGCTGGACCTGTTTGTCCGTCCTGATGAGGTTT
The DNA here is from genome assembly GCF_050626875.1 of Paenibacillus sp. 8b26. Taxonomy (NCBI): domain Bacteria; kingdom Bacillati; phylum Bacillota; class Bacilli; order Caryophanales; family Paenibacillaceae; genus Paenibacillus; species Paenibacillus sp. 8b26. Next base: position 3,971,006 of record NZ_CP192445.1, on the reverse strand, counting down.
TGAAGGTTTCCATTGCAGTCACCACCATTTTCCGGGATTACGGCTATCGGGAAAAACGACATCATGCCCGCCTGAAATTTCTCATCGCCGATTGGGGCCCGGAAAAGTTTTTAGCCAAGCTCACCGAGTATATCGGCGAAATGCCCGGCCGGGGCGAGGATAAAACGATCGGCTGGCAAGCAGCCTACTTTGACGGTGTGCATCCACAAGCGCAGCAGGGTCTAAACTATGTCGGTCTGAACGTGCCAGTCGGCCGTCTGGATGCTGACGAGCTACATGAGCTGGCTGAGCTGGCTGACCGCTACGGTGACGGACAGATTCGTACCACCATGTCGCAAAATATTTTGCTAAGCGGCGTGCCGGACAATCAGGTGGATGAATTACTACAGGCTCCTGTGCTGCAACGCCTGACGCCACAGCCTAAGCATTTTATGAGCCGTACGGTTTCATGCACCGGGAATGAATTCTGCAATCTGGCGCTTGTGGAGACTAAAAAGCGGGCGGTTGACGTTGCCGAGTATTTAGATCAACACGTAGAGCTGGATGAAAAAGTGCGCATTCATTTCATCGGCTGCCCGAATTCTTGCGGACAAAAGCATATTGCGGACATCGGTCTGCAAGGCTCGCTCATTAAAACACCCGAAGGTATGGTCGACGCGTTCGACATTGCTGTCGGCGGAGCGCTCGGATCGGGTGCCCAGTTCAATAAAGCGCTCAAAGGCCGCGTGCGTGGTGATCAGGTCGGCCCTGTGTTGGCAGAGCTGATTCTGTTTTACAAAGAAAATCGAAATGCCGACGAAACCTTTTATGCGTATGTACAACGGGTAGGCATTCCGACTTTTCAGGAAAAGCTATCTGCTATTTTGCAGTCCAGCACCGTCGCTTCCTGAGTACCATTTTAGTAAGGCCATTTCTATAACATGTTCTCTTATCTTCATAAAGAGCGCCCAAGCCTGCCTGTTTGTATCTCGCATACAAGCAGGCTATTTTCTTATGGTCATAACATGACTGCAAAAGATCCTCTGCTGTGCTCTCGAAAAAAAAGACACCGGGATTATTCCGGTATCAATATTTTTGCAAAATCAAGCACTACTGGTTTTTGGGCGCTACCGGATGTGGATGTCACCACTGCATAGCCTGTCGGTATTTTGTATATGAGTCCCGTGTCGTATCGGATGCCGAAGGAATTATCTTCCTTGTAATGAGTAGTGGTTTCCCAAACCTTCGTACCGTTTCCTTTCAAGCCAGTGATGGTCATCCCATGCATCTTCGTGCTGCTTCCCAGCGGATCATATCGGTCACTAAACTGGACGTACACCTGTTCCTCCGGCAGATATACCCGGTCGGCCGGATAATCCTCTGTATCGCCGAACAATTGTAGTCCATTACTCAAAATCTGTGTACGCTTGCTGTTCCCTTTAAGCCCTGTGACGGCTATATGGCCACCGGACAACTCCCGTACCTCTGCAATATCTTTACCAGAGCCCAAGTCAAAATGGATGTTACGGATTTCCTGGCCGTACACATCTGCCTCTACTCCTACCGGGCCATGGGGACTGTTCATAAGTGCATAATATCCATCGTGATTGCCGACCAGCCAACCTGAGGTCACCCCGTCCTTCGTTCGGTTCCACAGCTCCTCACCGGTTTCTGAGTATTTGAGTACGGTAAATGCTTGTTCCGCCCGGTTCAGAGAGGATACAAGAAACCCTCCGTCCGCAAGCGGTTCCAAACCTATAAGGGAGTTCTGTCCATGAGATGCCAAGCCATCCATTTGTAACGTTTTGGACCACACGCTATTCCCGTCCTCATCTAACCGTGAAGCCTGTAACTCCCGTATCCCATCTGGCTTCGTATAGTCGATAAGCAGCAGCGAGCCACCATCCGACGTCTCCCGCTGGACTCCCCTACTGCTTGCACCAGGCTGCACGTTCAGATCCAGCTCATGTTTCCACACACCCTCCAGCGAGCTGTCCAGCTTGCCGTACGTGACATGCACCACACTTGTCTCAGTGTTGTCTTCGATGTTCAGTACCAGAAACCCACCATTCGCTGCGGGCTGAATATAATTGTGTGGATTCCCTTCATCCTCAAAGCTTCCAATCGCCGCGCTTGTTTCAATCTCAGCCTGCTTGGGTACAGCCGCCTCGGACACCTCGGATGCATAAGACGGAACAGCGCTAAACCCCATGACCAATGCCGCTAAAGCAACTCCTGCTGTCCATGAATAAACACGTGTACGTAGAAACCCGTTTCGCATTCCCTTCAAACGTTCCAGCTCCCTTCATGACTTTACCTCAGAGATGTTTTTAAAAACCTTAGATGTGATAAGACTACAGACGGTTTCACTTCAACTTGTAATGGTTGTCACGTGGGCACGGAACTTCATGCGATGCTATACAATCATGAGTTATATATTTACCTCTTCAAGCCCGAGCCCAAACATTTGAAACTCCAAATGGAGACTGCTCCGAGACTTTCTGCCGATGAATATACGTATAGATTTATTATTCCAGCGCTTGGTAAACTATGTGTCACATGCTTTAACGCAAGATTTGGATAAAAGTTCTCTTTTTTTACAAAATAAAGCCCCACCAAGGCAAAGGAATGAATACGGTAATTCGTATTCTGCCTCCATACCTGTGTGGGGCTTACAAGACTTACATAAAATGATGTCTACAGATCGGCTGTCTGAAGCGCTTGGCTGCGCTGTGTATCCCGTTCAAGGACCGGCTTCAAATACCGTCCTGTATAGGATTCTTCGACCTTCACGAGCTGCTCAGGTGTCCCAGTAGCCAAAATCGTGCCACCGCCGCTACCGCCTTCCGGTCCCAAATCAATCAGATAATCGGCTGTTTTAATCACATCCAGATTATGCTCAATGACCAATACTGTTTCTCCCGAATCGACCAAACGATGCAGCACCGTCAGCAATCGGTCAATATCGTGAACATGCAGACCCGTTGTCGGCTCGTCCAAGATGTAAATCGTCTTACCCGTGCTGCGACGATACAGTTCGGAAGCCAGCTTCACGCGCTGCGCTTCGCCCCCGGACAAGGTAGTCGCAGGCTGTCCCAGCTTGATATATCCCAAACCTACATCCAGCAGCGTCTGAATCTTGCGATGAATCTTCGGAATATTTTCAAAAAACTCTGTCGCATCCTCTACTGTCATTTCCAGCACATCGGCAATACTTTTACTTTTGTACTTCACTTCAAGAGTTTCCCGATTATAGCGTTTGCCCTTACACACTTCACACGGAACGTATACATCCGGCAGAAAGTGCATTTCAATCTTGATAATGCCGTCGCCCTTGCAAGCCTCGCAGCGACCACCCTTAATGTTAAAGCTAAAGCGACCTTTTTGGTAGCCTCGGACCTTGGCCTCATTTGTTTTTGAAAATAAATCACGAATATCATCAAATACCCCGGTGTAGGTTGCAGGATTTGAACGCGGCGTGCGGCCGATCGGAGACTGATCAATCTCAACGACCTTATCGATATTTTCAAGCCCGCGAATTTCCTTATGTTGACCTGGACGCACTCTGGCCCGGTTCAGATCACGCGCCAGCGTTTTGTATAGAATTTCGTTGACCAGCGTTGACTTCCCAGATCCGGATACGCCAGTAACAGCCGTGAAAATACCTAACGGGATTTTAACATTCAAATTTTTGAGATTGTTCTCCTTAGCCCCGCGGACCTCCAGCCACTTATCCGTAGGCTTGCGCCGTTCGGTATTGACCGGAATGAACTTGCGTCCGCTCAAATATTGCCCGGTTAAGGAATTCGGGTCTTCCATGACTTCCTTCGGAGTCCCCTGTGACATGATCATGCCGCCGTGGATTCCGGCCCCCGGACCGATATCAATAATATAATCGGCCGCCATCATCGTATCTTCGTCATGCTCCACCACAATCAGCGTATTCCCCAGATTCCGCATATGCTCCAATGCACTAATCAGGCGGTCATTATCCCGCTGATGCAACCCGATGCTTGGCTCGTCCAAAATATACAGTACACCCATCAGGCTGGAACCGATCTGTGTCGCCAACCGGATACGTTGTGCCTCACCACCGGATAACGTGCCCGCTGCACGACTTAAGGTCAGGTACTCCAATCCAACATTAACGAGAAATCCCAAACGGCTGTTAATTTCCTTAAAAATGAGATTGGCAATGGACTGTTCCTTCTCACTCAACACCAGCGTTTTGAAAAATTGAGACGCTTCGCCGATGGACAAATCAGTTACATAGGCAATGTTACGCTCCTGAATAGTCACCGCCAGAGTTTCTTTCTTCAAACGATGTCCCTTACAGGTGTTACACGGCTTTGCGCTCATAAATCCTTCAATAAACTCACGGATACCATCCGAAGCTGTGTCACGATAGCGACGCTCCAGATTCGGGATAATTCCCTCGAAGGTCACATAGGCTTCCTTGCGTTGGCCAAAATCATTTTCATAACGAAACCGGATCTTCTGGTCGCCTGTTCCATGTAATATGGTGTTCATTTGTTCCGTGGTCAGTTGGCTGACAGGAATGTTCTGTGAAATACTATAATGCTCGCATACGGACTGCAAAAACTGCGGATAATAGGTGGAGGTTCCTCCACTCCACGCCTGAAATGCTCCATCTTCTACACTTTTCTCCGGGTCAGGAATAAGCAGGTCGGGGTCGACCACCATTTTAACGCCCAATCCGTCACAATCCGGGCAAGCACCGAATGGACTGTTAAAAGAGAACATCCGCGGCGACAGCTCGTCTATACTGAAACCACAGATTGGACAGGCAAAATTAGAACTGAAACGCAACTCTTCTTGCCCCATCATGTCCACCAGCAACTGACCTCCCGAAAGGTTCAATGCTGTCTCAATAGAATCGGACAGACGTGTACGCACATCCTCCTTAACCACGATCCGGTCTACAACCACTTCAATGGAATGCTTCTTGTTTTTCTCCAGTTCGATCTTTTCCGATAACTCACGCAGTTCGCCATTGACACGCACCCGTACAAAGCCTTGCTTGGCAATATCCGCAAACAGCGTTTTATGCTCACCTTTGCGTCCTGAAACCAACGGAGCCAAAATTTGCAGTCTTGTCTTTTCAGGATATTGCAAAATGCGGTCCACCATTTGTTCAACCGTTTGTGATGTAATTTCAACGCCATGTTCAGGACAATGAGGGTGACCAATTCGAGCAAACAGCAACCGCAAATAGTCATAAATCTCCGTAACAGTACCAACGGTAGAACGCGGGTTACGGCTCGTAGTCTTTTGGTCAATGGAAATCGCAGGAGACAGTCCGTCAATGGAATCCACATCCGGTTTCTCCATCTGTCCCAGGAATTGACGCGCATACGCGGATAAAGACTCCACATAACGCCGCTGTCCTTCTGCATAAATCGTATCGAAAGCCAGTGACGATTTACCTGAGCCACTTAGCCCCGTCAGGACGACAAATTTGTCCCTAGGGATGGTCACGTCAATATTTTTGAGATTATGCGCTCGAGCGCCTTTGATGATGATGCTTTCATTCGCCAAATGTTTCATCTCCTTAGCCATAGTTCACGTCATGCTATATTGCGATGGAATACCCCATGCAAGTGATATATCGCAAAGAGAACGACCACATGGGCCGCCCTCGCTATTTTTAAAAGCAATCATCCATTTCATTTTCAATGTGTTCGCACTACTAGACGCCCCTGAAAGCTTAATCAGCCCGCAGTTCCAGCAAAGCGTCACGCAACTCGGCGGCGCGCTCGAACTGAAGATTCTTGGCAGCATCCTTCATTTCCGCTTCCAAACGCTGAATCAGCGACTGACGCTCCTTCTTGGAAAGTTTACCCGTCTCACCAGGAAGGTAATCATTACGCGCCTCGGCTACCTTGGTCGCTTCAATGACATCACGAATCTTTTTACGAATCGTTTGCGGGGTAATGCCATGGTCTTCATTATACTGAATTTGAATCGCACGGCGGCGTTCGGTTTCTTTTATCGCTTTATCCATAGAATCCGTAATTTTGTCACCGTACATAATAACACGGCCATCGCTATTCCGTGCTGCCCGTCCAATGGTTTGGATGAGCGAACGTTCGGAACGCAGGAAGCCTTCCTTGTCCGCATCCAAAATCGTCACCAGTGATACTTCTGGCAAATCCAGACCTTCCCGCAACAGATTGATTCCAATCAGGACATCAAAGGTACCCAAACGAAGATCACGTAAAATCGCCATCCGCTCCAGTGTCTTAATCTCGGAGTGCATATATCGGACCTTGATACCCACTTCTTTTAAATAGTCGGTCAGATCCTCAGACATTTTCTTGGTAAGCGTGGTGACCAGTACCCGCTCCTCACGCTCCATCCGAAGCCGTATCTCGCTAATGAGATCGTCGATCTGTCCCTTGCTCGGCCGCACCTCAATGATCGGGTCAAGAAGCCCCGTAGGTCGGATGATCTGTTGCACAGTCGTTTCGCATTTCTCCAGCTCATAGGGGCCTGGTGTAGCTGATACGTAGACGATCTGACTCACCTTGTCCTCGAACTCTTCAAACTTCAGCGGGCGGTTATCCAGCGCAGATGGCAGACGGAAACCATGGTCCACCAGTACATTCTTACGTGCTTGGTCACCATTATACATCGCCCGAATCTGCGGCAACGTAACATGAGACTCATCAATCACGATCAGCATATCATCCGGAAAATAATCCATCAGCGTATACGGTGTCGCCCCCCGCTCGCGGAATGTCAGTGGACCTGAGTAATTCTCGACGCCGGAACAAAAACCGACCTCTTTCATCATCTCGATATCATAGCGGGTACGTTGCTCCAAACGTTGTGCCTCCAGCAGCTTCCCCTGTTCCTTCAGCTCCACTAACCGCTCTTCAAGCTCACGTTCAATGTTGACCAGTGCTACCTTCATCGTATCCTCATGAGTAACGAAGTGAGATGCAGGGAAAATGGCAATATGATCACGTTCACCGATCAATTCACCCGTAAGCACATTAATCTCGGTGATCCGTTCAATTTCATCCCCGAACAGTTCTACCCGTATAGCGTGTTCCCCATGGGAAGCCGGGAATATTTCAACAACATCCCCCCGTACACGGAAAGTACCCCGCACGAAGTTGATATCGTTCCGCTGATATTGAATATCGACCAAGCGGGACAAAATCTGATTGCGGGGTTTCTCCATGCCGACTCTAAGCGAGAGCAGCAGGCTTGAATATTCTTTCGGGGAACCCAGACCATAAATGCAGGAGACACTCGCTACAATAATAACGTCACGACGCTCAAACAGAGAGCTTGTGGCTGAGTGGCGAAGTTTATCAATCTCCTCATTGATGCTAGAATCCTTCTCAATATACGTATCGGAAGACGGAATGTATGCTTCCGGTTGGTAGTAATCATAGTAACTGACAAAATAATCGACTGAGTTATTCGGAAAAAACTCCTTAAACTCACTCGCCAGTTGGGCAGCCAAAGTCTTGTTATGCGCAATAACCAGAGTAGGCCGATTCAATTTGGCAATCGTCTGTGCGATGGTAAACGTCTTACCTGTTCCCGTAGCACCCAACAGCGTTTGATGTTTTTTTCCTTTAGTAATCCCCTCTACCAATTCAAGAATGGCATGAGGCTGATCGCCTTGAGGTTGGAATTCCGACTGAATTTCAAAAGTCTTGTCGCTAACAACGATATCACTCATTGCCCTGCATCACCCTTATCGTCTAAAATGGAAACATCATGTTTCTACAACAGTCGAGTTGAAACGTCTTTACCTGTAAACCTATGTCGATATTTCCCGAGCAATGACACTTGGGAAATATGGTTGGATAAGAATGTTTGTTCCCGTATTATACCTCTTTCTCACCTTGGATGCAAACGATAAGTCTTGAATAGGAGTGAATTAAATTTTGGATATCACCATCGTATTGGGCATCATCGCCGGAATCATAGCATTAATCGGTGGCTTCTTATGGGAAGGCGGACAATTTACAGGGCTGCTTCAAGGTACATCGGCTCTGATTGTGTTTGGCGGAACGCTCGCCGCAGTGGTCATCAGCTACCCCGCCTCTAAACTAAAGACCATACCAGCTGCCCTTCGGATGGCGTTTAGCCGTGAGGACAACCTCTCCGAGCAATATATTGAAGATTTGGTTTCCATGGCAGCCACTTCCCGCCGATCCGGAGTGCTTGCGCTGGAGCGTATTTCCTCAGAACATCCGAATGCATTTCTGCGCGAAGGTCTTCAACTGGTCATTGACGGAACCGAGCAGGAACAAATTAAACAAATTCTGGAACTCGAGTTAGATACCATTGAGCATAAGTACGAAGGATATGCCAAAATATTTGAATCCGCAGGCGGCTATGCCCCTACGATGGGGATTATCGGTACTGTGATGGGCCTGATCCATGTACTCGGCAGCCTGACCGAGCCAACAGCGCTTGGACCGTCCATTGCTGTCGCTTTTATCGCCACACTATACGGCGTTGCCAGCGCCAATCTGATTTTCCTGCCCATCGCATCCAAGATCAGAGCATGCAGCGAAAGTGAAATAGTCACGATGGATTTACTGCTGCAAGGCATTCTCGCCATTCAAAACGGAGAGAATCCGAAGCTTGTACGCAAAAAACTGGAGTTCTTTATCCGTTCAGAGCAAAATCTGGAGCCTAAGCCGCCTCGTCGCTCACGTTCAGAGGACGCTACTCCAAAGGAGGACTTCCATGAGAGCGCGCGCTAAGCGCCGCCAACGTCAAGGAGGCGGAGACCATCGTGACCGCTGGATGATTACCTATGCCGATCTAATCACACTGCTGCTCATTTTTTTCGTCGTGATGTACGCTATGAGCAGCCTGGATGCGAAAAAATACGAAGTCGTTGTCCAATCCCTGCAAGATACATTCCATAAGGGCGATTCCATTTTAGAGCAAGGTTCAGGCATTACAGGTACGGCGGACCGATACACAAGCAAGAATCCGCCCACAACCAAGCAACCTTCATCCGATAACAAAGCAGCCGGCCCGACCAAACTGACCGAACGTGAGCAGGCATTTCGCAAGCAGGAAAAAGAACTGCAAAATCTGATGGGTGTCATAGAGCAATATATTGCGGACAATAAGTTGCAAGATCAGATTTTCGTATCCGATCAGCCGCGCGGTATTGTCATCACCCTGAACGACCGCTTTTTATTCGATCAGGGCAGGGCTGCACTCAAGCAAGGCTCTGCAAACACGTTATCCAAGCTGGCCAGTCTGTTCCGGGATTTGAAAACGCCGATCAGCATCGAGGGTCATACGGACAATATTCCGTTTACACGCGCTTTGAACGCTTCGACCTACAAGGACAACTGGGAGCTTTCCGGGGCACGAGCACTATCCGTGCTTCGATTCTTTCTCGACAGAGAAGGATTATCTCCTACAGAATTTCAATACGCAGGTTATGCCGATACCCGACCGGTTGGAGATAATACGACCGAGGCCGGACGACAAAAAAACCGCCGTGTCGAAATCACCGTACTACGCCAGCTTCAACAGTAAATGCCAAAAACCTCCTCAGTCACACTTAACGTGAACCGGGAGGTTTTTTTAGATAGATATCATCGTTCTAGATGGCTTCCGCTCTGATGACGCAGAACAATAAACCGTACGAACAGCGTTGTATAGAGCGGCGTACGAGATACGAGAGAGATTATTTTGTTTAAGTCTATATCCCCACTATGTATTAGAAGCCCAAGATGAAATTAAGTAAAGCCTGGTCATGATGCTGGAAACTCAATAAGATAAGGCTAACTCGTGTTGCTTCTCTCGCACTGGTGAAGTTGTGGAGATGCTTTGCTTGTGGTAGCTATATTTCCAATCGCTGTACAAATTAAGGAGTCGATCCAACTCCATAGACTTGGTCAACACCCGTCGATCCTTTAATCCTACCTCTTTCGCCAAATCATTTAATTCCTTACGCTTTTCTTCGATGCAGTCCTCCAATTCTTGCAATTTCACATCAACAAACCTCCTGTTTGGTATGGTATTTATAGTTAGTTTACAAGCTGATACCTTCCCTACAGGTTAATAATATAATAAAACCCATTTCATCCCTTTAACGGAATAAATCAAAGAAGCCAATCCCTAGGGACTGGCTCGGGCATGTCATTAACCTCCAGCCCCATGCGCAAAAACGACTATGTTATGAAACAACACAACGAAACTAAAAACCGTGATATTTAGTATATACTTCATTTTTTTTATTCGCATTTATTAGAACCTCCTCCATAATATTCTCATATTCTAATTTCTGATCTTTCGTTGCCTGAGATCTAAACTTTTGAAATAATGCTGTACAAACTGCAAACTTTTCTTTTTTTTCCATTTCAATACATTTTCTCAGACTTTTTAAAACATAATAAATAGCTTTCTCATGAAGAAAATTGTTGAACATATATATGGCTAGTTGGTAGCACAAATCAGCGTATGCGTCATAACTAAATGATTGGTTATAGTAACTAGTGTCTACAGATAATTCATTATTAAATGAAGTCAGTTCTTTGGAGAATTGCTGCAAGATATGTTCAATTGAAAAACCGTGTTTGTTAGCCGATTCCACTATTGTTAATAAACCTAATAGAATCTCCTGTGGATTATTCTTAAGAAATTGAATGTACATAGGTAGACTTTTTGTATTACCCATAAGAATATTCAAATTAAGTCTATTAGCATCTGCCCAAACCGTGAACTTTCGCACTTCTTTCCGACCAATTTCCCCCAAATCTTCAAACCAACTTAAATCCGCATAACCATCAGTGTATCTCATGGCTTCTTCATATCTTTCTTGTTTTTCGAGTGCATTTCCTTTCATTAAATAACTTTGGCCGTAGTATACAACTAAATGTCTTTCAGTATTTAAAGAATTATTCTTTTTGTTATTTCTTCTATTCTCACAAACAATATTCGCAAATGATCTCAATTCATCCGCATAACGTTCCACTTCTTTCCATTGATGCAGCTTGTAGTAAAGGTTCGTAAGTTTAAGTAGTCCATCCAAATGAAATTCTAAAGGTACCCGATTTCTAAACGGCATAAATCTTAAAGCCGCTTCAAGATCTCTGTCTGGATTGACATTAATGGAAAGCGAAAAAATTCTATAATGACTGATGGCCAACCTTTCAGAATGTTGATACTTCTCGTTTTCAATTACACATTCATAGAAAGGAGCTGCCTCCTGATATTTTCCTTCTTCATACAACTCCTCTGCCAAAGCAAAGATCGTTGGAATGTGGTTAAGATCCTCCATTAATCGAGATAGTACTTTCTCCACACACCTCAAATTTCCTATTTCAACACAACGTATAAGGAACGGCTTAACCCTTTTCCAGTGAGGTCTTCCATCATAAAAGCATTCATCTACATATAAGTCATACAACCAGTCCTCTGGATAGTTAAGCGCTTTAGTAATTAAGTCCATTTGTCTTACGGAAATCGGTTTAGGCGGATTGCCATTGAGCATAGCACTAAATATGCCCCGATTAAGCCCTGTGGCTTGTCCAAAACTATTAAAAGTGTAGCCTCCGAGTTTCAATTCTTTCTCAATTTCCGAACGGATCGTGGTTGCATTTTCCAATAAAAACACCCCCGGTGTATTCAGATGATTTTTAAAAATCACCCTCCTCGACAAACAATTACAATATACTAGAAATTATATGAACAAACTGGATGATGGTCAACCCCTTTTTTACACCGTTTTAATATATATTGGAATTTAATGTGTGTTTAATAGTCTTTACAAGAACTTAATATTATACTATTTAGGCAATACAATTACCTCCACGCTTGATCTACCTTTGTCTACACTCATACTATAGGAGTGTGGATGTCTATGGAAACAACAAAACTCATAGGAGCGAAAATCCGCCAATTTCGGACGTTGCGTGGTATTACACAAGAACAACTGGCGGAAGCATCCGATTCAACAGGTTCCTATATCGGCAAGTTGGAGCGTGGTGAGGTCAATGTACAGATCAAAACACTAGAGAAAATAGCCGAAGCCTTGGGAACAAACGTATTCGCATTTTTTGACTTCAATCCATATGAAGAACTCAAAAGTCAGCCTTGGATATGGGAATGTGTTCATTTACTGTCCAAGCAGAATGAAGCCGATCAAAATAAAGCTTATCGGATATTGAAGGAACTGTTCACTTCCTCAGAAAGCGGGCTTACAGCAAGTAACCCCGATGAGTCCAGCGAATAACGAAAAAAATTAACTTTATCCCGATTGGTCATGAACAGAATATTTCAAAAGGGCTATGTTAATCTACCTTAGTAGTAGGTTACATAGCCCTTTTATGTTCTAAGAAGTCATCTGCTTAATGTTACACTCCACTGCTTTAATCACTTTTTCATATTCTGTCCGCTGTTCATGTGTCGAATGATCCTTATATTTCTCAAACAATAACGTGATGGACTTGATATAGTAAGCCTTATCATTTAACTGTGAGGATGCTTTGAGACTATTTAGCATACTGTCTATCGCCTCAGAGTAGCTCCCTTTATTAAAATAGTAGCGACTAAGCTCAAGAAAAAAGTGAGAATAGGTCACCAGATTATAATTATTATGATAGTAAGAAATATTTGTACGTAAGTCCCTAAATTCATTAATATTCTCAGCAAAAAGGATCAGAATTTCGTCTATTGTGTGATTGTAAATATTGGCCGATTCCATAATGGTTAGTAGCCCCTGAAGTATCTCTGCAGGATTACTTTTAAGAAGATCGACATAGGCAGGCAAACTAGCCATATTTCCCATTAGAATTTCTAAATTTAAGCGGAGCTTGAATCTGCTGCTGATAAACATTTGTGGAAATTACCTCAAGTTCTTTCGCATATTGCATAGTTGTCTCACAGTCATAAGCTTGAAAGTATACGTTTACCAGCTTTAAAAGAGCGTCCAGTTGATGATTTTCAGGCAAATTTTTACGATAAGGAGCAAATTTTATAGCCAGTTGGCGATTTTTCTCTAAATCTTTGCTTAAAGAGTAAGAAAATAACCTATACTGACTAATTGCTAGCCGCTCCGAATGGTAATACCTTTCGTTCTCTACCACACACTCGTAAAAAGGAACTGATTCCTTTTCCTTTCCTTCTTCGTGTAATTCTTCTGCAAGCTCAAATATGGTCAGCACATAGGACAAATCCTCTGTCAGCCTCGACAATACCTTTTGGATGAAGTCCTGTCTTCCTAGCTCCACACAACGCAGCAAAAAAGGCTTAATCCGTTTCCAGTGTCCTTTTCCTTCGTAAAAGCATTCATCTATGTACAGCTCATAGAGCTAGCCCTCGGGATATCCCAATGCCTTGGTAATCAGGTCCATCTGCCGAACGGAAATTGGCTTAGGCGGGTTGCTGTTCAGCATGGTGCTGAATGTACCGCGGTTAATACCAGAGATTTTACTAAAGCCGCTAAAGCTATAGCCCCTTTGTTTCAATTCTGTTTCTATCTTCGAGCGGATCGTAGGTGTGTGCTCCATGCCAATCCTCCTCTTCAACTCAAAAATTATATTTTTCGTCTTTTATAACATTATGAGGTAATTTTAGTTCCTGATTTCTTAAACCTGAATATAGTAATCAAACATATCTCTACATTCAAATCTCCATTCTAAAGTCATAACCACCAGCTTAGCCAGTGGCTTCCACCAGACCTATAAGGGCACGGTACAAGCAAGCGCCGCAGAAGGCGTATTGAAAATCTGCCAACCGCATGGGTTTTCGGGCTGTCCCTCAATGGGGACTTTTATTTACGCAGTTCTTTCATGGTGAGTTGTTCGTTATCCTTATCCTCCGCTAGTTGATTCCAAAAAAAATGAGCAGGCGGGATACTAAATCCCCCTGCTCATTTCAGCGATGGTATTTATATCATTTTAATATGGCGGGAACTCACTACAACTGCTCTACGCACCGCGTTTCCTCCTCCACACTTGTAAAAGAGATGTTCTCGCGGATTCTCGCAAAATCCTCGCAGCCGAAAATCAGAATCAGCGATATCAGATACTTCCGATTACGTTCCAGCGTCTTTTTACTGATGTTGATCTCTTTGGTCATTGCCTTCAAGGGAAGCTTCTTTTTTTGAAAAAGATTGTTCAGCCAATCCCGGTTGTTGCAAAAATGGCGGGCAATCCGCACCAGCATTTGCCGGGTATCCCGGTGGCTTGGCATGATATCTTCCAGTTCCCGAAGACAAACACCGAATTCCTGAAGTCTTTCATCGTAGCTGCCCAATTCCTCCGACAGCGCCGCAGCTCGTTGCTGCCTTTCAAAAGCATCCAGCGACCTTACCTTATCTGCAATGTACAGCATTTCCTCTTCGTCTTTCCAATCGGCTTCATTTTGGGAAATTTTTATTTTTTTCCGAAAATCATCGATCAATCGTCAGCGGATCATAAGAAAAGCGAAATTATTAAATGTTTTTCCATACTCCGTACGGTATCGATCGACAGCCTCATTGAAAGCGATCAGACCTATACTTGCTTCATCATCACTCCATCCAATTCGGCGCTTGCAGACGTGTTTGACAACCTTCAATATAAAGGACCGGTATTGACCAATCAGAGCCGACCGTGCCTGCTCATCGCCATTGCGAATCTGCGGCAAGTATTCTTCAGATAAGTTGTTCATCTGACAACCACTTTCCAATCCTCTCTCGGTAAATAATCGGTTGATTCACATGTTGCCGTATATCAGGCGCTTGTCTTAATTAGCTGTCGGTTCGGTTCCCCAAACAAGTACGCCATTATGATACAACGTAGCTTTTGTATGATCGGCAAATGAAGTTTGCGTGCCTTTATACGAGTAATCGTCACTTTTGTTATAGTTCGACCAGTCTGTTTTATGAATACGAGTTTGAATTTCGCCCGTGCTTCCTCCAGGTGCTAACACGTCTGCATCCGAGTTGAAGCTGACTTCCACATAATAATCAGCCCCTGTTACAGCTTTATCCATTTTAACCAGCTTACCATTCAGCTTTGAGCAGCTCAGCATCGCATAGTCGCAGTTGAATGTCTGCTCACGGTCACCGTCGATCGTGTAGTAGTAGCGAATTTTCAACTCGTTGATCGGTACGGAGGTTGTACCTTTGTTTAAAATTTGAAAATGTGGATTCAAGTGATTGTCGTTCACATTTGTATCCGCTGCGCGATACTGGAGCAGCAGTCCCTTTGTCGGCTGCTGAGCATCCGCTTTCGGCGCTGCGCTAGCCGTGTTCGAAAGCGTTTGTCCTGCATCGTTCTTCGCTACGACTTGGTAATAGTACGTCGTGTCTGCTGTTACGGCTGTATCGGTGTAGCTGCTTCCGTATACATCGCTCGCTACTGTGGCGAACGCGCCGTTTTCAGCCGTCGAACGCTTCACTTCATAGCTTGCCGCCTTCGCCGATGCTGTCCAGCTCAGCGATACTTTCGCCTTTTCGCCCGTTGCACTCAGCGTGAAGCTGCCCGGTACTGACGGCTGCTCGGAAATACCATACGTTTTTAAGTTGGTCGGGAGCTTGTCAAGCGTAATGACGTTCGGATGATTATACACTTTTTTCAGATGCTCAAGACTGTTTTGTTTGCCGTCTCTCAAGAAATCCCCATACCATGTAGCGAACCAGCTCCAATGGGCTTGATACGCCTTCATCAAATCAGGATCCGGGATAGGTCCGTTTTCGCTCATGGCAACTAACTTTTTGTCCTTGCCCAATGTAACAAGGTCTTCATATTTTGCAATTTGCGGACTGTAGTCGCCTGCTTGCGGATAAGAGTCAAAGCTCAAAATATCCACATAGTCGTCTCCCGGATACCAATCGGGAGCAACAGAATTCCAGACCCAGATCAGATTGTTCAATTTGTGCTTATTAGTCAAACGATCATGCATCAAAATATACAATTTTTTAACAGGCTCAGGACCTTTGGCGCCCCACCAGAACCATTTGCCTTCCGCTTCGTGTAAAGGACGGAACAGGACAGGAACTTTCGCATCCTGCAACTTCTTCAATTGCTCTGCAATCACATCGATGTCACGAATAAGCAATTTATAATCTTCGGACTCTGGATTATTCATCGCATATTCTATATCGAATGTGGTCGAATCGGCATAGAAGCCTCTCCACCATTCTTTTCCCTGCGTATCTATAAGATCTTTCGGCGCGTTCCAGTGCCATGCAAAGGTAACAATGCCCCCTTGCTTATCCCATTCAATCGCCTTTTCCGTCTCTGTGGAACTAAGACCGTGTTCCACTCTGCTTGGCGAATAGTCAATCAGGTCAAGCGCCGCAATAGCCGGCTTCTTACCTACATTTGCTTGCAGCCAATCAATTTCGGGCATATCCTCTTGACCGGAAAGCATATTCTTCCCGTATTGATCAACCAGGTAGTTCATCAATGCTTTTGCTTCTACCGTCGCATTCGGATTGGTGAGCGTTTTGGTTACCGCATGCGGTGGACGGTCAGCAGCAGGCTCCAGCTTGACGTAGTCGATATCGTACCAGCCCCAGCCCGTTTCAAAACCGATCGTATTCGCCCCTGCATTCAACAGAACCTTACCACCGGAAGTTTCTTTAAAATCAGCCGATTTCCAAAGCACCAGTTCGCCAGACGCTTTGCCGTTTAAGGAGAAATTCGTGCGTTTGTCATCATAAGGAGAACGGTAGCCGATTGCAAGATTGTACAAACCTGCCGTTGGAGCCTGGATCGTCATCGTAAGGGAATCCCCTGCATTGTGGAAATTAGTTACATAACCAGTACCGGAGAATCCGGTCCCGCTGGATTCCACAATTGTTCCCTTCAGTGTGCCATCTTCGGCTTCATAGCGAACCGGACCGTCTACAGGCGTCCGCGGAACCGCTTTCAAGACATTGGATTCGCTCGTTCCCGCATTTGTTTTTGCGGTTATTTTATAATAATAAGAAGTGCCGTTCGTTACGTTCGTATCCGTATAAGACGTTTCGATCAAGTTGGATGCTACAGCAGCAAAAGGACCGGTTTCATACGTTGCACGCTGTACACTGTAACTTACAACTCCGCTGGAAGCGTCCCAGGACAAATCGACTTTCCCATCGCCAGCCCCAGCTCTCAGCGCAAAGCTTTCAGGACCTTCCCCAGGTGGCACAGACGTATCATTGCCGGCAGTCAACACGATGTGATAAGCCGTCAAAGGCGGTACTGTATAGGTGAAGCGGTTGCCTGAAATTTGCGTGATTGGCGCTGCTTCCTTAATTTCCGAGCTATTTTTGTCGAAGCCCCATACTTTACCGGCACCGTAAGTCGTCTCGCCGGAAAGATCGAATTGGGCGTCGAATGCGCTGTCCATGCTTTTATTCATGACAACGAGGTGCAGCTCTTTGTAGGATGCATCCGTTACGGAAGCATGCACCGAGCTATTGACAATATCCGACGTTTGCGCATTAACGCTGATATCACCGAAAGTAGAGCTTTTTCCGTCATAATTGCGATAAAGCTTGTAAGCGGCACTAACATAGTTGTTGGCACCATCCTTTAACTTCCAGTAGTTTGCCATATAAACATCGTTTTTGCCCAAGATGCCCAGCACATCGGTCATAGCGATACCGCCGGAAATATCATTTTCGCCGCCATAGCTATACTCGGTCAAAGCCAGCTTGGTTCCCGGGTAATACTTATCCACCGACTGCTTCAATCGAGGCAGTAAAGGCAAAAATTCGCTGTTCCATTGAGCGATCCAGCTATCTTCCTTGTAGGTCGGATCCCACAAAGTACGAGGCGCTTGCATTCTGGCTTTCTTCGTTTCGTCGTTGCCTACCTCATTTGTAATTCGTATGCCTCCGCCCATCGCTTCGGGATACCAGTGTACATCGAAAACATCCAGCAATCTCTTGCCTTCGGCTTGCGAGCTGAGACGCATTTGATCCAGATAATAGTCCACGAACCAACTATAGTTTCCTTTTACAGAGTTCCAATCAGGTGCAGCTTGAAGATCTGTATAGGCGCCAAAACCGTAAAGAACCGGCCCAAAAATTTCCGCACCCGCGTCAACCGCTTTAACAGCTTTCGATAAACTTACCGACCGATCTACCAATTCTTTCGCTCCGACTTTTTCACCATGAATGCGCGGATGCGTATGCGACCAGAGAGCGGGTTCATTGTCGAGCGCATATCCTTTCACACCCGTCTTTGTTGAAGCAGCGCCGTACTTTTTCACTAAAAAGTTGACGAATTCATCTGCATAAACCTGATTGTCATTCAGATCAGGCTGCAGTTGGAACGGCGCATTTTTGGCGTTTACGACCTGATTCCAACGAGCGGAAGGAGCCTTTTCGCTTTCCTGCACAGTTCCGTTTCCATCCTTCGCCACATAACCGGCCATTGGAAGCGTGACCAAAGAATAAGTACCGAGCTTCAGCGATTGATCATGAAACGAAGTCGTCACCGCCCCCGGCTTTTCACACTCCGCTTTTGTCAGTCCACCATCGTTGCATAAAAAGTTGTCGCTGGACTGCTTCCAATCGCTTCCTGCATTGGACATATTGTTTTCCCAGTTATATCCGGTCATTCGATTGCCACCAAGTCGTCTGGCAGCCAGATTCTCATCGCCTGCCAACTCCTGATTCGTACCGTAAATATAAGGGCTAATAGGCTTACGATCCTTGGATGTATCGACTTTAATGGTAACGGTCTTTGCCGTTTGACCGTGAACTACAGTTGGTGCCGGTAGAGCACCCCCTACTATAATCGTGCATGCCATGACGACAGGCAGCCATTTGGAACGTTTGGACCAAATACTACTACTATTTTTCGCCTTCATGCCGTTTTCCTCCTTTAAGTTTGAAAAGAGCGGCACCCATACGAGTGCCGCTCCGTCAGGCTTTAAGGCTCCTGACCCCAAACGAGTTTATCGTTCTGGTACAGCGTCACCTTACTCTAATCTGCAAACTAATTTTTTGTAGGATCGTAGGAGTATTCATCTGCCACATTGTAGTTCGTCCACTCGTTTTTGTTGATACACGCTTGAATTTCGCCAGTCGAAGCTCCAAGTATCCGGTTGACTACACTCTCCTCTCCGTCCGAAATCCAGAATTGGCCCGGATCTTCAAGTGTTGCAACAGCCGTATTCACACCGCACATGATGGGTTTGCCGTTTGCATCAAGGTAATACCGTTACCGGCTTCTTGTTGACAAATGTGTAATAGTACAGCTCTGCTATACGTTCTACCGACCAAGCCTGCATATCGAACCATTTGTTGGACGGAAGGTCCATATCCAAAGATTATTCTATATAGCCATATAGTAGAACATGAAATCGCCGCAAAGTTGTTCTAGCTACTATTTCTCTCCCTAGATATAGAGCTTAAGAACGATATATGTTTAACAGAAATAAACCCACACACATTTGAATTGCCCGAGGAAAAACAAGCTTGGGTATTTATCTATGGATTGCGATATTGGTGTAGAAGAATCACATTTTCCTTTATCAATAGCAGCTATTTACTGGAGAGAAATGGAACCTTCATTGCCTTCCAATGCTTTTACGAATACTTAAACCGTTTTCAATATTCTCATCATTCTTCTTCAATCTATTCAGAAACTCTTGTTGATTCACACCCAACTCCCCTACCGTACCTTGTCCTTTTGAATAAGCTTATAATAGATGCGTGCAGGCTCTGACTCTCCAGTGGATAAAATGTATTCTGCTAAAGGTGCGCACAGCTTTTGAAGATAGAAGGAGTATAGCAGCTCCGCCGTGTCAAAATGAATTTTCAACACCTGTCTCATCAGTCCTTCAAATTTGGGATAATCCAGTTCCTCCGGGGTGATATCAAACGGGTATTCAGGAAAGGTTTTTTTCTGAATTTCGATAAATTGCTCTCTAAGCTTTGGCTGGTTGCCTGATCGCGCGGCTGAGAAATTCATCATAAAAAACGATATAAAATCTGTCTCACGATCACTTAATTCATAATACTCACACCAACGCATGAACATCAGCGGTTTTACCATATATAAATCTCCTTTAACAAAAGTTCAGATTTATCGTTGAATCGCACAAAATCTAACAGGTTCCAGCATATGTAATATATAGGTTAAGTCCCATTTTAAAATATGATTCCTTAAACAAATTTTGCATTTTAACATATCCCTATATCTCCGGAAAGAACTCTCCAGATCTACTTCATCCGAAGAGTTCTCCGTATCTACCTCAAACTCAAACCTTACTTGAGCTTATTTTCTCCGATTGGAATTTTCATTTCTAGTTCAGGCAGGTATGTTCTTTTCGAATTTCCTTGTTCATCGTATACAGGTTTGCCTCCCGGCCCGGTTACATTAAAATAGGGTTTAATGGTGATGAATTTCGGTGTTTTTTCAAAGGGAGCTACGAGGATTTGGTGAATACCTGTCCTTGTTTTAGTTCCGGGACGTCCTCCTGAATCCCCAGTAACCCATTGTTGTTCCTGCCCCTTATCATCCAAAACCGCGTAGCCCAGTGTATTCATAGCCAGTCCATACCCGTATGCCTCACTCCCATAGGTAGTCGGGCCTGGGCTTATGTAATGGGTCTTGGTCACGATCATGGTAGACATCGGTGTCATCTCTAATTTTTCCACAACGAAACGGGTAAAATCATTTGATTTCTCCATTCGGGGCGTGAGCACTACGTTTTTAGAAGAAATCTTTTGCACAGGTAATTCAAGCTTAAAGGGCTGTTTTATTCCTGTAATTTGTATTTCTACCGTTAGTTTAAATTGGTCAGGAAGTCCCTTGCCTGTGGAGTACATTCTCTCCAAATCACTATAATAAATGATGACGGAACCCGGAGTGCCTCCAGAGTTAGTAATTAGCGAAGGACCATCAAATTGAAATGGTTTGCCATTGCACCATAACGTAATATCTTCAATTCGTTCATGCAGCGTTGTGCCCAAGTCCTCCCGGTATCGGCGTTCCCCTTTCTCCTGGATTTGATAGCTTGCGCAGCAGAGATTTCCGTGCACGATACAAACGCGTTTTAACCAGACTTTCTGAAATGTCCAATGCTTTTGAGATCTCCTTAATATTCAGATCATAAAAGTATCTCAAAGTAATGACGATCCGCATCGGTTCCTCCAACTGCTCTACTGCTTCATGCAATTCAATGTTTTCATACTCACCTGAAATACCCATTTGATGGTGTGAATACTCAGATACCATAACAGAGCGAGAACGCTTTTTTGCTATTTTATTCGACTCGTTGATTACAATCCGATACATCCAAGTTTTAAAGAGACTTCCATCCCGTAATGTACCCAAAGACTTGTATGCCTTGAGTATGGCTTCTTGTAGAGCATCAGCACTATCTTGTTCATTTCGCAGGATAGAATGCGCCATCCCGTACAGGTCGCTCTCCACTGCTCTAATGATGTTCACAAAAGCTCGTCTATCCCCGCCTTGCGCCTTTTTGACCTCATTCTCGATATTCAAAGGAGTCCTCCTTTCAAGTTGCCTATCTATTAGATCATTTGAAAGGGCCATGCGTTACAATTTTCTTCCAAAACGCTCAACAAAAAAGACCTTTTCAACATCTTAATGACGCTGACCAGGTCTTCTCATGGAAATCCGTATCTTCATATTCGTATCTATTCTAATCCTCTACATAGCTGACCGATTACAGGCTGCAAGTGAAAACATAGGCGGGCGGGACGTTGTAATGTACCTTTTTGATTTGGATGTCACCAAAGAAAGTACGAAAAAAATTGTGTTTTACCTTACTATACTGGAACGTAATAAATTTGCCCTCCTGACCCAATACTTCAGCCGTTTGTCCCAAAATCAGACTGGATAAAGCGGCTGGTAAACTGGTAAAAGGGAGTCCTGATACGACGTAATCCACTTTTGAGACATGATACTGTTTCATATACCGGGCTACATGCTCGGCCGATCCATGAATGACGTGTACTTGCTCCAAGTGCCCGTACTTGCTTTGCAATGTTTTGTAAAACGATTCATTGGCCTCAATCACTAGCAGTAGTGTATCCGGGCGCTTGTTCAAAATCAGTTCTTGCGTAAACACACCGGTACCTGCACCGTACTCAATGATGCACGATGCTTGGTCAAAAAAAATCGGTGTGGCAATTTGCTTGGCCAACTGTCTTGAGCTTGGTATGATAGCACCTACGCTGCGTGGATGCCTGATGTACTCTCGAATAAAGTGAATCGCATTCATCTTTCCCTCTCCCTGCTTGACACACATAATAGGCATTCGGTTCATCAAGATATCGCATTACATATTCATTGTATCTCGATCATAATGGTCATTTCAAGCAGGCTACTGTCTGAATATAAAAAGAGGACAGCCTTATTCAAATCTGGCCAAATAGAACGGCCCTCTTGCTGTACTCTTTATTTTTCTATCGTGTCCAAACTTGGACTCTCCGTCTTGGATGCCTGTCCACCTTTACGCCGCCGTGCGCCCAAGCGCATAGCAATAATCCGGTAGATCGAGGCAGGATGTATGGATACGGCCCAATTCGCGTCCGCATCCGGCGCAAGCACGACTCCCAACTGATGGTGATCGCCATCATACATGCCGCGCTGCACAAACTTGCTCTCACCTTGAAGATTGCGTACCTCCAGCTTGCAAAAAGCGGAGTTGATCCGCAAGGCTTGATGCAGCTCGCTGCGGCTGTTCACGACGACGCTGTTCACGCGGTAAATGGACTCGCCGGGCAGAATGCCCATCGCCGTCGCCGGACTATCCGGCAGCACAGCCAGTACACGCAGCCCTTGCTCCGGATGAACAAACATAGGGCTGAGGCGGCTCTCCTCCATGTTACCGTACCAGATCAGCGCCTCATGGGCCAGGAAGGAGAACAACGCTGCCACCAGCGCCAGCGGACTCCACCACGCCGCCAGCAGGCCTAGCAGGAGCAAGGCTACGCTGTAGAGAAGCAGGCGGTTAGACGTTAGCACCGCCTTCTGGCGTGGCAATTGGCCTAATGTCACGCTGCTGAAGCCCATTAGGACAGGCAAGGCTGCCAGCATATATTCGGTTCCATCACCAAACAGCGGCGTCCACGGAAGCGTAGAACCTCCCTGAACAGGAACCAGAAGCAACAACGGAATGGGCCAGAGGTCTTCCATTCGATAGCCTCCGACCAGCCTTCCCCGCTTGCCCTCCACGAACAGTGGCGTTGCGGCTTTTCCTCCCTGCCAGCGAACCAACAGCGCCTCAGCCACATGCAGCACAGCAACCAGCACCAGCAACGCCGGAATATCTAATCCACGGATGGCGGCCACCGATGCTCCAAGCGCTCCCACAGGCTGCCAGCCTTCTGCCACGTTCAAAGCAAACTGGGCTACACCCAGCAGGCCCACCGAATAGGCCAAGCAAAGGTAACGCACGCGTACCAGCATAAGCAGCAATGTGGTCACCCACAGGCAAACGATAGAAGCCGAGGTCAGATGGACACTTACGAACATTCCCAGAGCGGACAGGGCCAGCCCCGCGATTAGACCACTCCAGACCACACGCCACGTCTCACCCGCCCAATTATGCAGCTTGGTATGAAAGAGCTTGCGCTCCAGCAGCATTTGCCGACGATAGCCAAGCGCGACAATGAGTATCGAGATATAGTAAAACGGCTGCAAAAGCAGGTACAAGCAAGCATTTAGAACGCTCCATCCCCATTGTAAAGCCCATTCCAAGTTCATTCACACTCCTTATGCCCCTGGCCCGCTGTTTAGCGGATCACGTACATTTCATATCCATTTATTCTATATGAAATTGCCAACGTAGGGAAGACAATCCGGCAGACTGCAAATAAATCCCAAAATAAAAGGAGGCTGTTTCCAGCCCCCTTTGTTGTAGCCTTATTATTATTTCGCTGCGCTGGTCTTCATTTCCTTCCGAATCTCTTCAATCCCCTGCTTGAGTTGATTGTCGTTTTTCGGATCACGGATTTTTTCGATCAGCTTGGTTTCCATAGCCGCTGCTGTCTTCGCATCAATCGCGCCGTTAACCGTAAGTTTTGCTTGTTTTTGAAAAGCAATAACGGAGCTTTCCGTCACTTTGTCAAAATAGCCGTCTTCGCGGCCCGGCTTGTAGCCCAAGCCTTGCAGAATGATTTGCGCATTTTTTACATCGCCGCTATTCATATTGTATTTCAACGGCTTTTCCTTGTTGAGTGGCGCTGCTGTGAAGAATTCAGGCTGATCCACCGCAATATCCGGCTTAATGCCTTTTTTGTGAATCCACGTTCCATTTGGCGTCAGCCATTTGGCAATCGTAATTTTGAGCAGGCTACCGTCGCCCATTTGCTTGTCATAGCTGGTTTGTACAGTACCTTTACCAAAGGAATTTTCCCCGATCAATACTGCGCCAGCCGATTGCTGGAGAGCTCCTGCCAGAATTTCGGACGCGCTTGCGCTACCTTTATTCATGAGCAGTGTCACCGGGTATTTCTTGCTTGATCCTTTGGACTTCTCTTCTTCACGCTTCTGATTTTTGTCTTCCACCTGTACGATCGTTTTGCCAGCAGGTACAAATTGCTGTGCAATATCAATCACGACGGAAAGCACGCCGCCCGGGTTATTACGCACGTCGATGACGAGCCCTTTAAGTCCCTGTTTTTCCAGCTTCGCGAGTTCTTCTTTGAAACGATCTGCTGTATTCAAGGAGAACTGGGTAATCGTGATTACGCCTACACCGCCGCTTTCCATATGAGCCGTCACAGTTTCCATATCAATGCTGTCACGGGTAATGGTGTATTCCAACGGATCAGGAGAGCCGTTGCGCTGAATTTTGACCTTGGCCTGACTGCCTTTAGGTCCACGTATTTTGGAAACGGCCTTGTTCAGATCCAGACCATCCAACGTTTCACCATTAACAGACAAAATAATGTCCTTGGAACGCAGTCCCGCCTTCTCGGCTGGTGAGCCTTTAATTGGCGTTACTACGACCACTTTTCCGTTTTCTGCCGCTACCTCGGCCCCGATTCCGGTAAAGGAGCCTTCAATG
This sequence comes from Paenibacillus sp. 8b26, assembly GCF_050626875.1. Classification (NCBI taxonomy): domain Bacteria; kingdom Bacillati; phylum Bacillota; class Bacilli; order Caryophanales; family Paenibacillaceae; genus Paenibacillus; species Paenibacillus sp. 8b26. The sequence goes on along the minus strand of NZ_CP192445.1, from coordinate 3,946,034 downwards.
GATTGTTCAAACTGCTGTGCTGTTTCTTTGCCCATATAAGAGGAATATGGGTCGTCGAGCGATTCCATCATACCGTTGATGGCTCCATCCACCAGCTTGGTACGGTCAACGTCCTGATAGTATTGCCCCTGGATCAGATCCATCGCTGTCTCGATTTTGCGGATATCACTTCTGGAGGTGGAACTGCTGCCTGTCACACTCGCCAGCAGTCCTTCGCCCATAGCGCTGTTTCCCACTGTCGTCGTTCCAGTATAAGCAAAAGTGAGCAGGCTACCGCCAAGCAGCCCAATCACCATCAAGAGTACCGCTGTACTTTTTTTCAACATCTAATCGTCCACCGCCTTCTATTGATCTTGTATACTATTACCTTACAACGCATATCCATCCACGCAGTATACGTCTAGCTTGTACGGAATATGTTAATTGTATCCTACTCTGTGTTTCAATGCACCTGTTCTGCAACGGGTATCAAGCTACGAAGGCAAAGCCCTATCTACAACCGTATTGGCTACAAATAGGGCTTCCCTTTTCAACTATAGATAGTTCATCGGATTTACAGGTTTGTTATTCTCACGCACCTCAAAATGACAGTGAGGTCCTGTTGAGTTGCCCGTCGAACCAACTTCCGCAATTTTTTGACCGCGTTTCACAGTCTGTCCCGTATGAACCACCGTACCGCCATTGCGAATATGTCCATACAGGGTCCATAGCCCGTCTCCGTGGTCAATTACAACCGTGTTTCCATACCCACTCCACCATTCTGCAACAATGACAACACCGTCCTCTGCTGCATGAATATCGGTTCCCTGCGGAGCCGCCATATCAATGCCTGTATGGCCTTTAAGCTTGCCGGTAATCGGATGTACCCGCATGCCAAAAGTAGATGAGAGTCGGTAATTGGATACAGGCAAGGCCAACGTGCCCGATCCACCCGTATACGTACTGGCTGCCGCATGACTGGAATTCGAGCCGGCGCCTGAGGATGAAGAAGCATATCGCTTGGCTTCAGCAGCACGTGCAGCCGCTCTAGCACGTGCTGCTTTGGCAGCCTGCTCCGCTCTGAGCTTGTTTTTCTGCTGCACCAGACCCACACGTTTGTTAGCAAGGGCTACCAGCATATCATTTTGCTCTTCGCTGATTTCATCTGACTCAGCAATATCATGATCGTAATTGGCAATCAGTCTTTGCTTCTCTTTTTCCTTCGAATTCAGTTCTACTTTGGCGTCCTGCTTGAGCGCATACAGCTTCTTGGCATTTTTATATTCTGTGTCGAGCTGCTTCTTCTTGCTTACGACCAGAGCCTTGTCCTTTTTATGCTCGTCCAACAGGATTTGATCCTGCTCCACGATCGTTTTCAGGGAATCCACCCGGCTGAGGAAATCGCTAAAGCTGGCCGAAGACATAAGCACGTCCATATACGAGACCGTTCCGTCCGTATACATCAAGCGTACACGGGTTTCCAGCATCTTTTCACGTGCCTGAATGCGATCAATGGCTTCAGATAAATCTTTTTTGGTTGCACGCAGATTATCTTCGGTTTGATCAATCTGAACCGCTACACGAGTCAACTGATCGCTGACGCTGTTAATCTGGTCGAGTACAATTTTCAGGTTTTGCACGGTTTTATTTTTGTAATGTTGGGCATACTGTTTATCTTGAGCCGCCTTCTCCTGCTGTTGCTTGGCAGATTGGGCCTGCTTTTCCAATTGATTCAGTTGCGAATTGATTTCATGCATGCTTTTGGCATATCCGTCAGAAGGCTGGATTAGCAATGCGGCTACCAAGGTAGCGGCCAACACAGATCCTGTTTTTTTCAACTTGCACTCCCCATCCTTTATCGCAAAATAACACCGGCTTCCCCGTTCTAAAGAATACCGACTGTGACGTCCACCAATGAATCTTTATACTTTCAAGAACTTGCGCATGGACAGGGTACTGCCTACAATCCCGACAAGCATCCCCAAAATAATTAGCAAGGCACTCAATTGAATCCAAACGCCCTGAAGCGGCATAAGCTTCAACATATTCAGTGCAATATCGCCTTGAACGGCTGTAAGCAAACGCTGATAACCAGCAAACAAAATACCTACCGTAATCACAGAACCCATCAGGCCAATAAGCGCACCTTCAATAAAAAACGGCCATCGTATAAAAAAGTTGGTCGCACCAACCAGTTTCATAATGCCAATCTCTCTGCGTCGTGCCAAAATGGTCACGCGGATCGTATTCGAAATCAGGAACATGGACATCAGTCCCAAGCCAGCTACGAATACAAAGCCCACATTACGGATGAGCTTGGTAATGGTGAAGAGCGTCTCCACGGTACCTTTTCCGTAACGGACCTTTAAAATCGGTTTCTCCGGATGTATCGTATTCAACTTCTCAATCTTCTCAGCCACAAATGGGACCGTCGTCGGTTCAATGACCTCTACAACGATTTTGTCTGGAAGCGGATTGCTGTCCTTATCAAAACCTTCCAGCAGCTCCTTGCCGCTGTCTCCCAAATCTTTTCGCAGCTCCTCCAAGCCTTGAGCTTTGGTGATAAAGGTGGTTTTGCTAATTTCCGGCATCGCCGCGATTTCCTTTTGCAGCGTTTCACGCATGTTTTGTTCTACATTCAGCTCCAAAAATACGTTAACCTCCACCTGGCTATCGGCCTGATCAGCCAAGGAGTTGACGTTAAGCACCAGCATAATAAACACACCCAGTATAAGCAGTGACACAACAATCGAGGTGACGGATGCCACGGACATCCAGCCATTGCGGAATATGTTTTTGAAGCCTTCCCGCAGATGACGCAAGAAGGTATTAAAAGTCATATCCGTACTCCCCTCTCACCTGATCCCTTACGATGTTGCCATTTTCGATGGCAATGACGCGTTTACGCATGGAGTTTACGATGTCCTTATTGTGTGTCGCCATAACAATGGTCGTGCCGCGAAAATTAATTTCGTCTAGCAACTGCATGATCTCCCACGATGTTTCGGGGTCCAAATTACCTGTGGGTTCATCGGCAATGATCACGGACGGATTGTTGACAATAGCCCGTGCAATAGCTACGCGCTGCTGCTCCCCACCGGAAAGCTGGGCAGGCTCGCGATTCATTTTCGTTTTCAAGCCAACCAATTCGAGCACTTCCGGCACCCGTTTGCGAATCAGCTTCTTTGGAGCCTCAATGACTTCCATCGCAAAAGCGACATTCTCATAGGCCGTCAAACGCGGCAAAAGCCGGAAATCCTGAAAAATGACTCCGATGTTGCGACGAACGTAGGGAATTTTACGCTGCTTGAGCTTCCCGATATTAAATCCATTAACTGAAATTTGCCCCTTGGTCGGTACTTCTTCTCTATAAATAAGCTTCATAAAAGTCGATTTACCCGCCCCGGACGGGCCGACTACGTATACGAATTCATTACGGTCAATTTTGACCGATACTCCCTGAAGTGCGTGGGTTCCATTAGTATAGGTCTTCCACACATCCTGCATTTCAATCACTCGATCACTTCCCGCTGCTTAATCAGATTACGTATAACTTAATATCCATTCGACATATTCCATGCATTTCCTTTAAAAAGTCCCGTATTTCATCATACCGTTTATCATTGTAACAAATTTGTTACCTAAATAGTACCGAAAGTTTTCTGCTTTTGGCACATATATATGAATATTATGGCACATGAACACGCTGCCAAGCTTACGAGACAGGAGACAGCCGCATTATGAAAAAAATTCATTTATCCTTCATCTGGATATGGACTGTAATTCTGGCGTTGGCCATGTTGTGGGGAGGACTGCATCTGTACGCCGACAGGCAAACGCTGCCGAAAGGCGTAACCGTCGGAGGAGTCAATGTGGGAACCATGAATAAAACAGCCGCGCTTCGACTGCTGGACACGAAACTAAATGCATTGAAGCAACGCCCCCTGATCCTGACGGACAGCGACAGTAGCGCGCAGGATATCAAGCTTACGCTCGGGGAGGCGGGTATCCACTATGAAGCGAAGGCATTCCGTGCTGCCGTGAATGCGCTCGTCTCGGAGCATCTTTGGACTCGCGCGCTGACGCGGTTATCCTTTGGAAAAGAATGGACCATCACACCTTCCCGGCAAGAATCGGCCTTACAGGCCAGGCTGGGAGCTGATTGGGAGGAACAACGATACGGCAAACCTGTCAATGCCACGCGCCAGATCGACGGGGACGATCAGGTTCGCTATATTCCGGGCCACTCTGCCAGTCGCCTGGATTGGTCCAAACTGGGCGTAGCGCTCGATAAGGCGCTGCCCAAGGATTTTACTGCTTCCGGGGAGCCAGTGCGGGTGGAGTTGCCGTTTCGTCAACTAGAGCCGGAAATTTCGGTGGATGGTCTGCGAAGCGAAGGGATTGAGCGCAAAATCGTCCAGTTTTCCACCAGCCTCGGCAGCAGCTCGGAAGGACGTGTGTACAACGTCAATTCAGCGGCAAGCACCGTTGACGGTTTGATTCTCAAGCCGGGCGAGATATTCGATTACGGTCAAATCATTGCCAAGGCTGAGCGCACACACGGCTTTCGTGAAGCCCCGGTGATCGTGAACGGGCAATTGGAACCGGGCATCGGCGGCGGGATTTGTCAGGTATCCAGCACTGTCTACAATGCGGCGCTGCGAGTCGGCCTGGACATTGTTGAGCGCCGCAACCATTCCATGCCGGTCAGCTATTTGCCCAAAGGGCAGGATGCAACTTTTGCTACGGGGTCCATTAATTTTCGCTTCAAAAACAATACAGGCAAGCATTTGCTCCTTCATGCGGCTGTCCAAAACCGGACGCTGACCGTCAAATTTTTTGGCACTTTCCCGTCCAATGTGTCCTATGAGCTGGAATCGCGTACGGTTCGTGTATTACCCATTCCAGAGAAGACAATCCGTAATGACTCACTTTCCCCCGGCTTCTATCAGGTGCTTCGGCAGGGCAAGGCAGGATACGTGGTGGAAACGTACCGAATGAAGATCGTGGATGGCAAGACCGTGGAACGCACCCGAATCAGCCGTGATACCTACCGTGCGCAGCAGCGCATTGTGGCTGTTCGCGGCGGAAGCGCATCACCTGAGCCGCAGACACGCGAACAGCAGGAGCCTATTGTAGAAGATGGTATAAGTGAATAAAATTCGCATAGCAGCATAACAAAAATCCCCCTTCGACTACCGCCTGGATGGTTACCAGCGGAGTTAAAGAGGGATTTTAGCATGACAGATTCAAAATTTCGATATCAAAGTCATGAATTGCCGATATGAAGTGACAGGACGGCCTTACTCGCTGCGTTTGCCTGAAACAGAAATTTCTACAGGCGAACTTTCGTTACCGTCGGCATCCACAGCTTTGATAACCAGTCTAACAGTGGCTTTTTGAGTAAGCACGTTAATGCTGAACGTGCCGTCGTCCTTGGCTACTGCACTACCGATTGACAAATCATTGGAATAGGCGGTTACTGTGGAACCTGCTTTAGCTGTCCCTGTGATCGTACCTTCGCCGTCATACACTTCGTTTACTTTAAGTGTATCACTGGTAGCTACCGCATCAGTGTTTGTATCTGTAGTTGTATTGGTGCTTGTATCTGTTATTGTGGAGCTGTCCGTAGTATCCGTAGTCGTATTAGTGCTGTTATTCGTTGTGCTTTCTGTGCTGGTACTGCTATCTTCTGTTTCGCTTCCAGAAGAAGTAGACGTGTTACCATACGTCGAATCCGTAACGTTACTGTATGTGGAATCTGTTACCGTTCCGCCAGGAGTCGATGTAAGATTATCAACCGCGCTCAGGTTGTAACCGGAAGCTGCATCCAGAATGGCAACCGCTTCTGCACGTGTCAGCGACTTCAATGGCTGGAATTTACCATCAGGATAACCATTGATGATTTTTTGCTCCGCAGCGGCAGCTACACTTTTCTTCGCCCATGATCCGATTTTGTCGGAGTCTATAAACTTGGTGACATCTGCCGCGTTGCCTGCTGTCAGTCCAATGGCTTTGCCCACAATAGCCGCTGCTTCCTGACGTGTTACTTTCCCATTCGGTTTGAGCTTGTTATCTGCATAGCCGCTTATGTAACCTGCATTCACGGCATTTGTCAGTTCATTGTATGCCCAGTGGGAAGCTGGTACATCTGTGAATGTTCTGCTTCCATTACCGTTTACCTGAACACTGTCCGCATACGTTACGTCCGTAACGGCCGGAGTATCCTGCGTGAACGTACCAAGACTGCGGTTCAAGAGAACGATAAATTCTGCACGCGTGATGGCCGCATCCGTTTTCACCGCACCGTCTAATTTTCCTGTAGCCGACCAGCGTTGTACTTGGTCTCCTGCCCAATGACCGCTTGTATTCTGAGGAGCGGCTGCTGCTGCGCTGAATGCGCTAAGAATAAGACCTGTGCTCAATACACCAGTAATCGTGTTTCTGAACTTATTTCCCATACTCTGAATTCCTCCTTTGATTGGCTTCACCATTCTTTTTTAAACACTTTACCAGAAATCAAACCCAAAAAACCCCCAAATCAAAAAAATCGTCCCATATAACCATAAACCGTCCTTATGTAGGATAAATGGGACTCGGGACTTAATACCTAGTCATTTACTTGGATATGTATATTTGGACAGGCTACGGTATACTGAATAAATCATCAGTCGTATACTAGTTCACTGTAATGAGGTCACAAAATCCCTAGTAAAAGAGGTTTTTCTATGGCTCTTATTCAATGTCAATTTTATTCAGAAATCCTTGGCTTGAACACATCTATGCATGTTATTCTCCCTCAGGAAACCCGTTCGCAGATAGGACTGGAGGGCAAGCAAGGAACCGGGCCACACCCTACACTGTATTTGCTGCACGGCCTGTCGGACGATGATTCGATCTGGTTACGTAGAACCTCCATTGAACGCTATGTTGCTTCACTGGGCATTGCTGTTGTAATGCCACAGGTACACCGGAGTTTTTATGCGGATATGGAGCAGGGAGGGGCATATGAAACCTTTATCAGTGAAGAACTGCCAGCTTTGGCACGCTCCTTCTTTCCCTTGTCCGCCAAGCGGGAAGACAATTTTGTTGCCGGTCTTTCCATGGGCGGGTACGGCGCCTTCAAACTGGCACTCCAGCATCCAGAGCGCTTTGCGGCCGCGGCCAGTCTCTCGGGGGTGATGGATTTACATGCAGCACGCATCGACCCTATACATAAAGCGATGAGTTCGACGGAATGGAGTCACATTTTTGGCCCAGATGAAATACGCGGAACAGATCATGACTTGCTGGAGCTGCTACAACGTCATGCTACCTTGGGGACTTCACTCCCTCGGCTCTACCAATGCTGTGGTACGGAGGATTTTCTGTATGAGGGAAACCAGACTTTTCGACAAGCGTGCGTTACTGCCGGGATTCCACTGACCTACGAAGAGGGTCCAGGGACTCATGAATGGGGATACTGGGACGCGAAAATTCAGGATGTACTCGCTTGGCTACCGCTCAAGGGGCGGTAAATAGGTGTAAAAAAATACCCACAACTTCCCTCGCCGTATCATGGCGAAGTGGTTAAGCTGTGGGTATTCGTTATGAAGCGATATGCTAACCAATACTTCATGGTCCTGCCACACATCAAGGAGCTGTCGTCGTAGCCGTAGATGGAGATTCGGATTGTGACTTGGGTAGCACTTTGTACAAGCGCCATTCCCCGTTAAACTCGCGTTCGAGCTGAACCCAGGGTGCTCCTTTTTCATACAAATTCGGATACACCATGTTGATTTTACTCAGTGGCATGCCCGACTTGATCTGAGGTACAAGGATATAATCCACATGAGTTTCCTGCGGAAAACTTAATGCCCTATTAAACGTATAATCACTTGTGATCAGGAAGCGCTTCGGGTACTGGCTATACACGATCATGGTGTAAGCTGAGGCCGAATCGGTCATAATGGTCGACTTGGGCAAATGCTCATCCAGCCAGACCGCAATTTTCCGGTCCGATACCTGTCTCACATAGTTCACATTACCTGTTCGTGTGAGGAAGCTGTTCTCATCCGGCGCGATATCCGGGCGAGTCAGTGCATAGGAGAGTAATCCAGCCGTAAGCACCAGACTGACGAACACCAGACCAAAGGCCGCCCGCCGCGCTCTACCCTGGAGCTGACTCAGCTCATACGGCAGCCAGGCGACGGTAATCGGAAACACATACATAAAATAGCGGAACCATCCATATGAAGATTGCTTCATCATGAGTAAAAATTGTAAACCCGGCACAGACAGGAACAACAGCAAAATAATCAGCGTTCCCCACCGCAACAACCGCCCGCTTATCAGGCGAATGAGCAGAATAGCAAACAACGGCACAGAATACCAAAGGGTTTTGGAAGCGATAAATTTCAAAGCAACCAACGGATGATTAAAGATTTCCACGAATTTATCATCATTTAGCAGCTCTGCCGATTGCGCTGTGTTGGAATACTCCGAATTGAGGAAATAAAAGGCATTTCCCATAATGAGGTAGTTAAAGAAAATCCACAGCAGACCGGAAAAGACAACAGGCAGCAGGAGAAGCAGCCAGGTCGCCTCGACCTTATGTAGCTTTTCCCGTAAAGGCAGCTCACGTCTGCCCATGTTCCGGTGAAGAAACAGAATGGCTACGACCACACCGCCTGCCATCGCCACCCCCAGAGGGACTGCTTCATATCGAGTCCAGAACGCCATGGCAAGCGCTAATCCGGATACGATCAGACTCGCTGTCATGCGGTCCTTGAGCCACAGCGCAAATTCAATCACTGTCATCATAATAAAATATATGTATAACGAATCGCTCAGTCCGTTAGCACCGAATAGTAAAATAAACGGATTCAGCGCATAGAGCAGCGCCAGTACCAAGCTCATTCCCGAGCCAAGCCCTGTTCTGACACCTGCCCGATACAGCAGCACAGCTGTCAAAGCGGCAAAGGTAGCACTCAGAATGACAGCCGCCAATCCGTAGGATGCTAATGCTGGAAATAACGGATATAGCAGTAATATCACCATTTCCAAAAGACTGGGCAACGGATTCCAGATGAATCCGATGGCACCCAAATGCGGATCACGGCTATACAGCACATAAAATGCATTGGCTACGCGACTGAGCGCGTCTGTATGCATATATCCCAGAACGTAGCTGAAATAGATGCCTGCGGACAGCTCCAACGCAAGTATAAACACAAACAGACCTATAACCATCCATCTGTTTGCAGACCATTTGCGAAAGGACATTCCTCTCGTTCCCCCTCAAACTTGTTGTAGCAATACGGTTGAAATCCTAATTCCCCCCTACAGCCGGATCAACCCAACCGCGACTACTCTGCTGCCTGAAATACAATTATCATGGCTCTATATCATGTTCCACTTTGTACAACCGCCACTGTCCACTAAAATCGCGTATCAGGGAAGCCCACGGAGCGCCCTTTTCAAACAGATTGGGATAGCTTCGGTTTACCTGATCCAGCGGAACCCCTTCCACCATGCGCGTTACCAGAACATAATCCACCTTGGAAGCAGGCAGATCCGTTAAGGACTTTCCAAAATCATAGTCGCTCGTAATCATAAATTTCTTTGGAATCTTGCTGCTCAAAATGATTGGATAAGCCGCATAGGAATCTGTCAAAATGAGAGACGAACTATAATGCTCATCCAGCCACGGCGCAATTTTTCGTTCAATTAATTGCCGATCATAGCTTTCATTTCCACTATGCGTCAGGTAGCTGTGTTCATCTGCCGCAATAGCGGGATTGCTGAGCGCATAGGACAACAAGCCTGCTGTAATCAGCATCCCGGCTGTTACCATAGACACTCCGACTCCCCGCATTTTCCCCTTCAATAAACTTAGCTCATATGGCACCCAGGCGATCGTAATCGGGAACACGTACATAAAGTACCGAAACCAGCCGAAAGAAGACTGCTTGAGCATCAGCAAAAATTGAAGACCGGGTACGGATAGGAAGATTGCCAGCAGTGTTAATGTGCTCCAACTGAACAGACGCTTGTCCAATAAACGTACGAGCAAAATTGCAATCAGCGGGGCCGCATACCATGAAGTACGTTGCCCGATAAATTGCAGCATCAGCGCAGGATGGGCAAACATCGCCGCAAAACGCTGATCCTCCAGCAAAGCCGCCGATTGGGTGGCATTGGAATATTCCGAACGTAAAAAATAAAGCGGGTCACCCATAATAATCCAGTTAAAAAAGATCCAGAGCAGACCGGAAAAGATGATCGGCAGCAATAACAACAGCCAGGTCGCTTCCACCTTGTACAGACGCTCACTGATGGATAATCCCTTTGTATTCGTGTCTTTGGCGATGCGCCGCCGATGTAGAAAAAGAACCGTCAGCAGTACCCCCAAAGCCATCCCCATACCGAGCGGAACCGCTTCATAGCGCACCCAGAAGGCCAAAGCGAGAGCAAAGCCTGACACAATCAAGTGTGCCGCCTTGCGATCCTTCAACCACATACAGAATCGGGTCACCGTCAGAAGAATAAAGAAGATATACGGCGAATCGCTCAGCCCGTTGAAGCCGAACAAAAACATGAACGGATTCAGCGAAAATAACAGCGCAATCAGCAGACTGATTCCACCGTGAAGCCCTAGTTGTTTCCCGGTTCCGTACAATAGCGCCGCACTGGCCCCTGCGAACACGCTGCTTATAATCACGGCAGCCAGTCCATGAGAAGCAAGCACTGGAAATAACGGATAGAACAACAGCACGATCAGCTCCATCAGGCTGGGCAACGGATTCCATACGAACCCGATAGCCCCCAGATGAGGATCACGGCTGTATAGCACATAAAAGGCGTTAGCGACCCGGCTGAGCGCATCGGTGTGCATATAGCCGAGATGCCAGGCAAAATAAATGCCCACCGCCAGTTCAAGCGCAGTAACGCAAGCGAACAAAGTTAACATTTTTCCGTGTTTTCTCAAAATCATGAAGTCTCTTTCTGACGCTGTTGTGGAACGGAGAATATCCAATAGCGATTCCAGATATAATTATGAACGGGCACGATGATGGTGGTCAGTACCTCACCAATCAGATACGACCAGCCGATCCAATGAATGGTTGCGTACATAAGACCTGCATTCAAGAGCAGGCCACAGGAGCAAACCAACAAATATTTAAGAAACTGGGTGCGACTCCCCTCCCCGGTAGGCTCGAATGTCCAGTTCCGGTTCAGCACATACGACACCAGCAGCGTGACTACGAATCCGATCGTAGTAGCCATTACCGCAGGCACCCTGAACATTTCCACCAGCAGTACAAGTACACCGACATGGATACCTGTACCCAGCAGCCCCACTATGCCATATTTAATGATTGGATACTTTAGATATGAACGTCTGATCATGTTGATTAAACTCCCTATCCACCCACAATCGGTCAGCGTTCGCCCGTTTGTCTGCAATCAGATAACGAGGTCTGGCTTTGACTTCGTGATATATGGCGGCGATATATTCTCCTACCACTCCGATGGACAGCATCAATACACTGCCGATAATCAAGAGCAGCAAAATAACAGTTGTAAAACCAGTCACAGCAGTACCCGATAATTTGTGCGCCAAGGTTTGAATTCCCAATATAACTGAAATCAGCATAAAAATGAGTCCCATTAAACTTACTACCCGCAACGGCACGGTTGAAAACGAAACTATTGCTTCCGCTGCCAGACGAATCAGCCCGAACGGACTCCAGCGGCTCGGGCCCTCCTCCCGTGGAGCTACCTTGAACGAAATCTGGGTTTTACGGAAACCAAGCCAGGCCGTCATCCCGCGAAAAAACGGAATCCGCTCAGGCATCGCCATCCAGGCATCCACCACCCGGCGATCCAGCAGCTTATAATCCGAGGCATCTTTGAGGTTAAAGCCTGTCAAACGGTTCAAGGTCGCGTAGAACAATGAAGCCCCGAGCTTTTTGCCCATCGACTCTTCTCCCCGGAATTCCTTCACACATTCGACCAGATCGTAACCCTCATCCTGCCATAAACGCACCATTTCTCCAATCATCTCAGGAGGATGCTGCAAATCGCCGTCCATGACGATGATAGCATCGCCGGAGGCGTTTTCCAGACCTGCGCACAGAGCCAGCTCCTTACCGAAGTTCCGGCTAAGCCGAAGTGCGAGCAGAGAAGGCATACGGCGAGACAATTCGGATAGCTTGACCCACGTATCGTCTCTGGAACCGTCATCTATGACAATCAGCTCATAGCGTGAAGTGACCACAGACAGCACACCATCAATCACCTTGAGTGAACGCTCCAGATGTGAGCTTTCATTATACATGGGAATGACAACAGATAAAAAGGGTGTTTTTGTCTCCATTCTTGCTCCTTCTTTCTTCATATTCAGGAGGACTGTGCAGGAGCATCATCCAGATCATGCATATCGGTCAGACCATGCGTCGTCTTCTCCCAATAGAACGGCTTGGTAATGAGCTGCCAAGCTGCCTTCACCGCGGCAATACTCATAAGTACCCAATACAGCGGCGAAAGCAGCCCGTATTTGACCATCGCATATGAAAATGAACGTTCACCACGCTCTTCCAGTTCCCCGATGACCCAATACATTCCCGCCACGTTGCTAAATACGAACAAAAAGTTACCGATATAAAATTCCGCGCTGGCCAGGTAATACACATAACCCGGGAACAGCTTGGGAATAAAGGCCATTTCCCAACCAAACCATAAAATCAGCAATCCCCAAAATATCGGATTCAGCAAAGGCAGCATCGGTGTCGCCAAAATCATGACCTGAAAGCCGAAAAAGCCTTTCCAGCCCACCTCACGCACCAGCTTCACCGGATTGCGCATATGAACCAGCCATGTCTGCATATATCCCTTGATCCAGCGTGACCGCTGACGAATCCAGTTCCCTACGCGACTGTTGGCTTCCTCCCATGTACGCGAATCGACAATGGCGGTTTTGTACCCCCCTTTATACAGACGTATACCCAGATCGGCATCCTCGGTTACATTGTAGGGGTCCCACGCATTGATATCTTTGAGCACGGATACCCGAAAATGATTGGATGTTCCGCCCAAAGGAATAGGCGTATCTAACTGCATAATACCCGGCAGGAGCAGTTCGAACCACATGCTATATTCCTGCGTGAACCAGCGGGTCAGCAAATTTTGCGTACTGTTAAAATAGTTGAGCTTCGCTTGAATACACGCATAATGCTCAGGGAGCGAGTTGAACGCCGCAATGACCTTTTTAAGCTGGTCGGAGTCGGGACGATCCTCGGCATCATAAATAACCACAAATTCGCCACGCGCCCGAATAAGCCCGTAGTTACACGCCTTCGGCTTGGTTTTCGGCAAGCCGTCAGGGACAACCAATGTCGTGTAATAGGCGGGCAGCTTCATTTCACGAAGCAGCTCAATCGTCTCAATATCGTCCTCTTCAATCAATAGCCGCACATCCAGCTTGGATTTTGGATAATCAAGTTGCTCCAAATTCCGCAACAGCATCGGAAGCACGCCCGCCTCCTTGTACATCGGTACGAGAATGGTATAGATCGGCAGCTTTTTCTCATCCATGGCGTCGACCTCTTCCTTCGTAAAGCGAAGCTGCGCCCCACGCCGGGAACCGAGATAAATAATACCGAATTTGAAGAGCGTCATAGCAAAATAAAACAGCTGGATTAGCATATTGATGATCAGCACCGTATTCCAGCTGTTCCAGAAAAGACCGAGCACTGTAATTACGCCCATTGCCGCGAACACCCATAGTTGTCCCTTCGTAAAGGTCGTACGCGCCGAATTGTGCGGCTCTTTTTCCAACAATCCGGTCGTGCTCTCCTGCATCATTTCCTCACCGTAGATTTTACCCCAAAGCTGCTCCATCTCTTCCTTGGTCGCCAGCACCTGCTCCACCGGCATGCCGAGAATGTCCTCCAGCTTCAAGCGCCGCTCTTCCGGCAACGGATCACTGACCGCCACAATATAGCGGTTCATATATTCATGAATGACGACCACACCGTAAGCCATGGCCACCTGCTCGGGTAACTTATAGGCTGCATCCAGTGCCAGCTCTTCACCAATACGGCCGATCCGGTTCTGTGTAGCAATCGCGCGGTACAAATCCGCAGGCTCCAGCATTTGCAATGACAGCAAAATATCGCCGAGCAGCCCGCCGCTCTTCGCCTGGAACTCCAGCGCGCGCTCTAGCTGCTCTGGTGAAATATAGCCGGAACGTACCAGCATGTCGCCCAGTCGCTCTTTGGATTCATCACCATCCACCTGCTCCTGCAATTGCTCTGCGGTAATGAAGCCCATCTCTACCAAAATGTCGCCCAGCCTGCCACCGTAACGTCTTTGGTTTCGGATGGCGTCGGTAAGCTGATCGCGGGTAATCATGCCATTGTCCACCAATTGGTCTCCCAGGCGAGCCTTGCCGTTCCGTCCGTTCTGTATTCTCGTGGCGGCCTCTCCGCCTGCCGGACCAGGCGCGCCGGAGACTGCTCCCCAGGCGGCTCCTGCCGCAGCCTGTTCCTGTTGACCACTAGCATATTGGACCTGCGCCTCCTGCGCTTGTCCATCCTGTACACTCTCATCCAGCAACTGCTCCACCGCAACTGCCGTATCCGCCGCGCTCTGTAATGCCTGGATACGCAGTTCCGTATCCTGGAGCCGCCGTTCCAGTTCCTCAATATGAAAATCCAGCTTGTACAGCACCGGGGCCTGCTCCGTCCGCTGGGCCTCCAGTTGCTGCTCCAGTCGAGCGATCTGGTGACGCTCTTCTTTTATTCTTCTCTTGGTTTGGGGAATTGAAACTCCCCCAACCTGCCACCTCAGCCTGTCACCCATGGATTCCCGCCCTTTCAATCCAACGCCGCTCTTCTGCGAGCGCATCCGCAAGTAGCTGCTTCAACTCCGCGTCCCGTTGCTTCTTCCGTTCCAGCGCCGCGTGGAAAAGCTCCCGTTCCTCGCGCAGCAACTTCTCCGCCTGTATCCGCTCTTCGTGCAACGAAGACACCAGCTGATCGGCGTCAGAAGCGTGATAACCGATCCATGCGCTCTTTAACTGCCGCGCCGTTCTTTTGCTTCTCATAATACCTCCCTGAACCGTCCCGACTCTGCCTCTTGCCCTGTCCCTGCATCCATAGTCTTACGTCTTCCTGAAAAGCAGGGCATTCTCTTATTCTCATTTAAACCCTTCATTTACACATTAATGCAAGTCTTCTGGTCAAAAGAGAACCCTCAAAATCTTCCATTTATTCATTTGATACCAGTCTTGTCCTGATGAATTGGTAATCCAATTAAAAACTTAGTGCTATTCTACCATAATCGTAGTAGGAGTAGGTATACGAAAATGTAAATTCTAGAAACTTTCATACTAACGCATACATAGGTATATAGAACTATTTTATAATTCCCGTGATTGTACCTGTCCAGGAAATCTTACGCAATCCACCATTGTTCAGATCACCACTCAAGCCAAATACCTTAAAAAGCACAAAAAGCACCACGAACGGTGCCCTTGCTATCTTGCTATCCTGCTATATGTGCTAAACTATCAAATTCCACGCAACGTCCCGCTGCTGTGCAGAGAATACTTTGGGCTGATTAGTTACTCCGTTTGTGCCCTTCAAACCATGTAGACGTGCTGCTCAGAAGCTGTTCACTGCGGCCGATGGCTGCCTGTACCTGTCCAGTTGCTGTTCCGCCGTATACATTCCGAGCATTAACTACTGCTTCCGGTTGAAGCACTTCATAGATGCGGTCGTCGAACAAATCGGAAAACTGCTGGAATTCCTCCAGTGTCAGATCAAGTAAATACTTGCCTTGCTGGATGCAATACAGTACCGTTTTGCCGATAACCTCATGCGCCTGACGGAACGGAAGTCCTTTGCCGACGAGGAAATCCGCAATATCTGTCGCATTGGAGAAGTCCTGATTGACTGCTTGACGCATGCGATCCTTGTTCACCTTCATCGTCGCGATCATCGGCGCGAACAATTGCAAAGCCCCTTCCAGCGTAGCGACAGTATCGAACATGCCTTCCTTGTCCTCCTGCATATCCTTGTTGTACGCCAGCGGCAAGGATTTCAATACGGTCAGCAGTCCAACGAGATTGCCATAGACGCGTCCGGTTTTACCGCGTACCAGCTCAGGTACGTCCGGGTTTTTCTTCTGCGGCATAATGCTGCTGCCTGTGCAAAAAGCATCATCTAGCTCCACGAAGCCAAACTCCGTGCTGCTCCACAATACCAGCTCTTCGCTTAGACGCGACAAATGCGTCATGATCAGCGAAGCTCCAGCCAGAAACTCTACGATAAAGTCCCGGTCGCTAACGGCATCCAGACTATTTTCATAAACTCCGTCAAAACCCAGTTGCTCTGCTACAAAATGACGGTCTATCGGAAAAGTGGTTCCGGCCAAAGCGCCAGCACCGAGCGGCAATACGTTAATCCGCTTGTAGCTGTCTTTGAGACGGTCAATGTCACGCTCCAGCATTGACACATAAGCCAGCAAATGATGCGCGAACAAAATAGGCTGCGCCCGCTGCAAGTGCGTATATCCGGGTACAATCGTATCCAGATTATCCTTCGCCTGCCCGATTAGTGCGGCTTGTACATCATGCAGCATACCGACCAATGCCACCACACGTCCGCGCAAGTACAAGTGCATATCCGTTGCCACCTGGTCATTACGGCTGCGCCCGGTGTGCAGCTTTCCGCCGACCGGACCAATCGCTTCGATCAGATTCTTTTCGATATTCATATGAATATCCTCGTCCGAAACCGAAAATTCAATCTCCCCACGGCGGATACGCTCCAATACCGTGTGTAGTCCTTCCTTAATCGTATCCGCATCAGCCTGCGGAATAATCCCGCATTTGCCCAGCATGGCCACATGTGCCAAACTACCCTGAATATCTTCTTCCGCCAACGCCTGATCAAATCCGATGGAAGCCGTATATTCCTCTACCAGCTTGTTGGTCTGCTTCGTAAAACGTCCGCCCCATAGCTTACTCATTTTTTGCAAGATCCCCTCTCTGCAATACAAGCCGCCCTCGTCACTTGGACAAGGACGGCCCGCATCCCGTACATTTTTAGGTTAACTCATTTATTTATTATTTTTGGCTACTCCAGCATTGACCTTCAAGCGCAGGGCATTCAAGCGAATAAAGCCTGTTGCATCCCCTTGATCATAGGCTTGTGTAGGATCAGCTTCCATCGTCGCAATATCCGGATTGTACAAGCTGACCGGACTTTTGACACCTGCGCCAATAATATTGCCTTTGTACAGCTTCACGCGCACTGTACCACTGACATTCTTTTGGCTCTCATGAACCAGTGCTTGCAAAGCCACACGCTCCGGCGCGAACCAGAAACCGTTGTAGACCAGCGTAGCATAACGAGTAATCAGACTGTCGCGCAGATTCATGACCTCGCGATCCATCGTGATGGACTCCATTTTGCGATGAGCTGTGAACAGGATCGTACCGCCCGGCGTCTCATACACTCCGCGGCTTTTCATACCGACAAAACGGTTTTCCACCATGTCCACACGTCCAATGCCATGCTTGCCGCCCAGCTCATTCAGCTTTTCCATAACCTGCAACGGGTTCAGCTGCTCTCCGTTCAAAGCGACACAGTTTCCTGCTTCAAACTCCAGCTCCAAATATTCTGCTTCATCAGGAGCATCCTCAGGTGCATTGCTGAGCAAGAACATTTCTTTATTTTCAGGAGCGCTCGGATCAAACCAAGGGTCCTCCAGCACGCCGCTTTCATAACTAATATGCAGCAGATTACGGTCCATGGAGTATGGCTTGGCCGCAGAAGCGGTTACCGGAATATCGTGTTTCTCCGCATAGGCAATCATTTCTGCCCGGCCCGGGAACTGATTGCGGAACTCTTCCAGCCGCCAAGGTGCGATCACCTTGATATCGGGCGTCAACGCCGCGGCGTTCAGCTCGAAGCGCACCTGATCGTTGCCTTTGCCTGTCGCGCCGTGAGCGATAGCTGTTGCACCCTCTGCAATCGCAATATCCACCATCCGTTTAGCGATCAATGGACGTGCAATACTCGTTCCTAGCAAATATTGTCCTTCATACAAAGCACCCGCCTGAAACATCGGATAAATAAAATCCTTGGCGAATTCATCACGCAGATCATCAATATACACTTTGGAGGCTCCAGTAGCGAGCGCTTTTTCCTCCAAACCATCCAGTTCTTCCTTCTGTCCGATATCTGCGGTAAACGCTATAATTTCAGCGTCGTAGGTTTCTTTAAGCCATTTCAAAATAACCGACGTATCCAGACCGCCGGAATATGCGAGTACGATTTTTTCTTTTGCCATGATTGAAAGTCCTCCCCGAATGCTTCTAGCCACTATCTTTCATTCACATCTGCATCTAAATCTACAGATCATCTTCCACAAATGCAATCTTTCTAACCATAAAACATAACTTCTTTATCCCATTAAAGCAACCATCAATGCTTTTTGGGCATGCAGACGGTTCTCAGCCTCATCAAAAATCACTGAATTCGGTCCGTCGATTACACCTGCGCTCACTTCTTCGCCACGATGCGCAGGCAGACAGTGCAGGAACAGATAATCCGGCTTCGCCAGCTTAACCAGTTCCTCATTCACCTGGAAGTCGGCAAAAGCAAGCTCCCGCTCCTTCTGCTCTTCCTCAAAGCCCATGCTCGCCCATACATCCGTGTAGATCGCATCCGCATCCTTTACTGCTTCTTGCGGACTTTGGGTAATCACAATCTCACTGCCGGTTTGCTTGGCAATCTCACGGGAAGCGGCCACAACACTCAGATCAGGCTCATATCCAGCAGGACTTGCAATCGATACATGCACGCCAAGCTTCGCTCCACCAATCAACAGGGAATGCGCCATATTGTTGCCGTCCCCGATGTAGGCCAATTTAAGTCCTTTAAGCTTGCCCTTTTGCTCATACAAGGTCTGATAATCAGCCAGCACCTGACACGGATGCGCCAAATCGCTCAAGCCATTGATCACAGGAACAGAGGCATAACGCGCCAACTCTACAACATTATCGTGTCCGAAGGTGCGGATCATAATGCCATCCAAATAACGAGACATCACCTGTGCCATATCGCTAATAGGCTCACCGCGTCCTAGTTGAATATCATTTTTACTGAGAAAAAGGGCATGCCCGCCCAATTGAAACATGCCGACTTCAAAAGATACCCGCGTACGTGTAGAGGATTTTTCGAAAATCAGTCCGATCGTTTTCCCCTTCAGCGGCTGATAGGTTTCTCCATTTTTGTGCTTGCGCTTGATTTCGATGGCGAGATCGATTAAATATTGGATTTCTTCGGTCGAGTAGTCGTCCAACTCAAGAAAATCCCGCCCCTTCAAGTTAATTTGCTGCAATGCCCCGCCCTGGCTCATGCTATCGTCTCCTTTTACACTCTAATCTAGGTAGTTAGGTAGTTTAGCCACCTAAGCAATATGCTCCTGAATCAACTCAGTAATAAGTGCTACAGCCTGATCTATTTCGTCCTTCGTTACATACAGGTTAGGCAACAGGCGAATCACATTAGGACCTGCGGTAATGAACAGAATGCCTTTCTTTTGACCTGCCAAAACAAGTTCCGCCACAGGCTCAGCACACTCGATGCCGACCATCAGACCTTTTCCACGGATATCCTTCACAAAAGGAATCTCTCCAAGCTGTTTTTGCAGACTTTGGAACAAATACTCGCCCAGCTCAGCCGCACGCTCTGGAAGTTTTTCATCAATAATCGTTTCAATGGTCGCCTGAACCGCTGCCATAGCGAGCGGTGTACCTCCAAAGGTAGAGCCGTGACTGCCCGCCGTGAACGCTTCGCGCAAATATCCTTTGCCCAGCATCGCGCCAACGGAAAAACCACTGCCCAACCCCTTCGCCAACGTAAAGATATCCGGCTCTATGCCGTAATGCTCAAAGGAAAACAGCTTGCCTGTACGGCCCATGCCCGTCTGTACCTCATCAATGATCAAAAGCAATCCATGCTCGTTGCAAAGCTTTGTAATCACGTCTACAAAAGCAGGTTCGACCGGATACATTCCGCCTTCTGCCTGCACCATTTCCAGCATGATTGCGGCCGTATTCTCGCTGATCGCCGCTTCGAGCGCAGCTTGATCATGGAGAGGAACGCTTTTGAATCCGGCAGGAAGCGGTAAAAAGCCTTCTTTTACTTTATCCTGACCCGTAGCGGTCAAGGTTGCCAACGTCCGTCCGTGGAAGGATTGCGTGAACGTAATGATCTCGTAACGTCCGGTCTGCTTCACCTTCTGGTGATAACGACGCGCCAGCTTGATCGCAGCTTCGTTAGCTTCCGCTCCGCTGTTGCAGAAAAACACGGCGTCTGCGCTACTATTGGCAGTCAGCAAAGCGGCGGCCCGTTCCTGTCCCGGAATATGAAACAGATTGGACACATGCCATAGTTCATCAATCTGCTTTTTCAAGCGTTCAGCTACAGCCTGTGGCGCATGTCCAAGATTGGTAACAGCAATGCCTGACATGAAATCCAGATAACGCTTGCCCTGATCATCCCACAGCCAGCTTCCTTGTCCTTTGACCAGTGTAAGCGGGTATCTTGCGTAGGTTGGAAAAAGAGAGCTTTCTGTCTGCACAGCTACGGATGCCTTTTCCGTTTGTGCTCCGGCAACGGCTCCGTTCGTACCTGGCGTTTCAACGCTCACCAGCGTATTCGGTTCCTTACTCATTATGTTCACGCTCCTTTTTCGTTTGGTTGAATACGATGATTACTGCATGCGCACGATGCGCGTTCCAATGGCTTCCCCGCCCAGCACACGGCTTAATACCTGCGGTTCACTGCCGTTCACAATGACAACTTCCCTCACCTTGCCGTGGATGCAGGCAATAGCGGCTCTCACCTTAGGAATCATGCCGCCGTATATTTCACCTGTGCTGATCATATCCTCAATCTCCTGTACGGTGATGGAGTCCAGCACCTTCTTTTCTCCGCCAATCTTTTTCAATATGCCCGGCACATCCGTAACGACGATCATCCGGCTGACTCCAAGATGAGAGGCTACTGCACCCGCCGCTGTATCTGCATTAATGTTGTAGCGCTGACCAGAACGATCAATCCCGATGGGCGCAATAACAGGCATATAGTTCATATCCAGCACACCTGTAATAATCGAAGCTTGAACAGACGTTACTTCTCCGACCCAGCCAACCTCTGCGGCATTCGACACAGGCTTTGCTTCGATTAAAAAGCCATCACTGCCTGACAAACCCAGTGCTCGACCTCCGTGCATTCCGATTCTGCGTACAATCTGCTTGTTAATGCTGCCCGCCAGCACCATTTCCACGACATCCAGCACGGGTTCGGTTGTTTTGCGCAACCCGTTGATGAATTCCGTTTCGATGCCCAGCTTCGCCAAATTGTCGGAGATCGCAGGGCCGCCGCCATGTACAATAACAGGTTGGAGACCTTCCGACTGCAAGCGAACCAGATCGTCAAAGAAGGAATCAGGCAACGCAGCCAGCGTACTTCCTCCGCATTTCATCACAAAATTACGACGCGCCAATCCCGCATGATTGGCTTGATCCGCGTTTTCCACTGCCGATTGCATATAATCTCCCCTTTTCTCCTCTGCACAGTCCGTGCCATTTTACAATAATGCCAGAATTACATCCGTGTTTATTCCGTTGTCTATGTCCGATATGCAGCGTTAATCCGCACGTAATCGTAAGTTAAGTCACAGCCCCATGCTGTGGCGGTTCCGTTTCCGTTATGCAAATCCACAATAATCCGCACCGTATCTCCCCGAAGGTAGGAGAGCGCCTCATTTTCATCAAAAGCGACTGGGCTGGACGCGCTCAGCACAACAATATCACCCAAGCGGATGTCTACCGTATCTGGATTGACCGGCTCTCCGGCCCGCCCGACAGCTGCAATAATCCGGCCCCAGTTCGCATCAGCACCAAAAACGGCCGACTTCACCAGACTGGACCCGATCACTGTCTTCGCTATCGCTTGAGCAGATGCATCGCTTACCGCGCCGCTCACGGACACCTCTACCAGCTTCGTAGCGCCTTCCCCATCGCGGGCAATTGCCTTCGCCAGCTCACGGCAGATATAGGTGAACGCCTCGGCAAAAGCAGCCCAATCGGGATGTCCTGCGTGCAGCTCACGGTTACCCGCCAGCCCGCTGGCCATCGCGATCAGCATATCGTTCGTGCTCGTATCGCCATCTACTGTAATCATATTAAAGCTGGTATCCGTTGCCTGCTTCAATAGCTGATGAAGTGCAGTCTGCCCAATTGCAGCATCACAGGTCATAAAAGCCAGCATCGTCGCCATGTTCGGATGAATCATGCCGGAGCCCTTCGCCGCCCCGGCGATGTGTACGGTCACACCATCCACTTCAACCGATACGCATGCTTCCTTTTTAACCAAGTCCGTTGTCAAAATGGCTTGCGTAAATTGCTCCGCTCCGTCGTTTTCCCCGTTCACACGGCCAGGTAATGCGGATATGCCACCAAGCACACGGTCCATTTTCAAATGCTCGCCAATCACGCCCGTCGATGCAACGGCTACATTGCTCTCCGCAACACCCAGCTCACGAGCAGCAGCCGAGCGCATAGCATAAGCATCCTGCTCTCCTTGCTGTCCGGTACAGGCATTGGCGTTCCCGCTGTTCACCACGACCGCTTGCAGCCGACCATCCACGAGACTTTCGCGAGTCACTTTGAGCGGTGCGGCCTGAAATACATTGGTGGTGTATACCGCAGCGGCTGTTGCCTCTACCTCACAGCGAATTGCGCCGATATCGTTGCGGTCAGTATTTTTAAGTCCGCAGTGCAATCCTCCGGCTGTAAAGCCGCGCGGGGTAACAATATTCCCCCCGTTTACTACTGTAAACCCTGATTTGCCCATAATTGTGTGCCCTCGTCTGCAACGCTTTCTATAAGTAACGGTTCCATTTGCGAAGCCATTCCCGCCCGCTTACGTTTCCCGTTTCCATGTTGCGGCTGCTTGCTGCTTACGGATATACCGGTATGAAGCCCAGTCCGAGGTTCTCCTCCCATCCCATCATCAAGTTTAAGTTCTGAATCGCCTGTCCGGCAGCACCCTTCACGACGTTATCAATGACCGAAATAATCGTAAGGCGCCCGGTCCGTGCATCTGCTGCAAAACCGATATCGCAGTAATTGGAGCCAAATACTTCCTTCGTCGCTGGCCATACACCTTCACCGCGCACACGGACAAAAGGATGGTCTTTATAATAATCCCGGTATAGCCCGATGAGATCCTGATCTGTATGTTTACCCTTTAACGTGACATAGATCGTACTCATAATTCCTCGGGTCATCGGAACCAATTGCGTCGTAAACGTAACCATAACATCCTCACCCGCAATATCGCCCAATACCTGTTCGATCTCAGGGATATGCTGGTGCTTGTTAACCTTGTAGGCTTTAAAATTTTCGTTCATCTCCGCATAATGCGAAACGAGACTTGTTCCCCGGCCGGAGCCGGATACCCCGGATTTGGCATCTACAATCAGCGTCCGATGGTCGATCCAATCCGCCTTCAACGCAGGGATAATTCCCAGCAAGGTAGCCGTTGCGTAGCAACCCGGATTAGAAATAAAAGAGACGCCAGCAAGCTTTTCTGCATACACCTCACTGAGTCCGTATACAGCTTGCTTGAGATATTCGGGTGAAGCCGCAGGCTTTTTATACCATGCTTCATACGTTTCCCCGCTTCGTAGTCTGAAATCCCCGGAGAGGTCAATGACCTTCAATCCAGCATCCAGAAGCTGCGGCACCAGCTTGGTGCTGACACCAGAAGGTGTAGCTGTGAAAACCAGATCGGCCTTGGCAGCAATCTCTTGGACATCAACACCGTCCAAATCCTGAACCACAATGTCCGTCAGATGTGGAAACCCGTCACTGATCGGAACACCCGCGCTGGACGAAGAAATAACAGATACAATCTCTACCTGCGGATGATGAACCAAAAAACGAATGAGCTCCACCCCGCCATATCCGGTGGAACCGACAATTGCCACTTTTAGCTTGCTGCTCACAGACCTTCCTCCATTCCGTTCCTATGAAATATGTATTATTATACGATCTTATTCATATAAATACAACATACTCATGTAAAGTTATTCACCCAAACTTGAAATGATTGTCTCATTGCATTAGTATTCATTAAGATTATCATCCATTGGCTGCACTTGATGTCGAGGTTCCTATCAGAGCCTGTATAAATACAAAAAGGGAAACCACGTTTTGCAAAAACGGAGTTCCCCTTATTTATTAGCTAAAACCATGCCTCCCGACAAGCCATTCTGTTTTTAGCCTTCCTTCTTAAAACCTTCACCCCATACTTCACGCGTATTACTAATGATCACAAAAGCATCCGGATCTACCAGGCGAACAAGCGTTTTGAGACGAGTCACCTCATTTTGGCCTACCACAACCATTAGCACAGGACGTTCTTCGTTCGTATAACCGCCTCGTCCTGCCAGCTCCGTTAATCCCCGATCCAAGTCCTGTAAAATAGCCTGTGTGATCTTTTCCTTCTGATTGGATATGATATAGGCCACTTTGGAGTAGCTTAACCCCATTTCCACCGCATCAATGACCTTGCCCGTTACAAACAAACCAATCAGTGCATACAGCGCCCGTTCCGGCGATAGAGCAAAACCAGCCAGTGTGATGACCGTACCATCCATGAGCATGACGCAGAGTGATAGGCTGAGGCCGGTATATTTTTGAATGATCTGCGCCAAAATAGCCAGCCCACCCGTCGAGCCTCTGCCCCGGAATACGGTGCCCAATCCCAACCCTACTCCAATTCCACCATACAGCGAAGCCAACAGCGGATTCGTTGTCGGAACTGCCCAATCCTTAGTTACGTACACAAATAACGGCAGCATGATACTCCCCAGCAGGGAACGCAAACCGTATTTCTTTCCTAACAGCAGCACTCCCGCTATAAATAACGGAATATTCATTCCCCACTGCGTATAAGCTGGTTCCAGACCAAATAGGTCCTCGCCCAAAATAGATAAACCCGACACACCCCCGGACGCAATTCGGTTGGGAAGCAGGAACATATTGAAGGTCAGCGCCGTAATGAAGGAGCCGAGCACAATGAGCAGAATATCCATCACATTGCGAGCGGGGCCGCTGGCGGCAATCAGAGGCTTACGGCGTCTTCGCCGAGCAGCGGGGAGATTCATTTGGGACATCTTTCGTATTCTCCTTTAATTTAAAAATACCGTGTACACAAAAATTCCTACAGTCCGCAGGCACTTGGCCTACGGGACTGTAGGAAAACGTACAGGCTATTATTCTGCGTCCAGCTTGATCTGACTGCGCAGGTAACCGTCAATGAACGGGTCCAGATCGCCATCCATGACAGCCCCTACGTTGCCTGTTTCTACACTGGTACGATGATCCTTCACCATGCTGTATGGGTGGAACACGTAAGAACGAATTTGGCTGCCCCATGCAATATCGGACTGTTCCCCACGGATTTCGTCCAGTTGTTGCCGTTGCTCTTCAATTTTGCGCTCGTAGAGCTTGGAACGAAGCATCGTCATAGCCTGCTCACGGTTCTTGATCTGGGAGCGCTCATTTTGACAAGTTACAACAATGCCGGAAGGAAGATGCGTAATCCGAACTGCTGAATCGGTCGTATTAATATGCTGACCGCCTGCACCGCTGGCCCGGTACGTATCAATTTTAAGATCCTCTGTCCGGATTTCCACGTCCACATCATCCGCAATTTCCGGCACGACATCGCAGGATACGAACGACGTATGCCGACGACCCGAAGAATCAAATGGAGAAATGCGAACGAGACGATGCACGCCTTTTTCTGCTTTGAGGTAGCCGTAAGCATTATAGCCCTTGATCAGCAACGTTACACTTTTGATCCCTGCTTCATCACCCGCAAGGTAATCCAGCGTTTCTACCTTAAAGCCGCGTTTTTCTGCCCAGCGTGTATACATCCGTAGTAGCATTTGACCCCAGTCCTGCGACTCGGTTCCGCCTGCCCCCGGATGCAACTCCAAAATAGCATTAAGCTTGTCATATGGCTGATTTAAAAGCAATTGCAATTCAAACTCCTGAAGCTTGCTCAGCAAGGACCTGATACTGTTTTCAATTTCTCCAGCCAGTGTTTCGTCGCCTTCCTCATCAGCCAGCTCAGCCATCATCCCCGCATCCTCATATTCCTGACGGAGCTGTTCATAGCTGTCTACAGAAGACTTAACCGCGTTCATTTCCGCGATCACGGCTTGGGCTTTATCGTTATCATCCCAAAAATCAGGCGCAGCCATCTTTTCCTCAAAGTTTGCGATCATTTCCTGTTTGAGATCTAAGTCAAAGAGACCCCCTAAGGTTTGTTAGTTTCTTGCCTATTTCTCTTAAATCATGCTTTACATTTGGATCGATCATTATGTCATTCTCCTTTTAGCGATGGGTTAAGGGTTTAAAAATGTGTTGAGTTACGTACGGGCGATAAGAGACGCTACGCGAAGGATTTGATCTTACGATCGCTGTTGCAGTGAGATGCCCTTGATTGAAATAATACATTCAAAGGTGGGCATCTCACTGCAAAGGCGAACGCTGGCGCTTCTCCAGATTCAAATCCTTCGCTTCGCTACCGACCGCCGTAAAGTCAAACGACTTTTACATAACCGGGTGCTCCCCTGTATGGCACAAAATGGCCGACGGTCAGTTGAATAAACTGCCGCCTGCCATTATATGCATTACAGGAAATGAATGCTTCCCTAAATCCGTCCTTCAATCCGTTATTTTCTGCGCGGACGCGAAGGGGCAGATTTCTTTTTAGGAGCAGCAGGTTCGCCACTCGTCGAAATTTTGTCTTCGTCGATAACGGCCTGACGCTCTTGGTTGGATTCAATTTGCGCCTTCATGATGTAAGTCGCTACTTCCTCCTGGATGCTGGCGATCATGGCATGGAACATTTCAAAACCTTCAAACTGGTATTCACGCAATGGATCGGTACCACCATAAGCACGCAAGTGAATACCTTGACGCAGCTGATCCATAGCATCGATATGATCCATCCATTTGCTATCCACTGCACGCAATACGATAACTTTCTCGAACTCGCGTACCATGTCTTCACCAATCGTCTCTTCACGTCTGTGGTATCTTTCCGTAACTTTCTCGAAGATCATTTCAACGATCTCTTCTTTTTCTTTACCCCACAGATCATCACGACTGATTGCATTTTCATCAAGCAGATTGCTGTTCACATATTCTGCCACTTCTTCAAGTTCCCAGTTTTCAGGAATGTCATCGCCGCAATGAGCTTCAACCACACGCTCAATGACAGGCTTGATCATGTCGAACACAACTTCTTTAATGTTCTCGGA
Organism: Paenibacillus sp. 8b26; assembly: GCF_050626875.1. Classification (NCBI taxonomy): domain Bacteria; kingdom Bacillati; phylum Bacillota; class Bacilli; order Caryophanales; family Paenibacillaceae; genus Paenibacillus; species Paenibacillus sp. 8b26. The sequence continues at coordinate 3,918,644 of NZ_CP192445.1, read as the reverse complement.
TCCCAGCACTTCACGACGCTGTTTGTAAATAATAGTACGTTGCTGATTCATCACGTCATCATACTGGAGAACGACTTTACGCTGGTCAAAGTTGTTGCCCTCAACGCGTTTTTGCGCCGATTCGATAGCACGTGTAATCATACGACTCTCGATTGGTTGGTCTTCCTCGAAGCCCAAGCGCTCCATCATATTGAGTACGTTGTCCGCACCAAAACGCTTCATTAACTCATCGCCCAGCGATAAGTAAAACTGTGTAGACCCCGGATCACCTTGGCGTCCTGCACGGCCACGAAGCTGATTATCAATACGACGTGATTCATGACGCTCTGTACCGATGATGTGTAAACCGCCAATACCCGATACGCCTTCGCCCAACACGATGTCTGTACCCCGCCCTGCCATGTTCGTGGCAATGGTTACCGAACCCGCTTCACCTGCGCGGGAAATGATTTCAGCTTCCTCGGCATGATACTTGGCGTTAAGCACTTTATGCCGGACGCCTTTGCGTTTCAGCATTTCGGAAAGAAGCTCCGAATTTTCAATAGAAATCGTACCTACCAATATCGGCTGGTTGTTTTTGTGGCGCTCCACAATTTCATCCACTACCGCATGGAATTTACCTTTTACGCTCTTGTATACTACGTCAGGCATATCCACACGCTGATTCGCCCGGTTCGTAGGGATCTGGAGAACTTCCAGACCATATATTTTTTTGAATTCTTCTTCTTCTGTTTTAGCTGTACCCGTCATACCCGCCAATTTGCGATACATACGGAAATAGTTTTGGAAAGTAATCGTCGCCAGCGTCATGCTCTCGTTCTGTACAACGATATTTTCCTTCGCTTCAATCGCCTGATGCAAACCATCGCTGTAGCGACGTCCGGCCATCAGACGGCCTGTGAACTCATCGACAATCAGAACTTCGCCGTCAGCTACGACATAATCCACATCCAGACGCATAATGGCGTTAGCTTTCAATGCCTGCACAATGTGGTGATTAATTGTCACACTTTCCTGATCGTACAGGTTCTCCAGTCCGAAGAAATTCTCAGCTTTAGATACACCATTCTCGGTCAAAGCAACCGACTTCACCTTGATATCCAAGGTGTAATCTTCTTCAACATTCAGACTCTTCACAAAACGGTCAGCCGCAAAATACAGCTCCGTCGATTTTTGAGCTTGTCCTGAAATAATCAATGGTGTACGAGCTTCATCGACGAGAATCGAATCCACTTCATCAATGATACAGAAGTACAACGGACGTTGTACCATCTGTTCTTTATAAAGCACCATGTTGTCACGCAGGTAATCAAATCCAAACTCATTGTTCGTGCCGTATGTGATGTCGCAAGCATATGCAGCTTGTTTTTCTCCATGACCCAGACCGGACAAATTCAGCCCTACCGACATGCCCAGGAAGTTATAGACTTGTCCCATTTCTCCGCTGTCACGTTGCGCCAAATAGTCATTGACCGTAACCACGTGCACGCCTTTGCCCAACAGTGCATTCAAATAAACCGGCAGTGTTCCCACCAGTGTTTTACCTTCGCCGGTTTTCATTTCGGCAATTTTACCTTCATGCAGCGCAATACCGCCAAGCATCTGTACGTCATAATGACGTTTGCCCAGCACCCGCTTGGACGCCTCACGAACGGTTGCGAAAGCATCCGGCAAAATCTCTTCCGCCGTAGTTCCTTGCTCTATCCGGGCTTTAAACTCCGCCGTTTTCGCTTGCAGCTCCTCATCCGATAGCTTCTCGAAATCCGGCTCTAATTTATTGATCAGCTCAACCGTCTTCATTAAACGCTTGACGTCACGTTCGTTTGTATCTCCAAAAATTTTCTTTACAATTCCTAACATGGTTTACCCCTTTCACGCAAAACAATTAATAGAATCAATTTCACAATAAGAAAGGGTCCATGATGAAATTGATCCCGATATGTTTGACAGGCCCGGCTATACCAGCCCATCGTGCGATGTTCTTTGCATAAATTGTAACAGTTTGTAGGACATGCCGCAACACAAGCCGCTCCCTGATTTGCATCCGGTTAAAGATACCAAAACAATTGACGCATGAAATACACAATTAGTTACGTTTATTTGCATTAAAATTACATTTCATTTTCAGAAAAACATATAAAAGAGCCCTACCCCGCCAGGTTCGCAAGGATAAGGCTCGTCGTTATTTTCATTCTTCCCAATCTCCAATGAAGCATGCTTTCAATCGGGAACCCTCTATTCATTTTAAAACATGATAAGTTCCTGTCTTACAGATTATTCCCGTTCGATCAGACCGTATTTGCCGTCATTGCGCTTGTAAACCACGCTGACTTCTTCGTTATCGATATTGGCAAATACGAAGAAATTATGTCCAACCATGTTCATTTGAAGAATGGCCTCTTCCACATCCATCGGTTTCAATAAGAAACGCTTGGTGCGGACGACTTCCAGCTCATCCAATTCTGCATCCTCATCTTCAGCAACAGCTACGCCACCTGCCGTCCCTTCTACAAAAAGGGTCTTCAAACTGCCTTCCTGACGGAATTTACGGTTCAGTTTGGTTTTATGCTTGCGGATCTGCCGCTCAAGCTTGTCTACCACGGCATCAATGGACGAATACATGTCGTCGCTTTCGTCTTCGGCACGGAGTACAAGCCCCGGCAAAGGAATGGTTACTTCTACAGTGTGCAAATCTCTGGTTGTGCTTAACGTTACACTTCCGTCAGACGTCGGGGGTGCATCGAAATACTTCTCAAGTCTGCTGAATTTCTTATCAACGTAGTCCTTCAAAGCGTCGGTAACCTCGATCTGTTGACCTCGTACTGTTAAGTTCATAGGGCACGCCTCCTTTGCCCCTTCAGTATAGCACATATGTTAACGCCAAGTAAAAAAACACCCAACATTTCGGAGCTATTTTACAAAAATCTTCTTTTTTCGATAAAACCCTTGGCGACTATCTCATCTTTTTGAAAAGATCATGTTTTATTGAGACCTGCATACACATGTGAATAATCAGCACATATAAAAATAGTTGATCTGCTGCATCGTGACATTTTATGTATTCCCAGCTTTACGCTCAGCTACTTTAACGAAAAAGGAGGGAGGCTTTTTCACACTGAATCCGATGCAGGCCTGTGGTGCATGCACGACTTAGTTACCATGCGTGGCAATTTTATACGAAAGGTTTATTACGTTCAGCCTAGCTGGCTCTTCCCAAACGACGATCCTTCAAACGGAAAATATTGGAAGGGATAGAAAGTAGGAAGCTAATCCATGGCTTTTATTCAGCGTTATGCAACGAACCAGACGGGGGCTGTTACCTTTATAGGGAATACGCTCGGACTGGCCCATTCCGCTTCGGTAGGAGTACCGGGAACTGTAACCAGCATTGGCGCTTTCATCACAACCAATACAGCCTCTCGCTTTGGCACGTATCCATTGGGCACAACCTCTGCAATTACAAGTAACTCATCGACAGCATTTCTTGTGCTTCCTGCGGGCAGAACGGTGCTGTATGCTGAGCTTATTTGGGGAGGAAGTTATGCCAACGGCAGCACTAATGTGTTGTCCAGCGCCAGCAATCCGGTAAGTATCTCCACAGAAAATACTGAGGCCGTAGCAGGAGAGCCCCTTACCTACACAGTGCAGCTTAACAACTTTGGCAACGTAACTACCGAAGTTACCCTGCAAAACTTTATTCCTGCTGGAACTCTGTTCGTTCCTGGCATCATTCAGTTGAACGGTCAATCCTTGTTGGGGACCGATCCTGCTGTTGGTGTTGGTCTCGGATCTGCGGAACCCGGACAGTCCTTAACGCTGACTTATCAAGTGACCGTGGCCGAAACACCTCCATCCGGCTACATCGTCAATCAGGCTACGCTTACCTATTCGTTCACACTACCTGGAGGAAGATCCGTATCAGGCTCTCTGGCCACAAATGCCATCAACACTCCAGTCGTATATCCACTGCTTGAATTAATCAAAAATGCGAATACCGCCGATGCCTCCGTAGGCGATACGCTCACATTTACCATACAAATCACGAACAAAGGCGGTATCCCGGCGCTATATCCATTGTTCACAGACCCGTTGCCGCAAGGACTGATTTACGTACCTAACAGCCTGACGATCCAGGAGGAAGCTCAGTCAGGCGCTAATCCGGGCACAGGAACCAATCTCCCGGATATTGCTCCAGGTGAGACTGTCATCCTTACGCTACAAGCCCAAATCCGCGAAGCACCCGTGGATGGAACCTTCAGCAACCAAGCCACCGTCGCGTATACCTCACGTCGTAGCGGAGGTGAAACTGTTCAAGAGACTGCTCAATCCAACACCGTCGGCGTGACCGTCATCGCAGCTATTCCTAAACTCACACTTAGCTCCAGCGCTCTACGTGTCGGGCAAGAAGATACCTTGTCCTTTACCGTCAACGTGGAAAACATTGGTAACACTCCGCTGGAGGAGCTATTCCTCACTGCACCATTCGCAGCCGAAGATTTCCTTTTACTGCGAACGGTCACTGTGAACTCTGTGCCACTTCCATATCCTAAATTGCTCCAAGGTATCCCGTTGGGCCGTCTTGACCCAGACCATAAGGCCGTCATCGTCTTTTCCTTGGACATTGAATCCGCACTTCGTGCTTATCTAATCGCTCAAGTCATCCTGCGCTATCAATTCCGCTATCCAAACGGACGCGTAGAGAAGCAGTCTGCTTCCTCCAACACCATTTTCGTGGAGATGGCTGACTTCGACGGTTCTGTAGAGTAACTTTTCACCGTGCTGTGTATCGCCTAGCTCCTTACCATCGTGTAAGGGGCTTTTTTATGTTTTTATGTACATCTGCTCATCTAGAAAACATAAAAAAGCCCTGGAATATATTCCAGGGCAGTTGCTAGCGCGTTATCCATTGCTAACCATCTTACCAATTATGTAGGTCGGCTATGCCGGGGATGATTATAATTTGGTTACGTTAGCGGCTTGTGGTCCACGTGCGCCTTCGACAATGTCGAACTCCACGTCTTGTCCTTCTTCAAGTGTTTTGAAGCCTTCTGTTTGAATTGCGGAAAAATGAACGAATACGTCGCCGCCATCAGCAGTTTCAATGAAACCATAACCTTTTTCTGCGTTAAACCATTTAACTTTACCTTGCATGCACTAACATTCCCTTCGTCATCAAATGAAGTGAGGCTCTCGCCTACAATTCCGACTATACCACCCAAGGTTATCCATTGTCAATTGGAATTGATAATGTTTTCATGTATAGTTATTCCATATATAATACAATGGGTAAATAGTCAACAACTTTGTTCTCTTGAACCATTAAAACTTGGACTAGAGTAGACTTACTAATCATGTTTTAAACTACATTTTGGTGTCTGAAACGATAAATTGATAGATTTTTTTGTATGTGTCCTTTCTATTCGCTTAAACTTATTAGAGACTTTACAAATGTTAAAAAGCTCTCGTCCACACAATAAAACGTGTTGGGCGAGAGCTTTTTAAATTTATTTCCTACGATCCATCAGAAAGCTATCAGGCGTATAGCTAGATTCATAAGCACTGCGTTGCGATTTGGCCATATTTCGCTGGACAAGCCAATTTTGGGCTTCCTGTTTTAGCGATTGCATGTGCTGATCAATTATTGCATCATGCCTTAGAATAGACTCTAATTTCCGTTTTTGCTCCGCTGTCATAGATGTATTTTCCAAGACACTCAGCAATTTATCCACCTTCATTTGACGAACTTCGACAAAAATCTCAACTTCCTCGTAATTTGTCTCATTCAGTCGAAGTATGAATTGTTGGGTTAGTTGCTCCAATTGGGATAAAGCGTCATTTATCATAGCTTACTGTTCCGATGACAATGACATACCTGCCGTCAGCTTGTTCACTGCAATCCAAGTTTCACGCAATTCTTGCAGATAACCGAGAACTTCTTCACCTGACTCAATCTTTTTCTTGATATTGGTTTGGATCAATAAATAGTTCATATACTCATATAAAGCATATAAATTTTTGGAAATATCGTACGAATGATTTAACGTGGACATTAGCTCGCTGATGATTGTTTGTGCCTTGCCCAGGTTTATGTTGGCTTTAGCAATATCATTGGATGATATTCCCTCAAGACCAGCCTTTACAAAGCGAATGGCACCATCATATAACATAATGATGAGTTGCCCCGGAGTAGATGTCTGCACTGAAGACTGTTTATATTTTTCATAAGGAGATGAAATCAAACTAATCACCCTTTTCTAGACTATTTTAAAAGGTTTGTCAAATTGGACGACTGCGATTGGTACTTACTCATAGCCGATTCCATGGCAGAAAACTGCTTGTAATAACGAGTTTCAGCATCTTTGAGTCTGCTTGTTAGATCTGTAATACGGCGATTATAGCCTTTTAATTGATCTCCCATTACACTTTCTGTTTTAAAGGTCATACTGCCATTCGTATCAAATTTCGATGTACCTGCTTTTTTTACAAACATGTCCAACGTAGTATCAAGCTTACTTCTTAATTCGCTAAACAAAGGCTTGCTGGTTACATCATCAGACGACCCTTGGAATATATTCAAAACCTTATCGGGATCTGTCGTCAAAGCAGCCTTCAGCTTCTCTTCATTAATTTGTAGCTTACCATTTTCGTAGTATTGACCTGTGGTTATACCAACTGAACTCAAGTCCCCTAATTTACTAGAAATAGTCATGCGCATAGATGAAACAGCAGAACTTATAATAGAGTCATTTTTAAGAAGACCACTCTTAGCCTTTGTTTCCCATTGTTTAATTTCGTCTTCTTTCATGTCTTTTCTCTGGTCTGCTGTCAATGGAGGAAAGTCACGGTACTTTTGTTCACTTAGTTTAGTATTAAATGTACTTAATAGGTCATTATAAGTATCCACAAAAGATTTAATGGTCTCCATAGCTTTTGTTGGATCTGATTGGGTTGTTATTTTGGCAGGTCCAGTGGTTCCCGTGGTCTCTAACAGAGTCAGCGACACTCCATTAACGACAAGGGAGTTCTTATCAGGATTATAAGTTTTAGAACTCGAATCCGCAGTATTCGTTACTATAACTTCTCCCTTTTCAGCACCCTTTACATCTGTAGAACTAATTTGGAATAAATCCATGAGCGTACTGCTTTTAACCTGCTTGTCCGCACCTGTTAATTTAATATTATTGCTATCCCCATAGTCTTTAGCTGTAATGGAGAACTTACCGCTGATTTCATCAAAGGTTGCTGTTACGTTCGCCCCTTCTGAATTGATACGACCGATCACTGCAGATATTGTATCAGTTTTAAGAAAAGTGATTGTTTTGTCATTGATATTTAACTCATAAGTATCTGACGCACTCCCACCTGCAATTTGCTCCAATGTTGTATTTTTAGTAGCATCTGCCGTGCTGCTTCCGGCAGTACGTAGGCCTGTTGAGGTTTGCATATTGGACTTTGTTGCTAACTTGTTAACGACTACAGACATAGGTGTAGAGCTAGCATCAGCATTAGCTTCCGCTTTAATAGCCGTTGTATTACCAGTTAACGTCGATTTTTGAGTGTTCATAGCAGCTGACTGGTTCATATCCTTCATTTTTTGACTAAATTGTACAATTTTGGTGTTTAATTCACGATAGCTATCACGTGTCCACTCCAATGTCTGTTTCTGCTGATTCAGTTTGTTTAAAGGAGCTCTTTTGGCAGTCATCATTGATGTGACCATACTGTCTATATCCATTCCTGAGAAACCGTTTATACGCATTTCATTACCTCCTTATACTTTTTCATCAATAAGAATTCCTGCAATTTCCATCATCTTTGCTACTAAATCCAAAGTCTTTTCAGGTGGGATTTCTCGAATCAATTCACCTGTATCTTTGTTGAGAACTTTGACCAAGATCTGATGTGTCTTCTCATGCACACTCATTTCCAACGTGGTTGTGGGCCCCTGAAGAGCTTTGACTGCGCGGTCTATAGCACGGATAAGCTGCTCTTCTCCAAGAGGAATAGCAACCCCCTGCTGCTCCAATTTAGTTAAAGCTGATCCACTTTTAATGGCAGTTACTAATGATTCAATTGTTTTGTTACCAGCAGTGGAACCTTCACTAATTTGAGACACACCGTTCGCCTGTCCATTCATCTGATTCGTTGAAACCGAAAATTGCAGATTCATTCTTCCAACCTCCGATGGCCTATTTATTATTTTATCGGTTGTTTAGAGTATATTGTGAAGAATATAAAACTATAATAGTATATTAAAGACTATCTAATACTATATTCAGCATATTGGTAACCTTAATAGCACCCTTTTCATTAAGATGGTCCATATCTAAAAAGTCAGACTCAACAAAGTCATCTGAATCAAATAAATCGACTAACTTAAATATGTGCGTATTAGCCAGACTATTCATAACTTCATAGAAAACAGCTTTAAATTCGGGATCAAAAAAGTTTTGGTAATATTCCGTCGCAGGGAACGCCACAACGACAGGAGTTATCCTTTCTTCGTTTAAATAATTGATAAGATTTTTCAAAACATTAGTATTCTCTTTTACAGTTTCATTATGGACTAATAATTGATTATGTTGTTCTGCTCTTTGTTGACCTACTGCTACCTTTTGCGACAGATCCATGTCTTCCAATCTAATATTCCCGAGTAAGCTGAACAATTCTCTGTTAATATTATTATTAAAGTATGAATCGTGTACAATTACTGCATCAACAATAGTTTTGTCTAATTTAATTTTATTGAATATAATATGATATAAAAAGCTTAAATTATTATCAAAATTCATATCAGATGAGGTAACACTATCTTTTACTTCGAAATGGTGGGAATCCTTAAAAATAGGATAATAGACCTTGTTAATCCTATTCACAGCTTCTTTTTTACTTCTGGATAGATCATAGTGAAAACTGTAGTAGGACATACCTATAATACAGTATTTGATTTTTCGACTATACTTCAAGGCCTCTTTCACGATTTTACGACTGTAGTAAAGATCCTGAGAAGCAAGAGACAAATTCAAAACACTTTTATCAAAACTGCGTTCACTAAGCCCAAACATTGAATAAGACGATCCTGCTGCTAAAATTTCTGAATCAGTATTTTCCTTAATATTTTTGGATAAATAGTAGTAGTCATAATTACTATAATATTTCCGACTCACAAAATTACCAATCAATTCCTGGACCAATTTTTTATAACTAATGACTTCGTCAAAACTAGCTAGCAAACCAGCTAGTTCTTCACTTATATCATCCACATTTTGAATCAAAACATGATATTTGGCCTCTGGTTTCTCAACCATTCCCTTTAAAAAAGGTAATGAACTTTTATCATTTGAGAAAAACCCTTTGAATACTGTATTTTCTTCATGGAAACATTTGCTTATAATATTTTGATTATCTTGTCCTAAAAAATAAACATTGATTCGATGTTCATTTTTTAGAACTTGATAAAACTCACTGCATTTAAATATAACTCCTTGATAGAGTGAGATCATTTCTTCTCGTGTATACTCACCATTACAATACTCAATAAATGTAGTGGCCCTCTCCGTTAGTTGTTCGAACTCTTGATACACTAAATATTTTTGGCTTCCAATAATGAATTCAACCAGGATATTAATACAACTAAATATTTCTTCATCACTACTCAGTCCAACCATTTCATTTCTAAGTACATTTAGTTTCTCAATATCGCTATAATGATCGATTATATCAATACCATTTTTTGTAGTAATAATCCTTCATCTCCTTAAGACTTATCCTATTCTTTAACTTGTAGTTTCTATTGTTTATTCATATTTCCACTATCATTTAACATATAGTGACTTTCACACTGGGGACAAATCCAGACTGAAGGTTCTTTTGCTGGATATAAATCATTTCCACAAGTACATAACCATCCGATTGCTCTTGCTGGAACACCAACTATCTTCTGATGAGCTCTCACTGACCTCACTATAGCTGCATGAGCTCCTGCATAGCTATAATCCGCAATAGTCAAAAGTTGGTTTACTGAAACCTGTATACCCAACCATACATTTGAACCTATGGATACCCCTCCTGCTACCACTACTCCCCCAGCAATCATCGTTCTCTTGCCAATACAAGTAGAATGCGCTATATATACATGATTATCTATTTTTGCTTCACTACCAATTGTTGTGAACTCTCCAAATAGACCTTTATCGATCGTCACACATGATCCAATTTCAACATCATCAGAGATATAGACACCACCCACATGCGGAATAACTTTCCTCTTTCCACCTATATCTTTCACTTGAAATCCATTTCCACCTATAACTGTATTGGGTTTTATAACGACCCGATCACCCAAAACAGTGTTAGGCATGATGACCACGTTATCCATTATTACACAATCATCCCCAATAGCGACTGATTCTCCAATCACCGCTGTCTTCGCTAAAAAAATATTAGCTCCTCTTCGTTCTTCTATAACTTGAAATGTATTTTCATGAACAAAATACATGAAAATACGATAGAACAACTGCTCAGGATTTTCATCAGTTACTAAGTAACTTTTTGCTAAACTGCATGATTTCAACTTTACAAAGGAGCTATGAACAATGCAGGCTCCAATATTAGATTTATTAAATTGTTCTGCATACACTTCTGAATTAGTATAACTTAGCTGCATTTGAGGCATATTTGTCCTACTGGATAAATTACCAAATTTCGAGATAAGAATATCGTCCCCTAAAACTTTGCAATTAAATTGTTCCGCTATAGAAGATAACAATATGGGGTCCATACGTAATTCAATTTCCATTTAAGATCACCCTACCATACTAAATTTCAGTTATACAGAAAAGTTATTAATTGTCTGAACCACATACTCAAGGTCTTCCATAGACAGTGCAGGATTCACAGGAATAGACAGAACCTGCTCTGATAGTTTATCTGCTGTAGGACATGAATACTGCTTTTGTTTAACAGATGCCAAGTACTCTTTTATGTGCAATTGCTTATGGACTGGTAATTGATAATGAATGCCCGTCCCAATTCCTTTTTCAGTTAAATAGCTTACGAGTTGATCTCTATAAGTAGTCGTTATTGTGAATTGATGAAACACATGATGTGAATACTCATGAACAAATGGTAATGTAACCAGATTGTTGTGTATATTGGAGAAATAATATTCCGCATTTTTTCTGCGAGCAGAATTCATTTGATCAATTTTTTTGAGTTGCTCAATACCGATAGCTGCCGCAATATTAGTCATTCTATAATTATAGCCAAGTACTTCATGCACATATCTTTGTTTTGAACCATGATTGATTAGTAATTTACTAGTATCCAAGAACTGCGTATCCTGAGAAACAATCATTCCCCCTTCCCCAGTAGACATGTTCTTGGTAGGATAAAAGCTAAACGTGCCGCCACATCCAAATGTACCTACTGGCTTGGATTGATAAGTTGCACCATGGGCTTGAGCACAATCTTCAATAATAGTTAAATTAAATTCTTTAGCTACTTCAGCTATTTTGTCCATTTCGCAAGATTGTCCAAACAAATGAACAAGCAGAAGATATCTTGCCTCGGGAAAATCATTGGCTGCCTTACGTATAGCTTCCGGTGAAATATTAAAACTGGCCTCGTCTACATCTACAAAAACAGGGACTGCATTGCAATATAATATAGCATTACTAGTTGCTACGAAGGTGAATGGAGTAGTTAGAACCTTATCTCCTGGCTTTACACCTGCAGCCAATAGGGCAACATGCAAAGCTGCAGTACCATTGGCAACCGCTGCTGACCCTGTATAGCCAAAATGCTCTGAAAACTCTCTCTCAAATTGGTAAACCGTCTCTCCCTGAGCTAACTGTCCACTTTCCAAAACTCGAGTTACGGCTTCAATTTCTTCTGTTCCTATCGACGGCTTTGCTATAGAAATATGTCTCATATCGTTATATTCAGCTCCTGTTCTTGTAATTCCCACGATTTCGAAACCCCTGTTGTCGCTTTTTGAATTTCTTTTACTATTTTTAAGGCTTGAAGACCTTCAATTCCGCCAGTTTGGGGGGCAACCCCGGTTTGTATAGACTTAATAAAATCATTTATTTCCATATGCAACGGCTCATGATTAGCAACTAAAACTTTCGCAGTAATCTGCTCCTGTGTATATTTATGATCAAAACCTGTTTGAAATAAGTCCACTCCTACTGATGTTCTACGGGTTAGATAGAGCTTACGCTCTAAAAGATCTGCCTCAATTAACTTTTCGGGCATAATGATTCTCCATGACCTTATTTTTTGCTCAGTAGCGCGGCTCGTAGTTATGCTAATAAGAACACCGCTTCGACTTATAAGTTGTGCATTTACTAAATCATTCCTATCAGAATGAACACATACGCCCTGGGCAGATATAACCTGTACAGGTTCATTGAGCAAATAATATATTAAGTCAATGTCATGAATCATAAGGTCAGATATCACATCTGTATCAAAGATTCGAGGATCAAAAGGGCTCTCCCGATGGATATCTATATAGACAGGCTTTTTACCATTAAGTAGCTTCTTCAATTCTGTCATGACAGGATTAAAACGCTCAATATGCCCAATAGCCAGTCGACTACCCGTTTTCTCTGATATTTCAATAAGCATCTCAGCATCGCGGATCTCTTGAGTAATGGGCTTTTCCAAAAGAACATTTACACGATTTTCGAGAAAAAACTTAGCAATCTCATAATGCGTACTTGTTGGTGTTACTATACTTACTGCATCAACTTTTCCTAGAAGTTCTCTGTAATCTTTAAACCCTTCCACACTAAAAAATTTTTGCGCCTGCTTTATTCGTTCTTCATCAATATCTACCACGCCAACTAAATCCACATTAGGATTATGGTATAAATTCCGTATATGATGAAGACCCATATTACCTGTACCAATGACAGCAACTCTAACTTTCATTTCCCTCACCTTCCTTAGTTAGCTATTTCATGAACCCACAAACAAAGTGGAAATTTATTTTTGATACTATCAACAATATTCTTCATCATTTCCTTATCTTCTAATTGCTCGTACAAACGATAGCTTCTTTCATAAGAGCTATATTCAGGGGAAAGATTTAATAACTTTGTATAAAGAAGCTGTGCATCTTCCACATAACCAGAATTAAAACAAGCATCTCCCAATAATCTTATTATTTTCTCATCAGTAGGATTAACCTCTAATAATTTAACTAAAAGGTCAATAGCTACTTCATTAAAACCAAACCTGATCATTTTTTCTAAAGTATTGTATTTAAGTTCTAAAGAACCTAACCAAATATACTCTAAAATACATTGAAAAATCTCATACTCTTGGAGTACTAACAAGCGATCAACTAGTTTTTCTAGTGTATTTTCCAAGTATGTTGTAAATTTCGGTGTATCTATTTCGTGGTTCATAATAATGCTTCGAAGCACTTTTGCTTCTTTTACACTTAAATTCAAATAAGATCTGGATAATTCGAAAAGCTCAGAATCCTTGAGAATTAGTGCAAGTAGCAAAATATCTTCACCATTCTCCGCATCAATATTTTCCATTCCTAACCACATTGATTTTGCTTTGTCATATTGCTTATCGTACTGAGTTGCTACCACCAGAACATTATCTTCGGGATTAACTTTATAGTCACTGAGATATCTGTTCAATATAGGATGCCGTAAAGCATAAAGCACTTCAAGTAAAACCTTAAGCTCTTTAATGGCTGAGATACGATATATCTGATTAAAATTCTGATAAACATCAGTCAGTGGGATACTGGCCATGGTCACAATCTCAAAATACTTTGCGATTCCAGCCAAAAAGTCTTTTTTTATTCGAACGCATTCAACGATATGCTCATAGCTTAGCAAAAGGCGATAATTTTTCTCATGCAATTCTGCCAATCTATAATATGCCATGAATCCCCCATTGCCCTCCGTTATTGTTATTCCTTGATCTCCGAGTTGTAAACATGTTTCTAGTGTTGCTATAGCATCTTTATAGTAATGAACCTCCGAGAACACAAGCGCTTGCGTGTGACGTAAATCTGTTTCATTGGGATACAGAGCAGTAGCATCATTAAGTATCTGTAAAGCCTCAAACTCTCTTTTTAAAGAAACTAGGCAGTGGCTTAAATTGGTCAAAAGATCAGACACAATAATTAAATTAGTACTTAATGGATACGCCTTTTTAAAATATTGTATAGCCTTTTCGTGCTCCCCAACCCACTTATAGGTTCTGCCCATATTAAACAAATTATAAGCATTGGGATTTTCCTTTACTTCCTGTAGCATTAAAGGTAAATTTCTTTTTTGTTTATCTCTGTCTTGCATCATTTCATCTGTGTACCCTGTATGGAAAAGATACGATTTTCCAAAATCGCTTGTAAATGCCTTCTTATCCTCGTCTAAATTATTCAAATGCTCATGCAGCCGATTGCGATAAAACAATCCCTTAGAATTAGCAAAAAGTCGTATAGAGGTATGCTCTATTTTTTGACCCTGAGAAAAAAAGTTATGAACTTTCAGGAAATAATAATCACATTCTGAACTTACATCCGCTTTTAGGTCTGAGCTCTCATCCAAATATTCATCTGCATCCATAATCAAAATATAATCTGATGTCGCATATTTAATCGCTTCATTTCTCGCAGCAGAAAAGTCATTAACCCATTTAAAGTTATAAACTTCATTTGTATATTCTTTCGCTATATCCACCGTCGCATCGGTCGAGCCTGTATCTACGATTATGATTTGATCCACTTTGTCCTTCACACTATCTAGGCATCTTCTTAAATACTGTTCCTCATTTTTTACAATCATACATAATGCAATTGTTTTATACATATATCAGAATTTCCTCTCACTAAAAAATAGTTATCGTTACTCCTTATATCGGTCATATTTAGATGAGTAATTAGTTTAGAAGGCATAAAAAAAAGAAAAAACCCTCATCTAAAAAAGATGAAGGTTCTCGATAGTCTAAGGATATTATAGCCTTTTTCAATTGTTCTATTAAACTTAACGAAGCAATTGAAGAACTGCTTGCGGTTGTTGGTTTGCTTGAGCCAACATAGCTTGGGAAGCTTGAGCAAGAATATTGTTTTTCGTTTGGTTCATCATTTCTTTAGCCATGTCTACGTCACGAACACGGGATTCAGCAGCAGACAGGTTCTCGGAAGTGGTTCCCAAGTTGTTAATTGTGTGTTCCAAACGGTTTTGGTTTGCACCCAGTTTAGCACGCTCAGAGGATACTTTTGTAATAGCTGCATCCAATACAGAAATGGCAGCGTTAGCGCCTGTTTGCGTGTCGATGTTTACTGTATCAATTCCTAACGATGCAGCTCCCATGTTTCCAATAGACAATTTAATATTTTGGTCGATGTTAGCACCAATGTGGAATACTGCATTGCTGACTCCAGCACCGTCCAGCAGTTTTTTAGTGTTGAACTCTGTATCTGTAGAAATACGATTTACTTCTGTTGTCAATTCTGCTACTTCTTTTTGAAGTTCTTTACGGTCAACATCAGTGTTAGTATCATTCGCAGATTGTACAGACAATTCACGAACACGTTGCAGAATGCTGTGTGTTTCGTTCAGTGCGCCTTCAGCTGTTTGGATCAAAGAAATGCCATCTTGAGCATTTTTGGAAGCCATATCCAAACCGCGGATTTGACCACGCATTTTTTCGGAAATTGCCAAGCCAGCAGCATCGTCACCAGCACGGTTGATACGAAGACCGGAAGACAATTTTTCAATTGCTTTGTTCGTGTTAGCAGTGTTTGCATTCAATTGACGGTGAGTGTTCATTGCAGCGATATTGTGGTTAATAATCATTTTTAATTTCCTCCCTGAAGGTAAATGTCCCACATCCATGTGGTTTATTGTTGTTACAGCTATTCGTTGAAGTCGGCCGCCCCTCCGTAATAGCTTGTACTATATATATCGACAATCTCGCCGATCTTTTAATAGCATTTTAGGATTTTTTTTATTTTTCGTTATTTTTATTTATCAAGCTTCGCAAAGCATCCAAATTCGACTGTGTATGGGCTGCGGATTCACGATTGGACTCTTGAATGGACAAATATATCTCCTTACGGAAGATATCCATCTGCTTGGGCGCTGAAATCCCTATACGGACGGTATCCCCTTCTACTCCGAGCACGGTAACCTCAATGTGATCCTGTATGATGATGGATTCACCTTTCTTACGCGAAAGTACCAGCATGATTATTCACCTTCCTTTGAACGGATGGTTTCGTCTTCCTTGGTGGGCTGCAATGGATGCTTCGTTTGATATGTGGTCTGGTGCAAAATAACCTGCTTGGCCTGCCTATTATCTGGATTGAATACCAATGGTGCCAATAGATTGATCGTTGAGTTTTCTACCTGCTCATGTAATGTTAGTATGCTGCGAACGACTAAATTAGATCCAATCTCCAGTTCTTCCGTTTCACTATCCGGCAGTTCGAACTCGTATTCAGGATAAAAAATAAAAGGGTCCACTAAGACAAAAGATAGTTCTTTCTGCTGAAGGGACTGGAGATAGTAAAAGGGTGCCTCGTTTTGATCAAGCAACACAAACTCAATCGTCTCCTCAAACCCCGGAATTCCTTTTTCAAAACGATATACTTCTTTTTCATTAACTTCAATGTCACCCCAAATAGATGTGGATATAATCACAAATATTCCTCCAATATTTAATCAGATTTATACATTTTGCTACAAAAAAAAGGCTATAGACGGCTTGAACAACTCCTCTATAACCTTAACTTATTTTACATCGCGACATCAATTTCAGGCGGAATATAGGCCACTGATGGATACTGCTGCATATAAATCTCCAGTTTCCCCCGGGTATACTCAATCTCGGGACGATTAACGGTCACATGCATTTCCGATACAGCAGGTGTATATGTAATATCAGGTGCACGCGTTTCAACATGAATATCCACATTATCCATGGATGCAGCCCCCCTGAATTCAGGAAGAACATGAGTTTCTGTATCCTCTCCAAAAACATTGGCTACTGTATTCCCAGGAATATGAATCGCCGCCATTCGGTTGCCTTGCTCCACTTTATGTGCAAGAGCCTGTAAAAATATTTGCGGCAACCCTGAATAAATTCGATTATTCATCTCAAGGTAATTACCCCCGTTATATGCAGAGTAGGCCGCGCTTTGATCTATAGTAAGCTGTGGCTTGTACTGGTGAATTTCCAGTTGAGCACGACGTGTTGTTAATTCCATATCAGCCGAAGGCTGTCGAATCGAATACTGCCCTGGGTCTGCATCAATATGCAGGATAGCCGGAGTTTGCCGGATTTGAAGCATCGGAATGATGGCCACTATATCCCCTCCTTAGCCTACCTTAAGAAATCCATTAATGATGGGGATATTATCTTCGCTCCCGCTGATAAAGATGCATTATAAATATTTTCTTGAATCTTGGAATTCATTAAAAGCTCGGCGTAATCTGCATCTTCCGTTTTCAATTGCAAGTCCGTTAAGTTCACTTCCAGATCGCTTAAACGGCTTTGCATCAGCTCAACACGGTTGGATTTAGCACCCATTTCCGACCGGACCTTCAGCATTTTATCCACCCGTGAATCAATATTAGCTAATTGATCCCCGCTTGCTTTAATATCACCACTTGCCAAAGCTGCAGATAACTGATTAAAAATAGTAAATAAATTATCGGTATCCGTGCTTGTTCCTACGACTTCATTACCAGTAACATTAATGGGCAAGGCAACATTTTCACCCACTATAAAATTAACATTTCCTGTATCCGTAACAATGGACGCTGCTCCAGATGTATCATGCGTATTATCAGCATTCAAAGGAAGGTCGTATGGTTTCTTGTCATAGGTTTGACCATTAAATATATATTTACCGTTCAGCTGGCTGTTCACAACATCAATCATCTGTTCCTTAAGCTGACCAATTTCTTTGTTAATACTGTCAAGAGCAGACTGTGGATTGGTTCCTGTAGAAGCCTGGACCGTCAGCTCCCGTACTCTCTGCATAATTTGGCCCGTCTGATCCATCACCGTATCATTAAAATCAAGCCACGACACCGCGCTGTCTACGTTCCGTTGGTATTGTTCATTTGAAGATAATTCAGATCGATACCTCAAGGAATACGTAATACCTACAGGATCATCAGAGGGCTTGTTCAGCTTGCGTCCGGTAGACATCTGGTTCTGCGTATTATTCATACGCTCAGAATTTCGATTTAAATTCAGCAAAAGCTGTGAGCTTAGCATATTGTTAGTAACTCGCATAATTATACCCCTCCGTAATTAAATACCCTTGTATAAAAACATAAGATATTTAATCCCCATTCTTATCTTCCCACTACACCTGTGGAATTAATTAATTTATCCAATAATTGATCGAATGTGGTCATAAACCGAGCAGCGGCGCTGTAAGCATGCTGAAACTTGATCATATTGGACATTTCTTCATCCAGTGAAACACCACTCACGGATTGGCGCATAGTTTCCACCTGAGATACGAGGGCTGTCGAGTTTTGCGTCTGTCTTGTCGCCTCTTGAGCCTCTATACCCAACTGACCAACCATAGAACTGAAAAAGCTATCAATAGTAGCCGTATTCCCCGTAGAAACAGAAGTGAAACTGTTTAATTTTAAATTGGCCATCAGGGATGCCAATGTATTATTACCTTTAACCAATTCCTCAGTAGGAGCAGTACCTATTACACGAAGGGATGCTGCAATGGCGTTAGGATTATCGGCTATAACAGTATTTAACGTGATGTTGCCTGCCGTTATCGTCCCGCCATTATTTGAAGCTACAAAAAAAGGTTTACCTGCAACCATATTACCGTTAGCATCTTTATCCTCTTGGGTATAACCCAGTTGATGCAGACCATTAAGACCTTTAACCGTAACTGTTAAATCCGATTGAAGTGTGCGGTTGGTCCCTGTATAAGTCACTCCGTTCAGTACAGTGCCTTCTGGCAATACTGAGCCTTTAGGTAGCGTTACAGAAATATCACCGTTTGCCAATGTGTTGGCGAGGTTATCCATTTGTGCAGTATAATCTGCTACAAATTGATCTCTGGAAATGATCATTCCATGTGCTTCTCCACCTTGTAAATCATTGGAGGCAAAAGCAGCTTGTAAAAAAGCGCCGTTAATTCCAGTAGTCGGTGCAAACCCAGTTACTAATGCTTGACCACCCATATTAACATTGTAGCCTTGATCAGTATCAGTCACCGTCACATTAACGATTTTTGAAATTTTATCGACAATCAAATCACGCTGGTCACGAAGATCGTTCGCGTTATCTCCTAAGCCTTCAATTTTAGTAATTGATTGATTCAGGTCCGCTATGGAATTCACATAACTTTGTAGCTCGCTAGACTTAGCCTCCACATTCGAGGTTAAATCCGCAGATAAATTACTTAACTGTTTACTCATATGATTCATTGCATCAGTCAACGCAAGCGCATTTTCTTTAACAATAGTTCGTGCGGTTACACTTTCCGGGTCTTTGCTTAAGTCAGACCAAGATTTATAAAAGTTATCTAACACCTTTCGAATCCCTGTGTCAGACGGCTCATTCATAATCTGTTGTAGCTTATCAAGTGTGTTACTTCGAATCGTCCAACTGCCCAGCTCAGTATTTTCTCCGCGATACTGACTGTCCAAGAACTTCTCACGAATGCGTTCAATAGCATCAAATTCAACACCTGTTCCCAACTGACCAGGCACATTTGAACGGTTAATACCATAAGCCTCCATTGGGATAGAAGCTCTCATCTTAACCGTTTGCCGTGTATAGCCCTCTGTGTTGGCATTAGCTATGTTATGTCCTGTTGTATTTAAAGCTGCCGTTTGTGTAAAAAGGCTTCTTTTAGCTGTTTCTATGGAATGAAATGTGGATGGCACTCTATTTTCCTCCTCGGCTCAAGCCTTAGTGTCGAACAATCCAGGTCGTGCGAGTTGATTACTTTTCTGATCCGGGTGCATATAAGTCATCTCCTGATTAGGACGGCCTACAAGTAGATCTAACGAGTAGTCAATAAACACCAACGATTGCTCGATGAGCTTTTGATTGATCGCATTAATTTCCTTTAATTCTGAAAGGGTGTGGGATAAGCGGCTCTGCACACTCAGGAGTTTGTTCTTATCTTCAGGATCAAAGACAAGACGCGCCAGCTCGGTTATAGTCAAATTAAGCAGAGACTTAATACCACGTTCACGAAGAAGCTCATATGAAACCTCCATACGAGCTTCCTCCAGCTGTTCTACCTGTTTAAGGAGTCTGGACTCCTGGCTCAAATGCTGAACTAGGCTGTCCATATCATTTTCCATGACAATCTTTTTTTTACTATGCGCCAGTTCCAACAAGATAAGATGTTTTTGTTCAAGCTGCTCCAGCACATCAATCAAACGCTCTAAAGGCATATTCCTTCACCTAGCTTTCAGAAGATTGCTTGAAGTAAGGTAACAGCTTCTCTGCAATCTTATCGGCATCCACACGATAGGTTCCAGAAGCTACTTGCTGCTTAAGCTCCTGAATCTTTTTAACGCGGTCTGCATCACTGCTGCGGTTCAGCATTTCCATTGCTTCCGGAGAAATCGAAACCTCGTCCTTGCGGCGGGATTTCTTTTGTTCCTCTTGACGTCCTGTTTCAATATTTCGCTGATATGGATTAATAGCTCCGATGCGGTTGGTCTCGTTAATTTTCATAACTTCCACCTTCCTTAGTTATTTGATATGGTCAGAATGTATCAGACGACATAGCGTCGAACATGGTTCGTATTATGCCTTACTTCTTTATTTTGTGCATGGTTGCTAAAAATAAAAAAACCGATAAGCTCTATAAAGATTATCGGCGGTATTTGAAACTTTTTGAATAGCTGAATGCGTTTTTAATTCCCCTGTACTACTTTCCACGAAGTTTATCAATCGCGCTGTAGGTACCTGAGCCCATATTATTACTTTGATCCTGATTACTACTTTCGCGTACAGCCTGATGCAGGTCTTTAGTCAGACGTGTTCGACAAGAATCGCACATATGCCCTTCACGAATCGGTATCCCGCATACCTCGCAAGGATACGTCATATTGGGCGCATTAGCAATGGAAATACGTCCCTCACGTATAAATGTTGTGATTTGCTTTACGGATACCTCAGTAGCCTCTGAAAGCTCATGCATATGAATGCCCTTATTTTCACGTATATGTTTGACACAACGTTCGTATTCAATTTCAATTTCTTTAATACAGTTCTGACAGATTCCCCTGACGTTCTTAATAAACAGCTTTCCACAGCGAGGACAGTTATCCAAGTTCATGCTCTGCAGCGCCCCTTTCCTGTTTCCGGTCTCGTATTAGTGTATCCTTACATTACCTTATACCTAAGAGCCTCGTCTAGCGAATATTTTAAAAAAAGAGTGATAGATTTTACACAATTGCACATTTTGTACGATATCATAATAAAGGTACAGAATTCTAATGTACTCTGTATTAAGAAACGCAACAAGAAAAACCAAGCATTTAAATCCCACACCAGCTAATGGGCCATAACCTAACATTAAAATTTTTCTTACATATATATAATGATATGCAATTCGTATGTAACCTAAGGAGACAAATGATTTCTGCCAGATCAATCCTATTGCATGTGTCTATTTATCGTCATACAACGTTCAGGTTTTTAGATTAAAATAAAATAAGCGCCATTCCGGTTATTTCGGGAATAGCGCCTCACTATAATTAAAATAGCTGTATATGATTATAAATGGAGTAAATATACGAATCAAGATGAGGGAAAAACCGGGCGAAACAATCCTCAGAAGAATTCATGTTCACCTGTGCCCCGAATGCCACCAAGTAACTGCTACAAATCCGGGGGAACGGCGCCCATACGAACGCTCCGCACATGGAGTGTGGGTATTCATTATATCAATGCGACTAACATCATCCCAGCTTAAAATCTATCTGAAGATAAGTGTAGACGCAACATTGAAAATTTGCAGTCCAAAAAAACAAGCTATTCCACAAATAATTATTCAAAAAAGCATTGTTTTAATAGAGGCCTTCCCGTATACTGTAGTCAAACACTTGGTTTAATAAAAATATTTTATTATGAATTTATAATGAATTATTTATTAGTGTTTGCTTGCGGAACTTGCAGTTCTTGGCCTACTTTAATCAGGTTGTTAATTTTAAGCAGTTCTTCAACAGTTACACCGTATTTTTCAGCAATGGAAGTCAGCGTATCGCCATCTTGAACACTTACTGTGATTGTATTTACAGTAGCTGGGGTTCCCGTTGTATTAGTCGGCGCTGTAGTTGCTTGATTGTTGTTCTCAGTAGCTGGTTGAGCCGGTGTTGTAGTCGTAGCATTTTCAGTTGTTTCAATTCCAAAAACTTTAGCTTCAAATGCTTTTTGTGCTGCTTCTTGTTGTTCTCTCATCAATTGGTCTTCTGCTTGTTGTTTTTCATACTCAGAACCAGACTGTGCGGCGGATACTTGACCTGTAGCAAGTGGGCTCAACAGAGATACTGCACCTAAACTTACTGCCAACATACTAGATACTGCTACTTTTTTCATTACGTTTTTCATGATTTTTTCTCTCCTCTTTTTTAAGCCAAATTTTAATTAACTGCTTTACTACTGAGCGAGACACTCCCAATGTCCGCTCTGTTGTCGTTAGCTAATCATTTATTACCAAACCATGTTAGCTATCAACAGATAGAAATTGTACTCCTATTTTCCAAATAAATCAACCTCTAAATTAAAATATTCTGTTTTCATCCCTCACTTCCTTACTTTTTGTTTGTGTCTATATTTTTATTATATACCTCTCTCTATCTCGTTGTCAAATCTTGCTTATCGTGCGGTTTAAAAGGCTTCTCTGCTCTAGCATTCGAGTTTTTCTCGGAACGTTATGAACTTTTTTTCCTAGTTTCAAACCAAAACTCTCGTAAAGGGACATAAAATTCGGGCTTATGACCTTGCCAAAGTCAGGCAAAAAATGGTCATATGTATTCCCTCTTCGGATGCCTTTTTCCTTAAAACACGCGCACACGCTTGTAAAGTGCTGCCTGTCGTATAAATATCGTCCACCAGCCAAACAGTAACGCATTTCTGATTCTCCATTTTAGTTTGAGACTCAGCGTTTAAAATAAAATGCTTAATTAACTCCGTCATACCTGACACAACAGAGAACGCATTGTACATCGTGTCTGTGCGTTCTTTTTTTGTTTTGAAGCTCTGTTTGCCAGTATCTTGTGGACGAGCAAGTAAAGGTAAAAAGGGCAGTTTATTCCGCCTGGCAAGCTCCTCTGCCAAAATTTGAGCCTGATTGAAACCTCGCTCTGTCAATCGTGTCTCGCTTACTGGAACACATGTCACCAAATTCACGCTCCGCAGAGCCTGATTGAAACGAAAATGTTCACGACCAGCAAACTCATGCCTCATAGCCTGATAAGCCCGATGCATCATCTCGCCGAGCGGAGGACCGTACTTTTCATTTCCGCGATACTTAAACTGCCCAATCCATTCTCTCATAATAGGCGTATAGCTAGTCGCACTCCGATTACACACATAGTAGCGTGCTTCCCGGTCAGGCCTTACACAATCAGTACAAAATGTCGGGCGTCCACAATGAACACATCGGATGTTGTGAATCCAAGGAATTTGAGCCGAACAAGAGGTACAAATCCTGGGAAACTTGGAAAAACTCCCAGTGTGAATTCCACAAGCGATACACGTTTCTAACTGACGCTGAAGTAGCCAATTCAAAAAAAGTTGGGTTCTGTGCATCATTTTCATACAGAATGCACCGTTCTTGGTAGTTTACGTGTCAATATTGTATCAGGTTTCACATTTCCAAAAAAACTTTTTTTTATTTTGTGCATTTAATGTCTCACCTCCTGTAAATAGCCCTTTTTTCGCGCTAGTGTATTCATGCGCTTAATTTGTCTAATCGCCCTCTTTTGGCCGCGTGTCCATTCGGGTGATGTGAAAACGACGCTTCCACATGGATCATCCTTCGACCTTCCTGCTCGACCAGCCATTTGTACCAGAGAGGCTTCATCAAAAAGGCTGCTATCCGCGTCCAGTACATACACATCACTCCGCGGAACCGTCACTCCGCGCTCCAAAATAGTGGTTGTGACCAGTACACGTATTTCAGTTGCTCGAAAGGAACGCACCTTAGCGCTTCGTTCTTCATCCTGGGATGAAGTGCCCGCAATTGGGATATCAGGCAAGCGTCTGATCAACAATTCTACTAGAGATTGAATATGTGAGATTCGTGTCACAAACAGGAAGACCTGAGCGCCGCGATGTATGGATGCCAACAAGCGTTGAATCAGGCATGCGGGAAGTCGTCCCTTTTGCAGCCAATGCTTCACCGGAGTAGTCTCCAAACGTAATGGGACAGGCAGTGGATGACGATGAAAACGAACGGGAACCTTGGCGTGCGGTAATAGGCCGCGTGCAGCCTCTTTTTGCAACAGTAGCGGTGGAGTAGCAGACAAATAAATGAATTTCCCCTCCGGCTTACACACAGCCTGTGCGGCAAAGGCGAGCATAGGATCATTGTGATAAGGAAACGCGTCAATCTCGTCAATGACAACCAGATCAAAGGCCTGACGATAACGCAGAAGCTGATGAGTTGTCGCAAGTGTCAGCTGTCCCCTTTGCCAGCGTTCATCACTGCCTCCATAGAGCGTCACCATGCTTACATGGGGAAAGGCGATTGCCAAACGGGGCGCCAACTCCAGTACCACATCCCGGCGCGGTGTCGCTACAAGCGCCGTTCCTCCATGCTCCAGCACATGTTGCAGGAGTGGAAACATCATTTCCGTCTTGCCTGCGCCAGTCACGGCCCAAAGCAAAAACCGCTCTGCCACGCCTTCGCCAGTTGTTGGTGAAGGATGCCCGCTGTTGCTGTCGCGGGCAAGGACACTCCCCTGCGACGCAGCAGCAGGGCTTGTCCCCCGGCGTGTTGCCATGCCACGCCGCAATAGCTCGCCCGCCCGGAGCCAGAGGCTTTCCGGGCGAGAGCGCCCCCGCACCCCACCGGGCGGTGCGGCCAAAAAGCGCAGCGCCGTTTCGGCGGCGGAGCGTTGCGCAGGGCTCAGCCCCCAGCGGTCGAGCTCCGCGGCCGGGGCTGTGTCCGCCGTGCACGGCACGGCGGGTTTCGCTGCACCGCGCAGCAGCAGCGAGCACTCACGGCTGCGCCCCAGCGCGAGACACGTCTCGCAGTAGGCGCACGCCTCGCGCCCGCACGATGCACAGCTTGTGCGGTACATCGCCCCGCTGCCGCAACGATTGCAGTGGAGATCACCCGTAGCGGGCCGACGCGCATGTGGTGCAAGGCCAGCAGCAAAGCTAAGTCGACCTTGCAAGTACGCGAGCTGCGCAGCCAAGCGCCAAACGCGCTCCAATCCTGGTGCCACCTCAGCCAGGAGCGCTTCAGCTTCCAGAACGAGCAACTGGCGTCCTGACAGCAAATCAGCCAGCATATCCGCTTGTCGTGCCACACGCTCCATATCCAGTTTTTCAATTTCACTGTTGGAATGCCTTGTTTGCCCGAGGTACGATACTCCTGCTATTCTCCGTTCCTCACTCCCTCCCCCATACATCATGCTACTGCTTGGATGAAACAGTTGCCCCTCCCACCTGCATTCACTTTCTAAGTCAGGAATCCAGCCCTCCGCTCCATCCCAAATGCATATAGCATTGATCCCTCCGGTTAAATGTTGCGCTACGTCACCAGACTCTGAATTCAGTTCATCCTTTAGCTGTGCGAGAACGTATTGCCACCATTGCCTCCTTGTCCATCGCTTCATATCCGTTGATCCCTTGAACACTTCACACAGCTTTACGCCCCAAGGCAACGGAAGCTCTCGCCCCAGTACCACCCATTTTTCGACAGCATTCTCCTGTCCCTTGTTCCCTTTCAACCACCATGTCATATCTACTCGAATATCCACGGATAAGCGGATATCCCATTTCCCTCTATACCTGACCACATATACCGCAATTTTCATTTGGCACCCTTTCACTTCTCAAGTGTTTATTTTCCTCTTTCTAACAACAAAAAAGCAAAAAAGCACACTTCCATGGCCCTTAGCCTGAAGTGTGCTCCACATCATTCGGATTTCAGCGAAATCCCTTTTATCTTGCATATGCAATTCCTTGTAAACATTTATATCCGGTTTCGACCGTAATGTCCACCATACTTTGTCATTAACGAACAAGTGGAGCATCCACCAACGGGTTGGCTGTTCTGAGGTCAATAACAACCCGCTTTTCACCGCCTAACTTCGGTAAAACCGGGTTTCCCGGTGAAAAACGATATGAAATGACCGAAACATCCATATGGCTGTAACGCACCATCCGTGTAAGGATCGGCAGTGTATCATCCACGGATTCATCATCCAGTACCGTCACATGCAGCGGCCTCCGACGTAACCAGGCAAGTATGCTCAATGAACGCATCACCCACTCCACACGTTCTCCGTCATTAGAAGTAATGACAATATAACGGGTCGGCCGTTGATCCGAAGATAACGCGCGCACATCGTCGCCATTGCGATAGGCTTGAACCGCCTGCCGTATATACATAAGATGCACGACTGCGGCTCCCAGACCATATATAAGCAATATCCAAACCAAATGAGCCATCACGAAGGTTCCACCTCCTCCTATAGCGACAATATATGCCGTATAACAGGAAGAGGTGTCACGGTTATGTACTGGGTTTCAAAGACTACACTTTACAGCGTAACCCATCCGTATTTGATGGAATTAATAACCGCTTGTGTCCGGTCATCAACCTCCATTTTTTGCAAAATACTGCTGACATGGTTTTTGACCGTTTTTTCACTAATGAATAAATATTCACCGATCATCTTGTTGCTCTTGCCTTCTGCCATTAAGCGCAACACTTCAGCCTCACGACGGGTCAGCGGGTTATTTTCACCTGCGACGAACTTCACGCCAGCTTCCTTCGTATGACCTTCAGCCATAGCCCCGGTTTCATTCAGATACGTCATCCGGCGGAGCTGCTGAATGAGTTTACCCGTTACCTTCGGATGAATAAACGCATATCCTTCATGCACAGAGCGAATCGCATTAATGAGGGACTCGGCCTCCATATCTTTTAACAGGTAGCCATTAGCCCCCTTGCGCAACGTCTCGAATACATAGCTTTCATCATCATGAATGGACAAAATGATAACCTTGACATCCGGGAACATCTCACGCAGCTTCTCCGTTGCCTCCACACCGTTTTCAATAGGCATATTAATGTCCATCAGAACGATATCCGGCTTCTCTACATTACAGAATTCCAACACCTGAATACCATCGCCACATTCTCCGATGACCTCAATGTCGTCCTCCATATTCAAAATACGTTTAAGCCCTTCACGGAACAACTGATGATCGTCCGCCAAGAGAACTTTAATGGGTGCGTTACTAATTTCCTGATTTTCCATGTTGTTACTCCTTTCCCTTTTCCACGTTGGTTGGGATATGAATCACTATCTTGGTGCCTTGATTCTCAGCTGATTCGATCTCCATTCTCCCCTCGAGCAGTTCAACCCTTTCCCGCATACCAATCAGACCAAAATGCCCATGATCTTTACTTTTCTGCTGAAAAAGCTCTGGCTTAAAGCCCAGACCATTATCCTGCACCACAATTTTTACAAGCTGCGCCTGATAGGTAATCTCAACAAGCACATAGGTAGGATAAGCATGCTTGGCAACGTTGGTCAAAGCTTCTTGGATCAGACGGTAAATGGCTGCTTCCATCGCGGAAGAGAGACGATGCTCCTTGCCCCTTGTTTCAAAAAGCGCTCTAATCTTCGTTTTCTCCTCAAAATCCTGCACATATTTCCGGAGCGTCGGAATAAGTCCCAAGTCATCCAGGGCCATAGGACGCAGATTGAAAATAACCTTTCGCATTTCCTCAAGACTGGAGCGAACCTGTTTCTTCAAGTCTACTATTTCGTCCTGAACCATCTTGAATTCCTGCTTGGCGATCATTCTTTCCACAATTTCCGTCCTAAGCACTAGATGCGCAAGAAGCTGTGCAGGTCCGTCATGAATTTCACGGGATATCC
The DNA here is from genome assembly GCF_050626875.1 of Paenibacillus sp. 8b26. Classification (NCBI taxonomy): domain Bacteria; kingdom Bacillati; phylum Bacillota; class Bacilli; order Caryophanales; family Paenibacillaceae; genus Paenibacillus; species Paenibacillus sp. 8b26. The sequence goes on along the minus strand of NZ_CP192445.1, from coordinate 3,890,526 downwards.
GCTTGCGCTCCTCTTCCTGGGCTAAAATAATTTTCAGACCAATAAACTGCCGGTTTTTGGCCGATTCAATGATCCGCGTCACTTGTCCCAACTCACCCGACAAGTATTCCAGTACGACGCCCATCTGCGAACCGATGGTTTCGGCCCGCTCGACAGAGGCCTCAACACTTTTAGCCCGCTTTTGAAGATCATCTCTTCTGGCCTTGAGGTACATTTCCTTCTCGCGAAAGATCATCACATCGAGCTGAAGCTGTGTTGCTTTCTCGTAAGCCTGCTTGATATCCTCTTCCGAATAGCGGACAAAGTCACGGCTGACCTCAGTCAGCCGAATACGGGACCGCCGATAGTTCATTTCCAGCTGGTCCACCTTTTCAATCGTTTCCGCCGTTTCCTTCAGGACGCTCTGGAGTTCCTGATTTAACGTGACCAGCTCGGTCCGGGCCGTGTCCAAAATTTCGAACATCTGATATTTGCTGTTCTCCATCACCTGGATGGCATTCTTAATGACTCGGTCTATGATATCGGCTTGAAAGTCCACAAATGTTCTACTCCAATCCTAGCATTTCAAGTATATATCATACCATATCATGACTGGAGGGTGATGGTCTTCGTTTCTTGTTCCCATTTTACAGTCATTCCTAACTGCTCAGACACGAGTCTTAATGGGACCAAAGTCCTACCACCTAACACAATGGGTGCTACATCCGTGCTCTGACGCTTGCCGTTCAGGACGACTTCTTTCTTGCCTACTGTTAAATCCATCAGCACACCGCCACGCATAATCGTAATCCGCTGATCGCCTGCGTTCCACTTGGCTTGCCCGCCAAAAGCATCCAGCACGTACTTGATCGGCACATACGTTGAGCCGTCACGAGTCATCGGAGCAGCATCAATGGTCGTTGGCGTTCCGTTCACGGTCATTGACTTTTGTCCGATTGTCATTTGAGCCGTTCCTTTTTTGAGTCCTTCGGTTCCGACCGTTCCCGGTGTATTAAAAGAAATATTATCAAAAGCGACATTGCCCGTTTTAGCACGCTCATCCTGACCTTCGGCCACATTGACTACATACAGGCGCTTGAGCTTCGCCGGATATGAAATATTCAAACCGCTCATGTCTACGTTAATGGTTTTCCAGCCGTTCCAGTCGATCACTTTGGCAAGGTCAATATATGCCGTTTTGCCTTGGGCATCTTCCAGCTCGGCACGCAACCAGTTCAGACTCTTATCTCCTCTAACATCAATCGAGATGGATGTAGCCGCTTGTTCAAGCGTTTTGCCGGTTGTACCGTTCAGTTGGGCGTAGGCATACATTTTACCACTACCGTTCGTCATGTCGTAGTTCAGCTCAAGCACTTTGGAATTGGCATGGTCGCCATCTCCTTGTACAACAGCCGCTGTGCCGGTAACGCCTTCTACATTCGAAGTAAAATCAACCGGATACGAAACATTTTCGAAGTTCTCCCAGTTGTTTGTGCTAGCCCCGCCAGCAGACAGGAAGACGACCGCGCTGAAACCATCGTAGCGACCGATGGCATAGCCCGTTTTCACATCCGCATCCACCGTATTTACCGTAAGCTGATTGTCCTTAACACTTCCCTTAAAGCCGATGAACTCCCATTTGAGCGCATCTGACGAAATGCTGACGCTCTGGCCGTCTTTCGTCTTTGCAGTTACCAGTACCGCGATTTTAGCTCCTGCCGTAAGCGATCCTGTCCCACTGCCTGCGGTAAGTGATGAAATTTCATCTGCCCCCAGGACAGTAACCTTGGTCGTAGCACTAGCTGAGCCACTGGAAGCCGTCAACGTAGCTGTTCCTGGTTTCGACCCCTTCACAACCCCGCCACTCACCGACACCACGGACGGGTTGCTCGATTTCCATGTCACTTGTACATTTGAGGTATCGAACGGATTGTAGTAGGTGTCATAGCCTTTAAAAGAATAGCTTCCGGTCTGACCAATAAGCAGCGTTTTATTGCCTTTAATCGTGAAGCCTTTGAGCGTCCCTTTAGGTGCACTGGTGTACACACCCACACCGTTTACGACGCTACGTTGTTCCGTACCGTATTCCGTATTGAACGTAAGCCCCGCTGTCGTATCTCCTAAATCACGGGTCACCATTGTGGTGGAGCCACCGCCATCCAGGTTCATACCCTTCCAGACACCAATATCTTTCATCAGCGTTTGCAGCTCACTCAGGGATACGCCAACGCTATTCCCGTTCTTCTCAACGGCAATGACATAAGCGTAACGCTTGTCACGGGAATATCCCAAAGCCGTGCGCGCCCGCGTCCCGCCTATGCTCGTTGTACTGCGGGAAAAGGAAGTTTTCTGACCGTCATTCACCAATATGGTGTGTCCGCCAATCATCATCTGGAGATTGGAAGGGTCCACCTCACTCCCTGTCGATTTGACACGAAGATGATAGCTGGTTTCTATCGTTTGTCCTACTGTCAGGTGGGCTTTGACATAATCGGCCGCTTTGCCGTGAGTACGTAAAATATAGCCGTCCTGCGGCACAGTCATATTCAACGTAGCATTGTTGGAAATTTGCGTAACCACACCATCTTGCACCAATACCTCGGTAGGCGTTGTTGAGCTGTTTTTCGGCCGCTCAATTGCTTTCCAGGCAGATGTATAAATATACATAGCGTTGGAGTGGCTGTAGCTGCTTCCACTCGTTTCAGGCGAATACGAGGCCTTATTCATCCCCGCTAAAGGGAAAGTTGATCCATCCCCGGCTTTTACTGTGCCTTCAAAGGTGAACTGCTCCACCATTGGGGAACCGTCCTTGGTTACTGCAAAAGCATACATCCCCGTTAAATCAGATGGAGTAGACATTAATACACCCTTCGATACTTGTCCACCAATCGGAGCACCCTCGCTGGAGGTATTAAAATAATCTCCGTTCACACCAGCGACTGCTCCCGTTTCTTTTGCCATACCGCCTGTGCTTTGGCGGGTTGTGAACTGTCCATTTTTCCCGGTCATAACATCCAGCTTAACGTATGGATTTTGCAAGTCTACCCGGACGATATCCGCCAGCGCTGTTCCTTTGGAGCCTTTAAAACGATATTTCATCAATGTTGCACCGGAAGTAATAATTTCTTCCCCCAGCTTTACAGTCGAACCGGAAGCTGCACTCGCAATCGGTGCAGATATCCAGCCGTTTAACGGAATTAGAGCGCCTGTTCCGGCAACGGGTCCAACCCACAATACTCCTGCCAGTGTCAAAACAGCCCATCTTTTAACGATCCCTCTGCCATCTACTTTCTCATTGCCTTTTTTCCTATTACCTAAAAACATATGGATGATAGCTCTCCCATCTTCATTGTATTCAAACGGACTTTTCCGATCATGTACTCTAAACTCTATCAAATAAACAAAAAAAGCCTCTTATGTTAATAGACTTATTATAAAGGCAAAAGTTACGAAAATCCCGTTAACTATTTCATAAAACACAAACTATAAATTGACGAATGCATAATCAGCACACTATAATACACATGAACTTATAAGTTCAAATAATACTAACTAGTTCAAACCTAATGTTATGCACCCATCGGGAGGATTGATAATCATGAATAAACAACGAACAATCATCATACTTACCCTATCCCTGAGCATCGCGATCGCTGGATGTTCTGCCGGGAAGGAGGATGCCGCTCTAAGCTCTGCTGCACAGCCAGTCGCTGTGCGTACCGCAATCGTCAAATCCTCTCCGCTCCATACTGCCTATAACTTGTCAGGCACGCTTCAGGCTTATGAGGAAAACACACTGGCTTTTCAAAATGGAGGCACCGTAGCCAGTGCCTCTCTCTCTGTCGGCACTGCTGTACAGAAGGGCGCCGTTATTGCTCGTTTGGATGACGCTGACTACAAGCTTCAGGTTGAGCAGGCAGCAGCCTCGATTCAAGAGGCTCAGGCAGGTATAGATAACGCCCAGGCTAACCTTCAAGCCGCTGCCTCCGCAATCCAATCCGCCGATGCAGGCATTGCGAGCGCGGGCGCGAATGTCAGCAAGGTCAACAAGGGGGCGCGTGCCCAAGAGAAACAGCAAGCCCAAGCCACTGTGGATAAGGCCCAAAGCGCTTATACCAAGGCCAAGACAGATAGCGAGCGCACACAAAAGCTATTTGAAGCAGGTGCAGCCACCGCGTCGGACAACGAAAGTGCCCGTCTGAACGCTACCGCAGCCCTGAAAGATCTGGAACAGGCCAAAGACTCCCTTTCCCTCCTGCTGGAAGGAGCAACGACAGAAGACCACCAATCCGCTCAGGCTTCCTTTCAAGATGCGCTTGCTGGAAGATCCAAAGCCTTTGCAGCCAGTGAACAGGCTGCGGCTTCCAAAAAACAAGCCAGTGCCAATTACGAAAAGGCACTTGTCGCCAAGAGTCAGGCAGAACTTGCACTTTCACGCACCCGTCTAATCTCTCCTGTGAACGGCGTCATTTTAGATAAGATCGTGAATACAGGTGATTTAGTCGCTTCAGGCCAAGCAGTCTATCGCATAGGCTCCATTGATCGACTCAAGGTTCTGCTTCCGGTACCGGACAGTGAAATCAGGGATTGGAAGAAGGGACAACAGGTCAGTGTCATGTTGTACGAGGAAACGCGTCAAGGCACAGTATCCAACGTTTATCCGTCAACGAGTACCAATACAGGTAGGGTTAATGTAGAGATTGTCATTTCCAATCCGCAAAGAAACTGGTTACCCGGTCAGGTCATTAAAGCTGCTCATCAGGTGACAGACAAGAATGGCATTCTCATTCCGGCCGAAGCGGTCATTAACACGGGAAGCAAGCCTTTTATTTTCAAAGATGTCCAAGGAAAAGCTGTTAAAACTCCAGTGGAGCTTGGCAATCAGGTCGTAGAAAATCAGCTTCAAATTGTATCCGGCCTTCGTGAAGGCGAACGCATTGTCATTAAAGGGGCAGAAACCCTGTTTGATGGGAATGCGATTCAGTCGGAGGAAGGCGGACGCCCATGATTGAGTATATCGTAAAAAAACGAAAAATTACGTTACTGTTTTTTGTCATGCTGATTTTAGTCGGAATCTTCGGTTTTTTCCAGTTACCGCAGCAGGAGATGCCGGATGTCACAATACAGAATGCTATGGTAACAACAGTCTATCCTGGTGCTTCACCACAAAAAGTAGAACAAACTGTAACCAAAGAGTTGGAGAAACGCATCAAGGAAGTGGAAGGCGTTAAAACGATTAATTCGACTTCTGGTAACGGATTCTCCTCTATTTTAATCGAATCCAAAGATGGAGCTGATCCCCAAACGGTTTGGGACAATATGCGTAAAAAGGTGCAGGATGCACAGGCCGATCTCCCTGATGGCGCTGAAACACCAGTTGTGAATGATAAGCTAACAAGCTCGTTTATCGGCTCCTATGCCTTGATCGCTGACTCTGTCGCACCGCTGTATCAACTCAATGATATGACTACAAGCTGGAAAGACCAGCTCAATACCATATCTGGCGTATCCAGTGTCAAATTCAGAGGTCTTCCTGATCAAGAGGTACGAGTCCATATCGACAATCAGAAGCTTCAGCAATACCAACTGTCCTGGGGGCAAGTTGCGCAGGCGATCCAGTCTCAGATTGACCGGGTCCCCACCGGGGATATTGAATACAACGGGCGCACCTATCAGCTCATTGTCCGGGAAACAGAAAAAGCCAACGAGTTAGAGCAAGTCATTCTGACACGCACCAAGGAAGGGAACCCTGTTTACCTACGAGATGTGGGTACGACTGAGCTGGCACATTCCAAAGCAGGCTACTTTGCTTACATAGATGGTAAACCAGCCATTACACTAAGCATTGGAGCAGAAACAGGCACCGATATCCCGTCGATGAGCGAGAAGGTTAATACCAAGCTGAAAGAGCTGGAAAAGACACTCCCCGCAGGCGTTCACTTTGAAACTCTTTTTGCACAAAAAGATCAGGTAACTCATATCTTCGACGATTTAAAACGTGAAACGATTCTCGCGATTACGGCCGTTATTCTCGTTTGTATGCTGGGCTTGAATTTGCTAACCTCTGCTTTTGTCGCGCTGGCGATTCCTATTTCGGTTTCGATCGCCATTATCTTTTTGCCCATGTTCGGCATTACACTCAATCAAATTTCCGTTGTCGGCCTGATTATCGTACTTGGTATACTCGTCGATGACGCGGTAGTCGTAAATGACAATATCGAGCGCAGACTTACGGAATTAGGCGAATCTCCCTCCGTTGCGGCAGTAAAAGGCACCAAAGAGGTGATGCTTTCCATTTTGGTTGCCACACTGGCTACCATCTCAGCCTTCGCTCCACTATTATTTCTTCCAGGGAATGTAGGTGCATTTATTAAACCGATTCCAGCCATTGTTTCCCTGACTATGCTTGCCTCTATGATCATGTCGCTCACCATCATTCCTATTTTTCGAGAATGGTATGAGAAACGCAGACAGGCTCGTCACCCTCAGGGAAAACCTAAACCACCTGGCTTGTTAGGTCATCAGATTCAATCTTTAAATAAGCTCTATTCACAAAAGTTAATGCCCAAAGTAATTCAGCGTCCTTTGCTGACCGCAATGGTTGGACTCATGCTCGGGACGGCTGCATATGGACTGGTCGCTTTCACAAGGGTTGAATTGTTTCCAGAATCGGAAGATCCTCACGTCGCATTAAATGTAAAAATGCCTGTGGGCACTTCGATCGCAGAAACAGACCAGGTAGTCAAAGACATTGCAGCTTGGGTAAGAAAACAACCCGAAACCTCTAACGTAACCTATAGCGCTGGAGGAACAGCTCCGCAATTGTTTAGTGACATTAACAGCGGCGGCGGTGATAGTAGCGACAACGAGATTGTCGGTCAGATCGCTGTTATCGGCAAAGAGGATGTATTTGATCTCAATACGACAGTCGATGCCTGGGAACAGCACCTTAAAAAGGCCTACCCTGGAGTTACGGTTACGATGTATGTTCCCCGTCTGGGAATCCCTGTGGGTAAGCCCGTCTCTATCCGTATTTCAGGCCAGGACCTGAATGAGCTGCAAACCCTTGCCCAAAAAGCAAAGGAACAGATCGCCACAGTAAATGGAACAACGGGGATCGTGGATGATATAGGGATTGAGCGATATGCGCTGGAACTTGAGGTCAACAAGCAGGCCATGGATCAGTACCTCGTAAGCTACACTGATTTGACCCGTACACTTCTTCTATTAAAAGAAGGAGCCCAAGTTAGCCAATTTGATACGGGAAACGGTCTGGTAGATATCAAACTGTATTTGAATCATACTGACGAGGAGCCAAGCACGCTTTTCCAACAATTAAGTGTAATAAATACTGCTGGTGAGCAGATTCCATTAAACCAGCTCGTACAGATCAAGCCTACATTTGCTATTCAGCAAATCAAGCATTACAATATGGAACGGACGATTACGGTAGAAGCCGATCTGAATGGAAAAACGGCTAGCGAAGCGATGGTAGATGTTGAAAGTAAACTGGCACAAATGAAGTTCCCTGAGGGCTACAAATGGGAGGTGGGCGGAGAAACCTCCGATCAGTCTACCATATTCGGGGATTTAGGAAAGCTGGCAATTGTTGTGGTCTTGCTCATTTTACTCTTGATCACCATGCAATTTTATTCTCTTTCCATTCCTATTATTATTATGACGACAGTGTACCTGGCAGCAGCAGGTGGAATTATCGGTATTTTTCTGACAGGTATGCCTATCGGGTTTATGAGCATCATGGGAATTATCGCACTGGCGGGAATTGTAGTGCGAAACGGAATTGTGTTAATCGAGTTCATCGAGGATGCCCGGCATGAGGGAATGGAACTGAAGGAAGCTGTGATACAAGCAGCCGCTGCCCGTTTCAGACCTATCTTATTGACTTCTCTGGCTGCAATTGTAGGTATGATTCCGTTAGCCCTACTGGGTAGCCTGCTCTTTAAGCCACTGGCGTTTACCGTCATTTTCGGATTGTTATTCTCGACGTTGTTAACCCTGTTTGTAGTGCCGTCATTGTATATGATCATGGCCAAGTACAAAATGCGCCGTCAACTCAAAAAACAGCAGCACACGGTTATCACACACGATCAACCTTTGTAGTTGCATGCTGAGAAGTACACACTGTCGGATTGAACCCTAGGGGGAAGTATGTATGGAAAGCAAAAAAAATGATATTTTACAGGCAGCCATTCGGCTGTTCTCCAGAAAAGGCTACTATTCAACATCTGTTGAAGAGATCGCCAAAGAAAGCGGGATGGCGAAGGCATCCTTTTATAAATATTTTCAAGGAAAAGAAGAGCTGCCTTTGGAAATGTGTATCATTCTGGAGAATAACATTGAACAAGACATCCGGGCACTTTACAGCAAGCCTGACCTTACTAAAGAAGCTAAGTTGCACGGTTTTGCCGTTCTTTATTTGAAAAACCTCGTTGAAAACAAAGTGTATCTCATGATGGATCTTCCTGAGCCGTCCATGCTTATTTTTCAAAATGAGCAACTCAATGGCGCCTTCGAGCAACATGAATACAAGCTGTACAAATGGGTACGTGACTGCATGATTGACGTTTTTGGACCAGAGATTGAAGATCACGCTTGGGATATAACCTTTGTGCTCAAGAGTGTTGTATTTGAATACATTCGCTTCTTTGCGGATCGGATGAATGATGAAACGGTTGAGCAGCTTGTGCAATTCATCATTTTCTTATCCCGTTCCTTGGTAGCCAACCTGAATAGCGGTGAATCCGCCCCTCATTTGTTCTGGAGCAGGCAGGGCTGGTTACCTGAAAGTACTCTAAGCAATCCCTTTGATCAAGGCCGCCAGATTAACGGCCTTCTCCACTCTCTGGAAGACAGTATACTGCTGTCTTCATGGAGTTCAAAGGAAGAAAAACAGGAGTACCTGCAAATTGCCGCCTTATTAAAAGAAGAAGCTTTGAAGGCGAATCCCCAAACGGGTCTTTTAAAAGCTCTGTTTTCATATTTAGAACAGCGTAAGGATCTGCAAAAGGTCTGTCGTTTGCTCAAAAAGCTGTTGAATCTTGCACCCCCAACGGAGTAGAAGTTAGCAATACATCACAGCAATTTTCAACTTAACTTGTAAGACACATCAAAAAAGACTGCTCATGTAAATCATGAGACAGTCTTTTTTGGGTTATAGCTTGTATTTGATAACATATGAGAAATTATAGACCTGCTTGCGATCTCAGAGCTTCAGCTTTGTCTATGCTCTCCCATGGCACATCCAGATCTGTACGGCCAAAGTGACCGTAAGCAGCCGTTTGCTTGTAGATTGGACGACGCAGGTTTAGCATTCGAATGATACCTGTTGGGCGAAGATCAAAATTGTTACGAATCAGTTCAACGATTTTCTCATCGCTTACTTTACCCGTACCGTATGTATCGACGCTAATCGAAACCGGCGTAGCTACACCAATAGCATAGGCAAGCTGAATTTCTACTTTATCTGCCAATCCGGCTGCAACAAGGTTTTTCGCTACATAACGGGCAGCGTAAGCAGCGGAACGGTCTACTTTGGTCGGATCCTTACCCGAGAATGCTCCCCCGCCATGACGTGCATAACCGCCATACGTATCAACAATAATTTTGCGGCCTGTCAAACCTGCATCCCCTTGAGGTCCGCCAATAACAAAACGCCCTGTAGGATTAATGTAATACTTGGTTTGCTCGTCCAGCAATTCCGCAGGAACAACTGGCAAAATAACCTTTTCCTTGATGTCTGCCTGAATTTGCTCTAATGTAGTATCTTCTGCATGCTGTGTAGAAACTACAATGGCATCAATACGAACTGGTTTGCCATTTTCATACTCTACCGTTACTTGCGTTTTACCATCCGGGCGAAGGTATTTTAGTGTTCCATCCTTGCGCACTTCAGCTAAACGACGTGCAATACGGTGAGACATCGCGATTGGCAACGGCATCAGCTCAGGTGTTTCATTTGTGGCAAAACCAAACATCAGCCCTTGATCGCCTGCACCAATGTTTTCCGTTTCTTTATCTACTTCAGCAGGATCACGGCTTTCCAGGGCAGCGTTAACCCCTTGAGCGATGTCCGGCGATTGTTCATTCAAAGAAGTCAATACAGCGCAAGTATTATAATCAAAGCCGTATTTCGCACGTGTATAGCCAATTTCCTTAATCGTATTGCGTACAATGGATGGAATATCCACGTATTCCGATTTGGAGCTGATTTCACCAATGACGAGAACAAGACCAGTAGCTACCGATACTTCACACGCTACCCGTGCATTAGGGTCATTAGCCAAAAAGGCGTCCAATACGGCGTCAGAAATCTGATCACAGATTTTATCCGGATGACCTTCTGTTACGGACTCAGACGTAAACAAATGACGGCCTTTTACAGACATGAATTTCAACCTCCTACAATTAAAATACATGAGGATTTATATATAAAATCCTGACATGGCAATGGCATTATTCAGACACTCTCACGTCAACATGTGACAGAAAATGACTTCTATACCTGATTAACAAAAAATGAACCTTTTCCGGTAGGAAAAGGTTGCGTACAAGCCTCAAATGCCATGATATCCTATTTAAAACGAGGTGTCAATTCATATCGCCCAATTACAAAAGGCGAAGCAAAAGCAAATGGATAAGAACTAATTTCTGTTCCAAATGAAAATAGCCCTTTTTTATAACAACTGCACCTCAAAATCAGTAAAATTATTGCAGTTTACAAGGTACCAAATTCAGACAAGCTGCGTTCGGCAGATTGTACCAATCGCTTGGTAATTTCGCCGCCCACAGAGCCATTCTGTCTTGAAGTCAAATCCCGCCACTCCACATTTGCGCTTCCTTTAAATTCGCCCAACTCAGCAGCAAACTCACTGTCTGCACTAGGAATTACATGTGCATATTGGGGATTATAAACAGGAAGCCCAAACTCAGCAGCAATTTCATACTTCAAATCATGTAATCTGGCACGGCTTTCGGGAATCAATCGTCTCTGACCTCTTGACGCCATCGTACACACCTCCATCAATTGTATTTTCTTTCATGAGGTTAGTGTGCAGCGTTTGGAGCCAGATTAGCCAAGAACAATTTGCTATCCCAAGCAGTATTTACGAAAAAGAACATTCCAGCATACAACCTATTGGATAGTGTAACCGCCACGTACCATGACGACCAGGCCAAACTTCTGGCCTTCTTTTACCTGAATACCTCTTCCTTCTCTAGGAAAGGATAGTAAATGATTTTTCTCAACGGCTTGATTATGAACAATTTCCGTTCCGGAAGTGATATCAATAGCTCCACTGGCATCCATGCTATAAACAACAGCATACCCGTTACGTAAAATAAATTCCGATCCAGCTTTGGCAATCAGCTTTTGACCAGGCTTTACATCAACCACCTTCAATTCCTCAGTCTGTTCCACAGCTGTGGAAGCTTCGCCTGAGCTAGAAGCTCCAGATTTCGTGGCGTTAGAAGTAGCGTTTGTGGTAGAAGAAGCTGCTGAACTAGTTGTCTTACTGGTATTGGTTGTCGTTCCACCTTTGAGAGCCTGAGCAATTTTTTGATCAACATAGCTTTTGGTTACAACTGGATCGTCAGCTGTTCCCGGTTGCCCAGAGCTAGAGGCTCCATTAACCGAGTTATTCATTAAGGAGCCTGCAACTATCCCTCCTCCAAGCAAAACTGCTGCCAGCGATACTTTGTAGCGTGATTTCATGTAAATCCTCCTACAGCAGGTTAATGCATTGTGAAAATACTTTTGTATTCGTAGTATTATTGGCTTGCTCCAGAAGAAGCACCTTGCATAACCCACGGTTTATCATAAGCCATCTTCAATGTATCAATACTTGTAACTAAATCTTCAGCTTGCTGTTCAGCAGTAGTCACTTTCAGATTAGCCTCATAAACCTGAAGCTCAGTAGCCAAGCCAACATCAAATTGCTTTTTAGCCATATCGGCTGCACTTCTAGCGCTTACCAAGCCAGCTTGAATTTGAGAATATTGACTTTCCAATCCTTTAATGTTGTTGTAAAGCGTTCTTACAGCTTCTTCAAGCTGTCTCTTCGTGCCCTCTGTAGCATACTGAGCCTTCTCTACATTAAGCTGTTCAGCCTCGTATGTTGTATTTCCTGGTGTACTAAAATTGTAGAGCTTCAAGCTCAATTCAGCTAAATCTACTTTTTGTTCACTTAACCAAATAGCAGTGCTGCTAGTAAGTACTTGGCTCACCTTAGTTTCCACATTATCTTTAAATTCAGAATAGACAGGCTTATCCTTCAATTCATAACGTTGCTCTGGTTTGTAGCCAATCACTTGATTCAGTGATACATAAGCACTATCCAGATCTTTTTTAGCCTTTTCTAAAGCAGCTTGATTCTGAGTTAACTGATTGGTTGCTTGTGTCACCTCATAGTCACTTGACATTTGATTATCTCTTTTAATTTGTGCAACTTTAAGCTTGCGCTCAGCATCTTCAATATTCAAAGCAGCCAGCTTAACGGCATTTTGCTTTTGAAGAAGCTTGTTATAAAGATCCTTCACGTTGTATTGAATACCTTCCTTAGTCATGTCCAAATTCTTTTTTGCAGCCTCGTAGTTAAGGTTGGTTTGAGCATATCCTTTAAAAGCTTTATCTTGTCCTTCATCACCGGCTTCTGCAGGAACAAAATCAATATTCTTTCCTGTCTCTTTCATAATTTTACCAGATTGATCAATATTAGTTTCCGCTGTTTTAACTGAAGTACTATCAGCTACAGCTAGTTTAACTGCATCATCATAGGTCAAAGAATCATTATAGTAGGTATCATAAGTAACTTTAGTCACAGGAGCTGTGAAAGGTTTACTGGACAAACTATTGGTTTCACCAGTAGTACTTCCATCTACTTGATTTGAAATGGTCACTGTTCGTGTAGTCTTATTCCAATTTACTTTGGCGCCTAATGATTGGCTCACAAAGCGTAAAGGAACGAGTACTTGACCCTTCTGGATTTGAGTAGCTGCATCCAGTTGTACAGGAGCACTATTTTTATATGCAAGCTTAGAACCCACATTCAAAGTCAATGTATCCTCATTTTTAGATGCCGTTACTTTTTTAGCTTTGCTATCCCAATCCACTTGCGCTCCCAAACTTTCGAAAACTCCACGAAGAGGTACCAAGGTTGTATTTTGACTAACAACAGGAGCTTGCGTATATTGCTGGGTTACACCGTTAATAATAACTTTTATATCACCTGCTTGAGCTCCCGCAAGATTGGCAAATGCAGAAGAAAGAACCAATGTAGAAAGTACCGCCACTCCAAAACGTTTCATAATTTCTCTCCTTTGTCAATATGACTAATAAAAGAAAAGGGCTCCAAAAGGAACCCTCTTCTCATCTAATTCAGTTAACTCAAAAGAGTTGCTCTTAAATTAGTTGTTGTTTTCAACAGTTACTGTTTTCGCAGTTGCATCATAGTTGATGGATGCATCCAGCGCTCTGCTCACCCAGAAGATAGGCAGTACAGTACGGTTTTTGTTAGTTACAGCTTTAACGTCCATACGAACCACAGAACCGTTAATAGTCAACAGGTTAGTGTTCAGTTTGATTTGAGCAACGCGGTCACCTTTAATCAGGGTAACTGTGGAAGTTGCTTTGTCAAACAGGATGTTTTGTGGGGATACACCCAGAGCTTCAGCTGCATAACGTACTGGCAAGTAAGTGCGTCCGTTTTCAGCATAAGCAGCTACATCAGCTGTTTTAGATTCGCCGTTCACTGTGTAAGCAGTGCTTCCCAGTGTGAATACAGCTTTAGATTTAGTAGCACCTGGAGCTGGAGTTCCAACAGTTGCGATTGCTGTTTCAGCAGCTGCAGTGTTGTTATCTTTCCAGTTTTGAGTGTTGTCAGATGCGCCTTTGTATGCAGTGTAAGAAACTGCGCTACCTTTCAGCTTAGCAACGATATCGCCTTGAGCTACAGTACGGTCAACAGTCAGCTTAGGAGCCGAGATTGTGATTGTACTTGGAGTAGCACTTTCGCTATCGATGTAGAAGCTCAGACGGCCTTTGTTGCTTTCGCCGTAAGTATCAGTAGATACGCTCTTCACTTTAACGTCACCAGCTGTAACTTTCACTTCTGGAGTAGCAGCAAAGCGTACGCCTGTTGGCAATTCCAAGATTACTTCACGGCTACCATCTTTCTTAACGAAAGCTTCTTTAGCTGCTTCAGTAATTGTGATGTCGCCAACTTGTTGGTCGCCCAGACCGATTGTCAGGGTTGGTTTCGATGCAGCAGCCAAAGTAACAGCTTGCTTCACAGTTGCAACCTTAACACTACCACTCAAACCTTGGCTACCAGCAACATCAACGTTCAGATCGCCGGAGAAACCTGGTTGTGTAGCAACTTCAACGTTTTTCAGCTTCAAAGTACCTGGATCTTTAGAGCTGTTAACGTTTTTGAAAGTCAATCTCAAAGTACGTTTGTCGGAATCTGTATAAGATACGTCTGCTCCGCCCAATCCGTTAGTGTTTTCGAAAGATCCGGAGAAGTTGCTTCCTGGAGTGTTACTTTCGAAAGTAGACTGCCAACGAGCACCTTCAGGCAAACGCAATGTTACAGTACGGTTGTTAACAAAAGAACCAGCAACCTTTTCTTTAATTACGATATCGCCAATTTTTTGCTCGTCATGACCAGCAAGAATTGTTGTTGGAGAAGCTACGGAAACACCGCCACCGATTTGACCATAGTTACCAACTACGAGAGAGCTAACGTCAGTAGTTGTGTTACCGGAGATACTAGCAGTAACATCGCCTTCTTTAGCGTTAGTTTCATCGTCAACGTAGAAGCTCAAAGGCAGGTTAAATGTTGTTTCTTTGCTACTTTTTGTTTTCAAAGACAAAGTCAGAGTGTCTCCATCAACTTTAGAAACTACATCACCAGATGCGATATCACCAAAGAGAATGCTAGCAGTTCCTGAAGCGTTCCATTTAAAACCGCTAGGCAATTTCAGTTTGATGTTATTGTTGTTAGCCAAAGCACCTGCTGTTTGTTCTTTAACTTTCAATGTTGCAGTGAAGTTGTCTGTGTTAGAAACAGTGTCCGCAGCAGACAAAGATACTTGACCAGAAGATACTACGTTTGCAATTGTAACTTCGCCGCTAGTCAAACCACTCAGGGAAGAAGCATCAATTGTAGCTTTTACAGGCCCATTGCTAGGTCCACTTACATTGATGTTAGCAAAGTTCAGATATACATCAGCGGAATCTTTGGAGTTATCAAAATTCAGTGTTACTTTTGCAGAGTTATCAGTCAATTTCTCAACTTTAATTGCAGTAGCATCATTATAGCCAGTAGCTGCAGCGTTTTTATCCAAAGCGTTATCTTGTGCATCAAGATATACACCCAAGCCATAAGTAGCGTCAGTAGCAGAAGTAGCACGGCCAACCTGAAGATCTCCAGATTTACCAAAATCAAAGCCTTTAGGCAGAGTAATAGTGAAAGAAGCACCGCTAGCAATAGAAGCTTGGCTAATACTTACTTTCGCTCTACCCAAAACAGCATTATTTTGTTGGTCTGAGTTGATACTTGGAGTGCTCAGTGCAGTATAGCTAGAAGATGCATGAACTGCAGTTGGTGCAGTCAGTGCTGCGATTGGAGCTGCAACACCAGCAACCAATGTTGCTGTTGCCAGCACGTTGATCATTTTTTTATTAAACTTTGTCATAACCTTTTTTTCTCCTCCTTGAATATAACCAGAAATATTATTTTTGTCTTTTTGTCGGATCTTGTCACTCATCAGTCGTTACACCTCCTTTCCGAGCTTTATGAGAACCCTTATAAAATGATATCTGTGACAATATCACAGAAGCTTGGAATCTAGTTGAAAGAAAGCGTCCATTTATGACGTACTCCAGTATTATACAATGTGATGACAATGTCGTAAAGAATTTTTTTAGCGAATTATGTCTTTACGCTTTTGTACCCCTTTGTTTCATACTCACCCAATTAGACGTAGCATGGGTTCAAAAAGTTGCGTCCGTTTCAAAAAAAAAAATATTTTTTTTGAATATGTATTCCGCTTCCCACAGTCATAATTATACTATTGAACCTGTTCCTCCGTCATCCTACAACTTTTACCTTCTCAGCCTTAAATGTACAAGGATTATTTCCGTACATTTAAGTCAGTCTTTAATGGAGTATATTCGTTAAGAATTACCCATAGAATATATAAAGTACATAAAGACTATAGATTCCCTTGAAATCTAATACTCTAATACACTTTAAGTAGTAGGAATGACGGAGTAACAGTGATTTACTGTAAATATAGCCGAGACAAATTACTTCACTACATTAATCTTCGCGCCATCCGTAAGCAGACTAACTCCCTTAACGACAACATTTTGTCCTTCAGCAAGCCCCTTGGTTACCTCAACCTGTTTGGCACTTTCCTGGCCTGTCTGCACCTCTACCCGCTTAGCCACTGTTCCTTCCACTACATAAGCGTACTTTTTCCCTGCCTGCTCCGTAATGGCATCCTGCGATACCAAAATGTTTTTAGGAGCTTCTGATTTCATGTAAACAGTCACAACCATCCCTGATTTTAATTCACCTGAACCATTAGGAACCGAAATCTCGACAGGATATGCCTTGAGATCATTATCCATTACCGGATTGACGGCCGATACTCTGGCCTCAATTCGCTTATCTAACGAGTCCACACCTACAGTCACAGATGAACCCACCTGCAACTTAAGAAGCTCAGACTCAGAAACGTTGACTTTAGCAATAATAGGATTGGTATTCGCTATTGTAGCAACTGCTGATTGTGCACTAACCATTTGTCCCTGGGTTCCTGTTACTACCGATATCGTGCCGGAAATTGGAGCTTTGACTACAGCATCCACCAGTTGACTACGTGCTGTGTCTAAACTAGACTTAGCCTGATTCACAGAAGCTCGTGCTACGTCAATACCCGTTTTCTGTTGAGCAAGACGTAATGATTTCTGAGCATTATTATATGTTGTTTGCGCACTTTCCTTGGATGTTTGTGCATTGTGAAGTGTAATCTGTGCATTCTCCACCGCAGTTAAAGCCCTTCTATGCGCTATTTGAGACTGCTCTAACTCGGATTGAGATAGAGCGCCCGCACTAAACAACTGTTGGTTGCGATTGAGCGTATTTTGAGCATCACGCACGGAACTCTGAGCATCTACCAGACTGGTCTGAGCTTGGGTGATGGTGTTGTCTTGCTGGACAAGCGCACTTTTGGCTTGATCCACGCTGGATTCTGCCTGCTGCACCGATTGCGCTGCGCCAGACTCAGCCTGCTTTAAATTGGCCAAGGCAACTTGGTACGATTCCTGGGATTGCTTAATCGCGTCCTGTAAATCCTTTTGATCTATAGTAAATAGTGTGTCGCCTTTGCTTACTTTTTGCCCCACTGTAAGATTAATACTTTGAATCTTACCACTAATTTTTGGAGATACCTGGGCCGTCTCTTTGGGAGCAAAGCTTCCAATAATACCTGTTGAATCGTTAATACTACCTTTGACCACTTTTGCTACTTGGACCGGAATGGCTTGCTGCGCCGTAGTTGGTGCGGCAGGGGCCTCCCCCCCACCGCAACCCGCTAATGCAACTGATAAAAGCAAAGTTGTAGCAATCAGAGCACTTTTTTTATTCATTATGTTTCTCCACCTCACCTTATATATGAACGCTTTTTTGTAGTTTCGCTTCTTTTTTCAATTCTCTCTTCGCTTGTCTTTTCAATTTCCGATTCTTACGTTTTTGTATCATATTATCCATCATGACGTAGACTACCGGAATAAGAATCAATGTAATAACAGCAGCGAAGGACAATCCGAACACAACGACAACTGCCATAGGTGCTTGTGTTTCATTGCCACTGCCTGTTGCGAATGCCATTGGAAGCAAAGCAAGTACAGTAGCCAGCGTGGTCATTAAAATTGGACGCAACCGCTCAGCCGCTCCATGAATAATAGCTTCATCCCGATCTTGGCCTTCTTTTCGGAGCTGAATTATAAAGTCAATCATAACAATGGCATTATTGACGACCAAGCCGACGAGCATAATATAACCGGTTAAAGCCGATACGCTAAGACTAGCTCCTGTGACAACCAAACCAATAAGCACACCTATTAATGTAGGTGGGATCGAAAACATAATAACAAACGGTGTAAGCAAAGATTCGAACTGTCCTGCCATAACCATATAAATGAGCACGACAGATAGCAAAATAGCTATCGCCAAGTTCGTAAAAGACTCCATCATTTGCTCATTTTGTCCACCACCCGTATCTGCACTGTAGCCTTCGGGGAAGTGAGTACTCTTCAAAAGAGCATCTATTTTTTGGTTAATGGTAAGAATATCCCCTGCTCCGTCAATATCGGCAGTAATCTGTACTTGACGCGTTTGGTCTTCACGACTAACAGTATCGGGTACAGTCCGTTTATCAATACTTACTACTGAAGACAAAGGTACATCAATACCTTGTGAAGTGGTAATCCGTAAGGCTTGTAGATTTGACAAATCATGACGATTTTGCTCTGGCAATGATATCTTCACATCTATCTGATCTTCACCTGTACGATAGCTTGTGGCGACTGATCCATTAAAAGAAGTATTCACTGCAGACAAGATTTGAGTTGCTGATAAGCCATATCGAGTAGCAAGCTCCCGATTAACGGTAATCTCATACTCTTCGCGAATCGCACTCAAGCTACTTTTCACATTGACCGTACCTGGTATCTTTTTCACGTCCGCAACGAGATTGTCCGAGAGTTCTCTCAGGACGTCAATATCGTCACCTTTTAGATTAATGTTAACAGCCGCTCCACTCGAAAAGCCCGTTGTAGACGCCATTGTAATCTCTGCATCCGGAATACTATCAAATTTCTTACGAAGGCCCTCAACTACAACATCTGTTGGCTGATGCCCATCCTTCAGCGTTACGCTTAGATCTGCCGAGTTGGTTGGAGTTGCACCTGAAAAGGCAGAATTGCCACCAGAACCAACAGTCACTGTCATTTTATCCAGATCAGGAACTTTCAAAATTTCTTTTTCTATATCTTGAACAACCTTTTCAGTTTCTTCCAAGACCGTTCCATTAGGAAGTTTCACGTTAACTGTGAATTCCCCAGTATCGGATTCCGGGAAAAATTCAGTCTTAACCATAGGAATCAGAGACCCTGCTGCCACAAACATTAATAATGTAATGATTAAAACAGATTTTCTATGGTTAATTCCCCACTTCAGTACACGTCGATAGCCACCCTTAAATTTCTCAAAGCCAATATTAAACCACACAATAGGGTTAATACCTTTATAAGTACCTGAAGAGTATATTGATTCATCCGGTATGGTAGGTAACCAACGTGAGCTGAGCATTGGAACAATCAGAAGAGAAACCACCAAAGCTGCAATGTGAGAAAAAATAACAGTTAATGCCAGCGGTTTAAATAAAACTCCCGCAATTCCGTCAACAAAAACAACTGGTAAAAATACTACGATCTGCGCAAGTGCAGACGCCATAACGGCATTACCCACCTGCTTGGAGCCATCAATAGCCCCTTGTAGCATGCTCTTCCCTTCATGTCGCTGCCTAAAAATATTCTCAATAATAACAACGGCAAAGTCGACAAAGGATCCTAATCCCAGAAGTAAACCACTCAGTGAAATAACATTAATAGTTTGTCCGGTGAAATACATCATCATAAACGTTGCTACGAAAGAAATTGGAATAACGATAGAAGCAATAATAGTAGAACGTATACTATTCAAAAATAACAGCAATACAATGGCTGCGATAATAAGCCCCAATATAGCATGCTCTATTAATGAGTGTACGGAGTCGCTAATGGGTTTGGAAGCATCTGTTACCATCTCCAGTTGAGTTCCCGGAGGTAATTCCTTCCGTATTGAATCTAAACTATCCTTCACAGAATTGGCGATTGAAAGGGTATTCCCCCCTGTAGCTTTAGTAACAGAAATATTGATACTTGGCTTTCCATTATAGGTAGAAATGGTTGTAACTTCATCCAAGGAATCTTCAACTGTCGCAATGTCCTTTAGCTTAACGCTTCCCTTCCCTACTGGAATTGGCGTTTCACCCATTTCTGAAACAGCTTTGTATTCACCTTGAACCCGAAGTTGGATTTCTGTATTACCTCGGTACACCGAACCAGCAGAACCAGCTACGTTATTAGACGATAGCGCTTGGCTGATTTGATCCAGCGTAATGCCATAGCTTTGAAGCTTGGCCTGATCTACGGTAATCTTCACAAGCCGTTCTTGCCCACCTGACATGCTGACTGAAGCTACTCCCGAAATTCTTTCAAGACGCGGCTCAATGATATCTTCCGCAATAGGCTTCAGCTTGTTAATATCCTGGTCCCCTGTAAGAGAGAGCGTAATAACCGGCGTTGCGTTGAGATCCAATTTAAGTACGCGCGGTGAATTTGCGGCCTTTGGAAGAGAGCCTCGAACCCCATCAATTTTATCTCGCATGTCGAGGGTTGCCTGATTTATATCTATTCCCCAATTAAATTGAACTATGACCATAGATGTTCCTTCTGAAGACTCGGACTGGATCGTATCCACATTCTCAATAGAAGCCAGACTCTTTTCAATAGGTTTGGTCACCAATTCCTCAACTTCTGTCGGTGTCGAGTTTGGAATACTAGTCGCTACCACAGCAATAGGCAGCTTCATATCCGGCATCTGCTCGACAGGAAGCCTTAACGCAAAAATACCGCCCCCGATTAACAAAGCAATAATTAACATAAATACTGTTACAGGACGGCGTATTGAAAACTGAGACATCTCATCACTCCCCACTCATTTCTCTATGTAATATTTAAGCACACTAATCCTCTACTACGATGAAATAGGCGTAAAGTTTCAGATAAATGCACAAAAAAAACATATAAAAAAATAATAAACACATTTTGAGATAAACACTTAAAAAAAAGCATTTAAATTACAGGCTCTCATTAGGATTACAGAACAAAAAAACGGCGTGATCCTCACCTGTAATTTTCTGCTCATTGTTATTATGGCATAGGCCCTTAATCCCAGTCAAATAGCTGATTTTTAAAAAACATCCCTCTCATGTATATGAAAGGGAATTTCAATTTCACATGGAGGGATGTTCGATAAATTCAGTTTTTTAAGGATCTAGATTTTAGGAAGTAGCTTTTTATCAGCCATAACTTTAGCTACAATAATGGCTGCATCACCACGCAAGGTCAGGGATGTAGGATTAAACATATATCCTTTTTTGGGATCGCTGGCATCAACAGGTGAACCTGTGATAAAGCCCTTCTTGGCAATAGCCAACACAGATGCTTGCGCATAGTAATCAATCTTGTCCGCATCTTTAAAGGTTTTAGACAGATTCTTCATGATCTTGTCATGATCTGTTTCCAGCTTCAAATTCAATGCTTTGGCAATGATGACCGCAGCATCTTGACGTGTGATGACATCTTCTGGCATAAAGATTCTCGGTTGCGAACCTTTTACAATACCGGCGCGTGCAGCCGTTTCGATATAGCGATAATCATAAAGGGCATCTGCTGATATTGCATTTGAAACTGACACATCGTCAAAATGCTTCGCACCACTGTAGTTAAGTGGAATTTGCAAGCCTTTGACCATCATCGTAGTAAATTCGCCTCTTTTAATGTAGCTGTCAGGTCCAAAGCTGTTAATTGGATCAATCGGATTCATGACACCCTTAGCCAAAATGGCCTCGATATAGTCTCTCGCGTATTTGTGTTTAATAACATCACTATACGTTTCTCCAACCTTGGCAACTACATAGTAGCCGAAACGATCAAACGGTACTTTAATGGTATGTTTCTTCGGATCTACAACACCGCCAATGTTCTGCCAGTCTTTGAGATCAGAATCAAAATAGAACACCGTCATTTGTTTCCCTGCATCCTGAGCGATACTGCTATCATACGTCAGCGTTAATGTAGCACGCTTGGAAGGTACCAGTTCATTGGCTGGGTCACGCCAGTAGAAGTTTTTGATCTTGCTACTGTCGTTTTGTGACTTATTGGCCAGTTGGTATGGATCAGCACCGTAAGTTACAGGATCATACGCATCTGTTTTGATATCATCTGCTACACCTGGGTCAATCCAGAATACAGGACTTGATTTGGTATAACGATCTGGAAAATCTCTATTAAAATATTTACTTCCATCTGCGATCAAGCTCCGCATGTCCGATAATGCCTTTTCAGTTTCAAACTCATGTCGGTCCACGACACCATCTTCGCTGTTCGCTATCGCAAAATACAAAGTGTGTCCGGAGAAGACTTGGTTTTTGAATTGCTGAGGCTGATCATAATCTCGACGAATCAGGCTCGTCCCCTTGGCAAAAGCAAGTGTAAGATTACCATCAAACACTTTGTGTGATGTCTTCATGGCTTCCATAAACTGCTCGCCAGGAATATTAGTAGGCACGTATTTCACGGTAATGGTTTGTTTTTGTTTGTCCTTACCTACCGTAACCACTACATCAATTTTATTGTCTTTATTAGGTTTCAGCCCTGTAACAATGGCTTTGTATGTTGAAGGATAATCAATGGTGCCATCATAGTCAGAGTCAAATCCCTCTTGAACCGCTGTTTCCTTACCTACCATAACACTATCTGCATTACCTGCGTTCACTACAACTTGCACAAAGTTTTGATTCACGATTCTCTTTTCAGGGAGTGGACGCAAAATATCAAAAGATGTGGATTGGCCGGATACTTGCAATCGGAACGTTGCAAATGGTCCGCTTTTACCACTGTTGTACAAGGTAATATTGTAGGCTACTGCTGTTCCATCTTGTGGAATCGTTTGGTTTTTCAGTACAAAGCTGAAATACTTCTTATCCGGATGATAATAAACCAGCAAATCCTTTAAATCTTTGCTGTTGAATTTATCCGTAGTAGAACCGGAATTGTACACTGTCTTGGCATCTTCGGCTGAGTAGAACTGATTATTAAGAGTCCAGTTGACCTCACTGCCGTCAGATCCTTTAATCTCCAGAATATATTGGTCTTTATTGGTGATGTCGCTTAACGCACTCGGCACCTGGTTTGCAGTTCCCAAATCAGCAATGCTAAAGGTACCAAAAACATTGATGTTTTTCAGGGATGTAGTGTAATTCGTGTCATCCACTTTTTTGAAATTAGCATCTTTGGATTTTGGTGCAATTTCGCTGTATTTCGGCGCACTGCTTAGTCCGCTAACTGGAGAAAACGGAATAATACCTTGTGTGTTTGCAACAGGAATTACCGGTATATTCGTTTGTGTAAAGTTTACTTTTACTGTATTGGCGTACTCAATACCCGGTTTGTATACAAACTTGATTTCATTATTCCCATTCGCCAGTGCATTAGCTGCCGCATTCTCGGAGGATGAAGCGAGCTTAAAGTCCACTCCTGTGCCATCCAGATCAACCAATACATTGTTTACATACAGGAATACATTTCGGTTACTGCCTGTGTAATGAATATCTGATGCATTACTTACGTCGAGCAATTTACCTTTAAAGTAGCCCAATTGGGTCAATTTATAGGTATTCAAGTTTGCGCTAGATGTATTCAACGGAATTTGTTGTCCGTCATAAATTGTATCGTATTTCATGAATGGACCCTGCAACAGATTCACTGTCGCTTTGATCAATTTGGTCGAGTCTCCATTCAGGTAAAAATTCAGTACGTTTGTGCCCTCTTTAGGCAGGGAGTCAATGTAAGCAACAATTTTCTTCACCTGTGTTGACTTACCATTAATCGTCCTAACCACATCTTGAGGTGAACCTACCGCGTGTACAGTTACGCCGGAAAGCTCACTAATCGAAGTTGGAGCCCCGTTAACCACGATAAATTCCAAACCTACAGGAACAGACGGCGCATCTGTGGTTTTATTTTTCATAGAATTACCAGATAACTTTTGGGCTTCTGCTATAGCTGCCGTTTGATCTGATCCAGACCCATTGATTCTGTTCAACAATGGAACATTAAAATCGGAAAGGTAATTAACATCATCAATGTAAGGTTGTGTGCTGCTGCGCAATGTAAATTGCACAGGATATGCCGCTGGAGGTGTACTACTATCATCAAAAGTTAACCCCAGAAACGCTCCAGTTACATGATCAATGACAGCATCTGTAGGTACATTCACCTGAAATGGATACACTCTATAGCCATTTGAAGTTGTCACATTAGCCGTATCAATCGTAGCATCTACACCGCTGGTACTACCAACAGCGCTACCGTTGTTGCTTACATCAATAAACCGTGCATTAATGGTAGCCACCTTTGGATCGGAAGCCCCCCCTGGGACTAACACTTTACCTTTTAAAACAATTCCGCTGGTGTCTGCCACCGTAAAGTCTGGTGAAGTGGTCAGATCCGTAGACACGTTGCCATCCTTATTCAAATTCAAATCAGAAAATTCAGGTTTTCCTGTATAAATTGTAATTTCACGTGTAACCGTAAGGGCCTGAGTGCCATTACCTACTTTGATAGTCACTACGTTTTTACCAGGGCTGAGTACGACACTACCTGTTAATTTATAACCTGTGTAACTATTAACAGTATATGTGTTACTACTTTTTGCAGACGTCAGCGTTACATTGTCAGCGTTGGGCGCTGTACCTTGAATAACTACTTTGACGTCATCCGTACCACTATTCTTTGCATCAGTCAAAACAGTTGTTTGGTTCTCAATCAATTGCTCTGTTTCGCCATTTAACGTTGCAGACAAATCGTAGAGCTTGGGTCCGTCCTGATACTCAATATAAATAGAATCCTTCATATCAGCCGAATTTTGACTGCTTTGGAACGTAATTCGGTTCAAACCAGGAAAGAGTTTAATGTCTGTAATTTTAAGCGTGGAGCCGGTGACCGTAATTCCGCCCTTTTGGCTCTCATTTTTATTAACCTCGGTGTAGGTCGTTCCATTTTTAGAGAGCTGGAATACACTATAGGAAATGGTGCTTCCGTTCACTCCATTAATCGTACCATTAACTGTAACACGGTCGGTGTTCACCACTCTGGCTGAATCCGCGTCGTATTTCTCATTTGGAAAAATAAAATAAGTTCCCGTCGCAGCATGAGCCGTACCTACCAGGGCCGCCGGCACCAAGCCAATGATGAGACCAACCGTCAGCAACATGGATAGCAATCGTTTCAAATCATTGTCCTCCTTTGATTCTGTCGCACCTTGGGGCACGTAATCATTCAATACTTTTTTTATCGGTAGCGAACATACAAAAAATTAGTAAATACGCAAAAAAGGAGGGAGTTTTTTTCATAACGAAGAACAAAAAAGCCCTCAAACCCGCGGTATACCGCCAAGCTTGAAGACTTACTTTTAAAATAAAAAATTATAATTTCGACCGAGTCTGGGAATCTGGCTTAGCCAGCAACCGAATCAGGGTGTTAATCACCGGACGTTTGGTTTTGCCGACAAGACCAATAACCTCGGCGCCGATCTGTAAGAAGAACATCATTATACATATCACGACAAAGATAACCCAGTTCGCTTCATTAAGCGCAGCATATGATTGAATCACGGCTAATACACCGAAAAATGCAGCAATAGCGTAAATAATCAATACGGTCTGTCTGTGGCTAAAGCCCAATTCACGCAGACAGTGATGTAAATGACCTTTGTCTGGTGAGAAAATCGGTTTTTTCTGCAACTTGCGACGAATGATTGCAAAGAATGTATCTGACAAAGGTACGCCGATAATGATCAATGGCGTAATAAACGATACAATAGCGATCTGTTTGAATCCAAGCATCGACAGCATCGCCAGGCAGAAGCCCAAAAATAGAGATCCTGTATCACCCATAAATATTTTTGCAGGATGAAAGTTAAAAAACAGAAATCCGATAATGCTGCCCAGCAGCACCAGACAAAGCATAGCAACCATATAGTTGCCCATCAGAAGAGACATTACAAAAATCGTTCCGATTGCGATTCCCGAAACACCAGCAGCCAGTCCATCCAGACCATCAATCAAATTGATGGCATTCGTTACACCTACAATCCAGAAAATCGTAAGCGGGATGGAGATCCAACTTTCCAAAGAAGAGTATGCATCCTGAAAAGGCACATTCACAAAATCAACACGAATATCAAAAGCAAATACAACCATACACGCAACGGCAATTTGAGCCAAAAATTTCAATTTTGCATTAAGATCAAAACGATCATCGAGAGCACCAATCAGTGTAATCAGCGTTCCGCCAATCAGAAAGGCTGCGATAAAGTTAATATCCCTTGAGGACAGCATTCCTTCAGGCACAAAAGGTAAAATCGCCAATAAGGACAAAAGAAATGCCAGGAAAATCCCCAGACCGCCAAGACGCGGCATAATTCGGGTATGTACCTTTCGGGCATTCGGCACATCGACGGCTCCAACCTTCACAGCAAATTTCTTGACGAGCGGTGTCAATAACAGCGCAAGTCCCAGTGCCATGATGAAACCAATAATATAGATCAATAGCATTTGATCATTCGACCCCCAATTTTAAAGCAATCCCTTTTCAGATGTAACCGCATTGAATTATACTCTGATCGAAAATAAATACCAAGCTTCATATTCTGGCAAATTAGCGGGTTTTGAAGGCAGATTCAAGCTATTTATCACACTTTTGTGACGTTTTCTTTTTCACGCATCACTTTCACGGCGAATTTCGGCAGCGCAAGCATTCTTTTGTACCGACTTGGCTCTTTCAATAGCCTATACAACCACTCAGCTCTGAGCTTTTGGAACAATTTAGGCGCACGTTTGGCTTTACCGGATATAATATCGAAGCTACCGCCCACCCCCATCATCACAGGAACACCCAATTGTTCTTTATATTTACCAATCCAGGGCTCCTGCGTGTCAGCTCCACGTGCTACAAACAGCAAGTCAGGATTTGCTTCACGAATAGCTGCAATCACCGCTTCATCCTCTACCGGTCCGAAAAATCCGTCATGCTTGCCGCAAACCGTAATTCCAGGATAAAGCTCATGTACCCGCTGGGCTGTCGCTTGAATCACCTCAGATGTCGATCCGAGCAAATAAACTTTCCAATGATAGTTTTCTCCAGCTGCAAGTAATTCATGTAACAAGTCAAAACCCGCCACACGTTCTGGTACTGGATGTCCTACATAATTTGCGGCCCAAACCACGCCAGTCCCATCCGGGACGATGAGCTCCGCCTGCTTCATCACTGACATGTACATAGGGTCTTCCAACGCTGCCATAACCATAATCGGATTAGCAGTGATCACTTGATGGGGTCGGCGAGACTCCACTGCTTGAATTAATACATTTAATGTATCTTTCATATTAAGCCTTGATACCGGAACACCGAAAATCGGGACGGTAGGCACATTCGTAACCTTATCGACTGTCACTGTATCCATCATCCTTTGCGACACAAGTAATTAATGATATGCTGTGCCGGCAAACGGGCCTCGCTCTTCAACAAAGCAATTGCCGCTCCCTGGCTCTCGATCCATTGGCTCCGCTGATCCAGCAATCGTATAGCCTCATCAGCCAGCTTTTGACCATTCAGCGCTTCTGTGGTGCCTACAGGCTGGCTACCGACGCGGCCGAGGAAATGGTCAATTTTCGGATCATAGGATATCCCCAACGGGGGCACCTGATGGGATGCTGCATAAATCAGACTGTGCAATCTCATCCCGATCATCAAACTACAACGACTGACTTCCAGCAACATCTGCTGAGGATCGGTAACCTGCTCACATATACTAACACGGCTGCCCGTTTCCCTAATATCCCCTAACAAATCCATGACCATCCTTGAAGCCTGCTCATCGTCTGGCAGATGGAAAGGAAAAAAGCGCAAATGTACACGGCGCCCAGCAGCTAATTTCTTCAAACCATCCGCAATCGCCGTTAATTCACGACGTTCCTTGTCCCAGTAACGTACGGACACACCAACGATCGGAAGTTCATCTTCCCCTTCGACAGCCGCTCCTTGCAAACCTTCGGAATTGGAGGGCAATGGAAGCCCCATTACGGGATCGGGAACGACCTCAACAACAGGACGTTTTAATTTCATGGTACCCAGTAGCGCCGCAGACTGTTCATCTCTTACAGATACATATTCGCAACGCTGAAACACCGACCGGATCATAGGATAAAATATCTTCCGTTGCACCGGACCGATACCTTGAGCATACACAAACGTCGGCTTTCCGGCCCATTGGGCCAGTTTGAGAATCGCTAGGTAATAAGGAATGCTTTTGGGACTGGTTGCATCCTGAAGCAAACTTCCGCCACCGCTGATTAACCCGTCACTGTTTTTAATCGCTCTCCGAACTTCTCCCAGACTCATACGCGGTACGGCCTCTACTCCGTACATCTTCTGTGTCCAATCGGGGTCCGAAGACAGTACAACAGGTTTAACCGTAATCCCCGCCTGACGGCTTTCTTCCTCTAATGCTGTCAAAATCGACTTGAGCACTGCCTCGTCTCCACTATTGCGAAAGCCGTAATAACCCGAGATTATTATCGTTTGAGCTGTGGTGACCATTTCTTCCAACATCCTTCCAGCACTTGCCACACGACAATTGCGATAATTCCCAGAATCAGACCCAATCCCAATCCTAACAGCCCACGACTAAACGAGAGTGCGGCTGGAGAATGAATATGAGCAAAGGTATCGACCATAGAGGCCTGACCAATAGCAGCGATAATCAGCAAATAGATCGCTTTGCGATATTTTAACGCCAGGAACGCACCAGCAATAAATAGTGGATGTGCCATCAAGAATTCCTTATTACGCGGACGTACACCAAATGCATTCTCAAGGAAATTCCGGAAAACCAGCTCTGTGTTCGATACAGTACCCGCATTTCCGGTACGGCTCAAATAGTATACTCCTGCGGCTCCAATAACAGCCAGTACGATGACCCATAGTACGGTAATCGGCGTGCGCAGCAGCTTTGAGATTTCTTCGCGTAGAGAAACGCCCCGATAAAAGAAAATATATATTGCCGCCAAAAAAATCGGCAAAATGTGAAGCAAGCTTACGCCTCTAAATTGGTTCAGCACAAGGCTGTAAGCAATACTATTCAACAACGCAATAACAAACGGTACAGCAGCCAACGACAAGACTGCTGTCTGAACGTACAATACAAGTGTTTGAACGAGACGACGACCTACTGAAAGCTCGGGCTCCTGTTCACGTTTGATTCTAATCGTACGCACAGCAATAACCATTGCAACTGTGGGTCCGCTAATCGCTGCAAGTAGTGCCAAGCCCTGCTCCATCAAGCTGGAGTTCAGGACGTAAAGACCTGCTGAGCCAACCAGTCCCAATCCAAAGGCTAACAAGGTCAATGCCGGGACAAAATACGACACCATAATGGAGAAGAAAGCCAGTGCCCCCAGTACAACGACCAGTTTCAGGTAACGTTGGTAGGATGAATCAACCACTTTAAACGGTTCAGCCTGTCCAAGCTCAAATCCCTTTTTCTCCATCCGTTGAACAGCATTGCCGGGCTTGTCCAAACTATGGATCAAGTTGTCTACAGAATCCTTCACTTTGGCCTCAGCCACACTGCGCGTCGGAGCTGTATTAAGATACAGCATGCGAATGTTGCGGTCCTTGGTCGCCAATGCAAAACGATCAGCCAACGTCTCCACATCAAGCGTTGAATCTTTGTCGCTCAGTGAGTACAGGCGCACAACGTTATATTTTATATCGTAAGCCAGCTTGTTGAAGCCTGCCTGCGGTTTTTTCAGGTTTTCAATAGCGGCCAGACCGATATTGTATTTGTTAAGCAATTCAGCAAATGCCGCCAAGCTGTGCTTTTTCTCATTATCTGTAAAACCTTTAACAGAATCTCCTTCAAACAAAATGCGTTTTACGCCATTCTCCTGAAAGGAGGCCAACGTCTCTTCCGTCAATTCCTGATTGTAAGGAAGGCTGTCGCTCATCCGTGGAACGATAAAAAATCCTTTATTCCGAAGCTGTTTCATAGCAATCGGATCAGGCTGCATGGGCTTGAGATACGCATCCTCTGGAGAAGTCTCTACAACGAGCCCTTCATGGCCCTGATAAGTCCATGGTTTGACATTAATATCCAGGCTGGTAAAAGTACGTTCAATTAACGGCTTCAAAGCCGCAGCGTTTTCCTGATCAGTGAAAACAACGTACGTAAAATTCTCGTTGGCGGGTGATACCCGTTTTTCCATATCAGCAATGTTCTGAGTCGTATAGGTTACAACATGGCCTGCTTTGCGGAAATCATCCAGTGTGCTTTCATACATTGCCATACTGTTCACACCGGCCTGCTTTAAGCGGTCAAGCTGCTCATTCAGGTAATCCTCCGGGTGAGCCTGATACGAAGCTGCCTCCGTCAAATCCCGGTAGTCGAATACAATCTCTACTTTTTTACTTGATGATTCTGTCTTCACACGATCAGCAATTACAGGAATGGAAGCCAGTAAGCCAAGTGCAACCAGAATCCATAACCATTTTCGAGAAGCCGTATTCCAATACTGCCATTTCTGATACACCAAAGAACCTCCTTAATATTCGGGATTTTGCAAAATTCAATGCTGCCCACCTTGCCCTTGCTCAGTCCTTGGTAGGCCACTCATTGGATTTTGCAAAATCCTCCGTTGCCGGAATAAGCTTATTTTCCCAAAGCCTCTTCCAGATTATTCTGCAACACAGAAATGACCCCCACGGCGTACTGCCCTTTGCCGTGAGAGGTCACCGATTTCTTAATTCGTATCCAATTACCTTAATCCTATTCTATTATAAATGGATTTGTCTCAAGCGTCTACGCGTGCCATAACAGCCTCCACCAGACGGCTGATTCTTTGCTCCGCGTCTGACAGCGAGGAACCGCGTACCGCAAAGTACACTTTAATTTTAGGCTCAGTACCGGAAGGACGCAAGCAGAACCACGAGCCGTCTTCCAGTAAGAATTTAAGCACATTCTCTTGTGGAAGTCCGTCCAAACCCTGTGAGTAATCCAGCACTTTTTCCACCTTCACACCTGCAATTTCCAGAGGCGGAGTAGTGCGCCAATCCGTCATTTTGCCCTGAATCTGCGCCACTCCATCCTTGCCCTTGAGCGTGCGGGACTCCAGCTTCTCCAGGAAGTAACCAAACTGCTCGTACAGCTCCTGTAAAACATCATACAGCGTCTTGCCTTGGGTACTGTAATAAGCAGCTGCTTCAGCGATCAGCATAGCCGCCAAGACCGCATCCTTGTCACGGGCATAATTGCCTGCCAAATAGCCGTAGCTCTCCTCATAGCCAAACAGGTAGGTATAATCACCCGTTTGGTCGAACTGATTCATTTTCTCACCAATGTACTTGAAGCCGGTAAGCGTGTTAAATACGGTTGCTCCAAAATGCTCAGCAATCACTGCGCCCATTTCACTCGTTACGATGGTTTTAACGACAGCTCCGTTATTTGTAAGCTTACCCGTTTCTTTTAGCTGGTTCAACAAGTAGTAGACCATAATCGCGCCAGACTGATTACCGGACAATACCACATACTCGCCGTCACGGTTTTTCACAACTGCCCCCATGCGATCCGCATCGGGGTCTGTACCGATCAACAGGTCCGCACCAATTTTTTCACCCAGTGCAATCGCCAGCTTGAAGGCATCACGTTCTTCCGGGTTGGGTGATTTGACAGTAGAAAATTCAGCATCCGGCTGTTCTTGCTCAGGCACAATATGTACCTGCTCAAAACCGATTTTCTCCAATACGCGACGAATCGGTACGTTGCCTGAGCCATGGAGAGGTGTAAACACAACCTTGAAGTTTTTGCCTGGTCCGGCTGCAATCAGCTCACGATTAACACTCACACTGGCTACCGTATCCACAAACGCTTCATCTTCTTGCTCTCCGAGCCAAACCAGCAGGCCCTGGGCCTCTGCTTCTTCACGTGTCAGACGGTGAATATCAGCAAAAGAAGGAACCTCATGGATATAACCAATTACCTGCTCGGCCTGATCAGGAACAAGCTGGCCACCTTCATCGTTGTATACCTTGTATCCATTATATTCAGGAGGGTTATGACTTGCTGTCACAACAATCCCTCCACTGGCTCCCAAATGACGTACACTAAATGAAAGCTGTGGCGTTGGACGCAAGGAAGGGAACAACTTAGCCACGATACCATTGCCTGCCAGCACCAAAGCCGCATCCAAAGCAAACTCTGGCGAGAAATGACGAGAATCATGTGCAATGACAACCGAAGGTTTGCCTTCTTTACCAGCATGCTGTTCTAAAATATAGCGAGCCAGCCCTTGAGTCGCACGTCCAATGACGTAACGGTTCATCCGGTTACTTCCTGCCCCGATCACTCCACGCAGACCGCCTGTACCAAATTCCAGCTCTTTGTAAAAGCGATCTTCCAGTTCCTGCTCGTTGCCTTCCAATGCGCGCAACTCCTGTTTGGTTTCTTCATCAATATAAGGGTCTTGCAGCCAGCTCTCAATGCTTTCTAATGCTTTTTTACTCAACTGCGTCATACGGAATTTCCCCTCTCCATTTTCGGGTTGTCAAAACAGGATTTCTATGTACACATGCACTCGGTTCAGACGCCGTGCTTATGTCGGCAGAGCTTTATTTATTGGGGAGGGTCAGATAAAGCAAACATAATTTCGCCCTCAGCTACTACCGTATCGCCTACTTTGGCCGTAGCTTTCCCTTTGCCAAATGCACCTTTGGAACGAGTGATTTCCACTTCAAGCGTCAGCGTATCCCCAGGAACCACCTGTCCACGGAAA
Organism: Paenibacillus sp. 8b26; assembly: GCF_050626875.1. Taxonomy (NCBI): domain Bacteria; kingdom Bacillati; phylum Bacillota; class Bacilli; order Caryophanales; family Paenibacillaceae; genus Paenibacillus; species Paenibacillus sp. 8b26. Next base: position 3,857,745 of record NZ_CP192445.1, on the reverse strand, counting down.
CGGAAACCATCCAACCCTGCCAAGAACCCGATTTTGCCACGATTGCTCTCTAGGTGCAGTAATGCGACAGCCCCAACTTGAGCCAGTGCTTCGGTGATCAACACACCAGGCATAACGGGATACCCCGGAAAATGCCCAATGAAATGAGGCTCATTCATCGTTACATTTTTAATGCCTACTGCTCTTTTCCCTTCCTCCAGCTCAATAATACGATCCACCAATAAAAATGGCGCTCGATGTGGGATAATCTCCTGAATTTGATTAACATCCAATTGCAATTTGTCCATTTACCTTAATAACTCCTCCCGCTTGCAAGTTTGACTCTGTATCAGTCATGAGTTACTGCAAGCATAATATTACCCCGCTTGCGCTGCATAAAAACAGCTCATAACGGCAACAATGTTAGATATCCTTCACCTACTGCAGAAGTGGAGGTTGAGATAAGGGGCTTTTTCCGCCGGTTATGCAACCTGAGGCGCGAAGAAGCCCTTTTGCCCGTGCTTGGTTTTACCCCGCAGTGTTTAAACTTCCCCATCATTATACAGTTATCAGATGTAAAAAGAAAATTACGCGGAAGTACCATATTGGGTGCTCCTATTATGGGGTGAAGCGGAGCTTCAATTTGAGCCAAGGGGAGGAGGCTACTGGGATGGATCATTCTTCCGATCGCTGTTAACCCCGGATTTTTTCATTGTAATGGGAATTTTAAAGGGTAAAATCCGGGATTAAAGGCGAACGCTATCGCTTCTTCAGAACGATTCCATCCCCTCCGCCGAGTTACCATCGCCTCAAAAAGAAAGCCTCGCTTCAATAATGCTCGCTTGCCGGAAGGGCGGAACAAAACCGAAGACATCTGCGATGGCCTTCATTGGCTGCAATCCATACGCGCTACGCTGGAGGCTCCTGCCGTTAAAGGCACAACAAAACCCTGCGCCACTGGCACAGGGTTTTGTTGTTTTATTACTACCCACACAAATTGCGGGTGGTTTATTTTAATAAAAGTGGCCCTAATGGCGGGTAGCAGCGGAGCGGGCAGAATTGTTCTGAAGAAGCGCAGCGTTTGCCTTTATCCCCGGATTCAAACCTCGAATGTTTTAAAATCAAAAGGAATCTGGGGATAACAGCAATCGGAAGAACAATCTGCACGCGGAGCGGTCTTCTCCCGCCCCCCACTCTTTTAAAGTAAACTAAGGCGCAAATATAAGATCAATGACATGCTGCCAGGTTTTCCATTCAAATACGCCTGCCAGTCCTTGCTTGCCTACAATCACATATCCTGCAATCAAACCACCCAACAGCGAGAATAGGAGCAGCAACGGGATTACGAAATAACGGGCGGTACGCCAGCGGGACTTCGCCTTTTCAGGCACCGGACGGGAATTGGGTTGTTCTTCTTTCATCACCAAATCCCTATGCCCTCAGATTGTTGGCCAGGTTCATCATCGTGTCGCTAGAAGTCAGCGCCCGTGCCGCCAATTGATACATTCGCTGAACTTGCATCATGTCCGTCATTTCACCCGCTAAATCTACATTGGACTCTTCCAGATAACCGGAACGTACAGATACGTCAGCTGGAACAGCGCCCGCTACACCTGCTGCACCAAATACATTCGCTTCTGTCACACCATATGCTAACACGAACAGGTTATCGTCCCGCTGTTCCAATCCTTCTGGACGTTGCACATCCATCAGCTTGATCCGCTGACCAACTATTGGATTTCCCGTTCCGTCTGGGCGAATAAGCAATTCACCGTCCGGGTTAATCGCTACCTTGGAGCCAGACGGAGCAGTTACAGGAACATCATTGTTATCCAGCACTTGATAGCCTTTAGAAGTTGTCAGCAACATCGTTTTGCCGTCATTCGGATCTGGAACAAAATGAAAGCTGCCGTCACGCGTCCAAGCCTTCTGTCCATTTCCCTGAACTTCGAACATGGCATTGCCCTGAATCGCCAGATCGGTAGGAAGCCCCGTCTCTTTAAGCGGTCCCTGCTCCATATTTTTCATAGCCGAGGCTATTTTCACACCGTAACCCAAATTGTAGCCGAGCGGCATAGCCCGTCCATTTTGGAGATACGTTGAAGGCTGCTGCTGCACATTGGCCAGCACATCTTCAAAAGAACCCTGTTTACTCTTATAACCAACCGTATTGACATTGGCGATATTATCGGCAATCAAATCCAAGCGCTGCTGCACACTGGCCATAGACACCATTGCGCCGATCATGGAGTTGTTCATCACTTACCCCCTGTTATACACGGCCTACTTCATTAACGGCCTTGTCCAAGCTTTTATCATAAAATTGAATGACCTTCTGATTCGCTTCATACGCTCTTAACGCAGCCATCATATCCACCATCGACTGCGAAGCGTCCACATTGGATACTTCCAGATAGCCTTGACGAACAGATACCACATCATTTGCAGTCATCGTTCTGGCCGTAGCACCGTCCGTATCATTCAGACGGAAATTCCCATTACCTTCACGAACGAGCTGGTATGGACGGTCAATGACACTGATTCCGAGCGTCGTTCCCAACGTCTGATTAGAGGCTTTGTCCACCAATTCGCCCCGCTCATTTACTTTAAGCGCTGAAACAGCCCCCGTCAATTGAATCGGCTTGCCATTCGTATCCAGCACTGCTGAACCAGTCGACGAGAGCAACGCACCCGTTCCATTTACCTGAAAATGCCCATCACGTGTATAGCGTACATTACCGTTGCTGTCTTGAACCGTAAAAAACGCTTCCGGACGATAGGTGACTTCACCGTTAGCATTGATAAATTTCCCCGCCCGATCAAAAGCCATAGGCTGACCGGTTGCCGGGTCGTTCACGTTAATATTGGACTGTATTGCGAAATCCGTAGCTTGTCCGCTATCCTTCAATGCCCCCTGAATGTAAGGGGAGAGGCTTTCCTCAGCAAAAACGCCAGTATTGAGCTTGCCGACCGTACGGTCCGGATTATCCGGATTGCCTCCAGTCATCGAAATAAGCATTTCCGGAAAAGAACGCTGAACACTGTTTTCCTGCTTGTATCCAGTCGTGTTCATATTGGCAATATTTTGCGTCACGGTGTCATGGCGTCGTTGTTGTGTTGTCATTCCGGCGGCCGCAGTATATAAACCTCTCAACATGTATCGTGCACCCCAATCCTGTACTCTCCTGATCAAACATCTGCTCGTACGGAGGCATGGAAGCCAAAACCTAGATAGCCTCCCTGACCGCACACGAGTCTCTTATATTCACTATCGGCAGATTAGAACTTTTTCTTAACGACATGATCCAAATTATCCAGCATAATTCCTGTGCCCTTGACGACACAATGCATCGGATCTTCAGCAACCAGCACCGGAACACGCAGTTCCTCGGCAAGCAGCTCGTCCAATCCGCTCAGCAACGCGCCGCCGCCAGTCAAAATAACCCCACGATCAATGATGTCTGCTGACAGTTCCGGTGGAGTCTGCTCCAATACAAACTTGGCCGCAGCCACAATCGCTGATACAGGATCTCTGAGCGCATCCTGCACTTCAGCCGCAGAAATACTTAACGTTTTAGGCAATCCGGATACCATATCCCGCCCCCGGATGTCCATTTCTGCCTGTCGTCCGCTCGGATGCACGGTACCGATGGCGATTTTAATATCTTCCGCCGTACGTTCCCCGATCAAAAGCTTGTACTTTGTTTTCACATATTTCATGATGGCGGAATCAAACTTGTCTCCTGCCATTTTAATGGAAGAAGCCGTTACTACATCCCCCATAGAGAGGACCGCAACGTCTGTTGTTCCACCACCAATATCCACAACCATATTGCCACTAGGCTCAAAAATATCCATTCCTGCCCCGATGGCAGCTGCTTTTGGCTCTTCCTCCAAAAATACTTCTTTGGCCCCGCTACGCTCCGCCGCTTCACGAATCGCTTTTTGTTCCACTGAGGTAATGTTCGTCGGCGCACAAATCAGAATACGAGGGTGGCTATACCAGCTTTTTCCCCCTACCCGATTGATAAAATATTTTAGCATCGCTTCGGTCACTTCAAAATCGGCGATGACACCGTCGCGCAGTGGACGGATGGCTATGATATTACCGGGAGTACGTCCAACCATACGGCGCGCTTCCTCTCCGACAGCCAGAACTCTTTTTGTATCGCTTTCTATTGCAACAACGGAAGGTTCGTCAAGAACAACCCCCTTCCCTTTGACGTGGATAAGCACGTTGGCCGTACCGAGGTCGATACCGATATCATTACTGAACATATTAAAAAGGCCCCCAAAGTGATATTTTAAAAAGCTGAGATTCGACAAGAAGCGGCAAATATATGTATAAACCTACGGTTACATGTCATTTTTCGATCTTGTACCATCTTTTAACATATCATACTTCAGGGGGTTGATTCAATGGCTTTGCCAGCCAATTCACTATATATTTTTAGGACTTGCCTGAAACGAGGATCTCCCTTCTTTTGCCGCTCGTTTTTTTGTACTTGATTTTCGTCGCTTCCCCTCCCCTCAGATGGCGGATGGATTTATGGTATTCGAGAATGTGCTTCACCTGATCTGCAAGGTCCGGGTTGATTTCAGGCAGCCGTTCGGTCAGATCTTTATGCACCGTGCTCTTGGAGACACCAAATTCCTTGGCAATCGTACGGACCGTATTCCTTGTTTCCACGATACAGCGACCGATTTTGATGGTCCGTTCCTTGATGTAATCGTGCACGCTCCCGCCTCCCTACTGTGGATAGTTTGGTACATTATATGAGGAGTGTGCCTATATATTCGCGGTTTGGCGGGAAGACATGCTTCGGAAGGCCTATTTATTTGGCAAAAGCAACTGATGTTGACCCCATGAACTACAAAAGCACAAGAAAAAAGCGAGGGATGATGATCCCCCGCTTTACATGAAAAGCTATGGCTGAATTTATTTTTTTGGAAGCAGACCGGTTGGATTCACTGGCTTGGCATCCTGATACACTTCAAAATGCAGATGTGTTTTCAAATCCTTTTCAAGTTCATTACGACCCGCCGAAGCGATGACATCGTTCTGTTTTACTTGATCGCCTTCTTTTACTTTCAGATCGTTCAAGCTTTGGTACACGGTTCTGAGATTGTTATCATGCGTAATTTCCACCACATTGCCTACCAGCGGGTGTTGTTCCACACGAGTCACTTTACCACTGAGGGCAGCTCTCACTTCGAACGTTTGATCATCGGCGCGGGAAAGATCAATCCCGGTGTTGGCGGTAAAGGTTTTATCGTACTCTACCATCGCAGCCGCCTGTTCGTCAGCAGTCGCGTTTTCGTCAAAGAATGGCTTTACGACCTGTACTGCGGCAGCATCCGCTACCGGCCATGCGAGATTTTCCGACTGGGCAACGACTTCCATACTTTCAGGCTGTTGTCCGGTAACATCGGTATTGATCGTTGTTGTATTCTGTACCGATGAATTAGTTGGGTCAGGTTTGAAAGACTTCTGGCTGGCATCCTGATAGACCCACACTAAAGTTAGTATAATGGCTGCTGCGGCAATGTAGGCTGCCGGGTATGCCCACCTTTTGGACAACAGCTTTTTCCACGAAGACGGCCGTGAAGCCCTTCCACCCTGAAAGGTTTTGGGTGTTTCTTCATGATTTTGGTTCTGGTTTTTATTTTGTTCACTCATTTGCTCATCACCTCAGTAACCAGTGTTACCGGGTGCAACTCTTTTATACTTCAAAGTTTTGAAAAATTTACTAACTTAGAATACGAGAGGCTTGGGCAAAGGAAACGCCCGTATAATAGTGAAGGAGAATTTGAGTGGCGGTATGTCCTTCCTTGGCCATTCCGTTAGCTCCCCATTGGCTCATACCGACACCATGTCCGTATCCGTAGGTTGTAATGGCGATCCGATTCCCTTCCGCCTTCCACGTAAATTCAGCAGAACGCAATCCCAACTTGTTTCGGATTTCCGGTCCTGTAAAAATAGTGCCTCCTACTTCGATCTGCTTGATCCGATGTCCCTTTGTCTTGGAAAGTATCCGAATTTCCGGTATACTCTCTCCTCCGGCAGAAGCGGCCATCGCCGTACGGCTCAAACCCAATCTATTAAACACAGTCTGACGGCTCAGTGTGACGGTTTCTGCATAACGGGGCGCAAGCTGCTTGTCCCATGGACTTGACACACTCCGTAAATAAGGCACAGCCTTGGCCCATACATCCTCTGAATTTTCAGTATAACCGTTACTGGTAGAAAAAAAGGAAGCGGTAATCGGCTTGCCCTCATATACCATGATCGTATCCTTGGTATCGCGTACGGCCTGCCGGATTTTGGCCAGTTCTGCGGATTTGCCAGCATGCCCCCACTCTCTATCAAGTTTGGCTTTGGAAATGTAGGCTTGGTGCTTAACCGTATCGGTCACATCCGCCCCCGCCGGAGCGCCGCTGGTGTCATCAGCCAGCAAACGGCGGGCAATGAAGGTACGCGCGGCAATGGCCTGCGCCTTCAACGCCTCGCCCTCGAAGCTGGGCGGCATTTCGGCGGCTACTACGCCGACAATGTATTGCTCCAGCGGCAGCGTCTCCGTGCGACCGGTGGACGTGACGTACACGCGCACGTCCGGCTCTGCCGCCGCTGGTACGCTGCGCGCTGGCGCGGCGGGCACCGCAGGCATGGGTGGGATGCCCGGCAGGCGTGTAACGGGCGCCTCGCCCTTCGCAACCGCTGGCGTAGCCGTGCGGTTGCCAGGCGGCAACGGCTGCGCCGTGTGGCGTGGCCACGCCAGCAGTGCGGGCACGGCCAGGGCTAGCACCAGCAGGCCCGCCATAGCCGCAGCGGGCATCCACGGGCGGTGGCGGCCCCAGCGCGGGACATGCCCGGTGGCAGGCCGCAGATACGGCAGCGGCACGGACGGCTGGCTGCCGCGCGCGTCGCGGGTCGTGGCTGCCCCGGGGGCGAGCGACGACGCCGGGATAGGGCGCTGCGCGGGAGTGACCGCCGCCGCACGTCGGGCGGTGAGGGTCACTCTGTCAGGAGCTGACGCGCCCGGAGGAACGGTCTGCTGTTGCACAGGACGTCCTGCCTGTGCAACAGCTATAGAGCCGCGGCTGTCTCCCGCAGGTGAAACCCGGCGATGTTCCTTGGCATGATGAATGGGTATACGAATACGAACCTGTGAATCTTTCATAAGCTGAAACCTCCATCAAAGGGCTAGAGTCCGGCTGGAAGCAACGATATGCTCCAGCAGATATTTTCAATCATATGAGGTCGTCCACTTTGATAGAACCCTTTTAAGAGAACTGAAAGAATGAAAAAGACAGGCTGAAAGCATAAAAAACCAAGTCCATAATGGACTTGGTTTCTCATTTGTTCGTAAATATTACAACATGTATTAGCCGCATGAGGCTATATACGCTAAAGCTTAGGCCAGGGAAGGCTGAATCTTGAACAGATTCCCTGATGCCGGTTCTGGTATGACGCGCTCAGCACTGGAAGCACCCAGCTTGGGCTCTTCAACCGTTACTCTGTAAATATCCGCGCCTAACCCGGTCAGCTTCTCAGCCAGATGAACATAACCACGGTCGATATGATGTACGCCGGAAACCTCCGTTGTACCTTCCGCAATCAGTCCAGTCAGAATCAAGGCAGCACCTGCACGCAGATCTGTTGAGGTCACTTTTGCACCTGTCAATTTAGCATTGCCGGTTACAATAGCGGAACGGCCTTCAACTTTAATCTCCGCATTCATCAGATGAAATTCATCCACATGCATAAAACGATTTTCGAATACGGTTTCCGTGATAATACTGGTTCCTTCAGCGGCAAGTTGAAGTGCCATCATCTGAGACTGCATATCCGTAGGGAAACCAGGATAAGGCAACGTTTTAACGTCAACGGCCTTTAACGGTTTATCCGAAATTACGCGAATTCCATTTTCATCCGGTTGAATGGTTACACCCATTTCTTCCATCTTGGAGATAACCGGTCCCAAATGGTCCGATATCGCGCCTTCTACATATACGTTCCCGCCTGTGATCGCAGCAGCAACCATGTAAGTACCTGCTTCTACCCGGTCGGGAATGACCGTATGCTTCACACCGTGCAGCTTTTCAACACCTTCAATGCGAATAACGCCTGTACCTGCACCGCGCACCTTGGCACCCATACCGTTCAGGAAATTCGCAAGATCAACGATCTCAGGTTCCTTGGCAGCATTTTCAATGGTGGTAATGCCCTCCGCTAGAGTAGCGGCCATCATAATATTTTCGGTCGCACCTACGCTGGCTACATCCAAATAAACTTTGGCTCCGCGTAGACGTCCGTTACTTTTAGCTTCAATAAATCCTTGGCCCAGACTAATCTCGGCGCCCAATGCCTCAAAACCCTTCAAATGCTGATCAATCGGTCGCGTACCAATTGCACATCCGCCTGGAAGCGAAATTCTTGTGTGTCCTAAACGTGTAAGCAACGGCCCCATAACCAAAAACGATGCGCGCATTTTCCTAACCCACTCGTAAGGGGCTTCACAGGAAATTATCTTCCGCGCGTCAACACGAATGACCTCGTCTTGGTATGTAACGCCTGCTCCTAAGGACTCCAGCACTTTGTTAATGGTCATCACATCGTCTAGAGGAGGTGCATCAATGATAACACTTTCTCCTTCTTCTCCTAAAAGAGAAGCGGCGATGATCGGCAGAACTGAGTTTTTGGCTCCGCTGACTTTGACACTCCCGGTCAATCTGTTGCCACCGCGGACGATAAATTTGCTCATCTATGGTTCCCTCCGCGCGTCATTTCCCTTTTCCATCATGGAAAAAAAGAACATTTTCCGCTATTTTCATGCCTTGCTTTTTCATTACATAAAAAAACAAGAATTTACTAATACCCTAACTGCCATCATAACACTGATTAAATCAAGTATACAAGCGTTTTTTACACATGACGACTATTGTGCTTCTAGCCTGCTCGACCAGCTATACACGTATAGTTCTTTTGTTTACCATTGTTGACAATATGGCACGATGTTATTCGACAATTCCCGCAGATACACAGCCATAAAGTCATATAACCCGCCCTCTTCATGTTAAAACACATTCTAAAGCATCTGGCTCCATGAGATATAGCTTAGCAGAAACCCGGACACCAGTTGTCCCAAAATAATGGCAAGAAACAAGTGCAGCAATCTGCCCTGTGGTCCCTTTGGATGCCTGATGAACAAATCCAGCTTTAAGCTCTGTAAGGCCCACCAAGCTAACGCTATACAAATGAGCGACACGATCATGGAGACTAGCGCGGTCATACTCGCCGATTGACTTAACTGTTCAGCCAATTGCTGCTTCCCGTTCATCCGTAATCCCTCCCACCTGCGTCACAGACTTCTTTATAATACTCGGCGAACGCCTAATATGCCAGTGCTAATTCTATTTTCAGGACAATTATTTCGACAAAATACGAACATTTTCTTCTGTTTCGTGAATTTAAAAGGTACTATGTACCTAGCTATTAAGCAAGAAATAGGACTGTATTTTTGGAAATCATATCTAAAAAAAGGGCTCGATCACAGTGATCGAAGGAAGGAAAAGGCTACCTCCTCTTCTTCTGCCGGAACATCATTTGGCAGAAACTATGAAGCGGTCTCCCTGTCATTTCATCCGTATACCATGCCGAACCCTTTTACAATCCAGTTAAAACCCAATATTAATTCTTATTGGTTCTGATGCTTGTTGCATTCAGACGGTTAAGTGCCCGTTGCAGGGCTACCTCCGCCCGATGATGGTCTACTTTCTCCTGCTTGCTCTGGAGCCGCAGCTCTGCCCGCTCCCTTGCCGCACGGGCACGCTCCACATCAATATCCTCGGAACGCTCCGCACTTTCAGCCAAAATGACCACTTTATCCTTGCGGACTTCAACAAAGCCCCCATTGACTGCAATCACTTCTGTCTGACCGCCAGTTTTAATACGTACCGGCGCAATCTTCAAGGGAGTGACCAAGGGAAGGTGTCCGGGTAAAATCCCGAGATCGCCTTCCGAGCCGCGAACACTGATGCTGTTTACCTGTTCTGCAAAGACCAGGCGCTCCGGCGTCACAATCTCCAACAAATACGTGCTCACTTGAATCCCTCCTGAAAGCTGCCCGCAGACAGCTCACTTCGTAAGGCTCGGCTACTCTTCGCCTGTATGCTTACAGCGTTTTGGCTTTTTCTACCGCTTCTTCGATGGCTCCTACAAAAAGGAAAGCCGCTTCTGGAAGATGATCATACTTACCTTCCAGAATTTCTTTGAAGCTTCGTACAGTTTCTTTAACCGGCACATATTTACCCGGGAAGCCGTTGAACGCTTCGGCAACGTGGAAAGGTTGGGACAAGAAACGCTGGATTTTGCGCGCACGGGCTACCAGCATTTTATCTTCTTCACTCAGCTCGTCCATACCCAAGATAGCAATGATATCCTGAAGCTCGTTATAACGGGCCAAAATTTGTTTTACACCTTGTGCTACATTATAATGCTCTTCACCCACAACTTCCGGAGACAAAATCCGGGAACTCGACGCGAGTGGATCAACCGCTGGGTAGATACCCATTTCGGAAATTTTACGCTCCAGATTTGTCGTTGCATCCAAATGGGCAAACGTTGTAGCAGGAGCCGGGTCAGTGTAGTCATCCGCAGGTACATAGATCGCCTGAATGGAAGTAACAGAACCTTTTTTAGTAGAAGTAATCCGTTCTTGCAATTGACCCATCTCAGTTGCCAGCGTAGGCTGGTAACCTACTGCCGAAGGCATACGTCCCAAGAGGGCGGAAACCTCGGAACCAGCTTGGGTAAAGCGGAAGATGTTATCAATAAAGAGTAACACGTCCCGACCTTCCTGATCACGGAAATACTCCGCCATCGTCAGACCCGTAAGGGCAACACGCAAACGCGCGCCTGGAGGCTCGTTCATTTGTCCGAACACCATCGCTGTTTTATTGATAACGCCGGAATCTCTCATTTCATGGTACAAGTCATTTCCCTCACGCGTACGTTCACCAACGCCTGCGAATACGGAAATACCACCATGTTCCTGAGCGATATTGTTAATCAATTCCTGAATGGTTACGGTCTTACCTACACCGGCACCACCAAACAATCCGACTTTACCGCCTTTGGCATAAGGAGCCAGCAGGTCAATAACTTTAATACCCGTTTCAAGCATTTCTGCTTGAGTTGTCAATTCATCGAAGGCAGGAGCCTGACGGTGAATCGGGTTTCTAGCTGCTTCACTCAAATCAGTACCATTATCAATTGGCGTTCCAAGTACGTTAAATACGCGTCCTAGAGTTGCTTCACCGACAGGTACCGAAATAGGTGCTCCCTGATCGATTGCTTCAACTCCACGAACCAGACCATCCGTGGAAGACATGGCAATACAACGCACACGGTTGTCACCAAGGTGTTTCGATGCTTCAAGCGTCAGGTCAACTTTGACTCCGTTCTCCAGCACAGTCCCAATATGAATGGCATTCAGGATTTCTGGAAGCTGTCCGCGTTCAAACTCAACGTCGACAACCGGACCCATGATGCTCACTACGCGTCCTTTGTTCATCTTTTGGTTTCCCTCCTACAAGCTTGCACAGCCGCAAATCCGAACTACACGATTTGTTTTGCGCCCGCAAATTATCATATTAGTATAGGACCAGCTATACAGCAGTCCGCAAAAAAAGCCCATTAAGACTGGGCACTTGCCCCTGCCACGATTTCCGTAATTTCCTGGGTAATAGCCGCTTGACGAGCACGGTTATAGGTCAGCGACAGCTCACCAATCAGCTTCGTAGCATTTTTAGTTGCAGATCCCATTGCTGTCATTTTTGCTCCCAGCTCACTCGCCTTACCGTTCAGCAAAGCACCATAGATGAGTGTTTCCGCGTATCGCGGCAACAGCACTTCCAGCACTCCTTCCGGTGACGGCTCATACTCATAGTTAATCGAGGATGCAGCAGCAGCGGAATCCGGCGTCGCCATAGGCAACAGACGGTCAACGGTTGGAATCTGAGTCAATGCATTAACAAAGCGGTTATAGCATAGATACAGCTCATCAAATTCTTTGAGCTCAAAACCCTGCACAGCTTTGTTGGCAATCATCTTGATATCTGCAAAAGCAGGTGTATCCGACAGATCTGTTACCGACTCGGCAATAGGAAACTCGCGGCGTCTGAAATAGTCCCGTCCTTTTCGTCCAATAATGAAAATTGTAAATTCATCCTGTGAACGGTGACGTTCCGCAATTGTCTGTGTAACCTGCCGCAAAATGTTGGCATTATAACCACCAGCCAGACCACGATCAGATGTAATGATGAGATATGCCGTCTTTTTGACCGGACGCGATTCCAGCATCGGGTGCTTAACGTTGTTTGACCCCGCAGCAATACTGGTCACAACTTCCCTAAGCTTTTCCGAATAAGGACGAGCCGCCTCAGCCTTCTCCTGAGCTTTTCTAAGCTTGGATGCAGCTACCATCTCCATCGCTTTCGTAATCTGCTTCGTACTCTGCACACTTTTGATCTGACGTTTAATCTCGCGCATACCTTTTGCCATGATTTCACCACCTTCAAGCTTTGGCAAAGCCAAAGCTACTTCGTAAGCATTCACTTAGCTTTGACAAAGTCAAAGCTAAGTCCGTAAACCGGTTCTGGATATCCGGCTGTCCATGATGAAGGACGGTCCAGCCGGACTAATCATAAAGGGCCTGTTATTGAGGATAAAACATGCCAAGGAAGCCACAGCCCGGAGGGCACGCTTCCTTAGGACACTTCTCGTCATAAACTGGCAAATTCCAATGTATTAAACCGACGTGGCAAATGATTTTTTGAATTTCTCGATAGCTGCTTTGAGAGCCGCATCGTTATCAGGTACCAAGTCTTTTGTATCACGAATAGATTGAAGAATATCTTGATGATCAGACTCCATATAAGAAAGGAAGTCTTTCTCAAAACGTTTCACGTCTGCTACAGGAATATCATCCAGGAAGCCTTTTACCGCAGTGTACAAGCTCACAACCTGTTGCTCTACAGCCAGCGGCTGGTTAACACCCTGTTTCAAAATTTCCATCATACGCGCACCGCGATCCAGACGAGCTTTAGTGGACTTGTCCAAATCAGAACCGAATTGGGAGAACGCTTGAAGCTCACGATATTGGGCGAGGTCCAAACGCAGGGAACCTGCAACCTTTTTCATCGCTTTGATCTGAGCCGAACCACCTACACGCGATACAGAAATACCTACGTTAATCGCCGGACGTTGTCCTGCATAGAACAAGTCAGCTTCGAGGAAGATTTGTCCGTCTGTGATGGAAATAACGTTCGTTGGAATATAGGCAGATACGTCGGAAGCCTGTGTTTCGATGAATGGCAACGCAGTCAGCGATCCGCCGCCTAACTCATCATTCAGCTTCGCTGCACGTTCCAGCAAGCGGGAATGCAGATAGAAAACGTCACCTGGGTATGCCTCACGGCCCGGTGGACGACGCAGCAACAGGGAAAGTTCCCGGTAAGCTGACGCTTGTTTGGTCAAGTCATCGTATACAACCAACACGTGCTCGCCTTTGTACATAAAGTACTCACCCATAGCGCAGCCAGAGTAAGGTGCGATATAGAGCAATGGTGATGGGTCGGAAGCTGCCGCTGTAACGACAATCGTATATTCCAAAGCACCATGACGACGCAAGGTTTCAACGACTTGAGCTACCGTAGATTGCTTTTGGCCGATGGCAACATAAATACATTTCATGCCGCTGCCTTTTTGATTCAAAATCGCGTCAATCGCAATAGAGGTTTTACCTGTTTGACGGTCACCGATGATCAGCTCGCGTTGACCGCGACCAATCGGAACCATCGCATCAATAGCTTTAATCCCCGTCTGCATTGGCTCATGTACCGATTTACGGGCCATAACGCCTGGAGCCTGGCTTTCTACCGGACGGAATTCCGTTGTAGCAATCGGGCCTTTACCGTCTACTGGTTGTCCCAGCGGATTAACAACACGTCCGATCAATGCTTCCCCTACAGGAACCTGCATGATCTGACCTGTACGTTTCACTTGGCCGCCTTCACGGATATCGGAGAATTGACCGAGAATAACAACACCGACATTGCTTTCTTCCACGTTGAGCGCCAAGCCCAAAACGCCGTTTTCGAATTCAACCAATTCACCGGACATGACTTTTTCTAGTCCGTAGACGCGGGCAATACCGTCGCCGACTTCAACAACAGTGCCGACTTCAACGACCTCGATATCATTTTTATATTGTTCAATCTGACTTTTAATCAATGAACTGATTTCTTCAGGTTTGATACTCAAGTGTGTTCACCCCTATCTTCTATACTCGTCTGTTAAAGGATTTCTCGAGACGATCCAGCTTGCCGGCCAGACTGCCGTCGTACAGTGTATCGCCGATAACCACTTTCAATCCGCCCAGCAGACTCGGGTCCACTATGTTTTCCACACGGATTGTTTTATGTTCACGGGCTCCGAATTGCTCGGCTACCGCTGTTTTTTCCTGCTCACTGAGCGCATAAGTGGAATACACCTTTGCATGGGCAAGGCCCAGCTTGTACTCCTGAATATCGAGGTATCCAGCGAGAAGAGATTCGAACAAATCTGCTCTGCTGCGCTGGATCAACAGCTTAATCGTGTTGATCAGTGGGGCAGACAGCTTGCTCTCAAAACTGTTAGCCAGAACCTGAAGCTTGACCGCTTCCGTAATGTTAGGAGAGTTGATGAACTTACGGATTTCAGCATCCCCGGAGACAGCTTCTACAAAAGCACGCAGCTCTTGCTCGGTCTCCATAATGGTTTGCTCTTGCTCCGCCACTTCAAACAAAGCTTTCGCATACCGTTTGGCAACTACCGTATCCCGGCTCATGCTTTGCCTCCTACCTCTTTAAGGTACTGGTCGACAAGCTCTCCCTGGACTTGGTCTTCCTTGATTTCTTTTTGAATCAGCTTGGAAGCGATTTGTACTGAAGCCCGGCCCACTTCGCTGCGCAGCTCGGCAACTGCCTTATTGCGCTCGCTTGTGATCTCACGAACAGCTTCGTCTTTCAGGCGGACAGCTTCGTCCTTGGCCTGAACAATAATTTGCTCCGCTTGCTTGCTACCTGTTTGTTTCGACTGCTCAATAATATCGTAGGCTTCTTTACGTGCCTGTTGGAGAGCCTGCTTTTGCTCCTCAACATAGGCAGTAGCCTGTTCACGCGTCTGTGCCGCTTCATTCATTTGCTTCAAAACAAGCTCTCGCCGCTTCTCCATAATTGAAAAGAGGGGGCCAAATGCATAACGGGTCAGCAACCAGTACAAGATCAAAAATGCAATTATAGTAAAAACGATACTTGTCCAATTTAAACTCAATTGAAGTCACTCCTTTCCGGTGAACGTCAGTCCTGGATCTTTCATTCTTCAAACGAACAAAGAAGGCGCGGATGGCTGTGCCTTCCCCGCCAAACCTTGCTTCCATTCAATTAAGCTGCTGCGTAGAAAATGAATGCCAGAACGACACCGATGATTGGCAGTGCTTCGACCAGACCTACACCGATAAACATGACGGTTTGCAATGAAGCTTTTGCTTCTGGCTGACGAGCGATACCTTCAACTGTTTTACTTACGATCAGACCGTTACCAATACCTGCGCCGAGCGCACCCAAACCTACTGCGATAGCTGCTGCTATTAATGCCCAAGCTCCCATTTTAAAAATCCTCCTTAGAGATGTGTATTTGTGTTGTACATGTATTTGCAGTTAAGAGCGAAGCGCACTCCTGAACTTAACTAAAAACCGGAAACTGAAAATTACCTAATGCTCTTCTTCATGTGTATCGATTGCCTGTGAAATATACACGAACGTCAAAATGGTAAAGACGAACGCCTGGATACTGCCGACAAAGATACTGAATCCTTGCCATACAATCAGCCCCAATACGGAAGCAATCCATCCTCCAAAGCCAATTGCTGTCAATTTCAGCAGCACACTAATCAAAACCTCGCCGGCAAAGATATTACCGAATAGACGCATACCATGTGTCAAAAGTTTCGAGAACTGCTCAATCAGGTTAATTGGCAAAAAGAAAGGGAATGGCTGAATGTAATGCTTGAAGTATGCTTTGGTGTTACGGAAGATTCCCAGGAAATGAACCAGCACAAAGATCATCAATGCCAGACCAATGGACACTCCTGCATCTGCGGTAGGTGATTTCCACCAGCTGACACCCACGTGGGCAGGTTCGCCCGGATGAGCCGCCTGTGCTTGTTCTAATGCTTCCTTGACTGGAATGATTTGGTGTCCAAATACTTGGGCACTTTGCGTATTATCGAAATCGGTCACAATACCGAATGGTAAGCCCAGCATATTTCCGACAAAAATGAACATGATCAGCGTCATCCCCAAGGAGAGGAATGGCTTGCCTTTTTTCAAATCCATCGTGCTGGTAATCAGTCCTTGAACGAATTCTACGACCCATTCCATAAAGTTTTGCAGCTTGCTTGGATTGTCCACAGACAAATTGCGGGTTGCAACAAAAGCCAGTCCAAATACAATCGCGCAAGTTACAAAAAGCATAATAATGACGGACAAGTCAATGTTAAACCCGCCCAATTCGATAATCGGTGATTCATGCAACATGTTTTCTCACCCCTTTCTCAGTTGAGCCATCATTTTTCCTGAAGCACGAATATGATGCCTATAATTAAAAGAAGAAATTGTCCAGTCACCAGGCTTGCCATTACAGCGATCTCATGGAAATAGGCCGGGAATTCTATCGCCAGCACCACCGCCAAAATAGAGGTCGCTACACGAACTCCAAAGCCGATGCCCACCCTTTTCTTCTTGCCTTCACCGGCGGCCGCACTCGCAACCTGTCGAATTTTGTAGGCCATATGCAGCACATTAAGACAGCTTACTCCCGTTCCCAGAATGATTCCGTGAGCAATGTCACGATGTTGGGGCATGAAGGCGGAGACCAGGAAACACAGAGCCATAATACAAAGCGCTACGATCCATAACATTTTTTGCATTCGGGTCATCTCACTCATGGTTATCCCTCAATACCTTTCCGATCACAAGGGCAATACTCAATGCGCCTACAACCAAGCCTGCGAGAACGCTTACGCCAATCCAAATTCCGGAACCACCAAGTTTGGCGTCTAGCCACTTTCCGGCATAAAAACCACCCAGTGTGCACACGGCTAAATCAATGCCGATAGCGCTCACCAGTCCAATTGCCTTGAAGGCATTTCCGGTGTTATTTCGGTTGTTGTTTTGCTTGGAAGGTTTGACCACTTTTCCATGTCACCCCTGCAATTCCAGTCCATTTTACTTAAATATAAGATGCTTTGTCAATTGAGATATTTTAGCGCCCTAAAGTATAGAATCAGTCAACAAAGCATCTTAAAATGCCGTATCCCTTGGTAACCGTACAGTTTAACTGTATGCTTGCCTTGTAAAGGATTATTATGTCGTGCGAACACCTTTTGTGAACATTGTGTGAAATTCTTCAGGACGTTCAGATTGAACACCATAATGGTGCAAAATCGCATTGACAATTCTTACCGATGCTTGTCCATCACCATAAGGATTTGCTGCCTGACTCATAGACTCATATAAAGCAGAATCCGTCAAAAGAGCCTTGGTTCGATTGTAGACGTTCTCTTCATTCGTACCCACCAGCTCCAGTGTGCCCGCTTCAATACCTTCCGGTCTTTCAGTCGTATCGCGCAGTACCAGTACAGGCACGCCGAATGAAGGGGCTTCCTCCTGAAGACCACCAGAATCAGTAAGAATGAGATGAGTGTGCGGATAAAAATTGTGTAAATCCACCACATCCAGCGGATCAATCAGTTTAATACGCGGATGGTTGCCTAAAATCTCAAATGCAGGCTCCTTCACAGCCGGACTTGGATGAACGGGATACACAATAGCAATATCCTCAAACTCGTCCGCGATCCGTTTGACCGCACTAAAAATTTGGCGATGTGGTTCCCCCTGGGACTCCCGACGGTGTGCCGTCATCAGAATCAGACGCTTGCCTTTAGCCCATTCCAACACCGGATGCTCGTAATCCTGGCGAACTGTGTACTGAAATACGTCAGTCACTGTATTGCCTGTTACATATATTCGCGGTTCAGGTTTATTTTCCTTCCGCAAATTTCCAGCCGATAAAGATGTAGGAGAAAAATGAAGATCAGACAGTACTCCTGTCAGTTGACGGTTCATTTCCTCAGGGTATGGAGATAGTTTGTTCCACGTCCGCAAGCCCGCTTCCACATGCCCCACTTCGATCTGCTGCATAAAGGCCGCATAGCTGGCCAGGAAAGTCGTCAGCGTATCGCCGTGAACGAGTACAATATCCGGCTTTGCCTCACGTAATACAGGCTCTAAACCTTGAAGCACACGGATCGAAATTTCATTAAGCGTCTGACGATCCTTCATCACATCCAGATCATAGTCAGGGTGAATATTAAATACTTCCAGAACCTGATCGAGCATTTGGCGATGTTGAGCCGTTACGCATACTACAGACTCGATATGCTCGGGGTGACGTTGAAGCTCCAAAATAAGAGGAGCCATCTTAATCGCTTCCGGACGCACGCCAAAAATAGTCATCACTTTGATTTTGGACATTTTCTGTTGAACCCCTTTTCAAAATAAACGCCCGACTCCAAGATCGTTCTCCTATGAAAAACGACTTGTTCGTAACGCCCATATATTATACCGAATGACCAGAGGCCGTTTACTTGGTTCCGTACAAACGGTCTCCCGCGTCACCAAGACCAGGAATAATGTAGCCGTGATCATCCAGACGCTCGTCCAGTGCAGCAACATAAATATCTACATCGGGGTGGGCATCCTGAACAGCCTTGACTCCCTCGGGAGCGGCAATCAAATTCATCATTTTAATTTGGGTGCAGCCTCTCTTTTTCAACACATCAATAGCCGCGATCGCCGAGCCGCCTGTTGCCAGCATCGGATCAATCACGATCAATTCACGCTCAGTCACGTCTGTAGGCAGCTTCGTATAGTATTCCACAGGCTGCAATGTCTCGGGATCACGGAACAGTCCCACATGCCCTACCTTTGCTGCCGGCAGCAGTTTGACAACGCCATCCAGCATACCCAGGCCTGCGCGCAGGATTGGAATGAGGCCCAGCATACGACCGGAAATCACTTTACCTTCCGTCTCAGCAACCGGTGTCTGCACCGTAATGCTTTCCAGCGGGATATCCCGCGTAATTTCATAAGCCATCAATGTTGCTACTTCATCCACCAGTTCGCGGAAATCCTTGGTGTTGGTCCGCACATCGCGGATAAATGTAAGTTTGTGTTGGATCAAAGGGTGATCACAAACCACCAGTTTTGCCATGATATATTCCCTCCGGTATTATCGTCACGTTCTTTCGCACCAGAATATTGAACATCCTGTATGGAAAGGATCTATGTAACCTATTTGTACAAACCAAATAAGCACAGATGCAATGCGTGCCTGTAAATCCTGTTTATTATAACATTCCCTTGATTGATTTAACACCTGCCACCGCAACCTTTTGTCAAGAGGAAGATATGACAGGTAAAAAGCATACTCTGCCCACTTCAGGGGTGACTTTTGTCATACAAAAAGTGTATAAAAAAAGCTCTGACGGCACTTGACCGTCAAAGCCTTTGAACTTTGGACTACCCACCCAAGCTACAGGCATTGTGTCCTGATACAGCATCAATCTTTTATCTAAACTTCAAATTGTCCCATGCCCCCTGAAATTGCCCGAGCATTTCGTCCTTTGTAATAACCCCTGCAATATAGGCCTGCATGCTGCTGCTGAGATCCTGATTCAGTCCCTTCGGGAAACGTTGAAAATTCCAGTTCCATATCTTTCCTTCCTTCACATGCTTGGATATCTCAGCACCCAGATCACCTGTCGTCTCGTCACTGGAGGGGATGCTTCTAAAGGCGGGTACGAATTTGAACTCCTTGGTGATGTAATGCTTGCCCGTTTCCGAAGTGACCAGCCAGTTGAGAAAATCCTTTGCTTCCTGCTTCACAGGCGAATTTTTATTCACCACCCAATTGGATGCCACACCCACAGCGAGTCTGCCCCCTTCGGACGGATCATTATCAATGGGCGTGGGCAGGATGCCCAGATTCAGATCCGGGTTAATTCCATCAATTTGCGGCTGAGTCCAGTTCCCTTGGTGCATCATCGCAGCCTTTCCTGTCGCAAACAACGTCACCTGTGTATTGTAATCCGTCGTAAGCGGGTTACGGTTACCGTATTTCAGGGTAAGGTCAAGCAGCTTCACCCACTGATCAAACACAGGGTTACCGGGGATGCGGGCCATTCCCTTGTTTAAATCCTCCACATATGTCTCGGGGTTCGGCTGTCTGGCAAACGGAATATTAATAAAATGGTTCCCCAGCACCCACCATTCCGCATACCCGTTAGCAAACGGTGTAATCCCCGCAGCCTTCAGGCGTTTAGCCGCTTCTTCCAGCTCATTTATCGTCTGAGGAAGCTTGGTTATGCCCGCCTTTTTGAACAAATCCTTATTATAAACAAAACCAAAGCCCTCCAGGTTCATAGGCTGTCCGTAAATTTTACCGTTGACGGTCATCGGCTTGCGGGCGAAATCATCCAAATCCTTGACCCATGGCTGATCCGACAGATCCTCCAAATACTCAAACCACGTATCGCGGTCCTGGTATCCCTCATTCGTGAAAATGTCCGGCTGATCTCCCGATGCGAATTTGGCTTTCAACGAAGCTCCGTAATCCGTTCCACCTCCGACAGACTGTATATCCAGTTTGATGCCCGGATGTGTTTTTTCATAATCTGCCTTCAGCTTGTTCAGCGGCTCCGAAATTTCTACCTTGAACTGATAGATGTGTATTGTCTTCGTCCCGCCCTGTTGAGCCTGCGTATTTCCACAACTCGAAAGCGTACATGCGAGCAGCACGACCAGAGAAAGGACAAGCAACGCTGTTTTGTTCATCGGTTATCCCTCCCGTTATCCTTTGACCGCACCAGCTGCAATGCCGGAAACGATGTATTTTTGCATCACCAGAAAAAACAAAACAATAGGCGTAATCCCTAACACCAGCGCTGGCAGCGCCAAATCCCATTGCTTGGTATACTGGCCGAACAGCATATAGGTGGCAATGGGAATCGTGCGCAGCTCAGGATCATTCAAAATAAGCGAAGGCAGCAGATAGTCATTCCAGATCCATAAAGTATTCAAAATAAGCACGGTTACAAACATGGGCAGCAGCAGCGGACAAACGATGCGAAAGAACACACCGTACCGAGAGGAACCATCCACCCTCGCTGCCTGCTCGACCTCCATAGGCACCGATTTAATAAAGCCATGAAATAGAAACACGGATAAAGGCGCGCCAAAGCCCAAATAGCACAAAATCAGGCCCGGTATACTGTTATTCAGGCTGAGTACGTTGGACACCTCCATCAGAGGCAGCATGATGGATTGGAAGGGAACCACCATGGCAGCCACGAGCAGACCAAACAGGAAGCGATTAAAACGTGTATCATGCCGAACCATCTGGTAAGCAGCCATCGAGCTGATTAGCAGCAGAAGTGCATTGCTGACAATCGTGACGATCAACGAATTCCCCAGTGCTGTAGGAAAATTTATTTTATTCCAGGCATTCGCATAGTTCTCAAAATGGAAGGTCATCGGCCACGAGGCGGAATGAGCCAAAATGTCGCCAAAGGATTTAACGGAATTGACGAGCAAAAAGTAGAACGGAACCAGAAAGATCAACCCGATCACAATGAGCAGGATTTCAGCAACCCATGTACCCAAACGGTAGTTTGATGTTTTCCCCATTACATTTCGACCTCCTTTTTCTTCGTCAGACGCACCTGAATGCTGGTAATGATCGCAACGATGACAAAGAAAATAATGGCTTTGGCTGTACCCAATCCAAGGCGGTTATTTGTAAACGCTTCATTATATATGTCCAACGCAACAGACTCCGTCGACTTGAATGGTCCGCCCTTGGTCAACGCTAAATTCAACTCAAATACTTTAAAGGACCAGGATATCGCCAGAAACAGGCATACGGTTACGGCTGGCATAATCAACGGCACCACGATATGACGCAAAATCTGTCTGCGGCTCGCACCGTCAATCTGGGCAGATTCTATAAGAGCATGAGGGACATTATTTAACGAGGATATGTAAATAACCTTGAGATAGCCAGCATATTGCCATACAAATACAATGACGGTTCCCCAGAAAGCGGTTGGCCCGTCACCAAGCCACGGCAGATTGAAGAAGGACAGTCCTGTAGCCTCTCCCACCGCAGAAAAGCCGCGCACAAAGATAAACTGCCAGATGAAGCCCAGCAGCAAACCGCCGATCATATTAGGCATAAAAAATACAGTACGCAGCGCATTACGGGTACGCAACGGCTTTGTAAGAACATACGCCAGGAAAAAGCCGATCAGGTTGGTCAGAATCACACCACATACGGTAAAACGGACCGTGAACCAGAACGCATTACGGAAGTCTGGATCATCCCTGAAAATGTGTACGTAATTCCCTAACCCGAGCCACTGAACATTTTCAGATACTCCATCCCAGTTCGTCATGGAATAATACAGACCCAGCAGGAATGGAATGACCATAATCAAGACGAAAAACAACGCCAACGGTCCTACAAATATGAGCTGCTGTAATAACTGCGCGGATTTTCTTTGACTCAATGCAATCACTCCTTTGTTGTAGATCATGAAGGAAAGCGACGACAAATCCTTACCGTAATCGCTTATTACCCAAAAATGTAAGTTTCGAGTCGTTAGAAATTAAAAAAAGACTGTTTCTCCTCCGGCTTACGGAAGAAAAACAGCCTTATCAAACAAGTAAGTAGATTAGTATTGAGTATCTGGGTAGATCGGGAATTTGTCTGTCAGTTCGCCAACAGCTTGGCTGGCTTTAGACAATACCGTATCATCCTTCGGATTTTTGAGAGTTTCAGCAATGATTTTACCGATTTTGACCATAGCCTCTTCATCCATACCACGGGATGTTGCAGCAGGTGTACCAATGCGGATTCCGCTGGTAACGAATGGACTGGTCGGGTCGAAAGGAATTGCGTTTTTGTTGACCGTGATGCCCACGGAATCCAGCACATGCTCCGCTTCTTTTCCAGTGATGTTCAAGTTACGCGTGTCCAGCAGCATCAAGTGATTATCCGTACCGCCGGATACAATGTTAATGCCTTCAGCCAGCAATGTCTCAGCCAGCACCTGGGCGTTGCGAACTACGTTTTGCGCATAGGTTTTGAAGGAAGGCTGGAGCGCTTCACCCAAGGCAACGGCTTTAGATGCGATCACATGCATCAACGGACCCCCTTGAGTACCTGGGAAAATCGCTTTATCAATTGCTTGTGCCCACGCTTTGCGAGTCAGAATCAGACCCCCACGCGGACCACGCAGCGTTTTGTGTGTCGTTGTTGTTACAAATTGAGCATGCGGAACCGGACTTGGATGAATACCTGCTGCCACAAGACCCGCGATATGTGCCATATCGACCATGAACAGAGCGCCCACATCGTTGGCAATGGAAGCGAAGGCTTCAAAATCGATGGTACGCGGATACGCGCTCGCTCCGGCTACAATCAGACGAGGGCGATGCTTGAAGGCTGCCTTGCGCACTTCATCATAGTCGATGCGGAAGTTGTCTTCACGTACGCCGTAAGCGGCAAAGTTATACAGCAAGCCGGAGGCGTTAACCGGACTTCCGTGTGTCAGATGGCCACCGTGCGCCAGGTTCATACCCAGTACGGTATCTCCAGGTTTAAGAGCTGCCAGATATACCGCCATGTTCGCTTGCGCTCCAGAGTGAGCTTGTACGTTAGCATGCTCTGCACCGAACAGTTCTTTGGCACGGTCGCGTGCAATGTCCTCGACGATATCCACATGCTCACAGCCACCGTAGTAGCGTTTGCTTGGATAACCTTCAGCATATTTATTCGTCAATACGGAGCCCATTGCTTCCATTACCGCTTCGCTGACGATATTTTCGGATGCGATCAGCTCGATATTGTGGCGTTGTCGTTTCAGTTCAAGTCCCATTGCTTCCAGCACTGCCGGGTCACTTTTACGCAGATGTTCCATCATGATTGATTACTCCCTCTCCATGGTCAATTGTCAGGTATACAGGCAAGCGCCTGCTCCTCTGTTGGGTACCTCATCATCAATGCAAAAAAGATCAGTAAAACATGCAGTCCAAGCCAAAATACAAATGCTAGTCGCAGCTTCCGCCGCCTTCTTGCTCCAGACTATACACTGCTCGTTGTCCGCCAATGAGCGGAGGACGAGTGAACGCCGCCGTCACACGCGCTTCGCCAATCCAGCGGAGGCCTGGACGAAACGGAACGGCAATCGGTCGCAAATGCATACCGATCAGCGTCTCACCAATGTCTACCCCCGCATGCGCCTGTACATTCGCCGCCAGACATGCATCTTCCAGCGCACGATAGGCGGCGGTAGCCATAGATCCGCCTGCCGTACGAACGGGAACAGCGGCGACCTCCGTCAATCCCAGCCGCTCCAGCACGGCTCGTTCAACCACCAGCGCACGGTTCAAATGCTCACAGCATTGAAACGCCACATCAAAACCGTACGCCCTGCGAACAGATTCCACTCCAGCCAGCAATTGCTGTGCCACATCGAGCGCTCCCGCCGTGCCAATCCGGCTTCCCGCCACCTCACTGGTGCTTACGCCGATAACCAACAAGCGACCAGCTTTGAGACTGGCTGCCTCTGCGATTTCCTTCACGACAGAAGCGGTCTGTGCTTCAAGCGTAACCTCATGATCCAATTGTCCTACCATTGGAACCTCCTTTGGTTGAACAGCCCCACAGTGACTGGGCACGGGCTTATGCCCCATGTTCAACACACTCTTTCCTGATATCACAATCTGACTATATTATAGCCGATGAATCGGATTTCGAGCAGGAAAAATGGAAAAGCTGCTTAAAGGACCCTCTCTCGGTTTGGATACTCGAAGTAACAGCATGCGGAAGAATAATAGCCATTTGTCTGGACGGAAGGACACTGGAGGCCGGACCTAGCTCATATACGAAAAAAGAGCAGTCCACAGCCTATGTGGATTTGCTCTTTTGCCCAGGCGACCGGCCGTATATCCGGTGCTCCATCGTGGTTAACCCCACTTTTGTCGCCAGTTACACCGGATTCTTGTTTTTCCACCTTATCTTAACGGATTAACCGCCGAAAATCAACAGATCCCGTACAAAATAGATGAGTGATACAAACTTTATTCGGACAAGGCCTTCAGCTTGTCCACCAGCTTGTGCAGCGCCGTTCGGATTTCCGCAGCCGCGACATCGTAATCTTCACGCGACCCGCCGAACGGATCGGAAATATCAAAGCCCGGAATACGTTGACGCAGTTCAATCATCCGCTCACGCTCCCGTGCCGAAAGCTCCTGACCTAATGATCCCATCAGTTGTTGCGAAGCGTACAGACCATCCAGCTCCTGTACATCATTCAGCACTGAATCCCGGTCCTCCACATATTCCTTGAGCGTAAACACTTTGCCCACCGTTTGGGGAAAGCGCTGAATGACGTGCTGCTTATGCCCTTGGGTCAAGGTTAAAATCAGATGTGCCCACTCAGCAAGCCCACCGTTCAAAGAAGTTGAGGTGATTTGATCCGAGATA
This sequence comes from Paenibacillus sp. 8b26, assembly GCF_050626875.1. Classification (NCBI taxonomy): domain Bacteria; kingdom Bacillati; phylum Bacillota; class Bacilli; order Caryophanales; family Paenibacillaceae; genus Paenibacillus; species Paenibacillus sp. 8b26. The sequence continues at coordinate 3,832,052 of NZ_CP192445.1, read as the reverse complement.
TTGTGGTCACGTAGCACTGCCTCTGCATGTCGGGAAATGGGCGTACCCTCCATCGCGGCTACTCCTGCCGAGCGCACTTCCAACCCTAGCCCGTGCTCAGCAGACAGCTTGCGCAGCATCCCTTCAGCCATTGGACTGCGACAGGTGTTCCCTGTGCAAACGAATAAGATATGTTTCAACGTCTTCACCCCCCGTAAGTTAAAAAATATATAAACAGAGGATTACTAAAATCCTGTATTTATTTTACACTGTCCGCCCCAAAATCAAAACATAAACATAAAGCCAAACGCCAGTAAAATGGCACCGCCCACCGCTTCTCCATAGTCTCCCAGATTGCGGCTGACCTTGCGGCCCAACAGCAGTCCCAGCATCGCCATCGCTCCCCCGCAAAAGCCAAACGTCAGAACGGTCAGCACCAAATCACTCTGGAACATGCCCAGTGATACCCCAGCAGAAAAGGAGTCGACGCTCACCCCAAGCGAAAATAGTAATAGGCCCAGGGGAGAACGATGGTCCAGCACCTGTACCCCGTCACCTTTGAAGGAATTATACACCATATGCCCGCCCAAAAGGATAAGCAATCCCCCTGCAAAATAGGTCGTCACATGACCCAGTAAAGAACTCATATAATGGCCTGTGAACATACCCAGCAATGGCATCAGTATGTGAAAAAAGCCAATGACCGTGCTGATCCGCAGCACGTCTCGCAGGCGTATCCCCTTCATGCCGATCCCCACGCCTAACGATAACGCATCCATCCCCAGCGCTACAGCCATGACCAGAATCGTTACAATCTGCCCGACATGGGCAGAGGCTGCCAGCATACTCCATCCCCCCAATATCCGTCCGCTCTTGTAAACGTTATGCGGACAAGAAGCAAAACAGTACAAGCATACGGTTTACCATGCTTGTACCGGGATAAGGAGAGGGGCCAACTATGCCGAAAAGGTCAATCCATGCAAACGTGGGGACTGCATGTATAGGAAATATTCGGGAAATATTTGGATAGTGTCCGGATCGTCCTAGAGACGGACGACCCGATGGCCTGCTGCTTTAAGCAGGCGGTTCATAACGGCGTCTCCCAGTCCTTTTGGCGGACAAGCTTCCGCCAAGATGTAGGTGACGCCTTCCTCGTCGCAGCGGCGCAGCACGCCGTACAGGCGCTGCGCCGCCTCATGGAGTGCGTCCAGCTTGCCTAGCGTGTAGACACGCTCTCCGGCATAGCCGGCGGCATGCTCGTCGAACGCGAGCACCGCCGTGCGCTCTCCACGCGCGGACGCCTCCGCCAGCGCAGCGCAAATCCAGCCCGTCACCTCCGCGGATGACGGGCCTTGCACTACGCTCAAGCGGCCTCGTGGCGCGTAGTGCGTGTACTTCATGCCCGGCGAACGTGGTGCCGGGCAATCGGCGTCCTCGCCGGGCGAAGCGGCGGCGAGCGCCGGGTCCAGCTCGACGGCGCGAGCGACCGCAGCGAGCTGCTCGGCCGTCACGCCGCCGGGGCGTAGGATGGTGACGGTTCCGTCGTCACCGGCCTGCACCACCGTGGACTCCAGCCCCACACCCGTGGGGCCACCGTCCAAAATGCCGCCGATGCGGCCCTCCAGGTCCTCCCGCACATGCTGTGCAAGGGTCGGACTGGGCCTGCCCGAGCGATTGGCGCTTGGCGCAGCCAGCGGACAGCCCGCTTCCGCAATCAGGCGCAGCGCTACCGGATGATCTGGCATGCGCACGCCGACCGTGTCCAGCCCCGCCGTCACACGGGGCGACAGTGCTTGCGGAATTACGGGCAGCACCAGCGTTAGCGGTCCCGGCCAGAACGCATCCATCAGCGCCCGCGCCGTATCATTCACTTCCGTTACCATGCCATCCAACTGGGCAGGGTCGGAAATATGCACGATCAGCGGATTATCGGAAGGACGCCCTTTGGCGGCGAATACTGATTCTACCGCTTCCGTGCTACGCGCATCCGCGCCCAAGCCGTACACCGTCTCGGTAGGGAACGCTACGGTCTCTCCTGCTTGCAGCAGCACAGCAGCCTCACGAATGCCTTTTTCCGCCGCGACAAGGGCTTGTCCGGATAATATTTCACCAGAGAAATCCCCTTTAACCACCAAGCCTCTGACGTCCCACCAATTCGTATGGGAAGCCGCCAACGGCGGCTTTAGCTCATGAAGCCCCTGTTCATCCAGTACCGATTCACATTTTTCCTTTTGCGCAGACTCTCCGCACAAACCTTGTATTTGATTCGATTTATCGCTCATATCAGATCATCCCATACGTTATTGTCATACAGTCCTGTTCAGTTTGCTCTATGGTCAAAGAACTTGCCTTGGCAGCTTACCTGAACCGAATCTGTCCATGTCTCATAGCTGTAAAACCTATATTTCATTATAACATACCGGAATCATCCACCCGTTGTTCTCTTTTCTACAGCTCACGACGCTTAGGCAAACAAGCCACTCGCCCATGCCCACAGCCCCGTCAACGCATCCCATAGAAAAAAACGTACTTCCGGCTCCTTGTCAGCAGCATTCGTCCGTCCTCCTCCTTGGTCCGCTTTTGCCGAGACCGCTTGTGCTGCTGCTTCCCCGCTGCTCGCATCAATAAAGCACAAGGGAGGAAACAGCACACACCACCAATTTTGCCCTTTGCCTTGTCCCAGCGTAACCCGAAGCGCTTCATAATCTCCTGCCGGATAAACAAGCCCACCGTACATCTTGGTTGGAAAAGGTACGTTTGCCAATTCCACCTGATGGTCGTACGAAATGCCCCGTCGAGCCAGTTCCGCGCCTACTAAACGGTCAATTTCGGGTAAATGAGCAGAAATCAGCACTCTGGCTTGCTCCAAACTTTGCGGGTTTTCCAACTTGCCCACCCACGTATCCATCTGTTGTACGATGGAATCCCTTATTTCACGTTTTACCAACTGATCCTCCGGGCGATCCGAATTGGCCAAAATACGCAATCGGATGGAATCATGCGGAATGACGCCCACTCCTGTCGTGGCCATCCCTGCCCCTACAGGCCCTCTTGACCCTGGTGTCATGGCGGCATCTGTTTTTTGACCTTCCCACGACATCATTAATATTGAAATACAAAATAGTATCATTGCAACTTGCTTGGTCCAGCTTCTCATCCCAAATCCCCCCAAACTCTATCATGTCTATCAGTCTGTCCTGTTTGGGAGAGGCTAAACCTATCAATCTCGTAAAATGTTCAAGAAGATTTAAAAAAACATCCATAGCCCTACATCGAGCAACATGGATCTGCGTACCAAAGCTTGGGAGTAACCCGCGTATACGAAAAAGCCCAGATTTCACAATCTGGACCCTTTTGCATCTCACTATTTTTCTCACCATAAAACACGAAGCTGTATCTATCCACAATTTGTACACACTAAGCTTTTTTCGCCTTCGTCAAGTTCACTCTGGAAGGCTGTGGCAGATCGTCCTCCAGCTCCTGACCGTGTACCTTAATGCTCATAACCAAGCCAATACTAGCCATGTTAATGAGCAACGACGTACCCCCATAGCTTATAAAAGGGAGCGTAATCCCCGTCAGTGGCATGATGCCCAAAAACGCGCCGATATTCTCAAAAATCTGATACAGCAGCATGGACACAATGCCGACGATAAGATAGGGTCCAGCCCGATCACGGCATTCCAGCGAGATCAGGATCATACGGTGTATCAAAATAAAATATAGCAGCAGCAGCACCGATGAGCCGACAAAGCCAAATTCCTCCGCTACGACCACAAAAATAGAATCCGCATAGGTGTAAGGCACACGACCAGATTGCACCGAAGTCCCCTGCAAAAAGCCTTTGCCCATCATTCCACCAGAGGCAATGGCCAACTTGGCGTTTTTCGTATGATAAGATGCCTTCGCTGTCGCTTCTTCCGGTACCAGCCAAGGGTCCAGACGCTCTACCCAGTGACTACGGCCAATGCCCTTCATAAAGGTATCAATCTGATCGTGGAAGGAAATATACGCTTTGATCCCGCCGCCTGCGGCGACTGCAAAAATCGTAAATCCGATCAATGCATGGGAGGCCTTCACATTACCGATCCACAGCATACCGAGAACGATGACAATGTACCCGAGCGCATTACCCAAGTCATTTTGCGCCATTACCATAGCGAACGGGACAAAGCTCACTAAAGCAACTGGAAGTACATCCTGTATAAAATAAAGCTTGCTCTTGCGCTTCTTTATCAGCATATAAGCCAGAAAAATAATAAGCACCAGCTTGAATACCTCAGCAGGCTGAAGGTTCAAGCCACCAATTTTCAAAAAGCCCTGAGAGTTGTTAACCGTCCCGCCAAAAAAGCCGAGACCCAACAGAAATATTCCGCCGCCATATACATACAGGGCTTTTTTAATGAATATCCGAAAATCGACCATCGCTAAACCCAAAATAGCCACAAAACCCAATATATAATACCCGATCATTTTCTGGTAGTCGTTACCGTGCTCCACAATGTTGGTAGGGCCTCTACCCGCGCTATACACCGTTATGATACTAATCGCCATCAGCAAAACCAGAATGAAGATAACCGGACCGTCAATTTTTTTCAATTTCTGAAGCATGATTTCCCCCTGAGCCGTTTCTCGGTCATACTCCTTTTATTCTAAAGGAAAGACTCGCAAAAAGAAAATGCAGCATTATTCCGCAATGCCCAGGACATGGCGTTCGATTCCAGCAAAGTCCGGAACGATCAGAATCGTATTCCAATGACCTGCCTGCTCCAGCAGTCCAGCTACGTCTCTGGCCTGTCCCATGCCCAGCTCGAACCCGATCAACCGCGGCGGGGCCTGGAGCAGCCCAAGCTGCTCCAGCATCGCCCGATACGGGCCAAGCCCGTCAGGCCCGCCATCCAGCGCCATGCGCGGCTCATGATCTCGCACCTCCGGCTGCAAGCCTGCGATGTCGGCGGCCGGGATATACGGCGGATTGGACACCAGGATGTCCACCGCCTCTCTCGCAAACGGCGCCAGAAGATCGCCTTCGCGCAGCTCCACGGCTGCGCCGTTGACAGCGGCGTTATGCGCCGCCATCTCCAGCGCTGTGGCGGAAATATCCCCCGCCGCCACGCGCCACCGGGGCCGCTCAGCCGCCAGCGTGACGGCAATCGCCCCGCTGCCCGCGCCGATATCGAGCGCCTGCGGAGCGCCGTCCGGCCACAGCCGGTCGCCGTGCTGAAGTATGGCCTCGACGAGCAGCTCTGTCTCGGGACGCGGAATCAGCACCGACGGCGAAACCGCGAACGGACGGCCATAAAACTCCTGCCGTCCGATAATATACTGCGCTGGCTCACCCGCTGCTTTGCGGGCTATAACCGCTTCCCACGCCTCTTTGCCCGAGGCTGGGAACGGATCGCCCAGCGCAGCGTAGAACGCCGTGCCTTCCAGCCCGAGCACATGCTCCAGCAGCAGGCGGGCGTTATGCTGCGGCTCCAGCACGCCGCAGCTCCCTAAAAAAGAAGAAGCCTCAACTAAGGCTTCTCTGATACTCATGCTCCGTTCCGGCGACATCCGATACACAAGATCGCGTTCGTGTCCCAAAACTTAAACCTCTTGTTCCATCAAATCAGCCTGCTCTGCAATCGTGAGCGCCGATACGATTTCTTCGATCTCCCCGTTCATCACCTGATCCAGCTTGTGCATGGTCAGCCCGATGCGGTGATCTGTTACACGGCTTTGTGGGAAGTTGTAGGTACGAATGCGCTCACTACGATCTCCGGTACCCACTTTGCTCTTACGCTCGCCTGCATATTTGGCTTCCTCTTCCTGACGAAGCATATCCGAAATACGGGCACGCAAAACCTGGAGTGCCTTCTCCTTGTTGGAGTTTTGGGATTTGCCGTCCTGACAGGTTGCCATAATGCCTGTTGGCATATGCGTTACACGTACCGCCGACTTGGTCGTATTAACGGACTGACCGCCAGCACCGCTGGAGCAGAACGTATCTACGCGGATATCCTTGTCGGAAATTTCAACATCCACTTCTTCGGCCTCAGGCATAACAGATACCGTAGATGTAGATGTATGAATACGTCCGCCGGATTCCGTCGTCGGAATCCGCTGTACGCGGTGTGCTCCGCTTTCGAATTTCATTTTGCTGTATGCGCCGCGTCCGTTAATCATGAAAATAACCTCTTTAAAACCTCCAAGGTCATTCATGTTCGCGTCCATCAGCTCTACACGCCAGCCTTGGGTATCGGCATAACGAGTGTACATCCGGTACAGATCCGCCGCGAACAATGCCGCTTCGTCACCACCCGCTGCACCACGAATCTCGATAATCACATTCTTATCATCATTCGGGTCCTTCGGCAGCAGCAAAATGCGGATTTTCTCGTCCAGCTCCCGCTTGCGGGCACTGAGCTCATCAATCTCCATTTTCACCATTTCACGCATCTCGTCGTCCAGCTTTTCAGCCTGCATGGCTTTAGCAGCGTCCAGCTCTTCAACGACAGTTTTATATTCGGTATATGCTTCATAAGCAGGCTGTAAATCAGACTGTTCTTTGGAATAATCTCTAAGTTTCTTGCTATCGTTCGCTACATCCGGATCGCAGAGCAGTTCGCTCAGTTTATCGTAGCGGTCCGCCAATGATTGCAATCGGTCCAACAAGCGATTCACCTCTTCAGTTAAATTAATATGAAGCCAGATTCAAATTCACTGGCTACAGCTCTTTATTATACCAACTAATTAATTAATTAGCTACTAAAAATACTTCTAATTCATGAATTGAATAACAACAATAATTTCAATAAAAAAAAGCCGCCACCCAACATAGGCAGCGACTACTTTATTTAGAACAATGTTTTATACTGCAAACCTAATGTTATACATTAAAACGGAAATGCATAACGTCTCCATCTTGTACCACATATTCCTTACCTTCCAAACGAAGCTGACCACGTTCCTTAGCCCCATTCATAGAGCCAGCAGCGACCAAATCGTTGTAGGATACAACCTCGGCACGAATAAATCCGCGTTCAAAATCCGTATGGATTACGCCTGCAGCGCCCGGTGCCTTTGTTCCTTTGTGAATGGTCCATGCGCGTACTTCCTGCACACCCGCTGTGAAATACGTATACAGACCCAACAAGCGGTAAGCGGCTTTGATCAGACGATTCAGACCGGATTCAGCCAGTCCCAGTTCCTCCAGGAACATCGCCTTGTCTTCGCCTTCCAGCTCGGCAATTTCAGATTCTACTTTGGCGCTAATCGGCACCACTTCTGCATTTTCCGCTACAGCAAAATCACGTACCTTTTGCACATATGGGTTGCTGTCGGCTTCCGTTACACCGTCTTCGCTGACATTAGCTGCGTACAGTACAGGCTTCATCGTAAGCAAATGAAGATCACGTACAATCAACTGTTCTTCATCCGACAATTCCACGCTGCGCGCAGGCTTATCAGCATACAGTGATTCCTTGATCCGCTCCAGCACTTCAACTTCCTGGGTGTATTGCTTGTTGCCACCCTTCATGTTTTTGCGGGAACGCTCAATGCGCTTGTCTACGCTTTCGATATCCGCCAGAATCAGTTCCAGATTAATGGTCTGAATGTCACTGATCGGGTCGATTTTGCCATCCACATGGGTGATATTCTCATCTTCAAAACAACGTACCACATGCACAATCGCATCCACTTCACGAATATGAGCCAGAAACTTGTTACCCAAACCCTCGCCCTTGCTCGCGCCGCGTACAAGTCCTGCAATATCAACAAATTCAAAAGCCGTCGGCACCGTTTTGTTCGGCACAACCAGTTCAGTCAGCTTATCCAGCCGCTCGTCCGGTACTTCAACAACACCTACATTCGGATCAATCGTACAAAATGGATAGTTTGCGGATTCCGCACCCGCCTGCGTTATTGCGTTAAACAGTGTTGATTTGCCCACGTTCGGCAGACCCACGATCCCCGCTTTTAAAGCCATAATCAGAACAACTCCCGTTTATATAAAATGTGCGTTATGCCATCCGTTAGTTTACCAACCCACATTATATATGAGAACCTATACATGCGGCAAGCATACGACTGTGACTTTCAGGATTTTGCTATATCCTCTACTTCTTCATTTAAATCTCTTTGCTCATCTGAATATCCGTAACCCGATAGCCTGACTTGCGGTACACATGCAAAGCCCGCTCATTATGCCCAAATACATGCAAACCGATGCGAACGGCTCCCAGCCTGCGAGCTTCCTGTTCCAAAGCCCCCATCGCCAATGTGCCTAGCCCCCGCCCCTGATATGAATCGTAGACGAGAATATCCAGCAGAAAAGCTTCTTTTCCTTGTGCACTATCCGTCATATTGAACCAGATATAGCCTGCTTCCTCTTGGCTCTCCACATCATCCGTATCCGAATACATCAGCATGTAAAGGTGAGCATGGGGGGTATCCAATCTCTGTGGCAGGTATCGGGCAAAGCTTTCTGCCGCGCGTTCCGGCGCTTCTTCCACCGTCCATGTGCCTGCCTGAATTTTTTCGTCCGCGTAGTCCGCGAGCGAGCGCTGCTCAAACCGTTCATATTGCTCTGCGTCCATCGGTACCAGGGTTACTATGCTGCTCATGCGTTCGCCTTCTTCCTCAACCGAGTTGTATCTTTAAGTTCCTTAATATCAGCTACTCCAATTCCGAACATGACTGTTCGCAGTTCCAACTCCACCTGCTCCAGCCGCGCTTCGAGCGCCTCTGTGGAGGCGACCGCTGATCCGAGCAGCGACCGTCCGAAACCCGCCATATCAGCGCCCAAGGCAAGCGCCTTGGCTGCATCGACACCGTCTCTCAGTCCGCCACTGCCGATCACTGCGCCATTCGGCTGCGCCGCCCTGACTTCTACGATACAATCAGCGGTGGAGTTTCCCCAATCCGCAAATGCTTCCGCCGCCGCACGGCGTACAGGATCAGAATTGCGGAATTTTTCCACCTGACTCCAGCTTGTCCCGCCTGCGCCCGCGACATCAATAAAAGCCGCGCCCGCATCGTACAATCTCGAAGCCGTCTCGCCATCTATGCCCCAGCCTACTTCCTTCACGCCTACGGGCACTGAAAGCTGGCGGCACAGCTCTTCAATACGTCCAAGCAATCCGCCAAAATCCAGATTCCCCTCGGGTTGGAAAACCTCCTGCAATCCGTTCAAATGCAGTACAAGCATGTCCGCTCCGGCAATCTCTACCGCACGGCGACAGTCGTCCACGCCAAATCCGTAGTTCAACTGCACTGCTCCCAGATTGGCAAGGATCGGAATATTCGGTGCCAAGCGACGAACCGCAAAGGTCGGAGCCAGTTCTTCTTTTTCCACCGCAGCTCGCACCGAGCCTACTCCCAGCGCCCAGCCGCGTTTCTCCGCTGTTTCTGCCAAGCGCTCATTAATCGCTCCCGTCTCTGCGCTGCCGCCTGTCATGGAGCTAATCAGCAGCGGCGTTCGCACTGCGCGCCCCAGAAAAGTAGTGTCCAAACGCACCTCATCAAAATGCAGTTCAGGCAGTGCACAGTGTTTAAAGGCATAGCGCTCCAGTCCATTCGTGATGCCTTGGCCTGCCACGTCCTCTTGCAAACAAAGGCGGACATGCTCTATTTTCCGTTCACCTGTGCGTGCAGCAGGCAGCAAAGAACCGGATTTGCCGGAACTCTCAGGTGTTTCAGATTTATTTTCCACATTACTCATCTATGTCCCACCTCATTCAGGTCACTTCATGTATTTACATTGGTCTGAAAACACAAATAAGACCGCTCCCGAACACGGTAACCGATCTATTTATGTATGATTACAGGCAATTATTTAGATACTTTTATTGTAGCATGGATGGAAAAATATATACACAAAATCGCGAGCCTTTCCTCTGCTTATATAAACCGTTCAGGTGAGTTTTATTTGTACCTTAGTCCTCAATGTCAGCGTAATAATCATTTTTTTGCTTTTCCCAGTACCGTCTGTCTTCATCTGTAATTTCCCTTAGCACTTTGCATGGATTTCCTACAGCAACCACATTATCAGGAATGTCTTTGGTAACGATAGATCCCGCCCCGATAACTACATTATTTCCAATATTCACTCCTGGAGTGATTACGGTATTTGCGCCAATCCATACACTGTTCCCAATCGTTATCGGTTTACCAAATTCGAGCAGGGTGTTGCGTACATCTGAATCTATCGGATGCCCAGCCGTATATACACCTACCCTGGGGCCGAAAAAAACATGATCCCCTATTGTTACTTTCGCTACGTCAATAATGATGCAGTCATAATTGGCATAGAACTGATTGCCCACTGTAATGTGACAGCCATAGTCACAGCGGAATGGGGGTTCGATATATATTTCCTGACCTGTAGACTCGAAAAGTTGTTTAAGTAGCTCTACCCGGTACTCCTGTTGCTCTTCCGTACTGTTATTGAACAAGCGGGTAAGCATTCTCGATTTCTTGCTATCCTTTGCTAATTCTTTTCCACCAGCCATATATAGTTTGCCTTCTAACATATTTTCTTTATTCGTTGCCATGTACACTTTCCTTCCTGTTTAAAAGGTTTTCATTTCACTCCATGAATTTGAACAAATGCCAGATACTAAATTATAGTATAGTTTATTATTATACTTTTAATAAGCATTGTCAAAAGCGAGTGGGTGCAGTGGCTACCACCGGATACATTGCCTTTTTAGTAGGCCCCCCAGGATTAAGATTTCTGGGAGAGTCTTTCGGTCTCTTACACACCATGATCGCGGTGCTTATCGGTGTTATCCTTGCTGGCCTTTTATCAGATGCTGCCAAGCCAATGGATTCAAGAGGAACCCGGCAATAATGCCATATAGCTAATCATGATTTAATATAGCGTCATATTATAGTAAAAGACAAAAGAAGCCTTGAATATCAAGGCTTCTTTAAGTAAAATCCGTCATCCCTTCATGGAATCAGGTACATGTGAAATGCTTTCCTGCTGCTCCTTCGTACGCCCGTTACCAAACTTGAATATCAGGATGCCACCGATAATGACCAGCACGCCGATCAGCTTGGTAAAGGTGAACGGCATCTTTTCCAGTCCCAGCCATCCTAACGAATCCCACAGCAAAGCAGTGCCCAATTGTGCCGTTAATACGATAGATATCGCATAAGTCGGGCCAAGCAGCTTCACTCCTTGTACCAGACAGAACACCACGCCAACACCAATCATTCCACTGACCCAGTACCACGGCTGCATATGCTGTAGTGTAAATGTATTTTTTCCTGCAAAAATAAGACTGCCGAGCAAGGAGGCCAGAAACCCCGTTCCCAGCACAAGTGTGGTTGTGGCCCATGAACCTGTCCGTTCGTTCACCTTATTATTGAATATCGTTTGCAAGCTAACAAAGGCTCCTGCGATTACCGCCAGTACAATTCCTAATAGCATGATTCAGCTCTCCCCTGCTAATTCTTTACGAATGATTATGCTTCATAAATATTATGGCCTGCCAGTTGGTCCAAACCTTCTCTGTCACGAATCACAATATAGCCCCGTACTCGTTCCACCAATCCATCTGCGCTCATCTTGCGAATCACACGGTTGAGATGCCTGTAGCTGGTTCCGATCAAATTCGCCACATCTATGAGACTGGATGCACGCAATTCTTCATGAAAAGAAGAAGAATCCCCTTCCTCAAAAGAAACGGATAGCAGGTAACTGGCCAGTCTGACTTCCACAGGATACATTAAGTTAAAGCTGGAAAAGTCGGAATCCATGCAAAACTTCCGGGTAACAATATCCAGCAAAAATTGCAGCATTGGAGCATAGTCTCTGCCATATTTATTCATCCATTGCTGGTGAATACCGATTACATATATAGGGGACACAGCCTCCACCGTATTGATCACGTTGCTTCTGCGAATATATTCAACATCCCCAATAACCTCAATTGGTGTTTTGAAGCAGAGAACCAGTGTTTTGCCTTCCGTTGAACTGGTATAGATCTTGACCTTGCCCTGTACCAATATGTACAGATGTTCAATGGAATCCCCTTGTGAGCACAGTTTTTCCCCTTGTTCCAAACGATGCAGTGACAAATAAGGCCGCAGCGGCTCATGTAGTATGGTTTCTAGCTGATGCAATTGTAAAAAATGCTTCAGTTGCTCTTGATCCTGAATTTCTTTCATGTTTGAGCTCACCTTCGTTTTCTACGTTCTGGGTTCCTTCGAATGAAGTTCTATTTAGAGCTTCAAAATGATCACACCCGCGATCATCATGCCAATGCCTATAAATTGCGGCAGCTTCATTTTTTGCTTCACTACACCAAACCATCCGTTAATATCAACCAGAAAGGTTAGGCACAACTGGGCAATCAACAGCGCCGAGATCGTGAATGTAACTCCGATATGCTGAATAGCGGTCACTTCACTGAATATGATGATAGCTGCAAAAGCGCCACCCAAGAGATACATAGGCTTTACCTGCTTCATCTCCGCCACATTTCCATCTCGTGTGAACATCCAGATCAATGCCGCCAAAATAACACCCGTCAACTGAGTAACCGTAGCCGCCTGCCATGTACCGATATCCTGACTTATCCGTGTATTCGCCACCCCTTGCAGCGTAATACAAGCGCCTCCCAAAAAAGCAAATAAAATTCCTCTCATGAATCGTTATTCTCCCTATCTAAGTGACTTTTCTATTTATTAAAGTATAGGTTAGTCTCACCATAAAGGACATATGTCCTGAATCAACAAAAAAATCCCCTCTTCATAATAAGAGGAATAAGGGATGGGAACCTATACTGTATGATCTATTCCGATTCCACATAATCTATAATGGTTGCCCATTCCAACCATCCATACCTTTCCTTCCAGTCATTACGCTTCAATCCTGTACACTTGCGTTAATAACTAGACAGTATCCCATCCTAAAACTGCATGTTCCGGTACGATGAAGTGGAATGCAGCATTCAATAGAGGAGTTGACCCCCATATGGCTAAGCATGATACGCTGCATTCTGAGCCGGCATATAACCCTGTTTCCCAACAAAAGATATCTAAAAGAAAGCTATTCCAAAGGAAATCCGGGCGAACAAGCCGCGCTATTAGAATCATTATCCTGTTACTCATCCTGTGGCTGATTGCCATCATGATCTATCAGACCCATAAGCCACTGCCCCCCTTCGTTTCTTATGAAAGTCAGGAGTATTCGACCAACGAGGTGAACTTATGGACGGATTTGACCTATCCTTCCGGGGATGGAGGTACCGCACAGCATAAAGGGCAAATTTTGAACCGTATGCTTGGGATCGTTGACGAAGCCAAACAATTTATCGTCATCGACCTGTTTCTGTTCAACGATTACAAACATAAGGGCCAGCGCTTCCCCCAAGTCAGCGCACAGATGACCGAGCATCTTATTGCCAAAAAGAAGGCCAATCCTGATATGCCTATCTTTTTCATTACAGATGAAGTCAATACCAATTACAATTCATCCCCCAATCATTTGCTGGAGAATATGAAACGAGCGGGAATTCAGGTTGTGCAGACCGATGTGGACCCGCTGCGGGATTCCACGCCAAGCTATTCTGCGGTGTGGCGTACCTTTTTCCAATGGTTCGGACAGCAGGGCACAGGCTGGATTCCCAACCTGATGGCCAGTGACGGACCTGACGTTACGGCACGCTCTTATCTCAAGCTGTTAAATGTCAAGGCCAATCATCGAAAATTGGTTGCCAGCGAGCAAACAGCGCTCATTTCCACAGGGAATGTTCACGATGCGAGTGCATATCACTCCAATGTGGCGCTGGAGGTGAAGGGACCCATCATCGGGGACATTTTACAAACCGAGCAGGCGGTGCTGGACTTCTCCGGCGGAGGGCAGCTTCCTGCCTATACGCCACAAGCGGAAGCCTCTGCTCAATCGGGAAAAGACAGCTACCGGATCAAATATCTAACCGAAGGCAAGGTATACACATCGGTTCTGGATGCAATCGGGCAGACAAAGAAAGGCGATAGCATTCATATGGGCATGTTTTATTTGGCAGACCGTAAAGTGTTGAACAGCCTGCTGGATGCCTCTGCACGCGGTGTGAACATCCAATTGTTGCTGGACCCGAATCAAAACGCGTTTGGACAGGAAAAAATCGGCATTCCCAATCGTCCGGTCGCCAAAGAATTGTCCGATAAATCGGGCGAAAAAATCCAAATCCGCTGGTACAATACGACCCATGAGCAATATCATACCAAGCTGATTTATATTGCCAAGGGACAGGGAGATCACATCATTTTGGGCGGGTCTACGAATTTGACACCACGTAATTTGAACGACCTGAATCTGGAAAATGAATTGTGGGTGGCCGCTCCGGCGGACAGCAAGCTGACCCGACAGATTGCGGCCTATTTTGATACATTATGGAATAACCGGGGAGCTGAATACAGTCTGGATCTGGAGGCTTACGAGGACAGATCTACATTTTGGAAAGGTATACTATATCGTTTACAAGACATCTTGGGCTTTACCACATTTTAAAATTAGGAGGGCACTGTAGCGTGCTTACTTTATTCATCCAACCTACAGCAGCGGTGAAAGCAGCCGGGCGAGGGATTCCATCAAACGCTTGAACAGACGCTTTTTCATAAATTCCTCGCGGACGATCAGGCTGGCAGACTGCAAATCCCGCTCATAATCCGCCACCATCTGCTGTACACTACGAGTGCGGATCAACAAAGCGTTCACTTCAAAATTCAGGTGGAAGCTACGCATGTCCATATTAGCCGTTCCGATGGTCGCAACCTCCCCGTCAATAATGAGGAGCTTGGAGTGAAGGAAGCCTTTTTCATACTCATATACCTTGACCCCAACCTCCAGCAACGTTTGGAAGTACGAATGGGACGCGAGGAACGGCAGCCACTTGTCCGGTTTGGCAGGAAACAGAATCCGCACGTCCAAACCGGACAGAGCCGACATCCGCAGCGCGGTCAAAATATCTTCATCCGGGATAAAATAAGGAGTGGCAATCCATACCGATTTGCGGGCGGATGTGATCATGGAGAAGAACAGATTTTTGAGCACTCTCCGCTCATTATCCGGGCCGCTGGCAATAATCTGTACGCCTCCATCCGTAATTGGCTCGATTTTGGGGGACAGATATTCCTTATCTAGCACCGATTCACCCGTCATATGAAGCCAGTCCTGCAAAAATATAAGTTGCAGCGTCCGCACAGCCTCGCCCTTCACAATCATGTGCGTGTCACGCCAAAAGCCGTAGGCTTTGTTGCGGCTAAGGTACTCATCCCCTACATTCAGACCGCCGATTAATCCGATATTACCGTCAATAACCACAATTTTACGGTGATTACGGTAGTTTACCCGACTGGAGAAAAACAAGATCCGTGCGCCGCCGTATGCAACGACCTCTACTCCTGCATCTCTCATTTCCTTCAAAAATGACTTCGACAACTGAATACTGCCCACCGCATCGTACATAAACCGAACCTTAACACCCGCTTTGGCCTTTTCGATCAAAATTTTCTGAATGCTGGTGCCGATATCATCCGACCGAAAAATGTAGTATTCCATGTGGATATGATGCTCTGCCTTGCGCAGTTCCGCCAGCAATGTGGAGAAGGTCTCATCTCCGTTGTTCAAGATTTGGGTTTCGGCCGCAAAATAAATGGGGGATCGGGCCAGCCTGCGTGCCAAACGCATTAACTGCTGCTGCTCATCGGTAAAATAGGTCAAGTCCCGTTTGACGTGCATGGCATCCTTCTCAATACGCTCGTAAGCCTGCTGGTCACGCAATGCCTTTTTGTCATACTTGCGGCGTTTGAACACATTTTGCCCGAACAAAAAATAAAGAGGAAGTCCAACCACCGGCAGCAAGGCCAGCAGTAAAATCCAGGACATCGTGGTGGAAGGATTACGATTCTCCGAAAAAATAATCAGACTGATGGAAATGACCGTCAGCGTGGAGAAAATACTGATGACCGTTCCTTCATTTCTGCCAATGTAATTAAACAAACCAAAATAATAAATACCAAAAACCATAGCCGCAATTAACACAGCCAGTAAACTTCGCCTCATAATTTACCTCATTTCCAATGTACTGCATCCTCACCAAACAGCAAGAAACAGACACTGTATATATGAACTAGATGATTCATCGCTAAAAAATAGACATCTTCATTATATTGTACATGAGCACCTTATTTCTTCCCACTTTTTTGTTAAGGTTTTAAAGAAAAAAAGAATCCGGGGAAAAACCCGAAACAAAACTGGATAAAGCCAGGTTGACACCTACTTTTTTTCGTGCAAGAATAAACTAACGAACGTTAGGTAGGTGAGAATAATGGGGATGGAAGACATTCGAAAAGCCGCTCTTTTCCAATTTGCCGCCAATGGGTATGAGGGGGCATCCTTAAGCAATATTGCCGCTGAGGTTGGTATTCGAAAACCTTCTATATATGCGCATTTTCAAGGCAAGGAGGATCTGTTTCTACAGGTGGCGAGGTACGCTTTTCAAGAGCAGAATTTACGTATTTTTGAATACTTTTCGGAACGCAGAGACCAGTCGCTGGAGCATACGCTGCATGACTTCCTGTTTTGGATGGGACAGGAATATGAGAGCAACAACACAGCCAAGTTTATGCTTCGCTTTTCCTTCTTACCGCCTGTGTCCTTGTATACCGAGGTTCTGGATATTGTTAATCCTTTTCTGGAAAATATGGAGCGAAAATTAACTCGCATCCTGCGGAATGCACGAGATAGGGAACCCTTTGGACATATGGAGCCAGTGGATGTGGCTCTATCCTTCATAACACTGCTGGACGGAATCATGGTGGAACTGCTCTATAGTGGGAGCCTGAACTACCACCGAAGATTGAAAGCTGCATGGCCTATTTTTTGGCGCGGGATTACGTTAACCCCGCCTCATGAAGCGTGAAGGAACAAGAACGTAACGGGTGATTAATTTACAACTAATCTATATTTAAAGGGGAAACGCTCATCATGAATCGCAGCTGGATTTATGTTTTTATAGGTGGTCTTATTGAGGTCGTATGGGTCTCGGGTCTGAAGCACGCAGATTCCGCACTCGCCTGGATTGTAACCGTGCTGGCTATGATAGCCAGCTTTTATTTGATCATGAAAGCGGCCAGCCGTTTGCCTGTAGGCACGGTGTACGCTGTATTTACCGGACTTGGAACAGGTGGGACGGTTGTAGGTGAAATGCTGCTGTTCGGGGAACCCTTTCAATGGTCCAAAACGCTGTTAATCGCTCTTTTGCTGGCAGGTGTGGTCGGCCTGAAATTGGTTACTGACCGTGATGCTCAGGAAGGGAGTGGCGCATAATGGCTTGGATTGCATTGGTTATCGCGGGATGCTCGGAAGTTTTTGGAGTCATCGGTATGAAGGGAGTTACGATCGGCAAGGGCTGGAAGGCATTCATGCTCATGGTTCTATCTTTTGTCATTAGCTTCTCGTTGCTCAGCTACGCGATGAAGAGCTTGCCTATGGGAACTTCCTACGCGGTATGGACAGGCATCGGAACGGTCGGCAGCACGATTACGGGCATGTTCTTGTACGGTGAGCAAAAAAGCGTATTGCGTGTGTTGTTTATCGCTATGATTCTTGCCGCAGCCCTGGGTTTAAAGCTGATTTCTTAAAGGAGTGATGTCTTGTGATTACCACCGTAACACTTAACGCGGCTGTGGATAAAATCTACACGGTTGCAGGCTTCGGTCTGAATGCCGTCCACCGGATCGAGGGCGGCCTGACGGTGCCGGGCGGCAAAGGCGTCAATGCCGCCCGTGTCATTCGCACGCTGGGCGAGCCTGTGCGGGCGACCGGGTTTGCCGCCGGACACACTGGGCGGCTGCTCATCGACGGGTTGAGTTCGGAAGGCGTAAGCGCCGATTTCATCGAAACGGCGCACGGGGAAACCCGTCTCGCCATTACCGTGCTCGACCCGTCCACGCGCACGCAGACCGAGCTGATCGAAAGCGGCCCGACTATCGGACCGTCTGAGCTGGCCGCGCTGCGGCGCAAGATCACGACCCTTGCCGCGGACTCGGCTTGGGTCGTGTTCTCGGGCAGCCTGCCTCCGGGCTGCCCGCCGGATCTATACGCCGAGCTGTGCACGCTGGCGAAGGAGCGCGGCGCGCGAGTGGCGCTGGACGCCAGCGGCGAGGCCTTGCGCCTGGGGCTGCGCGGAAGGCCCGACCTCGTGAAGCCTAACGAGGACGAGGCCGCCCGCTTCGCCGGCATCGACGCCACGCGCCCAGATGCCGCTGAAGCGGCGGCAGCGCAGCTGCTTAAGGCCGGAGCGCAGCTGGCCGTCATCTCGCTCGGCGCGCGCGGGGCGCTGGCGGTGACGCGCGATGCGCGCTACCGCGTGAGCCTGCCGAACGCGGACATTGTCAGCGCGCTCGGCAGCGGTGACGCCATGGTCGCTGGGCTGGTCACCGGCGCGGCGGCGGGGCTGGAGCTCCCGGCCATGCTACGGCGGGGAGCGGCCTGCGGCACGGCGGCGGCTTTGCACGCCATGGCCGGAAAGATTGAGCTCCAGGACGTGCAACGTCTGGAGCAGGGCATTACAGTGACGCTGTTGTAATCGGCGTCACTTTTTTTTCATGCAATCCAAATATTTGTTTGTTCGAAGTTGCGAATGTTTGATG
The DNA here is from genome assembly GCF_050626875.1 of Paenibacillus sp. 8b26. Classification (NCBI taxonomy): domain Bacteria; kingdom Bacillati; phylum Bacillota; class Bacilli; order Caryophanales; family Paenibacillaceae; genus Paenibacillus; species Paenibacillus sp. 8b26. The sequence continues at coordinate 3,813,419 of NZ_CP192445.1, read as the reverse complement.
CTCGGAATGTCCTATTCTCCGACTGACTTACAGCAAAATCCTGTTTTCCAGTATATTTTTCATACAAATATGTGACTTCGAAGGGCCTAATTTCACCAGTGAATCCTGAAACTCTGCAATTTCCTCTACCGACGCGGTTTGTACCTTGATGAGATAATTAAATTCCCCGCTGATGCGAAATAAATCGGTGACCTCTTTCGCTTCTCTACAAAAATCGACCAGCTCCTGACAATACTCTGTCTTTAATAGAATAAACGTGGTCGTCCCACGATTCAGCTCCCGTAAATTAAATACGGTGCTATACCCGGAAATAATGCCTCGTTCCTCCAGCTTCGACATTCTTTCTTTAACGGAAGGTTGAGACATCGAGATTTCTTTACTGATCTGGGAAATAGATATCCGGGCGTCATGCTGAAGCAACTGCATAATTTTGTGGTCAATATCGTCTATGTGATGATGCATATCAAGCACCTCCTGTTTTAATTTTAAAAAATAATGTTTTTTGTACGAATTAACTTTTATTTAATAACTAATATAGGTTAAAATCCTCACTTCTCATATATATGAACCTTATTATTATCCATATAATAAGGTGAACTTATTTATAAGGGGAGATTTTGAATGAGCGTGAAGGGTCTTGCACATGTGGCGATTCAAGCCCAGGATTATCAAGCAACCATTGCATTCTATACTGAGGTATTGGGTTTTAAAAGAGGACATCATTGGAGTCTGCCGTCTTTTCAAATTCGGGAAGCTTCCATGCTCATTTCACCGGATCAAATAACCTGTCTTGAGATTTTTGATAACGACGCAGTCATTCCTGCTCAAGGAAAAAAAGCTTCCTCCGAGGATGAAATTGCCCACGGTGCTTTGCTGCACTTCGCATTTTATGTGGATGATGTAAACCAAATATACCAAAAAGCCCTTGCTCATGGAGCAAGAACCTTTGTAAAACCGGATCAGCTCATGCTTGGCGAACCCCCTCTGGTGGTAAAAAACGCTGTGATCTACAGCCCCAATGGCGAGGTTATCGAATTTATCGAGGATGTAAATTTTGATATGTCTTATTCCAACAAAAAATAGTCAGCATCGCTATAAGCTCATGATTTCAAATTTACTGAAAGGTCCGCTTCCCTAGGAAGTGGGCTTTTCATATTTCACTTAACCCTAATCTATGATCAATCCGGAAGAATTAAAACGATTTTAATAAAGGACCGATATATTGATAAGCTACTTTTTTCACCAACATGGATGGTCACGAAATTATATTTAATATTAAGCTATGCAAAGGAGTAGTTTACCATCTCAATTGATTTCAATGTGTATTGGTTTCATTTTAGCTCCGAGCTGCTGATGCCGTTCTTCTGCTTGCTTGGACTGGTACTCATCTATTTTGGATTCAGAACGATCCGCCGCCATCGCTATCGCAAACGCCATTGGGTTCGTACCAAGGGGCAAATCGTGGATGCGCATATCGAAGTCGACGTTGATGTCGTTCCCTTCGACCGTGATGATCCGGTAGATACCAGTTACACCCGCCGATTGAAAGTACGCTTCTACACCACTTCAGGTGAAGTCGTAGAATTCTGGAATCCTTATAGCACCAATCTGAGCTTCAACCGGATTGGCAGAAAGATTAACGTATTATACAATCCGGCAAATCCCCGGGATGCCCTAATCGCAGGCGGTGTAAATGGTGCAGGCTGCCTTGCCGTTATGCTGTTTCTGATCGGTGTTCCCTTCGCTTTAAGCGGGGTATTCGCTTTACTGAAGTTTTTCTTGTAACAAGGTTTGGATCATATGCTGTTCATAAAATTTATCGCCATATAAATAGCCAAACCTAAAATAATCAAGGCTGATATTTTATTAAGCACAGTGCCGAATCTTCCTTCTGAATCCATACGCCCTACGAGACGCCCGGCTGTCGCCAAACCAATAAACCATATCCACGACACAGACACGGCAGCCAGTCCGAAAGTCCAGCGTTCCCCGCCGTCATATTGGAGAGAGCTGGTTCCAATCACGCCGACGGTATCCAAAATGGCATGAGGGTTCAGTAAAGATACCGAAGCGGCAAAAATCATCTGCTGCTTCGGCAGCATAGGCTGGCTTCCCCCCGAGGAAGCTGCCTTCGACTTCCACAGGGTCCAGGCCATATAAAGCAGAAATAGACAGCCTGCTGCATAAAGCGCATTCGTAAGCCACAGAAAACGCTGCAAAATAAGGGAGACGCCCCCAACTGCGAGCCCAATCAGGACCGTGTCACAGACTCCCGCCGTAATAACGGCAGGCAATGCATTACGAAACCGGGACTGCGATGCCCCTTGATTGAACACAAATACATTTTGAACCCCCAAGGGCAGAATCAGCCCTACTGCCAATAAAACGGCATGGATAATAGCCTCTAGCATGAATATATTCCCCCAAATTCATTCCATCATATTCTCTCTGGTATTTTCTCTCTTAAATAGTTCTCGAACAAAGAGCTTGTACGTTCCTAATCCTCCTGTGTTTCCTTTAAGCTTTTCACGTTCTGCGTGTTCTGTTGTACGCTATGCTTCAACTGCTCTATAGCAAGCTGGTAATCCTGCGGATTATTCATGTTAAATGTGGCCTTATGCCATATGTCTTCACTCACCCCCGGCAAATCCTCTACCTTCGCATAACGAACGTTCAGCTTGTCTAACCAATCAGTGAGACGAAGTCGTCCACTGCGCAAACATTCCTCGGCAGACGGCAGCACACTCTGATGGTACACAGCCAGCAACGGGTGTATACGTCCGTCCACAGAAGAGATTACAGCTTGCAATGCTGGTTCTGTCGTCCCTTGCAACTCCGCCCACTTCTCAGTTACAGCGAGCAGGACATGCAGCACCTCTGGCTGTACAAAAGGCATATCACAAGCGATAACGATGCCCCACTCCGTTCCAGAAGCAGACAACCCTGCATGGATGCCGCTCAAAGGTCCCATGCCTGGGTATACATCAGGTACATTCTCCAAACCAATCGTCCCATACCCCTGCCCGTCACGAGTGACGACAATAACCCGCTCGGTCACCTGCTCTAAAGCGGCAGCCGTCCGTTCAAGCATAGTAGCTCCCTGAATCTCAAGCAGGGCCTTATCCTGTCCCATTCGACTGGAACGTCCTCCAGCGACAATAATACCAGTCACCTTCACGACCACATCCCCTTTTCTCAATGAAATAAGTTCATAAAATAACCCCTTGAACTATTGGACAAAATTTAATATTACATAATTGTTAATTTATTGGTTTGTTAACCCTTTCAACACATGATACATTGGATAGAGAACCTTCCCATAGATCGGCATCCTATGCTTTATTCTCTACCGGGCTAAGAAAGGAATGGCTTGTCTTGCAAAATAGAGAAATTCAAGAGACTCCTCTATACTCCTTAAAGCTATACAATTTTTTTCTGTATGGAGCCATGGTCATTTTCTCCAGCTTCTTCCCGTTGTATCTGCAAGAGATCGGCATGGACAAGCTTGAGATTGGGAGCCTGATGGCGATTGGGCCTTTTGTATCGGTATTCGCAAATCCCTTCTGGGGCTATACCAGTGACCGGAGTCGTAACCTTCGGCGTATTTTACTGTTTATGATTGCAGGTACATTACTGCTGTTGCAAGCTTTATTTCATGTCCATACGTATGTCATGATTTATGTGTCGATGATTGGCTTTTATTTCTTCCAAAGTCCTTTGTTTGCCCAAAGTAACAGTCTCATTCTCAGCTACATTGAGGGCACGGACCGAAAATTCGGCTCCTTCCGCATCTGGGGCTCCTTCGGCTGGGCTGTGACGGCGGCCATCGCCGGCCTGATCATTGACCAAACGGGAGTATCCAGCATATCCAACATCTTTACGGTGCTGCTTCTGGCTGCCCTGATCTGTACCCTGGCGATTCCACCGCTGAAAAGCACTGTTGAAACGGCAACCATTCATTTGCGTGGCTTTGGCAGCATTTTAATGAACGGATACTTTATATCTTTCATTTTGCTGGGGATCTTGGTATCCATTCCGAATTCGATCAACAGCGCCTTTATGTCCCTGTATATCACCGAACTGGGCGGGTCCAAGCTGATGCTGGGTTTCGCTGTCTTTATGTCATCGGTATTCGAAATCATTGTCTTTTTGCTGTTTGATCGCTTTTTGAAGAAAAAAATGACGGTTATGGTCGGCTGTCTGGCCCTCGTTAGTTTGCTGTTTGCTCTACGTTGGGAGCTAATGGCTTTGGCCACAGACCCGATTCAGATCGTGTTCATTCAGGCACTTCATTGCGTCACCTTCGGTGGTTATTTTTATGTAGGCACCCAGTTGACCGTCCTGTTCACACCGATAGCTTACCGCTCATCCGGGCAGGCCGTATATACGTTGACGTGGAGCGGGATATCTGGCATTGTAGCAGGCTTTGCAGGAGGCTGGCTGTTCCAAAATTTCGGTGGTGAAATGATGTACAACGCAGGCGTTTTCTTCGCCTTGCTCGGCTTTGCGGGATTCACCATCATGTGGTATATGCTGTACAAGAACGGTTATCAGCCCTTTCATGCCGACGACCACAAACGAGCAGAAGAAGCCCCTTAAAAACATCCGTGGGACGTGACACCCTTTTTTTCACTTGCTTGCCCGTTACGAACAGGGAGGGAATGTCTAAATATCGCCAATTATCATTATATATAGAGCCCGTGAGCGTAAAGTAAAGGAGTCTGCCGATGGCAGACTCCTTTTTTGACTTGGTCGCACGAGGCTACCATCCGTCCCACGCTGTCCAATAACTATTGCTTGGGCAATTGGAAAGAGCTTTTCAGTGATACTACACGGTTAAATACAGGCTCACCCGGCTTGGAAAGCTTCGGATCGACACTGAAATAACCATGACGGAAAAATTGGAACTTGTCCTGCGATCGTGCTTCCTTCATATTCGGTTCGACAAAACCGTGAGCAATTTCGAGAGAGTTCGGATTCAATTGGTCAAGGAAGGTTTTTTCCGTTCCATCCTCTTCAATTGCTTCCGGGTCCTCTGCATTAATCAAAGGCTCATACAGGCGGAATTCAGCAGGAACGGCCTGACTAGCCTCCACCCAATGGATTGTACCTTTCACTTTACGTCCGGTAAAGCCGGATCCGCTCTTGGTTTCTATATCATAGGTACAATGGATTTCCGTTACATAACCGTCGGCATCCTTAATGACATCGTTACATTTGATGAAATAAGCATGCTTGAGACGTACTTCATTGCCAGGGAACAGGCGGAAGTATTTGCTCGGCGGATTCTCCATGAAATCCTCACGCTCGATATAAATCTCACGCGAAAACGGAATTTGGCGTGTGCCCAGCTCCGGATTTTCCGTGTTGTTTTCCGCTTCCAGCATTTCAACCTGTCCTTCAGGATAGTTCGTAATGACCACCTTCAACGGATCAATGACCGCCATTGTACGAGGTGCCTGTAGCTTCAAGTCCTCACGTGCAAAATGCTCCAGCACTTGCAGGTCGATCACGCCGTAGGCTTTGGAAATGCCCGTCTCATATACAAAGCTGCGGATCGCTTCCGGCGTATAGCCACGGCGGCGCAAGCCGGAAATCGTCGGCATACGCGGATCATCCCAGCCGTCTACATGCTTCTCATCTACCAGAAGCTTGAGCTTGCGTTTGCTGGTTACGGTTTGAGCCAGGTTCAGCCGTCCAAATTCATATTGGTGCGGTACCTTTTCCATCTCGCATTCAGCTACAACCCAATCGTACAGCGGCCGCTGATCCTCAAACTCCAGCGAACAGAGCGAGTGCGTTACACCCTCGATGGCATCCTCCAGCGGATGAGCGTAGGAATACATCGGGTAAATGCACCATTTATCACCCGTGTTGTGATGCTCGGTATGCGAAATACGGTAAATTACCGGATCACGCAAATTAATGTTCGGCGAAGCCATATCAATTTTAGCACGCAGCACCTTTTCACCGTTCTGGTATTTTCCTGCACGCATTTCTTCAAACAGCTTGAAATTTTCCTCCACGCTGCGGTCGCGGTATGGACTGTTTTGCCCCGGTTCGGTCAGTGTGCCACGAGTTTCGCGGATTTGGTCCGCGCTTTGATCGTCCACGTAGGCTTTACCCTTCTGGATCAGCAAAACGGCGCGCTTGTACATTTCGTCAAAATAGTTGGAGGCAAAATGTTTCTCCTCCCATTCGTAACCCAGCCACTTCACGTCCTCCTGAATGGAGTTTACGTATTCCGTGTCTTCCTTCGCCGGATTCGTATCGTCAAAACGCAGGTTAGTGCGTCCTCCGAATTCATCTCCCAACGAAAAATTGATCCAGATGGCTTTGGCATGTCCAATGTGTAAATATCCGTTCGGCTCCGGTGGAAAGCGTGTAACAACTTCCTTTACCTTACCAGTACGTAAGTCCTCTTCAATGACACTCTTAATAAAATTGGGGGGAGTGATCGGCTTCTCCACGCTAATCAACCTTTCTTCCGTGTAATCTGTACAAAATCTGTTCCCTTAAATATACCCTTTCACACCGCATAACTCAATAAAATGAAAAACCTTATGCCCTCTTCATTCAAAAAAGTAACAAGTTATGAAAAAGAGTTAACATTTCTGACAAATAAATTCGTTATAGTGTATATATCTTTTATTTTACCCGGAAAAGGAGAACCCGCCTGTGTTTAAGCTACTCATCGTGATCCTGCTGTCCATGCTGTTGTCCTCCTCCGGTATGATTTCCGGTCATCCTTCACTGGACCCGGTGCCTGAACCCATACAATCTCGTCCGTTAGCCGTCGCTCCTGAAGACTCATCCGTCAAATTGTATGTTATGGAGCCTTCCCAGGGACTATTCCGTACAGCTACGCTGGAAATCGGCCAGCAGCGACGTGCATTCGCATGGTCAGGCTCGGCAGATATCGCCACCGCACCGCAGTTGTACTATACGGATGTAAACGGCGATGGTGTTCGCGAAGCGGTGGTCATACTGACCCTCGCCTCAGGCACAGGTGTCGAATTGCAGGAGCTTCATATCGTCAACGCACAGACCATGGACGAATATCCGGTTGAATCGGCGGCAGATGCTGTGTCCCGGCGCGTCCACAGCAGTGTAGAGCTGCGTGACCACAACCAACAGGTGCATATTGCAGCCACGATTGATGGCATCACACACACGCTCGACCCAAAAGCATCTGCGTTTTACGATGATCCAGCCCATTTTACAGACCACCTCGATTTCAGCTCTGTCGTCATTTATGATGCCGAACAACGTCCTCTGCACGCCACCGTATCCGGCAGCGTATCCCCAACTGAATTTGTAGGGGATTTGGAGCTGAAGTATGTATATGAGCATGGACGGTTCCGGGTGGGACCTATTGAGTTTGCAGCTTCCTCTCCGTTTTGACGACTCTCTCAGAATAAGGTAGCATGGGATTAAATGCTAGACTGGCTGGTTTAGCGATTTTCCGAGTGAAAGAGGGGATCAATCATGTTTACATACGCGTTGGACGAACGCACAGTCCTTCGTCCGCTCACCAAAGAGCATGTGCAGCCTCTGTTTGAGCTGATCGAAATGTCCCGTGACCGCCTGCGTCAGTGGCTTCCATGGGTGGATTCCACCACGGAAATCAGCCACACAGAGCAGTTCGTGCAGAGCGCCTTGAAGCAAGCCGCAGAGAACGGGAGCGTGACCGCAGGAATCTGGCTGGATAATGAGTTGGCTGGCATCATCAGCTACCATGAAATCAATTGGACTCACCGTTCGGTCAGTATTGGATACTGGCTTGGACACGGTTACGAAGGACAAGGTCTCATGACCAGCGCATGCCGCGTATTCATCGAATATGCGCTGATAGAGCTGGACCTGCACCGGATCGAAATCCGTTGCGCCACCACCAACCGCCGTAGCCGGGGTATCCCGGAACGTCTGGGCTTCGTGCTCGAAGGCATTATCCGCGAAGCGGAACTGCTGCCCGACGGCTATATGAACCATGCTGTGTACGGCATGCTCCAGAGCGAGTGGAAACAGCTTCGGTAACCTTGCACCATAAAACAGCGCCGCAATCCATTTAGGGTCTGCGGCGCTGTTCCTTATGAACGGCTTATAGAAGGCTTATAAGAAGCTGGTTGCGCTGTAGAATCCATGTCTATTTCAAGAAAGAGGCCATTAACACATCGTCCACGAATTGGCCCGCTATGTAAAACTCCTCATGCAAACGTCCTTCAATCGAGAATCCGCATTTTTCATAAAACATAAGGGCCTCCGTGTTGCACGAGAGTACCCGCAAGCTTAATTTGCGAATGCCCTCAGCGGCTGCAATATCCTTCATGGCACTCATAAGCGCTGTCCCAATACCTTTGCGGTGATAGGCTGGGTGCACGGCTATATTTATTTCCAAAACATGACAATTACTTGCCAACAGCGTTGGAGAACGAAATCCGATATAACCGCAGAGCACTCCCTGTTCGATAGCGACCAGTTGAGAGCCCGGAGGCGTATTGCGCAAAAACTCCCCACGCGACTTCCATGACAGCGAGGCGGGGGCCGTTCGTTCATTCCATACCAATTCATCCAGCGCAATCAGATCAGGAGCATCCTTCATCTCCGAATGACGTATCGTCAGGGGTTGACTTGTAAGCAATTTCTTTCAATCCTTCCTGTGAAGGCGTTCCTGAAGTATAGGCAGCAACCATTCGTCATTTATTGTACCATAATCACAGGCTTGTCACAGTCTTTATTAGGACTTAAGAACTGGAAACGTCTGCCTTGGATGTAGTAGTCTCAAAAGCATCCTCTTCACAGCGGGAACGGTTCAATCCGCTATGCAAAATAAAGAACAGGATGGACAAAACCGCCACGCCCGCTGCCAGCCAAAGTGTGGGTGGAAGACCTCCGCCATCATATAGTCTCCCCATAATATAAGGCCCCATCACCCGTCCGGCAGCGCCAATCCCCCCGACTAACCCGATGTAAAAGGGTGCTCCCCGACCTCCGTGGTCGGACAAAAATGCCGGAACCGCTGGTGCGATCAGCATCTCTCCCAAGGTTGCCAAAACCATGGCGAATATCATCCCCGTATAGTTCTGTGTGCCTAGCATGACGATATAGGCTACCAAATAAAATCCTCCGGCCCACGTCATTTGAGCCGAAGCATGCCGGGCATAAAGACGCTTGAGCCAGAAAATAATCGGCTGTGCAACAAAAATAAGCACACCGTTCAGTGTCCATAACAGCCCGTACATCGTTTTAGGCAAGCCCTGCTCAATAATATACGGGGACACTCCCGTATTCCAGATCGAATTACCGAACCATAAAAAGAGCGAGCCCAATCCGACGAAGAGATACAGCCTGGTATCACGGAATAGCAGCCGAGCTGGTATTTCCTCTGTTCTTTTCTTCACGGACTTGCTGAGCTGAACTTCCCCCTCTTCCCGATCTACCCTGCTCAGATAGGACCAGAAAAATCCGGCAAATACCGCAGAGGTAATCCCGTTCATGACAAAGCTGAGCTGATAGGAGAGATCGGCCAGAACGCCGCTCAGTCCCGTTCCCAACGCTACCCCTATATTATTGGCAACATAGATAATGTTGAACAGCTCTCCACGGCGGTCAGCAAAGCGAAAACCTACAAATGCCTGAATCGCGGGCACAGATACGACATTAAAAAAGCCGATAAAGCCCATCATAATAACAAACGCAATCCAGTGACCGCTGGTAAACGGAAGCGTGAGAAGTCCCAACGCGTTCATTGCCAGCGAGCCGACAATCAGTTTTTTGGCCCCAATGCGGTGATAAAGGGCTCCTCCTAACACCTGACCAAAAATCCCGCCCAGAGACTGCACCAAAATCGCAATCCCCGCATCTCCCATACTGCGGTGCAGCTCGTCAAACACATACATGCTAACCAACGGCCACATTAGAGAGCTTCCGGCGGAATTAATCAGGCTGGCGACGAGAAACACTTTCACTTCTTTCGGATAAGAATCCAACCATTTCATATATTTTGTTTCTCCTTTAGCATCTGACACCATAACAATACATTACTTCATTGGCGCTTCACATTCACCACCGTTGAAAAGAAAGTAGCTCCCCGGCCCATATCCGATAGCCGATCAGAGGTCAACACATTAGCACGCTGTCTGCGTCCTTTACCTTCCCACCATAATCCTTGGCTAATCACTGTACCGGGCAGCATCAGATCCGTGACTTTGGCTTTCAGCTCATACGTTCCCCGGTCGTTCCATACCGTAACCGGATCACCGTCCGCGATGTCTCTTGCCTGAGCATCCTCCGGGTGAATTTGCAGCAAAGGCTCCCGTTCCAGCCGCTGATGCTTGGGTAAATTTGCAAACGTTGAATTCAGAAAATTATGATTCGGCGGCGAAATAAACATCAGCGGAAACCGCTCGTCCGCTTGCGGTCGATGCTCTCCGTCGTATCCTTCAATCAGTGGCACATACGAAGGCATCGCGGGCAGACCCGCTTGCTTCATCTTTTCTGAATACAGCTCAATCTTGCCCGAAGGCGTAGTCAGACGATCCAGATAGGTAGCCTTCGGCGTCATGTCCAGTTTGACAAAAGGTGACTTTTTTAAGGCTTCCAAAGTCACACCGTTGAGATAAGGATTAGTCGGGTTATCAAGTGCACCCGCGATCATGTCCTCTTCACTTTCCGTGAAAGCAGCCTCGTCAAAGCCCATAGCCTGTCCGAGCAGGCTAAACAGCTCATAGTTGCTTTTGCTTTCCCCAATTGGAGCAATGACCGGCTCCTGCATCTGGATATAATGATGCCAATACGATTTATACAGGTCTGTTCCTTCAAAAGAAGACGCCGCAGGCAGCACAATATCCGCATAGCGGGCCGTATCGGTGAGGAACAGGTCGTGAACGACCGTGAACAGATCCTCCCGTTCAAACCCCTGCGTCACCCGATCGGCATCCGGTGCTACGACAACCGGATTGCTGCAGTACACGAACAGCGCCTTGATCGGCTCGTCCTTCTGTAGCAGCGCTTCACCGATTTGGTTCATGTTGATCACCCGGGCATCCGGGTTCTTACGCAGATCAGGACGTGCCAGATTGGCGCCGTTGAACTTGCCGTAAGCGCCGTTGGAACGCGATGCTCCCCCGCCGTGCTTCAGCCATTGCCCGGTGAGCGCAGGCAAGCATGTAACCGCGCGTACATTCATACCGCCATTATCGTGATGCTGAAGTCCGTTGCCAATATTGATATACGCCGCTCGAGCCTGCCCGTACATCTCCGCCAGGCGGATAATATCTGCTTCCGGCACGCCTGTAATACGTGAGACCCGCTGTGGAGTATATGTCTTCACATGCTCGCGCAGTTCCTCATGACCGACCGTATAGCGACGCAAAAATTCATCGTCCGTCAGCCCTTGCTGGAACAGTACGTGCATGACACCCAGCGCGAGCGCAGTATCTGTTCCCGGGTATAGCGGAATGAACCAATCCGCCCATTGCGCTGTCCGGTTGCGGTGAACATCAATGACAATTACCTTGGCACCTTTTTTACGTGCCTTCTCAGCCAATACCACTTGATGCATATTGGTGCTGATGACATTTCCTCCCCATACAATAATGAGGTCAGCATCCTCTGTATCCTCCGGACTGGTGCCGCCCTTAAAACCCATGACGGATGCCCAGCCTTCATTCCCAGCCACGCTGCAAATCGTCTGGTCCAGTTGGCTTGAACCCAGCGCATTAAAAAAACGGCGATCCATCCCATCCACACTTAACACGCCCATATTGCCATAAAAGCTGTAGGGGAGAATGGATTCCGGGCCGTCCGTGCGAATCAGTTCCTTGAAGCGGCCTGTAATGGTATCGACTGCCTCCTCCCAGCTAATTCGTTCGAACTTCCCTTGCCCCTTGGAACCTACACGCTTTAACGGATAGAGCAGCCGTTCGGGGTCATACACTCGCTCCGTCATATTGCGAACTTTGTTGCAAATGGCCCCTTTTGTAATGGGATGATCCGGATTACCGGTCACCTTGACGATCTTTCCATCTTCCTTGTGGAGCAGGAGCCCGCACGTATCCGGGCAATCCAGCGGACATACAGCCGGAAAAACACCGTCCGTACGCTCCGTCGTTCGCTGCCCCCTTTGCAAGTCTTGCTGAAGCACAGCCTCAGGAGGCGCGCTGTTGCGATGATCCATGGTGTTGATGCTCCTTTCCGTTACGGTTTCCAAAAATTACACTGTTCTTATCATATATACAGCTATGTCCTATGGCAAGAGAAGGATTTTGCCAACCCAAATCCGTCCAAAAGATCAAAAAAATCCGCTTGCTGCTCACAGCAAAACGGATTTCTAATATTCTATATTATATTTTGATCATACCTGTTTCATTATTGAATGCCAAGGGTAAAAGAGAGCAAGGCATTATGGACGAGAGCACACTCATCCTCCATGCCAAATTATGGACCACTCCCAAAAAAATCCGCCATGACAGGTTTCGTTCCCCCGGACCTGCCATGGCGGATTTGCTTTGTTCCCATTTTCTAAGCCCAGCTTAATCAGGCATGGTCACTCAACGGAGTTGTTGCAGTAGACGAGGGTGCCTGAGATGAATCATTCACAGGATGCACAGCGGTATGAGGCTTTTTCAAATACGCCAACCAGTAAGCCCCGGCTACAAACAGGCTTCCTCCCACCAAATTCCCCAGCCAAACTGGAATGAAGTTCATGATATAATCTGCCCATGAAAAATGACCTGCGAAAATAGCCGCCGGAATCAGAAACATGTTGGCAACAACGTGCTGGAATCCGATAGCTACAAAGGCCATTGTCGGGAACCAGATCCCTATAATTTTGCCGCCGATCGAATCCGTACTATACGCCAACCATACAGCCAGCGCTACCAGCCAGTTACATCCAATACCGGATATAAACGATTGCAAAAAGCTTTCATGCAGCTTGTGTCCCGCCATATCCACCACTTTGTCCAAATAAGGTCCTGTCTCGGTTAGACCCAGCACATGACCAAAGAAAAAGGCAACAAACAACGCACCCGCAAAATTACTTAGCGTAATAATCGCCAAATTACGGAACATCGCCCCAGTCTTGATCCGTCCTGCCCATCTCGCCAGTGGCACAGCCATCATATTACCAGTCAGCAATTCTCCGCCGCCGATCAATACCAATACCAGACCTACAGGGAAAACGGCTGCTCCAATAAAGGTAGCGATACTTCCCCATTCTTTGGGTGCGCTTGCGATAACACGTATATCCAGCAAAAAACCCAGCGCAATAAATGCACCTGCCAAAAATCCCAATACCACCGCCACAGTCCATGGATTGTTCGCTTTGGCCACTCCTGTTTCTACCGTCTTTTCGGCTATTTGCCCCGGTTTATAACTTGCCATATATTTCGCTCCTTTAACATCTTTTCACTCGAATGTTCTCTCTCATATTTTATTTAAAATCAGTGATTTTGTTTGTGAAAAAAATCACTTTATTAAATATTAAAAAAACAGCCCTTGGGTAAAGGACTGTTTTCATGTATTATTACGTCTACTGCGCTACAATGCGCTTTACATTTAGTTGTATTCTTCCTTTTCAACTGCTCTCAAGAACCAAATAACTCCACCGAGGCCTCCCAGCGCCACGACTACAAGAAAAAGGATATAAAACAAACCCATAAGCTACTTACCCCCTAATCCTTATGCTACTCTATATTGTACTATAAGGATTCGTCCATACGTCTCAGATTGTTGACAAACTTATGAACAATGTCACAGACAAAATGAATTATACGGTAACTGGCTTCCGTTCAGACATTGGCGGCAAGGCTTGCAAACCGGCTGCATTCAGGAAATTCCAAGGCTTGTTATAATGCGGCTGAAAGAAGAAATCGACAAAGGCCAGTTGATCAATGGTCATATGATTTTGAATGGCTACGGATAGCGTGTTAATGGATTGCGTCAAGTCCACCTTCGACATAATTTGTGCCCCAACAATTCTCCGTGTCTCCTGCTCATATACAACTTTCAGCAGTACCTTTTCCGAGGTTGGCATAAATTCAGGTCGGTAGCTGTCCTCAATGGTAACAGCCTCTACAGCCATACCTTCGTCCGCTGCGGCCGCTTCTGTCATACCTGTTCCTGCAATATTATCTTCATAAATTTTAATACCCGAAGTTCCCTGTGTTCCCATGTAGGCAATCGTCGGTTGCACCAAATTGCGTGCCACCAGCGTACCCATACGAACAGCATTGGTTGCCAATGGAATATAAGCTGTTTTACCTGTCGGGTTGTAGTGGATTGCACAGCTATCACCTGCAGCAAATACGTCCGGGCAACTGCTTTGCATATAATTGTTCACAATGATCGCGCCGTTGGGCAGCATGTCTACCTGACCTTTAAGCAGATCCGTTTGAGGACGGAAGCCGATACAGAGAATAACAAGCTCTGTTTCATATTCTCCTTTAGATGTCACCACTTTATTCACCTTACCGTTACTTCCTTCAAAACGGCTCACTGTTTCTCCCAGCACCAGCTTGATGCCATGCTTCTTCAAGGAATTTTCAATCCGGTCTGTATATTCTGGGTCCAAATATTTATTCAAAATACGATCAGCGCTGTCTATCAGCGTTACGTTCTTGCCGTTCATTTGAAAAGCTTCCACCAGCTCAACACCGATATATCCAGCACCGACAACCGTAATGTTCTGTACATGCTTGGCTTTCTCAATGATGTCATTGGAATGATTATAGTTTTTGCAGAGCAAGATATGTTCAAGCTCAATACCTTCCAGCTTCGGAATAATAGGCCACGAGCCCGTAGTTACAATTAATTTATCAAAGGTGTCCGTAAATTCTTCTCCTGTTTGGAGATTGCGTGCTTGCAGCGTTTTGCCTGCTGTATCGACATTCGTTACCTCATGAAGCATCTTGGTCACGACACCCAGCTCAGCCAGTTCATTCGGGGAAGAATAAAACAATCCGTGCGGATCTTTGACGACACCACCTACGTACAGTGCAATACCACAAGATAAAAACGAAATATTGTCATTACGCTCGTAAACGGTAATTTCGGCATCTGGATAACATTTGGCTGTGTTGACGATGGCTGCCGTACCTGCGTGTGTACATCCAATAACTGCTACTTTCATGTTAAATTCCTCCTTGGTGTGTGGGCATACAATGTATAATAATTGTGAATTGTTTCACGTAACTGCATTGTTGATTGTGATTTATTTCACTTCATGCACTTATTATAATGTGACATTTTTCACATTGCAATAGCTTTCTATGATATTCACAATTTGTCCACATTTTTAAAGTCAGGAAGATACAAAGTCAGCCGTTTGCTGAAACGACTCTTTGCTTCATTCAGTTTTTCCCGTACAGGGCTTGATTATGCCTTTTATCAGGCTTCCAAATGCTACTGCAACGATCAACCGAATGTGAAATGCAGACAACAAAAAAGGCCGAACCCCGGAAAAACACCGGAAATTCAACCTTATCTAAACGCATATTTCTGATGAAGCAAAAGCTATTATAGCAATTGCTCGATGGCCGCTTTCATGGCCTCTGGCGATTCCTTGGGTTCAAAGCGATCCACAGGCACACCTTCACGATTCACAATGAATTTCGTAAAATTCCATTGAATCGTACCGTCTTCCTGCTCTCCAGGCTGCTGCTTTTTCAAATATTCAAACAGAGGTGCTGTATCCGGGCCGTTAACGTCCACTTTAGCGAATACCGGGAAATTAACCCCGTAATTCAGTTGGCAAAATTCAGCCGCTTCCTCGCTGCTGCCCGGCTCCTGACCGCCGAATTGGTTACAAGGAAAGCCTAATACAACCAGTCCCCGATCCTTATATTCATCATATAGCTTTTGCAAATCCCCATATTGCGGGGTAAGTCCGCATTTGCTTGCGGTATTTGCGATGACCAGCACCTTACCGGTGTAGGTATCCAGAGGAACCTCCTGATTCGCTGGTGTTACGGCATGATGTGAATAGACAGACATATAGCACCCTCCTTTGTTTCGCTTGGTTTAAGTTTCATCACCTATTTTACCCAAAACGAAACGGACATGCCAACCTCCCTCGAAACTTTAGCGGGACGCCACCACTTCGAGTCTGCGTTCTTCACGTTCTGAAGCGGACATCCTTGGACACGCAAAACAATACCGCTGGCCTCCACCTGTCTTGTAATATTGGCAGCAGGACGGTTTCATATATGCCTTCTCACCGGGACGGTAAGGGTTATCCAGCTCAACAAGACGAACCGTAAACGGGTTTCTTTTACGCCCGAATACCTCTCCCTCCAGCTCCCGCGTCACATAATCATAATCTTGTTCAAAATGCTCCACATCCTGTGGATCGGTCAGCGATGGCTGTACTCTATCCTTAAAATACAGCAAAGTCAGCGGAAATTGTCCCCACATCTGTCCAACAGATGCGTCTCCAGCCGCAGCCATCGCCTCCAGTATCGGTCTGATCTGCAAGCTGTAAAAGTCACGCAACGCCTGTTGCGCCTGCCCGGATGAATGACGCTCGTCTTGCCTGATGTTGTCCAGCTCAGTTGTGTCGATGACCTGAAAGCTGATGGCGGGATATTTCCCTTGATAACAAATATGAAATCTGAGATTAGAAACCGACAGATCGAGACGGCGTTCACACAAAGACACCATAAAATGCTGAGCAAACACAAGACCACGCAACTGGTTCACAAAATAAACGGCTGTGGTCAAGCCGTCTTCCGCACGCAGCAACTCACCATAATACTCCATCACAGAGCCAAGCTTATCCGGTTCAAGCCATTCTGCCACAGGCCCGGAGTATACCGCATCTTCTGGTGTGTCTGTCACTATTCGCGCCAATTGCTCAAGCTGATCATAATCCAGTTGTTTCATTAGGTCTCCTTTATCCTCTTGCCGCTACCTGTGGTCTGGCTTCACGCCGCTCGGAAACGGAGCCTACTAATTGATTCTCTTCCAGTGTCAATCCCTTTGCGGCTTGGCTTACCGCTGGTTGTCCGGCCAAAGCATATGGAAGACACAGCGGTACACCTGTACGAGGATCTGTTACGATATCTGCTTCAATACCGAACACCTCGCGCAGCACATCAGGGGACATGACCTCAGTTGGCGTTCCCACAGCCTCGGCCTTCCCTTTTTTGATCGCGATCATATGCTGGGCGTACCGGGCTGCATGGTTCAAATCATGCACGACCATAACAATGGTACGTTCGGCCGAAGTGTTCAAATACTCTAACAAATGCAGCACTTCCAATTGATGTGCCATATCCAAAAAGGTAGTCGGTTCATCCAGAAACAAAATATCCGTATCCTGCGCAAGCGCCATGGCAATCCATGCACGCTGGCGCTGCCCGCCAGAAAGCTGGTCGATTGGGCGATCGTGGAACTCGCTCATTCCTGTCACCTGAATGGCCCACTCTATCATTTTACGATCATCTGCTTTCATGGAGCCAAAGCCTTTTTGATAGGGGAAACGTCCGTAAGATACCAGTTCCGTCACAGTCAATCCTTCCGGTGCAGTTGGATTTTGCGGCAAAATAGCCAGCTGCTTCGCTACCTCCCGGGTAGATTGCTTATGAATGGATTTACCGTCGAGCAGAACGCTGCCGCCTTTAGGATTCATGATGCGAGCCATCGTCTTCAGAATGGTGGACTTGCCGGAGCCATTTGCGCCCACCAATGCTGTGATTTTCCCTTGCGGTATTTCAACGTTCAGATCCTCCACAATCAACCGATCTTCATAAGCAATATCCAGATTAGCCGTTTTCAGACGAAACATTCGGAATCATTCCTTTCCCTTATCTAATATATAGTCACGGGCTTAACGCACGATATTCATCAAAACTTCATCCTATCTTTATATAATAAAGATATTGATAATCATTATCAAGTATTGATTGGCATATTCCCTTAGCATAGGAATCATTTCACGGAAAATGACCCCGAAAATTCACAAAAAAAGACCACAGCTCCTCAAAGCTGTGATCTTCTAATATCCGGCAGACAACATCAAGACTGTACATAACGCAGCCCAAATGCTTCAGCCATGAGACGTATGGATTTCAACTTGGCGTCAAAATCGTGAATAATGCTTGCGACCATGATTTCCTGTGTACGATAAGCCTCACTCAATTGCTCAATTTGGTGCTTCACCTGCTCGGGTGAGCCAACCACCATGCGCTTGCGGTTCTCACGGATGCGCATCCGATCATATGGCGTATAAGGATAAGCCAGTGCTTTTTCCACCGAAGGAGTGCCTCCGGAACGCATCCCCTGCTCCAGCAGCACCAGAGACAGATCCATACTGGAAGCCAATCGGTTGGCTTCCTCTTCGGTATCCGCACAGATAGCAAATACGGCAACAAGTGAACGTGGACGGTCACTATGCTGCGAAGGCTTAAAATGCTCCTGATACTCCTTCATCGCTCCTGTGCCGCCTGCGCCGTTGATGAACTGCGCAAATGCAAAACCCACGCCGCGTTCAGCTGCAAGCCCTGCACTGTCGCCGCTGGAGCCGAGCAGCCACATTTCCGGCACGGTTTCTACGAGCGGCATCGCCTGTAACGAGCCAAAGCGATGCTCACTGCCTGTACTGTCATGCAGATAGGCCAGCAGATCATCCAGTTGCTCGGGGTACAGATCAACGCCGCCCCTGATTTTGCCCTCCTGCAAGGCTCTGGTGGCGATTGGCATTCCTCCCGGGGCCCGTCCCAAACCCAAATCCATACGCCCCGGGTATAACCCTTCCAGCACACGAAAGTTTTCCGCTACTTTATAAGCGCTGTAATGCGGCAGCATCACACCGCCCGAGCCGACGCGAATGCTTGATGTACGAGCCGCCAGATGCGAAATTAATACCTCCGGGCTAGAGCCTGCAAGATTGGAGGCCGAATGATGCTCCGACACCCAGAAACGGTGATAACCCAAGCGTTCCGCCTCTATAGCAAGCTCGGCGGTCTTTTGTAACGCTTGCGCATGCGTCATGCCTTCCGATACCGGAGATTGGTCAAGGATGCTGAGTTGTATCATAAAAGTCTGACCTTTCTGTTTTGGAATAAGAATAGGCATTAATTATAGCACGCGAAGCCACAGTTACCCAAGAGGGGTCAATTTGGTTTACACTGGAAAATTGATTTTACACCGGAATTGGAAATGTTTATTTTTCGTTGAGGCTCGCCTTCACTTTATCCGCTTCATAAAGATGTGAACGCTTTTTAAAGAAACTAAACAGATGGGTGACGATAACCTTCAATACAGCATAGCCCGGAACCGCCAGTATAATCCCTACCACTCCAAACAGATTGCCTGCCGTCAGTATGACAAAGATAATCGTGATCGGATGTACCCGGAGAGACTTGCCCATAATTTGCGGAGAAATAAATTTCCCTTCAATGAGTTGTACGACTGTCCATACGATGACCATTTTGAGCAGCATAACCGGAGATGTTACCAAAGCTACAATTAATGCAGGCGTAATGGCAATCACGGGTCCCAAGTAAGGAACGACGCTCGTAAAGGACGCAATGACGGCAAGCGTCAGAGAATAGTCCAGCCCGATAATCAAATAGCCGATATACAGCAAAAACCCAATACAGAAGCTGACAATAATCTGCCCACGAATATACGAGCTGACCTGATGATTCATTTCGGTCATAATGCGATCAGTCTCTTTACGAAACATAGGCGGGAATATCTTCAGGACCGACTGTGGCAGCTTCCGTCCATCCTTCAGCAGGTAGAACAGAATAAATGGAACCGTGGCAATCGCAAGCACCGTTTCGGTTAATGCGCCCAAGAAGCTCCCCACACCCGTCCATGCATTATTGATGAAGGCTGATATCTTTTCCGAAGCCTTGGAGGCCAGCTCAGATGGATTGAATTGAATCGTGTTCTGGAACTGGTTCACAAAGTCACTGCCAATTAATTTCTCAAACTGTTGTTGTACTTGCTCGCTATATGCAGGCACATTTTGAATCAACCCCTGAATCTGATCGCGGATCACAGGCACTACCGATGTAATCACGACGGTAATAATCCCTATGATAAGTAAATAAAGCACAATAATGGAGTAGATCCGTTTGACCTTGTTGCGCTCCAGCACATCAACCAGCGGATTGAACAGATAGTACAAAACACCGGACAAAATGACAGGGAGAATGATCGTTTTCAGCAGCACAATAACGGGGGTAAATATATACGAAATTTTGGTGAGCACCAATACATTTAAACCGATGAGCAGCAGTACCAGCAGGAATAACACAAACTTGTTGTTCAGAAAAAACTTTTTGAATCGGTCTTTCCATGCCGGAGTTGTTTCCACATGACATTCCCCTTCTCTTTAAACAAATAAGTGTAATGATCCTTCATACAGATAAGATATATTTTTAGGTCAAAATATACAAGGTTATACCCGAATAAACACAAAAGCAAACAAAGTTGTACAACTTCATACAAACTTCGCTTGCTTTGGAATTTTACGGAGTATCATTTGTCTTGGTAGCATCAGAATCCGTCGTTGTGGTTACAGGTTTGTTTTCTTGCTCAAACAGGTTTTGTACAAAGCGCTTGAGCTTTCTCTGGTCCACACCCAACACCTGCGCCCCCTTAACCGTTGTCTCTTGCACCAGCTCATTCGGTGGAATTTGCTGTTTCGCAATCGTTTTGGCGTCGATATTAAAGCCCAATGAAGCCAATTGCAGCATTTCTGTTGTGCTCAGGTTCGTTTCAATATAAGGAGAAATGCTGTTTAAAATACTTGGCAGCTTAATCAGAGATGAGGTCGACTGAATTTTGCCACCCAGCTCGGTAATAAATTTACGTTGCCGCTCCGTACGCGTAAAATCGGAAGTGGCATCATGACGAAAACGCACATATTGCAAGGCCGTTTTACCGTCCATGTGCTGCATTCCCTTTTTCAGATCAATATCAAACTGGTGCTTATCTGCTTTGGAGGTGTAGTGCATATCCTTTTCGACATCCAGATCAATACCGCCCACAGAATCCACCAGCGCAATAAAGCCGTTAAAATCCGTGTATACATAGTATTGGATCGGTATGCCGAGCAGGTCGCTCACAGTTTGTCTAGTCAGATCAGGCCCGCCGTAAGAAAATGCGGCATTCAATCGACTTTGCCCATGGCCCGGAATATCAACGTACGTATCACGCAGGATCGACATGAGCGTAGCCTTCTTCGTGACCGGATCAACAGAAGCAACCATAACAGAGTCAGAACGTCCTGAATCCTCCCCGCGTGAATCGCCGCCCAGCAGCAAAATATTCACTCTCTCTTTTCCATCCCAGTCTGGGGGAAGAGATACTTCTATAGGTTGTACATTCGTTGGGGACTGGCTTTGTGCTTGCGGCTTAAATTTCGAATCCTGACCGGTAGCGACCGAAATTTGATTTGTAAAATGATATATAGAGTAAGCATAATATCCGCCCACCAAAAGAACTGCCGCAGTCACAGAAATACCCAGCCATTTTAATAATTTTCGCATATTTTCGGGTAACCTCGCTTTTATTCAACATCTTTCAGCCTATAAAAGCATACCCTCCCTGCAAGTTATCTGTCAATTCGCGTCGTCTGTTCAGCGTACACGATTGACCTGTGACTAATGGTAGTTTTCCTTGTCTGTCACGCTGTTATTCTTATGTTCTTGCGGCGCCAGGTTAGCATTGTCAGGGGGGTCCGCGTACCATGGATTAAGATGCACAAGCACCTCGTAAACCCTCGGTTCCTGCTTCATCACAGCCCCTTTGATCAGCCGGATAATATCATGTCCCTGCTGAATGGTCAGAGAGGCATCTACAGAAGCGCGGATGTCCACAATAATGTAATGACCATGCTCACGGGCACGGATGCGGTCAATTCGCTGAACCTCAGCTACGCTAAGAGCTGCTTCGGCATAGCTTTCGATTTCCTCGGTTGCAATCGCCTTTTCCATCAGTACATCTATGGATTCACGGCCCATCTCCCACGCCAGCCTCAGAACCAGCAATGCGACCACAAACCCGGCAATCGGGTCACCGTAGGATAAAATATGAATGCTCCAGTGCTCCCCGATCAAGCCCAAACCGATACCCAGTACAGCAGCAGCGGAGGCATATACATCCGCCAGATGATCCTTGGCCGTAGCAATGAGACCCTGGCTATTAGCTGCCCTTCCGATACGGATCGTATATATATACAGCCATTGCTTCCAGAGCAGGGAGACGATCGCCGCCATCAATGCCAGTATATGCTCCTTAGGCATCGGTTCAAACAGCGCCATAATGGAATGGTAGCCGATAAATATGCCGGCTGCGAACAAAATAACCGCCACCACGCTAGCTCCAATAACCTCTGCCTTGCCGTGACCATATGGATGATCCTCATCCGGCGGCAGACTCGATATACGCATCGCCCCCAGTGCCGTTGCCGAGGCGATTACGTCCCCGGCGTTATGCACACCGTCAGCAACCAGCACCTTGCTGCTGAACATGACGCCTGTAATGATCTTAATGCCGGTTAATAGGATGTTGCTAATCAGGCTGATCCACGCTGACACCATAGCGCGTTTGCCCATATCCTGTTCCTGCATGATGTATAACCTCCGTATCTATCTTGAAAGCAACTGTTAACCCCAAGTCAATCGGTTACTTTCAAGGCAGCTAAGCTGCTGGTTTTCTTTAGTTGCTCAGCGCAGTAATGCTGCTTATGTCATCCTATGATGCTGCCGCATCGGCGGTATGGGTGGAGATTACAATAGCCCCGGAAGATGAGCCTCCCCGGGGCTATTATCATAACCATAGTTGAGCGTTCTATGAGAACACTCTTGCTTTATCTGGACCGTCCGCGACGGCCTCCCTGTCCTTGTGCCCCGCGCGGTTCGCCCTTGGCCTGTCCACCACGACCACCTTGGCCTCCGCGCGCGGAACCACCGCTGCTACGGTCATATCCGCTGCGTTCGCTGCTTTGCCCTGCGGAACGGCCTTGGCCTCCTCGCGCGGAACCACCGCTGCTGCGGTCATATCCGCTGCGTTCGCTGCTTTGCCCTGCGGAACGGCCTTGGCCCCCACGCGCAGAACCACCGCTGCTGCGGTCATATCCGCCGCGTTCGCTGCTTTGCCCTGCGGAACGGCCCTGGCCTCCTCGCGCGGAGCCGCCGCTGCTGCGGTCATATCCGCCGCGTTCGCTGCTGCTGCGGCTGGAGCGACGTTCGCCGCCTGCGGATGCAGCGCGCTCTTCGCGCGGCTGCTCCCGCTCGGTGCGGCCACGGCCTGCGCCGTCACGGCGACCCGCCTGTTCGCGGCCGCTGCCCCGGCGTCCGCCGCCGGAACCGTTGCCGCCTAAGGAACGGCGGTCGTTTCTGCCTGAGCGGCGTTCTCCGCCCTGCCGCTCAGCTGTATTGGCAGCAGGTCTACGCTGCCCGCCGCCCTCGCTGCTGGTGAAGGTAACACCAGCAACCTTCTGGATGTTCCGAAGCTCTGGAACATCCCGTGGCGTGGCGAGCGTTACCGCCACACCTTTGCCTCCGGCACGGCCGGTACGCCCGATGCGGTGAATGTAGCTCTCGGCATCCTGCGGCATGTCATAGTTAAAGACATGCGTTACGCCTTCCACATCCAGGCCGCGTGCGGCTACATCGGTCGCTACAAGCAGTTGAAGCTTCGCTTCACGGAACGCCTTCATTACTTGCTCACGCTTGTTCTGGGACAAGTCCCCGTGCAACTCGCCGCTCTGGAAGCCCATTTCTTGCAACTGCTCATTTAGCGCAGCAGCGCGGCGCTTCGTACGGCAGAAAATCACAGCCAAATACGGACGATCTGTATTCAGCATGTCCACCAATGCCTGCTGCTTGTCCCGATCTGTCGTCTGTACAACGACCTGACGGATTTGGCTCACCGGAACGGAAGAAGCGGACTTCACTTTTACATCCACGGGTTCATTCATATATACACGAGCCAATTTGCGGATACCTGCTGGCATCGTAGCAGAGAACAGCATCGTCTGCCTCCGGTACGGAACTTCCTGAAGAATCGTCTCTACGTCGTTCAGGAAGCCCATGTGCAGCATTTGGTCGGCCTCATCCAGCACCAGCATTTTAACACCGCTCAAATCCAGTGTGCCGCGTCTCAGATGATCCAGCAGTCGTCCGGGTGTACCGATAATCAACTGTGCGCCGCCCTTCAGCTTGCGAAGCTGACGCTCTACATCCTGTCCTCCGTAAACAGCCAGCAACGACAAGCTTGGCTCCGTAGCCGCCAATAAGTTCGCTTCCTGTGTAATCTGGAGCGCCAGCTCACGCGTTGGAGCAATCACGAGCGCCTGCGGATGGCGCTTGTCCAGATTCATTTTTTGCAAAATCGGCAGTAAAAACGCAAGCGTTTTACCTGTTCCCGTATGCGCCTCGGCAATAACGTCCTGACCTTCCATCAACAGCGGAATAGACTCCTGCTGTACAGGTGTTGGTGCTGTAATTCCCTGCTCTTTCAAGGCGTCTACCCAATGCTGCTCTACGCCTAATGCTGCAAAATTCTTCAAGTGGTATTCACTTCCCTTATCTGTATTCAATATGTGTCACGTAAAATAGGTTCATGTGCCATATGACATCCATCGTTCCATATCTGTTCATGTAACCAAAACATACGACCGCAATGCGGCTCAGGCCGTTCCATATATGACTTTCCTAGTATACGCGAATATGAACGGGTTTCCAAACCATTTTAATGAACAGTTGCAAAAGGTGAATTTAGTTGTCCTGTCATATATTATGATAGTAGAAACGGTAATTCATGAAAAAAGGAATGATGCCCGTGGTCAACAACCTGCATTACAACTTTATAATGACAGGCCGACTGTCCGAAGAGCGCACTGTATTTGCTGAAGAGCGTTTTTCCAATCTGTTCGATGTGTTCGAAACGCTCCTGAATTTGTCCGGAATTCGCAACACACGCGTATCCGTTTATGCTTGAACAGGATACCCCCGATATGAATTATGTTTTCCAATCATGGAATCGCTTTTCTTTACCACATACTTGAAAAAATCCATTATACTAAACATCAGGAGGTTGAAACTTATGCATATTCAGATTCAAAACGTTGAAAAAAAAGAAAACGATTATCTCATTCATTACAAAGCCGGGGGCGCACTGCCGTTCGTTCCGCATGATATTGTTCTGATTCATGGCAAGCAGTATTTTATCGGCACGATTGTGGAGGTAGGGGCGGAACAGGCTCTTTTACGGATCAATCCGCAATATGAGAGCCAGCTGGCAGGCTCCATCGGGCTTGAACTGGCTTTCTCACCGACTGTCTCCATTCAAGGAGCAGATAAAATCGTGGAAAAGCTCGGATATTTCCCTCCCTTTCATTATGACCAAATTACAGCAGCAGATATCACAAAAGACCAGATAACATTAACGATTGAACTATCACCCGTGACCATACTGACACCCAAATCACCCGATCTGACTCCTTCGGCTGAACAGCCTTCGCTCTCCACGTCTTCAACGGCAACTGTACCCCGTTACGCGGTGACTTTTACTTTTTTAGAGACAAAGGAACACGAGCTGACCGCTATGGAAACGGAAAATATCATTTTACAGCTTGATTTCCGTTATGAGGAGGCGGACATGGTCATTGATATTGATGCACTGACCGGACTGTCAGGCAGCTTCCTGTGCAGAGGCATCCGTGCGGAGATTGCAGAGTTGAATGAATAAACAGGAGTCTCGGGAGCTGACCGCAGAGCAAATTAACACACTCGACAATTGGGTAGATACCATTTTCCTATACGGTGATGGTGCTTCTGGAGGGGGGGAGATCGAAGAAGCTTTCTGTTTCTATAGAGAAAAGGTATCCGAAAATCACAAGCAGATAGATACCTGAAATCCCCCTTCGCACAACATGCCCTGAAGCAATTGCTGCAACATGAAGAATTCGGCGTGTCTGCCAAACGGGAACTGTCAAGATAATCGACATCCAAAGGAGAATCAACCTACTCATGCGAGTCAAAATATTTATATTCATACTTATCATCGGGGTAATATGTGTTCCCGCCTATTTCATCATGAGCAGCTTCGGGTTATTTCAAAATGAAAAGGTACTTGTACAGTACAAGGTTGCCGTGGACGTGGAGGGTGAAAAGTATGATGCCTGGCCTGTCATCAGCAGCTTTACCGCTATAGACAAAAAAGGCGTCGACCGTCAGCTCTACTATCAGGCGAAAGGCGCCGGCTTGGAGTACCTGTTTCAGTTAGCCTATGGACAATATGAACTCAGGCCCTCCAAAGAAAATCCTTTTCTGGACGGAAGAATTCACTACACCATGGATCATCCCGATTACGTCCGGCAAGAGAAGAAATATAAGAACGCCAACGATTACAGCCAGTTACAGCATTATTATAACCAGCAGGAACAAGTCATCTATACTTATAACCCCGAAGCCAGACTTGACAAGGCATATGTTCGCTCCATCATCACTACGGGTATGACTCGCAGCTCTGGTGGATCAAGCAGTCAGGTGAAAGATAACTATATCAATATCACTAAGCTGTTCAAGGACAAGCTGGGAATTACCGTAAAAGTAGATGTGGACGAGGACAACAAAATCGTCACTCTATCCATGATATAAAAATAAAGGTTTCATATGGGATCGGACGCACCTTCATGCCTATGATGATAAACTGCACTATGATATCGCAGAGCAGGATGAATGCGGACATTTATATTTGGTGGCGATGGACTTTATAACGTTTTTGAATCGTGTGATCGAACTGCTCAACGAACAGGATGCCAACCTTCCGTACCTAAAATAATAGACAGGTCTATACTTAGACTTCTACGGAACGGCGCAAATAAAGATAGGAAGGAATGATTTACTTATGACAGAAACACAACAATATCGTTTGGGACCTGCTTATCTGGAAAGATGGGCTGTACCCGAAAACCCGGAGGCATGGATCGAGCAGGAGTGGACAGGCAAGCTCCGTTCACAGGCCGGACATACCAAATTCCACATTTTTTATTATGGAGAGTTGATGGACGAGCTAATCGCCGTGAATGAATTTGCACCCCAGCTCATCATTGCGGAGGATGCGGTTACGAGTGAACGGATCGTGATTTTTGATGGAACCCAACATGGTTACGATGCACTACTATGCGAAGTATATACAGAGGGACAGCAGACCAATCGGACCCCCCTTTTGCCCTATTTAGATGAAGACGGTGAAGATACCTTTGAGGTAAACGTGACCGCTTATTATAATGTCGATTGGGATGACGAGTTTTCAGACGATGTGGATGAGGATGGGCAGCTTGAACTGATCAACGGCGAGCTATGCGATTTTGAAGAGGTGAAGCGAAACGGCTTTGATGCGATCAGCATTACGATTACCAGCGCTAAAGGTCTGAAAACAGAGATCATTCAGGAAGAGCTGGCCTGACGAGGTTGCAAAGCCAAAGGAGCCACGATCATGTTCAAAAGAATCAGACATCAGGAAGGCGATATTTTTGTCATCCCTATCGGGGTAAGCCTGTCTGGGCGCTCAATCGGGCGCATCTGAATTACCTGCTCTCTTATATCTCTGCCGAGCTACGGGAGAAACCCGTAAGCGGCATGATGCGCACAGCTTCTCACTCGATCCCCAAATACATTAAGGATGCGAAGAATCGCCAGGCCATTTTAAAAATATTACAAAAGCTACAGCATAAGCAAGCATCCGAAGGAGGAAGCTCTGAGCGTGAGTATACAAACCTTTGACAATCTAGAAGCATTAGTTCGAGCCGTTAGCCAAACAGATATGAATGAATGGGTATTCACCAATCTGGAACATTTTCAGAGCAATCCTGTCGATGCCACCTATTATATTATCCCGGAGGAAGAGCTATGGGAGCTGGATGATGCAGGTCTCACCGTCACCAATCACCGCGATGAAAATATTCCTGCGTCCCTTCCCGATCATCACGCACAGACATGGCTGGAGATAGCGACCGTGCAGGATGTCATTGAAGTGCTACGCCGCAGTGGACACGAGCCGGACATCCACCGCATCGCACAGGGACTTCAGTATTACCACGAATATGATGCTTTTATGGAATAAGAGATTCCAGCAGTGCTTTTACCTCAGGAGCAGCCTGTTTCAGGCTGCTTTTCAGCTTTTTCTCGCCGCCCCAAATTCGGTAAACGAGCAGCTCTTTGTCGTAATCCTCCAGCTTCTCAAGCTCCTCGACCAGCACCTGTGCCTGCTCTACGCTTTCGATTCCAGACGACTTCAACGGCTTGGCACTTTGGTTGCCTGCCAGAAGAATCTTCGTCCAAACCGGAATCGTGTCCGGTGTCAGTCCATGCGCATCTGCAAAAACAGCCGCGTAGCCATCCTGTACCGACTGATGCTCCGTATCCACCAGCTTCATATAGCGAATCACCAATGGAAAATAGTCCGTTCCTTTCAGGCCCAGCCCCATCACCACATAGGTGCCCGGCATCGCCGATTTTTCCCCTGGCTCCACATCGTTGTACCACTTGAACTCTTCCATCACCATATCTGCATATTCAGCCAGTAGCGGGTGGAGAGCTGGATATGCCAGTGCATTGGCAAAAAAACGATGCAACGTGGATTTAGCCAGCTTGGGCACAGGCAGGAAATTTTTCACCTTGCTCTTGAGCTTCAGACGATATTCCCTGGTAAAGCCTTTCTGTAAAATATCGCATACATATACGAGCGCTTCCCTGTAGCTCTCTTCTTCCTCCGAAAGAATATGAACCTCCAGCGTTTGCAAAATATCATTCGCTTGGCAGGTGACGCGCTCGCTTGTATATAGCGCTGGAATGCTTCCTGACCCGCTCTTGAGCCACTGGGCAGCCTGCTCCGAGCCTAGCTGTGCAGCGATCTCCAAATATTTCTGCCGTGCATCCGCATGGGTCGAACCCACTCGCATCGCGGTGAGCAGGAACATTTCCATTGCTGGCGCAGGAATATTTGAAGGATGAATATCAGGCTCCTCCATATAATCCAACTCATAGCTTTTTTTCCGGTCCGCATACTTCGCCAAAAATTCATCTTCAGCCCAACGCTTTAAGCCACGGTTGAGC
Organism: Paenibacillus sp. 8b26; assembly: GCF_050626875.1. Classification (NCBI taxonomy): domain Bacteria; kingdom Bacillati; phylum Bacillota; class Bacilli; order Caryophanales; family Paenibacillaceae; genus Paenibacillus; species Paenibacillus sp. 8b26. The sequence continues at coordinate 3,784,335 of NZ_CP192445.1, read as the reverse complement.
TGATATCTCCATGCTTCCTCACGATTGCGGCTCACTTTCACTTTTGCATCCATTCGATTCAGAAGCTCATCCACCCGTTGGGCATCTATAGGGTACAAATGAGGATCGAGCATGTGCCTCACAAAGAAAAAATCGTCCTTTTCCTTCGGCACAGCTTTACTGGCAGGGTTGAGCTTCTGCTCTACAAACTGCTGGATAATGGCTAACAGGTGCTGCCGTTTATCTTCGTTCAGGAGCGAGAATGTAAAATGACTGGATTTCTTTTCCAAGACCACTTTCAGATGAAATTCCAGCCGATAACGAAAGAACATGGGACTACATTCTTCAGACTTAAATAGAGCCTCTATCCGTTCCCTGAACACAGGCATCCATTCGTCCTGCACTTGCTGGAGCGTTACCCCCTCCGTAAAACCAGAAATTTTCGTATCCGGTCTACGGTTATCCCAATCAAACGGTTCATAGGTATCCACCCATAGCCCGTCCTCCTTACAGGTCACTTTTAAGTATTCATGAATCCCTTCGTGAAGGACACTTTTGGTCTGGAATTCGGCAATGCGCTTTTGCTCAGAAGCGTACGCCTTCTCAATTGCCTCGAAAATCGGATCTATGTATGCTTGTACCCCTGATGCCATACAATGTGCTCCTCCTTCATCCCCTTACAAATTGTAGTTCTAACGTAATTAAGATAGACTAATCTATAACTATTTGATTTCCTGATTATAGCATATCTCTCATTTAATTTTGGTCTCTATCTCTATAGATAGAGTACCGGAAAGCAGGTGCATCCTATATGTATTGGGTTTCCACACAACATACGCCGGTGGCTGCATTCTTGCAGAAGCAGCATTGCCGGATTTTAAAGTAAGAGGAGGACGAATGAAAATGACGGCATATTTTGAGCAAACCCTTGAGAGGCTGGGGCATATCGCCGACCGTCTGAGACAAAACGGAATGCCTGACGTGGAATACGAGTTGACGGAGGGCATCTCCACAGGTGAGGTAACTGCGCTGGAGGAACGACTACAGAGACCTTTACCCGCCTCCCTGTCTGAACTGATCCAACGGTGCGGCAGCTTATATCTGTTATGGTCGCTTCCTCAACATTGCATTGTAGCTGATGTATCGGGACGTACAGGTGAATATGGTTTCACCTCTGATGACGGACTGAACATACTCGACGATATCACGGGTGAGTTTGGCTGGAACCATGAGTATATTAGCTATTTCACATCCTATGGGGAAAATACAGACTCACCAGCGGCAATGGACGAACATCGGTATCTGATTTTTAACTATAACGGTGCGGGCGATCCAGTGCTACTCGATTTGGCGACACCCACTACCGAGCCTGCGGTGTTCTGCTATGATCACGAGCAGGATCGGTTCACCTTGCTTGCGGACAATCTGCCCGCCTATATAGACACCATCCTCACGTTGCACGGCCTATGGGTATGGGATTGGACGACAGTGATTGACGAGCATGGCATTCAGCTCAAAAGTCTCCCACTACAAATGTGGGTGCGCTGGCTGGATGCGTTCTGCAATGTGAGGCTGGAGGCTGCTCATTCGCTTGAAGATTTGATTAAATATGCCACGATGCATGGCGTAGATAATCCTGCCGTTTTGCAGGCTTTTCAGCCCTATGATCCGAAGGATATTTTTCTTGCCTGGGAGCAACGCATTCAGCATAACCCTACACAACTCGCTACATGGGCCGTTTTTATAGGAGAAACCGCTGGCGACGGGGCTGCCGATTGGGTCCGCTCCTTATGGCAGCCGGGCAACGTGCAAGCGTGGACTTCTTCTTCGGTTCCCAATAGCGACTCTGTTGCTGTAGGTACATTTGTATCCACCCGTGCCTACCTGACCGCCCGCTGTCTGCCCGGGCATGAAGGCTTGGCATACGTGTGCAATTACCTGCTACAGCATTCAGCGGTGGATGGTAAATTAGAAGGATACACCGCTAACGGTCAGTTACAGCATTTTCATTCACCACAGGTCATTGACTGGATGCGGGATAAGGTGAATCATCCCGTAGAGGGCTGGGCAGCGCTTTTCGCCCACTCCCGTCCTACAACTAAACAGTTGCTTGAATGGCTATCCGACAGCGAGCTTCATCAGAAAATCACAACCGAAGCATTGAATATCATGATTCAACGGGATCTTCTTCCCACTCTGGAAGCAGACACTTGGGCTAACATCTCAGACCTGCTTCATGCTTCTTTGCAGCTTGTTATGCTCAAAAAAGATAAACGCCGTATTGAAGCAGTGCTGGAGCAGCTTTCTGATTTGGAGCAATGTTAGCCTTTTGGAGCCGCTGCATCAGCGGCTTACCCCCCGGAAAAAAGTATCTATAGTGAATGAAATTAATTCGTCATTCGATTTTGCCGTAGGGAAATCAAAATTCAGGAGCAGGGAAGTCAATCCGTGCAGCATGCTCCACACGGATGTGGCGATCAGGCGCTCATCCCCTTGAGTTATGCTGCCATCATTCATAGCAGCTTTTAGTCCGGATTCAAGCAGTTCAAAGCCTTTAAAGCGTTCACTGTCAATAAGACTGATTAAGCTTACAGATTCCAGGTTGCTGATAAACAGGATGTTGTAATATTCCGGGTTAGCCGTTCCAAAACGAACATAAGCGTCGGACACTGTTTTCAGCACATCCAGGGCATTCAATCCTGCTGCCTGCGCTTCTTCCGCACGCTGCTGAAGAGACTGTAAAAACATGGAGTTTCCTTCTATCAGCAGTTCACGGACAATCGCTTCCTTATTGGCAAAATAATGATAAATGGTCGTTGGCGAATATTCGATCTGATCCGCAATTTTGCGCATGGAAACTTCGGCATACCCTTGGTTCAGGAAAAGCGAACGGGCGGCCTCGATTATTTTCCGGCGAATCTCACTGCTTTCACGTTCTCGGCGTTTGATATGTTTCATGAGTAAATGTACTAGCCCTTTCTGCCTGCCCCAATTTGGCGGCGATGCGATCAGCTTCCATTATACCTGAGTTCATTGCCCCTTGGAACCCGCCCCCCGGCTGTGTCCATGCCCCCACCAATGACAGGCGTTTCACCGCTGTTTTGCGCTTCAATCTTTTCATGCCGGACTGCCGGACCGTTTGTGCGTAGCCATAAACGGCCCCGTCGGGATTGGCGGTATAACGCTGCATCGTCCGCGGTGTACCCAGCTCTGCTACCACCACTTTACTGCCAAACCCCGGATACAATCCTTCAAGGCGCTCCAGTATCTGCCGTGTTACGGCTTCTTTTTGGGCTCTATATTCGGGACGCGTCGCAGGCCAATTTTCCAATCCGTCCAAAAATGTAACTGCAATGACGCCTTTCCCCGGCTCATTAAGCGAGGGATCCATGGCGTTGTAATTCGTGAGCATCCAGTTGCCTTTGGTATACTGACCGCTCATCATGTCTTCATAATCTGTCTCCGAATCCGGCTCGTTACGCAGGATTAAGTCTTCTTCGGTGATGCCAAGCTCATGGGGTTCACATAATAACCCAAGATATAACTGGGTGAGAGACGTGCCGGTCTCCAGGCCGCTGACGGCTTCCAGCTCACGGCGGGCAGCATCATGGTTCGATAGCAGACGGCCATAGGTATGATGGGGACTGATACCGGACACAATCCAATTGGCTTCATATACGTCCCCTTTTTTCAGGCGTACACCAACTGCTTTGCCGCCTTTGAGCACAATCTCGGACACCTGACTGCGCAGGTGAACATCTCCTCCCGCTGACTTAATAGCGTCAACCAGTGCATTGGATAAAGCCTGTGCGCCTCCCTGAATGTAATACGTCCCCTCCAGATGGTAGCCGATCCAGGGAATGAAAAAATACAAGGCCGCAAGCCTCTTCGGAGGCAATCCATAATAGGCCCACAGCGCGGTGAAAAATTCCGTGAATTTCTCAGACAGCCCGAACTGACTTACAGCCTCCCAAGTGGTCATTTGCGTCCAGCGGAAGAAGGTTCCTGCTTTGACCAGGCCAGCCGCCTTGCGCCAGGAAGTGAGGGAAGAGGAAGAGAAGGCGGAGAAGCCTTCCTCAAAACGGCGAATACCTGCAAACAGGCTATCGATGGCTGCCTGCTCAGCAGGGAACATGTTTTTGAGGAGTTGCACATATTCCTGCACATCGGACGGGATATCAACGATCTGCCCTTCCCAACGAATGGAATACGGGTGTTTTTTGCGGAGAGGTACGATCTGTCGGTCCACTTTGCAGTCTTTCAGCAACTGAGCGAAGCTGCCTTCTTCGAGTCCGCCGACGCCGTGCAGGGATACGTCAAAAGTATAACCCTTTCTTTTGAATTCAGTTGCAAAGCCGCCCGCCAGGGTATGACTTTCAAAAACAGCCGTCCGGTAACCGAGCGCGGAGAGTCTTGCTGCACAGGACAAACCGCCCAGACCTGCGCCGATGACGATAACATCATATTTGTTCATGATTTCATCCCCTTTATTAACGTCGTTATTTAAATTAACAGTGTTAATTTAGTGAGATTATAACCTACCACATTACGTTTGGGAAGCCCCGGTTTCTGAGGTTACCTGCCGGGGCTAACCATCAAAACATAAGGGATTCAGCTCTTATTACAGCTGCAAAAGCTCAATTAATATAAAAAACATCCAGAATTGTAGCGCTTTCACTTGTCAGATTCCAATGAAGATGCTATCCTTCAAGTGGGATTGTTACTGAAAAGGCAAAACCCGAGTACATTTAAATTGTGTACCCGGAGTTTGCCTTTTTTTCATTTTATATGGATGCAGCATCATACAGTCAAACATCCCAAACATGTGTAAGCGCTTTTAAAAAAAATGACACCAAAGGAGTTAATCTCATGCAAAGAAGACGTTTCGCCCTTGTTTTACTATCTTTCGTGTTCCTGCTTACGATCTTTTTCCCGTCCTCCAGCTCTGCCGCAGCAGCCGATGTACCAGCACCACAGGCTACCCTGCTTACTCAGGTACAGCCTTTGGGTGAAGTCGTTTCTGCCGTTGTACTGAAATACAGCACCAATATTGACGGGGCATCCTTGTCCACTTCCAGCTTTCAGGTTCAATCTGTACTCAATGATGTATACACAGACAGAACCGTGACTGGTGTATATACCAACGATACAGGAGCCATCACCAACCGCAGTACTCATGGCAAATACGTCGTGATCGAGCTGGATACGCAGGATAAAAATGCAAGTACCCTTACTTACGATGCAACAAGTGGAGTCAACCGCATCAATCCGTTGAATTATAACATCACCCAGAAGAAAGACATTGCTACTCAAAAGAAAACAGTCGTTCCAGCCTCTGCGCAGACTGTAAAAGCAACCGATAAAATCACACCTATCGTGGACGATTTCCAAAAAAACACCTTTGAGAATAAAGAGGGCTTCAAACTAAACTACTTTACGTTTGAGCCTAAAGTAGAGTCTGGCAAAACCTACCCGCTGGTTGTGTTTCTGCATGGAAACGGTGAGCGTGGTGACGGAAACGGAGTAAACCTACTGGCGAATGCTGGTGCCGTTACTTGGGCTTCTCCTGAACAGCAAGCCAAGCACCCGTCCTTCGTAATCGCTCCACAAAGCCCAATTGACCTGGAACATAAATTCATTTGGGCGGATGAGCCGCGCAACAGTGCTGTAGCCGATCTGGTACGTGAAACGGCGTTAAAATACCCGATCGACACCAATCGAATCTATATCGTTGGTATTTCTCAAGGAGCTATGGGCACGTGGAGATTGTTGGAGAAAAATCTTGATTTGTTCGCCGCAGGTGTGCCGATTGCCGGTTTGACCAACTATGAAAAAGCCGTTAACATGTATGCGCCTGTTGATCCTAAACACGTCGAAGTACTGAAAAACGTTCCTATTTGGGCCTTCCATGCCGTAGACGACACCTCGGTAAGCCCTAAAAACTCGCAAGAAATGGTAGCTGCCATTAAAGCACAAAACGGAAACCTCATTCATTTTACTGAATATGAAGCAGGCATTATTAAACCCGTAGGACACTTTTCCTGGGTTCCCGCTTTGCAAAATCAGGATATGATTGAATGGCTGTTTGCACAAAAGAAATAAACGTAGTTTTTGTAGATAAAACCGAACTTAAAAGTTTCATATTGTGCCACTGCGCAGTCGGATAGTGCTTCCCATCGCCACCGCCCCCGGATTTCTTGAATAAAGCCTTTCTATAAGAGTAGAAATCCGGGAGGTGATGCTTCCGAAGCGAGCTTTCCTACGGAAAGCTTTTAAAGCGACCGCTTCGCTTGTACAGCACTATTCCGTCTACTCCGTTTTTATGTTCATTTTGAGTTCGGCTTATATATCTCCAAAAATAAAGCGCCAGGACGGTTCGATACCCGTCTGGCGCTGTTTTGCTATCTAAAACGTTGATCCTACTACTTCACTCGCTTCGCAGCTTTGATCGTTCTCAAAGCTCGTCTGCGAGTTACCTTGTTCGGACTTCTGAGCTGTCTTCTGGCAGTTGCCACATCTGTTTTAGCCATGTGCAAATCACCATCCTATTCACTTAGGCTCATATTGGGAGCATGCACCTAAAATATATTAGTAATGATTATTATTATCATTATAGTTTAAAACTATATAATGGATTATACAAGGATGCAAGACATTTGGGGAAGTAAATATTACCTTGAGTAATGGGAGAGATTATTTCACCCTTTTACGCTTCTGTGTTACATTATATATAAGTAAAGCGAGAACAAAAATTCGAATCAGAATTTACGTTCGCCATGTTTTCATAGTCCTTTATTCCGAACTAAATCAAAGTCTATATCTTCCCGACATGTGTTCCATAACAATTCATCTGTAAGAAAACTTAATGCATCCATGTTGCGCAATCGTTCGACCAACTCGGTAATCACATCTATGTCTTCACGTTGTATATGCCTGGTAAGAGTGATGCCACCTGTGTCGCCATCAACATATAGATGCGAATGATGTCTTTCCTTTTTTACATGTCGGAGGGTAAGCACGCTGTTGTCAATCATCATGACGTATCGGTCCTTGATTAGATAACCCTCAAAAAGCTCATACATATGGGGAAGATCGCAGGGACCAAGAATAGGGCTGACTTTTTCAAAATTACTTTTGTTCATTTAGAATTTAGCTCCTCTTATGATTTTAATTGCTCACAACAAAAAACTAACAGCTATTCACTTAAAAAAAACGGGAATTTAAATCACAAGTATTACTCCTATGGTTTTATATTATTACTTTTGGAGTAAAACTACAATAGATTTTATGATTTTCTTGTACTATGAAACAAAAGGGGAATTTAAATTATGGAGATTCAAAATAGATATCATTTTAAACTTGGCGATATTTTAGAAGAACTTGATATTTCCCGCAATAAACTAGCCGTAGAAGCAAAAATACGTCCGGCTACTGTAATAGATATGGTAAATGGAAAAACCAAAAGACTTGAACTGGAAACACTAGTCCATATACTTGATGCTTTGAACAGATTTGCCCGCCAACGAAGATTTACAAGGACTATTACTCTTGCTGATATTGTAGAATATATTCCCGAAGATGGAATTGAGGAACATTGAGACTACCAAAGCATGACCTCAATTATTTATTGTAATTCGTTAGAACACGGGGGTTCTGTTCAACATGAGAATGTCAAACGCACAGGGAATTACCTTTAAGCTTGAAGAATTGCTTCAGGAAATAGGGATAACTAAAAATGCTCTTGCTCGTGAAGCTAAAATCAGGCCCAATACCATCTATGAAATGTGTAGCAATACGACCAAGCGGATCGAATTTAAAACATTTAATACAGTGATGGAAACGCTGATTCGTCTTTCTGGTCGCCAGTTAACCCTGCACGATGTTCTCGAATATACACCCGAAGATGAAGCCCGGGAATATTAATTCTGCATAGAGAGTGACGTTATTTTCAATAAGCCTACACAAAGCAAAAAGACCCAATTCTTGGCAGTTGGGTCTTTTTGCTTTAATTACTTTTTTTAAAATGATCGTATAAACGTGTCGAGCCTCTTTACCCGACCCTTTCAAAAGTTCATTCCACTTTGCCACCTTCTACGACCAATTGGTCTGTGAAGCCTTCTCCGTAAACGGAGGTCAGTGTGTCCTTGTAGGCTTGATGGACAAAGTTTTCCTTACCCAGCGTATCCAGCTCATTGTTGATCCAGTCCAGCAGCTCTTTATTTCCCTTCGCTACTGCGGGGGCAATGGTATCCTGGCCGCCAAAGGCCGGAATGGTTACGGTGAAACCGGGATTGGCTTTCGCCCAAGCGATCAGCTCTGTATTATCGTTAGCGATGGCCGCGCCGCGCTTGTCTTTGAGAGCTGAGAAAATTTCCGTATACTGATCGAATTTGAGCAGCTTGATGTCAGGATAATTTTTCGTAAAATAGGTCTCAGCCGTCGTTCCTTTTGCGACAATCAGCTTCTGGTCCGAGTTCTTCAATTGATCAATCGTAGTGATCGGAGCGCTGTCGGGTGATACAATGCCGAAGGATAATTTCATGTATGGATTAGTAAAATCGACCTTTTCTTTGCGCTCGTCCGTCACGGTAAAGTTAGCCATGATAATGTCTACCTTGTTGGATTGCAAATAAGCGACCCGGCTGGCGGCATCCACCAGAACGAACTCTACCTTGGACTCATCGCCCAAAAGATCCTTGGCAAATCGTTTCGCAATATACACGTCAAAGCCCTGATTTTTCCCTTCCGAATCCACGTAGCCAAACGGAGGCTTATCCGCGAAAACACCAATTCGGATTTTGCCGTTCTTTTTAATGTCTTCAATCGAAGCAAATTTTGCCGAGCCAGAATTGCCGTTGGCATTGCCTCCTGCTCCCGCGCAGCCCGTCATTCCGATGAGCAACAAGCTTACTGCCAGCAATAATGTCGTTAACTTCAACCCTTTTTTCATCGTATTCATCCCCCTGTTTATAAAGTTTCGTACTGAAATATATTCAGAAAGTGCTGGGCACGCTCTGTTTCCGGTTGGGTAAAAAATTGCTGTGGCGTGGTCAGTTCGCATATTTGTCCTTGATCCATAAAAACGATGCGATCCCCCACCGACTTGGCGAATCCCATCTCATGCGTCACGATAATCATCGTCATTCCCTGTCGCGCCAGTTCTCGCATCACATCCAGCACCTCCCTGACCATTTCCGGGTCCAAGGATGCCGTGACTTCGTCAAAGAGCATAATTTCAGGGTTCATACACAGTGCGCGTACAATCGCAATCCGCTGCTTTTGTCCTCCTGATAACTCTCTCGGATACGCATCTTTGCGATCCAACAGACCGACCCGTTCCAATAATTGCTCCGCTTGCTTGAGCGCTTCCTGCTTGTTTCTCCGCTGCACTTTAAGCGGGCCTAGCAATATATTTTCCAAGACGGTCATATGGGGAAACAGCTCATAGTTCTGAAATACCATCCCGATATGCTGCCGTACCTCCCGCCAATTCACTTTTTTGTCCGTAAGATCCTGTCCTCTATATCGGATTTCTCCGCCTTGGACTGGTTCCAGACCATTGAGGCATCGCAGAAGTGTGCTTTTTCCGCAGCCCGAAGGGCCAAGAACAACCACGACCTCCCCCTTTGCTACCTCCAGATCAATCTGTTGGAGTACCTTTCGGTCACCGAAGCTTTTGTCCAGCCCTCGAATCTCCAGCAAAACCTCCACAGCCTCTGCCATGACGCTCACCCCATCCTGCTAATTTTGCCATCTGCGTTCGAATCTCTTGGAAAGTCTGGACAACGGATAGCATACAAGAAAATATAGTATAAAAATAAAACCATACACCCAAAAGGATGCCGCTGGCGCTTTAATCACACCAAGCTCAATAATCTGTTGTCCGACCTTTACCACCTCTACCACGCCGATCAGCACCACCAATGACGTCGTTTTGATCATCCGTGTCGCCAGATTAATAGAACCCGGCAGCATTCGACGTACCGCCTGAGGAATGAGCACATGACGGTACAATTGTCCATACGTCAGACCGAGCGCTTGCCCGGATTCCACTTGATGCTTGGGCAACGATTCGAGCGCACCACGAACGATGTCACCGATCTCCGCCGCACCCCATAAGCTAAACACGATAATTGCCGTTAGCTCCCCGCTAATGTTCACATTCAGCAAAGGCGTGAAGCCGAAGTACACCACATACAGCCAAACCAAAATCGGAATAATGCGAAACGTCTCCAGATAAAACCGTAATACAAATCGAATCGGTCCCGACTTTAAAGTGCGCAATAGCCCCATCACGATGCCCAGCACTGTGCCGATTACAATCGAAATAAATGCAATTTCCATCGTAACGAGTAATCCACCTAACAGACGCTCAAAATTGGAACCTTCAAAAAGCACATTAATCCCCGAATTCTGCATATCGCACCTTCCTTTCCACCCATGTCAGCAGCATCGACAAAGGCAAAAGCAGGACGAGATAAGCTAGCACCAGCAGAATCAGCGATTCCGCCGTTTTGTAGTACATGCCGATCAGGTCTTTTGCCACATTCATAATATCTAGCAGAGCAATGGCGCCAACAATGGAGGTTTCCTTGAGCAGAAAAATCGCATTCGCACCCAATGATGGAACACTGATAGCAAAGGCCTGTGGCAAAATAACATATCGCGCCAGCTGCACCTTGGACAATCCCAGGCTAAGCCCGGATTCCGTCTGCGTTTTACTCACCGCTTCAATTCCGCCACGGAACGCCTCTGCCATATACCCTCCGCCCAAAAAGGTCATACCGACAATGGCACACGTCATTTCACTCATATGCAGACCTATTTTGGTAAAGCCATAATACAGAAAATACAGTTGTACCAGCAATGGTGTATTTCGGGAAAGCTCGATATACGCTGTAATAATGCCGCTAATTCCCTTCACCTTGTAATACAACACAATACTGCACAACAAACCGACGATCAGCGAAAAGAGGATGGCCCAAAAAGCAATCTTCAATGTAAGCCACATCGCCTCACCATACAGTGGTAAGCTCTCTACGATAAACTCCCAGTCTAGATTCATATGTACATACCTTTCAATTTTCGATTAATCCTATGTATTTTGTAAGTTTAATAACAATGATTGTATTCCAGCCTAATTATTACGTCAATACTTTGACGAAAATTTGTCATATTTATCTATGATTTAGGAAGAAAACCTTTATTTCATTTCAGAAATACATGCAAAAAAGCCTGAAATGGTTAAATTCCATTCCAGGCTTTGATCTATTCTATACGATTTATCACACCAGTGGCTCCGTAACTACCGGGCCGCCGAGCTTTTCCACAATCAAGCGGCTTTCCTCGTTTAGTCCCCGCAGGGTAATCAATTTACCGGATTTCGTGTACTTTTGCAGCACCTTCCCAATGGCGGTTACCGCAGAATGATCCCAAATATGCGATTGGCTGAAATCCACCACCACGCGCTTCGGATCATCCGAAGGTTCAAAATGGTCGACAAAATGAGTCGTCGAAGCAAAAAACATCGGACCCCTAACATGGTACACTTTTTCATCGTTGTCCTCTGTCGCGCTGATGCGGATTTTAGCCATTTTCCAGCCAAAATGCAGGGCACTCAGCAGCACGCCCACAATAACACCCTTGGACAAATCATGCGTAGCCACCACAATGACGACCGTCGTAACCATGATAAATGTGTCCGCCTTGGGAACCTTGGCGATATTTCGGAGCGAATTCCAGTCCACTGTCCCGATACACACCATAAACATAACTCCCACCAGTGCGCCCATCGGTACTTCCTTCACAACCCCGCCGAGCACCAGCAGCAGAAAGGCCAGAAACACCCCTGCCGTGAAGGTGGACAAACGCCCTCTACCTCCCGAGCTAACATTAATAACAGATTGTCCGATCATGGCACAACCACCCATACCGCCGAAAAAGCCATTTACAAAGTTGGCAATCCCTTGCCCGCGGGCTTCCCGGTTTTTATTGCTTTTCGTTTCGGTCATTTCATCCAAAATACTGGCTGTCAGCAGCGATTCCAGCAGTCCCACCAGCGCCATCGTAAAGGAATACGGCAGTAAAATCCACAAAGTATGCAAAGACCACTCAATCTGCGGCAAATGGAATGAAGGCAGTGAGCTGGTCAGCGTACCGATATCACCTACGGTTTTGACATTTAACCCGAACGCATACGTGATGATCGTCATGATAATGATTGCCGTCAATGGAGCGGGAATGCTTTTCACAAACCTCGGCAAAATATACACAATGAGCAGCGTACCTGCTACCATTGCATACATGATCCAATTGGCTCCATGAAAGTGGGTAAGCTGTGCCATAAAGACGAGGATCGCCAGCGCATTCACAAACCCGGTCATGACTGGCTGCGAAATAAAGCTCATAAATCGTCCTATTTTTAAAACACCCAGCAGCACCTGAATAATCCCCGCCAAAATAGTAGCCGCAAACAGATATTCCACGCCATGATCCTTCACCAAACCGACGACCAATACCGCTACAGCCCCGGTTGCTGCCGAGATCATCGCCGGACGTCCGCCTGCAAAAGAAATAACAATTGCCATTGAGATGGAGGCGTACAGTCCGACCATCGGATTGACACCGGCAATGATCGAGAAGGCAATCGCCTCCGGGATCAGCGCCAGCGCCACGGTCATGCCCGCAAGTATATCGGCCCGGATATTACCGAACCATTGTTGTCTAAGATTCATACGGTTTCTTTCCAGCCTCCTGTATTAACGGAGAACCGCGTGTTGACCCGCAGCCCGGTATCGTTCCGGGCCTCCGTCCAGCGGTCAATCGCATAGGCTCTCCTATGATTCGGCTCGTTTCTCTCACACGAACCCGCCCGTTACATTCAGTCCATCATTATAACGTAAGGGATTCGCGGAAACGAGTCAGGTAAGAGGCTGTTTAGAAAAAGAAAACAGGCGTTTCCTTGGAATATCGCCTGTTTCCTTCGTTTGGTTCGTTTTCTTATATTTAAAATTTTCGCAATTCCTGAGACTCCGGTTTGTTAAAATTTATCACTCTAACCTCATACTCGAACTCCGCGAACTGCAAATCTTGATCCGCCGTAACCAATATCAATTTGTTTATGATAGCTGTCGCAAGAATTAAAGCGTCTGGGGTCTTAAGCTTTCTCCCACACTTATCTTTTTGTTCTCTTCTGATACGACCCGCTTTAATTGCAATCTCTGAGTCAACTGAAATAAAATCTCCGCCAAGAAAGGGTATCGAACTTAAGTCGGTTTCAGTGGGTAACCCAGCTATAAACTCGGACTGGGTTATAGTTGAAAAGAAAATATTTTCTTTATCTTTCTCAGCCTGTCGAATTACTTCATCCAAGGAAGATTCAAGTCTATGAAGGGCAATAGCTGCATTCGTATCAAATAAGTACCCCATCTATTCCCAATTCTCCCTGGATTGCTTGACGCTCTCTTCAATCTCAAGCAATTGTTCCTTACTTAAGCTGCCTCGCGACTTCAAAACAGCTTGCAGTCCCTTAGGTAATGAAGGCTCTAAATCAATAACCTCGGTTTCGCCTTCCTTAGTTTCTATAGTAACCTTAGATGGTTCGAACCCAATATCCCGGAGGAGACTTAGAAGGCGTATACGATGTATATCCGTTAATTTCTTAGCCATCAGAAACACCCCTTAGCCCAAATTAGTTTCCAGCATGGTCCACCTGATATTGGAGTGCTGAACACCAGCTCGCTTGATTCGTTTTCTTATATTTAAAATTTTTGCAACTCCTGCACAAGCTCCAATAGGGCGTCAGAGATATCCGGGTCGGAGCTATGCTGGAGCATGCTCTCAAAATCAGGTAATGCCCGTTTCAATAACCGATAACTATAATCGTAATAGCTCCAAAAGGCCACCGGATCATAGCCTCGCGCTTCTTCCTCTTCCCATTCCAGTTCATCTTCTTCAGGATCGGTATCTTCTGGCCACAGATATTTTTCATCCAACAGCATGGTCAGGGATTCGACAGACTTCTGTGAATCCGCTTGTGCATTTTCCATGTCCAATGCCTCAATAACTGCATGATAACACTCTAATTCGTCTAGCGTGATATCATCCGCTTTTCTCGCATGCATATTTCCTAATAAAAAGAGCAACACCCAAGGCGTAACCTGCCACAATGTGCCCTGATGCTCAATCAGATTAGCAATGTCATCATATTTTCCGTCCGATATCAATTGCGGCAGCTCGGTACCCCTGCCATATGGAGTGGTCAGACGGTGCCACGGCACATCGGTGATTTGGAAACTATGAATGGGGATGGTGTTGATCTCATGATTATCCATGGCTCATCCTTTCCGATCGGTATCTAAAATCTTCCCGATTTAAAAATAGAATATAGCAAAAAAGCAACCATTAAGAGTGCGACGACAAAGCCAATCTCAATCGCAGGCACATTCCACAGCATGGTCGCCTGATGATTCAGCGATGAGCCGATAATCAGGCCGACCATAATAATGCTGAACGCAAGCAGTACAATGCTGAATGACAGGCGATTGCTGATTTGATCCAGCCTGCGCAGGAGCATTTCCAGCTCCGGCACGGTGACCTCCAGCTTGAGCTTGCCTTTGCTGATAATCGAAGCCAGATGCCTTGCCTGCCCTGGCAGTTCCATCAGCGTTTCGACCAGCTCGGTCGCACCGCCCAACAGCTTGCCCCGGATACGACGGCCGCTAAAGCGCTCCTTTAACAGCTTGTTGCCAAAAGGCTCCGCCAGAGCAAGAATGCTAAGATCAGGGTCGAGATGCTCAACGACCCCTTCCAGCGTCAGCAGCGACTTGCCGAGCAGCAAAACGTCTGAAGGCAGGCCGATCCGGTGCCGCTGTGCTGCGCCGAACAGGTCGTTCAGGGCATTCCCGATGCTGACCTGCGAGAACGGAACATCCGAGTAATCTTCGCGCATCTTATCCAGATCGGCACGTAGCGCGTTCATATCGGTATCTGGCTCAACCAGCCCCAGCCGTTCGATTGCTCGAACCATGGCATCGGTATTTTTGCGCATCAGCGCGATAATAAGCGAGGCCAGATGATTCTTCATCTCTTCACTCAGCCGCCCGGTCATGCCGAAGTCCAAATAAGCGAGACTGCCATTTTTCAGGACAAGCAAATTCCCCGGATGAGGATCGGCGTGAAAAAAACCTTCAATAAATATTTGATGCAGCATACTGTTTACCAGCCGCTGCGCCAGGTCTTTCAAATCATATCCACGACGTAATAGTTCTTCGCGATTGCCCAGATGAGTACCATCCAAAAACTCCATGGTTAATACACGTGAGGAGGTATGGTCCCAATATATTTTAGGAATATGAATATGCGGGTCCTGCTCGAACTGGAGCGAGATTTTCTCCGTATTGCGGGCTTCATGGTTGTAATCCAGTTCCTGAATGAGCGATCTGCCCAGCTCCTCCACCATCTGGCTAAGTTGATAGCGTTCCACCCATTCCCAGCGTTTGACCGCCATTGCAGTCAGTTCCCTCAAAATATCCAGATCCCGCCGAATGATGCGGTTAACGCCGGGGCGTTGGATTTTAATGGCGACCAGTTCTCCACTGTGCAACTTCCCCAGATGCACCTGACCAATGGAAGCGGCAGCCAGCGGAACATCATCAAAACGGGCCATGATATCCTCCAATGACGTGTCCAGCTCCTGTTCCAAAATGCCACGTGCGGTTTCAGAGGAAAAAGGCGGCACCTGATCCTGAAGCTTGACCAGCTCACGGATAATCGGCTCCGGCAGCAGGTCTGCGCGCGTGCTTGCCAACTGTCCAAGCTTAATGAACGCAGGCCCCAAATCCTCCAGCACCAGTCGAATCCGTTCGCCCAGCGTTTTGGACTCTGGTGTTTCTCTCGTCAGCCACTTGCGGGGCAGCGATAATAGCTGGAACAGGCCCATTTCCTCCACCATATAGCCAAAGCCATGACGCGCCAGCGCCATGGCAATTTCCCGGTAACGACCGGCGTGCTTTATACGAACCGCCATTTTAATCCAGTCGATTCCCTTCCTCAGCATCGCTCGAACCCGTAAGCGCCGCCTTTTCTTTTTCCATCTCCGCTACCTGTTTTTCCAGGGATGCCACACGTTGCTCCAAACTTGCGACATCATTTTCGGTAGGTACATCCAGCTCCTGCAAAATGCGGCTAACCTGCTCGCGGATCACCGTTTTGAACTGTCCCTGTTCCTCTGCGCCCCGTTCGATCAGACGATCAACCAGAGCTTTAGATTCCGAGGGTGCAAGTTCTCCCCGGTTCACAAGATCCTCGACGGCTTTTTCCACCTTTTCTTTGCTGACAATGGTGAGGCCCCATCCCAAAGAGATGGCTTTTTTGAACAAATCGCTCATGATATATCCTCCCCTACCTGTGATTACCTATAGTATAACCTGAAAAGGGGAACCGCATAAAGTCCGCAGCTCCCCTCCCTAGTTTGACGACATCAGCTATGTTAGCCCGGCAAGCGTCCAGCCCACTTGGCAGCCTGAAGAATCAGCTTACGATATCCTTCATGCTGGAAGCTTGGCTGATTGTGTCCAGGCATCAAGTAGACGACCCGACCCAAGCCATAGGACAACGACCAAGCTGCTGGCCACCATTGGCCCTCGTGTTCGTATTCCATCAGCAATGTTTTTTCAGTAAACGGGTCAAAATCAAACCGATACGGCTCCTCCTCGATCTCAAACGGTTCAATCCCTTCCATAATCGGATGGTCCGGCTCTGTCACCTTGAAGGACAACTGACCCGCAGCAGGATGCCGCAAAAAACGCGCCCCAATGAGCTGTGCAATTTCATACCGACCTTGCAACGTAATTCCGTTATGCAGTACGAGCAGTCCACCTCCGCCACTGACGTAGGATAGCAGCCCTGCTGTTTGCTGGGGAGACAAAACCTCCTTGCGGCTGTCGCAGTACGAGATGCACAAATCAAATGAGGCCAGGTTTTCCTTGAGCAGCATTTTACGATTTTCGCTGCATTGTACCGTCATCCAATCCTGTAAAATATGGCTAATCTCTCCGTCCACCCCTTGTAGCGGGTGAAACTCCGGATACGTATAATCTCCTAACAACAATGCTTTTCTTCTTTCCATGATGAATCCTCCTTGCCTAATCTGTATATAAGGATTTTAAAGGCGATGCCCCGTGTCATTTGTTCTTATTGGTGTGGATCGGGCGCTCCAAAATTTCAATTAGCCCTCACCTGTTGCGCATAACAACGCAATCATCGTCCGGGCTACGACATATATAAATAATTCTACAGGCGGGCTATGAAATCCTTTAGCAGAAGATTATAGCATATATATTTGATCGGAATAAACATACTCAAAAATTTATATGCGTGAACACTGGCGAATTCATCGGTTTATGGTATACTCGTAAGAAAAAAAGCGTGTCCATGCGTTTCAAAAAGGCTGGATCGCTTTTTAGCGAAGTTTATGCTTGCGGTTGTAGAATTGTTAAGCTTTGCTTAAAACTTATACATTCTATGAATCTTAAAAACCGGGGAGGTTGCATGAATGAAGAGGACTGGAATGACCCGGCCTTTGGACAGCTTGGGACGAATTGTGCTTCCTAAAGAGTTGCGCATGACGATGGAGATTGACATCGGCGATCCATTAGAGTTTTTTATTGAAGACCAGACACTCATGCTCCGTAAGTACAAATCAACCAATTGCATATTTTGCGGTGCGGTTGATACAAACACCTATTTTAAGGACCAGTTTATTTGTGACGAATGTGCAGCCGCAATGAAAACGGAAGACTTGCTTCCAGTCACTTCGGCAGAAACCAATTCGGCTCCAATCAAGCAAAATATGCATATGAAAAAGATTTATCAGCGTACAGATGTTATTCTGGAAAAAATGAGAGAGCTTATGGAAGAGAATCCAGCATCCTCACAAAAACAACTGGCTTCTATGCTAGGCGTGAGTCAGGGAAGGATTTCCCAGTTGAAGAAGCTCATGTGAACGAATCATCACAAGAGTAATGAATACGCTTCCATGTAATGTAAGGTTGAATCTTGCCTAAGTTTAGAAAAGCCGGACCCTTGTGATAAAGGGAACCGGCCTTTTTACGTACATATCAAGTTCTTCATTTATCCTGTTAGGGACTACAGTTGCGATGGGCGCTATATAGCGGATTACTGACCGTATGCCCTGCACTTTTCCACCCAGCGTGCTGCTGCTTTGGAAAAAGAGGCGAGGTGAATATGCGTGTAGGCTGCCAACAGGTTACCCTTCGCATAGCCTTCGCTCTGGAGCCCGCGCATCCCCTTGGTTTGATAGGCATAAGGGTACGGGGAGGCTGATTCATCATAGACCATCACGGAATAATGAAACTCATGCCCCCGAATTGTCTCTCCAGCCTCCAGCAGCAGACAATCCTGTAATGCAGTTGCTTCCCGGTATCCGAGCGCGGCCCGCTTGTCCTGCATTCGCACATCGGACGGGATGACCCCCGCCATGCTATGCACAGCACCGGAACGATCTGTAAGCGTACGTGCCAGTACCATGTAACCACCGCATTCGGCGAATAGAGGCATATCCCGGTTTACCGCGTTGCGGATATCTTCCAGAAAGCCTGTATTCGCAGCGATATCTGCGGCGAACTCCTCGGGGAAACCGCCGCCCAGGTATAGGCCGCTTGCATGCTCAGGTACGCGTTCTCCTGCCAGCGGACTGAAAAAGGAAAGTTCAGCTCCCGACTGACGCAGCAAATCCAAATTTTCCGGGTAATAAAAATTGAACGCCGCATCTCTGGCTACGGCAATGACCGGACGTTCCCCGGCGTCGGCTTGCTTCTCCGACGAAAGCCGATCGGGAGCAAATAACGGCTGCGCTGGCAAAGACAGCGGCGGAGCCGAGTCCGCTAGTGCCCGCAGCGCGTCCAAATCCGTACCCGTGCGGATCAGCTCTGCCGCCCGTTGGAAGAGCGGTTCCAGCTCGCCGCGCTCGACAGCCGGGACCAAGCCCAGATGACGCTCGGGAATATCCAGCCCGTCGTCGCGTTGGAGCCAACCGAGCACGGGGATGCCGCACTCCTGCTCGATTGCCTTTTGGACGATGCTATAATGTCCTTGGCTTCCGCAGCGGTTCACGATCACACCCGCAATGCGCAGCTTCGGCTCCAAACGCTGGAAGCCGAGTACAATAGCGGCAGCGCTTCGTGCCATACTACGCACATCAACGACCAGCAGCACAGGGCTATCCGTCAGCATGGCGATTTCGGCGGTCGACCCGGTGTTGCTGAGCGGGTCCTTGCCGTCATACAGCCCCATGACGCCTTCGATTACAGAAATATCCGCACCCTCGGAGGCGCGGATAAAGGTTTCACGCACCGTGTCCGGCGAGGTCATCCATGAGTCGAGATTACGCGAAGGCGTTCCGGTCGCGGCGGTATGATAGGTCGGATCAATATAATCCGGCCCACACTTAAAGCCCTGCACCCGCAGGCCGCCGTCGGCAAAAGCCTTCATCAGCCCAAGGGTAACGGTCGTCTTGCCCGCGCCGCTGCCCGTTCCAGCCACGACGATACGGCTTCTGGGTGCACCAGCGGCCTGATCCGTCCGCACATCCTGCTTATTGCGATCAGTCATAAGAAACCCGTGCTACGGATATTGTCATGTTGCCGCTTTTTTTCTTCTCCAGCAGCCAATGGTCTGCACCGGAGGACAGCAAGGCCGAAGGCTCGCTGACACCGTACGCTCCTGTGTACTTGAAGACCGTTTCCGATGGATTGGGAAGCTGTACGGTGTTTAGCTCTGATGGCGTGTACGTCACCAGCTCCCAGCCATATTTGGCGCAAAGGGCAAGCAGGCCCTCTTCATTCTTTTTCAGATCAATGGTCGCAATATTGCGCACGCTTTTCACAGACAAGCGAAGCTCATTCAAGGTGTCCAGCACGCCTGCCTCCAGCTCCTCCACAGCAGTACCCCGATTACAGCCGATGCCGAGTACCAGACTTTTCGGACGATACAGCACGCCATTCGTTAAGAACTGTTCCTCTTCCTCCGGCTCCAGCAGGCGGTCGCTAACGACCAAGGCCGCATTAAACGGCTCTTGTGACGCTTCTGCCATCGAACCATATACCTTGATATGGGCAGGCACAGGCTTGCCATAACGCCACCAGTTCCGTTCGCCTGTCTCTTGAACAAGCGCCACAGGCTCCTCATTCACAACAGCCGCGCTCACCGGAGTTGCCTTGTCGAAGCTGTCGACCACCCAACCCAATTCCCGACCGAACATGTCCACCGGAATCGTGCCCTGTACATCCGATGCAGTCGTAATTACCGGGCGTGCGCCGAGTACAGAAGCCACATGACGGGTCAGTTCATTAGCACCGCCCAAATGCCCGGACAGTACGCTAATGACATGCTCCCCGCGATCATCAATGACGACCACCGCCGGGTCTACCTTTTTATCCACGAGAATCGGCGCAATCATACGGACGACCGCACCGAGGGAAATAAATAAAATAATACCGTTATATTGCTTAAATAAATCCGGCAAAATCAGCTTGACCGAGCCTTCGAACAACTGAATGCCACGCTCCTGCTCGTCGCCACGCTCAAACTTGGACATGTAATACACATCCGTGCCCGGAAAGCTGGCTCCTAAATGACGAACCATCTCCACTCCATGCTTCGTGATCGCCACAGCGGCAAATGGATTACTCACCGGGCTTCACTCCCTTCCGGTAGCCATGGGTGAACGACTTATCATACAACTTGGAACGATGCGCGTCCTTGTCTACCAGCCCAGGGTCCAGCGCCCAGCCTGCCAAAATCATCGCATGCATCGTAATTCCCGCTGCGCGTAGATCGGCAGGCAATTGAGCGAGCGTTGTGCGCACGATCTTTTGGTCTGGCCAGGTTGCACGTTGTACAACCGCTACAGGTGTGTCCTCGCTCCAGCCAGCCGCCAGAAACTCGACGACCACTTTTTTCGCCAGCGTTGCACTGAGGAATAGGGCCACTGTACAGTGATGGGATGCCAGGTCGCGCAGCTTTTCCCGATCCGGTACAGGTGTACGGCCTTCGGCACGCGTCAGAATGACCGTCTGTGTCAGGTCAGGCACAGTCAGCTCTGCGCCAAGCACGGCAGCAGAAGCGAAGACCGAGCTAACACCGGGCACGATTTCATAAGCGACTCCGCGCTGCTTCAGCAATACCATTTGCTCCAAAATCGCGCCGTACACTGCCGGGTCCCCCGTATGTACACGAGCTACACTGCGTCCATCCTGCACAGCCTCGCTCATAATCTCGACCTGCCGCTCCAGATCCATGCCTGAGCTTTGCAGCACCTGCGCCTCTGGCTTGGCCGTGGCAATCAGCTCGTCGTTCACAAGTGAATCCGTATACAACACAACATCGGCTGTACGTAAAATCCGGGAGCCCTTGACGGTAATCAGCTCCGGGTCGCCGGGACCCGCTCCTACGATATATACTTTCGGCTCCAAACTCATTTGCTCACCACCATCAGACTCAGATATTCAAGCTCCTGTCCGCGCAGCTCGCGCGCGTTACGCCATACCATTTCATATGGAGATGTAACCTTGGTGATCACAGACGCATGTTCCCCAAGATTCAGTTCATCCAGCACATCCAGAATCAAATCCAGCACCTTGGCAACCTTGATAAACACGACTGTGTCGTGATTTTCAATCGCCCGCTTCATCGCTTCTCTATCATCCGTAGCCGGTATAATACCGACCTGCTGATCTCCGTCTGCCAAAGGCAACTCCAGTGCCGCCGCTGCTCCCAAAACGGAGGAAATGCCCGGAATAGATACAATCGGCACCTCGGGATGAAGCTCCTTCATGAGACGCGCCAAGTGAATAAAGGTACTGTACAGATTCGGGTCCCCCTCGGTGACAAAGGCTACATCCTTGCCTTGACTCAGAGCCTCCCAGCAGGCAACCACCGTTTTGTTCCACTCCCGTTCCAGTACAACCGGGTCTTTGGTCATCGGGAAAATGAGTCCCAGCATCTCTTTTTCCTCCGGGTTTACGTACAGCTCCACGATTTCATGGGCATACGATTTGCCTCCCCGACGTTTTTTCGGATAAGCCACAACTGCGCATTCCCGAATCATGCGGTACGCCTTGACCGTAATCAGCTCGGGATCACCCGGCCCCACGCCTACGCCGTAAAGTGTTCCTGTTGCCGCCGTATTCATGCTGTCTCTCCCCCTCTTGATCTACCAAATTACTCCCCTGCTACCTCGTCAGCCGCTTCTACCGACGGCCGCCCTGTAATGACATATATCGGATTCAGTCCGTCAAAACGCGTCATATTCAAAATTGGCTTGCTACGCGCTGTTTGCAGTAACGTCACCGAGGTTTCCAGCCCCGCTGCTTGCATCGCCTTCATGCCGTCATGCAGCGTCTCAATCGTTGCGGCATTCACTACAATTCGTCCATCCGTACGCAGACGGGAAGCGCACAGCCGAATCAGCTCCGCCAGCTCTCCCCCGCTCCCGCCGATAAACACCGCATCCGGGTCTGGCAGCTCTTCCAGTCCGGCAGGCGCTTTGGCGTGAATGACCGGAAAATCGGTGCGGAATTTGATCTTGTTCGCTTCCACATTGGCGAGATCGCCTTCATTCTTCTCAATGGCAAACACTTGCCCGTACTTCGCTAGCCGCGCACACTCCACAGCTACAGAGCCGGACCCTGCGCCAATGTCCCATACAATGCTTCGCTCCGTCAGACGCAGCTCGGACAAACTGAACACGCGCACTTCACGCTTCGTAATCAGCCCTTTTTCCGGCTTGCGCTGGTGAAATTCCGCATCCTCAAAACCAAATCCCCGACGAATCGCAAGCACGTCCGCACCCTTACGACGGCGCAAAATAACCACATTCAGTGATTGGAACGTTCCCTGCGCCATCTCTTCCAGCGTATAATGCCGATACGTCTCATCCGGTCCGCCCAAATGCTCGCCGACAAAGGCATCGTATTCCGTCATGCCATAATGCAGCAGATAGGCAGCGACTGCGGCAGGATGATTCCGGTCGTCCGTCAGCAGCGCGACCTTGTGCTGTCCGTCGATCCGCTGAGCCAGTCCGGTTATCGGACGGCCATGTATGCTTTCCAGCACCGCA
Source organism: Paenibacillus sp. 8b26 (assembly GCF_050626875.1). Taxonomy (NCBI): domain Bacteria; kingdom Bacillati; phylum Bacillota; class Bacilli; order Caryophanales; family Paenibacillaceae; genus Paenibacillus; species Paenibacillus sp. 8b26. The sequence goes on along the minus strand of NZ_CP192445.1, from coordinate 3,761,216 downwards.
TCCTGCCAGCTCTCTCCCAGACGTGCAAATGCCAACTGAACCGAGCTGAGATGCGGCAAAATATCCAGATGCTCAGCCCCCAGCTTGGCGGACAAATACCCTGCGATTCCAAAAAAAAGCGGATCGCCTGATGCAAGTACGACAATATCCTTGTCCTCACGCAAACGTCCCAATTCTTCCACCACGGCGGAGAAGCCGCTCTTTAATGTTCGTTTTTCCCCTACGGCTGTTGGAAAAAAGGCCAGTTGGCGCTCTCCGCCAACCAGCACGTCCGCACGCTCGATTCGCTCCAGCGTCTCCTGCGACAGACCTGCCGCTCCATTTTCACCGATACCAATGATACGGATCACTCTACTCACCGACTCTCGCCCTCCCCAGCACATTCCCTTTCATCGTTACCAGTACCATTTCTACAACGATTCCACCACCTGCATACTCCAGACAATGCTGACAGCCATAGGTGCACAGCTTTTCAAAAAAGCTCAACGCATTCGCTTCGGTCATCATATCTGCCACCTGTGTAGCTGTATTCGCCTCAGCCACCGCCGCTGCAAGCGATTCGTCCACACCCGCTTCACGCGCGACCTCGGCCAAAAAGCCAAAATCCACCGGGGCGCTCTTGGAATGAACCATCATGACACCTTGAGCGACCTTCGACAGCTTGCCGGGCATGCCGACGAGAATGATTTTCTTCATTCCCAGCCGTTTTCCATGCTTGATCGCAAAGCCGACAAATTCGCCCATCTGAATAAAGGCTTCTTCCGTGAGCTGATCATACATTTGCATTGCATATTTTTCACTGCTGCCGCCTGTGGTCAGGACAATTTCCTTGCAATCCATCGCTTGCGCAACCGATATGGCCTGCACGACACTGGCTTTATAAGCCGACGTGGAAAATGGAACCACCACACCTCGCGTACCCAGTATGGAAATACCGCCAAGAATACCAAGTCGCCCATTCAGCGTCTTCTTGGCGATTTCTTCGCCGTCCGGTACGCTGATGACGACACGGACACCTTTGGCTGATCCGTGCTCCTCAAGCACGCCTGTCACAGCCTCCGTAATCATCCGGCGCGGCACCGGATTAATCGCTGCTTCCCCGACAGGCACAGGCAGACCGGGCTTCGTTACCCGTCCCACGCCGATGCCGCCGTCCAGCTCAATGCCCGGCTCCTCGCGCCAGCTAACGGACGCGGTAATTCTCGCCTGATGCGTGGCATCCGGATCATCGCCACCGTCCTTGATCGTCGTGCAGGAAGCCTCGTCCGCGTTCAGCACAAGCTCGATCAGCTCAAACGCATGATCGAATCCCGCTGGCAGCGATATCACCACTTCCTTCGGCGGAATGCCCGTGATGAGCAGTTGCACCGCTCCTTTGGCAACCGCAGCCGCACAGGCTCCGGTTGTAAAGCCTGACCGCATCGGCTTGTCTGGCGCGGGGGCTTCACCACTTTTCATCCGTTTGGGTCTGTCGGCGGACGCCGCTTCCTTTTCCATACCCATTCCTCCTTAACCTCTCATGCTGATCATGCTCCAATTCATTTCATGATACAGCAAACGGACAACCGCATCTAGCGGACAGCCATTAAGGAGATCGCATTCAATGCCGCCACGACGATGGTACTGCCACCCTTGCGCCCAATATTCGTAATGAACGGAATATCCAGCTTGCGCAGCTCGTCCTTCGATTCTGCCGCCGATACGAAGCCGACAGGCATTCCGATAATCAGGCCGGGCTTGGCCGCTCCTTCTTTCACCAGACGAATCAGCTCCAGCAGCGCTGTCGGCGCATTACCAATCGCATAGATACCGCCTTCGCCTGCCTGAATCGCTTTGCGCATCGAAATAATGGCGCGTGTCGTATTCAGCCTTTTCGCTTCTTCCATGACGTCGGGGTCAGATATGTACACATGCACATCTCCGCCAAACTGACGGATACGATCCTTGCTGAGTCCCGCCTGAATCATTTGCACGTCAGCAACGACCTGCTGCCCTGCGCGAATAGCTGCAACCCCGGCTTCAATCGCCTTCGGATGAAACACCATGCTGCGGCCCAGCTCAAAATCAGCAGACGCGTGAATCACACGTTGTACGACTGGATATTGCGCTTCTGTAAAAGGATGCTCTCCCAGTTCTTCCGTGATCATCTCAAAGCTTTTGCCCTCAATTTCCTGCGGCTGCACCGTTAACGGTTTGAAATCTGTTTTAAAATCCATCGTTTCGACCACTCCTTTACAGAAAATTAGTTTTGAACATTCAAAGTTACCTATTGTGTCACTACGCAGTCGGATGGTACTTCCCATCGCCACCGCTGCGCTTGCACAACACCATTCAGCTTACTCCGTTTTGATGTGAATTTTTAAAATTCAGCTTATATACGTATTTTAAGATGACTATATTTTAAATACACGTCAGAAAAAGTCCTGGATTTATCGGATTGACTGGGTTGTTAATTACCCGGCTCGATCAGATTCACAGGGTCATAGTTCAGATCGAAGGGTCCACTTTGGTTGTGCGCAGTGCGTCGATCACTCCGTCAAAATGATCAAATACGGTGCCAAATTCCACTTCCGGTCTGGATATCAAAATGACATGAATACCCAGCTCCAGGGCAGATTGAACCTTCTCATCTACCGCTCCCGTGCGTCCGCTTTCCTTGGTGACCATCACCGTCGTGCCGAAATGCTTGTACAAAGCCTCGTTCATCTCGCGGGAAAAAGGTCCCTGCATGGCGATAATATTTTTTTGCTCCAGCCCCAGCTCGCCGCATTTCTCCATATTGTCCAGTCGCGGCAGCATACGTGCAACCAAGCGAATATCCGGGTCTCCCAGCAAATGCTTGGTGAACGTGCCGAGCGTCTTGCCGCCTGTTGTAAGCATTACAGAGCCTTTGAGCTGCTTCGCTTCCAATGCGGCTTCCTCATAGGAAGGTACGATGTGAAGTAACGAATGATTGTCATACACCAGCCCTGCCCGCTCATAGCGAACATAAGGAACCCCGGACTCGCGGGCGGCTGTCATGGCATTCGCATGTGCTTCTTCTGCAAAAGGATGACTAGCATCAACGATAGTCTGCACTCCCTGTTCCCGAACCACTGCTGCCATTTCATCGGCTGTCATTCGACCTGTACGTACGTCCAGCCCCACTTCGGACAGGCTCGCTGCCGCACTTTCTGTTACGACGGAGGCCAATACTTTGAAGCCGTTGTCACGGATTTGCAGCGCCAGTTCCCGAGCATCGCTCGTTCCGCATAGCATGAATATCATGAGCCCTTCACCTGCCCGCTGCCAGAAATGCCGCTCCCGTTCACCACAGACGGCGTATGTGAATGATCGTGGTGGTGTTCATGATCATGGTCATCATGGCTGTGCGCATGTACATGCTCATGCTTGTGATCATGTGAGTGTTCCTCATGATGATGATCGTGTCCATGCTCATGTGGATGGTGGTCATGGTCGTGATGATCATGGTCGTGATGATCATGATCGTGATCATGATCGTGATCGTGGTCATGCCCATGATCGTGATCATGGTCGTGGTGATGATGGTGGTGCTCCTGCGCCTCCAGACGGAACTGGCAGTTATCGCAATTGGCCATAACCTTGCCAACCAAGCCTTCGTTGGCACGCTCCAGCACCAGCTCGACCAATTGTGGATGGAACCCAAAATATCCGCCCATTTCCACGTGTAATTCAGGATGAGACTCCGCAAATTCCTCTGTCATTTCTCCGATACGCTTAATCAGCACACCCGTGAATAGAAAGTATGGAAGCACGATGATTTTTTTGGCACCTAGACGTAGACAACGCTCCAAGCCATCTGGAAATGAGGGTTGTGTCACACCGATAAAGCTGCTCTCCACCCACGTATACGGGAGTTTTTCCCACAGCATACGGGTAATTTTGAAAAAGTCGCTGTTCGCATCCGGATCGCTGCTTCCGCGTCCCAGCACCAGCACAGCCGTTTCTTCATCCGTCACCTCGGCAGAAGCCTCCACAGCGCTATCCATACCGGCTGGAACCGCAACCGGACGGGCCTCTTTCAAGCGGCTTTGCAGAATGCTGACGATTTTTTCGTGAACGCCAATCGGACGTCCGTATACAAATTCCACCTGCGGATATTTCGCCTTTGCCCGGTCAATAGCCATCGGAATATCAATTTTGGCATGTACCGCTGCGAACAAAATAATCGGAATAAGAACGACACGCGTCGCCCCTTTTTCCACACATGTCTGCACTCCTTCGGCAATGTCGGGACGTGCCAACTCCAGGAAACAGGTTTCCACGCACATATCCGGTACCCGATCTGCCACCGCCTGTGCAAATTCCATCAGCTCCTGATTCCCCTCCGGGTCCCGACTTCCATGTCCAACCAACAATATTGCATTCACTGCTGTATTTTCCTCCTCATCAAAATAGGGATGACCTGCAAGACGCCCTATTTTATCTATATGCTTACATCCATAAAAACAGGCTTTCTAGCCCATTAATCGCCACAGACGGCATTCACTTCCACTATTGCAGGCGCATCTTCATGCCGAAAACCCGCTACCACGCCCACACGCTTGAAAAATTTATGAAAACGCTCGTTCGGATGCCCTTTTTCCTTATATTCAGCGATGACGTTCTCAACGATATCCGTAATCTGATCCCCCGGAATGCCCTCTGCCACAGGTTGAGCGGCATGAGCGTTGCGTCCGAATTTTTTGCCGCCGAGGAACAGATCGTATCCTCCCTTGCGGTACACGATTCCGATATCCTCCAGCACCGCCCCATAGCAAGCCATGCCGCAGCCGTTCAAAGCAATGCTCGTTTCCTTGGGCGCCTGCAATCCGCCCAGTACAACCTGTAGATGCTCAGCCACAGGCACAGCGTCATCCTTCTCCATATTGCAGAAGTCGCACGCCTTCACCTTAAACACATCGCCAATCGGCATCACGATGAATCGTTCATCCCGCAGCCGCCCTACCAGCTCCTCCGGGTCCGCGCACGGCACGCGCAGCACGATCTGGTGATCCGGCGTGTACTCCAGCTCGCCTTCATCACCCGCTACCTCGGCGAGTAGCGCCATCTGGCGAGCGGTGAACTTCTTGTTTCCCACGCCGGGGGAAACGCCCACCTCAAACAGCGCAGGCTTGCCAAAGCTGCCTGCCGCTGTCCCGGCCGCAGCCCCAGCTACGGCCACGGCTGCCGTTCCGGCGCCGCTCACGGCGGGCGCTTGCCCGTTCCAGCGCGCGCTCGCTTCGCCCGGCAGCTTGCCGCCCGCAGCGAGGCGGCTCAGCGCCTCCGCTGCCAGCGATGCCGGGGCCGCCCCGGCTTGCACGGCAGCCACCGCTTGCGGGCGTGCCTGCGTGGCAACCGCAGCAGCGCCGCTCGCGGAAGGTGCGGGCGCGGTCCCGCCTGCTCCCGCAGAGGCTGGCACTGCGGGAGCAGCGCCTGCCTGCGACGCATTCAGCGCGCGATCCTCTTGCGCGCCCAGCGACCACGGCTCCGCTTCCGTGCGGAGCCGCTGATGCGGCTTGAGCGCCTGCTCGGTCGCACCCAACGTATACTTGCGCTGATACCCGCGCGGCGTCACGATCAGACCGTCATACACCATCGTCGAAGAATTGCCGATGATAACGGTCGTCAGCATACCGATATCATGGTTGAGCATGTCCTCCAGCGTCGTCACAATTACTTGCTGACGGTCGCGATAAGCACTCTTGACCAGCCCGACGGGAGTCTGCGGATCACGGTAACGCAGCAAAACAGACTGCGTATCAACAATCTGGCGTGTACGCCGACCACTGCGCGGGTTGTACAGTGCAATGACAAAATCCGCCGAAGCTGCCGCCTCTACACGCTTCACAATCGTCTCCCACGGGGTCAAATGGTCACTCAGACTGATCGTGCATGCATCATGCATGACGGGCGCACCCAACAGCGAAGCACAGGACTGAATCGCCGATATTCCCGGCACGACTTCTACCTCAACCCCGTCCTCACGGCGCCAGCCCTTTTGCATCAGCACTTCGTACACTAGCCCGGCCATGCCATATACGCCTGCGTCTCCACTGGAAATGACGGCTACCTTCTTGCCCATCTCCGCTTGTCGAACCGCCTCCTGCGCACGGCTCACTTCCTCTGTCATCCCTGTGCGCACAATCTCCTGTCCGTTCAACAACGGGCGGATCAGATCCACATAGGTGTTGTAACCGATAATGACCTCACTCTCGGCCAGCGCATCCAGCGCTCGTTTGGTGATATGTTCCATATCCCCCGGTCCGAATCCAATCACGAGCAATTTTCCTAATGGGCTCATCGTTATCCTCCTTCTTAAATCTAGGCTATGTTTTCCACACTTCTATCTATTTCACTTGTATATGGACATCCTGTAACTCAAAAAAAACCCATCCTGCCCGGATGGGTTTCCTATGTACGCATCGTATCATCAGACGGACACAGCATAAGAAGACACTTCTTGTCTTCCGCCATCGTGCCGTTGCTTTCCATCTGCCTGTTCACGCTTGAAATGCTTCTGCATGTTCAGCTCCACGCAAACCTGCAACCAACATGGAAAAAGCAGCGTGCGCCTGATTTCCTGATTTCGTACACCCATCCTCTCCGCGAAGGTTAACGGTGCATACAGATCAAGGTAGGTCTCCTGGCTCGGCATCAACAGATTTTTTCGTCTTCCCCGTTTTGTCACGAGTGACGTCTGAAAAAATCCTCTTCCTTACAGTGGCGGGACCGCTCGGGACTTGCACCCGATTCCCTGTTACCCTTCGCTATCACAAAGGCACCTTGTCTGTCCGCTATTTGATTATGGGTCTTATCATAACCTTGGCTCAATCAGTTGCGCAAGCATGAAAAACGCTTTATTTCAAGTTCTCTGCCTTATTTTTTAGCATATGCAACAATTCGTCCGGGTCCGCAGAGATACTCAGCAGCGTTGGATGGTCAACTCCGGTAAATCCCTCGCGCACACTATGACGCACCATTTCCGCCAACGGGTCAAAATATCCGTTCACATTCAGCAGTCCGATGGGCTTGCGATGAATGCCGATTTGCGCCCAGCACAGCACCTCGAACAGCTCCTCAAATGTTCCCAATCCCCCCGGAAGGGCAATAAAGGCATCGGCCATTTCGCTCATGACCGCTTTGCGTTCATGCATGCTTGTCACCTCAATAAATTCGGTGACTCCCCGGTGAATAATCTCTGCATCGAATAACAGGGTCGGCATAATCCCGGTGACCTGACCGCCCCCGGCCAGCATCGCATCTGCGACCTCACCCATCAGCCCTTTGCTGGAGCCTCCATAGATCAGACGAACATGATGTCGGGCCATAGCCTCTCCAAGCTTGCCTGCCTCCTGAAGATATACCGATGAATGTCCGGGTCTGGACCCGGCAAATACACAAATGGAATTCATAATGTCTCAGCTCCTGTTCTGGTATCCCGCATCGAGGCTTTTTCATTATATTAAATAAATATTTTCGTTATAACAAAAACTTCCGTCGATGCATTTCCAACAAAAAAAGATAAAGACCCTGTAGGCCCTTATCTTTATTTTACCCTTTATCGCAAGGATATAGGTTAGTTTTCAGTTCACAACTTCAAGACCGTAGCCGTGCACCGAGGCGCTATGCTCAAAATATCTTCCCAGTTCCACCATCATCGCGCCCATTCGTTCCTCCACTGGAAACACGATCCGTTCAATACCTTCCTCCAAAATGGACTGCGCCGTCACCTTGCCTACCGACACAGCGATCACATCATGGCGAAAAGCTTCCAGCACGTCTTCCATCTGCTTCTGTTCCCTCGCATATTGGCACAAAAAGCGGATTTGCGGACCACTGGTGAACGTAACTGCATCAACATTACGATTTACAATATCCGCTAGCAGTGCTTGCAAATTCGCTTCCTCCGGCGGAATATGCTTATAGGGAAGCACCTGCCGGGTAACTGCACCTTGCTCGTCCAGCCACTTCACCAGCCCAGGGGCCGGGTCACCATGTAGCTGTAACAGCACTTCCTTTCCCTTCAGATCATACGGAGCAAAGGCCTGCGTCAACCCGATCAAACTTCCGTCCTCATCCCGTACATCTGGCGTAAAGCCACGCTTTTTGAGTCCATTGACCGTTTTGTAGCCTCGCGCTGCAATGTTCGAGGAATGTAATAGCTCTATAATCTGTTCTGCTACTCCCATATCCTCCGCCATATCGAGTAGCGCGTCCAGCCCCATGCCTGTCGTGAAAATGTTCCAGTCCGGCGGCTGCTTCACCCACGATACAATAGCGTTACGCAGCTCGATATCGTCCAGAAAAACCGTGCCCTGGGCCGGACGCTGCACTGGCTCGCCTCCCATTTTCGCAACCAGCAATGCCATTTCGTCTGCTTTACGGGGACCGGCAAGGGCAACTCTCTTGCCTGCCATGCGTTGTGCCATCCTGTTCCCTCCCTTGTAGAAATCGAAGTCATAATCCTTTCTACCAAGTATACAATTAGAGGGCTGAAAGACAAATAAGAATTCTTTTTCCAATGAATATAGTAAACTTATAAGTTAGCTTGTCCTGTTCTGCCTGCCTGTTGGCTTTCTTGCTGGCTCGTGCTATCCTGCTGACTCACACTATCCTGCTTCTCTCCAGATGGCTTATGATATTTGCTATCTTCTTTAGGCTTGGGTCGGAGCAGCAGCCATAGCACAAAAGGCATGAAAACAAAGAAAATAACCATTACCATCGTCCATTCCCGGCTGAAATCATAAATTTGGACGATATTAGAGAACAGCATAAAGGAACAGACATAACCCAACAAGCCTACGGGCCAAACCATCAAACTCCCCCGTGTGTGGGCAAACATGCGCTTTACCGCCAAACTGGTTACATACAGATCAATACCAATCTTTGTAAGCAGGGTTGGTACAGTCAGTGCAGCCACAAACAAGTCGAACCGATCCAGAAAGTCGGTTAACTGCAACTGACGCGCCAGTTCATACGATGGATAAAACAGCCGCGACAAGATGGGAATACCGATAACCAGCTCCGACAGCAGCACCATGATAATGATAAAAGCGGTTCCGGTCAAATGTCCAAGCCACGCACTCCGGGGACCATAGCTTTTTCCCGAAATCACAAAAGGCAACATCATAATATCTGCCATATATCCGAGCATACGCCAGCTACCTTTGATAACTCCATTTACATCCGGGTGCAAAATCGGTCTCAGTTCCGAAAAATCCATACTACGCCCGAAAACAAGCGGCATCGTCAGCAGCGTCAGAATCGACAACGGTACAAAAATCTCCGCCATATTCACAACGGTGCTTATACCGCCCTTGGCCATGAACGTTAAGGTCAGCAGCATAATAAGGGATATGACAACAATCGGAGTCAGCGGCAAAAGTACAATTTCCACCAGATCGGTAATAATTCTCAGATCTCGTGCAAAAATGATCAGAAATAAAATAATATAAACCATAAGGAGCATACGCCCTAGCACGGGGTGAGAGCTTACTATGGCCTGTAGCAGATCCTGATCCGGAAAACGCCGCTTAAGCTTCAACATCGCCCAGATCGGCAAGCATATTACGATGGCAGCAATCGCGCAGGTCCAATAGGCATGCTGATGCGCGTAATCTGCTGCCTGGGCCGGAGCATGCACAATGGTAATACTAACCTCCATCAACATACCAAGCAGCACGATCTGTCTGGTTGTGAACTGTTTCATACAGGAGACCTCCTTTTTCCCACTGGCATCTCGCGCTCGTTACAACGCAGGAGGGAGCCACATATCAATAAAACGGCTTAGCCATGTGGCCGCATAAACGGAACTCTTTGTCGAGGTTCCGTAGATCCAGATACCCATGCTAATGACATACAATACGCGTGAGACCCAGCGATTGACGGCAGGTGCAGCTTTCAGACTTTTACGTTCAATCAGATACATGAACAGCATAACCAGCACCAAGGGTAACAAAAATACTTTATTCATTCTGGATTTGCTCCTTTTTGATCCCGAATGGTTTGGTGATCGCACCGATATTCTCAATATGCACGATCGGGTTTATGGTGACCTCCACCTTGGGATACAATTGCTCCCATCGAGGTTTAATCCGTTTCCATTCATCTGGACGACTCATAATGATAGCCCGGCCAAAGCCAAGTATGTCTGAATGATATTTTTGCTGAATAACCCGGACAGCCTCACCCAGCTCTTTCTTGATCTCTTCGGTAACCTGCTGCTCCAGCCACTTTAAATTTTCCTCATTGGATATATCGAAAGTTGTCTCATCCTCCCTTACATTCCCATTGCAGTTCAGACGAATGGTCATTCGTATATCATCCCCCTGAATATGAGGCTTGATATGGACGCTATTTTCGATGAGATGAACGGATATATAACCAGCACCTTTAGGAGGAGGAATGAATATCTCCGTATCCTTGGCCTGCTCCATCCCCAATAGTAGAAACCGACTTAGATGGTTATCGATAATCCCTGTTACCATGTCTTTGCGAAATACAGCCAGCCCATCCACCTGAATATTCGTTTTCTTGTCCTTTATGTTGGCGGGACCATTTTTCACGATAGACATCACCGGCACAACCGGATCAATACCATCCAGCAGGATTGAATTCATCAACAACTTAACGGAGCGGGGTTCCTTCATATAAGCAAAGTTGAGCTCACGCACCATCTCTGCTGGATATTGCTCAATCGGGGCATCCGCCTGAAGCACTTCCAGCGCCGAGTCCTTCGTGATGACTACCAGCGAAGACAGACGGTTCTGCGGAATACGCGCCAATACATCCATAAATTTGCTGATCCCCTCACGTGCCAGTGCCTCGCCGAATAATAGTACCCGTCGATGGGAGAAATTCAGCGTTCGTGAAACTCCCCGCTGTTCCTCTGTGCTTGCTCCCCGGAAGCTTGGACCTATCTTGGACTCCAGATAATAGGATTTCGTTCCCCTTGTGCCTCCCCCACCTCCTGTGCTTCCCGAAGAACCGAGCTGTCCGGGGAGAGCAATTTGCATCGTTACACGGTATTGATCCCCTTCCTTATCCAAACCGGTACCCATTACAAAGGCTACATCGTTCACTTCACGGCGATCCCAGCATCCACCCAAAAGAACAGAACAAAGCAGTAGACAACTGAGCACAGCCGCTTTACGCACTTTTCCTGCATTACATCCTTTGGGTTTCTTCATCACCATCCCTCCTCGGTTGTGGGCGATCCATTCATTTTTTCCTTCGCTCGTTTGTTGTTGTCTTTTCCAATCCAGGAAGGTCGTCTGGTCAATTTCCACCATGGCGCACGAACGACGATATCCTTTTGGTCCATTTGATTATACGGGCTATACCCGCTCATGTAAGGCACACCAAACGACGTTAGCTTGGTTAAATGTGTAGCGAGCAGTGTGGTTGCGATAATGATTCCAAACAATCCGAATACCCCCGCCATCAGCATGATCGGAAACCGCAGCAAACGAACGGTGATAGCAAAGTTAAAGCGCGGAATAGTAAACGACGCAATACCTGTGAGTGACACGATAATAACTACCGGTGCCGACACAATTCCCGCCTGTACAGAGGCTTGACCGATAACGAGCGCGCCGAGGATACTGACAGCCTGGCCGACCGTTTTGGGGAGACGAATCCCCGCTTCCCGTAACGCCTCAAAGGAAATCTCCATAATCAATGCTTCCACCAAAGCAGGGAAAGGGATGGATTCACGCGCCGCCGCAATACTCAAAATGAGCGTCGTCGGTAGCATATCCTGATGGTAGGTTGTGACCGCTACATATAATGCAGGCAAAAAGAGGGCTAATATGAGAAAAAGAAACCGAATCCAGCGCACCACATTACTGATGAAAAAACGCTCGTAATAATCTTCGCTCGCTTGCATCATCTGCCACATCGTGACTGGCCCAATCAGGGCAAAGGGCGTACCGTCCACAAAAATGGCAAAACGTCCTTCCAGCAATTGCGCGGTAACCGTATCCGGACGTTCCGTGTATTCCATTTCCGGAAACGGTGAAAACGGGTGATCCTCAATCAGTTCCTCAATGTATCCTGTCTCCAGCACACCATCTATTTCGATATCGCTAAGCCTTTTTTTTACATCCTCCACCAGCTTCGGATCTATGATGCCCTCGATATAGGTAAGTACAACACCTGTTTGGGTTTCTGTTCCCATGGTCATGCTGTGCATCTTGAGCTTGGGGGTCTTCAGCTTGAATCGCAGCAAAGCGGTATTTACACGAAGGGTCTCGGTAAATCCTTCACGCGGCCCACGAATAACCGCCTCGGTCTGAGGCTCCTCCACGCCACGGCGAACGCCTCCCTTAGCACTGAAGATATACGCACGAGACTTACCGTCTACGAACAAGGCGGCATTGCCGTCCAGTATCGCCGCCGAGACCATTTTCCATTGATCCATCGTTTTGGTCTGGGACATGGAAATCCGAGTTTCATCCAGCGGATCTAATGTTCCGTTTACCTCGGGGTCCTTAAGCATCATGCCCAAAATGAAAGGCCGCAGGATATGATCCTGCAAATCCTCCGATTTCACCGTGCCTTCAATATAAGCCAACATCCCTTTGCGTTCAGGGGAAATCATCAGCTCTCGATAGACGAAATCAGAGCAATCCTTGAAAATATCACGCAAAGCAGTCAAATTGTCTTCCAGACTGCTCCGTAACGGCTGTTCCAACCATGATGGTTCAGGCAGTCTTTTAAGAGCATCGTAATTTCGTGTCTTGCGATCTGCAGCCGGAATCGTGCGCCGGCTCCACGGTAATCTCGGCAGCTTGGGAAAGTGTACTTTCTTCATCGTTATCCCCCTCTACGAATGGCCGATCAGGAATATGACATGTAGGATGTACCAGCCTGCAAAGGATTATGTATCCAATAAGCACAAAAAGAAGACTCCAGTTCCACTTTAAGGTGGTTTTGGAGTCTTCTTTTAATCTGATCTTAAAAGTTACCTATTGCGCCACTGCGCAGTCGGATGGTGCTTCCCATCGCCACCGCCCTGCTCTGCTCGGCCGACCAATTTAGGTTAGCAGAGCTTTTTTTATTTCTCTCGTTTTGACAATGTAAAATTGATTATCTCTCCAGTTACAGTTCCAGTCAAAATAATATAAAACATCATAGCATTCAGCTTATATCCCAGTGCATAAAAAAATCCTATGCTTATTGCATAGCTCAGCAAAATACCCGCATAACGTTTTAAAAATTTGTTCATGGAGTACACCCGATAGGGACAACAGGAGTTAATCGATGGGCGTCGTCTTTAAAGTTTGTTGTTATAGTTGCTTCTCCACGGTCGGTCTGAATAACTTCGGTTTGGATCTGATTTTCCTCTGACTCAGTCAATTGCTCCGCACTACCTACTGAAGGTAAAATAGTTGCGCAGAGTAATACCGATGCCAAAGTGGGTACGAACACTTTATTGAAAATTCCCATAAATAAATCTCCACCTATACAAATATTTCAAACGGTTATAAATGTTACACCTTGATCAGTAAGAAGTAAGGGAAAATTTGTCGAACATTAGTTTTTTCTTCATTATTTCTCCCTCTATCGTATGTTATGATACTATTTATATACAGAAAATGGCAACCATTTGGAAGGAAATAAATGAAAAATATATTTAAAATTGCATGGATTATTGGTTTTATTATTTTTGTGAAAGTTATTGAAAATTCGGGATATTTCTTTCAAGAACAAATGTCAATCACCTATAATTTCCATCCATACCACGAGAGGCCTAAAATTTACATTTAAAAGAGATACTTTTATCTTTGCCTTCATTCCGTCACTTTTAGTTGTTTTATATTACTTGGTAGGAAATCATCTATCCTCAGGTCTTAACTTAATATTTATGTTGTCTGGCTCCTTGTTGTTCTATAGTTTGTTTGGGGAAAAAAAATAATATAAAGAAAGACTGCATCCATTCAATGCAGTCCCTCCTCATGCTACTAAACTCTAAATAATTTCTCAAAAAAGTAAAAGTAGCTGTGACGGTTTCAGTGTATTTATCACATCCACCCTGAACTTATACTGACTCCGATCAAAACATTAACCGTTAAAATAATTCGAATTCGATGTGATCTGCTAATGTTATTCTAAAAAAGCAGGTGGGCGGAATTTGACACTGACAATTCGGCACCTTTTTCCTCATTACGGTTGATGCCTAACCAGTCAAAGATTTACGAATACTTCGACGGATCAATGAACAACACTGGATCAGTCAATCCCTACAACGTTTATGAAAACGGCCAATTGTATATTTCGGTGTCACCCCTGTCTAAAATGGGAATAAATTACACTTGGAGTAAAGGAGTTATGCACTGGGACTGGAACGATAAAGTAGTCAAAGCGCTTCACCCAACGTATACAACGGATAAGGAAAACATCACTTTCAGCGCATTGGTGCAAAAAGAGTTCGGGCATACTTATGTTTTGGTGAACACAGGACACGGTGGCATGACAAGCTCCATTGGAGGTAGCATTAGCACGTTTAAGGGAACAGAAAAAGCAATTGAAAAGTCGATTATAGTGAATGGAAGAACATTTCAGCGGATTGAATATTCAGTAGGTCTTCGCACCGGTCCAAATCCGTTGGAAATTTACACCAATGATAAAGGATCTGCAAAGATTATGGTCCATCGCAAAGTATTAAACCCGTCCTCCGTTCCTATTAGATACAACCATGCCGAGAACGAGCAAGACATCCGCTTTACCAAGCCGACCCAGGGATACCTCCGTGTAAAGGCTGGAGATCCAATAGCAATTGCTGGAGTCGTGACAGCTACGTATCTCGAAAGCAATGTAGTTTCTTTTGGAGTGGCAGCATTTCAAAACGATTGATTTTGTTGAAGTTGAAAAAAGGACCGTTATCCCCCTCAAACAGGATAAATCCTTTAGCGGTTCTGTCGTTATTCAAAAACCTGGTACTTATTTGGTCAATATTCTAAGTCCAGATGTATTCGTGGGAGGTAGTTCACCGTACGGCTCTGTCAAATGGGCTGAGATGCGCCACCGTGTCCACTATATCCATCAAATCCTCACCCAACGGCTGAACTACTTATACTCTTACCTGGCTTAATGCAGCTGCAAATAGTTCTATATCCGATTTTAACACTTTATATGATGGTTCATGCTGATCACCTCGATAATCATTCGGTGAACGATGTGGTAATTCCTTCAACAAAACAATCCCCGCCGACCCGTTAAGGACAGCAGGGATTTTAAGGTGTTTTTTGAGTTGTTACTTACGATTATCTTTTTTTGTGGTTTTCATGGTCGCGACGTCTTAAACCTGCCAATCCAATTAACCCCAATAAACCAAGCCATCCCCATTTATCATTATCGCCATTGTTATTATTAGTGGTCAGCATTTGTGTTCTACCATTGTCGTTTGTGCCCCTATTGGTTTCACTGTTTTCAGCAAATGCTACTACCGTTCCAAAACTTGAAATCATTAATGCAACAACAACCATTATCTTCATTTTTTCAACATGCCTAAACCACTCCTTTAAATTTGTGTTTCCAATCAATTCTTTAATGTGTTTAGCATGCCCAGTAGAACTTATTTCGTATACATTATTTGTAATGACAGCATTACTCTTACCTTCACATTAAATCTTCACTACTGGGAATCATAAATTTGTACAACATTAAAATAAACAAGGAGTGGTTTTTATAATGGGTATCCTAAGCGGGAATCCAAAAGACGAGCCCATGCATTACGGAGAAATTTATAGTGTGTGGCAGTTTTCAGCGTTAGCGAAAGGCAGCGTTTCATTTTACCAAGCATTTTTAAACCACGCAGGAGACAAAGAACTCAAAAAAGTACTGGATGATCTTATTGATCAAGCTAAACTGGAAATCCAAGAATGCGACGCAATGCTTACTGATAATGGTATTGCCCCAGCCCCTATTATGCCTGAAAGACCCCCTGTGAAACTTGAGGATATCCCGGCTGGTGCAAGGTTTACTGATCCCGAAATTGCAGCTAAAGTCGCATTAGATACCTCTGTGGGATTGACATCTTGCAGCCAAGCTATGGGTCAATCCATTAGAGAAGACATCGGGGCTTTATTTGCAAAATATCATCTAACTAAGACTGCTTTGGGAGTTCGTATTCTAAAAATGAACAAAGAAAAGGGTTGGCTAATACCTCCCCCTCTTCAATTAAAACGACCTGAACCAGTTAAAGCCTAAATTTCCTGTACGATCTTCAACACACTGTTCCTTAGATTCTTCAACAAAAATCCCCGCCGACCAGTTAAGGTTAGCGGGGATTGGCTTTGCTTACATTTAAGCACCTCCGATCTTCTGATCAGCTCATTCATGAATTATACATACCTGACGTTATTAAATTTCTTTTCTATATCTTTAGCAAATTTTTCGCCCTCATCGACTAAATGTTTTCTCATAAAGAATCCACCAAAACCATTTATCCATGCAGCAAAAGCCAGTAGCCGGGAGGGAAAGTCCGCTCCAATCGTACAACTAAGTTCGCAAGAGTTGTTATCAATAGGCGTGACCTTCATTTCCCATGGAACTCCAACAATGGCTGGTATCCATCGACATATATATGCTTCTGTCTTGTCAGAGTAGAAACGCAAATGATCCTCTGTGTGCTCTTTTAATTGATAGTGCTGAACAATCATCTCATTCCCCATATTTTCTACATTAACCATATAAAATTCACCATCTTCAAAGTAACTGCCCATTGCCTTGTGAGCTTTTGAAAATGATTCATATTCAGCTGGAGTCATCTCAGTTACCCATTTGTACAAATCCACATTTTTAGCTGCAATCTGCAATTTAAATTTCTTTGTCATTCTCATCTTCATTATCCTTCTTTCCTGTAATTTTTCTTGTGAGTTCATCGTGCCAATTCATAATCATTTGATAATATTCTTTGCCAAACATCAACGTCGCGTGCTCATATACACCCATCTCATGAACGTGCTTCTCTTCTATCAAGGCAAGCTTGTTATATTCACAGGCGACAGTGGTTTGAAAGCTGGCAATCAATCGAACAACCTCAAGCTCGTCAAGATATTTATAGAAGAAAAGCTTATTTAAATACTCATAATTAAAAGGGGAAAAAGTACATGGTGTTTTTAACCATTCTATAAATTCACTCTTCCCTTTTTCCGTGATACCATATGATTTTTTGAATCTGCCTTCCTCTACCACTTCTTCATACGTGATAAGCTCCCCCTTTTCCATTTTTTTCAGCATAGGATATATGCTTCCGAAGCTGGCATCAATAAAGTTGGAAGTACTTAACGCCATCTTCTGCTTGATTTCATATCCTGTCATATCCTTTTCACAGAGGAACCCAAGTATTACATAAATCAACATAAAATCTTTCCCTTCTTTCCTTGCATAGTGAATTGTCCTTCTGAAATCAAAGGGAACTTATCTCTGTTTATATATAGCGAATTTATATATATCGATTCGATATGTATAACATAAGAGTTGACGATCGATTTGTCAATAGCGGTTGCTGAAATTTTATTTGGAAAGATTATTTAAGCTACGCCGGACTAGAATCAAAGAATAACAGTACTACGCTTTCAAAATAAACAAAAAAATCCAAAGGATGTTATCCGATGTATCGAAATAAGGTCACGTTTGCCAAATCCTTCAATGCGTCAAGCTGGTCCATTTCATCCAGGCGCTCAACAAAAGCCCCAAATAGTGTAGCTGACTTGAGATTGAGGCTTTGGTCGTCTCCAATCTGAATTGTGAATATACGATATTGACAGATCGCTAATCGTTCCGAATGCTGGTACTTTTCTGCTTCTGCAACCCCCTCATAGAGCAACAATGCAGCAGCATGCCGACCTTGTGCGAATAATGCTTCTGCCGCATCAAACAGCTTCGGGGAATAGAGCAGGTTGTCCATAATATTCCCAACTATACGCTGAATCGCTTCCAGTTTGTTCAATTCCACACAACGAAACAATACCGGTCCAATTCGCCGCCAATCGGGGGAACTTTCGATGATGTAATGATCTATGTATCGGTCGTAATAATAGCCCTCTGGTAATCCCATTGCCAGTGTGATTCGATCCAACTGATGTATAGCGACTGGACGATGCTTAAGAATCCAATTATTGAGCGTTCTTTGATGAACACCTGAATTCTCCGCAAATTGTGCCAGCGTTAAGTCATTTTGCTGAAAAAAATCCAAATTTTATAATCTCATCTCAATTTTTATCCAAATATTAACATGCGTCAATAGTCTTTTTTCAATATTTGCATAACAAACCAGAATACTTTCCAACAGTTGGTGTAGCAGTTCTCAGCCACCTTGCTAGAACCAAGGAGAAGATCAAAAGACTGTCTCCGGAAGAATACCAACTACAGTCCTCTGTGACATCTTAAGCCCATGTCTAAAGTTGGGCGCAGTTTATCATATAGAGTGCGACATATGTATTTACGAGACATGTTTCAACGCAACTCGGAACGGCGATCTGGCTGATGTTCGAGGCATTTGGTGAGGTTGTAGAGGAAGGAATACTATATTTCAATGAATCTGTTTGAACTCAAGAATCTTCTCTTCTGTTCTACGTTTTTGCTCCTTTAATAAAGCTAAAATATGATCTACATCACGATCGTCAAGAAACTGTTTTATTTCTTTAAGTGGGATATTTAGCGCCTTGAGATAAAGAATTGTGTTCAGGCGTTCGAATTGATCGATTGAATAATAACAGTAACCAGTCACTTCATCGACTGATGCAGGCTCGAACAGATGAATGCTATCATAGTAACGCAGCGTTCGGATATCGATTTGAAAGAGCTTGGAAATTTCTCCGATCAAAAACATTGTACTCATTGTTCCCCTCAATTCTCCTTCCTTTTATGCCACTATAGTATAGCTTATCAATTTGGGAGATAATACTTTGACAATGCAAATATGTTGTTAAAGTGGAATTGTAAGATTACAATGCCCTCTATTTGCGAAGCAAAGGCTTTAAGTGGAAATAAGTGATGACCGAAAAAAGTCCGTTTGGTGTCCCTTCGTCAGACTTTCTGCATGATATTCTTGTATTATGGAAAATCAAATAAGGAACGCATCGCAGCTTTCGAGCCTCGGTGAATCAGGTCGGCCAATGTGCCGGCCTTTTTGATTTTCTCTAATAAAAATAAACCATACTAGGAGGACATAAATCATGTCTACAGAAGCACGTTTCGCATTTTTGAGTTCAGATGGCATCCTGCATCTTCACGATGAGCAACATGGCAAGCACGTACAAACAAGTCTGACGGACGATGAGAGCGGCTTTCCGATCGTAGAGGGTCAGGGCATTGTCTACTACACCCACGAGGACAAAGCTTACGTCAAGGGCAATAAAAATGACGGCCAGCTTATCGCAACGCCGTTAGTGCTCAAGCAGCTTGCAGCGGAACTTCTGTAATTAAGCATCACCCAGAACCATTTCCTGGATCATTCCGGGGCTTTACGGCACGCGCTGGCAGCAAGGTAACAGATATCCGGCGGAAACGTCATACAGACCCTGCCAGAACCCTTGCGCAGTTCAATTCCGCAGCGTGCTCTATTATGATAATGGAACGATTGTCCATTTTTGAAGAATTACAATAAAAGACTTATAATGTAAGATAAGACGAATAAATGTAAAAAATAGCTAACTAATTTATAATAGCTGTTTTTTGAACATGCTTTATTAGTCATAAGAACATACATAGTAGTCTTACATAACCATCCTGATTAATAAAGTCCACTCTTGTCTTGGAAAGAAGGGGATCGATCTACTTAATCAGAACAAGGAGTTAAATGAGTCGAGCTAAAAATCGTAGAATTATAAAATGGAGGGAATTGCGTTGAAAAGAAACCTGAAATCTGTAATGTCTCTAGCTGTTGCATCTGTGGCGTTAGTAGGTAGTCTCGGGCTTGCAAGTATAGCAAGTGCCGCCAGTGATTTTAGTGGTTTTCCTACTTTGCGCCAAGGCGACAGTGGAGGATATGTGAGAGCACTGCAAGCAAATTTATGGGCCTATGGACAACAGGGAGCCGTAGGAACGATTGATGGAAGTTTTGGTAGTGGTGTGAAATCGGGGCTCCAAAGTTTCCAAAGAGCTAAAGGACTAACGGCAGATGGAATAGCTGGTTCGGGGACTTGGAATAGAATGAACTATAATGTCTCTGTTGAAGTTCCAGGAAGATCCTTCTTCCTATCTACTCCTGACAGTTCAACTTATTACGTGTTTTATGGGACAAGAGATAGTGGTAGTGGTATGAGATATGCTGTTTTGTACAAATCCAATAATAGGACCGTTACTGAAGGTACTGTATATTAATAGGAGGGGTTTAATTTGAAAAAACAATTAGTTGCTGTAGCATTAGGTGGTGCACTCGTAATAGGTAGTGGTGCATTTGTATATAATTCATATGCTGCCGAAGCGGAAGTTCCATCACAGGTTCCGGTTGAAACGAAAGCAGAAGCGATTGATGCTTCAACAGTTCAAGCGCCGACTGAAACACCAGCAGAGACAGTAGTTGAAAGCTCTGGTGATATCGAAGGACTCATAAACATATCTGACGTACCAGCAGAAGATATCCATATTCCCAATCTAGCGCAGGGAGCCTCGCTTAAAGCGACAGCGGCTGAAAAACACAGTTTGAAACCATTAAACACAACAGCTTTAAAAGGCGAGAATGGACTGATCATCAGACAGTCATATCGCGGAACTGACGGTAATGAAGTTATGGTCATCCAAACCGAATCCCAAATGGATGAACAGGCTACTATTGATAGTTTGAAAGACACATACAAAGGAGAAAAGGTTGAGTCGACTAAAATCAACGATCATACTGCTGTTTATGTTGACGGGCAAGAAAGAAAGGTTGTTCATCTGATTACAAAAGATCATTTTTATACTGTTTCTTCTTTCAATTCCACTCTTGACGAATTGATGGAAATTGCAAAAAAAATTCAAGAGTAAAAAGATAAGCTACAAAAAAAGCACAGGCATATTTGCTTGTGTTTTTTTGTTACATCTTACAAGTCATCCTCGCGGACTATCATTATCAGTTAAGGAGGGATTGACCTTGTTCCACGATCAGGAGACAGAAAAGATAAAACGTCCTGTAAAAGGACAGTGTTTAATATGCAATAATCCGAATCCGGAATTTCACACCACACTTGGCGCCTCATTGTGGTGTGTGTTGGGAAGTCATGAAATCTGGGGATGAGGACAGATTGGGTGAAAGGATCGTTTGGGACAAGTGATATTGAGAAAGTGAGCAAACGCCAGCTTACTATGGTTTAACTACCCACTTTCTGGTAATGTCCAGTTTCTGCGCTTTGACGGCCATTTTCGGTAATCAGTAAAATGGTCTTGTCATTCCTCTCTAGTTACAAAGTTCGTAAAGATTTTATGCAACAGCGAAGCGTTTTGCATCCCGCTTGCGGGAATAGGTTTTATCGCTGTTTATTTTTTCGGGTTTTAATAAGCGCCTGTGCTACTTTGGTGCTATAAATACATAGGCAGATACAAGTCACTCATTTGGGTGGCTTTTTTATTGCCTTGAAAGGTTGAAAAGGTTTTGAAGAAGAAGAAGACGAAAAAATGCAAAGGTTGTGTATGGGGTAGATGGGATGGTATAAAACAGTTTTGTTTGAGGCCACGTCCTTGTGTTAAAGGGGGGAATCTTCTTGAATGTTTTTGAAGAAGCAAATGTAGATATGTGGGGTAGTGCGACATAAAACAATGAGATCAAATTTTTGGATACCGGAAATTTCAATCCACGCACTCATATAGAGTGCGACGTTACGGTATGGAAAGATTCATACCCCAATGGTATCAATCTCTCACATTTCCGTAATAAACGATGCCGATAAGAGTTGAATCAAGCGTTGACTTTTATCGCCAACACCCTTTCCAAGCCTTTTTCGACAAATTTCAAGGTGCGAAGGACCCGAGGTTTTTATGTGAGCTTCACATTCGCACCTTACTTGGACAGCCACTTCAAAAATTCAATATAAAATGGTGTTAATCTCCCCAATACTCCTCGGGATGATATTCAATCTTAGAATCAGCTTCGAGTGTAAGCTCGCCTATCTGATCATTATATTTCACGCTTTCCGGGTTAACGTAATACCAATGCTTCACAACGGCTTCGTTCTCCGGCGTTACAAAACGGAATACATTCAGTTCCCCGCTATAACGCACAATCACCTCCGCTGCCTCACGCGGTAGCTCTTGAAGCGTGAAGCGAAACACGCCGTCCGCCGATTCCAGACGGCAATCGAATACCTGCTTGCGGCTGTCAGCAAAGCTGCGACCCGTGACGGCATGCTTGATCAGCCATGTTTCCTGCTGCGCCATTGCGCGCACCTCCTTTTAGGGCAAATCAATCAGCATGTAAAAGACAGGCTCCTGTGCCTCCAGTGACAGCTTCGGCTCCTGCTCAATGCGGGCCGAATCGCGCCCGTTCAGCATATGTTCACCGTTCACACGCAGTGAGCCTTCGATAACAAACAAGAACACGCGTCGCCCCTCGGACTGTGTGAATTCCACACGCTCTCCGGTCTGAAGCTTGCTTAAATAAATCGTCAAATCCTGATTAATCGCGGCTATTTCGCCATCTGTGCCTGGAACACGCTTCCCGGCAACGACAGGCAAAAGCTGACCGTGCAATCGCTCAGGGTTGAACGCAGTAGCTTCATACGACGGTTCCAGTCCTCTCGTAAGCGGGCTAAACCACAATTGCAGCAGACTGACATCCTCTGTTTGCGAAGCGTTGTGCTCCGTATGGACGATGCCGCGGCCCGCCGACATTCGCTGAATGCCTCCAAAACGGGTCACCGCCACATGTCCACGGTTGTCCTCATGGCGCAGCTCTCCATAGAGTACGATGGAGACAATCTCCATGTCACTGTGCGGATGCGCCCCAAAGCCCCGTCCCGGTGCAATCACGTCGTCATTACATACACGCATGGGGCCAAACTCTGTATTGTTCTCATCCTGATATTCCGCGAATGAAAAGCTGTGACTGCCCCGCAGCCATCCCTTATCGAAGCTGAATCGGGTAGCAGCCGGATATATTGTGAACATAGTAGCCCTCCTTCAGGAAGTAAAAATGAGATCAATTCATTCTCATTGTACCCGAGCCCAGGAGTTAAAGCTATGCTCCCGTCTGGGCGATAATTTCATCCATAAAAGACTGCAAGGTACTGGTCACATAGGCTTCCTTACGACGGATAAATACCGTTGTCACTTCGTTGTACGGCTCAGGCATTGCATGACAATGCACCAGACCCTGAGCAGCCAGCCCGCTGATCGATGATTCAGGAAAAACCGTCATTCCGATGCCAGCCGCCACACTGCCGATAATCGTCTCGAATGTTCCAAACTCCATAATCTGCTTGGGAATAATGCCCTCCATCTTGAGCCAGGTTTCCAGCCGCCCACGGTAGCCGCAGCCCTTTTTATATAAAAGGAGCGGACGGGTCGTTACATCCTCAACGGAAAAGTTATCTCCTTGAGACACAAGGACCAGCTTTTCCTGAAACACATCCAACTGTTCAATGAGGGGATGCTTCACCGGTCCGGTCACAAAAGCACCATCCAGCCTCATCTCCGCAACCTCCTGTACCAGGTGCTCCGTAACCCCTGCCTTGAGGGACAGCTCGACATCCGGGTGCTTGCTATAGTAAGCATGTAAAATCGCCGGGAGAGCGATCACCGTCTCCACGATCCCTATCTCCAACACCCCCGAAGGCGCTGAGGTACTCTGAAACGCATGTTTCATTTCCTCGAATTGCGACAAAATGCTTTTCGTATATTGCAACAGACGCTTGCCCTCTGCGTTGAGGATCATGCCCCGCTTATGTCTATAAAATAAAGGCGTTTGCAGCTCCTTTTCCAGTAGCTTGATTCTGGCCGTTACATTGGACTGGACATAGCTAAGCTCGGCTGCCGCCTTGCTGACACTGCCATGAGCAGCCACCGTCTGGAAAATGTTTAAGTCGTTCAGATCCACTACTGCTCCCCCTTATCGTGAAGGACAAGACCATCAAAATTGACGTGCCTTGTCACTTATTATCATTTTAAATGATGATAACGTTTATTTTCAATCATTTTACCAACAGCTCCCTATCCATTATGATGTGTCCATAAGATATGTCCGCTGCGGCCGGCAAGGAGGAGCTTTCTTTCACCATGAATAGACAAATCATGACCGGATCTTTATTGTGCCTGATCGCCAGTATGTCCTGGGGAGCCATGTTTCCGGTTTCGCACATTGCGTTGCAACAAGTCAATCCACTGTACTTTTCATTTTTACGTTATTTCTCGGTTACGCTCATATTAATTGTCCTGCTGTGGCTCAAGGAGGGACGGGCTGCATTTCGCTTTGAGGGCAAGGCCAAGACGTTGCTGTTCTTCGGTACGATGGGATTTACCATCTACAACATGGCTGTTTTTCAGGGACAGCACGCGATGGGTGCAGCAGGTACGATTGTTGCATC
This sequence comes from Paenibacillus sp. 8b26, assembly GCF_050626875.1. Taxonomy (NCBI): domain Bacteria; kingdom Bacillati; phylum Bacillota; class Bacilli; order Caryophanales; family Paenibacillaceae; genus Paenibacillus; species Paenibacillus sp. 8b26. Next base: position 3,736,707 of record NZ_CP192445.1, on the reverse strand, counting down.
TATTATGGAAGTGCTGATGCCGATGATCTCCATTGCGCTGGTATGGGTCATGACTCGCAAAATGCCGCCAAAATACACATTGATTAGTATGATGATCGCACTGGCTGGAGCTATACTCGTGATTACGAACGGAAAATGGGCCTTTTTCACACTCGCCGGACAGCATTTGCTGCCGCTGCTGCTCATTTTCGCAGGGGTGATTGGATGGGTCGTGTATTCCATGGGAGGCAGCCATTTTGCAGGATGGTCCACTCTTCGATACTCTACCTTAACCTGCCTGCTCGGAACTCTGGTTTCCTTTGTAGTCGTCGCAACCGCCTCCGCCTTCAACTGGGTTGCGGTACCAGACTGGCAGCATGTATGGTCGGTCAAATACGAAATGAGCTTTATGATTCTGCTTCCAGGACTTGCAGCCTTACTGAGCTGGAATGCCGGAATCCGAAAGCTGTCACCACTGAACGGAATTTTGTTTATTAACTTTGTACCGATTACCACACTGGTGCTTATGTATTTCCAAGGCTATACCATCAGTCATTTTGAGCTGTACGGGACATTGCTGGTCATTTTCGCGTTGCTGCTCAACAATATGTATCAAAGAAGTTCTCTACGCACTTCCGACAGTCCGCGCCGCATGCGTTTTCGGCTGGATCGTCGCAAGTCATTCCAAAGATAGTCTTTAAATCTACGACAAAGAAGTTGTGGCAAAATGCATGCAAAAAAAGCGCCCGGACATGAGATAAACTCATGTATCCGGGCGCTTTTATCGTTTTATTGATCTTTTCCTTCCACTTGGAAACGCCCGACCAGTTCGCGCAGTTCCTCTGCCATTTGGCTCAGGTCCGCTGAGGAAGAAGCAATTTCCTCAATAGAGGCGAGCTGCTGCTCAGCGGCGGCTGAGATCGACTCCGTGTTGCCCGCTGCCTCGTTCGAAATCTGGGAAATGTCGCTCATAATTCCAACGACACCTACTGCTCCCCGAGCCATCTCCTGTGTCACTCCGGTAATATCATTGATATGCTCCATCGCTCGTTCCACGGCATGGCTAATTTCTGCAAAGGATTGCTCCGACGTGCTTACCGAATCAATTCCTTCCGTAACCCGTGTCCGTGCTTGATGCATAGCTGCCAAAGCATGGTTCATATCCACCTGCATCGCATCAATACGCTGCGAAATCAAGGTAGCCGATTTGGCCGATTCCTCGGCCAGCTTACGTACCTCTGTCGCAACCACAGCAAACCCCTTACCGTGATCCCCGGCGCGTGCCGCCTCAATGGACGCGTTCAGTGCCAGCAGATTCGTCTGTTTAGCAATTCCGGATATAACGCTGATAATATTCACAATTTCACCAGAGCGCTCGCTAAGAGAATCCATCGCCTGTCCCAGATCATTAACCGTCTCGTCGATGTCATGCATCTTCTGTACAGCTTGCGTAGCTGCCTTGCTGCCTGCTTGTGCGGACTCTGCGTTACTTTTCACCTGTTCAGATACGCCCACCATACGCTCGGATACGTTTGCTGCCTGCTGAGCAAGCTCCTCCATGCTTACGGAGCCATGTTTGACACTCTGAGCCTGACGCTCGCTGCCTACGGCTACATCCTGAATAGCAATGGTGACATGCTCGATGGCTTTGGTCGTCTGATCTGCACCCGCAGCCAGCTCCTCTGCCGAGGAACTTACCCGATCTGTTGTTTCGTGTACGCTTCGAATCATCGTGCGCAAGCTGTCTACCATCGTTTGGAAGTGGGAAGACAACTGACCAACCTCATCAGTTTTTCCTGTTTCCAAATCGCCTGTCAAATCGCCTTCACTGATCTGCTCTGCCGATTTTTGCAGTCTGCGGATCGGCACCAGGACAGAACGGGTAATCAGGAAAATCGCAATAAGTGCAAGCACCAACGAGGCTGCCAGCACGAAAATGGTTACGTAACGCATGGCAGCGGTGGCAGCGCTAATCTCGGATTGATTGAAGGTTCCTGCAATTTTCCAGCCGGTTTCCTTATTCGTTGCATAGTTCAGATACTTCTCTTGACCTTCATATACATATGTATACTGCCCGCTCGGCGCAGCGTACATATCATTAATAAAGCTTGCATCAAGAGATGTACCCGGCTTAGCCGTAGGGTGGACCACAAATTTTTTCGTATGATCCAAAATAATGATATATCCCTCTTGCCCCACTTTGATGGAAGCCAGTTTACGTACACTTTCCAGATTCAGAGAGATCCCGATAACACCAGACTGATCGGAGAGCGTTTGAGATACCACGACAACAGGAATACCCGAAGAATTGATGATGACAGGGGTGATCATCACCTTACCGGGCTGCTTCATCGCTTCGATGTACCATGGTCGTTTGCGGGGATCAAATGTACCTTCGTTCTCCTTGGGTACGCCGCGGATCATCAAGCCCTCTGTTGTACCGACAAAAATATCGGTCGCATCCTCGTGCAGACCTATGTATTGAATCAGCTTGGGCTGAATCAACGGGCTGTTTCGACCATCAATCATGGAGCTGTCGAGTCCCTTAGCTAAATAACCCACATCTTTGATTTTACTGGCAAGTGCATATTCAATAACCGAATTAGCCGTCGCTACTCCCTGATTTGCACTGCTGTAGAGCTGCTTCTCCATAGCATTAAACGATGAATTATAAGTCGCGATAGATATACTTAAGCTCGGGACCAACAAAACAAGTAAAAATCCTAAAATCAGCTTGTTCCTGAGTGTCCAAATGGTTTTTCTCTTTTGCATTTTTTCCATGTGTTTTTCCCCTTTACTTGAAAAGCTATGTTTTTGAAATTACACTCGATGGAAGTTATATCGGTTAAATAAAGCAAATGATTTACATCCAATTTTCGTAAATGAGCAAAACAAAAAAACCGCGCCCTGAGACTAAGGACGCGGTTTATATGATCATTTAGACCTGTACGTTACTGCTTTCAGGCTTTTTACGGCCAAACAACTGATCCACCGCCAGAAAACGTCCACCAACAAGTGCTTGCTGAAGACTGGCGAACAGAACCAGCAGATCAAATTCAATTGAGCCAAAGGGCTGTCCTTTTTTAGCAGTCAGCAATACACCGATCATAACGATGGTCAATGCTGCTCCGGCAAGTCGTGTTCCAATACCCAGTACCAGTGCAATACCGCCAACCAGTTCAACCGCAGCGACCACAGGAGCCAACCAACCAGGAAGTCCGATACTTTGGAAGAAGCCGGAGGTTCCGTCCAGTCCCTGAAATTTTTGTAATCCATGAACACTGAAAATGACTCCTGTAAAGATTCGTACCAACAGTAATCCAATATTCGTAAGTGTTTGATTCATATGCTCATCTCCTTTTAGGTTGTGTACAGATTAGGTAATAAACACTACAATGTGTAGTGTATTACATATCAATAATCGGTAGCGCGTAAAGCGCCACCCATTAGGATGTAACTTGCCAAACTACATTAACGCCAGTCCAAACATAAGCGTCAGCATCACCAGCACATAACCGGAAAACATAATCGAACGCCAGGGCAGTTGGATTACCGGCTCCTGCTGAGGGTCCAAAATACGTGAGATCCGATAATTAATGGACGTTTCTGCAAAAGAGGAACAAGCGGCGGAATTCACCAGGTGGGCATTGGCGGGCGTCATACTTAGCAGTTTGAGCAATGCACTTCCAATTCCCATCGGTGAACCTGTTCGGTTAATGGCTGCATTGTCAGCCAAAATTTCGCGGGCTGTCTTGTAAAGCTTGGTAATATGACGCAGCACAGGCAAATAAAACAGCAATGTAGCACACATTTGCAGCAGCCAGGTCTTCAACGGATCATAATGCTTCATATGATACGCCTCATGGTATACAACTGCCTCCTCCTCATGCTTGTCCAGTACTGACAGCAATGCCGAGGACAGCACAATACGTGGCTTCCACAAGCCCATGGTGAATGCGGCAGGCTTGGCGTAATTAATGACCCAAATCCGGTCAGCTCCAAGGTCGCGGTATCGTGTACCCAGAGCCTCCGTAAGCACCGAATCACGCATCCGGTGCAGCCTGCGGAAAGCCGCCCTTGTGGCAATACACTGTCGTATCGCTTCTACCCCGGCAATCCCAAAGGTGAGAAAGACGAGTCCACTGAGCGCATCCACCATGTAGCCAATTCCGTAGTTCTGCAACAGACTTCTACAAATCTGAAACACGTTAAAATCCAATTTCCAGCCGAAAATATGCTGCCCGGCGTACATACCCATCTGTATAAGGGCGAAACCCGAAATAAAGGCGCCTGCTGTAAACAGTAATTTAGAACGTGTTTTCCACATCGTCTATATATCCTTTTTCCATTGTTTAATTTTTTGTTCCAGACGTTCGATCAGCATAGGATCGGCCACCTCCAGAGCATCAATCATATGATTTACAGCGAGTGGGCCGAATTCATCCACCAGTTCGTGGCTTAACTCCTTGGACTGTTCATCCCTGAATTCTTCCCTGCTCAAAACCGGTCGATACAAAGACGTTCTCCCACGTATACTCTTGCTCAGTATTCCCTTTTCCACCAGACGGTTCATCACGGTCATCACCGTATTGAAATTAAAGTCCCGATCCCCCTCCAACGCGGTCTGCACTTCTTTGATGCTCCGATCCGAAGTGGACCATAAAATATCCATAATTTTGGCTTCCAGAGGTCCGAAAAAACGGTTGAGTCCGGTTTCGCCAGTTTTAAAATTCAGTCGTTTCATAAGAAGCACCTCGCACTACCGATTGTAGTGTATATATCCTGATAAAGTCAACCGTCACACCTAATGTCAGTTTCTTCAAAGGGACTTATATACATCCGCCGAATGTCTCCATCCGGCGGCAATTCATAGCTGATCAGCTTCCGTTCAATCCGCCAATCTGTAGCCTACACCTCTTACCGTTGCTATATATTCAGGCTCCGCTGGCCGGTCGCCCAGCTTCTTGCGCAAGCTTTTGACATGCACATCCACGACATTGCTGCCGCCTACAAAATCCGTCTCCCAGATATCGTGCATCATCTGCTCACGAGAAATGACTTTGCCTTGAGCATCCATCAGCTTCAACAGCAAGTCGTATTCCGTTTTGGTCAGATTCAATTGATTCTCTTCTTTATATACTAACATTTTATCACGGTCAATCCAGATGTCCTTGAACACCGTACGACGACTACCTTGCGTTGCCTGACGGGAAGCTGCCGGATGACGTACAATCATCCGTTCAATATCATGCACCATATGATTAGAAGCCAGCGGCCATACCAGCACCTCTTCGGAAGGAAGCAGCTCATGCGCACGAACAGCCATCCGATCCTGAATCACATACATGACGGGTGTATCTTTCATCTGTTCCGCCTCAAGACGATTACGGATATCCAGTAATTCACTCCGTGTATCAGTAGCGGTCAAATCGTAAATCAGCAGATCGCTTCCCAGATGACGTTGTACTTCAGGCTCCCAGCGATGGAACACCATCACATCAAAGCACGCGTCTGACAACGTACGTACCAAACCATGAACGACACCCGGAACCGAGCTGATCAGAACGATGCGGCGTGTAGTCGGGCAGTACAACGGCTCATTAGAAGGAACCGTCTGTAACGCAGGGGCGGAGGGAGCGGATAACATCGTTGTCCAGTTACCCTTCACCCGTTTAGGCAGCTCGGCTGCTTTGAAACGATTCGTTATTTGATTCGCTTGCTTTGGCATTCCTTACACACTCCTCCGAATACGACATGGGCATGGGCGATGGTATATCCCGTTTCATGCGCAACCGTCTCGATCCAATCATGTGGAACCTCGCTCATCACTTCATCTACCCGTCCACATACCTGACAAATAATATGCTGATGATCATCCATTCGTCCGTCATAACGACTGGCAGCTTCCCCCAGCTTCAACTCGCGGATCAATTCCTTATCTGTTAAATAACGTAGCGAATTATATACCGTTCCATAGGCAAGATTATATCCGCGCTCCATCAACCGATTCATAACATCGGCTGCGGTAGGATGATCGTGGGCCTCACGAACCACATCATATACCGCTTGGCGCTGCGAAGTTAAATTTAAAGTTCTCATACCGCATCTCCCTTAACGAACGCAGATTATATTTATTCTCAATTTATAATTACAACAATAAATCAATTTAGAATAAGTATAAATCCTAATTCATTCCAAGTCAATGGGATCGGATAAATTGAGCCACTTTGCATCACAATGTATACGTGGCATACATTCAGCTCATACAGACCGGAGGTATATTTTATGAAAATGCTATGGATATTCACGCTCTTCCTGCTGCTCATGCTCGGAACGAACCTGCTGGTGAACTGGCTATTCGGTAGTCGAACTCCTTGGGAGGCTACTTTATCAGCTTTTCACACCATGCGGCCTTCCGAATACATTGTCCTGGCAGGCATGCTGCTGCTCATTTTCATATCTGTGGGCAAAAAGCAAATCAGACATGTGCTGCACTTCTTTTTCTCACAGTGGTTACGGTTTCTGAAAGTCCCCGCTCCCTCCCCTGGTTCTGGCTCTGCTTCGTCGGAAAAGAGCAGCCAACAGGAGCAGCAAGGGAAAGAAGTAAACAAATAACGGGTGAATATAAATAAAGGTGAGCCGCCCAAAGGCAAGATGCTCGCTCAAGCTGGGCGTTTCTATCTGAGACCATAGCAAAACAATGAACCCGGCGAAAAGCAATGTTTTACGGTAAGCCAGTCCAAAGATATCGGAGATCCCTATCACAACGGCATAGAAGAACAGGGCGATTTTGAAAAAATCACCAATGATCATAGACATCAGGATAATCACATCCGAACGTTGCAGATACTCTGAAAGCTGTACATTCGCAAACGTGCTCAGCAGGGGGAAGATGGATCGCTCCGTGATGCTGGTGCCCATAACCGTCACATTTAATATCGCAGCTTCAGCCAAAACGAGGCCACCTGCAATAATTCCCACATAGCCTGCCCCGGTCATCTGCGACGGCTTCTTCACACAGGGGATAAACATCATGAAGCAAATCATCTCCCCGAACGGAAACGCCAAATGTTCCCGAACAACTGAACTAATCACAGGCTTAACACCATCGATCATCACGGGCATCAGCTCATCCAGATGGATGCTCCCCGATATGATGAGTAACGTATTGCCTAAAAAAATGACCAGCATCACTACAACAAGCAGCACTTGACCTGTACGTGCCAACACTTCGAAACCAAGCCAGAGGACATAGATCACACATAAAATCATCAAAAAAGCCACGATCAGGCTCGGCGTCTTTTCCAGCACAGAAATACGAATCAGCTCTGTCTCATCGCGCAGGCTTCGGCTGGTCAAAAACATAAAAAACAAAATGTATGACAGCCCCATCGCTGTGCCTCCCGTACGTCCGATCAATTCACGAGCATAGGTTGTCAGAGGCTTCCCAGGAAACATTTCAGCCGTATAGCTGTACATTCGGAACAATATCATTCCGGCGATTATCGCGACGAGCTGAACAATCCATGTATCCCGTTCAATTTCACTATCCATGTTAATGATGACCGCGTTACCCAGGAGAAAGTGGAACATAAGAATAACTATTTGCCCTGTGCTGACGTGCCTTTCCTGTTCACGACGATGACTCATGATACATTCTCCTTCCCTTTTTTGCTTCCTGTCTTTTGGAATCCTGACACGACAAGTAGCAAGAGAGGAAACAGCACTGAAAATGCAGGAAACATCCACTTCAGCACAAACTCGCCTGTTGTAATATGTTCTTGATAGCTTTGGGCCATCAGTACCGAAGATATGAGCATAATAAGCCCGAATGGAAGCAGCAATTTACGGTAAGGGATACGCAGTACATCCTCTGCTGCCCTGACCGCCGCATAATAAAAGATAAAGATTTTGAAAAAATCAAAAATAATTACAGTCATGACCCCGATGACATCCACCCTGTCGATAAAGTCCGATATTTCCACCTTACTGATCATCGAAAGTATCGGGTACACTGCTCGTTGGAACACATCCTCTCCCAGAACCAGCACATTTACCAGCGCAATCATGGACAGGATTGTCCCCCCTAGCAACACAGCGGAAATACCGACACCATTGGCACGAAAGTCCTTCTTTAATGAAGGAAGAATCATCGTAAACGTAACCATCTCGCCGAACGGCAGCATGATGGCTTGGGAATAGATTTCTTTCCATATCGGCTGCCAGCCATGCTGGGCTATGGGAAGAAAATTCCTCCAGTCTACAATGCCGGATAACAGAAGCATGATGTTCGTAATGAAACCCAGCAGCAGCATAAGAGCCAGCAGCCAAATCGCCGTCCGGCCCGCGACCTCGATCCCCAAGTACATCACATACATCACCAGACCGATCATCAAGACGCTAATGACAGTTAACGGTGTATGCTGGAGAGTCCGGTTGGCAATCAGAACTGCGCTATCTCTTAGATCACGCGACCCTCCGTACAGAAAAAACAAAATATACAGAAAAGCAAGCACACTTCCTGCTTTTCTGCCTATGATCTTTTGGCTGTACTGTGTCAACACAAGTTCGGGGAAGCGCCGATGAAGGGTACCATAGCATAAGAAAAGAAGGGCGCCAAAACCCATAGCTATGAGAATCACCAGCCATGCATCCTTGCCAGCATCTCTGCCGGGAATAGACATCACAGTCGTCCCCAATTCAAATAGCACCATTAAGGCGATCATCTCTATTGCGTCCACTTGCACTTTTTTCATCGGCGTTCCCTCCTTCCCCTAATCATTAATCTGATTCTCCCCTTGAGTAGGGATTCGTCCGTGCCTGGGAATGCTTGAGTACCGAGGTAACATGAACCCGAACAGTACTCTCTGCAAAATGTCGACTCCACTGGGTAGAGAGCTTCTTCCATTGTTCAGGGTGGCTTTTCTCCAGCTCATTGCCAAAACCGAGGACATCGCTACGAGTGCGCTGAATTTCCCTGATAGCCGAATACACAATTTTTTCGGTTTCCTTCCTCCATTGCTCCTGTAAGCTTTTCATTACTTGCGGACTTTTCAGGTCAATCAGACATTCGGCTTCCTCTACCGCTCCGGTTTGTTTAATGTCAATTAAAAACACAGGCTCTCCCTGTTCCATCAAACTGTGTATATGTGTTTTGGAAAACAAGGTGTTGATCCCGATGATTTCATTCTTCTGACCGCAACGGAGCGTCGTTTCACCGCTTTTCACCTTGTTGTTCACTAGGGACATCCCAATGGCATTTTCATTGTCCACCCATTGGATGAGGCGACCCTTCTGGAACACCCCCATACCTTTAATGCCCACAATAGCCTCCGGTAGAATGCTGTCCACATTGGATTTTTGAGGTGCCTTTTCCAAATCCCCTTCCACTTCTACACCCGTAAGGACAGGCCCACCGCCCTTAATCTCCATACTGCGAATGACATCGTCCAAACTCACTGCGTAATTCCCGGCGTACAGACGCTGAGAGGTTTCCAGCTTCCCCGAGATATCATTAGCCGGAATACGGCCGATGGCGGTCATCATTGCCAGTACATCCTTTGCCGTCTCACCGCGCGCTACCAGCATTTTCATGGTCAACCGTGCCTCCGTATACCGTTCCAAAAAATCCAGCGTATCGCCGATTCCACGGCGGGCCAGCTTTTCTCCAATGACCACCAGCCTCGCATGGGCCAGAGAAATTTCCCGTGGAACCTTCTGCGAAGCTTTGCGAATGGCCTGAAAAAGACTGTTCCCCTTCTGCCGAAACAGAACGACAGGAGTGTCACCTCTGGCTTTGGCCCCGGCAATTTCATCTGCTACGATGACCTGTAGGGAAACCTCATAATCCGATTCCCCATCCACATCAATGCCTATAGCTGCTACCACCGCTCTCTGGTTCAGCTCTACTGAATCCCAGCAACCGGATAGAAGAGGAATCAGTATTAGCCCCACCAAACCCAGTACCCACATTCTCCATTTGACGGTTACTGCACTTCGTTCATTCCTCTTCGCCTGATGCGCCATGGGCTCCCCCCTCCTGCATCGGTGTGCTTTTGTTGGCAGCGGGGGTGTCCTCTTGCCCCTTCATACGGTTTGGATTCGCTGATGTAATATTTTCAGGCCGTTTCCGCATCATCCAGGATGGAAGCCGCAATACGGCATCCTTTTGACTCTCCAGCACGAAGGGACTAAAGGGAGACATATAGGGCACGCCGAAGGAGCGCAGGCTATTCATGTGAGCGATTAGTGCAATCAACCCTAATGTAATGCCATACAGACCCATAACCGCAGCCAGCACCATAAAAGCAAAACGAAACAGTCTTCCGGCCACCGCCATGTTATAGGCTGGAATGGCAAAGCTGGCAATCCCGGTCAGCGCGACCACAATCGTAAGCAACGGAGTCACAATCCCCGCCTCCACGGCCGCTTGTCCCAATACAAGCGCACCGATTACGGATACCGTCTGCCCGCCCACACGCGGCATTCGAATACCGGCTTCACGCAATATCTCAAAGGTGATTTCCAAAACAAACGCCTCCAGAAACGCCGGAAAAGGGACGGACTCCCGCTGAGCCAGCAAGCTGATGAGCAACGGGGTGGGTATCATTTCATAATGGTAGGTGGTTAAGGCAATGTAGAGAGAAGGCCCCAAGATCAGAATGATAAAGCTGATATATCGGATAAGCCGGACGACGGTCGCCATATCGTAGCGCTCCGCATAATCCGAAGAACTCTGAAAAAATTGGGCAAATACCGTAGGCATCACCAGCACAAACGGGGTGCCATCCACGATCAATGCCACCCGTCCCTCCATAATGTTGCTGCTGACCGTATCCGGTCTTTCCGAGTTATAGATGGTTGGAAAAGGGGTGAGATTATGGTCCTGTATCATCTCTTCCACCATGCCGGATTCGAATATCGCGTCAATATTGATGGATTCCACCCGTCTGCGAACCTCTTTCACAACGCTTTGATCCGCAATATCCTTCATATACAGCATAGCGACGTTTGTTAAGGAGGTGCTTCCTACCTTGAATATCTCCAGTGTAAGATCCGAGCTTTTAATCCTCCTGCGGACCAGCGATACATTGGTGAACAGGGATTCCACAAACCCATCCTTCGATCCCCTGACGACAGACTGTGTGGTTGGCTCGTTGACCGCCCGCGCCTCTCCTCCGTGTGTACCGCACGAGATGGCTTTTTCACAGCCTTCCAGTAAAATGATCGTGTCTCCCATAAGGAGATGCTCCATCATGGTATTCCAATCATCGCAGTCCTTCACCTCACCCAGCGAAAGCGCATGTCCCTGTATCCGTTTGTACAGCCCGTCTGCGCTTTCTTCCTCCGCAGCTACCTCGGCGAAGGGGCCGCTAAGCAACGACTTCATGACGAGTTCATTCACTGCATCCGTTTTGACCATACTATCCAGAAAGACAACCGCGGCAGGCACGCTCGCCTTTAGACCCAAAGCAAAGTGGCGGACCATAAAATCAGGACTGTCTGAGGTCAATTCCTTAATCTGCTGTAAGTTGGTTTCCACATTAGCTTCAATCTTTAAAGAACGCGAAGAACTTCCACTATTCGAGTTCCCAATTTTCTTGTCCGCACCCGACTTTTTGCTATGTTTGCGATAGGGATAGCGAATCATGAGCAAACCTCATCTCCAGAAAGGCAGCGATAGACACCACCCATTTTTCCTTATTTTTGTATGTTTGGAGTATGCTCAATCTATTCCCAGTTATGCACTGGTCCTATGCCTGAAACGCTATAATCCACGCTAACGTATTAAATTTCAATAAAGTTCTTCATTTTCAAGCTTAATGACATTTTTTTTGATAAAATGAAGTAATATGCCTCTCGGGAGGGTTAGCATCTTGTTTAGTACGTTTTTTGTAAATACCTGTATTCTTGTCACCTTTCTGTATATAACCGGTCTCATATCGCAAAGATATAAAATACGTCTCCAAAATTTAAAACGCAAGGCTCATTGGATCGGTGGCGCTCTATTTGGATGCTATGGCATTATCTTGATGTACTATTCGTTCCCAGTGGGTTTTAATACAATTGCCGATCTTCGTCATCTGGCCATCGTAGCTACGGCAGCTTACATTGGCGGACCGGCAACACTCATGGCTACCCTATTTATATGCTTAGGCAGATTAATGCTGTTTGGTATCACCACTCAAGCCATTGTGGGGGCTTTCTTTATGATGCTCGTGGGCCTGGGTTGCGCTTTACTGTCACATCTGTCCTGGTCACGTTTAACGAAGATGATGATGATGAACGTTTTCGCTTTGGGCATTATTTTCTGCTCTCTCACAATTAATTTGAATGATATTAATGATGTTCTGGACGTTTATCCACTCCATTTTGTTGTTTCTATGGCAGGCGGATTTCTTCTGTACATCATTGCTGAGTCCATCAATACCTCCAATGAGCTGTTACTTCGTCTGGAGCATACCTCCTATACAGATCATCTCACCAATTTAAGCAACAGAAGACAGCTCGAATTTTCATTGGAAGAGCAGCTTCCTCAAGCTCGTCAACGTCATGAGCATCTATCTGTACTTGTATTGGATATTGATCATTTTAAGGAAGTGAACGATACCTACGGTCATGCGGCCGGGGATGCGGTGCTGCGTCAGCTTGGTCAGATTTTGATGGACAAATGTCGCTCCTCTGATGTGGTAACCCGCAGCGGCGGAGAGGAATTCACCGTACTTCTGCCGAATTGTGCTTTCCGGCAAGCGTTACGCATAGCGAATCAGATCCTTGGCGGGGTAGATCAGTACGAGTTCGTTTTATCGGACGGGCTTGTTCTTAAAGTCACGGTGTCTATCGGTGTAACGACCTTTCCCGATACCGGGGAGGATATGTCCGGGGCTGCTTTGCTGGAACAGGCGGATAAAGCACTATACGAAGCTAAAAATGCAGGGCGTAATCGGGTCTGCTCCTATCAGGTATAAAGCCGGGGCATTCTTTTTCATTTACGATTGCGCACAATACGAGTACCCCTACAGAAATAGCCGATACAACCCTCTCTCGGAAGAGTCGTATCGGCTATTATCCGTTTGAAAAAAATGTGTTAATCCCCTTTGGAAGAAGCCTTGGCATCCTTGCCTTCACGATGACAACCGCCCACCACCAGCGTGGTACGCTTGGCAAGCGAAGCCAGGGTATGGGATTCCCATACTTCCAGCATCCGGCGTTCGCTCTCGGCTACAATTTCCGATACGGCTGTCGCCAAACCCTCGCAAAAAGGGCTGCTCTGCGGCTCATGCATCATGCCGGGAAAAATCGGATCGCATATTTCAATGGCGTGGTATATATCGGCGAGTGTAATATGATCTGCCGAGCGGGTAAGCACATAGCCCCCCTCACGGCCTTCGCGTGCCGCAATTAAATCTGCCTGTACAAGTCGCGTCAGCACCCTGCGCACCAAGGTTACTTCGCAGTCAATGGAGCGGGCAATGGAAGCGCTGGCACACAGTTCTCCATGCTTTTCCAAATAGACAAGCGCCTTGACCGCGATTCCAAGCCATTTGGGCGTTGCGGTGCGTAGTCTTTTCTCACTATTCAAATGAAATGACACCCCTAAGCTGTAGAAACTTCGTTGAATGCATTGTACGTGAAGTAGAAAGCAAGTTCAAGCCTGAAGGCCGGAATCCGCTGTAATCGAAGTGCGTAAAGCAAAGTGACTCAGTCGCACTTCACCACTTAACCACAGGTACACATCACGTGTACCTGTGACTGTATCCAGTACTTCGGAAAGGGTAACCCATGCTTGTGCCCCTCCCGTATCACCGACGTTCATACGTGCTACAGCTTCGCCATCCGGTGCATCCAAGCGAAGCTCCAGCGCCGCATCACTGCGATTGCCTGACACGCGGCACTGAAGTTGGGTCACACCCGCCGTTCCCAACTCGACGCCGTGAAAGGCAATCCAGCCGGGACGCTGAGGTGAGCGCGGACGAACACAGGCCTCCTTTTGCTCCTTGCTTTCATCCAGCAGAATACCAGAGCAATCATCAAAGTTTTCAGCGCGGATGCTTTGTCCGACTTGGCGAGGTGGAATAGCTTCGCCTCGAACGTGAACCCGTTGTTCCAGCCGGATATCCGCTGAAGAAGCGCCTGCCAGCAATGTATATTCGCCTGATTCAACACAATAGCGATCCCGTGTGACATCCCAAATTGCCCAGTCCTTTACCCGCACCGTAAATGTAATCGTTCGCGTCTCGCCCGGCTCCAGACGAATACGCTGGAATCCGCAAAGCGTCTTCAACGGTCGCTTGACCCGCGAGGCCCCGGACCGCACATATAATTGTACAACCTCTTCCCCGGCGGTTATGCCCTGATTGGTCACATCCACCCACACTTTCAGAGTATCCGAGGCATCAAGTGTAGCAAGAGAGTTGACGCTACCTTCAGTGACAGAGCTATCGTTCGTATCGGGCGCTTGGGCATCTGTACGCACATGGCTGTACTCAAATGGAGAATACGTCAAACCGTGGCCGAATGCGTACAAGGGTTCACCTTCAAAATATTGGTAGGTACGTCCGCCGCGAATAATATCATAATCCTTGATATCACCCAATTGATCCTCCGCTTGATACCATGTCATATTCAAACGGCCCGCTGGCGCATAATCCCCAAACAACACATCTGCAATTGCTGTGCCATGCTCCTGCCCGGCATGAGACGTGTATACGATAGCAGGAATATGCTCCTGCACCCAAGGGATGGCAAACGGATAGCTGCCCGTCAGAACCACAATGGTATTTGGGTTTACCCGATACACTTCCTCAATGAGCCGCTGTTGGGATGCTGCCAGTTCAAGACCCGGACGGTCATTCTCTTCCTTGCCGTTAATCAGCGGGTGATTGCCGACGAATACGATTGCCGTATCTGCCGCTTGGGCAGCGGCTATCGCTTCCGCTACACCATCTGACACTGTATCTACCCGGAAAGCTGTATCTACTTCCGGGGCTATCGAAGCCATCGTCCCGTCGCCCGTTACTGCGTTAGGCACGGAACTCGCAGCCTCGGCTACCTTCAATGTGCCCTCTGGCCCTGTGATCACAGGCTTGCCGTTCCAGGTCGTCCACAGACTACCTCCGTTCTCAACAGGAGTCACCCCGAAGACTTCTTTGACATACCAGCCATATGCTTCCTTAGCCGTCACACGAAGCGTCTCCTCATCGCTCGTCACATAGGTGCCCAAACGCTCGTCGGTCAACGTGACGCTACCGTAGCCCCAATTGCTCACGGTCAAAATCGTCGGCTCGGCATCAAGGGACAGCCGCATATCACCGGAAGAATTGACCGTAAGCTTCGCTCCGTCAGTCACCGCCGCGAAGGTCACACGATCCTTGGCATCGCGGTATACGACGCGCTCCTGCCCGCCTTCGCTTTCCAGCTTGGCGCGAATCGCTTCCAACGGTGTCACCCGATATGGAAGAGTACCGGAATACCAGTCGCGGTATACCTCATTGCCGAGTGCCCCGATCACCGCCACCTTGCCGCACCCCATAGGGTCCAGCGGCAGGAGCTTGTGCTCATTTTTCAGTAATACGATCTGCTCCCTCGCTGCACGCAAGGACAGTTCACGGGCTTGCTCTGTCATCAGGGCCTCTTCCCCGATCAAGGCATAGGGATTGTCTGTCGCCGGATCAAATTCCCCCAGACGAAAGCGAACACGAAATGTATGGAACAACGCCTGATCCAGATCCGTTTCTTGCAGGGTTCCTTGCGCCAAAGCATCACGAATGGCCTGCTTGGACAAATCCGCATCATCCGTAATGCTGTCGATCCCCGCGCGAATAGATTCAGCCACACCCGGCGTGTGGGAGTCATAATACTGATGATTCTTTACGATCCCCATCACATCACCGGCATCACTGACCACAAAGCCGTCCATTCCCCATTCGTCCCTGACAATATCGTTAACACCGTGATACAACGTAGCAGGTGTCCCATTAATCAGGTTATAAGAGGTCATCATGGACTGGGCTTTGCCTTCCGTAAAAGGCTTCTCAAAGGCTTTCAGATAGTATTCACGCAGGTTTCGCGGGTCTATGCTGGAGGAATCACTTCCCCGGTCCACCTCGTTATTGTTTCCGAGGAAATGCTTTAATGTCGCACCCGCTTTCAAATATACCGGATGATCACCCTGTATGCCTTTGACCAATTCCTTTGCCAGTTCTCCCGTCAAATACGGGTCTTCTCCATACGCTTCCTCATTACGCCCCCAGCGCGGATCACGCTCCATATCTACGGTTGGTGCCCATAACGTCAGTCCGTTTAGCGCCGGGTCACGGCGGTAGTATACACGCGCTTCATCCGAAATAACCGAGCCGACTTGTCGCATCAGTTCCGTATCCCACGTGCAAGCCAACCCCACAGGTTGCGGAAATGAAGTCGCCTCTCCCAACCAGGCTATACCATGTGCTGCTTCCGTACCATGCTTGTAGGCGGGGACTCCCAATCGTTCAATGGCAGGCTGATATTGCAGCATGGATTCAATCTTTTCCTCCAAGGTTAGCCGAGACACCAAATCCCGTACACGTTCGTCCAGATGAAGCTTCGGATTTTGAAAAAGATATTCTAAATCCGTTGTTTCATGACTCATATCCGTCATCTCCTTATCCCAATCAAAATATGATGAAAAGGTGTATGAAAGCGTTTTAATATATCATAACGAAAAAGGAGGACCCCAGCAACAACGCCGAAGCACTCCTTCTATCACTCATGTCATTACTTGATCTTGATCTCCATTAAGTTGTCTGTCTTTCCACCAAACTAACCGGCAACAATTGCTGCTGCTCACC
The DNA here is from genome assembly GCF_050626875.1 of Paenibacillus sp. 8b26. Lineage (NCBI taxonomy): Bacteria > Bacillati > Bacillota > Bacilli > Caryophanales > Paenibacillaceae > Paenibacillus > Paenibacillus sp. 8b26. The sequence continues at coordinate 3,719,899 of NZ_CP192445.1, read as the reverse complement.
ACTTGGCGTCTTCCCTTCAATCATCTCCAGCAAAATGCCGCAGGCCTTATCTGCCAAAGCAGCCTTATCCTGATTGATGGTCGTCAAAGGAGGATTGCAGTACTTGGAAATCGTGTCATTGTCAAAGCCCACAATTTTAACCTCGTCGGGAACTTGTATCCCATTTTCCTGCAAAGCAAGCAAGGCACCCAGTCCCAGCCAGTCATTGGTAGCAAAAATACCGTCAAACTTCATCTTGTTTTCAATCAACTGCTGCACCTTTTGTTTAGCTGCATCCAGGTTGTTATGATCGCTATGAATAGCAACATATTGCTCTTTACCTAGCATGAGATTGTGCTTTAACATCGCATCACTAAACCCGTTCAAACGTTCATTCACGGATGAAAGGTTTTGCTGTTTAGTGAGTACCAAAATGCGACGACACCCTTTTTGAATGAGCTCTTCGGTTGCCATAAACCCGCCAGCATAGTGATCAGATGCTATAAAAGCAACGTTAGAGTCAATCTTTGGACGGCGGTCAATACATACAATAGGTATCTTCCGTTTTAATACATCTGTCAGCACTTCCTCCTGACCAGATATACAAACCAGACCATCGACCATTTTACTGTCCAATATTTTCAAATATTCTTTTTCTTTTTCGGCGCTCTTGGCTGTGTTGCAAATAATCGTCGAATAGCCCAGATCGAAAAAAAACCTTTCAATTTCCTGTACGATCACCGAAAAGAATTCGTTGTTAATGTCGGGCACCAGCACACCGATTGTCTGTGATTTGTTCATACGCAAGCTTTTCGCAATACTGTTCGTCTCGTATTGATACTTACTTATAATGTCCATCACTCTTTGACGGGTTTCATCCGAATAACGCCCGTTCTCATTGATGACCCTGGAAACGGTTGCTACAGAAACTCCACTTAATTGTGCAATTTCCTTCATTGAGATTTTGTTGCTTTTCATAGTCATCTTCCTTACAAGTTGAGATCATTTCAAAGAATTCTAAAACCCTGAAAAATGTTCAACTGTAGGCGGTAAAGCACTTACCGGATTAGGGAGAGGCCACGATACTTCACAGCCTCTTACTCCAACAGTCGATATTTATATTATAAACCATCTTCTGCCCCCGGCGATACATGTGAAGGTATATGATAAATGCATAAAAAAATTGTATATTTTCTTCAATAAACAAAGCAAAAAATAATATTTTTTGGTATAATCAGGATATACAATCGAAGGAGGAAAGGTTTATGAAAAATACCGGAATGACACGGCCTCTGGATCAATTGGGGCGAATCGTGCTTCCCAAGGAAATGCGCACCACGATGGATATCAATATTGGTGATTCGCTCGAATTTTTCGTGAATGAAGAAGGATTTGTATTAAGGAAATATACAGGTGTATCCTGCAAATTTTGCGGCGCAGTTGATCATTTGACTTATTTTCGTGATAGCTTTATTTGCGCCGATTGCATTCAGGTATTAAAGACAGAGGAACATGTACATCCCACTAGCACCGAAGCCATCCAGGCTCAAGAACATACCAAGCCGGTTCGTAACCATACAACCTGGCAGCCCAAGCAATCCAGAGTCCAGCAAGGAGAAATGGTAAAAAAGCTCCGAAAGCTGATTCAGGAACATCCCAACCTGCCGCAAAAGGTATATGCCGAAATGCTCGATATCTCACAAGGCCGGGTGTCCCAACTGAAAAAGCTGCTTTAAATTATTCAGTAATTTATTACAAAAAATACTCAGATCCAATGGATTTCCATCCTATTGTTTTCTGTCAAATATTCGATCGTCAGGTGTAGAATAAGGAGCGTATTTGTTGATGTGTTCCTAACTTTCACCTGACTTTTTTGTGCGTTCTCCTCCCTATCGACGTGACAATAGTCACATACGCTCCATCCATCCATATATACAATATATAGACTGAAACAATTGGTTAGTACACGATATCGTCAATATGTTGTTTTTGGGAGAATAATATATATTTTACTATATGGAGGGTTTTGCGATGAAGGTGTTGGAGGAACATCAATTATATGACATCGGCGAACGGGTCATTGGGGCACAGGATTTGGACATGCTACGGGAGAATGCAAATTTGAATGGAGAATCGTTCAGCGGCAAAATGAGCAAGCTCGGTTCCGAGTACGCCAAGTGGTATGCACGCCTACGTGTGCTTCCGTCTGAACTGACGGACGCGATTGACCGTGGATATGTATATGTTCACGATTTGGACCAATATGCGCTCGGGACTACGAACTGTATCTTTATTCCTTTTGGTCGCTTGTTGCAAGACGGTTTTAATACAGGCAACGGCTCTGTGCGCACACCGCAAACCATTATGTCTGCTATGGCACTGGTGGCAATCATATTCCAGTCTCAGCAAAACAGCCAATTTGGAGGCGTTTCTGCTAATAAAATAGATTGGGATCTCGCTCCATTCGTGGCCCGGTCTTTCCGCAAGCATCTGCGTAAGGGACTCCGCCTGTTCGGAGAAGAAATAGAGCCCGCTCTGCCTGATGACGAATTACATTTAGCCAACAGCCTATTACAGGAGGCATGCCCTCGTTCATACGCATTTGCACGGGAAGAAACAGAGACGGAAACCCGGCAGGCCGCCGAATCCCTTATTCATAACCTGAATACCATGAGCAGTCGGGCAGGCGGGCAAATTCCGTTCACATCACTGAATTACGGTATGTGCACTTCTGCTGAAGGGCGGCTTGTTACGCAATCATTGCTGGAGGCCACTATTCGCGGCTTGGGCAGCGGGGAAACCCCTATTTTCCCACAGCATATTTTCCAATGCAAAAAAGGAATTAATCAGGCAGAAGGGGATATCAACTATGACTTGTTCCTGCGGGCAGTAGAATGCTCCAGCAAACGTATGTATCCCAATTTTGTCAATGTGGATGCTACCTTCAACCTGCCCTATTACCGCGCAGATGATCCGGATACCATTATTGCGACGATGGGCTGCCGCACCCGCACCATTGCTGACCGTTTTGGCAGAAACTGTCAGAGCGGCAAGGGTAATCTCTCATTCAATACGATTAATCTGGTGCGTCTTGGCATTGAATACGGCATTTGCACAGGCAAGCGCAAGGCACCTGACCGGGATGGCTTTGATACCAGACTGGAAGAGGTTTTGCGTATTGCCGTGGACGGACTGATGCATCGCTACCATATACAGACCAGCCAGCCGGCCAAGGCCTCAGACTTTATGATGCGCGAAGGGGTATGGGAAGGCGGAGAAAAGCTGGAGCCGGATGAACAGGTGGGTAACGTACTGAAGCATGGTACGCTGTCGGTCGGGTTTATCGGGTTGGCTGAGTGCATGAAGGCACTGTACGGCAAACACCACGGGGAGGATGACGCTGTATACCGCGAGGCGCAGCGAATCATAGCTTCCATGCGTGTCTACTGCGATCGGATGAGTGAATTGCATAACCTGAACATTACGCTGTTCGCTACGCCTGCCGAGGGTCTGTCCGGTAAATTCACGTTGCTGGATCAGCGGGATTTCGGTGTCATTCCCGATGTGAATGATCGTGAATATTACACGAATTCTTTTCACATTCCTGTGTATTACACGCTTCCGGCTGCCCGTAAAATCAGCCTCGAAGCCCCATTTCATAACCTGTGCAACGCTGGCGCGATTTCGTACATTGAGCTGGATGGCAATGCGCGGAATAACCCGGAGGCGTTTCTTAAAATTGTACAATATGCGCTTCATCAAAACATTGGGTACTTCTCCATCAATCATCCCGTAGATCGCTGCCCGGAATGCGGCTACGAGGGCATTATCGGGACAAGCTGTCCCCATTGCGGTGCTGATGAGGAACATACGCATTTTCAGCGCTTGCGCCGGGTAACCGGATATCTGACAGGTGATTATACCGTCCGGTTCAACGCCGCAAAACAAGCCGAGGTACGTGACCGGGTGAAGCATCGGTGAATTTATGCGGCTACATTCCGGAATCTCTGAACGAAGGACACGGCCTGCGCACCGTTGTGTTCATTAGCGGTTGCCGCCATGCCTGCCCCGGCTGCTTCAATCCGGCATCCTGGAGCTTCCGTTCAGGCGAACCGTTCACACCGGAGCGGCAGCAGGAGGTTATCCGTGACATCGCCGATAATCCATTGCTGGACGGGTTAACCCTTTGCGGCGGAGACCCCTTTTTCTCGGCAGCGGAATGCTCGCAGTTTGTGCGCGACTTCCGCGCAGCCTGCCCTGACCAAACCGTGTGGGCCTATACGGGCTTCGTCTACGAAGAACTGCTTACGGATCAGGCCCGGCGGGAGTTGGCACTGCTGTGCGATGTGGTTGTGGACGGTCCCTTTGTAGAACAGCAAAAGGATCTGACTCTTCCCTTCCGAGGCAGCCGCAATCAGCGACTGGTTGATGTGAAGGCCAGCATTCTGGCAGGATCTACCGTTACATTAGCCTGAGGCGATGTTATACTCGCATGAGTTGTTATGCCTTAAGACGAGTCCTTTCCCTATGGGAGGACTTGTCTTTTTTTGCGTGTAATTGACAAGAGCGGTGCTTCAAGGTGCTTCAGATCGGGAACACGGGATAGCGTACTGATGAGCAGAACGCTTTTAATAAACTTGAATGTGCTTCCATGAACTTAATCGTTTCATTGCAGGTTCAAACGGAGTTTCTATTGCGCATCCCGCAAGTTTCACTTATGATGGTGAACAAGTATACGAGTGCATAATTATTCGTCATACCATAATCGCATAGCTTGGAGATAGGTGTCTGTTCTATTCAGTTCAGGCTTAAAAGGGAAGCCGGTGCAAGTCCGGCGCGGTCCCGCCACTGTAAACGGGGAATTTTCAGCTGTTGATACACCCACTGGTCCACAGACCGGGAAGGAGCGCTGAAAGTCATGATTCGTAAGTCAGGAGACCTGCCTATTTCAACAACATCGCAAGTACCTACGGGAGATAGGGAGGTGTTAAGAGCCGTCGCCGAATTTTTATTTTTAAATAACGGAGGCATTCTTTCCCCTATTCATTTTTACCCCGGGGAGGAATGTCTTTTTTTTGTACGCAAAAATAAACTGGCTACCAGCCTGGGAGGAAAAGTACATGTCATTAACCGAATTGCCTGAATTGCCCGGCTTGATCAGCAGTAACCTGGGATATCCGCGTATCGGCGGGAACCGGGAATGGAAGAAAGCACTGGAACGCTTCTGGAAAGGCAGCATGGATGAAAGTGAACTGCATATCGAGATGAAACGATTGCGGTTGGAGCATCTGAGCAAGCAGCGTGACAAGGGAATTGATCGAATTCCAGTCGGAGACTTTTCCTATTACGATCACATGCTGGATACATCCGTGATGTTCGGTCTGGTGCCGGAACGGTTCAACTACCGTCCCGATGGGCCTGTTCCTCTGTCCGTCTATTTCGGGATAGCCCGTGGACAAAAGGGTGCCACCGCCAGTGAAATGACCAAATGGCTGAATACCAATTACCACTACATCGTACCGGAATTGGCGAATGCAACCCCGGTGTTCACCGAGAATAAGCCGTTGCAGGCTTATCGTGAAGCGAAACAGGAGTTGGGCATTGAAGGTAAACCCGTCATGATCGGTCCTTATTCGTTCGTTGCTCTGTCCAAAGGCTATGATCGTAAGGATTTGGCCGCCATTGTACGAAGCTTCCTGCCACTGTACGCCCGCGTCCTGTCTGAGCTGGCTGCGGAAGGCGTTCAGTGGGTGCAGGTGGATGAGCCTGTCCTGACCACCTCATTTCCGGCAGAGGATTTGGACATTATTCAGGAGGCTTATGAAGCTTTGGCCGAGGCTGCTCCATCCTTAAATATCGTGCTGCAAACCTACTTTGGCAGTCTGGATCATTATGAGCACCTGTCCACGCTCCCGGTACAGGGATTAGGTCTGGATTTTGTACATGATGATGGCGAAAACCTTCAACATGTGCTCCGGCATGGCTTCCCCGCAGGCAAAACGCTGGCCGCTGGTGTTATTGACGGGCGCAATATATGGCGCTCCGATCTGAACGACGTAGCTGTGCTGCTTGGACAGCTGGCGAAACAGACAACCGCCGCCCAGCTCATCGTACAGCCATCATGCAGTCTGCTGCATGTGCCAGTCAGTCTGGAAGCAGAGCATAAGCTGGACCCAGACCTGGTGCAAGCGCTGGCCTTTGCCGATGAAAAGCTGGAAGAAATCGCAGCTTTGACCGCTGCGCTTGGCAAACGCGAACCCTCGGCACTTGCCAAACTTGAGCAGAGTGCGGACGCGGTAGCTCGTTTCAACAGCTCGGCGGCACGAGTACAGACCGCGGCCGATATGGCGGCTCTACTGGCGAAAGAGCCGCAGTCACGCAGCGTTCCCTTCGCTGAGCGTCGTGTGATCCAGCAGGACAAGCTGAATCTGCCTCCACTGCCTACCACGACGATTGGCAGTTTCCCGCAAACAGCTGAGGTTCGCAAAGCCCGCCTGCACTATCGCAGAGGGGAATGGTCTGCCGAGCAGTACCGGACATTCATTCAGCAGCAAATCAAAGAATGGATTGATATTCAGGAGGACATCGGCATTGATGTGCTTGTACACGGGGAATTTGAGCGGACCGACATGGTTGAATTTTTTGGCGAAAAGCTGAAAGGCTTTGCCTTTACACAAAACGGGTGGGTGCAGTCCTACGGCTCCCGTTGTGTCAAGCCACCGATTATATACGGAGACGTGTCGTTCGATCAACCGATGACCGTGGAAGAAACGGCCTTCGCCCAATCGTTGACCTCCAAGCCAGTCAAAGGGATGCTGACAGGTCCAGTAACGATTTTGAACTGGTCCTTCGAACGGAATGATATTCCTCGCAGTCAGGTCGCTTTACAGTTAGCACTGGCTCTGCGGGCTGAGGTAGAAGCACTGGAACAAGCGGGGATTGGCATGATTCAGGTGGATGAGCCGGCGATCCGTGAAGGGCTTCCGCTGAAAAAGGAACAGCAGCAGGCCTATCTGGAGTGGGCGGTTCAAGCCTTCCTTGTGACCACTGCCACTGTCGAACCCGCCACCCAAATCCATACGCATATGTGCTATTCCGAATTTCAGGATATGATCCAATCCATCTCCGATATGGATGCCGACGTTATTTCTATCGAAACCTCGCGAAGCCACGGAGAACTGATTGTCAGCTTTGAGGATCAGGTGTATGACAAAGGCATTGGTCTGGGCGTATACGATATCCACAGTCCGCGCATTCCCGATGTATCGGAAATGCTGAGTATGATCCAGCGTGCCCTGCGCGTACTGCCTTCCGATTTATTTTGGGTCAATCCAGACTGCGGCCTGAAAACCCGCACCAAGGATGAATCTGTAGCTGCATTGCGGCAAATGGTGCTAGCCGCTCAAGCTGCCAGAGATTCGTTGACTGTATCCAGCTAATTTCTATACCTGTCCCCTTCCTGGCCCTTTTATCCCTGCAAGCCGGAAGGGGATTCTATTCCAAATCATATAATGTATAAGCTCCTTGAATATGCTCGGGTTGTCCCTGCTTCAGATGCACACCCAAGCCATGCTCTCTATCCCATGAACAGCTGAAATTCAAGTACAGCTCATCCTCTTCTGATGAGTCAGGAACCAGTATAGACACGAGCTGTAGCCGTTCCAGTAATTGTGCCGAATCCTTCACGCAGGGCGCATATTCATCCGGATTTTCTCCCCACGAGATATAAGCGTTCCGATACTTTTCTACTATACCTGCATAGTAATGATGTATCGCTTCCAGCACATGAGGGTGAATGTCGGACCCATGTGCCATATATTGCTCCCATGTCTTTTTTTGATCCTGCTTAGGCTCTCTTATGGCCTGCGCTTCTTCCTCGGAATCGGCGGACACCATAAACTCTATCTCCACCTCCGACTTCTGTCCGCAAAAATGGAGCTGCATCGCGCCCCGAAGCACGATTTCCTCCGATACATCCCAAGTCTCATCATCCTGATCCAGCTTCATATACCAGCGTTCCCAATTCATCCTTTTCCCCATCCTTTTCATAAGAAATGATCTTCAACTCTATGGATCCTTTTATTTTACAATTTAACATCCTAATGGATGAAATTAAAGCGGGCCCCTTTCCGCAAATCCCCCCCAGGATTCGACGTATTTCTAAATAAAACTACTTTTTTCAACAGCATTCGCTAACTCATTGACTCTAAAAGCAAAAGAAAACTCCTGAAATGAGCCCGTAGATTTATTTTTTAAAATTTTAGTACCTTGCATTAATCAGTACATGATGTTAAATTATACCTGACTACTGATTTATGATTAGTACCTGAACTAATTTATGCTCAAGCACACATTTCTTCCCGATACTCCAAACGACACCTATGAAGCAATGATAACATCCAGGAAGGGAGCACCGCTCGTGAATGTGAACATCCAATTCAAAAAAGGGGTGCTGGAACTGTGCGTTCTTGTTTTAATTGGGCGCAGGGACCGTTACGGCTACGAATTGGCTCAGGCCGTCTCCCGTCATATCGAAGTAGCCGAAGGAGCTTTATACCCGCTGCTTCGCCGTCTGGTATCAGAGGGATACTGTACAACTTATTTACAGGAATCGACCGAGGGACCCCCGCGCAAATATTATCGGCTGACTGATGCAGGCAGCAATTACACAAGAATACTTACACGGGAATGGAATGAATTTGTCCATCATGTCGCAAGCCTACTGGAGGAAGGAAATCCCGATGAATAGAAAACAGTTTCTTACAGAGGTGGAGCAACGTCTCTCCCCTCTTCCCGCAGAGGAACGTAATGAGCTGCTTGGTGATTTAAGTCAGCATTTTGACTATGGGTTGGTGAATGGAAAAAGCGAGGCCGAAATTTCCAATGAACTGGGCAACCCCGAGGATATCGCTCGCGAAGCGCTGGATGATCCTAACGCATTCTGGAATACTTCCCCTCCTCCGCTTCGCCAGGGAAGCTTCGCACGCAATCTATTTACTTTCTTGGGGCTACTATTTCTTAATTTGTTAATCTCCATTCCTGTCTTAGCCTCTTTATGGGCAGTATGGGTTTCGTTGGCCGTAGCAGCGGCCAGCTTCATCGCGGCCCCCCTTCTCGCTGTCGCAGACTATGCGTTGAACGGCAACTTTTATCCCGCTAAATTCTTTTTTGCCATCACGTTGGCCGGGATTGGCCTATTCCTGTTGCCTGGAGTACGCTACCTTCTGAACCTTCTGGTCAGAGGTACGGTTCGATACTCGAAATGGAATCAGACTACCCTGAGGGGAGCTAACGAGTAACATGAATAAAAAATGGTTTATTGCAGCGGGTCTATGTATCATCATCGGTGTGGCCGGGATGGTGGCCTACGGTGCTCCATGGAATCAACAAGCGATGCGGGAAATAACAGCTATTGATAAAAAATGGACGTTCACACGTGGACAGCTACAGGATCTTAAAGTGAATAGCTCCGATGATGTATCTATTGTGTTTACTCCCGGCTCCGGCGAGCAGGGCACGATACGCATGAGTGGAGAAGTTCAGACGCAAGTAGCCGACCAGATTCATAATGCCCGTATTGAGAACGGTAAGCTTTCCATTCAATCTGAGCCACCCCTTTCCCTGGTATTCTTCTCTATCTCTCCTGGATTGAAACAAACGATCACGGTAGAAATGCCCGCTGGTGAAACTCTGAAAGGGCTACAGGCAGATGTACATTCGGGGAACTTAAAACTACAGGATGCCTCCATTCAGAATACAAGCATCACAGCCACTTCAGGCAATGCCGAGATTTCAAACCTCCAAAGTACCCGCTTGGTCGCCAAGTTAACATCTGGAAATTTTACGGCTAGTCAGGTTACAGCAGATATGGAATTGCACCTCACTTCAGGGGATGCCATAATTCGCGATTATAGCGGCAATGGTCAAGTTTCCCTGACCTCCGGTATTACGAATATCACACAACGTACCACAGCCAACTTGAAGGTCGATTCAGACTCTGGTGATGTGAGGATTAAGCAGGCTCCTGATTTTAAAGGTATTTATAATGTCCGCTCCGACTCTGGAAGTATAGATACTCCCGAATCCGTTCCCGGCAGTGTGAACGTTATGAAGGTCGAAACAACTTCAGGCGATATTCTTATTTCCAAATAGACCATCTAACTATGGTCAGAAGTCTTCCACTCCAGGTCGCAGCAAAGCGAAATAAGTGACCTGGTTGGAGTTGAAGTTTGGTTCAGGGAAATGAAATCAGTATAATATAACCATGTGCATAAATGCACAACTATGATATGTAACCATAAGGAGGAGACTGGATGGAACTTAAAAATAAAACAGCCATTATTACAGGCGCTACCAAAGGCATTGGTAAAGCCATTGCCGAGGCCTTGGCCAAGGAAGGCGTCAACCTGGGACTAATCTCACGCACACTACCTGACCTGCAAAAGCTGCAAGATTCACTGGGGAGTACATACGGCGTGAAGGTGGTTAGCGCTGTCGCGGATATATCTGATCGCGCACAGGCCGCTGCGGCTGTAGCCTCGCTGGAGCATGAACTGGGCGCTGTCGATATTTTGATCAACAATGCAGGAATTGCTACGTTCGGCACTGTTGCAGACATGGACCCGGAAGAGTGGGAACGCATAATCCGCGTGAATTTGCTGGGAACCTACTATGTCACACATGCGGTTCTTCCAAGCATGCTTGCTCAGCAGAGCGGCAACATTATTAATGTGTCCTCCACAGCAGGGGAACGGGGCTTTGCAACAGGCTCGGCGTATTGCGCATCCAAGTTTGCTTTGATGGGCTTCACGGAGGCGCTGATGCAGGAGGTTCGCAAATCCAACATTCGCGTCACTGCGCTGACTCCAAGCACGGTCAATACCGAACTGGCGGCAAATGCAGGTTTGCCGATTGGCGACGAGGATCGCATGCTTCAGCCACAAGATATGGCCGATCTGACATTGGCAGCATTGAAGCTGCCTTCGCGGGTTCAATTAAAAGTAGCCGGTATTTGGACAACCAACCCACAATAATTTGACTCGACATCTTAGATTCATTGGGCTGTACCACGCTCCGGCAGACGTCATTATTCGTCATGCTGGAGCTTCTTTTTTTGTTCATAGCTAATACAATTCAAACTACAATATACGCGCTTTGTACTTTACAACATACATAACCTACGATTTTTACACCGATAAGCGCATTTATGGAAGGGGAAATGAATAATGAAAAATACAGGAATGACACGACCATTAGACCATCTGGGCCGCATCGTGCTACCCAAGGAGCTGCGCAATTCTATGAATATCAATATTGGAGACGCCCTTGATTTTTTTATTACACCCGAGGGGCTGATGATCCGTAAATACACAGGGGTATCTTGTTATTTTTGCGGTGCCGTAGATAACCTGAGCTACTTCAGAGATCATCTGATATGCAGTGATTGTATTGAGAAGCTAAAGAGCGATAATCCTTCCAGTCATTTAAGCGAAACACGTCCTGCTCAGCCCAAGAAAAGACGGAATTACAGAAATCAAACTGAACTCCTGTATAAACTAAAAAAGCTCATGGAAGAGCATCCTAATGTTTCACAAAAAGAATTGGCCGAGATGCTCGACTTGTCTCAGGGACGCGTGTCACAGCTTAAAAAACTGCTGCTTTGAATCGTTCCAATTATAAGCGTTTAATCTAGCCACAAAAAAAAGAGCCTGTCGGCTCTCGGACCATCATCCTTATGCAATGTCAGACTGCTCCATAACCGGGACCCGATAGGCCACCAAAGACTCTTCAATAACGGCGGAAATAAATGTTGCCTCAATCTCCGGCACCAATTTGAGCGCATAGTTCCATGCGTTTTCTTCAATTTGCAGCGCAAGCCGTTGTCGAGCCCCTAACCCGCTCTCCTGCTCCAAAGCATCGGAAAGGTCTAGCAGCTCAGAATCCGCGGAGTGCCCAATCTCATGCGCAAGCACAACCATAAAATACTCCTCGACTCGTTCAACGCTACCGAACATCTGTATACATTGTGTTTCAATCGTGTCTGTATACATCGTAATGGCGTGAGCATTCATGGCATATTTGCCCCCAATCAGCCGCCCTCCGGGAAACCGTTTCTCCAGCTTGACCGTCACACCTATATCAGCCCGTTGCAAAAGCTCAGCGACGATGCACTCTGCCTGATTTCTTTCCAACTCCGATTCGCTCCTCAAAATTTTGAAATGAAAAAGCTGAATGTACTCTAATCATATAGAATAGGAACCCGAATCCGATACTTAAAGCTTTCCATGATTAAGAATGAAAAGGGCAGCCTTGGGGCTTCTTCGGCATATACGGCTTCTCTTGTACTCCGAAATTGGGCTTCACAAGCCGATTATCGTAGGAACTGTGAAAAATATGCGTGGTCGCCGGAGATAACGGCGGGATCAGCCATGTCCAATCGCCTGTGAGCGCACGCCCCGCCTGGGCTTCCCGTTCCTCAAACAGCTGAAATTGTGTAGCTGCCGTATGGTGATCGACAATGCTGACTCCCGCTTTTTTAAAAGAATAGAGCACCGCACTGTTCAGCTCCACCAGCGCCCGATCACGCCATAATGTCGTTTCGCTGGTAGTATCCAGCCCCATCAGCTCAGCTACCTGCGGTAGCATATTATAACGGAAGGTATCGGCAAAATTACGCGCTCCAATCTCTGTCCCCATATACCAGCCATTAAAAGGAGCTGCCGTGTAGATAATACCGCCAATTTCCAGCGTCATGTCCGAAATCATAGGCACGGCGTACCAACGCAAACCTAGCGAAGCCAAACCTGGTAGCTCCGGGTGTTCAATAGGTACCTCATATACCAGATGTTTGGGAATATCAAACAGCTCAGGAGGCTGTCCACCTGCTTCCACAACCAGCGGCAATACATCAAAGGGAGTCATCGCTCCTTGCCAGCCCATGTGGCGGCACGCATTTGTGAATTCAACCGAGATCGGGTCCCCGATCACCCCTTCAGCGGTCTCATAGCCAGCATATCGAATCAATTGATGATTCCAAATGCGAATCTCCGGTTGGCCCGGCTTGGACGAGCGAAACACGGTAAGCGTCGGCTTGATTTTACCGCCATTTGTCCCTATGCGTATATGCTCTAACAGCTCATGAACCACTTCCGCTGTACTTGAGGCGTCACGGGCATCCCTTACCAGAAGCTTATCCCAAAACAAACGACCGATACAACGATTGCTGTTTCGCCAAGCCATCTGCGCCCCATGTTCCAGCTCATCATAGGTATGATCATACGTTCCCGTAGTTTCAATGTCATGATGAATATCAAGAAGCCGGGCCTCCGCTTCATCGCGGCTTCGGCCCAGCTCCTCATAACATGTATATATAAACTGTTCTGCTTCACGCAAAAGCTGTTGCTTTACTTCCATACGTACACCCCATCCCGGCAGTTCTCCATACTTATGAGCCCGTTGTCTTTCACGCCTATCCGTCATTATACTCCAGTGGCGGTCTGGAACCAACGGGATGAGTGTCTTGTTCACCTGATCTTCATATCCGTGGGAATCCCTCCCAGAAGATTATCCCAAATATGCACTAAGCATCCAGATATGTTTATCCACCGTTTCTCTCAGACCATTAAGAAGATCCTCTGTCGCTTTGTCATGTGCCGCATCCGCTGCTTCCATGCCGTTAGCCAGCTCAGTCGTGATGGTTTTGAAATCCCCAACCACGGATTTTACCATATCTTCGGCTGCCTGCTCACCTGCGGATTCCTGAATAGCTGACAGTTGTAGGTGCTCCTTCAAGGTAGCAGCCGGACGGCCGCCAATAGCCAGCAAACGTTCAGCAATAGTGTCCAGATTAGCTGTCGCTTCATTATAAAGCTCCTCAAATTTAGCATGCAGTGTGAAGAAATGAGGTCCTTTTACGTACCAGTGGAAATAATGCAGCTTCGTGTACAACACCGACCAGGTAGCTACCTGACGGTTCAAAGCCTTATGCAATTCTTGAATAGCCTCTTGTGTAGGTTGAACGTTCGTGTGATTTAATGTACTCATGTGTAATTCCCCTCTCATGATCATCAATAGTATAGTTGGAGTGAAGCCTGAATTTCCGTTGACATTAGTGTTTGATTAACCTGTAAATCCCATGCGTGATTCCAATAAATACTCAGTAATTAATTTAGACTTAATCTAAATCCTGTTTTAATTATAACACTAACTCAGTTATTTTCAAGAGCTTATCAGGTCTTAATCATGAAGATTACGTGAAGTGTCAGAGCCTTTGAAAATTCAGTTATCCTTCACTTCGTTCAATGCCTGCAACGCAAACTCTATATGCATTCGTGTACCCAAAATCAAGGCTCGTTCGTCGATATCGAATTGGGGATGGTGCAGCGGATATGCTTGCTGTGTATCTGGCGTGCTTATCCCTATAAAACCAAATACGCCGGGAATATGCTGTGTGTACAGCGCAAAATCTTCCCCGGCCAAAAAGGGAGTATCCAGCAGCTTCGTACTTTCCGCTCCAAAGACTTTCTCTGCCGCGCGCACCGCTGCTTGTACGACCACAGGGTCATTATGAAGAACCGTTCCGGTTCGTTGCGTAATATGTGCGGAGCCGCCATGTAAAGATACAATGCTGTTCGCGCGATCCGCAATCGCTTGGGTGATCCGTTCAACCGTCTCAGTGCGAAAAGCCCGGAAGGTTCCAGTAATTTCGCTGTGCCCTGCGATGACATTTTTGGCGCTGCCTGCTTGCAGTGTACCGAAAGATAGGACAGCAGCTTCCTGCGGGTCGATGGCGGTGGACATAAATATTTTAATATCCGTGATAAATTGAGCGACCATAATTATAGCATCTGAGGAAAGATGGGGCGTGCTGTGATGTCCCGAAAGTCCGGCAAACTGGATTGTAAAATGAGAAGAAGCGGCCATAGCCGTGTGCGGATGAAATCCAATCGTTCCTACAGGGAAATCAGGCCATACGTGCATGGCAAACACTGTCTTTACATCCTCCAGGACACCATCCTCGATCATATCCCTTCCTCCACTAATCAGCCTGCCATCCAGGGGAGACACCAACGCCCCCTCCTCTGCTGGCTGAAAAACAAACTTAATCGTACCTCGAACCTGATCCCGATTATGACTAAGCACCTGAGCGGCTCCCAACAGCATCGCCGTATGTGCATCATGCCCGCACGCGTGCATGACTCCGGGGATCATGGAGATATAATCGGCGGTGTTTTGCTCTGTTACAGGCAAAGCATCTATATCCGTACGCAGTAGCACCGTGTCCCCAGCCTGTGTCCCGCGCAATATACCGACAACTCCCTTACCAAAATGCTTCCCGACTCCTGTCTGCACCTCCAGCCCCCAGCTTTGGAGAAGCTCCGCTATGTACGCAGCCGTCCGTTCCACCTCAAACAAAACTTCCGGGTAACGATGCAATTCCCGTCGAAATGCAATCAAATCCGTTTCCAACGCGTCCGGCACTACAAGATCATCAAAAGCACGAGTCATTATTGAACACTCTCCTAAAATCTTATCGGAATATTTATAGTATATATCAGCCTAAATGTAGTCTTTATCCCTGCATGCCGTCAACGCGTTATACATAGGTTACATCAATACGAATATAGAAGATGTTAATTTTGTCTGTTAAAGAGTCGTCAGTATCACTACCTTGTTCACAGTCGTATGTGTATGTGAGTTATGGCTTACGTGGTATAATAGGATATAAAATGGGGTTGGTGTACATGACAGAGCTACTTGATCCTCGAAATGATTTTTTGTTTAAACGTATCTTTGGAAGCGATGAAAATCGGGATGTGTTGCTAACATTCTTGAATCACACGTTTGCCGAAGCAGGTAAACCGCAACTGACTGAAATTATTTTACTTAATCCTTATACGGATAAAGATGCGCCTCGTGATAAGCAATCCATTCTGGACATTCGGGCCAGAACCTCCGAGGGTGAACTTATTAATGTGGAGATGCAGTTATTCAATAAATACGACACCGATAAAAGAACTTTGTTTTACTGGAGCAAGCAGTATGCTGGCCAGTTGCAGGAAGGACAGTCCTACAAACTGCTTCGAAAATGTGTGACGATTAATATTCTGAACTACTCTTTTTTGCCGAATGATCAATATCATAATGTATATCATCTCCGTGAAGACCGAACAGGCATTTCACTTAGCGATGATATTGAGCTACACTTTTTGGAGTTACCGAAGCTTGACCATCGTACTGTACCTATGGAGGGCGGCGGATTGGTAAACTGGCTTTTGTTTCTAAAAGGAGCGAATCCATCACAATGGGAGGTGCTGACCATGAACGAGCCTGTACTGAAAAAAGCGATGAACACCTTGGAATTTCTAAGTCAGGATCGGGAAGCCCGTCTTCAATATGAAGCAAGACAACGATATTTACACGATGAGGCATCCATGATTGAAGGAGCAAAAGAAGAAGGTAAGGCGGAAGGCAAAGCCGAAGGGAAAGCCGAAGGGAAAGCCGAAAGCCAGGCTGAAATTGCACGAAATATGCTCCGTTTGGGCGTAGATATAGATATTATCACTAAAGCATCCGGGTTATCAGTAGCTGAAGTAAAATCACTTCAACCATAACCCTAACCACTCAAAAAAGAGCCGACCCGTAAGAGGGTCGGCTCTACTATTATTCTTTTATCTCCGAAGGGTCCACAATCAAGGGTACAACCTTGCCTGCGTTTACATCAATCAGGCCGTGATCCGTAATTTTCAAAGCCGGGCTGACTGGCAAAGAATGAGTGCTCAGCGACATGATTGGATTGTAATGGCGGTAGCCGAGCGACAGCAAGGCAGAACGCAGCTCCTTCACGTGGGCCGCTACCATTTCCAGCGGTCCTTCTGTTAAAATCCCGCCTACGGTTAACGGCAGATGGGACAGCACCTTGCCATTTTCAACTACGCAAAAGCCGCCTTGACTGGAAAGAACCGTATTCGCCGCCAATATCATATCCTGCTTGTTATGCCCCACGACCAGCAAGTTATGGTTATCGTGCGAATACGTGGTTGCCACCGCCCCGCGCTTAATCGTGTCTCCCCCGATCAAACCATAGGCCCGGTTACCATTCTTGCCATACCGCTCAAAAGTAGCGATAAGCCCGTGTTCACTCTGTTCCCACATCAGCTCACCATTCGCCACTTGCTCAGGTGCAATTCGTTCGCTCGTAAAGGTCGATCCGTCCTTCACCATCATAATACGGCAATGATGCGTACCATCCGCTACATCCAGCTCTACAGTAAAATCCTGCTCCGTGAGTGGCTTCAGCTTTACACTTTGGTAAAAATGAGGTGGAAAACGGCAGCTTAACGACTCTTGATGATACTCCTCAAATTTATCGAATACCTTTTGCCCATCCTTGTACACCCGTTCTACTTCAAGATGGTTCAGGTCGGACAACAATACAAAATCAGCTATTTTCCCCGGCGCTATCGTGCCCCGGTCGTGCATACGCATCCGTGTCGCAGGCGTGAACGTAGCTGCATAGATCGCATCTTCAGGCTTCATGCCCATCCCGATTGCTTTGCTTACAATATGGTTCAGATGCCCACGCTCTACGAAGGAATCCGGCATCACATCGTCCGTTACAAAGCAAAAATGCTGCGCCACGTCTTCCTGAATCAAATACTCCATCACTTCAGGGGTCATGGATTTTTCCTGAATCTCGATGAACATCCCCGCAGCCATACGCGCCTTCATGCCTTCAATGCTTTGGTGGGTATGGTCCGAACCAATTCCCGCATAGATCAACTGATGCAGGTCCAGATCAAGCAACTGCGGCGTATGCCCTTCAATGATCAGCTCCGGGTAATGTTCACGAACATGGCGTAAAATGCGATTGGTCTTACTCTCCGGGTCACGAATCACATCCACATAGTTCATAATTTCACCCAGGCAGATCATCTCACCGGTTTGCAACAGTGCATCAATCTCAGGAATATCAATCTCCCCACCCGAGGTCTCCAGAGGTGTTGCCGGGACAGAGCTTGGAATGCCATAGAACATATCAGCTACGCACTCCTTGCTGGCCGTCATCATTTCCTGGATGCCTTCCAATCCGAAAACATTCGCCATTTCGTGCGGTTCCGGTACAATCGTCGTTACACCGTTGCGAATGAGCCCATAGGAAAAGGTTGCCGGTGTCACCATTGTACTCTCGATATGCAGATGAATGTCGATCAGGCCGGGAATCATATATTTCCCGTGCCCTTCCACAATTTCATTCACTTCAAACGACTCCAGGCCACGCTGACCGATATACATAAATTTTCCGTCAAGTATAGCAACATTGCCTTCCTCGAACGTCTTGTAATAGCTGTTATACACTTTTACTTGTAAAATCATTTTGTCTGCACGCATGATGTATCTCCTTCATTGAACCCGCTGATTATTGGACCAGCACCATTTTATCTGCCGGAAAATGCAGCGTAACCCGTTGACCGCTCAGGTACGGCGTGTCCATCTCCTGATTGGCGGTGAAGCTTCCTTTCGCCGTTTCTATCACATACTGATAGCTACGTCCCAGGTAAGTGCTCACTTTAATGATGCCGGGAAGCTCATTTTCCCCCGTCTCATTGCCTTCTGTGCGGATAACCAAATCATCCGGACGAATAGCCCCCTGACGGGCACCCGGCTGGACTGTACCCTGATTACGGGCCACACTGAACGAAAGATCGCTTGTACTCAGACGAATTCGTTCCCCCTCCTCAGCACGCTCGTCAAAGGACAGGAAATTATTGAATCCAATAAAACGGGCGACAAATTCGGTGGTTGGATATTTAAAAATCGTCGATGGCGCATCCAACTGCTCGATATTCCCCTTGTTCATAATCGCAACCCGGTCAGAAATCGAAAAACATTCCTCCTGATCATGCGATACGTATACGGTGGTAATCCCCAATTCCTGTTGAATACGGCGAATTTCCACACGCATATTCACACGCAGGTTCGCATCCAGATTGCTCAGCGGTTCATCGAACAACAGCAGGTCGGGTTCAATCACAAGTGCCCGCGCAATCGCAACACGCTGACGCTGTCCACCGGACAATTCACCGGGGAACCGCTTTTCAAAGCCCCCCAGACTGACCGTATCCAGCATAGCCATAACACGGCGTTTTACATCATCTTCCTTCACCTTGCGCAACCGCAGGCCAAAGGCAACATTATCAAAAACGGACAAATGCGGGAAAAGCGCATAGCTTTGGAATACAAAACCGAAATTCCGTTTATTCACCGGAACCCGAGTGTAATCCTTATCGCCAAACAAAAATGTTCCTTGTTTAGCTTCGAGAAATCCTGCAATCAGACGAAGCGTGGTCGTTTTGCCACATCCACTCGGTCCGAGCAGCGAGAGCAATTGCCCCCGTTCGAGCTGCAAATCGAAATCCTGCAAGATCAGTTGATTGTCATAAGCGACCGATACGCGATCCAGAGTAAGCAGTGCCATATGGTTGAAGCCTCCATTACCTTTTAGTGAAGTAAGACAATCCCATCAGTCGTTCAATCAAGAACATCAGAATACCGGTCAATATCATCAGCATTACCGAAATCGCTGCAATCGTCGGGTCAAAATAATTTTCGACGTAGGTCAGCATTTGAATGGGCAGGGTGCTGAAGCCCGGTCCTGTCATGAAGACGGAAATGTCGACATTGTTGAATGATTCCAGAAAGGCAATCAGGATAGCCGCAATAATACCTGAGCGGATGTTGGGCAGAACCACCTTGAAAAAGGTTTCCAGCCGTCCAGCTCCCAAGCTGAGCGCTGCTTCCTCAATCGCAAAATCAAAGTTGGACAAGCTGGACGCAATGACCCGTATAATGAACGGCAGCATAATCACCGTATGTCCGATCAACAATCCTGCGTATACCGGCAAATGATAAACAATGATCAAATAGCGCAGCAGTGTAAAACCAAGCACAATACCCGGTATAAGCAGCGGGGAGAGGAACAAGGCATTCAGTGCATCCTTCCCGTGAAACGAAAAACGACTAAGCGCATAAGCGGCAGGCATGCCGATCAGCAGCGCCAAAATGTTACCCAGCAGAGAGACGACAATCGACGTTTTGAACGTGGACATAAACAGGTCTACTTCAAAAATATTTTGATACCAGCGCAAGGAAAAACCCTGCGGAGGAAATTTTAATACCGTGCCCGGCTCGAAAGAAGTGACCGATATGATCAACAGCGGACCGAGCAGAAAGATGAAGACCAGCAGGCTAAAGAAGCCTAGTCCGTAATGTTTCTCCCGCATATCCACCTACCCCTTCGGATTGAGTTTATGGGCCGCCTTATTTAAGAGACCGACCACGATAAATGTAATGACAATCATAATCGTTGCAATAACGGAGGCGAGAAACCAGTCATTCAGCGTCATCGCATTTTGATACAAAAATGTAGCAATGACGCGCTGTTTCCCTCCAAGTAGTGCTGGTGTAGTATACGCCGTCAGGCTGCCCACGAAAACGAGAATGCTTCCGATAATCAGACCCGGTACAGACAGCGGAAACACAATTTTACGGAATGCACTGAAACGTGATGCACCGAGACTTTGAGCCGCATGGACAAGATCACCGTCGATATTTTCGAGTACACCAATCAGTGAAATAATCATCAGTGGTAGAAACAAATGAACCAAACCAATAATCATTGCCGCCGGAGTATACAAAATATTCAGCGGCTCATCAACGAGTCCTAGATCGATGAGCACGTTATTCAACAGCCCTTTACGACCCAAAATGACCATCCAGCTAAATGAACGCACCACTGGACTGGTCAACAAGGGAAAGATTGCCAAGGCCAGCAAAACCCCTTTACGGCGCGGGGCCTTTTGCGAAATATAATAAGCTGTCGGGAAGCCGAGCAGTACGCATACGAGCGTCGTAACGACACTGACTTCCAGCGTAGTCAGCAATATTTTCAGAAAATAAGGGTCCTTGAAGAAATGGAGATAGCCTTCTAGGGTGAATGAGCTGTTCTGTACGAAGGTCGAGCCGATCGTCAACACAATCGGAATGACCATGAACACCGCCAGAAAGAGCAGACCTGGCAGCAGCAGCCAATACAAGTATGTTTTCTTCATGGGTAGCTCCTTGCGGTTATCAAAATGTTATTCCTTGTTCAGCACCTGAATAAATAGCTCCAGAAATGCCTCGTTGTCCACCTGTTCACACACGTTCATGTTTGGACTATGATTGAGACGATTCTGCACATCGCCCACCGTTTGTCCGTCACATATCCGACTGGAGGTTTCCACATCGACATACATGGGCGAAGTTTCTACCAGACTCGAATTCAGAGCAACGCCTACAGCAAGCGGATCATGAAGCGCACATGCTTTTACCCCGTTGCGTTCCTCATAGCGCTTGGTATAGATGGCGGTGCTGTCAGCCACATAGCCGCGAATCGCCGGATCGGTCAGGCGGGCAATATGATCCGCAGTCAGCAGCGCCTTCCTTGTTACATCCAGACCAACCTGTATCAAGCGCCCAAATCCGGCATGAAATACGATCCGTGCGGCTTCAGGGTCAGCATACATGTTATATTCCGCTACAGGTGTAATATTGCCGCACCCGTGAATAACACCGCCCATAAAAATGACCTCATTGACGTATTGCGTCAACTCCGGACATTTCAGAAGCGCCAACGCCAGATTCGTGAGCGGCCCGGTGCAAACCAGCGTCAGTTCTCCCGGATGAGCCATGACTGTATCAATGATGATGTCCGGCGCAAAGCCTTCGGACGCAGAAATAGCAGGGACAACCCTACTCAATGCGCCGCCAATGCCGTCTTCTCCATGAATACGATGCTCATGCAATCCTTTACGGATCAAGGGAGCATCGGCCCCCCGATAGACCGGAACATCCGGTCTATCCAAAAGGTCGAGGATTTTGCATGTGTTCAATGTTGCCTGTTTAAGCGATACATTACCGCACACGGTGGTAATAGCTGTAACATCCAACTGGCCGCTTTTGGCCGCTAATAAAATACCCAACGCATCATCAATACCTGTATCTACATCTAATATGACTTTTTTCATTATTGGGCAACTTCCCGGTTCCAACGGTCCGTCCATTCCTTGATATGGTCATTGACGAATTTCATATCCAGCTTGGTCAGCTTGTTTACCACATCTGCACCATACGTAATTCCTTCTGTGTCCGCACCGGACAGCACCACCTGCGTATTCACCGGAGAATCAACCTTTGCCTTGGCAGACTTCTCTTGAACTTCCTTGCTCAGCTGCCAGTTGATAAATTCCTCAGCCAGTTCTTTTTGGTCGGAGCCTTTAACCACGTTGATCGTGTTCATTACTGCATAAGCCCCTTCACTCGGCGCTACAAATTTGGCTCCAGGCACAGCTGCTTGCAAATCTTTGAAATACATCTCCATAATCGGTCCGCCCGCGATTTCCTGCTGACTGAACATGTTGACGAATTCGGAGGTTTTGCTATAAAACTTAACGATATTCGGACTCAGCTCTTTCAGTTTCCCGAATGCCTGATCCTCATTAAATTCCTTACTACCCGCTACCTTGGAGGCCGCATCAACAACCATCGGTCCAGCCGTGGCCGTAATGTTCGGCAGAGTCACGTTTCCTTTGAACTCACTGCCCCACAGGTCAGCCCAAGAAGTCACATTCTTTTTAACCAGCTCCGGGTTGTAAGCAATACCGAGGCGCCCAATCGTATAAGCAGGGCCATATTCCTCACCCAGCGGCGCTTTGGCAATATCATAAATTTGATTCAGGTTCGGCACCTTGCTACGATCCAGCTTTTCAAACAAACCCTGTTGAATCCCCTGTTGAGCATAATAATCAGACAGATAAATCAGATCGACGTCTGTGCTCCCTTGACTAATTTTGTTCAAACGTTCTGCGTTATTCCCAATCTCTACTACAATATCAACGTTGTGTTCCTTCTCAAAAGGCTCGTACACTTCTTTGTTAAAGAAGTCTTCGGAGAAGCCCCATGTGGAAATGATTAGCTTCTTCTTGCCATCAGCCGAGTTGCTTTTTCCATCTTCCTGACCTCCGGTAGCATTGCTGCCACAACCTGCAAGCACAACAGATGCCAAGGTCAAAGCCATGAACCCTTTAAACCATTTTTTCATTTGAAACTCCCCCTATTTATTCATTCTGCGAACCTGATAACACAAAAAAGAAAAGTACTCTTGTAAAACAAGAATACTTTTCTTCGTAAACAAAGAATAAGTTGATTCCGCTGCGCGTTATAACAGGTTCTCCCCTCAGATAGATCCGAAGCGAAAAGCCGAATATCCAATTGTATTAGGATTCCTTCAGTATGATGTTCGTGATTGCCCACTGCGTTGCTGAATCATAGTCGCGCAGCAGAGCTTCAATATCGAGCCCCATATCCTCAATCAGCTTCTCGCGAAGTCTCTTCTTATACAGCATGGACATTCGGAAATCCACTTCCAGCTTCAAGCCGGGGGCTTCCACTTCCAATGCCGCCGAGCGTGGAGAACGCCGGTGCTTCGCCACAAAGGTAACAATGTTGTTCTCAACGGTGGCCCGCAGTAGCGTGGTCCCGAAGCCGAACAGTTCCTTTGAAATTTCGTTGTAAATCTGGCACATCCGCTTCTTGCTTTCATTACTGTCGAGCAGCGTCATGAACCCACCCTCATCAGCATATTACGTACAATCAATCTTTCAACACGATAGATTATACATAAATATATGATAAATAGCAATAAAAATCCCTAATGCAATAACATATGATGCGAAAAAGCGAACAATATGTCGAACTTTGTAGCTTTTCAACATTTTTACACTTTTTTCGTCTAACCCTTAAGCTTCCGAACGATACTATATTCCCCGCAGGAAAATTAAAGCAGACTACAAAGGCGTTATCACCACTCTGGGAGAATATTTTTTTCTTCTACTATATATGTAGTTTTTATTTAAACGCATTTAACCGTACCCCGCGGGAGTCCCCTAGCGATTGTACGGTTTTTTTTATGTTATGTAGCTGACTGGGCCAGATGGGAACCCCTTCAAGAAAAAGCCGATTGAATCCACGAGGACACTACAAGAGTAGCTGGCCACAGCAGCATAAAGTTAGCTATGATATATGCCTTCTTAAAAGCATAACGATGATAAAAATACCAACAGCTCCATGAAATAAATACTCCTATCGGGTAGCTCATTATGACATAGGCAAAAATATAACTGATGAGATAATCTCCAGCTGTTGGTGCATCGAAAGAAAATGCGACCACCATCAGCATGACCGGATAGGCAAATAACGTTAAGCCATAAACGATATTCAATATAAGTAAAATGACAAATGCATTTTGATCTTTCATGATGTTCTCCTAACTATTGCAGTCCGCCTGTATCACCATTGTGCAGCCCGTTTGCGTCTCTCCTCACGCCGATCAGCTTCTTCCATTTTCCGAATATAACGTTTCAACTGCTCTTTATGATCGTCCAATTCCTGTATTCGTACAGTTGTGCCTTGGAGAAACGTCTCCATTTTACGTGTTAATTCAGCAGCCGATTCGCCCCTCCAGTCTTGCAGACGACCATATATATTTCTCATCTGCTGCTCCTGATGCTGAAGTCTTTGCTTTAGCTGCTCGCACTGCTGTACAGCCCTACGCAGATCCCCCAGGCTCAAAGATATTCTACTCATCTCTTTTGCCTCCCGTTGTGTTCTTCCAGCTGCTCTTTTTATTGATCCACCATCGTAAATTCCTGGCCCTTGCGATCTATATACTCTGCTATCTCTGTAATCGATTCCTGATACCAGCGATTGATCCGATCCAGTGTTGCCGTTGCACTATGCGCAAGCGGGATCAAAGACTGACTTTCACTTGTTCCGATATGAGCCTGAAATAACTGAATGGATGCACGGGTATCACTAGAAAATCCATGCAAGCTGGAACGCATCTGATTAGCCGCATGCTTTAGCTCTTCGGTTGTTAATTGAATTGTGCCTCCATTTTTGTTGCCCACAAAATATGCACCGCCATTGGAGCGACCATGCTGTTGTCCTACTCCCAGGATATTCACTCCCAGTGCAGTAGCAGCAAACTGCCCGAAAGCACCCATTTGTCCACCGTAGCGTTCAACCAGTTCGCCCATGACTTCCTTGAGTTCTGCTCGGGCGGCCAGCATTTGCTCGTACGCCTGCACCCGTGGATTGCCTTCCACCAATTGACCGTCCATCGTGTACAGTGGATTAATTATATTGCCGTTTTCATCAAATGTGAAATGATCCATGCTATGTGTTGCTTCTCCCATTACCGAATTATAGAACTTTGTAATAGGATCTTGCTGCATCATAGGCAACGTAATCGGGACATACACAATGGGAGACCATTTGGGCCCCAAAAAAAAGTTAGCCCACTTATTTTCTCTTTCGACTGGTAATGAAACAGGAATAGTGATTTTGGCTTTATTAGCCGTCTTATAATCATTGTCTATAAAGTAGGTTGTACCCACATGTGGCTGTGCATCATTAGCTCCCGAACCGATAGTATCTTTCGGATTGACATAAGCGACATTCGTCTTTCGAAAATCGCCATTTTCCACCTTCTTTTGAAGATCATCCGGTAACAGATGTACAATACCTGGTGGATTATAAGCGACTGATGTCAGTCCGTTCCGCACCGCCACATATTCTGCCTCCGCTCCTCCTAGAGAATGGCCTGTGGTCGTTATTTCAGCAGAGGGATACTGTTTTTTTACGACATCATATAGATTCTCAGCTTGTGTAAATTGATTATTCTGATACTTTTCCTCATATTGAAGAAATGCACTTTGCACTTGTGGTGGGAGTTTAGCCACCTCTGCCTTATTATTTTCATAATATTGATGGACTTCTTCCAACGTTTTCGCGCGCCCTCCGACGACATCGCTGATATCCGTTCCCCAGTCCATCGCCACGCTCCATTTGGGGCGATCTGGAGGTTCTGTACCCCTATAACCGATGATCACCTGATTGGTCTTCTCGTTAAGGAATACAGTCGCATCAAATCCAGAACCGTTCGTATCATGCAGCTTAGCTCCTTCAGGCTCAACAATCTTCCAGTCAGGAAGAATTCTGCTTTTAGAATCTTTGGCAGTCAACTCTCGGTCATAAACTTTATCCGCAATGGTCCAGTATGTTTTATCGTTAATGTAGGTCAAGTTATTCCCACCTTGTCTATTGTGTAAATATATTATAGAGTTATGAAAAAGGTGATTACCAGAAAAGGAGAATTGTAACTTGAACAGAAAAATCCCACTGATTCTGGCACTTATTTTAATTGTTATGTATTTAGGAGGTTGTTCCAACTTGTCCGACAAAGAGAAACAAGAATTAGTAGACGTCGCCACTCCCATCGGTGTGGACTTTATTAAAGAACATTATAATGCCGATTTCATATTAAAGGATTATGCTGTGGATGATCCTGCTGTCCACTCCAGGCTCTATCTGTATGGGTACATTAAAGGCCACGAAGACAACAAAATTACCATCTACTATAATTATAAAACCAAAGAAGTGATCGACGTCTCTGGGCCAGATTGGTTTATCGACAGTGAAGTTCCCAAATACAAGACCCCTTCTTCCTGAGAAGGGATACTCATCGAGCATTTCACTTTCAACATATTTGTAATCTATGTTAAAGTCTAATTTTTCCCAAATTAAGAAGTAGTATAATTATAGTGCATCCTTTTTGCGAGCGATATAGCCGAGAGGAAAAATAAGTATAAAGTCATTGGATACAGTATATCTGGTCATAGTACATAGTTATGTAGAATAGGTCTTTGTAACTGTATGTTAGGGGAAAATTGTATAGATGAACATCATTTTTAATTTGTTGTACTAAAGAGTATGCAATGACAAATGTAGTTAATAAAATTCACCTTTACGGCTACATAACAGTGCTAAAAGGGTATAGATCATCAAACTCAAATAAGGCTCCTTAGGAGCCTTATTTACTTGTTGCTAAACATATTTAATACTCTTCACTTAATGCTTAGTTACATGAATAAAAGGATATTCGCCTTTGCTTATTTTACGTTTCCATTCTTGGATCATATCTTCTTGGGTAGGCGGTTTCTCATTCACAATTGCTCCAGTAGTTACTTTAGCCATACTTTTTACCCTCTCACGATGGATTTAGTTATTGCGTCTTTATCTTTTCTCCAGTCATTTTGATGTTACCGTCCATTTCTACCAAACTCGTTTTACATTTTAAACCGATGGCATCCTTCGCTGTGACTTGTATTGTGTTACCCGCATTGAATACTAAGTTGCCGTCAGCCTTAACACGGATGTCCTTTTTACTCCGCAGTTCGATTCCATGGTCATCCAGCAGTCGAATCACCACTTCATCGTCATTCCCCGTGATTAAAATTTCATTTTTCTCAAAAATAATGGCTTTGCGGTACTTAGTCATAAATATTTTCGTTGACGGGTCCTTAATAAAGTCTCCCCCTTTAGATCTCTTTCGGATCGAGTGGGTTACAATAGCGTCTTTTTCGTTATGGGTCGGAAAGTAGATATCTACAAAGTCAAAAAGCTCCGGCATGCAGTACCATCCCGTATTTCCTTCCGATGTATAAAATGTAGCATGTGGAAAAGCAAAGGTTTCCTTAACGTTCGGCTTGACCTTATCCATTTCATAAAAGAATACCTTCACATGATCCTGTTCAATTCCAATCACTTTCGACTTCAATGATATGCCACGAATGTTCTCGTTTACAATCAGTTCCTGCTTCATTCCATCAGAGGTGGTTAGCACATATTCATGCCATAAGGAATTGTGTCGTATAAACGCAACAGACTGCAAGACGTATAAAGCTTTCCCTTTGAATTTAACCTCAGCCCCAATTTGTAGCAGGACATCTTTCGGCCCCGTCGTTTGCACTTTATAATACAAAAGATTGTCGTCTTTGCTTGCCCCTGGTTTGGTTTTTCTGGTCATGGAGTAGTTATACTGTTTCAGCTCACCTTTATGGACACCATCAGGTAATCCAAAATAAAATTGAGGGTTCTCTCCTATCGGATCAGGTATCAGTCCCCAACCAAGCCGAGACGCTATACGTTTCAGAAACGACCAGTCCGTTTCGTCGAATTGCATCGTAAATTCCTGTAAAAGCTGATCTTTTAAGCGGCTCGTACAATTGGCTTTGGGATATGATTTGAGCACATGTTCAAGCAATGCTTGCAGCCTCATCTTTACATTTTGAAAGGATTGTCTATGAGGTACTTCATCCAGCTGGCTTGTATAGGATAGAGCTTCAGTGACCAAATAAGCTACATTGGACACCAGCTTGATTCTGAACTGCGTAACTAAACCGCGAAATAACACAATCTGCTTCTGATCATCATTCAGGTAAGAAACAACTAACTTAGCTCCTGCCTCCATATGATCTGTGTACTCTTCC
The DNA here is from genome assembly GCF_050626875.1 of Paenibacillus sp. 8b26. NCBI lineage: Bacteria > Bacillati > Bacillota > Bacilli > Caryophanales > Paenibacillaceae > Paenibacillus > Paenibacillus sp. 8b26. The sequence goes on along the minus strand of NZ_CP192445.1, from coordinate 3,691,490 downwards.
ATTTGAGTGCCGGTTAACACACCTGTCAAAAAGACTTTCACATGCTCATTCATTTTCTGTACAACTTTAACTTTCGGATTTTTAAGAGATAAAACCGTTCCGTTATACTTGATGATTGGATATCCCATGTATCTGCTCCTTTTGTCAGCTAGTTTACGTTTATCCGTTGTTTACTTACATATTGAATGACATCTTTAATGGTTTGATTATGTCCTTTATCGTTGATGGCCTGATCCAGTGCAGGGAGTGTGGTAAAGGTTTTATTTTTCTTCTGAAAATATATGCCTGCAATGGGAAAAGGATCTGATATACTTGGCCCTGCTCCCGCGTCAACGAAGCGATAATAATGACGTCTTTTAGCCCATCTTTATTCACGTCCTTAAAAGCTACTGCTGCTAGCCCATCCTCTCCAGACCAGTTATTTCCATAAAATTCAGGGAACGAGTATAGAATTTAACCTTGCTCATCTAACAAAAAGAAATAATTTCCTCGGGCTTCCTCGATCATTCCAACAGTCGAAACAAACTTGACATGCCCCCATCCTTCAAAACTGGTTTCAAAGGACTGCTGCTCATCAATGTTAAATTGGTCGGTATCCAATTCCCCCCCGTTAACAACGGTAGCGGACTGATCAACAACAGGGTTTAGTTCTTGCCATAATTCCTTATTTTGCTTAATACCATCTGGAATTTGCGCAAAACGAATCTCATACTCTGCATGGTCCCCTACTGCATGAGCCACGGGTATACTCACTCCCAATGAATCACTTGTAAGATAACTAAACGTATCTAATTCTGACTCCTCGGCTGAACCTTCCGGTACATCTGCGCTTGTTAACCATTGATTTAACTCATCTTGAGTAAAATCACCGATTAAGCCTTTTTGCTCCGGTTGTACAGCTGTAATTTTCCCATTTTTTAAAAGCTCTATAAAAGGTTTCTCGATCTTCACCAGATCACTCAATCTTAATCTTGAAGCCTGGTTCATATCCAAGTTGGTCGTATAGAAAATATGATTAGGATAGGCTGCGTCCTTCACATAACGAATACCCGTATATTGAACACTCAAGAACCGTTCACTTTGTCGTTTAGTCTCATAATCAATTTCGAGATGAACTCCAGAACCAGAATCTCCGTATTCATGTAATCCTTTTAAAACTTCGTTCTTAAGAATTTGGTTTAAAGACTTTTGCTTTTCAGCATCCTTGAGTTTTGTAATTTGAGGATATTTAACAATGATCCCATTTTCCGAATATTTCTCTTGAATGAGTTCATAGCTTTGCTGTTCAATATGAGTATTTGAGGTGATGCTATGTTCAGAATCAATACGGACTTCTCCACTTTTAGAGAACTCAATGATAATGTTCTGTTCAGAATCATCACTGTTTATTAAGAAACCATTACCGTGGTCTAAAACTTCAATACTCATGCTATCATGTTGCCTATTTTCTAGAATAAGCTCATCCACATCCTTGTTCAATTCCCACGAATCCGGGAGCTTCATCTTACCCACCACTATGCTTTTCTGCGTCCACTTCTGCCCAGATAACTCCCATAAAGCAACAAATACAGGGTATGGATGATATATTGAAACATGTCCCCCTAACAACAACTGTATTCCGTGCTCTGAATCTCGAACCACAAAATCTGTAGCCAATTCTGGCTCGCCATCCCCAATCATCTGGGCGTGTACAAGCTGCTTCGTGCTCCACCACTGAATAAATGTGTATTTATCTCCGATTGTACCTGTCAGCGTATTGGGTGCTCTATAATTCACAACTCTAACGTTGAGCTGCCCACTTTTTAACTGAAACGATTTTGTTAAGATAGTAAGATTGTTATCAAATTTTTCTACTAATTCTCCATCCCTCATCTCTACACTTTCTGGTTCGTTTAATAACAAATTAAGTTCCTGTGTGAACTCCTCAATCTTGTATTGTCTGACATCAGAATCCATATTCTCATTGTTGATTATACGAAGTTTTTGAACTAACGCATCCAATTTTTTCGAATAGGAAATCGTTTTAGCGTCATTTGGGAGAGAAAGCGTATGATTTGTTTCTGTTGTTGGAGAATCCTGTCCCTTCGTACATCCGTTCATTACTACACAGGAAATTAGTAATAACAGAACGCAACAAATTCGCCCGTACTTCAAGTAATTCATGCTGGATATCACACTTTCTACTATTTATCGTTCATCTCTACACTCATAATCTTCCACTTACCTGACTGTTTTTCCAATGTAAACGTAATTTCTTTGTTTGTTTTCTCTTCTTCTGAATTACCTTTTACCAAATATATTTTTCGGTTCTCATCGCCGCTTATCTCTTCATAACTCAGGTCCAGTCCCCAGTACGATAAATAGGCTAAACCGGAAAAATCAATAACATCTTCAAAATCATATGTTTGCCTTGCTGCCGGATCAGTGAGCTGGTCCATTTCAGGAAAAGGTAAATCAAACCACTTCATAAGATAATCAACTTCCAAGTAATTCAGTATCACAGCCTTAGGATCGCTTGGATATACAAACTTTTTACTTTTATTTTTATATAGAATCTCCTTTTTTTCAGGTCCTGTTCCATCATATTTTTGATAGACCACGATGGTATGCTCCTGAGTATCGCTAAACTCATAATAATCTACACTTTCAAATACACCGTCATGATCGGTATCTTTTAACGTTCGAATTCCTTGTCCAGTAGCATTAGGAAAATCAGAATTTATACTCTTGATATGATTATTTTCCAAGGCATATATGGAGAATCCCTCTGAGTAAGCCCCTCCGTCGCCTATAGAATATACAACGATAAATTTTTGATCTGTTTGATCCAGCTTCATGATTTTCACATCTGTATTTAGATGTACAACTATAACCGGGTCCTCTAGTTTATCAATGATGTGATAGCCATCATCCTCCCGGACTACAAATATGTTGTAAATCTCCTCTTTTTCTAATCCAAAAGCAAGCACATATTCCGGCTTTCCATCATGGTCCAAATCTTCTTTTAATACTTTTTGAAGCTGCTCATTTTGGGGTTGGATTTTTTTTATAAACTGATCTAATGCGTTAGAATCTTGCATAGTAGGTTTTTCAGAATCTTCCACTATCTCAGGACTAACAATTGTTGGTGTAGATGATTTAGGAGCGATACTTTTTACCTCGGCCTCTTTATTCACACCACAACCACTAAGAATTAAAATAACTAAAACAAGTACAAATAACTTCTTATTAACCACACTTTCCCTTCTTTCAAAATGCCTATTTTAAATAACTTGATTATCTTGATGAAGCCTGTGTAGGTTCAGGACAAGCAGTTGCAGGCATATTCTTATATACGGGTATTCTAAAGGTAAGAGGTGCATCTACGGTTTTAAGACCCTTGGAAAAACGATCCGATTTCCCATAAGCATCCATAATATTCGTGGCATACTGCTTACTAACAGTTCCATTGTTCCTAAAGGAATTTACATTCCACTTTAAGCTATAAAGCGTATCTTGCCCTGTTTGAATATAATTTCTATAAATCCATTTACCTCCGCCGATTATTGCACTATCGACGGAATTCCAGTTCTCTGACTTAGCCTTTTTTGCACCATTTTTGAGCGCACTCCCATCGTTTGCGCCAATGCCATACATATTGTACCATCCGATATATCCCGGAACCTGTCCCTTTCCTAAAGTTGAAGTTCCGCCTCCTGATTCAACCATGGCTTTTGCTGCTAAAAATACTGCACTCGCTTCATTGCCACCTGCCTTTAGAAATACATCTCCTTTATTAGCTAAACTTTTGCTTAGCACTTTATTAACTGCCTCTTTATTTTGGGTGTTCTTATCATATTTTCCCGACAAAAATTGAAATACACGAGACTCGGTCAAAAAATTACGCGGATCTAAAAAGTATGAAACTGCCTTAGGAGAAGCAGCATTATATCCTCTATCATATTTGAACTTAGGGTCTCTCCAAGGCGGTGAATATCCATATTTGCTTACTTCGGTACATACCAGCCCATTTTTCATTTCTGCCTTGAGAAAACTATTAAAATCTACATTAGTTTCTTCTGCTATAAAACGCCAAGAAGGATGCTGCCTGTGTAATTTTAATAGCGCTGGCCTGTATGATTCCGGGAATTTAGCAAGCTCAGCTTCAAAGCTATCATTTTCTGACTTATCAGGAGCTGCTTGTTCAGTTTTAGGATCATCCTTCGATTTGTTGGTAACTGGTTCTTTTGGTGGTTCTTTAGTGCTCGTATCAATCAGACCCAACTTCTCTCGTATGGCTCGTCCCGCTTTCTCAGCAGCTAACTTTTCTCTGATGTTCCCGCTTGCCTCAGCGTTCATCCAACGAACGGTTTCTTTTTGCATCTGCTCTTGAGCCCACTTGGGGAACGTGGCCATTTCACGTAACTTGCTTCGAAGTCCCTCTGCCAGCTTTTGCGCTTTACGCATACCGACCTCGTCGCCGTTTGCTTTAGCGATATACCAATCCTCTTTGTATTTACGCATCCAGGTTTGGGCCCAGTCAGGATAATTCAGTTTTTGTTTTTTCTGTTCTGCCACCAGGTCAAAAGCCTTTGCTTTCCTATGCGCATTAGCGGTTGTTAAAGCTTTCAACATAGGTGTTGCACCAAACGTTGGTTCTTTCCACTTCATAGGCTATCTCCCTTTTGTAAGAATGCTAGAAAAGCCGTACATCGGAAATACATGTATCCTGATATTTCGTTCCACGTTCAACTGATAAAATAGTAAGTTTAATAAATGAAGTATTAATAGGTTCTTTAAATTTTTTAAGTGTATTAAAATCATTCATTTCTAGAGAGGAACCATCCGTGAATTCCAGTTTTAGCTTCTGAACTCTGTTATTCTCCCGATAAGTTTTTTCAGATTTAGCATATCCGTTAATCATTTCGATACCCCTTACCCTCGTTAATGACCCCAGATCTAACAATATAGTCTCCCTCTCCCCATTACCTTTCACGCCTTCACACCATGCAGTAGATGTATCTCCATCCACCAGATTTTTGACATCATAAGACTGACTACCTTCACTTGATAGAGTAGATGAAGCTTTAATTTGATGCACTTTTATTTCACTATCATATTTGGAAAAGTCATTAGCGGTATAAAACCATTGCACAGGCATTGCCATATTTCCATTAACTGTAGTGATGGATGCGGCTTTACTTTCTAAACCTGTATTTATATTTAGTTTATAGTTGGACGGCGAGTCCACCTTTTCAAACCATAGCTCTGACCCATCACGAGACATTAAGGGCCGCTCCATATTTCCCCCTAAAAAGCGCGTTGCTCCACTACTTAAATTTAACAGGTACGTTTTATTTCCAGACATGGAGTCAATAGAATAGATTAACTGATTCTTTTGAGCCCATTGATTGACCATCGCCATGCCAGAATCTATATGGATTTTTTTTATCATTTTAAGAGTTGATATATCAAATACGATAATGTTCTGCTGGCTGTCAGTAAAAGAAAACTGAGTACCGTCCGGAGAAAATTTTCCTTGTTTAATATCAGCTATATCTATAAAACGTTTATCTAATTGAATAGCTGTTGACTGATTAGTCAACGTATCATAGATATATGCTTTATCTTTATCCTCATATAAAAACTTCGTTAAATCAGGAGAAATCACTGGGTGGTTATAAGGCAGCTTAAATTCATTTACTTTGTTACCCGAATCCAAATCATAGATCTGTATTATTAATTTCGCTTCTTCAAATAAATCTAATTCGAATGCGATTTGACTCCCATCTTCTTGGATTCTCCCTACATCTACATAAGAATCTCGATATTTCTCTTTATCCTCCTTCGGCTGTAGAAAACTAATCAGTTTCTCGGCACTTAAGAACCGTTCAACTTTTGCCCCTTCCAGCTGAACTAAATATGTTGCAGGGTCTTCTTTGCCTTCTTCTACTGTTAAAGCCCATTCTTTCTTTTCATTCTCTTTAGCAAGCTCCGTTTTATTATTTTTATTAGATGATTCCACCACTTCTGAAGCCACACCTACCGTTTTCGAAGAAAAGGATGCGGGGTCTTTTTGAGAAGCATTACATGCTGACAACACGATTAAAAAAAGAATGAATAATATATTTCTTATCATCTTCACTTTGATCTATCCTTCCGATCAAGAATAGCTAGCCCTTTTACATAATTGGGTTTTTCATCCAACGAGTTCTTTACCACACCTACTGAACTCAGAAATCTTACATACTCGTCTTTATGGACCGTAATACAAGCTGTCGAAGTCGGTCTACCTTTAGTATCATTATTGTAGCCCTTGTGTATATTTACTCCTTCTGCTGTGCAATCCTTTTTTTGACTTCCTTTGGTTGCTGGAACTGCTGCACCATCCCGGATACGCAAAGCAGGATAAGAACCCCGATGCAACCCCCCTACAAACTCATACACTCCATCTTTAACCGTTTTATCCTTGCTCTCATAATCAGGAAGCGTACTAGCGTTTTTGCTTGTATACTTAATTTCGCCGTCTATCACCACAATTGACATAGCTCCATATCGACCTTCCGGGTGATCTTCTTGTTTATGACTATAAGAACCATCTCCTTCAAAGAAGAACACGAGTGGTGACTTGCGGTTCGAAGACAGCTTCTTTTGAATAATGCTGTTATTTGTGTAATCATTTATTCTGTACAGAGCTCGAGCCTGATTTCCTTTTAAACCCTTACTACTTATATACCTCTCAATCTTTTTCACCGCTACCAATCCATCTTTATAATCCTCAGGATCAAGTGGCTTCGGCTCCTCCTTCGTCGGTTTTTCAGGAGTAGTCGGCGTCTTCTTGCCTGGTTCCGTTTTCGTTGTTGGGGCAGTCGGCGTTGTAGCCTTATTAACCTTAGGCCATGGAAGAATGCCATTGGCTACTTGATGCAGGTACACTGCGAGTACATCGCGAACATAACCTTTGTTCTCCAAGCCGTACTTTTTCGCAAAATCCTGCAAAGCGGCATTAAGCTCCTTATCCCAATCACCCGTAGTTGGTAGCTTGTACGAGAAGCTGTCTGGATATTTCTTGGCAAGCTTGTTCAAGTTTTCTCTGGCAAGCAGACTGTTCACGCCATACTTACTCCGCAGGGCAGCTGCTTCCTTAGCAATAGCCTTTTGATCGGCAACGGTCAGCTTATGAGCCGCATCAGCGTATTGTCCGGACAGCTCCTCTAACCGGTTCGCATCGAGATAGGAGCTGGCAGAATGCCCACGAATCAGCTCGTTGATCAGCACATTGTCACGCAGTTGGTTCGCGAAAAGATGCATCTGCTTTTGCTTGGCCTTGTCATTTGCGCCGTACGCTTCCCACCACTGGGACGTGTATTCATGCATTTGCGCTCTTGCCCAGGCAGGCATACGATCTATTTCTGCCACCTGCTGGCGCAATTGCTTGGCCTTGGCTGCTGCTTCCTTGGCCCCCTTTTTGTCACCTGCTGCCACGGCTTTGTAATAGTCCTTTTTAAATTGAAGCAGCAAATCTTGCACCCATTGCGGATATCCCTTCCCCTTCAATTCTTGAATTAGGGATTTATAGGCTTTCAGTTCTGCATCAGGCACCTGATTTTTTATGAGCTTACTGGCCTTGATATGAAGCGATCCATCAGTTCGGATATAGCTGGTTTTGCACGTCAGGGATATTTCGCGAGTAGCGGTCATCTGTACCTTTTTGCCATGCAGCACCAAGTCTGTATCGGCGTGAAAGGTAAGATCGTGATGACTATATACGTGAATACCAGAAGCAGGATTTAAGCGTACAAGTATCTTTTCTTTCTGGGTGGAGAGAGCTACTTCTTTATCATCGAATCTCGCCACTTTTTGAGTTTTGGTATGAAACAGCTTCCTTGCTGGCTTGCTGATTTCATCTCCTTTGTAGTCTCTCTTACGCAGGGATTGAACCACGCGAGCTTCCTGCTCTTTGTGGGACGGAAAATATAAATGGACATGATCCCCAAGCTCGGGCATGCAGTGCCAACCGATTCCACCACCGGTATACAAGGTGGGGTAAGAAAACCAGCAACCCCCAGCTTTGGACTGCAAAGAATCCACGGACAAGTGAAGTTTAACCGACTCTCCTTCACCATCTAAATCAATGACTTTCCCTTCAATGGAGGAACCTTGTATGAGTTGATTATATATAACCTCCCTTGGAATGCCTGCTTCCGGAACGAGAAAGTAGTCATATGTCATAAGACCTTGCTTCATCTCTGCATGAATCTGATCGATTACCCAATGCTTTCGTTGAAACACGACGACATCTCCAAGTTCAAAACGTTTCGTATCCTCCACTTCAGCATATGTATACTGGGGACCTGACTTTGTTTTTTGGAGGGAAAAGTTAATGCTACGCAGTTCACCTTTCACCTGTTCTTTTGAGGTGCCTAACCATAGTCTCGGGAACACGGATGTAATCTCGGCAATCAGTCCAGTTTGCAGATGAGAGGCCATTCTTTTTAAAAACTCCCAATCACTCTCCCCATACTGAATAGTAAAGCCGTCCAGCTTTTTATCGCTGTCAGTCAGGTCAATAAAATCCCCGTGTGGATAAGCATCTATGAGTTCGCGGAACAATTGGTAATACGTCAAGCTGCTGTTTTGAAACGAACGGTTTTTCCGTTGTTGATCCATCAAATATGTAAAAGAGGCAGCCTCTATGTACATGTGATATACGCCATTTTTGAATCCAATGCTAATATTGGTGACTATTCCCTTAAAAATACTAACCATCCCTCGATCTTCATCCGTCTCATATACCTCCAGCACATCCTCATCATGTGCTAAACCATCATACTTAGCATGATACTCATCCGGTATGAGAGCAGTGATGTACACCTTGCCGTGCTCATTCACCCTCTGCGTCAATTCAAAGTCCAGCAGCCGGACAATTTCATACGGTGCATTCACCCTAATGTTTCCATACGTCAGCACAGTTCCTGCCAGTCCCATCTTACTCCCTCCATTTGTCTTAACATATGATGTCACTTCTTACAATCAGTAGCTATTCCTGCCCGTCTGTCGTGAATGAAATTTTTCCACACCACATGCATAAATTAGTGGAGCAGCTCATAAGAGCCGGAGATTGATCTACGTATACATCCTTCTTTCCATTCAACCAAGGCATAGAAACGCTCGGTTTGCAGGGCTGCGGAATGATTTTTCCGGAATTACCTTTGTTAGCAGAAGAAACTGCAGGATTATGCATACTGCGGCACATTCCGAATGAAGGGATATGAGTCTGTGGGTGAAAATCTTGAATATTCCCCTGTAATTTATCACCAATGCTAATCCCCCTGTTAGCTGAAACACTAAATCTTCCTGAATGACTTCCATAGTTACACTGTATCTGTGCTCCATCCACTACATAGCTCTCACTCATTCTTGGACTCTCCTTTGTATAGATGGCCCCTCTGTATCGACCTTTTGTAATTTCAAGCCTGCCAAGTTGAACTTTAAAATACATTCAGCCACATCAAGATCCACAATGATATGATGATTGGCATTCTGAATCCTGAATATCTTATGATTCTCCACTGCATATTCATCTAGAATGATTTTCTTCAGTGTACCGTCTCTATGATATTCACTACGTGGTGATAAACACGTCAGGCTAGGCGGACTAGCCAGCCAATACCTCGTTTGCTGCATCCGCTGAATATCGGCAAAAACAACCAACTTCCAAATTAATCCTGTTTGATATATATCAAAGATATCCTTTAGCTGTTCAGAAACTAAAGATACAGGATGCTCTATAAAATCAATATAGTCCGCATCACCAGAAACATAAAATTGCAAAATAGACTCTTCATCAGCGACGGATAAGCTTTTCGCCCATTCCCATAGCTGCTTGCGATTTATCTCTACCGGATACATATAATCTGTAATACAATCATCTTGTTGAATCATGTAATATTCCATATGCTGCTGAATACACCGCCTCACTGATTCCTTTATACTCTCCTATTCTTACTTCCAAATCATCTTCGCACCTCAAAGCCCTGAATTCCGGTGTTTGTATGGCCAATGGAATAGCTTCCTTAGCTAATCTCAAAACATATTCATGAAATTTCTCCGCAACCTGAAGTGCAAAGCGCTCAACATCAGGCTGAATAACCTTATTCATATAGGGTTTTCGGAGCTGATTCAATTCATCCTCCAGTTCTGCTAAAAAGCTGAATGCCCAGCCTGCATCATAGGCTCCATCACAAGGTTGAGGATCAAAGAACCAATTTTTATCATAGGCTTCGATGACATAGTTATAGTTTCGATCCATCAGATACGTGCGCCTCATTGAATAGGTAATGTATCCAATCCTTGTCTTGGCCACTTCTGTAGAATTGGCTTGCAGGCAGATCAATTGAAAGGATTGAATAAAAGATAAGATGAGCTCGTCTTTTCTTTGCTCATACAAAGACATTACTTGGTGTAATTTCTGATTCAGCACATCTTCTGCATAGGTCTTTTGAAAGTGTTCTAGTGCTTCCAGTCTATTCATAATCCCACCTCTAAACCTATTATATAGAATATTTACATGATATTACTGGTCCTATTATCCTATTTAATTACACTTTTTTCATATGATGAGATTGCAAACGAATGTATAAAAAACCAAAAAAATCATTTAATAATTTCATAAATATGTATTCGTATACCCTATACCTCTCAAAAAACCTCCTCACTAGACCTACGAAATGAAGGTTTGCGCAAGCGAATAGGTAAATTGAAGTAGAAAGCCCGGTCTACAATGAAATAATCATGTATAGGGGCAGTAACAGCGAACGTGACACCACCCGCAAAGTAGTTACCATTAATTTCCACATGTTTGCACTTCATGACAGCTACGTGGTTCAAATTGCGCCTTGGAAACCACGTTGAACCAGAATAACGAGTGCAAAGCAGAACTATGGTTCCGATACCAACAAAAACCGGAACTTTTCACTGGTTTACTTTACGGGCTGTGACAGCTTCGCTGGTACTACCCCATAAATGCTAATTTTTTGTATCGTTTGATAAAGATTCGTTCAAGCTGCGACGTGACCTTGAGATACAAAAAAGAAAGCCTCGAACCGGAAAAGATTGGATCATATGTTTATTGATGCATGAAAAATTTGGATTGGTGTAGTATAGTTGAACAAATGGAAAAAGAAGGTGATACCAATGAGTTTTGCTCTTGTATTATTTATTGCAGCTGTGATTCAATTTGTTCTGGATAAAATTATCAGCAAAACAGATGAGAAGATATCAGACACGGATGGTTTTATCCCATACAGGTGGTTCATTGTGATTGGGGGTATTGTGGTAATTTTGTCAGTTCTTTTTGTTAAAGAACCTTATAAATATGTTTGGATTGGCGTATTACTTATTCTAGTGTTCGGTGTTCGATCTATCTTCCAATGGAAATATATTCGAAGTTCACAAAAACATATTATTTCACTATTGATGATGGCCATATCTGTAGTTGGTACAATTGTTTACGTTTTAATTTAACAAAAAAACCGCACAATTAGTGTGGTTTTTTTGTTGTACTACTATTGATGATTAAGAAGCGTAAATCCAAGTTCCATCGAGCCGTTGCATGCGGTCAATAGGACCAGCTTGAGTGATGTAATGTGTTGTACCTCCAGCGTTGGAGTACTCTACAAAAGCAGCTTCAAATTCAATACGTTTGTATTTGTTGGTGTTCACATTAAACCAGCTAGCGTGTCGCGAAGTCCCGTTCAGACCAGCGGTGATAGAGTTGAGGAAATAGTTAGTCGCTAGTGAGCCAGCTATAAGAGCACCCAATCCCAATGCTACACCAGCAGCAGTTCTTGTAGCAAAGGCAAGTGCAAATACAGTAGTCGCTTCACCAGCGATGGCACTGAGTTGTTTTCTAATCCAGCTTTCGCTTTCTTTCCGTTTAACGGCATCCACGGTAACTTGTTGTGCTCGAACCATTAGGTTAAGTTCAGAGGCACTAACACTAATTCTTTCAGTATATTCACGAACATCAGCCATGATAAAATTCCTCCAATTTTAATAGATTTAATTAAGAGATAGGGTAGGAATCAAACTAAGCTGTACCCCGCAGCCTAGTTTGATTGAATTAGGTGTGTTGAGAATGAACTTGAATTGATGGAGTCGCTGACATCCAAATGGCTCCACATTCTTTTGATATCAGTCTTCAATTCTCCTTCACTTATGTAGGTGATTTAAGGCTGTAAATTACAACCAACCTGCGAAGACATAAACTTTTGAGATTCATGTACTTCGTCCGATTTATCCCTACACTTATATAGGAGTCGGGGAGTGTAACTACACAACTGAACCATGAATTTTTTTTTGAACAAAGAAAATGCCTTTTGAATTGTTTAGCCTATACTGAAGAGTATCAAAGCAAAAAGCTAAATAAGCTGCTTCCGGTAGAGTTCCGAGAAACAGCTTGTCGATAAAAGGAATCTTATTTTTTCATGATAAGCTCAAGAAGTTGGGTTTTCATACTCTGAATAGCATCCTCTTTTGGCATACGGAAAAGTTTGCTTAATCGTTTAATATCTTGATCGAAATATTGAAAAATTGCATTCATGGCCTCTACATCGGATTGGGTTTGGGCAAGTTTTACTAACTTCATAAACTCATCATCTGACATAATTCGCGGAGTGCTTTCTTTTTCCATTTGTTCACCGCCTGTTGACTGATTTTAAGTTCTCTGGCAACCTGGGCTTCTGTTTTGTCGTTTATGTAAATTTCATAGATGACTTTTTTGCTTGCTTCACACGCTAATTTATTAATATAAGATTGCAATATCACTCTGTTATCAGATTCATCCGAAAAAGAGGGTCGAAAGAGGTTAGGACTGCATTCCATAGAAACTTCACGTTTGCGATCACGTTTTTCCCGATACTGCATTCGCCAAGCAATTCTATAAAGCTCGCGTCTACAATGTTCAATGGTGCCCAACGAAAATTACCTCTCTTATATTCTTATACGTGTATATAAGGGAGGGAGATATCAAATTCCATTTAACAACCTTAAAAATAGTGAGCATTCCTTCTATGGAAAAAAATATATCATTATGTGGTTTTTTGAAACTATTTGCAAGCCCCATTACTCTATGCTTTTTCCATTCGGCATAGAAACTTTACTTTGCGGGTTGTGACAGCTTCGCTGGTACTACCCCGTATAATGCATGCTAGACTCCAACAAGGCTAAAATCCGGCGAATGCTGATCAATTTGGTAGACAACGCGGTGAAGTTTACAAACGCGGGGGAAGTCACTCTGTCTGCTGCTACCCAATTGTATGATCATTCCGGCATTTGCTTAAAGCAGAGGCTGGATTCTACTCATACATGGCCTAAAAGGGCACAAAAACCCGTGACGGATATCGTCGCGGGTTTTCATGTCATGGATGTTTGCTAATAGGTAGTAATGTCACTCTAAACTTACGTATATGTGCAGGGCTGAGCCTAATAACGCTTGGGAGCAGCCAGCTTGGCCAAATCCGACATGTACGTAAAAAAGGCTTCCGGGTCTGTGTCATATACCAGATTGACAGGGCGGCCTTCCGCCTGTTCCACGGTTCTGCCCTGACTCGGGCCGTCTGCGATGACGCTGCAATGTACTGTCTTTTTCTTTACAATATCCGGACGTCCCACTGATGCGGTGGTCAGCACATCCCACAGGTAGTAGGTCGAGTTCGTCTCGCTATAGACAAGCGGCGGACACCCTGCGTAGCAGTTGCCCAGGAAATCCACGCCCTCATAGCGGCGCTCGGCAGCCCAACGTTTGCGTACGGCTGGCGTTAATGGCACTTTGCTCGTGCTTTCCAGCGCTACAAGATCAATGGTAATGCCGCTTTGCCATACCCGATATGCCGCTTCGGGGTCCCAGAACACATTCCATTCTGCTGTGCCATCGTGCTCAGGCTCCTCTACATTACCTTTTTCAAAGGTGCCGCCCATCCATACCAGCTTGTCGATTTTCTCTTCAATATCCGGTGCCTCATCCAGCGCGCGTGCCAGATCGGTCAGTGGTCCAGTGAAAAGGAGCAGTGTTTTGCCTTCGGCTCCACGTACCTTTTCGATCAGATGCTGATGAGCCGGCAGAGCGGAAAGCGGCGCTTCCATTTGTCCCGATTCATTCAGTACAGGTAGTGCATCTACATAGAAGGAATGTAAACGCCAAGCAGCAGGAAATGGATTTTTACCGCGTGAATTAGACTTCGCAACTTCCACAGATCCTTTATTTTTACCAAAACGATCAATAATTTTACGGCTGGCATCCGTCGCAGGCTCCAGGTAACCATCTGCTGGAATAACTGATACTCCCGTCAAATGAACTTGCTCCATCTGAAGCAGCATAAACAGGGATACCAGATCATCCACTCCACCATCATGATTAAAATAAACGTTTGTCTGACTCATCTGTCTCTTCCTTCCTTTATCCCCGCGTAACAGGCATGTTCTCATCGGCAATCATCTTTCATTATGACTGATCGCTTCAAGGGAGTAAATGTGCTATACTACTTTACATCAAGAAAAAAGGCCCTATATTTACCATTAATGTATAATTCAATTTTTATGCAATTGCTTTTATACTCTTACGAGCAGCAGGGAAGTAGGTGCAGCCTATGGTATCCAATCTGAATGCATCCGGGGATGGTTTGCTTTCCATCATTGAAGAATTGCGCAGAGAGCTTATTACAAAGGCACAACATGCCGCCTTTACCGACCCCTCCATAGTAGAGCTAAGTCAACGTCTGGATCATTATGTAGTCCTTGCCCAGCAAAGAAAGAAGAGAAACTAATGCCCCCTTGGTCCCCACCATACATTCCTTCCCCTCTCGGGTCAGTTCAACATATAAAGCACCCATTTCCCTGTCCGGTCCCGGTCCTGATCTTCAGGTTCTGCCGCTGGAGCAGGGATTTTTTTGTTTACTTCGTGCTTAAGAAAGGTACAAATGTGTGTAATAACAGAGTAGAAGCATAAGTCTCATTCGGAAGCGTACTAAGGAGAGATGCATATGACAGCCCGAACAATAGAAGAGTTGGAGCAAATCCGCAAGGAGTGCAGATCCATGGTGACGAAAAGGGCTGCGGCTTCGGGCGGAGCAGTATTGGTTCCAGTTCCAGGGGCTGACGTTCTGGCCGATGTTGGCATTCTGATGCAGTTGCTGCCTGCCATTAACGGGAAATTCGGATTATCCGAAAAACAGTTAAACGGTCTGGATGCGGAAACAAAATCCATGGTGTATGGCTTTATCACCTCGATCGGTAGCAAGCTGATCGGTCGAATCATTACCCGCGAGGTGATCGTGCAAATTTTGCAAAAGATGGGCGTTCGCATCGCCACCAAGCAGGTCAGCAAATTTGTACCCTTACTGGGGCAAGGACTGGCTGCCGCGATTGGCTTTACCGCGATGCGCACCATTGGCAATCGGCATGTCGAACAGTGCTATGAAGTAGCCAAGCGTTTGCTGGAGCAGCAAGCTTCGGCGGATATTGCCCGCAATTGGACCGTACCGCAGCAGCCTTTGGACCCTGCGGGAATTGAACTATTGCCCGGCCGGAACCTGGAAGCAGCGATCCCACTGCTGCCCGCTCCCGATAAAGATCAGGAACCCAAATCCTAGTCCCGGCAGCTACATCACTTTCAACCTAAACCAGCATGGGGATATCCCGGGGCAAGCCACCAGCTCCTGCGAATCTCCGTGCTTTTTACTCTTCCACCTTGGCTCCATAGGATCGGGCCACGGCTACCGCCTGCTGGATGTCGAGCTTGGCTCCGGTGATATTCAAATCTTTGAAATTGACGCCATCCATCTTCGCACCCCGCAGATCCGTTCCTTGAAGCTGCGCCCGGTGCAGCCTTACCCGGGTAAGATCCGCTTCCCGCAAATCTGCCTTTTCCAGATTACATTCGGATAAGTCAGCTTCCTTGAATCGTATTTTTCGCAAATCCTGTTTTCTTAAATCTGCATGACGCAAGTTCGTATAGGACCAATCTCCGCCTGTAATCGTGATACCATCCATATTCGCCCCTGCGAAATCTGAGCCTACCAGCTTGCAGTTATCAAACCGGGCCACAAACAGATTCGCGCTGGTAAACAGGCAATTGGTAAAAGCAGACTCCTTGTAATGTGATGCATTCAGCGTGGCCCCCGTAAAATCGCAATCTACAAAAGTACAGTCTTCAACAAGAGATTCATTCATCTCCACACCCCGAAAGCGACAGTGGATAAACTCACAATTTCTCCACTCACCTTCCCGGGCATCCATCGAACCAAAATCACGGGCTTCATAGACCTCATCTGTATAAAAAAACATGTTCTCCCCCCTATCCCTTATCCCTAAAATCAGGAACTCAGCTTTTCGGCAAGGAATGCTCAAAACCGCTTTTCATTTTCCCCAGCAAACCCTTCATCATCTTATGATCCTGTGCCGTAAACTCAGACATACACGATCGGATCAGCTTCGTGTAATAAGGGACTATCTTGCTTAACAGTTCTCCTCCTGCCTCCTTTAATCCCACAGTCACCATCCGTCCGTCACTCTCGTGAGCCACGCGTTCAATCATGCCTTCTCGCTCTAACCCGTCGATCAGCCCGGTCATGGTTCCACGCGTGACATCGGCTTTTTCCGCCAACTCTGATGGTGTCATGCGATGCGGCGCATGGCAATGCAACAGGCTAAGGACGATGATCCGGCCCTGAGAAGCCCCCAACTTGGTTAGATCCGTATCCATTTCTCTGAAAATACCGTTAGCCAAGCGCGCAAATGTCACAAAAGTCTCTATATTATCCACTTCGGCATCCTCATGTCCAAAGCTACGCAGCACCCCGCGTATGGAGTCATTATGAAAATTAAAATTCATAGTCTATCCATTCCTTCCTTAATCCCGCTTGTTCCGTCAAACGGTAGCTTCTCCATTCTTCTGGCAGCAAAGAAGCATACGGTTCCTTGGCAAAACGATCATCTACCAGGACCAGCAATCCTTCGTCGTGCTCTGTGCGAATGAGTCTGCCACCTGCCTGAAGAACCTTGTTCATCCCCGGATATACATACGCATAGTTGAAGCCATTCCGTCCCTGCTCTGAAAAATAATCCCGCAGCACATCCCGCTCTGCTCCAATTTGCGGCAAGCCAACGCCGACGACCACTACCCCATTTAAGCGATCACCCGGCAGATCAACTCCTTCGGCAAATACGCCCCCCAGTACGGCAAAGCCGAGCAGGGTACGCTCTTGCCCCGGCTGAAAAGCCTCCAGAAAGTGATCCCGCTCCGGTTCGGTCATGCCTGGACTTTGTACCAGCGTATCCGCAGACACGCCCCGGGCCGTAAATTCCTCATATACCTCTCGCAGATACGGATAGGAAGGGAAAAACACGAGCATATTCCCTTTACGCTCCTCAGCCAATCCCGCCAGCATATCTGCAATCGCCCCCTTCGAGCGTTCACGATCCCGATAACGAATAGAGAGCGGCAGCAGGCGTACATCCCATTGCTCCTGATGAAAAGGGGAAGGAACCTGCAACGTGTAATCTTCTTCCCTCGCTCCCAGCATGTCCCGGTAATACGCAAGCGGTGTCAACGTCGCAGAAAAATAAATGGCCGAGCGATAGCCCTTCACAGCCTGACCCAGCAAATGCGAAGGATCCAGGCAGAACAGCTTGACCCGCACTTCACTGCGTCCCGCCTCGATATAGGTAACGTAGCGTTCATCGTACAAAGCTGCAATCCGCAGCATATTTTGAGCGGCAAAATACGTATCCAACAGCAATGTATAGGCCGCTCCTGAGCTGCTCGTACTACCGGTGCCAGTTAACAGCTCACGTTCGGCTGCCTCTACAAAAGGTGCCAGCAGCCCCAGCACCTCATGCGGCGCCTCCGTATTCACTGCTTTTCCCGTATCCGCGTACAGCTTGCGCAACGCAATCATATGCGCGTTAACTGCACTGGCCGCCCCGGCAATCTCCGGGCTTAGCAGCTTGAACTCTTTTTTCAATTCCAAAAAAGACGATTTCAACATTTCCGCCGAAAACATATCCCGGCCGCGTTCCACCAGATTATGCGCCTCATCCACCAGCACAACACCTTTTCGCTTGTGCTCCTCCAAGAGTCTTTTCAAAGAAATACGCGGATCAAAAACATAATTATAATCACTGATTATACCATCCGAGGCATACGCCACATCCAGCGAAAATTCAAAGGGACATACCCTGTGCTTGCGTGCATAATACTCGATCACCGCTCGGGTCATTAACGTCTCGTTAACCAAAATATCGGACACCGCACCGTTGATCCGGTCGTAATATCCCTCGCACATGCTGCATGATCCGGCATCGCAATCATTTTCATCCTTGAAGCAGATTTTATCCTTCGCCGTCAAGGATACTACATGCATATGCAGCCCTTGGGCCTGCATCTTGGCATACGCTTCTTCTGCTGCTGCGCGGGTCGTGGTGCGGGCAGTCACATAATACACACGGCTAGCCAGCCCTTCACCGATGGCCTTGATCGCAGGAAACAGGGTGGATACCGTTTTACCGATACCCGTAGGCGCTTTCGCAAACAGATTGACACCTTCTGCAATTGTCTTGTATACCGAACCCGCCAGAGGCCGCTGGCCTGAACGATATGTGTCAAAGGGAAAGGCCAGTGTTGCAATACTGGCATCCCGTTTCTCCGCATGCGCTCTTAACAGGAAAGCATACGGCGCATAACCCTCGACCATCCTCAGCGCAAAGGTCTCCAGCTCTGCAAAGGATAACTCCCGTCTGAACCGCCGAATTTCTCCGCTGTGTGCCTGTACATAAGTAAGCTGGGCCTGCATGGAATTGCGCTGCTCTTCGCGGGCAATCATATAGGCGTACAGAAATGCTTGCGCCCAATGCACAGGTTGACCATCCCCCGGAATATCTTCGAGAGGAATGGAGACCGATTTGATTTCATCAACCGTCCATATGCCGTCCAGCTCAATCAGTCCATCACAGCGGCCCTCAACGATAAATAGGGCATCCTCATATAAAATTTCTGTGCGCAGATGTACCTCTTTGCGGTCATGCTCCTTATAGCTTTTTTGGATAAGCTGATGCACGCGTGTTCCTTCCAGCATGCTGCTGTTCGAGCGGAAACCACCGTGAATGCTGCCACTCCGATGCACATATTCCACAAGGGGTCGCACCGATATGTTAATTGGTTCCTTCATACGATCACCCGTTCCGATCATAGTCCTTTCACTGTATCACGTAGACAGACGAAACGTAAGAGGCAAAAGGATTGTTTGTCATCTAACTGGTATTCACTCATGACCTCTTTTTTCCGAAATATAGAAATAGGGCTTTTAGCTTTCACTTCTTAACGATACTACAACTTACATTACAATCATAAGGGATAGGGATATGTTAAAAGAACTAATCAACAATTTTGCGTTATTAACGAGTTTCTTATTCTTTGGGAACTTATTTTTCCGAAAATACGAGCGTTATATGGAAAAGCATGTATGGCTTTATCGGGTGCTAAACGGTTTGATGCTGGGGATGTTCGGTATTCTGTTGATGATGACAGGTGTATGGGTCCGCGGGCATTTTGTGGTCGATCTGCGCCAATTGGCTATTATCATATCTGTTTATATGGGAGGAACGATATCCGGTCTGTTGACCACCCTGATCATAAGCCTGTACCGTATTTACATCACCGGTGGTTGGACAGATGTTTCTCTGACTGCTACTGTCAATTGCTTCATGACACTGGGCATTTCACTTACCTTCATTCGAGAAAAAAGCCTAACCCTCCGCAAATGGATGTCAGCCGTGCTTGGAGCTGCTGTTGTGTCGCTGTTATCTACTTTCTATGTGGTTAATCCTCCTAATAATGAAACTATTATAATAGTCACAACCGTTAAGTTGCTTGGCGGCCTGTTCACTTATTTTATGGTGTCCCATATCAAAAAAACAGAACGGGCCATTCATCTACTCGAAGAGGCTGCGAATCGGGACCATTTAACCGGATTATACAGTCCGCGTGCTTTTGATGCGCTATTTGAAGAGGTCTTTCATACTTCCAAGGCTACAAAGCAACCTTTTGGGGTCGTGATGCTGGATATTGACCACTTTAAAAATATTAATGATACGTATGGTCATTTGAACGGTGACACCGTCTTAAACCAATTGGGAATTTTGTTAAACCGGGAATCTACAAGGAGGACATACCCCTCCCGTAAAGGTGGAGAAGAATTTGCCATTCTAATTGGAGATTGCGACAGCCAGAAAGCAGCAAGCTTTGCCGAAAAGATTCGAAAGGCTGTGGAAAACGGTCCCTTTCAACTAAATGACGGAACCATCGTTCCTCTGACGGTATCTATCGGAGCAGGCAGCTTTCCTACCATTGCAGCGGATAAATTATTGGAGAAGGTGGACGACGCTCTTTATGAAGCTAAACACTCAGGACGCAATCGGGTAGAAATAGCAAAACGATAATTATAAGTCGCTAAATGTCAGGAAAGCTGGATTATTGTTAATAAAAAGTGGTAAAATGGAAATAAGAATCGTATTAGAAAACCTTCTGCCGCTAGAGGAGACATGCCTTACAATCTACATGGGGGGGTGGGCTTTTTGAACCTCGAACAATTGGAAAAACTCATGGAAAAAGAACGCCGCGAATTAAATCGTATGGCAACCTTACATGGATTAAGGGATGAACGTGTATTGGACAAGTCCTCTCGGCTTGACCGAATTATGGACAAGTATCTCCACACCAAGCGTGCGGTAAATGGTAGCAATCAGGCACATTCATAGAAGAAAGCTACACCGCTGCCCGTAAGGGCAGCTTTTTTGTACATAGCGTCGTATCCCACTCCCATACCTGTACACGTTAACTTTCCGGTAGGACACTACTTTCTTCCGTACTGCGTCCGCAGTAGTTCCTGCGTAAACGTAATCCATTCTCTGGCGGCAAAGGACAGATACCGATCCTTTCGCCAGATCATCCCTAGATGCCAGGGAATGACGGGATCAACGAGTGGAATAACACGCAATCGTTCGGAATCAAGGTCACGGCAGATCGCTTCTGGCAGCAGCGCTATCCCCAGGTTCGCAGCAACCATTTCGCTGATCAAATCCCATTGTGAGCTTTCATAGACGACTCGCGGCTGGAAGCCAGCCCGGACACACTCTGCAATAATACGGTCATGCAGTGTAAAATCCTCCCGGAATAGCACAAACGATTCCTCCGCCAGCGCTGCCAGCGGTACCTCTGTACGCTCTGCCAGTACATGCGTAGGGTGAACCAGCAAATTCAGCTTTTCCTCCACGAACAGAAACGTCTCGAATATGTCCCCACTCGGCGGCAACACAATTACGCCGATATCCAATGCACCCGCGCCTACGTCCTGCTCTACTTTTTTCGCCCCATCCTCAAATAGCTGAATGGTCACATCGGGATATGCCTTGTGAAATTCCCCAATGACACGCGGAAAAAAGCTCGATCCGACCATGGGGGGCAGACCGATACGGATGTGCCCTTTTTTCAAGTTCATCAAATCACTCAGCTCAGAGGACAAGCTCTGGAAGGACTTCACAATCGCTTGTACCTGAAGCTCAATCACCTTGCCCGCGTCCGTCAGCTCGATTCTTTTGCCGATCCGGTCAAACAAAGCGACACCCAATTCATCCTCCAGACTTTTAATCGTTTTGCTGATCGTCGGCTGTGTAATAAACAGGCTCTGGGCCGCCTTCGTAAAGCTGCGCAAGCGCGCGACCTCCAAAAAATACTGCAAATGTCGAATATCCATCCTATCACCTTCTTCCATAGATAAACGGAATACATCTTATTCTTTATATGCATTTTACTCATGAAAGCTTGTGATGTAAAATTTCATTACAGTTTGAAAATAACGGAACTCATAGATAGGAGCCATTATATATGAAAAGCTTCATACGCGGTGTCCTCCAGATCGCCGTCCTGATGGCCTTTTCGCTCATCCTGAACGCGATGGTCTCCTGGCTCCACCTGCCTGTACCCGGTAGCATTATCGGCATGCTGATTCTCTTTATTCTGCTGCAAACGGGCGTGATCCGTCTAAGCTGGATTGAGATCGGCGCAAACTGGCTGCTGGCCGAGCTGCTATTATTCTTTATTCCCTCCGCTGTCGGCGTTATGAATTATTGGCCGATGCTGGAGCACGATGGTATGAGCATTATGCTGGTCGTACTGCTCGGTACCTTTCTCGTGATGGCCTGCACGGGCATGATCGCCAGTCTGCTCGGCAAACGAAAGGAGCACAAATCATCATGACCGGTCTTCTATGTATTGTGTTGACGCTCGCTATTTACTGGATGGCCAAACGCATGTACCGCACACTGCCCAAGGTGTATATGTCTCCACTACTCATTACACCGATCATTATTATTTTAATTTTAACGCTTTCGGGTGTAAATTACCGTTCCTATAACTCGGGTGCCCATTTGCTCTCCATGCTGCTCCAACCAGCCACGATTGCATTTGCCGTCCCTTTGTATCGATATTTCCCTGTGCTGAAAAAACATGCGGCTCAAATCGTACTTAGCGTGCTGTCCGGTTCAGTCGTAGCCGTAGTATCCTCCATGGTACTCGCCAAATGGATGCATCTGGATTCCTCGCTGATGAGCAGCCTGATTCCTCGCTCCATTACGACACCGATTGCCATGAATGTTTCACAAACCATCGGCGGTAATCCGACAGTCACGGCTGTGTTCGTTATTTTGACCGGATTGAGCGGCCTCATCATCGGTCCGATGATCGTTAAGCTGTTCCGTATCGAAAATGAAGTTTCGCGCGGTGTCTTGCTCGGTACCGGGGCTCATGGTACGGGTACTTCCAAAGCGTTCGAGTTCAGTTCGCTGACGGGCACTATTTCCAGCATCTCTATGGTGCTCGCCGCCCTCTTTACCTTGGCGGCTGCGCCGTTCCTGCTCCACCTGATGCTGTGAGTTCTTCATATACAAAACAAAGAACCTCCGTTCCACTAGCTGTAGTGGGACGGGGGTTCTTCGCCTATTCGGGAGCAAGGCCCCCTCATCTTTCATGCAATCAAATCGCTTTAACAGCGCCGGATTTCTCATCTGCCTCAACAGGTGTCACAGCTTCACGTAAATAAGCGTCCAGCTCTGCCGCATATTGGCGCTCTTGCGCGGCGCTCCAGCCTGCTTGCTCAGACATTAGCGCAATGACGGGCTGCTTCCAGCGCTTCACCCCGTCAATCTGAAAGAACAACGCTCCGGTTCGGCGTATGAAAAAATCAGACGGTGTCACCGTCATTTCCTGCTCCATGGCATACAGGAGCGGGACACGCACTTCTACGGGCAGCGCGGCTTCCGTCTCGCTGGCCTCCTTCATGCTGCGTGCCGCTATGGCAAACAGCCGCTCCGCATTGGAGCCGTATCGGGTGGCCCACGCCCTTGCGGTTTCTGGCGGCAACCCGAGCGCAGCACCCGCTACCGCTTGCCCGCTCACGAAGGCTTCCCAATCGGCAGAGCCGCCTACGTTGCCGCCCGAGATCGGGATGTGCCTGGTGCGGCATGCCCGGAAGCTCTGCCCATGCAAGCGGCCCAACTCCCGTACCGCGCGGTCTACAACCAGCTCGGACATTTTCCGGTAGCCTGTTAGCTTGCCGCCCGCAATCGTGATCAGGCCCGAGCGGGATTCCCAAATTTCATCCTTGCGTGAAATTTCCGAAGGGCTTTTGCCATCCTCATAAATGAGTGGCCGCACACCAGCCCAGCTCGATTCCACATCCTTGACGGACAGCTTCACATCAGGGAACATGCCGTTGATTGCTTGAAGTACATAGGTCCGGTCTTCGGCGGTCATTCGGGGATGAGCTGTATCCCCTTCATATACCGTGTCGGTCGTACCTGCGTACGTTTTCCCGTCACGGGGAATGGCGAATACCATCCGTCCATCCGGTGTATCAAAATAAACGGCCTGTCTGAGCGGGAATCGCTTGGCATCGAACACCAGATGGACACCTTTGGTCAGGCGAAGCACCTTGCCTTCTTTGGACCGATCCATCTCCCGCAGCGTATCCACCCACGGCCCGGCCGCGTTAATAACCAGCGAAGCCCGGATTTCATGAGACTGCCCCGTTATCCGATCCGTTACGC
Source organism: Paenibacillus sp. 8b26 (assembly GCF_050626875.1). NCBI lineage: Bacteria > Bacillati > Bacillota > Bacilli > Caryophanales > Paenibacillaceae > Paenibacillus > Paenibacillus sp. 8b26. The sequence goes on along the minus strand of NZ_CP192445.1, from coordinate 3,667,352 downwards.
TTGCGCCGCTGATTCGTCCGTCATCATACAGCAGCTTGTCGGCCTTGGCGTAGTTTACAGCCAGAGCCCCTCGCGCCACGGCCTCCTTCATGACCTCAATCGTCAGGCGAGCATCGTCCGTACGGTACTCCACATAGCTGCCGCTTCCCTTCAGTCCTTCCCGCTTCAACAAAGGCTCCCGTTCCAGCGTGGCCCGAATATCCAGCATCCGGCGGCGTTCGCTATGCTTAACCCCGGCGAGAAAATCATACACCAGCAGTCCGACAGAAGTGGTAAACGCGTTGAACGTGCCCCCCTTGTGAAATGGAAGCAGCATACGTTCCGGCGTGGTCACATGCGGGCCATTTTCGAATACAATCGCTCGCTCCTTCCCGACCTCGGCTACCATTTTAACTTCAAACTGCTTCAAATATCGAAGACCACCATGCACCAGCTTGGTAGAGCGACTGGACGTGCCTGCTGCAAAATCCTGCATTTCCACCAGCGCCGTCTTCAAGCCGCGATCCGCGGCATCCAGTGCAATTCCGGCTCCTGTAATGCCGCCGCCAATAATTAAAATATCAAAATGCTCTCTCTCCATACGTTCCAAAACAGCCGTTCTCTCCTGTGCAGCAAATCCCTGTTCTCCCATCATCTATCCCTCCAGCTTTGTATATATTCACGATTCGATCTGCCAACCCAGTCATCAAAAGATACAAAAAAAGACCACGAACATCGCTGCGGCGTATGCCGAGCGGTTCATGGTCTCTCCAAATCTCCTGACGAGTATTAACTTATCTATATCGTAGCACACACCGTACGCTGTGAAAAGGGGTTATTAGCTATTGCTTATAATGCTCAAAAAGCTGTTTATTGGATGTTGTAACTGCTGTAGCTCCCGCGGCGAGAGCTGCTTCCACATCCTCAGGGGTGCGAATCAGTCCTCCTGCCAAGATGGGAATCCCTGTGCGTTCACTGACCTCTGTAATCATGGGGGGAACAACGCCAGGCAGCACCTCGATATAATCGGGTCGCGTTTTTTCCACCAGTGCGTAGCTTTTCTCCAGCGCAATCGTATCTAGCATAAATACCCGTTGCACAGCGAGAATCCCCTTCTTTTTGGCGGTCGCAATCACACCGGATCGAGTCGAAATAATACCGAACGGCTTAATCTCCTGACACAAATATTCAGCGGCATATTCATCATTCTTCAAGCCCTGTACCAGATCGGCATGCAAAAGCATCTGCTTGTTGCGGCTCCGTGCCAACTGATACAGGCTGCGTAGCTGTGCTATGTGCGTATCCAGAAAAACCGCGTACTCATAGGAGCTGTCCAAAATGCCCTCCAATTGCTTCATGTGCTTGGCAGCAGGCAAAATGCGTTGTCCCTGAAATGGCATGAATATCCCCCTTAAATCCCTAGGCTAAAATGTCGGTCAACTCTTTCAAATTTTATATTATCACTCTGTTCAACGAACGTGAAGCGGTTTCATTTTAGGCATATATAAAAAGCTGTCCTCCCCAAAGTAAATCCTTCGGGAAAACAGCCTCAGTCCTTAACAGAAATAGACCACATCATATGTCGGTGCCTTTGAAAAGCTTTATATTGCACTAGCCCTCAAACCCTTGGCGCAGCCATGAGGTAGCCAGCGCAATCGCCCCGCGCTTGGCTGCGGTTTCCGATAACGGGTTCAGCATCACGAAGTCGTGAATAATGCCCTGAAAGCGGGCTGCGGTCACATCCACCCCTGCCTCACGCAGCTTGTTCGCGTAAGCCTCCCCTTCATCCCGCAGCACGTCAGCCTCGCCTGTGATGAGCAATGCGGGCGGCAGCCCCTTGAGCTGTTCGGTCGTTGCCCGCAGCGGAGATGCCGTAATCTGTGCCCGTTCATTGGGATCTGTCGTGTATTGATCCCAGAACCATTGCATCCCTTCTCGGCTCAGGAAATACCCTGTGGCGAATTCATGATACGATTCCGTGTCAAAAGAAGCGTCTGTCACCGGATAGAACAACAACTGCTGTCGGATAGCAGGGCCGCTGCGTTCCTTGGCAAGCAGCGTTACGGCTGCGGTCATGTTACCGCCGACGCTGTCTCCAGCTACCGTCAGCGTATCAGGCTTTAGCCCATGCTCGCGTCCATGCTGAGCCACCCACTGAACGACCGCGTAGATTTCCTCAATTGCCGTCGGATATTTGGCTTCAGGTGACAAGCTGTATTCCGGGAATACAACCGCTGCCTGCGCGCCCACGGCCAGTTCACGGATCAGACGATCATGCGTATGGGCATTACCGAATACCCATCCTGCCCCGTGGATGTATACAATAACCGGGAGGTTCCCTGTCACCTGTTGTGGACGAACAATCCGGACCTTGACCTCCCCGCTTGGGCCGCCGGAAATAGACAAGTCTTCCACGTCTGCGGCAGGCTTGTCTGCCGGACCGGATTGGACCTCATTGACCGTTTTACGTCCCTTTTCAGGGCCCAAATCGTACAGAAATGGAGGCTTGGCATTATCGTCTGCGAACTTCTGCGCTGCGGGTTCAAGCTGTACCTTTTTACTCATATCGGTTCACTCTTCCTTTCCTGTCTGTTGTTTTTATCTATCCAAAGTTGCTTATCTAGGCTCATTCAGCTTCACCTTATATACTTAAACGAGATCATTTCTTTTTAATCTGATGGCTTTAGAATGCCCAACTCAAGGGCTTGACTTTCATTATATTTTGTAACTATAATAGTTACATATCTGAGTTCGTGAATGAACAGGGCAAACCCATGATCAAACTAGTAATCTAAATAACATTTATAGGAGGTTATTCATTATGAAAATTGCAGTTATTGGTGCAGGTGGTAAAGCAGGAGGCAACATAGTTAAAGAGGCATTGGACAGAGGGCATGAGGTAACGGCGATCGTTCGCGACTCTGCCAAAGTAACAGACAGCCGTGCGACTGTGGTACAAAAAGACGTTTTCGATCTGAAAACAGACGATCTGAAAGGCTTTGACGTTGTCGTTAACGCTTTTGCTGCTCCACTCGGTCAAGAGCATCTGCATGTAGATGCAGGTAACGTTCTGATTGAAGCACTGCGTAATGTGTCCGGTACTCGCCTGATTGTTGTGGGCGGCGCAGGCAGCCTGTTCACAGATGAGTCCCAAACCTTGTTGGTAAAAGACACACCTGGTTTCCCGGATTTCGTATACCCAACGGCTAATAATCAAGGAAAGAACCTGGAAATTTTGCGTGGAACCAGCGATCTGAACTGGACTTTCATTAGTCCTTCCGCTGAATTTGCTCTCGGCAAACGTACCGGCTCTTATAAAATTGGCAAAGATGTGCTGCAAGTCAATTCCAAAGGCGCAAGCTATGTCAGCTATGAAGATTATGCGGTGGCTGTAATTGACGAAATCGAGAAACCACAGCATCTGAACCAACGCTTCACCGTGGTATCCGAGTCCTAATTCCTGCACTTAATCCGACATATACGTATGATAAAAAGACCCTTCGGTCATGTCCCATATGTCATGGAAAGTCCGGTTTTGCTACAAATCGGACTTTCCATACACACTGTGAGATTATGAACCCGAAGGGTCTTTTAGATATGACTAGTTACTATCAGGCCTCAGCTTCCTTCTTCTGCTCACGGCCGGGAGACTTCTTATCGCTAAAGCATAGCTTGAGGATCGGAGGTGCAGCCAAAGTCGTCAGAATGACAGCAATAATGACGGATGTAAAATATTGCTGTGCCAGCAGACCCGTTTGCAGCCCGGTTGCTGCAATAATAAGCGCGACTTCGCCGCGAGATATCATACCGGAGCCAATCGCGAGCGAAGAACGGTTATTAAAGCCTGTCAAACGTGCCCCGATTCCGCCACCGATCAACTTCGTAACCATTGCAACCAGTGTTAACGCAACGACAAATCCGATCTGCTGCCCTACTCCTTCGAAAGTAACATTTAATCCAATGCTGACAAAAAACACAGGGACAAAGATGGAATAAGCGATAGGCTCCACTTTTTCTTCTACGACATGCTTAAAGCTCGTTTGCGAAATGGCAATCCCGGCAGCGAAGGCTCCGATAATGCCCGCCATACCCAACATATCTGCAAAATATGCAAACCCGAAGCAGATGATCAAAGCAGCGGTAATGGTGGCCTCTGTCACCTTGAGCGGAGCCAGTATTTTCATGATCCAGGGAACCACAAACCAACCTCCCAATATAGCGACGACAAAGAAAAGAAGCTTTTTGCCGACGAGAAGCCCCAGAGATGTTCCCCCTCCTACCCCGAATACACTCATCATCACTGCAAGCAGCACTACCACCAGCACATCATCCAGCACTGCCGCACCCAAAATCGTCGAGCCTTCCCGGGTGTTAAGCTTGTTCATATCCTTTAGCACCTGCACTGTAATGCTGACGGAAGTAGCGCTTAATACAACACCGAGAAACCATCCTTCATGCACCGAAAATCCGAAGGCTTCCCCAACTCCAAAACCGCAGATCAACGGAAGAATAATCCCCCCAACTGCTACGGCTACCGCGGGTTTCCAGTTACGACGAAGCTGATCCAGATCCGTCTCCAGCCCGGCAATGAACATCAGCAGCAGCACTCCGATTTCAGACATATCATGAATAAGTGTGTTGTTCTGAACCCACCCCAATACCGCCGGACCGAGTACAATACCAGCAATCAGCTTCCCTAGCACCGAAGGCTGACCGAGCCTTACCGACAGATCACCAGCCACTTTAGTAAACAGCAGAATCAGCAAAAGATACAATATAAATTGCATGGCTCATATACCTCCTTTAATCATCAAATGGTAGACATCTAGTATTGATAAAATGCTAAAACTTTGCGCAAAATATGTGCTGACGTGCCCTGAACACAACAAAAAAGGAACCTGTAATTACAGATCCCCTTAAAAAAAGACAAAGAGGAGCCTTGGTGACAGGCTCCTCCGGTAATTCATTGTCATTTTATGTTGTCTTTCAGTAACCTACATAAGTTCGCAAATTATATCTTGATTATACCTTTTCATTAAACCGCTGTAAACGTTTTGAATCAGTTCTCTGCTTTTTCTACATAGCGGACACGGTATTCAGAGGACAGCATACTCATCAGAATGGAGTCATGGTATTGATGATTATAAAATAAAGCATCCCGTTGCACGCCTTCACGTTGGAAGCCTATTTTTTCATAGCAACGGATGGCCCTGTCATTAAAATCATATACGTTCAGCTCAATTCGATGCAGATTACAGATACCGAATCCGTAATCCAGCATTAGCACAAGCGCCTCAGTGCCGTAGCTTTTTCCCTGATTCTCCTGTTCATTAATGGCAATGCGGATGTTGGCACTGCGGTTCAGGCTGTCCATATCCTGAAGAGCAACGTCACCGATGATACGATCATCTTCCTGAAGGGCAATGAGTAGCAGGAGGCTGGAGGTATCCTGCCCTTTGGATTCAATATAACGCCCAATTTGATCCTTGGTAAAGCTGCGCTGCGTACCCGTCATCCTCCTCACGTCCTGATCAAACAACGTATTATAGTACAGTTCGGTGTCCTCCACGTGAATCGGACGCAGATACACCCGCGATCCTTCCAGTAACCGTGCCACTGGTGTTGTGGGCAAAGATTTTTGAGTCATAATCATCCTCCTATTCTAAAAATGTTCAGTTACGAAATTTGGAAACCAACTACTGTGCAGGGTCGGCACTTTTCACAGCAGAATTGTTGAAATCAGCAGGTGACTCACGCCAAATGACGGATTGAAGCATGAGTCCGACTAAACCCAAAGCCCCAATCGTCACTCCAATCCAGACAAAGGTAGTGCCTGGTCCGGCCATACGAATCATTACACCCCCGATAAGCGGTGAGACGATCATGATCGCTCCGGTCACGGTACTTTGGATACCGAAGACGCGCCCCACCATATCGGCCGGAGTTCCGGCTTGTAATATGTAATTCTGGGTGATGATATACAGGCCGTTGCCCACGCCTAGCATGGCCCCAATCATAAGCAGTATGGGTAATCCTGTCCCCGGTTGCGTCCAGCCTAAAGCGGCAATAGCTCCGCCAATCAGCACACAACCTCCACCGAGGCCCCAGCCCGCGCTTATCCGGTTCAAGCGGTTCAGCACGAGCATACAAGCGACGGCACCAGCGCCTATGGCTGAAACCAGCCAGCCGAGCAGCGATTCGTTACCCGGGGCGAGCACTCGCAGCAGCGTCGGAAACTGGTAGTCAATCATGAGGATGGCAATCATGCCGAAAAGTCCGAACACAAGCGTATGCAAAAGCATACGGCTGCGCCACAAGAACGCCCAGCCCTCGCGCCATTGGCTTAAAAAACGGGACGAACCGACACGCTCCTTCCGATGCTCGGCCTCATCAGCCTCAACCGCGCTTGGCGAATCCAGCTTTCCTTGCAGCACAGCAGTCGTCGCTTGCTGCTCCGTGCTAACGAGGGCGGGGCCGATTCCGCGCAACGGCCACAGCACCAGACCGGAGCACAGGCGCAGCAGCGCATTGAGGATAATGCATGCCTGCGGTGACAGCACAGCCAAGGTCATGGCACCCAATAACGGCCCTGCCACTTTGGAAGCCTGATTGACCAGCCCATTCAGCGAGGTCGCCTGAAACAGGTCGCCGCTGGCGACTACAGTGCGGGTCAAGCCTTGCTGTGAGGGCATTTGGAATACGCCAGCCGCCGCGCGCAAACCCAGCAGAGGCAACAGCCACGCCGGGCCCGGAACAGCGAGAATCGCCAGCGTCAGCAAGGCAATAGCTGCATCGCAGCCCATCATCAGCCGGGCCTTATGCACCCGGTCGGCTAACGTGCCTGCGATAGAGCCCAGCAGCAGACCCGGCAGCGCCATCACAACCGGAATCAGCGCAATCAGCATGGGGTCGGCTTCCCAGCGGTAAGCAACGAGCACCTGAATGGCGATGGCATCAAACCAATCGCCAAAGGAAGCAGCCGTGTGCGCCGCAAACATCCGCCGAAAACGGCCGTTGCGCCAAATGCTGGGCGTGGATTCTGATTGTTTTTTTTCCTTCATTTCTATTCACCCTGCTCTCATTTTCTGCATTATTAGCAATAAGAACATTCTAGCGGGCCTATATCAGAGGAAAATCAGACAGCGAGAAAATATGTCAGACCGCAGAAAGTGCTTGCTCCAACCAACGTCTTAATGCCAAACGATGCATGGTTAATCCATTGTCCCGATCAAGCCGTTCATATTGAGTAGCATATTTCTCTTCCAACGCAGGAAAAGCACCATAACGCTTCAAAAAGCCGCGGATTTGACAGACTGCCTTGATTTTCAGCAACTCCTGTTTAGCCATATCAAGCGTGTCCAACCCCTCATTCAGTAGCCGCTCGGCCTCGTCCACTCCCCCAGTAAGCAGGAGCATGAATCCCTGCATCATCCGATAACGCCCCAGCTCCCGCAAATACGGAGCCTCAGATAGCATATCCTCCAAACGTTTGGACAGCGTCGCAGCCTCCTCAATACGGTTGGCGGTCAGATGCATGTACATCTCCATCAGCGTAACAGGCATCACAAATTTATCCAGCTTATCCCGCTCCATCACTGCAAAAGCTAGCGGAAGTCCCTCCTGCGCGCGTTCAGGTTGTCCATTCTCTACATAAGCCTCCAACATATTGAGAATGCGCAATTCACGCTCCTGCTCGGCGGACAGTAATCCACTGGAGAGCGCCCGCTCACATAGAGCAAGCTCCCGCTCAGTCACCCCTCCTGTACCTGTATATAGCAGTAACATCCAGTACAATCGATCTTTAGGAGCAAAGTCCTCCCGTTCCAAAAACCACAATATATCGGCCTGCACAAATCGAGTATACATCTGATAAAAAAGAGACAATTCGAACCCCATCTGCTCCTGCTGGGCGGCTAGAGCCACCATGGAATTGCCCTGTCCAAGCAACTGGTATTTTCGAAACAGTCCATGGACAGCGTCTTGTACCTCCTGATCGTGCAGAGACGGATGTTGCTGTCGTTGCACATCTGCAAGAGTCAAGCTATAGCCATACCCTCTGATCGTATGAATACGAAGAGCAGTCCATGGCTTGAGCTTTTTGCGCAATCTATAGATATGATCGTCCACCGTGCGCTCCACCGGATATTCCAGCGGCCATACACGATCCAACAATTGTTCCCGCGTGAACACTTGATTGCGGTTATCGTATAGGAAGCGCAGTAGCGCAAACTCTTTAGCCAACAACATAACACGATCTGCACTACAGATTACACTATAACCGTCTGCATCAAATTGTAGCCTGATCATCCACCTCGCCTCCGACATATCGTTTCTTGGCTGCACCCAGCCCTGTAAACATGAGCAAAACGCTCAGACACAAGAGTAGAAGCAGCGGAATTGTCCAGCCTTGTGTTGCATCATGTAAATAACCGAACAGCGTCGGCCCTGTCGCTGCTAGCAAATAACCAAAGGATTGCGCCATACCAGACAGCTCTGCTGCCTGCTGCGGTGTCCGCGTCCGCAAATTAAAGAACATCATCACCAACGGGAAAGCAAAACCACCCGCTATACCGATACAAATGACCCAAATCACACTCCACTGTGTAGCCCCAAGCAGAAATCCACCCAGACCGATAAAATACAGCGCAGCCATAATCAGAACCAATACCCGCTGATCTTTCACCCGAGCTGCCCAAATAGGCACAATAAAAGTAAACGGCATTTGCGAAAACTGCAGCATGGACAGCATCCATCCCGCAGTCTCTGAATCCATTCCCTGTCCGACCATCATCTCGGGAAACCATGCGGCAGGGACGTAGAACAGGGCAGATTGCAGCCCCATAAACAGCGTCACCTTCCATGCCAAAGACGATGTATACACATTCACGGTTCGGGCAGACACTGCCGCTTTATTGGCCGTTTTGCGCGCCTTAAGAAGCTGGGGCACCCAGAGTAAAATACCTACGACACCCACAATCCCCCATATTCCCAAAGCACCGCGCCAGCCCAGACCTCCGTTCAGAGCCAGCGGTATACTCAGACCGGATGCTGTTGCAGCGACTACATTCATGGAAACTGAATATACGCCGGTCATCAGTCCGCTGTTGCGAGGAAACTCCTCTTTGATTAGACTGGGCAGCAAAACATTACACACGGCAATAGCCAGTCCCAACATGGCTGTCCCAGCAAATAATGCGGTCACCCCCAGCGTTGAGCGCACCACAATACCTGCAGTCAACAGCAGCAAGGCTGCAAAAATAATAAGAGGCGACCCGAAGCGGCGCGACAGTTTGGCTACAAAAGGCGACAACAGGGCAAAAGCCAGCAGCGGTAATGTCGTTAATAGACCACTCAGTGTATTCGAAATATGCAAAGAATCCTTAATCAAACCGATAAGAGGTCCTACCGAGGTAATTGAGGCGCGCAGATTGGCACCTACCAAAATGATCCCTGCGGCAAGAACCCAAGGACCGGCATGCCACAAGGATTTGTATACCAAAGCTCGTTGATGTTGCTGTGAACTCATCTCTCCATTCTCCAATCTATCTGTGTTATGCTCAAAGGCTCCAACCGAGTGTACGGCTGGAGCCTGAGCAATTTCTATCTCATTAAATTATAATGGCATTTATGCCATATGCATAGGACGGATAAGCGTAGCACTCCAAATCTTCAATTCAGCGTACAACCACAACTACAAACAAACAAAAGCTGCCTGAAAGGATGCTTTCCTTTTGAGGCAGCTTTCGGTCCATGATTTAGATGCATCCAGTGCCGCTTAACCTTAACGTACCAGCCAGCCGCCATCCACTGCCAAAATATGACCGTTCATGTAGTCGGAACCCTGACTCGCGAGGAAAACAACAACTCCCATTAAATCGGACGGATCACCCCACCGTCCCGCAGGAATACGCGACAAGATTTCCTGATTGCGGCTCTCATCCGCACGGATTGGAGCTGTGTTCGCCGTAGCAATATAACCAGGGGCAATCGCATTAATCTGAACGTTATGAACCGCCAGCTCGTTGGCAAACGCCTTGGTCAAGCCAGCGACTGCGTGCTTACTTGCTGTATACGGCGGAACGAACTTTCCACCCTGAAAAGCAAGCATGGAAGCGACGTTGATAATTTTCCCGCTTTTTTGCTCAACCATCACCTTTGCCACTTCCTGACTCAGGTGATAAACAGCATTCAAGTTGATTTCCATTACAGCGTCCCAATCCTCATCTTTATACTCCAGCAAAGGAGCGCGACGGATCGTACCTGCGTTGTTTACGAGAATATCGATTTTACCGAATGCCTTGACGCTTTCTTCTACAATCTTTGTAATGGATTCTCTTTGCGTCAGATCCGCCTCATGAAAGACAACCTTCACACCTGTAGGTTCGAGCAGACGTCTTGTTTCTTCATAATCATCATTGTTGGCTACAATGAACAGATCCGCGCCCGCTTTGGCTAGAGCTACTGAATATCCCTGACCCAAACCGCTGTTACCTCCCGTTACAATCGCTGTTTTGCCTTTCAGGCTGAAAAAATCCAATGAAAAAGTATCCAGACCCATACTTACGCCTCCATCATATTTTAGTTTAAAATATATACCTCTAATGAATTCTAAAGCGCTGCACGAACTTCCTTATATTTAGCCACATAACGCGCAGCGTTCTCTGTGATCAGATCGTAGCGGCCTTCCTTGGCCGGAGCCGTCAGGTTGCCCCCGATACCCACCGCGACACTTCCGTTGCGCAGCCATGTTTCCATATTATCCAGATCCACGCCGCCCGTTGGCATAATCTGCACATGAGGCATTGGCCCTCTGACCGCCTTAACAAAATCCGCACCCATTGCACTGCCGGGGAACAGCTTCACAACATCACTGCCCAGCTTCATCGCTTCCTTGATCTCATTCAGCGTCATGCAACCTGGCATATAGGGAATCGCATACAAATTACACAGTTTCGCCGTTTCTTCTTCAAAAGAAGGGCTCACCACGAACTCCGCTCCAGCCAAAATAGCAATTCTGGCTGTCAGCGCTTCTAGTACGGTTCCTGCACCAATCACTGCCCGGTCCTTAAATTCATCTCTCAATCTGCGAATCACCTGATCCGCATCCGGCGTGGTAAACGTAAGCTCAATATTGTCCAAACCGCCTTCAATACAGGCTTTGGACATTTGGTATGCTTCCTCCGCTGTGTTTCCCCGAATGACCGCGACAACCCCAACCGAAGTGATATGCTCCAAAACTTTCTTTTTCGTCATTTTCCTGATCCTTTCCACGATGGGATGGCTATGTTCCAGTAGCCGCTTGCAAGTGCCCCGCTCCAAAATGCCGGATTAACGCAACTCACTCATGGCTACCTGATCCATGTCTTTGTACGTTTTATTTTCACCGGCCATGCCCCAAATAAAGGTATAGCTGCCCGTAGCTGCCCCACAGTGAATAGACCAAGGCGGAGAAATAACCGCTTCATCATTCTTCATAACCAGGTGACGAGTTTCGTTCGGCTCGCCCATCATGTGGAACATTCTCGCGTTCTCATCCAGCTCAAAGTAGAAATACACTTCCATACGACGGTCATGCACATGTGTCGGCATGGAGTTCCATACGCTGCCGTTTTCCAGTGTCGTCATCCCCATAACCAGTTGACAGCTCTGAATGCCTTCATCATGGATAAAGCGGCGCAAGGTGCGGTTATTGGCGGTTTCCTGCGAACCCAGACTTTCAGACGGTACATCGGCAAAAGACTGCTTCGTTGTCGGATACGTGGTATGAGCCAGCGCCGAGACAATGTAAAATTTTGCAGGTTTTGAGCTGGAATCGCTTTCAAAGATCAACTCCTTGCCCCCTCTGCCTACGTAGAGACAGTCTTTCGTGTTCAACTCATAGGTTTCACCGTCTACCTTTACAGTACCGCTGCCGCCAACATTAAAAATGCCCAGTTCCCGGCGCTCCAAAAAGGTTTCCGCCTTGATTTGATCGTTACCTTCCAGCGCAACGGATTTATTCACGGGAAAAATGCCCCCAATAATGACACGATCTTCATGCGTATAGACCAGCTTAACTTCCTCAGGCACAAACAGCTCCTGTATCAAATAGTGCTGACGTAACTCTTCAGTCGTAAAATGCTTGGCATGTTCGGGATGAGTTGAATAACGCATTTCCATAAAAACATTCCTCCTGTTTAGATAAACTTTTTTATCAACGGAATCGTTATAAAAGCGGTTTCTAACTCTACTTCTTAGCTAGAATTGTAATTATTATCTAAGAGGGTGTCAACCCAAATCTTCACTATTCCTTGAAAAATCCTTAATATTCACGAACTTTTACACTCTTTTTACCTTTTGATAAACAAAATCATATTTTTTTATCTACATTATCCAAAAAGTTTTTAACAAATATATCAACTTCATCATTGTGAAAAACCGATTTATGTGATAATTTCAATTTATTCAGTTGGTGCATACGCTTACAGATTTAGTTTACTAAACAAAGGAGGAATTTAGAATGACCGCAACATTGGATGCTGTTACCTTCGGAGAACCGATGGCCATGTTTTATGCCAATGAGGCAGGCTCTCTGGATGAGGTGCGTTCGTTCACCAAAGCGCTGGCCGGGGCGGAGACGAATGTTTCGGCCGGTTTGGCGCGGTTGGGACTGCGGGCGGGACTCGTGACCAAACTAGGCGAGGATGCATTCGGCAGGTTCATTGCCGGGGCGCTGCGTCAGGAGGGGATCGACACCCAGAACGTCATGTTTACCAAAAACCACTCCACCGGGATGCTGATTAAATCCAAAGTCACAAGCGGAGACCCGGAGGTCGAATATTTTCGCAGACACTCTGCCGCTTCCACATTAAGCATCGCCGATTTTAACGAGGCATACTTTGCCGGAGCACGCCATCTGCACTTTACAGGTATTTCTGTCGCCCTTTCCCCTGAGTGTCGTGACTTCGCCCGACATGCGCGGCAGTTTATGAAAAAGGCAGGGAAAACCGTATCCTTTGATCCGAACCTCAGACCCAAGTTATGGCCTGATACGCAAACGATGGTGGAGGCGATTAACGAGGCATCTGAGGGTTGCGATTGGCTTCTGCCAGGCATTCATGAAGGTAAAATATTGACAGGCTACACCTCACCAGAGGATATCGCTTCCTTCTACCTTGACCGTGGTACTTCGCTGGTCATCATCAAGCTGGGAACGGAAGGCGCGTATTATAAATCCGCCGATGCAGAAGGATATGTCAAACGTTTCCGCGTGGAGCATGTCGTCGATACCGTCGGGGCGGGCGACGGCTTTGCCGCAGGCGTCATCAGCGCGCTGCTGGAGGGCTTGTCCCTGGCCGAAGCGGTCAAACGCGGCAATGCCCTTGGTGCACTGGCGGTCATGTCAGCCGGAGACATGGACGGCTATCCGACACGAGCTGAGCTGGAGTCCTTTTTACTCAGCGCCAGCACGAATTAGGCAGGTTTCTTCCCCCTGTCTTTTCCTTTATCGCTGGTTCCACAAACTCAACAAGGGTGAGTTAGGAAGCTTCGGAGATAACTCAAATAACCCGTATTCACTTATGCGCAGCCTGAGCAAGTATATGCAGGCTTATAACGCAGACAGGAATACGGGTTATTTTTTATGACGTAATATTTAGAAGTTCACCTACAACGTTTTGACGGATTCCCCCCGGTTTAAATCAGGCACAAAGCGGTAAATGATCGGAACCGATTCGCCGCCCTCCTCGATGCTGGACAGCAACGTTTTTGCCGCCTGCTTCCCCATATCCGCAATCGGCTGCGTAATGGTCGTAATCGGCGGATTGTAAATATGGGCAAATTCCGCATCGTCAATTCCGATAATGGACAGCTCGGCCGGAATGCGGATACGGCGGGCATTCACATATTTCAGCACCTCTGCCAGCACGATATCGTTCCCGGCCAGCAGCGCAGTCGGCGACTCCGGCAACTGAAACAGCTCCTCCAGCGTCTGCTGGATATCCTCCTTCGGCACGCTGCGCATGTACTCTTCACGGAAAGGGAGGCCACGCTCCTCCAGCGCCTTTTTGTACCCGCTCAACCGCTCTACCCTCGGAGTAATCCGGTTCAGTCCAAGCGGCAGGGTAATCAGCGCGATCCGTTCATGCTTATGGGCCACCAGCTCCTGAATCGCCAGCTTGACCGCCATTTCGTTATCCAGCAGCAGACTGCGCGTGTTCACACCGTCTACCAGACGGTCCAAAAACACCAGCGGATACTTTTCACGGATGAGCTGGTTATAAATATCCGCATGCTTGCCTGTCGGGAAAATAATCAAGCCGTCCACCTGACGGGCCTTGAGCATCTCAATATACTTGCTCTCCTTGTCTGGGTTCTCGTCGGCGTTACAGATGATGACCTGAATGCCAAAACGCTGCAATTCCTCCTCAATAGCCCGAATGGACTGGATCGACAGCGTGTAATCAATGTTGGCTACAATGACACCCACCATAAACGTCCGGTTCTGCTTCAAGCTGCGAGCCAGTCCGTTAGGTTGATAATTTAGTTCTTGAATGACCTCGGAAATCCGGTCTCTGGTCTGGTCACTCATGTATTTATATCGTTTGTTCAGAAACTGCGAGACTGTGCTTTTAGACACTCCCGCCTTCTGGGCAACATCTTCAATCGTCGGTTTCTTCATGGATACGCTCCTTGTCCTTCATGTACTGCATGCACTGCATTAGTGCAACAAAAGTATATCTTTTTTTTAGTAAATTTACCATACTTCTATTTATGAATACCATGATTAACTACTATTTTCCCTCCGCACAGCAAAAAGAGGCAGATCAAGATGGACTCTTGAACTACCTCCACATAATCATAAATGATCCTCGAATCAGTGTACCGGAATCGGGGTTGCTGGTTGATCTGGTGTATCGTGCTCCACCAGAGCATGCTTTTCCCACAAGCGGCTTTTCCAGCGGACATACATAATAACAGCACGTGTCCATTCATCAGCAGCAATCGCCAGCCACACACCTGCCAGCCCCATATCCAGCTTGAACACGAGCAGATAACCGAGCGGCAGGCTCATGCAGACCATGGAGATCAATCCCATGAAGACTGGGAACTTGGCATCTCCTGCGGCACGCAAGGAGTTAATAATGACGATATTCGTCGTCCGACCGGTTTCCAACAGGATGCTAAGTAAAATGACTTGTGCTCCCAAACGGATAATTTCAGGGTTTTCGGTGAACAGACCAAGCAAAGGCACACGGAAAAAGATAACCACCACATCAATAACAACGGTCACCAGAAGCGCCCATTTTACACTGCTCATTACACGTTTATAGGCTGTATCCTTCTGTTTGGCTCCGACCAGCCTTCCGACCACGATGGCCGTCCCCATACCGACCGCCATACTGAACAAGTAGATATAGCTCGAAATGTTATTGGCATATTGACGGGTTGCCATCGCTTCTGCGCCCAAATAGGTCACGTACAGTGTAAAAATGAGCTGACACGACTGATACATGATGGATTCCAGCGCGGATGGCACACCAATACGCAAAATTTTAGTGATAAATTTTCTGGACAATTGGACGTAATATTTCCACTCGACACGCACCTCGGTTACGCGGTACATCAGCCAGAAGAAAATCAGGAGACACACAAAACGGCTGCCTACTGTAGAAATAGCTGCACCCTCTACACCAAGCGCAGGCATTCCCCAATGTCCGAAAATCAAAACATAGTTGCCGACCACGTGGATCACGTTCATCAACACCGATACATACATCGTTTCTCGGGTAAATCCATGTGTACGAATGGTCGCCGCCAGCGCGTTAATCAATGCCTGAAGGAAAATGGCTCCCCCAACGATGCTCATATAGGATTCCGCATAAACCAGAATATCTCCCTGGACGTTAAGCCATTGCAGCATATGAGTACCAAACACGAGAAAAATCACGCTAAGTAAAAGACCTACCATTAAATTCAAAGTAATGGCTGTACCCGTAACCTGGGCTGCTTCGACAAGCTTTTTAGAACCGATATATTGAGCTACGACGATAGCTGCGCCGTTGCCGATAACCTCCAGTACAAGGATAGCAATTGAAATAATTTGGTTGGACGCGCCTACACCTGACACGGCATTATCAGATACAGAACTTATCATGAACGTATCGACGCTGCCCATCAGCATAAACAGGAACAATTCAAGGAAAATGGGCCAGGTCAAATGGAACAAATTCAGTTCCTTGGCTTCGGACAATACCGACCCTTTTTTTAGTGCTCTGGTTGTCATTCATTCACCTTTCTTCATAGAATTATTTAACGAACAAAGGGTATGTTAGCACAGTCTTTCTGAAAATACATCCCGTTTGTGTAAAATGATTTGCAAAACGCGTAAGATTTCATTTATCACCTTCTTCACAATTGATTATCGAACTTTATTGAAACGCAGAAAGGTATAATAGAATATGGGCCTGTGAGCATTGCCGCTGACAGGCTGCGCGGATGGTTGTATACTGTTTACGCATGATTTGTGAATATATGAAAACGTTCGCCATCAAAGGCTTATATTGCAATAAAGGAGGATTTTACAGATGACTCAATCATTTCAGGCCCTTGTCGTCGACCAGACACAAGACGGTGAAGTCCAAGCAGAGGTACGCTCTTTGGAGGCTGGCAGTTTACCTGCTGGAGAAGTATTGATTCGTGTCGCTTATTCCAGCATCAATTATAAAGACGGGCTTGCCGCCCGCAAGGATGGCAATATTGTCAAAGCCTATCCATTCGTGCCGGGTATAGATTGCTCGGGAACCGTCGTCTCTTCGGAGGATAGCCGTTTCAGCGAAGGACAAGCCGTTCTCGTTACCGGATACGGGTTTGGTGTATCTCAATTCGGAGGATTCAGCGAATATGCGCGTGTGCCTGCGGACTGGGTGGTTCCTCTTCCGGACGGGCTCACGCCAAGAGAGGCCATGATTTATGGGACAGCCGGCTTTACCGCAGCCCTTTCGTTGCATCGGCTAGAGCAAAACGGCGTTGCGCCGGATCAGGGCAAGGTACTCGTCACCGGAGCAACGGGTGGCGTTGGCGGAGCTGCTATTGCCCTGCTGGGCACGAGGGGCTACCATGTTGTAGCCAGTAGCGGCAAAGCCGAGGCGCACGACTACCTCAAGGCGCTCGGAGCGGCTGAGGTGATCTCCCGCGATGAGGTCTACGACGGCGCGGAGAGCATCCGCCCGCTAGGCAAGCAGCTTTGGCAAGCGGCCATTGATCCCGTAGGCGGAAAGCCGCTCGCTTCGCTGCTCAGCCAAGTCGCCTACAACGGCTCCGTTGCCGTGAGCGGTCTGACGGCAGGCACCAAGCTGCCTACTACGGTGCTGCCGTTTATCTTGCGCGGTGTCAGCCTGCTGGGCATAGACTCCGTCTTCTGCCCTTATGAAACACGCGTAGCGATCTGGAAGCGACTCGGCAGCGACTGGAAGCCAAAACAACTGGAGCAGCTCGTCGAGCGCGAAATCGGGCTGGCTGACCTGCCAAGCGCGCTGGAGGACATCCTCGCGGCCCGCTCACAGGGCAGAACGCTCGTGCGATTGGCTGACTAAGCGGAAGTGTATTCACAAGCTATCCGTCGATGCAGTTCCACATAAAGGACTGTTTATTCCCTCGTGTCTAGCTTTGGAAAAATTTAAGAAGCCTGTAAATCTGCAGTTTTGAGATTTACAGGCTTCTTTTTCGTTCTACCGTTACTTATGAATGGATGAGCAAGCAACCTGGATAAAACATGGTACATTTGAGGAAAAGCGAAATCCAGTCAACACGGACGTTTACTTTTCACAACAATGAACCTTTTTGGAGCTCCAGTTGTTATATAGATAACCCGCACAAGAAAGGAGAGCGAATATTGGAAAGCAATCGAGAGTTGTTTGATAGATATCAACGGGATGTATATCGAACCTGCTACTATATGGTTCATGACCCGTCGGATGCAGAAGATTTGACGCAGGAAGTGTTTATCACCCTGTTTCGCAGCAATCGCGAACACATCGAACAACTAAAAGCCTGGATTATGAAAGTTACAGTAAACCATTGTCTGAATTACCTTAAACGCCGGAACAGCTTGCATACGAAGGTGTCAGCTAATCCCCATTTATTTACCGGGATCGAAAGCAAGCCTGTAGACAGGCTGGTGGAGGAGCGCGAATCCGCAGAGGAATGGGCTGTTTATATGAATCGTCTTCCGGCCAAAATCCGCGCGGTGCTGACACTTCGTTATATGCATGATTTTACTTTAGGGGAAATATCCGAGCTGCTGTCAATCCCACTGGGGACTGTCAAATCAAGGACGCACAAAGGACTTCGGCTAATGGAGCGAATACTACGGGATGCAGGCGTACAGCTCCCCGAGTGGGAAGGAGACAACTATGAGCAAAATAAAAGAAACCTTGAAGCATAAACTAAATGAGGATGCGGGAGTTCCCTATCCCGATTTCGAGAACATGTGGAGCCGTATGGAACAGGCAGGACATACTGCACCTACCACGACGGTCCATTCCGAAGCCGTTACCCCACGCCGACACAGAAACTGGCGCAAAATAGCTATTGCCGCTTCTCTAAGCGCACTTCTGGTTGCAGTTCCTGTCTATGCCGCCATACACTACAATTGGGACAATCTGCTACGTGGAAGAAGTGGCATCCAGACAGCACTGAAACAAAACCTTGGGCAACCGCTGGAGCAGTCTGTGACCAGAGACGGAGTGAAGCTAACGCTACATACAGCTATTGTCGATGAGAACCGGACGGTTATCCTATACAGCTTAGAGGTCGGAAAACGTGCAAACAACGAGTTTTGGAATGTTAAAGGTATGTCACTCAAAAAGGCTACGCAAAAAGACAGTGACGGGGAATACAACTTCCAACAGTGGGATCCGAAAAACCAGCGGTATAACGGATATTTTGAAAGCGATTGGACACCACAGCGGGAGACGGAGAACATGCAGCTGACCGTAGAGCATATGCAGCTTTACAGCATACAGGAACTGGATTTGCCGCTCCATATCCAATCGCCTGAGCCGCAAACTTTCACGTTGGGTCGTGACGGATTGCACGACATAAAGGTACAAGCATTTGATCAAGGGAAGGACAAACTTATGCTATCCTCCGCAATTACCTTCGATTCGTCCATGCCAAAGAAATGGGATAATCCGCAGATCATGGCCTACAAGGGCGGAATCCCTGTGATGTCGCAGCCGGGAGGGGCTTTTGGCAAGCCTGGAGAGAATGGAGAATATACGGCACAACAGTATTTTAAGCGGAGTGATATACCGGAAGAACAGACCACCTACAAGCTACAGTATGCCAAAACGGAAAAAAGTATCGACGGGCCCATCGAATTTGATCTTCAGTTAAGCAAAAAACAAATGGAGAGCGGAACGATTAAAACCGTGCTGAATACCCCACTGGAGAAGGGAGATCCAAATTTTACGATGGAGCATATGCTCGTCACGCCCACAGAAATTCGTGTCACGGTCAGAAGTAAGAAAAAATTTGCCGATATCCCTTATCAAAAATACTCCCTTTCCGTGAACGGCAAGACGCTGGAGGGTAACCGATGGTCACCGCCTAATAGCGAACCTTATCTGACCACGATCCGTTTTGAGCGACCGTCCGATCTTGTCATTACCAAGGACACCCCGGTTACCTTCACCGGGAAATACAAAGTAACGATACACTCAGATGATAAAACGCCGCTGCGTTTAACTCATATTTCCGATCAAAGGCAGACGCTGACCACACAAATTGGCGGCTATCCGGTGAACTGGACCTACTATAAACAAGGAGCGGATCTGTTCGTGGAAACCGATAGCGAGGATGCCCGTTTTGGTGGAATCAACCAGACCCATATTGGTCTGGGCAAAGAACGGATTATCGGCAAACCGATCACGACCAACTTCAACGGAGACGGCAACAACAAGGCGGTTGATGTCTACAAGAACTTCAAGGGGACCGAGGCTTCCATCTATATGTTCTACTACACGACGGACGACCCAGAGGCAGGGACAACTATACCATTACAGCCTCTGACAAATACAAGCGAAGCATCTGAATAGTAATGCTATAAAAAGGGTGTCCCATATACCTGTGTGAACTGCGGTATATAGGACACTTTTTTTCCAGTAAGCTGCGGTGCGCGTGGAGTTATTCTATTTTCGCTTACTTCACGGAGCCTTGCGTAACGCCGTTGATGATCCATTTTTGCGCAATCAGATAGACGATAATCATCGGCAGCAAGGCCATCAGGTACGAGGCAAAGGCCAGATTAAAGTCTGTATTGAACTGTCCCTGGAACACATACTGAACGAGCGGCAGCGTGTACTGCTCCGGGTCGCTGATAATAATAAGCGGCAGCAGAAAGTCGTTATAGGTGGACAGGCAGGTGAGAATCCCCACGGTAGCACTGATCGGTGCCATCAACGGAAAAATAATTCGCCAGAACGTGCCCCATGTCGTCGCCCCGTCTACCGTAGCCGCCTCTTCCAGCGCCACCGGAATGGAACGGATGTAGCCGACATAGACGAACACGTTAAACGCCAGCCCGTACACCGTGTGCAGCATAATCAGCCCAAACAGATTGGTCATATGAAATCCCGAGGCCAGTTTAACAATCGGCAGCATGATGATCGGGAACGGAATGAACATGGCGCTCACAAAATAAAAATATAATCCTTTAAAAAAGCGCCGCTGCATATTACGCGCAATCGCATAAGCGACCATGGAATTGGTCAGCAGCGTCAACACTACCGTCGATGTCGTGACCACTACACTATTCTGAAAAGCACTGAAAAAGCTGGTCATTTCTACCGCACGACTAAAATTCTCCCAATGCAGCTCGGTCGGAAAGGCAAAGGCAGAATGCGCCATCTGCTCGGGATTTTTAAGCGCAATCGTCACCGTCATATAGAGGGGAAACAGGATAAATATCGTCCCCAACGCCACCAAAAGCAGCACAGGCCAGTTGGTACGTCTGTTCGTTCTCATCAGTTATCCATCTCCCTTCTCTGGAGGAATCGCAGCTGCAAGATGGAAATCATCGCAATCACAATAAAATAAATGACAGAGTTAGCCGACTGATAAGCAAATTCCCCGCCTCTAAAGCCCCCTGTATAGATCAAGTGTGATATCGACTGTGTTGCCCGCCCCGGTCCACCGTTCGTCAAGGCCACGATCTGGTCGAACACCATGAGAGAATTTTTCATCGCCAATACCATATTGATCGTAAAAAACGGGGCAATCAGCGGAAACGTAATACTCCAGAATTCACGCCATTTGCCTGCACCGTCCAGATTGGATGCCTCGTACAGACTTGTTGGAATGGTTTGCAGCCCGGCCAGATACAGAATCGTATTAAAGGCAATCCCCTGCCATACAGCTACGATCACAACTCCCACCCAAGCCAACTGTTCGCTGCCCAAAATGTTGGTCGACAATGAGGTAATGCCTAAATTTTGCCCCCAAATCGTAAACACGTTCGAAAACAGGTAATTGAATATGTACCCGACAATCAGCACGCTCAAAATATTAGGCAGAAAATAAATGCCCCGAAAAAAGTTACGGAACCGTATTTTAGCATTCAGCCCCAGCGCAATCAGTAAACTGAGGACATTAATTGCAATCGTAACCACAATGGCAAACTTGAAGGTAAACCAGTATGCGTTCCCCACATTATCGTCCTGAAACAGGTTGACATAGTTTTTGAACCCGACAAAGTGATATTGATGACCAAAGCCGTTCCAGTTCGTGAGCGAATAATAAAAGCCCTGCAAAGCAGGCAATGTCAAAAATATAAAAAACAACAGGACAGCCGGCACGGTCATCCAATAGAAAGCCGTTAGTCGCTTGTTCATGTCTTATCCTCCTCCCCTATCGGCGGTTAGCTACCTTATCCCATTCTCGGTCCAGCTTCGCCAGATAAGCGTCGATGTCTCCGTTTTGCAGGAAGGCCTGCACAATGGAGTTTAACTGTACGGCTTTCGGAATATAATGATCGGCAAAATCAATGACACGCCCGGATTTAAAATACGGCAGCAGCTCCGCTACACTCGGATCATCCTGCGTGACTCCCTTCACCGCTGAAAACAGCGTTTGCTCCGTGATATACTGCTTGCTGTTCTCCGGCTTCAACAGGAAGGCAATAAACTCCTTGGCCTCTTTTTTATGCGGAGTGCTCTCCGACACGGCTAACAGTGTATCTATACCGGACACCAGCTTGACCGCCTTTTCATCGTTCCCTGTTGGTAACGGGAAGAATCCAAGCTCCACCTTCGGATTCGCCTTGCGGATTTCAGATATCGCCCATGAGCCCTGGATGTACATAAACCCCTGTCCATTAGCAAAGGCACGGTTCCCGTCCGCATAGTTTTTGCCAAAATTATCGCCATGTCCATATTTCAGCAGCTTCAGCTGCTTTTCCGCAACCTCGCGGTACTTGTCCTGAAAGGTGACCTGATTTGCACGTCGTTGCAGGAAAAAATCAATGCCCACCAGATTCGGGCCAAGTGCATTGAAGGGAAGATTCGTCTGCCAATCATCTTTATATGTAAAATAGAATGGGATTTTGCCTGCGGCCTTGATCTTTTGTGCCGTTGCGATCAGTTCGTCCCACGTTTTGGGCACCTGTAATCCCATTTCCTTAAAAAGTGTTTTGTTGTACATCACACCATTCGCATTGGCGGCATAAGGGATTCCGTACACCGGATTGATCCCGGTCACATCCTTGAGCATTTTGAGGTAGATCGGGTCCACGGTATGCGGCAGATCCGTATTCGCCAAATCCGTAAAAATACCGCTCTGCGCCAAAATGGAATAAGTATCGGTGGCCCCAAGCCCCACAATGTCAGGTACATCATTTTTGACAACCCGGGTCAGCAACACCGTCTCTGCCTCCGGCGGGTTGACCTGTGTCACTTCAATGCCGGGATGCTCCTGATTGAATCGGGAGATCAGCTTATCGAAGGAACCTTTGGCCTCCGGCTTGTTCTGAAAAAATTCAATCTTTACCTTGCCTGACGCGTCATCCTTATTGCATGCGCTTACAATAATCGCCATTAGAAGTATCGAAGCTAGTAATGACAGCCTCTTGCCCCATTTCCACATACTCATACCTCCTTTTCCCCTATGTCAATCTATTGCGTGACTAGACAATTAATACCCGAAGTCTATGTAAAAGAAACGATATGTCATTCCAACATCACAATAGGTGTAATATGTATCCATTTTCAACATAGGATTAACTTGACTATAGAGGAGGAGGCGTTGGTTTGTGAGAGATTGGCGGTTATATGGTAAAAAGGTACTGGTATTCGCTGTAGTATTGCTGCTTTTTTCCGGTATGGGTTTGTTAAATGGAGGTAGATCATTTGCAGCCTCGGGGTTTTATGTAAGCGGAACCAGTCTGAAGGATGCTAACGGAAATACCTTTGTCATGCGTGGAGTGAATAACCCTCATATCTGGTTTGATACACAGGCCGATCAGGCATTGGATAGCATTGCGGCGACAAAGTCCAACACCGTTCGCATTGTGTGGCAAACGAATGGATCAGCACAAAGACTGGAGCAAATTATCAACCGCGCTAAACAGCTCAAGCTGATTTCCGTCGTTGAACTGCATGATGTTACGGGCAGCAATGACGCCAACCATTTGAACGATATGGCCCGTTATTTCGCGGATCCAGCGGTAAAAAAAATACTGGCCGATAACCAGAAATACGTACTCGTGAATATCGCGAATGAGTGGGGTGACAACAACCTCACCGACGCCGCATGGCGAGACGCTTATAAAACGGCGATCACCACACTGCGCAACGCAGGCTTGCCGAATACAATTGTGATCGACGGCTCCGGCTGGGGACAATATGCCTCTCCCATTAAGGCCCATGGCGTTGAGCTGCTACAGCATGATCCAAACCATAATTTGCTGTTCTCCGTCCATATGTACGCTAATTACAATGATTCCAGCAAGATTGGCTCTGAGCTGCAAGCCATTAAGGATAAAGGGCTGGCTGTAATCGTGGGCGAGTTTGGTTACAACTATAACAACGGCAACAACAATCTGGGTACCACCGTGAATCCCTATGAGGTCATGAAGCAATCCCAAGCCAAAGGCATCGGCTATCTGGCCTGGTCCTGGACGGGCAACAACAGTGAGAACGCATGGCTTGACCTTGTGAACAGCAGCGACTGGAAAACACCGACGGCATGGGGCAATATCATATTGAACGATGCCAACGGTATCAAGAACACCTCGAAGACAGCTTCGGTGTACTGAGGTAGAGTCTCAGAAGGAATTAATGTTAAAAAAGATCCAACCGACCCTCAAGCGGTCGATTGGATCTTTTTTAACTTTTATGATGTTCAGGCTACAAAGCCCTATTTCTAAACAATCTTTTTTTGCCATCGTGTAAAACTAATAATGATACTTACCAGAATTAATCCTCCTGCACACATCCAGAAATTAAAGGAGTTCTCTACTCTTAAAGCAAACATTATTTGCTGAAATGGGTCCATTAACATAATAAGTGGCCTAAACAACTCGAAGAGAAATACGGATAAGATAAGAATCACTATATAGGCAAACAATGGCCGTGACACAAATAAACATACGGCGCTACTCAACATGAGCTTTACCAAGCAAACCAGCGTTAATACCAAATAAAACACAAGTATGTAGAGTATGGCATCTGATGGGGGAGAGGCATCTGATGAACCATATTTAAAAAAAGTAGAGCTATGCGGGAAGAACAACCATCCTGTGAGTACACCTATAAGCAGGCTTGTCCCCATAAAAATGACCGTCGAGGCTGATAGTGCGAGCAACTTGGCAAGCCAAAACTGAAAACGTCGATACGGTCGTAACATATATAGCCTATACGCTCCGGAATAGAGATCGCCGCTTAACTGATCCACATACAGAATGGGCAGGATTGCTGTAATTAGAAATAAAGCAACCTCACTCATCATCAGCCACGGCAGGTTCAGATTATTTACGGCCACAGTTCCTTCACCAAAACGTAAGACCTTCGTACCCGTTACTTTATGGCTACATATAATTACAACCACGATTAATATATAGGCTATATATAATAAAAGAGTGGATTTGCGATTCCAAATTCGTTCCATCTCACTTCGCCAGATTCTTAGCATGAAGAAATCCCCCTAATACAGATAATCATCGGTCACAAAACGGCGATATGCACCCCAAGTAAAAAAAATAATATATAGACTAACAACGGTGACAATGGCTCCATTCACAGACAAGTTCCCCATTAAAGACCTATCTAATCCTGTATGCTGCATAAACGGAATAATCATAAACGTGATTACATTGTATAAATAGGGTATATGAGAAACGAAAGAGGCCAATTTTAAATACAATGAATCAAACAACAGAGAGCCCAGATTGTATACCATACAAACACCGATGGCATACGTTACACTCTTGCTGTGCATAGCGACAAAGCAGTAGAAGGAGCTTATTGCTAATAACGAGGCAAGCGCCCAACCATAGTATTCAAGCATCTGTAGTCCTTGAGATCCGGACAGCCCCGCATCACTTACATCATATGAAAGAGTCCATACTTCAACAATCACCTGCGAGGATATTGCAAATGCAATGAGAAGAAGCAAGATAGAAGCATTCAAAACAAGTAACTTACTCCAGAAAATCTGACCGCGGGTAAATCGGCGCATAAATAACAAACGCAGTTGCCCGCTTCGAAATTCCTCTGTGTATATAGCTGCAGCTAAAGCAGCCACAGCTATGTTGCATGCTAAAAACAAATTCTCACGCAGACCAGTAACGACAAAGTTTAAGGATAATACCTCTACAGGGACCTTCATCGTGCGCAAAAAATATACTCCTGTCGAATAGGCTAGCATCGGTGTACATAAAACCATGAGCCAGAACCACTTTCGTCTCCATAATCGCTCGAACTCACTGTATATTAATAGCTTCATAGTCCCATTAATCCCATAAAGGCATCCTCCAGCCGTTGACCTTCCTTTACCAGTTGATCAGCAGGCCCCTGCCAAACCAGCCTGCCTTCTTTAATTACAATGAGTTCGTCACACATCTGTTGCAATTCATCCAACAGATGACTGGAGATAAAAAAGGCATAATTCGCTGAATCACGCAAATGAAGCACAATATCTCTCAATTCCCTCATCCCCATGGGATCAAGCCCATTGGACGGTTCATCCAGCAATAGAAGTTCAGGAGCACCCAGCATGGACTGCGCAATACCTAGCCTTTGCTTCATTCCCAGGGAATAGGTTTTCACCTTGTCATCCCCCCGCGTTTCCAGCCTCACCTTTGTAAGCAACTCTTCGATATGTATCTCCCGATCTGAGGGTGCAATTTCAGAGTGCAACCGTGACAAATTACGCAGAACCTGCCTGCCTGTCATATAATCAAAAAAGACCGGAGATTCAATAATAGCACCCACCTTGGACAGCGCCTTTTCCCGATCTGTGTGTACATCATATGAAGCTATCTTTACAGAGCCGCTGGTTGGCTGCATTAATCCAGTCATAATACGCATCATTGTTGTTTTGCCTGCTCCATTAGGCCCAATAAATCCATATATCTTTCCTTTCTGAAGCTTAAATGAAACATCATCCAATAAATTTCTTTTCCCCATTTTTTTCATTACCTGACTGACCTCCAGTAAGGAGTCCGACATACCATTCCCTCCATCCACAAGCAAATCACAAAATAGTTCCAACGGTGCATTTGATATGTAAAATCTTTATTGACAACGTAAACTTCATTTAACAGTGCATCATATTATTTATACAGATTAAAAAGTATCACATGTTGCGAAATGTAAACAACTTTCTTTATATGTAAAATAAAAATATAACAATTCATTAATACTAATTATTTTAATAAATGGTTATTAAATTACCGAGCATGATGACTTTACACAGCAAGAGGGTAGCCCCTCGGTGAACGTTCCACCTCAGGGCTACCCTCTATATAAAATAAACCGTTGTCTATTTAGTAACTAGCCTACCACCTATGCCAGTTCAATCCACTCGCCGAGCAACGTGTCCAGCTCCGCTTGCAGTCGCTCACGCGCATCCCACAGCTCCGCCATGCGCGCAGTGTCGTCGCTTGTGCCGAGCTGCTCCAGCTCGGCATCCGCCGCCGCCAATTCCGCTTCCTTGGCGGCAATCGCCCGCTCCAGCCGTTCGCTGGATACGGCGGGCGGCCGGAACGGCTTCGCGGCCTTCGCTCCGCGTGCCCCCGTGCCAGCGGACGACCCGCTACCTGCGACGGGCGAGTCCAAACGGCCTGCCGCACTCGGACGCGTGCGGCTCGCATCGGCCCCGGCAGGCGCTTCTGTCCGCGCAGCCGAAGCCGTCCTATTGCTGGCTGCACTGACAGGTGCAGCCCCGCCCAAGCCAGAGCCGCCACCTGCGGCGGCTCTGCTTCCGGATGCCGTGCGTGCCCCGGCATCTCCTGCGCTCAGGAAGCGGGCGTGTTCCAGCTCCCGCTTCTTCGCCCGGTATTCATCGAAGCCGCCCAGATAAGAGGCCAGCTTTCCATCTTCCAGCTCCCAGACGCGCCCGGCCAGCTTGTTCACAAAATAACGATCATGCGAAATCGCCAGCACGGTTCCCGTGTAACTGTCCAGCGCTTCCTCCAGCGCCTCGCGTGAGTCGATGTCCAAATGGTTGGTCGGCTCATCCAGCACCAGCAAGTTCGGCTTTTTCATGACCAACAACGCCAGCCGCAAGCGGGACCATTCTCCACCGGACAGCATGCTAACAGGCTTAAACACATCTGCTCCGTAGAACAAATACTTCGCCAGCAGCCCGCGTGCCTCGCCTTCCTCGACACCCGCTTCTTCCTTGAAGTACACAAGCACGGTCGCACGACTGTCCCGCTCTCTTTCCTGCTGCGCCAAATATCCATACTCCACGCGTGCGCCCCATTGCACCATGCCTGCATCGGCACTCTCCTGACCGAGCAGCAGCTTGAGCAGCGTCGTTTTTCCCGAACCGTTATCTCCCAGCAGAGCGACCTTTTCACCGAATTCCAGACTTCCTGTAGCACCGTTTAATATCTGGCGCTCCCCGTAGGCTTTGGCCATTTCTTCGAAATGCAGCACCCGCCGGCCCGAACGGTCCTCCAACCTCAAATTAAACTCAGCCCCTTGCGGGTCCAGTACAGGCCGCTTCACCAGTTCCATGCGCTCTAATGCTTTACGGATCGAGTTCGCTTTTTTAAAAAACTTTTCGTTATCCCCATTGCGTCCCCACTCTTCAAAACGCCGAATGGCCTCTTTCATCTTCTTGATCCGCTTTTGCTGTTCCTTATAATCCTCAAATTGCAGCAGCAGCCGTTCTTCCTTTTCCTTGACATAACCGCTGTAATTCGTATAGTACGTAAACGCCTCGCCATCCTCCAGCTCAATCATCTTGACGGCAACGCGATCCAGAAAATAACGATCATGGGATACAACAACACACGCGCCCATATAGCCTTGCAAAAATTGCTCCAGCCATTCCAGACCTTTTAAATCCAAATGGTTGGTCGGCTCATCCAGCAGCAACAGATCCGGTCGTCCGATCAACTGGGATGCGAGTGCAATCTTCGTTTTCTCCCCGCCGGACAACGAACCAAAGCTGCGCGTATACATGGCTTTGGGGATACGCAGCCCGTCGGCTACCTGATCGATATTCGCATCCATTTCATAGCCGCCGCTTCGCTCAAACCGTTCCTGCAAGGCGGCATACGATTGCAGCAGCTTCTCCAAACGATCCGCATCCGCAGCTACTACCGGATCGGACATTTCACGCTCCAGCTCGCTCATCTGACTGCGGCAATCCTTCAGCTCACGGTAGGCGTAAGCCAGCGTTTCGTACACGCTCAAGTGTTCAAACTCCGCCGGGATTTGCGGCAAATAGCCGATTTTCGTATCCTTGGCGATGACGAGCTGCCCTTCATCCGGTCGGGATAAACGCCCAATAAGGCGTAACAGGGTGGTTTTGCCGCTTCCGTTGCGGCCGATGAGCCCCACCTTTTCCCCCGTATGAATATCAAACGATGCACCGTCCAGAATCAGATTGGCACCGTGGTATTTTTTCAATTGTTGACCGTTCACAATATACATGTCTAGGCTCTCCTTTATTTAGGAAGACCCTTACCCGCGCAACACAAAAAGAGCCGCAGGAGCTAGTAGCCCGCGACTCTTTGGATGATACACAATCCGTTCGAGTTAAGGTAGGCGTCTTCTCGCGATGTTTACAACCGTATGATTAAAATTGGACAGACTTCTCCCGTTGAATGGAAAAGCATGCATAATGCCAGCCATAGCAATCGGCAGCTGGCTAATACGGTTGTTCAGCATCTCGTGATTCACCTACCTCACCTCCTTCTTCATAATTGTGTGTAGTATAGCATATTTTCTCGCCTTATAAAAGAGGGCGATGCCCACTAACTGTTTGCGATGCTCCGCTTCTCGTAATCGAAAATACGCCGCATACAAAAGCGACAATCACAAAAGCCCCGCCCACCCAGGCGTTCGTGGCAACTGATTCACTATTCTCAATTACCGCACCGCCCAAGGCTGAGCCGAGGGCAATCCCGATCTGGAGAGCAGAGAAATTGAAGCTTTGCTGAATACTACCTGATTCGGGAGCATTTTCGATGAGATAGCTCTGCATCGGCGGAGACAAGGCCCAACTTAATATACCCCAGATGATCAGCAACGGCGCAAATACATACATCGAGTGAACCGAGAATGGCAGCAAGAACATCACGGCGATAAATACGCCCACAATGATCAAAATACTCTTCGCTGTGCCAAAACGATCCGCCAAAGAGCCGCCAATAAAACCGCCCCCAACAGCCGAAAGTCCAAATACAAAATAGGCGACACTAATCCACGATGCATTCAAGCCCATCATATTCTCCATAAATGGAGTGAAATACGCATACAGTGTGTAATGACCCGCCAACGTTAACGTAGTCACGAGATGCGCACTAATCACCTTCACATTTTTCAAGGATTTCAGTTGCTCGCGCATCGGCACGACATGTTCCGTCGGAATCCGCTCCATAAACAAGTTCATGACGATCATAGCAACTACCGTCAACACGGCGATAATCAGGAACAGCACCCGCCAGCCAAACGCATTTCCAATCAGCACCCCGGCTGGAATACCAAGCACGATGGACGAGCTAACCCCCATGGAGATCACACCGAGAACCCGGGCCTGATAAGCCTTGGACACCACTTTGACGGCAATCGTCAGCGATAACGTCACAATCAATGATCCACTTGCGGCGGTAACGATACGGGATACAAATAAGACCGCATAATTCGGACTCCAGAAGGCCAACAGGCTTCCCAGAATAAAAATAAACATCGACCATAAATACAGCCGTTTTCGTTCAATTCTGGCGGTCAGCGCCAATAATGTCGGCCCGGCGATAGCATAGACAAGCGCGTAGATCATAATAAGCTGTCCCGCCGTGCTTACGGAGACATTCAAATCCTGCGCAATCTGGGGCAGAACGCCACCGATAATTAACTCCACCAGTCCCACCGTAAAGGTCGCAATCGTTAAGATAACTACTTTAAAGTTCATTACATAAGCTCCTTTGCTATCATGTAAATCCCTCGATATACGTAAAAAAATCCTGACCACAAGAAATGTACAAAGACGCACATTTTTTGTAATCAGGATTTATCGGTTCCTGGTAGAGACCCTCAAACCATATTATTGAGGTTATACAAATGGGACATTCATTGATCACGCATCACGAAGGTTATAGACATTACTATAAAGGAGCCTAACCCGAAGTTCAACCCCCTAAAGCTGTAAAAATTCGCTCATGGCGCGATCCGACAGATATGGTAAGTATTCATGGCCGTATTCGTGATACAGGAGCATTTCCTTGTCCGATACGATTTTATTGTACACCGCATATTGTGTGGAAGGTGGGCAGATCGTATCCGACAACCCCGTCACAAATAGCACCCGACCGCGAATACGATCTGCCAAATGTTGAATATCGATGTAGCCTAGTCGGTGAAATAACTCTTCCTCGCGCACATGATTCGGATCAAACCAGCGAAAATAATACACCAGCTCCTCATATGCGGATGTGGTGGCATCCAGCGCCCAAGCTCTTTTATAGTCCGACAGGAACGGATATACCGGAACCGCTACACGCACACGTGGCTCCAATGCAGCACAGGCAACTGTCAATGCTCCCCCTTGGGAGCATCCGAACGCGCCGATTCGATCAGGGTCTACCTGCTCCATTGACATCAGAATACGCACCGTCTGCACCGTATCCAGAAATACATTACGGTAATAGAACCGATCCGGGTTCGGGTCGTCGATTCCCCGGATGATATGCCCACGAATCGTCGTTCCCTGAACCTGCAAGTTGTCCTCAGACAAACCGCCTTGCCCCCGACAGTCCAGAGCCAGCACGGTAAATCCATGTGCTGCATAGCTCACTTTATCGAACCAGTCGCCACTGTCACAGGAATATCCGTGAAACATCGCCAAAGCCGGACCTTTTTCTGTAAAATGCTTGGGTCGGACGAGCTTTCCATGAACCTTCGCTCCGCCTACTCCTGTAAAATACAGATGAAAGCACTCCACCAGCGGAGAGACAAAATCGGCTGGCTCCAGCGTATAATCCAGCGGCTGCCGCTCCAGCTCCTGTAGCGCCCGTTCCCAGTACG
Organism: Paenibacillus sp. 8b26; assembly: GCF_050626875.1. Taxonomy (NCBI): domain Bacteria; kingdom Bacillati; phylum Bacillota; class Bacilli; order Caryophanales; family Paenibacillaceae; genus Paenibacillus; species Paenibacillus sp. 8b26. Next base: position 3,635,637 of record NZ_CP192445.1, on the reverse strand, counting down.
CATCAAAATCCGGCGGCTTCGGACTACTGCCCGTATACGACTGCAATTGCTGTAAAGACATATCCTCCGGCATTCAAGTCCCCTCCTACATCCGGCCCGACTCATGGTCGTCTGCGACCACTTCATCCGTTGCGATGACATACTTCATCATGTCGGATACTGTCGTGTATGCGACACCTACATACGTATCGGCGGCTCCATAATAAATGGCAATCCGTCCGGTGTCCGCATCATGCAACGTAGCACATGGGAACACTACGTTTGGCACAAAGCCACGTTCCTCATACCACTCTTCCGGGGTCAGCACGAAATTGGAGGAACGATATTTAACTTTAGACGGCTCATCCCGGTCAAGAACGACTACTCCCATGCTGTATACCAGCCCATTACACGTGCCCGTCACCCCGTGGTAGAACATCAGCCAACCATCGGTCGTCTCAATCGGAGCCGGCCCGCCGCCAATCTTCACCGATTGCCACCAGCCCTGTCCGCCCTTGCTCATCACATGACGGTGCTTGCCCCAGTACACCAGATCCGGACTTTCACTGAGAAAAATATCGCCAAACGGCGTATGACCGCTATCGCTCGGACGGGATAGCAACACGTAGTTTCCGTTTAGTTTGCGGGGGAATAGCACACCGTTTCGATTAAACGGCAGGAACGGATTTTCCAATCGTACAAAGTTTTTAAAATCCTTCGTTTGCGCTATCCCCAACGCCGCACCGTAAAAATCTGTACACCAGATGATATAATACGTGTCCTCCACTCGGACCAGACGCGGATCGTAAGCATAATTGGGCTGGTAATCGTTCCCTTCCTCATCGACCAAATGCAAACGTTCCGTTTCAATGTCCCAAGCCAACCCGTCGTCACTCCAGCCCAGATGCAAATGCGGGCGTCCATTAATCGTTTCCGCCCGAAACACCCCCACAAACCGCCCCTCATACGGAGCTACTGCACTGTTGAAAATACGGGCAATGCCCGGCACCGGATTCCGTCCAATGACTGGATTCTCACTATGTCTCCATACCGGAGCCTCACTGCCTTCAGGCTTATCTTGCCACGGCATTTCCGGCAGACTGTCTCCCACAATTCGTACGTTACCTACATCCAAATCCACATTCAATTTACTCATACATATACTCTCCTCTCACCGAGACACTTGATTTTATCGATTTTTCTATTTCACTGAACCCTGTGCAAATCCGTTATAGATATATTTTTGTAATGACAAAAACGCAATCAGCGTCGGAATAATGGCTATGATAATACCTGCACTGATCACTTCCCATTGCGAGCCATACGGCCCTTTAAACTTGAACAGCGCCGTCGAAATGACCTGAAGGCTTGTTTTCGGCATATACAGAAACGGGGTGTAAAAATCGTTGTAAATATTAACCCCTTTGATAATAATGACCGTCACAATGGCGGGCTTGAGCAGGGGCAAGATAATGCGCCAGTAGATGGTCAGATAGGAGGCACCATCCAACATGGCCGATTCGTCCAGTGCCACCGCAATGGAATCCAGAAATTGCAGAAAAATATACACCGCAATAATATCGGTTCCCAAATACAGCAAAATAGCTGCCCAAGGCGTGTTAAACAGTTCCAACTTGTTGATAATCTGGAATGTCGATACCTGTGTCGTTACCCCCGGAATGAGGGTTGCGAGCAAAAACGCACCCAGCATGAGACTTTTGCCTTTAAATTTAAAACGATTCAAAATATACGCGATCATAGAGCCGGTCAACGTCGCGCCGATGATCGAAATAATCAGAATAAAGCCCGTGTTCACAAATCCGGTCAGCATGTTGCCGTTCACAAAGGCTTTGGCATAGTTGGCCCAATTGAACCAATTGTCCGGAGGAGTCAGAGGACTGGTAGCCGCATATTCAGCCTTTGTTTTCAAGGAAGCAAAGAAAATCACGACAATCGGAAGCAGTGCGACGAACGCACCCAGCAAAAGCGCGGCATACTTGATGCTGTTCGCCAGCATTCTTTTTAACATATACACGGTTAATCCTCCTCTCCCCGAATCAGCAAACGTTGCAGCAGCGTAACCACGATCACAATCAGCAGCAAAATAACCGCCATCGCCGAGGCCAGACCGACCTTGCTGTACTTGAACGCCACGTCAATCGTCTGAATGACGAACGTTTTACTGCCATTGGAGCCACCAGTCATAATATACGGAATATCGAATGCACTGATCGCACCGCTAATCGCCAAGATGAGATTCAGCTGCAAAATCCGCTTGATACTCGGCAAAATAATGTACCGAAACTGATGCCAGCGGTTGGCCCCGTCCATATCAGACGCTTCATACAGATCACTTGATATGGAGGAAATCGCACCGAGAAACACAATAAAGTTAAAGCCCATGTATCTCCAGATCGACGTGCCAGCCAGTGAAATATTAATAATCTCCGGGTTGCCAAGCCACAGCTTGATATACGAGCCTAGTCCCAGTGCCTGAAGCAGTGTATCCAGCGTGCCGTCCGGCTTGAAGAAGAATAGAAAAATAAAACCAATGGCCACCCCGTTCATCAGGGAAGGGAAAAATAAAATGCCCTTAAACACATTTTTAAACCAGGTTTGAAAGCTGAGAATGGTTGCAAAATAAAGGGCCAGCCCCATCTGTACAAACGTAGCGACAAAGTAATACAGACTGACCTTAAACACCGAGAAATACTCAGGGTCGGTAAAGATTTTGATATAGTTTTCAAAGCCCACATATTCCAGACGCTTACTATAGCCGTTCCAGTCCGAAAAGCTGTATTTGAACATGTTGATCACTGGCAAGTAAGCAAAAGTGACCAGCAGCGCCAGCGGAATAAATGAAAAGGCTGCAATAATCGCCAATCTTTGTTTGGAGTAGCTGAGATTCGAAAATTTAAACATGCTGCACCTCCTGGCTATCCGTCCATCGACTGCTACGTCGATCCTTTCTAATCGTCAGCTCAGATGACTATTTGGCTGCCTTCGCAGCCACTTCAGCTCGCGCCTTCACCCATGCGTCGTTCAGATCCTTCATAATGGTGTCATACGATTCAGGGCGGTTACCGACGCCTGCCTCAATAATGCGTTTCTTGAAATCCGGCTGCCACAAGCCGATTTCTCCCTTTTTGTCGATTTTATCAACAATTCCTTCTTGTCCTTTTGGGGAAGGAGTGAGCGTTTCAAAGACAACTCCCTGATCTCCGTATTGCTTCAAAATTTCAGGCAATTTAGCACCCTGTAGCGGACTGATGCTGCCCGCCTGCTCTACAGCATAGTTGGACTTCTCGGTAAACCAGTCCACCCAGGCACGGGCCGCTGCTTTATTTTCACTATTTACGTTAATGCCGAGGTTGTAATCACCTGCCAACGGAACAAGCACCTTGGAGGCATTTGTCGGAAACGGCATAAAGCCGACATCATCCTTGTTGGTCGCTGTGCTTTTGATCTGGTCAATGGCCCAGGAGCCGAGTACCATCGTACCGATTTTCCCTTGAGCCAAATCCGCCTTGGAGGTCTCCCAATCCGTCGTGGTTGGGTCTTTTTCGATCAGACCATTTTTAGCGGCATCGTACATGATCTTATACAGCTCATAGTGAGGCTGACCCTTCGTAAAATTGTCGTCTGTATTCGGCTGCGTAACATTCACATATTCCTTCGTGCCCGCCACTGTAGCCAAATCAGCTTCCCACTGGGTCAGTGCCCACCCGGAGGCATAGTTCGTAAACAGCGGCACCGCCTTGGTTTTGTCCTTAATCTGCTGTAGCGCTTTCAAAAATTGATCCGGGGTTTTAGGAAGTTGCGTGATCCCCGCATCCTTGAACACATTTTTGTTATAAATCACACCGGAATACGTCATTGCTACCGGAATACCGTAGACATTATTGTCCACCATACGTTCTTCAATGCCGGTATACTTGCTCTTCATCTCCTCATAAGTGCCCAGTGGCTCGAAAAATTCGGGTAGCTCTGCAATGGGAATGCTGGTAGGAATAAGCAAAACATCTCCGTAATCCCTGGTGCCCATCCGAATTTTAATTTGGCTCTCATAATCGGCTAATGCCTGGAAATTGACCTTCACCTTCGGATAAAGCTTGTTAAATTCCTTGGCGTAGTCCTGAAACACCGTATCCACAATGTCTGTCCGTTGTGTAATGACCGTGATTTCACCTTCCATATCCTTCGGATCAGAACTGGCTGCTGGCGCATCTGATCCTTTTGGGGCACACCCTGCAAACAACCCCGCTAACAATAGCACCGATAGTAACGGCACCAAAACCTTGGACAACTTCATAAAACGACCCCTCCCGTTTTTTAAAATAAGGTTATCGTTAAACTAACAAAATCATTTTATTATGATAACGCTTACTATGTCAATTTTATTATTTTGTGAATATATAAGCAGAGCTATAAAATCTTCATAATGTCAATACAATTCATGTAGTTCTTCCCACCCAGAGTAATAACGATAGCAGCATAGCTGCCCTGAAACATAACCATTAGCCTTGGAGTAACGGTTATGAATCAGGAGAGTTGACAGCTTTGAAATACGTGATTATGATTTTAAATAAAGTTACCGATAACCTAATATAATTTACAAAGGAGGGTTTTGCCTCTTGGACACATTGCTACATGAGATCAGACAGGAATGGAAGGATCATATACTCCCGTTCTGGCTAAGGTTGAAGGATGAAGCGCACGGTGGATTTTATGGTGAGGTGGATGTCGATCTGCACATCCATACAAAGGCGAACAAGGGTGGAATTGCTACTGCACGATTACTCTGGTCATTCTCGGCGGCAGCCCGTGTGACCGGGGAACGCATCTATAAGGATGCCGCACGACACTCTTTCCTGTTCCTGCAAGAGCACCTGATAGACCCGGTATATGGAGGAATGTACTGGATGGCAGATCATACGGGCCGTCCTGCCGACACATGCAAGCACGTCTATGCACAGGCATTCGCCATTTATGCCGTGTCCGAATATGCGCGGGCAACGGGCGACCCTGATGCACTGCCACTAGCTAAGGAGCTGTTTCACCTGCTGGAGCAAAAAGGATATGATCGCACCCGCCAGGCATACGGTGAACAATTTGACCGTATGTGGAACACACAGCCTAATGAGCTACTCAGCGAAAACGGGGTTACTGCGCATATCACCATGAATACACATATTCATGTTCTGGAAGCGTATACCCAATTACTGCGCGTGTGGCCGGATGAAAGCGTGCGAGATGCACTGGTGAATGTATTGGACATTTTATACTGTCGTGTTTACGATGCTTCCGCCCGGCGATTGGGGGTATTTTTCGACAGTGACTGGCGCTCTCTGCTCGACCTGACCTCGTACGGTCACGATATCGAGGCTAGCTGGCTGATTGAGGAAGCTATGAACGTACTGGGTCACCATCCCCCGGAATATGTAGACATGGTGGTGGATATCGCCCATGCGGTAGCCGAACGTGCTGTTCAGCCAGATGGTTCACTGATCAACGAACGGGAAGGCGATCGGGTAGACACCTCGCGCATTTGGTGGGTACAGGCAGAAGGAGTCGTCGGCTTTTACAATGCGTATCAACGAACACAGGACGAACGTTTCTTACAGATTGTACGGGATTTGTGGGCCTACACTCGGCAGTATATCGTAGATCCACGACCTGGAGGTGAATGGTTCTGGTCCGTTCAAGCGGATGGCAAGCCTGATCCAAAAGAAGTTGCAGGACCTTGGAAATGCCCTTATCACAATAGTCGATTTTGCATTGAAATGCTGGAAAGGATGGGAACGAAATGATTCATACTCAATACAATAAGCTGCTGACGCAGCAAGAGGAACTGATTACACGCCCGAATGAGGTCAACACCACCTTTTACAATGGCATCTACGAACGCTACCGCTATCCTGTACTCACACGCCACCACGTCCCGCTGCACTGGCGGTTTGATCTAAATGCACAAACGAACCCGTTTTTCATGGAGCGTCTGGGCGTGAATGCAGCGCTAAACCCGGGCGCGATCTATCATGAGGGCAAATATATTCTGGTTTCCCGCACCGAGGGGCTGGATCGAAAATCGTTTTTTGCCCTGGCCGAAAGCGATAACGGTATTGACCAGTTCCGGTTCATCGATGCTCCATTAATATGGGACGATATCGACCCGGACGAAACGAATATGTACGATATGCGGCTGGTGAAGCATGAGGACGGCTGGATCTACGGCATTTATTGTTCGGAGAAAAAGGACCCTGACGCACCAGCACACGACACCTCCAGCGCTGTCGCTCAGGCCGGACTGGTCCGCACCCGCGATCTTCGCACATGGACCCGTCTACCGAATATCTCCACCCGATCACCGCAACAGCGTAACGTTGTCCTGCACCCCGAATTCGTGAACGGCCAATACGCCTTTTACACTCGTCCGCAGGACGGATTTATTTCCACCGGCTCGGGCGGCGGCATTGCCTTCGGTCTGTGCGAGGATATTACACAGCCTGTGATTGAGAGCGAAACAGTGATTGACGAGCGCTGCTATCATACGGTGTACGAAGCCAAGAACGGGCAAGGGCCCGCTCCGATCAAGACCAGCCGCGGCTGGATTCATATCGCTCATGGCGTACGCAATACCGCCGCTGGTTTGCGATATGTACTCTACACCTTTGCCACCAGCCTGGAGGACCCTTCGCACGTCATCGCCAAGCCCGGCGGGCATTTTGTAGCCCCCTATGATGAAGAGCGTGTCGGGGATGTCTCGAACGTTATTTTTTGCAATGGAGCAGTGGTTAACGAGCACAATGAAGTCTTTATTTACTACGCCTCCAGTGATACCCGTATCCACGTGGCAACAACGACCGTCGCCCGCTTGGAGGACTACACGTTCAACACACCGCCTGACCCACTGCGTTCACTCGGCAGCGCCGCTGTCCGACGTGAGCTGATTCAGCGCAATGAAGCGCTATTGCAAGCACAAGCCCATTCTTCGTAGCGGACATAAGCCGCAAGCTTTATCCTGCCTGCGGAACCATGTATACTATCCAGAGAACAACTGTTATCCGCAGGCTAATGGTTGTTCTCTGGGCAGCTATGCTGCTACTCTTTATCTTTACAGGGTAGCTATGCTGCTGATTTTTCTCGACAGGACAGCTATGCTGCTGATGTTGATCTTTTTTAAATTGGAAGGCGGAACAGGAAATGAAGAGCAACGTAACGATGCGGGATATCGCAGATAAGCTGGGGGTTAGCAGCGTGACCGTGTCGAAGGCGCTCAATGACAAGGATGGAGTTAGCGATGAGCTAAAGGAGCGCATCAAGACGCTTGCAGGCGAAATGGGCTACCGTTTCAATACCGCTGCCAAGTCCATGAAGGAGGGCCTCACCTATAACATTGGTGTTGTCATTCCCGAGCGTTTTACCGGTCCCGGCCAATCGTTTTATCTACACATCTATCAGCAAATTTCGCGGGAACTCGAACAATACGGCTACTACGGCATCCTTCACATCCTCCATCGCGAGGACGAAGAACAGCTTAATCTGCCACGTATCTATTACGACCGCAAGGTGGATGGCTTCATTCTTCTGGGACAAGTGAGTAAGCCATATATAGAGCTGGTGCAGTCCATGGATCTGCCCAAAATGTTCCTTGATTTTTATGATGAGCATGCCGATATCGACTCCGTAGTAACCGATAATTTTTATGGAGCCTACGAGCTGACCAACTATTTGATCGCCCAGGGACACCGGGACATTGCATATGTGGGTAATCTCTACTCCACCAGTAGCATTCAGGACCGTTTCCTCGGCTACTATAAATCCTTGCTGGAGCACAGGCTGCCCCTGCGTAACGAGTGGGTGCTCAGCGACCGGGACGACGAGGGTGTATACGTTGATATGGAGCTGCCCCAGCCACTGCCGACCGCCTTCGTATGCAACTGTGACCAGGTCGCGTACAACCTGGTGCAAAAGCTCATTGCTCTGGGATACCGCGTGCCTGAGGATTGCTCTGTGGTTGGCTTCGACAACGATGTATATGCCACCCTTATTGTTCCGCAGTTGACCACCGTTGGAGTAGACATTGAACAGATGGCCCGTACTGCCATTGAATCCATGATGAAAAAAATAAGCCATCCCGGCAGTCGTTTTGGCCGGGTCCTTGTACAAGGCCACATCGTGTATCGTGATTCCGTGCAGCGTATGGAGAGGCCGTGATCGATGTGTGCTTTGGACAATTGGCCCCTATTCTCAAAGCTTCACAACCAAAAGCCGCTCAGCATGTCGCTGGAGCGGCTTTTGATGTTCATAGATTCTACACACGTGGTCGACGTACGCGCCTTTACTCAGGAGCGTTGGGCCACAAAAGAATTGCCCGTTCGATTGAGAATCGGGAGCATCCGCGTTTCCTGTCCCATGGAGGCTTGGCAGAGCGGACAAACCGGTTCACTCAAAAAGGTGAAATCCGTTCGCATCCAGCCGTTGCAACCCTCGCTGGTACACGACCAAATCGCCGTATCTTCCTCTGGGATAATCTCTGGAGCCTGACGTCTGTACATCTACATTCCCCCCCTCGGTTTTATGGGGTAATCCCCTACATTAGAAGGGAGCCCCGCCCAACGAAGCGGCAAAGAGGCTCCTCTGATCCAGCTCGTCCTGATCCGTTTTAGCTGGTCTTGGTGACATGCTCCGCCTGCGGCCCGCGCTGGCTTTCCACCACATTAAATTCCACATGCTGGCCTTCGTCCAGCGTCTTGAAGCCTTCGCCGTCGATTGCACTGTAGTGGACAAAAATGTCCTGGCCCTCTGTCTCGATAAAGCCGAAACCTTTATCTGCATTGAACCATTTCACTGTTCCTGTTGGCATATTGTTAAATCCCTCCTGTGCGGGTATTAATATGCTCCATCCTCTGAAAAATATGCGTATTTTCCCAAAATGTTTACTTGCGGATCGCCTTGGTCCAGAAACCGCCATGAAACTGCTTCGGCTCCACTGTAATGACAAAGGCCTTGGGATCAATATCCAGAATGGATTGGTACAGCTTGTTCTGATTTTTCCGCTTAGCCAAAATTTCCATCACCAGCCGATCTCCATCCCGCCCACTGCCCAGCCAGGCTGTAACACCGTACCCTTTGTCACGCAGCGCATTAGCGATACCTCCGTTGACCTCATTGCTGATCACCTTGACGGTTACGTAGCCGAGCGCTATTTTTTCCTCAATCCATGCTCCAATGAGAATACCCAGCGCATAGCCGATAGCATAAACCGCGAGACTTGCCACCTGATCCAAATACTTAAGCACCATGTTCAGGCCCAGCACATAGATCGTAACTTCTACAGTACTTATGAGCGCAGCAACGTACTTCTGTCCTTTCAGCGTCAAAATCATACGCAGTGTATACGCAGACACGTAAATAATTTGAATAACGAAAATAAATAACAAAATTTTAAGCATACGCCCACTCCTCATTTCACGTTCTGATTTGGCCTGTATCCATCATTATACCCTTGTATGTCGCACAGCTTTCCGTTTCGCATCACCCTCGCTCGGGTAAAGACTAACTACAGCATGCTGAATGAAATTTCGATCACATAAGGAGGGCTATAACATGAAGGATAACGGAATCAGCGATAAAATCAAAGGTAATGTTAACAAAGCCAAAGGTGAAATCAAGGATCAAATCGGGAATGCTACGGATAATAAATCCCTTCAAGCCGAAGGTAAGCTGGATAAGGCCAAAGGCCATCTTCAGGAAACAGCAGGCAAGCTGAAGGACGGCAAATAATTCGTGCTTTGGATATGAGCTTTGACGCAATATTTTCCCATCAAGCCTCGCTGTCTTGTGCAGCAGGCTTATTTTGTTTGACTTGTTTTGTTTGACGACTTTTCAAAAAAACTTTTACGAAAACAGGGCAACTTTTACTGTTGCTGTTGCGTCTAACCAATATAAGCACATCTGCTAATATCCCTCCAAACGTGTTGGATTTTGTAGTCATTAATGTTACTCTAGTCTATGAACTAGGCTATAATTCTTAAATAAAGGGGTAGACAAACGAATGAAATCATTGAAATCTATGAAAAAGCCTGTCATCATCACTGCCGTATCCGCCTTGGCCATATCGGGGGCTCTTTTCAGCCAATCCACATATGCCGCGCAAGTGACTAAGCCGATCCAAGCAGTTTATAACAATATCAAAATCATCTACAACGGAACTGAGGTTCCTTATGATGCAAAAACAGAACCATTTATGCTGGATGGCGTGACTTATCTCCCGCTTCGTCTGGCAGGTACAGCTTTGGATAAAAAAGTAGATTGGGACGGTACCAACAAACGCGTAGTCATTGCTGACAAAGGCGTTCCGATTGATCAATCTACAGTTACAGCATTGAACAACCAGATTACGACGTTGACTCAGGAACTGAACACAGCGAAAGCAGCGAACACGACGAAAGATGCTACCATCGCTCAATTGCAAAAAGACAATCAGACGTTAAAAGATGACGCAAGCAAAAGCAGCTCTAGCTCCTTGAAGGATCTTCAAAAGGAACTGAATGATGATCACAGCGATGACTACAACACCAACTCTGATATCTCGCTCAGTGGCAATAAAAACTCTATTACCGTGACTATCGAAATGACGAAATCCAGATGGACTGACCTATCCAGCAGTAAACAAAAGAGCTACCTGGAGGACATCGTTAACGATATTTTGAAAGAGTATAAGGATGCCGATGTTGACGGTACGGTTAAGAATTCCAGCAATAACGATAAATTAGCGAGCTTTACAACCAACAGCAGAGGCGATGTTACGATTAAAAAAATAGGTACATCTTTCGACGCAAACACGATCCAACGTGATTTATTCAACAGATACAGCAGCTACGCCGGATATGGCTTTGATTTCAGCGTAAGAGGCGACAGCAGTAACGCCTACGTGGATGTGTTTGTGGATCTGAATGATTGGAATAAAATGTCGAATTCACAAAAAAGCAACCTGACAGATGGCGTTACTGATTTTCTTAAAGACCAAGAGTCCATTGATAGAGTCAATGGAACTATACGCAACAAGGACAACCGCAACCTAATTACTAACTTCTGAATATAAATTAAAAAACTAAGCGACAAAGGCTCTGAGCCTTTGTCGCTTTTTATGATGTACAGGCATCATACATTCCATTATTTAATCAACCTGCCTACGGAAGTAATATATTTTATATAATCTTTATCCGCATCGGTTGTATCGATATTTTGGGTATAAATCAAATTACCGTGGCTGGTTATGTTAACTTTATAATTCATATTGAATTTAGAATAAGGATTTACACTATAGGTCCCTTTGCTATAAACAATCATAGGATTAAAGTCGATTTGCCTGGAAGCAGGTGATAAGCCGCCCTCGTACATAGCATAAATATCCAATATGCCTTTCTTGCGATCCCAATCAAAGGAAGTAAGATCAAACGCATTCGCGTCAATGACTTGGGCCAAGTCTTGTCCCTTAAAATGCATAAGAACTGGACTTTCCGTAAAGCTGTCATGCCTTAGCTTCAATAAACCACGCTTGGAATCCCACTCCATCTTCGCATCTGTATCTTTCAACAAAATGGATACCGGCAAAAACATCGCATTACTTTTCATGATGGGAACTGTGTCCATTGTCACTGGCTCACCATTAACCGATATTTCGGGTGATCCGATCGTAGCCGTTACATTACGGCCCAACAGATCAACAGAAGCGGTTTTGTTCGCTGCATTGTAAGTTACTTTGCCACCCAGTATATCCTCAGCCGCTTGGAGCGGTATAAGCAGTCTGCCCTTCTTATCCATAAAGGGTGATACAGGGTAGGTGTATAAGACGTAATGATCATTGACCTTGAGGTGTATCGGCGTTTGGCCTTGAGCTTGAGCTGATGCCCAATTCAAGTTAGCATCAGCAAAACTTAATAAAATCATAAGGCAGATTAATAACCTAATTTTCATAATGCCCCTCCTCGTTATTGTTCGTTACCAGTGTATCGTCACAAAAATATCAATTCAACCACAATTTACAACATATATCCAAAAATACACATGACATTTTACATATACTGGTTTATAATGGATTAAACTGCAAAACAAAAAGAGAGCACAGAATTGCACTCTCTTTGAATAAAGCATATAAAAGCAAGAAATATTAATAGGCCAATGCAAAAAGTCCTTTAATGTGGGACAAGTAACGGATGTTACTGCCTTCCTTCATCAAAGTAGCTACAGTGCCTTTCAGTTGGGTGCCATTCGCGCCTACCGTACCGATCGCGTCTGTTCTGCCCAAGCTGCCCAGCGTACCGGAGAATACAGGGTTGAATTGTTCCATTTTTGCTCCGTTGAAGTAAGCAAAAATGTTATAACCCACGGTTTCGCCCATTTGCCAAGCCAACTGTGCAGTTGGAGGGTATGGACGCTCGCCTTCACCAGGGAACACCACTGCGCTGTCGCCAGCGAGGAAGATATCTTCATGAGAAGTCGATTGCAGTGAACCGTTCACGGTTGCGCGGCCACGGTTCACTTCGATACCGGAAGCGCCAACCAGTGCGTTGCCTTGTACGCCGCCTGTCCAGATCAGGGTGTTCGTTTGGATCGAACGTCCGTCTTTGAGCAGAACTTCGTCGGCTTTCATTTCCGTAATTGGAACACCAGCTACGATTTGAACGCCACGTTTTTCAAGGCTTGTGACTGCACGATCAACCAGTGCTTGAGGGAAGCCTGCCAAAATAGATGGTCCAGCTTCTACACAGTAGAGGCTAATATCTTTGTAGTTAATGCCTTTTTCACGGCAAACCGCAGGTAGCTTGTCAGCATATTCGCCAACCAGCTCGACACCCGTCAGACCGCCACCACCGATAACGATTGTAGCGTCCGCTTTGTTACCGGATTGCTTGTAAGCATCCAGACGAGCTTCCACATGTGCACGAATGCGATTGGCTTCCGCCACTGATTTCAGCGTGAAGCTGTGCTCTTGCAGTCCCGGAATACCAAAGTAAGCCGTTTCACTGCCCAGGGAAATAACGAGAGCGTCATAGCTCAACGTAGCGCCACTGGCCAGGGATACTTTTTTATCGTCCGGTTTGATTTCCGAAACGGTATCCACTTTCAGGATAATTTCTTTGTTACGCAGCAGTTTCTCCAAAGGAAGCGCAACAGCTTTCTCGGCAATTGTACCTGCCGCCAAACGGTGCAGCTCCGTAATAATTTGGTGCGACGCAAAGCGGTTTACCACTGTAATGGTTGCTTGGCTAGCGTCCAGATGCTGGCGTGCTGTCAGAGCGGCCAGCAAGCCGCCGTATCCGCCGCCCAAGATCAAAATTTGCTTCGACATGTCCATCCTCCGTTCTTGATCAGGTAATTATTTGCTTTCGCGTTGGCGCTCATTCAGAATATCCAGGAAAGCCTGGCTGAAACGCAGCGTTTTTTGTACATTTGGATCTTTAAGCATTTTGAGCAGGCCAAACAGACCTACACTGCCGTCTGTAGTTTGTACGCGGTCTCCTGCTTCAATGGCAGCAGAAGCCAAACCTTTAGCCGACTCTGTAACAGGCTTCACAAACTCTCCCATGGAGCTTTTCATATCGCCGATAAATACAGGGTCGGTTGCCAAACTACGGGCTACATCATAAGCGTCGGTCATCAAAGTAACCATCTCAGTCAACTTGGGCAGATTCTCAACCAGTACGGTCAGCGATTGCTGAACCTCCGGTTTCATCAATTGGTCCAATACATCCCGAGACTCTTTAGTAGCTTCTTGTGTTACAGCCACCTCTTGTTGGTTTTCAGACATGCGTGAACGTCCTCCTTTACTGTGAAAATAGAAGTCCATTCCTTTCTCGTAACCTGTATCCATAAACTCTAGCAATAAAACGTTCATTGAATTCACGCCCTTAAACATGCAAGAAGCACAGCTAAAACCGGCCTATACCCTAAAGGGCAAGACTGATTTATTGCAGACGCCAATTGTATATTGCTCGGACGGTATTCTGTTGTTACTGCTGCGGAATATCTCACGAAGCGCTTCTTCGTGACTATAACAGGCCGAAACGGAACCCTATACCTCTATATTACACTGTTTACAACACAATCGTCGAAGAAATTTTAAATTTGCACAAATTTCTATAAAATTTTTATTGTTATTTTAGATAAAAATTAGAATAAGCTCGTTTTTTGTCCAATTTTCCGCAAAAAAAGGGTCATATCATAGCATGCAAGGGTAATAGAGAGAGTGAATCTCATATCGCGATCACATGAAAATCACCACAAAACATAGGAGGCCAATCCCGATACGTTCGTCATTGATGTGCAGGACTCCCACGACGCGGGCGCTTGCGGACTGATTCGCGGGAGTGCCCTGCGTTCATAGGGAGTCCTCAGGGGCATCAGAATCATCTGGAGAAGGCAACGGCACACCGGATTCGATGAATTCATCCAAATCGCGGGCTGCCTTGAATTGATTGCATTCGTTGCAAGCACATACACAATTGACGGGCGTAGTGTGTCCTCCTTTGGCACGGGGCAGCAAATGATCAATGGTATCACCATAACCCCCGCAGAAAAAGCAGGTATAGCGATCACGCTTGAGCACATATTGACGGAATTCCTTATTGCTGTAGAGTCTGCGGATGGTGTACGGATTAACAACCACTGCCATGCGCTCTCTAACCAGGGTAACCGCCAGATCAAATTCAATCTCCTGATGCCAACGTCTCCCCTGATCGGTTTTGCCCCTTAACCGAATCATGCCGTTACGGTTGAGCCGCAGAACCTTCGTATCCGCAGGCTTCAGCCTGCTGAGCAAATGCCGAACCCGTTGTCGATGACGCTCGCGGGCTTTATCCGTGACTGGCTTCCTGCGGGGCGGCTGAGGCTGCACATCAGGCTGTGCGGACGGCTCCATGCCTTGCACGGTTGCCTCATCCCCAGCGTCATGCGATGCCAGGGAAGCCGTGAGGGGCTTTGTTCCCTCGCCGGAAGAAGGAGCGGACGCAGACGCGCGTTCTTGCGCCGCTAGCCCCCGGCAGGAACGGCAAGGACCACGCCGGGAATAAGGACCGGCCCGGCGACCGGTTCTGCGCTGAAATTCCGTTAAAGGCTTTAGCTCTTGACAATACGTACATTTTTTCATCAGCGGTTTACCCGCTTCGCTCCTGATTGACTGCGATTCCGTCATGTCCGCCCCTCCTTTCCCCGTTGCTCACGTTTACCGAATACTTGAAACCCAAACTTTTGTTAAGTTAAATTCATTCTACCGTTTTCACGTTCCCTTTTCTAGCTATCGAATATATATACTCTCAAGGTATAACAAATTTTAATCATTTGGCATACGTTATACAGCGATCCCTGTTCTTCGTTCAGCAGCTTATTAACCGCCTGACGTTTAGCCCCCCTTGCTTGGTGGGTAACTTGTTATATATGAAGGAGGGACGCATGATGAAAAGGAACCATACGATGATGCAGTTTTTCGAGTGGAACGTCGAGGCTGACGGCTCCCACTGGAAGAAACTTGCCCGCCTGGCACCGGAACTAAAAGCCAAAGGAATTGACGCGATATGGATTCCACCTGTCACCAAGGGCCAATCCCCCCAGGATACGGGATACGGCGTCTATGACCTTTACGATCTGGGTGAATTTGATCAAAAAGGTGCGGTGCGCACCAAATACGGTACAAGGGAAGATCTGCTGGAGGCTATTGCTGCCTGCGTTCGCCACGGTGTGGCTGTCTATGTCGATCTGGTCATGAACCATAAAGCTGGCGCGGATGAAACGGAAGTATTCAAGGTCGTCGAGGTCAACCCGGATAACCGCAATGAGGTCATTTCCGAGCCGTTCGATATCGAAGGCTGGACTAAATTTACGTTCCCCGGCCGTCAGGGTCAGTATTCCACATTTCAATGGAATTTTGAGCATTTTAACGGAACCGATTATGATGCAAGTCAGGACCGGACAGGAATTTATCGTATTTTAGGCAAAAATAAAAGCTGGAGCGAGCATGTAGATGATGAATTCGGCAATTATGATTATTTGATGTTCGCCAATATTGACTATAATCATCAGGAAGTGCGCAAGGAAATGATCCGCTGGGGCAAATGGCTGGTGGATACCCTGCAATGCAACGGATTTCGTCTGGATGCGATCAAGCATATCAATCATGAATTTGTACGGGAGTTCGCTACGGAAATGATCAAAAAACGCGGACAGGACTTTTATATGGTAGGTGAGTTTTGGAAACCTGATCTGAAATCATGTCAAAAATTTCTGGATACCATTGATTATAAAATCGACCTGTTTGACGTATCCCTCCACTACAAACTACATAGCGCTTCCTTGGGTGGAAAGGATTTCGATTTAAGCACCCTTTTCGAGGATACGCTAGTCCAGACTCATCCCCTGAACTCCGTCACTTTTGTCGATAATCATGATTCCCAACCGCACGAAGCCCTGGAATCGTGGGTAGAGGACTGGTTTAAGCCCAGCGCCTACGCGCTCATCCTACTGCGCAAGGACGGTTACCCCTGTGTATTCTACGGCGATTACTACGGCATTCAAGGGCAAACGCCCGTGAAAGGCAAACAGGCCGACCTGGATCCGCTCCTGTATGCCCGCTATCATAAAGCCTATGGTGAGCAAAAGGATTATTTTGATGATCCCCATACGATTGGATGGGTTCGTCAGGGCGTGCCTGAATTGGAAGGCTCCGGCTGCGCCGTGGTGGTCACCAACGCCGACAACGGAGAGAAGCGTATGTTCGTGGGAGAACACCGTGCAGGAGAGCAATGGACCGATCTGACGGGCCGCCACGATCATATCGTACAAATTGAAAAGGATGGCTACGGTATATTCCCGGTTCGTGCCGGCAGTGTATCCGTATGGGCGCTTCCTGCCGAGGATGATAGCCCGGAGGAAGCAGATGACGACGTGGACGCTTAATATATTACTTATTAACTTATACCCAGCACAAAGAGGACAGGATGCGAGGAAGCGCCCTGTCCTCTTTTTATCGAAAATCACTCCGTCACCTTGCTTGGGTTAGCCACGGCCTGTTTTTTCGCCTCCACATGACTCGGATCACCGAGATAGAAGCGCCGAATGGGATCTATATGCTCGTCCAGCTCATATACCAGCGGAATGCCTGTCGGAATATTCAAATCCAGCAGTGCGGTTTCGTCCAGATTCTCCATGTACTTGATCAGTGCCCGCAGGGTGTTGCCATGTGCGGAAATAATAACCCGATCCTTTTTTTGCACCAAGGGCACAATCCGCTGCCTCCAAAACTCACCGACCCGATGCACCGTATCCTCCAAACTTTCTCCGAGCGGCAGCTCTTCCGGCTTAATGTTGCGGTATCGTTCCTCCCTGCGAGGACTGCGTTCATCCTGTTCATCCAACATAGGAGGCCGCACCGTCAGGCTGCGCCGCCAGATATGAACCTGTTCCTCTCCGTATTGGACGGCGGAATCCAGCTTGCTAAGCCCCTGAAGAGCACCATAATGGCGTTCGTTTAGCTTCCACGACTTCTGCACGGGTATCCACAAATGATCCAGCTCGTCCAAAATGTGATACAGCGTACGAATGGATCGTTTCAGCACCGAAGCGAACGCCAGATCAAAGGTATACCCGTTCTCCTTGAGAATACGCCCTGCCTCTATGGCTTCATGGGTTCCCTGCTCGGTCAGGTCCACATCCGTCCAGCCTGTAAACAGGTTTTGGCGGTTATACACGCTTTCTCCATGCCTCACCAGCACTACTTGATACATAGAAGACCCCACTCCTTTACTTACTATCGTATGTTTTACCTAACTTCTATGTATTTAACGTAAAATAAAGTTTTTAAACAGGTTCTTTTACTACTCGCAAAAACAGGAGGTTTCTCCATAGCCTGATCACCCAAATTTGTGTGCTTTTTTTGGATAGTTTTTTGGAACAGGATTTTGCAAAATTCGATTCCAGTCGCTCCGAATTGCAATATATAGACGAACTAGACCATTTGGATCTATATATTGTTCATTGGAAGTCGCTTATTGGATTTTTGCAAACTCCTCGAGAATGAAATACTTAAAAAATGGAACAGCAACTCAGAGTTAAAAACAAAGACAAACAACTTTGACCGATGACGAGAGCAGCTCCTTTCCCCAGAGACCATCCGGGGCCTTACGGCACGCGCAGGCAGCAAGGCACCAGTTAACCAGCGGAAACATAAACAGCCTGGTCGGACCCTTTGCGCGGTTCAATTCCGTAGCGTGCCTTATTAAGATAATGGAATCAATGTCCATTTTTTTGTTGAAAAATTACAATAAAAAAACTTATAATGTAAGAGAAGACAACAAAATTCAATATACAGCTATTAATAGTGTGGCTGTATTTTGAACGTTCTTTATTAGTCATATGACAAAATTGGAACTTATACATACTGGAGTTAATTAATAAAGACCATTCTTGTCTTGGAAAGAAGGGGTCACTTTATTAACTCATTAAGGGTAAGATCAGTTTAGGTAAAAATAAATTTTAATGAGAGAGCAAGCTATGAATATGAAAAACATTAAAAAAGTGTCTTTATTATCTGTCTTGTCTTTAGCTGTTGCAATTCCATTAACTGCTTCTGCAGCAGCTACGACCGATGTTGCACCGGCTACAACTGACTCAGCAGCAGTTTCCCAATCTGCAAACACATCGATTGATGTGACTACACCAACAACTGGTGACCATGTTATAACTCCTCAACAAACGATGTCTGTGTTTGATACAACATTATCCGGTCAAACACAGACATCGTATTTTTCTATTCCGGCGAATTTGGGTTATGTTAAATTATGGGTAAGAAATACAGGTAGTGAAGCGATTAAATTCGCCGTACACAAAGGCTCTGCTAGTGGTTCGATTATGAGTGGAACTGATGTAAAGATAGCTCCCGGAGATACTTTTAGTTGGATTAGCAGTTCAGCTTGGCCTACTGGCGAATTTTATGCTACTTATAATACTAGTAATACTAAAATGTCAGGTCAAGCTTATGGTAAATTAGGCTCGTCAAGAAGTGAATTGTAATTCAAATATGCAAGTGTTGTAAACTGATTTAGTATTGAATTGTATGCCCCTGCTGCATAGTTTTATATTATGTAGTAAGGGGCATTTATTGTAAGTAAGGATAACTCTAAAAAAGTGTGCAATTCAAAGAATGTGCCTTGGCAGCTACTTCATTTGAAGATATTTTCTTAAGTGACCGTTTGACGGGTTTTAAATAAGCGCCTGTGTTCATTTGGTGCACATAAAGTATATAAAGCGTAATATAAAAGCAGGATATCGATATTTTCATGCTGATAACCGTAATACATAGGCAGATAAGTCGCTCAATGATGAGTGGCTTTTTTTATTGCCTTTTGAAATGTTGAATAGGTTTTGAAGAAAGCAACTCATACGCAGCCATGAAATCATTCACTTCCTCCAAAGTAAATTTATTATTCTGTCCATTCTCTCCTATCCATCCAATGATATATCCACCGACAACCATAGCCTTTTCTGAGCCTGTTCCATCAGATATCACACCTTGCAGTTAATCAAAAACAAATTTTATATTTTATTACATGGGGATGTATTTTTATTTTTTTCTCAAATAATTCATTTTATAGAATAATTATGAGCGTTATGTGGGATTGGGAAGAGGAATATTTTTGCATACAAAGGGTGTGGTTTCTGAGGTTTCTGACTGAACATAGTGGTGATGTAACTTCTTAGTCTGATATATACGGTTGTACTGATTAATTAGTTCGTCCAAAATCATAGCTTGCTCAAGTACGCAAGCATGTCCAAAGCCATGCTGCTTATACAGATCATGCAACCGTTGACGGGCGCTTTCCAACTGTTGATTTAACGTTAAAGTTTCATCTATGTTCATGTCTTCAACCTCCTAATGAATTTCATTTTAGAAGATAATGGACAAATACAGTATGATCATTTTTTAGCCAAAACAACAAAATAAACAAAAAAAGCCAGCCTAACGGCTGGCCAAGGTAATAATTCTTATTGATTAAGCTGTGCCAATATGTCCTTGAACCTGGATTGCGTTAGAGCTTGGGATTCCGGTTGGAACTGGTAGTGCGAATACCAGTAAAAAGCTAGTTGTTACTAAGGTTAAAAGCTATCTTTTTTGTCAATTCTTTCCCACATGTCATACCCAGCCAGTATTTCAAGAGTGGCATAGGCTTTGAAACGCTCAAACAAGCCAACACAATTGGCAATAAGTAGTCCATGGTTAATTGTAACAGCTTTTTCATAAGCGTTTATTAAACTTTTGAAACCGTATGGATATCTACCTTTGTTCAAGCTGTATTTAGCCAGTTTGTACCAAAATCGTGCTTGCTGTTGCTGTAGAAACGGCTCAGCAGGAGATGGTTCCTTATACGACGCAAGTTTAGGTTCAAAGCGATGGATGATGTGATCCACATCAATATTATATTTATTCGCTGCTTCAACGATATTCAAAAGTTCATTAAAAATGTGTTGTTCGCCGGATATATATTCTACGTAGTCCGATAGGACACTAACATCTCCAGACATAAGCCTGTTTACGTAAGTATTAATTTTGGCCCATTGCTGAAATTTACCTAGCCAATGGAGTGTATCTGAATCTGTTTCTTTAACCCAGCTTAGATCAGTATAGCCACGTATATGCTCTAAAGCCTGTACATGATCTCCATTTGCATCACAAGCGTGTGCACACATCAGTTCAGCATAAGCTATGTATACAAACAGAGGTCTGCTAAGTTTCTTTACCGGTTTTATTTCTCGCTTGGAGTTATGAGCCAAATTGTACTGAATTTGCCCTAACTTATACATTTGGCATGAAAATTTATAGACCTTATCCCACAAGCTCAATGATCTATACACGTTTGCCAAGTCTTTCAAGGCATCCAGTTGGTCAATTTCATCCAAACGGTCGACAAAAGGTTCAAATTTAGCTGCTGCTTGTAGATTTTGAGCCTGATCTTCCCCTATCCGAATGCTAAATAGCCGATACTGGCATAAAGCAAGTCTTTCTGAATGCTGCTTTCTTTCACTCTCAGCCGCGTTTTCATAAAGGTAAGCTGCTGTGTCCCGATGCCCTTTGTGGAACAAATCCTCAGCCAGTTCAAAGAGTGAATGAGTGTAGATTGGACTATCCAGAAACATACTTACAGCACGCTGTAAACAATCCAGTCGCCCTAACTCAACACAACGATATACGAAAGGTTTTACTCTTCGCCAGTTAAGTGGTGATTCTTCAACGCACTCTTCAACGAATCGCTCATAAAAATAATCCGGTGGTAAATTCATGCCCATCGTAATGCGATCCAGTTGATTAACAGATAAAGAACGATTGCCTGTGATGATGCCGCTTACTGTACCTACATTCAAATTAGTGATATGGCCAAACTGGGTCATACTCAAGCCTTTCTGTTTCAGATATCTTTCAATTTCTGCCCGAATCGCAGGTGTTATTTCCATGAATAAACCACCCTTTCAGCGTGAACTTTGGAATGTGCAAATTTAAATAAAAAGAAGAATTGGAAAACTCGTAATATAATGAAATATTTGTATGTTTTCAATATACCACCTATTGGTACAACAATAAATACCTCTTTTTGGAGAAACATTGGATTATGTACGTAAAAATCACAGGTGACAGTTCAGAGTATGAAGTGGGTTTCTATAACCTGATAAGGAGGATATCAATTGAAGAGAACAGGTATGACACGTCCCTTAGATACGTTAGGCCGAATTGTTATTCCGATGGAAATCCGAAACTCAATGGGGATTGAGATTGGCGAGCCTTTAGAATTTTATATGGACGTTGAACAAGGTTTTATGGGCATAGGAAAGTATAGTAGCGGGGTTTCCTGTAATTTGTGCAATTCATTTCAGGATTTAACCTATTTCAAAAGCTCTCTTTTATGTAAGCAATGTATACTCGACCTGAAGGGAAACGTAGGTGTTCGTCCCATTCCTGCCCCTGTTGTTAAGGAGTCTACGTACAAAGAAAAAAAAGTAAATCGGTCGACACAAGAACTGGTTGAAAGCCTAAGAAGACTCAAACACGAGCATCCGACAGCCAAGCAGAGTGAATATGCCGAAAGGCTTGGCGTGTCACAAGGCCGTATTTCCCAGCTTAAAAAGTTATTATAGCGTGCGATGGCGTTTTCTTCATGATTTTACCTATAAAGGCTCCGTTATAGTGAAATGAATCTATCTTATGGAGGGTTAGTGATGGGGAATTGTTTTAAAACAGAGGAAGAAATTTATTTGTTGTCTGAACACGTGCATCCCTTGGACAAGGGTTTTGAATTGTTTCGGCTAAATTATAGACAAAATGATTGGGCAGAAGCGGAGTGCGTCGCTGATCACATTTTAAGTATGGCTGAACGCAGTTATAACAGTAGACGAAAATGGGGGGAAGTTGTTCCTCTAAATCAGATGCTAAAGTACCCACTTATATTTTATTTTGGATACGGATACCTGGCTAAATCAATCGTTTTTCAGAAGCGAAGTCTTTTTGATCGAGCAAGAGAATATATAGCTAAATATGCTGACTTAGAATGGTACGAAAATGCTACGGACGAAGATATACAAGAAATAGAACGTTTTAAAGGATTGGCAGTGGCAAATGGATACGCTGTAGACTTATTATCAGGGAATAAGGAAATATTGAAGGAGTACACTGAGTTTATACAAGAAAACGACGAGGAAACATTGCCCGGATTAATCACAATTTTTGAAGCAGCAAACATAAATGAATGGAATATAGACGAGTATTATTATATTCTCGATCAGCTAGAGACTTTCTCCAGCTTTGAAGACCTTGGAAATCGTGTATATTATGTGAAATTACTAAATCAACTAGCTATCTATAACATAAATCAGCAGCGGTATGGTGTCGCCATAAATTATATTCTGAATTGTTTGCAAACAGCAGTTGCAATGGATTTATACAGGGAATTTATTACAACTATTTCCATGTTCGAAACCGTTCGTCCGTTTGCAACAACGGAACAGCTGACAAAGTATCAAAATATCTTACAGAGAGTGCATTCACATGAGAAAGATATTAGTAGTTACATTTATGCTGATGACATTTGCTCCTTTCAATCACGGTGTTAACGGGTAACAGCCAAGGCCACTTGCATCAGCAGATGGCCCTCAGGCTGTCGAGACTTTCTCAAACAGCCTGAGGGCGGATTCAGCCGTCCTCTTCTCCTTATCCTGCACCTATCTGCACATTAAAGTGAAACTATTCATGAATCGCAGACACTTAGTCCTCCTTGCTGAACTTGGACAACAGCTCCAAAATCCGCACATACAGCCATACCAGGGTCAAGAGCAATCCAAAAGCGCCGTACCATTCCATGTATTTGGGTGCCCCTTGCTCGGTCTGCTCCTCAATAAAATTAAAATCCACCAGCAGATTCAAAGCCGCAATGATCACAACAAATAAACTGATGCCGATGCCAAGCCAGCCTGTCTCATGGATATACGGAACATTCATACCGAAAAAATTCAAGATAAAGTCCACCAGTGTGACCAGAGCAATAGCCAGCGTACACAAAACAACGAATGAGATAAAGCCCCGTGTCACCTTGATGATTCGCTGTGTGTACATAAAGAGCATCAGTAACAAGATACCTACGGTCAGCAAAATGGCATTGGCCACAATGCCGGGGTATTCATACTCCATATAAGCTGAAATACCGCCCAAAGCAAAGCCACTGAAAATCGCATAGATTGGCGAAAGAAGTGGAGCTGTTTTTGGAAAAAAGAATATCGCAAGGGCCATACCAGCCATACCGAACAAACCTGCAGTCATCAAGGATAGAACCTCTATGATCCCCTGGTCATTCAAATACCAGGTTATACTGCCAGAAACGATAAGCAAAACAAGTAGAAGCAACGTTTTATTTACCGTTCCTCCAATGGTCATGCGTTGTTCGCTAACTTCTCTTTCATCTTCTCGCAAAAAAATGTCATCACGTAAAACCGGATTGCTTAAGCTCATTCAGGGTGCTCCTTTTCAAATGTGTTAATTTCTAAGTTTGGCCTGTCGATTCTTTGTGCTGTATATGTATATATCGGTACAACCCGAAAAAAGTTTCAGAAAATTTTCAAAGCAAAAAAAACTCTAGCTCACCTTACGGCAAACTAGAGTTAGAGGATCAGGTCGTTACAGCTTAAAAATCAGCTGTCGCAATCTGGATCGTACCAAATGTGGCACCGGCTGCAGTAGTCAACAGACCAGCTACCAGCAATAAAGCAACTTCCAGCGTAAGGCTAGTAAATGCAGGGATAACATAAGTGATCACGGGTGCGTCGACACGAGTAACGACAAGATCGATCGGAGCCGGACCGTTATTATTAACGGTAATTGTAGCATTCGCGCCACCGTTCAAGTTTTCAAAGTATGACTTACCGATACCAGCCGCAATCGTGAAGTTTTGTTGAGGTAATAGAATCGCCATAGGTTTCACCTCCCTTGTGCTTGATAGTGTATTCTATGCTTCCAATCTATGAACGCAACGTCAATTGACTCAGTAGGAAGACACAAAGTTTACAGATTCATAGATTAAAGTCCCTATCACAAGCCAAAAAAGGGTTGCCTTCTCAGATCCTTTGTAGAATCTGATCGGACATCCCCTTCTTGAATAAACGAAGAAATAACCTACATCATATAACGTTTAATGTTCTATTTTAATGCTACTGCACGAGAATACTTAATTCCCGCGGGTCAAAACGGGATGGCGCGGAAACCTTCACACGGATATTACCCGCCTCTCCCTTTGTACGAACCCAGAACGCAATGCGTCCACCAATCAGGGATAAAGTTGAAGGACCGATCAAATCACCCGCTCCCTCGACCTCCACCGAAACCGGATCAGCATAGAAAGGCAGGACATTTCCGTATTCGTCCAGAGCATCCACCACAACTCTCGTCACGTCCCAATCGCCTGCCTCCAGCGCTGTATCATCGGCAGCTACACGCAGCTCCGTGGGTACAGGATTACGGGAATAGCGTCTGCGAATGACCTCTTGACCGTCCACGTACCCAATGAACACGGCATCTTCCCACTTCATGCCCCAGTGACCTGTCAATTCGTCGATAACGACGGGAGGATGCGGGAGCGCCGGATACTTTTCCTGGTTCGGACGATAGACGCCCTTACGCTCGTCACCATAAATGAATTCCACCTCATCACAATTGGTGAACACAACCAGCGGCACAACGCCCCCGATGTTCCGTTCGCCACGTGACCAGTAAGTGACTGGCTCCAAAATGATTTCCTGCTCGACCCGCTTCTGACTGCGATACACGTTCGCTGCGAATTTGGGCAAGCGGAACATATCCATGACACCGTGGTAGCAGATTTTATCGCCAGAGCCAAAATCCGCGTGTGTATTATAGTCAAAAGCGCACCAGCCAATCGCACCAGCAATGCCTTCGTCGGCATAGGAAGCATTCTGCACCCGCGTATGGCGCAGTGCATGCTCCATCACCCGTTCCTCCTGATCAAAGCGCTTGGTCGGGTACATATGCCCGTTATATTCCGTCACCAGATAAGGGACCGGATGATCCAGCTTGGTGACGATGGACGGCTCGCGCAGACCTGTCGTTTCGCCATCTACACCTTCTGTATCGTCATACGTATCGAAATTGCGGATTTCCTTCACCAAATATTTTTGATGCCCACCGTCATGAACGAAATCATTCATCGTATACACATCTTCCAGCAGTTCGCTGCCTACAATATAGCGCACCCCACCAGTCGCACGAGTCGGATCAAGCTTGCGTGCAAGCTCATTGGTACGTGCGTACAGCTCATGATCATCCTGCGATTCATTAATCCGCACGCCCCAGATCACAATAGACGGATGATTGCGGTCGCGGATAATCATGTCCTCCACATCCCTGACCGCCTGTTCCTTCCACGCTTGGCCGCCAATATGCTGCCAGCCCGGAATTTCCTCAAAAACGAGCAATCCGATCTCATCGCAACGGTCCAGAAAATGGCGGGACTGCGGGTAATGTGATGTTCGGACCATATTCAGGCCCAATTCCTCTTTGAGTACATCAGCATCACGGCGCTGCGCTCTTTTGGGCATCGCATACCCGACGTACGGGTAGGACTGATGACGATTCAAGCCCAGCAGTTTGAGCTTCCGCCCGTTCAGGTAAAACCCGTCCGGCTGAAATTCGGCTTCGCGGAAGCCGAAGCGCACATTCAACCGGTCCAGCTCTTCACCATTCCGCAGCAGTGTCAGCTCTGCTTCATACAGCTTGGGATCATCTATATCCCAAAGCTGTAGGCCGTTCAGTTCTTTCAGTTCCAGTGTGACTTCCGCTGACTTCACTTCTGTCGGCCGGATTTCGGCCTTCACGCTCGCTCCGTCCAGCAATCGCAGGGCGACCGTTAAGTCGTCCTCCTGATCGCCAATCCCCTCCAGCTCCGCAACCACGCGTACCGCCTTGCTTGCCGCAAGTGGCTCCGGTGTCTGGACGAATACCGTGCCGAGATGCACAGGCTCGACAACTCGCAGTTGCACCTCACGGTAAATACCGCCATAGGTCAGATAGTCAATGACTGCCCCAAAAGGAGGAATGTCGTCCCGCTCCGTGGAATCGACGATGACCGTCAGTACATTGGAGCCTCCGTATTCGGCAAGTCCGGTCAATTCAATACTGAACGGTGTGTAGCCTCCCTTATGCTCCCCCGCTTTTACCCCGTTCAGATATACCTGCGCGTAAGTCATGACCCCTTCAAAATCGACATATACCCGTTTCCCCTTGGTATCTGCCGGAATGTTCAGCTCCCTTTTATACGTGGAAACAAACTGGAACGCCTTGTCGTCAAAATAGTTATACGGCAGCTCTACATTGGTGTGTGGCAGCAGAATAGGCTCATACCGACTCGCATCAATTCCTGCGCTTATTTCGCTCTCAACATACTCGGGACGGTAAAACCACTGGTCATTCAACGGCAAAATGGTACGCATGGACAGTCACCTCAACCTTTTATTTTTCACTCTTTTACCATAGTAAAATATTTAAGTAAAAATAACGAGTAAAACTTAGTAAAATAAATATATTTTTAATGTAAGCATTTACAAGATATTTGTCAATTCCGTTTTTTTCTTTTGCCCATACAAAAAAAACAGCCCCGGCATCCGGAGCTGTAAAGGTCATTAAACACACAATGGAGCACATTACTATATCGAAGCCGTAAACGGCGACGCACTGCTGTTACGAATCATCAGCTCGGTCGGAATGGTGACCTTGCGACCCACCTCGTTCGGACCGTTGCGCACCGTATGCAGCAAAAGCTGAACGCCCGTTTCTCCCATCAATTCAGTATACGTCTTGACCGTCGTCAGCGACGGTGTCAAATACTCCGCTGTCGGAATATCATTGAAGCCGACGATTGAAATACGTTCAGGAACAGCGATTTGATGCTGCTCCAGCGCCTTTAATACACCAATCGCCACCGAATCGCTCGCCACAAAGAAGGCTGTAGGCAAGTTCTCTGGCCCCGCCAGAATGGCCGCTTCCATCGCACGAAAGCCGTCTGCCGCCGTCCCGCCGCACACATGAACGTCGTTCGATGTGCATAGCGCATGCTGCCCTTTATACTGTAAAAAGGTCTCATAACGCGCATCCAGCTCCGTCTGGTTGAAATCATGGGCCTGCTCATCCTTACCCATACCCACATAACCGATATGACGATGGCCCGCGTCCATCAAATAATCCAGCGCGTCCGCCGCAGCACGAGCGAGGTCAATGACGACATAGTCCGCACCCGTTCGCTCCACGGGGTGATCCAGAAAAACACAAGGGATCGGAAGCTCCAGCATGTGCTCCACTTCCTCGCTGCTAAAGTGTCCGAGCACGATCAGCCCGTGCAGCCCTTCGGACAGCGTCTTCAGTGCAGACAGCGTCTTCAGTGCGGCCAGGTCTTCCCGCCGGAAAATGCGCTCCAATTGCGCTCCGCTTTGGCGGCATTCCTTTTCCACGCCGAACCGGATGGACAAATAATATGGGTCCTCCAGTTCCTGATACGCGCTAAACCAATGGACCATACCGAGCCGAATCGGCCCCTCGGCCTTTTTACGAGGCTGACGCCCGATACCGCCGTTTTTACGTTTGGCTGTCGTATATTTCATACGCTCCGCGACCTCGAAAATTTTACGCCGTGTTTCCTCTGAAACGGACAGTGTTTCATCATAATTTAACACTCGGGAAACTGTCGATATGGAAACTTCCGCCTCCTGAGCAATATCTTTTAACGTAGGCATTGCAGACTCCTTTGATGGTTTTACTCCATTTTTACGTTCTTTTACTGTTATCTTACTCGTCGTCTCTGTGCAACACAAGCTGTCGTTTTAGAAGGTACAGCCAAATTTTTCATATAACAAGTCCAATCATGATAAAATATGTAGCATATCAGAAATGACCACAAGGAGGATATACGCATGAAACAGGAACTGATTGAACGCCTGACCACTTATGTTCAGGTGGATACCCAATCCGATGAAAGCAGCAACACTTGCCCGACCACACCCGGACAGCTCACACTGGGCAAACTGCTGGTCAACGAACTGAAAGCCATTGGTATGACGGACGTAACGATGGACGACAACGGTTATGTCATGGCAACCCTTCCTTCCAATACGGATAAAGAAGTCCCGGTTATCGGCTTTTTGGCCCATCTCGATACCGCTACCGAAATGACTGGCGCAGGGGTAAAGCCCCAACTGACGGAAAATTATGATGGGGGCGATATTACGCTGAATGCATCGCTGGGTGTGAACCTTTCTCCGCGCGAGTTCCCCGAACTGCCCCAATATAAAGGTCATACCCTGATCACGACGGACGGTACTACATTGCTTGGTGCAGATAACAAAGCCGGGATCGCAGAAATCATGACAGCGATACATTATCTGCTGGATCACCCGGAAATCCCGCATGGCAAGATTCGCGTCGCTTTTACACCGGACGAGGAGATTGGAAGAGGACCGGAACGGTTTGATGTAGCTGCTTTTGGTGCCCAATATGCCTATACCGTGGATGGCGGACCGCTCGGAGAACTGGAATATGAAAGCTTCAACGCCGCAGCCGCCCATATTACTATTCATGGCGTTAATGTCCATCCAGGTACAGCCAAAAACAAAATGATTAACGCCGTCAAAATTGCCATGGAGCTAAACGGACGACTGCCGGCGAATGAAGCTCCGGAATACACGGACGGATACGATGGCTTTTATCATTTGCTGGAATTTGAGGGCACGGTCGAACAAGCCAAACTGTACTATATCATTCGTGATTTTGATCGTGAAAGCTTTGAAAACCGGAAGGCTTACTTAACGAACGTGGTGAAAGAACTCCAAGCCGCATATGGGGAAAACCGTATCGTTCTGGAGCTGAGAGATCAGTATTACAACATGAAGGAAAAAATCGAGCCCGTCAAGCACATCGTGGATGTTGCCCATGAAGCGATGACAAAGCTGGGCATTGATCCGATTATGAAGCCGATTCGTGGTGGTACAGATGGTTCACAGTTGTCCTATATGGGACTGCCTACACCGAATATTTTTACAGGTGGGGAGAACTATCACGGCAAGTTCGAGTATGTGTCTGTAGATAACATGGTGCTTGCAACCAAGGTCATTGTCGAAATCGTACAATTATTCGAACAGCGCGGCGAGTGAACCGAATACAAGAAGCTTTTGCATCATTATAAAACGAAAAGGCATATCGTTTCCTAACTGGAAGCGGTGTGCCTTTTTTCTGAAACTCTCATGCCCGTTGAATTTTTCATTACATTTATAACTTTTCTCCCTCCGTAGACCGACAAATATATATGTGACTATAAAAAATATACCTAGTAAAGAAAGGTAGGTAATCTATTTGAATACAGTAGATGCATTAATAGCAGCCATTCCCTACATACAACGGATTATGAGTGAGAAGGTAACCCTTTGCCTCTTAGACCGTACTCATGTTCTGGCTTATAGCGAGTCGGAAGGGATGGAGCTCGGCTTTGAAACTGGCTCAGAGCTGCTCGAGGGCTACCAAAATTTTTCCATGCTTAAAAATGGGCGCGAGCCCAGCCTGACCCACGTTCCTGCTGAACTGCTGGGGTATCCTCTCGATATGGTCAGTATTCCTGTGTTTGACGAAAATGGCGAGGTCGTTGCAGCATTTGCTGCTTCCTATAATTTGACTAACAAGAATCAGTTGGATCAAATCGTCACTGAGAACCTTTCCATCACCGAGCATCTCATTGACATGGTGCAGCATGTAGCAGCGCATTCCGAGGAGCTACAGGCTACCAGTGAACAGATTTTAAAGAACACCCAAATTGCCGTGCAAAACTCAGGCAAAATCAATCAAGTTGCTGTATTTATCAAGGAAATTTCCGAGCAAACCAACCTGCTCGGGCTGAATGCCGCTATTGAAGCCGCACGTGTGGGGGAAGCGGGAGCAGGCTTTGGCATCGTGGCTCAAGAGGTGCGTAAGCTATCCGTAGAATCCAAAAAAGCGACGGTCGATATCGAAGGAGCTCTCAAGGATGTACAAAACTCCATTCGTCAGATGGAGCAGGAAATTGAGCAAATCGTTTCCTCCTCTCAGGAGCAAGCGACTCTCGTAAGCTCTTTTACCGAAGTGATGGAGCGTATGCAACAAGCGAGTGAAACGATGCAGCAGTTAGCGAATAACCTCACTTCATATATTGTGGAATAAACATAACTCCGTACGAAAAAAGAGAGCACACTTATCGCCAAAAGCGTTAAAGTGTGCTCCTTTTATTTACAAAATCCCTGCCGGGACCTATCATTCAAACCGAGTTTAAACAGTAACTTAGAAAACACCATGATTGGAAGGATTCACGGGATTGAGCTCATCCAGTACAGTTCCCGAAGGAATCACAATACTAAGAAACACCAAGACCATAGTTACCGAGATTAAAGCCTTTTTCATTATGAAGCCCCCTTAATAAAATGGTTTGATATTGCTCTTGCTGTGACGGTGTTGCCAAATCTCGATAAGCCTCAAACAGAGCGACCAGTGTCCTGAAATCGGCATCTGTTTCTACACTAACAGAAGATTGAAGAGAAACAAGGACATAATTTAACGCAACGGTGTACTGCTCCTGTTTGAAATAATAAATGGCTAATTGGTTAACCAGCTTTAAATAATATACGCGGTTTCCTCTATCTTCATAACCTGCAAATATCTCAATATCGCGGGCAAAATCATTTACCAGATCGTCAATGTTCCAATTATTCAAATTAGCAGCTTCGGCAATACCGACCAATCCCGGAAGCAGTTCCTCATCATTGGCGTGAAGAAATTGAATATATTCGGGCAGAAGCTCCCGTTTTCCCGAAAGCAATTCTATCGTAAACAGGTTGGCTTTGGCGAGAAAGCGAAATCTTTCTACTTCTTCAAGACCGCTCTCATCCAGCCCCATAAACCAGCCCATCTCGCTATACTTCATAATATAATCTCTGGCTTCATCATACTTGCCTTTATTCTGATAATAAATAGATTTCGCCAGATAGCTGTATGCATAATAAAATACCAACGGATGTTTGGTATTCAATGTCTCGTGCTTGCCGTCCGCAGCATTTCTCAGTTGGGTGCGATACAGGCTTTCAGCCAAAGCATGCAAATAGTCTGCAACTTTGTTCGCCTCGTCCCAATCGTTATGTGTATAGCTGATTCTAAACAACTCACAAGCCTTGTCGAGTTCGTGGCTGTCCGACAACAAATAAATAGCTTCCCTTTGGTTCAGGACCTCTTCCACTAAAACCCGCCTCCCTATCCTGAAAATGACGTTTACCCATGTATTCTCATCAGGAGCATCCGCGTTGTCGTTCCTCTCGCATACCAGTATATTACAAATATAGACAAAACCTAACTTGAAGTCAATTCAATCATTTGATATGCAATTTCTTTTGCAACCTGACATTACCGTGTATGGTTTATAGCCGATGAATAAATGACTCATTCGATAGAAATAATCCATAACAAAGACGCGAATCAGGCCCTCCAAGGGAGGCCAAAGAGAAGCCATAGTATCCTCAAGGTAACTACGTTACGAATTAGTGCGTACTTTTCAATCGGATACCGGGGGCTTACAATCAAACCTGTGCATGAAACCAAAGTATTCGCAGCACTCAACAGAGTATGTACCTGTTCATCCAATACAAATTCACTAAAGGAGTGAAGTTAATAACATGGAACTTCAATTGGCTTTGGACTTAGTAGATATCCCGCAAGGGATTGCATTGGTAAAAGAAGTAGAATCGTATATTGATATCGTAGAAATCGGTACACCGATTGTCATTAACGAAGGACTACATGCGGTAAAAGCAATGAAAGAAGCATTTCCGAATTTGAAAGTGCTGGCTGACCTGAAAGTTATGGATGCAGGCGGTTACGAAGTGCTGAAAGCTTCCGAAGCTGGCGCAGATATCGTTACGATTCTGGCTGTAGCTGAAGATGCAACGATCAAGGGTGCGGTAGAAGAAGCGAAAAAACAAGGCGGCAAAAAAATCCTGGTGGATATGATCGGTGTTAAAAACCTGGAGCAACGCGCTAAGGAAATCGACTCCCTCGGCGTAGACTACATCTGCGTGCATACAGGCTACGATCTGCAAGCTGAAGGACAAAGCCCGTTCGAAGCACTGCAAACCGTTAAAAAAGTCGTGAAAAACTCCAAAACAGCCGTTGCTGGCGGCATTAAGCTGAGCACCCTGGCTGAGGTCGTTAAGGCTCAACCGGATCTGGTTATTGTCGGCGGCGGGATCACTGGCGAGGACGACAAAAAAGCTGTTGCTTCCCAAATGCAACAGCTCATTAAACAAGGTTAATTCCAATGGAAACCTCTCAATATTTATCCGAGGTGCTCAAGGAGCTGCAATTGGTTCCACAGCTCATCAGTGATGTAGAATCGGAACAACTGATCCAGTCCATTGCCTCCGCGAATAAAGTGTTCGTGGCAGGTGCAGGACGTTCAGGTTTCATGATCCGTTCGCTGGCGATGCGGCTAATGCATATGGGTGTTCAGGCTTACGTGGTCGGGGAAACGGTAACCCCCGGCTTGAGCGAAGGCGACTTGCTGATTATCGGTTCAGGCTCTGGTGAAACCAAAAGTCTGACCTCGATGGCAGAAAAGGCGAAGAAGCTTGGTGCTTCTCTGGCGCTTCTGACCACTTCCCCCGGATCGACCATCGGCAAGCTGGCTGATATTATCGTCAAGCTTCCAGGCGCACCCAAGAACCCGTCCAACAAG
Source organism: Paenibacillus sp. 8b26 (assembly GCF_050626875.1). NCBI lineage: Bacteria > Bacillati > Bacillota > Bacilli > Caryophanales > Paenibacillaceae > Paenibacillus > Paenibacillus sp. 8b26. The sequence goes on along the minus strand of NZ_CP192445.1, from coordinate 3,602,320 downwards.
GATTACCAAACCATTCAGCCCATGGGCTCACTATTTGAGCAAACCTTACTGTTGTATGGCGATGCATTGGTGCTCAAAACGATGGAGCTACGCAAGCTGACTTCTGAATCTATGTTTGGTCAACATGCTAATCTGGAGTAGAGCTGCTAGACTTTTACGATAACAAGGCAGGCCATCTTTTACATGTCACATGGACATGCGAAGACGGCCTGCTTTTTTTGTATTTATGAGTTTTACCTGGCGCTGCTGAGTAGTGGGATGGCGCTTCCAGAGTACGTTTACGAGTTCTATCTATAATAGTCCATGCCATCGTAGGAAAAATATTTAAAATATGCCGGGGTTGCGACGACTGGACCATCTTCGTCTACGATAGCATTCGTGTGGGAATAGGCATTGGGATGTGGATCGGATTTCTTCTCCCCCGCAGGCGTTCGACGTCGCCGACAGGTCAATCTGGCTGTGTCGATTCAACGCGTGCCCAATCTGCCGCCAATCCGTCAGGTTACGGCTATGAAAAATCGGCAAGCCCGGCATATATTCAAACGGGCTTGCCGCCATGTAGTAATCCTCCCCGGCACGTATCGCGCTCGGATCAGGATAAAATCCGGGGACAACCGGATTCGTCTAGCGTAAGGTAGCCATAGCTCCAGCTCTCCTGTTGGACAGCTCTATTGATTGATCTGATTCAAGCTATTTATTCGTTACTCCCCGCTGGCAACGGCGGTACTTTGGACAGATCAGCAAGCGCCCAATAAGCATATTTGGCCTTTAACCGTTCGTCGAACAGCAGCGGTTTATCCAGCCGGGCAATCGGAAATGTGCTGAGCCACGTATTGCCATCATCCGTACCCCAAATCGTCACATTGCTGATATTCTCCTGCTGCCTTGAAAACATATCGAACAGCGCCCGATAGCGGTAAGCCTGCCGGATCAGCATGGCTTCAGGGATCGTTTCGTAGCGATCCGTGTCATTGGAATAAAGGCCCATATCCAGCTCCGTAATCTGGTTATCCAGACCGAGTGAAGCAAACTTTTCAATGGATTGTTCAATCTCCTGAATCGTCGGAAACTCCAGCCGAATATGCGATTGATGGCCTACTCCATCGATCGGTACACCTTTACCGAGCAAATCACGCACTAAATTGTACAGGAAATCCCGTTTCTTTGGCTCGTGCGTGTTGTAATCGTTAATAAACAGCCGGGCATTCGGACCCGCCGCTTCCCGCGTGACGCGGAAGGCTTTTTCAATATAATCCGTGCCGGTAATCTGATACCATTTGCTGCGGCGCATGCCGTCCGGCTGGTCGGGATCAATGACTTCATTCACCACATCCCAGTCGGTGATTACATTTTTATAACGCGCCGCGACAGCACGAATATGCGTCTCCAGTCGATCCAGCAAAAGCTTTTTATTTTCCGCAGTTGGCGTCATCGGCTGTCCATTCTTATCCTTGAACATCCAATCCCCGGTCTGGCTATGCCACACCAAGGTATGGAAGCGGATTTCCAGTCCGTGCTGTCTAGCAAATTGCACAATTTGGTCTGCTTCCTCCCAATGGAACTGTCCCTCGGACGGCTGCAAGGAAATCGGCTTCATCGCATTCCCTGCAACGACGCTGTTAAAATGCTTCTGCACCAGTTCTCCGTAAGCCCCTTCTGTCTGGAAAGCCTCAATCGCCGTGCCGATGCTGAACTGTCCCTGATATAATCCGTGCAAAGAGGGAATGTCCTTTTCAATAGCCAGCGGCGGTACAAGTGACAGCTCGAAATCATCCATATAAAAGGAAGCCGTTCCTTCTGCCGTTTCCAAATACATAGAAATGGTGTCTGCATCATGCGCGAGAGTATACGTACCAGACAAATGCATCCATCCCCCTGTCGTGGTAGCCGTGTCGCCTACAACAGTTTCATACGCACTTTCACCTTGGTGATCGCGTTGTACGCTGAGCCGTACCTTGGCAGGCTGCTGCTCGCCCGGTGCCAGCTTTACCCAAGCGCTGACCGTGTAACGGCTGCCTTTTTGCACCGTAGCAGTCACATCAAGCTTAGGCCCGGCATACGTCTTTTGTCTGCCTGTCGTCAGCAGGCTGTACGATCCGGTTCGTGCATCCGCATTCGACACTTGCACCGTCTCGGCCCCCATACGGGATACCCAGCCTTGAGCTGTACCGTCCTCGAAGCCGGATACGATACCACTGGTCGGTTCCGTTGGTGTCTCCGATTCCTGCCTGATTTCTACCTCATCCACATAGTATGCCTGCGCGGGATTTGAGCTTTCCACATACAACTTCAATGCATCCATCCCCCCGGTAAAAGTATATTTGCCTTGAAGTTTGATCCACGATGTATCCGTCGTCTCCGTCTGCGCTACCGTCTTCCATGTCGTAGCCCCGCCTGCTGGCTGCTCCTCCACCGTAAACTTAATCACGCTCGGATTCGCGGAATTGCCGTCCAGCTTCACATAGCCGCTAATCTCATACTCCACCCCCGGCAGCAACAGCGACTTCACATCCAGTTCCGCTCCGTTCCAAGTCGCCGTGCGAGCGGTTGCCTTCAGACTGTGTGTGCCGCCATATGCAGCCTCCGTGACGGACGCGATTTGAGTATAAGTCCCCCGAGGCTTCCAGCCCTCGCTATTGCCTTGCTCAAATCCATAGGTCCCGATGGTCTTATCCACACTTCCCGTTGACAGAACCGAATCCGCAACTGGCGGGGAATATTCCACAAACGGAGCCGCCGCCGCTACAGAAGGACCCCACCACCCCACTGGCAATAACAGCACCCCGACCAGTACCAGACCAAAAGATTTGTACAAAAATGACCTCAACGCAATCCCTCCCGTGCTCATATTTTCAAAAATACAAGAAAGTGAGTTCCGCACATTTCTGGTCCATGCTCACCCCTTAACGCCTCCCAGAGTCATACCCTTCACAAAATATTTTTGCAAAAAAGGATACACCAAAATAATAGGTACGGAAGCCACAATCGTCATCGTGGCACGAATCGAGGTAGGAGTGACCGACTTCGCCAGATTTTCCGAGCCTGCAAACTGGCTGGCATAATCCTGAGCGTTCACGGACGTATTGGAATTTTGCAATATTTTCATCAGCTCATACTGGAGTGTACTCCACTGCTCATACGACGAATTGTACAAAAACACATCAAACCAGGAGTTCCATTGCGCCACCGCCGTGAACAGCGACACCGTTGCCAGCACCGGAACACACAGCGGCAAAACGATACGCATAAAAGTCGCAAATTCCCCCGCCCCATCAATACGGGCCGACTCCAAAATCCCTTCCGGCAAGCCTTCAATAAAGGAGCGAATCACAATCACATTGAACACCCCAATCAACCCCGGTACCACATACACCCAAAAGGTTCCGAGCATCCCCAGCTCACGAATCAGCAGAAAGTTCGGAATCAGCCCCCCGTTAAAATACATCGTCAAAATAAAAGCCAGCGATACAAATTTACGCAGCACATATTCCGGCCGACTGATCGTATACGCCACCATCGCGCAACAAAACACCGAGGTCACCGTGCCCACAACCGTACGCAGCACAGAAATCAACGTAGCATGAAAAATCGTCGCTTCCTTGAACACAAATTCATAATTGCTCCACGTAAACTCACGCGGCCACAAATAGATCCCACCCCGAATCGAATCATTCGCTTCATTCAGCGAAACCGCCAGCGTATTCAAAAACGGATATAGCGTGAACACCATCAGGCACAGCATAAATACAATATTACACGCATCAAAAACCCGATCCGAGGGTGCCCGTAACCGCCCGTGTACAGCCTTCCCTTTACCCATAACTTCCGCTCCTTTCTAAAAAATAGCTTAAGCACTCTAATTCGATGATCAGGACGATTGCTGGTGGAGATATTGGTCTTATATTTTGGAGTGTTATATTTCTATTGTTATATGAACAAATGTTAATTTATTAGATTATTTTCTCTATTAGAAGTTGTAATCCAGTTCGTCCATAAAGTCTTAATAAGGTCCGCGAAGCGGCCTGCTAAAAATCCACTGACCTGCACCAGTAGTATGAATGAACACGCACCTTTTGTTATCGCCTCGAATAGCTCAGTCCTAAAAACAAGCGATAGCGAAGCTGAGCCAGTCATGATCGTGCAGTTACTACAAGGAAGCGCGAGCACGCGCCTTCCCTCAAGTTCTCCCCTGCCACCACCCTCAGTTCTTAAAAAAGTGACTTTATGGCGGGTAGCAGCGGAGCGGGCAGAATTGTTCTGAAGAAGCGGCAGCGGTCGCCTTTATCCCCGGATTCCAACCTCTAATGTTTTATAATAAAAAGGAATCCGGGGATAACAGCGATCGGAAGAACAATCCGCACGCAAAGCGGCCTTCTCCCCCCATAACTCCCTTTATCCTAGAACAATCTCTCCTCCCCTAACCGCTTCGCAATATGATTGGCGCTAAACAGCAAAATGAAGCTGACTACCGTTTTGAACATCCCTGCTGCAATCGAAAGGGAGAAATTGCCCATCTGAATACCATATTTCATTACAAAAATATCCAGATTTTCCGAGTAATCCACGTTCATACCGTTGCCCAGCAAATATTGCGGCTCAAAGCCCGATTCCAGCAGGTTGCCGATGTTCATAATGAGCAGGATGATGAACACAGGTTTTAATCCTGGCAAGGTCACATGCCAAATCCGCTGAAAACGCCCGGCTCCATCCATCTCGGCCGCTTCATACTGCGAGGGATCAATCATCGTCATCGCGGCCAAATAAATGATGGTGTTCCAGCCGACATTTTTCCATACTTCCGATGCACCGAGAATGCCCCAAAAATAGCTTCCCTCGCCCAGCCACAGCACAGGCTCCTTAATCAGTCCCAGCCACATCAGCACCTCATTGACAATGCCGCCATCCGCAGACAGCGCCGTACTGATAATGCTCGCCGCGACGACCCACGAAATAAAATGCGGCAAATAGCTGATCGTCTGCACCACTCGCTTGAATACGATCTGACGAAGCTCATTCAGCAAAATTGCCAATATTATAGCAGTTACAAAGCCCAGCACCAGATTAATAAAGCTCATCGCCAGCGTATTGCGCATGACCCGCAGAAAATGCTCATCCTGAAACAGAAAGCGGAAATGCTTCAACCCAACCCACTGCTGATCAAGCAGCTTACGCGCAGGCTTAAAATCCTGAAAAGCAATCGTCCAGCCCCAGATAGGCAAATATTTGAAAATAAACAACCAGATTAAAAAAGGGATGGACATCCATACCAGTGCCCGCTGCTGGTTCAGCTTGTGCATAAATCCTCTAAAGCCAGTTCGCCGTGAGGGCGGCAAATGGCTCTGTGAGGTCGTGACAGGTGCCGTGTTGCCCATAGCTGCTTCCTCCTTTATTTTTTACCAGCAGTTTCGACTTTTTTGGCAACCTCCTTCGTAATCAGCTCCTCATACTCCTTCACATCCAGCTTGTTGAATTCAGTAGTGTACTCATTCCAAATCGCCTCAAACTGCCCCGGTGCAGACAGCACTAAACGTGGGAAATATTTTCGTTGCAGGTCGCCCTTCTTTTGCTGGAAGAGCTGCGCAGGTGAGCCTTGGGCAATCGGGATACTCCAAGCCGGATACCATGGGCGCTTGTCTGGGGCAGAAAATATTTGCGAGAGGGACTCTACACCATAGGCTTTTAGCAGCTTTTTATCTCCCTCGGTGTAGGACATACGCGCAACCTCAGGCTGCCGCCCGGGGCCAACCGAGTTGCCGTCAGGCAGGGTAGAACCACTACCGTATCGCGGCCAACTGTATTCAAAATATTTGAACCCGAATGATTCGCGGAACGCATCCTGACCCGTCTGCTTAATTTGCTCCTTGGTCCGGTAAAAGCGCCCTTTTTTATCTACATCATAGGTTTCGCCCTTGATCCCCCAGTTGGATAACACCTGGTTTTCATTGGTCAGCAGATTGTCAAAAAACTTGATGATACGTACCGGGTCCTTGGCACTAACCGTAATTCCAATACCTCGGTTATTAACGAATGACGAAGGGTCAATGTACTGATCCTTTATATTCTGGTCGTATACAACAGGTAGCCCTATATATTCCATATCATCATTGCCCGATTGCTTGGAAGCCTCCTGTAGGTTATTTAGAGCCTGCCCCGCCTGCCAGCGATAGTCGAAGAAACCCAGCACCTTGCCCGAGGTCAGCTTCCCCAAATATTGATCGTAATTGTCCACAAAGGATGCTTTGTCGAACAGGCCCTCTGCATTGAGCTGATTCAGCTCTTTGAGATACCGCTTCGTGATTTCCTCATCCCCATAATCCGTCGCCTGGTGCGATTTCATATCAATCATCGTGCCGCCATCGTTCGGATAGCCCGCCAGATGCATCGGCGCGTTCGTAAGAGCATAAAACCTATCCTGTGTGGTTAACGCCAAGTACCCGGTCAAGCCCTCGTCTGCATGCTTTTTCGCAAAGTTGCGAATCAGGGTCAAATACTCGTCGAGCGCTTTTATTTTTGGATACCCCGCCTCCTTCAACACCCTGCGCTGTACCCAAAAAGCTCCCTGCTCCACGTTAGGCGCGGGCAAATAATCGCCTACCACCGCACTGAGTGGCAGGAAATAGATATTCCCATCCTCCGCCTTCATCAGGTTGTAATACGGTCCGTATACACGCTTGATATTCGGACCATATTTATCAATCAAATCATTTAGCGGAATAAAGGCTCCGGCATCCAGCAGCTTATCAATCGTGCCATCAGGCACAATGGCGTCCGGGTAATCGTTACTGGCAATGAACGTACCGATCTTCGTATTGGAATCCCCTACCAAATGCTCCAGCTTCCAGTTTACTCCTGTCTGATCCTCCAGAATTTTGCCGATCCGCGTTTCATTGGTATGGATGTCCCTCCCCGCAGTGGCATTAAAATACGTGAATGTGACCCTCTCATTAGGACCTCCTGCTGCAGGCTCCTTGCCCGCACTTCCTGAGCAGGCAGTGATCATAGATGCCATCATGATGAATACCAGACTGATGATCCCGAACCTTTTGCTTGTCATGCCAGACCTTCCCCTTTCAGCCTCTTTTGTCGATTGTGTGAATACCGAGCGGCCGTACCTCAAGCACTGGAAATCCCGCACACTCCAAATTGTAAGCACTTTCATTTTATAAAATGCCGTTAATTTCGTTCACCTGCCAATCTAAAGGTGTTACCTAGAAAACTATAGGAGTAAGTCCAACAAAGCAAAATAAACGCCGATCCAGCATCAGCGTCCATTTTTACTGCAATACCCCTTGACTCCATTGTCAATAGGATTCACGTTGTGATAAAATGAAACAAAGAAGATTATAATAAAAAAAGAGCAAGGATGCGTTAACGTCCCTACTCTTTAGCAACAGCCGCTTATAAGGGCGGTGGCTGTGAACTAGGTACAGAAATAGACCGCTAACCTTTGTCCGAAGGGCGGTCTATTTCTTTTTGCTTTGGTTCAATGCAATGACAATCGTGACGATCAATCCGATCAACGCAATAATTAGCGTACCGAACATCATCATTAATGTCAGCGTATCTTTAACCTCCACAGGCATCACCTCCTTTGCAGGAGACTAGCCGACCGCGCCATCTAAGCCGTTCTGTTGATAGGGGGAATTATACCATATGGATATCATTGAGCGGAAGAACTAAAAGACTCCCGATCCGCAGGAATGATAATACGGATCTCCGTCCCCTCGCCGGGTGCGCTGCGAATATCAAGCTCAAAGCGGCTTCCGTAGTAAAGCTTCAGACGATAGATGACATTCTGCAGACCGATACGCTCGCCCATTTCCTCCTGTCTGTGCATGTAACCGTACAGCCGTTGTACCTGTTCCAGAGACATGCCAACTCCATCGTCTCGTACCGTTAGCATCAGTCGCTCCTCCCGACGCTCAAAATGAATCTCGATGCGCCCCCCATGCTTCAGCGGCTCAATGCCATGAATGCTTGCATTTTCAACCAGCGTAAGCACAACCATTTTGGGAAGCAGATAGTCCAGGTCCTCGGGTCGTGCCTGCACTTCGTACTGTATCCGCTCCCCAAAGCGGTATTGCTGAATTTCCAGAAAACAACGAATCAGCTCCAACTCCTCCCGCAACGTGACTCTATCCTTGTTCCACACCAACGAATTGCGGAAAATTCGTGCCATATTATGAATAATGCGGGCTGTCTCGTCTTCATGCTTCATCAGGCTTCGCATACGTATCGTCTCCAGCGCATTGAACAGAAAATGAGGGTTGATCTGGCTGTGAAGTGCATTAAGCTGGGCATGCCTGCGTAGAATCTCCAAATTTTTTCGCTGAATATCCGCCACATAGACATCGTTAATCAATCGCTTTATTTTCAGCATCATTCGATTAAATTCACCTGTTAGCTGCCCAATCTCATCTCTCGATTCTGTACCGGGAATCAGTTCAAAATGCTGATTTTTCACCTTTTTCATATGCTTCAGAATACGATGAATGCGCACGTTCAGCGAACGTGTAATCCAGATGATGATCAAGGTAGGCAGCAGCATATTCATGCAGGTTAACAGCAGCACAAAATTGCGCGATTTCTCCATTTCATACAGCACTTCATCGCCCGACACCGCAGTCACAATGCTCCAGCCATTGAGTTTACTTGTCAGCACATAATTTGTCTTGAACTCTATAGTGTCCTTGGGCTGCTGGAGGGTGCTATAGGCCACGACCTTATGATTGATATCAATCCTAGGATCGGTCGTATATTCGATTTCCCCCCGTTCGTTGAGCAGAAAGAGACTGCCCCGCAAATTCAGATTATGGAAAATCTCTTGAATGGACGACATTCGCAGCTCTATTTTCAGTATTTTCTCGTGGCCATTTTCGGAATAAAAATAGTTCATCCGCCGAATCAGGCTAAAGGGATGCAGTTGTTCGCCCGTACCGTCGTCAGTACGTACAAATATAGGCTTGGACTGCCGTCCGGGTGGGATTTTGGCATACCAGGGCAAGCTTTTAACCCGCTCATCTATAAAGCTGATTCCCCCGGAATCCAGTAGAGTCGGATTATCTGTGTAGATCGTCATTCCACCCACAGAATGGTATACAGGACTGTAAGTATTGTTTAACATACGACGCAAATAAGAATCATAGGCGGCAATATATTCAGCGGGATGGGGGTATGTTTGCTCCAATAGTTCGTTTAGCTGATGATCGGTATAAAAGACCGACGAGATTTCCATCGCATCTTCAAACTCACGGTAAAACTCAATTTTGATCTGCTCCAGCGCACGGGAAATATCCTGCATACGCTGTTCCTTCACATTTTGCGAGGTGACGTGGTAAAAAATCAGATTGGTCACCACCACTGGCACAAATACACAGAGAAAATACAGCAGCAGCATTTTATCCCGCAGACGGACATGATCAAGGGTTGAGCGTAGCATCCTCATTCGCTGCCCCTTTGCGGCTCCACACGGGTATTCAGGCTACTGCGGTATTCGCTTGGCTTGGCCTGCACCAATTTCTCAAATTGGGTGACAAAATAATCCGGGCTACCAAAGCCCACACGCTCGGCAATTTCATAAATGCGCAAATCGGTCTGACGAAGCAACCGTTTAGCCTCCTGAACCCGTAATTGCAGCAGGAATTCGTTAAAGTACACCCCGTACGTTTTTCTGAACAATTGGCCCAGGTAGACCGGATTCATATAAAAGCGGGCTGCTATACTTTTCAGGTTAATATTCTCTGCCGTATGCTGCTCAATGTAGGTGCGGATGTGCTGAATTCCTCCCTGTTGACGCTCCTTGCGCAACACCCCAATCATTCGGCTGCTTTCCTCGGTAAAAGCTGTAAATAGCCGTTGTAATTCACCCAGCGACAGGTTCATATCCTGCCAGCCCATCATAGGCTCTAATGTCTGAAGCGAGCGTTCATCACCCTGCATATTTTGAATAACCCGCACGATGCTTATTACGCATTGATGCAAGTTCATTTTTACAGCCTCCGGGGCGTAATGTTGCTCACGAAAGCTGCAAAACAGATGATCTACGGTCGAATATAGCTCCTCCAACCGTATCTCCTCTACCTGCTCCGTCAAGCAATCCAGTACATCCTGATGGATCGTCCTGTAGTAGAGCATTGGCATCCCCTCCTCCTGATACACGACAATGCCGCTGCGGTCATGAATGTATTTATGGAGCACCGCTTCCTTGGCACATTCATAGGACCGATGGAGATCTTGCAATCGTTGAACAGGGCTTCCTGCGTATACAAAGACCCGGCTCCCCATCTGATTTTGCAGTAGCTCCATGCCCTCCAACTCCCGTTGTAGCGCTTTCATAAAAGTGTCTGAACTAGCTTCAAAGCACTTCAAAAAGAAGTCCGGCACTATGATGCCAATCCGGTTACGATGCTCATGGACGTAGAGAGGATACTTGCCGTCGATCAAACGATAAAGCGCCTGCTCTACAAGCTCCCTGAACTGGAAAAGCGACAGCGGAACACCGTTGCCATCGGAACGCCACGGATGCTGATCATTCAGCTCGACGAGCACATAGTACATATGCGCAGCTTCTCCAAGGCGTAGCTGCTGTTCCCAAGCCGTCACCACGGCATCATCCACCTCATTCACCATCAGTGTCTCCAACAGCTCACCTGTGCGGCGACTCTGATAGAGCTGTGCATTCTGCTGCTCTTGATGCAGCCTTTTACTCAGCCTGCGCAGTGCAGACGAAAAGTCCTTCTCATCAATCGGCTTGAGCATAAAATCATGAACCCCATAGCGAAGTGCCTGCTGTGCATAAGCAAAATCGCTGTAGCCACTCAAGATAATAAACGCAGGATGATCCGTCCCCCGCCCGAGTACACAGCGAATCAGCTCCAATCCGTCCAGCACAGGCATACGAATATCGGTGATGACCAGATCAGGATGAACGCTACCGATCAGTTCCAATGCATCCTCGCCGTTATCAGCCTCCCCAACGACCTCAAAGCCGCAGGCTTCCCAATCCATGAGTTGAAGCAGTCCTTTGCGGGTGAATATTTCATCATCCACCACAATGGCTCGATGCAGCTTCATAACCCGCTTCCTCCTTTCGGTTTGTGCGTTATTTTATTTTGGATAACTATTCCAATCACCTCTAGCAATATGGTAATGTGGAAACATCGGGAAATGGAAATTGCCGTTACACCTATCATATGACGAATGGGGCGGTGCAAAAGCATGCGTATGGTATTTCGTTGGTTCGGTGAAGGGAACGATACAGTAACACTGGAACAAATCCGACAAATTCCGGGGGTAGAAGGACTCGTGTGGGCGCTGCACGATATCCCGGCCGGAGAAGAATGGCCTTTGGAACATATTGTGGCATTTCAGGAGCAAGCTGTACAGGCCGGTTTTCACCATGAGGTCGTAGAAAGTGTAAATGTGCATGAAGATATCAAGCTCGGACGGCCGACACGCGATTTGTATATCAGCAACTACATACGCACATTGGAAAAGCTCGGGCAGCACGGCGTCAAGGTCGTCTGCTATAATTTCATGCCCATATTCGACTGGCTGCGCACCGATCTGCATAAGGAACTGGAGGATGGCTCGACGGCTCTCTTCTTCGAGAAGTCACGAATTGAAGGTCTTGATCCGTTCGAGCTGGTACGCCGAATTAACGAAAACAGCTCGTTAACCATGCCCGGCTGGGAACCGGAGCGGCTGGAGCATCTGACAGCTTTGTTTGAAGCGTATACCCACGTCACGGAAGATGACCTGTGGCAGAATCTGGCCTACTTTCTGGAGGCCGTCATTCCCGCCGCCGAACGCAGCGGCATTCGGATGGCTATCCACCCCGACGATCCGCCATGGTCCGTATTCGGACTACCTCGTATTATCACAAGTCAGACCCATCTGCGCAGGCTGCTGGCGTTGTACGACAGTCCGGCCAACGGCATTACGCTATGCTCTGGTTCGCTGGGAGCCAACCCCGATCATGATATCGTATCCATGATTCATGAGTTCAAGGACCGGATTCCGTTTGCTCATATTCGCAATGTGCGTGTGTCCGCCAACGGAGACTTCATCGAAACATCCCACCGAACTCAGGATGGAACCGTCGATATTGCAGGCATCGTTCAGGCGTATCATGATGTTGGCTTCACGGGCTACGTCAGACCCGACCACGGTCGTCACTTGTGGGGAGAGGAGTGCAGACCCGGATATGGACTGTATGATCGCGCACTCGGCATTATGTATTTATGGGGATTGTGGGATGCGCTTACACGAAGCCAAGCCCAACACAACAACCCCACTCATCATGTGGAGTCCACACTAACCGAATCCGTTCACCCGAAGGAGTCGATCCTATGAGCACACAACCCCTACATCCTTCATTAGCAGGCAAAACAGCCGTGATTACAGGCGGCGCAGGTGTTCTATGCAGCACGATGGCCCGCGAGCTGGCAAGGCAAGGCGTGAAGGTCGCCATTCTGAACCGAACAGAAGCGAAGGGCCTGCGCGTAGCCAGAGACATTCAAGACGCAGGCGGAGAAGCGATAGCTGTAGCCTGCGACGTTACCGATGCCGCCAGCGTACAGCAGGCAGAGCAGGTCGTACGCAACCAATTCGGCGCATGTGACATTCTGATCAATGGAGCCGGAGGGAATCACGCGAGCGCTAATACAACCCGCGAAACCTTCCGGCTGGAGGATCTGACGCAGCCGGACATCACCACCTTCTTTGAACTGAGCATTCCGGGTTTTCGCCAAGTGCTGGACGTGAATTTCATTGGAACGCTTATTCCGACACAAATATTCGCACAGCGTATGACTGGACGCGCAGGAGCAGTTGTCCTGAACATTTCTTCCATGAGCGCCCCCAGCCCGATGACCAAGGTTCCGGCTTACAGCGCAGCCAAGGCTGCCATTAACAACTTCACGCAATGGCTGGCCGTTCATCTGGCCGAAGCGGGTATACGCGTCAACGCTATAGCACCGGGCTTTTTTCTCACAGAGCAAAACCGCGGGCTGCTCACCCACGAGGACGGCTCCCTCACTGAACGTGCGGATAAAATCATTGCCCATACTCCTATGCGCCGCTTCGGCGTACCGGACGATCTGCTGGGCACTCTGCTATGGCTCGTGGATGAACAAACATCCGGCTTTGTCACAGGGACAGTGATCCCGGTAGACGGTGGGTTCATGGCGTATTCCGGGGTGTGACCCCCCACTAAAGAAAGCCGCTTGGCTTAATGCCCAAGCGGCTTTCTTTAGTGGGGGGTTCTTTTCCTCTTCTTCTGATTTTTATAATTTATATATTTTGCGCATAGCTTTCACTTGGCGTTTTGGTCAACACCACATGCAGGCTGGAATTCGCCTCCGCACCACCGCGATAGGAAAAGCGCTCATCTCCTGTAACATGGATCATATCCCCTTGGACAATTTCCGTTTCTTCACCATTCACAGTTACAGTACCGTTACCCTCAAGAACAAGCAAATATACATTTGCTCCTGGATGATTATGTGTTGGCAACTCAGCATTAGGAGTAAAGTTGAGAATAAAAATTACATTGTCGGCTTCCTTATGCACAATTCGTTTTGTAAACGCAGCTTCTTTATATTCCTGAAACTGAATGAGGTTAGATTTTTTCATGTAGGTTCACTCTCCTGTTTGAAATTGGATTTGCCTATGATGGATTAGATACCTGGCATGTTCTCAGGTTTCAATCTATATGGTCTTATTGTATTTGATTATTACGCTCGCCTTGTGATTGCAATCACAAATATAAATTTAAGTATTAAAAACTTTGAAATATTCAAAAATTTGATTTCAATCCTCTTTTTCATCGACACATCCAACTAGAATCGAATTGTGTTAGACAAACAAAAACAAGCAGGAGGTTATTCCTATGAAGCCCGGATTTCAACTGGCAAAGGATATTTATTGGGTAGGAAAAATTGATAATCGTGAGGTTCCCTTTCATCGTCTTCTACTATCTAAGGGTACAACATATAATGCATATCTATTGAAAACTGGAAAACCAACCATTGTGGATACCGTGGATATGGCGTTCGGTAGGGAATTTGCCGAAGCTGTAACCGAATTGATCGATCCGCTGGACATTCAATATATTATCGTCAATCACACGGAACCAGATCACTCAGGCGGATTGGCGGCACTTGCTTCCAAAGCAACGAACGCTACGATTGTCTGCACTGAGATTGCCGTTCCGGAAATTCAACAAATGTACAAGCTTCAGCATCGCAATTTCCTGGTGATCAAGGACGGGGATCAACTGGATATTGGAGGCAAGACGCTGCTGTTTAAGGAAACACCTTACCTCCATACAGAAGAAACCATGATTACGTACTGCATAGAAGATAAAATCTTGTTCCCTTGTGATATTTTCAGTACACACGTGGCTGTAGAGCATCTATTTGCCGACGAGGCCGGTTTTGACATTACCGAAGACTTTATCGGATACTATCAGGCTATTATTCATCCGCATCGCAGATATGTGCGTACATTAATCGAAGCTGTTTCTGACCTGGATATTGAGATGATTGCTCCTTCCCACGGCTTCGCGATCCGACATGACATTGCCAAGTTTATTGATTTGTACGCCTCTATGAGTACCGAAACCAAGGATGATAAAAAAGTAGCGATTGTCTATGCCACTTTAAAAAATAATACTAAAAAAATGGCAAACATCCTGAAAGACTGCTTTTTGGAAAACCAAATCAAGGTGGAGCTATGGGACGTAGATAAGGCGGATGAAACGGAGATATTGAATAGTATTGCCTCAGCGGATGCTATTTTCGTCGGTAGCTCTACCAAATATGCGGACATGACGGGCAAGCTGGAAGACCTGCTGCAAAAAATGCAAAAGATGAATCTGGAAGGCAAGCTGGCTGCTGCCTTTGGTTCCTACGGCTGGAGCGGGGAAGCGATTGAAGTGGTACAGGATTACTTGAACGGTACCAATATGAAAGTCCAAAGCACTTCAGATGTAATCAAGTCAACGGGTATGACGCATGTAGAATTCCCGGTACGCATTCGTTTCTCTCCTACAGAAGATGAAAAAGTGAAAAAAATTAAAAATGCCGCTGAATTTGTCTCAGATCTACTGCTTAGTGTTATTTAAAACACAGTAGCGTATAGCGAATAGGAGAGATACTGAATGGGTAACCAACATTACGTTATTATCGGAGGCAGTGTCGCCGCCGTCAACGCGGCAAAAGCGATTAGAGATCATGATGAGCTGGCCGAAATTTCTATTTACGGGGAGGAAGCATCCCTTCCGTATAATCGAGTCAAGCTTTCCAAGGGGCTATTCACTGACCTGCACAGCGACAAAATCCTGATCAAAAAGGAAAAATGGTTTGCTACTCAACGAATTCATGTTTATTCCGGCATCAAGGTCACCTCGATACATGCAGAGGACTGCACCATTGAAACAGCAAACGGACAAATCGTTGCTTATGACAAGCTACTGCTGTGTACAGGAGCCCACAACCGTGAGCTTTTACTGGACGGTGCTTCTCTAAGGAACGTTCACAATATTCGTTTTCGACAAGATGCGGACAGCCTTAAGACAAAATTGCAAACGGGAGACCGGATATGTATCATCGGCGGTGGTATTCAGGGCGTAGAAACCGCCTGGTCCTTCCAGCAAGCCGGGTATGCTGTAACCATTTTGGAAGCTTCGCACCGGCTTATGCCCCGCCAGCTAGATGAGAAGGCCGCTTCTATTTTGAACCGTCGGATTACCGAACGGGGTACCGAGGTAAGGCTTGGACAAGGCGTAAAGCGTATTACAGGCACAGATCACGTAGAAGGTGTGGAGCTACAGAACGGATCTGTTATTCCCTGCGAGCATGTTGTGTACTCTATCGGAATTGTACCTAATACTGAACTTGCTCGCCAAATCGGTCTTGATATTGGACACGGCATCTTGGTGAACGCACAGATGGAGACCAGCTCCGCCAATATATATGCGGCAGGTGATGTAGCCGAGTTTCAGAATAGAGTGGATGGATTATGGGAAAGTGCTATAGAGCAAGGGAAAATAGCAGGAGCTAATATGACGGGTGCATCCGTCAGCTATCAGCGTCCCATCCCTGTAACTCTATCGAACAGCTATGAATCCCCTCTCTTTTCCATTGGCCTAGTAGATGAACAGGAATGCGACACCAGCCTGACCAGTGAAAATCAAGCTTCTTATACACGAATGTTCATACAAAACGGCTCTATCTGCGGCGTGATCGGTTTTGGGGATGCCCTCGCTTCACTTCCATACAAAACAGCCATCATTCAGGGACTCAAACCGGACGCGCCAGAGCTTACAAAAATTTTGGGTGACAAGGAGAGCTAAAGATGAAAAAATATGTATGTCAACCCTGTGGATACATTTATGATCCTGCTTTGGGTGACCCCGATGAAGACGTGATGCCTGGTACAGCGTTTGAGGACCTTCCGGAAGACTGGGTTTGTCCAGTCTGCGGCGAGGATCAAAGCCATTTTGCCCCAATAGATGATACAGAATAACAAGAACGCACTATACTTTTTAGTTTCCGGTTTATGAATGGAGTGAATGAATGTGAATGAGATGTCCTGCCCCTGCCAGTGCGAAAAGGAGCCCTGTGCCCGCAAAGTGCCTATCTTTTCCTCTTTGTCCTGCGAAGATTTGTGTAAGGTCAGCTCCATGATCCGACACCGGAAATATCAGAAAGGCGAGGCCTTGATTATCGAGGAACAAGCGTCCGATACGCTGTACATTATTAAAAGCGGGCATGTCAAGCTTCTGAAAATGACACCTCAGGGCAAAGAACAAATTCTGCACATTCTGACAACTGGCGATTTTTTTGGCGAGTTGAACATATTTAACAGCGATGAGCTGAGTAACTTTAGTGCGTATGCCTTAAAAGATACAGATATTTGTATGCTCACCAAGGATGATATGGAGCAGTTGATTCACAACAATCCCGATATCTCTTTGAAGCTGCTCAAAACCATTACCAAACGCTTGGCCCATACCGAAAAGCTGGCTCAAAGCCTGGCTACCAAAGACCCGGAAATCCGTATTGCCTATATGATTCTTGAGCTTGGGCATAAATACGGAAAACGGGACGGCTCCTACATTAAAATCAATCTCCCCCTTTCACGCGAAGAAATGGCTAATTATGTGGGTGTCACACGCGAAACCATCAGTCGCAAATTCGCAAAATTTGAACAACTGGGGATTATTCATATTAAGGGTACACGAGAGATTACTATCTGCAATGTACAGAAACTGAGCGAATATATAGATTGAGGAACATCAATCCAATGTTGTTCTAGCATGAAGAGCAATAAAAAAACCGCTTCTTTGGCGTAATGGTTTATGGCTGGTATACCTGCCACTTCCATTTCGCTAAAGGGCGGTTTCTTTTTTTACCCTATTTTATAATGGGCTATCTTTCAATCGTTGTGTTCACACCTTGGGGAGACGCTCTCCGCACAGGCTTCCCGGAAGGAAGCTCCGGTGCAACCGTGTCCTCGGCGGACTTGGCCTGAATCGTGGCGGACTTGGAGCAATCCCACACAACTTTGACCAGATACACAAACAGCAGCACGTTCAACAACGAGGTCACACATAGAATAACTCCATAGCTGTCCTGAGAGTTGGAGCTATAGAAAATATCGAAGGTGTTCAGGAAAATCGTGAGACTGAATCCACCCGCGAGCCATAAAAATCTCCGATCCCGCAAATACAGATATGCTAGTACAGCCAACGCTGCGGCCGGGAACAGATACCGTTCATGCATGCTGGAAGCGAAAGTGAACACACCTGCAATTTGTACCAGCGCAGCCGCGGCCACAAACTGTGGTTTGTTACTGCGCGCATACATCCACCACGTAAACAAAGTCACCAGCACAATGCCGATCATACCCCATGTGTGGTAGCTGAACAGGAACAACGTCGTCGTATCCTGCGTATAATTACCACCGATCAGTGCGAAGAAGTTATACGCGTTCACAGAAGCATATGGATACTCACCGACCGTTCCTTGGTATAAATCAAGCAACCATAATGGCTCCTGCCCCCACGAAAATGGCAGTACCACCAGAATTGTCGTCACAACCGCTCCACCTATAGCCAGCAGCCAAGGTTGTATTTTACGTTGTCTCAACAGCTCGAAGAACAGAATCGGACCATAAATAATCCCCTGTGGCTTCATCAGCACCGCTACCGTAAACAAGACAGTGGACCAGCCTACTCTGTTTTCCACCAACAGCACAACCATGCCTACAATCAGCAATGTAAAGAATGAATCTACTTGTCCCCAGAAGGTCGAATTGATAAACACCGCCGGGTTAAATACATAGAACAATACCAGCCCGATGCTGATTCCAAAGCCGACCCGTTTGCTCGCCAACCGATACAGCATGTACGCTGTCGCGATATCCGCCAATATATTGGGTAGCCGCAGCAGCACCGACATATAGGGACTGAAAGCGTCCGTTGAACCGATTTTACCGATCACATATAAAATATAAATATAGAACGGCGGATAATCACTTGATCCGTTCGTGTAAAATCCCGTTAAGCTATCCGCTGCTGTTGTAGCCCAGTTCCGGAATAGCATTAAATCCATGTGTCCCGAGATCCACGGCGCTATCGCCATTCTTAAAAAGAATCCCACGCCAAGCACGGTCCATAACATCAGACCCCGGTTACGTTCCCCGATCTTCCATACACTGGCCCGAAAACGATACACAATGAATACAAACGCACCGAAGAACAAAGCGGCAAAGATCGCCAGCGGAGTCGCAGAAGCAGATGAAGAATGTCCGCCTCTTCCACCGCCCATACCAGGGCCGCCGTTACCGGACATACCGCCCGGACCTCGCTGTTGCCCGTCTCTGACAACACCGTTGCCTCCGGAGGTAGACGTGTCTTTCCCGGCCATTGTACCTTTATCACCCGATGTCGATGTACCTTGGGTGGATGAATCGGATGATTGGCCTGTCGTACCTGGGCTCTTGCCGTCCAAGTTGTTCGTGGTACCCGTCGATGTCGAATTGGAGCTGGTATCCTGCCCTACATTTCCTGATAACGAAACCACACTAACCACAGCACACAATATGAGACTGAACAGAAGTATATATTTTATGCGGTTCTCTTTCCACGCGTTCAAATCCGATGCACCTCTCTCTGTATCTATTTTCCTCATATTGTATCTGCCATAGCTGAGGGCATCGTGAGTTCTGGCTGAAAGTTGGCTGAGTATGGAATCATTTCTTCATAAATTGCCGCTCCATCTCCTGAATGGCCCGTTCGAGTGCGTCCTGTGGATGTTCTAGCAGGTTACCATGTCCGACAGCCAGCAGAGATGGTTTGAATCCCGCAAGCTTTTTGGCGCTTTCCAGTGAAATTTCCTTGTTCCAGGTAGCCAGTGCCGGAAAAGGAAACCACGGTTTGAACTGCCCAGACACCGCCACACCGCCTCGAATCTGGAACGCATCGCCCGCAACCAGCGCACGGGTGCGAGTATCCAAAAACGCCATCGAGCCTGGCGTATGTCCCGGCGCACTGATCGCCTGCAACGAGCCCACATGATCGCCTTCTTCCAGCAGAACGTCAGGCTGTGTACGGATGTTTTTGGGCACACTGCCCCGAATCGGAGTATCCGGTTCCCCCGCATCCATTGATACATCCCCCTTTAACAGTCGGGCATCCCGCCCGGAAATGAATACTTGCGCATCCGAATACCGTTCCTTCAGCCTATCGAGCGCACCCACATGATCCTCATGAGCATGAGTAAGCACAATGCGTATGATAGGTTGCCCCATCCGCGCAGCAGCCTTTTCGATCCCATCTGCACTATAAGGAAGTCCGGCATCTATCAATGTCAGCCCCTCCTTTTCCTGCACCAAATAGCAATTCACCGGGAACAGCCTCGGCAGAAACGTCAATTGAACTATATGTTGCACCTGAACAACACGCATCCGTCTCATCTCCTCATCTTGATTGAAACTAATTATATTAGTATATATAAATAATATTATTAGTTTTAAGCAAATCTTTTCGCAGATATTCATTTGGAACTGCTTTCGGGACTAAATGCTCAATCTGGCTGTGCGTTTCCTGCTGGAAGTCTGCGGTATTGTCGCTTTTGTATATTGGGGGTTTAAAACAGGGATTAACGTACCTATACGACTGGGACAATAAATAGCCAAAAAAAGCAGCAAAAAGGCAGACCCCGGAATAATACCGATGATCTGCCTCTCTCCAACTATGATGCGAATGTTCCTCTATCCATCAACCCTGCCGGATAGCCTCAGCAATGGGCGTGCTGCCTGACGCCAGATTAATCGCACGGTGATACGTCTGCCGTTCATCCAGTGCCGCTACCACTACTGCCGCTACATCCTCACGGGAAATGGTGCTAACGGAAGAATCATCTCCCGTAGCGACCTTTCCGATACCGGGATCATCTGTCAATCCACCCGGACGAAGGATCGTGTAATCCAGATTACTCGCTTCCAGCAAGCGATCTGCATAATGCTTTGCCACGTAATACGGCTTAATCGACTCAGGCCATTGCTCCCGATTCTCCGCATGCCTTGCGCTGACCATAATGAAGCGGCGAATGCCTGCCTGCTCGGCAGCTTCCATGGCCTTGACTGCTCCATCGAGGTCGATGAGCAGGGTTTTGTCCGCGCCTGTTTTGCCACCGGAACCTGCCGTGAATACGATAGCATCGCTACCCTTTACGGCTGCGGCAATGTCGTCAACCGTTCCTTCGAGATCAGCGATCACCGTTTCCGCACCCAAACGTTCAAGCGCTTCGGCCTGATCCGGATTGCGGATCAACGCCTTTACGCGATGCGAGTCATTTTCACCCAGCAGACGAACAAGATGTCTGCCTACTTTTCCATTTGCGCCAATCACCAGTACGTTCACAATATCCCTACTGTATTCGCAGTCTCTCATCTACATTATACAGAAGTATTTTACCCGTATGGTTCAAGACGCAATCAGATTGGTATGTCAAGTTTGTGATCAGGTTGTCTTACAGCTTGGCTTCCCGCTCCCAGCACTCCACTTGCTCCAGCCCCGGAATGCTATCTTTATAGAAGATAGGGTCGTGACCCGCCTTTTTCTGCCGTGAATAATCCTTTAAGGCTGCAAAAGCGACTCGGGATAAAAGGGCAATGGCAATCAGATTGACGACAACCATCATGCCCATAAATAAATCAGCCAAATCCCACACCAGTTGCACCTTGGCCACCGCTCCAAAAACCACCATGCCAATTACAGCAGCGCGATACAGCCATACCCAAATTTTCTTGGATTTCATAAACTCGATGTTCGTTTCACCGTAATAGTAGTTACCGATCAATGTGCTGAAAGCGAACAGGAATACCATGATGGCAAGAAAACCGGACGCCCACGGGCCGATATGCACACTAAGAGCCGCCTGGGTCAGCTCAATACCACTAAGTCCTGGCTTCGTATACGCACCGGATAACAAAATAATCATTGCCGTGCTCGTACATATAATAAGCGTATCCGTCAGCACCCCGAATGCCTGGATCAAGCCTTGCTTGACCGGATGGCTGGTGTCTGCCGTAGCTGCCGCATTCGGTGCGCTCCCCATTCCTGCTTCATTGGAAAATAAACCACGCTTGATGCCGTGCATCAGAGCTGCCCCGATGGAGCCTCCCGCAACCTGCTCAAAACCGAACGCACTGCGTACAATCAGGGACAATATCTGCGGCAATTGCTGAATATTAATGATCACAATAAACAGCGCAATTCCGATATACAGCACTGCCAGTACAATGACGATATATTCGGACATTTTGGCAATCCGCTTGATACCCCCAAAAATAATGACCGCAAACACAGCCGCCATCAGCAGACCCACGACCAGCCGACTCGTGCCGAAGGCATTTTCAAAAGCTAGCGTAATCGTATTGGACTGCACCGCGTTAAAGACCAGACCAAAGCTCAGTGTAATCAGTATCGCAAAGACGATACCCATCCACCGCTTTCTCAATCCGATCTCCATATAATACGCCGGACCGCCACGGAATCCGTCTTTGTCCTTCACTTTATATACCTGTGCTAATGTACTTTCGACGAAGCTGGAGGCCGAGCCGATGATCGCAATGATCCACATCCAGAACACCGCACCCGGACCGCCCAGCGCAATGGCAAGAGCAATCCCCGTAATGTTCCCCGTACCTACGCGTGCCGCCATGCTGATACAAAATGCCTGAAAAGGCGAAATGCTGTCTCGGGAGCCGCGTTTTGATTCTTTGAGGACCCGGAACATGTCTCCGATCATTCGTACTTGCAGACCCTTAGTGCGGAACGTAAAAAATAGCCCCAATGCGATCAGCATGACAATTAACAACTTAGACCAGAAAAAGTCGTTAATTACACCGATCACACCCTGTAAAACCTGTTGCATCCACAATCCCCCTAATATCCTTTGAATCATTTCCTCGGTAGAACCGGTTCCACATCCGGCTGTTAAGCAGTATTTTTCGAGTATATCAATTTTTTGCCGCACAGAACAGATAATTATACATTTTACTGAATAGAAACCATTACCAGGAAAGAGAACCGTGTTCGCTTCTCATCTTATCCCCGTTTCTGCTGCACATGCAGACCTGTCAAAAAAGTGTTCATCATGACTTCAATACTCCGATCCACTTCCACGGGTAAACCAAAACCGCCATTTTGTTCGAGCGAGGCAAAACCATGAAGCAGACTGCGGAACCCCCTCGCCGCATGAACACAATCCTCTTCCTTAAATCCGTAACCGCTGGACAGAACAGAAATAACAAGCCCCGCTACGCGATCCGCAGCACGCCTCATTTCGGGATCATTTCGATCGGTCGCATACAGCATCGCTTCATACAAACCGGGTCGCTCGCGGGCATATCGCATATAGGCTTTCCCCATAGCGGTCATTGCATCGTCACCCGCTCTGCCAACCGCCGCGCTCATCAAAGCTTCCTCCAACTGTCCCAGGCTGTGTAGAGCCAGCACTTGGCGCAGTCCGTTCAATCCGTCCACGTGGTTATACAAAGACGGAGGGCGAATGTGCAGCTTCTGCGCCAGCGTGGTGAGCGTAACATCACCCATCCCCCGTTCATTGGCAATGTCCTCAGCAGCCTGTAAAATATCTTGCAGCTTCACTCCGTTTCTGGGTGACATCAGCATTTCTCCTTTAATCGAATTTCTATGTAAGGTGTTTACGTATAAATATACATAATGAATCTCATTTCTATTTTAACTAATTCTGTTAGTTTATACAAAGAAGTTTTGGTATGCAAGCATATCAGCTTTTACTGATATAATGAACGAAACAAGATCATAAAGCGGGTCTGACCACTTTTTCGATCCCATGCAAAGGAGATAGTTATATCTATGGAGTCCAAGTCACTTCCAGCCATTGAATTTAAAGACGCCACCAAATATTTTACCGGATCTGAACAGCAACGTGCTGTCCTGAACGGAATTACGGCAAGAGTCTCTCCCGGCAAAATCACCACGCTGGTCGGCCCGTCCGGGTCTGGCAAAAGCACGCTGCTTTCACTGTGTAATCTTCTACTGACGCCGGATGAAGGGGAAATCAGCGTATTCGGCAAGCCCCTTTCCGAATGGGAAATCCCTGAGCTGAGACGAAAGGTCGCACTGGTTTTTCAGGATGCCCCCATGCTGCAAGGAACCGTTCTGTATAATCTTCAGACCGTAGAACGGTTGCACGGCACGGTGCTGCATGACCCAGGCGACCTGTTAGAGCGTGTAGGGCTTACCCGCGATCTACTGGAGCAAAAGGCGCAGGAGCTATCCGGAGGTCAAAGACAGCGCTTGGCCTTGGCGCGAACGCTTGCGAACCGCCCGGATATTTTACTGCTGGATGAGATTACTTCCGCACTGGACCCAGCCTCGGTCAAAGAGGTAGAGGAACTGTTGCTTCAAATGAACAAAGAAGAGGGAACGACGATGATCTGGATTACGCATCATATGGAACAAGCACGCAGAGTGGGCCATGAAACATGGCTGATGATCGACGGAAAGCTCGTGGAGCAAGCGGATACCGAGACTTTTTTCCATGCACCACAGCACAATGAAACCCGCAAGTTTATAGCAGGAGAATGGGTATGACGATTGTTGCCCTGATTCTGTCCCTCGGTTTTGTGTTCATCGCCATCGTCATGTCCAAATCCTTCAAGCTCGGTCTGGATCGGGATATCATTATCGCCACGATCAGAGCATCGGTTCAGTTGCTGGCCATCGGCTATGTGCTGCATTTAATTTTCGGGATGCAGAGCTACGGATTTATCGTATTATTCATTCTGCTCATGATCACTGTGGCCTCCCAAAATGTCGCGCGCAAAGGAAGATTCATTCCCGGCCTGATGTGGAAGTCGTTCCTGACGCTGCTTAGTGTGGAAATCGTTACACAGGCATTTCTGATTGGCCTGCATATCATTCCGGCGACAGCCCGATATATGATTACGATTAGCGGCATGATCATTGGCAGCTCCATGATTTTGTCTAGCCTGCTGGTATCCCGGCTCAAGTCGGAAGTGCTGCTGCGCAAGCCTGAAATTATGCTCATTCTGGCACTAGGCGGCACGCCGAGACAAGCTATTTTCCCGATACTCAAGGATTGCATACGCTCCAGTATGATTCCAACCATTGAGGGACAGAAAACGCTGGGGCTGGTCCAGCTTCCCGGCATGATGACCGGACAGATCATCGCAGGTGCTAATCCCATTGCCGCCGTCCGCCTGCAATTGCTGATCGTATTTACCACCATGACCTCTGCGATTTTGACCAGCGTACTGCTCAGCCTGTTTATTTATCCGGCATTATTTACCCGCCAGCAGCAGCTTCGCACAGAAGCATGGGAGCGCTGATCCCTATCCAACACAGCTTTATTTTGCAAAAGTCTATCTGCCAGATGATCGGTAGGTAGGCTTTTTGGTGTATATTCTTGTCCCTGCACGAAAAGATCTACTGTGATTTTATATCATCAGGCTTACAATATACATATATAGGTTAAATGTCGACTTAAGAGAGAGAGCATAGAAATAAGTCATCTAACAACATGCAAAGGAGATAAAAAGATGAACCATCGTTTATTAATCCAAAACGGCTGTGTACTCACGCTTGATAAGACAATCGGTGATTTTAAGAAAGCGGATATTCTCATTGAGGGGAAAAAAATTGTCGCTGTTCAACCGGAGCTAGAAGCATCCAATTGTGAAGTTGTTGACGCTACAAACATGATTGTTATGCCGGGATTCGTGGATACACATCGCCACACCTGGGAA
This sequence comes from Paenibacillus sp. 8b26, assembly GCF_050626875.1. NCBI lineage: Bacteria > Bacillati > Bacillota > Bacilli > Caryophanales > Paenibacillaceae > Paenibacillus > Paenibacillus sp. 8b26. The sequence continues at coordinate 3,576,991 of NZ_CP192445.1, read as the reverse complement.
TCTGTCGTTCGTAATGTAGGTGCCGATTGGTCTCTCGAAAAGTACCTGGGGCGTATGTACTATGGGAATATTGGAGCTAAATTACGTCCGCAGGATGGATATGTAGCGAATCTGCTTGGCGCACTGGAAGCATTGGATGCAGGGGTTACCACGCTACTGGATTGGTCGATGATTAATTCACCCGATCATACGGACGAGCTGATCCGGGGCTTGCAAGAATCGGGAACACGAGCGGTCTTTGCCCACGGAGTTCCTAGTGATGGCGAATATTGGTCCAGAGAAAGCCAGATACGACAATCCGATGACAGCAGACGGGTGAAAAAGCAGTATTTCTCATCAGATGACCAGTTGCTTACCATGGGGCTAGCCATAAGAGGGCCGGAATTCAGCGCATGGGAAACAGCAGTCGATGAGATTCGATTCGCTCGGGAGCTCGGTGTGCTGTGTACAATGCATTTAGGGTTCGGAACATGGGGTTCGGTGGATCGGTCGATTGAAAAATTGCATAAGGCTGGACTACTCGGACCGGATCTTAACTTTGCCCATGCCAATACACTCAGCTATGAGGAGTATAAACTAATCGCAGATTCGGGTGCCTCCATTTCCGTTACTCCGGAAATCGAAATGATGATGGGGCATGGTTATCCGGCTACAGGGTTGTTTATGGAGAACGGAGGAAGACCGTCATTAGGGATCGATGTCGTAGTATCGACCGGTGGAGACATGTTTGGGCAAATGAAGTTCGCCTTGCAAGCAGAACGTTCCAGAATCAATGGAAAGGTTTTATCCACAGGAGAAATGCCGGTGGAACTCACCATTTCAGCACGGGACATTTTAGAATTCGCGACGATTGACGGTGCCCGAGCATTGGGACTGGATCATAAGATCGGTACGTTAACTCCGGGAAAAGAAGCTGATCTGATTATGATTCGAACCAACGATCTGAATATGTTTCCGGTAAATCATCCAATCGGTGCTGTTGTGCAATGTGCCAACACGAGCAACGTCGATTCAGTGTTTGTGGCTGGAAAAGCTGTCAAACGGAACGGAAAAATGCTGCATGTAGACATTCAACGTTTGCGCAAGTTAGCCAATGAGTCGAGGGATTATATTTTCTCACAATACGGGGTGCCTGAAGAAGCATGGCCAATCTGATTTGCTGTAGGGTGCCATGCAACTCAAGTCAAATATTCCTACATTCCGCTTGTTAAGATGGAATCGAAAGGAGGGAACCATCGTGTACGAATGGAACGAAATGGTCCAACTCATGATTGATTGGATTGATAATAATCTTACTTCAGCACCATCGTTGTTGAGAATGTCCAATCAGTTAGGCTACTCTCCTTATTACTGTACAAAACAGTTCCATTCTCTTACAGGAATGACGTTAAGGGATTATGTGTGGATGCGCCGGATTAGCCGTGCAGCCCTTGAACTCCGGGATAGCAATGTCCGCATCCTTGATGTTGCCATAAAGTATGGGTTTTCTTCACAAGAAGCTTTTACACGAGCATTTGTAAAAGCCTTTGAGGTAACTCCGGCTGTATACCAAAGAGAGCCTAGACCTATTCCGTTAGCGATTCGTGTTGAAGTGTTCTCTCCTTATCATTACCATTTGAAGGAGCGGGATAAGATGGTTAAGGTTCATTTGCAAGAAGCCGAAATCAAAATTGAGCGTATACCAGCACACAAATTTATTGGAATCTGGGATGCCTCTTCTCGAAACTACGGTGATTTCTGGAGAAACGGTCATAATTGTGATGAAATTTGCGGAACACTGGAAAGCATGTCTCACCTCAAGCTACCCGAACAATTGGGACAGACCGCAGGCTGGTTCTATCAGGATGGTCAAAAGGGCTATCTCTATGGAATACCGGTTGCCGCTGACTACGCCGGAGAGATTCCATTAGGTATGGAGTGCCGGAACATCCCCGAATCAGATTACCTGATGTTTTTTCACCCGCCCTTCAATTATCTAAAAAACAATGGAGAGGTTATGAGAATTGTGGAGGAAAAAGCTTGGAACTTTGACCCTACCAGCATGGGATATGAATGGGATGAGGAAACGAAGCAGGATTATCAGCGACATTTCCCGGAGGGATACGGTTACGCAGTGTTACGTCCAGTGAAAAAAATGTAGAGAAAAAGAATCCCAAGAAGCCGCTACGATCAGGATGCTGTTAATCGTCTTGCGGCTTCTATTTTTCCATTCAAAACTGCAAAATGAACCAGCATCCAAGCTAGTACGTGGTAATACGTTGTTACAATATTGGTTTGGAGGTATAGGCAATGAAATCATTTCGTTTTGGGTTAGCCCTACTCTCATGTCTAGTTATTACTGTAAATATTACGGGGTATGACGACTATAATATGCTATTGGCTATCATTAGCCCGTTGGTTTGGATTTACGAATCATTTCAATTTGTGCGAAAAGCAGACATCCCCGTAGCCGTCGTTTACTTCACTACACTGGTTTTCTGGTTTTTTATTGGATACGTTTTGGACCGTTTGATTAGAAGATTGAAAAATTAAAATTCATCCCTCCCAAAACAACCAAGCAAGTCAACCTTTTATGTAGTGCAGTCTTCAATTAATAATACCTCCTTTGTTGAAAATTTTAGCATTTACTTTCATTATAAAGAGATGTTATTTTTTCGGAATTAACCAACTTTTACGCTGAAATTTAGATATCGTTAGATTCTACATGCTCGATGCCCTTGGCGGAGATATATAGACAATATTTCATCTCCGGAAGAACTACCGCCCATTATTCTACCCACAATGCTACCCATATAAAAATTACATATGCCAGCACAAAGAACGTAATCACACTAAGGGGGATAATCCAAGTAAGATGGGTTTTAAACGGGGCGAGGATTTTTTCCCAAGTAAGATTATTAAATGGGCATCTTTTAGTAAAACCATTTGTGACCTCCATCTACTCCTCATTTGTAAGCTTCAAGTACACATCATAGATTTACAGAACGGGGTATGGGCTTGAATTACATATCGTATGACAAAAAGTATATTCTATTATTTTCTAAGTTGATCATGCTAATGATCACGTTATTATAACTAAAATCATATACATCTCTACTCATAATTAAACTATTAGTACGATTATTTCTAATCGTGTAATAACCCTGAGTTCCTTTAAAAGGTAAAAGATTAGCTATTTCTTCATTTGTAATGTCTTTAATTTTTTCGAACAGCGGCTCACTTAACTCTGTAGGTAACGGTAGTTTAGACCAATTATTCAACGTTCCTCTTTTGGTCAATTCCTTCATTTCTTCAGAACTAATTTGGTAAATATACAAACGATATCCATCCCCAAGCGCTCCATATGATTCATCACTGAACCAGATTCTTGTTTCTTTGGGTAATTGAACCCCTAACCTATCGTAAAGCCATTCTACTTCTTTGTTTTTTTTATAAAAAGAACCATAAAACAATGCGGCTAAAATCAGAACAACAATTAATCCAAAGATGATCAGCTTTTTATTTCTCAACTTTACCGTCTCCTTTGTTGAAAATTTTAGCACCGTTATACCAAAAACCACTCTCTCAATAGAGAGGTGGCTCTTGAAATTTTAGAAATTCACACTTTTTTCCTTTTCTTAATTACGAAGGAAACTCCACCAATAATCATTAACCCGGCAATAAAGATTAATGACAATTCCCCAGTGCTGATTTTGCTTGCATTGGCCTGTGAAGCAGTCGAGCTTAGACTGGATGGGCTACCTCCAGAGATCGGTTCATCCGAATCATTTTTTGAAGCTGCTTCTTGTCGAACTTTCTCATTGGCAGATAGAAACTCTATAAATTCCTGTAGATTGTATACTTTCAATGGCTTAAAGTCCATGTATACACTCTCTCTAAGAGGAACCACAACTTCCTTCCCATCTATATCAGAAATTAGAGCAACCGTAGCCAGTCGATCATCATATATCAGTTTGCTGTTTTCATCGTAGCCGACCAGTTTCTTTGTTTCTTCGAATTGACTTGGAAACTCAAGATCACTATAAGCTGATCGTATTCTTTTCCCATCTTCTGAAAAAACAATTCCGTTATTTTGTTGTCCACTTTTTATGGAGAATAAGTACCCTTTAGATTTCAATATGTCATTAGCTTTATCTGTATTTCCTGATCTAATAGCTTTAGAATTTACAGTGTAAACCTTAAAGCCTTCATCAAGCGTTAAATTTTCCGCTTCTTTAGTAGTTGTTATTTTGAATCCTGTATTCTGTCTAATATCATCTTTGAAATTCCCCAAATCTTTTTCAATAGATTGTTCAACTTCCTGCGGAACCTCATTTGCCGCTAAGACCGTTATAGGAAACAATAAGATACAAGAAAACGCAATTCCAAGTATTTTTTTATACATTTTATCACTCCTCCTTAGTGCTCATGTTTTAGTCCACATAAATTTCGTTTATGGGGTAGCGGCTCTTTATCAATTGCAGAGCTTAATCCCCCATATGCTAACGCGCTTTTTACTTCCCGATCCGATCCTCCCTTATTTACGAGGCTCCATAACTTTCATTTGATTACACCCTCTTAACCATCTCCTCTACTATTTCTAGTACCACTAATATTATCCAATAATATATAAAAAGTGTAACATATTTCTTTTTTTGATAACGTTCAATAATTCAGTCCCTTTTCTTTAAAAATCCTGTATCCGCCAATACTCGCTGTTTTCATTCAAGAAGCGGCAGAATGAAATAAAAAAGACCAGCTTAAAAGCTGGTCCATGGTAGAAAATTTAAAACTTAGATCAGAATCCACCCACGTGCCCTTAGAGTTGGATTATGCAAAAACTTGGTTTACAACTCGAACTGTTATCCGCGATTAGTTTTTTTACGAAGAAAGACGATTGTTACAGCACCTAAAATTAAAACCACTGCTGACACTATCAAAATTTGATTTATATTGGTGTTGGCCTCAGGAGCAGCATTGGCAAATCCTCCGCTTCTTAGTTTCTCGGTACCAGAATTATCATTATTAGAACTCGCTTGTTTCTTAAGGAAAGTAATAACTTCACTGGTAGTCCGATACTCGTCATTCCCCAAAGCTTGGAATAATGACGCTTTATTCTCCGGTACAGAGGATAAAATAATGTCCTTAACTGAGTCTTTCGCAGCGTCCTTTGCTACAAAATAGTAGGCAGGTCCAGCTTGGACTACTTCGGGATCTCCATGCTCTGACTTAATTCTTGCCAAGGCATTTCCGTAGTTATTAGCATTTCCACCCACCTGAACAGTTTTATATTCTCCATCTTCTAATGCAACTGTCAAATAATTTTTGGCTACACCATTTAACTGAATCGTGAACAACCAACCACCAGTATCTAATGTATAGTCTTTTAAACTATTACTTTCTTTGTTCAATAAGTTCTTATCAACTGCATAAAGCTTATACCCTTCACCTAATCCAATACGGTTCACTTCTTCTGCATTTGCATAACCATACTCGGAAGGACTTTGAGTAGCATCTGAAATAAAGGACTTCAACCCTTGCTCGGCAGCACTCCTTACTTCAGAAGGAATATCTTCCGCATTTGAAGCAAATGCATTCGAGTCGAATATACAAAATAAGCATATCAGCAATAGCGACACCTTTTTCAATTACAACACCTCCTTAGTTAGTTATATTATAAAGTGTACCGTCCCACACGTGACCAACGCTGTTACTACCTTTCACCCAAGAGTAACTAGCCTTATTAGTAGTAGCATCAAGAGGATCGACATAAAAAACCCAATCAACGTTATCTGTAAGATGTGAATTTTGAATGCCTTTAATCAGAACAGCATGGCCTCCACCATTTGACCATGACCACCCCGCGTATATAGGCCGACTATAATCTACAATTTGCGTAACAATTGAACTGTAGGATATAGAAGAGCTTGCAAGCGTACTGTTAAGTCCATAGGCGCTTAATCCCCTCTTTGCTTCTTGATCGGAAGCTCCTTCATTTATAACAGAACCTTTTACAGTCCTTACAAAATTAGCTTGAGTCACTGATTTATCGTAATAGCGTAAAATACCCTGAGATACAGCTGCCCAGCACCAGGAGTCTCTTTCCTGTACGCTCGCATATGCCCCCAAAGTTCTAAGCCCTGAAAATGCAGCATACGAAGAAGATGGGATTACAGAAAAAGAAATGGCCAACAACATACATAGAATAGCGAAAAGCTTAAACTGTTTTTTCACTTCCATCTTTCCTTTCACAAGATATTTTGGTGATAAAAACAACTATTTGATTTTCCTTTTTCAACCATCCCCTCTACATAACTATTCTAAATACTCATGATAGATAACCCAAGAAGATATTAAAAATGTATCATGCTTCAATTTTAGGGTAAAGTTAACAAACTATGGTCTTATTCTTTAAAAATCCTGTATCCGCCAATACTCGCTGTATAAACTGCCGCAACATCAAGCTCTCCCCATAAAAATTTAACATTTTCTGACTTTCTTATGTATTTATATTTCATATAAGGTATTTAATAGATATAGTGATATAGTCAGTTCTGTTACTCGCTGGGGAAATTATTTTTGCATAAGGAGGGTTGGAAGATACGGTTGTGCTGGTTAATGAGCTCGTCCAAAAGCATAGATTGCTCAAGCACAGAGGAATGTCCAAAACCGTACTGGTCATACAAATCATGAAGCCGCTGTCTTGCATTTTCTAATTGCTGATTTAATGTTTCATCTGTCTTCATCCAAATCCCCTCCTAATGAATCTCATTTTAGGATGGAATGGGTAAATATGAATCGTCCATTTTTTCATTCAAGAATCGGCAAAATGGAAATAAAAAAAAGACCAGCATCTAAGCTGGTCTTTGGCAATGAGTTGTTATTTGATTCAGAATCCACCAATTAATTCCTGAGTTTGAACTGTGCCAGAAGCTTGACTTATAGCTTGAACGGGCGCAATGAATCCTAGCATAAAGCTTGTTGCTACTAAGAAAAAAGCAATCTTTTTCATCATTCTCTCTCACCTCCTTAGACCGTTTGGTATGGAGTCAGTGTTTCAGGGGCAGACACACTCTGAAACACTTGTTGTAAGTGATGATTAAAAGATCTGATCAGACTAATTCCCATTAAGAAAGTAGCCATCTTTTTGATCAATTTCTTTCCACATTTTTTGAAGTTTTTTTCCTGTTGTATGGACAGCATTCACTCTGAAACGTTCGAATAATCGTGCACAATTTGAAAGGATTAGTTCATTATTAATTGTAAGAGCCTTTTCCCAAGCAACTAAGAGGCATTCAAAACCATAAGAGTATCTACTTTTATTCAGATTATAACTAGCCAACTTGTACCAAAACCGTACGTATTGTTCAACTAAAACTTGCTGTGTATACGTATCATCCGATGATGGTTCCTGATAGGCTGTAATTTGGGGTTCAAAACGCTCTAAAATATAATCAACGTCTATATTGTAGCGATTGGCTGTTTCTAGGACATTCAAGAGTTCGGCAAAAATTTCTTCTTTACCTGCCATATACTCTACATAACCCGGCAGCACGCTGATATCTCCTGACATGAGCCTGTTTACGTAGGTATTAATTCTCGTCCAATGTTGAAATAAACCAATCCAATGAAGGGTGTCTGGATCCTGTTCCTTTACCCAGCTTAAATCAGCGTTAGCATGGAGATGCTGTAAAGCTTTCATATGTTCTCCCTTTGCATCATACACAGCTGCACGCAATAGATCCGAGTAGGCTATATAAATAAAAAGTGGCCCACTTAGTTTCCTTACTGGCTCTTGTTTCTTGCGCTTTGGGTTATGAGCCAGATCATATTGTATTTTCCCTAACCGTCCCATTTCCTTAGCAAACTCGTACACCTTGTCCCACTGGCTCAATGATCTGTATACATTCGCTAAATCTTTTAAAGCTTCGAGTTGATCGATTTCGCCCAAACGGTTAACAAAAGGCTCAAATTTATTTGCTGCTTCGAGATTAATCGCTTGATCTTTCTCAATCGTGAGCTTAAACAAGCGATACTGGCATACCGCAAGTCGCTCGGAATGCTGCTGCTTTTCACTTTCAGCCACATTTTTATACAGGAACGCCGCTGCTTCATTGTGGCCATCTTTGAAAGCATCCTCGGCTACTTCAAAGAGCAACGGAGGATAAATAGGATTATCTAGCAATAGAAATACAACTCGCTGCAAGCAATCGAGTCAATCAAGCTCCACACATCGGTACAAGAACGGGGATATTCTTCGCCAGTTGAGGGGTTCTTCCTCAATGCATTCTTCAACATATCGGTGATAAAAATGATCTGGTGGTAATTCCATCGTTGAAGTAATACGATCCAATTGGTTAACAGAGATAGTCCGATTGCCCGTTACAATGCCACTCACAGTACCTGGATTCAGTCCTGCGATATGTCCAAACTCAGTTCTGCTCATATCTTGTTGCTTTAGATACTTTTCTAATTCTGCTCTTATCGTAGGTGTGATTTCCATGAATAAACCACCCTTTCAATTGTGGACTCTGGGGTATAAACCTAGTAAATGAAGCTATGTAGTTCAAAAATTCATAATATTATGAAATGTTTTCCTTTTCACATCACAATAGTACCACCTTTTGGAACAACAATAAATACTACTATTTTATTGATTATCATCTTTTTAATGGGAGTTTTTAACATGAAGGACATAGGAATGACGAGAAAATTAGATGGATTGGTACGACTCTTAATTCCCAAAGAAATACTGAATACGTGTCATATTCAACCTTCTGATTGTATTGAATTTCTTTTAGAGGGGGCAACCATATCCGTCACTAAATATAACGACCAAACCTGCGAGTTTTGTAAATCAAAAGAAGAATTAACCGCATTTAAGAAGCGTTTTATATGCAGCAAGTGCAGGTATCTGATCATTCACAGCAGCATGTAAGGATTAAAGAGGAGGTAGGTTATGAAAAACACAGGTATGACCCGCTCATTGGATACTTTGGGTCGAATCGTAGTTCCTATAGAAATGCGAATGACGATGAATATGAATAGTGGGGATTCGCTAGAATTTTTTGTGGATGATGAAACGGGCTTTATGGCTGTAAAGAAGTATATGGGCGTTTCCTGTAAAATGTGTAGTGCGGTTGAAAATCTAACCTATTTCAGAGATTCATTTCTATGCATCGACTGTATCCATAAATTAAAGGAGAATATAGATTGTAGCCCCATACCGACTCCTTCTATTAAAAAAGATACACACCCCCACAAAAGAACGAATCAGTCGGCAGAAAAATTACTCGGACGTCTTAGGGAACTCATTCAGGAGCATCCCGATGCCAGACAATACGACTATGCTAAATGGCTTGGCGTGTCACAAGGACGTATATCTCAGCTTAAAAAGTTACTGTAAAACGCAGCATAACCTCTTGTAAAATCCTGTTCTTTTAAATCCAAAGCCATTCTTATCATATAATTTTATTTTAACGTGAATACTCACTGAATACCTTTGTTTACTTATGTAATACCGTCTTCCCATCCTGTAAACTAAGTTCCATCAAGCGATAACCGCTGGATCATAGAGAGGATGAGATATTCATGAGTGTAGAAAATAGAGTTTTAGCGATACAAGATGGTCTGGACGGACGTGTGAATGCAGTCATAGATCAAACCCTTGCCGAGAAGCGCCTGGTTGGCGCAGTCGTCATGGTATATATCGATGGTTCACCCGTGTATGTGCGAGCGGCGGGGCTGGCTGATCGAGAAGAAAATCTTCCTATGCGCGAGGATGCTTTATTTCGGCTCTCTTCTATATCCAAGCCAATTGTATCTACAGCGGCCTTGGTTTTGGCAGCCCAAGGACAGATTGGACTCGATGAATCCATTGAACGCTGGTTGCCGGACTTTCGCCCCCGCTTGATCAGCGGCGAGCAACCATCCATTACGGTACGGCAATTGCTCACACATACTGCCGGGCTGACCTATGGCTTTTTAGAGGAAGAAGGCGGCGGCCCCTATCAACGTGCAGGCGTATCAGATGGCATGGATTTTTCAAATCTTACCCTTGAAGAGAACTTGCAACGTTTGGCTTCTGTGCCTCTGTTGTATACACCGGGTAAAGCATGGGGCTATTCCATTGCCACCGATGTACTCGGCGCTATCATTAGTCGCGTATGCGGCACAACCCTTGAGCAGGCTGTTAAAAAGCTCGTTACAGACCCCCTCGGTATGCAAGACACTAGCTTCACAGTTGCTGATCCCGAACGACTTGCCGCCGCTTATGTCAACGATACTCTGGAACCCCGCCGGATGCGTGAGCTTGAGGTTGCGCAGGTGTTTGAAGGCACAGCAGGACTTCGTTTTCAGCCTGCACGCGCCTTTGATCCGACGGCTTTCCACTCTGGCGGCTCGGGTATGATTGGCAGCGCAAAAGACTTTATGCGACTACTGGAAACACTGCGAAACGGTGGCAATCCATTACTTTCTGAGGAATGGGTACGTGAAATGGGCACCATCCAGACCGGGAATCTCTCCTTGGCAGGCTGGCCGGGACGGGGCTTCGGACTGGGATTCACCGTACTCCAAAATCCCGACGAAGGCGAAACAGCAGAATCCCCCGGAACGTGGCGTCTCGGAGGAGCTTACGGTCATTCATGGTTCGTTGATCCCGCGCAAAGACTCAGCGTTGTTGCCTTTACCAATACAGCATTTGAAGGTATGTCGGGTCCGTTTACAACCGAGCTTTGCCAAGCCATTTACGGCAGCTCAAAAAGGGTCTAATAAAGCGGGAGTTACATGTTTAAGCTCTACAGGCGAGGATAAGACAATTAACGTGGTAGAGTGACCGTGCTTTCCGCACTCATCCCCGAATTGCTCCAGCTTAAGCATGGATTCGACCATAACCTTAAGTAAATAATTTTGCTCACCGCTAATTCGATGGCACTCAATGACCTCAGGTGCAGATTGACAAAACTCAACAAATGAATTGCATTGATTCGTATGCACGAGCACATGGGCCATGATCGGCTTTCCGACTTTTTCATGTGAAACCATGGCCCGATATCCAGTGATAATGCCTTTATCCTCCATGCGCCTTACTCTTTCCGTGACAGCGGGCTGGGAAAGTCCAACCTCCTTGCCCAGCTCGGTCATGGAGATGCGTGCCTGGTTTTGTAGACATAACAAAATTTTATGATCCACTTGGTCCATAGGTAATCTACTCCTTAAATACAAGGTTATATTGCATATATACTTTATTTTTTATCATCTATTCAGACAATGACTTTGAATTATATCCAACAATCGAATATTACCATGTAAAACTATGACGGTAAAGAGAACTGCTATACAGAAGGACTTGATACCCTAAAGCCAAAGAAAACCGGCTAACACGATGCTACGTGTTAGACCGGTTTTTGTTTAGAAAACAGGTTTCCTACCTGTTGATTGCGTGTGGCTTGGATTAGATCAGCGTGTAGCCGCCATCCGGGAACAGCACGCTTCCGGTGGTGAACTTGTTCGTCATCAGATACAACACGGTATGCGCGATTTCCTCGTTATAACCCACCCGATGGAGCAAGGTTACTTCCTTGTATTCCTCAAAAGCTTGCGCCCGCTGTTCGCCCTCGGAGCCATCTCTCCAGATGGTGCCGGGAGATACAACATTGACCCGTACCGGAGCCAATTCTACCGCCAAAGCTTTACCCAAGCTTTCGATTGCGCCGTTAGCCGCCCCGTATGTAGCGCCAAAGCCCATCGGCCGCTGGCTGAATGCTCCAGACATGAGGACGATGGAGCCTTCCTTGGAAATATGCGGAACCGCATGCTTGGCAGCGAAATATTGCGGCCAGAATTTCCCTTCAAACGGAGTCTTCGCCATTTCCGTATCAATCGTGATCGGACCACGTGTGTAGCTCGCGCCTGGTGTAAACAGATGGTCGAATGCGCCGACCTTTTCAAAAAATGCCTGCACTTCCTCCTCCTTCTGATTATTCAGTTGGAAGGTTTCCACCGATTCCGCAGGGATAACTTTCTTCGCCTGCTCCAATTTCTCCGCAGAACGCCCAGCAATTACGATACTCGCTCCCTGCTTTGCTGCTTCTATTGCTGTTGCCAGTCCTATACCTGCACTGCCGCCAATGACGACGACACGTTTTTGATGTAAAATCATACAATTCTCAGCTCCTTTGTGAGGATTATATCATAACTATTTTATTAGTATACATATTTTTAATCGGATGGGCTTTCCTGCACAGTGCTTTTACGGTAGGATGTCGGCGACTGACCGGACCATCGTTTGAACTGCCTGCTAAAATGGGCAATGTTTCCATAACCGAGCATATCGGTAATTTGCTGCACCGTCCATTGCGGATCAGCCAATAGCAACTTAGCCTCGTGCAGGACAAGACCAGACAGATACACACGGGGAGATACACCAAAAACACTACGAAATACACGATTACAATGGGAAACGCTAATCCCTAATTCCGATGAAATGCCTTCAATCCCATCATGCTTTTCTACAGAGTCGATTTGTCCAAAATGCTGATTCACCCTGCCTTGAAGTCGGCTGGCAATCTGATGGGCAAGCTCAGCCTGCACGTATCCGCGCCCCGGCAGATGCGCCGCTTCGCTGGATACCGCCTCCCATAACGTAGCGAACAGCTCAAATACGGCAGATTGAATCCGCATACGCTTGGCCACCGAATCCCCTGCTTGTTCTGCATTGGGTGTGGAAAGTTCGAGCAACTTATCCAGCGCGGGTCCTATCTGCCTCGCCACCGCACCTTCAGCTGGAAACAATACCTGCTCCAGTCGGCTCAGTAACGAGAGGAACAGCTTGTCATCAATGTCGAAATGCATGCAAAAATACGTAAAGCCCTCCCCGCTGCTGTAGCTGGAGTGAACAATTCCCGGTCGCAGCAGCACCAGATCACCTTGCCGTTGTGTATAGCTGCGGCCATCCACCACCATCACCTGCTCTCCTGCAAGCACGATATTAATTTCATATTGAGGATGCGTATGTGGCGGGTAGCTCCATTCCCTTCCGACTCTTCGCGTATGGATGGCAAACAGATTGACCGTCGTTCGTACATCGGGAAAAAAGTACTCCTCTCCAGTAGCCGTAAGGTCTGTAGGCTCTGGGCAGTTCGGTAAACGTGGTGACGACATGCTTCCCCTCCTGACGTTGATGGTTTTACTCCAGTATATCGTTTTTAGCGCGATTTGGATAAATGATGGCGCGATTTGACAATGGTTCCCTGAACCTTAGCATGCTAGGCTCTATATGAGGATGCTGCAAAATACTTTTGTATCTGAAAGTCACTCTTTATATTGAAAGGGGTTTCATTATATGACGAAAAATATATTTTATAACACGCAACACTCACCTGTCGGTGCCTTTTCCAGCTTTACACTCGGGTTCAAGGGTAATCGGGGTGGACTCGGCTTGGAGCTAGGCAAGCCCGCGGATGAAAATGTATATATCGGGCTGCAATCCAGAGACGGCGAGGTCTATGAGGCGCTCCCCTTTTTTGCAGCCACACAGGACGAAAGCGCCCGATACGATGTGGAGAAAAAGGATAAACGAACGGAGCCACAGCTTGTTCCCTTTGCCGATCAAGCCATTACCCGTGAGCTAAAAGCTGGCACAGATACATGGAGCGCCGGAGATTTGACGTTCCGGCTGTATTCTCCTGTCCGTCCGGTTCCAGAACCGGGGAAAGCGGATGTAGATGAGCTGCGGGCTGCGCTGGTTCCGGCGGTATTTGCCGAGCTTACGATTGATAACACGCAGGGAACGGCTGCGCGGAAAGCCTTTTTCGGCTATCAGGGCAGTGATCCGTACAGCGGCATGCGCATTGTTGGCGAAGACCCGCGCGGGGAAGCTGCGGGGTTGAATGTCGGGACGTTGGGAAAAATCACGGGCGTCGGACAAGGGCGTAGCACGGCCATTGTGACTAACAGCAGTGAAGCGGTACCTGCCTGTGGATTTACGCTGGAGAAGCTGCTTGGGGAGTCGATTGCCGAGAACTTATCCTTCGGCCTGGGTGGAACGGCTGCGCTCCTGATGGACGTTCCCGCAGGCGAGAAGCGCACGTATTCCTTTGCCGTCTGTTTTTACCGGGGCGGCATCGTCACTACAGGTATCGACACAGCGTATTATTACACCCGGCTGTTCACGGATATTGAAGACGTGGCGGGCTATGCCTTGGAGCATTTTACAGCCCTGAAGGCATCCTGTATCCAGGCGAATCACTGGATCGAGTCGGCAGGCTTGAGCAAGGATCAGGAATTTATGCTCGCACAGGCGATCCACAGCTACTATGGCAGTACCCAATTGCTCAGCCAGCAAGCGGATGGAGAACCCATCTGGATCGTCAATGAAGGCGAATATCGGATGATGAATACGCTGGATTTAACGGCAGATCAGCTTTACTTTGAGTTGATTTTGAACCCGTGGACGGTACGCAACGAACTGGAGTGGTTTGTAAAACGGTACAGCTACCGCGATGAGGTACGATTCCCGACCGAGGAACAGACCTATCCAGGCGGCATCACGTTTACGCATGATATGGGCGTAGCTAATGTATTTTCCCGTCCGGGGTACTCCGCGTATGAGCTGGCAGGGATTGACGACTGCTTCTCCTATATGAGCCACGAGGAGTTGGTAAACTGGCTATGCTGCGCCACGGTATATATCGAACAGACACAGGATCGGGCGTTTACGACACGTATGCTGCCCGTTTTGCGTGAATGCTTCGCCAGCATGTTACAACGGGATCACCCTGATCCGTCGCACCGAAACGGCTTAATGGGCTTGGACAGCACCAGAACGCAGGGCGGCGCGGAAATTACGACCTACGATAGTCTGGACGTTTCTTTGGGGCAGTCCCGCAACAACATCTATTTGGGCAGCAAATGCTGGGCGGTATATATTGCGCTGGAGAAGCTTTTTGCCTCGGAAGGACTCAATACCCTTTCACGGGAAGCTGGCTCACAGGCGGACAAATGCGCAGTAGCGATCACGGTGCAGATGACAGATAAGGGATATATCCCTGCGGTCATTCAAGAGGGGAATGATTCACAGATTATCCCCGCTATTGAGGGGCTGATCTTCCCTTACTTCACAGGATGCGAGGAGGCCCTTCAACTCAATGGGCGGTTTGGCGGATATATACAGGCCCTTCGACGCCAGTTGGACACGGTGCTGGCACCGGGAGTTTGCCTGTTCGAAGATGGAGGCTGGAAGCTGTCCTCGACCAGTAACAACTCTTGGCTGAGTAAAATCTACCTGTCCCAGTTCATTGCCCGCGAGCTGCTGGAGTTCCCTTGGGATGAAGCAGGGCAAGCCGCGGATGCTGCCCATGTCTCTTGGCTCCTTCACCCTGAGGAATCCTATTGGTGCTGGAGCGACCAAATGCTCTCAGGCGTTGCCCACGGCAGCAAATATTACCCACGCGGAGTCACCGCTATTTTATGGCTGTATGAAGGCAAGAGCAATCGCCTAACCTTACCGCAGCATATGGAGCAGGAGCAGCATGCCTGAGACGGACCTTCATCTGCACAAGGAGGATCGAATATGAGCAATCATATGGATGTGCAAAAAGAGAACGGCTATGACGCTTGGCTCCATTATCCACGCAGCAGTCATGCAGAGAATCGGCCCGCATGGTGCAATGTTATCGTGGTCACCGGAGGGGATGAAGTGCTCCAAACCGCTGCAAATGAGCTACAACGCGGATTGACCTCCATGTTCGGACAGCAGCCGAAGATCAACGACGTTCCTGTAGATGTGCCATTTATTGCACTCGGTACATTTAAAGACCATCCACTGGTGGCAGAACGATTTAGTGCAGAGGAACAGGCTGATGTGAACGCAGAAGGCTACCGAATTCGTGGAACTGAGATGATAAACCCGGCACAATCAGCTTCGTATGATGCTATAAAAGAGCCGTACGTCACGGTCGCCGGTCAGACCGCCCCAGGCGTGCTGTACGGTGTTTTTCATCTGCTGCGCTGGCTACAAGGAAGACTGGATGGCGAACTACCGTTACAAGCCACCAGCAAATCATCCGAATCATCGGATGGTCCGTTTCTGGATGTATTGTCCAATCCGGTTAATCCCATCCGCATGATCAATCACTGGGATAACATGGATGGCAGTGTTGAACGGGGATATGCGGGGGCATCCATTTTTTACGAAAATAATGCCTTAACTAAAAATATGGACCGCCTTAGGGACTATGCCCGTCTGCTCGCATCTGTCGGCATTCAGTCGTTATCCATTAACAATGTGAATGTCCATCAAGTAGAAACCGAGCTGATTACGGACAAATATTTATCGGACGTAGCCAGGCTAGCTGCAATATTTCGAGCCTATGGCATCCAAATCTACTTGAGCATTAACTATGCCAGCCCTATGCAGCTCGGCGGACTAACCACAGCCGATCCTCTAGACCCCGGTGTAGCGGAATGGTGGCGGACCAAAGCCCGGGAGGTTTACGCCGCCGTTCCCGATCTGGGTGGCTTCGTGGTCAAAGCCGATTCCGAGAATCGGCCCGGTCCATTCAGCTACGGACGCCATCACGCCGATGGAGCCAACATGCTGGCAGATGCGTTGCAGCCTTATGGTGGACGGATTATTTGGCGCTGCTTTGTCTACGACTGCAAGCAGGATTGGCGTGACCGCAAGACGGATCGGGCTCGCGCGGCCTTTGACCATTTTAAACCGCTGGATGGGCTGTTCCGCGATAATGTCATTTTACAGATCAAAAACGGTCCCATGGATTTTCAGGTGCGGGAGCCTGTCTCCCCCCTGTTCGGGGCGCTGCAAGCCACTCAGGTACTGCTGGAATTTCAGATTACCCAAGAATACACAGGACAGCAACGGCATTTATGCTACCTTGTTCCGCAGTGGAAGGAGGTTCTGGATTTTGACACTTATGCTCAGGGAAAAGGCTCCACCATCAAGCGAATCGTGAGCGGCTCTTTGGGTAGCAATGGCAGTCCTGCTTCCCCTTCCTCCACCAAGTACACTAACTATGGGATCGCTGCTGTAACCAATATTGGGGCAGACACCAACTGGACCGGACATTTGCTCGCCCAGTCCAATCTGTACGGCTACGGACGGTTGGCATGGGACCCGGAGCTGTCCGCAGACGAAATCGCAGATGAGTGGGTTCGGCTGACGTTTGGCGGACATAGGAATCGTTCCTATACGGGCAATAGCAAACATCTAGTTCCTGCCATTAAAAAAATGCTGCTCGATTCGTGGAATATCTACGAGTCCTACACCGCCCCTCTCGGGGTCGGCTGGATGGTCAGTCCTGGTCACCACTATGGGCCGGATGTGGATGGCTACGAATATTCGATGTGGGGCACCTACCATTTTGCCGATTGCCGTGGTATCGGGGTGGATCGCACTACCACGACTGGAACGGGCTATGTCGGGCAATATTGTTCTCCCCAAGCGGATATCTATGAATCTACCGAAACCTGCCCGGATGAGCTGCTATTGTTCTTTCATCATGTCCCTTATACGCACGTACTCCACTCTGGTCAAACTGTCATTCAGCACATTTATGATACACATTTTGAGGGTGCGGAACGTGCGGCCAACCTTAGAGACACGTGGGTTAGTTTGAGGGATCATCTGGATGAGGCGATCTATGCACAGGTGCTAGAGCGTCTGGAGCATCAAACTGAGCACGCTCAGGAGTGGCGGGATCGGATCAATACGTATTTTTACCGTAAAAGCGGCATTGCTGACCAGAAGAATCGCCCTATTTATTAAAATAGTCCTCCGTGTAACACTGCATACATGCATAAATGAGGCTCCCAAGCTCTCAAATTCACCTACTTCTGTATGGAATGTTGTCTCCAGCTTATCTTGCACAATCCTAAAAGGCATACGTCTGATTTTTAGACCTATGCTTTTTTTGACTTAAACACGTTTGGAATCATATACAGGAGCATTCATTTGTCTGTCTATAACAAGGTGTCACTAGCGAATTAGTCATATTTCTCCCCTTCGAGAGTGCAATAAATTCTTCTTTTTGGGCAACCGATTGCTTTATAATTATTTTGTAAACGTTTACAGAATGTTGTCGAAATAGACTATGCTTTGGGGAGGATGATCGCTTTGACCTTGTATCGAAGTCTATGGAACAAAGGGTGCCTGATTCTATTAAGCCTTGTGCTGTCTTTGACCGCCTTCATTGGCTCACCCTCCAATACGGCAAGCGCCGCGGTTGCTGATGATTTTCAGGCTTCCGTTATGGGACCGCTGGCGAAAATCAATGACTGGGGCGCATTCAAAAAGCAACTGCAAACGCTGAAAAGTAACGGCGTGTATGCCATCACCACCGATGTCTGGTGGGGCTATGTGGAGAGTGCAGGAGATAACCAGTTCGATTGGAGCTATTACAAGACCTATGCAGACGCTGTAAAAGAGGTAGGTCTGAAGTGGGTTCCCATCATTTCTACGCACAAGTGCGGCGGAAATGTGGGCGATGATTGCAACATCCCGCTGCCAAGCTGGCTGTCGAGCAAGGGCAGTGCAGATGAAATGCAGTTCAAGGACGAAAGCGGCTATGTGAATAACGAAGCCCTTTCCCCATTATGGAGCGGAACTGGCAAACAATATGACGAGCTGTATGCCTCATTTGCTCAAACATTTGCTAGCTACAAAAGCATTATCCCCAAAATTTATTTAAGCGGTGGGCCCTCAGGAGAATTGCGGTATCCTTCATACTATCCGGCAGCGGGATGGAGCTATCCTGCACGGGGCAAATTCCAAGCCTACACCGAAACAGCCAAAAATGCGTTCCGCACGGCCATGAATGAAAAGTATGGATCATTGGACAAGATTAATGCGGCTTGGGGTACCAAGCTAAGCAGCCTTAGCCAAATTAATCCTCCAACCGACGGGGGCGGATTTTACACGAACGATGGGTATAATTCCGCGTATGGGAAGGATTTCCTGTCGTGGTACCAAAGCGTGCTTGAGAAGCATCTGGGCGTCATCGGAGCTGCTGCACACAAAAACTTCGATTCCGTGTTCGGTGTCCGTATCGGAGCCAAGATTTCCGGTCTGCACTGGCAGATGAACAATCCTGCCATGCCTCACAGCACAGAGCAAGCAGGTGGATATTATGATTACAACCGTCTCATCGAGAAGTTCAAAGATGCGGATCTGGATTTGACCTTTACTGCACTGGAGATGAACGACAGTGGCACAGCACCGAATTATTCCTTGCCGTCCACATTAGTAGATACCGTCTCCTCGATCGCTAATGCCAAGGGTGTTCGCCTGAATGGTGAGAATGCACTCCCGACTGGCGGCAGCGGCTTCCAAAAAATCGAGGAGAAAATCACGAAGTTCGGTTATCACGGCTTTACACTTTTACGCCTCAACAATCTCGTCAACAGCGACGGCTCACCAACTGGTGAAATGAATGGATTCAAACAGTATATTATCAGCAAGGCCAAGCCTGGCGATAATGACGGGGGTACAGGCAACAAAGTAACTATATACTACAAAAAAGGCTTCAACTCACCTTACATTCACTACCGTCCGGCTGGCGGAAGCTGGACTGCTGCGCCTGGTGTGAAAATGCAGGATGCCGAAATTAGCGGCTATGCCAAAATTACCGTCGATATCGGTTCTGCCTCCCAATTGGAAGCTGCTTTTAACGACGGCAATAACAACTGGGACAGTAACAACACCAAAAACTACTCCTTTAGCACGGGCACTTCTACTTACACGCCCGGTAACAGCGGCAATGCGGGAACTATCACATCAGGCGCTCCATCGGGCACGATTCCCGGGGATGGCGGCGGTACAACTAACAAGGTAACGGTATACTACAAAAAAGGCTTTAACTCGCCTTACATTCACTATCGCCCTGCCGGCGGAAGCTGGACTGCTGCGCCTGGTGTGAAAATGCAGGACGTCGAGATTAGCGGCTATGCCAAAATTACCGTCGATATCGGTTCTGCCTCCCAATTGGAAGCCGCTTTTAACGACGGCAATAACAGCTGGGACAGCAACAACACGAAAAACTACCTTTTCAGCACTGGAATTTCTACCTACACACCCGGCTCTAACGGGGCTGCAGGATCTATCCGAACGGGGGCGCCTTCGGGGGGCGTCCTCAGCGTAGGGACTTCTACCTACACAACCAACCTCAACGAATTTGCAGGACTTATCCAAACAGGGGCACTTTCGGGTGTATCCTTAAACGTAGGGACTTCTACCTACACACCCAACTCTAACGGAGTTGAAGTAACTATTCAAACGGAGGCGCCTTCGGGCGCCTTCACTCCTATAGATCTGGGTACCCTCTCCAAGCCCACTCCCCTCAACACAGACTGGAGCAAACAGAGCATTTATTTTATCATGACAGACCGATTCAGCAACGGAGATCCATCCAACGATAATTACGGTGGCTTCAATTCCAACAACAGCGATCAGCGCAAGTGGCATGGTGGCGATTTTCAAGGTATTATTAACCAACTCGACTACATTAAAAATATGGGGTTTACCGCCATCTGGATTACTCCGGTAACGATGCAAAAGAGCGAATTCGCTTATCACGGCTATCATACGTATGATTTTTATGCGGTAGACGGGCATCTCGGTACAATGGACAAGTTCAAAGAGCTGGTCGGTAAGGCACACGACAAAAATATCGCTGTGATGCTGGACGTAGTCGTGAATCACACAGGTGATTTCCAACCGGGGAACGGCTTCGCCAAGGCTCCTTTTGATAAAGCAAATTGGTATCATCACAATGGCGACATTACAGATGCGGATTACAACTCAAACAATCAGTGGAAAATCGAAAATGGTGACGTTGCCGGATTGGACGACCTGAATCAGGACAACCCAGATACAGCGAATGAACTCAAAAACTGGATCAAATGGCTGCTGAACGAGTCGGGCATCGACGGACTGCGAGTGGACACCGCCAAGCATGTACCAAAAGGCTTTTTGAAGGATTTTGACCAGGCCGCCAATACCTTCACCCTCGGTGAAATTTACAGTGGCGATCCTGCTTATGTGGGTGATTACACCCGGTATCTCGATGCCGCACTGGATTTTCCGATGTATTATACAATCAAGGATGTGTTCGGACACGATCAATCTATGAGGAAAATCAAGGAACGCTACTCAGATGATCGTCACTATCGCGATGCTCAGACCAACGGCGTATTTATCGACAATCATGATGTAAAACGTTTCCTGAATGACGCCTCTGGCAAACCGGGTGCTAACTATGACAAATGGCCTCAGCTCAAGGCAGCCTTGGGCTTTACTTTGACCTCACGCGGGATTCCTATCATCTATCAAGGCACCGAGCAAGGCTTTAGTGGCGGAGATGATCCTGCCAACCGGGAAAACGTTGTGTTTAACGCCAATCATGATCTGTATCAGTACATCGCTAAGCTGAACCGTGTGCGCAACAGCCACCCCGCTCTGCAAAACGGCAGCCAAAAGGAAAAATGGGCGGACGACTCCTTTTACAGCTTCCAGCGCTCTAAAAATGGCGACGAGGCCATTGTACTTATCAACAATTCTTGGAACAGTCAAACCCGCACGATTGGCAACTTCGACAATCTGTCCAACGGCACTCGCCTGACCAACCAATTAAGCAACGACTCCATTCAGATTAACAACGGTTCAATCACCGTGACCCTCGCTCCAAAGGAAGTTAAAGTTTTCACCAAATGAGTTACATCGATTATTCAATTGTGCTAAAATAAATGATAGAAGGATATACTAAAAAAGAGCAAGGATGCTGGTAACATCCCTACTCTTGGCAACAGCCGCTTTGAAGAGCGGTCGGCTGAAAAAGGTTAGCTATTAGAAATAGACCGAGCCCCTTCTCGAGAGCGGTCTATTTCTTTTTGTTTTGGTTCAACGCAATAACAATCGTAACGATTAACCCGATCAACGCTACTAATAGCGTGCCGAACATCATCATTAATGTCAGAGCATCTTTAACCTCCACAGGCATCACCTCCCTTCCGGGAGACTTAGCCGACCGCCCACCTAAGCCATTCGCCCACCCTCTCCTGAAATGAGAGACAAAAAGTACTCCTCTAGCGTCTGTTTGGAGGTGTGTATCTCATAGACTGGAAAATGATGATCTATTAACTGTTTATTTAATGCAGCTGTATTCTCAATCGGACTATGAATTCTTAGTTGTTGTGGGATATCACTTTAGATTGTAGCTTCTTCATAAAACTGCTTACGGAGCTTTTTTGTTTCAATAATATATTCCACTTTTGAACCTCCTAATCACTAAATAATACAAGTATACAAAATATAACCACTACTACGTGTAAGATTGCTTACACTGTACCATCTGTCCATAAAACAAAACAGGCACCTGCGACGAAGCGTACACTTCGTTGCAGGTGCCCTGTTTATATATAAACAACGTGGGATTACTTAGGCCTCAGTAGCCACGTTGATATTGTTCAGGTATGGAAGGCTTCTCGCCGCGCAATGTCACCGCTGCATGAGTCGCCCAATATGGATCGCGCAGCAATCCGCGCCCCACGGCGACCAGATCGGCATCCTCATTGCCGATAACGGACTGCGCCAAGGCTGGATCATCCAGTGCGCCGACGGCGACTACCGGGATGTTCAGCGCCTCGCGAATTTGGCGTGCAAATGGCACTTGATAGCCCGGATAGTTGCCCGGCTTTCTGGCTCCCGCAGGGCCTTCTCCGCCCGTGCTCACATGGATCACGTCTACGCCCGCAGCCTGATACGCCCGGCTCAGCTCAATCGTATGATCCACATCGTATCCGCCATCTACGTATTCGACCGCGCTGATGCGGAAAAATAACGGCATGCCCGCAGGCATTTCCTTGCGTACAGCCTGAATGACTTCAACGCCAAAACGGGATAGCTCCTGACCGTACTCGTCGTTACGCTTGTTCGTGACTGGCGAATGGAATTGGTGAATCAAGTAACCATGTGCCCCGTGAAGTTCGATCGTATCCACGCCCGCTTGAACCGCACGCCGGGCAGCGTCTGCGAATTTTTGCACCATGCCACGGACTTCCTCCGTGGTAAGTTCGCGTGGCTGTTTATAATTCGCATCCGGGTATGCAATTGCCGAAGGAGCCACTGGCTCTGCTGCATCCTCAGCTTTACGGCCTGCATGAGCAATCTGGATGCCTACCTTGGACCCGTGCGCATGAATGCCGTCCACCAGCTTCTTATAAGCCGGGATATGCTCATCTGACCAAAGGCCCAGATCATAATCTGTAATCCGTCCATCCGGCTCTACGTCCGTCATTTCTATAATAATCAGACCCGTGCCTCCAATAGCTCGGCTCAGGTAGTGAACATGATGCCAATCGTTCGGAATCCCGTCCTTAGCCGTGACCGAGTATTGGCACATCGGTGCCATCACCACACGGTTTTTTAATTCCAAATCTTTCAGTGTGTACGGTGTAAACAACGAATTCGTCAAAACGTTCATCTCCTTTTTATTCTTGCCACATAAATGGAAATACGTCCCAAATTACACGGTCTATTATAATCATATTCGGCATAGTCCAAACGGAATAAAGAGATTCCCCAAACGGGGTATCTCTCACATTTGCAACTTGCAGTCATTATGTATGTCGTATGTCGTATGTCGTAGATATATTGCACACAATCTATTATCCACAACTCAATAACTTTTTGCAAGTAAATATTTAAATATTATTAAATATTTTTTTGTCCACACCCTCTCGGCTTCCTAGCTATAACACAAAAAGACGCCCTTACGGACGCCTTTGCGAAACCAGCCTTATTGTGCTGAACCTAATTGCACCCATGCCTTCTCAATCTCAGCAACTGCCTGATCCTTGTTCATGTTGCCGCTGATATAAGCCTGCATCAGCTCGCCAAACTTTTGATGAAACGTATCCAGTGAGTAGTTGACAGACAGATCACCGGACTTCGACGTTTTCAAAATGCTTTCCATTTCCTTAGGCATTTCCAGATCAGGAAGCGGTGCATCCTTAATTGGAGGAATCACCTTCGCTACCTGGGAGAACCAGTTCTTACCGTATTCCGAAGTGTATAGCCAGTTAAAAAATTCAATCGTCTCCTTGGCTACTTCCGAATCCTTGTTAATACGCAGCGCTTGGTCAGCACCAGTAATGATGACGGATTGATCAGCCTTGTCACTTACCGGATAGCCCATGATGCCAATCTTGAGGTCAGGATTAATCTTCTTGATCGCTTCCTCATCCCATGCGCCTTTACCTGTCATAAACGCAGCTTTACCGGATGCAAAATCACTCACTTCCGCATTGCTGTCCCGTTCCAGCGGCTTATCCGTGCCATGCTTCACCGTCAAATCAATGAAGCTAAAGAAATTGTTGTACAGCACCGGGTAGTCCTTGATTTTTGCTTTGCCTGCAATAAAATCATTAACGAGCTGCTTCGGCTCTACACCTGCATCCTGTGCAGCAGCATCCACATAATGCTGGAAGATGTGCTTCCATACCCACCACTCTTTATATGCATTCGCAAATGGAGTGATGCCCTTCGCCTCAAGCTTGGTGACTGCGTCCTGCATCTCTGCAATCGTCTTCGGTGGGGAGGTTACACCGGCCTTGGTGAGTAAATCCTTGTTGTAAATTAGCGCAAACAAATTCCCCTTCACCGGGAAGCCCAACACTTTACCGTCACTGGAGCTCATATTCGCTCGAACGGCATCCGTCATAGCTGCTGCCAGCGGCTCATTCGTCAGATCGGCGCTATAATCAGCATACGTGTCGATGTCGCCTCCGGCCGTGGTCTGGAATACATCCGGCGTGCTGCCTGAGGCAATTTTGGATTTGAGAATGGTGTTATAGTCCGCCTGCATAATTTCCAGATTGATCTTCACATTTGGCTTGACCTTCTTATACTCTTCGATATACGCGTTAAAAGCATCGGTATACTCCGGTGAGGCTGTGAACATATTTATTGTAACCGTTTTCAATTCTTCTTTGCCGCCAGCATTCCCTTTCGCCGCATCTGAGTCGCCGCTGCTTCCGCATCCGCTCAACAAACCGACCGTCAAAAGCAAACTGCCGGATAACGCCATCATTTTCTTTAACATGGATACTCCCCCATTTATTCGTGATCAACGTCCATGCGCTCATTCTAAAAAATATAGTCCGATTTAAAAAGGCAGATTAGTGAAGCATTAAGGGTAAAAAAGTGGTTTATTGCAAGCTCACACGATACTCCGACGGTGACACCTGATAATAATTACGAAAAGCCTTACTGAAATAATTCTTGTCCTTGTAGCCCAGCATATCGGAAATCTCCTGAATTTTCAGGCTGGAATCGCCCAGCAGCTCCTTCGCCTTGCCCATTCGGACCTTCTGCACATATTCGTGAATCCCGTAACCAAACTGCTGCTTGAACAGCTTCATCAAGTACTCCCGACTTAAAAAATACGTTTCGGCAAAAAATGAAATTTTGATATCTTCAAAGTAATATCGGTCAATATGCCGTTTGATCTCCGTAATATCAAAGGGCTGACTCCCCCCTTGAGCATGCTGAACCCCGGCAATGTAAAGCTCCAGCATCCGATGCAGCCGCTGTCCATACTGGGCATAGTCCGTAAAGTCCGCAGCAATATCGCCCTCAGCCACGCTTTTTCTCTGTTCCCCCGAAGCCCCCTCCGGCTCAGACACAGATGCAGATACAGATAGGAAAGCACCCGGCTCCGTAGCCGCTTCTCTCAGTAAAAAATGAAGCTCGCCCATCATCCGATCTGCATCCTGTAAACGAAAAGCAGGGCCAGATGCCAACTGCTTCAGCAGGTCGTTTAGTAGTACCTTTGCTCGATTTGCCTGGCCTGTCTGGGCATCCTTCTGGATCAACAGCAGCCGATCCGTCCACGACACTTCTTCTGGCATCATTCCCTGCCGGGGCGCGACATGTATGACCGATGTTCCTGTCAGCTTCAATACGTCCGTGCTGTGGATATGCGCCTTGACATCCGTATAAACAGATGCCAGTTCCAGTATGTCCGTACAAGGCTTACCCACACCGGCAGCTACCACCATGCCAAACAATCCATGCAGATTCGTCACCGCCTTCTGTGTCACTTGTGCCAGCAGAAGAGGCATATGTTGTTCCTGCCCCGGAGACAATGTGCAAATCGAAACGACCTCGCGCTCCCGTCTCGGATGAGGAAAACTAAAACAGCTCAATCGTTCATCCGAAGTCTGAGCCAACACGTTCGTCACGGCAAAATCCATCAGATCCGTCTCCCCGTGAAAACGTGTCATGCGGACCTCGTCCCTGTTTAGCAACCGCAGCACGATCACCCCAAAGCGGTTCCCCGGTTGATCTGCACCGATCATGGGGAGTAACGCCGCATTCGCCTGCCTTTTAAAGCTACCGTCCAGAATAGATAAATACAGCTTCTCCTTTAGCTTCGGCAGTGACATGTTCAGCGTAATGTTCTGACTAATGAATTTGCTTTCGCTCTGCTTGCGGCTCTCCAATATATCTACCGCCTTGCGCAGCGCCTGATTCAATTCCTGCCGATTAATCGGCTTGAGCAAATAATCCACTACCCGGGATTGAATCGCTTGCCGTGTAAATTCAAAATCGTCATAGCCACTAATGACAATCGTCAGCAGATTAGGATACACCTTCTCGATGGCACGAAGAAATTCGATACCGTTCAACTCCGGCATTTTCATATCCACCATGACCACGTCTATTGGGTAACGTTGCAGCAGCTCCAGTCCAAGTCTGCCATTCGTCGCCTCAAACACCTGCCCGATGCCGAGGTTATTCCAGTCTCCGACAATACGAATAGCTTCGCGTAGCGGCTCCTCATCGTCAATGATCAATACGTTATACATGACTACTTCCTCCCTGGGGGATGCGCATTTGGATTTCTGTTCCCGTATCATCCGTATGTATGGATAGTCCCGCCTGATCTCCATACAGCAGCTTCAATCGTGTATTCAGATTTTTTAGGCCGATATGCTCACTCTCCCGTTCCTCCCACTTCTCTTCGAACGAATCCAGCACCTGTCTCAGCTTATCCTCCGAGATTCCCGGGCCGTTGTCCCGTACAGTAATCGTGGCATCTGTAGAGCTGGATTCGGCTGAAATGACAATCAGAATATCGCTTGAGACCTTTTCCAGCGCATGCTTGATTGAATTTTCCACCAACGTCTGCACGGACAACCTCGGGATTCGCAGCTCCATCAGCGTGTCCTCCCACTCCAGCTCGATTCGAAGTCTTGTCCCGAATCTTGCTTTTTGCAATCCCATATAACGTTCAATATGCTGGAGTTCTTCGCGGGCAACCACGATATCCTTGCCGTTGATGGAATACCGCAGGGTTTGGGCCAACGCATCGACCATATCCGCCATATCGAACATCTCACGCTTTAATGCCTGTGTGGATATGGCTTGCAGCGCATTGTACAGAAAATGGGGGTTAATTTCAGCCTCCAGCGCCTTGAGTATGGCGTTTTTCTCGACCAGCTTCATTCGATAACGCTCATTAATTAATTCTTCGGTTCTTTGGACCATTTCGTTAAAATGCAGCGACAAATACGCAATCTCGTCATGGCCCTTCACAAGGGCCGTTGCCCCGAAGTCCCCGGTACTAAACCGCTTCATCTGGGTGGACAGCTTGTGTAAGGGACTGGTAATGGCATTCGAGGTCAGCGTTACCAAAATAATAGACACCCCTAAAAACAATATCCCGATCACGTAGCTCCAATTTCGTGTCGTCGTAGCCGCTTCGTAAATTTGACGGTATGGGATCGGCTTGACGAGCCGCCAGCCTTCTTTTTTCCCGGCATCATACACGACCAGATACTCCTGGCTGCCGCTACTGTCCGACCATGTTACTCGTCCGCTCCCTCCCTGTCCAATCTGTTCCAGCACCCCCGAGTCCCGCATTCGCTCGTATAACGGAAGGCTGTCCACGTAAAAGGGAATACGTTTAGGACTTAGCAGCATGAGATGATCCCCTTTGCCGAGTGGAATGTTCTTCATGATATCGTCCACAGCGCTCGTATTGTAATAAAAGGACAACACCGCCTGCGGGTGACGAGATGCAATCGACCTCAGCACCCGATGGTACGCCATAAAGCTGGCCTGTGGCGCCACATACCCCATATCCGAGCGGGAACCCACAAAGGATTGGAACGATTCGTTGGCCGTGCTCGCCAGCGCCTCCTTATACCAGGGCAGCTTGGGAATATCCGTGTTCATCCCTTGGCGCACCGTAATATTGTACGTCTCCCGGGTCACCACATAATATTGATGGCGATCTGCCACGTACAGATAAATAGCTTCCAGATCACTGCGGGAATAAAACATGCTGCGCAAGTAATTTTCAATGACCATTCGGGAAGCATAGTCCCGATTTTCATTCGCAATCGCGTTCATAATATCGTTATAACGAAGCTGCGGCAGGGCCAACTGCTGCATCCCAACCAGATAATCCTCCAGGTTCTGATTAACCAGCAGCAGATTATTCGTTGTGCTGGCAATGCTATGACTCACCGACTCCCTTTCAATCATCTGATAGGAGATAATCGTCAGCGAGCCTACCACCAGAATGATCACCGAGGTAAAAAGCAAAATAAGCTTGTTCACCAATTTTTGCGTTATTCGTCTCCACATGGATCTGAGAACTACACCTGCTCGCTCTGGTATCACGATAAAATCGCCCCTTTTGAAAGCGTACACATTTTTACCCTCAACTGTTTTCTTAAATCCATTGGTCCGGCCCCAGGGGCTATCCTATACTTTCATTATATCTCAAACGGCTTGGAACGAAAGATCGGAAAATGTTGAGAAAAAGAGGTGCGTTATGCTGAAAAAAAGGGGAAGCCGGGGCGATAAGGGCAGTAAATTGGAGTTTGGCTTGTTCACACTGCCCGTCATCCTGTGCATTACGATTGCATTTTATATTCCGTTTTTGATGACAATACGCTATTCCCTGACCAAGTGGAATGGAATATCCAAGCATCCGAAATTTGTAGGCCTGGATAATTTCAAACAAATCCTGCTCGGAGACGCCAACTTTGCACATGCGGCCTGGTTTACGGTCAAATATGCCATTCTGTACATTGTGCTGGTGAACGTGCTGGCTATCTTGCTGGCGCTCGTCCTCGACATGAAGCTGAAAAGCTCGGCGTGGCTGCGGGCGGCTTTCTTTATCCCTTATATCCTCAGTCTCGTGATTGTCGGATTTATCTGGAAGTTTATCTTTATGCAGGGCTTTGAGTCACTGGGAAACAGCACAGGCTGGGGCATCTTCCAGCTCAGTTGGCTAGGGCAAGAAGGGCTCGCGTTTATTTCCATTTTGGCGGTATCTATCTGGCAATCCATTGGCTTTTATATGGTCATTTACATTGCAGGCTTGCAGTCCGTACCGGAGGATCTGAAGGAAGCCGCTATTGTGGACGGAGCGGGGCCGATTCGGAGATTCTTTAGTATTACGTTACCCTTGCTGGCACCTTCCATTACGATCTCGGTCTTCATGGCACTGACCAACTCGATCAAGGTGTTCGACGTCATTCTATCCCTGACTGGCGGCGGGCCGGGAGGTACAACATACAGTATTGCGTATGATATTTATCGGGACACGTTTCAGAACAATCTGTACGGCTATGGAACAGCCAAAGCGTTGTTATTATTCGTCGCAGTGCTGATCATTACGATCATCCAATTGTCTATTTTCAAACGCAGGGAGGTTGAAGCCTGATGCAACGCAGACGTATGGGACGTATTTTGCTGGAAGCGGGCATGATTGTATTATCGCTGTTATTTTTGTATCCGCTGTTTCTCGCCATTAACAATTCGTTCAAAAGCTTCGCTGAGGTCATGACCGACGTCATTGCGCTGCCCAAGCATCTTTCGCTGGATAACTACGTATATGTATGGAAATTCATTAACTATCCACGCTTATTTCTGAATAACACGATCATTACCGTGGTCGGGCTGGCAGGTATCGTACTGGTATCCTCCATTGCCGCCTATAAGCTGGCACGGACGAAGAGCAAATGGAGTTCCGCCATCTACATGCTGTGCATTATGCCAATGTTGATCCCGTTTCAGTCCATTATGCTGACTGTCTTGCGACTCGCGAAAGACCTGCATCTGGCGGACAGTACCTGGGGACTTGGCCTGTTGTATTGGGGCTTCGGCGCACCGCTGGCGGTGTTTATCTATCACGGGTTTGTCAAAGGGATTCCCAACGAGATTGACGAAAGCGCCAAAATCGACGGAGCCTCAGGCTTCCGGCTTTTCTTTTCGGTGATTTTCCCCTTGCTGAAATCGGTCACCGCCACTATTGTGATCATCGACGTGATGTGGATTTGGAACGATTTTCTGCTGCCCCTGCTCATGGTTAACGGTTCACCCAGCACCAAAACGCTTACGCTGGCGGCCTATACCTTCGTCGGACAGTATACGTCTGACTGGCAGTATGCCATGACAGCCATGGTGATGGCTGTGCTGCCTTCCATCGTCGTATTTATTTTCCTGCAAAAATACATCGTCAAAGGCGTTGTCGCTGGAGCGGTCAAAGGCTAAGTTCAAAATGGTGATTCCAGGCGAATTTAAAGAGTCAGCGTATATGAGTATACGAAGCCAGATAGCAAAAAGAGGACTTGCGTGTTATTTGCGCAAGTCCTCTTGGTTGTAGCTTAGATGCCCGGAAGACTCTGTTATCTAACACTTCCCGCTCAGGAAGCGGGATGAATCGGTGTATCCGAA
The DNA here is from genome assembly GCF_050626875.1 of Paenibacillus sp. 8b26. NCBI lineage: Bacteria > Bacillati > Bacillota > Bacilli > Caryophanales > Paenibacillaceae > Paenibacillus > Paenibacillus sp. 8b26. The sequence goes on along the minus strand of NZ_CP192445.1, from coordinate 3,546,240 downwards.
ATTGAAATTCTATCCATAGACGTACGTCTGGTGGACGTGCCGCGCCCGCCATTCGTATCCTTTGGATGAGTCGAAGCCGAGGTGTTGTTCTCGTCTGCATCGTTTGTAATGCGGAAATGCTGTATTTCCGACATTAGCTCGGCAGCCATATGACGCAGCGAATCGGCAGAATCTGCGATGACCTCCATAGAAGCGAGCTGCTCCTCGCACACAGCCGCAGCCGACTCCGATTCCTCTGCAATCTCACGGGACAAGCCTACCAGCTTTTGCTCCGAGTCCAGCAGTTGCCCGGTAATGGCAGACAATTCTTCGGTCGCAGCCGACACCTCCTGCGTATGCTCAGCGACCGTTTGTACTGCTTCATGTACTTTGCTAAACGTCTGCCCGGTGCGATGAATCAGATCTGTTCCAGCCTCAACCTCGCTGGAGCCTTTCTGGATCGAGTCTACGGCCTGGTTCACTGTATCCGCCATGGCATCCATAAAGACAGCAATCTGTTGGGATGCTTGACCTGTCTGTTCCGCCAGCTTCTTCACTTCACCCGCCACGACAGCAAAGCCCTTGCCCGATTCCCCGGCTCTGGCCGCTTCAATGGAGGCGTTCAATGACAGCAAATTGGTTTGCTTGGCGATATCGCGAATGAACTGCGTTACACTTTGGATTCTCTTCGATTGCTCGCCCAAGTCCTGAATGACCTTGACCGAGTCCTCCATCGTATCCTGAATATGGCGCATTTGCATAACCGTTTCCTCCAGGTCTGCATTGCCGCGCTCTGTCTCGTGAATCGCCCGCTCGGACAGCTCTGCGGTAATGGATGCGGATTGGGCAATCTTTTGAACGCCTTCTGCGCTTTCCTTGACCGCCTGCTGGTTTTCACGATTTCGCTCAACCTGATTGCCTGCCGACTCGTGGATTCCCCGTACCGTCTCCGCCATCTGCCGCGTACCTTCCGCCACTTGCCCGGAGCCATTGGACAGCTCACCCGAAGCCAGTGTAACTCCTTGCGCATTCTGATAAATCACTTGCAGCAGCGAACGAAGCTGGCGTTTCATATCGTTAAAGCTCTGTGCCAATTCACCAATCTCATCCTTCTGCCGAATTTGAATATCCTCCTGTGTCAGATCCCCTTCTGCAATACGCCGCGCGGCTTGAGCCACCTGAACCACCGGACGGGCAATCATACGGGTGATTACATACGCCAATACGATCCCGATTACCAGCGCAAGCGCCATCGCAATGATAATCATCGTCTGTACATATTGAAGCTTCTCACCCTGCTCGACTTGGGATTGATTCAGTAGATCCATCTGGTATTGCTCCATGACCTGTGACTGCTGCTCCAGTGCAAGTGCCATCGGCTTACATTTTTCCTCCACTAATCTCGTGTAGGTCGCGACATCCCCCTGCTGCTTATATGAGGTAATTTCCTTCACGATATCTGCATATTCAGCCTCCATCTGCTGGAGCTTTGCTGCCATTTGCTTGGGCTTGTCCAGTGCTGGCGTTGATTGCAGCTTCTTCATGGTCGTTGCAAAGGTTTCGCGTGCTTTCAGATAACTGTTCATTTCATCCTGATCGCCAGTCACTAGATACCCGCGAAAATACTTGGTCTGGCTCGCAGCATCATACTGCAATTCTTTAATAATCAAAATTTTATCGACTCTGTCATCAATCATACTTTGATAAGATGTATGTAAAGACGAAGTAGCATACTCACCAATAACGCCCACAACCAATGTAAGCAATAATACGGCTGCAAAACTAATGGATAGTTTTTTACCAATCTTCATTCTAAAATATCTCCTTTGTATGGGACAATTTTCTTAGGTCTAATGGGGTTATTATACGCCTATTTGTCATTTGAAACAGTTAAATATAATTCGTAAGTTTCAATTATTGAATGTAAAACATTCCAGATATGAAACGGCGCTGAATAATAAATAGATCACTTCTTTTTGTTGATTCCCCCTCCTTTCCTTACAGCCTCCCTTGACATTTCCCTTCATTAATGATTTACTGATTTTACTATTCGTAATTATTACGATTAAAAGAAACCGACAAGGGGAGCATTGCAGCTTCCCTATCTGACATTGTAGCCACTACAACACATTCAGCATTTCATGAACACTTTCGAAGGGATGAGTGATTATGTTGGCAAACACGATGGAATTGGAAAAGAAAATACCGGTGACGGTACTTAGCGGGTACCTCGGTTCAGGCAAAACTACGCTGCTCAATCATGTGCTGAATAATCGGGATGGCTTGCGGGTAGCTGTCATTGTCAATGACATGAGCGAGGTGAACATTGATGCCGATCTCGTTCGGGACGGCGGAGGATTATCCCGCGTTAATGAGAAGCTGGTGGAAATGTCCAACGGCTGCATCTGCTGCACCCTGCGAGAAGACCTCTTAAAAGAGGTAGAGCGGCTGGCGCTGGATAAAAAGTTCGACTATATCCTTATTGAGTCCACAGGCATCGGCGAACCCATCCCGGTAGCCCAAACGTTCAGTTATGTAGATGAAGAAAACGACATCGACCTGACCAAGCTGACCCGACTGGATACGATGGTTACTGTTGTGAATGCGCCGGAATTTTGGAAGGACTTCTACTCCGGAGATTCCCTCAAGGATCGCGGGCAGGAGGTTGCGGACGAAGATGCGCGCGGCATTGTTGATCTGCTGGTAGAGCAGGTGGAATTTTGTGATGTGCTGATTATTAACAAATGCGATCTGGTATCCCCCGAGGAGCTGGAGCGACTGGAAAAAGCGCTGCGCGGTATTCAACCGAACGCCAAAATCATTCGTTCCAAGTACGGTAAAGTGGACCCGAAGGAGATTTTGAACACGCATCGCTTCGACTTTGAAACAGCCAGCCAAGCGGCAGGCTGGATCCAGGAGATGAACAAGGAAGAACACGTACCGGAGACAGAGGAATACGGTATTGCTTCGTTTGTGTACAAGCGCAAAATCCCGTTTCACCCGGAACGTTTGTTAAAATGGCTGGCCAAATGGCCTGCCGAGGTTGTCCGTTCCAAGGGATTGGTGTGGTTCGCCACGCAGAACCGCACCGCCTTCACATTCAGTCAGGCGGGCAGCTCCAAGCAATTTGCACGCGCAGGACTGTGGGTATCTGCTTTGACCTAGGAAGAACACCAATACTATCTCGGAGAAGATTTTGAAAAAACACCGGATTGGGACGAAAAATACGGCGACCGGGTGACCAAGCTCGTATTTATCGGCATAGACATGAATCGGGAAGAAATCGAGCGTACGCTGGACCAGACGCTGCTGACTCCTGAAGAGATGAAGCAGGACTGGCGCAAGCTGCCTGACCCTTTTACCCCAAAAATATAACAGCTTCAGAGACACGCAAAGCGCCTAAAACGGGGAACAGCATTCCGTCTTAGGCGCTCTTCTATTCTTCATGCTTTACCCACTGCGCGCTGCCCAGCGGCCAGAAAATCACATCCGCACGTCCAACAATATCTTTAATCGAAACAAAGCCAATCGCACGACTGTCTCTACTATTATTACGATGATCGCCCATGACAAAAATAGTACCTTCGGGAACCTTGGACTCGGTTATTGTTGCATTTGGAAAGTCCACATTGTTGTACAGCTCGCCCTTGGCATGTGCTTCTTGGACAGCTCCCTGAATGTATGACTCTTCCACCTTCTTACCATTCACGTAAAGATTGTCGCCTTGATATTTAATCGTGTCTCCCGCAACCCCAATAACACGCTTAATGAAGTCTCTTCCTTCCTTTCTCACATGGAATACAACGACCTCACTGGGCTTGGGATCACGAAAATCGTAAATCAGTTTATTCAAGACAACCCGTTCATTTGTTTTGAAATTCGGCTCCATGGATGCTCCCTCAACGACAGATGGCGCAAACAGCAACCCGTGCATAATGAACACGAGAACAACACCCACCGTAATCGCTTTAAGCCAATCCACGATCTCATTTTTAACTCGCGACTGCTTGTCCGAAACTTTCCGTGTAGCTGGACTCGTCAAATGATTTCCGTTATCCATGCGTCAGAACCGCCTTTTATCATAGATTCTATTCCTAATATGTGTATATTGTATAAGTGTAATCAATTTTTCCCAGCTTGGCAAAACCGTGTTTAAAGTTGAAACAAAAGTGTGAACTTTTTTTCACAATATTAAATTATCATCAAAAAACAGTTGATGCAAACGTTAACATATATTAAACTGAGCTTATACTTCTTAGAGCGTTTTAGACATTATGCCAGTTAAGCCGTCACCCGAGGAGGTGTCCTCGTTTCACATGAAAGACAGCATAAGTCGCTTTTATAGTGCTATCTTCTTTTAAATAAAAGATGAAATAAGGAGGAATTTACATGTTTAAACGCAATGAACGTCCAAAAAACGGGTTTAACGCTCTGAGGCTCGGTGTTTCTTTTGTTTTCGCTTCTTCTTTTCTTATTGGAACCGCTTACGCAGATACGTCATCCAATGCTCCTTCTTCTTCCCTTTCAGAAGAGGCTGCCAGTGCAACGGATTCATCTGCTATCTCCACCACACTGGCGGCAGGCGACTTGTATGTAGCGCCAAATGGTAACGTGTCCAATCCAGGCACCATATCCAGTCCTACTACTCTTGAAGCCGCACTTACACAAATTGCTCCTGGTAAAACCATTTACCTGCGCGGAGGCAACTACGCCTATTCCTCAACGATTACCGTTCAGCATGGAAATAACGGCAGCAATGGCTCCCTCAAAGGGTTGGTTGCTTACGGCAGTGAAAAGCCTGTACTTGATTTTTCGGGTCAAGCCTTTGGCTCCGCTAACCGTGGACTCCAGCTTTTCGGAGACTATTGGCTGGTAAAAGGCCTTGAAGTAAAGGGTGCCGGGGATAACGGTATCTATATCGGCGGCAGCAACAACCGGATTGAAAACGTGGAAACTCACCATAACCGGGACACCGGTCTTCAACTCGGACGCTATTCCACTACAGCCGCTAACAGTGAATGGCCTTCAAACAACCTAATCTTGAACTCCTACTCTCATGATAATGCTGATCCTGATAACGGTGAGGATGCCGACGGATTTGCCGCCAAGCTGACCGTAGGATCAGGCAATGTATTCGATAACTGCCTGGCTGCGTACAACGTAGACGATGGCTGGGATTTGTACACCAAAACGGAAACAGGTCCTATCGGAGCGGTAACAATCTTGAACAGTGTCGCCCACCACAACGGACAGACTTCTGACGGAACGTCTACCGCTAACAGTGACGGCAATGGTTTTAAGCTGGGCGGGGACAAAATCAAGGTCAACCATATCGTGAAAAACAGCATTGCCTTTCAGAACAAAAAGCATGGCTTTACCTACAATAGCAACCCCGGCTCCATTACCCTGACTAATAATACCTCATGGAGCAATGGCGAAAGCAATTTTGCTTTTGACAAGGGGGAACACGTGTTCATTAACAATCTTTCCTTTGAAGGAACAGCCAGTGACAAGACCAGTGGAACCGATCAAGATAATTCTAACGTCTGGTGGAAAAGCAAAAAAAGCACCAATGCCAAAGGTCTTCTCGCCAGCGCCGCTGACTTTGTCAGTCTCGTTCCTTCCGTTACTAGAAGTGCAGACGGTTCCATCCAGCTAGGTAACTTCCTCAAGCTGGCTTCAGGAAGCGATCTGATCGGCTCGGGCACTCCGAGCGGCAATAATATAGGGGCACGTTAAAAGCCCAACCCAATCAGGACGCCCTGGCCCATCTACCTACTTAGACATACTGCATAATATAGCGACCGGTGATAGTCCTCATAACCAGACAAAATATGAGGTGAACAGATCATGGAACGAAAAATCACAATGAAACATACACTCGCCTATGGAAGCGGCAACATGCTGGGAAGCGGTGCACTTGCTATTAGTGGCGCATGGTTAATGTACTTTTATACAACCTTTTGCGGACTGTCTCCCGTTCAGGCCGCAGCCATTTTCTCCGTTGCCAGCATCATCGATGCAGTCAGCAATCCGATCATGGGCTTTATTAGCGACAACTTTCATCGAACCCGCCTGGGCCGTAAATTCGGCAGACGCCGTTTTTTCATTATGATGGGTATTCCACTGATGCTCGTATATCCGTTGCTTTGGGTAGATGGGTTGGGTTTCTGGTATTACCTAAGTACGTACGTGCTGTTTGAACTGGTGTATACCTCTGTCATGGTGCCCTATGAAGCCCTCGCCTCAGAGATGACCCGGGACTTCGGCGCGCGCTCCAGATTGACCGGATGGAAGGCCATGTTCGGTAAAATTGCCAATTTTGCCGCCGCTTTTATCCCTGGTCGCTTTATCGCTGAGTATGGCAAAGACTCTCCATTGCCCTTCTTTTATACCGGACTCGTGTTTGCAGGTATCTTGCTAATTGCAATGGCATTTTTGTACAAAAACTCTTGGGAACGCCCTACGGAGGAACTGCAAAAGGAACTGGAAGGTGAAGCTCCGCTTTCCTTTATAGATTCCATGAAAAAGCTGTTTATTGACATTTCCTCGACCTTCCGGGTGAAGACGTTCCGTCATCATCTGGGCATGTATCTGGGCGGCTTTTCAGCCGAGTGGCTGTTCACTTCTGCCTTTACGTACTTTATTGTGTTTTCCCTGTTCCAAAGCTCGGAGATGGTATCTAATCTGAACAGCTTTAACTCTGTCATTCAATTAATTTCCACCTATTTCTTCATCCAGTTCTGTGTGCGCAAAGGGTTCCGTATGCCTTTTATCGCCGCACTCGTCGTCGTTTGCTTTAGCGTAGCAGGTTACGGCCTGCTCTATATAACGGGAGCCTCCAATACGATGGTATGGCTATATGTCATCACACTGTTTATGGGTCTTGGTACAGGTGGGGTCTACTATATTCCTTGGAATCAATATACGTTCCTTGCTGATGTAGATGAGGCACTGACTGGCCGTCGCCGGGAAGGAATTTATGCAGGTATGATGACTTTCGCTGGTAAAATGGTGCGAGCCGTCGTCGTCTTCATACTTGGCTGGGTGTTACAGCATTTCGGATTCGTATCCGGGGCTGATAGTCAGCCGGTCGCAGCTCAGCATGCTATATTTTACGTGCTCGTCGTTGGAACCATCGTTTTGGCGATCATCGGTATGATTGCGTCTCTCGTGATGAAGCTGGATATCGACAGCCACAAGAAGCTGATTACCGAAATTGATCGTCTCAAAAACGGCGGCTCCATGAAGTCAGCCAAACCGGAAGCTCGAAAGGTATTCGAGGATCTGACAGGTTTCACTTACGACCGGTGCTGGGGCAACAATAATGTAGGTTTCAAGAACAAACCTGCTGACCCTAAATCACATACGCCTTCCATGTAAGCACAAACAACGATTACAAATCAAATATTTTCCATAGAGGTGACTGTATCATGGCAAATCCAACATCACAACCGACAACCAATCCTACAAAAACAGATTCTTGGGCTGTACGTATGAGCGATTCTGTTCTACAGCGGAGTCCGGAGTTTTACGAAAAATGGGAATATGACCACGGCGTTATTTACAGAGGTCTGGAATGGGTTGGCGAACTGACAGGCGATCCCAAGTATATGGAATTTGTAAAAAAACATATGGATCATTTTGTTGACGAAAATGGCGTGATTCAGCGCTATAAAGCAGATGAGTACAATATTGACCACGTGAATAACGGAAAGCTGCTCTTCTCTCTGTATCGTGCCACAGGAGACGAACGATATAAAAAGGCAGCTTGCCAATTACGCAGTCAGTTGGAAAAACACCCTCGCACAAGCGAGGGCGCATTCTGGCATAAGCAAATTTATCCGTATCAAATTTGGCTGGACGGCTTGTACATGGGTGCCCCGTTCTACGCTGAATTTATCCGCGAATTTGGAGATCCGTCAGAGTTTGACGATGTTACCTTGCAATTCAAGCTCTGCTACGAACATACACGTGATCCTCAAACGGGCCTTCTCTACCACGCATGGGATGAGAAGCTTGAACAGCCATGGTGCAACCCGCAAACAGGCTGCTCCAAGAACTTTTGGGGACGCTCTATCGGCTGGTTCGTTATGGCACTCGTTGACGTGCTGGACTATATTCCAGAAGATCACGCAGATCGCCCTGCCTTGCTCGATATGCTGGCGGAAACACTGGAAGCTCTGCTGAAAGTACGTGATAAAGAAAGTGGAGTCTTTTATCAGGTGCTCAACCTGGGCCATGTGAAAGGCAACTATTTGGAAGCCTCCGCTTCCTGCATGATTCTCTATGCTATCGCCAAAGGCGTTCGCAAAGGTTATCTCCCAGAGCATTATCGTCAAGAGGCAGAAATCATCCGTAAAGGCATTATTGATGAATTTATCACGATAACCGAAGAAGGACTCGTGAATCTGAACAAAACGGTGCAAGTAAGCGGTTTGGGCGGTAAAGATCGTCGGGACGGTACCTTCGCTTACTATATCAGCGAGCCGATTGTGACGAACGATCCCAAAGGTATCGGAGCCTTCATTCAGGCGATGGCTGAAGCGGAACGGCTCTGAAGCGGACGAAATGTAATCTTCTATAGCAGAAAAGGACGGGGCCAATGGCCCTCGTCCTTCTTGATATCTATCATTTTTTCTTTGAAATCTAAAGTTTTCAGCTTTTCAAGTAACGCTTGAGTTCTTCATAGAAATTTTCTCTGGAACCGGCCAATATGACTACAATGAGTTCGCCTTCCTCATTTTCTTCTAGCCGATACGCAATTTCATAATTGGTACCTTTATAAAATACATTGTAGCCAAGAGTTCCGCTTAGATCACCTGTTTTGTGCTCTCCAATGGAGGGACCAAGTCGTATGGCTGTAATAGCATCCAGGTAGGCTGACTTTAACGGTCTTTCAGAAAGCTTTTTAAAATATCGTTTTGCAGGACCTAAGTATGTGACTGGAAGCATTTAATCCTCCACCACATCGCCAAATAGTTCATCCGTATCATCATCGCCAGATTTAAAATTACGGGCAGCCTCTCCGGATTCAGCAATTAATGACTTTACAGCCCCGTGAAGCTCAGCCTGTCTTTCACGGAATTTTTGAAGCAGTTCCTGATCCTTGTACCCTTCCTTAATGAGATCAGCTAAGATAAGATCAGAAAAATTGTCATTCGCAGTATTTTCACGTACAGGACGAATAATGATGTTATTTCCTTTGATCCCGAATTCCACTTCATCCTTAATTCCAGCCTGTTCATACAGTTTTTGAGGTATTGTGACTTGGCGTTTTTGCGAGACACGCGCACGTTTCCACTCCACTCGTTCCACCGCCTCATTAGCTATTACCATAGTATACTCCCCCTTTTCCACCCATTCTATTCCGAGAAACAAATTTTCTTTGTTTCTTTACTTCTCTACTTATAGTATAGGTAGTTTTCGAAAAGGAAGCAACCTAAACATATATTCACTTCATAATCTTAAATTCATATCCCTGCTTTTTTAAATATTCTATGATTGTCGGCAAGGCTTTTGCTGTTTCTTCCTTACCATAGGTATCATGCATTAATATCACGGCTTTTTCTCGACCCTTAACAGTCTTTATGAATTGGTTTATGAGTCCGTTCGCTTTCTTGGATCGTCCCTCTGCATCTTTAGTTAATACATTCCAGTCCACTTGGTGGTAATCCTTTTTTAGTAAAGCTGCATCTAATGCGCCCATACCCTTGGGATCGTTTTTCTTCCACGTCATATGACCTCCGGGGAATCGGATCGCTCTTGTGGAGAAATCCGGACCCAGAATACTTCTTAAGGTTTGGTTATTCTTTTCAATATCCTGCATAACGTTGTTCGTACTTACAGCCTTGTGAGGATATAAATACTTATAGTTGTGTGAATACGTATGGTTCCCTATAGCGTGACCTTCTGCAACAATTCTTTTGATGATGTTCTTCGTATGTTCATTCTCATCTGCTTCCTTGCCTACGACAAAAAAGGTTGCCTTAACCTTCTGTTTTTTAAGAATATCCAATATTTGAGGTGTCACAGTCACGGATGGCCCATCATCAAAAGATAAATAAGCTACTTTTTTACCATCGGCTCCATCAGGCATCTGCCCCAGCATTTGTTGGTTTAAATATTTTTCGACAAAGGCTACGTCTTCCACTCCGGCCTCGTCTTTATGTGAAGCTGCTTTAACATTCGATTCGGCAGTCGGTTTACCTGTTGGTTTGGCATTGGATACGGTATCTGTTTTTTTAGCTTGCTCCAGTGTTTGGGCTGGTGGTTTGCTATCTGACACCTTTAGCACAATGAGCGTAATACAACCGATCACGAATAATAAAATAGCAACGAATAGCAATCTTCTTTTGTTTCTCTTCAAGCGATGCTCTCTTGTCCTGCTATGTGTGTAACTCTTTTCCATTAGCTTATGTACCCCCACCACAATTAATATTTCCCGAAACCAGGCATGTTCGTCTAGGTAACCTTACCATAAATAAGTAAAATGAAAATTGAAAAAATTGTAGCCAAATAGCAAAGAGTTGTTACCCTTTAGGCTAGCTCAATAGAATAAAAAGGAGCCGTGATATTTGCGCATCACAGCTACCTGACAACGATTGCTATTTAAGATTGCTTCGTCAAAGCCTGAGCCAACAAAGATGCATAGGCTTTGGCGCCTTTGGGCTTCAAATGAACTCCATCATGTTCAAAATACGAGTTTTTGCCCGAGCTGGCTCCGTACCAGTCGATCATCGTAATCCGTGTATCCTGGGACGCAGCTTCTGCAAGATGCCTGTTCACGATGCTCTCCCACGGACGCGGGACACGGGTATTCACGAGGATAATACGCTTCGCATCCTTCAGACTGGCGAGCAAATCGGTCAATTGATCCTTGGTAAAAGCGCCGTTTGTGCCCAGCTCAATAATGACTGTCTTCCCCAGCTGTCCATTCTGTCTCAACTGCTCCAGCACAGCAGGCGCTTCCGCCATCTGTCGTCCGATGCGCCCGTCTACAACCGCGCCTGGAAAAGCTTGCTGAATGTACGCCTGCACATCCAGCATGACAGAATCCCCAATCGCGGTCACACCTGAGCCATCATCTGCTTTGGGCGTAGCTTGTTGAGTCGAAGTATCCGACTGAACCTTAGTCCCATCCGTAGTGCCAGCTTTGGTCTCCGTATTCTTTGGCGTTTGGGCTAGAGCCTGGACCTTAGTTTTGTCCTGCACGTTGTTGCCCCCGGATACTTGCGGCTTGGCTTTCGGCTCCTTCGAAGCCACAGATACGGTTCCGTGAAGCGGCGGCATCGCCTTCGTCTTCCCGCTTGGATTCTCTTCATTCGCCGCTGCTGCCTGCGTGGTTGCGTCAGTAGACGCCACGTACAGGTGAATGGTGCCTATAAGAACTCCTATAAAAAGCATAGATGCCGCGGTTGCAGGCATCCACCTCCAGCGTGCCTGTCTGCGAACCGCTGTACGGATTCCTGCAGCCCAACGACGGAAGCCTCCGTGCCGGATCGGTTCCTCGATATATTTAAAGGAGAGGGAAGCCAGCAGTACCGTTGCTAATAGTTGTAAAATGATTCGTAGCACATGCACACCCTCGGTATCCACCTGCGGTGTCGTCAGGGTGATAATCGGAACATGCCACAGGTATAGCCCGTAGGAACGGGCACCGATCCAGCGCAGCGGCTTGAGTCCAAGCAGCTTCCCCAGATGGCTCACCGGATGCGCTAACACTGCGACCACAATAGCAGTGACCAAAGCTATGCCCAGTAAGCCACCCCGATACAAAGAAGGGTCATATTCATTTGAGGCCCATGCCCAGTGACACAGCAGTAGCAGGCTTACAGCCCCGATGCCGTCCAACAGCAACCGTGCCTTGGCAGATGCTTGCCCTTTCAGCTTGCTACTAGGCCATACCAAGGCAAGCGCGGCACCGATCAGCAGGGCGAATCCACGCGTATCCGTGCCATAATACACCCGGCTCGGATCAGTTCCCGGCACGTAAATCACTGCCATCAGCAGCGCAGAGGTCAACGCCAGGCAAGTTACCCAGCCTGCGAGCACAATACGCTTGGGCATGTATTTCAGCCCAAGCGCCAGCAACAACGGCCACAGGATATAGAATTGTTCCTCCACCGCCAGCGACCACAGATGTCCAAGCGGTGAAGGCGGACCAAAACTATCAAAATACGAGACCTGATGAAAAATAAACCACCAGTTGCTCATATATACCAATGCGGCAGGCACATCTCCGCGCAAGGCTGCAAGCCGTGACGGATCGAAAAGCAACGAGCACAGGACAATAACAGCTACAACCGTCAGCATGGCAGGCAGCAGCCTTCTGGCCCGACGCAACCAGAAATCTTTCATTTTGAAACTATGATATGTATCCCACTGACTGACCAGAATATCCGTGATTAAATACCCCGACAACGTAAAAAAAACACCTACACCCAACAAGCCTCCAGGCAACCAATCCGGATTCAGATGATACACAATGACTGCGATGACCGCCAGCGCTCTTAACCCGTCCAGTCCCGGCATATAACGACGTTGTGATGGCAACGGATTAGACTTCATTTAAGCCGCCATCCTTCATGCAAATTCAAGTTCCCTGTCTGTTTCAATGCTCTTCTGCCCTTTCCCTCTCCTGCACATCGTTTTGTGCGATGCTCTGTAGCCTTTTCGTTCATTATATAGAACTTCATATTCGTAATGATTTCAATGAAGTTAAAATTAATGACAATGTTTTTATTATATCACTCCTTTCCACAGTTAGGTAACCACTGATAGATATACAAAAAAAGGCATCTCTTCCCTTAGGAAGGAAATGCCTTTTTGTTGATTTTAGCTTAAAATTTGATGATGCCTGAGGTATGCAGGAATACCAGCAACATCAGGATCGGCGCAATATACCGAAGGCCGAACAGCCATATGCGGAACCAGAAGGGTTTGAGATTCGCCTGCTCACCCGCAGTCTTCCAATAGTAGCCTGTGAATATAACAATCAACAAGCCGCCTAATGGCAAGAAGATGTTGGAAGCTGTGAAGTCAACGAAATCGAAGAATGATTTGCCGCCAACTTTTAATTCCGGAACCAGTCCCATGGACAATGCAGAAGGGATACCCAGCAACAGGCACAGGACAGATACGACGATAACCGAGCGAACCCGGCTCCAACGGAACCGCTCCATAACATAGGCTACGGGTACTTCCAGCAAGGATACCATAGAACCTAATGCAGCAACCGCCAGCAGTACGAAGAACAAACCGCCGAAGAAAGCGCCGAAAGGCATGGCAGAGAACGCAGCCGGTAAAGCAATAAAGACCAGAGACGGCCCTTGAGCCGGGTTAATACCAAAGGAGAAGGTTGTAGGGAAAATAATCATACCTGCGATAAACGCATAAATTAAATCCCCGCCACCAACTGCCAGCATGGCTCCACCCAGCGATTGGCGACGATCCACATAAGCACCGTACGTGACCATAATCCCCATCCCCAGTGAGAGCGAGAAGAAGGCATGTCCCAAAGCAACCAATGCAGACTCTATACTAAGCTTAGAGAAGTCAGGATTCAGAAAGAAGGATACACCCGCACCAGAGCCTGGCAGCATAAGAGCATTTATCATTAACACGAGCAACAGAATAACCTTGGCAGGAATCAAAATTTTATTGAACTTTTCAATCCCGTTCGATACCCCAAGGGTAACCACGACTGCCGTAAATGCAAAAACGACTAACAGCCAAACCAACGGAGCGTAGCCGGAAGAAAAGGAAGCAAACTGTCCAGCAAAATCCTTATTTGAAAACAGATTTCCGCTAAATGCCTCTACAGCATAATGCAGTGTCCAGCCTCCTACAATGGCATAGAACGATAAAATAACAAACGGCACGATAACAAACATGATGCTCATCTTGCCCCAAATCGGATGACCACCTACTTTTACCATTGCAGAAGCAGCACTTCCTCGGCCCGCTCGGCCAAGCGCCAGCTCAGCCAGCAATACAGGCAAACCAACCAGCAACAGGCAGACAATAAACAACAAGAAAAATGCAGCTCCGCCATACTGTCCAGTAATATATGGGAATTTCCAAATATTACCTAGTCCTGCCGCACTCCCGATCGCTGCCAATATGAACCCGGCTGACGAGAAGCGTTCATTTTTATCGTTCAGGCTATTCTGCCCCTTGCTCAAATTCATTATATCCCCCTCATTCTCTCTACTTCCGCAAACATTAGCATGCGTACATGAATAATTTTTACTCATTATAGCGTAAGTAGGATGTAAAGGTCATGCAATTATTTCACTATCTTCGAATTTATTTTCAGAATGTTGTTTATCTACAAAATACAACAAAAACCTACATTTTTTCTTCTACTTCCTTCTTAATTAGGGTCTCTCCCATGCGGTTAGATACTTTTTGATAAATATACGAAATCGCCAACAATACCACACCAAAGGAGAAGTAAGCTACGATCGTGCTTCCTGTCGTTAACAGATGCAGGTCATACAGCAGTAGCTTACCTGTCGATAGCAAAGTTAATCCCAGACCAAATCTGCGAATGTAGACTACCCGCTTGAGGAAGCCGTATACGATATACAGAATCGCCAGCAATAGATATACCAGACTGAATGCGAGACCTGCATCCCCCAGACGGAACTGAACTCCGAGGAAGGCAGTAATAATACCCAACAAGTATACACCCATAATGACCGGATACAACTCTGTGCTTCTATAATGGCGTGTCATCAAAGCGTTCAGGAAATCCCTGCTGCTGAAGAAGACCAATACATTAAAAGCTGCGAGTACCGTCAACGCTACATAATCAGCAGCCGTATTTTGCGCGTAATTTTCATGCAAGGTCGGAACCGCTACGGTAACCAACAGTCCCAACGCATAGCCTATGATGTATAGAGCCAGGCTGTAGTATTTAATCACCCGATCGTACAGCAACTTCACCTTAGGCAGGAAATAAGCCAAAACCAGCGATACACAGGTATATAACAGCGCTTTGTAAAAGGAATAATGTGTGAATTCTTCCGGTACGACGATGTTATACCAATGCCCGGCCTCATACAGCAAATAACCATACACGTTCACCAAAGCTACATATTTAAACCCTTGCATAATACGCATTTCGTACAAACGATTGGTTTTGAAAGCATCCGGGCGGCTGAATTGAATCGCATAAAAGACGGTAACGATCAGCATACCCAGCGTAATGAGCGTATATTTAAGCCCAAAATAGTCCGTCTCAAATCCGGACAGCAGATATATAGGAAAATCGACGAAAAAGAACGCACCCAGACACAGTAATAAAATGCCCCAGCCAGCCCGCTCCAATTCCTTCAACCGATAACGGTTTCCATACAACGTCAGGAGAACGGACTCGATTAGCCAGCCCATCGACAGCCATTTGACTCCAAACTGGAACGGAATCATCAGAATGGCGAAGGTCAGGGAGGTAGCATAAAATAACACCTTCGTCTGTTTCTCTTCCGGAATAAATCGGCTGACCCATTGCGCCAAGCCCCCGTATACCAGGCAAAAGACGAGTGCCAGCAAGCCTTTGTAATCATCCAGGCCCGCATCGTCGAACAGAGAGTACAGCACGGCACAGCTTACGACTGTGTTCAGAGCCAGCAGAGAGAAATCCAGCCAGGATAGCTTTTCTTTCAATTGGAACGGTACCCATAGTGTCATCCCGAGGTACATTGCAAATGTAATAACTGCATACAACATGCTTGCAGCCGTGCTATCCGACAACCATACCAGTACAATCATCAGAGGCGTATTCAGCAGAAAACTGATATATTGCACGACGACCCAGCGTTTGCGGAAGGATACGAGCAGAATTAGCAGGTTCAGCAGGAACAGGTAGCCCATGGCAATGTAAACCGCGTTCCCTTCCAGCCCGTTCGCCGCCATATAGGAAAACAACGGGAGATATCCCCCTACCAATCCAAAAGAACAAATCGTTCGGGATTCATACCTTAACGACAGCAGCACAGCAGTCACTGTAACCAGCACAGATAGACCAATGCCTGTATACATCCCTATAATTCCCAGTAAGAAGTAGCTGTAAAAAATCGACCCGTACAGCACCGAAATACCGCCGCCCAATATCCCGAGCGCAAAGGTCTGCTTCTGTTTGCGGTACAACCACTCGCCGCCGCCCAGCATCAGCGCTCCTAACAGAAAGAAGGCTACGCCCTTCATATTTCCTGTAAACCAGTTGGAATATGAATATTTAAAGGCAGCTCCTACACCTAAAATAATGAGCAAAATCCCCAGCTTGTTGATCCAGTTTAAGCCCAGCTTCATTTCGAACTGATTCTGCTTCATGCGCTTCTGCATCGTTTCTTCGCTGATCTCTTCTTCCTCAAACTGATCCAGCCCGTTCGCCGTATGATGAAGCAAGTTTTGCTCAGCCTCTTGGAAACGTCGGCGCTGCTCCATGATCCGCTCACGGATCTCCTCCGAGAACTGCCGCAATCTGGCGACAATCTCGTCCTGATCCTCTTTAAGCTCATGCGTGCTTTGCTGAATAAGCTGGTCTACACGATTTTTAGCCCCGTACTCAAAGGCAGTCAATCGATTCGTCCCTTCTGCTGTTCTGGAAGCAAAATAGGTCTCCAGCTTTTCACGCGAGATGCGGATCATATTGGCCTTCTCACTCAGCATTTGCTCCGTCAGCGCCGTGCGCAGCTTTCCATTTTCCTGCTCGATATGTTGTACCCGCTCTTCCAGACGGATACAGCGGGCTTGAACCTCCTCAAATTTCTTCCGCAGCACCTCATTCTCCAGAATGACATCCGAGGCTTCATAGTCGGCGATTAACGTCTGATATTCCTTAAGCAGCTTGTTCTGCTCTTGGCGGATCGTATGTAAACGATCTTTAAAATCCTTCATGTTTCCCTCCATCGCTGTCCAATTTGGTAATCATTACATTTTACATGAAATTAAAAAAGCATTATAGAGACTATAGCCCATTTTGGACGCTGAATTGAGGCTATTACTTAAATATTCTTCCAGTTTCATCATCGCAAATGAATTAGAATGGATATACATAAGAAATAAAGCCTACCTCTTCTCTTCGTAAACATGAAATCGGAATTGAAAGGAGAAATATACATGTATTCAATAAGTGGCACTATAGCCTTGATCGCAAGCATGTCCATGTTTTGGCTTTTATACGATTTGAGAGTCAGCCATTCTGTAGGCTATAATGATGCTTTTTACTTATTTCCACTTATCTTAATCTTTCTTTGTATCTATTTTTATTGGAAGGATCATGATGAAAAAAGTAAGTCATCCAAAGAAATAAAGTAGAGTGTATAGTTCAGATTTATCTAAGCGTTCTAGATTTCCACAAAAAAAAGGAAGAACCCCGTAGGATTCTTCCTTACACAGTAGCAAGGTTCCATCTTTTTTCTTGTAGATGATCCTCTCTTGCGTTTCCTCATTTGTTGGCTGACCATAAACTACTTCATTTTGACTGAAGTTTTTTTACAAACAATCCATCCTTCGTTTTGATTCTGTCAGGATGATTGAGAGGGTCAATAGGTGTGAGGACTATTGATAATCTCCAAAAGTTGATGTGTGTAACCTTTTGGATTATAATAATCATGTTTATATTTTTTGGGTTTATTACATAATATTATAAAGGAGGATGACAATGAATAGGGCTGCCACAGGGACAATATTTTGTTTTATATCTGCTATATTATATTCTTCTTACTTTCTTAGTGCATCAATTATAGGAGCCGGAACGTTAAATCCTAATTATAATGTAACGTTTGATTCTTTAAAGTTTTTTGCCGTAATAGCTTTGATTATTGGAGTAGCTTACTTAGCTGTAAGTGAATATGAATATTTTAAAAAAAAGAAGAAGGCCTAAGCCTTCTACTTTTACATTATGAATTAATTACTATAGCTTTGTTTCTACTACAGTGATTACACCTTGTACTTTACCACCCGCAAGTTTAACAGGGGTTTTGATGGTAACATTGCGGATGCGCTCTAATACCGTATCCACATAATTATAACCAACTAAGTCTCCTGTAACTACTTTATAAAAAGGGGTAATAGGTCAAAGGATAGATGTTATTGGTGATTGGTTGGTTTTTGAAATTAATATATATTATAGACAGTATGAACACTTTCTCTATTAAACAGACATTTAACATTCACTTTAGCAAAGAAGCTCCAGACCTGAGGCCCAGAGCTTTCCTTGTTTAGGTCAGTTATTATTTTGCGTCCGAAGGCAATGAACCGGCTACGCCCCAAATTTCCACATTAACTTTGTTTGTACCACCTCGGAACTGAATTGTATATCGTCCAGAACGCAAACCGTCCGAAATTCCTGCATCGGTACTTCTCCAAACTGTTCCACTGTTTTTGCTGATTGTCTTGCCGTCAACATACACTTTACCAGAATCGTTGTGCTGTACAGTAAAATCAACCGGGGCATTAGCATAGTTCCTAATGCGCAATTTAACATGCCCAAAACCCTTAGGAACCTCGAAGCTGCCTGGTGCAGTTGCACTTCCTCCTACAGTAAAGTTAAAAGAATTCCCCACGCTCTGAGGAGTTATGACATGGTCACTAGTAGTTGTTGTACCAGCATCTTGAGTCGCCGTAGTGGATGTATTCGCAGAAATCTTATCAGGATGATAAAGTCTGTCTAGTACGTCAGCAGAGGGAACAGGATCGTAAGTAACGCTTTCATTTGGAATAGGAGCATCGTGATCAGCAGGCACACTATTTGTAATAACAACAGTTAATACACTAGCACTTACTGCCAAAATAATGAGCCCACAAGTTGCCGCTTTGAATTTCACAGCCACACATCCATTCTAATTATTTTGTAAACCTATTTCCTGATATGAAAAGTCAATAGGCGTGACAAATTCTATCTATTATTGGAAGAATAGGATAGGAAGTGTAACTGTTGAACATTCAGAATCTCACGAACTAAAAAGGACGCCCCAGATCAATTCCGGAGACGTCCTTCGTGACATTTCTGTTTTTCAGTAGCATTGTTTTAAAAAATCAGAAAGTTGCTGCCCTACTCGGTTGTTATTGGTAAGCAGGTGCAAGGTAAGTATTGCGAACATTCGTAGCAACAAAATCCCATGAGCTTATTCTTTGTCCAGTGTAATCATCATACTGGACGGCTCTGTACTTTTTAAGAGTTAAGTCAGCCGAAACCCCTAGTCTACTAAATCTACTCGGGTCTGCCGGGATTTGCGTCGCTACTGAATACATATACGAAACTCCGACATTAAAAGATACATCGTCGTATTTTAGCGTAGTAGAAGCGGTATAGGTTTTTGCTCTAGTAACTGTATAATTACTTGCTTTGGCCCAATAAGGAGTCTCCTCATGGTAATTTATAAATTGGTGATCTCTTGTAGTACCTGAAATAAACGTGTTGTCAATATGGGTACTGGAAGGCCGTATTACAGAGTCGACAGCTTCTAACTGGACTGTGGTATCCTTATCATTTGAAGCAGCTACATATGAATCATAATCTTCTTTTGTCAAAAAGGACACTACATCGCCGTTATCCAAAGAAACAGTTTTATAGGCTCCATCGACCACAATAGTCGTAGAAACAACATCAGGTTGGGGTACTGCTACTTCATTTTGTGCTGCGTAAATGTTAGGAGCACCTACAACAAAAAGCAGTAAAGTAGAAAGAATAATCGCAAATTTTTTCATAAGATTTCCTCCTGGTCATATATTTACATTATAATGATAACATTCACATCTGTTTTACAGGCGTTTTATCACACTTCATAAAGGAGAGATATACATGTATTCCGTAAGCGGTACTATAGCTTTGATCTCAAGCATGTCTATGTTTTGGCTTTTATACTATTTAAGAGTCGACCATTCCATAGGTTTCAATGATGCTTTTTACTTATTCCCACTGATCTTAATTGTTCTTTGTATTTATTTTTATTGGAAGGATCATGATGCAAAAAAGTAGGTGATCCATCATCTCATTATCCAGACACTTATATCCCCTCCCTTCTTGACCGGGCGCTCTTATCCCCCCCTGATGCCCACATTCGGTCTTGGGTGGCATTTTCGCTGCCCTTGACCCGGTCACTCTCCCGATTGATCTTGCTTCGTATGTCACTACATTTTCACAGCCAAGACTCCTCTCCAAACAAGTAGCTTCAATACCTTGTTAAATGATATTTATACAAATTCCTATGCACTATTGAAGTAGATAGGAGGTGTATACATCTTGCATTACTGAAATACATAAATTTTTAATTAGTGGTAATTATTTCAATAATAATTATATCACACGATTTCTGTTTTTCTACGCAAATGTTCAATAATCCCCTATAAATGAATCCCCTCTCCTAGTTAGCTAACCTTACAAAGCTTTTAACAAGCTTGCATTGCCATTTCTTTTAGGTCAAAGGATAGGTTCTATTGGTCATTGGTTGGTTTTTGAAATTAATATATGCATCGATTCTTACCTATACCTCAAAATAAATTACATTTTATTACATGTTATTGTATTTTTCTTTTAAAAAAGCCATTATATAGAATGATTATACTAGTTAGATGAGAGGAGGAATAGTTTTGCATAAACGGCATCTGTTTTATTTACTTGAACGAAACCAGGCGTCATGCTAAGGCAAGAAAAATAATGTAGATGATGTGGCTCTGAAAGCATGAGGATGTTTGGTTATATCAGTTGGGTCAGCTTCTTGGTCTGAAACATACGGTTGTACTGATTAATCAGTTCATCCAAAAACATAGACTGTTCAAGCACACAGGCATGTCCGAAACCATATTGTTTGTACAGATCATGCAATCGTTGCCGGGCATCTTCCAACTGTTGATTTAACGTTTCATCTGTATTCATAGCGCATTCCCTCCTAATGTATCTCATTTTAGGTTGGAATGTGGAAATATGGATCGCTATTTTAGCAATCAAAAATCAACAAAATATAACAAAAAAAAGACCAGCGGCTAGGCTGGTCAATGGTAATGAAATAGTGCTCGGATCAAGCTCCACCAATGTGTTCTTGCGGTTTAAATGTGCCCAGGGTAGGATCTTTAGCCTGGACTGGTAGTACGAGTACCAGTACAAAGCTAATTGCTGTCAAGAGCAAAGCCATCTTTTTGATCATTTTCCTTCCACACCTCCTGGTAAGTAGAATGATACTGAGCCAATATTTCAGGAGCGGCGTATGCCCTGAAGCAGTCAAATAAACCTGCACAATTGGCAATAAGTAGTACATGATTAATTGTACCAGCTTTTTCTAACGCGTCGATTAAACATTTGAAACCATATGAATATTTACCTTTATTTAGGCTGTATTTAGCCATCTTATACCAAAACCGTGCATACTGCTGTGGTAAGAATTGTTGTGTGTACATATCCGTAGATGAAACTTCCTGATACGCCGTAATTTGGGGTTCAAAGCGCCGAAGGATATGATCCACATCTATGTTATAGCGATTGGCTGCTTCAATAACGTTTAAGAGTTCTGCAAAAATCTCTTTCTCGCCAGCTATATATTCTACGTAATCCGGCAGGACACTCACATCTCCCGACATCAGCTTATTCACATACGTATTAATTTTCGCCCAATGCTGGAATTGACCCAACCAATGAAGCGTGTCCGAGTCACTTTCCTTAACCCAGCTTAGATCAGCATAGCCTTGAAGATGTACTAATGCCTGCTCATGATCTCCCTTGGCATCACAGGCATTAGCACACAGCAGTTCAGCATAAGCTATGTATACAAAAAGTGGCCTGCTTAGCTTTCTTTGTGGTTCTTTTTCCTTGCGCTCAGAGTTATGAACCATACCATAGTATATTCTCCCTAGCTGTCCCATCTGCTTTGCATACTTATATACCTTGTCCCACTGGCTCAATGCTCTGTACACATTCACTAAATCTTTCAGCGCATCCAGTTGGTCGGCTTCATGCAAACGATGGACAAACGATTCGAATTTGGCCGCGGCGTCCATATTGCGATTTTGATCCTTTCCGATCGCAATGGTGAACAAGCGATATTGGCAGATCGCAAGTCGTTCCGAATGCTGCTGTTTTTCGCCCTCGGCGATGTTCTCGTATAGGTAAGCCGCTGCTTCCCGATAATCTTGTTTATAACAATCTTCTGCTAATGCAAAGAGATAAGGAAGATAGCCCAGATTATCCAGCAGCACACTTACTACTTTTTGCAAACAGTCTACGCGCTGAAACTGCACACAGCGGTACAAGAACGGGCTAATTCTTTTCCAGTTCAGCGGTGCATCTATCACACTTTCTTCAATATATCTTTCATAAAAATGGTCTGCTGGTAAATTCATTCCTAACGTAATGCGATCCAATTGGTGCACCGAAATGGTACGATTACCCGTTATAATACCGCTCACCGTACCCGGATTCATGCCAGCAATGTGTCCAAACCCGGTCATGCTCAAGCCTGCTTGTTTTAGGTATCTTTCTAATTCTGCTCTAATCTTGGGTGTGATTTCCATAAATATACCACCCTTTCAGCGTGAACTTTAATATGATACACATTTTTTTAAAAAATATATTTTGGAAACTTATAATATGATAAAGGTTTTTACTACTCCTGATGATACCACCTTTTGGAATAACAATAAATACTTCTATTTTATTGCTTTTTATCTTGGTAATAGGAGGTCTTTTGGCAATGCCTCATGTAAAAATGACAAAAAACTTAGACCCTACAGGGCGCTTGGTCATTCCCAAGGAAATCCTATATACATGCGATATTTTTCACGGTCATTCTATTGAATTTTTTGCAGATGAAAAGACGGGTACGCTATTACTACAAAGATACTACGGGCAGTCTTGTCATTTTTGTCTCTCTACCGAAGAATTAAGTGATTTCAAAGGCTCTCTCATATGTAAAAATTGCAACTATATGCTCAAGATCGTATCCATGCGTAAACAAGTCTTTCAACCCAAAGAGATCATGGCTCAACTTCTTTTAGATCTATATGAAAGCCATCCACATGCTACACAACAGCAATATGCTGGCATGTTGGGTATCTCAGAAGCTCGCATAAGCCAGCTTATACAACAAGTGTTCGATCAGGCAAGTGCCCAACTGGAGGAAAGAGCTTTGCCAAAATAGATGAAGAAGGAGGGTATCACGATGAAGAATACAGGTATGACTCGATCCTTAGATTCATTAGGCCGAATCGTTATTCCTAAAGAAATGCGGAAGTCTATGAGTATTGATGTTGGCGATCCTTTAGCATTTTATATGGATATCGAAACGGGTTTTTTGAGTATGCGAAAGTATATCGGGGTCGCCTGTAACCTATGTAATGCTGACGAAGATCTGACCTTTTTTAGGGATTCACTTCTATGTAAAACCTGTATACAAGAGCTAAAAGGAAATATAGGCGTTAGTCGCACTCCTGCTCCAATGGTTAAGAAACCTGTGTACAAAGGAAAGCGAGTAAACCAATCGTCACAAAAATTAATCCAACGCCTAAGAGAACTTGTGCATGAACATCCCCATGCCAAGCAGGGCGAATATGCACAATGGCTTGGCGTGTCGCAAGGCCGTATATCGCAGCTTAAAAAGTTGTTGTAGCTTGATTAACCTGCCAAAAATCCGTATACTAACAAAAAAGCAAACGACATTACGCCCGTGAAGAGCATCCAACTCGGAGGCGTTTACGCCAAGGAACATACATGAGTGTACGATATGAACATGTATTCCTAAGTAAACCGGACACCCGCCCGTTATAGCGGAGCAAAGTGGATTGGAGAGTCATGACATCTGTCATGCTGTCCAGTCAATTTGGGTGGCACCGCGAGATCAGAGCGCTCCTCGTCCCATGTGGATGAGGGCGCTTTTTGTATTTTTATCCGAAAAGGAGTGCGGTGTCATGTTGGATATCAAGTGGATCAGAGAACATCAGGAACAGGTTCAGGCAGCAGCAAATGGAAAAGGAATACAGGTCTCGGTTGCAGAGCTGCTCACCCTGGATAACCGGAGAAAGCAGTTGCTTCAGGAAGTGGAGCAACTCCGTCAGACGCGGAATCAGTGTAGTCAGGATATTGGCGCACTAATTCATGCCGGAAAGAGCGATCAGGCGGAAGAAAACAAGCGGCGGGTCAAAGAAATTAACGGACAGTTAGACCGTCTGGAAGCCCCGCAGCGGGAAGTGGAGGAGCAGTTTCAACAGCTCATGCTTATAGTTCCTAATATCGTTTCGCCAGATACACCACGGGGCAGATCAGATGAGGATAATGTAGAACTGGAGCGGGTCGGTACGGTCCCCGATTTCGGATTTGAGCCACGCGATCATATGGCGCTCGGTCAGCTTCACAGCCTGATCGACGTTACCCGGGGCGTCAAAACAGCCGGAACCCGGAACTACTACCTGACAGGAGCCGGAGTCGCGTTGCACCGGGCAGTACAGCAACTTGCTGTGGACCTGCTGACCGAACGGGGTTTTCAGTTGCTGGATGTTCCGCTGATGGTACGCGCCGAGGCGATGCACAGCACTGGCTTCTTCCCGCTCGGGGTGGATCAGACGTACCGTATCGCAGGAGAGGATCAATGGCTCGTCGGTACCTCGGAGGTTCCGCTTGTCTCGTATTACAGCGGTGAAATCGTGGACGTTACGGACCCGATCCGGTTGGCGGCCGTATCGGTATGCTTCCGTAATGAGGTCGGCTCGGCCGGAAGAGATGTACACGGACTGTATCGTGTGCATCAGTTCGCCAAGGTCGAGCAGGTAGTGATTTGCGAAGCCAGTCTGGACGCTTCGGAACAGATGTTTCAGGAGATTACGCGCAATGCGGAAGACCTGCTTCAACTGCTGGAGCTGCCTTACCGCAAAATGGCCGTCTGTACAGGCGATATGGCGCAAAAAACTTACAAGCAGGTGGATATTGAGACATGGATGCCCAGCCGACAGGCTTATGGCGAGACGCATTCGTCGTCCCAATTGCTTGATTTTCAGGCGCGGCGTTCCAACATCCGCTACCGGGATGTGAACGGCAAGCTGCAATATGCCTACACGCTCAACAATACAGCAGTTGCTTCACCCCGTATTTTGATCCCGCTGCTGGAGAATCACCAACAAGAGGACGGTTCGATCCGTATTCCAGATGCATTACGCCAGTATATGCCGCATCGTGCAGTATTTCTGCGACCTCCCGGTCAGGACGGAACAGTCTGAGGATTAACAGCATTTAAGTAACACGAACAGCATTAATATAAACTCCAAACGTGATGATCAACAAAGGCGAAGGAAACTATCCTTCGCCTTTTTAAACTCCTCACTGCGCTTCGGCTTCCCACGCTCTGGCAGGGCCAAAAAACTCATAGTGGATATCCGATGCAGGGATATTCCACTCCTTCAAAAGAGCGTACACCGATTGCATGAATCCCTCAGGGCCGCAAAAGTAATACTGCGCGTTACGTTCCGGTATCACAGATTGCAACCAGGCCAGATCTAAACGGCCTTCCTTGTGAAAAGCCTGCGCCAGCCGATCCTGCTCCGTTGGTCTGCTGTAACACCACCGAACTGTGGCCTGTGCATGTGTGGCGACCAGCTTTTCCACCTCATTACGCAGAGCATGGTTATCCCCGTTGACTGCTGCGTGGACAAAGGTGATGGGCCGATCCGGAGCAGACTCCACCAAGGAAGCCAACATGCTGACCATCGGTGTTAGCCCGACCCCACCGCTGATCAGCACGACAGGTCTGCGATCTGTCCGATCCAGCGTAAAATCGCCAGCCGGTGCAGATACCTGTAGTACATCGCCCGCCTGCACCTGCTCATGCAGATACACGGATACTTTACCCGCCGGACGGGACCCTACGGCATCCTCGCGTTTTACGGATATCCGGTAGTGAGGTTGGCCCGGTGCATCCGAAAGGCTGTATTGACGGATGTGGGTATTATGCTCACCCGGAATCCGTATCTGTAGGCTGATGTATTGCCCAGGCTCGAATGCAGGCAGCACCTGTCCATCCTGCGGCACCAGATAAAAGGACGTAATTTGATCGCTTTCCTTGACCTTTTTCTGCACAACAAAGCTCTTAAAGTCTGACCAGCCTCCCTGCTGCTGTTCCGCCTCCTTGTACATTTCAGCTTCCACGTCTATAAATACATTAGCGATCACACCGTAGGCCTCGGCCCATGCGGCGATGATCTCGTCTGTAGCCGCATCCCCCAACACGTCCTTGATCGCAGTGAGCAGATATTTTCCGACGATAGGATAATGCTCAGGCTTAATTCCCAAACTGCGATGCTTGTGTGCAATCTGCCGCACCACCGGAAGGATTTCCTCCAGACGATCAATGTGCTGTGCAGCCGCATATACAGCATTGGCCAGCGCCCCTTGCTGACGTCCTTGCTTCTGGTTAGCGTGATTGAATATATTCAGCAGCTCGGGATGAGCCTCGAACATCATTTGGTAAAAGCGCTTGGTGATCGTAGTTCCGTGCACCTCCAAGACAGGTACAGTCGATTTTATCGTTGCAATGGTTTGCTCACTCAGCATCTTTGTATCCCTCTTCTCTCCAAAATAAGATGAACAAAGGGTGTTTCAACATATGCACCCCATTGTAACCCTCCATTTACAGCCCAGTATACCCACATAAAGTAGCCTTTAATGTGATTGCAGTCACTTTAAATTTAAATAATTAGAACATGTCAATGACAAAACGCACACTCGTAAACATTTCCGGTGTAAGTAATGACCTTTCCGCAAGTAGGCAAAAAGGGGAACGCCTATAGGCCGGAGTCGGTCGGACGTTCCCCTTTAAGGTTTCACCATTCTAAAAACTTCAATTTATTCCACTTGTAAACGCTTCCAATTAAGATAAAATCTAAGGTGAGGTGCCGGACAAGCCATACTGGCCCATTCTATCGTATTAAGGGAGGCAGATGATATCGTGAAGTGGATCAACAACAGCAAATGGCTGGGCGCATGGATATGCATCATACTTGCAGTGGTCGGTACAGGGCTTCAACCGAATGCAGTGCATGCCGATACGACAAGTGTGACCCATGCAACCTATGGAGTCGAAGCGCTGAATGGTTTGGATACCATTCATGCTGATGCAGCACTATCGCTGAACGCAGCAGCAAACACAGCTATTACAAACGGAACGGATTGGAAAGATACCGCAGGTAATCCGATTCAGGCGAACAGCGGTAATATTTTAAAGGTAGGCTCCACTTACTATTGGTACGGCGAGCATGCTGAAAACTGGAAATTTGAAAAAGTGAACGTTTATACCTCTACCGATCTGAAAAATTGGTCCTTCCGCAGCACCATCCTCACCAAAAATTCCGCCCCTGAGCTGAATTCCAGCAAAATCGAGCGTCCCAAAGTCATTTACAACAAAACCACCGGAAAATATGTGCTATGGGCCCATTATGAAAATGGTTCAGACTATTCACTCGGTCGTGTAGCTGTCGCTACCAGCGATACACCCGACGGGAATTTTGTCTACCAAGGCAGCTTCCGCCCACTGAATTACGAGTCCCGTGATATGACGGTGTTCACAGATACCGACGGTAGCGGCTACCTCATTACGGCTTCTCGTAAAAATGGCGGTGCCAACGATACGATGGCGATCTTCAAGCTGACAGCCGACTATACGGGCGTGCAATCATTTGTGGGTTGGATCTTCGAGAATGGCTACCGTGAAGCCCCTGCTGTTGTGAAAAAGAACAACACCTACTACCTGTTCACCTCGCAAGCATCTGGCTGGTATCCGAATCAGGGTGCTTATGCCACCGCCAGCTCCATGACGGGAAGCTGGTCTGCACTTTCACCCTTCGGTGACCCGGCAGCCTACGGCTCGCAGATTCACTCCATCGCCACCATTACAGGCAGCGCAGGAACCAGCTACATTTATATGGGCGACCGTTGGAATCCACTCAATCTGAGCGACCACAAGTTCATATGGCTACCGCTGGCCCTGAACGATTCCAGTAAGACGGCAACGCTGAACTGGTACAGCAGTTGGGATCTGGATGCTACGACAGGCAACGTCACTCTGCCTTCTCTTGTGAATCACGCGCAAGGCAAAACGGCGACTGCCAATTCAACCGCCTCCGGCTCTCCAGCTTCGCTGGCGAATGACGGCAACGCCCAAACCTCGTGGAAGGCTGCATCTGCATCCTGGCCCGCTTGGTGGCAGGTTGATCTGGGCAGCACGAAGACAATCAGCGAAGTGGATATTTCCTGGTTTATGTACAAAGGATCTGAAGCGTATTATAAGTATAAAATAGAATACAGCACGGATGGAGTTAACTATTCCACCATTGACCGCACGGGTAATACCGCGTATGGCTTTACCAGTGACAAGGTCAATTTTCAAGCACGCTACGTGCGAATCAATCTGGTAAATGCGGTGCTATTTAATAATCCGAACAACTGGTATACCCCAACGGTGCATGAAGTCAGATTGCTTGGTAACCCAACTTTCGCACCTGGAATATTGCCTTAACCCCTTGAGGCCGTAAGAAGAATTCACCAAAGGCTATACCATGCTGACCATCCGTACAATCTGTAATCCTTAAAAAATATCGCATAGCTCTTGCGCAATGATGTATCCATTAGCAGGAGCTGTGCGATTTGTGTTGAACCCTATGCTCGTCGAGTGCCTCTCTTAAACTTCCTGAGTGTCACAGGCCGGGCAGTGATCGTGAGTCGCAGATCATCAGATATCAAGCGCTGCATGATATCCTTGATATATTGCGGTCGTGATCGTAGATGCCTTAACACAATCTCCGATTTGTGAAACATAAGGTGCACAATCCATTAACTCATCTACTACGCTTCTCCTTGGCCGTTGTCCAAGCGCACAAATGACTGAAGTACCTGGAACAAGATGTTCTTCACCATTTTGATCAGCGCAAACAACGCCTTCTTGTGTAACACATAGCCCTTTGAATCCTAAATGAACTTGAATGTTATTCTTTTCGATTTCTTTTAACATAATGGGACGATGTCTAATATTAGCATCCGGAGCCAGTTCTGTTCTCATCTCTACCAGATGAACAGTCTTACCTTCCTGGGCAAGGTGAATTGCTGCTTCACAGCCAGCCAGACCGCCTCCTAATACGACTACGCTATCGCTGACCCTATCCTTCTCCAGATAGTAGTTATTAACAATGGCTACGTTATCACCATTCAGTCCAGGAATTGGAGGAACAATTGCTGCGGAACCAACTGCTATAATTAACGCATCCACATTTTCTTTCTCCGCATACTCTTTAGTAACAGATGTATTCAAACGAATCTCAACACCGGCGTCTTTGGCCAGTTTTCCGAGAGTAACACCTAACTCATACATCTCATATTTAAAAGGAATCGCCTGTTCTCCCCTCAAGATACCGCCTACCTCGTCAGACTTCTCACATAGAACGACTTTATGTCCTCGTTTAGCTGCAGTAAGAGCTGCATAAAGTCCGCCTGGGCCTCCACCGGCTACTAGAACCTTGCGTGGATTAGGGGAAGGATATATTTCTGTTCCATCCATTTCACGACCAATTAATGGGTTAACCGTACAGCGTCTTGTGGATGTTTCTGCACGTTCTGCCATACAAGTGAAGCATCTCAGACATTTAATAATGTCCTCGTCGCGGTTGCTCATCACCTTTCTTGGAAGCTCTGGATCAGCCAGCAGTGCGCGAGCCATTTCAACAATATCCGCCTGACCGCTGGCAATAATTTCTTCCATTTGAGCCGGGTCATTTAATCCGCCAACCGTTGCAACCGGAACACTTACATGCTTCTTGATCTCTGCTGCAAGATAAACATTACTCCCATGAGGCAAGAACATCGAAGGATGTGTGATACCAAATCCTGTCTGATAAGTTCCGGCAGATACATGGAGCAAGTCGACTCTTGATTCGATTAATTTAGCAATTTCTATACCTTCTGTCAGATCATAGCCGCCTTCAAATAACTCTGAACCACTCATTCTAAACTCGATTGGGAAGCCAGAACCCACAGCTTTACGGACACTGTCAAGAACCTCCTGTGCAAAACGAACCCTGTTTTCCAAAGCTCCGCCATACTTGTCTGTTCTGCGATTGAAATAAGGAGAAAAAAACTGATTAATCAACCATCCATGTCCGCCATGAACCATAATCATTTCATAACCTGCTCTCTTGGCAAGTCCAGCACATCTACCATAAGCTGCTACGATATCATCAATTAGTTCTTGCGAAAGTTCCTTTACTTCTCTGCCGTCCGGGCGTACTCCGGGGCTGGGTCCCCACTGAGCAAGTCCTTGTTTCTTATTTTTGTCAGTCAGATAAGTTCCTGCATACTGTCCAGAATGAGACAATTCCACACTAGCAATTGCCCCGTGACGGCGAATAGCGTCTGCAGTATAGGTAAAACTAGCAAGAGAATCTACTGTCTCCAGATCCAGATGGTACATATGGGAAGCTTCCGTTTCGGGATGAACCACAACTTCACTGACCGTAACTGACGCAGCACCGCCTTTTGCTCTTAATTCATAAAAAGCTGTAGATTTGGGTCCAATAGTGCAGTCAGCTGTAATATCTGTACCTCCCATAGGAGAGCCGAACATTCTATTTCTGAAAGTCACATTTCCAATTGTGATAGGTTTACATAGGTTTGGATATTTTCTTTGCATGATTTCATTCTCCTTATCTGTATTTATTGCTTTCTTAGGTTTAATTGATAGCTTTCTGATTCATATCCACAGCCATCTTCTGATTTTTACGGGTAGTGAACTTATATACAAATGTTAGAACAAGTCCGGCTATGCCAAGAGCGGCCGCAATGACAAAGGCTCTCTGATAACTATTGTCTGTGCTGTAAACATTACTCATAATGGATGGGCCAAAGTATCCTGCTAGTGCAAATCCAATAAACATAATTCCAAAATTCACACTATTATTTTTCACACCAAACTGATCGGCTGTAAATCCAGGAAATACCCCCATCAGTGCGCCAAAGCATAAACCAATCATTGAAATACCAATATAGAATGTCAACACACTACCTTCGCCTGAAAAATAAAGCAATGTGAGTCCTATGACCGAAAAGACAGAAGAAAATGCCAGGGTATTGATTCGACCGATTTTGTCCGAAATATAGCCTGCAATGATTCGTCCGCCCGTGTTAAACAATGCCAATACGGAAACAACTGTCGTAGCGGCTGCCGCAGACATACCAATCATTTTCTGAGCTATAGGAGAAGCTTGTGATGTACACATGAGTCCGGCAAAAGCACCACACATTAATAACAAGATCATGATATAAAACAGAGGGCTTGAGAGCATGCCTTTCCAGTCTTTGTCGTTCTGAATAGAACGGCCAACATTTACAGTCTTGGGTGTCCATCCTGCAGGGACAAAATCAGAGGGACATTTCTCAATGAAGAAAGAAGCAGCACATACAATAATAAGAAATGCTATACCGATGATAATGAATGCTGATGTCACACCAGACCTACTGATTAAACTATTGGCAATAGGAGGTATAATAACTGAGCTTATTCCATAAGCAGCCGTTGTTATACCGCCAACTAATCCTCTTTTGTCAGGGAAAAACTTAATAGAGTTGCTAATTGTACATCCGTAAACCATTCCCGTTCCTAGGCCGAGTACGATACCGTAAGCCAATACCAGGTAACCTACAGATGTTGCAAATCCTGATAAAATCATACCGCCTCCAAACAGCAAGCCCCCTACAAAGATCACTTTCTTGGGCCCGAACCGATCATTAATCCAGCCACCTGAAATCATCGTGATAGGACCTACCGAATTTGTAATCGTAAATGCTATAGCCAAATTCCCCGGTGTTAAACTAAGTCCTGTTACGCTACTCAAATATTCTGCCATTGGGGCAGAAAATACACTCCACGCGTAAATTGATCCAATGCACAGATTAATAAAGCAGCTTGCAATCAGAATAATCCATCTCTTTTTTGTAAGTTCCACTAAGATCTTCTTCTCCCTCGTCGTTGTATTGTGAAATCATTCACATATTTCGAATTAATATTAACACGCACTTTCAAATATATCAACAGAAACATGTATGTATTTATATGATTTATCGAACGTGTTTTTGAATATATGTATCAATCTTATTGTGGACTCGCTAAATATGTTATACTTAACCAATAAACGACGAATATGTATAAGGAAGAGAGCCTTATGAGAACTTTAAAATATGCCATCCTAGGCTTGTTAAATAAAGAACCTATGACTGGTTATGATATCGGTAAAGAATTCAGTAGAGATTTAGGCGAATTTTGGACTGCAAAGCACAGTCAGATCTATCCAGAATTAAAAAAGCTGCTTAATGAGGGACTTATCGTCTACGAAATCCAAATTAGCGGAGAGATTTTAGAAAAAAAATTGTATTCGATTACGGAGGAAGGCAAAGAAGATTTTTTACAATGGTTAAAAAAAGCAGAGCCTATTGAACCGACTCCCAAAGATGTGTTTAGGCTGAGAATGTATTTTTCTAATCATCTGGATGTAACAACCCGATTAGATCTGTTGGAACATCAGCTGCTTCAACATCAAGATAGGCTGGAACATTTACGCAAAAATAAAGAACGCTATGAAACTATTCCTCCTCTTGATAGTGATAACTTTGGCGATTATCTTGTATTAGATGGTGCTATTTTACGCGAGACTGGAATCATACAATGGTTAGAAAATTTTATTTCTTATTGTAAAAAATAGAACGTCTCCTTTTCCCCTAAATGGTTAACCAAAAGAAAGCATAAGGATCCGAGATCTGTAGCTCGAATCCTTATGCTTATTCTTTTATTCTTTACTTATCAACGCATCCGGTTCACTGTGGTAAACACAAATTTGTCGTACCGATGTCGTGAGAAAGAGTATTCAAACGGAATACCCGTATCCAGATATCCCACCTGCTCAATTTCCAAGATTGGATCATCCGCTGCACAGTCCAAATGCTCCCGATCCAGTTCTGTCGACTTGGACGCGCGAATTGTACGATGTGAACCGACAATATTAAGGCCCAGCTCCTCCTTAATATGTTTGTACACCGAGCCATACAGCACCTGCTCGGTAATACCGCTAATCAGCTTCGTGGGCATGTAAGTGCGCTCAATGACGTAAGGCTCGCCCTCCACTATACGCAGACGGATGAGGTGATATACAGGAGAATTGGCATCAATAAATAGATGAGCCGCTACTTCCTCGGATGGAAATTGAACATCAAAAGCTACAATTTTATTTTTGATTTCTTTTCCGCGCAGGACGTTGGTTAACCCCAGCATTTCATTCACCACAACGTTAACAGGACCATTGTGAACCGATTTGACGATAAAGGTCCCGTGCCCTCTTTTACGATTCAATAGTCCTTCCATCACCAACGTATCCAATGCCCTCTTAATCGTCATCCGACTCACCTGAAACTCATTTGCCAGCGAGATTTCATCGGGAATCGGATCATCACCGCTATAGGTTTTATCCATAATCCGCTGTTTGACTTCTTGCGCAATCCGCTCGTATTTGTTCATCAGTCTACCACCTGTACTAAAAATTGTTTTATGTCAGCATTTTACCAAAACATCGGTATTGCTGGTTCATTTTGTTCTGCAGGCGGGACGTTAAGGTGTTACGGTATAAGTAAGTATACCGAACATTACACTTTCTCACCAGCGGCATACGGCATAGTCCATTTTCGGTGATGAAGAAAAAAAGGCGGTCCAGAGGACCACCTTAAAATCCGTTATTTTCGATCACCTGCTTGAACCAGTGCCCACTTTGTTTAACGGATCGTTTGCCTCCGTCCTGCAGGTCGACAGATACAAAGCCATAGCGGTTTTTATAGGCGTTCGACCAGGACCAGTTGTCCATAAACGTCCACAGGTGATAGCCTTTCACATTGGAGCCCTCCGAGATCGCCCGTTGAACCCATTTTAGATGCTCACGGATAAAATCAATGCGATAGTCATCGTGGATCATGCCCTGTGCATCCCTGAATTTTTCCTCACCCTGAACGCCCATCCCGTTTTCCGAGATAAAGCATTCAATATTTCCGTAATTCTGTCTGACATTGGTCAGGATATCGTAAATGCCCTTCTCATAGATCTCCCAGCCCCGCATTTCATTCATCTTGCGACCTGGCATCACATAATAATCAAAGTAACGTTCTGGCACAAAAGGCGCGTCCGGGTTTGGCAGACTTTCGCGGGCCTTGACTCTGCGTGGCTGATAATAGTTAATGCCCAGCAGGTCCACAGTGCCCTGACGTATAATCTCCCGATCCCCTTCTTCCGTGATTGGTAAAAATTCCTCTTGGCGCAGCAGCTCCACGAGCAAAGGATTAAATTCTCCCGTCACAGATGGGTCTAAAAAGGAACGGTTAAAGAACGCATCGCATATCTCAGCGGCCCGCACGTCTGCCGGATGCTGACTACGCGGATAGGTTGGCGTCAGGTTCAAAATAATGCCGATTTTTCCCTTGTAGCCTCCCTTTCTGTATGCCTGAATGGCACTGGCGCTCGATAACAGGGTATGATATCCCACCTGTACAGCTTTGCCGAAATCCACTTCATTCGGATAGTGGAAATCGTACAGATAGCCGCCTTCCACCGGGACAATTGGCTCGTTATGCGTAAACCATTTGGCTACACGGTCCCCGAACAGCTCGAAGCAGGTATTGGCATAATCCACATATGCTTCGACCGTGTCCCGGTTTACCCAGCCTCCCTTTTCCTGTAAAGCCATCGGTAAATCAAAATGATACAGATTCACGAACGGCTCAATATCGGCCTGATGCAATTCTTCAATGACGGCATTATAGAATTGAACCGCCTGCTGGTTTATGGCACCTCTTCCCGCCGGAAACAGACGCGACCAGGAAATGGAGAACCGGAAAGAGTTGTGACCAAGCTCTTTCATGAGTGCAATATCTTCTTTGTATCGGGTATAGAAACGGGACGTATCCGCAGGACCGACCCCGTCATAGAAACGGTTCGGCTCCTGCTCAAACCAATAATCCCATATGTTCGGTCCTTTGCCGTCTCCCTCCACGGTTCCTTCTGTCTGGGTAGCCGAAGCTGAGGAACCCCACCAGAAGTCGGATGGAAAAAGGTATGAAATGGTTTGCTTCTCTGTATCTTTCATTTCGGTATGATTCACAGCTCTACTCCTCTCTCTTTTCCAATGAATAAGCTGCTAATCCAGCAGCTCATTCACGTTACATTCCAACAGTTTGATCCTTACCTGCAACGGCTGCTTGGCCAATCTCCTCTTCCTGCTCTTTACGAACGTTCACCCGGTCGATAATTTTCAGGAATGGGAACCAGATGACAAAGACGACAGCCATATTAAACAGTTGCAGCAGTCCACCCGCCAGGGAACCCGTACCCATCATTCCGCTAAAGAACAATGGCATCGTCCAAGGAACCTGTATCCCATTAGGTGGAGGCACAATTCCGGTAGACATGGCAAAGTAAGTAATCAGCGTAACGATCATGGGTGAAATCACCCAAGGAACAAAAATCAGCGGATTCATCACAATCGGTAGACCGAATATGACGGGTTCGTTAACATTGAACAAGCCCGGTCCAAGGGCCAGCTTACTGACCTGCTTCATTTGCTTGCTCTTAAGGAAGAACAGAATCGAAAGTACCACGGCCAGGGTCATACCTGTACCACCGATACCTACTGTATAAATATCCACAAACTGCTTAGTGATAATATGCGGCAGCTCCAAACCTTTGGAGTACGCTTCATAGTTTTCCAGTGCCAGCGTATTCCAGATCGGGTCCATGACCGAGTTGATAATAATTTGACCATGTAGCCCGAAGAACCATAAAAGCTGAACAAAGAAAACTGCAATCAATGTAGGGATAATGCCACTGCCCAAATGCACCAGCGGTGCCTGAACGGCATGATAAATCAAGTCATGCAGATTATTGTGAAGCGTCAAAGTGACCACTACGTTGATGATTAAAAATATTCCTAGCGTAATACACGCAGGCAGCAATGCGGCAAAAGACTTGGCAACTGCCGGGGGAACGCCCGGAGGCATTTTAATAATAATCTTCTTCTGCGTCACCTTTCGGTAAATCTCAGCCGCGATAAAAGCGACGATCATCCCGAGGAACATGCCCTTGGCCCCAATCCGGTCGACCGGAATAACACCTGCAATTGTAGCGCCACTCTCTTGAGTCAGCACGAACGGAGTCAGCATCAGGAAGCTGGCCAAAGCGATCATGCCGCCAAATATCGGCTCTACCTTATAACTTCGGGATAGATAATACCCGATCCCGACGACCACGAACATGGTCATGATATTCAGTGTTGCATTAGGCGCAATATTCAGCAGATTCTGAAAAGTCGTCAGATTGCCCTCGCCCATCCACCCTTTTAGAAACGGCAGATTAATAATAACGACGATAATAGAACCGAAAACCGTTAATGGAAATGACAACATAAATGCATCACGCAGTACAGTAAGATAGCGGTTGTTGTTCAGTTTACCGGCAATAGGTATTAAAATTTGGCTTAATTTTTCAAACAAAGCCTATTCCTCCCCGCGAAGTAACTTGCATCAGGTTTGTTGTGAAATTTTCATGTCCCTAATTTCACAAACTCTTGTGTACAGATTATAAATTTCTGGATTTGAAAAGCTCTAGCAGCTCTTGAACCAGATCCTTCATAGTGACCGTGGACATGAGATGATCTTCCGCATGCATCAGAAGGAGCGACAAAGGAGTTGGGGTTCCTCCGGCTTCATTCTTCACCATTTGAAAATGGATATCATGCGCAGCCCGCAAATCCTGCTTCGCCTGCTTAATGAGATCGTCTGCACCTTCCGTGTTCTCATTCCGGTATTCGCTCAGTGCTTGAATTACTTTACTGCGAGCGCTTCCACTATGAAGAATGAGTTGGAAACTAATTTGCTCTTCCGTCAGATCGGCTATGTTGACTTTATCCATTTTTACGCTCCACCAGCTTCAAAGCCTGTTCATAGACTTTCTTGCCGTCGACCAATCCGTACGCCATCATGTCGATCACTTCTACATGGATACCATATTGAGCAGCTTCCTTTTGCAGCTGTCCTTTAAGAAAGCTCATTTGTGGTCCGATCAATACCGCGTCCGCCTTAGCCATTTCTTCTGCTGCCTGATCCTGACCTACTGCCCAAATTTCAGCCTCGTCTCCAATAGACTTGGCATAATCCTGCATTTTGGTAACCAGCAAACTTGTAGACATACCCGAGCTGCACGCCAATAAAATATTTTTCATGATTGTTCCTTCCCTTCAAGGTCTGATTGGATGCTAACTAGTAGAAAACGTTTACAGCGTAATTATAAATCCGTTTTTTTGATTTGTCTATACATTTAAATTATATGTATAGACTTTTTTTAAAATGACAATTCGTCCAACTTTATTTTCGTAAAATTAACGCGTTGATCTCTTTTCTTTGCATAACCCAGAGACGTACACGGACGACGAAATTACAGGATTATTTTTAAGTACTTGCAAGATATAACTGCAAATTTAGATAGGAGCGGGAGCCAGCGTTGGCTTGCTCCCTTTCTGTTTTTTTGGGAGAAGTTAGGAAGCGTCATACTTGGAGGCAAATCTTTTTCGATCTTTAACAATTTCGTTCTGATATGCATCTTGATACTCTTTATACTCATCTGTTTTGGTAGTAAAGGAGAATGAATAATGGCTTATCTTTTTCTGATAATTTCCATCGTTGGTGAGCTTGTTGGAACTTCAATGCTTAAGGCTTCAGAAGGTTTTACCAGACTGTATCCAACTCTATTGACTATTGTTGCGTTTGGTATCTCTTTCTTTTTTATCTCTTTAACTCTCAAAACGCTTCCTTTGAATATGACTTACGCAATTTGGTCAGGCGTCGGAGCCGTTGCTACATCGCTTATCTCTGTACTCATTTGGAAAGAAAAAATCAATACAGGAAGCATTATAGGCATTGCTTTAATTGTTATTGGCGTGGTAGTACTGAACTTATTTGGTTCGGGACACGGAGAGGCGAAAGGTACAACAGAAACAGCTAGTCCAATCGTTCAAAAATGAGATAAAATATGTAATAATCCAAATAGAAAACCTGTAAACCAGTCTTTTTTTACGCTGAGAACAACAGCACAAACAACATGGCAACGAATTTGATTACTTAGCAGAAATTTGATTGGTACAACGTAGTTTGGAAACTCCTTTACTGTGAACGGCCCTGCATGTCTTGGTTATCCCAAGATATACAGGGTTGTTTGTGCTTTGGGCTTCGATGTTTCTCAGCTTTGCATATCCCTAATTCACAAAAAAGTAATTAGTTGAAAAGTATATATAATACATCCATAAGATGGTATAATATTTTCCAGAATAGCCTCATATTTTAGCATCGGATTGTCCCAAGAAATATCCCTATAGATCGGTATCAAACGGACTACATAAAACGTTACGTTAAAGGGGTTGTTACATTTGGAACCTACAACCACGATACGCACAGAACTGGAAAACTTCATGAAACAGAATGGGTTAAACATTACCCAATTCGGTCTGGTGGCAGGTATCAATCCAGGCACGGTAAGCGGGATCGTCACGGGCAACCGTACACTCTCCGTTCACCAGTTAGATCGCATTACAGCCACGTTAGGGCACCCCAAGGGACACTTTTACAAGAACTATATTGAGGAATTTTTGAATACAGCAACGCCTAACATACGTAGAGTCAGACCGCTTTTGTATCACTGTGCAGAGTTGGACATGTTCGATTGTATTGAGCAGGTCGTCAACTTACTCATGGAAAAGCTGGCATACGCCGACGCCCTATTTGTAATAGCTGAGGACTTTTTCAAACAAGGGAAATTCGCAGCGTCCATCATTCTTTATGAGAGCGTAGCCGTTGGTGAGAAAAAGCAGCACTCCGAAAGGCTAGCCCTTTGTCAGTATCGTATTTTTATGGCGAAGCAAGGGGAGGATCAGGAAATAAATTATCAGGCTGCGATTCATTTTGAAGATTACGTTGAACGCCTTGATGATGCTGACCAGCTCGACGCGTTAAAAGATTTAGTGAATACATATCGCTCATTACGAAAATGGGGAAAGGTAAACATATTCGCTAAGTTCATGGGAGACAAGGCTGCCATTCAGTGCGGGATCAATCAACAGGTTAAGTTGAAAAGACGGAAAAAGAAGAAGAATTCGGTCAATCCTCCATTTGTGTATTGGGCCTACTCCTATTTACTTCATGCAGGTGTCTGTGAGGCCCAGAAAGACTACAATCAGGCATTGAAGTATACGTACACTTACGCTGATTTAAGCTGGGTGAAGGAGACTGGTGAACAGACCTTGCTTTGGAAGGGGCGGTTTACAGAATGGGCACAGGCTAACACTTACGTGAATAAGCTGTTGGCTGGAGATATAGGTGTTCTTCCTGACTATTTGGCCTACGTTACTTCCAAGAAAAATGAGGTTCTCACCGCACTGGTTAACATAATTGAAGCGGCTAACCAATATGATTTTAATGTAGATGATGTTCTCAAGCGGTTTGAATTAGAGATCCAGTCTTTAACGGAACAACAAAAAAGTGTAGGCGTGTACACTCAACAATTCATGTCAGAGCGTATCGCTCATTTTTTACAGGAATTAGCTAATTACTACTTACGTAGAGGTGAATATCAAGAGGGATTTAAATATTTAATCAACAGTTTGGAAATATCCTCTACAATTAAATCGAGTAGCAAAGCATCCATCATCAAGTGTGTTGAATTATTTGAACGTTTTAAAAAATATGCATCATCGGGAACAATAGATACCTACCAAAATTTGATTAATAAAGTATACGAAATTGAAAAAAGTTAGGGTTACTTTTATCGGCGACTATTCTTCTGTTAGTGGCGATAGTGATCATTCCAATACAGCATCTAGAAAAAGGATCTACTTACAAACCATTTGAACAACATGGTGGGGTTTGATGATTTTTGTTAAAGCATTTTATATCGTGGAGCCAGTTCTTCGAGCTGGTTTTTTCTCTTGAGGATTTGCAAAGTAAGAGAATACATTTAAACAAACACCAATCTTTAGGCTCGTCAATGAACAGTAAAATAAGCGCCTTTCAGGAAATATCCCCAGCGAAGGCGCTCTTAATATTTTAGCTTTTTCATTTAAGCTCATCTTTTGTTTTTATGGTTCTACCGGCAACTAATACATATTGAAGAGGATCTTTTATGGTGACAAATGAAATGCTTCGAGAAACTGAGCTTCCTATTTCAATCCTTGGACGTTTTCTATCAGGAATATCTATAGAAGCCTGATCGGCATCCATACTAATCGTTTGATTAAAGACGAAGATTTCGTGTAAATCCTCCTTGCCTTCTTTAATCGCAGAACCTGAACGATTCAAAGCACTTACAGTTAAATTGCCCTCTAGTTCTCCAGTAGAATTTATCTTGGACGTTAATTTAAAACTTTGGATATCCAAAATAGAATTGTTATCCAATAAATTGTTTCTACCCCAATCTAATTCAGTGACATGTTGAAGAACTTTACTTTGGTTAAAGGATTCATTTTGCAAAACAACCTTATTATTTTTATATCCAAATGGAATATCCATTGCTCTTAGTAATACACCAAGTGGAATGATAAAAGAATCCTGCTTCACTTCAGGATAAGTATCCATTTGCACAGACTGGCCGTTCAAATCATACATATTCTTACCTTTGTGAAACACAATCTTATTTTTCCCCCAGTTAACAACAGCCTCCTGTGACTTCATATTGTATTCCACTTTTGCGCCAAGAAGTTCAGAAACAGAACGGAGGGGAGCCATTAAACGATTTTCCTCGTTTGTATATGGACCAACGGGAGCGCAGTACAGGACATCATAATCGTTTACCTTAAGTAAGGACGTTCCACTAAAGTTCAAAGAATGATCAGTTTGAGCTGCATTAACTACAGAAGATGTACTGAACAGAGCAACTGCAAGTAAGGCAGAGGATAACATGCTTATCCTACACAAAGCATACACATAGAATATAGGGTTCAAGTTTAACCTCCTTCTT
This sequence comes from Paenibacillus sp. 8b26, assembly GCF_050626875.1. NCBI lineage: Bacteria > Bacillati > Bacillota > Bacilli > Caryophanales > Paenibacillaceae > Paenibacillus > Paenibacillus sp. 8b26. The sequence continues at coordinate 3,505,201 of NZ_CP192445.1, read as the reverse complement.
TAATCGCTTAATCACTTGTTACCAGTTGACTAAAGATTGATATAAAAATCAAAATGTATAATTGATTTATCCATAGGATTCGCGGGCACTCTCATTATTATTGTATACTCGTGGGCAAGGGGCAGTGGAACATACACGATAGTAAAACTGATGCCTTAGTTACTTTTGAAGATTGTTAATGTGTAGATCTTTAGATTAAAAGCAGTCTAAACCCCTTATATTTGAGGTTTAATATATCATAAAATCCTTTTTGTGTCATTGACTATAAAACTATGAAAATTCCAAAATTTATGGCATGTTTATGTGCCCTTTATTACGCTCTATCCTCCGTCTGAACGAATTCAGGTACCTCCATCCAAGCTTGATGAAACAGGCATTTATAATAATTTGACTTTGAAAGAGTATTTGGATTTTGGGCGATAGCCAGTAATCTTTAAAAATATTAACTCAAAAAAAGCTGAATGTTCTTTTCAGTGATTTGTGGGTTTGGTAAGTCCAAATCATCGGTTCCAACTAGATATTTTTCATAATCAAATAGGATAAAATCTTCCCGTATATTCGATGCATAAAGTTGCAATAAACAAGATTTTTTTAGGAAATATCCTCATTTTGTTGACTTCATATCCGGCATACTAAAGTTTTTTCACTCATCACAGGTGACCCTAATAGGGATAAAGTGATTGATTGACAAGTATATACCATAGACCTAAAAGATGATATAATATTTCCCAGAAATGCTACTATTGATCGGTATCTAACGGACTACATAATACGTTATGTTAAAGGGGTTGTTACACTTGGAACCTACAACCACGATACGCACAGAACTGGAAAACTTCATGAAACAGAATGCGTTAAACATTACCCAATTCGGTCTGGTGGCAGGTATCAATCCAGGCACGGTAAGCGGGATCGTCACAGGCAACCGTACACTCTCCGTTCACCAGTTAGATCGCATTACAGATACGTTGGGACACCCCAAGGGACACTTTTACAAGAACTATATTGAGGAATTTTTGAATACAGCAACGCCTAACATACGTAGAGTCAGACCCCTTTTGTATCATTGTGCAGAGTTGAACATGTTGGATTGCATTGAGCAGGTCGTCAACTTACTCATGGAGAAGCTGGCATACGCCGAGGCCCTATTTGTAATAGCTGAGGACTTTTTCAAACAAGGAAAATTCGCAGCGTCCATCATCCTTTATGGAAGCGTAGCCGTCAGTGAGAATAAGCAACACTCGGAACGACTGGCCTTTTGTCAGTACCGCATTTTTATGGCGAAGCAAGGGGACGATCAGGCACTCAATCTCGAAGCTGCTAATCAGCTCGAGCCTTATATTGAGCGACTAAATGAAGGGGATCAGTTGGAGGCGTTAAGAAATCTAGCAAATACATATCTTTCATTACGCCAATGGGACAAGCTAGATAGATGGGCATCTGTAATGGACTATAAGGCTCAAATTCAGTATCGTTTGGCTTACCGTCAGGAGCGAAAGAAAAAGCGAACTCCAAAGAGACCTAATAGGCCGCTATTTTTCTACGTAGCCTATTCAAATTTGCTCCATGCATGTGTTTGTGAGGCGAAAGGTGACTATGAGAGAACACTACAATATATTCGTACTTATGGAGATGTAAGTTGGGTAAAGGATACAAGCGAGGATGCTCAACATTGGATGCGACTGTTTCAAGAATGGGCGCATGCTAACCTTTATTCCGTTAAGCTCTTATCTGGGGATGCAAGCGTAATTCCAGATTATGTAGCATATATTGAATCAAAAAAAGATGAAACTCTCGTAGCCTTGTGTAACATCTTTGAAGCCGCTAACCGATATCAAATTAATGTAGATTATGTGATTCAACGCTTTGAATCAAGTATCAACGAATTTATTAAGCAGGAACCAAAAAGCGTGTATGTCGCACAAAATATTTCTGATCAACTAATTCGTCTATTGTACGAATTAGCCTACTATAGTTTAAATAGAGCTATGCATTCCCACGGTTTTATATACTTATTAAACTGTTTAAGAAAATCCGCTTTATTAAATAATGAAGTATTCTTCATCAAATGTATGAATTTATTTGAAAAGTTTAGGAATTTTGCAAGCGATCAAACAGATTCAGAATACTACAATTTAATTAACGAAGTGAGAAAAGAGAGGCTATTTTATTTCTAATACTACTCGATGCTCAAGTACCAACAAAAGTATAATTGTTATTCTCTTATTTAAGAATCCCAATGCGACACTCTCACTTAGTTATTTTTTATAAATCACTTTACCTTGACCATCTCGAATATCTACTTCAGTTGGTCTAAAACGTGTATCAGAATTATCACTTATGAAGATGTATGCTATTTCTTTAACATTCATTTTTTTTGTCTGTGTACGCTGATTTGGAAAGGTAATAGATATAGTTTTGCCATGCGTAAGAATTTCCTCACTGTTAATGAAAAGCGCCAAATACGGAGAGCCACTTTTGCGTCCAATGGTTTGCAATACCTGCTTTTTATCTTCCTGAATCTCTAATTATCTTACAAATTCCTCTTGTCCATTTACTATAGTTAACATTCCGACTCCGATACGCTTATGATCTTTGTAAGCAATTAGAGAAAATGGCTTGTCTACAGTATTTACTATTTTGTAGTTTAGTAGTTCAAATGTTTCTTTGCCTACAACTTTTTTAATTGTATCCTCATTATTGACGGTGTATTTATCTCTTGTGAAGTAATTTGAAACTACAACAATGAGAACTATACTGATTAGAAAAAAACTCAATTTCCATTTGCCTTTAAGCATTTTTGCCTCCCTAGTATCTAAATTCAAGTACAAGATATACATTTCTATACAGGAACAATCATCATATTCCTCATGCACTTTCACTTTTCCCAAAAATACACATGGCATCCTAAAATGAGTATCACCAAAGGAGGGATGTATCATGGGAAGTGAAAAAACTTTGCAGCAGCGATTGGAGAACAATCGACAGCGGCTCTATGATTTGCAAGCGAAATACGGACTAGATCATATGTATGTACTCCGGCAATCTATGGTTTTGGACGAGCTGATTAATCAATATAATCGGATGTACTATACAAAATTAAAAAAGCCGATTGCTTGAAGGCAATCGACTGGGCGAGAAACTTGTGGTGGGTCGCTCGCCCTTTTATTGTAACATACAATACCGAATCATCTGATTGCCAGCTTTATCGTTTATTTTTCAGTTCATTCATACAGCAGATACAAATCCAAGCATTTTTAAAATATGTAAGATGTTGAAGCTCGCCACATAAGGTACAGACTTTCCCCGTGCATTGCCGCATGATCAAACCACTCTCCGTCATCCAAAATTCCATGGCTGTATGCTTGCCAATCCCAAGACGCCTCCTTATATCTACAGGGATGACAATCCGACCTAAGCTATCCAGGTCCCTGACCATTCCTACGCGATCCAAGATAAAACCTCCTTATTTCAAAAATATCAGTAGATCAAAAATAGGCATAAATGCTTTGAATAAGGAAATATTTATCTTGACATGGCGCGAACTGGAAAAAACCTGCGTTCGACCTGGAAAAATATAAAGCGCCTTGCCGGGAAAGAAACTCCCAGCAAAGCGCTTTAGCCACTCGAACCTGATCTGAACCGGTTGTTGATTGTATCCACTACACCCCGGAACCTTCGCCAAAAATAGCTCCTTCACCTCGTCTATCGAATACTTACTTTTTCCAACGATATAAGCAGAGGAAAGAGCAATAGTCCTCTTGTTCAACATCACTTGTCTGCATCATTCACTAACGTATCATCAAATAAATGAAGGCTTTCTTCACTGATTATGGTTGGAACGATAAGCTCATCAGTAGCCCGTGTAGCTTGTGTAAAATAGTCCGCAGCTCCCACCATCAGAGCGATGCCGATAAATATCACAATCCAATTACGATGCTTTTTCATCTGTACCTCTCATTCTTCACTCCGCCCGTTCAGCCATTTGAACCAATGCAGCAGATGGCTGAATCGGTATTCATGCTGCGAAGCGTACGTCCATACTTCTGGCTCTTCACCGGGCTCCTTCCAGACCAGCATGGAAAAGTGACCTTCCTCCTCATTGGCGACAGACAGGAGTGAAAGGCGGTCATCCCCAAATCGGTATGGGGCCGATTCCACCCAATAATTCCGCATATCGCTGATCCAACTGCGAAACCGCTCTGTGCCTGAGATCCGCAGCACATCATCCGGCAAGAGCATATGCTCTCCCATGTCCTGCCAGTACCCGGCATAACGGTAGCGTGCTTCCAGCATCGGACTGAGCGGCCGGGTTTTGCCAGGAGCCAGCGTGGGCATACACGTGACGGGAACGACCGGACCGATGCTCTGGGTAGCATAAGAGCGGGCCTCCCCCTCACTCAAGCCGAGGTACATCGCCTCCGCGAGAAAAGCGTTCCGTCTTACAACAAACTGATGCCGATACTGTGACATTTCATTTTGTAGCTCCAACACCATACCCTGCACTGCATCTGTTCCGATCATTCCCAAGCACCTCTCATTCCAAAATATAGTCGTGCAGCTTACGCTGTGCCCGATATTCGGCCCAATTGAACGCAGGCCATGCCGTTTCTTTCCTCGTCATGCTCGTCAGGCGAGCTTGTAAAAACTCATCCATCGCTCCGTGTTCCTTACGGCTAAATTCAATCAGCAGCGGAATAGCATCCGCCGATAGCCCACTCAAATATTCCTTATCGATCACCGATGTAGTGCGATACCGTTCGAGATTATTTTCAGCAATCCGTACATCAATGCCTACATAATTCACGACGACATACGCCACCAGAGCGAGTACAACATAATATTTCGCCAGCGGAAGCTGACGAACATGAATGCGCACTGCTGCAATGAGTAGCAGCAAGCCCAGAAAAATCATAAACGCGTGTACCAGATAACGGGTGTACGTATATCCATAGGCCTCTTCGTACATGACCAGCCGGGTATAGCCCGAATACAGCATCACACCCGAGCAGCCCACAAGTACATACAGCAAGCCGTTGTTCATTTTTTGCAATATATTTGAGCCGAATTCGGTCCACTTTAGCACACTGATCATGAGCACAAAGTTGATACCTGTCACCATAACCAGCTCCCCGAAGCCCCTTCGCGCATATTCTGCATACGAGGTTCCTTCTGGCAAGGTACCTTCCCATGCACCAAACAGATACCCGAACTGCAATACGACGAACACAACATACACCAGATTCATAAGCATCAGCACCGTAGCTGTAATCACAGGATCAAACTTGATCGCTACCGGCTCGTGATAAGGTACCCTTGATCTGTCGATGATCACCGAGGAATGACCATCATACTCGGTGGTTTGACCATTCGCCCCCTCGCTTAACCCATGCCGCGACTGCTCCTCTTGGCCCGGATCACGCAAAGCAGGCTGTACGAATCCCCACAAATAGCAGAAAAAACAGAAGGTAAAGAAGCAGGTCCAGATCAGCCGCAGCATTCCGCTACCAAATGACAGCGTTCCGATCCATGAAGGTATGCCGGATAACAGTTCCTCGAACATCCCATCCGCTGATGCCAGCAAAGATATAATGATGAACAGCAGCGGCAGGGCGATCAGCAAGCCGACCATCACTTTCCCCAATACACGCTTGCGCTCATCCTTTACATTCCGAAAGGCTGCTGTCTTGAACATCCGAAACGGAGTCACGACATGCCGCAGATTTTGATAAAACAAATGGCTTAACGCCTGACCAATGATACCGGGTTCCGACCAGCTATGCCTCTTCTCTCCGAGCAGCATCACCATATGTACACTAATCAGAGCAGGTATAGCCAATGCATTTAACACATATAGAACCGGGTTATCGAACAGCGCATACGTCAGCGACAGCAGCAAAATCACGGCAAACAGCAATCGCCCCATCCATGAGTCAAGCCGGATACGATCCCGATTATAGACATACATATAGGTGTAGAACAGAATGACAAAAATCGGCAGAGACACGCCTAGCGCATGCCCGTAAAACAGATATTGATGAACCAGCGCCAACACAATCGCAGCAGCAAAGGCGGACAGGAACGACGGTTTCGGCAAAGATGTTCCACTCAACTTGTCATGCATGGTAAATACCTCCACAAATATGCTTTATAACCCTTATTGTAGATGATAAAATAAGAAGATAAAGAGAAATTAATCGACGTAAAATTTCCTATTTTATATAAACGACTGTACTTTAATCATCCATAGGGGAAACGGAGCAACCATTTTATGAAACTTCATGCCCAATTTTTGCGGCTTCACTCGCACACCGCTGACGACAGGGACGAGAACCATACGATAGAGACTACGCTGGATGAGTTGGCGGCTATTTTTGACTGCACCCACCGCAATGCCCTGATGATCATTCAGAAAATGGAGCAACATGACTGGATACAGTGGACTCCCCGCCGAGGCAGGGGCCGCCGCTCCAGCCTGCACTTCCTGATTCAGCCGGAGGACATTGCGGTGCAGTCCATGATGCAGGCCATCGACCGCCACGACATCAAACGCGCACTGGATGAAATCCGGGCCCATTCGCGTTCATCCACGATGCAGGAGCATTTGCAAGGCTGGCTGCTGAACTACTTCGGACATCATGCAGAGGTTCGCAGCGATCAGCAGCAGATCGACACGCTGCGTCTGCCTATCCGCCAGCAGCTATATACGCTGGACCCGCTGTACTTGAACTGGCTCGCCGAGTCCTTCGTATCCAGCCACGTCTTTGACGGGCTGGCCCGCCGGGCGAACGAAAGCGGTGAGATTTTACCGGGGCTGGCGCACGCTTGGGAAGTGGACGCTACCCGTACGCAATGGACCTTTTTCTTACGTAAGGAAGTGCTGTTCCATAACGGCAAGATACTGACCGCCGAGGATGTCGTCTATACCTTTGAGCGGCTGATTCGCGCGCCAGGACGGAGGCTGTACCATTTTATCGTTCGGCAGATCAAGCAAGTACAGGCGCTAAGTCCGACAATGGTACGTTTCGAACTGAAGGAACCGAACGAGCTGTTTCTCTCCTTCCTGTGTACCAGTCGTGCCGCCATCGTACCCCGTGAGCTGAATCAGGCGGGTGAAGCGGCCTTTGGCATCCGCCCTGTGGGCACAGGGGCTTTCAAGGTCACGGAGATGAACGAGAGCTTATGCATACTGGAGGCATTCGCTCCTTATTTTCAAGGCCGCGCTCATCTCGACCGGGTGGAAATTGTTCAGCTCCCGTGGGCGGCCAAGCCAGAATCGGCCGCAGATACCGCAGATACGGCTTCGCCTTTTCATATCATCCACAATCCCGTATTGGCCGGGAACACGGATACGGCATGGAGTCAGATTCACTCAGCGGCTTCGGTGCGTAAATTTATCACATGCAATACGCATAAGGATGGGCCGTTACGTAACCCGAAAGTGCGCGCCCGAATTGTCGCGTGTCTGGCTCATCGCCGCCTCCCTCCGATGGTGAATGTTGCCGGCGATTCATATGAACCCCCGGCAACATTGCAAATTGCGACCATTCCCGAGTATAGAGCTGATGCAGACCGGGTCGCGGCCCAACTGGAATCGTGCGGGTATACCTGTAACATCGTGGCCGCATCCATGAATGAATTTAAAAGCTCCTCTATCCGTATGGAGTCGGACCTGATCATCTTTTCTTTGTTTCGTGACCGTGATGAGCAATTGCGCCTGTTCGATCTGTATCTCAATGTATCCGGGCATGTCGAGCCGCATAGCCGCGTTGATATCGAAAGACTGCTGCGTGATATTACACGGGAAGCCGATCATACGGTCAGGGCGCGTCAATTCGAGCATATCGAAACCCGGCTTATTCATGAGCACCAGCTCCATATTTTATATGAAAAGCCCGTCCAGACAGCATATCTCCCTTCTGTACGCGGCGTTTCCTTCAACAGCCAGGGGTGGGTGGATCTGCGTCATGTCTGGTTCCCGCCTGCTCAACCGCAAATATCCAAGCCTTAATGGAAAAGACTTCATTCGCGAGTGTTCCGCCACAATACAAAAAGGTATCCTCTTTTACAAGAGAATACCTTTCATGTGCTACCCAGCCTAATTTAAGCAGAAGTATCCCGGGATGAAAATGACCAGCCACCCATCCCGTGACTGTGAGCTCCGCTAGGATCCTCTACAGGGGGAGCAATGGGTGAAGAATTCAGTATGATAAAAAAATTAAACGCGAGCAGAAAAAAAAAGATCTTTTTTTTCATTGAAATGATCTTACCTCTCCAAGTAAATTTTTATATTCCTCCGTCGCCTCAGGAGAAGCAGTATGCCGGAATTTTTCAAATAAACCTACACATTTAATCGTTACAGGATTACCATTCAGCACCACAGAATAGGACAGGCTTTCCAATAAAAATTTCATACCTTTTGTATAGCGCTTTTTACTGAGATCGTAGCAAGCCAGCTCCGCCAGAAAACGCGCATAGAGATCGACTGATACCTGCTCCGTATAGGTGCCCACCTTGGCATGCTGATTGGCTAATGCAGCAATTTGTTTCTCGAAACGTTGCAGTACATCATCCACATTAAAATCATAACGATTTGCGGCCAGCATGATTTTGAACAATCCCATCAGAATCTCGCCTTCGTTTCTTTCCAGATAGGCCACATACTGTGGAATGACGTCTAGTTTACCGGACATAAGCCGATACAGATATCCGTTAGCCTCAGCCCAGTTGCTACACTGTTCCTTCAAGCGGCGTGCTTCTTCCGTATCCTCCTGCACCCAGCTTAGATCAGCGTATAGGGAGACATATTCCAAAGCCTTTTCGTAATCCCCTCGTTCGTCACAAATACCGGCACGCAGCACGTAAGAATATACAATATACATAAACAAAGGTCCCTTTGTTTGCTTGTCACGCTCTTTTTTTCTTGTTTTTCCATATTTTTGTTCATACTGCGCTTTAGCCCTGCGACACATTTTATCAGCTAATGCTTCTACTTTATCCCAGCGACGCAGCGAAACATAAGTATTGGCCAAATCTTTTAATGCATCCAGTTGATCCACTTCACCCAATCGATCTACAAAGCTTTCAAAGTGTGTGGCGGCCCATAAATTTTCGTCCTGATCATCACCGACAGCGATGGTAAATAACCGATACTGGCAGAGGGCCAGACGCTCGGAATGTTGATACTTCTCGCTTTCCGAGACATTTTTATAGATAATAGCCGCTGCCGCAAACTTGCCTTCTCTGAACAATTCTTCTGCCGTCTCAAACAAGGCCGGAGCGTAAATCAGATAGTCCATCATGAACTCCACAACTTGTTCCATACAATCCAGCTTGTTCAGCTCTGCACAGCGGTACAAAAATGGGCGAACCCGCCGCCAATTCGGTGCCGTATTCCGTATAAATTCTTCAATGTATAGTTCATAGAGACTTCCCTCTTCAAGCCCCATTCCTGCCGCGATCCGATCCAATAACAACATCGCAATCGGCCGATTGCCGTTGATAATGGCACTAATCGTTCCTGCGTTAATACCCGTGTTCTCCCCAAACTTACTAATCGTGATTCCTTCACGTCTGATATACTGTTCCAGCTCTGCACGAATCGTGGTTGTTTCCTTCAAATCAGGCACCCCCAGGGATTACTTGTATGTTTACAATTCAAAAAAAGAAAATTCCCGTGAATATTCCCTTAATTATACAAAATAAAATCTACTTCGCCAACTGTATAATTCATTTACTTAAAATATATCTGGACAGAGTCAACCGTTTCTTGAAATCACACGAATCACACGCTTAACGATATGGATTGAATAGAAAAATCATTTCTGAGCGGCCACAGCGTATGCTGTAATGCCTTCAATCCATAATTCATGCGTTTGGACTCGTCAAAATCAGATAAATAATTTTTCCAATAATTTTGATCCTTGCTGTTTAAATTTTGTGGTTGCACACCAGCTCCGCCCCATTCAAAAATGTAGCCGCTATTCCCTTTGGCACCCTTGCCGTCATATGCCCGCAGCGCATGTCCCACATCTCCCTGCGGCTCGGTAATCGGTGCATTATTTTGTGCGCTATAGACACGTACATGCTCACCGCGTTGGTCCTTAATCGTCGTAAATCCATAGTCATAGTAGACGGAATCCCGTCCCGGCGTGTAACGGATAGCCTGATTAGAAGGTGAATACATACCCAGCTTGCCGTGGCGCTCTGCCAACAGCAGCTCCAGCTCGCCATTCGGAAACTGTGAGCGATCCACAACGGAGCCGTCTTTTCTGGTCACCCCCGGTTTACGGACGACCAGCAGCATCCCTTCCATGTCATTCTCGTGGTCCCCCAGTCCATCCCCAATCGGTCCGGCGACACCCTCCGGATCATTACGGGCGTAGAACACATCATATCCGATAGAATAATGGGTTTCCGTCTCTGCCAGAGACCAGTATAACCATGGATACAAAGGATTCTTTCCACTGGCGTAATTGTCGATATTCTCCCAGTTGTTTGTTCCGTTCCAGTCACCGTCAAAATCTACCGCTGTCGGAATATCCGTATGGGGCTACTGCCGACAAATTTGGTAATTTCGTAATTTGCGTATACTATATGGAGAGTGAATGGAAAAAAATTTATCTTATCATAGGCCAATATAACCATAATATAGATTATTATGGAACAAGGGAAAGGATACGACACATGGATAAAACAGACAATACCCCTACAACAGAACAGCAAATTGCAGCATGGATGGTCGCACAAATCCGTGAAGTGGGAACCTTGAAACAAGAGGACGCGATTGCATATGTACGCTCTGAGTACGGAGAGCAGTATGTGTTTATAAGTGAGCACGGTCATGTATCTCTCGAAAAGGAAATCAAAAAAGCGTTTCGTAAGCTTCATGCCGGCAAAATCGCCTGGGATCGTGACGGATTCCTCTGGGCCTGGACGTAACAAGCAAAAGCATCTGCCATAGGCAGGTGTTTTTTTGATGATTTATACATATATCTTCTGGAGTTGACTGATTTGCCCCTTCACAAAATGCCGGAGGGTTGCAGGCTCTACGATTTCAACCCGGCCAATCCAATCCATTGCTTCACGACAGGCCGCTTCATAGCTGTACATGTTTACGGTCAGAAGCAAATGGCTTCCTTCCTGTGCGGACTGGAGAATTTCCAGCCTTTTCGCTACGACTCCAGCTTGCGCCTCATTCGTCCGGAGCACAACTGGGTAGTATTCTTTCTCTCTGCAAAGCTGCTTAAATGCTGCTTCTTGCTTCATCCAGTGATTTTCCAGCGAAAAATCCACAGGAACCTCAAAGAGCTCCGCAGACGGCCTAACCTTAACCGCCATGATTCGCTCGCACTTAAAGGTTCGAATCTCCTGCCCTGCTTCACAAAAGGCAATGAGATACCAATTCCCCTTTTTCACCACAAGTCCATAGGGATGTACATGCCGGGAAGAACGGGTTCCGTCCGCTTTACGGTACTGAATGGTTATTTTATAAGACCCCCACACCGCAGCTCTCACGACCTCAAGGCAGGGAATCGCTACGCACTCCGTCCACCAGGGCGTATCATCAAAATAAAACCGCGCTTTGGCCTTCCGAATATCCGACTGATAAGAGTGCGGCATGGTCTGTTCCAATTTGAGCAGCGCATTTTTTAGCTTCAAGCCCGATTCCGTTGGCCCGCCCGTATAAATGCCCATACCTGTTAAATACAGCTGAATGACATCACCGCCATTCAACTGTTTAAGGTTCGCCGTATAGCCCTCCATCAAGTAAATTCCGCCCTTCGGGCCAGTTGCGGTAACAATCGGAACCCCGGCTTCAGCCAAAAGGTCGATATCCCTGTAAATTGAGCGTACAGAGGTTTCCAGTGCAGATGCCAATTCCTTGGCCTTCATTCTTCCTCTGGATTCGATACATAATAAAATCGCGATCAAACGATGCAGTCTCACAATCATACCTCCACCATAGATGGTTAAACTGAATTGAACAGATAGTACAAAGATTGTTGACACCCTGTTGGCAATAATAGAAGCGTATCATAAGAAGTAAAGGGGTGTAATGGATGATGAATATTGGAATATTGGGGACGGGATTCGGTACGTATCATGCGTCACTTTTAAACAACAACGCTCAGGTGAACAGAATCGTCGTATATGGAAGAAATGAAACCAAACTGCACAAGCTGAAAAAGGAGCTAAACGTAGAAGTTACACAAAATATAGAGGATATCCTGCTTGATCCAAACCTAGATGTGGTCGATATATGCCTGCCCTCTCATGTACATAGGTCATATGCGATTGAAGCGCTGAAGCAAGGAAAGCATGTATTTTGTGAAACGCCAGTTTGCTTTGATCTCGAAGACGCTCTCCTTATGAAACAGGCTGAGCAGCAATATGGTAAAAAGATTCTGGTCAACCAGTTCATCAAGTTTGATCCTGCCTATACCTTTCTATATGAGGCTCACTGTCAACAAAAGTACGGGAAACTCATTTCCTTGTCCTTGAAAAGAGAAACGCCTCCCCTATGGGGGGATCTTGGGCTAAGCGCTATCCCTACCCAGTTCATGATTCATGAACTCGATTTACTCACATGGCTGTTGGGACCCTGTGACCCGTGCGCAGTCTGGGGTACAGAGGTTGCTAATCCTGAACAGGCACAGGTTCAGGCCTATTTTCAGCATCAGGATACGTTCACAGAAGTCATCGCTTCTTCCCATATGCCGGGAGGCTACCCGTTCACGGTGGCCTATGAAGCCTATTTTGAGAAAGCCAAGCTCGTATTTCATGAAAGTGACGAAAATGACCTTATACCCACCGCATTATACGAGTACACCGCATCCGGTCAACAAAAGATCAATCTCGAACCCACCAATCCATACGAAAAAAGTCTGGATCACGCACTTGAATGTTTTGGCGGACATTCGGAATGTATGATTCCACTGGAGCAAGCCATACACTCATTAGAAATGGCTATTCAAATTCAAAATAGACTGGGGCAGGCTCAGCGTTAGCCGAGCGCCCCTGTCACCTGTCCTGATTATCTGTTCCTGTTGCGGAAATCAGCCTCCCTTTCTTACAGGGAGGCTGTATCCGTAGGCAAAGAAACCTCGTCCGCATAGTTTGTGGCCATAATTTTTGCTACTCCCGCAGGGTCAGTGGTCTGACCCAACGCCCACATCATTTTAGTCACAAGTGCCTCCGTCGTCATGTCATAACCCGGAATAACACCCTTTTCCAGCACCTTCTGTCCCACCTCGTAAATCGTCAGATCGCCGCCCTCATAAGGACATTGGGTGGTCACGACGATACTCATGCCATCCTTCATTAATTCCTCAATTTTGCTGATCAGGCTTCTTTCCTTGAAGGGCACACCACCCATGCCAAAGCCCTCAATCACGATCCCTTTATAGCCCAAACCCTGAATGGCATCGAAAATCGCCGGATTCGTACCCGGAATCAGTCTGAGCAGAAATACCTCCGAAGCATACCCGTCATTGTACGGATGGCGAACTGTACTGCGATTCGCAAATACGCCCTCTGTGTAGACCACCTTCCCGTCTTCCACGAGGCCGATATACGGATAGTTAATACTCTCAAAAGCGTTATAGCTGCGCGTTCTGATTTTGGAGCTGCGGCTGCCGTTGATGATTTTGCCATTAAATACGACAAAAACTCCCGCTACCTCGCCACAGGCGGTCAAAAACGAGTCGATTACATTTTTTTTGGAATCGCTGTGCTCGGCCAGAATGGACACCTGTGACCCCGTCACCACGACCGGCTTGTCTACGGTTCCCAACATGAAGCTCAAAGCCGAAGCCGTATAAGCCATCGTATCCGTGCCATGGGCAATGACGATGCCATCGTACTGATCGAGAGAACGATGTACCATTCGGGCGATGGAAGCCCAGTCCTCCGGTTGTGTATTCGTGCTATCAATGCTCATCAGATTATGGGCATCAATTTCACAGATTTCCTTCAACTCCGGAATTTCCGCCAAAATATTTTCAGCTGATTGGGTTGGCGTCAGGCCATTTTCCTGATAGGAGGAAGAGATCGTCCCCCCGGTATTAATGAATAGAACCTTTTTCATGTGCCCATGTTCCTTCCCGATTACATCTTCACTTTATTGTTCTTAGAATTTATCATGAATAAGTGTGATAAGCTACTTTGCTAAGGAAAAGAATGAAGAATGGTGCGTTCATGAATCTGGAGTTTCTCAATAGCTTAGAAAGGCCCTAATATAGATTATAGGGCAATATTTTGACTAATCTTTCTCGATAAAAAACAAAAGAGCCAAGTGCAAAATACACTTGTCCCTTTTATTCGGAGAAACGGTATTAGTTAAGTGAATCCAACAGCGTCTTCAATTGCGGATTGAGCTTCAACGCATTCAGGATGATCTGCAGAGCTTCTGCACGTGTGGAGTTGCTCTTGGGATCAAACTTTCCATCTGCTCTGCCGCTGATGATACCTGCTTGTGCTTCAGCTTTGATCTCGTTTGCTGCATAAGAACCCTTCAGGTCATCGAAATTGCCTTTGGTGATGTCCTTCGATACGTTGTTAAGGTTTAAGATGCGGGATAAAAGAACAACCATTTCCTCCCGGGTGATCGTGTTATCCGGCTTGAACGTACCGTCCTCATACCCGCTGATTCCCCCTGCCTCTACAAGTTTCTTGATTGCGTCTTTTGCCCAGTGGCTACCAACGTCCTTCAATGCAACACTCGTATTGTTGCCACCTTTGATATCGAACACGCTACTCAGAATCACTGCAAATTCAGCGCGTGTGATCTTACCATCCGGCTTGAACTTACCATCGTTGTACCCTTTAATCACATGCAGCTTTACAAAAGTATCAATAGTCTTTTCAGCCCAGTGTCCTTTAGTGTCTGGAAGAGTTGCTGTAACCGGAGTTTTTTTAGCTTCCTGAATCCGAGTCTCAATGTTCTTAATAACATTGAGGTCACCCTTCACTACATCTGACTTGAACACATCCTTTGCAGGATCAGGTGTCGGAGCCGATACAGGTGCAGGAGCTGGTACAGGTGCAGGAGCTGGTACAGGTGCAGGAGTCAGATTAGTGTCAGTTGTAGTAGAACTACCACCACGGCTAGAAGAACGTTTGTCGATCGTAATGACTTTCGTTCCCACAACACCTGATCCATCATGAGCAACTGCCTGAATTGTAATAGTACCAGCTTGAGTTGCAACGAGTACACCATCAGCATTGATCGTTGCTTCCCCTGTACCAGGAATTACCGACCAGCTAAAGGTTTTATCCGTTGCATTGTCAGGAGTTACATTTGCCCTAAATTGAAGAGAGTCTCCAACGGACATTGTTCCACTAGCGCCGGACACTGCGATAGCAGTAACCAACCGGGGAGCCCGTGTGACATTGACCGTATAGCTTTTCGTCGTTCCATCCTGTGCAGTCACTACAAGGCTAATGACATTAGATCCCACACTTAGATTAATCGGATTGTTAACCGGAGTCCCATTGAGCTGTAAAGCAGCCGTCGCGTGGCTATCAGTAGTTGTATACGTAGCTGTCGTGACAGAAACATCGTTAGGCACAGTTGCAGTATAGGCGTACACACTTCCAGTTACCGTTTGATCGAGCGTAATGCCGCTTAAATTCAGCGAGCTTAAGGCAGCACTATTTGAACCAGCTCGTGTAACAGTTACCGTATAGCTTTTCGTCGTTCCATCCTGTGCAGTCACTACAAGGCTAATGACATTAGATCCCACACTTAGATTAATCGGATTGTTAACTGGAGCCCCATTGAGCTGTAAAGCCGCTGTCGCGTGGCTATCAGTAGTTGTATACGTAGCTGTCGTGACAGAAACATCGTTAGGCACAGTTGCAGTATAGGCGTACACACTTCCAGTTACCGTTTGATCGAGCGTAATGCCGCTTAAATTCAGCGAGCTTAGTGTGGCATCCGAAGAAACAGGAGGGTTCTGGCCAGCAGCCATAGCCGTAGAAACCATGAAGGTACCGACCATAAAGGGACCATTGCTTAAAGTTATTGTCTGAATTACCTTATTATCAGATGTCCTGATTACGCTCATGTTGCTGCTGCTATAATTGACCGTAAAGGCTTTACTGCCATCAGCCGAGATACCGACCACATAGGGATAAGAACCAACCGCTATGGTATTTTCCACTGTATTACTAGCGGTATTGATTACTGAAACAGTTCCAGAGCCACTATTAGCCACGTAAACCCTGCTCCCGTCAGGAGACACCTCAGTAGCCGACGGGGATCTGTCCACAGTTACAGTTGCTTCCACCGTGTTGTCCACAACGTTGATGACAGAAACTGCATTGTTCCCTTGATTAGCTACATAAATCTTGGTACCTGCAGGATTAACTGAAAGACCATACGGACTGTTTCCCACCGTAATTTGACTGGTAATCGTATCGTTGGTAAAATCCACGACTGCTACTTTGCTAGCGCCAGACTGAGTCAGATAAAGCTTCTGGCCTGCCACTACCATTGCTACAGGACGTGATAATACACTTATTGTACCCGTAACTGTAAGCGTTGCTGTATTGATTACTGACAGTGTGTTGCCGCTCATATTAGCTACATAAGCTTTGCTGCCATCCGAGTTAAAGGCTACTCCATGAGGTTGTGAACCCACTGTTATTGTGCCAACCACTGTATCAGTAGCCGGATTAATCACCGAAACAGTTCCACTCGCTCTGTTGGTAACAAAAACCTGGGTACCGTTCGGGTTGAACGCTGCGCTATTAGGCTCACTCCCGACCGTAATTTTGCCCAATTCCACCGTACCGCTTTCCAAATCCACCACATCAACTTTGCCAGTATTGAAGCTTGTAATATAGGCTTTCTTTAATATGTCAGTAGTAGCCGCAGAAGCGGCATTAAAATTACCTAACAAAGTTGAAATCATACATAGAATAGCTACCACTGCCGCAAGCTTCATTTTTTCTTTTCTAAACATTTTGTTCCCCCCTGATCGTTTCGCAGAATGAATTTTAAAGCATTGAATCTAAACAAGTAAAACAAACCAAAAAGAGAACCCGTAATCGTTGATCCAGTGGGAAAATCCACTTAGTGAAGAGACTGACTATTTTCCCATATGCCTTAGTTTCCATAATATTCTATATATTTCTGGTGCCATCTACTGTCGCTACTTACGTGTTTATGCTCGTCCTGATTATAAATCGGGATTGCAACGCTCGACTTGCCAGAACTCCCAACAGTATCGCTTGATTCACTCGCCCCATATTGCCTCCCCCCATTGCAATACATTCTATCAAACTGTTCTCACAAAATTCTCACAAAACCACGAATAATGTCGAAAAAAAAGAGACTATTCCCTAATAGACTCTTCAACTGGGAATAATCACTTTCTTATTAATCCAGTATTCAGTTTTCGGTAAAAAACGGTCGGACAAGATTACTCCAAATATGACGCCTTCTGGCTTCTCAGCTCCTGCGGCGGCTCCAGCCCCAGCTCCTTGCGATAAGAAGCCTCGAACTGCGCGTAATGCCTGACGATTTTCTCCTTGTCCCCACTGCTTGCATAGATGCTCAACAAAGTCTGATTCATCTCCTCATGCAGGGGATACATGGTCAAATACGAATCAATCTTCTGCTCCGCCTTTTTCCAATCCTCCCTGGAAAGATCCTGCTGGACCAAGCTGCGTACAAGCGATGTGTACTGTTTGCAGAATACTTCCTCCAGCGGAGCTTTCCAGAGGTAATCTTTTCTATCCAGCAACGGACCTTTGTAGAGCGAGCATACATGTTCCGCTTGCGCCGCATCCTGAAATCCTCCCACAAGAGAAAAGTCATACCGCTCATATTCCAGCACATCGTACGTTCGATCCGATGGTTCCAGCATGTACCCTTCGTTCGTTTTCTGAATCTCCATCCCGATCTCTTGCCCTTTCAACAGTTTCTTTAAACGGTACATCGTGTTGTGCAAATTATGCGACGCGCGGTCCTCGCTCATATCCGGCCACAGCAATTCCGCCAATCGCCACTTGTTGAGATTCTGACCCGGATGGCAGAGGAAATAAGCGAATAACTCCTCCGTCTTGCGTGTCGGAAAGCGGATTAGCGATCCTTCCCTACTTCGGACCTCGAATCCTCCGAAGCACCGAATCGAGGCAAGCCCCACCCGCTGTTCAGCATCGCTGACAGGTCGATGCAGCTTGACCAACCGGTTGGCGACCCGCTCGATCGCCGCGGGTGTCACGGGCTTCAAAATATAGTCGAAGGCATAAACCTTGAATGCATCCAGCGCATAATGCTTGTAAGCCGTCACGAAGATGATTTTCGTCTGCTCCGACGCTTCGTTGATATTTTCCGCGAGTTCCAGCCCGTTCATCTTTGGCATTTCCACATCAAGGAAAGCAACGTCTGGCCGAAGCTCAGGAAGGCTGGCCAGCGCCTCAAGCGAGCTTGTAAAAGCACCTATGATCGTAAAGTACGGGTTTTGCCCGATGACATATTTCATTAAATTCAAAATCGGTATTTCGTCCTCCACAATGACCGCACTAAACAACCTCGCTCCTCCTCCGTTTACCCGAACCGATCTTTTCGTTATTCCTTACAGGCAAATACATCGTTATTTTAGTTCCTCTTCCCCTATCGGAGCTGATGTTTAGCGTTGCCCCTGGCAGAGAGTCCAGACGCTTGCGGATATTATGAATGCCGATGCCGCAATCCTGCAGGTCTCCTGTGGACATGCGGTACAGTAGATCATCCGACATGCCGACACCGTCGTCTTCGACTACCACCCGGATATAACCGTCTCCCTCGTTGATCGCAAGCGTCACCTTGCCGTGTCCTTCCTTCTCGAACAAACCGTGCCGAATCGCATTCTCGACAAAAGGCTGGATGCATAAAGGAGGAATTTCCAAATGCTCTATACGTTTATCATAGTGAAAGTCGTAGTCGAACCTCTCTCCGAAACGGGCTTTTTCAATCTCAACATACGCCTGGATCAACTCCATTTCCTGGTAGAGCGGGACGAACTGCGTGGAAGAATCCATGTCCAGGATGTAGCGCAAGTACTGACTGAGCATCGATAACAAGTACGCAGCTTTTTCCCCGTCCGTATAGCAAAATGAAATAACACTGCTCAAGGCGTTGTAGAGAAAATGCGGTTTGATCTGCGCTTGGTGGAACGCCTGCTCATTGCGAATTGCTTCTTGGAGCGATGTTTTCACAGCGATCAGGGTTTGGATCCTGGCAATGAGCGTTTCCCCCTCAAACGGCTTGGTCAAATAATCGTTCGCCCCGGCCCTGAAGCCGAGCGCAATATCCTGCGGCGTATCCTTAACCGTTGCGAACAAAATGGGCAGGTCGAGAATGGAGTAACTGCTGCGCAGTCTTTGACACAACTCAATGCCCGAGATCCCCGGCATCATCACATCGAGAATGACAAGATCGACTTGCGGGTACTCTTCTATTTTCTCCAATGCTTCTTTTGCCGAGAAAGCGGTAACGACATTGTAGCGATGCCGTTTCAAAATATTCAACAAGGTGTGGATATTGGAGGCTTCATCGTCAACAATCATTACGGTATGCTCGTGTCCATTCCAAATATTCAGCTCCTGATCCTTATCGGTATATCGCTGCTGCTCTTCCAACGCATATGCCGTTTCACGATTAGCCGGTACTTCGACGGCGCTTGGCAATGTAAACGTCATGCGCGTGCCTTGACCAACCTCCGACCAATCCACCCGAATTTCTCCACCCATCCGTTCGACCAACTTGCGGCTAATGTACAAACCAACGCCCATTCCTGTATATCCATCCTTCGGCAGCGGCCCATCAAGCTGCTCAAAATATTCGAAAATCACAGCATGTTTATCCTTGGAAATCCCTGTTCCGGTATCCTCGACGGAAATCGTTACGGTTCCCTGGGCAACCCTTGATACCACCTTGATCGACCCTTTGTCTGTATGTTTAATGGCATTGCTAACCAAATTGTACATAACTTGACGCAGACGATTCTCGTCCGCTTGTACCCAGACGTCGGGACCGACTTGATTATCCATTTGCACAGCTTTGCCCAAAAGCTCAAATTGCAGCACGTCGAATACAATCTGTGTTACCATTCTGGCATCCACAGCGGTCGGATGCAGACTCAGTTCCCCGTGCCTCAAACGGGTAACATCGACTAAATCGTGAATGAGCATGGACAGCTTGATAGATGTATCCTTGATCAGCGAAAGATTCCGTTTTTGCTTCGGCGACAGATTTTTTTCCTCATCATCCAGCAAATAAGACGTCATATTCAGGATGCCATGCAGTGGAGTCTTGAGCTCGTGGGATGTGTTCATCAAAAACTCGTCCTTGAGCTGGTTGGAAACCGTCAATTGATAGGAAAGTAGCTCCGTCTTCTCATAAGCATTCGAGAATCGAACCACGAGCAGGATATTCATGATGATGATGAAACAAACTACTCCGAGTTTTCCCACCAGATCGGTCGAAACCATATTCTCCGAATAGAGGCTTCCGTCCACCAAAAAGATCATCATCGAAACGCTTCCGCCAATAAAAAGCATTAATTCCTTCCGATCGGATGAGCCGCCTTGGCTTTGAATGTACAGATACGCCATTCTGCCAATAATGTATAGGAAAACGATGATTAAGTAAAAAAAGAAAACGTATTTTCCCTGGATATGCACACGATAAGGCAACACGGCAACCGCCGTAATATATAGGCCTAACGGAGTCAGGATCAGCTTCATCATCCGAGACGACATGAGGCGGGCTTCAACTGAACTGAAAAACAGGATGAGCACCACAGCGCCGACAAATTCGCTTAAATCCAGCAGCTTGTAAACAATATCAAAAGGGAGGCCAGGCAGTACCCTCTGTAAAATCTTTTCGCCAAAAAGTGCTTTTTCCAATAAAAGCAGCAGCAAATATAGCCCGCTGAGCCAATATGTTTTCTCTCTTCGCCCTAGCAGGCAGAAGCTGAGATGATACACGCCAAACATGCCAAGAATCAATATAATTCCGATATCGGTGCCGATCTGTATACTGTTTAGCTTCGTCACATCTTCAGCCAATCCGAATGGGATCGAGCCAGCAATACCACCGGTGACAAATACGTAGTTAGACACTTGAATGACAATGTCGATTTCTTTGGCATCCGTGTGAAAAAACGCACTGTAGGGCGTATTTCCAGGCTGATGCTCCTTGATATCGACTGCTGGGCGCCCACTTTCGCCTTCTAGCTTGCCGTTAATGAACAATCGATGGGAAAGGCGAATACTCCTTATTTTTAAACCTAAAACTTCATCCGTATCTTTAATCAGCACTTTCAACCGGTACGTACCATACCCTGTTCGGTTCATACCGCCATTCGCTGATTTTCCTTTCCACGTGCCAGGTACAGATAAATATGAGACCTCCGCACGCGTCCCTTGGCGAAAATCGGCAGGCTCCAGTAATTCACCTTCATAAAATTCCCACTCTCCATCCAGGTTGACCCATCCCTGCTTGTGGAAATCCCAATTCGACAAATCCAACACTCCCCGCTTCACAGGCGGCATGTCCTGATCCGGTATCGTTTGGGAATAAATAGCGACGAACAACACAATGGAGAGCGAAAAGATCAAGCCAATTCCAATGGCCTCACGATATTGCCCCCTTTTGATACATAGCTCCCCCTCGGAATTCATTTCAACACTTTTCATTCTATACATTACGTACTTCACAAAAAATCACAAGACTGATTTAATTGACATTGGAAATAAGCGTGGGTGAGTACACAATTTATTTTACAGACTCTATGTGTACAAGCACGGATGGCTCAGTCATCTTTGAGGCTCAGCATGTAAAAGAAAAAGCAACCATCACAGAGGAAAGTCTGCGACAACTGCTTTCTGGCTTTCAGGACCACATCTCCAGCCGAAATCTTCCTGAGATCAATAAACTTCTACGGATGTAGTGACAGTTTTGATGTCACCCTACATAATATATCTTCTAGAGAAGGGGGGTGGAAACCATGTTGAATAAGTATGAACATTTATCCAATGGACTCACTTGTATATTAATAAAAGCTGGCAAAAAGTCCTCTGCTCCATTACTCCCTGCATTCATCAACACTACTGATTTTGAAACAGTTGACAAAGCAACTACTGAATCATGGTCATATTGGAATGCAGGAGGATCTATAGTCTCTAACATCAATGGTAAGTACACAAAAATGAGCAGAGTTATTATGGGCATTGCAGAACAACCAAGTCAATTTGTTCTTGTCGCTAATCGTGATCCACTAGATTTACGAAAAGAGAACCTAGCTGTAGGAACAAAAGAAGTTATTAGTAAGGAGTCTTTTAAAGCACGACTTCAAGAGCTTGCTGCCCTACTCCCCGCACTCCCTAGAAAAGATGCAATAAAAATGCTATCTAATGACAAAAAAGATCAGGAGGCGTCAGCTGCTAATCTAAACCCTCCTGATACGGTGTACATCGAGAAAAATATTCTCACTGGGCATATTTCATTTACCGTTAAAGAAAAGAAGCGAGTACTTCTAAGTCTTAACGAACAAGATGCCACAGCCCTAATTGATATTTTTAAAGACCTCAATGTGAATATAGGCTAAACCATCTTAAACATAGCTGTCAATCAAAAGAGACTTAATTCGATATAGAAATACCCTTAACTATTCTTGCTCAAGCCTTTGATTTCCTGTTCCGTTAATCCAGTGGCCTTCACAATGGTCGTTATATCCAGATTCATTTCGAGCATATTCTTGGCCACTTTCTTAACACCTTCCATTTCTGCACTTTCCAGCATAGAAGCCTCATCATGCAGATACTTCTGTCTGGCCTCATACAATCGTCTGGCATCCGAATCCTGACTCAAATATTGCAGGGTGTCCATCGCCTTCTCCAAACCTGGCTCATTCATCTTCAGGACCTCCCAATATGATGTATCGGCACTTTTTAGAAACAACAGCCAATTGATCAATCCGCCTTCAGACGGAACGCTATGCTCATCCAGCTTAGGCAATTCCGAGAAATGAACCTCAATGTCATCAATCAAGGATATCCCTGTCCGGTCTTCCCGCAAATGAAATATGTTATGATATTGCTCATTCTTCAAGAACGAATAGTTTAAAATATTGATCGTCACGCATTTCTTCAGTTCTCGGTACCTATCGCCCTCGCTGAGTTGACTCGCATATCGTTTGGACCAATAAAACAGCGTTCGTTTCTCAATATCATACTTATTAAAAAGCTGCATTTCTATATCAATCAGTTTACCTTCAGAGGTCTTGGCGTAAACATCAAAGATGGACTGTTTGTCGAGCGGATCATCTTTATCCGTATAGGGATTCATCAGGATGATCTCAGTCAGCGGCGGCTCGCCAGCTTCGGTGAAAATACGGTTAAGAAACGCCAGTAGCACATCCTTATTGTTCTCGCTGCCAAATATCCGTTTGAATACAAAATCTACACGAGGGTCAAGTAAATCCATCGCTATCAGCTGTCTTCACTGGTACTGCATATGGAGGCGAACCGTGGCACGGTAAATCCACAATTCGGCGGGTGATGATGTTGAGATTGTTTGGGGTGGTAGCTTAGAACAAATCCATCTTTTTTAGATTACTACGATTATGTTCAGAACGCTCAGATTTGAATTTAATAAAATCTTCGTCTTGTAACAATTTATCAATGTTTTCAAACTTAATTCTGTCTCTGTAAATGAAGATATCATACTCTCTATCAAGCATATATAAACCATGCTTTAAATCAACAAACTTGCTTGTTCCCTCTGAAATAATCAATTCTTTATAATCTATATCTTTTAATGTCACACAAAATACATTTTCACTCGGATACTTTTGTTTAGCTATATACTTTTCAAACTCTTCGTGGGAATGAAATCCATAATTAGCTATACCTTCTTTAGACTCATTGATAATTTCCTGAACTGACTTATAAGATGAAGCCCTCTCTACCTTGCCACGTAGTGGGGAAACTAAATTACCAATTTCATCATTTTTTCCGATATAAAAAGTGTCTCCACTGCATGGCATCTTCTCAATCTTCTTTGGATAATTCGCCATAAAATTCAATGTATTAGGTTTATTCTTCAAAGCTCCATTTAACCATTCTACTCCATACTCGTTTTTTAGTATTTGTAAATAAAGATTCTTTTGAGCATTATTGATGCATTCATCACCCGGAACTAGTTGTTGGATTCCAAACGAATTTTTAGGCACTGTTAATTGTAAATGGCGAATTCTCTCCCTTATTCCGGCAGCAATATTTAAATATGCAAAATCTTTATTTTCCCACATGGTAACGGCCTTACCATCCTTAGGCAGTGCCTGGATTTCCCCAAATGGCGCTGAATGCCATTCACAAGGTCTAAGTATAATCGGAATAACCGAAGCTTCTTTTGATCTATGTCTTTCCAAAGACTCTAACATTTCTTTATGCCAGCAAAACTCAGAATTAATAAAACTCGAGCTTACTAGTAACAATATAATCTGAGCATCTTTAAAATTCGTGATTATCTCATCATTCCAATTATCTCCTGCTATAATATATCTATCATTCCATTCCTTAATCAGCTTCTCTCGTTTTAGTAAGGAAAGATGCTCTAATAACTCATCTTTTAATTCTTCATCTCTATGTGAATAAGACACAAAAACAGAAAGTGGTTCATTTAATAATTGCTCCATTTCATTTTCCTCCAATCAATAATTTAAAACAAATTAGAAATATTCCCTAAAAAATTAATCCAAATATACAATTTAAAGAGTTATCTATATATCACGTAGTTAATATTCAATGAAGTTCATCCATATTGCATATCTACTTAATAGTAATTCACAAAATGTCTATCATTAATTACTCAATCTAAGCTAACATTGCTATTTTGACACTAAGATGTTACAAAAATAAACTGAATCAAAATACTGTCAAATACTCTTCAAGGTATTTGACAGTATTATTGTATTAAAATTCATTTTTTGAAGCTTGAATATGCTATAACCCTGTTAAACTTGGATAGACAATTAGCCATTAAAAATTCAACTTCGACAACAATTCAATTTTATCTGAGTGTACCGATATTTTGCAGTTCTATACAACTTTTCAAAGCAGCAATTATTTTTCCATTGAACGTGACATCGCTTTTAAATAATTCAATACAAAATCATCAAAGGTCTTTAATTTATCTGTATCAATCTCAACTATAGTACCATGTACAATACTATTAATATCATTCACAAAAATTGACGCTCTACTTGAAGGGATTCCCCTAAAACAGCTGTTAATAAAACCACACGCACTATTATCCTTTATCATTTTAAGAATGTTCTTAATTTCACCCAGTTTCTTTTCATTAACCACGGAGGTTTCTTTAGGTGTATTTAGAAGATTTGATATGTTAACCCCGTTTATTGTTCCATCGCTATTACTCCTGAATTTTTTTCGATTGTTTTCCTCTCTAAACCATTCTATCCAACATTGAATTGCACTTTCTAATAAGACTCGATACAAATAGGGTATAACCAACTTAAAGGCATGTTTTGAATTAAAGTTAGTTTGGACAACAAAATCCAGATAGGTTTTAAACACATTCGAGTCAATTTTAATATTATTCTTTGCATAGTTTAATAATTCTACTGGTTTAGTTCTATATGAATTATTTCCACCTGGAGGTGGATTGTCACCTGGAGATGGATTGTCACCTGGAGATGGATTGTCACCTGGAGATGGATTGTCACCTGGAGGTGGATTGTCACCTGGAGGTGGATTGTCACCTGGAGGTGGATTGTCACCTGGAGGTGGATTGTCACCTGGAGGTGGATTGTCACCTGGAGGTGGATTATCACCTGGAGGTGGATTATCACCTGGAGGTGGATTATTACCTGGAGGTGGATTATCACCTGGAGGTGGATTATCACCTGGAGGTGGATTATCACCTGGAGGTGGATTATCACCTGGAGGTGGATTATCACCTGGAGGTGGATTATCACCTGGAGGTGGATTATCTCCCGTATTTACATTATTATCATCATAAGACAACTTCATTTTGAATTTATCATATTCAACTTCAGATTCGTTAAGTTTGACAAGGTACCTTGAATAAGGGCCTTTTGGCTTATTCTGTACTAGTTTAAAATAGACAGTTTTTATCGTTTCTTCATCGTCAAAATTCCAATTCCCACTTATTCCAAATAATTTTTTAATCACAGAATTATTGAATATGGTATCTATATCGGTATAGGGTATTTTTTTAAAATCTTTTTTCTTGAATAGATTGCAAATTTGACTAACTTTGTATGCGTTTGGATAATCAGGGGTTTTCCCCATATTATTACGTGCGTAGTCTCTTTGATAAGAATCCCAATCAATCTGTCCTTTCCCACCTTGCTCTCCACTATGTTCTATTTCTATCAAGCGAAGTGCTTCTTCATGATCAGTTGCATACACAAAAATATTTGTATCTAGAGAAACATTTATACGATCCTCAATATTTTCTAATCTTTCATCCTTTTTAGCTAAAAGCTTTAAAACCGAAATCCTTCTGTTACCATCGTAAACATTATATGTATCATCTCCATCGTTTTTCACAACTATAGGTTGACGATGGGAATTCAAACCGAATATTGCAACATCATTGGCTAAAGACAACATTTTGTTTTTACCTTCAACTTCAAAAAGAATATCAATAGCTTCATCTTCACTCTCTGACTTTTCTATTGCTGCTCTAGGATTATCATGCCAAACAATTAATTTTCTTAAAGAAACGTTAATCCTTTCTCCCATCTAAAGCTCCCCCTAAACAATTATGTTTTTATAGAACATATATTCACTAGATTTTTTCTTTATTTGAACACTATAATTTAATGATAAAACTTCACAATTCAAATGTTTGTAGAAATCATAAATACTTTCACATATATCATATGTGATAATCCATGGTTTTCTTTCCAAATAGATGTCTATAGTTTCAGATAAAACCTTATGATCTTCATGGTTAAAGAAATTTACATATAAATCTTTTCCTTTTTGATAGTAAGGTGGATCAATAAACCAAAAACTGTCTTCTTCATTTACATTTTCTATAAATATTTTCGCATCTAAATTACAAAGTTCAATGTTGTGCTTATGCTGGGAAATTTGTAAAATCAACTTAGCAAGCCTATCCTTATTGAACCTACAATCTAATTTATAGTTTCCTTTTTGCTCAAGGCCACCAATCGGACCCGCCTTAAGTATACCCGAACGATTAGTTCTATTAAGAAAAAAGGTAGAAAATCCCAGTTCGAGTAACCCAGCTTCTACTTTATTTGATTGTATACTCTTTTGTAAATGCCACTCTGTAATACTAACTTCAGTTTCATGAATTTTTTCAATAAATTGACTAGTATTATTTAATATACTATGCCAGAAAGCATAAATGGAACGATCAAAATCATTAATGGTTATTTTCCTGACATAACCCTCTTGTAACAGCTTAATAGCAACCCCTGCACCACCAGCAAACGGTTCAATATAGTGACAATCAATCAGATTATTTTGTTTTATCAAATCTACTATATAATCGTACATTTGACCTTTTCCACCTGGATACCTTAAAGGTGAAAGTGCTCTCCCCATACTAATCAGTCCAATCAATTTAAAAGTAGTCTAAATTTGATTATACATTAGTTTTCCCAAAAAGACGTTTATAGATGAAATTTCTCATGCAAAACTAAGTATATACCTTGCTACTCTAAGCAAGATATATAGACTATGATTGTATATGAAGGGGCGGAGTGCAAAGTTAGTTAGCCTAGCAAAGCTTCTATCTTCCTGCTTTGGCGAATACTTATGCCCACAAAAGCTCTATGCCAAATCGCTCTATCAGCTTGATCGTATCGTATGCTGTCTTTACTACAGAGCACAGATAATAACCATTAAATTTTCATAATATTGTTCCATTCTTGAATATTATAAAATACTTAAATATTGTCAAATTAACTAAATGTTACAATCTAACTTGATCTGTAAAAACCCACTTACTTTAGCGTAATCATCTATAGTGGTGTTTCTTCATATCTACTTTTTCATCATCAATCAATAGCATATAGCCCTATTCATCCGTATCACTTATGCAATACAAGACAAAAGTAATAATACCATCGACCCAAATAAAATTTTGTCGTTTTATGTCGGTTTACTTGATTTTTTTCAAAGGGTTTAAATAAGCTCAAAATTGGACAGCTAAAAACAACGGCGGGTAAAGCAGAATTACTTCTGTTTCAACCGCCGCTTTTATTTGAATTAGCGTACCAATCAGTTAAATTCGTTTTGTTTACAATGAAAATAGGCAAACTACTCTCTCTGTCCTCCACACATATAAAAATTTACTAACCCTCTATTAAAAAGTTACTTTTCCTTCCTAACTCCCTTAAAAGGAGTATTATCAGACGTTTTAGCTTCTAGGAACCTTCCGTTACTTGCATCCCTTTTGACCCACGTGTCATTTTTAGGATTGTAAGTTTGAGATCTATCTCTTACAGCTCCTTTCCTATAGTCGTTTCCGGTATTTTTCGCCATGTTATTCCAGTCCCTTCCTTTTTATATTGTAAATTATATGTACTAATTCAATATCTATCAATAACATTTAGCAACGATACCAACGAAAGCGTCACACTTCGCCAAAGTCAGTATCGTCGCTATCACTCAGATAAGGCAAGACAATAACATCTACTACCCAGCGCTAATTGCCCCAACGTATTCCAATTTCTCCAAAGGAAGTTTCGCTTTCATTCAATCCCTCAGGATCACTCGTTCCAATTGCTTCAATTTCTTTCTTGGTTAATATTATGTCATTACTTAAATCTTTAATCTTTCTCGTGTATACTGATTTAAGAAGATCAACTTGTTCATCCGTCATCTCATAATAATCCTTCCAAGATTCAACCGCTGAATCATATTCCATTAACTGGCTTTCTAAAAGATAGCCACCATTTAAAACGATTCTTACTACGTTATCTATAGAGATCATATTATCCTGATCCCCCCAGAAAGCTGTAGTAATGGAAGGGATGGGTACACCATCTTCCCCTTCTTCCAGAAGATACTCCAAAGTTTCGTTTCTCGCTAGCTCCAAGACTTCATTGGGTGCTCCTTCAAAAAAATCAATAGCAGCTGTAACATCAGAACGAGTAACATTGTCATTTCGGAATGCTGCAACACAATACTTTTCACTGAATGTAATTGTTGCTCTCCCACCTGTTCCGTCAATAACACTATAGTTCATTCCATCCCAAGAATGTTCATAGGACAGTTCAGGGTAATGGGCCACCATAATTGCGTGCGCAATAGATGAAAGTATACATCCCTTCCAAAGATCGTGTTTATTCCATCCTTTAGTTATCATTATAGGCTTCATTATGGTCTCCCTTTTTTAGGTTTAGAAGGTGGATTCGCTTTATTGGCTTTCGATGAATCAGAAGGCAAAATATTTGATTTATCTCTGTTTTCTTTACGTGTTAGTACCTGGGCATTACTATAACTGTTACTTCCACCTTTATCTTTGGGATAAATATGATCAATTTGCCATTCATTCTGATCAGGAGTAACACCTTTTTGGCTTTTTTGTGGCTTAGTAGCAATTTGACCAGATTGATCAGATTTCACCACGCCTCCGTTTTGTTTTCTATTTTCCTCTATAATTTTTTTCTTTTGGGCAGGTGTGAAATTTTTGCCTGGCCCCACATGTTTTGAATCCTCAAGATTGGAATAAGGACCTGATTCTGCGTCCTTGTTTCCTTTATTTTCAGGAACACTCTTTTTCGGTTTCTGTGGTGTTGGCGAGCCCTTACTCGACTTGGTATCAGTGGGCTTAGGAGGGGTCGAGCCCTGCTTGTTTTTTTCTTTAATCATTTTCCAGAGTTCAGCAGAATCTCCTCCTGTATTCGACGCCCCGTGGTAGGACATCACACCTCCATGATATATCATACCAGCAGATGCAACGTTCACCAACACACCAGCCGGAGATAATACGACCGATCCATCAAGAAGAAAACCACCAACCTCTCCCCCCGTACCAATCATCATCTCTCCAACTCCAGCTACAGTGCTGAACACATCTCCTATCACTTCACCTGTTTTACCTGCAATCGGATGTTTTGGGTTGTAGTCAATTTGATGTTTACCATGTGATACACTTCTTAAACCAGCTTGGTATGCTCCTTGAGTAGCATCCCATGCCATTTCACTGCTAATCCGGGCTCCTTCTAACTGTAGTTGTGCGTTCAGTAATTCAGCCTCACCTTGCTTCTCTAATGCTTGTTCCCACCATGACTGAGATTCCTCTTCTTGCTTTGGCTTTGCTTGTTGAGCCATATAGCTGTCATAATTTGCTCTCCAGCGTTGTCTCAGATCTACCGGAATCTGCTGATACGCATGAACCATGGCATTAGACTCTTTCAGCAGGCTTTGAACCAGCTCTAATGGGCCACCGGAATGTGCTATATGACGTGCACTCGTATATACTTTGCCTAAAATCCACTTGCTATAATAGGCTTGTTTCGCTTGCTCATGCTCGTACTGACTAATCAATCCTTGAAGCGCCAGTCCTGCCAAATGTTTCAACGGATGTACACCCGTTTCCTTAGACGCTCCCAAGGTAGGCGTTCCTTTGCTCCGAACAGGGATTGCTGCGGATACTTGTAAAACCGTTGCCGCCACTTTACCTGCTATTCCACCCGATGTATTCAACATCACACTGGCAACATTTCCGACTGCTGGAATGGAGCCTAATAGCTTGGATACTGTACCCAGCAATGCGTTGGCCTGTTGAAGCGCCGCTGGACTTGTAACCTTTGCCGTAAGAGCAGGAGCCGTACTACTGGAAGAAGCGTTGGCTGCTTTAGATTGTGCGGCCTCATACGCCTTAATATTCATTAACGGCGGCTCAGGTACAGGAGGAAGGTCAGCTACGAAAACTGGAGCTTTTACCGTACCTTCCTGATAAATCACTGGGGCTTTGGTGTCCGTCTCGCCATCCAGCACCATACTGCTGGCCCCACCTTTTAAGTATAGTGCGGTTCCAGCTTCCAGTGATAGTTCCTGACCTGCATCCAGCTTTACATGACCGCCCTGAATCTGTACATTTCCCAGACTGTTAATGGTGATGCCCGTATCCTCATGTAGTGTAATCGAAAACCCATCGGAAGTGGACAGGATCAGCTCCTGCTCAGACATTTCGATGCCGCTACCTTGTACGTGTTTCCATACCTTCACATCTGGCTGTCCATTGGCGTGGCGATGTTGTCGCAAGGAATCTGTCACATAGGCTTCCTGTTCACAGTGTGTAGGTAAATACAGCTCCACTTGTTCCCCAACTTCAGGCATGTCGTACCAGCCGCTATGTTCTTCCGCGACATAACGGGTGGCTACGGGAAACCAACAAGCTTTAGCTGGGTCTTGCTTCGGATCTATTTCCAGTTGAAGTTGTACGAAATCCTGTTGTACCTTCAGCACCGTTCCCGTGAGCGAAATCCCGATAGCTTGATCATTTTCATACCGAGTATAGTGAATATCCCGTTCAGCTTGGAGATCATAACGAGTTTGGAGTAAACCATCCCTTAACTCTGTCACTGCCCGAACAACAACTAGCTCTTTGCCTTGTCCGACGGGTAACGTAATCAAGTCACCCAGCGCATAGTATTGCAGATTTTCAATCGTATAGGTGACATACGCGCCAGCACGTTCCCCTGGTTTTCCTGTATCTAACTCATGAAACGTTTTTCGTACCCTGTAAAATACATCTCGCTCAACCTTGTACTGCTTGCCTTCTGGCATTCCAAAGAAAACCTTAGGTGATGCAGCCGTGATCTCCGGTACAAGTACCGAACCAAAGCGAGAGACAAGACGCTTTAAAAAGGCCCAGTCGGTTTCTTCATATTGTAAAACAAAAGCACCTAACTTGGCATAGTTGGTTACCGTATCAATCGCATCTCCATACATGTACTTCCGAATCATTGTAGTGACCAGATCATCATAGGTACGATGTATGTCCTGATAGGAGCGTCTTTTCGTCTTGATATCCATTTGGTAGGAATGCGAGGCCGCCTCCAGTTCAAAGGTATATACTCCCCTTATACAGTGTACGGACATGCGTGTAACCAGCCCATGAAACAATCTTCTGATCGACTGTCCTTGCTCATCCAACTGGCGTATGACAATCGGTTCCTGCTCCATGTCCTGTCCAACACACGCGGCTCCCTGTTCTTCCGACAGCATGCCGCTCACATACAGGTATGCATGATCGTTAACGGCCCTGGTAATTCGCAATTGTTCCATATGCTGAGGTTGAAAGGGACCGTATAAGCGTAGACTTTCATATCCTATTCCGTTTTGCAGTACGTCCAAATGCTTTCATATCTCCTTTCCAGCGGCACAAGGCACGTTCGCCAGCTACCTCGTGTTTACATGTGTTCGTAGCTATCACACTATTCAGATCCTGAGTTTAAGAGGTTATTTTTAACAGCAAACCATTCTTATGTATGTATCGGATAGAATAAAGATTTTGTTTACAGAAAGCCCCATCCATTCTGTTATTTTGAATTAACATAGCGAACGAATGAATATATGAAGTACCCTAAAACCGTCTTGGCCTTAAATGAAAATAGATATTATTACTTTGAAAGGCTCCTGTTCTCAGTGAAGCCTTATTTCCTTTTAGGAGGTTACGTTGTGCGCATCATACAGACCCAGCAAGACATCGACTCACTGCAATACTCTTCGCTTTCCCCCTCTTTTTTAAAACACATCCAAGAATACTTCACTCAGCTTCGCGACTCATTCCATAACAAAGATGATCCGTATTTCTCCCTCCAGCCTTCCGGCCCTATCTTCATACTAGAAGTAGGGGATAACCTACACGATCTTAGCCTCGTAGGTTTTAGGCGAGAAGACGACGGACTTTTCGGTAGTTGCCCTGAATACGTCGAGTTTTACAACCTTAGTGACATTCAAATCTACAAAATCGCCGTCATGAACACCAATGACTACATCATCACTCTGTTTACACAAGTCGGAATTCATTACAAGGAGGCCGAACAATGGCTGAAAGAACTAGCAGAAGTTTAAAGGCAAATGAGGACAACATACTGAACAAGCTAAAAGAGGTCATTGAATATAACGGGGACGTTGTAAATAATCCTGAATCGTACGGAAACACCTGGATTATGGCGGTGTCACTTAGATCATTCATCCGCAATCAAAAACAGTTTCTACCCGTCTGTTTGGAAGAGCATGAAGTGCTCAATTCCAAACAGGCCTTTTTTGTGCGTGTGATCATCAGAACAACCGATCAGAGTGGAACAAACAGATACGTGGATGGTACGAATCTGTTTGTGACGATAGACCAGGATACTGGAGTTGTAGATATTTTAAAAGAGGATGAAGCACTGTCAGACAACCCTGTATTTCATGGCGGTGAAATTGTAGATGCCTTACGTTGGGTGAATGAGTTAGCCGATCCTTGTTACATCGCACTAGAAGACCCGTATCTAACACCGGAGCAACGCATCCTGTTCATGCAGAGTGCACCTTTTACTCTGTAAATGAATCTTTCCAATCAAAAAAAAAAAAGCGACAGTACGGGCGTTTGAATGTCCATACTGCCGCTATTCTTATTTAGAAATGGAGCGAAAACCATGACAACGCTAACCTTCACGGAAAAAGAAAAACGCGCCCTCGTTGCTCTCATTCAAGAGCAGATGAATACACATCTCTCACGCTTCCCATATGCCAGATATCCCGTATATCCTTTGGAAGAATGGAAGCGTCTTTTGTGTGATCCAGTTACTGTGACGCCAACGATTTTAAAGCAAATACTTGGTTGGACATTCGGGAGCTGGCAGCGGAAAGACCTTCCCTCTGCACAAAGCAGTGTGGTTAGAAGCATCATCAAGCTGTGGCCGGAATTTACAGAAAAGATGCCATCAGAATCCGCTAGCATACTTCAATTTTGGGAGGAGCGGCTGACAGACTGGACGAATGGATTCCAGGCTGTTTCCTTCCTTTTACACCTCATGCGTCCTGACCATTACGAAATCACGGACTCCCATCGCCTTCAAGCCATGTATGAATTGCTTCAAACGATCAATCACCAGGAAAACGACCGTAGTTTGTCACATTCGTTACTTGACCTTGAAAACTACTCCAGCTTTTTCCGCGCCATCTTACCCAAATTCTCCTTTGGCGAACACAACCGCATACAACTTGACCGCTTTCTAAAAGCCTACGGCAACCGTCATGCTTACAAAAATGTAGACAGCAGCTACACCACCAGTGAGCCTCACATCTGGCAATTTTCTTGGAGTGACGTCAAAACAGAACACTATGACCTGGAGAAAATCACTTTACGCTCCAATGCAGACGTCCTGTTTGCTTGCCTACTCTCATTGTTGGACGAGCAGCCAGAGGTGGGGCAAAAACTTACCATTGGACAAGTCGTTGAGCTGCTCCCTATGGGTACTGGAGGCATTTGTAATCCCGCCAGCTTTAAATACGCGCTCATTTCCTTGTTTGGTAAGCAGAAAGGACGGGATTACTTCATTACGGACGATTCTTCGCTCCAACAGGCTTTTACAGTACAAGCCAACCAATCGACTCGTGACATGAAGTTTTACACTCATTTTCAGGGAACAAAAATTACTGTTAATAAGAAATATTTTAAGGAGCATGATCTTTGATCTAATCATCGTAAAATTACATTGAAAACTACATTATTTATTCTTTTCTTTATCAAATGTATGAAGCATGTCGCGCACAACTCTTTGAATCATTGCAACCTCCTCAAAACTTCTTTCCATGAGTAAAGAACGGTGCATTTCTATAACATGATGCTTCTCTGTATTTCCTTCAATTCCATCTAACGAGCCGAACCTAAAAATTTCGACAGGTTCAACTTCAAGTGCAGAAGTAATTTTGTCAATTGATTTCAGCGATATGTTTCGCTCTCCTCGTTCAATGCCGCCAATATAGGAGTCCTGTAATTCGGACAGTTCTGCAAGCTTTGCTTGAGAAAGTCCTTGCTGCTTGCGTAAATTCCTGATCCTTGCTCCGACCAATTTTAACAAATCAGACATCCTATGCACCCCTTATAAAGTAAGGGTAGTTAAAATGAATAAGGTTAAGTAATACTACTAAACTATAAAAATATCTTGTTTAAGGTATTATAAGTACTCTATAATGGATTTATCTTACTTATAGTACTTGAGTAGTAGGCCAAATTGTATGTCATCAGTATCCTGCATAGATGGAAAGTCGCCAAAATCGTCTTCTATTTCATACTGAAAGGGTTGAATTGAATGTTAATGAAGTGGGCTATTGGGGGAGCAGTCCTTGGACTGATTGGATCTATTTCTACGGATACGAGCATCATTTCAGGCATCGTATTCGGTGCAATACTCGGTGTAATCATTAGAAAATGGATTTTTAGGAATATGTGGATGTAGCACTGGTAGGTTTCTTTCAAAGATAGGAAATAAGGCCAGCCCAAAGCTGGCCTTTTGCACAAAACAACGAATAACTAAACTGGACTAATTCATAATAATACAAATCTCAAAGCTTATATTTATTTTCATTAGCTACGTTAAATCAATATAGAGAGGTGCACCGCACATGCTAACCAAGGCAGAACAAGCTCCACCTACCCCAAAGAATTTTACTTTTGAATGGAACGGGGGTTTCAGTTATCTTACGTACTTAAAAAAGAAAACAACCGTTACATTCGAGGGCGAAAAACTGTTGCTAACTAGACAAAACTTCATCTTAGGCGCTTTCCCCTTACAACCATCGACTCAGGAAATTCCGCTCACCCACATCAACTCCATGGCTGTGGGCTCCAAAATCAATTGGTTTGACATGGTATTTGCTATTTTGTTTGTATTCGTAACTCTGATCACCATGAACTTTTTGCCTTTACTTCTGACAGCTCTTTTTCTGTGGCGCACCTTTAACACCAACATTCAAATCTGCGAACGCTCAGGAAACAGCCTAAACATCCTAACTGGTTCTAAAGGTGATGCAAACTCATTCATTCAAGTTCTAGCCAATACGATCAATCAAGTAAAGCATTCCGACAACACAGAAACGGGACAAGATTCCATCGTTCCCCAAGTCCTAAGCAACAAGCCTAAAAAAGTATTTGGCATAGTAAGTGCTGGGGTTGTGGCGATTCTCATTTTACTGCTTGTCATTGCATCACGCGGAGGCTTTGATAACCCCTACGTCACCTGGGTTAAAGATGCTACGGTCCCAGGCGGTACCCATCATACGATGGACGAGGCCCTGAGCAATGACAAGTATTTTAGCAATGTCGTCTGGAAACAGGTCAACAAGGGCGGCAACGAAGAAGATGTAAACAAATACGTCATGTACCAAGCCACCTACACCGATCAAGGCGCGAGCATCAACATTCAAACCGTGTTTCAAGTGTTTGCTGAAAATCAATTTACTCCCGTTGCTTACGCTATTGACGGAAATGGACAAGATCTGTCGGACTGGACTTATTTTTTAGTAGAGGTTACTTCCAAACTGGATGGAAGTCCCCCATCCTCGGATAAAGGTGCTTGGCAAGAAAGCGCCTCTACTTTCTCTACATCAACGTCCCCTCAGTCAGAACCCCCGACTCAAACCAATGCCGAAGCCAAATCACCCGCTCCTCCTGTGCAGGTAGCTACAACACCTGTAAAGGAAGTACAGACTCCAGCGCCAGCATCCGATGCCGTCCCAACAGTGAGCTTAAAAGACTTCAAGCACTGGACTCCTCCTGCTGCTGATCTCACCTATCCTGTTCGTTTAGATGGGGATAACATGGACATTGTGCTGGGTTTAGATCATCCCAATGGCGTGAAAGCACAAGTTGTCGATCATGCTTTGGGGCAGGGCTGGGACATATCCTTGCCTTCCATAGAAGGCAGTAGTCCCTTTGATGAATTTGGAGACTTGTTACCTGATTACTCCCTGGCTGTCAAAGAACATGATTTTACTCAAGATGGAACGCCTGAAATTGTTTTGGTTGCGAGTGATGGGCAAGCCGACATGTACGTGTGGATACTCACATATAATTTCATGGCTTCGGAGCAGGGAACTAACCCTTTAGAACTGCTGTGGAGTGGCATGGGACAATCGGATATTCTAATGTCTGGCAACAAGTTCCTACTTCCATACGGTTCGCAGGGACTGTACGAGGAATACAAGTACGCTAATGGAGTTTTTGTTAAAAATACACAGTAGCTGGATCAGATTACACAAGGAGACGAGTTAGAATACTCGTCTTCCCCTTTGTATCACCGTCCTGATAGGTAAAGATTGCCTCCCACTAAGTTTTCATCATAAAATGAGGAAAACTATTAGGTGGCGATGACATGGATACAATCATTAAAATTCCATTTTCAAAAATTGGAGAAGAGTTGTTTCAGGAGTCTGGTAAAGAAGAGAGGTATAAGAATTTGGACGATTATGACTTTGAGGAAAAAAAGAAGGACTTCATTAAAGCACAAAGAAATGATTTTTTACTTATTTTGAGGATTTTAGGGGTAGATACCGAAATCTTTAAACATCCAGATAGGAACGAATACTCCTTGCCTAAGTCCCAAAAAGAAAGTATTAAAATGCTATTATCCTTCCGATCAGGAAAGACTATCCAAGCCTTTAGGAAATTCTATTCAGATTTAAAGAGCTTTGATTTAGAAAAACAACTGACAAACGAGGAAATTAATTTCCTGCGCGAGAGGTACAAAACCGAATCTAAAAAGTTTGATCTTTCTGAATTGAAAACAATTGTAGATTTGGTGGCACTCATTCTGAAAGACGGAACTACTCCTCTTCAATATAATCATTATGTGGAGAAAATGTATAATCTAACTAGAGTTCATCTAACGCAAGCCACAAAAATGATCGAGCAGGAACTGGTTCCATTTGTGACGGAAAAGATTGACAGGCTCTTTCCAATATTAAAAAACTATTCTTTGAATGATGCCGATAAAGTAGAGCTACTTCGTTTTTATAAAGACTTGATTGTTAAGATTAATCATGATTTCAATTCGATCGTAAACATAGCCGACGACATCAGAAGTTCTGAAATTAATGCTATCTCTGAAAAGGAAATAGAAGATTGGGATAAATCACTTTCTTCCATTGAAGATATCTTAGAGCAGGCCCGCGAACAGTACAGAGAGGAAAAAGAAGAAAGAAAACATCAATTAAAATGGTCTGAAAAACAAATTCAGGAAATAGATGAATTCATCAATTCAAGACCTGTAAATAATAAAACCAATATGAATTCTAATGAGTACAAGTTCAAGCCTGAAAGATATAAATTAAGTACATATCAAGATAAATTAAGGTAGTAGGAAAAGGCGGGAGGAACTCCGCCTTTTTTTTGTTTACAAGATTCGTTAAACCAGTATTTTAACCAAATTAAAAATCATTTAATACCACAAATAAATGAATATATCAAGGGGTTTAGAAAAATAAAAATTTTCTCCCTATTTTGCGCTTTAATCTTGTCATATTCTAAAAATAGAAAGAGAAGCAAGAGGACATAAACGGGAGGAAACAACATGAACAATACAGACCGACACAAAGACACTACAGATCGCACCGAAGCACTACGACACTACTTTTACAAATACGCTGACATGGGCTTGCCTGTCATTCCGCTTTGCCCTCACGATCACGAAGGAATGTCTGAAAGACATAAAGTAACGTGCAGTCACCCTGGAAAAGCCCCTTTTTTCAAGGGATGGCAAGAGGCTGTACCACCATCCAAAGCCAAAATTGACTGTTGGCTATCCAAATATAAGTCATGTAACATCGGATTGGTGCTAGGTGGAGACAGTGGCATCCTCGGCATTGACGTGGATGGAGAAAAGGGTTTTGACATCCTAGAGCGCCTTTCCCAAGGGGATGTACCCTCTACATGGCAATTCAGTACTCCAGGCGGAGGAATGAGGTACTTGTACAGAATCCCTGAAGGATCGTCGTTCACTAGTTGGGTAAAGCGACACCCGACGGAGTCACATTGCGAAGTAAACGTATTGGGAAGTGGACGTCAAACCGTTCTTCCCCCGTCCATTCATACAAACGGAGGTCAATACCAATGGATCATCGAACCCTAAAGGCCAGTGCAGTGCTGGCAGAAGCGCCCTCTTGGATTTTTCAGCATTCTACTCGGGTGCCAACCAACAAAAGCGCGGTTACAACTGTAGTTGGCAACTTGAAAACATTACATGCTCGCTGCCCCCGTTTTGCCCAGGACTACGCTTCCCAGCAACAACATGGCCTGGATGAAGAAACCTGGTTTAAGTGGGTACAGTTACTCCCAGAGGAATTAGCCTTGGAGTTTTCGGCGTTTTCCGATAAACACGACACACATAGTCAGAATCGCATTCGTCAATTACAGCAGAACAAGAAGCCGCCTACGCGCTGCCGCACGTTTGGCTGTAATGAACAACAGATTGCCACTTGCTTTCAACACCGTGTACATAAAAATGAGGAGGGAATCATCGTGAATAGTCCTGCTAAAATGTTAAGCCAACCCAAAACTAAAACCCCTAACCCCTTTACGTCCGTAACAGCCAAGCTAAAGTCTACACAGAATCTAGGTTTGAAAGACGCCGGGTTTACCTTAGATAACACCAATCAGCCGAAACGCTTAAACTCTAACAAATTTGCAGAATTCATTCTTCATCATTACCTCAACACTATTTTTGTGGCCCCTGAGCAACGCTACTATGTTTACAAAGCTGGTGTGTGGGAGGATCAACTTCTTGATGTGCTCAAAACCAATGTACGAAACATTCTTCATACTTGGGCTCCTCATTTCTGGCGTTCTAAAATCGAAGCGGAGTACATGACTGCCTTGACACGTGATTGCACACTGGAACATTCAATGGACAGCGAGCGCGATTATATTAACCTGAGAAACGGGATGCTTGACCTACGTAACTTCAAGTTAGAGGAGCATGATCCTACGTTCTATTCCAGTGTACAGGTTCCCATTGACTATGAACCTGAAGCTCCCTGTCCGAATTTTGAAGCCTTTTTGAAGGACATTTTTGATCACGACCAGGAACGTATTGACCTCATTGCAGAAATTTTTGGCTACTGTCTTACCACATCCACCCAAGCTGAACAAGTCTTTCTTTTTTACGGAAAAGGGTCTAACGGGAAGTCCGTGCTCGTTCATGTGCTAAAAAGCCTGATTGGAGAACGTAATACATCGGCTCTCTCTTTAAATGACCTAGAAAAACCTTTTGCCCGTTCCGAGATGATCAACAAACTGGTCAATATTACGACGGAAAATGAAGTTGGCAGTAAAGGGATTGAAACAAGCTACCTAAAGGCCATTGCTTCCGGTGATCCTGTTCGTATTGAAGAAAAATTTAAACAAGGGTACATGCAGGAACTATTTTGTAAGCTTATTTTCGCAACGAACAACCTGCCCTACTCCAAGGACAAAAGCTACGGACTAATCCGTAAAATGACCATGGTTCCCTTTGAAAAAACGTATACGGACGCTCAGAAAGATCCGGATTTGAAAGTAAAACTGATGAAGGAAGGCTCAGGTATTTTGAACTTTGCGTTAGAAGGATTGAAGCGTTTACGTAAAAATTCATACCTTTTTACAAAGTCGAAAAAAGTACAACAACTGGCTAACCAGTACAGCCAAATGATTAATCCAATTCAAGTGTTTGTTGAGGATATGATTGAAGCCAAACCTGAGAGTAAGCTGCTTAACAAGGATTTAAAAGCTAGTTTTTTTAGCTGGTGTCAGCGTGAAGGCCATAACGGTCTGTCCAACATCAGTAATCAGCAACTGACGGGTAAAGTGAAAGAAGTTTTGAAGGAGCAAGGAATTGTATTTGAACCGGATAAGTCTGGCGGGGAACGCTTAATCAGAGGCATTTGCCTGAAAACCGCCCCTAAGCCTTCTTGGATGAATAGCACTCAGATCCAAGTCGTTGATAACATTGAAGATCTGGATTAAACGGTAGCAAGAGGCATTGGGGGCAGTCAGGGGCGAGGTTGTGACAGATACATCGAAGGTACGCCACATCTCAATTCCTTGCCTGGTAAGGGATTTGGAGAAAGCGGGGCGCTTGTGGCTTCTTTTTCCCTCCCCTGACAAATTTTTTAATCCTTCAATATCTAAAAATAAAAAGAGTAGTTTCCCACAAAAAGGGTCACAAACGCCACGACACCTAAAAAAGCCATGCCCTGCAAAGAAAGAAGCTAGTGGCACAGGCTTTCACAAACGTCACTTTCGGGTCGCTCCAGCGCCACCACCTAAACAGGTAATCCGTTTCAACTCCTCTTTCAAACAGACATTATATCTTTGTAGTCCTGATCACAAGACTACATCACAACCTGTTTAAAGGAGGAACACCATGAAACAAACCGCTAAACGTGTACAGGTGCTGCACCTGCACACCATTCGAGAGAAATCCCTGCTCTTTGCAGATCGGGTGGTTCACAGGCCCGAGGATACCGTTTGCCTTTTCCGGGAGTTCATCGGGGACTATGACCGGGAGGCCTTTTGTGTCCTAACCCTGAACACCAAGAACCAGCCCATGGCCTTACAGTTGGTTTCACTGGGTACACTCAGCTCGTCCTTGTTACACCCGAGGGAGACGTTTAAACTAGCGGTGCTATCCAACGCTGCGTCCATCATAGCTTGTCATAATCATCCTTCTGGCAAGCCAGATCCTTCTACGGAAGATCTGGACATGACCAAGCGGCTTCAACAAAGCGGTGCTATTTTAGGTATTGAACTGCTGGATCACATCATTTTGGGCGATGACTCGTTTGTCAGCCTCAAGCAAAGGGGGCTCATGTAATGAATCAAGCCATACTCACGTTGATCGTCGCTGCTGCTCAGTTGGCATTCGAGATCATCGCCCAATCTAAAAAAAGATAAGTAAGGGGTTTTTGCTCTCATGCCAATGCATTACTCGACTCGTATTTCCAGACGCAAGCTCAAACAATTTTGCACTGATCCCGATGCTTCTTCCTGGCTTACTTCCGATCAGGTACGGGAAACGACTACTTCATACTACCAACCTGCCGTTGAAATGCTGGATACCATTTTGAAGCGAAAACGATAGGCTCACAGTTACGTTCCTGATGATACCTAAGCGGTAGATTTTCAGAACACGAACACATTCATACACTTTAATACTTTAACGCCTTTTTGTATTATACCAATCTGTGGCCTCTCCTTTTACAGAGGGGCTACTCTTTCCCTCAGATTCACCTTCTTTTAAAAATTCATCACCATCATCATTCGCCTTCATCGAAAGGGGTAACTATACTAATGACTATTCAACGCGCCGCAGCTTACGCTCGCTTTTCCAGTGACAACCAACGGGATGAATCCATCGACGCTCAGGTTCGAGCCATTGAAGCCTACTGCAAACAAAAAGGCTTTGAACTCGTTAAAATCTATATCGACCGCGCCAAAAGCGCCACCACAGACAAACGCCCACAGTTCCAGCAAATGATTGTCGATAGTGAAAAAGGCCTTTTTGATGTGCTCATCGTTCATAAGCTGGATCGTTTTAGC
Source organism: Paenibacillus sp. 8b26 (assembly GCF_050626875.1). Taxonomy (NCBI): domain Bacteria; kingdom Bacillati; phylum Bacillota; class Bacilli; order Caryophanales; family Paenibacillaceae; genus Paenibacillus; species Paenibacillus sp. 8b26. Next base: position 3,462,600 of record NZ_CP192445.1, on the reverse strand, counting down.
CGGGATAAATACGACAGTGCTAAATACAAACGCAAACTGAAATTGAACGGTATTAAACTGTACAGCGTCACCGAAAACCTAGATGGCTCTCCAGAAAGTATCATTATGGAAACTTTGCTGGAAGGTATGGCTGAGTACTATTCCAAAAACTTGGCCCGTGAGGTCATGAAGGGAATGAAAGAAACAGCATACCAATGTAAACATACAGGCGGCTTACCTCCCATCGGCTATGCTGTAGATCCTGTAACAAAAAAGTACATCATTAATGAAGAGGAACGCGGCATCGTCGAAACTGTTTTTTCTATGTTCCTCGCTGGTCACGGGTACAATCAGATCATTCGGGAACTGACGGAGCAAAGTTACAAATCCCGTTACGGTAAACCCATCAGCAAAGGCACCTTGGGTACGATTCTTCGTAACGAAAAGTACACAGGCACCTACATTTTCAACCTCACCGACAGCAAGGATGCGGCTGGTAAACGAAACGGCAATCGGCATAAAAATAGTGAAGATGTGATTCGTGTCGAAGGTGGTATGCCACAACTTGTAACCAAGGAAGATTTTCAGAAGGCACAGGATAAGATGAATCAAAACAAGCGCCAACCTGGCGCTTACAAGGCAAAAGAAATGTACCTGCTTAGCGGACTCATTGTTTGCGGGGAATGTTTGAAAAACGTAGGTATTCAGTATGCCATGATGGGCAATACCAAATACAGTGGTAGAAGCAAACTGAAATATGTTACCTACCGTTGCGGCAACCGTGACCGAACAAAGGCATGCAAGAATCCCGAATTACGCCGGGAGTACATTGAAGCCTATGTACTAGCCCAACTCCAAGAGAAGATTTTTAACGATGAAGCTATCCCTCTTCTGGCTAAACAGCTTAATGAGTACCAGAAGTCCAAAGAAACTCATGTGAAAGCCGATCAACAACGCCTAAACAAGAGTCTGGAAGGTGTAGAGCGCCAGATTGATAACATTGTAAATGCGGTGGCTAGCGGTCTGAACAATCCTACCATTCTCGAAAAGTTGTCCTCACTGGAACAGCAAAAGATTGAGCTAGAAACGAAACTGCTTGAGGCTCAGCAGGTAAAAGAAAAAGCAGCCATCACAGAGGATGCTCTGCGACAACTGCTTTCTGGCTTTCAGGACCACATCACCAGCCGGAATCTTCCTGAGATCAAGAAGTTCATCGGCAGCTATGTAGAAAAGGTGATCGTCTACAAGGAACACGTAGAAGTCATCTTTAAGCTACAAGTTGTGGATTTGATCGATGGAGGCGAACCTTGTTGTACCCCGTTCCGCGTATTTTACGAAGATGCCGGTTGCTCCTGCGGCGCTCTCTGTACCAACGCTTTGCCCAGAAACTGCCGTGTCCGTTCTTCCTTCGGATTGGTGAAAAACTGCTCCACCGGCCCTTGCTCCACGATCACGCCATGCTCCATTAGCACGACCCGATCCGCGACATCCCTCGCAAAGCCAAGCTCATGCGTGACGATAATCATCGTATTGCCTTCACTCGCTACCTTTTGGATGACCGACAGCACTTCATCCACCAGCTCGGGGTCGAGTGAGGACGTAGGTTCGTCGAACAGCAGCACCTGCGGATTCAGCGCCAAGGCGCGGGCAATCGCCACACGTTGCTGCTGTCCACCCGAAAGCTGGGCAGGGTAGTAGGTCATGCGATCCTTCAACCCGACCTTTTCCAAAATGCCTTCACTGATCTCCCTCGCCTGCTTGCGATCCAGCTTTTTGACACTGGTCAGGCCAATCATGACATTGTGGAGAGCATTCAAGTTTTTGAACAGTTGATATTGCTGGAATACCATCGCCGTTGCCGTACGCAGTCCGAGAATGTCCTTTTTCCCCGCCTTGGCTGCATCCACCTTCACACCGTCGATCTCAATGACACCACTGGTCGGCTGCTCCAAAAAGTTGATGCTGCGCAGCAATGTGGACTTGCCCGATCCGCTTGGCCCCAGAATAACCACGACTTCTCCCTTGCCTACGGTCAGGTCTATACCCTTCAACACATGATGCTGTCCAAAATGCTTATGAATTTGATGAAGTTGAATCATGTCCTTACTCACTTCTTTCGTAAATTCGAATACGCTTCTCCAGCACGACAAGCCCACGCTCAATAATGATGCACACCAGCCAGTAGATCAGGGACACCGCAACGTATACCTCAAAAAAGGCCAGCGCACGTGCGCCCATAATTTTGGCCTGTCCCATCATATCGACAACACCAATCATAAAGATAAAAGACGTGTCCTTCACCGTACTGATCAGCGTGTTCCCCAAATTGGGCAAAGCCACCGTCAACGCCTGCGGCAGCACAATTTTAAGCATAATCTGTGTTTGGCTCATACCAATGGAATTGGCAGCCTCAAATTGCCCCCGATCCACCGAATTAATCGCCGCTCGGAACGTCTCCGACAGATAACCCCCGAGATTTAGTGAAAATGACAACAATGCGAAAACCTCGGGTGGAATCACGTAGATATTTAATTGCTGTAAGAAACCATATTCGCTCTGAAAATAATATAAAAACTTGGGTATTCCATAATATACGAGAAATAACTGCACGATGAGCGGCGTTCCCCGAATGTACGAGACATACAACGTAGACAATTGCGCCAATACAGGCACCTTGTATATCCGAATTAAGGCCGTCCCCAACCCGATGATCGAACCCAGCAGCATGGACAAAAATGCTATCCATATCGTAACGGGGAGATACTCCACGATCCGGGGAAGGCTTTTCAGCATATAATCAAGGTCAAACAGTTTTTCCATATGAACCCCACTTTACCCTTTGCATTGTTGTTACTGCGGGATATATTCCCCGCCCGTCCACTGTTCAGACAGCTTTTTCAGCGTTCCGTCCGCTTTTAGTTCCTTAATGATCGGGTCGATTTTGGCTTTCAGCTCTTCGCCCTGCTTATCCTTTTTGAATACCAGGTTAATGTTGTCACTTTGCACCGGATCGCCCACAGCTTCCACCTGCAAGCCTTCCTTCTTGATCGTTGCTGCCGCCATAACCGGATCATTCACATAAGCATCCACCCGGCCATTTTGCACGTCCTGAAGGTTGTCAGATGAAGTGCCCGTGTCATTGTATTTCAGAATAATTTTGTTGCCGTTCTTCGCATTATACTGCTCCAGCAATTGAGTGTAGGAATCCCCTACGGAGGCAGCTACCTTCTTGCCTTCCAAATCCTTGAGAGAGTGGATGTCCGTTCTGCCTTTTTTCACGACAATAACAGATTGTGCCTGGAAGTAGGATTCATCCGAGAACAAATATTTTTGCTCACGCTCGGGATTTTTGGCGACTTCATCCGCTACGACTTGAATTTTGTTCGATTCCAGCGCCAGGAAAATTCCGTCCCAGCCGGAAGGCACAAACTCAAACTTATAGCCGTTCAGCTTCTTGTCAATCTCCTTGACCACTTCCACATCGTACCCGGTCAGCTCATTTTTATCATTCGTAAAAGCGAACGGCGGGTAGTCATTTTGTGTGCCCACATAAATCACCTTATCCCCCGATGCTGCTTCCTTTGAGGAACACCCGCTCAAGGCTCCCGTCAATAACACGAGAGATAGGCCAATCACTGCAACAAGAGCAGATTTCTTCATATGTGATATCCCTTCTTAATCCAAGTAATTTAGTATGATTTTATATTATAACGGGTTATTCAAATAATACAACAGCTAAATTTAATTTCAATTACTTATCCATATGTTGCACACAAAAAAGGACCCTTGCGGGTCCGCTGTCATCCATGAAGCGGAAGACGGTCTGCTGGATGTTCAGGCAAAATGGACGAGATCAGCCGTTGCACAGCCGGATGAGTGGATTCAAAAATCCGATCCTTCTCGTCACAGCGCTCGATCAATCTTCCCTGCTCCATCACAGCAATCCCATCACAGACAGCATAAGCCGCCCGAATATCATGCGTGATGAACAGATACGACAATCCAAACGAAGATTTCAGCTCTCCCAGCAGGGATAAAATGTGCATCTGGTGAACCATATCCAGGCTGCTGACGGACTCATCCAGAACGATGAGCTTCGGTTTGAGCGCAATCGCCCGTGCAATGTTGATCCGCTGTAATTGTCCGCCGCTGAATTGATGCGGATATTTATTCCGATCCTCTGGCTTGAGGCCGACCCGTTCCAGCAGGTTTTCGACCGTTCTCTTTTGCTCCTGCACCGATAACCGTTCGTAATTGTCCAGAGGCTCTCCGATAATCTGCCCGGCGGTCATCCGGGGATTTACGGCCGAATAGCAGTCCTGAAATACGACCTGCATATCCCGTCGCAGTCCCCTGCGAACTTGTTGGCTTCCATTATAAATGTCCTGCCCCCGGAACAGCACCTGACCCTCCTGCGGCTTCTCCAGCCCCAGAATGACCTTGCCCAGCGTGCTTTTTCCCGCTCCGCTGGTTCCAAGCAACCCCAGGCAAAATCCACTCTCTATGGTAAGCGACACGTCCGCCAGCACAGGGGGGCGTGGTTCGGAGCGACCCAGCCATTTGCGCCTTCCATAGCTATGAGTTACTTCCTTCACTTGTAGCATGCGCATTCGCTCCCCTTTTGAAAGTGTAACCGTCCAACAGGCGACTAACCGCCTGCCTGATTTATGCCCCGAAGGGACAACTTGGGTCTGGCATGCAGCAGCATTTTCGTATATTCATGCTGCGGGTGGTCGAACAACTGATGAACCTCCGCCTGCTCAACGATACGTCCCCGCTGCATGACAGCCACTTCATCCGCCATTTGGGAAATGACGCCCAGATCATGCGAGATCAGCAAAATGGAAGTATCGTACTCTGTACGCAGGCGATCCAGCTCTCTAAGCACCTGTAGCTGATTGACCACATCGAGCGCCGTCGTCGGTTCATCCGCAATAACCACTGCTGGCCGCAGACACATGGAAATGGCGATCATGACCCGTTGCAGCATTCCCCCGCTCAACTGAAACGAATAACGCTTCATCAGCTTGGTCGGATCAGGCAGATTCATGTTTTCCAAAGCCGATATGGCAAGGTCGCGGGCCTGTCGTTTGGTTAATCCGGTGTGCGTACGGATCGTTTCCATAAACTGAGCTCCGATCGTATACACTGGCGTAAAAGCGCTCATCGGATTTTGCATAATAAACGCGATTTCCTTGCCGCGAATACGCCGCATCTCCTCGGCTGCCATGCCGTTCAGCTCGCGCCCGTTCAGGCGGACACTGCCATCCACGTCCATCGTCTGGCGATCCAGCAACTGGAGTAGCGCGTTACAGGTCACCGTTTTGCCGCTTCCACTCTCGCCGACAAGACCCAGAACCTGTCCCTTCTTCAGCTCAAAATGGATCGGCTCCAGCAAAGATACCGTCCCTGCATCGGTTTTGAGCTTCACCTGCAAGCGGCTGACCTCCAGCACCTTCGACTTCGCCCCGTCATCCATCGTTGTTCTCACTCCTGTTTTACTGACGTTTGGCAATTCCGTATCGGTCGGACAGCGCTTCTCCCAATAGATTGAAGGCCATCACCACCACCAGAATCATGAAGCCCGGATAGATCATTAATTCCGGATGACTGCGGATGTATCCCGTTCCCTCATGAATCATCGCTCCCCATTCAGGAGTCGGCGGTTGGATGCCCAGACCGAGGAATGACAACGCGGAAATATCCATGATCGCCCAGCCCATCTCCAGCGTACCAATGACCACAATCGGCCGCAGCACATTCGGAATGATATGCCGCCGAATAATGGCCCCTGAGGAGGACCCGCTAATCCTTGCAGCAGCTATAAAATTCCGTTCTTTCAGACTGACGACCATATTGCGGCACATTCTGGCATAATACACCCACTGCACCATCATCAAGGCGAGCAGTACCTGCATGAGACCCGGCCCAAAAATACCGACAATCCCCAGCACCAGCACCAGATTCGGAAACGCCATAATGCCCTCGCAAAACCGCATCAGCACACTATCGACCCAGCCGCCCAAATAACCTGCAACCGATCCAATCACGACACCAATGCTAAGCGAGGACAGGAAAATTAATGTCGCAAAGCCAAGCGAAATCCGTGCTCCATACAGCAGCCGGGACAGATTACACCGACCCAAATGATCGGTTCCCAGCCAATATTCTTTTGAAGGTCCTTCCAGCTTGTGCAGTAAATTGACTTTAACCGGATCATGGGGAGCCAGCCACGGGGCCAGCGCCATAATGATAAAAAGAACCACTAGCACTATAGAACAGACCACGATCACCTTTTGACCCTTAAACATTGTACGCAACCTTATCATCACTGCTCTGCTCGTCCCTTCGATGAAATTCGGGGGTCCATATACAAATGCACCAGATCAACGAGCAAATTGCATACGATGAACAGGCATGCCGCCAAAAACACATAGCATTGTATGACGGGAATATCCCGGTTAAAAATCGCTTCCACAAAATATCGGCCAAAACCGGGCCATGAAAACACCTGCTCCACAATAATCGTTCCGGTCAGCAGCTTGCCCAGATTCATGCCCATACCCGTAATCAGCGGGGCAATGGCAATTTTGAGCACATGCTTGAGCATGATCACCCGCTCACGAATCCCTCTGGTTCTGGCATACTGCACATACGTTTCCTGAAGCTGCTCCAATACACTGGAGCGCAGCAGACGCGTATATAGAGCAATCAGAACCAGCGACAGGGTCAACGTAGGCAGCACCAGATGCTGCCAGGTTCCCCTGCCCTCTACAGGCAGCCAGTCCAGCCTCACGGAAAAAAAGAAGATCAACAGATATCCCAGCCAGAATTGAGGAATAGACGCTCCAAAATAAGAAATTCCCCGACTAAGCATGTCGATCCAGCCATTTTTACGCATCGCCGCCAGTACGCCCAGCGGGATACTCACCACGATAGATAGCACCATACTGCTCAGCGCCAGCTCGACGGTGGCAGGCAGCCGAACCTTCACCTCATCCCACACCGGCTTGTTCGTCAGATATGAAGTACCAAAGTCCAGCCGACTGATTCTTTGCAGCGTCTGTATATACTGCGTCAGCAAAGGCTGATCCAGCCCAAACTCATGTCTTTTCTGCTCCAAAATTTCCGGAGTTGGATAGATATGAGCTGCCGTCAAATAGGCCTCGGCCGGATCAACCGGTGAAATATGAATGAGCGCAAAGGTAACGAGGGTGGCAAAGAGAACAATAGGAATGACCGCTACCATTCGCTTCCCGATATAGCTGATCATGAGTTGTCCTCCTATCCTGTAAACTATCGTTCCCCTTCGGTTTCAACTACTTCCCGATTTCAATTCCCTCAAACGGATTTTCATCCCGATTGGCCGGGAATACAAAATCGGTAATCTTTTTCTGATATACTGCGGTTTTCTTAATATACGAAATAGGCACAATGGCAGATTGCTCCTGAAGGGTTTTCAGAATCGAAGCATACAGCTCTTGACGCTTGGTCTCGTCTGTCGATGAGAGCGCTTCGTGTACTTGCTGATCCAGGTCCTTCTTCATCGGAAGAGCGCTCAGTACCTCGGAAATCCCGAAGCTCTTCTTGGCAATGACATTAATAAAGGAGTGCGGATCATAAGGCGCACCATAGTTGTACCAGAAGTACAGATCAAACTGATTGGATCTAAGGCGTTTGATTTGAACTGTCAGCTCCAGCCCGGTCAGGTTCACCTTGACACCCAGTTCTCCCCATTCCGCCTGAATGGTTTCGGCCATCGCCTTTTGGACCGGATCGGTCTTATCAAAAATCAGCTCAAAATCCAGCTGTTGTCCGTCCTTCTCCCGTACTGCGCCGCCTGCGGGTAGCTTCCAGCCAGCCTCATCCAGCAGCGCTTTGGATTTTTCCACATCATAGTCAACGGGCTGTAAGTCCACATTTGTATACGGATAGTTTTTGGATAAGACAGTATCCGCTTTTTCCTCCAGCCCCGAGGTCACGCCTTCCACCATCGCCTGCTTGTTAAAGCCATGCTGGAGCGCCAGACGTACCCGAAGGTCTGCCAGCTTGGGATTGGACGAATTGAGCAACAAGCTTCTTGTGCCGACAGGCTCAGACAGCTTGGTCACATAATTATTCGTGTCGCGAAGCTGTTTGAAAGCATCTAGACTAATGACACCCTCTCCATAAATCAGATCCAAGTCGCCTTTTTCAAAGGCCATTACACGTGTTTCGCCATCGGGAATGATTTTTACGATAATTTTATCCACTTTCGGTGCAGTACCCCAATAATTCGGGTTACGCTTAAAGGTTGCATATTCATCTTGCTTGTATTCATCCAGCATCCAAGGCCCTGTACCTACAGGTTTCTTGATGCCTTTGGACGTATCTCCATCATCCGGAAACCCGGCTTCCCCCAGAAAACGGAACGGACGAACGACAGACAAGTCCTGAAGCAACGGATAGTATGACTCTTTGAGCGTCATGCGGAAGGTGCTGTCATCTACGGCTTCGGTTTTGTCGAGAACACCAACCACCCCAAGCCAACTGTGCGTTTTCTCATTTTTCATGATAGCGTCAAAGTTCTTTTTGACAATAGCCGCATTAAATGGCGTTCCATCTGAAAATTTCACGCCTTTACGTAGCTTGAACGTATATGTTTTGCCGTCCTTGGAAATGGTCCAGGATTCAGCCAAAGCAGGCTCCAGCTTGCCACCTTGCTTGTAACTGACTAACGGCTCATAAATCATGGATTGTGCAAAAAGTTGGGAAGGATTGTATACGTGAGGATTCATCGTGCCAATGTCGCGCGGCCACGATAGCGTGATCGTCTTCTCATTGGCAGCTCCGTCGGTTGAGGAGGACGCAGGCGTATTATCCTGCTTCGCGCAGCCTAAAATAACGGATAATAAAAGGATTGCTACCAGCGTAAGGGTGGCAGTCTTGCGGTGTCGAACGGACATCAATGTGTTTCCCCTTTTCTATATACGTGATAATGATTATCATAATCATATTTAGAATAGGTATCACATCCTATTTTGTCAACTACATTCGACAAGCAATGCTCTTAATATATTATAAATTTGTATAATATTAAATTTATGGTTTAATCCGCCAACGTCTGAAACAGAGTACGCGTGTACTCATGCTGTAACAGGTGTTCATCCCATTCCTTGAGTACTTCCACGATCTCTCCTTGATACATGACGGCAATCCGATCACAAAACTGACGCGTGGATTGAAGATCATGGGTGATAAAAAGATAGGATAGCTGGCGCTCCACCTGCGCTCTCTTGAGCATGTCCAGCACAGAAGATTGCGTTGTCGTATCCAGATTGGCGACCGATTCGTCGAACAAGATGATATCCGGTTCCACTGCCAGCGCTCTGGCAATACACACCCGCTGCTTTTGCCCGCCGCTTAGCTGCGATGGGTATTTCTCCAGACAGTCCGCAGTCAGCCCCACCGATTCCAGCAAGGATAGGCAAATATTCAGTGCTTGTGCTTTTCGTTCAGGAAAATAGTTGCAGATCGGCTCCTCCAAAATATCTCGGATCGTCATGCGGGGATGCAGCGAGGAAGACGAGTCCTGCGCGACCAGCTGGATTCGTTTGTACAGATGGATATCCTTTATCCTCCCGATGTGAATCGGCTGGTCATCCAGCCAAATCTCACCCGAAGTCAGCGGTTCCAGTCTCAGAATACATTTTGCCAGCGTACTCTTGCCGCTTCCGCTTTCACCGACCAATCCCAGACACTCTCCACGTTGCAGTTCCAGACTCACCTGCTTCACAGCCTGTTCGGTATCCTGCGTTTTGGACCAGCCCTTTCTCCGTTTGCGGACAGGATAGGCTTTGGTCACTTGCTTTAATTCCAGTATCATTCGCGTATCCTTCCTTCCGGGCTCATCTCCAGTACACGATCCGCCACACGGCTCACACCCTGACGATCATGAGAAATTAGCAAAATGGTGAGATCGAAGTCCTCTCTCAACTGTTGAAACAATGCCAGAACCTTATCCCGGTTGATAACATCCAGCGCCGTGGTAGGCTCGTCGGCAATAAAAAGGCGCGGACCGGAGCTTAGCATCGCAGCCAGCAGTACCCTTTGACACATCCCTCCGCTTAATTCAAAAGGGTATGAGGACAAAATATGCTCGGGGTCTGCAAACCCGACCTTCCTCAATAAAGAGCACAGATAAGCCTCCTGCGCTTGAGTAACACGACCTCTGGCCATCTGCACAATCCAGCTCAGCATCTGCCGCACCTGGGGCAACAAGCCCTGAGGGAGGGCTTGCTGCGGTGCAGCAAGGGAGGGAGCGACATCCGCATGCCCCTTCTGGTCGGGTGGCATCCAGCGCCGCCCGTGCAGTCTGAGCGTGTCCGTCAGTTGTGTGCGGACGGTACGGATTGGATTCAACCCGCTCAGCGATTGTTGAATGAGCAGGGCAATGTCCTCGCGACGCAGCCTTTGCCAGCGCCGTTCATCGAATGGGACGATATCCTCCCCGTTGTAGTGTATATGCCCCTGCGTAACGCCGATTCCCGGCTCCAGCATGCCCGCGATCGCATGCGCGGTCAGACTCTTGCCGCATCCGCTCGGCCCGGTTAGAGCCACAATTTCCCCTGGATATACGGAAAAGCTGACATTTCGGAGCAGCGGCTGATTACCGCTTATCCGCATTATTTTCCCATTCGCGCCCGGTTTCCTACCTGCTTCCGCACCTGTTGCTGTGTCAATACGTGTACCCGCTCCTGTGCCTATGCGACATATCTCCAGATGTTCCACGTGCAACATTGGCTTGCGCCCTGCCATATTCCCTTTCATCTGTCCTGTCCCATCCTCCATTCTGCCGCCCCCTTTTCCGAGAATCGGTCTCCCAGAAGCTGGCAAGCAAGCACAAACAGCATAATCGCCAAGCCCGGGAAAATCATGACATGCGGCGCCACCTGAAAATACGACGTCGCATCATGCAGCATCACACCCCACTCCGGCTTAGGCGGCTGTACACCCAGCCCAAGAAAGGAAAGTCCGGCAACCATAAGCACGACTCGTCCAATGTCCCAGACCGCGTACACAAGCAGCTGTGGCAGTACCTGCGGCAACACATAACGTCTCAGCACGCGCACATGTGAATTACCGGATAAACGGGCATATCGGACATAGTCCTCCTGACAGGCTTTTTGAACAAGGGTGCGAATATACCGAACATATCCCGCCCACCGTACCGCAATAATCGCTAAGGTCATGTTTACAAAGCCCGGACCCAAGATACCCACAATCGCCACCGTCAAAATGATATCGGGAAAAGCCAGCACGCCGTCAATGGCCCGCATGACTAACTGGTCCACACGCCCGCGTACATAGCCAATGAGCAAGCCTATCGGCAAACTGATACACAAGGTGGTCACTGTAATCGCACAAGCAATCAGTACGCTGGTCCGAATCCCGTAAATCAGGCGCGACAGTACATCCCGACCCAGATGATCCGTACCAAATGGATATTTCCGACTAGGTGGTGCCAAACGGTTCAGAAGGTCCACATCAAGAGGATCATGAGGAGCAACCCATGGAGCCAGTACCCCGAGCAGCACGATCAGGCCCAGCAGCACTCCTCCTGTCAGTAAGCTCCCTTTGAAGGACAGCCGCATGTTTTTCATTTTCAACTCCCTCCCCTAACGCAAACGCAACCTTGGATCTACAGCCGCCTGGACCACATCTACCAAACACTGAACACCTACGATTAAAAATGCAGCAAAAATGACATACCCCTGGATCACCGGATAATCCCGCTGCGTAATCGCATCTATAAAATACTTGCCCAAACCCGGCCATGAAAAAATCGTCTCTACAATGACATTACCCGCCAGCATAAATGACAAATTTGTGCCTAACAGTGTAATGATCGGCAAAATCGCATGCCTGAATATCTCAAAAAACAGAATATGCTTGCGGGAAAAGCCTCGGGCCTTCGCCGCCTTCACAAAATTCCGGTCACCCAGCTCCAGCATTTGGGCACGCAGCACACGGGCTTGCACAGCCCCCAAACCTGCCCCAAGGGTCAGCGCTGGCAGTACCAAATGAGTCCAATCCTCACGACCCATGGATGGGAGCCAGCCCAAACGAACGGAAAACAGGTAAATCAGCAGAAAGCCAAGCCAAAAAGAGGGAATGGACGATCCCAGCAGTGCAAACAGCCTTCCCAGACGATCGAGCCAACCGCTGGATTTTACTGAGGCGGCCAGTCCCATTCCAAGAGTCAGGACCGTCATGACGGCAAAGCCCGCCGAAGCCAGCTCCACAGTAGCGGGCAGTCTGTTCCACAGTTCGGTTAGCACCGACTCCTTGGATACATAGGAGGTGCCCCAGTGCCCTGTGAACACATCCCGCAGCCAGTTCACATACTGAATATGGAGCGGCTCGCTCAAGCCCAGCTCCTTACGCAGCGCCGTCAACGCCTCCTCAGAGGCAGGCACATTATGCGCGGTGAGCAGAATGGTAGCAGGGTCGCCGGGAGCCAGCCTCATCAGCACAAACGTCAGCGTGGATACAACAAACACAATGATGACAAGCTGCGCCACACGTTCCAGAATAAAACGAATCATAGGGTACGCAGCCCGTTATTCCGCAATATCGGATTGCGCCGTAATGTAGTAATACTCAATCGGATGCGGTGTAAAGCCCTCTACCCCTTTTTTCACCCCAAACACATTATCAGGGTGAACAATAAACGACTGCGGCAAATCCGTATTAATGATATCCAGCGCTTGCAGTGTCACAGCATTACGTTGCGCTGTATCCTTCGCCAGCTTCAAGCTGCCAAGAAGGTTCTCCAGCGGTTTGGAACTATAACGGCTTACATTGGCTTCGCTTTTAGAGGAATAAAACATGTCCATAAAATATTGCGGCTCTCCCGTATGGGCAGTCAGCATGCTGTACATGGCGAAATCCCAATCATTTTTGGTCAGTGCCTCGTCGATATTTTCCACCTTGCGGATCTTCACCTGGATGCCCTCCTTCAGCAGTTGGCTCTGAATCACCTCAGCCATGACCGAAAGCTCTGGACGTTGAGGAAAGGTCAGCAACGTAACCTCGAACGGCTTGCCCTGCTTGGTCCATGTGCCTTGGGCATCCTTCTTCCAGCCATCCTTCGTCAATAGCTGCTCGGGCATTCCGTCCAGCGCTTTACGCTCGACCTTACCGAAGGGGAGAATGCTCGGGAATGGGCTGCTTGCCTCCGTACCATAGCCTCTCATGATCGCACTCACAATAGATGCACGTGGTATCAAGCTGTCCACTACTTTGCGGTTCGCGGCATCCTTGAACAGAGACGACTCCATGTTATACACGATCATATGGGTGCGCAAAGAGGGAGCCGACAGCACTTGCAGCTTATCGTTTTTTTTCAATACCTCCGCGTTATCCACCGGAATATCGGTCGCTACATCTACTTCGCCGGATTGCAGTGCCAGCAGGCGCGAATTGCCGTCCGTAATGAACTTCATCGTTGCTTCAGCCAGCCGGGCCTTCTCGCCCCAATATCCGTCATAACGCTCTACGACCAAGGATTGATCCTTGTTGAACGCTTTAATTTTAAAAGCACCTGTCATCGCAGGGTAGCTCTGCTCATCCTTTATGGACGCTACATCCAGCACAATCGTCGATGGATCAGCCAGATTGGACACCAGCGCCGCATTCGGCTGGTTTGTCGTAATTTTCAACGCCAGCGGCCCGGTTACGTCAATTGACTTTACATCTAGCAAATCCTTCGCCAGATGGCTTTTCTCAATGGAGCGCAGCAGGGAAGCTTTTACACTTTCCGCGTCCATACTCTTTCCATCATGAAAAGTGACCTTATCCTGCAAGCTGAATGTCCAGACTGTGGGGCTATCCTGCTTCCATTCCTTGGCCAGCCAAGCCTCAGGCTCCAGCTTTTCATTCAAACGGACAAGTGTCTCGCCTGCGCCAGAACGCATGACATCCCAGCTATTATCGCCATGCGGATCCACGCCTGACGGCTTCCAGGTATACGCCATCACCAGCTTTTTGTCCGTTGTGGACTGTTGTGCGGATGTGTTTTCGCTCTTGCCGGAGCCGTCCGCCGTCTTATTGGTTGTGGAGCATCCCGAAAGAGCCATAACTACCAGCAGCAGCACCACCCCTGTGCATATGGACCATGAACGCTTTTTACGATTGCTTATCATCTTATTTATCCCCCTCTATCTTGTCATTCACAAATACCTAACGCAAAAAAAAGCATCCCGGACCGCCTGATCAGCAGTCAGAAATGCTTTCATTATAAAATGCCAAAGCTCACCTCAAAGCACCTCTAATCATAGAAGGGATCGGATCGGTTTCAGACATTCCGTAAGCAGCACGCCCAACCACCTCCCCAGCATCCCGTGGGTCTGACAGTGATGTTAAAACAGGCAGGTCTCCTGACTTCAGGCGTATCTTTCAGGCCTTCCCGGTTCTTCACAGTTCCAGTGGCTATTCCGAAAGCTACAGCAATTCCCTGCTGATGCCTGTATACAGTGGCGGGTCCGTGTCGGAATCTACCGAACTTCCCTTTTAAGTGAGCACGTACAACAGCCATCTACATGATCTCAACGAAACCCTGTAGATAGAAAGTCCGGCTCACACCTGTTTTCTTCCTTTATTCTTTTTCATTACGATTTAGGACTATCTTATTTTGTTGTTACAGGCTTGTCAACAAATGTCGCATAATAATTTAAATTTGAACGATACGGCCAGAATCAAGGCTATGACTTTGCGTTGCATGCACGCAATGGACGTGATAAAATTAGGTATAGAGATAACCAACGTGTCCGTATACTAAAAAGAGTCTTCGCCGCTACCAACGGCAAAGACTCTTAGGACTTGAAAGGCTGTGGATCACCACGGCGCGCTAAATGCTTAGCTAAACCCACCGTTAGGCGCCTAACCTAATTACGCGGTGGGTTTTCGCTTGTTCCGAAATTTCCGACGTAGCCAGCGATAAAGTTTACGAATACTAAACACCAGGCTTAGTAACGTAACCATCCAACGCAACACATCGTAGCACGACACAAGGTTGACATCGGCTTCACCCCCTTTCGGGAAGCTGCGCCGTGGTCCGAAAACATCCACCACTATTCAAAATCCATAAGATAGAGTATACCATGACCTCGCCTACCACTCTAGCAAATTCTTCTAATAGAATCTCAAATCCCGATCTTCATACAGGAAGAGGGCTTTATCAATAACTCTATGCCAAAAAGCCGGAAAAAGAGGCTTACGACCTCTCTCCGGCTGTCTTTATCTAATCCTAATTATCAAACCTTCTGCGGAACCTCCGACACTGTAACACCTTTGACCGATTCGGCTTGTTTTTTCGTTAAAACGATGTTCAAGACAATCGCCGTGATCGAGCCGGATACGATGCCGTTTTGCAGCAGCATTTTGGCAAAGCTCGGCAGTTGGTCGAACATTTGGGGCAGCACGGCAGAGCCGAGACCCACCGCAATGCTACATGCCGCGATCAGCAGATTGCTTTCCTTCCGCAAGTCCACTTCTGACAAAATAGACATGCCCGACGCAGCAACCGAACCGAACATAACGATCATCGCCCCGCCCAGCACAGCATTAGGAATCACTGTCGTCAAGGCAGCCAGCTTAGGCAACAGACCAAGAACAACCATAATGCCACCCGCAGCAAAAATAACGTTCCGCGACTTGACGCGTGTCAGCGAAATCAGACCTACATTTTGCGAGAAAGCCGTGTAAGGAAACGCATTAAAAATACCCCCGAGCATAATTGCAAGTCCTTCGGAACGCAAACCATTGACGATTTGCTTCTGCTCCACCTTTTGATCAATCGCCTTGCCTACTGCCAAATAAACGCCCGTAGACTCGACCATGCTGACAATATTAACGATAATCATCGTACATACTGCCATAATGCTAAACTCAGGCTTACCAAAATAAAACGGCTGCGCAACACTTACCCAAGACGCTTGCACCACTGGAGCAAAATGCACCATTCCCATCGCATAAGCGACCACTGTACCCGCAAACAGACCGATGAGCACGGAAATTGAGCGCAAAAAGCCCTTAGCCAACCGATTCACAAGTAAAATAACCAGTAAAGTAACTAACGCCAGCAGCAAATTACGCGGCTGTCCAAAATCCGCGCTACCCTGACCCCCTGCTACGTTATTCATCGCCACCGGAATGAGGGACAGGCCGATAATCGTAACAACCGAACCCGTAACCACCGTCGGGAAAAAGCGTAGCAGCTTGCCATACAACGGTGCCGCGAGCACCACGAATATACCGGATAAAATAATGGCTCCGTACGCGGTCGCCAAATTCGAGGTCGACGCAATTGCGATAATCGGACCCACCGCCGTAAACGTACAGCCCAGGATGACAGGCAATCTACTGCCGAAAAACCGCGTGCCCATAATCTGTAATAACGTAGCAATCCCGCAAGTGAACAAATCGGCAGCCACCAGATAGGCCATCTGGGCTGGCGTCAGGTGCAATGCTCCCCCTACAATGAGAGGTACGGCAATCGCTCCAGCGTACATCGCCATCACATGCTGGAAGCCCAGCGCGAATAACTTTTGTTTGCTTAACATCCCACATTCTCCTTAACGGAAGGAATCACCGCACCCGCTTCTTCTATAAAATGAACCTCACCCGGTGCCATGGAAGCGATACGCGCAAGAGAGCGTACGGCGATGCCTCTTTGTTCCAGCAGTCCACGGCCTTCCTGAAAGCTCTTTTCGATCACGCAGCCAACCCCGGCCAGCTCCGCTCCTGCCTCCTTCACAATATCTGTAAGTCCAACCAATGCTGCGCCAGTAGCCAGAAAATCATCCACGATCAGCACATGGTCGCTGGCATCGAGATATTTTTGGGAAATACTCACCTGATAGGTTTCCTTCCGTGTAAATGAGTGAACCTCAGCGAAGTATACCTGCTCGTTCAGCGTGATTGCCTTCTTTTTCTTCGCGTAGATGAACGGAACACCCAATGCAATGGCTGTTGCCATAGCAAACTGAATACCGCTTGCTTCAATCGTAAGCACCTTCGTAATGGAGGCACCGCCAAAAAGACGTGCGAACTCCTTACCAATCTCCAGCGCCAATGCTGTATCCACCTGATGATTCAAAAACGAATCTACCTTTAATACCGTGTCGGATAAAATCTGTCCCTCTTGACGAATACGTTCCTCCAAAACTTTCATGATGCGGGTATCGCTCCTTCTTTACTTTAAAATAGAATAAACCTGCCAAAACCAAAAAAAGGACAGGCTCCCTTGAGTTGTTTCTCAAGTGAAGCCTGTCCCTGGGGTTGTAATCCCTGACGGATGAGCGCACAAATAAATGCCCGCATTTCATCCGAAGCCGATGCGCTATCACTCATAGTCAGACGATTACAGTGGTCGTCCGGTAGAAACTTTTGGGCCATATCCCCAATATTATACGAGTCATATGAAATTGATATCTTGTATACTACACCCTCTGGCGGAGGGTTTCAAGACTATTTTTCATACAGACAGCGGCACTTGAAGAACATTCCATAATTCTAACATCGCAAAACAATTTCCTCCTCCAATTAAAGTACATATATTGTAGAAAACAGATACCGGAACACGTAAAACCATACAAAACAACATTATATTTTATTTATAATTTGAAAAACAAAAATAAAACCACACATTATATTTCCGTTTGTGTTGACTACACAGAAAAACGGAAGTAGTATTGAGTTATATAAGATGTAAAGAGGCAGGAGCTTCGACTGCCGGGACTTCACCCACGTAAGGAGATTGGTTATGGATAACTATCTTGCTGTTGATATTGGAGCTTCAAGCGGAAGGCTCGTGCACGCAACTCTGCAAGACGGTCTGCTTCATTTGCAAGAGCTTCATCGGTTCAACAACTCCTTTACCGAAAGAGACGGACATGATTACTGGAATGTCGACGATCTGTTTGACGAGATCATAAAAGGACTGCAAAAAGCCAAACAGAAAGGGATTCATTCCTGCACGCTCGGCATAGATACATGGGCTGTAGATTATGTCCTGCTGGATCAGGAAGGTCGTCGCATTCATGATATCTACGCCTATCGCGATGCACGAACTCTTCATGCACCCGAAAAGCTGCACCAGTTCATAAGCAGAGAAGATGTATATGAGAAGACAGGCATTCAGGAACTGAACTTTAACACGCTCTATCAACTGTTCGTACATGACCGGGAGCAGCTTGCCCAAGCGGATAAAATATTGATGGTTCCCGATTATCTGTACTATCGCCTTACGGGCATCATGATGAATGAAACGACGAATGCATCTACTATGCAGCTTCTAAATGTGAACGCCCGAGAGTTTGATGAGGACCTGCTGTCCCTGCTCCAGCTTCGCCGTAATCAATTTGCGGAGCTTACCGAACCCGGTCAGTCTCTGGGTGCGATCTTACCGGAGCTTGTTCAGCAGTACGATCTTCCAGACTGCCAACTCATCGTCGTGCCTACACACGATACAGCATCGGCTGTGGCGGGTGTTCCATCGAAGCGGGAAGAATCGTGGGCCTATATCAGCAGCGGAACGTGGTCACTTCTGGGTATGGAGCGGCAACAAGCCTTGAATACCAAGGCAGCCATGCAGGCGAACTACACCAATGAGTGGGGAGCTTTCGATACGTACCGTTTTCTGAAAAACATTATGGGCCTGTGGATGATTCAGGAGGTAAGAAGAGAGGGCGATTCTGCTCTTAGCTTTGCCGAATTGGCCCAATTGGCTTCGGCAGAAACGCCGTTTGCCAGTCTCGTTCTCTGCAACCTGCCCGCATTTTTAAACCCGGATAGCATGACTCTTGAAATTCAACGATTCTGCGAGGAAACGGGGCAGCCCATTCCCCGAACTCCGGGTTCGCTCGCCCGCTGTATTTTCGACAGCCTGGCCCTAAGCTACCGGGATGCCTTGTATGAACTACAGCGTTTAACCGACGAAACCATTACCCGACTGCACATTGTCGGCGGAGGCGCCAATAACGAATTGCTGTGTCAGCTAACAGCCGATCTTTTGGGGATTGAGGTTCACGCAGGCCCTTCGGAGTCTACGGCCATCGGTAATATTGTCGTGCAGCTCATCAGCATCGGCGCTCTTGACGATCTCCAAGCTGCTGGCAGCGTCATTGCCCAATCCTTCCCGACCCAGTTATATCAACCGAGGCCGGTGGATGGGATTGAAGGGCTTCTGGATCGCTGGGAGAGTCTCAAGAAGCAGACAGCGTCCTCTATTCAGATATCTCGATAAAGGAGTAAACCCATGAATCAAGCCATTGAAGCCAGTTATAACGAAGCGAAAAAGCTGTATGCCCGCCACGGTATTCAGGTGGATGACGTTTTACGGAAGCTTTCAGAGATCAAAATATCATTACACTGCTGGCAGGGAGATGATGTTCAGGGGTTCCTGTTCAAAGACAAACAGCTTAGCGGAGGCATTGCGGTAACAGGCAGCTACCCGGGCAGAGCAGGTACACCGGATGAATTGCGCCAGGATCTAGAGAAGGCCCTGTCGCTCATTCCAGGTCAACACAAGGTCAATCTGCACGCGATCTATGCGGATACCACAGAACAAGTGGATCTGGATCAATTGGAGCCGCGCCATTTTCAGAACTGGGTAGACTGGGCCAAACAGCAGGGATTGGGGCTTGATTTTAACCCCACCTTGTTTTCCCATCCCAAAGCGGAAGACGGCTTCACGCTGAGCCACAAGGACCCGGAAATTCGCAATTTCTGGATCACACACTGCAAAAAATCACGCAGGATTGCGGAACATTTTGGAAAAGAGCTCGGTCAGCCATGTGTTACAAACCACTGGATGCCGGATGGTTACAAGGATACCCCCGTTGACCGCTTGGCTCCAAGAGAACGCCTGCGGGATGCTCTGGATGAGATTTTCAGCGAAAAAATCAGTGAAGAATACAACATAGACGCGGTTGAAAGCAAGCTGTTCGGCATCGGTTCGGAAAGCTATGTCGTCGGATCGCATGAGTTCTATATGGGCTACGCGCTGACACGGGGTAAATCCATTTGTCTCGATTCCGGTCACTTTCATCCGACCGAAGTCATTTCGAATAAACTGTCTTCCGTGCTGATGTTCACCGATCAATTATTGCTCCATGTCAGCAGACCCGTCCGTTGGGACAGCGATCATGTGGTGACCATGGACGACGAATTACTCGACATTGCCCGTGAGCTGGTTCGCGGAGATTTGCTTTCCCGAACACATATCGGCCTTGATTTCTTTGACGGCAGCATTAATCATGTGGCTGCATGGGTCATCGGAACACGCAACACGATCAAAGCGCTGCTTCGCGCTATGCTGGAACCGATTGAAGCATTGAAGCAGGCGGAAGAGGAACGGGACTTTACCACTCGTCTTGCCCTGGTCGAAGAGTTTAAATCGTATCCGTTCGGGGCCATCTGGGATTACTACTGCGCTCAAAACGGTGTCCCCGTCCGTGAAGAATGGCTGGCCGAAGTTAAAAACTATGAACAACAGGAACTGCTAAAACGGTAATTACCGCATGTATACGCTTGTATGTTTAAATCATCCAAAGGGAGAGATCATCCATGACTACTGTACTGGAGAATCAAAAAGAACGAAAATCGGGACTGGATATCCCATTTGTTCGCGAGATGGCGGAAATTACGCAAAACATGTGGAAATTCGGCTGGGATGAGCGTAACGGAGGGAATGTCAGTTATATTCTGGATGAAGCAGAGGTAGCCAAATATCTTGATATCCATCATGTTATTCGTACGATCAAACCTGCTTTTCCTGTGAATGAACTGGCAGGCAAATATTTTATTGTCACTGGATCAGGTAAATATTTTAAAAACGTAATCTCTGATCCGGAAGCCAATTTAGGTGTCCTTCGTGTCTCGCAGGATGGCGAGCAATTGGAAGTCTTGTGGGGCCTCAAGCATGACGCGGTACCTACCAGCGAACTGCCGTCTCATTTTATGAGCCATATCGAACGATTGAAGGTGGATCCTAACCATCGTGTTGTGATCCATAATCATGCCACCCACGTCATTGCCATGACCTTCATTCATAGTCTGGACGAAAACCAGTTTACCAAAACACTGTGGGAAATGTGTACCGAATGTATTGTCGTCTTCCCAGACGGGATCGGCGTAATCCCTTGGATGGTACCGGGCTCCAGCGAAATCGGCCGCGAAACGGCCAAAAAAATGAAAGATCATCACGCCGTATTATGGCCTCATCACGGTATTTTCGGAACAGGCAGCTCCATTGATGAAGCATTTGGCCTGATTGAAACGATTGAAAAAGCGGCGCAAATTTATATGCTCATTGCACAGCATGATATCCAGCAGCGGATTACGGATCAGGAATTGGCGGATCTGGCTAAAGCCTTTAACGTTACTCCAAAAGAAGGAATCCTGAACGTATAAACATAGGCTGAACTCATGCCCTGTTTTCGTTACCTATTTTTTTAATTCATGACGGTTGCTTGGATTCGGAAGCTTCACGAATAGCCCGATCCGTCAACTGATTCAGGACAGCGTCCTCCATCGGCGGGTTATGCAGACCGAAGCGCACATTACGGTACATCAGTTGTAGCGGATGGGACAGCGACAGGCTGTGTACCCCGACAATTTTCATCGCCAGATCCACTACAGACAAAGCTGTTTGCACAGCAAACACCTTGGCTGCGCCGAGATCCGGGTTCGCCTGCTCGGGAGGCACCGTGGCATTCGGCTGCCAACGCGCAGCTACGCCATATAACAGGTGCCGGGCGGCTGTCAGCTCCAGCTCGATCTGTCCGAGCTTTTGCCGGATATGCGGCAATTCGATGATCGGGTGCGACAAGCTGTTCGGCTGATAGCTGGAAGCAAATTGAATCGCCTCCTGACGCGCAGCCAGTGCGATCCCCAAATAGACAGCCGGAATATTGAGCAAAAAGAAGCCGGGCTTCGCGTTTTTGCGGAATGGCTGCCGCTGGTGTACCCTTGCGTGCTCGGGAAGCTGTACATCCTTCAGCACAAGATCATGACTGGCTGTCGCCCGCATTCCCATCGTGTTCCAGGTCGGGTTAATGGATACCCCCGGTGCTTCCTTCGGAATCAGGAACTCCGATACGCCTCCGGTTTCTGTATCCGAGGCAGACACGATGAAGTAGTCCAGCGCGGTCGAAAGAGACGTGAACGCCTTGGTCCCGTTGAGGACAAAGCCCTGTTCTGTCCGTTCTGCCAAGGTCTGGGGCTTGCCCCCACGAGTCGGGCTTCCAGTGCCAATCTCCGAATCGGCACGGTTCACCAGCGCCCCCCGTTCGACTACTTCACGGCATAACGCAGCGTATTGTTCCTTCTGCCAAGGACGATCCTCGGACAAGCCGAACAGGATAATATGATGCCAGCCCAAAGCCAACGCCATCGCAGCGTCAACCTGAACAATTCTTTCCTGGTATAACAAAAATTCAGTCAGGGATGCCCCCTGCCCTCCATATTCGCGGGGAACGGAGAGCGTATGATATCCGATTTCCTTTAGATCGTGAAGCAGGCTTACGTTAAGCTCGTTCGTTTCGTCCGCCTTACGTGCCGTCTCGTGATGGCGCTCCACAATGGTTCCAATCAGCTTTAGCTTGTCCACTTGCTCTTTTGTTGTAGCGAATCCGTATTCTAATAAAGACAATGAAGCCCCTCCTTTTGCCTAGAAGCTTATCCAATATAGCCTAAATAAGATATTCCATAGAGATTATCATTTAATAGTATCAAGCTTTCAAACGGTGCGTCTATGTCAATTTGTGATCTACTTTCCTTAGCATGTGATCAAATTGACAAAAAAACAGCACCCTCCGGAAATGGTTTTGATTTGATAACCCCAAATTCCAATGAATTAACTTGTAATTATCCATTCCTTTATATACAATAAAATCAAAATCCCCTTATCTCCACCAAAGGAGAGGTGACATGTTGTGAAAAGAGTAAAGAACGAAGATCACTTCGACATCGTGGAAGACCATTATTTCACAGCTACTGAACTGGAAAAATCCAGCGCGATATGGCCAGTCAGGCTCGGTATGGATATTTCCAAGACCAGCTGTCATGTCGGCCCCAAGGCTGTGCCTTATTTCTATTTAATTTTTGTGCTTGACGGTCAGGCTGAGTTTATTTATAAGCAAAAGAAATATCATGTGCAGAAGTCTGACCTATTCTGCTTCTTCCCACATCTTGCACATGAATACTACACGGATCAGGAGAACCCGTTACAAAAGGTATGGATTGCTTTTGAGGGACCCAAATCTCTTGCTTTACTGGAGCGAATCGGGATTAAACCCTGTACGCCTTTTTTGGCCAATGCAGTAAGCGAGGAAGTCACTGGACTCATCTCGAATTTGTTTTCCATTGTAAATGACAGCAGCAGACGTGACAGCGATCTCGCGCGTCTTATTACACTGCACCAGATTTTCGAGGAGCTGTCCCGCAACACATCGGACACGCTGCGCAACTATGTATGCTCTGACTATTGGCTACAACAGGGGAAAGATTACATTGATATGCACTATTGTGACCGCATTACGATTGAACAGATTGCCGAGCATGTAGGCGTGGATCGCGCGCATTTTTCACGCAAATTCCATTCCACCTTCCTGATTTCCCCCGCCAAGTATTTGCAAAACCTCAAGATCGATGAGGCCAAAAGATTGCTGGAGCAAACGACTTACAATTTGTCGATCATTGCCC
Source organism: Paenibacillus sp. 8b26 (assembly GCF_050626875.1). Classification (NCBI taxonomy): domain Bacteria; kingdom Bacillati; phylum Bacillota; class Bacilli; order Caryophanales; family Paenibacillaceae; genus Paenibacillus; species Paenibacillus sp. 8b26. The sequence continues at coordinate 3,438,873 of NZ_CP192445.1, read as the reverse complement.
AGTCCATCGGCTACACGGATATGTCCACTTTTTCCAAGGCATTCAAGAAAACGGCTGGAATTCCGCCGCGTGAGCATCGGTTCCGGCATCAAGCCCGGCAAGAGTTCCGTACCGCCAACGCTTAATGCACAGTACCGTATGGCGTAGGTTCCATCACTCTTTACCACCCTGTTATTTAGCACAAAAAAGATAGCACGAGTACGCTGGCATGGAGTGCAGTAGCGATACAGGAGAGCCACCGTATACGGTGGCTCTCCTTTTTTTATGACCTGATCCTAATTCCTACTTGGTTCTCAGACCTTTCAACGTTATAATAGGCATCAAACCAACAGGAAAGGTACGTGAAACGAATGCTGCGATTCAATGCGATACGTACGGGCTATCTGCTGGGCATCTCACTGGTACTGGCCGCGATTATTTATTTTTTCGCCTCCAATTGGGGTGGACTGGATCGGACGGTCAAAATTGTGCTGGCTGCTGCGCTTATCGTTCTGTTCTATGGCTTGTCCTTTGTATTTGCACGTATACGCGCTATTCCCGGTCAGCAAGCCTTTCTGTCGAATATATTTCTGGTGGCTGGCTGTATAGCCTTTGGCATTTCCGTGGCGTTGCTTGGTCAAATATACAATTCCCACGCGGACAGTTACGGGTTGTTCTTGATTTGGTCGGTTCCGGCTCTGCTGTTAAGCTGGATTACACGCTACAATCCTTTTTATATACTGTCCTATGTATTAATTCATCTCGGTTTGTGGCTTTATTTTTACCCTACGATGCAAAGTACGTCTTATAGCGAACTGGGATCGTTGTCCATCGCCGGAGTGTTCGCACTGGTCAATCTGGTGTTGTTTCTATTGACGTTCCTTCATCGTATACATTCTGGACCGCTGAAATATATGAGCTTTATCGTTCTCCATATAGCCGTGCTGACGATGACTAACTCTTTTGCATTGGATGAATATGGTCTCGTTATGAACATACCATGTATCGCTGTAATCGCTATTGGATTTTATGTGTTTACCAAGGTCCGACTGAGTAAAACGCTGCTCACCTTGAATGCATTGGCGACCTCCGCTTTTGCTGTCTTTAAATTTATTGAGCTGGCGGAAGCGTACTCTTCATCGCTGTTCTTTGTCTTTGGGTTGATTTTTGTGGCGCTGCTGTTGACGGGTAATGTATGGTTTTTCCGTTATTTGAATCGTTTGGGGAAAACACCGCCGGAAGCTGAGGAAATATCCAACGAGAACAAAGGGGATAGCGCAAAATCCGATACGGAGACAACGGGCATCAGTACATCAAAGACTGAGACAATCGTTCCCGAAGAACGTAGCAGTGAATGGATCAGCAAAACCGTATCCCGCGTGATCAAAGTGGTTGGAGTGCTGATTGGAAGTATATCCCTGATCGGACTGATTAACATTAGCACGAATGTAAACCACACCGAATATGTACTGTTGGGTGTATCGTTGCTGCTTATGATTTCGATGATTGTCATTCCGGAATCCAAGCTGGATTCTGTAATACGTTATACCCTGTTGACGATCAGTTATATTACAGGCTGGGTAGCCATTTTATGGTCAGATATGACGTTGCTTTCGGTATTATTTCTGATCGTTTCCATCGTCGGATGGTTTCGCTCCAAAGGGAAAAGGCAACTCTTTTTTACCTATACCTTTGTAAACCTGAATTTGGCGACCATTCTATTTCAGCAGTTTCAGGAGTGGGATTCTTGGAACTGGTCCTTTGAGTACATTATCCTTTCTCTTTTCTTGGTCAATGCTGTGCTGTATGCAGCAAGTTATTTTATACCCAAGACGGCATCGCGGAAACACCTTCGGGATAGCTCCTTATTTTTCAGCCTGCTGTTTATGTTGTGGACGACCTTTTTCGAGGATGTCATTCCACACTCTTATGTGCTGATTAACATTCTTTATTTTGTTATCGTTACAGGCATGGTCTTTGCCTTCATCCGACTAAAACAAAGATCGGAGGCCATCACAAGCGTAGCGTTCTGGTTTATTTTTATTGGCTTCAAGTACTATGATTTGTTGTGGACGCTACTGTATAAGTCCTTTACGCTGGCACTGCTGGGTGTCATTGTACTCGGAATTGCGTGGTGGGCAGATCGGCGGATGGCCCATAGCGGCAAGACAGCGTTTGATGCCGACCACCGCAGCTTTAGCTTCATGCGCTTAAGCCCGCTGCTGATCGCTGTAGTTATCGTCCTACAGCTCGGTGTGATCGGCTATCAGACCGTGAGAAGTGAAAGCCTGCTTGCCACAGGCGCTTCCATCAAGCTCAAACTAGCCCCTGTAGACCCTCGCTCTCTGTTACAAGGCGATTATGTCATGCTGAATTACGATATCTCTACCCCTTTTTCGCAGGACAATTGGAATCAGGGCAAGGTTAAAGTCGTGCTTGCACCGAATAGCCAAGGAGTATACACCGTTGATCGACTGTATCAGGATGGTGACAAGCTTGCCAATCATGAGGTTATTCTAAATGGAAAATGGAATGGTTCACGTATTCAGTACGGTATTGAGAATTATTTCATCCCTGAGGGAACCGGACGTAATGTTGAACAGAACGCTCATTATGCCTACATTCGGGTAAGCCAGAACGGGGATGCGTTGCTGGAACGGCTGTCAGACAGCTAACCGGAGATCATGCAGCACATCGTACCCAATGGGGTCTTATCCTGCTGTTGTACGTCACGCCTGCATGATGCGAAGACCCAGTCGTCATTACAAAAACAGGCTGAACCAAGCCCCTCCATTACTGGAGAGTCACTTGGTCCAGCCTGTTTACTTTTACAATACAGTGGAAGGACGTCCCTTATGAATTACCTTCTTCATCCTTCGTTCAGCCCCGCCTATGCGTCTCTCGACCAATTCGCAATCCCTTGGATATCCTCCGGCTGAGTCCGGCAACAACCACCAATCAGACGGGCTCCTGCTTCATACCATTGGCGAGCACTCTGCCCGAACGTCTCCGTACAACTCGTACCGTGCCATGTCTTGGTAACCGGGTCATATTCCTCCCCCAGATTGGGATATACCACCACAGGCTTATCCGTATAACTGCGCATTTCGTGGATGAGCGATGGAATGTACTGCGGCAAAGTACAATTAATACCTACAGCAGCCACTTGCTCATGTTCATCCAGCCATTCGGCGCACGCGGCGGCAGACTCCCCATTGCTGATGTGCTGCCCATCCTTTGCACTAAAGCTGATCCAGGCATACGTACCGGGAAATTCCTTTAGCAATCGCACGATGGCCTTGGCTTCGACCAGACATGGTATTGTTTCACAGGCCAAAATGTCCGCGCCTGCCTCAATGAGAGCCTTCATTCGCGGCCTGTGGAACTCCACTAGCTGTTCCTCGCTCAGCGTATAATCACCGCGATATTCTGAACCATCCGCCAAAAACGCCCCGTAAGGGCCGACGGAGGCCGCGACCAGCGGTTTAGGACGATGCTGTTGTTTTGCACCAGTCGTCATGTCTGCCCAAAATTCATCCCGTGCCTGTACGGCAATCCGTACTGAGGACTGAATCAACTCCAACGCTTCATTTTCGCTCAAGCCCCGTTTGGCATAGCCTTCAACGGTAGCTTGATAGCTCGCAGTGATCGCGCAGTCTGCACCCGCTTCAAAATAGTCTCTATGCACACGCTTGATAGACTCCGGGTGCTCATGAAGTATTTTAGCCGACCATAAGCTGTCGTTCAGATCATGCCCGTGACGCTCCAGCTCCGTAGCCATTGCGCCATCCAGCACGATCAGCGGAAATTCGTCCAGTATATGTTGTATCGGATTCATAGGGTTCCTCCTGCTCGTCTTTTCTATTTAACCCACTAATCAAGTTGGGTTTAATTTTTTATATTATAGCATGTATGTTGATGAGTACCTCTCATTTGCCCATCTGATGTAATGTATAAATTTTTTAAATTAGTTTCATAAGTTAAATTAATTAGATATTGTTCTTTTTTTCACAAAGTCATTTTACTATAAAAGTGCAAACCAACCACTTTGGCCAAAAGATCAGGGAATTGCATAGTCACATTTGTGAAAAAAGGTACAAGAGAGGGTTTTATCTATGTCTTTACTACAAATGATTACATCGACCTTAACAGATAATAATATTCTCAGTTCCATCGCTTCCACCGTTTTTATTATCCTTCTCGGTTTCTTTTGCCGCAAGAAGGGGATTTTTACAGCACAAGTAGGAAAGCTGCTGTCCAAGGTTGTTTTAACCGTGGCTTTACCAGCGCTAGCCTTTAATTCTTTCATGCAGGATATTAATCCTACAATATTAGAGCAAGGCATGAATGTTTTAATATGGGGAATTTTAATTTATATTATTCTCATTTTTATTTCAAAACCTTTCTTCCTGAGCTACAACAAGGATAAACAGGATGTTCTGCGGGTATTAACTATTTTCGGTTCTACTACTTTTTTCGGAATTCCAATTGTTGCGGCAATCTATGGTCCTACCGGAGTTATGTACAGTTCCATTTTTAACATAGGCTACCGCATTTTCTTATACTCCTATGGCTATATCAAAATGAGCGGCTTAAAAATGGAGCTTAAAAATCTCAAAACCATGTTTTTAAATCCGATCGTTATCGCCACTTTTCTAGGCTTGTTTGTTTGGTTGTTTCAGGGTTATTTGCCACAGATGAGCGTAGCTACTGAGGATGGGGCCATTCAGCAATTCGCTTTTCTAAGAATTGATCAAACCGCTGTCTGGTTGTTCAAGCCCATGACCTACCTTGCTGGGCTAGCTTCACCATTAGCCTGGTTATCGATTGGTTCTACATTGGGTGAGATCAGCTTCAAGTCGGCAGCTACTGACAAGACCTCTTGGTATTACAGCATAGTTAAGGTTTGGCTTGTACCTATTGTTAACATCGTTTTGCTGGCTTTGTTAACTGTATCTCATATTCTGTCGGTCGATACTGTCGCTTTATCTACTATTGTCATTATGATGGCTACTCCTACAGCTACCGTAGCCGCAGCCTATGCCATCAGCTTCGATAAGGAAGCCATATTGACTTCCAATGCATCGCTTCTATCAACTATAACTTCTGTCGTCATGATTCCAGTTTGGATTATTACGCTAAATATCATTGATAAAATTGGCATTTTCTAAATCAGGGGGAAAACAACATGTTAAAAATAATTTGCTATGGTGTCCGTTCTTATGAGCAACCATATTTCCATGACCTCAATAAATATAACTTTCAACTAACGCTGGTAGAAGAACTGTTAACTTCCAGCAATGCAGAATTGGCGCAGCATCACGATGCCGTTTTGTTAAGAGGAAACTGTGCTGCGAATCGAGAGAATCTCACGAAATTCAAGGATTACGGCATTCAATATGTTTTCACCAGAACGGTCGGAATCAACCACATTGATTTAGATGCCTGCAGCGAATTCGGGATGAAGGTCGCACGTGTGCCATCATATTCTCCGAATGCCATTGCGGAGCTCTCCTTAACTCTGGCCATGATGCTGTTCCGTCACACGGCTTATATGACTGCCAAAAGCTCGTTCAAAAATTTTATTGTGGACGAGCATACATTCAGCAAAGAGATCCATAACTGTAAAGTTGGGATTATTGGGGTCGGTCGCATTGGTCTGACGGAAGCCAAATTGTTTAAAGGATTAGGAGCATCCGTTATTGGCTATGATGTGTACCAATCCGACGCAGCCAAGGAAGTCATTCCATTCACAACTTTAGATGAGCTATTGGCAGAGAGTGATATCGTCAGTGTGCATGTTCCTTATCTGCCGGGACAGAACGACAAAATGATTAACGCCAGCTTTTTAGAAAAAATGAAAAAGGGATCTATTCTAATTAATACTTCACGCGGAGAATTACAAGATAACCAAGCCATTTTGGACGCTTTGCTCAGCAACCATCTGGAAGGCTTCGCTACGGATGTCTTCCCTAAAGAAGATGAATTATTTTTCAGAGCATTTGATCCATGGCAAATGCTCCCGGATCCAACGATCCAGAAGCTTGTGGAGCTGTATCCAAGAGTTTTGGTGACGCCTCATGCTGGCTCGAATACCGTTACGGCGTTATCCAACATGATTGAAACCAGCTACGACAACTTCCATGATATACTTACAACCCAAACTTCGGACAATCTGGTCCCACTCCCTGTTCTTTCTATGAAATAATTAGGAAGCTCGGCATTATCGTTTCACAAAAAAGAACCGCTATTTCCAGAATTACAATGGAAATAGCGGTTCTTTTAAATTAGGATTCACCTGATAGAGCATTAGCGGCCTTCCAACCTTGTGGTATTCTATCGATTCAATCAAGAAGCCATCGTCCACCAGGAACTGAATATATTTTTTCACCGTAATACGGGACAAATCCACTTCTCTGGCTAAGGTTTCGACCGAAAATTGACCATCCAGCTCTTGGATGTTCTTCAGTATCGTGGTCATGGTCAGTTTGGACAGGTTTTTGGAAAGATTTTTGGATAGGTTTCCAGGAGATCCTTTCTTCTCCATACCCGTATGCTCATCTTTATTAAAATAATGATCAATGGCAGCTTGATTAATTCCGTTCCCTTCCTCCATCACCGTGGCCAGACGCTGGATTTTCTCAACAGCCAACTTAAAGCGTTCGAATGTAAAGGGTTTAATTAAATAGTCTGCAACTCCATAAAAAACAGCTTCCTTCACCGTTTGAATGTCTTTTGCAGCCGTAATTAAAATAACCGACGCATGATACTGATGCTCCTGGATATGTGATAATAAAGTTAATCCACTTTTTCCAGGTAAATAAACGTCCAGCAATACCAGATCCGGTGTCCATTTTTGAAGACAATCCTGTGCTTTCTTGACAGTATCTGCCTTACATACAACATCCAAATTGTCCATGCGCTCAATAAACTGTTGATTTAGCTCAGCAACCATGGGATCATCCTCAACAATCAGAACCTTCATTCATTTGTCACCTCCAATGTACAGGGCAACTCTACATATATACTTGTTCCCAGGCCCGGCTGGCTGTCAATCTCAATGATTCCCTGATGGTTATCCACCATGGTTTTAACCAGATTCAAGCCGTAGCCTCTATCTTCTCCTTTGGTTGAGAAACCATGCTCGAATATTCTTTTTTGCATTTCAAAATCAATCCCCATACCATTATCTTTCACTTTCAGAATGAATACATTTCCCTCACACTCATAGTTTAATTTCAACTCAATTCTACCAGGTTGTTTTTTTTGTAAAATCGAGTCTATGGCGTTGTCAAAAAAATTGCCCAGTATGTGTATGACATTATGAACGATGTCCTGCATCTCCACATTAGAGACATTCGAGCTTTCTTCAAGAAGAACCGAAATATTCTGTTCGCGTGCTTCGTTGATTTTACCCATAATAAAACCTGCTAATGCTGGAACTTTAATTCTCTCGGTCAGAAAGCCTACCTCATTTTGATACCGGTGATTTAGCTGCTGAATATACTGACTGACCTCTGCATATTGCCTCATCTCAATCAGTCCGGATATGACGTGCATTTTGTTCATAAATTCATGGGTCTGTCCGCGAAGTGAGTTAATATAATATTTTGTACCACTTAACTGGTTACTAAGATGAATCATCTCGGATTGGTCTCGCAGCGTTGCAACTGCTCCAAAAAACTCATTTTCAATATACATAGGGGTTATTGTCGCAATGACTTCTATACCATTCACATAAAATGAGCGATCCTTGATCTTCTTCTTGTCATCAAACACTCTTTTGAAGAGCACATTATAAAAGTTGGTATCGACCTGCTCGCCAATCGGGGCTTCCATGTCCTGGTTCGCCAGTTGATACTTGGCCTGAGCTTCTTTGTTCATGAGTATAATTTTCTTGTCAGCCGAAATGGCTATAATTCCTTCAGCGACCTCATCTTCAATAATTTCTTTTTCACGTAATCGTGCTGCTATCTCTTGCGGCTCAAGCCCGAATAAAATCGTTTTGATTTTTTGAGCCAGGAAGATGGCACCCAGAATTCCACTAAAGAGCCCAAGCATCAGTCCTCCAAAAATGGTATACTGCGCCTGCATCAAATCATAATTTAGAGTTCTCATGGTCAGTCCCACACATACAATGCCAATGACCTCATTCTGTTTATTAAATATCGGCGCAAAATATCGGTAGCCTGAGCCCAAAATACCTATATTCTCAGAAAAATGCCCCTGACCGGACAGCGTTCTTCTGGCATCATTCAAATCAGAGAACGGTTTGCCAATCATCGTTGCATCTGGATGGGATAGCCGAATTAAATCGCGGTTCAGAATGACAACAAAATCCACATTAACATTATTCATTACTCTAAGCGAATAGTCCTGAATCTGCTTCACAGGAACTCCCTGCTCGACATTTCGAATGACATCGCTGTCACTTGCAATGACCTTGGCAATACCCGAAAGTTTTTCCTTCGTATTATCAAAATGCTTGTTAATCACGAAATTACGAATGAGAAGCAAGGAAATAATTAAGGAAATAATGATAGCTAAAACAACCAAAATAATAATCATGAACTGTAGCGAAACTTTGAATTGTCGTCTCGGTTTCGACTTGCGTTTGAACCACAACCCCATCACCTTGCTTCTTTTTTCAAGCTCTCCATTGGGAAGAAGAGCATGTCTTTTACTCCTATAATCCCTTGATATTCGACACCGTTTGACAAATTCCTTCTTAATCTGCAAGCTCTAAAAACCTCACAACGACAACAAACGTAGCCTCTATCTGAAATAAGACAATATGCTGAATAAGGAAGGATCAATTCTCCATAATAAGGACGTATACCTAACGAAATGGAGGACATCGGATGATTGACAATCTCGAGAGTAATTACAACTGCGCCAATGCAGGGCAGGATCTTCATCAGCTCAAGCAGGAACTCGTTGCGCTTCAGGAACAAGGTGTTAGCGACCAAGCTTCCAAGGAAGCCATTCATCAGCTGGAAAACCAAATTTCGTTCATCTTGAACAAGTGCGATATTAACCACTAGTTAAGCTTGGCTGTTTCGGTACAATAAAATACAAAACCGGCTTGCCCTGGAAGACAAGCCGGTTTTGTATGCTTAAGTTTATGCAAACGAGTACGAAATTCACAAGATTCCTCGTATCTCATCCAGCGTCTGCACCTTTTCCCGTTGCATCCATTGTTCAAGACCGTAGACCAGCTCAGCTCCTGCGTGCAAGTGGACAAAATTGTATGTTCCCACCTGAATCGCAGCCGCTCCTGCCATCGTAAATTCGATAATATCCTCCACCGAGCTGATGCCCCCCATCCCGATCACCGGAATGGATACTGCCTGCGCCACCTGATGAACCATGCGCAAGGCAATCGGCTTGATCGCCGGGCCAGAAAGACCTGCATACGTATTCGTAAAAACACTGCGTCGCCGACGTATATCAATTTTCATCGCAGAAAATGTATTGATCAGCGAGACACCGTCTGCGCCTTCTTCCTCGCACATGACCGCCATCTGCGTAATATTCTCTGCATTTGGGGACAGCTTCACGACCAGCGGAAGCGCCGTTACATTGCGCACCTGCCGTACCACGTCCCGCGCCACCTCGGTCTGAATGCCAAATTGCATCCCGCCCTGCTTTACGTTGGGACAGGAAATGTTCAGCTCCAGCATATCAACGCCTCTGCGATTCATCGTGCGCCGTTTTTGCGCATTTTCCGTAATCATGGCTACGGCCTGAACGTACTCCTCCAGATTGGAGCCACCCACGTTAGCAATTACAGCCGTATTCCAGCGCGTCATGTCATCCAGCTCATCCTTCAAAAAGGCCGCAACCCCCGGATTTTCCAGTCCCACACTATTGAGCATACCAGATGCTGTTTCATGTATACGTGATCCGGTATTACCCGCCTTCGGATGAAGGGTTAATCCCTTGCCGACGATGCCGCCCAACAGCTCAGGAGAGTAAAATTCCGCATACTCACGTCCGAACCCAAATGTACCGGATGCCATGATGATCGGGTTCTTGAACGGGACGCCCGCAATATTACACGCCATGGAGATCATCAAAGTCCACCTCCTCTATCGGGAATACAGGCCCTTCCTTACACACCCTCTTATTACCTCCACGGGTATGCACGGTGCAGCCCAAACACGCGCCAATACCACAGGCCATATGTCTTTCTGTTGATATATATAAACGGGACGGAGAGCCTGCTGCTTTCACCGCAAGTGCTTGTAGCATCGGAGTCGGCCCACAGGAAAACATATTCACATAGAGATGGGGATCGACCTTCTCGACGATGCTCCCCCCTACACGAACGTGTACAGAGGCTGCCACAGCTTCAAAAGCTTCCACCCCAAAGGCTTGCTGCGCAAACCCCAGATAAACATGTGCATGCGGATAATGCTTTGCAGCCAGCAGCAATGGAGCCGTGCCCATACCACCACCGATTAAGGCCAAGCTGCCTTCTACCTGAGGAAAGCCATTGCCGAAAGGCCCTTCCAACTGAATCTCCTGCCCCGGCTGCAACCGGGAAAACAAACTTGTCCCTTCTCCCACAACCCGATATAGAAAGGAAATGTCCTCTTCCCCGATATCGTAAATGCTAATAGGTCTAGGTAGCAATGGGTACCCGGTTCCACTGCGTAGCATGTAAAACTGGCCCATTTCCCCTTTAAAGGTTCCCTCTATTTTCATCACATAAATGCCCGGAACGAGCGCCACATTCGAAATTACGTTAGCCATATAACCCCTCCACTAACCACTCACTATAACGTAAAAACAGCAATGATTACGTGACTATTTTCACATTTATAGACTGAGTTAGGTTTGAGCGCTTTTCTTTCTCCTCAATAATCCAGGCATAAAAAAAGCGTACTCCTGTTAAAGAGTACGCTTCTGTATTAACTAATCGCTTCACGTTCCGATGTGCGACTACCATTTGCATCCTTGCGGATTTGCTTGCTGCGCAACTGTCCGCAAGCCGCGTCAATGTCGACTCCATGCTCCAGCCGAACACTACAGCTAATGCCTTGTCTTTTCAGAACATCATAGAAGCCCGTAATCGACTCCGACTCACTCCGCTGGTACTGGCTATGCTCATCTACCGGATTGTATGGAATCAGGTTTACATTTGCCAAATTGCGACGGTGGCCCACCAACTCAGCCAACTCCAGCGCATGTTCCTTGGTATCATTAACATCCTTCAGCAAAATATACTCCAGCGTAATCCGACGATTTGTTTTATCCAGATAGTAATCAATCGCCTCCATCAGCTTCTCAATGGGAATCGCCCGATTGATCTTCATGATGCGGGTGCGAGTCTCATTATTCGGCGCATGAAGGGAAATCGCCAGATTGACATGCAGATCGGAATCGGCAAATTCAATAATTTTATCGGCAAGTCCGCTCGTAGAAACCGTAATATGTCGCGGACCAATCGCCAGCCCTTTATGATCCTTAATGACTCGGATAAAGTCGGACAGGTTCACGAAGTTATCAAACGGCTCACCAATCCCCATCACGACGACGTGACTGACCTGGTCGCCCGGACGTTCCTGATCCAGATACAACTGCACCTTCATAATCTGCTCGACGATTTCACCGCTGGACAGGTCACGGCTCTTCTTCAACAGCCCGCTCGCGCAAAAGCTGCATCCGATGTTACAGCCCACCTGCGTTGTCACACATACCGACAGCCCAAACTTGTGCCGCATCAATACTGTTTCAATCAAATTACCATCCTGAAGACGGAACAAGAATTTGACCGTCCCATCCGCCGACTGCTGCTTCACATGCTCTTCCAATGTTTGAATCGGAAAATGTTCTGCCAACAGGCGGGTACAATTTTCATGAATCTCCGTCATCGCAGCAAAATCAGTAATCCGTTTCCGGTAAAGTGCGTCCCATACCTGCAACGCCCGGGATTTCTTATGTCCACGCTCGATGAGCCATGCTGTCAACTGATCTAGCGTTAATCCATAAATGGATTCTTTTTTCATGTTCGATCCTCTTTTCAAAACGTTAAAATTCGTCTTCCTCTATATACAATCCATTTATTTAAAACAAAGCACTTACCAATCATCTCAGCCATCATTGCATCATAGCATGTTTAAGCAGTCTTCGCTATTTAAACGCTTCTTTCATTGTCCCAAATTTTAATTATGAACACAAGGGGGCAGGCGAAATGTATCCTCTAAAATTTCAGTATGAAATTCCGACTTGAAACAGAGTATGCGTCCCATTAAACTAGGCGACAGAGCCTGTTCAACAAGAGCACGCAAAGACAGGATTACGGACACCGCTAATGATATGATAACAACCAAGGAAGGTGATGCGGTTGGAATGGTTACTTCGGATCAAGAACGCACTGGATCTGATGGAAGAAAGAATGCAGCAGCCGCTGGATATCGACGAAATTGCAAAGGCAGCCTATTCGTCTCCTTTTCATTTTCAACGTATGTTTCATATGCTTACCGGCGTCACAGTAGCCGAATATGTACGTAAACGTCGATTGACCTTGGCTGCACAGGAATTGAGTCTTTCTACCACCAAAGTCTTGGATGTAGCGTTCAAATACGGATATGATTCCCCCGAATCTTTTTCTAAAGCGTTCCGTAAGGTACACGGTATATCTCCCTCTGAGGCCAGAAGCCCTGGGGTGAACCTGAAAGCCTTTCCACGTATTACCTTCCATCTATCGTTGAAGGGAGATCAGGATATGGATTATAAAATCGTAGAGAAAGCGGCCTTTACGGTCATTGGAAAGTCCATCCAAGTCACAACGAAAGACGGTGAAAATTTCCGGGAAATCCCGAAATTCTGGGACGAGCTGAACGCGGATGGTACATCGGATCGGATTCAAGCCTTGGGAACAAGCGAGGATATCCTCGGTATTTGTTTGGATTTCAAGCATGGGGAAGAGAAATTCACGTACCTGATTGCCGCAGAGGGCAGCGAGGACGTAGCCGCTTCCAACGGATTGGATGCCAGAACGATTCCGGCTGCAACCTGGGCTGTGTTTACATCCATCGGCCCTATGCCTCATTCGATCCAAAACGTATGGCAAAGAATTTTTCAGGAATGGTTCCCGGCCAGCAATTATGAGCATTCAGGCGGCCCGGAGCTGGAATTGTACCCCATGGGAGATTCCCGTGCGGAGGATTATCGATGCGAGGTATGGATTCCGGTTAATAAAAAGTAAACAAATGAACCGATTGCCCACGGCAGTCGGTTTTTTGCTGTAAATTATTGATTTTTGTGTTTCTCCCACTCTAATACCGATTTCAAAACCTGTAGAGCCATCTCCTGATCCTGCCCAGGACGATCTTCCAAAAGAGTGATGATCTCGCCCAATGTATCCTGCCTTGTCATAGGGTCGAAAAACCGGAATAGTTCTTCTAACGACGTATCTAATCCTCTAACAACCTTCTCCAATGTTTCGAGTGTCAGATTCTTCTCCCCACGTTCCACCTGTCCCACATAATTCGTATGTAAACCTGATCGTTCTGCCAGTTGTTCTTGCGAAAAACCTTTCTCTTTGCGCAGTCTACGGATCTTATCCCCCACGCGCTTTACGACATCAGACATGTTCATCACCTCAATTTAAGCGTACCCGAGGTAACCCAAAGCATTAACCCACTATAAATGTTACTTGACTACATATAAACATCTATAGATAATATATTATAGTATTTATAAATGTTTTTTTATAATAAAACCATATTTAAAGATTACAATATTAGTATTCTCTCTCACAGTTGAATTATACAACAGACCCATGGAACTAAATATATTAATAACGTATCAAAAGGAGATCGCAAAATGAATAAACCCAAGCGTGTAGAAATCATAACTTTGCGTATAGTTCGGGAAAAAACTTCGTTGCTTTATCCTAACCGAACTATCAGCTCACCTCAGGATGCAGTCGGATTATTCAGAAGATTTATCGGTGACTATGATCGTGAAGCCTTTTGCATTCTTTGTCTAAACACCAAAAATGAGCCCACCGCGCTACACCAAGTATCTTGCGGTACATTGAATACCTTATTGGTTCACCCCAGAGAAACTTACAAGCTCGCCGTACTTGCCAACTCTGCATCTATCATTGCCTGTCATAATCATCCCTCAGGTACACCTGTTCCTAGCTCAGAAGATGTAAGCACAACACTCCGATTACGAGACGCAGGCCTTTTACTCGGCATCGAATTGCTGGATCATGTCATATTAGGAGACAAAACATTCATTAGCATGAAGGAAGAAGGGCTCATGTAATTAACAGCAGTCCAGATTATTTGGAAAGGCACCCTTTAAAAAAGGCAGACTGTCTCCCAAGTGGGAATAGTCTGCTTCTATAATGATCTTCACCATTCTATTCATCTTGTCTTTTCCATACCGGAATATTAACTCATTCATTGCTTTATTGACCTCATCAAGAACTGAACCATCCAGCTGGTTATATTCTTTTTCCGCAGCCTCATGTAAACGAATATCAAACAATTCTTTCATTTAGATTAGGTAGTTCGACGGATATCTTTCCAGGATTTCGCGGATGCTGGGTCCCGATCAAGACTTTCTATACGTTCCACTAATATACGTTCTTCCTCTTGTTGCTCCAATTGAGTTAAACGATCGTACAGTTGTTCAAAAATTTCATATCCCATTAAAACCGAATCAACTGAACCATTATCCGTAATATACTGAGGACGATGTTTAGCCTTTTTACGAAGCTCCCCAAACCTTTTTGAAGCCTCAGAGGACGTAATCATTTGATCAACGTCAAAAGTGGGTTTCATTATTGTTCCCATCCTTTATCTTCTCCTATATTTATATATTATTATTCCGATCATACAATTAAGTAAACCATACAACATTATATATTGCGTATAATAATACGTAATATATAACATCAAATATTACGTATTTTCAATTATACCCGTCATTAACACCTCCTCGAACGCTTCCCTCATCGTAAAACGGTTCGAGGTGGAGCTGCTGGAACGCCCTGCCGAATTCAAAAAGCTTTTCGGTCCCTACGCCTCAAGCAAGCTCGCCCTTTCACTGTGGACCCAAGAGATCGCTCCGGCAGCCACCGCTGAGGGGATCAAGATACGTAGCGTCTGCCCGGGTGCGAATAAAACAACGATGACTTCGAGTTCAGGAATGCCGGGGTATATGATTCCGATTCGGAACCTGATTTTTTCCCACCCCAGCAAAGGAGCCTCTCGTCTTTACGAAGCCGCTCTGGGTGAATTCAGCGAACAAACTGGCATTTTTCTGAAGAAGGGAAAAGTCACCCCTTTAATTTTCACTCAGCACAGCTCCCAAGTCCTTAGCAAGGTCGACCAGATTTATAAACAGCAATTCATAGAATCTACTTGACATCGCATTTTCGTTGTAAATAATATTGTTATAACAACATTAGTTACAACGCTGCTATAAGGTATTGTACAACTCAACTGGAGGATGAAATTATGAATATTACAGATCATTTTATTCCGGTATTTGCGAGTAATCTGGAGTCGGCTGTAGCCCATTATGAAAAAATCACCGGAAAGCCGTCTGACAGACAATGGGCTATTCCCGACGCCGAGCTTCAATTAGCCACGGTCTATCCCTATGTCATCGTTTCGGGGACCGAGCAAGCTTTGGGGCTTGCCAAAAACCTGCGCTCTGTAGTGTATGTGGACTCCATGACAGAGCTTAAAGCCATTCTGGCCGCAGAAGGCACCCCGATTGTAAGGGATCAGCACGGTCCTGTGGGACCGAGTATTTTTGTAGAACACCCGGATGGCACTTTTATTGAATATGTTGAACCGCAAGGCCAATGACCAAACAATAATACAAGGTAAAATAACACATCAGCCTGAATTCGGCTTTTGATTAGAACCGGATTCAGGCTGTAAAATGGAGTGTGTCAGGGCATCTTCTGCTCATCAGTAGCCCGCTTTTTGCTGAAGTTGGGCAACAATTTGTCCTAACGTGACGGAAGAAAGCCTTCCTTCCAGCGCCAACTGTGCCTGCACCATCTCAGGATGCAGTACCTCTTCAATATGTTTCCCCACCGAGCATTCGGGGTCCGGGTCTTTATGGAACCTGAACAGGTCGCCATCGTCTGATGCTTCAACGGCTTTATAGATATCCAGTAGTGTAATTTGCTCTGCTTCTTTTAATAGAGAAGCCCCACCGACACCTGCTTTGACTTGGATAAATCTAGCTTTTTTTAATTGCGCAATGATTTTGCGTATGATGACAGGATTACTATTGACGCTTTTGGCAATGTAATCGCCTGTACATAACGATGGACGCAAAGCAATCATGGACATGGTATGCACCGCAATTGAAAATCGGCTGCTAATTTGTTTCATCGAATCACCCTCTTTGTTGTAATCAGTATAGTTCCAACAAAACGAGGGCGTCAATGGCTTCACAATAGCTTGCAAGAACCCTTGATTTAGTTAATGGAATAGTTAATCCAATCTGCCTGGACAGCACCCTTTTCTTCAAAGAAACGTTGTGCCCGCTGATTGCTGGGCCCCGTGATCCAGGACATGTACGCATACCCATGCTCTTGTGAGTATCGGCGGCATTCCAAAAACAGTTGCGATTCCACCTCAGTACCTCTGTATGGCTCCATAACAAACAGATCGTTCATGATGGTAATTTTATCTGCTCTCATCGTGCTGAAAGCAAAGTATAATGTAGCGAAGCCAATCAGCTCCCCATCCTGCTCTACTACGAACTGTATACCTGCCTGCTTCTCGAAAAGGTTAAAAATCAAATTATGTAGTTTCTCAGCAGCCGGTCTGGGATTCTTATAAAAACCAACAATATACTCATACATTAACTCCGTCAAACCATTCACATCATTAGGTTCAGCATTTCTTACGATAAATGACATGTTAACTCCCCCTCTTGTACGATTGAATAAATATACTGTATAGCAGATTAATATGCAAAGTATTAGAGATAACTAGCACATTTCACTAATGAACTATCATAGCTTGATAAAACAGAACCAGCCTCACACTTTATTTCTTTATTCTCGTGTTCGACTGGTTTTTGATTTATGATGTTGCAACGCGCTTGAGCAACTTTATACTAATGTTTTTCAATCCGACGTTTGTTTCTCAAAATGTTGTGAATCATCTTATGATTGGGGAGCTGCTTGAACAACTTATGTCCGGGATGCGGATTGGCCTCGATGATCCAGATTTGACCATTCTTCTCAATAGCAAGATCAATACCCAGCTCGCGAAACGGATGTTTTTTATCTATTGTGTCGGCAACCATTTTAGAAAGTTCGATGATCTGATCCAGAGTCTCTTTCATTTTCGTTCTGTCATTTTTAAAGACCTTTAAAAGCACTTTGGACAATGGTGCCGCATGTCCTCCTTTGCGATAATTGGTAACCACTTTTTGGGGTGCGGCAACACGACCGGTTATTCCTGAAATGACCCATTCCGATTCCGGCTTCTGCATATACACTCTAACATCAAAAATCGAACCTTTGTACTTCGCTAACCTAAGTCCTTGCTGTACCAAATAACGGCGATGAGGCCTGCGATGGGTTTTGATCGCTCTTCTCACCGCGTGGGATCTGACAATTCTTCGACTGGAGCCACAACGAATCTCATACCTCCTCCCCAGCTTTTTGGCCCGTATGATACCAGTCCCTCCGCTTCCATAATTAGGCTTAATGAAAACCGTCCGATATTCGTCCAGCATGCGCAAAGTCCTTGCTTTGCTAATCCAACGGGTTTCCGGCAAATGAGAACTTAAAACGGGATGTTGTCGCATTTCCTTATATTGAATCATCTTTCCAATGGGCACGAGTATCCCTCGATTCTGTTGGGTTTTTGCACGCATTACATGAATATGCATCCATAATCTATCTTGGTAACGGCGAATGCCACAGTTTGCTATGAAAGAGGCACACCTCTCCTATCCTACCTTCTTTGATTCAAGAGAAATGCGGGAATGTGTTCGTTACATGAGTGTAGTTATTGTATATACCTATAAATCTGATTCCAATTATATATTAGACCAATACCAACTCTGGATATATGATGTATTAAAAATACCGTGAGGAGGAACATTAACATGTCCATTTATGATTTCCAAGCAACCTCAATTTACGGGAAGCCAATTAAACTATCCGAGTATAGAGGAAAAATTATCCTGATCGTAAATACAGCCAGCCAATGCAGCTTCTCCCGCCAATTTGCTGATCTGCAAAAGCTCTACGAAAGTCGGAAGGGACAAGGTTTTGAAATTCTCGCGTTTCCATGTAATCAATTCAATGAAAAAGAGCCGAGTAGCCACTCGGAATTGCAGGAAATCTACCAAAATGGACATGGCGTAACGTTCCCACTATTTGGGAAAACGGATGTAAGAGGCTCAGCCGCTCATCCTTTATTTCAATATCTGACACAACAAGCACCATTCCAGGGCTTCGATTCCCAGACCAAGGACGGTCAATGGATGGAGGATTTCCTGCGGGATAAGTATCCGGAAATATACGCTGGCGACGGAATCAAGTGGAATTTCTCCAAGTTTTTGATCGATCGCGATGGTCATGTAAATGGAAGATTTGAAGCAACGACGGAGCCCTTTGAAATAGATTCTGTCATCGAATCACTGTTGTAGGGTTTCAGTTTACTCCTTTGAATTAGTTTAGAAGAAAAAGAGTATCAAATGACAAAAATAAATATTTGTCATTTGATACTCTTTTGTGTTATCCTGACTTCAAGGAGGTGACTCACACGGCAACTTGACCGTGTCTCTATGGAAAAATCCTCAGATATTTTAACCAAGGAACAGATTCTCATCGCTACAGAAGACACACTTAGACGTTTTGGTGTAGCTAAAACCTCCGTGACCGATGTTGCCAAAGTATTAGGAGTAAGTCATGGCACCATTTATCGACATTTTAAAAGCAAAGCCGAACTTCTTGAAGGCGTGACCGAAAAATGGCTGAATGAAAAGATTATCGCTCCGTTAACGGAGGTGTGTCAGGATTCATCCCTGCTGGGAACGCCGCATTTACAACGATATATACAGACCTTGATCGAACTCAAGCAGTATTATGCCCGCGATGACGAGGAGATGTTCGAGATGTATACCCGGGTCACCGAGCAAGCCGCTGATTTAATCGACCAGCATATCGCTCACATTGTGGATCAGCTCGCTGACATCATTGCACACGGGAACATCACATCGGATCAGCCAGCCCAACTGGCGCGTACCCTTTTCTATGCCACAGCCCGTTTCCATCATCCCGCTCATGCTTACGAATGGAAGAGTCCTGCGATTGATCAGGAGTTTTCGGATGTGTGGATGCTTTTAGAAAAAGGAATCTCTTAAAAAATTATAGAAAGAAGGTTAAATACCTATGAAACATTTGGACGGAAAAATAGCGATTATCACCGGTTCCTCCAGAGGAATTGGACGTGCTATTGCCGAGCAACTGGCTGATCTGGGCGCTAATGTAGTCATCAATTATGCCAGCAGTCCGGACAAAGCTCAGGAAGTCGTGGAGGGCATTATTCAAAAAGGCGGAAAAGCCATAGCGCTCCGCGCTGATCTGGGCAAGATGAGTGATATTGAAACCTTATTTACACATACGATTGCTGAATTTGGCAAAGTGGATATTCTGGTTAACAATGCCGGATTGATGATCACCAAACCTCTGGCTGAGGTAACCGAGTCCGATTTTGACAAACAATTCGCACTGAATGTAAAAGGGACTTTCTTTGCCTGTCAACAAGCGATGAAATATATGGAAAACTGCGGAAGAATCGTGAACCTGTCTACGTCCGTCATCGGACAAATGTTTCCGACCTATAGCGTATACGCGGGTACGAAAGGCGCGGTGGAGCAATTTACCCGCCAACTTGCGAAAGAATTCGGGAGTAAACAAATTACGATCAACGCCGTGGCTCCCGGTCCCGTGAACACCGAGCTTTTTCAAGCAGGAAAAACCGAGCAACAGATCGAAGTCATGAAAAAAATGAATGCGATGGGTCGTCTCGGTGAACCGGAAGATATCGCTGATGTGATTGAGTTCCTGGTCAGCGCCAAATCACAGTGGGTTACCGGACAGACAATTCGCGTCAACGGCGGATTCATTTAAAAGCTGGAATACATGAAATGGAGGCTGTTCACGCTCATGATATTACACAAAGGCGAGACCCTGTTTCGGCAAGGGGAATCCGGCCCTCTATATCACTTAAAGAGCGGCCTGTTAAAAATTATCCGAGTCCATGAAGACGGCTCGCAAATTTTAGTTAATGTGATTGTGCCCGATGAAATCATCCCACATCACTCCCTGATCAGTCCCAATCCTTATTATGGTACAGCGGTGGCGCTGGTAACCTCAGAGGTTGAAGTTCTGTCGCAAAAGGAATGGTATCTCGCGCTGGAGCAAGAGCCGGCGCGATGTCGGGCTGTCGCTTTGCAGCTACAGGATAAATTGCGCATGATGCAGCAACGAATCGACCAGCTTACCGAGGTGTCACCCGCCGAGAAGCTTCGGAAGCTTCAACGCTGGTTCCACTCCTACATCGCACCTGCCACGCTAACAGACGTGCTAACGCAGGAGGAAATCGGTCAGTTCATCGGGCTGCGCCGGGAGACGATTAATCGGCTATTGCGTGCTTCAAGCGCTCCTTCTGCAAAAGATGATGGCGATAATGCATCTCGATGAGCGTAAACCACTCTCCAGCATTCAACGCACCGAATCTGGGATGAGAAACGGTAGACTTCCCTGCTGTTTCCCCAACGTTCGGCTCAATCTCTCTCATTTTGCGGATTACCGCGTTCAATCCCTCTACAATTTCTTCTTTGCCAGTCGGTTGCGGGGGAGTGTATTGCGGGGAAGGTGGAACTTGGATACGCATTGGCGGAAAGCCTCCCAGATTAAAAATAGCCATGCCTGCTTCCGTTTTAACCCCTGTCTCCCCATTAGGCTGTAGACAAACATCAACGTTCTTCAGATGCATATAAAGAGCAGAGTTCACCAAATGAAGGTACATTTGTCCAAGTGACCATTCGCCCTCCTGCGGTGTGTACTGCAATTGTTCCAAGCTAAAGTGGTCCAATTCAAGAAGATAGTGTTGTACCGTTTCTTCAAAACGCTGCAATGTTTCGGTTGTTGTATTCATATACTATTAACTGCCCCTCTCCTTCAAGTAGCTTTACTATACACAAATGCTACTGACAGCATTATGTCAGTAGCATTTCAACATTTTTTCGACTTCCGATCGTACCCGATCCCGGAGCGATTCAGGCTCCAGCACGACCATATCTGCACCCCACCCGAGTATCCATTGTAGTAATTCCTCTGGCTGCCTGACGCGGAAGAGTACATGCAGTCCATCCGCTCGCTCCTCTACAGCCTCCATGTAAAAATTGTTCGCTTCCTTCACTTTATCAGCGATATCCGAACGGGCTAATATACGAACACGTACATGGCGATCATCGGTTTGCTTGTAATCCTTTAAATTAAAATCGATGGGGAACTGAAACCTCTCCTCCAGCACGATAAGCTCGTCCATCCGGGACAAGCGGAAATGGCGAAGTTGCTGCCGCAATTCGCATTGCCCAATCAACATCCACGAACCACGAATCAGCACAAGCCCATAGGGGGCGACCACACGCACACTTTGACGATTCCCGTCAGCCTCTGGCATTCTTTTGGAATAGCCGAACCGTACCTTCCGTTTTCCCAATATAGCGAGACGCAGCGTTTCCAAACAGGTTTTCTCTTTAAGGTTTGCCCCTTCACCCACCGCGAGCAGCCTGATGGTCGTACGCACCCGGGAAACTTCCCTGCGAACACTCTCCGGTAAAATAGCTTCAATCTTTCTGCGAGAAGCCTGCGCCTTGATGCCGTAATCTGCATCAAATTTTTGTTCGACAAAATCTGTCCCGATTAGCAACGCCACGGCTTCTTCCACGCTAAAGCTCACCGGGGGCAAAAAATACCCCTCCATCAGGGAATATCCAATGCCGGGTGCACCTATAATCGGTACACCCGATTCGCTTAGTGCCTGAATATCCCGATAGATGGTTCTCACACTTGTTTCGAATATGGCCGCCAAATCCTCGGCTCGTAGAATATCTTTACGTTGCAATTCTAGCAAGATAGCTAGCAAGCGGTCTGTTTTGTTCATACCACGGCACCTCCCTGGAAGGATCTAAAATACAGTAATACAAAAGAGCAATAAGAGCAGTACAATCACTGCGACTTATTGCTCTTTTTTTCATACGAAAGTTACTTCATTACTTGAAAAACACTTTTTCGACGTTATATTTAGCCTTTTGTGAATTGATGATGTAGGTTTCATAGATTTCTCGCTCCACCGCATCTTCCACAATACAAACTTCAATAATCGCTACTTCGTTCCGCTTGTCCTTGATCGGCGATACGGTATCTTCAAAATGCTTTTTAATTCTTGGTCTTAGCTTTCTTGCTTTACCAACGAACAGCAATTCCTCCTGCGCATTGTAGAACATAAAGATACCCGCCTTATCTCTAGGGATCAGGTGAAAGTCGGTAAATCCGTAAATATGGCTGAGCTCAGGGTTAACCTGTTTGGTAATCGTAATGTCCGGGGTTGGAATCGTAATGTTTATCACTATGTCACTTCCTCATTCTATATAGGTGTAAATATTATCACAAATCCCGATGTAACACCATTTAATAATCCTTGTCCCATGACTAAAACTCCCGACTTAGAAACTGTATGAAAAAAAAGATGACCCTGATGAATACAGAGCCACCTTTTCATTTTATGTTATCCGTTTTTGTAATCCGTAATGCGGTAATACATTGTTTTATCCTTCAGCTTACGGAAATGGGACCTTGCCGGATAAAGATTAGCTTCAATAATCCCGATACTTCCTTTCCGGTCTATTCCAATGTCCAGTCCATATATACGGTGTCCCGGAAAAAAAGCACTTAATCTCTTCGCGGAACGGATGGAAACACGATCAATATGGGACTCTAATGCACTGGCAGACAAGTGCCGAACAGAAGATTGCTGAATACCGGATTTAAAGCTGAGCAATGTCCCTTTACTCCGTGTATTATTGGATACAATATAGCCTTTGCCTGCAACTTTGATAACCTTTCCTGTGACTACCCATACAGATGAGTTGATTCTCCGTTGAATGATGACTCTCATATCAAAAGGGCGTTTGTGGATGGTCGGACGAGTAATTCTGCGTTGAACCATATAACTGGCGTTCCCGATTTTTCTTCTAATATAATGATACGTATTGGTTCTGCCCCGTACTAAAACTCGTTTATTCTCGTAATGTACGATGTACTTATGGTTTCCTAACCAGGAGACCTGAAAGATCCCCTGTCCACGACTCCCCCACACCGGTTTCACGATAACATGCCCGTACTTGGAGAGAAGTTCCGAAAAATTATACCTGTTCAGGAGCTTCGTTTCGGGGACGTAAGACCTCAGAGACGCATGCCTTCTCAATAACAAATATTTGTACCACTTATCTTTTGCTGCTGATGCCATGGGGACTCCACCTTTCTCATCCGCATTTTATGCTACTGAGATAGCGTTCAAGCCATTCCAAAAATAACTCCATTTCCTTATACGTGATATCACCTATATTGGCAATCCGGAACGTATTTAGTTTCTCAAGCTTGCCGGGATAAATCATAATACCTTTGCTGTAAAAATAATCATGCATAGATTGAAAATCATAACCTGCACAATGAGGTTCAAGAATGGAAGTAATGATTTTGGAATGATGCTCTTCGGGAATGATATAGGTTAGACCTAAGCGGGCTAACCCGTTAATTAAGGTTTTCCAGGATGTCGTGTACCTTTCGTATCTTTTATCCACCCCCTCCTGCTTTAATTCCTCAATCGCTTGTCTAAGCGCATATAAGGTTTGGACTGGGGGAGTAAACCGCATCTGCCCATGTTCCACAAAATAGTTGTATTGAGCATACAAATTCAAATAATAGCTTCTTGGTTTCTGGCCTTTCAAATTCTCCAATTTGCTTTTTTCGGCGATCACAAACGAAACCCCGGCCATTCCCTGTAAGTTTTTGTTGGAACTTGCCGCTAGGTAGGCGATGTTCATTTCCTTCAATTGAATTGGAACGGCTGCAAATGAACTCATGGCATCCACGATCATATCGATTTGATACCTTTTGCATAATTCTCCGATATCCTTTACCTTGTTAAGCAGGCCAGTTGTCGTCTCGTGATGTACGACGGCCAGATGGGAGACGGTACGTTCGGAAGATTGGATATACCTTTCTAATTCAGCCAAATCAATAGCATCATCGGGAGGACTTTTGAATTCAAAATAATCCACTCCATAAACCTTCGCTATCTCGCACATCCGTTTTCCATAGGCTCCATTGCTTACAATGATCACCGCATCGTGATTCGGGACCGAGCTTATGATGGATTCCACCGCTGCAGTACCCGATCCACCAAACAATACGGTTGCATAATGATCCGGGTCTGCGACCAGCCGGGTAAGCTCTGTAGAAATATACTCCATGATTTGGCCAAACTGGGCTTCACGAGGACAGATATCCGGAACCACCTGTGACCATTTCACACTTTCTGTAGTCGTTGCCGGACCAGGGGTAAGCAAAATGTTTTTCTTGACGGAAGAACTCATGAACCACCCACTTCCTTGCCCTTCAAAGGATCGTTATGAATGAAACGCTCCAGACGTTCTTTTACTTCGTGAGGCTTCATATGTGGACGAGCAAGCTGATCCTTGGAATCTTTGGATATTTTCAGGCACAAAAATGCAAGTTCTTTATTTAATTTCCATTCTTGTAAAGAGGCTTTCAATTCCTCGAGACTGTGAACAAGAATCGACTTTGTATACCCGCAGGAAGCGGCAATACCTATAAAATCAATATTATGAGATACCGTACTTTGCCCGCCTGTTGATTCATGAGCGTTATTATCGAGCAGAATATGAACCATATTGGCTGGATGGTAGTAACCGTTGGTTGCCAGGCTCCCCATACGCATCAACAGAGATCCGTCTCCGTCAATCACGACGATATTTTTGCTTGATTGGCTCAGAGCCAACCCCAGTCCAAAGGAACCGATGCATCCCATAGAACCCACCATGTACAAGTTGTTATCTGCATCTTCAATTTCATAAAGTTCGCGCCCGGTTTTACCAGTTGTTGCGAGCTGTACGGTATTACTGTCTTTCATGGAGTTAATCGCAGCTAATGCATCATACCGCGTAGGCATTTGGTGGTCCCCATGACCATGCTGCCGGATCTGATTTAAATGAATGGAGGTTTGCTGTTTTTGCAATGGTTCTTTGTCAAAAGTCCCTTTCTTAACGACAAAAAAGAACGGGCGATGTCGGGCAATTTGCTCATTAGCCTGGATCAGCTGATTTCGGGCCTCCTCCAAGTCCTTGGAGAGATACTGCCATTCTACATCCATCACATCCAGCATTTGCGTTGTAATCCGGCCCATCAGTTCATGCTGAGGCTCGTCAGGTATCCCCGGCTCTCCGCGCAGACTGACAAATCCAAGCAATGGAATATGAAAAGGGTAAGTAAGAGAGGTCAATGGCGAAACAGCGTTGGTTAGTCCTGAATTTTGCATAAGGACTACCGACTTCTTCCCCCCTATATAAGCTCCGGATGCAATGGCGACCGCATCCCCTTCGTTAGCCGCTGCAACATAATCGCATTCGTTTATGGCATAATTGATCAAGCTTTTCAAGAAGGAGCATGGAACACCGCTGAAAAAGGTAAATCCTAATTTTTTCAGCTCTTCTCCTAACAATTTTGTGTCCATTATACGTGCTCACCCGAATCCGGTTCTGACGATGGAAGGTAATTCTTTTCCGCAGCTTGCAGCTCTTCGACCCCTTGAAGCCGGAATACTTCTTCGAGGGTTGCGACGTCCTTTTCGACATGAACAAGGCTTTCATCCCGATAAATTCGGCCAGATAATCGTTTCATGGCTTGGATGGATGCTCTCAAATTATGGTTTGCCCAAATCACAAGGCTAATCCCCATCTCCTGAAACCTGACGGTTGGAGTCGTATAGTATTTGGTAGGCACGATCACTACCGGCAATCTTCCGGCCCATTCCTTCATGAACGCTTCAATCTCTGCGGCATCCGATCTTTTGCTGTGTATAAATACGGCATCGGCTCCTGCCTTCCGGTACGCCTCTGCCCGCTGCAGCGCCACTTTAAGCCCTTTCCCGGCAATAAATGCCTCTACTCTGGCCACCACCGTAAAATCCGCGTCCGTTTGCGTATCTTTCATTGCTTTAATTTTCCCGGAAAACTCTTCGATATCAGCCAAGGTCTGCCCTTGACCGTTAATGAAAGAATTCATTTTGGGGAACCGCTTATCTTCGATGCATACCCCTGCAATATGACGCTGTCCCAGCTTCTTTACCAGCCGCCTTGCATTATTGAAATTGCCGTACCCCGTATCTCCGTCCAGCAAAATCGGGATGGAGGTAGCGTCACTCATGAATTCCAAAACATCCAATACCTGCGTCCAGGAGGCCTCATTGTTGTCCCTGACTCCCATCGCTGCAGAGATGGATAACCCGCTGGCCCAAATTCCTTTAAACCCCGCCTCCTCCACAATTTTGGCTGACAGACCATTATGAGCTTCCATGATAAACTCCAGTTTTTGAGAATTGACCAACTCTCTTAGCTGCTTTGTTTTTTTCATTGAGACTTTCTCCTTCTCCCCTAAAAATAATGTACAAGGAATCTACTTCCAAATAAGCCTCTTGTTTCTCATGATCGTGTTGATCATAGTAGGATCGGGAAGCTGGGTAAACAGCATATGTCCGGGGTGTGAATTGGCCTCGATAATCCAAACACGGCCTTTTTTATCTATGGCAATATCGACCCCCAATTCGCGAACCGGATGCCGTTCATTGATCTTTTTGGCAATAATGACGGATAGTTTGGAGATTTTATGAAAATAGGCATCCGCTTTCGTGCGGTTGTGCTTAAAAAGGCTGAGAAGCACTCGATGCAAGGATACTGCATGCCCTCCTTTAAGATAGTTGGTAACATACTTATGAGGTGCCGCGACACGGGCGGCCGTGCCGGAAATAACCCATTTCCCCCCTGGTTTCTGTAGGTATATCCTTGTGTCAAAAATCGACCCATGGTACTTGGCTAACCGAAGTCCCTTCTGTACTAAATACATGTGTCTGGATTTCTGGTATGACTTAATTGCTCTCAAGACAAAACGAGATCCAACAATCCTTCGACTTGAGCCCCTACGAACCTCATATCCTTTCTTCAATCTCTTGACCCGGATAATCCCGCTGCCACCACTCCCGTGATTAGGTTTTATGAAGACCGATGAATAGGTATTCAGCATCCGCGAGGTCCTTGAATCTGTAAACCAGTGGGTTTCAGGTAAATGCGGACGCAAAACGGGATGTTGCAACATTTCTTTATGCTTTTTCATTTTTCCAATGGGCACTTGTCATCCCTCTTATCTTTTTGGGTTTTTGCGCATACAGTATGCATATGCATCCAGATCCCCTTCTGCGTGGGCCGCTACCTCTGCTAGAAACCAAGATTCATGTCACAAAACGGCATGTCCCAGCTTGTTATAAATACGAAAACCCCTAGGAGACAACCTTTCGGACAGGCTCGGGGTTCGGACCACAGAAAATAGGCTGTCGCCAAATCACAAAAGCTCCGCAACCAGGAAGGTAGCGGAGCTTTTATTTCCAGTCAGACGCTAGTGATGCAGCCTGCTCTCGTGCCAGGTGGTATATGGCTCACGGCCGCTTGACTGCTGCTTGGCTAATTATCGATTCCGCCGTTTTTCCCGACATTCTTTCCAGAACCCAGACAAGAATTCCCACTGCAAGACTGGCGACGACCGCCATGATCGCGGATCCGCCGGCATGTAGCAGCAGCACGGGAACCCAAAGCAATCCGAGCGAACGATGCACGGTCCGCATCCACTTGTTACGTACTTTATTAATAAAGAAACCATACCCGGCGATCGCCAGCAAAATGGCAAAGCCCGCAAGCCCGGTGTAGGTTTTGTTATCTTGAAGTTTGGTAATCAAAAAATAGACACCGTGAACGGCAATAAGAATCAAGGTCGCCCAACCCAGCAATTTGTGCATGGAATGTAACAACTTCCCGGCTTTTCTAACCAACAACGATGGCGATCTCAGCTTCTTCTTAAACCAGAACCAAGAAAAAGCGGCCGCGCCAAGGAATACGGAGATCGTACCCAAAGTCTTGAATATTTCCCCGTTCCCCCCACGCCCTCCTCCACCGGGACGTCCACCCACAGGCCCTGCAGACACGTTGCCTACGCCACCTTCTGGCGGTCGAGGTCCAGGTTCGCCGCCGGAAACCGAAGACATGTAGTAATAGTAGATTACGAGCAGAGCTGCTACCGCAACTGCAATTATTGCCGGAATCCAAACGGTCTTTTTCGTTTTCATTCGTTATACATCCTCCCCAGGAAAAGTGCCTTGATTGTACCCGGTCAAGCTGAAAACAAGATTAAAGCAAGCTGAGAGTATTCCTTTCAAAGTATTTCTTTTAATGAATAGAAAATACTTGAAATAAATCCCTTTTTGACCGAAAATGTAAAGGGGAATTATGGTATTGTTTCAACATTTTTAACATAGGGAGGGGAGAAAGATTCACGTATAAGCTTTGCATGAAACAAAAGTGTCAACGATTACACAAAATCTGAATTGAACAGGGGTGTGCAAAATGTTAAATATCTTCAATCGGAAGGCGATGCTCAGCTTGTTGCTGGCAGCCGTCATTGCTCTCGTTATTCAAGGTTCTATAGGGGGAAACCTGCATGTGGCCCAAGCAGCCGACAATGTGATTAATGCCAAGGATTTTGGCGTTAAACCTAACACGAACACCTCACAATCCAAGGAAATCCAGAATGCGTTAAAGTATTTCTATGATCGTGGTACAGAGGGAACCGTGTACTTCCCGGCAGGTACATATCTGGTTGACGATTCGATCCGTTTATATGCCGGGGTGAGTCTGAACGGTGACGGAATGGGCAAAACGATTTTCAAAAAAACAGGGTCTAAAAACCAATACGTGATTGGGAATCCGATTCTACGAAACAATTCTGACGGACTAGACGTGAAGCTGTCGAATCTCACCATTGATGCAGACCGTGCGAACCGTGAAGCTCGTGGCGAAAGTCAGGTAGGCGGTATGATTATAGATGTGGCCGTCTCGCACCTCACGCTGGATCGCGTGGAGATTCGTGACACGACCATCGGAGCCCTTCTTCGCAGAACGAGAGATTCAGAGATTACCAACAGCCGCTTTGACCGGAATAATGGACATGCCATTGCCACCGGACATGAAAGCTATCCGGCAGGTGAGTTCCGTAACGTCAAAATTACGAATAACCAGATTACCAATTCGGGCGGCGGCAGTGGAATCAATCTGTCACGTGCAACCTACACGACGGTCACCGGGAACCAAATTATCAACAAGACCCATCAATCTGACGGCTACGCAGGCATTCGCATCCCTAATAACGGTGCCAACAATACCGTCAACAATAATGTAATTGAAAATTATCCTCGGGGAATCTTTGTACTGACTGGAGCGACAGGTAACAACGTATACGGGAATACGGTAAAAAATGCATCCCTGCAAGGTCTGCTAGTCCAATCGGATGGCAATACCTTCACAGACAATGAATTTATTCAAACCAATTCTTCACTTAATCCTGACACAATCATTCGCCTTGCTAACGCAAACAGCAACAAAATTATTGGTAACGAAATGACCACGTACTCCGGATTTTCCAACATAGGAATACGTGTCACTGATTCCAGCTCCAATGAAATTAGGGACAACATCACAGATACTTCAGGCAAATCAGTCAGTATTGAGGGTGGCAGCAATAATGTGAATAAAGGCAACCGTAATCGGTAGCAGAATTATGTACTATGCTAGTTCCTCTGTTTCCGTTACAATATGTCAGTGTGATTCTGGCATCGGCAGATTGACGCGTACTTGAACATTATTGGAGGCTTCTATTTTTTCATGCAAAACGAATCTCATTCTAACGTAAAAATCGTAACGGCCGATCCGAGCGCGATCGGTCTGTTTGGCTTGGCTATTGTAACGCTTGTGGCTTCATCCCAAAAGCTTGGTCTCACTGAAGGCTTGAGCTTCATCATCCCTTGGGCAATCTTCCTTGGTGCCTTTGCACAGCTGTTTGCCTGCATTCAGGATGCAAAGCATAATAACACCTTTGGCATGACGGCATTCGGCGCTTACGCTTTCTTCTGGTTAGCCGTAGCTAGTAGCTGGATGATCAAAATGGGCGTATTCGGCCCTGAGCTGGCTTCTGCTGTAGACGGTAAACAGCTCGGTTTTGCCTTTGCGGGCTATCTCATCTTCACGCTATTCATGACCATTGGAGCGATGGAGACGCATAAGGTTCTGTTTTTTATCTTTGTATTGATTGATTTTCTGTTCCTCGGTCTTAGCTTCGATGCATTCGGTGTTGCTCCAGAGGTATTCCATACCATCGCGGCTTATGCTGAAATGGGAATTGGTCTTCTCTCGCTGTACGGTACAGGAGCCGCCGTTCTGAATGCTCACTTTGGCCGTACGTTCCTGCCTGTAGGACGTCCCTTCGGTATTTTCAAACCACGTCCTTAGCTGTATATGTAAGCCCCGCAAAGCCGCCTTTCGCGCCGATCCGCGTTAAGGACGGCTTTTTGGGTTATAAAGTTGGAATTATTCGGCTTGCCAATTCGGCATCCGCTCTGCCGCATAACGAAGGCCAGCTGCCATCCCTTTGGGAATGATCTCGTTAATATTTTCCATTTCCTCTGTAGATAAAGCGATATCGACTGCCCCCGCATTTTCCTCTAAATAAGTAACCCGCTTGGTGCCTGGAATCGGTACAATTCC
Source organism: Paenibacillus sp. 8b26 (assembly GCF_050626875.1). Lineage (NCBI taxonomy): Bacteria > Bacillati > Bacillota > Bacilli > Caryophanales > Paenibacillaceae > Paenibacillus > Paenibacillus sp. 8b26. Next base: position 3,407,928 of record NZ_CP192445.1, on the reverse strand, counting down.
CTCTTGCGCAAGCAGCCATGCCAAGGCCAGTTGAGAAGGCTTGACCCCTTTTTGAGCAGCGAGGTCCTTAATATGCTGTACGAGATCGAGATTTTTCTGGAAATTCTCAGGCTGAAAGCGTGGCACGGTGCGACGGAAATCATCTTCTGCAAAATCATCAAACTTCTGAATTTGCCCGCTCAAAAAGCCGCGTCCCAGCGGACTGTACGCTACAAATTCGATTCCCAACTCCTTGCAAGCGGGTATAACCTCATCTTCTGCTTCCCGGCTCCATAAAGAGTATTCCGTTTGCAGGGCCGTGATCGGGTGAACCTTGTGAGCACGCCGAATGAGTGCAGGAGAAGCTTCGGACAGCCCCAAATAGCGGACTTTTCCCGCCTGAACCAAGTCACTCATCGCGCCGACCGTTTCCTCGATAGGTACATTCGGATCGACACGGTGCTGGTAGTACAAATCAATGACATCTACGCCCAGTCTTTGCAGGCTGCGGTCACATGCCTGTTTTACATATTCAGGACGGCCGCTGACACCCAGAAATGCCCCATCCTCTCCGCGCATAATGGAAAATTTCGTAGCCAATACCACCTCATCCCGGTGACTTCGCAGAACTTCACTGATCAGTTTTTCATTTTCTCCCATACCATAGACATCCGCTGTATCCCAGAAGTTGATCCCCAGCTCCAACGCACGATGCAGCGTTTTGATCGACTCCTGATCATTCAACTCGCCATAATATTCGGACATTCCCATGCAGCCCAGACCCAGTGCAGATACTTGTAGGTCACTTTTACCCAGTTGTTTCTTTTTCAATTTCCATCACTCCTATAAAAAGAATGTCATCGGCCTTTCTAATCACCATCACGTTACATCCAGTATGTTACTACTTAAAGTTAACTTGAAGTCAAGCGTTGTCTCATTACACGCTCTATATCAAATTATTCAGGTGAATTTTTGATTTTAAGGAATGGAAGACAACGCTAAAAAGGCCTGGAGGGTACAGGGAAATTTATCATAAAGAGTATCGTTTAGTGAATATAAAATCCTGAAATAGAAATAATACACATAAAGTGTAATCGAAGGGGTCGGTTGTAATAATGGATCAAAATGAATCTCATACAAAATTTCCGCAATTTCCGAAATCGTATTGGTTAGCTTCAACTGACATCCCCAGTTTTCCCAAGCTTAGTGGGGATATTCAGGTGGATGTTGCCATTGTAGGTGCGGGGATCACCGGTATTACCACTGCTTATTTACTTTCTAAAAAAGGACTAAACGTCGCAGTCGTCGACGCAGGGCGGATACTTCATGGAACAACGGGCCATACTACCGCCAAAATAACCGCGCAGCATGACTTGATCTACGGCGAGTTTCTTTCACATTTTGGCAAGGAGAAAACCCGGCTCTATTACGAAGCCAACCGTGACGCTCTTCAATTCATTAAACAAACGGTAGAGGAATACAATATCGATTGTCAATTTACAGAAGAAGATGCCTACGTTTATACATGTGCAGATACGTATGTAGAGAAAATCGCTGCCGAATATAAAGCCTACGAAGAATTGGGCATCCCGGGAAGTTATGTCGAGCAAACGCCTCTGCCGTTTTCAACTAAAGCAGCTATTATGATGAAAAACCAGGCCCAGTTTAATCCGGTTCCTTTCTTAAGGTATTTGGCAAATCAAGTCATCCGTCAGGGCGGGAAAATTTATGAGCAAACCACCGTTGTAGGTGTGGAAAAAGGAAACCCTACCATCATTAAAACAAACGACGGAAATAAAATTACCTGCAACCATGTCGTGTCCTCCTCGCATTTTCCATTCAATGATCCAAACAGTCTTTATTTTGCGCGATTGCATGCCGAGCGTTCTTATGTACTAGCCGTCAAGACCGACAGAATCTATCCGGGTGGTATGTACCTAAGTGCGGAAACCCCAAAACGTTCGCTTCGCTCGGTACTGGTAAACGGAGAACCGATGGTCATCGTCGGTGGGGAAGGCCACAAAACGGGCCAAGGAATCTGTACCTTCCAGTACTATGAAGCTTTAGAAAAGTTTGCAGAGCAAACATTTGGATTAAAGGAAATCATTTATCGCTGGTCAGCCCAAGACTTGTATACGCTAGACAAGCTCCCCTATATCGGGCAGGAGCTATCCACCATCCCTAACATCCTTGTTGCTACGGGTTATAGAAAATGGGGGATGACCACAAGTGTGGCGGCAGCTTTATTAAATACGAATCTGATTACCAGAAAGGAAAGCCCGTACCAGGATCTTTTCTCCCCCTCAAGGTTTCATATGGACCCCGACATTAAAACATTCGTGACACAAAATGCAAATGTGGCTAAACACTTGATTGCTGGGAAGTTGGAAATGATCCATAAAAAAGCCGAAGAACTACAGCGCGACGAAGGAGCGGTCATCCAGGTAAATAGCAAAAGGGCGGGCGCTTACCGAGATCTACAAGGAGCATTGCACCTAGTGGACACAACTTGCACCCATATGGGCTGCGAAGTCGAGTGGAATGAGGCAGAAAGAACATGGGATTGCCCTTGTCATGGCTCTCGCTATTCATATCAAGGTGAAGTCATTGAAGGACCGGCCAAAAAATCGCTTGGCAAGGTTGAAAATAGCTCTGAATAAACCTAGTTAGGCTGGATAACCTACCTTAGAGAAGCATAAAAGAAAGGTGATCCGATGATAAACCAACAGTCTACACTAGCGGCGCATGAGTCCCTAGAAATCCACGAAGCGCTTAATTTTAAAACGTTATGCTTAGCCAAGTCCAAATTAATGCAAGGCTTAGTATTCGATCAAGAGCTAAAGGATTTAATGGAAAAAGATGTTCAGCAATCTATACAAGCTATTGCCGATTTGCAAGCAATCTATGCCAAAGCACCGTTTCAGACACCTGTACCGGAGTTCCGTCCCACACCAATACTAAATTGAGGTGAATGATGTGACATTAGATCAGACCCAGTCCGCTAAAATGGATTATGTGGATCCAAAAAACTCATTAAACATGCCAGAAATGGCAGACACGACCTTAGCGATGGATTTTCTGATTCGCGTCAAGGAAGGAGTTCGAAATACAGCTGTAGCCTTGACGGAAGCCGTCTCTCCAGATGCCAGAGCTCTATTGCGCAATCAACTGCATCAAGGCATCGCGCTTCATCAGGAAATTACTGATCTTATGGTACGAAAAAAATGGTTTCATCCCTATGATCTGCAAAAGCAGTACCCATTGGATCAGCTATCAGCCAACAAGACGGTGGATATCAGCAAAATGAAACTGTTCCCAGACGATACCACCCGCAAGGGTATGTTTGATCGCACGCCGGACGAACACATGGGAGGAAACCGGGCATGAAGGCAGTGACCTACCAAGGTATCAAAAACGTTGTGGTTAAAGATGTTCCGGACCCAAGTATTCAAAAAGCCGATGATGCGATTGTCAGACTGACGACAACCGCTATTTGTGGTTCAGATCTGCATCTCATTCACGGATTGATTCCGAATCTACAGGAGAATTATGTAATTGGACATGAGCCGATGGGAGTTGTAGAAGAAGTCGGTAGTGGCGTAACCAACTTGAAAAAGGGAGACCGCGTGATCATTCCGTTCAACATAGCGTGCGGTGAATGCTTTTACTGTAAAAACCAATTGGAAAGTCAATGTGACCATTCTAATGAGCATGGAGAAATGGGCGGTTTTTTCGGCTATTCAGGAACAACTGGTGGATATCCGGGTGGACAAGCTGAATATTTACGTGTGCCTTTTGCCAACTTCACTCACTTCAAAATTCCGGAGAGTTGTGAACATCCTGACGAAAAGCTCTGCTTGATCTCTGATGCCATGACCACTGCGTTCTGGAGCGTCGATAATGCCGGGGTAACGGACGGGAATACTGTCATTGTTATTGGCTGTGGGCCAGTAGGTCTGTTAGCGCAGAAGTTTGCCTGGTTCAAAGGGGCAAAACGGGTCATTGCGGCAGACTATCTGGATTATCGTCTGCAACATGCGAAGCGTACAAATCATGTGGAGATTGTTAATGTGGAATCACAAGAAAATGTCGGCAACTACCTCAAAGAGATAACCAAAGGAGGCGCAGACGTAGTTATTGACTGCTCCGGCATGAGCGGTAAAATGTCTCCGCTGGAATCTCTCGCTTCCGGTCTCAAGCTTCACGGCGGAGCTTTAGGAGGACTGGTCATAGCTACACAAGCTGTGCGCAAAGGCGGTACAATTCAAGTTACCGGAGTATACGGCGGTCGATATAACGGTTTTCCTATGGGAGACATTTTTCAGCGAAATGTTAATTTACGTACGGGACAGGCACCCGTTATTCACTATATGCCTTATATGTATGAGCTGATTGATACAGGTAAGGTCGACCCTGGGGACGTTGTCACACACGTCATTCCGTTAAGCGACGCCAAACACGGATATGAAATTTTCGATACCAGACAGGATAATTGCATCAAAGTTGTGCTTAAACCTTAACTATATATTGGAGTATTGGAGGTAAACGTCATATGGTGTATGGCCTGCATGAAACCCTTGAAGTCCATGAATTGTCAGCGTTCAAAACAGTGTGTCTTACCAAGTCTAAAACCATGCAAGCATTAATCTCTGATCCGACTCTCAAAGCTATATTACAGCAGGATGTTGACTTATCGACCCGCCAATTACAAGAACTCGGTACTCTCTTAGATCAAGCCATTTCACAGGAGGTTAAGCCATGAATACACTGTTGGAGTATTTGACCGGACTCAATACCTTAACGGACCAAGTCATTGCAGCCGATTTTCTGAACGTCGCCAAAAGCGGTGTGAGAAATTACGCTATGGCTGTAACAGAAGCGGGAACTCCAGAAATTAAAGCTATTCTTACGAAGCAACTGGATGAGGCTATTGATACGCATGAGCAGATTTCAACATACATGATCGAACGTGGCTGGTATCACCCATGGAATGTAAAAGAGCAGCTTTCGATGGATCTACAAAATATCAATACTGCATTGCAAGCCCCCGTTTTATAAAGATAGGACACTCACTTCGGTCGTACATTCCTGCCGTCGAACGTCCTTTGGGAATGTAAACCCACAAAGCCGCCTTTCACGCCGATACGCGTTAAGGGCGGCTTTTGGGATTAACATGTTTTCTTAATTATTCGGCTTGCCAATTCGGCATCCGCTCTGCAGGATAACGAAGGCCTGCTGCCATCCCTTTTGGGGCAGCAAGGTCCTTAACATGCTGCACGAGATCCAGATTTTTCTGGAAATTCTCAGGTTGAAAACGTGGCACAGAGCGACGGAAATCATCTTCTGCAAAATCATCAAACTTCTGAATTTGCCCGCTCAAAAAGCCGCGTCCAAGTGGACTGTAGGCCACAAATTCGATGCCCAGTTCCTTACACGTCGGTATAACTTCATCTTCCGCTTCCCGGCTCCATAAAGAGTATTCCGTTTGCAGGGCTGTAATCGGATGTACCTTGTGAGCGCGTCGAATGAGCCCAGGAGAAGCTTCGGACAGCCCCAAATAGCGGACTTTTCCCGCCTGAACCAGGTCACTCATCGCACCCACCGTTTCCTCGATAGGTACATTCGGATCGACACGGTGCTGGTAGTACAAATCAATCACATCTACTCCTAGTCTTTGCAGGCTGCGGTCACATGCCTCTTTTACATATTCGGGACGGCCACTTACACCCATAAATGCGCCATCTTCCCCACGCATAATGGAAAATTTAGTAGCTAACACCACTTCGTCACGGCGGCTCCGCAGAACTTGGCTAATCAGTTTTTCATTTTTCCCCACATCGTAGACATCGGCAGTATCCCAGAAGTTTATCCCTAGCTCCAGCGCACGATGAAGCGTTTTGATCGACTCCTGATCATTCAACTCACCGTAATATTCGGACATTCCCATGCAGCCCAGACCCAGTGCAGATCTTGAAGGTCGCTGTTACCCAGTTGTTTCTTTTTCAATTTCTATCACTCCTCAATTGTCAGAATAGTCATCGCATTTCCTAATCACTACGTCACATTCCGTATGTTACTACTTAAAGTTAACTTGAACTTGAAGTCAAGCATTGTCTGGTTTGAAAGGAGAATTATTATGTATGAACAGAAGCGCTTCTGAAGCTTCTGGACGGTAAGGAAATTTTTATTTATAGTGCTAAGGCTTCTTCCGTAATCTTTTTAATATCAATGGATGAAGGCGTTTCTTCCTTAACCATATCCGGCAAAATATGTTCCAGAAAATAATCAACACATTTTAATTGGATATTTTTGATTTTAACGAGCGCATTACGATACATGACTATAAATTCTTTTTCAGTATTTCCCCGCTGTAGTTCGGCAAATGCTTCGTACACCTGATCCATCTTGTCAGCAACTTCAAGGATCAAACCTTCTACTGAATTGTCTTTGCCTTCCCGTAACTGTTTGCGGAAAATGGCTTTAAAATCCTCGGGAATATTCTCTTCAATAAAATACTCAATCATGCCTTCTTCGACCTGCTGGATTAATAACCGGAGTTCCTTCGAGGAATGCTTAACAGGCGTTTTAATGTCTCCAATAAAAATCTCCCCGTAATCGTGACTGCTTGTGATCTCGTAAAGCTTTTTCCAGTCAATGCTAACCCCGTTTCTCTCTTCAATATCAGCCAGCGTTTTGGCATACTGTACCACTTTCCATGAATGAGCAGATACGCTGTGTTCTTCAAATTTAAACTTGCCTGGACAACGAATAATTCTTTCCAACTCGTTTAGTGATCGAAAATACGTATGAATCCCCATACTTGCATCCATCCTTTAGTTTATATGATATTTGTGGATATAGATCCTACTATAGGGCTCAACTATTAACAGCAGATTAGCGCAGTATAAAGTGGAGAATTACACATATAGCATGCAAACCAATTTTGCTATACACTTTATATAAAAATGTTAAAAGTGCGGTGAAATCGTTGTTTAAAATCTTGCTAATTGAAGATGATGAAACTTTATTTCATGAAGTTAAAGATAGATTAACTCAATGGGCCTATGATGTGTATGGCATCCAGGACTTTAGTAAGGTAATTCAGGAATTCACAATGATAAAGCCTGATCTGGTCGTGATTGATATTCAATTACCGAAATTTGATGGGTTTCATTGGTGTCGAATAATTCGATCCCGCTCTAACGTCCCTATCATCTTCTTATCATCACGTGATCACCCTACGGATATGGTGATGTCGATGCAGCTTGGAGCGGATGATTTTATCCAAAAACCGTTTCATTTTGATGTACTCATTGCAAAATTACAGGCGACACTTCGCCGCGTGTACAATTACAATACAGAACCTGTCTCCCTGAAAACATGGTGTGGAGCCACGGTCGATTACGAAAAAAATGTAGTTGCCAATGAGGCTGGCTCCATCGAATTAACCAAGAACGAAATTTATATTTTAAAGCTTCTAATTGAGCAAAAAAACAAAATTGTCTCCCGGGAGGAATTAATTAAAAGCCTTTGGGATGATGAACGTTTTGTCAGCGACAATACCCTGACCGTCAACTTAAATCGCCTGCGAAAAAAACTGGATGAGCTGGATTTGGGCCGTTTCATTGAAACGAAGGTGGGGCAAGGCTACATGGCTACAGAAGAGGCACATGCCTATGATTAAAAAATATCTTATGGAAAGGAGAAGCTGGATTCTACTTTTTGTATGTCAGCAATTCCTTATCCTGCTCATCGCTTATGTGGATGCAGCAATCCCGTTTATGCCGATCCTTTATATTGTCTTCTTATCTATGATGGTATTCTTGGGTTTTTTAATTATCCGCTACCCTAAAGAAACCAAATTCTATAAAACACTAGAACAATGGGAAAGCCCTCTCGAATTAACGGGTATAGGCGAACCGGAGAGTCCATTTGAGCAAATCATTGAACAAAAAATCACCGACCAGACCGAACGGTTACAACAAATCATCTCGCAAAATCAATTGACACTTGAACACGAAAAAGATGAACTATTATCCTGGATTCATGAGGTAAAAACACCTTTGACCGCCATGCATTTGATGATTGAGCGGTTGGACGACAAGTCCCTAAAAGCTCAGTTAACCTATGAATGGCTACGAATTCACTTACTGCTGGATCAGCAGCTCCATCACAAACGCATATCTTTTATTGAAAATGATTTGTATGTCGAGCAAGTGAATTTAAAATCTCTGGTTTTTAAAGAGATTAAAACATTACAATCATGGTGCATCCAAAAAGGGATCGGTTTTGATATCCAACTTGAGCAAATGGAAGTGCTTAGTGATGCCAAATGGCTTGCTTTTATCGTTAGGCAGCTCTTAACCAATGCCATCAAATATAGCGATGCCAGTGATATTATCATTCACAGCTATGAACAAAATGATCGAATACGGCTTGAGGTTCAAGACTTTGGTCGCGGTATTGATCCGAAGGATATACCCCGTATTTTCGAGAAAGGTTTTACATCCACGACCCAACATTCTGATCATACTTCAACGGGCATGGGGTTATATTTAACGAAAAAGGCAGCAACGCCTTTGCTCATACATATAGATATGCATTCCAAACCGGACGCCGGTACAACCTTTACTTTAATTTTTCCCAAACAAAATGATTTCGTGAGTATGGTGAGCATGTGACAGAGATGTCACATGCTTTTATGTATTGTTCGCCCAATCAAAGGAAAAACATCGGCTCTATTTTTATAATAAGGCTACAAGAACAATAAGGAGTGCATCGAAGTGAATATTTTAGAAGCAAATAAAATTCATAAGAGCTACGGCAACAAACTAAATATTCAAGAGGTATTAAAAGGAGTTGATATCCATATTGAAGAAGGGGAATTTGTCAGTATTATGGGAGCCTCCGGTTCAGGTAAAACCACTCTGCTCAATGTCCTTTCCTCCATTGATAAGGTAAGCCACGGGTCCATCAAAATTAAAGACATCGAAATGACGAAAATGAAGGAGAAGCAACTGGCTGAATTCCGCAAAAAACATCTGGGATTTATTTTTCAAGAGTATAACCTGCTGGATACGCTAACCGTGAAGGAGAACATTCTTTTACCCTTATCCATCACCAAAACGCCTAAAAAAGAAGCAAACCGAAGATTTCAGGAAGTAGCTACAGAACTGGGAATTTATGAACTGAAAGATAAGTACCCCAATGAAATTTCGGGCGGACAAAAACAGCGTACATCTGCGGCTAGAGCCTTTATTCATGAGCCCAGTATTATTTTTGCTGATGAACCTACGGGTGCGCTGGATTCCAAATCAGCTTCCGATTTATTGAACAAGCTGGGCCAGTTAAACCAGAAGCGCAAGGCAACCATCATTATGGTCACGCACGATCCCGTCGCTGCCAGCCATTGCAGTAGAGTCTTTTTTATTAAGGATGGACAAATGTATACACAGCTTCATAAAGGTGAACAAGAAAGGCAAAGCTTCTTCCAAGATATCATGAGAACCCAAGGGGTCTTAGGCGGGGTCCAATATGAACATTAATCTGCTCATTCTAAAGAATTTGAAAAAAAACCTGAAAAATTATTACCTTTATGTTTTTGCTCTCATTTTCAGTGTTGCGCTCTATTTCGCTTTTGTCACACTACAGTACGATCCCTCCATGGACGAAGTGAAGGGCTCTGTTAAAGGTGCAGCTTCCATACGGGCAGCATCCGTTTTACTGGTCGCTATTGTCTGCATTTTCCTTATGTATGCCAATAATATTTTTATAAAAAGACGAAGCAAAGAAATTGGCCTATTTCAATTGATCGGAATGACTAAAAACAAAATTTTTCGCATCCTAAGTGCTGAAAACTTAATTCTATACTTCAGTTCACTATTCATTGGAATTGGGGTTGGATTCTCCTTTTCCAAATTAGTGATCATGATTTTATTTAAGACGACGGGCGTCGAAGCCATTGCCACTCTATATTTCTCTAACCAGGCACTGACTCAAACACTCATCGTTTTTGGTATCATCTACCTGTTGATCATGCTCATGAATTATTCCTTTATCAAAAGACAGAGTATTTTGTCTTTGTTCAGAGTGACCTCAACCACCGAAGGGAAAATCAAGAAAATATCTATCTATGAGATGATCATCGGGATCATTGGAGTTTCATTCATCGCTTTAGGATACTATGTTTCTTCCAAATTGTTTGGTGGAGACTTTACATCCATGAATGAATTATTTATGGCTATGGTGTTTATTCTGGGCTCTGTCATCATCGGAACACTACTTTTTTATAAAGGATCCATCCGCTTTATTTCAAATATCATCAGAAAAAGTAAAGGCGGGTATTTGAACATTAATGAGGTGCTGTCTCTCTCATCCATTATGTTCCGCATGAAATCCAATGCTTTGTTGTTGACCATTATTACAACAGTATCAGCACTTGCCATCGGTTTACTTTCCTTAAGCTATATCGCCTATTATTCTGCGGATCAAGCAGCTGAGGACAATGTACCTTCCCATTTTGCAATGACGAATGTACCGGATGCGGAGAAATTCAAAACGTTACTTCAAGAGCATGACATACAGTATCGTGAAAAGAAAATTGAAGTCATTCAAGTCAGTGTGAACACAGCGCAAATTATGGAGACTCCTCTGGAAGGGTTAAATATCGGTGCGGATTCCATGACGCTGCCTGTCATAAGCGATGAATCTGTGGAGGCTACGGATGTATCTCCAGGTCAAACGATTTTAACGGGCTATAATGATCTGTTACAGAAATTTATGTCCTTGAAAAGCTTTGGCCCATTGGACTTGAAGGGGAAAAAGGAAGTCATACATCAACAATATTTGGGTCTAAAAAAGGAATATGTTATTCCCTACTATTTTACAGCCGGCGGACTACCCACTGTCATTGTAGACGAAACCATATTTAAGCGGTTAAAGAAAGATGTGAATCCTGAGATTCAAAAGAAATCATCCTTATATATTGGAATTGATATGATGAATGAAGACCAGATCAAAGAAGCCGATCGCCTCTTTAAAGCCGCCAATTTTAATGATCAACAATCATCACGCCTTGAAATGAGCAGCAATCAGAAGAGAAACATGGGGCTGATCATGTTTGTAGTTGGATTTTTAGGACTCACCTTTCTCATTACATCAGGCTGTATCCTTTATTTTAAGCAAATGGATGAGAGCGAAGACGAAAAAGCCAATTATACGGTGTTGAGAAAGCTAGGGTTCACACAAGGGGACCTGCTTAGAGGCATCAAAATAAAACAAATCTTTAACTTCGGCATTCCATTAGTAATCGGCCTTTCACACAGCTATTTCGCCGTCCAATCCGGCTGGTTCTTGTTTGGAACAGAAATCTGGATGCCTATGATCATCGTTATGGTACTATACACTGCCTTATATTCCATTTTCGGGATACTATCCATCCTGTATTATAAAAAAGTCATTAAAGCAGCATTATAATCGGTCAAAAGCTCCAGGCGAAGGCACTGGGGCTTTTTCCAAATGATTGAGCATTTTTATTCCTGCGTGTACAATAAAATGACTATCATCGTTACCCCAAAGGGGGAGAGCTTATTTTATTATTACTCATCAATGGCATCGGCATCTTAGCCAATATCATACTCGGTTCCTCTGTAGGCGTGGCTATTATCGTAGGAATCGTCTTTTTCCTGCTTGGTTTACCTGAGTTTAAAAAATCGCCAAAGCTCACAAAAGAGGCTGTCAAAGATATCATCTATATTTTTTTGACCCTGTTGATTCTTCTTATATTTGTAGTCATCATTTCCTGGAATATCCGTACTTCAAGTGTCTTGAGTTTTTCCGGTCCGCTCACATCAGAAATGCAGTTTTACTGGGGGAGAAAAGTATTAATCATAGGTCTGTTGGAGGCCGCATGGTTCTTCATAAGTATAAAATGGTTGTTACCTATTGTTTTCGATCGAGTTGATCTCAGTAAGAAACAATCCATTTTTGTGATCAGCGGCATTTTATTAAGTGAGATTTCAGGTATTTATGCCATGCTAGGAGCAAGTTAAAAGAACCCCGCACTTCCTGTCTGTGACAGAGAAGCGGGAGGCTTTATCCGTGGGAATATTCCCTTTTCAAGAACAGTATACATGCTTAACGCAAAGGCTCAAATCCTTCTACTTGCTTCAGAATTCGCTCAATTTCCGCGCATGTCTCTGGTTGAAGCGTCACCTCGACTGCTTTCACATTTTCTTCGATTTGTGTCGGTTTAGTGGCCCCAATGAGTGCAGCGCTGATACCCGGTTCTCTCAGAATCCAGGCAAGCGCGAGCTGTGACAGGGTGACACCCAAATCCTTCGCCAGCTTATCCAGCTCCTGGACACAGTTTAGAACGGTATCGTTCATGTAACTGCTGATGACATGATTGACGGAGGCATCAGCCCCGCGGCTGCCCGTCGGTAAAGGTTGTCCCGGTTTGTATTTACCCGTGAGGATACCTTGGGCCAGAGGCGAAAATACAATTTGGCCGATACCTAGCTGCCCCGATACGGGTAGTACCTCGCGCTCGATATAACGCTCGAACATATTATAGATCGGCTGATTGGCAATCAGCGGACGCAGGTTCAGCCTTTTTCCAATGCCATAGGCATCTGTGAGCTGTGTGGCGCTCCATTCGCTTACCGCAGCATACAGGATCTTGCCTTGAGCCTGAAGGTCATCCAGAGCCCGCAGCGTCTCTTCCAAAGGAGTGTCCTGATCGTAACGGTGACAGAAGTAAATGTCGATATAATCCGTGCCAAGACGTTGAAGACTAGCCTCGCATTGCTCCATAATGTGCTTGCGGGACAGTCCCCTGTCATTAGGGCCAGAATCCATAGGAAAGTAAACCTTCGTAGATAACACATAGCTTTCTCTTCGATAAGGCTTCAAAGCGGCTCCCATAGCCTTTTCGCCCTCACCCCGATTATACGCATTGGCGGTATCAAAGAAATTAATTCCGAGTTCAAAGGCTTTGGCAATACAGGTATGAGCTGCTTCCTGCTCGGCGGCTGTCCCGTACGTCAACCAACTGCCCAAACCGATTTCACTGATTTTAAGACCACTGTTGCCTACATTTCTATATTTCATATCTGTTCCTTCTTTCGTAAGAGGATAGCATTCTTATATTCTAGCATGTAAACCCTTTCACGAAAATATATGAAGTAGAAATCAGGCTTATACCACTCTACCTGTGAGAGTGGTATATCATTGCAGCCCTACATGCTCCCTTGTTTTCAGCTTCTGACCTTATTTCCCTATTGGAAAAAGCGCATCGTATGCAGGACAAGGCAGTTTGTCGAGAAAATCCTGAAGCTGCTTGGGTTTATGGGTGTAAATATCTTTTAAGGAAGTTCCGTTGTAAATGTTGCCGATGACCACGGGGTGGCACAGTTCACAGATTAGAATATCACCATTCCCGTGAAGATGAAGCTGCTTTTTACCATCCACGCAGTTTGAAAAGTAAACACCCGGCTGCTCCTTGAAGCCTAAAGCTTCTGCAAAACGATCCATACAGGTGAAATACAGCACGGTGTCGTCCTTTTTATGTGCGATCAAGTCATGAACGGAACGGACGAGTGCTTCCTTGGTGGAGATAGCGTTCCAGTTGGTATGATCCATCACGATGCTATTTTGGATTTCATGAATTCGTACACCAAGTTCATATACTTTCTCGCTGATTGCCGGCATGTTGTTCTGCGTCTCGGCAAATAACAAAGTCTCCAGCACCGTTTCCAGCTTGGCTTCGGTACATAACCGAATATTCTGGGCGATTGTCTCATACATGCGTGGATGAACATGATAATATGCCGCATATTTTTCGGGGTCCGTGAAGTTGAAGGAGATGTGGATGTTGGAAAGTCCCGCGTCACGCAACCTCTCAATCCGTTCAGGACTGAGCAAGCTGGCATTAGTGTTGAGCTGGGTAGCGATTCCCTTGCTCGAACAGTGAGCCACAATGTCCAGACAATCCTGATACTTCAAGGTCACCTCTCCCCCGGACAGCCGCACGCGCTTTAAGGTGGGGATTTCATCGATGATGCGTATCACTTCTTTACTGCTGATGCATTGTCCATCATTACGCTGGTATGCGCAGCAATAATCGCATTTGAAATTACAATTGGAGGTGACCCCAACTTCCAGCCCCTCCAACTCGTAGATACCCGGCTTTTCCAGTTCAAGCGATTTATATTTATTCTCTGTAGTCACTTCCATGACCCTCCCGATCTCAGGCTTGTGTCTTGAATTCCCTTGAGATTATACAGAATCAGGATGGCTGGGAGATATGACTTTGGTAACGGTGGGCGGTAAAAAACCATAGTCATACTTACTTATTTTCATCAGAGAGACGTTTGGATATCTTCGTGACATTTTGTAGGCCGGAATCCATGCTTCTCGTCAAATACTTATTAAAAAAGTCAGAATCAATTCCTGTCATATGATAAAAGAAGGATATTTCAGTTTTCCAATCGTTCTCGACCATTTGACGAATGTCCACGAGTCCTCTTTTAGAAACAAGGTCGATAATGGTTTTGATCTTCATTGGTTTTTGAATCGGAATTAATTCATCGAGCGGTTCAATTTTCAAATAACCTTTTCGATGTAAAGCAGCATAGAAGTTCCGATGATCTTTTGGTTCAAGATTCCCCAAATGAGCTGCCCTGTATCCCAACACTTGTAGCGAAGTCTTCCATTTCTTCTTCAAATCCAAGTAATTGTCTGGATTTGTGATATGGACAACATTTTCCATATCAAGTGCGAATTCGTCTTCTGGTAATAAGAATGCCCCAGCAAACATATTCGCTTCATTCTCAATAATTTTGTGTTCTTTTCGATTTAAATTAGTAAACTCAAGGCGATAATGAAGCAGTAAATGGCCCAATTCATGTGCTATATCGAAGTTCCTCCGAACGGCTGATCGTTTCATATTCCCTAATATGATATAAGGTCGATCGTTGCGAGTCCAGAGGCTGTAAGCATCAATGTCTTCACCAATTGCCTTCTCAAACACGAATACTCCACTTTTTTCCACCAGAAACATAAGGTCCTTGTTTGTACCTTGCGCTAGATCAAGTCTTTTTCGTGCCAAATGAGCGACTTTATTGATTTGAGTCGATCTATCGTCATCTGAATGGTTTAGATATTCGATAACTTCGTCCCTTAACCTGATAATCTTCAAGGTAGGAAGGCTAACTTTGGCCGTGATATAGTTAATAAAAGCATCTAAATATTCAACATGCTTCGCTTCTGCCTGCGTCTTCGAGATGACGTTCAAAACTTTTGAACGATAAGCGATATTCATTACGTTTACGTTGGCAGGTGTGATGTTCCGAGCAAGCATGTCTTTAGTATAAAAGTATTTACTTTTCACGTTGAAAATCCGCTTTAACTCGTTCACGATTTGCATTTTAGGAGATGTATACGCGTTCTCGTACTGCCAGACTGCTTGTTCCGTAACACCTAACATTTCGGAGAGCTGTTTTCTCGAATGTCCATGCATGATCCGTAGATTGGTCAAATTTTCACCAATGAACATGCTGCTCCCTCCTTATTTGACTAACACAGTCTTGCTTGTCTAGTTGTGCTGCTCTTCTTCCAAGATCCCGATATCGAATGCTGCTGGGTCCATAATATCTTCATTCATTTCTGGCGCAACTACTTCGCGATCCTCTTCCGTTAAATCAGCTCCAGAGATAAAATTTGAGAGATCTTCTATCAGATAAGCAATGTTATTATTTGGATTAGGCAAATAATGCATTATTTCAGATATCTGATAGGCCTCATCGAGTGCATATGTGAGTATATGGAACTCATTATAGGACGATTTGAAGCTTTCAAGCTCCTCTTTTACCTGACTCTCTAAAATGAGAAAAGAAAGTTGTTCAGGTTCTCCCCCTGTTTTAGAGGATTGCTCATTAGGGGAAAACACTAAATCTTTGTTAATTTTTGAAAGTTCATGAAGATAAGTACGACGTGGACCTTTCCTACCATAATTGCTAGGTAGCTTCGCTTGTGAAAAGCAATTCTCATTGAAATAAGCGGCGTTCTTAATAAGAAAGAGAATTTTGGAGTCGCCATGGATGAATTGGAGATAGTCCCACGTTAATCCAGCCTTCGATTTCTTATATGTAAAACCGTGATCAATGCACTCTTCTGCGATCTTGCTTTCGATAAAATTACCCTTGGTCCAGGCAAAAGCTGAGCTGAGCTGATCTTCATTTTTGCTTTTCGATCTTTACGATGCTCAATATAGTCGCGATATCCATCTACGATAGCATCAACAATCATTTTGTTGTGTTCGGATTTAAATTTGAATTGATCTATATCCACCGCTCCGATTCATAAGTATGAACAATACTTATATTTTAATCGAAATTCGGGCTTAAGAAAATGATTTTTTTTATTTTTTTTAAAGTTTTACTATATATTCTCACCCTGAGAAGAAAATGATATACGACAAACCGTATTACAAATAGTGGTAATTTGAGGGTGGAAATAACACTAACCTTTATGTAAGTACCTGTACTAAAAGTGCATACTTACTTATTTGCAGTGCATACTCTATACTCTAGAAGTAAATCATATTCAAGGAGGGCAAGTCTTTGAAAACTCTCATTATCGTATCGCACCCAAACATAGAAAAATCCGTGATTAATAAGCGATGGGTAGAAGAACTCAAAAAATATCCTGAAAAGTATACTGTACACGAATTGTATAACATTTACCCTGACGGAAACATTGATGTGGAAAAAGAACAGCAATTAATTGAATCACATCGTAATCTTGTTTTACAGTTCCCGGTCTATTGGTTTAATTGTCCGCCACTTCTCAAAAAGTGGCTTGACGACGTTTTTGCTTATGGTTGGGCATATGGTTCAAATGGAGGGGATAAATTAAAGAATCGTAAAGTCGGCTTAGCTGTATCTGCCGGAATCAAAAAAGAAGATTACAGCGAAGAGGGAAGATACCGCTATACGCTTGAACATTTATTGTCTCCTTTTGAAACTACATTGCTATACTGCAATGCGGATTATCGTTCGTTTTTTGCGTTTTATGGTATAGAAAGCGAACCTGGTGAAAATGAGCCTGGCAAAGAAAATGAGCCGGTTACACCCCATTTGGAAAATAGCGCGAAAGATTATTTGAATTTTGTGGACAACCTGTAATAGGTAGCTTTATTAAAGCTACAAAAGAAGAAGTATTCCCTTGTTTAGGAGATACTTCTTTTTGAATTAGACTAAATAGATATGCCTACCGCTGTATAGCCTCCAGAGCTGGCGAACTGTTATTCTCTCCCCACTCGCACATCATATTTAACAATGGAATGAGAGAAAGACCGCGTTCAGATAATGAATATTCAACTTTTGGAGGGACTTGGGGAAATTCTTTGCGTATGATCAGGCCATCTGCCCCCAGTTCTTTCAACATGATGCTTAGCGTTTTAAAAGAAATGGTACCGATCCTTCGCTTCAGCTCATTATGCCGCATAACCTTATTTTCAATAGACAATACAAAATGATCATTTTATATTTACCGCCTATTAAGGACAACGTATATCCGAACCCAGTATCTTTTAGCATCACACCAGTAGGAACACAGCTTTCACTCATAAGTTACACTCTCCTTTTGGTGGGTATAAGACATAAATATGCATACTGTGTTATTTTACAGTGTTACTGAAAGGAGGTAAAGTAAGATCGGTTCTTCGCTATACTCCTTGGTTAAAGATGCTTTTAATAAGTTGGCAAAACGATTTGACATTCATTCCTTCTTACGATAGTTGCCCTCCAATTGTGAGCGATATGTGAACTGGGCATACTTCTCATTTCCAAATCCATACTGAATATATCTGTTGTTAATGGAGGCGGAAGGTAGTGGACAAAAAGATGAACCTGCTCATGTTCAGCGGGGATTACGATAAGGCGATGGCTGGACTGATTTTGGCGAATACGGCTCGGGAATTGGACGTGGACGTGACGATGTTTTTTGCGTTCTGGGGACTATTTCTGGTTCGTGATCCTGATAAGATGACGCTCGAGGACAAAACGATTTATGAAAAAATCATGGGTTGGGTGACTCCAAAAGGACCTGAGGAGTTGCCGTTGTCCAAAATGAATTTTAGCGGTCTGGGCAAGCTGATGCTGACGGAAATGATCGAAGATAACGAAGCCCCGAAGCTGATTCATTTCTTGAAGGGGGCACGGAAAAAGAACGTCAAATTTTATGCCTGCAAGCTATCGGTGGACATTATGGGTTTTAAACCCGAAGAATTCATACCTGAACTAGAAATTATCGAGGCTAAAACGTATCTCAAAGATGCGCTCGAATCCGATATGCAGCTGTTCATATAAGCTGTAACTCACGCCTTGTCCGACTCTCGGATGAGGCTTTTATTTTGACAAAATGATGACATTCGCCTATTTTTCTTAACCCATTCGGGTCTTCCTACGTACCCTAGAACGACAGAACCACGTGGGAGGCGCCGCAGTATGCTCAAGGCTCGGATCGGAAGCAACAATAGTGCGTACCAGCCTTCTGGCGAGGCTTATTTCGCACGGTATCGGGAAGGTACGATTGGATATCGTCAAACCTTTGAATCTCCATACGGGCCAAAAAAGCTGATGTATGCGGATTGGGCAGCCAGCGGCCGTCTGTATGGACCTATTGAGTCCAAAATAGCTAACGATTTTGGCCCTTTTGTAGCGAATACCCATACGGAGTCTAATTTGACAGGTACCCTGATGACCCAAGCCTACGAAGAGGCAAAGCGAATCATTAAGAACCACGTTCATGCCAACGAACAAGACATCATTCTGTTTGCCGGGTCCGGTATGACAGGGGCAATAAATAAGCTTCAACGCATGTTGGGATTGAAAATACATGAAAAATTAAAACATCACTACCCTATCGCTGAAAAAGAACGTCCCGTTATTTTTGTCACCCATATGGAGCATCACTCGAATCATATCTCCTGGGCTGAAACGATTGGAGACGTCGTGTGCATTCCTCCCGGTCCCGGTGGTACAGTTGATCCGGCAAATCTGGAACGTTTGCTGCTTCAATTCCGTCATCGCCCTATCAAGATCGGCGCTTTTACAGCCTGTTCCAATGTTACGGGGTTTGAGCTGCCGATTTATCAGCTGTCCCGCAAAATGCATGAGCATGGCGGGGTGTGTTTCATTGATTTTTCCGCAAACGCTCCTTATGCCGCGATCAACATGCATCCCGCAGACCCGCTTGAAAGATTGGATGCTATTGTATTTTCTCCCCACAAATTTCTCGGCGGCCCCGGAACAAGCGGTGTTCTCATTATGGATTCGAAACTAAGCCTCAACCATGCCCCGGATCAGCCTGGAGGCGGTACGGTAAGCTGGACCAATCCTTGGGGTGGGTACGAATATAAAGACAATATCGAAGCACGCGAGGATGGGGGGACTCCTGCTTTTCTACAGGCCATACGAACGGCGCTCTGCATTCAACTGAAAGAACAGATGGGCCAAAACCGCATTTTGGAGCGTGAAAAGGAGTTAACGTCATTATTGTTAAAAGGGTTGGAAGTAATACCACACTTGCAGGTTTTAGGTGGAAGAAGCCAAGAACGACTCGGAATCGTTTCTTTCGTTGTTGACCATATCCACTACAATCTGATCGTAAAATTACTGAATGATCGGTTCGGAATCCAGGTCCGCGGCGGTTGCTCCTGTGCAGGAACGTATGGACACTATTTGTTGGGCATCGACCAACAAACCTCTAATGAGATGTCAGACCTCATCCATGCGGGAGACCTATCGAGAAAACCCGGCTGGGTGCGCCTGTCCCTTCATCCCATGATGACCCATCAGGAAGTCTCCTATCTTACCTCTTCCATACGAGCGGTTGTGGAAAATATCTTAATGTGGCAACAGGATTATACGTATCAGCCCGAATCCAACGAGTGGCGGTACAGGTATGAGCATAAAAAAATAGACATCAGCAAATGGTTCAATTTCAGCGATTAAGAAAACTTTGTCCACTCCTTACTTTCAAAATTCTCATACTATACACAGTAAGATTAATATATGAGGAAAGAAGTGACGACAATGGGTCTTAATTTTCGCAACAGTACCAATGCAGCTATCTATGTTGTCTACGCCTACCCGAACTTCAGTTGTAGTCCTGTTAACTATGCCAAGATTGGCTGGTATCGTGTAGATCCCGGGCAAACGAGAGAAGTCTGGAATGGATACGCAGGAGGTAATACGTTCTATTATTATGCTGAAAGTAGCTTCGGACGCACGTGGGCAGGTACGTATTTTACCCAAATTCCCGAACAGTCTTTCCATTGGTGCTGGAACGTAGGATGCACGACCTGTAGAAATCTGGGGCTGCGGAGGGTTCCTGTCAGCGTAATCTATGCCAATTACACTATCAACCTGATTACGAGTACGAGTCAAAGCTCCACTGAATCCAATAATGTCCGCACAGCATTGCCTACCAAACAAAAAGCAGGAGAATCTCTGGTGGTTAGAATTCCTAAAACGGCTAAAAAGCTGAAAAAGGGCGCACCTGTAACCCTCAATCGCAGATCATTTCCTGAAAAGCTAAGAAGAAAGTAATGTAAAACACACTAATATTAGTGAACTCAATACATTTCTAGCTCAGCTTATATACATTATTCTTGAACTAAAAGAAAGGAGCGACCTTATATCAAGGGCCTGCTCCTTTCTTTTATAACTATACTATTAGCTGAAAAGTGTTTATTTACTCTCGGCTTCCCATTTGGATATTTCCTCGCGAACCCGTGGGGCTACCTCTGTTCCCAATAGCTCAATGGCTCTCATGACATCCTCGTGCGGCATCGTGCCTACAGGTACGTGCAATAGAAAGCGTGTAATGCCTACCTGCTTGCGCAGGTGAATGATTTTCTTGGCAACCGTATCGGGATCGCCTACATACAGCGCCCCTTCAAAGCTACGCGCGGAATCAAAGCTGGAACGAGTGTAAGGTCCCCATCCACGCTCCCGCCCAAGCACATTCATACTCTGCTGGGTGGAAGGGAAAAACTTGTCGGCTGCAAGCTCGGTATTTTCTGCGATAAAACCATGTGAGTGTGATGCAACCGGAAGTAATGATGCGTCGTGCCCTGCGTGCGCAGCCGCTTTTTTATATAGCTCCACAAGCGGCGCAAACTGCACAGGACTACCGCCAATAATCGCCAGAACCAATGGTAACCCGAGCAAGCCCGCGCGAACCACAGATTCCTGATTGCCTCCGCTACCAATCCATACGGGCAACGGGTCCTGAACCGGACGTGGATACACGCCCAGATTATTGATCGCAGGCCGATGTCCACCTTTCCAGGTGACTTTTTCCGAATCCCGTATTTTCAACAACAGTTCGAGTTTTTCATCAAACAGTTCGTCATAGTTATCTAAATCATAGCCAAACAGCGGGAAGGATTCGATAAAAGAACCCCTGCCTGCCATGATTTCAGCCCGTCCATTCGAGATACCATCCAGCGTAGCAAAATCCTGAAATACACGCACCGGATCATCTGAGGAAAGCACTGTGACCGCGCTGGTCAGCCGAATCCGCTGGGTCTGCGAAGCAGCAGCAGCTAGTATTACCGCAGGAGCAGATGCCGCATAGTCTTTACGATGATGCTCTCCCACGCCATATACATCCAGCCCTACCCGATCTGCAAGCACAATCTCCTCGACAACTTCACGTATTCGTTGCGCATGACTGATGACCTCACCCGTTTGTGTATCCGGCGTTGTTTCTACAAATGTGCTGATACCTATCTCCACTTGCCCTACCCCCTACTTCAATGTCTCGTTCCCATCGGCTGCTTTGTAAGCAAACCATTTTAAAAACCGATATCTTTATTTTGAACTTTTTTTATAACTTTTTCAAGCCCTGCTTTCTAAATATGGAACCGGCTTAAGAGAACCTGAGGATTTTCCGCAGGAAACGATATCTTTCTGTCGAATATTTTATGGAATAAAAGAGATTTCAATCCTCACAGCATGAATACAACAAGGGGGCTCATACATCCATGGCTTTTGTCATCAATAACCTAAAGGATAACAGCAATGTTGCCATCGCAGACCAATTAGGTGGATTTACCGTATTGGAATACATATCGGATTTAAGCTGCACCTCGGTTGCGGCTGCGGAAGCCAATTACTATATGAGCAAAAGTAACATGCGCCGCAAGCAGCTCATGATCGAAATCAACAATAGTGAAATCATGATGAAGGCGGGCGCCATGCAATATACGGTGGGCAGTATGGAGATGACTACCGGCGTAAAAGGCGTAGGAGGCTTAATGCGAAATTTGGTGTCCGGTGCTGTAACGGGAACAAGTGCCATCAAACCTCTCTATAAAGGCACGGGTACGATTATGCTGGAACCTACTTATAGTTACATTTGGCTCATTGATGTCGATAATGATCACATTGCTATCGAAGACGGCTTATTTTTAGCTTGTGAAACTACGCTGGACATATCCGTTGTTGCCCGTAGCAACCTTTCCTCGGCCGCTCTGGGTGGAGAAGGATTATTTAATTTAAGCGCTCGGGGAAAAGGAGTTCTTGCCCTGCAAGCGCCTATCCCTTCCGAGGAAGCGGTCGTTATAGAATTGCAAAATGATGTGCTAAAAGTGGACGGTAACTTTGCCCTCATGTGGTCCAATACCTTACAGTTCACCGTCGAGAAGTCTGGGAAAACCAAAATGGGCTCGGCTGCTTCCGGCGAAGGTCTGGTCAATGTGTACAGGGGAACAGGAACCGTATGGTTAGCACCATTATAAACATAAAAAAGGAGAAGCCCTCGGCTTCTCCTTTCTTACATTTTAGTTCTTTTTCACAAACTCGGATTTTAATTTCATCGCTCCGAAGCCATCAATTTTGCAATCAATATCATGATCGCCTTCCACCAGACGGATATTCTTTACTTTTGTGCCGATTTTCAGGACGGATGAGCTTCCTTTGACTTTAAGGTCTTTAATGACGGTTACAGAATCACCGTCCTGCAGAACGTTACCATTGGCATCTTTGATGACTTTTACATCTTCGTTATTTGCTGCTTCTGAATCGGAAGACCACTCATGAGCGCATTCCGGGCAAATGAAGAGGCTCCGATCCTCGTACGTGTATTCTGAATTACATTCCGGGCAATTTGGCAAATTAGACATATTTGTATGTACTCCATTCATTATCAATTCTACACCTGTGATCGTCCTATGAAACAAACCTTGCTCCAAGCCCTCCTTGGAGTTCCTTACAAGTATATTGGATAATCAGCAACGATTCCACTAATAGAGGAAATTAGTTTAGGATTTTCCTTTCCTTTTAAAATGATTATGATGATTGAAAAAGGATGCCCACCTCGTTAGGTAGCATCCTTCCTCATGAGCAGAATCATATATTGAAAATGTACTCTACGGCACGTTTATGCCTTTGTTTGCTCAACCAGCTCACGAATTCCTTGGCTAAGCGGCGTAAGCGGGCGTTTCAGAAGCTTCTCGAAATCGTTGCTTACAACATCCAAAGCTCCTTCGCGAATGGCTTTTTGAATACCGACAACAATAGGGATTGCGGCTTCCGGTACGCCCGCACCAAGCATAATGTCGGCATACGCAGTATCGTCTACCTGCTGTACAGGCACATCCTTACCCAGCACCTCAGCAAGAATCGCCGCAAACTCTTCTTGGGTAATCGGCTTGCCGGAAAGCTCATATATTGTGTTTTCATGCCCTTCGCTGGATAATACGTTTGCCGCCGCTTGCGCATAATCTGCACGGGCAGCCCAACCTACTTTACCGGAACCTGCTGAGGTCAGCCAAGGAGCCCCGGCCAGCACGGATTGAATCGTGCCTGCTTCATTTTCAAGATACCAGTTATTGCGCAGGAAAGAGTAAGGGATGCCCGATTCGCGAATGAACTCTTCCGTTATACGATGTACAGGTGCAAGGAACAAAGTGCTGTCGGCCGCATTGGCAGCGCTGGTATAAGCGATGAAGCCTACTCCCGCACGTACAGCAGCATCCACAGCAGCCTTATGCTGGCGGATTCTCGTATCATTATCGCCGTCTGCGGATATAATCAGCAGTCGGTCTACACCAGCAAACGCTTGGTCCAGCGTCTCCGGTTTATCAAAGTCGCCATGACGAACGTCAACGCCACGGGCACGCAAGTTTTCTGCTTTTTCCGGATTTCTCACGCTAACAATAAGGTCTTCTGCCGATACGGATGCAAGCAACGCCTCTACCACGATGGAACCCAGTTGCCCGGTTGCTCCTGTTAATGCGATTTTCATATGAAATCCTCCATTCAGATTTTATTTACCTTTCTATAGTAACTATAAATATGACGCTTGTCTAATTTGGAGTCAAAAGGTCTGCTTTTCGGGTAAGGGTTAGTAATCCAAACTTTCTCCTACAGAGAGGAACATGTGTATGAAGCAAGCCATGATTATTGTAAATCCATCTTCTGGAAAAGAGGAGGCGGTCGAACATGTCAGAAACGTAGAAGACATTCTACGTGACAAAGGATACGACGTTACGATCAAGGAGACGGCAAAAGAACTGGACGCTACGCGGTTTTGCACCACGGCGTGCGAAGAAGGCTATGACCTGGTCGTGTCCATCGGCGGGGATGGCACACTTCACGAAACGATCAACGGCCTTATGGATCAAGACCACCGCCCTAAGCTGGGTGTTGTCCCCCTTGGGACGGTCAATGATTTTGCCCGTGCCTTACAAATTCCGCTGAACCCCGAGCAGGCGATCCGTACACTCACTTCTTCCAGCGTAAAAACCGTAGATATGGGCCGATTAAACGACCAATTGTTTGCCAACATTGTTGCCGCAGGTTCACTCGCTGAATCGCTGTCTTCCGTATCGTCCGACGATAAGTCCAAGCTTGGCACGTTTGCCTACTTAAAAGAAGGCATTAAAGAACTCATCGGCAATGCTGCCCACCCTCTCGTCATACGTTATGATGAACAGACCTGGGAAGGGGAATCCCCTCTCTTTCTCGCTGCTTTAACCAACTCGGTCGGCGGATTCGAAAAACTGGCGCCTGATGCTGCTGTTGACGATGGTCTGCTTCACTGCTTTATTTTCAAAAACCTCAATATATTGAATACTGTGACGGCCAGCCTATCTTTATTGTTCGGCAGCCTGAAAGATCATAAAGATGTAGTTTACTTTACCGCAAAGCATGTAAGTGTCAGCTCCGCAGAACCGGTCAGTACGAATGTAGATGGGGAGGCAGGGCCGTCTTTACCCATCGAGCTTCGGATTTTACCACGTCATATTGAGGTGATTGTGCCGGAAGAGGAGGTCGAAGGCAATTGATGACTACACGGCTGCTGTCAGTGAATTAAATGTTGGCAGATTGATGCATTAAAGCGAATTGTTAAAGAGGTACGCGGGGCGTTTGAATAAAAAGGGCGCTCCCGCTCAGGATTTAGGCTCGTATTCGCTCAATTTCCCTTCATAAATCAAATGGAATCGATCACTTTGCCGAAAATCGTCCGGCGTAATAAGAGCGGGCAACTTGTTCCATATTTTTATGCCAGATCGCTGTAAAATTTCTGCGACGAATTGCGAACAAAAATAGGAATTACTGAACTCGATGGGTTCTTTGAGTGCAATACCAATCAAACCCAGTAAGTTATACATATATTTTTGGCGACTTCGAATAAAGACGTGTAAGACCCGCTTCATTTTCTCGACTTCACGGTCGGTTACTTGAAGCTCGTAGATGACACATGTTGTATTCGGAAATCTGCTGTATGTACCTGTCTTAATATCCTCTTTCACGAAACCACCATCCAGAGGGTTATTGGGGGTCTTTCTCCCGAAGCTGTATAACTCCGAAAGTTCCCGGTTGAAGGAAATGGAGGCGTGATTGTATGGCGCTCTCGTATAGCTTTTAATGACTCTCGTAAGAAACGTTCCCGTATTGGTAAGCAAGATAAAGACGGATTGATCAGCTGCCATTTACGAAATTTCTCCTTATCAAGTTTGGATTATTCCTTCATAATAACATAGGAACCCTATAATGGACTCCTACATCGTGATAAGTTGGTGATTGGCAATGGACAGCTCGCTATTAACGTTAATTCTTATTTTCACAGCCTTATTGGCTATCCAATTGATTTATGTTGTGATCGTCAAAACACAGCCCAACAAAGACTATGCAGCCATCGGACTTCGGATCAAGACATGGTGGGGCATGTTCTTTATCTTTTGCTTGGCAACTCTTTTTAATCCGATTGTTTCACTGCTTTCCTTGATGGCACTCACTTTCTTTGCGCTGAAAGAATATTTCTCCATGATCAAATCCAGAAAAGCCGACCGCAGACTGTTTCTATGGGCATACTTGGCGATTCCTGTGCAGTTTTATTGGATTTATATCGGGTGGTACGGGATGTTTATTGTCTTTATCCCTATCTATGTATTCTTGCTGCTGCCTCTCCCGCGATTGATTAACAAAGGCACGGTCGGTTTTCTGCGTAGTGTCAGCTCGACCCAATGGGGACTTATGCTGATGGTTTTCGGGCTTAGTCATTTGGCCTATTTTCAGTTTGCTACGCCGCAATACGGGGCTAAACTTGTGCTTTTTCTAGTGGTGTTGACGCAGCTCAATGATGTTGCACACTATCTGGCATCACTCTATTTTGGGAAGCGGAAAGTAGTCCCGACCTCCAACCCCAATTTAACTTGGGAAGGCTTTGCGTTCGCTTTTCTCGTAACCATAGGGGCGTCCTATCTAATCTATCCCTACCTGACACCGTTTGATCTGAAATTCGGGCTTATTTTCGGCATGCTGATCAGCTTGAGCGGTTTCTTCGGCAGCTTAACGGTTTCCGTGCTGAAGCGAGATTTATTAATTGGCGATGATGACAAGTTCGATGCTTTGAAGAAAAGCTACTTAAGCCAGGTCGATAGCTTGACCTACACCTCGCCGGTCTTTTTTCACGTGATCCGTTATTTTTTTGACTTTATGTAGTGATTCTAAGGACCACCTCTCATCTCGTGGTGAGGGGTTTTAGGCTTTTTTCAAGATAACATTCTTACATAGTACAATTAATATTTGGGGGATCAATACAATAAATACGTGTGACAGCACAATGAATGGCAAGGATGAAATAAAAATGGCCGGACCTTGGTCTTCTCTCATGCGCTCAACGAACAGCCACCACATAGGTACGGATACCAGCCACATTAAGACATTCGAGATAGCTAGATAACAAAGATCTTTCCACAAAAAACAAAACAATATCGCAAGGATCGCTGGAATAGTCCATGAGCCGATCAAGCGACCATTGCTTAATATCACGAATGCTGCAATAGGATAGAGAATTGCAATGACCACCTGGACTATTTTATTTTCATAAAACCTCAATTTGATAGCCTCCTTATAATCTCCTATAATCCAAATATACCATGAATTACTAGGGGGAGCATAACGATGGTCACCTATAAGAGATGCACTGACGTTGGCATGGAACACATTTTCCAGGCATTTTCGCTTGGGTTCTCGGATTATTCCATTCGCCTGACCACGGATCAGGACGATTTCGCAGCACGTTTTTTTGGTCCAGAGGGTAATACACGGAATCACTCTTTCCTTGCCATGGATGAGGATCAACCGATCGGCTTAATTCTCGGCGGTGTCCGGCAGTTCGACGGGTACAAGACCATGCGTTGCGGCACGCTCTGCATCGCTCCGGCTTACCGTGGTCAGGGGATTAGCAACAAGTTGCTTGAACTGCATAAACAGACAGCCGTATCGGCGGACTGCCAGCAGCTATGGCTTGAAGTCATCAAGGATAATCATCGGGCCGTCAAATTATATGAAAAACATGGCTACCAGACGCGCTATACGTTGAAATACTACAACGGCACCCTGCCTTCCGCACCACCCGATGCTCCCTCAACTTTATATACAATTAAGGGAATTACCTTTGAAGAAGTTGAGGCTTTTCGTAAGACACTCACCGATTGTCACATCCATTGGCAATGCGACACACCTTATTACGCCGCCAGTACACAGGAAGCTTTTCTCGGTATCTGCGATGTGAATCAAGCCTGCCTCGGCATGGTGGCCATGAGTCCGCAGGGTAAGGTCAACTTTCTTTGGGTCGATCCCAAGCACCGCAACCAAGGACTTGGACGCGCCCTCCTTCATAGAGCAGCAGAGACCCAAAAGGTTGAGAAAGTGTACATTAGCCTCGACAATGACTCTCTTGAACGTTTTATTCAAAAAATGGGATTCGTAAAAGGCTCCCTTGAGCAATATGAAATGGGTATGCCGCTTTATCCGTGTACTCCTGTCATTTCAGAGGACGATTTAATCTCGCCCACCGTCCAGCTTCTCACTAAAACCTTTTCCAGTCCTGAGCGCTCTTCTTAAATGGCTAGAACATTAATCAATACTGCCCAAACTCCATTGATTCTGATCGTTTTTCACAAAATAGTAGTACGCATTAGGAGTTTGTATTCCTGTACCATCTTTAACTTTACCCCTGATTTCAACGACTACTCTGCCGTTCTGATCTGCTTCGATTTTACCTATCTCATTAAAATAATAATCTTTCCCAAACAAATACATATAGGCGTCAGCCGTTTTTTCGTTGATAAATACGTTTCGGAACTCTTTTTCTTGCTTGTTGGCTAAGGAATCCAGTGTTGTTTTTAAAAGTCTTTTTATATCGTCACTAAACAATGGATCACGGATAGTATCTAAATCCACAGAAAGCCCTGTTTTAAATTTCTCTGTATCGACTTGTTTATTCACTTGTTGGTTTTCCGTTTTTTCTATTTCGGAATTCTCAGTTGCGGATTGAGCAGTAGAATCAGGTTTATTTGCACAAGATATCAAAATACCAATAGATAAGATTCCCACTAAGGTATAAATAATGAGCTTGTTCATAAGTAACCTCCCAATATACTACAGATGGAATTGACTGTAACAGCATGCATGTCTGTTCCCTATAAATTCCGGCGGAAATCACCCAGTCGCCAGTTTACTTTCCTTATAAACTTCAATAGTTTGACGCAAATATCACCCAAAAACGGCTGAACCAATTAAAGTGTCTGGATAAAGCAAACGATTTCATATCTATGATAAAATAGGCTGACATTTACGACAACCTGCCTTATCATGTTGTTCAGATGCACAACAAGTGAAAGCTCTTTCACAAGTGCAATGCGTTACATCACTATGGATGAGGAGGAATCCTGAACTGTTTCAGCTCTCCGAAAAACAAGCCCAAGACATTGTAGATAAAATGATGAAGGATATTCCATACAATATCAATATTATGAATGAACGAGGCATCATCATTGGCAGCGGCGAAAGCGAACGGGTTGGGACTGTTCACCAAGGAGCAGTTCATGCACTCGAAACCGGGAAAATGATTGAAGTATGGCAGGACGGCCACTATGAGAAAAAGGGGACCAATGAGCCCATCGTCATTCATCATGAACGAGTCGGTGTGATTGGCATTACGGGCAATCCCGATGAAGTGCGGCCTTTTTGCAATATCGTCAAAACCACGGTATCGCTCCTGATCGAGCAGCGAATCTCTCTGGAGCATCTGGCCCACGAAGCCAACCGTAAAAAATCCGTGCTGGAAATGCTGTTAAATCATCAGGGGGCCTATACCCAAAAAATAAAAAAAGAAGCGGCTCAATATCACATTGATTTGCTTCTAAAAACTTCGGCGGTATATGTAAAGTATCTTCCTGACGACCCGGTTAATGTAGCCGAGCTGTCCAGTATATTCATGCAGCATCCGTCCTTTCGTATGGAGGAGAACAGCTATCTCATCCTGATGCAAAATCAGGAGGCGACAGACAAGCTGCTGGAGCCACTTGTGCGCAGCCATCCTCATGTGCTGATTGCCGTCAGCAGACAAGAGCATAACATTGCGGATTGTTATTTGCAGGCCAAGTCAGCCATGAATGTTTTACTGGCTCTGCGCCCGCCTGTGCAAATAATCTCTTTTGCAGAAGTCGAATTTTGGGTCAAATTGAGTCAAACGAACCTGACGAACACACTCTATCTGGTTAGCAAGCTGGAAGATACCGTGGATTTGCTGGATACGCTGCGAAGCTTTATTAACCATAACGGCAGTGTCTCCTTCACCGCAGACGAGTTAAATATTCACCGGAATACACTGCAATACCGCCTGAAGCGCATCCATACCTTAACGGGTAAAGATCCCCGGAATCTCCTTCAACTTTTTGAGCTTACGCACGGCTTATTGGCACTGTATCAATGAACTGCTGTATTATGCCAGATCATTTTTCGGTACAAATAACATATTTCCGCTCGCCGTCACTCCCGAATTTCTCAGCCAATCTCCTTTGGCTAAGATCAGGATTGCAGGCGAGCGCTCGTATTATATCGTATTTGTATTATGCCGTTTTATGTTTATAACCCGCTTTTCAATCTGCTCATTCCTCGCTAAATTGAAGCACTCTTGCGATATTCTCACACGTACGCTCTACGTTTTGCGGCCCTTCGGCTAGCAGCTTACCCAACTCCGAGGCTCCCGGCACGATGCCGAACACCGCATCTATTCCTTCCTTGTACAACGTGTCGATCCCTTCCCCGATATAACCTGCGACCGCAATGACCTTTTTTCCAGACTGTTTTGCCGCCTGAGCTACTCCATACGGAGTTTTACCGAATTTGGTCTGAAAATCAATACCGCCTTCTCCCGTCAAAACGATATCCGCATTCCCCAGCTTCTGCTTTAATCCGGTGTATTCGATCACAATTTCAATACCTTTTTGCAGTACCGCCTGAGTAAAAATCAGCAACCCCGCACCCAATCCACCTGCTGCGCCTGCGCCTGGGAGATCGCGCACATCCTTGCCCAGCTGCTGCTTCACCACATCGGCGTAATGGGCAAGATTGGCATCCAATTGCTGCACCATCTCCGGGGTTGCCCCTTTTTGTGGCCCGAATACTTGAGATGCCCCATGCTCTCCGCACAGCGGATTTGTCACATCACAGGCTACAATCAGTTGTACCTGCTGCAAGCGACCATCCAGTGATGAAATATCAACACTGGCCAGCTCGCCCAGACTACCCCCACCGCGTGGAAGAGTATTGCCTGTTGCATCCAGAAATCTGGCGCCCAGCGCTTCCGCCATTCCTGTACCGCCATCATTCGTCGCGCTTCCGCCAATGCCAATGATAATTTTTCGAATTCCCTGGTTCAGACATTCACGGATTAACTCCCCTGTGCCGTAGGTTGTTGTCTTTAACGGGTTTTTGTTATCCTTGTTAACCAAATGGATTCCACTGGCGGATGCCATCTCGATTGCCGCCGTGGTGCCGTCTCCCAGCAAGCCGTATGCAGCAGCTACAGGTTCTCCAAGCGGTCCGGTCACCTCGATATAACGAAGCTGACCGCCTGTCGCATCCACCAGTGACTGTACCGTTCCTTCACCGCCGTCCGCCATCGGGATGTGGACATAATTTGCGGCCGGATACACCTTGCGCAGTCCTTTCTCCATCGCGATACATACTTCTTTTGCTGTCATACTTTCTTTAAAGGAATCCGGCGCCAGCACAAATGTCTTCTCGCTCATCTTCTCACCCCATCCTAAATATTAAAGCAAAAATCCATACATCAATGTCGCTACAATCGTCATCGTTCCACCCACAATAGCTTCATAAGGGATGAGTCCCATCCGTTGCTTAATACTCATTTTCATACTGTCTGCCGTGACGTGAAAATAGTTGCCTTGTGGCAAGGAGTCGATGACCGTAGCCCCTGTATGCACCATCACAGCTGCAGCCAACGGGGCCGTCCCCATATTCAGAATCGCTTCCCCAAACGAGCCTGTCGCCAAAATAACTCCCGTTGAGGTCGACGCCGTGGCAGCCGCCATCAGAATACCTGCAAGCGGTGCCAGCAATGTGCCGGAAACTCCCGAGGCTTCAATCAAGCCAACCACCTGAGTAGACAAGTTGGACGCAGAGATCAGACCCGCAATCCCGCCTGCACCGATCAAAATCAGCACGGTCGCCGTCATTTTATTCAAACCAGAGGCCGAATATTTTAAAATATTGCGTCCTTGCCCCATTGCCAGCATACCCACAATCCCGGCAATCGGCAAAATGTACATCGCGTCCACCTTGAAACTCGACAGCGCTTCAATACCGGAGATGGAACCAATCGGATTAATCATCAGCAAAATAACAGCTACCAACGGAGCTACAATCGCCCGTCCCAGCGCCGGGTACTTCGAAGTATCGACATCACTGTCCATCGTATCCTGGTCGGATACCATCACGCCTTTGGTTTTCAACATAGACGCCACCAGGACGGTCACGATTAAACCACATACCGCAGGAACCACACCTGCCAGCATAACATGGCTTAAATCCAGATTGAATCCACGTGCCGCCGCAATCGTATTGGGATTTGGAGAGATGATGTTCCCCGCCTTTCCGCCTCCGGATAAGGCCAGCAGAAGCGCCAGCTTGGAAATCCCCATTTTGTTCCCGACCGACAATGCAATAGGTGCCACGATCAGCACTGCGACGGGAATAAATACGCCTACCGCCGTAATAATCATCGTCGCCAAGGCTAGTGCGAGGATCGCTTTGCTACCGCCAAACTTTTTTACAATGGCCTGAGCAATCGTCTCCGCCGCCCCGGACTCCATCATCACACCTGCCAATACACCTGCGGCGAGCACTCGAATGACCGTCCCCATCACACTTTGCGTACCGCTAATCAACACACTAATGGTCTGCTCTAAATTGGCCCCGCCCAATAAAGCGCCTATAATGGCTCCCAAAAACAAAGCGTAAACCGGATTCAGCTTTCTTAATATCAGAATAATCGCAATAGCCAGCCCTGCCAGAGCTCCTATCCAACTGATCGTCAACCCTTCCATCTGCCTAACCCCCCGGGCAATTTTTGATTACGCTTTCATTATATCGACTGCGGAGGATGAAAAATATTGAAGAACGGACGAAATTGATTGTGCATTTGCACATACAAAGAGCCCATATTCCCCTTCAGGAATCTGGACTTTGAACACCCTTCAAAAAAAGACTGGTTTGCATATTTTCTACTTGGACCACTATATATTTTATCTCATTTTCAAACGATTGAGCTAACTGTCTGGTAAAACCCTCTGAAGCCTTAAGCATTGAAGTGCCAATAAGCTCACCAACAATAGAGATTACCAAAAAAGATAGGCCATTATTCATTCTCTCATATATATGTCTTTAATTCTTTCATATTTCTTGCCTCATTTGTTCATCTGGAGGAGCAAGCCCGAACATTTCCGCAAACCACAAATTATTTCAAGTGGGTTAAAGTTATGCATTTAGTAATTGCCAAGTGTGCTCTATGTATTCGTGCATATAGGTTAAAAAGAAAAAAGCCTTGGGAGCACATCTTTTCACCCAGGGCTTAAGCTTTAAAGTCGCTCTACAAAAGACTTAGTCAAGTAAACGTCTCCCCCGCTCAGCAAAACTCCACATCTGGGGTTTTTGGCATCGCCATTGGCACTAGCTGCCCAGATATTGTCTCAACCATTGGAGCGCGGGACGTTCCGAGCCGTTCGTATTCAGCAGATGTGTATTCGATATCCAGGTTTGCCCCTGAATGTATCCCCAGAGCGTAACGCCCTTCACCGAAGAATGCTGCCATAATACCGGGAATTTCTCCTTGTATCTGGCAAGCTGGGTGTTGTCGTCACCAGTTATATCCAGTTCAGACACATAGATTGGCAATCCTGTTGCCGCTAACTTGTTCAGTACAGTGTTCATCGTGTTAACTGAGACGGTGTCCATACTGAACTGGTGGCATTGAATGCCAATTCCGTCAATCAGGCCTCTACTCTTGAGCTGATTAATAATATTGACATATTGATCAGTTAATGAAGGATCGTTGATAATCCCATATTCATTTATAAGGAGCTTAGAATTAGGAAAGGCTTGTCTGGCCTGTTGGAACGACCATATTACCCAATCCCATCCGGTCGATCCGTCACCACCAATGGCATTGTGGAAGGACGGTTTCTGATGCAGTGGCTCATTCACCACATCTACAAACGCCGAATTCGAATAGCGCTGACCGGCAGCTTTAATCCACTGAGTCACTTCCGCCTTCTGATCAGCAGCCGACAGTCCGCCAATCCATCCTGGCTCCTGGGCGCCCCATACCAAGGTGTGAAACTTGAATGTGAAGCCATTATTACGGGCATAATTGTAGGCGGTATCCGCCTGCGACCAGTTCATGTTATTACGGCTGCCTTCAACTGAGCCCCACTTGGTCGAATTCTCTGGCGTCACCTGATTCCAGTACGTTCCGTAACTAGGAGGGACACTGCCGGCAATGACATTCCCGAGGAATTTGCTTCCCTTCGCCAGACCAGCATCAGCCTGATTTACCAGAACAGAAGATAACAACACACCTGCCAACGCCAAACTGCTCACCAACTTGCCTACTTTAACTCTCAACATATAATCTCCTCCTCACACGTATTAGGTTTAATACCTCCAATTAAATAAACGCTTACATTTACAATTATAATAATGAATGGTTATTTTTTGCTACATGTGAAAATAAAGATTTAACCCGAAAAACTTTACATCCTTGCGGGACAGCCAAACATCTGCGATCCTTTGCTATACATCGTTTCAATTAAATCTAAGCGAAAAATTGCTTCTGCAGATTCAACTGAAGCCTATCGGCTGCCTGCTCTACATCCACGTGTACGATGACTGTCTCAGGCAGTTCGGTCTCAATGACATGTGGTGCTGTTCCATCCACGATTCCTGCTTTTAAATTGGTTATAATTACTCCGTCCAACGAATCGTTATCCGCTGCGCAATGAAGAATCCATATCTCATAGCCTTGCTGTGCCATATGCTCTCCAATTTCTCGAATAAGCCTTGATTTCCCCGTACCAGGGCCTCCTTTTAAGACAAACAAACGTGTAATCCTTGAAATGACGAATTTCATTCCCTACCATCTTTGATAACTGAGGAATTTGCAAAATCCAATAAGCGACTTTGAATGAACAATATATAGATCGAAATGGTCTAGTTCGTCTATATATTGTACTAGGGAGCGACAGGAATCGTTTTTTGCAAAATCCTGATCTGTGTATTACAAAGGGGCTATCTCCCAAGTCGTTTCAGACCTTTGGAGACAGCCCCTTTAATTGTTTAAGGATTAAGTGCTTTTGCAATCGCGTCCACATAACTTTGGCTAGCAAGCTGGCTTACTTCTGCTTGCGGAACCATCCCTTCAAAGTTGTGGAATGTGCCGGGATACAGATGGAATTCGACGTCTACATCCGCTTGGGCAAGGCGTGTCGTATATTCAATCGTCTCATCTCGGAACAGATCGAGCTGGCCTACGCACGTATAGGTCGGCGGCAGGCCAGCCAAGTTTTCCGCTCTCGATGGCACCGCATATGGGGACACCTCGGTGTCTTCAGTACGATCCCCCAAGTACATGTTCCAGGCCGCCAAGTTGTTCTTCCGGTTCCATGGTGCGTTATCGGCCGTAATTTCATGACTTGACGCCGTAATATTGCGGTCGTCGATCATCGGATATAGCGGCATTTGGAAGATGAGGGATGGGCCGCCTTTGTCACGAGCCATTAAAGCAAGTGCTGCGGTCAGACCGCCGCCCCCGCTCGCACCGGCAATTGCGATCCGGCCCAAGTCGATGCCCAGCAGCTCAGCTTCGTCGGTCATCCACGTCAAAGCAGCATAACAGTCATCGATGGCAGCTGGATAGGGGTGCTCGGGAGCAAGTCGATAATCGACCGATACGACGACGCATTTGGCCGCCTGCACGAAGCGTTCGCACAAAGCATCGTCCATATCAGGATGCCCCATCACATAGCCTCCCCCGTGAACCCACAGCATGGCCGGAAGCTTAACGTCAGTTCGCTGGGCAGGTTCGTAGATTTTGACTAATATCTCGCCTGCTACGCTCGGAATCATCCGGCTTGTCGTGCGTACGTGCTCAGACTGCTCAATGGGGGAACTCGACAAATAGCTTCTGCTCAGTTCTAAATTTTCCTCCAGTTGAAAGCCAGGAAATTGTGCAATTACCGGCCTTAATTCTGGTAACAAACGATTTTCAAAATCCATGCGAATCACTCCTATGTTTGGTTTTTATGATCTTTTTCCCGTCTCAGCTTCCCACTTGGTTATTTCCTCCCGGACTCGGGGTGCTACCTCTGTTCCCAGCAGCTCAATGGCTCTCATCACCTCGGCATGCGGCATCGTGCTTAACGGAACATACAGCATAAAGCGTGTAATGCCTACATGTTTGCGAAGGTGAATGATCTTCTGGGCAACAGTCTCAGGATCGCCAACATATAGCGCACCTTCAAAGCTGCGCGCGGCATCGTAACTAGAACGATCATAGTGCGCCCAGCCCCGCTCCTTGCCTAATTTATTCATACCTGCCATCGTAGAAGGGAAATATGTATCTGCAGCTCGTTCAGTATTCTCTCCGACAAATCCTATCGAGTGCGACCCAACCTTAAGCTGCGATTCATCATGACCAGCGTGCGCTGCTGCTTTCTTATAAAGTTGCACGAGCGGTGCAAAATTCGTCGGGTTTCCACCAATGATCGCCAGCATCAATGGCAGTCCTAACAGACCTGCTCGGATAGCAGAATCCTGCCTGCCCCCACTTCCAACCCATATCGGTAAAGGATTCTGAACCGGTCGTGGATACACGCCCAAATTGTTAATCGCTGGCCGATGCCCGCCCTTCCAGGTTACTTTTTCGGACTCCCGTATCTTAAGGAGCAATTCCAAATGTTGTTCAAACAGCTCATCATAGTCATCCAAGTCATAGCCAAACAGTGGAAAAGATTCAATAAAGGAACCTCTGCCAGCCATAATCTCCGCACGTCCATTCGAAATACCATCCAGCGTAGCAAAATCCTGAAAAACGCGAACGGGATCAGCTGAAGAAAGCACTGTCACTGCACTAGTCAGCCGAATCCGTTTCGTCTGCGCTGCAGCCGCTGACAGCACAACTGCTGGTGAAGATGCCGAATAATCCTGCCGATGATGCTCACCTACACCAAACACATCAAGTCCCACTTGATCAGCAAGGACAATTTCCTCGACAACTTCACGCAATCGCTGTGCGTGACTTATCACTTCACCTGTCTGAACGTCAGGCTTTGTTTCTACAAACGAAGTAATACCTATCTCCATGGTCCATCTCTCCAATTCTAATAGCCTTCTTTGTATGCCAATTAAATACCGATAAAATATCATACTGATCGGTAAAATATTTTTCCCAGTAAATATAACTCATCAAAAAGAATAATGTCAATAAATTTAGTAAAAACACTTTGATTTACCTTCATATCGATATCTCCTTGGTGCGATAAACCAAACTGCATTTGACAATCTAACAAGCTAATTATAAGATAATAACATACTAATTGGTACGCAAATAAAGACTCCTGTCAATTATGATCAGAGTCATTGAATTAAGAATAAAATCAAGAGTAATGAGAGGTGTTGATTATGGGACGAATCCGCGAATTTGACGAAGAAAAAGTATTAGATGCAGCTATGCAAATATTTTGGGAGAAGGGATATGAGGCTACCTCATTAAGTGATTTAACTTCCAGAATGGAAATTCAACGCCCCAGTATATATTCAGCTTTTGGAGGCAAAAAAGAATTGTTCGAAGCTGCGCTGCGCAAATACATGATGTCCCGTGCTGCTCTGATCCGAGCCAAGCTTCAAAGCAACCCATCTGTAAAAGAAGCATTTAGAACTTTTTTTGAAGGTGTGGTCGATGAGGAATATGCAGAAAATCCTAGAAAAGGATGCTTTTGCATCAATACAATGGTTGAACTTGCACCTCATGATGAGAAATTTGAAATTCTTACAAGGGAACATCAAATGTACCTATCGGTTATATTTCAAGAAACCATTGAACGAGGTATACAATCAGGCGAGCTTGAGATCGGGCTCGATGCGAAGGCTGTATCACAGGCGCTAGTCGTATCGTTAATTGGACTGACCGTAATGATAAAGTCTCGTCCGGAGCGATCATTTATTGATAACACGATAGCGGTGACACTTACACTGCTTAAGTAATTCGGAATGAGTTCAATTTTAACGAATGGGAATTACTAAAACGGCAGTTTAAAGGGCACCCAATCGGGTGCCCTTTCCAACTTCCACTTCTCTTACTCCAACTTTAAGGCCTCTTGAGCGTAGGAGGATACGTCGTTACTTTTCTCTTCATCCTCAGCCTTGCGAGCAAGCCGCTTTGGGTTGACTTCTTGGCTAGAGCTGTATGATGAGTCCAAAGTTCATCCTTCGCCGATAGAGCAAGATGACTTCTGCAGTGTAATGGTGTCAATGCTTTCATAAGATGCAGCAGACACTTCAGAATTTGCTGTCAAAAAGGCCATACGAATGTGATACAAACGATCATTGCAATAGCTTTTTCCAATGCATAGCGTACTCCTAGTTGTCTTCAGGACTGTCCCTGTTCGCTAATTGCTCTTGGGCGAGACGGATCATTTCCCGAACCATGGAACCGCCAATTTTGCCGCCTACATGGCCCACTGATTCCGTAGTCAGACTGCCATTGTTACCTGGCTGCAGAGGTATACCAAGCTCCTTAGCAACTTCGTATTTTACGTCGTCCGGATGATTCGGATCAACGGCATATCCTTCCTGCCTCATTACATCTGCTTTGAAAGCCTGCATTCCCTGTTCCACCCCTGGCACCGCATATTTCCTCCTTCTTCTTGCCATCTTGATGCACTCCCCTCGATGTCTTTTTCCCTAACATGCCCGGAAGCACAAAATTTCATCCCGCTTCCACTTCGGTGCAGGTTACAATTCAATTCGGAAAAACCCGAATGGGATCTCAGCTTCTAGTGAAGGGCTGGTCAATGTTTATCGAGGAACAGGCATGGTATAGTAGCACCGCTCATTCAATACAAAAGTGGTCTGCTCCCTCCTGATACCACACGTCCTTAAAGGTCGAGGTCTACAACGTAGCATAGGGTAAGACTCCACAGGACTACGCATCTTTACACCCATATCTTTGCGTTACTTATGATACGGTTCACCTCGTTAGTTGCTTCGGCAACGAAAAAGACTGAGATAAAGGCTCAGTCTTATAGCATGCTAATCTAATCCTCTCATTGGCTATAAATAAACATCACTTTTTGCATTAAATCTGCGATCATTATTTTCACCTTAAACCGTTTGGTATGACACATTATCTGCATCTAAGGATAATATGGATAACTGAGCAAGGAAAGCACTGATACCAAAGGAATGGTAAAAGTACGGTAAAAAGGATATATTAATATATCAACGAACTGCCTCTAAAGAAAGGAATACAAGCCCGAGATATCTTTGTTTCTACATCCAAAATTAACGATGAAGCGGTTCTTTTTCGCCCAAACCAAGCGCCTGCGTTGTGAAAGCATGAATTTCTTGGAAAAGCTCTGGGTTTTCCGCTAGTGACACGCCATGGGAAGGAATCATTTCTTTTATTTTCGGTTCCCACTCTTTCATATGTTGTGGGAAGCATCTTTCTAATACTTCCAGCATAACGTTAACAGCAGTAGAAGCACCCGGAGAAGCGCCGAGTAATGCAGCTATCGAGCCATCAGCGGCACTAACCACTTCCGTACCAAATTGAAGGGTGCCTTTACCGACCTCCGTATCTTTGATCACCTGCACACGTTGACCCGCTACCACGATCTCCCAGTCCTCGATATTGGCGTTCGGAATAAACTCGCGTAATTCTTCCAGGCGCTTTTCATTCGATAACATCATTTGCTGGATCAGGTATTTGGTCAACGCCATCTCTTTTACACCTGCTGCCAACATCGTGAAGAGGTTATTTGGTTTTATAGAACAGATCAGATCCAAATTTGAACCCGCTTTCAAGAACTTTGGTGAGAAGCCAGCAAACGGCCCAAACAGCAGTGCTTTTTTGTCGCCGATATATCTTGTATCCAGATGCGGAACAGACATGGGAGGAGCACCAACCTTAGCTTTACCGTATACTTTTGCATGATGCTGCGCGACAACTTTAGGATTGTTACATACCATAAATAGTCCACTTACCGGGAATCCTCCAATATATTTGGACTCAGGAATACCGGTTTTTTGTAGTAAAGGCAGACTTCCGCCCCCACCGCCGATAAAGATGAATTTCGCAGTATGGTATTCGATTTTACCGTTATCAAGATTATGCACTTTGACTTCCCACGAGCCGTCGCTCGTGCGTTTAATATCCTTAATACTATGCTTGTATTTGATCTCAACGTTTTTACTTTTTAAATGGTCAAACAACATACGTGTTAAAGCACCAAAGTTGACATCTGTTCCAGAGTCGATTTTGGTTGCCGCGATCGGTTCATTCGATGTACGGCCTTCCATGATCAGCGGAATCCATTCTTTCAGCTTTTCAGGGTCATCGGAAAATTCCATTCCTTGAAACAGAGAAACGTTTGATAGCGCTTTAAATCTCTTTTTTAAAAAAGATACATTTTTTTCTCCGCTTACCAAACTCATATGAGGTATTGGCTTGATAAAGTCCTGCGGATTACGAATCAAATCGCTGTTTACAAGAAAAGACCAAAACTGTCTTGAGAGCTGAAACTGCTCATTAATGTTCACAGCTTTACTAATATCTATAGATCCGTCAGCTTTTTCGGATGTATAGTTCAGCTCGCAAAGTGCAGCATGGCCCGTACCCGCATTATTCCATTCGTTAGAGCTTTCTTCTCCTGCGTTTGCGAGTTTCTCAAACACTTTAATTTCCCATTCCGGTGCTAACTCTTTCAGCAATGATCCCAGAGTCGCGCTCATGACTCCGGCACCAATTAAGATAACGTCTGTTTTTTTCTGTATGTTGCTCATAAAAACCTTCCTTATCTCTTATATTTGCAAAAAAGAGCAGGCCCTCCTGCTTAGGTGATACAAGAAGAAGGCTCCACTCAGGAACATACCTTTTCTGTCTCTATTATAACTAGTTTATAGTCTTTTAAAAATTATATCGACTATTATCTACTAATTATAAACCATTTCGTTATGAGAAAAAAAAGTGATAAATCGCCCACAACTCATTATACAGGACTAATTCGACATTCCGCTCTACTATCCTTGTGGTACGGTTCACCGTACTTGCTTAACTAGTAAAGCGATGACCTGAGCCAAGGAGTCTCTTCATTTTTTCTTTTGTTGAGTCATCCAAAGGAATACTGATCGTAACTTGAAGGTCAGCAGAGTCCCTGGCCTGGGAAGAAAGATGCCCAAAACGAAGAGAACCAACAATTGGAACCAAACAGCTCTAGTAGTCATTGATCTTCAAAAATGGATTGGTAATCAGTACCCCCCTATTCTGCCGAGCAGGTCATTGCCAACTCAGCCAAACGGGGCTAATCAGTTTCGTGACCAAGAGGCATTTGTGGCACTCGTGCATGTCGCTTGGGATACAATCACTGCGCTGTCTGTAACGGCAAGCTTGGGGGAATCATTGATATGTATTAGAGTGAACCTGAATATAGAGTATACTATATGAGTATAAGTTCGATACACGATGACATTCTATATGTATAGGTATTCAAATACAGCGCAGAAGAGGTTGAAAATGAGTCAAAAGCATTTTTCAGATTACCCATTAAGTGAAGAAATTGTGCGAGCGCTGAATAGCTTGGGTTATGAGACGCCCACCGAAATTCAGACGGAAGTCATTCCAGTTGCGCTTGAAAAGAAGGATCTTGTCGCCAAATCGCAAACAGGTAGCGGCAAAACAGCGGCATATGGTATTCCACTTTGTGAGTTAGTAGATTGGAATGAGAATAAATCCCAAGCTTTAATCCTGACGCCAACCCGTGAACTCGCATTACAGGTCACCGAAGACATCACAAATATTGGACGCTTTAAGCGGATAAAAGCAACGCCCCTTTATGGCAAACATCCTTTTCACATACAAAAGGCCGAGTTAAAGCAAAGAACGCATATCGCTGTAGGTACGCCAGGACGTGTACTAGACCATATTGAACGAGGCACGCTATCGTTAGATCGGATTGCCTATCTCGTGATTGATGAGGCTGACGAAATGCTGAATATGGGCTTTATCGAGCAAGTTCAGTCCATCATCCAGGCTCTGCCTGATGACAGGGTTACGATGTTATTCTCCGCTACTTTTCCTGAAGATGTAGCCAAACTGTCGCGTAAATATATGAACAATCCTATTGAAATTGAAATAAAAGCGACTGGTATAACGACAGCCACGATTGATCACTCTCTTATCCAGGTGAACGAATCGGACAAGCTGGCACTGCTGCAAGATCTGCTCATTGTTGAGAATCCTGACAGTTGTATTATTTTCTGTCGTACGCAGGAGAATGTAGATACATTATTCAGAGCATTGGCTGATCTCGAATATCCATGTGACCGGATTCATGGTGGAATGGAGCAGGATGAGCGATTCGAGGTGATGAATGCGTTCAGAAGGGGGCAATTCCGTTACTTGATCGCAACAGATGTTGCCGCAAGGGGGATCGACATCACCAATATTACCCATGTCATTAACTACGATATTCCCCTTGAGAAGGAAAGCTATGTTCATCGCACGGGACGTACGGGACGTGCAGGCAAGACAGGGAAAGCCATTACCCTGGTCACTCCTAAGGATAGCAAACGATTAGCCGATATTGAAGCATATATTGGATTCGCGATTCCGAAAGTAAAAGCTCCCTCAGAAGAGGCTGTGGATCTCCGTAGAGAAGATTTTGAACAGAAGCTACATGTCAGAACTGAACTCAAAAAAGATAAGCGCGAGCAATTAAACCAACAGATTATGAAGCTGAACTTCAATGGCGGCAAGAAGAAGAAACTCAGAGCTGTCGACTTTGTTGGGACAATCGCTAAGCTGGACGGGGTAAGCGCAGACGATATCGGGATTATTACGATTCTTGATAATGTGACAGATGTTGAGATTCTGAATGGCAAGGGCCCACTGGTGCTGGAGATTATGAAGAATACGACCGTAAAAGGCAAGCTGTTAAAGGTGCGTAAGGGGAATAGGTAGAAGCTACACGGCACGAAAAAGACTGAAAGCAAATCAGTGGATGTGAATCTTTAACCACGGAGAGATCACCTTTTTTGAATAGAGGTCGATCTCTCTTTGGGCTGTTTTTCCGATGCGGGGTAGATGTCCAATCATTCTGTCATTAGCATAAAAGCGGGCGTCTCGATAGACGCGGCTCCACCTGGTTGATCGCCTTCCCACTTCGGCATCGTATCTAAAATAATCCCAACTCCATCCACTGGCAGTGAGCACAAGTGACCGTTCGTGATTTCGCAGTCAGCTTCAAGCAGCCCTAAAACCTGACAATACCAACTGCGGGACTTCTCAATATTCCGAACCGACACAAAAAAACTTCCGATTTTATTTTTGATCGGGTTGGTTTGTGTGATATCATTTTAGAAGATTGATTCCCGCTAGGCCCGCCCCCAAAAAAGCTTATGGTACGATTCGCCGCAGGACGATATGTTCAACTGCCGATGAAGATCAAGTGCATTAAGCATGTCGATCAAATGTATTCTCATTGTTCCCGCGAATCCGGCTGCTTCTTTCGCTTTTCTACATACCTCCTCATCTGAAAGGCCCTTTTCCAGGCCTGCTTTTGCTTCTTGTATAGCTATTCTCATTTGTCTCCAACCGGGCGTTAGCCCAATAATGACCACCTTGGCAGAAGGATTAATGTACTCATTATGCGGCGCGTAGTACATTTCAAGGAGCCCATTGTGCTCCATTAAAAAATCATCAACCAGCAGGTCTTCTTTGGATAGCAATGTAGCCTTGGGGAGTAAAAGCATCGCCTGTTTATACTTTTTTAAATGATTAGAAATAAGCATACTATCTTCTCCCTACTCCGTTCAATGAACTTGCAGTTATTTGTGATAAGGTTT
Source organism: Paenibacillus sp. 8b26 (assembly GCF_050626875.1). Lineage (NCBI taxonomy): Bacteria > Bacillati > Bacillota > Bacilli > Caryophanales > Paenibacillaceae > Paenibacillus > Paenibacillus sp. 8b26. The sequence continues at coordinate 3,363,937 of NZ_CP192445.1, read as the reverse complement.
ATCTTATCCGTTTTTAGGATAAACTCGGATGCTCCGGTACATTAACAACGGGTCAGCAAATACACACATTTTGCATGTCTGCTTGGCGTGTCTAAGAATCTGTAGCGGAAATCCTTATGCTTATTCTTTACTTAGCAACGGGCACCAATAAGCTGACATTACCTCCAAATTATGAACCGCCGGTTTGCCATTAACATTAGGGTATGCTGGCTTGAATTTATGGCGGGAACGTAAGGTATAATAAATTTCATACAATTGGAGGTACACATGAATCTAAAAAGGGTAAAATATTTTATAGATCTCGTTGAATGTAGAAACTTTACAGAAACAGCAAAGAAAAATTTTGTATCGCAGACTACAATTAGCCAACAAATTGCTGCACTTGAGAATGAGTTCAACATTCAGTTAATTGACAGAAAACAAATTCCGATTGAGCCCACAAAAGCGGGATGGCTGTTTTATGCAGAGGCCGTCGTGCTCTGGAAGCAATATAATCATATGAAAACAAGCATGGAAAATTTCCAGAAAAATAATGCCCAACTATTGAGCATCGAATATGCTGCGATCACAGATATCCAAAGCTTGTTAAAATTCATTCCTTCATTTAAAGAAAATCATCCAAAGATTAAACTTGAATTAAATAAAGTATTGCTAAAGGACATCGCTGAGTATCTGCAAAAAGGAATATATGACGTGGCCGTTGCCTTTGACTCAGAGTTTCATGGGAAAGAGGAAATTCTAACCCATACATTATATAGCGGACGATACTACGCGGCTGTAAGTAAACAACATCCCCTCTTCTGTTTTGAATCCATCTCAAAGGATCAATTATATGAGCATCCGCTTGTTATGCTGAATCCAATGGTCATTGGAGACTCCTATTATTTAATGATTCAACATGCCATGGAAGATGGTTACCAACCAAGCATCCTTCGAACCGCAGATGATGTCGAAACAGAGCTGTTTTATATCATTACAGAAAATTTAATTGGTTTTTTTCCAGATAACTATGATCTTGCTGACCTGAAAGAAGAGGTCCGACTCATTCCTATACATGATTCACACCATACTTTTAAAATCGAAATCGGCTACTTAAAAAATAATTCAAATCCGGCATTATACTCATTCCTGCATCAAATACAAAATTCGTTTTAGCAATAGTCCATAAGTTTTTTGTGTTATACATTGTTATTTTTTTCACATAATATATAAGTGTAGATCATTTCAGCAAGGAGTGACGACGAGCATGGGTAAGTTTTTATTAACGGGTGTGGATGGCAATCTGGGCAGACAAGCGGCTGAATATTTATTAAAATTAGTGGGAAAAGACCAAATTATTTTTTGTGCATATGATCCGGCATCTTTACAAGAATATGCAGATCAAGGCATTGAAACGCATGTGACCAATTTTAATAAAATAGACGGTCTTGCAAAAGCTTTTGCTAATGCAGATAAGCTTGCTTTAATCTCCATGCCTTTTGTGGGGGTAAAACGCCAAAATGCGCACAAAAACGTGGTCGATGCGGCGAAAGAAGCTGGAGTAAAACAAATCATCTATACTTCATTGGTTAACGCGGCGGATGAATCCAATCCGAGTGTTGAAAAACTGGACCATGTATATACCGAAGATTATATCAAAAGTGTCGGGTTAGATTATATTTTCCTGCGTAATTCGCAATATGCGGAAGCCATGGTTACCAATTATTTCACCTATGTGAAGTCGGACGGCGTGTTGAAAAATAACCAGGGTGACGGCAAGATGGCCTATATCTCACGGAAAGATTGTGCAAAGGCTGTCGCCTATGCATTAGCAGCAAGCAATTATCATGAGGCGATATTAAATATAAATGGTCCTGAATCAATAACAATGTCCGACTTTATCGAGATTGGAAATGAAGTAACGGGTCATCATATTACCTACAAGCAGATCACGGATGAAGAAAATTACGCCATATTTGATGCCATGGGTGTTCCCAGAACAACGGATGGAAAATTTGCGGAAGATTCCGAAGCCCCCTTCTCTTCTGAAGGTATGGTTACCTTTGGACAAGCAATTCGCTTAGGGAAAATGGATATATTTACGGACGACTTCAAGAAGCTGACGGGCCAAGATCCCGTAACGGTGAAATATATGTTTGAACATGCAAATGAGTACCAAGTGGGGGAACGACACTCCAAAGATAATTAATCCAAGTCATGACAATGTTTGCGGAGAGATCAGAAGCTGATTTACGTCCGAAGAGTGGGGCCGCTCGGCTCCCTGCATACCATCAACAAAGCGAAACTCTGGGTACCTACACCAAGGAACCCAGAGTTTTTGTAATCTAATCGGTCAAGCCATTATCCAGTCTTGGATTAATGCCGGGAGCAAGACGGCCCTTTCATAATCCATATTAATGATCCAAGGGAAGATTATCCGAGAACAAATCCGGATTGTCCTTGAGCATTTCCGTGATGACTTCCGCCACCATAGCCGCATCACAAACCCTTACAACCGCATCGCCAAGCTGTCCCTTATACATCGCACCTTTACTTTCAAGGACCTCATCTACTTTCCAAAAATGCTCCGACCACGATAACCCACAATGTCTGCGGGAAGGTACAGGGATTTCCGTTCCATCAGGTAGAACCGTGTAAAGCATCTCATGGTCATCCGTTAACCTGCCCGGTATGTCCACCCATTCTTCGACTCCATGAATAAATGTGTTGCGTTTTAAATCGACCCCAACTAATAATATGGTCGCCCTTCGGTCGAGCAACTTCCCCCAGGCGGAATCTCTAGCGCATGGAGTATCGAAACGATGATCGTCGTTTGTGAGCTCTATTGAATCCCGACCTAATACTGCCACCGAATGAGTGGGGTGTAACGAACGCACCACACCAGGCCGTTTGCGAAAAAGTTCGGGTAGTATTCCAACGCAGGAAGGTGACCGATCCACGTAAAATCTCGGATTATCCGCATTGATGTAGGACCACGTATGGGTGGGTAACACCAGCAGCCCATCCTTCATATACTCTGTAAACGCATCCAAGACTGTATCCGCGCCACCCTCGACCGGCCCCATACTTTTCATCGAAGAATGGACCAACAACGTCCCTTTGCTGTCAATGTCCAGCTGCTCTAACTGCTTTATTAAGCTCTCTATCGTGTGCATGTTCTTCTCCCTCCCGGGTTATTATACCAAAAAGTTTCCATTATTTATAATACAGTTCACCGTGCTGTCTGAAACAGTAACGAAAAGACTGCATGTCAAAGACGACCAGTCCTTCGAGGTCACGTTATCTTCCTTTTTAGAAAAGGATAGCTGCTGAATAACGCTCCCATATGTCCCCCTTCTACCAAATGTTGATCTTCATCTAGTACAAAAACACTGCTCACTATGACATTGCCATCTCCCGCTTGACTATTGATTGTGCTCCAGGCGGTGTCAATATCCCATAATTGTGTCAAAGAACTGCGATCATTCTGCAGATACTGAATCGTGCTTTTTCCAATCCCTGCAATAAGGGTCACTTCAATACTTCTAGCTTGTATGAGGTCTTGACACCTATTCAATTTATCTAGAAATAAATTTTTGACTTTCATTGTCTTGTAGGGAATAAACCTCATCGAATCCAGCTCATTCACGATCAAATATTCTCCATAATCTTGGGACGGAACAGTATCCAACAGGCTTGGAAAATACTTATGAATCGCTTCCACTCTACCCATTCGGCATATCTGGGTCAGATAATCGAGATATCCTTTCATATAAACGAAACAATATTGAACGGAGCTTCTGGATTGTGTTCTAGCATCTCCCCCGTCCAATAACAATAGTTGACTGGCGAACCGGCATTGGGAGAACATATTGATATGAGCTGGTCCACATCATTTTGATAATAAGCACTCTGTACATACGCTCTAATTACAAGTCCGCCCATGCTGTGCCCAAGTAAATTTACCTTGCACCACCCCGTCTTTTGCTTGACTTCTTGTATAGTCCGAAAAAGATATGTATGCGCAGAATACGGGATTGGCTGTCTCCAATCGTAGAATGCAATGAATAGCGAAATATTTATCTGGTAACCCATATGCTCTAATTGTTGAACAAACGGTTCATAGAATGCCCCTGCGGCGCCGAAGCTCCAGTTTCCCGTCCCAGGAACAATGATATCGCTCATGGACCCGAACAGCCCTGGAATAAAAATGAGGGGCTGTTTGCGTGTACAATACTTTATCATAGCTTCATCCGCCTTCTGTTCATGCTTCTAGTGATCACTATGTTATTTATATGCGACTGTAGTGGGGGCTAGCGCCGTTAAAATAAATGGAATATAATAGCCCCCTTTGACAGATATACGATTATTCGTTATCCGGCGCGGCCGGGGTCATCAAGCCTTGAACGGCACCGAAGAACGGACGAATGGACTTGATCATGCCGTAGCCCATCCTCACGACCGGAACAAATTTCTGGATCATGCCGAACAGCCGCAGGCCGCCACCGAGCGCACCGCCGAGCGATCCTGCGCCCGCAGCGCCGCCGCCCAGGCCGCCGAGCAGCGAGCCCATCATCGGCAGGAATGCCGACACCTTGACGCCCGGCTTGCGGGAGCGCAAACGGACGGACGGTTTGCGTGCGCGCATCTCATTCGATTGTGCCATGGAAGTTCACCTCGCTCACTGATTATAATTCAGTTTACGCCAGGGGCGGGCTGCCTGCTTGTGCGAATAGGGCATGCGCACGCCCAAAATCGCTTGATGGGCTCGCCGTCACTAGGGCATTAGTCTGCTCCAAACGTTGGAAGCAAAACTAGCCGTACCGTTAGTTCGACCGGTTATTGTGTTCTTTTCCCCATTCATGCAACACTTCAAAGATCGAACTCAGTGTCATTCCATATTCCATGATCTTATAACAGACTTTAGGCGGTATTTCTGGATATACCGTCCGTTCAACGAGACTGTCCGTAACCAATTCCTTCAACGCTTCTGACAGAACCTTGACGTATACTTTGAGTAACGGTAAGGTGACCATTAGCTAATCATCGAAAACGATATATGGGATAAGGCAAATGCTAATCTTGATAGACAATCGACAGGAGCGCCCCATCAGTACGTAGGGCCATTTCCACTGACTGGAATTATAAAATGCCCACAATGCCAACGGTATATAACAAGGAGCAAAACGTATCGATGGAACGCGGAAACGTTATTATGTATGTAGTGCACACCATAACGGGGGGAAAGCTTGTATGAAAACCAAATCTGATATCAGCGGACTGGCTGGGAAAGAAAATATTCAAACGCCTTTCAAATGCAATTTCATCTGAATAGATCATTCAAGTATCACACGACGTATTAACTGCTTAATCGACGGGGAGCATCACCGCCACTCTACACTCTCATTTTTGTAACACTGCCCTTATTATATTGTAGATTGCTTGCCGTTACTTATGGTAAGGTTCAGCGCGCTGTCTGTATCGGCAAGATTTAGGGCCATCCTTTTGTGGGATAGCCCTTTCTTTGATCTCGCATCTTTTTTGCAAATAGAAAAAGTGGATGGATTTCTCCAATTGCGCTTTTGCTTACTTTAATATTCTCCTTTAATTACAAAAAACGAACCCCGAATTGTTCCAGCTAGTTTTGACTTCTGCCTAGCAAACTTAAACTTCCCTTCTAGCTCCTTTGGTACCTCCATCCCCTCAGAAAGCTTAAAACCAACGGCCCGCTTCTTAGTGTCGTCAACCGTATACATGACGTTGACCTCAAGACCATCCTCATAAAAGACGTAAGCAAATTTAATATTTTCCACTTGAAAACGTGACGTTTCTAAAGGTTTGGCCGCAAACTCAATATCACGCTCTTTCAGTACTCGGTTCACATAATCAAGGGTCTCCTGACTTTCACTAGCTGACACAACCGTAAATTCATGCTTGTATTTGTTCATAAAGTAACGAGCTTCATTAGCACGCAAACCAGCAAGCGCTTCTACTACAGGTGAAGACTCTAAACCAACCGTAGACACATTATTAAAATCAACGATATAGGGCATTTCCATCTCTCCTTTTATCTCATTATTCCCAAAAAAACTTGCTGCTATTTATGTTACGGTTCTGCGCTCACAACTTACTGGTACACTCCTCCGCCGTTATCACGTAGAAACTTATCTGTTTACATTTTATGGAGGATACTGTATATATTCAAAGCCAATACGAAAGACGGAAAAGGAGGATCTGCATGCACAGAGTGATCAAAATCAAATTTACGCTCTTTTACAGTGAAGCGCCTGAAGCAAAATGTTACGGGTGATCTTCAGGAGATGTGGGATAAGCGATATACAAACAATGGACGGAACGTAATGAACAATCGGGAGGTAGAAGATGGACACTATCGGAAGCTGTTCCGGAGTCGGCTGGCTTTTAGTATTTGAAAATCATGGGCGTTGGGGAGCATGTCAACTTGAACTCAGTTAGGGTATGATCGGCAGCAACAAATAAGAATCAAATTCATCCCCTGTATATAGAGTAATGTCTGCATCCCAAACCCTGTCATCCCCCGTCTGAGTCAGCAGTGCGCAGCCACTTTGATTCTGGCTTCCAATTTCCAGGAGCAATCGGTTTCCTTTAGCTACAACAATTGCGCTATCCCATATCTCAATATCCAAGCAATAGACTTCTCCTGGAACCAGCTTTTGAACCTCATCGAAGGTGTAATAAGGCTTATACTCCGTGGATAATTCATCATCAGTTTTACGTAAGGAAGCGCGCAGCCAGCCCTGGCTAATTGGGAATTTCTCTGTTAGTGCTCCTGAGTTAACGACCTCATTGCCTAGTGAGTCAATATTTCGCAAAGATACGAAAATGTCCATATCATCTGTAGTTGACGATGCCCACAAACGGAGCTTGATAGGCCCGAGAATTTCTGTTTCGTTATCAAACGGATCGGTTTCAAACAGAACACGCTTTGAATTGTTTTCCTCTCTCGAGAATTCTTTCACCATAAAAGGCTTTGCCCAGTGCTTTGACTCGCACTCCTTATCGCCTTCATAGCAAAGCTGGGCCTTGGCTTGCGGAGGCTCTTGCGAAAGCAGATTCGAGCTTGCATCAAGGTAAAAGCGGGTCCATTGGGTGCGCTTAAGCGGATACTCGTTCTCGTAGCGCCATGTGTAGTTATTGCCTCCGCGAGGAATGGCAAGCTTCACTTTCGGTTCCCTCATTATGCCAGTATCGATTCCTTTAAGCCAATAATCCAGAAATTTTTTCTGCAGTTCCCGACCCTGAGCGGTGTAAAATGCGCCAACATGGCTCCCGATATGTACCTCAAGCCACTTGTGCTCTGATACCGCATTCTGAAAACCCAGGAAATTTCCACGGGTATGCATTCCGGCGCTAAACCAGTTGCTTGCGGATAATAAAGGCACCTCTACTTTACTCAAATCAGAAAATCGATTCGTCCACGATTGATCACGTAATGGATTCTTTTTTACCATCTCCGGGAAATCAATGCGATTGGCTTGCAATTGTTCTTCCGAGAATTTTCCATCGGGATTGTATTGATGCGCCAAAACTCCGTTCTTCCACCAGAATGAAAGAAAACCGTTCGCCTGGATTCCGCCCGGACAACAGAATTCTGCATAATAATCTACTGTACCTTCCCAAGGTATGATACAAGCTAAATGAGGAGGTTGTTCGGATGCCACGGCCCATTGACTCATAGCCAAATAGGAGATGCCCAGCAGCCCTATCTTTCCATTGCTCCAGGGTTGCGTTCCAGCCCATTCGATTGCATCATAATAATCCTTCTTCAAAGCATTTGATAATATATCCAGCTTTCCTGGAGAATTACCGATACCACGTTCATCTACTCGCAAGACAGTATAGCCTTGTGGCACCCAAAATTCAGGATTTGGTGTTTCCCAACTAATTAAGGGCCCTTTATCCTGCGAGTGTGTATATTCTATTGCGATCGTTGGATTAGCAGGAGCAAATTGCGAGAAATGCAGATCCTTTCCGTACGGACACATCGTCATGATTACTGGAAAACTCCCATCCACATTAGGCTGATAAAGATTTGCGGCGAGATAATTCCCGTCTCTCATAGGAATCTGTACTTCTTTCCAAGTAAGTTCATAAAAGTGATTACTTCTTTCGTTAATGTCGATAGGTAGTGGATTCATAGCTTGCCTCCATTTGATAGTTTTTCTTCAAACCAGTCAATCAATAAGCAGCGTGCTTCTGTATCCTGTTCAATCGCATTGTGAACTTTCCCTGGATATACTACTAGGCTCTTATCCTTGCTGGAAACCTCGTCATAGAACTGTTTAATTCCATTAACATCAAACAGGATATCTCCTAGGTCTCTTTCTGATTTCTTGCAAGTGGATTCACTCCCCCAATAATTATCCAGAACAATTTTAGTACACGTGTACTAAAACCAGTATATTCCTGCAAATGCAGTAATTCAACTCTGGTCTTTATTGAGAATGGCATCCTTGGATGAGGATTTCCGCAAATTATCTCTCGAATTCTTCCGTATTCTTAATCAAACTACTTATTTCAGCTTGAAGGAACAATTTATGATATAATGCTTTTGATTTTAAGTGCATAGCACAAACGCTCTAAAGGAGATAGACATGGATATTAATTTAAGGGATAAGATCCTTGAGACTTCAATTGAATTATTTAATAAAAAAGGATATGCATATGTAACATTGAGGGATATTTCCGATGCGTTAAATATAAGTCCTGGTAATTTGACATACTATTTCAAAAAAAAACATGATCTTATGATCGGTGTTATGGCAATGCAGTATGAAGAATACCAAAACTTAAATTTCTCAGCGGAGGTTTCTATCGAAGGGCTGAATCAGCAGTTTTTAACTCTTAATGCATTCCGTAAAAAATATTTCTTTTATTTCTCCAGTTTTACAGAATTGCCTAAGTTGTATCCGGAGATAGCTAAAATGCAAATTAAGGTTGTTAATGATTTCTATACGCTTTTTACCAACATATTTAAGGGGTTTGTTAATAAAGGAATTATGAAAGAAGAATTATATGCCGGGCAATATGAAGATTTGTCTATTTCTTTACTATCGATAAATATGTATGGCACACAGGAAATAATTCTTCTCCAAAAATTTCTTACAAATTCAAAAAACATCTTGTCCATCCTATGGAGCCTTATACTGCCTCATCTAACCAAAGAAGGAATGGCCATGTATTGTCGGATAACGCAGGTTGATAAAACTCTTCCCCCCAAGCTATGCTACAAGCCAGATCAATCGGATGGAGGCTTGGAAGGCTCAACATGAGGCCGCCAAGGCATCTTTTTGTAGCGGCAAGTTTTTGAATAAGGACCATCCCGATAAAAGGATGGCCTTTAGGACCGCTAATCTACTATTCTAATTGCCTCGATATAAAGTTCGATTCTCACTTCATTCCCGACAACAATCCCTCCTTTTTCCAGATGCGAGTCGAATGTCAAGCCAAATTCATTGCGTTCAATACTGGCTGTTGAATGAAATCCTACACGTTCCCGGCCGCGAGGGTCTTTATTTAGTCCTTCAAAAACGGTATGAAAAGTGATGGGTTTTGTTACTCCATGCAAAGTTAGATTGCCCGTAAGTTCATATTGCCTTTCGCCAGCAAGGACGCAGCTGGTGCTTTCAAACGTAATGGTTGGATACTTGGCTGCATGAAGGAAGTCGTCGCTCTTCAGGTGCTCATCTCGTTGCGATTGGCGAGTTGTGATACTATTTGCATCTATGGAAGCCTGAATACCCATGGTTGTTAAATCATTGGGGTCAAAACTCAAGACCGCTTGGAAATGCTCGAATACTCCTTTGATTCTATTAATCATTAAATGCGTTACCGAAAACTCAACGGAGCTGTGGTCCGCATCCACTTCCCAATTGATATTGCTCATAAATAAATTCCACCTCTATGATAAGATTTGAGAAAGGTCACCCTATCTCCAAAACACTGCGCTATTCGCATGCTCCTAATATACAAAAACGCTACTGACAACGGGATGTCAGTAGCGTTTTAGCATTTTTTCGGCTTTCTCGTAAATCCGATTTCGGAATGTTCAGGCTCCGCCACGTCATAATTAAATCGAAGGTGAGCTCGCAGGTGTCGATCATTTGAAGACTGATACTCTAAATTTTATCTGTTGACATTTTATGGAGAATACTGTATATATTCAAAGCCAATATGAAAGACAGGAAGGGAGGATCTGCATGCACAGAGTGATCAAAATCAAATTTACGCTCTTTTACGGTGAAGCGCCTGAATCAAAATGTTACGGGTACATGGAGCTGAATCAGGATGGCAATATGATCGCGCTCTACAATAGGTACGGTGAGGAAATAGACATGTATGGCGGACATGAATTTGTTAGGGTACGGACACTTGGCAAATTTGATGACCAAGACCGTGATCATTTTTATTCTTTGTTAGAAAGTGATGGTGTAGGATAATCTGCACGATAGGCTGACGATTCCGGTGCCAAGGCACTACGAAAAGTCAGCCTTTTTGATTTTATTTGCCTTGTAGAGTTGACCGGCACGTTATCATAATCCCCTAACCTCATCTTGTCAAGAAATAATGCGCGAATGAGCGACACCGTGGGGGAGCCCCCCTTATGCTTTCGAAATATGAATGAATTTCCGAGTATGATGAGCAATTTCGCTTTTTCCAATTCATCCCACTTCACGTAGAATGATCTTCAGGCGTTGCGGGATAAGCGATATACAAACAATGGACGGAACGTAATGAACAATCGGGAGGTAGAAGATGGACAATCAGGCTCAAGATGCAAGAGGAATGAAGAGAGGGGCAATATTAACCGCTCTACTCATCGGTACATTTGTCGCGTTTCTTAACGAAAATTTACTTACCAATGCGTTTCCTGCGTTGATGAGAGAATTTAACGTTGCTGCTTCGACCATACAATGGTTATCGACGGGTTATATGCTCGTGATCGGCGTACTGGTGCCGGTGACCGCATTACTACAGCAATGGTTCACGACTCGCCAGATGTTTATGTCTGCGATGGCGTTATTTTTGGCCGGTACCTGCTTGTGTGCAGTATCCCCGGGATTCGGAGTCTTGCTGATGGGCAGGGTTGTTCAGGCTTGCGGGACAGGATTATTGATCCCGTTGATGATGAATACGATTCTCGCCCTCTATCCTCCAGAACGCCGGGGTGCCGCCATGGGTCTCATGGGGCTGGTCATCATGGTCGCCCCCGTCATCGGGCCGGCTTTGTCTGGCTTAATTATCGATACCTTTCAATGGCGATGGCTGTTCTACATGGTGATTCCTGTCGCACTGTTTTCGATGATTTATGCATTCGTGTATTTAAAGAATGTGACAGAACTGACCAAGCCAAGGGTCGATCTTGTATCCATTGTGATGTCAACCGTCGGTTTCGGCTGCGTCACCTATGGCTTCAGCCAAACAAGTGTCTCTCTTGAGCCAGAAGGTTACGGATCGATTGCAATAGGTAGCCTTTTATTGCTCTTGCTTGTATGGCGCCAGCTTAAGATCAAAGAGCCGTTGATCGATCTTTCCGTATTCCGGCATTCCACTTTTTCTCTGGTTGCGGTATTGATTGTAATTCTGATGATGGTTCTATTCGCCACAACAACATTGCTGCCGTTCTATATGCAGGATGTGATGAAGTTGACCGCATTCGCGACAGGCTTACTTCTAATGCCAGGTAGCATTTTGAACGGAATGCTGATGCCGGTATCGGGGAAATTACTCGATAAATTCGGGCCGAGACTCGTAATTGTGCCCGGACTGTTCCTGATCGCCATATCGTTGTGGCTGTTTACCGGCATCGACAGTGATACAACACAAGGTTCCGTTCTGTTCAATCATATCCTCTTATTCTTAGGCATGTCGTTCGTCGTCATGCCGGCTCAGACGACAGGGTTGAATCAACTTCCACGTCACCTGGTTCCTCATGGCACAGCCATATACAATACGCTCCAACAGATTGCAGGGGGAATTGGCATCGCGTTGTTCGTCGGCATCATGTCGTCTGGAGCCAATCGTTATCTCCACCATTCGCTCAATCCCACTGCGATGCATGAGAAGACACAAAGCATGGTTTCCGGTCTACAAACGGTTTTTTGGATTGAATTTATTCTGGCAATACTTATTCTGGCGCTGGGTTGGTTTATAAAAAAGCCACCTGAACATAATTAATTCATTACTAGGCACAGATTGAATCATAAGTTTAAAACCGTACAAGAAGCATGGCTGTCTCATAAGGGGCGGCCTTTTATTTCGTTGTACCTTGGAAGCGCTAACTATAAGGAGATCTGATTTCTGCCTAAAAGCTTATTTTCGAGAATCAAGAATAAACATAGATGCATCTTGTCCCATGAATATTTTACTTCCATTATAAAAAGTTTTGGATTGAATATCTCTATAACCTATTTTAGTCATAATGTCAGCCAGCTCTTCTTGATTAAACCCGTTATGAACTATATCGGAAACTACTTTTTCATTTTTATTAAAATCTACGATTAGTAAATGTCCTCCTTCATTTAGAACATCCAATAATCTGGATAAAACGAATTCAACATCATGAATATGGAGTAGAACCTGAGCCATAAAAATATAGTCAGCATGAAGATCCGATAGACCTTCCTTTTCAAAATCAAAGCATAATGTATCTGCATTCTGAATATGAAGATCAGTAATTTTTTGTTTTATTTGATTAATCATGTTTTGTGAAGTATCCAGAAAAAGCATAGCATTAAAATCGTTTAACAAGTTCATTCCGACAAGACCCGTTCCACACCCAAAATCAATAGCATTCTTACTATTAGCGTCAACTACATACTCACGAATGGCATCAGATGATGCTTTTGCAATCTGAATTCTTTCAGAAGTGTCATATACATTAGCTATCATTTCAAACTTATCCGTATTTCCCATTTTACCTCTCCAATCTGCCTTAATAAAATCCTGAATACAACCATATAGAATGATATTCTATCGAAGCATTAGCATTTAGTCCACATTCTTATTAGTGCTTATGGAAAAACAAAACCTCTGTATGAATGGAGGAGACAACCTTGGGGTGGTTCATGTATACCTTCCTCACGATTCGTCTTTGTCGAAATAATCATCTGGCAAATGTAGTCCTCGCAAACAACCGATAAATTTTTCTCTGAAATTCGGATTGCTTTTATATTTCGGCCATACCGCCTTATAGTAAGGCAGCAACCTCCCATGTGGAATAATGCCCCAGTATAAAATCAAGTTATTCAGAACCTCCGGGCTGCCCTCCCTCAACATCTGTTCAATGATCTGCCAGCTTCCCAGCTTGTTTTCGCAACTGCGCGCGGCATAGATGGCCGTGGTTTGCATTTTCGGGTCGGCGTGACACAAGAAAGGCGCAAAGTTCTGGAGAGTAATCGCACCGTTATCTTCCAAGATATACCCTGCATAACGCAACGTTTCCGGGTCGTGAATCCTGTCAAGCCTTTGCAAGATCACTGGAATAAATTCCGTTAAATCCGCAGTTTTACTGGAAGCATGCAGAATCTGTAAGGCTTGCAGAAAATCCTCATATCCATCCGATTGCAATAGCTCCAGAAGATATTTTCTACCCGCGTCAAAAGAAGTTCTGCAGATGAGCCAAATGGCCGTGGTCTGATTTTTTGGGCTTTGCTCCGCAATATTTTTCAAAAAAGCAAGGGTTAGCTGAGAGACTTTCTTAAACTTGAACATTCCATCAAGCGCTTTTGCTTGGATTTCTTCGTTTGGAGCGCTCTGATAAATCTGGATCAGCGCATTCTCATCACCTGGCATTCGACTACCAAACCACCCGATATCATAATCCAGAATAATTTCATCCAGCCAACGCTCGTACCAGTCCAGAAAGCTGTCTTCATAGACAAAGAAAAAAGGATGATCGGGATGGAAATCGGAGGTGTACACAATTCTCCCCCTATATTTCCCTTCAAGTACGAGATACATGTCGTATTCGCAGCCTTGGGTGCCTATGCACAACATGCCGCCCAACACCTTATTACAGGTGTCGTCGTATTCCTCATCGGGAATGCCCTCGTCCTTGGTCAGGGGCTCAATTAGATGGTTCCATTCCTCTTTGGTCATCCCGGGATGCAGAACGGATTTTGCAAGGAGCGCCTGGCGCTCGGTGTAGGAAGTTGCCTTTTCAATCGGATAAATTCCATAATAGGGTCCGGCGCCTCCGTTGCCGACTTTCGTTAAAAACTGCGCGTAAGGCTCAGGAAGTGTGACCTGATTGTGGGCTTGCCAGTCCGTCAGCTCTTTTGCTGTAAGCTTCTCTTTAACCCTATATTGATGTGAGGATGCTCCAAACACCGAGAAATCCGTGTCTTTGCGCATGGCTTGACTCAGTTTGCTTTTTATTCGATCCAGTTGCGTTTCTTTCTTCCCAAACCACATATATGAACCCTCCTGTTGACTATAGCCAGGTTTCCTTTGCTTGCTCATCCAGCAATTTCGACATTTTTTCTATGGATCTTACCTCTTGACAATGATATGTATCTCAACGACATAATTATTTAACTAAACTCATCAAACGCAGATCATTTTTAACCAACATAGTGAGGGGGAGAATAATGAAAAGCCAACTAAGAAATATTACGGTCGACGGTGATGCATTCGTTTATTGGTATTCAGGCGGGTCTCGCTTCATCTTAAATCTATCTCCCAAAGAGAATAAAAACATCAAAATCACGCTCATCTTCCAGGCAGATCCTCCTGAAGAAGAGCCTCGTACTTTTTGGTCCTTTTATGACATTTCAGCACAAAATAATGAAACGGAAACTGTCATCCATCTGGGTAAACCCAAGCATATCGCTGAAATCATCTCTTACTTGATGGCAAAACGACAAGAGCTTTGGATCCAGGGGAAACCTCAAGTTCTGGATAATGCCTGGGATTTACTAAAAGAAATGGGCTATTCCGAGTTAAATCCGATTTGGATTAGACAGTGGTTGTCGTAATGGTTTGTGGGCTAGCCCCCTTTGACCACTCAAAGGGGGCTTAACGTCCGCAGGTATACGATTATTCGTTATCCGGCGTGGCCGGACCGGCCGGGGGCATCAAGCCTTTAACGGCGCCGAAGAACGGGCGAATGGACTTGATCATGCCGTAGCCCATCCTCACGACCGGGACAAATTTCTGGATCATGCCGAACAGCCGCAAGCCGCCGCCGAGCATACCGCCAAGCCCTCCTGCGCCCGCAGTGGCGCCGCCCAGGCCGCCTAACAGCGAGCCCATCATCGGCAGGAATGCAGACACCTTGGCGTCCGGCTTGCGGGAGCGCGAACGGCCAGACGGCTTACGCGCGCCGCTTCTCCGGTTGCCGAGACGGACGCCCGGGGCATGCGCACCAGCTCTGCGTTTGAGAGATCGGGAGTCTTGCTTCC
Organism: Paenibacillus sp. 8b26; assembly: GCF_050626875.1. NCBI lineage: Bacteria > Bacillati > Bacillota > Bacilli > Caryophanales > Paenibacillaceae > Paenibacillus > Paenibacillus sp. 8b26. Next base: position 3,348,515 of record NZ_CP192445.1, on the reverse strand, counting down.
CGGAAGAAGCGCGTGGGGAGACTCCAGCGCTGGCAAGTACCAACCCGCCGTGATTAACGTCTGTGATGTAGCCGACGTAGGTCTCTCCGCTGTGCAGGGTGACGTAGACCGGACGGCCCTGAAACTTCTTAGCCCGTGCACGCATCTCTTTCGATTGTGCCATGGAAGTTCACCTCGCTCACTGATTATAACTCAGTTTACGCCAGGGGCGGGCTGCCTGCTTGTGCGAATGGGGCATGCGCACGCCAAAAATCGCTTGATGGGCTCGTCGTCATCGGGGCTTTAGCCTGATAACAGCACCTTATCCAGACATACAATGCAATATTGAATTGTCAACAGAAAAATGGACAACTATTATGAGGGAATCTTTCTGGCCTACACCGGCACGAGGTATCCCAGTGTACCATGGATACGCTGATGTTCGAACCGTTGACATTATCACTAGTTGCCAAGCTAACTGCTTTCTACTCTCAGATGTAGATATCTGACTATTCAATCCACAAATTACGATTTACATAATATGAAAATTACGGTAACCTATATTTGTATACGCTTACATTAATAGCTGAGCATTGCTTTGATTCTTGAGCATGGGTGCTGCGGGTAGGGGGAGGGGAAGGTCACTCAGTTTTGAAAGGGATTACAAATTGATAGTAGCAAGGAGAATAGCTTCTGAGAGAGTAACTGAACAGAGTGAATCAGCGTTCACTCCAAACTAGCAAAGGCCAATAGAATTCACAAATCAAGGAGGAGAAGTACAATGAAGAAAGCCTTAACTCGCATTTTAAGTCTGGCTTTGGTGACTACGTTGCTGGTGCCGACAATGTCCTATGCTGCATCCGAAACACAAGATCAAGATCAAAGCAATTCTGCTGTCGCAGCCACCAGCGGATCCGTAATTCCGGCTCCGCGAGGATATGATGCTTACCGCCAAAATATCCCGCACGGAAACGTGCAGCAGATTTCCTATTATTCCACAACAGTAGGCAAGTCTAGAAACGCGATGGTGTATACGCCTCCGGGCTATACACCTTCGAAAACCTATAACGTCCTCTACTTGCTGCATGGTATTGGTGGGGATCAGAATGAATGGCTCAATGGTATGAATCCGAGAAATATCCTCGACAACCTCTACTCCGAGAACAAACTGGAGCCGATGATTGTGGTATTCCCGAACGGCCGCGCAATGAAAGATGATCGTCCGATAGGCGATATTTATGCTCCGGACAAGGTAGCCGCCTTCGAAAGGTTTGAGTTCGATCTGATCAATGACCTTATTCCTTACATTGATTCCCATTATCCGGTGTATAAAGATCGGCAGCATCGCGCGCTGGCCGGCTTGTCGATGGGAGGCGGACAAACGCTGAACTTCGGATTAACCCATCTGGATAAATTCTCTTGGATTGGCGCGTTCTCATCCGCTCCTAATACGAAGTCGGCATCGCAGCTCATCACCAATCCATCTCAGGTTGCCAGCCAACTGAAACTGCTGTGGCTGTCATGCGGCTCTTCGGACAATTTACTGGGGGTCAGCCAAAATTTCCATAATAGCTTGAACACCATGAATATCCCGCACATGTGGTATCTGGATGTGGGCGGACATGAAGGGAAAGTTTGGAGCAGCGGGCTGTATCAATTTTCGCAACGTATCTTTAAGTAAATAAAACTATAGCGATTGCACGCTTCTTACGTGACACAAGCCCATGGGACTGTCCAATACGTCCCTAAAATGAAAGCTGGACGAAAAACGCGATGTTTTCCGTCCAGCTTTTTTATGACAAGGTACCTACCATCAATTACATCATCCTTTTGAAACCCAATAGTCTTCACTAGACCCCCCTGTACAAGATTAAAGGATGTAATGAAATGATTATCCCAACAATTTCTATATATACCATTTTCAAAGTCAAAGTCAAAGATGTTGACCGTTCCTCTGAGGAACACAACCTCTCCCCCTCCATGGCCGATAAGCCGCCAATACAGGCTCCTGCGAGCTTTTCGTCAAAAAACTTACCCTTACTTGTGGTACGGTTCACCGCGCTGTCTGTAACGGCAAAATTTAGGACCATCCTTTGTGGGATGGCCCTTTCTTTTTTCTCGCTCTTTTCAAATATCGTACCCATACGCAACAAGTTTACACTTAGAACTTTTTCTTTCTTGCCCTTACGAAAAAGACTATAATCACCGCAAGTACTATTGCTATTGCAACTACGATATACAAATCGATATCCTGCTCAAACATAAACCACATCTTGTGTTCTAAGTTTACTTGTTGTTTTGGTTGAACTCCTTCACCGAATAGTTCAGTTGCTTGGCTCAGATTATTCATTTCGATTGTCGAACTGCACGGACTACTGCTTAATTCGCCATCCACTTCGCTAACGTATATTAAGTATTTTTTGCCTTCCCTGAATTCAAAACCCCAAGTGTAGTCAGTTGCGACAATGATTTGAGAGTCAACTTCAATATTCCAACTTCGTTCAACTTCCACTATAATATATCTAATTTTTTCTTTTGTCCCCGTAAACCCCTCTTGCTTCAAGTCGACCTTTATTTGCTTAACTTCACCGTAAACGGCTCCACTATATATCTCTAAAGCTTCTTTGGGACTTCCCACCTCAGCACAGGACAAAGCTTTAGCATCTTGTCCATTTGAAACAAAAAATACGGTAGTGAAAAAAAATATTAACGTGAGTAAACGAAGTTTCAATTTTCTCACCTGCTCTCATGATGTTTTTTTATACATCCTTATTGACTTCTTAAACAGGTGGAATGTTGCACTGATCTACCCTTTAGCTTAAAACCGGTTCAAGCAGTTTTTGGTACATATATCATAATCGTGAACTAGAGCCAAGCCCCCTTTTCAAGGGGGCATTTTCTTTTTCAGGAGGTATATAGATTGAGAATCATTAAAACAGGGCAGGACATTGTCGTGAGATGAAAACGCTAGACTCTCAGAAGCAAAGATACTTTTCCCTCTAGGAAAGCGACACGATCGACAACGACATGCTGGTCGAACGCATCAACGAGTTGAATTCGAAATACGACGTGCTAGCAAACCGAAAGTCCGAAGCGGAACGTCAGCTTGACGAAAACCACGCCGAATCCATCCCTCTTCAGCTCGTACGCAAAGCGCTCAGCGACTTCAACGGGCTCCTGCAGTCCTCTCCGGTCGAGAATCAGAAGACGTTGATTCAGACCATAGTGAAGCAGATAGCCGTTCAGCAAGGCCAAAAGCTTCGAGGCATAGAACTGGAATTCGACGAGACTCTACGACAATATCTGGTCGTAGCAGCCCCCTCCACCGACAAGGTGGACGGGGCTTTTTCTTTGTCCAGACACAAGTACCCCTCGCCCTTCACAATCGTGATCTAGGGCATCTCTCTTTCTGCTAAGCGAAAGTACCGTCAGAAGCGCATTCGCTGCCAGCATCGACACTTCTGACACTCTTCTTTCCCGGCCTTGGGGGACCTCCTCCGGTTCACCATACCCTCTTCTTTCCGTGGGGGGTGACAGGGATGTTCCACTCAAAAAACGATAACCTGATGAACCTTTCTAGCGTTTCCTTGGCCCGAGACCTACACACAGATATTCAAACCCATGCCCCGCAAGGAATTCCGCAAAAAAACTTGCTCTTATTTATGATACGGTTCAGCTTAATGGGGCTATTGGCGAAAAATGCGAAAGGAGCTGCCGCCGTCAGCTCCTTTGCTTCAATTAGTTCTGGTGCGAGTATATCATTTTCTGACCCGTTTACCCACTGGAATACTCTGAGCAAAACGAAACACATTATGAGGATCGTACTTTCGTTTCACCTGCTTCAATCTGCCAAAGTTCACGCCATAATACGCCTTGGGCCAGTTCTTAATCTGCAGATCGGGAAAATTAACATAATCCCCTTTAACAAAGGGACGTAACGCTCTGCGGAACCTTTTCACCCACTGAATATTCCGCTGCTGCTCCCTATTGTTCCTCCAGCGTGCTGACAGTTCGTAGATGGTCTCAGCTTTCCGATGAGGATAGGCCGTTGCAGTAGGCGATACCCGACTCACCGCGCTTCCTGGACCACCTAAGCTTTGACTCCACACGGAAGAATGCCTGTTGGGTGCTTTGGATAAAAAGTCACGTATAATTCGTACTCCTTCACGAGGCAAAGGTTGAAACCCGTAAGCCCCGCTTATTTTAAATTTCGGCTCCAAATTCTGGTCCGATTCGGCGAAAAATTTGGTTGCTTCAATAAAAGGCACTGTCTTCACCAGCACCTTCACCGGAGTGCCTGCTCGCAAGAGCGGTCTAATCAATCGACGCAGCTCCTCTGCACCGCCAAGTAATTGCCCGGTAGATTCAATAGTTCCCACATTCTTGGCAGCCACCTCAATGGTTGAGGTTAAGCGGTTCGTGACAGATGGGGCCCAGCGCTGCCAAACCGGTAACACCTTCTCCAAATCGCCCCATTTCCAAGTGACGCTGTATATAGAAACCGTTGAAATGGGTCTAACCCGAAAAGTATAGGCTGTGGCAACGCCAAAGTTCCCTCCCCCGCCGCCTCGTGATGCCCACAATAGATCGGAATGTTTCCTCTTGTTTGCCACAATCGTCTTTGCTCCATACCGCCCCGAAGGTACGACCATCTTCACTTGTTTCAAGTTATCGCACGTAAGTCCATATTTGCGGGACAGAAGTCCAATACCGCCTCCCAGGGTAAGCCCGGCTACGCCTACGTCGGGCGCTGTCCCAGCCGGAAGTGCCACACGCTTATTCCACAGCTTTTTGTACACTCGGGCAAGTGGATTTCCCGTCTGTACAATGGCCACCCTATTTTTTCGATCAACCTTAACCTTATTCATCTCGCTTACATCGATAATAATACCGCCATTTACAGCCGAAAAACCTTCATAGCTGTGCCGCCCGCTGCGCACTCGCAGCTGTACACCATGCTCACGAGCCCATTTGACTGCGTTGATCACATCCTGAGTTCGTCTGCAAAAAACAATGACCTTTGGATATTTGGAAAATCGCCTATTGAACTCCATTCTGGCGGCATTATATGACGGATTGCCCGGAAATACGAGCCTCCCTGTTAATCGTGTACCTCTCTTTTTCCGGTTTTGTGTCATCCACTTTACACCATCCCTGTTCATGGCATTAGCCTTTCTCATCAGCTTATGTAGGAACACTTGACCTAGTAGCGGCAAATGCCTTGTTTGTATCGTAAAATAGTTCAAATCGCCGTTACTTATGATACGGTTCACCGCGCTGTTTGTAACGGCAAGTGTATTGAAAAAAGTCGATCCCTGCTAGGATGGACTTCCTCATTACGAACAAAATCATGTAGCGAGAAAGCATCATTTGGGCACATGTATGGTTATTGCGGATTTGATTATCGAGTATGCGATGTTCTTCATTGGCCCTTATAACGCTCCATCTAAATTAAATGTAAAGGGGTATTACATAGCTGTTGATGAATGCCAAAAAATAATAAGCTTTATATGTCACCACAATATATATTGACGAAACATATATCTAGTTGATATATTATGGTTGTGATATACAAATTTCCCCATTATACAAGGAGGTCAAATTTTGAACAGTCAGGATGTTATTTTAGGCATACTTATGAAAGAAGCGTTGACTGGATACCAAATAAAACAGTTGTTAGAAAATGTATTCTCTAATTTCTATAGTTCTAGTTATGGAACGATCTATCCCACACTTACCCGAATGGAAAAGGAGGGGTTGATAACTAAGGAAAATGTGCTCCAGGACGGTAAGCCTAACAAAAACCTTTTAAATATAACGCCTAAAGGCAGAGAGTGTTTTAACGCCTATTTATTAGCCCCGCTAGAAGGAGACAGCATTAGGAAATCTGATTTTATGATGAGGCTTTATTTTGGTGAATTCGTTGGGTATGACAAGGTGATTATTTGGTTGAAGCAAGCCCAAGAGGAATCACACAAAAAATTAGATCAATTACTTGAGCAATATTCGCTTTATAAAGATGAAATGCATCCAGCGCAGATCATCTGCATCCAAATTGGGATAGAAGAATATAAGGCTAAACTTACAACCATTGCCGAGGGATTAGTAAGCCTGGAGAAGTTAGTGCAAGAGCAGAGCTGAATGTAGTGAATCCAAACGCTTACAAAACTTTTAGGAGGAATGGTTATGAATACAATTTTTATCACGGGTGCTTCATCGGGCATTGGGAGAGCTACAGTAAAACATTTTGCTGAAAGAGGATGGAACGTAGTAGCCACGATGCGTTCACCTGAACAAGAAACTGAGTTTATTACACTAGATAATGTGTTGGTACTAAGGCTTGATGTTGAAAAAGAAGATACTATTCAATCTGCGTTAGCGGAAGCGATTGGGCGGTTCGGTAATATTGATGTTCTTCTCAATAATGCTGGATATGGAACAATGGGTCTAATAGAAGCCGCTACGGATGAGCAGATTAGAAGACAGTTTGAAGTGAACGTTTTTGGTCTTATCAGTATGACTAAAGCCATGCTGCCACATTTTAGATCTAATCAAAAAGGTTTGCTGATCAATATCTCTTCTATGGGTGGGAAAGTGACCTTTCCTACGATGTCTCTGTATCATTCATCCAAGTTTGCAGTGGAGGGTTTTTCTGAGTCAGTATCTTATGAATTAGCATCACAAAACATCAAAGTAAAGTTGATTGAGCCAGGTGCTATTAATACGGACTTTGGTGGAAGATCAATGGAATTCTTTTTTAATGATGCTTTAACAGACTATAAGCTATTTACTGCTGCGTTTCGGTCTAAATTGGGTGAGATGGAAAAACACCCGGCATACGCTTCGCCTCCAGAAATTGTTGCCGAAACCATATACCAAGCGGCCACAGACGGTACAAGTCAATTCCGATATATAGTTGGAGATGATGCAAAGATGCTCATTCATATGAAAGAAAATATGGATGAAGAAGAGTATTTAACTAATATAGCTCAGCATTTTTCTTGAAAAGAGAATATTTGAAATCATCGCTCTGCAGAGCAAGATGGAGCATGGCCTCCACAATTTCTTCCTGTTATAATCGAATTGGAGTTCGATGCTCTAGCTAAAATGGATACGCTGATCTCCGCGATGGCTAAAGTGGCAAGTTTAAGGCCATCCTTTGCAGGATGGCCACTGCTATTATTCTTTTATGCTGACAGGGAAGTATAGATCCAATTGAAATGTTTCTCCGACAAACATATCTCCGTTAAACAAAAAGTGTTCCTCCAGCCACTGATGCGCTCCTGCTTGATATTTACTATTGTTAACCCAATGGTTTAATCGCTGCCAAGCCTCGGGAATGTCGTACCCATATAAACTCGAAACAACATATAACCCTCCATCGAACTGCTTGATTTGAACATCTTTAAATGCCTCGATCTCATCGGTTACTGTTGCCCACATCTCATAACCATGTTCTTGATTCTTCCCGGGGTTATTAAAACCGAAATAACGGGTAGTTGATTTATGATCCAGTCCTCTTTCCTTTACTCATGCATACAGAACATTCCACGCTTCATCCTCTGGTTGATTGATCGTAGTATGATAATACGCCACCTTCATAGGCTTCAGTTCAAGAAAACGAACCTCATGATCTTGGAGCTTTGTAGGACTTTGGTTCATAACCGATATCTCCTCCTTGTTATGATTTCCCTGATTTACATTAACAATGAGTTCAACGCCTAATTTCAGTTTCTCGGGATCATCCAATAGGTGCTGAATCATCTCTTCCTTTGAAAATCCTTTCTGACGTAGGAAGCCCAAAATCCTTTCAAGTTGTTTTTTCAGGGTCATCATATTAACAATATCGTTCTTTACACACCTAAGCTTTTGAGCAAATACTTCAATCGTCATCAGCATGTCATCTGTTTTTAATATCGCGTGAATCTCTTTAATGGAGAATTGCAATTGCTTTAACAAAAGAATCATCTCGAGCTTTCTGAGCATCTCTGGAGTATAGAAACGTTTTGAGGTATTGGATTCCCTAGTGCTTTCCATTAGTCCGATCTCCTCATAATATCGAAGTGTCCGGCTCGAAACCCCGTATTGTAATGTGACGTCACTAATTTTCCTCAGCTGAGTTAAACTCATGGTTTGCTCCCTTCAACAGTCTTTGTGAGGCCCTTCACAAATACATCCTACACTTTTACGTTCACGTAAAGTCAATAGGTATTCTCATTCTGTATTGAAAAACTTGCCACTACTTGTGGTACGGTTCAGCGTATCACTCTAACGGCGAATTTTTGTTTAACAATGAAATAAAATAAAAGCGCCCCAAATATGGATGCGCTCTATACCTTTAATAAATTATACCAGTCCTCGGGGAATCCAATATGTTTTGTCATCGATCATATATTTAACAACAAACACCGCTGTATATACCTTGTAGTTATCTTGAATTACCTTATGATCACGAACAAATAACTTTGGAGGGATGGGGAAGTTCCTATTATAAGTGCATCCATAATGGATGCCAAGGCCAAAAAAGAATTGAAAGTACACACTAATTTATCATAACGAGTCGCCAAACGACGATAATTCTCTACTTTATTAAAGAAGCATTTCACCAAATGGCGCTCTTTGTAGACATCCCGATCATAATTTAGGGTCATTCGGCGATTTTTCTTTCCGGGAATCACCGGTAGGCCTGTTGTTCCTTCAAAAAGGTCCGAATGGCATTCGTATCATACGCTCGGTCGGCTAGGACTTGCTTCCGGGTCAGTTTCATGTTTTTAAGGATGTTGAAACCTTGGACGCAGTCATGCGCTTCGCCTCCGGTCAAGTCGAAGCGCAGTGGATTTCCTAACGCGTCAACTACCGCATGAATTTTCGTGCTTAATCCACCTCGGGAACGTCCGATCGCTTGCTTGCTTTGCCCCCTTTTGCGCCTGATCCATGCTGGTGAACTCGGACTAATTCACTTTAGCCCTATTCGCTGTAACTAACTTCACTTTCTTGTAATCATTTCAATCAGAGAGTTGTAATTTAAAGCAACTTAATCAGCTCTTCTAGCTCATCAACCAATACTTTTGCAAGTTCAAAATCAGTATCTTTTAAAGCCAATTCTATTTTCATTTCAACTGATTTTTTATTTTGTTCAGTTTCTAAATAGTCTCTATCAAAATGACTAGCATAAATCATCTGTCTAAATTTTCGCATACTCATTTTTCTAATCGTCTTATCGTCAATGATTAAAACATAATCCATACCATTTACAACAGAATAGAAATCATGAGAAATCATGAGAATCGCACCTTTATAGTCTTCAATCGCTTTCTCCAGTGCTATTTGTGTATAGGTGTCTAAATGGCTTGTCGGTTCATCAAGAAGCAATACATTTGCTTTACTGGCAGAAACTTTAGCCAATTGAAGCATATTTTTTTCTCCACCAGATAAAGATTCTATCTTTTGATTAACGATTTCTCCTTCAAAGCCATAGTTTGAAATATACGATCTTATCTCATCATAAGTTTTAAACCCAGCATCGATGAATTCTTCTAGTATTGTATTAGAATCCTTTAGCATTTCGCCTTGAAGCTGAGATAAATAAGCCACTTTAACATCAGCATTTATTTCAATTGAATCATGATTATTTTTAAAGATTTCTCGGAGTAAAGTTGTTTTCCCGGTACCGTTTGAACCGATAATGGCTACTTTATCTGTAGATTTTATCTCAAAGTTAACATTGTCTAAAAGCAACTCATCAAAGGCAACACTATAATTATTGACATTTACAACAATGGTGTCTTCAATTTCATTATCAATACCAAAACTAATATTCGGTTGCTTAATATCAACAAATGGCGCTTTAATTCTACGCGCTTCCAATCTTTCTTGAAACTTAACTCTAGCTTTTAACGCTCTACCTCTAGATGCTTCTGCATTATAAGTTGCGATAGCTCTAAGATTATTGATTATGTTCTCGTTTCTCTCAATTTCTTCATCTTCAGCGATTGTGAGTTCTTGTAACTCAATTTTAGTCTGAAGTAATGAGAAGTTATAATCAATATATCGCCCATCGAACTCTTGGATCTCCGTATTTTCAAGGTGTATAATTTTGTTAAAACAATGATTCAATAGATATCGGTTGTGCGTAACAACTAGCAGCATTCCCTTGTGGGAATTAATAAGATTTTTAAGCGCATTTAGGTTTTCAAAGTCTAAAAATACATCTGGTTCGTCCATAATCATTAAGTCTGGACTACTAAGCATTTCCTTCATCACTTGAATAAGTTTGAATTCCCCACCACTCAGGTCGGATACCCTAAGATCTTTTAGCTTCATGAGGTTTGCTAGATTTAGTTTCTTATTAATGTTGCTTTCAAAATCATCCCCACCCATTGAATCAAATGCGTCTAAAGCTAATTGATACTTTTCTAGTAACGAGTCAATTTCCGATGATGTTTCCATTTCAGTACAAATAGCTGTTATTTCATTTTGTATCTTAATAAATTCTTCTCCTATATATTCAAAAACGGTTGTTTCTTTAGTTGTGTCTACTTGTGAGAACTGACTTACATACCCCATTTTGCAAGTCGGGTCTATCTCTAACTTGCCATCGAACAAATATCTTTCCGGATCCATCAGTATATCTATCAGTGTACTTTTCCCACTGCCGCTTGTTCCTATAAAAGCGCAATGTTGTGCCTCTTCAAACGTAAATGAAATGCTTTTATATAGTTCTTTTTGCGGAAATGAGAAGGATAAGTTATCAACTTTTATCATAGTGTTACCTTTCTTTATAACTAAAATGGTGACTATTATTAGAGGTATTGCAGAACATAGATTTTGAGTTTACCGTTGTTAGAGTAACACTGTTTACCACCAAGTTCAATCCATGTGTAGCCCATCCCTTGGGGGTCAAAGTTCCATGCTACCTCCTCAACTGTCCTCATAAAAGTGCAGGAATGAACTCGACTTTGATCTCTGCCAGTTGTAAATGTACCTTATTCGTCTTATCTCGCTCCTTGATCAAATAATGATAAGGCGAGAATACCTCCTGACGAATAGCCAACGGAATAGGTCGGGGAGCTTTTTGGTAGGCTGCAGGGGTGAGCTGAAAAGCCTTGTTGAATGCTCGTGTAAACGTCTCTTGTGATGAGAATCCATACTTTACGGCAACATCCAGAACCCGCTGATCCGTGTCGCGGAGCTCGAAGGCGGCACAGCTGATCCTTCGAGTCCAGATGTAATCCCGCAATGTCATCCCGGTTAATTGATTGAACTGTCTGGAACAATAATAAGGTGAATAGCCCAGATGTTCCATTTCATTCCATTCACACATAGGAGTCCTCCCTCCTTTCCTTTTGATCATATCACCGGCGATTTTTGCATACTTGATTCGAGTTGTACAATAAAAACTTGCCGTTACTTATGATACGGTTCACCGTAACATCTCGAAGGCGAAAAGAAAAGCCCTCCTACTTGGAGAACTTAGCCTAAGCATCATTCCAGACCTCATCATTGTTATAGTCATCAATAATTGAAATAGTTTTATTTGCCACTTCACTACCGAGTGAGGCATACAATTTCTTATCGCCAATAACATAAAATTCTTCTTTAGCTCGTGTAGCTGCAACATTCATCATATTTGGGTCAGAGACAGCCCATCTTGCCGCCCCACTGCTATCAGAGTCAGCTCCAAGAACAAAGTAGACAATTTTGGCCTCTTTCCCTTGAAAAGTATGAACAGTTCCAATATTCGTTGTTTTCCCATTTTCTCGTTTCGTGAAGTTAATTCCATCTAAAACTTGTGCAAGTTTATAAGCCACATTTCTAAAGGGGGTGATCACATAGATTTCATCCGCTAAATCCGGATCTTCCTGCAAACGTTTATCAATCATTCTTTTCAATAAGTCAGCTTGTTCCTTAACAAATTTGTCATTTGCTTTACCGGTTGAATCATACCATTGTGATTTCCCTTGTGCCTCATCTGCTGATTTACCTTGTACCATCAACCCCTCATACGAAATTTCATTTGAAATCGTAAACATCGGATAGTTCGAGCGTCTGTGTACCCAAAGGGGTATGCCAATCCATTCATCCTCATTTTTTTGGAAACCATACTGACTTGTGGCATCCACAATGGTTTGAGTAGACGCATCAGCTGAAACAAATTTCTCATCGACTTCATAGTGTCTTCCAATTAAGGTTAAAACATTTGAACCTAGCGTCATTACAGGTTTTATTTGTGATGGATCCCCAACGACCATAACCTTTTTACTTCTAAAAATGGCACCAACACTAGCTTGTGGCAGTGCTTGACCCGCCTCGTCTATAAACAGATTACCTATTGAATCTTCATTAAGATTTTTAAACATTCGACCAAAACTAGCAAAAGTAGTGCTGACAACGGGGATCGTGAAATTCAACCAATTCCATGATTCTGAAATTAGCTGCTGTCCATTCTCTTTTCCCAAGTATTCAGACTGCCTATTCCAAATATTTCTCGCGGCTTTTAAATTCCTTCTGTTTTCATACAGGAATTGCTTTCTAACTTTTAAAGCTGAAATAAATAGCTCTGATTGTAATTTACGGAATTTCACTGTAAAACATGGATTAGACTTTTGCAGCTCATCATACGATTGTGAAAAATCTGGTTCCTTAATGCCACTTTGATACTTGAGTTTTTCTAACAATACAATTTCTCGTTCCACTTTTTTAAAACCATTTTGTTGTTTGATCATCCATCGATCGAAGTTAGCTCTTGTGTCCTGAGCTTGTTTTTGAACATACTCACTTTTCGCAACATTTTCCCTTAACCTATTTTCGAGTCGCCTACGGTCATTTAACCATTTCGTTTTTTGTTTAGATAGATCATTTAAATGATCATTCGCATTATTCAGATCTTTGAAGTACTGCTCAACTTTTGCCTTATTAAATATTTTCTGAAGCCACAAAAAACTTGGCTTTTGAGAAGTAACTACGTCATAATTCCTTTTAGCTTGAGCTTGTAGATCAATTAGGTTTTCTATCTCAACAGAAGCATTTGACCAATCCTCTTGGAGATTTTCAATTTCTTGTCCCAGTCTTTCTAGTTCACGTCTCGCTTCTTCTTCCTGTGAGATTAAATTTGTTCGTTTCTTTTTTTCTTCTTGTTCAAATGCAAACATTTGCTCTTTATGCTTGGTTTTTAATTTTCGAAGAGCATACATTTTCTCGCTATAGTCTTGCATTTTATCTCTTTCGATTTTTAATTCAGCATACAGACGGGAGAATTCTTGATATACACTTTCACCTGTATTCGCTTGATCATGATCCTCTAAATCTTTTTCGATTGCTTCAATGGTTAAAAGTAACTTGTTCATGTTTGTTGACGCGCCGCCCTCTAACGAGAACACACCCCAATTTTCCTCATGTAAAAACTCACTTTTAATCTCGCGATTCTGTCCAAAACCTTCACAGGTTAATTTAGAATTGGAAACCTCTTTAAAATAATCTGCTTCATCTAGTAGCTTTTGAAAATCGCCCGCAATCGTTTCTTTCTTTGGTAACTCCTTAACAATATTTTGGACCGCCCCATTGTTTGAACTTGCAACAACAATGTTTTTATCTGAAATGGAATGTGGTAAAACACCAAGCTTAAAGTCTTTCCAATAAACCAGACTCCCTTTAATCCTTTTATCAGAAAGCTGCACAATTTCCGCTGCCTGTTGTACGACTAAATCAGCAAAAATATCTTTTAACAGTGTTGTTTTCCCTGTTCCTGGCGGGCCATTGACACTACGAATATCATTTTTATCATTTAAAGCTAGATTCACCGCAACCTGCTGCATAAATGAAAGCGCGAAACCAGGATTACTTGGGAACCGCCCGAGCGGATAGAACTTAGGTTGTAAAATAGTTGTCTCGAAAATTCGGGGGTTAAAATGAACGGACTCTTTATTGCCATCCAGATTGTGCCTATGTCCCGAAAAGCCATTAAAATATCGATCCAAATTTTTATTAGTGATTGTCTTTGCTTTGTTCAGATCTTCAATAAAGAACGAATGTAGATTTACATCTCCGTTATCCAGGTTTTTCACAAATGCATAGCGGAAATTCTCTGCGGAAATATGATATTTATGAAAAAGCTCAGAGATGGTGGTATGAAAACCTTCTTCAAATTTGCTGTTCAAATCTTCTCTAAATACGTTTTCAACTTTCAAAAAATCTTTCGGTAATTCACCATGTTGGCGGATATAACCACTCATTGTATAAAACAATTTGTCTGCTAGAAAATTCAATTCGTTATCAAAATAGATAGAGAAGGTGAATTTGTCAGATTTACTAACTTCCTCATAGGTTTTAGCAATCTTGTATTTCTCCCTCATTAGTTCAACAACTTCTTGAAAATCGAAAATATCGAAATATAATACTAAGCCCGATTTCTTAAAGAACTTATCTGATACATCTTGTTGTTCTTTTTGCTTCATTAAAAAGTCTGAAAAAAACTGATTCCAATCCTCTTCCATTGTATGTATGAGCTTTAGCGATTTGTCTTTTTTATTAATAGAACCTTCGGATAACTGCTCGATCGTAATCCAAGCATTTAAAATATCTTGCCGTTTATTCATGAGTCTCCCCCCATTATCATCTGTAATTACTATTATAAAGCTCTCACCCTGTCATCTAAAGACAAAAAGAAAAGCTCCCCAACTTAGAGAGCTTACCAATGTACCATTCAATTATATAAGATTTCACTGCTTTTAACAGTGTATTGTATTCCATTCTTATTCCAGCTCTGTCTTTGAGTTAATCTTAATGACATTGTGCATGTGCAGATTTACTAAATGCTTGTCATTTCCTGTTGTTATTATTTTTCAGAACGCCCAACGAAGCGCTGAATATCTTCCCCAATCAAGGCCAGCGCATCTCTCCAGAACTCTGGTGAACGCACATCAATACCCATTAACTGCCCGGCATCTGCAACCATGGTGGTGCTGCTGGCGGCCAGGAAGGCTTGAAATTGCTCGGCGAATCCGCCTTCACGTTTCTTATACTGCGCGAATAGCCCTTTAGAGAACAACAGCCCAAACGAATACGGGAAATTCAGAAACTCATTGCCTGTCATATAATAACCAGCCTTGCTAACCCACTGGTAGGAATGAATAGAATCGGGGTCAATACTGCTTCCATAGGCCGCAGACATGGCATCCTGCATCAGGCTGTTCAGTTCTTCCACCGTTAGCGAGCCTGATTTCCTATGCTCATAAAGCTGGCTTTCAAACAGATAACGGGCATAGAAATCAACGATATAATAACCGGCATCCGAGAGGCTCCGCTCCAGGATCGGCAAGACTTCTCCTTCCGATGCACTCAGCAGTAACTCTTGATTAATCAGACCCTCACAAAAGATCGACGCCGTCTCGGCAATCGGAATCGGATAATCTATATTGACCATAGTCTTTCCGGCAAGACAGCTGCTATGGTAGGCATGGCCAATCTCATGCGCCAGTACACCAACATCCATATAGCTCCCGGTGAAGCTGGTTATAATCCGGCTCTCTTGGATTGGTGCGATATCAATGCACATGCCAAAGTTCCCTTTTCCTGCCCGTGACTCCGCATCGATCCATCTGGAGATGAACACCTTGCGGGCGAACGCACCCAGTTCTGTACTGAACGAGTTAAACCCGGCAACAATAAGCTCTTGTGCCTCCGGGTAGCTAATTTTGACGGAAGAATCCTCGCCAACCGGAGCAAAGATATCATGGAAAGGGAGCGGTCCTGCGTGGCCCAGAAGCTTTGCTTTGTGAAGATAATACTGATGAAAGGCAGGCAGGCTCTCCTTAATCGCTTGCAGCATTGCTTCCAGCGTCTCCTGATCCATACGCGAGGTCTCCAGTACTTTATACAGCGGCGATTTGTACCCTCTTAGCTCATAGATTCCTATCGCCTCTCCACACACCGCATTAAGACAAGCTGCACTCTGTTCGGCAACACTGCGGCAAGCCTTGGCTTCCGCTTCATATGCCGCCTGCCTAACCTGAGAATCATGGTCGTACACCAGATTGCGCAGCTCCGTCAAAGACAGCTGATGCGTTGCCCCTTTCATCTCCACCTCTACACGCAAGGTAGACTGTATCTTCATGTACAGCCTCTCCCACGCTTTGGCGCCGGTAAGCTGCATCCGGGCAATGACTGCCTCAGCTTCTTCACTGAGCAAATACCTTGACTGCTGCTGTAGCTGACGCAAATAAAAAGCATGCTGACCCACATACTCACCCGAGCCAATAATAGTATCAAGCTCTTCCCCACTCATGCTTGCCAGCCATTTGCTGAAACTTGCTAAAGCTTCTTCGGAACCCGCGGCCATTTCTTCCAATACATCCATCTGATTTGCAGCTTCTGTATTCCTGTTGTCAATGCTGAATACCAATTCTGCATAGCTGAATAAGCACAGATACACGCTCCTGAATGCATTATATTGCCTAAGAAAATCTTCCGTTAGAATCGCAGCCTTCTCTTGAGTGTGTAAATGAAGCTTTGCCCTCGCACCAAGTTCATCTGCAAGCTCTGCTGCATGTTTATAATCCTTTTGATATTTCTCCGACTGGAATGAGGAATACAGACTCTCCAAGTCCCATGTTAAGTTCATCGCCGTTAATCTCCTTATCGTAAACACAAGCAATGCTATACGTATCCCGGCAACCGGCCATATCGGACGTATAGCAGGCTGCGTTATATTTTATTGGGATAATTCGAATATTGTATTCTGCGGCTAAGACTTACATGTTTCCACCTCTTCCGGTACTATGTTAAGCAAAGTTAATGTCAAGTATAACACGCCCACTTATTCCCTAATATATGATAAGTCGCTGACCAATCTTCTTCTTCACTCACACCAAAAAGCCTCGCATCCGCAGGACTCGTCTCATTTTATCTTATTCATACCCCTATGCGGTGATGGTCAGACCATCAGGTACTCCGCATTCTCGTCGCATTCAGCGCACTTGGTCGGCGGCCCCAATCCGAGAATTCGTAAGCGTACATCCTCTTTTCTGTTCAAGCTTACTGCAATAGCTTACGCAATAGGAGTACCATTGGGTATTTCAATATCCGGCTTCAATAGAATGACATCTCCTTTTTCCGGAACGCCTCCCAAAACTAATACCTCCGATTTGAATCCTGCAATACGCCGAGGAGGAAAATTAACGATCGCTATAATTTGCTTCCCTACCAATTCTTCAGCCTTATACCGCTTAGTTATTTGTGCGCTTGAGGATTTCATCCCGATCTCCGGTCCAAAATCAATCTTAAGCTTTATCGCAGGGATCTTTGCTTCTTCAAAAAACTCCGCTTCCTTAATCGTTCCGACACGAATATCTAGTGCTGCAAAATCATCGATCGTTGCCAACGTTTTGCCTCCTCCACTAAAGTCTTTAACCGCTCACGAAAATATCTCTCACGCTTTCCGGCAGAACTTAATGAGTTCCGCTCGGTGTTGCGTTTTACTGCGCTGGGCGGAACGGCTGCAGGAGTCGAATCCCTTCCTCAATGGATCCCTCCATCAGTTCTAAGAGCTGGGGCACCAGTTCCTGCATCCGGGGGGCGCTCAGGTGCCGATCGAGGGCATCCCGGTTTTCCCAGCGCTCGTAGATGATGAATGTGCCAGGCTGGCCTTCTACCTCGTGAGCTTCGTAGTCAATGTTGCCCAGGTCGTTGCGCGACGGGGTGACAGCAGCAGTCATGAATGCCTTCATCTCGGCTTCTCTCCCTGCCTTAGCTCTCGCCTCCCAGAGTACAGTAACGTAACGGTTCTTTGTATCGTTCATGCTAATTCCTCCTAATTTATAAATACTTCGTATTTTTTGCTTTACCGTTTTCTCAAATGGGCAAATTCCCCGTTTATGCTTGAAATTCCAATGTATCAATAGCTTAGTTTAATGCTGTTATAATCGTCCAAAAGAACGATTAAAGCCTTGGCCCCCAAGAACATCTTGACGAACCACATCTAAACGACGCGTTTGGTATTCATCCAAAGCATCTTTTATAGAATTCGGATAATGTTTAATGGCGTCCATAATGGCAACCGTATCATCAAGTGAGTCATTAAAGCCTGCGCCAGTCATTGGTGACATGGTATGAGCTGCATCGCCGATCATGGCTATTCTTCCTTTTGACAATATATTAGGGATGTATTCATTAACAGGTGCCCCGATTAAACTGCGGTCCTTAATCGCGGTTTGCAAAATTGCATCATCTTCTTTATTCCAATTTGCTTGGCTGGTTTGTGATAGTTCTTCCAGTAGCGAATCCGGAATATCTCCACCGTATAAGGAATGCTGGGCAACCCCGTCCTTTAACACCCCTAACTCAGACAGCAATTGATTATGCGAATGATCAAACCAGCAAAAACCTATCCATCGCTGGCCAGGATTGGTTCCCCCCTCTATACCTGGCATCACCGCAGTTGTCAGTGTACCGGCAGCACTATTGTTGAAATAAGCGCTCGAAAGTTTCCGTTTTTTCCAGTCTTTCTTTGGCAGCAGTTCTTCGTCCACCTTCCCTACCCACACCAGATAGCCAGCATAATCTGCAAATGGTTTGTCAGGGTTTAAATAGCGGCGGACAATACTGCGATATCCATCTGCGCCAATCAAAAAGTCACCTTTAAACGTCTGCTCCTCATCACTGGTAGCCCAAGCAGATGATTCATTTTGCCCAACACTAACAATTCGTGTATTGTGCTGAAGGGTAATACCAGGTTCTTTAGCAACCGCATTGCGCAAACGTTCTTGAATGGCTGACCAGGCTTCAACATTGTTGTTACCATTGGATGCCAAGTGTCTTAATTCTCGTTCAATTTCACTATTACTATAAGGCTTTGTGTGTAAACGAATAAAAGCACCATTTCTTAATGATGAATCTGCACGTTCAAGAATGGTAACTGTATAACCAGAACGAGATAACGCAAGCCCCATCATTAGACCACCTAAAGATCCACCTACAATAATGGCATGTTCAAACTTGTTTTGTGGCATATTTCATTCCCCCATTTTAGCTTTCTGTCCAAGAGGATTCGTGAAACTGCCCGTTACTGCAGCTTCATCTGGCTGCGGAGCATCCGGTCGAGGAGTTTGTCTGGGAGAATGCGGACCAGTCGGGTCAGCAGTGCCGAATCGCGACCGACCGTATAGCGGGTGCGTGGCTTTCTTTCGTGGATTGCGCGTGAAATCACTGTTGCCACTTTCTCAGGGCGGATACCGTCCGTTGCCCACGTTTCAGCCTGAGCCTTCACGGCGTCAAAAAGACGATCATGGCGTCGGTGCTGGTCCGGCGTCATCAACTTGGCTAGCCGCTCCGCTGTCGTAATCCCGTGCTCCGACAGGCCAGTGCTGACGCCACCCGGAGTGATCATGATAACCTTCAATCCAAACGAGGACATCTCCCTGCGAAGACTGTCATTGATCGCTTCCATCGCATACTTCGCAGCCGAGTAAATTCCGAATCCGGGCATGGAGACCTTGCCGCCAACGGAGCCGATATTGACCACGCGTCCGCCGCTGTTCAATAACGCCGGGGTGAGTGCCTGAATAACCGCGACCTGTCCGATCACGCTGACTTCGATCTGGCGGCGCAATTCATCAAGCGGAACCATCTCGAGAGGCGCATTAACGGCGATGCCGGCATTGTTAACCACTGCCCGCAAAGGGCGACCAAGCGGATCTTTCTCCACCCGTTCGGCCAGCGCCTTTAGTGTGTCGATATTGGTAACATCGACGATCACCGGCTCGATATTTTTGCGTTTGATTTTGTCGGCGTCTTCCTGACGACGAACCCCCGCCAAAACGTGAAATCCTTCAGCGGCGAGCTGCTCCGCGGTAGCCCTACCGATGCCGCTGGACGTACCTGTCACGACGACCAGTTCTTGAGTTTTGAATGACATAGTAACCCTCCTAGGTTTGATAAGATATGGATCACGGTATAGCACCGCTATACAGGTATTATAGCGCCGCTATACAAAGTTGTATATAGCGGTGCTATATATTTTCTAAAGTGTTGCCCTGCGGTCTGAACATCGTTTTAACGGGCGTTGCGTGATGCACTCGGCGTACTACATTTCACTTATCACACAACACAAATCCAAGCGAACTAATGCTCGCATCCTCCAAACATAAAAAGATCGCCATCCTCTGGAGGTCCAGGTTGGATAGGCGATCTTTCTTATGCGTCTTCTAAATTGGGGCTTTGCCTGGAGTCTCCAGGCTCTGTCATCGAATCCCTCATTTTAAATCGGCGTCCGGCCTTTGGATCAAAATGATCTGCATTACGCTTTCCCGAATGAGATCAACGACGTCGGGTTGGGGTGGGGGTGCCTTACGGATCTGGGCCGTCACATAGAGCCAAGAGGCCGTATTGGCGGAAGCCCAGACCAGATCTGCCGCAGCCTGGGCTGACACAGCCAGTTTGCCTTCGGCGGCAACTCCCTGAATATTTTGCACTAGTGCTTGGTACGAATGATCTGCCGCCTCGATATGGGCGCCCTCGAGCAACCGCCCCATCATCGCCGCATAAATCCGAGGACGGGCTGCCGCGAAGCGGACATAGTCATCCCATCCTTGACGAAGAGCCATCTCTGGAATGGTGGACTCCACTGCGGCAATCTTGCTTTCAAATAACTGTTTGAATGCTTCCACTATAGCTGCACTTAGAAGTCCATCGGCATTTCCAAAATGGTGGTAGAGTGTAGGAGCCGTAACCTGCGCGATCGCAGTTACGGCTCGCGTCGAAAATTGGGCTCCGCCCTCCTCTTCGAGTACCTTAAGAGCAGCTGCCAATATTTTGTCATATGTGTTCATGCGTCCATTATAGCAGTGCTATATGCGTATGTCCATGACGAAGGTTGTACGCCTGCGACCATGATCCCTGTAGCCAAAAAAGGTACTGAGCATTTTTTTCAGATTAACTTCCTCATTGTACAGAAGAGATGGAGCTACTGTTGTGGGTATTTTAGGTTTGGCAGAGCCAAACCTAGTAGTGAAATCGCAATAATATAGTTCGCCCTACTTATGATAAGGTTCAGCTTAACGGGTCTAACGGCGAATTTTAAAGGTACCCAATTAATTAAATGACAATTTAAGCAACTCAAAAACCGGGATTCGCCAGATAAGGCGTCCCGGTTTTTGGCATTCTATGTTGGGTTAATCATCTCAGATAGCAGAGAATATCTTTCTCTCCCTGATCCATTATTGAAATCCATCTTTCAGCCAAGCGCTGGCTAATGCAGTCGCACCGCGGGCGGCCAACGTATCCGCCAAAGCATTCAACATGACGAAATCATGAATGATTCCTTGATAACGCACCGTTGTGACCTCCACACCAGCCTCCCGAAGCTTATTCCCATAGGCCTCACCTTCATCTCGAAGAACGTCGGCTTCCGCCGTAATGATGAGAGCTGGGGGAAGATCGCGAAGCTGGTCGATGGAAGCTCTCAGAGGAGAAGTATAGATTTCATTTAACTCTTCCGGTTTGTTGATGTACTGTTCCCAGAACCAAGCCATCCCGTCACGGCGAAGGAAGTATCCTTCGGCGAATTCATGATACGAGTCCGTATCCATTCCCCCATCCGTAACCGGATAGAACAGCAGCTGTCGTTTAATCGCAGGTCCCTTTCTTTCCTTAGCAATCAACGTGATTGCCGCAGTCATGTTGCCGCCAACGCTATCGCCACCGATGGAGATATGATCCGAATCCAGGCCATGAGCCTTGCCGGAGGAAGCGATCCATTGCAGCGTAGCATAGATCTCTTCAAGAGCTGTCGGGTATTTGACTTCGGGAGACAAGCTGTAATTAGGAAATACGATGGCGGATCCGCTTCTGACTGCTAGCTCGCGAATCAACCGGTCGTGGGTATGGGCATTACCGAACACCCATCCTGCACCATGTATGTACAAAACCGTTTTAAGCAGTTGGCCAGCCGTGTTCTTCGGACGCAGGATCCGAACGGACACTTGACCGCTTGGTCCGCCTGGGATGTTGAGATCCTCAATGTCTACATCTTTTTTCTTGGTATCTCCCGATTGAACTTCGTCTACCGTAGCTCTCCCCTGCTCAGGTTCAAGATGGAATAAGTAGGGCGGATTCGCAGTATCCTCAACAAATTGTTGTGCGGCGAACTCAAGAATATTCTTTTGGGTCATTTTCAACATTCTCCTCATATCATATTGGTTTTAGACAATTAAATTTTGCAAAATCATTATAGGTAAAAAATTCGATTCTATTATTGTGACAGCCAAGAATTGGCCAACAGCATTGCTCCGCGTGCAGCATTTGTATCCTTTAATGCATTCAACATCACAAAGTCATGAATAATGCCTTGAAAGCGTACGGCCGTTACAGGGACACCTGCTTCTCTGAGCTTGTTTGCATAGGCTTCGCCTTCATCTCGCAGGACATCCGCCTCACCAGTGATTACAAGTGTTTCCGGCAATCCCTTTAACTGATCAATCGTTGCACGAAGCGGCGAAGCATAGATTTCGTTCCTTTGTTTCGGATCTGTCGTATACTGATCCCAGAACCATTGCATACCATCACGACGCAGGAAATAGCCCGTAGCGAACTGTTGATAGGAGGCCGTGTCGAAATTGGCATCGGTAACGGGGTAGAAAAGAAGCTGCTTGCTAATTTTTGGGCCTTTACGGTCTTTAGCCATCAATGTAACCGCCGCCGTCATATTGCCCCCCACACTATCTCCAGCTACTGTGATTCTCTGTGAATTCAGTCCATTATTACTTCCATCTTTGGCCACCCATAATAGCGCTGTGTAAATCTCCTCGATAGCAACCGGATATTTTGCTTCCGGAGAGAGATCGTAATTCGTAAAGACCACAGCTGAGTTGGAACCGACGGCTAGCTCACGAATGAGACGCGAATGTGTCAGCTCGTCTCCAAATACCCAACCTGCTCCGTGGGTGTACAATATAACCGGCAGGTCTTTCGTTACTCCCTTCGGACGAACAATTGTAAGTGACACGCTGCCTTTTGGTCCGCCTGGAATCGTCAAATGCTGAAGATCAACGTCTGGCATTTCCACGTCACCTGATTGTACTTGATCCACGGCTTTCCTTCCCTCTACTGGGCCGAGATCGAACAAATAAGGAGGGTTGGCAGTATCCTCGACAAACTTCTGAGCTGCCGGTTCAAGCACGACTTTATTATTAGAAGTGGTGGTGTTATTTTCCGACACCGTGGAACCGATCGAAATCTGCTTGTTCTGAGCGTCGTAGACGGTCGAAACGTGTAGAGCATCCGCTAGGGTGCGAACCGGAAGATAAGTCGAGTTCTTATAGCTGATCGGCAAAACTTTGTTGCCGCTCGCATCCTTAGGAGCATATTCCGCGCCATTGACCTTGAACTTGATATCACTGTTTAAATATGCCGTGATCTTCTCTTGATTGTTTCCTGCATATACGCCGGCCGCGCCGGTAATTGTCATGCCGAGCGCCATCATGGCCACAACGGATGTTTTGAATTTGTTCTTCATTTTCGGGTTCTCTCCTTTGTTATTCCATTCATTGATAATCATATATTGCATCAATGGCGGGCCTTTGCCGTCTAATGTGGTTATGCCTACTCCTAGTTGTTAAAAATTTAATTTTGCACAACCATTATGGGTAAAAAAAGATTACAACTTTCGCAGCTCCCAGAGAATATCCTCCGGCTCCATCCTCTTGGTAAAGTCAGGATTCACGTATGTAGAGCGGATAACGGAGTATTCGTCAATCATGAACGTTCCCGTCACCGGAAGCAGCCAATGATCCGTCCCATTGTACTCGTGAAGATCAATATTATGGCTTAAATACATGCTCTTCAGATAGTCGGGCACTTCATACAACAGGTTATATTTGGTGGCAACGATTCCCTTAGGATCGCTGAGAACCTTAAAGGACAGTTCTGCTTTCTCTTGATCAGACAGCGTATAATCCGGCAATTGCGGACTGACTGCGATAAGCTGAGCGCCTAGCGCCTGAATATCGGGGAGAATCTCCTGGTAAGCTCTTAGTTGTCGATTGCAGTAAGGGCACCATCCTCCTCTGTAAAAGGTAAGGACAACGGGACCTTTTGCCAATTCGTCGGCCAAATTGATTTGGTTTCCAAGTGAATCTGGCAATTCAAAGTCCTTGGCTTTTGCCCCGACTGGTAGTCCTGTCGCCTTGCCTTCCTCTTGAAGTTGCTGGATGACACGTTGGTGTATAGCCTGCACTTCAAACGGGTTTGCTGCAGTGACCTTCTCTAACGCTGAAGTTAAGGTCGTTGTTGGCATGGTCACACCTCCAATGAATTATTTGCCGCTGGTCTGAATGACTTTGTCCGCTAATACTTTGATGGCTTTGTTTAGTTCCGACACTTCCTGGGTGGACATGCCACTGGCTGATAGGAGCGCGGATGGAATACAATCGGCTTCTCCCTTAAGGGCCAACCCTTTCTCTGTGAGCAGGACCAAGACGACCCTCTCATCTTCCGTCGATCGTACTCTCTGAATCAGTCCGTTCGCTTCCATCCGTTTCAGCAGCGGCGTCAAGGTGCCTGAATCAAGGTCTAACTGTTCTCCTAGTTCTTTGACCGTCCGCCCGTCACTTTCCCAGAGGGATAGCAACACGAGATACTGAGGATAGGTAATTCCCATCTCCTCTAATAGCGGTCGATACAACCGAGAAATAGCTCGGGAGCAAGCATATAATGAAAAGCAAAGGTGTTCGTTAAGTTGCAGCATGTGAGGTCAACCTCTCTATAATATTGTGCACAATTTAACTATAAACATGATAATTGGATGTCAACCCCTTCTTCTGGTAGGTGATCGCTTACTCCACTAGCTCCCGCAAGGCAGCCAGGGCGGCATCATAATTCGGATGATCCGTTAGCTCGCTCAAATATTCAGCGTAGTGGATGGTATCATCGGTGTCGACGATAAAGATCGCGCGTTGATCAAGCTGCAGCTCTTTTATCAACACGCCATAGGCTTCGCCGAAGTTACGGCGTTTATAGTCCGACAGGGTGACGACGCGCTCGATGCCGGCTGTCGCGCAAAACCGGCTCTGCGCGAAGGGCAAATCAACCGAGATCGTCAATACAACCACGCCATCGCCTAGCTTCGACGCCTCTTGATTGAATCGGCGCGTTTGCGCATCGCATACGTCGGTGTCCAGCGAAGGTACGACGGAAATGAGCTTGATTTGGCCCGCATAGTCGGAGAGGCTTGCTTCGGTCATCAGATCTTTATTAATGGTGAATGCGGGAGCCTTATCCCCGACTTTCAACTCCGGCCCTACCAAGGTGAGCGGTTGTCCACCTACTGTTGCTTTGCCTGTACGTTCTTGAGACAAAATAATAACCTCCATTAGATGATTTAGTTTTACTGTTATGTTGTGAATGCGAATTACTGCTGTTCGAGCAAAAAGCT
This sequence comes from Paenibacillus sp. 8b26, assembly GCF_050626875.1. Lineage (NCBI taxonomy): Bacteria > Bacillati > Bacillota > Bacilli > Caryophanales > Paenibacillaceae > Paenibacillus > Paenibacillus sp. 8b26. The sequence continues at coordinate 3,323,113 of NZ_CP192445.1, read as the reverse complement.
TTCACAATCCAACGCCGCTTTGCAGCCGCTGCCTGCTGACGTGATCGCCTGACGGTAAATCGGATCCATGACGTCTCCGCAAGCAAATACGCCAGGAACATTCGTGCGGGAAGTTCCCGGAAAGACCTCCACATAACCGTGCTCGTCGGTTTGGATCTGGCCGCCTAGGAATCCGGTATTCGGATGATGGCCGATAGCAAGAAAGACTCCATCCGTTTCCAGTATCTCTTCCTCCCCCGTTGTGTTGTTGCGGACTCTAAGACCGGTCACACCTTTGTTACCAGACATCACTTCCAGCGGGGTTGCGTTAAGGCTCCACTCGATTTTCTCGTTTCTACGCGCACGTTCCTGCATGATTTGGGAGGCTCGAAGTTCCTCCCTGCGATGCACGACGCGGACTTCGGAAGCGAATCGCGTTAAGAACTGTGCCTCCTCCATTGCGGTGTCGCCGCCGCCAATGACAATGATCTTCTTGTTGCGGAAAAAGAATCCATCGCAGGTTGCACATGTGCTGACCCCTTGGCCGATATTTTCGACCTCACCGGGAATACCAATCATTTTCGCGGAAGCGCCGGTCGAAAGGATCACGGCATCCGCCGTTAATTCAGTTCCCCCTTCCAAATACAACGTGAACGGACGTTTCGATACATCCATGCGGGTTACGAAGCCGGATTGAATTCGTGCACCGAATCGCTCGGCTTGCTTACGCATATTATCCATGAGCTCCGTCCCTGTGATCCCCTCCGGGAAGCCGGGGAAGTTCTCGACTTCTGTCGTTGTCGTCAGTTGTCCGCCTGGCTGCGACCCTTCGATAATTAGCGGAGACAAGTTCGCCCGAGCCAAGTAGATTGCTGCCGTTAATCCCGCAGGACCCGTTCCGATAATAACTGTTTGATGATGTGACATGTATTCCACCTCGTTTTCAGTTGTATACAAATTATTTGTTCACAACCTTTATAAATCAATAATACCCACTCTAAATTCAATTGTCAACAACTTAATTTCAGACAATTGAATTTCAAGAAATTTCGTCGAGCAAGTTTTTCACGATAGACGCTAGAGATGCCCACTCAATAGTATCCTAATAAACAACCCCTAGACTTGAACACATACGTTCAAGTCTAGGGGCTGTTTATTTAAAAGCGCGTATTAATTCCTTATTGACCTTCCTCAGAATATCAACCTGATCCATGTCCAGTCGACCGATAGCGGCCACAAGCTCGTCAATTACTTGCTGCCTAACTGTTTCCTCCTGCTCATCCGTTTGCCAGTACGAAATAATTCGCCTGGTGATATGTTCAAGCCCTCAACAATCTTATCCAGCGTATCAATGGAGAATTGTGCTTCATAGGCGGCAAGTTGTAAAGCAATAGTCTTAAATCGCTCATCGTCTTGTTCAACATGTGAATGTATGAGCAGTTTAATTTGATCTGCTGTCGCCATTTTCCCCCCTCCATTCTTTGATTAAATAACAAACTCCTAGTCATTAGTGAAAATTTATCCTTAATCTGTAAGTGAGTTGTCTTAAAAAAGGTGCCTGTTTTTGTTCCTTTTTGATCAAATATACGAAAACCACAATGCTTTTGCCATTCATCAATACACGGTTTAATATAAATTTTTCGCCGTCACTTATGGTAGGGTTCAGCGTAACGGGGCTATCGGCGAAATGCGGCCCTGGGGCCGCCTATCCTTTGAGCGTATTGAATTGGAGCCGAATGTCACTTATAACCGCAACCAGGCAGACCGGTTATACAAGAGTACGAATAACATCGACCGTAGCCTTATGTTCTGCTCCGATCTCCGTTCTCCAGCATATCAAGCAGCAGGCTGGAAAGCGGGGCTGGAACTTGTGCATTTTGCGCCGCCGACAGCAAGAGGCCGACATCTTTCTGCGGAATTTTACTTTCGGATATGGATGACTTCTCGGCTATCATTTTGCCATAGTTTTGATAAATTGGGGCGGTAAACAGTGTGCTGGTAAGCATATTGACCGCTGCTGTGGGATTAACCCCGCCGCGCTCAGCTATTCCTAGTGCTTCTTCCAGTGAGCGTGCGGCGGAGACGATTAGGAAGTTACCGATCAGTTTGACGAGTACAGCCGAACCGGCTTCCTCGCCAAAATCAAAAATCCCTTTAGCTCCCATCGCTTCCAGCAGCGGCCGCACCCGCTCCTTTGCTTCCTGCGGACCCGCTATTGGAATCCACAATTGCCTGGCAGCGGCTGCCTCCGGCCGTCCAAAGATAGGCGCCTCAACATAGACGGAACCGTGCCGCGCGTGCAGATCCGCCAGTTTCTTACCCGTATCCGGCGACACCGTACTCATTGATACATGAATACCGCCTATGCCCAGGCGTTCTAAGAAATCTTCGCTTTTGACGACGTCTTCCAATGCTTCATCGTCCCATACCAAGGTGACGACGATGCCACCGGTTGTCACGGCGTCAGCTGGACGGACCGCCTGCAGCGCACCTTGGGCTACGAGCGGTTCCGCTTTTTCTGGGGTGCGGTTGTATACGGTCAACACATATCCTGCTTGGAGCAGATTGGCAGCGACTGGCATACCAAGCAGTCCGAGTCCGATAAATCCAATGTTTTCTCTCATGAATTTAACCTCCTTAGGATGCTAAACATGACGTTAACGTCATGTTTATAGCAAAAAAAATTAATCGCTATCATTGGCCTCGAGCCATCGCTCGAAACGTTCTATATGTGACTGCAAATCGCTGCGGAACTGCCCGAGCGCTTCAAGCTTCTGGTCCGTGTCGGCCAGATGCTGGCGCAGTATGCCGAGGACTTTCCGTTTCGGCAGCACCCCGCTCATATCCGTAAAGTAAAGCTCGATTACGTCCCGAATTTCCTCCAAACTTAGGCCAATCTTCTTCAACTGATCGATCTTATGCAGACGAGCAACCGTTTCTTCCGTGTAGTAATGATGACCATTGCCTTCGCGCTCGCCAGATGGAAGCAATCCAATGCTCTCGTAATAGCGAACCGTGCGCTGGGTTACCCCGGCTCGTTCTGTCAAATCGCCAATGCGCATGCGGTTCATGATGTATCACTCCTTCCAAGATATAATATGACGTTAACGTCATGTTTGCATGATAGCATTTGGATTGGAAAATGTAAAGGCACCTGAACTTCGCCCTACTTATGATACGGTTCACCGTAACACTGTAACGGCGAATTTTTATAAATAAAGACAAAGAGCAAAACATCAGTTTTGCTCTAAAAACAGTTATTTCCATCCTCCCGCCTATCCAACATTCTTCGTCCAAAAGCTTTACAACTAACGCTTTCTCACGACATTTTGACAAGCTCAAAGACGCCGCAAAAGACGATCGTAAATGGACGGTTAATGAGGTTTATCTAGGCAAACCGTGGAACTATTTCGGAGTAGAAGCTGGGAAATGAGTGGCTGATGCAACGCGCATCACCAAGCTATTTGTGGCGGTAAATTTGTGGCCAACTCTTTAGTGAGATGGCCTTTCTTTAGGTTCTTGTAAACCCATTCACGCTGAATGCTTGCATCACTACTTGTCGTTGCTTGTGATGGCTAATCTTTCAGTGCATACCAAAAGGACCAAGCGTGACAAACACATCGCTTGATCCTTTTGATGAAATGGACAAATTACTGCATTGTACTCAACAGCGTCTTGATCTCTGGGTCAAGGTTCAGCATGTTTAGAATGACCTGAAGCGCTTTTCCATTCAGCGTAAATTTCATCGATCAGCCCCCTCCTAAAAATTGAACGTTTTCCAATCTGTCTTCATCTTTCAAGGAGAACCTTCTACAGCACCCCATACTCGAATTCAGCTGGTTACGGAAGAGCCCTCGTAGGCTCTGTTTTTCGGATGAGGACGAAACCACGATGCTGTAAGGGCCAATAGGGAAGTCATTATCAATGCGATGATGACCCAGCGGTAGCCGTGAATGATGAAAGCAAAATCAACGTCCGATATCACAGCGTTTTTTCCGGAATACAGCACGTTCTTCATATGGTCTGGTAGCGCCGCACTGACAATGGTTAAAGAAAGGGCCGTACTCAGCACCTGGCCCAAGTTATAAAGCATGGACCGCAGCCCATTTGCCACCCCTCGGCTGTTCTCAGGAACGGACGACATGATCTCCATCGTATTGGGAGTAAGAAATAAGCCAGTCCCGATCCCGATTAACAGCATCCCGCATGCGGTGGCCCCGTAAGGGAAATTCCCTCCGAGTACGAATAAGAGCAGCAGTAGTCCTGCTATGGATAGGAGTATTCCAAGCGAGGATAGGACTCGAAGGGCGATTCTCTTGGTTAACATGCCGGCAATGGGGGATATGATCAACATTCCTATCGTAATTGGAAGAATCCTTAGACCGGCCTCAAGTGCGTTTTGGTGGAAGGCAAATTGGAAGTACAGCGCGAAAAGCAGGGCAACAGCCGTGCGAGCAAAGGAATGAAAGAAGGTAGCGATATTCGCCATACCGAACATCCAATTTTTGAAAAGGCTTATATCCAACAAAGGGGAAGCTGAACGATGCTCATACCATAAAAAAATAGGGGTTATTATCGCGAATATAGCAAAACCTCCAATCACTTGCTTGTCTCCCCAGCCCAGCTCTCCCCCTTGGATAGAGCTATGATTAAACCAGCTAAAGCGATAAAGACCAGTATACCCCCATATCGATCGACTTTGGTACGAGGCTCTGTCAGCGGCTTCTCCCTTAGAATCTGGAGGCCCCAGATGAAGGCAGTGATCCCGAAGGGAACATTGAACCAGAATACCCACCTCCAGCCCCAAGCAGTTGTTACCAGGCCGCCTGCGACGGGGCCTAGCACCTGCGCGATGGAAGCGGACAAGATATTCAGGCCTAGACCCGTGCCAAGCTTCGATTTGGGAAAAGCATCGGATATCAGCGGCGTTGTGTTCGTCACCACGAGAGCCCCTCCGGCAGCCTGTAAGATGCGGAGAAGAATGAGTACCTCTACGTTCGGGGAATAGCCAAGAAGCAGACTGGTTACGGTAAACACACCCAATCCGATTAAATACATCCGCCTTTTTCCGAAAATATCCGAAATTTGACCGAAGACCAAAATCAGAATGGTATTAACCAGCATGTAGGAAAGCAAAATCCAGCTGGAGGTTGTTGCATCCGCATGAAAATACCGGCTTAATTCCGGCAAGGCGACATTTAGCGTTCCCATATTGATTAGAACCAGAAACGCACCGAGACTAGTTACGGATAAGACATACCAAGGATACATCAGATCGTTCTGGGGACGTTTCCTTTGGGTCATAGAGATCAACCTCCTGCAATAACCTTACGATCTCTCTTCAGTAAAGGTTGAGATGATTTCTTGTGTGGTGCGAGTACGCCCAATACGCGGGAAAATGTGGTCTTTTACGTAATCATGCTCGGCTTGGGAAAATCCAGTCATCGCATCAATCGCAAAAATCTGCTGATAGCCATGCATAAACGCTTCCCGCGCAGTCGTATCCACACCAAGTCCGGTTGCGATGCCACATAAAACGATGGTATCGATTCCCCTGCGGCGCAGCTGCAGGTCGAGCTCCGTCCCGTAAAAGGCTCCCCACTGCTTCTTGGTAATGATGTGGTCTGTATCGGCGACCCGCATTTCTGGGACGATCTCATCCCATCCCTCAGGCAGATTCAGTGCAGGTGCAGGGGTATCCAGCTTCGGTTTAGGAATATCTTTCAGGTCCTTGCTGGATACCCTGACCAGGGCAACCATCGAGCCTTGTTCACGAAAAGCATCGGCCAAGACGGCCGCATTTGATACCACCTGCTCGGCGGAATAAGGGGCGTATTGGTTCCCTAACCACTTTTGCAGATCAATGACAACCAGCGCTGTTTTTTGCGGATCAAATAATTTTTCCATACCGACATTCTCCTCATCATTTTTATTTGACTGTAAGTCACCAATCGTGAACTTTAGGTCATTTGACTTGATGTTTTATATTTTGTACTATGATTCATAGCAAGTCAAGGAGGGAGAATCTTTTTTATGATTGTGACAAGGGAAGAGGTAGTACAATCAGCGACGAGGCTTTTTAAGGAACGCGGGTTTCTTTCGACGACGATACAGGATATTGCCGAGGATTGCGGTATTGCCAAAGGAACGGTCTATAAATACTTTCCTTCAAAAGAGGACCTCTTTAGCAAGGTATTTAATCAATGTCATAACAACTATTTTGATCAAGTCGATGAGCTGACACGTCTTCCCGGACTATCGCCGGAAGAACAGTTTGTGCAGCAGATCGTTTTGCGATTCCGTTACTTTATGGAGTATAAACATATTCTGGTCGAATTTACTGAGCTCCCTATTCAACAGGATCCCAAGTTCCAGCCGCTCAGACACAAGGTTAGGGGGCGGCTCATCCGATGGCATAGAGATTGTTTGCTGCATGTGTATGGCGAGGAAATCCAACCGTTCCTATGGGATTTGGTTGCCATCTATCGGGCGATTCTGAAGGAATATCTATTTTGGATTGTATATGAGGAGAGGTCGTTATCACTCGAGGAAACGGCGAAGTTCATCTTGGACAAGCTCCATGTGCTCGTTAAGCATATGATGACGTCCGATCTTAAGTCTATGCTGAACCAAGCTTCATTTGAGAGGTATTTAAACTGGGGATTCGAGGACCGGCAGGGTGAGAAGGGGCAGATTCTTTCAGAACTGTTTCGGGAGATGGATACGGCCATTAACACGATCCCGGCCGGTGCCGTACATCGTTCGGAAATAAGGGAGCTTTACCGTTTTATCCAGACGGAGGTTAGCAATGAGGCAGCGAATCATCCGTTGATACAAGCCTCGCTGTGCTATTTGGAGAGGGAGAAGGAACTTAAAAGTCTGGTCGTTCAGTTGAGGAATATTATATTCTCGGGTATTTAGCCTGATGGAATAACAGGACCGATTGGTTGGAACGGTACCAACTAGATGACAGAAGCCCCAATGCTATTTCTACTCAAAAGTACCCACAGCCCAAACACCTTTTATCAAAGTGTCCAGTCTATGGGTACCGGTTTACACAGTACTAGGATTTAGTACATAAATGTCTGCCGTTTAAAGCCTATCGTTTTCTTACTGATGCCACTTCATAAGTTATGATCTCACTTCCGAGAATTGAAGATTCCTTCTTTTCTGCCTTTGATCCTGATTCTGGACGTTGGTGCGCCGATTTAAAGGTATCGCTGCTTCTCCAAGCTGTAAAGGATCCATATTCCCCCAATACATGTTTACATTTAACTCAGGCTTTCTATTATAAATTTTGCCCTACTTGTGATACGGTTCACCCCGATTAATTTTCACCGCTCGGTAAATCTGCTCTACCAGCACCAATCGCATCAGCTGATGTGGCAAGGTCATCCTTCCGAAGCTCAGCTTCTGTTGGGCGCGGCGGAGGACTTCGTCAGAGAGACCATGACTGCCGCCAATGACGAAGACAACATGGCTTGTACCGTAGGTGCCGAGCTTGTCCAATTCCTCTGCGAGTTCTTCCGAGCTCCACAGTTTGCCGTCGATGGCGAGCACAATGACATGTGCTTCACTTTTCACATGAGCAAGGATGCGCTCTCCCTCTCGCTCCTTGACCTGTCGAACCTCCGCCTCGCTCAGTGTATCAGGAGCCTTTTCATCGGCTACTTCGATCATTTGAAACTTGATGTATGGCCCTAGCCGTTTAGCATATTCCTGAATGCCCATGACCAAATACTTCTCTTTTAACTTGCCAACACCTATAAGCTGAATAAACAAATTCCATACCCCTATCTATGTCGAATGATAATGTAAAATCGTATTTACGATCCCTAACTTAAAAACATACCTGTAACATAGTTATTTTAGCACCTGAAACGCCTCTTACCTATCTATTTCCTCTCCGTTACAAGCCTATTCCCTGTTCAGATTATAGCGGATCATTCATTTACGCTCTGCACAATGAAATCCCTATCCGTTTCGTATTCATCAAGACACTGCATTAGCATCTGTCGATATTGGCTGATTTGTTCCGCTGTCGCTGACTCCCGTAATGATTCGAACAATGCTGTACATTTCTTAAATTGACCATCATTACCCGACTGATCGGCTAGTTGCATCGCCTTCACAGTAAGTCCCACTGCATCCTGTAATCTGCCACACTTCCGATAGTACAAAGCCAAGTGATAGCAGTAGCTATAATAGTAAGATATATTCTCTGCGTCTTCATAACTCTCAAATTCATCAATCTGCTCTACAAACGTATGTAAAATATCTCCTACATCCAAATGATACATAAGCGCTGCCTGTAATATGGTATTCAGCCCCGGTAATATTTCCTCTAGATTATCCTGCAAAAAGGCTACGTATTCCTCGACAAGCTCTATATTTCCAGACAAAATATCTACTGCATATAAATTAGTTTTGGCTAAAAACCTGAACTCCTCGACAACCTGAATGTCTTCTTCCTTTAGATCCTCCATCCACCCCAGCTCAGCATACTTATAGATGCACTCCCTTGCCTGCTCATATGTACCCTGGTTCTGGTGAGCCATTCCACACATCAGGTGACTGAGCCCAAAATAATATACCAACGGACGTTCTAAATTGACATGCGGGATGGATAATTTCATCGCTTTATGATACTGCCGTTCTTCATAGATACGCTGTACACATTGGTACAAAATATCTGCCGTCTCCATCACCTTCTTCCAATTTTCAAAAGCCACAGCCATCTCTAACATTTCAACAATGATGTCCGGTTTGAGTGATTTTAGAATGTCCTCTTGCAAAAATATTACCTCCTCTAGTATATCCTCATTATCGATTTAGAGTCGCTAACCACTCGTGAGGAGTGACTAAACAAATTAATTATACTACTTAAAATGCGTAATATAAACCATTTTTACTATATATTTTGACCTGACTTTTATACTTCATCTTCCATAAGCTTGTTATGAGGTGGTTATATGACAGAATTACGCAAGCAAATGGGTATAAGAATCCGTGCTATTCGAAATGCAAAGGGACTAACACAGCAAAAACTGGCTGACATCGCAAGCTTGGACTATCGATATATTGGTGCATTAGAAAGAGGCGAAAGAAACTTTTCGATTGATACCTTGGAGAAAGTGTTAACTGCCTTAAACGTGTCTATCAGTGAATTGATGTTTTCCAAAGAACATATGACTACAGACGAAATTATTCGGCAAGAGGCGGTAGATGAGTTTGTTGCGTTGACCAGCAGATTGAATGAGGAGCAAATCGGCATTCTCAGACGAGTTAGTAAAGAAGTCTCACGCGCGTTCGACTAAGTCATTCCACCCTAAAAAAGCCTTGAATAAAACCAAAAAAGAGCACCGCACAGGTGCCCTCCAAACCTTCTACAAAAATACTCAAGCGTACAACATAAAAAAGCTCACTTCATGTCCCAGTTGCTTCAGATAATTATAAATCTGCGAGCGGTGATGGAACACATGGGTTACGGTCTCAATCTGCCATTGAACCTGTAGATGTCCGTGCTCCATATAGAAGGCCTTCGTCGAACGGTTCAGATAATCGTCTTCGCTGAGTGAAAGAATGTAAGCCTTATAAGCCTCAAAATTCTGCCTGAAAGTCGCAGCCAAGCGCTCGGGATCTTCCACCCCGGACAGGCTGCTTTCAATGCTTCCCACTTCACCCTCGGACTTCTCCTGCATAATCGCAAGATCGGAAGCAGGAATAAGCACAAAGTGATGTACTAACTCCAGTAGTGAGCGGAAATTTTCTTGCGGGCGAAAGCTCCAATCCTCTGGACGTATTTTACGGATTAAGGCTTCCCCCGTCCGTACTCCGGTCTCCAGCTCATTCAGCAGATGATCGCGAACTTGCAGCGTTCCACTCATATTTTCATCTCTCCTTTGCCATTGTTATTCATATTTTGAGTATAGCCGAAGCCTCTGGGCGTGTATTGTAAAAATCGGACAACTTCCGTAAATCCTTAGCCGCAGTAAGCGGAGAATCTCCATAAAACCTGCGAAAATCGCGGATCAGATGCGCCTGGTCGAAAAAGCTGTGCTTCAATGCCAGCTCCGTCCAATCCAGACCCCCGCCGCTTTGGATACTGTGTAGAACGCTCTGGAAGCGGACGACTTCACTGAACTTTTTGGGGCTGATTCCGATCCATTGTCCAAACTTACGATTGATCTGCCTTTCACTGATCGCCTCACACTCCGCAAGCTCCTTAACCCCCACACTCCCACCGCTCACAAAGATGCGATGCAGCAGGTTTTTCATCAGGTCACAATCGCTTGTCCTACGGCGCAGCAGAAGCTGGTTAAGATACTCATCCATTATGCGCACCCGTTCATTGAAATTCTGCGCTTCCATAATGCGCTCACCTATGACGGCGATGCTTTCGGGCCAGAGATCTTCCAAGCGATAATTACCGCCTGTAAACAAGTGAGTCGGCATACCGTGAAAATAATGTGCCCCACCGGGGAAAAATCGCACCGCAAAAATGCGTGTCTCGGACCCTGCTTGTCTGGCAGACACAAACGGTTGCGTAAATGTCCCACAGTACGAGAGTTCCTGACGCTTACTCACCGGGTCGTATTCTAATAGAATATCCGTACAGCCGTCAGGTAATACCCGCTCCATGGTTTCTTCATGCGGCAGGCTTAGCAAAGCGGTGTCTTCGCACGAAGCTGCTAGATTCCCCTCTACCACCCTATTAGCCGGACCGGACTCCCAATAACAGGCCACGTAAGCTTTCAGTGCAGCAGACGGCTTTTGTTCGATATAAAACGTGGACAGATCACTTCCATTGACTTGAAGCGGACGAAATAGTGAATGCAGCAAAGGGTCCATCCATCGTTCACTCCTGTCTCAGCACGTGGTGGGAATAAATATAGCTCTATGTATGGGGTATTTTTGCAATAAATCTTGGTACACAAAAAGGACGTTTCTCCCCGAAACGCCCGTGCTTGTTTTTTTAGACGACCAAAAACTCGGCTTTCTTCTCACATTCCTTGCACTTCACTGGAGGGTCCCAATCCGAAAATTTCGTTTCCTTGAGATCGACGACATCCGGTGCATCCTCGTATTCATCGACGAACATATCAATTGCCAGTTCCACATGCTCTTTACATACCACGTACATTCCAGTTGCATCCCTTTCCGTTTGAAGCTCTTCCTGTTGTAGGTGTGCCAAAACCGCCTTCTTTTGTTCTACCACACTTGACGCGGAAAGGAAAGGGCTTGCTTTTTACCCGAGGCGTCTGGTTGTAAAAATAAGAAAATGAGTGATATTCAGGTCCTCGTGAAAATGGGGATATTTCTCCAACATTTCGGCAGACGGCTTGGGTTCAATCATCCCTTCCAACAGCAAACCCGCCTCAATAATGGTCTGTACATAGCTGCCCAGCGTACGGTGAAAGTATAAAAACTTTTCTTCCTGATCATAAGGAATGGCTTGCTCCAATGGGCCTTCGTTGAAATATTGATCCACTTTCCAATACAGCTTTTTTCCTGTCTCATCCTTCACCCAACCGCTCTGCGGCGTCTGAAAGCACGGATGCAGAATAGAAAAAATAAAGCGGCCTCCTGGAACTAATAACCGCCGTATTTCGGCAATCGCCTGCTCATATTGAGCCAAATCCTGTATGACCATATTGGACACGATCAGATCAAAGCTCTGGTCCCCGAACATCTCCAGCTTTTCCAGATTGCCATGGTGATATGTAATTCCCAACGCTGACGGCGTTCGCTCTTTGGCTAGCCTCAGCATCTCTGTCGAGTAATCGACAGCCTCCACCAAAGCACCCGCCCTGGCCATTTTCCGGCTCAGATAACCTTCGCCACAGCCAGCATCCAGCACCTTTTTGCCCTCAAGGGGCCCCATACAGGCTTGCAATGCCGGATTCAGCAGCACTTCGCGAGACCGATCCCCTTCCTCCGTGTACTTGGCCGTAAAGTTTTCTGCATGCATATCCCAGCGTCGAATGGCCTCTTTCGTGTCCCACTTATTCATATTCATCTCCTTCTTTCTCTTGTATTTACAAATCCGATGCTATACTACAATCCACGTAGGGCCACAGATTCTACACTCATTTCTGTATTTTTTCAATAATAATGCTTACAAATTTAAAATATCTAATTAACACATGATTTTTACATGAATTATACAGGTATTCCATATTCAAATAGTGTGGTAGTGTTTATTAGAAAGCGCTTTCAAAAATAACTTTGTAAAGGGGCCTGTTATGTTAAAACGAAGACCCGTTTCATTGCTGTCGTTGACGCTTGCCATCACTCTATTGTTATCTACGTTCGCATCCGTTGCCGCTGCTGCCGAATCTGACGGACAAGCACCGCAAGCTGCGGCTGCGAGCAGCATGCAATCGTATGTGGAAGCCATGCAGCCTGGATGGAATTTGGGAAATTCTCTGGATGCTGTCGGGGCGGATGAGACAGCCTGGGGCAATCCGCGCATTACCCAGGCGTTGATCCAGCAAATTGCTGCCCAAGGATACAAAAGCATACGCATCCCGGTCACCTGGGATAAGCACATTGGAGCAGCACCGAACTATACCGTTGAGTCTGCCTACATGAACCGTGTGGAAGAGGTTGTTCGCTGGGCACTGGATGCCAATCTGTACGTCATGATCAATGTCCATCATGATTCATGGACGTGGGTAAGCAGTATGGAACCCAAACATGATGAGGTGCTGGCTCGCTATAACGCATTATGGACACAAATTGCCCAGCGCTTTAAAGATCAGCCTAACAAGCTGATGTTCGAAAGTATTAACGAACCCCGTTTCTCCGAAGGAGGAACTACGGATGAAACGAAAATGAATCAGATGCTCCAAGAACTGAACGTATCCTTCCACAAAATTGTCCGCGCCTCTGGCGGTAAAAATGCCACTCGTCCCCTTGTTCTGCCTGGCTTGGACACCGCACCGGCTCAGGCCAAAATCAACGAGCTGTACAACACGATAACCAAGCTGAACGATCCCAACCTGATTGCCACCGTCCACTATTATGGTTATTGGCCTTTCAGTGTGAACATTGCCGGATATACTACATTTGAGAAAGATACCAAGAACGATATTGTCCAAACCTTTGATAACGTCTATAACACCTTTGTAGCCAAGGGGATTCCGGTCATTGTCGGTGAATATGGCCTGCTCGGCTTCGACAAACATACAGGGGTTATTGAACAGGGCGAAAAGCTAAAATTCTTCGAGTTCCTGACCTATTTTATGAAGGAGAAGAAAATAACAGGTATACTCTGGGATAACGGCCAGCACTTGAACCGGACAACGTACAAGTGGTCTGATCCCGAACTCTTTAATGTCATTAAGTCCAGCCTAAAAGGACGCTCCTCCAATGCAGCCAGTGACCTCATTCACTTGAAGAAGGGCACTCCTGTTCAGGATGCCAAGGTCATCTTAAACCTGAACGGCAATCAGCTGAAAACACTCAGTACCAACAGCAAGCAACTAACACAGGGCACCGACTATACGCTGAGCGGAGACACATTAACCTTAAAAGCCAGCTTGCTCACCAGCCTGACCACTTCCGGTAAATATGGGGAGAATGCCGTCATTACCGCTAAGTTCAACAAGGGGACAGACTGGAATTTCAAAGTGGTCGTGTATGATACCCCAAAATTAAGTGCTGTCGAAGGGACTACGCAAGCCTTTACCATTCCAACAGACTTCCGTGGTAGCCAGCTTGCCACGATGGAAGCCGTTTATACCAATGGTGGCAATGCCGGTCCACAGGATTGGACACCTTATAAGGAATTTGGCAATACCTTTGCCCCTGCCTATGATGCCAATGGCATCAAGCTGCTGCCTGAATTTTTTAATAGTGTAAAAGATGGTGAAGTCACGCTAAAGTTCCACTTCTGGAGCGGCGATGTGGTGACGTACAGAATCACCAAGAGCGGAACCCATGTAACGGGAACGACATCTTAATCTAAGGCGCAGCAGAAGATCAAAAAAGGCGTTCCCGGAAATGAGCCGGAGAACGCCTTTTTATAGTTAAGCCTATAAATTAAACCTTAGCCTTCCGGCTTATCTGTTAATTTTAACGTCACCGATTCTTCCTTGCCTGCCCGGTAAAAAGTAACTTTCAGCTCATCGTCAATCTTCTTGTTATCGTACAAGTAGCGACGTAAATCAAGCGTTGAGTTAATCGGTTCGCTATCAAACGCTGTAATGACATCGTTCAGCTTCAAGCCAGCCTCCTTGGCAGGACCGTGGGCTTCCAGAACGACTGCCCCATTCTTCACGCTGTCCGGCAACTTGAGCTCCTTGCGCTGAGTTTCATCCAGCGGTGCATATTCATTATTGAGGTCGACCGTGTATACCCCCAGATAAGGGCGGGTGATCTTGCCGTCCTCAACCAGTTCATTCACCGTCTTCATCACCTCATTGGCGGGAATGGCGAAGCCAAGTCCCTCAACACCTGTATCAGCGATTTTCATCGTATTGATGCCAATCACACGTCCGTCCAGATCGACCAGCGCGCCGCCACTGTTTCCCTCATTAATCGCCGCATCGGTCTGGATGACATGCTGTTCCCAGTCATATACGCCATCCTGATTAATGGAAATGGGAATAATCCGATTCGTATAGCTCACAATGCCGGAAGTGAGCGTATCGCCCAAGCCAAGCGGATTACCAATGGCAATCACGGTCTCGCCCAGACGAAGCTTACTGGAATCACCGATATCTGCTATCGTGCTAATGCCCTTATCGTCTACCGCTAGCACTGCGATATCGCTAATGCGATCCTTGCCGATCAGCTTCGCCTCTTTTTTGACACCATCCACAGTTACAATCTCCAGATCATCCGAGCCTTCAATCACATGATTGTTAGTCATAATGAAGGCTTTGCCGGAAGTTATCCGGAAAATAACACCCGATCCAAGCGCCGACGGCTCCGTGCTATGACCGTCTTCCCCTTTCAGGTTCACGATGCTGACGACGGCCGGACGTACCTTGGCTGCCGCCTGCACAATCCGGTCATACGGGTCACCCGCCGCTTGGCGCATGGGATAATGACTTGCTCCGGTTACTGCTGTCGTGGAGGGCAGACCTGTAATAAAGCTGAACAGCAGCACCGCAACCACCGCACTAACTGCACCGCTAATGACAGCGGCCTGCACCGGGCTCACGTCCCGGTTCCTGTGCGGCCATCGTCCCTGTCCTCCACGACGTGCCTTGAATGCCTTTTTTTTGGCCGCACGCGTGGATACCCTCGTTGAATAAAAATCGTCATCAAACAAGCCCATGCTAATCCTCTCCCCTTCGTTGTCATGCACCGACACTCACTAAAAAATTAGGGCTATTCGGGCTTGCGCCAACCTATGCTACAGAGACTCGCTCCGTTTGAACGCCAAAATGGATTGAATATCCCCCATGACCGAAACAACCGCTCATTTCAGCCTACTTATTAATCACCACAAATGGGGCCTCCCTAAGCATCCTGATCTCATTAACCAGCATACACGCCGCATCCCGCTCCGAATAGAGGAAAAAGGAGGAATGATTTCCAAATCAATTGACTACAATAGTAACAAGTCTTCTATTCTATTACAAAATGATCGTCTCATAGAGACGTTCTGGCCTGTTCCCGTTCGCTTGTAACAGCTTATGCTTCCGATATGAGCTTTCTTTCAGAAAGCTTTCAGTTGTTAGCTTTATTGTATCACAGCACCCGGCAAAACCACAGGCAGAACCAAGCTGATCACACGCCATTTTTTAAATATTTTAACAGGAGGAATGTATGATGAATCAACATCGCTCAGCTATGGATGAAGTTCGTATAGCTGCCAAGCTTGCGGATCTGAAAGACGAGCATTACCGCAACACTCTGGCGTTAAGTACACTCATTGAGCTACTGGTAGACAAAGGCATTGTGACCCGCGAAGAGGTAGAACGCAAAGCCGCCGAACTGGATAGTTTTATGACTCACTCACCTTATCCCACGGTGTAGGACGGTCATAATACGTATCACACAATCGGAACTCACTGTCCTTGTAAAAGCAGCCGCGGTCCTCCATCGCCCCGCGCACCGTCAGCTTTGCCAGCTCCATCATATTGTGGTCGCGACTCAAATGCGCCAAATACGTTCGCTTCGTCCGCCCTGTCAGCAGCTCGCTAAGGATCGCGCCCGCCATTTCATTGGATAAGTGACCGATATCGCTGAGAATACGGCGCTTGATGTTCCATGGATAACGCCCCATGCGCAGCATTTCCACATCATGATTAGACTCCAATACCAATACATCTGCGTCTGAAATGGCCTGCTTCACCTTGTCGCTGACATAGCCGAGATCGGTGGCTACACTGAGCTTTTCTGCCCCATCGTAAAAGCTATAGCCTACCGGCTCAGCCGCATCATGGGATATGCCAAAAGACTCTACGCGCAACGATTCAAATTCCCGTGTTCCGCCTGTCTCCAATATTCTGCGGTTATCGTCCGCAATCTGACCAACGGCATTACTGATGGCAAACCACGTCTTCTCATTCGCATACACAGGTAAATTATATTTACGCGCCATGGCGCCTAGTCCTTTAACATGATCGGAATGCTCATGTGTGACCAAAATACCATCCAACTCTTCTCCGCTCAGATCGCGTTCTTTTAGCAATTCATCAATACGCTTCGCGCTGAGACCTGCGTCGATGAGTAATGTCGTGTCTTCGTTCCGGACAACGGTGGCGTTGCCGGTCGAACCGCTCGACAGCACGGTAAATGAAATCCCCATATTTGTTCAAGACCCTTCTGTTTGTTCTGTCTTTGGACTTATGACATCTCCATTCATCTGCACATAATACACGCCTTGCCCGTTGTCCAGCATAAACCGCCATACAGGCGCAGCTACCTGGCTATCCGAGTTAAAGGTTTGTCCGTAATAACCAAGCCGTATATCCTTCACAATCGCATCACGCGGCAAATAACTGTCAATCAACCGTGCCAGCGCCTTGGATGCGGGCAGCATTTTCTTCGCTTCATCCGAGGGCTGGAGATCAACCTGAATTTTGCGATATCCTGTAATCTTCTGATTACTGTAAAACAGGGCCAGCTTCACATTAAACAGCGGCCATTTATCCTGTACCAACGGATGCAGCACAAAAGCGTCCGTCTGTCCGGATGCCGGCTCCTCCTGTACATCCAGTGGATCGTACTGGTAGTTGTCGATATCCTTGATTTGCGGCTGTAATGCCTCAACCAGCGAATCGTGAGTGAATACAAGCTTGCTGTCTACCGGCTTCACCAGCTGCACGCGATCATCCTTTTTCCCACTATGAACATACGTGTAGGAAAGCTTGGGCAGCTGCGGGGTATCCCCGGGAATCGGAGCCAGCACCTGAATGCTCTTTTCTTCCATTAAACGCTGCGTATTTTCATCCAATGAAGTAAAATCCAAATTCGGCCCTGCCGTTTCCTGCGCATCATTCCACAACTGGCGCCCCAGCACTACATTGAGCAGCAAAAATGTACAGATCAGTACGTTTTTCGCGCGGCTCCAATCCATTCCCGTTCCCCCTTTCTGCCATAAGCCTATATGGTCACTTCTTTGACTCCTGAGATTGCTGTGTTTGCGGTGTACTCGACGTTGTCGCTGTTGCGGCCACAGCGTGAATCTCTGCCACTGAACCATCGCCCAACGTAACCCGCCACTCGGGAACGAGCTTTAACCCATCATTGGTCAGCTCCGGCTGATATACAGGGGTCAGATTTCTAATCGTTTTCCCTTTGGCTACAGCTTCCAACTGCTTCTTCAAAGTTTCGCCGCCTGGAAGCATAACCTTTTTCGAGGATTGTTCGCCGCCCTTTAGATACAACAGCGAACGATCATAGACGGATGCCGTTTCCTGCTGGATTTCCAACAAAATCGTGCCAAACCGGAAGGATGGCGTATCCAGCACCGGATAAGCTCCGTAATACTGCTGGAACAGCACGCTTGTACGATTTTCATCACTGCTTCTGATTTTCAGTTGATAAGAAGCATCCCAACCGCCATGCTGATTTACAAAATCAACTGCGGCCAACACATCCCTAATCGGGCTGCTTCCGCTCGCTCCCGGGGCGCTGGGATCGGTATAGCTCATCCATCGCTGATCCTGCTTGATTTGCAGACTGCGCTTGCTGTCTGTATAAATTTGCGAACCATCCTTCTCCTGAATATTACGCGTAATCCCCGGATCGAAAAATAAATTCCGCTGCATCTGCTCTGTCGTGAACAACCCGGCATATACCACTGGCTGCACCGTCTCCAGGTTATCTGCGGGAATGTAATACTGATTATCCACCAGCTCGTACAACGGGGCATTTTTACCGAAATTCACATGCTGCCGGATATCCTCCACCGTCATATCGAACTGATTCGCCTCATACACCACATCACCTCTGGCACTGAAAAAGAGAGCGTGCGGCTTGGCATTTTTCTCATCTATATAGATCCAGATACGGTTAATCGTCTCTCCCTGAAATACAGAATCCGGCGTCAGACGCATGACCCGTTCCAGTAATGAAACCGGGACCCCGCCTGAAAAAGACAATTCCATGCCCTCATTCTCGCTGCGAATCCGCGCCCAATCCGCCGACTGGATACTTCGACGTTGAAAGCTGTTAAAGCTCCGGCTTTCCAGCCGTTTAAAAATCAAATCATAGAAAGCAACACCCGGATAAAAAACGGTATGCTTGTTTTGCCCTTGGTGAATCAGCATTTTATCGGGAAACACGAGATTTTCAATCTTTTTCTCCTGTCCCATGCTCTCGGTTTTAACATAGTTTGTCTCTGAGGTAAGTACAGAATCACTGCCAGGAAGGCGATAAATCAGAAAATAACTCTGTACGAGGCTGGAAGCAACCAGCAAAATAAGCGCCCATGACTTCAAACGTTCCTTCACTGTGCTTCCCTCCCTTCACCCGACATGGGTAGCGTAAAGGTCGTACAGGTTCCCTGACCGTATTCTGACTCCAGAAAAATCTGGCCCCCATGCGCCTTTACAATTTCCCGGGCAATCGATAGCCCCAAGCCTGTGCCACCCATATTGCGCGATCTGGCCTTGTCCACACGGTAAAACCGTTCAAAAATCCGGTCCAAATCCTTTTTCGGAATCCCGATTCCGGTATCCTGAACCGAAATAGCCAGCATTCCCTCACTATTACGGCGAGCTTCAATTCGAATATTCCCGCCCTCCGGCGTATATTTCAAAGCATTGGACATCAGATTGTCCAACACCTGTTCAATTTGATCCCGGTCAATCACGACCTTGCCGATCCCCTGCTCCACGAACATTCCAGACCGGATATTCTTTTGCTTCATTTGAAAAGAAAACCGATCCGCGACTTCGTCCAGCATTTCCATCACGTCCGCAGGCTGCATCCGCAAAGGCGATTCATTGGAATCCAGCCGTGACAGATGCAGCAAATCCGTAACTAACCGGATCATACGCTCCGTCTCGTTGCGGATCACGCCTACGAAACGCTCCGCGAGCTGCGGTTCACCCATTGCCCCGTCATCCAGCGCTTCGGCATAGCTGCGGATCGTCGTCAACGGGGTGCGCAGCTCATGCGATACATTCGCTACGAACTCCCGCCGTGTCGTCTCCATTTCCTCCTGCTCCGTCACGTCCTGAAGCACCGCAATCGTTCCCGTGATGCCAAATTCCCGCCGATGAATCGGCGTGAACGTCACGCGGATAACGATCGGCTCGTCCTGACCCGCGGGCTCCAGTTGTAACAGCGTGGAGGCCGAAGAACCGCTGTACAGGGCCTCGGTTTCCTCCGGGTCGATACCGAGCAGCACCGCGATATGTCTGCCGGTCATTTCGTTCTCGTTCACGCCCAGCATCGCGCTGGCTCGGCGGTTGACCAGAATAACCCGGCCATTGTCATCTGTAGCGACCACTCCGTCGCTCATGTTGGTCAAGATGGAGGAGAGCTTTTCCTTCTCCTCTTCATTTTGTGACAACGCCTCGCGCAAGCGGCCTGTCATATAGTTAAAGGCCACACTGAGCCTGCCGATCTCATCGTCGCCAAACACAGGCATCTGCTGGTCGAATTTGCCCTCGGCAACCTCTGTCGCATGACGCGTCATCACCTTGATCGGGTGTGTAATCGTATGCGCCAGCACCACGCCCAGCACAGCCGTCAACGCCAGTGCAATCAGCATGCCTGAAAGAAACACATTGTTAATGCGTTTCATCGTATCGTACAGCTCGGTCATGGAGGCAGCGATATACACTGCGCCGACAATCTTGCCTTGGCTGATGACGGGCTTGGCGACGACCTTCTTGCGGACATTATCCTCGTCCACCATGTACTCCTCGTTGTCACGAATACCCTGGAGTGCGCGGCTGACCACCGTCTGCGTATTTTTGCGTCCGACATAATCGGCGTGTGAGCCTTGGGACGTAATCAGCACCTTACCGCTGGCATCCAGCACCTGAATTTCTGCGCCGCTAAAATCAAACAGATTATTCACGCGTGCGCGCAGACTTTCCACGCTGTCTTCCTCCATTTTACCGTCACTGCCGTTCAGATCCTGCTCTGCCAGCACGGACAGCATTTCCGCCCGCGCCTGCAAGTCCTGTGTAAAGTTGCTCGTCAAAGAGTTCTTCATCGAGCTGACAAAATAGACCCCAATTAGCTGCATCGCCACTAAAATCAACAGCACATAAATAATGATCAGCTTCGCATGAATAGTGCGAAAGAAAGACAGCCATCTCATGCCCGCAGGCCACCTTTGCCTCCGCTAATAATATATCCGAGTCCACGGCGCGTCAGGATCGTCTCCGGCTTGCTCGGGTTTTCCTCAATCTTCTCACGCAGCCGCCGGATCGTCACATCCACCGTCCGCACATCCCCGTAGTATTCGAAGCCCCACACCGCCTGGAGCAAATGCTCCCGCGTCATGACCTTCCCGGCATTTTTCGCCATATAATACAGAAGCTCATACTCCCGGTGCGTCAGATCGAGCGGTGTACCGTTTTTGTAAGCTGTATACATATCCGTATCAAAAAAGAGGTCCGCCACGCGCAGCCCCTGCTTCTCTTCCTGCGAGCGGCTTTCCGACGTGCCTCCCCCACCGCGCTGCTGTCTGCGCATCTGTGCCTTCACCCGCGCCAGCAATTCCCGTGTGCTGAACGGCTTCGTCACATAATCATCTGCGCCCAGTTCCAGTCCCAACACCTTGTCGATTTCGCCGTCTTTGGCAGTCAGCATAATAATCGGCGTCTGTAGCTGATGCCCGCGCACCTCGCGGCACACGTCCATGCCGTCCATCCCCGGCAGCATCAGGTCGAGCAGAATCAGGTCAGGCTGCTGCTTGACCGCGATATCCACCGCGCTGATTCCATCGAAGGCGCAAATCACCTGATAGCCCTCTTTTTCCAAATTAAATTTCAAAATATCAGCGATAGGCTGTTCATCATCCACCACCAGAATCGTTCCCTGCATACAGCGCTCACCTCTTCTCACGGATCATGTTATATATTAACTTTCGTTTGTCAGTGTCCATAAGCTGCTTATTCTATTCTACCATACCCGCACGCCATTCCATCACTTGTCCAGCCCCTTTTTCTTACACGAAAAAAGCCATGCCTGCACTACTGTTAAGCATGCAGAAAAACATGGCCTTCCCCCGTAACCTCATGAATCATCAATAACTCATCGTTATAAACGATCCATCTATCTTAAATACGTCATTGGATTGCGTGGCGTATTCTCTTTACGAATTTCAAAATGCAGATGTGTTCCTGTCGAGCGTCCCGTGTTACCCATAACTCCGATCGACTCGCCTTGCTGAACCACCTGTCCTACTTGAACGCCAATGCTGCTCAAATGCCCGTACACCGTCTGGTAGCCGTTACGATGGTCGATCATAATGACATTGCCGTAGCCATTCTGCTGACCTGCAAATGTAACTACACCTTCATCCGATGCGTGAATGTCAGGACTGCCAACCAAATCGACACCCTCATGCATACGTCCCCAGCGTGCGCCAAAGCTGCTCGACATCGTTGCGCCGGACACCGGCCAAGCGAACTGCCCAGAGCCTTCACCTACGACCTTCGTTCCTTTCAGAACCACCTCGGTAACAGACGGCTGCAATACCTTTTGACCGAGCCATTCCTCTTGCACGACCTCGCCGTTCTCCTTGGTCAGACGGTAATCCATTTCCTTCAACCCTGCTTGTCCCGGTCTGACAACCTTGGTAACTCCTGCTTTCAGTTCATCACTTTGGCGAACCTCAATCTCAGGCTCAATGGCAATCTGCTCGACGACTTTCTCCACCGTCCGGACCGTAACCGGAGCCTTTGGAGCCGTGAGCTTCAGTTCATCCCCGATTTGCAGATACCGCTCACGCGAGCCGGGATTGTTCTGCTTAATCTCCCAAGCGGTCATATTAAATTTATTCGCAATCGACGACAAGGAATCGCCTTCCTGTACTGTGTACGTTACGGGTGCCTCACGCGCTTCGGTCAGCGCTGTAACCGCTTCTGCCTCAGTCAGCACCTTGTTCGGGTCTGCTTTTACAGGCTCGTATGCAATTTTCTCACGAATGCTGGCAGACTCCAGCCACGCTTTAGGCGTTTTGCTACTGGCACTTGCATGACTGCTGCCCACGGATGTTTTGCGAACCAGTCCCTTGGTGCCTGTAGCCGTGCCTTCACCCGCAGGTGTGTATTTCTTCTGCACTTGCTTCAAAGCCGCCTGCGCAGTCGCTTTATCCTTTACAATACCGACCGTCTGGCCATTGACCTTTACTTCTACCCCTTTGGCATACGCAGTCAGCATACCATCCAGCTTCTTCAGTGTTGCTCCGCTGTCGATATCCACTTTATACGCCTTTTCAATGCCTGTTGTTACCGCGCTCGTATTGAGCACCATGTCCACACCGGGATACTTGTCCTTATATTGCTTGCTCTTCGTTGCATACAATTGCTTTAGCTGTTGCTCATTGAGGATGCTTCCGACCTCGACACCCTTTACATACACTTTATAATAAGGGACCGTATTGGCCCCGACATATTGGTTACCCGCAAAAATAAGACTGCCTGCAATCACTACACCACCTGCGGTCCAGCTCAACCATTTTCTCTGTCCGCTCCACCACTTTGCTATTTTTCCCGCTTTCCCAGCAGGCTTGTCTTCCATGCTCGAATCTTCATTCATGCTGTCTGGTGAATGCTTCTCCTTCAAAACCTCCATGATTCTCTCCTTTTCAGCATATCTTATCTCTATATAAATGCGTTCGTTATTGGTCTTTCACCCTATGAATCCAGCCTGTATTCACAAGCATCTATGATATTAGTCGCTATCTATCATTGCATAGTTGCGTAAAAGGTTTCAAAATTTTAACCTTTTCGCGACACTGTTTACTTTAACATAGCTTTTACAAAGAATTCAACTGCACCCTAGATCCTTCCTGACACGCAAAAAAATCCGCGCTCGGCGCGGATTCCACAGTCCTGTTGTGAGCATGTCTATTTAAGCATACCCATCAGCTTGTTGTATTCCTCTTTGGTCAAATATTTGGCAAGCACCTGCTGAATATCCTGAAGCTCTTGCTCGGTCAGACCGCCTTCCATCGCGGCTGATATTTTCTGCAATTCCTCAGGCGGTAGCTTATTCATCAGAATCGCGAAAATTTCCTGCTTCTGCTCTGCGGGTAAGCTATTCTTCTTTTCCGTCAAATTATCAGGCGTAATGACCAGGTCATGACCTTCAATACTCGTTTCAGGTGTAGCTGTACCTCCTGCGCCGCTCCCACTCTCATCTAATCCCTGTCCCATGACAGGTAAAGCATCATCAGGCGGTTTTACACTTTCCGAACCGCCGCCCGTAGCTTTGTTTTTTCCTGTATCTGTACTTTTATCAGTACCAGAGATTCCATTCAGCCAGCCCAATCCCCATACTGGCTGATGATCCAGTTGGATGTTAAACTGCCGCAGCAGCGATTGAACATAGGCATTCACGACCACACCTGTTACCGCCAGCGTTAAAGCGCTGACCAGCACCACCGTCATTCCTTTTTTTAGCAGCCATCCAAGCCACCTCATATCCCGTTACCTCCTTATACGCATCCTGCCATGTGTATCATCATGAAGTGCATATAGATCAGTATTGACGAGATATGACGATTTTTAACCCTTGGAATATGTAAAACTAGCACGATTAGATAGTAGATGTGATTCTTCCACGGATCAGCGCGTACGGCGCACCCAAAAATGGAAAATGTCGCTGCGGACATAATCCAGTGAATACAACACCTGTCTGTTCAGCTCATCATAATGAAGCTGCTTGAGCAGTAACACCGTAGCCTGCGGATGCTTCAACAGGCGCGTCATATGGGCATCATCATGACTCGGGACAGTAAGCTCCGAATACGCACCAACGATTCGTACCCCGGCTTTAAGTTCCAGACTTTGAAAAAGCGAGCCTGAAAAAGACTCGCCGTCCAAAATCGAACCTGCCAATGTCTCCGGCATCCAATTGATAGAATGTGCTACCGCTTCTCCATCGGCTGTGCGAGTACGCTCCAGAACGATCATGGGCTCATTCTCGGAAAACCTCATTCGTTCGGCAATATCAGGGGGACATACCGTCATCCTCTGGATAGATTCCAACTGCTCATCCTCCCGCAACCCTGCCGAACGGATCATGTCCCCGATGCTGTACAGGCGGTCCAGCGAGCTTGGAATGCTCGGCAGCGGGCAAGTAGCGAACGTACCACTCCCATGCTTCACCAACAGCTTGCCTTCCGTTTCCAACTGGCGGACGGCTCCCCGTAGCGTCGCACGCGAGACGCAGAACAATCGGGAAAGTTCAGCTTCCGAAGGCAGCCTCTCGCCCGGCTCAATTTGGTTGACCTCTATATATTCCTCTATAAGCTGCTTAATGTTCTCTTGTTTTGTTGACACCGTCCAAAGCCCAGCCTTTCTATTATAGTGACCTGAGTTCAAGTGATATACATCGGATTTGTAAAGGCAATCATCGTGACGCAATCTTCCATATATCCATATAATTCGGCTCGCACCCAGCCTTTTCCTGTTGGATCTTGTAATGATAGCGTATATTCACCTGATTGAGCAGGGATATAAGTTTCGGAGCATACCCCCTGGCCGCTTGTCAGCAGAAGGCGAAGGTTCTGAGGCTCAAGGTTGTAATGGGCTGCTCTCGTTTCCACATCCAATTGAACCGTCACGGACAGTGAGTCCTCCACAGCCAGCTCTACACATTCGCCGATACCATACCGCTTATCGCTGTCATTAATTTGTGCCGACATCGTCAGTAACGGCCCCATCGTAACCGACACCGAACCGAGGCGGATCGCCTCCACTGCCCGGTCGGCCAGACTCTCCTGCTGTTCTGTTTCATCATGAACGCCCAGATACGTCACAGCCGGAAGCGCATCATCCGGTTTAGATACATGCCAGTCCCGACCGCTTACCGCAGTGATGCGATACCCCTGATTCAATAAATCCGTCCACATGGCAAACGCCCGCTGGCTGTCCCGCTTAATAGACGGCATGAGCGTCGACCAGACCTCAATATAATCGACCTCATGCCAGTCCTGAATGGTGTATTCCCAAAAGCACCCCGTACAGATCGGACTTCCGATCCTGAATGGATGGGCAAGCCCGGCAATGCCTCCCTGCTCATGCACCTGCCGGATTCCCTCATGAATGTCATCCGGTCCCAGCACACGCCAGTCAATAAAGCGCTCTACTCCCAGCGTCAGCATATGTCCGTAAAAGGTCGTCCACTCCATCCCTGAAATGATCGGGACACCGAACTGCTGCTGGACCCGTTCCTGATCCGCAAGTGCCGACTGCGTATTGTGATCCGTCATAGCGATGCATTCAAGCCCGAGATTTTTTGCGCTTTGGGCAAGCTCCTCCAGCGTTTGCTTTCCGTCGCTGTGAAGCGTATGGGTGTGAAGCTCAGACGGAATCCATTTAAGCATATATGGCCTCCTCCCCCAATACGTGAATTTGGTAAACAAGCGTCTCAGTCACAACGGCATGCAGACTGACGGTAATCCGCCACATGCCCGCCGGATTATCTCCTGCGAGGAATCCCGGCGAAGCCGCAGACGAGCCGAGCCAATGCTCCTGCTGCATCTCGGGACGGTGTGCATTTCCCCGGTGACGGAGAGGGTCATCGACAGACAATGTCAATAAATTTTGCAGCGGTATATACTTCTTCCACAGATCGGATGAATGTCCCGGTTCGTCGTATCCGTATTTGCTCATGCTTCCCTCAATAATTTCTCGCGCTTGCTCTTGATCCTCCAATAACTTGGGGGTGTAAGAGAAGTGAATGTGGATCGTGTCAGTCGGCTGTGGGATGTGAAAAGAGTACGTAATATGGCTCTGGGTGCAAGTTCTATCGACCGTTCCCTCCACGTACAGTAGCCTGCTCATGACTCCCCATCCTGGCTAGACGGTTCATCCACAACATGCTTCACCATATCATTCACAGTATGGTCTTCATCACCCGACATGTCTTTGTCTGCTGCCCACAAAATACCCGCTGGATGATGCCGCGTTAGCTCAATCACCCGGTCCGTACGAATACCAGGAAACTGCGGCAGATAATCCTCGTTTAGCGTAAAAGCATACAGTCCAGCCACTTCCATGCTGTCCGCACCGCCCTCCAGCAATACGGCTCTGATTTCAGCTATATCCTCAAGCACAGCCTCTCCAGATAACTTGACCGTTGTAGAAAAATGCGACTCTGCACCCTCATAAGCAGCCCTGAAATCACCCAGTCGCAGATCATGATAGCACGATGAATACCACTGCTCCGAGCCGTGAAGGCGAAGCTCTATATCCACACAGGCATCTTCCTCGCGTCGGTTAAAGCCTGGCTTGGACGCTGGAGACAATTCACTGCTGGAATCCCTTAAGGGGCGTTTTGAAGTCTGGATAAATACATAGCTGCGCTGGTTGGCAAGCATAATGGAAGACGCATTTGACGGCATTTCCAGCTCCTGCTGACGCTCCATCTCCCACCCGGTGACCTGATAGGCAAAAGGAAAACGGCTCATGACCGCCTCACGCGGCTCTTCCTCTGGCTTCCACTGGAAAGCAGGCGGCAGCATAAAACGATAGTCTGATGAAATGTCATCCTTAAAGTTTCCATTGGTTGTTGCGGATTGGAGAACAGGATGCCCGCCCAGATCATAGTTGCCATTAAACGCAGTCGTAATATGATGTGCCCCCTGGAAAACAGCATCCAGAACATTGCCCCCGGCATCCAGCTCGACGCGGTACATCCATTCGATATCGGTGGTTCTCCCCCATTTGCTCATGAGCAGCGGTGCGGGCGTTCCTTCATCCTCATGGCTGTACATCATCTGGTATTCAATGACCGTTTTCCCCTCATTCTCTTCCACGGAGTAGAACAGAACAAGCGGTGTATCCGTAAAGCGGTTCTCATAGGGATGTGCCAGATTGCGACCGTATAAAAGTGGGGTGTGGCGATAAATCAGCGACCTTGGAGACGAATCGGCCACACAGCGCAGTTCAACCCCGTCGATCCACGCTCTGGATACAAGCGGAGCCGATTCCAGCTCACGAAATTCGGCATACACCTCATAATCGCCTTCTTTTAGATACCCCAACAAACGTGTGTACACTCCCTGACTGCTGCCATAATACAAAATAACATCCTGATTATAGGCTTCGTTCAGGTAGAGGCGCACGAAAGCGGATTCCCGATCTGTAGCAGCCCAATCACTGTCCGATCTGGCGAGCAGATCAAGCTCTGCGAATCCGTCTTCCGGCATGGAAAACGTGAACCGGAATCCATTCCCCGGACTGAGTTCAACCTCCGCTTTGTGTAAGGAAATCCGATACCCGCAATCCAGCAGATCCTTTTCCCACACTCGCCCACTAAACCCGGTAATCTGCACCTCTGCTTGGCTGTTCATCCCTGTAACCTCCTTAGTGTATAGCGGCCGTCTAGCTCGCATCCGCATCCTTCACCATTGTCCGAATATAAAAGTAGCCCATAAAAGAACACAGCAAAAACATAAACACTGCCATTGCGCTGGCTGTATGCGTCTCCTGATAGCTGGAAAACACCTGCTGCATCGCGACACCCAGCACCTGCGGCGAGTTGGCACCGATCAGGAAGGGAGCCGTGAAGCTGCCCATAATCCCCATAAAGATGAAGGTCACCGCAACCCACATCGTTTTGTAGGAAAGGGGTAAAATAAAGCGCCCAAACAGTTGCAGCGTGCTGGCTCCCGCGTCTCTGGCACTCTCTACAACAGCGTTTGGAATGCTGGCCAAGGCCGAGCTTAGGAGCATCGTGGCGAACGGAATGTTAAACCACAGATTAGCCAGTACCAGTCCTTTGTAGTCGTAAATAATCCTCGGAATGGTTTCAATACCCAGCGGCAACAAAAGGCGTGCAGCCCAGCCATGATTGCCGTACATCGTAATGATCGCATAGGTTGCAATTACGCCGGGAACGAACATCGGGACAAAATACAATCGGCCGATCCATTTGACAACAAAACCTTTTCCAAATCGCAGATAAATCGCTAAAGCGTAGCTGATGACCAATGTGAGGGCTGTCGAGACCAGTGTGACATTGATCGTATATATAATGTTTTTTCGCATCGCAGGCTCCGTAAACAGGCGGATATAGTTCGCCAGCCCGTAGCCCGTCCCCTGCTGGTCAATCAGACTTTCCTTTACGGCATAGAGAATCGGAATAATGACGACAATCAGCAAAATGAGAAAAGACGGGATGACCAGGGCAAGCCCTAGCATCCCCCTTTTGGACGATGAACTCATGATCAACCGCCTGCTACTTCACTCTGCCAGCGTTTGTAGATTTCCTGCTGAAGCTCGCCGCTATTAAAGCTGCGGTATCCAGAAGATACACTGTTGAATTTTTCTTGCAATTCACTTGGCATCAGATTCCACTTAATCCCCGGATAGCCGTACATTTTGTTGATGACCACCGTTTGCGCTTCCGGCGTCAGCACGTAGTTCAGGAATTCCTGTGTTGCTTCTTTTTTGGAGGAAAGCGAAGGAACCATCAGATAAGACGGACCGCCTGTAAAAGCAGGGTCGATCTGTGTCAGCTTCACCGTGTCTGGAAGCAGACCCTTAGCCAGTTGCTCGAGCGCCATATCGGACCAAGCCGGAACCATGTCCACCTCTCCACTTGCCAAGATATCAAGCGTGCCTTGGTTCTTTTTCGGATAGACTCCCTTTTGGTACATCGAAGGACCCAGTTCTTTGAGCAGCGAGAAGCCTTGATCCCATTTCTTCATATTTGCCGGATCATCACTGTTCATCGCTTCTGGAGGAAGGAAATTATAGATGACCGTGTTCACAAACGAGCTGCCTGATCCACCCGTGGACGGGTCGTTATAAGCAAACTTGCCCGGATGCTGGCGAATCCACGTATACAGCTCATCCGCTGTTTTCGGAGGTGTCGCTACTTTTGCACTGTTGTAGGCGAGGACAACCGAAGATGCCCGGTATGGAATGGCCTGATTGTTTACTTGCTTGAGATACGTTTCATCGACATTCGCCAAGTTCGGAACTTTGGCGTTGTCTACCGTTTCCCACAGTTTTTCGCCTACCCCTTTGGTGATGTCATCCAGACTGCCTTCGTACAGGTCGATATCTGTATCGGTTTGACCGCTTTTCTTGGCTGCGATCAGTCGATCCAGCGTAGATGCGCCCCCGGTTCCCGCTGGCAAATATACCAGTTTGACCTTAACGTGATCATTTTTAGCTTCAAAGTCCTTGATTAACGTCTCCCACAGCTCTTTGACGTTCAAAGAACCGCCAGTGTACAAGGAGATTTCTGTCGTTCCCGTAGCTGCTCCCGCTTTCGTATCCTTGGCCTCCCCTGTAGCTGTAGCGGCATTACCGCCGGTTCCACATCCAGCCAACAACGATAAGCTAAGCACCCCAGACAAAATCAGACCCATCTTCTTTTTCCCAAACACGTTGTTGCCTCCTTTAGATAGTTGCACAAGTTCGCAGCATCACCAGATGATGCGTTCATGATGGACATTGATGCGATGTAGAGGTTGATCGTGAATCTTCACTGTGCTGCTGGAAAAGTAACAATTTTACTGAAGCTGAATCTGACTTGCTCTCCACTGCGCAGATCAGCCGCCCGTTCACGGGGCACAAACATTTTCAGATGATCGGTACCGCTATCCAGCGAAACCTCCGCATAATGCCCGAGAATCATCACTTGTCTGATCGTTCCGGCTAGAGAGCCGTTTTCTTCCGTCGTCAGAACAATATCCTCTGGCCTTACACCGACCATGGATTCACCGCTGTATTCATGCTCCTGCGCAAACGCAATTCCGCTCACGGACACACTGCGACCTGTACTCACCCCCTTTAATAAATTGATCCGGCCAATAAAGCCCGCTACAAAAAGCGACTGTGGCTTGTCATAAATCTCCTGCGGCGAAGAGAGCTGCTCAATCCGTCCCGCATTCATAACTACAATCCGGTCGGAAATGGACAGCGCCTCCTCCTGATCGTGGGTGACGAACACCATCGTCATTCCCGTCTGGGTCTGGATGTCGCGCAGCTCCTCCCTCATCTCCATGCGCAGCTTGGCATCTAGCGCGGAAAAAGGCTCGTCCAGCAGCAGCACATCCGGCTTTAGCAGCAGAGCCCGAGCGAGCGCTACCCGCTGCTGCTGACCGCCGGAGAGCTGTCCCGGCGTTTTACGCTCTGCCGTCTCCAGCCGAACCAGCGCCAGCGCTTCCTTCACCTGGCGGTCAATCTCTGCCTTTTTCACCTTACGAATCTTCAGCCCGAAAGCAAGGTTGTCATACACCGTCATATGCGGCCACAAATTATAGCTTTGGAACACCATAGCGGTCGGGCGTTTTTCGGGTGGCAACTTGAGCACACTTTTGCCCTGAATCTGGATGTCGCCACTGTCCGGGTCCAGAAAGCCGCCAATGGAGCGAAGCACGGTTGTTTTACCACAGCCAGAAGGGCCTAGCAGGGTCACAAGTTCCCCTTTCATCACGTCAAGTGAAATGCCCTTGACTCCGTCTCCCGTCTTAAAACGTTTGGTTAACTCACGAATGGATAATTGAATGGACATTAGCTTTGGCTCCTTTTTACCAATTGCGTTATTTCACCTGGAATCCGCCAGCCAGCACGTCCGCGCTTACGAAACGCCTTGCGGCCAGCAGCAGGATCACCGTGGGCAGAGTCAAAATGACAGAGAATACAGCACCCGTGGTACTCGGATAATCCGCAATAATGGAATACATAATGACAGGCATCGTTTTATAGTCCGGTGTCCCGACGAGCAGCGTTCCCTGCGCCTCATCTAATGAAGCGAGAAATGTAAAAATGGAAGCGACCACAATGCCGGGCAGCGCCATGGGGAACGTAATTTTCCAGAAAACCCGTAACGGTCCCGCCCCAGCATCCCGGGCAGATTCCTCTTGAGCGCGATGGACGCTGCGGAACGCAGAGGAAGGAATCCAGGTCATGTACATCAGCGTGTTCACCATGTGGATCAATACAATGCCCGCAAAGGTGTTCATCAGCCCGAACTTGTAGAACAACACCGCGATGGACACGTACAATCCCATTTTCGGAAAAGCATGCGTGAGCAAAAATGAAAACAAAAACCACTTGCTAAGTGGAAACGAAATCCGCGCGAAGGCGTAGGCAGCGGGAACACATACAATAATCGAGCAGACTGTAACGGTAATAGCGATCAGGAAGGATAGAGATATAGAGCTGAGCACATCATCCTGTGTCAATACAAATTTCCACCATTCCAGTGACAAACTCTGTGGCAGCGGTGCAGGATACTGCCATTTTCCCGAAATCGCCAGCAGCAGCAGATTGGTCAGAGGCCCCAGGAAAAAAATGACGAAAATAACGAGCACGATGAACTCCACAATTTTGCGTGTGCCAAGTGAGCGAAGATACCAGTTCATAATTCATCCCTTTCAAGTCGTCTAGACGTCCGAATCTCTTTCTATCTGGATTATATAGAGGGTTTGTTATCACAAATCGACATGGGCGATAAGATTTTGTAAAGGGGACGCAAATCAGAGGAACGCTTTTTACATAAAAAAAAGGAGAGGGAGGCTTTAACAGCCTCTCTCTCCTTGGTCGTGCAGGAATAGCTATACAATTAAATAGGCATAACGCCTTAACAGATAAAACGATTCCGCTGGTTTACAGGTAAATTGGAAGCACTTGGTTCGTTTGGTCACGGTTACGACCAACAGAGAAGATCGCAATTGGAATACCTGTCAGCTCGGATACGCGTTGTACGTAATTACGAGTAGTCTCAGGCAATTCCTCCAGCGTTTTCACGCCAGTAATGTCTTCGCTCCAGCCTGGCATTTCTTCGTAAACAGCCTCGCACTCCGCTAGCATTTTCAAACTAGCCGGATAATGCGTAATCACCTCACCGCGATACTTGTAGCCTGTGCAAATTTTCACCGTTTTCAGACCTGTCAATACGTCCAGCGAGTTCAAGGACAAACCTGTAAGTCCGCTGACACGACGGGCATGACGTACAACCACACTATCAAACCAGCCAACACGACGAGCACGACCTGTAAC
The DNA here is from genome assembly GCF_050626875.1 of Paenibacillus sp. 8b26. Taxonomy (NCBI): domain Bacteria; kingdom Bacillati; phylum Bacillota; class Bacilli; order Caryophanales; family Paenibacillaceae; genus Paenibacillus; species Paenibacillus sp. 8b26. Next base: position 3,290,513 of record NZ_CP192445.1, on the reverse strand, counting down.
GGTACCATACTCATGACCTGTTTCACGGATGTAATCGCCGATTTCATCATTCAGTTCCGTTGGGAATGGACCGTCACCGACACGAGTTGTGTACGATTTGGCTACACCAATGACCTGTTGGATCTTGGACGGGCCTACACCGGAACCGATACATACGCCGCCAGCCGATGGGTTCGAGGACGTAACGTACGGATACGTACCTTGGTCGATATCGAGCATAACGCCTTGCGCGCCCTCGAACAGTACCTTTTGATCCGCATCAATCGCATCATTCAGCACAACAGACGTATCCCCTACATAAGGACGAACAAATTCTGCATACTCCAGGTATTGTTTCAGTATGTCTTCCACATTCAGCGGCTCGCCGCCATATACCTGTTCGATCATCTGATTCTTTTCCTTCACTTGAAGGCGCAGCTTCGTTTCAAATTCCTCTGCATCCAGCAAATCAGCAATACGAATACCGTTACGAGCAGCTTTATCCATATAAGCAGGGCCGATCCCTTTACGCGTAGTACCGATTTGGTTAGGTCCTTTGCGGTCTTCTTCCAGCACATCCAACGTGATGTGGTATGGCATAATAACATGTGCACGGTCACTAATGACCAGATTTTTCGTAGAGAAGCCATTATCGTGAATGTAAGTAATTTCTTCAATAAGAGCGGCCGGATTAACTACCATGCCGTTGCCAATGACACACTTTTTATCTTCATAAAAAACGCCGGATGGAATCAGGCTCAGCTTGTACTTTTTACCGTCAATGAGAATCGTATGACCAGCATTGTTTCCGCCTTGGTAACGGGCCACCACTTCAGCGCTTTCCGCCAGATAGTCCGTAATTTTACCTTTGCCTTCGTCTCCCCATTGTGTTCCCACAACGACTACAGTTGACATGTTTCATTCCTCCGTGGAGTGCCCACAGACACTCTGATTTTGAGCTGACGCGCTGCGCATATCCGATTTCAACCGCCTGAGCGGACAGATAGGGAGCGTTCTCGGACAGCAGGAAAAAACGTCCGTCGCAGACATTCCGTAGGTACGGAAAGCCCCGGGCGTAATGATCTCCCCACTGCGTTGAAGCAGCACTATAAGTGTAACAGCACCATTTTTCAAAGTCAAATAAAAAGCGAACATTATATCACATGAAAATAGTATTGTTCGTAATTGAGAGTTTCGGACCTTATATAAAAACTTATGAATATCGTATGTAAAAGGCCCCTCCGACATCACGAAAACCGCGTCGAAAGAGCCTTTCTTCAAATATATCATTCCGTTATCCAGCGAACGCATCCGAATGGGCACGCTCGTAATTGGCGAATTTATTATAATTTTTGAGAAACACCAGCTCTACCGTGCCGACCGGGCCGTTACGTTGCTTGGCAATGATAATCTCAATAATATTTTTCTTTTCCGTTTCCTGATTGTAGTAATCATCCCGGTACAGAAACGCGACGATATCAGCATCCTGCTCAATGGAACCGGATTCCCGCAAGTCACTCATCATCGGACGCTTGTCCTGACGCTGCTCTACACCCCGGCTCAACTGGGAAAGGGCGATTACAGGCACTTCAAGCTCACGGGCAATTTGCTTCAAGGTCCGTGAAATTTCGGATACCTCCTGCTGCCGATTCTCGCCCGATTTCCCGCGCCCATGAATGAGCTGCAAGTAGTCGATCACGATCATACCCAGTCCTTTTTCCGTCTTAAGACGGCGGCACTTGGCACGGATATCCGCAACCGTAATACCCGGCGTATCGTCAATATAGATCTCGGCCTCCGACAAGGCCGCAATGCCCATCGTCAGCTTTGCCCAATCGTCGTCGCCTTTAAAATCACCTGTCCGCATGACGTTCGCGTCCAGATTGGCCTCGGCGCAGATCATCCGCTGAACGAGCTGGGCCGCCGACATTTCCAGACTGAAGATGGCTACCGTCTCCTTCGCCCGAACCGCAACGTTTTGCGCAATATTCAGGGCGAACGCCGTTTTACCCACGGATGGACGAGCTGCTACAATGATTAGATCATTACGCTGGAAACCCGCCGTCATCTTGTCCAAATCAACAAAGCCGGACGGAATCCCGGTCGTATTACCCTTGTTCTGGTGCAGCAATTCGACCCGGTCGAACACTTCCATCACGACATCGCGGATGGCAATAAAACCGCTGCCCGAGCGCCCGTTGGATATCTCCATAATCTTGCGCTCGGCATCGCTCAGCATACCAGCGACGTCCTCGCCGCCGCTATAGCCTTCGCTCACAATCTGCGTGGCTGCACGAATCAATCGGCGGAGCATCGCCTTTTCTTCAATGATCTGAGCGTAGTAATCCACGTTAGCCGCCGTCGGCACCCCGTGAGCCAGCTTCGCCAAATAGCTGACGCCCCCGATATCCTCCAGCTGACCCTTGTCCTGAATTTTCGAGGTCAGGGTGACCAAGTCTATCGGCTGTCCGGATTCACCCAGCTCAATCATCGCTTCGTAAATCATCTGGTGAGCCTTATCGTAAAAATCCTCGGTCTGCACCCGCTCCATCGCTGTAATCAGTGCTTCGGACTGGAGCAAAATGGACCCAATAACCGCCTGTTCTGCCTCCAGGTTTTGCGGAGGAATCCGATCGAAAAATTCGCCGCCCATAATTATTCTTCGGTCACCTGTACCTTCAGCGTAGCTTTGACCTCAGGATGAAGCTTAACGGTCATTTGAGTCACGCCCAACGTACGAATCGGTTCTTCCAGCTCGATTTTGCGTTTGTCCAGCTTAATCCCCGTCGCAGCGACCGCCTCCGCGATTTGCTTACTTGTAATCGCTCCGAACAGTCGACCGCCTTCACCAGCTTTTGCTTTAAGCTGAACGGTTGTGGATTCCAGCTTTTTGCCGAGTGCCTGCGCCTCTTCCTTTTCCTCTTGCTTGCGCTTTTCTTCAGCAGCGTTCTGGTTCTCCAGCGTCTTCATGTTCCCTTCCGTCGCCGGGCGGGCAATACTGCGTGGCAGTAGGAAATTCGCTGCATACCCATCCGATACTTCCTTAATTTGACCCTTCTTGCCTTGACCCTTCATATCTTTAATAAAAATCACTCTCATTCAAATAACCCCTCTTCCCCATCAATTTCGGCCAGCACGTCGACCACTCTGCGTTTGGCTTCCTCCAGCGGACAATCCAGCTGGACCGCCGCATTCGTCAGATGTCCTCCGCCGCCTAGCCGTTCCATGACGACCTGTACGTTCATGCGTCCGAGTGAACGGGCGCTGATCCCCACCAGGCCGTCAGGACGTTCACTGACCACAAAGGAGGCCAGTACATCCGTCATATTGAGTAATGAATCCGCCACCTGAGCAATCAGGAGCTGCGGTATCTTCTGTCCGGGCTCTGTCACCGCAAGCGCGATGTGCCCATATATCATTTTAGCATGCTTAATAATTTCCGCCTTAGCAATATATTCATCCAGGTCCTCTTTTAACAAGCGCTGGATCATCACCGTATCCGCCCCGCTACGCCGCAAAAAACCGGCTGCCTCAAACGTACGCGAGCCTGTATGCAGGGAAAAATGCTTGGTATCTACCGTTATCCCCGCAAGCAACGATGTCGCCTCCAGCGGCGTCAGTTGAACCTTTTCATGAATATATTGCAGCAGCTCTGTCACCAGCTCACAAGCCGACGACGCATACGGCTCCAGATAAATCAAAACAGAGTCGTTAATAAACTCCTCGCCCCGACGATGATGGTCTACAACGACCACCCTGCTCGCCGTCTGCACCAATTTTGGCTCAATCGTCATGGAGGCCTTGTGCGTATCCACCACGACCAGCAGGCTGTGCTCGGTCATCAGCTGGAGCGACTGCTCCGGCGTCATGAGCGCTGCCGACAGATTCTCGTCCTTGTTCACCTGCTCCATCATCCGGTCGATGGACGGATTGGATTTATCCAACACGATGTGCGCCTCTACGTTGTAGAGCGCTGCGGCCTTCCACACCCCGATGGCCGCTCCCAGTGCGTCCATGTCCGGTATTTTGTGCCCCATGATCAGCACGCGATCGCTCTCCTGCATCAGATCACGCAGCGCATGCGCAATGACCCGCGCGCGCACCCGTGTACGCTTTTCGACAGCATTGGACTTGCCGCCGTAAAAAGATAGACGCTGTCCGGCCTTCACCGCCGCCTGGTCGCCGCCCCGTCCGAGCGCCATATCCAGACTGGACTGAGCCAGCTCGCCCAGCTCTTTAATGCTCTCCGCGCCGAAGGACAAGCCGATGCTCAGTGTCATCGGCACCTTCAAATCGGCCGTCATTTCCCGTACCGTGTCCAGAATGACGAATCGACTTTGCTCCAGCTCCTGAAGTGCCTTGTGATTCAGCATGGTGAGGTAACGCTCGGATGACAAACGGCGCAAATAAATATTGTACTGGTTGGCCCATGCTGTAATCTCGCTCGACACCTTCGCAATAAGCGCGGTACGCTGCTGATCGTCCATTCCCTGAGCAGCTTCATCCATATTATCAAGCATAACGATGCCGAGCGCCAGCCGCTCGTTCTCATACTGCTTGCGCAGCACCGCCAGCTCCGTTACTTCATACAAATAAATCAGACGCTCATCCAGCACGATAAGGAACTGATAGTAGCGCTCATCATGCTGTAGCTCCACCTTTAGCTCACGAACTGGCTCCTTCGTCTCCTTTTTGGCACCCAAAGCTCCTGCCAGCTGAGGAAAGAGGTCCTGAAGCGGCTCGCCTATCAGTGACTGGTCCTCGAACATTTCCCCTGCGAACCGATTGTGCCATTCCACCGTTCGATTTTCACTATATAAAATGATGCCAAACGGCAGTGAGCTGATCGCTTCCCCTTCCACCCGCTTGATGCGAAAGGAAAGGCCACTGATATATTGATTCAGTTCCCGACGGAAATCCAATTCCGTCTTCAGCATCAGCCCGCCGAGCAAGAATGACAGCACCAGTCCCATCACACCCAGTTCCCAGTTATACATGGAAATACATATGACAAGCACCAGCAGCAGTAAAAACGCCCAGACAGTCTGATAGCCGTGCCAGCGTTTTTGTAGAAATTTAGGCATGACTGTTCACCCTATTTCTTTGATCTTGTAATAGCTTCACGCAGCGGAAAGGCCAAATCAATAATACCGATAATGCGGAGCGGCTGGAACACCAGAACGACGAGCGACAGCAGCAACGCGATCACCGGGCTCATTTTACGACTATGCGTCCAGAAGTAAATAAAGCCAATCGTCTGGATAATAAAACACGCATGGATTAGCGGCAACATACTAACAGAAACCGCCTGAATCCAACTGCTGTCAGAGGACATGGCCATCCACTCAAACACAATCGCCAGCAGGTAATACCAGATGAGCGCGCGTGGCAGCCTCCATTCTCGAGCAGGCTTCATTTTGCGTACAGGCACATCAAGGCTGCTCAATGCCGGACGCGTCAGAGCGTGCGTGATCACAGCCAGTAAAAACGAGGTCAGGATCAGCACATATGGAACTTTGCCGATCATCATCGTACCGAGTCTCTGTGTATCTTCTGCTGTCCAATTCATGCCCGGAAGCATCGGATTTCCATTTAAGATTTGCTGTACCAGATTTGCCGATATAGCAGCCTGATCACGAAGATACTGCGAAAGATCAAACCCGAGGGCATACGTAGCAATGAGTAGCACAACCAACAACTCGGCTAAAATCACACCCGTTCCGGTCATCAACGCCTGAAAAGCAGGGGCTCCCTTTTTATATACCCGTCCCATTAACAAGGCTGGGATCAGAAAATAAATCGCGGGAAGCAGTAAATATACATCTTGTAGCGCTATAATCAACAGCACCGGTATCACATGAATCAGAAATCCTTTGAAAGGCAGCGATGAAAACAATACAACGCCAGGCACAATCAGCAAAAATACGGTAAAGATTCTTAAGGGTGTCAATAGAGACAGCAGCAGAAGCAAATAAATAACGCTCCATGCTACAGTTGCCAAGCGGAATTTCAAAGTTTTCACCTCTTACGCATATGTTCTTCCAGTGCGGAAATGTCCTGATACCAATCCTCTAGCTGGTGTCCTTCTTTTTTGTGCTTTCTTAGCTTGTCAATGAGGAGATCATCCAATTCACGGTAAGACACCCCGAGGCGTCTTCCCAAAATATAACTGCTCATCATCAGGCTCGCCAGACAATCGCCAATGCGGGCTGTACTGCCTTCCCACATCGCTTTAAACAGACGGGAAACCTGGTCAAGCACCTCTGTTTTGAGCCATTCAATCACCTTGGCCCGTTTAACTACATCCAGTTCTTTAGGCATATGATGAAGAGTCACACCCCTCTGAAAAAGCTTTATTCTCCATTATAGCATATCCTATTCTGAAAATAACTGTTACCCCATAGGGTAAATCGTTATTTTCAGAGCAACTATGCTGCTTGCTTTAAGATGACGAGTTAAGTGATTCCCTCGACACAAACTTTTCACAATATTCAATAATCTGGCTACGGCGGACAATGCCGATAAACCTTTCCATGTCATCCACAACAGGGACAAAGTTCTGTACCTTCGCCAAATTAATTAAATCCTCCATATTGGCATCAATGGACACCGGCTTTATCGAAACCCGAAGCGGGACGTCCTTGAGCATGAACTTCGAAGCGTTTTCAAAGGTGATTTTTCCCTCAGATTCTTTCATATGCCACAGCAGATCACCCTCTGTAACCGTGCCGGTATATCTACCTTCCTTATCCAAAATCGGAACCGCCGTGAAACGGTGATACTCCATTCGCTCCAACGTTTGCCGTAAAGTTGCATCCGCCGTGACAAAAGCAACCTCTTGTTTGGGAAGCAAGAAAAAAGCGATATTCATGAGAAACGAATCCCCCTCAAAATCAATTGTAAGATCAAATGATTACTCACTGAATGTCCTGCTTGTCGGGAAGCTTCAGCGTCTGCGGGGTTGTGCCGGAATCCAGCCAGTTTGCGATCATGAGTCTGGCGTATTCGAGTTCCTGTTCATTGGCCCGGTCATAATACAGGCCCTTCTTCTTGAAACCTTCCCCCGTAATCGTAAAGCTCGAAATTTGTGGTTGCCCCTGCGAAATGGCCTGCTTGCCAAGCCCGGTAATAAAAGTAGGCTCCATATCCGTCTTGAAATTGGCCCCCATAATATCGAGCAGCTCCGGAATCTTGGAAATCCCGTTGATATTCAGCAGCTTATCCGCCATTGCATTCAGAAAAATTTGCTGCCGTTTGGTACGGTTAAAGTCGCTGTCTTCCCTATATCTAACATAATACATTGCTTCTTCACCATTATAAAGCGGCTTGCCCGCCTCGATGCGGAACTTGATATGCAGCGGATTTTTATTCTCAATCGGCTTATCGATGGGAAGCTCAACCCCGCCCACCACATTTACAGCATCCTGAATACCCTGAAAATTAATCGTAGCATAATAATCGGCCTTATGCTCCATCAGCTTCTCTACCGTAGCTATGGACATATCCTCGCCTCCGAACGCATAAGCATGCCCCAACTTATCAAAATCATCCTCACCGTCATGATTTGGATCATGTCCGACAATCTGGACATACGTATCCCTTGGAAGGGAAACCAGAAGCACACGCGATTCCGCAGGCCGTACAGCCGCATAAATAACCGTATCCGAGCGGCCACGCGCCTTCTCGTTCGGCCTTTGGTCCGTACCGAGCAGCAGCACCGAAAACGGCTCTTTCCGATAAGCAACCGGCTCCGGTTGCTTCTGTCCCTCCGACTGGCGCGGCTGAAAGGACTTCTCCAGCTTGCTCTCCAAGGTCGGAGATACGAACCAGTCAAAGGCCACCAGCGTCAGCTGTTTACGGAACAGATATCCTCCCGCCGCAATCAGAAACAAAACAATACATGAAATATATAGAGCAGTAAACCTTTTTTTCTTCTTAGGCTTTCCGCCTGTCCTTCTCCTATGTCTTCTCTCCATAACAGGTTCCTTCCTTCTTTACTTCAATAAATCCCATCTCTTCATTAAACCGAATCAGGTCCTTATGAAGCGGAAACTTCCCCCCACAGCATAAAAGGTCTGCTACCTTGTTGTCAAAAGTACCATGTCGTAGCCAGCCCCTCGCCACCACATTCACGCCAAAAAAGGCTTCACCCTCACGGTCAAAGCCTTGCTTGATGTTTATAGCCCGTATCCTATGTAGCTTTTAAAGTCGTTCCTTACCTTAGCGAGGAGCCAGCTTCACCAAATTCTGCACCCTTACCGGGAAAGAGGTAGACAGAGCGAAACCGTAGTCGAACAGCTTCCGTGTCTGCTCGAAACGTTCCTCCTTGCTCGGTGCCCCCAGCACCACAGCTACCAGCCTTCTGCCATGCTGTTCGGCTGTGCCGGTGAAGCAATATCCCGCATCGCTGGTGTATCCCGCTTTCAGCCCATCCGTTCCTGCGTAAGAGTAGGGTCCCGCCAAGGAAGGCAGCATCCAATTCGTATTACTAATATAAATGCCCTTATCCTTCAATTCCATCTGCGTACGGCTGGACGTTCTCAAAATCTCCGGATGCGACGTTATCAGGTAGGAGGCCAGCTTCGCCGTATCGCTTGCCGTCATTTGTGTTTCTCCCCGAATATTCTCGGGATGGTTAGGACCCAGCTCACTCTGTCCCGCTCCTGACGCATTGCTAAATCGGCTGTAGGACGTTAATCCAATCTTAGCCGCCTTGTCGTTCATACGCTTCACAAAGGCCGGTTCATTGCCTGCTGAGCGTTCCGCCAGTGCCACAGCCGCGTCATTAGCCGAATACACAACCATACTCTGGAACAGTTCGGACACCGTCAGCCTTTCACCATACCGGAGTGACAGATTTACACCACCCACCGTACTTGCGTAACGACTAATTTTCACTTCATCATTCCAGCCTAACCGCCCGGCACGAATATCCTCTAGCACCAGCAGCTCGGTCATGAGCTTGGACATATTTGCGGAAGGCATAGGCGTATCGCCATTCACATCCATCAACAATTCTCCCGTCTGCATGTCCATCAGTACCGCAGCGCCTGCGTGTACATCTGGCTTACCGACCAGCAGTCGGGGTCCAAGTGTAATAAAAATCAATATAATAAGTACCGGGACCACAATAGCCCAACGTAACCAGTATTTTTTCATCATCGTAATAACCCCCATACTTTATTAGACGATGAAAAATCCATTTTGTCTGCAACTTTTCGAAAAAAAGATGCAATTTTTTTGCTTTTTCCAATCCACAGCAAAAAATCTGTCATTTCCTGCTTGCAGACTGACAGATTTTTATAAGTCGAATGATTCAAAAAGGCTTTCTACTATGTTTCTAGGCAAAATGACAGGCCACATAATGCTGATCGCCTGCATCCCGATACGCTGGAATTTCTGTTTTACAACGGGCCTCCGCCATAGGACAGCGCGTATGGAACTTGCAGCCTGACGGCGGATTCGCCGGGGAAGGAATGTCCCCTTTTAGCACAATCCGTTGTCTCTTGATCGTCGGGTCGGGAATGGGAACCGCCGACAGTAGCGCCTTCGTATACGGATGAAGAGGATTACGGAATAGCTCTTCCTTGGAAGTTAACTCCACCATCGAGCCTAGATACATCACACCGATACGGCTGCATAGATGCTCGACCACACTTAGATCATGCGAGATGAACAGATACGTCAACTGCCGTTCCTGTTGCAAATCACTTAACAAGTTAATGATCTGAGCCTGAATAGACACATCAAGTGCAGATACCGGCTCGTCAGCCACGATAAAATCAGGATTCAAAATCAAAGCCCGCGCAATCCCGATCCGCTGACGCTGACCGCCAGAGAACTCATGCGGATACCGATCATAATGATAAGCAGATAATCCGCAGATATCCAGCGTCTCGTTCACCTTTTTCCGCAGCTTGCTATGTTCAATCAATCCGTGATCCAGCAGCGCTTCCCCGATGGCTTCCCCCACCTTAATTCTCGGATTCAATGAGCTAAAAGGGTCCTGAAATACAATTTGCAGCTTCGGACGAAGCGCACGGATCTGCTCCTTGCTTAACGCATGCAAATCCTCTCCCTTGTATCGCACCGATCCCTCGGTCTTATCCATCAGTCTGAGAATCGTACGCCCAATCGTGCTTTTGCCACAACCGGATTCTCCTACCAGACCAAAGGACTCTCCCTTATGGATGTTAAAAGATACATCATCGACCGCTTTCACATGCCCCACGGTACGCTGGAAAATCCCGCCTGTGATCGGGAAATATTTTTTCAGACCTTCCACTTGAATTAAAGGCTCGCTCATCCCCGTTGCCCTCCTTCTTCCTCATATAGCCAGCAGGCAACCTTATGACCGTTCTTCTTTTCGTGCAGGGGAGGGACCTGATCCTTACAGATTTGCATACAATGCGCACACCGATCATGAAAATGACAGTTTTCCTCCAGCTCAATCGGGTTGGGAACCTGACCAGGGATCGAATACAGCCGATCAATCTTCTGATTAATGACAGGCTTCGCCTTCAATAGCCCTTGTGTATACGGATGCTGTGGATTTTTGAACAACTCAATGACGGGGGCCTCTTCAATCACATTCCCAGCATACATAACGACCACGTAATCGGCCATTTCCGCCACGACGCCCAGATCATGCGTAATCAGCATAATGGACGTTTTGAGCTTATCCTTCAAATCCCGCATCAGATCGAGGATTTGCGCCTGAATGGTAACATCCAGCGCCGTTGTCGGCTCATCTGCAATGAGCAGCTTCGGATTACAGCTCAATGCAATAGCAATCATGATCCGCTGACGCATGCCGCCGCTCAGTTCATGCGGATACGAATGAAATATTTCTTCCGAACGCGAAATCCCCACCAGATTGATCAGCTCAATCGCCCGGGTACGTGCTTCCTTTTTACTCATTAATGTATGCATCAGCAGCGGTTCCGTAATCTGTTCTCCAATGGTAAGCACGGGATTCAGCGAAGACATCGGCTCCTGAAAAATAATTGAAATGTCATTGCCGCGAATTTGCTGCATTTGACCTTTATTCAGCGTTAACAGGTTTTTGCCCTCAAACCAGATTTCACCGTCTGAGGTGTGTGGGGAATCAATTAGTCGCATCATCGTCATGGCTGTTACACTTTTGCCGCAGCCGGATTCGCCTACCACACAGAGCGTTTCACCCTCACGTATTTTAAAACTGACGTCATTGACCGCTTTGACAGTTCCGCTAGAGGTATGAAAGTGGGTTTTCAGGTTACGAAATTCAATCAAAGCATTTTCCATAAACGTTCGTCTCCTACTTCTTCATTTTAGGGTCCAATGCATCGCGCAAACCGTCGCCAATCAGGTTAATCGCTACAACCGTAATCAAAATACACATTCCTGGTGGAACCCATATCCAGGGCCGTTTGCGGAAGTCGATCAGATTGTTCGCAGCCGAAATCATATTTCCCCACGAAGGTGTGGGCGGCACAACACCGATTCCCAGGTAACTGAGCGCTGACTCCGTGATAATCGCCCCGGCCACCCCGAGCGTAGCCGTTACAATAATAGTAGGAATCGTGTTCGGCAGCAGATGGCGGAATATTTTACGGCGGTCTCTCAAGCCGAGCGCTTCCGTCGCCTGCATGAACTCCTGTTCACGCAGCGTAAGAATCTGCCCCCTGACCAGACGGGACAAGCTCGTCCAGCTCAAGATCCCGATAATGAGCATTAGAAAATAAATCCGTTTCGCTGGATCAACCTTCAAATCGGACAGAACGGCACCTAAAATAATCAACAGCGGCAATGTAGGCAATGCCATAAAAATATCGGCAATCCGCATAATGATCGTATCCACGCCTTTACGATAAAATCCTGCCAGTGCTCCCAACGTCGCACCGATCACGACTGAAATAAACGTGGCCACCAGCCCCACCGTCAAAGAAATACGGCCAGCCAGCATTGTACGCAGCAAAATATCTCTGCCAAACTTATCTGTACCAAGCCAGTACTGGGCATTCGGGGCTAAATTTTTGTCAGATAGCTTATAATCATCCAGATGATAAGGTGAAATCATCGGTCCAAATACGCAAATGATCACCATAAGAATCAGTATAATGAGTCCGGCCAAAGCCAAATGGTTCTGGTTAAAACGGCGAACGGCGATTCTCCACGGAGACGCTTCAGGACGGGTCGCCGCCTTTGGACTGGTTTCAATCGTGACTGTTTCTGCGGGCAATAGTATCCCTCCTACTTCAAGCGAATTCTTGGATCTGCCATGCCATACAATACATCCGAGAGCAAATTACCGATGAGCGTAAGGACCGCCAGAAAAATAGTGAAGCCCAGCATAAACGGATAATCACGCATACTGATCGACTCCAGATAGACCTGCCCCACACCCGGCCACACAAATACCTTTTCCAGAATCATCGCCCCGCCAAATAAAGCCGGAAGCTCAAAGCCGAGCAGCGTGATGGCTGGAATCAGTGCGTTGCGCAGAGCATGCTTGAAAATAACCGTCCGTTCCTTCAAGCCCTTAGCGCGTGCGGTGCGAATATAATCCTGACGAATAACCTCCAGCATACCTGTACGGAAATACCGGGTCAGGCTGCCTGTGCTCAGCATCGTAAGAACGAGCGTTGGCAGGAACATATGCTTGAGAACATCCACGATATAAGCCCATGAGCCCGGCTCCATCCCTGCTGTTGTCATACCGCCAACCGGAAGAATGCCCCATTCCAAAGCAAATACTTTGATCACCAAAAGACCGATAAAGAAGGACGGCAGCGACATACACAAAAATATGAATAGCGTGACAAACTTATCGAATAACGAATATTGGAACTTGGCTGAAAATACCCCGGCAACAACTGCAATCAGCCAGCTAAAAATAAGACTGAAAAAAGCGATAATAAAAGAGTTCCATACATAATTGCCAATGACCTTCGTTACCGGCTGCTTATGCTGTAATGAATCCCCCATATTACCCTTCAACATATTCCCCGCCCATATAAAATAGCGTTGGTACTCCGGCTTATCCAACCCGTAGATATGTCGTAGCTGCTGTGCCTTTTCGGCGGTCATATTCGGGTTCTGCTTGGCTGTAATATAATCACCCGGCACCATGGCTGAAATCGCAAATACGATAATGGATATGCCAATGAGTGTGGGGATGAGTTGCAGCAGTCTTCGAATAATATACTGCTTCATAATCATTCCTCCAGACAAATAAAGAAGTGATATGCCCAGCCCGTGAGAGCTGAGCATACGATTGGCAACCCTTATTGAGCGAGCTGAGCGTTATACAGACTGAATTCAAAATCTTTGTATGGTGTAATTTCTAAGCCGGATACACGCCCATTAACTGGCCACATATCTCTGCGCTGATACATAAAGATGGCTGGCAAATCCTTGTTCAGCTCTTGATACAGCTCCTTGTAGATCACTTTACGTTTCTCTTGATCCAATTCCTTTTTACCCGTAATCGTCAACTCATCGACCTTTTTATTGGAGTAGCCGACATCATTTTGTGCGCCGTTCGTAAGGTAAACCGTTGTATCCGGATCAGGTGTCAATCCCCAAGCGGCAAAGAACATATCGAACTTGCCTGTATCTTTTTTATCCATAATCGCGTTAAAATCCAGTGTTTCAGAATTCAGCTTAATGCCCAGTTCCTTGTAGTTGTTGGACATAATCGGCAGCAAGGCCTCTACTACTGGATTATCCGCAGTCGCTGAGAAGTTAATGGTAAACTTTTCACCATCCTTCTCACGGATACCGTTCGCTCCAACCTTCCAGCCAGCCTCATCCAGCAAAGCCTTTGCTTTAGCGGTATCAAACTCATATTTGTTAATGCCTTCATCTGTATAAGACCAAGCTTCTGTAGATTGTGGAATGTTAATGACATTCGCATACGGACCGTACACCCCTTCCACAATTTCCTTCCGGTTCAAACCGATGGTCAGAGCTTGGCGTACCTTAGGGTCCTGAAATTTCTTTTCTTTGTGATTAAATGCAATATATCCGTAGCCGTTGGTCGGCATAATATTCACGTCCAGGAAGCCCAGAGACTTCAATTCCTCTACGTTATCTTCTGTAACCGTAACATTGTCTATATCGGTCTCACCCGTTTGCAGCATAGACAAGTTGGTTTCGTCTGTCGTGGTTTTGAAAATAACCGATTTTACCTTCGGTGCGCCCTTGAAGTAGTTTGGATTGGCTTCAAGTACGACTTGTTGACCCGGGGAGAAGCTTTTCAACACATACTGCCCGGAGCCGATTGGCTTATTATTAAGCGCCTTGATGCTGTCCAGGTTACCCTTTTTGAAACCTTTTCCGTAATAAGCTTCTGGCATGAAGTATTGCTCACCCAGAAAATCCTTTGTATAAGCTGTTGCTTCTGTAACGGTTACCTCTACCGTATTATCATCAATGACCTTGATACCGGAGATATCATTCGCCTTGCCATCGTGATATTCTTTACCGCCTTTAATCTTAAAAGATAAAATATCGGTTTCTCCATCGTAATTCGGATCATGCAGTACCTTCAGGACAAAAGCATAATCCTTCACCGTTACTGGCGTTCCGTCGCTATACTTCACACCTGGTTTCAGGTGGAACGTGTATTTCAAGCCATCCTGAGATACATCAATTTTGTCAGCCAAACTATTTTCATATGTACCATCCGCTTTCACCTGTAAAAAGGAATCAAATACCGTTCTGACTACATATAGATCGTAGGTCGTTTGCCAGAACAACGGATTAAATACCCCTTTAGGTGACGTCATACCTACCACAATGTTATCCTTTCGGTTTGTAGCTCCCGGCGGATTTTGGGTCAGATCACTTGCTTTAATAACACCCTCAGTAACTTGTGCACTGCCTTTTTTACCCTCTGTTTTATTATCCGTTTTGCCCGGCTGCGCTTCATTAGCACCTCCGCTACATCCTGCAAACAGAACACCAACGATCGTAAGCACCATAAGCAAAGAAACCCATTTCTTCGTTTGCACCATTCTGTTCATCCCCCTTAGTCGGTTCTTTTATTTAACAGCCTGTCTCTTTCCTGCGTTGATTCGTTAAAGCTTGAGGTTTGAAAATGAAGTCTGTGCATCCTCCTTACGGTTACCAATGATAACGTAAACACGTGTTTTTAGACCTTTGGTCAATTTAGGGTGCTGATAACCATTACATTTTTATTAAGGTTTATCTTAAGTGTAAAATAATATCACGTCAATATCTTTTTTTGTGTAATATAAAAATGCAAAATATCTATTTTTGTAAAGTTTATGAATTTTATTCGAAAAAATGCCGGTGATCTGAACTTCCATGTAATATAAAATAACATTTCAGAAATCTGAAATGTTTACTCTGGCGAGTTGGGGAATGTGTGATCACAAATGCGACCATAAAAGCTGAGCTACGCTTAATGGTTAAACATGGATTGTATTATTAGTAAGTTACAATACATGGGACTTGTTGTCAACCAGAAAAATCATAAAAAAGACGCTCCCGAAATCGGGAACGCCTCTTTTGCTCTTCCATCAAACTACTATTCAGTAGTGTAAGGAAGCAATGCGATTTGACGGGAACGTTTAACCGCGATTGTCAACATACGTTGATATTTCGCGCTTGTTCCAGTCACACGACGAGGAAGAATTTTTCCACGTTCGCTGATGAATTTTTTAAGCAGGTCTGTATCTTTATAGTCAATGTGAGTAATTTTGTTCACAGTGAAGAAACATACTTTACGACGTTTGTTGCGACCACCACGACGAGCTGGTCTTTTGTTATCGTCTCCGCCTTCTCTTTGTCTGAAGCCCATTCTTTGTCAGTCCTTTCCCAATTAAAATGGTAGATCATCATCCGAAATATCGATCGGTTTTCCGTCATCGGAAAAAGGATCCTGATTGTTTCGCGAGTTATTATTCCCGCGTCCACTATTGCTGTTACCGCCTCCGAAAGGAGACTCCTCACGCGCAGCTCCACCGCTATTGCCGCCACCGTTACCGCCATCGCGGTTAGATTCCAGGAAACGCACATTATCAGCTACAATTTCAGTCACGTATACACGTTTTCCTTCATTGTTCTCATAATTACGCACCTGAACACGGCCTTCAACAGCCGTTAAACGACCTTTGCGAAGATAGTTAGCGCATGTTTCAGCAAGCTGACGCCAGGTTACGATCGGCAAGAAATCCGCTTCCCGTTCGCCGCCTTGACTCGTAAACGGACGGTCTACAGCCAGGGTGAACTGGGTTACTGCTACACCAGACGGTGTATAGCGCAGCTCTGGATCTTTGGTCAAACGACCGATCAGAATGACACGGTTCAACAATCCAATCCCCTCCTTTGAGCGTTGTTCATTACATAATCACGTACAATAATTAAGCTACGTCGTTCGTAATGAGATAACGAATTACTTCGTCAGAAATTTTCATGAGACGCTCAAGCTCAGCAACTACAGCAGGTTCTGCTGTGAAGTTTACCAGAACGAAAGAACCATCACGGAATTTCTTAATCTCATACGCAAGACGACGTTTAGTTACATCGTGACTCGTAATTTCGCCACCGCCGTTGGAGATGATACCTTGGAATTTATCGACTGCCGCTTGAACAGCTTCTTGTTCAATGTCAGGACGAATAATGTACATCACTTCATATTTGCGCATTCTTTACACCTCCTTATGGACATAAGGCCCTCAATCTTGGTTGAGAGCAAGGAACGAGCCTAAACTCGCACTAAAACAGTTTACCAAATCCAGCAACTGATTGCAACCAGCAATTGAGTTCATGGGATGTAAATCCGTTAAATTAGCTGCACACATCCCATTTTCTATGATTTTATAGGTACAGTATAATTTATATATATAGGAAATAACTCAATTTTCTGAAATCCCGTGTTGTTGTTCCCGCATGTTTCTGCTCATGTCAGCGCACAATAACCGTTGCAGTTCAAATCCATGTAGTAAAGGAGGAACAATCTTATGGGTGAAAAAACCGAATTTGAGCCAGGCGACAAAGCGCCAAATGACGGCGTATATATGGAAGTCGGAGAAAAAAGCTTTCATACCGAAATTCAAAACCCGCAGCAAGTGACACTCGAAAGAGGCGAAACTTTTCCGGAGACGACCAACCATAATCGCAAATGGAAGAAAAAAACGAAAGCCCGCGTTCATTAATGTATATTTTCTCGACATTCGGGCCATATTATAATCAGGCGATACAACAGAGAGGTGTGGTTCCGTTGGATGACGTAGCCGGACAAACTGTTAGGGGATCCATTCCGGGCATTAGAAGCGTTAGGTTTGTGTAAGAGGACACTGTCTTTTCAACACTGGTATTGCTTGTCAGTACACCGAGTTTCGTGATGTGATTGGACAGATCGTATCCTGTTAAAAATGTATCGCCTACGATGGAGGACCTTTGAGGTCCTCCTTTGTTGCATTATCGGACTTTTTGCATATACTGGTAAAATGCAGATTAATCCGGCTCCTTCTGCTAGAATATATCCAAGTACAAAGACCTACTATTTACGGAGGTTTTAAGATGAGTTATTCTCGAATATTAAGGTGGATATCAGGTATATTCGAATTGGTGCTTGCCGTACCGATTGTGGGAGGAGCTATTGTCGTGGGGACCGGTTACTCTGCTCTGGGATTCATGCTTGTCCTGCATGCAGTAACACTCATCCTGTCGTTACGCAATCAGGAAGCGATCTACGGCTCTGTATGGGGGATATTGACCTCTTTGCTGGCCTGGATCCCCGTCGTAGGCTGGGTTCTCCATCTGATCGCAGCAATCCTACTGATGATCTCCGGCTCAAAAAAAACTAAACGCTATAACTACCCACCAAACCAGTTATAACAACGAAAAATGCTCCTGACGGCACTTATTTTCCTGCTGTCAGGTTTTTTTCGCTGTAACGACACCTCTAAAGAACTTCCTAACTCTTGTCTTTTACAAGATTCAGCTGTATGTCTCCCCTTCCTCGTAGACACAGTAATTCATCGAACAGAAAAGTAAGGCCGCTCTTGTCCCTCCAGCTCCTGATGAGGTCGGTTACTACCTCCATCAAATCACGCCGAATCCCTTCTGCCAGTTGTAGTCCTGCACTATCTCCGTCGATGAAAAAATGTGAATGCCCCGGCTGATCAAACTTGCGAACCTGACGCAGACATAGCACACCATTGTCCAGATAGAAGTAATAGCATTCTTTATAAAGTACTCCTTCGAATAGCTCATACATATGCGGCAAATCATACGGCCCGTATACCATCGCAGCCCATTCCAATCCCAACGATTTACTCATACACCCGTCCTCCTTTTCTTCCTTTATCCGTTTTAGTTCTTAAACCAATTAGAGACTCAACTTCCTTTGATTTTTTTCAACTTCGTACGCTTATACGTACAACATATATTTCAATTATATTGTACGCTTATGAGTACAGTCAACGGTTTTTGAAATAAAAATAGGAGTGTGTGGAATGAAGGTAAAAGTAATGCTTGGTGAGCTGATCAAAGTGAGGGGGATTTCTCTAAACGAATTGTCTCACAAGACTGGTGTCCGCAGAGCGGCACTATCTGAACTTGCGAACGAGAAGAGAGAAAACATAAACTTCAAACATATTGAAGAAATCGCAGATGCATTAAACATTACAGACATCCGTGAAATAATCACACTTATAGATGAAGAACAGAGCACACGTTATAAATAGGAAATAAAAAACTTTGTGATCCATATATAATCCCTTCCCTTAATTACGATTTTCGTAATTTACATTTAATTACGTTTTGCGTAATTGTCAACATTTATTACGTTTCTCGTATCCTCTATATATTTAGTTATGTGAAATAAGAAAGGAGGACAAACATTGAGTCAACGATTGCTCGTCTGTGATTTAAAGAACCTCTTGCGCGAAAAGGGTTGGGAACAAAAGAAATTAGCCGAGCTAACTGGTATTAGAGAAGCTACCATTTCAGAACTGGTCAGAAATAAAAACAAGATGTTTCCCCGACAGGCATTGGAAAAAATCATTAATGTTTTAGATATAGATGATATAGGGAAATTATTAAGAGTTGAATATGCAGATGCTGATAAGTAAATAAATATCTGCCTCAGCTTAATTGTAGTGTAACGCTATAACTACCCGCCAAACCAGCTATACTATAATAACAAATAACTAATTTAGTATTTTACAATATGTCTCTAAGGAGGCTCACTAGCTTGGGTCAAATTTATTTTAAATTGAGTGAAACACTAGAAATGATTGGAGCTACACGTAACAAGGTCGCAGTTGAGTCGAAAACAAGACCTGCTACTATTCTTGATTTAGCAAGTGGCGATACAAAAACCATTAAGCTGGAAACCTTGGTCAATATCTTAAATGCGATAAACGAAATCGCCCATAGCCACGGATTAGAAAAAACATTTGGTATTGAAGATATCATTCAGTACATTCCTAAAAACATAAAAAATGAGCGCTAACCCGCTTTGGGGCAGCGCTCATTTTTTTATCAGTTTATATAAATTTATTGCATAATAAATTATCGCCTAGAAAATCAAAAAATCTCCTACGTCCATAGACGTAAGAGATTGATTTATTATCTAATGAAGTTAGTGGCGGAAAGAGTGGGAGTCGAACCCACGCACGCCTTGCGACGCCTAACTGATTTCGAGTCAGCCCCCTTAGACCTCTTGGGTACCTTTCCGCAGCAAGGATTATTATATCATCATTGTGCCCATGATGCAAGTTCATTCTTACCCAAAATCACTCAGTTACCCCGGCTCAATTCGTTTCTGAATTTTGCCCATCAGCGCTTGCCTTTGAACGCAACACCTTCTTCATATTCTTTTCGAACTTGGCACGCGGAATCAGCACACTGTGCTGGCAACCGACACATTTGATCCGAATATCCATACCCATACGGATAATTTCCATTTCATTCGTTCCGCAGGGATGGGGCTTCTTCATCTGCACAATGTCCCCCAGTTCAAACGACTTACGCTCCACCCTTCTCTCCCCCTTTTCTTTCTTGCTCGTCTTCCTTTTCGAGGGTTACCGCCGTCTCCAGCGCGCTCTGACGATGTTCCTCATCCTCTAGTGCCTTCTTGATGTTATTCTGAATATCGCGTCCCACCGCAGCCCCTGTATTCGGCATACACTCCGCCACAACACGCACAATATACTCAGATGTCGTCATGGACTGAACTCCCAGAACATCCGGTATATTCAGCACCTGCACATTGGACTCCTCAATTCCATGGATCGCTTGTTTTACCAAGCCAACAGCTTCCTCCAGAGTACGCTCCGCCTTCATCGGTACATCTACCACCGCCAACGAATTGGACATGGAAAAGTTCGTAACAGCCGTAATCGAGCCGTTAGGTAAAATGTAAACTTCCCCTTTCCAGCTCACCAGCCTGGTTGTACGCAGCCCAATCACTTCTACTGTACCTTTGTAGGTTCCTGTCTGAATAACGTCTCCTACGGCAAATTGATCCTCGAAAATGATAAAGAATCCGGTAATCACGTCCTTGACCAAGCTCTGCGCCCCAAAACCAACGGCCAATCCAAGCACTCCGGCTCCGGCAATCAGAGGTCCGAGATTAATGCCCATTTGAGACAATACCAGCATAATCAGAATAAAATTGAATACGATATTGGTTACATTTTTAAGCAGTTCCCCAACGGTAGTTAACCGCCGGGTATTCAATCGAAATCTGCCGTTCTCTCCCTTTTGCTGCATCGACTTATCTATAATTTTATTAATAACCCGAATAAAGATACGTGTAATGATGAAAATAATAGCGATCTTCAAAACCACAAACAACAAGGTTGACCACATCGCACTATCTGTAAGCCATCCCCATATAACATCCTTCCAGTGTATCGCATCCTTCACAACAGCAGCCGTTCCTGTATCGTTCTCCAACCAACGCATTAAGGTCATTCTGTTGCTCCTCCTTACACAAGGGACCTACTCTTCTGGTTTCCCAAATTCTATTTTCTACTACATAAGCCCATCTACTGCCTTCATTCATGTTGCTATGAATAATCTACTTCCCCCGAGTATAAAAGCCCAAACTTATCCATATACTAGCTACTATCTTGAGAATAAATGTTACCCGCAGGCTAATTGTTATTCTCTAAGGCAGTTATACTGCTGGTTTTCATCTCTGATCAAATGCGATACCAACAGCTAACAGTCTATATAAAGCGAGCGCAACCTGCACACTCCATTACAGAGCGAAAGGAAGATTCCATGACTCATCCATCTGACTTCATTCCGGGGCAAGAACCCCTTAGCTTAAAAATATCACACACCGACCCCGGGATCCAATCAGCCATCATCCATCGTTTGCTGTTCCATTTGCACCAGGCGCCCAGTCTGCAAAATATCGTTATTATTTGCATCGGCACCGACCGTTCTACTGGAGATTGTCTCGGCCCGCTCGTAGGTACTCATTTGTCTCGCTATAAAAGCCCGCTCTTTCACCTTTACGGGACATTGGAAGAGCCTGTACATGCTATGAATCTGCAAACAACACTGGACGGCATACACACCCGGTACGACCAGCCCTTTATCATCGGCATAGACGCATGTCTTGGACAAACCTCCAGCGTTGGATGCATTCAGGTTGCGGACGGGCCTTTGAAACCTGGTGCGGGGGTAAATAAAGAATTACCGCCGGTCGGCGATATCCATTTGACAGGAATCGTTAACGTCGGCGGCTTTATGGAATACTTTGTGTTGCAGAATACAAGACTAAATCTGGTAATGAAATTATCAGATATCATTGCTGGCAGCTTATACTCCGCGATTAAGGAGTGGCATTACCGTTCCGTCCTGCTTGCTGCGCAAGAGTAATGGCTTCTTTCTCTTCAGGAGATAAGGAATAGGATGACTGCCCCGCTTCCAGGGGCTTGGCATACACATAAGAACCATCCCGGTTATAAATACCGGTTAATACGATACCGTCCTGATTGTCATCTACAATAGCCATGGAGAAGCTTAGATCGCTTCCTCGCTCGCCAAAGGCATTATAGCGTTTGATGCCTATATGTCCTTTCAGGCCTGTCAGTTTACTGCGTAGAGATTTCATACTTGCACGATGGGCTTCCTGCTCATCCTCAATCGTATCCATTTGTACCTTCAAATCAATCAGCAGCGTTTCCAAATTCTCAACACCGCTGCCTGCCATCATGGTTTCATACTTTCGCCGCATCTTCTTCAACTTTGCACCCTGCACAATGATAACAATCAACAGGATGAGCAAAATCAGCACAATTCCTGCAACGATTCCGGCAAGCTGTTCCATGATTAGTCCGTTCAATTCAGCCATATGCTTGCTTCTACTCCTCTATCTCAAAAAATCATGTCACTGCATACCTCTTATTTTATACGTTTGAGGACAGCGAAACAAATAACAGAAGGCTATTAGTTTATCCATCCAGACTATTCTGATTCCTACGCATCCAGACAAAGTAAAGACATATCTCACTTCCCATTTCGACCAAGGAGACATGTCCTATTTCATACAGACTACTGCAATAGTTCCAGTAATCTTTCCAAATCCTGCTGGCTGTAATAATTCAATTCGATTTTACCTTTATCCTTGTTATGCTTAATTTTCACAGTTGTTTTAAAACGTTCACGCAAGGACTCCTCCATATGATCAATAAAAGGGTCCTTTTTTCTCACCTTGGGCTTGGCCTTCGCTTCACCAGGCTTATGGTCCAACTGCTGTACGGCTTCTTCCAGCTCCCGAACACTCCACTGCTGCTCAATGCATTGTGTCGCCAGCTGCTTCACCATGTCCGGATCTTTGAGCCCAACAATCGCTCTGGCATGTCCCATAGATAATGTTCCACGTGAAACATGATCCTTAACTTCCTCCGGCAATGCAAGCAAACGAAGGAAATTCGCAATATGAGAGCGCGACTTGCCCACTTTCAAGGACAATTCCTCTTGAGTTAACGAGAACTGATCCATTAATCCCTGATAGGCAACTGCTATTTCCATCGCATTCAGATTTTCGCGCTGCAAATTCTCAATCAGGGCAATCTCCATTACCTGCTGATCAGTAAAATTGCGAACAACCACAGGTATCGTCGAATTCCCACAATATTGGGAAGCCCGGAATCTTCTTTCACCTGCAATAATTTCATAGCCTCTTAATACACTACGCGCAATAATAGGTTGAATAACACCGTGCTGACGAATGGATTCTGCCAGTTCTTTAATCGATTCCTCATCAAACGTTTTGCGAGGCTGGTACGGATTTGCACGCAACTGACTAAGCGGAATGTCAACAACCTTGTCCTCATCATTGACCGTAAGGGAGGGAATGAGTGCATCCAGCCCTTTTCCCAACCGTTTACTCATAAGATGCCACTTCCTTTGCCAACTCAATATATACCTCTGCCCCACGGGAGCGGGGATCATACGTAATAATGGACTGGCCATGTGATGGTGCTTCACTGAGTCTCACATTGCGTGGAATAATCGTCTGATAAACCTTGCTTTGAAAATACTTTTTCACTTCTTCAATCACCTGAATACCCAAGTTGGTACGGGCATCAAACATCGTCAGCAGCACACCTTCAATTTGCAGTGAGGTATTCAAATGCTTTTGCACCAATCGCACAGTATTCAGTAGCTGACTTAAACCTTCCAATGCGTAATATTCACATTGAATGGGGATAATGACCGAATCAGAGGCCGTTAAAGAATTAAGTGTCAAAATCCCTAACGATGGAGGGCAATCAATCAATATATAATCGTACTTATGCTTGACGAGCTGGAGCGATCTTTTTAATCGGAGTTCACGAGAAATGGTCGGCACCAGCTCGATTTCCGCTCCTGCCAGTTGAATGGTGGCAGGAATAATATCCAGACCCTCAATCTGTGTACTGACAATCGCTTCGCTAGGATCAACCTCATTAATGAGTACATCATAAATGCAATTTGCCACATCCGCCTTATTGATACCCACACCGCTCGTTGTATTACCTTGCGGGTCGATATCCACGAGCAATACCCTTTTGCCGAGGGAAGCAAGTCCGGCGCCCAAATTCACGGAAGTAGTTGTTTTGCCCACTCCGCCCTTTTGATTGGCTACGGCTATTATTTTTGACACTTCATTCACCTCATACTTTAATCGGAATCCTGCTATATTTCTTTATTGCAAAATCCTTTATTAAGACGATTCTCTATTATTAGCTTAGGGATAAGGGCAATTTTATCAATAGAATACGAGTATGCTGCGATTTTAATTGGCGTTAGACAGAAAAAGCGGCAATTGCTGCCGCCTGTACGCTTCATCCCTTACTTACGTTTGGGGATTTGAATGACAATCTCATAGTGATCCTCATGATCGGATTCCTTGGTCTTGATATCCAAGCCTGAGCCAGACACCATATCAATGGATTGACGAATCGTATTCAGCGCAAGCCGGACATCCTTAGTAAAGGAAATCCGCTTGGATTTCTTAATCGTGGACACTTGTTTATAAAAGGCGACTCTCGCCTCTGTCTGTTTCACATTGAGTTCCTTGGCGATGACTTCATCCAAAACCTTATACTGTAGCTCTTCAGTCTCTAATGACAATAAAGCACGGGCATGACGCTCGGACACTTTCCGTTCCATTAGAGCACCTTTCACTCTCTCTGGCAGGTGAAGCAGTCGTATCTTATTAGCAATAGTGGATTGGCTTTTGCCAAGTCGCTGAGCGAGACTTTCCTGGGTGAGCTGATGCAGGTCAATCAACTTCTGGTAAGCTACAGCCTCTTCAATCGCTGTGAGCCCTTCCCTTTGAAGATTTTCAATCAACGCGATAGAAGCAGCTTGTGAATCATTAAACTCACGAACAATGGCTGGAATGGTATCCATCCCCAGCTTGGTGACAGCCCTCCATCGACGTTCCCCTGCTATAATTTCGTATTGTCCATTACGGAAACGAACGACAATCGGCTGAATTACACCATGCGTCTTAATGGTCTGGCATAGCTCATCAATCTTCTCGTCGTCAAATATGGTGCGGGGCTGATAAGGACTGCTGACAATATCCCGAACTGGAATTTGCTTTATTTCGTCCCCAGTGGATCGCTCCGTCAAACCAAATAGCTTGGAAAATTGTTCTTTCATTCCGTATAATACCACCTAATTTCATAATAGCACCATACTAACAGCGCTTCGTGAAAAACAGTTCCTTACGCGGATCGTAGACGCTTTTATATGGGACAGCGCCGTAACCGGGTACACTCCACGTATTCTCCCTGGCATTGTTGTCCCACTTCCCCCTTATGTATATCGTAATCGAACGGTACGGGAAGCAGTCAACTTAAATCAAAAACGATTATCTCTATTCTATCACTTTTCCAGCCATAATCCTATCGTCTCTACCAGCTTTTCGGAAGGATCAGAGAATAAATTGCACACCCAATCAGATGCCTATTTATCCATGTTTCTCTACGCCGTAAATAAAGACCTTCTGCATCTATACGTTGTTTATGTTAAGAGCATTGCAAGTCATAAAAAAAGTGAATGTTTCACGTGAAACATTCACTTTCTTTCAATTGGTTACACTAACGGTGTTTTTAAAGGCGTACCCGGCTTACGCGGATATTTCCGTGGTGTAGCTGCTCTTTTTTCAATAATAATCATATGTCTAGCTGCATCCTCCACAGGTAACTGAAAAGCCTGAATATGCTTAATCTTCCCTTTAAGCTCTTTCAAGCTATAGGAAGCTTCCTTGATTTCTTCCGTCGGATCACTGCCCTTCATCGCAGCAAAGTGACCCCCTTCACGGACAAAAGGCAAACAAAACTCATTCAGTACCGCAAGACGGGCAACGGCTCTGGCGGTGACCAGATCGTAGCTGTCGCGGTATCCCGTTTTACGACCCAACTCCTCTGCCCTGCTATGGACCAGCTCCACGTCTTCCAATCCTAGCTGTTCTACCACATGCGCCAGAAATTGTATGCGTTTGTTCAACGAATCCACAATGGTCAACTGAATCTGCGGAAAGCATATTTTCAAAGGAATGCCTGGGAAACCTGCACCTGATCCGATATCCGCCAAGCTTTCCACATCATTTAACGGAACATAAAAAGCCAGCGAAAGAGAATCGTAAAAATGCTTGGTGTACACCGCATCCCGCTCTGTAATGCCTGTCAGGTTCATCTTTTCATTCCACTCAACCAGCACACGGTAATACGTTTCGAACTGCTCTAGCTGACTGTCATTAATCACAATGCTATGCTCTGCCAGTCGCTGCTTAAATTGCTGTTGTATCGCGTCCATTATGATCCCCTTGCTGCCGTTACGCGGTTATAATGCTCCAGGTAAACAAGCAAAATGGAAATATCCGCAGGAGTCACACCCGAAATACGGGATGCCTGACCAATCGACATCGGACGAATTTTCGCAAGCTTCTGCTTGGCTTCAATCGCCAAACCCTGAACCTCATCGTATACGATATCCTCTGGAAGCTTTTTCTTCTCCATTTTTTGCAGACGTTCTACATGCATCAGTTGTTTCTCGATGTAGCCCGCATACTTAATCTGGATTTCTACCTGCTCCTGTTCCTCCTCAGTCAGAGCTACAGGTGAAGGTGAAATTTGTGCCACTTGTGCATAGCTGATCTCTGGTCGACGCAGCACGGTTAACAAATTACTGCCGTCCTGTATCGGTGCAGATCCACCTTGCTCCAGCATCTCATTCACATCAACTGGACGCACTTTTGCCAGACGCAAACGCTCAATCTCTTGCTCTACCTTTTGCTTCTTATCCAAAAAGCGCTCATACCGTTCATTCGTAATCAGGCCGATATCATGCCCGATTGGAGTCAAACGCAGATCCGCATTATCATGACGCAGCAACAGACGGTATTCTGCACGGGAGGTTAGCAAACGGTAAGGCTCATTCGTACCTTTGGTCACCAAATCGTCGATCAGAACGCCGATATAGCCTTGGGAGCGGTCCAGCACGACAGGTTCTTTGCCCTGCACCTTACGAGCCGCGTTAATGCCTGCCATAATCCCTTGGCCGGCTGCTTCTTCATAACCGGAAGTGCCATTAATTTGACCCGCCGTGAACAGGCCGGGTACTCTTTTCGTTTCCAACGTAGGCCACAATTGTGTAGGCACCATAGCATCATACTCAATCGCATAGCCGTTACGCATCATTTCTACCTTTTCCATCCCCGGAATCGAGCGCAGCACAGCTAATTGCACATCCTCAGGCAAGCTGGTCGACAAGCCTTGAACATAGTATTCAGATGTGTTTTTACCCTCAGGCTCCAAAAAGATTTGATGCTTCGGCTTATCACTGAAACGCACCACTTTATCTTCAATAGATGGGCAATAGCGCGGTCCTGTTCCTTCAATCAGACCAGAGAACATCGGCGCACGATGCAAATTATCATTAATAATCTGATGAGTTTCCACTGAAGTATAAGTCAGCCAGCAAGGAAGCTGCTCATTATCCGAAGACTTCGTTTCATACGAGAAAAACTTCGGTTGATCGTCCCCCGGCTGAATTTCGGTTTTGCTAAAATCAATCGTGTCCTTATGCACGCGCGGCGGCGTACCCGTTTTGAAGCGGACCAGATCAAAACCCAGCTCGCGCAAATGCTCAGACAGTCTCAACGAAGGCTGTTGATTGTTCGGGCCACTTTCATACATCAGCTCACCCATAATGATTTTACCACGTAAATAAGTGCCTGTAGTCAGGACAACCGCTTTGCTGCGGTACTCTGTGCCGGTCTTCGTGATGACGCCCACGCAATGACCGTCTTCAATAATCAGCTCTTCCACCATTCCCTGGCGCAAGGCCAGATTCGGTTCCTTTTCCATCGTTTCCTTCATCGCATGCTGATAAGAGAACTTGTCAGCCTGTGCGCGCAATGCGTGAACGGCAGGCCCTTTACCTGTATTCAGCATCCGCATTTGGATAAACGTCTTGTCGATGTTCCGGCCCATTTCGCCGCCCAAAGCATCAATTTCACGCACAACATGCCCCTTTGCAGGACCGCCAATAGACGGGTTGCAGGGCATGAACGCGACCATATCCAGGTTAATCGTAATCATCAACGTACGACAGCCCATCCGGGCTGCTGCCAAGGCGGATTCCACACCCGCATGGCCCGCGCCTACGACAATCACGTCATAGTCGCCTCCTTGATATCCCATACCTCTCTTACCTCCTTATGCACTTCAGTCTTGATACCGAATATGCTCTTGTATATCTATAACGATAGCAGGGCTTATACCAGCCATACTCGAATGTCCTATTTGCCCAGACAGAATTGTGAAAATATTTGATCGATTAACGCATCATGCGCCGTATCGCCCACAATCTCGCCCAAATGCTCCCACGCCAATCTTACATCAATCTGGATCATGTCAATCGGAACGAATTGATCAGCAGCTTCATAGGCATCTACCAACGATTGGCGAGCCTTCTTCAACAAAGCAATATGCCGTACATTGCTGACATATGTCATATCGGCAGATTCCAGCTTACCACTAAAGAACAACTGCGATATGGCCTGCTCCAGCCGATCTGCTCCCTCATTTTCCTTTACAGACATCGGTACGATAAGCTCTTCGGGAACATAACGCAGCAGCAAATCCCGGTCTATTTGGGCCGGTAAGTCCATTTTATTCATAATGACAATCGCTTGTCTACCGCGGATTTGTTCCATTAATGCCATTTCATCCTCATGCAGCGGTTCGTTGGCGTTAATCACGATGAGCAGCAGATCTGCTTCACTGACCGCTGTTCTCGAACGCTCTACCCCGATCCGTTCCACCACATCCATCGTTTCCCGAATGCCAGCCGTATCCAGCAGCTTCAGAGGGATGCTGTTAATCGTCACATATTCCTCAATAACGTCACGGGTCGTGCCCGGAATATCGGTCACAATCGCCCGTTCGCCCTGAGCCAGTGTATTCAGCAGCGAGGATTTCCCCACATTCGGTCTTCCGACAATCGCTGTGGTCAGGCCCTCACGTAGAATTTTCCCCTGCTCCGCTGTATGCAGCAACCGATCAATTTCCGCCATGACCTGACTGCTCTTATCCTTGATCAGTTCAGACGTAAAAGACTCCACATCATGCTCAGGATAATCAATGTTCACTTCAATATGAGCCAATGTCTCTACCAGAACATGCCGCAAACGGCGGATATTCTGTGACAGTTGTCCATCTACTTGCTTCAAAGCTACTGAAAAAGCTTTATCCGACTTCGAGCGAATCAGGTCAATGACTCCCTCCGCCTGACTCAGATCAATACGACCGTTCAGAAAAGCACGCTTCGTGAATTCGCCCGGTTCGGCCAAACGTATATTTTGCAGCAATAGTAAATCCATCACCCGTTTGACGGCTACAACCCCGCCATGGGTACTGATTTCTACGACATCTTCTGTTGTAAAAGAGCGTGGCGCTCGCATAACCGTAACTAGAACTTCCTCCACCTTTTCATGGCTTTGAGGATCTATAATATGTCCATAGTGTACCGTGTGAGATGGAGCCTTGCTTAGAGGCGTTTTGCTCCGAAACAAAGCTTCCACTTCCGTGACGGCTTCCGGGCCGCTGACCCGTACAACCGCAATCCCCCCTTCACCAACAGCAGTTGCAATGGCAGCTATGGTATCGCTCAACATATGATTTCTACCTCCTATCAAGTAGAAACGGCATTGCCGCCCTTAATCAAGGACGGCAACCGTTTCAGCAAGAAATATAAAAAACAATGGCTTCTGCACCTTGCAGAGAGCCATTGCGTCGGATTATTTTTTGGCAATGACGACGCGCCGATTCGGCTCGTCCCCCTTGCTGTATGTTCTAACCAGCGCATGCTGTTGAAGCTTGGCGTGAATCAGCTTTCGCTCCTGTGACGGCATTGGCTCCAGCACTACTTCCTTGCCAAAACGAATAGCCTGGTTTGCCAGCCGATCTGCCAAATCTTCCAATGTTTTTTGCCGACGTGCGCGAAATTGCTCGGCATCCAGCACAATCCGGATGAATTTGTCAGAATGACGGTTGGCAACGATATTCGTCAGGTACTGCAATGCATCCAGCGTCTGTCCCCGGCGGCCGATCAGCATGCCGAGCGACGGACCGGATATATCTAGTATGCTTTCATCCTTGCGGTGACGGACATCCACTTCCACATCCAGTCCCATTCCGGCTGCTGTTTCGTGGATAAAACGTACAGCTTCTTTATAAGGGTCTGCATGTTCTGTGGAGGCTTCCTTACTCGTACGTACTTCCTGGATAACAGATTCCACTTTCGGAACAACAGTCTGTCCCACGGCAGGCGCTTGAGCCGATACATGATGTTCAGCCGCGTGTGTGGTTTCGGGAGACGGATCAGATAGCAGCGTAAGCTCTACCTTCGCCTTTTTGACCCCCAGCCACCCCAGGAATCCTTTTGACGGCTGTTCCAACACGTTTACGGTTACCCGTTCACGGCTTACTCCCAACTGGGAGAGTCCTTGTTTTACAGCATCTTCAACGGTTTTTCCTGAAGTCACGACTTTGGTCATCTCGACTTTTTAGCCCCCTTCGAGTTTCTGCCACCTTTTTTCTTGTTATTGCTATTGGAGGAACCTGTTTTCGTAAGACTGGCTGTTTTTACATTGGCCAGCGCAACTTCTTTATCCTTATTCCGATAAAGGAAATAGTTTTGAATAATCGTGTAAATATTACTGTAAAACCAGTATAGCGGCAAAGCGGATGGGAAGTTATACGACATGAACAGAATCAACACCGGATAGACGTACAGCAAAAATTGCATCGGTCCCTGCTGCGGAGTCGGATTCATTTTCATCATCATCCAGGTTTGGACGAATGTTGTGATTGCTGCCAGAATTGGCAGGATAAAGAAGTGATCCGGTTTACCTAACTGGAGCCACAAGAAATCATGATCCCGCAATGCCGAGTTATAGTAAATGGCATTATAGAGCGCGATAAAAATAGGCATCTGAACTACCAAAGGAAGACAGCCCGCCATCGGGTTGACCTTGTTTTCCTGGAACAGCCTCATCGTCTCTTGCTGGACTTTCTCAGGCGTATCCTTGTATTTCGCTTGAATTTCTTTTAATTGCGGCTGAATGGCCTGCATAGCTTTAGAACTGCGTACTTGCTTGAGTGTAAGCGGCAAAATAATAGTTCGCACGATAATCACCAGAATCAGTACGGCCAGGCCATACTCTCCCGAGAACCATTGAGCAAATGTATCCAGCGCATACGAAAACCAGTAAACGACATATCTTTGCCACCAAGATCCATTGGCCAAGTCTGCCGTCGTGTAAGAATTGTGGGCCGTCTGGGCACATCCCGACAGCACAGCAACAAGTGCCAATAAGGCAATCAGGAGGAACCATTTCCCCCGTTGAGTCTTCAAACGCGACACTTCATAACCCCTTTCTTAACCAATCCATTCCAACGTAAATCATACCATATCCTGTAGGACAAAGATACTGACTATCGACGTGAAGACTTGAGCAGCGAGGCTTTGCGCAGAACGTGCAGCACGCTTTTCTCCAGCTCCTGATACGACATTGTAACCGCTCCCTTGCGGACGATAAAAATCAGGTCAATTTGCTCCACCAATTCATGCTCATGATGACGCACAATTTCCTTGACAATTCTGCGCATCCGGTTACGGACTACGGCGTTGCCGATCTTCTTGCTGGCCGAAATTCCAACGCGGAACTGCTCTACCTCTCTGCGGCGGAACCAGTACACCACAAACTGATGGTTGGCAAAAGATTTGCCATGGCGGTATACGCGCCCAAAGTCCGCCCGGTTTCGTAGACGCAATTTTTTTTGCACGGCGCTTCTCCTTGCTCATCTCTTTTACACATGCCAGCAAGCCAATCCTTACCTCTTATATAGTAAGAAGT
This sequence comes from Paenibacillus sp. 8b26, assembly GCF_050626875.1. Classification (NCBI taxonomy): domain Bacteria; kingdom Bacillati; phylum Bacillota; class Bacilli; order Caryophanales; family Paenibacillaceae; genus Paenibacillus; species Paenibacillus sp. 8b26. Next base: position 3,258,631 of record NZ_CP192445.1, on the reverse strand, counting down.
ATGGACAACATTCCGTCATGGTAATCTCGCTTATTTTACATCCATTTTCAAAAGCTTCATCTAATATAGAGCAGGATGCGGTGCTTCTCCCTCTTTTTTCACTGCATTTCTACAGACGCAGGGAGAACGATCCGGCCCATGAATACCTCCATTATGAAAAAAAAGACCACCGTAGTGGTCTTTATGCACGCATTACGCACTCAATACTTTTCTGCCTTTTTGGCGACGAGCTGCCAAAACTTTACGGCCATTCTTTGTGCTCATTCTTTTACGGAAGCCGTGGACTTTTTTACGTTTGCTGACATTCGGTCTGAAAGTCGGTCTCATTGTACTGCACCTCCTTACAAGGAATACGTTTTATATGGAATATACCTAACATAGCAATCTCCACAAAAAACACCTTTGTACATTTAACCATAAATAGCGGCCAAAGTCAATGTACAGCTTAATCCCCTCCCCCAAAATCATGCAATCCTCTCCCTCATTTTTTTACGCCAGAGATTTTGCTCTTTCATCCAGTTCACTTATCCCACGCTCTTTTGCTCTTTTTTACCGTGAATTTTCTTCGACCTTCCTCCTTCAATATCAGCTTGTCTACATTTTGCGTTCCTTCCACCTCTCCTGTTCCTTACGATTCGTTCTTCCTTCCTAATTTCTTTACACCGTCTTTTATTTTGTGATCGGCATATTTCCAAGCACCGTAATCGGATCATTAAAAATATTGTCGGAAACGTTACCGGAAATTTTCAACAGAAAAAACGACCTCCGTGACCAAAAGGCAACGGCTGTTATGCACAGATCCACAAAAAGATCTGAATTGTGATTTAAATGGTCATAACCTGTGCATAACATTTTGAGACGAAAAAGAGTTATTGTCGAAAACTGAACAAATTATAAACAATATCTTGTGTTGTGAATAAAAATTGTACACAACAGATTGAATTTGTGGATAAATAACCACGAGTCATTGAAATACAAGGCTTCTTTTGCTATGATGATATTACTTTTGAATGTGAATATGTTGTTTTACCCTCCATATTATCAACACCCTGTGGATAAAGTTGTGAACAAGTTCAATTTATCCATCTTTTTATTTTTGTGCGGATTCGGGATTCTGGGGATATATTCTACATTTTTCATTTGATTTCGACATATTGAAGTCCCGTTTTGGCCTGCGGGATCAAGAGAACGGATCGTGCCGCACATTCCCTCCTGAGAAATATCGCCTTCTTCTGCCGATCAGCAGCGGATTTTTCCATTAGCTATTTTTCAGGACCATTTTGTGCTGCGTTCTCTCACCACACTGCCGCATGATTCAGGCGGCGGTATGTCTTTTTATGGCCTTCAACAACATTTTTGGGATTTTAGGCGTTTTGCCGAAGCGCCGGGAGCAGCTCTCTGCAGCTTAAACGGCAAAATGTCAGGATTTAAAAGGAGTGACGTCTGTGGACAGCCATACCTCTGAACTATGGCAGCAAATTCTATCCATCATACAAACCAAGCTGAGTAAGCCGAGTTACGACACTTGGTTTAAGGCTACCAAGGCAGCGAAACTGAATGACCACTCCATTGTGATTTCCGCACCAACAACTTTTGCCGTGGAATGGCTTGAAAGCCGCTATACCAAGCTAGTCGGGGCAACGGTTTATGAAATTTTGGGCAAGCAGCTGGAGGTCAAGTTCGTCATTGAAGAGAACAAGCCAGCTGAGTTCGACCTTCAGCAACAACCTCAGCAGCAGCCGGTCGTACATGAAGAAGCCGTGTCCCATATGCTGAATCCCAAATATACATTCGATACGTTCGTCATCGGATCGGGGAACCGTTTTGCCCATGCAGCATCGCTGGCCGTCGCCGAGGCGCCGGCCAAAGCTTACAACCCGCTGTTTCTGTACGGCGGCGTAGGCCTGGGCAAAACGCATCTGATGCACGCCATCGGACATTATATTTTGGAACACAACCCGGCCAGTAAGGTCGTGTATTTGTCGTCGGAGAAGTTTACTAACGAATTTATTAATGCTATTCGGGACAACCGCGGGGAAAGTTTCCGGAACAAATATCGCAATATTGATATTTTGCTCATTGATGATATTCAGTTTATTGCAGGCAAGGAGTCGACGCAGGAGGAATTTTTTCACACGTTCAATGCACTTCATGAGGAACGCAAACAAATTATTATCTCAAGCGATCGTCCGCCTAAAGAGATTCCAACGCTGGAGGAACGGCTGCGTTCCCGCTTTGAGTGGGGATTGATTACGGATATTCAGCCGCCGGATCTGGAAACGCGAATCGCAATTCTTCGGAAAAAGGCAAGAGCGGAAAACCTGGATATTCCCAATGAAGCCATGATGTATATCGCTAACCAGATTGATACGAACATCCGAGAGCTGGAAGGGGCACTGATTCGCGTTGTAGCCTATTCCTCCCTGACCAATCAGGATGTGACAAGTCATCTCGCGGCCGAGGCGTTAAAGGACATTATTCCTTCCAGTCGTCCCAAAATGATTACCATTCAGGATATACAGCACCAAGTCGGGGAATTTTACAATCTGCGCCTGGAGGATTTCAAAGCACGCAAGCGGACAAAGGCTGTTGCTTTTCCACGGCAGATCGCTATGTACCTGTCTCGCGAGCTAACCGACTATTCCTTGCCGAAAATCGGAGAAGCCTTTGGCGGACGCGACCATACAACTGTCATTCATGCGCACGAAAAAATCTCCAAAGCCATTCAAGTGGATCAGGAGCTGTTCAAAGTTATCAACAGCCTAATCGAAAAAATCAAAAATCCAACCTGAACAAGTTCAGAGCCTATACACAACTTATACACATGTGGATAGGCTTGATTTTATTAGGCTTACACCGACTTATCCACATATTCAGTGCGCCTATTACTATTACTAATAGATTTTAAAGATATACATCACCTAAATAAGGCCCGCGTCAACGCGTGCTTGAAGGATTAAAACCCGTAGGAGGAACTTATGAAGATCAGCATTTTGAAAAACGTATTGAACGAGGCTATACAACATGTATCCAAGGCCATATCAAGCCGGACCACGATTCCGATTTTGAGCGGTATTAAGCTGGATGTGAATCATCAGGGAGTAACGTTGACTGCCAGCGATACTGACATCTCCATTCAATCCTTTATTCCGATGGAGGATGGTGACCAAACCGTCGTTCAGGTCGAACAACCGGGAAGTGTTGTACTGCCAGCCAAGTTCTTTGTCGAAATTATCAAGAAGCTGCCGTCTCAGGAGATCCGCATGGAGGTAAAAGACCATTTCCAAACCTTCATCTCATCCGGTGCAACCGAAATTCAGATTGTGGGTCTGGACCCTGAAGAATTCCCGGTGCTTCCAAGCATTGAAGAAAATCAGGTTATCTCTGTACCAGGTGATTTGCTCAAAAACATGATCAAACAGACCGTTTTCTCCATTTCCACTCACGAAACGACACCTATTTTGACAGGGGTATTGTGGAATTTGGCTGAGGGCGAATTAAAATTTGTAGCAACGGACCGCCACCGCCTCGCCACCCGCAGCGCCCGTTTGGAAACGTCCGAAGGCTTGCGCTTTAGCAATGTTGTCATTGCAGGTAAAACGTTGAATGAACTGAGCAAGATTATTCCGGATCAAAATATGCTTGTGGATATCGTCGTAGCAGACAACCAGGTACTATTCAAAATTGACCGGGTTTTGTTTTATTCCCGCATTTTGGACGGAACGTATCCGGATACTTCTAGAATTATTCCAACCTCCTACAAAACAGAACTGATTGTGGATACAAAAAGTTTGAGCGAATCCATCGACCGTGCTTATTTGCTGTCTCGTGAGGAAAAAACGAATATTGTAAAAATGCAGTCGCTGGAAAACGGTGGCCTAGAGATTTCCTCCAGCTCCTCCGAGCTGGGTAAAGTGCGTGAGGAAGTCACAGTCTCCAAATTTGAGGGAGAGCCGCTCAAAATCTCGTTCAACTCGAAATATATGCTTGATGTGCTGAAAGTGATTGACAGCGAGCAGCTGACGATTGCTTTTACCGGCATTATGAGCCCGATCATTTTAAAACCGGCGGACTCCAGCAATGCGTTGTACATCATCCTGCCATATCGCACCACCAACTAACGTGTAGCGTCACTCATTAAGAGCAAGCGAAAGGATGAACAAGCCTTGAAACAGATATCTATACAGACCGAATACATCAAGCTGGATCAATTTTTAAAATTAGCCGATTGTGTTCCTACAGGGGGAATGGCCAAAGCTCTGTTGCAGGAGGGACAAGTTCGTGTCAACGGTGAGCAGGAAGAACGACGCGGAAGAAAACTGTACCCGGGCGATATCGTAGAAGTAGAGGACAACGGAAGTTTCGAGATCACAGTAGGAGCATGATCGCCTGGTTGGCAAGGACTCCTTTTAGGTGCGGAGTAACAAGGGGGACCCTATGTGTTTGTGAACAATATTGTTTTGCAGCAATACCGGAACTATGAACAGCTGGAGCTGAATGAATTTGGGCCCGTTAATTTGCTGATCGGACAAAATGCGCAGGGCAAAACGAACCTGGTAGAGGCGATTTTTGTCCTAGCTTTGACCAAAAGCCACCGGACGTCGCGCGACAAGGAGTTAATCTCTTTCGGGGCTACCTCCACTCATCTGGCTGCGGATGTGGATAAAAAATACGGAAAAATCAGGCTGGATCTGTCGTTATCCACACAAGGGAAAAAAGCGAAGATCAACGGCCTGGAGCAGCGAAAGCTGAGCGATTTTATTGGTTCGCTGAATGTCGTTATGTTTGCACCTGAGGATTTGGAAATCGTCAAAGGAACACCGGGGGTACGCCGCCGGTTTCTTGACATGGAAATTGGACAGGTTGCACCGGGATATCTGTACCATTTGCAGCAATACCAGAAAGTGCTGGTCCAGCGTAACAACCTGCTCAAGCAAGCATGGGGCAAAGATATGGCTTCCGTACAGCTCATGCTGGAGGTATGGAATGAGCAACTTGTTGAGCACGGTGTTAAAATTGTTAAAAAGCGGAAACAATTTATAACAAAGCTGCAAAAGTGGGCTCAGGCCATTCATGAAGGGATCGCGGGAGGTACTGAAGAGTTAAAATTAACTTATGTTCCCTCCTTCAGTGAGCCGGAGGAAGAAGATGAAGCTGTCTTATTGGAGCGATTTATGATAAAGTTATCCCAAATGAGGGAACAGGAAATCCGCCGTGGTATGACTTTGGCGGGGCCCCATCGTGATGATTTGGCCTTTGCCATTAACGGCAGGGAAGTGCATACGTATGGCTCTCAGGGGCAGCAGCGGACGACGGCCCTGTCCTTGAAGCTGGCTGAAATTGAATTAATCCATGAGGAAATTGGTGAATATCCTGTCCTGCTTCTGGATGATGTTCTATCCGAACTGGACCCCTACCGTCAGACCCAACTGATCGAGACCTTCCAGAGCAAGGTACAAACCTTTATCACGGCAACCGGCATTGAGACCTTGAATGCAGAACGACTCAAGGATGCCAGCATTTATCACGTCCACGACGGGCATGTGGAACACTAAGGAGTGAGTGACTGCTATGTATATTCATCTGGGTGGAGAAAAAATCATCCGCTCGTCAGAGCTTGTGGCTATTTTCGATATCTCGATTAAAAAATCCTCTAAAATCTCCAAGCAGTACGTGAACCACGCCCAACAGCAAAAGCATGTCGAGATGATTGGTGAAGAGGAAGCCAAGTCCATCGTGGTGACTCAAAATACGGTGTATTATTCCCCCATCTCCTCAACAACTCTCAAAAAGCGGGCAAACCAGTTTGTTGCCAATGCTTAACCATAGAATCTATAGAAGTAGGTGAAAGGCATGTCTATGAATCAACCGTCTTATGATGCGGGTGAGATTCAGGTCCTGGAGGGCCTGGAGGCGGTTCGGAAACGTCCCGGGATGTATATCGGCTCCACCAGTGCCAAGGGGCTCCATCATCTGGTCTGGGAAGTTGTGGACAACAGCATTGACGAAGCGCTGGCAGGTTATTGTGACAGCATTCAAGTTGTCGTTCACGAAGATAACAGCGTTACCGTTACAGATAACGGACGTGGTATTCCGGTAAGCGAACACGCCAAAATGAAAAAATCTGCGTTGGAAGTAGTTATGACTGTACTTCACGCAGGTGGTAAATTCGGAGGCGGAGGGTACAAAGTATCCGGCGGTCTGCACGGTGTTGGTGTATCCGTAGTAAACGCCCTCTCCAGCAAAATGATCGTTCACGTCAAACGGGATGGACATCTGTACGAGCAGGAATACCACCGCGGTGTTCCGCAGTATGATGTCAGAGTCATTGGCGATACGGACGAAACCGGTACCCAAACGACGTTCTACCCGGACGATCAAATTTTTACAGAAACGACCATATATGACTATGATACGCTCCAAACGCGGATTCGCGAACTGGCCTTCCTGAACAAAGGAATTGCGATTAGTTTGACCGATGAACGGACTGGCACCAGTGATACGTTCCACTACGAGGGCGGAATTAGTGAATACGTGCAATTTTTGAATCAGAAAAGAGAAGCGCTACATGAGCAGCCGATTTATGTCGAAGGCTCGCGCGATATGATTCAAGTCGAAGTTGCGCTGCAATATAACGACAGCTATACCGAAAATATTTATTCTTTCGCCAACAACATCAACACCCACGAAGGTGGAACGCATGAATCCGGCTTCAAGAGCGCATTGACACGGATTATTAACGATTATGCGCGTAAAAATGGCTTTATCAAGGACAACACCGCCAACTTGACGGGTGACGATGTGCGTGAAGGACTGACAGCAATTATTTCTGTCAAAATCCCGGAGCCGCAGTTTGAAGGTCAGACCAAAACCAAGCTGGGTAACAGTGAGGTGCGCGGGATTGTCGAATCCCTGTTCGCAGAGAAACTTCAGGAATTTCTTGAGGAAAATCCGTCTGTCTCCCGCCGCGTTGTTGATAAATCATTACAAGCAGCCCGTGCTCGTGAGGCGGCACGTAAAGCGCGTGAGTTGACTCGCCGTAAAAGTGCGCTGGAGATCAGTTCCCTCCCAGGTAAGCTGGCAGACTGTTCTTCCAAGGATGCGTCAATTAGCGAACTGTACATCGTCGAAGGCGATTCAGCGGGCGGATCGGCCAAACAAGGCCGTGATCGTCACTTTCAGGCTATTTTGCCGATTCGCGGTAAAATTCTGAACGTCGAGAAGGCACGTTTGGATCGTATTTTGTCCAGTGATGAAATTCGGTCAATGGTAACAGCTATGGGAACGGGGATTGGCGACGATTTCGATATTGCTAAAGCTCGTTATCACAAGGTCATTATCATGACCGATGCGGACGTCGACGGAGCCCATATTCGGACGCTGTTGCTGACATTTTTCTATCGGTACTTGCGTAAAATTATTGACGCCGGCTATATCTATATTGCTCAGCCGCCGCTGTTTAAAGTAGAGCGCAATAAGGTCGTACGTTATGCAAACTCTGAAGCGGAACGTGATGCTATCATCAGCGAATTCGGAGAAAATGCGAAGTACAACGTACAGCGTTATAAAGGTTTGGGTGAAATGAACGCGACCCAGTTGTGGGAAACGACTATGGACCCTGAGAGCCGTACAATGCTTCAAGTTACCATCAGTGATGCCATGCTGGCTGATACGCTGTTCGATACCCTGATGGGCGATAATGTTGAACCGCGTCGCGACTTTATTCAGGAGCACGCCAAGTACGTGAAAAATCTTGATTTTTAATTTGAAAGAATTCACCAAGGGGCGCTCAGATGAGCGTCCCTTTTCTTGTCATTAACCCGTCGCGGAGAATTTGAATATTTAATATCAAACACTTACGCCTTTTTCTTAGCGCTTGCAGGCTTACCCGTGGATGCTGTGTAACGGCCGTAGCCTACAGCATATCTGAATATTTTATGATACAGGCTTTTGTTAGGCAGGGAAGAGAACACTTTAATCGCTGGTCTTGTATTTACCTCCAAAATCCACGGATAGACTTGCTGATCCAGGCCTATATCCAAACCAATTTCCCTCAAACGGGGATATCTTTTTTGCAGTTGCCAAGCTACCCGCTCGCCCATTTTCGATAATTTTTGCTCCAGCCGTACGGCTTCCTTTACATCCAGATATGAAGCTACCAGTTCATTGAAAAAGCGCACTGTGCCCCCGCTGTGGTGATTAGTGACGACTTTGTCAGGAGCAGCTACGCGTCCTATGATGAGCGTCGTCTCCCATTGCTTTCTCAAGTTCATCTGTGTTAATACCCGTAAATCAAAGGGACATCCATCATGATGAAGAAGGGGGATTCCTCGTTGAATTAGATAAGGACGCTTCCGTATGCGGTGAGAAACTGCCCTATGCAGGTCTTCCAGATTTTCGAAGGTGTGGGTCTCTACCTCATAACGAAGGATATACCACGTTCTCTCCCCGATGATCCCCTCTTCAGTTGGCGGAAGCGGCTCAGTGAGTCTCTCTGCACGCATAACCCCTTTCCCATAAGTACCGTTATCCGGCTTAATATAGACGGTTCCGTACACTGCCAGCATTTCATTCAAATGTTCCATGGCATACAAACGTGTTTCCGGTACATAAGCGGACAACAACGGATTGGGGAGAATGATATTTGTTTTGGTCCACTTACTGGATACTCGTTGAATTGACAAGTATTCTCATCCCTTTCTTTTGGAAATGTAAGTCACGTTCTTGGAATTCACGACGCTTGAACAAAACAAGGGAAACTAAAGGACAAGTGCGTAAAACAATGATATAATAGAGAAATACGGCGTTTTTTCGGAATTGTACTCAGTTAACCCTGACCGTATACGTATTGTATGTGGAAAAGGCCTTCAGGGTGGGGGCTAATCCCCAATTCGGGGGAATTTGTCATGATTAGGACCTGTGAGCCGTAAGATGCGTGGGTCATTCTGCTGCTCACAGAAGGGCAATCTCTGAGAGATTTACGCTGTAAAGCGGACAGATGCGTTTAATTGTGCTCTTTTTGTGAAAGTAATATAATTATACAGATGAGGATTTCAGCCAAAATCCTGCTTACAGAGCGGAGTATATAGGCAGTATCTTGTTAGGCTTTTCACATAGAGAGCAATGAATGAAGGACGAGAAGGAGGACCAGCATGGCGGATCAAAATAACTCGCAAATCATCAATAGGGATATCGGAGTGGAAATGCGCGAATCCTTTATGGATTATGCCATGAGTATTATTGTCAGCCGTGCCTTGCCTGATGTGCGGGACGGACTGAAGCCGGTACACCGTCGTATTTTGTACGCGATGTCCGAGCTGGGCATGTCGCCAGACAAGCCTTACAAAAAATCAGCGAGAATCGTCGGTGAAGTTATCGGTAAATATCACCCACATGGTGATACGGCCGTATACGATACGATGGTTCGGATGGCGCAAGATTTTTCCTTGCGTTATATGCTGGTGGACGGACACGGTAATTTCGGTTCCGTTGATGGAGATATGGCGGCTGCGATGCGTTACACCGAAGCACGATTATCGAAGATTGCAATGGAAATGCTGCGTGATTTGAACAAAGAGACCGTTGATTTCATGCCAAACTACGATGGTGAAGAGAGCGAGCCAGTCGTGTTGCCTGCACGTTATCCTAATCTGCTGGTGAACGGTGTCGGCGGGATTGCAGTCGGAATGGCAACCAATATTCCTCCCCATAACTTGGGAGAGGTTATCGATGGTGTACAAGCACTAATCGAAAACCCTGACATTACGCCAATGGAACTGATGGATTATATTCAAGGGCCGGATTTCCCGACAGCAGGTTATATCTTAGGGCGGTCGGGCATTCGTCAGGCGTACCAGACTGGTCGCGGATCTGTGACCATGCGTGCCAAGACTACCATAGAAGAGATTGGCAATAAAGCACGGATTATCGTGCATGAGTTGCCTTACCAAGTCAATAAGGCTCGTCTGGTCGAAAAGATTGCTGAATTAGTACGCGAGAAGCGTATTGAAGGCATTACCGATCTGCGGGATGAATCGGACCGTACGGGTATGCGTGTCGTTATCGAGTTGCGCAGGGATGTGAACCCGAACGTTGTTCTGAACAATTTGTTCAAGCATACGGCAATGCAGTCCACTTTCGGCATCAATATGCTCGCGATTGTAAATAACGAGCCGAAGATTCTGAACCTCAAAGATGTTCTGTATCATTATCTCAAGCATCAGGTTGAAGTTATTCGTCGTCGGACAGAATTTGATCTGAAAAAGGCTGAGGCCAGAGCACATATTCTGGAAGGCTTGCGTATTGCCCTCGACCATCTGGATGAGGTTATTTCACTGATTCGTTCCTCACAAACTGCCGAAGCGGCACGCGAAGGATTAATTGAGCGCTTCTCGCTGTCTCTGGAACAGGCTCAGGCGATTCTTGATATGCGTCTGCAACGCCTGACCGGCTTGGAACGTGAGAAGATTGAGAACGAATATAATGAGTTGCTGCAAAAAATTGCGGAATACCGTGAAATTTTGGCCAACGAGCATCTGGTACTCAGCATTATCAGCGATGAGCTTAATGAGCTGAGAGGACGTTTTGCAGATGAGCGCCGTACTGAAATCACAGTGGGTGAAGAGAGCATTCTGGATGAGGATCTTATTCCGCGTGAGGATGTTATCATTACTGTAACCCATACCGGATATATTAAACGTCTTCCCGTGACTACTTATCGTAGTCAAAAACGCGGCGGTCGTGGTGTAGTGGGGATGGACACCAAGAATGAGGATTTCGTAGAGCATCTATTCATTACGAATTCACATCATCATTTGTTATTCTTCACCGACAAGGGTAAGGTATATCGGATTAAGGCTTACGAGATTCCTGATCTAAGCCGGACAGCCCGTGGGACACCGATCATTAACCTGATTCAGATTGAGCAGGGCGAGTCGATCAATGCGGTCATTCCAATTGAGGAATTTGTAGAGGACAGCTATCTGTTCTTTGCTACTCAGCAAGGGATTATCAAGAAAACACCGCTTGATAACTATGCTAATATCCGCAAGGGTGGCCTGATCGCTATCAACTTGCGTGAAGATGATGCCCTGATCGAAGTGAAGCTGACCGATGGACAGCAAGAAATGAT
>NZ_CP192445.1:3145000-3242500 GCF_050626875.1 Paenibacillus sp. 8b26 | reverse complement strand
GGGTAGCGGAGAAATTCCAATCGAACCCGGAGATAGCTGGTTCTCCCCGAAATAGCTTTAGGGCTAGCCTCGGAATAAGAGTCGTGGAGGTAGAGCACTGATTGGGTGCGGGGCCCGCAAGGGTTACCAAGCTCAGTCAAACTCCGAATGCCATAGACTTAGTTCCGGGAGTCAGACAGTGAGTGCTAAGATCCATTGTCGAAAGGGAAACAGCCCAGACCATCAGCTAAGGTCCCCAAGTGTGTGTTAAGTGGGAAAGGATGTGGAGTTGCACAGACAACCAGGATGTTGGCTTAGAAGCAGCCACCATTGAAAGAGTGCGTAATAGCTCACTGGTCGAGTGACTCTGCGCCGAAAATGTAACGGGGCTAAACACGCCACCGAAGCTATGGCTTGATGCTTTGCATCAGGGGTAGGGGAGCGTTGAATGTGGGTTGAAGGTGTACCGTAAGGAGCGCTGGACTGCATTCAAGTGAGAATGCCGGTATGAGTAACGAAAAGATCTGTGAGAATCAGATCCGCCGAAAGCCTAAGGGTTCCTGAGGAAGGTTCGTCCGCTCAGGGTAAGTCGGGACCTAAGGCGAGGCCGATAGGCGTAGTCGAAGGACAACAGGTCGAAATTCCTGTACCACCGTAATCCGTTATGAGCAATGGGGTGACGCAGTAGGGTAGTGACGCGGACTGATGGATGTCCGTCTAAGCAGTGAGGCTGGTGTGTAGGCAAATCCGCACATCGTAAGGCTGGGCTGTGATGGGGAGCGAAAATTACAGTAGCGAAGGTCATGATCTCAGACTGCCAAGAAAAGCCTCTAGCCAGGAGAAGGTGCCCGTACCGCAAACCGACACAGGTAGGCGAGAAGAGAATTCTAAGGCGCGCGGAAGAACTCTCGTTAAGGAACTCGGCAAAATGACCCCGTAACTTCGGGAGAAGGGGTGCCTCGGTAGGGTGAATAGCCCGAGGGGGCCGCAGTGAAAAGGCCCAAGCGACTGTTTAGCAAAAACACAGGTCTGTGCGAAGCCGCAAGGCGAAGTATACGGGCTGACGCCTGCCCGGTGCTGGAAGGTTAAGGGGAGTGGTAAGTCCTTCGGGGCGAAGCTATGAACCGAAGCCCCAGTAAACGGCGGCCGTAACTATAACGGTCCTAAGGTAGCGAAATTCCTTGTCAGGTAAATTCTGACCCGCACGAATGGCGTAACGACTTGGGCGCTGTCTCAACGAGAGATCCGGTGAAATTTTAATACCTGTGAAGATGCAGGTTACCCGCGACAAGACGGAAAGACCCCATGGAGCTTTACTGCAGCTTGATATTGAATTTGGGTACGATCTGTACAGGATAGGTGGGAGCCTAAGAGACTTGAGCGCCAGCTTGAGAGGAGGCATCCTTGGGATACCACCCTGATCGTATCTAGGTTCTAACTTGGTACCGTGATCCGGTACGAGGACAGTGTCAGGTGGGCAGTTTGACTGGGGCGGTCGCCTCCTAAAGAGTAACGGAGGCGCCCCAAGGTTCCCTCAGAATGGTTGGAAATCATTCGAAGAGTGCAAAGGCAGAAGGGAGCTTGACTGCGAGACCTACAAGTCGAGCAGGGACGAAAGTCGGGCTTAGTGATCCGGTGGTACCGCATGGAAGGGCCATCGCTCAACGGATAAAAGCTACCCTGGGGATAACAGGCTTATCTCCCCCAAGAGTCCACATCGACGGGGAGGTTTGGCACCTCGATGTCGGCTCATCGCATCCTGGGGCTGAAGTAGGTCCCAAGGGTTGGGCTGTTCGCCCATTAAAGCGGTACGCGAGCTGGGTTCAGAACGTCGTGAGACAGTTCGGTCCCTATCTGTCGTGGGCGTAGGAAATTTGAGAGGAGCTGTCCTTAGTACGAGAGGACCGGGATGGACGTACCGCTGGTGTACCAGTTGTTCCGCCAGGAGCACCGCTGGGTAGCTATGTACGGAAGGGATAAGCGCTGAAAGCATCTAAGCGTGAAGCCCCCCTCAAGATGAGATTTCCCAATTAGTAAGACCCCTTGAAGACGACGAGGTAGATAGGTTGGGGGTGGAAGTGCAGTAATGCATGGAGCTGACCAATACTAATCGGTCGAGGGCTTATCCTAAGGATAGAATGCAATGGAGTTTCGGATCCAGTTTTCAGGGTGTAACACCTTGAAGAAAAGCGCATGGCTATTCATTCACACGATTAGTGATGAACCGAATACCCATACGGTAGAATTTGTTTTACAAATTCATGTTTGGTGGCGATAGCGGAGGGGTTCCACACGTACCCATCCCGAACACGACCGTTAAGCCCTCCAGCGCCGATGGTACTTGGACCGCAGGGTCCTGGGAGAGTAGGACGTCGCCAAGCAAAAGGAAGAAGGACCATGATCTCCTTGAGATTGTGGTTCTTTTTTTGGTACGTATATTTTAGAAATGTTCTTACAAAAAGAAGGTAACATTTTTGTTACGGAATGTTAGAGGAAACCCGGTATAATATAGGTACTGAATCCCATATACACGCGCTGCGTTCTTGCAGAATTATGCAAATTCTCGAATAGGGTTTGTATAGTGAATCAAGCTGGTAAGGAGGGAAGATCATGCGGCGAAATAAATGGCTTGCTCTTTTGGTGCTATTCAGTGTCGCTGTCGCGATTCTTACCGGGTGCGGGACAGAGGAGCCTTCTTGGACATCGTTTGAGGGGGCAGCGAATGAAAAAACGTTTCCGGTCCCTAAAGAAGCGAGTAAAACCGATCGGGCCAGCAGCAACTCGGATATGGACTATGTACGCTATGCTTTACCGGCTTTGAAGGAAAGTGATAGCTTGCCAGCCCCCTATCTGGAGGAAATTGCAGCCTGGGGCTGGACAGAAGAACCGAATCTATCGACCTTTAACCAGAAAGTATTCCTGAAAAATAAACATATGGTGCACTTATCTGTGCATGATGGTTCTTTTACTGTATTGGTCCCGAAAGATGGTAAAGCTGCTGCGAAAAGCAAAAGTGTGGACCTTAATTAATGATGTTACGGTTCCCCACTGGATACAGGGGTTGCGGACATAGGGGGTTGGTTTAAGTAAGTCACAGACGACCTCAAATGTAGCAGATAGACGCTGTGCATAATGAATAATGAAGCTGGATATCAGGAAGCACTCAAAACTGCTGTTAAGTAGATGGGGCTTCCTTTTTTATATTGGCATATCAGATTGGCTCGGAGCTTAAGGGTAGGATAGAGAATAAGGGTTAGACAATCCAACGAGAGTGTTAAAGATGGTAGTGTGGAATGGTGAGGGGAATAAAAAGGAACAACCTTATGGGGTTGCTCCTTTTTTGATATGGGGTTCTAGCTCATGGATATATGCCAGATCGAGTATAAGCTCCTATCTATACGGATAGAGAATAGCTAGTCTATTGTTGATAATACGAGGCATCTTCGTCGGTGAACTTCAACATGCCATCTTTCCTTTCGCCTGTAAGACGACTCAGGATGTATAGGCGCGGCGCAATAAGCCACAGATGCCAAAAGAGCAAGGATACAGTAAAGGCTGGCGGAGACCAGAGAATGAATACAGCGGACAAGCAGATGCCGATCCATAGCGTATGTATATGCACACGGCGAAAGAGGCCGTAGCCTATGTACTGGTCTGTCATATAACCCAGCCAGGGCAGCTTGCGGTGAAAAGCCCAGCGCTTGCGGAAGGCTGTTTTGCTTATGAACAGTACAGATCGGGAGATCACGAAGTGTACCCATAAGGTCAAGAAAAAAGCTAAAGCAAACAAAAATAGGCTGGTCCATGAAAAGGCAAGAAGCAGGAAAAGAAGCATAATAACAGGCAACGAGATGTGACTCCATATCAGCTGACGCGGAATACTGATTTTTTTTATGAGCTTGTAGTGATAGTAGGTAGCTTTGGTTCCGGTTTCCTCTGTCATGCAAACAGTCCTTTCATTAATCTACTGCATCACAAGTGGCTTCTCGACCGCCCACAGCCGGAAAAAGGGACGGTGCTGCGCTCATGCGGCTCTGACAAGCACTAAATCGCTTGGGTAAGGCTATAGAATGATCGGCTTCTCGTGTGAGCCAACCTCTTCTATAATTACAGGGAAAAGCTATCACGAATGAAGTATGCAACGGCTCCAATGAAAGGGTATCCATATGCAGGAGCTTTTCTTATTATATCGGCATAGAAGGCTGTTTTTTAAACATGTCGGTACAAACACCATAAGGGCTCACATGGAATATATATAGAGTATATCGTCGATCTGGGCTATGAAAAGGTTTAAAATAGTAGAAAGTGCCCCATACTAATAGTAAAAGAAACAAGGGTGGGATGGATATGCATGATCAAGGCGGCCACCGCTGCATTATATGCGGACAACACAAGCATGAAGGCATCTTTATCGTTTCCGAGTTTATCTGTGATGCGTGTGAGGCTGAAATGGTGCGCACGGATGCGACAGACGCCAAATATCATTTTTTTATTGATCAACTAAAGCAAATTTGGGTACAGAAAAATGCATAATATCCTTTGTCAGCTAGTCTTTAAAGGGTTAGTATTCCAGGGCCTGTCGGTACGGGCTTTTTTTTCTGTGAGTAAAAGTAGGATTCCGCTTGATTTTACGATAAAATAGGGTAGATATAAAGCTTTGTTTCGGAAGGATTGCAGAATGATGGGGAAAAAGGCTTCACACGCACCATTAATGGAAGCTCTATTACGTTACCGGGCTCAGGACAATGCTTCTTATCATGTGCCTGGCCACAAAAATGGACAAGTATATGAAAATGAAGATATTGCATCTCTCTTGAAAGAAGTAATGTCTATTGATGCGACCGAAATTACCGGACTGGACGATTTGCATCACCCTGAGGATGTGATCCGTGAGGGCCAGGAGCTGGCGGCGATGTGCTTTGGTGCAGAGGAAAGCTTTTGGCTGATTGGAGGAAGTACAGTCGGTAATTTGGCAATGATTTTGACCGTGTGTACGAAACCGGGGGATTTACTGCTGGTACAGAGAAACGTACACAAGTCAGTCCTGAATGGTCTTATGCTGTCTGGGGCTGCTGCGGTATTTCTGGAGCCGAAAATAGATACGACCAGCGGGCTTGCGGTTGCTCCATCGACGGATACGATACAGACCGCATTAAAAGCCTATCCTTCCGCCAAAGGGGTACTGATTACCATGCCTAACTACTACGGGATGGGACATGACCTGACAGCGACAGCTAAGGCTTGTCATGCGGCCCATGTGCCCC
This sequence comes from Paenibacillus sp. 8b26, assembly GCF_050626875.1. Lineage (NCBI taxonomy): Bacteria > Bacillati > Bacillota > Bacilli > Caryophanales > Paenibacillaceae > Paenibacillus > Paenibacillus sp. 8b26. The sequence goes on along the minus strand of NZ_CP192445.1, from coordinate 3,237,257 downwards.
TGCTGGTAGATGAGGCGCATGGTGCCCATTACGGCCTGCATCCCCGTTTGCCGGCTTCTGCTTTGTCCTGTGGGGCTGATGTGGTCGTTCAATCGACACATAAGATGCTACCAGCCATGACTATGGGGGCCATGCTACACGTGCAGGGAGGATGGATTAACCGGGAGCTGCTTCGTCAGCGATTAGCAATGGTGCAAAGCTCCAGCCCTTCATACCCGTTAATGGCTTCTCTGGATTTGGCAAGGCGGCATATTGCGGTTCATGGGACGAATGCCTTTACGGAAGGTTTGGCGGCAGCAGATGCTTTTAGAAAAGGTCTGAAGCTGCTTCCACGCTTTCGACTCGTAGAGCCTATTCAGCTAGCACATCAGGAGAATGGAGCCCAAGAGGGCATTTCTGAGCGCTTGGAGAGGGATGAGGGAGAAGCAGACGGATATTCGATCCATGACCCTTTTAAAATGGTGTTGTATGATACATTTGGTGTACTGGATGGCTTTGGCCTAAAGCGTGAGTTGGAAGCGTATGGCTGTATTCCGGAGATGAGTGACGAAAAACATGTTGTTTTATTGTTTACTTTAGGCTCCATGATTAAAGATGCTAATCACCTGTTGCAGGCTCTTGTGCATATAAATGATGATATACGGTTTAAGGAGACGGCTGGTGGGCCGGGTTCTATGCAGAAGGAGCAATGTGGACTGGATTTAGATTTTTCCACGTGGAACAATGATGGTGCGATGGTTTATTCTAGTCCGGTGCAGTTTGGGCTTCAACCGGTTAAACCGGATCAGATGGAGGTAGTAGCTGTTGAGGACTCTGCGGGCAGGGTGGCTGCGGAAATGATTATCCCGTATCCTCCAGGTATTCCACTGTTATACGCAGGAGAAACAATCACGGAATCAATAGTTAAACGAATGAGACGTCTCCGTGAGCTGGGAGCCAAATGGCAAGGGGCAGCAGATGATAGGTTGCTTACAATTCGGGTATTCCGTTTAAAATAAAGATTAGATGTTGGAGACTTAACCAATAAAGAAGACTGAATAAAAGAAGCATACGAGCCTGTAGGTGACTCTTATTTTTCAGGCTGGAAAGCAGGGAATGGCATGAATCGCAAAGGAATTTTTATTACGCTGGAGGGGGGAGACGGCTCCGGTAAAACAACGATGATCCAACGGCTGGCTAAGTTTATGGAGGAAGAAGGCTATCCAGTTATTACGACGAGAGAACCGGGTGGGATCGAAATTTCGGAAAAGATCCGCTCTATCATTTTGGACCCTGCCCATACAAGTATGGATGCCCGGACAGAGGCGCTTCTATATGCGGCAGCCCGGCGTCAGCATCTGGTGGAGAAGGTAAAGCCGGCTATTGAAAAGGGAGCTATCGTATTATGTGATCGTTTTGTGGATAGCAGCTTGGTCTATCAGGGATTTGCGAGAGGCATTGGAATTGAGGAAGTGGCTTCGATTAATCGTTTTGCGGTAGATGATTGGGAGCCGGATGCTACATTTTATCTGGATATCGAGCCTGAGTTGGGATTGGCCAGAATTAATGCATCCCGGGGAGAGGGAATGGATCGCCTTGATATGGAAAGCATATCCTTTCACCACAAGGTACGTGAGGCGTATCTGGAGCTGGCCCACAAATTTCCGGAGCGAATTACGATTGTGGATGCATCTCCCGCACCGGAGCAGGTAGAGCAAGTATTGAAGGATTTGCTGAAAAAGCGGGTTATTCAAAACTTTAGCATGTAATTGTCGAAGGATATACGGTAAAATTGAGCTAGGGACTAGCTTGTTCCTAATATGGCTTGAAGGAGGAATACAGGATGAAGCTGATTATTGCGATTGTGCAGGATAAGGATAGTAACAGATTATCCAGCGGACTGGTGAAAGCTAATTTCCGTGCTACCAAATTGGCGAGTACAGGCGGATTTTTGCGAGCAGGGAATACGACATTTATGATCGGTGTCGATGACAATCAGGTGGACTCGTTGATGAATGTCATTCGCAGCAGTTGCAAGGTACGTGAACAGCTAGTCACACCCGTTACCCCTATGAGCGGTACGACTGACTCCTATCTGCCTTTGCCTGTTGAAGTACAGGTGGGCGGAGCGACGGTGTTCGTGATGCCTGTAGACCGTTTTGAGCACTTCTGAATCTACACAATAGGACCTATTCTGCCGATATGATAGGGGAATTACCTGTTTCTTGCCCGTATCATGGGAGTAAGGAACAGATCCACTATAACGGTAGCGCCAAGGCGCGGTCCCTGGAAGGCCGCTGGTTTCCCTCAGTTCCATGTTGAGCTGTTTATGAAGGGAAAAAGCGGAAGTATTCGGGGGGAAAGCAGGTTTATATGAAAATAAATCCGGGCTATCGCCCTTTACAGAGTACGTTGTCTACAAATGAAATGAATGCGAAGCCGATCCAGTCCAAGAGCTTTTCCGATGTTATGCAGCAAAATGGGCAGCAGGCATCGCAGGAGGAACTAAACCGTCGCTTCAAGGAAATTCAGATGCAGGGAGACCGTCTGGCACGCTCGATGACGATTCGTGAGCTGAAGGCTTATAAAATGCTGGTTAAACGGTTTCTGGAGGATACGGTTCGGCGTGGCGTGTCGATGAAGGACACAAAGGGCTGGGATCGTCGGGGACGCAGCAAACGATATAAGCTGATTGATGAAGTGGATGAGCTGTTGCTCAAGATGGCAGATGATTTGCTCGAAACTGAGCAAGGCAAGATTGAGCTTTTGCAAGGAGTCGGTGAAATTAGAGGGCTGCTGATTAATCTCTCGTTTTAAATGTAGACTTCTGCCATAAACGAATACAAACGGGCTGTCGCCACGAAGGAATAATCTGCTTGCTGATGATGCTAGCAGATTATTTTTGACTATATTCAGGTAGGAAACGGTTGGAGATATGGAAAAATAGCAGCAAAGCTGCCCTGAAGGACAACTATTTGCTGATAGATAACAGTTGTTTTCAGGAGAGAAGGTGAGGAAATATGTCTTTCCAAAATATAATGGGGCAGGATATAGCTAAAAAAATGCTGCAAAGCGCACTTCGGAATGAGGCGGTCAACCATGCTTATGTATTTAGCGGACCGCCGGGAAGCGGACAGATCAAGATGGCGCAGACCTTTGCCAAGGCATTATTTTGTGAACGAATGACGGATGATGCATGTGGTGAGTGTCTGTCCTGCCGTAAGGTAGAGCACGGCAATCACCCGGATCTGTTTATCGTAGAGCCGGATGGAGCTACGATCAAAATTGACCAGATTCGCGGACTTCAGCGCATATTCTCTTATAAATCGGAAAGCGCCAATCCGAAGGTATATATTATCCAGCAGGCGGATACCATGACAGTGCAAGCTGCAAACAGCCTGCTTAAATTTTTGGAGGAACCTCAAATGCCTGTGGTGGGCATACTCATTTCGGGAAATGGACAGGCATTGCTGCCCACGATCCAATCACGTACGCAGCAGGTTCCTTTTCATGCTTTGCAGCCTGAAGTAATGATGCAGGCCTTAATCGGGGAAGGCTATACAGCAGGACTTGTCCGGTCGGCGGTTCATATTGCCTCTGGACTGGAATCATGTAGAGAAATTCTCCAGCAGAATTGGTTTGCAGAAATTAGAAACGTAGTGTTACAATTAGTGAAGGAGTCCATGAGCCGGGGAAGCTCGTCCATTATTCTCGCTCAACAGAAGATTTTTAAAACTGGACTTTCTGAACACCTGGATATTCTGTTTCATCTGTTTCATTTGTGGTTCAAGGATATGCTTCATTTCCGTTACGGAAGGCACGAAAGCATTGTTTTCATAGATCATTTGGAGTCCGTCTCCAAATTGGCAATCACCCGCAGCACGGAACAATGGGTCTCTTATATGGATTTGGCCGCGAATTGCAGGAAGAAGCTCCGTTTTCACGTCAATGGTCAATTGTGCGTAGAGCAGCTTCTGATCGGGTTGTCCTATACAAGCGGTTCCATCACCGGCTAACAGGAAGGCGCGCTTGTTCCACTCTGCACAATCCGCGACGCCAGGTTCCCGGTTTGTGCGACAGTGAGACTTCAATTGCGGCCATTCGTACATGTCGGCTTCAAATGAGGTTTAGTGGCATACAAGGGGGTTAATTTTTGTATAGTGTAGTGGGTGTCCGTTTCAAGAAGGCGGGCAAGACTTATTATTTTGATCCACTGGACCTTCCGGTGGAGAAAGAAAACTGCGTTATTGTAGAAACCGCGCGCGGTATTGAATATGGCAAGGTTGTGGTGGGCAAAAAAGAAGTAAATGATTCGGACGTTGTCCTGCCCTTAAAGAAAGTCATCCGTATTGCCGGAGATGATGACGCCCTTGTTGTAGAAGAGAATAAATTGGCGGCCAAGGATGCATTCGGTACGTGTTTAAATAAAATCAAAGACCATGGCCTTAAAATGAAGCTGGTAGACGTGGAATTTACATTTGACCGCAATAAGATCATTTTTTATTTTACGGCAGAGGGCCGCGTGGATTTTCGGGAGCTTGTAAAGGATTTAGCCAGTATTTTTCGTACACGGATTGAGCTGCGGCAGATCGGAGTACGGGATGAGGCTAAAATGCTGGGCGGGATCGGTCCTTGCGGACGTATCCTGTGCTGCTCTTCGTGGCTGGGAGATTTTGAACCGGTATCCATTAAGATGGCGAAGGATCAGAGCTTGTCGCTGAATCCGACGAAGATTTCCGGGTTGTGTGGAAGATTGATGTGCTGTCTCAAGTTCGAACATGATAACTACGAGAGTATGAAGGAAGAATTGCCGCAGGTTGGCAAGATGGTCGTCACCTCTCTTGGAGAAGGCAAAGTTGTAGGCGTAAATGCTGGCCATCGTACAGTGCATGTTCAACTGTTTGAGATTAGCAAGGTCAAGGAACTTCCAATGGACGATGTAGTCGTCAAGTAAACCATTAGGTTGCTTCGGGGTGGAAACTTGGATAAATTAAATGTTTTTGCGCGTATTCACGAAATGGAAACCCAAATGGGACAGTTGCATAGCGATCTGGGTGAATTGAAACTGGCAGTAAAAGAGCTGCTGGAGGAAAATCAACGACTAACGATTGAAAACGAACAGGTGCGCAAGATGCTCAAGCGTGAAACCTCCAGAGAAGAAAAGACGGCAAAAAGGCCGAGGCTTTCTCCTCCGATCGTCATTAAGGATGAAGAGGAAACGGGCGAGGTTGTGGGCGAAGGCCACGACAATCTGGCGAGGCTGTATCATGAAGGATTTCATATATGCAACGTGTATTACGGACATTTGCGAACGGAAGGCGATTGCCTTTTCTGTCTGTCATTTTTGAATAAATAAAAACAAGCCGTAGGAGCAAGGTGCCTACGGCTTTTTTGTAAGGAAGTATGGGTTTAGAACGATTTGGGATAAAAAGATGGGAGAGCGCTATGTACGAAAATGAACAGAAGTCTGAACGAATTGACGATCTATTGTCACATAATTTGCGTATTATCCAAAGTGATGAGGTGTTCAGCTTTTCCATGGATGCGGTTTTGCTGGCGCGGTTTGCCGGTATTCCGCAGCGTGGAAAAATTTTGGATCTGTGTACAGGCAACGGGGTCGTCCCCCTGCTGCTAACGACACGAACTAAAGCGGTTATCGAAGGAATTGAGATTCAACCGCGCTTGGCTGATATGGCTAGACGCAGCGTCAGCCTGAATGGACTGGAGGCAGCGATTCAGATTCGGGAAGGGGATCTGCGCGAGCTGGTCCAAATCACGGGGCATGGTGTATATGATGCAATTACGGTAAATCCCCCCTATATGCCGCTAAATGGCAGTGATATCAAGCTAAACCCTCATCAGGCGATTGCGCGTCATGAGGTGCATTGTACACTGGAAGAGGTGATTCAGGCGTGTACACGGCTTGTCCGTAATGGTGGAAAAGTGTCGATGGTTCATCGTCCGCAACGGCTGGGTGAGATTATAACCCTGATGCGTGCCAACAGATTGGAGCCGAAACGGATTCGGTTTGTCCACCCACGAGCTCATATGGAGGCGAATATGGTGCTCATCGAGGCGCTATGTGATGGTAAGCCGGAGGTTCGTCTGTTGCCCCCGCTCATTGTATATCAGGAGAATGGGAATTATACTCAGGAAATAAGGGATATCTATGGAGAAGTAAGCAAGGGGGATTTACTGTGAAGGCAGCGGTGCAAAAAAGTTTTATAACCAGCGGAGAAGAATCGGGCAAGCTGTATCTCGTTGCGACACCGATTGGTAATCTGGATGATATGACCTTTAGGGCGATTAACACCTTAAAATCGTGCAGTATTATAGCGGCGGAGGACACGCGGCAGACGCGCAAACTGCTCACACATTTTGACATCACGCCGGAAATGCTATTCAGCTATCATGAACATAATAAAGCTGCCAGTGGGCCTGAGCTGATACGTTATATAATGGAAGGAAAAAATTTAGCATTGGTTAGCGATGCAGGTCTGCCGGCCATTTCGGACCCGGGTTCGGATCTGGTCAAGCTGGCGCTGGAAGTGGGAATTAGCGTTATTCCTATTCCTGGGGCGAACGCAGCCTTATCAGCTTTGATTGCCTCCGGACTGAATACGGAAAGATTTACATTTGCCGGATTCCCTCCACGGGAGAAAAAGGATCTGGAGAAGTTGCTACAGTCATTTCAGGTATCTCACGGCACGATCCTGTTTTATGAATCGCCACATCGTATTGCACGGACGTTGACGGTATTGAAGGAAACACTGGGGGAACGCAGAGTGGTGCTTGCACGTGAGTTGACCAAGCTGCATGAGGAATGGATACGAGGAACGGCGGAGCAATGCCTTGCCAGACTGGAGGAGCATCCACCGCTTGGTGAATATTGCCTGGTAGTTGAAGGGAAAAACGAAGCAGAAGAGGAAGAGGAGCGACAGGCATGGTGGCAGTCCTTATCTTTGGAGGCCCACGTTGCGCATTATGAGACAGAAGGGCTGACACGCAAGGACGCTATGAAGCGTACAGCTACCGACCGCTCCATTTCCAAAAGGGATGTATATAACGCGCTTTTATGAAAACTTCCCGAAACAAAAAAGGGCCTTCCAACGGTTGGGTTCAAACCGTGGAAGGCAACAAGGAGTATATATGAAAAAGGTTAGAATTAACAATCTCTTATAAGTCTATTATATACTAAAAATCTTAGTTTGTCACAGGTGTTGGAATTTCTGAGATGCAATCTTGGCAAACAATTTTCCCTTTGAAGTAAATTACGTTCTCGGCGTTGCCGCAGAAGATACAAGCAGGCTCGTATTTTTTGAGCATAATGCGTTCACCATCAACATAAATTTCCAAAGCGTCTTTTTCGCCAATACCCAATGTGCGGCGCAATTCGATTGGAATAACAACACGTCCGAGCTCGTCAACTTTTCTTACAATACCAGTGGATTTCATCATAATAAATCAGGCTCCTCTCGCCGTTTAAAATAATATAAGTGTCATGATTCGACAAATTTTTCTCTTTTCTGATATTTACTATACCAACGATTCCCAAAACAGTCAACCTTAAAAATGTGCTAACAGATTAATTATGCAAAAGTATTTAGAATAAAGAGCATGATGCGTGTGTATTACCTTATTTTATTGATGATTTAGGCCATTTGTCGATTTGGAAATGCTGAAAAGCTATAATTCGACAAATTACGACAAGCTGTGTCGAATGAAGGGAATCGTTTAGGATTTTATTGTATCTTAATCCATTATTCAGAATATTAAAGGAGTTGATATCTTGCACCAGCCACTCAGTGAAGAAAAAGTTTTTAAGGATCCGGTACATAACTATATCCATGTTCAGGATACAGTGATATGGCGTTTGATCAATACTCCAGAGTTCCAACGCTTGCGTCGTATTCGGCAGTTGGGTACATCTTATCTTACGTTTCATGGAGCGGAGCATAGTCGTTTTTCGCATTCGTTAGGTGTGTACGAAATTACACGGCGTATTATTTCCCAATTTGACCGCGATGAATTTTCCGATTGGCCGAAGGAAGAAAGTTTAGTCGCATTGTGTGCAGCTTTGTTGCATGATGTGGGGCATGGCCCGTTTTCCCATTCTATAGAAGAAGCCTTTCATATGAATCACGAGGATTGGACATGCCGGATTGTATTGGGGAATACAGAGATTAACGCTGTGCTGCGGCAAGTCGATGAGGAGCTTCCTGCGAAGGTGGCTGCGGTAATTGCCAAAACGTACGACAAGCCGATTGTCGTAAACCTGGTCACAAGCCCACTGGATGCGGACCGTATGGATTATTTGCTGCGGGATGCGCACTCAACAGGCGTCAATTATGGCACCATAGATTTGGATCGTATTTTACGGTTGCTGCGTCCTCATAATGGAAGAATTGTTGTGAAGGAGTCAGGCATGCATGCGGTAGAGGATTATCTGATGTCGCGCTATCAGATGTATTGGCAAATTTATTTTCATCCTGTGACACGCAGCTCGGAAATTTTATTACGTAAAATTTTCAAGCGGGCGAAGGAGCTATTTAGAAACGGATATGAGTTTAGTTTTCTGCTGGAGCCATTCCCAGACCTCTTTCGGGGAGAGCTTACGGTGGAACAATATTTGATGCTCGACGAGTCTTTGATTCAGACAGTGTTCAGTCAGTGGAAACGGGAAAAGGACGAGATTTTAAGCGATTTGAGTGCCCGTTTTATGGATCGCAAGCTGTATAAATATGTAGAGATCGAAAATATGGATACAGATACCATTGACAACATTCGGACAGCGCTGGAGCTGGTTGGTTTGCACCCGGAATATGATCTGGAAATTGATTTTCCGACGGATCTTCCTTATGATGTGTTTCGGCAGGGTGGCTCGACGGACAACCAGATTTTACTGCTGGGACGTAAAGGAGAAGTGAGAGAAATTTCCGAAGTGTCGGAAATTGTGCGCTCCATTAGCGGCATTCACCGGGGAAAATATCACATGTACTATCCCCAAAACAAATTGGATGGGGTAAAGGACAAGCTTCCTGCCGAAATAAGGAATTATTTTGTCAAACAATAGACAATTATATGCCAAATAAAGTAATAAAGGAGACAAAAAACCTTGAATTTATTCGACACTCACACTCATTTAGATGCGCCGCAATTTGACGAAGACCGCGAAGAAGTTATAGCACGCGCTGTCGAATCGGGAGTGACCCGAATGATTAATATCGGATTTAATCGTGAGACCATTCCGTCTACCATGAAATTGGCCGAAACGTATGATTTTATTTATGCGGCAATTGGATGGCATCCACAGGATGCGATCACGATGCAGGAGGGCGATCTGGAATGGATTGCATCGTTATGCAGTCATAAAAAAGTCGTGGCGATCGGAGAGATTGGCCTGGATTATTATTGGGACACGTCGCCGAAGGATGTACAGCATCGGGTGCTACGCAAGCAGATTGGACTGGCTCGTGAGCTGAACATGCCTATTGTCATCCATAACCGGGATGCGCATGAAGATATTGTTAAGATTTTGCGTGAAGAAAAAGCGAGTGAGGTAGGCGGAGTGATGCACTCCTTTTCCGGGAGCTGGGAGACGGCTAAAATGGTGCTGGATATGGGCTTTCACCTCTCTTTTGGCGGGCCGATAACGTTCAAAAATGCCAAGCAGCCAAAGGAGGTACTGGCACAGGTGCCGCTGGACCGTCTGCTCATTGAAACGGACGCGCCCTACCTGACACCGCATCCGTTCCGCGGGAAGCGAAATGAGTCCGCACATGTAGGACTGGTCGCAGAGGCTGCTGCCCAAATCAAGGGAATAGCGGTGGAGGAATTAGTGTCAATAACGACCCGAAATGCCCTGGAACGATTTGACATTAAGTAAAAAAGTGAAGAAATCAATCAAAATAATGAGATAGACGAAGCTAATCATGAATTTGTTGCAGGAAACTCGAGAATATTACAATATTTTAACCGAATATTTTAGAAAATGTACTTGAAACCTGCTTTACAACATGCATAGAAACAGGATATCATCTTTTCAGTGAATTGTTGTTTGAATGTAAACACCAACAGCTCATTTCATGAACCAGTCTCGCTGAGTCCCTTTTACAGGGAACGGGGGAACCGATATGGCTTACAGTACGTCCGGTGTATGGGCAAGAAGGGAACGTCTCTTCCGCCAGCCGGCTCGACCTAGATTCCTTTCCCGGATGGGATTGAACAGGTGGAGGGGCCGTATTTCGATTTCTTTCTGGGTCTTCGGGGTGAATGTGAAGGCAACCGCCATGAGCGGTTGACCCAAGCTAGGGCGTCTCTCTACGTCCGAACCCGACAGCTAACCCCGTAAGCGTAACAAGAGAGAAGCCATCTCGTGCATGATTTTTCCGCATATTCGCACATGTCGGAAGCCACGAAAGAGCTCTCTAGTCTCTTTCTCTGGCTTTTTTTGTTGTGAATAAAAGAAAATCTGTCATCATACTGTGATTAAACAGGGGAGGACAGCATGCCGCGAAGACGGGTACATGGTGCAGGACAGTCGCAGTACGGGCTTGTCTTGTAGAAAATCTGTTATAGTCACGTCAATCTCAACTATGTCTTACTCCAGACGGCGGGCTATGTAAGGAGGACGGAGGAAATGGGCATTTTCCAAAAACAGGAGACCCATGAGTCACGCTCATCCAGCATGTCTTACGTATTGCGTTGGAAGCAAGAAAATGTGCGCCAGGCTGCTTTGGTTGCTATTTTTCTAATCGCACTAACGATTATGATTTCAATTCTGGTGTACACTCAATCTAAAAAACAGGTCTTTTTTGTCATCGACGGTAAGGCATCTGCGGTAGAAACCCGGGAATCCCAGCTCCAAGATTTGCTCAAAGAGCATTCGATTTCACTTCAGCCGCATGATACGGTTTCGATGCCGCTGAACGGAGCAGTTCAGGATGGGGATCGCGTAGTTATCAAACGTGCCAATCAGGTCAAAGTATCCTCAGGCAATGAGACGAAAAAGTTGTACACAACAGAAAATACAGTAGAGGGTGCCATTCGCACCTCGGGCTATAAATTATCGTCAAATGATAAAGTTTACCCTGCTCTGGATGCCTCTGTTTCGTCTAACATGGACATAAAAATCGTCCGTGTGAAGAAACAGCAGGTCGAACAGAAGCAACAGGTGCCTTATCAGGTCATCAAAACGGCCGATCCGAGTCTCTATAAAGGCGATAATCGGGTCATCCAAAGCGGTAAAACGGGTGTTGTGGTCCAGCATGTTCAAAAGGTATACCATGACGGAAAATTGGTATCCAAGCAACTGGTAAATAAGGAAGTCGCGCAAAATCGTGTGGATAAGGTGATTGCGGTAGGAACGAAGAAAAAACCGGTCGTTCTGGCTGCTTCCGTCGGTCCCGAAGATGCTGTTAAGGCAACACGGGTTAGTTCGGGCAATGCTGTCCGTAAAGCAGGTGTGAATTTCAAATACAGTAAAGTATTACAAAACGTCTCCATGACGGCGTATTCCTCACAGGAGTCAGGTATCGGTACACGTACCGCATCCGGCACGCGTGTCACGGAAGGGCGCACCATTGCTGTCGATCCAAGTGTGATTCCAATCGGCTGGTGGGTGTATATTGAAGGGGTGGGCTTCCGCCGTGCGGAGGATACCGGTGGCGCGATTAAAGGCCACAAAATCGATGTGTATTATGAGAGTTTAAGTCAAGCCAATCAGTTTGGTCGAAAGCACGGAAAAACCGTATATGTGATTGGACCAGTGAAGCCTGAAATTAACTAAAAACGTGTTGTATATGTTTGGGTCAATGCGATACTATTAACATCATAGTTATGCCATGCTAAGAAGAGGATATCCTCTTCTTATTTTGTTTTCAAAAGCAGGGAAAGATGAATATAGCTTACTGTGTAGTTGTGGAGGGAAACGCAAATGATCAAGGAAGTGATCGTGGTAGAGGGTCGGGATGATACGGTGGCTATTCGCCGTGCTGTCGAGGCGGATACGATAGAAACGGGCGGCTCCGCCATCAATAAAATGACGTTGCGCAAAATTGCGTTGGCACAGGAGCGGCGGGGTGTCATTATTTTGACCGATCCCGATCATGCAGGGGAGCGCATCCGCAAAATTATCGCCTCCAAGGTGCCCGGTTGCAAGCAGGCCTTTATACCAGAGGCGGAAGCGACGCGCAAAGGGGATATTGGCGTAGAGAATGCCTCGCCTGAAGCGATCAGACACGCTCTCGCACGGGTGCATACGACGGTGGAAGGGGCTGATCCTCTAATCGATTGGGCGGATCTGATTGACGCCGGACTTATCACCCACCCAAATGCTGCTGCACGGCGTATGGCTTTGGGTAATGTGCTGGGGATTGGTTACTGTAACGGTAAGCAGCTACATAAACGGCTCGCTGTGTTCCAGATCAGCCGTGAGGAATTTGCCGGTGCGCTGGCACAAATTGAAAGTGAAGGATTGTGATATCCGTATGACAGGGATTCAAGATATAGCAACACCGCGGCGCACGAAGGAGATTATTCAGCGGCACGGGTTTTCGTTCAAAAAGAGTTTGGGACAAAATTTTCTGATTGATCAAAATATTCTGAACAAGATCGTGAATGCTGCGGGATTGGACGATACGAAGGGTGCACTTGAGATCGGTCCGGGGATTGGCGCTTTGACCGAGAAGCTGGCGCAATCAGCCAAGGTAGTTACTGCTGTCGAGATTGACCAGCGGCTCTTACCTATTCTCGAAGAGGTACTGGCCCCTTATGAGCATGTGAAGGTACGCCACGGAGATGTGCTGAAGCTGGATTTGTGCGAGGTATTCGCTTCCGATTTTGCCGGGGTCAGTAAAGTGAGCGTCGTCGCTAATCTGCCGTACTACGTCACTACACCGATTCTGATGAGGCTGTTGGAGGACAAGCTTCCTCTGGAGAATATCGTCGTCATGATCCAAAAGGAAGTGGCTGAGCGTATGGCTGCGTCTCCTGGGACGAAGGATTACGGCAGTTTGAGTATTGCAGTGCAATATTACAGCGAGCCTGAACTGGTCTGCATCGTACCGAATACGGTGTTTATTCCTCAGCCGAATGTAGAATCGGCGGTCATCCGTCTGCGTGTGCGGGAAGTGCCCCCGGTAGAGGTGGTGGACGAGCAGCATTTCTTCGAAGTCGTTCATGCTTCCTTTGCTCAACGTCGCAAGACCATTTCGAATAACCTGAAAAGCCGCTTCTTTACCAAAGAGAACAGGGACACGCTGGAGCCGCTGTTGCTTCAGGCAGGCATAGAGCCCTCCCGTCGGGGCGAGACGCTGAGCATCGAGGAATTTGCGCGTCTGAGCGCTGTGCTGCTGGAGGCCGGGATTTCCTAACCTGACGCACAAGTGATCGCTTAGCAGCAGTTAGAGGGCGTCTGGTTGCGCTTTGCACGGTTGTGGCTGGCTTGCATAAGCTCCTGAGCATGGATAAGGAACCAAACTGTGCATTCACCCATACGATATGGGAGGGGTGATACAGTGTGATGATTTTAGGAGACTTGGTCGTTCGAAAATCGTACGGCGGAGATGTCACGTTTCGCGTTGAGGACATCCAGCGGGATAAAGTGATCATTAAAGGGACGGAATTTCGGCTGCTTGCCGATTCCCCCGTGAACGATCTGGTCAAGGTGCCTGCTGACCAGATTAGCGGGAAGACACGGCAAGCCCATATTAAGGCGGATGAGTCTCTCCATCTGCTGCAGCAGGCACGGCAGAAGCAAGCTGCCCGCAGTCAGGCGGCTTTGATCGGGGAGTGGAGTGATCCGGTGGAGTCGACGTATTTTGAAATGCCCGGCAAGGTACTTCATCTGGATGGGGATGCTGGCTATTTGAGAAAATGTCTCAACCTATATGAGCAACTCCGCGTTCCTGCAGAGGGGCATCATGTACATGAATCGGCAATGGCCGACACGTTGTATCGGCTGCTTCCCCGTATTCGACCGGATATCGTAGTCATTACCGGACACGACGGGGTATTGAAGCAGCCGCAGCCTTATGATTTATATAGCCTGAAAAGCTATAAAAATTCGCAAAATTTTGTGGCGGCGATCCAGGTAGCGAGACAATATGAGCGTCATCTGGATTCACTGACGATTGTGGCGGGAGCATGTCAGTCCCATTTTGAAGCGCTGCTGCGTGCAGGAGCGAATTTTGCCAGTTCGCCAGGGCGCATTCTGATTCACGCGCTGGACCCGGTATATGTGGCTGCCAAGGCAGCCTTTACGTCGATTCGTGATACAGTCAACATGGGTGACTTGTTTCATCAGACGATAAGTGGCAGCCGTGGCGTAGGCGGTATCGAAACCCGGGGAAGCTATCGTATCGGTCTGCCCAAGCTCGAAAATTTGTCGACTCTTAAAGTAACGCCTTCTGCAATCTAGGGTTTAAACCTGTTGAATAGGATTTGCGTGGATAAAAAGCCTCTGATTACAGGGGCTTTTTGGCATTTTTATACGCATATTCCTGTTCGCAAAAAATTAAATTGACAAATTATTTTTCGTGTTGATATAATATTTAGCTTGATTTGACATTGTCTCTAAAATTCGTTATAATGGACAAGGAAAGAGGTGGTCGTTAGGCAATGGCTAAAAATACGCTGTTGGAAATCAAACGCAGTCTCGACGCACATGTAGGGCAAAAAATTTTGCTGCGGGCTAACGGCGGACGCCGTAAGACCGTCGAACGAACTGGTGTCTTGGAAGAAACGTACCCTTCTGTTTTTATCGTCAAGCTGGATCAGGAGCAACAAACGTTCAAACGTGTCTCCTACAGCTATGCTGACATTCTTACTGAGTCGGTGGAAGTTACTGTATATGATCCCGACTCCCATACAAGTGTCGAATATTTTGACACACCTTAATTGATTTTATGTAATCTATACCGGCTTTGCAGGTTTAACGGCGGCTTCGTCATTTCAAATGACGAGGCCGTTTTGTATTAGGATGAAGCATCGCGTCTCTGCGCACACTAAGGCGGGAATGATCTTCCTTATTCCACTGCCGAAGGAGGCGTATGCATGAGTCGAAGAAGACGAAGTGTCATGTCGGAAGAGCTTAAGTACGAGCTGGCTAAGGATCTTGGATTTTACGATACGGTCAAGGAAGAGGGCTGGGGAGGCATTAAAGCCAAGGATGCAGGCAATATGGTCAAGCGGGCCATTCAGCTTGCAGAGCAGGCAGCTTCCCGCAAATCGTAGCCATCGGCGGTGCTGACGAAAAAGCGGGGATATCCGGTTCATACCGGGTGATCTCCGCTTTTTTGAACCTCATGACTTGACAGGCTGAGTCTGATATAATATGTTAAGCTGTCTTGAGGGAAAAGTTGAAGGTGGGTGAACGCCTTGAAAATATACGAAAAAGCACCGGCGAAAATCAATTTAATGCTTGATGTATTACGTAAGCGGGATGATGGGTATCACGAGGTCGAAATGATTATGACCATGGTCGATCTGTCCGATCGTTTGACGATGTCTGAGCTACCGCGTGATACGATTATTATTTCAAGCCAAGCCGGGTACATACCGCTAGATGAGAAAAATCTGGCTTTTCAGGCCGCGCGTCTGATTAAGGAACGTTATGATGTCTCTACGGGCGTGCATATCCATCTGGACAAGCATATCCCGGTAGCCGCAGGATTGGCAGGCGGAAGCAGTGATGCCGCGGCAGCGCTGCGTGGGCTGAACAAGCTGTGGAAGCTTGGCATCTCGGATGCTGAATTAAGAGTACTGGGCGCAGAGCTTGGCTCTGACGTGCCCTTCTGTATTACAGGCGGTACAGCTTTAGCGAGCGGGCGCGGGGAATTGCTTAAGCCACTTCCGAATCCGCCCCAATGCTGGGTGATTCTCGCGAAGCCGCCGATCAATGTATCGACGGCTGAAGTGTACGGACGCGTCAAAGCGGATCAGATCACGTATCATCCGTCTGCCCGGCAGATGGAGCAAGCGATCCTTAACGCTTCTTTTACCGATGTGTGTAATGCGCTCGGGAATGTACTGGAGGATGTCACACTCAAGCTGCATCCGGAGGTGGAGCATCTTAAAAACTCCATGATCCGACTGGGAGCGGATGGGGTGCTGATGTCAGGCAGTGGTCCTACGGTGTTCGGGCTGGTGTCGAAGGAAGCCAAAGTACCGCGCATCTATAACGGACTCAGAGGATTTTGCAAGGATGTATACGCAGTACGACTTTTGACCTGATTTTGGTTATTTATTTCTAATTTTAGTGGTATTTGTTGTACAAATACGTACGAAGATGATATATTTACTATTAAATATTCGGATTTTACTATATCACTTACATTCCGCCAGCAGCCGGCCAGTCCGCCGGTGCTTTTACTGTACGAAGCGGGCGGCAGGAGAAGAATAGATCGCGAGGAATTGTTGTGAAAAAACTTAAAAGAAGCTCACGATTGGTGGAAATGACACAATTTTTGCTGTCACGGCCGCATACGCTGGTGCCTCTTACGCATTTTGCGGATCGTTATGGGGCGGCTAAATCGTCCATAAGCGAAGACCTGGCCATTATCAAGGAAGTATTTGAGGATGAAGGTATTGGTGAGCTTCTGACGTTGGCGGGAGCGGCAGGGGGCGTTAAGCTGATCCCAAGACTATCCAAGGAACATGCGCTCACATTTGCGAATGATCTGTGTGCTCAGTTGGAGCAACCGGATCGCATCTTACCCGGAGGGTATTTGTATTTGTCGGATCTGCTGGGCCAACCGGCGATGATGAATGAGGCGGGTAAAATATTCGCTACTGCATTTGCCAACAGACAGATCGATGTGGTTATGACGGTGGAAACCAAAGGCATCCCGCTTGCATATGCAACCGGAGCACAGCTAAACTTGCCAGTTGTCCTCGTACGGCGTGACCATCAGGTGACGGAGGGCTCGGCAGTGAGTATTAATTACGTCTCAGGATCACAAAAGAGCCTGCATACGATGTCATTGTCCAGACGTGCTATGCGCGAGAAATCACGTGTACTCATCGTGGATGATTTTATGAAGGCAGGCGGTACGATTCAGGGGATGGTCGACTTGCTGGCTGAATTTGATGCTGAGGTAGCTGGAGTAGGTGTGCTGGTAGAATCGGGCGAGGTGGAGAACGAAGAGCGCTTGCTGCACGATTATATTTCACTGGCGAATCTGACCACGGTCGATTCCCGAAGCAAGCAAATTACAGTCAAGCTGGGGAATTATTTTGATGAGTCTACAGGTCAGTAAAATGTCACAATTCATCAAAAAATACCTAAATATGTCGAAAAGAAATCTTTTCAAAAAAATTACCTGAATTTAGGATACCATTTGTCCAAAAAAAGAAGGAATTCGAAATGCTGTGTGGAATGTATACACCAAGTCCTATTTGGAAAAAGGTGGTGAAACACACATGCAGATTACGGATGTCAGACTCCGCCGAGTGAACTCAGAAGGAAGAATGAAGGCGATTGCATCCATTACGATTGATAACGAGTTTGTTGTTCATGACATTCGGGTTATCGACGGTAATAACGGGATGTTCGTGGCTATGCCTAGCAAACGAACCCCGGACGGAGAGTTTCGCGATATCGCTCATCCGATATCTTCAGGAACCCGGGAGAAGATCCAGGCTGCTGTACTTACTGAGTACGAACGCGCGGCGGTGGATGAAGAAGTAGCTATTGAAGAAGGCGCTTAATTCGCCTAAAGCAAGATTGGGGTACAAAAGAAAAAGAGGGCCACAAACTGTGGCTCTCTTTTCTTTTTGTCTGGAATGAGATATATTCTTTAATGAGTTAACAGTCAGTTTTAAGGCAACTTGGAGCCATCCGGGCTGCCGAAGCGACTTTTTCATAAGACAGGGATCGAGCAGCAATGCGTCCCGGGGGATGAATGTCCAGCACAAGCTGGCCTGAAAAAATAGCCATTAACTAAAGGTTCGCCGTTATTTTTCAGGAGGATTGTGAAAAGGTAAGAAAAATCTGATCTGGAAATTAACGTTTTAGCCAAAGGGAAATTGTTATTTTCAGGATAGGAGGTTGGACTTGTTGGAAAGGTTGGCAGTCATTCTTGCCGCAGGGCAGGGAAAACGTATGAAATCCAAATTATATAAAGTTCTGCACCCGGTATGCGGGAAACCGATGGTCGGTCATGTACTCGACACGGTTCGTGAAATCGGAGTGTCCCGCAGTGTGGTGATCGTGGGTCACGGTGCGGAAGCGGTACAGTCTTATTTGGGACCGTCGGCAGAATATGCGCTTCAGGCAGAGCAGTTGGGAACGGGGCATGCTGTCAAGCAGGCCAAAGACTTGCTCGGTCAGGAGAAAGGTACGACCATCGTCATCTGTGGAGACACCCCCTTGATCACAGCGGAAACGCTGGAGGGCTTGGTGCAGCTACATGAGAGTCGGGGAGCTGCCGCAACGATTCTGACCGCTGAGCTGGACGACCCTAAGGGGTACGGCCGGGTCATCCGTGATGCTGCGGGAGCAGTGCTCAAGATCGTGGAGCAGAAGGATTGCTCACCTGAGGAAGATGCTGTTCGGGAAATCAACACGGGAACGTATTGCTTTGATAATGCCAAGCTGTTCGCAGCGTTGGACAAAGTAACCAACACCAATGCACAGCAGGAATACTACCTGACAGATGTCATTGGTATTTTGCATGGCGAAGGCGAGAAGGTTGAGGCATATTTAACAGATGATATGTCGGAATCCATCGGTGTGAACGACAGGGTTGCTTTATCAGTGGCTGAGGGATACATGCAGGAACGTATTGTGCGCAAGCATATGCTGAACGGTGTGACCATCATTGACCCGTCCTCTACCTACATCGAGAGTGAGGTTGTCATTGGCTCCGATACCGTGCTATACCCGAACACATGGCTGCGCGGCCGAACGCAAATCGGCGAAGATTGTGTGATTGGTCCGCAGACTGAAATTCAGGACACCCTGATTCATTCGGGCGCAACGGTGAAGCATTCGGTGTTGAACGAAGCCGAAGTGGGCAGCAGCACATCTGTGGGTCCATTTGCCTACCTGCGTCCAGGTGCGAAGCTGGGCGAGCATGTGAAGATTGGTGATTTTGTTGAGGTGAAAAATGCGACTATTGGTGATCATTCCAAGGTGTCCCATTTGAGCTATGTCGGTGATGCCAAGGTAGGTACAAACGTTAATATCGGTTGTGGGGCAATAACGGTTAATTATGATGGGTATAATAAATCTATTACAGAAATTGAAGATGATGCCTTTATTGGCAGCAATGTGAATCTGATCGCCCCGATTAAGATCGGAAAAGGTGCTTATGTCGTAGCAGGCTCCACCGTAACACATGCTGTCCCTGATAACGATCTGGCCATTGCCAGACCGCGTCAAGAGAACAAAGCCGGATATGCGGATAAAATCCGCGCGCGTGCCAAAGCGAAGAAGAAAAGATCGGAATAACCTTAATCAGCAAGCCGTTGGATCTGTAATGAATGAATCAGCACGGAGGGTTTCTATAAATGACTTATTGCGATTCCAAACTCAAAATATTTACTTGTAACTCCAATCCGAAGTTGGCCCACCAGATTGCGGACTACATCGGAATTCCAATGGGGGAATCCCATACCACATCGTTTAGTGACGGTGAAATCCAAATCAAGCTGTCTGAAAGTGTGCGCGGTTGCCACGTATACATTGTGCAGTCGACTTGTCTGCCAGTTAACGACAACTTGATGGAGTTACTGGTTATGATTGATGCACTCAAGCGGGCTTCCGCCAAAAGCATTAATGTCGTTATGCCATATTACGGCTATGCCCGTCAGGATCGGAAAGCACGTTCGCGTGATCCGATCACGGCGAAGCTTGTCGCTAACCTGATTGAAAAAGCGGGTGCTCACCGTGTAATTAGTATGGATTTGCATGCGATGCAAATTCAGGGATTCTTTGATATTCCGGTGGATCACATGTTCGGCGCGCCAATTCTGGCCCAGTATTTCCGTTCGAAGCAGATTGAAAATCCGGTTGTCGTTTCCCCTGACCACGGTGGTGTTGTGCGTGCGCGGAAGTTAGCGGATTTCCTGAATGCTCCGCTGGCTATTATCGACAAACGTCGTCCTGAGCCGAACGTAAGTGAAGTAATGAACATCATCGGAAATATTGAGGGTAAAACTGCTATTCTGATTGATGACATTATTGATACAGCGGGAACCATCGTGCTGGGCGCGAATGCGCTCAAGGAAGGCGGCGTAACGGACGTGTATGCGTGCTGTACGCATGCCGTGCTCTCCGGGCCTGCTATGGAAAGACTGGAGAATTCACCGTTAAAAGAGGTGGTCGTGACGGATACCATTCCAATCGTTCACCCCAATCCGACAAGCAAGCTGAAGGTATTATCTGTGGCCCCATTAATGGGAGAAGCCATTATCCGTGTGCATGAGGAATTGTCAATCAGCAAACTGTTTGAAATCGAATAAGCGCTGGCTCATTAAAAAAAGGGGTTGCCTCTTCCAACTGGAAAAGGTAACCCCTATCAGCATGTCAGGCTAAAAGCCCGGTCTGGATATAAACGTGAAGCACTGACGATTGTATAGCGTGTCTTCCATTTCGACAAAATGCTCGTTAAAACGCGCAATGATGCCAATCTGGATATGTACATTCCCGTCATAGACTTGGACAGGAACCGAATGTTTTAAATGATATAGAAAATGGCTTTCATATAAGAGGATATCACCCTGATTGAGCATACCAGCACGCACCTTCCTGTTCAGTATAACTATTTTACCAAAAAATCAAGACTTCGAAAGAGGGTGTCACGGTTTATGAAGTGGATTGTAGGATTGGGCAACCCCGGTCCCCAATACGAAAAAACGAGACATAATGTTGGATTTATGGCGCTGGATGCTCTGGCCGCCCGTCATAACATCCAGATTAACCAAAGCAAATGTAAGGCATTGATTGGAGAAGGACATATTGGCGGAGTAAAAACCGTGCTGATCAAGCCGATGACCTATATGAATCTCTCGGGCGAGTCTCTGCGTGCTTATATGGACTATTACAAAGCGGATATGGATGATTTGGTCGTGGTTTACGATGATTTGGATACAGAAGTCGGCAAAATAAGACTCCGCTATCAAGGTAGTGCAGGCGGGCATAACGGGATCAAGTCGATTATCCAGCATACCGGCACACAATCCTTTAATCGGGTTCGTATGGGTATTTCCCGCCCTGAGCCTGGATACGCCATTGTGGACTACGTTCTGGGAACCTTTCCTAAGAAGGAGAAGGAATTGCTGGCTGGAATGATAGAGGACACGTGTGATGCCTTGGAATACAGCTTGGATCATCCTTTTGAACGGACCATGGCTGAATTCAATAAGTAAGGTCTGGAACAGGCAGGATGGGCTTAAATGGGAGTTTGTTGGACATACTGAAAGGTATAGAAAACTTTCAGGAGGCATATACATTACATGATTGTGAATTATGTATGCAGACATTGTCGAACTTTCTTGGGACGGATTGATTCCGCTGCAATAACCGAAGAAAGGTTGGGCTTCCATTCCTTGACCCCTGCCGAACGTAGAGATATAATAGCGTATAATTCGGGCGGTGAAGTGACCGTCAAAGTCATTTGCGAGCATTGCAACCAGGCGCTGGAAAATAATCCGGAGCTAAGCCTGCTCGTAAATCCGCTCCAATAACAGGTATTCAACTGGTCTCATGTACCAGCTTGAGAGGTGAAGCGGCAATCCCGCTTATGGAGCCTTGGCAGCATTGCTGAGGCTTCTTTTTCGGTTTGCTGCTTTCCCCAGAGTAAGCGTGTAATACCTGTTGCTGTTCAGTTACATGCCGTTATTGTGAATAAATTTACATGCAACTATTTATAAGCATAAAGGGGTGCCTTTTTTGTTACAAGCACTTATTCAGGCTTTTACCAAGGATGCTGATTATGCATCCATTGCAGCAGGTATATCATCAGGCATGAAGGAACAGCTCATATCTGGTTTGTCGGGCTCTTCCCGACAGGTACTGGTGGCCGCGCTTGCCGAAGATACCGGACGACCGATCCTGGTCATGACGCACAACATGTTTGCCGCTCAAAAAATTGCAGATGATTTGCAGGAAGCGCTTCCTCCTGAACGGGTTTTGTTGTACCCCTCGAATGAGCTGGTGGCTGCTGAAGCCGCCATATCCAGCCCGGAGACGCTATCTCAACGAATTGAAGTATTGATACGATGCGCCCAGGGTTTTCGTGGGATTGTTGTCGTGCCGTTTTCTGGTGTCCGGCGTTTGCTGCCGCTCCCAGAGACGTGGCGTGAAGCCCGAATCGAGCTGAAAGAAGGCGAAACGATTCAACTGGAGCCGTTTTTGCTGCATATGGTCGAGATGGGGTACCAGCGGGTGGAGCGTGTAGAATCACGTGGAGAGATGAGTGTTCGTGGCGGGATTATTGATTTTTATCCGATGACAACCCGTTGGGGCTACCGCGTGGAGCTGTTTGATGATGAGATTGACTCCATCCGTATGTTCGACCCGCAAGATCAGCGTTCGGTGGAAAAGGTACAGGAAGTTATCGTAACGCCGTGTAAGGAAGTCATCGCGGATAGCGCTCGTATGGATCAGGCGGCAGATGCCGCTGCGATTCTGTTGGAGGAGCAGCTCGGCAAAATGACAGACCGTCAGGCCAAGCTGCATCTGAAAGAGGAGATTCACCGCGAAATTGAGCTGCTGCGGGAGCATGTGTATTTTGACGAAATCTATAAATATATCTCGTTGTTGTATCCCGAACGCAAAACCTTGGCAGATTACATGCCGGAAGACACCATTCTGATCATTGACGAGCCGGCGCGGATGCTGGAAACAGCCAAGCAGCTTGAACGGGATGAGTCCGAGTGGAATTTGCATTTGCTTCAAAACGGTAAAACGTTACCGCAGCTAGAGCTGTCGGATAACGCGGACAATCTGCTGTATAACCGGAGATTCCAGACGTTGTTCCTGTCGATCTTCCTCCGTCAGGTTCCGCATACACAGCCGCAAAATATTTTGAATTTCATCTGCCGGGGTATGCAGGATTTCCACGGTCAAATGAATGTGCTCAAGGCGGAAATGGATCGCTGGCGCAAGGCGGGCACACAGGTTATGATGCTGGCGAGTGGAGACGAGCGGCTGGATCGGATGCGCCGGGTGCTTCAGGATTACGGTATTGATGAGCCAACGATGGCTATCGGCAATTTGCAAAGTGGTTTTGAGATGCCATCTATTCATTTGGCAGTGATCACTGAGGGCGAAATGTTCTCGCAAAAGCAGCGCAAAGCACGCAAGCAGGGCCGTCATGTGGACAACGCAGAGCGGATTAAGAGCTATAGCGAGCTGAAGGTGGGCGACTATGTCGTACACCAGAATCACGGGATCGGGAAGTACATGGGGATCGGTACGCTGGAGGTTGGCGGTATCCATAAGGATTACATGCACATTCTCTATGCGGGCGGCGATAAGCTGTCTGTACCGATTGAGCAGATTGACCTAATTCAGAAGTATGTCGGCTCAGAGGACAAGGAACCTAAGATTTACAAGCTGGGCGGAAATGAATGGACACGGGTGAAGAGCAAGGTTCGCAGCTCGGTTCAGGATATTGCTGATGATTTGATCAAGCTGTATGCAGAACGGCAGTCAGCGCCGGGTTTTGCTTTTGAAAAGGATTCACCGGAACAGCAGGAATTTGAGGATATGTTCCCGTATGAAGAGACACGTGACCAGATTCGGGCAATTGAAGAGATCAAGAAGGACATGGAGCAGAGCCGTCCGATGGATCGTTTGCTGTGTGGTGATGTGGGCTACGGCAAGACAGAGGTTGCCATCCGCGCTGCGTTTAAGTCGGCTATTGAGGGCAAGCAGGTGGCCGTGTTAGTACCGACGACGATTTTGGCACAGCAGCATTATGAGACGTTCCGTGAGCGCTTTTCCGGGTATCCGTTCAACATTCAGGTGTTGAGCCGTTTCCGTTCGCGCAAGGAGCAGAATGAGACGATTAAAGGGGTTCGTCAGGGGACGGTCGATATTGTCATTGGCACCCATCGCTTGCTGTCGCAGGATCTGGTGTTTAAGGATCTGGGGATGCTCATTGTCGATGAGGAGCAGCGGTTTGGTGTGACGCACAAGGAAAAGCTGAAAAAGCTGAAAACGAATGTGGACGTGCTGACGTTAACGGCTACGCCTATTCCGCGTACGCTACATATGTCTATGCTCGGGGTTCGCGATTTGTCGGTCATTGAGACACCGCCGGAAAACCGTTTTCCCGTGCAGACTTATGTTGTCGAGCACAGCCAAACGTTGGTGCGTGAGGCGATTGAACGCGAGATGGCACGTGGAGGACAGGTGTACTACCTGTATAATCGCGTACAGGGCATTCAGGAAATGGCCGCCGAGATCAATGCGCTTGTGCCGGATGCCAAGGTGGGCGTGGGTCACGGTCAGATGTCCGAATCCGAGCTGGAGAAGACCATTTTGGACTTCCTGGACGGTGAATACGATGTACTGGTCAGCACCAGCATTATTGAGACGGGGGTAGATATTCCGAATGTGAATACACTCATCGTGCATGATGCCGATAAAATGGGGTTGTCCCAGCTTTATCAGCTGCGTGGGCGTGTAGGCCGTTCCAACCGGATTGCCTATGCTTATTTTACGTACCAGCGGGATAAGGTGCTAACGGAAGTGGCAGAGAAGCGCCTTCAGTCGATCAAGGAGTTTACGGAGCTGGGCTCCGGGTTCAAGATCGCGATGCGCGATTTGTCGATTCGCGGAGCGGGGAATTTGCTCGGTGCAGAGCAGCACGGATTCATTGCATCCGTCGGTTTCGACCTTTACTCGCAAATGCTGGCTGAGGAAATTAATAAACGTAAGGTTAGCGTACTTGGAGAAGAGGATCTGTCGAATCGAAATTGGAGTACGTCCATTGATTTGGGCGTGGATGCTTACCTGCCGGGAGATTATATTTACGACAGCATTCAGAAGATTGAGATTTATAAAAAGGTTGCGGCAGTCAGCACGTTTGACGAGGCTATGGAGCTGGAGGATGAGCTGGTCGACCGCTTTGGCGACTTGCCGGAGGCTGTGCGTCATTTGTTGGCTGTGGCCCGTCTCAAGGTGTACGGACGCATGTATGGCATTGAGTCCATTGTCCAGCGGGATGACAACATCGTGTTGAAATTCCACGAAGGGCGCCAGCAGGCGGTGCAGACCGCCAAACTTGCGGAGATTGGCAATCGCTTTGAAAGACGTGTACAATTTGAACAGGGCACTCCTATGAGCGCACGCATCAAAGGCAGAGGTCTGGATGATCCACAGATACTAGAGCTGCTGGAGCAATTTTTGAGTGCACTAAAAGATGCATTCACATTGAAGGAGGAACTGCAAAATGTCACAACCAAATAAAAGAAAACCTTGGAGAATGCTATCGGTGGCCATTGCCGCGGTGCTGGCTATATCGGTGCTGGCGGCATGTACGAAGCAAGCCGAGGAGAGTAAGATCAAGGACCAACCGAAGGACAGTAGTAAGGTTGTCGTGACCTACACTGGCGGAACCATTACGGAAAATGAGTTTAACCAGGAAATCAGTATGATGAAATTCCTGTATCCGGAATATGGAGCGATGCTTGCTTCGGATCAGGTGCGGGAGCAAATTGCCAAGCAAGAAGTGGTGTACAAGCTTTTGGCTGAAAAAGCGGACGATAAGGCCAAGGAACAGGGCGCCAAAGAAGGAACCGAACAACTGGAGCAGTATAAAAAGTCGGTTGGAGATGCTAAATTCAAGACATTTTTAAGTGATCAAAAGCTGACTGAGCAGGGTGTGAAGGATTACTTTACGCGTGTGATGACGGTGATCAACAGTGAGACGAACAAAGTGACGGACGATCAGCTGAAACAGGAATTTGAGAAAAACAAAGATCAATTCACGACAGCAACCGTGCGCCATGTACTGATTAATTTTGAAGATCCAAAAACGAAGAAACAACGCAAGAAAGAAGATGCTCTCAAGCTGGCCAAAGAAGTGAAGGCGAAGCTGGATGGCGGAGCTGATTTTGCGACGATTGCCAAGAAATACTCAGAAGATCCGGGTTCGGCTTCCAATGGCGGTTTGTATGAGAATGCATCCGTAGCCCAATGGGTGCCTGCTTTCAAAGAAGCAGCCGAGAAGCAGCCGATCAATAAAATCGGTGATCCGGTGGAAACGGAATACGGATATCACATCATCAAGGTGGAATCCCGCAATGAGCCTACGTTTGATAAATTGAAGGACAACGAAAAGGCTGCTCTGAAAAACAAGCTGGCTGGTGAAAGTATTCAAAACTTTACTGAAAAAGATTTGGTGAAGCTTGATTTGAAAATCAACCTGCCGAAAGTACCTGCTACGCAAGAGAAAAGTGGCACCACATCGGGCACTGGCAGCACAACTGCGCCTGGAGGCACAACAAGTGGCACCAGTGATACCAAAGCAGGAACAACCAAGGACGGAGCTACAACCGAAGGTAAATAACTGAACATGCATAAGGAATTGGGAACAGATGAATACTATGGTCAGATATCACCATAAACACCATGACCGTGACGTTCTTCGTGACCGCTTCCGGGGGAGCGGAAGCGTCTTTCGATACCGTCAGTAGTTGACTAAATTCTTCTTGAGAAAGTGGGGCAACATGTGAAATGAAAGCTACTGGTATAGTTCGCCGTATTGATGATCTGGGGCGGGTAGTTATTCCTAAGGAAATTCGCCGCACCTTGAGAATTCGTGAAGGAGATCCGCTTGAAATTTTTGTGGATCGTGACGGAGAAGTCATTTTGAAAAAGTATTCACCTATCGGTGAACTTGGTGATTTCGCCAAAGAATACGCTGAGTCCCTGTTTGAAAGCACAGGCCATATTACGATGATCACTGACCGCGACACCATTATTACGGTGGCCGGAGGCTCCAAAAAAGAGTTTCTGGACAAGCCGGTCGGCAGCATTATCGAAGGCAGTATGGATAATCGCAAAACGGTACTGGAAACAGCCAGCGGCTCCTATGAGCTGACCCGAGACCACGAAGAAACACTCTCGTCCTTTGTGGCGGCTCCCATTGTTTCGGGTGGTGATCCTATTGGTTCCGTTGTGTTGCTGAACAAGGACGAAAACGTGAAGATGGCCGAAATGGAGATCAAAATGGCTGAAACAGCCGCTGGTTTCCTCGGCAAACAAATGGAACAGTAATCCCCCGTTCCGACCCTGTAAGACGTATTGAATGGCGAAAGCCGTCTGTCGTCTTGCAGGGTTTTTTTCTTTCCGGAGAAAGAGGCGGTATAATAGGACTCGTGAAAGATGCATATTTCATGTAGGAGTGGGGAACGGACGATGCAGGAAAATCGCGCCGCATCGCGGCTGCTACGGGGTGCTGTCATTTTGACACTGGCGGCGGTAGCGAGCAAGCTGATCGGCACATTGCAAAAAATCCCGCTGCAAAATATCGGCGGTGACGGCGTTTTCGGTATTTATAATACGGTTTATCCTTTCTATACGCTGTTGATTACCATTGCTGCTGCTGGATTTCCGACAGCGATATCCAAATTTGTAGCAGAGTATGAGGCGGTGGGAAACCGGGCCGCAGGGCAACGCGTAGCCCGGTTATCCTCCCTTGTATTGGGCATGTTTGGTGTGATTCTGGGTGTGCTGATGTATACGTGCGCACCGCTGATCGGTCAGTGGATCGACAATGCTCATGTCATTCCCTCGGTGAGGGCGGCGGCCTTTGCCTTTTTGTTCGTGCCGGTTATGGCGGGGCTAAGGGGATATTTTCAGGGTTTGCAAAATATGATCCCGACCGCTGTTTCCCAAGTGACGGAGCAGACGGTACGGGTGGGTGTGATGATCATGCTGTTGCTGCTCATGCTGTCGCAAGGAGCCGGACCCGATATTATTGCTGCTGGAGCTGTTTTTGGTTCTGCGGCTGGCGGGGCAGCGGGTCTGGTCGTCATGCTGCTATTCTGGCGCAACCACAGGAAGAAGCTTAGAAGGCAAGGGAGGCTGTCTGAGCAGGCTTTGCAGGTCGCTGGGAAGACAGAGCAGATGGGCATACAGGAGACTGCGTCTGGACGTTCTGGCGTCATAGAGAGAACGACGGACGATTTGGTGAGTGGCAGTCGTGCTGTCGTATCAGGTGTGCTAGAGAGTGCAGCCGGGACAGCGCAGGAACGGGCTGGAGAAGCTCACCGGACGGAGAGCTACGGTGCTTTGCTAAAAGCATTGCTTCGTTATGCCCTGCCTGTTTGCCTGGGAGCGCTGGCGGTTCCGCTGATTAGTTTGGTGGACACGTTTACGGTACCACGCTTGTTAAAGCAGGAGGGATTGGACGATACAGGGGTTATGGTGGCCTTCGGTGTCTACAACCGAGGTCTGCCGCTTGTACAACTGGTGATGATGTTTGCCACCACGTTGTCGGCATTGTTCATTCCGTCGCTGGCGGAAGCCCGGGTAACGGGCGGCACGGAGCTGGCGCGCCGCCAGTGTGAGCAATCGCTGCGCTGGTTCTGGCTGTTGGGACTAGCCGCCGCGACAGGCTTAATTGTTCTGGCGGTGCCCGTCAATGTGATGCTGTACGCGGATGACACCGGTAGCGGAGTCATGCGCTGGATGGCGCTGACTGCCGTAGGCGGCACGCTCAGCATCATCTCGGCTGCGCTACTGCAAGGGCTGGGCGCAGTTCGTGCCCCAGCCTTGGCGATGCTCGCCGCAGCCGCAGCCAAGGCGCTGCTGAACTGGCTGCTCGTGCCGCAGTTGGGCACGGCTGGCGCCGCCATCGCGGGAGCCGCCGCCTATCTGCTGGCGGCGGCGATCAATATCGCGCTGCTCGCTCGTCTGGCGGGGCTGCGCTGGAGCTGGTCCGCCAGCGTGCTCAAGCCGGCGGTACTGCTTGTCGCCTTGGCCTGCGCAGCTGCGGCGGCGATGTGGGGCACCAGCGCGGCGCTGGGTGCCTTGGGGTGGGCCGCCGGAGGCCGTGCCACGGCGGCGGCGGAAAGCCTGCTGGGCGTAGCCGCAGGCGCCGTGGCGTTTGTGATCGGCCTCGCACGCTTGAGGCTGATCACGGAGGCGGAGCTTGCGGCGGCGCCCAAGCTCGGACGCCCACTGGCAGCCGTGCTGCGCAGACTGCGTGTGCTGGCGTAGCCTTGTGGCTATGCCGCTTGCGGTTGCGCGGTGGGGTAGCCATTTTATGAGCCTGTATATACTTTGTGGTATAGTAGTGCCAAAGGAAGCGGAAGCAGGCAACGCGCCGTATATTTACGGAGTGTGTGCCACGTTTCTGCGGAACGGAGGATTGGACATGAGCGCAATACTAACAGTCGTAGGATTAGGCTCGGGAGACCCGGATCAGCTTACGATAGGGATATTGAACAAAATGCGGAGCGCCTCGGCGTTGTACCTGCGGACGAAGGAGCACCCGGCGGTTCAAGTGCTGGATGAGTATGAAGTGGCCTTTGAGTCGTTTGACACCGTGTATGAGACCAAGGAATCTTTTCCAGAGGTATACGAGGAAATTACCAGTCAGTTGATAGTAGCTGCTAAAGCAGCGGACGGAAGCGAAATCGTCTATGCCGTTCCGGGTCATCCGATGGTAGCGGAAGCGGTGGTACAATTGCTCAAAGAGCGTTGCCCTGCGCAGGACATTCAACTGAACATCCTTGGCGGCGAAAGTTTTCTGGATGAAGCTTTTGTGCGTCTGGGTTTTGACCCGATTGAAGGTTTCCAGTTGTTGGACGCAGGTACGCTGGATGCGAGCTGGCTTCAACCTCAGTTGCACACGCTGATCGGACAGGTATATGACACGTTTACGGCTTCGGATGTGAAGCTGTGTTTAATGGAGCGCTATCCTGACGACTATGAGGTCTATGTAGGTCATGCGCTTGGTGTGGAGGGCGAGGAAGCGGTGCATAAAGTGCCACTGTACGAGCTGGATCGGGTGGAGGGCTACGGAAACCTGTCTCTGGTGTACATACCGCGCAGTGAAAATGAGGCGCTGAAACGGCGTTCTTTTGACCGTCTGCATGAGATTGTTGATATTTTACGCAGTCCGGAAGGTTGTCCATGGGACCGGGAACAGACACATCAGTCGATCCGCAAAAATCTGATCGAGGAAACCTATGAAGTCATCGAAACGATAGATGAGGACGACCCTGAGCACATGAAGGAAGAGCTGGGTGATCTGCTGCTGCAAATTTTGCTGCATGCCCAGATGGAAGAGGAAGTCGGAACCTTCAATGTGTATGATGTGATTCAAGGGCTGAATGACAAGCTGATATTCCGCCATCCGCACGTGTTTGGAGACAATCAGGCGAATGATGCGGAAGAGGCGCTGCAAAACTGGGAACAGATGAAAGCCGAGGAAAAACGGATGAAAGGCACAGCGTCAGCACAACCTTCCGTACTGGATGGTGTCCCGCGTGATTTGCCTGCTCTCATGAAGTCGTACAAGCTCCAGAAAAAGGCGGCAAAAGTAGGCTTTAACTGGGAGAACATTGAAGGTGTATTCGATAAATTGGACGAAGAAGTGGCTGAGCTGAAGGAAGCAGTTCGTGAGGGGCATTCCGTGGATGCGCAGTTGCTGGAGTTGGGCGACGTGCTATTTGTTGCCGTGAACGCAGCCCGTTTTATGGGAGTTGATCCAGAAGAGGCGCTGTCGGCCACCAACCGCAAATTTGTCGACCGATTCCAGTACATTGAGGAACGATTACGCGAGCAGGGACGACGTCCCGAGGACAGCAGCGTAGATGAGATGGAGACGTACTGGCAGGAAGCGAAAAAGACTCTTGGCAGACACTAGGCCGTAAAGGCTGAAAATCCCCTTGTGAAGCGTGTCGGTTTGAGAAGACTTGCCAATGGGGAGGCTTTTGTAGTAGGATGTTGGCTTAACTGGGGTCGAATTAAAAAACGACTGCCATTGCAGGATTTTTAAGGCCAAGCCAGAATAACTTGTAGTAATTCTGAAAATAACTGTTTTCTACGGGCAACCGTATGCCAGTTGTGTTCAGAGCGGCTTCGGCCGCAGTTTGACCTCACGTCTGCCCCATTTCATGGACATGCAGCGTGATGATTATTTTTTGATATTTGGGAGGCTTTTAACTTATGAACAAGACAGATCTGATCAACAATATTTCCAGCAAAAGCGGTTTGAGCAAACGTGACGTTGAAGCTGTATTGAATGGCGTTCTTGGTGAAATTACAGATGCACTCGCTAGCGGTGACAAAGTGCAACTGATTGGCTTTGGTACTTTCGAAACGCGCAAGCGTTCCAGCCGTACAGGCCGCAATCCACAAACCGGTAACACGATTGAAATTCCAGAATCGACCGTTCCTGCTTTTAAAGCCGGTAATAAGCTTAAAGAAGCCGTTAACTAATGCGTCTTGATAAATTCTTGAAAGTCTCGCGGCTGATTAAGCGGCGTACGGTAGCCAAGGACGTCTCCGAACAGGGGAGAGTCGTGGTGAACGGACGCGAAGCCAAGCCGAGCAGTGCGGTCAAGGTGGGCGATGAAATTACCGTCCAGTTTGGCCAGAAGCTGGTGACTGTGCGAGTGGAACGGCTCGCCGACACTACACGCAAGGACGAGGCTGCAAGTATGTACACATTAGTGAAGGAAGAGCCCATTGCCAGAGACAATGGTTTGAACTGGTAACTGGATCTAACTTTCTAATATGCAGTACATTAAAGCATCCCTTCATATTCTCATGAAGGGATGCTTTTTCTTATGCAGTTTCTTATTCGTGCAGTTCTAAATCCCGTTGTCCCCTTCATAAGCTAAGAACAGAAGGAGGGGTACATGCCATGATTGAACAAGGGAAGCCCAAGCACCATGACCTGCGCATGCAAAGCCGAAAGCAGCTCGACATTTCAGGCGTCAGCAATGTGGAGAGCTTCGATAGTGAAGAGTTCCTGCTTCAGACCGAGCTGGGTCATCTCACCATTCGCGGACAGCATTTACATATCAAAAATCTCAGTCTGGAAGAGGGGCTGCTGTCCATTGAAGGTCTGATTACTTCCCTCGTCTACCTGGAGCCCGGGGCCCCGGCCAAAAACGGAAAAAGCCTATTCGGCAAGCTCTTCAAATGAACCCTCACACACAATGGCTGACATTGACGTGGATGCTGCTGTCGGGCATAGCCATGGGAGTGGTGTTCGACAGCTACCGGGTGCTGTCCATCCGCTTTCATTTTGCCCGTTGGAGCATTCATATGTTGGACGTGCTGTATTGGGTGGCCTCGGCCCTGTTTATTTTCCGTGTGCTGTACGCGAGTAATCGCGGTGAGCTGCGGTTTTATGTCTTTTTAGGACTACTTTTGGGGGTTTGGCTCTATTTTTGGGCCTTTAGTGTTACAACCCAACGTTTTGTGGTAATGTTATTAGAGATAGTCCGCAGACTGACGTTGATCGTGAACAGCATACTGCGCATCCTGATTGTTCATCCGGTGTTGGCGCTGTATCGGCTGGTACGCAAGCTGGTCGGATGGACATGGGCACTCATTGTGTTCCTGGGAAGGATGCTGATATACATCCTGATGCCGGTTTGGAAGCCGCTCGTTTGGCTGATCGGTCCGCTTAAAGCGCGCTGGAGGACTCCAGAATTGCTTGTGAAGCTCGGCATCAGACTGAAAAACACAGCAAAAAGATGGTTTGGAAGGAGGTAGTATCATGCGTAATTCGTCTGTAGATCGCCATTCATCTCCTACGTCCAAGTCCAATGCCGGCGGGCGCAGGCGAATCATGATTTGGTTGCTATCGCTTGCCGCCTTTGGTAGTTGGGCTATTTTCACCTTTTTTTCTCAAGGTATGATTATGGCCGATCGAAGTGAACAGCTCACCCAGAAGGAAAAACAGAAGCAAGCTGCTACACAAACGGAACAACAGCTCCAAACTGAAGTCAATCGTCTCAAGGACCCCGAGTATATCGGAGAAATTGCCAGAAGCAAGTACGGTCTTTACAAACCGGAAGAGACGCCGATCATCGGGGAGCAAAAATAGGCGCATCATCGGGCCAATGCTTAGTTGACCTTGGTTCCGCCATTTTGTATAATCAAATCACCACAGCGGGATTTTTTTGCAAAAAAATCGGTTGTATATTTTAAGGGAGGATCATTTTATTCTATGGCAATTGAAGTGGGCACCAAGTTAGAGGGCAAAGTGACAGGCATCACGCATTTTGGAGCATTTGTGGATTTGTCTGGAGGTGTCACGGGTCTCGTTCACATCTCGGAAATCGCCGATAACTACGTTAAGGATGTTAACGATCACCTGAAGATTAATGATGTCGTGACGGTGAAAGTCATTAATGTTGACAAAGACGGCAAAATCGGACTTTCCATTAAGCAAACGATTGACAAGCCGGCAAGTGAAGCCCGTCCGCCAAGAGCTCCAAGACCGGAGCGCACAGGAGGACCAGGCGGAGGCGACCGTTTCGGCGGTGGAGGTTCAGGTCCAAGTCAAGGACGCGGTGGCGGTGGTGGCGGTGGGTTCAACCGCGATCGTGGAGGCCGTTCGTTCAAGCCTGCACCGGGTAAACCTTCATTTGAGGATAAAATGTCACGCTTCCTGAAAGATAGTGAGGAACGCATTTCGTCGCTGAAAAAGAACACCGAAGGTAAACGCGGAGGACGCGGCGCGAAGCGTGTTTAATTCACTTTGACAACCGTATCAACCATACACGGAAAACCGTACAGTCGAAAGACTGCTACGGTTTTTTTGCGTTCTGCCGACAATAGTTGAAATACGTGCAGGGCGATGGGAGCGTGGGAGATCCATCTGACTGTAATCTTGCATGCGTTTTATGATATTCAAGATTTGTTGAAGAAAAAGCAGGGCGTTCAAGCTGAAAAGTGGACGTTTTTTTTGTCGTGTGGACATAATCGTCCGACAAACTCCAACGGTTTTCCGTCTATCTTCTGGGCTAATCGCTAGTCTAAGCGAAAGTGTGGGCGACAGGAAGAGGTCTTGTAAGGAGAGGGAGTTCGTAATTACCATACGCTTCCAAGCGGACGTGGCTTGGCATTGGGACGGATGCTCTGTGCTTTCGCGCAGAACGTTTTTTTGTCGGAAATTTCTTGGAATAAGACGTGAGGTTCTGACAAACTTTCTCAATCGTTCCGGTTTAAGATGGGAACATCAAATTGATGAATGGGGTGCCTGACGCATGATGGAGAAATGGAACGTGGTACATTTTCCAGGGTTGAAATCCAGAAAGTCCAAATCTAAAGAACGTACGGAAGGTTGGTCTTCCAGACTCAAGAAGCGGCTGGATTCACATAAAGCAGTGCAATGGGTAACGGCGCAAAGATGGATGCTGCTATTGTCTGCTATGGGATTTTTACTGGGACGCGCCACCATTTTGGACGAGCTATCCCCTTTTGCCCTCGCTTATTTTGCAGTCATCATGTTCCTGCGGCGTGATCTGATGCTGCCTGTGGCTGTATCGGTCGTGTTGGGCAGTCTGCTTGCTCCTTATCCATCGTTGTTCATGATTGGCGGCGAGCTGCTTGTATTCTATCTCCTGTATCGCGGGTTACGAACCTTTGATCGGCTGGAATTATCTTATGCCCCGCTTATGGTTTTCCTGTCTGTATTTATGGTCAATTTATTTTACGCCGTGATGGCCCCGTCCTTCACATGGTATGACCTTATCATCGTGGGAACGGATGCGGTTCTCAGCTTTATGCTGACACTCGTTTTTACGCAGGCCATTCCATTATTTACGTATCGCAAAAAGACAAGCCAGCTCAAAAATGAGGAAATTTTGTGTCTGATCATTTTACTGGCCTCTGTGATGACGGGAGCGGTAGGATGGACGATTCACTCACTGTCTGTCGATCATGTGCTATCTCGCTATTTGGTCTTGGTGTTCGCCTTGGTGGGGGGCGCTTCGCTAGGTGCTTCGGTCGGTGTGATTACCGGTTTAATTTTAAGCTTGGCCAATATGTCTGCGATTGTGCAGATGAGCTTGCTCGCATTTGCCGGTTTGCTGGCAGGGATGCTGCGTGAAGGGCGAAAAGGCGCAGTGGCGCTAGGGATGTTGCTAGGTTCCTCAATTCTGACGATCTATTTGGATGGGACCGGGGACGTGCTGACATCAACCTGGGAGAGCTGCGCGGCGATTCTATTATTCTTAATGACCCCAAAAAGTTTCTTTAAAGCGGTTTCTACCTATGTTCCTGGTACGCAGGATCACGCCAAATCCCAGCATGAGTATGCCAAAAGGGTCCGTGATCTCACTGCCGAGCGGGTAACGAAATTTTCCCGCGTATTCAGTCAGCTATCCCGCAGCTTTCACCAGATATCTGCGAGTGAGAGCGCGAAGTCGGATGGTGAAATCGAGCATTTTATGAACGCTGTGGCGGAGGGAACATGTGCCTCCTGCTTTAAGTGCGAGCAGTGCTGGGACGGAAAGTTTATGCAAACTCATCAGTATATGACGGAAATGATGAGTGCGATTGAGGAGAATCCGGATTTGGAGCCGGAGCAGATGCCGCCACAGTGGAGCAAGGCGTGCGCCAAGACGGGCGCGGTGCTGCAAGTGATGAAGCAACAGTATAGCCTCTACCAGCATAATATGCAGTGGAAACGCCAAGTATACGACAGTCGTCAGCTTGTTGCTGACCAGCTATCTGGCGTGTCACAGATTATGGAGGATTTGGCGCGGGAAATTCAGCGTGAAGGGCAAACGATGCATCGGCAGGAGGAACAAATACGAGAGGCGCTTGATCGGCTGGGCTTGTCCATACAATCCATTGAGATTATTAATCTGGATGCAGGCCAAGTAGAAATTGAGATTGTCCATGCCTATACAAGGGGATTCGACGAATGCCGGAAGATCATTGCTCCACTGCTGTCGGACATATTGGACGAGCATATTGCTGTGATGCGCGAAACGGCGGCAGATCGCCGCCAGGGATTGGCCACGGTCATGTTTGGCTCCGCCAAAACGTATGAAATTGCCACGGGAGTAGCAAGCGCTGCCAAAGGAGGGGATTTCTTCTCGGGAGACAGCTACAGCATGATGGAGCTGGGGAACGGAACCTTTGCGGTCTCTTTGAGCGATGGCATGGGCAACGGAGAGCGGGCGCAGCAAGAGAGCAGTGCGGCGCTTAATATTTTGGAGGAATTACTGCAATCCGGCATGGATGAGAAACTGGCGATCAAGTCGGTCAACTCGGTCCTGATGCTGAGATCACGCGAGGAAATGTATGCTACGGTCGATATGGCGCTGATTGATCAGTATACGGCCCGGACGACATTCATGAAAATTGGGTCAACGCCGAGCTTTATTAAAAGAGGGGAGGAGGTCATTCCCGTATCTGCTAGTAATTTGCCGATTGGCATTATACAGGATATTGAAATTGATCTGGTGTCGCTTCAATTACAGCCGGGTGATATTTTGATCATGATCACAGATGGCATATACGACTCGCCGGGTTATGCGGTAAACAAGGAAATATGGATGAAGCGCATGATTCAGGAAATTGAAAGCGATGACCCGCAGCAGTTGGCCGACTGTCTATTGGAACGAGTTATTCGCTACCAGCAAAATCAAATCTATGATGACATGACGGTAGTTGTTAGCAAAATAGATCATTTCCGCCCAGAATGGGCCACGCTTCATGTACCGGGTATGAGCTGGATGGAGCGCCCGCGTACGGTTAGCTGAATAGACATTGCCCGGGAAATTCCGCCTCCATTTTAAAAATCCGTATTCTTCGTTTGAATCGTTCCAGATTCGGCAAAGATAGAATCTATCGGAATAGATTACGAGGAAGCGGGAGGTCAAAAAGCTATGAAGCAAATTTTGATCATTACAGACGGATGCTCTAATGTGGGTGTCAGTCCGGTCATGGCGGCGGCTCAGGCTTTACAGGAAGGCATTACGGTGAACGTAGCCGGAGTCATAGATTACGGGACGATTGGTGAGCTTGGAAGTACGGAGATTCAGGAAATCGCTAAAGCGGGAGGAGGTTTTAGCCAAATTGTAGGCACGAAGCAATTGGCGCAGACCATGCAGATGATGACGCGCAAAACAGTGGTTCAAACGATTCAGCAGGCGGTTAATAGAGAGTTAACGCATATTTTGGGTGAGGGGGGCGCCCGGCATATCGGTGAACTGCCGCCGGCCAAACGGGCACAGGTGGTTGAGGTGATGGATGAACTGACAGAAACCAGCGCTTTGGAAATTGCTTTGCTCATTGATGCCAGTGCGAGCATGAAGCCCAAGCTGCCTGCCGTAGAAGACAGCATTCGGGATTTGCTGCTCAGTTTACAGTCCAGAAGCGGGCCTAGCCGTATTTCTGTCTTTCATTTTCCGGGGGGACGGATGGGTGAAGATGCGGTCATGGATATTGGTTGGACCTCTGAACTTAGCCAGGTCAAGTCGATATTCGGCCGTTTGCGGATGAAGGGGGCGACTCCAACGGGTCCAGCCATTTTACAAGTGATTGATTATTACCGATATGTTACACTAGGGGAACAGAAAGATATGGAAGAATCCTATGGCAAAGGAGAAGGGATGCTCGGTGACTACGTCGTCTGATCCCGTTCTTGCACCCGGAACGGTCATCAAGGGCAAGTGGAAGCGGAGCAGCTATGTCATTCAGCGACTGCTGGGCCGGGGGGCGAACGGAACTGTATATTTGGTAAAAGAGGCACAGGCAGATCGACAATTTGCTCTGAAAATGGGGAAGAACACGCTTGATCTGCAATCAGAGATTAACGTGCTGACCACATTGCAGTCGCAGGGAACCCAATCCGCTCTCCAGCAAAACGGACATCCATCCTTTTTGTTCGAGGTGGACGATGTATCCTTGCGTAGCGGTGGGGAAATACCCTTTTATGTCATGCGATACGTCAAGGGAGATCCGCTTCATCGTTTTGTGGCGCTCAAGGGAGCGGAATGGTATGGTGTGGCTGGAACTGGCATACTTAATCGTTTGGCTGATCTGCATCAGGCAGGATGGGTATTTGGCGATTTGAAGCCTCAAAATATTTTGGTCAATGCCTATGGAGAAGCCGAGTTGATTGATTATGGCGGGGTGTCCCTTGCGGGACGGAGCGTTAAGCAATTTACAGAATGGTATGACAGGGGATTCTGGAATGCGGGCAGTCGAAATGCCGATTCACAGTATGATCTGTTTGCCTTCGCCCTTCTAACTATTCATATATTGGAGGGCGAATCGTTAAAAGTAGCTGCGGGCAGGCTGCCACAGCTACGTAATACGGCGGAATTGACCATCATCATTCGCCGTAGCCGTGTATTACGACCCTATGCCGAATGGCTGGTGGGTGCAGTGCGTGGAGAATATCCCGATACCCGTGTGGCGGCTCGTTCCTGGTCGCGTCTGGCTTCTGCGCATGTCAGGCAATCGTCCGTGAAAAGAGGAAATCCGCGCTGGCTGGGATATGCTTTCACGCTCTCGCTTTTGCTGCTTGCCGGAGCGCTCTGGATTGCGCTAAGGTAGCGGCAGGACTTACATAAGATAACAGATGATCATCATTTTTACGGTCGGCAGAAAAGAGGGTCGTGAATGGGAACAACAAAACCGACCGGTGTTGTACAGGAAGTGCTCGCCCTCGCGCGAGATCATTCGCTGTGGAGCCCCGGAGACCGCATCGTGGTTGCTGTATCCGGAGGGCCGGATTCGGTGGCCCTTTTGCACATTTTACATGAGATATCCGTCGTACATATGCCTTTGCAGTTGATCTGTGCTCACGTCCATCATGGCTTCAGGCCGGAGGAATCGGATGCGGAGGCTGAGGAGGTACGCCACATGGCTCGGAAACTTGATGTTCCGTTTGAAATGATTCGGGTTGATGTGCCCGTTTATATGAAGGAGAGCGGCAAGGGGCCGCAGGAAGCGGCTCGCGAGCTGCGCTATGCCTTTTTGCATGATACGGCTGCAAAGTGGGCGGCACAGCATATTGCGATGGCTCATCACGGGGATGATCAGGCCGAAACCGTTCTTCTGCACTTGCTGCGCGGTAGCGGCCCGGCGGGTCTGGCGGGTATGCGGCTGACACGCAAGGAAAAAAATGTGCAACTCATTCGCCCGTTGCTACGTATGTACAAGGCTGACCTGATCGAGTTCTGCAAGTTTCATGACCTTTCCTATGTAACGGACAGCACCAATTTATTATCGAAATACCGCCGTAACGCCATTCGTATGGATGTGCTTCCTTTTTTGGGGCAATATAATGAGCAACTGACACCGTCCCTGAACCGGCTGGCCGAAACGATGGCTGAGGAAAATGATTTTATGGAGGCATCCACGCTGGCGGTGTACGAGGAACTAGTACACTTGGATAATGGCAGGCATATGTTTTCCATTGCTTCCTACCGCAAGTTATCCGTTGCTTTACAACGGAGGTTGATTAAACTAATATTAAATTATCTGCCTTCGGACAGTGAAAATTTAGATTTTCGTAAAATTGAGACCGTTCGACTGAGGCTTCTCCAGGAACGGCCGTCCACGTGGAGTTTGGACTTGGGCGGCGGTGCGGTTGGAATCCGCGAATATGACCAAGCGGTTTTGTTTAACCGTACGCAAGGCGTTATGGGCGAATGGTGCTATGGACTGGACGTATTGCCTATTTCCGGTGAGCTTGAATTGCCTGAGGCGGGTGGTGTACTTCGGTGGCGAAGAACTTCCTATTCGGATGGACCCAATCCGCCGAATGAGGAGGAAGCGTGCTTCGACGCGGATGAATTAGCCCTGCCTTTGACAATACGCTCGCGATTACCTGGAGATACCATGTATGTAATGGGATTAAACGGAAGAAAAAAGGTTAAAGATATTTTCATTGATGAAAAAATACCTCCTTCGCTGCGTCCCATTATTCCCGTCGTCTGCGACCACTCCGGAGCTATTCTCTGGATTCCGGGCGTGCGGCGTTCTGTACATGCCGCGGTGCAAAAGCACACGTCTTCGGTTATATACATGTCATGGCAAAGACAGGAGAGTCCAGGGCATCGGTAATTGCGCAGGAATGGCTTTCATAGTATAAACTTAGGAGGTTTACACCGTTGCAGAATGATATTCAGGAAGTATTAATCAGCGAAGAAGAAATTCAGAGTAAAATCAAGGAATTGGGCGCACAGCTCAGCGTGCAATACGAAGGAAAGAATCCGTTGGTGATCTGCGTGCTGAAGGGTGCGTTTATCTTTATGGCGGATTTGGTCAAAGCTATTACAGTACCATTGGAGCTTGATTTCATGGCTGTATCCAGTTACGGTGTGTCCACCAAATCATCGGGCGTCGTTAAAATTATTAAGGATTTGGACGCTTCGGTTGAAGGACGCGACGTTCTGATCGTCGAAGATATTATCGACAGTGGCCTGACGTTGACTCATTTGATTGAATTGCTTAAGAACCGTAATGCCAATTCGGTATGTGTCGTAACCTTGTTTGACAAACCTGCCCGCCGGACGGTTAATCTTGAAGCTGATTATACCGGCTTTACTCTTCCGGATGCGTTTGTTGTCGGTTATGGTCTGGATTATGCCGAGCACTACCGGAACCTCCCATACATAGGGATTTTGAAGCCGGAAATCTACACCAGCTAATCTCAGCCTCCAGTCCTAGGACTAAATAGGGTCCTTTGTTGAGAAGGGCTTATAGGCTATGGTAAAATAACTTAAGTGTTTCGAGAGGAGGTAGGGGATGAATCGGTTCATCCGGAATTCTGGTTTTTATTTGATTCTTTTTTTAGTTGTGGTGGGCATCGTTCAGTTTGTCAGCAACAGTAACGAAGCCTCCGATCTCCCTAGATATGACCAATTACGGCAAGAGGTTAAAGCTAATAATATCTCTAAAGTAACGGTCCAATTTGACGGTTACGCCTATCTTGTAACCGGTGCATATAAGAAGCAGCCGGCTAATGCCAAATCCACCAATTTTTCTGTGTATGTTCCGCCAACGGACTCTGCTTTAACCGAATTGGTTAACGCTAGTGAAACGAACGGGTTTGAATACGTACAGAAGAAAATGGAAGGCGAAAGCATTTGGCTAACGTTCTTGACTTCTATTGTTCCTTTGGTGATCATGTTCCTGTTGTTCTTCTTCCTGTTCAATCAGGCGCAGGGCGGTGGCGGCAAAGTTATGAACTTCGGCAAGAGCAAAGCCCGTCTTTATAACGAAGAGAAGAAGAAAGTTACCTTCGAAGACGTGGCAGGAGCCGACGAAGAGAAGCAAGAGCTTGTTGAAGTCGTAGAATTCTTGAAGGACCCGCGTAAGTTCGCAGCTGTGGGCGCCCGTATTCCAAAAGGTGTCCTGTTAGTGGGCCCTCCGGGTACTGGTAAAACACTCTTGGCAAGAGCTGTTGCAGGCGAAGCCGGAGTACCGTTTTTCAGCATTTCGGGTTCTGATTTTGTAGAAATGTTCGTCGGTGTCGGCGCTTCCCGTGTACGGGATCTGTTCGAAAACGCGAAAAAGAACGCACCATGTATCATTTTCATTGATGAAATTGATGCTGTCGGACGTCAACGTGGCGCTGGATTGGGTGGCGGACATGATGAACGTGAGCAGACGCTTAACCAATTGCTCGTTGAGATGGATGGATTCGGAGCGAACGAAGGTATTATCATCGTAGCTGCAACGAACCGTCCGGATATTCTGGATCCGGCATTGCTTCGTCCGGGACGTTTTGACCGTCAAATTACAGTTGATCGCCCAGACGTTAAAGGTCGCGAAGCTGTGTTGTTTGTACATGCACGCAACAAGCCATTAACTAAAGATGTTAAAATGGATGTTATCGCGAAGCGTACAACAGGCTTTACAGGCGCTGATCTGGAAAACCTGTTGAACGAAGCTGCGTTGTTGGCAGCCCGTCGTGACCGTAAAGATATTTCGATGCGAGAAGTGGATGAAGCGATCGACCGTGTTATCGTAGGTACAGAAAAACGCAGCCGCGTAATCAGTGACCGCGAGAAACGGATTGTAGCTTATCACGAAGCAGGCCATACGATTATCGGCTTCTTCTTGGAAAATGCCGACATGGTTCACAAGGTAACGATAATTCCACGTGGACGCGCAGGCGGATATGTCATCATGCTTCCGAAGGAAGATCGCATGCTGACGACCAAGCAGGAATTGCTGGACAAAATCACTGGTTTGCTGGGTGGACGTGTATCCGAGGAACTGTTCATTGGTGAAATCGGAACGGGTGCCTACAGTGACTTCCAACAAGCAACAAGTATCGCACGCAGCATGATCGTGGAATACGGTATGAGTGAGAAACTCGGTCCAATGCAGTTTGGCACTTCGCAAGGCCAGGTATTCCTTGGACGGGATATCGGTCATGAGCAGAACTACAGTGATCAGATCGCTTATCAGATTGACCAGGAGATGAACCGTTTCATCACCGAGTCTTATGAGCGTGCCAGAGAACTCCTGACCAAATATTCCAAAGAGGTTCATTTGATCGCCCAAACCTTGCTGGTTGAAGAAACTCTGGAACTTGAGCAAATTAAACGTTTGATCGAGACAGGTTCTTTGGACGGCAGCACGAATGAGGGAGAAGGTACACCGGAAAATGGTGAGCCTGTGATCGACAACATCGGAGACGTTCGTGTACGTATTCAAGGCAAGGATGACGAGCCAAAGAATACAACAGACCAACCGAATGATATTCCTAATCTGCAAAAGCCAGAGGACGGTAATAATTCGGGCAACTCTGGTGGCACTCCACCGACAACAACCTGATTATCAGGTTGACAGTTGAATAAGCGTAGATGAAAGCTCCGGAAAACCAGTAACTATTGGTTTTCCGGAGCTTTTTAAATACTGGAGAAATAGCTGAGGCGATTTGACAGACGGAGGAACGTTGTGTACATTTATTGATAAATAAACGGCTGTTTGTGTGCTTGACTATAAAAGCTTTCTGCCGCTGTAATCGACTTTCAATTCTTTTGAACATATACCGTGAGCGCATACTGTACAACCTATGGTGTGCGCTATTCTCTGTGAAACAGGTGAAGGCATGATTCCAAGATATCTGGTTGATTTTGACGTAGCGGAATTGCCCAAATTTGAAGCCGACGTGATGATTATCGGCTCCGGCATTGCGGGTTTATACACGGCCATTAAGGCTGCGGAGAATCGGCGGGTATTGCTAATTACCAAGAAGACATTGTTGGAAAGCAACACCCGGTATGCACAAGGCGGCATCGCCGCTGTCACTTCGGATGAGGATGCACCAGCTTATCATATTCAAGATACCCTGATTGCAGGTGCAGGTCTGTGTGAACCGGAAGCGGTCAGGGCGCTTGTCCATGAGGGGCCAGGCGGTGTGCAGGAATTAATACGTTTAGGGACTGCCTTTGACCGAGAGAATGGCGAGCTTGCGCTGACACAGGAAGGCGCACATAGCCATCGGCGCATCTTGCACGCAAATGGGGATGCCACTGGCTATGAAATTGTTCGTGCATTGTCAGAGAAGGTCGCTGATCATCCCGCTATCGAGGTGTGGAACGAGCATATGGTGATCGACCTGATGACCGAGCATGGCGAGTGCATCGGCGCTCTCGTTCAAAAGCCGAATGGCGAACGATTATATGTCACTGCGAATGCAACGATTTTATGCTCTGGGGGCGGCGGACAATTATTTCGATATACGACCAATCCGGATATCGCGACCGGAGACGGGGTTGCTATGGCATATCGCGCCGGGGCAGCTGTGCGGGATATGGAATTTATACAGTTTCAT
This sequence comes from Paenibacillus sp. 8b26, assembly GCF_050626875.1. NCBI lineage: Bacteria > Bacillati > Bacillota > Bacilli > Caryophanales > Paenibacillaceae > Paenibacillus > Paenibacillus sp. 8b26. Next base: position 3,193,530 of record NZ_CP192445.1, on the reverse strand, counting down.
CCGACAGCGTTGTGCCATCCGGGTGCTCCAAGATTTCTGATTTCCGAAGCCGTGCGGGGTGAAGGGGCTGTGTTGCGCAATATTCATGGAGAGCGTTTCATGGAGCAGTATGATTCCCGACAGGAACTCGCACCAAGGGATATTGTAGCTCGTGCAATCGTTCATGAGATGGAGCGTACGCAGGCTGCGTTTGTATACCTTGATATTAAACATGAACCGTCTGAACGGATCAAGCAACGGTTTCCAACCATTTATCGGACATGCCTTTCCTATGGTCTGGATATAACGGCGGACTGGATTCCCATAGCCCCCGCTGCGCATTATATGATGGGCGGCGTCCAGACCAATTTGCATGGAGAAACCACCCTTGCACGCCTGTTCGCATGTGGTGAGGTGTCTTCCACTGGTGTACACGGGGCTAATCGTTTGGCGAGTAATTCGTTATCTGAGGCGGTCGTATTCGGCAGCAGGATTGTCGAGCGGTTACATTCTTTACCGCCGCTGGCCGGTCATACGCTGATATCCTACGATGACAACCGCGTGGACTCTCTGGCTTCGTCTATCATAGAGCAGCAGCTCAAGCTGCAAGAAACAATGGTTCATTATGCCGGAGTCCGTCGGAATGGGGAGGGGTTACAAGCAGCACTGGATCAGCTACGGGGGCAGTTGTCCGTTTTCAGCGCTGCCCTGACCAGCCGGGAAGAGATCGAATTTGCCAATTTGCTCACTTGTGGTCTGCTGGTCACGGATGGGGCGCTGCTGCGTGAGGAAAGCAGGGGAGCACATTACCGTGAGGATTTCCCTATAGCAGACGATGGCGTATGGCGCAAGCATGTCCAGCAGCGACGTGAGCAAGGGATAACGGAGGAGTACGTTCATGACATCTAACAGCGAGCATTATGGAGAATTTAGCGGGTATCAGGAAGAACTGACAGCACAAATTCGCAGTTGGCTGCGAGAAGATACAGGATCGGGTGATGTGACCACGCGCTGGACCATCGAGCCGAATCACCAATCCAAGGCGGTAATCCATGCCAAGGAGTCTGGCGTTGTTGCGGGCTTGCCCGTGGCAGAACTCGTATTTCGGGTCGTAGACCCCTCGCTGTCCTTCACTCCACTGGTGACTGATGGGCAGTGGATTGAGCAGGGAACTGTTCTGGCAGAAGTGACAGGGAGTACCCATGCGATTCTGACGGGAGAACGTTTGGCTCTAAACTTGATTCAGCGGATGTCGGGCATTGCGACGCGAACCAAATCCTTTGTTGATCAGCTTCAAGGACTCTCGACGCGCTTGGTGGACACACGGAAAACAACACCAGGGCATCGGTTGCTTGAAAAATACGCTGTTCGTGTGGGTGGCGGTTCCAACCATCGGTTTGGCTTGTATGATGCCGTTATGATTAAGGATAATCATATCAAGGGTGCGGGTGGGATTATACAGGCGGTGACCCGGGCACGTACCCATATTCCGCACACGATGACGATTGAAGTAGAGACGGAAAATATGGAACAAATTCAGGAAGCGCTGAATGCCGGAGCGGATATTATTATGCTGGATAACATGTCCGTTCAGGACATGAAGGAAGCAGTTCGTTTCATTCGGGAACAAGCTCCACATGTCAAAACGGAAGCCTCAGGCAATGTATCGCTGGATACGGTGCGTGCGATGGCTGAGAGTGGCGTAGATGTGATTTCTGTAGGCAGGCTGACGTACTCTTTTCGTAATCTGGATATCAGCCTTGACCTTAACGCAAAGAAAGATAGGTGACACCGATTGATTCTTGTAGTGGATGTGGGCAATACCAATATTGTGCTGGGGATGTATCAGGGGCGAGAGCTGCTGCATCATTACCGGATCAGCACCTCCAGACAGGCTACCGCAGATGAATATGGCGTGCTCATACATAATCTTTTTAGTATGGGCGGCGTATTGAAGGATGATATTAAAGGGGTCATTATCTCCTCAGTCGTTCCACCGCTGGTTCATGTGTTGGAGGAAATGTGCGACAAATACATAGGCAGAACACCCCTCATCGTCGGACCGGGAATCAAGACCGGTCTTAATCTGCGTTATGAAAATCCGCGGGAAGTAGGGGCTGACCGGATCGTGAACGCGGTTGCTGCTGTCGAGCGGTATGGTGGTCCTCTGGTTGTGGTCGATTTTGGAACGGCGACGACGTTTGATTGTATTGATGATAAGGGAAACTACCTGGGTGGGGTCATTGTGCCGGGTATCGGGATATCGACGGAGGCGCTGTATCAACGAGCTTCCAAGCTGCCTCGCATTGAACTGGAAAAACCCAAGAAGGTCATCGGCCGCAATACGGTTCATGCTATGCAAGCGGGGATCATTTTCGGTTATGCAGGGCAAGTGGACGGTATTGTGGAGCGCATCAAGGAGGAAATGCAGGCAGAGCCTACGGTTATTGCTACCGGAGGTCTTGCCGAGTTAATTGCCTCGGAGACACGGAGCATTCAGAAAGTGTTGCCGATGTTGACGCTGGAAGGATTGCGTATCATTTACCAACGTAACGCTGAATAAAAATAGATATAAGCTGCCGCCGAGGCCAGCCGGAGATGAAACCGGTTTGGATTGGCGGCGTTTTTCGTCTATACTGAAATATGTTACGTTTTTGAACGATTCGCGTGATCTGTAGATACAGGTTATTTATATAGCAGAAAATCATGCTTTGTAGTTATGCGGGAACACTTACTAACGAAAATAACAGCATATAGCTGCTCTGAGAATAGGAGAGGAACTCAATATGGAAAAGAAACAGGATCGACTTATTCGTGGTACAGCTATGGATGGAAGGGTCAGAGCCTTTGCGGTTCGGACAACAGAACTGGTGGAGGAACTGCGGAGAAGACATGATACGTATCCTACTGCCACCGCCGCTTTGGGACGAACGCTTACAGCGGGTGCCATTATGGGTTCTATGTTAAAAGGTAAAGAGCGACTGACCGTTCAAGTTAAAGGTGACGGTCCAATCGGACAAATCGTCGTTGATGCCAACGCTGTAGGTGAGGTGCGGGGCTATGTGTCCGAGCCGCATGTACATTTGCCGAGTAATAGTATGGGCAAACTGGATGTAGCAGGTGCTGTCGGAACAGAGGGCTTTATTCATATCATCAAGGATTTGGGGTTAAAAGAACCCTATCGGGGCAGTACCCCGATTATTTCCGGCGAGCTGGGTGAGGACTTCACCTACTATTTTGCTAAATCTGAGCAGACACCTTCAGCAGTGGGTTTAGGCGTGCTGGTGGATACCGATAACTCGGTTATCGTGGCAGGCGGATTTATTATTCAATTGCTTCCGGGCTTGGATGATGATGAGATTACGGCCATCGAAAATGCAGTCGGCTCCATTCCGCCAGTTACAGCTCTGTTGGATCAGGGTTTAGAGCTTGATGAAATGCTGCGCTGGATGCTGCCGGACGTTCGGATTCTCGACGAAATGGATATTCATTTTCAATGTGAATGCACGCGAGAGCGTGTGGAAAAAACATTGATCAGCTTGGGAGAAAGCGAATTGGAGCAGCTGATTGAGGAAGAGGGACAGGCCGAGGTCGTGTGCCATTTCTGTAATGAGGCTTATCAGTTTAATAAAGATGAATTGCAAAATCTGTTAGATCAAGCCAAAGCCTAACCGGATGGGCGGTGTGAGCGATGACTACACGGGAGAAAGGATTATGGACGGCTGTCATTATCCTGACCGTCAGTGTCGCCGCCTTGGGTGGTCTTATCATGCTTCGTGGGCTGTTAAAGCCGGGTGATGTAACCAAGGGCGACGGCGATCATACTGTGGCGGAAATGGGTCAGGAAGGCATATCGGAGGAGCAGTGGATTGCGGAGCTGAAAAAACGCTATGGAGCCACTACACTGTTACAAATGCTAAACCGCAAAGTTGTGGAGGCGGAGGCTGGGCGTCTCGGTATCAAGGTTACCCAAGAGGATTTGCAGCAGGTTTTGGAGCAGGATAGCAAAGGGTATGCTTCGAATCGCGCCTATTTTGAGGAAATGCAGCAACAGTTTGGCTTAAATCCGGATGATTTGCGGAGTGAGGCGGAATACCGGATTGGGTTGGAGAAAATAGCCACACAGGGTATTCAGGTTCAGGAAGCTGATATTGACCAGTACTGGAAGCAGCACCCGGAGGAATTTGCAGTCGGCAAGCAGATCAAGCTGGCAGCTATATACGCGACCCAAGCGGAGGAAGCTGAGATGCTGCTGGAACGGGTCAAGCAGGGAGAAAGCTTTGATACACTGCTTCAAGAACATTCCAGTCATCTTTTCGGCAAAGACAAAAGTGGACAGCTGGGATGGGTGGACGAGTATGATCCTTTTCAGCCGCAAGAGATTATGGAGGCAGCGAGAGAGCTAAGTTCCGGTGATGTTGCTGGTCCCATTGCGGTTAACGAGGGTTATGCCGTCATTTTTGTACAGGATATCCGCCTGGAAGCTCCCACGAACGAACAACAGATTCGACAGCAAATTCGTCGCTCGCTTGCACTCGCTCAAGCTGCTCCTCTGGAAGAGGTAGAGAAAAGCCTGCGTGATAAATACGGAGTACGGATTTTGCCCGGAAAAGATATGCCATCCATTTCTCTATAAACAGAGTGAGCGATTCTTGGATTGAAGGAAGCGCGATGCTGAAAATCAGAGCTTGAGGAGTCGTGTTTTTTATGGCTCGTATTGACAATGGATTTGAAGATTGTTATGATTATCGTGGAAAACCCACCTTTTTTATCGGAAATTAAAATCAGGATTGTTTAACAATGTGATTCTGCAAAAAATTAATATAACATTCAATGTCAGGGAGGAACTTATCATGGCTAAAGTCGTCAATAACGTTACCGAACTTATCGGGGAGACCCCTCTCGTCCGTCTTAACCGGATCGTACCGGAAGATAGCGCAGAAATTTATTTGAAACTGGAATACCAGAACCCGGGGTCCAGTGTAAAAGACCGCATCGCGATTAGTATGGTGGAAGAGGCCGAACGCGAAGGACTGCTCAAACCAGGCGGTACGATTATTGAAGCTACCAGCGGTAATACAGGAATCGGCTTGGCCATGGTTGCAGCCGCGAAGGGCTACAAGGCAGTAATCGTTATGCCAGAAACAATGAGTTTGGAGCGTCGCAACTTGTTGCGTGCTTACGGAGCAGAACTTGTGCTGACACCCGGATCGGAAGGCATGAACGGATCTGTTAAGAAAATGGAAGAGCTGCTGAGTGAGAATCCGGAGTATTTTGCTGCCGAGCAGTTCAAGAACAAAGCCAATATCAAAATTCACCGTGAAACGACAGGTCCTGAGATCGTGGAAGCCATTCGCTCCATTGGCGGCAGTCTGGACGGTTTTGTAGCAGGGATTGGTACAGGCGGTACTATTTCTGGTGCAGGGGAAGTGCTTAAGAAAGAATTCCCTGAAATCAAAATCGTTGCTGTAGAGCCGGCTGCTTCTCCAATCTTGGCTGGTGGTAAGCCAGGACCCCACAAAATTCAGGGAATTGGTGCCAACTTCATTCCTGAAATTTTGAACCGTGACATCTATGATGAAATTATTCATGTAGAAAACGATGAAGCTTTCGAAGTTGCGCGTACAGTAGCCAAGGAAGAAGGCATCTTGTCAGGTATTTCCTCCGGTGCGGCTGTTCATGCAGCTTTGAAACTGGCTAAAGAATTGGGCAAAGGCAAGCGCATTGTTGTCATCGTTCCAAGTAATGGTGAACGTTACCTGAGTACGCCACTGTATAATTTCGAACTGTAATTACGTTGTAATTGTGTATACTATATGTAAGGAGTCCCTCATTTCCCTGTTGTCAGGGGGGTGGGGGATTCTTTTTAAAAATTAGCATACAGAACTTTGCGCAAAGTAAGGGAAGGGGAAGCACACGCATGAAATCGACAGCTAGAGTAACGGAGGCACAGTGGCAGGCCTGGCAGAAGGAAGAATGGAGTATAATCCCATATATTGCTGAGTATCAGTTACCTGCGGACGGTTTACCGTTATCATGGCAGAAGGCATGGGAGAATTCGTCACCCTATGCCTTTTTACTGGAGAGCGCTAAAGGCGGGAGATACACCTATCTGGGCTTAAATCCGGTTGCTTTATTGGAAGGTAAAGGGGAACAGGCAGTCTGGACCGATCTAAAAAGCGGCAAGCGTGATCTCATACAAGGTCAGCCCCTGACAGTCATGAACGACTGGATCGCTCCCTACCGTGCGCCGCGCGTACCGGGTATTCCTTTTTTCACTGGAGGCTTTGCTGGTTATCTTGGCTACGATGTAGCTCGCTCACTGGAGCGCCTACCGATACAGGCAGCAGACGATACAGGCATACCGGACTATGTATGGATGCAAGTAAACGAGCTATGGATCTATGATCATGAGGAAGCCCGTATTTATTGCGCTATTCATACACCCGCACCTGTTCACTTGGATACCGTCAGTAGTAACACCGTCAATGTCGATGATGTCGCTTTGGATCAGCAGAAAGCCATACTTTCCGAATATTACGCAGAAGCTGTCCAGCGTGCAGAACGTATGCTGACCCAGTGGGAGAACATCATACAAGCCGGAGCATCTGACCCTGCTTATATTCGCCGTTGCGCAAGACTTGCCGAAGAAGAGCTGTTCGCTACTCATCATGAAGCAGAAGGCTGGAAAGCAGCTTTCAACCAAGAGGACTTTGAACACGCCGTAAAGCGCGTGCAGGAATACATTGCACAAGGTGACGTATTTCAGGTAAACCTGTCGATTCGTCAGCAACGTACGCTGGCAGCCCAACCTGAGGATATCTATGAGTGGCTTCGCCTGCTGAACCCTTCCCCTTACATGGGCCTGCTGCGTATGCCGGATTTACGAATCGTCAGCGGTTCGCCGGAATTGTTGGTTAAGCTGGAAGATGGACGCGTCAGCGCACGTCCCATTGCAGGTACGAGAAGGCGAGGACTGACACCGGAAGAGGATAGCGCTATGGCTGCCGAGCTGCTATCGAGCGAAAAAGAGCGTGCCGAGCATATTATGCTCGTCGATCTGGAACGTAATGATATCGGCCGGATTGCTGAATACGGAACGGTGCATGTGCCGGAGTTGCTGACTGTCGAGTACTATTCGCACGTGATGCATCTCGTTTCTCAAGTAGAGGGCAAGCTGGCCGCGGGTCGTACCGCTTTAGATGTGATTGCTGCTACCTTTCCGGGGGGAACCATTACCGGAGCGCCCAAGGTGCGTACTATGGAAATTATTGAAGAATTAGAGCCTGTCCGGCGTGGTCCTTATACAGGGTCCATGGGATGGATTGACTATAACGGCAATATGGAATTAAATATTATAATAAGAACACTAGCTGTCAGAGGCAGCACAGCCTATTTACAGGCAGGTGCAGGCATTGTCATTGACTCAGACCCGTACAGGGAATATCGCGAGTGCCGAAATAAGGCAAGAGCCGTCATGAAGGCAGTACAATGTGGTGAAGAAGAAGCCGCTTTGAGCAAGAGCGGTATCACAGGAGGGTGAGTCGTATGATTTTGGTGATTGATAACTATGATTCGTTTACGTACAATCTTGTTCAGTATTTGGGTGAGCTTGGCGAGGAAGTAACCGTAAGACGGAACGATGAGATTGATCTGAAAGGCATAGAAGAGTTGGCGCCAGAGCATATTCTGATTTCGCCAGGTCCATGCACGCCGAATGAGGCGGGAATATCGCTGGACGTGATTAGCTACTTTAAAGGACGGATTCCGATCTTCGGCGTTTGTCTCGGTCACCAGGCCATCGGACAGGCATTTGGCGGCCATGTCATCCGGGCTGAACGACTCATGCACGGCAAAACATCACCGATTCTCCACCATAATACATCGGTATTTGAAGGCTTGCCTTCCCCGTTCACAGCGACCCGGTATCATTCTTTGCTGGTGGAGCGCGAGAGCCTGCCTGAATGTCTGGAAATTACCGCTGAAACTGCGGAAGGTGAAATTATGGGCTTGCGGCATAAAGAGTTTGCCGTGGAAGGAGTTCAGTTCCATCCGGAGTCCATCATTACGGACCACGGACATCAACTGTTACGCAATTTCCTGAAACGCAAGGTAGGCGTCTGATTCATGAAATACATCGGAGTCAATGGCGTCCTCACGGAAGCCGCAGATGCCGTGATCCACGTAAGTGATCACGGCTTTTTGTACGGAATAGGCCTGTTTGAAACCTTCCGTACCTACAAGGGAGTTCCGTTCCTGCTTGATCGCCATTTGCACAGACTGGCAGAGGGCTGCCAGATGTTGGGCATTCCTTTTCAACGGGACAAGAACCAGCTTACCGAGCATATCCACAGTCTGATGGTCGCGAATGGTCTGAACGAAGCATATATCCGCTACACCGTGTCTGCGGGCGAAGAGATACTCGGCTTGCCGTCTGGTGACTATACGCGTCCTAACCATATTTTGTTCGCCAAGCCGTTACCCGCTACGCATATAGAAGCTGTGGGAACGACTGCCGTATCGGCGCTTCAGTTGTTGCGAACTCCGAGAAACACGCCCGAGGGCGAGATTCGTTTAAAGTCGCTCCATTATATGAATAACATTCTCGCCAAGCGAGAGCTTCAGCAGTACGTCACTGCCGTCCAGCATAAGGCTGAAGGCATGATGCTTACGGCAGACGGTTTCCTGGCAGAAGGAATGGTCAGCAACCTGTTTTTTGTCCGAAACGGTACGCTGTACACCCCAGACCTGTCCACAGGTATCCTGTCAGGGATTACACGTGGACTCATTCTAGAGCTGGCGCAAGCGAGAGGTGTCCACTGTGAGCAGGGTCTATACCGTTGGGACGAGCTGCGACTGGCTGATGAAATATTTATGACGAATTCCATACAGGAAATCCGGTCTGTGAACCTGTTGCTGGAGCCGGATGGAACGACGCACCGGTTATCCGATGCCCGGACACAGACCGGTTCCATAACCGCTCTGCTGTTACACGATTACAGAGAGAAAGCAGGGATAAATTGAATATACCGACCATTTACCGACGAAGCTATCAGATGGGCGATGCCGAGCTTACGCTCGGAAATGCCACTCAGGTGATGGGTATACTGAACGTGACTCCGGATTCATTTTCCGATGGCGGATTGCACAATAGTCTGGAGATTGCTGTTTTACATGCCTTGAAACTGGTGGAGGATGGAGCCGATATTATTGATATTGGCGGGGAGTCTACCCGGCCGGGGCATGATCCGGTAGGTGTGGAAGAAGAGCTGGCCCGTGTCATTCCGGTAGTACAGGCTATTCACCGTATTGCTCCTCACATTCCATTGTCCGTGGATACTTACAAAGCTGAAGTAGCCCGGCAGGCCCTTGAAGCGGGTGCGCATATCATCAATGATGTGTGGGGATTTAAGGCAGATCCTGACATGGCACATGTAGCTTCACAATTCGATTGTCCTGTCATTTTAATGCATAATCGTCATGACCGTAACTATAGCGATTTAATACCTGATATGATTGATGATTTAAAAGGAAGTATCGGATTGGCGCTGGATGCGGGTGTACGTGCGGAACAGATCATTTTAGATCCCGGCATCGGGTTTGCCAAAGATTACGACGAAAATATCCATGCTATGACTTCTCTGGATACGCTAAGTCAGTTGGGTTATCCGCTGTTATTAGCGACGTCACGCAAAAGATTTATCCGTACAGCGCTGGATTTGCCTGTAGATGATGTAGTTGAGGGTACAGCAGCTACTGTCGCCTTTGGCATTGCTCAAGGCTGTCAGATTGTGCGTGTACATGATGTTGCGCAAATCAAACGCACGGTACGGATGTGTGATGCGATGGTGTACGGGTCCAAAAATGCACTGAATTATGATGGTTAGAAGACGCTGCATGAATGATTTGATCCTGCGATCGCTGTTGCAACGGGATTTTTTGAATTGGTAAAGCATGTAGAGGTAAAAATCCCGTTAGGTATATGCTTACGATGTAGCTTTTCTTTGAAAAGCTTTCAGGCGAGCGCTACGCTTCTTCGGATTCAAATAATTCGCTACGCTACTGCCTGCATAAAGTCACTGCATTTTCAGAAAAAAATTTATTATAAAAAAATTTAATTAAAAAAGAGGGGCTTATTACCGATGGATAAAATGGTTTTGCATCGCATGGAGTATTATGGATATCACGGTGTTTTTCCGGAAGAGCGCAAGCTGGGACAGCGTTTCTACATTGATTTGGAACTGGAGCTTGATCTGCGTGAGGCGGGCGAGCAAGATGCATTGGACAAAACGGTTAATTACGCTGAGGTGCATTACACCGTTAAAGATATTGTAGAAAAGGAATCTTACCAATTGATTGAAGCTTTGGGCGAACGTATTGCATCTTCCTTACTGGACACTTATACTAGTGTCAATGCACTGACTGTCAAAGTCACAAAGCCGCATCCGCCGTTCGATATTCATTTTGAGGGCGTGACGGTTGAGCTTTATCGCGCAAGAAAGTAGGAACGGTACATGAACGCACATTCGACCTCTGAGGCATCAGAGGCTTATATTGCTTTAGGGGCTAATTTGGGGGATCGTGAGCATACCCTGTATGAAGCCATCACGGCGCTGGACGAACATCCGGGTATACGGGTGCTGCGTTGCTCCAGCCTGTACGAAACAGAGCCTGTCGGGTATCTGGATCAGCCTTCTTTTCTAAACATGACAGCAGCCGTATCCACAACACTTGCTCCAGAAGAACTTCTGACCTTCATGTTAGAAGTAGAGAGCCGTCTGGGTCGAGTAAGACATATTCCTAACGGTCCGCGCACCATTGATTTGGATTTGTTATGGATGGAAGCGGTGGAGCTCGCTACAACGGATTTGGAGCTTCCTCATCCCCGCATGCTGGAGCGTGCTTTTGTGCTTGTCCCATTGGCTGATATCGTTCCGAATCAAGATCCATCCGGCCTATACAGTATCGTGCATACCGCATTGAAATCATTGGATGGAAAGGACGGCATACAGTTTTGGAAAACATGCAGCTGGCACAACGGCTTCGCGCCTTTCGGAAGCTAAAAGGATTTACGCAGCAGGAGTTGGCTGAGCGAACTGGCATATCCTTGGCCGTACTGGGTGCTGTGGAACGGGGCAACCGAACAATAGAGCCTGACATGCTGAACCTTATTGCCCAAACGCTAGAAATTGAAGTCCGGGAACTGACGGAATGACGATAAGTACACCATATACAAGTATGAATAAAGGAGTGAACAGAGAATGTTGAAAATCGGCGGTATTGAAATGAAAAACCAGGTCGTCCTGGCTCCGATGGCGGGCGTGTGTAACCCTGCTTTCCGTCTGATTGCCAAGGAATTTGGCACAGGCTTGGTATGCGCAGAAATGGTTAGCGACAAGGCAATCATTCACGGTAACAAGCGCACTCGTGAGATGCTGTTCGTAGATGAGCGCGAGAAGCCGCTCAGTCTGCAAATTTTCGGGGGAGACCGTGAATCCTTGGTGGAAGCGGCGAAGGTTGTGGATCAGGAGACGAACGCAGATATTATTGACATCAATATGGGCTGCCCGGTTCCCAAGGTAACCAAATGTGATGCGGGTGCCCGCTGGCTGCTTGATCCGAATAAAATTTATGAAATGGTATCCGCAGTCGTGGAATCCGTTAGCAAACCTGTTACCGTGAAAATGCGTATTGGATGGGACAGCGAGCATATTTATGCCGTAGAGAACGCCCGCGCCGTAGAACGTGCCGGAGGGCAGGCTGTCAGCGTACATGGTCGTACACGGGAGCAATTGTATACGGGACATGCGAACTGGGATATTATAAAAGAAGTTAAAGAAGCAGTTTCCATTCCTGTAATCGGAAACGGGGACGTGGCAACACCGGAAGATGCCCGCCGGATGCTGGATTTGACCAACTGTGACGGTGTTATGATCGGACGCGGCGCTCTGGGTAATCCTTGGATGCTGTACCGTACGATTGAGTATTTGCAGACAGGTGAGCTTTTGCCTGATCCTTCAGCGGAAGAAAAAATCCGCATTGCCATTCTGCATATGGACCGTCTGGTGGCATTGAAGGGTGAAGCTGTGGCTGTCCGCGAAATGCGTAAGCATCTGGCCTGGTACCTCAAAGGACTTAGAGGCTCTGCACGTATTAAGGACGTTGTTATGGAAGAAACGAAACGTGATGATATGGTACGTATTCTGGATGGCTTTGTATCCGGACTACACACGGTAGCAAATGATGAACATTCCACAGAGGCTGTTTCTCCTGCCGCCGTTGCGCAATAAGGAAGCTGTTTCTGCCTCTGTATGTGATTGACTTTTCCAATTACTTGCCCTATAATCGTTCAGTATAAAATCTTGATGTATGCTACAAATTGTATGCAGCTCTCAAGACAACAGCAGGAAATGTTCTCATTCCCTCAGAGTGGCATATTATGTTTTGAAAGCGTGCATTCCGATGCACTTTTAAACTTTTCCCATGACAGGAGAATCGGTTAAGATGAGCGATAAAGAAGTCATTCTGACACAGGAAGGTCTTAGAAAGCTCGAAGATGAGCTTGAGAACTTGAAGTCTGTCAAACGCCGTGAAGTGGCGGAACGGATTAAGGTAGCTATCGGATACGGGGATATCAGTGAAAACTCCGAGTATGAGGATGCGAAGAATGAGCAGGCTTTCATTGAAGGCCGTGTAATTACACTGGAAAAAATGCTACGCAATGCCCGCATTATCAATAGTGATGAAATTGAAACTGATGTTGTGGGAGTAGGCGCAACCGTGACCGTTGAGGATATGGAATTCGGAGATGTTACAGAGTATGCGATCGTAGGTTCAGCCGAATCGGACCCACTACAGAATAAAATCTCCAATGAAAGTCCGCTTGGCAAGGCAATGCTTGGTAAGAAAAAAGGAACTGTTGTGGATGTTACCGTTCCAGCAGGCGTTATACAATATAAAATCGTGGATATCAAAAAATAAGACACGGACTTTGGAATTGAATGTAAAAGCTTCCTTGGGGAAGCTTTTTTTCTCACACCCGGACGGACCCCGGCCCGTCTATTCATATTGAAGGAGCTGATTTAGCACCATGTCGGATGAAACTACTAACCAGGAACCTCAAGAAAATCGTGAGGAACTAAGCGAACTGCTGCAAATTCGCCGCGCCAAATTGGACGAGCTTCGCTCGTTGGGCATTGACCCTTTTGGTCGTAAATACATACGCACAGCTGAGGCGGGTGTACTGCTAAGCAAGTATGACAGTCTGACTAAGGAAGAACTGGAAGAAAAGAATATTGAAATTAGCATTGCAGGCCGTATTATGGCCAAACGGGTTATGGGGAAAGCCAGCTTTGCCCATGTACAGGATCTCAGTGGACGTATTCAAATCTATGTTCGTCAAGATACCGTGCCGGAAGCCAAATACAAAGCATTCGGTATTTTGGATCTGGGCGACATTGTGGGGATTAAAGGCGTACTGTTCAAGACCAAAACAGGCGAGACCACCATTAAGGTGCTGGACCTTGAGGTATTGTCCAAATCGTTGTACCCATTGCCAGAAAAATATCATGGTCTGAAGGATGTTGAGCTGCGCTACCGTCAGCGCTATGTCGATCTGGTTATGAATCCGGAAGTACAAAAAACGTTCATTACACGTTCCCGTATTATTCAATCTATGCGCCGTTATCTGGACTCGCTCGGTTATTTGGAGGTTGAAACGCCAACACTTCATTCCATTGCAGGCGGGGCGGCGGCCAAGCCGTTTATTACACATCATAATGCACTGGACATGCAGCTATATATGCGTATAGCCATTGAACTTCATCTGAAACGACTGATTGTCGGCGGATTGGAGAAAGTATATGAGATCGGTCGCGTTTACCGTAATGAAGGTATTTCCACTCGCCATAACCCTGAGTTCACGATGATTGAGCTGTATGAAGCGTATGCTGACTACCAGGACATCATGCAATTGACGGAAAACATGGTGGCTCACATTGCGCAAGAAGTGCTTGGCACACAGCGTATTCATTATCAGGGCCAGGAAGTGGACCTGACGCCGCAATGGCGCAGAGTATCTATGGTTGATGCGGTTAAAGAAGTAACAGGCGTGGATTTTGGCGCACAATTGAGCAATGAAGAAGCTCATCGCCTTGCGAAAGAGCATAAAGTGCCGGTAGAGCCGCATATGACCTTTGGACATATTCTGAATGCCTTCTTCGAACAATTCGTAGAGGAAACACTTATTCAACCGACCTTTATTACCGGGCATCCGGTTGAAATCTCGCCATTGGCGAAGAGAAACGAACAAGATCCACGCTTTACGGATCGCTTCGAGTTGTTTGTTGTAGCTCGTGAGCATGCTAACGCATTCACTGAGCTGAATGATCCGATTGACCAACGTCAACGTTTTGAAGCACAATTGCTGGAACGTGAGCATGGCAATGACGAGGCTCATGAAATGGATGATGATTTTATCCGTGCCTTGGAATACGGCATGCCGCCAACAGGCGGACTGGGCATCGGCATCGACCGCTTGGTCATGTTGCTGACGGATGCTCCTTCCATTCGCGATGTACTGCTTTTCCCGCATATGCGTAACCGTACAGTAGAATAACATAACATTATGAATATAGAGGATCAGCCGGGCTTCCCGTGTCTTGTTCCTCTTTTTCATAAGAACGGATGGAGAGAAAACTTCTAATGAAACGCAGCGTCAAGCTTGCCCGGTTTGCGTCGCCTCCTTTTATATTGGTCATCGGATACTTGCTGATTATTGCATTGGGCACTTTGCTGCTGATGCTTCCTATTTCCAATCATAGTGGACATGCTCCGCATTGGATTGATTCGCTGTTTACGTCCGTTTCCGCTGCTTGTGTCACCGGATTAGTCGTAGTAGACGTTAATTCAACTTATACGATGTTTGGAGAAACGGTCATCATGGTGCTGATGCAACTGGGCGGTCTGGGTTTTATGACCCTGGCGACCTTGTTTGCATTGCTGTTGGGGCGACGGTTATCGTTGAAAGATCGGCTGCTGCTAAAGGAAGCGATTAATGCCGACAGCATGGAAGGAATTGTGCGCATTATTCGCAAGGTGCTGATTTTTTCTTTTACCATTGAGGCGATAGCTGCTGTAGTCATGGCTTTGCGGTGGATGAGGGAGATGCCTGTCGGACAAGCGATATATTATGGAATATTCCATTCGGTTTCTTTGTTTAACAATGGAGGATTTGATCTGTTCGGAAGCAGCTTCCAACAATATTCCGGAGACTTTGTATTCAATATGATTGCATCCGTGCTTGTCATTTCAGGGGGATTGGGCTTTCTTGTACTAAGTGATCTGTTCGATTTTCGCCGCACCCGGAGACTGAGTCTTCACTCCAAAATGGTGTTAAGTGTGTCGGGTGGGCTTATTGTGATTGGTGCGCTGGTCATATTTATTTTTGAGTTTACCAATGCACGAACCTTGGGCTCAATGAACTGGGAAGAAAAAGTGTACGCATCTGTCTTTCAGTCCGTTTCCACTCGATCATCGGGTACCAGCACAGTAGATATCAGCGGGTTAAGGCAGGCCAGCCAGTTTTTTATTATGTTGCTGATGATTATCGGTGCTTCTCCGGGCTCCACCGGGGGAGGAATCAAAACGACTACGTTCCTGCTGATGGTTGGCGCCCTAATTGCCGTCATGCGGGGACAGAAGGAAATTGTGTTCTTTCGCCACCGGGTTCCTAAAGATATTATGATGCGTGCGCTGACCATTATTGTATTGGCGCTATTCATCTTCTCCATTGTGGTCGTGCTGCTCTTAATGACAGAGGATGCGCCTTTTCTCTCACTTGCGTTTGAGGCTGCCTCTGCGATCGGAACGGTGGGCATGTCGGTAGGTGTGACCCCGGGACTGTCTGATGCGGGAAAGCTGATTATTTGTGTGACCATGTTCATTGGCAGAATTGGGCCGCTTACGATCGCTTATGCCATTCGTCCACGCTCCACCAAGACGCTATACCGTCGTCCCGAAGGGCATATCGTAATTGGATAGCTCAATAGTGTAAAAAGATAAAAGATGCACCCGTGCTGATTGACACGGGTGCATCTTTTTTCATTTTGCATCATCATCGTCTAATGTGCAGCATATCATGAAAAGTATCCAATTTGAGAAAATGAGGCACCATGGACTTGACAGAGACTATTTTTTTGTAGAAAAAAGGCTATTTGTTTCCTTTTATGTAATTATAGACAAGATACTAGGAATATTATGTATAATATTGTATGATAGTGGGCATGGAAGGGGGATAGCTGAGGGAAACACCAATTTCTAATTTGAAAGGAATCATCTATTATGTATTTATTCATTATTAGTGCTGAAGTTTTATTCTGGGTTTTTGTTGTTTTAGGGTTGATCGCAAGATATATGTTTGGCTTAAAGAAATTAGGCGGTCTTCTTTTACTGTGTACTCCTATTATTGATGTCCTGTTACTGATTGCGGTGTTTATCACGGTGAGCAGCGGCATGGAGATTACGACTGCTACTGGCCTGGCGGCTTGCTATCTTGGCATTACGGTGGCATTTGGTCATAGGTTAATTAAATGGGCAGATGTGCGGTTCTCTCATTGGTTTGGCAAGGGGCCGAAGCCCGAACGCAAATATGGCGCTGCTCATGCAAAAGAGGAACGGACGGGGTGGTTGCTTCACCTGTTGGGCTGGGTCATCGGCAACGCTCTGCTGTTTGTTATCATTGTGTATGTAGATGATCCACAGCGTACGGTTTCCTTGGAAGGCATTATGAGTACATGGGCAATCGTTCTGGTAATCGACTTTATTGTTTCCTTTAGCTATACTTTGGCTCCAAAGAAAAATAAGGCGTAGCCCTCAGCACACTCGGATGAAATAAGACCGATCAATCAGGATGTTCAAATCGGAAGGGACATTGATGGTAAAAAATGAAGTTGTCACTTCCGGTAGTTTGCTGAGTCCGTCGCTATTGTGGGGAGCCAAAAATAATATCTTTACACTACTCTCGCTTTGACAGTCACCTCATTTTTGCCTCTCTACCTTTTCACTCGTATGGATTCCTTCCGATTTGAACACAGACCAACAGAAGCAGTTCAGATTATTTTTTCGTGAGCTGACAGACAGCATGCATCATGTGTTCTCCTGACCTTTTTAAGAAGGAGAGTAATAAGATGATTTTATGTCTTGTAAATATTTATGAATTTTAGGTGAATTCTTGAATCTGCGTAAAACGTCGATTGTTTAACTTTGGCAACTAACATGATAATATTCCAGAAAAGATTACATATGTCTATATATGTAGGCATACGAAATTAAGTTGTTTTTTTGTCGAAAAATGTAAATAAGAAAGGTGGTTTCTGTGGCAGCACTGCTGAGTGGTAAGAACATTTTGATTATGGGCGTGGCTAATAACAGAAGTATTGCCTGGGGGACAGCTCAATCTTTAGCTGCTGAAGGAGCACAGCTCATTTTTACTTACGAAAATGAGAGGGTTGCAGAGCGGGTACTAAAGCTCGTTGAAACCATTCCGGGAGCACTGGTCTGTCCTTGTAATGTACAAAGCAATGAAGAGCTTGATGCGTTGGCGGATTTTCTAAAAGAAAAAGTAGGCGTGTTGCATGGTTATTTTCACAGTGTCGCCTATGCTAAGGCTGAGGATTTGGATGGCTTGTTCGTTGACACTTCTCGCGAGGGATTCGCCGTTGCACAAGAAATCAGTGCCTATTCTCTGGCTGCTGTATCCCGTCGAGTATATCCACTGATGACAGAGGGTGGAAGTATCGTCACCATGACGTATATTGGCGCGGAACGAGCGATCAAAAATTACAACGTTATGGGTGTGGCGAAGGCTTCACTGGAAGCCAGCATGCGCTATCTGTCGAATGATCTGGGCACATATGGCATTCGTGTAAATGCGATTTCTGCTGGTCCGATACGGACCTTGGCTGCCTATGGCATTAAGGATTTTAACACAATGCTCAAACATATTGAAGAAACTACGCCCCTACGCAAGACGGTTGATACGTCCGAAGTCGGAGATACGGCGTTATTCCTATTTTCCCATTTATCGAGAGGCATTACGGGTGAAGTTATTCATGTAGATGCTGGATACCATATTACGGGGATGTAAGGAGGGAACGTTGTGCTTATAACGCATACGGATTGCCGGATTATCTCACCTGAAGGAATTATGACTAGGGAGCGTCTGGAGCGAGACGTTACGATCTTCTCCCGGATGTTGACTCTTAGAGGAATTTCCGAAGACGGTAGAGTGATTCTGAAAGCGGCCAATTCCTATTGGTTTGTTGTGTCTCTGTTCTCCCTGTGCAATATTGCTGTTTCAGTGACTGTGGTGGACGAGCAGACTGTGCTCGATGAGGTGGCCCAAATCTATGATGAAGCGGGTGCCTGTTGCATCCTTACGGATTCCGATTTAGAACTTCCTCATGCTCTCGTTATTCTGATTCAAGATCTGATTCAAGAAGAAGCAGTACACCCGGATTGGGTGGGAGAGCCAAAGCTTGAAGCCCTCGACTTTAACAAGTGGTGCGAGAGGCCAGATGCGCTCATTCTGTATTCTTCAGGTACGACGGGAAAACCCAAGGGAATCGTGAAAGCTGGTTCAGCTTTTATGGAGAATATCAGGCATTCCATACACGCCATGAACTACCTACCGTCTGACCATATGCTCCCCGTTGTGCCTTTCTCTCATTTTTATGGAATCTCACTTATCTTCTCCTGGTGGTTAACCTCATGTTCTCTCATCATCTGCAATCCAAAAAACCTCTGGAGCATCATTGCAAGTATTACAAAAGACCGGGCGACGGTCGTAGACGCTAACCCCTCTGCTTTTTACACCTTGTTGCGTATGCTAAACCGAAAACCCGAACAACTGGAAATGGTCAAGGAAGCTCCGGTGCGCATGTGGTGCGTAGGCGGTTCCCCACTTACCCAGGACCTCGAAGAAAAATTTAACAACATATTTGGACAGCCCTTGCTGAATGGTTACGGTCTTTCTGAATTGGGCAACGTTACGCTGGGGACGCTGGAGTGTCCACAAGGTTGTGGCAAGCCGTTGCCGGGTGTGGATCTGAAAATACTAGATGCTGCTGGCGAGCAGCAGGCGGACGGCATCGTAGGCGAAGTGTGGATACGCAGTGCCGGATGCATGGAAGGCTACCTGAATCGTCCAGACCTGACGCAGTCGGTTCTTCAGGACGGCTGGTTCAAGACGGGCGATCTGGGCTACCTGGATGACGAAATGCTGTATGTCATTGGTCGCAGCGGTAAGACGTTCAACCGGATGGGCTATATGGTATCTCCGGTCTATATCGAGGATCGGATTGGTTCGCTAGGTTACCGATCCTGCGTGATTACCTTGGAGGACGAGGCGAAAGGAACATTGCTTGTTGCATTCATCGAAAGCGAATCCTCGCAGGCTTTGTCTGTACTCCGCAAAGAGATGAATCGGGTACTTCCTTCATACATGTTTCCCGATCTTTTGCTTCCGCTCGCCCATTTTCCTTTAAATCGCAATGGAAAAGTAGATCGGCTGGAGATGGAGCGCATCGCCCTGGAGAAAGTTGCTTCTCGCAAAGTATAGCAAGATATTTACCAAAACCGCATATAGGAAAGGGAGAATGTGCCATGAGTATAAATCCAGAATTGGCAGAAAACACACTGTTTTTGGAAAGGCATGAATCTATTCTGAAGTGCCTCAATTATTTGATTGAAAATCGGCAGGAAGTGATGGATATTCTCACGCAATTTTCATCCTATCGGGCCGCCAATGCAGAAATTGACTCCACGATCCTCACACTTCAAGGTGCTCTGCAAGAAGTGCAGACCTATCAGCCAAGCTGGCAACGTTCTATGGCTGTATTCATGCCTTCCAACGTCGTTTTATATTCCTATGCATTATACCTCTTGATTCCGTCCCTTTACGTTGAGAATATAGACTTTCGTCCTTCTTCTCACGTAAACGAGTACGTCAACATGCTGCATGAAAAGCTTCAGGCTGTACATGGATTACCCATTTATATTCGTAAGGTTAGCCAGAGAGTTTTCATGGAAAATTCCGTTTTGCCAGCTGATATTGTGGTGTTCACGGGTAGCTATACCAATGCGGAGAAAATCAAAAAACAGATTCGAAAAGAACAGCTCTACATCTTTTACGGACAAGGGATAAATCCTTTCATCA
Organism: Paenibacillus sp. 8b26; assembly: GCF_050626875.1. Taxonomy (NCBI): domain Bacteria; kingdom Bacillati; phylum Bacillota; class Bacilli; order Caryophanales; family Paenibacillaceae; genus Paenibacillus; species Paenibacillus sp. 8b26. The sequence goes on along the minus strand of NZ_CP192445.1, from coordinate 3,173,336 downwards.
TTGGACCTGATGCCGATCTGGAGCTGGCGGTTACCGATGTGATCCGAATGAGATTGTTCAATTCTGGATAGGACTGCCTGGGACCCGACATCATTCTGGTGCATCAAGATGTGACGGAGAATTTTAAAAACTTGCTAATTGAGCGGCTTGACCAACTGGTGTTTGGAGCCAACAATGATCCGAACGCGAGCTACTCCCCTATTTTCTATAAAGACACGCTGTATTCGGTTTCGGAATATTTTAATACGAACGATAAGTTTATTATTTACGGCGGTGGCATTGATTTCCGTACGAAAAAGATGGAGCCGACGATTGTATATAGCGAGCTAGATCAGGATTTGGAGATTATTGAGTATTTTTCACCGGTCTTCAACGTGGTTAGCTACCGAGACGACGAGCAGCTAATCAAGCGTATTTCCTCCAGCTATTTCAGTGAACGTGCGATGGGCTGCAGCTTATACGGGTCTGATCACCTGACCGACGTCCTGCGAAAGAAGCACACGCTGACCATTAATGAGACGCTTGAGGATGTGGATCAGGGCAATAAGCCCTTTGGTGGCTATGGCACGATGTCGAACTATATTTTTTACGATTTTAAGCTCGTTTCGAAGCCCATTTTGATTTCAGAAATTGTCGCAGAATATTTGTCGGAAAAGAGGAGTTTGGTATGACTGCGAGTTTATTCCCTTGGGATGCCATCATTGGCTACTTAAAAACGGCTGGAGTTCGGCATCTCTTTGGATTACCAAGTGATGATCTCAATATCGTATCGTCACTCCCTTCGTCGGGTATGGATTTTATTCTGTGCAAAGATCAGCGTAATGCTGTGTTCATGGCAGCAGGCTATGCACTCACAACCAACCAGATGTCCGTATGTGTTGTAGGTAAAGGCCCTGCGCTTAGTAATACACTCACGGGGCTGCTGGAAGCGAAGAACCTTGGTGCTCCGCTTTTACTTTTGGCGCTTGGCACCGGAGGGGACAAGCTGGGTACCCGATCCTTTCAGGAAGCCGATCAAATCTCACTCGTGAAGCCGCTTGTAAAATGGGCTTATCGTGTCGAGCATGTAGATCGGCTTGTATGGGCGATGGAGCGGGCAGCCTTTTTGGCGATCAATGGAGCACCGGGTCCTGTCTATATCGAACTACCCGAAAACCTGATGGACCAGCCTGTGTCAACAGGGTTTCAGTTTACCCCACCAGAAAAGCTGTCGTGCTCTCCGTCTCGTCGGGAGTTGGATGCATCGTGGGGAATTATTGAGAACGCCCGCAGGCCACTCATTCTAGTCGGAGGCGGAATGAAGTCAGGTACAGGTGATGTGATTGAGCGGTTTGCTAACCAACATGGAGCGGCCTTGTTCGCAACCGCCTCGGGACGGGGTGTGGTTGATGAAGACCACGAACTCTTCTGTGGTGTTGCGGGACTCTATACGGATCTTAGTCTAAGACAAATCTGGAAGGATTCTGATGTGGTGATCACGCTGGGCAGCCGCTTGGAAGAGACGGCTACTTTCGAGTGGGATATTTTGCTACAGGATACACCTTTAATTCAAGTCAATGTAAATCTGGAGGATTTTGCACACGAATACAGGGGTATCAAGGTACTTGGTGATGGATATGCAGCGGTGGAACAGTGGCTTGAACGGCGCGGGCAGAAGCCTGATGGAGTGTGGATTGAAACGATCAGGAACTGTAAAGAGAAGGCTTTTTCTAACCGGGCTATTCATCTGGAGGAGCTGAAAAAAGCTCCTGGAATCCACGTTCCAGAACTGCTGGACATGATTCAGACGGAGTTTCCTGAAAATCTGGTGCTCCTTCAAGAGAATGGATTACAGGATATGTGGTCCTATTTTTATCCATATTTCCGCTTTGCCCACGGCTCTCTTTCGATTGTTCCTAGTGATCAAACGAGTCTTGGATTCGGTGCGGCGGCTGCTCTGGGAGCAAGCGTGGCAACACAACGTCCAGTAGTGGCACTGGTAGGTGACGGTGCTTTCAATCTCTTCTGTTCGGATTTTATGACGGCGGTGGAGTATCAAATACCGTTAATCTATCTCGTACTCAATAATGGTGGCTATGGTTGGTTGCAGAATCAGATGAATTATAAGCATCTCGCAGGACAGTCCCTCCCGTTTGTTTCTGAGGCGGCTAAGACAGGAATTCAAATTCCCCAGTATGAGTTTGTGGAAAGCCTTGCAATTCGGAGTAAGGGAGAGGCACGGGAACAGCTTCAGCTTGCTTGGCAAAAGTATCAGGAGAACAAGCTTGTGGTCGTCGAGGTATATGCTGATCTTGCGGATGTGCATGAGAAAATCAGTCATGTGTATGGCGACTTTCCTCTCTACGAGCAACAGGCTTCCAAGAATTAATTTCAGCGAAGGACGTGGGTACAGTGAGAAGACGTGTTGTGGTGACAGGACAGGGAGTCGTAACGCCGGTTGGGCTTAATCTTTCAGATTTCTGGAATTCACTGTTGGAAGGAAAGAGCGGAATCGGACCTGTCACTGCTTTTGATACAGCGGACATTCCGACGAAGATTGGCGCACAGGTTACAGGCTTTGATCCGTTGCAATATATGAGCAAGAAGGAAGCTAATAAAGTAGCACAGTTTACCCAATTTGCCTTGGCGGCTGCCCGTCAGGCAGTCGAGCAATCGAAATTAGTGATTGACGAGCGGAATGCAGGCCGCGTGGGTGTTATTGTCGGCTCTGGAGCAGGAGGCCTCGACGTCATAGAGGAGAACTACAGGAAATTAACAGAGCTTGGCCCCAAAAGGGTTTCTCCTTATTTTGTTTCCTCGATGATGATTAATTCTGCGCCTGGCGAAATCTCCATTGCTATCGGAGCCAAGGGACCTTCTTTTGCTGTGGTTACGGCTTGTGCCACAGGAAGCAATGCCATTGGTGAGGCATTACGTACGATCCAGTACGGCACGGCAGATGTTGTGGTCGCTGGAGGAGCAGAAGCCAATTTTAGTCAGCTTGATTTGGCATCTTTTGCGAATATTCATGCTCTTTCCAGACGAAATGAGGAGCCGCAGAAGGCCAGTCGCCCGTTTGATGTGGACCGCGATGGATTCGTCATCGGTGGAGGAGCAGGGGTCTTGGTGCTGGAGGAGCTGGAGCATGCCTTGAACCGAGGGGCCACCATTTTGGCCGAAGTTGCAGGTTACGGATGTACAACCGATGCGTATCATATCACGGCTCCAGATCCCTCTGGCTCCGGCCCGGCAGAAGCGATTAACATCGCACTGCAGGATGGTGGCTTGACACCGCAGGAAATCGACTATGTCAATGCCCACGGTACGAGTACGCCATTTAATGATCGTATGGAGATTAATGCTATTCAAAAAGTATTCGGGGAGCATGCCCCCCGTTTGGCGATATCGTCTATTAAATCCATGACTGGTCATTTAATGGGCGGTGCAGGGGCAGTCGAATTAATTGCGACTGTGCAGAGCATGATTCACAGCAAAGTACCACCGACACTCAATTGCGACAATCCTGAAGCTCCTGAATTGAATTTTGTGCCGCATGTATATCAGGAACGCGAGGTCCGTGCGGCGATTAGCAATTCATTTGGTTTCGGGGGGCACAACGTCTGTCTTGCTGTTCGCAAGTGGGAAGGGGTATAAGCCTGTGAGCGAAGAGCTAATCCATATCCCGGATGTGCTTCCGCACAGGTACCCGTTTCTTCTGCTGGATGGCGTGACTGGGTACGAAACATCGCAATGGGCGAAGGGGTACAAGCTTGTCACCTGGAGTGAGTGGTTCATTACAGACACTAACCCATACATGCCTCCTATGTTGATTGTGGAGTCGCTTGCACAATTAGCGGCATTCGCTGCAATTGATAAAAAAGGTATTTCATACCTGACTAGCCTCAATGGAATTCGATTCCACAGCTTGGCGAAGCCTGGGGACCGAATTGATCTCTATTTTGAAGTGATCAAGCGTCGGCGGGGCTATATTCTCGGAAGCGGTCGGGCCTCCGTAGGGGATCGATTGGTGGTTGAGGCGGAAGAAATTGTTTCACTGGATCAATGACGGGGTGGAAGCGCACGTTAAACTGTCCTTTTGTCCTCCTGACTGCCAGGTGCAGCGGGAGGATATTCACATCATGGAATAGGAGTGAATGAGATGAATGACATGCAGTTATATGATTTAACAAATGCGCAGAAGCGTATATGGTATACCGAATTACTCTACCCAGATACGTCAGTGTCACAGCTTTCCGGTACAGCTAAGATGAAGGGGCATATCCATATCGCTGCCTTCATGCAGTCCATTAATTTGATTATCAAACAGTATGATGCGTTCCGCATTCGTATTACCTCAGTGGATGGAGTGCCTCAGCAGTACGTCGTTCCTTATGAAGAGAGACAGTTGGAGTGCCTGGATCTTACCCACTATGAAAGTGTATCTGAGGTGGAAGCCTTACTTGAGCAACACAAAAACAAACCCTTGCCCCTGCTGGATTCTGAGCTCTTCCAGTTTTTAATTGTGAAGATTAGCGAGGAAGAGTATTGGATTAATATCAAGATGCACCATATTATTTCTGACGGAATATCAATGGTGGTCTATGGCAATCAGCTGACAGCGTTTTACATGGAGATCATTCAAGGAAATGAACCGAAGCTGGGCGACGATTGCTCGTATATTCAATATATTGCAGATGAGAATGCATACGAACTTTCTGACAGATACCAAAAGGATAAGGCATACTGGATGGATAAATTTTCTGATTTGCCTGAGCTTACGGGTTGGAAGTCATATAATCCGTTATCTTTAAGCACCCACGCTGTTCGGGAGCATTTTACCGTACCAGAGGTGCTATATCACGGGCTACAGGCATTTTGCCAACAGAACAGGATTTCTCTGTTCCAGTTCTTCATGGGTGCGATGTATATCTACATACACAAAATGACGAATCAGCCGGATGTAGTGATTGGAACTTCGTTCGCTAACCGGGGGAACAAAAAAGAGAAGCAGAAGATAGGTATGTTCGTCAGCACGGCTGCTGCCAGAACATACGTCGAAAAGGATATGGATGTGTTGAGTTTCCTGCAGGATGTAGCCAGAGATCAGATGTCAGTCCTGCGGCATCAGAAGTATCCATATAATCAGTTAATTCAGGATCTTAGAGAAATGCATGGTAACAAGGATATTCAGCGACTTTTTGGCGTTTCAATGGAATATCGTCTTATCAATTGGGTTGATTTGGATGATGTGCGTATTTTGACGGATTATGATTTCTGCGGGGACGAAGTGAACGATTTCGTGCTTCATATCGTGGAGATCCTGGATGAAGGCGAACTGGTACTGGATGTCGATTATCGGACGGAGCTGTTTGAACGCAGTGAAGTTAAGGACATGGTTTCCCAGTTGCTTACAATCACCGAGCAGATCATTCATTCGCCTCAGCTTTCTATCGCAGAGGTAAACTTATTGGGCGAACCAGAAGAGCAATCCATTTTGGCTCTTTCGGAAGGCGCTGCAGTCGATTATCCACGTGAGAAGACCATCCATGGCTTATTCGAAGAACAAGCCGAGCGCACCCCAGATCACGTAGCCGTTCAGATGGACGAGCAGAGCATTACATACCTAGCTCTAAACGAGCAGGCTAACCAGCTTGCGAGATATTTGCGCTCCGAGGGAGTAGGGGCAGATACGCTCGTAGGGATTATGGCTGACCGTTCCTTGGAGATGATCATCGGCATGTTGGCCATTTTGAAAGCAGGCGGTGCCTATGTACCGATTGATCCCGATTATCCCGAAGAACGTATCCATTATATGTTGGAGGATTCAGGTGTCCGTCTGTTGCTCACCCAAAGCCATCTATGGGAGAGCACCGCTTTTGACGGAAAGCTTGTGAGTTTGGACGAGGCTGCAACGTATACAGGAGATGCTTCCAATCTAGAGAGTATTTCGGGACCAAGCCATCTGGCCTATGTGATCTACACGTCGGGTACGACCGGCAAGCCGAAGGGCACGCTGATTGAGCATAAAAATGTAGTTCGACTGCTCTTTAACGATAAAAATGTATTTGATTTCAGCTCTCAGGATACGTGGACACTGTTCCATTCGTTCTGCTTCGATTTCTCCGTATGGGAGATGTACGGAGCGCTTCTTTACGGAGGGAAATTGGTGATAGTTCCATCTCTCACAGCCAAGAGCCCAGCGGCTTTCCTGGAGTTGTTGAAAGACAACCAAGTCACCATTTTAAATCAGACGCCGACGTATTTTTATCAGGTGCTACAGGAAGAGTTAACGCACTCTTCGACAGAGCTTGGCCTTAGAAAAATCATTTTTGGTGGAGAGGCCTTAAGTCCGTCTCTTCTGAGGAACTGGCGGGTCAAGTATCCTGATGTGCAGCTGATTAATATGTACGGAATTACGGAAACAACGGTCCATGTCACCTACAAGGAAATCACGGAACATGAGATTGAAGCGGGGAAAAGCAATATTGGCAGAACGATCCCCACACTTAGCGCTTACATTCTCGATGAGCAAAGACGCCTGCAGCCTGTTGGGGTTCCGGGAGAGCTATACATTGCGGGGGACGGTCTTGCCCGTGGGTATTTGAATCGGCCGGATTTGACGTCTGAGAAATTCGTAGAACATCCGTATCGGGCGGGAGAGCGGCTGTACCGAACTGGGGATCTTGCTCGTTGGTTGCCTGATGGCAATATTGAATATTTGGGGCGGATCGACCATCAGGTCAAAATTCGCGGCTACCGAATTGAGCTTGGCGAGGTAGAAGCCCAAATTCTCAAGGCTCCGAACGTACGGGAAACGATTGTCCTCGCACGGGACGACGAACAGGGCCAAAAATTGCTGTGCGCCTACTATGTAGCTTCCAGTGATCTTTTGCCAGGGGAATTGAGGTCTCAGCTGGCAGCGGAACTCCCAGCTTACATGATTCCTTCTTATTTTGTCCGGCTGGAGCAAATGCCGCTTACGCCAAATGGCAAACTGGATCGCCGCGCGTTGCCGGCTCCTGAAGGCAGCGTACAATCCGGCGAGGCATATTTGGCTCCGAGAACTGCTGTGGAAGCTCAGATGGTACTCATCTGGCAAGATATCTTGGGAGTTGCCCGCGTCGGTGTCAGAGATAATTTCTTTGAAATTGGGGGTCACTCTTTGCGGGCAACAGTGCTCGTTTCACGGATTCACAAAGAATTGGGATGTAGCATTTCGCTGCGTGAGGTGTTTCAGTCACCTACGGTCGAATCCTTGGCGCAACTTGTGAAAAAACACATACCGACCATGTACGAATCCATCCCACAGGCAGCGGAAAGCGAAGCTTACCCAGTGTCCTCAGCGCAAAAGCGGTTATACGTGCTGAGACAGATGGATGGAGGAGAGCTCAGCTACAATATGCCAGGGGCCTTCATAGTGGATGGACCGTTGGATCGTACTCGGCTGGAGTCCGCGTTCCAGGCACTGATCCAGCGCCATGAATCCCTGAGAACCGGCTTTTATATGCAGGATGGAGAGCTTGTTCAGCGTGTGCATAGGAATGTGCCGTTCGCGTTGAACTACACAGAGGCTTCGGTGGTTGAGGCGGATACGCTCATTCACAGCTTTATTCGTGCCTTTGATCTGAGCCAGGCTCCATTACTGCGTGTTAGCTTGGTGAAGCTCGAGGAGGAGCGTCATCTGTTGCTGTTTGATATGCATCACATCATTTCAGATGGGGTTTCTATTCAAATATTGATAGAGGAACTTACTCATTTGTATCAAGGAGAACAGCTACCAGAGCTGCACATCCAGTACAAGGATTATGCCGTATGGCAACGGGAACAGTCAGAGAACCAATGGCAAGATCTTGAAAAATATTGGCTGCAAACCTTTGAAGGGGATTTGCCGGTATTGGATTTGCCTACAGACTTCCAACGACCTTCGGTTCGGAGCTTCGAGGGTAGCCGAATTGATTTTACATTGGATGAGTCTGGAAATAAGGCGATACAAGAGCTTGCATCCCGTACAGGTACTACACTGTATATGGTATTGCTGGCCGCTTATTCGGTACTACTGCACAAATATACAGGACAGGAGGACATCGTCGTAGGTTCTCCAGTGGCCGGAAGACCGCAGGCTGAGCTTGAGGGCATCATCGGAATGTTTGTCAACACACTGGCTTTGCGCAGCTACCCGGCGGGAGATAAGACCTTTCAGGATTATCTTCTGGAAATCAAGGAAACGGCGCTCAAGGCGTTTGAGCATCAGGATTACCCTTTTGAAAAATTGGTCGAAAAGCTGGGCGTAGGACGTGATGTCAGCCGCAATCCACTCTTTGATACCCTGTTGGTATTACAAAATACCGAGCAGGAAGAGCAGGATATGGACGGAATGCGCTTTACTCCTTACTTGATGGACACCGTCACAGCCAAATTTGACCTGTCCCTCAATATAGAGGAGAAGGGGTCAAAATTAGCCTTTGGCCTCGAGTATAGTACGGCTTTATATCGGCGTGAAAGTGTAGAGCGACTTGCAACGCACTTGCTCCGGGTTCTGCACGCAGTCGCGGCCAATCCTCAGTTGCAACTGGCCGAGATTGAAATGATCACACCGGAGGAGAAGGTACAGATCGTTGAAGTATTTAACGCGACATCGGCTCCTTATCCAAGGGACAAGACTATTCATGAGCTGTTCGCAGAGCAAGTAAAGCGTACACCGGAGCAGACGGCGCTTGTATTCGGCAACGTCCAGCTAACGTATCTTGAATTGGAAGACAAGGCGAGCAGACTGGCCCAAACACTGCGTCGCTTGGGAACGTTGAGGGAGCAGCCTGTGGCCGTGATGGGCGGACGAAGCATCGAGATGGTCATTGGTATGCTCGCCGTGCTTCAGGCAGGTGGAGCCTATGTACCGATTGATCCTGATTACCCGGAAGATCGGGTTCGTTATATGCTTGATGATTCCAACGCCAAGCTATTATTGGTGCAAAAGGGCGAGCTTATAAGTGTAGACTACGGTATACCGATTGTCGATCTTAGCAGTGAAGAAGCCTATGCAGCTGAACCTGCCCAGCCAGAGACTGCTCAGGGATCGCAGGGGCTTGCCTATGTCATCTATACATCGGGTACGACGGGTAGACCGAAGGGCGTTATGGTTGAACACCGAAACGTGGTCCGTCTGGTCAAAGAGACCAACTATGTGGAGCTGAATGAATCCACACGAATTTTGCAAACAGGAGCCGTGGCCTTTGATGCTTCTACATTCGAGATATGGGGGGCGTTGCTTAACGGTGGACAGCTTTATTTCGTAGAGAATGACGACATTCTGATTGCTGATAGGCTCAAAGCGGCTATTGCCAAGTATGGGATTACGACATTGTGGCTTACTTCGCCGCTTTTCAATCAGCTTTCCCTGCAGGATGAGTACCTGTTTAGAGGGCTAAAAACATTGTTAGTCGGCGGTGACGTACTGTCCCTATCTCATATGAACCGTGTAATCGAGGCTAATCCTGATCTTGTCCCTATCAATTGCTATGGTCCGACAGAGAATACGACCTTCTCCACCACCTACAAGATTCCGGGTCGTGCCGAAGGGGTCGTGCCGATTGGTCGCCCAATTAGTAATTCGACCGCTTATGTGGTCAATGGATCGCTTCAATTACAGCCCATTGGTGCTTGGGGTGAACTAATTGTCGGTGGTGAAGGTGTAGCGCGCGGATATCTCAATCGTCCTGATCTCACAGCAGAAAAATTTGTCCCTAGTCCTGTCAAGGACGGAGAATCATGCTACCGAACTGGCGATTTGGTACGCTGGCTTCCAGATGGGAATTTGGAGTTTAAAGGAAGAATTGATGAGCAGGTCAAAATACGCGGTTACCGCATCGAACTCCCTGAAATCGAGGCCCAACTGGCCAAGGTGGAGTCAGTAATCGACGCCGTAGTGGTCGTTCGCGCGGATGAGCTTGGAGAGAAGCAGCTTTGCGCTTATTATGTGGCGGATCGTACGCTCACGGCAGGCGAAGTACGTCTTTCCCTATCGCAGGTACTTCCGGGCTATATGATTCCATCCTACTTTATCCAGATGGATCGTATGCCATTAACGTCAAATGGAAAAGTGGACCGCAGGTCTCTGCCGGCCCCTCAAGTAGGCGCACATACAGGACGGAAGTATACAGCTCCTCGTACACCGGCTGAAGAAGCTTTGGCATCTGTCTGGCAAGGGGTACTGGGTGCCGAACAAGTGGGTATCCATGACAATTTCTTTGAATTGGGCGGAGACTCCATCAAGGCCATTCAGGTGTCGTCACGGTTACTGCAGGCCGGCTATCGGTTAGAGATGAAGCAGCTGTTCAAATCGCCAACCATTGCCGAGCTAGGCGCAGAAATACAAACAGCTGTGCATATGGCTGAACAGGGAGTTGTGCGTGGAGCGACTCGCTTGACTCCAGTCCAACAGTGGTTCTTTGGACGGAAGCAGGCAGAGCCTCATCACTTCAATCAAGCGGTTATGCTATATCGTGAACAGGGGTTTGAGGAAAAGGCCTTGCATCAGGTGCTGAGAAAACTCGCTGAGCATCATGACGCCCTTCGCATGGTTTTTCGTCAGACAGAGCATGGCTACGAAGCTTGGAATCGTGATCTTGAAGAAGGAGAGCTTTATAGCCTGTTCACCGCTGATTTACGGAATGAATCCGATCCGGTTGCAACCATTACAACGCTGTCGGATGACATTCAGCGCAGTATCCATCTGGCAGAAGGTCCTCTGCTGAAGCTAGGGCTTTTTCATTGTCAGGATGGAGACCATCTCCTGATCGTGATCCACCATTTGGTGGTAGACGGTGTATCCTGGCGGATTTTGTTTGAGGATATCGCAGCGGGTTATGAACAGGTGACTCAAGGACAAGCGTTGACATTCCCGCAGAAGACGGATTCCTTCCGTGATTGGGGAGACGCCCTTGCCCGTTATTCGGAAGGTCCTGAAATCGAGATTCATCGGGCGTATTGGAGAGGGCTGGAGGATCAGTCACTCGAACAGTTGCCGAAGGATATTGCTGTGGAAAGCCTTTTATTGCGGGATAGCGAAGTGGTAACAGCACAATGGACTGTAGAAGAAACCGATCAATTGTTGAGAAAAGCCCATCGTGCTTATCAAACAGAGACGAATGATCTGCTATTGACGGCTCTTGGCATGGCGGTATCCAAGTGGTCTGGCATTGGGAAGATTGCTGTGAATCTGGAAGGGCACGGTCGTGAGCCGATTATACCGAATATCGACATCACCCGTACCGTCGGCTGGTTTACAAGTCAATATCCAGTGATTTTAGACTTGGGAGATGACCCGGAAGTGGCAGCCTTGATCAAGTCTGTGAAAGAGGGGCTACGCCGAATTCCGAACAAAGGTATTGGCTACGGGTTGCTCAAAACGATGGCAAGTCAGTTGGATGAAGACAGCTCCAGCTTGCAGCCTGAGATTTCTTTTAACTATCTGGGGCAATTTGATCAGGATTTGCAAGGAAGCTCGTTACAGATTTCGCCTTATCCGACCGGAAGCGCCCAAAGCTTGTTAGAGGAACCAGCCTATACGCTAGATATCAATGGCATGGTGACGGATGGGGCCCTTTCTCTGACGATTACTTATAACGGAAAACAGTATAAGTCATCTACGATGGAACAACTCACTGGATATATTGAAGAAAGCCTGCGAGAACTCCTACTGCATTGTGTAACCCAAGAAAAAACCGTATTGACACCAAGCGACGTGCTTGCGAAGGGTCTAAGCATTGCCGATCTGGAGGAGCTTTCTAAGCAGACCAGCCACATAGGCGATATTGAGAATGTATATAGTCTGACACCGATGCAGAAGGGCATGCTGTTCCATGATATGTTTGAGCCGCATACAGGTGCTTATTTTGAGCAGGCTGCCTTTGACTTTAAGGGTAGCTTTGATCCGGCTGCCTTTGGACACAGTCTCGATGCCTTAGTGGAGCGTCATGCCATCCTGCGCACGAACTTTTATAGCGGATGGGGCAACGAGCCATTACAGGTTGTTTTTCGGCACAGAGGGGCCAAACTGGTGTACGAAGACGTACGGGAGATGGACGCAACGCAGCGCGAAGCTTATTTGAAGACATTTGCTGCGAAGGATAAGGAACAGGGCTTCAACCTGGCTGAAGACGAGCTTCTCCGTGTATCAATTTTACAAACAGATGAAGAGAGCTTCCGCCTCTTATGGAGCTTTCACCACATCGTCATGGATGGCTGGTGTGTTCCGTTAATTACGCAGGAGGTATTTGAACACTATTTTGCCCTCCTGGAAGGAAGAGAGCCGCAGCTGGCAGAGGTTCAGCCGTACAGTCGATATATCGAATGGCTGGAACAGCAGGATGAAGCAGTTGCGTCCAACTATTGGAGCCGATATCTGGCCGGTTACGAGCAGCAGACGCTGTTACCTCAAGTCGGTGGAGCAAGTAAGGGAGAAGGCTATGTAGCAGAAAAGCTGAATTATCCTCTCAGCAGGGAACTGACTGAGCGCCTTGAAAAGGTGGCCAGGGATGCTCATGTCACGATGAATATATTGCTGCAATCCATATGGGGCATTGCACTTCAACGCTATAACGGTAGCCGGGATGTCGTGTACGGAAGTGTAGTATCAGGCAGACCAGCAGAAATTCCGGGCATTGATCGGATGATTGGTTTGTTCATTAATACGATTCCCGTTCGTGTGAAGACGGAGGAGAATCTCCCCTTCTCCGTTCTGATGAAGCGGCAGCAGGAACAATATATGGCTTCTCATATGTATGACACCTACCCGTTGTTTGAGATTCAGGCTCAGACCGATCAGAAACAGGATTTAATCTCACATATTATGGTGTTTGAAAACTATCCCGTTGAGGACGAGGTAGAGCGTCTGGGTGGTGGCGAGGCTGACTTTGAGATTGAGGACGCCGAGCTTTTGGAGCAAACGAATTACGATTTTAATTTAATTATCCTCCCTGGCGAAGAGATGAGATTGCTTTTCCAGTACAATACACTTGTTTATGATCAAGTGACGATTGAGCAAATCAAGGGACATCTGGTTCACCTCATGGAACAAATTGTAGAGAACCCCGCTATTTCCGTGGATGCTCTAGAATTAGTCACGCCGCAGGAGAGAGAACAGATTCTGAACGTATGGGGAAATACGAAGGGCATTTACGAGCACTGTAACACGTTCCACGGGCTGTTGGAGGAACAGGCGGGACGAACGCCGGATGCGACTGCCATTTGGTTCGAGGACGAGATGCTGACCTATGCCGAGCTCAATGCAAAAGCCAATGGATTGGCGAGAAGGCTCCGTACTCAGGGAATCAAGACGGGAGATCTGGTGGGACTGATTGCTGAACGGTCGCTCGAAATGATCGTTGGAATCTACGGCATTATGAAAGCCGGGGGTGCCTATGTTCCAATCGATCCAGAGTATCCGAAAGAACGAGTCAGTTACATGCTTGAAGATTCCGGGACGAAGCTGATCCTTACACAGGCCCGTCTCTTGGAGCATCTCGGATGGACGGAAAATGTTTTGCTGCTGGATGAACCATCGACCTATGATGATGACACCTCGAATTTGGAGGATACTGCTGGCCCAGATGATCTGGCTTACGTGATCTACACTTCTGGTACGACGGGTCAGCCTAAGGGCGTATTAGTCGAGCATCGGGGACTATCAAATCTTTCGGACGTATATGGGGCACACTTCGAAGTTACACCGCAGGATCGGATCGTCCAGTTTGCAAGCCTGTCGTTCGATGCATCGGTTTCGGAAATTTTAACGGCGCTGAGCCAAGGGGCTGCTCTGTGCATCCCTTCTGCACAAGACATTTTAGATTATGCCTGGTTTGAGCAGTTCATAAACGACAAGGGGATTACGATAGCGACTCTGCCACCAGCGTACGCTATCCACCTTGAGCCGGAGCGCCTGTCGGCACTGCGATGCCTGCTTACTGCAGGATCGGCCACATCTGTCGAGTTAATTGAAAAGTGGAGAAAGCATGTACAATACTTCAATGGCTATGGCCCAACGGAGGACTCCATCTGCACCACAATCTGGTCCGTTCCGGACAGTGAGGAAGCACTGGAAGCTGTATCTATAGGCCGACCTATTGCTAACCATAGCGTGTACATCTTGGATGACCATTTTAGATTGCAGCCTGTCGGCGTAGCTGGAGAGCTATGCATTTCGGGTATCGGGTTAGCACGGGGGTATCATAACCAGCCTGAGTTAATGGATGAGAAGTTTGTGGACAATCCGTTTGCTCCAGGAGAGCGTATGTATCGGACGGGTGACCTGGTTCGCTGGTTACCGAATGGAACCATCGAGTACTTAGGTCGAATAGATCACCAAGTCAAAATTCGCGGCTATCGGATCGAGCTGGGCGAGGTAGAAGCACAAATGCTCAGAGTGCCGTCCGTTCAGGAAGTCGTGGCCATGGCTGTAGAGGGCGATGACGGCTATAAAGATCTATTCGCTTACTTCGTAGCCGCTCAGAAACTTGAGGTATCCGAGCTCCGGGCAGTTCTGTCGGAGATGGTACCCGGATATATGATCCCTTCCCGCTTTATGCAACTGGAGGACATGCCTCTGACGTCGAACGGAAAAATCGATCGAAAAGCGCTGCAGGGCGAGCGTGGATGGGCAGCGGCTTCATCGGAGGCTCCAAGGACACCTGTGGAAATCCAATTAGCCGGAGTCTGGCAAGAGGTGCTGGGTGTAGAGAGCGCGGGATTGAAGGATAATTTCTTCCATTTTGGAGGTCATTCACTGCGTGCAGCCCTGCTAGTCTCACGAATTCGCAAGGAAATGAATCGCGAGATTAGTCTGAGAGAAGTGTTCGAGTCTCCTACTATTGAAGGATTGGCTCATGCCATTGAGGGTTATACACCGCTGAATTTCGAAGAAATTCCTACAGCGGGAGCGAGAGAGCATTACCCATTGTCCTCGGCTCAAAAACGACTGTTTATTCTAAGTCAGCTGGAAGGTGGAGAGCTGAGCTACAATATGCCGGGTATCCTTACGGTTGAGGGAGCTTTGGATCGGGAACGGCTGGAGCAGGCATTCCGTCGTCTGATTCGTCGCCACGGTTCACTGCGTACCCGTTTTGTGACCGTTAACGGTGAACCTGTACAGCAAATCCTGCTGGATGTTCCGTTTACTGTGGAATATGCGGAGTTGAGCGAGGAAGAGGCAGGAGCTACCCTTCAGCAGTTTGTCCGTCCTTTCGATCTAGGTGTAGCTCCATTGCTGCGGGTCGGCCTCATTCGAATTGCACATGAGCGCCATTTACTATTGTTTGATATGCATCATATTGTCTCAGATGGGGTTTCTATGAATATTCTCATAGAAGAGTTTCTCCGCTTCTACCAAGAGGAGGACGTATTTCCTGCGCTACAGATCCAGTACACAGACTATGCTGTATGGCAACAAGAGCAGCTCGGAAGCGAGCGTCTTAAGGCCCAGGAGGCTTACTGGCTGGATGCTTTCCGGGGAAGCTTGCCAGTGCTGGATTTGCCGGGAGATGAAGTTCGTCCTGCGGTGCGAAGCTTTGCGGGCGATCGGATCGATTTCCAGATTGATTCTTCTCTGAGTGCTTCACTCCAGGAGCTGGCTACCCGAACGGGTTCCACTCTGTTTATGGTGTTGCTGGCAGCCTATACGGCGCTCCTGCACAAGTACACGGGTCAGGAAGATGTCATTGTCGGTTCACCTGTAGCAGGAAGATCCCATGCGACACTTGAAGGCCTCATCGGTATGTTCGTCGGCACAGTGGCACTGCGCACTTATCCGGAAGGAGAGAAGCCTTTCGAGACTTATTTGCAGGAAGTGAAGGAAACAGCGCTGCGGGCCTATGAAAACCAGGATTACCCGTTCGAGGAGCTGGTAGAAAAGCTGGAGCTTCAGCGTGACCTGAGCCGTAACCCGCTATTTGATACCATGTTTGTCCTGCAAAATATCGAGCAGGGAGAACAAGAAATAGAGGGATTGCGTTTCACTCCTTACGATAATGTACATCCGGCTGCCAAGTTCGACCTCACGCTGACCGTGAGTGAAGCAGACGGGGCATTGAACTGCACGCTTGAGTACGCGACTGCGATCTACAAGCAAGAGACTGCTGAGCGGATGGCAGGCCACTTTGTACAGCTTATTCGGAAAGCCATCGCCAATCCGGCACTGCCGTTGTCATCCCTTGATATCGTGACACCTCAGGAAAAATCAAAGCTGATGAAAGCGCCGGACGAAGCCAAGGCAGATTATCCTCGTGACAAGACGATCCATGCGCTGTTCGAGGAACAGGCTGCACGTACTCCGAATGCAGTGGCAGTCGTATGTGAAGATGCAGCCTTGTCCTACAGCGAGCTGAACGAGCGGGCCAATGGGCTTGCCAGAACGCTGAGGGAACGTGGTCTGCAACCAGACGGTTTGGCTGGAATCATGGCGGATCGTTCCCTTGAAATGGTGGTCGGAATTTTAGCCATCTTGAAGGCAGGCGGGGCCTATGTCCCTGTGGACCCTGAATATCCAGAGGACCGCATTCGCTTTATGCTTGAGGATTCGGGAGCCAAGCTACTGCTGACACAAGCGCATCTGGAGCAACGTGTCTCCTTCTCCGGGGACATCGTAAGACTGGACGAAGTGGCTTCCTACAAGAAGGATGTCTCAAACCTGAAGCCTGAAGCTGGACCGGAGCATCTTGCCTACGTCATCTACACATCGGGTACAACAGGCAAGCCAAAGGGAACGCTGATTGAGCATAAAAATGTAGTTCGCTTGCTCTTCAATGATAAAAATATGTTTGATTTTGGTCCTCAGGATACGTGGACACTGTTCCATTCATTCTGTTTTGACTTCTCTGTATGGGAAATGTACGGGGCATTGCTGAACGGAGGACGGTTGGTCATCGTTCCATCGCTTACTGCGAAGAGTCCGGATTGTTTCTTGCAATTGCTTAAAGATCAGAAGGTCACCGTCTTGAACCAGACGCCGACATACTTCTACCAGCTGCTACAGGAAGAGCTTGGTCATCAGGCGGCAGAACTGAGCCTCCGCATGATTATCTTCGGTGGAGAGGCATTAGCCCCGGCCCTGCTCAAGGACTGGAGAACGAAGTATCCGCAAGTGCAACTCATCAACATGTACGGCATTACCGAAACGACCGTGCATGTAACATATAAGGAAATTACAGAGCTGGAAATTGAACAGGGTCGCAGTAATATCGGCACCACGATTCCGACGCTGCGAGCGTACATTTTGGATGAACAACGCCGTCCACAGCCGATTGGCATTCCGGGTGAACTCTATGTGGCGGGCGTAGGCCTGGCGCGAGGCTATCTGAACCGACCGGAATTGACGGAAGAGAAGTTTGTCGCTCATCCGTTTGAAGCAGGCGAGCGTATGTACCGCTCGGGTGACCTGGCGCGTTGGCTGCCTGATGGCAGCCTGGAGTATTTGGGACGGATTGACCATCAGGTAAAAATCCGTGGTTACCGTATCGAGCTGGGCGAAGTGGAAGCGAAGTTGCTCCATGCTCCGTCTGTAAGGGAGGCCGTTGTGCTCGCCCGGGAGGATGGAAGTGGACAAAAAGTGCTTGTCGGCTATTTCACTGCCGATCAGATGCTGACGGTAGGCGAGTTGAGAAAAGCCTTGGCTGCCGAACTGCCGGCTTATATGATTCCATCTTACTTTATGCAATTGGAGCAGATGCCTTTGACACCCAATGGCAAGCTGGATCGCAAAGCGCTTCCGGCTCCGGAGGCCAATGTGCAGACTGGAGCGGTTTATGAACCGCCAAGGACGAAGGCTGAGGAAGCTTTGGCTTCCGTATGGCAAGGTGTGCTGGGAGCGCAGCAGGTCGGCATCCATGATCATTTCTTCGATCTGGGTGGTGACTCCATCAAGGCGATTCAAGTGTCCTCGAGATTGTTCCAAGCTGGATATAAATTAGAGATGAAGGATCTCTTTAAATATCCGACAATTGCCGAGCTAAGCCCGTATCTTCAGGCAGCCGGACGAACAGCGGAACAGGGCGAAATTAAAGGTGCAGCAGAGTTAATGCCAATTCAGCGTTGGTTCTTTGAACGTCATACAGCGGAGCCGCACCATTATAATCATGCCGTCATACTCTATCGGAAAGACGGCTTTGATGAGGCTGCACTCCGGTTGACAATGGACCAAATCGCGATCCATCATGACGCGCTGCGCATGGTTTTCCGGCTTACAGAAGCTGGATACGCAGCTTGGAACCGGGGAACGGACGAAGGCGAGCTCTACACATTGGACATTGCCGATATGAGGCAGGCGGAAGACCAGACAGCTGCGGTTCAGGCCCATGCCGATGCCATTCAGGCAAGCTTTAACTTAGAAGGTGGCCCACTGTTCAAGCTAGGTCTGTTCCATTGTGACGATGGCGATCATTTGTTGATTGTCATTCATCACCTCTTGGTTGACGGCGTATCCTGGCGCATCCTGTTTGAGGACATTGCAGCGGGGTACGAGCAGGCATTGAATGGACAAGCAATCGTCCTTCCACAAAAGACCGATTCGTATCTTGTATGGTCTGAGCAAGCGACGAAGTATGCAGCAGGGCCTGCTCTGGACAAGGAGCGTGCATACTGGCAACTGATTGAGGAGGCGTTTCTGGCCCCACTACCGAAGGATGAGAATCAGAAGCCGGGCACCATTCGGGATACTGAATCGGTTACGGTAACGTGGTCTGCGGAAGAAACGGACCTGCTGCTGCGACAAGCGAACCGGGCGTATCATACGGAGACGAATGATTTGCTCTTGACTGCTCTGGGGGCAGCAATACAGCGCTGGACAGGCATGGAGCAGATTTTGGTCAATCTTGAAGGGCATGGACGGGAAATGATTATACCGGAACTGGATATCACCCGTACCGTGGGCTGGTTCACAACCCAGTATCCGGTTCTGCTGAACCTTCAAGACGGACAGGAAGTATCAGCACGAATCAAGCGTATCAAAGAGAATTTACGCCAGATTCCGCACAAAGGAATCGGCTACGGCCTTCTGAAATATATGGCACGGGAGAAAAGTGGCGGGTTCGGCGTAGAGCCGGAGATTTCCTTCAACTATCTTGGACAGTTTGATCAGGATTTGGAGGGGAATGCCCTCAGCCTATCCACACATTCAGTCGGTAAGGCGCTCAGCGACCACACACCGCAGCAGTATGCTCTGGATGTGAATGGCATGATTGCCGAAGGCCAGCTATCACTGACGGTTACGTACAGCAGCAGGCAGTATCGCAAGGAGACGGTGAATCATTTTGCTGAATTATTACAGTCCAGCCTTAGCGAGGTCATCCGACATTGTGTGGCGCAGGAGCGTTCACAGCTTACGCCAAGTGATGTTTTGTTCCAGGGATTAACGTTGGAGCAGCTTGATCGACTTACAGCGCAGACGGCCCACATTGGAGAGATTGAAGATGTGTACAAGCTGACGCCAATGCAGAAGGGGATGCTGTTTCACAGCCTGCTGGAGCCAGACTCCTCTTCATACTTCGAGCAGGCTACGTTCGAGCTGCGAGGCAGCTTCGATGTAGATACCTTCTTCGAGAGCTTCCAGGCTTTGGTGCAACGACATGCCATACTACGTACCGGCTTTTACAACAACATCGCTGATGTACCGCTGCAAGTTGTCTTTAAGCATCGGTTAATCCCTCTGCACTACGTAGATTTGCGCGACGCATCTATGCAGGAACAAGAAGCCCGAATCAAGGCTTATATTGCTGAAGATATGGTTAAGGGGTTCAGCTTGTCAGAAGATCCGCTGATGCGAGTGACCGTCTTGCAGAAAGATCAAAGCTGTCTTGTATTGTGGAGCTTCCACCATATTGTCATGGATGGCTGGTGTATCCCGATCATTACACAGGAGCTGTTCGATTACTATTCTGCCAAGAAACAGCAATCACAGCCTGTCCTGCCGCCAGCTCAGCCCTATAGCCGTTATATCGAGTGGCTTGATGCACAGGATGATCAAGAAGCTTCAACGTATTGGAGCCAATATCTCGAGGACTATGACGGGAATACCGTATTGCCGGAAGGCAAAACGAAATCTCAAGCCAAAGAAGCGGGCTATGTTCTAAAAGAGCATGTTCTCCATCTGGGTGCATCTTTGACCGATAAAATGGATGTTGTCGCGAAGCGCAATCACGTGACCGTCAACACACTCATGCAGACAGCTTGGGGGCTGATTCTTCAACGTTATAATGCCAGCTCGGATGTCGTTTTCGGCGGCGTTGTGTCGGGTAGACCCGCTGAGATTGCAGGCATCGAAAATATGGTGGGTCTGTTCATTAATACAGTACCTATCCGTGTACAGTCATCCAAAGATGAAGCCTTTGTCGAGGTGATGAAACGTACACAGGCACAGTCATTGGCTGGTCGTGCCTACGACACCTATCCACTGTATGAGATTCAGGGGAAAACAACCCAAAAGCAGGACCTGATTTCTCATATTATGATCTTTGAAAATTATCCGCTCGACGAACAGGTGGAGCAATCGGGTAATCAAACGGAGGACAATCTCGAAGTCGCCAACTTCACCATGTTTGAACAAACCAACTATGACTTTAACCTGGTTGTGATTCCAGGAGAGGACATCAAGGTCTGCATCCGCTACAATGCTTCGGTCTACGAGCAAGAAAGCATTGCACGTATCGGAGGACACTTGTTGCAGATGCTCGATCAGGTGGCTGCTCGTCCGCAAGCGACCATACAGGAACTGGAAATTGTAACATCTGAGGAACGGATGAACCTGCTTGACTGGGGTGGCAAGGCCTATACCTATCCAAGTGATCAGGGTCTGCATACCTTGTTTGAAGAACAGGTTGTCCGTACGCCTGATAAGATTGCGGCTGTAAACGGGGACGCTCAGATCACGTATCGGGAGCTGAACGAGCAGGCGAACAGACTAGCTTTCACCTTGATAGACCAAGGACTACGGAGTGAACAAGTGGTAGGTCTGTTGGCAGATCGGTCTGTAGAGCTGCTTGTCGCTATCATGGGTGTGCTCAAAGCGGGTGGAGCCTATGTACCTATTGATCCTGAATATCCGCAGGAGCGGATTCAGTATATTCTGAAGGATTCTGGTGCTGAAATTCTGCTCACACAGAGCCACCTGACGGAGTTGGCCTCTTTTGAGGGAACGGTTATGGAATTGGATTCGCCGCATATCTACGGAACCGGGGTGGACAATCCCAATATTCCTGTTGGAGGAAACGATCTGGTCTATTTAATCTATACATCGGGTACAACAGGAAATCCAAAGGGAACCATGATTAACCACAAAGGTATCGTAAACTACATCTGGTGGGCCAATAAGGTTTATTGTGCTGGAAAACCAACGGATTTTCCGTTGTATTCATCCATTTCCTTTGATTTGACGCTAACGTCGATCTTTACTCCATTAATTAATGGAGGAGTAGTGCGGATTTACGATGGTATAGATAAAGCGGAGGTTGTTCAGCATATTTTGCGCGAAAATGCGGTGGACATTCTCAAGCTGACGCCGACTCATCTCAGCCTTATTAAAGATATGACCATCCCGGCGGAAAGTCGCATTCAGCAGCTCATTGTGGGTGGAGAGAATTTGACCACACATTTGTCGCAAACCATCACAGATCTCTTTGGCGGCAACATTAAAATCTACAATGAATACGGTCCAACCGAAACGGTCGTCGGCTGCATGATTCACCTGTACGATCCTGTGAAGGATACACGTGAATCCGTACCTATTGGATTGCCAGCAGATAACATATACATCCATATCCTGGATGAACAACTTCATCTCGTGCCATTAGGCGTGGAGGGCGAAATGTACATCGCAGGGGACGGGGTAGCCCGCGGATACCTGAACCGTCCTGAGCTTACCGCAGAAAAATTCATTAGAGACCCGTTCGCCTCGGAAGGAAATATGTATCGAACCGGGGATTTGGCCCGTCGTCTTCCTAATGGAGACATTGAGTACATTGGACGTATTGACCATCAAGTTAAAATACGGGGCTATCGTATAGAGCTTGGTGAGATTGAGGCCAAGCTGCAGGATATTCCACTTGTAGAGGAAGCTCTCGTTGTTGCGTGGGCAGATGCCCATGGACAGAAGTCTCTGTGTGCCTACTTCGTAGCTGATCGGGAGATGTCTGTCAGTGAGCTGCGGAACGAACTTTCTGGACTGCCTGCGTATATGATCCCGTCCTACTTCGTCCAACTGGACGTGATGCCTTTGACACCGAATGGCAAGCTGGACCGTAAGGCACTGCCTGAACCGAACTCGGGTGTGAAAGCGGGCGCGGCCTTTACTGCTCCGCGGACGGATGTGGAGAACATTTTGGCTTCGATCTGGCAGGGTGTGCTAGGTGTTCCGCTTGTCGGCATACATGACAATTTCTTTGAGCTTGGAGGCGACTCGATCAAATCGATTCAAGTATCATCAAGGCTTCTCCACGCAGGCTATAAACTTGAGATGAAGGATTTGTTCGGCTATCCAACCATTGCAGAGCTGGCCCAGCGCGTTAATGCAGTCAGCCGAATTGCAGATCAGAGCGAGGTACACGGAGCGGTAAGACTGGGACCTGCCCAGCGCAGATTTTTCGACGAGCAGTCGACGGACCTGCACCACTTTAATCAGTCGGTCATGTTGTATAGACGGGAAGGCTTCAATACTGATGCGCTCGCCAAGGTTGTTCGGAAAATTGCAGAACATCATGATGCACTGCGGCTGGTGTCCCGCCAAGGAGAGCGGGGATTTGAAGCCTGGAACCGCAGCTTAGGTGAGGGTGAGCTTTATAGCCTCCAGATCCACGATCTGCGGGATGAAACAGACCCGACTTCGGCAATAGAAGCAGGTGCGGAAGCCATTCAGCGCAGCATCTCTCTGGAGGATGGACCTCTCTTTATACTGGGCCTGTTCCGCTGTGCGGAAGGCGAACATCTGTTGATCGTTATTCATCATCTGGCTGTGGATGGCGTATCCTGGCGTATTCTCTTTGAGGACCTGCAGGAAGGCTACGAGCAGGCAGCACGTGGAGAAGCGGTCAAGCTTCCACAGAAGACCGATTCGTATCGTGCATGGGTTGAGGGAATCACACAATATGCCAATAGCCCGGCGGCTGAACAAGAACGCAGCTATTGGGCAGAGGTAGAAGGAGATGGCTTTGTCCCTCTTCCAAAAAACAAGGTAGAAGGCGCTCTTCTCATCAAAGACAGCGAGGCTGTCACCGTGAGATGGTCACAAGAAGAGACAGAGCAGTTCCTGAAAGAAGCGAACCGCACTTACAACACGGAAGTTAACGATCTGCTCCTGACGGCCCTCGGTATGGCTGTTCGCGAGTGGACGGGAATCGAACGTGTAGGCATCCTTCTGGAAGGGCATGGGCGGGAGCCTGTTGTGCCGGAACTGGATATCACTCGTACAATAGGCTGGTTTACAAGTCAATACCCTGTCGCTCTTGAGATGGGAGGGGAATTGGAGATCGGCGCCAGAATCAAGCACGTCAAGGAAGGCTTGCGTCGTATCCCGAACAAAGGTGTCGGATATGGTATTTTGAAATATTTAAGCGACGTTTTCGATGTCTCTCCCTTCTCGGCTGAACCGGAGATTACCTTCAACTACTTGGGGCAGTTCGACCAGGATCTTGCAGGAGGGACGATGGAGGTATCGACTTACTCAGTAGGATCTGAGGTCAGTGAGCAGATGGTGCAGCATCAGGCATTGAACATTAATGGACTGATTGCCGAAGGACAACTTCAACTTTCGGTCAGCTATAACCGTCAGCAGTTCCACGGGGAGTCCGTGGCTAAGTTTGTTGGCATCCTGAAGAACCGTCTCAGCGAAGTCATTGGACATTGCGTAAGTAAGGAAAGAACAGAACTTACACCAAGCGATGTACTCCTCAAAGATATCAGCCTGGAAAAAATCGAGGAGCTGGAAGAGCAGACACGGCATATCGGCAGCATTGAAAATATGTATAAACTAACACCGATGCAAAAAGGAATGTTGTTCCACAGCTTGCTGGAGCCTCATTCGGAAGTCTACTTTGAGCAGGCCAAATTTGAAATTCACGGAGCATTCTATCCTGAGGATTTCAAACGCAGCTTAAAATATCTGATGAAACGGCATGCCATATTGAGAACGAATTTCCATGCCGGGTGGGGCGATTTCCCTATTCAGATTGTGTTCAAAGAAAGAGCGTGTGACTTCGTATACGAGGATCTGCATGAGCTGGAAGTCGATGAAATTCAAGCGCGTCTTGCAGCTTATACTACTCAGGACAAAGCAAGAGGCTTTAATCTTGCTGAAGAAGCGTTGCTGCGTGTTGCTATTCTACGTACAGCAGAAGAGGCTTATCATCTGCTGTGGAGCTCTCATCACATCATTTTGGATGGCTGGGGTATGCCTCTTGTGCTTCAGGAAGTATTTGAAACGTATGGGGTTCTGCGTGAGCAGAGGGAGCCTGAGCTTCCCGCTGCTGCATCGTATAGCCAGTACATTCAATGGCTGGAGGAGCAAGGTGAAGAAGAGGCTTCCTCCTACTGGAGAGAGTATCTGGAAGGCTACGAGCAGCAGACGAAGCTGCCGCAGGCCATCACACAGCCATCGGCAAAAACAGATGCCTACGTGTCGGAAAAGCTTGTTTTCACGTTAGATGCAGAACTGACCGAGCGGCTGGAACAAGTGGCCAAGCAGAACCAGGTAACGATGAATACGCTGATGCAAGCAGCCTGGGGAATCGTGTTGCAACGCTACAATAGAAGCCAGGATGTCGTCTTCGGAAGTGTGGTATCGGGAAGACCTGCCGAGATTCCGGGTATCGAAAGCATGATCGGTCTCTTCATTAATACAGTTCCGGTGCGGGTTCAGGCAGAGGGAAGCGATGCGTTCTCCCATGTGATGAAAAGACAGCAGGAATTATATTTGGCAGGACATGCTTATGATTCCTATCCGCTGTATGAGATTCAAGCACAGAGCGAACAAAAGCAAGATTTGATTTCTCATATTATGGTGTTCGAAAATTACCCGGTAGAAGAGCATCTGGAAGAGAAAATTGCCAGTGAAGAGGCTGAATACAAAATTACGGATGTTCAGATGTTTGAACAGACGAATTATGATTTTAATCTTATTATACTGCCGGGCCATAATCTGGAGTTCTTGTACCGTTACAATGCCCGTGTCTATGATCGGGAGAGTGTGGAACGGATTCAAGGACACCTGATGAAAATTCTGAAAAGCGTATCTGTGCATCCTGCCATTCGTATTGATGAGCTGGAGCTGATCACGCCAGAAGAGAAATCGCAGATTATAGAGGTGTGGGGCGATACAGCAGCTCCTTATCCGCGTGAGCAGACCCTTCACGGTATATTTGAGGAAAAAGCAGCGCTCACACCGGATCGTACAGCACTTATTTACGGTGAAACAGAGCTTACCTATGGAGAACTTCATCAGCAGGCAAACCGTCTCGCCCGTACGCTACGTGCCCAAGGGGTCAGACCAGACCAACCAGTCGGCATCATGGTCGAGCGCTCGCTTGAGATGATCATTGGCATCCATGCCATTCTAAAAGCTGGCGGGGCCTACGTACCGATTGATCCGGAGTTCCCGGCAGATCGTATTCGCCACATGCTGGAGGATTCGGGAGCGAAGCTTCTGCTGACGAAGAACCATCTCAAAGATCGTTTTCCGTTCACCGGCACGATCCTGGCACTTGATGATCCGCAGGCGTATCACGCTGATAGTTCGAATCTGGAGCCAATTGCGGGACCGGAAAATCTGGCGTATATCATTTACACGTCAGGTTCAACGGGCAAGCCGAAGGGTGTAATGATTGAACACCGCTCTGCCGTCCATACGCTGAGTCAGTTGGAAGCTGAATATCCGATGTTGGCAGGCGACCGTTTCCTGCTCAAAACGACATTCACCTTTGACTTCTCCGTGCCAGAGCTGTTCTGCTGGTTCTTTGGACAGGGGACTCTCGTGATCCTGCCGCAAGGCGTGGACAAAGACCCGATGGCACTGCTAGAGGCCGTGGATACGAACCGTATCACGCATCTCAATTTGGTGCCGTCGATGCTCAGTGTGCTCGTTCAATATTTGAAAGAAAGCGGCACCCAAGGATTCCTTACTCTAAAATACCTGTTTGCCTGCGGCGAGACGCTGCCTGCCAAACTTGTAGAAGAGTATTATAAAGTATCTCCTTATGCAGCACTGGAGAATATCTATGGCCCTACCGAAGCGGCCGTATATGCGACCCGATATACAACGAGCCTTGAGACTGCGGCTCTAACACATGTACCTATCGGTAAACCATATGCTAACGTCCAAGTATGGATGATGGACAGCGCTTCTCAGGTATCACCTGTGGGGGTACCGGGAGAACTCTGCATTGCGGGCGAAGGGGTAGCGCGGGGGTATTTCAACCAGCCGGATCTGACGGCAGAGAAGTTCATTCCTCACCCGTACAAACCGGGAGCACGGATTTACCGAACGGGCGATTTGGCCCGATGGCTGCCAGACGGGAATATTGAGTATTTGGGACGGATCGATCACCAGGTAAAAATCCGGGGTTACCGCATTGAGCTGGGAGAAGTGGAAGCACAAATTTTGAAAGTGCCATCTGTGCAGGAAACGGTTGTTCTTGCACTGGCTGATTCCACTGGAAGTACTCAGCTTTGTGCATACTTTGTGGCCGAAGAAGGGCTTGCAGCGGGTGTACTACGCGAGGCACTGGCCAGTGAGCTGCCAAGCTACATGATTCCGACTGCCTTCGTACAGCTGGCACAAATGCCGCTGAATCCGAATGGCAAATTGGATCGCAAAGCGCTGCCGGCACCAGAAGCACTTCTGCGGAGCACAGCGGAGTATATCCCGCCGCGTACGCAGACAGAAGTAGAGCTAGCGCAGATCTGGTCCGAAGTACTCGGCGTGCAGGAAATTGGGGTCAAGGATCATTTCTTCGAACTTGGGGGCCATTCCCTGAAAGTATTGGGATTGATCCAAAAGATCTCAACCGGCATGGGTGTTCAGCTTCCGCTCCAACTCGTGTTTAATCTTCCGACTGTTGAGCAAATGGCCCATGAAATATCCAAGCTGCGGGCAACAGCTGCTCCTGATGAAGAAGAAATGGAAATTATCCACTTCCCAGGGAAAGGAACGCTTAAAGTGTTTTGCTTCCCTCCTCGGGTAGGCTACTCTCTGGGGTACTATGAGATGGCCAAAGAGCTGGAAGGACATTGCGAGGTGTTCGGGCTGGAATTTATTGGCGATCGTTTCCAGGGCCAAGACATGCTGGATCGATACATGGATGCCATCGTGGATATTCAAGCTGAGGGTCCATATGTCTTCCTGGGATACTCACTCGGAGGAAATCTGGCCTTCGAGGTGGCCAAAGCCATGGAAAGCCGAGGTCACCATGTCAGCGATCTTATTATGGTGGATGCTATGAGAAAGATGTCCAAGGATGAATCGACACCAGAGCAGCTTGAGGAGATTGTCGAGACGGTGCTGGACAGCATTGGGGACCAGTACAAATCATTCCTCGCCGATCCAGCTGACAGAGCGCGAGTCAAAGACAAAATGTTGATTTACTCCATCTACCGCAATGAGCTTATTAACGCAGGTGGAGTTCAGGCGAATATCCATGCCTTGGTTGCAGAGGACGATAGTATTGGTCCGGTGACATCATCAGATAAACTGCTATGGCAACAGGCAACGCTTGGTCAATACGAAGAGTATGGAGTCATCGGTACGCACGATGTGCTGCTTGATTCCGGTTATATCGGGGAAAATGCTAAAGTGCTGAGACAGATACTTGGCAAGGTCGCAGAAACCTCATCTAAAAACAAGCCCATTTTGTCCTAAGCTCAATCAAGCATAATAAGTGTTAGGCAGCAAAGGCGCCCGGATTCCTTTATATAGAAGGAACTCGGGCGTCTTTTGTTTTTTTATGCTGTCATTAACATATAAAGTCCCTAATCATCTGTGTATGCTTTAGACATGGCTGACTGAAAGTGACTGGTGTCGGTGATGAGTTCACGGATTACTTGGATGATAAGCTCCGGTTGATCATGGATAATCATATGCTCGCTCTTCTTGGCAACAATAAATTTGCTGTTTGTAGAGATGTTAAGCATCTCGCGCTGTCCAATTTGCCAACTTTGTTCGATCTGATCATTTCCACGTTTACTAATACCGAACTGAGTCAAATCTTGTTGAATGCCCCGGGCAATCACGCGTACAGGGAGGTTACCCAGATGCTGTCCCCGTATGGCATCTTCGGTAGTGCTCGCTAGATCACCCTCCTCCGCAACAGATCGGAAGTATTTAGAGGAAGCG
>NZ_CP192445.1:2805000-3140000 GCF_050626875.1 Paenibacillus sp. 8b26 | reverse complement strand
TGAAAAGGCCCAAGCGACTGTTTAGCAAAAACACAGGTCTGTGCGAAGCCGCAAGGCGAAGTATACGGGCTGACGCCTGCCCGGTGCTGGAAGGTTAAGGGGAGTGGTAAGTCCTTCGGGGCGAAGCTATGAACCGAAGCCCCAGTAAACGGCGGCCGTAACTATAACGGTCCTAAGGTAGCGAAATTCCTTGTCAGGTAAATTCTGACCCGCACGAATGGCGTAACGACTTGGGCGCTGTCTCAACGAGAGATCCGGTGAAATTTTAATACCTGTGAAGATGCAGGTTACCCGCGACAAGACGGAAAGACCCCATGGAGCTTTACTGCAGCTTGATATTGAATTTGGGTACGATCTGTACAGGATAGGTGGGAGCCTAAGAGACTTGAGCGCCAGCTTGAGAGGAGGCATCCTTGGGATACCACCCTGATCGTATCTAGGTTCTAACTTGGTACCGTGATCCGGTACGAGGACAGTGTCAGGTGGGCAGTTTGACTGGGGCGGTCGCCTCCTAAAGAGTAACGGAGGCGCCCCAAGGTTCCCTCAGAATGGTTGGAAATCATTCGAAGAGTGCAAAGGCAGAAGGGAGCTTGACTGCGAGACCTACAAGTCGAGCAGGGACGAAAGTCGGGCTTAGTGATCCGGTGGTACCGCATGGAAGGGCCATCGCTCAACGGATAAAAGCTACCCTGGGGATAACAGGCTTATCTCCCCCAAGAGTCCACATCGACGGGGAGGTTTGGCACCTCGATGTCGGCTCATCGCATCCTGGGGCTGAAGTAGGTCCCAAGGGTTGGGCTGTTCGCCCATTAAAGCGGTACGCGAGCTGGGTTCAGAACGTCGTGAGACAGTTCGGTCCCTATCTGTCGTGGGCGTAGGAAATTTGAGAGGAGCTGTCCTTAGTACGAGAGGACCGGGATGGACGTACCGCTGGTGTACCAGTTGTTCCGCCAGGAGCACCGCTGGGTAGCTATGTACGGAAGGGATAAGCGCTGAAAGCATCTAAGCGTGAAGCCCCCCTCAAGATGAGATTTCCCAATTAGTAAGACCCCTTGAAGACGACGAGGTAGATAGGTTGGGGGTGGAAGTGCAGTAATGCATGGAGCTGACCAATACTAATCGGTCGAGGGCTTATCCTAAGGATAGAATGCAATGGAGTTTCGGATCCAGTTTTCAGGGTGTAACACCTTGAAGAAAAGCGCATGGCTATTCATTCACACGATTAGTGATGAACCGAATACCCATACGGTAGAATTTGTTTTACAAATTCATGTTTGGTGGCGATAGCGGAGGGGTTCCACACGTACCCATCCCGAACACGACCGTTAAGCCCTCCAGCGCCGATGGTACTTGGACCGCAGGGTCCTGGGAGAGTAGGACGTCGCCAAGCAAAAGGAAGAAGGACCATGATCTCCTTGAGATTGTGGTCCTTTTTTGTATATTACGTTTCAGAACCGTAGCGGATTATTTTTTATAAAAGGGTCGACTTTATCTTGGGAAACGCTTAATTATAAAGGATGTCCTTCCTGTGAGTACACTTGTTTGTACAGGGGAACACTAAAAGTTGTGGCTGCTGAGGAAGGCTTGACACCCCTATACCGCTTTGCTAAGATTGCAATAATATATTTTCAGAGAGCCTTGATTTGTCCATGTCGGACAGACAACAAGACCAATACAGACTAAACAATTTGAAGGAGGATCATCTTGGTGTGGGAAGATAAATTCGGTAAGGAAGGCCTTACCTTTGACGATGTTTTGCTGGTACCTCGCAAGTCGGTGGTTCTGCCGAAAGAAGTAAGCGTAGCGACCCGTTTGAGTGATAACGTGAAACTGAATATTCCTTTGATGAGTGCTGGTATGGATACTGTAACTGAGGCAGTTTTGGCAATTGCCATGGCTCGTGAAGGCGGTATCGGTATTATTCATAAAAATATGTCGATTGAACAGCAAGCAGTAGAGGTAGATCGGGTTAAACGTTCAGAGAGCGGTGTTATCACCAATCCATTTTCATTGACTCCAGATCACTTGGTATCTGATGCTGAAGCTGTTATGGGTAAATATCGTATTTCTGGCGTACCTGTTGTAAATGAAGAAAATAAGCTGGTGGGTATTATTACTAACCGCGATCTTCGTTTTATTCACGATTTTAATCTTAAAATCAGTGAAGTGATGACCAAGGAAAAGCTGGTAACTGCACCTGTAGGTACGACCTTGCAGGAAGCAGAAGGTATTCTGCAAAAGCATAAAATTGAAAAACTTCCTTTGGTCGATGATGAAAATTACCTCAAAGGGCTTATCACTATTAAAGATATTGAGAAGGCTATTCAATTTCCAAACGCAGCGAAAGATGCACAAGGGCGTCTTCTGGTCGGTGCGGCTGTCGGCATTTCCAAAGATACGTTTGATCGGACTGAAGCACTCGTATATGCAGGTGTGGATCTGATTGTCGTCGATTCTGCTCACGGTCATCATATTAACATCATTGAAGCGGTTCGCAAATTGCGTGATGCTTATCCTGATCTGACGATTGTAGCAGGTAATGTAGCTACTGGTGACGGAACGCGTGAACTGATTGAAGCCGGAGCTTCGGTTGTAAAAGTCGGCATTGGTCCAGGCTCTATCTGTACAACGCGCGTGATCGCCGGGATTGGTGTTCCGCAAGTAACAGCTATTTATGATTGTGCGACAGTAGCACGGGAATATAATATTCCGATTATTGCAGACGGTGGCATTAAATATTCCGGTGAAATTACGAAGGCCATTGCGGCAGGAGCTTCTGCGGTAATGTTGGGCAGTCTTTTTGCTGGCACGGAAGAAAGTCCAGGCGAATCCGAGATTTATCAAGGTCGTCGCTTTAAAGTATATCGTGGTATGGGTTCCATGGCTGCGATGAAGCAAGGAAGTAAGGATCGTTATTTCCAAGATGATGATAAGAAATTGGTACCGGAGGGCATTGAAGGACGTGTCGCTTATAAAGGGCCACTTTCCGATACGGTTCACCAGTTGTTGGGCGGTCTTCGTTCCGGTATGGGATATTGCGGCACTGCTAATATTGAGGAGCTTCGTAATGATACGAGCTTTATCCGTATTACGGGTGCAGGTCTGCGTGAAAGCCATCCGCATGATGTGCAAATTACAAAAGAAGCACCAAACTATTCATTATAAAGTTCGACTGTAGCAGACTTGACGACAGGCAGGGCGTATTTCGCTCTGCCTGTCTTTTTTTAGAGATACCCCTGTGATAGAATAGACAAGTGTCCGCTTTTTACAAAATGGGTTGATGAAGTAAGGACACGTTAGGATATAGGACTTACTTAGTACCTGCTCATTCCAAGATAAGAGCAGAGAACGTTGAATAATGGATCCAACTGAGGAAACAAAACCGAATTTTAAAACATTAATTTCATTGGCCTAGTAGAGGCTTTATCCACCGTCTCGTTATACATAACGGATCGGGTTGAGGTACGAGAGGAGTTTGTATTCATTTGAAAGCGAACAATCATAAACAAAATAAGAAACGCAGCATGATTAAAAAGAGCGTAACAGCAGTCATGGTGCTTAATATGATGTATATGTCAGCATTACCGGTTGTGGGCAATTTTGATCCGTCTGTGGCTACGTTTGCCGCCGGAGCGACAACAGAGGCGGTCAATATTACGGGGACAGGCTCTGTTAAACCGCCTAGTCTGGCGCTGCGCTCGGCTATCCTGATTGAGCCTTCCACAGGGCAGGTATTGCTGTCTATGAACCCGGATGAGCCACTCCCACCAGCAAGTATGACCAAAATGATGACAGAGTATCTCGTAGCGGAGCAGGTCAAGCAAGGGAAGCTCAAATGGACGGATAAGGTTACGGTTCAAGAGAATGCTGCCAAGAGCATCGGATCACGTATTTTTCTGGCTCAAGGTGATCAACATACGGTAGAAGAACTGTATATTGCCATGGCGGTAGGCTCTGCCAACGATGCAACGGTAGCTCTTGCCGAGCGTGTGTCTGGAACCGAGCAGGACTTTGTAAAATTGATGAATGAAACAGCTCAGAAAATGGGTATGAAAAATACGTATTTCATCAACTCTACAGGGTTAGACCGTAGCGACATGCCTAAAGGATACCAGCCGGATGCTGATCGGGAAACCGTAATGACAGCGAGAGATGCGGCTACACTGGCTAGTAACATTATTAAGGATCACCCAGACTATACACGGTTTACGACGATTCAATCGTATAAGTTCCGTCCGACGGACAAGGCGCCGATTATTAACTACAACTGGATGTTGGAAGCAAACAAGAATATAACTAACTTTAGAAAGTTCGCTTATCCTGGTCTGGATGGAATGAAAACCGGTCATACGAGCAATGCAGGTAACTGTTTTACGGGAACAGCCGAACGTAACGGAATGCGTCTTATCAGTGTAGTTATGGGGGCAGACTCGGAGCCGCACCGTTTTACGGAGACTGCTAAAGTATTGAACTATGGTTTTGATAATTTTGAAGTGAAGCAGGTTGTGGCTCCAAAGACGGTAGTTAAGGGTGCCGAAAATGTGCCTGTCTCCAAAGGCACGGAAACTGAAGTACCTGTTGTGACCAAAGACGCGGTAAGCTTTGTCGTACCTAAGGGTGCTGGCAATCCAAAAGTGACGTTTACAACCAATATTACACCGGAAAGCTCGCTCGTAGCGCCATTGAAGCAAGGGGCAAAAGTCGGAACGATTAGCTATACGTACAAAACGGATGGTGTGGAAAAAGGTCAGGTGAAAACCGTTGACCTGGTAACTACGACGGATGTAGAAGAGGCTGGCTGGTTCCGTATGCTTTTCCGGGCCATTGGCAATTTCTTTGGTGATTTGTTTCAGGGCATTAAAAACCTGTTCTAATCGTCTGGTTACCAGACAGATAGAGCCGAGGATTCTTGCTATGCCTTACGTATTTTGCTGATTGAAATGATTGTGTATTTGGCGTCTGTGCGGTAAAATATTAAGTTAGAATCTAAACGTAACCCTTACAGGAGGCAACGATATGGAAACGGGAACTTCGCGTGTTAAAAGAGGTATGGCAGAGATGCAAAAAGGCGGCGTAATCATGGATGTCATGAACGCTGAACAGGCTAAAATTGCAGAGGCGGCAGGTGCTACAGCGGTAATGGCTCTTGAACGGGTGCCATCAGACATCCGTGCAGCTGGCGGGGTTGCCCGTATGGCTGACCCAACGATTGTGGAAGAGGTCATGAAGGTGGTTTCTATTCCTGTTATGGCTAAGGCTCGCATCGGCCATTTTGTAGAGGCGAAGGTGCTGGAATCTCTCGGAGTTGACTATCTCGACGAGAGCGAAGTGCTGACACCTGCGGATGAAGTTTTCCATATCGATAAGAAAGAGTTTACCGTTCCATTCGTATGCGGAGCCAAGGATCTGGGAGAAGCACTGCGTCGCATCGGCGAAGGTGCATCCATGATTCGTACAAAGGGTGAGCCTGGAACCGGAAATATTGTCGAAGCTGTTCGTCATATGCGTTTTATCAACGGCCAAATTCGCAAGGTGAAAAACCTGTCGAAGGACGAGCTGTATGCAGAAGCGAAAAACCTTGGCGTTGCTTACGAATTGCTGCTGGAAGTGCATGAGCACGGCAAGCTGCCAGTGGTCAACTTTGCAGCGGGCGGCGTAGCAACACCTGCTGATGCCGCATTGATGATGCATTTGGGCGCTGATGGTGTATTCGTCGGTTCTGGTATATTCAAATCCGATAGCCCTGAGAAATTTGCACGTGCCATCGTGGAAGCGACTACTCATTATACGGACTACAAGCTGATTGCAGAAGTGTCCAAGAATTTGGGCGCTCCGATGAAGGGCATTGAAATTTCCAAACTGGCACCGCATGAACGCATGCAGGATCGTGGTTGGTAAGAAGGAAGGGACCGGCATGAAAATAGGAGTTCTGTCGCTGCAAGGCGCTGTGGCTGAGCATATACGAAGCGTTGAACTTGCGGGTGCGGAAGGTGTGGCGGTGAAGAAGACCGAACAGCTCAATGAGCTGTCCGGTCTTATCATTCCCGGTGGTGAAAGCACGACGATTGGCAAACTAATGCGCAAGTATGACTTTATAGATGCCATACGCCAGTTTTCCGATCAAGGCAAGCCTGTATTCGGCACTTGTGCGGGGTTGATCGTGCTGGCCAAAACGGTTCAAGGGCAGGAAGAAGCGCATCTGGGACTGATGGATATTACAGTGTCACGTAATGCTTTTGGTCGCCAGCGGGAAAGCTTTGAAACAGACTTGGACATTAAAGGGATTGAGGAACCGGTACGTGCTGTGTTTATACGCGCGCCATTAATACAGTCTGTTGGAACGGGAGTAGATGTGCTGTCTAAGTATAACGGCGAGATCGTGGCGGCCCGTCAGGGTCATTTGCTGGCTTCATCCTTCCATCCGGAATTAACGGACGATTACCGGTTGCATCAGTATTTTGTAGATATGGTCCGCGAATAGCGGAAAGTCAGGTTTGTAGTGTAGGAGGGATTACCTGTGTTAGATATAAAGATTTTACGTAATGAGCTTGGTCGGGTTGAAAAAGCTTTGCAAAATAGGGGCAAATCTCTGGATCTGATAAATGGCTTTACGGATCTGGATGTTCGTCGTCGTGAGTTGCTTCAGGAAAGTGAAGCGCTCAAAAATCGCCGGAATGTCGTATCCGGTGAAGTAGCCAAGTTGAAGAAGAATAAAGAAAATGCGGATGACCTTATTGCCGAGATGCGTCAGGTTTCTGACCGTATTAAAGAATTGGATGAGCAAGTGCGCGAGCTGGAGGTTCAGATCGACGAACTGGTGATGTCCATTCCGAATATCCCCAACGAGTCGGTGCCTGTAGGTGCTTCGGAGGAGGATAATGTAGAGATTCGCCGCTGGTCGGAGCCACGCGAGTTTTCTTTTACGCCTAAAGCACATTGGGAGCTGGCACAGGAGCTGGATATTCTCGATTTTGAGGCGGCAGCGAAGGTGACGGGTTCCCGTTTTACGTTCTACAAAGGATTGGGAGCACGTCTGGAGCGTGCGCTGATTAACTTTATGATGGATCTGCATAGCAGTGAGCATGGTTATGAAGAAATGCTGCCCCCATACATTGTGAACCGGGACAGTCTGTATGGAACAGGACAGCTTCCGAAGTTTGAAGAGGATTTGTTCAAGCTGCGTGATACCGAGTATTATCTCATTCCTACGGCTGAAGTTCCGGTAACGAACTATCACCGCGAAGAGATTATGAACGCGGATCAGCTTCCAAAAAATTATGTAGCATACAGCTCTTGTTTCCGCTCTGAGGCAGGATCGGCAGGACGGGATACACGTGGTTTGATCCGTCAGCATCAGTTCAATAAGGTAGAGATGCTTAAGCTGGTTCACCCGGACACCTCCTATGAGGAACTGGAGAAAATGACGAATAATGCAGAGCGTGTTTTGCAACTGCTTGGACTTCCATATCGTGTGCTGGCACTTTGCACCGGGGATATGGGTTTCACGTCTGCCAAAACGTATGATCTGGAAGTGTGGCTGCCTGAGAGTGGCATGTACCGTGAGATTTCTTCTTGTTCGAATACAGAAGATTTCCAAGCGCGTCGTGCAAACATCCGGTTTCGGCCGGAGCCGAAAGCAAAGCCTGAATTTGTACATACACTGAACGGTTCAGGATTGGCTGTAGGACGCACAGTGGCTGCTATTTTGGAGAACTATCAGCAAGAGGACGGAAGCGTTGTGATCCCGGAAGTGCTGCGTTCATACATGCGAGGCGCTGAAGTTATTGCTCCCAAACAGTAATCATTGCATTCGTTTAAAGTCTGTGGTAAAATAATTTTGTTGCGCCCGAGATTATTTTAAATGGGAAGCAACTTTATCCAATTACCACCTGGAGAGGTACCGAAGCGGTCATAACGGGGCGGTCTTGAAAACCGTTAGAGTGCAAGCTCACATGGGTTCGAATCCCATCCTCTCCGCCATATTATAAATGAACCAAGCCATTCGATACGATAGCTGATACATTGGCCTTTACGCGCTGATGATTAGAGATCGTAAAGAATGGCTTTTTTGTTGTATAAAAAGCCTGTTTTTTTCACACGTTATCAGATGTGGAGGTGCTGGCATGAATCGAGAAATGACAGTAGATCAGCAAAAGCTAGTAGAAGCCTGGCAGGAACAACTGGCGAGACTTTTGAATTCAGGGGATAAATCACACGTACAAGCAGATGAAGCAGACAACCGCACTATACGCATCCATATCGAGGTAGAGGGCAGACAAATGTACTCCTTTGATTTTGCATGTACTTATGTAGATTCTCGGGAAGTGAAGGTTAGCTTGGTCGATGTAGAACGGGACGGACAGTCTGTGGATGAACGAACAGATATCATTCAACAGCTGGTGTCCGACTATACTCGGCATATTCATCAGTGTGCTCAGACGTTACAGTCATTGACACATTCGTAGTCATGAAGGTATGAGGGGGGAAGCTACATGACAAAAGCCAAAAACGGACTGGATAAAAACCTGTCTAACATTGTGGATGACTTGGAGCAGCGTCCGGTTAACAGTCATCAGGCACAACAAGTACAGCAGGACCGTAATGACCGCCGTCATCAGGATGCACTTAACCATGATAAAACGGAAGACCTGCACCATCTATAGTCCTATTTTAAATGGTAATAAACGGATTTTGCCGATGTATCAAAATATAGTCTGAGAACGGAGGATGCATAAATGAGCAAGCCTAAAGCCATTCCTGTTCCCGAGGCACAGGACGCCGGTGGAGGAAATGAAAAGCGTGAGCGCAATCATCAGCAGGAGCCATTGTCTGGTTCCAAAAAGGTGAAGCAGCGGAATCACGTAGACCACCACAACAGAGAAGGATCATAAGCAGTTAGACTTTTTGCCTAAAAATTATGGTAAAGTACAGGACACCCTGGTTAAAGAGCCGGGGTGTCTTTGTGCTTATTGTAAGAAAATTTTCCAATAAGTGTTTCATTGCCTGTGAGTATGCGGTAAAATAGGGGGGTGTGTATTTTTTTGTTAGCATTATAAAAAGGGGTTAATTATGAGAGGAGAGAATCTACACAATGAGTAAAAAGTTATCCGTCTTGGTACTCACTATGGTGTTGCTTTTGACGGTAGCCCTAGTAGGTTGTAGCAAGAAGTTAGAACCGAAGGAAGCTGTTACGAACGGTACCGCTAATGCAATGAAACTGACTTCTTATGAATCCAAAAGCCAATTCACGGTTAAGGATTTGACGATTACGTCTGCTTCCGTCCCAAGCGAGCAAAGTGCAATGGTGACGAGCATGCTGAAAAATGCGGACATTACGCTGGATGGTGTATACCAAAAAGAACCTTTACAATCTGAAATGACGCTGGGCATTCATTTGAAAGGTGACCTTTCCACCAGCTTCACGATTCCAATGGTTATGACCAAGGATAAATTGTACGTTAAAATTCCGAACATTCCATTTTACCCGCTTCCACAGGAAGTTGTAGGCAAATTCCTGATTATTGATCCGCAGGAGCTGGCTAAACAGTCCGGACAAGAATTTAACCCTGCATCAATGGATCAGGAAAAATCGCAGAAATTTGCGAATGAAGTAATTGCTGCTATTTTGGGTGAGTATGATCAAGCTACGTACTTCTTTGATATTGATCCTAAGGATGCTAAATTGCCACAAGGCATTAAAGCTAAACAAGTAGTACAATTTAAAGTGACAAATGACAACGTGAAGCCAGCTGTCGATACTTTTGTTACTAAGGCAATCCCTAAAGCGATTGATGTGATGTCAAAAGATGAGTACATCAGCTTGTTCCAATTGAAAAAAGAAGATCTCACCGCAGCAAAACTTGCGGTGGAAACCAACACCAGCGATTTCAGAAAAAAGCTGGATGAGTTGAAAAACTATTTGACGGTGAAACAGTTCGACATTAACACAGCCTTGAACAAGGATGATATTCCTGTGTATCAAGATCTGAATGCGAACGTAGAAATGAATGATCCGACCACAAAAGATAACGTAAAATTGTCTGTAACTGGCTACACGCAATACAGCAAAATCAATGAAAAAGCAACATTTAAAGTGGGTATTCCAACAGGGGACCAAGTCCTGACGATCGAACAATTTCAACAAAAAATGCAAACTGTTGCTCCTTAAATAAAGGAAAGACGCGATTGTAAAGGCATTATCCATAATATGATGTAATGCGAGAAAAACCGCTTGGCTTAGAGCCAGGCGGTTTTTTTGTCATATATGGCTCTGAGCAGATGGTGTACCTGTCCAGGTCTGCCACACGTGATCCTCGGCTAAAAGCCCGAACATCCGATGATCCTGCCATGTCCCTTGAATTTGTACCAGCTTGCGGGCAATACCTTCAGGCTGAAAGCCGCACTTTTGCAGTACACGCTGTGAGCGCTCATTATGCAGCAGGGTTCCGGCTTGTAGACGGTGAAGCGATAGGGCGCGGAAGGCAAATTGTATGGCCAGCTTCAAAGCTGCGGTCATATGCCCTTTGCCTTGTTCATGCTGATCCATCATGTAGCCGATATCGGCGAATTGTCCCATGCCGCGCACAAGATTAGAAATGGAGACATAGCCGATCAGACGCTCGTCCTCCAAGAGAAAGATACCGAACGAATATCCCCGATCCTCCTCTGCTTGACTTAATTTCTGACGGATATACTCCTCCTGTTCTTCCAGCGTGAAAAATGAATCGCCGTGAAGTGGCTCGTACGGCGCATGGGACTCCCTATTTGTAAGCCTGAGGGCAAGTAGAGCTTCACTATCCGCCAGGCTAAATGGCCGTAACAAGATACCTTGAGGCGTATTATACAAGCTCATAGGCATGGGCTGATCTCCTTCCATGGGAAATTAGCAATGAGACGTCAATAACGGCTGCATTACGGTTGTGTATAAGTAAGCGATCCTAACTACCCATCCTCAGGATGAAGATGGTGGGGAAGACAACTTGGCAGCGGTCCTTTTTTGCCGGAGCTGACGGAAAAAATCTGTCAGCAGCGAGGCGCATTCCTCTTGAAGAACGCCGCTGATCACCTCAGTGCAATGATTGAATCGAGGCTCCTGTAGTAAATTCATCAGCGTACCCGCACAGCCTGCCTTCGGATCGGTGGTGCCATAGATCAAATAGGGAACCCGTGATTGTACAATCGCTCCGGCGCACATGGGACACGGCTCCAGAGTGACATACAGCCTGCAATCCAGCAGGCGCCAGGCTCCCAGATGCTCGCTGGCCTGACGAATGGCGACCATTTCGGCATGTGCTGTCGGGTCAGCGTCCGTCTCGCGCAAGTTGTAGCCGCGTCCTATGATTTCATTATCTTTTACGATGACAGCTCCGATGGGCACTTCACCCAACGCTTCTGCCTTAAACGCTTCTTGAATAGCTTCTTTCATCCAATAAGCGTGATCTATTGTGGTCACTGGTAAAAATGCCCCTTTCAAATGCGAATTATCCAACGAACAAATATTCCGTTGTTAACATGATGTGAATAATTTTGTGGATAACACGACACTTGTCCACAGGTTTATCCACAGTTTATAATAAAAGCTGTGTATTTGTGGACGACTTGTGGATGATTATCTTATTATATTGTAGGCAAACGTTCGCATATTGACAACTGTATACAAGCTGTGTGTATTTATGTTTATCCGGGAAATGTAAATGCTGGTATCACAGGCGCTATTACGGTATCATTGAATTAGCAATTGCCAGTAATCGCCAGCATACGGCAAGAGGTGAGAAATCAGTGTGTCGATAAAAATCAAAATTACGATCATTTTGTCGGGGTCCGTTCTGTTTATCCTTTTGTTAAATATTGCACTCAACTATTACACGACCCACGAAAATTTAAGAAGTGACAGCGAAACGAAAATGGTTCTGACGGCCAAGATTATTGGAGGAGCCATTGAACAAACTCAGCAAAGCTGGGTGGCCGTCGACAAGCAGCTTGGATATAAGTTGTGGCTATCTGCCATGCTGGCTGCCAGCCAGCTTGATCCTGATATCGATCATGTTACGCAGGAACAACTCGAACAGCTGACCAAGCGCAGCGGGGATATTGATATTTCCCTGATGGTGCGTGATGGGAAGGGGTACAAAGTTGCCAAATCGTCCAATCCGAAAGAGATCTTGTCGGGCGATCCATTGACAGGCTATTGGAAAAATGCAGTTGATCAATTATATGAGCATGGACAGGCTGGAATGGTACATGGTCAAAATCTGGATCATTTTTGGACTGGAGCATTTGACTATACAGGCTCAGATGCCACCCATATTAACAAATGGGGATTTTATTATGACCAAAAGCGTAACTACATGATCCGAATCTCCTTTCAGGACAGTGAAGTGCAAAATTTTATACCGATCCTCAACCCCGATGAAATCGTAAAGCAAACCCAACAAGTGGATTACCGCATCATGGAGATAACGGGAATTAACCCTACAACCTTCGGTGGCTCTACGATGGACAACCATGGAAACGACCGAAAATATTATTACATGTACAATAAACCTATCCGATTCGGCACTTATCAACTAGCGAGGGTACAGGAGGATCGTTTGGCTGTTTCCAAGGCCATGTTCTCCGGGGAGAGTATTGTACAAGATTGCTATATTAAAGGCGAACGGGTCCTCGTCAGTTACATACCATTTTATCCGGCTAACCGTGACGCCTATGTCATTCGTATTGTTATGAATTATGATACGATCTCTTCCGTTATTTATAAGCAATTAATCAGTCTGATTGCCATCTCTATTGTCTTACTGGAGGTTGTGATCATTGGCAGCTATGTGCTAGCAAGTTTGTTTGTCCGCCCAATTCAGTCGATATTGGGAAAAGTGAACGAGATGGCTGACGGCCATTTTGACACACGACTACAGATTAAGGGTGGTCATGAGCTTGCTCAGCTTGGTGAACGCATCAATGCGATGGCCTACAATCTCGGGATGTATACACGGAGACTCGAACAGATGTATGAGGAGAACCGTTCTGTAAAAGAACATCTGGAGTCTGTTATTAATCAGACCGCTGATGCGATTCATGTGACCGATCAGGATGAGCGTATCATCCGGGTCAATCATGCTTTTGAAGCCCTGTACGGCTGGACCAAAAAAGAGTTGGTCGGACGTAAACTCCAGTTCGTACCGCCACAGCAAGAGGAAGAGTACGAATTTCAGAAGGAAAGATTGCTTCAGGGAGAGAGTATGGTATCTATTGAGTCCATTCGAATGCGCAAGGATGGAAGTACGGTAGAGATTAGTATGAGCATGTCGCCCATTCTGGATGAAGAAGGCGAGATCCTGGGATTCATCAGCGTCTCGCGCGACATTACAGGCCGCAACCGGATGGAGGAATTGCTGCGCAGATCGGAGAAACTGACGACGGTAGGGCAACTGGCGGCAGGAGTTGCGCACGAAATTCGTAATCCGCTGACCACGCTGCGCGGATTCCTCCAGTTACAGCAGCAAAATAAAGTGCTGAATCTGAAGCATAATGATATTATGCTGTCCGAGCTGGATCGTATTAATCTGATCGTCAGCGAATTTTTAATATTGGCAAAGCCGCAGGCTGTACATTTTCAGAAAAAAGATGTGCGTTATATTGTAAGTGACGTCATTTCCTTGCTTGATAGTCAGGCGCATCTGCTAGGCATTGTGTTCAATCTACAGGTAACGGAGGAGCCTGCCCTCGTATACGCCGAAGAAAATCAGTTAAAACAGGTATTCATTAATTTGCTTAAAAATAGTATGGAGGCCATGAGCAAGGGTGGTACGATAACGATTCATTTGTTCTTGGAGGGAGAAAGCGTTAAAATCTTCATACGGGACCAAGGGACGGGTATTCCGGCAGAAATGCTGTCCAAGCTGGGGGAACCTTTTTTCACAAACAAGGAAACAGGTACAGGACTCGGACTTATGGTCAGCCAGCGTATTATACAGAGTCATAAAGGCACACTGGATATTGATAGCATAGAGGGAGAAGGAACAACAGCCCTTGTGCAGCTTCCAACTGCCGAGCCTGAGCCATTGGATGGGCAGCAGAAGGAAGCGTGACAGTAGAAATGGAGGGTACACAGGTTGCGCATTAACAAGTTTATCAGCGAAACCGGTTTTTGCTCGCGCCGGGAGGCGGACAAGCTGGTAGAGAGCGGCCGCGTGACGATTAACGGCGAGGTGGCGGTGCTGGGCAGTCAGGCGGAGGAGGGCGACGACGTCCGTGTGAACGGCAAGCCACTCCGTGAAAAGTCCGGTCACGTATATATTGCATTGAACAAGCCGGTGGGGATTACAAGCACGACAGAAAGCCACATTCGAGGGAATGTTGTCGACTTTGTGGGGCATCCGCAACGGATTTTTCCCATCGGACGTCTGGATAAAGATTCGGAAGGCCTCATTTTACTTACGAATGATGGAGACATTGTGAATAAGATTTTACGGGCGGAAGGCAAGCATGAGAAGGAGTATATCGTAACGGTGGATCGACCCGTCACACCATCTTTCGTGCAGGGGATGTCCACAGGTGTAAAAATACTCGGTCAGCTGACGCTCCCCTGCGAAGTGACGCGTGTATCTGAGTACGTATTCCGCATCATCTTGACGGAAGGGAAAAACCGTCAGATCCGGCGCATGTGTGCTGCCTTTGGCTATGAAGTGAAGAAGCTGCAACGTCTGCGGATTATGAATATTCGTTTGGGGTCGCTTCAGAGAGGCGCCTGGCGTGACCTGACAGAGACGGAGAAGCAGGAACTAGGTGAGATGCTGAATTATACACTCAGCTAAGCCTGAGGGCTTCTCATGGCTGTTAGATGGCAGAGCAATGGATAGGACAAGAGGCAGAGTGGAATAGCACAATGAAAAGGCACCAGCTGCATAAAAAATGCGGCGGTGCCTTTGTCTATATAACATATACATAATCAACCTTCATTCGAGCTTGAGGTAGGACTGATAACTTGTGTGCCGTTCTGATATTTACGTAGTACGGAAATTTCGACACGGCGGTTTTTGGAGCGTCCTTGACCATCCTGATTGCTTGCTAGTGGACGATACTCACCATAACCGATGGATACAAATTTGGTTGGATCAAGCTGCGGATTGAGCAGCAAAATGCGCAGGAAATTCAGAGATCTTTTGGCACTCAAATCAAAGTTGGACGGAAACTGACTATTGGAAATCGGCACATTATCTGTATGGCCTGATACGATGACATCATATCCGGGAAATTGCTGGAGCATGCTGGAGATGGACTTGGCCAGCTTTCGTGCTTCCGGTTTTACCTCAGCCTGACCCGATGAAAACAAGGCGTTATCGCTAATGGTGATCATGAGCTGGGATTGGTTCAGCTTCGTATTGAGCAGCGGAGTCAGACCATTATTTTCAATATACTGATCCATCTGCTTTTTGAGCTTTTTCAAATCTTCTTCTTCCCGCTGGGCGAGTTGCTTTTGCAGTTCAGCCGTAGAAGTGGCTTTAGACTTTATAGGTTGTGTTACCTGTTCTTTATTTTTGCCCATATCTGCGGATTGTGACGATGGA
Organism: Paenibacillus sp. 8b26; assembly: GCF_050626875.1. Taxonomy (NCBI): domain Bacteria; kingdom Bacillati; phylum Bacillota; class Bacilli; order Caryophanales; family Paenibacillaceae; genus Paenibacillus; species Paenibacillus sp. 8b26. The sequence continues at coordinate 3,124,437 of NZ_CP192445.1, read as the reverse complement.
TTGGCGGCAGAGTGATCCAGTATGCCAGTGCCGCCACTAAAAGCCGCACTCATGGATTGAGCCATAGTTTCAAATTTTTTGGCGTCGATCGCACTCATCCCGAATAAGACGATGAAAAGAGCTAGCAGAAGGGTCATCAAGTCGGAATATGGCAACAGCCAGCTTTCGTCGGCATGCTCCTCGTGCGGTTCATGTCTTTTTTTACTCACCGGAATCCCCATCCTTCTTGGTCAGGGTAGCCCGTTCGGTTGGAGTCAGGAATATCGTCAGCTTCTGGCTGATCGCAATGGTGGATATACCTGATTGAATTGAGAGCAGGCCTTCGACCATCATCAATTTAAGCTCCACTTCTTTTTTGGATAACCGTTTCAGCTTATTGGACATTGGATGCCACAGGACATAACCTGTAAAAATACCAAGCAACGTCGCAATAAAGGCTGCCGCGATGGCATGAGACAGCTTGGCCATGTCACTAAGATCGGCCAGAGCGGCAATCAGACCTACGACGGCACCGAGTACCCCAAGCGTTGGAGCGTACATACCAGCCTGAGAGAAAATCAGCGCGCCGGAGCGGTGTCGATCTTCAGTAGCATTAATGTCCTCCATCAGAACGTCACGTACGAATTCCTGATCATTACCATCAATAATCATACGCATACCGCCACGCATAAAGGGATCGTCGATCTCCTCTACCTTGGATTCCAGCGCTAACAGGCCTTCGCGACGGGTAATGGATGCCCATTCGGTAAATGTGCCGATGAGCTCTTTACGGTCCAAAAGCTTTTGTTCCGTGAAAATAACCTTGAACAGCTTCGGAATCCGTTTGATTTCTTCCATCGGAAAGGCCATAAAAATACTTGCTGCTGTTCCGACAAAAATAATCATGTAAGCAGCGGGATTGTTGACCAAGTTGATCACTGGCGCGCCTTTGAGAATCATCCCGACGACCAATGACATAATCCCGAGTACAAGTCCGATAATGGTTGAAATTTGCATGATACACCTCATCCATGAGAATAGATTTTGAATCCTTTCATGCCGCCGGGGTCGTCCTTGCCCCAGGCACGTCATTACAAGACGGATTATAGTATTTATCGACAAAACTCTCTTTTTTGTTAAGTACGAATTTCCGGTATAATAAGGTGATTATCTAATGAATGGTGGAAGAATTGGAGGAAATGGCATGGGAGTGAAGCACGGACGGGAGTATGAACAAATTTTGAACGATTTGACAGAGGCTGTGGGACACATTCCGGATAGCTATGAATTTTTCGAAATGGAAGCAGAAGATTGGGACAGGCTGGACCCGGCAGGGCGTCAGGAAGTCAGTGAAGCGCTGGCTGAAGACCTGTTTTATGCGCTGGGTACAGAGCCCGTTATCGCTGTGGGCAGCGGCGTTGTCATCTATGAACCGGAGCAGCACCGTATCTATGTGCTCATTGGGGATGAGGAGCTAACGTCGGTACCTTTGATTTGAACAGGTCCGTCTTATGGATTTATCAACGGGGCCGTGGTAATATGGACACCACTATATCGTAGTTTTGGTCGCATTCAAGCGGCTGAAAGGCTTCCGTATAAACGGGGAGGAGTCGTAACATGCCTTTTACACAAGAAGAGATTGAAGCACATCTGGAGAAGTTGGAGGGCTGGGAACTGGAGGAAGGACGCTGGATTGTCCGCAAATATAATTTTTCCAGTTTTATGAAAGGGATTGCATTCGTGGATGAAGTTGCTGCTATATCGGAAGCATTTAATCATCATCCATTTATTACGATTGATTATAAGACCGTGACCCTGCGCTTAACCTCCTGGGATGACGGTGGCATTATGGCCGTAGATATTAAGGAAGCCCAACAATATAATGAAGCTTTTGAGAAAATGCGTAGCAGTCATTGAGCTGATCATGGTCTGCCATATGATAAAAGCGCCTTCGATATACAACAATGCCGTTGTATGCCGAAGGCGCTTTTATCATTGAACACGAGGCTGGGGGTCAGGATGATATACCATACAATGAAACGGCTTTTTGCCATCAGGGGTCTGACGTTCATAGGTATCCGTAATCTCAAATCCGGCTGCCTTGTAAGCCCGAATGGCGCGCCCATTCCAGGTCAGTACCTCCAGATCAATTTCATTCTCCGGGTTGCGTCGTCTGGCTTCCTCAGCAATGGCACGGACAAAATCGGTGCCTCTGCCATGTCCACATAATTGGGGGTGCATTCCCAGACCCAGCCGGGTCACTCCAATCATCGGGAAATATTGAGCAAATCCGGTTAGCGTGTTCTCGTCATCCAGCACAGCAACATATTGCTCTTGGCGAAGCGTGGGGCTTCCAAATTCGACTTCAAGTGCCTTCATTTGTTCCCAAGGTAGCCAGCCGTATATGTTGTAGGGTGGATCATAGCGCCACTCACATATCGCAGCCGCCTGCTGCTCGTCCATCGGTACGATCCGGTAGTTAGATATTGAGGCCGGCATGTCTTCCCATCCTCCTTTTACAAGTACTTAAACCATTAACAACAGATTGTAGACAAGTTGCAGGGGATTGGCAAGCGGTGTTTATTTCGTACCCAAGTCGGGTATACATTCAATAAGAAGGCTTTACTGCTCATATGCTCCCCCAGCCGTGACGGTAAAACCGACGATGTTCGCAAAATCTGAAACCTTTTGAGGTGTCAGTTCGTCAGTAACGATAACGTTTCTGATGTTGTGGACATAAAAAACCGCAATTCGATTCCGGCCAGAATCAAATTGCGGCTCAGGGTTAGCTTGCTGTTCGTTAGTTATTCTACGTTGTCGTCATCAGGAGTTTCAGAAGCTACAGCGTGGTAAGCGTCTGTGCTCATAATTCTTTTTGCACCGACATAGCGGTTAGCGTAATAGTTTTCGTTCAGTGAGCTAACAACTACACCACGTGAAGATGAGGAGTGGGCAAATTTCCCTTCACCTACGAAGATACCTACATGGGAAATGCCTCTTCCTGTGGTGTTGAAGAACACCAAGTCACCAGGTCTCATTTCGTCGCGGGATACGGAAGATCCCATTTTGAATTGTGATCCGGATTGATGGGGCAGATTAATTCCCAGTTTGTGATATACATACATTGTGAAGCCGGAGCAATCGAACCCGTCGAGTGTAGTGCCTCCGCTTCTGTAGTTCGTTCCTTTGGCATCTTGGATGACCTGGTCCATCTTAGAGTCTGCAAATGCACTTCCTCCACCGAATGTAAAAGATGTAAAGGCAATGGCGAGACCCATGGCTGCGATCGTTAGCTTCTTCTTCAAAAAAAATATACCCCTTCCAATGCCTGCGAGGTTAGCTTAAGGATTCGGTAGAAGGTTCCCCTATGACCACTCTGTTGCGAGATCAATTCACCCAAACTGGTTCCCCCGCTTCCCAGGTGCCAGGAATTAGGCTTAACTTAAGATGTGCACCTTGGAGAGCAGTATTCACGATAACGATGTTTTTAAGGTAAAGGTTACAATAAAGATTACAAAGTTGTTACTATCAGTTCACTGCGATTATTGTAACAAAGTCGGCTGGCTTTGGCAAATGTTTCATCGCAAAAAGTTACAAAAAAATCTGCTCCCTTTATCGCGGGAACAGATTTTGTTAAGAGTATTCAGTTATGTGCCGTTTGCCTGGATATGAATGGAGATGGATAGTTGACTTTGGACAGCCAGAAATTGTTCGGGAGGAACGGAGTGAAGGTTCAACCTCTGCCGGAGATATCGGTATGCCATAGTCGGTACTGTGAACTGATGTGCCATAGCCTGACCAGACTGGTAACAAAATGATACGTTTGCTGGAGAATGAGTGCCAGCATACCAGTCCAAATTATCGCCATCGTGCCGAATAGACCAAGGACGAGCAGTACACCTGCACCGAGCAGAAGCGAAATACCGATAGCCGGGAGGATTTGCCGAAAGAAGGCAAGCAGCGACGATAGTATGGCGTGACCACCTACGGTGCCTAGCTGCATGTACAGGATGCACTGGCGGATGAACCAGCCATAAGCAATCCAACCGATGGCATAGGGCAGCACATGTAGGAGATAGGCGGGAGATTGCAGCGCCCCTGCCACGATAGGGTAGAGCTTAGGAGCCATCCAGAAAGCAGGGAGCAGCAGGAGTCCAAGCTCGATGACGTAATAGATCAGCGATGACAAGCCATGACGTTTCATTCCGCGGAAAAAGGACAGACTCTGTGGCTCGGTCGCATGGGTGTGCAGACTTTGGTATATTCCCGCCCGGATGAAGGGGGTAATCAGTGTACGCAGCACCGTTGCCCCCAGTAGTATCCACAGATACATATGAACCTCTCGGTTGTCCGTCAGGGCAATCTGGCTCTCCATCCAAAACAACGTCTGTCCCAGTTCATTTTGACCCTGATCGGGGTAGCGCAGCAGCAGGGGAGTAACGGCGGATTGTACCAGCCGATAGAGAAAAACGCCCCATAGCAGTCGATACAGAAATAGAATGATGACAATATAAAATTGTATGCGCACAAGCGCCCAGCCTTCTTTTATAACAGTACGCATCTATAGACACCTCACCATGACAGACTTCCAAGCAGTGTCTCCAGCAGCTTGGTAACACTTATGCTCCAACGGGTCTGGGTTTTTTCGTTCAGTTCGGCCTTCAGGCTGTTGTTGATATGCTTGTTCTCCAGCGCAATCGTGTACAGCGGATCAACAATCACATGGGAGACCGGAGATGCACTTTTTAGTCGATAGGTGGTGCTTTTGCCCGTTCCGTCCCATGCCTTGAATATCGTTGTGCCGTCCTTGAAGGTAAATTGAACAGGGACCTTGGGATAATCCGCCCCTTTTTTGCTGAGTGTAATGGTTGCTTCGTATCCGTTGGCCAGCTTGCGGTTCGTAATGCGATCCACTGAAAAATCCGCCATCTGGCCGTCGTATACATATTGTTCAAAATAGTGGCTCCACGAACGTCCGGTGACTCTTTCGACGATACGCTGAAAATTCTGCGAGGATGGATGCTTGAATCGGTAGGTCTGGACGTAGGTACGCATAATGCGATCCATTTTTTTCGCGCCGACCTGTCGTTCAATGCCACGCAGCACCAGCTTGCCCCGAGAATAGGCATTTTGTGCATATTTAGCAGCCGAGCCGTACTTCCAAGACTCACGGTTTAACGGCTGAGGGGATGATACCTGTCCAGACTGTAACGGAAAGTTAGGGATGAGCCCATATTCCTGCTCCATGAGTCGTTCCTCTGCATAAGAGGTAAAGCCTTCATCCAGCCATGGTTCCTCGAATTCGTTGTTTGCCACCATTCCATAGAAATATTGATGCCCAATCTCATGAACGACCGTCCGCTCCAGACTATAGCCGGGATTCGGATTATCCGCCGCTGCAGCCGTAATGAGTGTGGGATACTCCATGCCACCCGCGCCGCTGCCTGCTTTGGGTGGTACAACGATGGACAGGGTCGAGTATGGATAAGGCCCGTACCACTTGCTGTAATAGGAAAGGGCGGCCTTGGCTGCGCTCATATAGCGTCCCTTGAGCTCCTTGTGCGATGGGTCGAGATACAGCTTGATTTTGACACCCGGCACCTCGGCAGAAGAAAATGGCTCTTCTGCGGCTACAAAATTCGGTGAAGCGGCCCATGCAAAGTCGTGCACGTCATCGGCATAGAATTGATATATTTTTTGTCCATTTTGCCGGACGGCTCCACGGGTGGGAAATCCGGTTGCAGCCACGATGTGTGTTTCAGGCACTCTAATCCGCACACTGTAAATTCCGAAATCTGCGTAAAACTCGGAGTTTCCATGATACTGATGCAGATTCCAGCCTTCCTCGGCGCGTCCGCGCTGTCCTGCGGTTTCGTAGACGCTGAGTTTGGGAAACCACTGACCTGCCATGACAAAATCATCTGTTGCGCCCATACGTGCGAAGATGGCGGGTAGCTTTACCTCAAACTTCATATATAATGTAATGCTTTCACCGCCTCGGACCGGCTTGGGGAGACGTACCTTCATGAGCGAGCGGTCGTTCACGTTACCGTCATCCGGCTGTACGTATTGAGTCCGGTGCAGGAGGGATAAACCGTCTTCCGTTTTAAGTTCAGTTAGTGTCATGGAGCCAAAGCCGTTCTTGGGCATGGTGTCGCCGCGCAGCTTGCCCCCGGATTCCTTCATGAAGGTGGTTTCCATGGAAGAGAAGGCATTGGGGTACAGGTGCAGATACAGATCATTCACGGTTTTGGTGCCCGGATGCTTCCATGTAAGCGTCTCGGTGCCCCGCAAAACCTGTCCTTCTTCCAGGGACACGTCAATGTGGTATTCCACCGCACGCTTGCTGAGAATTTCCGAAGCGAGCTGTGGAGGACTTTGGGGCACGTCAGGCAGGATGTTTGCCCCCAGGGGCTTGCCCATGTTTGGCGCAAGCGCAGACTCCGACTGGGAATCGTACGACGGTTTGCCCAAGGATTGCGGATCGGACTTAGATTCAGGCTGCCAGGCAAACCATAACGTCCCTGCGAGGAGACCGAGGGCTAGTGTAGACAATAAAACGATTTTGGTGCGTGCTGGGGTCATACAATGGATACCTCCCGTTGACAAGCATCTACAGCATGTATATGTTTGCTTTCGGGAGATTATTAGTTAAAATATTTATAGTGTAGAATGAATGTCAAGACGGAAAATGGAGGCCTAGTGACGCATGAGCGAAAATCAGCCGGACGGCAAAAAACAGATTGCACTGAACATTGTCAGTGGCAAGAGTAAACATAAGGGCTTCGGCGCAGGTTCAATCGACCTGAACAGCATGTCCCCGGTCATCATTGACCACGGCGAGGCAAAAATTGATGTCGGTGCCATGCATGCTAAAAGTAAAGTAGAACGTGGAATCAAGTTCTCTACGAATAAAGAGGATGTACCGAACGGACGCCAGGTATGGCTGGTATGGGTAGCCGTGGATCGCACGCCCGAAGGACGTATGTACGGCGGCGCGACTGCCTGTGAGATGCTGATTGACAACAAAGCCAAACGCGGCTGGAAAATCCTCGCCGATCACGTCAACCGTATGGATTACGCGCTCAAGCGTCGTTTCATGCTGGAGGATCTCGGCAGTGAGGACAAAGCAGCACTCAAAAGCCTGCTGATTTCCCATAACGAGGAATGGTGGGACGCTTCGCCTGAGAAATTGAAGCAGGCGCTGGAAGGGTAATAGTGAATATAGCGTAGTTAATATAAAAAAAGCAGCAGCTTTGTTGAGGCCACTGAAAAACTGTTGATTTCCGAAAATACAAAGATTCTAGGGGTACAAATATGTCTCCCTGAACGCGAAACGAGCCTTAGAAGCGATTCTAGAGGCTCGTTTTTCTTTGGATATTCTCTTACTCTCAACAATGGGGACTTTTTCAGTGGCCTCGCTTTGTTGGCTGCTTTTTTTATTGGGAATAGATGAGAGCTTGTGTATCTTGAAAACACCTTAATTGGGAGTTGGATGTACGTCTTTTATAATTAAGATAAAATGAAATAAATGTTGTTAATAAAAAGTTATTTGAAATTAGAACGAAATAAATGGTATATATAAGGTTAGCTAATACACATAAAAAATAAGTTTTCAAGGAGGATTTTTTATGAATACAAGAGCTTTTGAAAAAGGTGAGAAAAGAAAATTACTTACTTTAAAGGAGGACCATTTCAATGATTTAAAGAGCTCTAGAATAAAACCATCTAATTTACAAGAAGCCTTTGTTTCTTTTGCAAATACAGATGGAGGTGACTTGTATATTGGTATAGAAGATATGAAGGTAGAAGGAGAAAGAGTTGTTGGCTTTGAAAAGCAGGAAGATGCTAATGATATTATCCATACTTTGTTAGAAGAAACAAATCCTTCTGTGGAGAATGTTTTAATGGAATTTATAGATTTTGATTCTGAAGGTCTAGTATTACATATTTCAATCCCAAAGAGTCCTAAAGTACATTACACAGCTCAAGGTAAATGCTTTATTCGTGTCAATGCCAGAAAAAAGGAGATAAAAGGGGAGCGAATTACATCCCTTAGTTATACTAAGGGTGCTTTTTCTTATGAGAAGCAACCAATTGATTATATTGAGGTCGAGGATATTGAAGATAGTTCTTACCTCATTGACTATATGTCCAGAATAGATTCAGGTTTGCCTCGCAAATCATTTCTTAGAAAGCAGAGGCTTCTTTCTAAAAAAGAGGATAAGTTTTATCCAAATGCAGGCGGTGTTTTACTATTTGATGAAGAGCCTCAAGCTACCCTTGATAATAGATGTGCAATAAAAGTGTACAGACTTAGAACTTCGGGAGCAGAGTACAGAAGGGAGCAACTGGATGGAAGGCCAGAAACAATTAAAGGCCCCTTAGAGCAGCAGGTTTATGAGGCTTTAGAAAGAATTGGTGAAATTTTAACTGATTCTAGTTACTATGTTGCTGGTAAGCTTGAAAAACTTGTATACCCAACAGAGGCTATTAAAGAAATAGTAGTTAATGCTGTAATTCATAGAGATTACAGCTTAAATGATGATATACACATTAGAATTTATGACAACAGAATTGAAATTCAAAGTCCGGGTAAATTACCGGGATTTATGACAGTCGATAATATCTATGATGAAAGATATTCTAGAAATCCAAACGTGGTAAGAATGTTGCATAATTTGCCCGATCCTTTAAATCATGATATAGGTGAAGGACTGGATACTGCTAGGAATGAACTGAGAAAAATTGGATTAGTCGCTCCTGAATTTAAAGAATTAGACAATGCCTTATTAGTGACAATTAAACATCAAAAATTGGCTACACTTGAAGACATTATTGTTGACTACCTGAAAGGTAATCCTGGTGTATTTATTACTATATAAACCGCAATTAAGAAACCAACAGCATCACACCCATCGCCTAATCGGGTAATGAATAGAAAGATCAAACCCAAGGTGGCGATAAAAATGAAGAGCGAAGAAATCGAGCAACTGAATAAAGCCATGAAAGAAACAGCCGATAAACGACTTTACGAAAGATACCTGGCCGTTCGTCTTCGTCTGGAAGGACACACGTTTTCGGAGATCGGTGATCTACTCGGTCGCATGCGTCAAACCGTCAGTATCTATTGGCAGAGCTACCAAGAGCAGGGCCTTACCGGACTGGAAATAGGACACTCCCCTGGACAACCGCCTAAGCTTACGGAAGAGCAACGCATCCAATTAGCCGCTATGCTGGAGCAGCAACAGCCAGCCGATGTAGGCTTTGAAGCTCGCTATACCTGGACCCTACCGCTCGTAGCGGAATGGATCAAGCAAAAGTTTGGCGTTACGATGAGTGTGCGCGGAATCAGCGCCATGCTTAGACGCATGAACTTCAGCTTCACTAAAGCAACCTATACACTGGCCAAAGCTGATGAGGAGACCCAAGCGGTTTTCCGTAAGCACACCTTCGCCCAGCTTAAAAAGCAGGTGGAAGCCGAAGAAATCGATCATCTGCTGTTTGAAGACGAATCGATGATTCGTTCCTATCAGGCGCTGCAATATAACTGGTTTCCGCGCGGCAAGCAGCGTAAAGTACCAACGTATGGGAAGCATGAAGGAGCCAAGTTATTCGCCGCGATTAACTATGAAACCGGACAGGTGCATCACCGTGAAGAAGAAAAGGCCGATGTGGACGCTTTTATTCGCTTCCTCCAGGATCTTCTGTCGGCGTACCCTAATGGAACAATGGCTATCATTCTGGACAACAGCCGGATTCATCATGCCACCGGGTTACAACCTTTTCTGAAAGAACATCCGCGCCTTCATTTGGTCTTTCTACCGCCCTATAGTCCCAACCTGAATCCGGTCGAGGGACTATGGCTGTGGCTTAAATCCGACGTAGTCAATAACGTCTTTTTTGAAAAGTTCTACAAGATTAAGCTTCATGTCGGCCAGTTTATGAAGCGAATCAATAAGCGGCCGTTGGAAACGATTGATCGCCTGTTGGTCAGGTTATAATCTTAATTGCGGTTTATATAATAAAGATGTTCGCAAAATTAGTGGTGAAGAAGATGTAAATAAAGTTAAAAAGGCATTCCAAAAGTTAAGGAAACAAAACATAATTGAGCCTGAGGATGAAAAGGCCAGAACTTTTGATTTTAAATATAAACTAATAGAGCAATAATTTTATTTACTAACACTCTAGGTCGAGAGATGTTTTACTTAACCTACCAAAACTAGTGACCCGTCCTCAGTTAATTCCTATCTGCGGTCGGGTCGCTATTTGAATGTAAGGATATGCCTGTAAAATAAGATAAGTAATAAGATTCTATATTTGCGATATAAAACAAGTTGTATTCAAATAGTAAAAGAAGCCGTGCGCTAACACGACTTCGATGTATACCCAACTGATTATATAAAAGGCGCAATCCTAATTTAAATTGTGATTTACTTCATCAAGGAGTTGGAGAGCATCTTTAAAACCTTGTAAGTATATGCTATTCTCAAGAATGGCTTGTAATGAAATTTGTGTATCTTCATAAAGAAATATGATGTGCTGCAAATTGTCGGGCACGGACTCACGAATTTGTTTGAAGTATTGGTCACATGAAGTAGATAAATCTATGTAGTCTGTTTTTGATTCTAGAAGATTGGCGTATAATAATTCTAACCGTGTGCGGATAAGCGGTTCAATTAAAACGTCTAAAGAATAGAGCATAATGTACATAACTCCTTTGAATTAACTTTATAGAGTTATTATAAAACCCTTTAAAGGAATTGTAAAGTTGTTTTTTAACTCTTGAAGGTTAGTGAATGATTTTTTAAAACCATCTTATATAAATTGAATATAGTAAATATGGGAGGGGAGATAAAGTGCTAAAGTGTAATATCAGAACGCTTATGGCGGAGCATCGGATTGATGATATCACTGAGTTGATGAGTCTATCCGGTTTGAGTCGTAATTCGATCAATAAGCTATACCGCGAAACAAATATAGAGACAACCAAGCTGGAAACCTTATTCAAGCTTTGTGATGCATTTGATTGCAAGCTTTCGGATTTAATAGAATATGTACCTGACAAATAAAGATAAGCGTAAGGGCGACAAAATTGGTGAGAAAAACTGTATTGACGTTTTAAAATGAGCTATACAGAGGTAAGAGATAGTAAAGGAGTCGTGCGTCTACACGACTCCAGTGTAAAGCCACTGCTTAAAGAGCAGTCGGCAGTAGCTTGTAAAAATGGACCGTTTCCTTGTTGGGGACGGTCCATTTTTTTCGCGTAGGTGGGTAAATACTAGAATGATCATGTTAATCAAAAGCTAGGATTTAGATACTTCAGCTATGCGCTGATTACAATTATCTTCGTAAAGCCCTCCGTGAAAACAAATCACTTTTTTAATATCGTATGTTAACAAATTTCTAAGAGATTCTTTCGCCATATTGAAATCACAGCAGTATTGTGGGTCTGGAGCCAGTAACTCGCCGCTTACTACGCGCAGAGCATCTCCTGCAATCAGGATTTGGCTTGGCTTATGGTAAAAACTTAGGTGTCCCGGTGTATGACCAGGAGTATCTATAGCCACGATCCCTCCACAGAAGGGCAATTCCTCTCCAGCAACGATGATGGAATTGACTACAGCTCTTGGGGGATTTTCAAGCGTACGCTGAAATGCATTTTTCCACTCTAACGGAACAGATTCAGGCATAGAGTTTACAGCTTGAGCTATCGCCTCGGGCGTCAGTTTTATAAGTTGCTTTTCACCCTGTATGTAGGGCTTTTCAATAGAGCCGGCAAGCACTTGAATTGCGGATGAGCAAGCTTGTATCACATCTGGTAAGCTGCCGATATGATCAAGATCTTGATGTGTAATTAATATCAAGGTAAGTTTATCGATTGTAAATCCGATTTTTAAAATAGCCTCTTGTAAAAGTGGCAGTTGCCCGGGGTAAGCTGTGTCTACTAGAATGACGTTATCTGTGTCCCAAATCAAAGTGGGGTAAATGCTCTCCGTCTTTCCCATAATAGTAGAAGAAAGCTGAAGCATGTGTATTCCCTTGTCCAAATGCATCGAATCCCTCCAGAAAGAGTTGATGTAATCCAAGGGAGATCGTATCATGAAAACAAAATTTGTAAACCTACATTATAACACAAAAATAATTATTAGTAAATATGTGATATTTTAAATTTGTGTGACAATATCAGTGATATAAATCTTTTAGCTAACCATCCAAGATTTGATAGATATGTACCGTGTTGGATTGCCAGCCGGGTGATTTGTTGGAGCATATAAAAGTAACGAAATCATAATTCAAATCAAAAACGTGATTTTTCTTTATGTGACAGGAAAAATCGCGTTTTGTACTTCTTAATTATGGGTAGGAATAAGTTGTTGAACTGTGTGATTATTTGACTGATAGCGCCTTGACATCATAGAAAGGCATTCACTATAATTCAGGTAGAAATCTGTTCCAATTAGGTTTTAATTTTCTCTTTTGTGGAACCGGTTCCTATAATGAGGGAAGTTAAGTCTTATTCACTGTTTATGAATGTAATCTGTAAATAAGGTGGTGTTAGTAGAATGTTTAAATGGTTGAAAAAGAAAGCAACTCCACGTGTTGAAGAATTCGACATTGTAGTACCGATTAAAGGACAAATTGTTTCCCTTGAAGAGGTTCCAGATCCTGCGTTCTCTACGAAGGCAATGGGGGACGGTATCGCTATTCATCCGTCTGAAGGAAAGGTTACGGCTCCTTTTACGGGCAAAGTGGTTCATGTGATGGAGAAAAGTAAGCACGCCCTGATACTTGAGCATGAATGCGGTGTACAAGTTTTGATACATGTCGGGATTAATACGGTCTCTCTCAAAGGAAAGGGCTTTAACCCTTATGTCCAAACAGGAGACAACGTTAAAGCAGGGCAATTATTGATGGAATTTGATATGGATTCTATCCAACAGGCCGAATTGTCTCTAATTACTCCGGTCATCATTCCAGACGGGCAAGAGATGATCAGCCATGTGGAAATATTGCAAAATTCGTCTGTTTCTCCAGATGCACCTGTGTTAAGAGTCCATTTGAAAGGCTAGTCAGCATTTAAGTACCTGTTATGCAGGATTATCGGATGAATTTACAGGGTCTAACAGAAGAATGTTTGGGATAAGGCTAACCGGGACTTCTGGTTGGTCTTTTCTTTTTTATGAGCAATACCATTCGACGGGGCAGTAAGTATATATAACTTGTAAGCTCTGGCTAAACATATTGGTTCAGCAGATCATGGAGTTTATTTTTTATTTGTTCACGTACTACTTGGGGTTGCTTTACGTTTGCTTCCATACCAAGCCCAAGAAAAAAATGTACCGCCCATGTCGTAAATGATGAACTCATTTTTGTACGAATCGTGCCTGAGCCATTTTCATGCAATTCGATGGACGGTGCTAACCACAAGTCTGACTGACATCGTCTTATACCTTCGGGTGTTAAATCTACTTCCAATTCCAGCATATCACTTTCATCCATGCGCATAACCCATTGCTCAATATGATCCTCGTTCATATCGATTTGCTTACTTTGGTCCCCTTCATCAGAGAAATCTTTCACTCGGTCCATGCGAAACACTCGATAATCCTCTGCAAGAAAACAATAAGCCTGGCAATACCATAATCCGTTCATTGTATAAATACCGAGTGGCTGGATCATCCTTTCTCGACGCGTGGCTGCTTCGTAAACAATCGTAACGACGCGTTGTTCCAGCGCACCTTCCAGTAAATCTCTCAAAAAAGGCACTTCTATGTCATGTGGAGGTATCCAGAAGATGAGCCGTTGCTGCATTTGCTCAATTTTTTGCTTAAGTTCACTAGATAGATAATGAAAAAACTTGTGCAGGGCCATGTCCACTTCGTTTGTGAAGGGGAGGGATTTGTAATTGCGTAATGATTGGCAGGCAAAAAACAATGCCATCGTTTCATGCTCAGTGAAACTGATTGGTGGTAGGACCTTCTCGCGCAGCACACGATAGCCACCTCCAGGCCCTGTCTGAGAATATAGAGGCACTCCGAGTTCACTTAGCTCCATCAGATCACGAATCATGGTTCGACGTGAAACGCCACATTCGTCGGCTAACTCCTGTATGGTGAATTTTTTGCGTTCATTTACTAACATGATGAGCTGAACGAGCCGTTGTGCTTTGTGCATGTTTTGCTCCTTTTTAAGCAAATAAATATTAGTGACAGTAGTTGGCACTATTATCACGTATGCTTAACCTCGAAGTCAAGGTACACACAGCTGGAATAATAGTGATTCAAACTTATTTCGCATTAAATGACTGTGATATAAGGTGTGATAATGTTTTTTGAATGAAGAGGATGAGGAGAGTTTTAAGATGAAGAATGAGAAATATGTAATGGAGTTAGTACTATTCAAGTTAAAGGAGGGGACGGATAAGGACTCTTTTCGTAAAGCTGCCAATGAATTGAGTGGCGTGCTACAAACCCAATTGCCGGGATTTAAAGAGCGTCAACTGCTACATACCTCTGACGAAACACAATGGACAGACATTGTATATTGGTCTGATATGCAAATGGCAGTGGCGGCGATGGAAAAGCTCAAATCTGTGTCTGCTTTCCAAACGTTTGCCTCTATGATTGATTCTAAAGACATTCATTTACTACATCTGATTCCAGTGAATCTGGAAACGTAAAGAAAAGAGAATGGAGAATGTGAATAATATGAACAGCGTATCTGTAATAGGTTTGGGCTCTATGGGCGTTGCAATCGCTCAATCGTTACTTCAAAGTGGTTATAGAGTTACGGTATGGAATCGGACAAGTGAGAAGGCTGAACTGATTGTGAAGGCAGGCGCGGTTTTGGCCCCTAATGCAGCAGCAGCAATAAGCGCGAGCGCAGTGTCCATTATCTGTGTATCTGATTATGCAGCTTCGTATGATATTCTGGACACGGACGAAGTGAAAGTGGATATGGCAGGACGGATTCTCATCCAGTTAAGCACTGGAAGCCCACAGCAGGCCCGAGATTACGAAGCGTGGACTCAAAAGCACCATGCTGAATATATAGACGGAGCTATAGTAGCTTCTCCTACCCAGATGGGACAGCCAGAAGCTACGATTTTTTCATCCGGTTCTCCTGCTGCATTTCAGAAGTGTGAGCCGCTACTTAAAAGCTTGGCTGGAAATGTATTGTACTTGGGAGGGCAGGTTAGCGCAGCTTCTACGACTGACTTAGCATTTCTTTCGTATCTATTTGGTTCGTATCTCGGTTTTTTCCACGCTGCACGTATTCTTGAATCAGATGATCTTCGTGTGGATACCTTTGGGGCGATGATTGCCCAGATATCTCCCGTTATTGGCGGGGTAATAAAGTATGAGAGTGAGTTAATTCAGAGCGGAGCTTACGATAAGCCACAGAGTTCTGTGAATATGAGTATGGTTACCGTGGATCTTCTCATGGAACAGGCTCGTGAAGCAGGGATGAATAATGAATTCCCCGTATTTGCCCAAGGTCTCTTTAAAAAGGCTTTGGATGCAGGGTACGGTGAAGAGGAAGTGTGTGCTCTAATCAAGGTGATGCGTTAGGATCACGAACAGTCGGGAGTTAGGTTCAACAATAGACCACTATCATAGGTAGCGGTCTATTGCCTTTTGTATAAACTCTAATTTAACCAATGGTCTGGAATGCTTAGAGAAGGGGGTAATTTGGTTTTACAATTGCCTTTAGCCGAATTTAATTGTGCTTGTGTAAGAAAAATACTTCCTTCGAGATTAGCTCCACTTAAATCAGCGTCTCTGAAATCTGCACCGATAAGGTCGGTCATTCTCATATCAGCTTCTCGGAGGTCAGCAGCAATAAGTAAAACTCCTCTCAAATTGGCACCTCTAAGATTAGCCCCTCTTAAATTTGCACCGATAAGGTCTCTTTGCTTAATTTTTTTACTATATTTACTGTGTTCCATGTTTTTCTTAACTTTTTCACGCACTAACTCACTTGTTTGTAAAAGTAAATCATTAACAAGTGCCCTATGGGTTGGTACATGAAGATCTATGAGGGATTTTGGAGTTTGATCCGTAAGTTGCTCGGTTTTCGCCATAGCTTTTTGTAAGTCTGTATAGATGGGTTGAGTTTCTTCTAAGCTAAGGGCTTCATTTAAGTAATAAAGCATTTCGTAAAGCTGTTGCATGATGGGAAATACATTGAACATTTCCTTAGCTATTGCCGGGTTGTCTCGCCAACTTTTTCCGTTGTACATAACTTGAGAAATCTTTTGACCTGCCCCAAAGCAATCATATACAGTACAGCCTCGCAAGCCGTTATTTCTTA
Source organism: Paenibacillus sp. 8b26 (assembly GCF_050626875.1). Classification (NCBI taxonomy): domain Bacteria; kingdom Bacillati; phylum Bacillota; class Bacilli; order Caryophanales; family Paenibacillaceae; genus Paenibacillus; species Paenibacillus sp. 8b26. The sequence continues at coordinate 3,108,141 of NZ_CP192445.1, read as the reverse complement.
GGTTCTTATGAATACCACAACGATAATCCGCTTGCAAGTTTTGACAAGGAGTCCCTCCATCCTTGTTAAAAGCAAAATCAGCAGATTTTGCATAAGGTAAAGCTACACAGCATAAACCAAAACATTTTTCACAATCTGCACTAAAATTTTTTTGAATATTGTTATTGCTTAATTTATTAGACAATTTCACACATCCTTCAACTAACAAATATAAAATTTAATATTATAATCAAAAAAAGATGGATATTGTTTTGATTATACCCGTTCGTATTTAGGAAGAAAAAGATAACCGTAAAAGTTTGGTGTTGTCTCGCTTATTGTAAACAGACAGGAATTGACCAGTATGTTTTTTATTCAATATAACATGCTGTAATTTGTTTGGAACGGAATCGCGAATTTGTTGAAAGTATTGATCGCATGAAGTAGATAATTCTATGTAGTCTGTTTTTGATTCTAGGAGATTAGCGTATAATAATTCTAATTGTGTACGGCAGTAGGGTCGAATGGTAGACTGATACCTTGGTTGGGGGCGGTCTACTTCTTTTTCATGTAGGTAAGAAATGTCAGAATAAACATGCCAAACATGATCATCAAGGTAAAGGTCAGCATGTGATCATGAATACACTTCAACAATAAATAACCCGGCTGAGATCAAAGTTATCTTAGTCGGGTTATTTTGCAATCGGGATATTAGGACATCGTAGGTTGCCCTTTTGCCAAATTTAATTGCCATGAAATTCCGTACTTATCTTGAACCCAGCCAAATAGCTGGCTTACGGGCGAGGTTTCGAGCGACATTAGAACTTGTCCTTCCTGCGATAGCTGATCAAACACGCGGTGAATTTCTTCTTCCGAGTCACAGGTGACGAACAGCGATAGAGCCGGAGTAAAAGGGTGCTTGTCCTGATGGTTCTGGTCAATAGCCATGAAGGTTTGACCTTTTAGAGCGAATACAGCATGTAACACGCTTCCATCCTCTTGATAGAATACGCTAACGATGTTGGACGGCTCAAAAACGGAGGTATAAAATTGCATGGCTTCTTCCGCTTGACCGGAGAACATGAAAAATGTTGTAATTTTTGGACTGGAATCTTGCATAAGGTCAACTCCTTGGACTGATGTTAGATATTAACATCTTCCCTCTTTTTTAATGGAAATATTCAACGATAAAAGAAGCACGTCATGAAGAAAATCATACTCTCGTACAGGGAGTTAATGGGTCAGGATATAAGAATTTTTGATGTAAAAGGACGAAATAGCAAAATGCAATGACAATATGGGGATTCGCCCAGTCCACGGGCTGATGTCCCGCATAGGATACATCAGCCTAGAACACAAGGAGTGAACCGAATGTCTTTAATGCCACAGGGTCCTTTCGGACCGCAAACGGGGTTTCCGGGTCCATCCATGCCGCCAGGAACAGGCCCTTCGAGTCCACAATTTCCTGGTACAACACAGGGGCCTTTTGGCCCGTCAACAGGGCAAGGGTCGTTTTCGCCGCCGCCGGGATCATTCGGTCCGCAAGGAGGACCACAAGGCGTTCAGGCGCCGACTGCTCCACCACCGCAATTTACACCACCGAAGCCGCTGGTCTCGGCCTATGCTATTGATCCCGGAGCCATTTCCGGCTGCTTGTTCCGCAACACGTTTATATGGCTGACGAATGGAGAGCGCTTCTGGCTGTATCCGGTCTTTGTAGGCAGAACATCAGTGGCGGGATTCCGGTGGAACGGCCGTTTCTGGACATATTTTGGGATAGACACCAACCGCATTGAGTCGTTTAGCTGCTATTGGTAAGCATGATGTCGCGGTTGATGTAAAAAGAAAACAAAAAGACTGAGGGAGCGCTGATAGCGTTCCTTCAGTCTTTTTTTGTGATTAATCCATCCACCATCGCTTGAAATTGCTCCACCATGACTTCTTCTCTGCCTGCTGCTCCGCTTGGTCATTGTGCGTTGCTTCCGGAGGGTTGTTCTGCCCCGACAGTGTTTCCTTCGGCTCTGTTCCGCTTACGAACACTTCCAGCCGCTTGTCGGGACTGTCCGGTGCAGCCAGCTTGCCGCTGGCCGGATCAATGTAGGCGCTGACGACGCCGTCAGGAATGGGAAAGATTTTGGGCGGCACATTCTCCAGTGCTTTCTCCGTATACTGTGCGAAAATCGGTGCCGCCCGCCGGGCATCCTGCGTGCTGATGGCCTTACCCTTGTCGTAGCCGACCCAGACGGCGGTGGACAGCTCGGGTGTGAAGCCGACCATCCACGCATCGGTGTTGGTCGTGCCGCTCTTGCCGGCAACCGGTCGCTTGATCAGCTTCGCGACCCGGTTGCCGGTGCCGCCTTCCTCGAACACGCCTTCCATGAGGCGTGTGAGGACGTAGGCGGAGGCGGGCTTCACCACCTGCTCGGGCGCGGCCTGCGGCGCTTCATAGAGCGACCGCCCGGCCGCATCGGTGACGCGCAGCACCGCCACCGGAGCGACCCTTTGCCCGCCGCTGCCGATGACGGAGAAGGCCGAGGCCATCTCGAACGGGCTGACGGGCGACACGCCCAGCGCCAGCGAAGGCACGGGTTTCAGCTCGCTCGTGATACCCATTTTGCGGGCAAGGTCCATGACCTTATCCGTTCCCACCTTCAAAATGGTGCTTACGGCATAAATATTATCGGACGCTGCAATCGCGCGTCGCAGATCAATTTCGCCCAAATATTTGTCTCCAAAATTTTTGGGCTTATAGGTTTTGCGGTTGTTGTCGTAGTGAAACAACGTCGGTTGGCTGTCGAACTTGGACGTACTCGTCAATTCGCCGGAATCAAGTGCGCTCAGATACATAATCGGCTTGAAGGACGATCCAGGCTGCCGGGTCGTGGCGAGCGCATGGTTGTACTGGTTGGCGACATAGTTGGCTCCGCCAACCATCGCTTTGACGTGTCCGCTACGCGGGTCGATAGAGATCAGCGCCGTCTCCAGACCGTTGCTGCTCTTCATGCCTTCGCTTACTGCGGCCTCGGCTGCCTGCTGCATGTGCATGTCCAGCGTGGTATAAATACTCAGGCCGCCATGCTCTAGCACGCCCTCGCTAATCCCAAGCTGATGAATCACGAGCTGGCGAACGTAATCGCGGAACCAGGGCGCGGCTTCGACCGTCCTGCGCTGGCTCTCGGGCCGCAGGGCAAGCATTTCCCCATAGGCCTTGGTGGCTTCGGCCTGAGTGATCTTGCCAGTAAGTGCCATGGAATCAAGTACAACCTTTTGCCGATCCTTGGCGTTTTTCATATGATTATACGGCGAATAGTAGGTTGGTCCTTTCGGAATACCTGCCAGCAGTGCGCTTTCAGCCAGATCGAGATCCTTGGCGGATTTGCCAAAATACATCTGGGAAGCCGCCTCAATGCCGTAGGCACCGTGACCATAGTAGATTTCGTTCAAATACATTTGCAGCAGCTCGTCCTTGGTGTACTTCATTTCCAACTGCGCCGTGTAGATGGCTTCCTTGGCCTTGCGTGTCCAGGTTTTTTCATGGGACAGATACAGATTACGTGCAAGCTGCTGTGTCAGCGTGCTGGCCCCTTGCGACATGTCCCAACGGGTCACATTGACGAGCACCGCCCGGCCCAGACCTTTGAAATCAAACCCGAAATGATCATAAAACTTCCGGTCTTCTACAGCCAGTGTAGCCGCAATCAGATCGGGTGAAATGTGATCCAGTTGGACAGGGATAGACTCCTTGCCTCCGGCAGAGAAGGTGGCAATGACTTTCCCCTGACTGTCGAGCAGCCGTGAATTCCGATCCGTATCCGCGAGCGGAAGACTGGTCGTATATAAATAGGCGAGCAGAATGCAGGCGGCGATGACCGTCAGAATGGTGAGTGACATCAGTCCCTGAAACCATCGAACCCAGAGCGGTTTGCGCTTGGGGGAATGCTTAGTTGTACCGGCCATCATGCCACCTCCTTCCTTGGTTGATGTTCTCAGTATTGTCAATCCGAAAGCGTCTATTCATCAGATGCGCGTACGTGTACATTTTATACGAGATCCAATCTAAAAAGGCTTTTGCAGGCTATCCGGGTATCGCTTATAATGCAAAAAAGTGTGAAAGTGCAGTGTGTTTGGTTACAATAAATATAACAAACCCGGCGGGTTGCAGATATCGTGTTATAGATATAATGAAGTCGCTGTTTATATTGTCATGACCAGAAAGAACTGCGAGGGCGCGGCCTGGATGATAAAGGAATTGTCGGACACATACTTTAATGAGAAAGAAGGTTGAAATGATGGATTTGTGGTTTACGGAGAAGCAAACTTCCTCTTTCGGCATTACGGCAAAAATCAAACAAACCTATGTCTCCGAGAAAACGGATTTTCAGGATCTGGCGATGATGGAGACGGAGGAATTCGGCAATATGCTCATACTGGACGGCATGGTGATGACGACCGTGAAGGATGAGTTCGTTTATCATGAAATGGTAGCGCATCCCGCTCTGAACACACACCCGAATCCAAAGAGGGTTTTGGTGGTGGGCGGCGGCGATGGCGGCGTTATTCGTGAGGTCATCAAGCACCCTGAGGTTGAAAAGGCCGTACTGGTTGAAATCGACGGTAAGGTGATCGAATATTCCAAACAATATTTGCCCGAAATTGCCGGAAAGCTGGACGAGCCTAATGTGGAAGTGCTGGTCAATGATGGCTACATGCATATTTTGGAGCACAAAAATGAATACGACGTCATTATGGTCGATTCCACGGAACCCGTTGGCCCGGCAGCACCGCTGTTCGAACGCGGTTTTTACCAAGGTATCTTTGAAGCGTTGAAGGAAGATGGCATTTTTGTGGCGCAAACAGATAACCCTTGGTTCAAAGCCGATCTGATTCAGAAGGTCAACAAAGATGTGAAGGAGATTTTCCCGATTGTACGTGTGTACGGGGCTAATATTCCGACCTATCCGAGCGGTCTGTGGACATTCACATTGGGCAGCAAAAAGTATGATCCGCTCGAAGTCGACGAGGCACAGATCCCCGAAATGGACACCCGATATTACAGTCCGCGTCTGCACAAAGCAGCGTTCGTGCTGCCTAAATTTGTGGAGGATTTGACGAAGTAGCCCTTGTTAGTAAGCGTCTAGGCATTCTTTGAAACCTGTTTTTGGGTGAAAAAGAGCGCTATAGGCGCTTTTTTGATATTTAATAAAAGGGGCAAATGAGCGTGAGAGCATACTGGACAGCGGATTTCCTTTTAAGATAAAAGAAGGAAATTTAAGGGTGAGTGTAGAATATACAAAAAACCAAACATTTGACAGAATTGAAATATCATCTAGGGGAGGTTTGGTTATGTAAACAAACCAATCGGCAATGTGCGAAAGAGGGGGAAGTTGTTTTGATCAGACGTTCTTTTTATTATCTGTGGGGGTCTCAGACGATCTCCAACGTAGCAGATATCATCTACATGTTGAGTGTAGTGGTATTGGTGTTCAGCTCCAGTAATTCTTTAATGACGACCATTTTAATTCCGTTGTTCCGCTTGTCTGCGCAGGTGCTTAGTGGACTGGTGGCTCCCGTGGTTCTCAGTCGTTTCCGTCTAACGAGGGTGTTGCTGTTTTCCCAATTTGGGCAGTTTGTTATTTTTACATTACTCCTGCTTTACCTGTGGATCACACCTGAGCAGAGGTCGTTTCTGTTCATTTTTGTGATGGTGTTCGGCATGTCATTTTTGGATGGCTGGACCAACCCGGCACGTAATGCGCTTGTACCCCGATTGGCAACTGGCGAGGGGCTGATGCGTGCGAACGGCATGGTGGCGGTCAGTGATCAAGTGGTTAAATGTGCAGGCTGGGCGTTGAGCGGGATTATTGTGGCCTGGCTCGGTTCCCTGAATACGCTTGTGATCGCATCCTGTTGTTATTTGGTGGCTGTAACGGTTACGTCCTTCATTCGTGATCCGCTGGATCAAAAGCAATTAAGCCCCGAATCCTCAGAATCCTCGAACAATTCAACAGAAACAGCAAAGTCAAAGGAAAAAGGCTCTCACTGGAAGGAGCTTGGTGAAGGATGGCAAATCATTTGGCATAACCGCCGCATCCGGTCTCTGATGATCGTGGATAGTGTGGATACCATTGGAGGAACCTCCTGGCTGGGTGTGTTTATTTTGGCGTATGTTACTCAGGTGCTACATCAGGATGCAAGCTGGTGGGGCTTTATGAATGCTTCCTTTTTCTCCGGAACAATTCTGGGCGGGTTGCTTGTCGTTGGCTTGGTTAAGCGGCTGCAAAAGAACAGCTTCCTGTACATGCTCGGAGCGTTGCTTGTGTATGTGCTGATTACGATAGTGTTTGCACTCAATACGATCCCGGTCGCTGCGCTTGTTCTTTTTGCTGTATCCGGCTTACCGGTTCAAATGGCTGGCATCATTCGCCGCACCTTGCTGCAAACGAGTGCCCCGGCCGCTCAGCTTCCCAAAGTGATGGCGGGTATCGATGTGCTTACGAATCTCGCTTTCGGCCTATCTTTGCTGTTCCTGGGCTGGTATGCAGACCGCTTTGGTATGGTGCAGGTGTACCTGCTGGCTGCGGCTATGACGACCATTGCTGTCCTGATCGGCTGGTTCTATCGCCGAGATTTTCAGGAAAGTGAGCAAGTGGACCATCCAACCGCTACGGGCGCAGGGGTTTGAAGCTAAGGCATTCGTGGGACGGGTCAACTGGTATTGATGGACTACATAATAGTTCTACTATTTTCTAGCTTAGGGTAAGAAAATAAGCCAAGCCTGTCATTTCCAAGGCTTGGCTTATGTGTTATATAATTTAAATTAGATTTACACATTATCATATACATATTCTTTTCGTAGATATCTTTCTCAGAAAGGGTTGTTCATTTTGAAAAATCTTGTAATCAACTTAACCCTTACATTTTTCACCGGACTCTTCGCTATATATTTACTTATCGGAAAAGTAGAGGTAAGCGGTTTGATAGTTTGCTTTATAAGCACAGGTTTATTAGCACTAGGATATCTCGCTGTGTATTCAATAAAGAAAGTGCGTAAATGAAACCGCATTTCTAACACCGACTCGATTCCGGAGTTGTTAACGAAGTACCCTCTGTTTTAGCGTACATCACAAAAAAAGCCGATTGCATAAGAGCAATCGGCTTATCCCCTCAACCCCCTATGCTAGGCCGTAGTGAACTGGCTGTTATAGAGCGAGGCGTAATGCCCCCCGCTTGCAAGCAGACCCTCATGGGTTCCGCTTTCGACCACATCGCCGTTTTTCATGTATAAAATCAGATCCGCTTCGCGGATGGTCGATAGTCTGTGGGCGATCACAAAGCTGGTGCGTCCGGCAATCATTTTCATAAACGCCTTCTGAATACGCGCTTCTGTCAAGGTGTCAATACTGCTGGTCGCTTCATCCAGAATGAGCATAGGTGGATCGACGAGAATCACCCGCGCGATGGTGAGCAACTGCTTTTGACCTTGCGACAGGCTGTCGCCTGAACCGCTGATGACCGTATCGTAGCCATGAGGCAGCCGCTTGATGAAGCTATGTGCATTGGCAGCCGTTGCAGCCGCAATAATCTCTTCTTCCGTCGCTTCCGGCTTTCCGTAAGCGATATTGTCCCGAATCGTACCGCTGAACAGCCATGTATCCTGAAGCACCATGCCAAAGTTCGTCCGCAGACTGTCCCGGCTCATGTCATTGATATTGACCCCGTCGATAGATATCGAGCCGCTATCTACATCATAGAACCGCATGAGCAGGTTAACTAGCGTGGTTTTACCAGCTCCGGTCTGCCCGACAATCGCAACACGGGTACCCGGCTTAACCTCCAGACTAAAGTCCGTAATGAGCGTACGGTCCGGGTTATAGGAGAATTTCACATGATCAAAAAGAATCGTGCCCTTGCTGCGTTCCAAATGTACAGCGTTCGATTTTTCCGGCTGCTCAGGCGGTGAGTCCAAAATAGCGAATATGCGCTGGGCAGATGCCGTAGCCGCTTGGAACTGAGTCAGTACCCCTGTGATTTCATTAAAGGGCTTGGCGAACAGGTTAGTATAAATCAGAAAGCTTGACAATCCGCCTACCGAGATGACGCCCAGAATGATGGATATACAGCCGATCATCGCAGTGACCGAGAACGTCATGTTGTTCACCAGACGGGTGGAGGGATTGGACAATGATCCATAAAACTGTGATTTTACCCCTGCTTGATACAATTGGTCATTTTTGGCGGCGAATTCCTCAAACGAACGGTTTTCATAATGAAAGGCTGTAACCACCCGCTGCCCGCCAATCATTTCCTCCACATAACCATTTAGACTCCCTAAAATTTGGGCCTGTTCGCGGAACATGCGTTGGGATCGTGTGGTAATAAACCGTGCTACGCCATACGTAACCGGGGCTGACACCAGCACGACCAACGTCATCAGCGGACTGATATACAGCATGAGCACAACCGAGCCTATAATCGTAATAATCCCGGTAATCAAGGTGGAAAAACCTTGAAGTAATCCATCCGACACGGCATCCATATCGTTCACAAAACGGCTGATGCTGTCACCTTGTGGGTGATTGTCATGAAAGCTTAACGGCAGGATATTAAAATGATCAAATAACTCTCGCCGCATATCATTGACCGTCTGAAAAGCAATACGGTTCGTCAAATAGGTGAGCAGCCAGCTAAACAGGCTGCCTACGGCGTACACAATGCCCAATCCGGCAAGAATCTGCGCGATCCCCCTAAAATCCACCACTCCCTTATCCACCATATGGTCGATGGCCTGACCGATCATATAGGGACCGATCAGACTGGCTAGTACGCTGAGAGTTGCACTGACCATGACCCAAAATGCTGTTTTTTTATATTGACCCACATAGGTTAACAATCTTCTCCAGGTTTCCTTACCGCTCATTGGTCTACCTCCTGCGTTGAGAGCTGGGAATGATTAATCTCCTGATATACATCTGAGGTGCTCATCAACTGTTCGTGTGTGCCGACACCGACAATCCGCCCTTCATCAAACACAATAATTTTATCAGCATGCTGTACACTGCTGACCCGTTGCGAGACAAGCAGGACGGTCATGCTGCTGCTGTTTTCCCGTAACGATTTACGCAAGGCGGCATCGGTTGCAAAATCGAGTGCACTTGAGGAATCATCCAAAATAAGGATTTGCGGATTCCCTACAATAGCTCTGGCGATGGTTAGACGTTGCTTTTGACCTCCCGACAGATTAAGGCCCCCTCGGGCAATCGGAGCATCGTATTTTTCGGGCAGATTGGAAATGAACTCATCCGCTTGCGCGATGGCTGCAGCCCGGGCGACTTCCTTATCGGTGGCGTGTTCATGACCCCAGCGAATATTATCCGCTATGGTGCCGGTGAACAGCAGCGCCTTCTGTGGAACAATCCCGATTTTTTGCCGCAATGGCTCAAGCTTATATTGGCGAACGTCAATGCCATCGACCTGCACATGCCCCTCCACCGCATCATAGAACCGGGGAATGAGATTCACAAATGTTGATTTCCCCGAACCCGTTCCTCCGATGATGCCGACCGTTTCACCAGGGTAGATGTTTACGGTAACATCGTTAAGCGCCAATTGCCCCGTTTTATTGTATCCGAAGGAGACGTGGTCAAAAGCGATAGTCGGTACGGTGTCCTGTTCATTTGATTCAGACTGATTTGTAGTCGTAGTCACATCGGAAATCGAGGCTTGTGTATCCAGAACTTCCTGAATCCGTGCTGCCGAGGTTGCGGCCTTGGTGAACAGAATGATTAAATTGGTCACCACGATCAGAGCCAGCAAAATCTGCGTGATATAATTAATAAAAGCAATAATCTCCCCTTGCGTAAGAGATCCGTATTGAATATGAATGCCGCCGATCCACAGGATCGCAATAATGGCTCCGTTAACCACTAACAAGGTGGCCGGGCTGAGCAAAGCGGAAATACGCCCGACACGAATGGCGGTTTGGGTCAGGTCATCCGATGCTGTGTTGAACTTGACTCGTTCGGCCCCTCTTTTGGCAAAGGCCCGTATGACCCTTACCCCTGTAAGATTTTCGCTTAGCACAAGAGCGATGTTGTCCAGCTTTTTCTGATACATTCGGTACAGCGGTGAAGCCTTCGTAATAACCAGATACAGGATCAAAGCCAGGATCGGCGTTGCTGCCAATAGAACCAAAGCAAGGCGAAAGTCCAAGACCATCGACATGATAATAGCCCCAATACAAATAAAAGGAGCGCGAATGACCAGACGAATCAGCATCGCCACAGCCGTCTGGAGCTGATTCACATCGTTCGTGATCCGATTAATGAGTGAGGGCGTACCAAACTTATCGAGATCGGCATAAGAGAACGATGAAATGTGCTTAAACATCGTATTGCGCAGCGTGGTTCCGAATCCCTGAGAGGCACGGGCTGCGTAGAACTGGCACACCATTGAGCTGCCAAAGCCCAGCATGGTCATAAGCAGCATCAATAGACCCATTTGCCAAATATAATGGGTATCTCCTTTCCCCACGCCATGATTGATCATTAGAGCTACCATGGTAGGCAGCAACAATTCCAGAATCGCCTCAATCAGTTTAAACAGAGGCCCAAGAATGCTTTCCTTTTTATAGGGTTTCAAAAAAACAGCAAATTTCAGCAAATAAACCATCACCTAACCTGAATAATGTATAAAGCCCGTTGACCCAACCTGATAACTGAATATGATTATGGCATATCCCAAACCATATGAATAATATTTAATATATATTAGAGGTATATGTATTACATATATCAGTACCGGAGGTTCATGATGGAATTGAGACATCTCAAGTATTTTTTGGCGATTGCAGAGGCGGGACAAATCACAGCGGCAGCTAAAAAGCTGCAAATCGCACAGCCTCCCCTCAGTCAGCAGCTCATGCAGCTGGAAGAAGAGCTGGGTGTAAAGCTCGTGCATCGAGGCCCGCGAAGCATTCATCTGACAGAGGCCGGAATCATTTTGCAGAACAGGGCCAAGCAGATTTTGGAGCTGACCGATGCCACGACGAGGGAGATAAACGATTTTGCCAAGGGTATGAAGGGAACGCTCACGATTGGAACCGTCTCTTCTTCCGGCGCAGCCCTGATGAAAGACAGGCTTTCCGAATTTCACAAAACCTATGCGGGCGTAAAATTTGAAATTCATGAGGGAAACACGTTCATGATCCTCGATCTGTTGAACAAGGGGATTGTAGAGGTCGGTATCGTCAGAACGCCGTTTAACACCACCGGTCTGGGGTGCAGATATGCAGCCTCCGAGCCGATGGTCGCGGTGATGACAGAAGAGCATGACTGGAACTCTGACCAGAAGACGATTCCGCTGTCTGATTTGAAAGATAGACCCCTTATCGTATACCGCCGCTTTGAGCAATTGATCCACGATGCCTGCATGAAGCATGGCTTTGAGCCGAATTTCTTTTGCAAAAACGATGATGCCCGCACTACGCTTCATTGGGCCAATGAAGGATTGGGGATCGGTATGATTTCACGGTCCGCGCTGTCTCTGGGCAGTAATAACCAGTTAATCGTGAAGGAAATTATGTGTGAAGAATTGCATACTCGTGTGGCGGCTGTCTGGCTCAAGGATAGATACATGTCTTCTCTGGCTTCCCGATTTATCGAAAGCTTTAGCCAGGCATCCGATGAAGTCACTCCGCGGTAGCTGTTTTTTTTGTGGATGAAAGCATCTTTTTGTAAAATCTCATTTGAATTGCAAACGGGAACTGGATATAGTAGTACAGTAGGATAGCGATAGAATGGAGTTTGAACACATGCCACACAATGCAAAGGTCCAAATCCGTCTTCATAGTCATCACGACGGAGAAGATGTGGTACAGGAACTTCCCGGAGAAGCGATCATGCGTGGGAAGCATCTATATATAAGGTACGATGAACCCCAAGAGGGACCTGAGGGCGGAACGACACGGAACACGGTCAAAATCGGACCGGATGAGCTTAAGCTGATTCGCCACGGTGAGGTGCAGTCGGAGCAGTCATTTGCGCTGGGACGAAGATTGCCGGGATTTTACCGATCGCCTTATTTAAGCCTGAACATGTCTGCGCATACGCAGAAGCTCGATATTCGAATGGACGGGTTTACCGGACAGGTGAGCTGGACTTATGATCTGTACGTTTTTGAGGATTTCTCGGGGCACTTTGCCATCAGTTTGCATATACAGGAGGAGCAACAATCATGACAAGCAATCCACTGGAACTCATTAATCAAAAGGTGACCTCAGCTATCGAGGCAGCGGTACTGGCTGCCGGAATCGTGAGCCGCGAAGAGCTGCCGACGATTACGCTGGAGGTGCCGAAGGACAAGTCGCACGGTGATTTGGCTACAAACGCTGCGATGCAGCTCACCCGCATTGCGAAGAAAAACCCGCGTCAAATTGCAGAAGATTTGATCGCAAATATGGACTTGGCTGCCGCCTCGATTGAAAGCGCGGAAATTGCCGGACCGGGCTTTATTAACTTCCGCCTGAACAAGAGCTACCTCTATGCAGTTATTCAGCAAGTGCAGGAACAGGGAGCAGATTACGGACGTGTGCAGGAAGGTGCAGGCAAAAAGGTACAAATCGAGTTTGTCAGTGCGAACCCGACAGGTAGCCTTCACTTGGGCCATGCGCGCGGTGCGGCAGTAGGGGATGCCCTCTGCAACGTGCTTGATTTTGCCGGATACAAAGTAACTCGTGAATACTACATTAATGATGCGGGTAACCAGATTTACAACATGAGCCGCTCAATTGAGGCGCGTTATTTGCAAGAGCTGGGACAGCCTGCGGAGATGCCGGAGGACGGTTATCACGGTGAGGACATCGTCGGGTTTGCCAAGGAGCTGGTGGCTGAGAAGGGTGATTCCCTGCTGTCTTTGACACCGGGCGACCGCGCTGCCTATTTCCGTGACTACGGTCTGGAAAAGGAACTGAACAAGATCAAGCGCGATCTGGAGCTGTTCCGTGTACCTTTTGACTCCTGGTTCAGCGAAACATCGCTGTATGAAAACGGTGAAGTGCTTAAAGCGCTGAACGAGCTGCGTGACCGTGAGGAGATTTACGAGAAGGACGGAGCCACATGGCTGAACACAACCAAGTACGGTGACGATAAAGACCGTGTCTTGATCAAAAATGACGGTACATACACGTACCTGACCCCGGATATCGCGTACCATCGCGACAAATACGCCCGTGGGTATGACACGATCATCAACATTTGGGGAGCGGATCACCACGGCTACATTCCACGGATGAAAGCAGCTATGGAAGCACTGGGTAACGACCCGGATAAGCTCAAAGTGCTGATTGCCCAAATGGTCAGCCTGTTCCAAAACGGAGAAAAGGTGAAAATGTCCAAGCGTACCGGCAAGGCCGTGACGATGGAAGACCTGATGGAAGAAGTGGGCGTGGACGCGATCCGCTACTTCTTCACGATGCGCAGCATGGATTCGCATCTGGATTTTGACATGGATTTGGCGATTTCCACTTCCAATGAAAATCCGGTATTCTACGTGCAATATGCCCACGCTCGCGCGTGCAGCGTATACCGTCAAGCCGAGGAGCAAGGAATTGCCGTACTGCCGTTGGCAGAGGTTGATCTGTCCAAACTGACGGCTGAGCATGAATACGACCTGTTGCGCAAGATCGGCGAGCTGCCGGAGGAAGTATCGGTAGCGGCTGCGAGCTTTGCGCCACACCGTATGATTCGCTACGTCTACGAGCTGGCATCGCTGTTCCACAGCTACTATAAAGCAGAGCGCGTTATCACTGAGGATGCCGCTCAAACGCAGACCCGTTTGGCGCTGTTTGGCGCGGTGCGCACCACCATTGCCAACGTGTTGAAGCTGGTAGGCGTGTCTGCACCGGAACGCATGTAAGCAAACCACTTTAACGATAAAAGGAACCGTCCGTACCATCCCCGGCAGGGTGGCACGTGCGGTTCCTTTTTTGTTCGAATAGGCTTAGTAGCGTTCCAGCACCAAATTCGTTTTCAGGGAATCGGCGGGAACCAGCCATCCTTTGGATTGCAGCAGATTGATCAGCTTGGTGCGATTGCTGGAGGCAACGCTGTAGTCCGAGGTTTTAAAGGAGATTTCAATGATGGTATCTGTACCTGATCCGTTGGCACTGCGGATAGGCCAGACTTCAACATCGGTATCTAATCCTTGGAAGCTGCCTCCATATTTGCTGACCTGTACAGGACCGTGTACTCTGGAGTCTGCCAGGGCTTGTTTGCCCCAGTTGCTGCTTTTCCAGTTTTGCAGCTTGCCCGGAAGATTGTCCAAAAGCTGCTTTAACGCCTGATCCGGAGAAGGAAGGGTTAATCCTTTGGAAGCGTTCGTTTTTTTATCATTGGAGAAGCTCAGCGTCTGTTTGCTATAACCCCAATCCACCTCGGCATCGTAGTTATCGTCGGATGCGCTGAAACCTTCTTTATTGGCTTGGGTGAGAGCTGCGTCGATATTTCCGTTTGTGACCGTGTACCGCTTCTTGTAAGTTAATTCATAATTCTTTTTATCTTCTTTTTTGCGAAATCTGACATTCCAGCCCTCATTGTTCAATTGCAGTTGATCCGTGTCAAAATATTCGACGCTCAATCGTTGCGCATCTTCGCTAATTTGAAACTCGTTGGCTACGCTGCTTTTCAAAGAGCCGTCGGCATTGAGGACCTGAGCTGTATCCAGCAGCAGCTTTACCTCATAGCTTGGTGTTGCATTGGCGGCAGCCTGTGCGGGTTCGGCACCTTTCCATCCCGTTACAAGCAGCACTGCACTTAGGGTTAATACCGACAAAGCCTTTGTGATACGAAGACCAGTTTTCATTCAATCATCTCCTATTCGTCCGAATGGGGGTACACGCTATACTTTACGGGTGTAATGTCAGTCGTATGTCAAGGCAAGCTGGTACTCCGGTTAAAAAATAACATAATTTCTATATGACAGGTAAGATTTACTCTTGGTTCCCTGACAAATATTCAGCAAATTGGCGGATTAGGGCCGAGCGGTGGCGGTCCTTATTGCTAACCATATAAATGTACCGCTCCACACGGTGGCCCGGAATGGGCCGTATGACCAGCATCCCGCGTTCAACCTCGGATTGCACAGCTATGCGGGAGACGAAAGAGACGTGTTCTCCCAGCATGACCGCCTGTTTGATCGCCTCCAGCGAATCTAGCTCCAAATAGGAGGGGAGGCGGCGTCCGCCATGCTCCAGCCATTTGTCAGTCATTTGGCGTGTGCTGGAATCCTTGCCATGCAGCACGAAAGAGGAAGAAGCGATTCGCTCAGGTGTTAAATCGGTTTCGCTTGCGAGTGGGTGACCAGGTGCGCAGATCAGCACCAGCTCATCCTCGCCCAAGGATTCCGACACCAGCGTCGGCACTTGAAATGGCTCTGCTGAGATAACGCCAAGGTCGATTTCGTGCCGAGTCAGCATGTCCTTGATCACCGGAGCTGTTTTCACGGACAGGGCAATATGAATCCCTGGATGTTCACGGGCAAAACGGTGCAGCACTGCAGGAAGCACATAGGTAGCCGGTACATAGCTTGCGCCGATTCGAATACTTCCCCGCTGGAGTGTGTCGAACTCGCAGACGACCCGCTCCGCCTCGGCGGCGAGCGCATTAATCTTGCCGGCATAGTGGAGCAGTGCGTGCCCGGCATCCGTCAGGATGATTTTGCCCATACGCGTGTCGAACAGCTTCACCCCCAAATCCCGCTCCAGATTTCTCATATGAAAGGTAATGGTCGGTTGTTTCAGGCCGAGGAGCTCGGCTACTGTGGTAATTTTATGGTGCTTGTCCAGCAACTCTACAATATGCAGCTTCAGAAGACTTAAATTCACTTGGAATGCCTCGCTTTCAGGTTGATCGGAAACTCATGCCCGCTTCCTGCGCGGCGGTATCAATCCCCTCTATATAGATTAAATCTATGAGTGTTAACACAATTCATTGAAATAATTAATTTTGTTTTAACTTTCCAATAACACAGGCTACGAATTCAAGCTTTACACTGGGGTCAGTCATAAGAACAGGCAGGTAATGCGATGAATCAGGATCTATATATTCACGGGTTGAGTAAAACCTTCGGCCATATGACCGCATTGCACGAGACGAATCTGATCGTACGGCGGGGACAATTCACGACACTGCTCGGTCCGTCCGGCTGCGGGAAAACAACGCTTCTGCGTATGATCGCTGGGCTGGAGACGCCGGATACCGGCACGATCACGATGGGGGAGGAGGTTCTTTTTTCGGCTGAACGAAAAAAGGATGTTCCCGCGCATCTTCGTCATTTTGGCATGGTGTTTCAGGATTTTGCGCTGTGGCCGCATATGACGGTGTTTGAAAATGTGGCCTTCGGCCTACGTGCGGGCAAGCAGGGAAAAGGCCCCGGTTTCGGTAACGGGCGTGGCAAGGAGCTGCGAACAGCAGTATTGGAGGCGCTGGACAAAGTCAGACTGTCGGGGATGGAGGATCGGTATCCTCATCAGCTGTCCGGTGGTCAGCAGCAGCGGGTCGCTTTTGCCCGGTCGGTCGCCATCCGTCCTAGGCTTGTCTTGTTTGATGAGCCGCTCAGTGCGCTGGACGCGGTACTCCGAGAAGAGATGCGCATCGAAATGCTGTCGCTGGTGCGTGATCTGGGGCTGACTGCCTTGTACGTCACCCATGATCAGATCGAGGCCATGTCGATGTCCGATGAAGTGGTCGTCATGAGAAGCGGACATATTTTGCAGACCGGAACACCGGAGATGATCTACGGTCGTCCATCTCATCCAGAGGTGGCTAGGTTCATCGGCAAATCGAACTGGCTGGAGCCGGAACGGACGCTATTCCGGCCCGAGCATGTCCGCTGGGAACAGGATCAAGTGGATCAGTATTCTTTTACAGTGGAGATTCGGCATGTCAGCTATGTTGGGGACCGTTATGAAATCCGCATACGGGCAGAGAACGGCGAGCTATGGACTGCATATCATTCCACCCGCTTGCCTATCGGGGAACAAAAGCAAATTTGGGTATCACCGCAACACATCCACCAACTCGATTCATAGGGAAAAGGGGTATAACACAAGATGATGAACAAGCACGTTTTTCGTACAGGTTGGAAAAAGGGCGCGATGCTCGCATTAACATTGACCTTTGGACTGGCTGTCGCAGGCTGTGGAACGGCTACACCATCCAAGGATGGAGCGCAAGCCACCGGGTCAGCAGGACAAGCCGGGGCGGCATCGACCGATCAGAAGCTGGTTGTCTACAGCGCAGGCCCTGACGGGCTGGCAAAAAAGCTGGTAGCGGGGTATGAGGCGCAAAGTGGAGTGAAGGTCGAGCTGTTCCAGGGAACGACAGGTAAAATTTTGGCCCGGATGGAAGCCGAGAAGGCGAATCCGGTAGCAGACGTGGTAGTGCTGGCATCTCTTCCGTCCGTGCAAGGCTTGAAAAAAGACGGCCTCACGCTGCCCTACCCGGATGCCAAAAACGCGGACAAGCTGAATCCCGATTGGTCCGACAAAGAAGGCAACTACTTCAGCACCAGTGCTTCCGCATTAGGCATCGCGTACAACACGAAGCTGGTGAAGACACCGCCGACTTCATGGGCCGATCTCGCGAAGCCGGAGTACAAGGACCAAATTAACATTCCTGATCCGTCGCTGTCTGGTTCGGCGCTGGATTTTATGACAGGCTACCTAAGTGCGAATGGCGATGGGGGCTGGACGTTGTTCGAGCAGTACAAGGCTAACGGCGTAGCGATGGCTGGAGCCAATCAGGAAGCGCTGGACCCGGTCATTACCGGAGCCAAAAGCATGGTCGCTGCTGCGGTTGATTACATGACTTACAAGGCCAAAGCCAAAGGCGAGCCAATCGACATTGTTTATCCGAAGGAAGGAACAGTCATCAGCCCGCGCCCTGCGGCGATTCTCAAATCGACACAGCATGAGCAGAATGCCAAGGCATTCATTGACTATCTGCTGTCGGACGAGGCACAGAAGCTGGTAGCGGACGCTTCCTTGCTTCCGGGCCGCACGGATGTCAAAGCAGATAAGCGCGCCAATTTGGATGAGATTCCGTTGCTGAAAACCAATTGGGAATGGATGGGCGAGCACGGGCCTGACGTGACGGAGAAGTTCACGCAAATGTTCAAGTAAGCGGATGGGGGTCTTATCCGTCAAACAGATCAGAGCGTGGAGTCTAATACTCGCTCTGATCGCGCTTGCTTTACTGATCGTGCTGCCGTTACTACAAATTTTCATCCAAAGTGTGTATGTAGACGGACAATTACAATGGTCTGCGCCTTTCCAGACGTTGGCTGCATCCCGATTTGCGGGTGTGCTGTTCGGCTCGATCTGGCTGGGCATCTGTGTTATTGCTGGAACGACGGTGCTTGCACTTCCGCTCGCGTGGATCATGTCCAACACGCGTCTCGCTAGCTGGCGCTGGTTGGACGTGGTGCTATTGATTCCGTTTATGACCCCGCCCTATATCGGGTCGATGGGCTGGATTTTGTTTATGCAAAAAAACGGGTATCTGGAGCAGTTGTTTCCGAGCCTGCATTTCTTGACCCCGTTTTTTTTCAGCTTTGGCGGTATGGTGATGATCATGAGTCTGCATCTGTTTCCGTTCCTGTACCTGCTGCTGCGCGGTGCGCTGGTTAGGATTGGCGGTAGTCTGGAAGAGGCCGGAGCCGTTATGGGTGGCGGCTTTCTGTACAGATTCCGCCGAATCATTTTACCGCTGCTGCTGTCGGCTTATGGGATGGGCGCGCTGCTTATTTTCGTCAAAACGATTGCCGAGTTTGGAACCCCCGCCACCTTTGGACGACGTATCGGGTATGAGGTCATGACATCGGAAATTCACAAATACATTTCCAGTTGGCCGATTGATTTCGGCAAGGCGACATCAATGGCCTCGGTGCTTTTAACCGCCTGTCTGCTCGTGTGGTATGTGCAATCGGTAATCAACCGTAAGTATACATACAGGCTGGTAGGTGGTAAAGGCTCTCGTCCTTCCCGTCTTCGTGTATCCGACTGGACTACGGGACTGAGTATCGCATTCATTCTATTGTTGCTAATGGCGTCCATTGGTATCCCTTATTTTTCAATTATCGCCGCTTCCACCATGAAGCTGCGGGGGATCGGCTTGGCTTGGGATAACTTTACGCTCGATTATTACAAGGAACTGCTGTCTTGGGGCTCAGAGAGCATGGAGGCGCTGCTGAACAGCGTATTTCTCTCTTTGGGTGCATCGACGATTGCCGTTGTGCTGGGCACTTGGTTTGCGCTCGTTATTGGCGGCTCACGTACGAAGCTCCAGCGGACAGTGGATGCCTTCAGCTTGCTTCCGAACACGGTTCCGGGGATTGTTATGGTAGTCGGCCTTATTTTATGGTGGAACTCGCCGTGGATGCCGATTCCGTTGTATAACACGTACGGTATGGTCATTCTGACGTATGTTGTCTTGTTTGTTCCTTATACAGTCCAGTATGTCAAAAGCGCCTTTACGCAGGTAGACACCGCTCTTTTTCAGGCAGGACAGGTGTTTGGCGGTCGCCCGTCTTATATATTCCGCCGGATTGTGCTGCCGCTGATTTTACCGGGGATGCTGGCAGGCTGGATGATGACCTTTACCATTGCTTCGCGCGAACTGGTCGGCTCATTGCTGATTTTGCCGCCATCCGTCCAGACGTCTGCAACCTACATATTTGCCCAGTTCGAACAGGGGCAGGTGTCGCTTGGTATGGCAATGGCGGTCATATCGGTCGGATTGACCACGCTGCTGCTGATCTTAATGGAAAGCTTAAACTCGCAAAGAAAGTGGAAATGATGATGACCAAGCTTCGAATTTGGGGCGGTGCGGGCGAACACGGCCGCTCCTGCTATGTTTTGGAAGGAAAGCAGCATCGTATCATGCTGGATTGTGGCGTGAAAAAGGAAGGAACCGGGCAGTATCCGGTTTTTCCGCCGCAGGAGGCGGAGAGGCTGACCGCTGTATTGCTGTCTCATGCACATGAGGATCATTCAATGGCGCTCCCCTTACTGTATAAGTATGGATACCGGGGAGAGGTTTGGACGACAAAGGCCACCGCCGAGCAGTTGGGTTCCTATTTTCGCTCCTGGCATACTTATGTAGAATCGAGAGGCGGCAAATTGCCATACGACGAACGGGATATCGAATCCATCGCTTACCGCTATCTGGAGGATGAGGCGCCGTCAGGGATATGGCAGGAGGCTTGTCCGGGTGTACGGATCATGTGGGGACGCAGTGGACATTTGGCTGGCGCAGTGTGGTACATGGTAGATATGGAAGGAAAGCGGTTGTTCTTTTCGGGAGATTACAGCCGTGAATCCGAGCTGCTCGCTGCCGATGCACCGGAACCTAATCTAGCCGATATCTCCATTATGGATAATGCCTATGGCATGGATATAGATCCGCAGCCTGTGAAGCTGGAGCGGCTGCGGACCGGGATGGGACAGATATTGTCTTCTGGTGGTCATGTGCTGCTTCCGGTACCCGCCTTTGGCCGGGGACAGGAGTTGATTGTGTGGGCCAGCGAGCAGTTCCCTGAACAAGCAATGATTGTAGAGCCGGACATATGGCAGGGATTGCAGCGCTTGAGCCGTTTGAAAGAATGGTTACGCATGGAAGTACCTGCGCGGATAGAACGTGTGCTGCACAGTGGCCGGATCTTTGTGCCTCGTGATGCTGCGGAGCGAGTGCAGCTGCTGGAACAGAATGCTGCGGCTATGATCGTAACCGGGGACGGCATGATGGATTCGCCACGGGCGCGCTGGTACTATCAGTATTTATCAGATCATCCGCCGAGTACGGGGGATGGCGAAGGTAGCGGAAAAAGTAATCATAACGGAGTTATTTTAACGGGACATACTTCAAGCGGTTCTTTTGGTAAACATCTGCTGGAGTATGCAGATCAGAATGACCGTTGTATGGTTCGGCATTTGATTTACAAGGTGCATCAGGGGATATCGGATGTGAGACTAATGTTGAAGGAGTTGCCTGGTAAACAAGTTGTGCTCGTTCATGCGCCCAAGCCGCAGACTGATCTTGTGCGTGACGAGCTGATGAGAGAAGGTTGGACCGAACACGAAAGCTCTGTAAAAGTCATTCACTCTTTGGAGCCGGGCGCAACGTTAAACGTTTAGATGATTCATTTACTCCATCCGTTATTTCGTACCCTCCTGCATTAGTCGGAAGGCATCGATTTCCCCAAGTTTCGTGGATATAGAGTTGCGCCCGATGCTTTTACGAAGGCGCAGCGGTGTAGCGGTACGCTTGAGCAGTGCTTTGATTTCTCTAGGCTCCATCTCCGGTCTCAGTGAAAGGAGCAGGGCAATGCTTCCGGTCACGTGGGAAGTAGCCATAGACGTACCGCTCATTTCGTGATGCTTGCCGTGTATCCATGAGGAAATGATCTTTTCACCCGGTGCGTACACGTCTACGAATTGTCCCCGGTTGCTGAAAGGCGCGATGCGTCTGTATTTATCGGTAGCTCCGACTGAAATGGTTTGGGAATAGCGTGCCGGGTAGTCAATACTCCGGCGCTTGCCCTCGTTTCCCGAGGAAGCTACGATCACGATACCGTTTTGATACGCTTTGTTCACCATATCAAGCAGCGCCTTGCTGCGTGATTTCATACCGAAGCTCATATTGATGATATCGATACGATTCAATACGCACCAATCGATGCCGAGAATAATATCGGAGACGTAGGCGGCTCCGTTATGGTCAAATGCTTTTACAGGATGAATCAGCGCCTGAGGTGCTACGCCAACCATACCCTCATCATAGTTGGATGCCGCGATGGTACCGGCAATATGAGTGCCGTGACCGTTATCGTCATAGGGCAGCATGGTCCGATTAAGCAAATTGATGCCTCTGGCGAGAGAATGCCGCAGATCAGGATGTTGAAAATCCGCTCCTGTGTCGATCACGCCAATCCTGATTCGGTTTCCTGTAGAGGAAGGCCAAGCCTTGTGTGCGCGCACCTGTTTAACCCCCCACGGCATGGGCAGGTTTTTCTCCGCCTTCGGCATCTGGGCTGTTCCTCCATGTACCCTCATGCGAGTATCTTCTTCAACGGTAACACCGTTGTGATATTTGCCCAGCCTGTCTCCCCCTGGAAGCGGGGCGATCAGAGCGCGAATCAGTCGGGCCGGTTGTACTTGCCGCAATCCCGCAAGCTCGGGCTTCAGCTTCCTGAGATAGGACAGGCATTCCCGGTATTGGTGAGGCTTATCGAACGTAATGATCTGTTTGTGCCGTCCACTGCTGGACGGCTCCGAAATGCCCTCGTGCAAACGCTGCAAAAAACCCGGATAGTCCATTTGAGACAGTCCCCCTCCGATGAGCCATGCTGAGGTATTGTATGAGCAAGCATCAGCAGCGGCATGGGAAACCTGCCCCTTTTTTATGGAAATAGGCCTGCTCGTCGTGTCAAAGTGATCGTGGACACATACGATACATGGAGGGCAAAAGCTCTTGTGCAACAACTTTGGGGGACTTCTCCCGGAGCGGGTACAGTCGGAGACGGGGGGGACCCCGTCTTTTTAACGTGCGCCGCCTTGTTCAAGGCATACTACTGCAAATTGTACGGATACCCATGTTTAACTTGCAATTTGCTTCCAAATAGGTTTTACTTAGTTTTGATAATGGATATGTTAGTATTGCATGTATCGTGTATGCTCTGAAACATGTTCTTGTGAATTACGTGTGAGAGGAAGTGTCCCTAGGTGAGTACCCCACTCAACTTGAAGATTGACCCGGAGAAAGTCCACGAGACTCCAATGGTGGATTTGGCATTTATGGTATTGAAAGCGGCCAATACTCCATATTATTACCGTGACCTGATGAATGAAGTCGCCAAATTGCGCGGCATGTCCGACGAAGAAATTAATGACGTTATCGCTCAGCTATATACTGAAATCAACATTGACGGGCGTTTCGCCTGTGTCGGTACGAATCTGTGGGGCTTGAAACGTTGGTATCCAGTGGATAAATCCGAAGATACTCTGACAGGCGCCAAGCGTCCTCGTATCATTAATGACGAAGACGATGACGACGAAGAGGAATATCATGAGGAAGAAGAAACTTACAGCGCCGATGACGACTTCGATGCAGACAGTGAAGACGAGGATGGCGAAGAAGAGCTGTTCGACGGTGAAGATGATGATAGTGATGAAGACGTGGTTATAGACGATGAAGACCTCAGTGATGAGGAAGATACAGAAGATGAAAATGACGACGAGTCGACGGAAGACGACGATGATTCGCTTCGTTAGGATCAGGCTGTAAGGGGAGATGTATTCTCCCCTTTTTCATGACCATTTTATTGAAACTGCCTTCTGATTTGAAGCATTCAGATGGATTCCCTCCAATCTTGTTCAATGGGCAAATTAACACAGATAACTTCCTTGACAGCGGATTGGACACGGGGTAAACTATTGCTTGGGCTTATGATTGATTCACTTATATGTTTGCTTTTTGTATAAAAGTGCCCCGTACTACGGGAGTGCTTTTTTGTTTTTTTATAGGGTGTTTGCACTCATGAAAGAGGGCTAAGGGCGGCGGGCATGGAAAATGATTCCGCTGCCTTCTTCATGGATGATAATCCGTGTAAACGGGTTACGATAACATCATAATGTCGCCTGAATTTTGGACTTTATTTAGGAGGGTTTTAAACAGTGACAAAGTATATTTTTGTGACAGGCGGGGTTGTGTCTTCCTTGGGCAAAGGGATTACGGCAGCTTCACTGGGAAGGCTTCTGAAGAACAGGGGACTGAAGGTAACGATTCAAAAATTCGATCCTTACCTTAATGTCGATCCAGGGACGATGAGCCCTTACCAGCACGGTGAAGTGTTTGTAACGGATGACGGTGCGGAAACGGATCTCGACTTGGGACACTATGAGCGCTTTATTGATATTAATCTGTCCAAGAACAGCAATGTCACGACAGGCAAGGTATACTCCAGCGTAATCAGCAAAGAGCGTCGTGGGGAGTATTTGGGCGGTACGGTGCAGGTTATTCCTCATATTACGAACGAAATCAAGGAGCGCGTATATCGTGCAGGCCGTGAAGCGGGTTCGGACGTAATTATCACAGAAATCGGCGGTACCGTGGGCGATATTGAGAGCTTGCCATTTTTGGAAGCTATCCGTCAGCTCAAAAGTGAGGTTGGACGGGAGAATGTAATGTACATTCACGTAACCCTCATTCCTTATATTAAAGCTGCTGGTGAGGTTAAAACCAAACCAACTCAGCACAGTGTAAAAGAACTGCGCAGCATCGGCATTCAGCCGAATGTCATTGTTTGCCGTACAGAGCATGAACTTTCTTCCGATATGAAGGCCAAAATCGCGCTGTTCTGCGATATTGATGCTAACGCAGTAGTAGAATGCCGCGATGCGTCGACTTTGTACGAGGTTCCATTGAACCTGCGTGAAGAAGGCTTGGACGAGATCGTAGTCAACCACCTCAAGCTGACAACACCTGCACCGGATATGACGGAGTGGGAAGGGCTTGTTGAACGGATCAGAAAGCTGGATAAAACGGTTGAAATCGCCATTGTTGGTAAATATGTTGCACTGCATGATGCTTATTTAAGTGTGGTTGAATCCCTTTCACACGCCGGATTTGATGCCAATGCGGATGTGAAAATCCGTTGGGTGAACGCAGAAGAAGTAACGGACGAGAACGTAGCGGACATGCTGGGCGGCATTGGCGGTATTCTCGTACCGGGCGGCTTCGGTGATCGCGGAATTGAAGGTAAAATCAGCACCATTCGTTATGCACGCGAACAGAAAATCCCGTTCTTCGGTATTTGTCTTGGCATGCAGGTATCTGTCATTGAGGTTGCCCGTTCTCTGGCTGGTCTCGAAGGAGCCAACAGCTCGGAAATCAATCCGGCTACGGATTACCCGGTCATCGACTTGCTGCCTGACCAAAAGGACATCGAAGATATGGGCGGCACCATGCGTCTCGGATTGTATCCGTGCAAACTGACGGAAGGTTCGCTGGCTGCGGCTTGCTACAACGATGAGCTGGTATATGAAAGACACCGTCATCGGTATGAATTCAATAACGAATATCGTGAAGTTATTGAAAAAGCAGGCCTTCGCATTTCCGGTACTTCACCGGACGGACGTTTGGTGGAAATTGTGGAACTGCCTGAGCATCCATGGTTCCTGGCGGTACAATTCCATCCGGAATTTACTTCCCGTCCGAACCGTCCACAGCCGTTGTTCCGTGAATTTGTCAAGGCGGCATTGCAGCTTCAAGGCTAATGCTACAGCCTGTTAGACCTCCTCTGGGAGGTCTTTTTTTATTCCACGCTTCCTGATTATGAAAGAATATTCCACAATTATGTATATGAGAAGGATTTTCTTTTTGCAGGAGCGAATATAGTTTAGGGTATGGGACGGATATTGTACGTCATCGGACGCTGTTATGGCAATAGCTGCATGATCCTCGTTTTAAGATCTTAGGAGGTTAAAACATTGGAAAAGAAAAAAGTATTAATCGTCGATGACCAGAATGGAATACGAATTTTGCTGATGGAAGTGTTCGGAAGTGAGGGTTACGAGACCTTTCAGGCAGCAAACGGAAAAATTGCACTTGAAATTGTTGAAAAGGAACCGCCTGATCTGGTTCTGCTCGATATGAAAATTCCGGGTATGGACGGACTTGAAATCTTGAAGCATCTAAAGACCATGAATCCCGATATCAAGGTTATTATGATGACAGCTTATGGTGAATTGGACATGATCAAAGAGGCGACGGAGCTGGGAGCACTCATGCATTTTACCAAGCCCTTTGATATTGACGAAATGCGGATTGCTGTGAACAAACAACTCAGAGGTAACTAGGTGAGTCACTTTGGTTGAGAACTCTGTTAACACAACAGGGTTTTTTGTTTGTGTTTATGGGAAATACTGAAAGTAAATCCTCTCCTTATACAATTCTATGAAAAAACGGCGTCCTGGGCGTGATTTCGTATGTGTTGATGTGCAAAAGCTTGTTTAGTATTTAACATGGGTTGTGGTATAATAAGCCCGTATGTGATGTCGGCTAAAATATAGACAAACCCAAACACCCTTAGGAGGACTGTAACCATGCCATTGGTATCTATGACAGACATGTTGAACAAAGCACTTGAAGGAAAATACGCGGTAGGTCAGTACAACATTAACAACCTGGAGTGGACTCAAGCTATTCTGGGCGCTGCTGAAGAAGAAAAATCCCCGGTAATCCTGGGCGTATCTGAAGGCGCAGCACGTCACATGGGCGGTTTCTACACTGTTGTTAAAATGGTAGAAGGTCTTATTCATGACATGAAAATTACGGTTCCGGTTGCGATCCATTTGGACCACGGTTCCAGCTTTGAAAAATGTAAAGAAGCCATTGATGCTGGTTTCACATCTGTTATGATTGACGATTCCCACAGCCCAATCGACAAAAACATCGAAACAACGAAAAAAGTTGTTGAATATGCACATTCCAAAGGCGTTTCCGTTGAAGCTGAAGTTGGAATGGTTGGCGGTCAAGAGGATGATGTTGTAGGTGACGTAATGTACGCTAAGCTTGACGATTGTCTGCGTATCGTTAACGAAACAGGTATCGACACATTGGCTCCTGCACTGGGTTCCGTTCACGGACCTTACAAAGGCGAGCCAAACCTCGGATTCAAAGAAATGGAAGAGATCTGCGCTGCAATCAAACTTCCACTCGTTCTGCATGGTGGTACTGGTATCCCAACGCATGATATCAAAAAAGCAATCTCGCTGGGAACTTCCAAAATCAATGTAAACACAGAGAACCAAATCGTGTTCGCGAAAGTAGTTCGTGAAGTGCTTGCTGAGAAACCGGATGCTTATGACCCACGTACATTTATCGCTCCAGGTCGTGAAGCGATTAAACAAACCGTTATCGGTAAAATCCGTGAGTTCGGTTCCAACAACCAAGCGTAAGAATAAGTTGATTGACCGTGCATCTGCATGGTTCAATGTATCTCTTGATTGTAATTGTAGTTCTGCACAGAAGATTTGAATCTGTTCAGTTGAATAGTTTGACTTGGAAAGCACACCGCTTAGCCGGTGTCTTTCCATTTTAACCACCAAAAAGTTGGGATTTTATTATTTGACCGACTGCAAAACAAGTAGGGGGACCCTCAAGCTTATGGAAAAATTGATGATCACCGGTGGACGGCCGCTTCAAGGTACAGTTTCCATCAGCGGTGCCAAAAACAGTGCCATCGCCTTGATTCCCGCCGCCATTCTGGCAGAATCGGAAGTCATTTTGGACAATTTGCCGCTGTTGAGTGATGTGGCGGTGTATTCCGAAATACTGGAGGAACTTGGTGCAAGCGTTGCCTGGGAAGGCAGCCAGATGAGAATAGATCCTTCCTCCATTAAATCCATTCCTATGCCGAATGGACCTGTTAAGAAATTACGAGCATCCTATTATATGATGGGAGCCATGTTAGGCAGATTCAAGGAAGCGATCATCGGTTTGCCAGGAGGGTGTAATTTTGAACCTCGGCCCATTGATCAGCATATCAAAGGTTTTGAAGCACTGGGTGCTACGGTTACGAACGAGCACGGTGCTATTCATTTGCATGCCAAAGAGCTGCGCGGTACCAAGATTTATTTGGATGTCAGCAGTGTAGGAGCTACGATTAACATTATGCTGGCGGCCGCACGTGCCAAAGGCGCCACAATTATCGAAAATGCGGCTAAAGAGCCTGAGATTATAGATGTAGCAACCTTGTTAAACTCCATGGGGGCCATTATTAAGGGGGCCGGAACGGAAACGATCCGGATTGAAGGTGTGTCCGAGCTGCATGGCTGCCGTCACTCCATCATACCTGACCGCATACAAGCGGGCACATATATGATTGCTGCTGCGGCTACTCGTGGTAATGTTTTGATTGACAACGTAATTCCCAAGCATATGGAGGCTCTGACTGCAAAAATGCAGGAAATGGGTATTGGTATAGAGGAATATGACGAAAGTATTCGTGTTCTGGGTTCATCTTCATATGAGCACGTTGATGTTAAAGCCTTAGTTTACCCCGGATTCGCCACGGACTTGCAATCTCCTATGACCAGTTTGCTTACTCAGGCGCAAGGGGTTAGTGTGCTGAGCGATTTTGTTTATAGCAATCGTTTTAAACACGTCCCGGAACTTGTACGAATGGGGGCTAAAATCCGCGTGGAAGGTCGTTCGGCTATTATTGAGGGTGGCAAGCTGAATGCGGCTAAAGTCAAAGCGGCCGATCTGCGTGCTGGTGCAGCGCTTGTCATTGCCGGACTTACAGTAAGTGAAGGCGTAACCGAGGTGTCAGGTGTCGAATACATCGACCGTGGTTATGACCATCTCGTCTCCAATCTGCGTCTTTTGGGCGCGGACGTATGGCGGCAGACAGAATAACAAACTTCGTACATTTTGGGACTCCCGGAACGGATGAACAATAGAATGGATAGGCTCTATGCAGCCGCTGCATGATACAAGATATAGGTCCATACCTAACAATCTTTTATCGGAAAACCGGAATAATTCGGTATAATCCAAGCAGATGGCTGCATAACTTTATTTGTTTTGGTTAAAATTATGTTGATGGCGTTTATGATATCATTGTCTATCATTTAGTTTTGAATGGACTTAATAATTGAATAGGTGGTTATTATATGGATCTGCAAATTTCCGATCTGGAAGAAATGAAGCTGACCGATCTGTACAAGCTGGCCAAGCAATACCAGATCCCGTACTACGGAACGCTCAAGAAAAAAGAATTAATTTTTGCTATCCTGCGTGCACAAGCCGAGAAGAGCGGATTGATGTTTATGCAGGGGGTTCTGGAAATACTTCCTGAAGGTTACGGCTTTCTGAGGCCGATCAATTACCTCCCGAGTACCGAAGATATTTACATCTCTGCTTCACAAATCCGCAAGTTTGACTTGAGAACAGGCGATCTAGTATCCGGTAAATGCCGGACTCCGAAAGAGAATGAACGATATTTTGGATTGCTTCAAGTTAACGCTGTCAATGGAAGAAGTCCTGAACAAGCTGCTGAGCGGCTACACTTTCCTGCACTGACTCCACTGTATCCGCAAACTAAATTAGTCCTTGAAACTACCCCCAATAATTTGTCTACGAGAATAATGGATATACTGGCCCCTGTCGGACTTGGACAGCGTGGACTCATTGTGGCACCTCCCAAAGCTGGTAAAACACTTCTCCTCAAAGAAATTGCCAATAGCATTTCTACCAACAATCCCGAGATTGAGCTGTTTGTCTTGCTGATTGATGAACGTCCGGAAGAAGTGACTGACATGCAGCGTTCTGTTAAAGGTGAAGTTGTTGCTTCCACTTTTGATGAACTGCCTGAGAACCATATCAAGGTAGTGGAATTGGTTCTAGAGCGTGCCCTTCGCCTCGTAGAGCATAAAAAAGACGTGGTTATCCTGCTGGATAGCATTACTCGTCTTGCACGTGCCTACAACTTGGTTATTCCAGCATCCGGTCGTACGCTTAGTGGAGGGATTGATCCAGGGGCCTTCCACCGTCCGAAACGCTTTTTTGGTGCGGCGCGGAATGTGGAAGAGGGCGGAAGTCTTACCATTTTGGCCACAGCGCTCATTGATACAGGATCGCGGATGGATGACATTATCTATGAAGAGTTTAAAAGTACAGGCAATATGGAGCTTCATTTGGACCGCAAGCTTGCGGAACGCCGCATATTCCCGGCTATTGATATTCGTCGCTCCGGTACCCGGCGTGAGGAAATGTTGTTAGGCAAGGAAGAATTGGATACCATTTGGGCCATTCGTAAAAATATGACGGAAAGTCACGATTTTGTGGAGGGCTTCCTAAAGAAATTGCGGAACAGCAGCAATAACGCAGAGTTTTTGGCCTCGTTTGATACAACGGCACCGTCTAGCGGATCACAAAGCAGCTCAAGCACTCCGCAACGGAGAACCACGCGTTCCACCGCAGCATCGGTTCCAGCTTCAACCAACTAAATCCAGCAATATAGCTACAGCTACCCTCAATAACAATGATCAGCCTATGGATAATCGTCATTTCCATGATAGGTATTTATCTGTTCCTCAAGCACGCACCCGTTACGGTTCTGTTTGTTTCAGGCGTGCGCTTGGTGGAACGAAAGGAGCTCCACAATGTATTTGGTGTATGCCGACGAAAAAGGCAATGTATATGATCATGCTTCTTTGTATGGGCTTGCCCGCAGTGCAGACATGATTGTCGAAATCATGGAAGATGAGCTTATTCCGCTACCAGAAGGAGCTACGCTGGTAAGTCTGCCCAACACACGCCCGGTCGGTATGAACCCTGAATCCGGGGAAATGGTTTCCTTGCCAGGCGATATGCAGGCAGTCGGGGCCTTGTTGCCTCAAGGCTTTACACGCTTATGCCTGCCAGGGTATGTGAAGACAGATAAAGAGTATAAGCTCCCCCTTTTTGGCTATTCAGCCGTGGTCTGGAAGGATGGAGCCTTTTATGTAACGGCCGAGCGGAGTGATAATCCGTCCAAATGGAATCCGGAAAATTGTGACCGCCAAGAGGTAAAACAGGGTGTGCAAAGGATGACAGAGCAGTACCCGGAAAATCGGCTGTACCAGCATTTGTCCAACTGTGCCTTAGGCTATGAGTGTCTTACCTCCTCGAACACGTTCCTGAATCGCTGGGAGGGTGGAGTTCCGGTATCTTACTCTTGTAATGCCGGATGCTTTGGCTGCATCTCGGAACAGCCGGATGACAGCGGTTTTGTATCCCCTCAGACGAGAATGAACTTCCGCCCTCGTGTCGAGGAGATTGTGGAAGTCATGCTGGAGCATTTGAAAACACCGGAGTCCATTATTAGCTTTGGCCAAGGGTGTGAAGGGGAGCCTTCTACTCAGGCCAAGTTGATTATAGATTCGATCAAAGAGGTCCGTTCCGTTACAGATATGGGATACATCAATATTAATACGAATGCAGGCTTGAACGATCATATCCGGGGAATCGTAGATGCTGGACTTGATCTGATGCGGGTCAGCACGATTAGCGCACTTGACGACCATTACAATGCGTACTACAAGCCGCGTGGTTACACGTTAGCCAATGTGGAAAAATCACTTCGTTATGCTTCCGAGCAGGGTGTATATACGTCGATTAACTATTTGATTTTTCCGGGTGTGACAGACCGCGAGGAAGAAATCGAAGCGATGATTGAGTTTGCCAAACGCACCAAGCTCAAGCTTATTCAGATGCGCAACCTGAACATTGATCCTGAAAGCTATTTGGAGCTGATTCCACCTGCCCAGGGAGAGATTCTTGGCATGAAGCAAATGCTTGAGATTTACCGGGAGGAACTGCCTGATGTTGTTATCGGGTCTTACACCCACGTACCGCCTCAAGGGCTGGCGCGTCCCAAATTTGCCAAGGCCTAAAATGGTCAATATCAAGTTGAACTACACCTGTTTCACGCCATTTTTGGATACACAAAAGAGTTGTTGAAACGCTCATATTCAGGTGCTATAATGTGAACATGTGTTCATATAACTCTGGGCTGATAGGACGTTCAGGGCGGAAAGAGGTGAAAGTTCAATGCAACAAGCTATTCAACCGAAATTTAACGTAACTAATGTCACTTGTGCTTGCGGAAATACGTTCGAAACCGGTTCTGTGAAAGGTTCTCTGCGCGTGGAGATTTGCTCCGCTTGCCACCCATTCTTCACAGGGAAGCAGAAATTCCTTGATGCTGGCGGCCGTGTGGATCGTTTCAAGAAGAAATACGGTATCTAATCGATTACCGCAGGTTATAAAGTTATTAGAGCCTTCTGCTATTGCAGAGGGCTCTTTTTGTTGTGGATGTTTGCTTTTTGTGCGGCCTTGAGATATACTTATTTTCACCGTGCTAGATGGGGAGGTAGCGGTGCCCTGTAACTCGCAATCCGCTATAGCGAGGTTGAATTCCTGTTAGAGGTGTTGTTGATGTGAGGCTGGTCCCTGCGCACAATGTTGACGGTTGGGTCCTCCGCAATGAGTACTTGTGAACCTGGTCAGGTCCGGAAGGAAGCAGCCATAAGCAGGTCCACTCTTGTGCCGGAGGGTGGCCTAGCCCGAGTTGTTGTTCAGGATTGCCGCTCGGATCACAACGATCAATAACAGGTGCACGGTATATATTGGGAATTAGAACATCTTGGCAGTCATTGCGAAGATGTTTTTTTGTGTTTATAAATTGGAAGGTGTCCGGTTTAGATTCGGACGGGAGTATAGTATAATGAAGTGAACATTAATGTTCATGAAAGTGAATGGGAAAGAGGGTAACGCGCATTGGAACATATAGCGTTGTACCGTGCTTGGCGGCCTCAGTCGTTCAAGGACATGGTAGGACAACAGCATATTATCCAGACATTGCAGAATGCCATCCGCGAAAATCGCACGTCCCATGCCTACCTGTTCAGCGGTCCGCGAGGAACGGGTAAGACGAGTGCGGCCAAAATTTTGGCCAAGGCAATTAACTGTGAGCATGGACCGGCGCCGGAGCCTTGCAACGAATGCGAAGCCTGTAAACGGATCACAGCCGGAGCGGTCATGGATGTACAGGAGATTGATGCAGCCTCCAACCGGGGCGTTGAAGAGATTCGTGATTTGCGCGATAAAGTCAAATATGCGCCGACGGAAGTACGGCACAAGGTTTATATCATCGATGAAGTGCACATGCTGACGACGGAAGCGTTCAATGCGTTGCTTAAGACGCTGGAAGAACCGCCGCCACACGTGATGTTCATATTGGCTACCACAGAACCGCACCGGATTCCGGCGACGATCATTTCGCGTTGTCAGCGTTTTGACTTTCGGCGGGTATCGCTAGAGGAGCAGACGGAGCGGCTTGACCTTATATGTCGACAGGAGAACATAGAGGCTGATTCAGACGCATTACAGTACATTGCGCGTCTGTCAGATGGCGGAATGCGGGATGCACTTAGCGTTCTGGATCAGATATCTTCGTTTACAGACGGTCGGGTTACTTATCAGCAGGTGCTGGATATGACGGGAGGTATTGCGTCTGAACAATTCGGCAAGCTTGCCTTGGCATTGCTGAAAGAAGATGTCGGCACAGTACTTCAAATGATTGAGAACTTTATGCAAGAAGGTAAAAGCGCAGATAAATGCATGGAAAATCTGCTGTACTATTTCAGAGATCTGCTTATGATTAAGATGGTACCGCAGGCAACTAAAATGACAGAGCGCGTGCTGGAGCCGGAGCAGTTCAAGGAAGTGGCAGAAGCTTTTACCAAGGAGCAACTCTTTAGCATGATCGACACGCTTAATCGCTATCAGAGCGAGATGAAGTATGCCGTTCAGCCGCAAACCTTATTTGAGGTAGCTCTATTGAAGCTGAGCAGCATTCCTGGGGAAGCTGGAGCTGCTGCTCAGTCGACCGCGCAGCATTCCGGCGCTGCCACTGCCAATCAGGAAGATGTAGCTGTTTTGAAGCGTCAGCTTGCCGAGCTGGAGAAGAAGCTTGAACGTGCGTTGCAAGGCGGATTGGCTGCCGGGACAGGGCAGGATGCATCGTCGGGGAGCCGTCAGGCCCCCGGAGGGCGCGCTCCCGCTCCGCGGATTTCTGCGCCAGCCAAGCTCCCTTCCCAGTTGGATCGCTATATCGCCGAGAAGTCGGGAGAGGCATTTGCGGCTGCGGGGCGTAAGTGGAGCCAAATTTTGCAGGGAGTCAAAGAAGCGAAAGTCACAGTTCATGCATGGTTTATGGATGGCGAGCCTGTGTCTGTATTAGAGGATAGCGTGCTCGTGGCGTTTAAGAATAACATTCACCGTGAAACTACTGAAAAGCCTGCCAACAAGCAGGTCATTGAGAAGGTTCTGCACGAACAGTTGGGCCATCCCTATCGTTTGGTGACGATGATGCAAAAGGATTGGAATGCTGCGATTGAAGGAGTTCCCGACCAGCCTGCCGAAGAATTCCAACTGGAGCAGGAGCATGACGCGCCGGGAAAGTCCAAGGAGCCCTGGATTGATGAGGCTATTGAACTTTTCGGGGAAGATCTGGTAGTTATAAAGGATTAAAATCAAAGTGTCTGGATGTATACTTCATTAAAGGAGATGATTGAAATGAACAATATGAACCAAATGATGAAGCAAGTGAAAAAGATGCAGGAGCAAATGCTGAAAGCCCAAGAGGAGCTTGGCGGAAAAGTAATTGAAGGTACTTCCGGCGGCGGTGTTGTGACTGTAGAGGTAAACGGACATAAAAAAGTGCTTTCCATCACCATCAAACCGGAGGCTGTAGATCCTGATGATGTGGAAATGCTGCAAGATCTCGTGTTGACTGCGGTCAACGATGCTTTGTCCAAAGCAGATGAACTGGCTAATGATGATATGGGTAAATTTACAGGCGGTATGAAAATTCCAGGCTTGTTCTAGACTGTGCATAAAGGAGAAACACACTATTGTATTATCCGGAGCCGATTGCAAAGCTGATTGATGCATTTACGCGCCTGCCGGGAGTGGGGCCGAAGACGGCTGCCCGGTTGGCTTTTCACGTACTGAAAATGAAGGAAGACGATGTGATTGATTTTGCCAAAGCACTGGTCAATGTGAAACGCAATCTTCACTTCTGTTCCGTCTGCGGCAATATTACGGACACGGACCCTTGTCGGATCTGTCAGGATAAGACGAGGGATGCTTCCGTCATTTGTGTTGTTCAGGATTCCAAGGATCTGGTAGCTATGGAGCGCACCAAGGAGTTTAATGGCTTTTATCATGTGCTTCATGGGGCAATCTCTCCTATGGAGGGAATTGGTCCTGAGGATATCAAGCTCAAGGAATTATTGAACAGACTTAGTGATGAACGCATCAAAGAGCTGATTTTGGCTACGAATCCGAACATTGAAGGAGAAGCGACGGCCATGTACATTTCCAGGCTGGTGCGTCCTTTTGAAATCAAGGTTACTCGTATTGCCCACGGATTGCCAGTAGGCGGGGATTTGGAGTATGCCGATGAGGTAACACTGTCCAAAGCGCTGGAAGGCCGCAGAGAGCTGAACTAATAAGTACATGTATATGTTATAGATATTTTTAGTGTCGATAAATCGTATGGATTGTCTCGACACAATGGGGAGCCGTTATGGCTCCTTTTTATTTTGTGATGATAGGGCTGGTATGGGCAGTTCTTGTTCTAAGTTTGTCCTCTGTTAAATAAGTATGAATAAGGTAGTCTTACAGACTGTGCACATAAATCAGCTTGTGAGGAGGATGAATGGATGTGGGAACGGGTGAAGCAAAATTTTCGTCGACAAGAGCACGGCAAATCGGAAGCAGAGTATCGTCAGGAGTTGTTTGCCCAGATTCGGGCTTCGCACGCAGAATGGTTAAGAGCGCATCGGTTATTTCATGAAGCTACAGGCGAGGACGAAATCGACTATGCCATTTTTGTTCTGGAAGCTGCGGAGCGTAAATATCAGATACATTTAAAATGTGCCAAACAGCAAGGGTTACATCGTTTCCACCTGCCCGCAGACGAACCGGGGTATGCCAATGACGCAGATCGTGTTCATAAACGGAGGGCCGAATGAGAAGTGCTGTCTGGCTTGTTCTGATTGCCTGTGTTGTGGTGCTGTCATATCTTATCCTCAAAAAACGTCTGGGTATCGGCTGGCTTACTGTGTTTGGAGCACATATGGCTCTGGCGGCAATTGCGCTGTATGTCATTAATTATTCGGGGTGGGTCACGCAGGTGTATATCCCGATTAATCCGGTGACGATGGGAGCTGTAACGACTTTGGGAGTGCCAGGAATCGCGCTTTTACTGGGATTGAAAATGATATTGTTTGGACAGGCTATGTGAGTGTGTACAGAGTTTAATCAAGGAAAAGGATTGAATGTATGTGACTTTTCGCGTAAGGGCAAAGCGAAATATGCTTTTGTTTTAAAATATAGTTGACGACCAATTCAATTATATGATACATTAATTCTCGGCCCTTAAAGCCCGGGAATTTTTTTTGTGAGAACAACGCTGAAATGAAATTGAAAAATAATTTTAAAAAAGTGTTGACTTAAATCCCGAATGTATGTTATATTAATCAAGTCGCCGCTGAGATGCGGTGGCGAAACAAAGCAAGAGAATATGAAGGTTTGATCTTTGAAAACTGAACAACGAGTGAGTGAATCGTGAAGGTTTCGGACATGCTGCAAGGCTGAACGGAGCTGGAGCAAAAAGAGATATTTTATCTCGTCAGTTTCAAAATGAGCACATCGCTCTTTCTATATACCAACTTCGGTTGGTCTTTAATGGAGAGTTTGATCCTGGCTCAGGACGAACGCTGGCGGCGTGCCTAATACATGCAAGTCGAGCGGGGTTGTTGTAGAAGCTTGCTTCTACAACAACCTAGCGGCGGACGGGTGAGTAACACGTAGGCAACCTGCCCATCAGGCTGGGATAACTACCGGAAACGGTAGCTAATACCGGATACATCCTTTCCCTGCATGGGGAGGGGAGGAAAGACGGAGTAATCTGTCACTGATGGATGGGCCTGCGGCGCATTAGCTAGTTGGTGGGGTAAAGGCCTACCAAGGCGACGATGCGTAGCCGACCTGAGAGGGTGATCGGCCACACTGGGACTGAGACACGGCCCAGACTCCTACGGGAGGCAGCAGTAGGGAATCTTCCGCAATGGGCGAAAGCCTGACGGAGCAACGCCGCGTGAGTGATGAAGGTTTTCGGATCGTAAAGCTCTGTTGCCAGGGAAGAACGTCTTGTAGAGTAACTGCTATAAGAGTGACGGTACCTGAGAAGAAAGCCCCGGCTAACTACGTGCCAGCAGCCGCGGTAATACGTAGGGGGCAAGCGTTGTCCGGAATTATTGGGCGTAAAGCGCGCGCAGGCGGCTCTTTAAGTCTGGTGTTTAATCCCGAGGCTCAACTTCGGGTCGCACTGGAAACTGGGGAGCTTGAGTGCAGAAGAGGAGAGTGGAATTCCACGTGTAGCGGTGAAATGCGTAGATATGTGGAGGAACACCAGTGGCGAAGGCGACTCTCTGGGCTGTAACTGACGCTGAGGCGCGAAAGCGTGGGGAGCAAACAGGATTAGATACCCTGGTAGTCCACGCCGTAAACGATGAATGCTAGGTGTTAGGGGTTTCGATACCCTTGGTGCCGAAGTTAACACATTAAGCATTCCGCCTGGGGAGTACGGTCGCAAGACTGAAACTCAAAGGAATTGACGGGGACCCGCACAAGCAGTGGAGTATGTGGTTTAATTCGAAGCAACGCGAAGAACCTTACCAGGTCTTGACATCCCCCTGATCGGTCTAGAGATAGACCTTTCCTTCGGGACAGGGGAGACAGGTGGTGCATGGTTGTCGTCAGCTCGTGTCGTGAGATGTTGGGTTAAGTCCCGCAACGAGCGCAACCCTTATGCTTAGTTGCCAGCAGGTCAAGCTGGGCACTCTAAGCAGACTGCCGGTGACAAACCGGAGGAAGGTGGGGATGACGTCAAATCATCATGCCCCTTATGACCTGGGCTACACACGTACTACAATGGCCGGTACAACGGGAAGCGAAAGAGCGATCTGGAGCGAATCCTAGAAAAGCCGGTCTCAGTTCGGATTGCAGGCTGCAACTCGCCTGCATGAAGTCGGAATTGCTAGTAATCGCGGATCAGCATGCCGCGGTGAATACGTTCCCGGGTCTTGTACACACCGCCCGTCACACCACGAGAGTTTACAACACCCGAAGTCGGTGGGGTAACCCGCAAGGGAGCCAGCCGCCGAAGGTGGGGTAGATGATTGGGGTGAAGTCGTAACAAGGTAGCCGTATCGGAAGGTGCGGCTGGATCACCTCCTTTCTATGGAGAATCGTTTCCTGCAACGGAAACATTCAAATATGAAGCGTAAGCTTCAAAACTCAGGTTTAGGCCTGTTACTCACTCGTTGCTCAGTTTTGAGAGCTCAAACTCTCAAACGTTTGGTGGCGATAGCGGAGGGGTTCCACACGTACCCATCCCGAACACGACCGTTAAGCCCTCCAGCGCCGATGGTACTTGGACCGCAGGGTCCTGGGAGAGTAGGACGTCGCCAAGCGCAACCACTAAAGAAGAACTTCTTTGGTGGTTTATTATGGGCCCTTAGCTCAGCTGGTTAGAGCGCACCCCTGATAAGGGTGAGGTCGGTGGTTCGAGTCCACTAGGGCCCACCATATAACTTTATATCACCTTTTGGGGCCATAGCTCAGCTGGGAGAGCGCCTGCCTTGCAAGCAGGAGGTCAGCGGTTCGATCCCGCTTGGCTCCACCAATTACAACTTCATCAAAAAAACTGCATGATGATCATCCACTCTTCGGAGTTGGGCTGATAATCACACAGGTCACTGTTTCCTTGAAACAGTATTGCACCTTGAAAACTGGATACCGAAACGAAATTGCGTTTTAGAATATTCCTTTACGCTGATCTTGTGTAAACAAGTGAAATAAAGGTAGCTGTCTTGAATTTCATTCACACTTCGGTGATGAACCGAAATCCAAAACAAATCGCATTTACTTTGTAAATGCTAGGTTAAGCTACAAAGAGCACACGGAGGATGCCTAGGCGCCAGGAGCCGACGAAGGACGTGGCGAACAACGATAAAGCCTCGGGGAGCTGTAAGCAAGCTTTGATCCGGGGATGTCCGAATGGGGAAACCCGGCTGTCTTCATCGACAGTCACTTTCTGCTGAATACATAGGCAGAACAGAGGCATACCAGGGGAACTGAAACATCTAAGTACCCTGAGGAAGAGAAAACAATAGTGATTCCGTCAGTAGCGGCGAGCGAACGCGGATTAGCCCAAACCAAGGAGCTTGCTCCTTGGGGTTGTGGGACGTCTCACATGGAGTTACAAAGGAACCGGTTAGATGAAGAGGTCTGGAAAGGCCCGCCAGAGAAGGTAAAAGCCCTGTAATTCAAAACTTGTTCCCTCCGAGACGGATCCCGAGTAGTGCGGGGCACGTGAAACCCCGTATGAATCCGGCAGGACCATCTGCCAAGGCTAAATACTCCCTGGCGACCGATAGTGAAGCAGTACCGTGAGGGAAAGGTGAAAAGCACCCCGGAAGGGGAGTGAAATAGATCCTGAAACCGTGTGCTTACAAGAAGTCAGAGCCCTATTAATGGGTGATGGCGTGCCTTTTGTAGAATGAACCGGCGAGTTACGTTCCCGTGCAAGGTTAAGGTGAAGAGCTGAAGCCGCAGCGAAAGCGAGTCTGAATAGGGCGACTTAGTACGTGGACGTAGACCCGAAACCGGGTGATCTACCCCTGTCCAGGGTGAAGGTGCGGTAACACGCACTGGAGGCCCGAACCCACGCATGTTGAAAAATGCGGGGATGAGGTGGGGGTAGCGGAGAAATTCCAATCGAACCCGGAGATAGCTGGTTCTCCCCGAAATAGCTTTAGGGCTAGCCTCGGAATAAGAGTCGTGGAGGTAGAGCACTGATTGGGTGCGGGGCCCGCAAGGGTTACCAAGCTCAGTCAAACTCCGAATGCCATAGACTTAGTTCCGGGAGTCAGACAGTGAGTGCTAAGATCCATTGTCGAAAGGGAAACAGCCCAGACCATCAGCTAAGGTCCCCAAGTGTGTGTTAAGTGGGAAAGGATGTGGAGTTGCACAGACAACCAGGATGTTGGCTTAGAAGCAGCCACCATTGAAAGAGTGCGTAATAGCTCACTGGTCGAGTGACTCTGCGCCGAAAATGTAACGGGGCTAAACACGCCACCGAAGCTATGGCTTGATGCTTTGCATCAGGGGTAGGGGAGCGTTGAATGCGGGTTGAAGGTGTACCGTAAGGAGCGCTGGACTGCATTCAAGTGAGAATGCCGGTATGAGTAACGAAAAGATCTGTGAGAATCAGATCCGCCGAAAGCCTAAGGGTTCCTGAGGAAGGTTCGTCCGCTCAGGGTAAGTCGGGACCTAAGGCGAGGCCGATAGGCGTAGTCGAAGGACAACAGGTCGAAATTCCTGTACCACCGTAATCCGTTATGAGCAATGGGGTGACGCAGTAGGGTAGTGACGCGGACTGATGGATGTCCGTCTAAGCAGTGAGGCTGGTGTGTAGGCAAATCCGCACATCGTAAGGCTGGGCTGTGATGGGGAGCGAAAATTGTAGTAGCGAAGGTCATGATCTCAGACTGCCAAGAAAAGCCTCTAGCCAGGAGAAGGTGCCCGTACCGCAAACCGACACAGGTAGGCGAGAAGAGAATTCTAAGGCGCGCGGAAGAACTCTCGTTAAGGAACTCGGCAAAATGACCCCGTAACTTCGGGAGAAGGGGTGCCTCGGTAGGGTGAATAGCCCGAGGGGGCCGCAGTGAAAAGGCCCAAGCGACTGTTTAGCAAAAACACAGGTCTGTGCGAAGCCGCAAGGCGAAGTATACGGGCTGACGCCTGCCCGGTGCTGGAAGGTTAAGGGGAGTGGTAAGTCCTTCGGGGCGAAGCTATGAACCGAAGCCCCAGTAAACGGCGGCCGTAACTATAACGGTCCTAAGGTAGCGAAATTCCTTGTCAGGTAAATTCTGACCCGCACGAATGGCGTAACGACTTGGGCGCTGTCTCAACGAGAGATCCGGTGAAATTTTAATACCTGTGAAGATGCAGGTTACCCGCGACAAGACGGAAAGACCCCATGGAGCTTTACTGCAGCTTGATATTGAATTTGGGTACGATCTGTACAGGATAGGTGGGAGCCTAAGAGACTTGAGCGCCAGCTTGAGAGGAGGCATCCTTGGGATACCACCCTGATCGTATCTAGGTTCTAACTTGGTACCGTGATCCGGTACGAGGACAGTGTCAGGTGGGCAGTTTGACTGGGGCGGTCGCCTCCTAAAGAGTAACGGAGGCGCCCCAAGGTTCCCTCAGAATGGTTGGAAATCATTCGAAGAGTGCAAAGGCAGAAGGGAGCTTGACTGCGAGACCTACAAGTCGAGCAGGGACGAAAGTCGGGCTTAGTGATCCGGTGGTACCGCATGGAAGGGCCATCGCTCAACGGATAAAAGCTACCCTGGGGATAACAGGCTTATCTCCCCCAAGAGTCCACATCGACGGGGAGGTTTGGCACCTCGATGTCGGCTCATCGCATCCTGGGGCTGAAGTAGGTCCCAAGGGTTGGGCTGTTCGCCCATTAAAGCGGTACGCGAGCTGGGTTCAGAACGTCGTGAGACAGTTCGGTCCCTATCTGTCGTGGGCGTAGGAAATTTGAGAGGAGCTGTCCTTAGTACGAGAGGACCGGGATGGACGTACCGCTGGTGTACCAGTTGTTCCGCCAGGAGCACCGCTGGGTAGCTATGTACGGAAGGGATAAGCGCTGAAAGCATCTAAGCGTGAAGCCCCCCTCAAGATGAGATTTCCCAATTAGTAAGACCCCTTGAAGACGACGAGGTAGATAGGTTGGGGGTGGAAGTGCAGTAATGCATGGAGCTGACCAATACTAATCGGTCGAGGGCTTATCCTAAGGATAGGACGCAATGGAGTTTCGGATCCAGTTTTCAGGGTGTAACACCTTGAAATTACGCTTGGTATTCTAATTCACTATGGTGATATATAGAATAACGCGCGGAATTTTTGCTAAGTGAGTCCATTTATATGGAGAGATACCCAAGTGGCTATAAGGGGACCCTCTGCTAAGGGGTTAGACTGCGAAAGTGGTGCGAGGGTTCGAATCCCTCTCTCTCCGCCATTTAGGACAAGCTGGCGAAATATTATGTTATGGCGGTGTAGCTCAGCTGGCTAGAGCGTACGGTTCATACCCGTGAGGTCGGGGGTTCGATCCCCTCCGCCGCTACCATACATACCCAGGAGGCTTAGCTCAGCTGGGAGAGCATCTGCCTTACAAGCAGAGGGTCGGGGGTTCGATCCCCTCAGCCTCCACCATTGTGCCGGTGTAGCTCAACTGGTAGAGCAACTGACTTGTAATCAGTAGGTTGGGGGTTCAAGTCCTCTCGCCGGCACCATTTTTGAGAAATTCAGGGAACTGTGGTGTAGAGGCCTAACATGCCTGCCTGTCACGCAGGAGATCGCGGGTTCGAATCCCGTCAGTTCCGCCATTTTTCAATATGATAGTTTTACGCACTAAAGTGGGAAGGGGTATCCCTCCGCACTTTATTTTTTTGTTAATGGATATGGCTCGGTAGCTCAGTCGGTAGAGCAGAGGACTGAAAATCCTCGTGTCGGCGGTTCGATTCCGTCCCGAGCCACCTTTATATGGAGGATTAGCGAAGTGGCCAAACGCATCAGACTGTAAATCTGCTCCCTTACGGGTTCGGTGGTTCGAATCCATCATCCTCCACCAGTTTTATGAGCCATTAGCTCAGTTGGTAGAGCACCTGACTTTTAATCAGGGTGTCGAAGGTTCGAGCCCTTCATGGCTCATCGAAAGTCATCAACTTATAGTTGATGACTTTTTTTGTATGCTTTTTTGCATGGATTTAGGTTATGTTTCTTACTAGCTTTTTTATTTTAAGGTATCGACAGGTTATAATAGGTTCATTATGTTCGCTTAGAGGTTATTCTAAAAAAAGTGAAGTGGTGATCGCGTGGCTTTGGATACGGAATGGATACAGCAACAGCTTCAGAATATTATTCAAGCACCTTTTACTATACTGCCTTGGTGTCCGGAAATGATTGCAGAAGGTCAGCCAGCAGAATCAGCTGTACCGGATAAGTCATTTGTACGTGATAGCAAAATATATTTTCCGTTCCGTGCGGTAGCAGGAGAATTGGCTGCCTTTGCGGTAGAGGCAAAGCATTTGACGGATCGTGAACGGAAGCTGGTTGAGGCGCTACTCTGGAACATGGAGCAATTCTGGCAGGATGGGACGGGGACGCAACGACCCGATAATCCGGTATATGCTGAGGAAGAACAAATGAGGCGTTTTGGACAGTGGCTCATACAGCAGGCTGGCAACCTACAGAATGAAGAAGAGGTTCCTGATGAGTTTGGGCTTCGGGATTCGCTGTCGGCGTGTATGGTTCCCATTGTACTGACTGGTGAAGGAACACAGGGAGGCGCTATTGCCTACACGCAGCTACATCGATTGTTAGCCAGTTATTTTGGCGGGAATGTGCTGCTTACTCCACTGGATGAACAGTCTTGGCTGATTATGGCTAAAAAGGAACTACTGTTGGGAACTGACGACGACCGGGATAAGGATGTCGAAACCAGGGATGCGGATTTTGCGGAATCGCTGGAGGAGGTTCTTACGGCTTTCAGCCTGGGTTTATACGAGCTTATCGCAAATGAGTGGGTAGGTGTATTTCATTTGGCGGTATCCAAGCCGTCTATACCATTGCAAAGTCTTCCCAAAGAGCTGAATTTGTTGTGGGAGACGATCCATCTTGGCAAAATTTTTCATGTAACAGAGCACATCCACTTTTCATGGGAGTTGCATTTGGAGAGGTTATTAAACCGTATTCCGAAGGAGCAACGTGTGCAATTTCTGGAGCAGGTGATGCGGTCGTCCGTCATATTGGAGGACACTGAAACGATGGCCACATTGGATATCTTTTTTCAACTGGATTGTAATGTGAGTGAGACGGCTAAGCGCCTATATGTGCACCGGAATACGTTGATCTACCGTTTGGACAAAATTAAACAGGAGACCGGATTGGATGTGCGGACGTTTAATGATGCGGTTTTGGTCAAGCTTTTTCTACTATTGTACAAAGTGACAAAAAGGAAATAGCATTTTTGTGCAGTTTGCGAATAGCCACGCAGTGGGTACTAGGGTAAGATACAAGTAAGAAATGTATTCGATTTCAAAACTTGATCTTGGGGAGGCAAAAGCTATGGCTGGTGTACGCTTAGAGCATATTTTCAAAAAATACCCGGGTGCAGATAAAGCTACGGTTGTTGATGTCAATTTGGACATTCAAGATAAAGAATTCCTCGTATTGGTCGGTCCTTCCGGTTGTGGTAAATCTACTACGCTCCGTATGATCGCTGGTCTGGAAGAAATCTCGGACGGCAAATTGTACATTGGAGATCGTGTCGTGAATGACGTAGCTCCAAAGGATCGCGATATTGCGATGGTTTTCCAATCCTATGCCTTGTATCCGCATATGAACGTATACCAAAACATGGCTTTTGGTCTGAAGCTCCGCAAGGTGAAGAAAGACGAAATTGATAAGCGTGTACGTGAGGCGGCTAAAATCCTGGATATCGAGCATCTGCTGGATCGCAAGCCGAAAGCGCTGTCAGGTGGTCAACGTCAGCGTGTTGCCTTGGGACGTGCGATTGTACGTGACCCACAAGTGTTCTTGATGGATGAGCCATTGTCCAATCTGGATGCCAAACTGCGTGGTCAGATGCGTGCGGAAATCACGAAGCT
This sequence comes from Paenibacillus sp. 8b26, assembly GCF_050626875.1. Lineage (NCBI taxonomy): Bacteria > Bacillati > Bacillota > Bacilli > Caryophanales > Paenibacillaceae > Paenibacillus > Paenibacillus sp. 8b26. Next base: position 3,063,746 of record NZ_CP192445.1, on the reverse strand, counting down.
GGCTAAACGTCTGGAAACGACTGTTATCTACGTAACGCATGACCAGGTCGAAGCGATGACGATGGGTGACCGGATTGTTGTTATGAAGGATGGCATTATTCAACAAGCTGCATCCCCGGATGAACTGTACAACCGTCCAGTAAATCTGTTCGTAGCTGGTTTTATCGGCTCTCCTACGATGAACTTCATCACAGGCAAGCTGGCTGAGAAGGACGGCGCAATGCATTTTTCTGCACCAGGTCTGGATCTGTTCGTGCCTGAAGGTAAGGGACAGATTTTGAAAGCCAAGGGTTATGTCGGTAAAGAAGTTATCCTGGGTATCCGTCCTGAGGATATTCATGAAGAACCTGTATTTTTGGAGGCTTCTCCGAATACGATCTTTATGTCCACTGTGGATGTTACCGAGAATCTCGGTCATGAAATGTTGTTGTACCTGAGTGGTGCGGGAAATGATACGATTATTGCCCGTGTAGACGGACGTTCCAATACTCGTGATGGTGTCAAAGCGAAGTTGGCTGTCGATATGAACAAGGTTCATATTTTTGATAAGGAATCAGAATTGAGCATTCTGGTTGGTGAATAAGATCAACCGATGAAAGAGAGTCGCAGTTTCCCGGCCGGGGGAAGGCGGCTCTTTTTGTATATCCCATACAGCTTCCAGCTTCGGCATTGCATTCATTGGAAAATTCCGATACGATGGGTACATTGGTATGGGTCTGGGCTCAGGTATGGATTGTTGGCTGGATTATTGAAGGCGAACATTGGACAAGTCCAACTGCATGAGCAGAGGTAACCCGAAATCATGTTGAAAAGGTGAGGCTTGAGCTGGCACAGGATGGGCTGGCGATGGGCTGTATGGTTGATAGGGTGACGCTACATAAATAAGATCACGTATAGAATCCGGTCATGCAGGATGAAGGGGAGAATACGATGGCTAAAAAGGTAAAGGTATCTGAGCTTGTACAGCAATTTCAAATGGAGGTTATTTCTGGTGAGAAAGGTCTGCGCAGGCTGATCACGGTGGATGATTTGAATCGTCCAGGGCTGGAGATGGCCGGGTATTTTGAATACCACACACAGGAGCGGGTGCAGCTTTTGGGAAGGTCTGAGCTGGCTTTTCTCGGTATGCTTCCTCCTGAGGAAAGAAAGGATCGGATGCAGCGTCTATGTACGGAGCTGACTCCGTGTATCATCATAACACGGGGTCTGGAAGTACCCGCAGAACTAGTGGAGGCAAGCGCTGAGCGGGATGTCCCTGTATTGCGAACTAATATGGCCACGACGATTTTATCAAGCCGCATTACGGGTTTTCTTGAAAGAAAGCTGGCTCCTACGGCCACCATCCATGGTGTATTGTGTGATGTGTACGGTGTAGGTATGCTCATTACGGGCAGTAGCGGCATTGGTAAAAGTGAAACAGCACTGGAGCTGGTTAAACGCGGTCATCGTCTGGTAGCAGATGATGCAGTGGAAATTCGGCAAACGTCCGATTTTCAGTTGCATGGTACGGCGCCGGAGCTGATTCGTCACCTGTTGGAAATTCGCGGCGTGGGCATCATTAATGTGATGACGCTGTTTGGTGCAGGTGCAGTTCGTAACAACAAGCGGATTACGCTGGTTGTCCGTCTGGAGGCATGGCAGCAGGATAAGCAGTATGACCGTCTTGGTTTGGATGAAGAAACGACACGTATTATTGACACGGATGTTCCGCTCGTTACGATTCCAGTTCGTCCGGGCCGAAATTTGGCTGTTATTATTGAGGTGGCGGCAATGAACTATCGTTTGAAGCAGATGGGCGTGAACGCGGCTCTGCAATTTACGAACAAGCTGACTGCTACAATTTCTGAAGATATGGAAGATATGGATTAAGGTTGAGTCGTTTGTAAGGAAGAACAAGGAGTGAGAGAAACATATGTCAACGGCAACATTACTGCTGAATCCGATTGCTTTTTCAATTGGGGCAATTAAGGTCCATTGGTACGGGCTTATTTTGGGGCTGGCGGCGCTTGTGGGTTTATATCTCGCCATTCGTGAAGGTAGAAGATTTGGCATTCCGCAGGAATTTTTTATGGATATGCTGCTGTTGGGTGTTCCCTCGGCTATTATTGGAGCGCGTATTTATTATGTAGCCTTCAAATGGGAAGATTATCGAGATAATCTATGGGATGTTTTCAAAATCTGGAATGGCGGTATTGCGATATACGGTGCATTGATCGGCGCGATTATATGTGCAGTCATCTATTTCCGCTATAAGGGTTATAATTTCTGGCGGATTGCCGATATTTGTGCGCCGGGTCTGCTGATCGGTCAAGCGATTGGGCGCTGGGGTAACTTTGTCAATCAGGAAGCCTACGGTGGACCGACAGAAGAAGCGTTTTTGCGGAATCAACTGCATCTGCCGGATTTCATTGTAAATCAGATGAACGTTAACGGGGTGTTTCACCATCCTACATTTCTGTATGAATCCCTGTGGAGTATTGTAGGTGTGATTCTGCTACTCGTCATTCGACGTATGAAATTTGTACGTGCAGGCGAAATGTTTGCGTTTTACTTCATTTGGTACTCAATTGGCCGTTTTTTCATCGAACGTGTACGGACGGACAGTTTGGCTTTTCAGGGACCAGACTGGCTGGCTTCCTTTGTGAATGCTTTGTGGTCTCCTATGGTATGGCTGGGGTTTGAACCAGGGCATCTGGACCCGAGTTACGGTAATGTACGGATCTCGCAACTGCTCCCTATTTTCATTGTTGTAGCTGCTGTGATTTTCATCGTGGTTCGTCGTCGTAAGGGTGCATCTGTTCCTAAATATAGCGATCCGATTGTCTCCAGCAAGGTAGGAGTCGATCAGGTACCTGACGTCACGCCGGAACAGGCTTCCCGCCCGGGTCAAGATACGATTCCTCCGACAACGGCTGCGCCGGATAAGCTACACAAGGAAGACATGGACGAGGACAAGAAGGAGCATCTATGATAAATACGGTTTTATTCGACTTGGACGGTACGATTATGGATACGAATGAGCTGATTATCAACTCATTTCTGCACATTTTGAATCACCCGGACGCTGACCCACTGACACGGGAGCATATTATCCCTCATATGGGCGGAACCCTGGATGACCAACTCCGTACCTTCTCGGGATTAAAGGATGTGTCTGAGCTGGTTAAAGGCTATCGTGCTTATAACTTGCTCCATCACGATCAAATGGTGAAGCCATTTCCGTATGTCATCGAGGTTATTCAGGAGTTGCGTGCGCGGGGAATCAAGCTGGGGGTTGTGACGACTAAAATACGTCCTTCTACGATTCGTGTGCTTGATCTGTTCGATATGACCTCCTCTATGGATTATATCGTGACGGTAGACGACGTAGAGCACCCGAAGCCGCACGCAGAACCTGTGCTTAAGGCGCTGGCTGGCTTGAACGCCAAAGCGGAGCATACGTTGATGGTTGGAGACAGTTCCTTTGATATTCTATCGGCTCAAGCCGCAGGTGTGAAATCGGCGGGTGTAGCCTGGTCGCTCAAGGGTGAGGAAACTCTACGGGGCTATGGACCGGATTACATTTTGCATGATATGCGGGATTTACTGAAGCTGGTGCTTCAAGGTGTCGATGTATCGTGAGGAAGGTTAACCGCTATCCTGTGGAAGGCCCCAATGCGCTGTGGCAGATTTACCGGACGGTAAGCCGCTGGAAAGGGATTAAAAACTTTGTTTTTATACAGATCGCCCGGTATTGTCCCATGCTATCCTGGAAGAATGTCATTTACCGCAGAGTGCTTGGGATGAAGGTAGGGCAGCATGCGGCCTTCGGCCTGATGGTGATGGTAGATGTTTTTTTCCCGGAGCATATTACCATAGGGGACAATTCGGTGATTGGATATAACACGACCATTCTGGCTCATGAATACCTTATACGGGAGTATCGTATTGGTAAAGTGAAGATCGGGAATAATGTGTTAATCGGCGCCAATACGACCATTCTGCCCGGTGTTACTATAGGTGATGGAGCTACAGTAGCCGCCGGGGCGGTTGTGCATAAAGACGTGCCGGCCGGAGCATTTGTAGGTGGTAATCCACTGCGCGAATTAAGACGATCGGGTACGGATGTATAGTAAATAGCATAGCAACAAAGGTCCCTTAAGGATTAAGGGGCCTATTTGTGTTGTTTTTTTGTATAATAAGTAAGGGAAACCGTGTTGGTTATAGTTAAAAATAGAAAATAGACATAGTAGTAGCCAGGCGATATAGGAGCGTGTTGATTTGGTCAAAAAGGAACGTATACCAGAGCTTGATATCTACCGGGGAATATTGATCGCAGCCGTGGTTACGATTCATGCGACTTCAATGGCATTGATTGATGCACGTCACTCCCTGTTGTTTTATCCATTTTTATTTTTAAATGTGTTTAGTAGCTTTGCGGTGCCAGCATTCATTTTTGTGAGCGGGTTTGTTCTATTTTACAATTATGTGGATAGGCCGCTTCGTGGCAGCAATATGCTGGTGTTTTTTCGGAAAAGGTTGATGTTTATTGTGTTGCCATATGTTTTGTTCTCTCTTATTTATTATTTGACCTTGGTAACACGCGGGTTGATGCCGATTAGTGATCTTCCGCTTGTGCTGTTAACGGGAAAGGCGTACACGCATCTGTATTATGTCATTATTATTATCCAATTTTATTTGGTCTTCCCGCTGTTGCTGTGGGGAGTACAGCGTTTGCGGCAATGGATATCTAGTCCACGGAGAACGGCTATTATTATTTTGTCAGCAGGGCTGGTTATTCAATGGGGCTTTGTATTGCTGAATAAGTACGTTTGGCAGGTGGAAAGAGGGGGCCTGGCGATTACGTATATCAGTTATTTTGCTCTGGGGGCAGCGGTAGCGATTGGATATGAAGAGTTTAAAAAGTGGCTTCTTCCATCATCAGGCACGTCAATCGGTCGCGGACAGCTAATCAGCTGGTATGTTTTGTGGGCGGCTTGGCTGTTGCTGGGCATAGTCTATGTGCAGATATGGTTTGTAGCGTATCGGGAAGCGATCTATACAGATTCGTTGATCTATGAGCTGTTACGTAATGCACATGCTCTTGTATCTGCGCTGGTGCTGTTTCAGTTCTCGGCTTTCTTATACCGTCACGCTAACTATACGTTGCGAACTTGGGTCAGTTGGCTGGGTGCCTGTTCCTTCGGTATTTATTTGCTCCATCCGGCGCTCTTGCGAGTGTATCGTAAGCTGAATTTGCATGGAACGCCGATAGAGTATATCTTTTCTATTGCCGGAGGTTGGCTGTTAGCGCTGTTTGGCTCATGGCTGATTGTGACACTGTGTTTCCGTTATGTACCTTATTCCTGGGTCGGCCTGGGCACAGTTCCAAAGTTTCCGTCCCGGGGAAAGGTGAACAGGTGAGTGGTTGAATATGTTGATATGACTGTTGGCTGAAAGGCTGACAGTCTTTTTTTTAGATTATAGCGTTTATAAATTTTCAGCGGAGCTGAACAATTCTATAATCGCAAGAAAAACTTCCACTAAGCGCGGTCTTGCTTCCGTGACGATAGATGTTTTTCTTATAGGATTCATGAATTCGGCAATGGATAAAATAAGAGAGGGGGACCGTTTCGCAATACGGCTCTAAAAATGGGCTGACCCGTTCGGTTGACGTTCACAGGCAGGGCATGATAATATATCGAATATACTTTAGTTTATTAGCACTTTACCATGATAAAGATATTGCGAAATCATGAGGTGATAGAGATGACCAAGCCAAAAGGATTTGAAATCCCTGTAGGGGTTCGGGATTACCTTCCGCGTGCGGTGTCGAAGCTGCGGGCGATTGAATTGAATGTACTCGAATGCATGAAGCGTTGGGGCTACCGTCAGATTATGACGCCTACGATGGAATACTACGATACGGTGGGTGTGGCTAGTTCTACTTCGGATCGGAAGTTGTTCAAGCTGCTCAATAACCGGGGAACCACGCTGGTGCTGCGATCTGATATGACTGCGCCGATTGCGCGTGTGGTATCGTCGCTCTTGAAGGAAGAGGAAGTACCGCTTAGGCTCTCCTATCACGCAAATGTATTTCGGGCGATTGAGGAAGAGGCGGGAAGAGAAGCGGAATTCTTCCAGACGGGTGTGGAGCTGGTGGGCGATGACTCGCCCGAGGCTGACGCGGAGGTCGTGGCGCTGGCGATTGCATCATTGCAGGCGGCAGGGGTGTCCTCTTTTAAAATTGCCATGGGGCATGTGGGATTCCTGAACGGTCTGTTCGAGGAAATCATTCCGGGTCGTCAGGCTGAACAGCAAGCGCTAAAGGAGCTGTTATTGAACCGTGATGTGGTGGGCTACCGGACAGCAATTGAAGCCTTGGGGTTGGCTACTGAACATCGGGATAAGCTGGAGGCTATTCTTCGGCTTCGCGGTGGGAAAGAAATTTGCGAACAGGCTACCCGTCTTAGCGTCGATCAGCAGACGATCCAATCCATTGCGCATCTGTGCGAGGTATGGGAAGTGCTGGAGAGTTACGGCGTGTCTGAGCATGTGCTAATTGACCTTACTATGATCGGAGACTTTTCATATTATACAGGAATGACTTTTGAGGGGTATGCGGCGGAAATCGGATTCCCCGTATGTAATGGAGGGCGCTATGACAATCTGCTACAGCAGTTTGGTCGTTCCGTTCCTGCCACAGGATTCGCGTTGAAGACGAACCGAATCGTTGATGGTGTGGACGGTATTCAGATCGAGGCGAAACGCCCAGTGCTCATTCGTTATGACGAGCAGGGACGCAGAGAGGCATTATCCGCCGCGGCACAGCTTCGTGGAGCAGGACGGACTGTGGTGACAGGGCTGAGTGGTGGGCCTGAGGATCGCCGCCGCGAGCAACAGGACTTGTACGCAGAGGTTTACAGCTACACAGTCGAAGAAAGACAACCGGTACAAGGGAGGGAATTGCCATGACGGAGACGCTGAAGGTAGCCATGCCGAAGGGACGGATTTATAAGCAGGCTTCTGAGCTTTTTCGTCGAGCGGGGGTTCCTATTCCAGTAGATGTAGATGATACACGCAGGCTGGTTATTCCGCTGCCTGAACTGGGAATGGAGTTTATTATGGCGAAGCCGGTCGACGTTCCCACGTATGTGGAGTACGGAGCTGCGGATATCGGCATTGTAGGCAAGGATGTTTTGCTGGAAGAAAACAAGGATGTGTATGAGCTGCTTGATCTGGGGATTGCCCGTTGCCGAATGTCAGTCATTGCTTTGCCGGATTGGCAGCCGGGTATTCGTCAGCGGGTGGCTACGAAGTATCCGAATGTGGCTTCCCAGTATTTTCGGGAGCAAGGCCAGCAGGTGGAGGTTATCAAGCTGAATGGTTCTATCGAGCTGGCACCGCTAATCGGATTGGCAGACCGGATTGTCGATATGGTGGAAACAGGACAGACCTTGAGAGAGAACGGATTGGTCGAGCAGATCAGTATTTTGGATATTACGAGTCGGCTGATTGCCAATCGGGTCAGCTACCGGATGAAAAATGGTCCGATTCAGGCGTTGTGTGACCGACTACATCAGGTAATTCCGACTACGGTGGCACCCAGGGACTAAGGTAAAGGTCAAAGGTTAGGAGAACATTCTGCAAGCTGCAAGTAAGGGGGAAGGGACAAATGAAGATCGTATCAGCCCGTGATTTCAATCTCCAGCGGGAGGTAGATTACGGTACACCTGAGCAAAATGAAGCCGTTCGTGCGATTATCCGTTCGGTACGGCAGGAGGGAGATGCGGCTGTCCTGCGGTATACGGAATCGTTCGATGGTGTATCGCTGACGGCGGAGCAGCTCCGTGTGACGGAGGAAGAATTGAAGGCGGCATATGACAAGGTTGAGCCTTCTTTTTTGCAGGCGATTCGGGAGGCGGCGGACAATATCCGTACTTTTCATACGAAGCAAAAACGTAATTCGTGGATGGATTTACAACCGGATGGCAGCTTACTGGGTCAGATTATCCGACCGTTGAAGCGGGTAGGCGTGTATGTTCCGGGCGGTAAAGCAGCTTATCCGTCCTCGGTGCTGATGAATGTGATTCCGGCTCAGGTGGCTGGTGTACCGGAGATCGTCATGGTGACACCCCCGGCAACAGGCGGCAAGGCGGGAATTGATTCATATACACTGGTAGCTGCGGCAGAGGCGGGTGTGACAGAAATGTACCGGGTTGGCGGAGCACAGGCGATTGCGTCTCTCGCTTACGGGACAGATAGTATTGAACCGGTCGATAAAATTTGCGGTCCCGGCAACATTTATGTAGCGCTGGCGAAGCGTGAGGTGTACGGTGCAGTGGATATCGACAGTATTGCAGGACCAAGTGAAATTGTCGTGCTGGCTGACGATACGGCGAACGCCTCTTATGTAGCGGCTGACCTGCTCTCGCAGGCAGAACATGACGAAATGGCCTCGGCCATTCTGGTTACGCCCTCGCAACGCTTGGCAGAGGAAGTTTCAGCCGAGGTGCAGCGCCAATTAGCAGAGCTGCCGCGCAGAGATATTGCTGCTGCATCGGTTGATGCCTATGGAGCGATTATTGTCGTGGACACTTTGCATGAGGGGATCCAGATTGTGAACAAACTTGCCCCGGAGCATTTGGAAATCATGACAGAGAATCCGATGGAGCATGTGGGTCTGATTGAAAATGCGGGAGCGATTTTCCTGGGAGCGTACAGCTCGGAGCCGGTAGGCGATTATTTTGCCGGGCCTAACCACATTATTCCGACCAATGGAACTGCGCGGTTCTCTTCTCCGGTCGATATTGATGATTTTATCAAGAAGTCGAGTATGATCTATTACAGCAAGGAAGCGCTGTTACGCAATGGAGAGACAATTATGCAGCTTGCCCGCCATGAAGGACTGGAAGGTCACGCACGGGCGATACAAGTTCGATTGGACAATGAGAAGAAGGCGGTGGATGGCGATGGGGAATGAAAATAACGGTGCAGGACGTACAGGCAGCGTCAGCCGGAAGACGAACGAAACGGATATTCAGCTATCTTTTGCGGTAGACGGCACAGGGCAAACCGAAATCGAGACAGATGTCCCTTTTCTGAATCATATGCTGGATTTGTTCACCAAGCACGGACAGTTTGACCTGAACGTACAGGCCAGAGGGGATGTTGACATCGACGATCACCATACCGTGGAGGACATTGGTATCTGTCTGGGGCAATCCTTACTCGAATCGTTAGGTGATAAAAAAGGAATCAAGCGCTATGCCAGCGTCTTTGTACCGATGGATGAGGCGCTCGCGCAGGTCGTCATTGATCTTAGTAACCGACCGCATTTTGAGTATCGTGCGGAGTATCCGTCACAGCAGGTAGGGAGCTTTTCGACGGAGCTGGTGCATGAATTTCTGTGGAAATTCGCGCTGGAGGCTCGTATGACGCTGCACGTCATTGTTCACTACGGGCAAAATACCCACCATATGATCGAGGCGGTGTTCAAGGCACTGGGACGTGCACTGGATGAAGCGACATCCATTGACCCGCGGGTGACGGGAGTGCCTTCGACGAAGGGAGTGCTGTAGTCCATGTCCATTGCTATTGTGGATTACGGCAGAGGCAATCTGCATAGTGTGAGCAAGGCGGTTGAGCGTCTTGGCTATGAGGCTGTAGTAACAGGAGATGCGAAAGTGATACGTTCCGCCAGCGGTGTAATTTTGCCGGGTGTGGGGGCGTTCGGAGACGCTATGGACCATTTGCGTTCCAGTGGCTTGGATCGGGTCATTCAGGAGGTCGCGAGCGCTGGACAGCCGTTGCTCGGCGTTTGCCTGGGGATGCAGTTGTTGTTCACTCGTGGCGAAGAATATGGCAGCCATGAGGGGCTGAATATTTTGCCGGGAGAGGTCGTGCGCTTTGCTCCTGATCTGGGTGTGAAGGTGCCTCATATGGGCTGGAATCGTCTGCGCATGACGCAGCCGGAACATCCGTTGGTGCAAGGCTTGGAGGAAGGGCATGTGTATTTTGTGCATTCTTATCATGCCAAGCCGGAGGTGGAAAGCGATTTGTTGGCGGTGACCGATTACGGCGGGCCGGTAACAGCTATCGTGGGCAGAGGCCATGTATACGGTATGCAGTTCCATCCAGAGAAGAGTGGGGAAATGGGAATGCGACTGCTTCGCCAGTTTTTGGAAATGGCGGAGGCGGAAAAGCGAGCGTAATTACACTTAGGTTTTTTTGAATAGCTCACAAGGGGGTCATACTTTGTTCACGATATATCCGGCGATTGATATTCGCGATGGCAAATGTGTACGGCTGGTGCAGGGTGATTATAACCAGGAGACGATATACAACGAAAATCCGGTGGAGGTCGCCCGGGAATGGGAACGCTTGGGCGGCTCCTACATTCATCTTGTCGATTTGGACGGTGCGAAAGCGGGTCAACCCGTGAACGATGAGCTGATCGGACGCATCGCGTCTGCGGTACAGGTACCTGTACAGGTAGGTGGCGGCTTGCGTACGCGCGAGCATGTGGAGCGGCTGTTGTCACTGGGCGTGAGCCGCGTGATTTTGGGCACGGCGGCGATTGAGGACCGTGCTTTTACGGAAGCGGTGCTGGGCACCTACGGTGACCGGATCGCGATCGGTCTGGATGCGCGAAATGGCTATGTAGCGACACGAGGGTGGCTCGAAACCTCGGAGGTGCGGGCGGATGAACTCGCGGCTGAGCTGGCCTCCAAGGGCGCGGAAACGTTCATTTTTACGGACATTTCCCGCGATGGAATGATGCAGGGTCCGAATGTGGAGGCTATCGTGGCACTTGCGAAAAGCAGTGGACGAACCGTAATTGCTTCCGGTGGTGTCAGCAAGATGGACGATCTGATTACGTTAAGTGCCTATGCACAAAAAGGTGTAGGCGGCGCTATTGTGGGTAAGGCATTGTATACAGGCAGCATTGATTTACAGGTCGCCGTACAAGCTGTAGCAAAGGCATAGGGGGAGTAGGCATGCTGGCTAAACGTATTATTCCCTGCCTGGACGTAAAGGATGGCAGGGTAGTTAAGGGCGTCAATTTTGTGAATTTACGCGATGCAGGCGATCCGGTAGAGCTGGCGGCGCTTTATGACCGGGAAGGGGCGGACGAAATCGTATTTCTGGATATTTCCGCTTCGGTTGAAGGTCGGGCCACTATGGAAGAGGTGGTTCGTCAGACAGCGGGGGAAATTGCCATTCCCTTCACCGTGGGCGGCGGGATATCCCATGTCGATGATATGAAGCGCATCCTGCGTGCAGGGGCGGATAAAATCGGCATTAATACGGCGGCTGTTCGTAACCCTCAGCTGATTGCGGAGGGTGCGCGCAGCTTTGGCTCACAATGCATCGTGGTTGCGATTGATGCCAAGTACAATGAGGCGTGGGGCGAGTGGGAAGTATATACGCACGGAGGCCGCACGCCATCCGGTATCCGTGCCTTGGCATGGGCCAAGGAGGCTGAACGGCTGGGGGCAGGCGAAATTCTGTTGACCAGCATGAATGCGGACGGAACCAAGGATGGTTTTGACCTGCCGCTGACCTCTGCGGTGTCGGATACCGTGGGTATTCCGGTCATTGCTTCCGGTGGAGCGGGCAAGCAGGAGCATTTTTATGACGTGTTTACGGCGGGTAAAGCGGACGCTGGCTTAGCGGCAACCATTTTTCACTATAAAGAAATAGGAATTCCCGAGCTAAAACGGGATTTGAAGCGCAGAGGAGTGGAGATACGATGAGCAACGAATTGAACCAGCAGCTATCTCTGGAACAGGTATTGGATAATATCCGCTGGAATGAAGCGGGACTTGTCTCAGCGATTGTGCAGGATGATGCCACGCTTCAAGTATTGACGCTGGCCTATATGAATCGAGAATCGCTGAAGCTTTCTCTGGAATCGGGAGAGACGTGGTTTTGGTCCCGTTCCAGACAGGAGCTGTGGCACAAGGGGGCAACCTCGGGGAATACGCAAAAAATCACCTCTATCCAGTTGGATTGTGACGGTGACGCTCTGCTCATCCGTGTCATTCCGAATGGTCCTGCCTGCCATACCGGAGCAACGAGCTGCTTTTTCCGTGATATTTCCGCGCCAGGAACGGCTGTAGCTCCTGCTTCGGAAAATGCCGGGGGCCAAGCGTCGGTGGCGACTCAAACGGGCACGACTCGTGCTGCAACAGACCGCTTTGAGGTGCTTGCCCAGCTGGAAGCAATCATTAAGGAGCGGGAAGTGACACGACCTGAAGGGGCCTATACGACCTACCTTTTTGACAAAGGTGTGGATAAGATTCTGAAAAAGGTTGGCGAAGAAGCATCCGAGACGATCATTGCCGCCAAGAATAAGGATAATGAGGAGCTTCGTCTGGAGGTCAGCGATCTGATTTATCACTTGCTGGTACTGTTACAGGAGCGCAAACTACCGCTGGATGATGTGCTGGCTGAGCTGAACCGCCGTCATGAGCGTCCTCGTCGTGATTAAAATGGGTGATGTAGCGCTGAAAGAGGGGAGAGCCGCATGAAAATTGACTATCATACGCATCATGCCCGCTGCGGACATGCGATAGGAAATCTGGAAGAGTATGTGCAGCAGGGTATTCGGCTGGGGCTGGATCAGCTCGGCTTGTCTGATCACATGCCGCTATTGCATGTTAACCCGGCCGACTATTACCCGGAGATGGCGATGCCTATGGAAGAGCTGCCCCGATATGTGGAAGAATGTCTGGAATTAAAGGAACGCTATAAGGGACAGATTGACATTCGTGTCGGCTTGGAAGGCGACTACATCGAGGGCTGGGAACAGGAAATCGAAGACATCATCACCGCATATCCGTGGGATTATGTGATTGGCTCCGTACATTTTCTCGGGGAGTGGGATGTAACGGATTTTCGTCAGGTACACCATTGGGAAGGCAAAAATGTGCTGGAGGTGTACCGGACTTATTACGATGCGGTTTCCAAAGCGGTAGCTACCGGGTTGTATGACATCATGGGCCATCTGGATGTCATTAAGCGTTTCGGCCACTATCCGAAGCCGGAGGAAGCGGAGGAGCTGCGTGAGCTGGAGCGCTCTACACTCTCGGCCGTTGCCCGCAGCGGGCGGGCGATGGAACTGAATGCATCGGGGCTATCCAAGCCCTGTGCAGAGATGTTCCCGAGCCGCCGCATGCTGGAGGAGGCGTTGGCGCTAGGCATCCCGCTGACCGTAGGCTCGGATGCCCATGATCCGGCGAAGCTGTCCGAGCATTTGGAGAAGGCGCGCGCGCTTCTGCATGAGGTCGGATACCGTGAGCTTGCCGTATTCCGGCAGCGTGAGCGCTCGTCCGTACTGTTGACGTTTTGAGGTCTATGTTCTGCCTAATATATAGCCCGATAATCAGCCGAACGTTGCCTTTTTACACATGAAGGCGCGTGCGGCTATTTGGCTTATCCACTCATTTTCCAGCGGATGGGTCAGGACAGGGTTCCGTTTTTTGGAATGAGGTATACCCTACTGTCAAGTCGTTTTAAAGTTGTGGTATACTGAAGGGTATGAACATGCCAGTTACAGTTAAAGGAGGTGCCTTTGTTATTTATGAAAGGGAAACATCTGCGAGCTTCGGGACCTAGCCCTAAGATTATTGTTTTGCGTTTCGACGCATCTTTCTTTTTTGAGAAAGCTGTGCGCTCGCTTGATCGCAATCATTATGACAAGGCATTGAAATATTTTCGCAAAGCCGTTGAATATGAACCGGATAATCCGGTGAATCATTGCAATATGGCGGGTATATTATCAGAGATGGGGGATTATGCAGGTTCGAATGAGATCCTGTCCTCTGTTCTGAGCGACGTAGACCCGTCGATGACAGAGTGTTACTTCTATATGGCGAATAATTACGCCAATATGGAGCAGTTTGAAGAAGCGGAGAAAGCCTTGGTCACGTATTTGGAGGAGGACGAAGAAGGACAGTTTCTCGATGAAGCCGAGGAAATGATGGAGCTGCTCTATTATGAGCTGGACCGTCCAACTAAGCTGAACCGCATTAAGGCCCGGCAGGGAGTGGTCGAGCATGATCAGGCCCGTGTCCTGCTGGAGGAAGGGAAGTTTGCTCAGGCGGCCCAATTACTTAAGCAAATTTCAGAGGAACAGCCGGACATGTTCGCTGCGCGGAACAATCTGGCGCTGGCGTATTACTACATGGGACTGTTTCAAAATGCGAAGACAACCGTTCTTCGGGTGCTGGAGGATGAACCAGGTAATTTGCATGCGCTGTGCAACCTGGCGATCTTTTATCAGCATGAGGGCGGCGGCCCGGAATTGGATCGTCTGATTCAAACGTTGACGGTCACCATACCATTTCAGGAGGAGCAGGTATTCAAGCTGGCTACTACGATGGGGATTCTTGGACGTCATGAGGAGGCCTACAGACATTTTCGCAGGTTGCTTCAAGGTGACGGAGAGAATAATGATGATGCCTCCCTGTACCATTATACGGCGGTGGCTGCCAGCAATACGGGAAGATATGCGGAAGCCCGGCGGTTGTGGGGTCATTTGCAAAAGCAGGATGCTTCCTCGGAAGTTCCACGGTTTTTCCTGTCCCGGCTGGAGGAGCTCCAGCAGGAGGGTACACCGCTGCAAGTACTCAGCTACCATTACCATCTCCCCTTTGAGGAGCAATTCCGCATGTGGGAGAAGTTCGGAGCTGACCAGGTGCCTGACAGTATGAAGCGAGATCCGCTAATCCGGTCTTCCTTCTTCTGGGCGTTGCGCCACGGCGATCGAGCGACCCAGCTTCAAGTCATTCAGGCGCTAAGCCTGATCGGTGACGATGAGGTGCGACAGGCATTGGAGTCCTTCGTAGAAGACCCGGATCAGGAAGACGAGTTGAAACGGCGCGCCTTGCAGGTGCTGCAAGAGCTGACGGAGCCGTCAGTTAAGGACATACAAGAGACAAATCAGGAAACGGAACGACTTTTGCGACCAGAGTCAGAGAAGGTTCACCACGTATCCGAAGATGAGGTGTCTGTCCATTCAACTGTCCATCCGGAATGGCAGGCAGTGCTGGATAAGGTACTTGCCGTTATGAGCAAGTCTGATCCGGTCATGCAGCGCGATTTGAGGTCACTTTGGCTGGAATATCTGGATCGGCTTGCCCCGGAAGTCCCAATTGTTCTGCATACTGAGGGATGGGCAGCGGCGCTGGAATACTTGACAGCCAAAATGCACCATCATCCGGTGACCTATCAGGAAGTAGCTGACCGTTATGGTATTTCCGTATCGACCGTAAGTCGCTATGCACGCCAGATTGACAGCGTGTGCGGTATCAAACAGAAGATGAAACAGCCGCTCTCCACGTTTAAAAAGCGGGTCTGAGACCTGCTCCAAACACCACTTAAAGGAGGCAACAAACGTATGTATAAATCCATAATTATTGGTACAGGTCCTGCAGGCTACACAGCCGCTATTTATTTGGCGCGCGCGAACATGAATCCACTGATCATTGAGGGAATGCAGCCCGGCGGGCAGCTTACCACAACGACCGAAATTGAAAATTTCCCGGGTTTTGAGCAAGGCATCCTCGGACCTGAGTTGATGGATAACATGCGCAAGCAGGCCGAACGCTTTGGCGCTGAATTTACTTCCGGCTGGGTAGAGGAAGTGGATTTCAGCAAGCGCCCTTTTAAAGTGAAGGTAGAGGGAAAAGGCATCATTGAGGCGGAGTCAGTGATTATTGCTACAGGCGCGTCCGCCAGATATCTCGGTATTCCGGGTGAGCAGGACAATGTTGGACGCGGAGTCAGCACTTGTGCGACCTGCGACGGCTTCTTTTTCCGTGAGAAAAAGATCGTTGTAGTAGGCGGAGGCGATTCAGCCATGGAGGAAGCGAGCTTCCTGACCCGGTTTGCTTCCAGTGTAACCTTGGTTCACCGTCGTGATGAGCTGCGGGCGTCTAAAATTATGCAGGATCGCGCACGGGAAAATGAAAAAGTACATTGGGCGTTAAATCGGACTCCTTTGGAGGTCGTAACGGGAGAAACGGGTTTAAAGGGCTTGAAGGTACACAATAATGAGACGAACCAGGATGAGCTGATCGAGGCAGACGGTGTGTTCGTGGCCATCGGACATACGCCTAATACGGGCTTCCTGAACGGTCAAATCAGTACAGACGATCATGGTTATATTCAAGTGAAGCCAGGAACGACAGAAACGAACATTCCCGGGGTATTTGCCTGCGGGGACGTGCAGGATAACCGTTATCGTCAAGCCATTACGGCTGCGGGAACGGGCTGCATGGCGGCTATGGATTGCGAGAAATACCTCGAAGGCAGCTCTGTTCATGACTGGAGCGAAACACTGGATCAATAAAGAAAGCTACAGGATACAATTATGGCTAAGGTGAGGGCGATTGATAGGCCCAGTTAAGCCGTGCCTTAGATTCAGGAAGAGAAAGCCTGCTGCATCTGCACAGGCTTTCTCCTTTTTATGGATGATGAGACCTGAAGTTCCGCTAATTCTGCGCTTTCCAACAGGGAAGTGTCCTTGACCGTAACCGGGGCTTCAATTATAGTTGGAACGTAGGTAACTATTATGAAGTCAAGATTTTAATCATATATTTCATACACAGTTTTTAAGTAAACATAAAGGTGGCTTGGAACATGTCTGAAAGTATCTATGTGGGTGTCGATTTGGGCGGTACAGCAATCAAGGTGGGCATTTGTAATGAAGACGGACAGCTTTTGCACACATATGAAGGACCAACGGAAACAGCTAAGGGCGTAGACGTTGTGATCAGCAATATCGAAAAATATGTGCGGCACATTGTTGAGCAATCTCCCTATGAATGGGATCAACTGAAGGGTGTCGGAGCGGGCGTTGCTGGTTTTACGAATGTTCGCAAAGGTATTATAGTCCTCGCTCCCAATATTGGCTTTCGTGACGTACCGATCCGTGCGCTGTTGGAGGAACGGATTGGCAAGCCTGTAAAAATAGACAATGATGCTAACGTCGCTGCACTTGGCGAGGCTTGGGCCGGGGCGGGCAAAGGCATAGAAAACTGCGTATGTTATACCCTGGGTACGGGTGTAGGCGGTGGTATTATTATTAATGGTAAAATATATCAAGGTTTCTCAGGCATGGCTGGAGAAATTGGCCATATGAGCGTCGTACCGGATCTGGAGGCCATTCAGTGCGGATGCGGCAAAATGGGTTGTCTGGAAACCGTATCTTCTGCAACGGGCATTATCCGTATGGCAAATGACGCTGTGGAACGTGGAGATCGGACTTCTCTGGCGCTGGAAGCTCAAATCGCCGCCAAGGAAGTATTTGATGCGGCCAAGGCCGGGGATGAGGTCGCGCTGCGTATTGTGAAGCGGGCTGCCTTTTATTTGGGAAAATCTATGGCAGCGGTTGCCACCGTGTTAAACCCGGAGCTGTTTATTGTAGGCGGGGGTGTTTCCAAAGCGGGTGATTTCTTGTTCGAAGAGATGCGTCTGGTATTTGCCAAACTGGCACCTGAGCCGCTCCAGCAAGGGGTATCTATTGTTCCGGCATCGCTTGGCAATGACGCAGGTATCGTAGGAGCAGCCGGTTTGCTGCTGCGCTCCTGATCCATAGGTTACTGACATAGAGCGAAGAAGCAAAAGGAGAGGGAAGTCCATATGACAGACAACTTAAAAAACGCTGCGCCGTGGGCAACACTCATTATTATTACGGGAATGTCAGGCGCAGGGAAGACCATTGCAGTGCAAAGCCTGGAAGATTTGGGCTTCTTCTGCGTTGATAATTTACCGCCTGTGCTGATTCCCAAGTTTGCTGAATTAATTGAGCAGTCCAACGGTAAGATAGGCAAAGTGGCGCTGGTAATTGACTTGCGTGGGCGAGAATTTTTTACGGCTTTGTCGGAATCATTGAACTATATTAAGGATCATTTTACGATTCATTGTGAAATTTTGTTCCTGAATGCCAATGACGGTGTTCTCGTACAACGATACAAGGAAAGTCGCCGCCGCCACCCGCTTGCTCCGGATGGTATGCCTTTGGACGGAATACGACTGGAGCGCAAAATGCTGGAAGAGCTGAAAAGCTCGGCAACACAAGTCATTGATACAAGTGTGATGAAGCCTGCAACCTTAAAGGCGCGAATTATTTCCCGATTTTCTCATCTGGAGAGCAGTATGCTTTCCGTAAACATTACCTCGTTCGGCTTCAAATATGGTATTCCCATTGATGCCGATCTTATATTCGACGTGCGTTTCCTGCCCAATCCTCACTATGTGGACCAATTGCGACCACACACCGGACAGGACAGCGATGTGTATGATTATGTTATGAAATGGCCTGAGACTCAGGCATTTCTGACCAAACTGTTGGATATGTTACATTTTTTGATTCCGCAATACCGCAAGGAAGGCAAGAGCCAGGTCATTATCGGTATCGGCTGTACCGGCGGTAAGCATCGTTCTGTCGCGATATCTGAATATTTAGGAAAAATGCTGGGTGCCAGTGAAACAGAATCGGTTTCTGTTTCACATCGGGATGCTGATCGCGACCGGCATTAAAGAGGTGAAAACATGAAAGAGACCGGATCACAACGGGAGCGCCCTCGTATTGTTGTTATGGGCGGCGGAACCGGCTTGTCCGTCATGCTGCGGGGGTTGAAACAAAAGCCGCTGGATATTACGGCTATTGTTACAGTCGCTGACGATGGTGGAAGCTCCGGGATATTGCGCAGTGAGCTACAAATGCCCCCTCCGGGGGATATTCGTAATGTGCTGACTGCACTGGCTGATGTAGAGCCGGTGATGTCCGATATGCTGAAATACCGTTTCGGTGCAGGATCAGGATTGGCAGGCCATAGTCTGGGCAACCTGATTTTGGCGGCGATGACCGATATATCAGGAGATTTTGTGACGGCGGTGCGTGAGCTTAGCCGTGTATTTGCTGTACGGGGGCGTGTGCTGCCGGCGGCTGAAGAAGGCGTTGTGCTGAGTGCCGAAATGGAGGATGGCACGGTGGTTACCGGTGAATCCAAAATCCCGGAAGCGGGCGGCAGAATCAAACGTGTTTTTCTTGAACCGACTCACGTGGAGCCGTTGCCTGAGGCTGTAGAGGCCATTAATGAGGCCGATGCGATCCTGATTGGTCCTGGCAGTCTGTACACCAGCATTTTGCCGAATCTGCTCGTACCGAAGCTTGCAGAGGCTGTGGTGAAATCAGACGCTATCAAGATATTCGTCTGCAACGTTATGACTCAGCCGGGCGAAACGGATGGATATACAGTGGGGGACCACTTGCAGGCTATTTATGAGCATGTAGGGCATCATCTGTTTGATTATGTGATCGTCAATAATGGTGAAATTCCGCCTCAGGTACAGGAAATGTATGCCGAGCAGGGTGCCAAGCCAGTTCAAGTAGACATGGGAGAGCTGACTGAGCGGGGGTATAAAGTGGTGGCAGATACGCTTGTTCTGTTCCGCACCTATTTACGGCATGATGCCGACAAACTGAGCCAGCACATTTACCAATTGGTACAAAACTGGATATTAAGAAGGAGGTGAGTCCCTTGTCCTTTGCGGCACAAACAAAAAAAGAGCTTACGATGATTGAAAGCCAGCCCTGCTGTGAAAAAGCGGAACTATCTGCGCTCATACGTATGCTCGGGTCCGTACAACTGTCCAACAAAAGGGTGATATTGGACGTGTCCACAGAAAATGCCGCGATTGCAAGGCGGATTTACTCCTTAATCAAAAAGCATTTTCAAGTTCATATTGAACTGCTTGTACGGAAAAAAATGCGCCTGAAAAAAAATAACGTGTACATTGTCCGCATTCCAAGCGGTGTACAAGAGCTGTTGAAGGATCTTTACATCGTATCAGAAGGGTTCTTGTTCACGGTCGGGATTAATCGGGATATCATTCGGAAAAACTGTTGTAAGCGGGCTTATTTGCGTGGCGCTTTTATGGCAGGCGGCTCTGTGAACAATCCGGAGGGATCGTCTTACCATCTGGAGATTTCCTCGATGTATGAGGAGCATTGCCAGGCGCTGGTCGATCTGGCGAATGAGTTTCATCTGAATGCCCGCTGCATTGAGCGAAAAAAAGGCTTTATTCTCTACATCAAGGAAGGCGAAAAGATCATTGAGCTACTCAGCATCATTGGTGCGCATCAGGCTTTGTTCAAATTCGAGGATGTCCGCATCATGCGCGATATGCGAAATTCCGTGAACCGGATTGTTAATTGCGAAACGGCTAATCTGAATAAGACGATTGGAGCTGCTGTCCGGCAAATTGAGAATATCAAGTTGCTGGAGAGGGAAGTCGGGCTGGATACGCTGCCAGATAAGCTGCGGGAGGTGGCGGAAATACGTCTCGCTCATCCTGATTTGAATTTGAAAGAAGTCGGGGAAATGCTCAAAGGGGTCGTGAGTAAATCGGGTGTAAATCATCGTCTTCGCAAAATTGACGAGATGGCTGACAAAATCAGGGGAGAAAACGGCCTGATTCCATAAAAGGAGTGTCTGTGGGGCTTCTGCTCCGGTTTTTTTAGTTTTTTTTCTAGTGTCTGTCCCGGGTTAATGTTATAATGTGATAAATAAAATGGAGTAAGTAGTGTCCAGATTTATTTGATGAGGGGGTAAGCTGACATGTCAAAACATCCGGTAGTCGTACGCTTGAAAACAGGACTGCACGCCAGACCTGCTGCGTTGTTCGTACAGGAAGCGAATAAATATTCATCTGAGATTTTTGTGGAAAAAGAAGACAAAAAGGTTAATGCCAAGAGTATTATGGGTATTATGAGCCTTGCCATCAGTACAGGTACTGAAATTAACATTAGTGCTGAAGGTGCGGACGCCGAGCAGGCTGTAAACGCTTTAGTAAGTCTGGTTAGTAAAGTAGAGCTAGAAAATCAATAAACAAACATCTGCTTTGTGATATGGTAAAGCTCTTAGTGAAAAGCCCCTTTGGGGGCTTTTTTTGTATCCGGAAAAACAGAGTGGTCAATCCCCTGCTGGGCTGCTCCAATGGGGGTCTCTTTAATACCACTGCTGTGTTTGGCCCAAGCTACAAGTGATTTACATCCTGTGGTGGTACTCTGTTCGGAAATATGGTGCCTAACTGCAACCTTTTCCCTTTGTTTCCGTCTGGAAGGTACACACATCATCAAGAAAAGAGGGCGAATATGATGAAACATTGGACAAAAGCTGCAAATACAGCAGTTCTGGCAGGAGCATTATTGGCAGGAGTAGTAGCGGGAGGATTATGGACAGGAGCAGATCGCGCCTATGCCGCGTCAACATCTACGACGGTAAGCAGTGTAATTAATGTGAGTGGCAGCGGGGAAGTATTGGTTAAACCCGATATTGCCTATCTATCCATTGGCGTACAATCTGAAGGAAATACAGCAGCCGCTGCCCAAAAAGCCAACGCCGCTAAAATAAGTAAGGTCACACAACTGCTGAAAGAAAAGTGGAGCATCAGTGCGGACGACATTCAGACGAGCCAGTTCTACGTGCAGCCTAACTATACCTACGACGAAAAAGCTGGACAGAAGCTTAAAGGCTATATTGCCAACCATACACTTTCCGTTAAATACCGTGATTTGGATAAAATCGGTCAATTGCTGGATGGGGCCACACAGTCTGGAGCGAACAACGTGGATAACGTGCGTTTTTCAGTAGAGAACTCTTCAGCTTATGAAGAAGAAGCCATTGCAAAGGCGTTGGGAAATGCTCAATCCAAAGCGAATGCTGTAGCGAAGGCAACCAAACGAGGGCTTGGAACTCTCCTGAACGTAACAGTAGATGGGGGAGATGCCCAAATCTTCACACAACGTGAGGCTGCTATGAGTAAAGCGCTCTTGGATACAGGCGGCGGAACAGAAATACAATCCGGTCAAGTGACTGTGAAGGTCCAAGTATCGGCACAATACGAATTGAACTAGTACAGATTATAACGAAGCTACAAGCGTCCTGCTTTATTTGCAGGATGACTTGCTGGCTTTTTTATATGTCGAAACTATTTTGTAATGAGTCTGTAATAGCTGGGCCCCCTAGATGTACAGATTGAAATCGGAGAGTGTACAGATTGTAAACAACGAACATTGGGGTATAGATATAATAAGTAAAGTAATCAATACACAGTACACATCTAAAACAGGAGGAATACTACATATGAACAAGCATACAAAAAAATGGGGCTCCGCACTGCTAGCAGCGGGAATTTTAGTAGGAGTCGTAGTTGTTCCTGTTTCCTATATCGAGGCAGCTTCATCCAAACAACAGACTACAGTACAGCAACCAGGTGTTTCTATCCAATGGAATGGTAAAACGTTGGTCACCAAAGGGATTCAGGTGAACGGAAGCACATTGATTCCCGTAGCAGCTTTGCGCGACAGCCTGGGGATTCCGGTGAGTTATGATGCCAAAACAGCGACTTATACCGTAGGCAGCGGGTACAACAAGCTTTACATCATGTCCTCTTCCTCTGATGGTCCCTATGTCAATGTTAACGGAATCAGCACGCGTAGTATGATCGCCAAACAGATCGCCGGGAAGCTGTACATTCCTATGAGTTTGCTGAAAGACTATCTGGGTATCGATGCTCAGTGGAATGCAGCTCAGAAAACAGTAACATTGAGTAAAAGTCAGCTAAATCCGATCACGATTACGTCCCAATCTCTTCCGGTTTCGAGTGATGCAAAGGTTTCCTACAAGGTTAAGTACCCGCAAATCAGCGGTGGCCAGCTAAACCCTGAAGCTCAGCAGGCCATTAATAGCGTGCTCAAAAAGCAAGCGGAGGGAATACTGGCAGCAGGCAAAAAGCAAGTAGCAGAGGGTGAACCTACAGTAGAAAGACCGTACACTTTCAGTAATGATTTTGCTATTGCCTATAACCAACAAGGGATTTTGAGCATCATTATGGAGGATTACTCCGATACGGCTGGTGCTCATGGTATGACGGCCCGTAAAGGATATACGTTCTCACTCGCTGATGGGAAATTGCTGCAATTGTCTGACGTGCTGAAGGCTAATCCTAATTACAAACAGTTTCTTAATAGCGACCTGAAGAAAAAAATTAATGGTCCAATGGTGAATGAAGGCGGTTTTGGTGGCTTCAAGGATATTGCGGCTAATCCGAATTTTTATGTAACGAATAGCGGTGTGACGATTGTGTTTGACTTGTATGAGTATGGGCCTTATGCGTATGGTATTCCTGAGTTCACTTATTCGTTTGGTCAATTGTTGCCTCAAGGCAGCAAGCCTTTTGCTGGACAGAATGAATAGTACAAATGAATCATTTGGATTATTTATACCCAAAAGAACAGTAAACCCAAAAAAAAGCTGCCTACCGGATACAATCATCCGGGGCAGCTTTTTTGGTTTACCAGCTATTCAGAGGCAATAATTCGTTCTCTTATACACCTTCTGGAGAGGAGCTAGTTAGCACTTTATCAATAATACCGTATTCCTTGGCATCATCTGCGGACATAAAATAGTCACGGTCTGTGTCTTTTTCAATGCGCTCCAGTGGTTGGCCTGTGCGATCTGCGAGAATGCGGTTCAATTTGTCGCGCATTTTCAGAATGCGGCGGGCGCGGATTTCAATATCCGTTGCTTGACCTTGTGCGCCACCCAGCGGTTGGTGAATCATAATCTCGCTGTTTGGCAAAGCAAAACGTTTGCCCTTGGCACCTGCGTTCAGCAAGAACGCACCCATGGAAGCCGCCATACCTACACAAATCGTAGACACGTCAGGTTTAATATATTGCATCGTATCGAAAATGGCCATACCGGCTGTGATCGAACCGCCAGGGCTGTTAACATACAAGTGAATGTCTTTTTCAGGATCTTCGGCAGCCAAAAACAGCATTTGCGCAATAATAGAGTTGGCTACAACGTCATTGACGTCCGAGCCCAACAAAATAATGCGATCCTTCAACAGTCTGGAATAAATGTCATAGGCGCGTTCGCCGCGGTTACTTTGTTCTACTACCATAGGAACATAGCTCACGTCAAAAAACCTCCCTTTAATATCGTTAATGGATTTGGTGGACATGCCGATTACACGTCCCTATTTATAAACTGTTACCGTATTAACCACATGATAAACAATTTCAAACAAAAAGTCAAAGAAAGTCAAACTAATGGTCAAAAAAAAGAGCCCTCTGCGCTCTAGTTGGTTAAAATAGTATATAGAAGCATTTAAACACTCATTGAAAATGGCGCGCCCGCGAGGAATCGAACCTCGATCTCAGGCTCCGGAGGCCTACGTCATATCCGTTGGACCACGGGCGCACAGCTAATTGGAAACAAAGTTGATTATATGATATACAGCATTGAATTGCAAGCTTTTATTACGTGCGCATATTCACATAAAAAGTTGAGAAATATAGGTTCAGATAGACTTGCATGTAGAGCAAATATTGGTTAAGATATACGTGGGACTTAAAAAGTTAACCCGGGACGTTTTAAGACCAGTTAGTGATATAGCATTAGAGACAGAACTTAGAAGTGTGCGGGAGTGGAAAGCATGCGAAAGATATTAGAAATACAGAAGCAGCTTCTGCCCGACCTCATGGATGTTTTGAAAAAAAGGTACACAATCCTGCATCAGATTATGCTGTCCGATGTTATTGGACGCAGAACGCTGGCGGCTTCACTAAACATGACCGAGCGCGTGTTGCGCGCCGAAACCGATCTTCTTAAAGCCCAAGGGCTGATTGAGATTGAGAGTGTGGGCATGAAGGTGAGCAAAGCAGGACTGGATCTGCTGGAACAGCTGGAGCCGATTGCGAACAACTTGTTCGGCCTGTCCCAATTGGAGGATCAGATTCGCCAAGCCTATGGTTTGAGGAAGGTGGTTGTCGTTCCAGGGGATTCGGATGCTTCTCCTTTAACGAAGCAGGAGCTGGGCCGTGCTGGGGCAAAAGCGCTGCTGGGCGTTATGGACGACGAGGATGTGGTCGCCGTAACAGGTGGCACGACGATTGCCGACGTGGCGGACCAACTGACACTACCTGCTAATGGCCCACTTAAGGGCGGATGGTTCGTACCGGCACGTGGGGGTTTGGGAGAAAGCATGGAAATGCAGGCGAACACAATTGCTTCCACAATGGCTCGTAAGGTCGGCTCACAATACCGTCTGCTCCATGTACCGGATTTGCTCAGCAATCATGCTTACAACTCCCTGCTTGAAGATACGAATATTCAGGATATATTGAGCCTGATTCGAGAGAGTCGGATCATCATTCACGGGATAGGCAACGCCATAGCGATGGCACGCAGACGCAAGCTTGACCCCGAAACCTTTGCCCAGATCAGCAGTGAGGGCGCGGTTGCCGAATCGTTTGGCTATTATTTTAACGAAGACGGCGTCGTTGTTCACAAAATGCTGACGCTTGGACTCCGTTTGGAGGATATCAGGCGTACCGAGACGGTTCTAGGCGTAGCTGGAGGTAAGAGCAAGGCGGCCGCTATTCATGCAGTGCTGCGTTTCGGGCAGGAAGATATTCTTGTCACCGACGAAGGCGCTGCTGCTGAAATTGTAAGCCATTATTTGAATGGTTAAAGATTTATGAATTGTGTTGTCTTGACGGGCTTTCGGGTCTGTCTTGAATATATAAACTAAACTAAACGAACTTTGGGAGGAACTCACTCATGACAGTTAAAGTTGGTATTAACGGTTTCGGACGTATTGGACGCCTTGCTTTCCGCCGGATTCAAAACGTGGAAGGTATTGAAGTAGTAGCAATCAATGACTTGACAGATTCCAAAATGTTGGCACATCTGTTGAAATATGATACAACACAAGGTACTTTCCAAGGAGAAGTAGAAGTACACGATGGCTTCTTCAAAGTTAACGGTAAAGAAGTTAAAGTTTTGGCTAACCGCAACCCTGAAGAACTGCCTTGGGGAGACCTGGGCGTAGATATCGTTCTGGAATGCACAGGTTTCTTCACAACTAAAGAAGCTGCTGAGAAACATTTGAAAGGCGGCGCTAAAAAAGTTGTTATCTCCGCTCCAGCTACTGGCGACATGAAAACTGTCGTTTACAACGTAAACCATGAAATTCTGGACGGTACTGAAACTGTAATCTCCGGTGCTTCTTGCACAACGAACTGCCTGGCTCCTATGGCCAAAACACTGCAAGACAAATTTGGTATCGTTGAAGGCCTGATGACTACAATTCATGCTTACACTGGCGACCAAAACACTTTGGATGCTCCACATGCTAAAGGTGACTTCCGTCGTGCTCGCGCAGCAGCTGAAAACATCATTCCTAACACAACTGGTGCTGCTAAAGCCATCGGTCTGGTAATTCCTGAACTGAAGGGTAAACTGGATGGTGCGGCTCAACGTGTACCAGTAGCAACTGGTTCCCTGACTGAGCTGGTAACTGTTCTGGAGAAAAACGTAACTGTTGAAGAAATCAACGCTGCGATGAAAGAAGCTTCCGATGCTGAAACTTACGGCTACACTGAAGATCAAATCGTTTCTTCCGACATCAAAGGTATCACTTTCGGTTCTTTGTTTGATGCAACTCAAACTAAAGTCCTGACTGTTGGCGACAAACAACTGGTGAAAACTGTAGCTTGGTATGACAATGAAATGTCCTACACTGCACAATTGATCCGTACGTTGGAATACTTCGCTAAATTGGCTAAATAAGAACAGTCTTATCGCGCAACATCATAGAGCGGAAACAGGTCATTGTTTCCGCTCTTTATATATCAAAATGTGCCTTAAATTCCTGTTTCGTAAAATTAAAAGGGTGCGGAGGAATATGGAGATGAACAAAAAGAGCGTACGTGATATAGAACTGAATGGAAAACGGGTGTTTGTTCGTGTAGATTTTAACGTTCCGGTTGAGGACGGTAAAATTACGGATGACAAGCGTATTCGTGAAACCTTGCCAACGATTAACTACCTGATTGAAAAAGGTGCAAAAGTTATTTTGGCAAGTCACTTTGGACGTCCAAAAGGTCAGGTTGTTGAATCCATGCGTCTGACTCCTGCTGGCGTGCGTTTGTCTGAACTGCTCAAAAAGCCTGTTGTTAAAGTGGACGAAGCAGTTGGTGAGGCTGTTAAAGCGAAAGTGGCTGAACTGCAAAACGGCGACGTGCTGTTGCTTGAAAATGTACGTTTCTATCCAGGAGAAGAGAAAAATGATCCTGAACTGGCAAAGCAATTTGCTGAACTGGCTGACATTTTCGTGAATGATGCATTTGGTGCAGCGCACCGTGCTCATGCTTCCACAGAAGGTATCGCGCATCTTCTTCCGGCTGTTTCCGGCTTGCTGATGGAGAAAGAATTGTCTGTAATCGGTAAAGCTCTTTCAAACCCAGATCGTCCTTTTACAGCCATTATCGGCGGTTCCAAAGTAAAAGACAAAATCGACGTGATTGACAACCTGCTGAACATTGCAGATAACGTAATCATTGGCGGCGGTTTGGCTTATACATTTTTTAAAGCTCAAGGTCATGAAGTGGGTCAATCCCTACTGGATGAATCCAAACTGGACGTAGCTCTTGGATTTATCGAAAAAGCGAAGAAACTCGGCAAAAACTTCTACCTTCCGGTTGATATTGTTGTATCTGACGATTTCAGCGCTACGGCGAACACGAACATTGTGGACATCGACGGCATTCCTGCAGATTGGGAAGGCGTGGACATCGGACCGAAAACTCGTAAAATCTATGCAGATGTTATCAAAAACTCCAAATTGGTTGTTTGGAATGGACCAATGGGTGTATTTGAAATGGAGCCTTTCGCTGGCGGTACGCGTGAAGTAGCGGAAGCTTGCGCAACAACAGAAGCATACACCATCATTGGTGGCGGTGATTCTGCGGCAGCGGCTGAGAAGTTCCATCTGGCTGACAAAATGGATCATATCTCTACTGGCGGCGGCGCATCCCTTGAATTTATGGAAGGCAAAGCACTTCCGGGTGTTGTTGCACTCAACGATAAGTAATCAAACGCACTGCGCGTAATAAACGCTTTAGGGCACCTAATAGTTAGGAGTTGAAACCATTGAGAACACCGATTATCGCGGGTAACTGGAAGATGTTTAAAACCGTACCAGAAGCTAAAACTTTCATCGAAGAGATCAAAGGCAAAGCAGAGGTTGCAGGAGTGGAAAGCGTGATTTGCGCACCATTTACGAATCTTCCTGCTCTGGTTGAAGCAGTAAAAGGTACATCTATCAAAATCGGCGCACAAAACCTGCACTTTGCAGAAGACGGCGCATTTACAGGTGAAATCAGCGGCGGGATGCTGAAAGATCTGGGCGTAGACTACGTTGTGATCGGACACTCCGAGCGTCGTGAATATTTTAACGAAACAGACGAAACCGTGAATAAAAAGGTTCATGCGGCATTCCGCCACGGCCTGACTCCGATCGTATGTGTAGGCGAAAAGCTGGAAGACCGTGAAGCCGGTCAAACCAAAGAGGTTGTAAAAGTGCAAACTGTAGCGGCTTTTGCTGGTTTGGCTAAGGATCAGGCTGCACAAGTGGTTGTTGCTTATGAACCAATTTGGGCCATCGGAACAGGTAAATCCTCCACTTCGCAGGATGCGAATGAAGTCATTTCCTATATCCGTAGTTTGTTGAAAGAACTGTACGATGAAAATACAGCGAATGCTGTACGGATTCAGTATGGTGGCAGCGTGAAACCTGAAAATGTGGCTGAATATCTGGGCCAAAGCGACATCGACGGCGCACTTGTAGGTGGCGCTAGTCTTCAACCAGCGTCTTACATCGCGCTTGTTGAGGGGGCGAAGTAAGATGACAGTACCAAAACCGGTAGCCTTAATTATTATGGATGGATTCGGACTGCGCGAAACTGTGGAAGGCAATGCGGTTGCACAGGCGAACAAGCCGAACTACGACAAATACTTAAGACAATACCCTCATTCAACGCTTACAGCGTCTGGTGAAGCGGTAGGTCTGCCGGAAGGGCAAATGGGTAACTCCGAAGTAGGTCACCTGAACATCGGCGCAGGCCGGATTGTATATCAGAGTTTGACCCGCATTTCGAAGTCCATTCGCGAAGGCGAGTTCTTCCAGAATGAAACTTTGCTTAAAGCAGTACAGCATGCCAAAAAGAACAACACGAAGCTTCATCTGTACGGACTTTTGTCCGATGGTGGCGTGCATAGCCATATTAGCCATCTGTTTGCTATGCTGGATCTGGCGAAAAAAGAAGGTTTAACAGAAGTATACATTCATGCATTTATGGATGGACGCGATGTTATGTCTGACAGCGGCGTGGACTTCATGCAGCAGCTGATCGCCAAAATTCAGGAAGTGGGTATTGGTAAAATCGCGACTGTACAAGGACGCTATTATGCCATGGACCGCGACAAACGTTGGGAGCGTGTAGAGAAATCTTACCGTGCAATCGTGTACGGCGAAGGTCCTCAATATACAGATCCAATGGAAGCATTGAAAGAATCGTATGAAAAATCGGTGTTCGACGAATTTGTGGAGCCGACGGTTATTGTGAAGGCTGACGGAAGCCCTGTAGGGCTGGTCGAAAGCAATGACTCAGTAATCTTCCTGAATTTCCGTCCTGACCGTGCGATTCAATTGTCTCAGGTATTTACGAATAAGGATTTCCGTGGCTTTGATCGCGGACCGAAATTGCCTAAAGATTTGCACTTTGTTTGTCTGACATTGTTCAGTGAAACGGTTGAAGGCTTCGTAGCCTACGAACCGAAAAACCTGGATAACACATTCGGTGAAGTATTGGTGCAGAACAATAAAAAGCAATTGCGTATTGCCGAGACCGAAAAATATCCGCACGTTACCTTCTTTTTCAGTGGCGGTCGTGATGTAGAACTGCCTGGCGAAACTCGTGTTTTGATTAACTCGCCTAAAGTGGCTACATATGACTTGCAGCCTGAAATGAGCGCGTACGAGGTTGCGGATGCTGCTGTTAAGGAGATCGAAGCCGACAAGCATGATGCGATCATCCTGAACTTTGCCAATCCGGATATGGTTGGGCACTCCGGCATGCTGGAGCCAACGATCAAGGCGGTAGAGACGACGGATGAATGTGTTGGACGTGTTGTAGATGCGGTTAAAGCCAAAGGTGGCACTGTTATCATCATTGCCGACCATGGTAATGCGGATATGGAAATTGACGAGCAGGGACGTCCGTTCACAGCTCACACAACTAACCCGGTTCCGTTCATTTTGACTGATGAAAATATCGTTTTGCGTGAGCATGGAATACTGGCTGACGTAGCTCCGACGCTTCTGGATTTAATGCAGCTTCCGCAGCCTGCGGAAATGACAGGAAAATCTATGATTGCATCCCGCAAGTAAGCTTGATTTAATAAGTATAGGCTTGACCAATAAATCATGATCGACAAAGGAGATTAAGTACAAATGACTATTATTTCTGACGTGTACGCTCGCGAAGTCCTCGACTCCCGTGGTAACCCAACTGTTGAAGTGGAAGTATATCTGGAATCCGGTGCTATCGGTAGTGCCATCGTTCCTTCTGGTGCCTCTACAGGCGCTCACGAAGCTGTAGAGCTTCGCGATAACGACAAATCCCGCTACCTGGGTAAAGGCGTTCTGCAAGCTGTTAAAAACGTGAATGAAATCATCGCTCCTGAAGTTATCGGCTTGGACGCTGTAAACCAAGTGGAAATTGACACATTGATGATCAAGCTTGATGGTACACATAACAAAGGTAAATTGGGTGCAAACGCAATTCTGGCGGTATCTATGGCTGTAGCTCGCGCTGCTGCTGAAGCTCTGGGTCTGCCACTGTACACTTACCTGGGCGGATTTAACGCTAAACAACTGCCAGTACCAATGATGAACATCGTTAACGGTGGCGCACATGCGGACAACAACGTTGACGTACAAGAGTTCATGGTTCTGCCTGTAGGAGCTCCTACTTTCAAAGAAGCTTTGCGTATTGGTGCGGAAATCTTCCACAACCTCAAATCCGTACTGAACTCTAAAGGTTTGAACACAGCTGTTGGCGATGAAGGCGGTTTTGCTCCTAACTTCAAATCCAACGAAGAAGCTCTGTCCACTATTATCGAAGCGATCGAAAAAGCTGGTTACAAACCAGGCGTTGACGTATTCCTCGGTATGGACGTTGCTTCCACTGAGTTCTACAAAGATGGAAAATACACACTGGAAGGCGAAGGCAAATCCTTCACTTCTGCTGAATTCGTTGACCTGCTTGCTTCTTGGGTTGATAAATATCCAATCATCACCATCGAAGATGGTTGCTCCGAAGATGACTGGGAAGGTTGGAAATTGCTCACTGAAAAACTGGGCAACAAAATCCAATTGGTTGGTGACGACCTGTTCGTAACCAATACAGAGCGTCTGGGTAAAGGTATCGAAGAAAACATCGGTAACTCCATCCTGATCAAAGTAAACCAAATCGGTACGCTGACTGAAACATTTGATGCTATCGAGTTGGCTAAACGTGCAGGATACACAGCTGTAATCTCTCACCGTTCCGGTGAATCCGAAGACAGCACAATTGCTGATATCGCTGTTGCAACAAATGCAGGCCAAATTAAAACAGGTGCGCCTTCCCGTACTGACCGTATCGCGAAGTACAACCAATTGCTCCGCATTGAGGATCAACTGGGTGAACTGGCTCAATACCACGGCCTGAAATCTTTCTACAACCTGAAAAAATAATATTGCGCAATGATGCTAACGGTGCCAGGCAGCTGTGATTCAAGAACACGGAGTCTGAGCGCTCAAAGCCATTTACGTAATTACAAAACAGACCTGTTCGCTAACGTGAGCAGGTCTGTTTTTTTGTTTTTTCTTATGTGATGTCGGTTATACTCTTTTAAGACTTAATGAAGTGGCTCGGTATAGCTGGTTGTTATCTACTGGAAGCTGTGGTAGAATGAAAATAGTGTTTTGCGTTAATTTCCGGCTATTCATAACATGATATGATCATGTTTTCATAAAAAAGGCTGTGTTGTTTTGCAAAACAGATGTATTAGCTCAGGAGGTGGGATTTTTCATGGAAATCTTTTTGAAAGTGCTGCTCGTTGTATTCTCGATTGCTGTTATTGCAGTTGTTTTACTGCAAAAGGGGAAAAGTGCAGGTTTGTCCGGTGCCATCTCTGGCGGTGCTGAGCATCTGTTCGGCAAGACAAAAGCTCGCGGTATGGATTTGATTTTGCAGCGCGTGACTGCTGTTTTGGGTGCGTGCTTTATGATCGTTTCCGTTTTAGTTGCATTTTTTGCAAAATAAGCTAAATAATAACCTTAAGCCTTCGTTTCACGGGAAACGAGGGCTTTTTTGGATTTTAGATAGGCAGGGATGCCTTCGATTAAATTCGTGTATACTAGGGTATGAGTATATAAAGAGCCTTGTATCAGGAACAAGGAACATGCGGATTATTACTGAAAATTAAAGGTCACCCGAGGTGGACGATATTATGATAACAGAGCAACAATTACTTGATTTTATGCGCGAGACCGCATACAAACCTATGACTTACCAGGAACTTGAGCAGCATTTTGAAATTAAGGATGCGGCGGATTTTCGCGAATTCCTTAAGCTTTTAAATGCGCTAGAAGAAGATGGGAAAATTTTGCTGACCCGCACGAACCGCTATGGTGTGCCGGAACGAATGGATTTGCAGCGCGGGCGTTTGCAGGCTCATGCTAAGGGATTTGCTTTTCTGATCCCGGAAGACCGGGAGCACCCGGATGTGTACATTCATGCTAATGACTTAAAGAGTGCAATGAATGGAGACACAGTACTGGTAAGAGTGACGTCGAGGGGACCTTCGGGTGGCCGATTGGAAGGCGAAGTCGTGCGGATCGTGAAGCGCGCAGTGCTTCAGGTGGTAGGCGTGTTCCAGAGCCACGAAGCATACGGTTTTGTTTTGCCGGATGATAAGCGGATTAACAGGGATATTTTTATTCCAAAAGCCAGCTCCAACGGAGCCGTAAACGGTCAAAAGGTTGTTGTGCGTATTGTGAGCTATCCGGAAGGACGAGCTGCGGCGGAAGGCGAAGTGTTGGAGGTGCTTGGTCACAAGGATGATCCGGGTGTCGATATTTTGTCGGTCATTCGCAAGCATCAGCTACCGGAAGCTTTCCCCGATGAGGTGACAGAGGAAGCAGAGAAGGCTCCCGATGCGATTACCGAAGAGGAAATTGTACGTCAGGGGCGGCGCGATCTGCGCGATAAAACGATTGTTACGATTGATGGCGAGGATGCCAAGGATCTGGATGATGCGGTTAATGTAGAGCGTCTGCCGAACGGTAACTACCGTTTGGGCGTTCATATTGCCGACGTAGGGTATTATGTGCGTGAGAGTTCCAAGCTGGATCAGGAGGCGTATAACCGCGGTTGTAGCGTGTATTTGGTCGACCGTGTTATTCCTATGCTTCCGCATCGGCTTTCGAACGGGATTTGTTCCTTGAATCCGCAGGTGGATCGGCTGACTTTGTCCTGTGAGATGGAATTCAATGAGCATATGAAGGTCGTAAAACATGATGTTTTCACCAGTGTCATTAAAACGAAGGAACGAATGACGTACACCAACGTTCGCAAAATCCTCGAAGAGGAAGATGCTAAACTGATGGAACGGTACAAGGATCTGGTGGAAGACTTCCGCACGATGAAGGAACTGGCGTTAAAGCTGCGGGCTAACCGGATGCGCCGGGGCGCAGTTGATTTTGATTTTGATGAAGCAAAAGTGATTGTGAATGATGAAGGCAAGGCCGTGGATATTGTTAAAAGAGAGCGCACCATTGCCGAGCAGATCATTGAAGAGTTCATGCTGGCAGCCAATGAGACGGTAGCCGAGCATTTTCACTGGCTCAAAGTGCCGTTCCTGTATCGGATTCATGAGGACCCGGACCCGGAAAAGCTGCAAAACTTTATGGCTTTTGCCGCCAATTTTGGACACCAGATCAAAGGTCGGGGGAATTCTATTCACCCGCGTGCGCTGCAAACGTTGCTGGAAGATATCCAGGGCACGAAGGAGCAGACGGTGCTTAGCACCATGATGCTACGTTCGATGAAGCAGGCAAAGTACGATGCGGAGTCGACAGGACATTTTGGACTGGCTGCGGAGTATTATTCTCATTTTACATCGCCGATTCGTCGTTATCCTGACTTGGTGATTCATCGTGTCATTCGTGAGGTATTGGAGAATGGCGGGGCTTTAACGGCCGAGCGTCAGGAGTATTTGACTGCACGGATGCCAGATATTGCGCAGCAATCTTCCGAGCGGGAACGTGTGGCTGTGGATGCAGAGCGTGATACGGAGCAAATGAAAAAGGCTGAATACATGCTGGACAAGGTCGGCGAAGAATTCGAGGGGATTATCAGCAGCGTAACCAGCTTTGGTATGTTCATTGAGCTGGACAATACGGTGGAAGGCCTGACGCGTCTGAGTGCGCTTACGGACGATTATTATCATTTTGACGAGCAGCATATGGCGTTGATCGGTGAACGTACCTCCAAGGTGTTCCGCATCGGAGATGAGGTTAAGGTTCGCGTCGCGCGCGTGAATATGGAAGATTACACGATTGATTTTGAACTCGTCGATATGAAGCAGCAGCAACGCCGTGAGCGCACGGGTGGTTCAAAGCCAGGCGCTGGCTTTACGCGTGGCGGTGAGGGCCGAGGTAAGGGAAAGCCCCATGAGGGGCGCGACCGTAAGGGCGGCAAGGACAAGGCTGGCAGAGAGCGTAAAGGCGGTCGTGATGCTGCCGGGAAGCCTAAAGAAGCTGGTTCAGGCGTAGGCGGCGGGGGTATTAGTACCGCAGGTCGTACGGGCCGTAGCGGCGGAAACGGCGCAGGAGCTGGCTCAGCCAGCGGCTTCGGTTTTGGCAGCGGCAAGGGCGGTTACAACTCGCCAGCATCTGGTGCGGGTAAACGTAAGAAGAAGACGTCAGCCAGTGGTATTTTTATCGGTGGAGCAGCTACACCAGGCAGTGATGCCAGCCCAAGCGGCGACGGCGCTGCACGTCGTAAGCGGAAGAGCAAAGGCAGTGGTGGTGGCGGTAATAGCACCGCTGGATTTGTCCGGAAAAAGAAGAAGTAAGTGGCAGTGGCTTGGGCTTAGGGCGGTTTCTGTCTGATGTTCTGGACGGAGGCCGCTTCGTTTTTAAGACTTGACCTTTCTTGCTTTTACCGTCTGAATTTTGTTACAATATATTTCTAAGCCGCTCATTTGCAGTTATTTAGTGAACGGGCTGGAGATTTCCTTTTACAGAATAGATTACATTAGGAACAAGGAGTGGTATTCATGGGTAAGAAGGCAGACGGGAAAGTGCTCGCCCAGAACAAAAAAGCTTCCCATGACTATTTTATCGAGGACACTTACGAGGCGGGCATGGTGTTAACGGGAACGGAAATTAAGTCTTTGCGTAATGGTCGCTCTAATATCAGTGATGCGTTTGCCACTATTCGTAATGCTGAAATTCACATCCACAACATGCATATTAGTCCTTTTGAACAAGGCAATCGTAACAATCCGACCGATCCGACGCGTACTCGTAAGCTGCTGCTGCACAAAGAGCAGATTCGTAAGCTTATTGGTCTGTCCAAACAGGAAGGCTACACGATTGTGCCGTTAAAGATTTATGTTCGCAATGGCTATGCCAAGTTGTTGCTTGGACTCGGTAGAGGTAAAAAGCAGTACGACAAACGTGATGCTGCGGCTAAACGTGATGCACAGCGTGATATCCAACGTGTTTTGCGTGAGAAGCAGAAAATTGCGAGATAACCTAGCGTAGCTTGAGTCGGAAAACGAAGTGAAGCCAGCGTGTTATTAGGCTGGAGCTAGTTTTTTAGGAACTGCTTCGTTGTTACTTGAATTATTAGGCATGGTACAAATTACGTAAATAAGCTACTTGTTCCTGTAATGGTGCTATTTTATAGAGCTTAAATGGCTTCATTCCGTTTCGTTATGAAGTGTAATATGGTATACTAATGAAGTAGTAAGTTTTCATGTTTTTGTACTTCTGAGTTTGTTCGATTGTTGGATCTCAGGATTCAGCTTCCGATATAGTATCATGCATGCTTATGCTCCGGTATTTCCGGATTTATCCGTGGAGCCCTTTTATAATAAGGGGGCGTTTATGGATTCGACGGGGGTAGTTCGAGCATGGGTAGCGGGTAGTGGGGACGCGTCCGCTTCATCAACGCTAAAGCCTATTAAACGGCAAACAACAAAACAACTACGCTTTCGCAGCCTAAGAAACTGTGTGCGTGCTTCTACCCAGCATCGTCCATGTGACTGGGATAGGGGCTAACAAATAGTGGAATACGCTGTCTCATCTCCGCCTGCGGTGAGCTGAAGAAGATAATCAGGCTGACCCGAAGGGAATCCGGTGACAGGGAGTTTCTAGGGTGACATCAAAACTGTCACTACACCCGTAGAAGCTTATGTGTCGTTATCTTCGGACAGGGGTTCGACTCCCCTCGCCTCCATCTAAAAAACCCGCTCACTGAGCGGGTTTTTGCTTTTTATAGAGTTAGATTGTAGACCACATGTAGACATGAAATTATTAAGGCTCAAATTGTACTGGGGCTTGTAGACATCATGTCTACAACTTGGTTTATAAATTTTTATGCACTGCATACAACTCATTGGTATTGAGTTTTCATTTGCATAAGCTGAATTTGAAGGGGAATAGAGCAGGTAGAAAGAATGCTTGACAAGCAGGCTGACATGGAATTTGCTCCATTTCTATAGAAAAATAGCGACGGTACCGACGTTGGCGTGGAATGACGCTTTCGTCGGTACTGTCGTTTTTTAGGTTCAAAGGGGGTGATTATTTGCCCTTATAAAGAAAAGGAGCATCTGGTGTGTGCTCTACATGATGATTTCTTTCTTGGCTAAGACGGATTTAGTTTGAACGGTAGTCCGTTCCTATTCATCCTCTTTTCCATATTAATTTCAGAAATATGCATTGAAAATAACGCATGTGATGGTTCTTTCTGTAAACATAATCTCTATTCTGGCCGATACATACATAAGATGGGCTATTGTTAAATATCCCCTCTTACTTTTGTATTTTGAAGTAAACTCTCATCTTTTGAAGTAGAAGGGACTACCTCTATGAACTATATGGACGAGCATATCCTAAGTTTCAAAAATAAGCTTAATCATGATGTAGCATCTAATAACGTAAATACGAATCGATCTCAAGCTGATGTACCCGATCAGGACAACTCCGCTGCTGAACAAAACAGGGTGCTGCGGATGGGTGATGAACTGATCCCGTTGGAATGGAAAACGATTTTGGATGGACAAATGGGGGTTAGCGTCCCCAAATTTTTTAGCCTAATGCCATTGGAGCAAGCCCGATTTAAATATCCTTCAGAACATCGTCCTCAGATTATTTACACCTCTTTGGATGGCGGGGTAAACATCACCTTTAATCCGACAGAATCGGTTTTGGAAGTGGACGAGCTTCCCGAGTTTGTAGAACAAATGGCGGATGTATTGCGGTCTGTACAACCCGTTCGTAACTGGATCGGTACGGAAATGATCGTGAATCCTTCCGGGCTGTCCATCGGGCTGGTCCGTTTTGTGGCAGCAGGTGTAGATGTTAATCTGTACAACGAAATGCTGCTATTTGTCCATGAGGGACAGGTGACGATGGGTACGTTTAACTGTATGGAATCGGACATGGAAGCGTGGTTGCCTGTGGCAGAAAATACAGTGCAATCGCTCCATATTGTTCCGTTTCCTTCGAATTCCACATTTGAGAAAGGGGTGGCTTTCCTATGAGCCTTGGTTACGATCAAATTCAAATCTATCCATATGTCATGGTCGATCTGGAGCAGCTTACCCTCACGAAAAAAATCAACGAGCATACCCGGCTCTATTTTACAGGAATCATCTCCGAGGATATGCAGGACAGCTATGTGGAAACGACGGAAAAGAACACCGTCATCCAGGTGAGCCAGCGGGATGAATCGGGCGAAAGTAAGCCGCTGTTCAGCGGGATTGCCTTATCGGTCGAAGTAAAGGTCGTGCGGGACGTGTACTATCTGGAGGTGGAGGCGATTTCCCATACCTACCGGATGGATATCCAGCAGCGTACCCGTTCTTTTCAATATACGAAAATGACCATTCCTCAGATGCTGGAGCAGATCGGCAAGGACTACGAAGGGCTGGATGTGATTGATGGAGCGACAGGTGGAGAGCAAATCGGAAGGCTTGCCATCCAGTATCAGGAGACGGACTGGGCGTTCTTGAGACGTATGGCCTCCCGGTATCATACGAGCCTGATGCCTGTGGCTCGTTTTGACAGCCCTAAATTTTATTTTGGCATTGAGGATAGTCCTGCACAGGTGGTGCTGGATCATACTCGTTATACTGTGCGCAAGCAGATGCTGCCTTTCCGTTATTTTCAGGAAAATGAGCAGGCGAAGGTGACAGAAAATGACTTTATTTTCTATGAGGTAGAAACGGACGAGGTACTGGATTTGGGAGCTCAAATGACCTTTCAGGGACACAGCTTGTATGTAGTTGAAGCCTATACCGAAATGAGGCAAGGGCTGCTGCGGCATCAATATATGCTTGCCTCGTACAAAGGCTTACGGCAGAAAGGCTACTACCAGGAAAAGCTGGCGGGCGTTTCGTTAGGTGGGGTGGTTGTGGACGTGCGTCAGGATCAGGTGCGAATCCATCTGGATTGCGATGAGAAGCAAGATGTGGATAAGGCGCATTGGTTCAACTATTCGACGGTGTATAGTGCGGGAGGTCACACAGGCTGGTACGTCATGCCGGAAAAAGGAGACCCCGTATCGCTGTATTTTCCGGGCAGTCGTGAAGAAGATGGGATCGCGGGGAGTGCGATTAGACGTGCAGGCAGAGGGAGCGGACACAACAAGTTCTCCAATCCGCAGATGAAAATATGGCGAACGCCCCATGGCAAGGAGATTCGTTTGGGGCCGGATGAGCTGGTCGTGACGGGTAAAGACGGTGCTATTTTTATCAAGCTGGATGACAAGGAAGGTATTCATATCATAAGCAGCAAGCAGGTAAATATCTCGGCGGGTGGCAACTTGAGTCTATCTGCTGGTAAAACGATGAGTCTGTCCGCAGGGAGTGAGCTGCGTATGGATTGCAACGGTAGTCATATTCAATTGAGTGGATCAGCGGACATGAAGGGCAGTGAAGTGAAGTCGAATTAGGCTGTGGAGTGGCGGCTGAATGGTGGCAACATGATGATATGAAATATGAAGAGTTTTAGGTGGTGGATGAAGGCAGATGGAGAGGCCCATAGATGAGCTGGACACGCAGCAACAACAAGTCATCTTGAAACAGGCGTGGTTTCTGATCCGTAGAGACTGGGCGCTGAAGTTCAAGGCGACGCAAGAACCACGGATTCAAGCGTGTGTCGAAGCGTTCCGAGGATACTGTCAGAAGATTCGCCAAGAGCAGCAGGAAGGAAGAAAAGGAAAGATCGGTTATATCACGTACTCCATGCTACGTACCACATGGTTGGAGGAGAGGCCTGCTTATCTTGTGGAGGCTTCGGATGCTTTATGGATGCTTGATCCTGAACCGATTCGATTCGAATATGATGCAGAGTGGACGTTCTCTTACTGGAGCGATTTGCAGCGGCAATTGCGAACGGAGGTAGAAAAGCAGCAGGTTTCTCTATCGGAGCTTGAATGGGAGCAGATCATGCTGGAAGCAGCGATACATATTCATGAGCTAGTGATGAATATGATGCGTTTGGCGATGAAACAGGCGGTGCGTTTACCTGAATTTCAGGAGTTGGAGCGGGAAGAAACATTTGAGATTCGTGTTGGAGAGTACCTGGATCAGAGTGTGTCTGTGTATAAAGAAGACCGCAGACCGATGGATGCGAACGTAATCAAGTCCTGGCTGGAGGAAAAAGAAGAACAAGCCTACAGCTATCAGGCGTTGGAGGGCATCCAGCTATCGGACGGGGATTATAGCCAGTTGGATTTTCGGTATACGGCCTTTCGCCAGATCGAGATGGGACATAGTCGCTTGCATGGCTGTGTCTTGGTTGGAACGATGTGGGAGGAAAGTCAACTCGATGGAATCGACTTAACGTACAGCTTGCTTCATGGAGCCGATTTTAGCGGTTGTTCCATGAGAGGGGCGATATTGGATGTTGTTATGGGCAACGCCGGATATGGCTCGGATGCTTCTTTAGATTGGGAACCATTGGGGTTTGCTGGCGTAGATTTCACAGGGACGAGCTTGCAGGGAGCTCATTTTCAAGATGCACAGTTGCGAGGAGCTGTATTTCAAGATGCCCTGCTGCAAAGAGCGTCCTTGAATGGAGCAGATCTAACGGATGCCTATTTTGCGGGAGCGGATGTGTCAGGTGCTTCCTTTGAGGGAGCTTGTTTGCTCCGGGCCGATTTTACAGGCGCAAATGTGCAAGGGGTCATTTTTACCGATGAACAGCGCAGGGAGGCCATTGGATTGAAATTTGTATCCCCTGAGGTATCCCATTCATGGGAAGAGCCTTCTACATCTGCACAGGCGAGGGATGGCGTTAGGAAAAAGGGGTGGTTGCATTGAGATATTTCCGACTAATGATGGACGAACGTGTGAAACATCGGGTAAAACCTGCTGCGCTGTCTCCCTTGCAGGTGGAGGCCATCCTGTCGAATACCCCGATGGAGGAACCGCAGGATGCTCCTCTTTTTTTAGATGTACATACTGATCAACGAACGATATACCCAGATTTTTTGGAATTTCCAATGCCGCTGGTGTCGGATCGGCTGAAAGCATTATTGGAGAAATATATGCCAGGACTGGAATGGGAAGCGGCCATCCTTACCGATTTTCAGCAAGCTAGACAGGACGTGTATTGGATGCTTCGTCCACCGATAGTGGATTGCGTGTCCGCACAAACGGAGTGGTATCCCAATGATGTGTTGAAGCATTTGGTGCTCAAACAGGGGGATATCCCATCGCCTGTTTTTCGGATTGCGGGACTGATCGAACCCCATATCTATATCCATCTGTCGGTGGCAGAAAGTCTGCTGCGTCGATCTTTTACAGGCATTCGAGTACAACGAATCGAGATGGAGCACTAAGGAGGATGGAGTAAGGTGGGAGAAGCCCAAGTGAAACCGGGAACGGGTGCGAAAAAGAGCTATGTCGTGGCAGGAGCAATTTTAAGCTGTAGTTATGGCACGCAGCCTACCCGTTTAAAACGGTCTTTTAGCCATGGGGTCTACGTTAAGAACAAAGCACAAATGAACATTGGAGATTATGTACCGGGTGTGAACATCAAGTCCTTTGGGAACTGCTCCAGTCCATTAAACCCGGCTGTGCAAGCCAGTGACATGGTGGACATCTATGGTGTGAAGAAAGCCCCGTGTGTTCCTGTTTTGACCATGCCGTGGCTGAACGGGAAAAGCGACATGAGGATTGAGGGCCAACCTGCCTTGACACAGAACTGTACCCATCAGTGTCTGTATTGTGGTCATATCCAAATTGAAAATGATGGGCAGGAGCTGGATTAAGGGTCTGTTTCAAAGCCGCTAGGTTTCGGAAGCGACCTCGCGGCTTTAAGCCGCCCGAAAGGAGACATGAACTCACTTGAGTGTATTACAAAACGGAATCGGGTATGAAAGCCTGCGTTTTTACGGTTCCTTTCAGCCTCAACATATAGAGAAGCTTCAAATTACAAGAGCCATCAACGATCATGCTTATTTGATGGTGAGCGGTATGCTGTCGGAAGAACAGGGAGCCGTATGTATTGGACAGAACATGGAGGATGAACCGATCGTCATCCGCCAATTGGATGAGCAGGGACAATCGCTAAGACGATTGTTCCATGGCATCGTTACACGCATGTCGGTGCATTGCACGCGGGGGGTGTATACCTTTGAACTGGAGGCGGCTTCGCATTCGTATCAGATGGATATCAAGCTAAAAAAGCGATCCTATCAAGATATTCCCCGCACCTATGATGATCTGGTCACAACGATGGTTCGAAAATACCAGTATGGAGATGCCATTGATACCGTCACGAACTATGCCAAACTGGACACTTTTGTTTTACAATATGAGGAAACGGATTGGGCGTTTTAAAGCGCCT
Organism: Paenibacillus sp. 8b26; assembly: GCF_050626875.1. Taxonomy (NCBI): domain Bacteria; kingdom Bacillati; phylum Bacillota; class Bacilli; order Caryophanales; family Paenibacillaceae; genus Paenibacillus; species Paenibacillus sp. 8b26. The sequence goes on along the minus strand of NZ_CP192445.1, from coordinate 3,021,698 downwards.
CACTGCTCGCTTTGGGTCGGTACTTGTGCCGGAGGTCACCGCAGCTTCGCCCAAAGTTTTTTTCGGGATGCCAGAAGGTAAAACGTACAAGGTGGAACGGGATGTATTTTACCGGGAAAGGAGAAAATCGTCAGGCATTACGCGCAGTTCGAGGCTACTTATCGCAAGGAGCTGGGGCTGGAGCCGCCGCAGGAGCTGAGAAGCCAAAAGGCGTCATATTTGGAGTAATCTTGTCCGACCGTTTTTACCGAAAACTGAATACTGGATTAATAAGAAAGTGATTATTCCCAATTGAAGAGTCTATTAGGGAATAGTCTCTTTTTTTCGACATTATTCGTGGTTTTGTGAGAATTTTGTGAGAACAGTTTGATAGAATGTATTGCAATGGGGGGAGGCAATATGGGGCGAGTGAATCAAGCGATACTGTTGGGAGTTTTGGCCAATCGAGCGTTGCAATCCCGATTTATAATCAGGACGAGCAGAAACACGTAAGTAGCGACAGTAGATAGCACTAGAGATATATAGAAGATTATGAAAACTATTAAATGTGGAAAGCGGGAGCATCCCCATTCCGCAATGATGACGGTATTGTTCAGCCGATACATGAATCAGGTGTTAGCAAACAGAGATCCTGCAACGGAAAGACCAGAAGGGGACGTTAGGCATATGGGAAAGTAGTCGGTCTCTGGTCCTCTTGGCGTTGCAGATCGCAGAAGAGTTGAGGCGATTGAAGACTCGTGTGAAGTTCATCATCAAGTATAACGAGAGGCGAGTGAAAGTAGCAGATGATTAGACGGTGTATTTCTTCGTTATTGGTATTATTTCTTATTGCAGGAGTGACCCCTGTACATGCAGCCGCTACTAACTTGGCGTTAAATAAAACTGCAACAGCTAGCAGTATATGGCCCGGTTCTCTTCCAAGTTATGCAGTCGACGGTAATCCACGTAGTGAGTGGGGACCTTCAACCGCAAGCGGTTCTCCTTGGCTTAAGGTTGACTTAGGCTCGGTAACACAATTTAATAGTTATATGGTACAGACATTGTCAGATCGGTACAACAGTGCGATCACATTAGAAACAAGCAATGATGATTCAACTTGGACTGTATTGGATACAGTATCTGGAAATACTAATGTGACTATCAATAAAACATTGCCTCGAGTTGTCAGTGCAAGATATGTGAAGGTTACGATTAATTCGTGGTCTTTTTATCCTGACATTACAGAATTCCAACTATACAATACCACGCTGGGGGCGCCAACCGACGTTGCAGCTACAGCAAGTGATGAGCAAGTAACGTTAAACTGGAGCAGCGGGTTGAATGCAACGAGCTATAAAGTGTATCAAGGAACATCGGCAGGTATATACGATGCAGCTCCGGTAGCGACAGTCAACGGCACAAATGCAACAGTAACAGGGCTGACCAATGGTACAACTTATTACTTTGCGGTTAAGTCTAATAACGAACACGGGGAAAGCTCTTTCTCGAATGAAGTGAGTGCAAAGCCACATATTAACCCGCCTGCGGCACCAACAGGACTCACAGCGACAGCAAGTAACGGACAAGTAGAGTTAAGCTGGAACAGTGTTGCCGGAGCTGTCACCTACGATGTTTACAAGGGAACAACATTGGGGTCCTACGAGTCAACCCCGGTTGCGACCGTGAGCGGGGCGACTTATAGCTACACGGAAACAGGTTTAACGAACGGTGTGACGTATTTTTTTGTAGTCAAGGCAAGCAACGCAGGAGGCAACAGCGACAGCTCCAATGAAGCGAGTGCAACGCCTCAAGTTCCAGTACCTGGAGTGCCGGTGCTGCTACCCGCCACATCGGGAGATTCGCGAGTAAGTCTTACTTGGAATCCGATGATCGATTCTACGGGGTACAAAATATTCAAAAGTACGACTTCTGGGGCTTATGGGTCAGAAGAAACCACGGTAAGTGGCTCGGTATACAGCTATGATGTAACAGGATTGGCGAATGGCACCACATACTATTTTGTCGTCCAAGCAACGAATCCAGCAGGAGAAAGCGCTGCTTCCAATGAAGTGAGCGAAACGCCCAAAACCGTTCCGTCATCGCCAACGGATGTAACTGTAACAGCAGGTGATAAACAAACAACCGTCAGCTTCAATACCCCTGTCGAAGATGGAGGAAGCCCAATAAAACGCTACGAGGTCACAGCCTCACCAGGGAATATCACCGCAATAGGGACGGCAAGCCCGATCACCGTAACGGGGCTGTCAAATGGCACCACGTATACGTTTACGGTGAAAGCTGAAAATGGTGCAGGTAGCAGTGCAGCTTCCGCTGTCTCCAAGGGAGTCACGCCAACAGCGCCATCCAGAAACAGAGATAAATCAGTAACGGATACATCATCTGGATATTCTACATCGACTATATCGTCAACACAGACCACGTCGCCTGCTCCGGCACCAACTCCTGAACCTGTGCAGCCTACTGTTGATGTATTCAAGAGCAGCATTGTTAATGTAGCAAGCTCAGTTAAGGCTATTGAGTCCAAGGTAGCGGAAGCAAAGCAAGCTAATGTCAAGATTGAACTAGCTGACATTAAAGGGCACTGGGCTGAAAAGGCGATCAATACGTTCGTGAAACTGCAGTTTATCAAAGGTTATGGGGATGGACAGTTCAAACCTAATGGCAATATTACACGTGCGGAGTTCGCAATGCTTGTCTCTCGCGTATTCGATATTAGCGGCGATGCTGACCATTCTGCTGCTATGAGCGATATCAGCAGTCACTGGGCTAAGGAAGCTATTGAGAAGCTCGCCAGCGCAGGGGTAATTGGTGGATATGGCGACGGAACCTTCAAACCGAACCAAACGATTAGCCGTGAAGAAATAGTTATCATCCTATCCCGTATTGTGAACTTGAGTAGTGTGAATAAAGATGATTCCAAAGGTAACTTTACAGATTTATCGAGTGCGAGTTCCTATGCAACGAACGCAATTAAGGATGTCGCAGAAGCAGGTATAATCACTGGCAAGAGCGATGGCGTATTTGATCCACAGGGCAATGCCACTCGCGCTGAGGCTCTAACAATTATTCTGAGTGCATTGAGCCTTCATCCACAAGTTAAGAATCTCGTGGGTTCCTTGGACTAATGTCTTACCTGATATAATTCATATGTAACAGCGGAGCTATATGACAAAGGTTATCCCGCAACAGTTGGAAAGGGCTGTTGCAGGATAACCTTTTGTTTTAGCTGCTGATATGATGTTGCCTATGATACCTCATAAATGGATCGGGGGTCCATACTACCTCCCTAAATAGGCTAAGTATTGCGGCGGTGGATTTTATCTCTGGAAGCAACCCAAGGGTTGATCATCTTTTCTTTTGAATAAGTATTGACACGGATAAAAAAATGTTATATCTTTATATCAAGATAAATAAATCAAAGATATAACCGATCAAAAAAATTGAATATGGAGGTATAAATATGATTACAATTTTAAAAAGAATTAATCAGCTTGCAAAAAAAGAAAAAGAAGTCGGGTTAACTGAAATTGAAAAAATTGAACAAACTGATCTTCGCAAAGAATACCTTCAAATATTTCGGGGTTCTATAAAAAGCATTCTCCTGAATGCTACTATTTATGATCCGCATGGAGACGATATTACTCCTGAAAAACTAAAAAAAGAACAGGCTCAAATAGTACAGCAATGAACTTAATTGTATCCAATATCTTTAATTGAATAATCTTAAAATAAATAATATGATATGGAGAGTGATTTTTATGTTGGCAAGTGGATTGTTACTGGTACGTTTGGTGGTTGGATTGTTGTTGGTCGGGCACGGAGCTCAGAAACTTTTTGGCTGGTTTGGCGGCTATGGTCCAAAAGGTACTGGCGGTTGGATGGAATCGGTCGGAATTAAACCGGGAGTATTCATGGCCGTGTCCGCTGGGTTGATGGAATTGCTGGGAGGAGTCCTATTTGCTTTGGGACTACTCACTCCATTGGCTGCATTGTTCATTACGCTGACTATGCTCGGAGCGATTTTCAAAGTACATGGCCAAAACGGAATTTGGGCAACAGCTAATGGCTATGAATATCCGCTAGTTCTGATTGCAGTCGTAGTCGGTATCGCGTTGACAGGGGCAGGCTCATATTCCATCGATGCAATACTTAAATAAAAGTTATGAACCTTTAGAACACAACATCCCCTATTCGTCCTATGTATCTCTAACTACTTAGACGAATAGGGGTAATTTTTTGTTGTATGGTTATTCCGCCGAAGGTTTCTTTTGTACGTCTCCACTCGCTTCTTTCTCAGTGAAAAAGTAAAGCAAAGCTAGCAACGGCAGCGCGACTCCAATGAGAGCACTGAAATTCCAACCTCCTTGCGCATAAGACCAACCGCCTAACGATGATCCAATGGCACCGCCTACGAAAAAAATAGACATGAAGAGTCCGTTCAGACGCCCCCTCGCTTCACTTCCCAAGGAGTAAATCACACGCTGCCCAAGTACAAGATTTCCCGATACGGCCATATCCAGTGTAATCGCTGAAACAAAGAGTAGTACGAGAGCTACGGTTGAATGGTTTTGAAAAAGATAGATTAGCAAAAAAGACAAGGCGGCAATGATCATGGCTAGCCCGGTTAAGAATTTGCTCCAGCCTTTATCAGCCAATCTCCCGGCTATTGGAGCTGCTACTGCGCCGCCCACGCCTACTAAAGCAAACAATGCAATACCTTGCTGGGACATTCCGAAATCATCTGCCAATCGTAGAGGAACAACAGTCCAAAATAGGCTAAAGGCTCCAAATAGACAGGCTTGATATAGGGCACGGCGGCGCAATACGGGCGTTTGTTTTAAAAGAGTGCCTAGAGAGAAAATTAATTTGCCGTAAGATACCGTAGGCGCTGGCTTACGTTCAGGAAGAGCTCGCGAGAGTAGAACCGTCAACAGCGTCACAACAATCGCTGACAAAATAAATATGGCTTGCCATCCCCAAATACTGGTTATAAAGCTTGCCACTGGTCGTGCGAACATAATGCCTAGCAACAGTCCACTCATTACATTCCCGACAACGCGGCCGCGCTGCTCTTCAGATGCTAAGTACGTGGCATATGGCACCAGTATTTGGGCTACCACCGATCCAATTCCAATGAACAGAGATGCGGTCAGGAACAACGGCGCATTGGGGGCGAATGCGGCTGCGAGCAATGCAACGACTGTAATGATTAGCGATACGACCATGAGGCGTCGATTTTCAATAATGTCACTGAGCGGTACGATAAACAGCAATCCCACGACATAACCGATTTGAGTTAAAGTAACAATGAATCCCGCTGCTGTGGAAGAAAGGCCCATAGCAACATGGATCGGCCCTACCAGGGTTTGAGCATAATAAAGATTGGCAACGATAAGGCCGCATGCGGCTGCCAACAGAAACATCATCCCATTTGAAATACGGTTACTTCCTATTGCTTGTTGTTCTCTTTGCATGATAATCCTCCTTATGATTGTTTGGTGATTGTGCAACAACTTCTTAATTCAATACTACCGGAAAATAAATACTGAACGTATAGTTCATTAATTCGATAATCAAATAATATACTGAACGTTTTGTTTTGTAAATAGGTAAATTCGTTTTATTTTTACTTGTCATTTGATATACTGAACGTACAGTTTATTTTTATAGTTATTTATACCTATCAGGAAGGTGGCATTCCAGTGCAGACTAAAAGAGGACGCCCGCGTAATGTCGAGACGCAAAAGTCTATCCTTAACGCTTCATATGATTTACTGTTGGAGCATGGCTTTGGAGCGGTTACGGTAGAAAAAATTGCTGAACGAGCTAAAGTTAGCAAAGCGACCATTTATAAATGGTGGCCTAACAAGGCTGCCGTGGTGATGGACGGCTTTCTGTCAGCTACCATAGCGAGATTGCCTGTGCCGGACACGGGTTGTGTATTAGATGATATTCTCATTCATGCCACGAATTTAGTACGGTTCTTAATAAGTCGAGAGGGTAAAATCATTACGGAGTTAATAGGTGAAGGGCAGCTTGATTCAGGATTATCGGAGGCATACCGGACCCGATATTTTCATCCTCGGCGGCTCGAGGCCAGGCTCCTTTTGGAGCGGGGGATGGAGCGCGGGGAATTGAAGAAAAATCTCGATATTGAATTAAGTATAGATCTCATTTACGGACCGATTTTTTATCGATTGCTGGTAACCGGTTATCCATTAGACGATTCCTATGTGCAACAATTAGTCATGAATGCGTTCGAAGGAATTCGCTCGGACTGAATCGCGGAGTCCTCTGGGCCGTGGTCATAGCATGCTGGAGAATGAAGAGATTGGGAAAATTGCTGCCGCCCATAGCAAAACCATTACACAAACGATTTTACGTTGGCATATCCAACTGGGCGCGATCCCAATCCCGAAGGCATCTTCTTTAAAGCACCAAACTGAGAATTTGGAGATTTTTGATTTTGAGTTGTCGGAAGAGGAAATGAATGTGATTTCGGCGTTCAGCAGTGAGGACGGATATGGGGGCAGGACCCCAAAACCTATGAAGAATTATAAAGCGGAAGGATAGACTCTTCTCCATTTGATGAACCCACTCAGCGAGTGGGCTTTTTATGTTTCATGAGTTAGATTGTAGATGGATTGTAGATCAAACACTCAAATGTCAGGGAAATGAACCCTTTTTCCCAGATTTGATGTATTATATGGTGGAATGTAATCTTTTCGAAGGGAGACCATGATGGGGATTCTGTCGAGATTTAGGGATATTATGAAAATGAATGTTAACGCCTTATTGGATAAGGTGGAGGATCCGGAGAAGACGATTGATGATTATATGCGGAACCTGAACATCGACCTGGGCAGGGTGAAGGCGGAGACAGCTTCAGTGTTGGCGGATGAGCGAAGAGCGAAAAGAGCTTTGGATGAATGCAGAGCCGAGATCAAAAAGCTTCGGAATTATGCTATGAAGGCAGTGGAAGCTGGCAATGACGAGAACGCTCGAAAGTTTCTGGAGAGAAAGGCAACGCAGGTGGAGAAACTGGAACAATTCGAAACCGCTTATGACTTGGCTTCCTCAAACGCCGAAAATATGAAACAAATGCAGAATAAACTGGCGTCCGATATGGACCAATTGGAAGCACGGCGCATCAAACTAAAAGGGAAAATGGCGGTTGCCAAAGTACAGCAATCATTGAACGCCATGGGCGGCCAGGATTCCGTATTCGAAGCTATGGAAGAGAAGGTTAACAGAGCATATGATGAAGCAATGGCTATAGCCGAGCTTAGAGCAGGGACGCAGGACGATCTGGATGATTTATTCGCACAAGTTGAGAAAAGCACGAACGCAGAGGACGAATTGGCTGCAATCAAAGAAAAATTGAAAGATCAGAAATAACAGTTCTTTATGATAGAGGTGAGCAGATGCCGGTTATCGAATATAAATGCCCAAACTGCGGCAGTGGCATGGTCTTTGACAGTGAAACAGGAATGTTATCCTGTCACAGTTGCGGAAGAAAGGACAATATCGAGTATTTTCCAGATCCTCTGACGAATCATGTTTTTCTAGAAGACGAGGCTCAGGAGTACCATTGTACCAGCTGCGGAGCAGTTATTATGACCGAAGTAGAGACAAGCGCGACAGTTTGCAGCTTTTGCGGATCAGCGGTTGTGCTTGGCGAACGACTGACAGGGGAGCTGGCCCCGGCGCAGGTCATTCCTTTTTCGATCAGTAAGGAAGAAGCTATGCAAGCTTTCCGAAAATGGTGCAAGAATGGCCGTCTGACGCCGAATCGATTCATGACAGCAGATCGAATCAAGGGAATCACCGGGATGTATGTGCCCTTCTGGTTATATGATCTACATAATAAAATTGAGGTACATGGTCAGGGTACCAAGGTAAGAACCTATACGAGCGGCGACTATGAGTATACGGAAACACAGCATTTTGATGTATACCGGAAAATCCGTCTGAATTATGTAAAGGTTCCGATTGATGCCGCGGAGAAAATGAATGACGAGCTGATGGATAAATTGGAGCCTTTTCCTTACGAACAGCTAAAAAGCTTTAAAACCCCGTATCTCGCCGGCTACATTGCGGAGAAATACAGTTATAACGACGAGGAGCTTTTCCCGCGAGTGAAAGAAAAAGTGAAGGAATATATTGATGCTTACATTCAGTCTGCGGTGTCAGAGTACACGGCCGTGAACTACACGGAAAAGCAAATTGATACTACATTAAAACAAGCAGATTATGTCCTGCTCCCGGTATGGGTAATACACTATGACTACAATAGATTGGAGCATACGTTTGCCATGAACGGTCAGACAGGTAAGGTAGTCGGCAAGCCTCCGATTAGCAAGGTCAAAGTGACTGCCTGGTTTGCAGGCATTTTCGGTGTCTCTTTCCTTTCATTGAAGCTAATCACTTGGATGATCATGGGGGGGATGTTTTAATGAAAAGGGTTGGACTGATCCTGGCATTCTTGTTTTTCTTCGCTGCTTTTCTAGCCGTTCCCATGGAAGTGAAGGGCGAAGCGGCTACAACGGAATGGAAGTCATTGATTTATGATGAAGCGGGTCTGCTTAATCAGACAGAGTATGATGAGCTGAACACGATGGCTAATCAATACGGGGCCGAAAGAGAAACGGACATTATTATTCTTACCTCCAACAATCCTGACAATATGGATGTTATGAAAATGACGCAGGACTTTTATGATGATCATGGACCTGGATATGACAGGTCTCATGGAAATGCGGTCATTTTAACGATGGATATGAGAAATAGAGAGATTTATTTGGCCGGATTTTACAAAGCGGAGCGGTATCTGGATGACGACAGACTGGATAAAATACGTGACGAGATTAGTCCGTATCTGACGAGCGGTAACTATGAGCTTGCATTCCAAAAATATATTTTAAGTGCACACAGGTATTTGGGAATCCGTCCAGGAGTGAACCCGGACAGTATATTTTATAGTATCGCGTTCCAATTGGTGGTTTCACTGGTATTGGCGGGGGTTATCGTGGGGAAGATGGTTTCCAATTCCGGTGGCCGAGTTACGGTAAATCGGCAGACCTACGAGGATGCGGGCAATTCAGGGATTCTGGAGCATCGGGACCAGTACCTTCACACCACGACAACGAAACGGAAGATTGAAAAGAGCAGCAGCAGTAGCGGCTCAAGCGGGGGCGGAACCACCAGTGGCGGTCATTCGCATAGCGGCAGCAGAGGTTCATTTTAACTGAGGGGATGGGAACGAATGTCGTTCTTTAGAAATCAATTTGCGAATGTTGTAGAGTGGGAAGAATTTAGAGATGATATGATTTTTTGGAAATGGAGCAATCGGGAGATCAAAAAAGGAAGCAAGTTAATGATCCGCTCCGGTCAAGACGCGATTTTCGTTAATAACGGCAAGATTGAAGGGATTTTCGAGAATGAAGGATCTTACAATATAGATTCTGAGATTATCCCGTTTCTGTCCACATTAAAAGGGTTTAAATTCGGCTTTAACAGTGGTATGAGGGTGGAAGTTTTATTCGTCAATACGAAGGAGTTTACCGTCAAATGGGGGACGCAAAATCCGGTTTTGATCCCGACTCCCCAGCTTCCGGGCGGTATGCCCATTCGTGCGAATGGCACGTTTAATTTTAAGGTGGACGATTATGTTACGCTCATAGATAAGGTTGCCGGGATGAAAGACAGTTATCTGGTGGAGGATGTTAAAATCCGGATTACTTCTGTGCTGGATCAGTTGTTAATGAAGTGGATCAGCAAAGAAGGGAAGGACATGTTTAATCTGCAAGCGAATGCTTCCGATATTTCCAAAGGCATTCAAGAAGATCTGGATATGCAAGTGATGGACAACGGGATGACGATTACAGGCTTTCATGTGATGAGCTTCAATTATCCTCAAGAAATTCAGGATATGATTACGAAGACAGCCTCTCATGAAATGATCGGTAATTTGCAAAAGTATCAACAGGTCACGATGACGGACGGTATTGCATCTGGCAACGTAAAAGGCGGCGGCGCTGCTTCGGACATGGCGAGTATGATGATGGGGATGAATATAGCAAATGAAATGATGAAAAATTTGAATCCCAACCAAAATCCTCCGGCCGAGCCTCAAGCTGAATCTGCTGCTGCTGCTCCTTCTCCTTCTGGAGACCATAAAAAGCCTAATTTCTGTCCTAACTGCGGTGTGAAAAACGAAGGAGCTAACTTCTGTCCGAATTGTGGTCAGAAACTCTGAACGTGTAACCCATGAGGTCGGTTTATTTACGAGCTGAAAATAAATTTGTTTAATACTGAATAAGTAGTTAGTCCCAAGGAGTGAATATTGACTAAATCTTTGGGGCAAAAAGTTGTTTCCAATAGAGAATTAAAGCAGTTCATCTAATTGAGCGAAAAATTTACCTTTACAAGGGATGGCCCATCTAAAAAACCGCTCATTGAGCGGTTTTTTTGTCACTATAAAGGATTGAAAAATGTGGGCAGGATAAGGTACTATAGTTATATAGTATATATTTATATTAATTAATTAGTTATTACATTAACAAAATATATGTATAGGAGCAACGAAGATGACCAAATTCCAAGATCAAATCATTGCGCGGTACAAGTTTGATGATGCTGGGAACGTCGGCAAAGATAGCTCAGGGCAAGGTAATGACGGGGTTGCTTCTGGCACAGTAGCACCAACAATCTCCAATGCCAGCGGCAGAATGGCTTTAACGCTTGAGGGAGGTTCTAATGGTACATCGTATATACAGCTTCCTTCCAATTTGCTTAAAGATGTAAGCGATAACACGGGTGTCACGGTGACTGCTTGGGTCAACTTCGGTAGATTCACGGATATGTGGGAACGTGTTTTTGACTTTGGCAAAGCCCATACAGGGCCTTATATGTTCATGACACGGAATCTGCGCGGGACTCTTTTCGCCGAGGCAGATCTGGCTGTAGATCCGGGGAGAGGTTTTGTCCGGGATGAGTGGATGCACATAGCCATGTCCGTGATCGGCACAAAAGGCGGCACATTAAGCAGTGCGGGTCCGGTTGTGTATGTGAACGGCGAAGTCGTAGCGGACGGCTCCATCAGCCAAACCTCCAGCGGCAGCTATGCCAAGCTGCGCAAATGGTTTGAAACGTTTACAGACTCGTCCAACTACAGCAACAATTTTATCGGTCGTTCCCAGCATGCAGCGGATGTGGATTTTTCCGGTTCCCTATCGGACTTCCGCATTTATAAAGCAGGCTTGTCAGCGGACGAAGTCATTGAGGTCATGTGCGAATCGTTGACGGACGAAGAGATTGTGAAGCTCGCCAAAGATAAATACTTGTCCTTCCCAACGACGATTGTAACCAAGGACTTGTCCCTGCCAACGGTCCTCATGGGCGGTAGAGTAGAAGTGACCTGGAAATCCAGCCACCCTGAGATACTCTCTGACAACGGTCAGGTCCAGACAATTACCTCTTCACAGGGGGTAACCGTGACAGCCTTCTTGACGAAGGGCCCAAGCTGTATTGAAAAAAGTTTTGAAGTATCCGTCCTGCCGGAACAGCTACCTCCTTACACTTTGACCATTCATGGAAATAGGGAAGTCATGGATATCAGCGAAGTGATGTACGGCTTGTTCTACGAAGATATCAATAACGCAGCGGATGGCGGAATTTATGCGGAGCTTGTTCAGAATCGTTCCTTCGAGTCCTTCGTGTTCGATACTTATTCCCATGCTTCCGGCGAATGCGGTTGCTCTACGGGGCGTAACCGTAACCCTTTGTTTGCCTGGTCCGGTGATACGGACAAGATGACTCCGCAAAACAGCGGCGGATTAAATGAATTTTTAGGTGCTAAAGACAAAGATGTGAACTCTTATTATGTGACGGTAGCGGATGGTGCGACTATTCGGAATAAGGGCTTTTCGGATTCTAACCAGAATTGTGCCATGTCTATCCAAGCAGGTGACAAGTATAATTTCACCATCTGGGCGAAGGCCGAATCGGCAGGCACAATCACGCTCCAACTGCAAGACGCGAATGAGAAGGGGATTAGTGATTCGGTAGCAGTACAGGTGGAAGGCGGCAACACGTGGAAAAAGTTCGGTATAGATTCCAAACTGGTGCTGACAGGATCGGCTACGGTTCTGGGGCAACTGGTGATGACGTTTGACGGTGAGATTTCGATAGATATGGTTTCCTTGTTTCCACGGGATGTGTGGGGTGCAGGGGAGGAAGCCCGATCCCCATCGGCACACGCCAACTTCCAAGGGAATCCCAACTATAGACTGAGAAAAGATCTGGTGAACGCGCTGGTCGATATGCATCCGAAGTTCCTGCGTTTTCCGGGCGGTTGTATCTCTGAGGGTTCGTTTATTTGGGAAAACGTATACGACTGGAAGGAATCTATTGGCGATATTGAGCTGCGCAAGGAAAATTTTAATGTATGGGGCTATATGATGACCATGGGCCTTGGTTATATGGAGTATTTCCAGTTGGCCGAAGACCTGAATGCAGCTCCGCTTCCCGTTATGGCCTGTGGCGTTCTCTGCCAAGCCCGTTCGGATTACGCTCATCCGGCTGGTGGCGCATTAAGAGAATACTATATCAAGAATTTTACGGACCTGATCGACTTTGCGATTAGTGTGGATTTTGAGAACAATGAATGGGCTGCCATGCGTAAAAAAATGGGCCATGAAGCTCCGTTCGATCTGCATTATTTGGGAGTAGGGAACGAAAACTGGGGTACAGAATTCTTTGCCAACTTTGAAGTGTTCAAAACGTCTATTGATGCGTATATGGAGGAAAACTATCCAGGCTATGAGTTGCATATCATCTCTACGGTTGGCGCTCAAGCAGACGACGATGCATATCAGCAGGGCTGGAAGTTCCTGAGCGGTAATCTATCGGGTTCGGCTAAGGTCGCTTTTGCAGACGGCACCCAAGTGACCGAGGAAACCGTGACATGGTATGAGAAGCAAGAAAACTACATGGACACCATTGCAGATGAGCACTACTACCGTTCCAACGAGTACCTGCTTAATAACGCAGACCGATATAACTATTACTATAGAGCGTATAATACAGACGGCAGCATAAACTGGAAGGAAACGTCCAAGGTGTTCGTGGGTGAGTATGCGTCTACGGATAAAAATACACTGGCAGGCGCAGTAGCAGAGGCAGCGGTGATGACGGGCTTTGAAAATAACGCCGATGTCGTTCTGTTAGCTGCCTATGCGCCCTTGTTCAACAAGGTGCTGACGGACGGAACCTACAGATGGACGCCGGATTGCATCTGGTTCGATGACGAAACCGTGTGGTTCACGCCGAACTACTATGTACAGCAAATGTATGCCAAATATTTGGGCAATAAAGTATTGGCGACCTCATTTTCCACTTACAAAAACGGCAAGTCGATAGACCTCATTCCTCAGGGTGGAATTGAGATTGCGACAGGCAACGCCGAGGTGATCGTTAAGCGTGTGACGGTCACGTCCAACAAGGACGGCTGCGTGCTGCTGGAACAGGATTTTACCCAGGAATGGAATCCGGCTTGGCAGGTCATTCCGGGTTCCGTGGGGTGTGCTGTGGAAGCAGGTAAGGGACTTGTCCTCCAAGCTCAAGACAGCGGTCTGAACGGTCTGTACATTTTGAACGACCAATGGACGAATTACAAGGTGGAGGTCGTCGCTTCCCGTGTTTCTGGCACGGACGGTTTTTATGTGGGCGCAGGTCTTACGGATATTTCCGCAGAGAAAAAGGACGTCTTGGAATATGCCATCGGCTATGGCGGCAAGGCAACGGGCGTGAAGGTTTACAAGCAAGGGGTGGAAGGCTACACCTTGGGCGACTATTCTTCCAGTACAGCGGCAGGCAACCTGAGAGCGGCCAGCTATGAAGAGCTTGCTGACAACACGGATTACACCATCACGGTGAATTACGGCGGTGAAACGGGCAACAGCCTGATCTGTTCTTACACCGACGGAGTGATAACCAGCAAAGTGCTGGACTACAAGCTGGAAGCTTACAACAGAGACGTGTTCAATTCGGTGACCAAAGATGCGGAGCATGTATATGTGAAGCTTGTGAATGCCGACAACGTGGATAAGGCAATGCAGTTGAACCTTCAGGAATTGAGTGTGGAGTCTATCGCCAAGCTGATTACACTAACCGGAGATACTTCGCTAGTTCATGTTCCTAACGTGAATAAGAAGAATGATGAGAAGGTAGTGCCTACCGAGCAGCAGGTTTCGCTCAGTAATAACGCGATCCTTCTGCAATTACCCGCTAATTCGGTGAATGTACTGATGCTGGATCTTAAAGCATAGGCAAACTGAGGCACGTAATCATGTGTAGAAAATTTGAAAAACCCGCTCACTGAGCGGGTTTTCCTTGGATGAAACTAGTGTTCGAGGGAAGTAGAGTATCAGGCTAATCCCAATAGGAATGAAAGCGGTAGCCTGGGGGAAAAAGACGCTATATCCAAATATCATTGGTTGCTGTTAACTTGGATTCAGTCCCGCCAGTGTTAACTACCCCTCTAGGCTCCACCAGCATGATATGGCATTCCTTTTCGGCGAAAGGCTTGTGCTCGACGCCCCTTGGGACAATAAACATCTCGCCCTGGGAAATTTTCACCTGACCATCGCGGAAATCAATGAACATCTCCCCTTCGATCACGATAAACACCTCGTCGGTATCTTGATGGTCGTGCCATACAAAATCCCCAACAATCTTGACGAGCTTAAATTGATAGTCATTCATTTCCCCAATAACTTTCGGAGACCAATGATCTTTGAACTTAGATAATTTATCATTCAGGTTAATAGCTTGGTAATGGATACTAATCCCTCCGATTCTTTTACCTCCATTATACCATTAACGAGGTTTAGGTATTATGAAGATAATACTCATCAGTCGGCATGGGTAACCTGACAATATTTTATTATAAAGTTAGGGTGTTGATGTTCTGTTAAAATAAAGTATTAGACTGGAGTCGTTGATTTAACACGGTTTTTGGATTAAAGAACCGTCAGCTTTTGATAAATAAGTTCTATACTGATCCATTAAAAGAAGCAGCGGCGGACCAAGACTTGATAAATAAAGTATTAGACTGCCGCTGTTCTCATTGAACTAACGTCTCCGTTAGTTCAATAAATTTGTTGTCTGTTTTTATTGAGTGTCTTCGTCGCTTTTGTACTCCAAAATATCACCTGGCTGACAACCCAAATTCTTACATATCGCTTCTAATGTTGAAAAACGAACCGCTTTTGCTTTCCCATTTTTCAGAATGGAAAGATTCGCCATAGTAATTCCAACCCTCTCCGCAAGCTCCGTTACGCTCATTTTTCGTTTTGCTAACATCACATCAATATTGATGATAATCGCCATGTTATTCACCTCAGATCGTTAAATCATTTTCTGATTTTATATTTATAGCTTCCTGTAAAAGTCTTTGGAGAACAGCAGCAAAAACGGCGATCACCATAGAAGCGAAAATAATGACCAATCCGGTGACTGTGATAACTGGAGGGTCAACTCTCCTCGCCATGAGATAGTAGAGTGGCATACCTAGCAGGTACAAGGTACTGATTGTGATGGCACAGTATTTTATATTCTTTAAAGCCTTTACAGATAATTCCGAGAACGCTTTGTTCTTATCAATATAGCTTAAAAGTTTAAAAGCTTGATACAGAGCAAAGTAAAAAGGTATCGCTGCCGCGTACATATCGATTAAAACGAGAGATTTCATATAAGCGATATCTGGATACAATTCTCCAGCAAAATTCCCGATCTTAGGCACTAAAAATATGCACAAAGCAAGAATTGGGATTCCAATAAGAATAACAGCCATCTTCAAAAAGAGTGTTGTTCTCCGTTTCATTAAGAGCACCTCGCTAATTTAATTGTAAAACGACTTTAACACATAATTTATTGTTTTACAATAAATTAATATCGTTTTTTATTATATTGTTATTGTTAATTGAATATCCTTTTTATTTTAAGCAAAAAAATAATAAGCATTTCTCATTACAAAGAAATGCTCTTACTTTAAAATGTTAAATTTACAACTTGTTCAACAAAACTGCCCGTTAGCTTAATGAAAAATAGAGCAGCTGCCGGATCGCAACTGCCCCTTGATTCATTGAACTAAAGTTCCTCGTTAGTTGAGTCCCTTTAATTTGGTTTTGCATTGATTTCCGTTAAAGTTCATGCATCACGAAGTCCCACCGAGTTAAGGCAGCTTGCTGCCGGCCGCGATGCGGTTAGTCGGTGCGGATGTGTCCCGGCAATTACTTCCTCGTTCCTTGTTTCCGGGACCGAGGATCGCCCAGACCCGGAACGTGAATGTGGTGCTTATATGATGCACCCGACTTCTTCGAGATACTTTCACACTGCTTTTCTGTTTCTATTTTTACTCTAGTAATGTATATTTCAGTTAAGTCTTCTTTTAAACGTCACTTATTTATTACCGAGTTGTTCCGCCAAACCGATTAGAAGTCCTTCATTTCCACGAATGTAGCAGAGCCGATACGAGTCCTCGTACTGAACCACTTCGCCAACGAGCTGAGCACCATACTTAGTGAGTCTGGATACCATTTCGTCAATGTCTTCAACGGTGAACATGACGCGTAGATAACCGAGGGCATTTACAGGAGCAGTTCGGTGATCTGATATAGTAGGTGGGGTGAGAAATCGCGAAAGTTCAAGTCGGCTGTGGCCATCTGGGGTAACCATCATAGCAATCTCTACACACTGTGAACCCAGCCCGGTTACGCGACCAGCCCATTCACCTTCGACAGTAGCTCGCCCTTCGAGCTTCAAGCCAATCTCCTCGAAGAAAGAGATTGCGTCATCAAGGGATTCTACAACGATGCCAACATTGTCCATTCTTAGTAATTTGTTTTTTGCCATAGTTTTATCTCCTTATGTGTACAATTTTATTGCCTGATCATCTTCATATTTATTCTATCAAGAATTACTAATTCCTTCCAAACGATTAACATCTGGTCACAGTTCATGATAACAAAGATAAGTCACAGTATAGTGAAATGTGAAATTTGGTTTTCGGATATGTCATATTAACTTTTATTCTACGAAATTCAATTCGTAATTACCGTAATAAGATCGTTTTACGTAATAAAATTACGTAGATACCCCTTTTCTAAACTCCTAATATTTTTATACTTTAACAATTCGGAGTTACGATATTATCTCCTGCTTATTATTTTTGATCATTGAACTAACCTGCCTGTTAGCTTAATGAAGCATCGTCAGTATAATACTATATTTTCTCAGTCTACAACTTTATTTGCCTAGTCTTACACTTTATTTTTCAGTCTAGAATTTTATTTTCTTCTGATAGTTGAGCGGATTTCCCTGACAGGCATTACTTCGTGTCTCTGTTCACCAATTCACGCGGGTTGATGCCATCGTCTATTGTTAGCGGGATGCGTGCACCCTTGGCGATCTGCTCCCAAGGCACCATTTTAAAATTCTGATTCAGCTTTTTGCCGTTTTGAAGATTTTCATCATCTTGTACAACGAAGATACCGTGCGGGAAGTTCTTGCCTAATCCATAGCCAAGAACATCAATACCGTCTGTAACAGAGGTACCGTCGACCGTAGGGCTGGCGTTGATCGTAAAGTTGCTAATATAAGCGTTGTCGCTTTGTCGTTCATAGATCGCATAGCTGCTGTTTCCTTGGCTGGAGGCGATGAGATACCCCTTGCCGTCTTTGCCGTAATACAATGTAAGTCCCTCTATATCATCCTGAAGTCTGCGCCCGTCTGCAACATCTACACGTCGTAGCGGCTCGGAGGAACCGTCTGGCTCGGCATCATATTTCCAAATGGCGTGATCCTCTTCGGCAATGTAAACCGTGCCATATTCATCATCAGCCACCATTCCTTCAGATTGCGTAGCAAGCTTGAACTGGCGGACCAGCTTACCAGCTATTTTGCCATTTCCGTTGTCCGTCAGCTCATATTGTTCAAATTCACCCTCTTTGCCCAAAACGAGTGCGTAAAACTTA
Organism: Paenibacillus sp. 8b26; assembly: GCF_050626875.1. Taxonomy (NCBI): domain Bacteria; kingdom Bacillati; phylum Bacillota; class Bacilli; order Caryophanales; family Paenibacillaceae; genus Paenibacillus; species Paenibacillus sp. 8b26. The sequence goes on along the minus strand of NZ_CP192445.1, from coordinate 3,003,660 downwards.
TCTGTCTTGAGGCTATGGTACAAGCTAAATCCGTACACTTCTTTCATAGATGATTTAATAGGCTGGTCAACCACGTTTGTTAACGTTCCTGATACTCCGTCAATGGCAAAGATATCAACGGTGTTGTTGGTGCGATTGGTTGCTCCTGCAATATCAATCTTTTTGCCGCCCAGTGTAAAACCGTAACGGATATCCACGTTGTTCATTTTGCCGACCTTATAGTTCTGTAATTGCTTGCCTTGCAGATCATAGACCAGAATCCCGCCGCCTTTATTGGTCGCTACAAGTCTGCTTTTCTCCGGGTCCGCCGGATTGAGCCAGATAGCAGGGTCGTCGGCCGCGTCATCTCCATCCTCCACTGCTTCTGTCTCAGCAGTAGGAGTAACCTTGTAGGTAGGAACTGCGTCTTTGGGATCAGTATATTTGCTGTTTTCTGTCTCAAGCGTGGCAAGCAGCTTTGCCGGAAGATATAAATTCCCGCTGACCATCTTGATTTCACGATCTGCTTCTCCGGTTTGGCCTGCCAGACGATAGGTCTTCTCACCGACGGTAAAGGTGCCGACAATGCCGTTTTTCAGCTTGACCGCAGCAGACTTGTCGTCACTGTCCCATGTAATGACCGCTCCCATTTTTTCCGCCTGTGTTCGCAGCGGTGCATACCCGGATGACTGAACGTCTGCCGCCTTGGTTATTTCAGCAGGTGATATCAAAGCCCCGGCCAAGACTGTCAACAGGGCTAGTTTGGTTGTCTTCATATGTATACCCCTTTTCACGATGTAAAATCTATAGCTGACTCAGTATAAAGGGGCAATATAACGGGAGTATGTTAAAAATGTAAAGGAGATGTAATGCCTGTACATTTTTCGATTCAATGAGCCGGCTTCCAATATTGTTGCCTATAGTTTTTCGGGGACATACCGAATTTTTGTTTAAAGCATTTGGAAAAATAGCTGGCTTGGGAGAACCCTGTTTCTTCCGTGATTTGTTGGACGGACCAGTCGGTTTGCAGCAGGAGACTGCGTCCTTGATCCAGACGGTAATCCATTAAATATTCAAGCGGCGTACGGTGGAAAGCGGTCTTCATGCATCTGGCGAGATAGTTTTGATGTACGTGAAAATGGGCCTCCAGGTCTTTGTTGGTGATCGCATTTTTGTAATTCTGTTTCAGGTAAATTTCGATCTGTTCCGCTAACTTAGAGGAGCTGTCTTTATTATTCTGATCATGCTCCAAACTTTGAAAAATATTCACAAACGTCTGTTGGGCCTCCCATAGTGCCAGCTTTCGAGGTTTTAAAGTAGAAGATAGCAAGTAGTCCAGCTTGGAAAATAGCTCATGTGGATTCACTACTTTTTGAATTTTGGGCAAATGAATGGTCGTATGTTCTGAATGAAAATGCAGCTCGGGAATGGGGGTGCTAGGTACAATAAGATCGGGCGAGGATTGTGCGCACCATGTGCTATTGGTTTGAAAGTGGAACCAGTAAAAGGAGGTTTGTTCTGTACATGCCTCAATGGGAAAATGGTGTTTATCCGGCTCAAGAATGAGAGCGTAATTTTCAGTTACCTTCCACGCTTCATCCTCCTCGCCTATGTGCAACAGACCTTCCTTGACAATAATAACGTCAAAATAGCCCAGATTATAACGATTCGGGTGCCAATCCCCTTTTTGGTATGTAGTAATATTCCCCTCAATGAAATAAGGTAGTGGAGGGACGAGAAAGGACAAAAAGTCGGTTTTGCTCATGGAAGCCAGCTCCTTTATGTGTGTGAAATCGTATAACTTTTAGTTAAAGATTGCGATTTTTTTTATAAATTCAGGTTGATAAAATAAGGACTGTAGCAAGGGAAGCACAGGTTAGCTTGGCCGGGTATTTATCTTTACTTTATCCTTATTTTTTCAAAAATGAAAGCGTTCTATTTTCGGGAAGGGATGTTTATCCAATGAAAACAGCAAAGCCAGTAAAACATGTCGTCGTTGAGGATTCATTTTGGAAAAAGTATAAGCAGGTTGTGGCGGAAGAGGTCATTCCTTATCAGTGGAAAGCATTAAATGATGAATTACCAGATACAGAACCCAGTCATGCGATTGAAAACTTTAAAATTGCGGCTGGTGAATCCAGCGGGGAGTATTATGGAACCGTTTTCCAAGATAGTGATATTGCCAAATGGCTGGAAACGGTGGCGTTTAGTTTAAGGGATCATCCGAACCCTGAACTTGAAGAACGGGCGGATGAAGTGATTGCGCTGCTAGGAAGAGCTCAAGCTGAAGATGGATATTTGAATACGTATTATTTGCTGAAAGAGCCCAACAATCGTTGGACCAACTTACGCGATAACCATGAGCTATATTGTGCGGGACATTTTATAGAAGCGGCGGTCGCCTATTACGAAACGACAGGCAAAACGAAGTTTCTTCACATTATGGAGAAATACGTGGACCTGATCCAGCAGATTTTTGGTACGGAAGAGGGCAAACGAAAAGGCTACCCTGGGCATGAAGAAATCGAGCTGGCTTTGATCAAATTATATGATGTGACTGAAAATGATAAGTATTTAAAATTAGCACAATATTTTATCGAACAGCGTGGGCAGCACCCGATTTATTTTGAAGAGGAACGAGAGAACAGAAAACAAATTCAAACAGAGCCCACCTGGAATGATGATAACAATATTAATTTTGGCTTAGGCTTTGAATACCAGCAGGCACACAAGCCTGTTCGGAAACAAACAGAGGCCGTCGGTCATGCCGTAAGAGCGGTGTATCTGTATATTGCAATGGCAGATTTGGCTGCGAAAACAGGAGATGCCTCCCTTTTAAAAGCCTGTGAAACCCTGTGGGACGATGTTACGAACCGAAAAATGTACATTACCGCCGGCATAGGCTCTTCTGTAAATGCAGAAGCGTTCACTTGCAATCATGATCTCCCGAATGACAGCATGTACTGCGAAACCTGTGCCTCTGTAGGGCTGGCTTTTTGGGCCAATCGTATGCTGCGCTTAGCGCCAGACCGGAAATATGCCGATGTGCTGGAACGTGCGCTGTACAATGGAACGATTAGTGGGATGGATCTGGATGGAAAACGATTTTTCTACGTAAACCCACTGGAAGTAAATCCTTTTCAAAAATCCAGAAAAGATCAGGAGCACGTAAAAACAGAACGGCAAAAATGGTTCTTCTGTGCGTGCTGTCCACCCAATTTAGCGCGCATGATCGCTTCGGTCGAAGATAATATGTATACCCAAACCGAGGATACTCTGTATACGCACCTGTATATTGCAAGCAAGGTAAACATGGTTTTATCTGGTCAAAAGGTGGAAATTACACAAACTCATCATTATCCATGGGATGCGGACCTGACCTTTTCGATTCATGCAGCAGAGCCGACTTCCTTTACATGGGGACTTCGGATTCCGGGGTGGTGCAAGCAGGCAGAGGTGAAGGTGAATGGAGAAACCATTTCATTACACCATCTGGAAAAAGGCTATGTAGAAATTCAACGCACCTGGAATGACGGTGATGTGGTAACTCTGCATTTGGCTATGCCCGTTGAACGGATTCGGAGCAATCCTCTTGTCTCCATGAATCAGCAGCAAGTTGCTCTCCAACGCGGCCCAATCGTGTTTTGTCTGGAAGAAGTGGATAACGGGGAGAACCTGGCGGGATTAAGATTGCCCAAGGACAGTCTCATTACCGAAGAGTTTAGCGAAAACCTGCTTGGTGGCATTGTAAAGCTGACCACGGAGGGGTATCGGGTGAAAGGTTCACCGACATTATATAGCTCGGAGCCCCCTGAATTGGTTTCTCAACAAATCACAGCTATTCCTTACTACGCCTGGTGCAATCGGGATAAAGGAGAAATGCGTGTGTGGGTTTATGAATCATAATTCATTCGTATGGGGAGAGAAGAGATCATGAGCACGAGAATTGTGAGTACGGAACCACCCGAGAAAGCAGACAGTACCGTTCCTTTTCATCGTAAAATCAGTTATTCATTAACAGATACGGCGGGCAACCTTTTATACTGTGTCATTTCCAGCTATCTATTATATTTTTATACCGATGTGTTCGGTCTTTCTATTGGGATTGCCGGGACGTTACTATTTATCACCCGCTTCATTGATGCCATTGATGCCCCGATTTGGGGCATCCTGATTGACCGAACCAAGTCAAAATATGGGCAGAGTAGACCTTATTTTCTATGGTTATGTATCCCGTTTGCGGTGTTCATGTTTCTTACGTTCACAACACCCAACTGGAGTGAGTCCGGAAAAATTGCGTATGCTGCGATCACTTATATCATAGCCGGTATCCTGTATACAGGAATCAGTACGCCAATTACGTCCATTCTGCCTAACCTGAGTACCAACTCTAACGAGCGCGTCGTATTGAACTCCTTCCGTATGGTCGGGGGGAATGTGGGCTTCTTCATAGCTACGACGTTTACATTGCCTCTGGTTGCCTTCTTTGGACAGGGGAATGATCAAAAAGGTTTTTCCTTAACGCTCGTTTTATTTGGAATCATGGCTATTATCATGTTTTTGATAGCATTTGCTGATTTGCGAGAAAATGCAGGGGTTAAAACCAAGTCGATTCCCATTGCCAAGAGCTTTACAGCTATCAAACGAAACTGGCCCTGGATGCTCGTCGTAGCTGCTAACCTGTGCTATTGGATTGGCTTGAATATCCGTTCAGCCACGCTTATCTTTTATCTGCAATACAATCTGGACAGCAAAGACCTGGTCCCTTTAATCAACGGACTGACCTCATTACAATTGATCTCGATGGTTCTCATTCCGTTTTTCGCCAGAAAATTAAGTAAAAATAGTATCATGATTATTGGATTGATTTTGGCTGCACTGGGTCAGGTCGTGATTTTAATGGGCAGTACAGACTTAACCCTCATTATTATCGGTTGGATTATTGGTGCGTTAGGATCAGGCTTTGCATGTTCTATGCCGTTTGCGATGTTATCAGATACAGTCGATTACGGGGAATGGAAAAATGGTATTCGGGCAAGTGGATTCCTGACCTCCATTGGAAGCGCATTCTGTATTAAAGCAGGTAGCGGAATCGGCGGATTATTGCCAGCATGGATCATGGGCAGCACCGGTTACATCGCTGGGAAAGTTCAAACCCCTACTGCGTTGTCTGGAATTCAGTTCAGCTTTATCTGGCTACCGTTTATCATCTTCCTGATCGGCATCATTCCTATGTTTTTGTATAAAAAATTCGAAAAGAATGAAGTATCCATTCAACAGGATTTAATTGCGAGAAGGTAATTGTAATTCGTTTAACAAGGATTTAATCATATCGTAAAACATTAATGCTACTTCAAAACCTGTTCACTGAGCTGAGCAGGTTTTTATGTTTTTTTCTATTCAAATGTGAGTAAAACCATTGACAGGATTTTCTTTTGGAGTGATACTTCTATGTAGAGAAAAGTGTACAGAATCAAGAACTAGATACATCTAGCCTTGCAACTTTATACATTTTTTCGCCATGGAAGCTCTTCTGTTGAAGGGTTTTTTTCAATTTGATAAAAAGAATGTGATGATATGAGTCAACTGAGTGTAAGAGTGAGAACACATGGCTTTCTGAATAAGCATTTTTCGGGAGCATCTATTGATTATCGACAGATTATTGCTCTGTTTATCCCGCTTCTGATTGATCAGGCTTTTATCGTGGGTCTTAATTTGGTGAATACGGCAATGATCAGTTCATCGGGTATGGCGGCGGTCAGCGCGGTGAATATGATTGATTCCCTGAATATTTTCTTGATTAATGTATTTGTCGCTGTGTCTACCGGGGGGACGGTTGTCGTGGCACAGTATAAGGGGAGCGGTAACGACCTTATGGTCTCTAAAGCCGCATCCGGCACCATTTCCTCCGTTTCCTTGCTGGCCTTGGCTATCAGTCTGTTTATGATCGTGTTGTACAATCCGATCTTAAGTGTTCTGTTTGGTTCCGCCTCGGCTGATGTATTAGCTAACGGTAAGGTGTATCTGCTGGGAAGCTGTATGTCTTTCGTGGGGATTGCGATCGTTGAGGCGGTGTGTGGAGCGCTGAGGGGGATCGGGAAGACGAGGGCATCGCTGGCTCTTTCTCTCATCATGAACCTCTCGTACGTGTTTCTAAATGTAGTATTCATTAATGTATTGGATATGGGTGTGCTGGGCATGACGATTGCCGTAAACGTGTCCAGATATGCAGGGGCAGTCTGTGCGTTGATCTATTTGGTCAGGGTAGATGACGACTTGCGTGTTCAGCTTAGAGATATGCTTTATTTTAATCTAGCCATGCTTAAAAAGATTCTGTTCATCGGACTTCCATTTGCAGCAGAGCAGATGTTTTTCAATGGGGGTAAAATTTTAACCCAAATTTTCATTGTGAGCCTGGGGACCAATGCGTTGGCGACGAATGCCATTTGCTCATCACTGGCTAACGTGTTCCAAATTCCTGCGAATGCCTTGGCTCTTACGATTGTGACTGTAGTCGGTCAATGTATGGGTCGTCGAAATGTCGAGGATGCCAGAAAGTTTACCAAATCATTTATTTGGCTATCGTCTTCTTCTTTTATTGTAATGGGACTAATCCTGATGCCTTTGTTCAAGCCAATGGTGGGTCTGTTTCATCCTCCTGCTGAAATCGTAGATGACATTTTCATTGTCATACTGATTAATACGTTGGCCCAGATTCCGCTCTGGTCCATTGCCTTTATTACACCCTCTGCGCTTAGGGCAGCAGGTGATTCGAAATTTACGTCCCTCACCTCGATGCTGTCCATGTGGTTGTGCAGGGTGGTGCTTGGGTATATTTTGGGCATTGTGTTCAATCTGGGGATTGTTGGTGTCTGGCTGGCTATGGATATTGAATGGGGCGTGCGGGGGGGCGTTTTCCTTTGGCGCTTCCGTGGCAACAAATGGGTCCAGCATCGTTTGATCGACTGAATAGGTCCACTACCATAAAATTTACTTCTGGATGAAGGCATTTTATAGTAGTGGATTTTTTTCTTCCTGTACTTCGTTCAGGCTCTTACTTCATCCTGATCCCTATATTACCCAACTGTGCTCCCTGCTGCATACGGTGGAAGGCTTGTGCCGTGTCTTGTAAAGGGAATACGCTATCTATAATTGGATGGAGTGCATGGCGCTCCATGAATTGAAGCATATCTGCGAATTCCTCGCCGCTGCCCATGGAGGTGCCGATGATGCTGATTTGAGGGAAAAATATAGACCGCAGCGGAATCTCTATTCGATCTCCTGAGCTTGCGCCAAATGTAACGATTCGACCGTTCGGTTTGAGGATTTCCATGTATTTGTCGAACGTAGCAGGGCCGATACTGTCAAGGATCAGATCCACGGCGTCTCCGTTTACACTTTCTTTCCAATCGCCATGGCTGTCAAATGCATGATTTGCGCCATGGGCGAGGGCAGCTTGTCTTTTCGCTTCGCTACGTGATGTGACGCTGACCCGTGCGCCCGCCGCTAAAGCCATAAGCATGGCATACGTGGCTACACCGCCGCCAATACCGGGAATGAGGACATGCTCACCCTGCTGTAATTGGCCTCTGGTAAAGAGAGCGCGGTAAGCGGTCAAGGCAGACAAAGGTAGCACCCCTGCTTCGTCCCAAGATAGGTAAGCTGGCTTGCGGACGGCATTTTGGACGGGGATGATAACCGATTCAGCGAATGTCCCGTCTGAAGGTCCGCCCAGAATGGCTGGAACCAAGGGAATGTGGTGCGTATGCTCCCATCCGATACATGGATTAATGATTACATCGGTGCCTACCAGCGAGATTGGGACGCCATCGCCCACAGCCTCGATCACGCCTGCGCCATCCGACCCGAGAATGAGTGGAGCATCGTTGGCGGTTCGATCCGCCATGAGGAATAGATCTCGATGATTCAATCCTGCGGTTTGGAGCCTTACCTTCACTTCGTCGTGCCCCGGCTGTCTGTCCGTAACTTCTTTATACATAAGGCCCTCAAGGCCGTTTTTGCTGGCATGTATTATGGCTTTCATTGTAAAACCTCCCGTGGTTCGAATTGAGATGCATTTGCATGTATATTGAATTGTACAGAGCGATAAGCATCCGGTAAAATGAACAAAATCGAACGTGAGTATCATAAATGATCATACCAAGCAGGTGACGTATATATGGAAAGCAGTGATTTGAAAATATTTCAGGCTGTTGCTCGCGAGGGCAGTATCACGAAGGCTGCGCAGGTTTTGAACTATGTACAGTCCAATGTGACCTCCCGGATTCAGCAGCTTGAGGCACAATTGAACGTACCGCTTTTTCGTCGATCTAATCGGGGAATGACGCTAACGCCGGCAGGAGAGAATCTGCTGGAATATGCGGATACAATCCTGACCTTGCTGGACGAGGCTGTAAAGTCCACTCAATATTCGGACCATCCTACGGGACCTTTGCGATTGGGCTCGATTGAGACAGCGGCGGTTACGCATCTGACTTCTTTATTGACGGAATATCACGCTCAATATCCTGATGTCCATCTATCGCTTATGACAGGCAGCACCCATGATCTCGTACAAAAGGTATTGAATTACGAATTAGATGGAGCGTTCGTCTATGGCCCCGTCGATGATCCGCATATGGACCATGTTGCGGCCTATGAAGAGGAATTGGTGCTTATCTCGGAACCTGGGAACAAGAACATGGGCGAGCTGCTTGCCAAGCCTATGCTGTTCTTCGACGTAGGCTGCACGCATCCTACAAGAGCGGAAAGCTTTCTGAGCGAAACAGGTATTAATACCTATCAGATTATGGAATTTGGAACATTGGAAGTTATTTTGGGTGGTGTAGCCTCTGGTCTGGGGGTGTCCATGCTACCACAATCGTCGATTGCAAAGGCAGAGGAGGCGGGAAGTATTGCTTCTCATCGTTTACCTGAAGAATATCGCAAATTAGAGGTGTGGTTTGTTCATCGGCGGGATTCCGTTTGCTCCAGTGCACTGTCAGGCTTGCTTCACTGGATGAAAAAGGATGCTATACTTAACCGGGATTAAATTGACAACAGAGGTGTATCATTTGGAAGAACATGATGTAACGAACAATCCATCTACAGTAGCTTCGGGACCATATACGACGAAGGGCGGCTATCAGAGACGAGAACCGGATAAGATGGCAGTATTATCAGAAACATACGGTGTCTCAATTTTTTTCAGAAGATGGGCCGCCTGGATGATCGACTTCATTCTTATCGTCTTCGGGTATGGAGGGCTGGTTTATTTTACAGCGAAAAAAGTAGCTGAAGCGGAGAGCCCAAATATGGGCATGGTAGTGATGCTCTTCCTGATTGGCTCCTTCTGCTATTATCTGTTACTGGAAGGACTTACAGGCTATACACTGGGCAAGTTTGTACTTCGTATTCAGGTCGTGAATGGAGAAGGAAGGCCGCCAGGCATGGTTAAATCCTTGATCCGCACCCTCATATATCTGGTGGATACGAATCCGCTGCTTTTTTGGGGGCTGCCCGCCGGTATATGTGTGCTGGCGACACCCAAAAAACAGCGGCTTGGCGATATGGCTGCGAATACATATGTGGTTAAGGTACGGGATTTGGGGACAGTGAGCAGAAAAAAACCGGAATTTTTACCGGGGTAATCATCCTGATGACGATCATTTCGGCCATCTTTGCTGTATCCCTTATTTCTTCTCTCATCACACAAGTAACCAAGCCCGACGTTTTTGCCAGTAAGGACGATCAGTTTGAAGTTACGGCTCCGTGGAGCTGGTCACGGGATTATACGATTAATGAGGATGCGGATATCTCCATTAAAAATGAATTTACAGAAAGATACTTGATTGTATTGTCTGAACCGAAAAGCGATTTCGACAGCAGTATGACTCTTCAAGAGTATAAACAGATCATTCAGGGCCATATAGAATCAGGGCTTCCAACATCATGGTAAACGGCTATCCTGCTATTGAATTTACATTAAAAGGAGAAGTGGAAGATACTCCAGTTATGTATAACGTGACTACGATAGAGACTCCTTCGCATTATCATCAAGTGCTTACCTGGACGTACGCCTCCCGATATGGTCGATCACAGCAAGAGTTGCGCAAGATTAGAGACAGCTTCCGCGAAATGAACATTAAAACGGAGTAGGCGGAATGGTGCTGTACAAGCGAAGCGGTCGCTTTCAAAGCCTTCTGTAGGAAAGCTCGCTTCGGAAGCATCACCACCCCCGGATTTCCAACGATGAAGGGCTTTGTTCCAGAAATCCGGTGGGCGATGGGAAGCACTATCCGACTGCGTAGTGGCGCTATAGGTAACTTTTGATTATCCGCAATCCGGCGACTTTCGCCACCTTGCCTTGCTGGTGAGCTGTGAATCGAATCGTAACTTCATTTTTTTGATTCGTTACGGACTGAGGAAGCTCATAGGCGAACGTTTCAAATTTATTCATTTCCTCCGACTCCAGCTTGCCTTCTCCTAACATCTGACCATCTGCGGTGATGTCGAAGTCGTGATGAGAGCTCTTGAAGCGGCTCGAGTCCTTCAGATAGGTTACCGCTAATTGGACAGGCTCATCCGGGAGAACCTTCATCACAAAAGAGAACCAGCCCCCAGGCCATGTATCGCGATATTTGCGATTATAGATGGACCCTAGACTTACATGCTCGCCCGTAAAGGCATGATCCCGTTCCGGCTGCATTTCAGCAGGCTGCACAACATCCACCGTACGTCGTTCCAGCTCCAGCTGGTACGCTAACGCGGCACGGTATTCTGCCTCTGTTGACGCCCATTCCTCCTGGGAAAAGAGATCCCAATAGACGGTATAAGAACGATCATACATCTGATAAAACGGACGAAGCTGCAAGTCTCCGACATAGCCCAAGTCACTCATACGGAATGTATTAGGCTCGTTCCCGTCAGCAATCAGCTTCGTTGTCAAAGAATCGGCCGATCCGATCAGTACAGATGCCAGCAGGCGCTCCTCATTGGACTCCTGTATGACAGGGCCAAGGTCTCCAGCCAGCACAAGCGGACCGTACATAAAGGCAATCCGGCGCGGATTATCCGGCATTTCCTCCACTCTTACTGTCATAGGAATGTCGTACTCGATCGTATCCCCATCGTTCCATTCCCGTTCGATTACAACGTAGCTGGTAGGACAAGCCTCTGTAGCATACTCTTCCCCGTTGATTTTAATCATCATCCCTTGCTCCGCCCAATGCGGGCATCTCAGCTTGATCGTAAAGAGTTTTGACTCCTTGCTGATGACGCGCAGCGTTCCCCGACCATTTTGCGGAAAGAGAGTCTCTTGTTTGAGCTGTACGCCCATCTCATCCCAGGTCACGGTCGAAGGGACATATTGATTGACATAGATCGTTTTTGGCGTGTGAAAGTAGATTGCAGTACCGTACATGGAGTGGCTTTCCATCCCGGACCCGACACAGCATGTAAAATCCTCATATTGAGAATTGAAGGACTTGTGCCCTCCCATTTCCAGCGATACAAAATAGCATACACGTCCATCGACAGGCTGCTGTGAAGCCAGAATATGATTGAACATTGCTCGTTCATAGTAGTCTGCGTACGCTGCATATGCGTCCCATTCGAACATATGCCTCGTTAATTTCAGCATGTTGTAGGTGTTACAGGTTTCACAGGTGCCTTCGCCCAGACGGTCATTCAGCTTCCCCGGCTCCCCAAAATGCTCATTATAGCTATTGCCGCCAATGACATAGGAATGCTTGTGAACAACCCGATCCCAAAAAAAGCGGGAGAGATCCGCATACTGCGGTTTTCCAGTCATTTCATATTGCCGTGCAGCGCCAATGATTTTGGGAATTTGGGTATTGGCATGCCGTCCTGCCAGCGTATCGTGGTTTTCTGCCAGATCGTTCAGCACTTCCCCATGATAAAAGCGTTCTGCCAGCTTCAAGAAGCGCTCTTCCCCGGAATGTTCGGCCAGATCCGTCAGCACCTCGTTCATGCCGCCAAACTCGCAATGAAGCACCTGCTGCACCTGATCATCGTTCAGCCCTTGGAATACATCCTCCAGCCAGTTGCCGAGTTTGATTTCCATCGGCAGAGCCTTGGGATGATGCGCGAGTAGATGAGCGTCCCGCAAGCCTGCGAAGAGCTTATGCATGGTGTATAGCGGTACCCAGCCTCCGTTCAGATCAAAGCCCTGAGAGCGTATATCGCCAGTCTTCACTTCCTCGAAAAGCTCTTTCCCGCGCGGAATCCCGGAAATGTATCCGTTTCCATGGCTGTTTTGGCATATTTCCAGCTCGTCGATGACATAATGTACTCGTGCAAGCAGCTTTTCGTCACCTGTTGAGGCAAACATCAGCGAGCAGCCGGACAGATAGTGTCCGAGAGTATGCCCACTGATGCCGCGGGATTCCCAGCCTTCATAGTGAGCCGCTTTGGGCTCCAGTCCTGCATATTCACGAAAGCGCGATAATAAACGGTCGGGTTCCAAACTCAACAGATAGGCCGCGTTCAGTTCCATAGCATGTAAAAGTGGGCCGGAATCAATGCTTACGTTATGCAAGTCAAGCTTCTGCTTTCAAAATCATCGCTCCTTAGCTAAGATGAAAGTGTATATTTCTCCACTACATTAGCATTGCCATCGCGGTATGTCAGTAGCTTAACCATACAATGGGTGGACAAATCCGAACATGAAGCTAAAGAGGCGATAACATGACCTATCTGAAAGTCAATGTAGATGCTCCCATTCAACTAATCTCGGCAGGCGAGTTTGTTTCCGAGGTGCCCTGGAAGCATATGAGCCGTTCCATTGAGAACTTTGAGCTGATCCTTGGTGTGCGGGAGACGGTATATATACGGGAGGAACAAGAGCATTTTGAGATCGGGGAAGGAGATATTATGTTGCTTTATCCCGGTCGCACACATGGAGGATATCAAGAATCGTTGCCGGGAGTTACATTTTACTGGTTTCACTTTGATGTTCCCACGACCCCAAATGTATTATCTAATGAAGAAATGAAGCAGGAGACCCGTGTTATGGATGCTCATTTGCAGCGCCATGGCTTTGTACGGGATATCTATATACCGCAATGTGTACGCGCAGGCAATGGAGACCGGATTCATATAATCGTCAATCAGATTTTGCATGTAGCCAACTCACATTACCTTACGCATCACAGTGCCAATTATCTGTTCACCTCGCTGCTGATTGAGATATCCGAGCTGGCTCTCAGCCGCTTGACCTCCAGTCCCGCCAGCCCACAGGGGAATATGAGCTTTAACAAGATTATCGAGTGGACCCGTATTCATGCGGAAGAACCGATAACCGTGACGGATTTAGCCCGAAAATTCAATTACAACAAGGATTATATATCCCGTTTGTTCAAGCAAAATACAGGTATGCGCCCCTTGGAGTTCATTCACAGCATCCGTATCAATAAAGCCAAGGAACTGATTTCCCGTACAGATATGAGCATTAGGCAGGTTGCGGAAGAAGCGGGATATACGGATGAGAAGTACTTTATGCGTATGTTTAAAAAAATAGTGAATATGACCCCTTCGCAGTACCGGAATGCCTATCACAAAACATTTATGAACAAAGTCTGACGGCAAGCCAAAGCGCCTAGTGCGCTTTTTTTCTTTTCCATTCCCAAAAATTAACTCTAATGCATTTCCGCTTGGATAGGGAAATTTTATAGGTAAAACATTAGCGGGGAGTCGACTAGAATGGACTTGTAAGCGTTTCACTTATAGATAGAAGGGAGGAGAGACATCCACCATGATTACTAGAGAACAGATTTATCTGGATGAGAAGCTGGAGACAAAATCGGCTGTATTTGAATTTATTGCCCAAGAGGCTGAGAAGTTGGGTGTCACCGTCCATAGAGAGCAGCTGGTGCAGGATTTGTGGGAAAGGGAGAAGGTATATTCGACGGGCCTTCAGGATCAGTTTGCCATACCTCATACGCAGAGCGAAGCAGTCACAAGACCAGCAGTTCTAATTATCCGATTGCAAGATAGTATTGATTGGGCATCTCATGATGGTAAGCCTGTCCAGTATATTTTCAGTATTTTGGTGCCAAAAGGTTCCGTGGATGTATCTCATTTGCAAATTATTTCCTCACTCGCAACCCTTCTATTGGAGGATTCCTTCAAAGAGGCAGTAGCGGGTGCCAAGAGCAGCGACGATGTGTATCATTTGCTCGAACAATATACAGAAGGGTTGGTGTCATAAAATGAAAATTGTAGGCGTTACATCATGTATAGCAGGTTTGGCTCATACCCCCATGGCGGCAAAAGCACTGGAAAAAGCAGCAGCACAGCTCGGTCACAACATTAAAGTGGAACAGCAGGGTGCGCTAGGCCAGGTGAACAAGCTTACGGAGGAAGAGATTGCAGCAGCGGATTTTGTACTGATTGCCTCGGACCAGACGGTAAAGGATGCGGAGCGTTTTGAGGATAAACGGATCGTTCGCGTCAAAATCGGTCATGCGGTCAACAATGCGGAAGCGGTTCTCACCAAAGCGGTGGAAGCCATATCTGCTCAAAAATAAGGCTAAGGCTACAGGGAACAGCGACATGTAGTAAAAAAGAAAAGCAGCAGCGTAGCTGCCTTGAATAACAACCGATTAGCCTTTGGATAACAGTAGTATTCAAGATAGGAGAGAACATGATGAAAAAATGGCTGAGTGAAGTTAGAAAGCATCTAATGACAGGCATTTCCTACCTCCTGCCAGTTATTATTGCAGGTTCCCTGATTGTTGCGGTGTGTAAGATTATTGGACTGACGATGGGGGTCACGGACTTTGGCCCCTATGCCGATAAAAGCGGATTTCTTCATATTTTATACTTGATGGAAAATGTCGGCTGGCGCGGAATCGGGCTGCTGAACATGGTGCTGGCCGGATATATCGCCTACTCGATTGCCGATAAGCCTGCGCTTGCTGCGGGGCTGATTGGTGGCGTACTGGCACAGGAAACGAACGCTGGTTTTCTGGGCGCGCTCGTTGCCGGGTTCTTTGCCGGATACCTCACCCTGTGGGTGAAAAATAAAGTGAAAATCACAGGCCCAGCCGCGGGTTCTGTTCCACTGATTATTCTACCGCTCATTACCGTAGGCTTAACGGGGATTCTCATGTCCGTCATCCTGGGGGGACCGCTCAGTGCGATTAACGAAGGACTGGTTAACTGGATCAAGCATATGAGTGAAAGCGGAACCAGCACCCTCGTGCTTGCCCTGATTTTGGGCGCCATGATCGGGTTCGACCTTGGCGGACCTGTCAATAAAGCAGCCTGGATGGCGGGAAATGCGTTATTCCTGTCAGGTGTGTATTTGCCTAATATTTTCGTAAACATTGCTATCTGTATTCCACCCTTGGGCTATGGGCTTGCGACTCTGATTCTGAAACGTCGTTTTTCCAAAACGTATCGGGAAGCTGGAAAAGGCTCGGTCATCATGGGCGTTATTGGAATCACCGAAGGGGCTATTCCTTTTACGTTGCGCAACCCTGCCAAGCTGATTCCGTTGAACATGATTGCCTGCGCAGCAGGTGCGGCATTGACAGCTTTGTTGGGCGCACATGTCATCATGCCTCCAATCGGCGGCCTGTATGGCGCGATATCTGTAGGTACTCCGTTTGCTTATCTCGCAGGAGGGATTACGGGAGCTTTAATCATTGTAGCGGGAACCCTGCTCGTCAACTTCCGTGAGGAAGAAAAGCAGCATGTAGATACAAAGGAAGCGTCCGTCAAGAAAAATGGAGAAGACATCGAACTGGTATTTGACTAAATTATTCCTGAACTTCACTAGATAGAAGATAGACAACACGGAGGGAGATAGAGATATGAACCGTACGAAAGTGCATGTCATTCCACATACTCACTGGGATCGGGAGTGGTACTTTACCACTTCCAGATCCAAAGTTTACTTGGTAAAGCATGTGAAAGAAGTGCTGGATGCATTAGAAAATGTGGACGAATTCAAATATTACCTGCTGGATGCCCAAGGGTCCTTACTGGATGATTACATCAAATGGTGTCCCGAAGACGAGGAACGCATTCGCAGCCTTGTGACGGACAAGCGCCTGATGACCGGGCCGTGGTATACGCAGACGGATCAGCTAGTCATTTCCGGTGAATCCATGGTTCGCAATCTGTACTATGGCATGGAGACAGCGCAGAAATATGGTCATGCGATGAAGGTCGGTTATGTGCCGGATGCTTTCGGTCAGTCGGCGCAGATGCCGCAAATTTATCAGGAGTTCGGCATTCGCCACTTTCTGTTCTGGCGCGGTGTAGCAGACAATACGAACCCGAAAACCGAATTTTTGTGGAAGGGCTCGGATGGGAGTCAGGTGTTTGCGGTTCAAATCCCGTTCGGGTACTACTATGGCGGCAATATTCCGGAGGAACCGGGAGAACTTGAGGCATATCTGGACAGTCAAATCGGCGCGCTGGAGGAAAAGGCGTCCACTCGCCATGTTTATCTTCCGAACGGCTTCGATCAAGCGCCTGTCCGCCTGAATCTGCCGGAGCTGATCCGCAAGTTCAACGAGCTTGACCCGGAACGAGAATATGTGATGAATGAGCCGGAGCGTTTCCTTGAAGAAATTGAAAAGGACAGCAGTGATCTTCCTGTGCTGGAAGGAGAGCTTATGGAAGCGAAGCATATGCGTATCCATAAGTCGATCTTTTCTACGCGAGCTGACCTCAAGCAGCAAAATAACTATATTGAAAATTTAATCGTAAATACGCTGGAGCCAGTCCTGTCCATCAGTCATGCGCTGGGACATGAATATCCGCATCATATCGTGAAGGATATCTGGAAGCTGATGTTTGAAAATGCTGCCCATGACAGCATCGGTGGCTGCAACAGTGACACGACGAACCGGGATGTGGCTTTTCGCTACAAGCAGGCGCGGGATATCGCGGAAAATCTGCTGGATCTGCATAAGCGCCTGATTGCTTCAAAGATTAAACAGGAGGAGACTTTTGCCTTCACCATCTTTAACACATTGCCTTATCCGCGTAAGGGCGTTACAGAGATTGATGCTTATTTACCGGAGGGAAGCTTTGTAATTCGGGATATGAACGGACAGCAGCTTCCGTATACGATTACCAAAAAAGTGGAACAGACGGACTATGTGCTTGGTCAGCATATTTACCTGAATCCGAGCAAAAAAGTGTATCTGCCTGAACGTGTATTCTGTGCAAAGCTTCTGGTAGAGCTTCAGGAAGTACCTGCTATGGGATATACGCAGATTGTATTTGATTTCAGTTCGACCGGGGATGCCACGGCAGAACGCAGTAATGGAAACTGTATTGAAAACGAATTTTATAGCGTAGCTGTACAGGAGAACGGGGCATTAAGCATTACGGATAAAATCTCGGGACGTGTGTACGCGGATCAGATGGTGTTTGAGGAAAATGGGGATGACGGAGATTCCTATAACTATTCTCCGCCGGAACGTGACCTTACGGTTTCTTCGCTCGGTGCGGATGTAGAGACTATCACCTCTAAAAGTCCGGTAGCCGAGGAGCTGTCCCTCCGTATGAAGCTAAAGGTTCCGTACGATTTGAATGAACGCGCCGCTGCCATAACCTCTGCGGAACTGCCGCTACAGGCATCCGTCTCCCTGCGTAAAGGCGAGCGTCTGATCCGTTTCTCGGTAGATGTGGACAATCGTGTGCTGAGTCACCGTCTGCGGGTGCTATTTGACACCGGAATTGCTTCCAAGCTTTCTATTGCGGATCAACCCTTCGGAGTCATTGCCCGTCCAACAACGCTGGAAGAAGTAGAGGTGTGGGAACGTGAGCAATGGACAGAAAAACCGATCACGATTGAGGCTCTGCAAAGCTATGCTGCGCTGAACGATGGTTCCCGTGGAGTAGCGGTGCTGACCGGAGGCGTACGGGAATATGAAATCATAGGCTCAGAGCATGATACAATAGCGCTGACGTTATTCCGTACTTTCGGGTTTATGGGCAAGGAAAATCTGTTGTACCGCCCGGGACGCGCTTCGGGAGAAAAGATCGTAGAAACGCCGGATGCGCAGCTCATTGGCGAGCTTTCATTCACTTTTGCCCTGCATGTGCATGAGTCCGGTTTTGATGAAGCCAATATAGCTCAAGCTTCCAAGGAATATTTAACGCCGTTGACCAGCTACCAGTTGTCTGACTTCCTGAATGGTCGTTTAATTTTCGCCTTCCGTGACGAAGAAAGAATATTTGAGCAAAACTACAGCCTGCTATCCTTTAGCGAGGATTCGAATGTGATCCTGAGTGCATTCAAGAAAGCAGAGCATACGGATGGATATATTGTGCGTGTATTTAATCCTTATTTGGAGAAGAATGCAATCGGACGGATCGCTTTTGGTGAATCGGCTTACTACGAGCTGGCTTCACTGGATGAGCGCTCCAAGGGAGAAACGTTGACCTCATCGAATGCCGAAGGTGCATCTTTACCGGAGTTGGGGCATTGCAAGCTGTTGACGGTACTGGTGACGCCTGAGTCGAAGTAACGCGGAAACAAAACATGGTTTATCGGAAAGGAGGTCTTGAATCTACATGATTTTTCCCTACAAACGCTTAAAAAAGCTGTACCAGCTCGTCAGTGGAAACGATCAAGGCTGGTCTTGGACCACCAAAGCGCTGTCCGAGCGGCTGGAGGTCACGGAGCGAACGGTCCGCGATGATCTCAAAAAACTGGGCGGCATTCTGAATGAATATGGAGCACGTCTGGAATCCAAGAGGGGCAGCGGCTATACAATCATGGTCGTTGATCCTGAAAGATACCGTTTTTTCGCTGAGGAAGGTCAGGAAGAAACGGAGGTAAACGGGCGGCTACCAGGAGCACCGGAAGAACGCATAAGGTATGAGCTATTCAAGCTGCTGAATACGGGAGAATACGTGAAGATGGAAGACCTCGCCGATGAGCTGTATATTAGCCGGGCGACCATGAATAATGATTTTAAAATCATTCGGCGGATTCTGGATGATTATACGCTCACCCTGCGCACTAAGCCGGGATATGGCGTGAAGGTGGTCGGGGAAGAGAAAAGTATCCGTTACTGTCTCGCTGAGTATGCCGATGTACGCGATGAAGAAGGACAACGCAGCGGTATGCCTTTGGAACAGCAACAGCTGTTTCAGGGGCTGGATTTACCGCGAATCCGTGCAATTATTTTGAAGCATCTGCGTCCCAACGGCATCAAGATGGCGGATTTGGCGCTGAAGGACCTGATCACCCATCTGGCGGTTATGGTACTGCGAGTGAAGGAAGGGCATGGATTGGAGCGCTTTGAAAAGGTGGCAGGCGGTCAGCGAGATATTGAACTGGCTACTACCATTCTGAGTGAGATGGAAGAGGCTTTTGACATCACCTGTCCTTCAGGGGAAATGGATTATGTCCTGCTGCATATCGTCAGCAAAAAGATGGCCGAAACCGAGTGGGAGCGTCTCCAGTCTGACCGTCTTTTCTTGGCTGTGCGCGAGATGCTGACCTTTGTCTATGAGCGCTTCACCTATGATTTGCGTGACGATGAACGGCTGTCCAGGGACTTGTTTGTGCATCTGAAACCGATGCTGACCCGGCTGGAGCATGGCATGAACATGCGTAATCCGTTGCTTGGGCATATTCGCAAATATTACCCGCTTGCTTATGAAATCACGGTCGGTGCGGTAAAAGAACTGCAAAAAGCGTTCCCGTATGAAATCAACGATAACGAAATCGGTTATTTGGCGCTTCATATCGGAGCCGCGTTGGAACGAAAATACAATATTCCGCATCGGCGTCGCAAAACGGTACTGCTGGTGTGCGGCTCCGGTTATGGAACCGCGCGAATATTGGAATCCAGGTTGCGTTCGCTGTTCGCCGAGCTGGATGTATCGCGGGTGGTTTCACTTCGAGAATACGAGGAAATGCCTACTGTCGACGAGGATTTGATCGTATCCACGATCCACTTGCAGCAGCGTAAGGATAAACCGTCGGCGGTGATTAGCCCGATTCCTTCGGAACGGGATATGGAGACGATCACGCGGATGGTGCGTGCCAGCGATGAGGAGCAGGAAATTTCGCTGCTGCGGTATTTTGACCAGGACTTATTTATGACCCGATCCGATCGGCCGAATAAAGATGCTCTGATTGAAGAAATGAGCGGTATTTTGAAGCAAAAAGGAGTTGTGACCGACAAGTTTCTGCCAGCAGTCAAGGAGAGGGAGAAGCTGGGATCTACGGCACTGGATCGAGGTATGGCCATTCCCCATCCCCTGGAGCTAAGCTCTAACCGGACGGTCGTAAGCGTATGTCTGCTGGAAAAGCCGATCCAATGGGATGCCAACCATGAGGTTCATGTTGTATTCCTGCTTTCGATCTGCAAAGAGGACTACGAGCAGGCGATGGGGATTTACGATCTGTTTGTAGAGCTGATTCGCCAGGAAGAGACGCTGGAACGATTAAAGCATTGCCACTCCTTTGATGCCTTTATGCTAATCGCCCGTCAGGTGCTTGCAGTCAAGAGCAATGATTACCATTGAGGAATGACCAGTCTGTAGTCCCACTATATGAGGCAATAAAAAAAGAGATCATTCGCGATCTCTTTTTTCGGTTCACACATGTAGTTTGGATGCATGGAGCTCGATTAATAAAGCTAGCTGATCCAACGAAAATTTATGATTAACCATATCTACAGTAAAGTCTTCGGCTGCTTTCTGATCCATTTTAAACTGAAAGCCATTGTAGCGCAAAAAAATGAGTAATGCAGTAAAAGCTGTTCGCTTGTTTGCATTATGAAAAGGATGGTTTTGCCCTAGGGATTCGAATAATGCAGCGGCTTTGCTGAATATTGTGGGGTACGTATCTTCACTAAAAGCTGATGATTGAGAACGTAGAACAGCAGACTCAAGTAGACTGGTATCTTTGACGCCGATTTGTTCGCCTTTACTGTATCTTTCAACCATAGCGACATTAATAGCTATAACTTCTTGAATGGTTAAGAAACGAATGCTGCTCATCTATCCTTAAGTCCTTTAAGGGTTTCGTCATATGAATCCATTACTTGAGAAAGATTTTCAAGAAAATCATCACTTAACCCTGAGGGCAGAGTTATTTTGTTCGATTTTTGTATAATGATTTGTCCGCTCTTGTGATCTACTTCAACCTGAACTGTATCTCCTTGGCCCAGTCCGAGCTGCTTAATGGCTTCTGTCATAGTAATCCCTAAGCTATTTCCGAATTTAGTAATTTTACGTTCCATTCCAATCACCTTACCCATCTCTTTATCCTCCTTATTATACTATTCAACTGTTATAACAATTATACATGGTTTCATGGTATATAAACATATACTTTTTAATTCAACTTATATCTGCTAGAGAAATAGCTTGTCAGGCTGTGATTTGGTACTCTGAGGTAAGGGTTTAACTGGTTGCAGGCTATGTTATTACTTCATGAAAAAGGGGCGAGCGAGATGCTACAACCACCATTAAGGGATGAACTGACTCGAATACTGGAAGGGCATTCACTGGATGAAGAATTAAAAGAAGAGATTCATCAGGAAGCCCAAGCTGCTATACAATTTCATGTGGAGCATGAGGAAAACTACGAACACATTGGAAATAGTCGGATCGCCGGCTATCCAGATCTGCCACCCACGATAGAGTGGCCTTGTGATTCAGATGGGGAGTATTATACGTTTATTGCTCAAATTAATTTGGGCGAGCTACCTTTTTCACCATTTGAGGGATTGCCTCATCAGGGCATACTTTACTTTTTTCTTGGGCTGGATGAGCCCGCCTATGATATTGACCATAAAATCTTTTACTATAATGGCGACAGTAGCGTTTTGCAGAAAACATTGCCACCGACCGGGAAGGTTGAAGTATGTGCTGAGAACAGGGGTTTCACATCTTATGCAATTTCTTTTCAGCCGATTGTTACCCTTCGGTCGGAGGGTGAGCTAGGAGATGTTCTTGTAGATCAGTATGAAGAGCTGTATGAGCTTGTTTGTGAACAAAGTGACACGGTGTGGGGTCAGCATCAATCTTTTGCCGGGAACACCCTGCGGGATGCTTATCTACGCCGAAACGGGCTAGAGGGTCTTCTGTTTAACTGGCATAAGAGTGAGAGTCAGATTCATAAGGAAATCGAGCAAGCTATGCATAGGGGAAGTACGGATTATGCGGAGCATTTACGATCCGAAGTGCTGCCTCAGCTGCAAGAATATCAGACGAATCGAGAGAAGCACGATCAAGCTTCGGAAAATTGGCATGTTCTGCTCTCGGTATCCTCTTTGGACGAGGTTGGTATGTGCTGGTGGGACGCAGGGTATTTGGAATTTTTGATCGATCAAAGAGACTTGAAGAACCTTGATTTCTCGAACACATATGTCAATCTTGCTACGAGCTAGCCCGGTGCGGCAGACTCATGCTGATTTAGGGCAAATGATGGGGGTTAGAGCAGGGTGTTTTTTTGATTGATAAAAGCAGTGAATTGAGCATGTGGCACAGTAGGTTTGTTTTGCCCGAGTGTCGGAAATCGAACGATCAATAATAGGTGGTCCTATATAGGGCCGCCTTTTTTCGATGTAAATGAACGATTGTACTCCGTTATTAGTCTTAATAAATGAGACCACAACAAGGGAGGTGCACGTATATGACTGATCGAGAGCTGTTTGAACTATATAAGGAGCAGATATATTATTTTTGTTATTATCTAATGCAAAATCAAGCAGATGCAGAAGATGTTTGCCAGGAAGTGTTTGTCAAAGCACTTTTGGCCGACAGGTCCAAAGTACAAGATCTCAAATCATGGATTTTACGAATTGCTTCTAATGAGTGCAGCAATGTGCTTAGAAGGCGGAAAACTGGACTGATGAAGGAAATACGAACTTTTTTATTGTCACGCCCTCATTCATTTAATCCGGTGGAAGAGAGCTTATATCATCAAGAAACTAAGACAGAGCTACAGAAGCTATATAACAAGCTTCCAGAT
Source organism: Paenibacillus sp. 8b26 (assembly GCF_050626875.1). Classification (NCBI taxonomy): domain Bacteria; kingdom Bacillati; phylum Bacillota; class Bacilli; order Caryophanales; family Paenibacillaceae; genus Paenibacillus; species Paenibacillus sp. 8b26. The sequence continues at coordinate 2,980,697 of NZ_CP192445.1, read as the reverse complement.
AAAATTCGAATGGTCGTGGTCCTTCGTTATGTAAACGAATTGACTGTGCCGGAGATCTCTAGAGTTATAAATATACCCGAAGGAACAGCTAAATCTAGATTAAATCGGGGGCTTAAACTGCTAAAAAAAATGGTGATATCCCAAGTAAAGGAGATGAGTAGCAGTGAGTCGATATTTTGAAAAAGAACAGAACATTCCTCAACCTGAATATGATGCAATGTGGGTAAATATAGAACAGGAAGCAACCAAACGAAAAGCAACTCTGCAACAGTCACAGGAAGCACCTATGCATAGAGCAAAAGTTGTTCCAGCGAGTATCGTATTCTCATGTTTTCTGCTCGTCGCCATCCCTGTATTCGCTAGTGTGACTATCAATTGGGATAGAATAGGCGGACGTAGTGTAACCAATGCGCTAAATAATGGTATTGGCCAACGGTATGACCTAAAAGCATCCAATGCAGGCATTACGATGAATTTGAATGGTGTTGTAACGGATGGCGAAAAAATGAAAATGCTTATTTCTCTGGATCCAGGAATTGATCCAACCAGTTATATTGGGTTTGCTATAGAGAAAACTACGGTAACTAGCAATTCTGATACCAAGGAACAAGCGCACGGATATTTAAATTACGATCCTAAAAGCCAGAAACTCCTTGGCATTTATGAAACTATTGATACTTTAAAGGAGCGTAAAAAAGATTACACACTTGAGGCACAGAATCTAATTTTTTATCGTAATCAGGATACTCCTTTAAAGACGGATCATCAAGCCGGGGATACCCTCGTTACCGGGATCAAGCAGTATCCTAACATTTATATAGAATCCGTTCGACAAACCAACAACAAGACTGTTGTCCGCTTTAGAGTTGCTGCAGCTCCATCCGATTTAGGACGTGGGAACCCGCATTTGGTAATGAAAGTGGGCGACAAAGAGATAGACGCAATCCCAACCATTCTACCTAGCGACAGCTCAGACTTGCATATTGAGCAGGTATTCAACATGACTGCACAAGATTGGAAAAAGGCAAACCTTCATTTTTGTTATATTGAGGAAGCAAAAAGAATTGAAGGTACTTGGAAGTTCGAATTTGAAGCGGATGGAAAAAAAGCAAGTGAAGCGATTTATTCCAAGAAGCTGCATAGCAGCGCTGAATTCCAAGAAGATACGGGTACTACCTTAGACCAACTGATTATTACCCCCTTGGATATTGAAATTCTAGTAACAGAGCGTGATTCACTTAAAAAAGGAATTGTTCATTATAAAACAGCTCAGCTGGTTATAGGTGATAAAAAAATTAACGGAGGGTGGAATATTAAAGGAGCTGGTCCTGAAAATTATCAACACTTATATCAATTTGAATCTCCAGAGTGGTATAAGGACTGGTCTGATGTTCCAATGAAACTTATATTGAAAGATGCTGTCATTGAGAAACGTGATACGTCTAAGAATTGGATCACTCTTCATAAACCTAAAGAAGAAAAACAGTTCGCTGAGCTTAATGCGGACGGTTATCAAATTGATTTCACATACTATACAGAGGGAAAAGATTTGATTGTCGAATCGAAATCCGGTTCCCCTGGCTTCAAAGGCGTCAACCAAACAACGATGCGAATTAACGGCAAAGAAGTAGTGCCTGAGATCATTGCGAAGGGTATGGTATCCACAGGAGTTAATGTTGACCGTTACAAAGACATTGAATTAGACGGAAAATTGGAACTAAATCCTGGCATCTACAAGTACAGCGATCCTGGACGTGATATTGAAGTTATTTTGAAATAGATATAGCCATCGCTGCCTATTCTGAAGATACGTAAATACAAAAGCCCTTCCAGCTTTAGCTTCTCATGAGGGAAGCAGCGGAAGGGCTTTTGTTATATCTACTTGTCTATACAGTGAGCGTGCTTATTTATACTCGTTGCACGTTAAATTCGAATTCCAGCTTTTGATCGGCTGTAATTTGGTATTCTTCATGTACCGGAGCTCCCCAGCTATCGTCGCCGCCTACGCCCATTTGTTTACCGGCTATGGTGACAACGGTGTAATACACGTTGGGTAGCTCATACAGATGGTAGGCACTTTCCAGCTCAAACGCTGTATATGGCGAAATATTGCATTCCACAGGTGCGGTGGCAGGAGCAGTAATGCGAATACCATGCTGAGAATCGTCGGTAATATCGACACGGCGCACGCCTGTACGGTTGCCGGATTCCTGCGGTACGACATACCCGGATACGTTATCCGCAGCTTCGTTACGGAATACGCCTAGTCTCGCTCCAAAGGCACGGTCGATGTAATTCTCTTCCGGTCCCATCGCGTACCAGTCCAGATGGCGGTAGTCTGCCGGAACCTTGAACGAAAGGGCAAAGATCGGCAGATTAGGCAGTCCTGAGACGCCTTCATAAGTCGATTTTACGTTCAGACTGCCATCCGCCAGGACGGTGTAGGCTACTGTTACCTGTACATCTGCATGGATGCTCAGCGTGTAGCGGAATGTAACGGTTACACGGTCTGTCTGCTCTTCCGTGACCTCAATGTCCACGCATTTACGTGTCAGACTTGCAGCGAACCAGCCACCGGCTTCAAAGCCTAGTGCGGTTCCCCGATCATTGTCTGTGGTCGCCCGCCAGAACAATGGGGCAGGAGGCATGGCGATCATCTCACGTCCGGCGTAGCGAAGTGAAGTCAGGCTGCCTGCTCCTTTGGAGAACATCATACTGAAATCTGCACCGTGAACGCCAATGTTAACATCACCATGCACCACTCGTAAGGCACCGCCCGTAGGGATCTTCAGCGGGTTTGGATCTTCCACGATGAAAATATGCTGTCCGAAGGCCACTTCGTGTCCAGCCTCAGCCCAGAGCGTGGATTCTTTCAGAACTAGAGCGGTGTGAATGACGTACTCACCGGGCTTTCCGTCCGTAATGGGGAACGTCAGTGGAATATAGACTTCGGTCTGAGCCGCCACATCTACATGAATGGCATTACGTACGATTTCTTGGCCTTCATGCAGTAGACTGTATACTAGCTCATAGTCGCCCGTTCCCTCGAACAGGTTTTCATTGCGAAGGGTTACACCGCTGCGATCCGGGGTGAGCTTCAGATTTTGATACAGGAATTTGACCTCCTGCATCTTCGGTGAAACCTTCCGATCCGCATAGACAATTCCGTCCGTACAGAAGCCATAGTCTGTGGCACGGTCGTCAAAGTCGCCGCCGATCGCGAGGTACTCGCGTCCGTAGCGATCTTTTTTCATAACAGCCTGATCAATATAATCCCAAATAAAACCACCCTGATACAGCTCGTATTTGTTCTCCAGCTCTGTATACTTGTGCATGCCGCCTACGGAATTACCCATCGCATGCATGTATTCGCAACTGATATACGGCTTTTGCGGATTGTCGTTCAGATATTGCTCGATATCTGCGGGTTTGGCGTACATCCGGCTCTCCATATCGCTGGTATCATCGTACGTACGGTTGTGAAACACGCCTTCGTAGTGTACCAAACGGCTCGGGTCGGTGGCTCGGAAATAGTTGGCTACATTCCGCAGCACTTCGCCTGCATAGGACTCATTGCCGCAGGACCAGATTAGAATGGACGCATGGTTTTTGTCCCGCTCCAGCATGGAAATGGCGCGGTCCATAACGATATCCTGCCACTCCGGCAGATTGCCGGGAATGTTCCACGAAGGCTCGACTGCGCCAAGCTTTTGCCAGGAGCCGTGTGTTTCCAGATTCATTTCGTCAATCACATACACCCCGTACTCATCGCACAGCTCATACCACAGAGTCTGGTTAGGATAGTGAGAGGTGCGGACCGCGTTCATGTTGTTTTGCTTGAGGGTGCGAATATCCCACAGCATATCTTCACGCGAAATCGCACGTCCAGTGCGGGCGTTGAATTCATGGCGGTTCACACCTTTAAAGACGATGCGTTTGCCGTTCAAGTGCATGACCTTGTTGATCAACTCAAATTTACGGAAGCCAATTTTTTGTGGAATGACTTCCACGAGCGATCCACTGGCATCATAAATTTGAATGAACAACGTGTACAAATAAGGTTTCTCCGCGCTCCAGCGCTGTACTTGCTCCAAGGATGCTGACAGCGAAGCTGTGCCATCCGTAAAGTCAGCTTTCAAAGAAGCTACGACATGGCCGGCAGCATCTTTCACAACGACAGTTGCATAGGCCGTTGCCGGCTTTTCCAAGGTCAATTTCAGCTCCAGAAGGCCCTGTGTGTAGGAAGCATCCAGATCCGCCTTGGCATGCAGGTCACGAACGTGAACCGTAGGGATGGTATAGAGATATACGTCTCTGAAAATACCGGAAAAACGCCAAAAGTCCTGATCCTCCAGCCACGCTCCCGTACTTCTTTGATATACCTCTACCGCCAGCTTGTTTTCGCCTGCTTGCAGGAACGGTGTCAGTTCAAAATCAGACGGTGTAAAGCTGTCCTCGCTGTAACCGACAAATTGTCCGTTCAGCCATACATAGAAAGCCGACTCGACGCCTTGAAAAGAAATGAACACAGGCTGCGCGTCGGAAGCCATATTTTCCGGCAAAACAAAGCTTTTGATATAGCTCCCGACCGGGTTGTGATCCTCCGGAATATGGGGTGGACGAACGTCCGAATGTCCGTCCCACGGATACATCGTATTGACGTACTGCATTTGGCCAAAGCCCTGCGTCTGAATGTGACCCGGCACCTGAATATCGCTCCAGCCACGATACTCAAAGTCGGGGGCATAGAACTCTACTGGGCGGCTGGCTGGATTCGTCGCATAGTTAAACTTCCAGCTCCCATTCAGGCTATGGCGCCAAGCCATATCAGCTTGCTGCTCCGCTTCCTGAAGCGTAGCGTAATATTTGTGATCGGAATAGGCAGGCAGACGATGTACTGCAAACTTGGTTACGTCGGTCAGCCAATCCAGGCTGGGGGTGTGGATGGTCAAGGCGAACACTCCTTATTTTTAAAAATAAAATGAAGGTATTTCACAGCAAGTCTGTTATTTTACCGAGCCTACCATACCTGCTACAAAATGCTTCTGCATCAGGAAGAATACCAGTGCAGTCGGCAACGTGGACAGGACGATGGCAATCATAATCACGCCGTAATCGGGTGCATAGCCAGAGCCGAGGTTCGAGATCAACAGCGGAATCGTTTGATTTTCCGGCGTTTGCAACACGATCAGAGGCCAGAGATAGTTATTCCAGCTCGACATGAACGTGATGATAGCGGCAGCGGCATAAGTTGTTTTCATCGTAGGCATATACACCCGGAAGAACAGACCCAGCTCGGACAATCCGTCCATACGACCGGCTTCCAGCAAGTCCTTCGGAAACATCTTGGTGCTTTGACGGAAAAAGAAGATCAGAAACGCCGTGGTCACCGTCGGAATGACGACAGACGAAAGGGTATCAATGCCGATCCAAGGCAGCGTATTGGAGATACTGCCGAACATCCGATAGAGCGGGATCATGATCGCCGCAAACGGAATCATCATAGACATCAGCAGGATATTGAAGACAACGTCCTTGGCTTTACTTCTGTAAATTTCAAAGCCATAGCCTGCCAGTGAGGCAATGAGCATTGCCAGCAGTGTCGTGGAAATCGAGATTTTCGCCGAATTACTCAGCGCGGTAACGATATCCACTTTTTCCAGCAGATTGTGCATATTATCCATCAGATGAGAGCCAGGCAGGAGTCTGCCCTTCGTCACATCAACCGACAGGTTGGTGGCGCTGGATAGCATCCACAGGAACGGGAAAATCGAAACGAACGATATAATGATCAGAAAGGCATACGTAAATAATCTTTTCGTTTTCATCATTTCTTCTCACCTGCCACTTTGAACTGGATGATCGACAAGATAATGATCATAATGACGATGGAGTAGGATACGGTCGCCGCATAACCAAAGTCGGATGAATACTTGAAGGACAGGTTATAAATATATTGCGAAATGGAAGAAGTCGCGTTCCCCGGTCCGCCTTTGGTGATGTTCATAATCTCATCGAAGAGCTGGAGTGTACCAATCGTCGATGTGATGGAGGTGAACAGGATAATCGGTTTGAGCAGTGGAACCGTAATGCTGAAAAATTGTCGAATGGAGGAAGCTCCATCAATGCGGGCCGCTTCGTAGATCGAGTTGTCGATGTTCTGGAGACCGGACAAGTAAAAGATCATATTGTAGCCGGTCCAGCGCCATGTGATTGCAATAATAATCGTAACCTTGGCCCAGAAGGGATCAGTAATCCATTGAATCGGCGTGCCAATCACGTGCAGATTCAGCAATAAGGAGTTTACCAGACCATCAGCCGAGAACAGATATTTGAATACAACCGAATAGGCTACAAGGGATGTAATACAAGGTAAGAAGATCGCTGTGCGGAAAAAGCCTTTGAATTTCAGGTTTTTATCATTCAGTAGTACGGAAATGAACAGGGCCAGAATCACCATCAATGGCACCTGGAAAATCAAATAGATAAACGTGTTCTTTACGGCGGTTATAAACATGCTGTCGGTGAACAGACGTTTGTAGTTATCAATGCCGTTGAAGGTCAGATTAGACCCTGTACCTGTCTTGAAGGACAAGATGAGCGCCTGGATCATCGGATAGAAATAAAAAGCCACAATCATGATCACTGCGATGGATATGAACAACCATCCTGTCATACCTGCCTTGAAACGTGATGTCGTCATTTTGGGCGCGGCTGTCTTCATACCATGTCAACTCCCCATGCAGCAATAAAACCTTGAACTCGAAAGCCCAAGGTTTTAAGTGCTTATCGTTTTATTGTTTAGCCTTGGCTAGATGGACTGTTTTATTTAAGCTGTGCTTCTGCTTGTCCTTGAGCATCTTTCAGAACTGCATCTACATCTTTGCCGTTCAGGTAGTTTTGAATTTCAACGGTCATAATATCCTCAATGGCGTAAGTGTGCATGCCATAATTGACTTTTGGAACTTGTTTGGTCCATTCTGCGAATTTCTTGTAGACTTTGTCGCCACCGAAGTACGGATCTGTCTCGTCATAAGCTTTACCGCTGGAAGCAGCGTTCAATGAACCGACAATTCCAATTTTGCTCAGCATATCTTGATATAGATCTTGATCTGAACCGAATGTTTCTTTCAGGAAATCAGCAGCGGTATCTTGACCGTCTGTGTTCAGCACATACCAGGAGCTGCCGCCGAGGCTGGAAGCATTCACGGACTCAGGTACATTTTTCAATTTAGGGAAAGGAACAACGGCCCATTTACCCGATTGCGAAGCTTCTGCTTTGATCGATGGTGTAATCCAGTTACCTGTAGGTACGGAAGCGACAGCACCGCTGTTGAAGGCGGCCAGGAATTGGCTCCAGTCGGCATTCATTTTAACAATGTTGGCATCGAACAAGGATTTGTACGTCAAGAGCGCTTCTTTCAGAGCTGTATTGCCAGCCAGGTTTGGTGTTTTACCGTCTTCTTTCAGGTACCATGAACCTGCGGATTGGATCATACCGCGGATCAGACCGAGGTCATTCGGATCTTGAGTGAGCATTTCTTTACCTGTTTTTTGCTTCACGGCTTTACCGATTTCAATGAATTTGTCCCAATCAATGTTGGTCAGGTCAGCTACTTTGTAGCCGGCTTGTTCCAAATAATCCGTTCTTACATACAGACCCATAACACCGGAGTCGAATGGAACACCGTATTGCTTGCCGTTGTAGCTTGTTGGTCCGATTTTGTAATCCGCGAAGTCGGATGCTTTGATCGAGCTGCTCATATCATGGAAGGAATCAGGATAGGCTTGCAGAAAGTTTTGTGCCCGATAATCCTCGATCAGGACCACGTTAGGCAATCCTTTGGTGGAACCGGAGTTGAGACCGGCATTCATTTTTTGTACGATATCATTTTGAGCATATTCTACAATGTTTACGGTTACATCAGGATGTTTGGCAACGTAGCGATCTTTCGCCAGCTTTAGGGCCGCGATATTGAAGTTCGGGTCCCAAGCCCAGACCGTGATTTCTTTCTTGCCGGAATCCGTGGTGGTCGCGGCTTTCTCGGAATTGCTGGAACATGCAGATAGCAAGATCAAGCTTGCGATCAGCAGAAGGAAAGTCATTTTTTTCATTTCGTTCAACCCCTACTCTTTTTTAATGTTGCTTATTCGTGCTAAACCTTTTTAATGAAAGCGGTTACCTTGTTTATAAATCTAGTTTATCATCCTTGTTTTGCAGGCGTTAGGAATATCTTTATACGGATTTGTCTTATTATTATGATTTATCAAAAAAGGCACCGCTTACATTTGCACTTTTTTTGGATTTAGGTACTTTTTATAGGTTGAATTAAAAATGAAAAAAGTGGAACAAGAACGAAGTGGGCGGAATGGTGCTGTACAAGCGCTAGCGGTCGCCTTTGCACCCGGATTTCTACCTTTATAACTTGAATAAAGAAATCTGGGTACAACAGCGATGGGAGGCACCATCCGACCGCGTAGTGGCACTTCGTGTACATCTTTAGTTCAGTGGCAGGGTCATTCTTACTTTGGTACCCTCGCCTTTCTTACTGGAAATGGTCACGCCATATTCTTCTCCATATAAAAGGGTAATGCGGTTGTGTACGTTCTGAATGCCGATGCCCGTGAACAGTTGGCGCTTGCTCTTGGGGTTCGGAAGTCCGTCTTGCACAGCATGTCCGTCCATATCCATACCGTCCCCGTCGTCGACTACCTCGCAGATGAGAGTGTCGTCCGTTTTGGACACCAATATATAGATGTGTCCTGTATTTTTTTCATTAAATGCATGAAAAAATGAATTTTCGATAAAAGGCTGGATAATCAGCTTGGGCACATGGTACTCCAGACAATCCGGCGACACAAAATAATTCACCTGTACCCGCTGCCCATAGCGCACGTGGTTAATAAACACGTAATTTTGCATATTGGCCATTTCCTGCTCGATGGTGATCGTTTCACTTACATTGCTGATCGTATTTTGCAGTAGGGAAATGAGCGCGTTGATCGTCTCGGCGGCGGTCTCCTTGTTTCCTTTGAGCACCAGCATTTTGATCGAAGCCAGTGTATTGTACAGAAAATGCGGATTGATCTGCCGCTGCAGCGCAGCCAATTCTGCATTTCGTTGTCCTTTTTGCGTCTCTAGAAGCTTCTGGATATAGTCATTCAGTTCATCCAGCATGTAGTTGTAGGCATGACTTAACTGTCTAACCTCATAGCTACCCGTTACCGGGAGATAGTTATCAAAATTTTTCTCGCGGACGGTCGACATTTGCTTGACCAGCCGGGTCAGAGAACGAATCAGGCGACGGGAAATCAGAAAAACAATTAACAAAGCAATCAACACGATGCCAATGCAGATCAGTACAACGGATTTGACGTCAATAATCTGTCCGATCGCGGTTTGTCTGTCGATCATGTTCACCAGATAAAAATCATAAGAAGGAATGTAGTTGGAAAGAAGAATGCTCTCCTTGTTCATCACTTCGGCATTGATGTAATTAAGTCCCTGTTCATTAATTTTTGTGGCATAGCCTAGCAGCTCATTGGAACGTTGTCCGATCAGATCCTGACGGTTGCTCGATACAATCAGTCCTGACTTGTCCAAAATGAGTACATCATTGCCGTGGCTTGTGAAGTTATTATAGAAGCGGCGGAATTCCGGCTCGCGAATGGCAATGTAGATCATGCCATACAACGTACCGCTAGTTCGCTCCATAAAAGCCTTGGAGGCGATAATATAGGGTGTCGGTTTCTGCCCGGTATAATTCATTTGCTGACGAAATAGATCCGTATCCAATTGATACATGAGCTGTGTAGGCTGTGCCGCGCTGCGGGCTGTAATCAAACTGTTCTTGAGCTCCTCCGCAGTTACCGGCCAGTAGGACGAGTCGGAATAGAAGCTCCGGCCGTTCATGCCCGTTACGGCGACACTGACATCATAGGCGTCGACATTTGACTTAATCTGCTTCATCTGCTGTGCCATACCGAAGTAGATTCGCGCTGAGTTAATGGAGTCGGATTGCCCTCCTGTCAGGTAGTTTTTGACCGTTCCATTTTCCGAAGCATGGGTTACGGCATTCACGATAGAATCATTGAAGGACTCAAAGCTGGATTGAATCTGACTGAGTACCTTGGCATTCGTAATGCTGAATGTTTCGGCGAACAGTCGTTCAGACATCCGAATCGTCACCAAAGAGGTCAGCAAGGACACCGCAGTGATGCTGACCACCATAACGACAAATATTTTAAAGAACAGACCTTGATATTTGATTTTATGGATATACCTTTTCATATCAATCTCTTTTCTGCTGGCAGATATGCTCTTGCTCTCTAATGGAGATGCTCCCTGCGATATTGGCTGGGTGAGTAACCCGTTACCTTTTTGAACACTTTGGTAAAATAGCTGGGGTCCGAATAGCCGACGGTGCTGCTAATATCCGAAATGGACATCGTCCCCGACCGCAGCAGCTCAGCAGCCTTTTCAACCCGAATTTTGTTCAGATACTCGCTGAAGCCCTCTGTATGGTGTGCTGTAAAATAACTGGACAAGTAAGAGGGATTAAAATGAAAATATTGACCGAGTGTCGTTAAATTGAGCGTTTCCGCGTGATGTTCCTCGATATATTCCAGCAGCTTCTTCATGCTCGTACTGCTTCCTTGCTGTGTTTTGGCCAGAATCTGCATGTTCGCTTCTTCTAAAAAGGTCTCCAGCAATCGCACTGCCTCATGTACGTGAGGGGCATCATTAATTGTTTTGAAATAGGAGTATTTTGCCGCATCCAGTTCCTTCATATCATACCCCTGATTCCCGAGCAAAATCGTAATGTTGAATACGATGTTCCCGAGAAGGGATTTGAATTCAAAAGCGGTGGAGGTATAGTTGCCGGACATAGCGGCTACATAAGACCTCAAATCCTGAAAAGCCGTTTCAAAATGCTCACGCTTCATCTCTTCCGTGAACTGCTTTAAGTTAAACGAGCTGTTCACCTGAACAGGCTTGGGGAGTTCGTCTTCCATCAGGAGCGCGGTTCCCGGGAAGTAAAAGCGATAGCTGAGCAGTTTGGGCAGTTCATCCTGATAGATCTCGCTCATTTGATTAAAATCATCAAACAAACGGCTGATCGCCCAGCCTGTCTGTGGCTCGACTTGCTTCGTCTCCTGAGCTACTTCTCGGACCGCAGCTATCCAGGAGTGTAATTCACGCGGATCAAGATTAGCTAAAAAAACAGCCGCGTTTGCATCAGACGGCAGTTGTCGCAACACGATTTGTTCACAGGCAGATGTCACTCGATCGGTGAGCCTGGAAAATAGGTCCAAGGCAGGGTGGGAGTTGCCTTTCCCCTGTGGTTCCGCCTGCTCCACGCCTATGAGTGTAAAACGGGCATACGGAAATTCCTGCTTCAGCAGTTCTGTGTCATAGTCGATGCTATAGCCGGAAACGAGCTTTTCTATCACATGATCCATCGTAATTTGGTTATTCCCAGCATCCGCCTGATACTGAATGGACGGAATTTTGCGGGCTGTTCTCTGGAGCACTTGAAGCAGCTCATCCGTGTCCAGCTTGGGCTTCAAAATATAGTCAGCAACACCTTGCTGGAAGGTGGATCGCACGTAATTAAACTCGCCGTAGCTACTGAGCACAATGACCTCAATATCAGGATAATTCTGTCTGACAATGCGCGTCAGTTCTTCACCGTCCATGATAGGCATCACGATATCCGTAATGACAATATGGGGGCGCAAAGTCTCAATCAGCGCCAACGCTTCTTTTCCATTAGAAGCCTCGCCTACAATGCGAAATCCATACTGTTCCCACGATAAATGATGCTTGATCCCTTGCCGTACCAATATCTCATCATCTACAATCAAAATATTGCATAGCTCTTTCATGGCAGCACTCTCCGTAATTATACCTATTCAAAAAAAGACCTCCATAAGGCGGACGTCACATCATTGAGACACATAGTTGATAACGCTTCCAACTTAGCTTAAATATAAAGCATTTAATCCTTACATGCTAACATAAACCTCTGTCTAATCCAAAGGTAATTTAGTTCAAATGGCATGTAAAACGACAAAAAAGGCCGCCGAGAAGATCTCGACAGCCTGAGTAAACCGGGCTACCTTTACCTTAAACGGTACCCCATGTCCGATCACCTGCCAAATATTTTTCAGTCAAAATAGACAGCAGTTGAATACCAACCTCATTGTGGCCCCCTTCAGGGAGGATCAGGTCAGCGTATTTCTTGGAAGGCTCAATAAATGCCTCGTGCATGGGCTTAACCGTACTCAAATAGTGATCGTGGATCGACTGAATGGTGCGGCCTCGCTCCTCAATATCCCGAAGTACCCGGCGAAGTATACGCACATCCGGATCGGTGTCGACAAATACCTTGATGTCGAGCAGTTGACGGAGCTTTTCGTCAGACAGTACGTGCAATCCTTCCAGCATGACGATATGATTCGGCAGAAGCTCTACCGTCTCGTCAGTGGAACGGGCATGAACTGTAAAGTCATATACTGGCGCTTGAGTCGCTTGTCCTTTTTTCAGACATTGGAGATGCTCGATAAGCAATTCGTTGTCAAAGGCAAACGGATGATCATAATTGACCAAAGCACGTTCAGCATGGCTCAGATGTGAATGGTCTTTATAGTAGTTATCCTGAGATATGAAAGTCACTTTGTTTGATCCCAGACGTTCAACGACAGCGCGTGCTACCGTTGATTTACCGGAACCCGTACCGCCGGCAATACCAATAATAAGCATGGCGTTTCACTTACCCTTCCCTGAATATATCCCGATACAACTCAAGTATTGTAGCACAACACGCCCTTTTTTTCATCAATGTAGAGCATTGTATTTCTTCCATTTTCGTATCTTGGCTCTGAATGTTTTAAAGGGTGCCACGGAGTTGATGTGAATCCATCTAGCCATGGGCCACTTCGGATTACTGCCTGTCCACTTGTGAACGCCCTGCGTAAAGAGTTCTTCATGACTTAGCGTGTCAATCCAATCCAGCCAATTTTGCTCTGACAGCTTGAATAGTTGGCGCAATTCACTTAAAGAGTGATGGGAGTGGGTCTTGTAGAATGACTGATACAACTCGCCTAATCTATTCCATTTATAATTCGGTGCAGGCATAATGACGTCTTTTCCTTCCTTTTCGTCCCTGTCCCATGACATGACAAGATGAAGCCATCCAAGCTGGTAGGCAATGATTTCCGCAGGTGTTTTATCTACTTCGGGTATCCGGTTATCCTTTTGGTTCTCGTCAACCTCCTTGTATTCACCATCTAACAGTAAGTAGGAGGCATGAATCGCTTCTTTTAACTCGGCTTTGGAAGCGTAGTGGTAGCTGGGCATCTAATCACTCCTATAGGTTCTTTTCATTATACCGACCTCTCTAAATGTATCACTTTAAACATGACAACCTTATGGCTTATTCAAAAAAATGTTTTTTGTGGTTTTATGAAAGGGCAATTGGTATATTCACGAAAAAGGATGCAAAATTAATAGAGAATTTAAACCAAAAGATAAGTAATTCGACATATTTTAATGTTATTTTATAAGTCTATAATTATTAGTGTATTGCGCTAGCGTATATTGTTTGGAAAGGCCGTATGGCACAAACAGCCGTACAGTTATGTTGGTTGGTTCTTATCAATTTATCTAAAAAGGAGACTGTTACATGAAGTCGAGTTTGTTGAAAAAATGTGCAAGTGTAATGTTGAGCAGTACGATGGCTCTGTCTTTGTCGTTACCGTTACTAGGTCATGCACATGCAGATGGGAATTTACAGGTAAGTGATGATTTTGAACAAGGGGAAGCTCAAGGCTGGACAGCAGGTTCAGGGAACTGGTCTGTTGTCTCGAACGGGAATGGCTCTACATACCAGCAATCTAGTCAAAGCGAAAGCCATTCGGTTAAAGGTAATGCATCATGGACGAACTATAGCGTACAAGCGGATGTATATGTAGATGATTTTAATGGCTCCAATCGGGTATATGTTGCAGGCAGATACACAGATTCCAAAAACTTTTATGCTGCATCTTTGTACAACAAGAAGGGTGGAGCACTTGAAATTCGCAAAAAGGTAAACGGTTCTATGAAGACACTGGCTACCAATAACAAATACAAACTGGACACCAATACCTGGTACAGAGTGAAGCTGGAGCTGTCCGGTTCGGAAATTAAGATGTATGTCAATGATCAGCTGGAGCTGACCGCAACAGATTCCAGCCTTGCTTCCGGAGCCATTGGTTTGGTAACCTCCAAGGCGGTTGCCCAGTTCGATAATGTTATCGTATCCGGCGCTTCAACCGAAACAGATCCAGGTACAACACCTGTGAATCCAACACCAGGTACAGATAAACCAACTCCTGGGGTAGATAAAAACGCAACCTCAAATATTAACTATAATCTGGCCGGTTTCTCCTATGGTAATACAGGTGGCGGGGAAATTAAGGAAACCGATACCAATTACAAAAAGGTTTACAACGCTGTAGATCTCAACGAGGCACTTAAAAAAGGTACTAAAGTCAAAGTTATTGAGATCATGAACGATCTCGACCTCGGCTGGAATGAACTCCCTAGTGCTGCCAAGGTAATGCCTTTTAGTGCCAACAACCCTGTGCTGACAAATCCTGTTCTGAAGAAAACAGGTGTGAGCAAAATCTATATAGAAAACTTGAGTGGAATCACGATTTTCTCGGCAAATGGTGCTAAAATCAAACATGCTGGCTTTGTTATCAAAAGAAGCTCTAATTTGATTTTCCGTAACCTCGAATTTGATGAGCTATGGGAGTGGGATGAAGCAACCAAAGGGAACTATGACAAAAATGACTGGGATTATATGACCATCGAAGGTACAAGTTCCAAGGTATGGATCGACCATTGTACATTTAACAAAGCATATGACGGTTTGATAGATGTGAAAAAAGGCAGCAACGGTGTTACAATTTCCTGGTCCTTGTTCAAAGGAGATGACCGCAGCTCCAATAGCTGGGTGACCCAACAGGTTAACGCTATGGAAGCAGACAAATCTTCCTACCCTATGTATGCTTATCTGAGAAGCAGTGCAGTAGGCTTGAGTAAAGAAGATATCATTGATATCGCAGCAGGACAAAAGAAAGCGCATCTGATCGGTGCTACTGAGATGGCCGCTGATAATGCAGATTTGGAAGTTACGTTGCACCATAACTATTACAAGGATATTCAAGACCGTATGCCTCGTTTGCGTGCTGGTAATGCCCATGCCTATAACATCGTTATGGACGATGCCGGATTGGCTAGAGCCAAAAAAAGAATTACATCCGACATGGCTAAAGCGATTGCTGCAAAAGGATACCATTTTGACGTAGTGGGTAACGGTGCGATTTCAACTGAAAATGGCGCAGTACTGCTTGAAAAATCGTATTTAATTGATGTATTTTCACCAGTTCGTAATAATCAAAAAGACCCTAAAAAAGATGACTACACTGGTAAAATCAAAGCAGAAGATGTTATCTTCTCTGACAACGGTAAAGTATTCAGAGGGGGCAGCGACGATGCAAACAGCCCGTTAGCCCCTTATCCTGTAAAAGGCAAGAGCTTCTCGTGGAATGGATTCACAACGTTGCCATACAGCTACACAGCCGAAAATCCTGAAAACCTGGTTGCTCAATTGACAGCCAAGGACGGAGCGGGTGCAGGCAAGCTGAACTGGTCGAGTGAAAACTGGCTTAAAACAGCATACAAGACAGTCGCTTCAAAGGGTGCACAAACGGTGGAAGATTCCGAATAAGTATATTGGAAAAATAGCATTGGAATAAGAAGCAGCCAGGACAGATATACTCTGTTCCTGGCTGCTTCTTTTCGTATACACTTTCAGGACGCGTTCGGCAAGCACTTAACCGATAACAACAAATGAGGATACGCCAGCAGGTACTGATCTAACCTGGAACAACGTTCCATCGTCTCTAAAGGTACGCAGAACAAAAGGCTGGTTCGTGGGTGTGCGTACATTGTTGAATCGGACGGTGCCGAAACTATCGAAATTGGCAGCTTGCACAAAGCTTCCGTCTGTACGCCGGAGGACTGCAAAAAATCCCGTTGTGATAAAAGGTACTCCGTCATTACGAGCCCAGATAACCGTAAACCGACTAAAGGTTTGTGTAGGACTCACATTGCGGTATTTCGTAACAGGAACCTTTCTGCCCGTAGACTTCAAGGTTTGAGGAGGACGAATGGCCACTACCTATCAACTCCTTTGTTGTGATGTGATAGTAGATGCACACAAAGGAGTTTCGGACCGTGCTATAAACTACTTCTTCAAAAATAGGTTTATAGACCTCATCATGCCCAATCGCGTCGTAGCGTAAAGAGTTCTTTCAACGCATCCGTCGACAGCTCGGTAATCCAGCCCTCGGTGCTGGAAATGATCTGGTCACTAAGCTGCTGCTTGCTCTCCAACATTTCGTCAATGCGTTCCTCTAGCGTGCCCAGCGAGATGAACTTGTGTACCTGTACGTCCTTCGTTTGTCCCATCCGGTAGGCGCGGTCCGTGGCCTGATTTTCAACAGCCGGATTCCACCATCGGTCGAAGTGAAAGACGTGGTTGGCGGCTGTCAGATTCAGACCTACACCCCCGGCTTTGAGTGACAAAATAAATACGGATGGCTGCTCGTCAGGTGGCAATGTGTGAGATTGGAACTGGTCAATCATCCGGTCACGAGCGGTTTTGGATGTGCTACCGTTGAGATAGAGCACCGGCTCTTGCAGCTCTTGAGCAAGTACCTGCTGGAGCATACGTCCCATGCCAATATACTGTGTGAAAATAAGGCAGCGCTCGCCTTCTTCTCGCAGCTCCTTGACCATGGCTAAAATACGCTCCAGCTTGGATGAGCGGCTGATGACCGCTTCAAAATCGGACTGACTATAACCGGAAGCCGTGGTATCCGGGGCCGCTTCCTTGGTTAAGAGCGCAGGATGGTCACAAAGCTGCTTTAACTGGGTCAGGGCGGATAAAATGGCTCCCTTTCGCTCAATCCCCTCCAGCTTCTGCATCCGTTCCATGAGTTCTTTAACAATTTGGTCATAGAGCGCACCTTGCTCGGAAGTGAGGTGAATGTACGTTTTCATCTCATTTTTCTCGGGCAAATCAAGCTGTATAGCCGGGTCCTTCTTCTTGCGTCGCAGCATGAAGGGCTGAACCAGTTTTTGCAGGTCTATCGTTCGTTGTTCGTTATGTTCCTTCTCGATAGCATTGATGAACCGATTGCTAAAGGCGCGTGCGCTGCCCAGATAACCGGGATTGATAAAATCGTAAATCGACCATAGCTCGGACAGCCGATTTTCAATAGGCGTCCCGGTCAGCGCAATACGATGCCGTGCAGGGAAGCTGCGAACGGCAGTGGATTGCTTGGTTTGCGCATTTTTAATATTCTGCGCTTCATCCAGGCAAACCGAGTCCCAGGTCATACTTTGCAACAGCTCCTGATCCAGGGTTGCTGTTGCAAAGGAGGTCAGAATAACATCGGCTTGCTCGACTTCCTCACGGAATAAGTCGCCCTGATCCCGCTTGCTTCCATAGTGGAGCATGACCTTTAATGAAGGGGCGAATCGGCTGAGTTCCTTTTGCCAGTTGCCCAGCACTGAAGTTGGGCAGATCAGCAGCGAACTGGAGCGGATGCCCGTCTCTGCTGCGATATTCTGTAGATGCAGCAAATAGGCAATAAACTGCACCGTTTTGCCAAGCCCCATATCATCGGCAAGGCAGGCACCCAGCCCAAAGCGCCGTAAAAAGGCAAGCCACGCGTATCCGTCCTGTTGATACGTCCGCAGCTCGGCTTGCAGTCCATCCGGCACGTCCAGTGCGGGCCATTCCGACTGTCGCCCGAGCTGGCTGATCAGCTTCAGCAGATGCCCGTTCAGCTCGACCTCCAGCCGGAAGCGTGCCGCATCCTCTTGCTGCTCACCCGTAGCGTCGCTCTCCGCCTCATCAGCGTTGCCGAGCAGGTGCAGCTGCAGGATGTCCTGAAAGGACAATCCCTGAGCACTGTCGATCCCGGCCATCGCCCGGCGAATTTGCGCCAGCAGCGCGGGATCAAGCGCGATCCATTGCCCGCGGAAGCGCACCAGCCGCTCGTTGCGGGCCACCAGCTCGGCGAACTCGGACTCGCTCAGATCGGCATCGCCAATGGCAACACGCCAATCGAACTGGACAATCGAGTCCAGTCCGAACAGCGAGCTGCCCTTCGCGCGCTCGCCTCCGCCTTCGCCCGGGCGGACCTTGGCCCGCAGCTTCGGCTTCTTGCGGGTGGCTGCTTCCCACCAAGCGGGCAGCAGCACCTGCCAACCGCCCTCCAGCAAGCGCTGGCTGTCGGTCGTCAGGAATTGCCACGCCGCCTCGTCGGAGAGCGGGCGATCCAGCACGTCATCGCGGCTTCCGCTACGCTGCCCGGCGGGCAAAATCGCGGTCAAGCGTTCCAGCCAGCCGGCTGATCGCTCACGCACATGGGTTGTCCACGCATCAGGCCATGGACCGGATGCATGCCCATCATCGGCGAGCTGTACAGACACCAGCAGCACAGGGTCCTGCTTGTCCTGCAACACAAGCTTGAGCTGCCACGACGGATCGTCGTCCTCCAGCTCTGGCTCCAGCAGTTGCAGGAGCGGGCGGAAGGGCGCGGTATCGGCCTTCCAGCCGATAGCGATAAGCCATGCCCGCGCATCCAGACCTGTCGCGGCCGGGCGGTTTTGGGAGAAGAGAATGGGATATTCTCTTCGCAAATCGGCAGCTTCCGCCTCGGTGCCGTACCAGCGTTGAAACACGGCGGCCGAGAACGCCGCCGCCAGCCCTTCGTGCTCGTCCTTTTCCAAGCTGTCAAGCAGAGCAAGCTCTGCCGCTTCGATGCTTTCAAACCTTTTCCCCGATTCTAGCCCCTCTAACGCCTCTAACGTCTCTCGCGCCTCCAGTACTTCCGCATCCCAAATCCATTGTAGCTTCCCTGTCTGAAATGCCGTGAAGCTGGGCGCGTAGGCTTTTGCTTCAATACAATGGGCAAGTAGAGGGATCAGCCGAAGCCACGGGGCATTGCCCTCGTCCCAGATCCATTCGATATGCTCCAGTAATTGGCGTTCCGCCAGAAAGGGAATCACTTGTTCCGAGGGCAGGAGGATAATATCCGTGTCCTGAACGTGCTGAATCTCCAGCTCGGTGCCATAGAAAGAAGCCTCGTGCCAGGCAAACAAACGCTGCTTCAACATCTGACCGGAAATGCTGTAATTCATGGAGGAATCGCCATAAATCAGCGCGTCTCCATAGGTAGTTAACTGGATGTGTACCGTAATCGTCTCCGTGTATTGGCTCATGATACCAATTTCCCTTTCCGCAATTCCTCCTGTAGCGCCCGCAGGCGGCTATGACGGCTGGTGAAGGTCGCGAAGAACAGCTCCCAACGCGGTTCTTGCTTCATTTTTTTGTATAGCTTGAACAGTCGCTTCAACAGCTTGACCGCTGCTTTATAGCTGGATCTATTTTTTTCCAGCACATATCGTTCCACCGCCTGATGGTAAAAGGGCAACAGCAGCTCTGGTGCGTTCTTTTCAATGGGTTGTAACACGCTCACCCGAAAACTCAAAGGCTCGCTGCGTATACTTAGCTGATAGTCAATCCATTGCCGCCATTTGTCGTGGGCAAGCAGCGCTTCTTCATACATTCCCCCGGCAAAAGGAAGCATACCGACCAGTGTATTCCACATTTCCTGCTCCGCTTCTGGAAGGTGCTGCAAAACCATATCCCAACCATTCATATAATCGTGTAAATGATCGTCCCGATGGCTGTGAAGCAAGGGTCCGATATGCCGTAGTCCATCCTTGAGACGTGGCCATTCCTCGGCTTCACGCAACGCATGCAAGAACAAAAGCAACTGACTCGAAGAGATTTTTAGTGGAAAGGCTTTTTCGGCCTCCTGAAGCAGCGACCAGGCTTGATCATCCTGCGACTGGTAAAAATACATCCAGCTTTGGGCCAGCATCCAGGGAAGCCGGGCCAAAGCTGTACCAAGCTCATCCTCAGCCGCCCGTAAATGCTGTAATTCCTCCGCATATATGCTGGAAGTGGAATCTTTCTGCTGGGGACGCATCCAATTTAGCCAAAATCGGTAGTACGCGTCTGAAAAATAAGTGCCGTTACGCGATTCTGTCAGCATTTTTCGGCGTAAATAGGCCAAGGTCTCTGCCATGCGTGCTTCTTGCATCGGTTCATCGGTTAGGGCAAGCTGGCTCTCAAAATCACGCTCGATAGCTTCTTTAAGCTCATCTGCGGCGATTTGCGTGTAATATCCCATATAGGAATGGGGGGGATAGCCCGGCATAGGTGACTGAGGCACCAGCTTTTCCAGCACACGCAGATGAGCGTGCAGTCCATACAACTGTTGCATGCCGGGTGAAAGCGGCGGCTTCACAGCATATATCGAGGCTAGGGCGCTTTGGACATATTGAGAATTTTGCGTGTTTACATGGTTGAGCGCGATGCACTGATCGAACAGGTCATGCCATTCCGATATGGGCAAATTCAGTATGCGGCTTGCTGTTTTGCTGAGCGTGTTCCTTGCAGTTTCCTTGCGATCCGGTGAAGGAGTGGACCGGGAAGTTGGCGCGGTGGTGCGCACGTCAGATTGGGCAGCCAACCGGGTGAAGCTCGCTGAATGGGCGTTCACCAACGCATGTACGGAACGTTCCTGCTCTTTCGCATAATTCAGCAGTGCAGCAATCATGTGCTTGCAGTTCTTATGAACCGGGCATGTGCATCGGCTGGCAGCAAAAGCGCTCAAGTGCAGATCCACCTCGTAAAGATCGCTTCCATCTACGACAGCCGCGATATGGTCGGCATCAGGCATTGTAAATTCTTTTACCTTTCCTTGCTTAAAATATTGAAAGCCGCGTTTAATCGTCACGTCATTAAAATGGTCAGCCACGTTCTGGATAAGCTGCTGCCATTGTATATCATCCATAAGATAGGTTGGTTTCATATGCATTAGTCTCCTAAGAGAGAATAGTCAATCGATGAAAGCTTAACTCTTCCATTATATCAGTTCATGACCGTAAATTGAGGTGGAGGGAGCAGATGGAAAGTTTTCATGCGGGTTGACATGCGTTCTTTTAGAGAGTGAATTTGTATTATGAATATAAAATAAATATTACTAATATCTTAGTGCTGATGATCCTGTTTAGGATTGTATGAGGAGGAAAAGAAGATGTCATCTTTATATAGCTATGATATTCACCTGCCCAGCCAGCTTGATCCCAACCGCACGTATTCGTATTTATTTCCCACGGCGAATACGATTCCGTATTTCCAGTGAGGATCGGTCATGAGACAGCAGCGTATTTCCAGGTCGGACTTCTTACTGCACTTTTAAAATATATCCAACAGATCATGGCGTTTCCCCCGACAACCAGTGGGATGTGCTCCAATGGCTGCGTGAGGATGCGGGAACCCCGTATTGATGGCAGTACGTATAAATAGTAATATATTTTCAGAGGGTGTAGTAAGCACTCCGGAAAGGAGAACCTAAGACGATGGGGACCGCGATTGTACTTCTACTCACGGCACTGGTTAATCTCGCAGCCGCTTGGATGAACTTCCAAACAGCTACGAAAAACAACCGCCGGGTAAAGTAAAAAGCCCCTTACGCTGCAACGTAAGAAGGCTTGAATCATCAGCAAGGTTGGGGAGTAATCCCCTTCCTGCACCCTATCATCTTATGCTTATCTTACCCTCTTCATTCTCTGTTGTAAAATATATTTTACAAATTCGAGAAACCATAAAGGAGGCATCAGTATGCAAACTGTTACCCTTATCATCGCTTTGGTCGGTCTGGTTATTTCACTGGCTGCTCTATCGCAAGCTATTAAGAATAGGAGGTAATCGCTTTGGCAAGGAATGCGCTATCTTTTAGATTTCCGGAAGAGTTCGCTGCGATGCTGCGTACCTGGTCATTTGTTACCGAAAAGGATCAAAGAACCATTTTGCAAGAAGCCTTCACAGAATATGCAAATAATCACCCGGACACCAAAGAGAAAGTCCTTCAAGTCATAAACACGCTAAAATGACCTGTCACAGAGACAGGCCATTTTTTTATATTTTTTCCCTTTTTCATCCTCTGATAAAATGCGCCTCCAACATGCTCAAAGACAGCTCGGCGGTTGTAGCCACCACGATATCCGCACCTTGCATTTGCGAGGGCGTTCCTACGCCGACCGCGAACATCCCGGCACCCTTGATCGCCTGAATTCCCGCCTGTGCGTCCTCTATACCGATACAGTCGGCAGGCTGAACGCCCAGATTGGAAGCTCCGGTGAGGAAGATTTCCGGGTCGGGTTTGCCATGCCGAATGGCTGTGACATCCACCACACTGTCAAAATAGTGCGTCAGCTCCAGCCTATCCAGTATAAACGCTGCATTTTTGCTCGCAGAGGCCAGCGCGATACCGATTCTGGCGTCACGTAACTCCGTTAGGAGCGCGCGGATTCCCGGTAATACATCTACCGGGGTCAAAGCCGAGATGAGCCGCTGATATTCGGTATTTTTCTGTGCGGCCAGTTGCTGCTTGTCATCGGCTGAATACGCGCTGGACCGATCACCACGCGCCAATATTTTGTCGAGTGACTCTGTACGGCTGATTCCTTTTAACTGCTCATTAAATTCCCGGTCGAAAGGAATACCCAACGTTGCCGCCAAGCTGCCCCATGCCTGAAAATGATATTCGGCGGTATCTGTAATGACTCCGTCCAAGTCAAAAATCACTGCCTTCATTTGGTTTCCCCCTGTCTGTCCGGTTTATGAAACACTGTTTGTCAGTAACGGCTGCCCATGGGTAATGTGCGTTGGCTGTCCATACAGCTCCAGCGTCAGGGGTTCTCCGTCCAACAGCGTAATGATCACTTCATTTTCCTGTACGAGAATGCTTAGCAAGCGACCACGATAGTTGATTTTAAACGTATATTTGCTCCAGCCCTGCGGCAGGAAGGGGGAAAAGCTCAACGTTTCGTTATACGTTCTCATTCCGGCAAAGCCCTGCACAATCGCCAGCCAGCTTCCCGACATGGAGGTAATATGCAGTCCGTCCTCGGTGTCGTTATTATAATTATCCAGATCCAGACGAGCTGTTCGTTTATACATCTCGACTGCTTTTTCCTCCATTTTGAGCTCGGCAGCCAGCACAGCGTGAATGGATGGGGACAGACTGGATTCATGAACGGTCATCGGCTCATAAAATGCAAAATGGCGTGCTTTTTCCTCCAGCGTGAACCGATCTCCGAAGAAATACAGACCTTGCAGCACATCCGCCTGCTTGATGAAGCAGGAACGGAGGATTTTATCCCATGACCATTTCTGATTTAGTGGCAGATGGCTTGGATCAAGGGAGGATACAGGCTGTAAATCCTTATCCAGAAAGGTATCATGCTGTACGAATATGCCGCGTTTCTCATCGTAAGGATAGTACATGCGGTTGATGATATCCTGCCAATGCGCAAGCTCATCCTCGGTAACAGCCAGCTTCTCTGATTTCTCTGAAGAAATTTGAGGCAAGACCGATAACGTATATTTTAAAACCCATGCAGCCAGCGTGTTGGTATACCAGTTGTTATTGACGTTATTCTCATATTCGTTCGGTCCGGTAACCCCGTGGATCATATACTGCTGATGGCGATGGGAAAAATGAACTCGATCCGCCCAGAAGCGGCTAATTTCGACTAGTACATCTATTCCATATTCCCGTAAATAGGCCAAGTCGCCCGTATAGTTGGTGTAATTGTAAATGGCATACGCGATGGCTCCGTTACGGTGAATCTCCTCGAAGGTAATTTCCCATTCATTATGGCACTCCACACCCGTAAAGGTGACCATAGGATACAGTGCTCCACGAAGACCTTGCTGCGTCGCGTTATGCTTGGCACCCTCCAGTTGATGGTAACGGTATAGCAGCAGGTTTTTAGTCACGTCAGGATCTGCCAGCGCCAAATACATCGGTACAGCGTACGCTTCCGTATCCCAATACGTGGCACCGCCATATTTCTCACCCGTAAAGCCTTTCGGTCCGATATTCAGGCGGGCGTCTTCACCGTAGTACGTAGAGAATAGCTGGAAAATGTTAAAACGTATTCCCTGCTGAGCTTCCGTATCCCCTTCGATTTCAACATCCGCTTTGTCCCAACGTCCGGCCCAAGCCGCGATATGCTCATGCTTAAGCAGAGCGTATCCTTTGTTCACAGCTTCCACGGCGAGACGTTCAGCTTGTGGAATCAACGCATCCATTTCTATGTCGCGTGAGGTGGTGACCGCCACGATTTTTTGCAAATGAGCACTGTCACCCGGGGCGACGGTATATTGATAGTGGCGTGCAGCATACAAAAAGCCTTCTTCTGTCGTCTGATGATCCTGTCCCTCGGTCACAATACCCATGGTAGCGTTTACGGTAAAACGCGGAACACCAAATGGATTATCTATCGTCGTTGTGGATAGGCTGATGAATTGTTCCTGAACCTCGCGTGCTTCCTCTAGCCAGAACACCTCATCATAGTTGGTGTCCTCATTTCTCGTATTACCGTCCAGATAAGGAACAAGCTCAATCGTTAGAGGCTGCTCGCTTATATTGGTTGCTTGGTAATCAATCAGGCATAGTTCACGAGTGGTGATGCTTAGAAAACGTTCCGTGGTGATACGAACCTGACCGTTCACGGTACAGGCACGCCGCAGAATACCTTGCTTCATGTCCAGTTCCTGCACAAAATCACTGATGTGTGCCGTAAATAAGTCCACTTCCTGCTGGTTCACGATCAGACCGATGCCGATAAAATTCATGGCGTTGATGACCTTGCCAAAATATTCAGGATAGCCATTTTTCCACCAGCCGACCTTTGTTTTGTCGGGGAACCAGACACCGGAGATATAAGTTCCTTGATGATGATCACCTGAATAGGCTTCTTCAAAATTGCCGCGCATGCCCATATAACCGTTGCCTATGGACATTATGCTTTCTTGTAATCGCATGTGTGTTGTATGTAGAGTGTGGGTTGTCAGTTTCCAGTTATCTACGTCAAATAATCGGTTATAAACCATGATTGCGTACCCCTCTCGGAAAATGAATTCGTTGTTTTAACGAAATCAGTATATGAGCGAGTTCAGTATATAGTGCAACCGATTGCCCTGTCAACGCAAAAAAACTGATTTTATGGATGTCCACAAAATCAGTTTTTGTTCATTCCTTGGAAGATAACAGCGCCTGACTGGATTTGCGTTCTACGATCCGGTGGGGAACAATGATATGTTTGGTCAGCTCCTTGGGGTCTTCGATTTTTTCGATCAGACTTTTGGCCGCCTGATAACCCAGGGTGAAGATATCAATATCTACGGAAGTAAGAGGGGGGTTCATCAGCTCAGCCAGCATCAGATTGTTGAAGCTCACCATGGAAAGCTGTTCCGGCATGGACACGCCCAGTTGGGACAGTGATTTTTGTACCGCCATCGCAACAAGGTCATCATTGACGATCATAGCGGTAGGCGGCGGGGAAACCTGCAATAGCCTCCGCATGTCCTCCAGGGTAAAAGGCTCCCTGACAACATATTCGCCTGGTAGAGGCAGATGGGCCTCCCGTAGCGCATCCTGATAGCCCCTGAGTCTTTCAATATTCACAGTGCGTTCATGATCTCCGCCAACATAAGCAATACGCTGATGATTCAGACGGATCAAATAAGTGACCACGTCCTTGGCGGCCTGGTAGTTATCGTTGTCCACATGGGTGGTTTCACTGATAAATTGCTGAGGCTTACCGATTACGGTATAAGGT
This sequence comes from Paenibacillus sp. 8b26, assembly GCF_050626875.1. NCBI lineage: Bacteria > Bacillati > Bacillota > Bacilli > Caryophanales > Paenibacillaceae > Paenibacillus > Paenibacillus sp. 8b26. The sequence continues at coordinate 2,954,863 of NZ_CP192445.1, read as the reverse complement.
ATTTTTTCTTTATGGAAATACTCCACGATTTTATCCTCTTGCTTGGAGTACAGGACAATGTAGCCGTCAACACGTCCGGTTCGCGTCATCAGCTTCACGCGAGATAGTAATTCATCGCTCGTTTTTCCTGTGACAATCGACAGTGTATAGTTATGCTCATTCACCCATTCACTAATCCCGCGGAGGCTTTCCGGAAAGAACGGGTTTTGAAAGATTGCCACATCCGATTCTGGCATAATAATGCCAATCGACTGTGTGACACGGTTAGCCAGACTTTGGGCCGAATAATTGGGCTCGTAGCCGAGCGCCTTCATTTCTTTACGGACACGCGCCTTGGTGGCCTCGCTGATTTTAGGGCTGTCTTGAATGACGCGGGACACGGTGGAAGTAGCAACATTGGCACGTTTTGCGACATCTTTGATGGTTACTGCCATCGTCTTCTTCTCCTTTTGCTATCTCAAGCAGGAAATATTATGTTCTATCATACGATATTGCTCGAAAATCAACAAATTCGCGGCTTTTTTCGAGCTTTTACATCGTCATTAACCAAGATATTTACAATCAGGGTATTGCTAATAGAAAGCGATATCATTATAATAATTGTGCAACCGATTGCATATATTTACGAGGTAACAAACAACGCTGTACATACTATATGGATGGAGATTGATGGAGAAATGAAAAAACTTCTATCATTTGATTTTTGGCAAAAGCTTGGGAAAGCACTGCTTGTGGTAGTCGCCGTCATGCCAGCGGCCGGAATTATGATTTCGCTCGGTAAAGTGGTGGCAATGCTGGCTGGTGATGTTCATGTCTGGTTGACCGTCGGTGGGGTCATGGAAAATTTGGGTTGGGGCATCATTAACAATTTACACATTCTGTTTGCGGTGGCAATCGGCGGTTCCTGGGCCAAGGAACGGGCTGGCGGGGCTTTTGCTGCCTTAATTGCTTTTATCCTTATTAATATTTCAACAGGAACGATTTTGGGTGTATCCTCGAAGATGCTAACGCAGGAGGGGGCAACCACCCATACTCTCTTTGGTGCATCCATTCCGGTCAGTGGCTATTTTACTTCTGTATTAGGAGCACCTGCACTCAATATGGGCGTGTTTGTCGGTATCATTTCCGGGTTCGTCGGGGCAGTGGTATTTAACAAATACTACAATTACCGCAAGCTACCGGATGCTTTAGCCTTTTTTAACGGTAAACGATTTGTTCCTTTTGTCGTGATTTTATGGTCTGTCATCGTTAGTTTGATCATGTCTGCCATCTGGCCATTTATCCAGGGAGGGATTAACCAGTTTGGTGTTTGGTTGGCGACCTCTGGGGAATCGGCTCCTTTTGTAGCGCCATTTGTCTATGGTACACTGGAAAGACTATTAATTCCCTTCGGGCTTCACCATATGCTGACGGTTCCTATTAACTATACTCAACTTGGTGGCGTTTACACGACGCTTACGGGTTCCGGGGCGGGCAGCGTCGTTGCTGGACAGGACCCGCTGTGGCTGGCTTGGGCAAGCGACCTGAGTGCGCTTCGTGGTACCGATCCGGCTGCCTACAATAGCTTGTTGGAAGGCGTGACGCCTGCTCGTTTTAAGGTAGGACAAATGATCGGCGGAGCGGGAATCCTTATGGGACTGGCGGTGGCTATGTATCGCCGTGTAGACAAGGATAAGCGAAGCAAGTACAAGTCGATGATTTTTTCAGCCGCCGCTGCTGTCTTTTTGACAGGGGTAACGGAGCCGCTGGAATTTATGTTTATGTTCGTAGCGCCTGTACTGTACGTAGTTTATGCTATTCTTACCGGAATTGCGTTCGGAATGGCGGACATCATACATTTGCGTTTACATTCGTTTGGTATGATTGAACTGCTGACCCGATTGCCGTTGTCTATAAATGCGGGTTTGGTGCAGGATATTATTAACTTCGTGCTGACTTGTGTTGTATTTGCGGTAGCAACCTACTTTATCGCTTATTTTATGATCGGCAAATTCCAAATGGCTACGCCGGGAAGACTGGGAAACTATACGGATGAGGAGCCTCAGGGGACTTCCGAGGTGGGGAGTACGAAGGCAGATGGTGTGGCGGCTGTTTCCCCGCAAAATCAACTGGCTACCGATATCATCAAAACTCTTGGGGGTGAGCAGAACATTGTCGAGGTCGATGCCTGCATGACCCGTCTACGTGTGACGGTGAAGGATACAGATGCCGTCGGGGACGAAAAGACATGGAAAGCGCTAGGCGCTCTGGGCTTGATTAAAGTAGATAATGGGGTACAGGCTGTTTACGGACCGAAGGCCGATGTGCTCAAATCAGATATACAAGACATACTCAACAGGTGATTACTTTGAAATTGTTAACCTTAAATGTACATGCTTGGATGGAAGAAAATCAGCTTGAAAAGCTAAAACAACTGGCCGCTTTTATTCATGAGCAGCAGTTCGATGTCATTGCTTTGCAGGAAGTGAACCAGTCCATAGACGAGGCTCCTTTATCGCCGGACGATTTGGGAGCTTACTATAGTGCTGATCCCGAGGTGGTCATTAAGCGTGATAATTACGCTTATGTGCTGAACGGATTATTGTCCGATACCTATTATTGGACGTGGGCCCCCGCACATATTGGCTTTGCCAAATACGATGAGGGCTTGGCGATTTTGTCCAAAACACCGATTGCAAACACGGTGAGCGAATATGTTTCCTCGCTACGGGACTATGACAACTACCGATCCCGCAAAATTGTGGGCGTGCAAACTACGGTGGATGGAGTATCGGCATGGTTTGTGAGCGGGCACTACAACTGGTGGAATGATGAGGAATCCTTCCGTGGACTATGGGACCGTACAACGGAGGTATTGAATCCTTTTGCACCGACGCCTGTCTTTATGATGGGGGATTTCAACAATGCGGCTGAAGTGCGCGGGGAAGGGTATGACTATGTGCTGCAATCCGGCTGGTCGGACACCTATCCGAACGCAACGGTACGTGATGAAGGCCATACGGTCATCAAAGCCATTGCAGGCTGGGAAAGTAACGCCGAACCGCTGCGGATTGACTATATTTTTTCCAACAAACCCGTACAGGTTCAATCTTCAACCGTCGTGCTGAACGGAAAAACGGGATCAGTCGTATCCGATCATTTCGGGGTTGCAGTTGAATTGGAGCTGTAATTATAGGTAAAGGAACGGGCTGCCTGCTTATGCAAGTGGCCTTTTTCTTGAGGTTTTCGACTTTAACCGAATGAAGTATTGGATAGCGATAGCCATAAGCACTAATATCATATTGTAATAAAAAGGGGCATTTATGTTAAAACGTTCAATGAGTACGCCAGCGATGATTGGAGAAACAATAGCCCCTAATTCCGAGAGGGATACAACGTTGCCGATAAATGAACTTCTGTTTTCCTCAGGAATGACATCCCCCAGTTGCGAGTAAAAAGAATCCAGATAGCTGGCTCCGCCAATGCCCCCGATGAACATCCCCAAGTATACGATCCATGGTTCCTTGAACCAAAGAAACAAGGCTATTTCCACCATGATCAGCAACAGGCCAATAATACTGAGCATTAAGCGATCTTTGAGCAGGTCCGATACCTTGCCGATAAAAGGTGCTGATACAAACGTCGATATCCCGATGATGGTAAAAGCCAGGCTGATTTCTACAGGGCTCCAGTGAAACTTGTAGGTTGCATACACAGAGAAGTACGTTAAAAATATGGCGAAGGCACTCATTTCAAGGAAATGAACGGTGGAATAGAGCAGTAGCTGCTTTGTTAAAGTGGTTTTTCTTTTCGGCTCATGAAGGAGCTCGCGCTGTGGCTGAGGTTTGGAAGGAGGACTGGGGAATGTCATTCTAGAAACGGCGACGAACGATACCAATGAAAACATAGCAACGAAATAGAATGGAACAGATAAAGTAAAATAGGAAACAATCACTCCGCTCATGATAGGTCCCAAAATCGTACCTGCCCCTTCGCTGCTGCTGATATATCCATTGAGGATACCTCTATTCTCCGTGGTACTGATCTGGTTGATGGTGACTCTTACAAAGACGGTTAATCCTATCGCCACCAAGCCTTGAAGGAGTCTAAGGATGGATAGAATGATGAAGCTTTCTGCAATCGGGAACAAGAGCATACAAATAATCTCAGCCAAGAGTAAGCTCAGCCCCAAGCGCTTTGCGCCAATCTTTTCATAAATTCGTCCTGCCAAGCCTCCACCCAGAAATCTTCCCACATAAAATAGAGAAAATAAAATACTCATATTGAGTGCAGATATGCCGAACTGTTCTACATAAATAGCAAAGAGCGGGAGGATCATACTCCCACTCATGTTAGCAATAAGACTGATGACAATCATATAGATGATATTACGGTTTAAATATAAACGCCTCTTCATATCCTCGAAACCTCTCTTTGATTATGCATCATGGGAACCGTTTTTCTGATTGCTCCTGATTACGCATGAAGGACTTCAAATCAAGGTAGGATGAATATGAAGTAAGCAGGGCACAAGGGGAGTGAGTTCTCTCATAGGATACGCAGATGTGTTCCTTGCTGTGCCTAATTCTGTACCCTTTAAGCGGGAAATCCCCCTCCTGGCGGCGGCCAAGCTCCATAGATACGGCGCAGCAGCACGATTTCGCCCAAATGATATGAGTTGTGGGAAGCGATATTCCGCAGCAGTCCCGCTTTTGTTTCACCGGGGAAATGGGCCAGCGAATCATCCAACTGTGCCGTTTCGGCAATCTTTACAGCCTGATCTACGCCCTGTAAAAATTCGTTGATGACAGCTTGCCATGCTTCTTCACTTTGCGGTCCGGCTTCTTCGAGCCAGCTTTCCATCACATTGCCTGGAAGCTGGGGCTTCCGGCCTTCCAAATGCTCCAGCATAAATTGCTGCCAGTAGCTCATATGCTTCAACAGTTGATAAATGCTGTAGGGCATTTCTGCATTTTTCTTCCCTGCCAGTTCGACATCGATGTCCGGCAAAGCCCGAGCCACTCGGATATGTCCACGTTCACCGACCAGCGATTTAACCAGTGCTTGACCAAATAATTGGTTTGCATCTGACATGAATTGATCATCCCTTCTATGGAGAGTATGTTCCTAGCTTGTTCTTATTTTACGATTATACAATTAAATTTTTGGAAATGAAAATTATAGCATGGCAGCTAAGAGATGCGGAAACGCTGTAGTTGTAAAGGTGAAAATAACCCAATACATTCACAAAGTTGCCTAAATATGCATACAACTTTTTTGGGAATTTCATGTAAATATTGATATGTAATCTATTATTATTAGATAGGAGGAACAATTTTTGAAGAAAAAACATGTTATTGCGTCAGCCTTGTCTCTAGGTCTACTAGGCGGAGCTATTGCCGTGCCGAGTGCGATCTTTGCGGATTCAGGTGTAACTGATTCTGCAAGTACATCGACTTACGCGACCCAAAATGAGGTGACAACACCTGTTAATCATGACGGAGTGAGTCTTTTTAGAACAAAAGATCTTTTTAATGTGAACCTTGACGGCAAGTCGCCATTAACAGAGTTCTCCATATCTCCTGGATATGGTCATGTTAAGCTACGTGTAAAAAACAACACCAGGGCGACGCTTACTTTTACCTTAAAGCATGTCGACAGTGGGAAAGATTATTTTACCAAGTATGTGGGTGCTGGTGATACATTTAATTGGTACAGCACGGATGGGTTTTCAAGCGGATTGCGCTCAGGAAACTATGAAATACAGTGGCGCGCTGGCGGAGCTTATGTAGACGCCTCAGCATGGGCTATATCAGCCACTAACCCAGATGAACTCTAATTTTAAGAGATAAGGTTAACGACTCCTAACAAAACAAGAGCTCCAGGCCGGTGAAAGGTCTGGAGCTCTCTTTGTTTATCAAGGTCACATCGTAAGATCACAGAACCGACCTATAATAATTTTTTTATCTGAGATATTCGGGCTTGTGATACGCCAAGCCATTCGGCATATTCGCTCTGCTTGGCTTTGGGATGTTCACGCATTAATTTCCGTAGACTTTTAAGCAATTGTAAAGTAGACCGATGGAGCTTGTGTTCTTTAGACGCAGGTTCCTCCTTAACAGCAGGAACAGGAATGGAAGTAACACCTACGTTTCCTTTCAGGTCGAGTATACATTGCTTACATAAAAGAGAGCTTTTGAAATAGCTTAAATCCTGAGCCGAGCTGCACAATTTACAGGAAGTCCCGTTACTATACTTTCCTAAGCCTATAAAACCGGGTTCAGTATCCACATAAAATTCTAAAGGTTCGTTAATTTCAATCCCCATAGTGTTCCTGATTTCCATAGGGATAACAATCCGGCCTAACGAATCTAAGGGACGTGTCATACCTGTTCTCTTCAATTGAAATCTCTCCTAAATCAGAATTATAGAATCCATCTAAATGATCCTCTAAATCCATTTTGTAATTTTTACATATATAATCCAACGATCTCCTAAAAGAGTATTTATTGTTGTGTTAGAAAATGGTATATTGTAAACAGGCAAACATTTAATTGTATAATAGATTTTCCAATTTTTATTTATGTTTAAATTTTGCACAATTTTACGTGAAGGGTGGTTTTATTCATGGAAGAAATCACACCTATGATTCGCACAGAAATTGAAAAATACCTAAAACAGAACGGCATAACTCTGACCGAGTTTAGTCACATCATTGATTTGAATGTAGGTACATTTAGCAGTATCGTCACAGGCAATCGCTCTGTATCGGTTAACCATTTAGACCGCATTACGGCTGGGATGGAATTACCACCAGACTATTTTTATGAACGTTACATTGAAGAGTGCATCATAGAGTCATCATCTCTGAATTGGCGAAAAATAAGCCCATTTTTATATCGTTGTGCGGAGCTCGGTCGGTTGGATTTCATACAGCGAGTTATGAGTCCGTTGTTAGATACTTCAATGTACCTCCCGTTACTTTTTGAAATGGCTGAGGACTTGTTTCAAAAAGGAATATACCAGGACGCGGCGGCCTGTCTTTATGAAAACGTGGCTGAGAGTGAAAAAAAGCAACATTCAGAACGACTTGCGATCTGCCAATATCGGTTGTTTAGCCTCGGGATCGGAAAAGATCAGGCTCAAAATCTTCAAACGGCTGCCAGGTTTGAACCTTTTGTCGACCGTTTAGACGAAATTGACCAACGTGTATAGGTCATTAAGTATGTGGGATAAGGTCTATAAATTTTCATGTCAAATGTATAAATTAGGACAGATTCAATATGATTTGGTTCATAACTCCAAGCGAGAATTTAAATCGGAAAAGAAACTTAGCAGGCCTCTTTTTGTATACATAGCTTACGCCGATCTGTTGTGTGCTAATGCCTGCGATGCAAAGGGAGATCATAAACAAGCGATAGAGCATCTTCGCGGCTATGCTGATCTAAACTGGGTAAAGGAAAGTGATCCAGACACACTCCAGTGGATGAAGAAATTTCAGCATTGGGCAAAAATTAATACTTACGTGAACAGGCTTATGTCTGGAGATGTGAGTGTCCTGCCGGATTACGTAGAGCATATGACGGGCGAGCAGTATATTTTTAGCGAACTCTTGAATGTTATTGAAGCAGCCAATCAGTACAATCTGGATGTGGATTATATCCTTCAGCGATTTGAACCCCAAATTACAGCCTGAATAAAAGCAGATATTCATATGGCTTTAAATATTTATTAAACGCTTTGGAAAAAGCTGCTACAATAAATAATGTACTGCTAACTTCCAACTGTTCAGGTTTATTTGACCGTTTTAGAGCACATGCCGCTCCTGAAACGCTGGATCAGTACGAAAAATTGTCTCAGGAGGTGTGGGAAAAACATGATAAAAAAGATGGTTTTCTCCTTGACCGTAGTAACTAGCTTGTTACTGGTATTCACAGTACCAGTTCAAGTTGTGAATCAAAACCCCGGAACAATCCAAACTCAGGGACACATTGGTGCAGCTTAATCAAATTGTTAGCATTGGGCCAGCCCTTTGGCTGGTCTTTTTTTTGCTTTTTTTGATAAAAAACGTTCATGATGTAATTGGTCATTTACCCCTAAAATGAAAATAAATAGGGGGGAATGAAGATATGAACATAGATGAATCCTTGAATAAACAGATAGAAAGTGCCAGACAACGATTGAATGATCTTTACGAAGAGTGTGGCTTCGGACATGCATGCGTACTTGAGCAATCTATGATTTTGGACGAACTCATTAATCAGCACAATCGTATGTATCAGACTAAGAAGTTACATCACTATGTTCAGTCAGACCCCCAATCCTTTTTATGCAAAACTATTACTCTTCCCACATAACAATCATAATTATGCTATAAAATGACTTCGGTGATATTTATATACATTTCATCAAGTCAAAAATTGTAAATAATCTGGCGTGGAATTTGGATCAAGCTCCAGACTGTCTTGATAAAGTACCTATAGCAGCACCGGAGGATTGACCGCCGCGGCAAAGTAAAAAAGCAACTCCTTGCATCACCTGAAGGAGCTACTTTTTTACTGAGATTTCTTTCGTGAGAATCTTTGAAGTTCGTAGTGGAAAAGGTATGATGCACACAAGCAGGGTGTAATAAGATGATTAAAACAGAAGGAGTTTAGCCGATAGCCACAACTCATGATCGTCGTGAGAAAGTCGAAAAATCCGCGGAAATCCTGCATGGCTTGCCCTCATATCTAAGCGTTGGCGTTAGGTGGAGGAAAGTTCAATGTAGCAGCCTTTTGGCCTCCATATAGAACACCTGTACAAATTTTTTCGTATTAATACGGGCTTGCGACAGCGAGGGCTCCACATTGTTTTGCAGCTCCAGCATTTTTTTGCGAATTTCTGTAAAATCAAAAAATTTGGACGCATAATTTTCAAATTTTGGGTGGGTGTAATCCGTCAATCCGAGCGACACGATATGGCTTAGCGTCTGGAAAATGGCGCGGCGGACGCGCTGCTCAGATGCCTTGATTTCCTTGCTCAGCTCTGCCGCAGAAGCCGAGCTTCCCAGCCGTTTCAAGGCTACATTCGCGAAGATATCCTTCAGCGGCGGGAACATGTAGGGGGACAGGTTACCCGTTTCCTCCTCATACTGATCCAGATATTCCAGCATGTCCAGCAGATCCATACTCCCCGCTTCGCCGATCATTCCCATTTCGGAGAGCAGAAACTGTCCGGAAGTTGTGATGCTTTTGGTCGGTTCTACCGTTGTCGATGGTCCTGTCGATGCGAACATCGATAGTCCCTGTAGCGTGCGCTGGATATCTGTGATAGATTGCTGCATACGCAAACGTTCGGACACCTTATGAATCACCGCAATAATCTCCAGCCGATTCAAGGGCTTGGCAATGTAGTATTCAATACCGAGTGAGTATGCCTCGCCGATCATATTTTTGGATTCAATGCGGGAAATCATAATGATTTTGCCGCTGAATTGATCACCGAGCGCGCGTACCGTCTGAATGCCATCACGAATCGGCATCAGCAGGTCAATGAGTAATATATCAATCCGGTTAAGCTCCAGTAGATCGCTGCTCACATAGGAACCGTCCTCCGCTTCACCGATAACCTCCCCGAGACCTTCATCTTCAATAATGTCTGCCAGCATAGAACGAATTCCCTGATCGTCATCCACAATATAAAAACGCATCCGGGCTATCTTCCTTTCTCCGTCAGTTTCCGTAAAGGCAATGTGACTGTAAAAGTGGTCCGTACCCTGTCTGTGTGTTCTTCTTCCTGTTGCAGCACAATCGTTCCTCCGAGGCTCTCCGCGACCTCGCGCACATAAAACAATCCCATACCGGTCGAAGGCTGTCCTTCATCATCATACTTGGTTGTATACCCCGGTGTGAAGACCATTTCCCGTTTGCGCTGAGGAATCCCCGGGCCGTTATCCGTGACGCTAAAGGTTACGGTATCCTCTTTTCCCGGTAGAAACCGAATGGAAACGTCAATCCTTCCGTTGTCCTTCATCGCTTCAACCGCATTGGCTGTCAGATTATTAATGAGTGTCAAAACCGTATAAACATGCAACTTCGGCAGTAAAGAGTCAACATGCAGGGTGAAATGAATGGGCTTGTCCAGCGCTTGGGCATATTTGCGGTTCGTTCGGACGATCAGCTCCCCAAGCTCCCGAGAAGGCATGTAATGCACTCCGCTTTCCGCATCAATCAGCTTGGACAGCCCGGCATAAATCCGCTGACTGTCTTTTTTGATCTCATGAACCTGTCCGGAAATACGCAGCGCCTGTCTGGCGTAGTGGTCCCTGTCTTCCAAGGATTCAGCCTGCTGCAACTCCCGATATAGCTCGTAGCTTTCACGGGTGATCTGCTCTGTATGCGACAGGGTTTTGCCGAGCTGGACGGACTCCTCGTACAGATCCGATACCAGAAGCAGAATCCGTTCGGTCTGCTCTCTTTGCGCCTCTTCATGCTGAACGGACTGCTTCAGGCGAATGATATTGTAGAACCCGAGCACGAAGAAGCTACGGATCATGGCGATGAGCACCACCTTGCCCATCTTGAAGATGTCCCAGAATTCCCCGTCAATGCTCCGTCGGACGCTAAGTTCCGCCACGCTTGCCGCAACCTCTATACCCACGGAGAGGATGCCCACCCGGAGAGCGCGGTAAGGCTCGGCATTAATGTTAAGGACCTGAAAGAGCAGGCCGTAGACCATGTAATAAAAAAAGGTAGGCCCGTGCAGGGTCACCAGCTCTTCGAAGGAAGGACCGGGATGGGTGAAATAACTGAGTGAGATGCGAAAGGCCACCACGGCTAAGCCAGTAAGCAGTCCCGATACAGCAGGCGGAATATGACGAATGGATAACAGAAAGAAAAAAAATACAGGCGTGCCGAAGCTGAGACGAAATGTATTAGAGAACGGGTGAATATTTAGCTCGCCCGCCAACGGTACGAACACAAGCATAAGCAGGAAAAGGAGGATATTCAGCTTCATAATTATTCACCTCCTGTGTATTCGAAAAAAAGGCAATGTGAGATAAATTCACAATCTAACATTAAAGTGGTGAATTTATTGAAAAAAAAACAAATACAGGTGTAGATAATTGTCGGTTTTTATAGATCAGACTGTAGTATAAATAACACCATTTGAATATTAAGTACAGCATACTGAAAAAATATACAAATAGGGGGGAGACACAAAGTGAAAAAGATTAATTTGACGATCCAAATCTTTATCGGACTGGCATTAGGTATTATTATTGGTGCCTTATTTTACGGCAATTCAGGGGTGGAAGTCTACTTAAAGCCGATCGGCGATATTTTTATCCGGTTGATTAAGATGATTGTCGTGCCTATTGTGATCTCAACTCTCATTATCGGCGTAGCTGGCGTCGGAGATATGAAAAAATTGGGTAAACTCGGTGGAAAGTCTATTCTTTACTTTGAAATTGTAACGACGATTGCCATCCTTTTCGGACTGCTCGTTGCCAATCTGGTTCGGCCCGGAGACGGCGTGGATATGTCTCATCTGGCCAAGACCGATATTCATAACTATGTGGAGACAGCAGAAAAGACAGGCCACAGCTTTATGGATACGATTGTGCATATTGTACCTACTAATATTATTCAGTCGTTGGGCGAAGGGGATATGCTGGCCATTATCTTCTTCTCCGTATTGTTCGGACTAGGGGTGGCGGCGATTGGTGACAAGGGCAAGCCTGTATTGGGTTTCTTCGAAGGTGTAGCCGACGCCATGTTCTGGGTAACCAATCAGGTGATGCGCCTGGCTCCTTTTGGTGTATTCGCACTGATCGGAACGACAGTAGCCAAGTTTGGACTGGCTTCGTTGTGGCCGTTGCTTAAGCTCGTCTTGTCCGTGTACGGCTCCATGCTGTTATTCATTGTGATTGTTTTTGGAATTATTGCAAAGCTTTGCGGTACCCGTCTTTGGACCATGGTTAAAATTTTGAAAAGCGAGCTGCTGCTGGCTTACTCGACCGCCAGTTCGGAAAGCGTCCTGCCCAAGATCATGGAGAAGATGGAGAAGTTCGGTTGTCCTAAAGGGATTACTTCCTTCGTCATTCCGATTGGATATTCCTTTAATCTGGACGGTTCCACCTTGTATCAGGCACTGGCTGCGGTTTTCATTGCCCAAATGTACGGCATTGACCTGCCAATCACTACACAAATCACACTGGTAATAGTGCTGATTATTTCTTCCAAGGGCATTGCAGGCGTGCCGGGCGCTTCCTTTGTAGTTTTGCTCGCTACACTGGGATCAGTGAACCTTCCGCTGGAAGGCTTGGCCTTTATCGCTGGTATTGATCGTATTCTCGATATGGCGCGTACGGTAGTCAATGTATTAGGCAACTCGCTTGCCGCCGTAGTCATGTCCAAATGGGAAGGCGAATACGATAAGGAAAAAGGCGAGGAATATGCTGCTTCTTTGAAATAAAATCGAATAAACCGAATATTTGCCGAAAAGAACACTCTTGCAGAGTAAGTGCAAGGGTGTTCTTTTCGTTTCCAGATCTGTGAGTTTTCTCTCTTATTCGACATTTTTCGATATTTTATCTATGAATATTTGGGCATATGGTCTTAAAAAATGGTTCTTTTTACCTAATTAATTTCAATTTTATTTATAATGATTATTGATAATATTCCGATATAAAATATACCGTTTCAAACATTGGTCCAGAAGGGAAGATCATATCATGTTTCTCAAAAAAAACGAGGCTCAATTACTTGCTCCTTTAGTGGAAGAAAGCCGCAAATTGTCGCAAAAAATACAGCAGAAAGACTACTCTGCCGCAATACAACTATCCTCTGCATCTTCTGAGGTTCAAGAAATCGCAAACAATGTCAACCAAGCGCTTGAATCCATCAAAAATGAGGCTCGACACACCGACATTCGACTGAAGCTCGTCACCAAGGCCATAGAAGTCGGCTTATGGGATATGGAAGTCATTGCAGGTGATCCCGTCAATCCAAGTAATACGTTCACATGGACAGATGAATTCCGTTCCATGCTGGGGTATCAGAGCGAAAAAGATTTCCCAAATGTATTGGATAGCTGGGCATCCCGGTTACATCCGGAGGATTATGACTGGGTATTGGCAGCGTTGGCGGATCATTTGCTGGATCATACCGGAAAAACTCCTTATGACATTCAGTATCGCGTAAAGCTGAAGCATGGCGAATACCGTTGGTTCCGTGCGACTGGAACAACGATTCGCGATCATCAGGGAGTACCGCTTCGGATTGCCGGTGCTTTGCTGGATGTGCATGATCAGAAGATCAAGTCCGAGGAGCTGGAGGCCATGGTTACAAGGTATGACCTTGTTAACCGTGTATTAATCGAAGCTCCATACGACATCATTCTGGTTGACGGAGATGTAGAGAATCCAAATAGTGAATTTTGGTGGTCACCGCAATTTCGCAAAACGATGGGCTTTAGTGATGAGAAAGACTTTCCGAGTGCGCTTAGCAGTTGGAGTTCACGCTTGCATCCAGATGACGTTGAAATAGCGTTAAAAGCGTTGAACGACCATTTGAATGATTTTTCAGATCGCACTCCCTATGAAGTAACTTGCCGCTTGCAGAATAAAAATGGCGAATACCGCTGGTATTATAATAGTGGTGGAAGCATACGTGACAGTAAGGGAGTGCCAATTCGCATGGCAGGTACTATCCGTGATGTAACGTTGGAAAAACAAAAGCAGTCTGTTGCGGACGAGCTCACGCTCAAAATACAACATCTCTCTGATTCCATTACGGAAATGGTGAATGGTGTCAACTCGGTTAGTAATCAGGCGCAGGAGCTGGCTACGGCACAAGAGCAATCGACTGAGGCGGCTAATCAGGCCAAAGTCAGCGCGGAAGAGACACAAAACATTTCCAACTTCATTAAAGAGATTGCCAACCAAACGAATTTGCTTGGGTTGAATGCGGCGATCGAGGCATCCCGTGCGGGTGAACAGGGACGCGGTTTTGCTGTAGTTGCGGATGAAGTAAGGAAGCTTGCCATTCACAGCGCCGATGCGACCGGAAATATTGAGACCAGTCTGGACGAAATGAAGACGCTCATCGAGCGGATTTTGCATAACATCGGCAATATGTCTACGTTGACGCAGACACAGGCTGCGCTCACGCAGCAGGTGAATGCATCTACGGACGAGATTAACAGCATGTCCAAAGCATTGCTTGATTTTGCGAGAACGATGTAAGGGTTTATGCAGGAATAAGGTCGGGCATTAGGCTCGGCCTCTTTACTGTTTTTGGAAGAACCATTATACTTTTCGGGAATAGATTTAAAAAGTTACCTCATCATAACTTGTGTGGAAAAGAGGAATATACTTGAGCTTGATCAGTTCAATATTGGTTGGGATTGTTGCTCTGGAGCATGTGTATATTTTAATATTGGAAATGTTTTTATGGACGACTCCACGGGCGATTCGCACGTTCGGCACCTCCAAGGAGCTGGCGGGAGTGACCAAGTCACTGGCTGCGAATCAAGGGCTGTACAACGGGTTTCTGGCTGCCGGGCTGGTATGGGGGCTGCTGTACCCGGATACTGCGGTAGGGCAACAGATTCAACTGTTCTTTGTGATTTGTGTTCTGGTGGCTGCGATTTATGGTGCATTGACGGCCAATAAATCCATTTTACTGAAACAAGGTTTACCTGCGTTGCTGGCATTAATCAGTTTGCTGGTCTTCTAAAAGACACCCTAATCGGGTGTTTTTTTGCTAATTTTGATCACATAATGTCTGAACTTCTAATGAAAAGGGGAATAGGTAGTTTTTAATTGATTGTAAATCCGATTATTCCGATTTATAATATTTTTTATTACACACTTAGAGAACTCGGAGGCTAGAGACATGCGTCGTAATTGGACTGGTGTATTTGTATTGATCATATTAATGTTGGTGGTAAGTGCCTGCTCTGGCGGGAATTCCGGTTCTTCGTCTGCGACAAACGAAAGTGCAGCGAATACGAGTGCTACAACAGCGGATAACGGGCAACCAAAGGATGGCGGCAGTCTGATCATCGGTGTACAAGCCGATCCGGTGGTGCTGAACCCGAACTATGCAGGTGACCGAGTGAGTCTGACGATAGATCAGGCGATATTCGCACCTTTGTTTCAGGTGAACAACGGCAAGAAGACATTCTATCTGGCAGATAGCCTGACTCCTTCGGCAGACAAGCTGACGTACACGCTGAAGCTGAAAAAGAATCTGACCTGGCATGATGGTCAAAAGCTGACGGCTGACGATGTGGTTTTCACGATTAATAAAATTTTGGACGAGAAGCAGCACAGCTTTTTGAGAAGTAATTTTATGATCAACGGCAAGCCGGTTCAGGTGAGCAAGGTTGATGATACAACGGTGGATTTCAAGCTTCCGCAGGCAGCTCCTGCTTTTGAAGCGGCGCTGGTACAGGTATCCCCGATTCCGAAGCATATTTTCGAGAACGAAGCGGATATTGAGAAAAGCACGAAAAACAACACTCCGGTTGGATCGGGGCCTTTCAAATTCAAAGAGTACAAGACTGGCGAGTACGTTTCGCTGGAACGGTTCGATAACTATTTTGGCGGCAAGCCTCATCTGGATTCTGTAACGTATCGGATTGTAAAAGATTCGAATGCGGCGAGCTTGGCGCTCCAGAATGGTGAGATCAATGTAAATTATGTCGATCCGCAAAACGTGGATACGATTAAGGCGACCGATAAGTTCGATATTTACCCTTACAGTGAAGGCCGCTTGGCTTACCTGATGTTTAATGAAAACAGTGACACCAAGCAGTTGAACAAAAAAGAAGTGCGTCAGGCGCTCTCTTATGCGCTGAATCAGGATGAGTTGATTCAAGTATCTTATGGCTCCAAGGATTATGCGGATACTGCGAAGTCTGCACTGACACAAGACGTGTTGTATCACACGAACGATGTTCCATTTTTCAATAATGATGTGAACAAGGCGAAAGAGCTGCTGAAATCGGCTGGAGCTGAAGGACTGAAGCTGCGCATTATTATTCCAGGCGGTAATAAGGTGCAAGAGGCACAAGCGCTGTACATTCAGCAGAAGTTGAAGGATATCGGCGTGCAGCTGGATGTAAACAGCATGGATTCCTCGGCTTGGTCGCAAAAATTCGTCGATACGAATGCCAAGGACTTCGATCTGGCGATCAGCGGCTACATTATGGGCTATGACCCGGACGCGTACCGTATTTTGTACAACACCGGATCTTCCTCCAACTATTCGCATTATTCCAACAAGGAAGTGGATAAGCTGCTGGAAGAGGGTGCGGGAGAGTCGGATACGACCAAACGTGGAGAAATCTATAAAAAGGTACAGGAGCTTTTGGCTGATGATGCAGTTATCTACCCGATTGCTTATACCAAAACGATTGTAGCGTTCGACAAGCAGTATGGCGGTATTGATCAGGCTGTGCTGAAACCAGTCGTAATTTTCGAAGATTTGTCCAAAATTTATCACAAATAAGACAGGGTTTTCAAAAAATAAGCTGGGAGAACCAGCTTATTTTTTTCGAGAACAGCAAGGGGAAGAGAAACGTATGAGACAACTCATCGCCAGAAGATTGCTGCAAGTTATACCGATGCTATTTTTCGTATCCATCGTCTGCTTCGGCTTGATCAAGCTGGCTCCAGGTGATCCGGTTCTCTCTTTTGTTACACCGAATATGCATCTGGAAGATATCGAACGTATGAGGCACAGCTTGGGGCTGGATCAGCCTGCCTATGTGCAGTACATGTTGTGGCTCAAAAAAAGCCTGACGGGTGATCTGGGCTATTCGCTCATTAATCACCAGCCGGTACTGGATCAGATTCTGGATCGCCTCCCGGCTACCGCCGGATTAATGGGTGCATCCATTGTACTGGCTGTCCTGATTGCGATTCCACTCGGCTTGACGGCTGCCGCCAATCGAAACCGCTGGATCGACAAGCTGATTAACCTGATGTCATACATCGGGATTTCTGTGCCGTTGTTTTGGCTTGGCATTTTACTTATTTATTTGTTTGCTATTTATCTGCATTGGCTTCCAAGTACAGGGATGCGTACCATTGGAACGGACTCGGCGCTGGATGTGATCAAGCATGGAATCTTACCGTGTTTTGTGCTGGCCTTCGGATTTTTATCTGTGTATGTGAGGTATATCCGTTCCAGTACAATAACGCAGCTCAAGGAAGAATACGTGCAGATTCAATATGCGTTCGGGTCTGGCAAACGACTGGTTTTATTTCGGCATGTGCTCAAGCATGTACTACTGCCTATCATTACGCTGCTTGGTATGTCGGTTGCGGATCTGGTAGCCGGAGCCATCGTAACCGAGACGGTATTTTCCTGGCCGGGTATTGGCTCGCTGGGCATGACGGCGGTAAAAGGGATGGATTATCCCGTTATTATGGGCATTACACTGTTTTCCGCCCTGCTGCTGATCCTGGGCAATCTGCTTGCGGATATTTTGTACAGCATCGCGGACCCGAGAATTAAATCAACGAGGTGAACTCATGAATCGGAGCAAATGGCGCAACATCGGGATCGAGCTGATGACGAGCAAAATGGGCGCCGCCGCCCTCATACTATTGATCGTATTCTCGCTGGGGGCAATCTTCGCTTTTCTGTCGCCGCAGGACCCGAACAAGCTGAACGTGCTGGAACGACTCCAACCGCCGGGAGCGGCACACTGGTTTGGCACGGACGATTACGGCCGGGATTATTTTACAAGGGCGCTGTACGGCGGTCGGGTATCGTTGCTGGTGGGCTTTGCGTCCATGACTATTGCGACCAGTATTGGCGCGATAGTAGGCATTGTGAGCGGCTATTTCGGCGGATGGATCGATAATTTGCTCATGCGGATTTTGGAGCTGATCATGTCGATTCCGTCTTTTTTGGTTATTTTGCTGTTGAGTGTGTTTTTGAAGCCGGGCGTCGGCAATATTATTGTCATTATCGCCCTGCTGATGTGGATGAATATTGCCCGGGTGGTCCGGGCAGAGACGATGACGCTGCGGGAACGGGAATATGTGCTGTATGCCAAAGCTTCGGGACAAAGCACATTCGGGATCATTCTGAAGCACATCGTCCCGAACCTGATTCCGGTAATTATCGTGGGGGCGACGAACAATATCGCTTCGGCGATTATGATGGAATCTTCACTGAGCTTCCTCGGCTTTGGTGTGCAACTGCCGAACGCGACATGGGGAAGTATGCTGAATAATGCTCAAGGGTATATTGCACAGGCTCCATATATGGCCTTATTCCCTGGGCTGCTTATTTTACTGACCGTGCTGAGCTTTAATGTCTTGGGGGACGTGCTGCGTGTAGGCTTTGAACCCAAGCTGGTGAAACGATGATTCGCAACCAGCTACAAGAACCATTACCAATGGCTCCAGGAGCGACAGAAAGGAGCGACAACACAATGACTGAACATCTGCTGTCCGTCGAACAGCTGGAGGTTTCCTTTTTCACTCGTGAGGGGGAGAATCAGGCGGTTCGGGGGGTTAGCTTTCATATTGATGCTGGAGAAACGGTAGGAATCGTAGGAGAATCCGGTAGCGGTAAAAGCGTTACAGCTAAAGCGATCATGTCCATGATTGCCCCGCCGGGCAAACGGCTGAATGGCGACATTCGTTACCGGGGAGAAAGTTTGACGGCTCTAACGGAAAAGCAATGGCGTAAAATACGCGGGAACCAGATTGCGATGGTCTTTCAGGACCCGATGACCTCGTTGAACCCGGTCAAGAAGGTCGGCTATCATCTGGTCGAGGTGATTCGCAGACACCGGGGACTGAGCAAGGAAGCGGCCACGAAAGCTGCTGTGGAGCTGCTGCGACAGGTGGGGATTACCGAGCCTGAACGCCGGATGAACCAATACCCGCATCAATTCAGCGGAGGGATGCGCCAGCGGGTGATGATCGCGATGGCGCTCTCGTGCAGCCCGGAGCTGCTGATTGCTGACGAGCCGACCACAGCGCTGGATGTGACGATCCAGGCGCAAATTCTGGAGCTGCTCAAGACGTTGAAGCAGCAATCCGACATGGCGATTGCCCTGATCACCCATGATCTGGGTGTCGTCGCCCAGGTGTGCAGCCGTGTCATCGTGATGTACGGCGGCATGGTGATGGAGGAGGGGCGCGTGGACGATATCTTTTATCGTCCGGCCCACCCGTATACGCAGGGCCTGCTGCGCTCTGTGCCGCAGCGCACGAACGGCTTCCGCGAGCGGCTGGTGCCGATTGAGGGCACGCCGCCGGATTTGCTGGACCCGCCGTCCGGCTGTCCGTTCATGGAACGGTGCCCGCACGCCTTTGCCCGCTGTGTAGAGCGGCCGCCGATGGTGGAGCTTCGCCCGGATCAACGGGCGGCCTGCTGGCTGAACGAGCCGGACGCTGTGCCTGCCGGAGTCTACGAGACGCCCGAAGTGGGTCATGCGGAAGGGAGGGTTTAACGTGAGTGAAGCGAGTAATGTATTGGGCGAAAGTCATCCCTTGGTGGAGGTACACCAGCTTAAGAAGCATTTTGTAACAGCCAAGGATCTGTTGGGACGCAGCTCCGAGGTACTCAAGGCGGTTGACGGCGTGAGCTTCCAGATCAAGCGTGGTGAGACGTTCGGACTGGTCGGCGAGTCGGGCAGCGGCAAATCGACGGTTGGACGCTGCCTGACGCGGTTATACGATTATACGGAAGGCACGGTGCGCTTTGACGGTCAGGATATTTCCAAACTGAACGATAAGCAGCTCAAGCCGCTGCGTCGGCGCATTCAGAGCATTTTTCAGGACCCGTATTCCTCGCTTAACCCCGGTATGAACGTGCTTGACCTGATCGGTGAACCGATGGATATTCATAGATTGCATCAGGGGAGTGAGCGTAAGGATGCTGTGGTGGCCTTGCTTGAAAAGGTAGGGCTGAAGCGGGAGCATCTGTATCGCTATTCGCACGAGTTCAGCGGCGGGCAGCGCCAACGGATTTCCATCGCTCGTGCTCTGTCCGTGAACCCCGAGTTCATCGTCTGTGACGAGCCGATTTCGGCACTGGATGTGTCCATCCAGGCGCAGGTCATTAACACGCTGGAGGATCTCCAGCAGGAGTTCGGGCTGACGTATCTGTTCATCGCCCATGACTTGTCGATGGTGCGGCATATTTCAGACCGGATCGGTGTGATGTATCATGGAAGATTGGTGGAGGTAGCCGACGCGGATGAGCTGTATGAGCAGCCAGCCCATCCGTATACACAGTCGTTGCTGTCCTCTATCCCGGTGCCTGATCCGAGAGCGGTCGGAGAGCGAGGGGGACTGGGAGAAGGCATGGCCCAACCAGACGGTTCATTAGTATGGGACAAGGATAACAACAGTGCAACCGAGCTGAGAGAAATCAGTCCCGGCCATTATGTAGCATACCCGGTTAACCGTTAGGGTTAAGATCGGTTGTATGATGTGTATGACCCAAAGGAGGTAAAAAAACGATGACTGAATCGACGAAAAGAGTACGTATTTCCCAATGGGACGCGCTCTTGCTGGAATCATTACGCTCTTTAGGCTGGTCCCAAGAGGAACTAATCCGTCGGGTGCAGCAAAATGAGCTGCCAACGAACGGACCATTCGATTTTGATTACACAGAGCTTGTCACCGGGCTGGCGTACAAAGAGCCGGAGGTATTTACCAGCGCAGTAGTGGATGGATATCAAATCAAGTACAATACGATCCGGGGCATTCGTTCGTGGATTGCCGTTGCGTTCGGGCGGGAGCCTGAGCTGTCCCTGGAGGAAGGAAGCGAAGCCGTTACATCCGAACTGACGAAGGCTGAGTATGATCGGCTGGAGAGAGTGCTGTCGTTAGGATGGTTCATCCAGGAAGTACGTCCTGCGGCTGGCGAGACTTCAGGATTATACCGAATTGTACCTGCTTCACAGACGAATTAAATCATGGGGATGGAGTAACACCATTCACCAGAAATGGAAACGAGCTGCCCGTGAAGGCCAGCTCGTTTTTTAATGCAATCCTTCTTCATCTTTTTTATTCAGCATAACCAGACTATTGTGAATGATCCGTGTCATGCAGTAAAAGAAGGCCATTCTGGTGGTTTGCATAATGGCTCCCAACAACATGGACATCGATTCCATATCGGAAAAGTGTCGGATAAGAATCCGGTTAATAATCCCTTCACCAAACCAGACAAAATATAGCGGAACAATCATCTTTTGAATATAACGAGCTTTGCGCTCCAATTCGGGGTGGAGCGCAAAGTACCTATAAATATGGATGAATGTATTAGAGAATCCCCACAAGTTAATAAAAGGAATCATGCGAGCAATGGCCCCCACGGTACGAATCGGATAATCGGAATGCTTTTGCCGGATGGCTTTATGTACTTGAACTAGCCAGATCAGATAGGTAACAAAACACATGTAGTACAGAACAAAGCTAAAAACTGTAAATTTTTGCTCCAGCTTGTATAGATGATCGTAATAAAAATCATTTGCGTAAATATACACTAACGTAAAAATAAGGATGAGAAATTCGCCTATAGTGCCCACCGCTAGCAGGGCTTGATGTACGCTGCCAGCTGTCTTTGATGGGAATGCTTTGGAATCTGAATCATTCAAGATGTACTTCCTCCCAGTCTAGTTGCTTCAAATATACGATAGCATCCTCCAGTGTTTCTACGGGGATAATGCGCAGCTTGAGTCCATGCTCCTTTTGAACTTGGGCAGCTTCTGCTTCGTTGCCTTTCTCACCATACCATTCATAATCTGCCGGTACGAAAAATAGATCAACCTTTGCGGCCTCGGCTCCCAGCAGCTTTTGCTCCAGCCCACCGACCGATCCGACATCTCCGCATTCTTCCATCGTGCCAGAGCCTGCGATTTTGTGACGTCCGCCATCTGAAAAGTCGATGTTATTGGCTTCCTCATACAGTCCGATGCCTGTCATCAGACCCAAGGAATTTCCCGAAAGATCCTGCAAGTGAGTCAATAGCTCCGCATAGCGAGCATCCTCCAATTGGCTAAGATTCGAGAAATTTGCCGTAGCCCCAGCTGTTTCGCTGTCTACGCTTAATTCCGTCGCTGCATGTACGGCTTGCATGGCAGAATATTTTAGCGTGTCCGTCTCTGTGAGGTCCTTCAAATACGAGTCCACTTCATCAGGGGCAAGGGGTTCAAATTTAATCGCTCCCCCGGATACATTTTCACTGGAATATACATTCCAACGCTCCAGGAGATTGTTAGCAATACCCGTTTGAACAGACGCAAAAAATACGCTTCCCTGAACGCCAAGGTCTTTGACCGGATGCATTTCTCCCTGCAAAATATACTGTGCAGGCATAGGCCTTGTTCCAATAAAGGCAGCGATAGCCGGGATCAGCAGCAGTGCGAAGATGAGTATACGTTCTTTGTTTATGCCAAATATCCTTTTGAGGAGATATGGATTACGGCTTGGCACCTCATTCACAACCTTTCCATCTTTTCTCATACGGATATCATCGGTTGAAATGATTAGAAAGGTTACATTTTTCACCATAAATGACCGATAAGAGTATAGTGGTATTCATATTTTATGGTAAATGAGGAAAGGGGATTTTTTAAATCTGATGAGTGAACAAGAAATACATGTGGGTGAATGTGGAGGTGGGACGATTGCTGGCGAACCGAATGCAGCTCCACCACGTCCACAAAGAATTGTTTTGACCTTGGTTACAGGATTTGCTTTATTGATCCTTGGTTTGTTTCTGTCGCTAATCACAGGTATATTTCCTATCAGCTGTGCAGAGATATTGGAAGTGTTTTTCTCTTCAAATCCCAATCCCACATTTGTGGAAGTTGTATACCATATTCGTATGCCATTTGCATTGGATATGTTGTTGCTTGGAGGATGTCTGGCCGTTTCAGGAACTCTTTTACAATTACGAACAGCTAATCGGTTTGCATCACCAACCTTAACCGGACTTATGCCTGGGGCAATGGTAGGGCTATGTGTTGTCCTTTTACTTGGGATGGACATGGACTCTTTTGGTAGTATGACTCTTTGTATTGCAGGAGCGGTGTTTGGGGGATTCATTGTATTTACATTGAATAAAATCCGTTTCATTCGAGGGCGGTCTGCGGGGATTCATTTATTCATGATTGGTTTCATTATTGATGTTGTCCTTCGTTCAGCGTCGGGAGTTATTATGCTACTTGGAGAAAATCAGCAAGAGTGGGCAATCTCTCAGGGAGGGTGGGGAATAAGAGAAGGATCATTCACGTTTTGGCTTGCAGTGCTTACAATTCTCGTTGCGGGCTCTGTCTTTGCATTCCCCAAGCAGCTTAGTCCTTTATACATTCCCTTCGCGATTGTGTTGACCGCCGTTACCGTATGGGCATGTGGTACCATCGGATATATAGGACTTATTGTGCCTTATTTCATGCGTTGTATGATAGGAAACCGTCCACGGCTTCTCATTTTGGGCTCCGTCTTTTGGGGGGGAGGTCTGTTAATGCTGGCCAAAGTCATTTCCGCTAAAATTAACGAGCCGGTTGGGTTTCCCGTAACCCCGGTGCTGGCCTGTATCGGCATACCCTTTTTGATCTTTATGGTGTGGATAGAATGGAAAAGAAGCTCTCTGCTTGAAAGCAGTAGATTTTGAACGAGAAAACTTTTTCCAGATCACTGGACTGTTATCATAGGTGCTCTGCTAGATCATCAGACGCTCTTTTTTTATGCTATATTTTATACATAAGGAAAATCAGAGAGTTGAGGTGCAGCATGACAACACTACAAATTGTCGATCCATTCGTCAATCCGGAATTACTCGCGTTTCAGGCAGGCGCAGAGGATCAGGCTGAGGTTCAGGAATTAATTTTAAAGACGGCCAGATGGCTGCACAGCAAGGGTTCCACTCAATGGGGCAAGTTATTGAAAGGGAAGGATGATCATAATCTGGGAGGCGCTATTTCGCGCGGAGAAGTGATCATTTTCCGAAAGTCAGAGAGGCATTCCTTGGCAGGCTCCATGATTCTGCAACAGCAGCCCAGTGCATGGGACCGTAAGTTGTGGGAATTAAATGAAGCGGATTCCGAGCCGGGAACGGCAGTATACCTGCATCGTTTGGTTGTCGATCGCGATAGCACCGGGAAGGGGCTAGGCCGTGAGCTGATGCAATGGATTGAACAAGGCATCCACTTTACAGGCAAGGATCGAATCCGATTAGACTGTATTGCGGGAAATGACAAACTTAGCGAGTTTTACAGACAATGCGGTTATACGTATATAGGCGAAACGAACGGCTATAATATTTTTGAAAAGATGCTATCGAATTGAGCTGTAAGAAAAGAAAACTGAATTGAGCAAAAGGACGTCTGTACAAACAGACGTTTTTTTGTTTTTTGGAACCCGTCCTGAGTTGCAGGATGGATAGGTATGTTGGGATAGAATCACTCTATCCCAACATACGGCTAACCACGAATTAAAGTGTTTTATAAATGAGGTTTATCGCTATTTAAAACGTCATAAATAAATATAATAAATATATATTACGTGTTATATATTGAAATAACCACTTACTTTGTGTTACAACTTTAAGTAAACCTATAGATCAGTTCAGGCATGTATCTCGATAAGTGGAGGGAATGAATTCAATGCTGAAAAGAGTGTACTCATTTAACGAAGGTAAGTTGGGGATGAAAGCGCTACTAGGAGGAAAAGGCGCCAATCTCGCGGAAATGACGATACTGGGTCTCCCGATCCCTCCCGGCTTTACGGTGACTACCGAGGCATGTAAAGCCTATTTTGCTTCCGGCGGCAAGCTCCCGGAGGGTTTGTTGGGAGAAATCGTCATTGCCCTGCACGACGTTGAGGAAGCCCAGTCGGCTATATTCGGAGATACGGAGCGGCCTTTGCTGGTATCTGTTCGTTCAGGATCAGTAACCTCGATGCCCGGTATGATGGATACGATTCTGAACCTGGGTCTTAATGATGAAACCGTGCGTGGATTGGCCGAGCAGACGGGAAATGAGACTTTCGCCTATGATTGTTACCGCAGATTTATTCAAATGTTTGGCGAAGTGGTGCTGGGTATCGAATCCAATCATTTTGACCAGCTTCAGGAGCAGAGCAAGCAGACCCATGGGCGTGGCAGTGACCAGGAGGTTAGCGCGGAAGAATGGAAGGAACTGATCGGACATTATAAAGATCTTGTCGCAGAGCAGAACGGACAGCCGTTTCCACAGGATGTGTATCAGCAATTGCAAATGGCGGTAGAGGCTGTATTTCGCAGCTGGAACAATATGCGTGCCAAGGTGTACAGGAAGGCTTACGGTATTCCAGATGAACAAGGAACAGCAGTGAACATTCAGGCCATGGTATTTGGCAATCTCGGCAACGAAAGTGGAACCGGGGTGCTCTTCACCCGCAATCCCTCTACAGGTATGAATGAACTGTATGGCGAGTATATGGTAAATGCTCAGGGAGAGGACGTCGTGGCAGGAATAAGAACGCCTAACCCTATTCCTCAACTTTTGGAAGAGCAGCCGCTAGTCTATGGTCGTCTGGAAGAGCTGGCTTCCTTGTTAGAGCGTCATTATCGGGATATGCAGGATATCGAATTCACGATTGAAAAAGGAAATCTGTATCTGTTACAGACGCGCAGCGGCAAAAGAACGGCGCAGGCGGCTGTGAAAATAGCTGTGGATCTGGTGGAGGAAGGGATTATCAGCAAAGAAGAGGCTATCCAACGGATTGAGCCGTCCCACATGGATCAACTGCTGCATCGCTCCATTGATGTTTCCACACCGCTGGTTGCGATTGCCCAAGGTTTGCCTGCCTCGCCCGGCGCAGCGAGTGGGCGCATTGTATTCGACGCCGATACGGCAGAGAACTGGACGAAGGACGGGCAGAAAGTCATCCTGGTCAGTGTGGAGACCTCACCCGATGATGTTCACGGGATCATTGCCGCCGAAGGCGTGCTGACGAGTCGAGGTGGGATGACCAGCCATGCCGCTGTGGTTGCGAGAGGCATGGGTAAACCCTGCATTTGCGGCTGCGACGCGTTGAGCATTGACCTGTACAGCCGGAGCGTTAGCATCGGTAACCTGACTTTTCAGGAAGGGGAAAATATTTCGATCGATTCGACCTCCGGGCAGGTGTATCAAGGCAGTTTGTTGCTCAACGAGCCAGTCATTACACCGGAGCTGCTGAAGCTGCTGGAGATTGCGGATGAAATTCGGACGTTGAAGGTCTACACCAATGCGGACACGCCACTCGACGCCGCCAAAGCTCGGGAATTTGGAGCTGAGGGCATCGGGCTGTGCCGGACAGAGCATATGTTTTTCTCGGGCCAACGGCTGCCTATCGTTCAGGCGATGATTTTGGCCGAGGATCAGGAGGAGCGGGTTCTTCATTTGAATCGTCTGCTCCAAATGCAACAATCCGACTTTGAGGCTATGTTCAGTGCGATGGACGGTTTACCGATGACGATTCGCCTGCTGGACCCGCCATTACATGAGTTCCTGCCGAACCTTGAGCAGCTTCAGGAGCAACAGCGGGAGCTTGAGCTTTCCGGCGGCCTTGTGGAGGAGCTTCAACGTCTTAAAAGAACCATCTCCAAGGTGCACGACCTGCGTGAGATTAACCCTATGCTGGGATTGCGCGGTGTTCGGCTGGGTATTCTGTTTCCGGAGATATACGATATGCAGGTTGAAGCGATCTTTAAGGCCGCGGAAGCAGCACTGCGCAGGGGCGTGGATGTGAGACCAGGGATTATGATTCCGCTGGTCGGTCATTCGAATGAACTCAAGCAGATGAGAGAACTGGTCGATGAGGTGGCAGCTCAGGTGCTTAGCGAAGAGTTTAAGTGGTTCAGGTATCGGGTGGGCACCATGATTGAGGTTCCAAGAGCCGCTCTGCTGGCAGACAGCGTGGCCCAGTACGCCGACTTTTTCTCTTTTGGAACCAATGATCTCACACAAATGACCTTTGGTTACAGTCGGGATGATGCCGAAGGTAAATTCCTCGGCTCCTATATGGAAAAGAATATTCTGGATACGAACCCTTTTCAGGTGTTGGATCAGGATGGCGTAGGCAAATTGATCGAATGGGCTGTTATCAAGGGTAAGGAGAAAAAGCCTTTTCTGGAGACAGGTATCTGTGGTGAGCATGGCGGGGATAGTGAGTCTATTCTCTTTTGTCACCGCAGCGGACTGGACTATGTCAGTTGCTCACCGTACCGGGTGCCATTTGCCCGCATTGCCGCCGCCCAAGCAGCTTTGCTTGTCAGAGCGGAGCAACCTGAGGGAGCCTTGTCCGTTATGTAGCTGAAAGTAGTCTCTACAATTTCAATAACACATTTAAGGTAGCCTTGATCCAAAGGCTGCCTTGTTCATTTTGCACCACATTTTACATACACATATCTCGTCGGGAAGAAAAAAATTATATAAAATTGAAAATGGTGATATCGTGTTCCCTCCTCCTACATATGATGATAGGGAACATTTTTGTAAGCGCTTTAATTAAATAATGACATACAACCATGCGAAGCTACAGGAGGCGGATAAGGTGGACAGTTACATGAGCTGGATAAAAATTGGATTTTTTCTCATCGTTCTGTTTTTACTTGCAGCAGCATGCAGTACCTCTCCCAAGCTGGAAAACACGGAGGGGAAAAAAGTTCGGCTGACCATGCAAGTCTGGGGGAATCCTGCGGAGGTGAAGGTGTACCAGCGTGCGCTCGATGCCTTTGAGAAGGAAAACCCGAATATTGAGGTCAAGCTGGTGCCTGTACCAGGAGATCAGTATGAGCAAAAGCTGCTGACACAGCTTCAGGGAAGCCGCGGGCCGGACGTGTTTTATTCGTATGAACTGACGATTGCAAGTTTGATTGGAGAGAAGCAGGTGCAGCCATTGGGTGAATTTTTAAAAAGTGATGCCAGTGATGTGAAGGCCGAAGATTTTCCGGAGGGATTGTGGGGCCCAGCCAAACGTGATGGGGAAATTTACGGGGTCACTCCTGACTCGAATCCCATGATGATGTACTACAACAAGAAGGTCTTTAAGGATGCCGGTGTGAAGACACCGCAGGAATACTACGACGAAGGCAAGTGGAATTGGGATGCGTTTGAGGAAGTCACATCGAAGCTGAAAGCTGCCGGAAAACAGGGCTATATCGCAGAAAACTGGTGGGCGCACTGGTATTCATGGGTGTGGTCGAATGGCGGACAGATTTTTGATGAACAAGGCAAGTATGTGCTGGACCACAATGAAAAGGGCAAGGAAGCCTTTGGCTTCATGTACGATATGGTGAAAAAGGGAAATGCGGTATATCTCGGCTCACTTCCCAAGGGGCAAGGGGCTGACGCAATGTTTATGTCCAACCAGGTCGGTATGCTGGCGGCGGGAAGATGGCTGGAGCCCCTGTTTAGCCAGAATAAAAGCCTCGACTTTGATTATATTTACTGGCCTTCCAATACGGGCAAAAATGAACCTGTCGCCATTCCGGTCGCCTACGTAGCCGTAAACAAAAACAGTCCGCATCTGCAAGAGGCCATGAAGCTGGCGGCATTCTACGTCTCGGTGAAGGGGCAGGAGGCGCGGCTGGTTGAAGGCGGAAATGCCATAGGTACGCTTGCCGCCGCAGATGAGAGCATTATGAAAAAGGCGACCATTGAGCATTCAAGCTATTTGACCGAGGGACGTAATATAGGGCATGCTCATGGATCTGCATTGGCCTATGATGCTCAGGTGCTGGGGTTAAACTCGGATATCACGGAAACCATCGATCTGATGTTCCTGGGCAAGCAGGATGCTGCGGCAACCATTGAAAAGTTGAATCAAATCATATCCAAGGCGGTCAAGTAGGCACGGATAGGCCGTGACCGGGGAGGAAGGTGACCAGATGCAGAAAAAGCATCAAGCGCTGTGGGGCTGCCTTTTCATTGGCCCCCAGCTTCTTCGTCCGTTATGCTTTTGCTAAAAATTGTTTTCCAGGTTCTGATTAGTTACCCCTTAAAAGGTCAGAATTTCGCCTTAAAAACAAGCAAGGAATTCGAGTCGTCCATGTAGAAGTTGTTGTTGTCGAGGGAAAAAAAGCTTCCAAATAGGTCGTCTCCCGCTACGCCGTATTATGAAGGAAACCCGTCTGAAGATGAATTGCCCGTCCCCGTCATAGAATCACATATCAAGCAATTCGGCAAAGTACCGCAGGCTGTAGCCACCGACCGTAAATTTTCAACACTTGTAGCTTAACTGTACAAATGAAGGAAGTGGTATGCCGTGAAAGTCGTAATTTGTGAAGACGGATGTTTTTGGCGCGATGCGTTAAAAGCGTCTATATCTCGGTGGGCTTTAAATAAAAATATAGAGCTGCAATGTGCTCATTTTTATTCGTCCCAGAAATTAATTCAATATCTTAATGCTCACATAGATATAGACGTAGTTTTGCTCGATATTTCGCTAAGTAGTGAAGAAGATATTGATGGGATGACTACACCAAAGTATATCCGGAAAATGGGGAATCGGGTACCTATCATTTTTGTTACCGTTGATTCTGCTCGTGCTATTGACGGATATTTAGTGGAAGCAATGGGTTTCTTGAAAAAACCTATTGACGAGAAGCGACTTTCGCTATTTTTGGATAGAGTAGTGAAGCAAAAAAACCGGAGCGAGTGTTTACTATCATAGCAGAGTCCACGATAAATTGTGTTCGTCAAAGTGATTTAGTTATTAGGTTGTGACAATTTTATCCAGATACATAGGTCATATGTGATTGCAAAATCTAAAATCTACAGAGTAAAAATAACTTATCCATATTCCGTCGATATTTTTAATGGTCATGAGATTACCAATCTTCCCGTGAGCGGAAATTATATTAATAATCTGCTTGAGGTATACTCAGGTGATGTATTGCCGTGAATATTATGAATCACCAGAAAGGCATACCCAAATGAATGGAGGGTGCCGCGAAACAGCTAATTTACAGCTGATTTGCGACACCCTCTTTTAGTTGTCCGGACGGAAATGTACTCGTATTTCATGCTGTTTACGTCATCAACATACTATCTACGCCAGTCCATTGAAATTTCTTCTGTACTATTTGATAATCTAGACACAACAGAAGAAACGATTGACTCATATTCAAAACTACGAAAGGAGAATGCGAGTGAAATAGACTTTTACGTTATGACGTCTTGGCAATCACTCAGGGCGAGGTGCGGCTGGCCCAAGCCCAATTGAGCAGAGCCAATTCAGCGCTACCTCATGCAGCACGTTGATGTTGTCTACCTGACAGTGTTCTAATCCGCCAAGTCGTCTATCCTCTATCGGGAAGAACGTCTTGTTTTTCGAACCCGCTTGCTCATAATTTTTCAAGGCTTGTGTCAGCGGATTTGGCTGAACCAATATCTCTTCCGCTCCGTGCATTACAAGAAGCGGACATTCTATCTGGTGGAGCACGCCCTCAAGATCATAGGCAAAACGCGGATTACCCGCAAAGTCCTCCAAGCTTTTTGCCCCCAGAATTCTCATGCCATGTGCGGCCAGACTCGGTGGCATCCATTTAAGCATTGCATCCCAATCAAAGGCGTGCGTACCGCCGTCGGAGATGACGGCAGCAATCCTGTGATCGAACGAAGCGAATCGCAAAGAGTCGTAAGCCGCAAAACTCTCACCGTGCACGATAATCTTATCGGGATCGACTTCCGGCCGCGTTAGAAGAAAGTCGATTGCTCGGGAATGGAAAGCCTCACTGTCCGCTCGTCTTCCTTTTCCCTTTTCGTACAGCGAGAGGCCGGTGCCAGGCTGGTCATAGACCAGAAAGTTATATCCACACGAAATAAAAGCGGGACCTAGCCAGAAATAGTTTTCAATTGACCACTCGTCGCCACCGTTGAGAGCAAAAAGGGTCGGCTTCGGACCTTTTATCCAGGAAGGGGAGAAGAAGTAACCATCCAGCTTGACATCTTCGTAATCGACTTGGATCTTCTCCGGTTGGACATCGAAGTACTTTCCGGCAGCTTCGAAGAGTTCATTTACTTTCTTAAATACACGGATTTTCTCGGTGTCATCATCCATCACCGCATATTCCGCAATTCTGTAGTAATTGCAGGCACGAATGTAGCAGTTTCGTGCTGTATACCAGTTTCCAGCCGTTTCGGCCTCCTTGCCGTGTCTTTCCAATGCCTGAGCCGTTATGAGCCATTCCCTGTGCCACGTGTCCTTGTCATCGGGGTCGATTTTTTTGCAGGCCTCGTAGATCTCGGTGACGTCCGTAGCACCGAGGCTTGCCATACCTAAAGCTTTGGTGACTTGGTATGACATCATGTAGTGATTGGGCCAACGGCTGAACTCAATTGACATTGTAACATCCTCCTTTTCCAGTTCTAGTTATTGTAGTTTTTTTACTACAAGTAATTTTTACAACACAAAGATAAAGCTTCTTTAAAAGAAAAATAAATGTTTGTAAAGAGAATATAAAAAATTATAAAACACTGAAAAAAATAAAAATGACTGCTGCCTGGTTGTTCACAGCTGGCAGCAGCCTTTAACTCCTGTAGTAAAAGAAAATGCGCAAAAATAAAATCAGTGTTGTGCGGCCAAGGGAAGGCTGAATCTTATCCCCAAACCGCCATATTCGGAAGGGTAGGCACCAATTTCGCCCCTATGATGTTCAATAATGGATTTACAGCTTGCAAGCCCCAGCCCCAGCCCGCCCTTTTGGGTTTGCCGCGATTTATCCACAGTGAAAAATTTGAGGAACAGAGAAGATATATCCTTATCCGGCACTCCAATTCCATTATCCTCGATTTGAAAAAAGGCATACTGTCCTAGCGGGTATCCGGTCATATACACTTTCAGCTTATTTTTCCCTCCATATCTTACAGCATTGCTAAAGAGGTTGCCGAAAACCCGACGTATCATCGGTTCATTGACCATCAGCAATATATTTTCCGTGAATGAATGGCGGCAAGTAAGCTCGTTGTCAAGTCCCGCCAACTCATACTCATATTCAAGGGCAATGTTTTCAAATAATTTTGATGCTTTTACAGGTTTAGCTACCATAGATTCCAACTCCAGCTTTTCTTTGGTGAAGCTGGAGAAATCATTGATGAGTTCGACCATATATCCTGACTTCTTTTGAATCAAATCATAATATTCCTGCTTTTCAGTTTCTGGTAAATCCTTGTGCGTAGCCAGCAGTTCAGTAAAACCATTAATAGATGTCAAGGGTGTTTTCAAGTCGTGGGCAATTGCCGCGATCATATCGATCTGCTCTTTGTGCGCGAGTTGAAGCCGATGCTCCATCTTATTGAAGTGTTTATAAAGTTCTCCGATCTCGTCATTACTTCTCAGAGCTAGCGGAGGCAGTGGATGTACAATATTTACTTCTTCAAGCCTGGTATTCAGAAGCTGAATGGGTTTCTCTATGCAAAAATGAATATAGATAATCAGAATAATAAATATGAAACAGGCAATTGCAAATATGGGCAGGAGCAATGCTATATATCGCGAGTCCAGCAATGAACTGCGTATAGGGGAATATACTGCAAAGACAAGCTTCAGGTACATTCCAATCGAAAACATGAATATTATAAACATCAGCAGGAACAAAAGAGGAAGCTTTATTTTCAGTTTCATACTATTGCTCTCTTTCCGTGTATTTATATCCTATGCCCCATATTGTTTTAATAAAGTCATATTCAGGACCAAGTTTCTTACGGATATTTTTTATATGAACCGTTACGGTATTTATTTCTCCGTATTCGTCTCCCCAGACGCTTTCATATATCTGCTCACGAGTCAATACATTATTGGGGTGGCGCATGAGGATAGACAGAATCTGAAATTCCTTCGTTGATAAGTCGAGCTTCCTGCTATTCAGGAATGCTTCAAACGTCTTATCGTTCAAAATGAGCCGAGAATCCGCCTTTTCGTTACTGGGACTAAGTTCGTCCCACTCTTTAAAAAGCCTGTCCACTTTTCTGAAGTGAGCCTTTATCCTGGAGACAAGCTCCTGAATACTGAAAGGTTTGGTCATGTAATCGTCTGCTCCTATTTCGAGCCCGACGATTTTATCAATGTCCTTATCACGCGCACTTAAAAACAGAATTGGAACATTATAAGAATTTCGGATACTTCTGCAGACATCAAGTCCATCCATATCAGGCATCACTATATCAAGAACGATGAAATCAATGTGATTTTCTTCCAATGCAGATAAGGCTTCTTTCCCAGAATATGCCGAAAATATTGCAAATTGCTCGTACCTTAAACTCTTTGTGATGAGTTTTACGATTTCTTCATCGTCGTCTACAACTAATATCGTTTTTAGCATATTTATACCTCCCAGCCGCTTTAAATGGACTGAATTTATAAAACAAGAGCCGCATGGACTTCTCGCATTGAAAAAAGTCGCGCTCAAAGCGTCTCTCCAGTCCCGGATAAGCTGGAAAAAGAGCTTGAGCAACGACCTGGGCAATGCTGGCTTTAACAAACTGGCATGCTCTTCAATAGCGGTCGAGCTATGCACATATTCCAGCTTGAAGGCCTGCACATAGCTTTTGACGTAATGTCCGGGAGTGTGTCTAATCAAAAGACAGTGTGAAAAGGCTGAAAACCATCACAAGTTTTGGTTTTCAGCTAACCCCTATCCTCTAGGTACTGGTAGAAAAGACTTCTCTGATTCTCTAATGACGATTTTTGTTCTTCTTTATCTGTCGAAACACGAATATATACTGCACATCTCATAGTTACGCCACCTCTTCACTATGAGATGTATTGGCGTTGCCATCATTATATATTAAGCCTTCCTGATGTTCCATAATTCTGTCAATCTCAGCATCAATCAACGGCATAAAAAGTGTTAGGAAAGAATCTTTACCTATGTAGGTTCTTTCAATTTTCATATTGCATCGCCCCTACTCTTAGTAGTCGTTTTATGTAGGAAAAAAGGTGCGATGGTATTGATTTCCATAATATTCATGAAAGATGATATAATTAGGAAATCCTACTAACTCAAAATGGAGGAAGTACATGTCAAGAGATACCTTTTTAAGAAATGTAAATAGTCTTATTCAAATGCATTCTCAGGGACAACTTGGTGGCGATGTAATGCCTGAAGATGCTCTTAATTGGAATTGTCCCAAAAGAGGAATTACCAAATACATTGACTCTTGGAATGTCCCTAAACTATCAAAGGAACTCATATTCACTATGGGAGTCGATTGCACAAGCATATCTCGATAATGATTCAAGATGGGGATTTAATCCTGAAATTGTATCCGAACGGGGTTTAGATGAATTGCGTAATATCTTAGTTCGTTACCGTGTTGCTTTACAACCCAACCGTCATCCAGAAATTTGGCAACGTGTTTCAAAAGGAATAGCAAAGTCATCCCCTAAATATGAGGTTCTCGGGTTTTACTGGTTATATGTCATGGAATCTTATGCAGGGATAAAAATGGAAGTCGCGTGAACTCATTACGATAGCACCTGATACACACATATTAAAAGCCAGAGTAAAATTGGGGCTATGTTCCGCAGAGGTGTTAAACGGTTCGGATGAAGACCGACAAGCTGTGGCGGAAGCGTGGGAGAGTGCCTTAAAAGGTAGTGGACTTGCACCAATTGACGTTCATACTCCTTTGTGGTTGTGGAGTCGTGCAGGATTCCCTTAAACTATATAGAACGTCATTAAGAAACTAACAAAGTCTCTCCTATCGCCAAATCGGGTAATGGTTCGCCTTCGTCACGAAGAACACACCTTTGACGAAATCGGTGAGTTACTTAGCCGTGCGCGACAAACCATCAGTATGTATTGACAAGCCTACCAAACACAAGGACTGACGGGTCAGGAGATGGATCATTCTCCTGGACAACCGACAAAACTTACGGAAGAACAGCGTCATCGGTTAGCCGCGATGCTGGAGCAACATTCACCCGCCGATGTGGGTTTTGAGGCTCGTTATACCTGGACCCTGCCGCTGGTGGCAGAATGGATTAAACGGGAATTTGGCGTCACCATGAGCGTGCGTGGAATTAGCGCGATGCTGGGACGGCTGACCTTTCCAGAGTCGTATTGTATTATAATCTTTCAACAATCCGCAGCAATGGAAATAATATCTTGACGGACTCCAATGGGGAAATCATGAAACATGGTATACCCCAAATGGGTATTCCGCTAGAGATATGAGCATATCAGTAGTTGAAGCAAAGGGCGTATATTTGGGGTCATTCTCCAGCAATGTCCCCTATTCCGCTCCAAATGCATTACTGATTGAAATCAGTAAGGGATCATGGCTCTATAGTAACAGCTATTATCGTAATCTAAAGGGAGGTGTAACGCACATTTTGGATTACACCGACCCTTCTGGTCTTAAAACTCCGAGAACCTTTGGAACAGGGGATGCCGATTTTTCGTATGGTCTTAGTTACATCGTTATTAACTTGGACACATTCCAGGTTTGTGAGTTTTTAAATCCATTCAATTATTGTTATACTTCAGATAGTGGCCGCACCTATTCGCTTACCAAGCTACAAAAATTTCTTAAATCGAAATCTACATTATTGCCCAAAAGCAATTGCTCAAAAGCAAATTATTGAAGGCATCGCCTTGACGGGAATTAAGGAGTAGGGACATTTCTCTACTCCTTTTTGTATTTTTTTCGGTACTGTAGCGGGGTGTGCCCGGTAAGATGCTTGAATACACGACCAAAGTGAGCGATGCTGTCAAAGCCCGTTTTTTCAGCAATGGAAGTCACTTTCCAGCTCGTTTCCCTCAAATACGCACGAGCCTGCTGGACCCGCACATCCTGAAGATATTCTACTAAGGTAAAACCGGTTGTTTGCTTAAAAATACGGCACAAATATGTGCTGCTAATATAAAAATGCTCTGCCAGCTGATCTAGCGACAGCCTTTCGGCATAATGAGCATGCAGGTATGCAATGACCGAGTACACTCGCTGCTGCTTTTCACTACGTTCCGGTGCAATGGTATCGGCAGTAGCCGATTGTATGCGCCGGATGCGGATAAGGAGCTGGAGTAGCAAGCTTTGGAGATATAGTTGGCGGTAGGCATGTTCTTGGTGGTATTCATCCAGCATTTGCTGGAATAGATGCTCCAGCTCGTATTGTTCTTCCGCGGAGGGGCGAAGCAGAAAGCTTTTTTCTGGCAGAAGAAGCTGGTTCTGATCGCTGGAGGGAGAGACAGCCATTGACGAGGCTGCAAATTCTTCATCAAAGTTAATCAAAATCCGTTCATGGCTACCGCTACCCTTGTTACTCGTACGGTGAAAATCATGTTTGCTGATCCAAATCAGATCGCCCTTCTGAAGCGCGTATACCCGCTGATTAATGTAGTAGTAGCGTTCTCCTGCCAGCAAATAATAGATTTCGTGCGCCTGGTGGACATGGTCGGCGGACATGCTGAACGGCACCGTCCGCAGCGCTTGCTCGATGGCAAAACGGGGCGTAGCGATCACATCGATAGTCTCCTTTTATGAAAGAATACACAAGGATAATATATGTATACTTTATGGGTAAATTCATAATAAAAGCGAAGATTTCGCTCTTTATTATACTATAAAATAAAAGCAATTCATGTAAAGGGTGTGTGAATCAATTGGCTAAAATCAAATATGCACTTGTGGGTACCGGA
Source organism: Paenibacillus sp. 8b26 (assembly GCF_050626875.1). Lineage (NCBI taxonomy): Bacteria > Bacillati > Bacillota > Bacilli > Caryophanales > Paenibacillaceae > Paenibacillus > Paenibacillus sp. 8b26. The sequence goes on along the minus strand of NZ_CP192445.1, from coordinate 2,918,243 downwards.
GGAAGAGCCGAATTTTTTTACGGTGAAGTTGTTACTGTTTTCAAAGATACCTCGGAGCTGATCGCGTTCTGTGACGTCAATCAGACGAGAATGGATTATGCCAATCGGCTGTTGCAGGAGAAATACGAGCATGAGCCGATTCCGACCTATAAAGCTCACGAATTTGATCGGATGATCGCGGAGACGAAGCCGGATATCGTCATTGTCACGACCATTGACCGGGTGCATCATCGGTATATTATCCGGGCGATGGAGCTGGGCTGTGATGTCATTTCCGAGAAGCCGATGACGGTGGATGAGGACAAATGCCAAGACATTCTGGATGCCATAGAACGCACGGGACGAAAGCTGCGCGTCACCTTTAACTATCGTTATGCGCCGCATAATACGAGAATCCGCGAGATTATTATGGACGGAACGCTCGGAGAGGTGCTGTCAGTCAATTTCGAATGGCTGCTGAATACACAGCATGGCGCGGATTATTTCCGTCGGTGGCACCGGGACAAGCGCAATAGCGGCGGTCTGCTGGTGCATAAATCGACGCATCATTTTGATCTAATGAACTTCTGGCTCGGCTCGAAACCGGAGATGGTGTATGCGATGGGGGATCTGAAATTTTACGGCCGGGAAAATGCGGAGCAGCGTGGCGTGACGGAGTTTTATCAACGGGCTTACGGCAGCAAGGCAGCGGAAAATGACCCTTTTGCGCTACACCTGGACCGTAACGAACATCTAAAAAGCATGTATCTGGATGCTGAGCATGAGGATGGCTATGTGCGGGATCAAAGCGTATTTGGCGACAATATCAGCATTGAAGATACGCTGAGTGTCATGGTGAAGTATCAGAACAAGACGGTGATGAACTATTCGCTGAATGCTTACATGCCTTGGGAGGGATTTATCATCGTATTTAACGGCACGAAAGGACGGATGGAGGTTCGGGTATCCGAGCAATCCTATGTTAATTCCGGTGGCAGCAAGGCAGATGAGGGTGCGTTAAAAGAGAAGACCATCACCATCTATCCCCACTTTGCAGCACCTTATGAGGTTGAGGTAGAAGAAGGCGTAGGTGGTCATGGCGGAGGAGATCCAGTTATGCTGAGGGATATTTTCGATAAGCCGGCAGAGGATCGGTTTTATCGTGCGGCCTCACATATCGACGGTGCATGGTCGATTTTAACAGGCATCGCCGCTAACCGCTCTATTCGTACAGGTCAGCCGGTAAAGGTGGAGGAACTGGTGCGCTTGTAATGGACAGCAAATTTCATACCCAAAAGACCCCTCTAACTAGATTGAACAGAGGGGTCTTTTGGGTTGTATTTATATATAGAATGCACCTTATATCGTGCGGCACTTTATTTTATTATTTATCGGCAGTCAGCTCACGAGTTCCCAGTTGTTGTACAGGACGATGGTTATCGGGAAAAATGGCAGCAAACCGGTTGATTTGGTCTGCGGACATTTCAATAGGCTGCTCCAGCACTGTCCAATTTACATGTTCTGTACAGGGCGGGGTAGTCAGAGATCCGTTGTAGCGAACGGAGTGCAGGTCCTTCGGCAGCAGCGTAGCGAGATTTATTTCTTCATCCAGAGCCGCTTCTTGGGAAGTATCTTTCGGCAGTTTGGACCAAATGCGGTTGAAAGCCTTGTTTTCTTTACCACTTTGAATAAGGACCCCTAACACAGCTGTGCTTCCGTTATCGCTTTGATGGACAAAATGAAGCTCCATTTCAGCATTTTTACCATCTATTTGGTGTTCGCTCGGGTGATGAAAATGAAACTGCTTTAAAGTGAATTTAGTACCGTCCAGCATGATGTTATTGCTGGCATCGGCAACATTGATTTGCACCGTGTGCCCATTATTCAAAATGGCTGCTTTCGTATTGGTGTAATGAACCTGCAGCGGTTGCTGCGTTTGCGATGCTTCCAGATGGGTATGCTCTATATTGACAGGAGATTGTTCGTGGCCGTTACCACAAGCAACAAAATCCTTTTCCAGCTCTCCCCAATGTTCCGGTCCCTGGTCTCCTTCATAGGACCAGTGAGGGCCTTTCTGAACAACTGCATGAGCGTTGTTAGCTGATGAGGATGAAGTGTTAGTGGTGCTAGAAATGGTGGATTGTGGATTACATCCTGTTACCGACACAACTAAGATAATGGCCAATATGCTGAACAGGCGACCTCTCCAGTTTTTTTTCATGTTTCTTTATCCTTCTTCCAAAATAGAGTATGTGAAACTTTTTACATTGTAAATTATTGTACAAAGTTCCTACAAGGGTCCAAGGACTTAGAAAGAAGCGTTTTTGATTAAATAGTTTTAAATTAGATTTATATTTGTCCTTTTTGGGCAAAAATTACTATAATAATGGAGTGTTCATTACAAAATAATTCCATATCTATTTAAAGGAGAGATCTACATGAAAGCAGCAATTGTTACAAAAGACAAGAGAGTCAGTATAGAAGAGAGATCTTTACGCTCCCTGAAGCATGGAGAAGCGTTAGTCCAAGTCGAATACTGCGGAGTTTGCCACACAGATTTACATGTAAAAAATGCAGATTTCGGTGATGTCACAGGCAGAGTTCTGGGGCATGAAGGTATTGGAAAAGTCATTGAATTAGGTGAAGGAGTAACCAGTCTTAAGATTGGTGATCGCGTAAGTATTGCCTGGATGTTCGAAAGCTGCGGTCACTGCGAATATTGCCTAACCGGGCGGGAAACGCTGTGTCGTGAAGTTAAAAATGCCGGATATACGGTAGACGGTGCAATGGCAGAGCAATGTATTGTCACAGCTGACTACGCGGTCAAAGTACCAGATAGTCTTGACCCTGCCGCTGCAAGCAGTGTAACTTGCGCAGGGGTTACAACGTATAAAGCAGTTAAAGTAAGTGAAGTCAAACCAGGACAATGGATCGGCATCTTCGGCATTGGCGGCTTGGGTAACCTAGCTGTGCAATACGCCAAAAATGTATTCAATGCTAAAGTTGTAGCCTTTGACATTAGTGATGAAAAACTAGAACTGGCCAAACAAATTGGTGCTGACTATATTGTTAACAGCATGAAAGAAGATCCGGTCGCCCGAGCCAAGGAGTTAACAAACGGTGCTGGTCTGGATGCAACCGTGGTTACTGCTGTTGCCAAAACACCGTTCAACCAGGCCATCGATGTTGTAAAGGCTGGCGCGCGTGTTGTAGCTGTAGGTCTTCCAACCGATAAGATGGATCTGGACATTCCACGTCTGGTTCTGGACGGCATTCAAGTTATTGGCTCCTTGGTCGGCACTCGTGAAGACCTTAAAGAAGCGTTCCAGTTCGCTGCAGAAGGTAAAGTCGTCCCTCTTGTACAAAAACGTCCGCTCGAAGACATTAATGAAATCTTCAAGGAGATGGAGCATGGCAAAATCCAAGGGCGCATGGTCATTGATTTCACGAAATAAAATGATGTCCAATTCGTAACCCTTGAAATTCGGGGAGAGAGAAAGCGCCTGCTGATGTATCGCAGGCGCTTTTTTTTGCTTTACAACTTATTCAGAATGTTATCTTCCAAAACCGCGGATTTATCCCCGTATTCTTTAATAATATGTCTTTCTCCCCAGGCACAAAGAGAATCTAAAATGCCTTTCAGACTACATCCATATTCACTAAGCTCGTACTCCACTTTGGGTGGAACCTGATTATAGCTGATCCGATTGACAATGCCGTCTTCCTCTAATTCACGAAGCTGCTGGGTCAGCATTTTTTGTGTTATGGAAGGCATCATCCGTTTTAATTCACTTGTCCGCATCTTTCCATGTGTCAAATGACACAGAATCACGCACTTCCATTTCCCTCCGATCACCTCTAACGTCGCCTCAACAGAGATATTGTATTTTTTCTTCCCCAATGCTGATCCCCCCATGTGTGTCGCTTTCTGTTATACATACCTTACCAGCCTGTTTTGATTGAAAAGAACTTTATTTAGGGTACTTTTTAGTACCTATATCACTAAAAAGTACGTACTGTTCATATTCGCTTGAATAACTCATAATAACATCTGCTGGTCGAAGATTTCTATAGATAGGAGTGAAAAACATGTCGCCAGAATCAAAACGAAGCATCTGGCCATTACTGGCTTTAGCCATAAGCGCCTTTGCCATTGGGACCACTGAGTTCATCAGCGTGGGACTGCTTCCCCTGATCGCTGAAGACTTGCACATATCTGTAACGATGTCTGCACTAACCGTAACGCTGTATGCATTAGGGGTTACCGTCGGGGCACCTGTCTTGACCTCATTAACGTCAAGTGTTCCCCGTAAAACGTTGCTGCTGTGGATCATGATTATATTTATTGCAGGTAACAGCCTCGCTGCGGTTTCTAGCGGGATTGCCTTGCTGCTGATTGCACGTGTGATCTCGGCGTTCTCCCATGGGGTGTTCATGTCCATCGGTTCCACCATCGCGGCTGATCTTGTGCCGGATGATCGGCGAGCCAGTGCGATTTCCATCATGTTCTCGGGGTTGACCGTAGCCACGGTCACAGGTGTACCTTTGGGTACCTACATTGGGCAGCAATGGGGTTGGCGGGCTGCTTTTATGGCGATTGTGGTCGTCGGTGTAGTGGCACTCATCGCCAATCTGATTCTGCTGCCATCTACGCTGCGCAAAGGGAACAAGACTCTTTTCCGCGAGCAGGTCAAACTGGTTACCAATGGTCGCTTGCTACTCGCATTTATTATTACAGCTTTGGGGTATGGAGGCACATTTGTGGTGTTTACTTATTTATCTCCATTACTTCACGACATAACCGGATTCCAGCAAAGTACGGTAACGTTTATTCTTTTGCTGTATGGAATCGCGATTGCCATTGGGAATGTTATTGGTGGAAAAGCAGCAAACCGCAAGCCGCTTTCAGCTTTGTTTTACATGTTTCTGATTCAAGCAGTGATTCTGTTTCTCCTGTTGTTCACGGCACCTTTTAAAACGGCAGGACTGATTACGATCTTCTTTATGGGATTGCTTGCGTTTATGAATGTGCCCGGCTTACAGGTATATGTAGTCATGTTAGCCGAACGTTTTGTACCCAAAGCTGTAGATGTCGCCTCTGCCGTGAATATTGCAGCTTTCAATGCAGGGATAGCAATTGGAGCTTATGTAGGCGGGATTGTAACGGATTCACTAGGCCTCATTCATACGACTTGGATCGGGGGCATTATGGTTTTTGTTGCGGTTCTGCTCACAGGCTGGAGTCGTATGCTCGAAAAAAGGGATACAACCACCATTACAAGTTAAAGCTTTTAAAAAATAGAGAGGAAGATACAAAATGACACAAAACTTACAAAGCACAACATTGTTAAACAACGGAGTTCACATGCCTTGGTTCGGAATCGGGGTATTTAAAGTGGAGGAAGGCTCAGAGCTGGTCGATGCCATCAAAGCGGCTGTGAAGCATGGTTATCGCAGTATAGATACAGCCGCAGCTTATGCAAACGAAAACAGTGTAGGACAAGCCATCCGCGAGGCTCTTCAGGAAAATAGCCTGTCCAGAGAAGACCTTTTCGTAACGTCCAAAGTATGGAATGCCGATTTGGGGTATGAAGAGACACGGGCAGCCTATGAAGTAAGTCTGGACAAGCTGGGTCTGGACTATCTGGATCTGTATCTGATTCATTGGCCGGTTCAAGGCAAGTATAAAGAAGCCTGGAGAGCTCTGGAGTCCTTATATAAAGAAGGGCGGATCAGGGCTATCGGAGTCAGCAACTTCCAGATTCATCATTTGGAGGACCTTATGAAGGATGCTGAAATCACGCCAATGGTGAATCAGGTGGAATTTCATCCACAATTAACACAAGCCGAGCTGTTGCAATTCTGTCAAAAGAACAACATTCAAATGGAAGCCTGGTCCCCGTTAATGCAAGGCCAACTGCTCGATCATGCGGTACTGCAAGACATAGCGACCAAGTATGGCAAATCGGTGGCACAAGTGATTTTGCGCTGGGATGTGCAGCAGGGAGTTGTCACCATTCCCAAGTCTATCAAGGCGCATCGGATTGTCGAAAATGCCGACATTTTTGATTTTGAATTGACGCAAGAGGATATGGACCGAATTCAGGCGTTAAATGCGAATCATCGGGTAGGTCCTGATCCGGATAACTTTGATTTTTAAACTCTATTTCCATGATACGCTGTTCCTTTCTTCATTGAAGGGAGCGGCGTTTCTTGTCCATGATGGGTCTGGAGCTACAGCATTCCAATCCCGCCATATGGTATTATAGGGTTATGATAAAAGAGACGTTATGGAAGCTTGTGAAAATGAAGACAATCCGGGGGACCTCATGAATAAGACGATTGCAGATATAGCCCAAATGGCTGGCGTATCCAAGAGTACGGTATCCCGTTTTTTGAACGGCGGGGCTGTCAGTGTGGATACAAGACGTAAAATTGAAAAGGTGGTCAAGGCCACGGGTTATGTCCCTAATACCTTTGCCCAGAGCCTCAAAGCGAAGCGGACTAACATTATCGGAACCGTTGTGCCACGTCTGGATTCCTTCGCGACATCCCATACGCTGATGGGTATAGATCAAGAGTTGCGGGCCCAGCATTATCAGATGCTGATCTCGAATACAAGCCAGGATGTGAAGCGTGAAATCGAAGCCATTTACGAGCTGGGTCGGCAAAAGATTTCCGGTATTATTTTACTGGCTGCTGAAATTACCGATGAGCATCTGACCGCGATCCGCGACATTGCGATTCCGGTTTTGCTGGTGGGGCAGCAGCACACGCAGCTTCACAGCCTTATCCATGATGACTACCGGGCGGGATATGATATCGGCGCATATGTTCTGTCACAGGGCCACCGTGAAATTGCCTACGTCGGCGTTACGGAAAAGGATGTCGCTGTCGGTGTGCGGCGCAAGGAGGGCTTTAGGCAGGCTGTTCGGGATGCATTGACCGATCAAGCTCATATGGACGATGTGAAGCAACTAGAGCGATCCGCTGGGTACGATATCAGATACTATGAAACCGGATTTAAAATGTCCGATGCACGGGTGGCTGCGTCTGCGATTTTAGATGGATTCAAGCCATCCTTAATGGTGTGTGCTACGGATAATATTGCGCTTGGCGTGATCAACGCGGCGTATTCCAGAGGGATTACCATTCCATCGGAATTGTCGGTGACTGGCTTCGGGGGATACGATATTACAGAGGTGATTCATCCTGCGCTGACAACCGTGCAATATCCGTACATGGAAGCAGGACGCGTAGCGGCGCAAAATATTGTAAGGCTGGTAGAACACAAACCGGTAGAGAAAGTGACCGTTATGAATTATTCTCTGATAGAGAGAGAAAGCGTTGACAAACGCTGAACAGGTGGATTATAATTTCTTCGAAACCGGTTCCACGGCACTCGGGCACAAGTGGAATCGGTTTTAAATCCATGGATGAGTGTATTTTTTTAATCGTACAGGAACCGGTTCCTATATATTTTTTTCGTTAAATTGGAACCGGTTCCCGAGACAGAAGTTTTAATAAGAATGAGGTACACCTATGAAAATGACAAAAGAACAAAAGTATCGACTGATTGAGCAGGCAGAGCCCGGTGAAATAGCCAGCTTGGAGAAAAAGGTGGAGCAATGTCACTGGCGGCAGGAGTTTCATATTCAGCCACCGACAGGCTTGCTCAATGATCCCAATGGCTTTTCGTATTATCAGGGTGAATATCATTTGTTCTATCAGTGGTTCCCGTTTGGAACCGATCATGGAATGAAATACTGGTATCATTTGAAGTCCAGAGATTTGGTCACATGGGACGATGCAGGCATCGGTATCGCACCGGGAGATTATTTTGATTCACATGGTGCTTATTCAGGTAGCGCGATGGAGCATGAGGGCAAGCTGTATATGCTATATACGGGAAATACACGTGACGAGGACTGGATCAGACATCCTTATCAATGTATGGCCGTTATGGATGAGAGCGGTCTCATTACAAAATGGGAGCATCCCGTTATTCCGAACGTGCCAGAAGGATATACGGATCATTTTCGTGATCCCAAGCTGTGGAAAGACGGAGACAGCTTTTACTGTGTGATCGGTGCCCAGAGAGCGAATGCAACAGGCTGCGCCGTCCTTTATCGGTCAACCGACCTCCATACGTGGCAGTTTCAGGGGGAACTGCGGACAGGGCTGGAGACGTTTGGCTACATGTGGGAATGCCCGGATTATTTTGAACTGGACGGCTCGGGTGTATTGGTATTTTCTCCTCAGGGTCTGGAGCCTTCCGGGGATGAGTATCACAACATTTATCAGTCGGGCTATGTGATCGGCAAACCGCTGGATACCCAAACCAGAATATTGGAGCACGGTGTATTCCGCGAGCTGGACCGAGGCTTTGACTTTTATGCACCGCAGACGATGATCGACCCGCAGGGGCGGCGTATTATGGTGGCGTGGATGGGATTACCGGATATCGATTATCCGACAGATCCGAACGGATGGGCACATTGCCTGACGCTGCCGAGGGAACTTACGCTTCATGAGGGCAAACTCATACAAAGGCCAATACCTGAGCTAACTACGCTGCGTAGAAAGCGTGAGGAACGGGTAGCCGACACATTAACGTCGGAGAGCAAAACCTATACGGGCTTCAAGGGTACGGCTTATGAGCTGATTTGTGAGTATGATCTTTTGAGCGCCAAGGCATGCGGTATTGAATTCCGCGCAAGTGCGACCGAGAAAACGGTGATCCGATATGATACCGTCAGCCGCCAACTTGTGATGGACCGTTCGCAATCGGGGGAGCCTGTCGCTGCTTCGTATGGTGAGATAAGACAGTGCGCCATGAATGGGGACCGTATCAAGCTTCATCTGTTCGTGGATACGTCTTCGGTGGAAATTTTCGTCAATGATGGGGAAGAGGTGTTCACCAGTCGTATTTTTCCGCACCCAGAGAGTGACGAAATACGCTTTTTTGCCGACAAGGGAGAGGCTCTCTTCCAAGCGGTAAAATGGGATTTTACATGAATATTCAACATCATCAAGTGGATCGTTAATCATCAATAAATAACGGAATGAACGAGAGGATGAACATCATGGCGGAGAACCGGGAAATAGCCAAAGAAGTGATCCAAGCAATCGGTGGGAAGGATAATATTGCGTCCTTTGCTCACTGCGCGACACGCCTGCGGATTATGGTGCATGACAAGGAGAAGATTGATCAGAAAAAGGTCGAAGAAATCGACAAGGTCAAAGGAGCTTTTTTCAACTCGGGTCAGTATCAGGTTATTTTTGGTACAGGTACGGTCAATCGGATTTTTGAAGAGGTCGAGAAGCTCGGAGTAACCGGATCATCTAAAGAAGAAGTGAAGAGTCAGGCGAAAAAGGAAGGCAACGTTTTCCAACGCTCCATTCGTACCTTTGGCGACGTATTTGTACCGATCATTCCGGTGCTGGTTGCTACGGGGCTGTTCATGGGATTGCGGGGCTTGCTTACCCAGCCGCAAATTCTGGCCCTGTTCGGCATGACGCCGCAGGATATTTCACCGAATTTCCTATTGTTTACCCAAGTATTGACGGATACGGCTTTTGCTTTTCTACCTGCGCTGGTTGCGTGGTCAGCCTTTAGAGTATTCGGCGGTAGCCCGGTGCTCGGTATCGTTCTCGGTCTGATGCTGGTGAACCCGGCCTTGCCCAACGCCTATGGTGTTGCGGACGGCTCAGCTCATCCCTTGACGATGTTCGGCTTCATCCCTGTGGTGGGTTATCAGGGCTCGGTATTGCCAGCCTTCTTCGTGGGTTTGATCGGAGCCAAGCTGGAACGGGGGCTGCGCAAACGGGTACCCGAAGCGCTGGATCTGATTCTTACGCCATTTTTAACGCTGTTGATCATGATTATACTGGGATTGTTTGCCATCGGTCCGGTTTTCCATTCACTTGAAGAGTGGGTACTGCAAGGAACGACGTTTGTACTGGATTTGCCTTTCGGTATCGCAGGGATTGTCATCGGTTTTCTGCATCAGATTATCGTAGTTACGGGCGTGCATCATATATTTAATTTTCTGGAAATTCAACTGCTTGAAAAGAATGGCGTAAACGCCTTCAACGCGATTATTACTTGCGCTATGGCTGCCCAAGGTGCGGCTTGTCTGGCGGTTGGACTGAAAACGAAGAACGGCAAGCTGAAAGCGTTAGCGCTTCCTTCCTCGTTGTCTGCTTTTCTGGGGATTACGGAGCCGGCTATTTTCGGGGTCAACCTGAGATATATGAAGCCTTTTGTCATGGGCCTCATCGGTGGGGCAGTTGGTGGTTTTATCGCTTCGGTCTTCCATTTGGCGGCTACAGGTATGGCCATTACGGTCATTCCGGGTACATTGCTCTACATGAATCATCAGCTTCCGCTTTATATTTTGGCGAACGTGGCTGCTATGGCAGTAGCTTTTGTCCTGACATGGATGTTTGGCTATAACGATAAAATGCTGGAGGAAGTCAAAACAGCAGGTTCCTCCAATTAACATCACCCAGGTGGCAAGAGGAATGTGGGTAGAGTCCATAAATTCACATGAAGTTATTTAGTGAATTTTGATGATTTATCACGTATTTCACGCGATCTGCTCTAGGTGTTCTTAATAACATATAATGTCAAATTGTACAAAAAAGAAATTATTTATGTTAATAGCTAAACAAAAAAATCCCCACTGACCATTAGGTTAGTGGGGATTTAGATTTTATGTTTTTTTTTCGGAATTATGCTTTTTCTCAGCAATAAGTAAACCTAGCAGTCTATATCCTCTGTACAATGTTCCAATTAATAGTACTCCACCAGCAATAGAAAGTAGGATAATTAACATATTAAGTATAAACGGGATTAAATCAAAAGCCAAAAAAACACCTCACCTAAAAAATGCATTTGGATTGGAATCGCAAAGTAAACAGTCCCTATCAGCACAAGGGATTAACACCGCTCAAACTGACAAAGCCACTGAATTAAATGCGGAAACTTAGCAAGTGATGAATCTTGGAGTAAACGTATATCTTAAACAGGAATCTTATAAAGTGGTAATATGATGGAATAAGCTAGGTTGCTAAGTGTGGTTCAATTTAGTTCAACAGTAGAAACAATCCCCGGCGACCAGTTAAGGTTAGCAGGGAGTTCATTTTTCCTATCCGTTTAAGAACCTCCAACCTGTACTTGAGGGCGTATATCATGCGAGTGAACAGGTACAGTAACAATAAACCAAAAGCTAGCTGCGATGATCAGCAGTACCATTTTTTTTAACATTGTTCATCCACACCTTTTCAATAAGATTTAAGAATGCTGCTTTAGTTACTGGAACCGCATAATCTTGAAAGTGTAAAAATAGACCCATACAATTTATAAAATAAGTCTCATTATTTAGTGTATGATAACTTACCATTGAATACATCAAATGTTTAAAACCATCAATGTAAGAACCTCGATGTAAATAATAATTAGCTAACTCGTAACCAAACCACGCGATATAGTCCGGTATCACCTGTTGGGTATACATATCATCGGATGGAGGTTGTTCAGAAAACGAATTAATCTCCGTTTCAAACCGTTGAAGTATATCATCCACGTCCAATTCAAATCGGTTTGCTGCAATTATAACATTCAACAATTTGGAGATTTCCTCTTGTTCATTAGAGCTTGATGCTGCTGAAATATATTCAACATAATCTTGAAGCACACTTACATCTCCTGATAGGAGTTTATTAACGTAAGTATTACATTCCGCCCAATCTTTATACAGTTTGATCCAATGTAGAGTATCCTCGTCCGTCTCCTTGACCCAATCTAAATTAGCGTAGGCGTATGTATATTGTAGAGCTTGTTGATAATCGCCTTGGGCTTCGCAGACACTTGCACATAGTAAATCGGCATAGGTGATGTACACAAACATGGGACGACTTAACTTCTTAGTAGATTCATTACGCTCTCGGCTCTTCTGTTGGTGTTTCAAAGTATATTGGATTTCCGCTTTATCTCTCATTTTTCTCGCCATTTCATCGACCTTGTCCCATTTACGCAAAGACCTGTACACGTTAGCTAAATCCTTCAATGCGTCAAGCTGATCTATTTCATCTAGGCGCTCAACGAAAGCCTCAAATACCGCTGCTGCTCTGAGATTTTTGCTTTGATCGTCTCCAATCTGAATCGTGAATATACGGTATTGACAGATTGCCAAGCGTTCGGAGTGCTGGTATTTCTCCGCCTCTGCTACATTCTCATAGAGCAGCAACGCAGCAGCATGTCGTCCTTGTGCTAATAGCGTTTCTGCAATGTCAAATAGTTTAGGTGAATAGAGTAGATTGTCCATGATTTGTCTAACGATTCGACTGATCGCATCCAGCTTGTTCAGTTCTGCACAACGATATAGCAACCGCTCAATTCGACGCATATTGGGGGAGCGTTCGATGATGTAGTTTTCTACATATAAGTCGTAGAAGTAGCCTTCCGGTAAACCCATAGCCTCAGTGATTCGGTCAAGCTGGTTAACAGATATAGGACTATTACCAGTTACAATGCCACTTACTATCCCCCTATTAATGCCTGCAATATGCCCAAACTCGGTCATGCTTAAATCTTGTTGTTTTAGATGTTTTTCCAATTCAGCTCTTATCGTAGGTGTGATTTCCATACATAAACCACCCTTCACATAAAAATGCCATAATTTTATATTCTTGCATTCTATTGTTCCCCAAAATTAACCATCTGTCAATATATTATGCAACTAATGTATAAAGGTAAAGTTTGGAATATTAATGCATATGGAAATGGAAAGGAAGAGCGATGGAAGCGGAGAGTAAGAGGATGAAAAACGCACTCCATACAGAGCGCGACTTGTGAGTGAAGCGCTGGGGCATCGGTAATTGATTTCAATCCACGCACTCCACATGGAGTGCGACCTTGATCGTGAGCGTGAATTGCGTAAAGAAGGTTTATTTCAATCCACGCACTCACATGGAGTGCGACTCTCGGATATAAGCAAGGATTTTCGCCCGTATGTATTTCAATCCACGCACTCACATGGAGTGCGACTCCCGGATATAAGCAAGGATTTTCGCCCGTATGTATTTCAATCCACGCACTCATATAGAGTGCGACGTACAAATTTGGTACCTCCCCCCGAAGTTTTAGCGGCATTTCAATCCACGCACTCATATAGAGTGCGACTTCGTGGTTTGGTTGGTGCGCTGCATATGATCCATTTCAATCCACGCACTCATATAGAGTGCGACGTTGTTCATTTGTTCAAATGAAGGCAATACGATTTCAATTTCAATCCACGCACTCATATAGAGTGCGACGCTATTTGGCGCGTCTTTTATCACTACCGGACATTATTTCAATCCACGCACTCATATAGAGTGCGACCTGGTTTGTGTCTGACCGTCTGCATCGTGTTTTGAAATTTCAATCCACGCACTCATATAGAGTGCGACGGTTTTTACAACCTTGAGGCCGACAACCGGGCCATATTTCAATCCACGCACTCATATAGAGTGCGACTTCCGTCGTTTGCTCTACCACGTATCCGATGTAGGTATTTCAATCCACGCACTCATATAGAGTGCGACTAAGCATGCAGCAGACAGTCGATAAGTTGGCTGGAATTTCAATCCACGCACTCATATAGAGTGCGACTATAAATAATGTGAGTCAAGCAATGAATGCAGTTGATTTCAATCCACGCACTCATATAGAGTGCGACAGCGGAAATGTAGTGATTTATACCCTAATGGTATCAATATCATACATTTTCGCAATAAACGATGCCGAAAAGGCTTGAATCAAGCATTGACATTCACCCATTACAACCCATCCAAGCCTTTTTCGACAAATTTCGAGGTGCGAAGGAACCGGGGTTTTTATGTGAGCTTCACATTCGCACTTTATAAAATGAGGTATTTGTTGTCTATCCAGTTGAATCCAACATACATTTAAATACGGAGTTTCGCAACTTTTTCCAGTCTTTTTCTGCCTTCTCTTTCCACTGTACAAGTCACGCCTAAACGATCGAAGACCGTTCATCCAGAAACTCGGATGGGGAGCAGCCTGTCAGCCGTTTGAATATCCGATGAAAATAGGAAACATCACTATACCCCACATACTCTGAAATTTCACGGATCGTCAGTCGGGACTCGGTCAGCATGTAGATGGCGGTTTTAATACGCTGCGTATGTACATGCTCGCTGATGGTTTGGTGTGTTACCTCGCGCAGTAGGGTAGCTGCGTAGTTGGGTGTTTTACGGATCGCGTCTCCCAGCTCCTCCTTCGTCACCTTTTCCCGATAATGATTTTGAATATACTGCTTCATATGCTCTACATGCTTCTCTTTATCGCAAGAAACGGCACCTTTGTCCCATTCCTGATTGATATAAATCATCGCCTCGGTCAGTAAGCAGTCAGCCATCATTGCATAGTAGCTCGGGCGCTCAGTCCATTGGTAGTACACCGACTTGATCCGTTCATGCAGCATATCGTAGCATCCGAGCTTGATCAGCAACGGCTGGTTTGTATTCAGTAGGGGAAGTGTGTGGTTCGTACATGTTTTGTGGCAATGTATCACATACTTGGTATGAAAAAGTGTAGGAATGCTCTTGCCGTAGTAAGGCAAATGTCCGGGCAGAATCAGCGTTTCTCCCTTGCCGAGAATAAACTTGCAACCGTTCACCCAATATACACATTTTCCAAAGGTAACCAAAATGAACAGTAAGTCATCGTCGCTGCTATTCGGGCCAGCCTTTTCGTACCAGTCTATACCATGGTCCTGTCGCATGTCCGTCATTGTAATCACGAGGCCCACTCTCCGATGTCTTAAAAATGTATTGTACTATAGTACCTTCATCATACTATAGTTCATAGTCTTGACGCACGGGTACAAGTAAAATAGAACCATAGAAGTTTAATAGATAGAGAACTGAGGATTTTGCAAAAATTCTGAAGTGAAAGTGGAATAGAAACCAAACAGTAAAGACATTCAGGAGGATGACATTACTATGCTTAAAACGAAAATTATCTGTACTATGGGACCTGCCTGCGACTCCATTCATTTGTTAAAAGAAATGATCCAGGCCGGTATGACAGTAGCCCGCTTGAACATGGCTCACGGGGAGCTGGAAGATCACGTTAAACGTATTGAAAATGTGCGGCAGGCTGCGAAGGAACTGAACACCTTTATTCCCGTCATGATGGATATCAAGGGACCGGAAATTCGGATTGGCAAGCTGAAAGAAGCATCTTGTCTGCTGAAGCCAGGTAGCCAGCTTATTTTGACCACGGAAGAAATTTTGGGGGACGAGCACCGTATTTCGGTCAACTACCCGGATATGCCGAAGGATATCAAAGCAGGCGACCGTATTCTCATTGATGATGGTTTGGTCGATCTGACTGTAACCTCTATTGAGGGAACCGAAATGATCTGTACCATTGTAAGCGGCGGTATTTTGAAACCGAGAAAAGGTGTGAACCTGCCAGGGATTCATACGACCCTTCCGGGCGTAACAGAGCGCGATGTGAAGCACATCCAATTCGGAGTGGAGCAGCGTATCGAGCTTATTGCGGCTTCTTTTGTGCGTAAAGGCGATGATATTCGCGAAATTCGTGAGATTTTGAAGGGCCACAACGCCGAGCATGTACAAATTTATTCTAAAATTGAAAATGCCGAAGGTATGGAAAACCTCGATGACATTATCAAGGCTTCGGATGGAATCATGGTAGCCCGTGGTGATCTGGGTGTTGAAGTGCCGATTCAGGACGTACCTGTGATGCAAAAGGAAATGATCGACAAGTGTAATCTGGTTGGCAAGCCGGTGATCGTGGCTACACACATGCTGGAATCCATGCAGGTAAACCCGCGTCCGACGAGAGCCGAAGTTAGTGACGTGTTTAACGCTGTTATGCAAGGAGCCGATGT
This sequence comes from Paenibacillus sp. 8b26, assembly GCF_050626875.1. Classification (NCBI taxonomy): domain Bacteria; kingdom Bacillati; phylum Bacillota; class Bacilli; order Caryophanales; family Paenibacillaceae; genus Paenibacillus; species Paenibacillus sp. 8b26. The sequence continues at coordinate 2,902,332 of NZ_CP192445.1, read as the reverse complement.
GGTTATGCTGTCGGGCGAATCCGCTGCGGGTAAATACCCTGTCGAGTCCGTGCGGACGATGGCTGCCGTAGCCGCCAGAGCTGAATCTCAATTTGATTATCAAGAGCAGTTCGATAAGCGCAGAGCACGCCAAAGCACGAACATTACCGAGGTCATCAGTCAAGGTGCGGTTAGTTCGTCCCTGGAGCTCGATGCCAAAGCGATTATTACTTCTACGGCCAGCGGCTTCACGGCCCGTATGGTGTCCAAATATCGTCCAAAGGCTCCAATTATTGCAGTTACCCCGAACAATACGGTGTTCGCTAAAATTTGTCTGTTATCCGGGGTATTCCCGGTCAAAGGCGATAAAGTAGTGACGACGGATGAAATGTTCGAATCCTCCATCCGCAACGCCCTGAATGCAGGGTATATTCAAAAAGGAGACACCGTTGTCGTGTCGGCAGGCGTTCCTGTTGCCGAGGCCGGTGCCACCAACCTGATTCGAGTACATCAAGTGTAAGTGTAGATACAGACAGCAGAAAGGCGCTGATCCCCAACGGGCTCAGCGCCTTTTTACATGGACTTTTTTTACAGTCCAAACACACTCTTGGCAACGACCTGCGTCAATTCTGCCTTATGGGCTTGGTACTGTTCAGGTGTAATACTCTTGTTGGCCAGCCGCTGATCTAACAGCTCTGTCAACTGAGCCACCTGCAAATCAACGACAGCTTGAGCGTCCCGTTCATTATATTGTGCAATATCTGCCAAGGTTTGACCGTTATACAACGCATCATACAATTGCTCATCCGAGGATACACCCAGTGTTTCCAGCAACTCATCATCCTTGGAAGCCTCACTATCCTGTAGCTGAAGGGCTCTCTCTGGAGCCAGTGCAGAAGCATTGGCCCGACTTCCCCATGTAGAGGACTGCCCAATAGACAACGCCAGTAACAAGGTGCAGATAACCATGATTCGTTTTCGATTCATAAGAGTAAAGTCTCCTTTTGATTTCTTTAAAATTCTGACAGGGTGGAACGGTATATGGATATCCAACGGGAGTAATATTCTTGCCTTTAGCCCATCCGGTTTTTATGTAGTTACCAGATTCTTAAATACATCATACACGCCCAATCTTAGCGCCAGCTTAATACTCGTTTAAAATAAACTAAAAGTGCACATTGTAAACAGGTTACAGCAAAAAAATTTCACTGAGGCTCATAATGGCTCACAGGATGAATAAGGTCTATCCTTCGGACCCTGTTTTTTTTCTGGACCAGAGTTTTCGTATCCCGTGAATACAGAGCAGCAGTAGAGGCAAAAAAAGGCCCATGGATAAGATAAAGGATGTCCATATTTTTGCATCCCAGGATTGCTGGTATGGGACATTTGGATATATGATCACCGACATAACGATCAGGATCATCCCGATAGGGAAGATCAGCGGACGCTCATCTTTTAGATTAAAGATTTGGCTAATGGCTATCATAATCGATTGCATATACAGAGCCAGCCTGAAAAAGAGCGAAATAAACCACATGGCGGCCATGATCGCTTCAATACGCTGAAGAAAATTTCCAATGTTTATTTTTTTGGCTAATGAATAGCTTGGATATATATTTCTTGCTGTTAAATCAGGGCCAAAAACTAAAACGGCCAATACAATGAGCACAACCAGAATCAACCCGCCAATCAGGCTTCCTGTTAAAAAGGCTCTACGGGCTTGATCGGGGCGATCTACAGACGGAAAAATCATGAGTAAAACAATATGGCTCAGAAATGCAATACTGATAAAGGATAAAGCAGCAGGCCAAATGGGTCCAACTCCCTTCTCCAGCATCGGTTGAGCGTTCTCCAGTTTGATATTGGATACTACCAAAACGACAAAAGCCGTGTACAGCAGAAGGAACAACGGAAACAATAGCTCAGCAGAACGGGCCAACGTTTCAAGTCCAAGGCGCACGCCCATCAATACAATAAGCGCGAAAAGGATGTTGACCGCTTGAATCGGCGTTTCCGGCATCATTTGAGTAGTCAAAAAATTCCCCAAATCATACAACACCGCAGCAGGGCCACTCAGAAAAAACGTAATCATAAACAGTAGAGCAATGGATTTCCCCAACCACTTGCCCAAAAGGGTCTCCATGATTTCGATCAGGGTCATCTGCGGATACAGGATGGTGATCGTGTTGTAAAGCCATATCAACAGCAGCCCAGCACCCACTCCGACGATTGCAGCGATCCATGCATCCTGTTTAGCGGTAGCGGCCATAACGGAAGGGATGACGAGAATTGCAGTGCCGATTGTAAATAATATCGTTAAGATCAACAATTGACGTGTGGAGATTTTGACTTGCTTATGCACCATCCTCACCTCTATTTTCACGTTTATCATCTGGCTTGTTATTCTTGTTTGTCCCCAGCCTTTTCAGGACATGTATACTGAGCAGCAGTAAGGGTAAAAACAACCCCAACGATAATACATAAGGAATCCACGTCTTGGTATCATAGGCTTGTTGATAAGGCACATTGGGATATACGATGGTCGACAAGGCGACTAAAAGAATGCCGAGAGGAAGCACTAGCTGGCGGTCATTTTTCAAGCGAAAGATTTGGGCTATGGCTGTCACAATGGAGTGCATATACAACGTGATCCTGAAAAAGAGCGAAATAAACCACATCGTAGCCATGATCGCTTCGATACGCTGTAGAAAATTGCCGATGCTAATTTTTTTGGCTAACGCATAGCTTGGATATATATTTCTTGCGGTTAGATCAGGACCTAGTACCAAAATAGCCAATGAAACGACCACGACCAACATTAATCCGCCAATCAGGCTTCCTGTGAAAATAGCTTTACGGGCTTGATCAAAACGATTGACAGAAGCCGGGAAAATCATGAGCAGAAGGATGTGAGGCAGAAACGCTGTGCTGACAAAGGACAGGGCAGCAGACCAAATAGGCCCCACTCCAGCCTCCAGTACAGGTTGAACATTTTCCAATTTAATATTGGACACTATCAAACCCGTAAAAGAAATATAAAGCAGAATAAATAACGGAAACATCAGTTCGGCAGAACGAGCTATCACTTCCAGTCCCAGCCGGACAGCCAACAATATAATAAGCGCAAAAAGGATGTTGACCGCTTGTATTGGTGTTTCCGGGATCATTTGAGTGGTCATAAAATTCCCCAGGTAAAATAAAACGGGAACAGGAGCATTGATGAAAAATGTGGCGAAAAACAGAAGACCGACAGCTTTGCCTAGCCACTTTCCGAGCAGGGCTTCCATAATTCCAATCAGGGTCTTTTGCGGATACAGCGACGCAAGCTTGATGTACAAATACAAGACGAGAAGCCCGGCCACGACCCCGACAAGCGCGGCCATCCACGCATCCTGCTTGGCTACCAGCGCCATGCCTGACGGGATGATGAGGATTGCGCTCCCGACCGTATATAAAGTCGTCAGGATCATAAGCTGACTTGCTGAGATTCTGATCTGCCCGGGCACTAATTTCACCTCGTCTTATTTTATTAGACCGATATGGGTCAGGAAATCGCTGAATGGCCTATACACGGCTGCGATCCAATCCAGAGGAGTAGGAATAAACCCACTTAATGCCTTGGCACTGCTGATTCCGACCCCAAGAAATAGCAGGATGTAAAACAGCCAAAGCTCTTTTTTTAAACCCTTTTTCCGCATGTAAGGGACCTCAAACATGCTGATTGCAACAGCGACCAGCAGTATGCCCAGCACGTTCATTAATTTAGGCAGCATCTTTTAACACCTTCTTTGGTAGGTTACTCCTTCATATCATTCAGGAATGAGCTGCCAATCGTGCCCAAGCGCCGAATTTTGAAATCGACCTTGATATCTACAGGCAATTCTGCAAAATGCTCACGATCCCAATTTTTTTTCAGTGCGTTCCAGGTCTTCGGATCAGCGCGGTGAATGGCTTCACCGAATCCGAAAATGTCAGATTTGTACGATTTTTGAGCTTTTCTGACGGCTGATTTCATAATCTCTTCGATCTTTTCTTCCAATTTCTTCTCCAGCTCATAAATCGTGCTCACTTTGGTTAAATCCAGGGCCTGACACTCAACTTCTCCCACGTTGGCCTCAACATGCATTTTAATATTGATCCGGGGCTCTCCCCTATGCACGCTTCCTTTTATGGCAGTTTGGGTTCGAATGATCTCTGTAACGACTTTTCCGCCTTCGGGGCAGGCCACAAAGCCGACAGAGCTTTGCACTTTGCCGAGAATGTAGTTGTAGCCCCTGCTTTCCGTTTCGTCTAACCATCCGATTAATTTGTCTTTTCTGAACACTGCAAGTCCCGAGTACTGTAAACGGACAGGTGGGTCGATTTTTTGGACATTGCTGTTCGATTCTCCCATTTCTGTATTGCCAACGATCCGAAGTCCTGTCAAGATAGGCTGCATTCCTTCGCTCGTGAGAGCTGCAATCAATTCATCCAAGGTTACCGTCATACTGGGCGACCAACTTTTCTCCGATGATTCCAGGGAGGAGAAAAGGTCATTCGCCGGAATCGGGTCCAGGGGCGTCATAATTTTCAATGTGTCCTCCGCACTGGTGCCCTTTGACACCACAATATAAAAATCGGTGCGGAACTCATGATCCCTGGAGAGTAAATCCAAAGCTTTTGCCATTCCTTCCGTTGCTATCGACTCACCGACTACGCATATGCGCAGGTGAGAAAAATACATTTTTCGGGGACTAAGCGTCGTAATTTTCCGAATGGCTTCTAACACAGTATCAGCTTCCGTGGTGTACAACGTGGCTGGAGCCCCACCGCCTGCTCCTTTTTTGGATGCTGCTTCTCCGGGGTCCACAACCTGGACGGAGACACGGAATTGATCTCCATGTTTATCGATCCCCATCCCGACGGCGATAGCAAGCTCATTCAGTTCCCTGCGGTTCCAACAGCCCGTTAGAAGCAAGACGAGTGTAAGCATCAGGAACAGAAATGCCGTCTTCTGTTTCATGCTTGTCTACCCCTTTCCGTCTGTTCCTGTCTTCTCCGCTTTATTCCCGTGGTTTCCGGGGCGGGGTGCTGTTTCGGCGATTCACATTCTTCTGATCAATGAGTCGGGGACGTGTAATCATCATCCAGTGAGGAAGCCGAAAGATGGTATCCTTGGTGTCCGACGGTATTAAAGGGGCAAAAGGAGCCATATAAGGAATGCCAAACGAACGAAGGCTGCACATATGCAGGATGAGAGCAATACCGCCGACGATAATCCCGAATAGTCCAAATGAAGCGGCAAGCCCCATCAAAGGGAATCGCAGCATACGGAAAGCAATGGACATATTATAGGCAGGCAGAACGAAGCTGGAAATCGCAGTAATGGATACGACAATGACCATCGCCGCTGATATGATCCCAGCCTGGACTGCCGCTTGTCCGATGACGAGCGTGCCTACGATGGAGACAGCTGCCCCGATATACTTCGGCATGCGGACGCCGGCTTCCCGTAATATTTCAAAAGTCAATTCCATCATGAGCGCTTCGATAAAGGCGGGAAAAGGAACGGACTCCCGCTGTGCCGCCAGACCGATCAGCAGTGAGGTTGGCAGCATTTCCTGATGAAACGTAGTGATGGCAACATATAAGGACGGACCAAGCAGGGAAATAAAGACTCCAGTGTAACGAAGAACCCGAATGAAGCTGCTGATATCGGCACGCTGATAATAATCCTCCGCCGCATGCAGGAAGGAAACAAACAGCGCGGGTACGACAAGCACAAACGGGGTTCCATCCACCAGGATCGCGATCTTTCCTTCCAACAGCTCGGCGGCGATGACATCCGGGCGTTCGGAGTTGTATACTGTTGGAAAAGGGGTAAATGTTTCGTCCTGAATTAACTCCTCGATATACCCGCTTTCAAGAATGCCGTCTACATCAATGCGATTCAGTCGTTCATGCACTTCTTCGACCAATTTATGGTCCGCGATTCCCTTGATATACATGACTGCGACATCGGTTTGGGTCACGCGGCCAATTTGTTTTGTTTCCAGCCACAGGTTCGGATCTTTAATCTTACGTCGGATCAAGGCCGTATTCGTGCGCAGTGTTTCAGAAAATCCCTCTCGCGGCCCACGGACGACATTTTCCGAAGCGGGCTCGGTGACCCCGCGATCTTTCCATCCTCGTGCGCTGGCCACGATTCCCTGCGTCTCACCGTCAACCAAAATGATTGCATCTCCGGACAACAGAGCGTTATATAAGGTTTCAAAGTCGGTTACATCCCGGATGTCCCCGATGGTCAGGGCGTAATCTTTTAAAATCTGCAGAACATGGGAGGAGGTTTGAATACTACTCTCCACGTCGCTGGACAAGCTGCTATCCAGCATCATCGACTCCATGATGAAGTCGGAGACTACGTTTTTATCCGCCAAACCGTCGGTATAGAGGATCGCAATGATTTGTTCACCATCCTTGCCGATACGAACTTCTCTTATGATGATGTCGGTGCTGTTACCGAGTGCTTGTCTGATCCGCTGAAGATTTGACCCGATATTTGCACTGAGCTGCGCCTCTGAATGTGCAGGCTTACTCTCGGTGTGCTGGACAGGTGGCTTTTTAAACTTGTTGTGGCTGCTTCTTTTCCGAAAATGCATGAATGTTCGCCCTCTCCTTGCGGATGCTTTTTAATCCAGTATGGACGCAGTGGGCTTCCCATAAACTTACTATTGGAATTTCGATGATTGGAGGGGGAAGATGAAAAAACCTCTTTCACAAGAGTGAAAGAGGTTCTCAGGCATCTGCACCAATTACAATTTAGGATTTTTTCCATATTTGTTCTCAGCGGGTTGACTGTCTTGGCATAAGAATACAATCAGAATAATTGAGCCAACTAAAGGAATCAAAATGAGTAGAATCCACCATCCGGTTCTGCCTGTGTCGTGCAGTCTACGGGCTATAACGGCCAGAGACGGCAACAGGACAGCCAAAGAATAAAGGTACGTCAAGATCGGAGTTAAGCCCACAAGACCATCGATCAAACCGATTATAAAAGTGGCGATCGTACTGAACAGAACAAACATCCAGTATTCTGTACGTCGTGCTCTACCTTGGAATCCTACATAGTTTTTTAATCCATTTAAATACCATTGCATATATTTTCACCTCCCCAAAAAATTTAAAGGTTTACTTTAAGGTAATTCAAAATTGTCCTTTTAGGTATATCGGCAGGAAAGGTAGGATATGTAATACATTTATTTCATACTATTTGCCATTACTTGCACTCCCTGCCGACACGTAAGTTGGCGATACAAAGTTTTCGCTGTACACTGCTTGTAATTGAACTGTTCAGGGAGGAGATTGTCTGATGTCCAAAGCAGACCATATGCTATCCATCCTCTGGATGTTAAAGCAGCGTAGACGAACCGCAGGCGAATTAGCGGAAGCGCTGGAAATCAGCGTTCGTTCGGTATACCGTTATATAGATGCGTTGTGCGTCAGTGGGGTTCCGGTTATTGCCGATGCCGGACCTGGTGGCGGCTACTGTCTGCCTGATAACTTCGTCGAAGCACCGTTGTTCTTCGACGCCGAAGAGCAGAAGGCGCTTGTCCAAGCAGCCGCCTTCGTCCGTGGGACGGGATATCCGTATGTCCAAGCGCTTGAACGGGCGCTGGATAAGCTGAAGCGATACAGCAACGTCCAACAAATCGAACGGATGGAGAGCCATGAGCGCGGGATTGAAACGCTCCATACGTCTAATGGGGCAATGGCAGAAATTATGCAAGAGCTTGAATCAGGCATAGCGAACGGAGACACTCTGGACATGGAGTACCGCAAGGGGAATGAAGAAACGGTCTCCTCACGTTCCATTGATCCTTATGGGCTTGTACTTTGGAAGGGGCAGTGGTACAGCATCGCGTATTGCCACCAGCGGCAGGAGATCCGTAACTTCCGTGTCGATAGAATTATCGGACTCCGGTGTAGTGGCGCGAGCTTCATACGTCCTGCCGATTTCTCTGCGCGCGATTTTCTCCTGCAGAGCTTGCTTCCTGCCCGGGAAAGAGCAGAGGAGTTGGTTGCCGTGGTAATTGAGTCATCCGAGATGATATTAAATGATCTTTGCGGTCATTGGCTATTCGGGCATACCTTGGATCAGCGGGAGGAGGGATGGGCCCGGTTTCTGCTGGACGAAAACTCATTGCTCACTTATGTCCCATATTTCTTGTTGCCTTATGGGAAAACGCTGTATATTCGGGAGCCAGCGGCGTTGAAGCAGCGGCTGGTGGTGGTTGCCTCGGAAATGGCTCGCCATTACGAAAATTAATTTTGTCTCTTTGGGAACACTGACTGTAGCTGTCAGTGTCCTTTTTGTATAGTGTAAACGAGTCTTAAGTATAAGAAAGTACAAGCACATATTATTAAGGAGGAACAAAACATGAAAGAACTGAAATATGAGGTCTACATTGGGGGGACGCCCGAACAGGTATGGGCATGTCTGGTCTCTCCGGAGTACGTTCAGCAAATCTATTACGGAAGCATAATCCGTTCCAGCTTCAAGGAGGGGGAATTGCTGGAGTATGTTGGACCGGGCGCTGAGGGCGAAGAAACCGTTCATGTGTACGGGACGCTGCTGGAGTATGCTCCCTTGAAGGCCCTGCGTTTTACGCATAAGGTAGGCCCCTCTTACCTGAAAGGGCGAGAGAACTATGAATCCCGGATTTCCTGGCTGATAGAGCCAGTGGGCGGATGCACGAAGTTGTCTCTTATCCATGATGAGTGGCATCCTGACGATCCTTCCTATGGACCGAGTGACAATGCTTGGTGGCATGTTCTAAGTAATACAAAAACGTTAGTAGAGACTGGAAACACGCTTGATTTCGAAGGCAACAAATAACAAAGACAACACGGAAAACAGGAATTGAAGCAGTCAGTACCGTTTGAATTTGGCTGGAATAACAGCGTATGGATTTCAATTGCCGGATTCATAAATACAATAGATTTATATAACAAAGGCAGGATGCGCTGAAGCACATCCTGCCTTTGTCGCTTTAACAGTTAGTTGAAATTAACTCATGTGGAACCATTGAATCTACAGGTGGGATAAGAGGAAGAAGAGACTACGCAAATAGATGAATTAATATAATTAATAATTTTATTAAATAATTCATAAAAATATAAAATTAAGTATTGAATTTTCCATATTGATTGCATAATATAGAGGTACGGTTCACCGTCAGGTTTGAACCTGCCTTCTTAAGAGAAGGGATTTTATTTTTTGAACAAATTGAAAGCGCTTTAATTTAAGAGAAGGGATTTTATTTTTTGAACAAATTGAAAGCGCTTTAATATTTGCCGGGGGTGATGATGAGTATCTATTTCAAGAGGAAAATAAACGAATCAAAATACATTAGAGGCCTGACCGCTGATTAACCAGGTTTGTTCAAATCGAGAGGAGATTAGTTAATGAAACGATTATTTTTCCGCAAAGTAACGACTGTTTCTCTGGCAGGTGCTTTGCTGTTACCTGCCTCTTTTGCAGGCGCGGAGCAAACGCTCCATCCGGGTACAGATGAAGTTCAAAACCCGGGACAGATTACACTTCAAGATCAGAGTCTGGAGAACGTTACAATTCAGAGCAGAAAGGTGACAGCTTCTTTCAAGGAAACCTCCGTGCATGATCCTTCCATTCTGAAGGTGAACGATACCTTTTATATATTTGGCTCTCATTTGGCGGCTGCCAAGTCCAAGGATCTCATGAATTGGGATACGATTGCTACAGGAGTGGCGAACGGTAACGTATTGATCCCGAACGTCAAAGAGGAACTAAAAGAGGCTCTCGATTGGGCACAGACGGACACGCTGTGGGCAGCGGATGTCATTCAACTGGCGGACGGCAAGTTTTATATGTACTATAATGCCTGCAAAGGTGACTCTCCGCGCTCTGCGATGGGTGTAGCGGTGGCTGACAAAATCGAAGGACCCTACAAGAACAAAGGGATTTTCCTGAAATCCGGCATGTGGGGACAACCGAGTGAGGACGGAGCCGTCTATGATGCGACCAAGCATCCGAATGCCGTGGACCCGGATACTTTTTATGATAAGAGCGGCAAGCTGTGGATGGTATACGGGTCCTATTCAGGAGGCATCTTTATTCTGGAAATGGATGAGAAAACAGGGAAGCCGCTGCCCGGACAAGGATATGGGAAAAAGCTGACAGGCGGTAACCATGCCCGTATAGAAGGGCCGTACATACAATACAGTCCGCAAACAGACTATTATTACTTGTTCCTGTCTTATGGCGGCTTGTCGGCGGATGGCGGATACAACCTTCGTGTGGCTCGCTCCAAAACACCGGATGGTCCTTTTTACGATGCTGAGGGCAACGACATGATCAAGGTCAAGGCGAACCCTGACAAACCTCTTTTTGATGACGCCTCCATTGAGCCGTACGGTGTCAAGCTGATAGGGAATTACCTGATCCCAAGGGAAGTCGGTGATCCGGGCACAGGACTGGGTACAGGCTATGTTTCTCCCGGACATAACTCGGCTTATTACGATCCCAAGACCAAGAAGCATTTTCTGATCTTCCATTCCCGTTTTCCGGGACGGGGCGAGCAATTTGAGGTACGCGTGCATGAAATATTCATGAACGTTGACGGTTGGCCCGTAGTTGCTCCTTATCGTTATTCGGGAGATGAGGATTCTCTTAAAAAGTTGTCGGAAAAGGATGTCCTTGGTCAATACTCGTATGTAAATCACGGAAAAGAAATTTCGGCCAATATTAAGCAAGCTCTGACCGTCAGTTTGGATAGCGGCGGCAAACTGTCCGGCGGAGCGAAAGGTACATGGAAGCTTGGCACAGGTAACCAACTGGAGATTATAGCGGATGGTACAAAGTACAAAGGTGTTTTCCTGCGGCACCTTGATCCAGATACGGGCACCAAGACGCTTGCTTTCACTGCGCTATCCTCCAAGGGTGTTGCGGTATGGGGTACGCTAAAGCCTGAACTGAAGGCCAGCAAGATTGTGGCTGCTGTGCAGAAGGATCTGAGTCTGGGCGATTTGAGCAACGTTTTTTATAATCTGACGCTGCCTACTCAAGCTACACAAGATACCACCATTTCGTGGGAGTCCTCACGTCCTGAGAACATTTCCGTGACAGGTGAAGTGTATCGTCCAGAAGCGGGTTCCCAGCCTGCAACGGTCACATTGACTGCGACCATTAAAAAAGGCAAAGCAACGGCGAAGAAAAACTTCCAGGCCATTGTTCCCGAACAGGCTCAAGGTCCGCAGCTCGCGCACTATTCATGGAGCGAGGATCAAGGGACAACGGTCGTGGACAGCACATACAACAACTATGATGGCAAGGCATTTGGGGGAGCCACATGGGACAAGGAAGGCAAATCCGGTGGTGCTCTTACTTTAAACGGCAAGGATGGCTATGTGCAGCTACCGGGTACGGTAACAGATGCGGAGGACTTTACTTTTTCCGCTTGGGTAAACTGGAAGGGCGGCGCAGCCTGGCAGCGAATTTTTGACTTCGGAAACGGACAGAGCCGCCATATGTTTCTGACCCCATCCCAAGGAAGCGATGTGCTACAGTTTACGATCCATGAAGGTACAGATCAAAGCTTGCTTTCCAAAGCACCGCTGCCCTTGAACCAGTGGACGCATGTAGCGGTTACACTGGAGGGGAATACAGGGAAGCTGTATGTAAACGGTGAAGAGGTAGCTGTTAATGACAGCGTTACCTTTAACCCGAGAGAGCTGCTGACGAGCGAGGCTTATCTCGGCAAAAGCCGCTTTGCCGCCGATGCTAACTTTAATGGAAGTCTGGATGAGGTTCAATTGTATGACAAAGCGCTGACAACAGATGAAATTAAGGCATTGGCAGGTTTTTGATGCTGGTTAAAAGGTAACGCAACAGAGTGGATGCAGAAGACGGCATATTTTAGAAAAAGTTCGTCTTCTGCATAATGTTTTGTATATTTATTTTTCATTTGCTGGTATAATAAGAAGCAGTTGCGGATATACTGTTTTAAGTAGGCGTTGATGATTGATTTTCGCCTGATGAATACAGCTTGGACACATAAATAGAGGACAAGAGCACTCTGCATAATTTAAATTCACCAGTGCTTGCGTTTTCAATACACTTATGGTAATATGAGTATATTGAAATTGTGACCTGAGATTCGCATATTGTAGAGGGCTATTGTTTTAGGTTGAAATAACCTTGTACAATATGTGAATTTTTATTTGTAAAAAATAAAGGTCATATAAATACATTTTGGAGGTAATTCCATGCAAACAGGTACAGTAAAATGGTTTAACGCAGAAAAAGGTTTTGGTTTCATCGAGGTTGAAGGTGGAAGCGACGTATTCGTACACTTCTCCGCAATCCAAGGCGACGGCTTCAAATCTTTGGACGAAGGCCAACGCGTAGAATTCAACGTAGTTGAAGGAAACCGTGGACCACAAGCTGAGAACGTTGTAAAACTGTAATTTAAAATTACAGCCTACTTCAGATGCCCCGAACATAGCGTTTGGGGCATTTGTTTTTATCTGTTCACAAGGCCGTTTTTGAACTGATTACATCTTATCGCTTTATAAATCATGAAGAAAGAGGGATGTTTATGTACAATTCACGGAAAAAGCCAATGGATGAGATTCCTGAGGAAATTACAACTGTCTGGAATTGCGCCAGCGATACGTGCAACGGATGGATGCGGGATAACTTCGCTTTTTCTGTCGAGCCGACATGCCCCATTTGCGGTTCTGCCATGGTGAAGGGCGAGAAAAAGCTGGCCGTTTTGAATAATACGAGCTTTAATCATACCAAACAATCCTAATTGGATATATGTTTGTAGTGAAGGATGCCCCATAGCCGCTAACGGCGCTGAGGCGTCTTTTTTGTTTTTTTGGAGAACGCACCGCAAGGTGCTATTTTTTTGCACATATGAATGTCCTGGTTCTCCGATTATGGCATGGGGGAAGGTTGAGATAGTATGCTCAGTAAGGTGGAATTAAATTCGGGGAGCGCATCGTAAAATACAGCATGACCGCTTCGTTCAAAAGGAATAAGCCTTGACCCAGCAATTCCTTTTTGGGTTTCTACAGCCAGTGGGAAAGGGCAGACCTGATCAAGCTTCCCGTGTAAAATCCAGGTAGGTACACGGATATGCGGAAGATCCAGGCGTAAATCAGAATCACGCAGCGAATATAAAGTGAAGGCCATGCTATGGACAGAGGCTGCAAAGCCCTGATCACGTATCCAGTCGCGAAAGCTCTGGCTGACGGGGTTGGCAAACAATAGCTCGCCAAATGAAGTGACCAGTTGCGGTCGATCTGTATAGGCTTGCTTGATGAGCTTATCCACTTCCGTGACCGGAGTGCCTTGAGGAAAGCCGCTGGATGGAGTGAAACGGGGCGTAGCCGCTCCCAGCAGAATAAGCTGATCGACGCCAAATCCCCGGTGCCTGCTCATATAGCGTACAACAATAGCTCCCCCCATGGAAAAACCAATCAGTCGTACCTGTCTTAGCTGGAGCGCCTGAATGACAGCCAACAGATCGTCTGCTAGTCGATCATAGTTGTAGCCTTGCCATGGTCGGTCGGACCTGCCGAACCCCCTAAGATCCACCTGAATACAGCGATACCCGTAGGAAGGCAGCAGAGCTACCTGATATTCGTACATTCGATGATCCAGTGGCCAGCCATGCACCATTAGAACGGGGATGCCGGCTCCTGTATCTTCCACATACAGATTGACACCTCGTTCCACCTCGATATAATATCCCAATGCGTTCACCCCTTTGGAGTCACAAAAATTCGTTCTTTCTCACATATATGTAGTCAGGGCTTAGCTCATTCGAAAAAGGGATAGCAGCAGTCACGATTTAAACATATTGATTGTTAAAAAATGTATGTCATCCCGCATAGCGATAAGATATAATGATGGGATGAAATAGCAACGGGAGAGTGGAACCATGGCACCATCAACAACTTTAAAATGGATTACAGGCGGTTTAGAGCTATTTTTAGCTATTCCTGTTTTGGGCGGACTCATCGTCGTAAACTCCGTGTATACCGTGTTGTTCTTTATGATGATTTTCCATATCGTTACATTAGTGCTATCTGTGGTAAACAAGGAGGCCTATTATGGATCTATCTTGGGCATTGTGACCTCTGTTGTCGGATGGATTCCGTTCGTGGGATGGTTGATGCATTTGCTTTCAGGTATATTTTTGATGGTTACAGCAGCTCAACAAGACCGTAACTCCTATGATGATTATCGCTACTAAGTTACACCCGGCAATGAAATGATAAAAGATCCTGATAATACAGGGTCTTTTTTTTAACTCCCTAAATCTCCCCATGATGATGGTGTTGTAGTATTTACCGTCAGCAAGAAATTTATCGTTTTTTAATATTCCTTCGATTTCGAAGCCAAACCTTTTATAGAGTTCAATAGCTTTATCATTGGTTTCTAAAACATGTATTCCTTTAGAACGCATACTCCAAATTCTACTTTATGAGAGGTTCTGCTCAGAGAATGTCCTTCACATCTTGAAAATCCAACGATTTTATCATGAACTACAGCGACTAAAAAAGATTTCGGCTATTCCGGGTATCTGTTTCAATGAGCCGTTCAAAACCGGGTGTATCTATGAAGGCCTCGCCTTGTTCTCTGTCTAAATTTTCAGTCTCTCCATCAATCTGCACCCGGATTTCAGACAAACTCTTCGCATCTTTATCCATGGCAGATCTAATAATATAGCTTATTCCCTTCACATCAAATTCCTGTTGGTTGGTTTTCATTACATACTCCTTTGGTTTGAAATTGGATTTAGAAATGCTACCTCTTGACCAAGCTAGTCTACCACATATTGTCTTGGTAAAAGAAAAATAAGCCTGTCTCCTTCTACCGTAAAGCAGCAGGGGGACAGGCTTATCTACTCCTCTATCCGTACAGGGAAGCCGGATGGGGATTTATTTAACATGGGGTGGCTATGTTTGATTAACAAATGGTTCTATGAATGTGAATTATTGAGCTAAAGCTTTTTGGAAAACTGGAGCCTTGTTAGCTTCAGCTTTAACAGGAGCTTTGGCTGCATCTGCTTTAGCAGGAGCTTTAGCTGCATCTGTTTTACCTGCTTCTACTGGTGGCTTGGACGGCTTAACGCCGTTTACCAAATCCGTAACCATTTTCTTCAGGTTGGAGACACGTTGGTCATATTCAGTTGCTGTAATTTTGCTGTTTTGTTTTTCAGTGGCCAGTTTCGCTTTCAGATCCGAAACAAGCACATCAATAACAGAATCTACGCTTACGCCTTGTGCTTTAGCAATTGCTGCGAGTGTCTTGCCTGATTTTAACTGTGTATTCAACTCGCTGGAGGACAATTTCAATACTTTCAGAAGAGCCTTGTTCTCAGCAAAATTTCCCCCTACGATGGCAGGACCGTTAGCGTCGCCAGGGTTACCTTTAGGTGCCTGAGTTTTGTCTACAATTGGAGCCTTCTCAGGTGTAGTTGAAGCAGCATGGGCTGCGCCAGTGGAGTACAGTGCTCCACCTCCTAAAAATGCCAATGCCATCGTTCCTGCCAAAATCGCTTTCTTGGTGTTCTTCATCTTCATTTTCCACCTTTCGGTTATGGTTTGTTTGGTACGAGACTTATCATAAGATATGAACTTGAATGCTGTCTGAGCGCAAGCTGAGCATTTGCTGAATAGGTTTTGAACGGCATGACTAAAATTTCAACTGAAAATATACTTGTGTTATGTGTATTAAGTGATATAATACACTACATGCACGATAGATGCAGCGGATTAGGGGGAAACACCCATGGAAGAGCAACGGGTTGGCTCGCTTCGGTTTTTAATTGATTTTAGCCAGCCATTATATGAACAGATATTAAATCAGGTACGAAGCTCCATTGCCAAAGGGGAGATTGAAATGGGAAGCAAAATGCCGTCCGTTCGTGATCTGGCACAGGAATTGCGTATGAATCCGAATACAGTGATGCGGGCTTATCAGGAGCTGGAGCGGGACGGACTGACCGAGAAGCGGCGCGGCTTGGGAACCTATGTTACGTCGTCCAGTGAGCGGGTAGACAATTTTCGGGAACAACTGGCCCTGACGTATATAGATCAGTTCCTGGGACAGATGAGCAGTCTGGGGCTGTCATGGAAGGATGTACAGCGGTATATAGCAAGCAAACAGAACGGGAATGATGAGGAAGGAGGCGAAGGGGCATGACAGAATCTATTGTGGTTGCGAACCATATCACGAAGCAATATGGCAGTAAAAAGGCGCTGGATCAATTGGATGTCGTCATTCCTGCGGGCCGCATTGTAGGGGTGCTTGGGCCCAATGGCTGCGGTAAGTCCAGCTTTTTTCGGGCGATCACCGGATTGATTCAGCCAGACGGAGGCAGTCTTGAGGTGCTGGGGCAAAAGCCCGGCTGGGAAACCAACCGTGGCATATCCTACCTGCCTGACCGGGCTCGCTGGTACCCCAATCATACGGTGCAGCAGACACTGGAGTGGGGACAGTCCTTTTTGCCCGGCTTTAATATGAAGGATGCGCATAAGCTGGCTGATCATATGGACGTGGAGCTGGAGTTGAAAATGGCCGGGTTGAGCCGCGGGCAGGAGGCACGTGTGCTGCTGATTCTGTGTCTGGCGCGTGAGGTTCCGCTTATGATTCTGGATGAACCGTTTGCCGGCATTGATGTCCTTTCCAGAGAAGCAATCGTGGCTGGTATTATTGATTATTTGGAGGATCGGCAGCAATCCATACTTATGAGTACGCATGATATTCAGGAAGTGGAAGGCTTATTTGATTACACGGTGATGATGGACCACGGGCGGGTGATATGGTCCGGTGATTCGGATGATCTACGTGGAGAGCATGGATCACTGAATCAGGTGTTCCGCAATTTGTACAAAAGGGAGTGGAAGGCGTGAATTCAACAGGGCTGTTCAAAGATTTGATACGCCATGAATTTCGAAATAAAGGAAGCTGGAGAAAGCAGAGCCGCAATCGACTGCCCAGATCGTGGAGACTTGTATATTTCTCACTATTTCTAATTGTGGCGTTCGTTATTTCCTTGTATTTCGCGCTTCACAACCAACTCGAATTGACAAGGCTGTGGTATGTCACCCTGGGCTTGCCGTACATGATCATTTTCATGGGTGTGGGAAGTCTGAGAAGAGAATGGGAGAATGACACCTACGGATGGTGGCTGACCCTGCCCTATCCGCGCATGTGGCTGATAAGCGCCAAATGGATTGCTACTATTTTACAAACTATTGTCGTGATATTGCTCCTGTTTGTGGTGGGTTCCCTGTACGCGCTGTTCATCTCGTCGACCATACAGCCTTACACGTTTGCGGATGCAGCGTCCTTTATCATAGCCGGATTGAACTGGTTTGTGATGATTATCGCTTTTACCCCGTTTGTTATTGCGCTTGGTCTGCTTACAGTTAGTACAAAATTCAGCACATGGAGACCGATTAGCCCGATTCTCTGGATTGTGTTGATGGGTGGCGGGAGTGTCTTTTATTGGTCAGGTGATCAGGGGCTTTATGAGCAGTTTGACCATGTTCAGACAGGGCAATGGTTTCCTTTTACTTGGCATTTCCCGGTTGCGGTGTTGATCAGTTGGGTTGCTGCATATGCAATAATCCGGCTGAACGCTTATTTGCTGGAGAAAAAACTGTCGATTTAGCATCGTCTCAAAAGATATATATAGGAAAGGAGTTTCACCATGACGACGATATTCATCTATGCATTGTTGGCTGTTTTGGTGGGGCTGATGATCTGGTTGAGAACCAAAAGACGAGGGGGACCGGTAAAAGGAAACGGAGTCCGTCTTTTGCTCCCGTTGTTTATCACATTCCCACTCATGATGATGTCTGTGTACCAATTGATGCATATTCCCGGTCAAACGCATGCGCTTCCCGCCTTTTGGGAGCTATTGGCTGCCGGGCTGTTAGGTGCGGTGTTTGGTTACGTCATTCTGATGCATACGGCATATGAGAGACGGGACGACGGCCATATTTATCCCAAGCCGAACAAATATTTTAAATACATTATTATTGCCATTATCTTGATTCGCATTATTTTGACCCAGTATCTCAGCAGCTTGGGTACGTCCGAGATTAGTGTATTGGCGATTACGATGGCGCTCGTCTATATCTCCATCTGGCGAATTGGGAGCTTCATTAAGTTTCGGAGAACGTTATCGGTCTAAAGGGTATATGTCGTGTAAAGAAGCGGGTTTTCTGTTCAAAAGCGTTCATTCGCTTGGTGATAGAACCGGCTTCTTTATGGCTTCATCATAAATTCATCTGTTAGCCCATAAACATACATTGTTATTAACCTCTGTATCCTTTATTCTAAGGTTGTAGCTTGCTGTTTTACCGGCTGCAAATATAAAAAATTTGAAAGGAGGGGGCATTGAGGTTTCAAAAGAATCCATCGGGGTTTAAAGGATAGGGTAGGATGTTGTAAATTCTTTTTTTTCGTGGTAAGTTGTAACTCGAATAGTTACATATAAGGAAATCGTTTTCTATAATATTTTACAAGATGAGAGGGGTTTACATTCATGAAAAAACATACGGTTACCGCTGCACTCGCTGGCTTGCTCGTGCTGTCTTCTGCTGTGCCTGCTTTAGCTGCCGAGGTAAAACCCGCTACAGGTATCCAGGTTTGGGTAGATGGCAAGAAAGAAGCTTACAAGATCGCTCCTATCGTGAGAAATAAGCAGGTCTTAATTCCTTTGAGACAATTGGCCTCCAGTTTGGGGATTCCGCTGGATTCCAAGCATATTACGTTCAATACGGCCCGTCAAAGCACGACCATTCGTTATGATCAGGCGACGGTTGTCCTGGTATCAGGAAGTCCGGAAGCGCAAATCAATGGAATTAAGGTGCCACTGTCCACTTCGACGATTTTAACCAAACAAGGGGTGACCTATGTTCCGGTGGATGTCGTTAAGGAGGCATGGGGCAAGCAAGTGACTTGGGACCCGACCAGCCAAACGGTGCAAATCGGGGTGAGCAATAAGGATAAGGTCGTTGAAATCCTGAAAAGCTTTGAAACCGGAGATACAAAAGCGGCTGAGACTTGGATCAGCAAAGATCAGTACATTCAGCACAATCTGAGCTTTGCCAGCGGGAGAGGCGCTTTGCTGCAAGGGATTAGCCAAATGAAAGGAGCCAATGTACAGGTTGAAATCCATCGAGTCATTCAGGATGGCAACTTTGTAGCGGTTCATTATAAAGAGTCCATTGCAGGGAAATCAAGCATTGTCTTTGATATTTTCCGCTTCGATAGCAATGGTAAAATCGTTGAGCATTGGGACAACATTCAAGACTCGGCTCCAGCCAATCCAAGCGGACGTACGATGATTGACGGAGCAACACAAATCACAGATCGCAACCAAACCGAGAAGAACAAAGAGTTGATCCGCAAGTTTGTGGATGATATCCTGGTGGGTAAGAACCGCGCCGCACTGGAAAGCTACTTTAACGGTGATCATTACATTCAGCATAATTCCTTTTTTGGCGACGGTGTTTCCGTTATTAAGCAATTATTCCCCGCAGCAAATGGAAACCAGGGAAATTCCTCTGGATACGATAAGGTGCATATGGTCATTGGAGAAGGGAACTTCGTACTGGCTGTGAGCGAAACCAAATCACCTGAGGGGAACACGACTGCTGTCTATGATATGTGGCGTGTAGAGAACGGCAAAGTGGCAGAGCATTGGGATGTACTCCAGAACGTTCCGCCTCAAGCAGAGTGGAAAAATACGAACGGCAAGTTTTAAAAACGACATTCACGGTATGACTGATACTTAAGGTGATTCCTCAACTACCCTTTCCCTGCTAAAATGATGGAAACATGATGAGTGGGGATGGGATGATGGGGAATTTTAAACAGAGGGTAGGCTGTCTGCATGCGCATCACTCGAACATTGCCTATGTGGAACGGGCTTTTGCCCTTTATGAGGTGGAACTGGAGCATTTTGTGGACCCTGCACTCATGTACAGAGTTTCATCTGATCCAGACTTCTCGGCGGCGGATGCCAGTCGGAAGGTAGAAGAGCAACTGGAATGGATGGCTCAAAGTGGCGTAGATGTAATTTTGATTACGTGCACAAATTATATAGTCTTCGCGGAAAAGGTTCAATTGACAATGCCCACACCTGTGATAACGCTGGATGAGCCCTTTTTCCATGAGATATGCGATGATCCGTTGCCACAAACCTTGGTATTTACGAATCAGGCTACGGTAGAGGGGACGATGAAACGTCTTTATCATATAGCGGCCCGGTTAGGTAAGCCAGATATCTCTTCGTTGGTAGAGGTCAAGGTGGTGGAGCACGCTTTTGAACTGATTATGCAAGGTCGCAAAGACGAATATATGGAAGTGCTGGTCCGTGCATTGCATGAACTGAGAGAGGCTGATCCAGACAGAACGCTGGCTGTGGCGCAGTTATCTATGGTTGATGCTGCATTGCAGGTGGAACTGGAGACGGGTCAGGCGATTGGCAATCCCTTACGGTCGTTGATGAATTTGCTTGAGGATTGGTTAGGTTGAAAAATAAGCATGACTAAAAGAACTTCCAACCCGTGTTCCGGGCAGTGGAAGTTCTTTTTTTGCAGGATAGCGTGTAAATGGGGCTTCTGCGGCGTTCATCAGGCATTCTGTTGATGTGGATTGCTAAATGCTACGCATGCGGATTCCCTTTGGACGAGTGTAACGTACAGCCGTTCATGCTCCACGTCTTCCCCGGCAATGATTTTAAGAACTTGTCCGGCAGCTACTGCGCCCCATTTACGTTTGGAGTAATCAATGGTTGTCAGACGGGGCTGAATATATTGTGCCAGCTCGATATTATCAAAGCCGACGATATGAATGTCCTTGCCGATGGTAAGCTCCGACTGAGCCATTCGATTGTAAAAGCCTACTGCCATCTCATCATTGAGACAGAATACTGCGACGGGTCCCGAATCCGGGCTGACATGTTGCTGCAAAATGATCTCGGCCGCCTGTTCGCCGCCCGATTTCTCAAAATCGCCGCCAATCTCGATCAATTCAGCGGTGCCGCTGCGCTCAATCGTCTGCTTGACCGCCTGCATACGCTGCCATGAATCATAAGAGCCGTCTGGTCCGGTGACAACATACAGCTTGCGGTGTCCCATTTCCAGCAGATGCTCCACCGCGAGAGCGGCACCAGCTTTGTTATCCAGCAGTACCTGGTTAATGTTAGGATGGTTTAACTCGCGGTCAAGTACGACAATTTTATGCCCACGCTCGGCGTAGTTTAGCAGTTCCTGACTATCGAACGTCTGATCCAGTATGATGGCTCCATCGATCATGCGCTCCGGCAGCATTCGGTGAGATTGCTTGCCGCTGCATACGATAAGGTCATAGTCTTTTCGGTTCAAAATCTCCTTGATGCCATACAGCAAATCTCCATAAACGTCTCCACGGAAATCGGTCAGGAAGACGCCAATAATTTTGGTTTCCCTTTTTTTAAGATTACGTGCGGCGGCATTCGGCACATAGTTAAGCTCTTTGGCAATGGCTAAAATACGTGCGCAGGTCTCTTCCGTTACCTTATCACTGCCGTTCAAAGCGTATGAAACGGTAGATATGGAAACGCCCGCCTGTTTGGCGATATCTTTAATGCTGACCACATCGTTTCCTCCTTCTTGACGGGCAAGCAGCAAAGGGCGATCCCGCAAGATCGCCATCGCTTTGTTGCCTATGCCTGATTTATAAAATAATCTCCAGACGGTGTACACCGTCATGTTCCGCTAGCGCCTGCTCGAAATTCTTGCGCTTGATGCGCAGGGCACCTGAACGGTAGCGATTGTCATCGGCTGGCTCGCTTTCCAGCGGTGTTCCGTTCAGTACCGCGCGGCCTTGCTCACTGCTGCTATGCTCTTGTGGCATGCGATAGATGAAGGTAACGGGTTTCCCGGCAAAGGAAAATTCAAATTCCAGTCCGTCAAGATCATCCGGAAGTACAGGGTCCAGGATCAGGTCTTCGCCCGACTGACGGATACCAAGGACATTTGAAATGAGCTGATTCATATAAATCCCTGGACCGCTGGAATAGATTCTCCAGCCGCCTTTGACAGGAACGGCTCCTTCACGCAGTTCACCAAACCGCTCTTGTGCTTCGTAGCGGGTATTAAATTTGCCGTCCGAGCTGCTGAAATACGCGTTGCTCTGACGCCATTCGGCGTTTGGTACGGACGCTCGAATGCCAACTGGGTTGATGAGCTTCAGGCTGTGCCAGGCGTCATCTTTGCGACCGAGCTTGGCCATGGCTTCCGCGAAGCGGATATGGGCATGCACATATTGCAGCCCGACCTCGCGTCCGAAGTTGGCCGCTTGCTCTGCGCGCTTGAAGTGCGAGCTCACGCCACCATCGTACTGTGCGGGGCGGTTCATCAGACGCACGCCATCCGGGCACAGGAATTGCTCGCGGATGAGCTGCTCATGAGCCAATGCTTGTTCCGGCGTGAGCAGCTGGCTGATCATGCTGCGTGTCATCGGCAGCAAGCGGTAGTGAATCCCCGTCTCCGTATCGGACGGATGGAGCATCAGCTTGGGCTGACCAGGCTCTTCCATATACACGAAGCCTGGGATAATACCGCTCTCCAGCATGTAGCGGTTGAAGTCCTTGCGGATGCCTTCGGCCATCTGTTGCAGCTCCTGTGCGATCTCGGCGGCTTCGCTTATGACGCCTGCCGGGGCTTGCTCCAGTGCAGTAGCAAAGTTGCGAACCACCTGATAGGTGAGTGCAACGGTCCAACTGCTCGCCATGTATTGCTTCAGTTGAGCGTTGGCTGGCTGGAGCGTGTCATCCCAATCGCCGTCGCCGTAGGCGGATAAATGTGTGTCATGAAGGAAATTCGCTCGAATATATTCGATTTCCTTCATCGCGTGTTCCATGAGGGTCGCGGTTTGTTTTGTATAATCAAAAGTATGTCGGTTGGTGTAGGGTACATTTTCTTCCAGAATACTGTAATCCCGGGTAGCGGTCAAATAATCTCCCAGTACCTTGAGCGGCCAGACGATAATATCACCGTGGCTCTCTTCTTGTTGAACGCGAGTATAGTTGTCGAACATAAACCATTGCGGCCAGTTTCCGCTATCCTCGTACTGATGGCTGAACACGGTCAGCAGAATGGAACGGACTTCGTCAAACTTTTGTACGGCTGAAAAATATTCCACCGGGCCCTGACATACATCGCGTGTTCCCCAAGCTGCACCACCGTATTGCTCCAGACCATGAGGCACAGAATAGTGGACGAGCATATTGTGGGTATACCACCAGGCTACCGCATTCACACGGAACAGCTCGCTGGTTTCATGTCCGCTATGCGTCAGATGGAAGCCGTTCATTAGTCCGGCAAAATATTGCCGATAGCGCTCGCGCCCAGCCTCAAAAGAGGCATTGCGTTCCGCGTGTGCTTGGCCCTTCCCGGCCGAATGTCCATGCAGCCAGCCTTGCACGGTGCAGGTCCATTCGCTGCTGTCACCCAGCTCCAGCACGACCAGAGATGCATCAGGGGAGGCTGTACCCTGTAGCAGTGCGTGAGCGTCGCTCACTTGCTGTAACGGAGCGCCTTGTACCTGCATCCGGTACAACAGGTCCGGATAGGCTTCGGCGCTCAGGGAGGATGGGTCTGCGCGGAAGAGCAGGGCCTCGCCATCCCGTTCCATATGGAACGGAAGCTCATATTCGTTCACATGCATGGACATTTGCTGAGTCACGAGGAACGGATAGGCTTTGCCGCTTGCCGAGCGCACGTGAAGCTGTACTTCAGGCGTATCGGCGTTAGTATGGTTCGTAATGATGAGCGTATCGTCAGCGGTTTTGTAATACCAGCGCACATAGTTAAAGCCGATCTCGAACAGGGAAGGCATCGTGAGCAGACGGTATTTCCCATCGATTCCGACATAGATACGCTGGCCGGATGTTTTTGGAATATTGAGCGCATTACGCGCGTTTGTGATCATTTTATTGAAATTCGTGTTGCCAATTACAAGCTGGGAGTTGAACACTCCGTACATATAGGAGGTGGTTGTAATGGTTTCTTCCTTACCTCCAGCGTAATGCCCGCCCATTAAAATATGTCCGTGGGGACGCTCTACACGAAGCTCTTTGGATTTGAGTACGACATGTTCATAGCTGTCCGTGAAAAAGGAAAGCAACGTGTCGCCGTCATGTTCTTCTTCCTGTCGTTTCGGGAAGAGCTGATCCAGCTCGGCTGCGGTCATATCCAGCGTGCGCAGCGGCTCCCCGATGTTCTGGGCTGGAGCTACACGCCCAGCCTGGAGACGGCTTGTGACGTGCACCGGGATGGCGGTGTCGGAAGCAGTCTCCAGAATAGTCGATACTTCTTCGCGTGCTTTCGTCACCAGTTCCTGGTACTCCAGCTTTGTAACGGCAGTCGGATGATTGGGTTGGAACAGGCCGTAAAAGGTAAAGCGTGCTTCCCCGGCGAGCTTTACCCGCTCGGATTGCAGCGCCGTATAGGCGAATTCGTACTGGTACACTTCATTGGCGAGCGAATCACGGCGCAGTGCTTCCGGCTCGTTTGTTTCTTTGTACGAAAGCCCAAAGAATTGAAATCCGTCCGTCGAATAACCGACGGTGCGGGTCAGCGAGCCTTGCTGGATGTAAGGGAATACCTGACTTTGCGGCTGGTTTTGACGGGAACAAACCGTATAGCCTCTTTGTTCGTCATGGTAGACGGTATGGTCGATATATTGAGACAGATAAGCTTCATTACTGCGTACAGCCGCTGTATCCGCAATGCCGATATCCTGACCGTACACGATATCAGCTTCCACGTCATCGCCCTGTAAAGTTACATCCCAAAACCATACCCCGAGACGGCTTAGCGTGAATGTCACCTGATAGCCGACACCTGACGTAATGCCTTCCCAAATAATCTGTTGATCCGTTTGTTGTACAACTCCGGGTGAACGGACTCCAAGCAGGGGAGTGATGCTGACGCCGGACGGACGGTACAGTCGCAAGTACAGGTTATTCAGGGAACCGTCGACGGAATTGGTCAGCAGTTGATTGATCATGGTTGAGCCGTGGGCAATTTTGTATACATCACCGCTGCTCAAGAAGGTGAATGACAGGTCTCCTGCCCGCAGCAAAATATTTTGATCCAGACTTGTATTCATCAAAGGTTACGCCTCACTTTCCTGTTTCTTTCACTAAACGAAAACGTCCTTCGGTAGTATCTCGGCTGTTAGGTCCTGTAAAGACGGCGAATTCACCGCTGTCACTATCAAAGCTCAGGTCTGCATGGTGATAGCGCAGTTGAGTCTCGATCAATGCAAATTCCACTTCCCGGCTTTCGCCCGGGGCAAGAAGAACCTTGCGGAAATCTTTCAGCTCTTTCATCGGGCGAACCGTATCTCCGCTGATATCACGGATATAGAATTGAACCGTTTCCTCGACAGGACGTGTTCCTGTGTTCGTTACCCGTACCTTCACGGTCAGTGCTTGACCGGGATTGAGGGTGTCGCTGGAAAGCTGTACGCTATCATAGGCTACTTTTGTATAACTCAAGCCATAGCCAAACGGGAATAAAGGTTCATTCGGTACGTCTAGGTATTGGGAGACGTAGCGTTCTTTTGTATTCGGGTCCAGCTGCGGACGACCTGTATTAAAATGATTGTAGTACACAGGCACCTGCCCCACCGATTGCGGAAAGGACATCGTCAGACGGCCCGTTGGTTCGGCATCGCCGTACAGCAGATCGGCAATCGCCGCGCCGCCTTCACCGCCGGGGAACCAGGCTTCCAGTACGGCATCGGCCTCTTCAATGACACCGTGCAAATCCAGTGGACGACCATTGAACAGCACGGCTACCATAGGCTTGTTCAGCGTCTTTAGGCGTTTTACCAGCTCCAGTTGGGCTTGTGGCAGGCGAATATCCGAGCGGCTGCCCGCTTCACCACTCATATCCGAACGCTCGCCGAGCGCCAGTACGATGACCTCTGCCTGGCTGGCAGCTTGCAGCGCTTCTGCATATTGTTCTTCGGATATTTCATCTATAGAGCATCCAGTCGCTACCGAGAGCAGCGAGGAGGATATTTTCGATTTGAACCCATCAATGACTTGAACAGCTTCTTCTTGCGAACCGCTCCACGACCAGGAGCCAAGAATATCACCGCTCTCTGCAAAAGGCCCGATCAGCGCGATATGCTGACCGCGATTCAATGGAAGAACGGAATCGTTTTTGAGCAGCACGCATGATTTGATCGCCAATTCCTTGGCAACTGCCCGGTGAGCTTCGCAGAACACGACTTCACGTTCCCGCTCAGGGTCTGCGCCACGTAGCGGATTGTCGAACAAGCCCAGCTTTTGCTTAAGCTTCAATACGCGCATGACCGCTTCATCAACGAGCGCTTCATCTAACTGTCCGCTACGAATCAGTTCAGGCAGATGCCCGTTATAGCAGGAGGTCATCATTTCAATATCTACGCCTGCCAGCAATGCTTTCTGTGCTGCCTCGCGCTCATCCTCGGCAATGCCGTGGGGAATAAGCTCCTTGATGGCGGCCCAATCCGAGATGAGCACACCGTCAAAGCCCCACTCGTCGCGAAGCAAATCGCGCATCAGGCGTTTGTTGCCCGTCGCAGCTACACCCTCTACGGTGTTGAAGGAAGTCATCACCATCTCGCAGCCTTCATCTAACGCAGCTTTGTAGGAAGGGAGATAATACTCGCGCAACTGCCATGCAGACAGATCGACGGTATTGTAATCCCGTCCGCCTTCGCCTGCGCCATATGCAGCAAAATGCTTCACGCACGCCGCCACCCGGTCCGTATCGTTTGTCAGGTCTTTGCCTTGAAAACCGCGTACGAAAGCACGGGCAAATACACTATTGAGGTAAGGGTCTTCCCCTGTAGATTCCATTACACGGCCCCAACGTGGGTCACGCACCAGGTCCACCATCGGGGCAAAGGTAACATGAACACCGGACACGGAAGCTTCTCTGGCAGCAATGGTAGCGCTCTCTTCTGCGAGCTGCACATTCCATGAACAGCCAATAGCCAGCGGTATGGGAAAAATCGTTTTGAAGCCGTGTACAATGTCTGCCATAATGAGAAGCGGAATGCCCAAACGATTTTTGCCCAAATGTGCCTGCTGAACACGAATAGCTTCCTCGGCTCCTGCGATGCCTAGCACCGATCCGACGTTACGGACCGTTTCTTCTGTGATCCCTAGAGATGCCATCGGTCCCGTAATTTGGCCGTCTGTTTCCGCATCTTCAAAAAAGGCTCCCACAAGTTGGAGCAATTGATCGACTTTTTCTTCAAGCGTCATATTTTGCAGGTAGGAATTCAGTTGTTGTTCCATCATAATCCTCCGTAAGCTGCTCTGGTAGCAGCTTTCTTTTTCAGATCCATGAGATTTTGTGTTAAGAATGATTCAAAGAAGCGACGAACAGGCTAATACTTTACATAGAAGCTTAATATCCTGTTGTATTATTAGTCGAAACGTTTCTATTGTTGAACTCAGTTGGATTATATACGCTTTCAAATAGAGAGTCAAATCGAAATGGAGGGTTATTTTACCTGAAAAACAACGATTTATAGATGAAATGAAAGAAAATGAGGCATGATTCTGGACGAATAAAAAATAATATCCCTATTGAATACGGTTTCAATTTGTTTTATAATGACTATCGAAACGTTTCTATTGATGAGTATGGTCCTTATTCTTTCCACATATTTTCTATAACGACAGGCTTTAATTGGCTTTAAACATTGTATGCTTTAATGTGTGTAATTGGATCCGCTATCATATTTGCATGATCGGTAAGCCGGTCATCTCGGGAGGAATTTCTATGATGAAAAGAACGTTAGGGATCATTTTGGCAAGCACCTTATTACTGGGGGGCGCGTTGGCAGGCTGTTCATCCAAGGATGAATCATCCGGTAAGGATGCGAATGGAAAAACGACGATTACACTATGGGGCATGGGGGCGGAAGGAAAGCTGCTGCCTGAGATTGCAAAGGATTTTGAAAAGGAAAATCCTGATATTCATGTAGATGTGCAGGCACTGCCTTGGGATAACGCTCACGATAAGCTACTGACAGCAGTTGCTTCCAAATCCGGTCCGGATGTGGTTCAGTTGGGTACATCATGGGTTCCGGAACTTGCGTCTGCGGGTGCATTGACAGACATCACCCCTTATATCAGCAAATATCCTGAGCTGGAATCGAAGAATTTCTTCCCGGGTGCTGTGGATACGGCAAAATTTGAGGGAAAACCTGTAGGCGTTCCCTGGTATACCGAAACGAAAATTTTATTCTACCGTTCAGATCTATTGAAGCAAGTTGGATATAAGGAAGCACCAAAAACGTGGGAAGAACTTTCTGACGCTGCTCAAAAGCTGGCAGCGCGTGGCAAAGGCAAGTATGGTATTGCCATTAATGCGAAAGAGCAGTCTCTGGGCTTTATGTTCGCTCTTCAGAACGGCTCCAAGCTGGTCGATGAGCAGGGCAATCCGCTGTTCAACCAGCCACCGTTTGTAGAAGCTGTGAAGTATTTGAACACCTTTTTCCAAAACGGCTCCAATGCCCTCGATCTTGGGATAGATTCCGTTCAGGGATTGCAAGGTGATGGTATCGTTCCTATGTTTATCAGCGGTCCTTTCATGATTAGAGAAATCAAGAGCAAAGCACCTGAGCTGGATGGAAAATGGAATGTAGCCGAGCTTCCTGGCAAATTAAACAACCTGTCTGTTTTAGGCGGATCGAATCTTTCGATTATGCAGTTTAGCAAGCATCCAGAGGAATCGGCCAAGTTCTTGGCTTTCATGAGTAAACCGGAAACGCAACTGAAATGGATGGAGCTGTCCAGTACCCTGCCTGCCGCTACCAAGTCATGGGAAGATGCAAGACTGAAGAATGATCCGATGCTGCAAACGATTCGTAAGCAGCTCGATCATTCCGCAGCATTACCGCAACTGGCAGCATGGGAAGAGGTTTCTCAGCAATTCATCAAGAGCTTCGAACGCATTTACCGTGGTCAAGCCGACGCACAGAAGGAAATGGATGACTTTAACCAGCAAGCTGCAAGTATTATGAAAAAATAATGATCCGTATCCGTCATTGTCAAAGGGAGTGAAGGCATGAAAGGAAGCTCGCAGAAGCTTGCGCCATACTTGTTTATCGGTCCCTCCATCATTCTGCTGACGCTATTTTCGTTGTTGCCGATTTTACTGGCACTCGTGATCAGCTTCACAGATATGGATCTGTCAGGACTAGTCAATTATGATAATATTCGCTTTATAGGACTGGAAAATTACAAGAATGTGCTAATAGACCCTTCTTTTCTGAAATCCATTGGGAATACTCTATTTTTCGTCATCATCGGGGTTCCTTTAGTGCTATTGTTTTCACTCAGCATTGCGATCCTGATTAACATGGGTAAATCACGTGCTTTCAAAGTTTTCCGCGTGGTGTTCTATCTGCCGTCCGTAACGAACGTGGTGGCAGTAGCGGTGGTCTGGAGTTATTTGTATAATCCGACCCTCGGGCTTTTCAACTATGTACTGGGCATGATGAATCTGGATCCTGTTCCATGGCTGACCGATCCTACGATGGCGAAAATTTCGCTTATTTTATTGGCTGTTTGGCGGGGAATAGGCTTAAATATGATTATTTTCATTGCTGCCATTAAAGGGATTCCGGGTTCTTACTATGAGGCGGCTCAGCTTGACGGGGCCAACACATGGCAACAAATTCGCTATATTACCCTTCCGCAGCTCCGCTACGCTATTTTCTTCGTGTCCATTACAACGATGATCGGCTGGCTGCAATTTTTCGAGGAACCGTTCGTCATGACCAAAGGGAAACCGCTTGACGGCACACTATCAGCATCCCTGTTTATATACAATAACGGTTTCCAATTTAGTAAATTCGGTTATGCCGCGGCGGGATCGTTCATTCTGTTCTTTGCGATCATCGCGGTGACGCTGATTCAGTTCCGTTTGCAAAATAAAGCGGAGTCCTGATAGAGAGAGGTGATGAACGTGAAAACAGCTGTTCAGCAAGCCCGCGCCAATTCGCGCAGTGGAGAAAAAACATTTCAATGGTTCGTGGCGATTCTCCTGACCGTGGGAGGTCTGTTGATGGTGCTGCCTTTTGCGTGGATGATTTTATCCTCCTTTAAGACGGAGAGCGAGGTAACCCAAATTCCTCCAACCATCTGGCCGCAGCATTTCACATTGGACAATTTTAAAACACTATTTGATAGCATGGCTTTTGGCACCTATCTGACTAATACACTAATGATTGTATTAGCTTCATTTTTCGGATTATTCCTTAACGCCATGGCAGGCTATGGCTTTGCCAAATTCAAATTTAAAGGTAAAGGTTTTCTGTTCTATTTGGTGCTGGCCACAATGATGGTTCCGGGGCAAGTAACGATGATTCCTGTGTATTTGATTTTGAACCAGATGGGATTAACCAACACCATGATGGGGATTGTACTTCCTGGCTTGGTAGGTGCCTTCGCCATCTTCCTGTTTCGACAGTTCATGTCCGATATTCCGGAAGAACTGCTGGAGGCAACGCGCCTTGATGGTGCAGGGGAGTTTCGTACTTTCCTGCAAATCGTACTGCCTATCTCAACACCGATTTTGGCAGTACAGGCCATTTTGACCTTTATCGGCGGTTGGAACAGCTTCTTGTGGCCGCTCATTATTGCGAATGATGAGAAGCTGTATACGTTGTCCGTGGGACTGTCGTTGCTCAAAGGCCAAAATGAGAGCCAGTTCGCGCTCCAGATGGCAGGCTCAACCTTCATGGTCGTACCGATCATGATCATATTCATTGTTTTCCAGAAGTATATTATCGAGAATTATACGATATCGGGTATTAAGTAGTAGTTGTAGCGGCGGATTGATAAAAAAGTAAAAAAACGGAGGACTTTCTGGTTTTAAGCCAAGAAGTCCTCCGTTTTTTTGTGTTATAGAAAAAGAGAAAATAATCCTGATCAGCTCATATTTATTCTTAGAGAGCTACATCAGGATGTTGTTTATATCAGGGGAACAGGGCCCGACAAATCATTTTATACTTTTATTATATTAAATTGAAAATATTTCAAAAACAATGTGTTCACAAATTTTATACAATTATTTCAAAAAAAGTATAGAAGTCCAATGGAAAACTAATTATATTGGAAAAGAAATGAAAAATATATAAAAAATGAGGTGAGTCAAATTGTTCGATCCTGTTAACCAAGCAGCTGAAGGTAGTGTTTCTCCTATGTCATGTGTTTTTTGTGATACACGTGATCGTTGTGTAGGTTGTGATGCTACCGATTGGTATTGTAGCAAAGAAAGTGGTCATTGGTGTACTAATAATGATAGCGATTAATTGAAGTAACACTCGCAACGATAGGGCTTTCAAACACAGGTAGTCAATTAGGAGGTCTGGGAACTAATTTTCTTGGACTTCCTCCTATTTTGTAACTTTGAGAGGATGATTAATAGTGATTAGTGCTCCATTTGAAAAAAATCCCGTCAAAATCATAGAACAAAATGAAAATTTATACTTATACAATATAAAAACAAATGGGCTTTTTCAGATTGATGATGTCGTAGTAGATATATGTAATAGCGAAGGTAAGGAAATTGAAGAAATATATGAATTACTTAAGCATCGTTCTAGTAGAGAAGAGGTAGATAGGTTATTAGCCAGTCTGGAGGAAGCATCGGTTATATATAATAAAGATTTGTCTATTCAAAAGGAATGTAAAAGTTGCAATGATGAGCAAGTAAGTCTATCATCTATAATCCTTATGCTGGTTCAAGAGTGTAATCTAAGATGCTCTTACTGTTATGGAGGAGACGGGGAATATAATGATCGAGGACGGATGGACACAGAGACCGCATTAAAAGCAGTTGATTATCTGTTTAATCATTCTGGCGAAGAAGAAGAACTGAATATTTGCTTTTTTGGAGGGGAGCCACTTCTGAACATTGAAGTTATTAAAGAAGTTGTGGCCTACACTAAGCTAAAACAAGAAAAATCAAATAAACGTGTTACATACAGTATGACAACGAACGGCACCTTGATTTCCAAAGAAATTGAAAACTTCTTATTAGATCATCATGTTTCTATTCAGATAAGTCTAGATGGTGATCAAATGACGCACGATTTCAATCGATATTATCAGAACAGAAAAGGTACCTATGAAATCATTTTAGATAGAACAGAAAGTTTAAGAAAAAAAGGTGTTATAACAGCAAGAGCTACGATTTCACCAGTACAATTGGATATAACACGTACACTTACACATTTAATGGGGATTGGTATTCGCCATGTTGCGATGTATCCTGCAGTCGAGATGCTTAGTGAGGAAGACTTTGAGAAGTATGCACAAGAATTCACCAAATTGGTTGTGCATTTTGAATCTTTGCTTCAGGCTAAAAAATATGGGGAAGCACGTCAAATATCGAACATTCTAAAATACTTGAAGATGATTCATTCTTCTTCTAAGCGAGATTATTTTTGTGGGGCGGTCTCGCATATGCTTGCCGTTGATGTGCATGGTAATCTTTATCCTTGTCAACGATTTGTTAATGAAAAGAATTATTCTTTAGGGAATGTAAGAGAAGGGGTGGATGTAAGAAAGAAGAGTGGCATGCTTAGTGAGATGCGTTTAGAGAAGAGAACTGTATGCGGAGAATGTTGGGCTAAGAATCTATGTGGTGGAGGTTGTCCTCAAGAAAATATGGTGCTTAGTGGTTCGATTAATGAGCCAGTGGATAGATATTGTAATTTTACTCGCAGTGCAATAATGGATTGTATGAAATTGTATTTACGATTAACTAAAGAAGACAAGAAAAACCTGTTCTCTGCTAAGCGGCAGCAAGAACAACTATTGGAGGATGTGTCATTTGACTATTGATATTCGAGGTTTATGTAAGTCATATGGTTCTCACCAAGTGCTTAACGAGCTTCATTTTCACATTGATAATGGTATATTCGGACTGCTCGGAGACAATGGGGCAGGTAAGACCACTTTAATGAAAATTCTTGCCACTTTACTTGGATTCGACCGAGGGGAAGTTGAAATATTCGGTCATTCTTTGAAAAAAGAACCGGATGCTATTCGTTCTTTACTGGGGTACTTGCCACAGCATTTTGATTTTTTTCCAAATGTAACGATTTTGGAATCTATGAACTATTTTGCGGCTTTAAAAGGTATTCAAGGTAAGCGTCATATTCAAGAGGAGACATCACAGCGATTAATTGAGGTGGGACTTATCGATCAAGTTCATAAAAAAATAAAACAGCTGTCTGGGGGAATGAAGCAGCGCTTAGGAATTGCCCAAGCTATGTTAGGACAGCCTAAGTTGTTAATTGTTGATGAGCCGACAGTTGGACTGGACCCCAAAGAACGAATTGCTTTTCGAAACTTGCTTCAGAATTATGGAGAAGACCGGATTATATTGTTATCTACTCATATTGTTCCTGACGTTTCGAGTACATGTGATAAACTACTCATTTTAAAGGAAGGCCGTTGTCTGTATCAAGGGGCTATAGACGATATGATTCGAACTGTTGAAGGTAAAGTATGGTTGGCTGATGTTGGTAAGCGTCAATTGGAACAATTAAGCCAACAAGCTCGAATTACCTCCATTGTGCGGAAGGAAGGAAGAATTCAGGCTCGCTTATTGTGTAACCGCCCTCCAGATTGCTGTACAGAAGTCACACCCGAAACGGCTAATCTTGAGGATGCGTATCTATACATTTCCGATCCGGAGGAGAGTTAACAGAATGGGACAAGTAATCAGAGCCCTGGTTCAATTTGAAGTTTTGCTTATGAAAAAAAGTGTAGTGTTTTTTATAGCACTAACGTTCTCTTGTTTTTTAATTCCTTTATTTTTATATCTAGGAGCAGGGGATAAGAATAACGAGTTATGGATATTTTTGCATCATGGACAAATGTTCTTTACCATATTACTAATGCCGTTAATGTATTCTGTTCTTTATGATGTCGAGAAGCAAAAAATGATCTCTTCTGTTATTATGCCTAAATTGCATAAAGGAGCCCAATATTTTTATTGTAAGAGTTGTGTATTATGGGGAGTGGTTTGCTTATTTCAGTTTGTCGCTTTAGCTATGATTTGCGTAGTTCAATGGACGACTCATGGTAAGGCTCCATTCTTGACACTGCTTCCTCTAACAGCAGCGAGTGTGGCAACTATAGGTTTTTCTGTTCAAGTCACCGTCATATTGAACCTGCTATTACGTAAACAACTGTATGTGAACATTATAATGCTCGTCTACCTTTTAACCAGTATTACTATCAATTTTCCCTACATTTCCATCTGGTTTAATCCAGATTGGATTATTTCCAATTTCTTTACACGGTCGTTTGCTTTCGGGCGAATATTCCTATTTTTGCTTATGTGGGTATTGATGAAAGTCAGTAATCAACTATGGATGGCGAGGGTACAAGAATGAATGGAATTATAGTTCGTTTCTGGCTACAGCTTTTACTCCGAAGAGAACAAGCAGTAACCTTGCTCGTTTCCTTAAGTGTGGTTATTTTATTCAATTTATTTATGCATGAAGGTATCGCAATAACTTATAGTGTTAATTTGTTGTTTGTGGCTTTTTTTTCTTTACAGATTGCGAGTATACATAATCGTAATCATACAGAGCCGTTTATATATATTTCTGTTTTTCCTAATTACCGTCTAATTACTTACCAGCTTTATGTTTCTTTAATTCTTTCGTTTCCTCTCTTGCTCATGATGGTAGGACTTTTATGGAAATCATTCGCTGATGTATCATTATGGAATTTGGTTATCATTGTATTTTTTTCTAGTGTTTTTTCGTCGATGTTGGGTCTCTTGTTGGGGCAGGTAGTAAAGCATTATGGGTTGGCTTTCACTTTTCTCATTGCTTTTTACCTTCCTATAGGTTTAGTTTCCTGGTCTTTTAATGAAAAGTTTCGTTACATATCTCCTGTGGTGAATATATTCAACCCCTATATGATCAACTGGCGAAATCTCTTTGGACTCTTAGGCTGTAGTTTATTATTTTACGGATTAGGCACATTCTTATCCAGTCGGCGCGGAGGCGGCAAAAAGTCTATAATCCCTTGGATCAGTACGGCCCTTGCTTGTAGTCTACTGATTGGCGTATGGGGATATGAGAGGCTATTTAATGAGAATGTACAGACATCGTCGTTTCAAAAAATAACAGTGGGACAAACACAAGTAGAGTATAAGGGGATTAGTTCGTACCAGGCGAAGCAATTTGCCACCCTCTTTGAAACGCTGTATCAAGTGGCTAAGAAAAAGGAGACACACCCGGTTCGCTATACCTTGGAAATCACCCGAATGCACTCCATGTCATCGTTCGAGCCGAAAATAATAGTGCAAAATCATAATAAACTTCAAATTAATATTTATTCAAATAAGCTTTTAGAGTTCAATTTCGGGATGGATTGGGCGAGTAAGTGGATTGATTACATTTTGCCGCAATCAACCCACTTGTCCAATGAGCAAGTTGACGCTTTTAAACACCTCAAAAGTGACATTGTTATGGAAGTTAGGAAAAAAAATCCAGGAAATGTCTATACACTTCAGGGTGACTGAGAGCTAAAATAGCGAGATTTCGTGAAGAACCGATAATAGTAGATATAAAAGAAAGGGATGGAATGCATGAAACGTGAGGCGGACCATTTGAATATAAGAGCTATATTTCATTCATTCCAATATTGGCCGAAGTTATCTAAATTATTATGGAGTACAGAACCTACCTATTTTATTATCATCATTATTGGTTACCTTCTAAAAGGAATACTCCCGATTGCCAACCTTCTTTCCATACAGTATTTGGTTTCTGAAATAGAGACTAGATCATTATCGCATACGCTTCAAATAAGCGCAGTGTTCCCCTTAATTCTCGTGATGTTTTGTGGTCTGCTCATTTCAAGTTTAATTGAGTATTCTGACAAACTATTCCAGATCGCTCTGATAAATCAATTACAAACATTAATAGTATTACAAACATCAACATTTAATCTTGCGGATTTTGAAAATCCGCAAGTACATAATCAGCTCAAAAGAGTACAGAACGACTCGATAGATAGGCCTATCCAGATCTATAAAGAACTCATTAATTTCTTAAGTTCCATGGTCACGTTATGCTCTAGCATTGCCATTTTAATAGCGTTCAGATGGTGGATTTTACTCATTCTCATCGTTTCCCCACTAGCATCCTTTTATTCTTTACTGAGGTTCACACAAATCCAATATGTAGCCAAGAAGAAACGGGCTCCTTTACAACGCAAATCCAGGTATATAAATTACTTGTTAACTAATGAAAAGTCTTTTAAAGAAATCGTATTGTATCAACTTAGTGATTACTTTACAGCAAAATATAAGAGCATTTTTGATATTTTCTATAAAGAGGATAAGTATTTAGCAAAAAAACGTATCAATTTATATTTGTCTTTTCAAGTAATAAGTACATTATTTATAGCCATTGCTTTGATAATGATCATACAAATATCATGGCAAGAAAAATTACTTGTTGGCAGTATTTATGCATTAGTTCAAGCAGTATTATTAACTAATCAAAATATAAATACGGTATCTCAAGGGTTGATTTCATTGTGTGATCATAATCTGTATCTAGATGAATTATTCGCTTTTTTTAACATAAATCATAAACAAGAGAATTCTGGTATGCTGCTAAAAGAATCAGGTGTACGAGCTGATGCAACAATAGAATGCATAGAATTTAAAAATGTTTCATTTGCCTACCCAGATCAAAAAGAATTAGCTCTCAAAGATGTAAGCTTTAAAATGAAGCGTGGAGAATCCCTTGCTCTAGTTGGCAGAAACGGGTCAGGAAAGACAACAGTAATAAAACTTTTAACGGGATTATATGAAGATTTTAAAGGAGATATTTTAATCAATTCTATCTCGATTCGGAATTATAACAAAGAAACGCTTTACGACAGAATAGGCGTTATATTTCAAGATTTTGTTCAATTCGATTTTTCAGTAAGAGAAAATATAGGCTTTGGCAGTATAGAACATCTTGAACTTGATACTAGGATATGGGAATCAGCACAACATACAGGAGTAGATAAGGTAATACGAGATTTGCCTAATCAATTGGAACAACAGCTAGGAAGGAATTTTGAAGGAGGCATACAGCTTTCTGGAGGGCAATGGCAAAAAATAGCGATATCCAGGGCGCTCTTCAAAGATGCTGACGTTTATGTATTAGATGAGCCTAGTTCATTTCTTGATCCAGAATCAGAAAAACAAGTATTTCGCCAATTTCAAAATTTTGTAAATGATAGACTGTGCCTCTACATTTCTCATCGCTATACCTCTGTTTTATATGCAGATAAAATTTTAGTTCTGGACAAGGGCCAGATTGTAGAAGAAGGAGCCCACCAAGAACTAATTAAAAGTCGAGGGCTTTACTATGACTTATTTTCTGATGAAATTAATACATTCCAAGAAGCGCTAGTTACTAATGATGCACGCTAACTGTGTATAGAGATTCCGCCAAACAGTTGGATTGCGAACAATAATGTTTTTACCTTACGAGAAGTATACTATGTAGAGTATCTCGTGAATACTAATCAAAGTCACAATAAAAACAGCGGAGCTTCTCTTTGAAAGAGGGGCTCCGCTGTTTTTGCTTTACATAGACATATTTAGCTTCTTCGCTAAAGTGAATGTTAGAGTGTCTGTTTAATAGAGAAAGTGTCCATACTGTCTAGTAATAATAGGAAGAGGACGG
The DNA here is from genome assembly GCF_050626875.1 of Paenibacillus sp. 8b26. Taxonomy (NCBI): domain Bacteria; kingdom Bacillati; phylum Bacillota; class Bacilli; order Caryophanales; family Paenibacillaceae; genus Paenibacillus; species Paenibacillus sp. 8b26. Next base: position 2,864,513 of record NZ_CP192445.1, on the reverse strand, counting down.
GATGGAACATGTGGACCCCATTAAGCAAAAAGGATAATCTAATGAATGATGTGTTCAAGTTCATGTTAGACCATGAAGAACCCTGGAAATTAGCTGATATTGAGTATGACCCGCAAGAAGAAGCTTGGCACTTATTTATTGATTTTGAACGAGGGGCCCTGTTTGCCTGTCCGCATTGTGGAGCACCTTGCAAGGCCTACGATGCAGAGAAAAAACAGTGGCGCCATCTCGATATTTGGAAATGGAAAACCTATTTACATGCCCGGGTTCCCCGAACAGACTGCAAACAATGTAATAAAATCACGTTGATTCCCGTGAAGTGGTCCCGGCCGTTGTCGCATTTCACCTTGGATTTTGAGGCCTGGGCCATGCGTTTAATGGCTGAAATGCCCGTCAACGCAGCAGCGCGTGAATTACGAGAGCATGACACACGCATGTGGCGAATTTTTCATCACTACGTCAATCGAGCCATGAACGAACTGGACGTCAGCTTAGTTCGGCGGATCGCCATCGACGAAACGTCCTCGCGTCGGGGTCACCGCTACATTACCTTGTTTGTGGATGTGGACACCAAAACGGTACTTTTTGCAACCGAAGGAAAAGGCAAAGATACCTTAGCGCGTTTCAACCAGTATTTACTACAAAAAGGGGTAGAATCAGCACAAATACAGGAAATCTGCTGCGATATGTCTCCCGCCTTTATTCGAGGTATTGAAGAGCAGTTCCCCACAGCCGAAATTACCTTTGATAAGTTCCACGTCATGAAGATGGTGAATGAAGCCGTGGATGAGGTGCGTAAAGCCGAGCAGAAAGAAGAACCTGGGCTCAAGCGAACCAAATATCTATGGTTAAAGAACAAAACGAACTTGAAGGCAGAGCAGCGAGATACCTTGGAAAGCCTGAAGGACAAAAACCTAAAAACAGTCAGAGCCTACCGCTTAAAATTAGCCATGCAGGAACTATGGACCACCCCCCACGTCTTTACTGACGTCTATTTACGGGAGTGGTTAGGCTGGGCTAGGCGCTCACAGTTGGGAGCGATGATGGATCTGGCGAAGACCGTGAAACAACATGAAGAAGGCATTCTGCGTTGGTTTCACAGCCGGATGACCAATGGTCTGCTTGAAGGCATAAATCGATTAGTGCAAGCAGCCAAACGAAAAGCACGTGGGTACAGAAACGTCCATAATCTAATAGCTATGGTCTACATGACCGCGAATAAATATCGGCTTCCAGCACTTGCAGCACACAGGCCCTAAACCCATCTTTACCCCGTTCCCTTTATACCATTTCTTTAAGAATCTACTGAAACAAGCTTGACTATGAACGCATGAGCAACAGCGGACAACCATAGAGGTTGGGAAATACATAGAGCAAACGGAGAGTATAACCGATACCCTCATTTTATTGGGGCACATGGATGCGGTTACCCTTCGGCAAGTGAGTCAATTGGCTATTCAGTACGGTAAGCATGTGGTTTATGCAGGTGAATGGCAGTGCGATATCCCCACGATGGGCTTTTTCTCCCGTCAATTGCGCTTATGGCATGGAGAGGTCGGCCTACAGAGAGAACTGGAGAAGTATAAGGAAGGAGAGTCTCTTGAAATTCCGTTTGTCGCTATTTATTATGACGGGGAAATGGACATATTTTATTTTCTGCATTTGCTGAAAATGTCTTTTGTCCGGGATGGATATCATTGTTGGGTTGCAATGGATCAGTCCAGAGCTGTATTGCATGATATGGAATACATTTGCTTTTCTCGTACTGTAAATAGAATGGAGGAGCTTGTATGCTGTTGTAATAAGACCGCCTCCATGGCTCATGCGGATGTTGTTATTCTTTGTCTGGAGGCCCGTCAGGGTTTGGATGGGTTGAGGAAACAGAACTCACCGGATACAGAGCTGGAGCTTTGGTTGCAAACAACTGAAGGATCAGAAGCTATCCGAATTTCTATAGTAAGTAATAATAAACTTCTGGAGAAAAGGACGCTCCAAGGTTTAAATGTGGAGGCTATAGACGCTCTGTATAAATATATAGAGTATGTGCTGGTCAATTAATATATTTTTATCAGAATTAAGGGGATGTTTAGTTCTCATATCAAAATAACTACAGGTTAAATAAAAAGAGAGCACCAGCCTAAAGGTACTCTCAGTCAATTAACATTCCTATTATTTGGGTAATATTTTCTATAATTGAATGGATTTAATTTCTTGTTCAGTTAATCCGGTAGCCTTTGCAATAGTTGCTATGTCCAGACCCATGGAAAGCATATTTTTGGCGATATTCTTTTTCTCATCTTCTTTACCTTTGGTTAAACCTTTCTCCAAACCTTTCGTCATACCGACGGATTCTGCTCTATCGAGCATGGACGCTTCATCGTGTAGGTATTTCTGCCGAGCTTCATACAAACGTCTTGCTTCCGAATCTTGACTCGAAAATTGCAGCGTGTCCATGGCTTTTTCCAATCCTGGTTCGTTCATTTTTAAAACCTCCCATTTGGATGGATCTGCGCCTTTGAGAAACAACAGCCAGTTGATAAGCCCTCCCTCTTCGAAGGATGCGGTTTGCTCATCCAGCTTGAGCAGTTCCAGAAAGTGTACTTCAATATCATCAATAAGTGATATCCCTGTGCGGTCCTCGCGTAAATGAAACACATTGTGGTATTCATCGTTAGGTAAAAAAGAATAGTTGAGGATGTTAATGGTCACACATTTTTTTAGTTCCTGATATTTTTCGCCCTCATGAAGCTGTCCCGCATATCGCTTACTCCAATAGAACAACGTCCGCTTCTCAATATCGTATTTGTTGAAAAGCTGCATTTCGATATCAATTAGTTTGCCCTCTGCGGTCTTGGCATAGACATCAAAAATGGATTGTTTGTCAAGCGGGTCATCTTTATCCGTATAGGGATTCATTAAAATAATTTCGGTTAATTCTTCTTCTCCGGCTTCCATGAATATACGATTGAGAAACGCCAGCAAAACGTCTTTATTATTCTCACTACCGAAAATCCTTTTAAACACAAAGTCTACTCGCGGATCAAGCAACTCCATGATGACCAGTTCCCGTTTAGTATTAATTATATCATCTTTTTTAAGATATCAGAATGTCTGAACTTCTTTTCCGAATGATACTGTTTTGGGGCTTCACAACATAATCTTAGGGTAAAAACCAACCTAGGATGTGTTTACATGAATGATAGCTCATTTTCACCCCGACCCTTTGAAAAACCTAATTTTCTGATACTCCTTGTGGATGAGGAACGGTATCCTGCGGTTTATGAAAACCCGGAAATCAAAGAATGGAGTAGACAAAATCTGGTTACACAAGGACTCTTGAGGTCTCACGGGCTGGAGTTTCACAGGCATTATATTGGAAGTGCTGCATGTAGCCCCAGCAGGACAACCTTGTTTACCGGCCATTACCCGTCACTCCATGGTGTCACTCAGACAGACGGGGTGGCCAAGGGAGCATTCGACTCCGATATGTTCTGGCTGGATAGAAACACAGTGCCTACGATGGGAGATTATTTTCGCGCAGCCGGATACCAAACTTATTATAAAGGGAAATGGCATATTTCCGATGAGGATATTATTATCCCGGGCACGCACAAAGCCCTCCCTAGCTATCATCCTCTGACGGGTGTACCCGACAGAAAACGGGAAGACATATATGATCGAGCTGACCGCTTGGACAACTTCGGCTTTTCCGGGTGGATCGGTCCGGAGCCTCATGGGAAAAATCCGCGAAATTCCGCTTCCTCTGCCGCTTTTGGTTTAAGTGGGAGAGACGAGGTATATGCTGCGGAAACCGTTGATCTGATCGACGCGCTTGACCGCCGGAAGGAACATGACAACCGAGCAAAGCCCTGGTTAGTCGTAGCTTCATTTGTGAATCCGCATGATATTGTTTTATATGGTGCTATTACTGCGCGGTTGCCCATGTTTCGATTTGAGGTGGAACCGATGCCAGAAATCACTCCCCCTCCGACCATTAACGAATGGCTGGCTACAAAGCCGCGCTGTCAGGCAAGCTATCGAGATATTTACCCTAGAGCGCTCCAGCCCATTATGGATCAGCCCTTTTACCGCAAGCTGTACTACCAGTTGCAAAAAAATGCAGACCGTCAGATGCTAAAGGTATTTGAAGCACTGACTCGTTCTTCTTTTTACGATAATACCATTGTGATTTTTACATCTGATCATGGAGACCTGCTAGGCGCCCACGGCAATCTTCATCAAAAATTTTACTGTGCCTATGAAGAGATTGTGCATGTGCCTTTGGTCATTCATAACAAACATCTGTTTCCTCAATATAAAAGCGAACATACCCTGACAAACCACGTAGATCTCCTGCCTACCATGCTTGGACTAGCGAATGTTGATATTACTGCGATCCAGAGCCGCCTGCAAAACAGCTTTAGCGAAGCCCGTCCCTTGGTCGGACGTGATCTTACCCCTGTTATTCGCGGACAGAACCACGGGGAGATAGCTGACCAGCCCGTTTATTTTATGACCGACGATGATGTGACCCGAGGACAGCGGCAGATCAATGTACTGGGAGAGGCATATCCATCGGTTATTCAGCCCAATCATGTCGAGACTGTCATTACGACCCTACAAAGAGATGGTGTGAAGGAGCTGTGGAAGTTTACCCGCTATTTTGACAGTACTTCATTCTGGAGTCAGCAGGGGGTGAAGGATGTTACTATGCGATCGGTGGGTGATCATACATGCGGACAATATAATCATTGGGTAACACAGGTCAAAACACAACCGGATCGTGACGAATTTGAATTGTATAACCTAACCCACGACCCTTTGGAAACATGTAACCTTGCTCATCCCGCATTTGCAACGCAGCAGACCAGAAGCGTTCAACAACGGATGATGCATGTACTGGAGGAACAACGTAAACAAAAACGTTTATATCCCGCTCAATCAGGCATGTGGTGAAAAACAAGCGTTTTCCCCCCTTCCGGGTCATCGAAAAAGGATTGGTTTCTAAAAAAAGGGGGATTCACCGTTATATAATTAACATTTATATTAAGTATTTAATATTATCATTGACTATAATTCTTTTTTTATGGTATAGTCGGATTGTGAACAACCACGATTTCGTAATCCTTATGTGAAGCAGACAACATTTTCGTATTCAGGGAGGATGGTTTGGATGGCAGCAGCTATAAAAGCAAAGATGATTGTAGACAAGTCTTTCCGTATTGCTGAAGTCGATAAACGCATTTATGGTTCTTTTGTAGAGCATCTGGGGCGTGCTGTATATGGCGGTATTTATGAACCTACTCATTCAACCAGTGATGAAAGCGGTTTCCGTAATGATGTAAAAGAGCTGGTGAAGCAGCTTGATGTTCCTATTATACGCTATCCGGGAGGTAACTTTGTGTCCGGTTACAATTGGGAAGACGGAGTTGGCCCTGTCGCATCCAGACCTAGACAGCTAGAGCTGGCGTGGAGAACGGTCGAGCCGAATGAAGTGGGTACGAACGAATTTTTCAAATGGGCAAAAGATATCGGCTCAGAGGTCATGATGGCAGTTAACCTGGGTACACGCGGTATTGATGCGGCACGTAATCTGGTGGAATATTGCAACCATCCAAGCGGCTCCTACTGGAGTGATCTGCGTCGCAGTCACGGTGTTGAGCAACCGCACAAGATTAAAACTTGGTGTCTCGGCAATGAAATGGATGGCCCGTGGCAGATCGGACACAAGACAGCGGAAGAGTATGGCCGTCTCGCGGTAGAGTCCGCAAAAGCGATGAAGCTGATTGACCCTGACATTGAGCTTGTAACCTGCGGTAGTTCCAGTTCGACAATGCCGACATTCCCTGAATGGGAAGCAACGACGCTGGATCATACCTATGAGGTAGCCGACTATATTTCTCTGCATCAATACTATGGCAACCACGACAATGATACGGCCAATTATTTGGCACGCTCCATGGATATGGATCATTTTATTCATACGGTTATTTCGACCTGTGACTATATCAAAGCAAAGAAGCGCAGCAAGAAAAAAATGATGCTCAGCTTCGACGAATGGAATGTGTGGTACCACTCCAACGATGCGGACAGCAAAATTGATCCGTGGTCTGTGGCGCCGCCGCAGCTTGAGGATATTTACAACTTCGAGGATGCACTACTGGTGGGAAGTATGCTTATTACGTTCCTGCGTCATGCTGACCGTGTGAAAATGGCTTGCCTTGCCCAATTGGTCAACGTTATTGCGCCAATCATGACTGAAAATAACGGAAAAGCGTGGAAACAGACTATTTTCTATCCGTATCTGCATGCATCCCGTTATGGCCGCGGTGTATCGTTGATGCCGGTAGTAGACTCGGAAAAATACGATTCCAAGGATTTCACAGACATTCCTTATCTGGATAGCGCTGTGGTTTATGATGAAGAGGGAGACGCTCTGACCGTCTTTGCAGTAAACCGCCACTTGTCCGAGTCGCTGGAGCTGACAGTGGATGTGCGTAGCTTCGAAGGCTATCGTATTGTGGAGCATACGGTGCTGGAGCATGACGATCTCAAAGCGACCAACAGCCCGGCAGGAGAAAAGGTTACGCCTCACAACGGCGGGAATGCCAAGCTCGACGATGGTATCGTCAAAGCTCATTTGGGCAAAGCCTCGTGGAACGTAATCCGTCTCGCCAAGTCTCATTAATCCTTTTTCTGCAAAAGGTACAGCCCCGGCTGTACCTGAAAAAGCCCGCATTCTCTCTTGTATGGGTATACAGGAGCAGCTATGCGGGCTTTTTGTATAAAATGAGCCATTTGTCCCTCAGCACTTATAGGGATACAAAAGCAGGCTCATTTTTAAATAAATATTATTTTAATTACTAAATTTAACTAAGCGAAGATGATGCTTATTAACTATACTCTCATATTATATACATTTTTATGAAGTTAATTAGACCCAGTTCCGATCACCCTAGGTGAAAAAAGACCCTGATATTGCGTTGTCAACGTATTGATATCGGAAATGCAGAGTGTGCAATCCGTCTGTAATCCACGTTATAATTTACATGATGGTTTATTCAAAAGCCAAGGATTTCCGTAACATTTATAGAAAGGAATGATCTGTATGAGTCAAACGGACGAATATCGTTTTCAGGTGAACTTGGGCGGTATGATTGATATTTTGGCCAATCATTTATATAGCAGTCCACGCGTATTTATACGTGAGGTACTGCAAAATGCAACAGACGCAATTACGGCTCGTAAGGAGCTAGGGGGGACTGCTGCTGAAGGCAAAGTAACCGTGGAGTTGTCCGGTTCCGGTGAGCAGCAGGTTTTGATGATTCAGGATAACGGCATTGGACTGACGGAAGAGGATATTCACCGCTTTCTGTCGATCATTGGCCAGTCTTCGAAAAAGGGGACGGATTTACTGGCCTCGGAGACATCATTTATCGGGCGATTTGGGATTGGCTTGCTGTCTTGCTTTATGGTGAGCGATGAAATTGTGGTGCTGACCCGCTCGGTGAAGGAAGGCGTTTCCATGGAATGGAGAGGGAAGCCGGACGGAACGTATACGATCCGTCGATTGGAGACGGAACTGCCTGTAGGGACGCAAATTTATTTGCGCTGCAAGCCGGGGAGCGAGTTTTATTACGAGCCAGCGCAGGTGGAGGAGTCTCTATTTTATTATGGGGCATTGCTGCCGTATCCGGTCATGCTGTCTGTAGACGGGGAGACCAAGCGCGTCAATCTTCCATCGACTAGCTGGATGCGGGACCCGGAACAATTGCGCAGTCGACGTGGTGAGGTACTGGAATTGGGCTATCGCCTGATGGGTGAGCGCTTTGGCGATTTTATTCCACTGCGGACGGCATCGGGCAGAACAGGCGGGATTGCATTCATTTTGCCGCGTAGCATTAATCTCAACAGCAAGCGGCTGCATCGGGTGTATCTGAAGCATATGCTGGTGTCCGACAAAGCAGAGAATGTATTGCCGGAGTGGGCTTTTTTCATTAAAAGTCTGATCTGGACAGATGAATTGCAGCCGACGGCATCACGTGAGTATTTTTATGAAAATGAGCAGCTTGACGCTGTTCGTTCTGAACTGGGAACCTGTATTCGGCAAGAGCTGCTACGCATGGCGGAGTATGAGCCGGACCGCTTGCAGCACTGGATTCGTTTGCATGAGCTGTCCATGAAGGCGCTCGCGGTAGAGGATGATGAATTTCTGCGGATTATGCACCGCTGGTTTTCCTTTGAAAGCACGTTTGGGCGGCGTGAGCTGAGTGAATTGATCCGCGAGGCGGGCGGGCGTCCGCTCCATTACACATCGACGGTTGATGAGTATCGCCAGATTACCCATGTGGCGGCGGCGCAATCCATGCTGGTGATCAATGGCGGCTATATTTACGATACGGAAATTTTGGAAAAGCTGCATTGGATCGACCCTGCTCTGCAAGCCGAGCGGCTTAGTCCCGAGGATGTATCTCTTTCATTTACCGGGCTGACGCAGGAAGAGCGCGAGCAGTATTACAGTGTGCTGCGCGTCATGGATGCTGCTTTGCAACCGATGCGCTGCCGTACGGAGTTGAAGCGTTTTGAGCCTGCGAGCCTGCCTGTGCTATATACCATTTCGCAGGATGCGCTAACCTTGCGTTCAATGGAAAACACCGTCGAAGAAACAACGGCGCTTTTTTCCAATGTACTCGATAGTCTGAAAGCCGGGGTCCAGCAGAATGCGGGCTACTCGACCTTATATTTTAATCTGAACAATCCGGTGGTGGCGCGTATTTTTGAGGCTACCGATCCACAGATGATTACGGCTGCAACGGAAATGATGTATGTGAACGCACTTATGATGGGCCATTATCCGATGAATCGCAATGAGTTGGGGCTGATGAATCGGAGCGTGCTGCATTTTATCAATTGGGGATTAGGGAACGGACAAAACACGTAATTGCGTAATTACAGGAGGCTAGTCGAATGGAAGATACGATATATGATTTGATGGAACAGGCGCAGGATCTGCCCGGAGGGGCGGCCAAGCTGGCGATTTTGGAGGAAGCGGCCCGCTTGGCGGATGCTTCTGGTTTGAAAGAAATCGCCTACGAAGTCCGGGGAGAAATTGTGGACTGCGCTATTTTTAATGGATATCCGTTGAAGGCGCTGATCGCTTTTTCGTGGCAACTGGGTCAATTTGATCAAAACCCGGAGGAGTATGAGCCGGATGAGCTGCTGTGGAATTATAAATGGATACTCGGCAAAGTGTGCAGCTTTCCTAATATACCGAAAACCCAGGTGGAGGATCTTGTGGAGGATATGCGCAAACGCTATGCCGAATACGGGTATAATGAGCGTCCATATCATTATTACAAGTTCCGTATCGCGATGGATATGGGAAGGCTGGAGGAAGCACGTCAGCATCTCGATACCTTCCGTTCGATTGAGCGGGATAGCATGAGTGATTGTGAAGCCTGCGAGCAGAGCCAGATCGTGCGGTTTTATTATTTGGCAGGAGAGGACGAGCAGGTGCTTGTGGTGGCGAAACCGATTTTGTCAGGACGAATGACTTGCGCTGAAGTCCCACATGTGACGCTCTCTCAGTTATTATTACCGCTTTATCGTCAGGGAGAAGTGGACAAGGCGAAGGAAAATCATCGTAAAGGATATCGTCTGATTCGGGATGACCGCGATTTTCTGAAAACGATAGCCGAGCATATCGAGTATTTGACAGTCGCGGACCCGGTTAAGGGTATTGAAGTGGCAGAGCGTCATTTGCATATGGCGTTGGACTATGAGAGCGGGCTGGAGCAAATGCATTTCTACGCTGCAATGGTGGGTCTGCTGCAAAAGCTGGATACTTCGGGAGAAAATCGGCTGATCCGTCTGCCTGCTTCTTTGGAGTGGGGCAAAGAGGAGCGTACGCTAACAGAAATCATTGGGTATTTCAGACCACTGGCAGAGTCGGCGGCGGATGCATTCGATCGACGGAACGGGAATACATTTTATACCGACTGGATCGGGAAGATTGTTCAAACGGCGTAGAAGAAGACGCACCAGTAACGAACATTTTATACAGCCCAAACAATGAGGCGGTATAATGTTCCTGTGAAATGACAGGAGGGGTTATGTAGTGACTGTAACCGAGAAAGTTATTAATTTTGCACATCGCGGTGCTTCGGGTGTATGCCCTGAAAATACGATGGCGGCGTTTCGCCACGCTTTGGAGCTGGGGGCCACCGGCATAGAGACGGATGTGCAGCGTACCCGGGATGGGCATTTGGTGCTTATTCACGATGAATCACTGGAACGCACGACAGGTTCCCCGCTGGATGTACGCGATATTACACTGGAAGAACTGAATGGGTTAGATGCAGGCGGCTGGTTTGATGAGAAATTCCGGGGTGAGCGTGTGCCGCTGCTGGATGAGCTGCTGGAGTTGGTACAGTCTTCGGATGCAATCATTAATCTGGAATTGAAAAATAGCATTTACCTCTATCCTGGTATGGAGGAGGAGGTGATTGCCGCTGTACGACGTTTCGGTTTAGAGGAGCGGGTGATTATCTCCAGCTTCAATCATGAATCGCTGGCGCTCTGTGCGCAATTGGCCCCTGAGATCAGGACGGGAGCGCTGTATATCGAGATTATGGTTCGCCCGGCGGAGTATGCAAGTCGATTCGGGGTCACAGCCCTGCATGCTTACAAGCATTCCGTCACACCGGAGGGAGTATCTGAGGCACTGGCAGCAGGTGTAGTCTATCACCCGTGGACAGTGAATGAGCCGGAAGAAATGAAGCGGCTGCTGGAGGCGGGGGTGAGCGGTATTATCACCGACTACCCTGATCGCTTGGCATCTCTATTGGCTGTCCGCTCTTCCTAAGCCGAAGCCGAAGCCGAAGATACCACGGAACTGCGACTAAGATACGCAGGGACGTGAGTGTGGCTATTTTTTGAAGCCAAAAGACTCTCCTGTACGCACTCGTTTTTACGAGGCGAAGGAGAGTCTTTTTTGGTCTTGAGCTGAAGAATATATCATCACAATGATCTTGTTTCCTTTCTATTTGACGCCGAGCCGCATACGATAGCTGAACAGGATATCCAGTGTTCTGTCCTGAAAATGATCTTCTACAAGCTTCACAAAACAGGCCAAATCTTCATTAAGCGTGCGATTGCCTAGTTTGAATAGGGTCTGAATACCGCCTTGGCTAAGAACAAGCCCAATATAACGAGCTGCGTCACACTGCTCACGGTTATGGAAGACAATCTCCCGGGTATATCGAAATTGTCCGCTGCGCTGTAGATTAGGCAAATGCTGATCCTTGCTCCATTTATGGGCTTGCTGCTCTACAGGTGCTTCCCGATTCAGAATCTCATCTGCTTTGGCGATCAGTTGTACATAAGCTTGGTCTATCTCCCATTGCAGCACTGGAGGCCAATCGCAGTCAAAGGCGGCGAATACCCCGCCTTGAGCCAAGACTCTGCCCGCTTCCCTGAGCGTGCTGTCGGGGTCCATCCAGTGAAAGGATTGAGAGCAGGTGATGACGTCTACAGTTCCATCCTCAAAGGGCAGGTTGTTGGAGAATCCGCTTTTAAAGGAGATGGTGCCTGCCGTTGTCGCTCCTGCTGTCTCCAGCTTGCGCTGCGCTTTTCCTCTCATGTCCGGGTTGGGCTCGATGCCGACTATCTGCCGGGCCACGTCTTTCCAAATGAAAGTCGAAAGCCCTGTTCCACAGCCAATATCAGCAACAAGCTCCACTTTTCGTTCCAGATAGCGGGTAATGATCTCGACAACGAGCGACGGTGCTTCCGGACGGTGTTGGTCGTAGTCATCGGCAAAGCCGTTGAAACGGTCTACATTACTTTGCAAATTCCCCTCAGGTATCATATGGACTTTTTCCTCCCTGATTTCGGCGGACAGCCGAGCCTATTCCCATGGTACTGTACTTTTACATTGTACAGGTTTATGTGTTTATCCATCTACTCTTGTGGTTCCACAACATGGATCAGATATCAGAATATGCACAGGAAGAGGGGATAGGTGCAATCCTATGTGCCTATTTTATCGTGAAGCCAGTGCCCACTCGTGCATCATGGAATCAAGTATTGGACGAAGATCCTCGCGCTGCATACCCATGTGGAGTACGGCTTCCAGGTATCCTGCTTTATCACCGATATCATAACGTGTGCCTTCCAGTTCTAGTGCCAGAAGTTGGTTCTGCAATGCTACCTGATGAAGGGCGTCAGTCAGTTGATATTCGCCGCCCGCACCCGTGGACAGATTCTCCAATATTGAGAAAATGGAAGGCTCCAATACATACCGCCCAATGACTGCCTGCCGTGAAGGGGCTTCCGCAGGAGATGGTTTTTCAACAAGTCCGCCAACTTCGTGAATAAGACCGTTCTGATGGATGGAGTCAATAATGCCGTATTTACTTACATCCTGTTCTTCCACTGTGCGTACGCCGACCACTTGCTTGCCAGTCGCTTCGTAGACATCCATCATTTGGCGAATCGCCGGAGTGGAGGAATTCATAATATCATCACCCAGCAACACAGCGAATGGCTCATCCCCAATAAACTGACGGGCACAACGTACCGCATGTCCCAAACCGAGGGGTTCTTTTTGGCGGATATAGTGAATGACCGCTTTGCCCCCGATGCTTTGAACCTCGCGCAGAAGATCATACTTGCCTTTGCTCTCCAGCACTTGTTCCAATTCCACGGACTTGTCAAAATGATCCTCGATGGCTTTTTTATTACGTCCAGTCACGATAATGATGCTTTCAATCCCGGATTTGATAGCCTCTTCTACAATATATTGAATAGCTGGCTTGTCGACAATCGGAAGCATTTCTTTAGGTAAAGCTTTAGTAGCAGGTAAAAAACGAGTTCCTAATCCGGCGGCTGGAATAACGGCTTTTGTAATTTTTCTCATAGAGATTCACTTTCCTTTCGAGATGGGGAACCGAATACCCAGTATCGGCTCCCGATATAGTTGATAATCATTCCGGCTGCGGTGGCGATCAGCTTGCATACGGCAAGCGGCAGCTCGGTTCCACTGTGAAGCATTTGTAATAATAAGGAGGTCAGTCCCAATACGATCAGGTTGATGACGATAAATTTAGGCAATTGACGTTTATGAGTATCGGGTGCTGGTTGTTTGTCGAATGTCCATCTGCTGTTCAAAATGTAACTGTTGGCTGTGCCGCAGCTGTATGAAATGATCTGCGACAACACAACCGGAACTCCGGCCCAAACCAGCAGCATGAAAATGATATAATCTACGCCCGTATTCACCAGTCCTACCATGCCAAAACGGATCATAGGGAGTAGCTGGGCCATGCGGCTTTTCATAGGTTACGCTCCGTGACCGGATTTAGGTCCGGTATATACCGCGCTGTTGCCGCGTACGGTGCGGCTGGCGGATATCAGGCTGTCACGGGAACCTTGCATGTACAGGGATTCACGTTGTTCAGGGGCCTTCATGGCATGGGTAGGGCCGTTTTCGTATTGTCCACCCAGATGTTCACGGACAATGTAGAGCGGGCGGGCTTTGGTTTCGTCATAAATCCGTCCAACATATTCACCCATAATACCGAGAATGATCAGGATCACTCCGTCAAAAATCAGGCTGATGCTAATCATGGACGACCAGCCCTTCATGACATAGGAATCGGTGAAAAAGTTGAGAAACAATACGTACATCAGATACAGGAAGCCGGACATGGACAGGAGTGCGCCGATATAACCTGCCAGCTTGAGCGGTTTAATGGAAAAGGATGTGATTCCGTCCAGACTGAGCTTGATCATGCGTTTCAGCGGATACTTGGTTTCACCCGCGAGCCGCTCATCGCGCTCATATTCAACAGCCGTCTGCTTGAAGCCAATCCAGCTAACGAGTCCACGGACAAACCGATTATTTTCCGGCAGCCGTTTCAATTCGTCTATTACCTTGCGATCCATCAGGCGGAAATCGCCGGTATCTACCGGGATATTAATATCCGTTGATGCTTTCAGTACACGGTAGAAGAGGCTGGCAGACCACTTTTTGAAGCGAGTTTCACCATTGCGTTTCAACCGCTTGGCGTAGACTACCTCATAGCCTTCCTTCCACTTGTTGGCCATCTCAACGATCAGTTCCGGCGGGTCCTGGAGGTCGGCGTCAATAACGACGACCGCCTCTCCCACCGCATAATCCATCCCGGCAGTAATCGCTAGCTGATGACCGAAATTACGGGAGAAATCAATCAATACTATGGTATCGTCTCTGAGACTAAATTCCTTGATCAACTGGACGCTGCGGTCCGAACTGCCGTCATTTACGAATATCAGCTCGTAGGGCTCGCCCATCGAGCCCATGACTTGCTTCAGCCGCCGATAGGTTTCGGTAATGACGGCTTCCTCGTTGTACATCGGAATAACTATGGAATAACGGATTTGTTCACTCATCAGTAGTTCCTCCTCGTTTATAATGTGATTTCGTATAAAGTACCGCTTCCGCCACGTTCGTCTCCGCCAGGTCCACCTTGACCATCCTGAGCGTTCGAGTTGCTATTCGTGATGTCGCTTCCGCTGTCGGATGCTTCGGCATGGTTACTGGTTTCGCCAGTTGTTGTTTTCCATTCATCTGTAGGAATCACTTTGCCATGTTCTTTGATCCATGCAGTGACTTCGGAGTTACCGCTGTCCGGTCCACCGCCGCCTCCACCGTTGATCATGAAGTATTTCACCTGACCGCTTTCTACCAGTGCCTTGATCTTATCGACGGTATACACCGGATCGGAGGATACAAAGCCGTTCATAATAATCACTTTTTGTCCAGCTTCAATCATGTAAGGAGCGGCTGTTGAATAATTGCTTGCTGCGAAAAGGTAGGTTTCACCTGTGTTATGCTTTTGCAAATAGCTCAACGTTTTTTGGTCTAAGCTTTGACTACCGTTTGGTCCACCCATTCCTCTGGAGCGGGTAGAAGATCTCTGTTCTCTGTCTGTGCTTGTTCCTGTGCTTGAAGTAATACCATCAGAGCTGGATTGCTCTGCATTATTGGTTTGGTTATTCGTTTGAGTTCCTTCAGCTTTTTGCCCATTTGCACCCTGGCCTCGGTTGCCAAAATTACCTCCCGGCATTCCGCCACCTCCACCGCCGCCAAATTGTGTTGGTCCGGCTTGTGGAATCATGCTGTTCCCCCCGTAGGTAATTGGTGTTAACGCCCAGTACACAGGGCCGATGAACATTGCGAGTACACTTGCAATGATGGCATATCTCGTGAACTTCTCGGATTTCAATCGTGCTACTACCAGTAGCGCCGTGCCGATGATACCGAGGATCAATACGGCGATGGACCAGCCACTGCCGATAGTGTCGTTGTAATTTTGCAGGACGAACCAGCTAAATACCGAGGTTGCCAGTACCGCTGCGGGTAACAGCCAGGAGAGCCAGCCGGAACGCTCACGATATTGCTCCCACAATTCCACGAATCCGGCTCCGAAGAGCGCTGCAATCGGTGGTGCGAGCATAATCAGGTAATAATGATGGAAGAAACCGGCTACGCTGAAAAATGCAGCTACGGGAATCAGCCAGGCCAGCCAGAAGATGACCTCTTTGTGTTTTTGCGTGATATTACGGCGTCGAATGCTTGCAAGCAGACCGATTGAAGCAATCAATGCGAATGGAAGCAACCAACTGGCTTGACCTGACAGTGCAGATTGGAACAACCGTAAAGGTCCTTTTTCACCCGTGCCGAACATGCCGCCACCGGAATTTCCACCTGGTCCACCCTGACCACCAGGACCGCCTTGACCGTTACCGCCGAATCCGCCCGGTGTCATTTGCCCCCCCGTGTCGTTGCCACCTGTTGTTGCAGTGCTATCCGATGAGGTAGCTTTTTGAGCTTGATCCGAATTGGTATCTCTATTGGTTGAAGCATTTTGTCTCCACTCCGAGCGTTGACCACCACCAGCGCCGCCGCCTGTTCCTCGGTCTCCCGTCAGACGGGAGAGGCCGTTATAGCCAAAGGCCAAATTCAGCACGGAGTTCGTACCGCTGCTTCCCATATAGGGGCGTTGGTCTGCCGGAGTGGAGTCCACCACGACTGCCCAGGAGAGCGACACAGCCATGAGCACGACTGCCGATGCTGCCAGTGTTATCGCTTTTCGCTTCCAGTTAAACTTGGAGCCCAGCAGGTAGAAGAGTCCCAAAGCGGGAACAATCATATAGGCTTGAAGCATTTTTTCGTTAAAGGCGATACCTACGACTGCGAAAGCCCAGAGGATCGGTCCCATTTTGTGGTTTCTAATGCCTCTGAACAGCAACCATGTTGCGAGCAGCAGTGTGAAAACCAGCATCGCATCAATGTTATTGGTGCGGCTGACCGCTACTGCAATTGGTGTAGTTGCCATAGCGAAGGCGGCCAATCGAGCGGCCATCGTACCGAAGCTCGGCTTGATGAGCAGGTAAACGAGCAATACCGACCCGACCTGAGCGAGCGCTTGCGGCAAAATAACGCTCCAGCCGTGAAGCCCGAATATATAGGCGCTCGCGGTCTGAATCCAGAACACGACGGGCGGTTTGTCTACCGTTACCGATCCGGCAGAATCGAGTGAGGCAAAGAAGAAGTTGTGAAAGTTCTCTAGCATGCTTGCTACGGCCGTCGTGTAGTAGGTGTTAACATATTTGTCTTGCCAGATGTTGTATCCGTTCAAAATCGCGGATATCAGCATGATGATGATGAGGGGGACGTCCGCCCTGTTCTTGAACCATTTCTTAATCATGTACATTCCACTCCCTGTGAAAATTCTTTGTATTTATTCCGTTGTTCTAGCCGCTATCTTCAGGACTGTGGAATGATCAGCCATTTCCGATCTTGGGCCCGGTGAACTACCGGCTTGCTTTTATCATGCCTGACGTAGCTGAAATGGTTATGAGCGCTCCCTGAATGTTAGCTGAAAGCTGGATAGGGGTGCTTTTTTTACGTAAATATTCAGGTATATTAGATACAAGTGAAAATGAATCGATCTTTTATTAAGAAAAAAAGTGGTGTCATGAAAGGGAAGATAAGCGATGAATCCGATACACGGGGTTAAAATTATGCTAGCGGACGATGAGCCGCACATTTTGCAATTTTTGGAGCTTGGGCTGATTAATGAAGGCTATGAGGTCAAAACAGCTGAGAACGGCAGTGATGCACTGGATTTAGCAAAAGAATTCCGCCCGCATGTTGCGGTGCTGGATGTTATGATGCCTGAAATGAATGGCTTTGAGGTATGTCAAAGTCTCAAGGAGACAGAGGATAACATTGCAGTCATTATGCTGACAGCCAAGGATGATGTGGATGATCGGGTAAAAGGATTAAAACTGGGCGCGGACGATTATGTCGTGAAGCCCTTTAGTTTTAATGAACTGCTGGCCCGGATTGAAGCACGTCTGCGTAATCAGTTCCCTGATCTGCTTGGAGAAGTGGTTCACGGGCCCTTTCAGGTGGATGATCGACGAAAGGAAATTCGCTACCAAAATCAAGTGCTGGAGCTGTCGCCTACCGAATATGAACTATTGAAATTTCTGGTATTGAATAACGGGATTGTTCTTAGTAAAAGTCGCATCCTGGATCGAGTATGGGGTTACGATTTTGGGGGCGAGGACAATATTGTCGAGGTGTATATTCGCTCCTTACGTGAAAAGCTCAAAGACAAGGAGCATCGGGTCATTCGTACGCTGCGTGGTGTTGGGTACCGGGTGGACTTGCTATGATGGCGGCGGGGAAAAGTCGGAGAAGAACTGCGCTCCGTTCTCTCCGCTCCCAGCTTTTAGCCAGAACGTTACTCATTTTGGCTCTGCTGCTCGTATTGATCGGCTTTCTGCAATATTTCCTTATGAAAGATTTTCTGTACCGCAGTCGGGCGGATGCGATGGGAACGCAATTAGGTTCAATTCCTGCCGATTTATTGATTAAGAATTCGCAAGAGAAGATCGGAGGCTCCACTCCCCAAGAAGGAACCAATCGGAGGGATGATCGACCGGGGCCGTTTCTATTTTGGCCGGATATGTCGCTCGCTTCCATAGGTAAAGACGGAACCTTCTTGAGCTTGTCCAGCGAAAATGGACTTACGCCACCGCGTCTCACCACTCAGCAGTATAATTCGATGCAGCAGAACAAGCGCATGCGTCATGGCTATCAATTGCTCACGGATGCACAAGGGAACGAGCAACTGGTCGTATTCCGTCCGCTCGGTCCACCTGACCGTTCGTCAGGTTTACTTCAAATGGGCGTATCCACAACTTCCATGCAGGAGCAACTGATTAACCAGCTACGTACCTTCATTTTGTTATCTCTGATTGCGCTCGCAATTGGTCTGGCGCTCATGCTTCCTGTGCTGCGGCGAACGTTGGTGCCCCTTTCGAGGATGGTCGAGGCGGTCAAACGCATTGATGCGGGCAATCTGGCCGAGCGCTTTGACGCAGAGCAGGGGCAGTATGAGGTGGACCGCTTGGCGGTATCCTTTAACGGGATGCTGGAACGGCTGGAGCATTCATTTGCTGCCGAGCGCGAGTTACAGATGCAGATGAGACGGTTTATTGCGGATGCTTCCCATGAATTGCGCACCCCGCTCACTTCGATTCACGGGTTCTTGGAAGTGCTGCTTCGTGGAGCCGCATCTAATCCAAAGCAGCTTCAATCTGCACTGGAGAGTATGCATGGAGAATCCAAACGGATGAACAAGCTTGTCTCCGATTTACTGTTGCTGGCTAAGCTGGACCGGACGCCGGAGCTGAAGCTGGAAGATATGTCGCTGGATGCGTTGCTGCTGGAAATGAAGCCGCAGCTTCTGATGTTGGCGGGTAAACGAAGAGTGATTTTTGATATGACGGCGGGTGTGCGAGTGCTGGCGGAAGGGGATAAAATCAAGCAGGTCATGCTCAACCTGTTCCATAATGCTGTTCAGCATACGGATATGGAAAGAGGTGTGATCCATGTAAACTTGTCTGCCGGGAAAAAGCTGGCGGATATTCAGATTCGTGATAACGGGCCAGGTATGAGCAAAGAGCAGTTGGAGCGGATTTTTGAACGCTTTTACCGTGGAGATGAGTCACGTACACGCAGCTCGGGGGGAGCCGGTCTCGGTCTGGCGATTACACAGTCCATTGTGGAAGCGCACGGCGGAAAAATCACCGCTGCAAGTACGCAGGGAGAAGGTAGTGTATTCAAGGTTACGCTGCCGTTAGCGGGGGCCGTATAACATTGTAAATTATGGTATAACATAAAAACAGCCCCCCGAACGGCAACGTTATTTATAACGCGGCTCGGGAGGCTGTTTGGATTAGTTAATCAATGCAGCCTTTTGTAAAAGCACATGCAGCACCTTGGCAGATGCTTCACGCGTTGTAGGCGCGTTCGGCTGGAAGTAGGAGGAGCCCTTGATGGTTGCCCCGTTGATAATGCCTGCTGCGCTCACTTTTTCAATGCTATCCTTGGCGTAGCCTGCGAAGGATGAAGCATCATGATACGGTGTGCGCGCAGGGCCATCTACAGATGCTTTGATCTGAAGCAGGTCTACTGCTTTGCTCAGCACGACTGCAATTTCCTGACGACTGATGTTAGCGTTCGGATCGAACTTGTCGCCGCTGCGACCTGTGACCAATCCGGCCTCGTAAGCGGCTGCCACATCGCCGGAATACCAGCTACCTGCTGGAATATCGCCGAATGGTGCGGCAGTACCCGGTGTCAGGCCAAGAGCCCGGGTTACCAAGGCTGCAAATTCCGCACGTGTCACGTTCTTCTTCGGTGAGAAGGCCGTGTCTGTGGTGCCGTTGATCAGCAGCTTGTTCGCAAGCGACTGAATCTCGGATTGAGCATACGACGATGAAATATCTTCAAAGCTAACGGGACGAGTCGCCGCTGCATACGTCGAGAAGCCCGGACGGCTTACCTTAACGACTGTTGATCCATCTGCCTGCTTGGTAAAGACGGATGGAACCGGGGAGACATTTCCGTTAGCTGTATAGAGAACACCGGCTGTATTCGACTCAATTTGGCCAGGTACGGTGAAGGAACGACTAATGAACTGTCCTGGCGCAACCTTAAGCGGTTCGCTCTTGCCGCCAGTGACCACATTAGCTTCAAACCCTACAGGGGTGCCAATCACAGTCGACCCTTTCAGCTTGCTCGTAAATGTGTTGCTTTCCTGTGCCTGGCTGCTGATTACTACTTCAATGCCTGCACCAGCAGGAGCGTTTTTCAATGCAGATATCGGCAAAGCCAGGGAAGATCCTGTGTTGCTCACGATCAGGCTGCTTCCTGCCGGAGCCTTGCCCAGCATTGTCAGTTGGGCGGAAGTCAGTGCTGCTTTGGTCGTTTGACCCGCTTGGCTGCTGGCCGACAGGACGATGGCTATTGGGCTGGAGCCTGCTGCCGTCACAGTAGCCTGCAAATCTGCATCGGTTACAGTCAGTGACTGTACGTTATTATTCACCGAGACAGTTGTAGCTACTGCTTTTACCGCCTGTCCTTGCTTCACTACGGATTGAAGTGAAGGTGCAGATGTAGCGACAGGGGTGGATGTGGTGGTTGAAGCGGAAGGTGTAGTATTACTTCTGCCGCCACCTCCACCTGCACTTCCACCTCCGCCACTGCTGGAGGCAGCGCTATTGTCGACGCGAATGGCCTTCATAGCGGTGAAAAATTTAGGGCCGTCAGTATTGGTCTCGACTTCGCCTTTCGCATTCAGTTCCGGCGAATTAACCTCCAGCTTATACACACCGTCCTTCAAATGCTGAATAACGGGCTGACCGCTGGCATCCAGAACAGGTTTTCCGTTGGCATCGTATTCGACATAGCTTCCGTCAATGCCTTTGAAAGCATACGCTCCTTGCTTGAGACGAGCGTTAACTCCTTGTTCCTTGGAAGTCGTAATTCCATTAATAAGACCAATTAATTTATCATCTATGCCATATACATAGAGAGCAATTTGGTTTGTTTTATCCGTGGTCAGGCGGAAAGCAAGATCTGTTGAGCGTTGAGCGCCTGTACGGTTTGGATAAATAATCGGGTTGGTTATACTCAGATCCTGCAAGCCGAAGCCTGTGGGCGGATTTTCCTTGCCGACATGAACGACGAATGGCAGATGCAATGTAGGCAGTCCGGCGCTTTTCAGGATAACTTCTCCCTCATATACGCCTGTAGCTGCACTTGAGCTTGGCTGTACGGACAGGAAGAACGGTTGGGATTTACCCGCTTCTGCCGAGAGCGCCCCATTCGTGCCAACACCTTGCAACTGAACAGCGATATTGCTCACGTTAGGCGTGGCAACGGGCTTGGCAGGATCAGAAGTTACATGATCATGCAAAATGTAGCTGGCTTCATACTGTACGCTGTTTGCGGACAGATTTTTAAGCTGCAATTGTATTTGCTTCGCATCACTGCCTGGTTTTAAGATCCCGAAGCTGGCGGAAGGATTGTAGTTCACGACCTCTTGCCGATTGAAGTTCTTATCGAGAATCGTAATTTTTTCAACAGTTTCCAGCAGGGCTGGGGTCTGAATCGCATTGGCGATGTTTACAAGTCCTGCACCTTGGGAATACACATCGTATTGGATTTGAGCCTCATCGTAAAGCGTATCCGACGTGTTCGCCAGAGCAGCACGGATATCGAACGGCGTCCAGTTTGGATGCTGCTGCTTCAGCAATACAGCAAGTCCGGCTACATGCGGAGAAGCCATACTGGTTCCGTTGCTACGTTTGTAAGCATGATCATAAGAGGCATCCGGATAGAACTTGGCGAAAGCAGGATAGGTTGACAAAATGCCGACCCCCGGTGCACTCACATCCGGCTTGATGCTAAGCAACTCGTCGCCGTTCGGCCCACGGGAGCTGAATCCAGCCATCGTATTGCCTGCATTATCTGTGCGAATAAACTTCTCTCCGAAGGAGACAGAGAACTTTTCTCCGGCGTTGTCGACGAGTTGTTTAGCCAGCGCGCGACCTTCCTTACCTTTCATATCAAAGGTTGGAATAAAATCAAAGCTGTCGCCCTGGTTAGCGTTTACGTTGCTATCTAGACTCGGAATGGAGTCTGTCAAATCAGCCTGCGTGATGTCAGTCGTTTTTGCTCTCCCGTTAAAAATGATTACGGCTTTTGCGCCGTTTTCTTTTGCATTTGCAATTTTATCCACGAATGTCAGGCTTCCACGTGACACGAGGACAATTTTTCCGGCTACATCTTTTCCTTCAAAATCATCAGGCTGCCCCAAATTTGCATATACCAGTTCATAAGGGGCAGTTCCCAGAATTGAAGCAAAATCCTCTTGGCCTGTCCCCCAGCCCATCAGATTAAACCCGTAATGCGCATAAGCATCGGCGGTTACTGTTTTCTTCAATTCACCATTCGCTTCCCAATAGGAATCACGGGTTACTGAAGCTGTGCCTGAGAAGCTTTTGCTCGGCGAGGTTGCCGCACCAACGGAAATGGCCAACTGGGATGAGGCAGGGGAACCCATTGAATAATAATAATTCCCGTCTTGTGCCGCATTACCATTCGCAATGACAGCAACTACACCGGAAAGCACCGCATTATTAATGGCAATGGAGTCCGGGGAGTTCGGGTCCTTCTCGGAGTCTGAGCCGAGGGACAGGTTAATCACGTTCATGCCATCCTTGACAGCGCGTTCAATACCGTCAATGACCTGTGCGGAGGAACCGGAGGAACGCCCGGTTTTGGTATTGCGTCCAAGCACTTTATATACGTATAAGTCCGATTTATAGGCAATACCCTTTTGTACAATATCTGCTGTTTTATTAGCGGCCTGGCCAGCAATCGTACCGGAGACGTGCGTACCGTGAGTTGTTCCGGCAAAACCTGTGCCGTACGGGTCATTCTCTTTTTCAAGGAAAGGCTCCTCGTATGGATCGTTGTCCTGCTCAAAAGAGTCATATCCACCCTTGTAAGCTGCTTTTAAATCCGGGTGCTCATAATCGATTCCGGTATCAATAACCCCGACCTTAATCCCTTCGCCTGTCCAACCTTTAGCCCAGGCTTCAGGAACGCCAATCTGATCCAGCGGTGCGTTATCATACGTTGCTTCGCTGGCGGTGAGTGTCGGCGGGTCCTGTACGGGGATGGAATAGTACGTCTTGTTTTCGTGGATGGATTTTACGCCTGGCAGTTTTGCCAGTTCCGGAATTTTATTGGCTGGAAGCGTAACCTCCAAACCGTTAAGTACCGTGTTGTACTGGTAATTCACCTGAAGGGGAATGCTGTGCTCTGCCGCTCTATCCACGAACGTTGTTTGCTCATTGACGATAGCGGATTCCGCTTTTTGTTCGGATCGAGCTGTGAAAGTCTGATTGCCCGACTGTGCCGCATATTTGTCCACGGCTAGTGGTTCGCCATCAAGCTGTACGATGACTCTGACCTGCTGGGGGGAAGTGGTACTCAGCTCTGGCGAAATGAACGCCGGTGTTGCTTCGGAAGTCAAAGTTTCCTGTGCTTCTAAAAATGAACGGGTTTGCAGGTCTACGGTAGCAGCAGAACTGACAGATGGAAGAGACAAGCTTACCGTCAAGGCAAGAGCGAGTGTTACGACAGGAATTTTTCTCAAAATGATAGGCTTTTTCAAAGATTTCCCTCTTTTCAATCAAAATATGATTTGTCTACATACTAGGATTTGAAGCCACTGTCGAAGTTCTCACGCCTCCCTCAAGATTCAAATGATAGAATTGACCACTGGTGACTAACTTGCCAGTTTTGAGGAATATCTTACCATGTTAGTGGGATATATTACTATATGTTTTTTATATTTTTAGAAAAAATAAGGTTAACTTCACGTGCATATTCCATGGAAATGTTATGAATTTACTAGATTAATTTTGAAATCATTCAAAGGGGAATGGGAGAATACGAGATTTAATGATATAATCTGCATTGGAATTGTTGATATTTTATGAGGATATAAAATGCTTAGTGCAAAGGAGTCGATTATGTTGGCAAAAACATTGATTTTCGGGCATAAAAATCCGGATACGGATACCATTTGCTCAGCTATTGCTTATGCAGACTTGAAAACCAAACTGGGTGCGGACGTGGAGCCGATTCGTCTGGGCGAGGTAAACGGGGAAACGCAGTATGCACTGGATTATTTCAAAGTGAGTGCGCCGCGTCTGGTTGAACAGGTTGCTGCGGAAACAGAGAGCG
This sequence comes from Paenibacillus sp. 8b26, assembly GCF_050626875.1. Taxonomy (NCBI): domain Bacteria; kingdom Bacillati; phylum Bacillota; class Bacilli; order Caryophanales; family Paenibacillaceae; genus Paenibacillus; species Paenibacillus sp. 8b26. The sequence goes on along the minus strand of NZ_CP192445.1, from coordinate 2,840,347 downwards.
TTATTCTGGTCGATCATAATGAACGCCAGCAAAGTGCGGTTGACATTGACAAAGTGCGTGTAACTGAAGTCATCGACCATCACCGGATCGCTAACTTTGAAACAAGCCAGCCGTTGTACTTCCGCGCTGAGCCTGTAGGCTGCACAGCCACGATTTTGAACAAGCTTTACAAGGAAAACGGGATAGCGGTTCCGAAAGAAATCGCAGGTCTGATGCTGTCCGCGATCATTTCCGATTCCCTGTTGTTCAAATCCCCAACCTGCACCGACCAAGACGTAGCTGCTGCCCGTGAACTGGCTGAAATCGCTGGTGTGGATGCAGATAGCTATGGTTTCGATCTGCTGAAAGCAGGAGCTGATCTGAGCGGTCACACAATTGAACAGCTGGTGAGTCTGGATGCGAAGGAATTCCAGATGAACGGACGCAAAGTGGAAATTGCGCAAGTGAACGCGGTAGATGTGAACGACGTGCTGTCCCGTCAGTCCGAGCTGGAAGTAGCGCTGTCCCAAACAATTGCAGCTAAAAACCTGGACCTGTTCCTGTTCGTCGTAACAGATATTGTGAACAGTGATTCCATTGGTATTGCGCTGGGAAGCCAAGCACAAGCGGTCGAAAAAGCCTACAATGTGCAGCTTGACGACAATAAAGCCGTTCTGAAAGGTGTCGTATCCCGCAAATCGCAGATCGTACCTGTATTGACAGACGCTTTTAACAGTCTGTAATTCGGAAGCAGGCTACAATACAAAAGAAGCCACCTGAATCCAGCACTGCATTATAGCAGCGGAGGCAGGGGCTTCTTTTTTTATTTCTTTAGTTCCGACAGTACATCTCCGATGCGAAATTCAAAGGCCATTTTCAACTGATCACTCATCAAATGCCAGGCGCTCTCGGCTAGGGCGAGATCACCGCTATGTGTAAAGGCATGGGCAGCGCCCATATATTTTTTATAGGTCACGGGTACATCCGCTTCAATCAGCCGTTTGGCGTATAACTCGGCTTCGTCGGCCAAGGAGTCCAGCTCGGCGGTTATAATCAGTGCAGGTGGAAGATTATGTAGTGATTCTGCATAAACAGGCGAAACCAACGGGTTTCGTGCCTCATCCGGCGTGTGCAAATAGCTGTCATTAAAAATTTTTGCGATACGCGGCGGAATCGCCTGCTCGAATTGAGGCTTCAGCTTCGGATCGGTGGCGATATCCAGAGGAGGATAATCCAGCACCTGATATACGATGGGAAATTCCTTGCGATCCCGGGCCATTAGACAAATCGCTGCGGCAAGGTTTCCGCCCGCACTATGTCCTCCGACGGCAATGAGCTGGGGATTGACGTTCAGTACATCAGGATGCTTGTACAACCATTTGGTAACATCATAGCTCTCCTGTAACGGAATAGGGAATTTATGCTCCGGGGCCAAGCGGTAATCGACATTAACGACGACACAATTGGCACGTTCGGCAATGACCGGGCACCAGGCATCATCCATTTCTGCACTGCCCATCACAAAGCCGCTACCATGAAAATTGACGAATACAGGCAGTGGATCGCCAGTCCGGTTGGCAGGCTCATATACAAGTACCCTGGAGTCACCTACAGAAGTGGGGATGATTCGTTCTTCCCGGTGCACCTTCGGAGAATGAGATGGCTTGAAATCAGACGCCGCCACCATTCTGCCAGCGGATATACGCGCAAGCTTGACGAACAGCCTTTGTTTCAGTCTTCGCACCATTTTTCTCCTCCCTCCCCGGGATCAGTTAGACGCGAACCTTTCACATCTTCAAATGCAGACCGTACGCGTGACAGATAGGTTTCAAACTGGCAGATTTCCGACTCGCTAAAGTCCGACATCAGGCGTGAGGCCAGTCCTATGAAAAAAGGGTCCATTTGATTGATCTTGCCTCTTCCTTTATCGTTCAGAGAAACAAAGATGCCACGCTTGTCATTCGGATCATCGTATTTGTTAATGTAGCCATCTTGTTCAAGGGAAATGACCATGGAACTGATCGCTGCCCGGCTTACACCCATCTTCTCAGCCAATGCAGAAGGGGATGACATTTCGTCTCTTTGCGCAGAAAGCACACAAAGCGCTATATATTGCCCATAGGAGAGCCCGAATTCACGTGAACGTTTCTCCATGCCTTTACGAATTTCATACGTTATAGAAAATAGCTCTACCAAAACACCAACCGGTTTATTGCCACCTGGAAACAGATTATAGGCCAGTTGACGAATTTCGGAGTCCAAGAAAAAGAACATGCGATCCACCTCGATGTAGTTAATTAGTTAACTGTAATTTAATTAACCACTGGTTGCAATGATTTATACAAACTTTATTCCGCTTTTTTTAAAATATATTTGCCCAACTTATCATGACCAAGGTCCAATGCACTGCCCTGCGTCCTGATTTACAAAAGCCTGTATAGAGGGCTGACGGAGGGTACGCCCTTCCTGCCATCGCCACTCACTGTATTGAACCTTGGCGGTATACATAGGTTGTACCCATATTGCATCCCGATGACGTTCCGGCTCATTGACAAAAGGCCGCACTGAAATGGTATGCGGTCTTAGTCGCTCCGTAAGCTGACGCCAGTCCTCTCGCGTAAGCTTCCCTGTGCCTGCATGTCCAATGTAGCGCAGCCCTCCTTGCTTGTCGTACAGCCCCAGCAACACAGCATTGATGACACCTCCGTTTAAAGTGTAGCCTCCAATGACAGCGATGCTATCGCCGTAATTCTTGACCTTAACCCATCGCCCATCCTTCCCGCCAAATGTGTAAGGACTGTCCAAACGTTTGATTAGTATCTACATAAAAGTTATGAACATTAATCGTAAAAATTTATATCTTTTCTTGTTTTATAAGGGTAACGAGGATTAGTAAATACATGTACATAAATAACGCGTTGTACATTAAGGCATGAATTATGTACACTAACTTACTTGAGTATTTGATTTATTGTGCATTCATTTTTATCAACATCAATAATAGTTTGAATACTGGGATGTCTCATAGTTCCACCGGAAGTAAACTCAAGATATTCAACCTTCACGGTTAACTCTGGTTTTACCCAGATAACATCTTTGGATTTCTCGGGATCATTTGAGAATGGACGTTTTGCTGAAACAATCTTATTCGTTTTTTCAGTAATGAACGCCCAATCATGACGTGTTAATTTCCCTGTACCTGCACTACCGATATAGATAAAGTCGCCTTTATCGGTATACAGACCTAATAAAAGTGAATTTACAATATGGTTACTTCGCGTTATTCCACCTACAACAGCAAAAAGATCATTCACAATTTTATGCTTTCTCCATCGAGCATCTTTACCATTTATTCTGTATTTACTGGATATATCCTTATAGACTACACCTTCCATTTGATATTGACCCATAAGATTAAAAAGAGCTGTTCCATCGCTGAAGTTTTGTACAATTTGTATATTATTTCTCGGTACGATAATTTGATCGAGCAGTTGTTGTCTAAACTCTAATGATTTATCAGTAACCCAGGTACCGTTGTAAAACAAGATGTCAAAAATCATATAGGTCACAGGGGTTATGTTTAAGGAATGCTTTATACTTTGTTCTTGTTTCAAACGATCCCTTTTCATAACTTCATGAAAGGAAGGCTTAGTGTTGTCAAAGGCAATGACCTCTCCATCAAGAATGACAGAACCAGCTTTGCAGAAGGAGTTAGTGTCAAGTAATTCAGGATACTGCAGCGTACGTTCATTCAATTTACGATTGAATAATCGAGATTCATTCCCATCACAGTAGTGTAAAATTCTTACCCCATCCCATTTTACTTGGGCTACCCAGTTGGTTCCTGATGGAGGATTCTGCATCCTGGTTGGTTCAAATGGAATGATTGGCTCTAGTTCCATATCTTATCCCGCCCCCTTATATCCTAGATTTCATTCTTTCCATTTTCAGAAATTTTAGTGTGAGCATTGTTATATTTTTATGGCTAAGGCCATTGAGTCTCAAAGAAATATTAAAAAGAAATAAAATAAAGGACTACCACTTCAGTGGAATAGTCCTTCTGTATTTCAAGTTAGGAAGAAGGTAATATTAGATCGATTAGATCTATTGCTAAAGATTTTGACCCACTCACGCCTTTTATATATTTTAAAGGTCCTTCTGAAGACCAGTTTAATGATGTAAGTCTGTTCACGTACTTATGCATCAAATCATAATTCATTCTTCCACGATCATTAACACATTTGGTTAGAACTTTTGCTCCAGCAATTGAAAGAGCATCCAAACAAACAATATGTGTTATGCGGTAATCCCCATAATTGATCCATTCATTCGCAAAAACATCTTTGATATACCGATAATAATTTAAAGCTATTTGATATTTCTCTTCATTCGTCATACCTAAAAATTTTTGTTCTTTGAATAGATGTTGGAGTGTTCTATACAGATTTTGAAGAGTAACATGCCTTCCTCGAGTACGTTTACCGATGATACTCCCAATATTGTGGAAAGGACTTTCAGGACGCGTTACTAGCTCAGTCGCTATCCAGCTATAATTATCGTCATTACGTCGCAAATACTTACTCAAAGAGGTTCCAATGCCTTTCGCTTTGGTATTAATGGTATCAAAAAAATGTATTTCCTCATCTTCATCAAGGTAATGGAAAGCTAGAAATGGAACATTTATCTCGGTATTTGTTTCTTTTATATATCGCTCAATACCACCAAGACGATGCACGGGCAGGTACGTTCGACCAGGCTATCTTAATCCTCTATGCAAATGAAAAAAGGATCAACCAGAAAGAACTGGTTGATCTCATAATACGAACGGGCAGGTTAGTTTCATAAATGATAAACTATGCATAGAAAAAATGAAAAAGAAGGTGTAATAAATGCGGTTTGAAGAATTTTATATTGGACAAGAATTTAAAACCAAGTCATTGAGATTGTCCAAGGATGATATCATCAGATTTGCGTCTGAATTCGATCCCCAATATATGCACTTAAACGAGGACAAAGCGAAACAGGGAAGATTTAATGGAATCATTGCGTCAGGAATTCAAACCCTAGCAGTTTCGTTTAAACTATGGGTTGAAACAGGTAATTATGGTGATGAGGTCATTGCAGGAACATCTATGAACAATATCAGATTTATAAAACCTGTATATCCGGGAGACGAATTATATATACTTGTGAAGGTCACCGAACTTAGGGAGAAACGCAATGAAACAGGATTAGTAACTGTTTTACTAACAACTTTTAATGAGAAAGAGGAGGTAGTTTTTGAAGGGGAATTGACAGTTTTAATAAGAAAATAATACAAACAGTTATTCTTAGCAAGGAGGAAAATAAAATATATTAGGAGGAAATAATCTCCTATTGCCTAACCTATTCTGATGTCTATGAAGACCAACCGTTTGATGAAAAATGGACTGTTATACCTCACAAAAAAAACTCTTTGCCTAAACCTCAAGTGTGAACCAAACAAAGTTGATTTCCTACGCAACATTTTTGAAGATGTTAAACCTGGTTATCACATGAACAAAACGCACTGGAATACAATTCTTTTGGATCGTAACATGAAAGAAGATGATATTTTTGAGATGGTTCATCATAGCTTTGAACTTACGAAACCTAAGTCAAAAAACTCCTTATGAAACCGTTAACGCTTCGCAGTGGATTGAAGCCAAGTTTTCAGCTAGGGGAAACTATAGTAATACGATAGCAGCTGTCCAAAACGACCGGCTGCTTTTTCTTTAAGGTAACGGCAGGTTAGCGTAGAGAAGCAAAAATAGGTTCATCAAAATTACTGGGAATCTCATAAAGGGTACAAGTTCTTGTCCCGAGTCAAGGACAAAAACTTGTACCGATTGCCGAATTGGACACCGACACGATAAATGTAGGTTTACTCCATACGTTTGCGCGTAGTGACACCTACGCTGGTATTTCTCCAATCATAGCGAAAGTCCCAGCGCTTATATCTCACATATTTATCCATCCATTTTGCCCTAGTGACAGAGACGCTGGTACTACCCCCAGCTAATGCGCCGCAGGCCCATCTGTAAGCCACAGATCGCTCCGTGTTTCATGATTCCCTCATGCGAGAAAACCAGCTATCCGGTCTTAGCTATCGTTTCCGATAGTTATCCCGATCTTACAGGCAGGTTGCCTACGTGTTACTCACCCGTCCACCACTATCCCCCCGAAGGGACCGCTCGACTTGCATGTATTAGGCACGCCGCCAGCGTTCGTCCTGAGCCTCTAGGCGACAGCCGGCTTCTTCAATTCCTGGCTGCGTCAACTGGCCAACTATTTCCTTATCCCGGTCCTGGTGGTCATGGTCAATTTCCTGGTCATGAAGCTGTTCTCACGTGCTGCCGGCGGGGCCGCTGGCGCTGCTAAGTGAGTTGGATTGGTGCGCGACCCCGTGCGCGTTTGGGGCAGCTTAGGTCCGTTCGATGCCCGCGAAGGTGCGCAGGACTTCGGCAGCATGGGCGGTGGGGTCGTATGGTGGGTTGCCGATGCCATGTGAGGTGGGTTCCGTGGTCACGGAGTTCCAAAGCCGGTCGTGGTTGCCTGCGGCGAAGTCGAGGAGGGCGTCGCGGACGAAGGTGTCCCGGATGGCTTGCTCGTCGCTATGTCGGGGGCGTTGCTGGCCGACAATGCCGTACATCTCCGTGCCGCCTGCGGCGGCGTGGGCGAGTGCCGCACGGGCGGCGGGTAGGGTAAAGAAGTAGTCGGTAAAGAGCGCCCCGCGGACCTCGACCGGAGTGCGTCCGTTGACGTCGTAGGCGGCGACGATGCGCCGAGCACGGCTTCGGGGGATCCGCGACTTCGTTACCAGCTCGTCAACGAGGTTATCGATGCTGCCCGGGTCGAACGTCTCGGTCGCGTTGATAACCCACCAGTCCGCCTCGTTCGTCGCCGTGCTAAAGAGAATGTCGATGTCACGGTGACGCCCCGATTCGAGGACACGCAGCGGCGTGTCTACGAGAATGGCCCCGGTCTGAGAGTGGTCGTTCACGATGCCTATAGTCGTGTTATCGATGCCGTTTTTGTCGCCGATGTCGCGCGGGCTAACCTTGATGAGCGTCTCGGCGAGGAGCTTCCCATCCAGGGTGAGCAGTTGTTCGGGATCGTCCGCGATGCCGAGTTCGGTGAGGAACGTGATCGCGAGCTCTTCGGCCCACCAAGCAGGCACAATGCGGGACGCACCGCCGGAGAAGGCCGCAAGGCGGTGGTACAGGCCGTCGGCCGCCGGGGCAGCGAGGAGCGCGATCGCTGAGTATGCTCCAGCGCTATGTCCAGTGACGGTAACATTCTGAGGATCGCCACCGAAGCGGGCTATGTTCTCCTGCACCCATCTGAGCGCGGTGATGATGTCCTGCAGGCCGAGGTTGGTGGCGTCCGCGAACGCGCCACCGTACTGGGAGAGCGAAAGCCAGCCGAACGGGCCGAGCCGGTAGTTCAGGGACACCCCGATGGCGCGGCCGGTCGCGGCAAGACCTGAGGCGTTCGAAGTGGTCTGGGTGTTCGCGCCGCGTTCGAAGCCGCCACCGTAGATATAGACGATCACGGGGAGCGGATCGTCGCCAGCGTCTTCGGGTGCCCAGACGTTGAGATTTAGGCAGTCCTCGCTGAATCCGTTGTCGGCCTCCAACCAGCTATTGTCGCCGGGTTGCAGCGGTGCGGGTCCCTTCTGGTCGTATGGCAGGGCCGGGTTGAACGGCAGCAAAATGGGGCGGCGGAAGCGTTCTGCACTGGCGTAGGGGATGCCTAGCCAGGAGCGGATCGCTCGGGCAGCGGTATCGGTATTGTTCATGTGTTCGGTCCTTCCGTTGAGGGTGTGGTCAGGTTTCATTTGTATTGCTCCTTTCATAGGTAAGGTTATATGATCATTTTAGGTCATTATTTATAATAATAAAAGGTGAAACCCAGACTATGACTGACATATTTCGGACATTTTGGTCAACCCCATCGGCCTTGGAGTGAAGGAGGATGCCGTGATGGTGCGCACGTCCAACAAGAGGGAAGATATCGAATGCCTCAGCTCCCGACCTTTGAACAGCAAGATTACGAAAACTTTTTCAAGAAGCAAATCTATTTAATTGTTAAACTATTTACATATTTCATGGAACATCCAATTATTTTCATAGGTTACAGTTTAAGCGGTGAAAATATAAAATCATTCTATACAATGTTAAACAGATTATTGATACAAAAGCAGAGCCAATGATTGGTAATATGTGGTTCATTGACTGGAGTAGGGAGGTAATAAACCCAGAGACTACACCACCTAGGGAAAAATCTATTCCAGTTGGTAATGAGGAATCAATAAGAGTCTATATGAAACTGCAAACATACGATAAGCTATACGAGGCTTTGTATCAAGATTCAGTTGATATAGAGTTCCTAAAGGAAATTGAAGAAATAGTTTATAACGTAGTAAAAAGCGACACTATTACCATATTGGAGTTGATATTGCGAGCTTACGATACCTGAAAGACAGAGAAAGTTTGTTAAATGCATTTACCCTGCATACGGCTAAAGATGAACAAGCTGCTACGAGAACTTTTGTTACTTTTGCCCATATTAATGACCCTAATCAACTTGCTGTGCAGTTTACACTTACTGCTACTGAACTTTGTGAAAGAGTATATGATGGAGGACGCCAATACTGGTCTTATGCTTACGATCTAATTAATTGTGTCTCTAGACAAATGGGGATTAATTTGAGAGTGGAAAATGTAAAAAAATAGCAATACATGGGGCGGAGGGATGCAAAAGATTTGTTGTAGATCTCTATATTCCGATCAACTAATCATCCGGGACAACAAAAAAGGCTTTTCCGCAGGCGGCCGCTGCCGGAAAAGCCTTTTCGTTTGAATAGGGCCAGCACCAGCGTGCATGGATCGCTATGGTGCTGCCCAGCAGACAACAATCTCTTCCTGGATGAGCACACCACCTTCCTGCATATGGGCCATCAGCTGGAGGTCCTGAAACTCCTGCAGAGGCTGAATGCCGAGGAAGAGAGGACCATCGTCAAAGTGGTCCTCGATCTGAACCACGCGACCCGGTATGGCCAGCAAATATGGTGGCGATCAACCAAGAGGTGTTCTTGACACTTAACGGCGACCATGAGCCTGTTCCCGATATTTTTTCGGCGATAGCCCGCACTGTTCCCGGAACAATTTGCAAAAGTAGCTGAGGGTGTTAAAGCCGCAGGAAGAAGCAATATCAGAAACTGTCCGGTTGGTACTGGCCAGCATCATCGTAGCCATAGATAAACGGTATTCTGTCACATATTCCATCGGGGATTTCCCTAAAATTGCCTGAAAGCAACGAAAGCACTCCGTCCGGCTGATTCTTGCGGATCTGGCCATATCATCAACGCTGATATGTTCGTTGAATTGTGCATGTATAAAAGTCACAACTTCTTTCAAACGCTGCGCCTGCACTTGATTGGCAGATGGCGTGCGCATTTCTTTTTTATCCCGTGAAATTCTAATGGTGAGGAGCCGCCAGATTTTGCAGACCATTTCAATACCGTGCAGTTCATATCCGATTTCCTGATCGGTAATGGAACAGAGCTCTTTCATACTGGATAGCAGTGGCTGGTCATTCAGATCCCCGGCATGCAGGATCATATTAGTAATTCCGGATTCTATGATCGGGCAAATACTTTGACTGTAGAGATTCTCAAAGGGCTTGATATCAAAAAATGTGATAGGAAACACAAAACCTGCTAAAACAGCACCAGGCTCCATTGCTTTTGCGCTGTGAAGGCAGCCGGTGCTGATATAGATGCCATCACCCTGATGCAGAAGAACTTTGGTGGCTACTTGTTCCTGACCATCATAAATTGTATATTCAATCGTTCCCTTTAAGACGACACCAAATTCAAATTCTTCATGCCAATGACAGCTCCATTCTCTTCGAAAGTAGTCATCGAAGTTATCAATACAAATGGACAGCGGAATGGAGTAGCTACTGTATGAAATACGTTCCCGTGAATCATCCCCTATCTGTAAGGTTTTGAATTGCATAATTTGACCTCCAATATTTTTGGTACTATCTTGATATAAAAATGCATGATAATTGCTTTTTAATAGTGTATTTCGGTTCTATAATCGTAATATGTGTTCGGGGTACTGTCAATGCTGGCTGTAATTATTGATGCCTGTTAAAAGACAAAATCATATTAAAAAATACAAAGAAATCCAGCGCATCTATAAAAGCATGAGACAGCTGGGAAGGTGGGAAGGTGCGTACGTGGAAAGGAATAATGGAACCGCTGATAATATTGAAATCATCGGTGCGTCTGAAAACAACCTGAAACACATTGATGTGACGATTCCGAAAGGAAAACTTGTAGTATTCGCGGGCGTCTCCGGATCCGGCAAGAGCTCTCTGGCATTTGACACAATTGCGGTAGAAAGCAGCAGACAATGGCAGGCTTCTTATCCGATGTTCCTCCGGAATAAAATGCCTCACTATGAGAGGCCGAAGGTATCTGCCATTAATAATATAACACCCGCAATTTTCGTAGATCAGAAAGCAATCGGGGGCAGCGCCCGTTCAACGGTGGGGACGGCTGTTGATGTAGCACCGCTTATCAGGCTTTTGTTCTCTCGTATCGGAAATCCCGGCGCAGGTGGTTCTATGGCTTATTCGTTTAATCATCCGATGGGGATGTGTCCAAGCTGCACCGGCCTCGGAGAGCGATTGGAGCTAAAGGAAGACAGCCTTTTTGATAAGGATACGACCTTGAGGGAAAGTGCTATATTGTTCAGCCAGTTTTCTGCCGGTTGGCAGAGCTACCTGTATTTAACCAATCCATTCCTTGATCCGGATAAAAAGTTAAGGGATTTTTCACCCGAAGAATGGGAAGTCTTGCGTTATGGTACAAAGGATACGGTAAAAATTGAAGTGCGTTCCAATAATACCGGGAGAATTGATCGGGTGGATTACGAAGGGGTGATTCCCCGTTTCCGCAGACTCTACCTCAATCGGGACATTTCCAAATTAAAGAAAGGCTTACAGGATGAGATCCTATCTCACGTTTACAAAGGACCCTGTAACGTTTGTGACTGCACAGGACTGAATCCAAAGGCTCTAGCCTCAAAAATTAATGGTCATAACATCGTTGACTATATGGAAATGTCCGTGTGCGACTTGTTGATCGTGCTGAAGGAAATCGATGACCCCATGGGTATTTCCTTAGCAAAGCAGATTTCATCTTTTTTAGTGCGCATGGTGGAGGTGGGAATCGGCTATCTGTCGCTTCTCCGCCAGACCAACACACTTTCCGGCGGAGAAGCCCAAAGAATCAAAATGGTACAGAATCTTGGCAGCAGTCTGAGCAATATCACCTATATTTTCGATGAGCCTACTGCCGGATTGCATCCTGCTGATGCTGAGCGGATTGGCAAGCTCCTTATGAATCTTCGTGACAAGCATAATAATGTCCTTGTGGTAGAGCACAGCCGTCAGATGCTTTCTCTGGCTGACCACATCATCGAGTTGGGACCTTTGGCTGGAACTCAGGGCGGTGAGATTGTCTACGAAGGGGACTTACCAGGACTTAGTCTAGCGAACAGATTAACTGCACAGGCTATGAAAAAGAAAATCGAAATCAATCCAACTCCCTTGCCATGGAAAGAGGGCTTTGAGATTAAGGATGCGCATAGTCATAACTTGAAACACGTTCATGTAACCATCCCCAAAGGTATACTGACGGCAATCACCGGTGTGGCCGGTTCTGGAAAAAGTTCGCTGGCATGCCGTGAATTTGCAGAGTATTATCCGGAGGCGGTCGTTATTGATCAAAAGCCTATCGGTACGTCCATCCGTTCTACTCCGGCTACATACACAGGAGTGATGGATGAGATACGTAAATTATTTGCCAAAGATAACGGCGTAGGAGCCGGATGGTTCAGCTTTAATTCCAAAGGTGCCTGTCCAGTTTGCAAAGGAACAGGAAAAATATCCTATGATATGGCTTTTGCAGAGCCTGTCGTCGTCTTATGCGAGGAATGTAGCGGTCATCGCTATAATCCGACCGCTCTAAGTTATACCTACCACGGAATGAATATCGAGAAGATTATAGATCTCACGATTGAGCAGGCGATGGAGTTCTTTGAGGAAGACAAGATACGTAAGCCTCTTCAGTGCATGTTGGACGTGGGCCTTGGGTATCTTACACTGGGACAGCCTACCAGCACTCTGTCCGGTGGGGAAATCCAGCGTGTCAAGCTGTCTAGTGAGCTATACAAGGAAGGTAATATTTACATTCTGGATGAACCTAGCATGGGCTTGCACAACCGGGACATAGAGAAATTACTCAACCTCCTCAGGCAGTTAGTTGCTAATCACAACACCGTGATCATCGTAGAGCACAGGTTGGAACTGATTTCTCAGGCTGACTGGGTGATTGACATGGGACCGGATGGCGGAAGTGAAGGCGGTGAGGTATTATTCTGCGGGACACCCGACAAATTGATGAGCTGCCCGGATTCAAAGACCGGCAGGTATTTGAAGATGGCGGTATTCGAAAGTATAGAATCTTGAATAGTTACAAATGGAGGAGAATTATGAATAGACAAAAAAACACAAAATATCATGAAATGCTGAATTCCGGAGAAATGTACGATAGTGTAGACGAAGAATTCATTGCTTACCAGCATACGCTTGTTCAAAAGCTGAATGAATTCAACAGCACACCGGAAACCAAAGAGGGGCTCGAAGAAAGAAAAAGGCTTTTACAAGAGGCTGTGGGTACCTATGGCGAAGGCTTATATATTATCCCGCCCATCTATGCAAACTGCGGACTTCGTCACGTCCATGTCGGAAGGAATGTCTTTATCAACTTCAATGTGAATTTAGTCGATGATGGAGATATCTTTATTGGCGATGATTGCATGATCGGCCCCAATGTCTCCATTGTTACGGCAATCCATCCCGTCTCTCCCAAATTGAGGATTCACAAGATCCAATATAATAAACCGGTTCATATCGGAAAAAATGTCTGGCTGGGAGCCGGGGCCATTGTCCTTCCGGGAGTTAGAATAGGTGACAATTCGATTGTCGGAGCGGGTAGCGTTGTTACACATGATGTAGAAGAAAATACAATTGTGGTCGGCTCACCGGCCCGTGTTTTAAGAAGAATCGAAGCAGATGATGATTGTATTTATGACCATGGAAAAAAGATTCCGCAGGAGATGATTGATAAGTATATGTAACACTCTAAAAGCATCGCCTCAATTTGATGGCGATGCTTTTTTTTGCTGGTACGCCAAGCATGGGCATCATCTTTAAGGTGTAAGTCATGAACGGGGGCTAGTGAACACCTACCGTTAGCCAAGGGCAAGGGTGTCTGTCGCGAGCAGAATCTGAGAGAAGCCGGAGACAAATAAATAGGCCAAGGGTACATGAAAAGATATATTGTATTGTTGAGGAACTATCGGCGGTTTTTTATATCAATTTCTTCAAGCGAAATAACTTATATATGGCAGACAAAGGGGTTGGTAGGACTGATGAATGACAAAGAATTCACTTCGTCCGAGGAAGATCTTAATGAATATGAAGTTTTAAATGTGTGGGTAGATCTAAATTTTATGAACCTACAGAAAAAAGTTGATAAATCAGACTAAGCTAACGGGGAACGATAGTTGAACATAAAGGGTTTCACATATTAGTCATGACTAATATGTGAAACCCTTTATTATATCTAACTTTCTTAAATTTAGGTCTTGATAAACCGAAATAATAAAGTTGTAGACTAAACGCTAGCGTAAACCTAACGGGAAACGTCCATTTAAATCTATTCCGCTTTATTTTTCACCTGTTTTTGATTGATTTTATGTTTCCTGAAAGGCGTATACCCACCTGAATACAGTGATCCCGCCTGAAATCCCAGGGATTTCGCAAAAAGCAGCGGATCACATTCCTTTTGCTGTTCCATTAAATTCAACATAATTTGGGCACACGCCCGAGCATCATCGAGTGCGTTATGGTGATTTAGACGAATTCCGAAATGGTTGGAGATGATGTTTAATTTATGGGAGGATAGCTCTTGTAGCAGCTTTTTGCCCATTCTGTACGTACATAAATATTGTATCTCTGGATAGCTTTTTTCAGCGGCATCTAAACAATACCTTAGCACGCTTATATCAAAAACAGCATTATGTGCAATAATAATTTCTCCGGAAAGTAGTGGTTCAATGGTTGCCCATAGTTCTCCAAATATAGGTTGCTCGTCAACCATGGAAGGTGTAATACCATGGATGGCAATATTCATTCGATTAAAAGGCTGTTGTGGATCAATTAGCCATTCATATTCACCTGTTACAATCCCATCTCTAACTTGAACTAAACCCAGAGAGCACGCACTCGATCGGTTTAAGTTTGCGGTTTCAAAATCAATTGCTGTAAAGTTCAACTGTTCATTCTCCTTTATCTTCCTATACCTTAAAAGAAGGATAGGCCCCGCCTATTCAAGTACTTTTCCTTTTAAGGGATAAACCTTATCGGAAGAAATGAATATCATTTCTTCCGGAAAAAATTTTTTAAAATACTTTTCCACTCTAAGATGAATATCCATTTGATACCATCCAGACAACTCGTTCTCTTTAAACAAAAATGGCATGCCTAGGCGATCGGAACGTTTCCCCCTTGTTCCATCTCCAATGTTAAGTGTGTCGATGTAGATCCGATCAACGATGGACTCCAGTGTTTTAGGAAAATCGGGTGTGAATGGAAGTACAGGCGAAATGGAAGCTTGGGTAGCGATGCCTACGTTATTCACTTCTTTTAATGCCTTCAAGCGCAACTTAATACCCGGAGCATGGGGAGCGAACAATCGTTTCATATCTTCCCGATCTGTTTCTATAGTCATGGAGACAAGGACCTCACATTTTTGATTTAGTTCAAGTAATAGATTAAGATCCCTTACGACAAGAGGACTTCGTGTTTGTATCTGAAGGAAATCTGGAGGGTGTTTGACCATTTCCTCTAAAATAGAGTGTGTTAGCTCCGTCTTCCGTTCCAGTGGTTGATAGGGATCTGTTGCAGTAGACATAAAAAGATTAATGGGTTTATTTCTTCGGCGGAGACTGACCATCTCATTCCGATAATTATCAGCCGCATTTGTTTTGATGCTTACCCATTCTCCCCAGGGAGTATCACTGTACCTTTGAATAGGCATTTCTCTAACGTAACAATACCTACATCCAAAAGCACAACCACTATAAGGATTTAATGAATGTGTGAAACCAACAGTGGAATCTCCTTTCATTTCAGTTAAGATTTTTTTTGCTGTTATGCTATTAACCTGCATGTTAGCCCCCCTTATTTTGGGTGTTGATACTCATTTAAATTAAAGAGCTATCGGATCAATCACTACGAGTAACGTAAAAATTTTATTTAGGGATCATATGTGCTGCTTTGCTGAGACACTAGCGTAACAGTTATTTTTTAATTGAACTAATTAAGTTAAGAACATACCACTAAAATCCCATAACCCTACTAATCATTGGCTTTAATGTATCTCACATTAGGATTACATGTTACTTCTACACACTACCGGTTTTGTTTCGTCCCAATATTATGATATGATCATTTTAGGTCATTTATCAGATTCGATGAAGGCAAAAACGGGAAATTTAATGACACTTTACGGACACTTCGATTCATCAAATACTCTTAAAGGAGGTTCGTGTAATCGTTCATCCATTCAAACAGGAAAATAATATAAGACCTCTTAAATATAAACCAGTGTTTTCTTACCCAT
Source organism: Paenibacillus sp. 8b26 (assembly GCF_050626875.1). Lineage (NCBI taxonomy): Bacteria > Bacillati > Bacillota > Bacilli > Caryophanales > Paenibacillaceae > Paenibacillus > Paenibacillus sp. 8b26. Next base: position 2,824,581 of record NZ_CP192445.1, on the reverse strand, counting down.
ACGATCTGGAGATTTTTAGTGTATCTTCTCTCAAAAAGCGAACACCAGAGGATAGTATGAAAATCACTTATCGTTATGAATTTTATATGCTCATTTGTGTCACGGAAGGAATGTGTACTCAATGGATCGATTTTGAACCCATCCCTTGTAAGGAAGGAACACTGATAGTAGTAACACCAGGACAAGTCCATAATTTTGGACACGATGAAAACTGGGACGGATGGGTTATTCTATTCCGTGAAGAATTCCTTCTTCCTGCTTCACTTACGTTGAGTGAACTGAATTTAACGTTTGATATTGGAAGAACGCCTAATAGTTTAACTTTAAATAATACAGAGCTGCATCGAGCAATCACTTTGATAGAGCAAATGGTTCAAGACTCTTTAATTCAAGTAGCCAAAGAGGATGTTCATATGTTGTTACGCTTTCAGCTTTATGCATTCGTAACTTGGCTCAACATTATTCATAAACAAAAAAAAATCCCTTCTACTTCTCAGGTCTCACAAAAGTTTTTAAAATTTCAAGAATTAGTGGAGAAAAATTATGCCAAATTAAATCATGTTAGTGACTATGCTGCCCTTTTAAATTGCACAGAAAAAACTTTAACACGGGTTACAGTCGCAGCTGTTGGAATAAGTGCTAAAGCTTTCATATCAGCTCGAATTAGTCTCGAAGCTAAGCGTTTATTAATGCATACAGATTACTTGATTAGCGACATTGCAGAAATGCTTAACTTTCAAGAAACTACTCACTTTAGTAAATTTTTCAAACGGGAAACTGGCTATACGCCTGTAGAATTCCGAAAGCAGAACCTTTAATTATATATATTTTTATCATGCCGAAAGTACATGGTTGGGGGACACATCTAAAAGGACTTGGTTTAACCATTATAGAGTTTTAAGGAAACACATTTCTTCTACAAAAGGGAGTGATACTGTGATACAAGGAACATTATTTGATAATGAACATGATCGACCGTTGGCTAATCGTGTGCGTCCTCAATCGTTGGAAGACTTTATAGGCCAGAAACATTTACTTGGCCCTGGAAAAGTTCTGCAAGATATGATCAAGAATGATCAAGTGTCTTCTATGATATTTTGGGGTCCTCCAGGTGTTGGCAAAACAACACTAGCTAAAATCATTGCCAATCAAACCAAGTCTAAGTTTATTGATTTTAGTGCTGTAACTAGCGGTATTAAAGATATCCGGAATGTAATGAAGGAAGCTGAGGGAAACAGGCAATTAGGGGAGAAAACCCTTCTATTCATCGATGAAATTCATCGCTTCAATAAAGCACAACAGGATGCTTTTCTTCCGTATGTGGAAAAAGGAAGCATTATTCTCATCGGCGCGACAACCGAAAATCCATCGTTTGAAGTTAACTCAGCCTTACTATCTCGGAGCAAAGTATTTGTCCTTCATCAATTAAGCAGTGAAGATATTGTTGAGTTGTTAGAAAAAGCGATTTTGGATCCTAAAGGATACGGAGATCAAAAGATCGGTTTTGAAGACGGCGTACTATCTGCTATTGCAGAATATTCAAATGGCGATGCCAGGGTGGCATTAAACACCTTAGAAATGGCTGTGCTAAATGGAGAGAAACAAGGTGAAGCTATTGAAATTAGCAAAGAAGGGCTGCTTCAAATTATTCATCGAAAATCACTATTGTATGACAAAGATGGAGAAGAACACTACAATATCATTTCTGCATTGCATAAATCCATGCGAAATAGTGATGTGAATGCATCTATTTATTGGTTGTCACGAATGTTGGAATCAGGTGAAGATCCTTTATTTATCGCTCGTAGGCTAGTTAGGTTTGCAAGTGAGGACGTGGGTTTGGCAGACAATAGGGCATTGGAAATCACTGTTTCGGTATTCCAGGCATGTCAATTTATAGGAATGCCTGAGTGTGATGTTCATCTAACACAAGCCGTTATTTATCTGACCCTGGCTCCCAAATCGAATTCAGCTTACTTGGCTTATCGCTATGCGAAAAAAGACGCCTTACACTCCATGAGTGAACCTGTTCCTTTGCAACTTCGGAACGCTCCAACGAAGCTTATGAAAGAGCTAAATTATGGCAAAGGGTATCAGTATGCCCATGACACAGAAGAAAAGCTAACAAGGATGCAGACCATGCCAGACTCCCTGATCGGACGCGAATATTACCATCCGACAACACAGGGATCTGAATCTAAAATTAAACAAAGGATGGAAGAAATTGCAGCATGGTACAAGCAGAACAACAATCAAAAATAATAACTTTATAAATAGGAGAAAATCAAAATGAAATTAGAAGAAATCGTAGAATACTGTTTGTCTTATCCAGCCTCATATGAGGATCATCCTTTTGGAGACGGTTGGACAGCCATACGCCACAAAGGAAACGAGAAGATCTTTGCGTTAATATTTGAAAAAGATGATCATCTTTGCATTAACTTGAAATGTGATCCTGATCGATCTGAATTCCTTCGAAACGCATTTGAAGAAGTTAAGCCCGGATATCATATGAGTAAAGAACATTGGAATACGATCATCTTAGATGGAAACCTTCCGGAGGATGATCTTCACGATATGCTAAAACATAGTTTTGACCTAACGAAACCCAAACGTAAAGTGAAAAAATAACTTATATAGATACGTAATTCAATGTAGGAACAATGGAATGTGTGTTTCTCTAGGTGGGAAATCAATAAAACAGCGACAGACAACACTTTGTAAACATATAAAAGTGTTGTCTGTCGCTGTTTGTATCAATAAAAACCTCTTTTATTTGGTTAGATAAGTATTTAATTAATTCTCTTTGGTCTTTTCATTAAGCTCCCTCAATATGATGCTAGACTAAAAAGTGGACACCGAGAATCGAGAATGCGAGAATAAAATCAAATTCATTCGAGGTGCGTCCCTATGAGTAAAAACTACGACAAGACTTTTAAAGTTCAAACCGTTCAAATGATTCAAGAAGAAGGTAAACCTGTCTCTCAAGGGCGAGAGAATTGGGCATCTCCGCGAACACGCTGTATCGTTGGGTAGCCGAACACAACCAAGATGGGAAACAGGCTTTCCCTGGCAGCGGGAACCTGAAGCCAGAGGAACAAGCCACAAGAGAACTCCACAAACGCATTCGTGATCTGGAAGAGGAGAACGATATTCTAAAAAAGGCGATGCACTACTTTGCCAAAGACCGACACTGATCTTTTCTTTTATATATGATCACCGCTTCCAGTGTCGTGTTGCAAAGATGTGTGCAGTGTTTGGCGTTTCACGAAGCGGCTATTACAAATGGGTACAAACTCGAACGATTCATAAAGAACGCCAAAAACAACGGGAAAAGCTCTTACAACGTATCCGCCGGATTTTTTTGGATTCACGCCGTTTGTATGGCAGCCGGAAGATTCATAAAGCTTTGGTTCAGCAAGGAGTTGCCGTGTCGGAAAAAACGGTAGTGCGAATCATGAAGGAGCTTGGTTTAAAGTCCAGAACCGTGAAAAAATACAAAGCAACTATGAACTCCAAACACCACCTGCCTGTTCATGAGAACCTTTTAAACCAGCAGTTTGTTGCGGGGGCCCCAAACGAGGTGTGGATGACGGATATTACGTATATTCCCACCGATGAAGGCTGGCTTTATTTGACGAGCGTGATGGACTTGTACAGCCGCAAAATCGTAGGATTCCACATGGATTCTCGGATGACTAAAGAGTTAGTCATTCAGTCCCTTGACCAAGCCTATCGTGTCCAACGACCGGGCAAAGGAGTTCTGCATCATTCTGATCAAGGGAGCCAATACGCATCTCATGAGTATCAAGCTAAGCTGGTTAAGTACCATATGAAAGGCAGCATGAGCCGCAAGGGGAACTGTTAATGACAACGCCTGTATCGAATCCTTTCACAGCATTCTAAAGAAGGAACTGATTTACTTAGACCACTACAAAACCCGTCATGAGGCAAAGAAGCAGATTTTCGAATATATTACATGCTTTTATAATGGAAAACGAATCCACTCTTCCCTAGGTTATGTATCTCCAAATCAGTATGAACGGTTGTACCGAAAACCCGCTTGAAATTCTCGATTTTGGGTGTCCATTCTATTGACAGTAGTCCATTGGCAAATGATCTAACGATAGCTGACACCACTAACCGGGTGGTGTCAGCTACGCTGGTATTACCCCAAGTAGATGACTGCAATTTTTTCTGGCGTCAGCTCGCATGGTTGCCTTGACAAACGGATCAGTGATCCATTATTATTGGATCACTGATCCGAATACAGTAATCGGTGACTGGATCAGTGAAATCCATAAGATACAGCAATCTGTGCAAATGGGCCAGAGATGCTGTCCAACACAACGAAAGGGTGAAAATTCATGGGAAAGCTTGAAGGTAAGGTTGCAGTCATCACGGGGGGCGCTACCGGCATCGGCCGCGCCGCAGCAAAGCGATTCATCGAGGAGGGCGCCTTCGTCTTCATCTTCGGCCGCAGGCAGGAAGCGCTCGACGCCGCTGTGGCCGACCTTGGGCCCAATGCCCGCGCGGTGAAGGGCTCGGTCTCTGATCTGGCCGACCTCGACCGACTCTACGCGGCGGTGAAGTCCGAGCGCGGAACTCTCGACATCGTCTTCGCCAATGCCGGGGCGGGAAGCCAGCTTCCGCTCGGCGAGATCACCGCTGAGCACATTGACGAAATCTTTGACACCAATGTGAAGGGTTCGATCCTCACGGTCCAGAAGGCGCTACCGCTGATGGGCCAGGGCGGTTCGATCATCCTAACGGGATCGAGCGCTGGCACCACGGGCGCCCCGGCAATGAGCGCCTACAGCGCGAGTAAGGCGGCAGTGCGCAACCTCGCGCGGACCTGGGCGGAGGACCTGAAGGGCACCGGCATCCGGGTAAACGTGCTGTCGCCCGGAGCGACGGCAACCGAGCTCGCGAAGGAATCGCTAGGCGAGGAGGGCCAAAAAGTCTTCGCCTCGATGACTCCGCTCCAGCGCATGGCTGATCCGGCGGAGATTGGGGCGGTGGCCGCCTTTCTCGCATCATCGGACAGCAGCTTCATGACCGCCAGCGAGGTCGCCGTCGACGGCGGTCTAGCGCAAATCTGACACGCTACGCCCGGCCGGTCACTCCATTCGATATTCGGAGCCCGTAGGGCGTGGTAAACCGAAGGAGAAAAATATATGAGCTACGCAATTATTGGCTTCGGCAAGATCGGCCAGGCTCTTGCTAAGGCGTTTGCCCGAAGCGGCATCGAAGTATCCGTTGCAACCACTCGCGACCCGGAAAGCTTTGCATCCGCTGCGGCCGCGATCGGACCAGAGATCATTCCCAAAAAATTGGCGGACGCCGTCAAGGCGGACATCATCTTTTTGGCTGTCCGTTTCGAGTCGCACCCGGATGTCGCGAAGGCGCTCCCCACCTGGCAGGGGAAGACCATCGTCGATGTGACCAATGCCTACGGTGTGCCCCCTGAGGAACTGGGAGGACAGCCTTCTTCCAAGTTCGTCGCGCAGTCCTTCACTGGTGGACGATTGGTCAAGGGCTTCAACCATTTGGTGGCTGCCGTCCTTGACCAAGATCCGGCCGTTCATGGTGGCAGGAGAGTCGTGTTCCTGGCGAGCGACGATGACGGCGCAGCAGCGGAGATTGGTGCGCTTGCGGAAAATCTCGGTTTCGCGCCGATCAAACTTGGCGGGCTTTCGGAAGGCGGACTGCTTGTGCAGGCGCGCGGAAATAGCTGGGGTCAACTGATCTTTAAGGATTTGGTCAAGCTCGACTGATGAATCGTGATCGCAAATTCCGATGCAATCCTGCCTCGTGGACAAAGGGCAGCCACGTTTGATTGAAGCGAGGGCGACGCCGGTAGACAGACGCTTGCCGATCATCTGGCGTGTGCGCGCTTGTGGGTCTGTCTGACGCCCTACTCGGGGAGCTGACGGGCCATGGCACTCCTGCTTGCGCACCTGATCGGGCGTGAGGGTCGGGCTAAGGCGCTGCGCAGCTCACGCCTGGACGGTTTGAACGCCGAGACGATGAAGCTTCGGTCGTGGCCTGCACCCGTCGCGCTTGCGGCTGGCTCGATGGTATGAAATCAAAAAATTCAAGCAGATCGTAGAATCGACGAAAAACCGCAACATACCTAGACCACCTATTACCAACGCATCTACTCCCAATACTGTTGGTGCATCTTTCGGGGTTTTTAAAACAAATTTACCTGCATCCGACTGGAACACCATCCGTGAACAAGTGCGAAATGATGTAATTGGACAAAAGTTGAAAGGCTATGACGACCAAGGAAGAAATGATGGAGATACTGACGAGGAAGATTGAATTTGATATAATGATAATGCAGCACATTGGAGTTGATATTGGATCATGGCTGGCTCCTTAGGGATTCGGCCTGCCCTCGATTCATAATAAAAGCCTGGCTTCTGGTTTACCACATGCTAGCCTTCGGTATTCTTAAGGGATAATGTTACGTAAGCAATACTAACGTTTCAATTTCGCTTGGCTGGGAAGAAATGAGAGGTCGCTGATCAATACCGATTAGAAGAACAGTTAAGATCCATTCTCTTTGATACTGAAAGACATATTAGCTTTCGATGGAATGTCCCAAAAACAAATCTTTTTGTGGTTTTTACAGATCAAGTTATAACTAGGCGTATGCCGAGAAAAGTCGCGTATCGGGAACGCAGGGAAAATCAACGCCTGATCGTGACAGTAAGCTTTCGCTATTTGAGTGGAGTGAAAACATGATGCGAGCCGACGCCAGAAAAAATTACAGTCATCTACTTGCAGTCGCGCGTGACGTCGTCGCCGAGCATGGTGTCGATGCGTCCATGCGAGATATTGCCCGCCGGGCCGACGTCGGGTTGGCCACATTGCTTCGTCATTTCCCGACGCGGGAAGCCTTGTTCGAAGCGTTGCTGCGTACGAATCTGGAGGAACTGACGCAGAAGGCAGGCGAACTCGAAACGTCGAAACCACCTGACGAAGCGCTCGTGTCCTGGGTTCGCGAAGAGGTGGCTTTCGTCCAAAGCTATAGCGGCGTTGTCGCCTTGATGGCGAGCGCCCACGCGGACCCGGACTCCGCGCTTTACGCTACATGCGCAGCGGTGCACTCAGCGGGCGAGCGACTATTGCTCCGAGCTCAGACCGAGGGAACGGCGCGCGCCGATATGAATGGGGACGACTTGTTCGCCCTGATATCGGCGCTCGGCTGGCTTGTCGGCCAACCTTCATTCGCGCCACGGACCGATCATCTCTTCAATGTTATCACGAGTGCCATCTATGCTACCGGAAAATAGCACCCTCCCTGGAGGCCTTAGAGTCTTTCATTGTCGAAATGAAAAGCAAATTTAAACCTGAATAATGTCCTGCAGTTGGGGGCATGCCTCCTTCAGATCGATGCATAAATAAAATCCCGCCAGTACTGGCGGGATTTTATTTTGCTAGGACGAAGCGCCATATTATTATAGCTGAATTGAATCTTTACTTGCGTAATTTTCGGTTGCGTCTGCGATACTTTGTGTTTCGCTTTAAACTTCTTCTTGATTGCATGTTTAAATCGGGTGGACACAGAGGCAGATGCGGCGGCTTCGGATCATTGTTATCGTCTTTAACAGCTTTTGCAAAGAGGATGAATTTCAGGCAACTGCAGGCGAATTCAACCGTTTCTTTCGCACCCTGGAAACCCTTGGACCAAGGAATCCCCTTTCCCCATTCGACTACGTGATTCACCATTTCCATCCATTGTTGTTGCATTTGTATTCCTCCTCATTATGATTTTGTTACAATATTCTTTTGTCAAAATCTTTAAAGACTCCTAACAGAGATGCGAGAATTCTAAATTTTTTGATGAATCATATCGTATCCTTCCTTATAAGCACCTCCGATTCTGTATATTCCAGGATTCCATCGCTACTGTGTCTAACCATTCAGGAGCCTGTTTTTCCCGTTATCTAAATAAAGCGAAAAGTTCAAAGTTTACTCCAAAAATCTCAAAAAATATGAGTACCGCAAAAAATTAGGCAGAACTGGCCAACGTGTTACGCGGGGAGCTCGCAGGCTTGGAGGCTTGATCGAGTCATTTTATGCCTATCGAGTGAACCGGTTGGATTATTTAGCTGCCTCTCGATTCGTCCAAGGCAGGTACGTGCACCTTCCCGGGTTAACCATTGCTCCACCAGGGACAATAGTTACTACAGGGTCTAAATTTTTTCTGGGAGGGATAAGTCCGGCAATCGTTTCGTTGTCTTTTCAAAAAGAAAAGGCCCTCTTCAATTCGAAGAGGGCCTCTTACCAGTATCAAAACGTTTCGTCTATTATCCATTCCTTGCTTACACTAATATATCAGCATTGGAGTACCTTCTATTGGTTTAATTAGTATTATCGATCAGCTGCTTGGCTGCATCTACCGTGGGAAGCTCAATAGAGCGCTTCGTACCAAAGTCTACCCTATAGCCATCCTCCATTCCATACTGCAAAATAGAGTAGCCCTTATGCTCCTCGATCTTCGTATAGGGATCCGGAGTAGCCAGGGAAAAGGAACGTAGCATCAGCAATTTTATCACCGCTGGCCAATTCCACGTCGGCCGTCCCGAGTTGAGACACTTCGTAAATGTTCCCCAGAAATTCAGACTCATCGGTAATTTCGCCTACTTCAGATAAAACGACTTTATCCTTTGGGGGATACTGCTGCAGTGGTTAATACGCGTTGTAGGGGTTTACGTGTTATGCATTTATCTAGGGATGGGAATCGCTGGCGTATGGCTTTCGGTTGCTATTGACTTACTCATGCGTGCCGTTTTCTTGCTGTTGCGTTTCAAACGAATATTTCGGAACCCCCCCTTGGATCAAACAATCACGGTTCGTGATTCATGATTTAACTTGGGATTCCTCGAATTTAACATTTTTATCCAAACGTTTGCGGGTGGTGCCAGCTACGCTGGTACTACCCCTACCAATGGTTTTCGGTGAACCCATTCGCCATTCAGATACACGATATCAAACAGCATGTACGTAGCAGGCACAGCTTCATAAGCCGCTTGAATCCGATCTGTTCGACGAATCAGGTCGCGGCGCATAATGTCATGAAACGAGGGCTTCCCATCGGCTCCCAGTGCGATCATTTCCCCGTCCAGAACTATCGATTCAGCCTGGCAATATGAGGGAAATGGAGCGAGTTCAGGATATAAAAGCGTTCGTTCATGCTGCTTCCGGTTAAACAGACGTGTGCTACCCTGATTGTGATATGTCAAAATTCTCGTGCCATCCCATTTTATTTCGTACCGCCACAGGCCCTCCGTAGGGATTTGTTCACTTTGCACAGGTTCAAACGGGATAACGGGTTTCATTTCCGAACGCAAATACAACACCTCGCCTCGCCTTTTTGGAATAAGGATAGTGTCGACGACAGGCTTCTTTTTATGTGAGGATTTTGCAAAAATCCACAAAGCGACGTGTAATCAGGAATAAATAGATCGAAATGATTTTATTCGTCTATATATTATACCTTGGAGTGACTGGAATCGAATTTTGCAAAATCCTGATGTATGAGATGTTTCGTTGGACCTCAAATCGGGGAATGATAAGGATATCTAATCATCGGCAGAAAGGGGCTCGGTTTCATGAGACAAATTCGTGAGGAGGACCATGCGGTAGTCATGGTGGATGATGGACAGGTGGTTGCGGAAGTAGGCTATAAATCCATAGATGACCATTCCTTGGTCATTGACCATACATTTGTATCCGAAAAGCTACGGGGGCAAAAGATCGGCAAGGAGCTGATTGACAAAGTCGTGCAAATGGCGAGGGATCAGCATAAAAAGGTCGTTCCCGCTTGCTCGTACGCACTGGCCCTGTTCAAGCGTCATCAAGAATATAGTGACGTCTGGCAGCAGTAAACAAGGGGAACGCTCGCGCCACAAGTGCATAAACACCACAACATCGGGATAGGTATTCAGGCCTCCCCGGTGTTTTTTTGCGTGTATAAAGCCCCTGAAATGGCCGTATTCTATTATTGATATGTTAAGAAAATGGTTATTCTAAGATGCTAAAGCACATTTTTAAATTGTCGGCTGTGAAATTGTTCATACTGTTGTCACTTCACAGGCCGTCCTCAGGTTCTATATAATATAGTATGGTTATTATCACAACCGAAAACGAAAAGTTTGAATTTAAACGAAGGAGACGCTCATTATGAATAAAGCGAGTGAGGACAAGCAGTACGTTCCAACGAGCAAACGTAATTTCACAGCCTTGATTATCACCGTTTCCATCATAGCCAACGTGATTATTTTGCTGCTGTTTTTTTCGCCGATTGGATACCAAGGTAGTGTTAGCTTCGATATCACCATTTTCCCGAGGTTGAATGCGATTTTTAACAGTTTCACGTTTATTTTTCTGGTGGCGGCGTTGGTTGCCATTATCAAGAAGAACGTCAAAGTGCATAAAACATTTGTTTTACTGGCCTTCGCCAGCACTGTTTTATTTTTGTTTTCCTACCTGACCTTCCACTATATTTCGCCGGACACTGCAAAATTTGGCGGGGTGGGTATTATTCGGCCGATTTACTTTACGTTGCTGATTTCACACAGCATACTGGCTGCCATTATCGTACCACTAGCCCTGTTCACAGTTGTGTGGGGATGGACGATGCAGGTGGCGAAACATCGTAAAATTGCACGCTGGACCATGCCGATCTGGTTGTATGTCAGCTTGACCGGGGTACTCGTGTACGTATTCATGGCCCCGTATTATTAAATAGACTTGAACCTTCAATAGGTTCAATGATCAAAAAGACGTCTCTGCTAACGGAGGCGTCTTTTTGATGCCTAATAAAAGAAAAATTATTCCTTCTAAATTTATTTTATTGAAAAAACGTTCCTTCTCTAACGGTATTTCTGCTATAATTTGCCTTAATCAACTAAGAATAAGGGGGTCACCATGTGACGAAGAAAGCGAAAGGCAGGTTACGGTTGCTTGTTTCCATGCTCGCGCTGGTTGTGCTGCTAAGCAGTTGCGGCGGCGGAGGCTCAAACCCGAACAACGTAAACGGAGGAAAAGTGACACTGCAATTTTGGACCATTGCGCTACAGCCTACATTCACCCCGTATTTCAATCGGGTGATTGCCGATTATGAGGAGAAGAATCCCAATGTCAAAATTGACTGGAAGGATTACCCTTATGACGCAGTGACCAACAAGCTGTTGACGAGTATCGCCAGCGGCAGCAGTCCGGATGTGGTAAATCTCAATACGGAATTTGCCAGCCAAATGGGCTCCAAGGGTGCTGTTGTGGATATGAATGAGCATCTGTCTCCGGAGGAAAAGGCTGCTTATTTCGACGGTATTTATAATTCTACAGTTATTAACGGCAAGGCTTATGCACTACCTTGGTATACCGGCACGGAAGTGCTCTATATGAATACGAAGCTGGTGAAGGAAGCCGGATTAGACCCTGCCCATCCGCCCAAAACGCGGGCGGAACTGTCTGAGTGGGGCCGCCAGATCAATAGAAAAATTGGCAAAGCAGGCTATGCGCAGCAGCTTGTATCCAAGCTTTTTGCCATAGACGGGATTCCGATTTTGAATAAAGAAAAGACAGCAGCGGCGTTCAATACACCAGAAGCGGTCACCATGATTGATAATCTTAAAAAGCAGATGGAAGATGGTGTCGTGCTCAAAGAGGACGCTGATTTTTCACAGCAAGTGAAATATTATGCGGGTGAACAGGTTGCTTTCGAGCTGGCAGGCCCGACGTTCATCAACTTTATCAAAACGGCTGCGCCGGACGTATACAAGAACACCATCGCCGTTCCTGTACCTACAGGTAAAGCCGATGTACGGTTATCCAACTCCATGGATCTGGTCGTACCGACCAAGTCTGCACATGTGAATGAAGCGGTGAAGTTTGCTGTTTTCCTGACAAATGCAGAGAGCCAGACGGCTTTTTCCAAAGCGGCCAATACGTTGCCTTCCACGAAGGATTCCATTAAAGACCCGTACTTCACACAGTCTGATCAATCACTGGAAGCACAAGCCAAAGTGGTATCCGCGCAAAGTTTGGATAAGGCGACAGACTACATGGTCGGTGTGCCTAATGCCAAGGACGTGAACAGCGCTGTCACGCGTGCTTTTCAAAATATTTTATTGAACGGAACGGACACGAAACAGACGCTTACTACCTTGGAGCAGGAAGTGAATGATATTTTAAAGCAATAGGTACAGCAGGGGAGTCATATCAAGACTCTCCTGTTCATTTATCAAAATCGGGTGGTGATGCAGCATGATCAAATGGTTGAGGTCGGAATCCTTTACGGCCTGGGCCTTTATGACGCCGGGACTGTTATTGCTTGCCGTCTTTGTATTTTGGCCTATTATTTACAGCATTCCGCTGGCATTGACGGATTACTCCGTCATATCGGATACCCATTATGTCGGTCTGGATAATTTCGAGGCAGCGTTTAAGGACCGCAATTTTCTCATTTCAATCTGGAACTCATTAGTGTACGTGCTCATTGTTCCCTTTCTCCAAATTTTCTCCATCCTGATGGCCGTGCTGGTGAACAGCCGTATACCCGGAATTAAAATATTTCGTACGACCTACTACATTCCTGTTGTAACTTCGATGGTAGCCGTGGCCTTGATTTGGAGCTGGTTGCTTGGCAATAACAGCGTTGTAAATTATTTGCTCATGCAGGCAGGCTTGATCAGTAAGGACATTCACTGGCTGTCAGACAGTTCTTTGGCCTTGTATGTACTCATGTTCATCACGATGTGGAAGGGACTCGGGTATTATATGATGCTCTATCTGGCCGGTTTGCAGAACATTCCACAAGACCTTTACGAAGCCGCCAGAGTGGATGGAGCAAGCCGCTGGCGGCTGATCGTCCATATTACCCTCCCGTTATTAAGACCCTACATTCTGTTCTGCACTCTCATATCGCTCATGGCGGCTATTCGTGTGTTCGATGAGGTGTATGTACTGACCAAGGGCGGGCCGGGAACAGCCACGCTGACCTCCAGTTTGTATATTTTCCAAAAAGGGATGGAGCAGTTTAACTTTGGTTATGCTTCGGCGCTTGGTTTAATTGTCGGCGCAGTGATTGGGGTGCTCAGTATTATCGTATTCCGATTCAATAGGAAAGGCGGTGTCAATCCCTATTGATGAATCTACAGGATGACAAAATGCTACAGTCGCCCCTTCCGAGAAATGAAAATAGCCGCATCATGCGCAACCTGGGGCGAGTTGTAAGGATGACGGTGATCTATGTACTGCTGGTGCTGCTCGCTCTCTTTTTAATGGGACCGTTCCTATGGCTGCTCAGCGTATCGCTCATGCCGGGCCGCAACATTTTCTCCACGCCGCCCGCCATTTTCCCGACCTTTATTGATTTTGATAATTATGTTCAGGTGTGGCAGTTTATGAACTTTCCGAAGTATATGCTGAACACGGTGATCATTACGGCGCTTGGCGTTATTTTCAATGTGGTGCTCGCCAGTCTGACGGGATATCCCTTGGCTGTATTTCGTTTTAAGGGTAAAAATCTGGTGTTCACGCTGCTGATTGCCACCATGATTATTCCTTCATATACGTCGTTCATCGTACATTACCTGACCATTCAGGGGCTTCATCTGGGCAATACGTATTTGGGTGTGGTGCTGCCTGGAGCTGTCTCTGTGTTCAACATTTTTCTGATGCGGCAGACGTTTATCCATATTCCTACCGATGTGCGTGATTCCGGTAAAATGGACGGCGCTTCGGAGTTCCGAATTTGGTGGCAGCTGGTGCTACCGCTGGTGAAGCCAGCGCTCGCCGTCATTTCTTTGCTGGAGGCTATGTCGTTCTGGAACAGTTTCCTGTGGCCTATCGTTATTCTGAACGACACGGAGTTATACCCGCTGGCGGCTGCGCTGACGTATCTCAATGGTCAATTTGCCTATAACTTTGGCTGGATTGCAGCGGGCACGATGATTTCGGTACTGCCGATCATTATCTTGTTCCTGTTCACACAGCGCTACTATATAGAAGGCTTGGCGGGTGCAGTAAAAGGATAGACCGGAAATATTGGATACGGACAATCCGTGAATGGAAGGGGAGACGGTTACGATGGAGCTGGCGAAAGGAACGCGGCCCAATTCCCGTGTGGGGCTAACAACGCAGGAGATTCAATATTATTTTCGTGATGTGTATGACAGCGGAGAAAAGCTGGTTATACCCGAACCGCGTTTGATTTGCGAGCTGTCCTCCCGCTTCGGGATGAATCAGGAATATGAAGGCGTTTTGGACCCTGACGGGCCGATCAAGCTGATCTTGCCTCCGGGACCGGGTGTACCGACCGAAACACGGGGAAGCGTGCAACTGGTACTGGAGTACGATGGAGCGCTCGTTGCAGACGGGTACCGTTTGGAGATTCACAAAGAAGGTCGAATTGAAATCTATGCTGCTAATAAAAGAGGGCTCAAATACGGCATGGATGCCCTGCATTTGCTGCTTCAAGTCGAACAAGAGCGATGTACACTTCCTGTAGTGTCCATTCGTGATGAGCCTTCTTTTCCGGTCAGAGGGATTATTGAAGGCTTTTACGGAGAACCATGGAGCTTGGCGGATCGGCTGGATGCCGTCCGTTTTATGGCTGCGCATCGGATGAACACCTTCATGTATGCTCCCAAGGATGATCCGTATCATCGTGAATTATGGCGAGATCCGTACCCGGAAGACACGTTTGCGCAGATTAGCGATTTAAAGGAAACCTGCGATCAGCATGAGGTGGATTTTCATTACTGCATCAGTCCGGGGAACGACCTGAGCTTTGGCAGCGATGAAGATTTCCTCAGTTTGACGGAAAAGCTGGCGGCTGTGATTGCCATTGGCGTGCGTCATTTTTCCATATTAATGGATGATATTGATTATGTGCTAAAAGGAGAAAATCGACATTTGCTGGGCCGCTCGGGCCACGCTCATGTCTTTTTGACGAACAAGGTGCATACATGGCTGACAGAGCGGCTACCTGAATTTACGCTGACAGTCTGTCCTTCGGAATATTGGTCGTATTGGGATACCGAATACAAAAAGGATTTCCGTGAGCGGCTGCACCCGGAGATTAAGGTGTTCTGGACCGGATATTTTGTGTTTGCTCCGCATATCGGTCGGAAGCACGCTGCCGATAATCATGCGTTCTTTGGGCATGAACTGTGGCTGTGGGATAACATTCCGGTGAATGATTGTGACCGTGACCGCTTATTCCTCGATCCACTGCGCGGGCGGTATTCCGGGCTTCCAGACTGCGGACATACCGGTATGGTAGCCAACCCGATGAATCAGTGGGAATGCTCCAAAGTGACGCTCATTACGATGTCCCACTATATGTGGAACAGTGAGCGGTACATGCCGCAACTCTCTTGGGATTGGGCTGTGCGGGAGTTAGCGGGAGCGCGCGCCGAGGAACTGATGTTTTTCTGCCGTCAAAACAGGAACAGCCGACTGGGTGGCAGCACGTATGAGGACGTGGACCTTGCTCTGCAATTGCGTGATATCCCGGCGCTGGATATATACTTTGAGCGGCTGCTCCAGGTCGTGAGCGTCCTGCGGCAAGTACCGGCCGATGACCTGGCGGCAGGCTTCGTAGCACAAGCCACGCCGTGGCTTGAACGCGCCGAGCTGGACGCTGCTCTGTGGCGTACGCTGCGCCGAGCTGTGGTCAGCAGCGAGCGACCGAGCGGTGCGCAGACAGAGGAGAGCATTACGCCGCCGGAAGTGGGTGGTGGGCAAGAGCCTGTGCCACTGGCGGACGAAGTCGTGGTGGAACTCCGGCGCTGTATCGCTGCCTGTCTGGAGACAGAGGCTCGGCTCGGCAGTGATCCGGCGATCCGCGCAGCCGAGCGGTGGGGCTACGTCGGTCAGGATGAACAAGGCAAGTATCGACTGATTCTGTGAGCATTTTGCCGATGGATTAAGAAACCAAGGCAGCATAGCTGCTCTGAAAATAACCATTTGCCGTTAGGATAACGGTAATTCTCAGGAGAGGTGGATGCGTGTGGTGAAGCCAAACACCCGTGTGCTTTTTGTGCCGCTGGATGAGCGGCCCTGTAATTATGAATTTCCTTATTTACTGGCGCAGGGCACAGATTTGGAAATCGAGCGTCCCCCGATGGAATGGATGGGACAAAAGAAAACCCCCGGTGATACGACCCAACTGTGGGCTTGGCTAGAAGAGCGTGCGGCGAGAGCCGATGGAGCCATTATTGCGATGGATACGCTGCTGTACGGCGGAATCGTTCCATCTCGTCTGCATGGAATGACAAGTGAGCAGGTCGGTGACAAGGTGAATCGACTTCGCAGGCTCAAGCAGCTTTATCCGCAGATGACCTTATATGCTTTTCAACTCATTATGCGCTGTCCGCAATATTCTTTGGCTGACGAAGAACCGGATTACTACGCCGATTGGGGACGCGAGATATTCAGGAAGGGATTTATTGAGCATCGTCAGGAACTGGGAATTGCTATCGCAGAGGAGCTTCTTGAATTATCTGATATCAACGAACGTCTGCCTGTAGAGATACTGGAGGATTATTTGGGCCGTCGCCGTGTGAATCTGGAAGCCAATGAAGCCGCACTGGAGCTGGTAGCAGAGGGTGTCATTGATTTTATGATCATCCCGCAAGATGATTCTGCCCCCTACGGCTATACCGCCAAGGATCAGCAGCGGCTAAGAAATCGTATTTCTAATCTTGGAGTGGATTTGAGCGTGTACATGTACCCGGGGGCAGACGAAGTCGGCTGTACGCTGCTGGCGCGGTGGGTTAACCAGTCAAAGAATGCTGTGCCACTTGTCTATCCAAGGCTGTCCGCTTTGCAGGGAGCATTCGTGATTCCGCTTTTTGAGGATCGTTATTTTTATGAAACGTTAAAATACCAGATTATGGCGGCAGGCGGATTGATCGCTTCTTCAGCGGCAGAAGCTGATTTGATTTTGTTGGCTAACACGCCCGGAGACACGATGGCAGAAGCATCATCTCAACAGCGTGCAATGGCCGGATATGATGTATACCGAAACGTGGTGGAGCTGGTCGAATACGGCGCCCATATGCTGCGACATACAGGTAAAAACATTGCAGTGGCTGATGTAGGCTATGCCAACGGAGCTGATCTTAAGCTGCTTAGACTTTTGAAGCAAAAAGGGCTTCTTTTTGAGCTGGCAGGTTATGCAGGCTGGAACACCAGCTCCAATACGCTGGGAACCGTCATTGCCCAGTCCATGCTGTATAGCCACTACGGGCCTACAACAGAGCATCTGGATTTTCTGGCGTTGCGTTACGCTGAAGATGCATGTTATTGCGCTGTGGTGCGTACCGCCATGAATAATGGAATTGTGGAACAAATGGGCTTCAGCAAGTTTATGCTCGATGGACAGAGAGGTTCGGTTGCTGCGGTCATTCGCGGACGACTGGAGCAGGCGCTCGACGAATATGTAAACGGGCCGGAGGGCCACGTGGAAATTACAGATTGCTATATGCCGTGGAACCGCACCTTTGAAGTCGGATTGACCGTACGGCATCATGTCGAAGAGAGAGGGTGATCCCAATGGGAATGGAAGCTGTATTATCAAAAGTTCAGCACGGCCTGATCGTATCCTGTCAGGCGTTACCCGATGAACCGCTGCACGGATCGGATTCCATGGTCAAAATGGCACGCGCCGCTCAGCAGGGCGGAGCCGTGGCCATTCGCGCCAATGGCGCAGCAGATGTGCGTGCGATCAAACAGGCGCTTTCCCTGCCAGTCATCGGTCTGATCAAGCGGGATTATAATGATTCCGATATTTACATTACGCCTACCCTCCGAGAGATGGAGGAACTGGTGACCGCGGGCGCGGATATCATCGCCCTGGATGCTACATCACGTCCGCGCCCGGGGGGATGCAAGCTGAAGCAGCTCATAGATTACGCCCATGGCCATGGAGTGGCTTCTATGGCGGATATATCCACACTGGAGGAGGCGCTTCATGCCGCTTCCCTCGGTATAAGCTGCGTATCCACAACGTTATCTGGTTATACGCCCTACTCTGCTCAGATCGATGGACCCGATCTGGAGTTGGTTCGGAGAGCGTCGGAGCTGGTTCCCGTGCCTTTAATTGCGGAGGGCAAAATCCATGAGCCTGCGCAGGTGGAGGAAGCATTCCGGCTGGGAGCATATGCAGTGGTTGTAGGCTCGGCGATTACCAGACCCCAATTGATTACGCAGCGGTTTGCCGATGCAGCAAGGAAGGCAGTGGAATGCATCTATGGAGATGAACGACCGAATTAATACGTACTTTCCTTCATTAACCAAATCGGAGCAAAAGGTCGCTTTGTGCGTACTGGAGCGCCCGGCAGATATCATATATTTCTCCGTGACGGAGTTAGCTGATTTTGCAGGTACAGGTGAGACGACCGTCATGCGCTTTTGCCGGAAAATCGGTTTTAAAGGTTATCAGGATTTCCGACTGTCCCTGGCGCAAAACCAGACTTATCGCAAAACCGATACGGGTGGAGAAAACACCGACCCGGACAACGAGCATGATATTACCCGCACGGTGTATCACAACATGCTCGATATTTTGCACTCCAGTATGGGACTGCTGGACCGTTCAGAGCTTGGACGTGCGATAACGTGTCTCGACCAGGCGGGCTATGTTCAATTTTTTGGTGTAGGTGCTTCGGGGATTTCTGCGCAGGATGCCAAAAACCGCTTCTTACGAATCGGGCGGCGCGCCGAAGCCGTGGCAGACGGACATATCCAGTCGATGATGGCGGTGTCCATGAAGCCCGGAGATGTGGCTATTGGTATCAGTGTATCGGGAAGTACGCTGGATACGAACGACATGCTGCACAAAGCCAAGCAAAACGGCGCGACCATTATCGCGATCACCAATTATGCAAAATCGCCCATCACCTCCATTGCGGATATCGTGCTGCTCACCGCAGGTAAGGAAGCTCCGATGGAGGGCGGTTCGATTGGAGTCAAAATCTCGCAGCTATTTGTCATTGACCTCCTCTGCGAAGGGCTTGCTCGTAAGCACACGAGTCATACCAAAGTGATGAAGGAAAAAACAGCGAGAGCGGTCATTGAACGAAGCTATTGAGATTTTAAAGCGGAGAACTGGTCTATTAGGCTGTGTCCTATCGTTAGTTATTGTTGGGTATATGACTTGCTATTATAGAAGCTTTACGTAAAAGAGTGTGTTTGTAGATATCGTTTGGCAACAAGGAGGACGCTGTAGTGGCAGATGCTGTGAACAGAGTCATAGGGATCGATATTGGAGGTACATCGGTGAAGGCAGCCGTAGTGGCACGGGATGGTGCGGTGCTGGATGAAATCCGGCTGGATACGGGTGCTTCTCGCGGGCGTGATTGGGTACTCTTACGGGTATCCGAAGCTGTGGAAGGACTGAAACGCTCCTTGAGAGACATCAGCACCATTGGCAATAACGACATCGGCGCTCTAGGGATTGCTACGGCTGGCAGAGTAAACGTGAAGAGCGGTGAAGTCGTGTATGCCACGGATAATCTCCCCGGCTGGCAAGGTACACACTTGGTAACATGG
>NZ_CP192445.1:2280000-2800000 GCF_050626875.1 Paenibacillus sp. 8b26 | reverse complement strand
TGCGGGGCACGTGAAACCCCGTATGAATCCGGCAGGACCATCTGCCAAGGCTAAATACTCCCTGGCGACCGATAGTGAAGCAGTACCGTGAGGGAAAGGTGAAAAGCACCCCGGAAGGGGAGTGAAATAGATCCTGAAACCGTGTGCTTACAAGAAGTCAGAGCCCTATTGATGGGTGATGGCGTGCCTTTTGTAGAATGAACCGGCGAGTTACGTTCCCGTGCAAGGTTAAGGTGAAGAGCTGAAGCCGCAGCGAAAGCGAGTCTGAATAGGGCGACTTAGTACGTGGACGTAGACCCGAAACCGGGTGATCTACCCCTGTCCAGGGTGAAGGTGCGGTAACACGCACTGGAGGCCCGAACCCACGCATGTTGAAAAATGCGGGGATGAGGTGGGGGTAGCGGAGAAATTCCAATCGAACCCGGAGATAGCTGGTTCTCCCCGAAATAGCTTTAGGGCTAGCCTCGGAATAAGAGTCGTGGAGGTAGAGCACTGATTGGGTGCGGGGCCCGCAAGGGTTACCAAGCTCAGTCAAACTCCGAATGCCATAGACTTAGTTCCGGGAGTCAGACAGTGAGTGCTAAGATCCATTGTCGAAAGGGAAACAGCCCAGACCATCAGCTAAGGTCCCCAAGTGTGTGTTAAGTGGGAAAGGATGTGGAGTTGCACAGACAACCAGGATGTTGGCTTAGAAGCAGCCACCATTGAAAGAGTGCGTAATAGCTCACTGGTCGAGTGACTCTGCGCCGAAAATGTAACGGGGCTAAACACGCCACCGAAGCTATGGCTTGATGCTTTGCATCAGGGGTAGGGGAGCGTTGAATGTGGGTTGAAGGTGTACCGTAAGGAGCGCTGGACTGCATTCAAGTGAGAATGCCGGTATGAGTAACGAAAAGATCTGTGAGAATCAGATCCGCCGAAAGCCTAAGGGTTCCTGAGGAAGGTTCGTCCGCTCAGGGTAAGTCGGGACCTAAGGCGAGGCCGATAGGCGTAGTCGAAGGACAACAGGTCGAAATTCCTGTACCACCGTAATCCGTTATGAGCAATGGGGTGACGCAGTAGGGTAGTGACGCGGACTGATGGATGTCCGTCTAAGCAGTGAGGCTGGTGTGTAGGCAAATCCGCACATCGTAAGGCTGGGCTGTGATGGGGAGCGAAAATTGTAGTAGCGAAGGTCATGATCTCAGACTGCCAAGAAAAGCCTCTAGCCAGGAGAAGGTGCCCGTACCGCAAACCGACACAGGTAGGCGAGAAGAGAATTCTAAGGCGCGCGGAAGAACTCTCGTTAAGGAACTCGGCAAAATGACCCCGTAACTTCGGGAGAAGGGGTGCCTCGGTAGGGTGAATAGCCCGAGGGGGCCGCAGTGAAAAGGCCCAAGCGACTGTTTAGCAAAAACACAGGTCTGTGCGAAGCCGCAAGGCGAAGTATACGGGCTGACGCCTGCCCGGTGCTGGAAGGTTAAGGGGAGTGGTAAGTCCTTCGGGGCGAAGCTATGAACCGAAGCCCCAGTAAACGGCGGCCGTAACTATAACGGTCCTAAGGTAGCGAAATTCCTTGTCAGGTAAATTCTGACCCGCACGAATGGCGTAACGACTTGGGCGCTGTCTCAACGAGAGATCCGGTGAAATTTTAATACCTGTGAAGATGCAGGTTACCCGCGACAAGACGGAAAGACCCCATGGAGCTTTACTGCAGCTTGATATTGAATTTGGGTACGATCTGTACAGGATAGGTGGGAGCCTAAGAGACTTGAGCGCCAGCTTGAGAGGAGGCATCCTTGGGATACCACCCTGATCGTATCTAGGTTCTAACTTGGTACCGTGATCCGGTACGAGGACAGTGTCAGGTGGGCAGTTTGACTGGGGCGGTCGCCTCCTAAAGAGTAACGGAGGCGCCCCAAGGTTCCCTCAGAATGGTTGGAAATCATTCGAAGAGTGCAAAGGCAGAAGGGAGCTTGACTGCGAGACCTACAAGTCGAGCAGGGACGAAAGTCGGGCTTAGTGATCCGGTGGTACCGCATGGAAGGGCCATCGCTCAACGGATAAAAGCTACCCTGGGGATAACAGGCTTATCTCCCCCAAGAGTCCACATCGACGGGGAGGTTTGGCACCTCGATGTCGGCTCATCGCATCCTGGGGCTGAAGTAGGTCCCAAGGGTTGGGCTGTTCGCCCATTAAAGCGGTACGCGAGCTGGGTTCAGAACGTCGTGAGACAGTTCGGTCCCTATCTGTCGTGGGCGTAGGAAATTTGAGAGGAGCTGTCCTTAGTACGAGAGGACCGGGATGGACGTACCGCTGGTGTACCAGTTGTTCCGCCAGGAGCACCGCTGGGTAGCTATGTACGGAAGGGATAAGCGCTGAAAGCATCTAAGCGTGAAGCCCCCCTCAAGATGAGATTTCCCAATTAGTAAGACCCCTTGAAGACGACGAGGTAGATAGGTTGGGGGTGGAAGTGCAGTAATGCATGGAGCTGACCAATACTAATCGGTCGAGGGCTTATCCTAAGGATAGGACGCAATGGAGTTTCGGATCCAGTTTTCAGGGTGTAACACCTTGAAGAAAAGCGCATGGTTATTCATTCACACGATTAGTGATGAACCGAATACCCATACGGTAGAATTTGTTTTACAAATTCATGTTTGGTGGCGATAGCGGAGGGGTTCCACACGTACCCATCCCGAACACGACCGTTAAGCCCTCCAGCGCCGATGGTACTTGGACCGCAGGGTCCTGGGAGAGTAGGACGTCGCCAAGCAATGTCCCTTTAGAGGATAATGAAGACATACATATTAGGGCCTTTAGCTCAGCTGGTTAGAGCGCACCCCTGATAAGGGTGAGGTCGGTGGTTCGAGTCCACTAAGGCCCACCACTTCTTGATGAAACAAAACGACTGGGGCCATAGCTCAGCTGGGAGAGCGCCTGCCTTGCACGCAGGAGGTCAGCGGTTCGATCCCGCTTGGCTCCACCAATATTCCCTGATAGCTCAGTTGGTAGAGCACTCGACTGTTAATCGAGTTGTCACAGGTTCGAGTCCTGTTCGGGGAGCCAAATCTTGGATATTTCTGAATTTTACATATAAGATGGCGGCGTAACTGAGCTGGTTGAGGCCTATGATTCATTCCAGTGAGGTTAAGGATGTAATCCCTATGCTGCTTATTGGAGAGATACCCAAGTGGCTATAAGGGGACCCTCTCTCTCCGCCAGATATTATTTATTGTTAAGGCCCGTTGGTCAAGCGGTTAAGACACCTCCCTTTCACGGAGGTAACAGGGGTTCGATTCCCCTACGGGTCATAGTATGGAGGCTTAGCTCAGCTGGGAGAGCATCTGCCTTACAAGCAGAGGGTCGGGGGTTCGAACCCCTCAGCCTCCACCATTTATGTTATACAAGTATTCCATTTTAATGTCGCGGGGTGGAGCAGTTCGGTAGCTCGTCGGGCTCATAACCCGAAGGTCACAGGTTCAAATCCTGTCCCCGCAATTGATTTTCCTTAGGATTATCTATGGAACTGTGGTGTAGAGGCCTAACATGCCTGCCTGTCACGCAGGAGATCGCGGGTTCGAATCCCGTCAGTTCCGCCATTTTATGAAATATATAACTGGCATTTTTGTGTATTCTACATATAATGTGGGTTTGTATATTACAGATATAAAACAATATATGGCTCGGTAGCTCAGTCGGTAGAGCAGAGGACTGAAAATCCTCGTGTCGGCGGTTCGATTCCGTCCCGAGCCACCTTTCAAGTGGGAATGAGTAATGTGCCGGTGTAGCTCAACTGGTAGAGCAACTGACTTGTAATCAGTAGGTTGGGGGTTCAAGTCCTCTCGCCGGCACCATTTTGGAGGATTAGCGAAGTGGCCAAACGCATCAGACTGTAAATCTGCTCCCTTACGGGTTCGGTGGTTCGAATCCATCATCCTCCACCAGTCTTTTCATAATCATTATGGCGGTCGTGGCGAAGTGGTTAACGCACCGGACTGTGACTCCGGCATTCGTGGGTTCAAGCCCCATCGGCCGCCCTTTATTTTCATTTAATGGGGATTAGCCAAGCGGTAAGGCAACGGACTTTGACTCCGTCATGCATAGGTTCAAATCCTATATCCCCAGCCATTAAGAGCCATTAGCTCAGCTGGTAGAGCACCTGACTTTTAATCAGGGTGTCGAAGGTTCGAATCCTTCATGGCTCACCATTTATATTTATTTTGCGGTCGTGGCGGAATTGGCAGACGCGCACGGTTCAGGTCCGTGTGGGCTAACCCCCGTGGAGGTTCGAGTCCTCTCGACCGCACCATATTTTGCGGACGTGGCTCAGCGGTAGAGCATCGCCTTGCCAAGGCGAGGGTCGCGGGTTCGATTCCCGTCGTCCGCTCCATTATCCATTCGGCGCCATAGCCAAGTGGTAAGGCAAAGCTCTGCAAAAGCTTCACTCCCCAGTTCAAATCTGGGTGGCGCCTTTACTGCTTATTATGGATTACATTTTGCGCCCTTAGCTCAGCTGGATAGAGCGTTTGACTACGAATCAAAAGGCCGGGAGTTCGAATCTCTCAGGGCGCGCCATTTTCTTAAAAATGTATAATATCGGGATGTAGCTCAGCTTGGTAGAGCACCTGGTTTGGGACCAGGGGGTCGCATGTTCAAATCGTGTCATCCCGATACTGATTTGCGGGTGTAGTTCAATGGTAGAACTTCAGCCTTCCAAGCTGATAGCGTGGGTTCGATTCCCATCACCCGCTTTTTGCTATAGCGGATTCTTGTTGCCTCAGTGGTGACACCTTATAAATAAAGAGAGCCTGTCTGGGGACAGCGCTCTCTCTTTTTTTATTTATGCTGCTATATCTTTACACAGGAAGGGTCAGTTGGATGGAGGTCCCGTGTTCCGGTGCAGAGGTTACGGTGATCCATCCTCCTACGCCCCTGGCTCGTTCCTCCATGCTGAACAGTCCCACGCCTTCCCCTTGAGATTGCTCAGAGAATCCGATACCCTCATCCCAAATGGTCACTTGTATGACTTCACCCTGATCCTCTACGTCGACATGTGCCTCAGCTACGTCCGCATATTTGGCTACATTCGTCAAGGCTTCCTGTACAATCCGATAAATCGCTATTTCCTTTCGGATATCAAGGCGTTTACGCAAATTACATTGAAAATGTACCTCAATTCCGTAATGAGAACAATAGTTTTCAATATAGGTCCGTATGGCTGGTACGACGCCTAAATCATCCAGAACTGAGGGGCGAAGTTCCCACGCCAGTCCGCGGACATCCTTAATAATGTCAGTCACCTGTGAACGCAGCTTTTCCAGAGCAGGATTAGGCTGTTCGGCAAGCTGACTATCCAGTTGAATAATCAGCGAAAACAAGCTTTGCCCAATTCCATCATGCAGCTCTCTTGAAAAACGCTTGCGTTCTTCCTCCTGTATTTGCATCACTTGCGTCATCATCGTCTGCAGCTCAGCTTCTACTTTTTTAAGTTTGGTTACCTCATTACGGATCGCCAAATACTGATAGGGCTTACCTTCTTCGTCCATGAACGGAACGATGGTGGTATTCACCCAATAGTAGGTGTTGTCTTTGGCTCGATTACGTATTTCTCCCTGCCATACTTCGCCTGAGCGAATTATGGTCCACAGGTTTTTCATAAAGGCAGAAGTATGATAGCCCGAATTAATGAGGCGATGATCCCGACCGATCAGCTCTTCCCGACTGTATTGCGAAATCTCGCAGAACTTGTCGTTGACGTACTGAATAATGCCGCGGTGATCGGTCAAAGCAACGATAGAAGACGTATCCAACGCGAATTTCAGATTGGATAACTGGTGGAGTGAGTTACGCAGTGCATGGAGAAAAGGGGATTCCGGTATATGCGCTTCCAAATCATCCAGCAGCTTATCGGCTGACTCGCCAAAAGCATGCTGGAGCAAAGGTTTAGAAGGTTCATTCATAATGCAGCAGCCCCTTTTTTAGTGCAAATTTGACCAGCTCGGGCCGTGTTTTCAGGTTAAGCTTTTCCATCAGATTACTTTTGTGGGACTCCACGGTTTTAACGCTGATCACCAAGCGCTCGGCAATTTCCTTGTTCGCGTATCCCTTGGCTACCCATGAGAGAATTTCCTTTTCCCGTTCAGAAAGGGACTCATACGGGCCGGCTATGCCTTCCTTCTTGATCTTATCCAGATATTCACTCATCAGCCGTTTGGTTGCATTCGGGTACAGATAGGCGCTACCTTCGGCGACAGACTGAATGGCAGCAAGTAATTCCTCGTGAGGTGCGCTTTTTAAAATATATCCGGAGGCTCCGGCCTGAATGGCCCGAAACAGATATTCTTCATCGTCATGCATCGTTAAAATAAGTATTTCTGTATCAGGCAACTGTTTTTTCAATTCAGTGGTTGCCGTAAGACCATCTTTGCCAGGTGGCATACTAAAATCCATGAGTACGACATGGGGCTGTAGCTCTATCGCCTTGCGAATCGCTTCATCCCCATCCGCTGCATCTCCTACCACCTTAATACCGTGTTTGCCGTCCAATAGGGCCATAAGGCCGGAACGTACGACAACATGGTCATCCACTACAAGTATACGAATCAATTTGTCATCCCCTCGAACGGTAGAACCGTACGTTTTGTCATCATCATATCAAATTTAAGGGATTCCAATCAACATAGATAGTTAGGTACAGTTATATGATTTCATAGAATAAGAGTGTGGGCACATAGCTGACCAAGCTGCTCGGCCACTTTTGTGGCCCCTGCGACGTCGGAATCGGTGAACACTTTCACATCACGATTACCGAGAAGCAATACACCGTTCGGCAGATCCCCTGTGCTGGAAAAGGGAATAGCCACAGCAGAGTGAAGCTGTTCCGCCAGCATCAG
Source organism: Paenibacillus sp. 8b26 (assembly GCF_050626875.1). Lineage (NCBI taxonomy): Bacteria > Bacillati > Bacillota > Bacilli > Caryophanales > Paenibacillaceae > Paenibacillus > Paenibacillus sp. 8b26. Next base: position 2,793,125 of record NZ_CP192445.1, on the reverse strand, counting down.
CGCACATTCCTGACGTAAACGGATGCTGCCGGAGAGCATAGCGCTTACGGTCACGGTACGCCCCAGACGAACGGCCATCCCGGCAATACCATGCCCTACCTTAAAAGAAATACGCCGATAGCGTTCGCTGCGGCTGCCAGAGGCATAATACCATTGCAACACACCGCCCGGCTTGGACATGAGCGCAAGTGCTGTGAGATCCCCATAGATACGATCTCTCAACTGATCCAGTGTTTTGCGCATTTCATCCGTTATTTCTAGCATAGAAGACACATCCTTTTTCGTAACAAAACTGTAGCTCTAACTTATTGTAGTTCCAGCAGTTACAAAAGTAAGTCAGGGAACCCCCTGATCTATAGGCACAGGAAACACTGACTTTTGAACAGGCGGGGCAAGGAGTTGGAGGGAAGCCGATAAATTAGGCTCTGCTTGATGGCGGGAGTGATATTTATCACAGTAAATCAGGGAGTAGGGAGGTATAAAATCAGGTGTTCTCCTGATAACAACTGATGCGTCAAAACATTATGATATAGATATCAGGTAAATACGAGGAGGACGCTAACATGCAAGCCACTTGTACGGAACGGTTTGGGGATAAGGTGGAACGCACGGGAATTCAGCTTTTTTTGACGGAGGAACATTTTGGGCTGCTGAAGGATATCATGTCCTGGAAAAAGGTAAAGGCGGGTATTACGCTTTTTAGAGAGGGCGAAGAATCGGAGCAGCTTTATTATATACATTCGGGCCATGTTAAGCTTCGCAAGTCGACAGAAGACGGAAAAGAATTGATTTTGACCATTCAGCATCAAGGCGACTTAATCGGGGAGTTCAGCGGGATAGATGGAGAAGAGTATAGCTGCACCGCAGAAACAGCCGATGCCTGTGAGCTGGGCGTGGTGCGTGTTCAGGATCTGGAATCGCTTCTGTCCAAAAATGGAGCAATGGGGCTCCAATTCATTCAGTGGATGGCTATGAAGCAACGGATTATGCAATCGCGGTTTCGGGATTTGCTGCTGTATGGTAAAGCAGGAGCATTGGCCTCAACGCTGATCCGGGCGAGCAATACATGCGGTGTAGCGGTGAAGGATGGCATTTTACTGAATATGAAGCTGAGTCACTCCGAACTGGGTGAAATGATTGGAGCGACACGGGAGAGTGTGAATCGGATGCTAAGCTCGTTGAAGGAGCAGGGGACGCTTGATACGCGGGATGGAAAAATAGTCATTCACGATCTTAAGGTACTGCGCATGATGTGCTGCTGCCCTTCGTACGGTCAATGTGCGCATGAAATCTGCCGACTCTAAAAAATATGAACATAAATAAGGCGGAGTCCCTGAGGACCCGCCTTGATTTACGTCTTCTGACGCACCTGTACTTATACATCAGCATTTTGCATAATTCGATTCCGAACGCTAAAAGTACAATATATAGACGAACTAAACCATTTCGATCTTTATATTACTGATTTGAAATCGCTCTTGGGATTTATGCGAAATGCTCACATTTATAACATAAAAAAAGCTAATCAACGCCGTATAGCGGTCAATTAGCTGGGGAGACGATTATTGATCTATTTCAACCTGTTCTGTCTGGAGGACACTTAAGGCTTGAAGTTTACGTGTAATTTCCTTTTGCCACTTTATATCTCCGACCTGTACCGCAAGATTGAGAAGATCCAAATAATCATCAATATGCAGGGAGGTTCTACTAAAAGCTTCTTTCACTGCGGTCCTGCCTCCTTTGGAGTCCATGTATAGTTATCTTTTAATAATGAGAATCATTATCAAAGAATGAGCTTATTCATATTATGCCTGTGTTCGAGATAAATTGCAAGTTATGATATGAATGAATTTTGAAGCGCACGAATGAGGGCTTGAAAAAACAAACCCTTCTCCTTAAGTTCACACATTGTTCACTTCTTTTCTATAGAACATAATGAAAAGAACAAGCGGGCATTGAGTGTTCACCGACAGGGACAATTCGCGCAATGCTTCAACAAGAGGAGGAAAAGGATAATGGGCAGAACAAAAATGAAAGCGTTCTCTATTTTGGTGGCGAGCGCCTTGGCATTGACGCTGACAGCATGTAATAACGGACAGAGCGCAAGTCCCGGAAACTCAGGAAGCAAGGGTGGAGACGCGGTAAGTAAAGAAGTGACGATCACCTTCCAGAACATTAATCCTGATCCCAGCACTCCTTCATACAAAATGATAAAGCAAATTGTAAGTCAATATGAGCAGAATCATCCGAATGTCAAAATTGAGCTGGATTCGCTGAATACAGATCAACAAAAGCTAAAGCTGAAAACACAGGCGGCGGCGAAGGAAGTTCCGGATATTACGATTGTAAACCCGGCCGCACAAATGAAGCCCTTCGTGGATGCCGGGCTACTGGCTCCCCTGAACGATGTGGCAGATAAAGATGGCTTAAAAGATACATTTCAGGATGGACTGCTCGATTATTATAGCTTCGATGATAAGCTGTACGCTTTTCCGGACGGTAACAATATAGAAGTGGTGTTTTACAATAAGGAGCTGTTCGAGCAGGCGGGAATTCAAAAGCTGCCGACCACCTTTGATGAGCTGATTACGGCGGTCAAGGCGCTGAAGGCAAAGGGGATTACCCCGATTGCGATTGGCGAAAAGGATTCGTGGACCGGATCACTCCTTTTCATGAATATTTTGCTGCGTACGAATGAAGGGCCGAATTTCCTCAAAGATGTGCTGGACGGCAAAAAGACGTTTAATGATCCGGCCTTTGTGGAAGCAGTGGATGCATTTCAGGAACTGGTGCAGGCAGGGGCTTTCCCGGATGGAGCTACATCCATTGACTATAATGCGGGCGGCAATATTTTTAAAACAGGAAAAGCTGCGATGTATATCATGGGCACATGGGAAACAGGGTCTATTGATGCTTCTTCGGTAGCAGGCAAGGTGGGCGCGTTCCAATTCCCTACGGTGAATGGCAAGGGAGATGTAAATGAGTATGTGATTGCACCGGGCAGTGCGTTTGCGGTATCGGCGAACAGTGAGCATTTGCAGGAGACGAAGGATTTTCTGCACTATTTTATTACAGAGATGCCCAAGATCCAGTTTGATCTGAAGAATGCAATTGGCAGCGGGCAGAAAATGAAAGGCGATCTAAAGGAGGCGGGCTACTCCGAGCTGGCCATTAACCTTAATGAGCTGTTCAAAAATGTGAAGGGCGGCGACCTCGCTTTTGATAATACGATGAATCCGGCTATCGCGCAGGCGCATCTGAGCAGTATTCAAAACCTATTCGTGCAAAAAGAAGACTCTGCACAAGTTGCCAAGGAGCATCAGAGCGCTTTTGAAGCGAACAAATAGTTGCAGCTTAACAGGGGAGGGGCGCATTGGTTCCTTCCCTGATTTGCAATAACCATGAGCTGCGCATCCTTAGAAGAAGTTCAGAAAAAACACAAAGGAGATTGGAGCATGAATGTACTGAAGGTGCCGGCACGCACCATTGCCGTTTTCGTGCTGCCCTGCCTGCTGCTGTACACCTGTATGGTGTTTGTTCCGATTCTGGTGTCGGTGTACTGTGGACTGCTGGATTGGAACGGGATATCTGAGGCAAAGTTTGTGGGGCTGGCGAATTTCGAACGAATTTTTACAGCCGATCCGGTGTTCTGGCCGTCTGTGAAGCGGACGATGATGTTCGCTGTGTTTTCCATGCTGGAAATTCCGTTCTGTCTGCTGCTGGCTATTTTGCTCAATCGCTATGTGCGTAAGGCGAATACGCTGGTTACGATGTATTTTCTGCCGGTCATTTTGTCAGTAGTTATTATCGGGCAATTGTGGAAAACGATCTATAATCCGGCCTCAATGGGTGGGATGCTGAACGGTATTTTGATGTCGGTCGGGCTGGAAAGCTGGACACGCTCATGGCTGACAGAACCGCAGATTGCCATGTACGCGCTCTATTTTGTGTCGTTGTGGCAGTATTTTGGCTATCATTTGCTGATTCAGTTTACTGGGGTGCAAAATATTCCGAATGAGTTGTACGAGGCAGCCAAAATGGATGGAGCTGAGGGTTTTAAAGCAGACCGTTATATTACACTGCCGCTCATTGTGCCTATTTTCAAAATATCAATGGTATTGGCCTTTATTGGTTCTCTGCAATCGTTTGATCTGATCTGGGTGATGACGGGTGGAGGGCCTGCTCATGCAACGGATACGGTATCCACATATATGTACAACATGTCCTTTTTGTCTATGAAATATGGATATGGCAGCGCATTGGCTTCGTTTCTCGTCATTATCTGTTTGTCATTTACAATTGTGATAAATTTTGTTTTCAAACGAATCGAAAATAAGGTAAGCTAAAGGGGATGAAGCTGTGAACACCATGAAAAAAACATTGGTCTTTTCCTTGCTGGCGGTTTTGATCGTCACGCAGCTGTATCCACTTTTCTGGCTGCTGACCTATTCGTTGAAGACGAATGAAGAGATTTTGAGCGCAAGCTTCTTTGCACTCCCTCAAGTGCCCCAGTGGCACAACTATCAGGAAGCTTATGAATCAGGGAGCTACTTGCGCTATTTGGGAAACAGTGTGCTGGTGACCGGAGTTACGATGTTATTCGTCATTTTGTTAAGCTCGATGACTGCTTATGCGATTACGCGTTTCCGCTGGCGCTTTGGGGCTGCTGTGCTGACCTTGTTTCTGATCGGAATGATGATTCCGATGCAGGCAACGCTGCTGCCGCTGATGGTGATGTTCAAAAACATCAACATTCTCAATACGTATTTCTCGCTAATTTTACCCTACATTGCTTTTCAGACACCGATTGCGGTTTTCATCCTGTCCGGCTTTATGCGGTCCATTCCCCACGAGATTGAAGAATCCGCTTACATTGATGGGGCGAGCATTTATCGTATTTTCCGCAGTGTGATCTTACCCATCTCGATTCCGCCGATGATGACGGTGTGTATTTTGACCTTTATTAATATCTGGAATGAATACATTATGGCTGCCACCTTTATCTCGTCAGAGAAGCTCAAAACACTCCCTTTCGGCGTCTATACATTCGTCAGTCAGTATTCTGTGAACTACGGCAATATTGGCGCTTTTCTGGTCATGGGGGCCTTACCGGTCATTATTATTTATTTTGTCCTGTCCGAAAAGATTACCAAGGGCATGGTAGCGGGGGCGGTTAAAGGGTAGGCGAGCGATTCGAAAGGAGCGCACGGAGGTATGATGCGCCGTTTTCAGTCTATTCACCACCGCTTGTTTATTCTATTCCTGTTGAGCATGTCTGGTATTGTGCTGGCGATCAGTTTGTTATTTTATAACCGTACTACAGTGCAGTTCCATGATAAGGTCAGTGAGTTGGCTCGTAAAAATGTTTCCCAAACGGCAGGACTGTTCGAATTGCTGCTCAGCAGCTATAACAGTCTGTCCAAATCGATCAGCAACAATATGGATTTGGTTCGTCTGCTAACGACGGATACCAGTGATTTACCCGCCGTCAATTACATCAATGAACGTACAATTACCAATATTCTGGGAGCTATCTATTATTCGCGGGAGGACCTGATTGGCATTCATGTCATCACAGACACAGGCAAGGTATACAACTACGGGAATTATATGAATGTTATTGATACCGATTACGAACACACTGAATGGTATAAGGAAATTCGAAAGTCAGCGGGCAAAATTGCATGGCTGGGCGTTTATCCTCACTCTGTCATTGACCAGGTGGAAACCAGACCCGTATTTGCGTTCGGGCGCCAGCTCTATGATCTGGATGAGCATAAGCCGATTGGTATCGTCCTGTTTGAAGCTGAACCGCGCTCGGTTCTGTCCGCCCTTCACAATTTGCGGCTGGGTACCAATAGTCAGGTATATCTGGTAGGCAATGAAAATCGGATTGTGTCGGCTACTTCCTCTGAACCGCCACCAGATCTGCAAAGTCTGGAGCAGCAGGTACCGGAGGAGGATGTCATTGTAAATCGGAGTAATGAGAAGGTTGTAATCGCTTCCAAGTTGCCGTTTGCCGATTGGTCGGTCATTAGTGTGACACCCAGCGGGGATTTGAACGTGGAACTGGTGCAAAATCAAAGGTATTTACTCATCGTGGTGCCTGTGCTCATTATTTTATCCGCGCTGATTGCGTCCATCGTCTCCAGACGTATTTCGCTTCCGCTGAAGCGGGTTATTCGGGAAATGAAGCGGGTGGAGACGGGGAATTTCCGCCATACGGTGGAGATTGAATCGTATGAGGAAATCAACCAATTGGCGACATCCTTCAACCATATGGTAAGACGGATTGCCGAACTGATCGAACTGGTTCGCATATCATCGGTCAGTGAAAAAAATGCCGAGCTGCACGCGCTCCAGACGCAGGTCAATCCGCATTTTCTGTATAATACGCTGGATATGATCTATTGGATGCTGGATGAAAAGGAGCAGGATCAGCTCGGGGAAGTGGTGCTTTCCTTATCCCATATGTTCCGCTACAGCAGTCATTGGGAGGAAGGAGCCGATGTCAGCCTGCGCGAAGAAGTAGAGCAGATAGGGCATTACCTTACGATTATTCAGGCACGACTGGAAGGCAGGGTATCCGTAGACATCAGTATTGATGAGCGCTGGATGGATATCCGTTTGCCGAAAATGACCTTACAGCCGTTGATTGAAAACGCGGTTAAGCACGGGCTGGAGCCACTTCATGCGAATACAGGTGGCAAGCTGCTTGTCAGAGCAGAGGAATATGGTGGCGTATTAAGCCTGCATATTATGGATAATGGCGCAGGGATGGAGTACGAACGATGGGAGGTGGTTCAGGTTGCTTTGGCAGAACCCGGCAAGCAGACGGGCAGCGGGCAGGCGGGAGGCATCGGCCTGCAAAACCTAAATTTACGGCTACGGCACATGTTCGGAGAAGAGTACGGCCTACGGATTTCCAGCGCACCTGGGGCCGGAACGACAGCCACTGTAAGTGTGCCTCTGCCACTGAAGGAGGAGAAACATGAATATTCTGATAGCTGACGATGAAAGTATGATTCGGCAGGGGATTCGGCGCACCATTGGCCAGGCTCTGCCAACCTGCGGCATTCATCTCGCTGCTTCCACCGAGGAAGCAGCAGGCATTCTGGCGGAGCATCCCGTGGATATTGTATTAACTGATATCCTGATGCCCGGTATGGATGGTCTGGAATTCATGCGCATTTCCAAGCGAAAGCATCCTCATCTACAGTGGGTCGTCATCTCGGCCCATTCCGACTTCCAATATGCGCAAAGAGCAGTGAAGCTGGGTGCCAAAGACTATTTGTTAAAGCCAATCGGCAAAAGGAAGCTGCTGGAATGCATTGAAGTGCTGGCAGCCGAAGCGCTTGTCGCCTCACAGCAGGCCAACGAGGGCAGGCTTCTCAAATCCAATATGGTCTATTTGCGTGAGGCTGTTTTTCAACGCTATGCACTTGGACTGGATACTGGGAAGCTCGATATACAGCCGTTTGTGGAAAACTATCCGGAGTTTCATCTCTTCATGGTTCGTATGGAGCCTGATCACAAGCAGACGCATCTGGAGCATTTTATGATTGAAAACGTACTGTCCGAGCTTGTTGAGGCGGGGGGCAGCGGTTTTGTCGTCAGTCTCGACCGCCACAGCCTGCTGGGCATTGCACGACTGCGGGATGAAGCAGAGGCCGCACGGCTGGAGACGTTACTCGAATCCCACTTGAAGCGTTATGTGAGGGTACCGTTACAAATTACGCGTTCGGGGGTTCACCACAATTTTGCATCCATTCCTGAAGAAGTGGCACGGCTAAGACGAACGCCCGAGGAGATTGCGGCGGCGGCAGTGGACGCGGGAGAATGTCTGCGAAAAGGCATGCATACGGTGGATGTGGCGTTGCAATATATCCGGGCCCATTTTACCGAGGAATTGTCGCTGGAGAAGGTAGCTTCGGTTGTCTTTTTGAATCCAGTGTATTTCAGCCAGTTGTTCAAGCAAAAAACCGGACAAGGCTACAAGGATTACGTTATTTGCTTGCGGATGGAGGAAGCGAAGCGGCTGCTCGGTGATCCTCACCTTCGGCTGGCTGATATTTCCGAGCGGATTGGCTATCAGGACATGCGGCATTTTACACAGGTGTTCCGGCGCAAATGTGGAATGACTCCGACCGAGTATCGGCATCAGGGAGTCAAATAAGGCGGCAACAACGATGGAATGAAGGAAGTTGATCCAGCATCAGACTGTTTCAGGAGTAGAGCGGTAGAGCATCTACTCGGGAGCAGTCTTTTTCGTGTGTCCAGCTTGGAGCTGTTCAACCAATTTGCGAGCCGCATTGGATAAATAACGATCCTTGCGCCATACGACGGCAGGCCGGGTAAAGGGAAACGGCTCCTTAATGGAGAGCGTGCGAATTCTGTCCCCGTATTCTTGTCCCAAGCCAGTGTCTGGAATGATGGTAATCCCCATGCCTGTGGATACGAGCGCGAGAATGGTCGATATTTCAGGACAGTCCAGTACGACGCGCGGAATAAGATGGTGTTCCTGAAATTTTCGGATGACGGTTTCGTATAGCCCGTGTCCTTCTGTTCGGCGTGCCAACAAAAGGTCATAGCTGGCTGCTTCCTGTAACGTAATTTGTCCACTCGGATGACGATCTGCCCATTCACACGGAAGTACCGCAACAAAAGAGACGCCCTCCAGTTCAATCGTATGGTACGAGCTGTCGTCTACCGGAAGCAGCAGCAGGGCCAGATCGACTTTATTTTGATGCAGCAGTTCCTCCAGATGATGTGTGTCTCCGTGTCCTATTTTAACGTATACCTCCGGATAATTCTGATGAAAGCGGCTGAGTTGTTCGGTAATCAGAGACATGCAGGCCGATGAAGTGCCTATGGACAGGGTACCGGTTACGTTGTTTTCAAACTCCCCAATTTCTCTACAGGTATCCTCCATTTCAGCCAATAATCGCTTAGCGCGGGTGTATAGTGCGTATCCGGCCTCGGTGACCTCCCACTTCTTTCCTTCCCGGTAAATCAGCTTTACCCCAAGCTCATCCTCCATATTTTTGAGCTGCTGACTCAGCGGAGGCTGGGCCATGTTGAGCGTGCGTGCGGCTTTGGTGATTTGCCCTTCCTCCACGATGACGCAAAAGTAATGCAGCTGCTTCATATCCATTGGGGGTTTCCTCCTCATTTCTGAACAACCACTTCAATTTGAATACTTTTAAAGTATGCATTACATATATTATATATATTTTTCGTGTGCAAGGAACAGGCGTATAATTTTTGACAGTGATGCGTTGGTGAACATACAACGATGGGGTGGAAGGAGGGGACATATGAAGAAAATCATTGTAGGAATATCGGGAGCGACAGGGTCGATCTTCGGTATCCGTATATTGCAACAATTACGGGAGGCCGGAGTGGAGAGCCATCTGGTGCTATCCCCGTGGGCTATTGCGAACATTCCCTATGAGACAGGCTACACGGTGAAGGAAGTGGAGGCCATGGCGGATGCAGTTTATTCGTATAAGGATCAGGCTGCGCGTATTTCCAGCGGCTCCTTCCGGGTAGACGGCATGATCGTCGCTCCTTGCAGCATGAAGACGCTCGCCTCCATTCGTATCGGTATGGCGGACAACCTACTCACCCGATCAGCGGATGTGATGCTGAAGGAGCGAAAGAAGCTGCTGCTCATGACCAGGGAAACACCATTAAGCAGTATTCATCTGGAAAATATGCTGGAGCTGTCACGTATGGGCGTGATGATCCTGCCGCCGATGCCCGCCTTTTATAATCATCCTGCAAGCATTGAGGAATTGGTGGATCATATTGTTTTTCGCGCATTGGATCAGTTCGGTATCGTCACAACCGCAGCCAAACGCTGGGATGGAATGAAGCAGACTGACTCCAGACTGCACCAGAATTGAGAAATCGAAAGACGAAGGAGAATGAATGATGGCTTATAAAGACTTTCGCGATTTTCTACACACCTTGGAAAAGGAGGGACAATTGCTCACGATCAGCGATGAGGTAAAGCCGGAGCCGGACATCGCAGCAGCTAACAGAGCGTTACATAATCTTGGGGATAAAACGCCTGCTCTCTTTTTCAATAATATCTATGGATATACGGATGCTCGTATTGCAATGAATGTGATGGGTTCCTGGCCCAATCATGCCCTCATGATGGGAATGCCCAAAAACACGCCACTCAAGGAGCAGTTTTTTGAATTTGCCAGACGCTATGAACAATTTCCTATGCCCGTGAAGCGGGAAGAAACCGCTCCTTTCCATGAAGTAGAGATTACTGAGGATATAAATTTGTTTGATATTTTGCCGTTGTTTCGTTTGAACCAGGGTGACGGAGGATTTTATCTGGACAAAGCAATTTTGGTTTCACGCGATCTGGATGACCCGGACACCTATGGTAAGCAAAATGTCGGCTTGTACCGGATGCAGGTGAAAGGCAAGAACCGTTTGGGTATCCAGCCTGTACCGCAGCATGATATTGCGATCCATATCCGTCAGGCTGAGGAACGCGGTGAAAATCTGAAGGTCGCTATTGCTCTCGGATGTGAGCCTGTGATTACCACGGCTGCTTCTACGCCGCTGCTGTACGATCAATCGGAATATGAGATGGCGGGGGCCATTCAGGGTGAGCCTTACCGTGTGGTCAAAGCGAAGGATGCGGATCTCGATCTACCTTGGGGAGCTGAGGTTATTCTGGAAGGTGAAGTGTTGGCGGGTGAACGTGAGTATGAAGGTCCATTCGGTGAATTTACAGGTCACTATTCCGGCGGCCGCGCGATGCCAGTCATTCAGATTAATCGTGTGTACCATCGTAAGCAGCCTATCTTTGAGCATTTGTACATCGGGATGCCTTGGACGGAAACGGATTATATGATTGGTGTGAATACAAGTGTACCGTTGTTTCAGCAGCTCAAGGATGCATTTCCTAATGAAATCGTAGCTGTTAATGCCATGTATACGCATGGGCTGGTCGCTATTATTTCCACGAAAACCCGTTATGGCGGCTTTGCGAAGGCTGTGGGGATGCGTGCGCTAACAACTCCGCATGGATTGGGGTATTGCAAGCTGGTGATTGTAGTGGATGAGGATGTCGATCCGTTCAATCTACCGCAGGTCATGTGGGCCTTATCCACCAAGCTGCATCCCAAGCATGATGCTGTCATTGTGCCGGGCCTGTCAATTTTACCGCTTGACCCTGGCTCTGATCCGGCAGGCATGACGCACAAAATGATATTGGATGCGACGACACCTGTAGCACCGGATATTAGAGGCCATTATTCGCAGCCGCTCGATTCTCCGCTTGGTGTAGCGGAATGGGAAAAAAAGCTGAGCCAAATGCTTCGTTAAATATTTTTGAAAATATAGAAAGATTAAAGGAGTGCTGACAGATGCATATTTGTCCCCGTTGTGAATCTAATCGTTCAGAAGTTGTTTCCCATTCGCCAGTGAAAGGCGCCTGGGAGGTCTTGCTGTGTCCTGTATGTATGTTCACATGGCGCACCTCGGAACCGGATAGCATTACTGATCCGGCAAAGTATAAATCAGCGTTCAAAGTGAACCCCCAAGATATTCCGAATGCCGCCCATGTCCCTCCTATTCCAGAGCGGGTACAGGATCGTTCGTAACCCGTTGTAAATTGTGGTACTTTGAAGATATAGGCCAAATGTAAAGGGGAATATACTTCATGCAGACACCAAGGATCGGTAAGGAGCTGTTCACGCTGCTGGACGGCAAGGGGCTGGAGCACAAGCAGCATGAAGCGATGATGCTGCTAACGGTCACTGAGGATCAGTGGCCGCATATTGCAATGATTAGCGTAGGCGAGATTGTGGCGCTGGACGAGGGGAATTTGCGGCTGGCACTATGGCCAGGGACGACTACGACGAGCAACATGATCCGCACCGGGAAGGCAACGCTTGCGGTGTTCAACGATGGCAAGGCGCACTATGTACGGCTGTCACTGGAGCATTTGCCGGTGTTGCCTGGAGCCAAACATGTACGCGAGCGGTTTGCAGCACAGGTATTCGCAGCCCGAGAAGATTCGGCCCAATATGCGGATATTGTGTCAGGTGTTACAGTCCGACTCAAGGAGCCGGAAGCAGTGTTAAATCGCTGGAAAGAAACAGTGGCAGAACTGTTAATGTAAAATTTAGTAGTTAATAAGGACCAAATTTTCTTTAAAGCCTAAACTATTCTTTTCCACATGTCGACATAAAACGTAGGTATAAGGATTTTGCGAAATCCTTAATTTTAAGTTTCGAAATGGGAGGGAATTAGATTTTGAAGAATAGATGGTCCGGTTTCTTGGCGTTGGTCATCCTGATCTCAAGTTTTACATCATACGCAGGGTTTGCATCCGCAGCTGATCCGGTGCTTTCCAAGATTGTCCTTTCCTCTAACGAGGTAACTGTGCAGCAGGGAGATATGGCTGCGTTGACGGCTACGGCTATTTATGCCGATGGGACGACTTCAAATGTAACTGTAAGCACGGATTGGAAAAGTGATAATACTGCTATTGCTACGGTATATAACGGTACGGTTTCAGGTAAGGGCGAAGGGGAAGCAACTGTGGTTGCGACCTATAAAGATAAGATACAATCGGTTCAGGTACATGTAACGAAAAAGGTTAAGGCGCTCACATCCAGTGTACAAAGCTTGAGCTTGCGTTCAAGCGGCACAGGACAGATCAATCTGACAGCGACTTACAGTGATAACACAACAGCTCAGGTATCGGGTGATGCGACTTGGACTTCGGATAATCAAAAGGTAGCAACCGTTGTTAACGGATTGGTGACCGCTCAGGGAGCAGGTACAGCCAATATTAAAGCCGTATACGGTCAACAGACGGTAACGATTGCTGTACAGGTAGAACAGGTTAAACGTCTGGATGTCAGTTCATCAGAAGTTTCCCTTTTGTTGAAGGATACCGAGAAGGTGAAACTGACCGCGACCTTCCCGGATGGAACGGTGCAGGATGTTACAGAGTCCGCCGATTGGAGTTCAAGCAATGCAGCCGTGGCGGATGTACTGAAAGGCACGATTACGGGCTACAGCGCGGGTAAAGCGACGATTACCGGTAAATACGGTACGATGTCTGCTACCATTTCGGTGGATGTGGATCAAACGAATAAGCTGAAAGCCAGCGAATCCAATATTTTCCTCCGTTTGGATGAATCCAAAAAAGTACAGGTTTCTGCGGTGTACCCGGATGGAACGGTAACGGATGTCACGGATAAAGCCACATGGTCCACAAGCGACGAAAAAATTGCGACGGTGACCAAAGGAACGATTATGGCGATTGGAGCGGGTTCGGCTACGGTGACCGCGAAGTATGGCGATAAGATGGTTTCGATTAAGGCAGACGTGGAAACGTCCAGATATCTGAATTTGAGCGAGGACAAGCTGAGCCTGAATGCCAAGGAATCCAAGAAGCTCAAGCTAACCGCGACGTACGTAACAGGTACGGAAGAAGATATCACGGATAAGGCAGATTGGAAATCCAGCAATGAAGATATTGCATTTGTCAGCAAGGGTGAAGTGACGGGCTATAAAACAGGTGAGGCTACGATCACTGCTTCTTATGGCGGCAAAACAGTCACAGCGACGGTATCTGTGAATGTGCCTGGTGATCTGGCATTGTCCTCCAAAACGGCAACGATTGATATTAATGAGGACTATGTTGCGACTCTGACTGCTACCTATGCAGATGGTCGTAAGGAAGATGTTACACAGGATGCAGAATGGACTTCAAGTGCGGAAGATGTTGCTTCGGTATCCAAAGGTACAATTACAGGTAAAGCAGCGGGTAAGGCGGTTGTTACAGCCACTTATAATGGCAAAAAGCTGACCATTAATGTACAAGTCGGTCTCGTAGACCGTTTGGAAACAGATACACGCGTGATTGCGCTTGGTGCCCAGGAAACGAAGCAGTTGAAAGTAACAGGCGTCAAGAGTGGCGGTACAAAAACAGATGTAACCAAGGATGCCACCTGGACTACCAGCAATGTGAAAGTGGTCGAGGTTAGCGAGGGCTTGATCAAAGCGAATGGCAGTGGTAAGGCTACTGTTACAGCTTCTTATGGCAAGCAAAGCATTACATTTACAGTAGAAGTGGATGTGGCGCAACAGATTGAGGCGGATGCTATCGCGTTATCACTTAAATCCGGAGATCAAAAAACCATCGCAATTGTGGTCAAATCCAGTGACGGCAAAGAAAAGGATGTTACGGCCCAAGCTGAATGGAAAACGCTCAATTATAAGGTAGCTACGGTCAAAAAGGGACAGGTTACCGCAGTAAGCTACGGTAAAACCAATATTCAGGCGAAGTTCGGCGGGAAATATATCACCGTACCGGTGGATGTCGATACGCTTAAATATTTGCAAACCGACGAAGTCTCGCTGAATTTGAAAGCAGGACAGATAGCTAAGGTTACGGCTACAGCTACGTATAAGGATGAGTCGGAGAAGGATGTATCCAAGCCGGCAGTCTGGTCCTCTTCCCGAATTATTGTTGCCACGGTCAAAGACGGCAGCATTAAGGCACAGGGTAAAGGTAAAGCTGTGATTACCGTGAAATATGCAGGGAAAACAACGAAGGTACAGGTGAACGTACAGTAAGAAAAAAGGGGTGTCCCAAAAGCCATGGAAATGGCAATGGGGCGCCCCTTTGCTTTAGAGAAGGATATTCGTTGGCACTCAGATGGACGCTTCGCGAACGGACCGTTGTTCCAATCGCTATTGTGACCAGTGAGAAAAGCTTCTACAATCCTTCTAAAATCATAAAAAAACCGTTCTTTGATAAAATGGAAGTGTCTCCCGATTTACATGCGGGAGGAGGGTTACCGCTTAGAAGCTACGACTTATCCTTCTTGGCTGGAATGTTGCGCGTAAGCGACTCCGTCAGACGCTTGCCGGTCGGCGTTTGGGCCAGGCCGCCTTTGGCGGTCTCGCGGTGCTTGGACGGCATCGCGCTGCCGACTTCGAGCATCACGTCGATGACTTCGTCAGACGGGATGGCGCTGCGCACACCCGCCAGAGCCATATCCGCGGCGGCAAGCGCGGTCACGGCTCCCAGCCCGTTGCGCACGATGCACGGAATCTCCACGAGTCCGGCGACGGGGTCGCAAATCAGGCCGAGCGTGTTCTTGAGCGCGAGGCCTACTGCATGGATGGCCTGCTCTGGCGTACCGCCACGCAGCTCGACCATGGCCCCTGCGGCCATCCCGATGGCTGAGCCAATCTCGGCCTGACAGCCTCCCTCCGCACCGGAGATGAAGGAATTGTTGGCGATCACGTAGCCAATCGCTCCAGCGGCGAACAGTCCGCGCACCATATGCTCGTCATCCCAGCCGAATCGCTCCTGCGCGCTGATGAACACGCCGGGGATGACCCCGCATGAGCCTGCGGTGGGCGTAGCGACAATGCGCCCCATAGACGCATTGACCTCCGACACGGAGAGGGCATACGCCATGGCGAGTGCCGAGGCATCGCCAGAGCAGGTTTCTCCAGCACGCAAATATTCCGCCAAGCGTTTGCCGTCGCCGCCCGTCAATCCGCTGCGGGATACCGTGTCCTGTGTTTGCCCGCGATGAACGGCTTCCTTCATGACTTCATAATAATCAGCCATTTGTCGGAAGATTTCTTCCTCCGGTGTGTTCGTCTCTTGTACCTGTTCCTTGATCATCAGGCGACCAATCGTAGTGGATTCCTCGGCGCACAAGGCACCTAATTCATGCAGATGGCTAAACCGCATCGGATTCAGCTCCTTTTTTCAAATTAATCATTTTGATTTCATACATATGAGGCAAAGCCCGCAGCTCGGCAACTAATTCAGCCGGAGCGGGGCTATCGGTTTCGATAGCAGTGAGTGCTTCGCCATCCCGGCCTTTGCGATCCACATGCATGTAGGCAATGTTAATGTCAGCTGCACCCAGCGCCGAAGTCACCGCGCCCAATGTTCCGGGCTTATCCGAGTGAAGAAGCACCAGCGTAGGCAGCTCTCCGGTCAGATTAACCCGGAACTCGTTAAGCTGCTGGACATGAATGTTTCCGCCGCCGATGGAGGAGCCTAGCAGCGTGCGCTGGTCTTCACCTTTCCATAGCTCGAAGCGGACCGTGTTCGGATGGGGGGCGGGCAGTCCGCTGACAGCGAACTCTACTTCCATCCCGGCTTGCTCTGCACATTGCTCCGCATCCGGAATCCGGTGGTCGTCTGTATCGTAATTCAGCAATCCGGCGATGAGTGCCAGGTCTGTGCCGTGTCCCTTGTACGTATCGGCAAATGAGCCGTACAGCGTCAGGCGGGCCCGGTCAGGTTGCGCACCGAGCCAGTGCCGGGCAACACGTGCGAGCCGCACTGCGCCTGCGGTATGCGAGCTGGAGGGTCCGGTCATAGCCGGACCAATAATGGAAAATACATCTTTGAAACGCATGGTGTGGCCCCCTGTATGTTTGAATACCATAGTATATGGTGCTGCCGCGCCTTGCGCGGGTGCGACGGTTTCTAATGCTGACGCAGCATGTAAGCACAAAAAAGGACAGGATAAGGAAATTTCCCTTATCTCTGTCCTCGTTACCTGAGAGTTTCGTGCGGGTGTATACCGCCTTACCCCTTGGGTGGCTTGCGCTCTCTCCAGAGTTGCGTCAGATGGCGATTCATGGACCTGAGAGATTATCCGCCAGCCGGGTGCTGGCGTCTTGCTCCTTCGGTGCCGCCGGGATGTGCTTCCCGGACAGACTCTCCCGTCATCTTCATTCGCGTATACCGTTCAACATTTCCTCCTAAGCGTAATGTATGCCATGCCCGGTGTCAATCACAGGTTGGGATTTTACAGAATCAGGTACCTTCTCAATAAAAAAGATTAAATTTTACATAATTATGGATGAAAACAGGAAGGAATTAGAAGGTTGATAGCTAATCTGATAGAGGACAAGCTAATTTATGGAATAATGGGAGGGACATTTACGTATGGTAAAAGGTTTCCGGTTCACAGGTTCACGCTTAAAAGGAATGCTGCATCTGGCGGCAATCGTATCACTGCTGGTAGGACTCTTCGTTCCATTCGGCCAGGTCAAGGCAGAGGGCTCGTTGACGGTAGCGGAAGCGCTTCAGCGTCAAAGCAGCGGAGGTACGGTGACGGTAGAAGGCTACGTCGTCGGACATGCTACCGGATCGAAAACGGCTAATTTCTCTGCCCCGTTTGCAAACGATTTTAACGTACTGATTGCGGATCAGGCGAGTGAACGTAATACGTCTAATCTGTTAAATGTACAACTGACATCCGCGTATAGAGGAGCATTTGGGCTGTCAGGCCATCCTGAGCTGATCGGCAGTAAAATTCGCGTGACGGGTGCGCTCGGTGCCTATAACAATTTTGGCGGCGTGAAAAGCCCAAGCGCTGTGGAGCTAGTAAGCGGAAGCGAGCCTGGAAATCCTGGTGATCCGGGCGAACCTGATCCTGGTACCCCGGGTCAACCCGGTACGACATTACCGGATGGAAAAGGCAAAAAAGTGCTGTTCGATAATACGCACGCACAGACAGCCGGAGCAGCAGATTGGGTTATTGATGGAGCCTTTTCCGATTTTGCGGGCGGACTGCGTAATGCTGGTTTCACCGTGGACCCGTTGGACCGTTCCATTCCTTTTACCTATGGCGAGCAGGCTATAACGTACGACAAGCTACGTCCATATGATGTGTTCATCATTGGTGAAGCCAATGTTGCCTTTAAGGCATCCGAGCAAGCTGCTCTGGTGCAATATGTGAAGAATGGAGGCAGTATTTTCTTCATTTCTGACCACTATAACGCTGACCGGAACAAAAACCGTTGGGATTCCTCTGAGGTTATGAACGGCTACCGCCGTGGAGCCTATTCCAATCCGGCCAAAGGGATGACTACAGAAGAAGCTGCATCACCAGCTATGCAGGGATTAACCAGTTCCGACTGGCTGGCGACGAACTTTGGCGTTCGTTTCCGCTACAATGCACTTGGTGACGTGAACGCTACGGATATCGTAGCGGCAGATCAATCCTTTGGCATTACGAAGGGTGTACGTTCGATAGCAATGCATGCTGGTTCTACACTGGCGATTATTGACCCGACCAAGGCGAAAGGAATCGCTTATATTCCTACAGGCACGAAAAAATGGGGTAATGCCGTGGACCAGGGTGTCTATAACGGCGGGGGGCGTGCTGAAGGACCTTATGCTGCTGTAGCCAAGGTAGGTCAGGGCAAGGCAGCGTTTATCGGTGATTCTTCCCCAGTTGAGGATGCCACGCCGAAATATGTACGTGAGGAAAACGGACAGTCGAAGAAGACGTACGATGGATTCAAGGAAGTGGACGATTCCACCTTCCTGGTACAGACGGTCCAATGGCTCGCATGGAAGCAGGACTATACGAAGCTGTCCGATGTAGCGGGCCTGACGCTGGACCAGCCAACACAGTTGCTGCCGTTCGAGGAGCCTGCGGCTTCCACGGAACCGCAGCCTGAGCCTTGGGCTGCTCCGGCAGCGGGCTACAAATGGTACGATCCAAGAACGTTCAAATCCGGCTCCTATGGAGCGGCTTCGTAACTAACGAAGAGAGCACAATTTGAGCTGGACCAGCCAGTCGCTTGATCCCTTTAAGGGGGTCAGGCGGCTTTTTTTGCGCTGAAAATTAACCTGTGGTTGGTTATTTCATTACATTTTGTGCCAGAAAGGTCGCGCTGCTGCTGAATCATTGGTTTTATCAATGATGATGATAGTCTAATCTTAATTGATATATCCATATACTGGTGATAGGATGAATTCAAATTATTCCGACTAAATCGGTATGTAATGTTTATGAGAGGTTTAACATCAAGCGTGGCGTGCATAAGCAGGACAAGGCCATGGAGAACGGAGGAAGCACACACATTGAGTATCGAGCCGGTGTTGGAGATCAAAGGGTTAACGGTATCTTTTCGCATTAAGGATCAATATTACCCCGCAGTTGACCATCTCGATCTGACGGTCAACCCCAATGAGGTGCTGGCTGTGGTCGGGGAATCCGGCTGCGGCAAAAGCGCGCTGGCGCTTTCGATAGCACAACTGCACGATCTGGAGCGTGCCCGCGTGCAGGGACAGATTCTTTTTAAAGGCACGGATCTGAATCGCCTCTCCACAGGGCAAATGAACAAAATCCGCGGAGCAGGCATCGGCATGATTTTTCAGGACCCGCTGACCGCGCTGAATCCGCTAATGAGCATTGGTAAGCAAATTGAGGAAAACCTCGATTACCATACGACCCTCTCTACGAAGCAGAAAAAGGCACGTGTGCTGGAATTGCTGGAGAGTGTGGATATTCCGAATCCCGTACGTGTATACGACCAGTATCCGCATGAGCTGTCAGGGGGGATGCGGCAGCGTGTGATGATCGCCATTGCCATAGCTTGTCGTCCTTCCCTCATTATTGCAGACGAGCCGACTACAGCGCTCGATGTAACCATTCAATCTCAAATTCTCGACTTGCTCAAGCAGCTTCAACAGGAGACTGGAAGCGGCATTATCCTGATTACGCACGATCTTGGCGTTGTGGCAGAGGTGGCGGACCGCGTGGTGGTCATGTATGCCGGAGAAATCGTGGAAAGCGCCAATGTTTTTGAATTGTTCCGACAGCCCCAGCATCCGTATACGCGCTCTTTGCTTGCATCCATGCCGGGATCGCATACCAAGGGAGAACCGTTGCACGTCATCGGAGGAATCGTCCCTTCCTTGCAGGATATTCCCCGCAATAGCTGCCGCTTTGCTCCACGTATCCCCTGGATTCAGCATGAGGTGCATGAGGATCATCCCCATTTAAGTGAGGTTTCTCCCGGGCATTGGGTCCGCTGTACATGTTATCAGCATTTTCATTTTGAAGACGAGGCAAAGGGGGGAGCTGCTCATGGCACTGCTGGAGCTAAATGATCTGAGAGTCCATTATCCGGTGCGCGGTGGTTTCTTCCAGCGTGTGGTCGATCAGGTAAAAGCGGTAGATGGTGTGTCCATCAGCATTGAGGCGGGTCAGACGTATGGGCTGGTAGGAGAATCCGGCTGTGGCAAAACGACAACGGGCAGAACGATTATCGGGCTGAACAAGCTGACGAGCGGGCAAATTCTTTTTAACGGAAATGACCTAACGGCCTTGAGCCGTAACAACCGCCATCCGCTGCGGAGAGATATTCAGATGATCTTTCAGGACCCATATTCCTCGCTCAATCCGCGTAAGCGTGTGCTGGATGTCATCGCTGAGCCGTTGCGGAATTTTGAAAGGCTGAGTAGTGAGGAAGAACGTCGAAAAGTTCAGACGCTGCTAGAAAAGGTCGGCTTGAACGCCGATGCGGCCTACAAATATCCGCATGAATTTTCCGGGGGACAGCGGCAGCGGATCGGCATTGCACGTGCACTCACGTTGAATCCAAAGCTGATCATTGCCGATGAGCCGGTATCAGCGTTGGATGTGTCCGTTCAGGCACAGGTGCTTAATTTTATGAAGGATGTGCAGCGGGAATTTAATTTGACGTATTTGTTCATCAGCCACGACCTCGGTATTATCCGCCATATGTGCGACCAAATCGGGATTATGTACCGGGGGCGTCTGGTGGAGCAGGGAAGCGAGCAAGACATTTATGAGCGTCCACAGCATCTGTATACCCAGCGTCTCATTGCAACCATTCCCAATATTGATCCTACAAAACGGCTGGAAAATGCCCAAAAAAGGAGAATGCTTTTATCCTCCTACAAAACAGAGCTGCCCAAACATCTAGACGTGAGTGGAAAGCCGTTTGCACTAAAATCAGTAAGTCCATCCCATCAAGTCGCGCTACCATAAGGGGGTACGGAATATGTGGAAATTTACACTGCGTCGGCTGCTGGTTATGATCCCTCAACTTTTTGCACTGAGCGTGCTTATATTTTTCCTAGCTAAGGCTATGCCGGGGGATGCCCTGACAGGACTTATTACTTCGACACCCAATCTGAATCCGGCCGCACTGGAAGAACAGCGACAAAGACTGGGACTGAATGACCCGGTGTGGGTGCAGTATGGGAACTGGCTCGTCCAGCTTGCTCACGGGGATCTGGGCAAATCTTATGTACATAAAATCGGCGTCACCGATCTGATCGGTAGCCGTCTGGGAAACACGTTCTTTTTGGGCGTGGTGATCCTGATCTTGACGTATCTGATCGCGATTCCGCTCGGTGTACTTAGCGGTCGTTATCAGCATAGCCCGCTGGACAAAACCGTGGTGGGTTATACCTATCTCAGCTTTGCGACCCCCTTATTCATACTCGCGTTGCTGCTGCTGTACGTATTCGGATTCAGGCTTGGCTGGTTTCCGACCAGCGGCAGTGTGGATGTGGGCGTGGAGCCGGGAACCTCGGCATATTACATCAACAAGGCGTACCATCTCATATTGCCAGCGGTTACAGGAGCATTGCTCAGTACGACAGCCACGATTCAGTATTTGCGCAATGAGGTCATCGACACACGGTTAAAGGATTTTGTGAAAACGGCGCGTTCCAAAGGGGTACCCGAGGGGAAAATCTATTCCCGTCATATTTTCAAAAATTCGCTGCTACCGATTGCCGCCTTTTTGGGCTATGACCTGACGGGAGTGATTGCGGGCAACATTTTCCTTGAATCCATCTTTGGGTATCCGGGGCTGGGTCAGCTATTTCTCCAGTCCATCACCCAACGTGATTTTTCAGTCGTGACCGCGCTGGTGATGATTTCCGGCTTTCTGGCATTATTGGGAACCCTTTTGTCTGATGTCATCCTGAGCAAGGTCGATCCCCGCATTCGGATCGAATAACGAACAACTTCAGAGGAAGGGGAGGGATGTAAGGTGTCCATACAGGTGGAGGAGGTTTTCACGCCGGAGATCATTCGTAAATCACCATCGAGCTGGTCTGTACTGCGCCGCGAGCTGGTGCGTGACAAAACGGCGCTGGTGTCCATCGCGTTTGTGGTCTTGTTTTTGCTCTTTATTTATTCATCTGTTCTGTTTGTGAATCAGGGTGTAGTCACGACGGTGGATTTAGGCGCGATCCGTGAGGCTCCAAGCTCGGCGCATTGGCTGGGCACGGACCGGGCGGGCAGAGATATTTTCGGTCAGCTGGTCATTGGGGCGCGTAATTCCTTCACGATTGGCTTCACGATTACGCTATTGTCCGCTGCCATCGGCTTGACGCTGGGACTGCTGGCCGGTTTTTATGGCGGTTTGGTTGATAACATCATCATGCGGATCATTGATTTTATTCTGGTGCTTCCGTTTTTGATGCTGGTCATCGTATTCGTCAGTATTGTGCCCAAGAGCGGCATAGGGTCTTTTATTTTCATCATGACCGCTTTTTTGTGGATTGGAAAAGCACGCCTGATTCGAGCCAAGGTACTGTCGGAGCGGGAGCTGGACTATGTGCAGGCCTCCAAAACGCTCGGCACACCCAATTGGAAAATCATCTGGTTTGGCGTGCTGCCCAATCTCAGCTCGGTCGTGATCGTCAATCTGACGCTCAGCCTCGCGGGAAATATCGGGATTGAAACCGGACTTTCCTATCTCGGCTTTGGGTTGCCGGAATCCACGCCAAGCTTGGGTACGCTGGTGAGTTATGCGAATGACCCGGATGTTTTGCAGAATAGCTGGTGGATGTGGTTGCCTGCATCACTGCTTATTTTGGTGCTAATGCTGGCGATTAACTTTATTGGCCAGGCGCTCAAGCGCGCCACGGATGCCAGACAACGATTGGGTTAACTGAAGTTCAAGGATAAGGACAATGACAAGGAGGGATTTACAATGGTTAAACGCTGGAAAAAAGGAATTCTGCCTGTTCTATCTGCAATTTTGGTATTTTCACTGGCCGCATGTAGCGGTTCGCCTTCCGCTTCAAATGGAGGGAAATCGTCTGACGGTACAGGCGGCTCAGGGTCCGACAGCAAGCAGGTGAATGCGACAGCGCTGGCGAAGGCGACCAAGAACGATAAGGCGCCGATTAAGGGTGGCATCATCAATTATGCACTCGTGTCTGATACCCCTTTTGAAGGAATTCTGAATCCTGTATTTTATGATGGCAATCCTGATTTTGAAGTCTTCCAGTTTTTTTACCCTTCTATGTTTTCGATTGACTCCAATCTGAATATTGACAATAAAGGGGCGGCGACAATTTCCTTTTCCGCAGACAATAAGGCGGTGACTGTCAAAATTGATCCCAAACTGAACTGGACGGATGGTAATCCCGTAACGGCGGAGGACTATGCTTTTTCCTATGAAGTGATCGGTCATAAAGACTACGAAGGTCCGCGTTATGATAGTTTTATGACGAATATTGTGGGCATGGAAGATTATCACTCGGGTAAGGCCAAAACCATTTCTGGCATCAAAGTGCTGAATGAGAAAGAGGTTACCATTCATTTCAAGGAACCTAATCCTTCGGTGAAATCGGGACTCTGGTCTACACCACTGGAGAAAAAGGTGTTTCAGAATATCCCCGTGAAAGATATGGCCGGATCAGATCCTGTCCGTAAAAATCCGATTGGCTATGGGCCGTTTAAAATTAAATCCATGGTCACAGGTGAATCTGTGGAATTCGTCAAAAATGAAGATTATTTCCACGGTGAGCCTAAGTTAGATGGCCTTCATCTGAAGGTGGTGAACCCGAATGTCATTACCGAGGCGCTGAAAAGTGGAGAAGTCGACTGGTCCAGCTATCCAACCACCCGTTACAATGAGGCCAGCAATCCGAAAAATGTACAGTTTCTCGGTCAGGAGGAATTATCTTATAGCTATGTAGGCTTTAAAATGGGAAAATTCGATCAGGCCAAGAGTCTAAATATCATGGACCCGAACGCCAAGCTGGCGAACAAGTCATTGCGTCAGGCCCTTGGCTATGCGCTGAATAATGAGCAGGTTGGCAAGCAGCTCTATCATGGGCTTCGGACTCCTGCGACATCCTTGGTCCCGCCCGCCTTTAAGGGATATCATGATGTGAATGCGAAGGGCATTGCGTATGACCCGGACAAGGCAAAAAAGCTGCTGGACGAGGCAGGGTATGTGGACACCAATGGAGATGGATACCGTGAGGACCCTAAGGGCAAGGAACTGGTGCTCCATTATGCGGCAATGAGCGGGGATGCGACAGCCGAATCGCTGGCGAAGTTTTATTTGCAAAATTGGAAGGATGTCGGACTTCATGTCGAGCTGGTGGACGGTCGTCTGCTTGAGTTCAATTCTTTCTATGACCGTGTGCAGAAGGATGACCCCGGCATTGATATTTTTGGCGGCGCATGGAGTACAGGTACAGATGTAAACCCTAGTGGGCTGTATGGACGCGGAGCCAGCTTTAACTACTCGCGCTTTACCAGTGAAGAGAATGATAAGCTGTTGCAGGAAGGGGTGTCTGTGAAAGCCTTTGACGACAATTATCGTAAAGATATATACAATCAGTGGCAGGCGTATATGAGCGAGGAGGCGCCCATTGTACCGACGTTATTCCGTTATTCGCTGGAGGCAGTGAATAATCGGGTAGCTAATTACGATATTACCCGTGGCAAGGAGTATGATGCAGACACGTTTGCGAATATTACGTTGACTGCAGAAAAAGCAGAAGTAGCCCAATAATCTCAAAAAAGCGCAATAACCTGAAAAAGAAGCGCGAACCGGATGGATCCGATCTTGCGCTTCTTTTGCCCTTTTAATGCAATCATTCTGGGGATTCTCGAAGGGAGAGAAGGAAGACGGAAATACGTCAGCTTCAATACTTCATTGCGGTATGCGAGGAACTTCATTTTACGAAAGCTTCTGAAAAGATCGGAATCTCCCAGCCTACGCTCAGTTTGCAAATTAAGGCGTTGGAGGAAGAACTGGGGATGACTCTCTTTAATCGTGCAGGCAAAAAGATCAAAATGACCGAGGCTGGGAAACTGTTGCTACGGCACAGCGCTCATGCACTCAAGAATTTACAGCAGGCGAAGGCTTCCATTGAGGAGCTTCGTACCGAGCAACGGGGGAGCTTGCGGATCGGTATTGCGTTGCCGGAGCTGGAGGAACCATTGCAAGAGATGTTTATGGATTTTCATCGTTTGTTTCCTAAAATCAGTCTGCACATCCATCCCTCGTATGAATTGCTGGAGCAGGTGCTGGATAATCGGATGGACCTTGGCATTACGCTGCACTCAGGTATAGATGAAAGGCTCGTCCAGCTACCGCTTCGGACGGAGAGCTACTGTCTTATTGTCCCGGCAGGACATGCGTTTGCCAACCGTTCCTCGATTGTACTGGACGAATTGAGGCACATGCCGTGGGCTATGCAGCCAGTGGATCATCCAGGTAGAAGGCATATTGAAAAATACTTCTGTGATCGTGGGTATTCTTTTACCACGGTTATGGAGAGCCATTCGATTCCTGCGATCCTGCGCTGGGTACAGGAGGGACTTGCAGTGACTATCCAGACAAAATCCCTCGCAGCATCTCTGGACCGTTCATCCCTTTGTGCAGTGCCTATTTCACGGGGAGTACCCGAGATTCGGCTGGAGCTGATTCATCGGTCAGACCGTTACATGGGAGAAGCCATTAAACGGCTGATTGAAAAAATACATGCTGTGCTGACAGAACGTTCAGGCTGGCTGCAGCCCTGATCAAGCTATGTGTAATGAATACTAATGAGTGCGAACCTCCAGCCTACGTGCAAGCAGCGACATGCTGTAATTGACAGCGAAGTACAGGAAGGCTGCGAACAGCAGAGCCGGAATGACGAAGGACTGATTTTGACCGCCGACAATCTGAATGTTATGCGTCAGCTCCGGCAGACTGATAATGACCGCGAGAGAAGTATCCTTGAGCAGGGAAATGAACTGACTGACGATAGGTGGCACCATGCGGCGGAGCGCTTGCGGCAGAATGATATGCCATAACGTTCTGGAGCAGCTCAGCCCGGAGGAACGTGCGGCTTCGATCTGTCCTTTATGAACGGAGTTCAAACCGCTACGGACAATCTCGGCAATCATGGCCCCCTCAAAGATCGACAAGCCCGTAATGGCTGCCCATTTGAGCGAAATGGAAAGGCCAATGGACGGTAAGACCATACCGATGAAGAAGATAATGAGCAATAACGGAAGATTGCGAATCAGATCAATCAAAAAGGCCGCCACCTGCGAAATGACAGGTAAGCGCGTATAGCGCAGGATGCCGAACACGATACCGAGCGCGAAGCTGAACACGATGGAGTACACGGCCACCTCCAGCGTCAGCAGGAAGCCCTCCAGTATAAAACGCACATTAGGCCATACAAACAAGCCGCTGAAATCCATACGGGCTTCCCTCCTTAGGATGTTTTGGACAGACGACGCTCCATGTACAGAACAAGAAAGCTGAGCGGAACCGTCAATGTAAGGTATAACAACGCTGTAATGGCATAGACGGTGATGGGCATAAAGGTATCCGAGTTAATCAGATCCGAATAATACATCAGGTCCAGTCCGGCTACTATGGCCAGTACGGAAGAGTTTTTGACCAGATTGATGAACTGGTTGCCAATCGCAGGCAGTACAATTTTAATCGCTTGCGGCAAAATAATGCTGATCATCGTCTGGTTGTAGCTCAGCCCGGAGGAACGCGCGGCTTCAAATTGCCCCTTCGGTACGGACTGGATGCCGGCACGTATCGCTTCTGCAATAAAGGAGGCGGTGTACACGGTCAAGCCAAGCGTTCCAGACACAAAACCATCCAAAGGAATACCCAAAGTAGGAAGTCCCAGATAAAAGAACAATACAACGATCAGTAACGGGATATTACGAATGACCTCTACATAGACAGTCCCAATCCAGTTAAGCCATTGAAAGGGCGCAATTCGGAGGATAGCGATGATCGCGCCCAGAATAAAGCTTCCGATCAAGGCAATGACACTGGCTTGAACGGTATGAAGCAAGCCTTCTCTAAAGCGGTCACCGTGGTCGAAAAGTACGTTGATATCAAAAGTAAGCATCTGCGGATGACACCCCCATTATTCGGGTTTAACCCCAAGCCATTGCTCGTGGAGCTTATCGTATTCACCGTTGCTTTTCAGTTCCTTGAGCGTATCGTTAATGGCTTGCAGCAATTCGGTTTGTCCCTTCTTCACCGCAATGCCGTAAGGTTCCTCAGTGAAGTTTCCGCCTACGAGGGTGTAATTCGGATCTTGCTGTTGCATGCCGAGCAAAATAGAGTTATCGGTGGTCAACGCTTGCCCTTGACCTGCCTTGAGTGCATTAAATGCATCCTGGTAGTTCTCAAACTCCAGTACAGTCGCTTTGGGTGCCTTTTCGCGGATATTTTTGGCGGAGGTGGAGCCTTTAACTGCGAGTACCTTGGTATCAGGAGTCAGGGACTCCAGACCGGTAATCGGGCTTCCTTTTTTCACGAGCAGGGATTGCCCGGCGTTAAAGTAGACGTCGCTGAAATCGACCTGCTTTTTACGTTCGTCCGAAATGGTCATGGTCGCGATAATGGCGTCGATGTCCCCGTTTTGCAGCAAGGTGATTCGTGTCTTGGACGTAACTTCCTTCAATTCAAGCTTGGTTTCGTCTCCAAAAATATGTTTGGCTACCGCCTTGGCAATGTCGATATCAAAGCCTTCTACTTTCCCGCTAGCCGGGTCTTTCAGACCGAACAGCTTGGTGTCGTATTTCACCCCAACAACCAGCTTGCCACGCTGCTTGATGGCTTCCAGCCCATTGGCTGCCGCCGCCTCATTCCCCGACGTTGCCGTTCCTTGGTTGCCTCCACAGCCAGCCAAAACGAGTAGACAGGACAGCATAAGCAGCATAAGGGCACTCCATGAATATCTTTTTCTCATTTGAACAATCCCCTTTCGATTTGCACTCTGAATTTTAAAGGTCTGCTTAATGATGAATTAGACGGCTCAGGAACAGGCGCGCCCGCTCTTCACCCGGATTCTGAAAAAACTCGGCAGGCTGACTGTCTTCTAAAATCTGTCCTTTGTCCATGAAAATGACGCGATCCGCTACTTCACGGGCAAAGCCCATTTCATGAGTCACAATGACCATGGTGATGCCCTGATGGGCGAGCGAACGCATAACATCCAATACCTCCCCGATGGTTTCAGGATCAAGAGCGGAGGTAGGTTCGTCAAACAGCATAATTTTCGGATTCATCGCGAGGCCACGGGCGATAGCAACCCGTTGCTGCTGTCCCCCGGACAATTGGGCGGGGTAGCTCTGTGCTTTTTCCTCGATTCCAACACGCTTCAAATAGGTGATGGCTGTTTGGGTAGCCTCTTCCTTCGAGGTGCCCAGCACCTTCATGGGTGCGAGTACAATATTCTCGATTACCTTTTTATGGGGATACAAATTGAAGTGCTGGAATACCATACCGATATTGCGCCGGAAGGCGTTAATATCAATCTTTTTGTCATGTACAGGTATCTCGTTGACGATCAGTTCCCCGTCCGATATGGTTTCCAGACGATTGATGCAGCGTAGCAGGGTGCTTTTACCCGAGCCGGAGGGTCCGATGATCACGACGACCTCGCCCTCCTTAATCTGAAGATTGATGTCTTTAAGTACATGGAAGTGACCAAAATGCTTGTTGACGTTGCGAAACTGGATCAGAAGGCTCACCCCTTTCAGGCTTGGATACATAGCTTGGTAGATTGGCTGGCAAGATCAAGCTCTATCAAAATTTCAAAATTTTCTCTCATGATACTATAAGCTTACAATAAAAAACAAGATTTTATGTCATAAAACTTAACTCACAATATATTTTTATGTAATTATTCATGAGTAAATTGCTATTTTTATATGGAAATGGGTAAATGCGCACAATTTAATGTTACTAAATATGACGCAAAATAACGACCTTCGACATTCCAAGGGAGAAACGTGACAAAAGCAACGCTATGTTTTACAGTAGGGGAGAAGGAATTTAGGGTAAAGGAAGGTTAGTGCAATGACGAAAGCTATTTCACCGCTGGTAACCGCATTGGGCATGGAGCCCCATCCGGAAGGCGGCTGGTACAAAGAAATGTGGAAGTCCCATTTTCAAATTCCGAAGCCTGTACTGCCGGATGTGTATTCCGGTCCGCGCTTTGCAGCTTCGTCGACGTATTTCTTGCTGCATCCGGGCGAGTTCTCCGAGTGGCATGTCGTACATTCGGATGAACTGTGGCTGTATCATAGCGGTAGCCCAGTGGAGTTGAAATTGGGTGGAAGCGGAGAACAACCTGGTGAAGAAACCGTGATTATCGTCGGTGCCGATGTGGAGGCAGGACAGCATCCACAAGCGCTGGTGCCGGGCACAGTATGGCAAACGGCACGTCCGCTTGGGGATGAGCCTGTGCTGGTAACCTGTGTCGTTGCTCCGGGATTCCACTTTGACGATTTCAGGCTGATTGCAAAGGGTCCTGCGAGTCCAACTGAATAATTGTTATGATGTGTGCATTTGGCGGGTGTATTTCTGTAATTCAACAGGAATGACCCGCCTGATTTATTTTTTGCAGCAGGCTTAGGTGCTCTGTTTGGCTTGAACAATGAGACGATGGGTGGGTTTTACAGGAGGATCGCAGGTAATCAAGGTGAGCAGCTTTTGCTTGTTGAAGCTTTTCAGCACAGATACATCCGTAGGGGCGACTACCTTAATGTTGAAGACCTTATATACGTAATTCTCACCCCGGGTGTTCACAACAATCTCATCCCCGATCTTCACCTCATTCAACCGATTGAATAAACGTCCGTGGGTACGAGCGCGATGAGCAGCAATGGCGGCATTTCCCATCTGTCCCAGCGCTCCCGTTTCAGGCATATGTACAGCTGCATGCCTCATATTTTTCCGGGTCGCGCCTTCCAGTACAGGCAGCTTTAAATCTATACGACTCATGCGAATGGTGGCTATGGGGGTCTGTTGATCTTCAGTTTCAATGGGTTCAGGGATTGGAAAAGCTGCTTCTTGTTGTGCATCGCTGACCGGGATTTCCGCAAAGCGAGTGGACAAGCGATCATAGTTGTTTATCAGACCAGGATTCCATATCGCCTCGCTTTTTTCAGGTATTAGCTCTGCTGCTTTTAATAGCTCGTTCTGTTCTCGATCCTCGTTCCATTCTCTGGCTGTCGGAAACAAAATCATGAGTATGCCCAACATGATAAACATGTAGGAGAGCTTATGCAGCCTCGGCAATTTCAACACCCCCTAAGCAATGTGTGACGTATACATACTTATTAAAAAAATCCCTCATTCCTGGTTAAAGTAAAATGAGCCGGGAATGGGGGAAGGTAATGGCTTTTATTTTTTATGCGTCCGTCTGAATTTCAGCAATACGCCCCATATCATCATGGCTATGCCTGTCAAATAAAACGGAGCCGGGCTGCTTTCACCCGTTTGGGGCAATTGATATACCTCAGGTGTATCCTCTGGGTCTTCCGGTTGTTTCCCCGGGACCTTGAGACTGATCTTAGGTTTAGGGTCTTTCGTCTCCACAGGAGGAGGCGGATCTTGATGAGGCTCGACAATAGGTAACTCTGGCGGTGCTTCCGGTTGATCCTGATCCGCTGGTGGCGGTTCAGGTGCAGGCTCTTCCTGTGGAGGGGCTCCATCATCCGGAGTCTTCGATACTGCTGGAGGAACGACTGTAGACGGCGTATCAGGTATTTTGGGATCGTTGTCGTGCTTTTTGCCACCGCCCCCCGGATTGGTAGGCGTTCCCGGTTCGTTCTTCTTTTCTTTTTTGTTTGTGACTACCATTTTTTTAATTCCAGAGCTTTGCTTAAGGGTTGCATCTATTTTGATTTCGAGCTTGCCCTCGGTTATTTTGTAGCCCTCAGGGGCCGCTAATTCTTCTAAAATGTAATCATCATGCAGCAGCGAGGAAAAGATGACTTTTCCGTCTGCATTGGTGGTCTGAATGAGCGGTGCTCTTTTTTGAGCTTTATCGTAGAGCGCAAACCGCGCTCCGGGCAGCACTTTACCGGGAATATCCTGATCCACCTTGGTCAGCTCCAGGCTTTCGGTCACGCCCCCGCCGGAACCGGAGCCGGAAGAAGTCCGTACGATAATTTCCTGACTGGTCTCCCGCAGCTCTGTTGTCAACCGATCCCCCTCAAAGGAGACCTTGTTGCTCACTTTGGCTCTGTCCTCAGCGTTGATGAAGGATTGATATTCAAGAATAAAGGCAGAGGAAATGTCCTTGGCGAAAGCAAGCTCAAAGGTTTGCTGACCTTGAGGGTCTGTCTTGATGCTCAGCTTGTAATCCAGATCCCGGACCAACTCGGTGCCTTTGCTGGTATTTCCGTTGGCGGCCATCACAGTGGAGTACAAATGAAAAGAGTCCTCAATTAAAATCTGATTGCTGCTGGGCTGATCCACAATTTTCGCGTTGGACACATGGGACTGTCCTTCGTTGATACGGATGCTCCAGTCGATCTTATTCCCATTTTGCGTACCGATCTTGGCGACATATTCTCCGCCATGAGGCACGTTAACCTGGGCCGTCCATTCGGAGACTATTTTTTGTCCGTCCAGTAGCTGGGCTTTGTTGTGAATTTCCTTTTCGATCAATTCTCCTTCCAGCGAGGTTTGAAAGGTGATCCAGTAAGGGGTCTGTATCTGATCCTTGAACTGGACACGCAGTTCATTACCATTGTGCTCGGAGGGAGGAATAATGGTGTATTGATCTGCCGGGATTTCAGCCCCTTTTTGTACGCCATCCCACCATCCCAGCAGGACCATATCGTACACTTTTACGGAGCCGGGCAATAGTTTTTGCCCTTGCAGCAAGGGATCTTTTACTTCCGCCTGGTTTAAAGTCTTGCGATTGTAATTGGCCTTGATGTCCCATGTGATGAGCTTGGAGGTGGGATTGTAGCTGCCTTGCTTGCTCCCGTTCCGTTGGGTCATATAGTCCGGCCAGATCGGGCATTCCACTTCAGCCGATGAAGTTTCCCCGTTCTCGTACTGATACTCTATAGTGGATTTGTTGCGAAACTCGGGCTTGGTCGGATCTGTTTTCCAGTCATTATTGTAGGTGGTTGTGTATTTGATCGTATAAGCTTCTTGAATGGTTTTATGAAAAACGACCGTAAATCCTTGTCTGTAATCCTGTGATAACGGAACTAGATCATAATCTACTGGGGCGTGCAGTACCTTGGTTCCGTCTATACTTTGGATTTTTAGGGTGTCCGGTAACAAGGCCAGGCCGCCATTAGGAAACACATCCTTGATGACAACATTTTTCATGTTGTAAAGATCAGTATTGATGGTAACGACCCAAGGTATGATTTTGGTGTTGTAATTGGGCGTGTCATAGACTTTAGTGATGACACCGCTTTTGATTACCGTAGACGCATCCTTTTCGACTCCATCGGAGGTTACGATATTTATAATTTTTTCATTTTCATAAACGCGATCTCTGGCTTGTGTCTGATACCGTATGGTGTAGGCTGAATCTACGTCAATGTTGAATTGAAGATCGAAGCCGTTACGGTCGGGAAAGCTACTGACAGGGATGGCGGTGTATGCCCAAGACGGGAGTTCTTCCAGTGTATTTCCCTTAAATACCTTCAGGGAGCCGGGCAGCCAGTTTTGGGTTCTGTTAAAACGATCTTTCAAGAAGGCTTTTTCCTTAGGAATCTTTTTCTCGCCAAAGTTATATTTTATAGCCCACGATATCGTTTGCGTGACAGCATCATATTTCTCCACTTCTTTGGACAAAAATGCACCACGTTCCACCTGCACGGTAGCGGTAGCAGAGACATTCTCTATAGCATCTCCTGAAAGAGTCGCGGTGTTGGAAAAACGGGTTTCGTCGCCAGTAATGCGTGTGAAGTATTGCACCTGATAGGCGCTGCTAATACTGTCGTCTTGAAAACGAATCACAAACCCGGTGCCCGCCTGATCCGCTTCGATCGTATATTTACTCTCATTCACGGGGTCCCGAACGACGGTCGTGCCGTCAATATTCACTTGCAAATGATATAGCCGGATGGAGTCTCTTACGAGCTCCAGCCCTGAAGGAGTCGGGTCTGTGATGAGGGCATGCTTTACGGTGTTTAGCTGTTTGTTCACATTAATGGTCCAGTCGATCCGGCTCGTGCCATCCGTTTTCCCTTGCTTGCTCAGGGTTGGCCCTGACGGCGGCTTGACATTCACGATGACCGTTTGGACCCCGCCTTTAATCGGAATCGCAATAATGATCTCCGTGCTGCCTTTTACTGTTTCTTTCGTGAACTCGGTCTTGATTTGCAGCTTGCCGCTGACATTGGAATGGTGCTCTACATAATCGTTGAAGGTCATAATGACCTTGCCTTGACGATCCACGGTGAAAGTACCTACGGTTCCGTCAGTGGACACTAATGGAGATGAGATATCGGTATAAATGGCAAACTGTTGCGGCAGTTGAAAGGTGAAGGTATCTCCTGCTTTATAGGTATTGTCGGGAAGCTCCCATTCATAGCCCAGTTGAATGGCTGCCCCGATGTCCAACTGGCTGCCCGGATTGTATACTGCGTCAATAACACGCCCTGTCTCATCCGTCAGGATCAGCTTGGTTAATATGCTCTCCTGGGTTGTTCCCTCCTGAGTTGTTGGGCCTACTGTTGCCTGCACGATGGGGGTTGTATCGGAAGGAGCCTCAATGGGCGGTTCAGGGTTTGGGATACCGTACACAGTATCCGTAACGGTCTGGGCAGAATCGGTTACGGCGCTTTCCGGTAGTTCCGGTACCGAAGTATCTGCGTAAGCCAGCGTTGCACTGAAAAAGCTCTGGACAATGAGCAATAACGCAATGATCATGATATTTATTTTTATTCTCATGTTTCAAGTAATTCTCCTATTCATCGTAATATGGCCATTCTTCGGCGGATATGGTTCTCCCCTTCCCCTCCTTCTTGTCCGAAATTAGTATATTCAGCATGCTAGGCTTACATGACTATCCCAACAGAAAAAAGCCCTGATCATAGCGATCAAGGCTTTTCTTCAAGAGTGGACATATGATGTTGTCGTGTATTTATGTAAAAAAGACATAATAAAAAGCTCGTTCAACCGGTAGCTGGCTGCCATCTTGGTAGGAAGGCCCTATAGTTTTGCGTCGCTGCCTTTCGACAGTTTTGCCGTTATCCTGAATAGCTTGTACGTCTATCGCTCTATCAAACTGGACTCTTGTGACATTTCCATTTATAGCTTGGAACGGTTACCCCATTTTTTGCGGAAGGAATGCGGTGTTTCTCCTATATGTTCTTTGAATAAGTTAATAAAATGGCTCGTATTAGGAATCCCTACGTACCGCGCGATATCTACAATGGATATGTCACTGGTTTTAAGCCAGCCCTGAGCGGCTGTGATACGAACATTAATGAGATAATCAATAGGAGAAAATCCGATCTGTTTTTTGAAATTTTTAGCCAAATTGAACTTGTTTAACTCGAACATGTCTGCCAGCGAATCCAGCGTAATTCGTTCACTATAAGATTGATCTAAAAATTGCTGGACCCGGCGTACTTCGCTGATAGTATCCGTATTCGCGTGCGGATACTCATAGGGATGCTGTAAAACGCATGTAAGCAATTCACCGATGAGTCTAGACGTCAGCAACTCAGAGGAGAGGCTTCTGTCAGACTGCCCGCATATCAGGGTATGCAGCTTGTTTAATACGATAGATGGATTGTGTAATGATATGACGGGCTTATTGTGCTTGGCAAATTGTTCGTAAAAATTCTCGATCAGGTTGCCGTACAGATATAAACTGATGAACTCCCAAGTTTCATGACCGCTGATACCATATTGCACATACTCCTCGCAATTGACAAAAAACAAATCATGAGGATTCAATATGTATTTCTTCTCGCGGTACTGCAATTCTCCTTTTCCAGACAACGTAAAGACGAGCAAAAAAGAGGTGAGCTCCTTACGTTCCATCCTAAAAGCAGATGTTTTTTGGAAATAGCCAATTTCCTGTATATATAAAAGGGATTGCTTGGCAAAAGCAGAAGGAGTACGTACAATAACGACTGGATCACCGTTCCAGAGACTCCCGTTGTTTTTTTGGTCTGTTGTCATATCCAATTCCTTTACAAAAAAGCAATTTTATTAAGCAGAGTATTGTGTGTTTACCAATATATAATGGCTGTTTACACATGATTTCCTATTTATAAAAGTTTATTTTATCACATCGTATATGTCCAGATAGCAAATAATATTTGTACAAATTATGGATGCTTTATTTCTCATGGGTATTTAACTTGATAATCCCTATGAAGAATGTGGATAATACTAAAAAAATCTGGGGATATCATGGGCTCAAGTCCTTTCTGGGGTGAATTGCAGGAATTGTGCAAAAAGGTATCTTATGCCCATTCCACTTCCCAGGGCACTTATCCTTTCGGTTTAAGAAATTTGGGACTTCATTCAGAGAAAATGGTTCATAGGACTTATCTCTAGGAAAATAATCTTGGGTCCAATGTTGTGATTTTGTTCACGAACATGTAGAGCCAAAAGACAGATAAATGCGGATATATGCATACAAAATTACGCAATAAGTGAGCCCTCTTCATTGCGCAATTTTGTATTCGTTATATAAACTACTTTAGGGAAAATGAACCAAGAAGTTGAAGTTGTCCCGGTCTGCTCCAGCGCGTTCGTTGCGGTTCAGCCCATCAATCTGGGCTAAGTCTTCCGCAGACAGCTCGAAATCAAACACGTTGCCGTTCTCAATAATTATGCCCAGCAAGCAAACACTTCCTCGAATGCGGCTAATGTCGATTCGTAGCCCTGCTGGTATTCCATATTTTGATAGTTCATGAAGAATCGGCTTTTATACTGAGGGAATTACGCTATACCAGCTAATAGCTTGTCAAGCGGCGTCTTCGAAAAGCTTCTTGACAGATCGGCAGTATAATGGTTATTATAGATACATTAAATCTGTAATTAGGGGAGGAAAGATATTCAAAAGCGACGAACTATGCCCTCCACACGATGCTTTATTTGATTGCCTTTGCGCCGGACAGACCGGTAGGCGTTCGGCGGCTTGCCGACACGCAGGGCGTATCTCCCACATACCTTTC
Source organism: Paenibacillus sp. 8b26 (assembly GCF_050626875.1). Lineage (NCBI taxonomy): Bacteria > Bacillati > Bacillota > Bacilli > Caryophanales > Paenibacillaceae > Paenibacillus > Paenibacillus sp. 8b26. Next base: position 2,757,078 of record NZ_CP192445.1, on the reverse strand, counting down.
GAAAATACTCACGAAGCTGGTGAAAGCGGGGCTGATCGAGTCGGCTTCGCTTATCCATCAGGTGATGCTGGCGGCCGAGGAAGCGATGGAGCGGCATCTAAAGAGCACCAAAATGATCGATCTTACTGATCAAGTTGCATTGTCCTTGTGATTGCAAAGGGCAATACTAAGCTTTGATTAATTATAGATATAATACATCTGTAAAATCTTCAAAACATTAAATGGAGGAATTGAACTTATGAGCTACGATTGTGCCATTGTCGGCGGCGGGCCGGCGGGATTAAATGCAGCGCTGGTGCTCGGCAGAGCGAGACGAAGCGTTGCGCTATTTGACAACAGCCAGCCGAGGAACGGCGTGACGCATGCCTCTCACGGATTCATTACGCGAGATGGGATTCAGCCGGCCGAGTTTCGGCGCATTGCCTACGAGGAGGTGCTGAGCTACCCGTCGGTCCGGCATTGGCCGGCCGAGGTGACCGATATTCAGAGGACGGATCATGACTTTGCCCTTCGCACCTCGTCAGGCGAGCGTGTACAGGCCCGCAAGCTGATTTTGGCTGCCGGGCTGAAGGAGGCGTTTCCCGAGATCGAGGGGCTTCGCGACTTTTACGGGAAAAGCCTGTTCAACTGCCCTTTTTGCGATGGCTGGGAGCTGCGGGATCGACCGCTTGCGGTCATTTCGGACAATCCTGGCATGTTCCATACAGTCAAGCTGCTGCTCAACTGGAGTCGTGATGTGGTCGTATGCACCAATGGCTGCGATATTCTGACTGCCGAACAGCGGCAGCAGCTTGCATCCAAGGACATACGGATCGTGGATACTCCTGTCGCAGCATTTTCCGGGCGGTATGGCTTGCTCGAACGGGTGCATTTTACGGATGGCACGCATATTGAGCGAAGCGGAGGATTTATTGCTCCCACTCTGCTTCCCAAAGCCAGGTTCAATGAAGCATTGGGCTATCAAACTGCAGAAAACGGTGGGATTGTTACCGATGCGATGGGCAGGACCGCCGCAGCAGGAGTATACGCGGCCGGGGATTCGGCTTATGTGATGCCTTCCCAATTGATTTATGCTGCAGCCTCCGGCAGCAAAGCGGCGATGTCCGTTGTTGCGGACCTGACGGAAGAGGATTGGCAGCCGCTTTAAGGGGGGAGCATATGCACTAGGCGAGGGCAAGGCCATTCGTCAGCCCGGACCCACGGGACATAACTGGAGGCAGCATTCCAGGGAAGCCGGCATATTCACCCAAGCGCTCGTCTTTTTCGAATACTTTGAGCATAATTATTTATTTTTTTCGACGATATTTGTGAGAAAATGATCCATTACTATTGTGAACCGTAATCATACAAAAAGGAGACTGAACTTATGTGTAGCGAACACTCTACCAATCATTGGAACTCGGAAGAGTATAATGACAAGCTGGGAGCCGGGGTCTTGTCCTTGCTACAGCCCCGACCGGGGGAGCGAATTCTGGACGTGGGCTGCGGGACAGGGGACCTGATGGCCAAGATCGCAGCTGCCGGAGCAATACCCACAGGTATCGACCTGTCGGAGGAGATGGTGAAGAGGGCCAGACAGAAGTATCCTGGACTGAATATTCAGGTGGAAAACGCTTGTCATTATCGGGCAGATGTTCGCTTTGACGCTGTGTTCTCCAATGCAGTTTTGCACTGGATCAAGGATGCTTCCGCTGTCGTCCGTTCCATCTGGCTGGCCCTCCGGGAAGGTGGCCGATTCGTCGCCGAATTCGCCGGCAGCGGCAATGTCGCCGTGCTGACCGCTGCCATGGAGCAGACGCTGGAGGAGCATGGTTATGCGTGGACGGGCCGGAATCCGTGGTATTTTCCCACCATTGGCGAATACGCCAGCCTGCTGGAGCAGACCGGCTTTCGCGTCACGTTGGCTCAGCACTTCGACAGGCCCACTCCGCTCAATGGAGATACAGGGGTTCGGGACTGGCTGGACAAGTTCGCCGATTATTTCTTCCTGGACGTCACCTCCGCAGACGAAGCGTCGATCTACCGTGCCATCGAGGTAAAGGTTAAGCCACACCTTGACCGGGAAGGTCAATGGATGATCGACACCCGCCGATTGCGCATTGTAGCCATCAAGGAATCCGCTTGAGGAGATAAATATATTTTACATTAGAGGACGTCCTGGGTAATTAGGGGCGTCCTTTTCTTCGTCCATAGCTTTTCCCAAGTCGTATTCCCGAAACAGCTCACTTGTGGGGCGAGCTTTTACAGGAAATAGAGTGTCGTTAGCTTTGGAATTCACACGGGCAATGATATGATGGGTAATACAGATATAGTGTTTTACTTACTAGACAGTCAGTTTGGAGGATTATAGGATGGGAAAACCGAAAAATACGAAAACCGCAGCGGCTTGGTCGCTGGTTATTCTGGGAGCGGGCTTTGCGGCTACGTTGCCTTTTCAGCAATATGGCTGGGTTCGTTTGTTAGCAGGTGCTTTTGAGGCCGGACTTGTCGGAGGATTGGCGGACTGGTTCGCCGTCACCGCATTGTTCCGTCATCCGTTGGGTATTCCGATTCCGCATACAGCACTTCTCTCCAAAAACAGGGACAAGCTCACGAATGCACTGGTGAGTACGGTGGAAAATAACTTGCTGGGCAAAGACAGTATCGCATCTAAAATTTCCGATATTCGGCTGGCTGATCTGATGCTGGGCGGTGTGGAAAAGGGCTTGCGCACGCCGGAAGCGGCCGCATCCATAGATGTTCTCGCCAAACGGCTGGTCCGGTCGCTTCCGCTTGCAGAACTGGCCCCGATGATCGCGGCGGAAATCAAGCGGCAGGCAACAGACTTCGACGCCGGACCACTACTAGAGGCGCTTGCCCGTCAAACCAGTGAGAAGGGCTATGACCGCCGTGCGCTGGATTACACGCTGGAGCAGGCCGAATCCTGGCTTTTGAAGCCGGAAACGGGCTATACGCTGGGTGCCTTGGGGATGCAGGCTATCAGCGGTTTGCAGGTGAGCGGGCTGATGCAATTTGCCCTCAACGCGTTCCTTGGCTATCTGAACGAAGAGCGCATGGGTGAAATGATTCGCCATTTTCTGCTGGATCAGGTTGCAGAGCTGCAAAGGGAAGAACATCCGCGCCGCCATGCCATACTGGATGGACTGAAAACACAGCTAATCCGTCTGGCGACGAAAGATACGGTTCAGGAAGGACTGAACGGCTGGAAGAACGGCCTTGTGGATGCCTGGGAAGGCGATGCGTCGGTGCTCCATAAGATGGAAGAGCTGCGCGTACGCTTATTGGACTATATGGAAGACGGCAGCTATGTACCGATTTATATTTTGCCGCTATTGGATCGGATGCTGGCTGATTTGAAAGGAAATACCGAGTTGCTGGACAAGATCAATTCGCGAATTGTGGAAGGTATTACGGGACTGGTGGAAGCCAACCACAGTCGGATTGGTAATCTGGTACGCGAAAATGTAGATAAAATGGATAACGATTCCCTGATTGCTCTGATGGAGGACAAGCTTGGGCAGGACTTGCAGTGGATACGTATTAACGGTGCGGTTACGGGCTTCCTGATCGGTATTGTACTGACAGGTATCCGTATGATGATCGGCTGATCCATTAGAGAAGAAAATGCTACAGATAAGGTTGTGGAAGCATGAGGCTTTGGCATGAACATTTAATCGACCAGTTGCCCCGACCGCAACTGTTGGGACAGCATCGTGAGTGCTGTGCTCTGCGCGGGAATGGCTGGGGCAAGCCGCACGCAACGGTAAATTATGTGTTCGACTATCATCCGATGCTGCTGGTTCGCTATCATAAGCTCATCATGGACGAAATGAAAAACAGGGGGTACAATGTTGACCCGCTATGGAAACAGCCGTTATATCGCGGCAAGCAATGTGAGCCGTGGGAGACCGAGTATGGAGTGGAACTGGAAACCTCTGGTGCGTATGTTGAGCATGACGATGAATATATGAAGGAATGCCTGGATAATCTGGCGTCCAAGGGTATTTTAATAGAGATTGAAGTGATATAAAAAGACGGGCTGCGGTGTGTTCATCATTCAGATGAAGTGCCGCAAGTCCGCTTTTTTTGTTTTTTTATATACTTGTTACAGAATCCAGCGTGTGACCTGTTCCAGCGGTTGTCTGGATTTTTCCCGCTTGGGCTCATGGGCCCGATAACCAAAGGCAGCGATGAGTGAGATATCCAGCAGCCCGTTCTCCAGCAGTCCTTCTTCCTCTAAAATGGCATGCACCTGATCGTAGTTAAAGCCCTCAATCGGGCAGGAATCAATGCCGATCTGAGCCGCCGCCGTCATCATATTGCCCAAGGCGATATAAGTCTGCTTGGAAGCCCAGTCGAATAACGTACGTTCGTTTTCCAGCAGGCGCTGATTTTCACCCTGAAAAATTTTATATCGGCCCGGCAGTGAGGCAAAGTCTTCCTCAGACATCCCTTTAACCTCTTTATACATATACTCCACATAAGGAGAGTCATAACGGACATCCTTGCGTGCTAAAATCAAGACGACATGGCTGGCCGCAGGAATCTGTTTTTGCCCGCCGCTTGAAACCGCAGCCAGCTTTTCTCTCAATGCCTGATTTTGTACGACCACAAATCGCCACGGCTCAAAACCGACAGAGCTTGGGGAAAGTCGCCCGGTTTCGAGAATAAATTGAAAATCTTCCTCTGGTATGATGCGATCAGGATCGAATTCCTTGGTAGCATGTCTGAACAGAAAGGCATCCAGAATTTCCTGTTTTTTAGCTGATGTATTAGACATGAAGTGTACTCCTTCCGGTTTGGGTTGAGTTGGTGCTCCATTTATTTTCTGCTACTATAATGAGAGCTGATATCGAATGTATAGTCATCATATAAAAAGTTTTTCGCAGGAACAAGTACGCACATATTTGTTCCTTGTCATAAGTCTGGAGACTTCGGTCTACAATCGGCAGAAAGAAGGGGAAACCATGACGCAAGAGATGGAAAATACAGTTAGCGTGAACTTTGGATGTCCGGTAGCGAAAACCGTAGGGGTTATCGGCGGCAAATGGAAAGGGGTCATTTTATATCATTTGACCACAGGACCGCGCCGGTATAACGAAATTCGACGGACCTTGCCCAATATTACGCAGCGTATGCTGACCTTGCAGCTGCGTGAGCTGGAACGTGATGGTATCGTACACCGTGAAATCTATAACGAGAATCCGCCGCGTGTGGAATACTCGCTTACCCCGTTGGGCGATACGTTGAGGCCGTTGCTGGATTTTATGAGAGAATGGGGTATCTTCTATGGGGAACAGACCTGCGAGCCTGTGGCGGCAAATTCCAAGTGTGGGGAGCCTTCTTGTTGAAGTGAAAAATGAGGAAAGCCCGTTGATGATCTCATGAGCTTCGCATGGAAGATGCATGAAATTCATCAGCGGGCGGAATAAGAGCGAGACGTTATTGTGAGGTTTACTTATTTGAACTCGATAGATTCGTTCATCTTCATCCAGGCAGTATCTCCGATGATGCCCAGCCGCCAGATGGCGATGCCTTTCAGGTCATAGCGTTTGGCCAGACCGATCTTGGCGTTGACGGTGCTGTCTTTTTCGCTACCCATAGAAATGCCTAAAATCAACTTGTCCCGCGAGGTTTCCTTCAAGGCCAGTCGAATGGCTTCGTCCACTTTATCGAGTGGCTCAGGTGTTGCCTTTTGTCCGTAGTCATAGGCCATGATGATCAGATCGTCCGCCAGATTACCCAGCGTCTTGTAGTCGTAACCTGAGTAAGAGCTGTTCAGCGGGTGCAGGACGACAGTGAGCTTGAGTCCGGCCTGATGCGCTTTGGCGGACAGCTTTTGGATGAAGGCGTTGTAGTCTGAACGTGCCTTGGCTTTATCTCCGCTCCAGCCAAGCCCCTCGAGATCCAGCGTGATGCCCTTGAATTGCTTGTCAGTGGCGGTGCTGACGATTTGGGAAATAGTTTGCTCCTGAAGCTGTGCATTTTCCAAAACTTTGGTCAGCTCGTGATTGCCATCTCCAGAATAGACCATCAGGTAAGGGGAAGTCCCCTGACTGTCTGCCTCCTGTACAATGAACTCTGGTGTCACGGTGTCGGCGGCTTGAGGCCATTTGTATTCCTTGCCGCTGGTCGTAAATTGTCCGTTCGCATCAATTCGGCTCCAGCCGAAGGCTACCGCGTTAAAATCCGGTATTTTGGATTTTTGGTCGAAGGAAGATAGCGCGTAAAATCCGACTGTATACATAGACTCACGCGGCGATGTAATGGATACCGTCCGCGTTCCCTGATTCCAGTTGACCGTGGCTCCAAACTGCTGTCCGAAGAAGCCTAACGGAATCATCGTGCTGCCGCGCACGGTTTGCGGTGCGGCTGTGAGTTGCACTGACTGTCCGTCTACCGTAGCATTGCGGCTACCCATTTTCAGAACCACCTGCTTGGTCGCAGAGCCTTGAGACTTGGTGGCAGTAATGCTTTGGCTGGCCTGATCCCATTTCACAGTAATTCCGAGAGCTTCGGAAATGGCACGGAAGGGAACCATCGTCGTGCCGCTCATCACTGCGGGCTGTACCGGGAAAGGCAGTGGATATCCGTCCAGCACAATGCTGACCTGCCCCGCTTCTGCCTGCGCCGACGGGCTATAGATACCTGCTGCGGCACTTAGAAAGATAGCGCTGGATAACAGAGCCTTATTTACGATTTTCATCTTATACTCTCCTATGCATCATAGATTGCAAAGCTATCATGTTAGAATCGTGAGGTTTCTACCATTTTACCAAAAAAATGATAGATAGGTGAATGTTAAAATGATATACACTGCTTCGAATTCTATGTAGAATCTTTTTCTCCGGGATATCATACTAATCAAATCAGTTTGAGCAATTCGGCCGTTGGCCTTCTGTGTATATATTTCATCATTTTTAATACCTAATTTTCTACATGGAGCAACTAAAAGGGCTCCTTTTCTTTCAACCAAAACAGTTTAGGAGAAATATAATAGAATAAATTTCAATTTTCCAGCCGATGGTTAACTGCTGTATAAATATTGCAAGTTTAATAAGGAATAGAACAAAAAAGCTGGCACCCTTTTATACAGGTGCCAGCTTTTGCTTTTTATATCGCTCATATAATTCATATAACTAACTTCTATACGCTTGCAAACAAAAATTATTTACGGCGCTTGAGCGCAATGCCGACAGCTGTTGCACCAAGCACGACTGCAATAATCGACAGAACGAGTGCTGTCGTTTGTGCGCCAGAGCTTGCAGATGCAGCGGCGGCAGGTGCGGCTTCGGTAGCATTGTTTGAAGTGGATGCAGGGTTGCTGCTATCCTTAGCCGTGTCTGTGCTCGCATGGCCTGCTGCGGTGCCAGCCGAATCGTGTCCGCTGTCTGCGGCAGGCGCAGGAGCCTCGGATGTGGCATCAGCTGTGATTTTTGTAATGGAATGCGGATTGTTACTTCCTTCATCGCCTGTCCATTCCACGATACTTCCGTCGCTGTAATATTGGAAAGCGTTCCACGCGGCTTCAGTATTCTGGTCTGCATTTTGTGCGACGAAGCTGAAACGCTGATACTGCCCCGCCTGGATGCCATCTTCGTCGGTCGTCCAGGTAACGGTGGTTACTTTGCCGGAGCTGTCTTTTTCGGTTGCTACTTTCCAATCCGGTACAGGCTCATACTGCTTGAAAACGACTTCTTTCGGGATTTTCAAAGCGACTTTGGTGGTTGGAATGTTTTTTTCGACAGGCACTTTCAGCGTGTATGTTTCCCAAGCGTTAGGCTGTGAAACGGAGGGCTTGACCGTCACATGGGCACTGGCCATACCTGCAAAAAGTAAAGCACCTGCTGCAATCAGACCCATAGAGGTCGCAAGTCTGGAAAATCTGGATTTTACCATTTGAATCGTTGTATTCATATTATTTTGCTCCTTTAAACAATATAATGATTATCTTTTTCCACCTACATGCAGAGTAAATTCAGCGTCAACTGCATCCAATGATGCGGTCAGAGCATGTACCTGTACAGCCCATGTTCCTTCGGCGGTCAGCAGCTCTTGAGTTAGGGATGGCTGCTGTTGTCGTGCAGGGAGAACAAATTCCTGCCGGGCTTTGTCAGGGTCTGCCGGGACGAGTGTCAGTGTGACCTGTTGGATGCCCTGAACGCTAGCTCCCTTGGCATCCCTTACGGTTACCTTAAATTCATTGCTGCCCACAGTATTCGGGCTAACCGCCAGCGAAATGCTGTATTCGCCTGCGGTGCGGGTTTCCTCAAACGGTACCGCAGGTGCCTGACCAGGCGAAAGGTGGGTAAGCACCGCCGCCAACAGCATCACGAGCAGGCCGACGGACAGCTCGATGCGCAAGCCCCCGATGGCACGCTTGGCTGCCGCCGCTTGCCGGGCGCTGCGGAATTGGCTGGCCGCGAAGGCCAGCATGACCAGCAGCAGCGCTGCTTTTCCGAGCAGAACGAGTCCGTAGGACGTGTTCAGCAGCATGGAGGGAACCGGGACGTACAGCACGGCTCCATAAATCCCGGTGGCGAGCAGCGCCGCCACCATGGCAATGCCCCAGCCGGCAAAGCGGCGCAGGGCCGCTTGCCGCAGAACTGCCCGCTCAGACTCGGGCAGTTCTCGCCCGGCAACAGGCAGGCACACTGCCATGACGGCAAGTGAGCCAACCCAAAAGGCTGCCGCCGCCAGATGGACGAAGTCCGCCGCGATGGCTGGAGCCGGATGGGCCGCCGCCGCCGGATGGCCCGTGAAGGCCTTGGACAGCATAAGGCCCAACGTCATGACGACGGAGCCATAACCCCAGAGACGGCGCTGGCGGTCAGAGATGCTGTGATCCAGCGCGTAAATCAGCGCAACGCTCAGGAGCAGCACTAGAATCATCTGGATGAACCAGATTTGCCCTGCGCCTGTGAACTGAAGGGCTTCTCCAAGAATTGAAAGCGAAAAGCCCTCCCCCATGGAAACTCCTGCATCCCAAGATGCCTGAAGCGGCAGGCTAATCAGGATGGCGACAGACGTTATACCATAGCCACTCCACAGCAGCGTGGTCCAGCGGGGTAATGGGATTGAGGCCCGTTTATCAAGCTCCTGCTGTTCACTCGCTTCTCGACTTCGATTCACACCCGGTAGGATGAACAGTCGGAAACAGAGTGCTCCCAAAAGCAGCGACTGTCCAATATACAGCAACCAGCGGGTAGCGATTAAGTCAGGCCGCGAAGCTCCCGAGCCTTCGGAGGCGGCAACGGGGTCCTTATACGCATTGGAACCGCTGCCGACTTGAAATGGAATCACTCCATTGACCGGATGTCCGTCCGCCGATAAGGCTCTCCAATTGACGGTGTAAATTCCACTTTTCATCCCCGGAATCAGCTTGATTTCCATCGTGTCTTCATGTTCAGGATTAAGCCGCGCTTTACCTGTATCGACCCGTTTTCCTGTTTCATCGGTCACTTTCATCGACATAAAAGCAGACTGCAAATTCTCATTGAAGGTGATGGTTACCTGGGAAGGCGGCTTGTCCAAAACCTGATTTTCAGTCGGACTGGATTCAACGATAAATGCATGAGCCCATGATAAGTGAGGAAACAGTAAAAGTAACGGTAGACACAGCAGCAGAAGACAAGCCGCGCGGGCTGGTCTGGACAGGTGCAACATGCCCGTGGATTCACCTTCTCTCGATTACTTGAAGCGAGGATGTCCTAAAGTGTGACATCTCATACGGTCAAACCTACATTCATACCTTTAATCATAGTGCATTTGGCAGGAATAGATGAAGCGAATTATGACATTTATATGAAATTTGAAATAATATGAAACCCCTGCCGTTGTTGAAATCTGGACGATTTTAACGGTAGGGGTAAAGGGGCAAGCATATGGAATTAGTGGTCTGCTTCTATGGAATCCATGAAAGCGGGCTGCTTATGCTGGACATAGTGGATAAAAATAGCCGTTAGCTCCGGATCGAATTGGCTACCAGAGCAGTCACGCAGTTCCTTAATGGCCTCATCAAACGTTTTGGTGGGTTGGTAGGGACGTTCGGTGGTCATGGCATCGAAGGAGTCAATAATCGTCAGCATCCGGCACAGCCGGGGAATTTGCTCGCCCTTGAAGCCGAATGGATAGCCGCCTCCGTCATAGCGTTCATGATGAAGCTCCACAAAAGGAACCAGATCCATGAACCGCTCGTTGGCCTCTACAATTCTTCTGCCCCAAGTGACATGCGCTTTCACCATACACCATTCCTCCTCGGTCAGCTTCTCTTTTTTATTCAGAATATTCCAGGGGATTTCCAGCTTTCCGATGTCATGAATGAGCGAGCCCAGTACAAAACGACGCTTGTCTTCCTGGCTGAGCTGAAGCACTTCGCTCATCTCTACTGCGTACTTGAACACTCGCTTGGAATGCTTGAAGGTATTAATATCCTTGTACAAAAACAAATTAAGTTGCTGCTCAATATCACGAATATCCTGTCCGAGATCGACTTCGCGTTCCACCTCATTCAGGCTGCCGTGTGTATGAACGATATTTTTCCCCTGCTTTTTGGCGTAATACAAGGCTTTATCTGCCAGATCGACCAATTGTGATCTGTCATAGATGTCGACGCGGCTCTGCACAATACCTGCGGAGAAGGACAAGCAGCCATGCGGAAAGATTTCGGCACCCTCGTAGCGGGAGTCATTCAGCCTTTTTCGGATGGCATTGACTATTTCGTAAGCTTGCTCCGCGGTATAGTCGGGCATAAGCAGAGTGAACTCCTCTCCGCCATAGCGGGATACGATAATATTGGAGCCGGAAGTTTCCTTTTTGAGAATCTCTCCGAGGAATCCCAACAGTTGATCGCCTTTCAGGTGACCGAAGTGATCGTTGTATTTTTTAAAATCATCAATATCAATAAGGGCAAGGCTGAGGGGGGTATTCTGGGTTCTGGCTATATTCAGCTCGGTTTCGAGTGCATTTTCAAAATAACTGTGATTGTACAGCCCTGTTCTGCGGTCCATGTTGGCCTTTTCTTCAATTTCCCGATACATCGCAAACAACTGCTTGAATGCGTGGGATAGAAGCATACTTAGCGCAAGGAACAACAGAAGCCCCAAAATACCGTTATGATAAATCAGTGTGGTCAGTACGAGAGACAGGATGAGTGTGCATAAGTAAACAAGCAGGGATTCAGCGAGAAAAGCCTTTTTTAGCTCATTGAGAGAGCCTTTGTAAGCAATATAAAAGTAGAGACCCAGTGTAACGGTATTCACCGCAAAGTAGCAGAACAGCGTCAGCAGGTAGGAAGTAAAATGCTCTTCGTTCAAGCCCCCCTGCGTTCCGCCGCTTAGCTCAAAGACGGTAGAAGACAGAAAAATAGAAAGCGCATAGATGGAAAAATTGGCGGCATGCTTCCACCAGGACAGTTCTCTATACCGGATTGCGGCAATGAGTACATTGAACAATAAAATGAGAATAGCGATTTCAGTGCCATGTACAAAAATACAAGCGAGATACACGGAGGAATCCATCGACTGCTTGTTACTGGCTGGTGGCAGCTGGAAGGTAAAATGCTCCAAAATCAGAACTGCTCCCAACAGGGAGTAGATCGTGACCCACTCTGTAGGCGAATAATGCATAAAGGACCAATGGTTCGTATACAAGAGGACGGCCAAGCCTGCCATACATATGAGAAAAACGTATAATCCCGTCGCGCTAACCCGTTCTTGCAGCTTTTTTATTATACTCATCATTTCATTCTCCTGCCTTGTCGTACCTTGATGTCAAAGCTACCAGGGGGTAAATGGGATAATTTACAATTTTGTAATCGAAAATTTTACATGAAAAAACAGGCCGGAATCCAGCCTGTTTTGTTGAGCCTGTGCTTCCCTTTTCCTTATCGGTAATTAGCCTCCGATTTTGTAACCGGAAGTCAAAGCGATTACGACAGAAGCGACGATAATAGCGTTGATAATCACACGGGAATATTTCAAATTTTTCATAGGGTTCACTCCCTTCCTTGGAATAAGGCGCACACTAGGCGTGGCGGGGATGGGTTTCTTGTTGGGTGGTCTTCTTCTTGTTCACGACCATGACACTTTGAATAAACAGAAACATCCCAAAGTTCATGACGACATCTCCAATACTGATCACCTGCGTACGGGGATAGGGCTTGGAGAGTGGAATAATATCACCCAAAAATGATAAACGCGTAGTCGTATCCATCATGTAATGCTTCGAGATAACGCTTCCAGATTTAAGCATATCTGTATAATAGGGGCCTAGTACCTCAGAAGCGCTCAACGAGACCGGCATCCTGCCGCCATTTACCGCCATGACGACAAAATTTAACAGGACTCCGATTAAAATAAGCTTGAATCCCTTGTGGTGCCTGTTCAACCAGAGAAAAATCAATCCAACCGCATAGATGCCCATAAACAGATACCCGTTGATGGACGCGAGCCAAGCCCATTTTTCCTGAGCATAAAAAATAATGAACTGCACCAGCAGCAGCACAGGGAACATCCAGCCAGCTATGAGGTGTATTTGGCTGAAACGGATTAAACCCTGCCGCCAGCCCCCTCTGAACAGACCTACAATGAGACCAAGCAGCACTCCATCATAGACCATAGTTATTCTCCAGCTTTCGCAAATTTTTTTGTTTTGGTTAAGGTATGATTCGACCTTAAATTGGTAAATTCCTGCCTGATATGTAGCAGTTTCGAAAAAAAATTGCGGATTAGCGTGTAAATGATCGAAGCAGCGTAAAATGAATGTTATCATAATATATTGAAGTGATATTTCATATTTTCAGAAAAGGATGATTGTTATTATGAATCGGTTTTCCAATACGGTAATGGTTGCCGCAGATATGACCAAATCCCGGATTTTATGGATTGTCTTTGTTCTGGGAGCATTGAGCGCTTTCGGACCCTTGTCCATAGATATGTATTTGCCGTCATTGCCTACATTAGCCGACAATTTGCATACGACGACTTCGCTGGCGCAACTCAGTCTGACCGCCTGTCTGTTGGGTCTGGCAGTCGGGCAGATCGTTGCGGGGCCGCTGAGTGATGTAAGAGGACGTAGAGGGCCGCTGGTCGTATCGCTTGTCCTGTACGCCGCTGCTTCGCTGTTATGCGTGTTTGCGCCGAATATCGGCGTGCTTATCGGGCTACGCTTTATTCAGGGTCTTACTGGGTCTGCGGGGATCGTTATCTCCAGAGCCGTTGCGCGTGATCTATATTCGGGCAAAGAACTGACGCGCTTCTTTTCACTGCTCATGCTGGTGAACGGTGTGGCTCCGATTGCTGCTCCTGTGCTGGGCGGTGTTCTGTTGAATTTTGTATCCTGGCGTGGTGTGTTCATGGTGCTTTGCGTAGTCGGGGTGGCTATGTTAATTGCCGTCGTGTTGGGGCTACCGGAAACACTGCCTGTCAGCCGCCGTTCATCGGGTGGTTTGAAGCAGACGCTTCGTACACTCGGTCATCTTTTTACGGATCGGCGCTTTATGGGATACGCCTTCTCGCAGGCGCTCATTACAGGAGCCATGTTTGCGTACATCGCTGGCTCGCCGTTCGTGCTTCAGGATATTTTCGGGGTTTCACCTCAGACATACAGTATCATTTTCGCGGTGAATGGTTTGGGGATTGTACTGTTTTCCCAATTGACGGGGAGGCTTGTGGGCCGCTTCAGCGAACGGCAGTTGCTCTTGTCGGGGTTGTTGATTGCGGCTGTAGCCGGAATTAGCCTGCTTACGGTGGCCTTTACCGGAGGTCAACTGTTTGCTGTTCTAGTTCCGCTGTTCTTTGTTGTATCCTGTGTCGGGATCGTGAGTACAACCACCACCTCACTCGCGATGCAAAGCCAGCAGCGCTCCGCAGGCAGTGCGTCCGCCATGCTCGGCTTGCTGCCTCTGTTGCTTGGCTCTATCGCTTCGCCGCTGGTGGGCTTGGGCAGTGGAACAACCCCCATACCGATGGCTATCGTCATCGCTATAGCGGAAGTTGGTGCATTGTTAAGTTTTATGGTACTTGCCAAGGAAGCGCGCGCGAAAGCTTGAAATAAGGCGAACAGGTGACATTTTTCCGGAAGGTTGACATACCCCACGGGGGTATATTATGCTAGGAGAATATTAACAATGCATGAATGCATAACACAACACAGGAGGCTGATGTATGGCTGAAGAGCAACCTGTTTCCAACGCTGAAGTCCATGAGGCTCATTGCGGAGCAGAAGGGGAAAAGACCATCAGAAAAAGCCATCACTCGGCAGAATTCAAGAACAGTCTTACATCCCGATTGAACCGTATTGAAGGTCAGGTTCGGGGAATCAAGGGCTTGATCGAGAAGGATACCTATTGTGACGATGTGCTGAACCAGATTGCGGCTGTCCAGTCCGCCCTGAATGGTGTCGGCAAGCTGCTGCTGGAAGGGCATATGAAAAGCTGTGTCATTGAGCGCATGCAGGCCGGAGAGCCGGAAGTGATCGACGAGCTGCTGGTTACGGTCAAGAAGCTGATCCGTTAAGAGCAATACCCATACACATAAATCGGGTACATAAAGTACCCCGGAGGAGGAAACAGAAATGGCACAAGTAACGTTGAACGTAGAGGGCATGAGCTGCAATCATTGCGTGAAAGCAGTAGAAGGAGCTTTGGAGAAAGTCGGCGCTTCCGGCAAGGTCAGTCTTGAAGCGAAACAAGTGGCTGTAGAATACGATGAGTCCAAGCTGAGCGTTGAAGCTCTGAAAACCGCAATCGAGGACCAAGGCTACGACGTCGTTTAAGTTAAGGATATGTAACGCGTAAAAAAATTTGTTTTAAAGGAAAAGCTTCCATGAAGAGGCTTTTTCTTTTGAACATGAATATACCCCATGGGGGTATGTAGGAGGAGAGTAACCATGGAAAACCGTGTGACCGACGGTGACAAGCAGACAACGCTTCATATTACAGGGATGTCCTGTGCTGCCTGCGCCAGCCGTATTGAAAAAGGTTTAAATCGAATAGACGGCGTGGCGCAAGCTAATGTGAATCTGGCTTTGGAGCAGGCGTCGATTTCGTATGATCCGAAGCAGGCCGATATTCCTGATTTTCGTGATAAAATTGCTTCGCTTGGCTTTGGAACCGTGAGTGAGGAAGCCAATCTGAATGTGACGGGCATGACATGCGCAGCCTGCGCGACCAGGATTGAAAAGGGTCTGAACCGGATGCCGGGTGTGACGGGCGCTACGGTGAATTTGGCGATGGAAACAGCTCATGTGGAATATGCGGCGGGAAGTATTGCGGTCAGTGATCTGGTGAGCAAGATTGAGCAGCTTGGCTATGGAGCCATACCGCAGAGTGCCGAGGATAACATCGCAGACGTGCGCAGCAAGGATTTGAATCGTAAAAAATGGAAGTGGATCGTATCTGCGGTACTGTCACTTCCGCTGTTATGGGCGATGGTCACTCATTTTTCATTTACCTCATGGATGTATGTACCGAGCTTGTTTTTGAACCCTTGGTTCCAGTTCGCACTGGCTACGCCGATACAGTTTGTGATTGGTTGGCAGTTTTACGTAGGAGCATACAAGGCGCTGCGCAATGGCAGTTCCAATATGGATGTATTGGTTGCTCTGGGCACGTCTTCGGCTTATTTTTACAGCTTGTATCTCACCTTGCGTCCGTCGACCGTGATGGATGGTATGGCAGGGATGCCTGTCATGAAAATGCCTGAACTGTACTATGAGACAAGCGCGGTGCTGATTACGCTCATTCTCGTCGGTAAATGGTTCGAGGCAGTAGCCAAGGGCCGTTCGTCCGAGGCGATCAAGAGTCTGATGAGTCTCCAGGCGACAACAGCGCGTGTGGTACGTGATGGGCAAGAGCTTGATATACCGATTGAGCAGGTTCGTGTGAAAGATATCTTTATTGTACGTCCCGGCGAGAAAATTCCTGTCGATGGTGTGGTCGTGGACGGACGCTCGGCGGTGGATGAATCCATGCTGAGTGGCGAAAGTCTTCCGCTGGAAAAAGAAGCGGGTTCTATGGTCACAGGAGCTACGCTCAATAAAAACGGTGTACTTCGTATCCAGGCCGAGCGTGTTGGTGGCGATACGGCATTGGCCCGTATTATTAAGGTCGTGGAGGATGCGCAAAACTCCAAGGCTCCTATTCAGCGGATCGCGGATCAAATCTCGGGTATTTTTGTACCCATTGTTGTTGCTGTTGCCGTGGTGACCTTTTTCGTCTGGTTTTTCCTTGTGACACCGGCTGATTTTGCAGGTTCACTGGAGAAAATGATTGCAGTTCTCGTCATTGCTTGTCCTTGTGCGCTCGGATTGGCTACGCCAACGTCTATTATGGCGGGTTCGGGACGTGCCGCAGAGTATGGCATTCTGTTCAAAGGCGGCGAGCATCTGGAAATGACCCGCTCCATCAACGCGGTGGTACTGGATAAGACGGGTACGGTTACGAACGGCAAGCCGGTGCTGACGGATGTTATGGTCGGAGAAGGAAGCTTGAGTGAAACGGATTTGCTGCGGTTGTTGGCTGCGGCGGAAAAAAGCTCGGAGCATCCGCTGGCGGAAGCCATTGTAAGGGGGATCGCGGATCGCGGCATTGAGCTAGTAGAGCCAACGGATTTTGAAAATATTCCGGGCTATGGCGTGAAGGCTCATGTGGAAGGAAAGCAGGTACTTGCAGGTACACGTCGATTGATGAGCAGGGAAGGCATCGCGATAGCTGACTCTGCCGAGCAGCATATGCATGAGCTGGAGAATGCGGGCAAAACAGCAATGCTGATTGCGGTGGACGGTTCCTATGCCGGACTGGTAGCCGTGGCGGATACGATCAAGGAAACGTCACGGGAGGCGGTTGCCCGTCTGCGGGCGATGAACATTGAGGTTATCATGATTACGGGTGACAATGAACGGACCGCGCGGGCTGTTGCTGCCGAGGCTGGAATTGATCGGGTGCTGGCTGAGGTGCTGCCAGAGGGCAAGGCGGAAGAAGTGAAACGGCTTCAGGAGCAGGGCCTGATCGTAGCTATGGTCGGAGATGGCATTAATGACGCGCCCGCGCTGGCTACCGCTAATATCGGGATGGCCATGGGCACGGGTACGGATGTGGCGATGGAAGCTGCGGATATCACGCTTATGCGCGGCAACCTGAACAGCATTCCCGATGCGATCGAAATGAGCCGCCGTACGATGACGAATATACGGCAAAATCTGTTTTGGGCGTTAGGTTATAATGTGATTGGCATCCCGATTGCAGCTTTGGGTTTTCTGGCCCCGTGGCTGGCGGGAGCGGCCATGGCATTTAGCTCTGTTTCGGTGGTGCTGAATGCACTGCGTCTCCAACGGGTGAAGCTGTAATCCGATTTGTTTACCAGAGACGGGAAACGGGCAGCAGACATCACGATAAAGCGTGATCAGTTGTTCATCAGGCAAGTACGCAGGGATTTAATCTCCTGGGTACTTGCCTTTTTGCTATGTTCAGCTTTTTTAATCAATGCTGTCACCCATCATCCTGTCGTTTCGGGTTGCTTATCATTCCCGAAAGTTTCATAATACTTGTAGTAGTGCCATGCAAACATGCAGAAACCTCTTCGTATACGCACAGTTTGACACAGATAAAAAGCTTATATTATGGATTAGGAGTGAAGCAGTCATGAATGATACGATTTCCTTGTTGATGAATCATCGGTCTGTACGAAAATTCAAGTCAGACGCCGTTACCGACGAGCAGCTCGCAGCTATTATGGCAGCAGGCCAAATGGCTTCCTCGTCCAGCAATGTACAGGCTTATACCGTCATTGCCGTTACAGAGCCTTCTTTGAAAACAAAGCTGGCTGAGTTGGCGGGGGGTCAGGCTTATGTTGAGCAATGCCCGGTATTTCTGGTATGGTGTGCAGATTTGTATCGTTTGAAGCAGGTCACAGTTCACCATCAGCCGGGTCAGCCTTCCTATGAAGGTTCCGTCGAAAATTATACGGTTGCGACCATTGATGCCGCGTTAGCTGCACAGAATGCAGCGGTAGCCGCCGAATCACTTGGCTTGGGCATCGTTTACATCGGGGGCATCCGTACGAAAATAGCCGAGGTATCCGAGCTGTTGGGATTGCCTGAGCTGGTATATCCGGTGTTCGGCATGTGTATTGGTGTACCGGATCAGGAAGGGAGCTTACGTCCACGTCTTCCGCTGTCCGGTGTTTTGCATATGAACGGCTACGACAAAAATCAGACGATGAAAGCTGTGGATCTGTATGATCACACATCGGCTGAATATTTGAAGGAACGCACAGGTGGTCAGCGGTCTACCCCATGGTCAGAGCAGATGGCAGCAAGGCTGACCGAGCCTGCACGTTTGCAGATGAAGTCTTTTTTGGAGCAAAAGGGATTTTTGAAGCAATAAAAGCAGAGCAGCCATAAAAATAAAGCAGGGACCTATTCACAGCTTATAGAGCCATGCATAGGCTTAAAAATACAAAGAACCTCCGGTTACGCTGGCAATAGGATGCGTACTCGGAGGTTCTTTGCTTATGCTGTAACGACTTTATAAATTAGATAGTGCGTAAAAGCGTCTCGTATTGTCATAAAATAATTGCCGAACGGCAATTTCATCTTGACCTGTCAGCTTGCTACACGCCCGAATAACTTCGGCGGTCATGCGTGGATGGGTCTGTTGTTCGGCAAAAGGCCCCTCAAAGGGCCAAGGGCCGTCCGTTTCCGCCATCACCTGACCGAGTGGATACTGTGTTGCCAAACTTCGGATTTCGTCCTCATACAAGAGATCCGGTGTAAAGGAGACATAATAGCCGTTACGGGCCATGCGTTCGGTCGTGGCGGCAGAGCCTTTAAACCAATGGAAATGCGCCTGTGTGACGCCGTGGCGTTCCAGTAAATCGCAGGCAATGTCCGCGTCCTCATAGACGGCATGCAGCACAATCGGTTTGTTATGCTTCCGCGCAAACCGGACAAAACGCTCCAGTAATTCTATGTAAGGAGCGAGGTCAAAGGGAACGCCGCTTCGTAAGGTTTCCAGCCGATTATAGTAGGGCAAGCCGACCTCACCTACGGCGACCATATGCTCTGCATGCTTGTCCATCCAGTCGAACAACAGATCAAGCTCAGCTTGCGGTGGAAGAGGCTGTTCGGGATGAAAGCCAAAGGCGGGTCGTACCAGCCCGGGATAACGCTCAGACAAGCACAAATTGGCCCGGCTGGAGGCGAGATGCATGGACACGGCTATGACGGCTTCGACGCTGCTAGCAGCAAGCGAAGCGAGCAATAGCTCTTGCTGATCAGACGGATAGCTATCCACATGAATGTGCGCATCGATTAGCGGCGCGGGTGCTAACTTTGGCGCTGTCGTGTCCGCTTTCATGTTCTTTGAGTCATTCATAGCGGCTTTACCTCGTCATCTGAAGCATCCTCACGGACGCTTCCCGTGTTGCCCGTGTCGCCTTCCAGTCTGTGCTTTTCCTCGCGCATCCAGCCTGTCATTTTCCGCTTCCATTCGATAAAGCGCGGGTCGAGGGTGATTTCTTCCCTGCGAGGGCGGGGGAAGGGAACGTCTACGACATGTATCACCGAAGCAGGTCGTGCCGACAGTACATAGATACGATCGGAGAGCAACAACGCTTCCTCAATGCTGTGGGTAATAAACAGCACGGAGCGGCGGTTCTTCTCCCACATCCGCAGGAGCCATTGTTGCATGTCTCCGCGCGTCAGCGCATCCAGTGCGCTGAACGGCTCATCCAGCAGCATCAGCTCTTGCGGACTGAGCAGCGCCCGCAGGAAAGCCGCCCGCTGCTGCATGCCGCCAGAGAGCGTATGCGGATACGCCTTGGCGAAGGGGCCAAGCCCGACCTGCTCCAGCCATTGCAGGGCTTCCTTGCGGCGTTCGCGTTCGCTGGTGTGCCAGGGCTGCGCTGCTGTATCTTTACGCGGCGCATTTTCCTGCCCAAGCAGTACATTGTCCAGCGTGGTACGCCACGGGAAAAGCGCGGGCTGTTGCGGCATATAGCTGATATGTCCGCGTTCCCCGGTCACGTCCTGTCCGTGCATACGGATGTGTCCTTGCTGGGGCTTGAGCAGCCCGCCGATGATGTGAAACAACGTACTTTTGCCGCTGCCGGACGGACCGATCAGGGAGACGAATTCCCCGGGTTTGACGGTCAGAGATACATCCTGCAATACAGGCAGCAAGCTTCGCTTTTCACGGAAGGCCAGGCTGATGCCGTCCAGTTCCAGAGCTGGAGGAGTGGAGGAACGCTCCTGCGGCTCCCCGATCCCTTGGACTTGTTGTTCATCAGCCATATTTTGCGGTGATAAGTCAGTCGGATGCAGACTCATACGCACCACGTCCTTTCTTTGGTATCATGGGTTTCCAGCGTATTCTGGTCATACCATTTGGAAGCTATTCCTGATCGGGTTTCCAGCGTACTAGCCATTTTTCCAGCAGTAGAATAGCTACGAACATTAGCAAACTGAGTGTAACAATGATGCCAATGGCGGCAAAAATCAGATCCGTACGGTAGGCTGATTTTTGCAGGTTCATATAATATCCAATTCCTTCGCTGGCTCCGATCCATTCGGCAATGATTGCGCCCATCACGCTGTAGGTGGCGGCAATTTTGATGCCCGAAAATACTTGCGGCAGGGAATGTGGTAATTCCAGCTTCATGAAAATAGCCATGCGGCCTGCGCCCGACATGCGCATATAGCTCATCATCGTGCGGTCCGTCCGTGTCAGCCCGTCCATGGCCGCTACAGCCACGGGGAAAAAGCAGACCAGTGTAATCACCATCAGCTTGGGCAACACGCCAAAACCAAACCACACCATCAGCAATGGACCGAGAGCGATGGTCGGAATGTTTTGACTAAGAATGAGCAGCGGGTACAGAGCCGATTTGAGAAAAGGGATGGTATGAAGAACAATGGCGATCAATAGTCCAGTTGCTGTGCCGATAGCAAATCCCGCCAGCGTTAAGCGAACGGTAGCCCAGGTATGTGCGCTAATCAGCACCGATTGGGCCATTCCTTCCTGCACGATCAGGGACGGAGCAGGCAGTATCCATGATTCCACATGCCAATAGGAAACCGCTCCCTGCCAGGCCGCTAAAAAGAAGAGGACCGCCACAAGGGGCGGCCATACGCTTTTCCACCAGGATGCGTTTTTGCCTTTCGGGTTCATGGGCGATATTTCTCGGTCAGCTTATCCATGCTGATACCCTGCGGGTTATGTGCGATTTTGATCTGTGAAATGACACTTGGACTGCCCGCTTCTGTCAGTGCCTCGTGCATGTCCTTAACCACTTTCAGCAGCTCATCCAGCTCACCTTCCATGGTCGTGTCCAATGGGTTCACCTGATGTTTGACACCGGAGCGCTGAATAACTTCAATCGCTTTATCTACATATGCATAAGAGTCCTCGTTATTGGGGGTTTTAGGAATCACTTGAATACTGAGCAGTGTGTTAGCCATGTGAATTCACCTGTCCTTTATTGTTTAAGTTTTAGGAAAATAAATTGGTTTAAGGCGGGTGAGACCGCTCCGCGTTTCATTTGATCTTACGATCGCTGTTGCCGTGGGATTCTTTGAATAATTTAAAAGGTAAGAATCCCACGGCAAAGGCGAGCGCTTCGCTTCTTCAGATTCAAATGTAACGCTACGCTGCAACCGCCTTAAAAGCACCTTATTTTTAAAGTGGTTTGTGTGGCATTTTTTACACACAAGCGCACCTACTTAGCGCTTAGAATAAGACGAAACTAAAAAACAAACCAAGTGGAACGAGAACGAAGTGGGCGGAATGGTGCTGTAGAAGCGTTAGCGTTCGCTTTAAAAGCTTTCCATAGGAAAGCTCGCTTCGGAAGCATCACCTTGCCCGGATTTCACCTCTGGATATTTATAAAAGAAGTCTGGGTACAACAACGATGGGAAGCACCATCCGTCCGCGTAGTGGCGCTTGGTGCACGTCCCTAGTTCGACTTTATTTATTTGGTAATTTAGCGTTTTGACAAAATGATTAACGCTTGGGCAGGAAGTCGTTGGTGAAGGCTTTATCGACTTCCAAGGGTTTGCTGAGCAGCTTGCGCTCGTACATCCAGTCGGAGTAGTTTTTCCATATCTCCGCTTTTTGTACGCCCCATTGGGTGGCATCGTCCTGATAACGTGGGCTTAGCCATTTTTGGCTGGCGAGCACCAGCTTTTTATCCAGCTCCGGAACCGCTTTAATCAAGATATCTGCGGCTTCTTCCGGGTGAGCGATGGTATATTCATAGCCTTGAGCGGTTGCGTCCATGAAGGACTTGACCAGCTCAGGATCATTTTTAATCGTCTGTTCGTTGCTCACGATGACAGGTGTATAGTAATCCAGACTTTTGGAATAATCTTTTACATACAGCATATCCAGTGGCTCACCCCGTAGTTGGGCTTCAATCCCGGTCCATGCGTAGAAAATCCAGGCAAAGTCGATATCCCGCTTCACGGCTGTAAAATAATCGGCATTGCCCATGTTGATGATCTTCACCTTGCTTACGTCGCCTTTGTCTGCATCCATAATGGATTTCATGACCGCTTCTTCTACGGGCGAACCCCAGCCGCCGTAGGTTTTACCTTCAAAATCCTTAGGACTCTTAATCCCGCGGTCAACCGGGGCTGCGAAGCCTGATGTATTATGCTGAATGACCGCAGCGATGGATACGAGCGGTACCCCTTGCGTACGAGCTTGTGTGACGCCCTCCTGATAGCTGATACCAAAAGGTACAGCATTGGAAGCAACCATTTGATCGGCTCCGCCTGAGCCGGGTTGAACGATTTGGACATTCAAGCCTGCTTTTTCGTAAAATCCTTTGTCCTTGGCGACATAGAGGCCCGTATGATTCGTATTTGGCGTCCAGTCGAGCACGACTTTAACGTCCTTGAGTCCCTTTGTCGGGGAGGATGTTTGGGTGTTGGCGGCAGGAGTCTCGCCTTGTGGGGCAGAGAGGGAGCTTCCGCCGCAGGCGGTCAGGGTCAGGGCCATTAACCACAGGCTGATCAGCCCAAGGCTTAACATTTTCATGCGCTTCATCGTTGTGTTCTCTCCTTTATTACCCGTAATCCGTCGGATCAGACAGCTTATGTTTCCCATTTCACAAAAATAACTTCTGCCGGACGCTATCTGTTCCAACAACATCATCTTCAACAAAAAAAGCGCCCCGATGTTCCGGGACGCTTGCGCATGTATATACCAAAGTAAGGGATGGGCCTGGTCAAAGAAAAGGCGCATCTTGCTTAAGCATTCCTACGCTGGCATTACCCAGATCAGGTTGTAAGGGTCAGTGTCTTGGGACACACTCTCAGCCGGCCGATTCCAGCACCCCTGGCATTGTATAGTCGAATGGGTTATTCATTCGGGTTTACTACGACGATTATATGCCTAGAAGGCGGGTCTGTCCAGCATATAGGAAGAAGTGGCGGTTCATTTGCCAAACGACAGGGTACACTTTTACTGTGAGCTTTGTTCTGAAAATGACCATGATCTTGTCGGAAACCAATTCACAGGAATTCTAATTTGCGAAAAGGAGTTGTTGTACCGTGGGTAAAACGGAAACATTGGATCGCAGCCAACTGGAACAAGCCATTGTAAAGGCTTTGGATAACAACAAATTTTGCTCGTTGGGTACAGTAGAAGGCGGCAAGCCGAAGGTACGCTATATGGCTCTTTTTAACGAAGGGTTTAACATCCATCTGGCGACAGATCGCAAAACACATAAGGTGGAGGAGCTCAAGGACAACCCAAACGCTTATCTGCTGCTGGGCTATGAGGTTGGCGGTACAAAGGAAGTCGTAGAGGTTGAGGCGACTGTCCGTGTAACGGCTGACGAGGGACTGCGCAAACAAGTGTGGAATGATTCGTTGAAGGAATGGTTTTCCGGCCCGGATGACCCTGATTATGTCATTCTGGATGTAAATCCTACTCGAATTGAGTATGTGGGCAAGCAAACCGGACGTCAGGTGTGGGAAAAATAGAAACGGATAGAGTATGAGAAAACCAGCAATTCTCCGAGTTTTTTGGGAGGTTTGCTGGTTTTTAAGTTCTCGGAAAATTAATTATTTTTTCATAAATAAATAGGGTAAATGACTACTCTTTTGTCCCGCGTTGGATTAAAATAGGAATGGTGGGTTCTAAACTTACATATATGTGCAAAAGTATGTGTATGAGGCCTACACCTTAATGAGGAGGGATATATTTTGTTATTTCATAAAAAATGGTTTAAAGGGTTTACAGCAGCCGTCGTAGCCTGTAGTATGCTGGTGCTTTCAGCCGCTCCGTCTTGGGCTGCCAGCGAATCCAAGGATAGCGCTACAGTGAATTTGCGGATCATGGAAACAACGGATATTCATGCGGCCTTGATGAACTACGATTACTATGCGGACAAGGAAACGAACGAATATGGCTTGATTAGCACAGCCGGACTGATCCAGCAGGCGCGCAGTGAAACGAGAAACAGCCTGTTGTTCGATAACGGCGACTTATTGCAGGGCAATCCACTGGGTGATTATATGGCCAGAAGCAAAACCTTCGAGAAAGAAGGCGGTGTCCATCCGGTCTACAAGATGATGAACTTGATGGACTATGATGCGGCTACGGTGGGGAACCACGAATTTAACTATGGTCTCGACTTTTTGGAAAGATCGCTCAAGGGAGCTGATTTCCCTTACGTAAATGCGAATGTGTATTACGATGATGGGGGCCAAGGCACTAAAAATTATTTTACCCCTTATCGCATTCTGGATAAAGAAGTAACGGATGAAAAGGGTGAAGTTCATTCAATCAAAGTAGGCGTGATTGGCTTGGTAACACCACAAATTACGCAGTGGGATGAAAGTAATTTGAAGGGCAAAGTCGTTACCAAGGATATTGTGGAAACGGCGAAAAAGTTTATTCCACAAATGAAAACCGAGGGTGCTGAAATTATTATTGTGCTGGCACACACAGGTTATGAGGATGTACCGCAAACTCCATTGATGGAGAATGCCGTTAAATATTTGAGCAAGGTAGACGGAATTAACGCTATTTTATTTGGACACGCGCATAAATCTTTCCCCGGCCCTGATTTTAAAGGAATGAGCGGTGTAGACCTGGATAAAGGAACCATTAATGGCGTACCGGCTGTAGAAGCTTCCTCATGGGGCAAGGAGTTGGGCATTATTGACCTGAGCCTTGAAAAGAAAAACCGCGTGTGGAATGTAACTAATTCTCAGTCGGAAGTGCGCCCGGTTGTGAATACTACCAATCCAGCGGTGCAACAGATCAAACCCGAATTCAAACTGACAGAGGCGGTCAAGGACGAACATAAAGGAACATTGGATTATGTTCGTCAACCGGTGGGAACAGCGACAGCACCGATCAACAGTTATTTTGCATTAGTGCAGGATGACCCATCCATTCAGATTGTGACGAATGCACAAAAATGGTACGTACAGAACCATCTTAAAGGGACCGAATACGAAAATCTTCCCGTATTGTCGGCTGGCGCCCCATTCAAGGCTGGTGGTCGAAACGGTGCCGAGTATTATACCAACATTCCTGAAGGCACGATAGCCATTAAAAACGTGTCCGATCTGTACGTGTACCCGAACACGGTTCAGGCCGTAGAAGTTACCGGTGCTGAAATTCAGGAATGGCTGGAATGGTCTGCGGGCCAGTTCAACCGTATCGATCCAAAGAAAACCGAGGAACAATCGCTGATTAACAAAGATTTCCCTACCTACAATTTTGATGTCATTGACGGTGTGAACTACCAGATTGATGTGACACAGCCTGCACGATATGATGCCAAGGGAGCCGTTATTGATCCTTCTGCTCATCGTATCAAGGATTTACAATACAACGGGAAAGCAATTGATCCTGCACAGAAATTTATCGTAGCGACCAACAACTATCGTGCTTCCTCATCCAAACTGGCAAATCCGGATGGCAAACGCATTGTGATGGCAGCACCGGACGAAAGCCGCCAAGTCGTTATTGATTACATCCGTACGAATGGAACGATTAATCCGGCTGCGGATGGCAACTGGTCTATTGCTCCTTTCGGTGAGGCAAAGGTTTCCTTCGAATCCTCACCCGATGCTAAAGACGTGCTTGCCGGAAACCAGCAAATTTCATTCCTCGGCAGCGCGGCTGACGGCTTTGCTAAATATAGTCTTAAAGCTGGCGCGAAGCCCAATGCAGCAACGACTCCTGTAAAGGAAACCGTGGCTCCGGCGAAAGCAACGGCGAAGCCAGCCGTAAAAGCAGCCAAACCTGCGGTAGCTAAACCAGCTAAAACAACCAAGCCAAAGGCTTCCAAATAAGCTTCTCAAATGTAATGTGTAAAACGGGATTTATATCTTTCAAAGGGAGTGTCAACAGCTATTACTAGATGTTGACACTCCCTTAATTTTAAGGATTTAGGTAATGAAGTGATTTGGTGGAGAGGGGACTGAACGTGTATTTGAAATGGGACAAAACTTATATTTCCCTTAAGTAGCTCTTTTATAAATGCGTGTTACATTATGCTTAGATCGTCTTGTTGTACGTCGTCGGCGTTGGTGTAATAATCGTTTCTTTTTAAATCTTGATTTTTCTTCGCGTTCATATCTATGCCGAGCTACAATCGAAACAGTGTGGCTTGGTGGAGCAGCCTGCTTGTTCGTAGGATTAGCTGCTGTTATGCGGTTGACTAAAAATGATTCTGGATAATACCACTTGCCATGCCATTCTTTTTGTAATCCAGTTGGATGTATGCATTGTCTGGTGAATGCAAATCATAGATAAAGAACTCGCATGATAAAGCGCTTGTAGTACTTGGAACATACTTGATCATCAAAGAACCTGTATTCATTAGACGAGGTAAAAAATAAAAATGAAGCATTTTATCTTTCATAGGATTCAGATTGACACCTAAGTTACGTATACTGGCTTTATTTAATACTCCTTTAAAGATGTTATTTAGACCTCACATACCTTTGTAATCTTTTAACTGTCTTCCACGTAGAGTCCGTTGTTGCTTTGCAGTCTTTTCAATGCCAACCAAGTGACAAAATTTATTTAAGTCAAACTTTAGCGTAATTGTTTCCCCCGTACTTAAGATAAATTCAAATGTGTAGGGATAAAGTTCTTTATAAAATAGCTCTCGCAGAACTGGTAAGTCAATGTCTGCGAAATTTGGTTTTTTATTTAAGCTGAGTAGCGTTGTCAAATCAAGCATTTATTTTTCCTTGTCCTTTAATATGTATAGTTGTAATGTCACAAAAAAAGCCCTGATGTATCCCATCAGAGCTTGCATATTTAAAGAATGGCGGCACATTTTGGATGAACAAGGTATTTATAAGACCCGCCCGTCGGGTACTGGATGCTATCTTATCCAGCTCGGTTTCGGAAGAAACACGACTACGTATTAATATCTACATTATAACGTAAAATATCCTCTTTGCCAACGGAGAGTTGTTCTAAAAAATAAAATAGGCAGAGATTATATCCCAGAAAAATTATTTCAAGTTTAATCAATGATGTGATTAATTTTTAAACACTCCTTAATATTAGTTCAAAAGACTTTAATTTTTGTCGAATATACACTTAAGTCCTAGGTTGTAGCCGAAAATAACCTTATTTTTTGTAAAAAAACGTAATTACATAGTACTTTTGTTCTAGTTATTTGTGATATAATGGTGAAAAAACCGGAAAATTGTTCCGAGGAGGACCATTATGACTTGCAGCAATTGCAGCATCATATTACCTATTAAGGACCAGGGGTTGCTAAAAATCAGGCATTCCAGGGTGTCGCTTACTCAAGCGTTGGACAACTTGGGTATGCTGTCGGAACAAATGAAACAGGAACAAGGGAGCGAGGACGGCATTGCGTTTCGCTATGACAGTCCTTCGGAGCTGGAGCAATGGATGGACAGACTGGCTCTTTTGCCGAAGGAATGGTTGTTACATATGGAGGTTGTGGTGACCGGAACGTTTCATGTCGAAGGGTATGAGGATTGGCTTCCATTCAGCCAACTGCAAGCCCGAATCAAGCATCCGAATGTCATGGACATTATTGCGGATCAAAGTTTTTCCAGCCATATGCAGCCTATTGTCGACCACAAGCTGAATGTTATCGGGTTTGAGTTTTTGCTGCGTCCGTCACATCCGCAGAGACTTTTTCAGCCCTTTCGGCTGTTTGAAATCGCTCGTGAAGCTGGATTACACGCTCATCTGGATCGGTCAGCCCGTATTTCTGCGATTGAAAAAAGTGCAACATGCCTTCCTGCGGGAATCAAACGTTTTATTAATTTTCTTCCTTCCACTATTTATAATCCGGCTTATTGCTTGAATCATACCTTTGAGACGATTGACCGGTTGTGCATGAATGCGGAGGATTTTGTATTTGAAGTTGTAGAGACAGAAGAGATAGACGACCTGAATGTTTTGCATCATATTTTTGAACTATATCGCAAACGTGGAGTTTCAGTGGCACTGGACGATGTGGGGGCAGGTTATTCTACGACAGAGCTGATGAACTGTCTCCAGCCGGATTATGTCAAAATTGATCGCAGTTTAATTGATGGCTGTTATCGCAACAGTGATCAGAAGCGACAAATTACAGGGATCGTGGAATCGGCTTCTCGTTTTGGCGGTCAGGTACTGGCTGAAGGCGTTGAGCAGATGGAGGATTTTGAATTTTGTCGTGAAGCAGGTGTGTCCCTGGCGCAGGGTTATTTGTTTGGCAAGCCGGAGCCGAGTCCGCCCCCCAATTTTATGCTTAGTAGCGTAATATAGTCAGGGAACAAATTTAAGTAGACGTAGTTTATAATAATTGGAGCTTAAATAAGGCTGTCGCATAAGCAAATTCCAATTCTATTGGACAGCGCTTATATCACCATTAATGTAAAAAAAACGCGAGTGCAGAGGTTATTTCACCCCTGCAACTCGCGTTTTTTGGTCATGCTTGCCCACCTGAGCAAGTTCTGGACAAGAGAAGCCACCCAGTCTCCAATTTTACTTGGTAAGGAACGTTAAAAGCCTGGAAGCAGTTTACGACCGTTTTTATTTTTAAAGTAAAGATTGACGTCTTGAATACAATTGGATACAGTGTATTATATAAGAAACAGTGTTTCTTTCGTAATACGATGTATCCATACTAGGTAAAAAGTTTAACATTACAGGGAGGACAACCAAAATGAAAGCAGTGCAACTGAAAAACGGTTTTGGCTTTGAAGAGTTAACCTTGACGGAACTTGACATACCGGTGCCGGGACGACTGGAAGTTTTGATCCGCATAAGGGCAGCGTCTCTTAATTATCGAGATTTGGTAATACTCAATGGAGTAATGCCGATCGGCATTCAATTTCCCTTCATTCCGTTATCCGATGGAGCGGGTGAAATTGTAGCTGTGGGCGAAGGGGTGACAAAATTTCAGGTTGGACAAAGGGTAGCGGGAAATTTACAACAGAAATTCATTGGCGGGAGTACGAGAGCGGAGGTCTTAAAGGACAGTCTGGGAGGCCCGCTCAGTGGAGTGGCGGCTGAATATATCGTTCTGCATGAAGAAGGGGTCGTCGCCATTCCGGATCACCTTTCTTGGGAGGAGGCTTCCACCTTGCCGATTGCGGCATTAACCGCATGGAGCATGCTGATGGAATCCGGCGGGCTGCGAGCGGGGGATACGGTGCTCTTGCAAGGAACAGGCGGTGTTTCCATCTTTGGGCTTCAATTCTCTCTGATGGCGGGAGCACGGGTAATTATCACATCGAGCAGCAATGACAAGCTGGAACGGGCAAAGGCTCTCGGCGCATGGCAGACAATCAACTATTCGGAAGTTCCCGAGTGGGATAAGGTGGCTTTGGAGCTGACAGGCGGCGGAGTCGACCATGTCCTGGATGTAGGGGGAGCGGCAACAATGGCGCAATCCATCAATGCACTTC
This sequence comes from Paenibacillus sp. 8b26, assembly GCF_050626875.1. Classification (NCBI taxonomy): domain Bacteria; kingdom Bacillati; phylum Bacillota; class Bacilli; order Caryophanales; family Paenibacillaceae; genus Paenibacillus; species Paenibacillus sp. 8b26. The sequence continues at coordinate 2,727,162 of NZ_CP192445.1, read as the reverse complement.
GTACCGGAGGGACTGTGAGCATGGTCGGATTCTTATCGGGCTTGACCATTCCTGAGTTCGATGTCACCAGCATTTTGCAGAAGGCTGCGACGATTCGCGGTAGCCAAGTCGGTAACCGGGAACATTTCGAAAACATGAATCGTGCCATTTCCCGCCATCGTTTACATCCTGTCATCGACCGGGTATTCCCGCTCAGCCGAATCGGCGAAGCCTTCGCACTTTTGGCTGAAGGAAAACAGTATTTCGGTAAAATCGTCGTTCAAATATAAATATTATTCACATCACATAGGAGGCACTCTAATGCCCAGTAAACCTGATTTGTCTGTCAAAGATTCTCAAGGAAGAAAGAATAAGAAACCGCGTAAATGGGTACGCAGAACCGGATTATCGCTGCTGGCGGTAATCCTTCTGGGAGTGGTTATTTTTATGCTCATCCCTTCCCCTGTCCAGCCTGCAAAATGGCTTGCACCTACGGCCCCCTCTTTTGAACAAGCGGGTCCATGGCAACAAAACAATAAACTCAGCTCCGCAGAGCTTGTTACAGATGCCCCTAAGTTTCCGGAATTTATCACCTTTGACAAGAAAGGAAATTTATATACGGGAGACTCCGACGGGAAAATTTATAAGGCTGCCATTGATACAAAGGGCAATCCGCAAAAGGCCCAGCTATATGCAGATACCAAAGGAACGCCCAATGGACTTATGTTTGACGCAAGTGGAAATCTGATCGTTACGGATGTTAAGAAGGGGCTGCTATCAGTAGATCCTTCCGGAAACGTGACGGTGTTGGCCAATCAAGTCGACGGCACACCGATCTATTTGGCCAACGAGCTGGATATTGCCAAAGATGGTACCATTTATTTTTCTGACACCTCCAATTATGGCAGTGTAGTCTTCAAAGAAATCGCCGAGAACAAGCCACATGGACGTTTGCTGAAATATGATCCGGCGACCAAGCAGACGACAGTTCTGTTGGAAGGCCTTTATTTTGCGAACGGGGTTGCCTTGTCTGCGGACGAAGATTTTGTGCTTGTGGCAGAGTCGTATCACTACCAATTGACCAGATACTGGCTCAAAGGGCCAAAGAAGGGGACTTCGGATATTTTTGCGGATAATCTCGCTGGTTTTCCGGATAACATTACGCGTGATGATCAAGGCCACTTCTGGGTCGGTCTCTTCACGACACGTATTCCCTTTGTAGATCAGATGCATAAAAGCCCGTGGCTGGCTGGAATGATGGCCAAATTGCCTCAATCGCTGCTCAGCGGTGCAAGCGCACCTGTGAAGCATGGGCTTGCTGTGGAGCTTAATCCGCAGGGTAAACTCATCGGAAGCTGGCATGATCCTGAAGGCTCGGTTTATGGGGTAACCACGGTTGTAAACCATGACGGATATTTATATATAGGTACAGCTCCTGGAGGTAGCCAGGGTGTTCATCGCGTGCTTTTAACCAAATAAGATTGGGAGGGTTTAACATGATATTGGATGAGTTGGAGTTATCCTGGAAAGGGAAGGAAAGCCTAGCCGGTAAAGTAGCTTTGGTAACAGGCGCAAGCAGCGGCATTGGGGCATCGATTGCAAAAAAACTGGCAGAGCGAGGCGCGTATGTAGCTGTATTGGCACGCCGTCAGGAGCGATTGGACGAATTGGTTCGCGACTTGCACCAAGAGGAATTGTACGAGGTCATGGCAATACCTGCCGATATCCAAAAAGCTGAAGATGTACAGCAGGCGGTCCACGCCATTCTTGAACGCTGGGGGCGGCTTGACATTATCGTTGCCAATGCCGGCTTCGGGTATCGAAGCCCACTGGCAGAAGTAGACCTGGAAAGATGGGAGGAGCTTTACAAGACGAATGTGCACGGTCTTGTCCTGACACTGAAGTATGGGCTCCAGCCAATGAGGGAACAGGCCAAGGGGGATGTTGTCATTGTCTCCTCTATTGCAGCGAAGGAAGTGGTTGCCGGAGGAGGACTATACAGTGCTACCAAGTACGGTGTTAGCGCCATAGCCTCCGCCTTGCGTTTGGAGACCAGTACGCAAGGAATCCGTGTAACTGCGATTCACCCCGGGGCGGTGGCGACGGAATTTTCGCAGGTGGCTGGATATCCAGAGCAGGAGATTCGGGCGTTTGCTTCGAGCGTTTTGCCGCTGCATCCCGATGATGTTGCAGAAGCTGCCCTTTATGCACTAGAGCAGCCGGAGCATGTCAATATTCCAGAGTTGACCATTATGCCTTCGAGGCAGGTCCAGCGGTTCAAATAGAGCGATATTTATTCTGACACAAACCGGGTATGGTCATCGCCGATGCCGGGTATGGCGGCGAAGAGGACTACGTGCCTTCGCTTGACCATAACCTGCTCAATTGGGTGAGCATGAACCAAAAAGCGCGAGCTACAGGGGGAATAACCCTTGTACTCGCGCTTTTTTACACTAATGACGAAGCGGGACAGCTCCATTTACTATAGCGCAGACCATATCCTGTGAAAATTTTGGCCCCACGTTCGCTCATCCAGTCATGCGATCTGTTATAGCGTGATGACGTACAGGCCCAACGGCGTGGTTGCGCTGCCTGCAATCATAAAACTTAGAGAATAGCTGGACTTGCCGGGGGGCACGCTGATATCAGCCAATCGGCATACCTTGGTATTATCTCGTAGCAGAGGGATACCATATACATGATCATTCACACGCACAGACCCGGCGAACGCTCCCCCACGCGGATTGGCGTAGATGCGGACCGTACGTTCCTCGTGACCGTCGTTAACGATGGGGATCGTAGCGTTATATATGACACCGAATTGTCCACGATTATCAAGCGCAGGGCCTAGCTCGCTGCGAGCCCCGGTAAACAGTAGATCGGCGGGCGTCTCGCCATCCAATTTTTTGGTGGCACATGCTCGGTAGTTGGCGCTTTGCCCGACCACGTACTCCGGCATCCGCGCGTTCGTTTCGGAAAAGGACCATGTACCGCGCGGATGCGCCTGCGGCGGCGGTACGGGTGGTAGCGGCTCCGCATGAATCCCGCGCAGGTCGGTTTGTATATCCTTGCTGACCACGGTGCGGATTACATAGTCCAACGTACCGTGGCCTTCGGCATATTCCACAGTGAGATCATAGGTGAATCCGGCCAGCGACCCTTCAGGCAGCTCGAATTCTTCCAGCAGCGCTGTGCCTTTGCCAAATTTATGACGGTCTACCAGCTTCAAGCGCTTCATCGTACCCGCCAAACAGCTTTTGGCAATAGACTGCCCGACATCCATAATCCAGTTACCATCCTCAGGCGCAATCTCTAGAGCCCGCTCGATATGACGTACTTCAAGCGCAGCATCGCTTTTGTTCTCTACGGTAATGCCCAGTTTGACAGGGCCGCCGATTTTGTTGTAATGCCAGCCGAAAATGCGATGCTTGACCGTCCGGGTTGTCGTGCGTATCACGTCATGCCACAGGGTAGCTTGCCGGGCAGGTACAGTCACGGGGGTGAGTGTCTCCGGGTTATCGCTAAGCATCAGACGGCGCTTTCCCCCTTCGGTGGCTGATTTCACATCCACATTGATATTTGGCGGGATCACAGCCGACTCCACAATCAGATCCTTTGGCTCTTTGGGGCGATGGTTCATGTGAGTTCCTCCTTTGATTTAGAGAATGGGACCGCTTACTGGTTCATGGATATGGGCGGTTCATATATATAGGTAACGCCGGAGTAACTTTTACAACCTGTTTTTTTAAAAATGTTTTTTCAATCTCCCTTCTCCCCATTATACAAACGATTCGCCAGCAGGTATTGCGTGTATGTTAAGAGCATATGCTATTGGATGTACAGAGAAGCTATAGGAGGGAAACATGCCTAAAAAGATATGGTGGAAGGAAGCCGTTGTGTATCAGATTTATCCGATCAGCTTTCAGGATTCGGACGGAGACGGAAAAGGAGATTTACAGGGTATTCTGTCCAGGCTGGACTATCTGAGTGAGCTGGGCATTGATGTCATCTGGATTTGCCCGGTGTACAAATCGCCCAATCATGATAACGGCTACGATATTAGCGATTATTATGCCATTATGGATGAATTCGGAACGATGGAGGATTTTGATAAACTCCTTCACAAGGCGCATGAACGAGGCATCAAAATTATGATGGATCTGGTATTAAATCATACCTCAGATGAGCATCCATGGTTTACGGAGTCACGCTCGTCCAAGCACAATCCGAAACGAGACTACTACATATGGCGAACAGGTAAAAATGGCAGATATCCAAACAATTGGGAATCGTATTTTTCCGGCTCTGTGTGGAAATATGACAAGCTTACAGACGAATATTACATGCATCTGTATTCCGAGCATCAGCCGGACCTCAACTGGAACAATGAAGAAATGGTCGCTGAACTGTACCGCATGGTGGAATGGTGGCTGAAAAAGGGAGTCGACGGCTTCCGGTTTGATGCCATTGCTCATATTGTCAAAGCCGAAGGGCTGCCGGACGCCAATAATCCCGAGAAACGGACATTGGTACGGGCCTATCAGCTTTTTTCCAATTTGGAACAGGTGCATGTGCTTCTTCGCATGCTGAATGAAAGGGTGCTGGAGCGGTATCCCTTAATGACCGTCGGTGAGACATCAGGCTTGGGCCCTGAACAGGCGCTCGATTATGTGGGGGATCAGCGACATGAACTGAATATGGTTTTCCAGTTTGAACACATGTTTATAGATGCCGAGGGACAGGGAACAGAAAAGTGGAGACCCAAGCCGTGGACACTGGTAGAGCTTAAAAAAATTATGAGCAGCTGGCAGACGGTGCTTCATCAGGAAGGCTGGAATGCGAATTATCTGAACAACCATGATCAGCCGCGCGCCCTCTCGCGATTCGGAAATGATGGACATTACCGTGTGGAGTCGGGCAAAATGCTGGCTACTTTCACGCATATGCTCGAAGGGACGCCGTACATTTATCAGGGCGAGGAAATCGGCATGACCAATATCGCATACTCGTCGATTGATGATTACCGGGACGTGGAGACGTTGAATTACTATGAACAGCAACGGAAGCTTGGCCAACCGGAAGAGCAGATTATGGCGGCCATTTGGAGAAAAAGCCGGGATAATGCGCGGACGCCCATGCAGTGGAATGGAGGGCATGCGGCCGGGTTTACCGATGGAGAGCCATGGATGAAAATCAACGATAACTACACGTACATCCACGCTGAGGCGGAAAGACATAACTCGGATTCGATTTTTCACTATTATCGTAAACTGATTGCCCTGCGTAAACAACATGAGGTGATCGTTTATGGTGAATATAAGCTGCTGTTGCCGCTGGATACCGAGTTGTATGTGTTTACCCGCACGTTGGGGAAGGAGCATGTGCTAGTCATTTTGAATTTCTTTGAGCGTGACCCGGTGTTCCACTGGCCTGAGGAGGAGGGCTATCCTGCCGCCAAAGCGGAGCTGCTTCTGTCCAACTACGTGCCGGTAAAAGGGGAGAATCTGCAAGCCTTGAAGCTCCGCCCTTATGAAGCCAGAGTGTATAAGTTAAGCTTGGAATAAGCATATGATCCCTTACCTTCCTTGATCATAAAGCAAAAAAAGCCCGATTCACACTGTCTGCTGTATGCAGGTGTGGATCGGGCTAATCATATTTAGCGATTCGTCCAATTCAGTGACTGTTTCAGTGGTAATGCTTGACCTTAAGGTCGTCCAGGCTTTTGAACTCATACCCTTGCTTGCGGGCTTCGTCAATGATAGAACCAAGCGCTTCGGCATTGTCCTTGGACACGGAATGGAGCAGAATGACCGCTCCAGGGTGGAGCTGATTCATGACCTGACGATAGGCATAGTCTGTTCCTTGCTGGATATTCGTATCCCAGTCCTTGTAAGCCACAGACCAGAATACGCTTGTATATCCCGCTTCCCGGCATGAAGCCAAGGCTTTTTCGCTAAAAATGCCGCGTGGCGGTCGGACGTATTTCATTTCTTTTTGTCCGGTCAGTTCGGCCGATGCGCTTCGTACCTTATCCAGCTCAGACCGAATCTGTGCCGAAGAAATTGTACTCATATCAGGATGGCTCCATGAATGGTTCCCGATGATATGGCCTTCGCTGGCCATACGGCGCATCAAAGCAGGCTGGTCTTTTACAAAATGCCCGGTCACAAAGAAGGCAGCCGGGACTTTTTTAGCCTTCAATACATCCAGCACTCTGGGGGTAAATCCATTCTCATAGCCGTTGTCAAAGGTGAGATACAGTTCTTTTTTGGTTGTATCCCCCAAAAAGATGCCTCCCTGTCTTTCGATCAGGTGCATAAAGCCCTCTTGCGCGATGGAAGGCAGCTCCCCTCCCTTGCTTTTTTTAAATCCAAAATGATAAGGCTGTCCGTCAACAGCCTGCGTAGCTAGTGCGGGTTGACTCGTAACTACCAACATGCCAACCATCGCAGTGCATAACCATAAGGCAAATATTCGCTTCATCTATGTTCCTCCGTTTCTCCGTCCCGTTCGGGTAAGGTGTGTATGCATATTCCATAGATTCTGCAAAACGGTTCTTTTTTATGCAATATAAATTAATGGGGAGAAGGGATGTAATTCCCTCTAATCTTAAAACCTAGTTTTTTGATGAGATATGTATGATATTATTCATAGAAGAGGAACGTAAATGATAATGTGTATTAAAAAACTCATATTGACATGAATATTAATTCCAAGTAGTATACTTTTTAAAACATACTTCATTACTCGGATTTGGATATAAGCAAAAATTGACCTGTACGTTTGTTGCTAGCGTTGGCAGAATCGCATTGACAGGTCTGGAAGACAATTAATAGAGGTCGGAACGGAAGGGGCTGCCAGTAATGATTGAACTCAAAAATGTATCCAAAACCTATGTGAGAAAAGGCTTAAGCATAGAAGCGCTAAAAAATATAAATATCAAAGTGGATAAAGGTGATATCTTTGGCTTTATTGGATTCAGCGGCGCAGGTAAAAGTACGCTGATCCGGTTGGTTAACCGTCTTGAGAAGGTCACCAGCGGGGAGGTTATTGTCGAAGGAGAGCGGTTGAATACTTATTCGACATCGGGGCTTCGGAAGGTAAGGAAGAAGATCGGAATGATTTTTCAGCATTTCAATCTGTTGGAGTCGAAAACGGTGTTCGACAATATTGCGATTCCGCTGGTGCTGCTCAAGCGCAACAAACGGGAGATTGAGCAACGGGTAAAAGAGTTGCTGGAGTTCACAGGCTTGTCCGATAAGGCGAACAGCTATCCGAGTGAGCTGTCCGGCGGACAGAAGCAGCGTGTCGGCATTGCGAGGGCGCTGGCGAGCAACCCTTCCATTCTGCTCTGTGATGAGGCCACTTCGGCGCTTGATCCGCAGACCACGCAGTCGATTCTGGATTTGCTTCGTAAAATCAACAAGGAATACAAGATCACCATTCTGATCATCACGCATGAGATGTCAGTCATTCAGCGGATTTGCAACAAGGTGGCTGTGATGGAAAAGGGTGAAATCATCGAGCAAGGCAATGTGCTGGAGGTATTCGGACAGCCACAGCACCCGACGACGCAAAGCTTTGTGCGTACGGTTATTCACGATACGGTGCCGGATAGTGTACTGCAAACGTTCGAACAGCAAGAAGCACAGCGGATTTACAAGCTGGAATTTATCGGACAGGCTGCTTCCGAGCCGGTGGTTCATGAATTGATACGGCACCATGAGGTCTATGTCAATATTTTGTTTGCCAATATGACGGAAATACAAGAGACGACCATTGGCTATATGACAATCCAGGTGCGCGGGGAGGAGCATGCTGTCCAGCAGGCTGTTGATTTTATCAAGAGTAGAGGGGTCAACATTCAGGAGGTGAAGGCCATATGATGATTACAGGAACCTCTATAACCTGGGATCAACTGTGGGAAGCTTTATATCAATCCTTGCTCATGGTCAGTATCTCGCTGTTCATTGGCGCATTAATCGGTATACCTATCGGTATTTTGCTGGTCATTACCCGTCCGGGTGGGATTTTGGAGAACAAATGGTTTTACGGTATTTTTAATCCGATTATCAACATTGTTCGTTCCTTACCGTTTATCATATTGCTGGTAGCGATCATTCCGTTGACGCGTCTGATTGTGAATACATCCATTGGAACCAGCGCGGCGATTGTACCATTGATTTTCTATATTGCGCCATATATCGGCAGACTGGTCGAGAATTCGCTGTTGGAGGTTAATCCAGGCATATTGGAGGCAGCCGACGCGATGGGAGCGACCCCTTTTCAGGTCATTCGTTACTTCTTGCTCCCCGAAGCATTCAGCTCCCTTATTCTGTCGTTAACGACAGCCGCAATCGGCTTGATTGGAGCCACTGCCATGGCAGGCGCGGTCGGTGGCGGCGGGATTGGCGATCTGGCGATATCGTATGGTTATCAGCGATTCGATACGATTGTTACGTTAATTGCCGTCGTGATTCTTGTCGTATTTGTGCAAGGTGTTCAGTCCTTGGGTAATCTATTGTCCCGTAAAGTACGCAGAGGTTGATTTTTATAATGAATTTTAGTTCTGAGCCCGCCAATATTGGCGGGTTTTTTGTCGCGGACGACTAAGTAAGGCTCGATCCTAGAAGCGGCAGCAATGATGGCAGTTTGATTCCTTAAAAGGAGATCGTTATTATATTTTGACTTGCGGTTGTTAGGGAAGGTCTGGAGTTACCTATATTAATGGGGGGGAAATGATGCTGACATCCAATGAATGTGGAGCCATTCCAATGTACAGCGACTCCATCGTATCTCTTCAATACCATTTTAGGGGGAAACAAATATGGAAAGAACCGCCAAAACCTATGCAGCAGCAATTGACTCTTTAAATGCTGAATCCAATTATTTACCTAATGGGGGTGTTACTCATTGTAACGAATTTGCACAAGATGTAATGAAGAAGATGTCGGCTGCCCTGCCTGGTGGTTTAGCTAATGAAATGGCAGATGCATTGAGTAATAAAAAAGCTCCCGGTTGGTATGCTGTCACATTCAGCGACGCTCAAAAAAGGGCCAACCTCGGTTATCCAACAATCGGTATCAAAAAAGAGACAGGTCATGGTCACGTGGTGGTGGTCAGACCTAAAGGCTCATCCATTACAGTATTGAAAGAAGTACAGGTTGCACAGGCAGGCACTTCTAATTTTAACAGTAAAACGATCAATTGGTCGTGGAAGGCGGCAGACCTGCCAGGGGTAAAATTTTATACGCACGATTAATTAGGCTGAAAGCGGCAGTAAACAACCCAAAGGCGCGGCTTTATGCTTTCCGCACCTTTGGGTTATAAGATTTACTTTGAAGGTAAGTGCTTGGTAAGGAGAAATGCAATACCCTGTTCTTTCGATGCCACGGCGTAGCCATTTGCAAAAGAGGAGGATATATTCAAATATTGAAGTTTGGTCAGCAGCTTGCCTTGGCGGTCAATGTAGCCGAACTTACCGTCAGAATTCGTTCCAACACCCACGAGGGCAATGCCTTCCTTGAAAGACTCGGCTCGGGTGTAATTCTGATAACCAATGACCAATTTTCCTTTGGGATCAATGAAACCGACTTTGCCGTTTTGATTATAAACAGCGGCCAAACCTTCGCTAAAATAACTCGCATCCGTATACCGAAAAGGAATAACGTTCTTTCCCTTTTTATTGATAAAGCCCCACTGACCTTTGGTATTTTGCACGGCAGCCAGCCCTTCGGAGAAATCGTCCCCGGATTTATATTGCAGAGGAATAACAACTTTACCCGTCGTATCCATGTACCCATACATTCCTTTACTGTTTTTAACCAGAGCCAGCCCTTCGTAAAATCCACGGGAAGTAGCATAGTGATAAGGAATAGCTAATTGTCCTTTTTTATTGATAAACCCGATTTTATCGCCTTTTGGATTGTATACCAGAGCTATGCCGTATGTGAAATGATAATCTGAACTGTATTTTTGCGTCAGACGGGTAACGGTCTTTCCTGTTCGGTCGATGAGTAAATCGCTTTTGGTATCTGCTGTTATTACGTGGGCCAAGCCTTCGGAGAAATGACCTGCATCTGTATATTGGCAAGGGATAGCCAGTTGTCCTTTCGTGTTAATGAAGCCGTACAAATTCGTTTTATTGTTTTTAACCAGCGCACGTTGCTCGTTAAAATCGCTGACAGGTGAAATATAGTCGGGGAGGGTAAAGGCCTCTTTCCCTTTCGCGTTATAGTACACGAGCGAGCCGTTGGATTGTTCCGCAAATAGCAAGCCATCATGAAAGTTCCCGTCACTTTCAGGTATAACCATATTATAATCGAGAGGTGTTTGAGAAACTTCAAGAGTTGGCGTGTTGCTAGATGCGAAGCCTGTGCTCGTCGTTGAGAATGCAGTACATAACAGTAGTAAAGCTAATGCTAACTTTATTTTCATTTCAATGCTCCTTCATGGATTCTATTTTATAGAAAATAATTCCATGGATATAGACGAACAATTTGTAAATAAGTTTCTTTATACTGTACATTAACCTGCAACCGGGATGAGGAATTCGATTTCGTGTTTATACTGCAAGGTCAAGCGCCAGGCAGGTATTCTCCACCCCACAGCCTCTTTTCTCTATGATCTGCTATCCGCCGATACAACTTCCCATACTCTAGCATATTCATATAACATATCTCTTCACAGTTGAGATCGACTCAAGGAGTGGTTTATATCCTGTAGTAAACAAAGGAATCGCAATTGAGAGATTAAAAGAAAATCACGTATTTAAGGAGGTAATTGCTTTGGGAAGAAAGAGAAGAAGCGGCTTTAAAAATAAAAAAATTTCGGTAGACGTCAGACAATCTTCTTCAGCTCAGTCTGGACAAGGTGGCAACCCCATTTCTATCAATGCTTCTGATGTCGGGGTAGTAAGAACAGATATTCAGAATAAGTAATCCGATAAAAAAGCTATGCAAACAACGCGCACCGATACACAATCGGCGCGCGTTGTTTGAGTTTAGCCTATTCAGTCATCATCTCCCTGATAAGCTACGTCCATTAATCTCTTATACTCTGCATCAGTTTCACGGGACGCAAATAATCGAGAATGCTCATAAAGCCCAATATATTTAATGATACAGGATGTATTATCGACCTCAAAGGCTTTTTCCAAACCGTCGATTAGATATTGAAAACCAATGTCAAATGCCCCTCTGCTTAAATAATAGTGAGCCAGCTCATGCAGAAAAAGTATATATAAATCTGGCGTGATCTTGTGCGTATACGTAACAATAGCTTTTTCCCGTGCAATAAAGGCTGCAATGTCTGTTTCGAACTTTTTAAGAAAATAATCCAACTTGATATCCTGCTGATTGGCGGCTCTGACGATCTTAAATAAACCCGGTATCAGCTCCGTTTGTGAAGCCTCAATGCTTTTAACATAATCCAAAATTGCGCTTACATCTCCGGTTAACATTTTATATAAAAATAGACTGGACCGTGCCCATCCTTTACATTTGTTCAGCCAGTATTGTGTTTCCTCATCGGTCTCCTTCACCCAGCTTAGATCAGTATATGCGTAAGTATATTGTAGTGCTTGCTTGTAGTTTCCTTGGGCCTCACAAATGTTCGCACGAAGATAGTTAGAATAGGCCATATAAAAGAACATTGGTCTTTGTGGACTTTTGAGTGGTTCCTGATTAACTTTATTGGGTTGGTGCATAAGAAGGTATTGAATATTAGCCTCATCGTCCATATCCTTAGCCAAGTCCTTGGCTAAATCCCATAATTTCCTTTGCATATATACATTCGCCAGTTCTCTTAATGCGTCGAGTCGGTCTATGTCGTCGAGCTGATCCAAAAGGGTAAAAACCCGGTTAGCAGCCTCCACGTTTTGTTCTTTATCGGGCCCCAGCCCAAGAATAAACAAGCGATACTGGCACAAGGCAAGTCGTTCTGAACGCTGGCCGCCCTCTCTTTTGACGATATTTTTGTAGAGAAGGGCTGCGGCGGCATGTTTGTCATGTATGAAAAAATCCTCAGCTACTTCGAACAACAGAGGAGCGTAAGTCGCGTTATCCAACCATAAATAGCTGGTTTGCTGAATGCAATCCAGCTTGTTCAGTTCTTCACATCGGTATAAAAAAGGTTTAATATTACGCCAATCGGGTACAGCTTCGACCAAATATTCCTCGATGTAATGCCCATAAAAATGGCCTGGATTCAGTCGCATACCGTATGTAACCCGATCCAGCTGCTCTACCGAGAATGGCATTTTTTTGCCCAAAATAGCATGGACTGTTACCGCTTCTATATCCGCTATTTGGCAAAATTGGGTTATGCTTAGGTCTTCTCGTGTCATGAATTGCCCCAGTTCTGTGCATATCGTGGTTGTATGTTTCAAATAGACCACCCCTTTCACAATCTGGTTGCTAAATTAGCGTTTATCTGAAAATATTATATCACCATTTTGGGAATGTTTGTATGTAGAGAGGGGCAGCCTCAAGGGATGAGACTACTCCACTTATTAAAAGGAGAGCGTCTATTCCACCCGCGTCGCAGGCGTTGCCTTCAGCACGGCGTAGCCGTAGGCTGGAAGCTCAGCGCGGAAGCCCTTCGCTCCTGCGGACCACTGGCTTTCGCCAAAAGCCAATTCCCAATCCTGCTCGGGAATGTCCAGCTCAAACACGTGGCTCTTACCGGAACGGTTAAACAGCACGAGCAGCCTCTCTTCCTCGCTGCGGCGCTCATAGGCGAGAGATGCGCCTTCCGGCTCTGCCTCCAGGAAAGTGAGGCTTCCCGCAGCACGCAGCGCCGGGTGCTCCTTACGCAGCGCAATCAGCTCGCGGTAAAAGTCGAACAGCTCGCGGTCCTGCTTGTCAGGGTCCCACTCCATGCACTTGCGGCAGCCTGGGTCGGCATCTCCATCCAGACCGATTTCATCACCGTAATAGATGCAGGGCGCGCCCATGTACGTGAATTGGAACAGAGCGGCCAGCCGCATCAGCCGCTTGTCATCGCCACACAGCGTCAGGAGGCGCGGCGTGTCGTGGCTATCCAGCAGATTGAAGGCCACTTCAGAGGCCTGCTGCGGATAGCGGGCCAGCTGCCGTCCGATGGCAAAGGCGAAGCTTTGGGCATCGGTTTCTTTTTTGACGAAAAAATCATTCACCGCGTAAGTGAACGGATAATTCATCGTCGCATCAAACTGGTCGCCCTGTAGCCATTCAGACGATTCATTCCACATTTCACCCAGAATGTACGCATCCGGGTTAGCCTGTTTGACCGTGGTGCGGAACTCCCGCCAAAAGGCGTGATCCACCTCATCTGCCACATCCAGCCGCCACCCGTCGATGCCGATCTCTTCGATCCAATATTTTGCAACATCGAGCAGGTACTTTTTCACCTCGGGATGCTCGGTGTTCAGCTTGGGCATCATCGGCTCCAGCCCAAAGGTATCGTAGGTCGGTGTATCATCAACGACTTCCAGCGGGAAGCTACGTACGTGGAACCAGTCCTTGTAAGGGGAGGATTCGCCTTTTTCCAGCACGTCCACGAACGGCTTAAAGGTACGTCCCGAATGGTTGAACACTGCATCGAACAGTACCCGGATTCCCCGATTGTGGCAGGCGGATACCAGTTTTTTTAACGTCTCCTTGTTCCCAAAATGCGGGTCCACCTCCATATAATCCTCGGTATCGTATTTATGATTGGTCGTCGCCTTGAAGACAGGCGTCATATACAGGGCGTTAATCCCCAGCTCGTTCAGGTGGTCCAGATGATCTATGATCCCCTGGAGATCGCCGCCAAAAAAATTGTCGGTTCGCGGCGTGTCCCCCCATGTCTCGGCACCTTCCGGGCTAATAGAGGGGTCACCGTTCGCAAAGCGTTCCGGGAAAATCTGATAAAAAACCGCATCCTTCACCCATGCAGGTGGTTTGAGAATATCAATTGGATTCAAAAATGGGTATTGGAACAGGCCGTCTGCATTTTGAGGTTCTTGGGTGGTAAAGTCATTCTCGTTCATCCATAGTTGTTCTTCTTCGTCTTCCAGCAAAAATCCATATTTCAGCCGGCGGTGAGTGGGCTTTACGGTACACTGGTAGTAATCAAATCTGCCGTCGGTGGCGAATTTGGACATCGGAATGAGCTGTCGGGTGCGATCCCAGTCGTATTTGTCTCCGGTTAGAGCGTGTACAGCGGTCAGGTCATTTTTCTTCACACGAAGCCGTAAAAATAGGGTTGCATCATCATAACCAAAAGCCCAATTGCGCTTCGGATGATGGTATATCGCTTCCAGCAGCATATGGTATTCCTCCTATTTTGCAAGCAGTAGAATTTGAAATCATATAGCATATGTCGTATAAGGTAGTTATTAACCTTTTTATGCGGGATTTGTACCATCAATGCTATAATGCCCATTACTATAAAAGAAAAACGATAAGTAGGTGTGCGTGAATGAAAACAAATGTGTTATACATCGAGGACGATCAGGATATCGGCGCTTGGATGCATCGGTATTTGGAAGAGCGGAATTACGCTGTGGTGTGGCTGCGCAGCGGGGATGGAGCTGTGGAAGCATCCCATACATGCCAGCTTGTGATTCTGGATGTGATGCTGCCCGGTCTGGATGGATTTACGATTGGAAAAAGGCTCAAGAAGGAGCGGCCGGAGCTTCCGATTCTTATGCTGTCCGCCCGAACCTCCATTGACGATAAGCTGCAAGGGCTGGATTTTGCCGACGATTATGTGACGAAGCCCTTTCACCCGGACGAGCTGATTGCACGTATGGAGGTTTTGCTGCGTCGATCAGGTACGGTGCCCGAGGAATCCTTGCAGTTGGGACATCTGTCAGTGTACCCTCCCGATAACCGTATTGTGAACCGTGATACCGGGGAAGAAATTGCGCTGACAGGCAAGCAATATCATATTTTTGCTTATTTGCTGCGGCATTTGGGCCAGATTATGACGAAGGAGCAAATGTATGAAGCCGTGTGGGGCGATCCGTATATCGACGGGGACAAAACCTTAATGGTCCACATTCGACATCTGCGCGAAAAGCTGGAGGTTGATCCTGCCACTCCCCGCATCATTGAGACGATCCGTGGCGTAGGCTATCGGGTGAAGGCATAATGAGCAGGACGCGCAAGAGTTGGGCGAGGTTGCGTCGCAGCTCCAGGCCAGGTCAGGGAGGTCGGTTTCGCAGTTCACTGTTGTTCCGCTATCTGGTCATTATTGTGGTTGCTATGATGCTATTGCCGATTATGTTACCTGCTACGTTAATTGTAAGCAGTGTCTTGTCTGCTTGGGTTACGGATATGAAGCCTGCAAATTCACATTATCTCTCCAGTTCACGGACCGAAGATAGCTGGCATCGTGAAGCTGTAGCCTTAAAAGGAGCCACCCCGGAGCAAATCTCAACCCATTTAAAAAAAATACAGGGAAATACGTTTCCCGATTCACAGATATTTTGGGTGGATGCAGCGGGGAAAACAAGGCTGGAGTTGCCGACACAACCAGACCTTCCAGAGCATTGGGACGCGATGCAAGCTATTACATTCATGAAACAAGCAAGCTATCAGGGGCCGTTTACTGTAGTCGCATTTATTGGTGGTGGCCAGAAGAACGCCGATCAGGGCTATATGGTATTGAAAGTTCCTCGTTCGTTTTTTGATCAGTCGCGTACGGACAATAGCATGGCACTGTACTATCTCTTTTTTATTTTACTGATACTCGCAGCATTTATATTCGTATCTCTCCTGTTTTTTGGAGGCATTCGGCACAGACTGGTGCGGCTTCAGGCAGCTATGTCGCAACGGGGAGAGGATGGGTTGCCCATTCTTGTCAGCACCGGACGGCCGGATGAAATCGGCAAGCTGGAGGAAGCGTTCAATCAGATGGTTGAGCAACTGGCCGAGAGTCGGGGACGTGAGCGCCAAGAGGAAGAATTGCGAAAAAGGCTGGTCGCCGATCTGTCACACGATATCCGGACACCGCTTACCGTCGTGCGCAGCCATCTGTACTCATTGGACGACGAAAACCTGAGTAACAGGGGAAGGCAGTCTATTACACTGATGGAAAACAAGTTAAAAGACCTCGGAAGCCTGATCGACAACCTGCTCGCCTATAATCTTCTTTCCAGCGGCAAATATACATTGAATAACGAACCGCGTGATATCCTGCGGCTGGTGCGGGAATGTGCGGCCAGCTGGTATCCGGTTTGGGAGAAGGAAGATTTGGAGGTGGATATCGACTTGCCTGAGCATAGTATCGTGTGGAAGGTCGATGAGCAGGGCTTCCGCCGTTTGCTGGACAATCTCTTTCAAAATGTAGTTCGCCATGCTGCTTCAGGCCGATATATTGGTATCCATGTAGAGGAACTTAACGGGAAAGAGGCATTAGTCATTGCGGATAAAGGACCGGGAATGGAGCAGCAATCCAGTGAAAAAGGAGTCGGGATTGGATTGGCGATTACAGAATTACTGGCCCGTGAAATGAATCTGGAGAGGGATATTGTCAGTTCATCCGCCGGGACACAAATCCGTTTCTTAAACAAAACTTAAACTAAGAGTTCCCTTGGCTTTAAACTTGGCACGTTACGATAAGTGTCGAGGTGAGGAACTTGAACGAATACATTATTGAAACGAACAGTCTCAGCAAAATATACAAAGGCCGCCCTGCGGTTAATCAGCTGGATCTGAAAATAGGGCGGGGAGATATTTACGGCTTTCTCGGTCCGAATGGAGCCGGGAAAACGACAACCATTCGCATGTTACTTGGACTCATTCGCCCGACAAGAGGAACGATCCGCATATTCGGTAAGGATATCCGCAGACATAAGCTGGATATTTTGCGTAAAGTCGGCTCGCTGGTCGAATACCCTTCGTATTACGGTCATTTGAACGCAGTGGAAAATCTGGAGGCCATTCGTCGCATTTTAAATGTGCCCAAAGAGAACATTGCGGAAGTGCTGGAAGTCGTTCGACTGACCAAGCATGCCAAACGCCCGGTCAAGGGATACTCGCTGGGGATGAAGCAACGGCTTGGTATCGCCGCCGCGCTGCTAGGCAATCCGGAATTGCTTATTTTGGACGAGCCTACAAATGGTTTGGACCCGGAGGGCATTCAGGAAATGCGCGCATTGATTCAGGCGATGCCCAAGGAACGAGGAATCACCGTGCTGGTATCCAGCCATCTGCTGAGCGAAGTGGAGCATATGGCGAATACGGTGGGAATTATCCGCGAAGGAGAACTGGTTTTCCAGAATACGATTCACAATCTCCGTCAGGAATCCGCAGGGGGCATTCGCATCGTCACGTCCGACCCGGAAACAGCCCAGCTCATTGCACGCGAGCAGGGTTATCATTCGGTGAGGGACGGGGCTGCTCTGGATTTTGAAAACATGAATGATGCGGCAGTGGCGCTACTGGTCAGAAGGCTGGTCGAAAATACGCATGCTATATACCGTGTAGAGGAACGCCGCAAATCCCTGGAGGATATGTTCATGCAGGTCGTCGGCAAAGGAGGGACTTCCCTATGATGCTGCGAGCGCTGACTGCGGATCTGCTCAAAGCGCGCAGAAAGGGTATCTGGTTTCTGGTGTTTCTAGGACCCCTTGGGCTGGTGGCGATGCAGGCACTGAATTTCGGGCTTCGTTATGATTATCTGATTCCGCGCAGCAAGGGTCATCTGTGGGAAGCCCTGATGGATAACATTGCTATTTTCGTTCCCCTTGCGCTGGTGTTAGGGGCCACGATGGTCGCTTCCATGCTGGCGAATGTGGAGCATTCGTCCAACTCCTGGAAGCAGCTATTGGCCTTGCCTATCTCCAGATTCAGTGTCTATATGGCCAAGCTGACGCTGGCTATCGGGATGCTGTGTGTATCCTGCCTGCTCCTTACCGTTGGAACATGGGGACTGGGCATGATACTTGGCTTCGGGGGAGAGCCTGCTCCAATAGGAGAATTGCTGCGGATCGGGTTTTGGCCCTTGGGAGGAACACTGCCCATGCTCGTACTGCTATTGTGGCTAACGGTCACGTTTCATAATCAGGCGCTGCCTGTAACACTGGGCATTACGCTAGGGATCGGCAGCCTGTTTGCTTCCCAGCTATCTGAATGGTTTCCGCTGGCTTGGCCGCAATTCGCATGGGTTGCGCCTCAAGCGTGGATGTTTGCGTCCATCGGCTGCGGAACGGGTGTGCTTCTCAGTCTGCTGACGGCGGCTTATTTTAGCAGAAAGGATGTGGCGTAATGTTCGGAGGATATGTACGACTGCTATCTGTCGAACGTTTGAAAATAGCCAAGTCACCCGTCTGGTTGCTCGCGCTCGTCAGCCCGGCGATTGCCGTCCTGATCGGACTGCTGTCGAACCCCGGAGGGAATTGGCTGGCATTGTTATCTAGCATGCTTTCAGTGCATGCGCTGCTGTTCATGCCGATGCTGACCGCCGTATTTGCATCCATGGTCTGCCGATTCGAGCATGGGGGCGGCGGCTGGAAGCAACTGCTGTCGTTGCCATTATCCCGCACCAGTCTCTACGCAGCCAAGCTGACGATGATTATGGCTTTGGTGGGGCTGACTCAACTATTGTTCGGGGGAGCGCTGCTGGGTGTTGGAGCTGTGCGAGACATGAATGGGCCGATCCCTTGGTCAGTCATCGCCCAAAGTCTGCTCGCAGGCTGGGTAGCCTGTCTGCCGCTGGCTGCGTTACAGCTAATGGTGTCTTTCCTGTGGTCCAGCTTTGCCGCGCCGCTCGCCTTGAACTTTGTTTTCACAGTGCCCAATATTCTGGTCGCCAACTCACAGACCTATGGACCGTTTTATCCGTGGGTACAGCCTGTGCTGGCGATGATGCCTACCGGAAGAGACCGCTTCGGGGCTTTCATCGTACCAGCCGATACGCTGATTACGGTTGTCCTGGGTAGCTTTGTTGTGTTTGGGATTGCGGGCCTGACGGTATTCCGTCGTAAAGAAATATAGGACGGAATATGAGGATTCAGCTCTATCTGTTTTTTCAAGGGCTCTATTAAAACAAATGACCCTCTTATGGGTCATTTGTTTTAAAGTTATCATTCTTCTGGGTCACATTTCAGCATGGGTACATAAAGATCAGTCAACTTCTAGCTCGGGAAGTTATTCTAAATGCGGCATAGGTCATCAGGGCATAAATAATACCGTACATCGCCCATGCGTCCAGGTTAGATTTAAAGGTAGCAATATTTGTTGTGATAAACAGGAGGGGAAGTAAAAGAGCTACACCTACAGCCAGTAGAACCCTCGAATGAAGAATTGCGCACATAATTCCAATTATAATGGCGATTAGAGGGCAGATGAGCAGAGTGGGGACAAGGGGGTTCAGTTGGTGAAAAACTAAATAAATCATAATTACACCTCGCTTTGAAGGAGTGTGGCAACTTCGTAGCTAATTTGTGCCAAAAAAACGAACCATTATTTTGCCCCACTGGATAATATGCTTGCTCCTGAGACTTATGATTTGGAACTCTCCATTCCCGTCTATGTATAGTACATAAGCTTTATTCATTGAGAAAAATAGATATTCTCACTACTTTTGACAAAAGAGGTGCCGATTGCTCTGTCCTGGTCGTACTTTGAGGGACCAAAAAGAGAGTGAATTATTCCTAATTTATCCAGGCAATAATGCCGATTTTGTCGCTCAGAGGAATATAGTAGTTGCCAGACAATTTGGTAGAATAATAGAGGGCACGACCATCTTCTAGTTTCTGCACACCTATAATATCTCCAGTCGGGTTGTAGCTTACAAGATCAGCACCTTCCTTCATTGCGTCAGAGTAGATGGCCACAAAGCCTTTTTCAGCGGTATTCAGTTTTATACTTTTTGAGAGGGCACTCATAGATTGATTAGAATTTTCGGATGATTTATTTTCTCCACAGCTTTTAGAATGAAGAAAGTGTATTTGATAAGTGGAGTTTTTTTGAAGTATACATCGCGCCGGATTGATAAAATACGATAATACATTTCAATCCGGCGTATGATACATTTTAAACTAAGCCCGACATGGCACGGATATTATCGCTGATGAAGCGGCATGAGGCGTCGAACTTGGCTTGTTCTTCCGGGCTTAGCTCCAGCTCGATGACCTCCTGAATTCCTTTGCTGCCGATGATCGCCGGAACACCTGTGCAGACATTCGTGTGCCCGTACTCGCCATCCAATACGGCAGAAACCGCTATAATTTTACCGTCATCATTTAAAATGGAACGGGTAATGTATGCCAGCGCATTGGCAATACCGAAATAAGTAGCCCCTTTGCGGGTGAAAATCTCCCAGCCTGCATCCTTCGTTTTGCGGGCGATGTCATCCAGATCGACGTGGCTGAAACGCTCCTTATGCTGGCGCAGAATATGCAGGATCGGCTTGCCGCCAATGGTCACGTGTGACCATGCGACGAATTGCGAATCGCCGTGCTCGCCAAGAGCATACCCCTGTACGCTGCGTGGATCTATGGAAAATACCTCGGAAAGCAGCGTTTTAAGCCGGGACGAGTCAATGGAGGTGCCAGTGCCGATTATCTTGTTGCGTGGTAGACCGGATATGCTTTGTACGAGATAGGTCACAATGTCGACAGGATTAGCCGCAATGACGAAAATGCCGTCGAAGCCGCTCTCCATAATCGCCGTTACAATTTCGCGCGTAATGATCACCGCATCATCCAGTACAGACAAACGATCTTGACCTGGTTTGGGGTTAGCCCCGGCCGTGATAATGACAACATCCATATCCGTGCAATCTGCATACGTTCCTGCGTGTACCTTGGTACGTGTAGACGTGAAATCCATACAATGGGACAGATCCAGTGCATGGGCCAAAGCTCGATCATATGTGCGGTCAATCATCATAATTTCGTCACAAATGGACTGATTGACCATTGAGTAGGCACAGCTCGAACCGACCATCCCTGCGCCGACAATAGCTACTTTCCTTGCCTTCCCCTTCATTTATGTTTCCCCCTCGTTCCCAGCGAACGTTAATATGCTACAAATTATGTCTGAAACCCATTTTACGTTACATAACATAACATATTGCTGATCTTTTGGAAATATCCATCGTTTTGCCTTTATTCCGAAAAATATAAAAATAACGATCACCAGAGGCACATGTATAGGCTGTAATATAGAAGATACGTGAAATACGCAGTATTTTTGCAGGTATGTATTGCAGGGAGTGAGAAGCTTCTTTTTGAGGCGGTATCCGCATTGATTGTGCTTTACGGCGCGCTGATGGTAGAAATAATGCCATAGGATCATGGAAACGTGACATTTATGTGACGTTTCTAAAAAGGACACCCTATCGAATGGGAAATAGGCGAGCTACCACATACTTTGTCAGATTTTAAATGCTGCTGGTTTATCCAACAATAAGCTATATAAGCCGAACTCGAAAAATGAACATAAAAACGGAGTAGGCGGAATGGTGCTGCACAAGCGAAACGGTCGCTTTAAAAGCTTTCCGTAGGAAAGCGCGCTTCGGAAGCACCATCCGACTGCGCAGTGGCACAATAGGAAACTTTTAAGCCAAGCTTATATGGCAATATGAAGTCGCTTCTTGCATTTTTATAAAATATTCGCTTATGACAAAGGTTCCTAGCAGTCCGCAATATTAGAACATTTATGCCAAAGGGTTTCCATTTGATTCCGCGAATTGTACATATACAAGCTTATTTCTTTCCATACCATCCAGGGAGGTAATGATCAATGGAAGAAAGCAGATCGACGACGGAAGCAGCAAAGCAGTTGGGAATCGGGGCCAGTACCCTTCGTAAATATGCGGCAGCGCTGGAGGAGCAGGGCTATGTGTTCCCGCGTTCCGCCAACCAATCGAGAATGTTCAGTACAGAGGATGTAGAGTGCTTAAAGGTGATGCGAGGGGCGTTGCGTGAGGAGCATTTGACGATGGAGCAGGCGGTTCAGGTGGTGCTTGAGAGGGTAACCGCACCCTTCCAAATCGAGGATGCAGGCATCCGCTTGCCATCTGTATCGGATGGTGAGTCGCTGGCTGCAACCTGGGAGGAAATATTGGCTGCGGCAGAGGGCAGAGATGAGTCTGTGATGCAGGCGCAAGCCGCCGCTACTCTTGAATCGGCAGGATTAGAGGATGAAGTTAGCGTACAGGAACAGTCAGAAGGCCCGATGCAGCTACAACCGCAGGAACAACAGACGCATACCTTGGCGTTAACGATTGAGCACAGGCTGGAGCAAACAAGGGAGAGGGGAAAAGAAGAACTGGAACAAACACTCGTACAGATACAAACGCAGGAGCCTATAGAGTCCCAAGCACTGACGGAGATGCAAATTATGGTGCAGAGCGCTCTACTGGAGATGAGGATTCGTTTGGAAGAGCTGGAAATAGAGCATAGCCGGTTGGTGGAGAAGAACATCAACCTTTCCAATCAGTTGGAGGACCAAAAGCGCTGGATGAAAGAACGGGTGGAAGAGGAACGGGATCGGCAGTTAATCACCAATTTGCGCACCTATCAGGGCAGACAGCGAAAGTCCCGTGGTTCGCTGCTGTCCTGGCTCGGTTTGGCACCACGCAGACGTAGAGAGGCATAGGCATGATAATGATAAGACCATCAGACCTACCCGGTTCTGATGGTCTTATTGTGGATGGTATAATAGCGGAATAGACCGGAGTGAATGGATATAGGGCAGCGGGCGGCATACAAGAAGACAAGGGCAAGTCGCATATATAGTGTTCCCGCAGCGTGTATAGGAAAGGGATATCAGAATGTTTGCTTGGTTACGGAATGCTTATGAATCTTGGATAGATTACCCGAAACAGCCCGGCGATCTGTTGAGCGGACGTTATCATATTTTGTCGCTGCTGGGTATGGGCAGCTATGGTCTGACCTACCTCTGTTTGGACAAGCACAGCGGGCAGGAGGTGGCGGTCAAGCTACCCAGACCGAGCAAGCGGGCGAAGGGTGTTCAACTGTTGCAGCGCGAAGCTGATATTATGCGACAAATGGAACATCCCTGTATCCCGAAGCTGCTCGAAAGTGTGGAGTATCGGAATGGAATGTACCTGGTCATGGAATATATCTCCGGCATGACGCTGGAGGAGCTTATATTTGAACAGGGGCGTTCTTTTACCGAACAGGAATGTATCGTCTACACCCTGGAGCTGATGGAGCGGGTTCTGCATGTGCATGAACGGGGCTACATCCATCGGGATATCCGTATTCCCAATGTGATCCACCGCGAAGGGAAACCGTACCTGATCGACTTTGGCCTTGCACTGGCGATGGGCGAGCAGCAGGAAGATGTATTTACCGAATCTATGCTGGAAAAGCGTGCAGCCGAACGGCAGGATGTCGCTATTTACAGCGATTTGTACGATGTCGGGCATTTGATGCTTTTTATGCTGTACAGCAGTTACGAGCCTCGACCGGATCAACCGCCGGGAAGCTGGCAGGAAGAATTGAAGCTGAGTCCACCTGTACGCCATCTGCTGGAACGTCTTTTTCAGATTGGCCCCAGGTATGAACGTAGTCGTCAGTTTATGCTGGAGCTGGAGAAGGCGTTGGTGCAGCAGGAGGGCTAGTCCATAAAGATCGTCCATAAATACGGGCATTCGCCGCAAAAATGGGGGAATGCCCCCCTTACACATCTGACCATATCTACATACAATGATCCTGTAAATGAGCGAAAGGAGTGTTGTAAATGAGTCATATGTATGGAATGGGCGGTATGGGGTACGGCGGAGCTTGGACCTCTGTAGGAGCGATTCTGGTTCTGTTTATTTTGCTGGTAATTATCTCCAAAACTCTATTTCTGTAATTTTGTTAATAGACGGTTTCCTGTAAAATGCAGAGATGTTGCCCTGCATAGCGCCAGGCGCACAACAATAAAGCGAAGGCCCTTGATGAGAAGGGCCTTCGCTTTATAGGGTTTGAAGGAGCCACTGGCTTCCTTCCTATGCCTGGTTTCATTCGTCGTAGTTCTTTACTTACGAACTGGAGTAATGACGGCGTTTGTCCTTGTAATATTGGTGCCCGTTATGGCTGTTCTTGTATCCTAAATCGGATGAAGAGCGGCGTTTACGTTCGTAATAACGGTCCGAGCTACTGTATTTCCGCTTATGAGTATGAGAGGTGGAATGTAGCAGGCGGTGCAATAATTTTTTGAGCATCGTCTAATCCTCCTTCTTAATCCTGTCCGACTGATTTTTTAGATCATTTTCTGACATAGACAGGTTCTTATGAAACGGTAATACGCAGCGGTGCTGGAACGGGTTCCACTAATTTAAAGGTTTTAAGGATTTGGCCTGAAACTCGGCAATATCCTTGAATTCCTCTTCAAATTTACGCGAAATGCGGATATAGATTGGCAGTAAATCACGGTAAATATCCACATGCTCCGCCACGGGCTTATGCTGGTGAGTGGTGCCGATCATATCGGATACAGCGTCCAGCGAATCAATCCGTCCCAGTGCGTACAAGCCCAAAATAGCTGCGCCAAGACAGGAGCTTTCCAGACTTTCCGGGATAATGACCTCCTGATCGAAAATATCCGCCATAAGCTGTCGCCACAGCTCCGAGCGTGCGAATCCGCCAGTGGCGTGAATGACCGAAGGTCTGTCGATGACCTCTTCCATGGCCAGCATAACCGTGTACAGGTTGAACAACACACCCTCCAGAGCGGCGCGGATCATGTGCTCTTTTTTGTGACGCAGGGACAAGCCGAAGAAGGAGCCGCGGGCATTCGGGTCCCACAGGGGTGCACGTTCTCCGGAAAGATACGGGAGAAAGAGCAGGCCGTCCGAGCCGGGGTGTACCTGTTCTGCGATTTGGGTCAGCACATGGTACGGATCAAGCCCTAATCGTTTGGCGGTTTCCACCTCGGAGGCTGCAAATTCATCGCGAATCCAGCGGAAAACGATGCCGCCATTGTTCACCGGGCCGCCGATCACCCACAGCTTTTCGGTCAATGCGTAGCAGAAAAAGCGTCCCTTGGCATCGGTCAACGGCTTATCGACCACAGTGCGGATGGCTCCGCTGGTACCGATCGTGACAGCGACAACTCCCGGTTTGATGGCATTCACACCAAGGTTGGACAAGACACCGTCACTGGCTCCGATGACAAAAGGAGTCGTCTCCAGCAAGCCCATGTCATGCGCATAGGTCGCATCCAGTCTCTTCAGGACATGAGTCGTAGGCACCAGCTCAGACAACTGCTCCTTCGTCACACCGGCAATACGCAGTGCTTCCTCGTCCCAATCCAGTTGCTCCAAATTCATGAGGCCGGTAGCGGAGGCAATCGAATGATCCACGACATATTGCTGGAACAACCGGACAAATACGTATTCCTTGATAGAAATATATTTGTACGTTTGTGCCGCAATATCCGGCAAATCCCGTGTAATCCACATCAGCTTCGTCAGCGGCGACATGGGATGAACGGGTGTCCCGGTGCGCAAGTAAATGTCATGTCCGTTGTATTCATGCTGGAGCGCTTCAGCCCACTTGGCGCTGCGGTTATCTGCCCACGTGATGGAGGCGGTCAGCGGCTTGCCGTTCTTATCCACCGCCAGAACGCTGTGCATGGCCGAACTGAAGGAGACGAACAACACATGCTCGGCTGCTACTCCGCTTTGTTTCATGACCTCCTGCACCGTTGTCACGACGGCTTTGAAAATATCCTCCGGGTCCTGTTCCGCCGCATCCGGCTCAGGTGTGTGCAGCGGATAGCCTACATGATGCTGGGCAGCAATATTGCCGTTTTCTTCGAAAAGCACCGCCTTGGTACTGGTCGTACCGATATCAACGCCGATCATATACCGAGTGTCTGTCATATTCAATCTCCCCTTCACTTACCGTTATTAGCTCATTATCGTTAAATTAACACACTCAGCAGCATAATCAAACCGAAGGCGACCAGGGAGAGGATGGTTTCCATAGCGGTCCATGATTTGAGAGTCTGGGGAACCGTCATGTTGAAAAATTCTTTGATCATCCAAAAACCGGCGTCATTCACATGCGAAAGGATCAGCGATCCCGCCCCTGTAGCAAGTACAACCAGCTCGACATTCACGCCGGGTGTAAGTGCCAGCACAGGTGCGACAATACCGGAGCCTGTCGTCATCGCGACCGTAGCGGACCCGGTGGCTACACGAATGAGCGCAGCGACCAGAAAAGCAAACACGATTACATTCATATGCGCCCCCGTAGCCACCGCTGCAATGGCCTGACCTACGCCGCTGTCGATCAATACGGTTTTAAACGCGCCCCCACTGCCGATGATTAAAATAATAGAGGCTGTGGGTGCCAGACATTCACTAGTAAAACGGGATAAATCCTCTTTCTTTAAGCCGCGTGCGTAACCAAGTGAGAAAAACGAAAATACAGCCGCAATCAGTAACGCCATAACCTCATCACCGATGAATTTGAAAAATACCGTAAGTGG
The DNA here is from genome assembly GCF_050626875.1 of Paenibacillus sp. 8b26. Lineage (NCBI taxonomy): Bacteria > Bacillati > Bacillota > Bacilli > Caryophanales > Paenibacillaceae > Paenibacillus > Paenibacillus sp. 8b26. Next base: position 2,700,754 of record NZ_CP192445.1, on the reverse strand, counting down.
ATGCGTATTGGACGGGTCCACAATTTCAGCGACCGATCCGCTGAGCATCAGGATAACGGGCAGCAAAATAGTAAACAAGGTAATCCAAAAAGGCGGCAACGGCCGTCCTGTTGTATTGGTGAACTGCTCGTCCAGCTTCTCGGAGGGTCTGACCATAATTTTTTTGCCAATCCAGGCACCGAAGACCGGACCTGCAATAATAGCGGAAGGAATACCGACGATGAGCGCATACCCTATCGTGCGTCCGATATTGGCGTTAAAGGCTTCAATCGCGATCATCGGAGCCGGATGGGGCGGCAAAAGTCCATGTACCGTCGATAGCCCCGCCAGCATGGGAATACCGATTTTCAGCAGAGACATATTCATTTTACGGGCGACCGTGAACAGAATCGGAATTAATAAAATAATGCCAACTTCGAAAAATACCGGAATACCCACGATAAAGCCTACGATCATCATGGCCCAATGGACACGTTTTTCACCAAACCGATCCATAAGTGTAGTTGCAATACGCTCGGCACCGCCGGATTCCGCCATCATTTTACCAAGCATGGTGCCCAGCCCGATGACGATGGCGATGGAGCCAAGTGTGCTCCCGAGGCCCTTGGTGATGGAGGCAGTAACTTCATGTCCCGGCATCCCGTTAACCAGCCCGAGAAATACGGAGGAAAGTAGTAGTGAAACAAAGGGATTCCATTTAAACTTGGCAATCAGCAAAATCAAAAGGATGATGGTAATTAGCGCCCACGTAAGTAGTGAAGCGTTATGGCTCAAGCCGAATAGGGTGTTCATGAAGTAATGCCTCCTTATGCGTTAATGTGTAGTACATGTATACTTGTCGACAACTTTAGTCTAAAAAGGAACTGCGCCAGCTTAGAACACCTAAGCGCGGTGCAGCGGCTCCTTTTATACATTTTACAAATTAGGACAGACTCTTGCAGTAGGGGGACAGAACGCTGTCGTTTACCGCGTTGCGGGTGTCCCGGTAATGATCCTCGATAAATTCGGACAGCTCCTGAGCGCTCCCTTGGTTTAAAGCGTTTGCAAAGGTACGATGATTGTGAATCGTGACTTGGGATTCTTCAATCTTGGACGTAAAGCGTTGTTCTGTGGCAGCCAGCATGACCGTCAGGATCAACTGCCTCATTCCGTTCCAGGTGTGGAGAATACGAGTATGGCCTGCTTCCAGCACCAGGGCCTCATGAAAATTGAAGTCCTGAAGAGAAAATTCAACGACGTCTCTGTGCTTAAGAGCGACTTCCATTTTATCAATCATCCGGTTTAAAGCGATCACCAACCCGGCATTGTCTCTATGTACAAATCTTTGTACAACAAAATGCTCAATCAGCATTCGCACATCGAAAAGCTCCTCCATATCAGCGGGCGTCATGCCTATGACAATCGCCCCCATGCGTTCCAAGCGAAGCAATCCTTCACTGGAAAGCACTTTTAACGCTTCACGAACAGGAGAACGGCTGGTGCCAAAATCGGCAGCAATCTGATTTTCAGATAATACCGTGCCGGGTGTCTGCATGCCACGGATAATCTGAAGTCGAAGCTCACAAGCAATCCTTTCACCAAGCGATGCACCCTGTAGCCAGACTGACGGATATTTCATAGGCATACTCCTTCTTGAAAATTAGGTTGCCTCTTTCGAGCATACTTGTATACAAGTTATTAGTATTATATACCCAATTTAAAATATCTGTAAACGGTGCCAATGGACATCGGTTCCATTTCAATGCTTTTAGCGTTACAATAGAAGCAGAAAAGAAGCAGAAAAAAGCAGCAGTGAAAGTGGAACGAACACGGAAAAGAAGGAGACCGTTTAATGATTATTATTAAAACCAAAGAACAAATTGAAAATATGAAGAAAGCTGGCGAAATTTTGGCTGCTTGCCACCGGGAAATTGCCAAAATGATCAAGCCGGGTATTACAACACTGGAAATTGATGCCTTCGCGGAATCGTTTATGAAAAAGCATGGCGCAACGCCGGAACAAAAGGGCTACAACGGCTACCAGTTTGCGACTTGTGGATCGCCTAACGATGTCATTTGCCACGGTTTCCCGAACAAGACACCGTTGAAGGACGGGGACATCGTGACGATTGACATGGTCGTAAACCTGAACGGCTGGCTGGCGGATTCCGCCTGGTCGTATGCAGTGGGTAATGTTTCCGAGCAGGCACAAAAGCTGCTGGACGTTACGAAGGAATCCCTGTACAGAGGGATTGAGCAGGCTGTAATCGGTAACCGGATCGGCGATATTTCCCATGCGATCCAAACCTATGCGGAAGCGGAAGGCTTCTCGGTTGTACGCGAATTCATCGGTCACGGTATCGGAGAAGATATGCATGAGCAACCGCAGGTGCCGCATTATGGACCACCGCATCGCGGACCGCGCCTGAAAGAAGGCATGGTCATTACGATTGAGCCGATGCTGAACACGGGCACCTACCGCAGCAAAGTGGATGCAGACGGATGGACGGCGCGTACACTGGACGGCGGTTTGTCGGCGCAATACGAGCATACGCTGGCGATTACAGCGGACGGCCCGATTATTTTGACACAGCAATAAAAAGCAGACATTTAACCAGGTAGCGTATAGATTAGCGGGTTGAATGAATTTTCCGTCCTGCGCTGCAAATATAAACCAAAAAGACACGACACCCCATGGGGAGAACGTGTCTTTTTGGTTTATGCAACAATATGCCATGATACATGTAAGCATCCGTTTGTCAGATGCGGACTTCCTTCTCGTCCGGAACAAATTGGCGATATTGAAAATACATACGAAGTCGCCAGTGCAGCAATGTCCCGAAGGCGAGGATGAAAAATAGCCCCGCCGTCTGTGGAATGGTAATGTAGCGCTGGATAAACTCATGCAGCAGCAGGCGAATGATCAGCAGACTAGTCAGGATAAAAAAGAAGGTGCGTGAGCGTTGTACAAAAACTTGTCCTTCTTGCATCTCAAACTTGGTGCTGCGAATCAGCGGATACGAGAAAATAAACCAGCCGACCAGAAAAGCGCCCATCGCCCAAAGCCAGGGAACCCGTACCTCTGGCACGATAAACATCATAAAGCCGGTGCTCATGCCGAGCGGAGGGATGATAATCTTTTTGGCGTTAACCGGGCGGTGACCTGTCTTCATACGGATGAAAATAGCCGAAACAGCGATCAAGATCATGCCGAAGGTTGCGCCATATTGCAGAATTGGGGTGCTGATATGAAACATGGACTGGGCCCCCTCTATAAGAAATGTAAGCGTTATTGGCCAGACTGCAAACCTTTTTTATTATATCACATAAGTAATGGATATATTTAGTTACAGTCTTTCCTCCGGCAAGCGGATTATACGCTCGATTGTGGTGACTGGCCCAATGATCTAGGGTCTCTATCATACTTATGCAAGATGCTCTGCTTGTACCTCTCCTTGCGCCGATTTTTTCTCCTGATGCAGGATATAACCCATGGCTGCAATAATAAGGATAAAAGCGATGAGTGCGAGAAAAGGAATGGTAATAAAATCAAACCAGTTCAGGTAATCCTGCTCACAGGATACTCTTCCACAGGACGTTGAAGCCTGCGTAGCCGCTTTTGCGGCTGCATGGATGCGCTGAATCACAAAATGGTAGGTCGAAATACCGCCACCAATGATCGCCAGCGGCATGACATAACGCCGTATTCCTGTATCTCCCCGAAAATAACCGATTCCGAGCAGCAGAGTCAGGGGATACATCAGAATGCGCTGAAACCAGCATAGCTTGCAAGGCTCATACCCCAAAATTTCGCTGAGATAGAGGCTGCCTAATGTAGCCACACAAGCCACAACCCAGGCGGCAAACAAAGCAATATCCGTTTTTTTAAACGATCCAATCATAGCAACGCTCCTTTTTTGATTCAAATGAGAACAAAATGAACTCACCGTGTCTTGTCCAATCGGGCGGGCATCTGCCGATATGGATGTCTTATCCATATTGTACTGTATTTTGAGTGCAGGGTCATACTTAAACATATTGACATCATTCACTATCGTTTTTATAATTACAATAGTTTGGGAAGTTAATAAGGATTCAAGATTCAGATATATATACTATGAGAAATGTAGGAGTGTGTCCAGAATGTCAAATATCCAAAAAAACGAAACTCTGTCTGTCATTAGTGAAAGACATGCAGTAAAAAGTTATGTTAAGGATTTTAAATTGCCAGAGGAAGATCTGGAAGCTATTTTGACAGCTGCGATAGAAGCTCCTTCCGCCTGGAACCTTCAACACTGGAAATTCCTCGTGATTGAAACCGAAGCAGACAAGCAAAAGTTGCTGCCTATCGCTTACAATCAGGGTCAAGTAGCGGAAAGTTCCGTTACGATTGCCGTATTGGGTGATTTGGAAGCGAACCGCAACACTGTCATTTATGATCAAGCGGTGGAAGCAGGCGCACTGCCAGCGGAAATCCGTGACGCATTGGTAGGTCAAATCAACGGTGCTTACCAAAACGCACAAGTAGCTCGCGATGCAGCGATCCTGAACTCTGCTTTTGCGGCACAAAACATTATGTTGGCTGCTAGATCTCTTGGCTATGACACTTGCGCTATGGGTGGCTTCATTCCTGCGCAGTTGATCGAGCAATTCAACATTCCTGCACGTTACCTGCCAACGATGCTTATTACAGTAGGTAAAGCACAAGTGCCAGCACGTCCATCAGGACGTTTCCCATTGTCTGAAGTTGTTGTAAAAGGTAGCTTCTAAGAAGAATTTTTAACATAAAAAGGGTGTTCCTGCAACCGTCGTGGTTGGGGGAGCACCCTTTTGTTATGCTTTTGTTGCAAGAAATGCTTTTACCTAATCCGAGCGTTTGGAGACCAGATATACCAGCTCCAGCGTCAGAATAGGCAAAAAGACAGAAGCCGGATAGGCCAGATAGCGTGGCTCCCATTGCGGCTTGAACTTATCCTTGAAGCGGCGAAGCCCTTGAAAGCCGTAAAAATGTCCTCCGTATTGGAAAACGAGCCGAGCCAGCTTTTCCTCGCGCAACGCTTTTTCGCTTTGTCCTACTTGGGACAGCGGAGCCATACCGAGATTGAAGGTCGTATACCCGCTGTCTTTGGCCCACTCGATCACTCGTGTGAACAAGTAGTCCATCGTGCCATTTGGCGTATCAGGCAGATGCCGCATCAGGTCTATGGAGACGGTCTGTCCACGGTCATAGGCAGGGGCCATTGTCGCGAAGGCGATGACCTTTCCTTCAGGGTCCTTTAACAGCGCAATCGGGGCTAACTGAAGATAAGGCTCCTTGAACCACCCGAGCGAATAGCCCTTCTCCTTTCGTCCGTCCAGCCAGATATTCGAAATGTGACGAAGCTCCTCAATTAATGCTCCATCCAAAGGCGGCTGGATCATTTCGAATGTGTATCCTTCGCGGTCAAAGCGGTTTTTGGCACTGCGCAGCACCTGATTGCTTTTACCTGTCAGTGTAAAGGACTCCAGCGGCACCAGTGCTTCCTCGCCCAGCTTGAAAAACCGATAGCCGTTCTCATGGTAGATGGACAAATACTCTGGTGATGCCTGATAAAATACAGCCGTTAACGCATATCGGTCTGCGAAGCGCTGAAATTCCTGAATCGCTTCGCTCACACGTTCCTTCGGACCGAGCGGGTCACCTAACACAATCAGCTTGTCTCGGCTGCGTGCATAGGGAATAACCACTTGTTCGTTCTTGGTCCAATACAGATACTTATCGCCTAGAAAGAGCATATGAGAAACCAAATTGCCGCCTTGCTTTTCCAAAAATTCTTTTAGCTTACCCAGCTCTTGCGAGTCAGGCAGATTTCCAATTCCACGCTGGGGACGGAGGAAGAAATACACCGTCAGGAACACCCACGCCAAAATCAGACTGAACACCGCTGTAACCCCGTAATCACTGCGGTTCATAAAAAAGTCCAGATGGACCTTGGCGTGCAGATGGCGCATAAACGGAGTATTGGAGCCTGCCCCTATCATAAAGTAAGCGCCGGTCACGAGCAGAGACAATCCGCCCCATATTAAAATATTGTGCCGATTCAGCGGCGCACTAACCCGATAAAACCGCGAGCGCGAGACCCACAGCATCAGCGCTACGAACAACAGGAATAGAGCTTCCTCGAAATCCAGACCCTTAATGAAGGTGAAAATGGACCCCGCAAGCAGCAGTACCAGCGTCAGCCGCAGGGCTCTGCGAATGCGCAGGGATATGCCGTGAGACAGCACTACGAGCATAATCCCGATGACGACTGAGATTTCGTGCGACAGGCGCATGACGGGCAGACTGAGCAGATGCTCGGCAAAACGCAGTCGATACAGTAGACCTGGCGTAGCCGCCGACAGAAGAAGCACCACGCCGGAGATGAGTACCAGCTTGCCGAGTGCCCATACCCCGAGGTCGGCCAGAAAGCGGAATTGACCGGGCCAGCCCCATACCTTTTGCCAAGCGTTGAGTGAGGTTTCCCAACCCGTCTCTGCCAGTTGGCTCAGACGTTCGTTGCGCGGTATCATTTCCAGCGCAGCCAGCACCAGGCCGATTAGCCACGGAATGATGTAATAAAAGACGCGAAAGGCCAGCAGCACAGCCAATGCCCGATCCGAGTTGGCGCCTGCCATTTGCAGCCCGAGCAGGGCAATGATGTCGAATGCGCCGACCCCTCCGGGTGCTAGACTGATCAGCCCGGCAATCGCAGCAATCACATAAATGCCGAACACGGCATTTATCGGCAGCTCATGCAGCAAGTGCGAGCCGATCCATGCAAAAGTAAGACCAGCCAGCAGCCATTCCAGCAGCGAAGCGCCGATGGAGGCGGAGATGGTGGACCAGGAAAGCTGGCCTTCTCCCTTGTTGAACCATGTGGCGTACCGTTTGGATCGCTGCATAATCAGGAACAGTGGCAGGTACAGCGCCATTCCCCATAACGCCCAATGAAGCCACGGATGAGCATCCAGCACGGGCTGTACCGGATATAGATGGGCAATCCCGCCCCAGGCCAGCAAAGAAAGCCCGGTAATGACTACAGGCGAAAGGAACACAACCGCAGAGGTGATGACACCCAGCGGCACGCCGCTTTTTTTGTACAGCACCGTACGCAATCCCGCTCCTGTAAAGCCAGCGAAGCCAAAGACGTTATTGAAGGTGTTCGAAATCCAGGCGTACCGGAATGTCGCTGCGGATTTGACCTGTAGCTTGAAATGATGCCTGATCACGTAATCGTATGCGCTCATGGCGGCCACGGCTATCAGTGAGAACAAGCCAATTTCGATGAGAAAGGTAGCATCCATTCGCCGCAGCTCATGAAGCATACGTGCCAGATTGAAGCTCTTCAGCTCTTGTCCGGCCTCCCATATAATAAAAGCCAATACAGCCAGCGGAAGCAAAATACGTGTCAGCCGCTGCCTGTAGATGGTCATCATGAACTGTACGATTTTAAAGGATTGGATCGGTTTGTGATTTGAATTCATAGATTCACCTGCCTGAAAAATAATGAAATAAATTCTGAATGATACACAAAGATATCATGCCCATGAACAGGCTACTATATATTATACCTGTATTAAACGCCTGAATAACAACAGAAGGGTTACGAAAGCCGGATTTCGGATTGATTGTCGTAAATAATTCCAATATAATGATGGAAAACCCAGCCATTTGCTTGGTAATGGAGCTGAACGGAAATGAGTATGTGGGATCGTGATCTTTTTGTACGTCGATTGGAGCTGATGTGGCCGCAGGATGCTGACGAGAGCCAATATCCCTTTAACTTAAAAGCCATGCGTCAATGGAATGAGCTGAAATTTCACCCGTCTGTTACCTATATTGTTGGAGAAAACGGTGTGGGTAAATCAACGCTTATGGAAGCGATAGCGGTCGCGTGGGGATTTAATCCGGAGGGCGGCACTAAAAATTTCAATTTCTCTACACAGGCCACGCATTCCTCGCTGCATGAGTATGTCCGGCTGGTGAGAGGGGCCCACAAGCCGCGGGATGGTTTCTTTTTCCGTGCAGAAAGCTATTATAATCTGGCGACTCATATCGACGAGCTGGATCGGGAAGGAAGGGGCCGGCCCATCCGAGACTCCTACGGGGGAAAATCGTTGCATGAGCAGTCGCATGGCGAGTCTTTTTTTGCTGCATTTTTGCATCGGTTTGGAGGTCAGGGGCTGTATATTCTGGATGAGCCAGAGGCTGCGCTATCGCCCCTGCGCCAGATGGCCATGCTTGCACGTATCCACGAGCTGGTACAGCAGGGCTCGCAGTTCATCATTTCTACGCATTCCCCGATTTTGATGGCCTATCCCGACTCCGTCCTGTACCACCTGACACATGAAGGCATAGACACCCGGACGCTGGAGGAAACCGATCATTTCATCATCATGAAACAATTTCTGAACAACAAGGAAAAGATGATGCAGGAGCTATTCGAAGATCACTAATAAGGAATGGGTGACCTCAATAACATCCGTTTGGATGAGGAGGAAACAGTATGAGTTCAAATGTATAAAATACCTTTAGTAAACGAGGGCTACCCGTACTCGTATAAAACTTAGACTTTAGCTACAAGAAGGCGACCTATACGTTGGTCTAAGCAGATGAGATCGAAGTTTGTCTTTTGCCCAAATATTCACCGGATATGCACCTCACTATTGGTTATCATTCCTATTTATGGTATATTTATAAGGGGAAATAAAATGAGTATTCTGCTCTTATGGTGAGGTGCGAATGTGAAGCTCACATAAAAACCCCGGATCCTTCGCACCTCGAAATTAGTCGAAAAACATTAAATTAGTTTTCTTCAGTAGAAGTCAATGGTTGATTCAAGCCTTTTTGGCATCGTTTTTTGCTAAAATGTATGGAATTTATATCATTAAGGTATGAATTACTGCATTTTCGCTGTCGCACTCTACATGAGTGCGTGGATTGAAATACATTGGAACCGGGGGGCATTTTAAAGGGTACCGCCGTCGCACTCTACATGAGTGCGTGGATTGAAATTCGTCTTTCTCGACTGAACGCGTTGCTGTGCCGGCGTCGCACTCTACATGAGTGCGTGGATTGAAATCTCTGCCATGTGTTCCCCCCCTCTCTCCCGTGTAGTCGCACTCTACATGAGTGCGTGGATTGAAATTTCGATTGCGTCCTTTAGATCTTGTAGATTTGGCGGTCGCACTCTACATGAGTGCGTGGATTGAAATCTATGGCTGATTTGCAAGGAGGAACAGCAATGGGGGTCGCACTCTACATGAGTGCGTGGATTGAAATAAATCGACTATATCCTGTGGAAGCATTCGGACCCCACGTCGCACTCTACATGAGTGCGTGGATTGAAATTACGTTAACGGCGAACTTAAGCGATTTATTAACGGTGTCGCACTCTACATGAGTGCGTGGATTGAAATTTTTACGGGGGGGATAAAAGAAGTGATGACTATAGTCGCACTCTACATGAGTGCGTGGATTGAAATTGCCGAGATGAACAACGAATATGTGATTACCACGGTCGCACTCTACATGAGTGCGTGGATTGAAATATTGGAAGTTCAGGAACGTTTGAATAAGATGTATAGTCGCACTCTACATGAGTGCGTGGATTGAAATCAAACGTACAGTTTCTAAGGCTTCACGCTCGGATTTTAAGTCGCACTCTACATGAGTGCGTGGATTGAAATTGTGGCGGAACAATACTCCATGCTTTGTGATCACGTCGCACTCTACATGAGTGCGTGGATTGAAATCTTAGTCGCCTGCATTTGCTGATCTGTTTGTCCGGTGTCGCACTCTACATGAGTGCGTGGATTGAAATTTGATCCATAACACCACCCCAAATTCCGAACATTGTCGCACTCTACATGAGTGCGTGGATTGAAATCTGAAAGGTGGGTAAGGTAGATATGCTCACCACACGTCGCACTCTACATGAGTGCGTGGATTGAAATCCGTCCATCCAGTAGCTTATATGTCCGTTCACTCAGTCGCACTCTACATGAGTGCGTGGATTGAAATGGGGATTTTGTTCAGTAGCTAAGTTGAAAGAAAAAGGGTCGGACTCTACATGAGTGCGTGGATTGAAATATTAGCCTGTTCTTCGGTGCTGACGCGTCCATAGTCGCACTCTACATGAGTGCGTGGATTGAAATAAAGGTCTACCTCAGCATCATAAAGAGGTTTTTGAGTCGCACTCTACATGAGTGCGTGGATTGAAATAGTTGAACAACCTCATCCATCTTATAGAGAAACTGTCGCACTCTATATGAGTGCGTGGATTGAAATTGGATCTGACGGGTTACCTCCTGATCGTGGTAAGTACGTCGCACTCTATATGTAAGCTGAACTAAAAAAATGTACTTTGCATTAAATTTAAAATAAGGGTTCTGCCAGTATTGTGCTGGCAGTGCCTTTTTTTGTGTATTGAATATAGAACGCATGTTTGTATATAATATATGCAGAAGAGTTATCTAAGTGTTTCACGATGCCCAATGCAAGCTGCTTAGTGTGATTTATGATTGTTATTTGCTCGTGGGTCTATTAATATAGTGAAGAGTTTTGAACTAATAGTTGCAAAATAAGATTTTCGTATGCGAAATAAATAACCTTAGGAGGACAACACGCAACATGTCAGAATCACAATTGAAAATGGGGCCGTTGGTCATTTTGATGATTAATATGTTTATTGCCATGCTGGGAATTGGCCTCATCATTCCGATCCTCCCCAAATTCATGGGTTCCCTCGGAGGCACTGGTGAAACGGGAGGCTACCTGGTTGCCGTGTTCGGCTTGACCCAGTTTCTGTTTTCACCGTTGGCTGGTGAATGGTCCGATAAATACGGACGCAAAAAAATGATCATTATCGGTTTGGTGATCATGACGATTTCTTCAGTATTATTTGCCAGCGGGCATTCGTTGACGATGCTATATATATCCCGTTTGCTCGGAGGTGCAGGGGCTGCCTTTATGATTCCTCCGATGATGGCTTATATCGCCGACATTACGACGGTACACAATCGCGGTCGGGGAATGGGTTTGTTGGGCGCGGCCATGTCTCTTGGGTTTGTTATCGGCCCTGGCGTGGGTGGCTTGCTGGCAGATATCTCGATTCGCACGCCTTTGTACGTTTCGGCTGGGGTATCGGGTGTAGCTGCGCTGATTTCGTTGATATTGTTGCCTGAAACCTTGTCGATGGAGAAGCAGTTGAAATTCCGGAATGTCAAAGTCAAGCACGACAATATCATTAAGCAGTTTGCACTTTCTTTTCGCAAGCCGTACTTCATGCTGTTGATTATGATTTTCACCCTAACCTTTGGGCTGACGCATTTTGAAACGATGTTTCCTTTCTTCGTGACAGGCAAGTTTCATTACAATGAGCGTGATATTGCCATCATCATTACGGTAGGCGCGCTGGTCGGAACGGTGATCCAGGCGGTTGTGATCAGTCCGTTGTTGAATCGTTTTGGCGAAAAAGGTGTCATTATCGGCTCCTTTCTGTTTTCCGCGATTTCTCTTGTGCTTATGCTGCTCTCCGGCAACTTTTATTATGTACTGGGGGTATCGCTCATCTTCTTTACCGCCACGTCGCTACTGCGACCAGCCATTAATACGGCTTTATCCAAAATGGCCGGGGATGAGCAGGGGGTTGCAGCCGGGATGAACAATGCCTATATGAGTATCGGTAATATTTTGGGACCTGCGCTGGCGGGTACGCTGTTTGAGGTGCATATCAATTTGCCGTACATTTTCGGGGCGGCCATTCTCATTCTTAGTTTAGGGCTGGCTGTAAAATGGAACAGCAAAGGTACGCAAACGACAGCGGTTTAGTATTGCCTGACGATCGAAAATATTTTTTGAAGGATCATTCTTTCTCCGGGTTATTGAAAAACAGGGCGTTTCCTGAACTAAACGTCCTGTTTTTTTTTGACTTGTATCCTTAAAGATCATTAAGTTGCCGATGCCTGAATAAATACAATATCATAAGTCGCCGCAACACCTCCCGGCGTGCAAAACTTGTCTTCATACTCTTTATACAAATTGGCGAACAGACGCCGCGATCCGAGACTGCGCGAAATGACGGCTTCTGAAGTGCTGGCTCCCAGTGCTTTTACAGATAATAGAAAATCCCTTGGTGAAGCGTACTCTTCCGTTAAAAGCATACATTCATATTGGATGTTTGAGAACCCAGCCTTTGTTAACGAATCTTTCCACTGATTTGCAGATTGAAACGACAGTCCGTGCCTCTGGGGCTCCATACCTTCAGCACGGTAAACTTCTTCAAAAGCCGTATGCAGCTCGCGGAACGTATCAGGCCCGAAGGTCGCGAATGCGAGTATCCCTCCGGGGCGAAGCAGCCGGTGAAGGTAATTCAGCGTTTGCTGCGGCTGGCTCAACCATTGAAAACAAGCGCTGGAAACCATGAGATCGAACGAAGAGGCAGGAGCGTTAGCCGCCCACATTTCGACATCGGCAAGCAAAAAGTGGATATCAGATGAGGGTCTACCGTTGGAGCCTACATGGTTTGCAGCGCTTAACACACGCTTTTCAGCCGCCAGAATCATTGCAGGCGCAATATCCAGCGCAGTAATAGACGAGTGTGGCCACCTGTTCATCAAAATTTCAGTTAGAGTGCCAGTGCCGCAACCGATCTCAAGAATGCTGAGTCTGTTTGAATCACCAGCATTTGTCCGTTTCATGAGAGATTTTGCAAGCATGTCCGCCATAATGCGCTGTACATGGGCATGAGTATCATACAACCCTGCCGCGCTACGGTTAAATTGACGTCCAATAGCTGCTTTTCTACTGATCATGCCACCAACTCCTAATTGATTCAGCTATATGGGCTTCCCTTCCCAAAAACGGAGCATGCCCGCTGTCGGGTATGGTTAGTAACTTTGCCTGAGGCAATTGCGTGAGCAACTCTTCTGCCGCCGCGTAAGGACAAATCTTATCCCCGGTACCGTGTATAAGAAGAACCGGACAATGGATTGCCGGAATTCGGGAAAGGCATTCCACTTTACGGAGGACTTCAAGACCTGCGATGAGCGCCGGAGTTGTCCAGTTGCCGATGAGGGGATGATTGTTCCTGAGATCCGTCTCTGTTCCCGACTCCGTAAACACCATCTGACTGAATTTGCTCTCTATAGCCTGCCGATCTTTTCTGAGTCCGGTGATCATCTGTCTAACATATGCATCTGCCCAGCCGCGATTCCGCTGTTCTTTAGGACGGGTAAACCTGGCTGTTGCTGAAAAAAGTACAAGTCCGTCCGCCAGTTCCTGGTCCGCGAGTTTCAATGCCAATAACCCGCCCAGTGACCAGCCTCCGATCAGAACCGGACCGGAGCACAAGGAAAACAGAATTTTTGCTGCCGTTTCTGTTAAATGTAGTATATCCTCTGAAGAAGCGGCAGCACTGTAATCTATAGAAACATGATGAAAATCAGGAAGAAGCTCGCGAAGTCGGTCAAAGACCTTATCTGACATACTCCACCCGGTCAGCCACAAGATTGTGCCGCCTAACTCTGATCGCATGATTCCAATACCCCCAATCGAAGTCCTATTCTGCGGATTTTCGTAACGGCATCTGTCAGCTCCTCCAGAGAATGTGCAGCCGACAAGGAGAAGCGAATTCGCGCTGTACCATCAGGCACTGTTGGAGGGCGAATGGCTATCGCCGCAATACCTTCGGTTTCTAGAGCACTACTAAATTGCAGAGCCTTATGATTGTTGCCTATGATCAAAGGCACAATCGGAGAATCTCCGTTACCGACGTTAAAACCCGCCATACATAACGAGGAACGAAAAAATTCGCTTGCCGTAAACAGCCGTTCGCGACGCCAGTGTTCTGTTTGTATCAGCTCCAATGCTTGGGTAGTCCCCGCTATAAGAGAAGGTGGCAATGCCGTTGAATAGATAAGCGGCCTAGCCTTATTCATCAGCCACCTGATGAGCGTTTCATTTCCACAAACATAAGCTCCATAGACGCCAAACGATTTGCTGAGTGTACCCATATGAATATCCACATCATTTTTTAACCCGAGCGCAAGGGCCAATCCCTCACCGTGTAAACCGTAAACCCCTCCGCTGTGTGCCTCGTCAACCATCAGCAGAGCATTATACTCCCGTTTGAGCTCAATAAGGTCAAGCAAGCGCGCCTGATCACCATCCATGGAAAAGATGGCGTCCGTAACGATCAGCTTCCGCCGTTTATCACGGAATTTATGTAATAAGGCACGCAAATGTTCAATATCGTTATGACGGTACCGTGCATGCTCGGCGCGGCTTAAAATAATGCCGTCGACTATGCTCGCATGGTTGAACTGGTCGCTGAATACCACATCGCCACGACCCGCAAGCGCACTAATGACACCGACATTAGCTATATATCCGTTTGCGAAGACAAGTGCCGCATCACAGTTCTGCCATTCTGCCAACGCTTTTTCAAGCTGTCCATATGGCCGTCGGTTGCCGGTTACAAGCCTCGAGGCACCGGCACCGGCTCCTTCGATGAGGAGTGCATCACGCATCGCTTCAATAATGGCAGGATGTTGGGCAAGTCCCAGATAGTCATTCGAGGACAAGTCGAGCAGCACTCGTCCGCCATGCATCATATAACCAGGACTTTCGGGGATAGGAACATGGGTACGCAAGCGGCGTTCCAATGATGCGTGGTTCAATGCCTCAAGTTCTTTTTTCATCCAATTGATGATCATCACCCCCTTGTAGAGCGTTTAATTTCATTTCAAAGCCTGGATCTTCAATTGTTTTTTAATTTCCATCATTCCCTGTAGACGATTGTACTGAAAATGCTTGCCTGATCGGCGCTAATTGAATCGTTCTTCGAACGGAATGTATAAGCATCTCGGCATTTGCCTCGTCATGTAAGCGTGGAAAACGGCCAAGGACCTTCAGGCCGCCGCTGTAACGTTCGATGAGTTCCGCATTCGCAGCGGCACTCGGATCGTCCAGGGGGTTAATGCATTCGCTGTCGTTCATAATGATGCCTACAATCGGGATTCCGCGCTGCTGTAAGAAGGAAACGGTCAAAAGCGTATGATTAATTGTGCCCAGACCGGACCGGGCCACGATCAGAACGGGGATGTGGAGCGCGGAAATCAGGTCAATCACTAGCGCGTCATCGGTCAGCGGTACAGCGACGCCACCGGCCCCTTCGATAAACAGTGTTTTATAACGTTTTATGAGTGGTTCTCCTGCGGCGATAATCTCCTTAAGAGTAAGTGTCACACCAGCCTGCTTGGCGGCCAGCATTGGGGTAAGCGGTGCTTCGAATGTAAAAGGCGCTACGGCCTCGGGGCGTTCACAGATGCCTGTGCTTTGCAGCAGACGTTCGGCATCCGTTGCTCCGCTGCCAAGAAGGCCGCCGGACTGCACAGGTTTCCAGACACCTGCATTCAGACCTTCTGCACGCAACGTAGCGGCAAGAGCCGCCGTCACAATTGTTTTCCCAACGCTGGTATCTGTACCGGTTATAAACATTCCCCGTAGTGTGCTCATGTAGTTAACCCATTTTCGGTGACGTCAATAATGGATGCTGCCAAAATATCTGTCATGGCATCCAACTCATCCTCCGTGCTGGCAAGAGGAGGGATAAATACGACAACATTGCCAAGCGGTCTTGTAAGCATTCCAAGCTCTCTTGCACGCTCGGCAGCGCGAACGCCGATCCGATCTGCCCAATCGTATGGCTCGCGTGAAACCTTATCACGTATGAGTTCGATCCCGATCATCAGACCCTTTTGCCGAATTTCACCGACATGCGGTCGTTCTTTAAGTGCCATGAGCTTTTGCTGGACAAATGAGGCCTTTGCTATTACGCCCTTTAGCATGTCTCGCTCTTCGAATCGTTTTAGACTGGCTAAGGCGACGGCACAGCCAAGCGGGTTTCCGGTAAAGGAGTGTCCGTGGAAAAATGTTTTCTGCTCTTGATAATCGGCATAGAATGCGTCATATACCTCGTCAGTTGCAAGTGTCGCGGCGACGGGCAAGTAGCCGCCAGTGAGTCCTTTGCCGACAACCATCAGATCAGGTGAAACTCCTTCGAGATCGCAGGCAAACATGGCTCCCGTCCGACCGAATCCTGTGGCCACTTCGTCCGCGATGAGAAGTACGCGGTGTTTACGGCAAAGCGAGGCCATTTCCCGTAAACAGCCTGGCGGCATGATGATCATTCCTCCGGCTCCCTGCACGATCGGTTCCACAATGAGAGCTGCAATTTCATCCCCACGAGTCTCAAGCAAAATGCGTAAAGCGGTTAAAGTAGACTCCATTGCACCCGTTGCGCCACCCTTGTGGCGATAAGCATAAGGATAAGGAATGACCTGTGTCGGAAACAACATCGGTCGAAACACATCATGATACAGCGGAATCGCGCCGACGCTGACTGCCCCGATTGTATCTCCATGGTACGCTTGATTCATCGTAATAAATGTCTTTTTCTCATGTAGTCCGCGGTTGTGCCAGTATTGAAACGCCATTTTGATTGCGATTTCGACACCGGTTGCTCCTGAATCTGAGTAAAACACTTTGTTTAAGCCCTTCGGGGCGATCCCTACCAGCTTTTCAGCAAGCTCGATGGCAGGTACATTCGCCATTCCAAGCAGTGTAGAGTGGGCGACCCGATCTAACTGATCAGTGATTGCCTGATTCAGTTCCGGCACGTTGTGTCCGTGTACATTAAGCCAAACAGACGAGAACCCGTCATAATAAGACCGTCCCTGGACATCATACAGTTTGACACCTTCACCACGTTCGATAATAAGAGGGTCCGACTCGTTGTAATCTTTCATTTGAGTAAAGGGAAGCCATAAGTGCGCCTTATTCATGGCGGCAAGACGTTCATAGTGCGTAATGATCACCATCCTTCACCAACCTAGTATTTTAATTGTCAACCAAAATGAAATTTAAAAGGTTGACAATTAACTTTAACAATATTAACAAAACGAGAAGTCTGTGTAAAGAGAATCAAAGTGTGCGACAAGATCTTACGGTGATGTTTACTTCATTAAATGAGGATTTTGCAAAAATCCAAGAAGCGAATTGTAATCAACAATATAGAGATCGAAATGATTTTGTTCGTCTATATATTGCACTTTGGGGCGGATCATGGGTAATAATGAATGGTGGATCTAAATGGCAGGGTTTTGATTAAAGACATGCCACATGGGCTGATGCCCATAAGACGACGCAACAGCCAAAAGGAGATGAGAGCCGATGGAAGAGCGAAATGAACAGTTATTTTATACAGGAACTTATGCGTCTCGCGATGATAGAGGTATTTATGTATGCGCTTTACATGTGGAAAACGGTGATTTGCGCATCATTGGAGGCGTGGAAGGAATCGAGCGGCCTTCATTTCTGGCACTGCACCCGGATGGAACGAAGCTGTATGCCGCCAGTGAAACAGAGGAAGGCGAGCTGTACGCGTATCAGGTACATGCGCAGACGGGAGAGCTGCACCCATTGGATCGAAAAGGGACAGAAGGGGCGCACACTTGCTATGTTTCGGTCACAACAGATGGACGGTATGTAATGGCTTCCAATTATTCAGGCGGAAATGCTGTGGTATTCCCGGTGACGGAAGCTGGCGGGTTGGGGGAAATGTCGGGGCAGGTTCAACATACCGGCTCAGGTATTCGTCAGGACCGTCAGGATGCGGCACATCCGCATTCGATTATTCCTGATCCTTCAGGACAGTATGCAATGATATGTGATCTGGGGTTGGATCAGATTGTGGTATACCGTTTGACGGAAGACGGGAAACTGGTGGCCCATCGTGAGGCAGACCTGCCGCCCGGTTCGGGTCCGCGTCATCTGGTCTTTCATCCTTCGCGTCCCTATGCCTTTGTGGCTAACGAGCTGAATAATACTGTCGATGTATTTAGCTACAACGAACGCAATGGGGAGCTTCAATTGCTGCAAAGCTTGTCCACACTGCCGGACGGCATCATAGATGTGGAAAATACAGCCGCGGACATTCGGATTACGCCTTGTGGACGCTATCTGTACGTGTCAAACCGGGGGCATAACAGCATCGTGCTGTACCATGTCGATCTGGACAGCGGCAAGCTGGAGACGGTTGAATGGGTGGAGACTTTTGGCAGCACGCCGCGTAACTTCAACATCCTGTCCGGGTATTTGGTTGTCGCGAATCAGGACGGGAATAATATCGTATCCTTTGCTATTCACGGCGATGACGGACGCTTGACTCGAACAGGATATGTGCTGGAAGTTCCTTCACCCGTATGCATTGAACCTGTGCGGCAGTCATAGCGTATGGCAAAAAGGCACGTTAGAACAAGATGAAAAAATAAAAACACGGTGCTTTGCTTGCCATGAACGCATGGGGCAAAGCGTCGTGTTTTAGGGTCTGAGAAGAAAATGGTCTGAAAGTTTATTTGCTGCTGTCGCCAGCTTCTACCGTTGCTGTTTTCGTATGGTTTTCCGCAGGCTTGTAGTACAAGCGGAACAGAATGTCCTGATTGTAGTTACCGAATCCGGTACCGAACAGGGTAACCCCTCCAACATGCTTGGCATCATCCAGAATGGCAATGCGGAATTTCCATTGCTTCTGATCAATCAGCACCTGGCTTAAGGTCACATTGGATATTTGCTTGCCGTCCATAAAGGTACCCTCAGACGTAACGCGAAGTCTTTTGAGCAGACCGTATTGGTTGATAAAATCAGGCCACCATGCAGGTGTGTACTTTCCCCGGTTATCGCCGAAATCTCCCGGGCTGGTCCAAGTCCCCAGATTCACATCGTTCAGGAAAAAGGTAATGTCCGAAGGCCAGTTGTCATTGGTAAAAGGGGCCTCAGACGATAGCTCCATCGAAATTTCCAGCTCCTCGGCCTTTTGGCTGGACAGGAGGAAATTCGGTACTTTATAATCCATATATCCTTGGCTAAACCACAGAATTTTGGAATTGAAGCGCTCAGGGTCCAGAAACGAACGAGGCTCGTCGAATTCTCCAATAATTTTCTCGACGGTAGCCAGCCCGCAGGTCGGCTGAATTTCAAAATCCGTAAAGTGCCCGACGGAAATCTCCGTCTGATGAAATTGCCGTACATCCTGCTGATAGCGGGGCATGGCTATTTCAATTTTGTCCGTAGCCAGTGAGCATACTTTCTGCACGCCACCGCGTCCGGGCAGCATTTTGGTCGAAATAATGGACGCTCTCTCCAGCTTTTTAACATGCATGGTCATGATGGCACTGCTTAGTCCCAGCGCTTCCGCCAACTCGCGTATATTCATAGGCTTCTCCGCAAGCAGAACAATCATGTTCAGCCGTACCTCGCTGGCCAGTGCTTCATATACGGGAAGTGATTTTTCAGAAATGTCCAGTTGCATAGTTCCTCCAATTCTAACGCACATCAACAATTGATGATAGTTTAACATATATGGATTTTTTTCAATATTCATACATAAAAAACGATATGATTTACATTTATATAAACAATATACCCTTTCCTTGATTGTCGGCACAAGCTTAACCCATCAAAAAGCCTAAAATTGTTCAAAAAACAGGACACCCCATAAAAACCATTCGGTGTCTGTCGGGATGTCCTGCGAGGGTATGCGGTTGAACGTTCATGCTGTATATAATCCTGCTTCGCTTGCCGTTTAGGAACGGCTATGCTCCTCCGCCAAAGAAGAGTCGGACGTTCTGTCTCTGTCTGCTGTGTGCATTTCCGGATATTGAGAAGGATCGGCCTTCATCAAGCCGGGATGACCGACATAAGGGCGATCACTCCGTGAGCGGCCTCGGGTGAGTCGGAAGCCAATCAAAAACAGGACAAGTTGCACAGCCAGTATGTAGGGAGAAGCCTCCGGTCCGATCCATTGAAACAGGGCAACGGCGGCGATTACCATGGACAACAGGCTTGTCGGGAAATGGGATGCCGTCACATCCAGATCATTTTGTCTGCGCAGGGTCATCAACCGGTATACGTACAGCAGGGCGATCAAGCCGGAAACAAATCTCATACATGTACACCATATGAGCCAGGATGCAGTTGGGACAGCTTCGGGCAGACTATTATAGATTGTACTATACGACATAAGTTCCACAATCAGCCGTGAGATTAGCCACACTATACCCGCCAGCGCCAAAGGCCCGGCAGCGGGACGCAGCAGCTTCCATAAAGCCGTACCCCAGCCCGGAGCATGCGATTCCAGCAGAACAAGCCGACGTTCGTCGATCAGTTTGTTCATTTCGCGCTCCAGTGATTTGAGAAGCAATTCCCTGCGGAATGCGTCACATTCTCTTAGAGATGCCTGAACCTGTTCCTGAAGGTGCGGGGTTAAATAGGGAGCAGCCTTCGCTTCCTGAAGGGCATGAATCAGTCCACTCTGCTGCTGGCGCGTTTCACTGCTGCTTATGCCGTTCTGAGTGGAGGTTTGGAGATAGCCTGCCAACCGTCCGTAGATACGCAGCGATTCCTGTAATTCATTCAACCGCTGCTGACGTGAATTTCGAAGCTGGGCTGCGCTGTGAACATACAGCCACACCAGCAAAGACAATGCCAGCAGGACGGCAATCAGACCGGGTGAGATATATGCGGCCAATGCCGCGAAGTCCGTCGGGGACACCCGCAATCCCTCCTTCCATTGTTCTTTCTACACTATTGCACAGACTACACAGGCATTTCAAGGGCTTGGTCACGTCTGACAGAGATATATGAAGTATTTTTTGGTAAAATAGACAAGATGATAAGCAGGGAGGGGAGATTCAGCATGAACGAGTATATAGAAAATACCGCAGAACATCATAGAGGATCGAATCACCCGGACGGGCAGCTTCGCGTGGAGTACGTCGTTCCATCCGTTGAGGAGTATCGGGCACTGCGGAAGGAGGCGGGTCTGACGCAGATTACAGAAGAAGCAGCAGCCAAGGACCTGCCGAACAGCCTGTTTGCGGTGACGCTACGGATCGGGCAGGAATTGATCGGCATGGGCCGGGTGAGCGGTGACGGCGGTGTTTTCTTTTTGGTGACGGATATTGCAGTCAAGCCCTCCTACCAGGGAAAAGGTTACGGGCGTAAGCTTATGGAAGAGATTATGGCCTATTTGAAACGTGAGGTTCCAGCGGGTAGCTTTGCGACGCTGATCGCAGACAAACCAGCCGACCGCTTGTATGCGCAATTCGGCTTCCAATTGACCAGCCCTGGATCGGAAGGGATGTACTGGCGGCAGCCGGGCGGGGTTTGAGCAAGGGCCGAAGTGGATAAGTAATAGTAAGGAAATTATAGACAGGAAGAAGGCAAGGACATATGAAAGTCATTATTTTTGGAGCAACAGGAACCATTGGGCAAGCATTGGTGAAGGAGGCGATCAAGCGCAAGTACCAGGTGACGGCGGCGGTGCGTGATCCGCAGCGTGTGACGGAGCAAAGTGAATATTTGACGGTCGTTCAAGCGGATATTTTGAATCCCAATTCCGTAACAGCCGTGGCGAAAGGACATGATGCCATTATTAGCGCCTACGGTCCCAAGTTTGGAGCCGAGGAAGAATTGCTCGAAGCAACCCGTTCTTTATTGGAAGGAACCCGGCGTTCCGGCGCAGAGCGCATACTGGTAGTCGGCGGGGCTGGCAGCCTGAAAACGGAAAACGGTGAACGTCTGATGGATACCGCCGAGTTTCCAGAGGAAGTCAAGCCACTGGCAGCCGCACATGCCGAAGCACTGGAGCTGTATCGTGCTGCGGATGTGGACTGGACATATTGCAGTCCTGCCGCAATCATTGAGTCGGGACGGCGTACAGGACAGTTTCGCATTGGCTTGAACCATGTAGTTGTTGATGAATTGGGTCACAGCCGCATCTCAGTTGAGGATTATGCAGTTGCCCTGATTGATGAGCTGGTGGAAGGGGAATTTGTGAATTCCCGTTTTACGGTCGGGTATTAAAAACAGGGATGGCACTACGGGAGGCGAAGAAGCATGTATGTTGTGACCGCCGAAGAAATGCGGCAACTGGATCGGTATACGATTGACAAGCTGGGCATCCCGGCCCTTACCTTGATGGAAAATGCCGGGCGTGCGGTAGCTGACGAGGTATTGAAGCTCTACGCTGTGGAAAGTGGATGGAGCCATAAGAGCTTCTCGGAAAGCCACGTGGATTCAGCATACGGTACGGAACGCAGATATATAGTGGGGCAAGATGCTGCCAAGCAAGGATATGATGAGGGTCCAGCCTATGGTGAACAGGTTGGGGATACACCGGGACATGGCGGTGTTATTCGGACGGAGCCTTGGAGCCACGGGCGACATGCCGTGTGGGAACGGGAGCATTGGTATATTCTCATCGGCAAAGGCAACAACGGCGGCGACGGTCTGGTGGCGGCCCGTCATCTAACGGATGCGGGCCTGCGCGTCACCGTTGTGTACGCTGAGTCGCCGGACTCGCTGCGCGGCGAAGCAGCGGTGCAACGCGATACCATCGCGGCTCTGCACATCCCGACCCAGGTCTACGGCCGGGATGCTCTCGACCTGCGCGGCGCCTCCGGCATCGTAGATGCCCTGCTGGGCACGGGCACACAAGGCCCGCCGCGCGAACCCTACGCCTCGCTGATTCGCGAGGCCAATACCAGCGGCGTGCCGCTTGTGTCGGTAGATGTGCCTAGCGGCCTCGATGCCGACACAGGTGCGCTGCACGAGCCGTGCATTCGCGCACGCGTCACCGTATGCCTCGCCTACTTGAAGTGTGGGCTCGTCCAATACCCGGGCGCGGGGAATGCAGGCGATGTAGTGGTACGCTACATCGGCATCCCGCCCGGGCTTGCCCGTGAGCACGGCGTGCAGCTACGGCTCCTGACCCGCGACACGCTGCGCGAAGCGCTGGGCGTGGACGTGAGCCGCAGCCGTGTTCCGGATGGGCACAAGGGCACCTACGGCCACGTCCTCGTCGCCGCGGGAAGCCTGCGCATGAGCGGCGCGGGCTTGCTGGCCGCACGTGCTGCCCTGCGCATCGGCAGCGGCCTTGTGACGTGGGCGGTGCCCGAAGCGCTGCTGCCGCGCCTCATCGGAGCCGCGCCGGAGCTGATGCTCGCTGCCGTAGCCGCAGGTGGAGACGGCGAGTGGAACGCCGACTCCGCGGACGAGCTGCTTCAGCTCGCGCAGGCGCGCGATGTGCTGGCCGTCGGCCCTGGCCTCGGCCGTTTCGCAGGAGACACCGGCTGGCTGCGCCGCCTGTGGGAAGAATACGGCGGCCCGCTCGTACTCGATGCGGACGCTCTGAACATCCTCGCTGCAGCGGGGCCAGAGCTTGATGCCTGGAAGCCGAGAAGCGCGGCGGTTGTACTGACGCCGCACCCCGGCGAGATGGCCCGTCTGCTGGGCATATCGACGGCCGAGGTGCAGCGTGACCGCATCGCTCATGCCCGGCAGTACGCCCGAACACGCGGGGTGACGCTGGTGCTCAAGGGAGCGCGTACCGTCATTGCGTGCCCGGACGGAACGGCTTATGTCAACACGACAGGCCACGCCGGGATGGCGACAGGCGGTGCAGGTGATGTGCTGACAGGCATCATTGCAGGCTTGCTGGCGCAGGGCTTGAGTGCTTCGCAGGCAGCAGCCTTTGGAGTATACCTGCACGGCAGGGCTGGAGAAACAGCCGCGCGTCATCGCCAGCATGCCGCCTCGGTCATTGCGGGTGACATTATTGAAGCCCTATAGCCCATAATAGTAAGGGCAGGAGGAAGGCCAAGATGATCTGTACCCCAAATTCACGGCTCTGCCAGGGTCTTCCTGCATAATGCCTTCCCCGGTAATATAGTAATGTGATCACTGTACCCGCGATGCCGTTACTCCATGAGACTCCCGTTCCTTCGGGCGATATAAAAGAACCGAGCAGGAGGAAGATACTGAATCCTGCGGCAAGGTACAGGGTGAGCAGCTCCGGCTTTCGCAGCCAGGGCAAGAGATCGTGCAGTGCATCGGCGACAAGAGCGGCCGGTAGGGCAAAACCATATGCCCATAGCTGCGCGGTCAGCTCACCGCTATTACCTGCTATGGTTACAGGAATTCCCGTAATTGCCTCTGCTATATAGCAATAGGCCCATAACAGGCCGAACACCAGTCCTCCGCAAGCCAGTTTGTTCAGCGCATAACAACCCAGCTCCATTCGCCAAGGCATCTTGGGATTATATTCATTCCATGGATGTCTCATGTTGCGATTCCTCCTTAGCACACTTCATCACAATCAGTAATCCGCAACCAATCAAGGAATTTATTTTCAATTACACTCCGCTGATGCTTTACGGCACTTCATTTTACGTTAGCTGTGTATCATGGTCCTAAGAAATAATGACAGCGGATAGCCGCGTTACGGAGAGGCGGGGATTGCATGATACAAGCGGTTATTTTTAATCTCGAAAGTACATTGTTGGACCCCGGAGGACGAGGCTTAATCCAGGGAATACGTGATATTTTCAGATGGAAGGGTGTACAGGTAACCGAAGAACAAGCATCTCATGGGCGAGGATTACCGATCCGTGATCATATTGCGAATGTGCTGGCACTTTCAGAGGTTCGGAAAAAATGGCTGGATTGCTTCGGTACGCATCCTGGGAGAACGGATATTGAGCATATTTATCTTGAGCTTGTGCCTGTTCTCCGTTCTTTGATTCAAGGAGCTGAGCCCACCTTCGGTATCGATAAAGCACTGAATGAGTTGCAGGATCGTCGGATTCAGTCAGGCGCTACCGCATCTTGCCCAATGGAGATGCTGGGCAACGTTTTTACGCCTGCACAGTCCCCATATGCACTGGATTGTACAGTAGCTCCCTGTGAAGTTTCGCAAGGGCGCCCTTATCCATGGATGATCTATGAGATTGCACACCGCTTACAGGTTTTCCCGCTTAGCGATATTGTGAAAGTAGGAGATACGGCAGCTGATATGCAAGAGGGCAGAAATGCCGGTGTGTGGACAATAGGTGTACTGAATCATAGCGAAGGTGCGCTGACCACGTCGCAAGCAACTAGCCGTGAATCCGACGACAGAGTGGCTGAGGAACGGCGCAGACAGAGCGTATACGGATTAAAAAGAGCAGGAGCCCACATTGTCATGAACTCGGTCGCTGACTTGCCGCGTATTTTGCGTGAAATCGAAATGCTCCAGCATACGGGCGGCTATCCTTCCTATACAAAGCAAGTAAAAACAGCGTTAATGCCTCCATCGTGAGCAGCGTTGATACACTGTGGGGCTATGGATTGGATTACACGGTTCTAGGGTATATGTATGCACCACATCGGACGAAGGTGAACTTCTCAGGTTCTGGGCATGCGACTATTTTAAAATTGTCAGATAGGATCGTCAGATTGTGGGATACTTCGGACAACTATCTTATTTTCATCAGCTTGGCGGTGTTGGTCACGAGAGCTTCGTTATTTTGCTGCAAGGTGGATAAGGATGCGTTCTCGATGGAATGTTTGGTGGTCCATAAAATAAAGCCGCTGATGACAATCAAAGGGATAAGCAGAATGATATAAGAATGAATAGATAATCATATATTTGATTGATTTTTTATGCAAAAAGGCCTTAGCCTGTTTCTGTTGAACCCATCCCTAAAGGGCAAAGCTGGTTCATAGAACTGGACCAAGGCCTTTTCTGTCAAGTAGAGAATTCATGCGATCTGAATGACTTGTACGCCCCATGCCAAACCCGCGCCGAATCCGACCAGCATCACAATATCACCGGCATGAACGCGCTGTTGTTCCATGGCTTCCGCAAGCGCAATGGGAATAGAAGCCGCTGACGTATTTCCGTAATTTTCGATATTCACAAAAAATTTATCCATATTCATCTTGCCAGCGGCACTCTCGATGATTCGAATATTGGCTTGATGTGGAATGATTAAAGCAATATCATCAATGCTTAATTTCAATGTTTCCAGAGCTTTAGTTAGCATAGATTCCACAATACGCACCCCAAACTTGAAAACCTCTCGACCTTGCATGGTGATAGGGCCTGTGACCGGGGATGTCAGCGCTTCTGCCCCACGTTCTTCCGAGCCTAGCAAGGAGAAACACGGGAAAGCACCAGGACGAGATTGAAGGACGACAGCGCCTGCCCCATCTCCAAACAGGACAGCAGTATTACGGTCCTGCCAATCTATGATTTTGGAGAACTTGTCCGCTCCAATCACCAGAACGTTGTGGTAGGCACCTGATTTCATCATGTCGCTGCTGACCGAAAGGGCGTACACAAAACCGGAGCAGGCTGCCGATAAGTCGAATGCAGGTGCGCGGCTTCCGAGCTTTTGCTTGACCAGCATGGCTGTGGAGGGGAAGGCATAATCAGGAGTTGAAGTCGCCACAACAATGAGATCCACGTCTTCCGGGGATAATTGGGCACGGCTTAAAGCCTGGGTTGCAGCAACGACGGCAAGGTCAGAGGTGTCCGTGGATGCTTCTGCAATATATCGCTGACGGATGCCTGTTCGTTGGCTGATCCATTCATCGGATGTGTCCAGAGATGCGGCTAATTCCAAATTGGTTAACAGGGATGTCGGAACGTAGAATCCGGTACCTGTAATTGTAACCCCGTTCATGTTGAGAGCTGATTGCATTTATGTTTCCCTCCAATGAAATAATCACACAAAAGACCGTAAAGACCAAAAAAACCAAAAAACAGTATGGATAAAAATATAACACAGGCGGATGAAAAAGAAAATATGCAAAGAGCAGCTTGCTGCACGGAGGAATCTGGAGTGAGCCTGCTGCTTGATTATATAGATATTCAGTGCTAAGATTTAGACACAAAAAACCCAAGAACGTATTCGCAGGGGATACACAGGGAGGTATACAACGCTACCGTGTCACTTACTAAACGTCGTCTGCAATTTCTGCATACATTAGTGGATTTGTATCAAAAGACGAATTTACCTATTCATTACGAAGCCTTAGCTAAATCATTAGGCGTTAGCAAATGGACGGCTTATGACATGCTGAAAGAAATTGAAAAGCTCGGTTTTATTACGCGCAGCTACGAGGTGAATGCCAAGGTAACCGGACGATCTCAGGTCGTATTTGTGCCTACGGATAAAGCTTCGGATTTGTTCAACCAGTCCCGGAATGAATTAGTGGATCTGGTGGATTGGAAAAAAACCGTCGAGAACATCTCGGGACTGCTCAAGGATTTGAACAACACAAGTCCCAATGATGCGGTCCGAAAAATTTGGGCTGAAATTCCTGAAGCCAGTGTCAGGATCAATTTTTGCGCCTATATTATAGGGCTGCTTTTGATGTACTTGAAGAAGCTGGGAGATAAAAGAGGTCCCTGGATTCAGCAGATTGTCCTTACAGCGCCAAGCAAGGAAATGGGCATGACCATGTTTGTTGGCACTGTGTTGGGTATGGCCGTACAAACGATGAACGATGAACTGGGCCTTGAAATTACGGAGCTGGTTTCCCGTTTTCTGCAATCCATTTCGGATCTTTCTGACGAGGAAAAAGGGTTGCTTTCCGATTTTCTAAGCGAGGCTTTTTATTTTTGAATATAACAGGAATGAGTCATTCGTGAGGAGAGGAAGCTGGCCTCCTTACGCTTGGTTTTTGGGTCTTTTGTGTGTTTGGACGGATGCAGTAAATACATGTAAAGGGGTTGCGTATATGCCGAAGGTAGGATTGGTTTTGGGTGGGGGAGCAGTCAGAGGACTTGCTCATTTGGGGGTACTGAGAGCGTTCGAAAGACATGGGATTCAGGTCGATTGTATCGTCGGTACGAGTATGGGCGGCATTGTTGGCGGACTTTATGCGGTGGGTGTTCCTGCGGATGCTCTATTGGATTGTATTAAAAAGACACCTAAATACCGCCTGTTGGATATCGGCATACGCCATCGTGGTTTAATTGCCGGTAACAGCATGAATACGGTGGTGAATGAGTTGCTGCAACAGCATGGACAGCATACGCAGAAGATTGAGGATCTTCCTATCCGTTTTAAAGCTGTTTCTGTCGATTTACTGGAAGGCAAGCAATTCATTTTTGAACAAGGTGATTTGGTGACAGCACTGCGGGCTACGATGGCGTTTCCCGGCTTATTCGCTCCTGTGATGCATGAAGGCAAGGTGCTAGTCGACGGAGGGGTATTAAACAATTTGCCTGTAGAAGAGATGAGTCGGGAAGCAGATTGTTTAGTGATTGCTGTTGATGTGGCACGGGGACATGAAAAGAAGCCGCCGCGCAATATGTTGGAAGTTGTATACCGCTCTTACAGCTTGATGACCGCTGAACGAAAGCATAATAGTCTCCGGCTAGCAGACGTCGTCATTCGCCCTGAAGTCGGACATATTGCGGCGTTTGATTTTACAAAATGGCCTGAATGTGTCGAGGCTGGCGAGGAAGCGGCCGAATGCATCATGGATGAGCTGAAGCTGCAAATAGCCAATCATGGGCAACCAGCACAGATGCATGTTTAGTTTGAAAAAGAAAAGAAGTGTCTCTAACCATAGATGGCTTGTGAGACACTTCCGTATTTTATACTTATGATCTGCAGCTATTCTTACAAATCGTCAAATCCGTTGTCGTCTCCGACCTTGCCGTAATTGCGCGATTTTGCTTCAAAAAAGTCTGTTTTTGTCGCGTTCAGCGCTTCATCCGAGAACGGCTTGATCCAAGGCATACAATTTACGTCTACCCCTTCGTAGGCTTTGTCCATACCGAGCAGTCTCAGGCGCATGTTTGCCATGTATTTGATATAATCGCCCAGCTCGTTCAAGTCGATGCCGCGAACCTCTTTGAGTGTGTAATGCGCCCAGTTTGTTTCCAGCTCGACCGCACGGTCGATCATGCGGTATACATAATTTGTATTTTCTTTCGTGTCCAGCTCAGGGAAATCAGACAATAATTGCTTGAACACTTCGGCAAAAAAGTAGCAATGCTGATTTTCATCCCGCTGGATATAGGAGATCATTTGGCTGGTCGCCATCATCTTCTGGTCACGGGCCAAATTATAGAAGAAAGCGAACGTACTATAGAAGAAAATGCCCTCTAAAATCAAGTCCGCCACCATCGCCTGGAAAAAGGTTTGCGGATTTTGCTCATCACGGAACTCCTGATAAATGTCTGAGATGAACGTGTTACGCTCCAGCAGTACAGGATCATTTTTCCAGTATTCAAAAATTTCCTTCTGCTCCTGATCCGATACCAGAGAGGACAACACATAGGAATAGGATTGATTATGCACGACTTCCTGCTGCCCGATAATGGCCGACACCGCTTCCAGTGAAGAATCGGTAAAGTAGCGTTTTACATCCCCGACAAACATCGTTTGCATGGAATCCAGCACGGCCAGCAGGCCGATGTTGATTTTGAACGTGCGCTGTTCTTCGGCATCCAGCGTAGGAAATTGAGATGCGTCCTTGGACATCGGGATTTCATCCGGAATCCAGTGGTTGAGCAGCAGCACCTTGTACAGCTTGTACATATGCGGCATCCGAATATCATTCCAGTTCAGAATGCCGGAGTTTTCGCCTTCAATAATGCGGGTAGAGCGGTTAGGCGCTTCCGTGTTAAAAATCTTTTGTAACTGCATGGGAGATTCTCTCCTTCTTTATATTAGGATGCACAGCTATCGCATTCTTCAATCGTCAGTGCGCGACTGCGTACATAATAGGTTGATTTCATACCTGATTTCCAGGCATGGATGTGCAGTTCCAGGAACTCCGTAGCTTTGATATCCGGGCGCACATACAGGTTAAAGCTTTGGCCTTGATCAATATGGCGCTGACGGGCAGAGGCCATGTTGATCGAAGCATGCTGATCCAGCAGGAAAGCTGTTTTGTAGTACCAGATCGTTTTTTCGTTCAAGTCTGGTGCAGGGTTAGCGATCTTGTAGGTTGTTTTCTCTTCATAGGAAAGCAGCTCATACAATGGATCAATGCTGGCCGTAGAACCTGCGATGATGGAGGTGGAACCGTTAGGCGCAATGGCGAACAGCCATGCGTTGCGAACACCGTTTTGTTTAACTTCTTCCGCAAGTTCACTCCACTCGGACGTGGTGACAAATTGGCCTTCATGCGTACCGTCCGTATAGCCACGGGATGTGAAATAATGCCCGGTAGACCAGTCAGAGCCTTCAAATTTGGCATAACGGCCTTTTTCCTTCGCCAGCTCCATGCTCGATTTTACAGCCAAATAGTTAATTTTTTCGTATAAATGATCGTTATAGGTTACCGCTTCATCGGATTCCCAACGGATGCCTTCGAGTGCGAGCAGATGATGGAGTCCGAACGTACCCAGACCGACTGCGCGATATTGGCTGTTCGTATATTGTGCTTGCAGCACTTCAATATTATTAATATCAATAACGTTATCCAGCATACGTACCTGAATCGGTACGAGACGATCCAGCACACCTGCCGGAACAGCGCGAGCCAGATGGATGGAGTTCAGGTTGCAGACGACAAAGTCGCCAGGAATTTTGGAAATGACAATGCGTGTTTGTCCGTCCTTGGTGACTAATTCTTCTTTTTCCACCACGGTCGCCGATTGGTTTTGCATAATTTCCGTACACAGGTTGGAGGAATATACCATACCATGGGCGCGGTTCGGGTTCGCACGGTTTACTGTATCGCGGTAGAACATGTACGGCGTACCTGTTTCCAGCTGCGATTTCATCAGGCGCTTCATGATGTCGATAGCAGGCACCGTAATGCGGGAGAGAATTGGATGCTGTGACGCTTCCTCATACTTCTCGCGGAAGGAGCCTGTACCAAAGGCTTCATCGTAAAAATCCTCCAGTCCCAGTGGACGGCCGTTGTCATCTTTCCAGCCCATGACCTTCTTCACTTCATGTGGGCAGAACAGGTTCCATTCGCCACGTGCTTCCACCCGCTCCATGAACAGATCGGGCAGACATACGCCGTGGAACACGTCATGCGCACGCATGCGCTCGTCACCGTTGTTCAGCTTCAGATCGAGGAACGCAAGAATATCTTTGTGGAATACATCCAGATAGACGGCAATCGCGCCTTTACGTGTACCCAGTTGGTCTACGCTGACCGCTGTATTGTTCAGCTGGCGAATCCACGGGATGACGCCGGAGCTTGTATTTTTGTGTCCACGGATGTCGGAGCCACGTGCCCGTACTTTACCGAGGTATACGCCAATGCCGCCGCCCATTTTGCTGAGACGGGCTACATCGGTGTTGGAATCGAAAATGCCTTCCAGCGAGTCGTCTACGGTGTCGATGAAGCAGCTGGAGAGCTGTCCGGCGACCTTTTTCCCGGCATTGGACATGGTTGGTGTAGCCGCCGTCATGTACATGTTGCTCATCGCCCAGTAAGCTTCCTTCACCAGCTCCATCCGCTTGTCGGCAGGCTCCTTGTGCATCAGGTACATCGCGATGATCATGTAGCGTTCCTGCGGCAACTCCATTACGCGTCCGTCAAAATCGTTCGCCAAATAGCGCTCGGACAGCGTCAACAGCCCGATGTAATCGAACAGCAGGTCATTTTTCGGCAAAATGGATGCACCCAGCTCGTCAATTTGCTCCTTGGTGTAGTAGTCGAGCAGTTCTTGACGGTAAATTCCTTTTTGGATCAAATCGGTAATCAGTGGATAAAAAGCGCCGTAAGGCTCGTCCGCATAGGATTTGTAACGGCGGTGAGTGGCCGCTTTTTTATATAAGGAAGTGAGCAAAGCGCGCGCAGCGGCGAATTTCCAGTCCGGTTCTTCCTTGCTGACCAGTTCAAGCGCAGCCATCGCAAACGCGTTGCTGATTTCGTCGCCCGTGACTTCGTCCCGGCGCAGCTTGCTGACCACACCGCGAATCAGACGATCTTTATCCAGCTTGTCCAATCCGCTGAGCACACGGTCGGCATATACGGAAATACGTATTTCATCAAAAGCCAACTGGCGGTTATTTGGTTTCGTTACGAGTTGTGGCATGGGATTAATTCCTCGCTTTCCTGATTTGGAATTTATACTCTGGGAATAGGCATGAAGATGATCATGATGAGAAGATAATGGTGAAAAAAGCGATGGTCAGACAGCATTTGGGGGCTGTATGTAATCCAATAACATAGAAATAGCGATGCATCTGCCAATGAAGGGGGAAAAGATGGTTCCCGTACGATTTATCGGCTACATCACTATATTTAGACGTGTTATGAATATTTAACCCAACATATTGTGTTTATAAACTTAAAATTTCAAATAAGTGCAAGGAGTATTATAGCAACATTCGAAGCCATACGTAAAGGAAAAGGAATGGAAAATCAAAATATGCAGAGAAGTCGCGGGCTGTATTTGAATTGAGGCTGTTTGAACGGTACAATGATTGATGAAGATGTTTCCTACAGAACCAAGCAGCATACATATGAACTTTTTTTGTGAAAAAATTAAAGGAGGAACTTGGCGATGGCTATTGCAGAAGTGACAGTGATCCCGATTGGAACGGGGAGTACAAGCCTGAGCGACTACGTTGCCCAGATGCAAAAAGTGTTGAAGACGCAAAAAGGAATTACCTATGAGCTTACCTCCATGAGTACGATTATTGAAGGTTCGTTGGACGATGTGTTCACCGCCATTGCTGCGCTGCACGAAGCGCCATTCCTGTCTGGAGCCAAGCGCGTTTCCACCTCGGTCAAAATTGATGATCGCCGTGACAAGCCTTCCTCCAGTCACCAAAAGCTCCGTTCCGTCGCAGATAAACTATCTGGTACCGCGACAGGAAATGTTACCGAACTAAATCCAAATCCTAGTTGAAAAAGTTGATGTAAGTGATTGATTTTTATGTAACTAAGAGTATAATAGTTTTTGTTGTCAGTTACACTGACCTGCTGGTGTAGCTCAGGGGTAGAGCAACGCACTCGTAATGCGTAGGCCGGGGGTTCAATTCCCTTCACCAGCATCCTTACAAACACAAGCACAGCGCGGCTTCCAAGCTTTTTGGAGGTCGCGCTTTTTTGTTGGAGTGAGCATTTTTCTAACATTCTTCTAACCTTTAGTCTAGTAAAGTGGGTTCTTTAGTGCTAATGCTCTCTCCTGTAATTGAATCGCCAATGTTTTTTAACACTGCTTCTTGGAGATTCGGAAGAACATGTGAATAGGTATCCAGAGTTACATTGATAGACGAATGTCCGAGTCGTTCTTGAACGATCTTTGGATGGATACCAGCTTTGAGAAGTAGGGTTGCATGAGTGTGTCGCAGATCGTGGAAACGGATCCGAGGAAAATCGGGATGTTCCTTTACAATTCTGTCCAAAATACGATAGTAATGTCTCATTAGATTTCGGGGTCCGAGAGGCGTTCCCACACTCGTTTGAATTACTAGACCTGAATCATTATATAGCTTATTTCTGGCTTGCTCATGCTCTTGCTTTCTAAAGTGATTCTCCAAAAATCTAGTGGTATTAGCAAACAGTGCGATGGAGCGAATGCTGCTATCATTTTTAGTATCATCAAGATCATGTCCTATTTCAGAAATGGTATAAGCTTGTCGAACCGAAGCCGTTTTCCTCTGTAAATCTACCTCTGCTCGCGGTAGTGCAAGTATCTCACTTTGACGCATGCCAGTAGAGGCAGCGAGCTCGAACGCCAGGAAGTATTGATCTTCAGATGCAGCATCGAGGAATATTTTTAATTGATGTTCATTCCAGACCTCGAATTTTTTCTTTTTTCCTTGGGGCAGGGCAACAGAAGAAGCCACATTTTGAGATATAATCCCCCAAGTCACTGCTCGATTCAATGCATCTAAAATTAAAACATGGGCTTTCTTTATTGACCCAACAGACAATTTGGGTAACAGAGTTCTATGGTACAGATCATGAAAATGTTGTGGTTTTAATTTTGTTATTTGTATTTTTCCTAGATTGGGAACAATATGAGTGTTAACGAGCCATTCATATGATTTCCATGT
The DNA here is from genome assembly GCF_050626875.1 of Paenibacillus sp. 8b26. Taxonomy (NCBI): domain Bacteria; kingdom Bacillati; phylum Bacillota; class Bacilli; order Caryophanales; family Paenibacillaceae; genus Paenibacillus; species Paenibacillus sp. 8b26. The sequence continues at coordinate 2,666,872 of NZ_CP192445.1, read as the reverse complement.
ACCATGCTTTACTGATGTCTTCTTATCACGCAACCAAGTCTCCATAATCTCACCGAATGTTTTCTTTGTAGGTTCTACAAAGGTTCCCTTTTGAAAATTGGTTAAAACCCCAGGCAGCGCCTTCTCAGCATCTTTTTTTCGATCATATCCTGATAACCACTTCTGTTTTCTTTTGTTGGTCACTTCATCTTTATCCAAGTCGATCACTATATAATACTTCTTACCTTTTTTGGCTATATGCCCTCTCATGATGAACCTCCTGATTGGATTTGAGAATGTATGTTCTATTTTTGTTTTAAAATAAAAGCCCAGAAAAGGGCTTTAGGTTTATATGAGTGGTAAATGTTATTGTATCTAAAATCCAAGCGTTTGGAAATTTATTCTGTTATTCTCTCTCTTTTAAGTCATCAGGCAACCCTGTTTTTCCAAATAGCATAGTTACATACATCTTATACTGTCTTGAAAAATCTTTGGCATACATCAGTTGCTGGTTCACTGTATCTATGTGTGTTTCATCCGACTCTTTAACGTACTTTGAGAGATATCCATTTGCTAAAGATCGGGAAGTGTAGTATCCATTTAAACTTTTCAAGATATTTTCCAAGTCGTCCTTTAGATCACTATGTAACCCGTCAGGAATTTTTATGGAATTAATGTTTGTTTTGGTTTCTTTATATTTATCGTTGACTTGTTGAATTTCTTTATAAATGGCAGAATCATCGATTTCATCAGCCTTTATCATGTCAAAAACCTCAGCGCCACGCCGCTCATAAGGGTCCATTTCTTTTTGATATTTATAAATGACGCTTTCAATTTGAAGGGCAGTTTTTTTATCAGTATCACTGTATGAAGGTGTGCTTTCACCATCCTCAGTGCTTACTTTAGAAGATACATCATCCTGTGATTGAGATAAGTCCCCCTTAGATACTGGTTTAGACTCATCGCTAGGTGTAACTATGAAGAGTATTACTAAACTCAAAAGAGAGATTAAAAAACTCCACCTAGCTTTTTTAGTACGTCTGACTAGAGAAATTATTCCCCAAAGGAGAAAAAGAACAAAGGAAGCTGAACTGACTGCAATTAATAATGAATAGAACATCTTTCTTTACATCCTTTTATGACCCCATCGGCTGGGAATTTGCTCATTTTATCTTGTTAAATTTATTATCGAATTATGAATTTAATTTTGTAATACTTTGTAGGTTTTTACATGCTGTTCTATCATGAAGTAAAAACAACAGGAGTAGTCAGCATGATAGTAACGTGTGTAAAAATTCACGATAGAGATGGCACAAACGCGGATTTTGTCGAAATTTCGCTATACGATGTGAATTATATTGATTTGTGGCAGCCAACAAAGAGTAAGGAATTATGTCCTGCCTACCATACCTCAACAGGCTCATACATAGGCTTAAGAACGTTAAAGGACGTTTCAAAGGCGTATGCCAAGTATGGTTTCAAGTCGTATGATCGCTCAACAGTTGTAAACGAGAACCTGATTAGACGTACTGAAACGGATGCTCATGGTAGCAAAATAATCTTTGATGATGGGAGTTTTGTACGAATAAGAACTAAACTATAGGCTTGTCAATCCCCCTTAAACATGGTTTAAGCCCCTTTGAAATTGGCTTGATCGCACTAAAATTCGACAGACTCCGACCAATTGATCATGCTACAGTTAGTTTTGTAATGCAATGTACAACATAATCTCCATCAATTCGACAATATATGTTTCATTTCACGTTCCTGTAAGAGGAGCGTACAAAATGTAAATATATATGAACCTGCACGGTAAGATCGGCATGAATAGTTCGCTATAACGCGAACTATTGCCCGGTCAAGAGTGACGTAGGGTCACTCAGAGCTGCTGAATTCGATTCGCTCATAAAGATCGTCAATATGGCAACCAATGGCCGCTGCGATGTTCATAGCGGTTGTTAGGGACATCAAGCGCCTGTTGTTGGCGTACTCGGATACTTGAGATTTGGTAATCCCGGTCACTTCACTTAACCATTGTTGATCTTTTCGAATTTCGCGCAATCTTTGCTTCAGCAGGCAACGACCAGGTTTAATGGCCATGATCATGCCTCGCAGAGTTATTTTTGGTTATGAGGTTGTCATTATCTAATCGATTAGTAAATTAGAGAGCAAAAAAAATTAGACACTGGAAGTGTTAACTTTGAACGATAAAAAAATTGAAGTTAAGGCGGAAGAAATCCTAAAAATTCTGCAAATACCTATTGATGAATTAAAGCCTATTTTAGAGAACGTTTTGAACGAACAAAAGCAATAAAATCTTTTGCTTCGTCGTGCGTTAATGTCTTGCCATCAACAGTAATATTATACTTATTCAACAGTTCCTGATCAGTTAGCTCCATATCTTTAACAAAAAGATTTTCTTTAGCTGAAGGTGGAGAAAGGGAAGAATCTGAACTGGGATCATTTGAACGGCCGTATAGATAATCAACTTTCACATTAAAAGTATCAGCAATCTTAGCTAAGGTATTCATAGAAGGTTGCTTTGTACCATTCTCGTAAGCCGTATAAGTAGACCTCGCCACACCTAAAAGATTAGCTACATACTCTTGAGTCCATTTAGGGTCAATTAATTTACATCGTTCTCTTTCAGCCTTCAGCCTTTTTCCAAAAACTTGCACGTTCACACCAACTTTGTATTCATATTTTGAACGAGAACGTAACATAAACAGATATATCAAAAGGAAAAGTAAGTTATTCGAGTTATTATTATATTTGTATATACAACTCCATCCTCGTTACATGAAGCGAAAAGCGGATATTGCTACTTGGATGGTGGTAGATTAATTATTTGATTATATTTGTTTATACCACATTATATCGTTCCTAAAAGAAACTTAAAATGAATGTTCCTATCAGTATAAATAAGTGTTGACTTGTTCTTTTTAGTAACATATAATCACATTATTAAGTTTCCTAAAGGAACAAGTCGAGGGGGGGGGGGGGGATACAGTGAGAACATGGCTCAAGACATACCGTGAGATTGCACAATTGACACATGAACAAGTAGCTTGCGCGGCAAGGATCTCACGTAGTTATTACACCAATATTGAAAATGGTAATAAAACACCTTCGGTATTAGCGGCAAAATCTATTGCTGAAGTATTAAATTTTTCATGGAGTAAATTTTTTTGAAGATAAATGTTCCTTTAAAGAACAAAATGGTAAATTCATAAACAAAGAGGTGGGGTAGGTGGACAATTTTGATCAATAGCAGGCCACTCTTGAAGTTTTGAACACGCTAGCTAAACGTAGTCTCACGATAGAGGAAGCCGAGTGTGTTCTCGAAGATGCTAAGAACAAGTTCAAACACACTCGACTACGTGTGGAGGAGAATAGTCTTTAACGGTAAATTGTTATTTTCTTATTAGCATCATCAATGATGACGCTTATTGAACCGTTTTGGATCACGATGTTTTCTCCACCTTGTTTTATAAAGGCAACATCGTCTTGTTCATCTTTAATCAAAAACCTATCTCCTTTTTCAGAGGTGAAGATTTCTGAACGGTTCCCGCTGGTGGCGATGGTCCAGTCCTTAATCTGTGCCATGAACGATCACATCCTTTTTTCATGTTTTGATGGTGGTGTTTACTGAGCTGCATGGAAACAAAGTGTTGTTTTACCGCTGTCTGCTGTATCGCCTAAGAATGAAGCGGATTTAGTAGAAACAATGCCGTCGAAGAAAGTAGCTGTCTTTTTACTTAAGAGACCAGCTTGCTCCATAGATTCTTGGATACGATTCGTTTGTCCCATCAAATCCTTCATGGCCGAATCACCCCCAAGAATACTTATTGCGTCTTTAGCTGCTTTACCGGCAGAGAAGATCAAGGTTGTTATCGTATCGGCTTTTTATCCGACACCTCTACATGTTTCCATGCAGTTCAGCATACATCATCATCCGCAAGGGATGTCGGGCGCTCGTGGGCGGATTATTGGTAATCGTCCTCACCGTCTATGCGTTGCACCTTCCGAGGTACACAAGCGAAATTCCCTCGGCTTGGCTCAAGATTGCCATATTCTATAGAACTTAGGTTTCCTTGAGTTCACCCGATACTCACTCACGAATTGCTTCGTGAGGGGGCAATAAACACTTTGTTGATCAATTGTGAAGAAAAGATTGCAAAAGGTCGTTAAGGGATTTTCGTTGCTCCGGAGTAAGTTTCTTGGCTGTTTCAATCAGTTGGAGCAGATCAGGAGAAAGTGAGTCATCTTCGGACTCTTGAAGAAATTGTATAACAGTAATGCCTAATGCTTGGCACAGACGTTCAATAACATCTAAGGTGGGTTGCCGTTGTCCTAACTCAATATAGCTGATGAAGGATTGCGAAACGCCGGATCGCTTGGCAAGTTGGTTTTTACTCAACTTCAAAGATTCACGTAATTGGGTCAAGCGCTGGGAAACATCCATGGAATCACTCATTTCAAAAACATATCTTAATAGTGATAATACCACATTTTTTTACGAGGATTTATCAATATAGTGTTGAATAATTATCATATTAGTGATAGATTCTAATCACGGAGGTGAAGAGATGAACATGCTCAAAAAATTGCGGATGGAAAAAGAGTGGTCACAACAGGAATTAGCTAATCGCTCAGGAGTGTCGCAATCCCATATTCATTATCTGGAGTCTGGAACGAAGCAACCTACGCTCACGATATTGAATAAGCTGGCATCAGCTCTTGATGTACCCGTTGTCGAATTTTTGAGTGAAGGAAGTAATTCTGTAGCAAAGGAGGTGGGATAGGTGGACATCCGCCAAGTTTTGGACACGTTCTTAGCGGCCCAATACAAGGAGGAACTGGGCAACGATGAGGAAAAGTCCCAATTCCTCTGTGAACTGTTACTTGAAGAGTTTAAACAAATGACACCAGAAGACTTACGCAAACACTTCAAAAATATTGTGTTGCATAAACAGAAACTTGAGTGTGTTTTGACACTTTCGTTTCCGGTGAAGCTTAATTCTCCCACTTAGTGAATGCATGTTGTAATCCAAGTTCAGTAAGCTCATAACGTATGACAGAGTTAAAAAGATCAATGCTGTCATAGCCAATGTTGTTGGAAAGAGGAGTAATGAAGTCTTGTTCAACTAAGAATTCAGCAGCATTGAAATAGTACGCAATCTCTTCAACATTGCTTCCGCGTACATCAGCACGAGCTATACCTGACTGTCGGTAATTCTTATATGCGGTTTCTAACAATTTAAGTGCATATTTATTCACAGCTTTTTCACTTCCTTTCTTCTTCTAAATGTGATCTGGACAATCCCATTTTATCAGAAGTTTGGGAGAGAGAGGCTACAAAGGAGTTGAACTAATTGAATCAAACCAATGGTGAGATCATCACGGTTCCTGAAATGGCAAGACGAATGAAAATTCGGAAGCAGGCGGCTTATGACATGGTCGAAGAGCCGGGCTTTCCTGTATATAACATCGGCGGTGCTCGCGGCAAACGAGTTCTCTGGCCGGAGCCATTGGAATGGATTAAGCAAAACAAATCAGGAGCGGTATGAATAGAAGAAACCCGCCGGGCTGTACCGGCTCCAGCGGGCTGAGGGGATATGGGGGAAGAACTTACAACTTAATACTACATCAGCCCTCTGTCCGTAATAAACGTGAGAATCGGACAAAGGAGAGGATTTGTAAGTGTCAATCGGACAATTTGGTTCTAATCTTCAAGAAGTTTTGAAACGACGGGGTGAAACGCGCAACGCAGCCGGACAAGCTACCCACGTAGATGCTTCACTAATTGGAAAGATCATCAATGGTTCCCGAAAGCCATCGAAGGAGGTCATGCAGCAAGCAGCAGAGCATTATGACGACGGCCAACTCTTCATTGCAGCAGCCGGGGAAGTGACAGGCGGAGCCTTTGCACCCTGGCTGGACAATGTAGACCTACATAGGGCAAGCGTACTGTTCAAGACGGTTGAAGAAATGAGGGAGGTTCTTACATTATCTGCTGAGGTTCCAATTAGCAAAACGGCTGACCAGCTTACTGATTCTGAGCGCCAGAGCATGAAGCGTCTGCTAATGGAGACGGTTGAAGCTATTACAGCTCTTACTCATTTTGCTGCGGTTCTATGTAAGGAGTATTCATTTTCGTGGCTGGCGACGTGGAAAGAACACCGCGCTGATCTGAAGGCTAAAAAATATATGAAATGAGGGGATCGAATGGAAATTGTACAGCAGCGGATTATTGAGCTCGAAGCAATGCGAAATCGCTTGGAAGTCAACCAGTTAGTGGATGGTACGTGGGATTGGTTTTTGGAAAGAGAAATCTGTGAAATGAAAAATGCCCGCCGGCTAGGGCGGACACTCGACTTGAGAACTCGCTTAAAGTCTCTTGTGCTGCTCATTTTATCTCCTTCTGTGGAAGAAAGCAAGGGTGAGCGTATATGACACAGCAATTGTCTGAACGTCTCATTCAAAATTTTATGGACAAGAAGGCCGGAACACAAGCCAATACGGATGCAATAGATGCTTTTTTGCAGGCGGGCGGTTCCGTGGTATCACCTGAATTTCAGAAGCTACAACAGGAACGAGTCGAAGCATACTTTCAATGGAATAATGCTTTGCTAAGCTTAAAGATTCTACCAGCAGAGGAACGATTGAAGGTTTTCGGAAACATGTAGCCAGCAATTTATGACAAGCTGGCAACGGACAGGCCATGTCGGCCTTGTCTTCCGGCGTCGGACGGTTTCATAACCAACTCCCGTACGGCGTCGGAAGATGCGGCTGACGCATCTCAAAGCAGAGGCACGATGGTACGTGTACACGCGATGGTGAGAGTATCAGGCGGAAAACGACGGAGCGCGCCTGGCTACTGGTTCGAATCCAGTCTGCTTTGAAAGTACATATGAAGGGAGGGGACCTTGTGCAAGTTATTCAACGTTTGACCGTTGTCTCTAATCCAACAAGAATTTTTGAAGTTGGGACGGAGCAAAACGGCTGCGAAGTCATTGAGATTAAGCAAGTCGGTACGGAGTATGAAAATAATGTCCATTCTGAATTTCATATTTTAGATGAAGATGATGAGCTTATCGTCAGCATTGAGAATGCACCTGTGATCGTCGAGTACCGACAGATCGCGGAACATGATGAAAATGAAAAATGACCCGCTGCAACGGGTCATCTCAGTACATTGAAAACAAAATATTTGCTTGCCCCTATCGTAGCAGATGGGGGCTTACCGAACAAGAGGGAGCGATAGGCATATGGCTATGAATGTAGCTGCTGTCACAAAGGGAATTGATCGGGATGAATGGCTGAAACTGCGTAAACGGGGTATCGGCGGTTCTGACGCTTCTGCTGTCGCTGGACTGAATCGGTATAAATCACCTGTTGGTGTGTTTCTTGAGAAAACGGATCAGATTGTACCGGACGAGCCGGGAGAGGCAGCATACTGGGGCAATCAGTTAGAAGATTTGGTCGCCCGTGAGTTTATGAATCAAACCGGATTGCGTGTGCAACGCAGTAACAAGCTTTATCAGCACCCTGAACATAAATTTATGTTGGGTAACGTGGACCGTCTGATTTTGGATAAGGGTGGCCGTGGTATCGGCATTCTGGAATGTAAAACGGCCAGTGCCTATAAGCTGGCCGAATGGGCCGACGATCAGGTTCCTGATGAGTACGCCATTCAGCTTCAACATTACATGGCTGTTCTTGGTGTGGATTATGGGTACTTCGCTGTTTTGATCGGTGGCCAGAAATTCCAATACAAGCTGGTCGAGCGAAATGAGGGCATTATTGATTCTCTCATACAGATCGAGGACGAGTTTTGGAACAATCATGTGATTTCACGTGTTCCACCGATGGTGGATGGTAGTGATGCGTCAACCGATCTGTTGAACCGCTTGTATCCTGCCTCTCGTCCTGCGACAGAAATTACGCTGGAGAAAGAGCAGGCCTTACTGGTGGACAAGCTCATTGCCGCCAAAGAGGACGCACAAGCGGCTACGGAACAGGTCAAGCGGCTTGAAAACGAGTTGAAGGCTACCATTGGCGAAAATGAGGTTGCCACCTACAACGGTGAGCCTTTGGTTACATGGAAATCCAGCAATATGACGCGCCTGGACACTAAACGCTTAAAGCAGGAGCAGCCACACATCTATGAAAAATACGCAAACACCACGTCATCCCGACGTTTCTTGGTGAAATAAGGAGGCCATTATGGCAGGACAACGCAGTACAGGAGCATCACTGGAAAACAAGCTCCAAAATAAAGCGGCTGGGGCGAATAACGCTCCTGCTCCTTCCCCCTCACAAACTATCGCAGCTTATTTGAAAAAGATGGAGTACCAAATTGCTGAGGCCATGCCCAAGCACATGAATATTGAACGTCTCAGTCGAATTGCCCTGACTACAATTCGTACAACACCTAAGTTATTAGAGTGTTCCATCCCTTCATTAATGGGGGCAGTTATGCAGGCTGCGCAACTTGGGCTTGAGCCAGGGTTGATTGGTCATTGCTACATTATTCCATACGGAACGGAAGCAACGTTCATTATTGGATATAAGGGAATGATTGATCTGGCGCGGCGGTCAGGCAATATTCAATCTATTGCCGCTCACGAAGTCTATGAAAATGATTTCATTGAACTGACGTATGGGCTAGAGGAAAACTTAAAACACATCCCTTGGTTTTTGCGCAAGGACGCTCAACCTGCCGAGTCAGGGAAGATCATTGGGGCTTATATGGTTGCCAAGTTTAATGACGGCGGTCATTTTATCCATTACATGCCGATCAGCGAGATTGAGGAGCATAAGAAGCGTTCGAAAGCATCTAGTAAAGGGCCATGGGTAACGGATTACACCGAGATGTGCAAAAAGACGGTTGTTCGGTCTGGATGGAAATGGCTTCCTATCAGTGTGGAAATCGCTTCTGCGGTAACGAAAGATGAGACGGTGCGGAAGGATATCACGCCGAACGATGAACCATTTACTTTTGATATGCCGCAAGTTCCGAATGAAGGTGATGATAATCCGTCGAATGACACTGATCCGAAGCAACCTGATGCTGGATCGGGCCAGGACGAATTAGATCTTGAATGAGCAACATAGATGCGATCACTGGTAAACCGCTGTTGCGCAGCATGATCGGTGAACACATTTGGAGAATCAAGGAATCCGACCCGGAAGCTTTTAAGCGTGAGGTACGAGAATACTTCGCGCGAGGTTATCCAGGTTGGACGACAGTCCGAGCTAAGTACCCTTATATATTTCTGCGGGATGATAGGGAGCAGAGTTTGTAAATGATTCGGGGCGGCGTGAAGAAGCGAACGGTATTTATATAAAAATCGCAAGAGATTAGGTGGTGAAGCCGGTGGATTCCAGTGTCAATCCTCAGCCTACGGACGCGCACATACGAATATCACACGAAATACATCGAGAGCTGATCCGGCGGAAGTTCACTCAGCGGCAGCGAAACATCATTGATTTTATTCTTACGCTGAGTTGGGGGTGTGGGAAGCCATCGGCAATCATTCCACAACTAAAGGACTTTGAATTGTGCGGTGTTCGTCAAAATTATATCCGAGAAGCATTGGACACGTTGGTCGAATGCAAGGTGATATTCAGAGAACCTTCACTAAATGCCTACCAATTTAATAAGCATTTTGACCAGTGGGAGATTGAAACAGTATCTGCGTTCGACTCTCGAAAAATGAATGAATTGGTTCGTTTAAATATCGAAAATACATCACCAAATTTATCAAAAAAACTTCCTGAAAAGGGAAGCGACTTCCCAAAAAGGGAAGTGAATAACGATTCCTTAAATGGGAAGTCAGTTCCTAAAAAGGGAAGTTACTTCCCGAAAAAGGAAGTTTAGACTTCCTAAAAAGGGAAGTGTGAAACGTGATTTCTCCAGTAGTACCAAGGGATTTTGGCTCTCTAAAACAATCTTTAAAGCAATTATTAAAAAAAACACTACTACTTCTTTAGATACTTTACAGGGAATAGGTACAGAGAACGGAGGCGGTGGTCGTCTTCCTTCAGACTATTCCTTTGGCTATATCTACCGTGCTTACGAAAACAATTTTACGGATGCAGGGAAGGTTACCCAGTTTGAAACCGAGGACCTTGGGGTCTTGTTTGACGATTATGGCGGAGAGTGGCTGCTAAAAGCTATGCGTGAATCCGTCCGGCAGAATAAAAAGAGCCTGGCTTATGTCCGGGGTACGCTGGAAGGATACCGTAAACGCGGGGGGCCAGAAACAGACCGCCGGACAGATCGGGCTTCACCATCGGAAGTGAATATTCAGGAAGACGATCCTATTACGATTTTGATGAGAAAGGCAGATGAAAAGCGACTTGCTGAATACGGAGTTACTTGAGGTCGAAATTTTAGGTTCTTTTTTTCTGGACCCTACGCTGGTAGGCGAAGTTGCGGTCACGCTTGAACCAAGCTTATTCACACACCCTTGGCATCGAAACCTATTGAAGATGATCCAAGAACTACACCGGATGGGGCAGGAGCTGTCCATGACCAGATTGGTAACGGTGTTTGAAAAGCATATGGAGAAGGTGGGGGGAGTTTCCTACCTTTCCGAACTAACTAGCTCAGCCTTCTCAATTTCCATATTGGAGCAGAATATCAGGCAGCTCATTGAAACCGATGCTCGTCGTAAAGCACTGGATTTGGTTGGTGAGTACCGTGAAAAATTCATGGATATGTCAGCGGGTGGATTTGAGGAATTGTTGGATCAATTTGAACAGCGCTCTTTGGATATCCGGCCGAAAGCTTTGCGGGAAGATACCACTGTGGACGACATCATCCAGTGGTATGAGGACTTGGTGCTTAAAACACAGGACCCTGCCCGAGCTCTTGGCATTATGACGGGCTGGTCAGCATTGGATCGGCTGACACTAGGGTTCCAGCGTACTAACCTGATTGTCATTGGCGCTCGGACCAGTATGGGTAAATCAGCGGTTGCCAATGAAATCAAGATGCGGGCTACCCAGCGGGGACATAAGGTTGCGGACTTTAGCTTGGAAATGTCCAAAGCACAGATTTATAACAGGATGATCGCTAATTTATGCAGTATTCCTCTGCAGGCGATACGTTCAGGCCATCTGAAGTCAGTACAGATCGAGCGCATTTCTACGCAGATGGAGTTTTTACGAAAAATTCATATCGACGACAGTCGCGGGGTGACTGCTGAGTACATTTGTTCTGAAATGCGCCGATTGAAGCGGCAAGAAGGACTTGATTTGGTCATCGTAGATTACTTGCAAGAAGTGATTGAGCCTGCTGAACGCAACGACAACAGCGGTTCTGGATTGCATCGGGTATGTCAGAAGCTACGGAAAGCTGCAAAGGATTGCGATTGTGCATTGATCGGTTTATCACAGGTCAAGCAGGATGTGGAGAGCCGGCAGAATAAAAGGCCGTTCGTTTCGGACTTATCAGGCAGTGCGGCAATCAGCGCGGTTGCTGACGATATCATGCTGCTGTACAGGGACGAATACTACAATCCTGACACACCGGACCCAGGTATTTTGGAAATCAACCTCGCAAAACAACGTAATGGCCCTACCGGGCTGGTGAAACTCAGATTTGAGAAAGAGACACAACAAATCGCATAGGGGAGGAACGAACATGGGGAAACAGACACGGCCATCGCGGCCGACCCGCCGCCAGAAAGAGGAAATGAAGGCATGGAAGCTAAAGCCTGGCACATGGTTGGTGGTGCTGGACACGGATTTGGAAATGGTGCTAATCAGCAAATCCGGTCTTAAAAAGCGGGTCATTCGGCGGGGGGCTTGATGGGCAGTCCGTGGAGCCGCTGGACAATCTTTGAATACATGAAACACCGCTATTTACGGACTGGACAAGTGCCGAGCGAGTCGGAATTACTCGAGGAGCTGCCAGACATCGATCAGACCGAGCTAGCTGAAGGAATGGCTGAGTTTGGCTTGATTCTTGGTAACTGGCCCATCACAGGAAGGGACAGGTCATGCGACGTCAGATAAAAGACTCACTGTATCAAACTCGGATAAGGCAAACTGTCCGAGACGAAGGCGGCAAGGTGCTGGGTGAAGTGTTTGTCCTTGATCATAGTATGTTGTTGGTCAAGCAGTCACGTAAGCGCAAGAAGAGGGGGAAGCTGCTTTGAAGATTATGGGGATTGACCACGGCACCAATTTTGCTGGTTGGGCCACAATGCGAAACGGTGAGCCGATAGACTTTGGATTGAGGGACTTTTCAGCAATTACAATGCCTGGGGTTCTGGATGCCATTTATCAGGACACATTCCGACTGATCGAGCAGGAAGAACCGGAATTAATTGTACTGGAGCGTCCGGTTCACTTTAAAAATGCCAACAGTGTGTTAGCACTTGTTGGGGCGTATACTTCAGTTTCCTTAGCTGCGATGCATTTGGGTAAGCCGATTGTGGGCATCCGTCCTCCAGAGCTCAAAATTCAGACCGGCAAAGGGAATGCGGATAAAGAAACAGTTGCTCTTGAAATGCAAATGCTCTTTGACCTGGACTATGACGAAATTGCGGTTCCTGTTCTGTACAAGAAGAATGATCCACGGGGCAAGTACAAAATTGGGGACGTGAGGGAGCGCCTTTTTGATCCTTCAGACGCTATCGCACTCTGCTGGGCCTATCATCAAAATTTCATTAAGGGAGTGGCTTAAAGATGAGCTATATAAATTTCAAAGGTACGGTTAAAAAGATCAATCTCAAGTCATCGGAAGAAACGGAAATTACAATCAGTATCCCAGCTTCTGAGCTGGACGGCCAATACAATACGCTTCAAAGCATGCTGGAGCTTAAAGTTATCGGAGGTTTGGATTCACAGATTGTCACATACAAAGTTTTGAAGAATGCCAGAACGGGCAAGCCAATCACGAAATACACCGTGGATGATGGTGGTGTGGTATCAGTAGCGAAGCCGGAAGGAGAGCAGCTCTCCATGGATCTTGGGCTTCCTCCTGAGAAAGTGGAGGTTAAAGCTGATCCAGAGCAAATTGACCTTGAAATTATTCAGGATTTTATACTCAGCGGTCTGGCGCCACGCTTTGACGACATGCCGTATGACTTTTTGGAAATTACAGATCGTTTGGCCAGTGGAGATACCTATCTGAAAATAGCTGCAGATATCGGTATGGGTGTAGGCGTGTTTGTGGTTATGGTGGATGAATACCGCAAGCGGGTCGCGCCAATGGCTGCCAAGTGGGATGAATGGCGCAAAGGCCAAGTCAATACGGTACCGCCGAAAGCTGATGAGTTAGTAGGAGGTCAGCCGGATGATCAACAAAATGACGATCAGCAGGAGGAGCGAGAAGGTGCTAATACTGACTTGTCCGAGCAGACTGGAGAAAATGAATCTAAGGACGACAACAAGCCAGAAGACGACTCAAATCCTGCTACTGACACAGATTCCGAGCCGGTAGTCGATAAGGATGAGCTGGAGAACTACATTTTGAAGGCTCGTCCAACCTTTGAGGACATCACTGTGGATTTCCCTACATTGCTTCAGCAGCGTCGGGAAGAGGGCAAGACATGGATGCAGATTGCAACAAGCATTGGCCTGACCAGCGGCCAGCTCACTACAAAATGGTCTGCTTATAAGAAAAAGGTTGCTAAACAAATGAAAAATGGTGGAGCGGCGTAAGCCGTTCCCTTAATAAAGCAGCGTGGCCCCTACCCTAACGGGCTACGGTGGCCACCTGCATTCTATAAACGGAACATACGATCTTATTTCAGTTGGAGAGGAAGATATTCATGAGTGAATCTATTAAAAATCAGATCCATATGGAGTTGGAAAACCTGCTTTCACGGATCGAGAAGATTACTAGCATGATTGTTCAGGCGGAGGAAAGCTGGACGTCCCATTACGACCGAAATGATCCGGAAGACATGTATTTGCGGGGGATGTTTTATCGCATCGGTGACATGTTGGATGATGCGAACCGATTGCTGGTTCAGACGTTTGCCGAAGTTGTCGATGAAGGCGTGCTGATAAAACAGTCGAACGGACGTTACTCCTTCCATGGACGTGAACTTACTTCCGGCGAGCCTATTGAATATCTTGTCCAGAATGATGATGGTGATCGGTGGGCGCTGTCTCGGATTGGTCATAATGCAGGACTATTGCCTAGAAACTGATCGTAATTTTTCGTTAAAAGATCTGCACGTTCGGATTAAATATATCCCACGTTGAGAAAGGAGGGTGTTGGTCTTGGCACAAATAAGAATTGTTGAATTGAATAAAGCTCTCAAGAACGTATCAGGTGAGCATGTTGGAGTTTCTGCTGAAGAACTTAACAAGGCAGAATACTTGCTTTCGATAAATCCCGAGATGATCAGGATAATTGGAGACTATGAATTTGCTGTAAAGTCCAGCATTTCTCTGAGTAGTTATGAGAGTTCTAAAGGTTATGTTAGGCAAACGAGGGCCACAATCCTTAAATATAAACGTCCAGAGTGGTACTTCCTGTACAAAACGCTCTCTAAAATTATACAGACTACCATCAATAACGTAATTAACCCATACGAGCGAACTATATTGGATCTCCTGTATATCAAGGGTATGAGGTATCTTGCAGCTCAGTCGTATATGGAGAAAGGTTACCGGAGCGACATATATCCAATTAGCGGTAGTACGTTTGCTGACCGCAGAAGGGCAGCGATAAAAAAGATAGCTCATAGCTTTCAGATGCTCGGGTTGTTAGATTTGGTCCAAGCTGAATATCGAATTGGAGAACTGTCTAGCATGCAGTTTCTGGAGTTGAAAACAAGGTGAGCTTTCGGTCAGGAGGAACGATGCCATGTCAGATAAATTAGAGCATGGTCAATATAAAGGAATCCCTGGCTATCCCAATTACGAAATCAATCACCGTGGGGATGTTCGGCGCTTATGGAAATCGTCCAAGCCCACTCCTTTGATACCTACGCTCAAGAAAGGCATATATGTTGTGCGTCTAACTGGTCCTGATGGTAGCCGCAAAGAGGAACGCATTCACAAGCTAATGCAGAGGACATTTTTGTCTCCACCGGCACAGGGTCAGGTAGTGTATCACAAGAATGGTAATCGCTTGGACAATTGGATCAACAATTTAGGCTATATTTCCAGAAAGGAATTAGGCAAGAAGACAGGCGGCGGCTCACGTAAAGCGGTGATGAAGCTTTCTTGCGAGAAGGAAGTCGTGGAGATATACAGGAGCGCAAGATGTGCAGCTCGTGAGAACTTCATGAGTTATCAAACAATCATAGATCGGTGTAACGGAAAGGTGAAAAGTGAGCTTGCTCCAGACGGCTTCATATATCGTTGGGATGATGAAGAGGCTGAGCGAAGGGGTAGGCCGCGAAAGGAGGCGGCTGTAATTTGAAAGCACCACGCATATTGCACTATCCCGGCAGCAAATGGAGCATGGCTGATTGGATTATCAGTAATATGCCACCGCACACAACGTACCTGGAGCCGTTTTTCGGAAGCGGAGCTGTGCTTTTCAATAAAGGAAGGTCTTCACTTGAAACGGTGAATGACCTGGATGGGGAAGTGTCCAATCTTTTTCAGATTATTCGGGACCAGCCGGAAGAACTGGCCAGACTTATTCATTGGACTCCATACGCTAGAGCTGAGTATTACAAAGGTTATGAAAACGAAGGTAGTAACGTTGAACGTGCAAGACGCTTTTTAGTTCGCTGTTGGATGGCACGAGGAGGAAAGACCAGTGACCGGACCGGATGGCGCCACATCATAGATTTGAACGCGCCACATCCTGCTCGGGATTGGCAACTGTTACCGGACAAGATCATGCAGGTTACTGACAGGCTGAGGAATGTTCAAATCGAGTGTCAGCCTGCCGTTAAGCTGCTGGAGCGTTACAAACGTCCCGAAGTCCTTGTTTATGCTGATCCGCCTTATCTCCTTTCTACTCGTAGCAAGCGAATGTACAAAGTTGAAATGAACGATGAGGATCATATCGTGCTGCTGAACGCATTGATCAAGCATCCCGGGCCTGTTCTATTGAGCGGGTATGAGCATCCCCTATATGAAAAATCATTGGGCGGATGGCGGAAAGAGACAAAGGTAGTCAAGGCAGAAGCCGGACGGATCCGGACTGAAGTCCTTTGGATCAACCCGATTGCAGCGGGACAGGTTGGGCAATTGAGTTTGAATATATAGGGACTTCGGCCCTTTGGAGGTGTGAACCTTGGCGAACGTTAACGCTGCGGTGCAGCGGCTAATGGATATGCGTGTTGAGCTGGACGAGGCAATACGGTTACTGGGATATGACCCCGCAGCAGCCGACCGCCAGCAAGCCGGGATAGCGGAGCGTATGTTCCTTCACTTACAAGACATTCAAGCAGTTCTCTATCAGGAGCCACCGAATGTGGACTATGCACAGCGGTTAGTTTCGGAGGCTATAAAATTCTGTAAGACAGGCTAATCAAAAATACGGGGAGTTGAACGGAATGATCAAACAAACATTGGAAGAATGGCGAACGGAAGCTATAGAGTTGTTCGGAGATAAAGCAAGCGAATGGAAATTTGTTTGTCCTGCTTGCAGCGGTGTTCAATCGCCAAAAGATTTTGTTGATGCCGGACTTGAAAAAGACCAGGCTGCCAATACCTCCTATCAAAGATGCATTGGTCGGATCGATAAAAGCAAAGGATGCAATTGGGCGGCATACGGGCTCATGGGCACTCTTGGAAAAGGGCGACTCATTCTTACACCAGAGGGCAACGAAGTTGAAGTATTCGACTTTGCTGCTCCCCAAGGAGGGGACAAGCAATGAAGGCCATAGTAAACCAGCATGTCACCTCTCTGCTGTCGGGAGAAACAATGGAAGAAGGGACCGAAATTATTGTACGTCATGCTTTCTATGAGCCATGTACATTATACGAAGTCACTTCACCAGAACATTTAAAAGGAACGTTTATTACACCGGATTTATTCGATGTAGTGACGGGTGATTCAAATGACCTTACACAATCTTAAAATTCTGCCGGAGCATTATGAAGCTGTGACTCATTTCAATCCATTGAAACGTAAGACTGTTGAAATTCGGAGGGAAGATGATCGTGAGTTTGCTGTTGGAGATGTTCTCCATCTTAATGAGTGGGACGCGGAGGCTAACCGTTTTACATGGCGCTCTAGCAGCTTCGTTGTAACGCATATCTTGCGTGGCGCTCCATTTGTACCGGAAGGATACGCCGCGCTGTCAATTACACCAATGGCACTCAGAAAGGAACTTTCATATGATTAAGCGCCAATATCGTACCGGAGGCACCATAAAAGAAGCTAAGCCCTCAAATTACGATGGTGAGCTAGTAGAGACACCGGATCTGATCATGGCTGATCTGCACATGCGGTTGTCGCCGGAGATCAGCCGCCGCATTTGGGAAATGAATTGGAACGGGGTTCCTCGGTCGGAGATCGCCAAGCAACTGGGTATCCCGAAAATTCGAGTCACCCATGAGTTGGTTATGCGGAGCATAAAAGCGAAGGACCTTAATAAGTACGCACCGAAAAGTCGTGAAAGGAGCAGCACATTATGACTGTGTGGGATTTCATGGATAAGAACATTCTATGGGTAACAATCATGTTTATCGTACTTTGTATGGCATCTACGTATTGGGGGAGACAGTGATGAAAGATTATCGTCAGTTATTGATAGAATACGGTTATCCTGCTGATCTTGTGGCAGGATGGAGCTTGGAAGACTGTCAAGCTGAGTGGCATGATTTTTGTAGGACATGCATCCCGGAGTAATACAAACAACCCCCGCATTCCTTGGCCGGGCTCGCGGGGGTCTACAGTAACTATTCATTCCTCATGACATTATATCATATGACAAAGGGGAATGAGGGGAATGGCGATGGCGTGGGGACAAGGGGAACTTTTCGCTGAAGCATCGAAGGAAGAAATCAAACAGACCGAGTTCTACCTCAGCAAATATAAATTGATGACTCTGTTTATGTCTGACTATGAAAACTATCAACGTGAAATGGCTCAGGTGGCCATTGATGGTGAGGCAGCTCGTCGGATAGATCAGACCGATCTGCATGCGGACAAGACGGCCAACGCCACGATTCTGGATGAAAAGCAGAAATGGGTATATAACCAATACCGTAAATTCACATCAATGATCAGCCGAGCACATTGGTTAATCATTGATTCAGAAGTGAAGGAGGCCATTGATATCCGTTTCATCCAAGGGTATAGCCGCAAGGAAACAATTTTGTTTATGCGTCGAGGGGTTGCTCATAGTACGGTAGATCGCCGGATCGATGACGGGATTGAGTCCATCGCAAACACGCTGAAGGTCATGGGATTCTTTGAAGAGATTCGGAGAGAATTTTGATGACAAACTGGTGTTTTTCGGGGCATATCGGGATATTTTGAAGACCACATGACGATTTTACCGTGGTATATTGATAGCGTGGAAATGAAGGGAACAGACGAAGGGCTGGCGAATGCGTCGGTCCTTTTTTTGTTGCCCATTTTCCTAATAAACTATATCCGGAGGAATAAAACATGTCTACAAAACCACGTTTCGCATTTTTGAGTAAGGACGGTATCCTGCGCTTACACGATGAGGAGCATGCTTCGCAGCACGGCAAGCACGTACAAACAAGCCTGACTGACGACGAGAGCGGCTATCCAGTCGTTGAGGGGCAAGGCGTTGTATATTATGCCTATGAGGACAATGCTTACGTCAAGGGCAACAAAGGTGACGGCCAGCTCATCCCAACGCCGTTGGTTCTCAAGCAGCTCGCAGCAGAGCTCCTGTAATTCAGCAATATCCAGAGTCACTCCCCGGACCACTCCGGGGATTTATGGCACGCGCAGGCGGCAAGGAACCAGTTAACCAGCGGAAACATCATACAGACCCGGACAGAACCCTTGCGCGGTTCAATTCCGCAGCGTGCCTTAAATAACAATATGGAATGTAAATCCATTTTATTGTTGAATAATTACAATAAAAGACTTATAATGTAAACGTAGATAACTACCTGTAAAAAACTTTATTGATCAGGAAGGCATAAATAGATTTTTTACATAATCAATTTGATTGATAAAGTACGCAGGTACAAAAAATTAAAAGGAAGAAGGTTTCTGAACATGAAAAATATTAAAAAAGCTTCTGTAGTATCTGTTTTGTCTTTAGCTCTTGCAATTCCATTAACTGCTTCTGCCGCAGCTACGACCGATGTTGCACCAGCTACAACTGACACAACAGCAGCTTCCCAATCTGCAAACACATCGATCGATGTGAATACACCAACAACAGGGGATCATATTATCACTCCTCAATCCACACAGCCCGCGTTTGATACGACATTGGGCGGTCAACAATCAGAAGCGTCTTTCTCTATCCCTGCGGGAATGGGTTATGTTAAGTTATGGGTGAGGAATACAGGTACCGAAACGATTAAATTCGCCGTACACAAAGACTCATCTAGTGGTTCGGTTATGAGTGGAACTGAGGTAAGGATAGCCCCGGGAGATACTTTTAGTTGGATTAGCAGTTCAGCTTGGCCTACTGGAAGATTCTACGCTACTTTTAACACAAGTAATACTAAAATGTCAGGTCAAGCTTATGGTAAATTAGCTTCGACAAGAAGTGAATTGTAATTCAAATACAAGTGCTGTAAGCTGATCTAGTATTGAATTGTATGCCCCTGCTGCATAGTTTTATATTGTGTAGTAAGGGGCATTTATTGTAAGTATGGGTAACTCTAAAAAAGTGAGCATTTCAAAGAATATACCCTGTTGGCTATTTCATTTGAAGATATTTTCTTAGGTGATCGTTTGACGGACATTTTCAACAATTTGTAAAATGGTCTTGTTCTTCCTCTCTTGTTACTAAGTACAAATGCTTTTATGCAACAGCGCAGCGTGTTGCATCCCGCTTGCGGGAATAGGTTTTATCGTTGTTTATTTTTTCGGGTTTTAAATGAGCGCCTCTGTTACTTTGGTGCTATAAATACATAGGCAGACACAAGTCACTCATTTGGGTGGCTTTTTTTATTGCCTTTTGAAAGGATTTTTGGTTTGAAGAAGAAGCAGAAGAAAGGAATTTTGCTCCCGTTGAAAGGTCCACCAAAACAGCCGAAGAAATGCAAAGGTTGTGCTTGGGGGAGATGGGATGGTGTAAAGCAGTTTTGTTCCCGTACAGCTTGTGTGAAAAAGGATAAGCCCTCCTGAATGTCGAATTTTGATGTCGAAGGGAGGTGGTCAGTTTGTCCTTTGAAATTGAAACCTTTGGCATTGAAATAGAAAGAGTTAAAAACATGTTGAGAAATGCAGGTATTCAAGATGAAATAATCATCAATACTGTGGCAGGTATAATCGATACAAATAATAGGATGATTCATGCACAAGTTGAAGGAATGATCAGCGAGGCTTTAGAACAGCGATTGAAATAATAGTTAAGGCACCCATTGTGGTGCTTTTTCTTTTGCCCATATACGACAAAATGTGAGCTATTCTGAGCTTGTTTCCTGTTGCTCGGACGAATGCCGGAAGGAGCGCAGATGAAAGCAGAGAGAGGGCATACACACGCTCTGACAGCCTGTTAGCCACCTACCCGAATAGTGGAAACCAACTCAACACAAAAGAGCACTAATTTCATCCTTGACCACCGTCATTTATTGTCTGATACTGGAAGATGTTGTGTCAGATATAGATGAGGAGTGGTCAGATGAGAAAGATTTATATTGTATTGATTGCTTTAGGAATTTTTGGAGTGTGGGCAGGTTCAGGATGGGCTATTAATACATGGATAAACGCTAGTTACCGTGGAACGTTTGGAGATATGTTCGGAGCAGTGAATGCACTGTTCTCAGGCCTTGCTTTTGCTGGGCTCATTTACACTATTTCAGTCCAGAGAGATGAACTGCAGGAGCAAAAGAAGGCCATAGAAATGCAAACAGAAGAGTTGTCGCTTCAAAGGCAAGCAATAGAGATGCAGACAGAAGAATTAAGAATGCAGCGTGAAGAAACAGCCCGTTCTGCTGATCAGCTTGAAAGCCAAAGAAATTTAATGAATCTTCAGATAGCTATGACAACAGTGAACGAGTTAATAAAAAGTAAAAATAAAAGGATAGATAATATTCGCTATCAAATAAATGGTCAGGATGAGAAGGGAATACTGGCTCTAACCGTATTAGCCAAGCGGAGTAGGGAAATGAATCGACCTATAGCAAAAGACGATGCGGTTCTTCAAGGCTTTTATCGCTCTTTTTTTTACACATTGCAGTATATAAAAGAATTAGATTTGGATAAAAAACAAAAGAAGGTTCTCAGTAATTTATTGAACATGGATACTAGTGATACGGAAATTTATATCCTCTATACTGCATTTGCTAATGAGCAACACGAATTATTATTACTTAAAGAATTTGATTTTTATGAAAGATACAGAAGTATTAAAGAAAAGTCATCTATCTAAAGATGGCTTTTTTCTATTGGGAAGGAGCAATGAACATGAACCTTCAGATCATTTCGATAGACCGGATCAACGCAGCAGCATACAACCCACGTGCTGACCTTCAGCCAGGCGATGCTGAATACGAGAAGCTGAAAGCTAGCATCGAATCCTTTGGTTATGTGGAGCCCGTCGTCTGGAATGAGCGCACCGGGAACATGGTCGGTGGCCATCAGCGATACAAGATCATGGTTAACGAGATGGGTCATACGGAGCTGACTGTAAGTGTTGTTGACCTGGACGATCAGCAGGAGAAGCTTCTCAACCTAGCGCTTAATAAGGTTAGCGGGAGTTGGGACGACGAAGCTTTATACCGTCTGCTCGATGAGCTGCAGGTGAACGGAGCGGATCTGTCCCTTTCCGGTTTCGATTTAGACGAGATCGAGGATCTGTCGACAGAGTTTGCTGTTCCACAGGATGAAGCTGTCGACCCTCCCGTTACCGACGATGATTTTGATGTTCAGCGTGCTCTGGATGAAATCAAGGAGCCGGAGACCAGGCGCGGGGATGTATGGCGGCTTGGTCGGCACCGCTTGGTGTGTGGAGATGCAACCAATCCTGATGACGTGGCGCTTTTGATGGACGGAGCCAAAGCAGCGCTGGTGGTCACTGATCCGCCTTACAATGTCGCTTTTGAAAGCAGTTCAGCACGCTTGGCCGCTGATGGCCGCAGCAGCATAATGAACGACAACATGCCCGCCGAGGACTTCGCGGGCTTTTTGTATGCCATTTTTTCTAACTATCAGTGGTGATGGAGCCCACAGCAGCAATCTATGTATTTCATCCATCCTCCTATCAACGTGATTTTGAGGATGCCATGAACGCTGCTGGTATTGTCAGTCGGACTCAATGTATTTGGGTTAAGAATGCAGCATCCTTCGGCTGGGCGCAGTACCGTTTTAAGCATGAGCCAGTCTTTTATGCCCACCTGAAGGGGAAAGCTCCTGCCTGGTACGGTGATCGGACACAGACAACGGTATGGAAGGCAGGCATACCTGTTGAGGACCCGCTGCCGGAGACAGTATGGGAGGTTTCGCGTGGCGATGTGAACAAGTATGTTCATCCTACTCAAAAGCCGCTCGATCTGCTGGCTATTCCGATCAGCAACAGCAGCCAGCGTGGTGACGTGATAGTCGATTTCTTTGGCGGCAGCGGCTCCACGCTTATGACGTGCGATCAGATGGACCGGACATGCCGGACATTGGAGCTGGACCCGATCTTTTGCGATGTAATTAAAAAACGATTCCTGGAGAGCACCGGCATCGAGCCGGTCCTGTTGCATCGGGCTGAACCCGTAGCATAGGAAAAAGGAGGACGCGCTAACGTCCCCCTATCCGACCAGGGTATCCCCCGGCTGAGACAGCGGCCCGCCACGCGTGGCATTTTACGAACATCCGCTGTCTCGCATTCCAGTATATAGGAAAGCCGAGGGATACGACAATGGGAACAGACAACGAACAACAAGATGCATTACTACAGCGAGAAATAGAAATCATCGAGGGAATCCTCGAATCCAAGGCGCAATATCGGAAGATTGTTAAGGCTGGCATAGCACAGTGGGTCAAAGACCTACAGGCCGGAAATATAAAAATGCAGACGGTGCAGGACCTGGACCGTCTGATCGAATTGGATATTAAATTGCAGAGGGATGACTTTTAAGATCGTTCTCTCTCTATTTCTTCAATAATAGTAAGATGTTTTTTATGAAGATTCTTTTTCAGTGTGTTTATCAAGATATGATTGGCAGTCAAGATGAATAAGGCTGAGGCAATAATAAATAGCTTCTCATAAGTTTCAAATCCTTCAATATAATTTTTGAAAATGTTATTAACATTGTCTATCCATGCAGTATGATCACTTTGTTGCTCCTCTTTTTTAATATTATTCAAATAAGTTAATAAGGATGTTGAGGTTGTAAGAGCATATCCCATCATAGCAATGGCCATAGTGAATATAAGTTTCGAGAAGAAATCAATTATTTTCTCAACATAATCATTATTTGGATTGTAACTTTTAATATTCATTTTTAATATTTTAAACTTATATTCCGATAGGCGTTTATATGATCTATAAAGAGCATTTGTAGCATTATAACTATTCGATGAATGTTGTTTTCTAACATTTAAGTGTTTATTAAGATTCGATTTAAAGTTTGTACAGTATAAAATCCAATCTACAATACACAAAAGTATAATCACAGAACAGTAAATAATTGCAGAAGTGTTATTAGCAAAACTCATTTATTAATTCCTCCCAGATAATGTTCTTAGTCTTTCATCGGATGGAAAGTAGAATTATATGAGATTTGCTCTAGGGGGTGGTGATTGTGTAGCATGGCAAGAGAGCGCAGTCCCGAACGGGACAAGGCAAAACAGATGTGGCTGGAGAGCGGCGGGACGATGAAGCTAAAAGATATCGCCGCCGCTCTTTCTATTCCAGAGGGTAGGGCCCGCAAATGGAAGTCTATGGACCGGTGGCAGGATGAATTGAAAGGGAACGTTTTTGATTACTCCAATGGGAACGTTCCAAATGGAACGAAAGGGAACGCTCCTAATCCAAGGGGAGCGCCAAAGGGGAACAAGAACGCTGTTGGCAATCGCGGCGGTGCTCCTCCAGGTAACCAAAACGCCAAAGGGAATAGTGGTGGGCCGGGCGGTCCATATCGCAACAAGAAGGCCCTCAAGACAGGGATGTATGAAACCATTTTTCTGGATGCCCTGGAGGAAGACGAGCAGGAACTGTTTGATCAAATCGATACTTCCCCTTTGGCGCAGCTCAACGAACAGCTTATTATGCTGTCCATTCAAGAACGGCGACACATGCGCCGGGTCAAGCAGCTTGAAGCTGGCCTGACCGACGAGGAGAAGAAGATCAAACAGGAGTTACACCAGCGTAAAGACAAGGTTCCTTACACTAGCCCGAAGACAGGTAAGCAGATCAATCTTTCTGTTGAAACCGAAGGCATGAAGGTGACGGAGATTACAACCGTCACTACTTCCAAACTGGACAAGATTCTCAAACAGGAGGAAGCACTCGTTAAAACCCGTGATAAGAAGCTACGGGTTATTAACCTAATTGCCAACTTACAGCAGGAGGAAGAAAAGCTGGAGATTGCCCGTGAACGGCTGGAACTGGAGAAGCGTAAGCTGTTAGGCTATGGCGGCGCGGAGGGGGATGAAGTCGATGACGACGATGAGGAAGATGACGACGAATGGTAATTACTCTTGCTAAGGAGCATCGAAAACGAGCCAAGCGGCGGTTAAAGCAGCGTCCTGAAAAGCTGGCCGAGCTGAAAGAGGTTCTGGCTGACTTCGAGCAATTCTGCTGGCGCATGCTCAAAATAAAGACCAAGGACGGCCGTATTATGCCGCTTACATTGAACGATGCGCAACGTGCATTTGTCCATGAGGTATTCGAGCAGATCAGGGCGGGCAAGGCGGTTCGGATCATCATCCTCAAGGCGCGTCAGATGGGTTTTTCAACCGTCACCGAAGCCGTTATTTATTACCTGACTTCGCTTCAAGAGGCAAAGAATGCTTTTATCGTAGCCCAGGACTCACACGCATCCGGTAACTTGTACGATATGTTCCGGTTGTACTACGAGAAAGTGCCAGAAATCATCAAGCCCATGAGCAAGCGGAATAATACCAAGCGTTTCACCTTCGAGAACCCGTCCGTAAAGCCGTATGAGCACCGCCTGAATCCGGGCCTTAAATCCAAGATCACCGTTCAGTCAGCAGAGAGCCGGGTTCTTGCTCGTTCGGAGACGATTCATTATCTGCATGCTTCGGAGCTGGCTTTCTGGCCAGCGAGTAAAAAGAAGAAACATATGCTATCCGTCTTCGCGGCCTTATCCAAAGAGCCGGGGACATTGGGTGTCGTGGAATCTACCGCCAACGGCATGGACGATTTTAAGCAGATGTGGGATGCAGCATGCGAAGGTGAGAACGACTTTACACCCATGTTCTTCGCTTGGTTCCAAATGCCGGACTATCGTAAGCCAGTACCGCCGGACTTTGTACCAACAGCCGAGGAATTAGAGCTAAAAGCCAAATACAATTTGGACGACGAACAGCTCCAATGGCGTCGATTTACAATCCGAAACGATTGTAACGGGGACCCGAGAGTGTTCCGACAGGAATACCCATCCGAACCGCTGGAAGCTTTCTTATTATCAGGCGAAGGCATATTTGACAATGAATACATCCAGCAATTGCTTGAATCTTTAGGAAAACCGGGAACGCGGTATGAGGTTGACCAAGTAAAAGGTGAGGTGATTCGTGCAGACTCAGGAGAGCTGCGCGTTTTTGTCGCGCCCGAAGAAGGCAAGCGGTACATCATTGGTGCTGATACAGCTAAGGGCAAGGCGGGCGGTGACTATGACGCTGCGTATGTTTTGGAAGAACGTACAGGGGAAATGTGCGCCATGCTACGCGGCAAGTGGGATACCGACCTTTACGGCAAGAAGCTGGACACGTTGGGCCGTTATTACAACACGGCCTTGCTCGGCGTGGAGAACAATAACACAGGTGAATCAGTGTTAAACACTTTGTTTAATACGTGTCATTATCCGCTTCTTTACTTTGCCAAAAAGGGCGATATGGGTTGGAACACGAACAAGGTAACTCGGCCTGTGATGGTCAGCGACTTCAAGGAAGCTATACGGGATCAACTTTACCCGATCTACTGTCGGGAACTATACAAGGAGTGTTTGACCTTCATCGACAACAACGGCAAGGCCGAGGCAGATTCGGGCTGCAATGATGACTGTATCATGGCCTATTCTATTACACTTCAACTGCGACAGGTGGCGGGCAAGTGGTTTGATTGGTACGCAAAGAAACAGAAGAAGCGGGCAGAGTCCCGTGACGACTACAACGAGGGAGTGGGGTGGATTTAAGCAATGAGTGAAGGAAATGCACAGTGGTTCCAGATCAGCAAAGCGGATGATGAACGACATATACCTTCCAGCGCGCAGCTACCGGACAGCTTTGACGATATGTATGATCTTCATAGTCTGCTACCTTACGCAGTAGGCAATGACCCTGCTTCCTGTCGTTTGCTGGTCAAGAATAGCAATATCATCCCGCAGTGTATCGAGGCGTATAAACGTAACATAGCCGGTTATGGCATTGCATTGGAATATCTGCCGGGTGAGAGCGATGAGACGGCTAAGGAAGAATGGGACAAGGCCGAAAAGTTCCTTGAAACCTGTAATCTGGAAAATACACCGGATGAAATTATTGCTCAATTAATTGAGGACATGGAGAGCACAGGAATGGCGTATGTGGAAGTGGCTTGGCCTGTTGGTTCGGAGTTTCCGACTATTTACCGGATGAATCCCAAGTATGTCCGTTGTGCAAAGGAAAGTACCAAGGCAATTATTAAGCGGAAACGGCGAATTAGCTCCACAAAGCAAGTAGAGGAGTTTTCGCAGGAGCTTTATACCCGGCGATACGCGATGAAGCGTAATACATCTGTCGTGTGGTTCCGGCTATTCGGTACGGAAGCGCAGGCAGCAGATGAGGGGAACCAGATCATCCCTCTGCGTATTGGTCATGACGGCCCGTATGGTGAGCCGCGATGGTTCGGTAATGCGCCGGGTGTGGTTGGCAGCCGTGAGGCCGAAGAACTGAACGTGTCCTACTTTAGCAACGGCCGGATGCTCTCCATGCTGCTGACTGTTACCAACGGTAAGTTGACTCAGCAATCAATGGAGTTGCTTAAAAATGTTAAGGGGTCCCAGTCCCAGGGCGGCATCCTGTATCTGGAGGCCAAAGGGGAAGAAACGGGCGGCCCAATCGATGAAAAGGTTGAAAAGGTGCAGATCAAGCTGGACAAGCTCAATGATTTGCTTCAACAGGATGCCCTTTTTCTGGAGTACGGCAAGGAAAAGAAAGGTGATATGCTGTCTGCTTTCCGATTGCCGCCGATCTTGGTCGGTCAAAGTTCCGATTACAACCGGGCGACGGCAGACGCGGCGTTACGGTTCGCTGAGGAGCAAGTCTTTGAACCGGAGCGCAGGATGTATATGAATGAAATATTTAACAAGCGTCTGTTCCCAGCGATGGACATCTTCCGGGTACGGGCTGTGTTGAGGGGGCCGAAGATCATTGACCCTGCGGATCGCAAGGCTATGCTGGACTTTATCGCTGACCGTGGAATTATGTTGGTGCGGGATCTGATTCCGATTGCTGAGGATGTACTCGGCACAACGATTGATGAGACCAAGTTCAGCGAGGAATATCTGGATACGCCGATTGCGCAGCTTGCAGCTAGTCAGCCCGCATTGCTTGAGCCAGAGCCTGACACGGACACAGACGACATGCAAAATCGTATCGCTACAATTGCCAAACGCTTGTTAAAACAGGCTGACAAGGAGGCCGCATTGCATGTGTGAGTCCTGTTGGGCGCTGATCGCCAAAGCTGACGACGATGAATTTCTGGATAGCCTTGAGCTGAGCTACGTTGAGCGCAAGGTACTTGAAGAATTGTACAAGCAGGGTGAGGATCGTATAACCGAGATCCTTGAGCTACAGGGACAGGCGCTGCATGATGCCATTTCGGAGTTAAGTGAGGATGCCCTGGGCGATATCGGGGAGCTGGGTAAGGTGCTTATTGCCTTGCATACCACGGATGTATTCGCGGAGCTATTCGAGCAGGCTGTTCAGGAAGCATTTGAACCGCTGTTTCATTTGGCCGGAGAAACAGAGCTGTCCGCGTTGGACAAGGAAAAGGTCTGGAGCACCAGTAACAAGGCTGCTGGCCGTTTCACGAAGAAGCTCAAGAAGCTGGTTCCCGACATGAACAAAGCTTCTACGGATGTGTTGCTGCGCAGCTTCGGCAAAGCCATTGAGGAAGGAGCTACACCTTCAGAGCGGGCTTTGCTTGTACAGGAAGTCAGCGCGCAGGCTGCCAGCGGGGAAGATGGCCCATTTAGTATGCAGCGTGCGCAGCGGGTATCACGTACCATGAGCACCGCAGCGGCCAATGGCGGCAAGCTGGAGGGCTGGAAGAAATCCGAAATTGCTAAGGGGAAGAAATGGCGCGCTGCTGGCGGTACACGTACCCGTAAGAGCCATCGCAAGGCCAATGGTCAGGTGGTCTCGCTCGATGAGCCTTTTAAAGTCGGTGATAGCAAACTGATGTATCCCGGTGATCCGTCTGGGGAGGCAAAGGAAATTGTAAATTGCCGCTGTACGATGCAGTTGGTACTGGATTAATTGTGAGGGGAGGTGAAAAGAGAATATGACCTTTAAATTGAAAGATGCAAAGATTACACATATTTCGCTGGTTGATAAAGGAGCCAACGGCGTTCCGTTTGCAATCATCAAAGCTGCCGGGAAAAATGCCATCCAGAAGCAAGTACAGATTGCGAAGGTTGACGATGCCAAGAAGGTTGTAATCGGTGTGGTATATCAGCCGGACGTGGCTGACGCTCATGGGGATCAGATGGATGCGGAAGAAATTGAGAAGGCCGCCCATCTCTTCATGGAAAAACAGCATACCTATAACATCGACAAGCAGCATGACCTGGATACGGACAAGGGTTATGTAGTCGAATCCTATATTGCTCCTTGTGACATGGAGATCGGTGAACAAACTATTGTTAAAGGCTCTTGGGTAGCCGGGGTAAAGGTGACTGATGACGACACTTGGGATGACATTCAGAAAGGCGAAATTACTGGCTTCTCTATGTGGGGTGTCGGTAAGCGGGAAGAGATCGATGAAGATGGGGAGGTATCCAAAGGGCTCTTGGGTAAAATCGTTAAAGCGCTCGGTGCAATAGGATTGATTGAGAAAGGCGCAGTCGCTGACAAATACAATAAGAACCGTAAGAACCGCGAATTTTGGGCTGCACAGGATGCCTTAAACGCGGTTCTTTTTCGTTGGGATAGTTGGGAGAGCGGCATGGAGAGCGACCCTGAATTAATCCGCGAAGCCCTTCAGGACTTTGTGGACATCGCTCAGGAAGTGCTCATTCAAGAGGATATTGTGAAGGCAATCGGTAGCCCACCTGAACAGATTGCCAAGGCAGGGAAAAAGATTTCTGCTGGCAACCTGAAACACATTGATGATGCTATTGCTGCACTGACCGAATTAAAAACAAAAACCGCCCCTGAAAAAGATGAGGGGGCCGAGGGGGAAGACGATTTGAACGCTGAAGATATTGCAAAGGCTGTACAGGCTGCCGTGGCTCCAATCGCCAAGCAGGTAGAAACCCTGTCGACGCAGGTTACTGAATTAAAGAAACAAGAAGGGGCAGAGCCTGAACAGCCAGCGGGAACAGAACCGCCTGCTGAACCGCAAGCAAACGCGCTGACTGACGCGATTACTAAGGCACTAGCGCCGCTGACCGAGCAAGTCCAGGCGCTGGCTACTGACGTACAAGTTGTAAAGAACAGCCGTGGTGGTTCCGCTCAAGGTGGTACTAGAGAAGATGATATTCAGAAGTCAGCGGGCGTAAGCTTCGGCGGCCTGCTGTAATCGAAGGGAGAAATAGCAAATATGAGAACAAACGGACAAATTATTAAGTCTACCATCACGACTACGCTGGACCAAACAGCCCTGAACTATGAGCAGGTGGACAAGTTTACCGAAATGGCTTATGAATCTACGGAGTTTCTAAAGGGGATTCGCACGGTTAACAAGATCAGCTCTAAAGGTACAATTGACAAAATCGGTGTGACTGGCCGTAACCTGCGCAGTAAAGTGGAAAATAAGGAGGCCACCAATACGGCTGCACCTACTTTTCCACAGGTCCCTTATGCTGTGGCTCCAGTAGTTCTTCCTTTTGAAATTACGGAGGAGTTCATCCGTCAGACTGAACGTGTACGCGGTCAGAATGCCGAGGAAATCATTATGGCAGCCATGACCAAAAACTATGGTGACAACATGCAGGATATTGGGTTCAACGGGGATACTGCTACGCAGAATACGGACCCTGATTATGCTTTCCTCAGCATCAATGACGGATGGCTCAAGCTGGCGAAGACCAAGGGCAACTTCATTGACTGGACCACGCTTCCTGATGTGAAGAAAAAAGGCGTCTTCTTCGAGATCGAGCGTGCAATCCCTACTCGCTTGCGTACAGGTGGCGTGTTCAAATATTTCATGCACCCAAACACATTTAGTGAGCGTATTCAGGCACTGGCTGAGAAAGACACCAGCGCATCTATTCAGCTGCAAATTACTGGCGGTGTGAAGAAGATCAATGCTTACGATGTGGTTGAAGTCGCACATATGCCAGAGGGTGCAGTGTTGTTCACTTATCACGATAACTTTGCGTTGGTTAACACCTATGACATGCAGATTCGTAAAACTACCGAGGGTAGAGAGGCCATCTATTCAGACAAGCGTTTCTACGCTATCCATTCGGATTATGACTCTATCTTTGAGGAACCGGGCGCAGTTGCATACGTCGAAGGGGTGGAATTTTAATGGCCTATATCACATATCGGGGAGAAAACACCTCTTTGATGCTTTACGGCATCCGCTTCCCGGCCAAAGTCCCGGTGCTGGTTGATAGTGAATCTGTTATTAAAAATTTTCGAGATCGCTCGGATTTTGATGTTCAGGAGGAGAAAGTTATTCCGCTGGAAGACTTGACCCTCGTTCAGCTTAAAGATAAGGCTAAGGCTGCCGGGATTAAGGGATTTAGCAACATGAATACACAGGATCTGATCACTGCGCTACGCGGTGGGGGTAAGCCTACCGACAATACGCCACCTGCAGGTGATCAACCGAAACCTGAAGGGGCTGACGGTAAAAATGCTGACAGCAGCGGTCCTCCAACAGCGTAGTCGGGTAAGTGCCATACAGGAGGCGACGCCGGAGCAGCTTGACCAGTACATTGATGACGCGCAGGTGCGTATTGAGTTGTACTTGCCCGTTCCCTTTCCCAAGGAACCGGACAAGCAGATTATGCTGGCGTGGGTCAAGCTGGCCGAGGGGCTGGCCCTACAAGACAGCGAGGAATATCTCGCATCCGTAGCGCGTAACTATGCGTCCGAAAGCGATGGGGCTTGGACATACACCCGACAGGCTGTAGAGGGTAAAACAACGGGCAATGCTGATGTGGACGCTATCCTGTTCTTGTGGGTCAAGAAGCAGCAGACGGGGCCGAATGATGGAAACATCACGGCCTATTTGCTATGAACCATCGTTTTCATACGCCGCTGGCCGTGTATCGTGTTGGTCAAAAACGGGATGAGGACGACCTGTTCGACGATCGGAAATCCGGTAAGGCCGCTGATCTAAAATGCTTCGTGGTGAAGACACAGACGGAAGCTAAGGCAGACGCTAAACCGGTCATGTACATTGTCAAAAAGACGATAGGAGTCCCGAAGCAGGCTGACGTTAAGCTCAGCGACGAAGTAGTGTTATTCGGACGTAGGTATCTGGTAGTTGATGCGAACCCACACCGCTACTGGAAGGAGCTGCTTGTAACATGTGAGGTGAAGGGAAATGACCGTGCATGATTTTGATGGTTTGGCCCGGCGTTTCAGGCGTATTGCCGATGAAGGGATGGAGCGCATTTTGCGAAACATTTCGGAGGCAGCCGGGGAAACGTTACTCAATCTAATCATTGATGAAATCGACCGGCAGGATCTGATCGACACCGGGGCCATGTGGCAGTCCTTTTCCCGTGGCGACGATAACAACGTGTGGGAATGGGATGTAGACCGCAACGCGATCACGCTGGAGCTTGGTTCCAATCTTCCCTATGCCCAACTTGTGAATGACGGTTATACCGTCGAAAAGAAACATTTTGTGCCGGGATACTGGAATGGTGGCGGCTCATTTGTCTACGATCCGGGAGCCAAAACCGGATTCATGGCAAAGCCGCGCAGCTTCATCGGTCGCCATTACTTTGACATTGCTGTCGAGCACCTGGAAGGCGGCATGAATCACCTCATCATGCATCGACTGGAAGTTGAACTGGAAAGGATGTTGCGCTGATGATGCATGTGGGAGTAAAAGCCTGGGCTGAGATCGTACGGCGGGTGTATCCTGATCTGTCTATCCTGCGAGATCGGTCTAAATGGCTGGCTGGTGATTTCAAGCTGCCTGCTGTGTTCATCGAGACGGACATTGTTTCAGATAAGGTGCATACGCCGCGATCTGACCGGATCATTGAGGATGTGGGCCTAGTCTTTCATTACGATAAGGAGCGAGTAACCGAAGAGGACGAAGGGGAGCCAGTTCCGTTGGACTTGAATCCGTTCTTTATGTACCTTCGGCAGCAGCGGTTTAATGTTGCGTCCAAGCGTTTTGGGGTTTTGCTGGTTATCGAGCCGCCACGAACTAGGAAAAAGGCCGATCAAGTAGAGGTCACCTTTAGGTACTCGTATTTGCTTAGTGTACCTAAGCCACTGGTTAAAGACGATGGCAACCCGATTCAGAAAATTGACAATTTTTATATCGAGCATGAGGGAAAGGAGCTTGATGCATGACTGATTTAAATAAACGAAATAAGCAGGAATGGATAGAGAGCGCGACGATTCTTAGGGCTGAACCCTTTGAGATCGCAGGCGCTCTTTTTGATTGCAAAGCAGATGACTTGCTTTCGCGGGCCGAAGTAGCGCAGAGACTAGATGCGTATTTGCGTCCAACCAAGGAAGCTCCCGCTGCTGTGCCTGTTAAGCCACAAGTAAAAAAAGTGAAGGAGGATGCGCAAAATGACAATTCAGCGGGCTAGACCGTCAGCTTATATTCAATTGCTTGTCAAGGCACGGGCGCGTGTTATGCCTACTACGGGCCGCGTTCTGATTCCGTACCAAGCGGAGTGGGGAGCACCTAACCAAGCAGTGGATATGGCCGATACATCGTATCGGCTTCAGGAGTCCGGTTTGCTGGTGGATGTACTGGAGCTGGCCGCCGAAATCGGGGCAACTGTTATCGGCTACCGGGTTACAAACGGGGAGGAAAAGGCCGCATTGGTAGCTGTAGCTGACAGCTACACCATCGAGGCACGATATCCGGGTTTGCGGGGCAACGACTTAGAATATATGGTGCGTCCGGCACTGATCGATGAAACCAAGAAGGAAATTGTTATACGCGATACCAAGGGTGTATATGACACGGAAACATACTTAGTTGCTGACAAGGCTGCTGCGGTGGAAGCTCTTAAAAAGTCTGTCATGGTTCGTTTTAAAGACACTGGTGCGACTGCGCTGGCCGATACGGACTATACCAAGCTGGCTGGCGGTACTACTGGAACAGCTACGCTTGCGGCTTCCGATTGGAATCGTATCTTCAACCGGGTGTACGGCCTGACGTTTGATACTATTTACCTTTCCGCTACTGATCCGGCTGTACAAGCTGCAGCCAAACAATGGCTGTTGGATCGCCGTGATAAGGGCCATAAGTTGGCGACGTTGGTTATCGCTGGACCTGCTTCTACGGACGGCGATATCGAGGCACATAACGCGCGTAGCCGTGCGATGAATGCCCGTTATGTCATTAACTGTTCTCTTGCTGGTGAACATACCAACGGCAAGACGTACAGTTTTGTGGAATGGGCAGCTTGGGTGGCCGGACTGGTGGCGGGTACGCCTGCCAATAAGTCATTTACAGGTGTCAAAGTTCCGATGACGCAAGCAAAAGTGGACTGGAGCCACAGCGAAGTCTTGAAGGGACTTGCCGAGGGAACATTAATGGCTACCAGAGACGGGTACGACTACGTTATCGAATCGGCTATTAATACGCTGACTTCTCTTGGAGCCAATGAACGTGAGGACTTTGGGAAAATTCGAGTTTCCGCTACGATTGACCAAGTGATGAACGATATCTACGAAGCGGGGAAGAAGTGGAAAGCCAAGCTGGATAACGATAAAGAAGGCCGCGGCATGTTTATTGCTGCTGTCATTGAATATCTTAAAATCCGCGCTCAGCAGAAGGCCATTGTAGACAAATTCAGTTTTACAGAAAACCCCGATAAGACTAGCGAAAATGATTATGCATTTTTCAAACTCGGTGCAAAACCGCTGGATGCTATCGAAATTTTCTACACAGATTGGGAGGTGGAATAATAGATGGAACGCGAACTTATTGGGCGAAATCTCTCGCTCCAAGATGACAACGGCGAGGACATTCATACTGTCAAAGAGGTTGAGGTCAAGCTCACCACGGAAACGCTGGATATTGTCAGAGCACGCCGTATGACGAAAACAAAGCAACTGACGGGTTATGAAATCCCGGTCAAAATCGTCATGTCCAAACTGGAATCCCGGCTGCGCTACCGTTTGCTGGAGGATTTTAAAGCGGGTAAGACTATGTTTTTGGCACGCATTACGGGCGGGTTGGAAGATCGTATTACAGGCAATACGGAGAAAGTATTGATTACTGGTGTTCACATCCACGGTGAAATGGATATTTTGATCGCCAAAATCGACGATAACAATGGTATCAACATCACGCTTGAAGGTACAGCGACGGATTTTGATTTTGTCGAAAAGTTCCCAGATTATATGTGGGAGTAAGAGGGCGATTAGTCGCTCTCTTTTTTATTTCTTATTAAAAAACATAACCAATTGGAGGAATTATACATGAGTAATCAAGATAAATTGCAGAAGTATTTGGCCAAAGCCAAGGAAGTCCGGAAAGACGACATTATTACGGTGCAAGCCGAAGGCGAGGACTGGTCTGTAAAACGCCTGACCACACTAGACGTACGCCGGGCGTATGAGCTTGCTTTTGATGATGAGGGTAAGCCTAAATCACCATATTTTAACGAGATTGACGTTATGGTCGTCAAGGCTACAGAGCATGAGTTTGATTGGAACAACAAGGACTTGCTGAAAGCGTACGGTGCGACAAGTAAATTTGAATTGGCGCCGCGTATCTTGGATAACGTCGACGATTACGCTGTACTCAGCAAGGCCGTTCGCAACTTTAAAGAGACTCAGGATTCGCTTTTGTCTGACGCAAAAAACTCATCCGGCGAGACGAAGAAGCGAGCTGGATAGCCCATTTTTGGGTGAATCAGCGGAAGCTTCCTGCCGAAGTCTTGCCGTTTGAGGTAGATGAACAGCGCCAGTATTATTTTTGCCTCGCGGCCAGCATGATCGCAGAGGAAGAACTGGTGCGTCTGAATAGGAAATAACCATGTCGGAACAGGAAGGGGGTGGGAATTATAGCAACTACATCAGTTACGGTACCATTCGAGGCACGTGATATGATCACCGGGGCTGTCCGAAATATGCGGCGTATGCTTCAGGGGGCGCATTCCGACCTGATTAATTTTCGGCGTGCGTCTGGAGATATGTTCGATGATTTTGTTTCTGGCAGTCGCAGGGCGAGGGAGTCCGCCGACGATTTGGGCCGGAGAATAGGCGATACCTCGGATGAGGTTCGCCGTATGAATCAGATCCAGCTTGACGATATTTTCCGTCGTGCGCGTGCTGGAGCCGATGATCTTCGACGTTCAGCAGATCGGGCAGACGCAGACATCCGTGGCATTCGTGATGCTCATGTTAAATTGCGTGCCTCAGATGCCATAAGTCCGGTTGTGGACAATATCTCCAGCAAGGTTTCTGCTTTGGCAGCACTGGCGGGAGGGATTGTACTTGGTGGCGGTTTGAGTGACTCCATGTTTGGCGGTGTGCAGGATTATAGCCGTGAGGCGGCACGAAGTGCGGCGTTCATGCCGGAGAACATTCGTCAACAGAGCTTAAGTACAGTAGACAATCTGTACAAGCAAGGTATTATCCCAGACCGTGTAGAAGGCACCCGACAACTGGCAGATGGAGCTCCTTTAGTTCAGAACAAGTCTCGAATGATGGATTTCGCCAGTGCTTCTAATAAAATTCAATTCATCCGTCCGGACGCTGGAGCTGAGGAAGTTCAGCGGGCGCTTTCCCAAGCGTCTAACAGTTTTAAAGAAACGTATAGCCAAGTGTCTGACAGCATGATGTATGCCTATAAGGAGGTAGGTGACAAGCAGCAGGATCTATTCGATACGTTTTGGGAATACAGTCCTTACTTCTCTAGCAGCGGCACGGACTCAGAGCAAATGGCGAATTTTTTAACGGAAACTGTCCAGAATGGCGCTTTCAATTTCGACAAGCCTGCTGATTTTTTTAAGGAAACCTTTGGAGTCAAAGCATTAAACACTGGTGACATGGCAAAGTATTTTGAGCACCGAGGAACTGGTAAAGACGAAGCGCAACGTCAGGCAACAGTATTTACCAGTGATATCAATTCAGGAGATAAGCAACGAGCCCAGGGAGCTATCACAGCCTTGGTTGCCGATCTTGCCAGTCAAACGAGGAGTCAGTTAAAAGAATCCCTTGTCACTTTGGGTTCTGGCGCAGGTGAGGACAACGCTGATTCTATCCTGCAGACGTTTGGTACGGCTTTTGAAGAAGCTCCAGATATGAAAGGCACAACTGATAATTTGGTTCGTAAGCAGCAAGCCGCTAATCCGATGACGGAACTGATCCAAACACGCGCCGAAATGAGTCTGCAAATGCAGGAGATCGGCGCGAACATTACAACGGCTGCCCTTCCTGCATTAAAAGAATTTAATGCTTTGCTTGTGGAGAACAAAGACAACATTCAGGCCCTTGGCGTAGGTGTTTCCAATGCAATTACAGGAGCTATCGGGATATACAAAGATAATTTTAGGGCTATAAATACCGCCCTGATCGGGCTTGCAGCCGTACTGGTTTTAAAAGGGGTTGCATCCTTTGCTAAGGGAGTTAAGCAACTTAACGATGATCTTTCTACTGCTGCCAAATGGGTAGGAGAGAAGGGAAAAGCAGGGGCAAATGTGACAGGCAGAGGAGTCAAAGCCGGTTGGAATTGGATTCGACGGAAACCTCCTGAACCTCCAGCTCCACCACCCGAGGAAACGCCAGCCCAGCGTGCCGCCCGTATTCGAGAACGAATGGGCGGTCGCGGTGTCAGAAGACAATTGGCTGGGAACCGTAACCCTACCGATGATCGCCTTGGCGGTTTGCGCTCTGTTGCATCCATGACGGTTAACGCCACTAAAGTTTATATTAATGGCTCTGTATCCGGTGGAGGAGACGGTGGGGCAGGTGACGGAGGCGACCGTGACAGAGATCGCAACTGCAGACGTAACCGGGGCGGTGGGCGCAGAGGAGCTGGCGGAGGTGGTGGGAGACGCCGCATCCGAATAAATGGCCCTCGTCCAACGCCACCTTCACCCAATCCACCAAGTCCGAATCCAAGCCCTCGCGGATCGCGTGACAATCCATATCGTGTCCGTCGTCCTGTTCCTCCAAATCCACCGCCACCACCGAGTCCGCCTTCTGGCGGTGGCCGTCTGAGAGGTTTCCTGAAAGGAGCCAGCAAAGCAGCAAAAGTTGGGGGCATTGTTGGTACGGCTGCAAGTGTGGCAGCGGGGGCTTACGATCTATACCAGGCATCTAAGAAAAAGGGTGTGCGTGAGGCTGTATCTACTCAAGGTGGGGCTATGGTTGGCGGTGTAGCTGGCGGTGCTATTGGCGGGGCTTTTGGGTCTGTTCTTGGGCCGCTCGGTACGATGGCAGGTGCATACATCGGGAATATCGTGGGGGAGAAGATTGGTAAATTTGCTGACGAAAGCGGACTGACTCGTAAAGTGGTGGATGGTGCAGTGGGCATTTTTAATTCGGCAAAGGATACCTGGAGCGGTGTTAAAGGCTGGTTCACGGGAGACAAGAAGGAAGAAAAACCTGGACCGCCGCCTGAGGCCAAAATTACCATTAATGGCCTGACTGAGCAAAAGCAGAAACGCCTTCAACAGATCGGGGATGATGTGCGCAAAAGTATAGTCGATAAAGGTCTTAAAGAAGGACTGAAAACTGTTGCTGAACAGCCAGAAGTCAAGCAACGTCTTAATGCGCTGAAAAGTGCGTGGGGGGTTGTCTGGAAGATGGGCGACAGTACCAAGGCTCAGAAGGATGTCAAGGCTGTGGGAACTGCCACAAAGAGTTCCGCTGACGAGGTAGCCAAAGGTGCGGCTAAAAACAAACAGAGCTTTGATAGTGTGAGCACTGCTGCTAAAGCGGCCGTGGACAAGACTAAGCAGTATCTGCTATCTCTCAAAAATGTTTCGTCCCAAGGTAATAGTTGGGGAAGCGATCTTATGTCCCGGTTTATTGCCGGGATGCGCAGCCAGTTCCCGACACTTTCCTCTGTAATCAGTAGCGTTGCCGTAGTCTTACAGAAAATGAAGGATGCAAAAGACGCTAATTCTGGCGGTGGTGGAGGCGGAGGAACTACGCCTAAATCCAAACCGATAGCCTATGCTCAAGGTGGCTATATCAACCGTCCACATTTGGGACTGGTGGGTGAAGCAGGCCCGGAAGTCATTATTCCGTTATCGGGTAATCGTCGGAATCGGGGTATGGCTTTGTGGGAACAAGCTGGGAAGATGCTAGGCGTTCGTCCTTATGCAGAAGGTGGGATGGTAGGTGCATGGCGCAGCACTCGCCCTTATGTGAGCAAGGCAAAATCGTTTGTTGACGATAATAACGACAGTATAGGTTATGGGGCCGGATATGCAGAGGGGATTCACAGCTCACTGGAACAAACGAAGCGCCAACGATATCGGAGATATCAACGATCTATGAGCCAGGCTACCAATTTTCATGATGCTTATCGCAGAAGGGCAGAGGGGCATAAATTACGTCGTCAAAACATCAAAATAAGGGGCCTCTCTAAATTTACAAAGGTGCTTGGTAAAGTCGCTAGGCCTATCGGTTATGCAATGGATCTTTGGGATATTGTGAATGCCAAAAAGGGTACTCGTGGGCGGCAAGTGGCGAAGGTAGCTGGCGGGATTCTTGGTGGTATGGCAGGCGGAGCAGCCGCAGGCGCCTTACTGGGTACGTTCCTGTTGCCGGGCATCGGAACAGCCGTTGGCGGTGCGATCGGGGGACTGTTGGGAGCCATTGGCGGTGAAAAGATAGGAACGGGTCTTTTTGATTTTTTCAGCCGCAAACGGACAACAAAGAAATATGCATCTGGAGGTTTAATTAGTCGGCCGCACATGGGACTGGTAGGTGAGGCGGGTCCGGAAATGATAATTCCATTGTCTGCCAGCCGCCGCAGCCGTGGCCGGGAGTTATGGGAGCGCGCTGGGATTATTATGGGCGTCCGTCCATATGCAAATGGTGGGCAGGTTGGCCGACCAAGCTTGATCGGTACGGCCAGTATGATGCCAATGGCACAGATGTTTGGTCCATCCGTTTCGGCTGCCCCGAAGTCAGTGAGCATTGAAAATATCAACATTGACTTTGGTGAACTCGCGAAGGGAATAACCGACTTTGTAGAATTTGCGAAAATGTTCAGTAGTCCGCAAGGTCGAGCTTTGATCCGCAAGGTGGTCGGTGAGGAAATGCTTAAAGTATTGGAGAATGGAGGATAAACGATGCTGGCATTATCGCAAGGTAAGATCCGTCTCACCTTCCCGATCACCCCGGCAGAAATTCAAATAACCGGAGGCAATGAAGTTGAAACCTTTACTGTTATTACCGGACAGGAGCGCACAGGGAAACCCGTCTCGAAAGTAAAACGGGTTTCTTTTTCTGCCATTCTGCCGCGTTATTGGGAGGATATCTGGGAGACGGATAGCAAGCAGACGGTCACGTATAAAACGCCAGAAATCACGTGGAAGCTGTTGGAACAATGGAAGGGTAAACCCGTTGTGCTCAATTTTGAGAACCTCTTTAGCCAAACCATGTTATTCGAAGGCATGGATCAGACTTATAAGGACGGCCAGGCCAATCTACATGTAACGTACTCTTTTGTAGAGTACAAGCCCGTTAAAATCGTATCTTACTCCAATTCTAAGCAAGTGCTTAAGCCTGGGACGGTTATTACCAAATCTTCCAAGAGCCGCCCGAACACAACGGGCAAAAAGGACAAAAAGAACGATAAGAAAAAAGATGATAAAAAAAAGAAGGCTGAGGACAAGAGTAAAAAGGCCAAAGATGACTCGAATGCTAAAGGGTCGTTTGATTATACGGGTTCCAAAAAGCGAATATCAGACAAGGTATCCAAGGCAAAAGGGAAGTGATGCAGGTGAGTGCGAATTTTGGAGTCGTATATGGCAAGGAAAATGCTCGGCAGACACTGACAGATGCAATTGAGGAAGTGTCCTGGTCTTCTGGTCGTGATGAGATCGCCCGCAGTGCTACGGTGCGGCTTCGTAATGCAACCAACATTAAGGTAGCCGGTATGCTGATGTGCTTTTCGTTCAAGGTCGGCAAGTCTCTGTTTCACCACAAAAACCAATTTTTTCATGGTCCAATTATCAAGTACGAGCAGGACGAATTTACAAACGCTTGGGAAATTGAGGCGCGGGAAATCGGCTGGTATTTGAGCAAGAACAAGGGTACGAGGCCATATCTTAAAGGCGAAGCCGGAGCGGAGCTGCAACGATACATCAAGAGCACGGGCATTGACTTCCGCTGTCCTGCTCTTGGCTTTAATCTGGACGAGCGTTATGGGACGATGGCACATTCAGAGATTGTTCTGGACGTATTGCAAAAGGCGTATGAGCGTAGCGGCTACAGATATTATGTAGACCTTGTAAGGACAGAAAAGAGCTTTTATCTACGAGTGATGCGAGAAGGGACTAATACCAAGGTCCCTATTTTTGTGCCCGAACAGATGACCTCCAGCACCGCTGGATACAGTATTGAAGATACGTACACGGTTGTTACCGCGCAGAAATGGAAAGATGACAAGATTGCTTCAGCCGTTACGAAGACGGCAGCGGGTGCGGTGAAGGCGATGGGCCGAATGGAAGAGATCATCGAGGTTGGTGAGGATGAAAAGCCAGAGACGATTGCTACACAGCGGCTCAAAGTTTTGTCCGTTGCCAAACAGATCAAGAAAATCACGGTTCGGCACACGGACCATACGTTATCCGGCTTGCGCTCTGGATGGCTGGTTCTCACTAAGACGGATCATACCTCTAAATGGGTTGTCGTCACTGCGGATAGCAGCTACAAAAACGGTACTTACACCGTCAATTTAGAACTGGAAAGGAGGGAGTAACATGCTGCAAGATGCACTGAAGCTGTTGCATGAAAAGACCAAGGGCAAGATCGACGCAAGAGACACGGAACGGGCTACGTTGCTGAGTTGGCCGAGCAGCCCATCAATACAGGTCGATGGTGACCCTGAGCCGTACCCATCCGAAAAGCTGGCGTTTGCTGAGTATCTTCTGGATCGGGAGATCAAAGCCGACTTTGTGGTGGCTGAGTACCTGGAGGGCGATGAAGCCAAAGGTAGTGTGACGGGCGTATTGGCTAACGGTACGGTCTACGAAACAGGTGAGCCTTA
This sequence comes from Paenibacillus sp. 8b26, assembly GCF_050626875.1. Lineage (NCBI taxonomy): Bacteria > Bacillati > Bacillota > Bacilli > Caryophanales > Paenibacillaceae > Paenibacillus > Paenibacillus sp. 8b26. The sequence goes on along the minus strand of NZ_CP192445.1, from coordinate 2,625,074 downwards.
CAAGCAGATCCCACGTACATCGTTACGAGGAAAGTTGCTTATTCCGAGCCCTTTGCAGGTCGGTGATCGCTTAATCGTCTCCCGCCTAAGTGGTCAGCGTTACTACGTCCATGGAAAGGATGTGGACGCTGGTGGATGACGATGAAACGTTATTCCCCGATCTTGATCTTTCCGTATTAGACGAGGTGGAACTGACCGAGACGGTTGCGTCCGAAACCAAGTGGACGTATGTGATCGACTATCGCACACGGCAGATGGCCACCACAGATGATGGCCGTCCCAAGAAGACAGCCACGTATGCCGAATATTTAGTGCAGACTGCGCTCAAAATCTTGAATACGGAACGATTCCAGTACGTGGTGTACGACGCTGATATTGGTGTAGAACGGTCTGAGTGGTCCAACTGGGAGGATGTCGAGATCAAACGAGACGTCGAGGAAGCATTGACCGCGCATGCTGAAATTTCACAAGCTGAGGTGTTGTCTATGGATCGAGACGGCCAGAACATGTATTTGCGAATCAAATTAACAGGCTTGGCCGGAGAAACGGAGCTGGAGGAGGCGATTGAACTGTGAGTGTTAAGTTAACGGATCTGCCGGCGCTTCCTCCAATGGCAATTTTGGAGGAAACTCCCGAGGAAATTTATCGTCGCTGGGTCAACCGGGCGATTACATTGGCACAAGAACGCGGTCTGCTCCCGCCCCCGACGGACCCAGGAGAGTATTTTTATGATCTGTGGTATCCAATTGCTATGGAAGTGTCAGAACAACAGGAGCTGCTAACGTACGCCTTCCTTCAGGCGTTTCCGGTCTGGGCGGATAGTGAGTTTCTGAACGGTCACGGATGGTCGGATGGTATGCCTCGGAAGGTGGGGGAGGACGACGACACGTACCGATTGCGAATGCTTGAGCGTGCGTTTACTGAGGAAGGCAGCGGGCGTCGAAAGGACTATGAGACATGGGCGAAGGAGCTGGAGGGCGTTGGCGGTGCTGTTGCCATAGAAAAGGAGCGGCACGATAACAGCATCGGTCTGTATCTCACCGACCTTCAAGGACAACCGATCACGGAAGAGTTCGCCGCTAAAGTTAAGGCAGATATGTGGGAAAGCAAGCGGATTGCCGGTCATGATCTGGCCGTGCATCCTGCCCCAGTGTTCACTTTGAAAGTAGAGGCGAAGCTAAACACAGCCCTTTCGCTTCCTGAATTGGTTGAACCTATCAGGCACCGAATTGCTGAGTATGCTCTTGGCCGTACAAAGCTTGTTTATAATTACGTTGGTGCTGCTTTGCTGGTCAAGGGCGTGGAGGATTACGAAAGCCTCATTCTTAATGGAACAACTGAGGATATTGAGATTCCGGTAACGTCTGTCCTACGAATTGAGGTGATCCTGGCATGATACCTCTGCGGTACCGGGAAATGCTGCCGCCGCACATGTACGAAATCGACATGGCAGAGCGGCATTTTGGTGTTATGGAGCTGGTGGTGGATGATCGGGAAAAGTCCATTGACGATCTTGGGAATCAGTTCGTTTTAAAGACCGCTACCTGGGCATTGCCCATTTGGGAGTGGATATACTTCCACCAAGTGCAGACTGGGACGTTTGAGCAGCGCCGTGACGCGATACGTCGTAAGCGTTGGGCCAAGCGTCCGTTTACGCTGCCCACGCTGCGGCTAATCGGCGGGAAGTACGGTAATCTGTTGGGTGTACAGGAGGACTTTCTCGCTAAGCAAATTCGTTTTGTTTACTCAGTCGATTCGGCTTTAGATGTTAAAGCCCTAATGGCAGACTTTGAATATATTCGTCCGGTTCATATCAACAAAGCTTTGCCTTCAATTTATATTGACTTTCATCATACATTCCAGATTCAATCCCGCATCCATTTCCGTTCCCGTGTTCAATTTTTCGGTGGTCGTCCTTGGTATCTGGACGGAGTGGAGCTGCTGAATGGTGCTCCTTCGTTGTCTGGCTGGACTGGCGAGCGCCAACGATATCGGAACCAGTTGGAACTGAAGGTACGGCATCCGGTAGATAATCGACAGGAAGGCATTGTAAGGGTCAGGCAGAACTATTGGCTGTTGAACGGCAGCGTTCCACTGGGTGGAAGCCGATTACTAAGTTCTACTGAAAGAATTTCTTCTATATAAGGAGGGTATTATGGCAGATCAGATTTTAACCATCACAACAGCATACGCCAGGGAACAGATGGCCCGCGCACGTGCAGAAGGTGGCGCGTTGACGAAGGTGGTCAAGATGACATTCGGCAGCGGCGGCGTAGACGCAGAGGGCAAGCCGCTGCCATTGGATGGTACTGAGCAGGCTCTAAAAGCGGAACTGTTGCAAAAGGACATTACCAGTTTTGAGTTTATTGCCCCGGCAACGATCCGTTATATTTGCTCACTGGCGGAAACGGAGCTGGCCGGGAAAACGATCAATGAGCTGGCCTTGGTTGATTCAGCGGGTAAGCTGACGGCCATACGTACCATGACCAATAAGATCAAGGACGTGGACATGGAATTTATCTTTGAAATTGATGATATTTACTGATAAGGGGGAAACGGACGATGGCAATTAAAGAGCCGAGAAAGTTTGTCACTACGGACCAGGGGCATGCAGATGTGCTCAACATCCCGATCACCACGCTTTACGAGAATGACCAGGCATTGGCAGCGCAAGTTGAAAGCATAAAGACTGATCCGGCCGGGAACGACATCGCATCCAAGGCAGCACTGGACAATCACATTGCTGATGCCAACTTGCATGTAACTGCTGCCAAGCAAGCGGCATGGAACGCATCGGAGATCAACGCCAAACAGTATACGCGGGATTACGCGGCTCCCAAGGTCCATTCGCACTCAGCGTCCGAATTGCCGTCTGCTTCTACGCAGGCGAGGGGGATTGTGCAGCTCAACACCTCTACCGGGAGTGCAGCCACCGATCAGGCAGCAACACCAAGCGCTGTAAAGGCAGTTAATGATCGAGCAAATGAGGCATACAATTTGGCTCAACAGTCTTTAACGCAAGCCGTTGATCTTAAAAATAAAATCGTGGGCGCGATCAACGGCAAATTTGGAGGCGCCAATAATGACATGAGCAGCGATCAGATAGCAGCAGTAATCACAAATGCACCAGTTAAACGCTTTGCGTCTGGTACGTTCAACGGTCAAAATGCTCAGGCCAGTAGTTGGGGAATGTCCATATCCATGCCTGTTTCTGTTGGGGGTCTTTCTTTCACTCCTTCGAGTGTATTTATAAGGGTTAAGTTGACTGAATCGGACGGCTTTCGACAAGTCGAAGGTTTCGCGCGTACCAGCACATCCGGTGATGACACTATTTACGGATGGAGAGGGAATAATGTATGGGTTTCTATTTTGCGTCAATAAGCCGGAGGATTTAACGCGACCGTCACGGGTAGCAAAATAGATGCATACGCCGGAGGATCACCTGTATCTAAAATATGGGCTTACGAGTGGTGGGCGTTCGAATAAAAACGAGAGGAAGATTAAAATGAAAATCGGGCCAAAGGTATACTATAGAAAAACGACAGGTGAGGTTATTTACATCACATCCCAAGTCGAATCTCCTTGGGCGGTTGAGACAACCAAAGAGGATGATATGGGATTTTACCCGCAACTCAAGGGATTTGACCCGGAAAAGGTTGAGGTGCTCAAGCTTGGCTTCGACGAATACACAGAGGATTTTGCGAGAGCGAAGAGTTACGTGGTGAACCCAGACACTGGCAAGTTGGAGTTTGCTTATGTGGACACTGGAGAGACAAAACCCGAATATCAGGCCCCATTAACGGATCAGGTCAGCGAACTAAAGGCACGCCAAGACAACACAGAGGCTGCATTGCTTGCTCTTATGGACACCACTACAACCTAACAAGGAGGTGAGGCATTATGTATGGATTTCTGCTTAATATGTGGATTATGGGCAGAATTGATGAGGAACGTCTTGACCGTTATAAAATTTATAACGGAAGATGAACAAAAAGAGATCTTAGCAACACCGCAAAATGTTTAACCTGCGTGTCCAATCGGATGCGCTTTTTTTGTGCCCCCGGATGGTCGGGGGCTTTGGTTTTGCTAAAAGACAGGGGGAGCAAGAGTGAGCCAAATTAAAATATTTGGCAGCACCATATGGACCGCAATGGTCGGAGCAACGGAAAAGGAGGCGGCGGCAGGGGGATGGTCTGCGCTTGTTGGACTGCTGGTTACGTTTCTTGGTGGGTGGGATAAACCGCTGAAGGTGCTGCTTATATTGATGTTGTTGGATTATATTTTTGGAGTTGCCGCAGCTATTAAAAACAAAAAAATGGACAGTGATGTGATGTTTTGGGGCGGCATCCGCAAGGCTACGGTTCTGACGGTAGTGGGTTTGTCTGCACAATTGGATGATTGGTTACAACCAGGCGCACCGATTTTCCGGACGGCGGCTATTTACTTCTACGCTGGCCGTGAAGGACTTTCCTTGGCCGAGAACTGGGGAGCAATGGGGATACCATTACCCTTCAAGCTTAAAAGTTTCTTGCAGCAGTTAAAAGACAAGGGAGATGGAAAAGATGCTGACACTGGAGCAAGTAAAGAGAAAATCTGAGAAACGACTGTTTGGGCCCCACCCGGTCATCCGTCAGGCAACTGAATGCCTCATTGATCGATGTTATGACCGAGATGTATGGATCATTATCACACAAGGATTACGAACGCATGCGGAGCAGGATGCTCTGTATGCTCAAGGACGCACTAAGCCAGGACAAGTCGTGACGAAAGCACGCGGAGGCTATTCGATTCATAACTTCGGATACGCAATCGACTTTGCGTTGCTACTTCGGGATGGTCGTACGGTATCGTGGGACACGCTGCGCGACGATGATAAGGATTCGCTACCGGATTGGAGCGAAGTCGTCGAAGAAGCAAAGCGGCTGGGCTTCGAGTGGGGCGGCGACTGGCGCAGTTTTAAAGATATGCCCCACATTCAGATGGTCTTTGGCCTTTCTACGGCAGATTTCCGGGCAGGAAAGCGCCCAACTCAAGCGCAGCTCAACACTGTGCTGGCTAAGATTAACTCACTTAAAACGGGAGATGATGAACCTATGACAGCAGAAGAAAAGGCAGCGTTTAAGGCGCTACAGAAACGTGTGATCGCGCTGGAAGCTGCAAATAAACTCGCGAAAGTGCCGGTTTGGGCCGAGCAAGCCTGTATTAATGCTAAGGCTGCCGGAGTGCTGGACACGGCGAATGACGGTAGCTACGACTTTTATCGCATGGTCACGATGCTTGACCGAGCTGGAGTATTTAAAAGGGGAGGTGTTGCATAATGACAGATTGGAAACGTAAATTGTCCAGCCGTAAGTTTTGGGCGTTGTTGGCCGCACTTATAACGAGCTTACTTACTGCACTTGGAGCCAATAATGACACGGTTATTCAAGTGACTGGCGTGATCGGTACGTTTGGTGCGGTGATCGCGTACATTTTAGCTGAGGCTTATGTAGATGGTAAGGCAGTTAGAAACGAGGAACTTTGAAAAGTAATAGGAAGCGGTAAGGTAATGCTGTTAGCAGTTCGTTTTAAGGGGAGCTTTTTGTTGAGCGACAGGTATAAATTAAAAATACTACTCAAAGTTGTATAAAATAAAAATTGTATTGGACTTAGAGAATTGATATAAACAGAGTCCAATACAATTTTTGGGTGAAGATATTTAAGAAAGAAGCAAAGAGGACAAAATTCTATTACTCTTTGTTATCGATATTAATGTCTTGTCTCAATCTAATATTTCTATGAATAAAGTTATTTGCTGATAGTAATTGAGTCACTTCATCATAGACGAGTTCTTTTCCGAATGGATCTCTTATTGTAATAAGCACACAAAAATCCTGAGCAAGTCCCATTCTTTCAATTTCCTCTTTAGCTTCTATAAAGTCTCTGTAAAGACCTGTCACCTTTAAATACCATTTCTTTGGAGACTGTAACAGCTTTTCCTTCTTACTTGGTGTAAGTTCTGACAAATCAAGAGCATATTTTTTGTTTGGATAAAATTTATCACCATATTGAACTAGTATTTTCTCAGTTTGAGAGAATTTCTTTAGGCTCTCAAGTGACTTCTTTTTACTAAAATTACTGCTGTTGAGAAGGTTTTGTGCACCGACACGACCTATGGGATTCCTAATATTTCTTTTAGTTGTATCTCTTGCAGTTTTCTGATCATAGGTACCAAACTTAACATCGATGTTCGATTGGCAGTATTCTGGACCTTGTCCATCAATTAGGACAGGAGTATTAACGACAGTCACTCTAATTTGTCCATAATAGTTCCCCTCTGAATCTATTAAAGATTCTGGATAAGGGAAGTCTAAAATCTCGATAAACTCTCCTTTGTTAAGACTATCTCGTAGAACAAGAGTGATTTCATGTGGATCATTATAAAGAATATCGGAAGAATTGGTAGGCATTCCAAATCCAAATTGATTTATTTTATTATTTATTGGTGAACTTACTTCGGCCGGAAACTTAGCAGAATGAATAATTAAGGACTTTAGCAAGATTGGATCAAATTCTTCGCTAAGTCTATCATTTAGGTCTGCTGCTAAGGCAGAAATTCTTGGTGTGGAGAAACTGGTTCCTATGTCGGCTTTTACACTTCCATCTGTCTTGAAGGAGCGAACACCGTTTTTAATAAGTTTCCCACTATTATCGACCCCAGCATTTCCACCGTAATGAACTAAATCTGGTTTAATGATATTAGATGGACCAGGTCCAATACGACTAAACGGTGATACATGGTTGTAAGGTGCAATATCGTTAGCTGTCTGGCTGTGGGCTATGGAACCCACAGTAAGAGATCTAACTGAATCAGCGCCTTTTGCAATCTTACTTACAGGATTCCCCTTTAGAAAGTTTGAACAGTTCCCAGCCGATTTAATTATTAAAACTTCATTCTCATCTTGGATATTGTCCAAGGCTATACCAAAGTCTGAGAATTCAGACAGCTTGACCTCGGTCTTGCTTCCCAAAGACATGTTCCATATTTTTATGCTCTCCCCGTATGCCTCAATTACATCTCTAACATTATCAATTAAGTCGGCTTCTGTAATTGTTTCTAAGTTTAAATTAGGGAAGACTCGTGCATCAAATAGTTTAATTCCTTGAGAACCTGTATAGGGGTGATTTTCAAGAAAATCTCCAAAACAAACAATACCAGCAACAAAAGTACCATGAGAAGGATCGATGAAATCTTCAGGATAATTAGTATGCCTTCCGACAATCCAAGGGGCAAGTTGTGGTATGTCAGCAATACCTGAGTCTAAAATTCCAACAACAGGATATTGTTTATCTTTGTCTGGCGCTGGGATTTGAATTGTCTCTTCAATAAAAAAATCGTCATCGACCAAGTCTATGGTGGGCATAGGTTCTATTGATAACACAGCACTGAAATCTTCAAGTTCACTTATAACTTCTAAAGAGTCAGCTATTATTTGGTGGATAGTAAGTTGTTCTGAATATTTCACGGTTTTATCTAGTTCCATATGTGGATTTCCAGATATCAGTTTTATAAATTCATTCAGTACAGTTGAATTTATTTGGTAATTATTATAATTGAATAATTTAACTTTTAATATATTTTTATCTTTTTTAATAGTGGGTTCGCTGTCTACTTCGATAAGTGGTTCAAACACTTCGATACCTTCTATGCCAGATATTGCTTTTGCATTTTTATCAAACTGCTTTAAATTATTACTAATTTGTGATAATTCTGATAATTTATCGATTCTGATCAATAATTCTTGATTATCAGAGAAACCTATAGTTTTCTCGCGTTTTTTAGCGTTAAAGAATTGTGAAAGTTCTGATCGGTGTGATTTTGCGATTGCATCGGTAACTAGCCTTGCTTTTATTACTACTGGGATATTATTATGTTTTTTAAACTTCTCGTTTACTCTAGTTTCAGCAATTTGTAGTTCATCAGTCAATATGTCTGATTTTGATTTCAATTCAACCTCACTCAAAACCCACTTTGGTGGTTGGTCTGAGCCACCGGCTTCTGTTTGGCGGTCATCTACTTCAAACCTTTTTTCAAAAATCTTAATAGGTAAGTTTTTATCCATATATTTTACCTTCCTCATCTTTCAGCATTTTTCTTACTTGCCTTACTGAAATACCCGTTTGTTTAGAAATCTCTGCTTGAGTTACTCCATTCTCATTTAAGTAACGCATAAGTGAAGTTTTATCTTTCTCAGTATGTTTGAATAGATAAATTTGATAAATGAATTGGGGATAGGTAACTGTTTTTCCTTCAGCGATTACTGTTGTCTTTATCGCATTATAACAAAGAACTTTAATATCTGAGGGAGATAATCCCTCTAATAAAGCACTGACTTTGAACAGCTTCTTTTCATCCTGTACGAAATCACAATCTATTGTGCTCAAAAATAATTGGACAAGCTTTTCAATTTCTGTTACAGGAGGTTTAGGTATTTCAATAACGGTTGAGAACCTCCTCCAAATCGCTGGATCTAATAATTTTTCGTGATTAGTAGCTGCAAGCAAAATATTATTTTGATTAAAATTATCAATATTCTGTAAAAGACTGTTTACTACCCTTTTAAGCTCACCGACCTCATGTTCATCATCTCTTGACTTAGCTATTGCATCAAACTCATCTAAAAATAAAATGCAAGGTCGTTCTTTGGCATATTCAAAGATTCTTCGTATGTTTTTTGCTGTACTGCCAAGAAGTGAAGAAACCATTGCATCTAATTTAGCTGTTATCAACGGTAATCCAGTTTGTTGAGAAATATAATGTGCAATACTGGTTTTACCACAACCGGGAGGACCATAAAGTAACAAAGATTCAGGAAGGTCTAGACCTAACTTAACAAATTCACTTCTGTGTTTTAATGAAGCAATGTAATGATCCAATTTTATTTTTGTTAGATCAGGAAGTACAATTTGCTCTGAAGTGTCATTAGCTAATGAGACATCAACCATTTCAAGGCGACTGTCCTGATCAACAGGCTTAGCCATAAACTCATCCAAATAAACAGGATGGGGAATTTTTTTTTCTAATATATTTTTGATTCTGTTCGCAAATTTTTCATCTCCTTCCGCTCTCAATTTATCAATTAGTAATTGAGTATAACTCTGGACTTTGTCACGATTTTTTTCTAAACCGCCTTCAATAATTTTCAAAAGTTCTGTTCTCATTAAATCGACTCCTTCTAAGCTGCCAGACAAAGGTGTTATTCTAGGATTTTGAAAAAACGTTCCTGTGTATAAAATGTACGTTATTTAATAATAATATTCCATTATTCCGTATTTGTGTACCTATTTTTGATAAAAAAGTTCGTTTTTAAAGAAAAAATGTTTTGAATGAGAAGATTGTCGTCCAAACGAGTATTGTATTTTAATGAAACTAATGTTTGCGTTTTTTTGTAAAATGTAAAAAAATACATTTGAACGAGCGAAGGGATAGAAAGCGATAATCTGGCCATGTTTGGGACGGCTAAGGCAGACGGCCGCACTTCCGGGCATATATTACAACTGCGGTTAAACATCACGCAGTGCTTCATGCCTGTGATGAGCTGGAAAAAGCGGGGTATGAGGTGACTTATGTCCCAGTCAACGGTTTTGGACGCGTGAACCCTGCGGATATTTGAGGCTGCCATTCGACCGGACATTTTTTTGATCAGCATGATGTATTCCAACAATGAAGGAACTGGAGATAAAGACAGGTAGGATAGTAACGGACATAAAGTTAGGGCTAGCGGCGCTGGAAGATATCATGGGAAGACAAGACCATCCTGCGGCATATCGTTATTCTGGAGGGCTGGGATCGTAGTCAAAAGATCATCATACCGAAGGGAGACGGAAAGAGGTATTTTAGAGAGCACTAAGGTATCTTTTTCGTCTTGTTGCCTTAATTATTTTCTTCTAACAAAACTTCTAACGGCTTCAAATTATTTATAAATATTTGAGGAACCTTATAGTGAATAAAATTAAATTGTTACAGGCTATGGGAGCGCATGGGTACTTACGGGAAATTTACCGGAACGCACTCGTAATGCGTAGGCCGGGGGTTCAATTCCCTTCACCAGCATTCTATGAAACTCAAGCACAGCGCGGATTCCAAGCTTTTTGGAGGCCGCGCTTTTTTGTGATTTTGGACAATCCTCTACCATTTTCCTACCCTTTAGTCTAGTGAAGTTGGAAACCAAGGCCAAGGACCATACAACCATCGTTAAACAGCTCAAACAGCAGCTCAAGGACGCTCAGACTGCTGGGGATGCAGAAGCAGCGGAAAAGGTGCAAGAACAGCTTCGTCAGTCGAATCTTGAAGTCTTTGCTCACAGCGCCCGGATCAAGGAGCTGGAAGCCGAGCTTAAAAAGAAGCTAGCGAAGGAAGTCGTGGAGAGAGTGCCGGAGTCCATCGAACAGGAGCTTGCTTCTCTGCGTGCTACTGTGGCAAAGCAGGCTCAGAGCAAAGCTGCTGCTAAGTTCACTGTCCACTTCGACGCTTTGGTTAAGTCTTTTACAAGACATTCAAGCAGTTCTCTATCAGGAGCCACCGAATGTGGACTATGCACAGCGGTTAGTTTCGGAGGCTATAAAATTCTGTAAGAAAGGCTGATTAAACATTAAAAGGAGTGTGTATTTTGGCATGTAAGGCATCCGGGGGCTATGATCCCGAAACTAACCGCTTCATTTGTAAAGTGACTGGAGATGACTGTGTGTTTATGCGGCCCGATTCAAAAGCATGTGCGGAATTATACGGAGAAAGGCCCAGACGCTGCTGATGATGGAGAGGCTTAACAGCCTCTTACCCCATACACCCTAGCCTGAAAGAGGAGGGTGACTACTGCAACTACCAATTTGAATCATAACTGAGAGAGATATTTTATACCTTCTACAATAATTATTAATGCGTAAGAGATAAATATAAAGTAAGCAAAAAAAGTTAGAGCTTTTAATGTTGTTTTTGGATATTTCTTTTTTGCCTCTGGATTACGAGTAATTACAAAAGCTCTGAATCCACCATAAAGTCCGATAGACATAAAAATAAATCCGAATACTAAATCCATCTTTTTATCTCCTAATTTTTTGAATTTAATTCTATCAGATTTAATAGAGGTTAACAACATGTTAAATGAAGCGACAGACAAAACGCTCTGTCAGGGCAAGGTGCAGATGTTGCCTACACCCGATCATAGCGTGTAAATAAAAGGAATGATGAAAGGAGCTGGTGATTGTGGCCGTACACAATCTTAAAATATTGCCTGAACATTATGCTGATGTGACTCATTTCAATCCTTTGAGACGTAAGACCGTTGAAATTCGCAAAGAAGATGATCGTGTGTTTTTTTGTTGGGGACTTTCTTCGGCTGAACGAGTGGGACGCCGAAAAGGAACAATTTACACGGCGCTCCAGCAGCTTCGTTGTTACACATATTCTGCGCGGTGCTTCTTATGTGCCAGAGGGATACGCAACGCTGTCAATTAGACCAGCGAATATACATGAGGAGGCGTTCGTATGATCAAACCTCAGTATCGCAGCGGAGGCCAAATCAAGGAGCGTCAACGCAGTATGGGTCCTAAATTACCGGGCTCAAATGCATGGGATGCTCCAACGTCAGTTCCGGATGCACTGCTTGCAGGATTGCACACACCGTTAACCAGACAGCAAACACAAGAGATCCGCGAGCTTGATCAAAATGGTGTACCACGTTCACAAATCCCTAGGCAGCTTGGACTGCCGAAGTTTCGTGTGTTGCATGAGTTGGCTGAGATTCATAAAAATAAGAGGGGAGTCAAACCCATATGAATAAGATTTTCGTCAGCTATTGAAGGAGTACGGATACCCTGCCGATCTTGTGGCAGGCTGGAGCATGGAGGATTGCGAGGCAGAATGGCAAGAGTTCTGTTCAAACATCATCCCGGAGTAATACAAACAACCCCCGCATTCCTTGGTTGGGCTCGCGGGGGTCAACAGTAACTATTCATTCCGCAGCTCGTCGGATAGACCAGACTGATCTGCACGCCGATAAAACGGCGAATGCGACTACTCTTAATGAAAAACAGAAGTGGGTATATAACCAATATCGCAAATTCGCATCAATGATTAGTCGTGCGCATTGGCTGATTATTGATCCAGAAGTTAAGGAAGCCTTCGACATTCGTTTTCTTCAAGGGTATACCCGCAAGGAGACTATTTTGTTTATGCGTCGCGGGGTTGCTCATAGTACAGTAGATCGTCGGATCGCTGACGGGATTGAGTCCATTGCGAACACACTGAAGGTCATGGGATTTTTTGAAGAGATTCAGAGAAAATTCTGACGACAAAGTGGGGTTTTTCGGGACATTTTGAAGACCACATGATGATTTTCTCATGGTATATTGATAACGTGGAAATCAGGCGAGAGTGACACGCACGGCTGCAGCAATGCAACGCTAACCCGGGCGTATCTCATCTCGCCTTAAATTTTTGTTATCCTTTTTTAATATTGTTGTTGAGGACTGCCTTGCTCTCTCGTCATGTGATAGTGGTGATGATGGTGATGATAGTGATGATGGATGTGCTGAATACCTTGAGGGGAACTATAGGGATGATAATGGGGATGATGTGTATGTTCATGGCCGTAAGAATAGGGTTGGGGATCCCTTTGCTGATCTCCTTGAACACAGTTTTCTGGTCTCATTGATTTTCTCCTTTCGTCTTATCATACTGTATCTTATGCCTATGCATGATTAGTGACACTTGACCTAAGTAAATTGGGCTACCTAAAAAAGGGCGGAAATAGTGAGCGATTAAGCGATTAATGGAGCACTATGGGGGATTGTATCTCATAATCGGCATTTGATGCTTTGACATTGTTTTTAGGTGATCGTTAAAATGGTCTTGTCATTCCTCTCTTGTAACTAAGTACAAATGCTTTTATGCAAGTGCGCAGCATTTTGCATCCCGCTTGCAGGAATAGGTTCAATCGCTGTTTCTTTTTTCGGGTTTTAAATAAGCGCCTTTCGACATTAAAGCCAATTATGGTTATGTAAGAATGTACTTGAAAAACACAGGGGATAAAAGGATTTCCTTTACTATTAATCAGGGAAGTCCAGGCGGCAGGCAAAAGGCCTCCGGTTCAGTAGGACCCGGTGAAACATACAACGAAATAGTAAATGAAAATTTCTGGTCCGTGGGCAGTAGGTACGTTCTATGTCAATTTAACATCTGGATCTGCTCCCATGTCTGGGCAGCTCGGAGTTCGTATTAGTACAGATTTGAATTTTTAAAAATTATTGTTTATAGAAAGGCGAGCCAATGCGGCTCGCCTTTTTTATTGGAGGTGGTGATTGTGTAACATGGCCAGAGAACGCAGTCCCGAGCGGGACAAGGCAAAACAGATGTGGCTGGAGAGCGGCGGGATGATGAAGCTATTGGAGTGAGGAGAATGCAAACGTTTAGTCTAGTAAATGTAAAAAAAGGACTCCATGGGCATTTAGCCGGATAGAGTCCTTCTTGTTGTTTATTTAGTTGAATACTCGCTTACTTCAAATGTGAGAATTTTATTGAAGATTACGTAGTCTTTACGGTTGCTGAATGGACCTTTGTTGTTATTATGCTTATCAATGGCAAAGAATGAAGCACCTCTGCCAGCATCTTTTGCGTCATACCAAGTGATGAAGGCATTCAGTTCTTTCTTACTCAGATCGAATTCTTTATCAAATCCATTGTCCATTGTTACAGTCAGAACAGCGCGGTCACCAGTTGGTTGGGAGGACCCATCTGTATCCGACGGATCCGGTGTTGTAGATGGATCAGGCTTTGTAGACGGATCCGGTGTTGTAGACGGATCAGGCTTTGTAGACGGATCCGGTGTTGTAGACGGATCAGGCTTTGTAGACGGATCCGGTGTTGTAGATGGATCAGGCTTTGTAGATGGGTCAGGTTTTGTAGATTCGCCAGTAGCTTGATAAGGTAAAAAACCTTCTGGTACAGAATATTTAAAAGCGCTTGCTCCAAAATTGGCTTCGTAAGTCATTGTTCCAGATGTTCCATTCATGACCATCGGGAAAACCTGAGACCCTTCTAGTTCAGATGGTTTAACGGTGTTGGCTCCCAGGGAAACACCATTCTTGTACCAAACAATTTTATCGCTATCTAAATCCAGTGCAACACCGATAACATCATTAAGTCCAAACGTAGGACCATAAGCTGTTCGTACGTCTGATGTAATGTTATTTATAATTTGACCACTATAACCGTAGTATCCTTGATATTTCGGACCAGATTCACCTGTTATTCCTACTAATGAAATACTGTGGCTAACCTTTACTTCCCAATACCATTTTCCTTTTGTTTTTCCCACTGTCGCTTTGTCGCTTTGTCCTACGCTCCCTAGAGAAGTTACTACAGATCCGTTTTTCCAAGTTACATTTGTAGTCTCAGCTTTTGTAACGGTAGGGAACAATGAGAACACTGAAACCCCAATGATAAGAGCTAACATGATTGTTCCTAGTTTTTTAAACATGATATTTTTCATGACTTCCTCCTAATATATGTAGTGACAACTGGATTATAAAACGGGGTTAGAAGGATTGTCTAAACATTAAAGTCTATATCTATAAATAAATGTTGATTTTTAGGATGTTTATTTCTATGGTGAAGTGTTAGTTCTTCCTTATACTTATGATAGGGCCACCAATGTTCTGTTGAATAACTGTTTCCTGAAGATTTGGGAGTGCGTTAGAGTAGTATCCAACGTAACAGTAATATATGAATGCAGAGGTGTTCTTAAACAATTTTGATGCAAGTGGAATATATAAGCTGAGGTTTTACGGCTCTCAACAAAAAGACTAGAACTGCATTAGAGCTCGTTTCTTATAGTGGCTGATTTTTTAACATTCCCTCTGCACCAATAGAAACTCTGTCCCAACGTAAAAAGGACCCTCAGCAACTCCGGTCCTTTTTGGATTATTCAGTACTCTCTTTGGCATTCAATATGTAATCAATTGCGTCATGTGCGGAGGTTGGAGCATCCCGAACATACACACTTATTCGTCGATGGTGACAGTGGTGGGCTGCAACTGGCAGAAGGCATTCAGCGTGATCTCATGGAGGTTGTTTCAGAAACCATTGACCAGCTACGCTCTATGAATGGCATGACTTTTTTGCTTAATGAACTGCTATGGTTGGAAGGGGAGGGGCGCTGTGACATTCAGTTGAATCTCGTAAGCAACAAGGGATAGCATTTACAGGGATTTTTGTCGTAGAAGGAATCGTTATATTGTTCACCGAATGAAATATTCGAGGTGATCGTCTTGAAGCATACATATAAAATGTTGAAAACAGACATGGAGCTATTTGGAGCGGCTTTAACCCAGGTACATGTATACGTTGTATCCGTCGATGAAGAATTACGTGTGACATTTGAGGATTATGGCGGAGTGGTGGAGGAGATTACACCAGAGTCGGTTAAGATTGCCAGTAAAGATTTTATACGAGAACAGTTTGAATTCCGGGTAGATTTAAAGGACTCCGCTGGCTTATAGCCGGGTACGGCGTCCTTTCGTCTTAGTTTCCCACCCAAGAAATACTTAGGGATTCAGCGCTGCGTTCGGGACTTGCTTTGGACAAAGCTTGGCGGAGACTCGCTGCGTTGTGTTCGCGATAGCTGGGGGTTTCAGGCTGTTGTCGCCAGAATTCATTCAAACCGTCAGCGTCTATAGCGTCGAATCCAAGTTCTTCAATAAGTTAAAAGGTTTTTTTAACTTCTCCGATGTGCAAAGCGCGCCTTTCAAGCCTTTTGAAGGCTGTGCCTTTTTGCTGAAATAAGTGGAATTACATAAATATTCCAGGTAATTGTTTGGCGATTGCGTCAGTGATCGTATCCGCCATCTCTAACGCTTCCGCCTCGATTTTATCATATATCTGAACACTTGTTTTATAATCCTTGGTGATCATTGAGACAGCCTCTGACTTTGTTAAAGCTAAGTGTTCGTAGAACATTTTCCTAAATTTTTCTTTAGGTAGATAGGGATTGATACGGCTTAAAAATTCGGAAATTTCATCGGCGTTGGAATACCACTTTTTCTCTGTTGCTGCAACCAGATTTTGATCTCCTGCTATGGCTGCTTTAACAAGATCCACAGCAAGGATTAAATGTTCCCTAATTAAGTTACTGTATGTTTGAGCAACATGATCACCATAAAAAGGTCGAAGTGAATTCCCCATATCTGTTGCATTTTGAAGAAGCCGGGCGGTAACCACGTCCACATCAGGTAAATGAAAGACCAAGCTAAGGATGGTCATCCTGGTCCAGGCTATATGTTGCTCCCAAAGCATACGCATGAAGCTTTTCAATTCAACCTTCGCTTTGCTTACACATTGAGGGATTTTTGTCATTTGAAGAGCGGTTGTTTCTTGATCTGATCGCCAATAATGATTGTATGGTTGTATTACATAAGGAAATACGCCTGTTGAATAGGGATACATACTTTTTCACTCCTTGTCTCGATAAATTTTATACCACTTGCATCTGCATATGTAGTACTACAGTATTCGAGCTCATATTGTTGGGTGAATGTCCATTAAAGAAGTCGTCTTCTAGCAAATCTTCTAAACAACTTCGGGATTAGATTAGTATTAGGCGTGGGGTTCGATATTCATAATGACATGGCATATTTCATATGACTAAGTAAGTGCTTTTTGCTCACATAGAGGAGGGATATGATTGGATGCATTCGTTGCGCGCTCATTAGATGAGATACGATTTTGGTCCAGGATCATGAAAGAGCATTCATTTTTTCTGGGGTTAGGTTTTAGAGCGGAAGATACTCAACTCATTACAGAAGCCAATCGGTTTCATGCTATTTTTGAGGATATTGAGAGAAGATCACATGATTTTAATATCGATACAGACCCTCACACAATCAAAGAGTTTAATACGGAGGTCCAGAATGCGGCGACTCATATTTGGGCGTTTAAGAGAATGGTATTGGGCCTTATATTGCAATGCAAGCTTCCCGGACAAACCAATCTCCCTTTACTGGTAGATCATATAAGCCGGGAAGCGAATTATTTCAGAAACCGTTTAGAGGAACTCAATTCAGGAAAGCTCGAACCATTACCCGATGCAATTATTGATGAAAATGTATTTTTCCTAAAAATCATGGCCGATCACGCAAAATTTATAGGCCATTTGCTTGATCCATCCGAACGTAAACTGGTTGAACAAGCTAGGGAGTTTAGCAATGATTTTGATACACTGATGTTTCAAGCGATTGATTTAAGTCATATGCGGCCACAGTCGCAGACCGTTCCACTCTTGAGTCAATTTGTTCATGAAAACCGTGTCTCTGTTAAGTCCTTGCGTGATTTTAAGAAAACAGCGCGTGATTTAATCGACGAATGCCGAATAAAGAGCATTATCCATCCTTTATTAGCCGATCATGTATTTCGTGAAGCTGAGCGCTTCCTTTTTATTCTCGATATGTTTGATCAATCTTTATCAGGTGTTAAGGTGAATAAGAAAGAAATCATGCACTGAAAGACCGTATCTTTTAAATCCTAAACAGGTGTCGAAATTTATAAATCATTACGTTGGGCCCTCTTCCTATATCTCAAAAAAAGGAGAAACCCTGCCTTGTGTAAAGCGGGTTTCTCTACTTTGTAGAGATCACTTTATAATGTCGTCAATTCGTGATTCCGACTATGAATGCACAATGTTCTTATGCTCATGTTCTTCATGACTACATACTTTAAGTGTATAACCTGTATCATCGTTAGTACACCATGACTGAGATTGAAAAGCTAAGAATAATGCGACCCAACGGTCTTTAAACTGAATTAGCAGTCCCCCGTCTTGCCAAACTCCATTATCTTTTTCCCATTTGGGATTTCCTGAGTTTCCTTGATTCATATGAATATCGTGAACTCCATTCCCGGGTTTGAAATGAAAGTATTCATCCTCTTTATGTTCAGGGCCAAATCGTTCTCCATAAGCATATATAACAGCTTCTTCATCAATGGCTTTTTGAACATAGTCTGTTAACTTTTCGTACAAATCGTTGTCGGGACCAGGTTTAATATTTGGGAGTGGTGTCATTTGTTTAGGATTAAACAGACCGCCCCTGACATAATCCAATGCAATCTCCCGATTGTTTTTATTGATTCCAGTGAAGCCTTCTGTCATACCTTGCAGATGGGTAATTTGCGAGGAATTAAAATTTTCGCCAATCAAATAAAGAACTTCTGACGGCCAATCTTGTGATTGGATATTAATGGCTAATCTGAACTTTTCTTTGCTATGCGATACTTCCATGAGCACTTCTAGATGCTGGTCATCTTTTCCTAATTTAAATTCTTTAGGAATTGCTTTTAGCACACCGTATTTAATGGGCATTGTTATAGTCTCCTTGCGATTAATTTTTTACATTTTCTAGCGTGTCTTATATTTGTGTTTTTATGTTGGGTAATTTAGGGATTATAAATTTTTTTGAAAAATGGAACAATAACTCAGTATTTAATAAACAAAGGAGGAAACAAAAATGTCAGAGGTTAAGGGATTGGGTTTAACCCCATCTCCAATAGATAAAAGGGATATTCTTATGTCTTCTATTTTGCCGCCTTTTATTATTCCATCAAAATTTGAAGTTAAAGAATTAACTCCCGTAAGAGATCAGGGACACGAAGGAACGTGCGTTGGATTCTCCTGCGCTGTAGGTATGAAAGAGTGGCAAGAGAGAGATAAACATGTCGGACTCTCACCTAGATACCTTTACGAGAAGGCAAAAGCAGCAGATTCAGCCCCAGATAATACACCTCGATGTACTCCTGATGGAGACGGGACATCTATTAGGGTAGCCATGGATATACTGAAAAAACAGGGAGTATGTGAAGAAAGCTTTTGGAAGTATGAAGCCTGTAATCCTGGTAGTCCCCAAGCTGGAGCAGATACAAATGCAGCAAAATATAAAATAAAAGCATATGCAAATCTGGACACGATAAAAGCAATGCAGAGAAGCTTAGTTGTAAATGGCCCTTTTGTAGTCGGGACATCAGTGTACAAAAACTGGATGGATACAAACGTAGCGGTTACAGGTAAAATACCTTTACCGGGAAGTAGTGAATTTATAGGTGGACATGCCATATGTATTGTAGGCTTCGATGATGATACCCAAATGTTCAAATTTAAAAATTCTTGGGGAACTCGTTGGGGAGATAATGGATTTGGTTACTTACCTTATGATTATCGTGTTCAAAACCAAGCGGAACATTTCTTTTTTGAAGCGTATAGCGCAACTGATCTAATCGACAATGTTGACGCCTTAGTCAATGCTAAGGAGAAAATACTGCAGCAACTGGGTGAAGAGTTTAAAGAAGAGATTGAGCTTCATCATTGGGGAGGAGATCAGGTTATTAAATATCACTAGAAAGTCAGGTGATTTAATGATCATTTCCATTGAAGAGAAGGACAATGGTAAAATCCTCCGTCTAAAAAAAGGCGAAGCCTTCCAGATTACCCTACTTGAAAATGCATCTACAGGATATACATGGTTGGAAGAAATCGTTTCAGAGAAAAATGTGGTTCTGCTTGAGAAAGAAGATTATGTTGGTAACCACACTGTAATTGGAGGATCTGGTGTCCGAGCTTGGACGTATACGGCAAATGAAGCAGGTCAGAGAAAGGTGAGATTTCATTACCAAAGGCCGTGGCTACAGGAGGCTGTAAAAAGTTTTGAAATTACGGTTATTGTAATATAGGGACGCTGAAAAGCGTTCCTTTTTTATTTCTGTGTTTTAATAAGGGGATTCCATCCAAAGAATATATACCGCAATTATCGAATTGGATATAATGTTTCTAACTGAAAGGGGCTGCATGGCAATAAGTAATACTTACGAAGTGCTTGAAGAGCGCATATCCCTTTGGGGACTTTCTAATGAAGAATTATTGCGGTTTATATTGTAGGATCGGGGGCAAGAGAGGACAAACCTTATTCTCCCCGATATAACTTACATTCAGTTCAAAAATCATTTAGCCAAATGGTCGATAGAAAGGGGCGCGTCCATGAGTGATGAGGTATCGAAACCAAAGGTCCATCTACTCATCTAATAAGCGATTACCCAAACTTCAAACCATGTATTTGCATGCAGTAGAAGGAATTAGAGAGCAATGATTATCATGTGCTTTATATGAACCCGATTGAACCTCATTGAGGTATAACTTACAATGAAAATAGCAAATATAATCTGTTAGGCGAAGAAGAGAGAGTACTGGAGTGAACCAAATGAAAGTATTGGCAATTGCACCGTATGAAGGATTAAAAGAGCTGATGATCGAACTGGCGGAAAAAGAGCAATTTGACTTGGAGATAGAGGTTGGGGATTTGCAGGCTGGACTGAGACTGGCCAGAGAGGCTGTCGTAGATGGTGTAAACGTGATCATCAGCAGAGGCGGTACGGCTGAAATGATACAAAAGGAAGTCTTGGTGCCGGTAGTAGAGATTGAAATCTCGGGCTACGATATTTTGCGGGTGCTGACACTGACTAAAAATTACAATGAAAAAACAGCAATTGTCGGATTTCCGCCAATTGCGCACGGTGCAGCTGCGGTATGCGATGTCATGGATATGGATATATCCACTTACGTCACAGATAAAGATAGCGTTGAGGGATTACTGGTCCGCCTTAAAGCTGAGGGATACAGAATGATTATCGGTGATGTAGTGACTGTGGGCAAGGCTGAGCAGCTTGGACTAAGTGGTGTGCTCCTGACATCAGGAAGAGAAAGTGTGCTAAAGGCTTTTCAGAATGCTAAGAAGATACATGAACTGATGGAGAGATTGAAGGACGAATTTATAGTTCCGCATCGTATTGTCAAGGAGTCATCTACCGGGTTTGTGGTATTTGACGAGAACGGGAAATCTATATTTGCCAATAATTCTGCTCCGAATCTAGCAGCCTTCGAACAGATGGTCCAGGAAAGGAATGCTTTTTCTGTACTAAAGGAAAAGGGCTTTTTCCGAGGGACATTCAGAACAGATCAGCATAGCTGGCAAGTAGAGGGGGAGCGGCTAGACCAATCGGACCGCATGCTGTACAGCTTCCAGATCAAAAGCAGCAGTGACGTGAAGTTTCGGGAAATACAAGGAGTTACGATGATTCTTCCATTTGAAAAGAATATGACCTATATGAATCATATGGATATGGTGAAGTCAGAGCCCATGAAAAAATTAATCGACGAGTCTCTGAAGCTGTCCGAAATGGATGAACATTTTGAGATTCAAGGGCGAGTAGGCACGGAAAAGGAATTGATAGCTGAATATATCCATTTTAAAAGCCGACGACACCATGCGCCGTTGCTGATCGTGGATGCTTTGCAAATTTCAGATCAGCAATGGAGCTGTTTATTTGAAGAAAATACTATACCACCGGATGGAACTCTATATATTAAAAATATAGATTGCACTACGACGGAACAGCAGAAGATGCTACTGCAATGGTTACTTGACTCTGTGCCCAAAGCCAGGCTGATTACGTCCTGGGCAAAAACCCCTGAGAACGATATTCAGGAAGACAGCGTTCTGTATCAGTTGTATGAACTCTGTGGTCGGCTTCATATCCGTATTCCGGATTTGAAGGAAAGGGGCGAGGATATTATTCGTCTTGCCAGCCTTTTAATCCATGAATGCAATGAAAAATTCGGAAAGCAGATTGTTGGGCTTCGGCCAGAGGCAGAACATCTGCTTAGAGCATCCGCATGGCCGGGCAATGTGGACCAATTACGCAGAACGGTGTACCAGTGTGTCATGCAGACAAATACAGCATATGTGGAAGCACGTGATTTGGAGGCTGAATTATATGCGGCCGACATGACTTATGAGACGGGAATTAATTTACAGGGAACGCTGGAAGAAATTGAACAGGATATTATCCGCAAGGTCTTTATAGAAGAAAACGAAAATCAGACGAATACCGCCAAAAGATTAGGCATTAATCGGACCACCTTATGGCGTAAATTAAAATAGTATACCATGTTATATTTGCGCATGTGCGTGCCCCCTAAAGCTGGAACGAATTCATTTGAAATTCGTCCAATATGGCTTTAGGGGGTATTTTGTTGTGAAAAAGGATCAACAACGCAATAAAATTGTTGCAAAATAAAACAGTTGGAATACATTTCTTAAAAAGATAATAAATTTATGTTGCTAAATGGAACGTGTTGAATTACAATTTCATTGTAAACGCTTAACAAACATTCGTCAGGGGGATAGACATGCTACTTAACTTTGAGGGGATATACCCTGCTTTATTGACTCCTTTTACGAAAGAAGAAGCAGTAAACGAGCCTGTATTGAAGCAACTCGTTAATCGTTTGATTGATGCGAACGTACATGGAATTTTCGCCTTGGGCACCAATGGGGAGTTTCATGTGCTTACGACCGAACAAAAGCTGAAAATAGCTGAGATTGTAGTAAAGGAAGCTGCTGGTAGGGTCCCTGTAATGGTGGGAAGCGGGGGCAATAGTACCGGAGAAGTGATTGAGCTTTCGCAGGCCATGGAGCAGTTGGGTGTTGATGCGTTGTCGGTCATTACACCTTACTTCATACCGCCGACGCAGGAGGAGGTTGAGGAACACTACAGAAAAGTAGCGGCTTCGGTCTCCATTCCGGTACTGCTGTATAACATCCCTTCCAAGACAGGTTTTTCCTTTACGCCGGAAACGGTAGCCCGTTTGGCCAAGGTTCCGAACATTATTGGTATCAAGGACAGCAGCGGCGATTTTAACAAAATCGAGCAATACATTCATCATACACGTGATGAAAATTTTGCAGTCATCGCAGGGACGGATTCCCTTATTCTGCAGACGCTCCAAGCGGGCGGCACTGGTGCCGTGGCGGCAACTGCCAACCTGCTCCCTGAGACGGTCGTGGCGATCTACGAACACTGGAAGGCCGGAGATAACCATAAGGCACAGGCCGCACAGCAGGAACTGCAACCCTTGCGTGACACGTTCGGGCTGACGAGCATACCCGCTTCATTGAAGAAGGCGGTCGAATTATCCGGCATTCCGGTAGGCCCGCCCAAAGCACCTATTCAGGAGGCCAAAGGAGAGGCACTAAAACAAATAGAAGCGGCTGTGAGATATTATCAATCCAAATAGGAGGTTCTCAATGCTAACAACTTACCAATTTCAGACAGCGGCCCGTATTCTGGCTGGTGAAAATACATTATTGCAACTGACAGATCATCTGGCAGCGATTCATCCTCATATTCAAAGAGCGCTCATCCTGACGCAGCCTGCACTCCAGGAAATGGGCTACACCGGCAGCATAGAGCAGCAATTGACGGACAAGGGCATTTTGTTCGATGTATGCACCTCCATTTTACCGGAGCCGACGGAGCAGAATATTGAAGAAACCTTTGCGGCTTTTTCGGAGCACAAATATGAACTTCTCATCGGTTTGGGCGGCGGCAGTGTACTGGATGCGACCAAAATTTTATCCGTGCTTATGACCAATGACAAAAGGATCAAAGACATGCTGGGCACGAATCTGGTCGAGCATCCCGGCATCCCGACGGTCTTGATTCCAACCACATCGGGTACAGGGTCCGAGGTGACACCCAATGCGATTGTTACCATCCCGGATCAGGAATTGAAAATCGGGATTGTCAGCTCCTATCTGCTTCCGCAGCTGGTGATTCTCGATCCGGTGCTGACACTGGGACTGCCCAAGCCGATCACCGCTGCGACCGGAATGGACGCCTTTACCCATTCGATTGAGTCATTTATATCGAATAAAGCCAACTATTTCAGCGATATGTTCGCTTTGGAATCCATCCGGCTGATTTCCTCCAGCATTATTGAAGCCTATGAGAATGGTGCTTCTATCTCAGCTCGTGAAAAAATGCTGCTGGGATCAACCTATGGGGGAATGGCGCTTACTGCAGCAGGCACAGCGGCTGTTCATGCTCTGGCTTACCCGCTGGGTGGCAAGTATGGTATTCCTCACGGGGTAGCCAATTCGATGCTGCTGCCGCATGTGATGGAATTTAATATGGACCATTGTGTGGAAAGGCTCACACTCGTTGCCGAGCCGATGGGAATTGAGACAGCAGGACTATCACCAGAAGACGCAGCCCTACGCGTTATCGAACAAATCCGCGAATGGACAGCAAAACTGAATATTCCACAGGATCTAAAAGAGTACGGCGTGCAGGAGAAGGATCTGAAAGCCTTGGCACAGTCGGCTTCCGAGGTTACCCGGCTGTTAAACAACAATCCAAAGGTGCTAAGTCTTGAGGATATGGAGAATATTTATCGGAAGCTGATTGTCGTATAAAGGGAGGATTAATGTGAGAATTGCCATTGTCGCCGACGATCTTACAGGTGCAAATGATTGCGGGGGACAGTTGGTTCGCTACGGAATGAACGTTTCCGTTCAAATTAATCCGGTCATTTCTGAAGAAACGGATTATGATGCCGTCGTGTTTAATACGGTCAGTCGTTCTCTTCCCGCAGATCAGGCATCAGCCATTGTGAAAAAAATCAGTACGTACATTAAGAGTCAACCCTTTGACATTATTTACAAAAAGATTGATAGCACGATGCGTGGCAATATCGGTATTGAACTGAACGCCATGGATGAGGTTATACGTCCTGATTTTGTCATGATCGCTCCCGGGTATCCCAAAAATGGGCGTCAAATTATTGAACGAATACACCACTTGAACGGTCGGAAGCTGCATCATACCGAAGTAAGCCGGGACCCTAAAACCCCCGTTTTGAAGTCCGACGTCGTTGACCTGATTGCAGAGCAAACAGGTCACAGTGTAGGCCATCTATCGAAAGCCGATCTGGATCAAGGGGAGGCTTATATTTCGCAGAAATTGCTTTCGTATAAAGAGCAGGGGGTCACATATATCGTCTCCGATTCTGTGATCGAGAAGGACCTGGAGATGCTGGTTAACTCGATCACTGCCCTGCCATACAAAATTGTCTGGGTCGGTTCGGCTGGTATGATGAACCATCTGCCCAAAGCTTATCAGGTTCAGGAGAAGTCTGTGACCAAACCGATTCAGCTTACAGCACAGCCTATTCTGTTGGTTATGGGAAGCGTTAGTGAAATGGGACGTGCTCAACTCCAACACCTGATGGATAGCGGACGTGCAAGCCGAGTGGAGGTTCAATCGGAAAAGGTGCTGACAGATGGCGTCGAAAGACGACAAGAGATGGAACGTGTACACAGGGAAGCGTCCAGGTGCCTGTCCAGTGGTAAAAATGTTGTCATTGTAGCGTCCGATAACATGGAAGAAACCAGAGAGACGGGAGCACAGTTAGGTATGGTTCCTCTCCAAATCAGTGATGCGATTTCCAGCATCCTGGGTATGTTAACCGAAAATCTGGTAGAAGAGCTTGAAATTAAGAAATTATTTCTTACAGGTGGTGATACAGCATATCAGGTACTGGAACATTTGGATATCCAGGAGATGGAATTGGTGGAGGAACTGGAACCGGGTGTGTTGCTGGGTAAATCCAATACCAAGGAAATGTATATTGTCACCAAAGCAGGTAACTTTGGTTCAGATAAGACCATGGAAAATGTCATCGTCAAACTTCAAGGAGGCGTGTAAACGTGGGCAAGCCAATTATCGGTATTACCATGGGGGATGCAGCAGGAGTGGGGCCGGAGATCATTGTCAAGGCACTCCTGCATGAGCAGGTCTATGACGAATGCAGACCGGTTGTGATTGGAGACGCAAAAAGCATGAGACGGGCCATTGATCAAACCGGTGCGGTTCTTGTGCTCAACAAGGTGAACAGTATAGAAGAGTGCCGATTTACCCGGGGTGTCGTGGATTGCTATGATCTCGACTTGCTGCCGGATAACCTGAAGCAAGGGGAGGTTTCGGCAGAAGCGGGAGACGCGGCTTTTCAATTTATTCAGAAGGCTGTTACACTGGCGCTGT
Organism: Paenibacillus sp. 8b26; assembly: GCF_050626875.1. Classification (NCBI taxonomy): domain Bacteria; kingdom Bacillati; phylum Bacillota; class Bacilli; order Caryophanales; family Paenibacillaceae; genus Paenibacillus; species Paenibacillus sp. 8b26. Next base: position 2,599,117 of record NZ_CP192445.1, on the reverse strand, counting down.
CCAATCAACTGCAGGCGGTATGTACGGCTCCATTGAATAAAGAGGCTTTGCATAAAGGAGGCCATTTATATCCGGGACACACTGAGATTTTTGCCGAACTGACGGATACCCAAAATTACTCCATGATGTTGTCGTCTCCCAAGCTCAAGGTCATTCATCTGACAACTCACGTGGGTTTAAAAAAGGCGATTGATACCATCACACCGGAGCGAACCTACAATGTCATTCGACTGGCGCATGATACGCTGGTACGGGCCGGCTATGAAAGTCCTCGTATTGCTGTATGCGGCATTAATCCGCATGCCGGGGAGAACGGCCTGTTCGGTGAAGGGGAAGAAGAAGAAAAACTGATTCCGGGAATTGAAAGAGCATTACAGGAAGGAATCAATGCCAGTGGGCCACATCCGGCAGATACACTGTTCTTCCGTGCTGTACGTGGAGATTTTGATATTGTTATCGCTTGTTATCATGACCAGGGGCACGTCCCGATCAAGGTGCTGGGACTGGAAGAAGGCGTCAATATCACAGTCGGGCTAAAAGGCGGTTTCATCCGCACTTCGGTGGATCATGGTACGGCATTTGATATTGCCGGCAAAAATGTTGCTGACGAAAGAAGTATGCTGGCTGCCATAGCGTCGGCTGTAGAGCTATCTCCCAAATAATATGAGTGCGAGAGATGCGAATAGGACCCGATGATCCGGCTGATGCCGGTTCATTTCAGAAAATGTAAGCGCTTATAAGTTCATTTTTTAAGTATTTTGGAGCATAAGGGGAGCCGTCAGATGGAAAATTTAAGCGCAGGTACAGTACTATTTATATTGATTGTAATTGCTGTCTATATCGTTTTTACAACAATATTGACTTTTAAAATGCGTAGTAAATCCAGTTCTGAGTTTAATAATGCAGCCAAATCCTTACCTGCTATTGTCGTTGGTGTCTTGATGATGTCCGAGTTTATCGGAACCAAATCGACGATAGGCACTGCAGAATCCGCATTTACACACGGTATAGCTTCTTCATGGTCACTTTTGGCGGGATCTATCGGCTTTTTTCTATTCGCTTTCTTTCTAGTTAGCAAGTTTTATAATACAGGTCATTACACCATTTCCGGGATCGTGCGTGAGAAGTTTGGTCCATCCACCAAAACGGTCGTATCTATTATTATGATTGTGTCTCTGCTGGTCGTTAATCTGGGGAATTATCTGAGCGGGGCAGCGGCTATTTCTTCTATTTTGGGAATCCCGATTATGACTTGTGCCATCATTACCATGATTATCAGCACCATCTACTTTACGTTTGGCGGGATGAAAGGCGTGGCATGGATCACCATGATCCACTCGACCTTCAAATATGCGGGCATTTTGCTTACCGCGTTTATTGCATTGTATATGACTGGCGGTTTAAAGCCAATGCAAATGGCGCTTCCTGAACATTACTTCACATGGGATGGTAGCATCGGAACGAGTAAAATTATTGCATGGATCATCGGTACGATGGGGGCGATCTTTTCAACCCAATTTATTATTCAGGCCGTTACGTCTGCCAAAAATGCCAAAGCGGCCAAGCGTGCTACCATCTATGCCGGCCTGCTGTTTCTTCCACTCGGTTTGGCTGTAGCCATCATCGGTGTATGTGCGCGCTATTTGTACCCGGATATTGATCCGATTTACGCGTTTCCCGTGTTCTTACAGCATATGAATCCGATACTCAGTGCGATTGTTGCCACTTCACTGGTAGCTTCCATTTTTGTAGGCGTGTCTACAGTAGCTCTTTCAACGACAACGTTGTTAATGGATGATTTTGTACTCCCGAGAATGAAGCAGGTTACTCCGGAAAAGCAATTGAAAATGACGCGGATCATCTGTATTTTGGTAGGAATCATTCCGTTACTGGGTGTAGCTTTTGCCCCGGAATTGCTGTCCCTTTCCTTTTTCACCCGCGCGTTGCGCGCATCAATTTCAGTTGTTGCGGGAATGGGCTTCTTCCTGCCAATGTTCAGCTCCAATCGTGGGGCAACCATCGGGCTTTCCATGTCAGCTTTAGGTACAACCATATGGTACTTGCTGGGTGATCCTTATGGAATCGATAATATGTACATTGCTGTTGTCACACCGCTGATTGTGATGTTGATTGATCGGTTCATCGGTAAACCCCGGCCAAGCGAAAAGTCTCCTAAGACGGAAATCATAAACGAGAATTAGAAACAGGGAGGATTCAAAATGAATAACAAGCAGGAAACAGCTACCTTTCATTATAAAGTTACGCAGGCGGCCAACGAAAAACATCGGAAAGACGCTTTTATTCCTTCGGATGCCATACAAAATCATGCGGCCAACCTGCTACCTCTGGATAACGGCGACTTGTTATGCGTATGGTTTGCCGGTACCCAGGAAGGGATCCCTGATATTTCTATCTATCTTTCCAGATTGAATAAAGGAGCGGAGGAGTGGACGGAGCCTGTTAAATTATCTGACGATCCGACTCGTTCGGAGCAGAATCCAATTCTCTTTGCTGCTCCTGGCGGTAAGTTGTGGCTGTTATACACAGCACAAAAATCCGGCAACCAGGACACGGCAATTATCCGTTACCGGATCTCCGAGGACGAAGGTTACACTTGGGGAGATATCGGTACGTTGTTCGATACGCCTGGTACTTTTATTAGACAGCCGATCACAGTGCTGGATAATGGAGACTGGCTGTTGCCTATCTGGTATTGCTACACGAATCCCGGTGAGAAGTGGACGGGAAATAAAGATGTAAGCGCGGTGGAAATTTCCTCTGATCAAGGTCGAACCTGGACAGAGGTCAGTGTGCCGGATAGCTTGGGTTGTGTCCATATGAATATCGAAAAATTGGATGACGGCAGGCTGATTGCACTTTTCCGCAGCCGCTGGGCTGATTATATCTACCAAAGTGAGTCTGTGGATCACGGAAGAACATGGAGCAGTCCGCAGCCGACCTCACTGCCCAACAACAATTCGTCAATTCAATTTACTAAACTGGACAACGGCCATCTGGCACTAGTTTTTAATAACATCAATGCGAATGAATCCATGGAGCGCAGAGCTTCGTTGTATGATGAAATTGAAGATGAGGAGGAAGAAGCAGTCGTTGAATCTGCCACTGTCCCGGTTGCCGAGGAGCGTCAGGCCTTCTGGGGAGCACCGAGAGCCCCAATGACCATCGCCATCTCCAAAGATAATGGGCTCACCTGGTCGGAAGTCAAAAATATCGAGGTGGGGGACGGATATGCCATGACGAATAACTCCAAGGAAAAGCTGAACCGGGAGTATTCCTACCCTTCCATTAAACAATCCAGAGACGGAAAAATTCATATCGCATTCACTTACTTCCGGCAGGCAATCAAGTACGTTGTCATTACAGAGCCATTTGTAGAAAATAATTGATCACGCACAAAAAACAGGAGGTAGGTTCCATGATCGTGGCTGCATTGGAACAGGAGGAGCGATACCGTCATATCCATCTGAATTTTAAGCAGGCCTTCTTATTTTTACAACAAACACCGTTTTCAGAGCTTACCACAGGGAAATATGAGATAGACGGTCAGAGGGTCTTTGCCCTTGTGCAAGAGTATGATACCAAACCCGAGGCCGAATGTGGCTGGGAAAGCCACCGTGAATATATCGATATCCAATATATAGTGTCAGGCAGGGAACAAATTAATTATGTATCGCTCGACCAGCTCACAGGGGGTTCTGATTATGTAGCGGATAAGGATAAGATCAGCTACGAATCCTCAGTGAGTCCGGGCAGCTCATTGCAGCTAGGTGCAGGTCAGTTTGCTGTGTTTTTCCCCGAAGATGGCCATCAGGCATGCATACGTTCCGGCCAGACAGAGCACGTCAAAAAAATTGTAGTTAAGGTGAAAATTTAACCTTGTTAAAACATAGAGACGAAAAGGGAGGAGTGAGCCATGATGCTCTTGGAGGGGCGTGTAGCAGTAGTGACCGGAGCCAGCAGAGGGATCGGCAGATCTATAGCACTCACACTAGCCGAGCAGGGAGCATTCCTGGTTATTAACGGGACCCGTGAGGACCTGCTGCTTGATCTGGCGGCGGAAGTGAATGCGCTGGGTCAGACATGCGTCGTCTGTGCAGGAGATGTCTCGGATAAAGAAATTGCCCAACAAGTGGTCCATACCGCTATTGAACATTTTGGTTGTATAGACATCCTTGTGAATAATGCCGGGATCAACATGCGTACCTCAACCTTGGAAATGGACACTAAGGATTGGGAAAAGGTGCTGGATGTGAATCTGAACGGTACGTTATATTTGTGCATGGCTGTATTACCCCACATGATTGAAAAAAATTATGGAAAAATCGTAAATGTGACTTCTACGACCGCCAAAACTCCCCATCGGAATGCAGCACCATCGTACGGGGCATCTAAAGCTGGAGTGAATTATTTAACACAGCATTTGGCACTGGAGATGGCTAAGCACAATATCTACGTAAATGCCGTATGCCCTGGCCCGATTGATACCGATATGAGTAAACAATGGACACAGGAATATCGTCAGGAAGCCATCGCCCGCATACCGCTTGGAAAATTGGGTGCGCCCGAAAACGTAGCTGATACAGTATTATTTTTAGCTTCGAAGATGTCGGACTTTATAACCGGGGAATCGATAAATATTAACGGTGGGACTTATATGAATTGATAGCTCTCCATAAAAAGGACTCTCCCTGCATCAGCAGATGGTAACCATTCAGGATGTAAACCCGTCTGAGTATGCAGGGGGGATGATCAATGAACAGCTTCACGTTGTTTAGACGAACTATAGCAGTAGCTTGTACCGCAGTGTTACTATTATCTGGCTGCACGCCAGCGAAGGACGAGGAGCATGAAAAATCGTCTGTAGAATCCACACAAGTGGGGCGGTCGAATAGGCACGAAAAAGAATGTTCAAATGTAACTATTGATTACGCGTCTTTAGCAAAATGGAATGGCGTTACCTACTGGGCGAGCTATGAGAACGACAATAGTAACTTGCACAAAGGGGAGAAAGTTGGCGCAATTTCATATCGTATGGCAGATCATGCTTGCCCGGGGTATGTGATGAAGGACGGGGATGCGACGTTGCTGGAGATCGGTACAGAACTGTATGAAGTGAATGGGTATGCCCAATCTGCCAGATTATTTGCGGGGAATACACTGTATGAAGCAACGCATAACCCTTTTGCCAAGACTATTAATGATTTGCTGGATATCTCGGGAAAAATAGCAGTCGTTCGCTTTGTAAGCGGCAATGACGGGACTCGTTTGAAAGATTTCACACCCCAAGCGACTGCCCTATTTGCCGAAACATATCCCAAACTAAATTATGTTCCTTTTGACCAAATGTACAAACAGACCAAGGGATTGGTCGGGAACAGCTACTATCTCCAAATTGAAATGAAAGACGGATCAACGAGAAACCTTGCCTATCATATCCAATCTAAAGCCTTCTATCCTGCCGGATATGCTTCTCCTAAACTGGCTCAGCTTGTGGAAGAACAACGTAAACGAATATACGCTAAATAAAGGACTACAGCTCAGAATTATCCTTCCCGATCTCTATCGAAAATACTTCTTTAAAACCTCTCTCACCATCTGCTGTAATGTATATTGCCCGGGTTTTGGGCAGGCGTTGAATCCAGTTTAATTCTAATAATCTGCCCAAAAGAGCATTCCCCAAGGCTCCGGCTAGATGGTGGCGTCGTTCACTCCAATCCATGCATTTATGTGAGAAGGAGCGCCGCTTTTTTTTCGTTGCTTCAAGGTCAATTTGAAAGTCTGCAAAGAACGCCCTCCCTTTTTCAGTAACAGAGAACCCGTCCCGATCCTGCGAAATGTAATCTTTTTGAATGAGAGAAGCCGTTAGCTGTACACCTAAATGACCTGCCAGATGATCGTAGCAGGTTCTTGTCTGACGTATGGCTTTGTCTTCGGAAGCATGCTGGAATGACTTGATTGGAACAGGTGGAGCTATGGATAAAAATGACTCCATTACCCGGGCAACTTCGGGATTTTGAATGCCGTAGTAACGGTGACGCCCTTGTTTCTCCACAGTAACGACTTGAGCCTCGGTCATTTTAGCCAAATGGAAGCTGGCGGTTTGCGGTTTGATGCGTGCCATATGGGCCAGCTCGCTTGCAGGATGGAATCTGCCGTCTAATAAGGCGGTTAAGATGGCTGCGCGGGAAGGCTCGCTGACGAGAGAAGCAATCATGGCTACATTTGATTTGGCGCTCATGGCACAGTTATCCTCCTTTGTAATCCATACTTCGATGAAAATTGAAGTATTTATATTCTACAATAAGGAGGCAGATCTGAACAGAAGGAGAAGAGATAATGGACCAAATAAATCAAATAAATCAAATAAATCAAATAAATCAGATGAATTTCAGCCCAGACATCAAAACGATTAAACCTAGCATTTTATATTATGGAACCCCTGTGATTTTACTCAACACGCTGAATGAGGATGGAACGACCAATATCAGCCCTATTTCCTCCTCATGGGCATTGGGAGATTGTGTCGTACTGGGTATTGGAATAGGTGGGAAAGCATTTGAAAATATGAAGCGGCATCCCGAATGTGTGATTAATATTCCGGGACCTGCCTTATGGGAGCATGTGGAGCGGTTGGCCCCCTACACGGGCAAAAATCCCGTACCCGAGGATAAGCAACAAAATGGCTTTACCTATCAGAAAGACAAGTATGAGATTAGCGGACTAACTTCGATTGACTCTAATGTGGTCAAGCCCGCTCGAATTAGGGATTCCCCTATTCAAATTGAAGCCAAGGTGAAGGATGTACGGATTCCTGATCATTCTCCTTATTTTGCAATCGTTGAAACCCAAGCTGTACAGGTGCACGTTCATCAGGATATGATCCTCGGTGATAACCACATTGATCCGGCAAAGTGGAGCCCACTCATCTATAACTTCCGCCATTATTTCGGCCTTGGTGAGCAGTTGGGCAAAACCTTCCGGTCTGAAACCTGATGTTTTAGAAAATTTATGATTTCCTACCTGAATAATGAGAATTATCTTCCCAAATCGTTCTTTTTGTGCGAGAATGATTGAAAAATCATTCATGATTGCGCATACAGAAAGAGAAGATTCATACAGCACGTATAACAAGGGAGGAAATAACCATGTCAGAAGATCGCAAGCTGTCATTCGAAACTCTCGCTGTCCATGCCGGACAACAAATTGATCCTACTACTTTTGCCCGCGCCGTTCCGTTATACCAAACCACCTCGTATGGATTTCGGGATGCCGAGCATGCGGCTGATTTGTTTTCGCTAAAAGAGTTCGGCAACATTTATACGCGCCTGATGAATCCGACCACGGATGTGTTCGAGCAGCGGATCGCAGCTCTGGAGGGAGGGGCTGGCGCGTTGGCAACGGCTTCGGGAGCAGCAGCCATTTCCTTTTCCATCCTGAACATTGCGGGAGCAGGGGATGAAATTGTGTCGGCATCCAGTCTATATGGCGGTACATATAATTTGTTTTCCACGACGCTGCCGAAGCTGGGCATTAAGGTGCATTTTGTGGATTCGGATGACCCGGAGAACTTCCGCAAAGCCATTACGGATAAAACGAAGGCGTTATTTGCCGAAACGATTGGCAATCCACAGGGCAATGTGCTGGATGTGGAAGCTGTAGCAGCGACTGCGCATGAATACGGTATTCCGTTAATTGTAGATAACACGTTCCCAAGCCCGTACTTATTGCGTCCCATTGAATACGGAGCGGATATTGTCGTGCATTCTGCGACGAAATTCATTGGCGGACACGGAACGTCCATTGGTGGGGTGATCGTAGACAGCGGCAAGTTTGACTGGAAAGCAAGCGGCCGTTTCCCGGGACTGACCGAGCCAGACCCGAGCTATCACGGGGTTGTATACACCGAGGCGGTGGGGCCTATTGCATATATTATCAAGGCGCGGTTACAACTGCTGCGTGATCTGGGGGCAGCTATTTCACCGTTCAACTCATGGTTGCTGCTTCAGGGCTTGGAGACACTCCATCTGCGGCTGGAAAGACATAGCCAGAATGCTTTGAAGGTAGCGCAATATCTCGAAAGCCACAAGGATGTGGAGTGGGTCAGCTACACTGGATTGCCAAGCCATCCATCCTACGAATTAGCCCAAAAATACTTGCCGAAAGGGCAAGGGGCGATCCTGACTTTCGGCATTAAGGGCGGCAGTCAGGCGGGAAGCAAGCTGATTGAAAATGTGAAGCTATTTTCGCATCTGGCGAATGTAGGTGATTCCAAATCTCTAATCATTCATCCGGCTAGCACAACACATCAGCAGTTAAATGCGGAGGAACAGGTTGCTGCTGGAGTCAAGCCAGAGCTGTTGCGTTTGTCTGTCGGGACGGAAGCGATAGACGATATTTTGTACGATTTGGAGCAGGCGATCGCGGCCAGCCAGCAGTAGTTAAGTTAGCAGAGTCCAGAGTCGTGGGCTTGTTCAGCAAAGTGTGACAGAGCATTCGTGCAGGATTCCGTAAGTGGTTTTTCAATCCAGATTGGTTTTCGATCTGTGGTTAATCGGGTGGGGGGCAACCTCCACTTTTTTGCGTCCATGTCATGAATAAATAGCGTTGACAACATACCCCCTCAGGTATATATTATACCCCATAGGGTATATGAGGAGGGGAAGAAATGAGCAGAAAAATAGTTATTATTGGCGGGGTAGCAGGTGGAGCTTCTGCGGCGGCAAGATTGCGTAGATGGAATGAGGAAGACGAGATTATAATGTTTGAACGCGGAGAGCATGTTTCTTTTGCAAACTGTGGACTTCCTTACTATATTGGCGAGACGATCCGTGCGCGGGAGAAGCTGTTCCTCCAGACACCTCAAGGGATTCGAGAACGTTTTAATATAGATGTACGGGTATTTACCGAAGTTATAGAAATAGACCGGGAGCAGAAGCTCATCCGCTTCCGTGATGTAATAACAGGAACAATGGGGGAGCAACCGTACGACTTGGTGGTTTTGTCCCCAGGGGCCAAACCGATGATACCGGATATTCCCGGATTAAACGAAGCTACTAATCTATTCACGCTAAGAAATATTCCTGATACGGACGTGATTAAGGCATATGTAGATGAAAAGCACCCGCGACATGCTACTGTAATCGGCGGTGGATTTATCGGGCTGGAAATGGCTGAGAATCTGCGGGAGCGTGGACTTGCGGTAACGATTATCGACCAGGGAGAACAATTGCTTAATCCGCTAGATCCTGAAATGGCTAAACTGGTAGAACAGCATATGAAGCTGAACGGAGTGGAGGTGCGCTTAAAGGAAGGGGTCGCGGCTTTTGCAGATCAGGGTACACGGCTCCTTTTAGCTTCGGGAGATGTGCTTCAGACGGATTTGGTTATTCTGGCGATTGGTGTTGTTCCCGAAAATGAACTGGCCAAGCAAAGTGGATTGGAGCTTGGTTTTCGCGGGGCTATTCAAGTGAACGCCCAACTGCAAACTAGTGATCCGGCCATTTATGCGGTAGGAGACGCCATTCAGGTCAAAGACCGCAATCACGGTTTTGCGACCATGGTATCGATGGCTTGGGGAGCCAATCGGCAGGGGCGCCTGGTGGCGGATCATATGAATGGTCAGGCCATTTCTTATGATGGCGCGCTCGGAACGTCCGTGATTAAGACCTTTGCCTTGACAGCAGCATCGACAGGCAATAACGAAAAAACATTGCTACGGCTGGGCGTTCCCTATAAGGCTATTCATATTCATCCCGGTTCGCATGCGGGTTATTATCCCGGGGCATCGCCAATCTCTATGAAGCTGCTCTTTAGCCCGGAGACGGGAATGATATACGGGGCACAGGCCGTTGGAGCCGACGGAGTAGACAAAAGGATTGATGTGATTGCGACGGCCATGCGTGGGCATTTGGAGGTGCGTGAGCTGGCTGATATCGAACTTGCCTATGCTCCCCCATATTCTTCGGCTAAAGATCCTGTCAATATGGCTGGTTATGTGGCTTCGAATATAATAGATGGGCTGGTCCAAACGATGCAATGGCATGAAGTCGATGACTTTTACCACAACGGTGGTGTCATTATTGATGTAAGGGATGAGGTGGAGCTGCAAGCAGGAGTCATTCCGGGTTCTATCCATATTCCTTTGCCGGAGCTGAGAGAACGGATGTCAGAAATCCCTCGTGATCTGGAGATCGCGGTATCCTGCCAGGTCGGTTTGCGGGGTTATATTGCGGCCAGAATACTGACCCAATATGTTATCAGGTGAGAAACGTTGATGGTGGCTACAAGACGTATTCAGTTATGGCTGAACGGGATTCTGATTATGATCTGCCTACAGGGGGTGAACTGGACGAGGAAGCTAAAGACGGGTCCGGCGTTCCTTCGAGAGTTGCGGAAGAAGCCGTAAGCCCCGACACAGAAATTACTCTGCTGGATGCCTGTGGGTTGCAATGTCCGGGTCCTATTCTCAAGGTATATGAAGCTGTTAAGACACTGGAAGAAGGGCAAAAGCTGGAGGTTACCGCAACCGATTTCGGTTTTGCGAGAGATATTGAAGCGTGGTGCCTCAAAACCGGGAATACGTTGGAATCTTTGGGAGTGTCCCAAGACAAGGTTAAGGCTGTGGTACGCAAAGGTTCTGGCAAGCCATCTGCTATTAACGGTCGTTAGTGGTGGTAGAAGAATACAAGCAGGACAGCGCCGATGCTGTCCTTTTTTGCTTGGAATCTGCCAGGTTTTGTGTCCTACAATGGCTCGTTTTCAGCCGTGCAAATGAAAGAGACTTGTGGTTATTTGTACAACAGATCAAGGACGGCGGTTTTTAAAATAGTTCATAACCCAACCAATGTGATTGAGATGGTCTGTCACTTCGCCATGCAGGGCACCAAAAAAAGTATCTTGAAGCTCTACGTCAACGGTACCTTTTTCCGCCAGTGCATGGTAAGCCTGCTTAAGCTCCTCTTCGCTGTCAAAATCGAGAATGATTTGTACATGTTGCGCTTTTAGCGGTTTACCGTAGGAATCGGAAAAATGGATGTGACTGCTGCCCAAGTGAAGCTCAGCGTGTAAAAGCTTGTCTTCCTGCTTGTTCAGTACTTTAATTTCTCCGCCCAAAACAGACTGATAGTAATCCACCGTTTGCTGGACATCGTTCACAATGACAAAGGGACTTGCACTTCTCATGGGTTCATCTCCTTTGGGGCCTTTATGTAGTTACTATACATTATTTACGTTGCCGGCAGGATTTACCCCTTTTCATTTCAAATTATGGCTTGGTTCACTGTGTGACGTCTGTTACAATAGAAGTGACATTTACAAATGGATAGAAAAAAGATCGGACGGTGAGCACTTCTATGCTGTGGGAAGCGACTATATATTTTGTGATTTTGGTAATTTCCGCTCTAAGCGTGATTGCGGTATCAGGTAACCGGAGGACTGCGAGTACAATTCTTTTGGTGCCCATCGTTTTATTTTGTACGATATTTATGGTGCAAGGTTCAGTATTTACAGCGATGAAGCACCCGACGATGGGAGCTAATGTTGGTTCGCACATGGCATTTTTAACAACTTGGGTAGTTACTGGAATATTGTTTGCCGTGACGATTGTGATTGCTTTCATTAAATATAGCAAGAAAAACAAGGCGTAATTCAGCCTTAACCTCAGATGAAAAAGGGCTTTTGGTCTTTGGCCGAAAGCCCTTTTTGTATCCTTTTTTCAACAATGCGGGATGTCTCCGTTTATCTGCGTCTTCTCATGAACAATACAACAACCAGCACGACGATGATGACGATCAATAGAAATTTCATATTCGATACCCTCCTTGGTCTGTCTCTTATTTGGTATTAACCATATTTAATTAGCATGTACCGATTTACCTCAAGAAGATACCTGTTGTGGAGTGTTTGGAAAAAATAGAGCTGGGCTCCAAAAAGAGGTTTACAGGATTAGTTGGGAAGTGTATACATATAGTAAGGAGGCGATTGCCATGAGTGATCGTGGATTTCATCTGTTCTATATTATTTTCCTGACGGTTCTTGCACTAGGAAGCGTGGGTGGAATTGTTTGGTGGCTGCGTTCTGTTGGTCGTCAGGAGAAAGAAAAAAACTGAATTTGAAACGGACGTAAAAGTCCAAAATGCAGCTTCCAGTAGGAGGGTGCATTTTTATGTGTTATAATGGGAACATATGTTCTTTATAGTGGGAGGAAAGACGATGTTGCCTGATTTGGAACGAAAGCTGTTACGGATTTTGTATAACTATTTTGCCCAGCATCGCCATATGCCGACGATGACGGAATTGACCGTCAAAACGGGGAAGAGGGACAGCGAGATTACAGCCGCTTTGCGGCATATGGAACAGGAGCGTTATATTACATGGGAAAATAACTCCAGTACTCAGCATGTGGTTTTGCTGGAAGGGTGGGAGCGTCCTTCAACGGATAGGTTCACCCGCCCGGAAACAGGGCGCACAACTACTCCAACCACGCCGCAGGGCGGCACAGAATACTGGACGAATTATTAAAGTAGAACTCAAAGCTGGAAAAAAATTAATGAGTTTTTAAGGTGCATATCATTTAGTTTTAAGAAAGAGTGACTATAATGACCTTATTAACCCCTTTTTGATCAAGCTATAGACCCTGCCGATGTATTGGCAGGGTCATTTTTTTGGCTATAGATGCTTTCGATGGTGCTTAACAGAATACCTATGTACATTAAAAATCCCCCGGGGATCATCCGGAGGATGGGTGCAGCTTGCGTGAACTGCACGGCCTGCTCGAACTTCATGGTTCGACGGCATAATATATATTCAACCCCTGCTGCCTTGCATAATATGGTCAGCATGTTCATAAGGGGCAGTCCGATTCCACTGCTCATTTTCCAAACGACAAAAGCCCTACCTCTCTTTCGTCCTTGCGGCTCCGATGACCGCGCCAGTGTGAATGTGAAAATCTTCGGCAAAAGCTCAAAATTCTACATTAGGGTTATACATAAAATTTGGAGAAGCTCCATGCGGTGATTAGGAGTATAGCTTGTTGCGCGGAATCCTATGGGGTTTAATACATACTTTAATAGTATAGCAAGAACGATTCTAAAATGCAAGGAATTTTTGGTTTTTTTGATGACAGATTAGAAAAAAATGCAGGATGAAAGTGTATTAGTGCTCCAGAAAGCCGATTAATATGGGTAAAAACTATGAAAAGGTCATCCTATTTAAAAGATATTGCGAAGGGTATAATAAGAGGGAGTATAGGGTGAAATATATAGACGAATTAAGTTTTTCAGTCTATATATGGTTGATTAAAATTTGCTTATAGGATTTGTGCAGATTGCTCAAGCAAGAAGGTTAACTTTTGCCCACTGGACTCCGATATTGAATAAACAAGATGTTTTGTGAGTGTACGGATGAAAAGAGGGGTAGCATTTTGCCGATCTATAAGCGTTTTATTCAGCATGTTATCCTGAACTATATTATAGGTTCGTTTATAGCTGTTCTGTTGGTAGGCGCGATCTTTATATTTTCCACGTTAAATGTAGCCCATTATGAATTTTTAGGTCTTATGAAGATCATTGCTTTTTCCAGTATTATTATGATTGTTTGCGAAACGCTGGTATTTAGGATGCATCTGGGACCAGTTCGTCACTTTTTTCTGAATAAGCGGACGACGTTCGAGGATGTAGAAGCGATGTATATACGGATTCACCGTCTGCCTATTCTGTCTGTGTTACGTATTATGGGACCGCATTTGCTCGGTTTTTCCATCCCGGCAGCTGGTATGGCCATATGGATGATTCATACCAGACAGCTCACCCTGCCCTTCTATTATGTGGGAATTGCCTGTATAGGGGCTTGTCTGGTTGCTTCGATGCACGCGATGATTGAATTTTTCCTGACGATGAGGGCGATCCGTCCGTTGCTGATAGAAATTAGAGACCGAACTTATCAGAAATATGGAATTAACATATCGCTTCGGGGACGGGTATTACTATCGCTCCGGCACAAATTTCAGCTGAGTGCAACGTTGATTGGTGCTTTTCCGCTGTTTTTGTTTTGCCTGGCTACGCAGATTCGGCTGGAACGTCTGGATGAGACGCTTTCCAGCTCCTATTGGGTATGGGCGGGCACGATTTTACTATTTGGTGTGGCCTTTGCTTATCTGGGAGGATGGCTGTTAACCCGTGAGATTGAGCAGCCAATTCACCATTTGCTGGAAAAGATGAATGAAGTAAGGGAAGGCCGCCTGAACGATAAGGCTAGCGATTTGTACTCTGACGAATTTGCGAAGCTGGTTGAAGGCTTTAACATCATGGTCGAGGGATTGAAGGAACGGGAAGACAAAAACAGTCAGCTACAGGAAAGTTATTTCGCCACCTTGGCGGCAGCACTGGATGCGAGGGACGCTTATACCGCAGGACATTCTTTGCGTGTGGCTGAATACTCGGTGATTATTGGGCGAAGGGGCGGCTTGAACGAGACGGAGCTCGACCTTTTGCGCAAAACGGCATTACTGCATGATATCGGCAAAATCGGCGTAGCCGATGCCGTGCTGCTCAAGGATGGCAAGCTGACGGACGAGGAATTTGACCAGATTAAAATGCACCCGGTCATGGGAGAAAGCATTCTCCGCCAGGTGGAGCCGGCCGATGCCATGGCTCCTTATTTGCCCGGCGTGCGTTCGCACCATGAACGTTATGATGGCAAAGGATATCCAGATCAGCTCTGCGGGGAGGATATCCCGCTATTTGGACGGATCATTGCGGTAGCGGATGCGTATGATGCGATGACGTCTGACCGCCCATACCGGAAGGGTATGCAGAAAGAAAAAGCGGTTATGATATTGGAAGACGGAAAAGGAACCCAGTGGGACCCTTACTTTGCCGAATTATTTGTCGATGAATGGCGCCGGAACAAAGGCATCATGAGTTGACCCTATACTGTATATCCACCAGGCGAGCCGTTGCGGTTCGCTTTTTTTATATAGGGATGTACGTATCTTTTGACATGTCGAAAGCTGAAGCTTCATGTTATGATATACGAGAAAAGCAAAAGCGGTCAGCATAGGCCTGGCATCCAATTTTTCGCGCTATGGGAGTGTGAGTCCATGCAGTTTTCAATGATGTTTCTAATGAATCTGGGGATGCTGATTGCCGTTGCCTATGTGGCGAACGTGATTTATAAATATGGGTTGAGTCGTACCTCTTCGCGATTTAAATATATCAGCTCGGTACTGCTGGTGGTATTTGGCGGATGGGTTAGCTCTTGCTTCGGTTTTAACTTTAGTGAGACGGTTATTTTTGACCTGCGCTTTGTTCCGTTGATTATCGCGGCGTTGGTGTATCCCCGTTCCTATACGCTTATTATTATCGGGGTAGCGATTGGGCTTACAAGGTTTACCTTCGGGGTGAATATGGCGGCGTGGGTCGGCTTTCTGAATATGAGCATTCTGGGCGTGCTATGCGCCGGATTGAACTACTGGATGCGCCGTTCCACCTGCCGTCTGATTATTAAGGCATCGTTGACTATTTTAGCGGTTAATATCGTAAATACGTTGAATATTGCCTTTCTGGGCGTCATTCCATGGCGCTATTATGTGGCGGAGGTTGTTCCTCTCACTCTGCCTATTGGCATTGTACTCAGCTTTTTATTTGCGCTGATTTTACGTGATTTTCAGATGGAGCAGATGCGTAATTATCAGATTATACAGGCGAATCAGCTATTATCGGAACAACGCGATGAGTTACAGAAGACGAAAATCATTTTGGAAGAACGGGCCAGACAGTTAATGGTGGCTTCCCAATATAAATCGGATTTTATGGCAACGATGTCGCATGAGCTGCGTACACCACTTAATAGCATTATTAATCTGGCGCAGATCATCAACGAGCAGGGAAAAGAACTGGATGAGGACGAGCTTTACCAGTATAGCGAGCTGATTTATGCCTCGGGGCATGATTTACTCCAGTTGATCAATGACATTCTGGACTTGTCCAAAGTCGAGGCGGGGCGGATGGAAATCGTCAGTGAGCCGGTCAGCGTGCGCGAGATTGCGCAGGTGATGATGATGCATTTTGAAGTCACTGCCAAGGACAAGAAGCTTGAATTCAGCTTGAACGAGCATGGCGATATACCGGATGAAATTCGATCCGATCCCAAACGTGTACAGCAAATTTTGCGCAACTTGTTATCTAATGCTTTTAAGTTCACTCATGAGGGACGTGTATTGCTGGAAATCAGCAGTCAGCATCTGGAACGAAAGGGGCAGGAGGGAGATTGGGTTGTAATCGCGGTAAAAGATACGGGCATCGGTATTTCCAAGCTTCAGCAGCATGTTATTTTTGAGGCATTCCAGCAGGCGAACGGTTCCATTAACCGCAAATATGGAGGAACCGGGCTGGGACTATCGATCAGCCGTGATTTATCCCGCTTGTTGGGCGGTTTTATACGTTTGGAGAGTGAGGAGGGCAAGGGAAGCATCTTTTCCCTGTACCTGCCCATGTGTCCGTCTGAAAGCAGGGAGGCGGGCGAACAGCCGTTTAAATTAGCCTAGTAAACAAGTGCAGGAGCAGGTGCGTTACAGGTGACAGGCATAAGGAGGTCTATCGTGGAGCGTAAAGCGGTCGTTGTGGGTGCAACGGGGCTTGTCGGGGGTTATGTTGTACGGGAGCTGCTGGTGCAAAAGGAATACAGCCGCGTCATGGTTGTGGGCAGACGTGCGCTGGAAATCAAGCATCCCAAGCTGGAGCAGGCACTCATCGACTGGGAGCAGCCGCAGGAAGCGGCATCCGCCTTCGAGGGGGTTGGTGATGTTTTTTGCTGCCTCGGGACGACGATGAAAAAGGCTGGCTCCAAGGAGCAGTTTCGTCAGGTGGATCTGGACTATCCGGTTCTGACCGCCCGGTTGGGCAAAGAGGCCGGTGCGGTGCAGATGCTCGCCATCTCCTCGATGGGGGCGGACCCGGATTCGCGCGTGTTTTACAATCGTACAAAGGGAGAGGCTGAGGAGGCGCTTGCCGCTATTGGATTGCCTGCGTTGCATTTGTTTCGTCCGTCGCTGATTTTGGGCACGAGGCCGGAACGTCGTTTTGGCGAAGCCGCTGCTGCTGTCGTCATGAAGGCACTGGATGGCGTGATGACAGGCAAACTGGCTTCCTACCGCGCCATCCCGGCTTCGGTGATCGCGCGGGCTATGGTACGAATCGCTCTCGCGCATGCGAGCGGTGTACATATTTATCCGAATGATATCATTCGCGTCATCGGAGCTGAGCTGACACCCGGTGAGGATGAACCCGAAACAAAAACGGGTGCCGATAAAAATGTGTAAAATTAAAGCACAACCATAACAGGGTACCTTGGGGGGCCTGTTATGCGGTAATCCATTCATGCGTAATAGTGGCTTTGGACTTCCCGTGCTATAATACGGAGAACCAGTATCAGGAAGGAGCATCCAACCCATATGAAAAAAACAATTGCTACTGAAAAAGCGCCTGGCGCTATCGGACCCTATAGCCAGGCTGTAGAGGCGGGTGGTTTTATTTACACTTCAGGACAGCTTGGACTGAATCCGGCAACAGGTGAGTTCGGTAAAGATGTACAGGAGCAGGCTCGTCTGTCCTTGAGCAACGTACAAGCTATTCTGGAAGCAGCTGGAAGCAGCCTGAACCAAGTCGTGAAAGCGACCGTATTCCTGAAAGATATGAACGACTTTGTCAGCGTAAATGAAGTATACAGCTCTTTCTTCGAGCAACCGTATCCGGCTCGTAGTGCGGTGGAGGTAGCTCGTCTGCCGAAGGATGCACTGGTGGAGATTGAAGTTATCGCCTTGAAGGGCGAATAGGCTAAGGAATACAAAAGAACTTCCAAAATCCACACTTGATGTGGAAATGGAAGTTCTTTTATGCGTGTGGTATATGTGATTCCTTTAGTCCCGGTCCCGGTTACGGGCAAAGAACAGCCAAAGCGAGTACACCAGGATGATTGCGGCCAGAATGAATGCAGCCAGCCGCACGTTTTCATTGTCCGGATGCTTGATGGCGATGGCGATGGCGACATAAGCCCACACGAACACAAGTGGATAAATGCTGTCACGATATGGAAAGCTGACCATGATAGCAAGCACGGTGCCAATGAACAGGACGATGACCGCCCATGTGGTATCGCTGAGTCCCCAGCCGTTCCACTCGTTCTTTTCCAGTGCCACCGTGATGTTGATGATGGTAGCGACGGATACCCAGCCAAGGTTCAGACTGAACGGCAGCTTGACGAACCACATTTCCCCGAGGGTTGGTTGCGGCGTACGAGTACGCACATATACGACAGCCAGAGAGAGCAAGTACAGGATAATGACGATCACACACAACTCTACATATACATACTGCCACAAAAAAATCCAGATCATGTTGAAGATACAGCTTAAAATAAAGAAAAAACCGTTAGACTGAACGCTCGTCTTGGTTTGTCCTGCCGATGTGGCCTGATACACAACAAAGCAGGCAAGCAGCAAGTAGATAACCGACCAGATGGAAAAGGCATAACCCGCAGGTGTCAGCAGGGTAGGATACATATTGGATACGGCAGCAGTGCTTCTTCCGCCGATGGGAAGTGTGGAAGCCAGAATGTTAACAACGATGACAGCAATAAATGCAATGGTATTCCACCACTTGAATGGATGGGTTCGTGACATAGGGGCATCTCCTTCTCTATAAATGATGAACCGTGGAATGACCGACTGGTCACCATCTTTTACTATGAATATACCCACTTTTCTACCAAATATGTCCTTGCCGGGAAAAGTTTCATGCTACAAATATTTTATTAAAAGGTGTATGTATATGATGTCATATGTAGTCCAATGATAAAAATTTTAACCACTAGAAGTAAGGAGACAAGAGGGATGAATGGTTTGGAAAAAGCGGGAAAGTTCGTAGGAGGAACCTTTTCGATCTGGGTACTTTTATTTGCATGTCTGGGATTTTTCTATCCTGCGGCGTTTACAGGACTGAAAGGATACATACAGCTATTCCTTGGCATCGTGATGTTCGGTATGGGGATGACGCTGTCCTCGGCTGATTTTCGTGAAGTATTCCGGCGTCCGGTTGATGTGGCTATTGGTGTAGTCGGGCATTATCTGATCATGCCGTTTTTGGCTTTTGCGTTAGCGCTGGTATTGCAGCTACCGCCAGATATTGCTGTTGGTGTTATTTTGGTAGGGTGTTGCCCAAGCGGCACCGCGTCCAACGTGATGACCCTTTTATCAAAAGGCGACGTGGCGCTGGGAGTATCCATTGCTTCGGTGTCGACGCTGATCGCGCCACTGGCAACCCCGGCCATGATCAGCCTGCTTGCTGGACGGTGGATGAATATTGATGCAAAGTCGCTAATTATGGATATTCTCGTCGTGGTTATTGTACCGATTGTGCTAGGGGTTATCGTCAAATCGCTGTTCCGTAAACAGGCTGAAGCAAGTGTCAAGGCACTGCCGCTCGTATCGACGCTGGCTATTGTGCTGATCGTGGCTATTGTAGTCGCAGGCAGCAGAGGCAAGATTTTGGAAACCGGCCCGATTATTTTTGCTGTGGTGATTTTGCATAACGGCATCGGGTTCCTGCTCGGTTATTGGTTTGCCAAGCTGTTCGGAATGAATCTGTCTAAACGCAAAGCCGTTACACTGGAAACAGGGATGCAAAATTCCGGGTTGGGCGCTGCGCTGGCAGCGGCTCATTTTAATCCGATTGCCGCTGTGCCGAGTGCAATTTTCAGCGTGTGGCACAATATTTCCGGCTCGCTTCTTGCGACCTGGTTTTCCCGTCGGGAAGAAAAGGACAGCACAGCAGGGAGATAGCTAAAATGCTGTCAGGCACTTGGAATTGTACAGGCTCACCGAATGGTTTAGGGAGGATCAGAAGGGTTTTATTTGACTTTATATGAGCGGATCATTATACTGTGGTTATTATAACCACTGTATTTAAGTAAGCAATATTACACATGCTTCATAAGAGTAAAGTTGCCTTGAATTCGTTTTCGGCATCATGGTAACAGCCCATATTCGTTTTGATCTGACTTACATTAAAGGAGAGAGTACCGAAATGAATCCGAAATATAAACCGTTATTTGAAGCTTTTACTCTGCCATCCGGCGTTACGTTGAAAAACCGTATTACGATGGCACCGATGACCAACTTTGCGTCTCATGAAAATGGTGCGGTCAGTGACGAGGAGTTGGCTTACTACCGTGAACGTTCCGGCGGTGTAGGTGCGGTCATTACCGCTTGCGTGTACGTGACTCCAGATGGTAAAGGCTTTGTAAATGAGTTTGGTGCGGACAAGGATGAAATGATTCCGAGCCTGCGCCGTCTAGCTGACACGATTCATCAGGAGGGCGCAAAAGCGATTCTGCAAATTTATCATGGCGGTCGTTCGTGCCCACCGGATCAAATACCGGACGGACAGCCGATCAGCGCAAGCGCGGTTGCTGAGGAAAAAGAAGGCGCACCTGTTCCGCGTGAAATGACCACCGATGATATTCACCGCGTTATCCGTGCCTATGGCGAAGCTACTCGCCGCGCGATTGAAGCGGGCTATGACGGTGTGGAGCTTCACGGAGCGAATGGATATCTGGTACAGCAGTTCTTCTCTCCGCATTCCAATCTTCGTACCGATGAGTGGGGAGGCAGCCTTGAGAAGCGTTTGACCTTCCCGCTGGCGATTGTTCATGAAGTGAAGAAAGTGATCGCAGAGTATGCGAAGCAGCCTTTCATTTTTGGATATCGCTTGTCTCCCGAAGAAGGAACCACGCCGGGCATTACAATAGACGATACGTTGGTACTCGTTGACCGCTTGGCAGATCAAGGTCTGGATTACCTGCACATTTCCGTCAATCATTTCTTCGGCGGGTCCATTCGTGATCGTAGTGCAGAACAATCCCGTACCGTTATCATTCATGAAAAGGTGGGCGACCGTGTGCCTGTCATGGGCGTTGGCTCGCTGAATACGCCTGACGAAGCTCTCGGCGCACTGGAGACAGGTGTACCGCTGGTTTCACTGGGACGTCCGCTTTTGATGGAACCGCAATGGGTTCAGAAGGTGCAACACGGTACTGAAGATACGATCCGCACGACATTGTCCAAGCAAGCTCAACAGGAGCTGGTCATTCCGGACTACCTGTGGGGTGCGTTGACGACGATGCCTGGCTGGATGCCTGTTACGGACTAAATCTCGAATGAAATGGATGAGGATACCCTGGGTTGCTTTCATGCACCTGGGGTATTTTTCTGCCCTGTAAATACATGCATACGAAAAACAGAGAAAGAAGGGAAATGACAATGTTAAATGAATCCAATGGCGCAAGTTTGATCACTTCCACCCATCCGGGGCTACAGATTCGGCTTTTACAAGTAAGTGATGCAGAACGATTATTAGAGATTAGACGCGAAAATTTTGATTTTCTTAAGCCATTTGAGCCGGAACGGCCTGAAATTTACTTTACGCTGGAGGAACAGGCCCGCCTGATCTCCATTGGCCTTGAGGCTGCTCAAGCCGGGCAGGGATATACGTTTGGACTTTTTTTGCCGGAAAATGATAAACTGATCGGCAGAATGGAGCTATCGGGCGTAGCCAGAGGCCCTTTTCAAAATGCGAATCTGGGATACTTCGTAGATCCTGCACATCACGGACAAGGCTACGCCACCTCAGCAGTAAAGGATGTTGTACGTTACGCCATCAATGAATTGGGATTGCACCGTATACAGGCCGGGGTTATGCCGAGAAATACGCCATCCAATCGAGTGATGGAAAAGGCCGGATTTCGCCGGGAAGGGCTGGCTATAAACTATTTGAAGATTAATGGTGTCTGGGAAGATCATGTGCTGTATGCGTTAACGGCTGAGGATCTACAGAATGTCGTTTTCTGAACTCGCCGGGCGTGATGCCCTCCAGTTTTTTGAATACCTTGCCAAAATATTTTTCGTCCTGATAACCAACCATACCGGCAATATGATGAAGGCGTAGCTTGTCGTTTAACAGCAGCAGCTTCGCTTTGTCCATCCTGATCCGACATAGATACTCGGACAGATTAACGCCGTATTCCTGCTTGAATTTACGAGAGATATATTCCCGACTGAGGTAAAAACGGCTCGCCATATCCTGTAGGGAAATGTCCTCATCGTAATGAGCGTCCAGATAGCGGGCGATATCACGGATAACAGGATTGCTTGGGCTATGGCTTGGTGTAAGGGCCTGCCCGGCTGCAAGCAGTCGGTTTTCAACCTGCTTCTGCCATAGGGGCAGGGATAGCAAGCCCCGGTTGTCGATCGGCAGGGCAGGGATGGAGCTGTGCTCGTCTGCCAGTTCCTCGCCTGCGGCATCTCCGGGTCTGTCATTCAGCCAGCGAGCCAGCATCCAGTCCAGCTCCTGATTCCAGCCGACTAGTTGCTCTGCCGTAACCGAAGGTAGCTCGGCTACGGCTGCTATCCAGCCTCCTGCCGCCGCAGCTATACGACTGGCGTTGCAGCTAAGCGCACTAAGCCGCAGCTCCTCCTCCATCTCGGGAAGCTGGGGAAGACGTACGGCTTGCCGTGCAAGAGAGCTATGGTGCAGCCAGTCGGCGGCTTGCAGCACATCCCGTTTCCACAATGCTTGCCGCGCTTCCTGGTAGGCTGTGGCCGCCGCCACGGGAAAGGCACCGAAAGAGCCAATTCCAATATGCATATAGCACCGCAACGCCGTTCTTATCCCTGTGTGTATATCCTGCAAGAGCAGCGGCCAGCGGGACGGTTCGCCCCAATACAGCAGAATAATTTCGTCCATACGCTCCAGATGGCGGAACGCAATCCCGGTCTGGGAATTCCCGAGAAACTCGTTGCAGATGTTAATCAGGGAAAAGCCCAGAAGCGTGTGCCGCGTTTTGTATTTGTCCAGTATATCGGCATCCAGTTGAGTGGTGCTCATCACCGCTGCATTGCACATATGAATAGCCGCAGGAAGATGCAGTTCCTCTCGTAAAGGCGTGATGGAAAGATGGGTATTCGCCGTGCCGGACACCAGCTCGGTCAGGAGCTTGTCGGCATAGTGCGGCCTCATCCGGTTCACCTCAATGGCCTGCATCGTGTGTCTGTTCCGGTCTTGCTCCGCTGTCTGCCAGGCTTGAGTGGCTTTGGTTAAAGCCTCGTTAATCTCCACCGGGTCCACAGGCTTGAGAATATAGTCCATGCCTCCCCGACGGATGACCTGCCGGACCAGCTCAAAATCGTCATAGCCGCTGACCACCACGACTCTGGTCGCGGGGGAATTCACCTGAATCCACTCCATCAGGGCCACCCCGTCCTTGCCTGGCATCCGCATATCCGTGAGTACAACAGGTGGTGAAAAGGCGGTGATGACCTCAATCGCCTGATCGCCCGACTCAGCTTCAATGACCTCAGTCACGCCACAAGCTTCCCAATGTACAAGCATTCGAATGGCATGGCGCACATGCTTTTCATCATCCACAATCAGCACTTTCATGACAGGTCACTCTCCCTTAATATGAATTTCGGTATGAGCTTCGGTACGAATTTCGAGAGTATAACGAACGCCATGAGGCAGAATATTGTCTACATACAGGGTATTAGAGCCATCCTCGGAGTGAAGCTGGATGCGCAGCAGCACATTACGGAGTCCGATGGAATCCGACTCGCCAGTGTTCGGTTCCTCACAGGTTTTCAGTGGACGTTTCAGCATATGCTGGAGCTGCTCCAACTCAGCCTGCGGAATGGAAGTTCCGTTATTTTCCACTGTTATCTTCACGATTCCTTCCCGAATCCGGCAGCCTGCAATTCGAATCTCACCATGTCCCAGCCGCGGATCAGCACCGTGTTTAAAGTAATTTTCCACTAATGGCTGGAGAATCATTTTGGGCACTTGATCATCCAGGACCCCATCATCCCACTGGTAAGTAACCTCTAATTGCTCGCCAAAGCGTTCTTTTTGCAAATCGAGATATTGCTTTACGTGCTCGGCTTCTTCCTTGAGTGTAACGACTGTATGATCCCGCATGTTATAGCGCAGCATTTTGGCAAGGGAAGAGAGCAGAGAATAGATTCGCGGCACCTCATGCTGTAGAGCCAGCGTTCCGATAGATTGTAGCGTATTGTATAAAAAATGAGGATTAATCTGTGCTTGAAGCGCTTTCAGTTGATGTGTCTTGTTCGCCAGTTCGAGCTTGTATTCCCGTAAAATGAGGTTGTTGATGGTATCCATCATCTGTCTGAAACGGCGTGACAGCACTCCGATCTCATCATTGCTCATGGCCCGGATGTCTACATCCAGTTGACCGGACTGAATCTGGTTTATGTAGCGGGTCAGTCGCTTGATGGGCTCTGTGATTTTGATGGAAATCCACAAGGTGGCGACAATGACGAGCAGCAATGCAGCGCCTGTAATGACTGCATTGATCTGGGTCAGGCGGGTGGCTCGTAAATAAAGCGTGCGATTAGGAATTTTCTTAACGAGCGTCCAGCCTGACAGGCTGGCATCCAGCTTGCCGTACACCTGCAATGCCGTATCGTCTTCAATAACACCGTGCTCGCCTTCTTTAGAAATTCGATTAAGTAGGCCGGATTCCTTCCAGTGTGTTCCAATCGCCTCTTCCTGTCCACTATATATGATCGTTCCGTTCCGGTCGACCAGAAACAGCTCCTCTGTATCTGCATCGTACAATTGACGGCAAATGCTGCGCAGCGGCTCCAAACGAACATCCATAGCAAGTACCCCAAGCGTCTCTGAGGAAGGAATGTTCCGAATCGCCCGATGGAGTGTAAATACCTGCCGCTGTGTGTCGTGCTCCGCATAGGAAACCGCCGAAAAGCCGTACAAATGCTCCGTATGTGAAGGCTGGATGAACAATCCGGAAGAACCGTAATGAATAGAGCCGGGAAAGGGGGCGAGCCGGAATTCCCGTAGAGGGACCGTGCTGGTAATCAGCGTAGATTGCCTGGCCTCAAAAGAGTGCAAATACACCTGGTCGATGCCTGACGAAGCATTCATCATCGTTTGCAGCGTGGTGTAAATTTCGGCGACGGCCCGGTAATCATCCGGAATTTTAGCCAGGTTGCGCAGGAAATGAGGATCATTATAGACTCCAATGGACGCGCGGTTCAATCCCTGTAAATAGTTATCCAGATTCGTAATTCCCTGAAAAATAAGCCGTTCATTTTCTTGTGTGGCCTGCTCTCGCAAGGATTGCTTGGTAAGAATGAAGGTCATGGTCATCGACAGCAGCAGCGGCAGGGTGACCGCAATGAGCAAAAACCAGATCAAGCGGGAACGAATGCTATGGAATTTCATGCGGATAGCTCCTTTCACGATTCAAGGCAAGCAGGAGGTCAATATTTTCCCCCTGAATGGTTCACGATCTTGCGTGTTCTCCAGAGCGCTTATTCGACATAATGAACATGTGAACCGCAAATCGTATGGTCAAAGCGTCCATGCTGCTTGATGAGGAAGCCGTAAGGAGCGCTCCAGACACTAACAGACAACAAAGGGGGGATCGGCTTGAACCGTGCCAAATCGTCGCAATGGCTCCAGCAATGGATTTTCGTAGGGCCGTCGACGTTATTTTTCGTTATCATTATTGTAATCCCTTTCATGCTGGGAATGTACTATTCTTTTACTGAGTGGAATGGAGTTGCTAACCAGGCGAAGTGGGTCGGATTGGATAATTTCAGTCACATTTTACTGGATGATGACAAGTTTAGGACAGCGTTCTGGTTTACGGTCCGTTTTACGGTGATTGGAGTGGTGGCTGCAAATATGATTGGTTTTCTGCTGGCGTATTTTTTAACCAAGCCGCTGAAAACAAAAAATGTGCTGAGGACTATTTTTTTTATGCCCAATGTGATTGGAGGGCTGTTGCTGGGATTTATCTGGCAGTTTATTTTCGTCAAAGGATTTGCAGCGATCGGAGAGAGTACGAGCTTGTCCTTCTTCAATCTGCCCTGGCTGGGAGATGAGATCACGGCTTTCTGGGGTATAGTGATCGTATTTATCTGGCAAACCGCCGGATATTTGATGGTCATTTACATTTCTTCCCTGACCAATGTGCCACGGGATATGCTGGAGGCAGCCGAAATTGACGGAGCGAGCCGGATGCAAATATTGCGGTCGATTATTCTTCCTTTGATCATGCCTGCCGTTACGGTATGTCTTTTCCTGGCGATATCATGGTCATTCAAAATGTTCGATCTCAATTTGTCACTGACCAAAGGGGGCCCCTTCGGTTCCACGGAGTCGGTCGCACTTAATATTTACAACGAAGCCTTTGTGAATAATCGTTATGGGCTGGGAACGGCCAAAGCACTCATATTCTTTATCATTGTTGCGCTTGTTACGAGCCTTCAGGTGCGTTTGACGAAAAGCCGGGAGGTGGAGGCGTAAATGGAAACGAGCAAGCGTTACCGTGCCGGAACATGGGTGACCGAGCTGGTCATGATTCTCGTCGCTTTGGTATTCCTCGTTCCGTTTTATTTTTTATTCGTCAATTCGGTCAAAAGCTTTGGTGATCTGCTCACCGATTCGGCGGCCTGGCCGCAAACGTTTGTATGGAGTAACTATGCCAGAGCATGGAGCATCACGCGTTTTCCCGAGGCCTTATGGAATTCACTCGTGGTTACGGTGGTCAGTAATCTGTCGCTCGCACTGATCAGCTCGATGGCTGCTTACCGGATGGTCCGGCATCCGACGCGTTATAACCGGGTGTTGTTCACCCTGTTCGTAGCTGCCATGGTCATTCCTTTTCAATCCGTGATGATTCCTTTGGTCAAGGTGGTCAGTACACTGGGTTTAATGAACAGCATCGGTGGTCTGGTTATCTGTTATTTGGGATTCGGGGCGCCTATGTCCATCTTTCTCTTTCACGGGTTTGTTAAAGGCGTACCGGTTGAGGTGGAGGAGGCGGCTACGGTAGACGGCTGTACGCCTTACGGTGTGTTTTTCCGCATTGTATATCCGTTGATGCTGCCGATGATGGTAACGGTTATTATTTTGAATACGCTCTGGATTTGGAATGACTATCTGCTGCCTTCTCTTGTGCTGCAAAAGGCGGAGCTGCGAACGATTCCAATTGCGACCTATGCCTTTTTCGGGCAATACACCAAGCAGTGGGATTTGGCATTGCCTGCACTGGTACTAGGCATCTTGCCAGTGATCGTATTCTTTCTGGCCATGCAAAAATATATTATTCAAGGTATTATGGCTGGCTCAGTCAAGGGCTGAGTGTGGGATGAACTGAAAATGCACACGGTGTGCCACTCCGTAAACGGATGGTGCTTACCATCGCTGTTGCCTCCAGATTCCCCTGAATAAACGAATAAAGGTGGGAATCTAGAGACAAAGGCGAGCGCTATCGCTTGTTCAGCACCATTCCGTTTGCTCCGTTTCCATATGAATTTTTCGAGTTCATCTTATTTGAAATTTAATATAGAAGGGAACATGAAAATGAAAACGCATACTTTTAAAAGAAAAGCCCAAGCTCTGATTCTGCTTCTCGCTGCTTTTGCACTTGTTCTGGCAGGTTGTAACAGTAGCGGCGGTGAACAAAGTGCAGGAAAAGAGGAAGCCAAGGAAAAGACGATTCATATTTTTCAGTTCAAAGTGGAAATTGCAGAAGCACTCAATCGCATGAAGGCGGAATATGAAGCGTCCCATCCGGGAATCAAGCTCGATATTCAGACAGTGGGCGGAGGTAGCGACTATGGGGCTGCCTTGAAGGCGAAGTTTGCCTCCGGGGAGCAACCGGATATTTTTAACGTAGGAGGCTACCGGGAGCTGGATACGTGGCTGGAGTATTTGGAGGACCTGTCTGACCAGCCTTGGGTCGGTGACGTGGTCGATGTCGCCAAGGAGCCCATGAGCAAGGACGGCAAGCTGTACGGTCAGCCGATGAATCTGGAGGGCTACGGCTTTATTTATAACAAGGATTTATTCAAGAAAGCGGGCATTACCGAGACACCCAAAACGCTGTCCGAGCTGGAAGGGGCTGCCCAAAAGCTCCAAGCCGCAGGCATTACCCCTTTTTCTAATGGATATCAGGAGTTTTGGGTGCTGGGGAATCATTTGCTGAACGTGGCATTTGCCAATCAACCGGACCCTTCAGTTTTCGTGAAAGGGCTGAATGATGGAACAGCGAAAATCCCGGGCAACGCTGTATTCGCCGAGTGGATCAAGCTGTTCGATCTGACGCTCAAGTATGGCAGTTCCAAGCCGCTGACGACTGATTACAATACTCAGGTAACGAATTTTGCTACTGGCAAGGCAGCCATGATGCAGCAAGGGAACTGGACCCAGGTACAAATTGACGGGATTAATCCAAAGCTGAATCTGGGTATTCTGCCTATGCCGATTGGTGAAGACGCCGCAGCCGGAGATAAGCTGTTTGTAGGAGTCGCCAACAACTGGGTAGTTAACAAAAATTCATCTGTCAAAGCCGAGGCGAAGGAGTTTTTAAACTGGATGGTGACATCCGAGCAGGGTAAAAAATATATTACCAAGGAATTCAAATTCATTCCGGCGTTCAAGAGCATCAAAGGGTCAGAGGCCGATATGGGCCAATTGGGTGCCGAAGTGGTGAAATACAGTCAGGAAAACAAGCTGCTGGGCTGGTTCTTTAGCCGCTATCCTGAAGGAGCGCAGCAGGAATTCGGCAGTCAGATGCAAGCCTATGTGGCGGGTAAATCAGATGCCGGGAAGCTGTTGGAGGATTTCCAGAGCACGTGGGATAATTTGAAGACCAAATAATGAACAAAAGCACGCGATAAAGCCTTCATATTTCAGGGAGATTGCATGATCCTGAAATATGAAGGCTTTTCTGTAAACAGAGTTATATATGATAATGAAGCATAACGATATCCCCGCGACGTTCTATTTCTTTGAGTTCAAACGTACTTGGCGGTGTTCCTTCCGGAAATAATGGTATTCCTTGTCCGAGCACCTTGGGAATGACCGCAATGATAGCCTCCTCCAGCAGTCCCTCTCGCATGAAGGCCTGAACTAACTGGCCTCCACCCACTAGCCATACTGCACCTTCCGATTGTTCTTGTAGATGCGGAACAAGCTCAGACAGAGCTTCGTCTGTAAACGTAACATGCGGTGCTTGCTGATGCTTCGTTAATGACCGGGTGAGTACATAACACGGCTTGCTTGCATAAAGGAAATCATCTGAAAGCTTCAATACCTCCTCATACGTTAACCTGCCCATCAGCACCGTGCCTACGGTGTCGTAAAAGTCGGCATATCCATTGTCCCCGCCATCCCCTTTGACATCAAATAGCCAGTCCACCGAGCCATCCGGCAGCGCTATATACCCGTCGAGACTCATGGCAATATACAGCACGACTTTGTTGCGAGGCTTTGTATCCTTCATCATTCATCACTCCTTTCTATCTCCTATGTTACAATGTATTTATGACATATCATGTCGTAGTTAAATTGCGTACCCGATTGAATTTTTAATAAAAGGAGTCCCTGATGAACGAACGCCGAATTGCCCTTATGAGGATACTGGATTCCCGAAAAAAATATACGGCACGTGAGCTTGCCGAGCGTTTTGACGTTTCCGTCAGGACGATACAAAGAGATCTCGACTATTTGCAGCAGACTGGGTTACCCCTTTATACCGAAACTGGCCCTCATGGCGGGTACCGGGCGCTTCCCAATCGACTTCTTCCGCCTCTTCATCTTGCCCGCGACGAGGCCCTCGGTCTTTTTCTCATGCTGCAACTGCTGGAAGACATTCCGGATATTCCTTTTGGATCGGTTCGTGGGCATGTATCCGAGCAATATTATGCCGAGCTTCCACAGGATGTGCAGGATAGCATTGATCAATTGAAGGACTATATCTCTTTTCGCATGATGCCTACTCACGCAGAGTCGCCCTACACCTCGCTCATTTTGGAGGCTGCGTTGAATAAGCGACAGGTGAAGATGCATTACCGCTCCGCTTCCGGGGAAAAGTGGACTGAAGTATATCCGGTTGGGCTATATTTTGATCACGGATATTGGTACATGCCAGCGCATAGCAAAGACCGGATTATCCTGTACCGTTCAGATCGGGTAATCGCAATGACCATGCTGGAACAAACCTTACCCAGCCTTCCCACACTTCGGGAATGGATGGCTTCGGATGATTCTCGTACGGGAATTCCGTCAAAAATAAAGTTTACCGCGTTTGGTGCCCGGCTGGCGGAATCAGATCCCCTCTTCCAGAATGTCTCCCATCTGGAATGGCAGGGATATATTCCGTTCGAAGAATTTAAATATGTATCCAGACTCCTGCTAAAGTATGGGCCAGAGGCCGAGGTCATATATCCGGAAGAGCTGCGTATGCGAGTCAAGCAACTGCTTCAAGATAGCCTAAATCCTTATCTGAAGGATGCTCAAGCAGATGATGAAGAAAAAAGACTTGATCCTATAGATTGAGTCTCTTTTGTATAGTTAATCACATGAATATTTAAGGTTATTAACTTATGAGTTTCCATTTATTTTTGCGATAAAGTTTTGAAAAGAGCCCATTTTCGTATATGATGAAGAGTAATAATTCAAAAGGCTGGACGGGAGACAGATATGAATCAACCGCTTTATGGAATATGGCTCGGAGATGTGTTTTTTTGCTTTTCTGGTGAGACGTCGGAACCACGTATTGATGCGTGGAGCAGTGTGGTCCGCAGGCTGACGCTGAAGGGAGACCTTCGGCCGTTTCGGCAGGCTGCGTTGCGTCTTGCTGAGGTGCGGATACCGAACACCGCTCGTGTGGAAGTCGCAGGCAGAGGAGGCAAAAGACGCTCCATGCTGGGGCGCACGCTGGAGGGCTTGGCGCTGGAACCGCGCGAAACGCTGGCCCTGCTGACCCGTATGGACGAGAAGGGCTGTGCCGCGTCGGGCATTACGCTGGGAGAGGAAATGCAATATTGGCAAAAAGCCGCTTATTTTGCGCTGGAACTGATGCAGCGAGGCGAAATTGCGCCATCGCTTACAGAGGCGCGTCCATCGGGACCGCGCCGTCGTGGCCCGGAGGCGGCGGTTGGGGTGTGGATTCCCCGGCTGCGTCTGGAAGAGGACGTTCGCCGCTTTCATGAGCTGGCTTCGGCGATGCCTGCCGTCTGCATGGCGGCTCCCGCCGTCTTCGCGGGCAAGGAGCCGGAAACACGGGAGGACGCAGCGGGGATCGTGCTCTATTCCTTCCTGTGTGCGGTCATCCATGCGGAAACGACTGCGGTACTGGCAGCCTCAGACCGTGAGCTGAGCAGATATCGCGCAGAGTATCGGCGCGGGAGATCGCCGCTGGCAGAACTGTGGTGGAACAGTCTGCTAACAGGTTCCCGTCCGGTTGCGATACAGGGAACGCCTGCCGAGATGGAGGAGCTGGTCCTCCAGGCGGCCTCTCTCGAAGGAAGCGCAATGCCAGTCACGGAACGGAAGGATCAGGAGCCGATCGAAGGGCAGGTTCGTCTGTGTCTTCGTCTGGAGCCTTCACTGGAAGAGAATGTGAAGGAATGGCGTATTACCTTTTGGGCCGAAAGCGATGCCGAGCCGGGGTTGCGACTGCCTGCTTTGGCGCTGTGGGCGCATCCCGAGCGCGATCTGGTGCGTGGAACCATCGTGTATCGCCAAGTGCAGGCACAACTGCTGCTGCTGCTTGGACAGGCGGCCGAAGCGGCGCCGATACTGCAAGAAGCGTTAAATCGCCCTTATCCCGAGGGCCTCACGCTGGAGCCAGAGCTGTTTTTTCGCTTCCTGACGGAAGCCGTGCCCGCTCTGCAAAAGAACGGCACCACCGTGCAAATGCCTTCACGCTGGAGCCGGGAGGGCCGCCGCCGCGCAGGCCTGCGGCTCAAAATGCGTTCGGCGGAGCGCGGCGCACCGCCGGAAGGCTTGATTGCCGACACATCGACGGTTGGCATTAACCGTATGATTTCCTTTGATGCCGAGGCTGTTCTGGGCGATACGACCTTGACGGTGGAGGAATTGGAAAGCATCGTCGCGGCCAATTTGCCGTATGTACGTTTGGGAGGCGAATGGATTGAGGTCGATCCGAAGGAAATACGTCAGGTGCTGCGTTTTATCAAGCGCGGCGAAGACGGGGAAATGACCTTGTCCGAGTGGATGCATCTGGCCGCGGAAAATGAAGGTGCAGGCGAGGCCTCATGGAAGGGCCTGTCCATCTTCGGTGCGGAATCCGCCGGGTTGCTGGCCTCTCTGGTTGAGGGCGGCGTGCTTCGTTCTGTGGAGCCGCGCCCTGTACCGAAGACGCTGCATGGCGCATTACGTCCTTATCAGGAGCGCGGCTTCCAATGGCTGGCTGCCATGCGCGGGCTGGGCTTCGGCGTCTGCCTTGCAGACGACATGGGGCTCGGTAAAACAATTCAGGTGATTACCTGCCTGCTCGATGGCGGCATCGGGGCCGCGGATCAGCGTCCAGCGCTGATCGTCTGTCCGACCTCGCTGCTTGGTAACTGGCAGCGGGAGTTGAAGCGTTTTTCGCCGGATTTGTCACTTTATATTCATCACGGCAACCAGCGACTTCACGGGGAGGTATTTCAAGAAAGCGTCCGCGAATATGATATCGTCCTCACGACCTACCATTTGGCGGGCCGGGACGGCAGTGATTTATCTGCGGTCTATTGGTCCTCTATCGTGCTGGATGAGGCGCAATATATTAAAAATGCACGGACAAAGCAGGCTCAGAGTGTGATGAAGCTGTCGGCACCGCATCGGATTGCCATGACGGGCACTCCGGTGGAGAATCGGCTGAGTGAGCTGTGGTCCATTTTTCAATTTTTGAATCCGGGTTATCTCGGCACTTCTTCTTCGTTCCGCCAGCGCTACAGTATGGCGGGAGAGGAAAGAGGGGCCGCGCTCCGCGAGCTGTATCGTCTCGTCTCGCCGTTCATGCTGCGTCGACTCAAAAGCGACCCGGATATACGCAAGGATTTGCCGGAGAAGCTGGAACTGAAATCGTATTGTGTGCTGACACCGGAGCAGGCTGGATTGTATCGCGGCGTGGTGGATCAACTCATGGGGACACTAGACGGGCAGATCGGTATCGCCCGCAAGGGGCTTGTCCTGTCTTCGCTGACCAAGCTGAAGCAAATTTGTGACCATCCGGGTCTGATCATTCCGGGCCGCGCTGACACAGGAAAAACCGAAAATTCGGGGAAAATGGAACGGCTGCTGGAGCTGGTGGAAACTATTCGGGAGAATGGAGAATCCGCTCTGATTTTCACCCAATATGTGTCTATGGGAGAGCTGCTGGTAGCACGGCTGGCCCGGATTTTCGGGGAAGAACCGTATTTCCTGCATGGGGGGCTGGCGAAAACCAGACGGGACGAAATCGTCCACAATTTCCAGCAGGGGGAAGGGCCGAATATATTTGTGCTTTCCTTGCGGGCAGGCGGCGTCGGCTTGAATCTGACGCGTGCCAGTCATGTTATTCACTATGACCGCTGGTGGAATCCTGCGGTGGAAAATCAGGCGACGGACCGAGTATTCCGCATTGGTCAAAGCCGCAACGTGCAGGTGCATAAACTGATTTGCCAAGGTACGCTGGAGGAACGGATTGACGAGCTGATCGAGAGCAAAAAGGCGCTTTCCGAGCAGGTTGTCGGCTCTGGTGAGCATTGGCTGACGGAAATGTCTGACGATGAATTGCGCGGTCTGATTGCACTGCAAAATGATATATGGATTGAGTAAGCACAGAAAGGATGAAGACAATGACAAGGCCGAGTGTGAAGCTACGGGTAACTGACGGTCAATGGGAGGCGGATGTAGAGGGGTACGGAACGGAAAACGATTCGGCGACTGCTCAGGCTGTCCGATGGACTGGCTCCGTGCCTGTATTGAGCCCGGAACAGCGAACGGCGTGGCTGGAGCAGCTAAAGGCGGAGCCTTGGGACATTTACCGTTTTATGCAGGGGGAAGCCTGCCCCTCGCTGGATGAAGTCGTTCAGGCAGCAGCCGATACGGCTACATCCAGCCTGGAGGACGGCGTTGGTGCCGCCGAAGAAGCCAGGAAGGCTCTTCAGGCCGGGGTGGAAAGCGATCCGCTACTCGGTCTGGAGCTGATCGGCATGAAGCGCGAAGCGCTGCTGGAATTCGTATTCAGCGCTTGGGCAGGTGAACTGTCCCATGTGCAGGGGGCATCTCCCGCGCTTGAGCCGACCTCGCGGTCAGAGGGCGCACGTAGCGGATCGGTGGCGATCAGCGAATGGATTGCTGAATCTGCCGCCGAAGGAGCATTGCACCGTCCAGGCGCGGGCTTTCATGCCATTGAGATTCGCCTGCCGCAGAAGCCTGCTCCAGTGAATGAAGCGGATATTACGGCATTGCTGCCGGGACTGCCCCGTGCAAAAGAGGCGCTGAAGCTCATACGTGAGCGTGTAGCTGAACGCGCCCGGGCCACAATTCCGCAAAAACGTCATACTCCGTAATAATTAGGGGCTATCCTTTCTTTTTCGCGCCTATTCAGCTTCGTCGAACCGGATACAGCTTCGAAGAGTGTCGAAAATTCAGTTACAATAGGGGAACGAAAACTATAGCAAGCCATGCATCAAATGTAATATTGGAGGAGATACCCGTATGAAACAACATATGCAACAGAAACGAACCTCTCAGCACTGGACCAAGGCGCTTATCCCGGGACTGATTCTGCCGGGGCTGTTGTTGGCGGCCTGCCAACAGGGAGGTTCGGGCGGACAGGAAAGCCAGCCGCTGAAATCATCCCCGACGACGCAGGAGAGCGTGCAGCCTGCTACCCAGTCGAATGCGAGCAATAGTAGCACTGAATCGGGTACTGGACAAGCCCCGGCGGGTACAGGAAGCGAACAGGCAGATCCCGTGATGGCGCTGCGAAGCGAGAGTGCGTTGCAAGCCACGGTGGAGGAAGATGGCGGTACGGCCATCGTCACTAACGCGACGTCTGATACAGTCGTGGTGAACAAAAAGCGCAGCTTGCCTGTAGGCTATGCCCCGGATGATCTGGTGGAGCCGAAGGTGCCTTTTTCCTTCGAAGGTCCACATGAGAAGCGGCATATGCGTAAGGAAGCAGCAGAAGCGCTGGAGAAGCTGTTCGACGGTGCGAAGAAGGACGGCATTGAGCTGCGTGCTGTATCGGGATACCGTTCCTATAAGCGTCAGGTTTCCATTTTTAACAACAATGTGAAGACAAAGGGGCAGGAATACGCCTCTAAAGTCAGTGCTGTACCGGGTACAAGCGAGCACCAGACAGGATTGGCGATTGATGTGTCCAGTCCAAGCGTAGGCAATGTGCTGGAGCAATCCTTCGGAGCCTCCAAGGAAGGCGAGTGGCTGGAGCAGCATGCGCCGGAATACGGATTTATTATTCGTTATATGAAGGACAAGGAAGATGTGACCGGCTATGTATACGAGCCTTGGCATATTCGCTATGTGGGAACAGACCTCGCGGAGGATGTAGCAAAGCAGGGGATGACGCTGGAGGAATATTTTGATGAGAAGAATATCAAGCTGTAGTAGCTGAGAACAAAGCCGTAATCCCGGGGATTGCGGCTTTTTGGTGTGTTTTTCTTCCAAAATGAACCTTTTCACGATAGAATCTCGTATAGTGAACGACGACAGCAGCGCTTTGATTCGTAACGCAAACAGCCTCATCACAGAAGCGTACAGGAAGGGAAGGGAATCATCATTTATTATTCATTAACGTATCGCGAATGGTCGGAAGACAGTCAAAAGGAACTGCGTAGCCTGATACGGGAATCCGTGTCGGGAGATGAGCTGTTTCTGCGCAAGCTTGTAGATGCCACAAGGCTCGACGGCAGATTGTGGGCGCATATCTCGAATGAGAGCGAGGATCATACAGAACATTCCGTGTATGTGACCGAGTTTACAGGAGAAGGTGCGAAGCCTTACGGTGCGTCGATCACGGACCTCGTGCTGGCAGGTGAGGGTGGCTATACTTCCTCGTTTAGCGCGTTTTACTGGGAATGGCATGAACCTGCGTTTCGCAGGATGGAACAACGGGAAGGCTCGGTATTTACCCTGGAGCTGGCTCAACGCTTGCTCGACCATTATACGGTGCTGGGCGGTAAAACGTATGAGTTTATTTATTCGGTACTGGACGCGCAGCTGAAAAAGGTGCATCTGTTTGTGAAGGAGGTTGACCTGTGATGGAGCACTCTTGGGAGCAAATGAAATCCAGACCCGGCTCTCGTACACGGATGGCGGCCTTTGCCCTGATGCTGGCTGTACCAGCCGCTCTGACGGGTTGCGGTGACGATGAGTATTATGACTGCGATGAGCTTCCCGTATCGGAGCAGACAGCGTGCCGGGATTCTGGCAGCAGCGGTTATTCCTATGGCGGCTCGACTTATTATTATGGAACATCCTCCTATAACAGCAACCATTCTTCCAGCTCTTACCGCAAGAACAAGTCCTCCAGCTCGTACAGCGGTTTTGGCAGCAGCGGCTCGCGTAGCGGATCTTATTCCGGTGGCTAAGATGAATATGCGTACCATTCAGCAACTGCCTTATGAGCATGACGAGCTTTTTAAAGGTGAAATCAGTCACAGGATTCCGTACCATCGCATGTATGGCAAACCCTATTGCCTGCCTGCGCTAACGCTTTATCAGGAAACAGAGCTGGCAGAGCTTCAGAATGCATCTGAGGCGGTACATAGCATTTATCGCAAGGTTCAGCAATTCGTCCAGCGTTATATGCCGGATGAGTATCTGGTGGAACGGCTGGGTATTCATCCGGGTCTGCTGCGTGCTGCGCGTATGGAGGCTGCGCCGGACGGTATTACCCGTCAGGACTGGATTGTGAGTGAAGCAGGTATCAAGTGTATTGAGAACAACACCGATACCCCCACTGGAATTCCCGAGGTGGCCTACCTCGAAGGAAAGCTGCTGGAGCTGTTGAGAGGATTGAAAGCATCCGGGGACGATACTGCTGTGCTATATGGACCGTCGACTGGTATGGATGAGGCGATCCAGTCCGCGATGACGGATTTGATTCATTTTTATAGCGGCAAAGGATTAGGGATGAAGGTCTATTTCACCTGCTATGACTGGCATATCGAGGATCAGACGAACACGAAATACATTATGCGTATGTGTGAACAAGCCGGGTTTGAAGTGGCATATGCGCCTTTGGAAGAATTGGAGATTGTACCGCACGAAGGATTGTACCATCGGGGAGAGCAGATACACATTCTCTATCGCCTGTATCCACTGGAATATCTGATTGAAGACCGTGAGGACGATACAGGGCTGGAGGTGGGGCAGGCGCTGATGGATATGGTGGCGGACGGGAAAATAGGACTGATCAATCCGCCGCAGCATATCATTACCCAGAGCAAGGGATTCACCGCTACCATATGGTCACTGTATGAGCGCAATGAGCAGACGCCCGAGTTCTGCGGGTTCCGTCTGTTCGACGACCGGGAGCTGGAGATCATACGAACCTACCTGCTGCCCACGTATTTTGAACCATCGGTGTTTATGCAGACAGGAGAGCCTTATGTAGCCAAGGGCATATGGGGACGGGAGGGCAAAGGGACGCACCTGATCGAGCATATCAAAACCGAAGTGGAAATGGCGGATGCCAGAGTCATAGTAGAGGTTGAAGAAGCTCCAGAGCAGGAGGAGGCCGCACGTATTGCCGCCTATTACGAAGCTCAGCCCAAGATTTATCAGCAGCTATGGCCGATGCAGGACGCGGAGGTGCAGACCGAAGAAGGACTGTATCGCGGCTACGTGCTGACAGGCGTATTCGTGATTGGCGGACGTTTTGCGGGCATTCTGCCCCGAATTGGGGAAAAGGTGACTGGCGATATGGCCTATTATTGCGCCGCCGCCGTTCCCGCCGCATCTCCTAATCCGCTCGCTGGCTCTTAGCTTTTTCACGTGATTAACAGTTATTCGAACATATCTATTCACATTGATAAATATCCATAAGGAGGAAGAAGATTGGACTCACATATTAGCTTGGGCAACGCATTGGGCAATGTAGGCATCGGCCTGCTTATCCTGTTTGCCATCTTAATCGTAGGGTATTTTGTGTTCAGCTTGCTGACACGTTATAACGATAATCAAGAAATTGCACGCGGCAATGAGGCGGCAGGCATCTATATGGGGGCAAAGCTGCTAGGTCTGTGTATTATTGTGGGGATGGTGTCCTACAGCAGTCATTCATGGCTCGATATGCTGATTTGGTCGGCTGTGGGCATTGTGGTGCTGTGTCTGGTGTATACTATTTTTGATCTGGTGACACCGCGTACCAAGGTATGTGAGGAAATTGCCAAAGGCAATGTGGCTCTGGCGCAACTGCTGCGCTCGATCATCGTCGGGGTGGCTTTTGTCGTAGGTACATTTTTAATGTAGCTCGATATAGAAAAGGTATACAAAGGATCTGCAAAACCGGACAACGGAGATGCAGATCCTTTTTTGTATGGGAAAACACAATTCACTGTCCGCCATCAGTCTGTTGAATTGAAGATTACGACAATCGCTTTTGCGGGGACTATTCTGCAAAGCTACGGGTGATACTGCATAGCAAAAAGGAATTTGCTGCAGATATTAAACAATTTGAAGAGAAGGGAAGCCTGAACACATGAATACCTCCATCTCCCCAACCAAACCAATTCGTATGGGTGTCATCGGTCTTGGTCGTATCGCTGAATATCACATTAGATCACTACAAACCATCTCGGGGGTTTCCATTGTCGCCGTTAGTGATGTGGATGAAAATCGTCTTTACCTGATCGGTGAGCAATTGGAGCTGCCTGCTTCCAAGCAATACCCCCATTATGAAGCGCTAATCCGAGACCCTGAAGTAGATGCGATTCTGTCACTGACACCCAATGATGTGCATTTTGACATTATTCGTATTGCGCTCGAAGAGCACAAAGCTGTATTGGCAGAAAAACCGTTGACCCTCAATTGGGAGGAAGCGGATCAGTTGAACAAGCTGTATACAGCGAATCCGGTGCCTTTTCTGGTTCACTACAAGCATCGCTACGGCGCGGCCTTCCAATATACCAAGCAACTGCTGGATGAACAAAAGCTGGGCAAAATCTACAACATTCAATTCCGTTATCTGATGGATAGCTTCTCTCCTTACCGTCAGCATCCGTATACATGGCGCCATAATTTAGCCAAGGCAGGCTCTGGAGTCGTGGGCGATACAGCCTCGCATATTATTGACCTGGCCCGTTTTCTGGTGGGTGAATTTAAAAGCGTCGCGGCACTGCTACATACGATTACACCCGAGCGGCCTGATCCGGTCACAGGTCTGCCTGTAAAAGTGGATGTGGAAGACTTCGCTGCTTTCCATGGAATCGTAGGCGATAATACCGTCGGCACGTTCATTACCCACAAAAATGCCATTGGCAAACGCCACGATATCGAAGTTGATATCTATGGCGAACTCGGTGCGCTGCATGCCAGTCTCAACAACCGGGAAAATGTCCGTATTGTGCTGCGAGATCTGGAGCACCCAGATGCCGAATACGAGAATTGGGCTGTCCCTGCTATCTATGATCATACGGCCTATGGAGACTTTGTTAAGCTGACAAGAGGAGAGTCCGTGGATCGTGCCCCATTGTTCGAGGACGGCTACAAAAACCAGTGGGTCCTCGAAAAAATACTGCAATCCTGGAAAGAGAACGGACGTCTTGTAGAAGTGTAAGGCAATACGAAAAGGAGTGTGAGCAAGCTTATGAGCTCCTTATAATAACTTCAAATGAATCCGGCCTCAATCTTTTGAATAATGTTCAGCAGGAAGGTTTCAGCCAAGCTGTTTTTCAAAATAACCTGCTTGGCTTCATCCAGCGTAAACCAACGTGCTTGATCCACCTCTGCGCTGAGAACATCCAGCTTATCATCGTTCACAATGGATACAAAATTCAGCATCAGTGTATGGGTTCGGTCAAAATACCCGCTGCGCATATATTTATATTCATCCACATGCAAGCCCACTTCTTCCATAACCTCGCGCACCAATGTCTGCTCGGCGGATTCGCCCTTGTTCACATAACCAGCCAGCAAAATAAAATCCTTGATATTGTACTGCTGTATGAGCAACACTTTATCTCTCTGCCGATTGATTACAGCGGTGCTAATTGCAGTGCTGAATATCGGGAACCGAAAGACCTGACATGTATTGCAATAGGGAATAGGGCCTTCGCCTTCACACTCCTTCACCATTAGTTTTGTTCCACATTCATAGCAATACTTCATCTAAGCGCCACCTTATATTCCATTTTTAATTTGTAAATGTTGCTTGTTATTCCATGTTCGTACGGAATACTTATCATCTTAATTCCACCATAACCGTTCTGTCTATGAGAGTTTTCGTTCTTCTGACATCCGTTATTTCTTTTCCTCCTGTACCTTTGCCCGTCTGGACCCGATCAGCCGCCAGCCTGTTAGCAGTGCCGCCACCAGACAGATGGACGCGGAAGTCATAAAGACCACATGCATCCCTGCCAGAAAAATTTCCGGGTGATCCGGAACCAATCCGGTGACCCGATAACCGGCCTCTTTACTCATGGTATAAAAGAGGATCGACGTGGCTAAGGTAATTCCTACCACCATACCGACATTACGGACCAGTGAATTGACGCTTCCGGCTGAGCCGAGCTGCGTACGGGGCACCTTGGACATGATCAGCGAGTTGTTCGGCGATTGGAATAAACCACTGCCAATACCCAACATAGCGATCCACAGACCCACGAACGGAACGGGACTGCCTGCATGGAGACGAGCCAAGCCAATCTGGGCGACTACCATGACCACCAGCCCGGCAAAGGTGAGCAGTTCAGACCCGATTTTATCTGAAAGCGCACCGCTGAGAGGAGCAACGATAACCATGGAGATTGGAAACAGCATCAGCAGGAACCCGGCATAAAAAGGCGACAGGTTCAGCATATTCTGCGCATAGAAAGGCGAAATGATATTAAAGCAGAAGTTAGCGGCGAATACGAGAAAAGCGCACAGAATACTGAGCGAGAACAACGGATTCTTGAATAAAGCGAGCTGCAACAATGGCTGTGGACGGCGAATTTCCACCCAAAGGAATACCGCAAAAGCAATCACGGCAATCACAAGCAGAGCAATGATGCGGCTGTCTCCATATCCGACCTGCTGTCCCAGCAGCAATCCGGCGAACAAAGCGAGGATAAAAACCGCAAACACCAGACTGCCGGGAACGTCGATCTTGTCTTTCACCTTGATCAGATCCTTTGGGAGCAGCTTCCAGCCGAGAAAAACGGCCACCAGACCAATCGGTACATTGACCCAGAAGATATATTGCCAGCCCAGTGAAGAGACGATAATGCCGCCCAAGCTGGGTCCCGCGATACTACCGAGGGAAACGAAGGTTCCGATTAGGCCGAGTGCTTTGCCCCGTTCAGTCGAAGGGAAGATATCCGTGACGATCCCTTGGCTGTTGGCCATAGTCATGGATGCTCCGAGTGCCTGAATAATTCGGGAGATCAGCAGCATGGGCAACGAATGACTAAGACCGCACAGCAGTGAGCCAAGGATGAACACGATCGTGCCGATCTTGAATATTTTAATTTTGCCGACCATATCTCCAAGCTTGCCAAAAAATAAAATGGCTGTACATATAGCCATCAAATAGGCAGTTGTAACCCATTCAATCTGTGCTACGGGTAAATTTAACGTACGGGATAACACCGGGAGAGCAATATTAACGATGCTTCCATCCAGCGTGGACATAAACGTAAACAGATTCAATACAATCAAAATCATCCAACGTTTCTTCTGGATTTCGGTATTTTCCTGATACGTTGCGGCAGCTGTAGCGGTTGAACTCATGATTAGCACCTCTTCATCGTTGACCATTACTATTTAGTTGCACACGCAACTAAATGACGGTTCTAGTGTACAGCAAATTAGTTGCGCACGCAACAATATTGTTGTAAAATTTGCCTTGGTCCCACCTGAAGATTTGCCATTTTTAAGCCACTGAGGTGTATTTAATGAGAAAAAAATCGATTGGAAAACTGATTTCCAACCTGTACCGGCGAAATCAAAAAATACTGTCCAAAAAACTGGCTCCTTATGGGATCGGGAGCGGGGGCCAACACAGCTTTTTAAAACTTATTTTGCGGCGTCCAGGCATTACACAGGAACAGTTGACAAATGAACTCAAATTTGACAAAGCAACCACTGCGCGTTCTGTGAAACAATT
Organism: Paenibacillus sp. 8b26; assembly: GCF_050626875.1. NCBI lineage: Bacteria > Bacillati > Bacillota > Bacilli > Caryophanales > Paenibacillaceae > Paenibacillus > Paenibacillus sp. 8b26. The sequence goes on along the minus strand of NZ_CP192445.1, from coordinate 2,556,886 downwards.
GGAGGAATCGGGTTACATTGAGCGAGAAACGGATCCGAATGATCGACGCTCCCATCTTTTGTTCCCAACGGCCACGGCATTAGAATTTTATCCTACCCTGCAAGGAATCCTGGATGAGTTCAATGCCGATCTCGTCCATAATTTATCTGATGAGGAAGAAGACCTGCTTATTGCCCTACTGCAAAAGATTAGTATAGACCCTGGTGAATAAAGGTATACAGTGAGATCATGGGCCGTTCCCCCCGTACGGCTTAAAAATACATCTCCAATAAGATCAAGCCTGTTTCGAATCTTAGAGGGTGTTTGACCAGACCACGCTAAAGCCATTGAATATATTGTTATCATTCATGTTATTTAAGGGTTTTCTAAAAAAATGGTCGGGGGGATTACATTGGCAATCCGCTACAGTATCATCATTCCAACCTATAATCGAGCCAAGCAGTTGTTACTCACGCTCGCTTCATTTGAAACACAAACGTATCCGAAGCATTTATTCGAAGTGATTGTAGCTGATGACGGTTCTACGGACGGGACAAAGGAAATGGTCGAGGGCTTCCAGGCAACCTATGCACTTCAATATGTATTCCATCAGGAACAGCGTGGTCGATCTGCCATTAGAAATTTGGGGCTGCGCCATGCGAAAGGGCTATATATCATCTTCTGCGATGCTGATTTTTTGTTGTTACCTGAATTCATTAGAGTTGTGAGCCGTTATCACCGCAAATATCCCCAAGCCGTGCTTTCAGGCTTTCCTCACTCGTGGGATAATGCTTATACCCATTATTACCCTGACTTTTCCCCAGAGGAAAAAGAACAATGTCGTAATGCACTTACACAATCCAACTTATGGAGTGCGGATTTTGAAGCAGCGAATGAAATTATTCCGTTAATAACGCCAGAAGATATCCTTCATCAAACGGATGCATTGTCAAAAGTTATTATCCCCTCAAGAGTTCCCCCCAATGTCAAAAAGCAATTTGCCAAAACGGATGTAGCTCCCTGGATGTTACTAGTTACTCGTTGTGTATCCATCAGACGCAGCCATTTGACTCGTATTGGAGGTTTCAATGAACGGTTTGTACTTTATGGACTCGAAGACTGGGACCTTGGCTACAGACTGCATCGATTGAAAATCCCTTTTTATTGCATCAAAGAGGTAGTCGGATATCACCAGGAGCATCCAACCCACCTCAGAGGAAACATTTTAAATACGGAAAATCTGAAAATCATGTTTGAAACCTATGGATTCAATGACTCCTCGCTAAATTTATTCGCCCTTGTACCTCCATCCCAGGATTTGGAGGCTTACAAAAATACGCTGCGGGTACTGCGCAGGGGAAGCCGATCCAAGCAAACACGTTCGTCAGCACTGTTGTTGAGGAGAACATTGCGAATGGCAGCCAAGCAGTTCGTTCATCCAAACCATACCCATGCGTATAAAAAATCATTACGATGGATAAAAAAGAAAGCAGAGAACCGAAAAAGCCGAGTCGCTCATGTGTTACGAGAAATGCTGCTGAAGTCTGAAAAGCTGGTAGAGTAGCATTGCTCCTTTTCGTTGTTATGTACGGATCAGCTGCTTGGAAGATGAAGCCTCCATAAGGGTACAAGGTAATTCAGAAAATAAAAAATCCACAATCTCACTCGATTGTGGATTTGATCAATGGAGGCGAACCGTAGCGCGGCAAATCCACAATTCGACGGTGTGTGATGGTGAGATTGTTTGGAGAGGTAGTTTAAAAATGTAATAGACTTCCCTACATTATGGGGTTTCTTGCATGCATGAGCCAATGTTCACAATTCTCAGAAGGTAGATTCAGGTAAACTCTGTCCTCCGTCGATAATAATTGTTTGTCCCGTAATGAAGCCCGCCTCTTTGGAAGCTAAAAATGCGGCTGCATGTCCCATCTCTTCAGGAGTCCCAAAGCGTTTGAGCGGGATCGCCGGAAGCATAGTTTCGATATATTTAGTTTGCGTCTTTAGCTGCTCAGTCATCGTATTGCCAGGCATTATTGCATTAATCGTAATCCCAGACGAAGCTAACTCAAGTGCTGCACTGCGAATAAAACCAAGTTGTGCTGCTTTGCTGGCACCATAGTGCGACCATCCTGCGAATCCTGTCACCGGCCCTGTAATTGAAGATGTCAGTACCACTCTTCCATATTCCGCCTTTTTTAAGAACGGCAGACAAGCTTGTATAGAAAATAGAGCTCCACGCACGTTTGTATTCATCACTTGATCCCATTCTTCGGCAGTCATTTCTTCAATTGTAGCCATTGGACCGATTCCCGAGTTTGCACATAACACATCAATTCCATCAAACTCTTCTGCTACATAATGAGCCATCTTATCCATAGAAGTACGATCTGTCACATCACCTCTGACTGCTAACACCTTTCCTCCTAACATTCTGAGCTCTTCAGCGCATTTCTCGGCCTCTTCCAAATTACGTGCAACAACAGCTACTTTTGCGCCCTTTTCGGCAAACACTTTGGCAATTCCTTTCCCAATCCCCTTGCTAGATCCGGTTACAATAACAGATTTGTTTGCAAAGTTTTTTTCCAACAATCCCGTTTCCTCCTTTTATAAATTTTTCCCACAGATAATCTTGTGTAGTTAATTTCTTGTTATAAGAATATAGACGAAAACACAATAGGATATGTTACATCGTTGCTTCTTACTTAGGAGCATGAAAATAATTTTTAACCTATAGGTATCTAAATACGTTTAGAGAAAATAATTGAATCTGAAAGGGAGGTCATGACCATAAGCTTGTAACAACAGGGACAGCAAGCACAGACATTGTATCGAATGGATCCAACGACTATCTGCATCACTCATAATCTATTCAAAATCACATGGAAAATATACCTAATTTCAATTGCAAAATTCTGGCGTTTATTATTGAACAAATTAAATATATGATAGAAAGTCAGTGAACTTCCTTAATAATCATTAACAGAACGTCCTGAAGCTACGTAGCAACATATTTTCTCTTCCTGTATAGTTCGCCGATATGAAAAAAGACACCATTTAAGGTGTCTTTCACTAATACTACATATGGAGGCGAGGGGAGTCGAACCCCTGTCCGAAGATAACGACATATAAGCTTCTGCGAGTGTAGTTACAGATACATTATTATTACAAACCGTGGTTACTCCGTACGCAGGAACATAATGATTAAAATAGATGATCCCAAAAGGAAACAAAGGGGGGAATAGAGCACACTGTCCCATTTTGCAAAAACGGTTCCTTTCCTTCTCTTGAAGAACCCCACCCATTTGAAATCTCCTATAGAACGTAAAATAAATAAACACGACAACAAGCCTGCTCCGTAGGAATAGAAGGAGTTGAAAAGCAGGAATTGTGTAACTCCCCCTAGTTCCAAGACGAACCAAGCGGCTAAAGCTAATAAAATGGCTACAATCGCTGTACCTATTTTGGAGGGCTCAAAGAGCCTATCCGTTCCTGAGCTTGGAATCGCTGCCTTAATGCCTATTTTTCCACCGAATACCCAATATACATGCATGCCGCTCAATACCAAAAGAATTCCGCCAACTGCCCATGTAAGTAACTCCAACATGTGACATCCTCCTTAAATTGAAGTCCACTCCGTCCAAATCATGTGAACATGTTGCTGAACCGTTTCGTCATTGAACGTCTCTTGTTTGTGCCGCTCATACCACCCTAAGTAATAATGGTACAACATCCCTGATCTCTGAGAGGCTTTCTCTGGCTGCATACCCTTTTGTATTAATAACTGCTTCATAAACTCCATTCTCACCTGTTCCACTTCATCCAGAATGGAGCGATACATGTCATCCCTCAAAGACAGTTTCCGTAGATAAAACAGGAAGTCTCCCCGTTTCGTCGTCCCGAACATCTGGGTCAGCAAGTCTCTGATCCGCTCATCTGCGGTAGCATGGATGATGGACGCTGCAATCACCTCTTGTGTTGTCTGTTCCTTCCACGTCTCAACAATCTGTCTAATATAGCTGCTGCGATTGCTAAAATACCAATAAAAACTGCTTTTGCTGCATCCTAAGGAAATGGCCATTTTTTCAATAACGAGTTGCTCAATGCCGCCCTGTTCAAACCGTTTGATTCCTTCCTGAATCCATTGCTCTTCTGTGACAATAATTTTAGGCATCTTTCCCTCCTTTTTTTCTGTACGGTATCGTCTAGATGGATATTATATTACAGAGCTTTTCGGGTGATGTAAATAGATGTACATAAACGCCCACTTGAAATACCTGCGGATTTGATCTATAATGCTGTAGCATATAGTGATATTCAAGGCATTGACCAAAGACATGATTTCCTTGAAGGGCCGTTCAGAGAGAAAAGACGAGGCTGAGAGCTTTTCCGGCAACCGCATGTGAAGTTACCCCTTTGTAGCCGTAACGTTGAACATGTAGCTGTGCAATGTGACAGTGACATCAGTAAGCGCCTACCGATTTATCCCCGTTAACGGATACCAATGGAGGGTCACGCATGTCGTGCATGAGCATGTTTTAATGAACATGAATGTACGTACAGGAGCGGGCCGAACTAGGGTGGAACCACGAGCTGAACGCACTCGTCCCTTGAGGGAGAGAGGCGTTTTTTTGCGTTCAATTTTGATATATAGCATGCAACCTACAATTTGAATGGAGGCTTTAATCGTGAGTATTCAAGTGAAATTACCGGATGGAGCCGTACGCGAGTACGAGCAGGGCGTAACGATCGCAGACGTGGCAGGTTCGATCAGCTCCGGGCTGAAAAAGAACGCAGTCGCAGGTAAAGTGAATGGGAAGGCTGTGGATCTGAACACCGTTTTGGATCAGGACAGCGACCTTGAAATTATTACGCTGGACGGTGCGGACGGTCTGGAAATTTATCGTCACAGCACAGCGCATTTGCTGGCACAAGCCCTCAAACGCATTTATGGCGAGAAAAACGTGAAGCTTGGTATTGGCCCGGTCATTGACAGCGGCTTCTACTATGACATTGATATCGAAAACCCGTTGTCCGTTGATGATCTGGCTAAGATTGAGAAGGAAATGGCGAAGATTGCACAGGAAAATCTGCCGATTACACGCCGTGTCGTTAGCCGTGAGGAAGCAACTCGTATTTTCGGAGAGCTGGAAGATCCGTTGAAACTGGAACTGATTCGCGATTTGCCAGAGGATGCGGAAATCACGATCTACGATCAGGGCGAATTTTTTGACCTTTGTCGCGGGCCGCATTTGCCATCTACAGGCCGCATTAAAGCTTTTAAACTGCTGAGTGTAGCAGGTGCATACTGGAGAGGCGATTCCAACAACAAGATGCTGCAACGTATCTACGGAACTGCATTCCCGAAAAAAGCACAGCTGGATGAGCATCTGCACTTGCTGGAAGAAGCGAAAAAACGCGACCATCGCAAGCTGGGTAAAGAGCTGGAGCTGTTCATGTTCTCCGAGGAAGCACCGGGTATGCCGTTCTACCTGCCTAAAGGTATGGTTGTCCGTACTGCACTGGAAGATTACTCGCGCGAAATTCAACGCCTGCATGGCTATGAGGAAGTACGCACACCGCTGATGATGAACAATCGTCTGTGGGAGCAATCAGGACACTATGAGCATTACAAGGAAAACATGTACTTCTCCGAAGTCGATGAAACTACATTTGCTCTGAAACCGATGAACTGCCCGGGGCATATGCTCGTGTTTAAAAATGAGCTTCATTCTTACCGCGATCTGCCGATTCGGATTTCCGAATTTGGACAAGTGCATCGCCATGAGCTGTCCGGTGCGTTGAACGGTATGATGCGTGTTCGTACATTCTGTCAGGATGATGCGCACATTTTCGTTACTCCAAGTCAGATTGAGCAAGAAATTACAGATGTAATCAAGCTGATTAACGAAATGTATAGTGTGTTTGGCTTTGATTTTACAGTGGAGCTGTCCACACGTCCGGATGACTTTATGGGCGAGCCAGCGTTGTGGGATCAAGCGGAACAAGCTCTGCAAAACGTGCTGAATCATCTGGGCATCAACTACCGTATTAATGCGGGAGATGGAGCGTTTTACGGTCCGAAAATTGACTTCCACATTCTCGATGCACTCAAACGTAGCTGGCAGTGCGGAACGATCCAATTGGACTTCCAAATGCCTGAGAAATTCGACCTTACTTATGTGGGCGAGGACAACCAGAAGCACCGTCCAGTCGTCATTCACCGTGCCATCTACGGTTCGATTGACCGCTTCATGGGCATCCTGACTGAGCATTTTACAGGTGCATTCCCATTGTGGCTGGCCCCTGTACATGCGAAGCTGCTGCCTGTATCCGAGAACTATATCGAGACTGCCAATGAGATACAGGATGCATTGCTGAAAGCGGGCCTGCGCGTCGAAGTGGATACTCGTAATGAGAAGCTTGGTTATAAAATCCGCGAGGCGCAATTGGAGAAGGTTCCATATATGTTCGTTATCGGGGAAAATGAAAAAACATCCGGTACTGTAGCGGTTCGTAAACGGGGCGAAGGCGATCTGGGATCACTCAGTATTGCGGACATCGTTGAGAAAATCAGCACAGAGATTCGTGAGAAGCAGTAAGCTCTGAATAAAAGAAATAGAGCAAGACAAAAAAATATAGAGCAAAAGAGCGCTCAAGCCACGATAAAAGTGGTTTTGAGCGCTCTTTATTTAATAATCAGGATTTTGTAAAATCCTCATAATGCATAATTAGCAATGCTGAAGCTGAATCGAGGCTGTTGACGCCTCAGCCCAATGTTCAAGGATCATATATACCAATGTCTAGCAGGTCTGTGGCCGGGATTCGGTGTGATCCGTGGCGAGGGAGAGTGTCTTCGAAGAGGATTCCGCAGCAGTTGGCTGCTCGGGGGATTCTTCTTGCTCCTGTTCCTCGCTGAGCGACAAGATTTCGCCGCGCAGTTTTAGCATTTTCTGATCCAGTTCATAGGTTGCACGCGCAGCCTCGGATAATCCGTTAACGACATGCTCAGGCACTTTCTTATCAAACTTATAGTACAAAATATGCTCCATACTGGCCCAGAAATCCATAGCCAGCGTGCGAAGCTGAATTTCAACCTTGATCCAGCGCGTACCTTCAAACAGAATCAGGGGAACTTCTACAATGACATGAAGGCTCTGATAGCCGTTGGGCTTGGATTGGTCAATATAGTCCTTGACCTCCAGAATACGGATGTCTTCCCGTGTACGCAGATGATCCATCAGGCGGTAAATATCTTTAACAAAAGCACACACGACCCGCATTCCCGCGATATCATGAATTTCACGCAATATATTGTCCAGAGTGACTTCATACCCTTTGCGCCGAACCTTTTCCACGATGCTGTGAGGCTCTTTGATTCGGGTCTTGATATGCTCAATCGGGCTAAAGCCGTCCAACAGCTTCCATTCGGTCTGAATCAGCTTGATTTTGTTCTTTAATTCCTCCAGAGCCAGCTGATAAAGGACAGGGATTTTTCTCCATTCCTCCAGTTGCTTGGCGTTAACTCCGTTCTGCTCCAGCTGTAGCTGAAATTCCTGTAAGGGCAAAGGGACAGCATTCAAGTGCTTCCAATCCGGTTCATTCACAGGCCATTCTCCTAAGTGAGGCTTACGATGTCCTCGATCTATTTCGTAAATATGCACTACCGTATATATTGTACACTATGTCAAAACCTACAGGCAAAGGAGAAGAGGCGGAGGGAAGAAAAAAAGGATAACAATTCATATTGTAAAACCGAGTAAACCGATGTATAATTGCTGAAATGTTGATTCGAAGCATTTTTAAAAAATTACATGAAGCTCTGTTAGTCATCTATTCAATATAAATTACAGAAAAAGAGGTTGGGACAAATGGCAAAAGTAGAAAGTTTTCAATTAGATCACACGATTGTAAAAGCCCCTTATGTAAGAGCAGCCGGAGTAGAGCATGACGAAAAAGGAAGCACAGTTCAAAAGTATGACTTGAGATTTTTACAGCCCAATGAAGATGCAATTCCAACAGCCGCTGTACATACGCTGGAACACTTGTTGGCGACGTATTTGAGAGATGAAATTAAAGGGATTATCGATATTTCTCCGATGGGATGCAGAACCGGGTTCTATTTGATTCTTTGGAACGAACATGAGCCTGAAGAAATTGCAGTCGCTTTGGAAAAAACCTTGAAAAAGATTCTGGAAACGACGGAGGTTCCGGCTGTCACGCCTTTGGAATGCGGGAACTACAAGGACCACTCTCTTTTCTCGGCGCAGGAATATGTGAAAATTGTATTGGAAGCTGGTATTAGCAGAGATCCTTTCAAAAGAGTATTTTAATTTATGATTTCGATCGACTTATCTAACCAGACAGCGGTAGTGACAGGCGGCAAATCGGGTATAGGCAAGGGAATTGTGGAGCTTTTCATGAAAAGCGGGGCTAAAGTGATTTCTGCTGATATTTCTTATGAAGAGCCGTATCGAGTGGTCAATCCGCAGTTGGTTGAAACTCATTTGGACATTTCCAAGCCGGACGATATTGAGAGATGGTGTAATGTACTGTTCAGCGAAACGGGAGTCCCTGATATATTGGTAAACTGTGCGGGCACTTCCACGATGGACTATGTCATTGATAGCGAGTTAGCAGACTGGGAGAAGGTATTTTCTATTAATTCAACCGGATTATATGTGACGTCCAAACGTTTTGCCAAAGAAATGGTGAACGCTCATAAGCCGGGACGAATTATTCAAATCGCTTCGCAGGCTGGAAAAAATGGATATCGGGCGATGGGAGGGTATTGCGCCTCCAAGCACGCGGTTCTCGGATTAACCAAGGTCATGGCGATTGAGCTTGCGCCCCAAAATATTTTGGTTAATGCGGTGTGTCCCGGCATTGTAGAAACGCCGATGAAGCATCGGGAACGGATTGAGGGGGGCGTCATTCGTGGAATGACCGCTCAAGAAATATATGAGGAAGATTGTTCTCAGGTACCTCTGGGAAGAACGGCTGAGGTGGAGGATGTCGCCAATGTGGTGCTGTTTTTGGCAAGTCCGCTCTCCGCATATATGACAGGACAAGCGATTAATGTTACAGGCGGAATGACGATGCACTAGCAAGATCTGGGGGGAAGTAGAGATGAAGAAATCATTCGTTTTACTATTAGGAATCAGTTTATTATTAGTAGCTGCAGGATGTGGCAATAAAAGCTCTGACAGTAGTGGTGCCAGCTCCACTTCCGGTTCGGAAACACAGAAAATAGTCATCGGCTCCATGGGCTCGGACGCACAGATCTGGAAGCATATTGCCCAATCTCAAGCAGCCAAGGATGCCAAGCTGGATATTCAAGTGAAGGAAATTAACGGCGGGATCGAAACGAACAATGCCACCAAGGAAGGCGAAGTAGATGTGAATGCATTCCAGTCGTGGGCGTATCTCGTTACCTACAACAAGGAAAGTAAGGCGGATTTGAAGGCTATTGCCACAACCTATCTGGAGCCGATGGGCATTTACTCACAAAAATTCAAAAGCATTGATGAAGTGACGGACGGGGCTTTGGTGGCTTTGGCAGATAATCCGGCCAATACGGCAAGAGGATTGAAGCTGTTGGAGGCGTCCGGCTTAATTAAGCTTAAAGCTGACTTTGATGATGCCTTGGGTACAGTCAATGATATTACCAGCAATCCCAAACACCTGAAATTCGAGTTGATCGATGATAAAACAGGGCCGCGTATTATTCAAGATGTGGGCTTGGTATTGATCGGGAATACGATTGCTCTAGAGGGTGGCCTGAATGTGCTGAAGGATTCCTTGTTCCACGAAGAGATCAGTCAGGCCACCAAAAACAATATTAATGTTCTGGTTACTACATCCGATAAGGAAAATGACAAAGAACTGCAAAAATTAGCGGCTCTCTACCATAATGAGGATACTCAAAAATACATTAAAGATGAATTTGGCGGCACCAAGGTAGAGGTTAAAGAGCCTGTTTCTTATTTGGAAGGAAAGTAATACTCGGAAGTAGTAGTCGTTAAAATCATAGTTGAGCGATAGAGGAATGACAGGATGCTCACGATTTCCTCTATTTGCCCATTTTATTGATTATAAATCCAAAAACACAATGTACCGAATATGCAAATAAGCGACAAAGGATAGAGCAGCCACTTGCTAACCCTATTTTTAAAAATAATTACCAAACAAACAATACATATCCACGCGATTATCAATTGCCAGAAACCCAATGAATCAACACCTCCCATGACAGCATACTTCGACAAAGTGAAATTTATATCCTTCTACTTGTTTTTTCATATGGAGTAAGAACTGCAAGAGTTCCAAAGATGCTGCAAGGATTATATAAAAAGGCCAGCACATTGGCCGACCTGATCACCTAAGCCCGAAAGCTGTGGTGCTGTTCCTTATTTGATTTTCCATGATACAAATTTACTACAGCAAAAGTCCAGTGGCGGGCCATAAAGCGGTCATTTTCCAGTCAAAAATATTACTAGTCCCATTGACCAATTGTGAAATTGCTTCTCCAACTCCAAAAATCGCCTAATCCAGTCCCAGTGATACTCACTGAACCTAAAGATATAGCGAATGGTACCTCAGTGTAGGAATGAGCATAACTATTGGCAAAGCTTCCTGTACCGCCACCATGTGCTTCTGGTATTCTTACTTCAGTATATAAAGTTCCGTATTGCTCTTTGATGGGTATTAAGCGGACTGACCCAATAGTTCCCAAAATTTGTGATTGGTCAATATTACTAAATTCACCATCATGCCAGTTTCCATTTGCTGAACGATAAAAGAAATCAGCTTTTGACCCAATGGCAGAAGTATGGGATTGGAAAGCATGCGCTACCCTATCAGATAAGGTAATCCAAGGGATGTTGCTCCAGTTAAAATGTGTTCTGTATGAATACTTGTACTCTCTACCATTAGCTGTTTTCCCCATATAATGAATTGAAGAAGTGCCTGAAAAAGTACCGTCGTTAACAGATCCCATTGCAGATGTGCTAAACTTATCACCTTTTATTTTTTTTAAATCAGCTTCTTTGATCTTGTTAATTTCAGCTTCATTTTCTGGTGTAATTATATGTTCCTTACCACTAAGATCAAAATATTTGTGAACCATTTCACTTTGGGTTACTTTAACTTTCACTCCACCCTCAGTAATGAGATAAACTTTCTCTGCCTCAGAGAGTTCTTCACTTTCTTTTTCGGTATAACCCATTTCGCTTAAGACCTCGTCTTGTTGTTTCTCCGTCAAAGATTTTGCATTCTCAATCGGCTCAATACGGCCATCAGAAAATTTTTTAACCGTTAGATTGTTGTCAATTTTCAGTGGAGTATAGTCCATTACCTCCATTTCTGCCGCACTAGCCACGCTAACTGAGCCTTGAGAAAATGCAAGGAGTCCAACTACCACAAGCGAGAGTAATCCTGTCTTCTTTTTCATCTTTTACCTCCAAAGTGGAATAATATTGTAATTCTATTCCCAATAATATTATAGATATAGTATAATGATCAATTATTGGAGGTGTATTCTAATGTCAGTAACAAAAAATAAAATTTCATCATTTATCCTAAAAATTGTATTTATTTCACTAATCATTGGTTTGATTTATTATTATTCAGGATCTCATCCAAGTGAAACCGCTAAATTAGTCGAAGTTAAAGATGATTACTTAGTCATCCAAAGCGATGCCTCTAACGGAGGCGAGATTAAAAAATTATATATTTCTTCAAAGTCCGTTATCCCTCCTCTTGTTGTGGGGAAAGAATATTACTTCGTGTCAGACCAAAGGTATTTTCAACGTCCTTATATCCGTTTTGTAGAAGACTAAAACATGAAAGGTCGCTTTGTTGTCCTTTCACAAAAGCGTATTTCTGTTTCCACTCTCTTAAAGTATTTATGGAAAAGGTATAAATAGAAAATGACAGATATATAATGAACAATAAGCACCATCATAACCATGTAGCTAGTGGTTTTGATGGTGCTTTTATACTTTTTCAGGGGAAGAATGATTTAGTTTATGCCTATCTGGCCGGGATGCTGCGTGTCCCCTCTGTCATCGGGGATGAGCAGAGCGGGCACACCGGCGGCGTGCCTGCTCCAGCCAAAGCCGTCGTTCGGCGGGCGCCTGTCGTATCGCGCCGCATCCACGCCTTGCAGGCGTCGTCGGTGCATTTCCACACGGGCACGCTGATGCGTGGCTCCTCCCGTGTACTTGCCACCGACGAGGCCGTCCGCGCTGGCCCGCTGCCCGGTCCGGGCCTGCTGCTCACGCGGGTAGCCGTGCCGGACGCGTTCGTTCCGCTGTTAGCGCGGCCACCTTGCCCGGAAGTCCCCTTCGGCTGGCCGAAGCTGGTGCGCCGCGTTTCCGGCTTGGAAGCCTCAGGGGGTGTGACCCCGTAGGCTTCCAGCAGAAAACGCGACACGGCGGCAGGCTTGCCGTGGTTGGAGGCAGGGGAGGTGATGTACAGCAGCTCCTTCGCCCGGGTGACGGCCACGTAGGCGAGGCGTCGCTCTTCCTCCAGCGCCGCGTCGTTATCTACGGCCGCTGCGGGGGCTGCGCCTGCCCGCCGATCCTCTGGCAGCTCGCTGTGCAACGCAGAGCTGTGCGGCAGGATGCCTTCGCTGGCGCCGATCCAGTAGACGCAAGGGAACTCCAGTCCTTTGGCCCGGTGGATCGTCATCAGGCGGACAGCATCGCTGTCTTCCTCTCTGCGCAGCGATTCCATCTGACGGTGGCGCTCGGAAAGCTCGTCCGCAAAGCTGACGAACGCCTCCACCGTGTCAAAACGCTTCGCCGCCGTTTCCAGCTCCTCCAGACTTTCCTGCATCGTTTCCTTATAATGAGTCCACGCGCCCGTATCGCCGCTTTCCAAATACTTATCATAGAAGACGCGCCGCATTTCCTGAATGGCATAGGTCGGCTTCATGGTAGTGAGGCTACGAATCAGCCGAATACGCTCCTTCACCTGTTCACGCTGAAAGTCTCGCAGCCGATCCCAGCGGCTGAGATGGATTAACGGATATTTTTTAGCCTGCTGCTTTTCCTCGCGCATAATCCATTCCATCCCCGCTTCACGGGAGACATACAGCGGCCCAAGGGTACTCGGAATGGATTCCATCCGCCGGGGGTTCAGCGACAGACGCAGGTGATCCATCAAGGGACGAATCAGAGATTGGTCATAAAATACCGCTCCGGCTCCGTACTGAATAAACGGTACATCCCGCATGATTAATTGCTCAAAAATAGAACGGCTTCCGCTGGCTGTCCGGTGCAAAATAGCGATATCCCGGTAGCGAAGCTGACCTTCCTCTACCTGTCCGAGCAGATGTGTAACAATATGCGCCGCTTCTTCCTCCGGCCCGGAAGGCGTGGCAAACTGTGGAGGCAGGCCCTCACGTCCGGCAGCCGACAGGCGCTTGGAGCGTCGGTGGACGTTTTTGGCGACAATGTTGGAGCCCAGCCCCAAAATCCGCGCATCGCTGCGGTAATTAATATCAAGGGTAATGACCTTTGCATCCTTGTAAACCTTGTCAAACTCCAGAATGGATTCCTGACGCGCCCCGTTAAAGGTGTAGATCGTCTGGTCATCATCACCGACGACCATCAGATTGCGGTGACGGGCAGCCAATCGCTGCACCATTTCATATTGCAGGGCATTCGTATCCTGAAACTCATCGACCATGATGTGGGAAAAACGCCGCTGAAGCGGTTGAAGCACATCCGGGTCACGCAGCAGAACAGAAGCACGCAGCAGAATATCGTCAAAATCCATTTTATTACGTTCCTGCTTCCACGCTTCATAAGCGAGCATGGCACGCTTGGCATCCGATTCCTCGCGTACGGTTTCCGGCAGCTCGTCCGCGCTGCGGCCTTCCGCCTTCCAGGCGGAGAGGGCGGACAGCAGGCTTTCAGGCTGGAACGCCTCGCTAAGCCCGAGCTGGCGCAGCATCATTTTCATAACGGTGTGCTGGGCCTGCGTTTCGCCGAATACTTCATCCTGCACACCGCGATGCCGCAGCATCGCCAAAGCGAACGAGTGGAAGGTACGCGCTTGGACGGCACGTGCGGCAGCCGGGCGCACACCGGGCAGGCCTGCGATGCGCAGCTTCATTTCGGCAGCCGCCTTGCTGGTGAAGGTCACGAGCAGGATAGACGATGCAGGAACATCTCGCAGCGCCATCAGGTAGCCCGCACGGGCGGCCAACACCGTGGTTTTGCCGCAGCCTGCCCCGGCTAGTGTCAGTAGGGGGCCTTTACCATGGCGGACCGCCTGGATTTGCGGGCGGTTCAAGTGAATGCCCGCGTTCTCCAAAGCGCGAAAATAAGCCGAGTCGCGGTCACTGTCAGATACCAGTGTTGTGCTGGTATCCATAGAAGCACGGCGGGCCTGCGGGCTCGACGTTGAATAAGGAACCCCGATAGGACGGGGGTAAAAAGCAGGATTTGGGTCCATGATCCTGAAACCCCTTTCGATTATAAAATCTTCCATTTTCACAAATGGGGGTAGTTTTTGGTATGATAGAGTTCTAGTCAGCATGAGCTGACCTTGAGAACAAGACAATAGACTGAAATATATGCTGAAACGCATGCGGGTCTGAACAGATTGTTAGAATGTCAGAACGTTGCCGCGGATGCTTGCATCCTTTCAAAAGGCGATATGACCGCATTCCATTATACAGGAGTTCGAGGTTTGCCAACAGAAAAAAACTTGGATATATGCACGGTACGGGGAAATCCGGCTGGATATAGGGAGGAAATCACGATGAAGCTGATTCAACGTATTAAGGAAGGCGCGAATCGCGCTACAGAAAAGGCACAGCATGCTGTCGAGATTAGTAAAATAAATTCACAAATTACAGCGATTCAGCAGGAAATGGATGTTCATTTTTTGCGAATGGGTCAAATTTTTTATGAAGGCTACCGGGCATCCGATATGTCGGTGGCAGAAAAGGAAATGACACAGCTATCTACCGCTTGTGATGAGCTACAGGATGAAATTGACGAGCTGCGCGGTAGAATTGCAGAGCTGAAAAACGCTCATTTATGCACCTGTGGAGCTGTTGTGCCGCTGGATGCGAACTTTTGCCCGAAATGTGGGCGCAAGCTGAATGAGGGACAGGTTGCTTCCAAGCAAGTAGCTGCTGTGCGTGAAGAGGCGCCAACGGGCGTATATTCGTTTGATCTGCGCAAGCACGAGGAGCCAGCCAAGAGTGCTGAGCCTGCCCACAATAATTACGAAGAACATGAGCCGTATGATCGGCATGAACTGGAGCAGCATAAGCTGCATGAAACACACGAACCATCCAGCTTGGAACGCAACTATACGGTGTCCGACTTTACACCGGAAGAAAAGGCGGCCTTCGATGAAGAGTGGGAGCGCCGTCGTCAGGAAGAGCTGGAGCAAGAGCATCGCCGTCTGGAGGAGCTGGAACGTGAACGGGAGCGCCAGGAGGAGCTGGACGAGCGCATTCGATACTGGAAGGCCAACAACTCCGAGGCAGAGAAGCCGGCAACTCCGGCTGCACAGGTACGCGAGAATGTGAAATGCCAAATTTGCACAGCCGAGCTGCCCAAAGGCTCCAAGTGGTGCCCGCGTTGCGGAGCTGAACAGATTTGACGCAGCCGAACAGGCTGCCGCAGGACATGGACAGAACGCCGGGCAGCATAGGGGGAACAAAACATATGGAGCGTTTGCTGCATCATCTGCGGAATCTGGGATTTACGGAAATGGAAGCCAAGGTTATGGTCGAGCTATCGAGGCAAAATGCGTCATCCGGCTATGAAGTCGCCAAGCGTCTGGGTGCATCACGCTCCAACGTATACGCGGCTTTGCAGCGTCTGGCCGGGCAAGGGTATCTCAGGGCGAGTGCGGGAGAACCTGTGCGTTACAGCATGCTGCCATCGGGTGAGCTGACCCGGATGATTGAAGGGCAGTTACAGGAGTCCCTGCGTGCGGTCGAGAAGGAAATGCCGAGAGCAGAGCCGGCCAAGCCGACCTTTTATAACGCGGAAGGCGACCGGAATGTACTGGAAAGCCTGACACGTGAGCTGGAACGGGCGGAGCATGAGATTGTGCTGGATTTGTGGCGTGAGGAAGCTGAACTGCTGCGGACAGAGCTGGAAAAAGCCGAAAAACGGGGTGTGCGGCTGCTATGGTCCTGCGATAACGGAGAGAGTGTGCTTGGGCCATGGCTGCCGCGTGCGTCTCATGAGGCCGGACAGGAACCTTCGGGGCGCAAATTTTCTTTTGTCATTGATCGGCGCTGGTGCATGCTGGGCATGCGGGGAGAGAATTGCCCGACACAGGCGCTCATTACCGAGCATCCGGTGATGACAGGACTGCTGCTGAATCATTTTGCCCAGGATCTGATTCTGTATGAGCTGGAGCATGACATGGGCAGCGAGCTGTCGACCCGGTATGGCTGGCGGTATGAGGGCATTATCGGTAAATATATGTCGGCTGGAGAATAAAATAAAAATTATAGAGCAGGAAGTTTCATCAGAGCCCGGCATATAGATGTAATGTATCCGGTCTTATGAGGAACGAATTGATCCGATGTAATCAGGCGGCGATATTGTTCGGGGTTCGGCCCCGAGGATATGCCGCTGGCTTCGAGAAAAGGAATACGTCCTTCAAAGAGGGCAAGTGCTTGTTCGAGGTCTGCTTCGTACAGCCCGGCCACTTCTTCTTGCTGGAGACGATAGTGCTCCAATGGCTGGTTCGACAGCAAACCAAACACCGAGCTGACCTCACGGTCCCAAAAAGATATGCCCTGTGCGGTTCCTTTGCTCTCATAACGAACGGTCATCAGCGGTGTCAATGAGGTAAAGGGAACGTGAATGCCCAGTTCTTCCTCCAGCTCACGCGCTGCCTGAGATACATCTTCACCTGCCGTTAAATGGCCCGCTGCCGTAATATCGTAGTAGCCGGGGAAGGTGTCCTTCGTATCCTGGCGCTGTTGAAAGAGCAAGCGGCGGCCTGTTGAGGTGTCTCGTGCCAGCCAGCAGTGAAAGGTATGGTGCCAGTATCCCTTGGCGTGTGCATCTTGGCGGGAAGCTGTGCCAAGGGGATTATCTTCATCGTCATAGATGTCCAGAAGCTCGCTAGTCATCGTGGTTCCTCCTCATTATAAGCAGATGTAAAAAGGTCTATTTCACAGTATAACGTGTTTTCCGTCCTGACGATATGAAGGCGGCTATGGAATGTGGAGTGGGGTTTGGGGTATGCTGGGAACATGGAGATTTACGCCATAAAATAGGTATACGATCGAAAGGAGCGATTTTACATGGAATGTATCGTACATTTTCGGGTCATGCATCCGGAAGAACCCAAGGAGCTGCGCGGGCTGATTATGCTGGAAAGCGGAGGCAAGCCAGGAATCGAGCAAATCACGGATATGTTCAAAAATATGGGTTATGATGTCCGTCCGGACAATCCGGAGGAACTGATCTTCAAGCCAGTCGATGCCAGAGCGAATTATACATATATCCGGGTTATTGAGCTGGATACGGGTGAGGAAGTCTATCAGGAAGACCGGGATTTACGTGCTATCCTGGAAACCTTGCTGAATAAGCATTAAGAGATCAGGAGGGCTAACGGATAGGATGAGATAAAGCTGTCCTGTTGTCATTTCATAGGAACGGAGAAAAGAAATATGAGATTGTATATCATTCGGCACGCAGATCCCGATTATCCGAACAATACCATAACTCCGGAAGGGCACTTAGAGGCTCAGGCATTGGCCAAAAGGCTGTCCAGTCACGGACTGGACCGTATCTATGCTTCTCCTATGGGACGTGCGCTGGATACGATGCGATACACCGCCGATTCTCTCGGTATGACTCATGAAGTGGAGCACTGGACGCAGGAGTTGGGCTTGAAGCTGGAGGAAACTCCCTACGGCCGTCTCTCTCATTGGGATTTACCCGGTGAAGTTATCCGCTCTGAGGTGCCTCTGCCGACCCATGACTCTTGGAAGGAGATTTCCTATTATCAGGGAACGCAAAGTCCTGAAACGTTCGAGCAGCTAAAGCTTCATTCCGATGAATTCTTGAATCGCCAAGGCTTTGAGCGGGTTGGGGGGAAATATCGGATTCTGAAGCATACCGAAGACCGGGTGGCCGTATTTTGCCATGGCGGCTTCGGACTGACTTGGCTTGCCCATCTGTTGGAGCTGCCACTGGCCCTGGTCTGGTCCGGTTTCTGGATGCCGCCTAGTTCCGTTACCACGATCTTGTTTGATGAGCGTTCCAAGGAGTGGGCGACTCCCCGTTGCATCGGCTTCGGTGACGTCTCCCATCTATACGCAGAGGGCTTACCCGTCAGACCCCGCGGCATCATCACCAATTTTAGCTGATCAAGCCTTCAATACTATAATCAAAGCGGCTTAGACGTTGCATCGTCTAAGCCGCTTTTTGTAGTCATATGTGTTTTTTGGCCGACTAAACCGTTAGCGTGCTTCTACGTACCCTTCCAGCTTGGAAGTGCAATGTGCACAACGGGTAGCAGCTACAGGAATTTCCGACAGGCAGTGCGGGCATTCCTTGATCGTTTTTTCCTGAGGAGGTTTTTCTTCCTCTTTACGCTTCAGCATGTTGATCCCTTTGACCAGCAGGAACACGCAGAAGGCCACGATCATAAAGTCGAGCAGAACGTTAAAAAATTGTCCGAATGCCATAACCGCAATTCCTGCTTCCTTGGCCTGTCCCAGAGTCATGCGAGTGCCGTCTGTGTTATAAGGCTCGGTAGCACCGACTGCATAATATAAATTGGCAAAATCCACTCCGCCCAGAAGCTTACCAATCGGAGGCATAATAATATCATTTACTA
Source organism: Paenibacillus sp. 8b26 (assembly GCF_050626875.1). NCBI lineage: Bacteria > Bacillati > Bacillota > Bacilli > Caryophanales > Paenibacillaceae > Paenibacillus > Paenibacillus sp. 8b26. Next base: position 2,538,067 of record NZ_CP192445.1, on the reverse strand, counting down.
CAGAAGTGACAATCTTGCCAAAAGCTCCACCGATGATAACACCGACTGCGAGATCAATCACGTTTCCCCGTACAGCAAATTCCTTAAACTCCTTAATAAAACCTTTTCCGCTCATATGAGTGCTCACCTTCTTTACATAAAATCATTTATTTATAATACATGCTATGCCAGCGGAGGGCAATTCCAGAGTTGTCCAAGTATACTTGAGAAGAAATATCCTTTCTTTTTCATATAAACATTCTTATATTTAAGCTCATAAAAGTGGCTCAACACCAAAGTTAGTGCTTGATTTACATTAACCATAGCGAGATTGGTTACATTCAACAAGGAGTCCCTGTACGTAACGATTCCTGTTACGAGTGAAATAATGCCGCCGTTGAAAAGCCTTCATTCGGTTGTTTCTGCCTTCAACCGCCGCGTCGGTCCACCGACAACGGTGATAATTAACGATCTCTGTCCGCCAGTTTCCAATGGTTTTTAAGCAGGCGGCAACAGCCGGATGCTGCAATTGCTCTCCCTGAACGTACCAAGCATCAAGCCGACTATACGCGGTGTGGACGTCTGGCGAACAGTCATACCACTCACTGAACGCTTCTTTCCATGCATGGACTTGCTGAAGCAAGAGCGAATAATCCAAAATCTTTAACAGTTATAGCGGCGAAAAATCTAAAGGAGCTGGCAGCGACCAACTCCTTTAGATTTTTAAAGTTCTTTGAATAGAAACACTCTAAGACTCAATTTGCTTAAATATATATACCGGGACAAAGAGCTCTCCCGCAAAAAGGTTTGTATACACTTCTTTATTTCTCACTCTCGTCCAAATCAGGCGCTTTACCTGCCGCAGCTTCGGCTTGTTTGCTTATTTCGGCTTTCGCCTGATACTTGGCAATCAACTCAATTAATTGTGGCGGCCCTTCTTTCTGTCTGGACAAATTGTTATAAAATTCGACCGATTCAGTAATGAGATCGGGGTGCTTCTTCTTTAGCAGACTGGACAATTCATCAATGTACGAATCCTTATGTTCAAGATATTCGGCCTGAATTAAGTCCTCAATACATTCCTTTACTTGACTCAATCGATTGTAAACACAATATCGATTCCAATAATAAATACTATTTTTAGGATCAATTGCAATAGATTTGCTATAATCTTCAATTGCATGTTTTAATAATTGATTTTTCTTGTTTGAATTTTTCTCTATATCGCTTAATTGTGTATAGCATCTGCCTCTATAATTATAGTTTCTTACTGAAGGCTTAAAAGAACTAGTTGTTGACAATTCAATAGCTTGGGACAACCATTCTATTGCTTTATTTAATTCATTTTCAAATTTCTCCTTAGCATCTTTCAACTGTAAAGCTAGCAAGAAGTAACTATGGCCTGTATTGCTCATATAAACATGTATGCTTTTGTCATTATCCGAAGCTTCAATGGCCAATCCATACACTCGAGTAGCATCCTCATAGTTTTTTTTATTATGGTAACAATTCCCTAATAAATTATAGTATCTAGGGAGAATGTAGCTTTCCTTCGCTTGCTTTATACCATATTCGAAAAAATGTATAGCCCTTTCATAATTTTCATTGTCACTGTAAACTTCAGCAATATTAAACAACCAATCGAAGTCGACAATTTTCGACTGCAGGAGTAAATCTTCCTTCTCCTTCAGTTTGTTGGAATCGGGAGCTTCTTCATTAATCATATCAATGATTTCTTCCGCTAACGCTAACAGCATATCTTCGTGTTCCGATTCGGGGATTAGGTCCACCATGCCATCCTCGGAAATAATGACGATGACACATTTTTTCTGGTCATCTTCTTTTAGCTTATAAAGATAGCGATGCGCGGAATTATACCGTGCTCCGCGGCTGGCGTCCCCAATATCTTCCTTTGCAATACCATCCAAAATAACCCCGATGGCGTGACAAAGTCCGTCCGTATCGAAATAGATCGAGCCGTCGATTGCGGTTAAATATTTAATGTATTCAGGATTGATAATTGCAGGCTCAATTAGTGTCGACTGTTTACTAAGTTGATGGAGCTCATGCTTGGCCGTCAACGCTTCTGTTATGACCACCATCGTGCCGTGCTTCTGCTCCCGCGCTTTTCGTACAATTTGATCGAGCCTCTCCACTTTATGCTTAATTCGATCGTCTTTTGTATTATTTTTCCAGAATGTGTTTTTCAAGAGTTGCATGAATTTCTCAGAGCTGTATCCTTCCTCTCCTAATCTGGGGTTTTTGAAGGAGACGGATGCGAGCTTCATTTCAATTAAGCTAAGGTTCGAACGGTAAAGCTTTATCTCGTCTTCAACGAACAGCTTGCCGCCGCTAACAAGCTCAGCCTCTGTTCGTACGAGGACTAGATTGTATTTGGATAATCCAGTGAAATCGAGTCTCAGCGCTAATTCACCTTTTTGCATATTCCAATTCACTTCGCCTAAACCGTAAACTTCCTTTTCGTCGGCGATCAGATACAGATCCTTGTCCACATTCGTGAGTTCTAGTAGCTTCCGTATTCGCTTGGCATCTTCTAATCCAATACGATCCTCTTTCGTGAATTTAACCGTAAAACGTATGATTGATCGCTGCGTTATGACGTCTTTATTCATAAACAGGATTGAACCAAAGGGACTGGCATTCTCATAGGTTAAAGCGGATATATCATCCATTTTCTCCAGCAAGCTATTGACGTAATATTCGTTGCGTGGTTCATGGTCAAATTCGACTCCAAACTCATCGAACTTAGTATGGCTTTGGAGATAGTTTTGTATTTTTCCGAAAAACAGCCTTGTTATTCTTCTGTTGAGCTGGATCCCATCTTCGTTATATTTTCGTGAGATACTGTCGTCGTTGTTTATCTTAATAGCACTGTTGGTGAGAGCGAAAAAATCTCTAAAGAAATAGTCCAAAAGCATTCTTAAGAAAGAAATTTCCGGCTTCGTATAAAATAGCTGCCGCGTCTCATGTTCAATATTTCGCATTTCAAGTATGTATACAACCGAATAAGTGGATTTGCCAGTATGAAAAGGAATTTGATTCACGTACAACATACGGTTGTCGTTAATATGGCTTTCTATACTTAAGATTTTTCCACCTTCGATGTCGGAGAGAGGTATTGTCAATTTTTCGCCATTGTTTGCGTCATTTTGGTGGTGCTGCTTGTACCAAATTTGATTTACATACTCTTTGATATCGTCGTATGTATTGCCTGCATGCTCGGGGTCAATCTTGAGCTCGGCATAAACATTCAGTATCGTTTGCAACGCATCTTGGGAGGCAGATGCTGAATTTTCTCCGTTAGTCACTGTTTTCTTAATACGAATCGTCTCAACGAGAGTTTGCTTATTATCGTAAACGAGCGCATATAGTTTTATGTGAATCCGTTTGTTCAGATTTTTTAATATTCGCACCAAATTGTCGTGAAGGAGTTTATTCATAATATCGATTTTATTTACTTTGGTTTTCATAATTCGCCCTCCTAAAAATAGTAAATTTATCTTCTCACTCTACATAATACTACGTGTGATTGAAAATTTCACCAATAGATTCCACTGAATTTCAACTGGTATAGGCGATGATATCATGGAAAGGGGGAATGACATAATTTTTGACTCAACGTCACGTTTTGGACTTTTTTTGGAAAAGAGATAAGGAGTTGGAACTCAATGTTCTAACGGAGGTTAACGAAATAGGTATCATACATACTGTAGCACAAATAAAATCACTGGAGCTTTTTTACGCAGCTTTCCCCATGGAGAGTGTCCCTACCCCAATTCATATTCGGCATGATGTAAACGCAGGCTCTTAAGAGCTTATCCCAAAAAACTTGCCCCTACTTATGATACAGTTCTCCTCATCAATAGCTGGATAAATTGAAAATACCACTCAGTATTTTGAAAGAGGAAATCTGCTTATCGATAATATTAAATGTTTTCATTTTAAATTGTTCATATAATATGGAATTAGTCTAACTATATAATTTGAACTAAAGAATCATCCCATTAAAGTCGGACACAAAGACGGTCAATGATCACATCAGGCATTTTCTTAATTTCGTCCATAAATTGTTGAACGTTCTTGCGAATTTCGGAAACGGTGTGATAGAACACGTTGTTAATCACATCGGATTTCAACCATTTCCAGTAGGAGCTGTCTTTTTCAATTATACTTCTGTCACAAATCCACAGGTTCATTTGTCTTCTAAGTGTAAACCAATGATGGAGGCGATGTATCGTGAGTTTAAGATTGAATTACAGAGCAGTGAGTCCAAGTACGTTTAAGGCTATGATGGAGATGGAAAAATATATTTCCGGACGTTTTACAGACAAGGTGTTGTACGAGCTGCTGAAAATTAGAGTATCCCAGATCAATGGGTGTTCTTATTGTTTGGACATGCATGCCAAGGATCTATTGAAACTGGGGGATTATGGTGATCACATTTTGCAGTTGGCCCTATGGCGGGAAGTTCCTTTGTTCACGGAAAAAGAACGTGCTATGCTTGAATTAGCTGAAGCGGTTGCCCGCATTTCTGAACAAGGGGTATCTACGGATTTGTATAATCGGGTCAGAGAGCATTTTACCGAGGAAGAATATGTGGATTTAATTATGGCGGTTAACGTCATTAATGGTTGGAACCGGATTGCTATTGCAACAGGGATGTATCCGGGCAGTCTTTAATCGAACAGGAGGCCATACTTTGACTGGCAAAGAACATGGAATTGGACAAGAATCGGTAGCGTTAAGTCTGGAGGAGCTATATCAAAGATATCGTAAATATTCTTTTGCCATTGCTTATCGAATGCTTGGGACGGTGACGGATGCCGAGGATGTAGTTCAAGACTGCTTTGTCGAGTTGAAGAAAAAGCCCCTGGATGACTTACAGAATCCCAAAGCCTATGTAGCCAAAATGACGATGAATCGCTGTCTGAATCTGCTGAACTCTGCCCGTAAGCAAAGGGAGACGTATGTTGGACAGTGGCTGCCGGAGCCGCTTGGTGAGAGCGCAGATCTTCCAGCGGATTGGTTGGAGCGTAAAGATATGATATCTTACGCTTTTCTGGTTCTGCTGGAGCAGCTCAAGCCGATGGAACGGGCTGTTTTTGTGCTCAGGGAAGCTTTTCAATATGACTATAAAGAGATCGCGGAATTACTGGGAAAGACAGAGAGTAACTGCCGTCAACTGTTCAGTCGCTCCCGCCGTCTTCTTGCTTCCGAGGAATCTGCCCATGCTGATCCGGTAAGCAGCAATATAATGAGTCCTTCCAGAATAAAGGTACTGGAACGTTTTACAGCCGCCTTTCTCGCCTACGATGTTGGCGCTATGCTAGAGCTGCTGGCTGAGCAACCCGTATTTGTGGCAGATGGCGGAGGTAATGTGCATACGGTGATGAGACCTATGGTCGTGCGCAAGGGCGTTCTTGCCCTGCTAACCTCTCGCCGGGTATTAACCGTACTACGGGAGAGAGAGCTGGTCCGCACCGTCATCAATGGTGAGGTACAGCTCGCATTTCTGAAGGAAGGCACAGTGAGAGAGGTCCTATGCTTCAGTCTGTCACCAGACGAGGAGCATATTCAGGATTTTTACTTGATGATTAACCCCGACAAGCTGGGGCATATTCGTGTATGAGCTGAAAAAGCCGACAAGCTATGTGTCTGTGGCTATTATAATTCAATAAAAAGGATCTGCCCGCTAAATAATGGCAGATCCTTTTGCTAATTAGTGGATAAATGATCTTCTGCATCAGTAAGTAAGAATGCCGATAGGTCTTTAAACATGGATTGTCTTTCAAGACTGATTAGCAGGTACTTTGCATTAACATGTTCAGGCATAATTTGATCTGTATATTCCTTGAATTCGTTAAAAGTGGGTGGATTTTCTGAAAATAAACTTTCTTCAGAGATATTAAAATGTTTGAGCTTGCTCGTTAATTTATTGATCATCTCGCTGTTTTCATTAATATATTCTCTTAAATCTGACTTCATTCTATGATTGAAAATAATTAGAATGTCATTTATTATGCTAGATTGTTCTTCATGAATATCATGATCAAGTAAATACATAAAATAGGGATATGTATCCCCATCAATAAACATTTTCATTAATTTTATTTGGTATTTCAATAATTGAATCATCTCATCTGTATTATTCAGGAGATATCACCTATTCTTTAATAGATTTGAGCCGTAGATAAAGAATGAACATCATTATTTTAACTTAGATTACAGAACAAAACCAGAAATTGCGTAAGTTATAACTCTGGCAAACCCTTGAGGAATTCCACACTGGAAGATTAAAAAATCGAGTAGCCTTTGTTCAAGTTGATTAGTCGTAGACTCCAAAAAGTCTGCAATTTTATCAGCATGTTGAAGGACATATTTGGCTTCTTTTGAGCTTACGCCTAAAAAGTCCAAAAGATCATCGAGGGCTTTACCTCCATGTCTAAGTGCAAAAACAAGGGCATCCTTCTTTAGGCCCTGTGTTTCTATAGTTCCTTGAGTAGATTGAGGGTTGTTTTCAATTACATTAGTCAAGGGTACAGTGCTAGTGACTTTGGATTGCGGAATCTCTTCTTTTTCTGAGGCGAAAGCGTATGTAGGAGCTAAAGTAGAGAAACCAATTGCGACAGTTAGTATAGTTTTAAATAACTTATTTTTGATTGGATTCATTTTTACTCTCCTTTTGCTCATTCTTTATCTACAGATAATATATTATTTTAAAATATGGTTATTGTAAATATATCCATGTAAAAATTATTCATATTTATTTATCTATTCTCAATTTATTGATTGAATCTAGAAAGAAGATGGAGGCAATTGTTTCATTTGACGCAGTTGGATTAGCTTGGATACATATCATATATTAACGGTTTTTCTTAATTTTAAAAATCAGCATATTTTGCAAATAATAACCTTGGGTATAATTGACAGTATGTTCATTGGGGGCTTACAATCAAGTTATTATGTGAAAAACAGGATGATATAGACAGCTCTGTATATCTCAGTGTGAGGAGGAGAGCAGGTGAAAAATGGTATAGATATTCGCTCAGAAATAAAAAAATGCATTCAGGAAGCAGGCCATACTTTACGCGGATTTTCCAAAGCATCAGGCATTTTCGAGTCCCATCTTAGCATGGTGCTGAATAATTATCTTATGCGGCCTCTAGGTATGACTCACTTGGATAGAATTAACCAGACCTTGGGAAAGCCTGAAGGCTGTTTCTACGATTTGTATGTAGACGAGTGTTTCATATCTGGAAAACCACACCGAAGTCGGGTGAAACCATTCATGCTTCGATGTGCGGAGCTTGGGAAACAGAAGGAGATCAATCAAGTGCTTTCCCGCATGATGGACGACTTGGACAAGCTTCCACTTGTATTTGAGATCGCAGAAGAAATTTATGCTGGTGGAAACCCACAAGGAGCTGTTCCGTTCTACGAGTGTGTAGCGGAGAATGAGAGGCACCAGCATGATGAAAATCTGGCGATCAGTCAGTATCGGCTTTTCAGGACGGCTCTTGGGAAGGATAACGATGCGAATTTGAAAGCGGTTATTCGTTTTGAGCCTTATAGGAATCGTGTTCCTGAGAATTACCAATTGGATGGTTTGTTACAAATGATTAATGTGTACTTTAATTTAGGGATGTGGAAAGAAGTCGAGTTTTTTTCAGAGGAACTCTGTAATTTGTCGGAAACTTTGTATCGCTTGGATTTACATAAAAGATTAAAATCAAAAAAATATGAGCCTTTACAAACGGAACGTCATTTAGTTGTTTATTACGGTTATAGTTCTCTTATGCCATCTGTATCTCTGGAAAATCAGGGTAAGTACCAAAAAGCATTAGATCTTATTGCTAATTACGCTGATCTAAGCTGGTTTGAAAATTTAGGTGAAGTGGGAGAAAAAGAGGTTGCTAAATTTACCATGTGGGCTGAGGCAAACCGTTACACTCTTCATTTGTTGCTAGGAAACGCTGAAATACTACCTTCATATACTTCCTTTCTTAAGGATAAACACATACAAGAGATTTTACCGGGTTTAATAACCATTGTAGATGCAGCTAATAAACACCAAATTTCCATAGATGACGTGTTATTAGAATTTTCAGATGAAATTCAATTATTAAAAGATCGTGAGTATCTAAGAAGCGAGTATTATGAAGAACGCTTTAACCTGAGTAGATGCTCAGATCTCTGCTATCAATTAGCATTATATTACTTTTATAAAAAGAGTAATGATACTGCCATAAACAATGTTTTGAAAAGTATGGAAATGGCAATTATTATAAAGCAAAGAGATGTTGTTCGATGTATTTCTCTTTTTGAAGAGCACAGAGTCTATGCTACGAGCAAGCAGCAAATGCTTTATGAGTCCATGTTGAAAGAGGTGAGAGAACTTGGGGAAAATAGCCAAGATAGTCGCGATTTCTTTGGCGTTGGTGGTTAGCTTTGGGATTAATATTTCTGTAAACCCAAATACCAATATTCAAGGTTTTGTTGGCTATCAATGGACCGATATTGGAACATTTGGACATGGACCGGGTGGAATGACAAGAAGCCTCGGTCATGGTCCTGGGGCTTAACGGATAATGCATTTTGCTCTAAACATTGAATAGTCAACTCAACGAGTACGAAAAACTTATGGAGAGTGACTAGTTTTTCATACTCGTTGCAATTAGTATGATAAATAAATATTGAGTAATGGTAGTAGTTTCTCTTAACACTAACGAAGCAGCAGCAGCGCGCAGCTTCTATTGATAAGAGAGCATATAATATAATTATATATATTTACTTATAAATATATATAAAACTTTACTTTTAATGAAATGGAGCGAAACTAGTGGATGAACGAATTTTAAATGAATTTGTGAAATTCTTAGCTATGAAGAAACGATTGAAGGTATCTACTCAAGAGGGCTACCTAACATATATTAGGCATTTTATTGATATTGCAAGCTCAAGAAATGCAAGTGATAATATAGAAGGTTTTTTCCAAGAGGAAATCATACGAACCTTTTACAACGTAAAACCAAGCAGTATATCTAGCGCAGTATTGTTAGCGTTTTCGCAATTCCTTTATGAGAGAAAGCTAATAGATAGAGTCCCTTTTCTTGATATCAATCATAGATTATTAGAGTTGAAGATAACTCCTACAAGACTATTTAAAACAGAGTTTTTATCAGAAAAACAAGTGGAATTTATAAGGGGAGAGAGGGTGTATTACCGCTTCATTGAGAATCCTAAGCGCCTTGATAAGGAGATTTCAATCGTTGGTCCAGTTATATGGGAACTCGCATTAATGGGCTTAGAACAAAAGGAGTTAATAAGTTTAACAATTCATGATTTGGAAGTATCTCATAATCGCTATCGTATTCGAAATTTGTATAGAGAGAAAAATGATCTATTATCCGAATGGATTACTCTTAATTCTTATACAATAACGAAGCTAATAAGATATTTGGAGTATAGATCTAAGTTATCAGTTAAAAATGAAGAATTACTTCTCATTGAAGGAAGACCATTGGATAATAGAAGCATAAATCATGCTTTCTCAATTTTCAAGAGGGTTGAAAATTTAAGAGAACTTCAAAACTCTGGTGAGATAAATGCACAACTTTTAGTGAGAACAGGTATTTTACTATCTTTGCTAAAGACAAATGGGCAAGGTTTAATTGATATTATTAGGATATTTGGGCTTGATAATTCTCAGGTGTCTTACTCAATAACAGAATATTTATGTTCTACATATGGTAAGTAAATTATAATTTATTGATTCTTCTGGAGGTTTTATGGAGAAATGGTTTATGGTTCTTTTGGATTCATTAAAGTCACGAAAGAAGCTCTACTTTTCTGTTTTGTTCATTGCACTTATTGTATTAATCAAGAAAAATTCCCCGAGTTTTTATGGAATTCTTCATGAAGAATTTAGTCGAACAATTACTGTGTTTTATAACCATATATATAGTTCTGTTACCATGTTCATTTTTATTTTTTTGTTTTATTGGTTAGCTCGTATAAGTGATAAAAAATACTCACAACGATTAAAAAATGAATTCGAAGGTTTAAAAAGAAGAGAGTCATCTTCTTCAGAACCTCTGAAAACTCAAGTGAAAGATTACATGAGACAAAATAAGATGGTTAGGGAAATCACTATTATAAATGGAACACAATCTACTATTCAGTATGTACGTGGTTGGGTAGAAGTATATAAATCAAATAAGAGAATTCGTCTTTATCCTTTTGAAGTTAAACAGTTAAGAGCAAACAAGAAACATCAAATCCATTTGGATGATTTGTCTGATGAAGAGAATATTATAGATGAATTCAATACATTCTTGGAGAAAATAAATTTAAATGATGAATCAGAAAATGATCTTTTTTTATATGGTTGGAAAAGGTACTTAATTAGAGGTGATTTAAATGATTATAAGCGTTCTCTATTAGAGAAGGTTACTGGATTAAATTTGAAATGGCTAAAAAGGATTTTTTGTGAAGAGGTTATTGATAAAATTAAAAGTTATTTTAGAATATACACTCATTTTCGAAATTACAGACCAGTCAAAGGAAATGCTATCAAGAATCTTTTGCGAATTTCATTTGTTAATATTCCTATCGTTTGTATAATTCTTTTTGCTGTTTACTTTTTACTTAGAGATTTTGGTGTACTACTTTATGAACTATTTATAATTTGGTTTGAATTTTTATCCCTTGTCTTTAATACGTTATAGATGAACTAAACTTTCATAAATGCGCTCAACAATTCCTTGCTTATACTAGAGACCCACTCCTAATTTCTGCGTTGATGTATCAACATAGAAAAATATATTGCTTATAGCTTATCAGGTGCCCCCACTGCTATTAATATGGGTATCATTTGTTCTTGAGCTTCATTCCTGATAAAAGGAAAACGTGAAGTTTGAAAAATGAAAGCAATATTAACTTAATTTATCAAGTTAATATTGCTTGATACACAAATTATAAAATAGCCGCGCCTTAGACTTTATCCGAGACACGGCTGTTCGTTGATTCTAAAGCCACCTTAATTTTTACGCATAAATCGTTAGAAGGTTCGTAAATGCTATATCTCACAACTGCCGAGCTTGATGGAGGGCCAGATCACCCATCCAAGGAAGCTTAAGCCACTTGCCTTGTCCAGCATGAATGATCAGGACGATCCATAAGGCGATGCCTGCCAGCGTCAGCAGGGAAGCGAGCAGCGGGCCGAGTAGCGGAATGAGTCCTGCGAGCACATGCCCGATCATAAGGGCTACGAACAGAAAAATGGATTGCAGCGCGTGAAACAGAACGAACCGGCTTTTCTTTTCCAGCAATACAAAGGCCAATGCACCAATGAAGGCAAACAGGTAGCACAGGACAGCCGCTATATTTTCATCCATTCCTGTGGAAGACTTATAGACTGACATGTAAGGCGAATCCCCCTTTATAAGTTTTTCATGCGCAAGCTCCGTACTATACAGGGTATGAGGACAGGAATTAAGGTTATGCCAACCTGCGGTAGAAAAAGTTCAAGCCGAGCATGTGAATAAAAACACGAAAAAGGCTAAACGAGTAGGTTTCGCTAGCCTTTTTCAACGTTATCCACAGTTTTTGCACATGTTGTACGCAATTTATCCACTGATTCATAATATTTATCCACAAAAAAAACAGTTTTTATACACAATTTGTGCACAAGTTGTAGACAACATAGAATATATCCACGCTTTATGCACAAATTGCGCACAATATATCAACAAGATATACTTATCTGTGGATATTTCATTCAGATATTAGAAAGTATAGCTGTTTTGAATAACATCGACAGATACTTTCTTTCCCGTGTTAACGATCTCCGCGTTGTAAACGACGGCGTGGATGTGTAATTTTACCCTTTTTATCCTCGTCATCCTCTTTCGGGACCAGTCGTTCATCGGTACGTCCGTCATGATGATTGTCAAAGGCGTATTCGGTCATTTTCCACTCGGAATCGCCTAAAACAACATCAGAGGGAAAATGCTGTCCCCGATGTAAATGCTGCTCATGTCCGTCCTCATCGACATAAATACCGTCTACTTCTACCTTCTCACCCGTTAGCGGGAGCAAATCCTTTCCTTTGCGTTCCATTGGTATCCCCTCCGTCTGGCTTATTCTTCGTTAATTTGTCCGTATGGAAGGGGTTTTATCCACAAGCTGGTGCAAAATATCCTCGGCAATCCGGTCTGCGGGATGAGGTTTGCGCAGTTGCTCAATTGACTGTTTCATTCCTAGAGCGAGAGAGGGATTGGAGATCAGGTCGACGCAAAGTTGAATTAGCTCTTGCGTATTACGGGCAATGCGAGCGGCTCCTTTTTGTTCCAGATACAGGGCGTTATTCAGCTCCTGACCGGGTACAGGCTTGAACACAAGGATGGGTAATCCAGAGGCGATGCTTTCCGAGAGTGTGATGCCGCCGGGCTTGGTAATGACCATATCGCTTGCACGCATGAGTGCGGGAACATAGTCGATGAATCCAAAGATGCGGATACCGGGATGATCTGCATACAGCGCATCCAACTCGGCTTTTAGCTGCGGATTACGTCCGCAGACGATCAGTAGCCGCAACTGCGGGAGACGGCTCAATTGCCGACAAATGTCCAATATGCCGGACATCACGCCATAGGCACCTGCCATAATGAGCAGTGTTGTCGTTCCCGGATCTGACGGAGGAATTGGATAATCCTCAGCAACATCAGCATCAGCATCTTCTGTATCAGTATCTTCGGCAAGCCTTTTATAAAACGAAGCATGAATCGGGATGCCTGTGGCGACAATCCGTTCGGAAGGGATTCCCCGCTGTGCGGCTTCCTGTTGTATATCCTCGGTTGCCACATAGTAGCGATCGATATCGGGATGCAGCCAGCGCCCGTGCAGGTCAAAGTCTGTAACCACGTTCACAATGGGCAGCTTCATCCCCAATTTGCGGCGTAACGCCGGGAGAGCGAGCTGCGGGAACGTATGTATGACAAGTTCAGGCTTCTCCTTTTCCAGAGTGAGCGCGAGCTGGCGCATCCCGAAGGAATGCAGCACACTGCCAAAGGCCGATTTTGCCTGCATTCCACGTGTTATGTTATAGACCCAACCATAAAGCCCAGGAATGGTTTTGAAGCTTTGCATATAGACAAATTTGGTTAAACCGTTCAACCAGGGATGGGATTCAGCCATCAGGTCGAGTAACTGAACCTCGCAGCGTCCGAGTCTCCGCAAACTGTCCATAATCGCCCGGGCGGCCTGCACATGGCCTTCTCCGTAGCTGGCATACAATATTAAAATTCTTGGTGCTGCGGCTTCCATTATGTCTAGCCCCCTATTATTCAATAAGCACATGTAGCTCATTTCAGGAACATTCCCATCCATTCTCCTTGTATTTTATTTATTTTACCCCAAACACATACACTCCAAAAGCCGATAAATAGAGTATACTGCCCTGCACCAGTCAAAAGGGATATCCACATATGACGTGTAACGTAAAATTTGGGTAAAATATATGTAAAATTGCTGGAAAGCTGAAAGCTGTACCTGAATATGTTATAATGGGGAAGTGATTCAGCCAATAGAAATTCGGTTAATAATAGTGTCAGGTACATGCCTTACATAAGGCATTCCCGACCTAAGCTGCATTAAGACATACTACTTCACTGCATAAGGACATCAATACTTTTCGGCATTCTCTTCAACGGAGCACTTATTTTCAACGTTTTGGGAGGGAGTTACATGGCAACGAAAGGTCACAATGAAGTTAAGGAAAGTCTGCGGGAAATGACTCGAATTTTCCGGCCTAAGGATCCCAAAAAATTTGTAAAGGAATATGTGCGAAAATACCGGATTACAGGAGGGTATGAGGAAGAGTTGACCATGGTGGTGGAAAACGAACTCGGTCGCATAAATTCTTCAGTATCTTAAAGGGTTCGATTACCCGAAAAACTAGAAATACGACTTTTATAAACCGTCTATCCACAGAGGAGACGGTTTTTTTGTGTCCGCCCTGCATACAATGGGATAGGTTTAGTGAATTTGTATGCTCAAAGGAGGCGGATTCCAATAGAGATAGCGATACGAACACCGGAGGAAATCGGCTACATGAGGGAGGCCGGACGTATTTTGGCAGATTGCCATCGTGCGCTGGAGAGCCGTATCCTTCCGGGAATGACCACGCTGGAAATTGATGCGTGGGTGGAGCAGTTTTTAAGCAAGCGCGGAGCCACGCCTGAGCAAAAAGGCTATAAGGGCTTTCCTTATGCCACCTGCGCTTCGGTCAACGAGGTGGTGTGCCATGGTTTTCCATCGGAGCGAGTGCTTCATGATGGGGATATTGTGACCATCGACATTGTCGTCAATAAGGACGGCTGGCTGGCCGATCGGGGCTGGACCTATGCAGTAGGTAACGTCAGTCGCCCAGTAGCGAGGCTGCTACGGCAAACGCATAAGGCACTGGTGTGCGGAATCGAAGTCGCCCGTCCGGGCAGGACACTGGGGGACATTGGGCACGCAGTGGAAAAAGCGACAGGATGGCGGCGGTACGGCATCGTGAAGCCCTTGATCGGGCACGGTATTGGTCGTCAGATGCACGAGCCGCCGGATGTTTTGCACTATGGCCGTGCCGGAACGGGGTTGCCGCTGCGCGAAGGGATGGTGATTACCATCGAGCCGGTATTTACCCTCGGAACGGAGGGGGCTGTATTGTGGGGGGATGATGGCTGGACCATCACCTCGGCGGACGGTAGTTGGGGCGCACAATATGAGCACACGATTGCGATCACGAAGAACGGCCCGTACATTTTGACCGCATAAAGATCGGTACAGCCATAGGGAGTCCAATCTGCCTGGCATGGGCAAGGGGCTCTCTTGGCGGGCTTTTTATTCAGGATGACACGTTCATCGTATTCAGAGAGATTTTCCGGTAAAGCCACAGATAGATACCTAATTCGACGGGTGAGGAAACAGCCATAACGATTCCTGCCACCTGTCCGTCCAGCCCCGGAAAAAAGGAGATGCATAAAATGAGCGCGAGAATCGCAAAGGAAACGGAGAACAGCCTGCCGATGAAAATAGGTTTGGTATTGCCGATCAATATCGACCGTCCGATGAAATATTCTACCCATGGATAAAATGCAACATAGATTGAAAGTATGCGAAGCAATCCTCTCGTTTCCACCAGTAGTTCCCCTTCCAGTCCCAACACATTCCGCAAAATAGGGTCACCTGCAAATCCAAAGGACAGCAGCAGCAATAATAACGGCGACAGGGCGGACAGAACGCTCAAAAATATCAGTACCTCCCGACGCCTGCTCGTGTAGAATTGAATGACGATCTGATGCAGGGAACTGCAAAACCAGACGAACAGATTCAGGATTTGCAGAGCCACGGAGAAGGAGGCTACGGCCAATAATGGATCGGTTGTATTGTTCAGCGCAGCCTGTATGGACGGATTCAGAACAACCAGCACCAGCGCCGAATACAGCAAGGGGAGATAAAAAGGAAGCAGATGGCTTGCACGGTGGATGGTTTGCTCGCCGTTGTCGGGCGGCAGCTTTTTTTTCAAAACGCGGCCTTCCAAAAAGGTAACGACCAGTTCAATGAAGATACCTGCAATAAAGATGGCAGCACCAATTCGCCCGTCACTCGTCCAGCCTGCACGAATTAGAAACCAGGCTGCAATCAGCATCGCGACAATACGAATAGACGAGCTGAACGTCATCCAGGCCGTCCGGTGCTTGTTAATAATAAGCCCCTGATAGATGTTGCGGACGGCTACTAATATGTACAGTAAAGTAAGCACCTGAAACACACTCTTGGTGGGTTCGATCAAGGCAGGGGATACGCCGAATACATATTGAAAGACCAGGTTTCCAGCAGGTGTAAGACCAATGCTCCAGCCGATGACCAGTACAGCCGCCGCTACACACGCACATAAAATACCGATGGAA
The DNA here is from genome assembly GCF_050626875.1 of Paenibacillus sp. 8b26. NCBI lineage: Bacteria > Bacillati > Bacillota > Bacilli > Caryophanales > Paenibacillaceae > Paenibacillus > Paenibacillus sp. 8b26. Next base: position 2,522,108 of record NZ_CP192445.1, on the reverse strand, counting down.
CGAACGGATTGGCGGTCATATCCGAATTTCGTGGTCATCTGTCGTACGGCAGTTAACGGGGTTTCCAGCAGCAGGCACAGGCTGACTGCCACCGCATAGCTACTCAATGTGAACGAAGGATGCTCCGAGCGTGCGAGCACAGCATTGACGATGACATGGGTCAGCGCGGCAATCAATGATGAGATGCCAAGCGGAACGTAGAATGAAATGATTTTATTCAAGTCCAATCCTCCAGTAATAAATGATGAGTAAAGGGATTGCCGTTGCATCGAGCTTCCGTAAACAATGGTAATTCTTATTATAGATCAAGAATGGGCTCGTCGGTATAATAGAGAGCATAATATTGGAAATGGAAGTGGAACCAACATGATGATCAGAGAAGCGACGATATCAGATACGGCAGGCATCGCCAAGGTACATGTAGATTGCTGGAGAACCACCTACAAAAATATCATACCCGCCGAGGTTCTGGAACGACTTTCCTATGAGCAAAGAACAGAGCTGTGGAAATCAAATATATCCAGTGAAGACGATCATCAGGTATATGTGGTTGAAAATGAGAAGGGGGAAATCAGCGGATTTGTGAGTGGAGGGCCGGAAAAGTCAGGTGAATATCCCCCGTATGAGGGAGAGGTAACTGCTATTTATGTGTTAAAAGAATACCACAGTCTAGGATGGGGAAAGCAATTATTCATGCGTCTTCTTCAACATTTAAGCAGTATGGACATACACTCTGCCATCGTGTGGGTGTTAGCAGATAATCCGGCTCGCTATTTTTATGAGCAACTGGGAGCCAAGCTTATAGTAGAGCAGCATCTTATAAAAATGGGTGACAAGAACCTGAACATGGTGGCTTACGGGTGGGAACATAAATAGCGGACTGTACAAATGGAAAGGAGTCTTTCTCTACATGTAAAGTGGAGAAAGACTCCTTTGATGTTAGCTGGAGGCGACAGGAATACGGTGAGTAATCTTTTTGTAGCGGATAATGATTACTCGGATAAAATCCGTTTCTGCCCTTCCAAGGCACGAATAGGTGCGATGTTTTGCGTGAATTCTAGCGTTCCCAGATAGCGGTCTTCTGCATCACGGATGGCAAAATAGCGGATATAGACAAATTTGTCCTTGATCGGAATCCAAAAATCTTCAGCATCCTTGCGGCCAGCCTTAAAATCCTCCAGCAGCTTCTCGACGACATGCACGCTTTGTGGCGGATGGCAATTCTGCACGGTACGACCAATGACGGCTTTCGTGCGGGCAAAGATTCGCTCTTTACCATGGGAAAAATAGCGAACAACATCATTTTCATCTATAAAAGTCAGGTCAACGGGTAAATGATTCAACAGCAGTTCCAATTGTTGTACGGATACAATCCCCGTCTCGAATCGCACGAAGCCTTGCGGTGTTCCGGATGTGCCTTCCGTTTGCTCAAGGGCTTCTGCAGGTTCCTCTGCCCGTTCGGGTATCCATTCACGTTCGGGCGCGGTCAGGCAGAACCCGATTTCCTCGCTTTCACGGGCTATTTTCAACCACTCATCCTCTGTCAGCTTACCCAGCGCCATCGGCAGCAGAATATTCTCTTCCTTGAATATCATTTCGTTCACTTCGGTCATGATATGGGCAAGCGCCTTCCCAATCTGTTCACGATCTCCGTTATATTCGGCGAGCAGACTCTTCGCCTCCTTGATCGCGGCACGAATACTGTCGTCCACACCCCACATGACCTTGGTTGGACCAAAAATCCCATAGCGTTCTAGATAAGGAAAGACCAGATTTTCTTTGCGGCTATAGTGCTTATCGAGATCGAGCAGCAGACTTAAATCTTCCAGTAGCTTGTAGATGATTTTGGGACTGTCATCCCTTTGAAATTGGTCCGCGTGCAATGACAATTGAAAGTTGACTAGTCGTTCGATCTCCCGATTTTCCAGCTTGAAGGTATGAACGGGATGTCCCGGTTGTTCCTCCGGTCCTGAAGGACGATGAATATCCTCAATGGAACCCTTGAATATCGATGTATGCACGGAACAAAGACGCTGCACTTCCGATACGGGAATTCCCTCCTCGGTCATCAACGCATGCTCCATAGCCGAAATTTCCGCCACGCTTACTCCGCCAACAGCCTCTGCGAAACGGGCTTTGACTTCCTCCACGCTTTTCCCGGCATGTAATTCTTTTATAATTTCCTTTAATATTTGCTGGCGTTCTGTGAATTCCTGTGCTGTATGTTCGCGGTTGTTAATTAGCTCGCTCATGATGGTTAGCTCCTTTATTTTTGAATAGTAAAACCATGTTGCAAAAATGTCCGCTGCACGGTTTCCATAGCTACTTTTTTCAATGCAATACCTTTGGACAGTGTCATAAAACGACCTGCGGTTTGTAACATACCAGGCTTGGCGATATCGTGAAAACCCAGTTCTACCATAATGTCCTTCACTTCGGGATAACGGTTAACAAGGTTAAATATTGACTCATCCCAGTGCAGTATCTTATCCATTTGTTCATCCCCTAGATTGAGAACGTTTATCATTTACAGAGTAGCATAGGTCCTGACGAGCTTTTGTGATTGTACGCACAATTTACATTCAGGTGTTGACAGTTGTAATTCATGGTTTATATACTGTATATAAAGATATATACAGTAATAACACTGGTTACTGTAATAATAACTTCGTATGAAGAGAGAACGAGGTCGTCATTATAGGCAGTGCAGAAGGGATCAGGATAAGAAAATGACAATCATCAAGCAGGCATGGAAGATTACCCGGCAGGATTTTCGCAACAATCCATATGTCCTGCTGTGGACGTTACTGTTTATTACGTACCTGGGGTTTACCATGAGTTTTGCTGTAAGTGTGCAATGGGGTGAACGTGGAAACTTGAGTCCAGTAGCCGATTTTATCATGCTGGTGTTGATTCCGTTTCTCGGATTCATTTATAACCGCCGTGCATTTAAATTTCTTCAGGAAGATTCCTATACGCATATGCTAGCCTTTTTCCGCACCTTGCCTATACCGATGAATGCAGTGATTATGAGTCGAATTCAACAGGCGCTTTTGGCGTTTGTTGTGAATAGTGTGATATTTTTTACTCTCTTGTTTACGTTGTCAGCTACGTTTCGGGTATATGCCAGTACAGGTTTCTTTGTATCGTTTGCACTTACCTGGATAGGCTACGGAATGCTGATTCAAGCCATTTATATTCATTTGGAATTTCTTAAAAAAGGAAAAGCCTACTTTTGGCTATCCATTGTCATCATGCTAATTTGCGGGATGGTTACAATTATAGTTCGAGTATGTGGGACCAATCTGGTATCGATAACGGCATTTTATAGCAAGGAATGGCAGCTGTTGTCTCCGGTGATGTGGGGAGCGCTGTTGGCAGGAGCCCTGGGTATGTGGGTGTCCTATAGGGTGACACAGCGTAGGCTTATGAAACGGGACTTAACTTAGCGGTATGTGTACAAAGATAGATAAAAAAGGGGGAGAAGCAGGTGAATATACCAGTGCAAATTGATGAGAATAGCGCGGAACCGCTGTATGCGCAGATTGAAAAGCAACTTCGTTCACTCATCGTAACCGGACAGATTGCAGCGGGAACGCTGCTTCCCTCCATTCGAGAGTTTGCAGGGACGCTCCGCTGCAGCGTTATCACCGTCCGGCGGGTCTATCAGGATTTGGAGAACGAGGGCTTGCTTCGTACCCGGCAGGGGACGGGGACCTTCGTAGCTCTGGTCGAGGACGATAAGCGCTCAGGTTACCGCCTTAAAGCAGTGACCGAGGCGTTGGAAACGGCGATTGACACAGGCATTGCTGTGCAGATGACAGAACAGGAATTGTTGGAGCTTTTCGCAGAAATGGTGAAGAGAGAGTATGAAGTCCAAGTGAAGGAGTGACAGCTGTGAACAATCATGTGGAAGTTCCTACGCAAATACAGAGGAAGGCACCCATTATTGAGATGAGCCAAGTCTATAAAACCCGGGGTAACCGGAATATTGGGCCGATTAATCTAACTGTTGAACCAGGATATGTGGTCGCTCTGGCTGGACATAACGGATCAGGGAAAAGCACATTGATTCATTTGCTGACTCAGCTTGTTCATCCGGATTCCGGTGAAATTCGTTGGTTCGGTCAAGCGTATCCGGACGGCATGCCGGCAGATACACGACAATGGGTTGGGTATATACCGGAGCAGCCGGTTCGCGAGGAGGATCGATTAACGGCAGAAGCAGCAGCGGCTTTTCGAGCCTTGTGGTATCCCGGCTGGGATGAAACACGTTTTCAGCGTCTAATGGACCGCTTTCAGGTTCCAGCACATACGAAATTATCGCGTATGTCCAAGGGACAGCGCCGAAAATTTGAACTGGCTGCTGCCTTGGCGCCGCACCCACGTGTGTTGCTGCTGGATGAGCCTTCGTCGGGTTTAGACCCTTTTGCCTGGAAAATCATGCTGGAGGAACTGCGGGATTGTATGAAGAACGGCAAAACGACGATCATTATTGCTACCCATATCATGGACGAGATCAAGCGTTTGGCGGATTATATTGTCCTGATGCATGATGGCAGGCTGCTCGGCAAGCTGGAAAAAGACCATTTGCTCGAAAATGGCAAGGAAATGTGGTTTGAAGGTACACCAGAGGAGGCATCGGAGCTTCCGGGAGTTGTAGAGACGGAGAGTGATGGGAATTTACAGCGAATTATAACGCTGGCAGCCGGGGAGACCAGTGCTATATTGGAACAAGCAGGGATTCGTCCCATCCGTGTGCGGCGTCTGGAGCTGGATGATATTTTAGTATATTGGTCTGCAGGACAACTATCAGATGATGCGGAGACATACACGCAGAAAAAGGGAGCGGAGTAATCATGAGCATGCTGCAATTGAAAGAGGTCGTGAAGCAATATGGGAACCACACGGCGGTGAACGGAATTTCGCTGAATGTGAACGGCGGAGAGATTTACGGACTGTTGGGAGGCAATGGAGCAGGCAAAACGACAACGATGCGCATGGTACTCGGTCTGATTTACCCTGATGGCGGAAGCATTCAATATGAGGGCAAGCCATATAGCAAGGAGCTTCAACGGACGATGGGTTATTTGCCTGAGGAACGAGGGTTGTATCCCAAGGTAAAGGTGAGCGAGCAAATTAACTATTTGGGCAGGCTGCGCGGAATGTCGGCCAAGGAGGCGGATAAAAGTCTACGCTACTGGCTGGAGCGCTTTGGAGTGCCGGAATATTACGACAAGCGGATTGAGGAGCTATCCAAGGGGAACCAGCAGAAAATGGGCTTTATTGCTGCCGTTGTGCATCGCCCGACGTTGCTCATTTTGGATGAGGCCTTCAGCGGGCTTGATCCTGTGAACGTTGAATTGCTTAAGGATACGGTGAAGGAGTTGCGGGACGACGGGGCTGCAATTTTATTCTCGACCCACCGTATGGAGCATGTGGAGGAACTGTGTCGCCATATTACGATTTTGCATCGTTCGAATACAGTTGTGCAGGGAAATGTGCAGGAGATTAAAGGTCGCTACCCGCGTGAAAAGGTTCGTCTCATCACGACTGGCGAAGTGAACGGACTGGAACAACTGCCCGGCGTACGCCGTGTAGAGCGAATGGACCGGGGCTGGATGCTGCATATTGAACAGCCGGATGCGGCCAAGTTGATTTTACAAACGGCGTTGGAGCAAACGGATGTAGAGCATTTTGAAATTAAAGAGCCTACGCTGAATGAAATTTTCATACGAGAGGTGGGTGATTCTCATGAATAGACTGGGTACGGTTATCGGTTTTACGTTTCGCCAGAAGGCGAGAACCAAATCTTTTGTCATTACAACGCTGGTGCTGGCATTGCTCATTACCATTGGCATGAATCTGCCATATCTGATTTCTTTGTTTAAAGGAGATGGGGTAGGAGGTTCGGGCACAACGGCAGCCGAGCATCATCGCTTGGGACTAATTGCCGGGAGCCAGACAGAAGTGGCAAATCAGCTGGAGCAATTCACCAAGGAGCAATCCAACCCGGCAGCCATCTGGGTGCGTTATGACAACGTACAAACGCCGGCAATGCAACAAGCCTTGAAAAACGGGGAGCTGCAAGGTTACGTACAGTTTACGGAGCCTGCCACTAAGGGAGACACGTTTCCTAAAATGGAGTACGTCTCTGTAGAAAAAGAGCCATCTCCTGCTGTAATCACATTGTTGCAGACGGGACTTCAGGAAGCTAAGGTCAAAGCCATTATGGGCGGCAATGCATTGACCAGCGATCAAATTCGCGAAATTAGCACACCTGTATTGGTGGATAGCAGGGAAGTAGACAGTCCGTCTGAGTCAGGGGGAGCTGTGGGGACAGAGGAAAAAGAGACCTCTATGATTAACTATGGTTTGGTCTATGTACTGATGATTTTATTCTTCACCTCCTCCATGATGACGGGGAATATGATTGCTGCAGAGGTGACATCGGAAAAAAGCTCGCGTATCATGGAGATTCTCATCACTAGCGTTTCGCCTTTGACCCAGATGTTTGGGAAAATTATAGGCATCTTCCTGGTTGGCCTGCTGCAAATTGCTGTTTTTGCAGCCGTTGTGTGCGCCAACCTCATGCTGCCGCATAATAATGTCATTCTTAGCTCAGCCGGGCTGGATCTGTCGCAACTGAATATCGCGGTGTTGGGTTATGGTCTGGTATTCTACATCCTCGGCTACTTTCTCTACGCAGTATTGTTCGCCGCAGTGGGCTCCATCGTTAGCCGTACCGAGGAGTTGGGACAGGCGATCATGCCGATTACCGTACTGTCACTAGCAGCCTTTTATATCGGTATCTTCAATATCGCTGCACCTGATACGATTTTTGTTAAGGTTGCGGGTTACATTCCGTTCTTTTCTCCGACTGTCATGTTGTTACGAATCGGGCTGGAACGGGCGAGCCTGATGGAAATTTGGCTTTCACTTGCCATTTTGGTTGCTTCCATCCTGTTCTTCGGTTGGTTGGCCGCCAAGATCTACCGTACGGGCGTCTTAATGTATGGCAAACGTCCTTCATTTAAAGAGCTAAGAAAAGCTATGAAGGCTTACAAGATTTGAGATTATTATTTTGTGATTTTTTGTGCGTTGTCATAATTAGTGATAATATTTTCATAATTTATGAGAAAACTTTTTCACAATTAGCGAGAAATGTATTTTTATACAATTGATATGCATGTTTTCGATGGCATTCCACACTTATAAAATATTTTGTTAATCTAATGGAACAGAAGAGTATCATCGGGGTTGGTGCAGCGCACTCCCTAGGTGATGATAGTATCGTGAAGTTGCTGGAGGATAAAGGGTATGTAGTGAAATGAAAGTAGGGTTGTGCAAGGAATCTTATAATTGATTAGGGAGTAGAAAGAGGTCGAGAGGAGTTATCTCGATCTTTTTTTATGGAATTTGAGGAAAACAGGGAGGTTTTACGGTTCGTACGGAAAAATTAGATCTGGACAGATCGTTAAAGTGTTTGATTTAGTTGAACAAATCGTATTTAATGAAATCGGACGTCGCTTCAGGGTGATATGATGAAAATTTATTATAATACAGACGGCACCTTAATCCGTATTGTCGGTCGGAATGCTCGCCAAGTTGAGCATAGAATGCTGCATGAAAATCAAACTTTTCTTAATCATCAACTTCTAAAACCATCCAACCCACCATACCCATTTTATAAGTGAAAGATACTTAACACTTGAATTGTTTGTCAATAATGGGTTGTATCAAGGAAAGGAGGGGGTGGTGTGCTTACTTATTACCAAAGAACGATACTTGCAACCTTAGTTGATTACTCATATCAGGCAGTTGAGTTACTGAAGCAAAAATACGATGTTAACTTAATAATTAAATGGAGAAGACTTATTAAACAAGTCGAGAGACACTTTCAGTTACCTTCATTTATAAAAAACGCCTGGGATCATTCTTACTCCAATCCTCTCTGTGACAAGAGAGAAACTCCTGAAGTGCTAGTGGATGCCCATAGATTTATGATCCTAAGAGAACTTATTGAATTCTCAAAGATATTGGTGAAAACTGTAATTAAATCGGATGATACATACAGTCAAAAGTCCGCCTTATATGGTTTGCTTTACATAACTTTACCCAACCAGTTTGGTTTCTATTACGAAGAGCATATACGATGTAATCCCCTAGTCATTGATGTTCCGGTATATCTAGTACAACAAGGAATGATCGAAATCAATTAGCTGAAAGCGAATTTGTTTGGGTCTATCCTCACAACTTTAATGAGATTACATCCTTTTAATCATCTGGAATTTCCCCTCACGAAGCAGAAGGTTTGTGCTACTTAGGCGGATTAGAATTATTGAGTAAAGTAGTCCAATATTGCCGTCTAGACTTACATGAAAGTGTGTATTTTCAGAAAAATAATAAATTCAAATAGCGAATTCCTCAGGTTAATTACTTAAGTTTTTTCTTGCAGATTAAAGAAAAAGAAGGAAATCCTTGGAACTTGTCGAAAGATTAGTTACTATGGCATATTCCAAATATAAAGGGTGTTTAAAATGAGTACCGAGACAGTTGTATATACCCACTACCATAGCGCTATTCCAAGTTGGTCTGGGTACCAATATCAAGGAAAAGTCGCATTAAATGTTGTACTGGACTACATGATGAGAATTAGTCCTGAGGAGTACGAAAGTCACTCCCTAGAGCTGGAATGGTATGAAGATTTTTGTATTTTGAATGGAGAAACGTATGTATCCATCCATCAAGTTAAATCGTACAAAGCAAAGGGATTGAGTGAATATAAAGAAGCCATTTGGAACTTACTCGGAAAAACATTACATAAGTCGTGTAAATCTTGTTATCTCCATTCTTCAACAGATCTTGATACAGAAGAAGATATAAAGAAAGGTTTACTAAAACTTGATCCTCCACCGATGCCTAAGCCGCCCACAAACCCCTCAAAAGGACCTAAAATAAAAATATATTCACCGCGCCATTATCATGACCAGGTCATAGCAGCAAATGCTTATGAAGAACTTTTCTCAAAGTTCTCAACTTATTCTTACACAAGCTCAAAAAGATATTGTCCATTACCAGAACTCGAAGACGAAATCAAACAAAGAATTAAGAATTATTATAATCATCAAGGTAAGCAAGGTACTGCTGCACAAATCGAGGCAGTGTACCATTATCTTTTAGGTGAAGTGGATAGGCATGTAACTCGAAGACATGTTGATGAACAAAGTGATGACGATAGTGAGATTGAGTTCGTTCCTGACCGCATAAGGTTCACGGAAATATATCAAGTACTTGAAAACAACTGGGAAAAGCCCTCTGAAGAATATGTCATTTTAAGACTAAGAAATACATTCCACAGTATTTGGGACTCAGTTTCAATTGATCTTCATCAAAAAACAATAGATGAAGGAACTTTAGAGAGACAAGATGACATTCGTAAAGTAGAGAAATATGTTTCAACATTAAGTAATTTAAGTAATACTGATTTCTTTACTTTTTGTCAGATTGTCACACCAAATATTTATATTCCAAAAGCAGATGATGGATCGGCTACACTCTTCTAGACAGAAAAATTGTGGTCTAATATAGTAGACTACAGATGCACTCTAGAAGGAGCGAACGGACATGAAAAAAAAGGAAAGACGTACCTTTAGCACTGAATTTAAAGCACAGATGGTTCAACTCTATCAGAGTGGCAAACCACGCAAGGATATCATTCAAGAATATGATTTGAATCCTTCATCGTTAGATAAATGGGTGAAACAGAGTTCCACATCTGGATCCTTTAAAGAGAAAGACAACCGAACTCCAGAGGAATTAGAACTCATCGAACTTCGAAAACAGAACAAGCAACTGCTCATGGAGAATGACATTTTAAAGCAAGCCGCGCTGATCATGGGACGAAAGTAAATGTCATTCGCCAGAATAAACATAAATACTCGGTATCAGCAATGTGCGACGTCCTAAAACTCCCTAGAAGCACGTATTATTATGAAGAAAACAAAGTGGAAGTGACATCGGAGGATGAGCTTACCTCCCTGATTATGGACATTTTTCAAAGCAGCCGCCAAAACTACGGTACGCGTAAGATTAAAAAAGAGCTGTACCAGCAAGGCCTTACGGTATCCAGGCGGAGAATTGGACGAATCATGAAGGAACTCGGGTTGGTTTCCTCGTATACAGTCGCCCAGTACAAGCCCATCCCACGAGATGCAATGAAGCCAAGCAAGCGAATGTATTGGACCGAAAATTTGAACAAGAGCAGGCGTTATCTGTTGTCGTAAGCGATCTGACGTACGTCCCAGTGGGTTCATATTGGAACTACGTATGCTTCTTTGTAGATCTGTTTAACCGCGAGATTATCGGCTACAGTGCAGGCCCCCATAAGGATGCCAAGCTGGTTTACCGTGCTTTGGCTTCAATTAAGGGCAACCTGAATGACATTCAGCTCTTCCACACTGACCGAGGAAATGAATTCAAGAATAAGCTCATTGACGATGCTCTGGAGGCTTTTCAGATTAAACGTTCTTTGAGCATGAAAGGCTGTCCCTATGACAATGCCGTTGCGGAAGCCACTTTTAAAATTTTCAAAACGGAGTTTGTGAAGAAACGTCATTTTGAAAGTCTTGCTGAGCTAACCACAGAATTACATGACTATGTACACTGGTTTAACCATATTCGGATTCACGGTTCTCTGGATTACTTGAGTCCGGCTGAGTTCAAGCAGAGGCACCACAAAAAAATTGTCTAGTTTAGTGCTGACAATCCATCCCAGTGAGTTTCAGACATTGAATGATCTTCAGAAAGTCAATGTCGGAGTCTTTGAACAAGCGTGTTCCGCTCGTGGTACGTTCTACAAAAGGCATGAGTCCTTCCTTGTCGTAGTAACGCAATGTATATACCGTGAGGTCTAATTTTTTGGCAACTTCACTGATTGAATATGTCATGTACAATGAATTCCTTTCTACTAGGAGTCTACTTCAGGTTAACTCTAGGATTGACCCGAGTGAGTTCCACCATGCTATAAATGCATGTCAAAGAGCATCGAAGATAAAAAAAAGATAAACATTTGACCTGGAGTTAACTAGAAGGTTTAGGTTGAATTCTCCATTCGTTCCTGGACACGAGATTGCCGGGATTGTAACGGATGTATGAACCCCTTCTGGGGTGGAAGATGATAACTGGTTAATCAAAAACGAAGAAGTCCATAAAGTGAATGATTGCAGATACATTCAAGGGGATTCCCGCATAGAAACTTTTGTCCTTTAAGCGTGATCTTAGCAGCAGTGCTTTCCCACGTAGATTACTGAAAAGCATCGAAGACATACACTAGAAATTATAGGTTTATTCAACAGAGCTATATAGAGTTTTAAGTGGTTTAATAAAAAAGCAGTTGACTATGAAAAAATTTTAGTCAACTGCTTTTTTATTTTATATAAAATTATCAATCTCTTGTGAAACTCTCCATCATTGCGGCAGGATACCGACTACCGGCTGATCCGTGTGGGAGGATTTCTTTAATTCGTTGAAGATCAGCCTCTGTAAGATTGACGTTAGCAGCAGCAACGTTTTGCTCAACCCGCTTAGCACTTCGTGTACCCGGAATAGGGACGATATCCTCTCCCTGGGCGAGAAGCCAAGCTAGTGCCAATTCGGCTACAGAAATACCTTTGTTAGAAGCCATCTCATTAAGTTGTTCCGTTGCTCGTAGATTATAGATATAGTTTTCACCTTGCCAACGCTCGTCGTGACGACGCATATCGTCTTCGGCGTACTCTTGAGCCGGTTTAACAGCACCTGTTAGGAACCCTCTGCCTAAAGGAGAGTAAGGCACTAAACCTATACCCAGTTCATTCAAAGTCGTGCGTATATCGTTGTCCTCAATCTCACGCTCAAATATGGAGTATTCAGTCTGAAGCATAGAAACCGGGGTAACCGCATGAGCTTTACGAATAGTTTTTGAACCCGTGTTACTCAAACCGAAATATTTAACTTTGCCTTCTTGAATAAGCTCTCCAACGACTCCAGCTACTTCCTCAATAGGAACATCGGGATCTGGGATATGCTGATAGAAAACATCAATGTAATCCGTTTGCAGATAGCGAAGGCTGTTTTCTGCTACCTTACGAATATTTTCTGGACGGCTATTAAAACGTGATCCGAGTGGTTCGGCTGTCATGTCAAATCCAAATTTGGTAGCTAGTACTACCTTGTCACGAAAATCCTTTACAGCTTTACCCAGCAACTGTTCATTGTGACCAGTTCCATATCCGTATAATTCTGCTGTATCAAAGAAATTAACTCCAAGCTCATAAGCTCGACGAATAGTTGCTATTGCTTCATCTTCATTTGAAGGACCGTATGCCATTGACATCCCCATAGTACCTAATCCAATAGAAGAGACTTTTAAACCTTGTTGACCAAGACTTCGAGTTTGCATTTTGTTCCTCCTTAAATAATGAAAATTAGATTGTTATCACCTAAATGTTTAAAGCCTAGTTAAAAAGGTATCCAATCTTAGTTCGCTCAATATGAATTTTCATCTCTGTTATTCATAGGAACAAAAACATAATATCATGAGAGGTGAATAAAGTAAACAAAAAGAATGTAAAGTGTCTATTTAGTATAGTTTGTTTAAAATGATGATTATGAGATATAATATAAGGTATTAGGGGGCGCTTAGATGGAACGGCAGAATGAAAAACAACATAATATGAGGATAACTCTTACTAGCAGATTGTTAACGTACGTTAAAAAAAATGGGTTTCAAAGTCTAAAAATGGATGAAATCGCAAAAATCATGGATATAAGTAGGGCCACTTTATATAAATATTTCTCTACCAAAGAAGATATCATAACCTTTATTGTGGGTCTTTCTGTAGAATATATCCACGAAATTATTGAAGATTCTGATGCTGACCAAGTAATTGTTCAGCGATTTCAGCAAACATTTGAACAAACAATCTTATTAAAAGAGTTCTTCACAGACATTTTCCTAAGGGATCTTGAAAGTAGTTATCCTGAGAACTATGAGCGACTAAAAGAATCCATGAAGCAACGAGAATATCAGGAATTAGCTTTTTATGATGAAGGAATAAAAGAGGGTTTTTTCAATAAGATTGATGGTAGGCTTATCGTTATGCAAGATGAGATTCTAAGTAGTGTTTTAGATGTAAAGTACTTGATGGAGAACCATTTGACCGTGTATCAAGTGCTATTTGACTATTACAATCTAAAGAAATTCCAGTTGTTTAAACCTGATAAAATTATAATGATAGACGATAACTTGATGATTCCTAGAATTGAGTATATGGCACAAAAAATCTCAAAAAACTTATATTAAACTTAGCAATTTAGAATAATTTGGGCATCATATGACGGATTTTCCATGATACATTAGAAGCATAGAAAAAGGCGCGAATGAAACGCACGGCGGCACAATGTGGCACATGAGCGGGGCATTCCTCTTTTCGCCTTTTCTTCTATTACATGAATAGGTCGATTAGATCAATAATCATTGATGTAATAATATACCAATAATGAGATGAGTGATATCGATACTCTTTTCATACTTTGATTATAATTGGAATCATGAGAGTACTTAGTGGGTATTAACCCCGTTAGTAAAATAATGAGATTAAAGGAGTTCTCCTCAGAAACAATAAGTTACCTCAAATTAAGTATAATGAGGTAAGAGGGGAATATCCATTATAAGATGGAAAACCCCGATTGTTCTTCATTTCTCTTAAAACAAGTACGTTTAAGACTAACGTAAAACAGACAAATACGAGGGACTCTCAATATAGGAGATCACTCGTATTTGTCTGTTTTAGCGAGCATACTTATTTATAATCATATATGCAGCCTCGTCCGCTATTTGAAAAGCCCGCTCTCGGGAGATATTGAAATCAAGCAGTAACATTTTGGGCCATAGCACCTGCCCGGCAATTATACTCATAAATTCGCTGGCCGTTTTTGCCGCATCCGGCAGGTTTATGTTCCCCAATTGAACTTCTTCCAATAAATATTGCGTCAATTTCTGATGAACAGCACCTTCACCTAATTCATAATGATAAAGACTGAGCTGGGGGAACTGCTTGGCCTCTGCAATGACGACCCGAAATAAAGGAGCCATTCCATCACGAGTCAGCACGCATGCGTAATCTCGTCCGAACTTTATTAATCCTTGCAAGGGAGAACCTAGTACCGGTGGAATGTCCCATTCGGGATCAAGTTCCCAAAAATGTTTGACGATGGTTTCGAAGATCAATTCCTTGGTCGGGAAATGATTGAACAATGTTCCAGTAGAGAGACCAGCAAGTTTTGCAATCTGAGCTAACGTGGTGCGCGCATACCCTTTTTCAAAAAACAGTTCTTCTGCAGCGGCGATAGCACATGCCCTTTTTTCTTCTTTTATACGTTCATGGTAAGTTGATTTTATTCCCATATTTCCACTCCAAAAGTTGGATTTAAGTCCTATCAGAGGGAAAGCACCCTCTCTTGTACTATACAACAATTGACCGCATTCTAAAAGAAAAAGGTGCCTAAGCACCTGCGGAGGGCTTAAGCAGCAATAGGACTAACACATTAAAGAATGGTTTGCGCGCCATCCAGAACTAAATCAACGCCAATGGTGAAGCGTGACTCATCCGAAGCCAGATAGACAACAGCACTGGCAATCTCTTTGGCTGTACCCAAGCGCCCGGCTGGAATGGAATCACGAATGCCGTTCATAACCATCTCACGGATTTCGTCAGAAATACCGAGTTTATCCTTATCGTAAAGCGGCGTATCAATCGGTCCAGGACTTACAGTGTTGAAGCGAATTCCGTGAGACGACAATAAGTCAGAATTCCAGGCTTTGGTCAAAGTGGAAATGGCACCTTTAGTAGCAGCGTAAGCATTAGAAGTTGCATATCCAGCATGAGAGCTGTTTGACCCCATCAGAATGACAGAGGAGGGGTTCGCCATCACGGGAACCAGCGCCTGCATTAAGAAAAATGGAGCTTTTACGTTGATGGCAAATAAGCGGTCAAAGCTATTTTCATCCATTTGCTCGAATGGACGCCAATCGGATACACCTGCATTTAAAAAGGCAATATCCAGCTTACCGAAATGTTGTTCAATGCGTTCAGCCAGTTGACGTTGGGCGTTGAGATCTCGGGAATCTGCCTGAAGCACTAGGACTTGATTTCCTAGTTCCTTTTGCGTTTTTTCTACATTTGCAGGAGTTACTCCGGTGACAATCAATTCAGCGCCTTCAGACAGAAAATGCTTGGCCGTTTCCAAGCCAATTCCGCTGGTGCCGCCTGTGATAAGTGCTCGTTTACCTTTAAGTCTATTCATGTTAAAACCTCCAGTGCAGGATACTTGCAGGGATAAATATAAGTGAGAAAAAAACCAAAGTCAAGTAACTCAGCTTTATATTTTTTTTGATATGTGATAAGATCGCTACGTGGATAGGAGACAGGAAGGAATAGCCCTCTGGGGAGATTTCCGACTCGAATCGGGAACGCAAACTTCTTCCAAGATTGTTGGAAGGACAAATCCAAGATGACGATTCAATGGAAGGTCTACTGATGCGTATATAAAAGTAGAGCAGTTACTTTTTATATAACTATGGACTGTATCAAGAAAATCAATGTCATGATAAAAGGTGAGTATGAATTGAAAACAATGGTTATTATCGGTGCAGGACCTGGTCTAGGCTTCTCACTAGCGAAGACTTTTGGAAGAAACGGTTTTCGTATCGCACTCGTTTCTAGAACACAGGAGAAATTGGACCAATATGCAGAGCAGCTTGGTAAGATGGGCATTGAAGCTCAGGGTTTTGCTGCCGATATCACTAACAAAATGCAACTTACCAGAGCTTTTCAAGAAATTAAGAATACGTTCGGTACAATCGATGTCATGGAGTTTAGCCCGCATAGTGGAAATGTTGCTACGACATCTGTTCTGGAAACGACTGATGAGAGTGCACTTCAATTTTTCAACAATGTTGTCATTGGAGCTATAAATACAGCCAGACAAGTCATTCCAGAAATGACAGAACGGGGTGAAGGGGCGCTTCTTTTCACAAGCGATCTTTCCGCAATGAGTCCAAGCCCGATGTTTGGAAATTCAGGTATCGCCATGTCAGGACTCCGGAACTATATTCTTAGTTTACACGAGCGTTTGCTGCCTCTTGGAGTATTTGTGGGCCATTTATCCATTAGTCCTTTAATCAAACAGGGCACAAGTTTTGATCCTGATCAAGTGGCAGATGCTTGGTACAATTTGTATGATAAAAGAACAGAGGCAGAGGATACTTTTCCTAAAGGAATCATGCAATTTATCAAATAATAAATAAAAGGATAGGACTAATTTAGCGGTTTTTTTATCGTACCCGAGTCAAGGACTAGAACTTGTCCGGTTGCCGACAAGAATATATTCCTAAAACCGATTAGGCATGTACCTAATCGGTTTTAACCCGTAAACTCATTAAGCGATACCAGCTAATAGCTTGTCAAGATTACCAGTAAAGTGATTCTAAATCATGTGGTATAGTTAAAATGAGCATGCCAAATAACCCTCCAATTTCCGTTGTGTCTTGGAAGGTTATGCCAATAATAATCTTTTAAATTGGACGAAATTTCTTTTTGTTTTTCAAGATTGCATAGAGCCAATGGACGAGCTTATTTGCACATGCGATTAGAGCTACTTTATGTGGTTTTCCTTCTGCTCTCTTGCGATCATAGAACGCTTTGATTCGCATATTTCGGGAGCGTATAAGCCCACACTGGACAGCCATTACCAGTGCGTAACGCAACTGCCTGGAACCACGTTTCGTGATTCGGTTTCGAGTTGCTGTAAATTTACCGGAAGCAAAGACACTCGGGTCAATGCCTGCAAAAGCCACTAGCTTTTTAGGATGATCAAATCGGTCGACTTCTCCAATTTCAGATAAAATTGTTGCAGCAATTTTATGCCCAATACCGGGAATCGACTGAATGAATTCATACTCCTCAATTTTCTTCAGCCAGAGCATCTATGTTCTGTTCCAGTTCAGCAAGATGCTCTTGGTACTGAAGAATAAGGGTAATAAGAACTTTCAAATTGATTAAGTGGCTTGCATACATGGTTTGCTGAAATGGGTTTTGCTTTGCCGCGTCTAGCAGTCGCTGAACCCGTTGGTTAATCCAGCCCTCTGAACGCCCCCGTTTCGAAGAAAGTAGTTCTTTCATCTTAGCTTTGAGTGTAATTTCATCCGTCTGCAAAACTGAATATGAGGTTGGGAATTTACTTAAAAACCGTAGTGAAATACGGGAATACATAGCTCCAAAGACGCCTTTGTAAGCTGGGAAAACCTGATCTAAAACGGCTTGGAATTGCAGCTTCGTCTGTACACACATCTTTGAAAGGGACTCATACTGTCTTGTAAGATAGCGCAGATTGAGAAGTTGCACACCTCTTTTCTTAAAAGGTTCAAACTCTTCCTTGTAGTACAACTCTCCCAATAGGTAAGCGTCCGCAGCATCCGTCTTTACTTTACGAAGTTGAGACTTTCTAAGCCGATTTGAGATGAGCGGATTAATGACAATGTAAATGTAGTGATGTTCTTCTAGGAACTGAACAACGGGACTTTGGTAATGGCCGGTTGCTTCTAGAATAAGCAGAGGACGTAGTCTGGATGCAGTCTCAACATCCTTCAAAACTTGATGTAAATTTGCTAGGCCATCACGAGTGTGCTCGAAGTGGAATGTCCCTCTGAAGGGCTTTCCGCGCGCTAAAAAGGCTTGTCCATGACTTTCTTCTTTTGAAATATCTAGACCGACAACTGGATTCATTTCATCTCTCCCTGTAAGTTTAGATTCCCCGGCATCCCTAAGGTTCTTCTTGTCGCTCCATAGCATCGCTTGTTATACGGGATCTTACGTCCCAACCAGCCTCAATCATGGTCATGACAAGTAGGGCGAACACTATAGCGCTCGGGATCAAGTCCCACGGGCAGGTACGTTCGACCAGGCTACCTTAATCCTCTATGCAAATGAAAAAAGGATCAACCAGAAAGAACTGGTTGATCTCATAATACGAACGGGCAGGATAGTTTAAAATCATGCGAAGTGAATCATATCACAAGTTTGGCGATATTTTGTGCTTCGAAACTTCGGGCTGATTGATGTGGCTAAATAATCATGCTCAAGTGCTGTTTGAGCTTAGAGAATCTCCTCAAAACATAGGAAAACCCGTCCACTAACGGTTCAGCGGAAGGGGATACGATTTAAAAAGCTTTTCTGTCTCTTCAATAAAAGCTGGCTCAACGCTTCCGACTCGGTGCTTACCGTCTAGCTTGCTCTTCTTCACGATCAAATGGAGCACGGTCTTTGCATGCTCTGTAAACAGCGAAGCAGTCCATCAAACGTTAAGTAGCTCAGCGGACGATCTGTCCACCGTCGATGACGAGCTCGGTGCCGGTGATAAATCGAGATTCATCATGCGTCAAAGAGGCGGCAGATCCCGGATGTTGTACGTTGATCTCCTTAACGACTTTCTCCAGCAATTCCTTTTGCACATCGGTCGCAACGATTTTGGCATCCTCCTGAACGAAGAGGCGGGTTTCCGCCGCTCCCATGCCGCTTGCCGCTCCCGTGATGATTGCAACTTTTCCAATTAGTCTGTTCAAAGTATTTTCCTTCTTTCTTAGGTTAATCGGGCGTTGACCTTGGCAAGCTCGTCTCGGCTGTCCCGCCTCCGGCAAACAAAAAGCAAAGACACCCGCGAAGGGGATCTTTGCTGCGAAGTCGTCTTACAAGTTAACGTCCTTCATATGGACCTCTAGCATGCGCTCACCGTGAGCGGCATTCTTCGGGCTAACCCCCTCGATGCGGGCGAGATCGTCAGTTGTCAGCACGATGTCTACTGAATCCGCGTTTTCCTCGAGGTACTTGACCCTTTTCGTACCGGGGATCGGCAGCGCGCCGTTAGCGATCGTCCACGCCAGTGCTAGCTGTGAGGGCGTGCACTCTTTTTCAGTGGCAATCTTTTTGATCTCCTCAAGAACGTCAAGGTTTTTCTGGAAATTGTCGCCTTGGTAACGAGGCAAATGACGCCGAATGTCATCTTCGGCCAAATCATTGAATGAGGTAATCTCGCCGGAGATGATACCGCGGCTTAGCGGGCTGTAGGCGACAAGCGTCAAACCGAGCTCTCGAACGACTGGCAAGATATCATTCTCGATCTCACGGCTCCAGAGGGAATATTCTGTCTGCAGCGCGGAGATGGGATGGACGGCATGCGCACGTCGAATCGTGTCAGGACCGGCTTCTGACAGTCCCAGGTAGCGGACTTTGCCCGCCTTCACGAGCTCGGCCATGGCACCGACGGTCTCTTCAATCGGCACGTTCGGATCGACACGATGCTGGTAGTACAGATCGACATGGTCGATGCCTAAATGTTGCAGGCTCTCGTCAATGGATTTTCGGACAAAATCGGGGCGACCATTAATGGAATAATCCTTCTGGAAGCCAAACTTCGTAGCCACGACGGCTTGGTCGCGGCGGCCCATGAGCGCCTTGCCCAGCAGCTTTTCATTGTGACCGAAGCCGTATAGACTTGCCGAATCAAGAAACGTCACGTCCAACTCTAGCGCCCGTTGGATCGTACGGATAGATTCTTCATCATTCGTTTGCCCGTAGGTGCCCGACATCCCCATTAAGCCAAGGCCGATGGCGGATACTGTCAGATCGCTGTTGCCTAAAGTTCTGGTTTTCATAGTATTATCTCCTTACCGTGTTATTTTAATTCACATAAATACAATTAGAAATAGTTACAGCTACTTGGAAGAAAATCTGTTCCATTAGCTGTTAATCTCTTGTGTAATGCTCTTACACTCCTGCAGGTTATTTACTACCCGCCGCTCCATTTGGAAGTATTTCAGCTATCCGTTTGATATCCTGCTCAGTTAGCGCAATATTAGTAGCACCTAAGTTCTCTTCTACTCGTTTTATACTGCTTGTCCTAGGGATAGGAACAATATTATCATCCTGAGCTAGTAACCAGGCTAGTGCCAACTGAGCGACCGTAATATCCTTGCTGGAAGCCAGTTCATTGAACTGTTGGACCGCCTTCATGTTGTAATTAAAATTCTCTCCTTGCCAGCGTTTGTCTATACGCCGGTAATCATCTGCCGCGTACTCTTCTGCAGGCTTACTGAATCAGTATGGAACCCTCTGCCTAAAGGGGCATAGGGTACTAATCCAATAGTCAACTCTTTTAATACTGCAAGAACGTTGTTATCTTCAAGCTCACGTTCAAAAATGGAATACTCACTCTGCAAGACTGATACTGGCGTCACAGCATGTGCACGACGAATTGTTTCTGAATCTGCATTACTCAATCCAAAATATTTAACCTTACCTTGTTGAATCAGTTCCCCCACAACACCAGCAACTTCTTCAATGGGTACATTAGGATCAGGAATATGCTGATAAAAAACATCAATGTAATCCATCTGCAAGTTACACAGACTATTTTCTGCTACCTTACGAATATTTTCAGGACGACAATTAAAGCCAGAACCAAGGGGCTCAACAGTCAAGTCAAAACCAAACTTAGTCGCAATTACTACTTGATCACGAAACCCCTTCACTGCTTTACCAAGTACCTGTTCATTGTGACCATTACCATATACTTCTGCCGTATCAAAGAGATTCACACCTAAATCATGAGCGTGCTTTATAGTTTGGATACCTTCCTCTTCATTAGATGGACCATAAGCAACTGAAATCCCCATGCATCCGAAACCAACGCCGAGACTTGCAAACCTTATTGACCTAATATTCTTGTTTTCACGAATTTCCACTCCCTCCATTTACGTAATAACGGTGATTCGATTATTAAATCGTCTCTTTACTACGTATTACAACACTATACCCGTTAAAGTATTCTTTAAGTCAAATCACAAAGTTGAAGTTGAAATTTAGATCGTTAGATCCTTGGGTTCCTTTCTCAAAACAAGTACATCATAAATAATTATTTTTCTGTTTATTTTTTCAAGGTGGTCTAACGTTATAGATAATTTACTCTCTACATTTTGTTTATGACTTATCAGTATTTCCCTTCTCTGATCTAGGGTTGAATCACCTTCATATGCCATATTTAAATACTCTTTGATTGCTTCTAGTCCCATACCTGTATCCTTAAGTGCGACTAGCAACTGCAACCATTCTAGTTCAGAATCATCATATACTCTTCGGCCGTTCTTATCTCGATTGATTTGTGGAAGAATCCCCTCCTTCTCATAAAAACGTAGAGTAGAAGAGGATAAATTAAACATTTTCATAACTTCATTGATCGAGTACATCTTTATTTAGTCGCCCCTTTAATTGAAGTTAACTTCAACATGATTAACAGTATTATAACAGAAAAGATATGATTTCGAGTGGATTCGTTTATTACCTAGACTATCATCCCCTTAGAAACATCGTCGGTCTAATACTTCATTTTCCTAGTCTACAACTTTATTTTCTTCAGACACTTGCCTTATATACACAAATTTAAAGGGAGCCAAGAATATTCACTTGGGCTCCCATCTAGTTGCTTAATCATCTTGCATATTAATCATGATATCTTTTACTGGTTCACGACTTTTTTATCATCTGACAGCTACCCGAAGTTAGCCACAAATAGAGACATGTTGTTTATTCTGGATGTCGATTCTGTAGACAGTAGTAGAGCTCCTAGTAGCCGTTGGCCAATTACGTCAGTCTAACCTTTATTTTCTTCTGACAGTTACCTTCTCTGTAGTTGTAAACAATACAGGTTATTGGTCTATTTAACATTATAGAATACATCTTCATATCCCAAAATTCGGCTTACATTACCACGTGAGTAACCTGTATGATCCTAAGGATGATATCACTGTTGACGGAATGTTGAAATTGTTGGAATAATCCGGTTTGGGGAATAGCAACTACAACAGTTAAACCATAATAAAATGCATCCCGGGGTCCATATTCCAGCTTATGACGGTATGTTTGGCGAAGTGCTTAGAACAAGTCCTTGAACCATGGAAGAATACCGTTCCACTAGGACGTATGGGCAAGACGGAGGAGATTGCCAGCGCGGTGATGTTTCTGGCCTCGGAGGAAAGCAGTTATGTAAACGGCATCGAATTGTTCGTAGATGGTGGTATTGCTCAAGTTTGACCGTGAGTCATAAGGGATGAGTTGTCATTTAAGCAATTCGTAATAAGCCCATGTATCCACTTGCAAGGAAGGTGTTGTTGATGGGAGCTTAGCAGATCTCATCTGGATCGGAGGGAGCGGCCGGCGCGAATAGCTGTTGCCAATTTGATTAATTTATCCGTAATTACACAGATGGTCTCAGGACGCTTATTCGATAAGCGTGGATCAAAAAGGATAATAACTCCAGTTTGAGTTGGTTTTATAATTCTTCACAACATTAACGCCAGCTTCATCAGTTGGATTCATTGTTGCATTGCATATGGTTCTAGCAGGAGGGATTGCACTCATATGGCCAGCCTCACAAACAAGCGCCTTAAACCAGCTACCGTCTGAATTATATCCTCATGGTTCAGCTGTCCTGAATACGTGAATGCAGGTCGTTGGTGCAATGAGAACAGCTGTAGCTATTAGTGATGACGGCAAAACTGTTCGCGACAGAAGGCGCGTATGTGTACATCACAGGGCGCCGGCAAGAACGATTGGACGAGGCCTTGAAGGAGATCGGCCGCGGTGCCGTCGGCGTCCAGGGAGACGGCAGCAACTCCGCAGACCTCGATCGGCTCTACGAGCACATCCGACGTGACCACGGCAAGGTTGACGTCGTGTTTGCTAACGCGGGAATTTCCGAGTCCGCACCACTCGGCGGTATCGAGGAATCGCACTTCGATCGTGTGTTCAACACGAACGTAAAGGGTATGGTCTTTACCGTACAGAAGGCGTTGCCATTAATGAAGGCTGGAGGCACGGTGATCCTTACAGGATCTTGGGTCGGGCAGCAAAAGGCTTCCCAATTTGTCGATCTATAGTGCCACGAAGGCCGCGATCCGCTCGTTCGCGCGCACGTGGACGACCGACCTTAAAAGCCAGGGCATCCGCGTGAATGTGGTTTCCCCTGGAGTGATCCTCACGCCGGCAATCCAGACGTATCTTCGAGACAATGAGGGGGCCGAGGAGGCGCTGAAGCAGATGACGCCATTCGGGAGACTCGGCCAGGCAGATGAGGTAGCCAAGGCAGTGCTATTCCTGGCATCGAATGAGAGCAGTTTCGTCGCGGGCGCCGAACTGTTTGTGGATGGCGGTTTCATGGCGGTCTGACGGCCCCTCAGCGATTGGAATCGCTTCGCTTGCAAAAATGAAGGACGCCGGATTGGGGCGTCCTTCATTTTGTTTTAGATATGGCACGGAGAACCGTACCATCGATAGTGGTAAAGCAGAGAATCGAGTTGAATGTTGAAACGGCAATGCACAATTTCCAGGCTGGTGCTTAGGCAACTTTGACGCATGTGGAATGCCTAATATTGATGGTACGAAATGAGATGTGACAGTACGGCTCATGAATAAGTAATTTGTATCAAGTTTGTTAAGTGTTTTGTGTTGTAACCAGAGAATATTATCATTAACATAATAGCATCTACAGCCACCGCCGCTGTAGATGCTTTTTCATATATCCGTGTTATTCTAGTTTTATGAAATGCAATATTTGTTTTACGTAATCTTCTTTTTTTGTCGTCGTGTAATCTTGAATCGAATGCATTGCAGCCCCATAAAGTGACCAGCTTAACATCACCGCAAAAGTCTCTACTTCTATTCGATTTTGGTTAGACCGTTTCTTTTTTGCCCACTCTGAAAAAAAGGCTTGGAGTTCATATTTAAAGATAATTTCTATTTGGGGTGAAAATGCTTTATAACTTCGCGGACATTGGTTACTAATCGATGTATGGAACTTAATAATCGAGATAAAAGTAGCCCTAATCGTTTCTTCAGTAATGTCCTCATGCGTTCTAACTTCTTGAAGGACTTCTCTCATCACGCTTTCACGTAACACTTTTTCAAGCAAGTCATATTTGTCAATGAAATGGTTATAAAATGTTGCGCGATTAACCGTTGCAGCAGATGTAATATCCCCAATTGTGAAGTCTTTAAAATCCTTTTTCGTCGATAACTCTATAAATGCATCCATAATGAGCTTTCGGGTGCGAAGAGTACGGGGATCGATTTGTTTTTCCATAAAACTCTCACCTTTTCTTAGACATTTTTATCACTATGTTGGTTAAGCGATAAATCTGTAATATTGTTGATTGTTTATAAATATCCAACTTGTTATATTAACTATACAACAAGTGTTGCCTAAGCGAAAGGTATTGAATCGAGGAGGTAAGAGAATGGTCGAATTTGATGATTAGATTCTTAACCATTCTTTCGCTTATTGTATTTATTCTTTATGTTTCATAAATGATTTAAAAGGGATAATTATAAATTGGAGGTAATTGAATCATGAAAATTGGTGTAAGTGGTGCTAGTGGACAATTAGGTGGAGCAACGGTAAAAGAATTGTTGGAGCGTGCGGCTGGACAACATAGTGTTGTAGCAATCACGCGTTCTCCGGAGAAAAATACAATTGATGGCGTGGAAGCACGTTTTGGTGATTACAATCAACCATCTTCGCTGATCGAGGCTTACAAAGGTTTGGATCGCTTAGTGCTTATTCCGTCTTCCGAAGTAATACCTGGTCGTCGTTCAGAACAATTTATTGCCGCTATTGATGCAGCTGTAGAAGCCGGCGTTCCACACATTGTCCTTATTTCATCTGCAGGCGTACGCAACACGGAAAAATCGAACATCGCATATGACTACTTTGTCGGCGAACAGCATTTAATTCGTAAAGCAAGCAAATGGAGCATTTTACGTATGAATTACTATGCAGAGTCTCTCATCATGGACGGGCAAATGTCGTTAGCTTATGGTGTTCTTTCAGGTCTCACTGAAAACAAAGTCGCATTCGTTTCACGCGATGATATCGCCGCTGCAGCAGCTGGTTTGCTACTCGGCGATGATCACGATGGTGCAATTTATAACGGAACTGGACCAGAAAGCCTAACAGGTGCACAGCGTGCAGAACTCATCGCGAAAGCTAGCGGCAAACCGCTTTCATATATAACAGTACCAGTTGAGACGCTACAAGCACAGCTTCAGCAAGGGGGACTTCCGGCAGAAATTATCAACTTAATTGTGAGTAGTCAGCAAAACTTCTCTACTGGAGATTTCGATATCGTTACGGGGGACATTGAAAAATTATCAGGTCGTCCAGCACGAAGCCTTGAATCCATCCTGTCAACCGCATTTCATTAATTTACTCTTGTGAAACGAATGCATGGGACAACTCAGGAAAGTGCCCCATAACCATTTGAATTAAACGGGGGTATTCATCTTAGCGGCTCCGTCCAGCTGTTGCAACTGCGCTTAGCCGCTCTGAAATCATATAGCAATGCCAAATGTCGCATCTACAGCAACCGTCGCTGTAGATGCTTTTTCATGCACAAAAAAATATAGGTAAATGATGATAATACCTTGAAAACACGCCGAAAGGAAATTCGGGATGCAACATTATCAAGTCCAAGGAACCGATTGAAGTTAAGTGAAAATAAGAAATGAGATGTCGCATACCAGATTGGGCAAAGTTATCCTTTTTCATGAAACACATTCGAGTGATTAATCAATGTCGGAAATTAGCGTGGCTAGACTCCAGCAGATCAGCTTACAGGGTAAGTTGCGAGAAACATTACCGCCAGAATTATATCCGCTGTTGCTGGAGTATGAGGGTGCGATGGAGGGCATTGCCCATTGTTGTTTGCTCGGCAACGGATTGGTTGTACGGGGAACCTTATCGCAAGTAACGGCAATCTTTTGGTGAAACACACCGGATTTTAAATGGAAAACTTATCGTTTAGCGGGCCAAGAAAACATCACTGCTTCGTAGCTTTGATGGAGAAAAGCAGGGGCAAATGGTCGGATTCTTTCATACGCCATCTTCCTTGACCGTCTTGAACCATGAGACCCGGAAACATATTGTATACGGTGAATGGAAATTCATGTACATACTCTAATGAAGCTCAGCCCATTGTGTCAAATCAGGAAGCCAGCAAAGAACGCCATAAGACGTATATACAATATCGAACTGCTCTCATTGAAGCGCTTCTTTGGCGTCATAAATGTCCGAGCATAGAAACCAAGCGCCAAGCCCCAGTTTTTCGTTCAACGATTTGGCTAAAGCAATCGCTTCCTCGGACTGTGATGTATTGAATACATAAATAGCGTATGCTTCCATGCAAGATGGCTTAATCTAGGGGCAGTAATCATTAAGTAGATCCGATCCATCGCTATTTTGTGCCAACCTGATATTAGGCGAATCCAAATCGCCAAAACATTGACGGTGACGAAAGCAAAAAACCACCGTCATTGGCGGTTCCGAATTCACCGTCAATTAATGTGGTTGATGACATTATGCTGCCCGGGATATGAACTTTTAATTGGCGCGATGGGTCTTCAAAAAGACCAGCCACAGAGCCAATGTCATTAAGTTTAGTTTAAAGACAAGGGTTAGGAACAAAAATTGGAATCCAGAACGGCATGGGAACGAACCCCATGCCGTTTGTTTTTTCGGTGCAACAGAAAAAGTGCACAGCAAACAAAGCGGAGGAAATTTCCGCTTAAAAAATGTTCATATGGTACCCATTATGCTACTCTGTATACGAAGCTAACGACTGATTTCCAGCGGATTTTGCGCTTATTCTCCTGTCTTGGTCGATCGGGTCGAATGGGCAATATATTCTTGCGAATCAGTGCTTCAACATCCGGCGGGGGTCCCTCATCCCTTGAGCGCAGAAAGTGTCTACACACATGAACAGCAACCGTAAAGTTGACTTGGTACGAGTGCTGTTTATCCTTTTGCGAAATGACGACGTGCGAGGTCATCATTTCAGCGAAATTGTAGAGGATCATTCTTGCGAAAATCTCTTGGACGATGGACTCTTGCTTTTTTGCGTGAAAATTCGTCAGACCGACGGTGTATTTTAGCGCCCTGAAGGACGTCTCAATTCCCCATCGCTTGTTGTAAATGGATTTGATTGCAGCCGGAGCGAATTCATCGGCAGACAGATTCGTAATAATGGTTTCAAAAGCGCCACTCGGTAGAACAAAACGAACAACCCGAAAGGAAATCGGATAAAACAAATGCTCCTGCAAATCCAAAAAATGGACGGAATGAATTTATATTTCTCAGGCTGAGGCTTAATCTCTTTGGTTTGCTTTTTGGTGAGTGTCAGATGCACGTCCATATCAAATTCTCCGCCAGAGGGCAAGTGCAAACCTGAAAGAATCCCCCTTGAATCCAGATCCTTTACCCGAATCACATAGTTCCATCCTTTGCGTTCCAAATGTGCGAAATTATTGTAGCTTTCATAGCCACGGTCAGCAATGACAATGGTTTTGCCCTGAATGGGAGAACGGTCCTCCATCGTAGCCAGTGCCCTTCCCTCGTTGCATAACCTTCGCGGCTGAATGACCGCATCCATATACAGTTGGTTGCATAAGTCATAGGCTGCGTTCAAGTGCAGCAGGTTGTAATCTTTCGTCCCGGACCCACTTTGAAAATAGGTGTTTGGGTCTGTAGGGTCAGTCGGAATATGCAAATCCGAGCCGTCAATGGCAAGTAAACGATAGCCGCGGTAGTCCTTGAGTTCGGTATACGATTGCGTAAAGTTGTGGAACAAGAATTCCACTGCAGACGGCAGGATTTTATTCCGTTGCTGTACAAACGCAGAAGTGGTTGCCGTGTTTATGTCATAGCCCTGTGATTCCAATAGTTCCTTGTATAGGCTGTTTCCTCCCATAGAGATGAGAAGATGCAACACGGTTTCAAAAGGTAACTTTTTCTTTCGGGTAAAATCGGTTCCCGGGTTTCTAACATAAGGTGCGGGTGTGACTGACATTTCTCGTATGAGAGATGTTAACTTGTCTTTTAGCAATATGGCGTACGAATCCATTGGCGTAACCTCCTCGTTGTTTCAAGGGGCTTCGTCACATATTTCTAACTACTTGTCCAGCTCTTTTTCTTTATCCGTGCAAAAAAAAAGAGCGGGCCATCTTTTGGATGACCTGCTCTAGTTCTTTATTTTTGGACCTGTGCCTTACCTAAATGACATTGGCCATAGAGCTGGTCTTTTTTTAATCTTGTTTAACCATGGCATGGTAAACCTCCTGCTGCATATGTTTGGCTAACGAACGATTAGGTCATAATATCTGTCTTGTATCATTCTTTTTATATGTATAAAAGTTATTTTTTATGACCATACTTCATACTATTAATAGTATTAGGAGGCAAGAATATGATTAACGAAAATTATAAGAAAGCTCAGTCTTAAATTTTAGACTTTTATCAAGAAGAAAATAAAGGCTTATTCTTTTTTCAGCTTCATCTGGTTTAATAAGAACAAATTTATTGAAGAAGTACTGTCAAGATAATATTAGTACATATTATTTAAAACCAGCTATGATAGATTCAAAATTTCCTAGCGGTATGCTACGAACGAAGTATGCTTCGGGAATTTAATGTTCCTGTGTTCGTGAGAACAACTCAGATGAAATTAATTTACCGTTTAGAGGGAATACTTTGTAATATGAATATTAAACTCCTGATAAATGATGGTTCTCAGAAGATTGGTTCTACTAAGTTAAAG
Organism: Paenibacillus sp. 8b26; assembly: GCF_050626875.1. Lineage (NCBI taxonomy): Bacteria > Bacillati > Bacillota > Bacilli > Caryophanales > Paenibacillaceae > Paenibacillus > Paenibacillus sp. 8b26. The sequence continues at coordinate 2,493,367 of NZ_CP192445.1, read as the reverse complement.
CAGTAAATATTTAAAAGAATTAAATAAAAGACTGGGAGTGAAAGTTGTTTATAATATTCCAGAGTTTTCATCACATGTTGCTAGAATAGTTACATTAAAGAAATGATATAAGTAAGTATTAATAGCTAAATTGTTGGAGCAGTTCTAATACAACATATGGATTCAAGGCTTGTGCTTCAGTAGTAGATTATTATAAAATGCGAAACGAAATAGTAATTTAATTTGAATGTTTTAAATGAGACTGCAATCTAATCTTAGATTGCAGTCTTTTTGCTGTGTTATAATTTACTTGAAGATATCTCTAAAATCAGTATCCAATTTTATGTATTAATATACAAAGTGAGTTTGTTCATTTTTCTCACTAATTGTGAAAATCACTGAAAAATTTAGATGTTATAGTAATTTTTTTTCATTAATTGTGAAATTGTATGTTGACACACAAGCCCTTTTTGCTGTTTTTTTCTCACTAATTATGACAACGCACATTTTTTGTGTGGTGTCATAATTATTGAGAATTTTTTTCATAATTTGTGAGAAATGAATATTTATTCATAATCATACATTGTTCGGACTGTTTTTTAGCTTCTTTGAGTGTTTGGAGGGTGTTATTGTTCTATTGGTGGCAATATTCTCATCGAACAGGTAAAAATGATATGAATAAACGAAGGGACTGCTAAAAGCAGTCCCTTCGTTTATTGTTCTTGGTTTTGCCGGATTGTAAATAGGATCATCTCAAGTTTTACATAAGCAAACCGTATGCTAAAGAAACTATTACGTTTGATGTAGATCCTGCTAAAGTTACATTAATTAATTTCGTCCATAAGAACGAGAACGTCTAGATTTCTGATCCTGAAGCATACTGGCATCAAAGGGTTAGCCTTATCTGGGTTCTTGAAATAAAGGTCTCAATACGACTTTTTTCATCATACGTAAGGAAACAAGGGATAATACCAACTTAGCGGCTTTTCGTATTATCAGGTTAGCCAGTAATTACTGGTTGGCCTTTTTTTGTGGTCGTTTTACGATGGGGGGAGCCGGGAGAACGTGGCGGCTTTAGGGGCCATGACCCCGTAACAAAAACTGTTCTCCCACGACCTCCAAAAGACCATGTTTGAGCTGGTAGGGGCGATTGACCCCGTAGCTCCTGGGGAGTTATGCCATAATGGTTTTTGAAAAGATTTGATAAAATGCGGATGATCAACTTATTTTTTTAACAATAGACAGCACAAGTGGATGACCGTGAAAGTGCTTAAGAAAATAATAGTTGACTGATCGTTCCCAAATGAAATATACTGCAATTATGAAAAAAAACCAATTTATTTATCGTTTCGAGAATGATCATTCTTGATCGTTCTGGTTCCTATTTAATGTAACACTTAAGCAGCAAAATTTTTTTTCATAATTTAAGAACGATCATTCAAGAAAAGGCGGTGTATAAAAATGGATATTTCAAAACAAGTTGCTATTGTCAGTGGTTCAAATCGAGGTTTAGGCAAACATCTAGCTCTTGAACTTTTAGCAAGAGGAGCTAAAGTATACGCTGGTGCGAGGAACCCAGAATCGGTCGATCTGCCGGGTGCTATTCCGCTACAACTCGATATTACTGATCCGAAATCCGTAGTTGCTGCAGCAGAGATCGCAGGGGATGTGACCCTTCTGATTAACAATGCTGGTTCAGCAACGGGTGCTTCTCTGCTCACAGGTGAGCTGGACGATATTCATTTGGAATTCGATACTCATGTTTTTGGTACACTTTCAATGATTCGCACGTTCGCACCAGTTATTGAAAAGAATGGAGGAGGTTCGATTCTGAATATCCTATCCGTATTATCTTGGATCAATATAGGTGAAGGAGGCGCGTATTCAGCTGCAAAATCCGCTCAATGGGGAGTAACGAATGCATTACGCTTAGAATTAGCTGCTAAGAACGTTAGGGTTGCCGGATTGCATGTAGCGTTTATGGACACGGACATGACAGCTGGCATCCAAGCACCTAAATCATCTCCAAAGGACATCGCCAGAACCGCGATCGATGGGATCGAAGCCGATCTCTACGAGATTGTTGCTGATGATACAAGTCGGGAGGTACAGCAGGGTCTTTCCGGAGGAGTTCCTTCCCTGTACCCACAATTATTCCAATAAAATTAGCCTACTCAATGCTTGTAGTGAAAGTATTGATGTTGATCGTGTGAACTATAATAAATGGGATTTGGATTTTACAGCAAATTAACATATTAGGAGGAGTGAAACATGCGTTTTCTCGTTCATGTCAAAATTGAACCAGATGCACCGCAGGAAGAAATTGCGGAACAGTTACCGGCAGAACAAGCGCGGTTTGCAGAATTGGTGGAACAAGGGGTGATCAGTAAGTTTTATCTCTCCCACACAAGGGACGAGCATTGGTCCATTTGTATTGCTGACAACCAGGATGCTTTAAAAATCGCTTTGGAAACATTACCGTTTTATAAATTTATGATTATAGAATACACCGAACTAGTTGACGAATAGTATCTAAGTATTATTCCAGAATCGGGGTATTAAAATATTGTTTATGCAAAAGCCTACTTTCTCAAATCAATCTTGAGAAAGTAGGCTTTTAATTAACAGGATGATGCTTATCGTTGTAGACCTGAAGTGAATATATCGTAATCCGTTGGTGAATGAGCATTCTATATGAAGCAAGGTGACCCTATATAAGTGGGGTACAGCTAGTGCCACTCCTTGACCTATAAGACTTGAGAGGGTAGATAGAGGTGTTCATTTTATCAAGGAAAACAGGCTCATATATTTGGTTCGAAAACGAAGATCACTCATTCAAGGACGGAATCCAGGAGTGAAAAGTGTAGCGACAAGAATTTATGTGTTAGTCATAATTGAAAAAATAGCTATAAGGGAATAGCAAATGGATTTTTCTAAAATAACAAGAAAGGTGATTATATCATGAATAAGAGTATGTCAATCTCACAAAAGTATCTATTTCTATTTAAGTTTCTTCGTTTTCCCAGACAAATAGGCAGCGTTACTCCTAGTTCAAAGACATTGGCGAAAAAAATGGTTTCTGCGATCTCTTGGGATAAAGTGCGCCATGTCGTAGAACTTGGTGCTGGAACAGGAGTCATTACCCATTTTATTCACGAGGCAGTAGATTCAAGCGGAAAGGTTTTTGTGTTCGAGAAAGATCCGACCTTACGCCATTCGCTGAAGGAACAATTTCCGGAATATAGCTTCTTTGTGGATGCAACTCAGCTAGATGTAAATCTGCGAAGTATGGGGGTTGAAGAAATTGATTGCGTAATTAGTGGCTTACCGTTTGCTAACTTTTCTCAACAACTCCGTGACGGTATTATTGAGCAGGTCTTTCAGACGCTGAAACCAGGAGGTTTGTTTGTAGCGTTTCAATATTCCTTGCAAATGAAAAAACATTTGGAACAACATTTCAAAATTGTTCATATTTATTATGTCATAGCTAACTTCCCGCCAGCTTTTGTTTATGTATGCCAAAAGAATGAAGAGATCTATCAATAATCTTTATGTATGATAATCAAATCTAAAACAAGAAATGATTCTTTCTTTACTTATCGTTCCCGATATGTTACATTTGTTTAGGGAGGGAGTTTTATGGCAAGAAGTAAAGAGTTTGAAGTAAACGCAGTATTGGACAAAGCAATGACGCTTTTTTGGGAACAAGGTTACGAGAAGACATCCATGAGCGATCTGGTTAAGCATATGGGGATCCACCGCAGAAGCTTGTATGACACATTTGGCGACAAACATTCGCTATTTCTTCAGGCTATGGATCGTTATATCAACAAAGTTGAAGTTATGCTTACCGGAGAGGTGAAACAATCTAAGACTGCAACAGAAGCTCTGCAGATCATTTTTGGATTCATGGTTTTAGAAGAAGAGGATTCACCTTCTGGCTGCTTAATGGTAAATTCAGTGACGGAACTGGCTGCACGAGATTCAGATGTGGATACCAAATCTATTGAATCATTCGCGTTAACAGAGCATATGTTCGAACAGATTATTCTCTGGGGGCAGCGGGATGGAGAATTTACTTCCGATTACGATGCCAAGGAGATGGCAGAATATCTGCATACTTTGTCTGTTGGTATTAGGGTAATGGGAAGGTCCTCAATTGATAAAGGAAAACTATTTCGTATAGTGGACTTATCAACGAGACTATTGCGAGGCTAACAATTTTTTTTGACATTACTAGAATGATCGTTCCTTTATTGCTTGCTGTCCCTTTGCGTAACTTAATTAACCTATTGAGACACCCTTGCTCTTTTAAGAATGATGATTCTAAAAAGAGTGACCCAAGGAAAAATATATCAATATATAGCAAGATCGTACTTGTAGTAGAGATAAGTATTGGGAGTGGGTTTGAAGAGAAATTAGCTAGTAATTACTATATGGATTGGCTAAAAAACCAGAGCAACGATTTAATTGTTAATTAGTGATTAATAGAGGTGGATAAAAATGGGAAAGACTGTGCTTATTACTGGCGCTACGGGTGGAATTGGCAAGGAGTTGGCAGATCGTTTTGCCAAAGATGGACACAATATGGTTCTCGTAGCGAGAAGCGAAGCTAAGCTTGTAGAATTGGCGAAAGGATATCGGGAAAGATACGGTGTTCAGGTTAAGGTGTTCGCGGAGGATGTAACGTCACCGGGTGTGGCTGAAGATATTGCTGCCGAGCTTAAAAAGGAAGGAATCTCTGTTGACTATCTGGTCAATAATGCGGGCTTTGGCTTGTATGGGTCATTCTTGGAAACAGAGTTGGAACAGGAAATGAATATGATCGATGTCAATGTCAAGGCTTTAACGATTATGACGAAGTTATTCTTGCCAGATATGGTCAAACGGCGCCAAGGGGGCGTGATGAATGTGGCTTCTGTAGCGGCTTTTTACCCAGGGCCTCTAATGGCAGTTTACTTTGCTACTAAAGCATATGTCCTTTCATTTACAGAGGCGCTGGAGAACGAACTGACTGGAACTGGTGTGACTGTAACGGCACTATGTCCTGGCCCAACGGCAACTGGTTTCATCGATCGTTCGGAAGTGGGAGCATCAAAACTGTACCAAAGTGGTGTTATGGAGGTTGGAGTGGTGGCAGACGAGGCATATCGCGATTTCTTGCGTGGCAAGACACTTATCATTCCAGGAGCAATTCACCGTTTTATTACTTCCTTACCGCGGTTTTTACCTCGAAAAATGATGACAGGTCAGATCAGAGCTCGTACAGAGCATGTAGATCGTTAAATCAAAAAGATGGAACAGTCTTAACAAATCTGTAGCGTAGTGACAACTATGAATTAGCAGTTAGTCAAGTTACATCCAAATGTTTGTCCAGCAATACCCGACGTGAAAACAGATGATATATCCGAAATCCGGACACGGATTCTATCTCAATATGTGAACGCTTTTGGTGAGCACGTTGAATCGTTTTTTCATTAAGATTCGATAGGAAGAAGGGTATAGCATTTTAATATATAGTTTGCAAATTAAATGCTTTATTACGAATCTCCAGAGGCTCTAGTCCCATGGAACCAAGAGATAAAAACTGTTGTTATAGAATGGAAGGGGTTCGCTACACGAGACGAATACCAGATCCCTTTGAACAAAAGCTTAGAGTTATTAATCGCTAATAAGGCTACAAAGTCAATCGCGAATACATTGTTGAGCCATATCATATTGTTGACTTTTTTGTTACGATATAATTTCTTGTCGCAAGCTTGGAGAACACACGAGCGGTTATTACGATATATTTAAATATGCTTGATCAAATCCCTTAGAGCGTTAAGCGGTTAGGAAAGGGAATTTTAGGATATACATATATAAAATACATAATAAGTTTAAGTTAGTTAAGATACTTGAAAGCCATAGTCCAAATTATTTAGAATAAAGTATGTAGGGCAAAACAGTTGAAAGAGGATAGGTATAGAAATAGCCAAGTTGTTTGATTATGACTTCAATATTATTGAAGATTGGTCTACATAATTGTTGAATAGAATACAAAAAGCGTGTCCAAAATGAAGAGAGTTCTGAAACTCACTTGGTTGGTCGGATTATACTCCGAAAAGACCTGCTCTTAATGTCGGTCATAAAATAATTATTTACCGATCGTTCTAGATATGTTATATTGTTGGCGTGGGAAGAATACACGGATAAGAAGCCAAGAGTTATGAGAAGTGGTGTTAGATCTTGCCGAGGAGTCCTTATAGGAATATTAGAATGATAATTCTCGAATAATTTTTAACAAGGAGGAATAGATCAATGTCTAACAAAATCGCACTTGTAACAGGTGCGAATAAAGGAATCGGTTTCGAAGTTGCCAGACAATTAGGTCAGCAAGGAATAACAGTATTGGTTGGTGCACGCACGAAATCGAAGGCTGACGAGGCTGCGAGCAAACTGCAGGTTGAAGGTATTCAAGCTATTGGTGTACAACTCGAAGTTACGAATGCCGAGCACATTGCTGAATTGGTTCACTTCATTGATAAGGAATATGGCCGTCTAGATATACTGGTGAACAATGCGGGAATCTTGGTCGAAAATTCGGGATATGAAGGGGATTTCCTGCGTGATACGTTCGAAGTAAACACCTTCGCACCATATTATATTACGGAAGCTTTGTTGCCACTGTTATTAAAAAGCGATGCGGGAAGAATCGTAAATCAAAGCAGTGCTTTGGGATCGATTCAGTTAAATTTATCCAACGAATCTGTGCAGGCGATGGCCACTCCGGCATATTCGGCATCCAAAGCATCACTAAATTTGCTTACGGTATATTGGTCACAAAAATGGAAGGACACAAACTTGAAAATCAATTCCACGCATCCAGGCTTGGTCAAAACGCAAATGGGTGGGGAAAATGCAGAGCTGTCCGAAGCAGATGGAGCGATTACAGCAGTTCGGTTAGCGACTTTGCCAGAGGACGGCCCGACCGGTGAATTCTATTACATGGACACTCAAGTTCCGTGGTAACCAAATTTAATCATGACCTCGTCGGTGAAAAGAGTAGTGCTGGAAAGATGCAGTCTACTGATCATGTTGACAGCCCAAGGGCATCATGCAGCTTTTGAATTGATTGGGATCATCTGTTCAAAAGAAAAACAGAGAATTTTTGCAAATAAATTAGAATGATCATTCTTATTATAACAGATGGAGAAGGGATGGATTGAACATGGAATATCGTGTATTAGGAAATACAGGCCTTAAAGTAAGCAGTTTTGTATTAGGTACAGGTACTTTTGGTTTTTGGGGGAACAATACGGAGAAAGAAGCTGCAATCATACTGGATGAAGCTTTGGCAGGAGGCATTAACCTAATCGATACAGCGGATGTCTATTCAAGTGGTCAATCCGAAGAAATTCTGGGTCACATCCTAAAAGGACGCAGACAGGAGGTTATTCTGGCCACGAAAGGCGGAATGCCCATGGGCAGTGGGATCAATCAATCCGGTAACTCGAAAAGTTGGATTAAGCGTGCAGTAGAGGATAGTTTGAGAAGGTTGCAAACGGATTATATCGATTTGTATCAACTACATCAGCCGGATCTCCATACCGATATTGAAGAGAGTCTTGACGCACTTACGGACTTGGTTCGTGAAGGGAAGATTCGCTACATTGGTACATCCAATTTTCAGGCATGGCAAGTGACCGAAGCACAATGGACTAGCGAACGCAAAAATACCGCACGCTTTGTATCCGAGCAAGCTCCGTATTCCATATTGAATCGAAGCATCGAATTCGATCTGCTTGCTGCCACAGCAAAATACGGAATGGGCGTACTTGTTTGGAGCCCACTTTCGGGTGGCTTACTAACGGGGAAATATCGTTTAGGAGCAGCCGTTGCCCCGGATTCAAGAGCAGCCACCTTCGCTGGACGCTTAAAATCTGTTGTTGACCCTAATCGAGAAGAAAATCGCACCAAATTTGAAGCCATTGCTAAGCTCCAAACCCTTGCAGATGAAGCAGGATTAAGTTTACCTCATCTTGCCATGGCATTCACACAAGCTCATTCGTCCATTACTTCTGCCATTGTTGGGGCAAGAACAATTGAACAACTCCGGGAAACGTTAAAGGGTAGTGACATCCGATTAAGCAGCGATATACTGGATGCGATAGATGCCATCGTTCCGCCGGGAGTAACCCTGGATGCGCTGGAAAAAGGTTGGACACCCGATTGGTTACAAGCAGACAAACGAAGAATCCTGAGTTAAATATATAAGATAGGCATCATACCTGTATTCCATACACCAAGAATAAAATCAAGCGACTTATCGTTTGATTTTATTCACGTTCTTCTTTCCGTTTTGCCGATCGTTCACTAAATTGTATAATGATTATTCGAGGTGATGACGATGGCAAGATCAAAAGAATTTGAAGTTAATGAAGTATTAGATAAAGCAATACACCTGTTCTGGGCACAAGGATATGAGAAAACTTCAATGCAAGATTTGGTTGAGTTTATGGGTATTCACCGAAGAAGTATTTATGATACCTTTGGGGATAAGCATGCCTTATTTATGAAAGCTCTCGAACGATATGAAACGAAGCAGACCAACAAAATGAGGTTTCTGATTGAAAAACAAAAACCGATCAAAGAATTAATTCGGGAGTTGTTTGAGTCGACAGTAAGAAATGAAGGAGAACCTCTAGGGTGTTTTCTCGTGAATTCAGGCGTGGAACTCGGCGTGTTGGATCCTGAAGTTGCATCTTTAGTTGATGAGAGTTATTCGCGAACTGAGGAATTTTTGACTAACCTTGTTCTGGAGGGTCAACAATCGGGTGAGTTCAAGGCTGTCCTTGATCCTGTAGTTATTTCTCATTATTTAATGAATGCGTGGTTGGGGCTACGTACGTTGGTTAAGACAACAACGGATCAGCAAAAATTAAAGAATATTATTGATATGACACTGTCCGCTTTAGATTAAAAGTGGAATTACAGCATGGCAGGCAAAAGGAGTCACCTAAATGGAAGTTTGTTTCCGTGATACAAGTTCTTGTCCCTCTAGCGGAAGAAAGAACTTGTATCTTATGCCCCAAACAAGACAAGAAATTCGGTCTCAAAATTAAAATTATTAGCCGCGAAAATAATTCTTTACTGTTCGTTCTAAAATCGATATACTTAAAGCAAGTTAGATCTAACTTTGTTTACCAAAATAAGAATGATCGTTCTAAATTTGTTTTTGAAATTCATGTACAATAATCTGCATGTTATGAAGGAGAGAATATTATGAAGTACACAGTTATCACAGGAGCAAATTTCAGGGATTGGATATGAGACGGCATTGGGGTGGTAGGGATTATAGACCAGAACTATGATTTCAATCTGAGAGGCGAAATATATCCAATAATTTCAGAATTTTAAATCGAATTAATATATCCGTATAATTTCATTTGAAGAGGAGAGTATCAGAATGGAAAAGTTGTGGAGTAAAACGAACATTGGAATAATGGAATTACCTCATCGTTTAGCAATGGCACCAATGACACGTAGTAGATCGCAAGAAGATGGTACACCGGGAGAGCTAACATCTCTTTATTATGCTCAACGAGCGTCAATGGGACTCATTATTACTGAGGGTGTACAGCCTTCTGATGATGGTCAAGGTTACTTATGGTCACCTGGGATCTATACGGATAAGCATATTGAAGGATGGAAAAAGGTTACAGATGCAGTGCATGAAGCAGGTGGATATATGTATATCCAATTAATGCATGCTGGTCGCATGTCGCACCCTGATAATACACCACATCATCGTCAACCTGTTGCGCCATCTGCAATCGCGCCAGGTGTAGAAATGTTTACTGCTAAAGGTATGCAGGACATCCCCGTTCCTCGTGAGTTAAGTGAAGAGGACGTTCAAACGACTATTGCAGATTTCCGAAAAGCAGCAGCAGCGGCTATTAAAGCAGGTGCGGATGGCGTTGAAATTCATGGAGCCAATGGCTATCTGATTAATCAATTTATCGGAGAAAATTCGAATACACGGACGGATGAATATGGGGGATCTATAGAAAATCGTGCTCGCTTCGCGATTGAAGTAACGAAAGCCATTGTCGAAGAAATTGGAGCAGAAAGAACAGGCTTCCGTATCTCGCCAGGGACACCTCTTGGTGGGATTCAAGATGGTGAACAAGGTCCTGAACTTTATCGTTATCTTGTAAAAGAATTAGCTCAATTGGATTTAGCTTACCTTCATGTCATGCATCTTGGAAACGAAAAACTGCTCCAAGACATTCGTTCAATCTGGACGAATCCTTTGTTAGTCAATCGTGCTGGACGAGCTCTGGAGGATCTTAGCGTGGATATAGATAGTGGCCTTGCTGATCTGGTGCCTGTTGGCGTATGGTCATTAGCCAATCCGGATTTAGTGGAACGACTTCAAAAAGGTGCGCCATTGAATGAAGCAGATCCGACAACATTCTTTGGTCTGGGAAGTAAAGGTTACACGGATTATCCTACGATGGAAGAATTAGAATCGCAAGAGGGGCTACAATAGCATAAAGGGTGAAACATGGCGTACAACTGAAAATTGTGCGCCATGTTTTTAGTCTAAAGATGTTCGATGTTTTCAAAAAATGGTGTGCTACCCCAAAATTAGCAAAGGAAGAGGATGAAACATGAGAGCAGCACAAATACAGAAATATTCAAAAAAAATCCAAGTGGAATTAAATGATGTTAACATACCACAGATCAATAGCCACGAGGTACTTGTCAAAGTAAAAGCTGCAGGTGTAAATCCACTGGACATTCTTAATCTGAATGGTAGTGTTCGGATGATTGCTGACTATAAGTTGCCATTAACTTTAGGGAATGAACTATCTGGCGTTATTGAAGCCGTTGGTGATGATGTTTTGAATTTTAAGGTTGGTGACCCTGTGTATACGAGGTTACCACTTGCTAAAATCGGTGCTTTTGCTGAATATGCGGCCGTGAATGAAGATGCTTTATCCATCATGCCTGAAAATCTATCTTTCATTGAAGCTGCTGCGGTACCCCTTACTGCCTTGACTGCTTATCAAGCGTTACACGAAGTACTCGATGCCCAGCCAAATAAAAAGCTATTCATTCCTGGAGGAACCGGAGGCTTCGGTGCTATGGCAATCCCCATTGCCAAATCAATGGGATTATATGTTATTACAAGTGGCAGTGAAAGAGGCAGATCACGTACACTGTCGATCGGGGCTGATCAATTCATAAATTATAAGGCAGAGAACTATGCTGACATACTGTCCGATATCGATTATGTGATCGACACCTTGGGTACCAAAGAGATCAAAGCTGAACTGGGCATTTTAAAACCACAAGGCAAATTGGTATCATTGAAAGCCGGACCTAATTATCGCTTTGCGGTTGACAATCATTTTCCGATGTGGAAAAAAGCATTGTTTGGTTTAGTGGGTGCTCGCTTAGATTCTTTAGCGCGTAAACATCAAAATGAATATCGCTTTTTATTTGTGCAAGCCAATGGAAGTCAATTACAAGAAATCACTAAACTTGTTGAAAAAGAAAATATCAAGCCTTCTATAGATTTAACTTATACGTTTGATGACATTAATAAGGCGTTGGTTAAAGTGTCGACGGGCCACTCCCAGGGCAAAGTGATTGTGACCTTCTAAACTACGAGATCATTTTATTCAGTGATCTTTTTTCTTGACAGGAGGGAATTCAAATGGCCAGAAGCAAAGAGTTCGAAGAGTCCGTTGTATTAGATAAAGCGATGAGACTTTTTTGGGAACAGGGCTACGAGAAGACATCCATGACCGATCTGGTCGAGCATATGGGAATCCATCGCAGAAGCTTGTATGACACATTTGGCGACAAGCATACGCTGTTTCTAAAGGCAGTAGAGCTTTATGATAATAAAATTAGCACCGAACTTGCAGCAGGGGTAAAAAGCTCCAAAACTGCAACGGAAGCACTTCAGTTTATTGTTGGCTTCTTGATCTGCGGAGAAGAGAATCCAGCTTTTGGCTGCTTAATGGTGAATTCGACGGTGGAATTGGCGGCGCGTGATGCCGATATTAATAACAAATCAATTGAAGTGTTTTCGACTGCAGAGCAACTATTCAAGGACATTATTCTGTGGGGGCAGCAAGACGGTGAATTCACATCTGAGTACGACGCAAGGGAATTGGCGGAATATCTGCATAATGTGGGGGTTGGGTTAAGAGTGATATCCAAAACTTCGATTACAAAAGAAAAACTTCGCTGTATAGCTAATCTATCCATGCAACTTATAGTAAAATGACAGTTTTTTTCATATTACTAGAATGTTCGTTCTCCTATTTGTTTCTACACCGTGCATTTCAGCGAGCTAAAAAACAGTATTAAATGGTTTAAATTTTAAAATAAAAAAGAGGTGGGCTACAAAATGAGAAAGACAGTTCTTATCACAGGGGTATCCGGTGGGATCGGTAAAGAGTTAGCAGATCGTTTTGCCAAGGGGGGACATAATATTGTACTGGTAGCTCGCAGTGAGGGTAAGATTTTGGAGCTTGCGCAGGAGTATAAGAGGAAATATGGCATTCAGGCGACGGTCATTGCCAAGGACGTTGCAGCACCTGGGGTTCCGGAGGGAATTTCCACGGAGCTTAAAGAGAAGGGGATCATCGTTGACTATCTTGTCAACAATGCTGGCTTCGGTTTGTTTGGGACTTTTATGGAGACAGATATGGAGCAAGAAATAAATATGATTGACATCAATATCAAGGCTCTGACGGTTATGACGAAGCTTTTCCTGCCGGATATGATCAAACGTGGGCAAGGCGGAGTGATGAATGTTGCTTCGTTGGTGGGCTTCTTCCCTGGACCTATGATGTCGGTTTATTACGCGACGAAGGCGTACGTGCTATCGTTCACTGAGGCTTTGGAGAACGAAGTAAGCGGCACAGGAGTTACTGTGACGGCACTGTGTCCAGGGCTGACATCAACCGGTTTTGTTGATCGTTCGGGTATGGGGGCCTCGAAGATGCTGAATGGCGCGATCATGGATGCTGGGCAGGTGGCTGAAGAAGGATATCGCGGCTTCTTGCGTGGCAAGACGTTAATAATGCCTGGTGCTCGAAACAGGTTCATCGCGTTTATGCCGCGGTTGCTGCCGCGTAAGATGATGACCCGTGTGATTAGATCCTCACAGGACAGAACGGGTCATTAATCCGAATGAGAAACGATAAACACTGAACGGTTGAATCGATCTCGGTTCTCCGGTATCTGTTTTAACAAACATCCTAAAAGGAGCTGACCAACTTGATCTATTATGATTCCTCTCAAGGAAATTAAAAGAAATACGACTTTAACACAGGAAATGTTGTGAAGCAGCTTAACGATATGAGTCTGGGTCATCAAAAGGAAAGGAGTGTTCCCAATGAAGGCTGTACAAATTTCTCGGTATTCCAGAAAATTAAATGCACAGATCAATATGGTCGCTGTTCCGACAATCAATTCAACCCAGGTTTTGATAAAGACTAAGGTAGCTGGCGTTGATCCACACCTTGTCTTGGCGATTACGGGCAAGGTTAAGTTGTTTTTTTTGTTTTAACGATGTAAGTTCTTGTCCCAAGCTAAGGACAAGAACTTACATCGTTAGCCGAAAAGGACAAGAACATGTATCTAAGCCGATTTGATAATTATCTAATTGAATGAAACATGTTAAAAAACAGGATGCAAGCTTTATGTTGAGCTTTAGTTGCTCTGCACATGGAATTGTCGATCTTCATGTATGGGCGCTATCATCAGATGTACTATTGCTGAGCTGTCATATTGTTATTCAAGATCAAGCATATTACGATACAGATCGACAGACCGGGAACCCAATGTCATATTGCACATCAATAGCAAAAAACTTTGAAGAGATCTACACTATGTGGGTCTCTTCTGCTGTAACACGGTGTGTTTTTAAATAAATGATGATTTCTTTCGTTTACGAATTGGCGCTGCAAGGTCTATACTATGGTGTAAAAAAAGGAAGTTATGTATGTTCAGAACGTTGAATCGGAGACTAAATGCAGCTATGCCGCTGATCACGCCCATCAGCATTCTAATCGGCGTCCTGATCGGTACGCCGTTGTCGGAATACACTGGATTCTCTCCCTGGCTGTTTGCATTCATGACCTTCGCGGGCAGTATCAGCATGGGTTTCAAAGATTTCGTCCATGTAATAAAGCATCCCGGTCCGCTGATCGCCTGCCTGTTTATTCTTCACTTGGCCATGCCGCTGCTCGCGATGATGCTTGGACATCTCGCTTTCGGCGACGATCCTTATACGATTACCGGGCTTATTCTTGGTGCGGCCATCCCTACGGGCATTTCCAGCTTCGTGTGGGTCAACATCTACAAAGGCAATACGGCCCTGACGCTAGCCATCATTCTGATCGATACGATTTTGGCCCCATTCGCCGTACCCGGCATTATGTCCCTGCTGGTGGGAGCGGATGTACAACTTGATACTTGGGCAATGATGCAGAGCCTGTTCTGGATGATTGTCGTTCCTTCGCTAATCGGCATGGTGTTGAACGAATGGACCAAAGGGAAGATCAAGCAGGTATGGAGACCTCGGCTGGGCCCGTTCTCCAAGTTGGCTATGGCTCTGGTCGTGATGATTAACGGATCTGTAATCGCGCCCTATCTGGTCGATTTTAATCTAAAGCTTGTTGGGGTATGCCTATCGATAATCGCCCTTGCTTCCACTGGATATGTGATCGGTTACCTGATCTCCATGCTGATGAAGTGGAACGATGCCGACCGTACGGCGCTTGTCTTTAACGGCGGCATGCGCAATATCAGCGCAGGAGCCGTGCTTGCTATCACCTACTTCCCAGCTCCGGTAGCGCTGCCTGTTGTGCTCGGAATGATTTTCCAACAATCCACCGCGTCTCTGGTCGGATTTCTGTTGAGCCGCCATGACCGAGGCAAGGCCAAGGAGCGGCGAATCGCCGCCTAGACCTACTCAATGGGAAAGTACTTTTGATATTTGGACAATAGGATAGTTTTTGAGTTTGATCTTGCCGCTTCTTCATATTCACAACGGCTTTCCCCTGAGTAAGGTGACAGGGCTATAACCGATATGGTCATCGAAGCTTTAATAAATTTTTCTCCTGCTAGAAGAAAGATATCCAAGCTCTTCCCGGTATTTGGCCACCGTTCTGCGTGACAACTCCAGCCCTTCCTTTGCCAGCAGTTCTGTGATTGCCTGATCCGAAAACGGTTTTTGCTTCTCTTCGTCGTCGATGATCTGCTTAATACGCATTTTTGCGCTCTCCGATGAAGTGGCATCTCCGTTTTTCGACACTAGGGCAGAGGTGAAAAAATATTTGAGCTCGAACAATCCACGGGGCGTCTGTATGTATTTATTACCGACCGCCCGGCTGATCGTGGATTCGTGCAAGCCGGTTATTTCAGCAATTTCCTTTTGGGTCATCGGTTTGAGGTAATGAACGCCATGCTCGAAAAATTCCCACTGTCTATCAACAATGGCTTGGGCTACACGCATCAGGGTCAGGCGGCGTTGCTCAAGGCTATGAATTAGCCATAATGCCGTATTCATCTTCTCATGAAGAAACTGCTTCTCTTCCCCCATCGTCTGCTCCCGGAGCATACGCTGGTAAAAAGGATTAATCCCGACGCGTGGTACTGTGATAGCATTAACTGTCACAAGATAGTCGTTCTTGGATTTTTCAACCGAGATATCTGCTATATGATACTGGTGTTCATATTGGGCAAATGCCGCTCCTGGGCAAGGATTCAACTTGCGTATTTGGTCGGTTATTTGCTGTACCTCGCAAATGTCGATACCCAGAGCATCCGCGATTTTTTGTATGCGGTTACATGAAAGGTTGACCATATGATGTCGCACGATCTCTTCCAGGTAAACATCAACCTTGCCAGCATACCGTAGCTGCAAAAGAAGACATTCCTCCAGGCTGCGAGCGGCGATTCCTGCCGGTTCAAAGCCTTGGATCAGAGCGAGTATATTTTCAACCTCTTCGGTGGGGACGTCAAGTATTCCAGCAACTGTACTTACATCCAACTCGAGGTAGCCTTTTTCATTTAAATTCCCAATAAGAAACATGGCAATCATCCGCTGCAATTTTGATAGCCCGCGGACCAGCCCAAGTTGCGCTTTGAGATGTCTATATAAATTATCTGCAGGGTTAGAGACAAAATCCAAAAGATCTACCGGATTATCGCTTTTTCGTGGTGAATATTCTTCCTCTTTACTCATTCTTTCGATGGACATGTCGATCTCTGTCAATTCAATAATTGGATTTTCATTCGCTTGCTCATGAAGATAGGACATTAGATCGGCTGAAGAATATTGAAGGATCGTGATGGCTTGTCGTAATTCAGGAGTCATAACCAGCCTGAATGCTTGCTCTTGCTGTAATCCGTATCGTATCATTTTATCTCATCTCCTTGCTGGGCAACAACATAGCCTTTAATATGATTTCAATACCAATTTATTCTTGAAGCTTATGCAATTATACTGCCAACCTCTGATCTTGGAAAATAAGTGAATTGAGTGGGTTGAGTATGAACTTTGGATAGATCTAATGAAAGGTATCACATTACTGATTATCTTGTCAGTTGCTTTTTTTGTAGAGGATTACTTCTTTTTTTATATACTAATTAAATGAGAACTCGTCAGGCTGGGGGAATACTGTGAAACGAATTGATGAGATTTTAGAGTATATTGCCAAAGGCACAAAGAAACTATCGATAGAGGCTTTGCTGGATGGCGATGGAATTACGGCTGCGGAAATAGCCGATCGTCAGAATATGCTGAGAAATAATGTAAGCAAGGAGCTTAATAGCCTACTTCGCGCTGACTTGATTATTAAAATCAAGGGAAGACCCGTCAAGTTTTTGCACAAGCAGGTAATCGAGGAGATTTTTACGGTTCAGCTTAAAGAGAGACAAATCCAAGTAAACAGCATTAATGAAATATTGCTGCCTGGAGAGCAAGTCGATCCGTTTCACGCCTTAATCGGTTTCATGGGCAGTATGAGAAATCAGGTTGAGCAGGGAAAAGCGGCAATATTATACCCGCCGAAGGGCCTGCATACGTTGATTGTGGGGCAGACTGGCGTAGGAAAAACGATGTTTGCCAGATTAATGTATAATTATGGAAAATATATGAAGCGGTTTTCGGAGCAAGCACCATTTATCGTATTTAACTGCGCCGATTATTACAATAACCCTCAACTGCTACTTTCCCATATTTTTGGACATGTGAAAGGGGCGTTTACCGGGGCCGATCGGGAAAAAGAGGGACTGGTCGAGAAAGCGGATGGAGGCATCCTGTTTTTGGATGAGATTCACCGGTTGCCTCCAGAAGGCCAAGAAATGATTTTTTATTTCATGGACACGAACAGTTACAACAAATTGGGCGAGTCGGAGCGTAAGCGGGATGCGAATGTGCTGCTCATCGGCGCTACGACAGAAGATCCCAGTTCTTCCATGCTTAAAACCTTTATCAGACGGATACCGATTACGATCAACATTCCTTCCCTGCAAGAACGAGCAGTTGAAGAACGGTTTTTGATCCTGAAGCATCTCTTCGCAAACGAGGCCCATCGTGTTAACAAGCCCATTAGGGTTGAATTGGAAACTGTAAAAGCACTGATTGGCAGCGTAACCTATGGCAATATCGGCCAGTTGAAATCGAACATTCAGCTTGTGTGTGCCAAAGGATTTTTGAACAGCATACATGAAAATAAGGAAGAAATTGAACTTGATTTTAAAATTTTGCCCGGAAATATCAAGGAAGGTCTATTTAATATGGGGAAAAACCGCAAGGAGATTGCCGAAATGGAAATGGTCAACTCCTCGCTGTATATCACTCCTGAAGGCAGCAAAGGAATGGATGAAGCAGACGCTTCTGAACTGCCGTTCAACCTGTACAAATTGATTGAAGACAAAATAGGGATGTTGAAGGAAGAAGGACTTGACGACAGCTTTATCAATAAGTTTATTACTACAGATGTCAATATTCATATCAAAAGCTTCTATAACCGATTTTATAACATCAAAGGGGGACGGGAACGGATCCTTAAAATCGTGGGCAGAAATATCCTGGAGTTCGCTGAACAGGTGCAGGAGATGGCTCAAAAAGAACTGAACAGAAAGTACAGTGACAGGTTTGTTTATGCCTTCAGCCTTCATTTGAGTGCCTTTTTAAAGCGAATCCGAGAGAAGAAATACATCAGCAAACAAATCTATGATCCGATGAATGATCAGGATGAAGAATACAGACTGGCACTGATTATCAAGGATTTGATCGAGTCCAAGTTCGAAGTCAGCGTACCCGATGCCGAGACTACCTATGTGGCGATTCTCCTGAAATCGGTGGAGGAGGAGCATCAAGGAAATGTAGGGATCATCGTAGCTGCACA
Source organism: Paenibacillus sp. 8b26 (assembly GCF_050626875.1). Taxonomy (NCBI): domain Bacteria; kingdom Bacillati; phylum Bacillota; class Bacilli; order Caryophanales; family Paenibacillaceae; genus Paenibacillus; species Paenibacillus sp. 8b26. The sequence goes on along the minus strand of NZ_CP192445.1, from coordinate 2,474,960 downwards.
TGGCAACAGTACGGCGAGCAGTATCGTCGGCGTCGTCGATAGCCTGCTGGGAAGCTCAAATATTTGTGCAGTAGATATGCCTTTGGATGTTAGTCCCAGGGAAATTCTAGAGGTTGTTATTGATAAAGTAAAGGACATTGACAATGGCAGAGGCGTATTGCTGCTAGTTGATATGGGCTCCCTGCTCAACCTTGAAGCAACCATTATGGAACGCGTCGGGATCAAGGTGAAGACCATTGATATGGTATCAACTCCCCTTACGTTGGAGGCCGTGCGGAAGGCCAGTATTTTTGATATGAATATAGAGGAAATTTACCAATCCCTGAAGGATTTTCGTGGATATAACAATGGAAACACCGAAGTGAAAGCAGAGAAGGTTAGTAATAAGGTAATTGTGACGGTTTGTTCTTCCGGCAAAGGCGCCGCAGTCAAGCTGAAGGAGTTTGTGGAGAAGGTCGTTTACGACTTAACAGAAGAGAAAATCGTCGTTGTACCGGCAAAAGTCAGGGAATTGGATAAAACGGTGAAAGATTTACGGGCCAAGCATACGATTCTTGCAGTGATTGGAGTTAAGCGGCCAAGCGAGCTGAATGTACCGTTTATTCCTTTGGAAAAACTGATCGAGGCAAGCGGTGAGCATGCATTAAGAGAACTGTTGCTGAACAATCAACTGCCTGTTATGCATGCTAACGAAAGCGTAGTTGTTAGAGAGCTATGTGAGAATACGCTAAAGGAGTTTATGACTTATTTGAATCCCCACAAAATTTTGGGGATCTTGATGAAATTTATCGAACAGCTGGAACAGGAACTGGAAGTCGATTTTCATTATGCAAAGAAAGTTCAACTTGCCGTTCATACGGCTCATGCCATGGAACGAATGGTCATTGGAGAAGGGTTAGTATATCAGGGGGATGTACCCTTGCTTGATCAACGAACTCTCGATGCGGTGAACCGTTCCTGCAATATATTTGCTTCCAGTATGAACATGAAGCTGACCAATGATGAAAAATATTATATTTGTGAAATCTTAAGCGAAGTATATAACTGTATTCCCGAGTAATGGCGTAAGTGTATAAAACGCTTTCAGATGTGTATCAATAATGCGGATGTTGAAAATAAGCAGGTAGCGAGGAAAGACCAAATCCCCGGAACAGCCGAGGGATTTGGTCTTTTCTTTGATGATTGAATTAATCATACAGAATGTTGGCACGAGACTTGCATATAAGTATAGGCGAAGGATGTAAGGAGGGGGTGAAGCAAATGATAGGTGTTATTGTTGGCACACATGGAAAACTTTCCAAAGAGATCCTAAGATCCACGGAAATGATTTTCGGACATCTGGAAAATGTGGTGGGCGTGACGTTTGAGCCTGGTGAAAGCGTTAACGGACTTGTTGAGAAGTACAAAGCGGCATTGGAAACGATTGATTGGACGGATGGACTTATCTTTCTCGTCGATTTGTTTGGTGGCAGCCCCTATAATGCGGCCAGCAGGATTGTGGCCGGCTATGAAAAAATGGACATTGTAACAGGGGTAAACCTGCCAATGATCGTAGACCTGCTGACAAATAGAGGGCTGGAGGAAGTGGAGAATCTGAGTGATCTGGCCATCCGTGCGGGTCAGGATTCGATGAAGTCTTTTCGTGTCATCCGGGACATACAAACAGAGGAGGAATTATAGGTATGGAAATTTCATTTGTTCGTATTGATGATCGTCTGATCCATGGTCAGGTGGCTACTGTGTGGGTGAAAGAAACGAAGTGTAACAAAATCATCGCGGTCAGCGATGAGGTCGCTGCGGATACGCTGCGCAAAACCTTATTATTACAGGTGGCGCCGCCGGGAATTAAGGCTTATGTCGTCACGATTGCAAAAGCGATTGAAGCTTACAACAACCCTAAATATAACGATTTTAAGACCTTATTCCTGTTTACCAATCCGACTGATGTACTGCGGGTCGTAGAAGGCGGGGTACCGTTTACATCTGTAAATGTAGGTGGAATGTGCTTTAAAGAAGGCAAGACACAGATTACCGGAGCGGTGTCCGTAGATAAGCAGGATGTAGAGGCATTTCATAAACTGCACGAAAAGGGGATTGAACTGGAAATTAGAAAAGTGGCCAGTGATCCTAAAATCAATTTGATTAACAAGCTCCAGAATGTCCAGTTTTAACTGCAGGTTGGCACAAGAGCAGGTTGGCATAAGAGAGGGGTTTAAACATGAGTGTTTTTGAAATCGTAATGGTAACGCTGGTTGCAGCCATTTGCGGAATGGGCAGCGTTTTGGATGAAGGACAGACTCATCGGCCTCTGGTTGCGTGTACACTGATCGGTCTAGTCCTGGGAGATCTCAAAACTGGTATTATTCTAGGCGGTACGCTGGAATTGATGGCATTGGGCTGGATGAATGTCGGGGCGTCAATGGCTCCGGATTCCGCTTTGGCCAGTGTAATCTCAACTATATTGGTTATTGTTGGACATCAGTCGATCGGCGCCGGAATTGCTGTTGCGATTCCGATTGCAGCTGCTGGGCAAGTGTTGACGATTTTTGTTAGAACGATTACCGTGTTCTTTCAGCACTTGGCAGATAAATATGCCGAATCTTCAAATTTCAGAGGAATTGAACTATGCCACTTCATCGCCCTCCTTCTTCAGGGATTGCGCGTCGCTCTGCCTGCCGTTTTGGTGGCTATTGCAGCAGAAACCGGTCTGGTTACGGCTTTGCTTGATTCGATCCCAGAGGTCATTACAAAAGGGTTGCAAATAGCAGGAGGATTCATCGTCGTTGTAGGGTATGCCATGGTTATCAACATGATGGCAGCCAAATACCTGATGCCTTTCTTTTTCTTGGGCTTTGTCATTGCGGCATTTACGAGCATCAATCTGGTTGGCTTTGGGGTCATAGGAGCGGTTCTGGCTTTGCTGTATATCCAGCTCAGTCCTAAATATAGTCAGCGAAAAGATCAAATAGGTGAAATTGAAGAGCTCTAAAGAATACCTAATGAAAGAGTGGGGTACTATGGAAGAAAAAAAATTGACAAAAAGCGATCTAAACAAAATGTTTTTCCGTTCATGGTTCCTGCTGGGCTCGTTTAACTTTGAGCGTATGCAGTCGATTGGTTTTTGTGTCACCTTGATTCCGGCAATCAAGCGGCTATACAGCAAGAAAGAAGACCAAAAAGAAGCATTAAAGCGGCATCTGGAGTTTTTCAATACTCAACCGTTTATCTCAGCACCGATTATGGGTGTAACGGCGGCTATGGAGGAGCAGAAAGCAAATGGCCAGCCTATTGACAATGCTACCATAAGTGGAGTGAAAATCGGCTTGATGGGGCCTTTAGCCGGAGTAGGGGACCCTATTTACTGGGGAACGTTACGCCCGGTTCTGGCTGCGTTGGGAGCTTCCATTGCTTTGTCCGGAAGCATCATCGGGCCTGTCCTTTTCTTCTTGCTCTTTAACGTTCTTCGCCTGGCAACCAAGTGGTACGGGCTGAAATACGGCTACCAAAAAGGGACGGAGATTGTGTCCGACATGTCCGGAAACCGGTTGCAAAAGCTTACGGAATCGGCCTCCATCCTGGGACTTTTTGTCATGGGCGCACTCGTATCCAAATGGACTACCCTGAATGTGCCGCTTGAAGTATCCAGATATACCCGTTCGGATGGAGTAGAGGTGGTTACGACGATACAGATGATTCTGGATCAATTGATACCTGGTCTGTTACCTCTCTTGCTGACTTTTTTGTGTATGAGACTGCTCAAAAAGAAAGTGAATGCTATAGCTCTGATTTTTGCTTTATTCGCAATAGGAATTATTGGATACGCTCTGGGTGTATTGGCTTAAGCCGATTTTTAAAGTGATCCGGTCAAGTAGCCATCCTTGACCGGAAATCTGCTTTTTGAGTATGTAAGCGCTTTACTTTCATTCCTCTGTAGTACCTCACCTTCGCCATTACCCGTTACCAATTATGCTTTTCGAGTGCAAAGCAACCTGAGTTTGGGAGCCGCATATCGAATGGACCTAACAGTGAATCCGCGTACGTTGTATGGAATGACGCCAGAAATGGATGCACTACCTTTACAAACCGGCGTCTGACAACGACTTCTTTTAAACCAAATGGAATTTCCCCGGTACCTACTGTACTCATCGGGAATTACAGATCATAACCAACCCGTTATACAAAAATCATTCCGAAATGTTATTTGAATTTGCAGGCTCCAATTTAATCCTGATGGATAGTGGGCCGAATAAAGTGATCCGACAAGTATGGCCAGCATGGTCCGAGTGAAACATTTCGAGTTCCCGAAGCCCTTGCATTTTGCCAGTCTTCCTTATTTATATTATGAAAAGATGGAGTTCACCGACTAATTGTCGAATAACCTCAGAATTTGATGTATTATGGATTAAACAAGTTTTCAGGAACCAGGGAGGGTCATAGTTTGTCTACACCGAGAAGAGCCGAACATCGTCAAAGTAAAAAGCTAAGTCTCATATCGTTGCTTACGGGCTTGGTGACGCTGGTGGTTCTGCTAACCTCAAGCATTCTTCTGGTTGGTTCTTATGAGTCCCAAAAGAATTCATTGATGGAGACGACGCTCCATCTGAATTACTCCAACGCTGATCGCATTTCCAAGACGATGGATTCTTTATTTCGATCCATGCGCGGCAGCTTGGAATACAGTGCCGATAAACTTTCCGATGTTGATGCCATGACTTCGAAGCAAGTGTACGATTATTTAGATCTGATGCGCAAGAGCAGCAATTTCTTCAATTCCATCGCAGTGGTCGAAGCCAACGGGCTGATCTGCAATGTAGCGCCGGCTAGAGTGGGAATGGCAGGTCGGCGTATCACGTCTAAGGCCAGTCTGGAAGCTTTGGTACTCCAAAAACCGTATATTTCTTCCCCATACATGACTTCAAACACTAAGAGACTAATCGTATTTATGAGTCAACCGATTTTCAGCAGCGCCGGTAAATATCTCGGTATTTTGAGTGGCACGCTTTATCTTCAGGAGAACAATATCCTGTCTGATATTTTTGGCAACAGTAATGTGGACGATTCCGGTTCTTATTATTATATTGTGGATTCCAACGGACGCCTGCTGTATCACCCGGACAAGCAGCTCCTCGGGAAGGATGTCAGCAGCAACAAGGTAGTGCAGAAGTTGATGAAGGGGGAAAGCGGGGAACAGCAAGTTCGCAACATCAGTGGCGTCGAGATGCTTGCCGGATACTCCAGTGTCCCGGCCAACGGATGGGGAATTGTGGTCGTTTCGCCGATTGGTCTAATCCATGATCAACTGATGGACCACATTCGGACAATTCTGTGGTATTCGTTGTTTCCGTTCATCATATTGCTGATGGGCGTCATACTCGTAGCATTCAGGTTGGCCCGGCCTTTTGTCTATCTAGCAAATCTGGTGAGCAAGATAGGCAAGGAAAAGATTGTAATGCCGGAAGCGAAGCCGCATTGGAGCCAGGAGGCCGATTTGCTCACCAAGGCCGTAATGCTTGCCATGTTGAATATTCAGAAGCAGACGGATCAATTGACCCAGGAAGCTGTGACGGATGTTCTGACCGGATTAATGAACCGAAGATCGCTTGAATATACGATGAGTCAATGGATGGCCTCTGGTCTGCCGTTTTCGCTCATTATGCTGGATGTAGACAAATTTAAATTCGTAAACGACACCTACGGCCATCTCATCGGTGACGAAGTTTTGAAACATGTTGCCGAAGTTATAGTTACCTCGCTTCGCCCGGATGATGTCTGCTATCGCTACGGCGGCGAAGAGTTCGTCATTCTGCTGAATCGGCCTGAGGAAGCCTTCAACGTAGCGGAAAGAGTCCGTCGGGCTTTGGAACAAAGCAGGGCTCCCATTCCGACACGAGTTACGGTCTCTCTGGGCATCGCCCATTATCCTTTGCATGCGTCAGAGCGGGAGGAGCTGATAGAGAAGGCGGATCAGGCATTGTACCTGGCCAAGAGCAGAGGAAGAAACAGAACGATAGTCTCTGAGGGTTAAAGTAACTCCTCAAAATGCTTACAACCAGCAAATTTGCGTGGAATGGACTATAATCTATTTCTGACCTCTCAGCTGCCGCCTCTTCTTGTTATAATTTTATTGATAATAAATTAATTGGTTGGTGGACCAACCAATTATCATGGGTCAACCCTTCAGATTATTTCGGTATTCCAAAGGAGAGCAGCCCACTATTTTTTTGAACAGTCTGGAGAAGTAATAAGGGTATCGTCCGCCTCATAAGCATGCGGCATGTTCCTGGGAATGTACGCGAAGCTTCGCTCCGTCATGCAAATGGTTATGTTATCCTCCGTTCGTACCCAACCTTTTCCGATGGCACAGTAAATGAATATATGAGAGTCACAGCTGCGAGTTCTTCCGCGAAAATGATGGCGGGCATGGCTAAAGCAGCCTATATCCGTAATATATAGATTACTTATAAGCGGATTCAATTTTAATTTATTCAACATATAGGGTGGAAGGACATATAACTTTTCACCCTCAAATCCATCAGCTTTCTTATTCATAATCTATCCATCTCCTAGCCTTAGGCGGCTCTAATGATGAAATACGTATATAATCCATTCATGTACCTACTTTATGTAGCAAAACCTAACGTTCTACTTGGCTGATTATCTTGAAAAATGTGAGTCCAATGGGACAACTCATACCTAAGCTTCACCAAGATATTAAATTATAGTATGATACTCTTGTGAAAACTTTTACCAGAATGGATAGGGGCAAGCTGATGAGAAAACCAATCATTGCAGTCGATATGGACGATACCATCTGTCATCTCGTCAAACGAGCCATATACCATAACAATAGTGAATTCCCCACTCATCCGCTTCGTTATGAAGAAATGTTAGATTGGAACACCGATCATCTACGTCATCCGGAAAGCACGCTTGATGTATTTTATGGGCGACCGGGTTTGTTTGAGGAGCTTGAACTGTTTGACGAGTATGTTGTAGAAGAAATGGAGAAACTTTGCAATGCTTTTGATGTCATTATTGTGACAGCGGCAGAACCCAAGACCGTCGTGGAGAAATGGAACTGGCTTCAAAGGCATATGCCATTCATTCCGATCGAGAACTTTTTCCCATGTAAACGAAAGAACCTGATTAACTATGATCTCCTGATTGATGATGGTCCTCATAATTTAGTGCCTGCGCTAGAGGAGGGGAAAAAGGTGCTTTGTATTCCTCATCCATGGAATCTGAGAGCAAGAGAGCAATATGGGTTCCCGGTCATGACATCTTGGCAAGGAGCAAAAGAACGAATCGACTCCATTTTAGGAGTTCTGAAATAAATAATAGATACATTCGTACAATAGCTGGCCCCCTTGGAGCTGGCTGTTTTGCTAGAAATGATAGCACTCATGCTTAAAATAAAATGGTATAATTTATTACATTTTCCATGAGGAGGGATACGTGTATGACCATAACTATGGGTCAGATTGTGAAGCATCTGACAAAGGGAATAAGTACACCCAACACCACCGTAGATCTGCTGGAACCAGGATATATAGATACTGAGGTACAAGGAATTGTAACCGCTTTCTGTGCTTCGCAGTATGTGATAGAACAAGCTATTTCTCTAGGTGCGAATTTTATCATTACGCATGAAGGTATCTTTTATAGTCATCGGGGGATGCAGGAATGTTTACTACATGATCCTGTTTTTTTGCAAAAATCTCGCCTAATTGCCGGTGCAGGTATAGGCATTTATCGGTTTCATGACACCATACATCGTTATCAACCGGATGGAGTGATGGTTGGGCTTCTTCAGGTTCTTGGCTGGCACAACTACATTGTGAAACAGCAGCCGACGGCCGCCATTTTGACTATTCCGACTATGGAAGTTAAGGAGATCGCTGAATATATCAAAGCCAAACTACATATTCGTTATGTACGGGTGGCTGGCGAGGCTTCCTTGCCATGTGAACGAGTGGGAATCTTAGTAGGATACAGGGGAGGTGGTGAACTAGCCATTCCATTATTTCAAAATGAAAATGTGGATTTGATCATTGCTGGTGAAGGACCAGAATGGGAAACGCCAGAATATGTGAAAGACGCTGTCTATCAAGGCCAAAGTAAAGCACTTATCATGCTCGGACATGCGGAAAGTGAAGCGCCTGGGATGAAGTATCTCGCCGATGTACTCTCTGTCCAATTTCCGATGCTTCCCGTACACTTTGTTAAAGATCGACCAGTGTTTCAAATATTGTAATGAGAACACGCCTTTTGTGATGGTCATCCCGCACTGTTGTTATATCCGTTCATCCACTTTATGAAATGGAGGCAAGATGATGGGAAGCAGAGTGATTATGCCGTTCAAAACAGACTGGAAATTTATAGAGGGAAATTACGCGGGTGCTGAGAAAATGGACTACAACGATGAGCATTGGCGGCTCCTTCAAGTCCCTCATGATTGGAGCATTGAAAAGTCCTTTGATCCACATATGCTGTATGGTGGCAATCAAGCTTATTTGCCGAGATGGTCTGTCGGATGGTACAGAAAGCATTTTAAGGTGAAGCCCTCCTCTCCAAAACAGCGCGTATACATACAATTTGATGGCATTCACAGTAACAGTGAGGTTTGGGTCAATGGGCATTATGTGGGCAAGCGGCCCTATGGATATGTTAGCTTTCAATATGATTTGGCTCCATATATTCGGTGGGAAGAGGAGAATGTGATTGCTGTCAAAGTGGACAATACGATTCTTCCGCCTGACAGATGGTATTCGGGGTCCGGTATTTATCGTAATGTCTGGCTGATTTGTACGGATTATATTCACATAACCGAATGGGGGACTTACATCACCACACCTGAAATTTCGCCAGATGAAGCCAAGGTGAGTGCCAGAATACAGGTTACTAATCATCATGAGCATGCCGTAGAGTGTAATATGGTGACTGAAATTCTGGACTCACAGGGACAAGTAAAAGGAAAAATTGAAAACCGAGTGACTCTTTCGGGCTTCGAGACGGGCGAAATGGAGCAAAAAACGCGTGTTTTAGAACCGGAATTATGGTCACCGGACAACCCGGTGCTTTATGAAGCCCAAACGACTATCTATTGTGAAAATAAAGAGGTGGATCGTTATCGAACCCTTTTTGGCATAAGAGAGGTGATCCTTGATGCCCAAAAAGGGTTATTTCTGAATGGAAGTAGCCTGAAGTTGAAGGGAGTTTGCATTCACCATGATTTAGGCTGTCTAGGGGCAGCTTACCATGATACGGCAATGAAGAGAAGGCTGCAGAAGCTGAAGGAAATGGGCTGTAACTCGATTCGTTTTGCTCATAATCCTATGGCGCCCGAATTATTGGATCTTTGTGATCAGATGTGGTTCTTGGTGATTGATGAAGCTTTTGACAAATGGAAATCTCTTTCTTATGAGCATTTATATGATGAATGGTGGGAAAAGGACCTGGAAGCGATGCTCATAAGAGACAGGAACCATCCCAGTGTTTTTATGTGGAGTGTTGGGAATGAAGTGGAGAACCAGGGTCAGCCGTCCATGCTCAGGATGTTGGAGCAACTCGTTGCCTTTTGCCATAAAAAAGACCCAACCCGGCCTGTTACATGTGCGCTTGAGCCGCATAATACACCGATAAGCTTGCGTGAAGGTTTGATTCAAGCCAAGGTAGAGCATACCAAAATGCTGGCACAACGAGTGGATGTTCTGGGGTTGAACTATCAGGAGCAGTGGTATGAGCACTATAGGGGGGCCATGCCAGATACTCTTATCCTTGGAACGGAGACTTTTCCATACTACCGTGGTAAAGATAATCGGGTTAAAGGTTATTTGCCCATGAATCCCTGGTTTGATGTCGCTAATCACGATTATGTGATTGGTCAATTTGTTTGGAGTGGAATTGACTATCTGGGAGAAACAAGTTATCCCTCCAAAGGGTGGTCCTCGGGCCTGATCGATACTTGCGGGTTCCGCAAACCTGTGTCCTATCTCCAACAAAGTTTATGGTCAGACCAGCCTGTTGTGCACATAGCCGTATTTCACGAACATATGAAGCCGGAATACAATCCGTCATGGACGATGCACTGGAAATCCCCGGCCATGGAAGATCATTGGACATTTCCTGAATACGGTGGAAAATTGATACGATTGGTTACCTTCACCAATTGTGAGAGCGTGGAATTGATCGTGAACGATGAATCATACGGTGTGAGGAAGCTGACCGATTACCCTGATCATTTAATCATATGGGAGCTTCCCTATGCACCTGGCAAAATCCGGGCTATTGGCAGCAATGGAAATCAAAAAGTTTGTGAGCATGAATTAATCTCTGCCGGGCTTCCTTATGCTCTAAAGTTGGAGGCTGATCGGACGGTTCTACCAGCCGATGGGCATGAGATATCCCATGTGGAAGTAACCGTCACAGACCAAGATGGAATAATTGTACCTAATCAGGAATTTGATTTAACCTTTAAACTACATGGAGATGGTCGTATCCTTGGAATAGACAACGGCGACCTCACCAGTGATGAACCCTTCAAGGGGAACCAGAGACGAACACACAGAGGAAGGTGTCTCGTTATTGTGCAATCCGGGCATCTGGCAGGTGAGCTGTTGCTTCAAGCTTCAGCAGATGGAGGGTTGCAGGGAGAAACCAGACTAAATATTGAGCATGAATACAAATGACAATTCAAGGTTGAGGAAGCGGTCGATCTGACACGTGAATCGGATGTAGCCGTATGGGTACGGCAGCAGTGCCGCCAGTTCGGCGTAGCCTTACGGATACGGTAACGTCCGAGCTTTTGATCGAGCGTTCATGATAGGCCAGTACGAGATGATGGAAGGTGCACGTTTTTTCACTCGTCTTTGTCCTTTGAAAAACAGTCGAGTTTCAAATTGAAAATGTTGTGTAACTCACAATATTTTCGGAAATAATTATGATAACTCCTTTATGGTGAGCTAGCTTTTTGAAAAACGCATTGTGAAAGGTCCTTGCTTTTTTTTGATGTTGAGATTTGTTAGTATAAACTTAAATAAAAACATCCTCTTTTTGTTTTGAATTAACAAATAATTCAGACAAATAAGAGGATGTTAACATAGATTTTTTGAGCTTTTCAAGCTCATAATTTACATATGGGAATGAGAATCCGGATAAAAAAGTGTGACGTTTTAAGATCCTGTTTTTAAGAACATGAGGATTATCTCACTAATTTCTATGGCATGTGTTTCAAGAGCAAAATGCCCAGTGTCAAGTAAATGCACTTCTGCGGAAGGAATGTCACGCTTATACGCTTGGGCTCCAGCAGGGAGAAAGGCGGGATCATTTTTGCCCCATACGGCTAAAAAAGGAGGTTGATACTTACGAAAATAGGCCTGAAAGTCAGGATAACGATCCACATTTGTTCTATAATCAAGGATCAAATCGAGTTGGATTTCTTCAGCCTCCGGGCGCGACATATAAGCAATATCCAGCGAGTATCCGTCTGGAGAAACGAGGCTGGCATCAGATCCATGAAGATACTGAAAATTGCGGATGGTTTCGGGAGTCAAGGAATCACGGCATTTTTCACGATTTTCAGATGTTGGAGAATGCCAATAAGTCTCCCAGGATCCCCATGTGTCACTAAATCCTTCGGTATAAGCGTTGCCATTCTGACTAATAATTGCTTGAACTCGTTCCGGGTGAGCTACTGCCAAACGATAACCAACAGGTGCACCGTAATCAAACACATAAAGTACATACTGTTTAAGAGCTAATGCTTCGGTAAACCCTTCAATAACTTGGAACAGGCTGTCAAATGTAAAATTAAATTGACTGCGCGGCGGGGTTACTGTTTGACCAAATCCGGCGAGATCAGGGGCAATGACACGATAGTGTTCAGCCAATTGGGGGATTAGGTTGCGAAACATATGACTTGAGGTTGGAAACCCGTGTAAAAGTAAAATAACTTGACCATCCTTAGGGCCAGCTTCACGATAAAAAACTTCGACATCCCCAACCTTTTGCTGATGATAACAAATCCTCATTTTCTTCATCCCTCTCTAGATTTTTTAATTAAGAGGCCAATATCATTTTCTTTCAATCTCCATCTCCTCAAGAACCAACATATTTATGTCTCCATGATGTGATGGTGTTACAACAATTGGCTTCGAAGTATGGTCATTGTATAATGAAAGTATATATTTGACTAATGAATAAATTAAATGTCTACTATTGCAAATTGAAATATAAAGGATGATCGATGTGATTGATTCATTGGAAGGTCGTTTTTTTCAAGCCTTTATTGCCTTGCTTGAAGAAAAAAGTTTCAGTCGTGCCGCGGATCGATTAGGCTATGTGCAGTCCACAGTAACAACTCATATTCAACAGTTGGAGAAAATCTGTGGACAAAAATTGTTCCATCGGTTTCCACGAGGGGTAGAACTTACGGAAGCGGGGAAGATATTTTCCAAATATGCTTATCAGTATATTCACTTGAGTCAATCCATTAAAGAAAGTATGAGTGAATTGGATCAGCAATGTGGAACAATACATATCAGAACACAGGAATCTTTTTTTCTTACACGAATGCTTCCCTTTATGCAGGAATATATGAAAAACTTTCCACGCGTGAATCTGCGTATAGAAGAGGGAACGCATCAAGACATCCTAAATGGTGTGCTGGATTATGCGCTGGATTTTGGAATTGTCCCTCAAAATCCTAAGCGCCATGATATTCTCTTTTATCCAATCTTGGAGGAAACCATCGTTTTTGCTGCATCTGAGAATATAGCTCGGCAAGTGGAAAGCTCGGGAGTCCAGATTCTGAATGACGAGCTTTTTATCAGTAGCGGCACATCTTGTTTGTACCATACGACTGCCATAGATGTTTTAAAAAATGCCGGGATTCTGGTTAAAGATGCGTTAGAGCTATCCAGTCTTGAGATGATTAAACAAATTGTAAGTTGTGGGAAAGGTTTCGCTTTGCTTCCTGAAATAGCTATTCACAACGAACTAAAAACAGGCAGACTAGAGCATCTTCCTTTTAGTTCGAAAATGAGCTTTTCGCATGGTCTAATTGTTCATAAAAATCGTGAGCTTAGTTTTACCGCAAAAAGTTTTCAAACGGAACTCCTGCATTATTTTAATAGGTATTTGAGTTAGTGCGAGTTTGTCTACACTTCTCGCTGAAACCTTCACATACGTAATTCCAATATGAACCTACTCTAACGTAAGTCAGAACACTTACGACGACAGATAATGCCTGCTCTTCCTATGAGCATTTATACGATGAATGGTGGGAAAAGGATCTGGAAGCGATGCTCAATTGGCTCCGTTAACTATAGTTTTACCCCAATCAGTCAGACTGCCATTATGTGCTGTTACAAGATCAAGATAGGAAAGGCCGGAATGTTACATACCAGGACCAGGCTAACCAGCCTATACCTTTGGATTGGCCGTATCTCATGATTACTGTCTCACGATTTCCATTTTAATGGTTTTGGGAGTTTACACAATATATTATACAGGCTCATCAAGGGAGGACTTCATTCAGCAGATGAACCTAAATCCGTAATGGATAACTTGACATCGAAAGTTACAGGTATTTTACTGAACTTATAATCCCAATCATCCTTTACTTTTTTCCACACTTGAGGCTGCTCAATATTTAAACGTTCGCCAAAACTGGCGACATCGACTTTATATTCTGATTGTAATTTGTGCATAAGAGACTTAATCCTTCTAGTCACTTCTTTTTCAAAATCTTTCTCAGCCTCTTTCATGTTTCGTGTCTCAGTCGGGTCCGCTTTCTCATCCCAGTTTTCGATTAAACGTCCTTTGGATTCAATTTTTACGTGAAACGAGATTTCGTTACCCTCGGTCACCTTAGCTGTTATTTTGCTTTTTACCGATTTGATCTCATAAGTTATAGCTTCATTCCGCTTGTCATACGTTTTGACAGCTCCGCCCTCAACATCACCTTTAATCCATGCAATGCTCTCCACGTCTTGTTGTCCCAAACTACCGATCCAGTGACCAGTTTCTCCTTTAATAACACCAGCACCCGAAAATTCTAATTCTCCCTCGGATTCAGAAATGTTTTGCAATATATAACTTTTTTTGGAGTGCATCAACCCATCCAATTCAGACAAATTGACTCCCCTCATCACCTTGCTGGTTCTGAAATGATTACGAAGCATATACAGAATATGAATGGATGGGACCTCGGACTTATATTTGGTAACTAAGGTGTCAGCTGCTCGTTCCTTACTTAAGAAAACAAAACAACTCGGACGAATATCATTATCACGAAGCACAAAATCCATCAATTGCTGCATCGTCTGTTGTTCTGCCAATTTGGTGGAAACCACCATGACCTTTAGATGGTGACCAATAATCGGGCGATCCAGGCGGAGGGATAATTGCCGGAAGATTTCAAGTAAAGAATCCCCGGTGCTAGCTATATTGATATAGTTTGGGCCTTGTCCACCGGCTTGTTTTGCCGCGTTTCCATAAGACTTTTTGGGGACGATTTGCACAGTGGCAGTTATTTTATTTTTCTTGAAGTAACGGCTTCCTTCCTTCTCCAGATCCTTTTCCAATGTGCTGGGCTCACCCTTATCCAGAGCCACTCCTGTATACAGGCTTAGTTCTTCAATTTCTCTGCTGCTCCAGCAACCGGCTTGAGTTACCAGAAGAATGAAGGCAAGCAGCAAAGATAGGATTTGTCGCCTATACATTTTGCTTCATTCCCTTCTTCCTGATTATAAAAATGATGGAAAGAAGTACGGGGACCAGAAAAAATAAAATGATTCCCATGTATCCGATGGCATCGCCTAGGCTAAACACTTCCATCATACGAACAGGAGTCATCGTGGAGATAAAGATAACCGGGATTAAGCCAAATACAGCATAACGATATTTAAGACCAAACACCTGTGAGATACCTAAGGAGGCATTGAAGAAAAAACTGCAGAAATTACAAAACATTTGCATCATCCAGATTACCAGCAGCGGAAACTCAAGACGTTCAAAAAGAAATCCGGAGATTTCAAAGCTGCGCATTAAATTAATGGTGGGCCAGGTACTTGTCACAGTTGAGTCCACCGATAACCCGCCAACTACCATAAATACTGTCAAAAAGTATAATACCCAAGGGATGCTGATTCCCACTACCATGGCCTTTACGGCTTTTTCAGGGTACTGCAAGAAAGCGACCAGTGTCATGATGACTTCACATCCAGTGAAAACAAGGACAGTCGACTTTAGCCCCTTAACTACTGGAAGAATACCGCTACTCAATACAGGACGAAGATGGTCAATTTCAAAGACCCTTAGGCTAAGGACAAAACAGAGGAGTAGAAAGAAGAGACTGATCGGGAGTACAATCTGGTATAACCGCGCAATGGGATTAATACCTCCAAAAACCAGATAACTTCCCACCCAGATGAATGGAATCACAATCGCCCATACGGGTGTCCCTTCAAGCAGATAAAACAACGTCACTTCCGCTAATACACGAATCTCAAAGCCAGCGATGATGAGAAAGTATATAATTAATAACAGACTTAGAAATCCTCCTGGAATAGTTCCGACGATTCTTCTGGAGTACTGATACACAGTGTTTCCGGGAAACTGTTGGCTTAATTTCACCATTAGCAACACCACTAATATGACAATACATCCGCCAAGCAGGACAGAGAGCCATGCATCCGGAGTCTTTACCGTTTCAGTTACACCTCTCGGCAGTGTCAAAATCCCTGCGCCCAATACCGTATTGGTCAGGAATACTGCCGCCTGTTTGGATGTGATCTTATCATCAGAACGTCTAAACACAATCATTCCTCCTTCCTCCGGGTGCTATGATTTGCGCTTGCTTTGCTGAGTTTTCATCATAACGGGTCTTCGTTTCATCAGAGATATAGGGGCTCGAATGTACACATCCTTCCAATCGCTTGGACGCATGGGGGAAAAGGGAGTCACATACGGTACGCCAAAGCTCTTCAATTTCGTCAGATGGATACAAATTAACAGAAAGAACAATATGGTTCCGAACATGCCCAGGATTGCTGCAAAAAACATTCCAACGAAACGCAAAAGACGCAAGGTAATGCCCGCACTATATGTCGGTATCGAAAACGAAGAGATGGCAGTAACCGAAACCACAATCACCAGGAACGGGCTAACAATGCCCGCATTGACAGCAGCGTCGCCGATGACTAAGCCTCCCACAATGCCCATGGCAGGACCAATAGGTTTGGGCAATCGTATGCCAGCTTCCCGCAGGATTTCGATAGAGATTTCCAGAATCATAACTTCTATGACAGATGGAAAAGGGACGCCTTGACGGGTCTCGATGATGCTAATGATCAGCTTGGTTGGAATCAAACCGGGATGAAACGATATAAAAGAGATATATAAAGCAGGACCCATAAGCGCTATAAAAGCTCCGAAAAATCGCAACACGCGTAAAAGTGTCCCTGGAATCCAGCGCTCATAATAGTCCTCGGGAGATTGGAGTAGCATACTGAAGGTCACCGGAACAATAAGTGCAAAGGGAGTACCATCCAGCAGAATCGCTACTCTTCCTTCCAACAAAGCACTCATGACACGGTCGGGGCGCTCAGTGTTGTGAGCCTGCTGGAACGGACTTAAATAATTGTCTTCAATAAGCTGCTCCACATAACCGGATTCAGCTAAAAAGTCCATGTCTATTTTTGAAATTCTGCTGTTTACTTCTTCGAGGAGATCCGGATTCACAATATCCTTTATATACGCGACAACCAGATCTTTTTTGATTCGACTTCCCACTTGGAATTTCTTCATTTCCAGACTTTTATTTAAGCCTTGGCGTCGAAGCATCGAAGTATTTTCACTTAATACCTCCGTAAAACCAATTCTGGGACCCCGAAGTAACGCTTCAGAGGTTGGTTCATTGACGGAGCGAATAGAGCCGTTAGGAGACCCGACTAGCAGTGCTCCCTTCATTCCTTCAATTAATAAGGCAGTATGGCCTAAAAGGATAAACTCCTGCAGTTCCTCCATATCAGCAACTTCACTAATTTGCGTAAGTGGCATCAAGCTATCTTTTATAAAAGAGTTACTTATACTTTCCTGCTGTTCCTGTGGGTCCTGCTGGCCGTCAAACATCAAGACCTGCAATACCTGCTTGTTCATAAGCTCTTCATCCTGCATACCTTCTATGAAGACTAACACGGACCGTGCATGAAATTTCTTTACTACAAACTCACGAAAATGCACATCACTATTTTCGCCTATAGCCTCTCGGATCGATTTTAAATCGGAATCATAATTCCCTGAAATTTTGGAGCTTGGTTCATGCTGCTGATCAGCATGACCTTCGTTATGTTCGTCGGAGAGCGGACGATCAGAAGAATGTTTGGATTTCGCTCCTTTACTGCCGACTAACGAATAAATTGAGGTATTTATATAGTAAATCCCTAACGGAACAATCAACGCGACGCCTGCTTGAAAGAGTGTACTCCAGCTTGGAATATAAGAAATTATTTTAGACCACATGATGATCACCTCCATACGATTCAATTCATTTTTCCTTAAGATACAAGTTGTTCCTAAAGTATTCCTTATAAAGGTTGTATTTACTCATTAAATATGAAACGGGGATTCAAAGGCCGATGAAGTGGCGATGTGACTAAAAACGTTTGACAAAGGTATCGGAAAATGATAATTTAATAGCGAAAAGGTAAACGTTTACCCAACTAATTCTCGATATTAATTATTAACGAGATGAATAGTTAATCCGATGAAATTCAAATCACGAATTTCTTCTTATTTTTTAGAAGAGTAATCGTTATCTCAAACGTTAATTACGTCATTTGAGTAATCGTTTACTTTAAGGTTTTGGAAAGGGTGATTTTTAATGAGTTTACTATTATGTCCTTCTGGCGGAGAAGAGAATGTCTCTAGCTTGGTGCATTGTGCCACTCGGCTGAGATTTAAATTAAAAAACAGGGATCAGGCCAACAAGAACAAAACACAAAATATTCCCGGAGTGATTACAGTTGTTGAAAACGGTGGACAATATCAAGTGGTTATTGGGAATACGGTAGGTGATGTATTTAAAGAAATCTCCAAAATCAGCAGTATTGGTGACAATGTTATCCAAGACCAGCCCTCCACGTCTGAAGGTAATTGGTTTAACAAGACAGTAGACATTATTTCGGGTATTTTCACACCATTTTTGGGAGCACTGGCGGCTTCCGGGATTTTGAAAGGGCTTTTATTAATGCTTGCCTCGTTGGGATGGCTCACCAAAACAGGTGGTGTCTATTCGATCTGGTTCGCTGCCGCAGACAGTATTTTTTATTTCCTGCCGCTGGCGATTGCAGTCACTTCTTCGAGAAAGTTTGGAGCAAATACGTTTGTAGCGCTTGCAGTAGCGGGAGCTCTGGTATACCCGAATATTATTACTTTGTATAACGATAAAGCGGATATTACTTTCTTCAATATTCCTGTTGTTCTTATGAGTTATACTTCTTCGGTTATTCCAGTGATTATCGCAGTTTGGTTACTATCGATTCT
The DNA here is from genome assembly GCF_050626875.1 of Paenibacillus sp. 8b26. Lineage (NCBI taxonomy): Bacteria > Bacillati > Bacillota > Bacilli > Caryophanales > Paenibacillaceae > Paenibacillus > Paenibacillus sp. 8b26. Next base: position 2,456,414 of record NZ_CP192445.1, on the reverse strand, counting down.
GGAGAAATTCCTGAATAGGGTTATTCATGATAGCGTGAAAAATTTTATAACGCCACTTATCTGTCTTATGGTCATTGTTCCCTTGACTCTGATCGCGGTTGGACCGATTGGAATATATGCGAGCTTGGGAATGGCTAAGGGCTACACCTTCTTATATAATTTGAGTCCGATTGTAGCAGGAATCATTTTGGGTGCTGGGTGGCAGCTGCTGGTAGTTATGGGTCTTCACTGGGCGTTTATACCTATTATGTACAATAACATTGCGGTATACGGTTATGATACCATGAAACCATTAATGGCACCTTCTAACTTTGCACAAGCAGGTGCGGCACTGGGTGTATTCCTTAAAACTAGAAATCCAAAAGTTAAAGCGATTGCAGGCCCAGCGGCAATAACCGGTTTGTTCGGCATCACGGAACCGATCATCTACGGGATTAGTATCCGCTACAAAAAACCGTTCGTATGGGCTATTATCGGGGGTGCTATCGCCGGGGCGATCACGGGTGCTTCGGGTTCCGTGGCCATTGCTCCAGGTATACCGGGCTTGGCATCCCTGCCGATTTTCTTCGGCACAGGATTCGCCGGATTCGTAATTGCCATTACAGTGGCTTATGTATTCACAGCCATTACCACGTATTTCTTTGGATTTAATGATTCCATGGAAAAAGAAATGGTTGCAGTCCATGAAGAGAAGAAAGAAGTTGAAACCCCAGCTCCTGCGCTGACGAATGAGAGCATTTTCAGCCCGCTGACGGGTGTTGTCAAACCTTTATCCGAGATATCTGATGAGGTATTCTCCACAGGAGCCATGGGTAAAGGCGTTGCTATTGTGCCTGAGGACGGCAAGCTGCTTTCGCCATTCAACGGAACTATAGCTAATGCCTTCCGCACAGGCCATGCGATTGGCATTGTATCGGATGGAGGAACGGAGATCCTGGTCCACATCGGTATGGACACCGTCAAATTGAAAGGACAGCATTTTAAAACGCATATCTCAGAAGGGGATCGGGTTACCAAAGGTCAACTGCTAGTCGAGTTTGATATTGAGGAGATTAAAGCTCTGGGCTATGACATGACTACACCGATTATTGTGACCAATACAGCCGAATACTCTGATGTTAAGGTGCTGGGAAACAACCGAGTGCACACGGGAGATTCATTGCTGGAGGTCAAGCTATGAATACAATGGAAAGACTGAATCAAGTCAATGCACCTCTGGTCATTCAAGAGGTAATGAGTGAAGCGTTCCGCCCGTATGGGAGGCTGCTGACTCATTTCAATACGACAGGGCTTATCAAGTATGCAAAAGAAACCACTATCGTTCCCAATCAGGGAAATCATTATGTACCCTCGGTTGCAGAACTCGAAGCCTTTGGTGTAATTCATCGGATTCAAGATGAAGTGTATGGCCAACTCCCGATTCAGGCTGGCTTTTGTGCAGGGCAGAATACAGGACTAACAGGGCTGGAATATCATCAGGGCAGCGAGGTGGTGATTGCCGCGACGGACTGTATCCACCTTGTCGGCAAAGTACAGGACATTGAAAATAATACCTATGATAGCGAAAATGTTCAGGCTTTTTTCCAGCCTAAAAACACAGTGGTTGAGCTATACTCAACGACACTTCATTATGCTCCTTGCAAGGTTGACAGTGAAGGGTATTTGACGATAGTGATCCTATCAGCAGGAACGAATATGCCGCTTGAAACGGGAGAAGGTAGCCGGGGAAACCCATTGCTTACAAAGAAAAACAAATTTCTTATGGTTCATAGTACGCAGACGGAAAAAATTGCAGCCGGGGTCCACCCCGGACTACACGGCAAGCTGCTGAATATTTTACCCGTTTGAGTCAAAGTCAATAATTCATAAAGCAAAGAAACCGCCTCTGGAGCAAGTTGAATGGTAGTTCCATTCTTCCAGAGGACGGTTTCTTTGTCGATTAATCTATAAAATTTATAATGAGGAAGACCGTAGCAAGTAGGCTGTTTTGCAGAAAGGAATCAGATGACTATGCTCACTCAGGAATTAAAACAACACCCCGTGAGTTGGCCAGAATGACTTATATTTCAGCTTCTTACCTTTATCCCTTGAATCGGAGTAGGGAAATCCCTTGAAATTTATGATTTAAGCCACATCGTGATTGAAATCACATATAGCCTGACCTGTTGCTTTAAAATAGAGATATAGACAATATTTATTAGGAACGTAGGAGATGTCGTCGGTAGAAAATGTCGTCGAATGAATGGAGGAACCGGTATATGATAAACAGTAAACAGAAGCTTGTTGTTATAGGTAATGGTATGGCTGGTATCAATACGGTCGAACAGATTTTAAAATTAACGGATAAATATGAAATTACGGTCCTTGGAAGTGAGCCACATCCGAACTATAACAGGATTATGCTCTCTTATGTTTTGGAGGGTAGTAAGACCATTGAGGATATCATACTGAACGATTTGCAATGGTACAAGGATCAAGGTATTACTTTATATACTGGGAAAATGGTACGGAGCATCGACGGAGAAAGAAAGAGGATTCATACTGAGGACGGACTGGAAATTGATTACGATGTAGCTTTGGTGGCCACCGGCTCCCAATCGTTTATTTTGCCTATTCCGGGAAAAGATTTGCCGGGAGTCATCGGCTTCCGAGATATTGCCGATTGCTCGGCAATGCTTGAGGCGGCGAAAACCTATAAAAAGGCAGCAGTTATCGGTGGAGGGCTGTTGGGACTGGAAGCAGCTAAAGGCTTGGTCAATCTCGGTATGGACGTAACGGTCGTTCATTTGATGGAGGATTTGATGGAGCGTCAGCTGGACCGGGAAGCCTCTGCGATGCTGAAAGCAGAACTAGAACGCCAGGGAATCAAGTTTGCTATGCAAATGCAAACTTCGGAGGTGTACGGTCAAGATCGGGTACAAGGATTGCGGTTTTCAGACGGAAGCGAGTTGGAAGCAGATTTGCTAGTTATGGCCGTCGGGATCAAGCCTAACATTCAAGTGGCTGTGCAAAGTGGTATAGAAACGAACCGTGGAATTGTAGTCGATGATTTGATGAAGACTTCCATGCCAGATGTATATGCTGTAGGGGAGTGTGCTGAGCACCGCGGGCTCTGTTACGGTCTGGTTGCCCCGCTGTTTGAACAGGGAAGTGTAATTGCCAAACATTTGGCAGGTGCGGATACCGAAGGCTATGCGGGATCAGTGGTTTCCACCAAGCTCAAAATTTCAGGGGTGGATGTTTTCTCGGCTGGCGAATTCATAACTGCTCCTGAGCATACGGTGATTGTAGCAAAGGATGAGTGGAAGCGCACTTACAAAAAAGTACTGCTTCGTGAAAACAAGATTGTTGGAACTGTGCTGTTCGGAGATGTGAGCGAATCTGCCAGTCTTCAGAAATATGTACGGCAGCAAACGTTGATGACAGATGAGATATATGGACAGCTCATGGGTACTGGATGCAGCAAGGACGGGGCGAAATCATTATCCGCTGAAACGATGGCTGATGATGAAATTGTCTGTGGCTGTAACGGTGTAACTAAAAAGACGATTGTGGATGCAATTAATGAAAATGGACTGACCACAGTTGATGAAATTAAGGCATGTACCGGAGCAACTCGTTCCTGTGGAGGATGTAAGCCTGTCGTTGAGCAAATTCTGCAGTATGTTCTTGGAGACAGCTTCAAGACGTCAGCCAAGCAAGGAATATGTGGCTGCACAACATTGAGCCGGGACGAGATTGTGGAAGCAATCAAAACCAAAGGGCTGACGACAACGCGTGAAGTTATGAATGTACTGGGTTGGCATAATGATGAAGGATGTTCCAAATGCCGCCCGGCGCTGAATTATTACTTGGGTATGATTAACCCGGATACCTATGAAAATGAGGAAGATTCCCGTTTCGTCAACGAGCGGTTGCACGCGAACATTCAAAAAGATGGAACGTTTACAGTTGTTCCAAGAATGTACGGCGGTGTAACAACTCCAGAGGATTTGAAGAAAATAGCTGATGTTTCTCTTAAATACAACGTTAAAGTTGTTAAAGTAACAGGAGGACAGCGGCTAGATTTGATTGGTGTCCGTAAAGAGGATTTGCCTAAAGTATGGGAAGAACTCGATATGCCGTCGGGATATGCCTACGCGAAATCTCTTCGTACAGTTAAAACCTGTGTTGGATCGCAATTTTGCCGTTTTGGCACACAGGATTCTATGGGAATGGGAGAGTTGCTGGAACGGAAATTTGAAAGATTGGATTTTCCGGCAAAATTTAAATTAGCGGTCAACGGGTGTCCCCGCAACTGTGCGGAATCGTGTACGAAGGATATCGGGATTGTAGGCAATGATGGAGGCTGGGAGATTTTTATCGGTGGAAACGGCGGTATAAAAGCGCGGTTGGCTGATTCGCTCTGTAAAGTGAAGACGGACGATGAATTAATTGATATTGTGGGAAGCGTGATGCAACTGTACCGGGAAACAGGCCAATATCTGGAACGTACTTCGGAATGGGTCGAACGGACCGGCCTTGAAGAGATACGGAAGGCTGTCGTTCACGATGTAGATCATCGCAAAGCTTTAGTAGAACGGATCGAATTTGCACTCCAGCAGGTTGAAGATCCCTGGAAAAAGATCATCAACGATGCCGATTCACGCAAAAATTTATTTGAAGTAGTTACACCATCTGTTGTGTGAATGCTTTTTAAATAATGCCTTAAGAAGGGAGCAATCAAGCGAATGATCAAGCATGCTGAGTGGCTTATCGTCGGTAACAGTAAGGATTTCCCAAATAGAATTGGGCGGACTATCCGGTTGGATGATAACGAAATCGCCGTTTTTCGCACTTCGGAGAACAAGCTTTACGCTGTTGAAAATTCCAGCCCGCATCCCAAAGGAGGGCCGCTTACCGAAGCGATGGTATCTGGTCATTACATTTATGATCCGCTATGTGATTGGAAGATTGATTTGGAGACGGGTATCGTTCAAGAGCCTGATCACGGACAAATTAAAACATTCACCATTCGGGAAGATGGAGAAGAAGTGAAAATATCACTTTAATGCAAATAAGAAAAGGCTCGGCAGGAACAAGTCCTGCTGAGCCTTTTTCGTCTTGGATCAGGTAATGGTAATGCCTGCGCTCGCATAACCCACAACGGTATTCACAAGAGAAACTCCCGTAGCAGTCGCGGAGAAGACCAGAAGCAGACGAGTTTGTGCAGTTACCGGTATTGCTAATCCTGTTGTGATACCACTGGAAATTGTACCCAGGGCAACGATGCCTGTGAGTGGTGGTGCCAGAGTAACTGCGGCTCCAGGAACCGCTGTAAAGGTATTGTTAGGTGTAGGCGAACTGAACAACTGGGCAGTAATCGTTGAGGATGAAGCTACTAGAGCAAGCGCGGCCGTTGTACTAAAATATCCGGCAATCGATGTAATGACGCCATCCCGTGGAACGGAGAAAGCAAAGTTGATCGGTGGACCGACAAGCGTACCGGTCAGGTCTACGGTTCCACCCACAAGGCTAATGCCTGTTGCCGAGCTTCCGAAGCCGATTAAACTGGCAGTGCCCACCAAACCACCAGCAATGGTTGTCAAAATCGCAGGTCCGCCAGAAGCAAACGGAATGATCGCTCCCGAACCCGTGGCTCCAGTAACGCCTGTAGCTCCTGTAGCCCCAGCGACCCCCGCTGCGCCCGTGGTCCCGGTAGCACCCCCGGCAGGTCCTGCTGCGCCTGTAGCTCCAGCAGCCCCGGCGGCTCCTACTGGCCCAGCGGCGCCGATAGGGCCGGCGGCTCCAACAGGTCCGGCAGCCCCGACAGGCCCAGCAGGTCCAACTGGACCTTGTGGTCCTGCCGCACCCACAGGTCCTGGTCCACCGACAGGACCTGGCGCACCACCCGGCCCAACAGGTCCGGCAGGCCCTTGTAGCCCGGGTGTGCCTGACCTGCCTCCCAATGCAATACTGATAGCCGTCCCGGCACTTCTGATAGCACTGATCAAACTGTCTTTAAGGGCAGGGTCAATGGATTCCTGCAAAATGATAGACAACAAGATATCCAGTAGTTGTTGCAATGTGGTTCCAACGCCGATCGGAGAGAAAGGGGTGGCTTCCGACGCTACGATAGCCAGTTCCAACGCCGCCAGTAAATCTGCTTTAACGGAGCCTTTAAGTTTTAAGGTACTCGCCAGAGCTAATAACCGGCGTAAAATCTGTTGCAATGAAGATACATTAGCTGCAGAGGGATTAGCGAAAACCAGCGGGATGATCGCGATTAATTCCTGAATCAGCTTGAGAAGTTCTTCCATTTCTCTGCTAACTTTAGGTGGTTTGCAATCCTCTTCTTTTTTTGAAGCACCACTGAACCTGAACGGTTTTCTGTGTTTCATGTTCAATTATCTCCTCCTCACATTTCTCCCTACTGTAGAGGTGACAAGTGGATCATCGCCCCCGTTTTGCAGATATTAACAATATATTTACTGAAGCGAAAAGGGTGAATCACCACACAAGAATTATTATTGGAGGCTTGTACATGAGCTTTAATATCGATTTTCTGTATTTCCAAACCGGGCTTCTAACTTGTAACGCTGTATAAAATATTCGTTAATTGCGGAACAGTTGTGACCTCAATGTGAACTTTCGGATGCTCCTTCTTTAGTGAGACAATAACGTTGACCAGTGGCCTGACTGATGGCGGATTGAAGCGCATCAGGCGCATAAGCTTCCTGACTCCGTGTCTCTTGAGGAAGGAGCCCTTATTGAGCCAACTGCTGTGTTTGGAGCTTTTAATTTCAGACAAGCGTCAATCTAAAATCTTAATTGATACGCAAGGTTAGTCCATATCATTCATAAACAAAGCGCGGTCTCCGAATAACTCGGAAACCGCGCTGTTTTGCTTACACTCCACTAATATATCTAAATCCATTGGGTACTTAATCAGTCTTATTTGAAAATACGTACCAGTAGTTCAGCCATCTCGCCTCTGCTAATGGCTGCCTTTGGTTTGAGCGTTCCATCAGGATATCCGCTGATCCAACCTGAGGAAACAGCCTTTTCGAAGGCTGAGGAAGCCCAGGAAGCGATCTGCTGCTCATCCTTATAGGATTGCAATGTGACCGTGCCTAAAGCCGATGCCTTATCCGCCATCGCATGTGACAATATCACCATCGCCTGTTCACGGGTAAGACGTTCATCGGGGGCGAATGTCTCAGCATTTAACCCTTCGATCCATCCCTGACGATGAGCGGCATCCACGGCTGATGCAGCCCAGTGCCCTTTCATATCTGTAAATGAGGTAGGCACACTCTCATCTCCATTGGTTCCCAACGCTCTGGTTAGTATGGATACAAATTCTGCACGGCTTACCGCACCCTCCGGACGCATGTTGCCATCTTTGTAGCCTTGCATCCAGCCTTTGTCTGCCAGCGATTGCAGGGACTTCGCCGCCCAATGGCCTTGGGCATCCGGCCATACCGGAGCTGTGCCTTTCGAATCCGCTGAATTTGTTGTGCTGTCCTGCGCGTTTGTATTATCGGATGGAGACTTTGTATCAGTAGAGACAGCAATCGCAAAGGTACTAAACCGGGTCGTATCGAAACCCACAGCCGACAGATTTCCTTTGGAATCCCTCACTGCCGTACCTTTCAGAATCTCATGCTCTCCATTGTCATGAATAACGAGAATAGAAAACTGGGGTTCCTTGCCCTGCAATTCACGGATGGATTCGGCATCCAGTGGCAGAACGATATGCGATGTGCCTGTAACGTTAGCCTCGATCTCTACAGACGCACCGATCAGCTCCAGATTGGATTGTTGTCCGGCCCAATCGCGTATTTGCTGTGCATGTTGTGCATCTGCCTGCTGGAATGACAACGTAACGTCCTGCTGACCCGAGGCCATGTCGGTTAAGGTATGACTGGATAGCATTAGTGTTCCATATTGAGATATGACCGAGGCTCCGATGGTATCCCATTTATTCAGCGAAGAAAGGGGAAGAATAACCTGACTAATATTCTTTTCCTGCTCCAGATAAATATCCGCGTAAGCCTTGCCTTCCAAACGGGCCTGATTGATTTGTCCGTCCAGAAATGCAGTAGAAGGAATATGGATGATGACTGCTTTTCCTTGTTCAGAAAATCCAGGCTGCTTTTGTATAACAGCGTTGTTATGGTCCTCGTCTTTTTTATTAGAATTGCCAGTGTCCACAATGACCTTTGCGGGAACGGTTACTTCGATTTGCTGTGTCAAGGCATGAGAACCATCGCTTACCTTGGTGACCTCCAGTATCACAGTAACCGCCGTTTGGGTTGCTGCTGGGAAGATAGCCCCATCTGTGCGAATCATATCCGGCTGGCTAGTGCCGCTGATGGTCAGACGGAAGCCCTCGGGCACAGCAGGTAGCTTGAGCAGGGTATCACTGGCGGCAGGTGCAGCCAGGCTTGTGATGGAATCGGCTACACGTTGGGCGGTTAATCCCTGTGCATACACTAATTTGGAGGGAGCACTTTCCATACCATTCACGATCTGTAGCACGTAGTAGCTGACTCCTTCAGGAACAGGTGTAAATACATATTTCCCTTCTCCAGAAGCGGTTCCTTGCGCAATCAGCTCCTGCTGGGCATTGTACAGCTCAAGCCGTGCGCCCGGCCAAGCGCCTGTAACGATCACCGAGGCGGTAGCGTCATTGCCTGCTGCGGCTTCAATAGTACGGGGCAGCACGTTTATGTGGCGTTCGGCTGGCTCAGCCGACCAACCTGAATGATCGCTATAAGCATAGTTCAATACGTATACACCGGGCGTATTCGTATCCACGTTGCCGATACCTGTTAGTTCAGGTACCAGAACATTACCGTACACGCTGTCCAGTACGCTGGCTCCCGGATCGGTGAAGCTACTGCCAGCTTCCAGTATGATCGGGTTGTTGCCGTTCAAACGTACATAGGGCGTATTCGGCAACGCCTTCAATACCGTGATCATGAATGATCTTTGTACGGAGGCTGAACCTTTGGATATAGTGGCCTTTAATTGTACATTCACATCACCGTCTATAAACTTCGGCCGATTTACTTGACCCGTACTGCTGAGAACATCCGGTTGATCCGAAGACCAATCAATACGTGTGTCGAATGCTCCTGTATTGGGCAAAGTGATGGAATCCTTAATCCCCTGTGGGTAATCCAGTTTCAGGGTATTTGCTGCCAAATTCACTGCTTCATCAGCACTTACGGGCAGTGCGGGCACGAGCAGGCTGAATGTTTTTCGAAGTTCAACTCCGCCTCTTGTCAGAACAGCTTCCAGCGTAATGGTTTGATCGCCCTGTACATAGCTCGGGAACGTGACATGACCGTTGTGATCCAGGAACTCGGGGTGATTCGAAGTCCACGATACCTCAACACCGTTCAAGCCTTCTTTCGGCAAATATACGTCCCCGGTTACGGTGGTTACAGGTACATCAAGTGCCGCGTAAGCTGCGTTTACGGCTTCAATATCGTTCATCGGCAGACTGAGCACATGTGCAGTGAAATTCTTTGTTTTCGTTAAGCCTTCGAGATGCAGGACAGCCGTCAGGGTAACATCTGTATTTCCATCAATATAGGAGGGTCTGCTAAGTGTTCCATCTGGTGCGATAACAAGTGGATTGGCAGAGGACCATTCGATCTGGACACCACCATAGCCGGACAGAGGAAGAGACAAATTTTCTTTCACCGCAGACAAATCGCCCAGTGACAGGCTATCTGCTGCCTGATCCAGTGTATTTTGTGCAGCTACCTTCAATACGGTAACGTCAAAAGTTTGGGTATCCGAAGTGGTTCCCTTTGTAATCGTCGCGGTCAGCTTTACTTTCCGATCACCCGAATCGTAGCGCGGGCGTGTGACAGCCCCCTCATTGGTGATGACATCAGGGGTATCCGAACTCCAGCTTACCGTTGTATCGTTCAATCCGGTCAGCGGCAGTGTCAGCCGTTGTGATACCGTAGCAGCCGAATCTCCTGATGCAAAGCCAGGAGCCAGTGCAGCTTTAGCCTGTGCAACATAATCGGCATCGGTCAGAATATTCACCGTGACCTCTACGGGAGCACTTTCGCCCTTAACATTCACAGCCTGAAGGCTGTAAAGAGCTGCACCGGGAGGTAATGGCGAAGAATCTGTGAATTGGGTTAAGGGTCCTGTATACAAGGTGACACCATTTCGGATGACCTTGTATGAAGTCGCATAAGGAACAGCATCCCAGCTTAATTCCACCGTATTTCCTTTTTTGGTTCCTGTAAAATGACCTGGAGCCTGTGGAACGGGCAATCTTTCTCCATAAGCTTCAAATTCCATGACAGAAGCCCATTGGTTGTTTCTCGCATTTCCTTGATCAATATACAGACGCAAGTATCGTGCAGTCACCGGGGAAATGCTTCTGCTAAAATGAGCGTCAGCATTATTTTGAACAGTATCGGAGGTAACCCAATTCGTTCCATCACTGCTCGTTTGCAGTCGGAAACTGTAAGGATCACGCTGATCCTGCCAGCCATTCATGATCCCCATACCTGCTACACCGTAACGATCCACGATATACCAGTCTCCCAGATTCACCTGAAGCCATTTTTCACCGTTGCTGGCTTGATACCAGCGGCTTGTCGGCTCATAGGAGCCGTCCACTGCTCTGGCGGGGCCATAGGGTTGGCTGTAGCCGCTTGATGTTACGGGTTTGTTGAGTACTACATTTTCCGAGCCAGCAGCATGGGCTTCATTCGTCCCTATGAGCAGAACCGCACCGCCGATAATGGGCAGCAGTGGAATCAGCAAACGATAGGGTTTTATTTTGTTGCGTGTGAAGTTATTGCCTTCGAGCACGCGATCACCTCTTCTTTAGAAAAATAGCATAGCGCTTTGCACACTCATTAGTCACGAGGTGGGAATGTACCTTGAGTTGAAATGTAGTAGTCCACATTCGGCATCGGGGAGGCTCCGCGCAGGTCAGGTAAAGCAAAGGTGGTTGTTCCATTGCCACCGAAATTAGTGCCTAGCAGAGAGAATAACGCTGTATTCTGCTGAATACTCAAGATCTGACCTTCGCATTTTAACCATCCCCTGGGAGCGAAAGTGTAAGGATACATCGTAATTTCTCCGAGGTAAGGCATATCTGCTGCTTGTGCCTGCTTGGGACTTACCGCCGTTCCTCCTACCAAAATGACCGCTAACAAACTCAATACAGCGGCTTTCTTCCAAAAGTGCTTCTTCATACCTACAACCCCTTTTCAAATTCGAATAATAGACAACGAATTCAACAAATTCGTGACATTAGTCATGGAATGAAATGATACTATCATGGATTTGGGTTTTTGGCATCGCTAGACACCTATCAAATTAACCGTTTTATTCCTTTTATTAGACGAGAATTTTATTCCACCAAATAAGTATTCCTTGAAGGGAATCTCCCTTGTTATGTCTCAAATGTGCATCTGATGATGAGATGCGGGTCGATACTCGTGCATCTTTTTTCTAATTTCGGTAAATATATATACAAATCGGATGGAAGTGAAGGAGGAATGGACGTGTGGCAGGCAATCGGAACTCATGTACCCAAGTGGGCCGTGTGGATAGAAGCCTTCTTTTTGTTCATTGTACCTTTGATTATTTTTCTGACGGTACGACAAATTAAAGCGCTGGATGGCCGAGAGAGCAGACGTATGGAGCGATTGAAGCTTCTGGAAGAACAAGACCGTTCGGAGCAATCAGATCGTAATCTGTCTGCAAGTGAAGAAGAGAAGGAAAGGGAGAGCTTTACCGAAGACTATGACGTCAATTTAACCAAAATCAGACAAGCAGCGGCGGATATGGCGGATGTGAACGAACGGTCGATTTTTCTGGAAAATCTGAATGCTGTAGGCACACTTTTTTTTGTGGATGGATTAACGGACAAGGTTGGTATGGACCAGAACATTTTAAAGCCGCTGATGGATTGGGGAAGCTCCGGGCTAGAGAGCGATGATCTTCCGAGGGGAGAATTGCTTCGGGATATGATTATTCGTCAGGTCATGCTGGTATCAGAGACACAGTACACGCTGGATGTTCAATTTTCTTTGCAAAAGGTGCTATTCGGTTCTGTCATACTCATGATTCAGGGCATGCCGGGCGCTTTTGTTCTCGGTACACCCAAGGGAAATACCCGGGGGGTGGAAGATCCAATATCAGAGTCGGTGCTGCGAGGACCGCGAGTCGGTTTTACGGAGACACTCAGCGACAATACGGCGATGCTGCGCAGACATGGAGAAAGTACGGAACTGGCTATGTCGTCCTTCAAAGTCGGCAAACGAGTGGAGAAGCAGCTAATGGTGGTGTATTTCAGAGATATCGCTGATTCTGAGCTTGTAGATGAGGTAAAGCGCCGGATAAAAACCATTGATATGGATGAAGTGCTGGAGTCGGGCTATGTGGAGCAGCTTATAGAGGATAACTTTCTTAGCCCGTTTGTGCAGATTCAGAATACGGAGAGACCGGACCGGGTCATGGCCGCTTTGCTGGAGGGGCGTGTAGCGATTCTGCTGGATGGTACTCCTTTTGCGCTCCTTATGCCTGTAACGTACGGGATGATGCTTCAGTCTCCCGAAGATTACTACGAACGATGGATACCAGGGTCGCTTATTCGATTTCTCCGCTTCATGGCAACCTCAATATCTTTGTTCGCACCGGCTCTCTATATTTCCTTTATCTCATTTCATCCCGGTCTGATTCCGACCAAGCTGGTCATTTCCATTATTAGTGCGAGACAGGGGGTCCCTTTTTCTACGCTGATTGAAGTCCTGATTATGGAAATCTCCATCGAAATTTTACGTGAGGCAGGCCTACGGCTGCCTAAACCCATTGGTCCGGCCATGGGCATTGTCGGCGGTCTTATTATTGGACAGGCAGCGGTCAATGCGGGGATTGTAAGTCCGATTCTCGTCATTGTGGTAGCAGTTACAGCGATTTCTTCTTTTGCAACACCTGTATACAGCGCCGGGATTTCCATGCGTGTTCTTCGTTTTGCGGTTATGTTCACGGCGGCCATCTTCGGTTTGTATGGGGTGATCATGTTTTTTCTGATGTTGAGTATTCATATGGCGAAGTTAAAAAGCTTCGGCGTACCGTTCCTTAGTCTAACGGCTCCCCGTTCGTTGAGGGACTGGAAGGATTACTTCATACGGGCACCGCTCCAGTTTATGAGAAACAGACCCATTCTATTGAAGCATAAAGACCCCAAGCGCAAAGACTGATTTCGACAATGAAGGGGGCCGAACGGCCGTGGGAAAAGAAAAGGCAGATAAAATTACAACGTTACAGACGACAGTAATTATTGTTTCTTTTATGCTGGCCGCCGGGTTGCTTACGCTTCCCCGGGTCATGGTAGAGGATTCAAGGTCGCCAGACGTGTGGATATCCATTTTTTTGGCAGGGGGGATCGTATTCCTGTCCGGATGGATTATTGTTAAACTAAGTCAACGATTTCCGGAAAATACCTTTTACCAGTATGTACAGCGGATCATAGGTAAAGCCGCTGGCAAAGTTATTGGCGTGCTGTTAGTCATCTACTTTGTTTGTATAGCCGGATTCGAAATTCGATCTGTAGAGGAAGTAACAGCGTTCTTCCTGCTTGAAGGGACACCGGCATGGGCGATTTCAGCACCTTTTATGTGGATCTCTCTGTATCTGTGCATGGGGGGCATTGGAGCACTTGGCAAAATATGCCAAATCATTTTCCCGATTACGGCGTCTATTTTTTTGTTGATATGCTTGCTGGGATTGAATGTTTTTGAATTGAATAATTTGCGTCCTGTCTTGTCGGAGGGGGTGATGCCAGTATTTAAAGCACTGAAAACTACAACGCTTACTTTTACGGGGACTGAGTGCATGCTTATCATTCTTTGTCGCATGGAAAAACCAGAGAAAGCAACCAGGGTGATCGGTCTGGCGATTGGAATAGCGGCCGTTTTTTATATAGCTGCGTTGATCCTGTGCATTGGCGCTTTTTCGGTGGAAGGGGTCATGACCAGAACCTGGCCTTTTCTGGATTTAGCTCGCAGCTTTGAAGTGGAGTATCTGGTATTTGAACGCTTCGAATCCCTATTATTGTCGATCTGGATTATGCAAATTTTTGCCACATTCAGTATCGCATTTTACTGCGCTTCGCTGGGGGCTTCTCAAATTTTGAATGGCTCTTATGCCAAGATTTTGTTTATTCTGCTCCCGGTCATTTACATCCTATCTCAAATTCCCCAAAACCTTAACGAGTTGTTTTCATTAGGAACGATCCTTGGGAATGCAGCTATCTTTTTATTCGTATTGCTTCCACTGCCGCTGTTGCTTATTTCTCGCTGGAGGGGGGGGCGGTCATGAAAAAAGTCCGGTTAGGATTACTCGGAATGGCGGCTCTCCTGATATGCAGTACACTTTCAGGTTGCTGGAGCAGCTCTCCGGTGGAGGATTTAAATCTGGAGACAGGCATTGCTATGGATGTAGCGGAACAATCTTCGCAGGAAGAGCAAATCAATCGGAAAGGAGGAGATTATCCGAAGAAAGAGTTAATTAAAGGGACATTTCAATTCGTAGTGCCAGAGGAAAACAAAAGTTCAGGAAACTCTCCTTCGCAAATTAAAAAATTTTTCAACATTACGGAAACCGGTGATTCCGTCTTTGAGATGCTGAGGGAAATTTCATTACGAACCAATCGTCCTCCTATCGGATTTCATTTGAAGACGGTCATTATCAGCTCCAGTCTGCTTCGTAAGGTTCCGTTGTATGAGTTGCTGGACTTTTTTTTAAGGGATAATGACATCCGACCCAGCGTTCAATTGCTGATCAGTACGGGCACGGCAGGTGATGCACTTCAGGAGAAAATCCCCGGCCAGACCCCGGCCTTTATATTAAAGGATATTTTCGTAAACCGTAAACGAAATTCACGGATGTTAAAGCCCATGTCATTGGCTAAAGTGATCGGACCCATGAAAGCGAACAGCAGCTTTTTATTGCCTAATGTCATTACGACGGAAAGTGAAATCAAGCTGGCGGGTGCGGGAATCATCAGGGGAAAGACGCAAACATACGGTGGTTTTCTGAATGAGTCTGAGGTGGAAGGACTCACGTGGATCAAAGGCGAACTGAAAGGAGGTCTTCTGAAAAGTATCAATCCCAAAACTGGCAAAAATATGGCATATGAGATCAAATCAGTGAAAAGCAGCATCAAGGCCATGGTTCAGGGGGATGATATATCTTTCCGCGTGAGAATGACTTCAGAGGGACGCATTTCGGAAAATTTTAATCCGAATGAAGATTTGGGCAATAACCGGCTGCTCGGACGAGAAGAGAGTATCTTTCAGGAGAAAGTCAACTCATTAGCAGAACAAACCGTAGCCAAAATGCATAAGCTGCGGGTGGAAGTTGGAGGTTTCGGAGAAGCCCTGCGGATTCAGCATCCTAAAGTATGGCGCAAGGTCAAAGCGAATTGGGACACGACCTTTAGCACGATTCCGGTAAAATTCAGTACGGATATTCACATTGAGGATTATGGATCTTCCAATACGACGGCAGATTAAAGTATTTAGTTTGCACGTATTATGAAAAACCTTCAATACCACGAATCTACGTGGCGTTGAAGGTTTTTTAATACTTCTTATCGCTTTCTCCTAAAAGACTATTCAAACAGGGACAGCGTTTCTTTCAGCCATGTAATATAACTTTCTTCCCGATTGATAGCACGACTCAGTACCAAATAATGCCCAAATTGATGAGAGCCTGGAACCTGGAGGTTCTTGTCCAGCAGTTGGAGGGATTTTTTGCTTTCGTACAAATACTCCAGCTTCTCTTTACGTTTGGCGATCTGATCCTCGAACAGCCGCTTGTTCTCTTCCTTGGGGAGGGTGCCTGAGAAATACAGCATGAGCATAAACTCATCCTTTTCCGTTTCCGGCAGCTCTTTGGGGCTCAACAGCCACTCGGTCAGCTCTTGGGTTCCCTTGGGTGTGATGCAGTACAGTTTCTTTTCCAGCTTGGCTCCTGTAATGGAGGTGCGATATTCAATTAACTCTTCTTCGGTTAGCCTTTTGAGCTCAGGATAAATCTGACTGTGCTTGGCACTCCAAAATTGTCCGATTTCCTTCTTGAATTGGCTTGTTATATCGTAGCCGCTCATTTCCTGTTTGTGGACCAGGCCTAAAATGGCATATTTTAATATACGTTTCAACGTAGCTCTCCTCGCAATGCGGTATTTGACATTAGTATATCACAGTGCTACAATTTATATGTAATCAAAAACATGTTTGAGTTTACATGTTTAAAATTCAATACTTATTATTTTCAGCATGATGTTCAAATTCATGAAAACTCATAATACAGAAAGAAGGATGCAAGATGGACAAGTTTATCGGCAGTCACATGATCTACACCTACGAGAATGGTTGGGAATACGAAATATATATTAAAAATGAAGATACCATCGACTATCGCATTCATAGCGGCATGGTAGGCGGACGTTGGGTTCGTGACCAGAAGGTCAACCTGGTGAAGCTGGTGGAGAATGTGTACAAAGTATCTTGGACTGAACCGACAGGTACGGACGTTTCCCTGAACTTTATGCCAGAGGAAAAACGGATGCACGGCATTATTTTCTTCCCTAAATGGGTTCATGAGCATCCCGAAATCACTGTACGCTATCAGAACGATTTTATTCCACTGATGGAAGAATCGCGTGAAAAATACGAAACCTATCCTAAATATGTTGTCCCTGAATTTGCAGATATTACATTCATTGAAAATGCGGGTGTAAACAACGAAAAATTGATTTCTCAAGCGCCATACGCAGGTATGACAGACGATATTCGTGCAGGTAAGCTGCAAGCATAATCAAACATTTGCTGATGGGTGTAAAGCCTGGGTCTGTGATAAGCAGTCTCAGGCTTTTTTGTGTTGATTGGAGAGAGGGTAGGGATTAATCTGTGAGCGGGATTTAGAATGAATAGTAGACCAGACCATGCTCGATCAGATAAGAACGGCTAATCCGTGGTTTTACGATGGGCGTTGCAGGAGAGAGACTTTGCAGGTTCACGTGGGTGGTCAGGTCGGATAAGGCGGACAGAGCCAGCTCTGCCTTAAATCACAAACAAGGGCTTAAAATGAGGATGAGTAACGAAAACCGACTTTTAATACTCATGAAAGCGGATACTTGCATCCGTCTCTTTTATTATCTTGCCGATAGTCCTTTATATTGAAAAAAAGAGAACCCCGGATATCCTTATCCCGGGGATTGTCTTTATGCTCTCTTAGGTCCAAAAATCATAAAACTGATCGCGGCTAGAACCCAGACACCAATACCGCCGTAGAGCATTATCAAGCCAAAGCCGTGCACAAGCGCTGCATGGACGATGGCTCCAGACGCATCCAGAGAGGAGAGTTCTGGCAAACTCTGCTTGAGAGATACAGTATTTCCGGCGGCTATTTTTTCGGCTACAGACCGCAATTGCACTGCATTGAGAGTCCCGGAAAGGGCACCCTTCAAATAAGACAGAATACCTTCCTGCAAGATGAATCCCATCACAGCGATGTTGATGGCTAAAGTGATCAATCTGGCACTCATATCTATACCAGAAGCCATGCCTGCACGGGCACTCGGAACAGAGCCGGTGGTCGTGTTGGTCACAGGCGTGTTGGTTAAGCCAAGCCCAATACCAGCCAACAAGGAGCCAGGGAGCATGGTCAACCAACTGGCGTGATCGCTGCCGCTGCCATATTTCATCAAAATGAAGCCCATACCGAGGATGAACAGACCTGATGGAATGACTACGCGCGGCTGATAGCGGAGCGAAAAACGCTCTGCCAGAGGCGGAATTACCAAGGTGGGCAGCGCATAAGCCAAGAGAGACAGCCCGGCGGCTACGATGCCGTAACCCAGGCCACTCTGGAAATAGATCGGCAGATAGATCATGAACGGCCAAAAACTGAAGTTCATGCCGATGGAGCCAAGGAGAGCGCCGGAGAAATTACGTATCTTGAATACGGAAAAGTCAAACATCGGATGGGCGCTGAGCTTTTCGGCAAATAGAAAAACAATGAAACTTACTGCTACTGCAACAAGGATGCTGATGGATGCTCTGCTGGTAAAGCCGAGTTCCGGCCCTTGCGTGATAAAGTATGCAAGGCCAAAAACTGTCAACGAAAGCGTGATGATGCCGATAATGTCCAGCTTTTTCACCTGCGGATCTCTGGACTCCTCTATGCCACCGAAAACAAGAATCAAAGTGAGGATGGTTAACGGAACGTGGACCAGGAAAACCCAATGCCAGTTCAACACGGCCACGATCATGCCGCCGATGATAGGTCCAAAACCGAGGCCGATACCGAACACGATCCCCCATATGCCAAAGGCTTTGCTGCGTTCTTGTCCTTCCTGAAACCGATGTGAAAGAATTGCTATCTGGCAAATCTGCATCGCACCAGCACCCACCCCTTGGAGAAACCGACTGATGATCAGAACCGATGTGCTTTGCGCCAAGCCACAAATCAAGGATGTAATACCGAACAAGACGAGGCTGATAGTAAAAATACGCCTCCTTCCATACCGGTCAGCCAGCGTTCCAACAGCCATCAGAACTGTGGCACATGCAATGGTGTAAGCGTTCATAATCCATTGCATATCTTTAAGATCGCCATGCAATACTTTTTCCAGAGTTGGCAGTATCACTGGCACACTGGAAATTTCGAGGCCGAACATCAATGCGGACAAACATATAGCGGCCAGTGCAATTATATTTTTGCGGGAGAAGGATAGGCTCACTGAGAGGTCCCCCCAGACTTTTGTTCACGGTCTGGACATCCGGCAACGCAACTATAATATTGCGCCTCATTAAGCGCAACTTGTACACCAGCACCAACCAGTCTTTTTTCGTCAATTGTACGATCAATAGCCTCTTCAATATGTACTTCTAAATCTGCTACTGTTCCTACCTTATTTAAAACGTATTTACTCAAGGGCAGCCATCCTTTCTATCTTTTCATGTTTTGCCTTATCGATGTGAGTTTTATTATATAATATAAATCATTCATTTTACATAACGCAATCAATCCATTATGATGATTATACAAAGTAATTAAATGAATTTCTCATAAAAACGTTAAATTTAAAGGAGAGCATTCAAAGTGGATCATGTAGACAAACAAATCCTCTTTTATCTTCAAAGTCAGGCAAGAATTTCAATGACGGAGCTAGGGAAATGCGTGGGTTTGTCCCAACCTGCTGTAACAGAACGAGTTAAACGAATGGAAGAAAAAGGGGTTATCAAGGAGTATCGCACTATCATCTCTCCTGAAAAGATAGGAAAGGATACGGCAGCCTATATATTGTTTCGGACTAGAGATTGCCATGCATTTCTTGATTTTGTCCATACATCTCCACATGTTGCCGAGTGCCACCGTATAAGCGGAGATCACAGTTATTTATTAAAAGTAGTGACCAACTCGACGCGCACCCTAGAAGAGTTTAGTAACCAGTGCGATAAGTATGGAACCTACACGAGCCTGATTGTCATGTCGTCACCGATCGATCATAGACTTCTCATTCATTCTCTGGAAGAAGCAAGTGGAGCTGCTCATTCAGAAAAAGATTAAGAATGAAAAAAAGACACCCCCGGATATCGGTATCCCCGGGGGTGTCTTCATCATGAAAATATATAGTTAAGCTGATTAAACGGGTGTTACATCCTGAATCGCTTCTTCTTCTTTCCAAATCACGTTCTCGCGATAGTTTGATCCCCAATCATACATCGCTCTCAGTACCGGAATCAGGCTTTCGCCATGCTCGGTCAGTGAGTATTCCACATGCGGAGGAACGACAGGATAGACCTTACGAAGAATGAGTTTATCCTCCTCCAGCTCGCGCAGCTGGTTGGTCAGCATTTTTTGCGTGATATGGGGGATCAGCTTTTTCAGTTCACCGAACCGCTTGGTGCCTTCCAAGCCGAGATGCCATAAAATAATCAGCTTCCATTTCCCGCCAATGACGGCGAGGGTCAATTCCTTATCACAATTAATCAGCTTCAAATCAATCCGGTCTTTTACAGTAGTGATGTTCATCGACCTCCTGTCCGTAGTGACTCCAAGTATACTATTTATGGCTACTATACGCAAAAGGGGATACATCCATTTTGGAAACTAACCATACTTTTGGATACGGATGGACCGGACAGTGACGAGTAATGATTTGTGAGCGTTTGGGAAAGCTACGACGGTTAAGAAGGAATGACGATGGTGTTAAATGATTCCGGCTCCAACTCGAAATGATGCGTATCCTCTCCAGCGGACAGATTCAGCACACGCGATTCGTGGAATGGATTGGCAATGACCACTATCGTTTGTCCGTCAGCATTGCGGAAAGCGACGGCATTCCCCGTCCATGATCCATGGAGTCCAATGCGTCTCGCACCTGGCAATACAAAATGAGAAAAGTGCTTCATCACGTAATATTCCGGGTTCAGGGTACGCTTACGATCCGCCGGATCAACGGTGATCATCGAATTTTGCTCCCATCCCCATGTGCTCTTGCCTTTCGGCTCCAAAACCATGTTCCAGTAAATATAAGCATTCACGCCATTGGTGAAGTAGTGCTGGTACAGGTTATATACATATTTGGCGTAGTCCCACGAATTTTCTCCGTTCCCGCATTCATTTTCTGTCTGCATATAACGAAGCTCGGGATAGCTGGCTACGGTGCGTTGGATGGCATTTTTGCCTGCCCACTGATAGCCCACGCCTTTAATATATTTGTAGGCCTCCGGGTCACTCAGTACGGTATGGGCATATTCATCGAATCCGGTCGAAGTCTTCTTCATCAATTCTTCCCACGGATCGGGGGCATTAATGGTACCCAGCCAAATTTCCGTATCCAGTCCGTGTTCCTCGAAGGCAGGGCCCAAGTAGTCTCGAATAAATTCACGCAGCTGTTCTCCGGTCCATACACAGGAAGGGAATTTTTGATCGGCAATGACTTCATTTTGAACATGGACCTGATGAATCGTAATGCCTGCCTCGCGGTAAGCCTGCACAAATTTGACGAAGTATAATGCATACGCTTTCAAAATATTTTTTTCCCAGCGCAATGTGCCGTAATTGTAAGCCTTGGGCGATTTCATCCATGTCGGCGGGCTCCAGGGTGAAGCGAACAGCTTCAAGTCCGGGTTAAGTTGCAGCGCTTCCCGAATGAAAGGAATGAGATACTGCTGATCCCGCTCGATGGAATAATGCTTCATCTCCACGTCGCCATCCGTTTCATTATGACTGTACCATTCCAGCGCGTAGTCACTGGCTCCAATAGGGAGTCGGCAAATCGTGAATTTGTGTTCGCCCTCCGGGTGGAAGAGAGAATGAAGCACCTGCTCCCGTTCGTCGCTCTCCAAATGGTTCAAGGCTACATAGCCCAGTTCATTAAAACAGCCGCCAAAGCCTTCGACAAGCTGATACGTTTCGCCTGTAATGGTCAGGTTGGCAGGCTCTTGGGTTTCGCTAGGATGATGAGATCGGGATTGCCAAGCTTTAGCTTTGGAAGTGGAAAACCACTGAATGGTCTGATTGCTCATATATTACCCTCCTGTTAACGCTTTTTGTATCTCTTCTTATTATAGGGTAGGATCATAAGAGATGAGATGGTCTGAGCCAAGACAAATTTGCCCTAATCCAAGGTGGATTCTGCTGATAAGAGTTGCCAAGAACACATAAAGAACACATGTCTTTGGTATGCTGATGTCCTAGAATGACCGAAAGAGGGAAGTCGATTGAATAAAAGGGTTCTTCTCGTGGAGGATGAAATACGTATCCGTGAAGTCATTGCGGATTATTTTAAGCAGAATAATTGGGAAGTCTATGAAGCAGGCAATGGAAAAGATGCGCTAATCTGGTTTGATTCGGTGCAGCCCGACCTGATCATACTCGATATTATGATGCCGGAGCTGGATGGTTGGGAGGTATGCCGTCAGGTTCGCAGCCGTTCCGGTGTGCCGATCATTTTGCTGACCGCCAAATCTGGTGATGATGATAAAATATTGGGCTTTGAGCTGGGAGCAGATGACTACGTTACCAAGCCTTTTAGTCCCAAGGTGCTGATCGCCCGCGCGAACGCGCTGATGAAACGGGTGGATGGCCATGTGCTGCCTGAGTCGCATGTCCTGCGGTTCGGCACGGCCATTCTCAATACGATGGCTCATCGGCTTGAGGTAGATCAGGCGGAAGTCGAGCTGACGCCCAAGGAGTATGAGCTGCTGCGGTTGCTTATACATAACAAAGGTATGGTCATTTCACGGGATGCGATACTTAGCCGGGTGTGGGGGATCGACTTTGAAGGAGACACGCGGGTCGTGGACACGCATATCAAAAAGCTGAGAAGCAAGCTGGGCCGTGAATCACGCCATATCCGGACCGTTTTTGGTACAGGCTACAGGTTTGAGGAGGAAGAATGAACAAACGGGGAGTTACCTTTAAGTTGTTCATTATGACCGTTGTATTTTTTCTTTGTTTTTACGGCATGGTGATTTTAAGTCAATTGCTGTTTTTTGAAAATTTTTATCAGCAACAGAAGATCGGGCGTGTGGAAAGCCGTTTGCAAAGCTTCGGTCAAAGTTATGTCAAGGAGGCTTGGGGATCGGGCAGGGTTTCGCGAGAGGCAGCTCGCTTTATGCTTCAGAATAAGAACCAGTTGGCGATTGTCACGCTGGACGGCAAAGTAAAGCTGGATGACCCGTTCCATATCAATCTCCGAAAAGCAGACGGGCAGATCGTTAAAATATCGTTGTCTCTGTTTATGAGCCAATTTGGAGATGAACTGAGGGCAGCCCGGATTCAGTCGGGCGACTCATTAACCGTTGAAGGTGAAGTGTTGGAAACCGACGGCATCTCTTCTGCCAATTTAATTTATCCGACAGGCATTCAGAAGCCTGGCTCCAAACATATAGGAACGACCTCGGAAGAGTCGAGCACAGAGGGTAGTGTAAGGTTGTCCGGTACGGTGACAGAAATTGTGCTGCCGGATCTGAAAACCTGGAGCCAGCGGCAAGGACTGCTGTTTAGTGCTTTGGAGGAATGGTTTCCTTTGTCGCAGACCCATTTGGAGAAGCTCAAGAATTTTGAAGTGCTGGAGGAAGAGTGGAAGGAGCCTTGGACAGGTGTACGTAATGCGGTCATTGTCTATCCTGTGCGACAAAGCACCGGAGAGATCGACCTGCTGTTCACAGTGACATCGTTGCAGGAAATCAGCGAGACGAATGAAGCTCTGCGCTGGTTCTATCTGTACCTGGGCATCGGGGGTTTTGTACTGATTCTTATTTTGTCCTTGTTCTATTCCCGAATGGTGACCCGTCCGCTCATCGCATTGAACAAAACCGCCAAGCGGATGGCAAAGCTCGATTTTACAGCCCATACACCGATTCGGCAAAATGATGAGCTGGGCAGCCTGTCCTACAGCATGTATACCTTGTCCCAGAACCTGGACACCGCTTTGCGCGAGCTTCAGGAGGCTAACCAGCAACTGGTTGAGGATATGGAGCAGAAACAGAGGATGGAGGCTGTGCAGCAGGACTTTTTTGCCAACGCCTCTCATGAGCTGAAGACCCCGCTTAGTATTGTTAAAGGCTTCGCCGAAGGGCTACAGGATGGCGTTAGTGCCGGGAAGCAGGACCACTATATCAAGGTGATTGTGGAGGAAGCGGACAAAATGGATCGACTGGTCAAGGATATGCTGGACCTCGCCAAGCTGGAATCCGGCACCCTCAAGCTTCGCAAAACGACCTTTATACTGAGCGAGCTGGTGGAGGAAGTCGTGGACAAGCTGTTCCATCTGCTAAAGGAAAGGCATCTGGAAGCGGTCATTATCCCTGCTAATGAGCTGCCGATTCATGCCGATGCCGGATGGCTAGAGCAGGTGATTTTCAACTTCGTCATCAATGCCATCCGGCATGCCGAGGAAGGAAGCTCGATTACGATCCGTATCGAAGGCTCCGGGGAAATCAATACCTTTTCCATTGAAAATAAAGGAGAAACGAT
Organism: Paenibacillus sp. 8b26; assembly: GCF_050626875.1. Lineage (NCBI taxonomy): Bacteria > Bacillati > Bacillota > Bacilli > Caryophanales > Paenibacillaceae > Paenibacillus > Paenibacillus sp. 8b26. The sequence goes on along the minus strand of NZ_CP192445.1, from coordinate 2,432,381 downwards.
TCCCGACGATCAGCTGGAGCAAATTTGGGAACGGTTTTACCGGGCCGAGCTTTCACGCAGCCGTCAGACAGGGGGAACGGGACTGGGACTGTCGATCGTCAAACGGATTTTGGATTTGCACGATTTTCGCTATATGGCGGAGAATACCAGGGATGGCGTTCGTTTTGTCGTCATATTTGGAGGTTAAGCTATGGCAAAGGAGTCAAGCAGTATGAAATGGAATTGGTTGCCCTCACTATGCACGATGGCAAATCTGGGGGCAGGGGTACTATCCCTGTTTTACACGATTCATGAACAATATACGACCGCTTTTATTCTGATTATGGTGGCTGCTTTGTGGGATGTGCTAGACGGTTTGCTGGCAAGGCTGCTGCATTGCTCCAGTGATTTTGGCAAGCAGCTCGATTCGCTGGCGGATGTGGTCTCATTTGGCGTTGCCCCTGCTTTCTTGACCTTGTTCTACCAGCTGGGAGGTACACATTGGATGGGGCCGCTTGTGGCTGTTTTGTTTGTGATATGCGGTGCAGTAAGGCTGGCAAGATTCAATCTGATGGCTTTTAGTACAGGCTTCGTAGGTATGCCAATTACGGCTGCGGGTGTTATTTTGTCGTTTATGTTTTTATGGAGTGAGCATTTGCGACCCGAATTATTGCTTGGGCTCATGGTAGTGCTGTCTTTCCTGATGATTAGCCGTATTCCGTTCCCGTCCTTCAAAAAAAAACCGATCAGGAGGTAGCACCCTATGGAATGGGCTATGAGCATGATTACACATTATGGGTACATTTCTATTTTTGCACTTCTTGCTCTCGGGATTATCGGCCTTCCGGTTCCAGATGAAATTATTATGATCTTTGTCGGCTATCTGTCCTCCATCATGGTACTGAATTATTCAATGTCTGTGCTGGTCAGCTTTATCGGGGCGATGACAGGTATGATGATCAGCTACATGCTCGGCAAAAAGCTGGGACAGCCGTTAGTGGATAAGCACGGCAAGTGGGTCGGGCTGACACCGAAACGGTTTGCAAGGGTGAAGGGGTGGTTTGCACGCTTCGGGCTGTGGACCATTCTGGTCGGTTATTTCATTCCGGGTGTCAGGCATGTGACAAGCTACTTGTCTGGAATTAGCGCAATGCCTGTTCGAAAATATATGCTGGTCGCAAGCGCAGGTTCTCTCGTATGGACCCTTGTTTTTATCTCGATTGGTTATATTACCGGAGCGAATATACACTTTCAATAAGGTTACACCAAAAGTAATGTAGCATTTTTCATGTATTCCGTCGATAATATAATAAAGAAACTGTACAACCAGTGAGGGGATCTGTAGTGAACGCTTTTATGAAGCATATTGAAAAATTACCTGGTTTTCTGCAAATGATCCTGAATATCTCGTTGTTTCTGGTCGGACTGATTTTAAGCTTCTTGCTGCTAAAAGAAACATGGTCCATCTTTTCCTATGTTTTCTTGTCTGCAGAGTCGGATAAGAATTACTACGAATTCACGGAAGAGTTGCTTGTATTTTTCTTGTATTTTGAGTTCATTGCATTAATTGTTAAGTACTTTAAAACCAATTTCCATTTTCCTTTACGTTATTTCATCTATATTGGCATTACGGCTGTCATCAGGCTCATTATTGTAGATCACGATGATGCCAAGAATACATTTTGGTGGTCCATTGCCATTCTGGTCATGGTAGGTTCTCTATTGATCGCTAACAGTAAATTGTTAAAAAGAGAAAGCTGATCGTTAGGACAGATTACAAGGTTGACAGTCAAGTGGGAAAGAGGGAATAAAGACGAATGGTAAGAAACTGGATGAATCATGCGGGCGTCAGGCGGGTAGCCGTCCTTGCGATAATCGTTTTGCTGTTGTTTATGTTAAGAAGCATGATGAATATTATGTTGTTAACACTGCTGCTTACGATCTTGATTGGTAGTATCTATAACGGAGTGAATAAGCTGGTCAAGCGGTTTGTCAATGTGCCGTCAATGGTCGTGCTGCTACTGGTGTATGGGCTGCTAATCCTGATTATGGTGTGGGGCGTTTACCGAATGGTGCCGCTAATCATTGTACAGGTCAAGCAGGTGTATCTCATGATTCAGCAAGCATATATGTATCCTGATCGTAATCAATGGAATGAAACCATCATTGAGTTTATGGATACGTTGAATGTCCAGCGGCTATTTGAGCCGGGCTTGAATGCAGTGATGAAGGTCAGTCAATTGGGGACACAACTGCTGGTCTCGATTATTTTGAGCTTATTCTTCCTGATGGAAAAATCCTATATTACACGCTTTACAGCAACGTTTGTGGATAGCAAGCTGGGTTGGTTTTTCAAGGAAGTGGGCCATTTTGGTCGTATGTTCCTGGACACGTTCGGGAAGGTGCTGGAGGCTCAACTGCTGATTTCACTGATTAACTGTATCTTGACCACGATTGCGCTCTGGATTATGGGCTTTCCTAATCTGCTGGGTCTTGCGCTCATCATATTCGTGCTGGGATTGGTCCCGGTGGCAGGTGTGTTTATCTCGCTGGCGCCGCTCGGTCTGATTGCTTTCAGTGTCGGCGGCATTCAATATGTCATTTATCTGGTTATTCTGATTGTGGTGATACATGCCATTGAAGCCTATTTCCTGAATCCGAAGCTGATGTCTTCCAAAACGAATTTACCGATCTTCTTTACCTTTGTCGTACTTATTTTCTCTGAACATCTGATTGGAATTTGGGGCTTGATTGTAGGTATTCCGTTGTTTGTTTTCTTCCTCGATCTGATTGGGATAAAACGCAAGCAAGAGAAGGATACCTGATTTGACGAATGCCTGCGAAGCCGCAGGCATTTTTTAATTCTGGGTTATCTGTAGTACACTGAGTATAAAGATGTTGCCAGTTAAATAAGGAAACGAGATGATATTGGTGGATCAGAAAATTAAGGTATTGGCTATATCGGGTAGCCTTCGTCAAAAGTCCTCCAATACAGCGCTTATGAAGGCTACTATAGGGCTGGCTTCTGAAAATATGATGTTCACAGTCTATGATGGATTGGGGGATCTTCCGCATTTTAACCCTGACTTGGATGTAGATGAGGGGCCAGCTTCCGTAAGAGAGCTACGGGAACAATTGAAACAAGTGGATGGAGTGCTGATCTGTACACCGGAATATGGGAATGGTGTGCCGGGTGCTTTGAAAAATGCTTTGGATTGGCTCGTATCTTCAGGTGAGTTTGTAAATAAACCTACAGCGGTCATTAGTGCATCACCGTCTCCTATGGGCGGCAATCTGGCGCATGCCTCGCTGCTGCTCACATTGCAAATGATCAATGCAGAGATTGTGGAGAATGGAAAGGTCATTATTCCGCATATCACCCTGAAGCTAAATCAGGAAGGTGAAATTACAAACGCTGAAACTAGGCAGGAGCTAGAAGCATTACTTCAAGGGCTTGAGCAAGCTTGCTTAAGCACAGGAACTCTTTAGATTTTTAAAGTTTAATAAAGGAAAAGCAGCGGCAGTCTAAGATTTCATTTTCACCTTCGAAGCTGCCGCTGCCCCCTTTTAATTGACTTTAAAGTTTGAATTCTAGACGGTGACTAATAAGCTCTCGTATACCTTTAATCGGGCATATACCGTTTCGAGTATGGGGTAAACAGTATTACTGGTTGAAGCCAATGCAAGAAGTGAACCATGTAGATGACTGGCTTCAATCGGAAGCCTTTTATGCATATCGCGTTGCATGGATGACATCATCTCTGGTCGTAAGGATTCCATCGTTTTCAGTGTATGAGCTTCCATCTCTGAATCAATCGGTATCCCTGCGTTGCGAGCAAGTGTGACAATCTCATGCAGCAGCTTTTCGTATATAGCACGTGACTCTGCCGTAGCAAGTATAGTCCCAACCGAGGCATCCATCAGTATTGTAATTGCACTCAAGCTTGCAACGAAAATATATTTCTGCCAAACTTCACGCTGGATATCGTGACTTTGTGCCACTGTGAAGCCTGCATGATCAAGATGATTCAGCAGCAATTGTGTACGCTCTGAATGCACTCCGTTCCATTCACCGAAGACGATACGGTGGAACGGACTTGTCTGAACAACAGAACCATCATGATCCAGCGTAGTTTCAATATAACAAAGTCCGCCCAGCACTTTTTCAGAACCGAATTGCTTGCGCAAAAAGTCAAAATGTTCGTAACCATTAAGTAACGGAAGAATCATGGTATGATCACCGACATAAGGCTCAAGATCGAATTGCAATTGGGGAAGATGATACGCTTTGACCGAAATGATAATACAGTCGAACGGATCGGCAGCTTCACCATTTGTAATAGCACGGATTGGCGTCTGAAAATCCCCATGAACACTTTTAACAATTAGACCGTCTTCTGCCAACTGAGATTTTTTGGAAGGACGTACGAAGAAGGTCACGTCTTCTCCTTTTTGAACAAGACGTCCCCCGAAGTAGCCTCCAATCGCCCCTGCACCTACAACCAGAAATCGCATTATAGGGTCCCTGCCTTTACTTTTGCATTCCCGTACAGTCGTTCTACTACGTTCTCATTTGCCTTAAAAACATGCTCTTCGCCCGGAAAAGAACGATCCTTCACTTCCTTGACATATTGTTCAATGCTGTCGCGGATCAGAGTACCTATATCCGAATACGTTTTCACGAACTTTTTCTTTCGGTAAGGAGCTGAGTATTGTAACATGTCATGATACACCAAAACCTGGCCATCACAGTATCTCCCCGCACCGATGCCAATGACCGGAATAGATATCTCTCGGGTAATGCTCTTCGCCACTTCCTCTGTCACCAGCTCCAATACGATGGCAAAAGCTCCCGCTTGCTCCAGGGCCCGGGCATCATTTAGAAGGCGCTCAGCGGCCTGTGAGTTTTTACCTTGAATGAAGTATCCGCCGATTTGATGCACAGACTGTGGTGTAAGTCCGATATGCCCCAGCAGTGGGACGCCGGATTGAACAATTCGCTTCACGGTGTCGCAAATTTCCATGCCCCCTTCTAGTTTCACGGCATGGGCATGTCCCTCTTGCATGAGCCTGCGCACATTAGTAAGGGCTTCTTCACTACTCCCGTGGTACGTCATAAATGGCATATCCGCGACAATAAAAGTATGTTCCGCACCGCGCACGACAGACCGTGTATGATAGACCATATCGTCCATAGTGACGGGCAGTGTGGAGTTATAATTGGATAACACATTACCTACGGAATCACCGACAAGGATGATATCGATCCCAGCTTCCTCAGCCAAACGAGCAGACGGATAGTCATACGCCGTAATCATGCTTATAGGTAAACCTTCTCGTTTCATTTTCTTCAATTGCAAAATATTAAGTGCTTTCGAGGTTGCCATGGTTGCATTCAAATCCTTTCCTACCTTTATTTTAGATCACAAAAAAAACCTTTCAGCACATGGCTGAAAAGGTCCGAAAGGCAAAAAAAGAGTCAATTTGCGACCGTTCTTTTGTCTCGGTCCTTGCGGATCAGAGCAAAATCCAACGAGTTCACCTCCATAGGCTCACACATCTACATATTGAATTACACTAAACCAGAGTACCGTTCGAATTTGTCGATACAGCCTCTCACGGAAGTATATCAAAATATAAGGTTCTTGCATAACTTTCTCTGCAATACGAACAGAACAAGCCCTTCCAGCTTCCTAATGGGAAGTGAAAGGGCTGTTCAGCTTGCAGATACAGTATATGAAATATCGCTAAGTCTTCAGGACAAGTACAGCGTGTCACGGACTGTCGATAAATTCGTACAGAAAGGATTGACCCTCCCGATAGAAACGTGGGTCGTATACGCCCAGACGCTGTCCGTCGTCTACAACGACCACGAAGGGCGACCATTGCACAAGCGTTTGTGCCTTTGGATTGCTGGTAAACAGCGCATCCAGATTAGCCTGATCCTGGGATAGCAACTCTGCTACTGTATGAAAGCCTGTCCACAGGGAGCCTTTACTCAAGGTGACTACAGAGTCCTTTTTGCTAATCACAGTGAACACACCTGGGACAAAATCGGCAGATAACGCTGCCTGCTCATAAGGCGCTTGTGTCTTTTGCTGGTGCAGAATGAGCATACCTTGGGTAGTCTGGACGGTGAAATGCAGCGCCATCAGCGCCCATACGATCCGGTAGACGGCCATCGAGGAAATCCGGGCAGAGCGCCGGAAGCGGACATAGAGAAATCCCGCCAGCATCAACGCCCATAGAACAAGATCCACAATCGGAATCGTTCCGAAGGTCACTCTCATCTGCGAGAAAGGCTCAAAATACCCTGTGCCCCAAGCGTTAAACAGGTCGCTCGTATCGTGAATGAACACAGCTAGCAGGGCTACTCCAAACCACCGCCAGCCGGATTGTCGGAAGAGCAAGCGCACCAGCAAGGCAATACATGCCGCCCATACGGGAACGAGGAACAGTGAATGGGTAAGACCCCTGTGCCACATCTGGTATCGCCCCGACACATCCCACAACGTAGAAATCACATCTATATCAGGGATTTGCGAGCCAATAATGGTGGTGAATAGCAGTGCGCCCTTTTGCTTGCGCGTCATGTCCGGCTTCTTGACTGCGCCGTATAAGGCCAAGCCGAACAGTGTATGTGTAATGGTATCCATAATGACTCTCCTTTTGGCACAGATACCCTAATTGTAGCATGGACGTGGTGTATTTGAAGAGCATGAAGGTGATATAATAGGGCACAAATAGGTTCATAGAGCGATGACTAGAGCAGAGGAGAGAAGGCTAATGTACGGGCAAATTGTAACGTATGGTCTAAGCAAAAAAGAAGCGATAGAGGATTACCCTTTTGGTCCTGAGCCACTGGTGCTGAAGGTGGGAGGCAAAGTATTTGCTCTCCTGAGGCAAGCGAACGGTATTTGCCAAGTATCTCTGAAATGTGATCCGGTTATTGCGGAAAACCTGCGTGAGCAAAATAAGGCGATTAAGCCAGGCTATCATTTGAATAAAAAGCATTGGATCACGGTAACGGTTGATTCTACCTTCCCATTAGAGGATTTGTATAGCATGATTGACCATTCGTATGAGCTAGTGTTCAAAAGTTTGACCAAAGCGCAGCGTGAAGCGATTACGATGAGAATACGGGCAGCTGATCTGTGAAAGGTGTGTTTGACGATGATTCTATGTAAAATCCTTCTCATACGCGCTACAGGGTTATGTACATATTTACAAACATTTTTTATAGTTTTACTTGACAGAAAGGTTCCGAAGATATATTCTTAATTTAAAGATAATTCATTTGAGAATAATATCGAGGAGTGGAACTGAACATGAGCGAACTGGTGAATATTATTCAAGAGAGAAGATCAGCTTCTAAATTTATCCCTGATGTTACAATAGATGCAAAAGAACTGGAAGAGATATTCCAGCTGGTGAAGTTTGCTCCATCGGCTTTTAATTTACAGCATGCACGCTATATCGTGGTACAGGATTCGAATACGAAACAAAGACTGCATGATGAGGCAAGTAAACAGTATAAAATATTAACGGCTTCGGCGACCATTGTGGTACTGGGGGATACAGAGGCTTATACGAAAGTAGCTGACCTCAATGAGGGATTTCTGAACCTGGGCGTCCTGAGCAAGCAGGAGTATGACAGCACGGTGGAATCGGTAACCCAGTTTTATCGCGAGCGGGGACCTGTTTTCCAAAGAGAAGAAGCGATCCGCAATGCCAGCCTGTCTGCCATGCAGTTCATGTTGATTGCCAAGGACAAAGGATGGGACACTTGCCCGATGATCGGTTTTGACCCGGAGAGGGTACAGGAAGTATTGAATATTCCAGAAAATTTCGTGCCAGTTATGCTGATTACCTTGGGTAAAGAAGATGTATCTGGTCAGCGTGCACGTGGATACCGTAAGCCAGTTGGGCAATTTGTCAGCTACAACGGATTTTGAAATGTATAAATAAAATCAGATTAGATGAAGAAAAGGAGTGACTGAGATGTCATTGAAAACCGCAGGAATTCACCATATCACGTCCTTTGCAGCAGACCCGCAGGGTAATGTAGATTTTTACGCAGGCGTGCTTGGGTTGAGATTGATTAAAAAGACGATTAATTTTGATGCTCCTGAAGTATATCATCTGTATTTTGGTAATGAAGAAGGTAGCCCGGGAACGATCATTACCTTTTTTCCGGCTCCGGGTACACGCAAGGGCAAGCTCGGAGGCGGGCAGGTAGGAATTACAACGTATGTAGTGCCGCCGGGTACTCTGGATTATTGGGAAAATCGCCTGCACAGCTGGAAGGTATCCTTCACAAAATCAGCTCGTTTCGGCGAATCATTTATTCAGTTTCAGGATAATGAAGGCTTGCGTCTTGAGCTGGTGGAGCGGGAAGAAGGCCCGGCCAACACGTGGACGGCAGGCGGCGTGCCAGCGGATAAAGCGATCAAGGGCTTCGGCGGCGCAGTGCTGTTCAGTGCTAATTCCAAGCATACGCAAGGCGTGCTGGAGAACATTCTGGGAATGACTCCCATCGGAGAAGATGCAGATGCAGGCTACATTCGCTATCAGGCGACTGGTGATTTGGGCAACCTGATCGACATTCCGGTAAAAGATGTGCCGTGGGGTAACGGCGGAGCGGGTACAGTTCACCATATCGCCTGGCGTGCGCAGGATGATGCAGAACATCAGGTGTGGAACGAAACGGTTCGCCAGCATGGCTTTGGGACAAGCGGCATTGTGGATCGGCAATACTTCAATGCTGTATACTTCCGGGAGCAAGGTGGTATTTTGTTCGAGATTGCGACCGATCCACCCGGCTTTACCGTGGATGAGGAGCTGAACGAGTTGGGGCACAAGCTGATGCTGCCAGAGTGGTTTGAGCCTCAGCGTTCCGTGATTGAGTCTAATCTGGTTCCCATTGAAGTTAGAGTATTGAAGCAGGATTAATCAGGATCGATCACGACACATCAGGATAAGTAAACAAAAGGTCCAATTGCAGGGTGTTTCTACCGCAATTGGACCTTTTGTTTTGGATTTTTTTCAGTGACATCTTGCTTTATGACATCTGTATGGGGTTATCCCTCAATGTAGGTTTTGTTCAGCCTTACTAACAGCTCCCCGAATTTTTCCTGTTCCTCATTTGTCCAGCTCTCCAGCATTTCGCAATACCGGGCTACTCTCATTTTCTTGTCTTTCAGCAACAGTTTCTTACCCAGCTCTGAGATTTCAAACAGGCTGACGCGCCCGTCCGAAGGGTCGGATAGACGGCGAATCAGTCCCTTGGTTTCCAATGCGGCCGTTTGTCTGCTGACGGTAGAAATATCGAGCAGAAACATATCTGCGAGCGTTTTTACACGAGTGGGGCCATACTCCATGAGCTGCCTCAATAGCAGATACGTGGCGCGCTCCAAAGTGCCGATTTTGTGCTCAGACTGATCAATGTATACTGCGCGGCGTATAAATGTTGTTAACTCATACTCAATAAGCTCCACTGCTTTATTCCTGTGAGAATCATGAAGAGGATGGTTCATTATAAGTTCCTCCTTAATGTGGTGGTTCATCAGAATGTTGGAATAGATATAATTTTAAATAAATGATTGATATGAAATTTTATAGTTGTACAATACAAATAAATATGGTTGCATCGAACAAGTAATTATGGATTATCTAAATTCTTATATAAATAAGGGTTTTTGGAGAGCTTCAACAACAGGAACATTTACGAACCCACGTTGTTAATGTACAGCATCATTCAAATTAATCCACTATACTCAACTATGCAAGGTCCGTGGAATGTACTATTTCACGGACTCTGGTTATGGTTTGAACATTGAAAAATATCCCCAGTCATTTCAGGTTGGAGGGATTGTGAAGAAAGAGGGACGGTCATTGCTGATCGGGTGGTTTGTCTGATCACAAAAAATAACCTGCACAGCCGCGTGAGCCACACGGCGATGTGCAGGTAAGAAACATAAGAACATAGAATTCATTCAGCGCCAGGCGGTATGATCCAGAAGTCTCCTCCAGGAAAAATGATGCAGCCTAGATCATTAACAGTTCACGAATCTCCAGCTCAGTCAGTGCCGAAAGGGTTTCTTGTCCCGGTTGGATGACCTGGTCGATGAGATTTTTCTTTTTTTGCTGTAATTCATACATCTTGTCCTCTACCGTACCTTGCGCGACGAGACGAATCACCTGCACGACTTTTTTCTGGCCCATCCGGTGGGCGCGATTGGCAGCCTGTTCCTCTACAGCTGGATTCCACCACAGATCATACAAAATGACGGTATCTGCTCCGGTGAGATTCAGGCCTGTTCCTCCTGCTTTCAGAGATATCAGGAACAGATCGCGTTCTCCTTCATTAAAACGGCTGCACAGCTCCACACGTTCCGAAGCGGGAGTCTGCCCGTCCAGATAGAAGTAGGGCACTCCTTCCTGAGCAAGCTCACGTCCGATCATTTGAAGCATCGTCGTGAATTGTGAAAAGATGAGCATCCGCTTGCCCGAGCTAAGGCATTCCGTAACGATCTCAAGCAACTGCTCAAACTTGGCTGAGCTTCCGGTGTAGCCCTCAATGAACAAGCCCGGATGACAACAGAGCTGGCGAAGCCGGGTCAGACCCGCAAGGATCTTGATCCTGTTTTTCTGGAAGCCTTCCTCATTCAGATGCTTTAATGTCTCATGCTGGAGCTTGGCCAGATAGGCCGTATACAGCTTCTTCTGATCCGGCAGGAGCCGCGATACCTGAACAGATTCGATTTTTTCCGGCAGCTCCTTCAGGACGTCGCTCTTGAGGCGGCGCAGCAAAAACGGTCGTACCCGCTTGGCGATCACATCCTGGGTGAGATTGTGAAATGCTCTTTTGCCACCGGGAAATAGCTCGGGAAATACAACATCGAAGATGGACCATAGCTCTTCCAGTGTGTTTTCCACCGGCGTTCCAGTAAGGGCAAAACGATAACGGGCTTTTACATCCTTCACGCTCTGCGCCGTTTGGGTGGCATGGTTCTTGAATGCCTGCGCCTCGTCCAGAATCAGCGTGTGGAACGATAGCTTGCCGTACAAGTCCGTATCCCGACGCAGCAGAGGATAGGAGGTGATGATGACATCATACCGGGCTGCGCCCCTGATGATTCGACTGCGCTCATCCGTGTTACCGTCTGCAATAGCGACGCGGATATGGGGTGCAAACTTCTCCAGCTCATTCCGCCAATTGTACACCAGTGACGCAGGGGACACGATCATGGCTGGAAGCTGCTGATTGCGAATTTCCGGCAGCACAGAGACGAGGAAGGCGATACTTTGCAGTGTTTTGCCCAGTCCCATATCATCTGCCAAAATGCCCCCGAAACGGTAATGCGCCAGCGTCTTGAGCCATTGAAAGCCGTAGACCTGATAATCTCTCAGGATCGGAGCGAGTGTATCGGGTACTGGAAAGTCGAGATGATCGGGATTACGAATATTCTCCAGCAGTTGGCGAAACGTTTTGCCCAGCGTCAGATTCTTCCCTTGATCATGAGGATCTATTAAATACAGTCCTTGCGTAACGGATATGCGAATTTGTGCGGCATCCAGGTCGCTTTTGCGAATTCCCGTTTCGTTCATGAACCGGATCAGTTCCTTGTATTCCTCTGTTTCCAGCGGCAGCAAAGCACCATTCGGCAAGCGGTGATATCTTCGCTTTTCCTCCAATGATTTTAGCAGCAAGCGGATTTCGGATTCCGGAATGCCTTCGATATCAAATTTAAATTCAAGCCAATCGGTACGTTCGTCTAGCTCTACTCGTACCTTCGGGGTGGGCAGGGTGTTGTTTACTTTCGATTTAACAGCACCCGTGGCATACACCTCTACCAGCTTTTCCAGCTGTGGCACCGTATGATATAGAAAATCATATTCCGCATCCTCATCTTCCATAACATATCCACTGTCTGTCTTGGCGAAGGAGCTATGCTCCATCAGATCCAAAATTTGTTGTTCCTGCTCCCCATCCCGTATCAGAATACGCTCGTTGTCAGGCTTCCGCTCGTCGGTTTCCAGTGGGTTCACGATGATTTCCCCGTATTGGAACTCCAGTCCTGCCAGCAGCTTGTCTCTTACCCGATCCAGATATAGCTTCGCCTTCAATGGCTGCTGTGTGACCCGCTCAGAGACAGATCGTGTCATATGGACACGTCCAAGCTTCGTCAACCCGGGGACAACCTTGTCCATAAAAGACTCCATCTGTTCCGGTGCAATCTGAATTTTCCGCTTGTGGTGGACTTCCACCATCCGTTTTAGCTCGGACAGACGTCGCAGCGGATCGTCCTTCTGCTTTACGAGCTTGCCATTGGCAATGACGATGCCGTAGTCTTCCATAATGGTTAGATCAGCCAGTCCCTGAATGCTTAGCTGGTAGCCTTCGGTTTCAGCCTCGGCCTTGTCGAATTCAAATTGCAGCGGCAGCATGTTGCCTGACTGAGGAATACCCTCGGTTGTGTTTCCATGAATTTCAAACTGGACGCCCTGTGCTGCTGCCAGCAAGGGGAGCAGCCTTTCCCAGGCTGCAGGTGGAATGAGCAGCATCCGTTCTCCACTCATGTGGCTGACAGAGGACGAATATGTGCCCGAGGTTTCCCGGATCATCCGCTCATTGCGGCGAACTTGAACCAACTGCTGGAGAATGGCATCATGTTCAAGCCGAAATCGGTATAACTGAGGCTCGTATGAAAAGTTTCTCGTAAACATGTAGCTGTCGCCACGATCAATGCTGTCGAGAAACGAACGGATTTTCTGGACAATATACAACCGTTTGGGTCCGGCCTTCATCTCTATGCCAAACATGTACTTCTGGTAGCCGTAGGCAAAGGGACGGATCACAAACTGAAAATCCAGAATAGCGCGAGTATCCAGCAGCGTAGGGGTGCTGCGAAGCGGCTTCTTGCTGCTGAATAGCTCTAGCATACTGTCGGTCAGTTGGAGATCACTTTGCGTGATGCCAGAGAAGCGTGCGGTCCGGGCGTGATCATGCTGAGCATCAGTAGCGGTGTAGGTTCCGTCTTTCTCAGTTCCTTTTACTGAATCCGGGGTCATGCCCGAATGGAGTCTGGAAGCATAAGAACGTACAGACAGGCTTTTTCCGTGCAGCATTTCATGGGCGTTAATGAGAACGGCAGCAATATGCTTACAATACTGTCCGGTAGTCTGAAATGTGTTACAGGTGCATTCCGCGCGGATACTGCCGTTGGGGCGGATCATAGCAGCAACGGCATAAAAGCGACTGCCTTTGACCGTGGCCTCATACACACCATCATCATGATCTATTTGCGTAAAGGCCACTCTTTTGGCCCGATAATAGGCATCCCCGTCGTCATAAGCGGCTTGACTGCATAGCTGTCTAATGACCCGCCGGGTAAGTTCAAAGCTCATGGTTCGCAATCCTCTCCTGAGTCATTCCGTTTTCTTTTATGATAACAGAACAGGCGTGATCGTGGACACATGCGGATGGTTATTGAAACATATGGATAATATTATGCGAAAAATGAAACTAACAAACTATACGGATGGAAATACTTTTCCAATTTATTACTATAGGATGAAATGAGTTCTATGTCTAAAAGCTTATTGAATGAACAGGGGAACTAACGATACAATTTATGGAAAGAGAAAGGGCGTCGTGGATATAGATCAAGATGACTTCGTTGTGGAAAAGGTGATTAAAATTAGCTGTGGCAGATTAGTAAAGGGAATGATGTTGGGGATAGTCCTCATTTTAATACTCGGAGGATGTCAAAAGGTGAATACAGATGAAGATGCTGAATTAATTCATAAAGCTAAGGATACGGCTGTCCAGTATTTGAAGGATAAGTATAAATTAAATGTAGAAATCACATATGCAAAAAAGTTTCCAACTTATGTAACGAGTAAGGTCGATATAAATGGTAATGTAATAGGCCATGCGGAAGAGGATTTCACCATTTCTGTGAATTACGAAACTCAAGAAACTTCGGATTTTGCTATTAAGTCCCGAATTAGAAAAAGTCCTTATCGAAAATGGAACCTATCCGAATACAAATTCATTAGACAAGTAATTAATAGTTGGAGGCGAATATTATAAGGGCATAACCGAAATTATTATTGAAAAATATGGATAATTTTGTTGTTGAACTGAAACTATTCAGCTAAGAACGTGGATTTTATACATCCTTTTGATGCTGTGGACTTAATCATGTCTTAAGCCTAAAGGCGTATTGTTTGTTTCCGTAGAGAAAAGGTACAATTCATAAAAGGGATTTTGTGGATATAAGATGGGGCGTTGTGCATATGAAAGGGATGATTAGAATCGGCCACCGGTATCTAAAAGGGATGATGGTGTTGATAGCTCTAATTTTAATATTGGGAGGATGCCAAAAGGTGAGTAAAGATGAAGATGCTGAACTGATCAGTAAAGCGAAGGCTACGGCTGTCCAATATTTGAAGGAGAAATACAAGCTTGACGTAGAAATCACCTATGAACACAAGTTACCAAAGTATGTAGCTTATTCAATAAACTTTAAAGGAAATGTAAAGGGCCAAAAAGAACAGACCTTTGATATTTCAGTAAATTATAAGACACAGGAAACCTCTGATTTTATAATTAGCCCTGAGCTAGAGAAGGTCTTATTAGAGAAAGGATATGAATTGAGCTAGAGTTTGTAACTAATGTATCTTGTTTTAAGATGCGATGACAGGAGTTTTCATAAATGAGTATTTCAACTCGTGTAGACGATAAAACTTATAGAACAATGTCAAAAATAGCATATGAAGATCGGGAAGCAGGTGGAAAAGTAGAAGAGCTTCCAGGCTGGAGGGTACTGGACTCCATTAATCGTGAAGACTCAGGATTAGCGGCTACTACATTTTACAACGATGAAACGAATCAGGCTGTCATTGCCTATCGTGGGACAGAAACAGATGATCCACAGGATTTGTATAACGATGCGACCCTCGCACTTCCTGAAATTAACCGAAAAATTCATGGTAGTTTAAATATTCATTCGGATGCTTACAACGAGAATATGAAGAAAATGGACGACGAGTTAGGGTTCACGGCGTTCAACAACTGGATGGGGAAAAAAGAAAAGAGTGTAGATAAGGCTTTGTTCGGTAGCTCAAACCAGTTCTATCAGGCAGAGGACTATGCGAAGGATTTACAAAGCAAATACAAGAACTATAACTTCTCGCTAACTGGACATTCGCTGGGAGGAGGAAATGCACAATATGCAGCAGCTTACACGGGTTTGAGTGCTGTTACATTCAGTGCGCCTTCGGTTATTTCCAGCTTGACGCCAGAATACAGGGATAAAGCAGAAAAAGGCGAATTTGACCATCAAATTACGAATTTCCTTCATCCAGGTGATATGATAGCCAGCTTTATTGGGGGAGGATACGATCTTCACGTAGGATCTTCTTACCATATCAACAGTAATTATCAAACGGCTAATGACGGCATAGGGTTAAAAGAGCAAATTGACAACACGTTGGGCGGACCTTACTATCACTCCCTTGAGTATTATAAGTTTGATGAGAACGGTTATATCTCTAATCCGCTGTACGATCCCGTAACAGGCGAACGAATCACGGAATCTCCGCGTATTCCATCTGACTTCAACCTGATGGATACGGTGGACGGCTGGATACATCAATTAGGACAGACCTTAACTCAATTTCAAAAGGCAGCGCTGGTAACAGCGGCTACATCTGCTTCTGCGGGTACGATTCAAGTCATGCCGGAGCATTTACTTGCTGTAGCCGAAAAATGGAAGGCAAACGCGCAACAATGCGATGCGGATTTTCAGCGTGTGAGGGTAAGACTTTCCCGCTATATGCATACAAGTCAAAGCCGCCGATTACAGCCGATTGTAACGCAGCTTGATTCCTCAATGACAGAATTTAGCCAATGGTATTTGCAACATACGAATGAATTTCTGTATTACCTTCAGCACAAGATAGAGCAATTCATCCAAGCTGACAGCGGCTCGTAACAAGGTACTGATAATGTTTAATTATTTTATAGTCAGTAGGATACATAGGAGGCGGACAGTGATTTGAACGGACAAATACGGGTCGAACTGGAAGAGTTATTGCTTGCGGAAAAGGAGCTGACATGGCTGCTCGCTCAGCTTCGCACAGATGAACAAGCGGCGCGGGTGTTGTATGGTCGTCTGCATGAATGGAGAGGGCATTCGGCTAATGTGATCAGGGACCAAATCGAAGCTTTTTTTGCCGGGTTAGCGAACAGGATTCATGTCTTGGAGCAGCAAAAGGCAGAGCTAATTCAGTACGTTGAATTGATGAAGCGAACAGACGCTGTACATTAATTGAAGCAAGGAAGTTTTTACAAGCTGTACATAGCAGGATACAATGGAAGTGTAGAGAAAGGAGGCGGACGCTTTTGCAAGAAGAAGATAAAAAGGCTAATTCCAAATCCGGCTCATCCAAATGGTATCTAGGCAGTGCAGCGGCGCTGCTTCTTTTGAAAGGGAAGTCGTTGCTGGCTCTATTGAAATTCGGTAAATTCGGCGGTGCGCTGATATCTATGGCGACGACAATTGGCTTCTATGCGCTTCTGTACCCGTGGGGATTTGCGGTCGGTTTTGTGCTGTTGCTGTTCGTGCACGAACTGGGGCATGTATGGGCTGCCAAGCGCAAAGGACTTCCGGTGTCGGCACCGTTGTTTATTCCTTTTCTGGGTGCGCTGATTACGATGAAACGGCATCCATTGGATGCGCAAACAGAGGCGTATGTGGCGATGGGCGGCCCGTTACTGGGCACGGTTGGGGCTATGGCGGTATATGCAGGAGCCTATGTAACAGATAGCCCATTACTGTATGCGCTGGCGTATATCGGTTTTTTCCTGAATCTGATCAATCTGCTGCCGATTCACCCGCTTGACGGAGGACGGATTTCCACGGCAGTAACGCGGTGGTTGTGGCTAGTAGGCTTGTTGGGTGGAATCGTCGTCATTGTGTATTTAAAATCCTTTTTATTTTTCCTGATATGGGCGCTTTTTGCCTACGATTTGTACAAAAAATATGTGAAACGCAATAAAGGAGAGGTCAAGGTCCAATCTCTATTGCAAAAGCCGCTGGTTAATGTACAGCATCTTTATGAGCAAGGATACCCACTGCCCGGACCGGAGCATACTCGTAGACTATCCTTTAATACCTACTCGGATCTGGAAGGGCAGCAATATGTGACGGTGTATATGGAAAGTCTGGATGTGGAGCAGACGCTTTTGCTGCCACAGCAGTGTCTTGTCCAGGATGTATGGCTGAATGGTGTGGAGCATATACCGACACCGGATGCGTATCAGCTTAAATTGTTGTGTGAGATGGATTACCTTCCGTTTGAAAATGATAAATATTACGAAGTACCCACGTCATCACGCTGGAAATTCGGGATTGGTTATTTGGGACTGGCTTTGTTCTTGATGGGGATGATGTATGTGGTGCATCAGCATATAGGGGATGTAAGGCTGTGATGTAAAAAGGCGCGGTATTCTGCTATTTTTAACCCGCGTCTTTTTGCAATTATATTGAATAAGCAGTATCTTACATTTCTATTATTTAAAATCAGAAGCTGCTACGGGTACCTTTCCTTTAATTAGGAACCACCTGTTATTTTTGTGATTTTGAATGATTCCAATATCAAAAGTGATTGAATCCACATTGTTTTCCAGAAGAATATCGTGGGATATATTGGCTTCCAACGTATACTGAACGGAGTTATCATTTGTTTTATGATGAGAGAACTTTAAATCAGACGCATACTTTCTAATGTGAGACGGAAGCAGATATTCTATTTTGGAGTTGTTATCTTGAGGAAGTATGATATCTGCAAGCAAGTGTCCGTTTGTGAATTTCAAATGAAAATTCTTAACTTCAAGAATTTGCTTCTCAAAATCATTTAAATCTTCCTCCTTGAATTTTTCAAAATAGTATTGACCAGGATTTAATCGTACAATTTTCCCATCTTCAAGAAGGGCCTCAATGGCATTAAATTCAGGAAGAAAATTGATATTTACAGTCAATTCCTTTTCATTGATCAGAGTTATTTTGACATTATCTAATACAACTTCATTATTTAATAATAAAGATGCCTTTTTAATGTTTAGGCCTTCTACTCTATAGGGGAAACTAATCTTAATCTTTTGAGGACTATCATCATGAGAATTGAAAATAAAATAACTATTCTGACGTACATGTACTTGTCGTATATATTCCAATTGAGTGTTTCTAGTTTCATCTGATTTATCTATAGCTTTTTCTTGGCTAGTCTTTGTACATCCAAATAAAAAAATAGAATTAGTCAGCAGCAACATGATGATTAGAATAAAACGTAGTCTCAATATGTAGTCACCTCTTTTTGTAATTGGTAAACCCTCCTCATATCGAGGAGGGTTATGTAATCGGATTATTTTATCTGTTTAGAGTTTGGGTATCTTCTTTTTGCTCTTTATCAAATTTTTTAATGTCCTCAGAAGAATAATATGGAACACCATCCATATACAACTGATCTCCTACATTACTTTCGACTGGGGGTTTGAAATTCCCTTCTAATTCATTCTGATCTGAGGCAGCCTGTGCAGTCAACGCTGATAGATTCAGCATTAAACCCAAAATAAGTGTTGATTTGATCAATTTCTTCAAAATATTTCACTACTTTATTTTTTGTTTCGCAAATACGCAGTTTAGTTCTATTAATGGCTAATAATCATTCAGGTGAGAAACATAAATGTATGCCATTCTCCATCCAGTAGTTTTATCTATAAAAAAATGTCGTAAGCTCTTGAATAAAGAGCCTACGACATTTTTTTGGAAAATTTTATTGTGTAAATCCTTTAAAAAAACTTTTGTACTCCAACTGTAATCACCTTAATCCTGCTCAGTAACCGGACTCAGCGTTTGGCGGTATTTGAGCGGACTGGTGCCGGTCCAGCGCTTGAACTGTCTGCTGAAATGGGCCAAGCTGGAGTATCCGAGCAGGGAGGCCACCTTGTTCAGCGGCAGATTGGGCTGCTGGATCAGCACTTTCGCTTCGTGCAGCTTCGTCTCCGACAGGTAGTGACGCGGCGAATAGCCGTATACCTTGCGGAATACCTCCTGTGCGTATCCGGGACTGATCCCGAGGGAGGCTGCCACATCCTCAATACGGAACGTCGGCTCGGCAGATTCATCATTCCGATAAGGCTTGAATCTGGATTGAATGGCCTCCATAATGGCCTTGGCATACTGAACGGATGAGGGCGAGAGCGTAGGCTCCATCCCGGTAGATATCATTTGCGAGAATATGCCGAACAGCTCGAACAAGGCAATTTGCATGCGAAAACGATCCGCTGTCGTATATTCTCCGTTCTCCTGCATCATGCCAATCCAGCTGTGCACGACCTTTTGCAGCTTCATGTTCGTTTCAGTGCCGGCCGGAAAAAAAAGCTGATTGCTCTTAATCATCTCCTGACGGAACAACGGATCATCTATATTAAAATGAGTGCTGAAATAATACATCCCGTCTGGGGAAGCACATTGACTCACATGCTTGAATCCCGGTGGAATGATCAGAATATCCCCGACACCAACCGAATACACGTTATTTTCCATGATCGTCTCCTGACGACCCTCCAAAATCAGTACAATTTCAAAACCGATATGTGACTCTTCTGGCATAACCCAGTTTGCTTTTACCCGGTGAATATGAGCACCGAAAAATTTCACATTCCAGTCAATGATAGGAAGCCAATGGCAATTTTCGAATAGAGCTGGATCAACTTCAGAATTCAATATCATGAGATCACCTTCGATTAGGGCAAATTTTACACGGCTTAGACAATCTCATTGTACCTAACATGTAACTATAATAAAAGAGCGTTTACAAATCCTATAATATAAGCTTTTATATAAAAGAGAGTGCTTATATAAGGATTGATTGAAAACGATTCCATTTTGGAATCAGGAAGAGCTATGTAAACAACATCAACCCGTATGATATGCGCTGGCTTTTGCAGGCTATATCCCGAATGTACCGCAGAGCGGACAGGTTCGCATGGCTGGCAATTACCCATAGCCGTTCAATCTCTGTCAAAACCGCATAAAAGCCACGGCATTTAAAAATAATGCGCATAACATGACACACTACTACGAACATATTGGAGGACGACTTGATGAAAAAGCTGCTATATGGTGTTGCTTATTATGATGAATATATGCCTTATGACCGTCTGGACCAAGATATTCAAATGATGAAGGATGCGGGCATCAACGTGGTTCGAATTGCCGAATCCACCTGGAGTACGCATGAACCGCAAAACGGAGTGTTTGATTTCACCTCCGTGGATCGGGTGCTGGACGCAATGCATAAGGCGGGCATTGAGGTCATCGTGGGCACGCCCACCTATGCTGTACCGACATGGCTGGTCAAGGAGCATCCTGACGTATTGGCGACAACCCCTCAGGGACCGGGGAAATACGGGGCCCGTCAGATTATGGACATTACGAACCCGGTGTACCTGTTCCATGCCGAGCGAATTATACGCAAGCTAATTGGGCGGGTGAGTCAGCATCCGGCGGTCATCGGTTTTCAGACGGATAACGAAACGAAGCATTACAACACAAGCGGGCCGAATGTACAATTGCGATTCGTTAAGCATTTGCGTGAGCAATTTGAATCACTGGAAGAGCTGAACCACAAATTTGGCCTTGATTACTGGAGCAATCGGATCAATAGCTGGGAGGATTTCCCTTCCGTGGTTGGGACGATTAATGGAAGCCTGGGCGCAGCATTTTCCCAATTCCAGCGCAAGCTGGTCACGGATTTCCTCGCCTGGCAGGTCGCGCTCGTGAATGAATACAAGCGGGAAGATCAGTTTGTTACGCAAAACTTTGATTTTGAGTGGAGAGGCCATTCCTTCGGCGTTCAGCGGGATGTGGATCATTTTGCGGCATCCCAAGCATTTGATGTGACGGGGGTGGATATCTACCATCCAACACAGGATGATTTGACCGGGATTGAAATTTCCTTCGGTGGTGATGTGGCGCGCTCCACGAAGAATAATAATTATCTGGTGCTGGAAACGGAAGCGCAGGCTTTTACCCATTGGGTTCCTTATCCGGGGCAATTGCGGCTGCAAGCGTTCAGTCATCTGGCTTCCGGGGCCAATATGGTGGCCTACTGGCATTGGCATTCCATCCATAATTCCTTCGAAACCTACTGGAAGGGTCTGCTGAGTCATGATTTTGAACCTAGTCCTGTCTATGAGGAAGCACAGACGATTGGGAAGGATTTTGCAAGATTATCCCCTCATCTAGTAAACCTGAAAAAGAAAAACAAGACAGCGATCCTCGTCAGTAACGAAGCGTTAACGTCGATTGACTGGTTCAAGTTCAATATGAATAGTCCGCTGAATTACAATGACATTGTACGTCGCTTGTATGACGAGCTGTACAAGCTGAATATCGGTACGGATATCGTTCATCCGGGTACGGAGTCCTTTGACGACTATGATCTCTTGATCGTACCCGTTCTCTACTCTGCACCGAATGCGTTACTGGAAAAGCTGAACCGTTATGTGGAAAACGGCGGTCATGTGGTATACACGTTCCGAAGCGGGTTTACCGATGAGCATGTGCAGGTGAGAACCTCCCGGCAGCCGGGCGTGATTAGCGAAGCTTGCGGCATTCATTACAGCCTGTTCGTGGAGCCGAAGAATGTAACGCTCAAGGATAATCCTTTTGAAGTGGCAACAGAGGAGAATAAGGTAGATACGTGGATGGAGCTGATTACACCGACAACTGCCGAGGTGTTGGCCTATTACGACCATCCGCACTGGGGCAAATATGCCGCAATTACGCAAAACCGCTATGGTCAGGGAACGGCGACCTACATCGGCTGTGTCGTAAGCTCGGCGGTCATTCGTGAACTATTCCGTACTGTCGCGAAGCAGGCGGGAGTGTGGGGAGTGGATCAAGAAGCGTCGTATCCGATCATTGTTAAATCCGGTACCAATGAGCTGGAACGGACGATTCGGTATTATTTTAACTATTCCGAACAAGCAGGCTCAGTTGTGTATCCGCATGGAGACGGCAAGGAGCTGATCGGGGAGCAGATAGTTACTCAAGGACAAACGCTTCAATTAGAGCCTTGGAGTGTTATAATTATCGAAGAAGCGTAAATGATGAGTAATGAGCTGAAATTGACATATAAATGAAATCATATATGTGTCCAGCCGGGAATACCCGGAAAATGAGCGCCCCTGCGTATAGCGGGGCGTTTTCGCATATGGCTGAACAGAGGAGAGCATCGCTATGCCAACCCGAGTAGTCCGCTGGTTTCGGGCACTGACAGCCCCGTATCGACGCAGCATTCAGCTCAAGCTGATTTTGACGATGGTCGTCCTTTCTGTGTTGCCGGTCATCGCCGTCACGGTGCTGGCTGCTGAAAAGAGCAGAGCGTCGATGGAAACTGAAGTGGTGGAGACGAACATGTCCAATATGAAATGGACGGGAGTCTATATCAGCGACCAGTTAGATCGTCTGAACCACCTGATTTACAGCATTCAGATCAGTCCCGATCTGAGTGATTATTTGAATGAGCGTGAGCCGGGCAATCTTTCCAGCCAATTTAATGCACAGCGAAAAATGCTCAATACGCTGGCGAATGTATATTATTCGGCCGGGAGCCATGTGATCGGCATCCAGCTCTATTTGAAGCAGCCGCAAACGTTGTTTACCTTCAATGGTATGCAAAATGACATTACGACGGTGAACGGTATACCCCCTCAGTATGCCGAGATGTGGAAAGCGAATAAGGATTATTCGATTCGCACAAGCCACGCTGACCCGGAACGATTTACACTGACGCGCAGTATTCGGCGTTTTGAAGATCAGAAGCAGACGGGAGCTATTTCGCTGGATGTGCTGTGGTCCCAATTTGATCAGACGCTGGGTTTGCTGGGGCGGGGAGACCAGCATCAGGTTTTTATTACAGGTTCAGATGGAAAGGTGATGTATCCGTCGCAGGCCCACCAGTCGCCTCCTGCGGAGGTACTAACAGCACTGCGTGATGTTCGGTCGGGTCCGGGAATGATCAAGACAGCCGGTAATTATGTATTTTATAATGATTTGGATGTGGTAGGGCTGCGGCTGGTCAAAATCGTACCTACTTCCTCCATTAACCACAGCGCTTTTTCGACCATGCTGTACGGTATTATTATAGGCGGGATCTCCATATTGGTTTCGATCTGCATTGCTGTTTTTATTGCCTGGCGTACTGCACGTCCGATTGTTCATTTGGCGCGTTCGGTGCAGGAGCTGGATATGATCAAGGGACCTGCCGGAGAACCCAGTACACGCCCGGATGAGATTGGGTTGCTGGAAAGAAGTCTGCATGGCATGGCAGGACGAATCCGCGAGCATATCCAGACGGAATACAGTATGAATTTACAAAAAAAGACGGCTGAGCTAAAAGCGCTCCAGGCGCAGATTCACCCCCATTTTCTGCAAAATACGCTACAAATGATCGGAAGCATGGTATTTTCCCAAAAGCCGGAGGACACGTATGAGGTGATTCGGTCGCTGAGTGAGATGTTCCGCTATGTGGTACGGGAGCCGCAGGATATGGCCTCTTTACGCGCGGAAATTGACCATGTAGGCCACTATATGCGCATCCAACAGCGGCGGTTTCCGCAACGACTGGTGTTTCAGGTGGAGACCGATGAACAGGCGCTGGATGTTCGTCTGCCCAAGCTGTCGCTTCAGCCGTTGCTGGAAAATGCGTTTCAGCACGGTCTGGATCGTAAGGCTGGAGCATGGCGGGTGGGAATCCGGGTGGAGATTATGAAAGAAGACATATGCATTACAGTCTGCGATAATGGTAGCGGCATGGCACCCGACAGACTGGAAGAAGTACGGGCACGGCTGGAACATGCATCGGAGGAGCCGATCTGGGCGCAGGGTAGCCATATCGGATTAAGCAATGTGGCTTCACGGATACGGATGAATTTTGGAGTGAATTACGGGGTGACGATAGACAGTGAGCCGGGAATCGGTACACGTGTCACCATCCGCATTCCATTCACATCAGCAGGGGAGGGAAATGGATGATCCGGGTATTAATTGTCGACGATGAGCCGTGGAACCGGGATATTCTAAAGACATTCGGCGCATGGGAAAGGCTTGGAATGTCGGTGGTTGGTGAGGCTGAGGACGGGGATGAGGCGTTCAGGCTGGCCGGGGAATTATCCCCGCAGATTGTGATTACCGACATGCGTATGCCGGGCGCGGACGGAGTGGAGCTGCTGCAAGCGCTGAATAACCATTTTCCCGATATGAAAATCATTGTCGTGAGCGGCTATGACGACTTCGCGTATGCCAAACATGCCATTCGGTACAAGGCCGTCGATTACTTGTTGAAGCCCGTCAATCCCGTCGAGCTGAATGCGGTGCTGCTTAAATGCAAAGACGATCTGGAAGCCAAGGCAGCGGAACAGCAGCAGGAGGCGGCGGAGCTGGACTATGAGTTCTTCCACAAGCTGTCCCGGTATAAGCAACTGCTGCGACTTTATTTTAATGAGCTGAACCGGGAAGGCGTACAAATGACGTGCAAGCAGGTCTTGCAGGAGCTGGAGAGCTACGGGGAACCCAGTCAACATATGCTGGGCAGGCTGGTGCAGGAGCTTCTTTCCCAGCTTAAAGAGCTGGCAGCGTCCAACGGGCTGGATATGCCCACTGCCAAGGCTGGATTTCCGCTTTCGCAGGACACGCTATCCTCTGCGGTTCGTGCGCTGGAGTTCGTGTCGACATGCTATGTGCAGGAGCTGGAGCAGCTCATTCGGCAGCGGAAGTATAAGAACAAGCTGAATCTGGAGGAGGTTCGGCGCTATATGGACAGCCACTTTGCCGAGCCGATTACACTGGAGCAACTGGCGAAAAACTTTTTTGTCAGCAAGGAGTATATGAGCAAGGTATTCAAGCAGGAGTATGGTCAAAATGTAACGGACTATATTGTACAGCGGAGAATGGAAAAAGCGCGCGAGTGGCTGGCAGATAAACAGATTTCGATTAAAGCGGTGGCGGAGATGGCGGGCTATGAGGACGTATCGTATTTCTACCGGGTGTTTAAAAAACATTTTGGCATGGCTCCCGGTGAAATGAGGAAGGAGCAATGATGTAGGCTGTTAACAGCCGTAGTTTAAAAAAATCCAACCCAACAGGCTAATGGTGTCCAATGGCAGAAGTGACTTCTCATCCTATAATGAAAGCGTATACAAAACGAATAGTACAAAGGAATTAGCAGCCAGTGGGTCACAGTTATTTTCAACTTAGGGGAGGTCATTTTGCATGAAGATGTGGAAAGGTGTATTGAGCACAATGCTGGTTGGCACGTTGTTGGCCGGGTGCGGAGCGAATTCTTCAGGTAGTGACAGCAGCGGTTCCGGTGGAGACGGTAAAACGGTTAATCTCAAAATGTTTATCGCACAGCCCCGTTTGAAGGAGCATTACGATAAATATATTAACGCATTCGTAGCGAAGGAAAAGAAAGATAAAAATATCGACGTTACGGTCCAATTGGAGATGCCGCCTTCCGACAATGCCGCACAAATTTTGAAGACAAGACTTGCATCCAACGATGCGCCGGATGTGTTCGCTCTGCATGCAGTGAATGAAATTCCTCCGTTTTATAAAGCGGGCTATTTGGAGGACTTGTCCGGGCAGCCATTTGTCAGCAAATTAATGGATAGCGTGAAGCCTTCGGTGACGACGAAAGACGGCAAGGTTGTGGCTGTTCCTTTGGAAACGATTTCATGGGGCTACTTGTACAATAAAAAGATATTTAAGGACCTGGACTTGAAGCCACCGGGAACGCTGACCGAAATGAAGGCTGTGGTCGAGAAGCTGAAAGCGAATAATGTGAAGCCGTTCCTGTTGTCCTACAAGGAATCCTGGATTCCACAGCTGTTCGTGCCGCTGACAGCAGGTGCGATGATGAACACACAGAATAAGGATTTTATCGACCAGATGAATCAGGACAAAGGCTCTTTTTCCGAAATGAAGAGTATGTTCGACATTATTGATCTGGTGAACAGCAACGGTACAGACAAGGCGCTGGAAATTGGCGGGGATGACGGATCGGCGGCCTTTGCTGCGGGGAAAGCAGCAATGTGGATTCAAGGACCGTGGTTTGCGGAAACGATTTTGAAATCAGATCCGAAGATGGATTTTGGGGTAGCTCCGCTGCCGATCAACGACGATCCGAATGCGACATTGATCAATCTGTCCACTTCGACTTCGCTGGCTGTATCCTCTACAAGCAAAAATAAAGAGGTTGCGCTCGATTTTGTCAACTATGTGTTGGATGACAAGGATTCCAGCGCGTTCTATGAATCATTGAAATTCAACCCAATCTCTAAAGTGCATACGTTCAAAAGCTATCCTTGGGTCAATGACGCTACCGAGTATGTGAAAGCAGGCAAGTCGTATCAAGATCCGTCCATCCCGCAAGCGGTCAAGGATGAGGCAGGTAAATCGCTGCAATCCTATTATGCAGGCCAGCTCTCGCAGGATGACGTGATTAAGGCGCTGGATAAGGCATGGAAATCGTATAACAAAGTGAACAAGTAACGGAAACCTACAGAAATACATCAGGAGGGGGAGACTCCATGCCCTTTAAAATCTATAAAAAATACGTGATGCTGCTGGCGTTTACCGCCCCGGCGCTGATCTTTTATGCCATCTTCCTGCTTATTCCGACGATCAGCGGCATGTACTACAGCTTTACAGACTGGAACGGATTGAATCCGAATTACAGCTTTATCGGCTTGGGAAACTTTGTCGAGGCGCTGAAGGAAGACCCGGATTTTCTCAATTCCCTCTGGTTCACGCTCAAATATGTACTGGTCATGATTGTACTGCAAAATGTGCTGGCGTTAGCTCTGGCGGTGCTGATTGAATCACGTACACGTACCAAAGGATTTTTTCGGACGATATTTTTTATGCCCAATATGATCAGTACCATTATTAGCGCATTTATGTGGACGTTCGTTTTTTCCTCCGTGCTGCCGCAGATTGCCGAAAAGACAGCTATCGCCTTTTTGGGCCAATCGTGGCTGGGCGATCCGAAGGTATCTTTCTTCTCGATCATTATTGTGTCGCTCTGGAATGGTGTCGGCTATATGATGATCATTTATCTGGCTGCGCTTCAAGGTGTACCGCAAAGCTTGAAGGAGGCCGCTATTATTGATGGGGCGAACGCGTTCCAGACGTTAAGAAGTGTGACGCTGCCGATGATTACCCATGCGGTTACCATCTGTTTCTTCCTGACGCTGAACGGTGCCTTCAAGGTCTACGAGGTCGTCTATGGACTGACTGGTGGAGGGCCGGGGCGCAGTACGCAGGTAATTACGATGAACATTTATGAGGAGGCGTTTTCCAACAACTTCCGTTATGGTTATGCAAGCGCCAAATCCGTTATTTTGTTCGCCATCGTGCTGATCTTCACGCTGATCCAGTTACGTGTGATGAAGAAGAGGGAGGTGGAGGCATGAGTCTGAAAAAAGCCAACTCCTTGTTGATTACGCTGATCCTCTGTGTGGGCGCTGTGGTGTCCTTCTTCCCGATCTACATGGCGGTGATTAATTCCTTTAAAACGCAGGGTGAGATGTTCGCATCCTTTACGGCGCTGCCGACGAAGCTTCATTTTGAAAATTACAGCCAGGCTTTTCAAAAGACCCATTTGCTGAACAGTGCTCTTAATTCCACGCTCATTTCTTTTATCGGAATAGGCGGCATCGTGATCTGTTCTGCGCTGGCGGGCTACAAGCTTTCTCGTACACGGGGAAAAATGAGCAGTGCGATCTTCTTCCTGTTTGTCGCATCCATGCTGGTACCGTTTCACTCCATTATGATACCGCTTACACGGATGGCGAAAGATTTGTCCGTCCAAGGCAGTACGTATGGTCTGGCACTGATCTACATCGGTTTGGGTGTGAATATGGCGATCTTTTTGTATCACGGATTCGTCAAATCCATCCCGCGTGAGCTGGAGGAATCGGCACAGATGGATGGCTGTAATGAGTTCCAAACGTTCTTCCGTATTATATTTCCTTTGCTGCTGCCGATCACTGTTACGATTGCGATTTTGGATTTCCTGTGGATTTGGAACGACTTTTTACTTCCATTGTTGATGCTGACGGATGTGAACCACTACACCCTGATTCTTTCGACAAATATGCTCTTCGGGGAGTATAACAAGGAATGGTCGCTCATTCTCGCCGCACTTGTGCTGACCTCCATCCCGGTTATCTTGATCTATTCGTTCTTCCAAAAATTCATCATGGAGGGCATCGCGGAGGGAGCAATTAAGGGATAAAGTGGGAAGCCTTCCTATCAACAAGGAAGGCTTTTTTTCTGATTCAACTTTTTTCTCGCCAACGTTTCAATAAAAAAATAGCAGTAATCACGAACAAGATTACAAAGGAGAATACAAAAGCTACAATGATCCACCACTGAGGGTCAATGATATACAACACGACTCCGATAAGCAGGACTGTTGTTATTATTGCAATTCTTACTTTCATCAGTGTTCTCTTACTTATCCGAGGTTCTAATTTTCGTATCGTTATTTGAATTATTATAGCAAGTACAACGAAAAATATTGAAGTAAATGAATTATAGATAATACCAGCTCCCTTTATTAATGTGTACCTGATGCGCCTATGTTACTATATCTGGAGTTTTGCTGTCCTTTCCTCTAGATCTCTTAAAGATATTAAACAGTAAGCTACCAGCAATGATTGCAATAAAAAAGATAAGCAAATATATATTCATATTATGATCCTTCCTATATAAATTGGACTGGAAAGTCTCTGTTTTCATGTGTATTTTACGAGTTCATTATATACAGTAATTATCACCGATGATACGATTTGTTGCGATCCCTTTTGAGCCACCTTTTTATGACAATAAATAAATAACTAAAAAGAGCAACGAAAAAAATAATACCGATTATTGCTACAGTTGCCCAAAGAAAATAAAGTGTTGGACTGGCATCGCTCTATTCAGCAGGCAAGATAATTATGGATGTCTCGATGGTTCTGTGTGTTACCTGTAATGGTAGGAGTGTAGATTTCGTTGCACCCTTAGCAGCAGTTTTACTATTCTTGGATTTTGCAATCAAGTACAGAAAAAGGACAAGGGGAACCCTCCTTGTCCTTTCTTATTAGATGAGGAGAAACGCGTGATGAGTTTACGGTTCGATCAAGGTTTACAGTTCGACTCTCCAGTTGCCCATCATCTTGGCGACTTCCGGATCGCGGTACGATAAGAAAAGACTTTCCCGCGTATCGAGAGTGGAAATCTGTTCGATATCGCCTGCGCTCAACTCAAAATCGAAAATGTTGAAGTTTTCGACGATCCGCTCTTTACGCACGGATTTTGGAATAGCAACGACTCCACGTTGAACAAGCCAGCGAAGCACGACCTGGGCTACGGACTTGTTGTGTTTTTCTGCGATCGAGGCCAGCACATCGTTGCCAAACAAGTTGTTAAGTCCTTCAGCAAACGGGGCCCATGACTGGTGCTGTACTCCTTGCTCTTTCATAAAAGCGGCGCTCTCGATTTGGTGGTAGAAAGGGTGCGTTTCGACCTGGTTGACCGCGGGCACGATTTCGTTATGCACGACGAGGTCCATCAGGCGGTCAGGCAAGAAGTTGCTGACACCGATCGCCTTGATCTTGCCTTCGCGGTACAGGTCTTCCATCGCACGCCAAGCGCCGTAGTAATCGCCGAACGGCTGGTGAATAAGGTATAGATCGAGATAGTCGAGCTGAAGCTTCTTCAAGGATTTGGCAAACGCCAACTTGGCACTCTCGTAACCAGCATCCTGAACCCAAAGCTTGGTCGTGATGAATAGCTCCTTACGCGGTACACCGCTGCGCTTGATCGCGCGTCCGACCGCTTCCTCGTTCA
This sequence comes from Paenibacillus sp. 8b26, assembly GCF_050626875.1. Classification (NCBI taxonomy): domain Bacteria; kingdom Bacillati; phylum Bacillota; class Bacilli; order Caryophanales; family Paenibacillaceae; genus Paenibacillus; species Paenibacillus sp. 8b26. The sequence goes on along the minus strand of NZ_CP192445.1, from coordinate 2,402,424 downwards.
GATAACCGGCTGCGGTGTCAATCAGGCGGTAACCAGCCATCAGCGCTTCATATACCGCGTTCTCGCATTCTTCAGCATTCGGAACTTGGTAGACACCAAAGCCGATGATCGGCATTTTTACACCATTGTTTAATGTTACGGTTTGCATTATAATTCCTCCTAATGTTCAAATGTCTAATAGCAAACGGCGCGTAACCCCTGAATCAGGAACAGCAGAGAGGGATTCCACTTACGGCTTATTTGCATTACAATAAGCCTATGACCTTCGTGTTACACGAAGTCAAGGCATCTTTAAAAATTTATTTTCCGAGGAGGATTCACATGCATACGGTCAAAGAAGCAGCCCTAATAACGGGACTAACTGAGCACGCTGTACGCTTTTACACGGATAAAGGCCTGGTGCCAAGCGTACAGCGCAATCAAAATAATATTCGGATGTTCGACGAAGAATCGATTAACTGGCTACATGGCATTAAATGCCTCAAGCAATCTGGTATGCCGATTGAAGTCATAAAAAGGTACGTCGATCTCTGTCTCGAAGGAGATTCGACCATTTCGCAACGCTCCGCTCTCATGATGGAGCATAAAGAAGCGGCGCTCGCTAAGCTCGAAGAAGCCAAACAGCACGTAGCCCATTTGGAAGAAAAAACCGCACTATATCAAGCCATTCTGGAGCACGGCTCTCCAGACACGACCAATCCTGGCAACTGGGACAAAATTCAGCATATGCATAGTGACGTATTTTACTCGCCCATTATTCGGAAGGTGTGAGAGATCTACGTGAGACCCAACCGCACTTGAAGAAATACTCGGATTTAAACTCCTAATTGGCTTGGGAATGAACAAGATTCACATCAGTCATAAACTAAAATAAGAACGATAGTTGAATGATAACAGTGGCAGTCTAATACTTTATTTTCACCGAACAACAGTCAGAGCAAAAGTCATTACTAACAACTCCTTCCCTCTTTAGAATTTTTATATTTTAACTGATCGGTAAATTAGCTTATGATGAAAAATAAAAGCGAAATGATTATAAAAAGTAGATATATACTAGAAACCCATTTTCCGATTTTAGCTCCAAATGCTTTAGGATTTTTGTATCCAATGATTAAACTAGGAATAAAGAAGATACTGGATAGAAAAATGGTGTAGTGAAACCCAGTATTATCAGCATTAGACCATGCGGGTAATCCTAAAAAGGAGAGCAACTGATCGCCAAATATGTAATTGCCAAATTCAAAAGAAACAGCCATGCCAAGAAGAGCTAAAAGGGGTGAAAGTGATCCCCACCCCACTTTTTTTTCGTTTCTTCTCAATATATTAAAGATAACGAGTAAAATCGCAATTGCTTGTATGCTGTATGTCAATATTGATGAAAAAGATTGTTCCATGAAGTACCTCCTTGATCCTAGACGTATTTGTCTATGTATTGTTACTTCCATTTTACTGGGTTTAGGAGTTTACACAATCTATTTTACAGACTCCTTATCTACTTGCTGCTTGTTTTTGTTATCTCCTAATTCATCATTTATATTAAGAAGAATGCCTATTATTATCGATCCATAGAAATAAAGTGCACTAGCGTTTGGTCCTTCAAAAATATTAATACCTATTGCTCCCAAAATCCAAGACAGTACCCATACAACAACGAAGGTGCCAATAATATAGAATGCAATCATAACTGATCTCCCTTCAATTCATGATTATCCTTATATAATAACTCCAATTAAAGGCTGAAGATCTGTTTAGTTCGTAGTAATAAATCCTCCAACCATTCTATGAACAATTGAAGGATTTATTCGCTATGGTTCTAAAAACTTTTAAATCGTAAAATTAAATTGAAGTATAGTCAACTTTGCCAGTTCCACTAAAGGAGACAACTCCAAAGCTTACACCAACGCCTGTAGTGAATCCAGGCAGGGTTCTTTTATGTTAATATCCTACTGCAATTGCTGTATTTATCCCTTGGGACGAAGTAGGATATCTCAATTTTTTGTTATATTATCTCTGCCTTTTCTCCAGCCATACAGGATGCGTCCAATAACAAGAGCAGAACCAAGCACGAGGACTGTAGTGTGCCAAGTCCACTCTTGTATGCCACTGAGAAAGACAGGAGTGATGCCTAACGCCAGTCCGATCACTAATCCTATAATGGTTACTACATCAGGCGCTTTACTACCTTCCCCTTGGCTTGGCTTTTCTTAAAGATATTAAATAGCATGTTGCCAGCAATGATTGCAATAAAAAAGACAAGCAAATATATATTCATTTAGTATGCCTCAGTTCTCAGTTACTTGTTACTTCGAAGTATCCGGGGTGAAAATTAATAGTTACACCTCTTCCGTTATCGTTAGCCTTCAAACGATTTAGCACCAACGAAACTCCACTACTAAGTATTACCGATGGTGCGCTGTTATTTGTTGCTTTGTCTCAGCATCCGAGAGAGTTAATGCATACCCCCACCAGTACCAATTACCATACATATTCGTACCAATCTCTTTGTAGTTAGGATTTGCGACAAGTTCCCATTTTTTTGTTTGCAGAATCCCACTTTTAAGTTGCTCATTTACAGATTCAACAGCTTTTGAGTAGTTATCAAAGACCTTTTCGCTAACCACTTCTTTCATTACTAAACAACCGTAACATAGATAAGGAATCATTTGTATAATTATTTTGAATAAAATGTAAAATCATACTAAGGTACCATACTACCACATTTATCCTTTCGTTTATAAAATTTCTCTCATCAAAGGCATATATTTCTATCTTTATGAAAATAAGGATCATATGTCTTGGAGGGGTGTATACTTTGAATGACGCGGCAATGAAAAGAAATTTAGATAGCCTAGGGAGAGTTGTAATCCCAGTGGAAATAAGAAATCGACTGGGTATCAACAAGAATACAGAAATGGAGTTTTTCATAACTGAAAGCGCTATTGTTATGCGTAGATCAGAAAGTGAATCATGTCTCCTATGCGGGGGAAACAAACAACTCATTCGCTTCAAAAAATCTTATGTATGTATCTACTGTGCAAATGGCCTCAAAGGGTACCCAATCCCAGAGAATCAGCTACCTTCTACATCAGAAGATATTCAAAATGTATCTGATGAACAAATGGTTAAGCTCCTGTTAGACCTCATGAAACAATATCCCGGTGCTTCCATGAAAACCTACGCGCAGCTATTGAAGATTTCACCAACGTATGTCTCTTTCCTTAAAAGTAAGACGACTGAATTAGATCCCCCTAAGTAAGACTAAGTGTTCAATAAATGGGCGAGCGACCTCATCACAAGTTTCTCGCCCAGAACCATGGATTGTTTGAGTACACTAGCGTGACCAAAGCCATGTTTATTTTGGAGGTCATACAGTTGTTGTCTAGCTACTTCTACCGCTAACACAAAAGACCTCCTATAATTAAGGAAGTCTTTTATGTTTGACCGCTGTGATAGGGCCTACAATAATTCAACTGTAAATACGAAAAAGCATAAAGTCTAGTCCTATGGTGTTACGTTAGTAACAAGCTGAGAAATTCCTACAATAACCAAGAAAATGTAGATTAAAACAATTCCCAAAACAGAGAACCCTACAATTTTCTAAATTTTTTTGTTCATAGTTATTAGGAAGGGACAACACGAATGTTATTGACCACCCATAGGTTTAAAAAGAAACAGATAATAAAGATCGCTAAAATGACTCCGACAATGATTAAAATAGTTTTCTTTTTCATTAATATTAGTTAATTAAAATCCCAAGTATGGTTAGCTAATGTCTCCTGTGTACTGACCAGTAGTACCCCAAGCTTCGCCTCTAACTTCGTTACCGTTGGCTCTGAATTGAATTACGTATTTCCCTGAAGGCATCCCATTAGGGAATGAATTAAGACTAGTCCACGTTAATGTGTCTCCTTTGCCAACAGTTTTATAGACATACTCTTTCCCGTTACCCTGCAAGCTCCAAGTGAGATTTGATGTCCCTGTATTCTTCACTTTAATCTTTACATGTCCATAACCTTTTTCAACAGTTAAGTCCATCGTTGGACTTGTCCCACCAAGAACCGAATGTACCTCTTGACCAGTTTGTTGGATAACTATACCTCCATGATCCTTCGATACTTCAATCCCCGTAACTGGTGCGGCAGAAGCCGCCATTGGAGCTACTGCCGTAAGAGCTAATACACCTGTAAGGATAATTGCTGTGTTTTTCAATTTTAACATACTAGCACGTCCTTTTCTATTTTTTGTATTACTACACAACAGTAACATATATAAGGTATCATTTGTATTTTTATATTGAAAAAAATGTAAAATGATACTAAAGCATTATATTACCACATTTATCCTTTATATTATGAAATTTAATTTATTCAAAGCGTATATTACTATATTTATTAAAATGAGGATCATGAAAATTGAAGGAGTGAACACATTAAGTGACGCGTTAATGGTAAGAAATTTAGACAGTTTGGGGAGAATTGTGATCCCTATATAGAAATAAGAAGGCGACTTGGCATTAACACGGATACTCCAATGGAGTTTTTCACTACGAAGGATTCCATCATCATGTATTAAGTAGGTAACTTATGTACATTTTCTCAAAAATAAATCGGAGGAGTGATGTCTTCACTCAGATTATGCACTACATAAAAGGTGAGTTGTACCACCAAAGGTTACTCACCCCAATCTGCACAGTCGGCTTTTTTTCATGTCTATAATAAGTGTATTGATATTGATTGATAAGTTCATCCAGAACCATGGATTGTTTGAGGACACTAGGGTGACCAAAGCCATATTTATTTTGGAGATCATGCAGTTTTTGTCTAGCTGTTTCTACATGGTGACTCAAAATGTTGTCGGTTTGCATCACAATTCCTCCTTTGTGCTTTTATTTTAAGCACTCATGTGGAATCCAATAAAAAGTAAACGTTTGGTACATGTTCTATATATTCCAAATAAAAAAGACGTACTCTGAGAGTACGTCCCTTAATTCACTTCATCTAAAATAGGTTACATTTCCCCATGGCATGTCGGTTGGTAGCTGAACCCTTTATCTTGAAATTGTAAGGGGACAGTTACAACAGCTACTAGCATCAGAACAGTTACTAAAAGGGCCTTACTCTTCGTCTTCACCCACAGCATTAGCCAATTTTCTGTAAAATGTTCTTGTGTCAGAAGGTGCGTGTTCTTTAAAAGACACAAAGAGTCTCATACACCTCATTGCTTGTATCCTGTTATTGATTGCAACAGATTTCTCCATACAATTTAATAAAAATCTAAATCCATCTGAAAACCTTCCTTTACGCAAATAGTAAATCGACAATTCCCTCGAAAAATGTATAAAGCGTTCTGTTATGAATCGTTGAGTATAAAAGCTTTTAACTTTTTGTTGCTCCAGATAAGATGAAATATCCGCTTCGAATTGCTTTAGAGTATCATCTACATCAAAATGATATCGGTTAGCGGCTTGAAGGATGTTATCAAGCGCGGGAAGAACTTCATCTTTTCTTGAAGAAATATATGCTACATAATCGGGAAGCACGTTCCTTTCGCCCGAAAGAAGCTTATTTACATACATATTGACTACTGCCCAATCCTCATAATTCTTTTTCCATTTCAAGGTTTCTTCATCCGTATCCGTTACCCAGCTTAAATTAGAATACTTTTTAATATGATAAAATGCCTGTTCATAATCTCTTCTTTCGCCACAGGCTTGTGCTCGAAGTAAATGTGAGAATGCCCAGTAAGCAAACAAAGGGAAGCTGGGTTGCTTTGAATTTTCTTTTTTTACACGATGTTGCTGTTTGCTCAATTTGTATTGAATCTCAGCCTTTTCTCCCAAAGCTTTAGCGAATAATTCTACTTTGTCCCATTTACGCAACGAACGATATGTATTCGCTAAAGCCTTTAAACCATCTAGCTGATCCAGTTCGTCCAAACGATCAACGTAGGTTCCGAACTGCACGGCTGCTTCATAGTTTTTTTCCTGGTCATTCCCTTGTCTGCTCTGAAACAGACGGTATTGACATATGGCCAAGCGCTCTGAGTGCTGCTTATTTTCACTGAAAGCAACATTATCATAAAGTATAGCCGCTGCCCCTATAAACCGTCTTCAAAAAAATGCTCAGCCAGTTCAAATAATGGAGTAGCATAGCTTAACTTGTCCAATAACATATTCACGACTTGCTGAATACAATCCAATTTGTTCAATTTTGCACAACTTTCCAAAAACGGACTTATCCTACGCCAGTTGGGATTGGCGTCGGCCAAGTACTCAGAAATATAACGCTCGTAATAATAACCGACGGGAAGCCCCATCGCTTCTGTTAATCTATCCAATTGATAGACTGAGAACTTGCGATTTCCATTAACGAGACCGCTAATTGTGCCGGGATTCATATTGCATGCCCTGGCTAAATCGCTAACACCTAATTTTTTTTCTTTCATGTACTTCATCAGTTCTGTGAGTATCGTGGTTGTATTGGACAAAATTAACCACCCCTTTAAAGGAAACGTATTAGGATATCAACCTATTTAAAATAGGAACATCAGAATCAAATGCTAAAATGTCAATTTCGGAAATGAGTATATCATCTTTTGGGATATTTTTGTATACCTTTCAATGGCTTACTTTATATATACATAATAATTTTTGGGATTTTTCGAATTCAACTTATATAGACTTGAATCTTACGGCGGTAGGTAGCGCAGCGATCGTAAGATCAAATGGAACGCGGAGCGGCCTTAGCCATACAATATTTCATCTGAATGTAAAAGGGGATGATTATGTTGGCTACCTTCTCGGCCGCCCTTCAAGTGAAAAAGCGGATGGCCAAGCAAGTCTTAAAAATGTCTGGTGTCCACGGCATCGGCGTAGGGTATAGGGACCCTGCTCGTCCCAAAAGGGGAGCCGCTGTCATTGTGTACACAGATCGGTTGGCCACGGCCTCTACCGGACTTCTGTCGGCCACAGCACTAGGCAAGCAAACGAGCGTTCCTGTCCGGATTGTAAAGTCTGGAAAGATGAAAGCCCATGCTACGGACTACATGACGCGTATACGCCCGGTCATCGCCGGCTACAGTGTCGGGACGATTGAAGGCTCCGGTACAACCGGACTCATCGTTGCCCCAACTGGAGCGCCGGCTACACGTTATCTTTTCAGCAATAACCATGTACTCAACCCGTCCAATATAGACAATCGGGAGGCCACGCTTCAGCCAGGCGGAGCCGATGGGGGGACGGATACCCGAGATCGTATAGGGCGGCTGTATCGGTATATACGCCTGAACCCAAAGGGAACCAATTTCATTGATGCGGCGCTTTCCTTGCCGACTCGCAACAGCTTGCTCAGTCCGCGTTACGCTACGGTAGGAGTAGTTCCGGGCCATGTGACCGCTTATCGTGTGGGAGAAAAATTCAAAAAGGTGGGGCGCACGACCGGATTAGTGAATGGCACGGTGGAGTCTGTCTATACGGATTTGCAAATTAATTACGGCGGAAGCTTGGGGCTGCTGACCTTCCAGGATCAGACCGTTATTAAAGGTACCAATCCTGTATCTCTGCCCGGGGATTCCGGCTCTGTCTGGCTGAGACGGTCGGATAATTATGCGGCTGCGGTCAATTTTGCAGGCACGGCAGACGGTCGTCTGTCCATTGCTTTCCCGGTGCAGTGGTTCATGCAGGCGTTCAACACACGGGTAGCCCGCCCCGTCGGGGCAGGCAGGGTGCGCAGAGTAGATACAGGATCATCTCCACGCTCTTATACAAGACAGCTCACCAGCGAGGAATTGGCACGTTTGAAGCCAAGAACAACGCGGATTAGACGGAGCTAATGATCTACAGGTGGAAAAGCTGCCGCTAATCATCCCGGTGAAGCGGTCGCTTTAAAAGCTTTCCATAGGAAGGCTAGCTTCGGAAGCACCATCCATCTGCGCAGTGGCAATATTGGTAACCTTTAAGATCGGCTTATATAGCGTGAATGATTCACGATGCAAATCATTCACGGCACGAATCATTCACAAGTTAAACAGTTAATGGCATAAAATAATTACATCCGTTTAATCTGCCCCTTCGGCATACGAGCTGGCTACCTTGTAAAATTTAAAGGCATACGTTTTGCTTTCGCCTGGAGCCAGCGACAGACTGGTGTTGGAAAGATAGCCACGGTTGGTGCTCCTCGACTCTCCGCAGGTCCTGATATTCAAGACCTGCGCCTGTAGAGGAATCAGGGACAAGCAGTAGATAAGGCCCGATGCCGCCAGACCAATACTCGTTAAACGGCAGCGGCAGCCCTCAATGTCCGATTTCCAGCGTTGATTGGAAGTGCTCGTTACTTTCATCTGCCGTATTTTGTTTGGGTGCATTGGAGCTGTTCATGACATAGTTCGTATTGAATGTGTCTCCTACCAGACGTAAGGAAGAGATATCGCCGTAATCTCCGACCGAGATAGAGAACACATTATTGGATAGCTGTACTGCCATGCTATCAACCTCCTTAAAAAAAGGTTCGTGAGTATACTCACAACGTTAATATATGTGACAGACATGCTTTTGCTACGCTATGTGTGGAGATTGATAGAAAATAGATTCGTATATTCGGGTGCATAGATGACAGATTCGAAATCCGGTGACCCTCTGGGTAGCGCGGCTTTTTTCATTTTTCAGGTACGTGTATAAAGCCATTGTTACTGCGCTGCATCATCATATAAACTAGACATATGCCGGAATAAGCACTCAGAAGGTGGAGATAGCTATGGAAATTAAGATAGAGTTGCCGAAAATTCCTTCAGACTTACCTGTATTAACCGATGAAATGTACTCCTTACGATCTAAGGATGAATTTAACACGGGGTCTGTAGAGGATATGACCATGGATAGTGTGGAAGCTACCAGGGTTTCGTTTGAGAAGATGATTTTCAAAAATGTGACTATTATGGAATCGTCATTGCCGGAAAGTGAATGGACAGATGTTATTTTCGATAAATGCGATCTGTCCAATATTAACTTTTCCGGTTCCTTTATTCACCGGGTAGAGTTCAGAAATTGCAAGCTGCTCGGAACAGACTTCTCCAGAAGCAGACTCCAAAATGTTCGTTTTCTGGATTGCTTAGGAGATTATTCGATGTTTCGCTTTGCTAATTTCAAACACGTTGGTTTTGAGGATTGTTCATTGATAAGCTCCGACCTTTACCATTTGACGCTGCAAAAAATTTCTTTTACCCGTTGCAATATGGATCAGGCAATGCTGTCGGGGTCCAAGCTCAAGGGGGTTGATCTGAGCGATTGTGAATTCGATGGACTACAGGTGGATATTGAAGACCTGGATGGGTGCATGATCTCACCGCATCAAGCTTCGTCTTTTGTGGGGCTGTTAGGGCTAGTTATTAAATAAGGGGGACCCATGATGTTTCAGTATCAGGAGCAGCAATATGAGGGCATTGATTATAGCGGGAAAGATTTAAGGGATGGTGAACTTATTCGTTGCACCTTTGAACGTTGTACGTTTACGAACGGTTCGTTGGAGGAAATCATGACCAGCGAATGTCGTTTTATCGAATGTGATTTTCAAGGTGCGCTGTTGAACGGTTCCATTCATACTGAATCGGCTTTTATAAATTGTAACTTTATTGAAGCCAACCTGTTCGTCTCCAAATTCAGCAATTGTAAAATGACGGGGTCAGACTTTTCAAAAGCAAAGATAGACGGCATTACGCTCGTTCAGGGGGATTGGTCTTATACCAATTTGCGGCAGGCCCGTCTGGAAAAGCAGGATTTGAGAGGAGTACGCTTTTATGAAGCGGATCTCTCGGATGCCAATCTACAGAAGGCAGACCTCAGAGATTGTGACCTGACCAGAGCTATTTTAGCTCATGCCAAGCTACAGGGAGCCGATTTACGTGGTGCTAATATGGATGGAGTCGATTTTAAAGCATTTATTGTCAAAGGTGCACGGATGGATCGAGACCAAGCTCTATCCTTCTTGCGCTCATATGGTGCCAAGGTCGATTGAGGCGAAGGTGCCACTCATTTTTTAATACTATCCCAAGCCTGGCTCAGACGGTGAATGCCTTCAATGATTTGGTGTTCCGTTAAATGGGCAAAAATAAAACAGGCAGATGGGGGGCCTGGTGTCAGTTGGTAATCGGCTGCATCACGCCATGTGACTCCGAAAGACCGTGCTGCCTGCATCAAATGGTGATACTGAGCAGGCTCATGCTTCCAGATGGCGTAGGCATGCAGGCCGCAGTCGGTCTGATGCCAGTGGAACAGTCCACTCAACTGCTGCATTTCACGCTGGAGCACGTCGTAGCGTGATCTGTACATCCGGGTCATCCGGCGCAGATGGCGAACATAATCGCCGCGCATCATAAAGCGTGCCAGTGCGCGCTGTTCCAGACGGGCAGGGGGGAGCGGGTCATAGAGTCGTTTGGCGGCGGTCAGCGCTTGGGCCAGTGCAGCGGGCAGAATAGCGTAGCCCAGTCGAAGACTGCTGAACATGCTCTTGGAAAAGGAACCGACATAGATTACACAATCCGCGCGATCCAGTGCTTTCAGCGGCTCAATCGGTCGTCCTGCCCAACGGAATTCGCTGTCATAATCATCTTCGATAATCCACGCGCCCCGGGACACCGCCCATTGCAAAATGTGTTGACGGCGTGCTAATGGCAATACAGCTCCGGTTGGAAACTGTCGTCCCGGTGTAACAAACAGCAAGCTGGAATCCCAATCCTGCGGGATAATTCCTAGCTGATCCATCTCAGCAGTTTGTACCAGTCCGCCCGATGCAGTAACCGCACGGTGGATACCGGGGTAACAGGGATTTTCCAGCACGATTGGATCTTGCTCATTAATAAGCAACTGGCATAATAACGTTATCACTTCCATGGAACCACTGCATAATACGACTTGGTCCGGGTGGGCCGCAATTCCCCGTGTTCTTCCAACATGCTGACAAATCGCTTCGCGCAACCATTCATCGCCATTCACCGGTGCTGTCATCAAGGCAGACGAAGGCTTTTGCAGGTCTTTTCCAGCGGCAGCCATTGCGCTTTTCCATGCGGTCTGTGAACTGCCTTCCAACACGACTTTTCCTGCCTGAAAAGAAATCAAGGGTTGTGGAGCCTCATCTTCATTCACGGCAGAAGCAGAAGACGGCTGTGACTCTCTTTCCATCTGCATGATCCGTTGTCCCCATGCTGACAGAGCTGGGGGAGTTTGTTTTACAGAAGGTGCTTGCCTGTTTTGCTCATCCATCTGTGATTTGTCCGGTAGCATCGCTGTCTGTTCAATGACAAAGGTCCCTCTGCCTACCGCCGTTTCCACATATCCTCCCGCCAACAGCATATCGTAGGCTTCTGCAACACTGCCCCGCGAAATTTCATACATCACAGCCAGATCACGACTGGAGGGCAGGCGTGTACCGCTGGCAAGTGAACCGTTCAGAATTCCTTCCCGGAGGGCATGATACAATGCCAAATATTTATGGTGATACATTTGAATAGCACGCTGATAAGCAATCGTAATATCCATATCATTCTCCTTCATTGGACTACTCATTTTCAATCATATTGGATCTATCCATTGATCCATTTTCAACATAATCTTAAATGTATCGCTGGTCAATAGACGAAAGGAGCATGATCCATGAGAAGAAAAGAATTTACGGTGGCAGAAGAAGAGGAAATAGAGCAATTTCTGAGCGAGGTCAGCTTCGGATTTCTGGGCATGAATAGCGAGGATGGGTTTCCGCGGGTTGTACCCCTGAATTTTGCTTATGGAAATGGTGTTTTTTATATTCATGGCAGCCGTGCTGGAGAGAAGATGGAACGGATGAAGAATGACAACCGGGTCACTTTTTCCGCCGCCAAAGAGTATGCGCTAATTCCATCTTATTTTACGGATGAACATATGGCATGTCCGGCGACTTCATTTTTTAAAAGTATTACCGTGCGTGGTCATGCGGAGCAGGTAGTGGAACTGGAAGAAAAGGCGTCTGCGTTTTCCATTTTTATGAGTAAATTGCAACCGGAAGGCGGCTATGATGATATTGATGCCAGCGATCCCCGGTATGCTTCACGTCTGAAAGGGGTCGCGCTGATCAAGATTGTACCGGATGAGTGGACTGCCAAATTCAAATTCGGACAGAATATTAAAGATCAGGAGCGTCAACAGATTATCGACGGTTTGCAAAACCGAGGGCTGGATGATGATCTGACAACCATTGAAATGATGCACAAATTTTGTCCTCACCCCTGATCCGGCGTCATCATTCTTGCTTGCTCACGGTCTAATTGGTTAATACTACCTTAAAGGGAGATGCCCTTATATTTTCAAAACCTTCATTTCTTCTGTATTAGGACTTTGGAAGGACAGGCATATATCATCCTCAAGCCCATTGTTCTTACCGCAAGGGAACTTTATAATACGATAGATTTGTGGAGTAAGGGGGCAGGGACCGTGACGAGAGCAGGAGTCAGAAGTCGGGAAGGTCGACGGTTGTTACTGGAGGCGGGGGCTGAGGAGTTCGCTCAGACCGGTTTTTATCAGACCAAGGTAAGTTCGATCGCGGCGCGTGCGGGATTGACGCAGCCGGATTTTTATATTCATTTTGAGAGTAAGGAGCAAATGTATGAGGAGCTTGTTGAGAGCTTCCGAGTGTTGGTGAATGAGACGGTTCAATGTATGAAGGTGGAGCCGGAGCAAAGCCACGCTGAAATTTTGAGCCAGGGACAAGTGTTTCTGGAATCGGTTTTTCGTATGTTATCCAATAATCCGGCGATAACCCGTGTCGGATTTTACCAGGCGGCAGACTCGGTGCGTATCAAGGCAGAAATGGCAGGTCATATTAAAAAAAATCTGCTTGCTGCACAACGATGGGGCTCTTGCCGTGAGGAATTGGACCCGGAGCTGACGGCGGAATGCGTCGTTGGCTTGATTGAACGGTTGACGTTAACCAAATTGCTGACTGGACGCGAAAGTCCATCCGTGCTTGCCAAGCAGACGCGAAGCCTGCTGTATCACGGCATGCTGGCGCATGAAGGATAACGGAACCAAAGCGAATGACCTACATTTGGGCGGGAGGCGCGGCATCTGTACCTATCATGGTTGGCAACATACGCATAAGATGCTTTTGTAAACCATGAAGGGAGGAATCAGTATGTCTGGAGTAGGCGCTGGTTATGGAGCTTTCACATCTACAGGAGCGATTCTGGTACTTTTCATTTTGCTCGTTATCATCTCTAAAGCATTTGTTATCTAACTCGTTGTTAACAATCTGAATTGAAATCAGGCGATGTATTTGTAATCAACGGAGGGAGGAGGAATTTGAGATGGGTGAAGTAGACAGAGGTTGTGGCGGTGGTGGCTACGGCATGTGGACTTCCACTGGTGTTATTCTGGTACTCTTCATTTTGCTGGTTATCATCACTCGCACTATTTTCATCTAAATTATATATTTCATGGGCTTGAGCGCCGATGCTTCGGGCCTATGACTACGCAAGCCGGAACAGGAACCGTCTCCAATAGGGGCGGTTTCTTTTTTTCTACTACAGCAAGATTAACTAGCAGGTATTTCCAGTCTTCTGTCGAAGGTATATAGGTCAGAATTTACCCTAGGAGATGACCTTCATGCTTGAGAAAAATAGATTGGGTGCCGCCCAGAGTTTACTTCAGACCTGAGTTTAAAAATTGTCTACACTGTGAATCTAAATTGCGGAGAACCCATACCGCATGGGAGAAAAAGATTGTCACAAGAGACGGAATCATCCATGCATGGAGCATGGCTTATGCTTGTAAAAATCCAGACTGCGCACACGCAGGCGTTGCGTATAAATCTGCTGAAGCTGAGATGCTTAGCATGAAGCATTCCTCGTATGGATATGACGTGCTTGCTCTCGTTGGGAAACTACGCTTTAAGCAACATCGAACGGTTGCAGAAGTTGCCGAAGCATTGAACGAACAAGGCATTCCAACGAGTGAAAGACATGCTCAAAATTTGTACGAACGTTATCAAATCTTGCTTTCAGCGAGTTTAGATGATCATGTTAACAAAGTCCTTGCAGAAACAACGGAACAAAATGGAGGCGTCATTCTTTCCATGGATGGGGTTCAGCCTGAAAAAGGCAATGAAACACTTTATGTACTAAGAGAAGTATTCAGTGGAACCGTGCTTACCGCACAAAATATGAAGAGCGGGACTGCGGAAGAATTGAAAACACTTATCGAACCCATCCTGATGCTAGGGTATCCAATCGTAGGTATTGTAAGTGATGGGCAAAATCCATACGGCTGGCATTTGAAACACTTTTGCCAGATGTGCCTTACCAGTACTGTCAGTACCACTATCTGAAAGACATTGCTAAGCCCATTGTCGACGCCGATCGCAAGTTAAAAATGGAACTCAAAAAGAGCATGCGCGGGATTCGCGACATCGAACGAAAAATAGAGCAAGTTGAATCCAAAGCGCTTGTAACAGAGAAAACGGAACAGTCAGAATCGCAACCTGCTGAAATGACCGAAGCGCAGATTGCTAAGGGATATGTGGCAGCCGTTCGAGCTCTGCTCCTTGAAGATGGAGATCCACCATTGGAGCTTCCTGGATTAATTATTTATGAACGTGCACAAGCCATACAAGCTTCCTTACAAAGATGCTTGAGTAAAAAAAGAGCCTAATTTACTTCAAGGTGTTGTCAGAATATTCAGTAAAATTGAAGAATTAAAACCTAGTTATACAGCCGTTTCGCGGCTAGTGAAACCCTTGGAACATATCGCTAGCATTCTCACTCCTGAGGAAGACAAAAGTAGTGAGACGGCTGAGTGGGAACTGTCCCTGCTACTGGAATGGGTGAAACAAACCTACACGCATCAGAGTGACGAGCTAATGGTTAACAAATTACTTAACTTTTCCAGAGGGTTTTGGAAAGGTTTGTTCACTTGTTATGACTATTACTACATTCCAAGAACGAACAATGACTTAGAGCAATTCTTTCGACGGACGAAGGCTAGTCACCGTCGTATTACGGGACTTCGTAATTGGAACAGCTACATCATACGCAATGGTGAAATGATCGTATTAGTGAATGATGCACTGCGCCAGGAACATGTCATTTCACGACTGCGCTCAGTTTGCTTTACTCGCTATAAATCTCGAAAAACATTGTGGGATCAGCGTTTAACCAGCGTTATATTACGCGAAAAATTTAATCGCAATAGCGCAGGCTACCTCAACGACTTAGAGCAAAAATGGAATTCACTTATGAGCTAGTTAATTATGCTGTCATAGTTAAAAAACTATTTAGTTAAGGGAAGGTCGGCTTATTTGAAAATGGAAAGGACAGTTAAACCCAGTTCAGACATTGTCATAGAGGGTTATTTAGATACATTCTCCATTGTGAATCGAATATCTGAAGAAGTAACAAAAAGGTTATCTTTACTCAACTAACCGTTTCCTGTTTTGGCCAACACTCGCCCTCCGCGTTCGCGCTGCCATCGTTCCGGTCCCATTCCGTTTCTAAAATTTATTCAAATTTAGGATATATCAAATTTTATAGCGATTTACATCCTTTCAATAAGATTGCATAATGATGTATTATAAAGTATGCATATTTATATCATATACTTACCAAAAGGAGAGTGTAACTTGTGCGCGAAACCTATATTCCAACTGGCGTGAAACTAAAAGAAACTGGCTTTGGATACACGTTGTCCTTAATAGGCGGTAAATATAAAATGATCATTATGTATTGGCTGTCTGAAAATAAGGTAATGCGGTTTAATGAGCTGAAGCGATGTATCGGTACCATTTCCTTTAAAACGCAAAGCATCATGTTAAAAGAGCTGGAGGCAGATGGGCTTATCATACGCAAGGAATTTCCCCAAATACCTCCAAAAGTTGAATATTCATTATCTGAAAGTGGTCTTTCTCTCATTCCATTGTTAAATATGATGTGCGAGTGGGGAGAGAAAAACATTTCGCCAGCTCTGGAGGCTGTACAGCGGTAGGCATAGTTGTTTTGTTTATATTACAAAGAAGTATCTCCTGAACAGGGAAATACTTCTTTTTTATAGCAGTCTTAATAAAGCTAACTATTACAGATTGTCAAGAAAACTCAAATAATTTAGTGTGCTTTTTTCCAATTCGCTTACAGACGGCTCATTTTCTGTATCAGGCACATTTTCACCAGACTCGTTTTCCGTACCATAATACGCAAAGAACGAACGATAATTTGCATTACAGTATAGGAAGGTAGTTTCAAAAGAAGATAATAAATAATCAAGTGTATAGTGATATCTTCCATCTTAACCATAATCTCCTTTTTTACTTCCGGCAGATACAGCTAAAGCAGCTTTGCGATTCTTTAATTTATCTCCTCCATTTGAACCATGAGCCCACCCATAAATTAAAACATCGTCAAGCCATTTTTTAAGGAGAGGCGGACAATTAAACCAATATATAGGGAACTGCAAAACAAGATTACCATGTGATTCAACCAATTTTTGTTCTTTTTTTACGTCTATGCTTCCATCAGGGTAAGCCTTATGCAATTCGTGAACAGTATACTTTTCAGGATATTTTTTGAGTTCTTCTACCCATCGCTTATTAATTACGGATGTTTCTATGCTTGGGTGTGTCACGACAACAAGAGTTTTCAAAGATTTGTCCTCCTTATTTCTTATATAGCCTCTCGGCATTCGCCGAGGCAGACGGTGCAAGGGTTTCCTTGAACCGTTAAACTTGCTTCCCTCCTACTTTTCAGTAGGAGTTTTTTATTTTTCAGCTCAATGAACTGGGAAATAAAATTCACAATTTCGTACTTTAAAACACGAAAATTCACTTGACTTTATAAAATGTCCAGGCATTTGTACCAGAAGGGGCTTACCTTACTACCAGTAGATGGGTGATTCAATTGAAACCAGCGGTAATTTCTCACAGAGCGTTTCAGAAACAGGCCTTGTCTTTACTCAAATAATGTTATGCTCCACCGACTGCCATCCTCGTTAAAGCAGATTGGCATCTCATCTACAAATTTCTCATTACCGACCTTTCCTATGCCACGACCATGCTCATGGATTCCTACAGTCCGAAAGGTCCTAAACCTCGTGACTCCGCCTCTAAGCTGCGTTCTTACTTGCTCTTCCTTATGACCAAGCCGGAAGTCGGCATCACCGAATGGATCAATGAAATGAAGCGATATCTGCTCTACGCTATTCTTAGTGGTTTTGATCCCGGTGATGTTCCCGGTGTCGGTACGTTTTATGATTTTCTTTCTCGATTCTGGGCTGCCGACGATAACAATCTCAAACCTATGGTCTTACCCCGCAAGCGCAAACCCAAGAAAGGAAAAAAGAAAGGCGAGAAAGCGCCAACCACCTCTCTTGGCAAGGTACAACGACTCGTTGACCGGATTCTTAAGCAAGGTATGACGGCCAAAATCCAGCCTATGGATCGATTGTTTGAATTCTTCCAGTCCCAGTTTCTTGCTGTTTCTACAAGCTTAGGCTTGCTGGGGGACACAGCCGGATTCGATGTGACTGGCGACGGCACTCCGGTCGAAACGGCTGCCTGGCCCCACAGCAAACCAACTTGTGATTGCCATGCCCGCGGCCTTACGAAATGCAACCATCCACGCGCTTATTCTCAACCAGATCGCAACTCTGGTTGGGATAGCTCTCGCGAAAAGTACTACAACGGATACCATCTGTACATGCTTACCGCTGCAAACAGCAAACATGATCTGCCACTGTATCCTAGGCTTCAACCCGCGTCACGCCATGATTCGGTCAGCTTTGTCGTCAGTACGGTCGAATTCTCGCAACGTTTTACCTTGGGAACGGTAGAAAAAATGCTCCTTGATGCTGCTCACGATGCAGGTGCTATCTATGATCTTTTGAAGCATCAAGGGATTTAGCCGTTCATTGATCTCAATGAGCGTGTCACCAAAAATCTGGAAACTGAAAACGATATGAAGATTTCTCCCAAGGGGATCCCAATCTGCCTTGCAGGCAAGAAAATGAAACCCTACGGCTTCGACCATGCCCAGAAGCGGCATAAGTGGATCTGCCCAATGATGCAAAACAGAACGACCAACACTTGCTCTACACCTTGCTCTGATGCCAAATACGGCCGAACCTTCCATACCTGCAGCAAGGATAACCCCCGGTTGTTTCCCGATGTGGCCAGAAGCTCAGAGCAGTGGAATCTCACCTACAAACGCCGCACCACCGTGGAGCGCTGTAACAAGCGAGAGAAGAACGATTACAACTTGAGGCAGGCCGCCATCGTTCCACCAAGATGTGGTACATCCGTCTTTACGGCATTATGATGTGCCAGTACATGGATGCTTGGTATCTTCATAAGCGTGAGGAACTTGAGGCCAAACAGCACGATTTATTGCCTCAAATAGCTTAACTCGCATAGCCTCCCGGCTAAACTGTGACGGGCTCTTTTAGCCTACGCGGAAGGTCGCATCGGAGGCGGGCAAGGTTTCCTTCAACATTAAGCGCCGTGCTACTTTCAAAAAAGCACCGTTTTCTGGTATTGCAACGGGCTCAACGCAGTGACGAGCTTGAAATGTTTATGAAACGCCGACGTACTCATGTTTACGGACTTTGCAAGCTGCTCGATCACGAGCGGACGGTCGTATTGCCGGTTAATCAACTGGATCGCTTGAGCGATTTTGTGCGCGTTGGCTTTTGCAGTTGGTTAAGCACTAGCCTCTATATCTTTACTAAGTTCTGATGGAGCTTTGGAGTGGGTTACTCGTAAATATACCATAACGGTTATTGCAGCGATGGCAACAACCGCAGCTCCAATCCAGCTAATCGAAGCTAAGGAAGCTTGTTCCACGACAACGCCTCCAATTCCTGCACCAGCA
Organism: Paenibacillus sp. 8b26; assembly: GCF_050626875.1. Taxonomy (NCBI): domain Bacteria; kingdom Bacillati; phylum Bacillota; class Bacilli; order Caryophanales; family Paenibacillaceae; genus Paenibacillus; species Paenibacillus sp. 8b26. The sequence continues at coordinate 2,383,554 of NZ_CP192445.1, read as the reverse complement.
CCCATAGCAAGCTGTAAAACTGAACTATTCATACTCACCATAATGCCTGAGGCCGCCGGAGCAAGCGTCATTAAGTGATATTGCTGAGTTGGACTTGTTGACCAAGCGGAGAGAGCCCAAAATATGAGCACAAGGAAAACAATAGCAGGCGATTGGGCTGATAATGACAGTAGAACTAAGGCTACTACATGCAGTACCATACTGACAAATAAAGTACGAGGGAATCCCCATTTATCCGTACTATAGCCGCCAAGCTTTGAGCCGAATAAGCTGGCAATCCCGAAAGCGAATAAAGCAATGATAACTGTTTTACTGTTCATCCCTGTAATCGACAGCAGGAAGGGAGAAATGTAGGTGTAGACCGTAGAATAACCAGAAATCCATAAGAAAGTGATCATTAGGGCTGCAATTATTTTCGGTTGCTTAATTAAAGCAAGCTGTTTGCGCAAGGGAACCGACTCATCGCCATTTGAGCGTGGGATGACTAAGAGTATAACGATCATCGCAAGAATACTAAGTGCACCGATTCCTCCGAAGATCAATCTCCAATCATAAGCGGAAGCAATAACTCTGCCTAGCGGAACACCGATAATCAACGAGGTGCTAAAGCCCATAAGGATTGTTGCAATTGCACTTCCCTGTTTATCAGGTGGAGTCATCTTGGTAGCGACAGTAAAGGAGGTTACAACGAATACTCCCATGCTTAGTGCAAGAATAACGCGTGAGACTAAAAGAAATCCAAAGCCAGGTAAAACTACGGCGATAATATTTCCAATCACAAATACACCAAGTGAATAAACTAAAAGCTTGCGCTGCTCCATTCGTGCTGTAAATGCGATAAGGAAAGGTGTTCCAAAAGCATAGGCGAGTGAAAAAACAGTAATGAGCTGACCAGCAGCAGCGACGGAGACATTAACGTCTCTTGCAACTGTGTCGAGAATCCCTGCTATGATATACTCGGATGTTCCAAGCAAGAAGCTAACAGCGGCTAATAAGTAAACTTTCCAAGCACTAGACATATAATTATCCCTCTTTCTTAAGTTTCTATATTCCCGGGTGTATAGAAATTTATTAATTTCCTTCTTTGAGTATAAAGATTGTACTATAAATATGTAAGTACGCACATTTAGTACAGGTACTGTCATAAAGGTGAGTGTCACCCTGAGCATATACACTAAATTTTGTTAACAAAGTATGGTGTTATCAGAATATTCAGTAAAATTGAAGAATTAAAACCTAGTTATACAGCCGTTTCGCGGCTAGTGAAACCCTTGGAACATATCGCTAGCATTCTCACTCCTGAGGAAGACAAAAGTAGTGAGACGGCTGAGTGGGAACTGTCCCTGCTACTGGAATGGGTGAAACAAACCTACACGCATCAGAGTGACGAGCTAATGGTTAACAAATTACTTAACTTTTCCAGAGGGTTTTGGAAAGGTTTGTTCACTTGTTATGACTATTACTACATTCCAAGAACGAACAATGACTTAGAGCAATTCTTTCGACGGACGAAGGCTAGTCACCGTCGTATTACGGGACTTCGTAATTGGAACAGCTACATCATACGCAATGGTGAAATGATCGTATTAGTGAATGATGCACTGCGCCAGGAACATGTCATTTCACGACTGCGCTCAGTTTGCTTTACTCGCTATAAATCTCGAAAAACATTGTGGGATCAGCGTTTAACTAGCGTTATATTACGCAAAAAATTTAATCGCAATAGCGCAGACTACCTCAACGACTTAGAGCAAAAATGGAATTTACTTATAAGTTAGTTAATTATGCTGTCGTAGTTTTTTTCAAAGTTAACGTTGACGTTAATGTTAGATAGGCGTAGTATTTATATATAAACTTTTTCATAAGGTGGGTGTCATGGTTACGTATAAAATTGATGAGGTCGCCAAGCGATGCGGTTTGACCAAGCGAACCATTCGTTATTATGAGGAAATCGGTCTGTTGCCCTCCCCGCAGCGCAGCGAAGGGAATATGCGGCTGTATACGCAGGAGGATGTGGATTTACTGAAAAAAATTGTGAGTGCCAAGGAAGTGCTTGGTTTCTCCTTGCAAGAGCTTCAGCGTTACATGTCCGCAGCGGAAATGCTCAAGGGTCAGCGGGAGGAATATCGTGAGCGAACGGATATCCTGCATCCTGTTGAGCGCCGGGCCATGTTGGAGGATATGGAGGTAACACTGAACGAACAACTGGAGCTGATGGAGGGAAAAATCAACAGCATCCGTATGCTCCAGACCGAGCTGGAGGAGCTGCGGGTCAGGGTTCGCGAACGAAAGGTTCTGCTTGATAAGGAACTTGGCAGCGACCCGTCATAAGCGAATCATTTTACATTTAGATATGGAGGTTACATCCTACTATGAGTTCACAACACGCATTACCTGATGAGTTAAAAAAACAGGCAGGCTTGCTGTCTCAGCCCAAGGCGGTATGGGCGGTTGCTTTTGCCTGCGTTATTTCATTTATGGGACTGGGATTAGTCAATCCTATCCTTCCGGCCATCGCCGATCAGCTTCATGCCACCAAGAGTCAGGTGTCACTGCTGTTCACCAGCTATAATCTGGTGACAGGCGTAGCTATGCTGATTACGGGCGTAGTGTCCAGCCGATTGGGTGTCAAATGGACGCTGCTGACCGGGATATTGTTGATTATTGTGTTTGCCGGGTTGGGAGGTACAGCCGATACGGTTGGCGGGATTGTGGGCTACCGGGCAGGCTGGGGTCTGGGGAACGCCCTGTTTATTGCAACGGCTCTGTCTGCGATTGTAGGTCTGTCCACTTCGGGAACAGCCAAAGCCATTATTTTGTATGAGGCGGCCCTGGGTCTAGGGATTTCGGTCGGCCCGCTGCTTGGCGGTGAGCTAGGCTCCATTTCTTGGCGCGGTCCGTTCTTCGGTGTAGCTGCGCTGATGGTGGTGGGATTTTTGTTCATTACATTTATGCTGCCTTCGATTCCGAAGCCTAAAAAGCGCGGTTCGATTGCTGATCCGTTCAAAGCGCTCACTTATCCGGCCCTGCTAACGCTGGGCATTGTGGCTTTGTTGTATAACTTCGGATTTTTTACGCTGATGGCGTATTCTCCATATGTGATGCATTTGGACGAGCACGGTTTGGGCTATGTCTTTTTCGGCTGGGGGATTATGCTGGCCTTTACCTCGGTGTTTGTAGCACCGAAGATTCAAGCACGTTTTAGCGTGGTATCTTCCATTAGTGTCATGCTGACGCTGTTTGCCATTGATTTAGGCGTTATGGCGATAGGAACGGTCGCAGGATCACCGAAGACTGTCATTGTTGCGGTGATCGTGGCTGGTATTTTTCTGGGGATTAACAATACATTGATCACAACGGCTGTGATGCAGGCAGCTCCGGTGGAGCGCTCCACGGCATCTGCGGCTTACAGCTTTATGCGCTTTTTGGGTGGCGCAATCTCGCCGTGGCTTGCAGGGAAGCTGTCCGAGTGGTATACGGCGGAAACTCCATTTTATTTTGGTGCATTGATGGTACTGCTGGGTGTAGTGGTACTGATCGTACGTCGTCGACATATGCAGGATATACAGATTGATGCTCACTAACAATGAACTTCTGAGGAGGAAAAGAGTATGAGCGAATACAAGCATATTCTGGTCGCGATCGATGGTTCGCAGCACGCTATGAAGGCGTTGGAGACAGCCAAAGCGCTGTCCAAACAGCTTCAGGGTGAACCGCGTCTGACCGTATTGCATGTGAACCCGGCTTTATCCATGAATGAGCCCCCGGTTGGGGTGGATGTGGATGAGCGAATTGAGGAAGAAGGGCGCCATATATTAGAGCCAGCTTCCGACTTTCTGAAGGACGAAGGTATTTCTTACCGCATGCTGGCGGGTCATGGTGATCCGGCGAGTATCATTTGCAAAAGTGCAGAGCAAGAGCAGGTGGATCTGATCATTATGGGAACACGGGGCAAAGGGCTGGTTTCAGAAATGATCCTGGGCAGCGTCAGCCATCATGTGATCCAGCATGCACCTTGCCCTGTGCTGACGGTAAAATAAACGGTAGAATAAACGTTAATATAGGGAGAAGGAGGCCATAAGTATGCAGCAGCATTTATTTATTGGCGGTGAATGGAAAGCAGCACAATCGTATACGGCACTGAAATCACCGTATTCCGGTGAGGTGGTTGCTGAGGTGGCAGAGGCCACAGCAGAGGATGCCAAGGCTGCCATTCAGGCGGCATCTGATGCCCGCGCTGAAATGCGGGCTATGCCTGCGCATCAGCGGTCAGCCATTTTGGAGAAGCTGGCTGATTTGCTGGACGCGCGGCGTGATGATGCGGCGCGTATCATTGCACGCGAAGCGTCCAAACCGTGGAAGGCTGCGCTGGCAGAGGTTGACCGGACGGTGCAAACCTACAAGTTTGCAGCCGAGGAAGCCAAGCGGATTCACGGGGAAACGATCCCGATGGATGCCGCACCGGGGGGTGAGGGGCGTATGGCCTACACCCTCAAGGAGCCTGTAGGCGTTGTGGGAGCCATCACGCCGTTTAACTTCCCGATGAACCTGGTCGCTCACAAGGTGGGTCCCGCTTTGGCGGCAGGCAATACGGTCGTATTGAAGCCAGCGGAGCAGACGCCGCTGTCGGCTTACTTGATCGCGGAGCTGCTGGAGCAGGCAGGATTGCCTGCGGGCGCTCTTAACGTGGTCAGCGGCGACGGTAAAACGATCGGCAACGTTCTCGTTACCGATCCGCGCGTCAGCTATATCACCTTTACCGGTAGCCCGGCGGTAGGTACGGAAATCCGCTCCAAGGCTGGCTTGAAGCGGGTCACATTGGAGCTAGGCTCCAATGCAGCGGTCATCGTCGACAGCGATATGGACGTGGACGCGGTCATTGACCGCTGTGTGAGCGGAGCTTTTGCCAATCAGGGACAGGTATGTATCTCGGTCCAGCGTATTTACGTCGTGGACGAGATGTATGATACTTTTGTATCCCGATTCATAGAGGTGGCCCAACGCTTGAAAACAGGTGATCCCCTTGATCCGGACACGGATGTATCTGCGCTTATTTCAGCGAAGGACGTCAAACGTGTTCGTGAATGGCTGGATGAAGCCGTTCAGGCGGGCGCAAAGATCGCTCTGGGCGGTCAAGCCGAAGGCGGGATTTTGGAGCCGACCGTTCTGCTGAATGTGGACCCGACTTCCAAGGTGTCCTGCCGCGAGGTGTTTGCCCCACTGGTGCTGATTCATTCCGTAAGCTCTATAGATGAAGCCGTTCATCATGTGAACGATTCGATCTATGGCTTGCAGGCGGGGATTTACACCCGTAATATAACGACTGCGCTGGATGCGGCGGACAAGCTTCAGGTCGGCGGTGTGATGATCAATGATATCCCGAGCTTCCGCGTCGATCATATGCCGTATGGCGGTGTGAAACAAAGCGGTACCGGACGTGAAGGTGTGAAGTACGCTATGGAAGAAATGCTGGAAGTGAAGCTGGTCGTGATTAAAAGATAAAAAAAGCCTGTCTGAAAAGGGAAGGAGATACACGTAATGTGTACCTACCCAGATTCAGCGGGCTTTTTTTGTAAGGATCTTTAGCGCAAAATTTTCTGAACCCACTTGAGTTTATCGCTGTAAGGCGGGTAAGCACTTCATGTTCAACCTGTTTATCTTCTGTAAATAAATACAGTGCCAGTGGCATCGGATGATCCATTACTGTCTGGATGGCCTCTTCCAACTGTTCAAATTCCAGCATCGGCAGATCGGACCGAATATTTCACTGCATCGCAGCATCAGACCAGGATTGGGACTCCAGAAGAGTAGTTTGCTTGTTTTCCCATATCTATAAGTTATCCTTAAATGTTTAATCATTTAAGCCTAATGGAAGGAGTATAGTCTTCTTGATGCGTGTATTCAAGTTGAAAAAGTTACTATTCTTACTCTTTAAAACTCTTATAAAATAAATTGACTTTCATGCAAAGCTAAGTTATCTTAGATTAACTAAAGCTGAAGGGGGTTATTATGAAAACACCGGCTTCTGAAGTTATAAGAAAGACAGCTCTAAAAATATTAACTGAAAATCCAAATGGTATGCGTCTTTCTGATTTGAAATTTTCAACTGAAAAAGAACTAGAAGAATTTATTGAACCAGATAATTCGAAGAACGGAAAATTTAGATCAGCATTATGGGATCTGGAGAAACGTTATCCTGAATATGTTCTTAAGGAAAAGCAAGAGAAATCGGCAGTGTTTTTTCCCACTGAGAAGTTACAAAATGAAAAAGAGGATATCGTAGTTCCTAAATATTCACCCACGGCGAGGCAAATGTATGAGGAGATGCATTCCAGGGGGGAGAATAGACATAGTGATTATATAGAAATGAAGGCAAAATTAATGGACGTTATTGAACTAATTGAGGAAATTAATCTAGATGGTTTTGATATCAAAACCATAGAGAATTCTAAGGAAGCTACGGATATTGTAAAGGCTTTGATTTACTTAGAAGGCTTAAAGGATCTAAAATACAGTATGCAAAATGTTCAATCACAACCTCGTCATCATTTTAGGTATTAAAAACTTATTAAAAATAAAAAACAACCCAGCTCTGCTAACGAAGCGGAGAAGGGTTGTTCCTAAAGTGTAGTCAGCACTGCTAACGAAGCGGGGAAAACTACACTCAATCTTATTATATATATAATTAATGATAATATGTATCGAGGAAAATGTCAAATTGAACTTTATTAATCTTATGCAATCAACGAAGGGAACGGTAATACAAAATGAGTTTTCATTTGTACTTTGATGAAGCCAACAAAATTGATCAACCGGGAAAAGCTTTCTCGTACTATGGTGCCTATGGTGGAATGGACACCACAATGGCTAACATAACCAAAGCAATCAGAGATATCTATATATCTCTAAATACACAGAGTGAACTTCACTTTACAGAATATAATCATGATCAGTATTTAAAAAAATACTTCAAAGTGCTTAATCATGTTATCAATCAAGACATAAATATCAATATCATAATTGTTAACAATCAGAATGCACATTCAATTGCTCAGCAAATGAATTTAACCATGCTTGAGCTTCGAGGGTTATTATACATAAAGATTCCTGAGAGGCTATTTTATGGGGTTACCCGGCATTTAAACTTACCTAGTAATATTGATGTCAAAATAAGTGTGGATCGTAACGATGAATATAAAGTATTGAGATTATACTCAAAAATTAAAGAGCAAATGAATGCACATTCAGTATACAGAAACCGAAGATATACAATTGAATCAGTTCGTTCACAAAAATCCCATGAATCCATTCCGTTGCAAATTATAGATACTTTTATGGGTATAATTGTATTTTTGATGGAACAAGGTTATGCAGAAAACTCTGATACTTCGATGATTAAAAGTGACTTAATTTATCGGTTTTTATCAGAAGGTCAGAACATTGAAAGATTTCAGAATCAGATTAAGTTATTTCAATGGGATGGTAGTAATAAGTTGTCGAATTTGCCTGTAAGCAATTATATATCAAAGTTTATGGTTCACAAAACGCAATTTGATATAAAAGAGATAACTAAGTTAAATTCCTTATTAATTAGGGACCCAAACCGGACTACCAGAGAATACAGGGAGCTAATGGGGTATCCCAATACGAGATTGCGGATGATGTTAGGCTATAAAGATGAAATAGACGGCCGAGGGAGGAATACGTTCTTATTAGCTTGAAAAACACTAGATATAAAGAACCACCGGATACAGGTTATTCGCCTGGCATCGTCCGGTGGTTCTTTATGCCTAGTATGAAATTCTCGTCATGTTGGTCCATGGATTTTGTTGGTTAGCTATGATGCTGCGTATCATGGTTCAAACGTAATTGTACATGGAATTTGTGATATATACCTATGTAGGGTAGCAAGCTGTAGTTATAGCAATTTTTTGAGCTGGGATATACGGGCTTGGGAAACCTCAAGTATCTTTGCATATTCGTGCTGTGCTGCATTGGGTTGCTTCTGCATCAATTCTTTTAGGCTTTCGATCATTTGTTGCGTCGAACGGCGCAGACGTTTGGAATGCTTCATTGGCCTTTCTCCGTTGGAGAAAGTCGATTTGGACGGCCTTGTGATAGGGGTGGAATTTGTACCATTCTTCAAATTATGAATACATTCCCCACAAATAAAGCTGTCTCTAAAATAAGTCAATTGCTCCGTAGAACCACACATTTTACACGTCACCCCGGTATATTTTCGTAAGGCGAGAATACCCGTTTCCTCATCAGCAAAAATCTCAACTGGATCACCCATATTGTAATCCATTGAAATACGCATCTCTTTGGGAATGACGATACGACCTAACGAATCTAAGGGACGTGTCATACCTGTACTTTTCAAATGATAACCTCCTTTTTTTATATCCTTATAATACTAAATAAAGAGGAGAAAAAAAAATAGGCTTAGAGGAGCAATCGCATATATTAAGTAAACTGTTGAAAAGTATACAAGAAAATTCTATAAAATGGTATACTATTTTGTAGAAAAAACAATGATTCTAGTACAGCTTGCGTCTAATACCAGATTGTAATCGGATTTGTTGCCACAGAGCAGCATCGTAACTTTATCCTATGAACGCTAAAGGGGTTGTTTATTGTGAACCATACAACCACGATTCGAGCAGAGCTTGATACATACATGAAGACAAACGGACTGAACATTACCCGACTTGGACGAACAGCAGAACTAAATGCAGGTACGGTGAGTACCTTGGTAAATGGAAATCGTACGTTTTCCGTCGATCGACTGGATCGGATTACGGCAGTTATGGGACATCCCAGAGGGCATTATTACAAGCAATATATGCAGGAATATTTAACGGATATCACGCCTAACTGGCGGAGGGTCAGACCTTTTTTGTATAATTGCGCCGAGTTGGACAAGCTGGACTGTATCCAGCAAATGGCCGATTTGTTAATGGACAATCTGGTGTATTCCGTGTTGCTGTTTAATGTGGCGGAAGACTTCTTCAAAGACGGCAAACATGCGGCGGCAGCCATTCTTTACGAGAGCGTGGCGATCAGCGAGAGAAAGCAATATTCGGAACGACTGGCCCTTTGCCAGTATCGTTTGTTTACGATTAACATCGGAGATGACCAAAATCAAAATTTCGAGGCAGCATGCCATTTTCATCCCTTCGTAGATCGGCTTGATGAAATAGACCAGCTTGATGCGCTGAAAGACCTGGCGAATGTATATCGTTCCTTGCGTCAGTGGGCGAAGGTTGATAAGACAGTTCAAAAAATGCGGGATAAAGCGAAAATTCAATACTCCCTAGACCATCGTCAGCATAAGCGAAAGAAAAGGGGAAATGAAAGGAAAACAAGGGGTCCATTGTTCGGATACATCGCTTACGCTGATTTGTTATGCGCAAGTGTTTGTGAAGCACAGGGAGATTATAGGCAGGCATTACAACATACTTACGCGTATGCTGATCTAAGCTGGGTTAAAGAGACGGATGAAGATACGCGGCATTGGATGGAATTATTTCAGCATTGGGCGCAGGGTAATATCTATGTGAACAAGCTATTGTCTGGAGATGTAAGCGTACTTTCTGATTATGTGGAGTATATTTGTGCTCCTCCGGATAAATCCGAAAAAGAGTTGGTTACAGAGCTTTTGAATATTATGATGGCGGCTAACCGCTATCAAATAGATGTGGATGATATACTTCAACGATTTGAAACGGAGATTGATTCTATTACCCAACATCAACCATCTGCGGACATGTATACTCATCAAGTGATACCAGAACAATCAACGCGTTTTAAATATGAACTGGCTAAATATTATTTAAATAGAGGTACGTACGAACATGGTTTTAAATACTTACTGGACGTTTTGTCTAGATCATTTACGATAAATCACGAAGCCTTTTTTATCAGGTGTGTAAGATTATTTGAGAGTTTTCAAGATTTTGCAGATGATCAGACCTATTTAGACTTCGAAAGTCTGGTGAGAGAAGGGCAGAAAGAAAAATTATTTTATTATTAGTATAACTCAGTCCATTGCCTTGGATTAACGCTCTCGTGATCAAAGAAGTTAACATTACAATGTCATTTGTTCTAAGACCAGCTCTCTGAGTTGGTCTTTTTTAGTATGTTTCTCATTACTTTGCACTCTATTCTATGAAAACCTATACTTATAGTTAAAGCTGACTTTAAGAACTACAACAAAAACGAGGAGGGGAATGACCATGTACTCCATCAGAGAAGTTCAAATCAAGAGCGGACTGCCTGCATCTACACTTCGTTATTATGAAAAAGAGGGGATATTACCTGAAGTGGGGCGGGATGAGGGTGGAAGAAGAGTATATACGGAAAAACAAATTGACTGGTTAAGGTTCGTTATGGCTATGAAAGATACGGGGATGACGATTGAAGAGATTAAGGCATACCTTGAGCTTAATGCAAAAGGCGAAGCCACCATACATGAAAGAAGAGATCTTCTCGTAGCTCATAAGACAAAGGTAGAAGAGCATATGGCCCAAACACAACACAATTTGGAGAAAATCATTCAGAAGATCGCTTATTATGATCATGTGGTTATGGGAAAAAACTTCTCTTAACCATGTATTTGATGCAAAGGTAAAAAAGCCAAAGCCGTTTGCTTAAAAAGCAAACGGCTCTTCGGAGGGAGCAGGGCACTATATATTTCTGGTAACCTCATACGCATCCCAGACAGCGTACATAATATTTTGTACTTGCTTGGCATCACCGATTAAGTAGGCTTCGGAAACGTCATTTTGGATATCTTCATAAAGCGATTGTTGAGGAGTATATCCTACAGCTAGAATCGCTGAATCGGCCTTTAGAATCGTTTCTTCACCATTTTTGTTTTTAAGAACAAATTCTTGATCGTTGGCATCGATAATTTTGGCGTTGGTCAGGAGATGGATATCCTTAAATGCAACAAGGTCACGCAGCATATCTTCATTTGCATGGCACAGGGGTCCGCCTACGGTTAAAATATCTTCTTGCATTTCCACCAAGGTTACTTTTTTGCCTTGATCAGCAAGCCAGAGTGCAGTTTCGCATCCCACAAGCCCGCCCCCGACAATTACAGTGGAAGCACCGGGATCTTTTTTCCCAAGCAGAACCTCTTCTGCGGAATACACCTTGGTAGATGTACCGATGGAGAAGGTTTTTGGAGAGGAGCCGGTAGCAAAAATAACGGCATCTGCTGCATATTCCTTTACGGTAGTCCGGTTAACCTCGGTGTTCAATCGGACGTCAACTTTTAAATCCTTTAATTCCCCTTCGTACCAGGTCGCAAGTAAATGATCGTCTTCCTTGAAGTCTGGAATTCCGCCCGGGATTAGATTACCTCCCAATCGGTTATTTTTATCAAATAAGGTAACGTGATGTCCCCGAATAGCAGCTACACGGGCAGCTTCACATCCTGCCGGCCCTCCACCAATCACCAAAACTTTTTTGGACTGGTCTGCTTTTCCAAGTGCGTAGTCTTTTTCTCTGCCGCAAGCCGGATTAACCGCACATGAAATCGTTGCAAAAGATGCCAATCGACCCATACAGCCCTCCTGGCAGGAGAGGCAAGGACGAATCTTTTCTATTTTCCCAGCCTTGATTTTATTAGGGATATCAGCATCAGCTAACAATGGTCGACCAAGTGCAATCATATCGGTTTTTCCTTCACGTATAGCCTTGCTGGCCAAGTCTGGATTATCCAATCTGCCGGCAGTAATCACAGGTACCTTTAGAATGGTTTTTAAAATTTTGTTGTAAGGAAGATAAAGTCCTTTTTCCTGATACATGGGTGGATGTGCCCAATACCAAGAGTCGTAAGAACCGACATCGCCATTGAAAGCATCATACCCGGCTTCCTCTAATATTTTGGCAGCTTCAATCCCCTCTTCAATATCCCGTCCCTGCTCCTTAAACTCTTCGCCTGGCAATCCGCCCTGACGCCAATCTTTAATAAAGCTTTTGATGCTGTATCGAAGAGATACCGGGAAATCCTGACCACATTCGGCTTTGATGGCTTGAACGATCTCTATGGCAAATCGTAAGCGGTTTCTCAGACTTCCTCCGTATTCGTCTTTCCGATGGTTAAAGAAAGAAATCGCAAATTGATCCAATAAATAGCCTTCATGAACTGCATGGATTTCAATACCGTCAAAGCCTGCCTTTTTGGCAATAGCTGCGGATTCCGCAAATTTTCTGATATAGGTGTGGATTTCGTCAATGGTCAGTTCACGACAAGTGACATCAGGAAGCCAGCGATGAGGAATGGGAGAAGGGGCGACAGCCGTTTTACCAACAATTGAAGGGATACTTACTCGGCCAAATCCTGCGGATAATTGTAGAAATATTTTTGCGCCGTATGCATGAATCCGCTCTGTCATCATTTTACCCGTTTTAACAAAATTCAAGGGATTTAGAGTAGGACAGGGCATGGACGGCAGGGCACATTTCTCAATTTCATTTTCAACCATCGTTACACCTGTAATGAGTAGACCTGTCCCACCTTTTGCCCGTTTAACATAATATTCGACGCCACGTTCATTAAAAGTACCATCGGCATCACAAAGCCCACCAGGACCCATGGGAGCCATGACAAAGCGGTTTTTAATGTCTAGTTTTCCAATTTTCATAGGCTCGTATAAAATTTGATGTTCTTCTTTCATAAGAATGCCTCCTAAGTATGGATCATTCGTTTAACTGAATACATTCACCGAATGGGTTCAGTATAGAATAGGAGTAGGTATTATTATGTGATTGTTTTCACAATTAAACAAAATAGCATTTCCTATTATAATTAAGTAATATGAACAAGGCACCTGAGAAAGAGAAATACTTACAATAGAGAGGGAGAGTAAGTGAGTGTCAAAAAAACAATTGAATGGACGCAAGCTGCAAAGTCTGCAGACTAAAAAAAATATATATAACAGTACATTAGAGCTAATGCATGAAAAGAGCCTGGAAAAAATTAAAATTGAGGATATCTGTCGGAAGGCCGGCGTGTCAGTAGGGTCATTTTATAATCATTTCAAGACTAAAAGTGATATTTTGGTGGAGATGTATGCACAGGCGGATGGCTACTTTGAATTGAAATTTAAGAATGAACTACCATCAGAAAGTATTATGCAGGATCTTATTCAATATTTTGAGGTTTATGCGGAATATAATCAGAATGTTGGTTTAGAGACGGTGAAACAGTTATATACAAGTAATAACAAGCTTTTCATTACTAAGGGTCGTGGTATGCAAAATATACTTCAACAGATTATAGAGAGAGGGCAAGCCGTGGGAGAGTTGGATCAAAGCATGACATCCGAAGAGATAACAGACTACTTATTTATTGCAGCTCGTGGGATCATGTACAACTGGTGTCTTCATGATGGCGACTCGGATTTAATTGTAAATATGCGTGAATATATGAGTCGCCTGATCACGATCTTTAAATAAAGGAATTGATTTTATCCTAGTCACAGGGACGGTTCACCACAAGCTTAACGGGTAAAAGGTATACTAGGGCAATAATGCTGGGTTGACTCTCACGCCACGTGAGGCTGTAGACTGTGTAACAAGGGAGGTGAAGCGGAATGGCTTACACGGTGAAGGAAGTATCCGGTCTGTCGGGAATCAGCGTACGAACTTTACATTATTATGATGAAATCGGATTGCTAAAACCCCATCATGTCGGGGATAACGGGTATCGCTATTACGAACAGGAGCAACTGTTGAGACTACAGCAGATTATGTTATACAGAGAGCTGGAATTACCATTATCCGACATTGGCGACTTGCTGGAGCAGACGAAGGAAAAAACGGCCGAGGTTTTGTTGGAGCATAGAAGCAAGGTGCAGAACAAAGTCTTCCGCTTGCATACTCTCCTACAGACCATCGACGAAACGGTGGCTCATGTGAAAGGAGAACAGACGATGAAACCGGAGCAATTGTATCAAGGGTTTGACCCGGAAAAGCAGGAAATGTATGAACGTGATCTGACGGAACGTTATGGTCATGAGGCAGATGAAAAAATTCAGGAGAGCAAAACAGCAACGGAGAACTGGTCCAAAGAGGATTATTTGGATTCTCAGGCAGAGGTGGATCAAATTCATCGGCAGTTGGCAAAAGCTATGAATAAGGGATTGAAGCATAGTAGTGAAGAAGTACAGGCTTTGATCCGCCGCCATCTCCAATGGGTAAGCAGATTCTATACACCTACAGCAGAGATTTATAGCGGGCTGGGAGACTTGTATGTGGAGCATGAGGACTTCAGAAAAATGTATGAAGGATATGAACCCGGATTGGCTGAGTATTTGCGAGACGGGATGAAGGTGCTGGCCGAACGTGAATTAAGCTAACTCAACAGCTGGTGGGAAAGGCTGCGAGAAGAAGTATAAAAAGGGATGAACAGCAAGCTAATTTAACGGCTTGCTGTTCATCCCTTTTGCGTGTAAAGCAGTTTTACATGCTACTGTGTGTCGCTCTCATGCCTTGCTGGCTGTTGTTACCGTAGTGTTGCATGTTGCCGCTGCCTGCATAATGCTGCCCAGTTGCACCCATGTGTTGCGGAAAGCTTTGATTCATGTGGCTTCCCATACCATAGGAGGACGGTTGCATACTACGGGAGGCGTAGTTATCGCCAAAGCCAGGTTGAGTCATTTGGCTGCTGGAGCGTATGGTGTTTTCCAACTGACTGCACAATTGAATGACTTGCTGGCATTGCTGTACAGCTTGTTGATGGTGCTGGATTGCGGTTTGGATCATTTGAGCTGCATTACGTTCACGTTGCACCAGGTCCTCTAGATTGGATGCATTTTGTTGCTCCTGTTGCAGCAACTGCTGATACATAGCAGTTCCTTGCTGTGTTTGTTGTACCAATTGCTGCATAATTTGTTCACATTGACGAAGCTGCTGTTGTGGAGCCATGGTGTTGTTGTACATTGTCATCAATCTCCTTCACCGGAATGGTTTTGGGTTCCAGACCCTCATATATTGTGGCGAAGGAAGACGATGATTATACACGGATTTTGATTACAAACTGGCTACCAGAATAGCCGTAAATTCCTCTAGGAATACACGATCTTCGTGGTCAAAGCGGGCTTTTAGCGGGCTGTCAATGTCCAGCACTCCCAGCAGTTCCCCGTTCTTGATGAGGGGGATGACGATTTCGCTGTTGGAAGCCGCGTCACAGGCGATATGGCCCGGGAACGCATGCACATCTTCTACGACAAGGGTCCGTCGCTCCACTGCGGCTGTACCGCATACACCGCGTCCCAGCGGAATTCGTATACACGCGGGCTGGCCCTGAAATGGACCGAGTACAAGCTCGGTTCCATCATAGAGATAGAAGCCACTCCAGTTAATATCCGGCAGAAAATGACCAAGCAACGCAGAAGCGTTCGCCAGGTTTGCAATAGTATTGGGTTCATCATGAATGAGTGCCCGGAGTTGCCCAAGAACCGATTCAAATTGTTCGTGACGTGTGCCTTCGTAAGGGATGGCCTGAAACATGTAGTCCACGCTCCTATCAGTGAATTTTTTACCATTATCTGTTGTATATGTGGGCAGAAAAAGGTAATTCTGCAAGCTACTTTTACCATTGGTTAATTAATTTAAGATATAACGATTGTATATATTCAGTCAAGAGGAAAATACATCTGTAACCTTTTCAGCGACCTCCGTACTCTAATCTTTGTACAGCGTAATTTCAAGAGAAGAACAGGAGTTGTCAGGTATGAAAAAGGTACATAGTGCAATCAGATCAGCAGTGGTGACCAGTCTGATTCGACGGCAGTCGTACATTTTATGAAAAGTGGATCACCTTCGCTGCTTGGTTTCTACAATTCAAAAGGGTTGCCACTCATTTGTTTCCGGCTTGTTTCCTATGGGTAAAAACAATATAACGATGTTGGCTTTAAGCCGGGAAGGAGCTACAACCATGCATGCAGATGTTCAAAATTTGTTTATCCGTATACAGATGCTTTCCTATGCACATCAAAACGATTTGACGGTGAGAGATATTCAACCTGTACTCGAAGAACGCGGGTACCGCGTAGGAGAACGTGAGGTCAAGCAGGAGCTGGAGAACCTGACGCAGGAAAACTTCCTGACCCCGCATGAAGATTTGTTCAGCATTACCGGTGCAGGGATCGAAGAATTGAAGGAAATTCAGTCGATGCTGGGCGTATTGTACAAGGATGTTGTGAAGAAACAGGCCCGCTCGGCTTCTCGTTCCTCCTCCTAAAGTGGCATTGGAATGCAGAGTATAGTCATCATTCATGTCTGCCTAACTACTTGGAAATGAGCGGCTCAAAACATACCCTCCTGTCTCATGGATGCCGGACCGGCGCATTTGTGGAGCAGGGGGGTGTTTGCGTTTGTTGAAGGGGTATGCTTAAATGTAGCGTATATTTATTGTCACTTTGATGCTGGAGGGATGATTGAACATGTGCGCATATGCATGTAAGGGGCATATACCACCGCTGGAAAGCCCGCGTCTTCGGCTCCGAAAGATGGAAACCGGGGATGCGGCTACGATGTTTGCCTGCTGGTCTGATCCGGAGGTTCACCGTTATATGAACCTGACGGGGATGTCCGGACGTGAGGATGCGGAGGATATGATCGAGTTGTTGAATGAGCTGGCGAGGACCGAGGATGCGTTGCGCTGGGGCATAGAGCTGAAGGAGGACGGGAAGCTGATCGGCAGCTGTGGCTTTAATTATTGGCAGACCGAGGGAGCCTACAAAGCCGAAATCGGCTACGAGCTGGCTACGCCCTATTGGAGAAAGGGCTATATGTCGGAGGCGCTGCGGCTGGTGCTGTCTTTCGGGTATGACACGATTCGGCTGAATCGGATGGAAGCGCTGGTGGACCCGCGAAATACGGGATCGCAAGCTCTATTGTCCTCTATGGGCTGGACGCAGGAAGGGCTGTTACGGCAAGTGCAGCATACGTCTACAGGCTTTAAGGATATGCTGATGTACTCCTTGCTACATGAAGAATGGCTCAGACTGGAGGCGAAGCGAAATGCTGTTTCAGTATAACGGAGGGGCGTCCCCGCTGCACAGGCTGGGGCCATTAAGTAAACTGATTCTGGTGGGATGCTTTAGCCTGCTGTCGATGTCATGGGATTCAACACTGCATGAAGCGGCACTGCTGGTTGTATTGATCGTTGCGGCTTGGTTTGGGGCAGGCTTAACGTTGGCACGTCAGCTTCGGGCCATGTCATTTCTGATTAGTCTGGGTATTCCGTATTTTATATTATCTATTCTGGCGATTCGGGAAGGACATATCGTGGCAGCCTGGGGGCCGATTTGGATTACAGCGAAAGGGCTGGATATCGCAGGGGCGTTGACGCTTCGCATTTTTGTGCTGTTTTTGGCCTCGTATATTTATTTGTCGACAACCGATCCCAGAGATTTTGTACAGGCTTTAAATCTGCGTTTGCGTGTTCCTTATCGGTTTGCGTTCGGTATTTCTGTGGCGCTGACGTTTCTCCCCTTATTGGAAGAGGAAGGACGTACTATAATGGCGGCACGGCGTGTGCGTGGACAGGAACCGCCGCGAGGGCTGCGGAACCGGCTATTATGGTGGGGCGGGTATGTCGGTGCTATGCTGGTAAATGCCGTGAGGAGAGTTCAGCAGACGGCGCTGGCGATGGAGGGCAAAGGCTTTGGGGCTTATGCTGATCGTACCTATCTCCGTTCGCTGGAGAAGGGGTGCTCCGGTTATGTATGTGCTGTGGTTGCTGTATTAGGTACTGCTGTTTTATGGTGGAGCTTATAGGGAGCAGCCTCTTTTTTTGATCTTATTGTCAACCATATAAATAAATTTAGGTTGACAATAAGGGCTTGTATGAATACATTTAGAATGTGCTCGTTTATATTTGGAGAGGAGATAGGGAATTACATATGAAGGAATCTCGTATTTTTGCAAAGTTTACGACGCTGGATATCGTATTGATGGCGATGCTGGCAACGCTGAATGGAGTCATGACGGTTTATTTGTCGATGATTAACAAAACATTAAACAGTCTGGGAGGGCCTATCGCGACTTCCTCCATTGTCGGGCTGTACATGATATATGGTTTGCTGGCCTATTATATTATTCGTAAGCCGGGGACGGCGATAATTGCCTATTCATTTGGCGCAGTGGTGCAGTCCTTTATGGGTTCAGTCTACGGAATCGCATCTATCATCGCGGCTGCGGTCTGCTATATGATTGTCGCTGAACTGGTATTTGCTATACTGCGCTATCGATGCTGGAATGCCGTTTCGCTGATGCTGGCAGGCGGGGCTATGGTGCCGTTATGGTTTATCGTGGCAGCCAATATGTTCGGATATATGCATTGGGGCTGGAAGGTGCTGACGATTGCACTGGTCGTGCGCATCCTGAGCGGTATCGTATTGTGCGGTCTGCTTACTAAGTTGTTGGGCGATGCATTGAATCGGACAGGACTGTTAAAACGTTTTGAGCTGGGGCGCGCTTCACGTGCATAGCACTTGCCATGGCGAGATTGTATTCTTCAAGAACAGGGATAGAGGGTATTTCGGTTATGAATGAACATAGCGATAATGGTTCTGGATGTAAAATAGCCGTGTCCATGAAGGATTTTGGCTATCGGTATGATGATCAGGAGGAACACGCGTTACATGGCTTGACGCTGGATATTGCGGTAGGTGAGCATGTTGCGATTGTCGGGGCCAGCGGAAGTGGAAAATCTACGCTGTGCCAGCTTCTCCACGGCGGATTGTCCCGCTCCGGTGAAGGAGAACGGGTTGGGGAGCTGACCGTGTACGGGATGGACCCGGACACGGCTGACCTGGCGGCTGTCGCCTCCACCGTCGGCGTCGTGCTTCAGGACCCGGATGCCCAACTGGTGCAGGGAATCGTCGAAGACGAGATTGCCTTCGGGCCGGAGAACCTGCGCGTGCCTCCGGCGGAAATAGCGCAGCGCCTGACGGCTGCGCTGGAGGCCGTCGGCCTTGCCTCCGAGCGCGGCTCCTTCGTGCGCCGCCTCTCGGGAGGCCAGCGCCAACGCACCGCTATCGCTGCGGTGCTGGCGCTGGAAGCGCCGCTCGTCGTGTTCGACGACGCAGCGGCGCAACTGGACCCGCCGGCCCAAAGCGACTTCGCCCTGCTATGCCGGCGGCTCCATGCCGCAGGCCGGACGGTGGTCACCGTGTCCGGCCGCATGGACGATGCCGCGCGTGCAGCGCAGCGCGTCATCGTGCTGGAGGGCGGGGCTGTGCAGCTGCAAGGCCCGCCCGACAAGCTGCTGCGCGAGCATGGCGCGCAGCTTGCCGCCTTGGGGCTGCTGCCCTCTCCCGCAGGGAGGGGAGGCGTGCCCCAAGGGCCGGGGGCGAAGCCCGGTCTGCCGTTGTTGGAGGTGAAGGGGCTGACCTTCACCTATCCCGGCAGTGGCCGGGCAGCGCTGGCAGGCGTGAGCCTTGCCCTTGCGCCCGGCGAACGAGCCGTCCTGCTGGGCGAGAACGGCTCCGGCAAAACAACGCTCGGCAAGCTGCTGATGGGCCTCCTGCCTGCACCTAAGGGGTGCATGTGGTGGGAGGGTCAGGATATGGCGAAGCTGCCGATCCATCAACTGGCCGCCGGGATCGGCTACGTGTTCCAGCAGCCGGAGCATCAGTTTGCGGCTACAACGGTGTGGGACGAATGCTTGTACAGCGTCCGCGTCAAGCTTGGATTACGGGCTGGGGAGGCGATTCCTGCTGCGTATGAGGAACGGGCGCAGCGGCTGCTGACAGCCGCCCGACTGGATCACAGGCTGAATGCCTCTCCGTACCTGCTGAGTGGCGGTGAAAAAAGGCTCTTAAGCGTAGCCGCGCAGTTCATTCTGCCCAAAAAGCTTTACATTCTGGATGAGCCTACTGCCGGAACGGATTATGAAGGAGCGAACATCCTGCTTCGCATGTGCGCTGAACAAGCGGACCAGGGAGCAGCCTTTCTGATCATCACCCACGATATGCAGTTCGCTGAAAGCTTTTCCAGCCATATTCTGTACATGGAAAAGGGGCAGATTAAGGAAGCGGAAAGTGCCGGGGATTTATCATACGATTACAGTTGACAAAATTTAAGTATATGTAGACAATAATATATATACATCGTATAAAACAGGCGGCCTATATAGGCCGCCTGTTTACGATTATGCAGTGCGGGTAATACCAATCCTGTGCAGTCGAATTGCACAGGTGCAACCAGTTTACACAAGGAAAGGATTTGTGATTTGCTTGGGAAAAGATAAACCCATGAAGCGCGGGCTCGTGCTGACCGGCGTTCTGTTGGCTACCTTTCTGGCCGCGATTGAGGGAACCGTCATCGGTCCTGCCGGACCGACTATTGTTAGTGAACTGGGCAGCGTGAATTTGCTCAGCTGGATTTTTACGGCCTATTTGCTGACGATGGCTGTAACTACACCTATTTTCGGCAAGCTTAGCGATTTATTTGGTCGCAAACCGATTTTTCTGATCGGCTGTTCATTGTTTATACTCGGTTCTTTTCTTTGTATGCTGGCTGGTAGTATGGAGCAGCTTATTTTGTACCGGGCTATTCAAGGGATTGGAGCGGGCGGAGTGATTCCCGTTACCTTTACCATTATCGGAGATATATACAAAATGGAGGAACGCGGCAAAGTTCAGGGAATGATCAGCTCGGTATGGGGGATTTCTTCCCTGATCGGGCCTTTGCTGGGCGGTTACGTGGTCACTTATTTTGGCTGGGAATGGATTTTCGGTTTTAACGTCCCTTTTGGACTGCTTGCAATGTTCTTCATCGCTCGTTACCTGCGGGAGCAGGTAGCCAAGCGTACCGCGCGCATCGACGTGCCGGGAGCTGTTACCTTTACCATTGGAATGACGGCCCTTTTGCTCGTATTGGCACTGGGCGGACAATATATCGGTTGGGCTTCTCCTGAACTGCTAGCCTTGGCAGCCGTTGCTATTTTATTCCTGATTCTGTTTTTGGTTATCGAAAAACGCGCTCAGGAACCGATGGTGCCCCTAAAGCTGTTTCGGATACGGGATATCGCCTTTTCCTGTGCCGCAGCCCTGCTGGTCAGTTCTCTGCTGATCGGGCTGACCAGCTACCTGCCGCTTTGGATTCAGGGCGTACACGGTGGAGATGCCGCTTCATCCGGTCTGGCGCTGGCACCGATGTCAGTAGGATGGCTGTTCGGTTCCATGATCGGGGGACGCATTTTGCTGACTTTGGGTTCACGTCGAACCTCATTAGTCGGACTAACCCTGATTGTACTGGGTGCCTTCGTGATGACCCTGATGGGCGAAACGGCGCCAATCTGGCTGCTGTTCCTATCCACATTATTGTATGGATTGGGCTTTGGTTTCTCCATGACCGTGTTTACCATTATTGCCCAGTCTTCGGTCGGGTTCCAGTTGCGTGGTGCATCTACAGCATTGAATACGTTCCTGCGAACATTGGGGCAAACCATTGGTGTGGCAGCCTTCGGTTCATGGCTTAATTATCGCATTGCTGCCCAGACAGCAGATGGACAGCTTACACAGCAGGGGGTTACGCAGGAGGATATTAACGGTTTGCTTGCACCTCATGCCTCACAAAGTTTGAGTGACAAGACCGCTGGCTTGCTCCGTTCCGTGCTGGAAAACAGTCTGCATTCCCTGTTCATCATCATGGTCTTTATTGCAGTCATTAGTTGGTTTGTCGTCCTCGGGTTGCGGAACCGTCCACCGGGTACGGAGGAAGAAGCAAGCAAGCCTGCAAAGGCGGCACAGGGAGGAACTGCATAGGAATAAAGGAATCGTAGACCGTTTCCTTGTTACATGTGGTGCTTGCCAACAGAAGTTTATTGCTTGTATAGCGGTATGAAAATACAGAATATATAGGAAAATAGCGGTAGCTTGGGGCAGGGAAATAGCGTCCAGAGCTACTGCTATTTTTTGGATTTCCCCCCTAATCACAGGCTTTTTTCGAGAAATCCGGGGGGCGGTGGCGATGGGAAGCTCTATCCGACTGCGTAGTGGCACCATAGGTAACTTTTAAGTTCAGTTTATATAGTTGGGCTAATGAGCATCAAAGGTGTATTTTTTATGTCAGAAATACTGTATGTGAATAATTACATAAGTAAATTAATGGTAGAATAGTCTTATTACACATGTATCTAATATTTTTCTCGAAAATTAAAGGGGCCCTAAAGTACCATTTTTCTGAATTCGTTTGCAAATGGATTTTTTGATGAATGTTTCTGAATGATTTTGAAGGAAAATGAAGCGACCTACTTAGCAAAATTGAATATGCAAAAAAAGCAAGGAACGAACTTATTTAAATGTAAATGAAATGAAAGAAATGGTATTTTCAGAAATTAAATAGGAAAATATGAGGATAGAGTTCGACGTGTCTCCTTCTTTTAGCCTTGAATAAAAGGGGATATCTAGTCTATATCAATCGTTTGACATACAATATAAAATGGCCCTACCAACCAAAAAGTTGGGTTTCTAATCTAGAAAGCATAATTAGAATAAGGGAGATGGAGTACTTGAAGTTTAACAACTTGTTCAGAAAAGCAGCTACCGTAACAGTAGCAACTACCTTGCTGTTAGGGGGCGGCTTTCAAGCTTTTGCGAAGGAAAAAGACAGTGGTGATCTCGAGGATGACAGCAGATTTACTCAAATCACGCGTCATGATATGCTGAACATTTTCAAACAGCAGGGCAAGGAAAAATTCGAAGTTCCATCCTTTGATGCATCTACCATCAAAAATATTCCTTCGGCAAAAGGCCGCGACGGGTCGGGCAAGCTCATTGATTTTGATGTGTGGGATTCTTGGCCGTTACAAAATGCAGATGGCACGATAGCTAATTACAAGGGGTACAATATTGTGTTTGGATTGGCAGGCGATCCTAAAAGAGCAGAGGATACGTTTATTTATCTGTTCTATCAAAAAGCAGGCAACACCTCGCTGGAAGGCTGGAAAAATGCCGGAAGAGTATTTAAGGATAACGATAAAATCCTATCCAATGATGCAATCCTGAAAGATCAGGCGGAGGAATGGTCCGGTTCTGCTACTTTAACGTCGGATGGAGAAGTGCGTTTATTTTATACCAGCAGACAGCCTTATGAGCCGGAAAACAAACTGTACGGCAAGCAAACTTTGGCTACCGCCCAAATTAATCTCTCTCAACCCGATGAAGAAAGCTTGAAAGTGGACGGTGTAGAGGATCTCAAATCCATTTACGATGGTGGCGACGGAAAAATTTATCAGAATGTTCAGCAAAGCGTGGGAGTAAGCCTAGATAATCACACATTCAGGGACCCTCACTACATTGAAGATCAAGGGAAGAAATATATCATATTTGAAGCAAATACCGGTACAGAGACGGGTTATCAGGGAGAGGATTCCCTTCAAAAATCTGCGTATTATGGCGGAAATAACGAATTTTTCACCAAAGAGCTACAAAATCTGCTGCAAAGTCCCAAGAAAAACGGGGCCGAAATGGCGAACGGTGCTTTGGGAATCGTGGAATTAAATAATGACTATACGTTGAAAAAAGTTATGGACCCGCTAATTGCATCCAATCTGGTAACGGATGAGATTGAGCGTGCTAATGTTTTCAAAATGAACGGTTTGTGGTATATGTTTACAAGCACCAGAGGTTCTAAAGTTACCGTTGATGCCATTGGAAGTGATGAGATTTACATGCTGGGTTACGTATCGACTTCTTTGACAGGGCCTTATAAACCCTTGAATGGAACCGGTCTCGTTCTTCACCAAAATCTGGATCGTGATGATATTACCTGGACGTATGCCCATTTTGCTATTCCGCAAGGCAAAGGAAATAACGTTGTGGTAACCAGCTATATGACGAACCGTGGACTGTTCCCGGATCACAAATCCACTTTTGCGCCAAGCTTCCTGCTGAACATTAAAGGCACCAAAACTTCTGTTGTGAAGAACAGAATTCTGGAACAAGGGCAAATCACGATTGATCCAACGGACGACAAAGAAGTACCACCATATGACTATGGGAAAAAGTAAGCAGGTATTCACTTAAGCGAGAGAGTGCAGCAAAAAAAGAAAGTCCGGTGGGACGATATCGGGAACTGAGATTTGATTTACCGAGCCGTCCCATACCGGACGATACATATCGTGCAATGAGAGGATGGGATCCGACCATTCCCGCATGCTCGTCAGACTATCCAGACAAAGAGAGTGGGGAGGATCGTCAGGATGAAAAGCATAGCTTCTAAGAGCATTTGGATACGATCCATCATGGTCATCGTGGGCCTGAGTATATTAATAGCCATTGGCTGGAGCCTTTATCACCCGGCTAAAAGTGAAAGTCTAGAAACACAGAAGAGGCAAACCTACCGGGCATCCTATCATTTTACCGTTCCGGATAAGTGGAAGAACGATCCTCAACGGCCTATTTATTTCGATGAAAAATATCATTATTACTATTTATATAATCGTGACTATCCCAAAAAGAACGGTACAGAATGGCGACATGCCACATCAACCGACCTGGTTCATTGGAAAGATGAAGGGGTGGCGATTCCCAAATATACGAACCGGAATGGAGATCCTTGGTCCGGCTCGGTCGTGATCGATGATAATAATACCGCAGGTTTTGGAAAAGGCACGCTGGTAGCCATTGTGACACAGCCCTCCGCAGATGGAGGAAAGCAGGAACAATTTTTGTGGTACAGTACGGACAAAGGCAAGACGTTTACTTCTTACCGCAACAAGCCTGTGATGTCCAACCCCGGTACAAAGGACTTCAGAGATCCCAAAATCATCCGAGATATTCAACGTAATCAATGGGTGATGGTCATGGCAGAGGGAACAAAGATTGGTTTTTATAAGTCAAAAAATTTAAAGGATTGGCGGTATACGAGCGGCTTTCAAACGGAAAATATCGGGCTTGTGGAATGTCCTGACCTTTTCCCAATGCGTGCAGATGATGGAACCTATCAATGGATTCTGGGCGTGAGCGCAAATAGCAAATCGACAGGTGGACCTAACACGTATGCCTACTGGACGGGAGATTTTAATGGAGAAGGATTTCTGCCTGATCGCAGTGAGCCTGAGTGGCTGGATTATGGCTTTGACTGGTATGGTGCAGTTACGTTCGAGGATGGGAAAGACAAAGATAAATACAGTCACCGTTATGCTCTGGCCTGGATGAACAATTGGGATTATGCCCATAACACGCCTACCCTGAAGGAAGGCTTTAATGGAATGGATTCGATTGTTCGTCAAATTCGGTTGAAGCATACAGCAGATGCCGGATATCGCTTGGTTTCACAGCCGGTAAAAGCTTTGGAGCAATTCCAAACCTCAACGGAATCATTTGGACAGATCAAGGTAGAGGGTGCTCACCCGCTTCCGGTAGCAGGCGATGCCTATCAGTTAGAGGCGGATGTATCTTGGTCAATGATCAAAAATGTGGGATTGAGGCTTCGAGGGTCAGCGGACGGTAAGCGTCATGTGGATGTGGGTGTTTCGGTGGATGGGCAATACTCCTACGTAAATAGAGCCAACACCGGGCAGCCGGATCAGAGTGGAAAATATATAGAGAGCAGGGCGCCTTTTGATGCCACTAAGAAAAACGTTCACCTGAAAATTCTCGTCGATAAAACCAGCATTGAAGTCTTTGTAGATGACGGAGAAGTAGCGTATTCCAGTTTAATATTCCCGCGATTAGAGGATCAGGGAATTACTCTTTTTACCGATGGCGGCCCGGCTATGTTTAACAATGTAGTGATCAAGCATTTTAATCGTTAGCGGGTACTTATGCTGCTCGTAAGCTTGGGCATATTTCGCTCTATTCAGGTATATAAAAAGTCCACCCATGAATATAAGGGTGGACTTTTCTGGTGTAAATCTAATTTTCGTTTAGCACAGCTATAAGATTGTTCGTTTATTCACAAGCGATCATTTGCTAAAACTACAATTCATTCTATTTGTGATAAGGTGACAGGTTATCAGCGCTACGGCCCAATTTTTTGAGCAAGCCGATGAGTTGATCTCTTTCGGTTTCACTGATTCCGCTAAAAGCACGTTCAATTTGACGTGTATAATCAGGATAAATCTCGTCCATGACACGTTGTCCCTCGTCCGTCAATTCCGCATATATAATCCGACGATCCTGGTCGCACGGGTGACGGTGCAAATAACCGCGGCTCTCCAGCTTGTCAATAACATAGGTGACATTTCCACTTTGCAGTAGCAGCTTTGCTCCAATTTGCTGGATCGGCTGCGCGCCCTTGTGATATAAAACTTCCATCACGGCGAAGGCCGTTGGGTTAAAGCCCACCGTTTTGATGCCAGCAACCGCATGTTCATTTACACTTTTGAATGACTTGCCAAACACGCTATACAAATGCATGGATTGCTGTGTCACCAATGTTCGGTAATCTATCATCTTCATTCCGCCTTTATGTATGGATTTGGGCATCCTTGACCGCTCGGCTTGGATGACCGGGCAACCATACCCTTGTTACTAGCATAAAGGGATTTACGTAGGGAAAACATGCGTTTTGTCACAGTAGCTGCTTTTTTAACTATTTAATTTCAAAGCTTTAAAGTAAATTTTTGAAAAATAAAGGTTTTGAATGTAAAAATACTGTTCCGGTTGGTTATATTAAAAATAACATACCTAACCTAATGAACCCCAATTAACAAAATAAGCTACTTCAGAGGAGATGAAACACATGGATACGGGCTCTTTCCGTTTTCAATTTCGTGATCCGCAGCAAGCCGCCCAAGCCTGTGAAACATTAAAGGAAATTGGATACTCTGCCAGCACAAATGGTGACACAGGTCTCAGTGTTCATATTGAGAACCAGGATGTGCTGTCTGCATTGGAGATTTGCCAAGCCTATGAAGGAAGTATGATTGAGGCAGGGACTCTTTTCTCTAGACCTGATGCAATTCCCGATTTGCAAGGAAATGTCGGTGTACAAAATCCAGGTTATAGCCCAGAGGACTGGATTATCCCAGCGCACACGATCAACGAGGATTGGAGTGAAGCGTATAAAAACGGTTCCTCTCGAACGTACAGCAACACAACGGAGGAGCACAACGTCAGCTCTGATCAACAACCGGAAGACGAAGTGGATGGATTTTCTGGAAGCATCCATATTTGACTCAAATGATGACGCAATGTCGATTAGGCGGTTGTTTCTTAGTTCTAAAAATGTTTTGTGAAGTAAGGAGCACCAGTAAACCTTGAGCGGGTTTGCTGGTGCTTCTTTTTTGATAAAGAAGAGTCATTCACATGAAATATATTGGAGAGGGCAATCTAAAGAATGGGGAGATCTGTCCCAAAATTCAGGAGTAGGGTGACTTTTTAAATGGACAAACCGTCTGATATGCAAAAAGAACAAAAACTAAAATGGTGGCAACTTAGCTTGTTAGGAGTTGCAGGTACTATCGGTACAGGATATTTTCTGGGGTCCGGCTTAGCAATTTCTATTGGCGGTCCAGCCGTACTGATTGCATATTTTTTAGCAGCAATGGGAACGTATGTAGTGTTTGATGCTCTTTCACGAATGACGGCAGATCATCCTGAACAGGGTTCTTTCCGTTCCTATGCCCAAAAAGCATTTGGGAGCTGGGCAGGATTCGGCAGTGGCTGGGTATATTGGTTCTCGGAACTACTTATTAATGGGAGCCAGTTAACTGCGCTGTCTATATTTTCACGTTTTTGGTTCCCTGAAGTACCGATGTGGATATTTGCGGCAGGCTTCGGGATTTTAGGGCTTGTGATTGTTTTTTTTGGCAATAAGGGTTTTGATCGAGTTGAAAATGTACTGGCCATCATTAAGATGGCAGCTATTGTTATGTTTCTGGTCTTGGCCGTTGCTCTTTTGGCAGGCTGGATCGGAGGAGGAAAATATAATCCAAAGTTCCCCATCAGTTACAAAGAATTTTTTCCAACTGGGGGCATGGGATTGTGGTCATCTTTTATTTTTGCCTTTTATGCATACGGAGGTATTGAAGTGCTCGGAATTATGTCTAATCGGCTTCAAAAACCGGAGGATGCACCCAAAGCAGGAAAAGTAATGCTGATGACGCTGGTTGTAGTGTATGTGCTTTCGATTGGTCTGGCTGTGTCTATGGTGCCATTAAGTGCCTTTAACCCGAAAGAGAGTCCTTTTGTGCTTGCGCTCAGCAGCGATCATCTGGTTTTTGTGCCTCATTTATTTAATGGAGTGCTTATTATTGCAGGGTTCTCAACAATGACAGCATCTCTATATGCAGAGACATCTATGATGCTTACGCTTGCACAGGAAGGAGATGCGCCCACATTGTTTTCACGGAAGTGGAAGGGCAAATATCCTCTTTATGCACTTAGTTTGATCTCCGTTGGATTAATCTCAGCCATCGTAATGTCGTTGCTGCTACCGGGAAAAGTATATGAATATATCACTACTGCAGCTGGTTTAATGCTGTTGTATAATTGGTGCTTTATTTTGCTGTCTTCAGGTAAGCTACTGGAATCGAGCAGATCAAACCATATTAAACGTTGGATTGGATTGTTGTTGATAGCTATGGCCGTGGTCGGATCATTTTTTCATAAACTTAGCCGCCCGGGGGTGTACATCAGCTTACTGCTTGTCTTGTTAATTGCAATATGTGACCTTATCGTACAATGGATTCGCCGAAAACATACGAAGGTATCTCGGTAATTTTGCCAAGAAGCCAAGAGTTAGCGGAAAAAGAGTAATTGAAATGCTTGTACACCAAAATAAAAGCCAAAACCGATAAGAGATAATCCGGACATCCAAGAGATGGTTTTAAGCAATCCGGTTTTTAGAAACCTACGGAAAATACTTGAGGCGGCTGCCATGGTCACATCCCAGAGTAACACGCCTAATACAATCGCTCCGCTAAAGATCAATAGCTGTTGTACTGGATATGTATTAGCTACGTTTGCCAGTATGGATCCGTAAATGCCAAGCCAGAAAAGGATGGAGAGAGGATTAAATAATGACATCAGGAAGCCCGCTAGAAATGAGTTGGTTAGGGTATTAGCATTTCCCCTTAATTCAGACTCTGAAATCACACCTGCATTTTTGATGCTTTCAATACCCGTATACACAAGTACGAAAAAACCAAACAACCATAAAAAAGCTTTAACAAACGGGGCGTTGAGAAGGTGGATCATTCCCAAATAGACAAGCAGCATATAGATAATGTCTGCTGTAATTGCACCAAGCCCAATAAACCAGGCATGCCAAAACCCATTCTTAATACCTCGATCCAACTGTGCAGCATTAATCGGTCCAATGGGGGCCGAAAGTGACAGACCAAGAAAAATATAACTGATAAATGTAATAATGGTGTTTTCCTCCTTGATTTTTTATTGGATGTTATGTATTTGTCTATTTTAGTTTATTCGGACAAACCCATTGGGAAGACCAATTTTTTGCGTATATTGGAGGAGTAATCTCGTTATGACCAAACACTCAATGAATCAAATCCAAATAGGGAGCTCTAATTCTTCCACAAAAGGATTAGAGCTTTTTTAATGCAGATCATAAAAAGTTCATCGAATAAATGGGCTTGACACTATTAATGAAAGCGCTTATATTTATCTCGTAAACAATACGTTATATAACGTTATATAAAAAGGAGAGATAATAATGAATGTACATCAGACGGTTCAGACGATTTTTGAACAAACGAGTGGAGAGATTTCCGAGGTTTATTTAGTAGCCTGCGGGGGCTCATTAGTCGATATGTATCCCTCGAAATATTTTCTGGATAGTGAAGCGAAGAAGCTGGTTGCTGGGATGTATACGGCGAATGAGTTTGTGCACGCGCTGCCAAAACGATTAGGTCAAAACTCAGTAGTCATCGTTTGCTCCCACGGCGGAAATACGCCGGAATCGGTAGCGGCTGCTAAATCAGCCAAAGAGAAGGGTGCTTACACTATCGGCTTAACCCATAATAGTGAAGCGACACTGCTTAACTACTCTGATTATGTTTTCCTCTATGAGTGGGGAGACGAGAGTGATGTGAAAAATAACCCGATGGCTATTATTTTGGAACTTGCTGTTGAGTTGCTTCATATCACTGAAGGCTATGCACATTATCAGGCTTTCCAGAACGGACTGGGGGCAATCAACGGAATTATTAACCGGGCCAAAAAGCAAGTTGAACCACGTGCTAGTATATTTGCCGACAAGTATCGCAATGAGGAACTCTACTATATCCTGACCAGCGGAGCTTCTTATGGACATGCGTACGGATTTGCTATCTGTTCTCTGATGGAAATGCAATGGCTTCATGCGGCTTCAATCCATTCCGGTGAATTTTTCCATGGTCCGTTTGAAGTAACGGATAAAGAAACTCCATTTATTCTGATGATCAACGAAGGACGCACACGGGCATTGGATGAGCGGGCACGGACTTTCCTGAATCAATATGCCGAGAAAGTGGAAGTGATCGATGCGAAGGAGCTTGGAATCGGAACCATTGCCGACGAGGTCGTCGAGTTTTTTAACCCGGTTTTATTTTACAGCATTGTATGTGTTTATCGTGAAGCACTCGCAAATGTACGCAATCACCCACTGGAAACTCGTCGTTATATGGGCAAAGTAGCTTACTAAGCGCACTTACCAACAGGAGGAAACCATCATGAAAGTTCTAGGCATTGGCGATAATGTGGTAGATAAATATGTTCATCTGCGCATGATGTATCCTGGCGGCAATGCGCTTAATTTCAGTGTGTTTGCCAAAAAAGCGGGAGTAGATGCAGCCTTTATAGGAGTATTCGGAGATGATAACGAAGCACAGCATGTAGAACATATCCTCCGTGAGCTGGAAATCGACATTTCACGGTGCAGACATCACCGCGGTGAGAACGGCTGCGCACGTGTAACCCTGGAAGACGGAGACCGAGTATTTCTGGGCAGCAATGAGGGAGGAGTTACACGTCTCCATCCGCTGGAGCTGAGTGAAGATGACATGGTCTATGTTGGTGGGTTTGACCTTATTCACACCGGCTTGTACAGTCATACAGGGCACTTGCTGCCTGAATTGGAGACGCTGGGAATCCCTCTTTCTTTTGACTTTTCGGATGATTTCGCAGATGCACAGGTGGAGAAATATATTGCGTATGCCGATTTCGCTTTCTTCTCTTGCAGCCATATGACGGATGAAGAGACACAAAACTATATCCGCTCCAATCGAAGAAAAGAGGGGCAAATTCTGGTAGCCACACGCGGCGGAGATAGATCTATTGCCTATGATGGTACTAAGTTCTATTTTCAAATGCCTGATTCCGTTGACGCTGTGGATACGATGGGGGCAGGAGACTCTTATATAACCGCCTTTTTATTGAGCTTTTTGAAAAACGGTAACATTCAGGACGCTATGGCAGAAGGCTCGAGGGTTGCCGCCCAGAGCTGTCTGGTAGAAGGTTCTTTCGGATACGGCGTCCGTTACTAAAAATTATTTTCAAATATCTTCACTTGTAAGAATATGTAACATTTGATACTCTAAGTGGGAGTAGTATAACGTTATATGACAAGTGAGGGCACAATATGTTGAATTCAGACCAAGCAGAGCCATTATATATTCAATTACAAAAAGCAGTCAAAACCGCTATCCATAATGGAACATTTACGCAGGGAAGCCGTATACCGACCGAAACTGAGCTAAGCGAGACCTACAATGTAAGTCGAATTACCGTAAGAAAAGCAATTGCCGAATTGGTTCATGAAGGTTATCTGACCAAACGTCAAGGAAAAGGTACCTTTGTCAATGTACCCAAAATTGGGCGGAAGATTGAACATGTCATCAGCTTTACTGCTGCCTGCAAATCCAACGGCCTCTCTTCACACAGTGTGGTCACAGAACGTGAAATCATAGAAGCGGATGAGGAAATTGCACATCAGTTGCAGCTCCTACAAGGAGAAAAAGTGCTATATATTCAGCGCAAAAGATACGCCGGTGACCGACCGCTAATGCTGGAGAATAATTATTACCCTTATGACCGATTTTCTTTTCTAATGGACGAGCAGTTGGAGGGCTCTGTATACGAACTGCTGCGTCATAAATACAGAATCGATCCTAACCAACCGGGAGAGACGATATTACAAATCGCTTTGGCGGATGAATTTCAGGCAAAGCTGCTGGAGACGGCTATCGGGCAGGCGTTGTTCTACATGCATACGATTATCTATGATCAGCATGGAAACCCCGTTCATGTAGGTAAGCAGTACATCATTGGAGACCGTTATCAATTCTCAATATAAATCCGTTGCCTGATATACAAGGTAATTCAGGTACGGCGCAGCTTCTGCTTCCACTCCATGAGAGAAGCAGAAGCAATATTATAACGTTATATTACGTTATGTTATAGGGCGGATAAATAATGAGGGGGTGAAACTGTGCAAGGGAAGAATGACACATTTGCGGACAAAGTTCTACTGTCAAATGCTATTTTTAATGGCTTAGTAAATGAAGCTTCGCCTGGGTTTATTGCACTGCAAGGAGAACGTATTGCGGCAGTGGGGCGTTCCGAGGAAGCACAAGCTTGGATAGGAGCGGAAACGGTTGTCTGTGATTTGGGTGATGCTTTTATCATGCCAGGAGTTCATGACAACCATGTATTTTTTACCGGATATATGTCGATGCATCGGGGCGTGGATTTGACTCATACAGCCTCGATCGAAGAAGCAGTGAAACTTATGCTACAAGCGGCAAACAACCTTCCGCCAGGGAAAGATGTAATCGCTTACGGATGGAGCGAGGAAGGATGGGGCAAGCTGCCTGAGCAAAGCTTGTTGAACGAGCTGTTCCCTGATCGGGCGGTAATCGCCATTAACCTAAATAAAAACTACTGCTGGATGAACCGATTGGCTCAGGAGAAATATCAATTTTCCCCGGATCAATGCAGTGCTGAGGCACGCGCTTTGCTGCTCCAAGCTATGATGCAGGACCACAGCCTTGTCAAACAAGAGTTTATGGAGTTTTGCCGCATGCTGGCTGCACGAGGAGTTACTTCTATAAAAGATATTGGCTTCGACCAGCATAGCGAGCTGCTGCCGATTCTAGAAGAATTGAAAGAAGCGGGTGAACTGCCGCTCAGATTTCATTTCTCACTTGAACCCGTTGTTGAACCGCTTGATATTGCCACCGGTATGAAGTATAAAGCCCTTTATAACGGAGACCTTATTCGTTTCCAAGGATACAAGCTGATGCTTGACGGCGTCGTAGCAGATCATACGGGGGACATGCTGGAACCTTACGCAGATATGCCCGGAGTAACGACTTTGAGGACGGTTGACTACGAAAAGATTGAAGACTCTGTGCTGGAAGCGGACAGCCAAGGTATCAAATGCTGCCTAACTGCAGAAGGTGATGCTGCGATTCGCCAAGCGGTATCCATGATTGAAAAATGCCGCGAGCAGCAAGGTAATAACCTTATCAGGCATTCTATCAGTGATATGGAATACCCTCATCCAGATGATCTGATCCGAATGGGCGAGAACAAAATTTTTGCCGAAGTCTATGCCCAAATTCTGCTACTGAATCCTTCCTATGAAGAGGCTTATATGTCTGCTGTGGTAGGCAAAAGTAATGAAAACCGATTTTATAATTATAAATCCATGCTGGAGGCTAACGTGCCGATAACCATTGGGACTGATCTGCCCTTATTTATCACCAGTGTTCCCGATTCACTGTACTCAGCTTCTCATCGATTATTTCCAGATGGATCACCTGCTGGAGGCTGGTATCCCGATCAAGGGATGCCGCCATCCGAGGTTTTAAAGGCATGGACCATTAATGGAGCCAGACATTGTTATATGGAAGAAGTCACAGGTACGCTGGAGGCTGGGAAATATGCTGACATCGCCGTTTTTGACCGCAACCTCCTTAATGCATCCGCTGGTGATATCAGGGATGCCCAAGTGATACTGACCATTATGGGAGGGAAGGTTACTTATAACCATTCTTGGAATGAGGGATAAACATGAACACCGAGAAAAAGAAATGGAAATTATCCTTACCCCATAGCTATACCTTAATATTTTTGATTATTATTACAGTCGCCGCATTGACATGGATTGTGCCCAGCGGACAATTTGAGCGTCATGAAGTGACAGTGAACGGTGTGACCAAAACGGCGATCGTTTCGGGAACTTATCATACTGTACCCAAAACTGGTGAGAACGGTGATTTAAGACAGGGACTCCCCCAAATCCTTAGCGCTCCTATTGAGGGGATTATTAATGCCGCCGATGTCGTCTCTTTTGTCCTTATTGTGGGCGGTTCCTTCGGGATTATACTGCAGACGGGAGCCATCGATCGTGCCCTGACAGTTCTTGCTAGACGGCTGAAGAATAAGGGGATTCTGCTGATTCCAATTGCCATGGTTATATTCAGTCTCGGAGGCTCTACCTTTGGGATGAGTGAAGAAATTATTCCGCTTTATGCGATTTTTATTCCGTTAATGTTTGCCTTGGGTTTCGATTCTATGACTGCTATTCTCATTCTATTTCTGGGAACGCAAATTGGCTATGTTGGTTCGACTGTTAATCCATTTTCAGTATTGATTGCCCAGGGGATCGCAGGAGTGGAGGGGAATCCCCAGCTCTGGCTGAGATTTATTGAATGGCTTGTATTTACTATGATTTCCATTGCCTTTACGATGTGGTATGCGCATCGGGTTAAGCGAAATCCGGAGAAATCCATTGTGTTTCAGAGTGATATTATAAACCGTGAGCAATTTATAAAAGAAAATACAGGTGAGGACGTCGTCTTCACGTTTCGGGACAAATTAATTATAGGTGGATTTATTGTAACGCTTGGAGCAATTGTCTGGGGAATTTTGGCCAAAGGCTGGTATATGACTGAAATCGGCGCCCTTTTCTTCGCACTCGGTATTTTTGTCGGGATAGTTACCAAAATGAGCCAGAAGGAAATAGCTGAGAATTTTGTAAAAGGGTGTGGAGAATTTATCTACGCTGCAGTGATCATAGGTCTCGCCCGCGGAATTCTGATCATCGCTGAGCAGGGTATGATCATCGATACCGTATTGAATTCACTCGCAAGCATCCTGGAAGGATTGCCAAGCTACTTGTTCACTACCATTATGTTGGTTGCACATAATATTATTACTTTCCTGGTCCCATCTTCTTCGGGGGAAGCTGCACTAACAATGCCTGTACTTGCACCGCTTGGCGATCTTGTAGGCATTAATCGTGAAGCAGTAGTCACAGCGTACCAATTCGGTAACGGGTTAACCAATCTCATTTCACCGACGGGTGGCGTACTGCTGGCAGGATTGGCCATTGCCCGGATCAGCTTTGGACAGTGGCTAAAGGTAATCTTCAAGCTATTCCCGATTCTGTGGCTAGTTGCTGTTATTTTTGCTGCTATTTCGGCAGCGGTGGGTATTTAATAAATCAAGTGAGAGCCCCTGTCTTTTAGAGACAAGGGTTTCTTTTTGTGCATAAGTTTACGTGGAAAATGAATAATATGGATAGCATTTTCCTAAGGAGGAAATAAAATTGATGCATGCTGATAATAGATTACTCATTGCTGCTCTAGGCGGTGTGAATGAAATCGGGAAAAACATGTATTTCATCCAATACGATCAGGATATTGTCGTTATCGATTGTGGCTCCAAGTTTCCTGATGAGAACTTGCCTGGTATTGACCTTATTGTGCCCGATGTCACCTATCTGCAGGAAAATCAGGATAAAGTCAGAGCGCTCATTGTGACTCATGGGCATGAGGATCACATCGGAGGTATTCCTTATTTACTGAAGCAGATCAACATTCCCGTATTCGGGACAAAGCTCACCATCGAATTAATTAAGATTAAGCTAAAGGAACATAACCTTTTGCGTGATGCCGAGCTTCATCTTATAGATGCGAATTCAACCGTTGATGTGGGTAAGATTCAGGCATCCTTTTTCACTACGGTCCACAGTATCCCGGATTGCCTGGGTGTCTTTTTTCAGACACCGGAAGGAAATGTGGTCCATACCGGCGATTTCAAATTCGATATGTCTCCCGTAAGCGGACCTTTTCCGGATCTTCATCGAATGGCTGAAATAGGAAAGAAGGGGGTGAAAGTGCTGCTCTCCGAAAGTACAAATGCGGAAAGGCCAGGATTTACCCCTTCAGAACGTTTGGTTGGCGGGCATATTCTAGATGCATTTGCCAGAGCCAAACAGCAGGTATTTATCTCCACGTTCGCTTCTAATGTGAATCGTGTCCAACAAGTCATTGACGCGGCTGTAGAAACGGGTCGCAAACTGGTTTTACTCGGACGCAGTATGATAAATGTGGTATCGGTGGCCAAGGAGCTGGGCTTCTTGCATATGCCTGAGGATTTGTTGATTGAGCCGGGGGAAACAGAGCGGTTTCCAGCAGAAGAAATTGCAGTTTTATGTACCGGAAGCCAGGGAGAGCCGATGGCTGCATTGTCACGTTTAGCCAATTCCCTGCATCCCAAAATCGAAATTTTGCCTGGTGATACGGTCATCATTGCTGCGGGAGCCATACCGGGGAATGAGCGAAACCTTTCCCAGGTCATTGACAACTTGTATGTGCTGGGCGCCAACGTTATTTATGGATCAGGCAACACCACAGGGATGCACGTATCCGGTCATGGTAGCCAGGAAGAGTTAAAATTAATGATGACCCTGATGAAACCCGAGTATTTGATTCCCATACACGGTGAATTCAGGATGTTGTATCAGCATCGTCAGCTAGCGGAGTCTGTGGGGATACCGATGGAGAATGTATTTATCGTCCATAACGGTGACACTATTCAAATTGAAGAGGGAAGGGCATCCCTGGGGCCCAAAGTACCAGCCGGCAATAGCTTGGTAGACGGGTTGGTAACAGGTGACGTGGGTAATATTGTACTGCGAGACCGTAAAAAGCTTTCTTCAGACGGAATGCTGATTATTGTGATGACGTTGAGCAAAAACGAGAAGCAAATGCTCGCAACACCAGAGGTCATTTCAAGAGGCTTTGTATATGTTAAGGATTCCGAAGAGCTCATGCGTCAGATCCACGACACGATTATGTCCACAGTGAACGAGTTAACAGAAATCGAAATGAGTCAGTGGGGACTGATTAAGCAGATGTTAAAAGATGATGTTGGTCGGTTTATTTACGGTCAGACGAAGAGAAGACCCATGATTTTACCTATCATTATTGAGGTTTAAGAAAATGGCATAGATTTTGGTCGTTACGCTTATCAGAAAAGACTTAAATCAGCAATACAACTGATTTAAGTCTTTTTCATTTCCCTTTCCTACCTCCCCAAAAAACGAGGATGCAGTGGCGGTATGCAGCGAAGCGGAGGATTTGAATCTGGAGAAGCGACAGCGATCGTAAGATCAAAGCCTACGCGCAGCGTCTCCACACTCCTAAAGCAAGCCCACTCCTACATCATTTCGTTTAAAGCCGCCTGTGTTCCCGCCGTATGTCCCGTGGTAAACGCCGCCGTAATATTATAGCCGCCCGTGTACCCGTGAATATCCAGAATCTCACCGCAAAAAAACAATCCCGGCATCAGCTTGGACTCCATCGTTTTCGGATTGATTTCCTTCAAATTCACACCGCCTCCGGTAACGAACGCCTCCTTTAGAGAAAGCGTACCGTTCACCCGAATCGGAAATGCCTTGATTCGATGGGCTAACTCCTGCCATTGCTGCTTTGGAATATGATCGTACGTCAAATCCTCACGCAGCTCGGTTTGCTGGAGCAGTAGCGGAATCAGGCGTTCCGGCAAATAAGGCTTGAGTACGTTTTTAATTGCTTTTTTGGCATCTGCTGCCGCCAGCTCCAGTGTTTCACGGTAGACTTCATCGGCATGCTTATGAGGCTGCAAATCCAGAGTCAGCAGCACCGTGCTGGTCTTATCCTTTTTCATCCCTTTAACGACAAACTGGCTGCATCGCAAGGCGGAGGGACCAGACAGGCCAAAGTGTGTAAAAATCATGTCTCCCTCGTGGACGACGACCTTTTTTTGCTTCGCATTCCACACGGTCAGGCTGATGTTGCGCAAGGATAGCCCCTGTAGCTCCTTCGTCTGAATAAAGGTCTCACCTGATGTCAGCGGTACCTCCGTTGGATACAGCTCGGTAATCGTATGTCCTGCTTGCTCGGCCCATGCGTAGCCGTCACCTTCCGAGCCTGTATGCGGAACAGATTTGCCGCCGACCGCGACAATAACGTTGCGGCTGCGAAGGGTTTCACCAGAACGCAGTCTTACCCCGGCAGTGTGGCCTTCTTTGTAAAGAACCTCCTGTACGGGACTTCCTGTCCGAATGTCCACTCCTTGAGAACGAACCTTGTTTACCAAAGCATCGACAACCGTTTTGGCCTTATCCGTCACCGGAAACATACGCCCGTTGTCTTCTTCCTTTAAGGCTATTCCCAGTTGTTCAAAAAAGGCGATGATGTCCCGGTTGCCAAAGGCAGCCAGCGCACTGTGCAGAAAACGGCCATTGCCGGGGATGTGCCGAATCAGCTCGTCCAGCTCTTTTGCATTCGTGACGTTGCAGCGCCCTCCACCGGAAATACCCAGCTTTCGTCCGAGTTTATTTCCCTTTTCCAGTAAAAGCACCTTGGCGCTCTCACCGCTGGCTGCCGCAGCGGCCATTAATCCGGCTGAGCCGCCTCCGATCACAATAACGTCGTATGTCATGAACCTCTTCCTTTTTGTAGAAAAATTTTTCGAAAACCCAAAATGGAGTAACAGGATTTTCATCATATCGTAATACCGTTATCTTAGATACACATTATCGCAGTATTTTTGTATAAAGATATAACATACCACAATCTTGGGTATTCGATTTCATTTGCTCTAGAATGCAATATATAGATGAAAAAGATTATCTCAGTCCATATATAGATAGTAGAAGCCATCATCTCGATTTTTCCAGAAAATACGTAAAGCCGTCATCTTCATATCTATTTGGTGTTTCGCAGATTTTGTCGTTCTATACCGGGATTTTAACACATATATTGTAATATATTGTAGCCTGTGCTTTAATTCAACTAACGGCGTCAAGGAAAGATGATGAGGGGGAGAAGTCCTTGTTAATTGCGTTGAAGGAAAGTGTGCTTCAAGTTCTCCTTGCCGTGATGTCGGCGGGTTTTTTCTCTATATTAACGGATTATGGGGATAAGAAAAAGGTTTGGGGTGGCAATCTGCTTTCCGGATCTAATCAAGGGATCCTTTTTTGGTGTTGCTTGCCAGCCATATTGCTATGTTCGCTCTTTCAATATCAGTCTCCTTATGGCCTACCTTCCAACCTGGGAATTATCCCCCTCGCTGTTGGCATCATGTACGGCAGACGGCGCACCGCATTTGTTCTTGCCGCTTCTGCGCTGGTCAGTGTTCTGATTATAGCGCAATCTACGGCAATGTCGCCAATGTATGTGGGCACGGGTTTTATTCTTTTTCCTTTTATGCTGCTGCACGTCAAGTTCTTTCAAAGAGGAACATTGTTGGACAAAAAACTTCTGATTTCTGCCTATGTTGCGGCTGATATGCTGTTTAAGGCGTTATTCCCACTATTGTGGGGCAAACAGGATATTTGGGTATATGTTCCTGATCTCCTTACGACGCTTTGGAACATTGCAGTAGGTGTGCTGGCAAGCTTTACGGTCGTCAGTCTGATGCAAAATGCCTTCGAGAAGATAGCGTTACGGCGGGATGTGACCGAGTTTACGAGCAAATATTTAATTGAAGCCGATAAGCTGCGTCAAGTTATGGATCTGATGCCGTTAGCTCTGGTCACTCTGGACAGCGAAGAACGGGTTATACATATGAACAAAACGATGCTGGAACTCTATCGGGACGTCGATCCGTTTATTACGCTGCCTGAGGTGGTGGGTCGTCCTTTGACATCGCTGTTTGGTTTTAGCACTGCACCAGTGGTCAATGAGCGGGTTGCGAGGGCTCTTGAAGGAGAGGCGGGTGCTGATTTTATAAATGTGTCTCCCAAAGTGTTTTTCTCAAGCTTCCTTCCCATTCGTGATAAACATGCAAGCAAAACGACAGGTGTCATTATCGCCTTGCAGGACATTACAGAGCTGGAGACACTGCGCAGCGAACTGGGTAATTTCGAGAGGCTTAGTCTGGTCGGACAGATGGCGGCAGGCATTACTCATGAAATACGCAATCCAATGGCAGTTGTGCGCGGATTTTTACAGCTCATGCGCGAAAAGAGTCCCGACTCCCTCGGTCATTACTACCGTATTGTGATGGAGGAGCTGGATCGGGCGAACGGAATTATTAACGATTTCCTGTCACTTGCCCAGAACCGAATTGTCGAGAAGGAGCAATGCCATCTTCATGACATTATTCGTGAACTCACTCCTCTGTTGTGGGCAGATGCCAACCTGAGAGGACAGACGATTGAACTGAAGCTGGAGGAGCATATCACCATGCTACATTTGAATCCTAAGGAAATGAAGCAATTGCTGCTTAATCTGTCGCGTAATGCGATGGAGGCTATGGGGGATAAAGGCGTGCTGACGATTTCGACTCGTGAAGAGGGCGATTTTGTGGAGCTGGAAGTGAAGGATACGGGTCCCGGTATTCCGCAAGATCAGCTTGAAAAGCTGTTCCAGCCTTTTTACACGACCAAAACGAAAGGGACAGGTCTGGGCCTGGCCTTATGCCAAAGCATTGTGGAACGTCATCACGGTACCATTGCCGTAGATTCGGTGGAAGGAATGGGAACGCAGTTTAGGGTTCGATTGCGCAGAACCATTCCGGCTTACAGGGAACATTCTGAATCCCCTTCCATGAATTCCATACAGAAATAATTGTACAAATATATGTCTGGATTTTTGCAAACTGCGTGAAAAAGATTGTATAATAAAGATTAGATGTCCATGTCTTTAACACGGCAGAGGCTGAAATTAGCAATGTAATATACATGATTTTTCGAAAAGGAGTGAACGAATATGTCAATGTCTTTTGATCAATATATGAAAGATTCTGTTCAGCCGATGCGCGATGAACTGACAAGTCTCGGAATTCAGGAGCTGCGTACTCTGGAAGATGTGGAGGCCAAGCTGCCTGATGCCAAAGGTACAGTGCTGGTCGTTGTGAACTCGGTATGCGGTTGTGCCGCAGGTCAATGCCGACCGGGTGTAGCCGAAGCGCTGAAGCATGATATTACACCGGATCACCTGTACACGGTTTTTGCTGGTCAGGATAAGGAAGCAACCGCGAAGGCACGCGAATTTTTCGCACCGTATCCTCCATCTTCTCCTTCGATCGCGCTGTTGAAAGACGGCGAACTGGTTCACTTCATCGAGCGTCATCAGGTGGAGGATCGTTCGGCAGATCAAATTGCTGCTGATTTGACCAGTGCATTTGACCGTTTTTGCCGGTAAAACTGCTCAAGCTATGCCCCCGCATTTTTCGCTTGCGAAACTTGCCGGGGCTTTTGCATGTTGGCTTGTGAAGGAAATTCCTAAAAAAGAGGTGCTTATCTGATGAGTTTGCAGGAACAGATTATTGCTGAATTGGGAGTACAACCTACCATTAACGTAGAGGCTGAGGTCCGCAAGCGTGTGGATTTCCTCAAGACGTACGTCACGAAAACCGGAAGTAAGGGTTTGTTGATCGCCATCAGCGGCGGGATCGACAGTGCCGTAGCGGCTGCCTTGTGCAAGCAGGCAACGGACGAGCTAACGCAGGAGCAAGGTGAAGAGTACAAAACGCTTGGAGTATTCCAACCGTATGGCAAGCAGGAAGATATCGAGCACAGCTACGCAGTAGCCAAAGCGTTCAACCTGAAATTTGCCGGGGAAACGAACATTCAGGAAGCGGTGGACACGATTGCTGTGGAAGTAGAGCGTTCGTTGAAGGATATCGGTCTTGAGCGTTCCATTACTCCGCAAGTGAGAGGAAATGTGAAGGCCAGAACACGTATGGTGGTTCAATACACGCTTGCGAATGAGCTGAATCTGCTCGTTGTGGGCACAGATCATGCCTCGGAAGCCATCACAGGCTTTTATACCAAATGGGGCGATGGTGCCGTTGATATTACGCCGCTCAGCACGCTGAACAAACGTCAGGTGCGTTTGCTGGCGAGTTACCTGGGAGTTCCGCAGGCCATTCTGGACAAAGCCCCTACAGCGGGATTGTGGGAAGGCCAGACGGATGAAAAGGAACTGGGTATCTCTTACGAAGCGAACAGCGACTATTTGGAAGGCAAGGAAATTGACCCGGCGGCACGTGAAAAGCTGGAAAGCTTCTTCACACGCACAGCGCATAAGCGGACAAGCATTCCAGGCATTTAAACAGCGAACAATTATGGAATTGTAAAATAATAATGCGGCGATCCGCCCGGCGGATCGCCGTTTATTTTGGTGACAGGTTGTAGCCTAATTAGTGATCCATTCAATAAAGCGGCGGGTTTCGGTAATCGCCTGATC
Organism: Paenibacillus sp. 8b26; assembly: GCF_050626875.1. NCBI lineage: Bacteria > Bacillati > Bacillota > Bacilli > Caryophanales > Paenibacillaceae > Paenibacillus > Paenibacillus sp. 8b26. The sequence goes on along the minus strand of NZ_CP192445.1, from coordinate 2,341,103 downwards.
CAGCGGAAGGCTGCTTCCCTGGAACGGATGAACGGTATTGAAGGTATGATTGCCCCCTTGAATTTGCACCCATTCAATATCAGGCCGAACTGAGGTAAGCAGGGCAGAGCCTTCACGCAGGCGTTTGGAATCATCGGTTCCTTGAATGAGTACAGCAGGCAATTGGCTGTCTTTAAGCCGGTCCACGATGGCAAAGCGTTGGCTATTTTGCTCCAGATCTTCCAAAATAACAAGATCCAGCGGGAGCTGCTGCCCGGTTCTGGCGTTTGATACGTAGCTGCGCCCCTTGGTCCGCATTTCTTCTTTTTGTGGCAAGGTGAACAGGTCCAGGTCAGTTACGCCATTCCATGAAATGACGCCGGATATCTCGCCGGGATGATCCAGACCGTATATGAAGCAGCTTCCCGCACCACGACTGTGTCCTAACAGAAACAACGGCAGTTCTCTGAACTCGTGGCGTGCTCTCAGATTTGTCAGCAGTACATCCAAATCCTCTTGTTCCCGGCTGTAGGTGTTCCGTGCGAACTTTTCCAGCTCGGTAAAATTCATTAGATCCTCACCTATGCCGTTATGTGAAAAGTTGAAGGTTACGACATGGTTGTCTATGCTCAAGGCTTCTGCTACATAGGGGAACATGCCCCAATCCTTGAAGCCCTTATAGCCATGAGCGATGACGAGCAAGCTTTTGGCTGTATTTTTGGCGGGAAACCAGGAAGCCCGGATTACCGCATTTGTTCCTGCTTCCGTACCTGCTTCAATAACGAGTGATTCTGACATCCTATCCTTCCTCTCTACTGGAATTTTAAATGGTATATAAGCTAAATCAACATTCGCAAATAGCCTCTCTTATTTTAACATATTTTGGTGCTGCTTTTACGGCTTTGTGACTCGCCATGTTGTGGACACGCTGTTACAATAGGTGCAGCAAAGTATAAAAGGACGGGGAATACCCAAATGATCTACGGAATCGGACATGATGTGCTGGAAATAAGCCGGATGGCTGACATATTGGCAGGCAAGCATGCAGATGCTTTTTTAAATCGGGTGTTGACCCCGGCTGAACGTGACCTTGCTGTGGAGCGAAAGGGCAGGCTGGCGGAGTTTGTAGCAGGGCGCTTTGCCGCGAAGGAAGCGATAACGAAAGCCTTCGGCTGCGGAATCGGGCAGATCATCGGGTTCGGCGATATGGATATTTTACCGGAGCCAGGGGGCAAGCCAGCGGTCTATTTGTCTGCCCCTGCGTGGGACAGACTGGGGCTACCGGGTGCGGGCGGCTCGGATTATAGCATTCACCTGAGTATTACACATCAACCCAACATTGCCTCTGCTTTTGTGATTGTTGAATATAAGGAGACGTGATGTGATGACTACCCATACATTGGAACAAAAACGCTATTTCAGCTTCGAGCTGCTAAATTGGTATACACGAAGCAAGCGTGATTTGCCGTGGCGCCGCCATCGGAATCCTTTTTACATCTGGATTTCGGAAATTATGCTCCAGCAGACGCGTGTGGATACGGTGATTCCGTATTTTAACCGTTTTATTGCACGCTTTCCGACGATTGAGGCGCTGGCGGAGGCGCCTGAGGAGGATGTGCTTAAGCTGTGGGAAGGGCTAGGTTATTATTCACGGGCCCGGAATTTGCAAACGGCAGCGAAACAAGTGGTTGAGCTTCACGGCGGGGAAGTGCCGGATGATACGCAGGCTGTCGCGGCTCTGAAAGGCGTAGGCCCGTATACGACGGGAGCGATTATGAGCATTGCCTTCAATCGGCCGGAGCCTGCTGTGGATGGGAATGTGATGCGGGTGCTGTCACGATATTTTCTGATTGAAGAGGATATTATGAAGGGCAGCACGCGGGCGCATATGGAAAGTCTGGTGCGGGAGCTGATCCCCGAAGGGAGAGCCTCCGACTTCAATCAGGCACTGATGGAGCTGGGGGCGCTGGTCTGCACGCCGAAGTCGCCCCAGTGCCTGACCTGCCCGGTCATGGAGCATTGCTCGGGCCGATTGGCAGGCCGCGAGGAGACGCTGCCGGTCAAGACGAAGGCGAAGCCGCCGCGGCTGGAGCCGCGTTCCGTCGCCCTCATCGAGGGCAGCGGCGCGAACGCAGGCCGCCTGCTCGTGCGTCAGCGCCCGGCCAAGGGCCTTTTGGCCCGCATGTGGGAGCTGCCGCACGAGCTTGTCGGGCCGGAGGGCTATAACGGCCCGGTGCCGGATGAGCCAGCCATGGATCACCTGGCGGCTCATTTGCTGGCGGAGGGCGTGCTTGCCCGTCCGGTGCGGTTCGTACGTGAGGCGGAGCACACGTTCAGTCACATTCACTGGAACCTGCGTGTGTTCCAGTGTGAAGAGGCCGCCAGCCCTGCTGGGGAGGCGGGCAGACAGTCGCTGGCTGCCGAGCAGCGGGCAGACTACAGCATAGACGGTGCGAAGCCGGGTGCGCTGATTGCGCTGGCGGAGCAGGAGGAGGGCACGGCACCGCCTGCCGGGTACCGCTGGATCAGCGAGGCCGATATGGACACCTTGGCGTTTCCCAAGGTGTTCCTCGATCTGATCACTGAATATTTTGCAAAGCAAAAAGGGACCTTGATGTAGGCCCCCAAGCTGTCGGGAGAAGTCCCGGCAGTTTTTTTGTGTTCTTTTTTTATTAAGCCCGACATCTCATTTAAATAACGATACGTATAGGCAATACCTATCCATAGTCGTAGCTGAGGTTTTAGGCTAATTCTTTATTTACATCGCCTGTTCAAAAATGTCGATCACTTCTTGTTGCGTAGGCTGAATCGGATTCGTTGCACCGCAGGCATCTTTGAGTGCGTTAGCGGCGAGAACAGCGAAATCTTCGCGTTTGACGCCGAGTTCTTCCAGCCCGGAAGGGATGTTGACCCGTTTAGCCAGTTTTTCGATAGCGTGCAGGGCGAGGTTGGCACCTTGTTCTGGTGTAACACCGTCCGTTTTTTCGCCAAGTGTACGGGCAATGTCGGTGAGTCGTTTGGCGGAAGCCTTGGCATTATAGCGCTCTACATGCGGCAGCAAAATGGCGTTACAGACCCCGTGCGGTAGATTATAGAAGCCACCCAGTTGGTGCGCCATGGCGTGAACAAAGCCTAATCCGGCGTTATTGAACGCCATCCCTGCGAGGAACTCGGCGTAGGCCATTTGGCTGCGGGCTTCCACATCATTTCCGTCATCGACGGCTTTGACCAGATGATCCCGAATCAGCTCAATTGCTTTAAGCGCGCAAGCATCTGTGATCGGTGTGGCATTTGTGGAAACATAAGCTTCAATAGAGTGAGTGAGCGCATCCATCCCCGTTGCGGCAGTTAATGATTTGGGCATAGCCATCATCAGATCAGGATCATTGACGGCAATGAGTGGTGTCGTGTGCTTGTCGACAATCGCCATTTTGATATGACGCTCTTCATCCGTAATAATACAAAACATGGTCATTTCACTAGCTGTTCCTGCCGTGGTGTTAATGGCAATCAGTGGGAAGGAAGGCTTCGCGGATTTATCCACGCCTTCGTAGTCGCCGATCTGTCCGCCGTTGGAGGCCAAAAGCGCGATTCCCTTGGCACAGTCATGCGGTGACCCGCCTCCGAGCGAAATAATAAAATCACACCCGGATTGTTTCAGCAGCGCCAAGCCCTCGTTGACATTGGAAACCGTGGGATTCGGCTGCGTGCCGCTGTATACGACGGATTTTACGTTATGACTGTCCAACATGGTTGTTACTTTTTTCACAATCCCAATATCAACTAAAGGCTTATCGGTTACGATCAATGCATTTTTAAAGCCCAATTTTCTGATTTCTGTACCTGCATCCGCCAGTGCGCCTGAGCCCATAAGACTCATACCCGGCATCATGAATTTGGAAGTTCCCGTCATAAATATGCATCCACCTTTGTTATTATTTTGAGGTAAATCAAGGTATAATGATGGAATTAAAGGATCTTGCAACCATCCCTATATCCTTATCATACTGCCCTATATTGGCGGGAACTAACGCATTTTATTATAAAATATCGTGATTTTTAAAAGGGTGAAACGGATGGAACATTCCAAGACTTTAGGCGACTTTAATCGTTATAGCGAACTGCAATATGGATATGAAACCGATCTGATCAGAATTTTGTATTATGATCTTCCAGAAAATTATTACGAGAAATATGCTTCATATGAATGCCCGAAGCTGTGTACGATTTTGGAGGGGAGGAAAGAAGTCAAAATTAATGAAACGGAGCATTTTGAATACGATTCTCAGGAGATTATCCTGCTTCCTCCACAGTCCAGCGTTGAAATGAAAATCAAAGAACACACCAAGGCACTGGTCTTTGAATTAAGCGATCAGTTGATGGAACGGTTAAGGAACGTGGTAGAGGAGGAATTTCAGATCCCGGAGAGTTGCTCGACCCATTTGGTGGTTCGCTGCGAGCTGGACGAAAAGGCGGATTCACTTACCGCATCGATGGAGCGGATCAAGCAATATATGGCACATCCCGCCGAAAGAAAAAATTTCCTGATTGATCTGAGCGCTCAGGAAATGGCCTATCATCTGCTACAGATGCAGGTGCTTGAGCAGAATCTGCTTACGAACCATCGGCATCCTGTGTTTCGAGCGATCCGGGATATTCAGGAGCAGTTGCCTGGCATTAGGCATGTGAAGGATTTGGCGGATAACTATAATATGTCACATGCGAATTTCACGAATCAGTTTAAAAAAATAACAGGATTAACCCCGCTTGACTATATAACGAATCAAAAAATGCAGCTCGCCAAGCAATGGCTCCAGCACCGAAACGTGACGGAAGTCGCTTTTGATTTGAATTATGAGAGTGTTTCCTATTTTATTGGACTTTTTAAAAAGAAGTATGGCGTTACGCCTAAGCAGTATCAGATGAGTGTGCAGCGGCAAGCAGTTCTTACGTAATACGAAACATATCCAGAAAGTAAAAGAGGCCGTCCTCAGCAGTTAAAAACTACTGAGGACGGCCCTGTGTTCACATGGATATACGTTTAAGCCGTTAAAGCTAATCGACACCAAGATCACTCTCAATCAGCCCTTTGCCGATTACATTGGCCGAAACCGGAGACTTGCCGAGCTCCCGGGACCATATGGACAACTGCTCAATATGGTGGATTTGGTGAGCAATGACATGGCGCATCACCTCGCCCCAGGCATAAATCACAATCCTGCCGTCCGGGAGGTGATCTTCAAACCTTTTTCAGCTTCACTCTGGCGGCTCCAGTAGGGCTCAAATGGACAGAATCTTTTGTGCACCAATTTAAATTGAAAAGGGCTGTCTCACTCGTAGAAAAAATCTACTTTTGAGACAGCCCTTTATTATAGGATAGAGATGTTGTTACTGGCTTATTTCTTCGCAGCCGCGTAACGTTTGTTCACTTCATCCCAGTTGATAACATTGTAGAATGCTGCAATGTAATCCGGGCGTTTGTTTTGATATTTCAAGTAGTAAGCATGCTCCCAAACGTCCAGTCCGAGTACCGGAGTCAGACCTTCGGACAGCGGGCTATCCTGGTTTGGCGTGCTAGTGATTGCCAGTTTGCCGTCTTTGCCGACAACCAGCCAAGCCCAGCCGCTACCAAAGCGTGTTGTAGCTGCTTTAGTGAAGTCTTCTTTGAATTTGTCATAGCCGCCCAGCTCGTTGCTGATTGCTTCAGCAATGGCACCAGTTGGTTGTCCGCCGCCGTTCGGGCCGATAACTTCCCAGAACAGGCTGTGGTTGTGGTGTCCGCCACCGTTATTGCGAACCGCAGTGCGGATGCTTTCAGGAACGCTGTCCAGATTGGAGATGAGATCCTCCAGACTTTTACTTTGCAGTTCAGGAGCGTTTTCCAGAGCTGCGTTCAGGTTTGTTACGTATGTGTTATGGTGACGATCATGGTGAATTTCTACTGTGAGCGCGTCAATGTGCGGCTCCAGTGCGTCTTTCGCGTAAGGAAGTTCTGGTAATTGAAATGCCATAGTAAATCCCTCCTGATTATATGGTTGGGTAAGTTGTTCCTATGTAATAATACCCTCGTCAGTTATATTAAACCGCATTCAGCCTATTTTATCAACATTTTTGTTTGTAAAATAGCAAACTGGGCAATACGGCCTGGTAGCTAGCATGTCCAAAAACCCGATTGGAATACACAATACATAGGTAATAAGAGGTAAATTGTGAACTTTAAAATGTAAACGCTCCATATACAGCGCTTACATGAGAAAAAGGGATGTATTCCATCAAAAAGTATGGTTTAATGGTCAAGGAAGCAGAAATTTCGGTTTTTTTGTCGTCTGCTATAATCTGTCATGTCTATGACATGACGAACTTGAGGGCATACACCCTTTTCCTGTTCTTCATTTCATATATAGCAGATCGTATGCATTTTTATCATAATGCCTTGTGATTAACACCATGATAAGAAATTTAAGGATTTATGTAAAAATGACGGTGCTGTCTCAATTTTTTTATTATGCTTACGAAAAGGGAGATATTACTTATGCACGTTCGTTCCTTTCAATTAAGTGATGTGAACTCAGTAACGGAACTCATGCAAATTGCCTTGTCAGAGGAGTGCTACAAAGAGACGGTGAGTGCGTTTGCCCGTCAGCTTTCGTGGGATTCCGGTTTGATCATCGTTGCAGAAGAAGAGGGAGAGATCGTTGGTGCTTTGATTGGCACGATCGATCAGAATGATGGGTGTTACTATCGTATCGCTATTCACCCGGATCGTCGTCGGATGGGAATCGGCAAATCGCTTGTGGAATCCATGGAGCAGCGTTTTCAGCAACGTAAGGTTAGCCGTATTTGGGTAGCAGGGGACAAGCATAACAGTGCGGCCATGCCTTTGTACGAAGCGATGGGCTATGGAGCAAGCCAGATTCTACAGGCTTTTCAGAAGCTGAGTATTTTGGCGCCTCATTAATCGAGAATCGAAATAAAGAGAATTGAATAACATAAAGTATAATATTTACATTTAGAGCATATCTGAGTAACCGTTGCAATCGGGTACGGGATATGCTTTTCTATTTATAACAGGGTTGAGGAGGTTTATTATGGACACACTGGCTCCTTCGTCAGGCCCGCTTCCTTCGCCGGAAACGTCCAAACCTGTAGGTCGTTGGAGTTACATACGCGATTGGTTGGTGACTCTTCTGATCGCGATGACCGTCTTGCTGCTGCTGAACCTGTTCGTGTTTAATTTGTCTACGGTCAGGGGACATTCAATGCAGCCGACGCTGATGGAAAGCCAGCATTTGTTCGTTAACAAGCTGGTTTACAATTTTCATGATCCGGGCAGGGGTGATATCGTGATATTACAAGATCCCGACTCCAAGCCGTCCAGTCCGAGATTTTTAGTGAAAAGAGTCATAGGCACTCCGGGGGATGTAATCCGGGTTGGGCATAATCATCTATATGTGAACGGCAAGCTGCAAAACGAGCCTTACACCGACTCCGGGATTGAGGACGGTGATTACGGTCCTTTTACAGTGGAGCCGGGGCACTTTTTTGTCATGGGCGATAACCGACACGCCGCGGGCAGCAAGGACAGCCGATATTTTGGCAGCATTAAATCTCAGGATTTGCTGGGGCGTGCGGAGCTTGTATTTTGGCCGTTATCCGAGTGGAAGTGGCTGTAGAGCAGCCATAGTCTGTATGCTGAAAATTAATGGGGAACGTGTGCAAATCGTCAGGACCATGACGGGGCAGGCGGTGACCGATCAGGAAGGGAAGAGAAATATGAAAGAAGTGATGGTATATACCGACGGCGCTTGTTCGGGAAATCCCGGTCCTGGGGGCTGGGGCGTCGTTTTACTATATGGAGAGCATCGCAAGGAGTTGTCCGGGGCCGAAAAAATGACGACAAACAATCGCATGGAGATCAAGGCCGTGATCGAAGCGCTCAAGCTGCTCAAGGAGCCTTGCCATGTAAAGGTACACAGTGACTCGGCCTATGTTGTAAACTGCTTCAAACAGGGCTGGATTAAGAACTGGCTTCGTAACGGCTGGCGTAACAGTAAAAATCAGCCAGTTGAAAACAAGGAGTTATGGGAAGAACTGTGGGAACTGATGAGCAAGCATGAGGTTGAGTATGTGAAGGTCAAAGGTCACAGTGACAACGAGTTGAACAATCATTGTGATTTCTTGGCGACCAGCGCTGTTAAAAATTTACGGTAGCATCTGCTGCTATATTCTGTTGAAATTTGAGATATGGGGATTTTACAGAAATCCTCATATAAGTGATATGAAAGAGAGGTGAGTATCGGATGCAACGCGGACAGACACCAACGGCTGCTGGAACCGCTTTGACTTGGGCATCGCTCAAGCAGGAGATTATCGAAGCGGCTCCGGGGCTGGGCATCGACTCCATCGGGTTCGCATCCGCCGATCCCTTTCTGTCTCTGAAAGCAATATTGGAAGAGCATCGCGCCAAAGGCTATGAATCCGGTTTTGAGGAGCCGGACATTGATAAACGGATCTACCCGGAATTGTACGGTTCGCAGCCTGCATCCCTGATTGCCATTGCGGTGGCTTATCCTTCCAAAATGAAGGACCCGCCGAAGTCGGACAAAGGCAAGTACCGTGGCATTTTGGCGCGTTCCGCTTGGGGTAAGGACTACCACTTGGTGCTGCGCGAGGCGATGGAAAAGCTGGAGGCTTTTATAGGTGAACGGGTAACGGACGCGATTATGAAAAACATGGTGGATACCGGAGAGCTGTCGGACCGGGCCGTAGCGGAACGGGCGGGTATTGGCTTTAGCGGCAAAAACACGATGATGATTTCACCAACACTGGGATCATGGATTTATCTTGGTGAGCTGCTGACGAATATCCCTTTTCAGCCGGATGAGCCAGTGACGGACGGTTGCGGGGAGTGTACGAAATGCCTGGATTCGTGCCCTACGGGGGCGCTTGTCGGACCGGGGCAGCTTAATGCCCAGCGGTGTGTGTCTTTTTTGACGCAAACGAAAGGTTTTCTGGATGAGGAATTTATGCTGAAAATCGGGAATCGGTTGTACGGATGTGATACCTGCCAAATCGTATGCCCCAAAAATCGGGGCCTCAACTGGGATCATCATCCTGAGCTTACACCTGATCCCGAGATTGTGAAGCCATTGCTGCTGCCGTTACTGGATTTGAGCAATCGTGAATTCAAAGAGAGATTTGGTCAAAGTGCGGCAGCCTGGCGAGGAAAGAAGCCGATTCAGCGCAATGCGGTTATTGCGCTCGGCAATTTCAAGGATATTAGCGCCGTGCCCAAGCTGACGGAGGTTCTGTTGGATGATCCGCGTCCTGAGCTTCGGGGTACGGCAGCATGGGCTTTGAGCCGAATTGGAGGAAAACACGCAATGACAGCGATCAAGCAAGCATCTGAGAAGGAACAACATGAGCAAGTACGCGAAATGGTCGCGCAGGCGCATTCCAAACTTGAGGAACGAGAACAGGCTGAACAGCAAAAGGATTCTGAATTAATGATCGAGGACTCGCAGGGTCCAACTACGATTTATTTTAATGAAATGGAGACACCTGTGGGCACTTTGACGCTGTGTGCTACGGATCGGGGGCTGTGCCGAATAGACTATGGCGTTTTTCATGCGAGGGAAGCACTGCTTCAGCAATGGGCCCGGACATGGATAGGGGAATATGTCTATGTGCAGGAGCCGGAAAAACTGCGCGAAGCCGCAGATCAACTGCGTGAATATTTTGCGGGAGAACGACGGGAATTTAGTATAGCCTATGATTTGAGAGGGACTCCTTTTCAAGAACAGGTATGGCGTGCACTGCAAAATATTCCGTACGGGCAAAGTGTGTCTTACAAAGATATTGCAGAAGCGATCGGCCGAGCAAAGGCGGTACGTGCTGTCGGGGAAGCAAATAACAAAAATCCATTACCCATCCTGTTTCCATGTCATCGGGTATCGGGTGAAAACGGAAGCTTGGTTGGGTATGCCGGCGGCCTGCCGAACAAGATGAAGCTGCTGGATTTGGAGAAGCAATGAGGACATACGTTTGCAAATTGTGATTTGCTAGCTGTCCCATGTTTTGCTATGATAGGTTCGTGTATAATTCAAGAGGTTTCATATAAATATACAGAGGTGACGACTTCGTGGTGTGGAATATTGTCATTCCGATCATTACCCTGATTGTTGGTTTGGTCGGGGGATTTTTCATCGGTGCTTATTATCTTCGCAAACAGCTTGAAAAGATGCAAAACGATCCTGATACGCTGCAAAAAATGGCCAAACAGATGGGTTACAACCTGAATGGGAAGCAAATGCAGAAGGCCCAGCAGATGATGAAGAACCAGCAGTTCTCCAAAAATCAGCCAGGTCCGCGTAAAAATCAGGGCCGTCGGAAATAATGAGCAACATAAGCACGGATGCCGCATGAGGTTGCACAGAGGAGGATTACTGTGGCTGGCGTAAAAGATTATATTAACCGCAAAGCTGCGGATAACCGGGATAAAATCGAGTACCATGTGGAACAAATTCTACAACTGATCGGTGAGGACCCCAAGCGTGAAGGCTTGCTGGAAACACCGGCACGCGTAGCGCGCATGTATGAGGAGATATTCGCAGGTTATGAGGTTGATCCCCGGGATGCGCTGGGTGTAACCTTCGACGAAAATCACGAGGAGCTTGTGATCGTGAAGGACATCGTTTATTACAGCCAGTGTGAGCACCATATGGCTCCTTTCTTCGGAAAAGTGCATATCGGTTATGTACCCAGCGGCAAAATTGTAGGACTAAGCAAGCTTGCCCGTTTGGTTGAGGCTGTAACGCGCAGATTGCAGGTGCAGGAGCGCATTACGGCACAGATCGCAGATATTTTGAATGAAGCGGTCTCCGCTCACGGGGTTATGGTGGTCGTGGAAGGCGAGCACTTGTGCATGTGTTCAAGGGGCGTCAAAAAGCCTGGCAGCAAAACGGTAACTTCTGCGGTACGCGGAACGTTTCGTGATGATGCTGCGCAGCGTGCAGAGTTCCTCTCGCTGCTCAAGGATTAACCGAACAGGCGTGACGATGATGGGATGAATAAAAAAGGGTGGTTTACGCATAGGCGTAGCCACCCTTTTTTGCTAACATTAGAAATAGAGACGACGGGATAGCTGCTGTGAAGAAGGATGAAATGAAAAGATAGCAGCATAGTTGCCTTGAAAATTACGATTAGCCTATGGATAACAGTTATTTTTAAGATAGGGGATAACGTATGAAGAATGTACATATGTCAGCAGCCAAAACAACGGTTTTGCCTGATCTGCAATGGTTTGAAGCGCCACTCGCAACTACACAGACGAATGTTTTGTCTCCACTGGCGTGGGAGGAACTGGCCTGTCGGCAAGTAGGGCAAGGAGCTGCGCCTGTTTTGCATCTATGGCGGCACCCGGCTGCGCTGGTGATCGGCCACCGGGACCGCAGGCTTCCGTACGCGCCGCAGGCGATGGAGCGTGTGCGGAATGCGGGAACCTCGGTATGCGTGCGTCCCTCGGGCGGAGCGGCCGTCATGCTGGACAGGGGGGTATTGAACCTGTCCCTGATCCTGCCGAATCCGCAGCGGGCAATCAGCCTGCATGAAGATTTTCGGCTTATGGCGGGGCTGATTGCCGATGCGCTGGCCCCGTGGTCCGCCGAGGCGCAGACCGGGGAAATCGCCGGGTCCTTCTGTCCCGGCGATTACGATGTCAGCGTCCGAGGCCGCAAGTTTTGCGGCATTGCGCAGCGGCGGCAGGCCAAGGCCTATATCATCACGGCTTTTGTGATGATTGAGGGCAGTGGCGCGGAGCGCGCACAGGCGGTGCAGCGGTTCTATGCGGAGGCAGCCGGAGCTGCGCCGACGGGCGTGCCGAAGCCGGATTATCCGCAGGTGAATCCGGGAACGATGGGCAGCCTGAGGGAGCTGGCCGGGGTACCGTCTGTTGAGGCGTATACGGCATCGCTGCGCCGTGTAGTCGAAAGTCGGGCGGCGATTTTGCCTGCCGATGGCTCACTGATACAGCCGCAAGGACTGACGGAGCAAATGGCATCGCTCAGAGAGCGATACGATTCACAGGTGTAGTGGAAAGCATATTCTTGGTACAGATGAGTCTTGGTTTAGAACGGCTGCCATCTCAGCTTCGAGGCTTGGGTGTAGCGTTTTTCGACCTCAGGCCAGTTGACGACATGCCACCAGTCCTCAATGTATTTGTTGCGCTCGTTCTGATGCTTTAAGTAATAGGCATGCTCCCACACATCAATCGCCAGTAGCGGAATGGACTCCCATTGAGTCAGGTTCTGGTGCTTTTCGGCCTGCAAAATTTCAAGTCGTCCTGCACGTGGACTCCACGTCAGGATAGCCCAGCCGCCGCCCTCGACCTTCTCGGCTGCTGAGCTGAATTGCTTCTTGAATGCCTCATAGCTGCCAAAGTCTTTTTTGATCTGCTCCGCCAGCGGCCCGCTTGGTGTTCCACCGCCTTGCGGACTCATAATCGTCCAAAAAAGAGTGTGCAGATAATGGCCTGCACCGTTAAACGCCAGCTCGCGTTCCCAATGCTTCACAAGGTCAAAATCACCCGTTTTCCGGGCCTCTTCCAGCTTTTTCTCCGCTTTGTTTAGATCATTCACATAGCTTAGATGATGCTTGTCATGGTGGATACGCATCGTTTTCTCATCAATGTACGGTTCAAGCGCATTATAGGGATATGGGAGCGGTGGCAAACGATGTCCCCCTATGGGAACAGGTTGGCCGGGTGAGTTTTTTTCCATAGCCGAAGGCTCTGTCTGGCTTGACTGGACGCCTTTGGCTTTGTTCGCCCATGGTCCTTCCCACCTCGTGCCGCCTGTCTGCCCTGTCTGCCGCTCTCGCAGCGCATCCTCGGGGTAATCCTCACCCTCTGCCGCCATATGATACAACGCAGTGGCCCGTGCAATGGAGCCAGGCTCCTGAAAGGGGGTGGTCGAGATTAGGAAATACTGGCTCTCATGTGCCGCATGCAGCACAATTCCGGTGGATTTAGGCTGCTGTCGTAACGCATGGCTGTGCTCGGTCAGCAGACTGAGCTGCCGTACATACTCCTGTGACTGGCGGTTTGCGGTTTGCAGCAATTCGTCCAGACGACGATTCAGCTCTTGTGAGACAGGCTGTGAATCTGATGTCACTCCTGCCGTTGCCTCAGTCGATTGTAGCTCTTCTGGTGCCGATCCTGACCCCAATTCCCTAGACTGCCCCGATTGCCCTGCTTGTGCTTGTGCAGCAGCCGACGTCCGCTCCCATTGACGATACCACGCCTGATCTGCCGGATCGAGGGCACTGCGCTGCTCTTCAAGCAGCTCTACAGCGGTGCGTTCCGTCTGTTCGAATACCGTCCTCCAGTCATCCAGCAGCCGCACGTAAGCAGGCTCCAGACCCTCTGTAGCGGACTTAATCACTTCCACATGCCAGCTTTCCTGCTGCTTCCAATGCCGGATTTCCTCCAGCACACGTAAGGGCAGGAAAGACCCGTAAGTACTCAGCATCGTTTTTACCTCCCGTAACCCGCTATGGCTATCCGGGCTGGTCCAGAAATCCGACCCGGATGCATACGTACCCAGTATATTCGCCGTGTCATCGGGAATATGTCTACAAACTCCCCGGCTCCGGCGCGATATGTAATGTGGGGCAATGGATACATAGTTGGATGCAAAAAAGAAGCCACGCTGCGGCACGGGTTAAGTGTCCACAGACGGGCTTCTCCAGGTTGAAAGGAATATGGCTACTAAAATAGAACCATTACTGCGTAGTCGTTTGTTTACTGGCATTAGCGATCGTTTTCTTGTCCTCCAACTCTTGTACACCGCTTAAAAACGTCGATACCCGCCGCAAATACTCACGTGGATGCTCTCTGAAAATAAGCTCATGCAGACCGTTTTTGACAATCCACACACTGGAAAGCGGGTTGGTTTGATTGGCAGCGAGCTTTTCCGCAATCGGGTAAGGAGCCTTTTCATCCTGCGTCCCATGTACGAACATGATCGGGAACGGATAGTTTTCCGCTTTGACCTCCTGATATGGAATCTGATGCAAGCTGGTTCCGTTCAAGACTGGAAACAGCAGCTCCAGAATTTCCAGAGACGGATGGCGCGGCAAATCAATTTGATTATGAATGTTATGGTACAGCGTATCCGGCTCCAGCAGGAAGGTGCTGTCCAAAATCATGGCGTCCACATCCTTGGTTTGCAAGCCCGCCTGAAGAGCGGTTCCTGCCCCCATCGAGAAGCCCCATACGATAATCTCCGAGGAGCCGCGTTGCTTTGCAAGCTGGATGGCCCCGAGAAGTTGCTGGGATTCCGCTTTGCCTCCGGTTGCGACGGCTTTGCTATTTTGTGATGCGAATCCGTAATCGAACATGACAACGTTAAAATTCAAACGGTGGGCATAATGCGCCAGATCATACATCGGAATCCAGCTTTCTTCGCGGTTGGCCCCATAACCGTGGCTGAAAATAATCGTTTTCTTCGATTGATCTGCCGGGATATACCAGCCCTGCACCATCCGGCTACCGTCCTTGGCGGGGAAGCTGACTTCCTCGTAGGGCATGCCTTTGGCCTGCATCGGGTTCGAGTATAGTGGCGCGACGGTTGGATTCGTCAGTACCCATGCGATATAGGCGTGCAGGGCAATAAAGCAAAACAACAGAAAAAATACGACCGACAGCAGCAAGGCAATGACAACATGCTTGAACCGCAGCAGCCGGGGATTGATCAGTGGGGTGGACGGCTCCTGGACAGCATGCTGTAGCTGAGAGCTGCGCTGGGATGTCGAAATCATGTAAGAGCCTCCTTTATATAAAAATGAACTTCGTTTCATAGAATTCTAGGTACAATTCCACTTGAAAATGATAGTTTATGTCCGTATGGATACCTATTATCGTATGATGCGTATTATCCAAAGTCAACGTCTGAACCGGAAAAGTAAAAATGATGCAAAGAATTGTCGATGTTTGTTCTCGTTCTGTAATATGGCTGTCACAAAAACATTGGTTTACAGTAGCCGCGACTATTCTATATAATTTATGTAACCATGTTTCATGGTGTGAAACGAATATGGAGCAAAGAGGAGCGGTTCACAATGGAAGACCGTAAATTAACCGTTCGCGCCGTGGAGCGTGCGCTTGATATATTGATGTGTTTTACCGGAGATTCCGATCTGGGCCTGACAGAGATTGCTTCCAAAATTGGTTTACATAAAAGTACCGTCCATCGCCTGCTGACCACGTTGGAGGATCGGGGTTTTGTCGTTCGGAATGCGGCAACGGAAAAATATCGGCTCGGCATCCGGATATGGGAGCTGTCCACCCATCTGTCGCAAAGCGACGAGCCGGCGATACTGTTACAGCCAGCGATGGAAGGATTGCGTGACCGTCTGGGCGAAACGGTCAGCTTATACCTGCGCGATGGTGGCATGCGTATCCGCATTCAGGCCGTGCAGAGCAATCAGGCGATCCGTCGCGTTGCGCCAGTGGGTGCGCGCATGCCGCTGGCTGTAGGAGCCTCCAGCAAGGTATTGGCGGCCTTTATGCCGCCGCAGGAGCTGGAAGCACTTCTAACCGGGGATGAATGGCCGCCCTCGGTAGACCCGGAGGTCTATAAGGCTCAATTGCAGGATATTCGTGAGAAGGGCTACGCGACCAGCTATGAGGAGCGGGAGCCGGGTGCTGCTGCTGTGGCTACGCCTATCGTGAATCGGAAGGGACAGGTCGCTGCGGCCTTGTCTGTATCCGGCCCGGTCAGCCGATTAGCGCCCGAGACGCTGCATGATTTTGCACCGATTTTGATCGAGGCGGCAAAGGAAATGGGGCTTATGCTTCCGTAGCAAGGATTGAGAGGAACGGGGCAATCTAAGTGAATGATGCAGGAGATCTTGGGAAAAGGGACCAGAGAAGGGTTGCCAAAGCCGTAAATTTGAAGTAATCTGATGGGGATGGCGGTTGTCAATTATAGCCGCCTCATGCGAATAGAATTATCACAGTTACTGGGGGAGCCTGTAATACCGGGCTGAGATGGAATTGCATTAGATTCCGGACCCTTTGCACCTGATCTGGATCATACCAGCGTAGGGAAGTAATCGGCCATTGAAATGTATACGTAGCCGCTGTCTATGGCAATGCATCGGAGTATGATTCCGCGTGCGTAGCCGTCTGCATAGCTGTTTCGTTAGATTAGCCGGTTCCCTGGGGAACCGGCTTTTTTGCATAGATAGCCAGCCTGGGGATGGTTCCGGATCGGTGTGTCATTTCATCGAAACGGGAGGAATGGACAATGAAACCGACAGAAACAGAAGGAACAGCAGGGAACGCAGTGGATGAACAGACAGGAGGAGTGAAGCCCTTTCCGGGGAGCCGCAAGGTATATATTCAAGGCTCGCGGCCGGACATTGCCGTACCAGAGCGTGAAATCGCCCTGCATCCCACACATACGCCGCAGGGCACGGAGCATCATGAGCCGTTGCGTGTGTATGATACGAGCGGTCCCATGACCGATGAAGCCTATCAGGTTGATATCCGTAAGGGCTTGCCTCCATTACGGCGAGCCTGGGCACTGGAACGGGGTGATGTGGAGGTTTACGAGGGGCGCGCCGTCAAGCCGGAGGATAACGGGTTGAAGCCCGGCTCCAAACGGGAGACGGCTGAATTTCCCGGCGTCACCAGCCTTCCGCTCCGTGCGCGGCAAGGGCGTAGTGTAACGCAAATGCATTATGCGCGGCAAGGGATCATTACGCCCGAAATGGAATTTGCGGCCATCCGCGAAGGGGTGGAGCCTGAGTTTGTGCGGCAGGAGTTGGCGGCAGGACGAGCTATTTTGCCTTCAAATATCAATCACCCGGAAAGTGAGCCGATGGTGATTGGTCGTCATTTTCACGTGAAGATTAATGCGAACATTGGTAATTCTGCGGTTACGTCCTCCATCGAGGAGGAAGTGGAGAAAATGACCTGGGCTGTACGCTGGGGCTCGGATACGGTCATGGACCTGTCCACAGGCCGTAACATCCATACGACGCGTGAATGGATCATCCGTAACTCCCCTGTGCCGATTGGGACTGTACCGCTGTATCAGGCGCTTGAAAAGGTGAACGGCGAAGCAGAGGCGCTAACATGGGAGATGTATCGTGATACGCTGATTGAGCAGGCGGAGCAGGGCGTGGACTATTTCACCATTCATGCGGGCGTGCTGCTGCGGTATATTCCGATGACGGCAAGCAGAATGACGGGAATTGTGTCCCGTGGAGGGTCGATCATGGCGGCTTGGTGTCTTGCGCACCATCGGGAGAACTTTTTGTACACGCATTTTGAAGAAATATGCGAAATTATGAAAGCCTACGATGTGGCCTTTTCCCTCGGAGACGGTCTGCGTCCAGGCAGTATCTATGATGCGAATGATGAAGCACAGTTTGCTGAGCTGGATACGTTGGGCGAGTTAACGCAAATTGCCTGGAAGCATGATGTTCAGGTTATGATTGAAGGGCCGGGACATGTCCCGATGCACAAAATTAAGGAGAATGTGGACCTACAAATGGAGATTTGCAAGGAAGCTCCCTTTTATACACTGGGACCGCTCACGACGGATATTGCACCTGGCTATGATCATATTACCTCGGCGATCGGGGCAGCGATGATTGGTTGGTTCGGGACGTCCATGCTGTGCTATGTTACGCCGAAGGAGCATTTGGGTCTGCCAAACAAGGATGACGTTCGTGAAGGTGTTATTACGTACAAAATTGCGGCACATGCTGCCGATCTGGCGAAAGGCCATCCACGGGCGCAGCAGCGGGACGATGCTTTGTCCAAGGCACGCTTTGAATTCCGCTGGCGTGACCAGTTCAATCTTTCGCTCGACCCTGAGCGGGCCTTGTCCTACCATGATGAGACGCTGCCAGCAGAGGGAGCCAAGGAAGCACACTTTTGCTCGATGTGCGGTCCCAAGTTTTGCAGTATGCGTATCACGCAGGACATACGCGCCTATGCGGCGGATAAGGGGCTGAATACCGAAGAAGCGGTAGCCGCCGGGATGCGTGAGAAGGCAGAGCAGTATCGGGATGCCGGGCAGTAAATCCTTAAACTTATGAACGTATGAATAACAAAAGCCGTGGTTCTCTACAGATGATGTAGGAAGCCACGGCTTTTTAGCTTATGTAAAGCGAGATCATGCAGCCGGATAAACGGCGGCTTTATTTTTTACCCATTTTCTCATTCAAAATGTCCTGAAAGCTGAGCTTCTTCTCCGAGCTGTCTTCTTTCTTCTGCATACTCACCGCGTTGGCACGTTGGTATTGGTGATGGAAAGGCATCAAGGTGTGTACAGTTAAATTCATTGTATTCATGTGGGTTGTTCCTCCAATTCCATTTTATCAAATTCAGATTGAGTTGCTTAGGACGTCTGTATAGGACTATTCGTATGTACTTGATGTCGTAATACCGGGTAGACTGCTTGGTAATGTTTCAATCATTATAAACGCATTTTTTCAAATTAAAACTTTTTTGACATAAAACAGGAAAATGGTCATGCGTGTCCAAAATTTGGATTAGGCGGATGGTCATTTTGAGGGAAAATGTGCCTAGGTCCAAAACAAGGGCCAGAGGCCCGTTTTCTTAGTTTAGTAGTCGGGATTGTGTTTTTCTGTCGAATACCCTTATATAAGTCAATATGAAGTCAGTCTGGTGGCGAATTAAAGTGTCAAAGTTGTATTGACTTTATGTTTGGGAGTGGATACCATGAACTGGTTGTAAGCGTGTTTTAGCTACTAGAATCAGCCAATCCATCTGGCGATTCATCCGTTGAAATGTTTGAGAAAGGACCAGAACATATATGAAAAAAAGTATTGCAGACATCGCATTTATTATTCTGGGTGCGTTTTTTTTCGCGCTGGCTGTTAATCTGTTTGTTATCCCGAATGAGTTTGGCGAGGGGGGCGTTACAGGGGTCACGATTATTTTGTACTACCTGTTTCAGTGGTCCCCTTCGATCGTCAATCTGGTGATCAATGGCTTGCTGCTGATTGTCGGATATAAATTTTTGGACAAGAGAACGACCCTGTACACCGTAATTGCGGTCGCCTTTAACTCGTTGTTTTTACATTTAACGGCCAACTGGCGGATTGATTCGCATGAGCCGACGATTAACGCCGTATTTGCCGGGGTTTTGGTGGGTATCGGGATTGGTTTGATCGTGCGGGTAGGCGGAACAACGGCGGGAACGGTCATTTTGGCCCGGATCGCCAACAAATATCTGGATTGGAACATCAGCTATGGCTTGCTGTTTTTTGATCTGATTGTTGCGTTTTCGTCCTATTTTATTATTGGCCCGGAAAAGCTTATGCTGACTATCGTTATTTTGTATGTCGGTACGAAGGTTATGGATTTTATGATCGAGGGTCTGAACCCGAAAAAAGCGGTCATGATCATTTCGGAGCATCAAAACAAAATTGCCGAGATGGTCATTACCCAAATGGATCGGGGAGTTACAGTCCTGTCAGGCCACGGGTACTACACGAAAAATCCGAAGGAAGTTCTGTATATCGTCATAAGCAAGCAAGAGGTGTCTGCGCTTAAAAAGATTGTGAAGGCTATCGACACAGCGGCGTTTATCACCATTCATGACGTGCGGGACGTGTTCGGGGAAGGCTTTTTGGATATTTCGAAGTAATTGGCGAGTACGAAGGTTATAGGGTAACATGGTTGGAAGTCGGTCCTGAGGGATCGGCTTTTTTGTTTTATATAGATAAAAAATACCCCCGATTCGCAGATAGAGCTGCAATCGGGGGTTCTTCACATTTGACGTTCAAAAACTTAGTCTGCGATCATTTGACGCAATACGGTTTGCAGAATACCACCGTTGTGGTAGTAGTCGATATCGACGGTGCTGTCCAGACGGGCAGTTACCGGGAACTCGAACTTCGTGCCATCCTCGCGTTTGGCTACAACGGTAAGCTCTTGACCCGGCTTCACGTCATTGTCGATGCCAAGAATGTCAAACGTTTCACGACCGTTCAGACCCAGGCTGGACCAGCCGTAGCCTTCCTGGAATTGCAGTGGAAGCACGCCCATGCCGACCAGGTTACTGCGGTGAATCCGCTCGAAGCTTTCTGCAATGACGGCTTTGACACCCAGCAGAAGCGTACCCTTCGCTGCCCAGTCACGGGAGCTGCCTGTGCCGTATTCCTTGCCGGCAATAACGATCAGGTTTTGATCGGCTGCCTGATATTTCATAGATGCATCGTAGATGGACATTTCCTCATCCGTCGGCAAGTATTTGGTCACGCCGCCCTCAGTGCCGGGAGCTACGTTGTTGCGGATACGAATGTTGGCGAATGTACCGCGCATCATGACCTCGTGGTTACCGCGACGGGAGCCGTAGGAGTTGAAGTCCTTGCGTTCCACGCCATGCTCCTTCAAGTACAGTCCTGCCGGGCTGGAAGGGGCGATGTTGCCTGCTGGTGAGATATGGTCCGTAGTGACCGAATCATTCAACAGGGCAAGCACACGGGCATTACGGATTTCCTTGATATCCTGCACGCCATCCTGAAGTTTTTCAAAGAATGGTGGATTTTGAATATAAGTTGATTTTTCATCCCATTCATACAGTTCGCCTTCAGGAACCGGAATGGAGTTCCATTTTTCATTGGCAGTAAATACATTCTCATATTTACGACGGAACATATCCGGGCTGAGAGACAGGCTGATCGCTTCCTTAATTTCCTCGGAAGTTGGCCAGATGTCTTTCAGGTAGACTGGCTGATTGTCCTGATCGTAACCGAGCGGATCATTCACCAAATCAATGTTCACCGTACCTGCCAGCGCATAAGCAACAACCAGTGGCGGTGAGCCGAGATAGTTGGCTTTGACTTGCGCATGCACGCGGCCCTCAAAGTTCCGGTTACCGGAAATGACCGCACCAACCGTCAGATCATTGTCTGTGATGGCCTGACTAACTTCGTCAGGAAGCGGACCGGAGTTACCGATGCAGGTCGCGCAGCCATAGCCAGCCACATGGAAGCCGAGTGCTTCCAGCGGACCGATCAGCCCTGCTTTTTGCAGGTATTCCGTCACGACAAGGGAGCCCGGCGTCAAGCTGGTTTTCACATAGCCCGGCTTTTTGAGCCCGCGTTGTACTGCCTTTTTGGCGAGCAAGCCTGCGCCCAGCATAACGCTAGGGTTGGAAGTGTTTGTGCAGCTTGTGATAGCCGCAATCACGACTGCGCCAGTGCCCAGCTCGCTGGTGGAGCCGTCCGGGTGGGTCAGCGGAATCTTCTGCGCGATCTTTTCATCACTCAGTCCGTAGCCGCCTTTGTCCACAGGGGTACGGATAATGCCTTCAAAGGTTTCCTTCATGCGGCTAAGTTCAACACGGTCTTGCGGACGTTTGGGACCCGCGAGACTTGGTACAACCGAAGCCAGATCCAGCTCAATCGTATCACTGAACACAGGGTCCGGCGTATCGGATGTGCGGAACATGCCTTGCGCTTTGTAATATTCCTCTACAAGACCCACTTGCTCATCAGAACGTCCGGTGCTGCGCAGGTAGGCCAGCGTTTCCGCATCGACCGGGAAGAAGCCAACCGTTGCGCCGTATTCCGGTGCCATATTGGCAACCGTTGCACGGTCAGCCAAGCTGATGTTAGCCAGGCCGGGTCCGTAAAATTCCACGAATTTGCCGACTACGCCTTTTTTACGCAGCATTTGGGTTACAGTGAGTGCCAGATCGGTGGCGGTAGAGCCTTCCGTCAGACTGCCTGTCAGCTTGAAGCCGATAACATCGGGAGTGACAAAATACAGCGGTTGCCCCAGCATACCCGCCTCTGCTTCAATCCCGCCGACGCCCCAGCCTACAACACCCAGGCCGTTAATCATCGTCGTATGGGAATCCGTTCCGACGAGGGAATCCGGGAAGACGACGGTTTCGCCGTCAATGGTTTTGGTGGCGGCCACGGATGCGAGATACTCCAGATTGACCTGATGGACGATACCGGTGGACGGTGGCACTGCACGGAAGTTGTTGAACGCCGTTTGCGCCCAGCGCAGAAAACGGTAACGTTCCTCGTTACGCTCAAATTCTACATTAATATTATAGTCCAGCGCTTCACTGGTACCGAAGGCATCGACCATAACCGAGTGGTCGATAACGAGATCGACGGGTACGAGCGGGTTGATTTGTTTCGGATCGCCGCCCGCTTTTTTCACAGTATCGCGCATGGCTGCCAAATCGACAACCACCGGAACACCGGTGAAATCCTGAAGTACGATGCGTGCAGGGATGAACGGAATTTCCTTGTTGGTGTCACGATCCTCAGCCCAGCCTGTAAGCTGTTGCACATGCTCCTCAGTTATTGCGCGTCCATCGAATTGGCGCACAGCGGCTTCCAGCAACACTTTAATGGAGAAAGGCAGCTTGGCGATACCGCTTTTTCCTTGTTCCTCCAGTGCCTTGAGACTGTAATAACGGTAAGGCTTGCCGTTAACTTCGAGACTGCGGGCAATGGAGAATTGATCTTTTCCTGGCATAAGTATTACCTCCTTGAAGTGGATGCTTGGGAAAAATAGGGATGTCGTTTTTTCGACGTCTTGCACAGTTGGTTTAATTTGGTTGCGCTCTCATGAAAGCAGCATGGCTGATTTGAAGAATAACCGATTAACCTATGGATAACCGTTATTTTCATAATAGAGGAGAAGATGATTTTAATTAGTTTCATTAGATGAAACCTAATTTCAAAATATTGTTTCTGTATTAAGTATACCGTTTTCAATCGATTACGTAAAGTTTTTTTGGCCTAATTTGTACACCGAAGCCTGGAAAATAAAACGTTCCTCTTTCTTGTGTTTCCGTGTTCATACCAAGCTTTAGAGATTCATACTTATAGATAGAGAGCCATATCAGGCTATAGAGGGAAGTAAGAAAGTTATTCAGTATCCCGGCTATTCCCAAACAGGGATGGCGGGACGGAAATGGAGGGACAGGGATGGGGGAGCGGGAATGGAAGCAGGCCCTTTTTGCTTATGTGAACCAATATAACCGGAGTGAGGTGAACAGCGCTCCACAGCCGGATGAATATCTGGAGGTAGGTCAGCGGATGGAGCGTGCAGCCCGTACGGCCAGATTGGAACAGTGGTATAACGAGCGGAACGCCGTTCCATTACGTAGCGAAACACGCGCCAAGCCGCTGCGAATTGTGCAGGATACGCCGGAAGAGGCTGTAGTGGATGTACAACTGCATGTCCGGCTCTTTTATGAAAAAGGCGGAATGACCCACCGGGAGGATCGTATTGAACGGGAACGTCTGACGTTCACGCGCGAGGGTGAAGCCTGGCAGGTGGCAAGAATCGAGCGTGATCCTGCAGAACGAAAGCCAGCGGGGGGAGAGGTTCCTTTTGAACAGGCTTCGTTTAATCAGGGAGGGAATCTGCCGCTGCTGAATCAAGGTGTACTGGGCTTTGGCTCATCAGCACGCCCCAGCCGATATCGCCGGGAAGAGGCGGCAGCCTATGCGGATCAGTGGTGGGATAGCTTCAACCCGGAGTTTGAAGGTTTTGATGTGGATTGCACCAATTATATCTCGCAATGCCTCTTTGCAGGGGGAGCACCGATCCACTATACTGGTAAAAGAGAATCGGGCTGGTGGTACAAAGGACGGGTCGCCGGACGTGAGCTGTGGAGCTACAGTTGGGCAGTTTCCAACAGTCTGGAGCGGTATTTGGGCTCCAGCTCGTGGGGGTTGACCGCCGAGCAGGTGAGTCGTCCGGAGCAGCTAATGCTGGGAGACGTCATTTTTTATGATTGGGATGGTGACGGCATCTTTCAGCACAGCACGGTGGTAACGGCCTTTGATGCGGGCGGAATGCCGCTTGTCAATGCGCATACGGTAAGCTCCAGGCACCGTTATTGGGACTACAAAAATTCGTATGCGTGGACGGACAACACGGTGTATCGCTTTTATCATATCGCCGACTATTTTTAAATGAAATGTTTATAACAGGTACAGTGACGCAAATCAGGCACAATGACGAAAGCAGGAAAGCGGAGGATAGGCATGGCAAAACAAAAATTGACCGTAGGGCTGGTGTACGGCGGCAAATCGGGCGAACATGAGGTTTCGCTGCAAACGGCGTATGCGGTACTGAACGCTTTTGATTATGAGAAATACGAGATTATTCCTTTTTATATTACGAAGGCTGGCGATTGGCGCAGAGGGTCGCTGCTTGACGCACCTTTGGCTTCCGTAGATCAATTGAAGCTGGAGCGCGCAGAGAGCGGTACGAAGGCGGCATTAGATACGTTGTTTGGTAAGCTGTACGGAGAGCAGACGCTGGATGTGCTGTTCCCGCTGCTGCACGGCACCTTTGGTGAGGACGGAACGATTCAGGGCTTGTTCGAAATGGCAGATATGCCTTATGTCGGTGCAGGTGTGCTGGCTTCTGCCGCAGGGATGGACAAAGGCGTCATGAAGAAGCTGTTTGAGCATGCAGGATTGCCGCAAGTGAAATACTGTTATTTTAACAGTACACAGTGGTCACAAACGAGTCATGATTTGGTGCGCCACATGGAAACCGAGTTAGGGTACCCGTGCTTCGTCAAACCGGCGAATCTGGGATCAAGTGTCGGCATTTCCAAAGCCAATAACCGGGAAGAGCTGGAAAAAGCAGTCGAGCTGGCTCTGCAATTTGATCTGAAGGTCATTGTGGAGGAGTATGTCGATGCCCGCGAGGTCGAGGTCAGCGTACTTGGCAACGACGAGCCGATTGCTTCCGTACCGGGGGAAATTGTATCGTCCAGTGACTATTACGACTATGCTGCCAAATACACGGACGGCCAATCAGAAATGCTCATTCCGGCACCGCTCGACGAGGAAGTGGCGGATCGTATCCGTGAAGCTGCATTGCAGGCATTCCGCGCTCTGGAGGGCTGCGGGATTTCCCGAGCCGATTTCTTCGTCAGACGTTCGGACGGACATATTCTTATTAATGAAATAAACACGATGCCGGGCTTTACGCCGTTCAGTATGTATCCATTGCTGTGGAGAGAAACGGGCGTATCCTATCAAAGCTTGCTGGACCGCATGATTGCGCTCGCACTGGAGCGTTATGAACGCAGGTCTGCGTTGCACTATGAGAACTCATAAAACGAACCAGGGGGAGCTGATCACTCCCCTTTTTGTTCATATACACGGTTTACAATCAGGATTTGCAAATCCTTAATCACGAAAGGTGGCGGCTAAACATGGGCTTTCAAACGGAATTTAACTCGGTGTGCAAATTCAAGAGCGAACAGGAATTGTACGAACTGCTGGAATACGGACGCGGTAAAATGGTTAAATCCGGACTGCGTGTGTTCCCGACAGGCCAGAAGGTCATCGCTTACAGTGCGGACAATGTGGCAGTTGCCATCGTGCAGATTGTCGGCTGTATTGCCGAAATCAATTTTCAGGGCGACGAAGTGACCGAGGTTGAAATGATCCTCATTCGCAAGCTGAATGAAGAGGAAGCAAGAATTCAGACCGCCTTGGCGGATGAAATGTTTTTTGGAGCGCAATAGACAGGTGAAGGACAGATTAACGCCGAATCAGAGGGGGCTTTTCCGGGTATGATTCAGTAGAAAAGGGTTTGAGGTCACAGAACGAAAGTGGCCTCGCCATCTACTGCGATCTGTTGAAAGGAAGGACACCCTATGATAGTAAGGTTCGGCTATGTAGCCATGTCAGTCACCGTACAAAATGCGTCGCCCTCCAAAACGATGACGCTCGCCAGCTTTAACAAAATTGGAGATCGAGAGGCCGCGATTCGCAAGCTGGAGCGGATTGCAGCCGAAAATCTGCATAATACACTGCGGCTGCTGCGTCATAATCGGGCGAGCGATATCAAGGTGTACCGTTTTTCATCCAAGCTGATTCCGCTGGCGACTCATCAGGATTTGCGTGACTGGGACCCTTTTCAGGCGCTTGCCGCTGATTTTGCAGAGGTCGGGAATGTTGTCAAAGCGAACGGGATGAGGGTATCGTTTCACCCGGATCATTTTACAGTGCTGAGCACTCCCCGCCCGGAAGTGCTGCAAAGCTCCATTAACGATCTCAAGCATCATAAAGCGATGCTGGAGGCGATGGGACTTGGTGCGGATGCCAAGAACAACATTCATATCGGCGGCGCGTATGGAGACAAGGTGACGTCGAGTCAGCGTTTTGTAGAGCAAGTGGGTGCGCTGGAGCTTTCGTTAAGGGAACGAATGACGCTGGAAAATGATGATAAAACGTTTAATGCGATGGAAACGCTGGAAGCGTGCAAGCGGACGGGGCTGCCGATGGTTCTCGACATTCATCATCAATGGGTAAATAACGAGGGCGAGAAGTCGTGGGAGCTGTGGCCCGGCATTTTGGATACATGGAAAGGGGAATTGGCTCAAACGGGTTCTTCTCCCGATGATCCACTACCCCCAAAAATCCATGCATCCAGTCCCAAAAGTGAAAAGGACCCCCGCGGTCATGCGGACGGTGTCCAGGTGGAGCCACTGCTTACTTTTTTGCGCAACATTGCCAGATATACGAATCAGATTGATGTCATGCTTGAAGCCAAACGCAAGGATGAAGCGTTGTTCAGACTGATGGACGAACTGCGTGCACGTGAAGGTGACGGAGTGAAGGTGCTGGATGGGGCTTCGGTAGAAATTACGCCTTAAAGAATAGTGTTCCGCGGATAATGCTCCCATTTAGAGAAACTTTATGAAGCTTATTGTGTATACTAGAATGTGTAAACTAGCATGTGTACCTTTAATAGAGATGGTTAAGAAACTGTACTGTAATGCAGCTTCGTAAACCACGTAACAATGATATAGAAAGTAGAGTGAACACGTTGAATGAACATGAAAACGAAAAGGTTCCCTATATCGTATCAGGAAAAAGCTATACCGCTGTGGCCATTAACGCAGCATCCAAAGCCGGGGAATGGATCAAAAGCAGACTGGGTACCGTTGAGCAGTTAAGCACCAAGCAGTCTTCGACGGACCTTGTGACCGAAGTGGATAAAGGTGCGGAGCAAATGATCCGCAGACTGATTCTTACCCATTTTCCCGACCATGCCATTCTGGGCGAAGAGAGTGTAGAGCCGGGGGCTGAGGCTTCTGCCCGTGCGTTGGAGGCTGCTCGTGAAGAGGAATATTTGTGGATTATTGATCCGGTAGACGGCACTACCAATTTTGTACACAGCCTGCCGTACTACAGTGTATCTATCGCCTTGGCCCACCGTGGAGAGGTGATTGTCGGTGTCATTTATGATCCGTCCCGCGACGAAATGTTTGTGGCTGAAAAAGGTAAGGGCGCGTATGTGCATGGCAATCCGATGAGAGCATCCAGAGAAGAAACACTGGGAGATAGTCTGGTGTGCATCGGCTTCCCGCCGGACCGCACTTTTGCACAGCCGCTAAATATGAAGATTACACAGGCACTTACACCTCAGGTGAGAGGTATCCGGGCGCTTGGCTCGGCAGCATTGCATTTGGCCTACGTGGCTTCAGGACGGCTTACAGCTTACTGTGAAATCGGTCTGAATGCTTGGGATGTGGCAGCGGGCGCTTTGCTGGTGCAGGAATCGGGCGGAACGGTCACAGATACGCTCGGTAGACCTTATGACCTGAGTGTGCGACATATTGCAGCGACCAATACGGCTATTCATTCTCAACTCATTCAAGTGCTGAAAGAAGCAGACGCAACCGGGTTATAATACACCTATATCGCTTATCGCTGAAGGAGGAAGGATGATGGGCCAATCCGAGGATTTGGAGCGCGAGCTCAGTGAATTGCTGACGGAAGGCGAAATTCGTGAGAATGAGGCCAAAAAACGCGAACGGCTCACTCCTAAATATGAGGTGCGGATTCAAACTCATATCGACCCTATTGTGGAGGAGACGCGTAAATACCGCAGCATGGCACGGGAACTGGATGATCGATACGATGAATATATGAGCAAGGCGGACAAATCGAAACCAACCGACAAACGCTGAGCGAACACAAATACCTCTTGCCGAATGACCAAGGCATGGGGTATTTTGTATGATGTACAGCTTTATCGTGCAATCTCCATTCCAGGCTGGACTAGGCAGACGAGCGAAGGAGGCGACATCCACTGATCACTTATTTTAAAAACGCTTTCAAAAATGCCGGAATCCATCATAAAATGGTACTGCTGATTACGGTGCTCATGCTGGTTAATTTTGCGGTTGTTGCAGTCATACTTAAATACGTATTTCATATTTATGATAATCAAATGTATAAAAAGACATCCGAAGTACTCAACATTTCTTCAATCGGCATTGAAAATGAGCTGAAGGATGTTGAAAAAGTTACTTTCAAGGTGACAACAGATGAGCAGCTTCAGCGGTATTTGCTACAATTGGAAAAGGAAACCTCACCTTATGCCAAAATGGTGCTGCGTAAAAAAATAACCAACAGGCTTATCGCCTTCGCAGGCTCTGAAACCTATATCTACTCCATGATGGTGATCGACAAAGAGGGGCAAGTCATGAGTGCGGGCAACCGCGAGGGCATTCCCCAGGAGCTTCGCTCCACCCTGTCTATGCTGGCAGACGAATATGACGGCTCCAATGCATGGTATGTGGCGGGTCACTCCTCCCTGCTGGCTGCGAGGCAGTTCAAATCCTTTACGGATTCCAACTTTACCCTGAACGGACTCGGAACGCTGGCGATTCGTGTACGGATTGACCGGATTGTAGCCGACCGTGTGCAGACTTCTGGTGGTGACGGACAGCTAATGATCACCGATGGAAGACGTATGATCTATCCCGAAACACCGCTGTTGAGTGACAGCGATATTCAGGCCGAGCTTGGGCGAAAGCAGCCTTATGGTATTGCAACCTACACAGGCGGAACCTTTTTCGCAGCTCAAACCAAATCCTCCTATACGGGCTGGACGTATTTGCATATGACCCCCTTCGACGACATGTTTCGCAGTATTACGATCATCAAAGAAATTGTAAGCGCAATTTTTGTCATTATGCTTCTGATCGCGCTGGCACTGGGGGCCCGACTATCTGGCAGTATTACGAAGCCGATCGTTCAATTAATCCAGAACATGCGTAAAATTGAAAAAGGTGATCTGGATCGTCTGGAGGAGGAAGCTCTCGGCGCGGTTCCGCTTTCCACACAGGATGAGGTGGGCTTGCTGCACCGTACCTATAAGAAGATGATCCGCCGTATCCGTGAGCTGATTAATGAGAATGTGGCAAAGCAGCTATTGCTGCGGGAAACGGAGCTTAAAGCGCTTCAGGCGCAGATTAATCCGCATTTTTTGTATAACACGCTGGAGTCCGTGAACTGGCTCGCCAAGGCGAATAAGCAGGATCGGATTTCGGAAATGGTGGAGGCGCTGGCCTTTCTGCTACGCAGTGCCGTCAGTTTTGAAGAACAGCTCATTCCACTTCGAAAAGAGCTGGATATTGTGCGAAGTTATGTAACGATCCAAAAAACACGCTTCGACGAGCGACTCGTTTTCCATCTGGATGTACCGGAAGAACTGATGGACGCGCAAATTCCGAAGTTAACGCTCCAGCCTTTGGTAGAGAATGCGATTCATTACGCGCTGGAGCCGCGAATTGAGCCATGTCGGATTGCTATCATTGCCCGGGAGCAAGAAGGTGCGTTGTTGCTGCGGGTCGAGGATGACGGGCCGGGCATGACTCAGGATTTTTTGGAGCAGCTGCGGAGCGGGCAGGTCGCTACACGGGGGCAGGGTATTGGGCTTGCCAACATTCAGGAGCGGATTGACCTGACGTTTGGTACACCGTGGGGCATAGAGCTGCATAGCGAGTCAGGAACAGGAACGTCGATTCATGTCTGTATTCCATATGTGAAAGGGGATCAGGATCATGTACAAGGTGCTGCTGGTTGATGATGAGCGTATGATTTTGGAAGGTATATCACAGGTGGTAGATTGGGGCAAAGCAGGTACGAGGCTGGTCGGTACGGCACGTAATGGGATTGAGGCGTATGATCAGATTCAGGCCAGCCCGCCTGATTTTGTCATTAGCGATATCTCTATGCCCGGACTGGACGGAATCGGACTGGTGGCGAGAACGACGGAGCATTTTCCGGACGTTCGTTTCATTCTGTTGTCTGGTTATAAGGATTTTGATTATGCCTGTCGGGCCATGCAATACGGGGTAAAGCACTATTTGTTGAAGCCCTGCAACGAGCGGCAAATCCATGAGGCGCTGACCGAGCTGGGGCAGGAGCGGGAGGAACAGGATGAACGCAAGCAGTTCGTGAACCGGATGAAGCTTGATTTTCAGCGTATGCTGCCTCATGTGAAGGAGCATTTTTTGAAAGAGTTTATTTCCTATAAAACTTACGGCAGTCGGGATATCGCTTTTTATGAGCGGTTATTCAGTCTGGAACTGCAAGATAAGCAGGTTCGGATGCTCCTACTGCGGGTCGAGGAATCCCATGAGCCGGAGCATCTGTTTGCGCTGCAAAATATTGCGGCAGATTTAATGGACGATGTATTGCTAGGGACGACCATGCAAGGACAACTGCTCATCGTGCTGGAGAGCGGGGATGACACGTCACGGCTGATGAAGCAGATTGAGGCGGTGCGTGCGACGTTTCGTCGCTTTTACAAGCTGGAGGTAACGGTCGCGGTTAGTGAGTCGGATAGTATGCAGCATTCACGCGGGATGTATCGGGAGACGCTTCATTGTATGAATCACCGTTTTTACACCGGGGAGGGCAGTCTGATCACCAAGGAGGATCTGGCAGCCGAAGAACCCCGGGAGATGGCAGACTTGGAGCTGGACGAAGAGAAGTTCGGCCTGCTGATTAAGGCGGGGAATACGGGGGAGGTAGCGCAGGAGATAGATCGGCTATTCGGCATCCTGTCCCGTATGAAGCTGGAAATTTCCGTGACCCGCTCCTATGTGCTGCAACTGTATGCAGCCATGATTCGCATATGTCCCGAGGAGGAACGCGCGGCATTCACCAGCCGAATGGTCGTGCTGGCTGAGCAAAAAACACTCGCTTGCCTCAAATCTTTCGTACAGGAAGCCGCCGGACGAATGACAGCGATCTACTATAAAAGCAACTTGTCCCGGCAGTCCTCCACCGTTGATAAAATGATCACTATCATCGAGCAAAACTACAGAAAATCCGATTTGTCACTGAACGGAGTGGCGGGTCAAATGCTGTACATGAATTCCGATTACTTAGGGAAAATTTTCAAAAAGGTGACGGGTGAAAACTTTTCGCATTACGTCAATCGCTACCGCATCGAGCGTGCAGCAGAGCATATTCGGGAGACGGGAGACGTGAAGGTGTTCGAGCTGGCCGAATGGTTCGGTTTCGGCGGAAACGCCCAATATTTCAGCCAAGTGTTCAAAAAATGGGCCGGCATGACCCCATCGGAGTATATTAGATCACAGGAACGGGGATGAGCTGATGGAGTCCCTCTGTTTTTTAAACCCAGAAAACCTGATTTGTGTATTCCAATGTTTCGCTGCTTTTGGGAAAATAACAACAGGAGCAAATGTAAACGCTATCAAATTAGCGTAAATACGTTGTCACTTGTATTACGGCTCCTTTCAAGAACAGCGAAAAGGGGAGAGATAGGTGGGCAAAAAAGGATGGTTTCTGATCATAGCTATGCTGCTCGTTTTGACGACGGCATGCAGCGGAGCAAATGGCGGCGGCAATTCGGGCACAAGTGCAGACGGGAAGGTAAAGTTGCGGATCGCTTGGTGGGGATCGGATACGCGTCATGAATATACGCAGAAGGTCGTCGACCTGTATAAGCAGAAAAATCCGAATGTGACGATTGATGTGGAATACGCCTCTTTTGATGACTATTGGAAAAAGCTCGCCCCGCAGGCTGCGGCAAACCAACTGCCGGATATTGTACAAATGGACATTTCGTACATTAGTCAATATGCGAAGAATGGCCAACTGGAGGATCTAGCGCCTTACTTGAATCAAAAAATTCAGGTTGCTGATGTGACCGAAAATGTACTCAAAACCGGCGTAATTGCCGGAAAGCAATATGGTATTCCAACAGGTGTTAATGTTCTGGGTTTCCAGTATGACCCGGCGTTGCTCAAAAAAGCGGGCATAGATAAAATTCCTGACAACTGGACATGGGATCAATACAAAGAACTGGCCTTGAAGGCAGGCTCCAATAAAGTATACTTTGACAGCACCATGGCTGCCGATATTTTCTTCCATTACTATTTGCGTACTCAAGGAAAGTCCCTCTACAATGCGGAAGGAACAGGATTGGGGTATGACAATGACAAGCTGTTTGTCGATTTCTTCGGCGGATTGGCTGATCTGATCAAGAAGGGGGCGACCCCGTCTCCTGAAATTATGAACCAAACGAAGGGTATTCTTGAGGAATCCGATATTGTAAAAGGAACGGGCATCGGCATTTGGCAGTGGTCCAATCAGTATGTGGGCTTACAGCAAGTCGTTAACCGCCCAATGGCGCTGGCTCCGATGTTTGGGCCGAATATGGAAAAAGGTATCTACATGCAGCCTACGATGTATTGGACGGTCGCTGCCCGTTCGCAGGTGAAGGATGAAGCGGCCAAGTTTATTGATTTCTGGATGAACGATGTGGAAGCCAATAAATTGATTAAAGGCGAACGGGGCGTACCGATTTCCGCCAAAATAAAGGAAGCTGTAGCTCCTGAGTTGAGCGAGGCTACGAAGCAAGTGTTTGATTTTGTGGCTTCCATGGAGCCGAAAGCTTCCCCAATGAGCCCACCGCCGCCAGTTGGATCACCGGAAGTGATTGCAACGCTGACCGATTATATTGAGCAGGTCAATTTCGGACAGATGAAACCTGAGGATGCAGCGGTCAAATTCCGCGCAGATGCGAATGCCATTCTTGCGAATAATAAGCAGTAGGCAGTGCAATGGAAGCTTATCTTTGAGTGCCTGAACCAACTTTGGCATTTGGGCGAATGCAAGTTTCGTTAAGTTAACCGTGCGTAGTGCATAGCTTGATTGCGTACGGTTAACCCGACGAGCAAATTGCATAAGCTACCTTTGTATTATCATAATAAAATACACATAACAACGATTATGTAATATTTTTAATCCAATCTATTTAGGAAATTGTAACAGAAGGGAGGCTTGATGAGCTTGCGAAATCATCAGAGCTTGAAAGCCAATATGACCGGATATGCGTTTATCAGCCCGTTTATTGTGGGCTTTCTCGCGTTTACGTTAATTCCGATGTTTATTTCACTGTATCTGTCCTTTACAAGCTACAATCTGTTCACCCCGCCCAAATGGATTGGTCTCGGGAACTTCGAGAAAATGTTCACAGGCGACCCGAAATACTGGAATTCAATCCGAGTCACGTTTACGTATGTACTGGTTGGCGTACCGCTGCGACTGATTTTTGCGCTGTTCGTGGCTATGATTTTGAATACCAAATCGCGCATGGTCGGCACGTATCGGACGATGTATTATCTGCCGTCCATTATCGGGGGCAGTGTTGCGGTGTCCATTATGTGGCGGAACATTTTCAGTAATAACGGCATTGTGAACAGCCTGCTTTCGACCCTGGGGGCGACTCCGGTGAAATGGTTTGGTGATCCGGATGCTTCACTGACGATGCTGATCACCTTGTCTGTATGGCAATTTGGTTCGTCCATGCTCATTTTTCTGGCAGGATTGAAGAATATTCCTGTTGAATTGTACGAGGCGTCCGGCGTAGATGGTGCTTCGCCAGTGCGAAAATTTTTCAGTATTACGCTGCCGCTGCTTAGTCCAATTATTCTATTTAACCTGATTATGCAGACGATCAGTGCCTTTATGACCTTCGTTCCGGCGTATGTTATTTCCAAGGGCGAGGGCGGTCCAATGGATGGAACGATGCTGCATTCGTTGTATTTGTTCCGGCAGGCGTTTATGTTCAGCAATATGGGATATGCGGCGGCCATGGCTTGGGTCATGCTCATTATGATTGCGATCCTGACAGCGATATTATTTATATCCTCCAAATACTGGGTATTCTATGAAACGGAAAAGGGGCGCTGATACCGATGGCATGGAAAACGTTCAAATGGCCAATTTATCACATTCTGGTCGCTGCCCTGGCGCTCCTGATGCTGTATCCCGTGTTTTGGATGCTGTTCAGCTCGTTTAAAGAAAGTCGGACGATATTCGTCACGGCATCCTCGCTTTTCCCTACAGAATGGATTTGGCAAAACTATGTGACAGGCTGGAAAGGCACGACTGGCTACAACTTTGGCACGTACATTATGAACTCGCTCACGATTGTAGTGGTTTCGACGATTGGAGCTGTGCTTTCCTCCTCATTGATCGCATTTGGCTTTGCACGTTTGAAATTCAGAGGGCGTAACTTGTGGTTTGCCCTGATGATGGTGACGCTCATGCTGCCAGGGGATGTGGTACTGGTACCGCAATATATTATTTTCACCAAGCTCGGGTGGATCAATACGATCTTGCCGCTGGTAGTACCGTCGTTTTTCGGAATGCCGTTCTTTATCTTCCTGATGGTTCAGTTTATACGGACGATACCGGCAGAGTTGGATGAAGCGGCGACGATAGATGGATGCGGCAAATTCCGGCTGTATTTTCGAATTATTTTGCCCTTGCTTAAATCGTCACTGGCTACGGCGGCAATCTTCTCTTTCTACTGGAAATGGGAGGATTTGCTCGGTCCGGTACTGTATCTGAACTCGCCGGAGAAATATACCGTTTCTATTGCACTCAAAATGTTCCTCGACAGCGAGTCTGCCTCCAACTGGGGTGGGATGTTCGCTATGTCCATCTTAAGCTTGCTACCGGTTATTGCTGTATTCTTCGCATTCCAGAAGCAGATTGTTGAAGGAATGAGTACGAGTGGATTGAAGGGATAGGGTAGGGCTAAGGGCTAAGGACTATTGCGGAGAGGTGAGTGGAATGTGGAAGTTCGATTTTGGTCCGGGTGAGCCTGCGGATAGCTACACGGGAGTACCCCCGAATTGCCTGTATAATGCCGAGCAGGGCTACGGGTTTGAAGACGTAGACCATGTGTATGGTCGGGAAAGGCGGATGTCCGACGTAACCGCACCCAAGGATACGCTCGCACGGCTGCGAAGCAGCTTTTGCATCCCTCTGGGGGCTGCGTTTGTCGTCGATGTACCGGAGGACGGGACGTATCTCGTCATTGCGCTGCTCGGCGATCCGCTCGCAGAGACGCTCACACGCCTCAAAGCGGGCGAGGGCAAGCATGTGCTGCCCCCGTTACACACGCTGCCGGGCCAGTTCACAGAGGCCCGGTTTGCGGTGCCCGTCAGGGGCGGCAAGCTGCACCTCGCCGTATCGGGCCCCGCCCCGCGGCTCAATGCGCTGGAGATTACGCCAGCGCCACAGACCGTCCGGCTGTTCCTGGCCGGAGATTCCACGGTTACGGATCAGGATGCGTCCGGCTATCCGTATACAGGCTGGGGCCAGGCTTTGCCCGCCCTGTTCAAGCATGATGTCTGCGTGGATAATCATGCCGTATCGGGAAGAAGCTCTAAAAGCTTCGTGGACGAAGGACGGCTGGACGTTATTTTGACTGAAATGAAAGCAGGAGACTTCCTGTTCATCCAGTTCGGCCATAATGATCAGAAGTCGGACCCGGAACGGGCTACAGAGCCTTTTACGACCTACAAGGAGCATCTGCGCCTCTACATTGACGGAGCCAGAAGTCACGAGGCTACTCCAGTGCTGGTCACACCTGTACACCGCCGTTATTTTAACGGGGACGGTACGCTATCCGACACACATGGTGACTATGTAACAGCGGTTCGTGAACTGGCGGAAGAGGCGAACGTGCCGCTGATTGACTTGGCTGCCCGCACGCAGGAGTTATATGAGCGGCTGGGTCCCGAGGCAAGCAAAGAGCTTTTTATGTGGCTGCTGCCCGGTGAATACTTGAACTTT
The DNA here is from genome assembly GCF_050626875.1 of Paenibacillus sp. 8b26. Taxonomy (NCBI): domain Bacteria; kingdom Bacillati; phylum Bacillota; class Bacilli; order Caryophanales; family Paenibacillaceae; genus Paenibacillus; species Paenibacillus sp. 8b26. The sequence continues at coordinate 2,305,157 of NZ_CP192445.1, read as the reverse complement.
TCCAGTGGCTTGGAGGATAATACACATTTTCATGAGAACGGTGCGGTCTGTATTGCAGACATGGTGGTGGATGCTGTGAAGGAGCTGGATTTGCAACCCTTACGCATGTATTTACGATAGACGGACGGATTGTTCTCGAACAGGTGTCAAGGAGGCAGTTAACGTGAAACTTACTAAAGGGGGAGACGAGGAAATGCCTGCATTGATTTTTGATGAGGAACAAATTAAACAGGTGATCGACCGGGTGGTGGAGCGTACGTTTCAAATGCACTATAGCTGGGATTGGCCTGGTGGTGTGGCCTTTTACGGGGTGTGTGAAGCCTATGAAGCAACCGGGAACGAGGAGTATTTGACCAAATTAAAGGAATGGGTCGATGAAAATATTGCGGATGGACTTCCGCCGCTCTCGGTGAACGGTGTGTCTGTGGGACACTGCTTGCTGACGCTGTATCAGGCTACAGGCGAGCAAAAATACCTTGATATCGCCATCGAGATGGCAGAATTTTTGGCCAAAAACGCTGAGCGGTTTGCCGACGGCATTTTCCAGCATACCGTGAATTCACTTCATGACGTATTTCCGCAGCAGGCGTGGGTGGATACGATGTTTATGGCGGGCTACTATTTGCTGCGCATCGGCCATCTGCTGGGCAACCGGGAGTATTGGGAGGACGGTATCCGTCAATATCACGGGCATGAGGAATTTTTGCAGGACCCGGATACGAATCTGTATTATCACGGCTGGGATCATGCGAACCAAAGCCGGATGTCGGGGATATACTGGGCGCGGGGAAATTCATGGGCAGCACTCACAATGGCAAAGGCGCTGAAATTCGTGGAGGTGCAGCATCCATCCTATATGATCATCGACGGTTCGCTGCGTGATCAGCTCAGTGCGCTGGTGCAGCTACAATCCCCGGAAGGGCTGTGGCATACGGTGCTGAATGATGAAACCTCCTATCTGGAAACCTCGGGCTCCGCAGGCATTGCGACAGCTTTGCTTATGCAGGGACGACTGTTTAACAAATACACGCAAAAGGCAATCGACGGTATTCTTTCCCGAATCAAAGAGGACGGCACCGTGACGGGTGTATCCGCTGGAACCGCCGTGATGAACGATATTGACGGCTACCGCAACGTGCCGTACAAACGCATTCAGGGCTGGGGTCAGGGATTGGCTCTTGCGTTTCTGGCACAATTGCTGCGTACCAAGGAGAATCCATTTGGGTAGAGGAGTCGGATAGCATGGGAAATACTGAGCTTCCTCAGGAAAAAGTAAACCAGCCGCGGGGCAGCTTATTCTGGGTCATCCCCGATGGATATATTCCGCCCGAAAGCCGGGGAGAGCTGCTTAGTCATGAGAGTATATGTGTGCTGAACTGCGGAACCCGTGCGGCCAAGCTGAGTATAGACATCTATTTTGAGGACCGCGAGCCGCTGGAGGGATTGATCGAGGTGGTGGAAGGAAGGCGAACCCGCCATATCCGCACGGCCTCTTTGGAGAGGGATGGTGAACGGATTCCGGCAGGCATTCCCTATGCGATTACGGTCACCAGCGACGTACCGGTGATTGTGCAATATAGCAGACTAGACACGACACAGCCCGAACTGGCGCTCATGAGCGTCATGGCGTACCCGGTTGAAGGCTGAGATATTGGCTTGAACGGGATATTTAATCTCAAGTGAACCATTCTAAGTAAAATAGATGAACTGAAAAAGATACCCTCGGGCTGTCATTTATTCCGGCTCGGGGATATCTTTTTTGTGTCAAAACCGTGAGCATTTATGTTACTTCAGTCCACTTTTAGTGATTTTGCAGCAGATGCTTTTCGCGGCTTGGAGCTTCTCTGACCTCCAAAATTGGTGCCCAACACCCCGATAATAATAATAACGGCCCCGACAATGTGATAGTATGCGAGCTGCTCCTTCAAAATGTAAGCACCCGCAATCATGGATATGAGAGTGGACAAATTACCGATGACACTCATTTTGGACGCCTCAATTCGCTTCAATGCATAGCTCGATAGCAGCGAGGTTATAAGCGTTGACAGAATGCCCAGATAGGCCAGCGCCAGCCAGTAATCAGGCTTCACCAGTGGGGCGGTATAAGCGCTCAAGGAACCATCTATCGTATGATATCCCAGTGCCACCAAGTTAAAAACGACACATCCAAGAATGGAGGTAACGTAGGTTAGTTCCAGCGGATTGTATTTTTGCGTTAATGGACGTGCCAATACATTATAGCCGGAGAGGCATATCGCAGATAGCACGAGCAGAAGAATACCTCCGAAGCTGTTCGAAGCCAGCGGCGCTCCGCTTTTCATCACGAATATAAAAATAACGCCTGCTACAGAGAGCAGCAAGGAAAGCTTTTGGACAACCGTAGTCCGCTCTTTAATAAAATAGGACGCCAGCAGCAGCGTGAAGATGGGAACGGTTGCTTGAATAATGCCGCCTTCCGATGAAGAGGTGCTCATCAGCCCGAAGGCTTGCAATGGAAAATACACTAAAGGCGAGAGCAGGGCCAGCGGTAAAATACGCAGGATATCGCGCCGCGTGATGTTAATCTTGATCCAGCCCAACACTACCGGAACCGTCAAAGCGATAAAAGACAAAGCAAAGCGGTGGGCGATTACATCCAGCGGGCTGGCTTCCGTGACCGTCAGCTTCACAAACAAAAATGAAAAACCGAGTATAGCGGCATAGCTGAGAGCAGCCAAATAGGCGGCTCCAGTTTTGGAACGACTGTGCATGATAAACCTCCGTAATGAATGGCTCAGGCGTTTTTTTTTAATTAGCCTGCGCTGAATGATTTCAACATGTTGCTCCTCCCAATATACCCGGATGGTGTCATTTGATACAATCCATAAAATGTACAACTGTACGGGTACAGTTGGCAAATTAAAAAAGCCGGAAGGCAGTCTCAAAGGTGGGATATCCCAGTCCTTAAAGCTGCTTCCGGCCCTTATCCTATCAAGATTCCATCATGTCGTACCGATCTGCTTACTTGCCCTGTGCCATCGCACGGAAAGAATCGTCCGCCGCTTCCAGCGTAGCATCCACGTCTTCATCTGTGTGCGCCGTTGTGAGGAACCATGCTTCGTACTTCGATGGGGCCAGATGAATGCCGCGATCCAGCATATGACGGAAGAAGGAAGCGAACGCTTCGCCGTCTGTATCCTGCGCCTCATCGTAGTTCGTGATCGGATGATCGCAAAAATGGGTGGAGAATGCTCCACGGATGCGGTTAATCGTTAATGGCACGCCATGGCGCTTGGCTGAGGAAGCGATACCATCCGTCAGTCTCACAGCGAGACGTTCCATCTCTTCATACACTCCTTCGCCTTGAAGTACTTCAAGACATGCAATGCCTGATGAGATGGAAGCCGGGTTGCCCGCCATAGTGCCCGCCTGATAAGCCGGGCCGAGTGGAGCAACCTGCTCCATCACATGCTTGCTGCCGCCGTAGGCACCGATCGGCAGGCCACCGCCCATGATTTTACCCAGCGCGGTCAAATCCGGCTGAATCGCATCATGATTGTCCAATCCGGCGTATGTTTGGGTGGAGCCATAGTGGAAGCGGAACGCGGTAATGACCTCGTCATAGATGACGAGCGAACCGTTTGCCCGTGCCATCGAGCATAGCCCTTCCAGAAAACCGGGCTGCGGCATCACCATGCCGAAATTACCGACAATCGGTTCGACCATGACCGCTGCCACATCGTCGCTCCAACGCTCCAAGGCTTGGCGCAGCGCGTCCAGATCATTGAAAGGCACGGTAATAACCTCGCTCGCAATGTTGGTCGTAATTCCTGCACTGTCAGGTATGCCCAGCGTGGATGGGCCGGAGCCTGCGGCTACGAGCACCAGATCCGAGTGACCGTGGTAGCAGCCTGCAAATTTGATGATCTTATTTCGCTTCGTATAGGCCCGTGCAACACGGATCGTCGTCATGACCGCTTCTGTGCCGGAATTCACAAACCGGACCTTGTCCATGGAAGGAATGGCTTCCTTTAGCATCTTGGCGAGCTTGATTTCCAATACCGTTGAGGTTCCGTACAATACTCCGTTCGCCGCCGCCTCACTAATGGCCTTGGTAATATGAGGGTGGGCATGTCCGGTAATAATAGGGCCGTAAGCCGCTAAATAATCAATGTACCGATTATCATCCACGTCCCAAAAATGAGCGCCTTTGGCGCGTTTCATAAATACCGGAGCGCCGCCGCCCACAGCCTTGAAAGAGCGTGAAGGACTGTTTACGCCCCCGACAATATGCTCCAGTGCTTCTTTATATAATGCTTCGGAGGTTTCCCGTTTCATCATCCAAAACTTCCTTTCCGTTCATTAAAATAGGATATACACACACCAAAGGGCAGCGTTCACGGCTGCCCCCTGCATACATCATTATAGCTCTTTTTGTCCTGTCTTTGTTGTCGATTGTGTGGCAGCAGCATCACTACTGGTATTGCTGCCACCCGTGAAAGAAGCCTTATCCGTCTTGGACGATGATGCACTGTCCGGTTGCTTCGTTTTGTTTTGATCCTTATTTTGTTCCTGTGTCTGTACAGGAGGATTGTTGAATATATCCTGCACGTACTTTTTCAATTCTTCCGGATCGCGGACGGTAAGAACCTGCGCGCCGCCTACATTTTCTTCCCCAAGCAGCTTCATCGGCGGAACCTGCTCGCTGCCAGCAAAGTTGCTTTGGTAGCCGACGTTTGCCAGTCTCCACATATCGTTGACACTAAGATTCGTATCAATAAACGGGTTTACCTGCTGCAAAATGCTCGGCAAATTGGCAATGGAGGTCGTGCTCTGCATTTTCTGTGCTATAGCCTCCAAAAATGCACGCTGACGTCCCGACCGGGAGAAGTCCGACATGGCGTCATGACGGAAGCGCACATATTGAAGCGCCTCTTTGCCGCCCAGATGCTGCATGCCCTTTTTCAAGTCAATATCGTATTCATGCTTATCCGCATTGCTTGTATAGTGCATATCCTTCTCCACTTCAAGATCAATGCCGCCCACGGCGTCCACCAGCTTAATAAATCCTTGAAAATCGGTATACACATAATATTGCACCGGAATCCCCAGCAGGTCGCCAGCCGCCTTCATGGCCGTGTTGGGACCGTGAGTAATGGCGGTGTTAATCCGATTTTTATCGTAGCCGGGAATATCCACGTACGTATCACGCAAAATAGAGAAGAGGTGAATCTTTTTCTTGACGGGATCAAGCGATACGACCATCATACTGTCCGACCGGGGGACTTCCCCTTTTTGGATACCACGACCATCGACACCCATCAGCAAAATGTTGACCGGATCCGTACCTTCCCACTTGGGCGGGTCTGGTGTGCGCACCTGATCGACCTGCTTTACATTTTTGAATGGGGAGTTTGCACCCTCTTTATGCAGATTGTCCAGTTGATTATAAATGGATGAAAAATAATACACGGCAAATCCGACAATCGCGACGATAATCACGGCTAGAACCGACCATATCGTCCTTTTGGTTCTGCTTGTCATGGATGTTCTCCCTTTCGCTTTTCAATTCATTACATTATAATTTCTTTTTGGAGCACAATCAATTTAACTATGGATTTTTCAAAATCCTGAATGTGAGGTATGACATGCTGGCAATTGATGTGCAGGATCTGCGCAAAACATTTAAAGTGCAAAAAAACCGCGAAGGCCTGAAAGGAGCCTTCCTTGATTTATTCGCCCGCGAATACAACGAGGTGGCCGCGGTCAAAGATATTTCCTTTGGTATTCCTCAGGGAGAAATATGTGGCTATATTGGTGAAAACGGAGCTGGAAAGTCTACTACGATCAAGATGCTGACCGGCATTCTCGTGCCGACCTCGGGGCATCTCAAAGTGGGCGGCTATGTTCCTTACGAGGAACGCGAGAAATTCGTAAGTAATATCGGCGTTGTTTTCGGACAGCGCAGCCAGCTATGGTGGGACATCGGCGTGATTGAGTCCTTTCAACTGCTGCGCAAAGTATATCAGGTTCCGGCTACAGACTTCAAACGCAGGCTGGATGAGCTGGTAGAGCGGCTCCAATTACAGGACCTGTTAAGCCGTCCGGTGCGCAAGCTTAGTCTTGGGCAGCGGATGCGCTGTGAATTGGTGGCTGCGTTGCTTCACAATCCGTCCATCGTTTTTCTGGACGAACCGACCATTGGACTCGATATTATGGTGAAGTCTGAAATCCGTGAGTTCCTAAAGGACATGAACCGGGATTACGGGACGACGATTTTGCTGACGACCCATGATTTGCAGGATATTGAAGCGCTGTGCTCGCGCGTCATTATGCTGGATGACGGGAACATCATCTATGACGGTGGTCTGGAGGATTTGAAAGCACGTTGGGGTACAGGACGGGAAGTACAGTTTCAGTTCGGCGTGCCCACCCAGCTTGAGCAATTACAAGCGTGGACAGCGGACATGCCGCTGGCTTGGACGGCGGATAATGATTTGGCTGCCAAGGTGTGGATTCCGCTTCATATTAACGTGTCGGATGTCTTGGCCAGCGTAGTCGGGCGTACGGACATTACGGATATCAAAATCATTGAAACGAACACCGATGATATCGTGCGTAGCATCTACCAATCTGGCTCGGCGGAACGCAAGGGCAATCCCGTGCTTCCGGCAGTGGAGGCCAAAGTCCATGCTTAGCGTATATACCGATTTTATTCGTATTCGGTTTCTCACCATGCTCGCTTATCGTGTGAACTATTATACAGGTATCTTAATTTATTCCATGAATATTGGTGTATATTATTTCACGTATAAAGCGATTTATGGTGATGCGGGCAGCATCGGTGGCTTTTCCGCAGCCCAAATGACGACCTATGTAGCGGTATCGTGGATGGCGAGGGCCTTTTATTTCAACAATCTGGATCGTGAAATTTCGACAGAGATTCGTGATGGCAGCATTGCCATCCAGATGATCCGGCCGTATAACTATGTGCTGGTCAAAGTCATGCAGGGGCTTGGCGAGGGGATGTTCCGTTTCCTGCTGTTTATGATCCCGGGCATGGCGATTGCGATGTTGCTGTTTCCAGTGACGTTGCCGACGGACCCTGTAGCATGGATCAGTTTCCTCGTGATGCTGTTTTTCAGCTTTCTGATTAATACCCAAATCAATATTATCACTGGCTTGACGGCCTTTTTCGTTGAAAATAACGAGGGTATGATGCGCATGAAGCGGGTGGTAGTGGATCTGTTCTCCGGCTTGATTCTGCCCATCAGCCTGTTTCCGGGCTGGCTGGGGACCTTCGCCCAGTGGCTGCCGTTTCAGGCGATCACGTATTTGCCCGGCTCCGTATTTACCGGACGAGTAAAAGGCGTTGGTATTTGGAATGTGCTGGGTATCCAAATCATTTGGCTGGTCGTTCTGCTCGTGCCGATGATCATCATTTGGCGACTGGCGCGCAGACGTCTGTTCGTGCAAGGAGGGTAGGCCGATGATGTACTATTTGGGACTCATTAGCGAATATTTGAAAAATTACATGAAATCGCGGCTAACCTACCGCGCTGATTTTTGGGTGGAGGTCGTTTCGGACCTGCTATTTCAGGCCACCAATCTCATTTTTATTTTGGTCATTTTTATGCACACCGACAGTTTGGGCGGCTGGAGCGAAAATGAAGTCGTATTCGTCTATGGCTTTTTCATGGTGCCTTATGGACTATTCAGCTGTTTCGTCAATCTGTGGAACTTTAGCGAGCGCTATATTGTAAAAGGGGAGCTGGATCGGGTCATGACCCGTCCTGCGCATAATCTGTTCCAGATTTTCCTTGAAAATGTAGACCCGCCCGCGTTGGTCGGATCGGCGATTGGTCTGGTTATTATGGGAATCAGCGGGGCGCAAATGGACTTGCATATGGCGTGGTGGTTCATCCCGGCTCTAATCATCATGAGCCTAAGTGCCGTAGCGATTTATACGGGAATCTATACCATATTGACTTCTATTTCGTTCTTTTCGGACGCGCCAACAGGAATTATTCCACTCATGTACAATATGCAGAGCTATGGACGTTATCCGGTGACGATTTATAACCGTGCGATTCAAGTTGTGCTGACCTGGATTCTGCCGTTTGCTTTTGTTGGCGTATATCCGGCATCCCTTTTCCTTCATCGGGAGGATATGCAGCATATGGCGCTTTTGACTCCGGTCATGGGAGCTGTATTTTTAACCTTGGGCTTACTGGCATGGAATTTTGGTATTCGGCGTTACAGAGGTGCGGGTTCCTAGGTCAGATCGCATGAGAACCCCACAAGATAGGAGATGATGAGATGTCCACGACATCTACCGCTATTGGACAACCCGCGCCGGACTTTGAATTGCCGGGAAATGAAGGGAAAAACGTCAAGCTGTCTGATTTTAGAGGCAGCAGGGTTTTACTGTATTTCTATCCGAAGGATTTGACGTCCAGTTGCTCGACACAGGCTTGTGATTTTCGGGATAAACACGGGGAGTTCGAGGGTTTGAACACCGTCATTCTGGGGGTAAGTCCTGATCCACTCAAGCAGCATGACAAGTTTATTACCAAGTACGGATTACCTTTTCAACTGTTATCCGATGAAGAGCATCAGGTGGCTGAAACGTACGGGGTGTGGCAGCAGAAACAGATGTATGGCAAGCAGTACATGGGCATCGTTCGCTCCACCTTCCTCATTGACGAGAATGGTATTTTGATTCATGAATGGCGTAGTTTGAGAGTCAAAGGACATATTGATAACGCGCTGGAATACATTCGGGGACTGGCAAAATAATAAACATCGACACACCCTTTGGGACACTGGCTATTCTTCAGTCTCAGAGGGTGTTTTTGATATGTATTCTCTGAATTTTTCTTATTTTAGAATTTTTTAAGATTGTTTTCTTTTCTGCTTGATCGCGTAAATGCCCCACAAGCACAAGGGAATGATAACTGAGTTGGTCAAATCCCAATCCACCCAGAAGGGAACAAGGGTATCAAAATAATAGATGATATTGGGTGCAACCATGATACTCAAGCCGTAGACGAGCATTCCCGCAGGCAAGATGAAAGGACGGTAATCTTTTAGACGAAATGTCTGTGCTGTCCCCAGGGTAAACGCGTATAAAAAAAGGAAGCTCTTGAAAAAGAGTGACAATCCCCATATAGCTGCTATAAAAGCCTCCATGCGTTGGAAAAAATTGAACACATTTATTTTGGAGGTAAGCAGATACGAAGGATACACACTAGATTCAGTCAGAAAAGGGCCAAGAACAAGCAGAGCTATGATTACGAACAGACTGAGCAGCACACCGCCAATAAGGGTTCCTGTAAGGACACTCTTTTTAAAATGTGCTGAATGCTTTACATAGGGAAAAAGCATGAGAAATACGACCAATTCCCCGAATGGATAGCTAACCCCAAGCAGTGTACCGTGAAGAACAGGGAGAACTCCGTCTTCCATAATTGGCTTTACTTTAGAAAAATCAATCTCGGGAATAAGGCAAGCCACTACAGTAATCGTCACGATGACAAAGAAAGGCAAGCATATCTCGCTGGCACGGGCAAGAGCTTCAATTCCGGTGAAAAAAGCATAGACCAGCATAATTGCCGCCAGCAGTAATATGATCCTTAACGGTGTCAGCACATAGGTTTGTGTAGAATAAAAGTCACCAAGTTCCCTGATATATATGGCGTCGGACATCAGGAAATAAAAAAGGTACCATATGGAGACGACAGGAGCCAGCCATTTCCCTAGTATTTTCCTTATCGTTTCAATGAGAGTGAGGCTGGGATATAGCTCATGTACACGCAGCAAAAGCCATACAAGCGCCATACCTGCCGGTACACTCAGCAGGGTACTGATCCATGCATCCTGTTTGGCGATATGGGTAAAGATGCTGGGAATGATCAGTATCATATCGCCCATGGTGCAAAAAATAACCAGAATGGTTACTTGTACAACACTAATCCGGCCCTTTTCCAACGCTGGCGGCCCCCTTTATTTATAAATGAAATAGATGTGTAAACAGGCTGTTTACCGGCTTATATATCATTTCAATCAAGATTAGCGGACTCGGCGTTGCCTTTCCCTGGGCCGTGAACGTGCTGAACCACGTCCCGAATGCGAGCATGACAATGTATACAACCATGTCCTTAAAGCGATGCTTGCGGTATAAGCCGGGCAAGTCCTTGATTGCAAAAATTAGGGCAATGACCACTACTGCGATGACGGCCTTCATAAGGGGTGCTCCTCCCGTAAGCGTACTCGTTTATTGGCTACTCCTTCATTTTCTTTTGATAGGAGTTCATAATAGCTCCGATTTTCTTGATTTCCGTATTCGCTTTATATTCAACCTGTACATTCATAAATGTGTGATCCCAATCTTTTTTTAGTACTTTCCAGGCCTTGGGATTGGTTTGGTGAATTAATTGCCCAAATCCAAAAATGTCTACTTTGAACTTGCGACGTACAGTCTCTACGGAATGCTTCATAACCTCGATTATTTTGGCATTGCTCTCCCTTTCGATTTCGTGAACATCCTCCACACTTTTTAACTCCATTTTTTTGCAATTATTCTCTCTAATCGTACTTTTGTTTTCTACGGATATCTGGATGATAGGCTCACCGTTGTGCATGAACACTTTAGTCTTCGTTTGGCTCCTCAAAGCCAGCAGAGCGATTTTACCGCCTTCCGGGCAGTCCACATGTCCTGTCGTTGTGTCCACATGATCCCGGATATAGTTGTATCCTTTGCTATCGATTTCATCCAGCCAGCCGATCAATCGGTCTTTTTTAAACACGGCTAAGCTGGTAATAGCCAGAACCGTTGTTGGTTCAATTGTTTTGACATTGTCTGTACCTTCCACTATCCCCTTGGGTAAATCTCCTTTGGCTTCGAGGGCGGGGAGAGTGGCATGTATTTCGGAACTGACAAGCACATCCATCAGCTGATCTATAGTCACTTTGCTGACAGGTGCCCAGGTTTTGGATAATACCTCCATAGAAGAAAACATTTTGTTTGCCGGGATTTTCTCCAATGTCGTAGCTACCTGAAGCATGTTGGAGGCAGAGGTTCCTTTCGCAACACAGATATAAAAATCAGTTCTTGCAAAAGGTTCTCTCATCAGGGATTCCACGATATCGGCGATTCCCTGTCTCGCGAATTCCTCGCCAAATATGAGCATACGGATATGGGATAGATAGATGAGTCGTGGGCTGATTTCCGTTATTTTCTGGATAGCTTCATACAGCGTAGGAGCTGTTACCTCAAATGTAGTTACCGCAGGAGCTCCTTTGCTTGGTCTTGATTTGGAGGCCACCTCCGAAGGTACAACCACCTGTGCCGACACACGAATTTGGTCGCCGTCCTTATCCACACCCAGTCCTACGGTAATACCGATCTCGTTAAGCTCTTTACGGTCCCAGCAGCCGGTCAGAAGCGAAGCGAGCAGACTGAATATAAGAATCGTGCAGGTCACACTTTTCATGTACGGTCACTTCCCAGTTGTTTTTTTCTTATACCCCCGCTTTTTCTGGTTTTTTTGCCGGAGTGTATTCTGAACTTGATTCGAATATGGACGAGTAGTCATCCACGGCCAAGGCAGGCGAAAGAGGGTATCCTTCATATCACTTTGCACATAAGGGCCAAACGGGCTCATGTAAGACACTCCAAAAGATCTTAGACTGGTCAGATGAAGCAACAGGGCCATCAAGCCCATTAAAATGCCCAGAAATCCGAAGGCGGCGGCCAGCATCATGAGGACGAACCGGATAATCCGTACCGCAATGGACAGCCCATTTTCAGGGATGACATAGCTGGAGATTGCGGTGATGGATACGATAATAACCATGGCGGCCGACACGACGCCTGCATCCACAGCAGCTTGTCCAATGACCAGCGTACCTACAATGGATACCGCTTGTCCGACCGTTTTGGGAATACGCACCCCGGCTTCGCGCAATATTTCATAGGTCACTTCCATCAGCATGGCTTCAATAAATGCGGGAAAAGGCACACCCTCCCGTTGAGCTGCCAAACTGATCAGCAGGTTCGTCGGAAGCATCTCCTGATGAAAGGTGGAAATGGCGATGTATAAGGCTGGAGCGAGCAGAGCGATGAAACAGGCCAAATATCGTAGCATCCGCAACAAAGTACTGATATCCGCGCGTTGATAATAATCCTCGGCCGACTGGAAAAATTGGATAAACAACGCAGGAATAAGAAGTACAAACGGAGTCCCGTCCACTAATATGGCCACTTTTCCTTCCAGCAAACTGGCTGCTACCGAATCCGGGCGTTCACTGTTGTATATCGTAGGAAAAAGGGTGAAGGTCACATCCTGAATTTCCTCTTCGATGTAACCTCCTTCCATAATCCCGTCAATATCAATTCGGTCCAGACGTTCTCTTAGCTCCTGAATAACGCCTTCGTCAGCAATTCCCTTGATATACATCACGGCCACGTTGGTATGAGTGACCTTTCCGATCTGCCTTGTTTCCATCCAAAGACGCGGGTCGCGAATTCGCTTGCGGACCAGAGCTGTATTGGTACGCAGATTCTCAGTGAAACCCTCCATCGGTCCGCGTACAACCGTTTGGGATTGGGGCTCACTGACGTTGCGATCCTCCCAACCGACGGCATCAATCCAAATACCTTTCGTGTAACCCTCCAGCAAAATGATAATTCCGCCGGATAGCATCCGGTTGAATAATGCATCCATTTCATCCAAGCAGCCTGAATGCCCAGCGATCAACACCTGATCCTTTAAATAATCGAACGGTTCAGCACCTTCCGGTACATGATGAATATCCATCTGCATAAATGAGCGCAGTATAGAATCATGCAGCAATTGAGTATTGATCAGACCGTCAATATACAAAACGGCTGCCGGCCATTTCTGCATCCATAGCAGCTCTTTGATAATCAAATCTCCGCTGTTTCCAATCGAGCTTTGGATATGATTCACATTATCCCGTAAGCAAGAGGATACGTGGGTGAGCGGACAGCTTTTATTCTCATTTTGCATACGTAAAATCCTCCGATATTGGAGTTAGTTGGCTTAGTATGCTCTGAATATATGAATTTATGCTTGACGTATGTATAATAACCCCTTTAAATTAGCTATATAACTAATTAGATTAATGTATAATCAATGGATCGTTTCGACTTGGAGCTGAAGTACATGTTAAACAAGCAATACAGAAAGTTATTCGCAGCTGGCATTATTAATGGTATTGGAGACCGTTTCTGCCAGATCGCCTTGTTGGCCTTGATGTATCGACTTACCAGCTCGGGACTCAGCGTGGGGATTATGCTCGGACTACGGGTGATTCCTTTTTTAATTCTGTCGCCCGTGTCAGGTGTGCTCATCACCCGTATATCCAGACGCACACTTATGATGACCACGGATCTGTTCAGAGGCGGAGCAGCCCTTGCCTTTTTAAGTGTTCACAGCAATGAGGATATGTGGATCGTTTATGGAGTCAGTACCCTGTTAACCTGTGGGGAAGCGCTGTACGCTCCAGCCCGTAAGTCGTCCATCCCGCTGCTGGTTCGACCGTTAGATTTGATGCGGGTGAACAGTCTGGAGCAGGTGATGGGCGGACTGGTATTGGTGATTGGAGCTGCTACTGGAGGCATCGTATCCGCGTTTTTTGGACCACAGGCCGCATTTATGCTCAACTCCGCCAGCTTTTTCGCTGCAGGTCTGATCGTCCGCAATATTGCATTCCCACCCGTCACCAAGAAGGAAGTAACTAGGGAGGATGCTCATACTGAATCACGTGGAAGTCAGACATCATTCGATAATCGAATCCTGGGTAGGTCACAAATACTGCAATGCATCCGCATTTCGCTTCCGCTCCAAGTCGTAATTGCATTTGAACTACTGGTTCCATTCCTCAATGGAATTGATAATGTGCTGATCAGTGTATATGCCGTGCAGGAGTTTAAGCTGGGGGATGCCGGGATTGGACTGTTTTACGCCGCTTTGGGTGCGGGTCTGGTTGCCAGCTATGCACTGGGGCGTCTATTCAGCCGTTCTTTATTGAGCGGAGGACTGGTATGTCTGCTATTGGAGGGAATTTTGCTCATGGGGTTAAGTGGAATTGAACATGCATGGGCGGCGGTCGCCATTTACTTTTTCATTTCGTTGGCAGGCGGGGTGGGAGCAATCTGTTTGGATACACTATTCATGCGAGAGACTCCGCTGCATGTACAGGGGCCATTATTGGGCATGCTGACAGCGTGGAGCCAAGGAATTATCGGCTTATCCATGTTTGGAGCCGGGGTTGCAGTGGAAATCATAGAGCCGCGTATGTTAGGTTTGATTGGCGGCGCTGGATTTATCTTGATATCTATCATGATATTAATTTACTATATAAGGGCTCGCAGCCCTAAGGCAGCGGGAATCTAATTATTCCGTATCGTTTTTGCTACTGGTTTTCACTGATTTGTTGGACTTGCGGAAAGTACCAAACAGGAAGGATCTCCAGCGATAAACGATATATAGCAGAAGGATAATGCCGATGATGGCGACGATTCGCAGCGCATACAGCTCTACCAAATGGAACATGGCATCCCATTGCGGACCGAACACCTTACCGATGCCTAGAAACAGGATGACCCAGAACAGAGCGCCGCTGTACGCATACAAGGCAAATTTACGCAGGGGAAGAGCGATAATTCCCGCAAAATAACCCGTAAAATGCCGGACACCAGGAATGAAATATCCGAGAAAAATAAGCCAGTACCCGTAACGTTGAAACCATTTTTGCGTTTTTTGAAGCTTGTCCGGCGATAACAAAACCCATTTACCGTATTTCTGGATAAAGGGGAGTCCGGCCCATTTTCCGATAAAGTAGGTAATGGTCATTCCGATGGTTGTGCCTAAAAAGGCCAGCAGCACCAGCTTTCCAAAATCCAGCGTACCCGAATAGGAGAGATATCCCGCATAAGCCATCGTGGTTTCCCCGGGAAAAGGTAAAGCAATAAATTCCAGCAGCAAGCCGAAAAAAAGGACGCTGTATCCGTATTCTTCGAACAATTGCACGATCCATTTCAGCACATCCATCGTTTACACTCCTACGAACAGATTCATAATTTAGAATTAATTCATTTTAACAATCTTTTCATGTCCACTCAACTCCGGTTGATTTCTTGACGTCTTGTTTTATCGTTGCGTATAATGAAACGAACAATTGAGGGAGGCACGGTAATGAATAAGCCTAATGAAATCGTTGTAGTTCTCGACTTTGGAGGACAATACAACCAGTTAATCGCAAGAAGAATACGGGACCTCGGCGTGTACAGCGAGCTCCTTCCATACAATACGCCTGCGGAGAAGCTGAGAGAGCTGGCACCGAAAGGGATTGTTTTCTCAGGTGGACCTTCCAGCGTATATACAGATAATGCTCCTCAGGTGGACCGGGCTATTTATGATCTTGGAATTCCTATTTTCGGTATTTGCTATGGTATGCAGTTGATGGCTCACCAACTGGACGGTAAGGTAGAACGTGCAGGCAAGCGTGAGTACGGCAAAGCAGACGTGCAATTCAATGAGGATACGAGATTGGCCAAAGGGCTGGAATCTCGTCAGACCGTATGGATGAGCCACGGAGACCATGTTACGGATCTGCCATCCGGTTTTAAACTGGATGCAGGAACGGAAAGTGCGCCGATTGCAGCAATGAGCCATCCAGAGCGGAATCTGTACGCGGTACAATTCCATCCAGAGGTGCGTCATTCCATCCATGGTAATGAGATAATTAGCAACTTCCTGTATGAAGTGTGCGGTTGTGAAGGCAAATGGACGATGGAGTCGTTCATTGAAGATCAGATCCGTGAAATCCGCCAGCAAGTAGGCGACAAAAAAGTATTGTGCGCTTTAAGTGGCGGTGTGGATTCTTCCGTTGTAGCGATGCTCATTCATAAAGCGATTGGTGATCAATTGACATGTATGTTTATTGACCATGGACTGCTGCGCAAGGGTGAGGCCGAAAGCGTAATGGAAACATTCGTTGGCAAATTTGATATGAAGGTTGTCAAAATTGACGCACGTGAGCGTTTCTTGTCCAAGCTGGCAGGAGTCGATGATCCGGAACAAAAACGTAAAATCATCGGTAACGAGTTCATCTATGTTTTTGAGGAAGAATCAAAACAATTCGACGATTTTACATTCCTGGCACAAGGCACACTGTATACGGATATTGTAGAGAGTGGAACAGCCACTGCACAGACGATCAAATCGCACCATAACGTAGGTGGCTTGCCGGAAGACATGAAGTTCAAGCTGATCGAGCCGCTGAATGCACTGTTCAAAGATGAAGTGCGTAAAGTTGGGGAAGAATGCGGACTGCCACCTGAGATTGTATGGCGTCAGCCATTCCCGGGTCCGGGTCTTGCCATTCGCGTGCTGGGTGAAGTCACAGAGGACAAGCTTACGATTGTTCGTGAATCAGATTATATTTTGCGCGAGGAGATTGCCAAAGCCGGTCTGGACCGGGAAATCTGGCAATACTTCACCGCTTTGCCAAATATGAAGAGTGTTGGCGTTATGGGCGATGCCCGTACGTATTCTTACACTGTGGGTATTCGTGCGGTAACCTCTATCGACGGTATGACCGCCGATTGGGCACGTATCCCTTGGGATGTGCTGGAGAAAATTTCTGTACGAATCGTTAACGAAGTGGATAACGTCAACCGAATTGTCTACGATATCACTTCCAAACCACCAGCAACGATTGAGTGGGAATAGGTCATCTGGCTACGACTGCATATTGTTAAATCGAAAAAGCTTCCTTTGATCTCTGCATATCGCACATCAAAGGGAGCTTTTTGATTATCTTAAAATGTACAGGGTTTTAGTAATGTCTAACTAAAATAAATACTCAATAGACAAGGTTTTGTTTTTATTGTCCCAAAGCGTTTTCGCGCCTGGAAGTAGCATTGGAATTTCACGGATCTTGACGTAAGAAGTCGCTGCGAAGATTTTGGATTGTGTTATGGCTTTACCGTCCAGAGTAGGGAGTTTTCTGGATGCATCGTAGCCCATAGGGAGTACGAGCAGATTCCCAAGCGAGCGGAGAGGCACATACACACTACCATCGACCAAAAGTCCCTGCTCAGCGGCTTTCCCATTAACGGTGACCTGAACTTTTGGAGCACTATGGGAAATGTCGGAGGAAGGCACATGCGTAACCGTGACTTGAAAACCGGGCTGGGCATTCCTTTCCTTCTCGGTCATGGAGCGAACGATCGCCTCATGCGTGCCAGCAAGAGATCCAACCGTTACAGTAAGGGATGTCGTTCCATAGCTTATGCCTCTGAGGCTGCCTTTCCCTGTGACGGTCACAACGTCCGGGTTGGCGGATTCCCATTTCGCCATTTCGGTGACATATGTGGTGTCCCCGTTGGCGAAACGGGCCAGCGCGTTCAGCTCCATGCCGTAGTTGAGATCCATGGAGATAGGTTGGCTGCTTGGCGGCTGTGTGCCACGAACGATCTCAATTTTTTTGGGAAGGCCCACATGGATTTTGGCGCTTGTGCTAGCATATTCGTTATTCGTTGTGCCGCTCTGATCTTGCAGCCGCGTATCCTCTGCACGGACAGTTACGTTTGTGTTGACATCGGTGACATTGGTTTTGGCAATCAGGGAAAGGGATACGAATGGAGCGCCTGAATCCGAGGACAGCCATTTGCCATCATTTCCGGATACGTAGAAAATTATTTCCTGCTTTCCGTCACCCGGAACGACATCGGTCGGGTAAGGATTATCGATCCGGTAATCCCTGTCATTAAAAGCTCTGGTAAGGGAAAAGCAATCGTCGCGCCAGATGTACTTGCCCAGATCATCGTCAAAGCGCAAAAGACTATCGGTCGTAAACACGTTCTCGTCATAACTAAGCGTAATTTTTGCCGCCTGAATGCCCTTTGTATCCGCGAGTGCATTAGAGGAAATTCCGACTTCGATAAAGACGGTCTGGCCCGGCAGTACGCTGGCATCGCTGCTGGTAACGTCCACGTATACCTTTTTTGATTCTGCTGCGTCTGTCATGTCCGCTGCGTACGCCGTACTCACCATGAGCACAAGGAGTGCTACAATTGTTTTCTTGAATTTCAACATCGTTTGGCCTCCAGTATGTAAAATAACAAATCTTCGAGCATCATGGATCAATTTTGATGCTGATGCTATATATCGGCAAAACGGTTCGGCGATTTAACGATCAGGCCTCACCATAACGACAGATCAGCGGTCTGCCGAAAGCTTCTTAGGGGGTTAGCCGTTCCTGGAACCTGCCATTTGTGTACCGGTGAAATGATGGAAGATAAAATCGGTAGAAGATAAGCTAAAGATTGTGCGTGTTTTATTCATTATCCTGCGCGAAAATGGCAAAGCCCGTCCAGAAAGCGAAATCTGGCAATACTTCACCGCCCTGCCGAATATGAAGAGTGTTGGTGTTAAAAGCAAAAAGCCTTAGAAATCCTTTACTATAAGGGTTTCTAAGGCTTTTAGCTCATAATCAGCAATTCCATTTACGTAGAACGATCTTGCTTTATAATTTCCAATGCTTCATCTGTTGAATCACTTAAAATAATGATAACTCCTCCAATACGATTTTTTATTCTACCAGAAGCCAAATTTTTTTTGTAAATAATAGTCTTCCAAAAAAGAGATGTGTTCAGATAGAGATACGCATATAATATCTAGAAGTGGTGTGCTTTTTACCATACAATCTTTCTTCCGGTTGCAGCCGATTCCTCAATGCGGTCCAGTAGCTGATGCAGTTTTAAGGCATGATTAAAATCAGGAGCGAGACGGGTGTCCGTCAAAATATCCTCGCCAAATACATGGTGAGCCTTGGCTACATTCAGGGTTACCCCTTCTTTTGGGAAATCCGGTACACCATCAGGCTCGGCAGTTATACTTATTTGTTCAAAAGCGTCATTAGGCGCATAACCCTGCTTACTGTTTGGATCATACACAAGTTTTTCGAGCGTCAGATTCCCAAATTGAACATGCCCAAGCGAAGGATTCTGAGTCAAACGCAAAACGCCCTTTTTTCCCTGAATCTCCAGCTCGAATTTTGGATTCACTCCCCCCTGAATGTGGACGGATACGTTTGCCCCCTTCTCCAATGACCCCTGAATCAGAATCTGATCCGCAGTATCCTTGGGAATGACTTCACCCGTTTCCTGAATAGTGGCTTCGTTATAGCGAGATGATGTGATGGCTGATAGCTCACGGAATTCGCCAACGATGTATTGCAGCGCGTCCAGAGAATGTCCCCCGTTAATCGTCAGCAGATTGGCGCCATTGGCTCTATTCAGCAGATAAGCCGTATCCTGATCTGTTCGTCCTCCTTTACCTCGAGTAGCTACTTGCATATGACAGGACACAATTTCACCAATCGTTCCGTCTTCCACCAGCTTTTTCATCGTTTGCACTTCAAGATCCTGCCGTGCCTGCAAGCCGACGGTATGATGAATGCCCGCCTGTTCTGCTGCCGTAGCCATTTCAGCGGCTTCCGCAGTGTTTGCCCCCAAGGGCCATTCACAAAAAATATGCTTTCCCTCTTGAATAGTCGCCATCACCGCTCCGTAATGATGGGGAACTTTTACGCTCACCACGACCATGTCCACATCCTCGGAAGCTGCGAGTTTTTTGGCATCATCAAAAGCCAGTGCAGCCCCTACTTCTTCTGCGCTTTGTCGCGCGCTCTCCATACGGGAGGTGCCGACGGCAGTGATATCCAGGTTCGAGTGCTTGAGCAAAGCAGGAATATGCGTTTGACTGGCCCATTTATTATTCATCGAACCTCCTACGATACCTGCACGAATCTTCTTTTTGACCATGTTGCGGAACCCTCCTGAATTTTAAATGTGGCTGGAAAATAGTGCCCAAGGCCAATATAATACACTTAACTCATAAATAATAATGTTTGTTTATAATGTAGGTATCATTTTATTTGATGGGAGGTGAAGGAATGGATATTGAGAACATGCGAGCATTTGTTTCAGTAGCAGAACTGAGGAGCCTGACGGAAGCTGCCCAAAAGCTGAATCACCTGCAATCGAACATGACGGCCAAAATAAAAAAACTGGAGGCCCATTACGGCACAGCATTATTTTATCGAAAGCCCCGTGGCATGGAGCTGACACCCGCAGGAGAAACCTTGTACGCTCAGTTCAAACAAATTTTGTTGCTATGGCAAGACACAGAGATGAAAATGAGACCGCAGGAGGAAAAGCTGCGCATCGGCACGATGCAGTCCATCGTAGCGGGGGAAACAACAAGGGCGCTTACGAAGGTATATGAGCTGTACCCGCAGGCTTCTGTTACCTTAAAAACCGGAACCACTACGGAAATGGAGCAATTAATCCGCGATGGGGAACTCGATATCGCTTTTGTTACAGGGTATTCTACTAATCCTTACATTCATTATCAAAAAATATGCCGTGAAGAGCTGGTGCTGGTGGGGGAAGGCATTCATGAAGGCTCAGACCTCAAACAGGTGCTGCAAGGAGCCTCTATTATCGTGCTATCGGATGCCTGCCTGTATCTTACGCACTTGGAGAAGATGTATCAGGACATGCAATTGACTCATGGCGAGGTTGTGGAGGTAGGGGTGTTTGATACGATGGTTCAGTTTGTTTTGATGGGAATGGGAATCACCTTGATGTCCAAAAAGCTGGCACGGCAATTTAATGTAAAATCCTATTTGTCGGTTCCCCCAACCTTCGGCTACATGGATACATATTTAATAACCCGTCCCAACCACAAGATGACATCAATTGAACATAAATTTATCGAAATCAATAATACGATCTAAGGGATAGGGGAGGATCAAATGACTACTGATCAGGACAAGTACCAGGGAAGCCATGCAGTATTTTTGGGGGATAGCATTACTTTTGGATATGAATTGCGTGATGGAGAAAAGCCTTACTCACACATCGTCAGCGACGCCTTGGGCTTTCAAAGCTTTGAGAATCACGGCATATCCGGTAGCAGTGTAGCCAGCGGGGGCTTTGAGCCGATGTGTGAGCGATATGAAAAAATGAATGCTCACGCGGATGTGATCTTTTTTATGGGTGGAAGAAATGATTTTTCCATGGGAAAAACGCCGTTCGGTCATTTAGGCACAACATCGACGGAAACGCGAACATTTTATGGTGCGCTCAAGCATATTGCCGAGGGATTAATTAACCGTTACCCGGACAAGCTGATCATCTTTTTGACGCCGCCCCATGGATCAAGTGATGCGGTTCCTGAACATTTGCCCAATGCAGTCACGGGACAAGTGTATAGCGCCTATGCGCAGGCTGTGAGAGATGTGGCTTCGCTGTATTCTTTTCCGTGCTGCGACCTGTGGAACATCGCTGGAATTCAACCGCTGCTGCCTGTTCACAAACAGATGTATTTTACCGGGGAAAACGGTATTCCTGACGGGCTACATCCAAATCAGTTAGGTCATGAGCGGCTGGCAGCTCGTATTATTGGATTTATGAACACGCTATAACCTATAGAGATCATTGCCAGTTGTGAACAGATACACCACGACTCTTTTTCATTGTATTACTCCGAACTATAGCGGGACACCGAAGTGAAAATACTCAGGCGGGTCGTTTAGCTTGAGTATTTTCTATTATTGTCTGAGTGTTTACTATAAACCACCTGTCACAGAAAACCACCCATCACAAAGCTTGAATATTTTCAATAGAGGTGTATAATAATTGACATATCAATTGATAAGTCAAGTAATTGCGAGGAGGAGCTACCATCGAACATTGCTCTGAAAAAAGCCAATTGTTTTACCGCATGCATCTTTTGTGTAAAGAAATGAATACAGCTTTTGAAGCGCAGTTAAAAACGAGCTTTACCAAGGTCGAAATTTTGTATCACATTGATCAACGGCAGGAATTGAGTCAGTTGGAGCTTCAGCATTTGCTGGTTCTGGACGGAGCGGCGGTAACCCGGCATCTGAAAAGGCTGGAGGAGGAAGGTCTGATTATCCGCAGCAAAAAAGAACAGGATAAGCGTGTGACCTATATTTGTCTAACAGAATCAGGGGTTCGAGAGTTGCAAGTTTTGTCAGAGGAAAGACAAGCCTTTCAGGACAAGCTGCTACGTGAGTTTGCGGATGAGGAAATTGTTTCTTTGACAAATGTATTACAGCGCATGTCTACCAATGTGAAGAATATGTAAAATACGCGAGGAGGAACTGAATATGAAAGCTATCGTCATTGAACGCTACGGAAGCAAGGATGAACTGAAGGAAAGAGATGTACCCAATCCTAAGCCACAGGCCCATCAGGTCGTTGTGAAAGTAGCAGCTACCTCCATTAACCCGATTGACTGGAAGCTGCGTGAAGGTTATTTGAAGCAAATGATGGATTGGGAGTTTCCGATTATCCTGGGCTGGGATGTTGCTGGGACCATCTCGGAAGTAGGCAGCCAGGTAACTGATTGGAAAGTAGGAGACGAAGTATTTGCTCGTCCGGACACGACACGCTTTGGTACTTATGCGGAGTATACCTTAGTGGATGACCATTTGCTGGCGCGTAAACCTGTCTCGATCTCATGGGAGGAAGCCGCATCTGTTCCGTTAGCGGGACTGACAGCCTGGCAGGCACTCTTTACACATGGTCAACTGGCCAAAGGTGAAAAGGTATTGATCCACGCAGGCGCAGGCGGTGTCGGCATGTTCGCTATCCAGTTTGCCAAACAAGCTGGTGCCTATGTCATTACGACAGCCAGCGAGCGCAATCATGAGCTGCTTGCTTCATTAGGAGCCGATCAAATTATTGACTACCGTACGACCCGTTTCGAGGATGTATTGTCCGATGTGGACGTTGTATTTGATACGATGGGTGGAGATGTTCAGAAAAACAGCTTTAAAGTTCTGAAAAAACACACCGGACGGATCATATCCATCGTAAGCAATTTTGACGAAGAGTTGATCAAGGAGCACGACGTAACGGCCAAAAATATATGGCTGGAGCCCAACGGACAGCAGCTACAGGAAATTGCCGACCTGTTAGAGCAGAAAAAAGTAAGGTCGGTGGTAGGAGCTACGTTTCCATTTTCGGAAAAAGGTCTGTATGACGCACATGCTCTAAGCGAAACCCATCATGCTGTTGGTAAGATTGCCATTACCTTTTCATAAGAACACATATAACGAGGCCGCAACACGAAAGGAATTATATAGCACGATGAAGATCCTGGAAGATTATTTTCACTATTATGATTTGGCAAGAGATGATGAGAAAAGCAAAGCGCAATTAATCAGCCTTTTCTCCAACGAAATTGAGTTCGTGCTGAACGGTGACCGGAAACAAGGTATGGATAGCTGGAAAAGCTTCTTGGACATGTTCTTTGAAGGAACACTCGACATCAAGCATATGTATGAGGGCTGGAAGCCGGTTCCCGGAGAATCGGGTGCCTATGAAACCAAATGGGCGGTATGCGGCAAAAGAGCAACAGGCGAAGTGTATACACTTACAGGAGTGGACAAAGCTCGGCTGGATGCAGAAGGGAAGATCGTTTATCTGGAAAATATACCGGACACCGCGAATGCCTTTGATAAGTACAAAAATATCTGATTCGCCTAATTGATAACCCGTCAGCTATATAACAGCTCGGCGGGCTTTCTATTTTCCGAACAATACATATGTGATTAAATTACAACATTCGCTTTTTGTGTTGACAAGCAGTAGGGGACGGCCTAAAATAACGGATGTAATATAGTGCTTATGAATGCGAATATTACAGTAAATGAACGATAACAATACGAGTATGCTTTGCGTAGGAGGAATTACGACTCATGGAGCGTTTCTTTAAATTAAAGGAACATGGAACGAACGTCCGCACAGAAATTATTGCGGGGATTACTACTTTTATGACCATGGCTTACATTTTGGTGGTCAACAATACCTTTTTGGGGCCGACTGGAGCAGGGATGCCCAGCGAAGCCGTCTTCTTTGCCACTGCGGTAGGTGCAGGACTGATCACTATTCTGATGGGATTGTTCGTTAATGTGCCCATCGGCATGGCTCCGGGTATGGGCTTGAATGCTTATTTTATGACCGTAGTCTTGAGTTCCAACGGTATGATTACTTGGCAAGCGGCACTTGGCGCTGTATTTATATCCGGTATCGTCTTTCTGATTTTAACTGTGACACGAGTGAGACAGATGTTGCTTGTTGCGGTTCCTGAAAATCTAAAGACAGCTATTACAGTAGGTATCGGCTTGTTTATTACCATTGTTGGTTTTAAGCTGTGTAATCTGGTTATGGTAAGTATCGTTCCAGGGACGGATGTAGGTCAGCCGGTTCCGGGTCATGCTTTTAATCTGATTCTGGGTAGTCTGGTTCATCAAAAGGATGCGCTGCTGGCGCTGATTGGTTTGCTCATTATCGCAGCGCTGATGGTTGTTCGGGTCAAAGGTGCTTTGCTGATTGGTATCGTAGCTACTACATTGATTGGTATTCCGATGGGCGTAACGAATTTGAGCAGTTTGACAACAGGTCACTGGATTCCTGATTTTAGTAATCTGGCAGTGGGCCAGTTGGATTTGAAGGCTGCTTTGCATATCGGTCTGTTTGATATCATTTTCATTTTCACATTTGTAGAGCTGTTTGATACGTTTGGTACACTGGTGGGTACGGCTACCCGCGCAGGTATAATGAAGGATAAGAAAAAAGGCGAGAAAATCATCGGTAAAGCTATGCTGGTGGATGCTGTTGGTGTAAGTACCGGTGCAGTATTGGGTACAAGTACTATTACAGCATTCGTGGAAAGCTCCGCAGGGGTAGAAGAAGGCGGGCGTACGGGTCTGACTGCTGTAACGACAGGTATTTTATTCCTGCTCGCTCTCTTTATCGCACCGCTGGCACTGGTTGTGCCTTCCGCTGCTACTGCTCCAGCGTTGATTATCGTTGGTGTGCTGATGATGAGCCAGGTTCGTAACATCGATTGGGATAATTTCCTGCTGGCGTTCCCGGCGTTCCTGACCATCGTTCTGATGCCTTTTACAGGCGGAATCGCTAATGGTATTTCTGCCGGCATTTTGTCTTACGTGGTTCTGGCTGTATTCAGTAACCTGTTTACCAGCAACAAAGTTAAAGTTCACTGGCTCATGTGGGTGCTTGCTGTTATTGTTGTGATCCG
>NZ_CP192445.1:0-2277500 GCF_050626875.1 Paenibacillus sp. 8b26 | reverse complement strand
CGACGAAGGACGTGGCGAACAACGATAAAGCCTCGGGGAGCTGTAAGCAAGCTTTGATCCGGGGATGTCCGAATGGGGAAACCCGGCTGTCTTCATCGACAGTCACTTTCTGCTGAATACATAGGCAGAACAGAGGCATACCAGGGGAACTGAAACATCTAAGTACCCTGAGGAAGAGAAAACAATAGTGATTCCGTCAGTAGCGGCGAGCGAACGCGGATTAGCCCAAACCAAGGAGCTTGCTCCTTGGGGTTGTGGGACGTCTCACATGGAGTTACAAAGGAACCGGTTAGATGAAGAGGTCTGGAAAGGCCCGCCAGAGAAGGTAAAAGCCCTGTAATTCAAAACTTGTTCCCTCCGAGACGGATCCCGAGTAGTGCGGGGCACGTGAAACCCCGTATGAATCCGGCAGGACCATCTGCCAAGGCTAAATACTCCCTGGCGACCGATAGTGAAGCAGTACCGTGAGGGAAAGGTGAAAAGCACCCCGGAAGGGGAGTGAAATAGATCCTGAAACCGTGTGCTTACAAGAAGTCAGAGCCCTATTAATGGGTGATGGCGTGCCTTTTGTAGAATGAACCGGCGAGTTACGTTCCCGTGCAAGGTTAAGGTGAAGAGCTGAAGCCGCAGCGAAAGCGAGTCTGAATAGGGCGACTTAGTACGTGGACGTAGACCCGAAACCGGGTGATCTACCCCTGTCCAGGGTGAAGGTGCGGTAACACGCACTGGAGGCCCGAACCCACGCATGTTGAAAAATGCGGGGATGAGGTGGGGGTAGCGGAGAAATTCCAATCGAACCCGGAGATAGCTGGTTCTCCCCGAAATAGCTTTAGGGCTAGCCTCGGAATAAGAGTCGTGGAGGTAGAGCACTGATTGGGTGCGGGGCCCGCAAGGGTTACCAAGCTCAGTCAAACTCCGAATGCCATAGACTTAGTTCCGGGAGTCAGACAGTGAGTGCTAAGATCCATTGTCGAAAGGGAAACAGCCCAGACCATCAGCTAAGGTCCCCAAGTGTGTGTTAAGTGGGAAAGGATGTGGAGTTGCACAGACAACCAGGATGTTGGCTTAGAAGCAGCCACCATTGAAAGAGTGCGTAATAGCTCACTGGTCGAGTGACTCTGCGCCGAAAATGTAACGGGGCTAAACACGCCACCGAAGCTATGGCTTGATGCTTTGCATCAGGGGTAGGGGAGCGTTGAATGCGGGTTGAAGGTGTACCGTAAGGAGCGCTGGACTGCATTCAAGTGAGAATGCCGGTATGAGTAACGAAAAGATCTGTGAGAATCAGATCCGCCGAAAGCCTAAGGGTTCCTGAGGAAGGTTCGTCCGCTCAGGGTAAGTCGGGACCTAAGGCGAGGCCGATAGGCGTAGTCGAAGGACAACAGGTCGAAATTCCTGTACCACCGTAATCCGTTATGAGCAATGGGGTGACGCAGTAGGGTAGTGACGCGGACTGATGGATGTCCGTCTAAGCAGTGAGGCTGGTGTGTAGGCAAATCCGCACATCGTAAGGCTGGGCTGTGATGGGGAGCGAAAATTACAGTAGCGAAGGTCATGATCTCAGACTGCCAAGAAAAGCCTCTAGCCAGGAGAAGGTGCCCGTACCGCAAACCGACACAGGTAGGCGAGAAGAGAATTCTAAGGCGCGCGGAAGAACTCTCGTTAAGGAACTCGGCAAAATGACCCCGTAACTTCGGGAGAAGGGGTGCCTCGGTAGGGTGAATAGCCCGAGGGGGCCGCAGTGAAAAGGCCCAAGCGACTGTTTAGCAAAAACACAGGTCTGTGCGAAGCCGCAAGGCGAAGTATACGGGCTGACGCCTGCCCGGTGCTGGAAGGTTAAGGGGAGTGGTAAGTCCTTCGGGGCGAAGCTATGAACCGAAGCCCCAGTAAACGGCGGCCGTAACTATAACGGTCCTAAGGTAGCGAAATTCCTTGTCAGGTAAATTCTGACCCGCACGAATGGCGTAACGACTTGGGCGCTGTCTCAACGAGAGATCCGGTGAAATTTTAATACCTGTGAAGATGCAGGTTACCCGCGACAAGACGGAAAGACCCCATGGAGCTTTACTGCAGCTTGATATTGAATTTGGGTACGATCTGTACAGGATAGGTGGGAGCCTAAGAGACTTGAGCGCCAGCTTGAGAGGAGGCATCCTTGGGATACCACCCTGATCGTATCTAGGTTCTAACTTGGTACCGTGATCCGGTACGAGGACAGTGTCAGGTGGGCAGTTTGACTGGGGCGGTCGCCTCCTAAAGAGTAACGGAGGCGTCCCAAGGTTCCCTCAGAATGGTTGGAAATCATTCGAAGAGTGCAAAGGCAGAAGGGAGCTTGACTGCGAGACCTACAAGTCGAGCAGGGACGAAAGTCGGGCTTAGTGATCCGGTGGTACCGCATGGAAGGGCCATCGCTCAACGGATAAAAGCTACCCTGGGGATAACAGGCTTATCTCCCCCAAGAGTCCACATCGACGGGGAGGTTTGGCACCTCGATGTCGGCTCATCGCATCCTGGGGCTGAAGTAGGTCCCAAGGGTTGGGCTGTTCGCCCATTAAAGCGGTACGCGAGCTGGGTTCAGAACGTCGTGAGACAGTTCGGTCCCTATCTGTCGTGGGCGTAGGAAATTTGAGAGGAGCTGTCCTTAGTACGAGAGGACCGGGATGGACGTACCGCTGGTGTACCAGTTGTTCCGCCAGGAGCACCGCTGGGTAGCTATGTACGGAAGGGATAAGCGCTGAAAGCATCTAAGCGTGAAGCCCCCCTCAAGATGAGATTTCCCAATTAGTAAGACCCCTTGAAGACGACGAGGTAGATAGGTTGGGGGTGGAAGTGCAGTAATGCATGGAGCTGACCAATACTAATCGGTCGAGGGCTTATCCTAAGGATAGGACGCAATGGAGTTTCGGATCCAGTTTTCAGGGTGTAACACCTTGAAGAAAAGCGCATGGCTATTCATTCACACGATTAGTGATGAACCGAATACCCATACGGTAGAATTTGTTTTACAAATTCATGTTTGGTGGCGATAGCGGAGGGGTTCCACACGTACCCATCCCGAACACGACCGTTAAGCCCTCCAGCGCCGATGGTACTTGGACCGCAGGGTCCTGGGAGAGTAGGACGTCGCCAAGCAAAAGGAAGAAGGACCATGATCTCCTTGAGATTGTGGTCCTTTTTTGCATTGAAAAGGTAAAACATTTATATTTTACTTAAGAAAAGTACAAATGGAGACTAACTCATAACTATTGAAATTATTTTATAATAAATTAGTACTAGGTATTAGTATCAGGTGTTATAATGAGAACAAGGATTATAAAGGAGAGTGATCAGATTGTTGAATTCTAAAGCAAAGCTTACGGCCCTGGGTACTTATGTACCTGAACGGATTTTGACGAATGCCGACTTGGAGAAGTTTGTGGATACTAGTGACGAGTGGATAGTGCAACGAACGGGTATGCGTGAACGGCGAATTGCGGCTGAAGACCAATATGTATCTGATCTATGCATTCAAGCCGTTACACGCATGATTAACCTCTATGACGTAAATATAAACGAAGTTGATATGATCATTGTAGCGACTAGTACGCCTGATTACTACTTTCCAAGTACGTCTTCACGAATTCAGGCCCATTTTAATATTCCGGGTACGGGATCAATGGATGTAAGTGCAGCATGTGCAGGATTCACCTATGGACTTCATCTAGCTAATGGCCTTATTACGGGTGGTCTACATCGTAAGGTTTTAGTGGTGGGAGCGGAAACGTTGTCCAAAATTACGGATTACACGGACCGGACGACTTGTGTACTTTTTGGAGACGGAGCAGGGGCTGCTCTTGTTGAATATGACGAGGATGAAGGATCTTTTTTGACCGCAGATATCGGAACTTATGGGCAAGGGGGAGTTCATCTCTATCGGGCAGGTTTATCTGATTATTTAGATGGAGAAAAGCTGCAAGCTAATGGATTTCTTGTTCAAAATGGACGTGAGGTTTATAAATGGGCTGTTCGCTCTGTCCCAGCGGGAGTAGAACGGTTATTGGAGCAAGCTGGAATGAAGAATGAGAACCTTGACTGGTTTGTACCGCATAGCGCCAATCTGAGAATGATCGAATCCATATGTGAACGAGGGGCAATACCTTTGGAAAAGACGCTGACAAGTGTAGAGTTTTATGGCAATACATCGGCGGCATCTATTCCTTTAGCTTTACAGTGCGGTTTGGATGATGGGCGTTTACGGTATGGACAGCGGGTATTGTTATATGGGTTCGGAGGGGGCCTGACTTATGCAGGTCTGCTGTTAAAATGGAGCGTGCCTGATTTGTAAGTCCGGATGGTATAATTAACAATATAAGAGAAAGGGGCGTAACATGAAGGTATTAGTATTAGCAGAAAAACCATCCGTAGCCAGAGAGATTGCACGTGTGATGGGAAGCCGCGAGAAGCATAAAAGCTATATAGAGGGGCCTAAGTATGTTGTGACGTGGGCGTTAGGACATTTGGTTGGACTGGCAGAGCCGGAGGATTATGATTCCAAGTATGCAACCTGGAATTTGGAGGACCTGCCGATCCTTCCGAAGAGTACCAGGCTGAAGGTGCTACGGGAAAGCAATCACCAGTTCAAGGCTGTGCAGCAGCTCATGAAGCGGCAGGACATTGGAGAACTTATTGTGGCGACGGATGCTGCTCGTGAAGGGGAACTGTTGGCACGTTGGATTATACAAATGGCAAACTGGAAAAAGCCTTTTCGCCGCTTGTGGATTTCATCGCAGACGGACAAGGCGATCAAGGAAGGCTTCGCGAAGCTGTTGCCTGGGCAGCAGTTTGATCGTTTATACGAATCGGCTCGTTGTCGGGCTGAAGCAGACTGGATGATTGGGCTGAATGTGACCCGCGCATTGACGTGTCGCTATAACGCTCAGCTTTCGGCGGGAAGAGTACAGACACCGACGCTGGGGATGATTATGGAACGTGAGAAGGAGATTACTCAGTTTCGTTCTCAGGAATATGATACACTGACGGCAGACTTTGGTGATTTTCAGGCAACTTGGCGTGCGGAAAATGGCGACTCACGCATGTTTGACCGTACTCAAGCAGAGGCTTTGCGCCGCAAATTGGAAGGCGTCAAAGGTACGGTTGCCAGTGTCAAAAAAAGTGAAAAGAATGAGCCACACCCGTTGGCTTATGATTTAACCGAGCTGCAAAGGGATGCCAACCAGCGCTACGGCTTTTCGGCCAAGCAGACGTCTAATGTACTTCAGCGTTTGTATGAGCAGCATAAGCTGGTCACGTATCCACGTACAGATAGCCGTTATCTGACATCCGATATGGTGGATACCCTTAAGGAACGGCTCAATAGTGTGGCTGTAGGCCCGTATGCTTCCTTGGCACGCCCGTTACTGCGCAAGAGCTTGACAATCTCGAAGCGAATTGTGGATGACACCAAAGTAACAGATCACCATGCGATCATCCCTACAGAGCAGACGTTGTTGCTTAATCAGCTAAGCCCGGAGGAACGTAAGCTGTATGATCTGATTGCGCGGCGATTTATCAGTCTTTTCTATCCACCTGCTCGTTATGATGCTGTAGCGGTTTCGGTAACAGTAGAGCAGGAAACGTTTCAAGTCAAAGGCACAACGATAAAAGATAGTGGCTGGCGTGCGGTATATGACGGAAATCTCTATGATACGGACGACGAAGCAGAGGAACGTGAGGACAACGGAAGTGGTGTTATTTTACCTGAACTGAAAAAAGGGGATTCTGTTCGGATAGAGCGTTGCCTTGTGCGTGCTGGACGAACGATGCCGCCGAAGCGGTATACGGAAGCGGCGCTACTTGCTCAGATGGAGAAGCATGGTCTGGGTACTCCTGCTACTCGCGCAGATCTGATTGAGAAGCTGGTTAGCTCGGATACAATTGAGCGTCAGGGAAATGTAATGCATCCAACGGGGAAAGGCAAGCAACTGATTGAGCTGGCAGCTCCACAGCTAAGAACACCGGAGCTGACGGCACGTTGGGAAGCGGAGCTGGAACGAATCGCCCGCGGTCAAGGGCAACCGGGACCGTTCTTGGACTCGATTCGTGCGATGGCGAAAGAACTGGTTTCCACTGTGAAAAATAGCAGTGCTGAATACAAGCCCCATAACGTGACGAATAGCCATTGCCCGGATTGTGGTACAAAGCTTTTGGAGAAGAAGGGCAAACAGGGTAAGTTCCTCGTATGTCCAAGTGCGGATTGCAGTTATCGCCGTTCGGGAGAAAAACGTTTGTCGAATCGTCGTTGTCCGCAGTGCCATAAAAAAATGGAAATGAAAGAGGGCAAGGCGGGTTTGTATGTTAGATGTCTGCCTTGTGGCATTACCGAAACACTGGATAAGGACAAGCAACGGGTAAACAAACGTGAACAGCAGAAGCTGGTAAGACAATATGAAAAGCAGGAATCTCTTGGCTCCAGTCTGGGTGATCTGCTAAAAGCAGCCTTGGAGCAAAAGCAGGGAAAATAACGGGCAGCTACAAGTAATCCAATATCAAGATAAGCATCAGCAAATCGGTATAAAATCTCTCGCTCCTTGGCATGGTAAGCCGAGGAGGTGAGTAGTTATGCCCAAGCATAAACCGCTTAAAATCAACAACCAGCAAAATAAATCAAGTATTTTGGAGGAAGAAATCGCTCCACATCCAGAGAAGCAAGCGAAATATCCTCCAAGCCTGAATGGAATTCCTAAACAGCAGTCCTGATACGAAGTGGCAGGAGCACAGGATTGTAGCAAAATGGAATCAGTTATCCATTGAATGGTATGGATTTAACCATCCGAGAGGCAAACTTAAACTTGAAGCTATATTAAGGCTAAGACAATTGGGCTCCGTATGAAGTTGTAGGTTGTCATTGTCTTGCGAAAAAGGAGCAACAGTTACGGTATATCACCGCTACTGCTGCTCTTTTTTTGGTGAGCTGGCTTTTATATCTTATGGTTCATTGAGAATGCTTATTTGGATTTTCACAAATCCTCATTTACTCATTTATTAGTATTCATTAAAGAAGGACTGAATTTGTTTAACATCATGCGTTTGAGTCAAAGCAAGCATGAGCAAGATCCGTGCTTTTTGCGGATTGAGCGAGTCAGTGGAAACAAAGTTGGACGCTGCGTCTTTCGTTGACGGAGAGACGATCCCGCTCCCTACACGGCTGGAACGTGCGATGATGACTCCTTTTTTACCTGCTGCCTCAGCACCTTCTGTAGAGGTCTTGGACAAGGAACCATTGCCGGAGCCTGCCACGACGATCCCTTTGGCACCTGCCGCTACGGCTGCATCATACAGATAGCGCCCGTTATTTTGATATTCGTATAAAATATCTACCTGAGGCAGTTGGGTCAGAATGGAAATATCGAACATAGAAGTAGTTGTATGCTTGTGTGTAGATTTGTTGTAGTAGTACACTTGATCTCCCACAACAGCTCCCAGGTATCCCTGCTCCACAGACTTGAACGTATCGACTGCTGTCGTGTTCGTTTTGGTAATGTATCTCGCTGCACCGATACGGTCATTTAGCAGTACGAGTACGCCTTGACCTTTGGAGGCAGAAGCCCCGGCGACTTTGACAGCATTATAAAGGTTAAAAGGACCATCGGCGCTGATTGCTGTAGCTGGACGCATGGAGCCAACGACAACCACAGGCTTATCGCTATTGACGACCAGATTGAGGAAATAAGCGGTTTCCTCCAGCGTATCTGTACCATGAGTAATAACGATTCCGTCTACATCATCTCTGGCGAGCAGTTCATTCGTACGTTTGGCGAGTTTTAAAAGGATATCATTATTAATGTCAGGACTGCCCACGTTGACAACCTGTTCACCGCTGACGTTTGCAATACTTTTCATTTCAGGAACGGCGTTAATCAGAGTCTCGATACCCAACGCGCCTGCTTTGTAGTCGGTTGTATCGGTGTTGACGGCAGATGACCCTGCGATGGTTCCCCCAGTAGCAAGTATTTTAATGTTGGGTAGATTATTTGTTTGTGGTTTCTCAGATTTATCGGTGATGGTAGTGGCAGATGGAGGTACAGTCGTGCTGGTGGTAGCTGCTGCCGCAGCGTTAGCGGTAAAACCACCACTCCATAAGGTACTTCCGAGAATAAAGCTGGCCAGCAGGGGAATCATTGTCATTTTTTTCATGTTAGTCATATAAAGCTCCTCTCCAATGTGAAAACCATAGATATGAATGATAGATTAACTGACAAATATTTTGTCGAACTACGTTAATATCACGAATTATAGAGGCTGAAATTGTTTTTAGTCAATACATATGTCACATAATATGACGTTATAACTTATTTTTTATAAATGTAATCGTTTTATTGTTTGTATAAGGTGTGTAGTAAGATGATAGCTATTACTTTTTATATGATTTTGTATAGAGTTCATTAGTAGGATGATAGGGGGAGTTAACTTTATGTAAGCCATACGATTACACAGGGTAAACCGAAATTGACCGGTCTTCCGGCCGTTCTACAATATAAAGTATTCAATGAATTAGATGCTATCACTCGTTCTGTACGTTTTGAAAATATAGGCAGTTCAAATGTAACGCTTCGACGGGTTTTAAGCTGTAATGTGGATTTCGTGACGGTGATTATGATATGTGCAATTGTCTGGTTCATGAGGTAGGGAGAGTCATTCCAGACGCCGGAAGCTGTACTGGTTCGTTCCTCGGAAGAATTGTGTGATATGTCGCGCACCTATCATCGCTTATATCGAACAAGACTGTCAAGAGGAGGATTCCGTGATCAGGTTCGTCCGGTGCTGATTAAAAACTGGGAAGCCACGTATTTTAATTTTAATGCGGATCGGATTAAAGAAATTGCTTCGGCTGGTCAGGAACTTGGAATTGAGCTGTTTGTACTGGACGATGGTTGGTTGTCTGGGTAGACTGGGAGAAGAGATTACTGAGACAGGATGGAAGTGAACATCGAAATTACAATAAGCAGACACCTCAAAGGGAGCCTGCTTGTTGTTTTTGCAGAAGCTAAAAGAAGGCAATGTATCTGGTTTTTGCAACATCTAAAGTAAATACATTGCAATCCAAACTGACATTATACGTGAATAACATGGTTTTACACCTTATACAGCAGGGTACCTGCAATTAAGGATTGTTGGTATGCTGTTTGGTCGGCAAGCTGGCGCTGGGAGTTCCTTTTCCTCTTTTACGATTGCGTTCTGCCTTTTTCGCATTTTCCCGCAGCTTTTCCACGTATTCATGGGTGCTTTCCATCGTAGTCCCTCCTTTAATTCAAGGATATCTGTCATACAACGTTACTATATCCGCAAAAGCGGTATTCCAGTCAGGAGAAGGCGTTGTTTCTGCAAAAGGGGTGGAGTTATAATGAAGGAGAGAGGGCTATAGAAGGACTAATGCCTGAACTCGGTGTGGTGTGCAAAAGGAGGAGAGACATTGCAGACAGGCTTGTTGGTATGGCTGCTGTTTATAAACGCAGTAGGCTATCTGGTAATGTCGGAAGACAAAAAGAGGGCGCGTAAGCACCGTGATCGTGTACCCGAACGGACGCTGTTTTTGCTGGCCTTGATCGGGGGAGCGTTGGGCGTGCTGATT
Source organism: Paenibacillus sp. 8b26 (assembly GCF_050626875.1). Lineage (NCBI taxonomy): Bacteria > Bacillati > Bacillota > Bacilli > Caryophanales > Paenibacillaceae > Paenibacillus > Paenibacillus sp. 8b26. Next base: position 2,267,893 of record NZ_CP192445.1, on the reverse strand, counting down.
GCGATGTATCGCAAACGCCACAAAACGCGGCATATGAGCTTCAGACTCGGTATTCCTGCGTTGCTGTTCGTTAATGCATTGCTATACGGATATTTTTTACGGTAAAGCCGTGGTTTAGGCTCTCATGGGGATGTTTAATGATGAGTAGGGCGGCTATGCTAGCGTTTGGCAATGTGAATGTACGAACGCCCAAAGGAATACATATTTCAGGCTTTGTTCTAACAAACTGAATAGGAAGAGGTGCATATGTATGTTATTTTCGAAAATATTGCTTGCTTATGATGGTTCCGAGGCATCCAACAAGGCCCTGCTGAAGGCAGCAGAATTAACCAAGGCATCACCGTCCTCGCAGCTTGAGGTTGTAACAGCATTTGATTTTCCGCGTATATTCATGGGGGAAGGTTTGGCTCCGATTCCAGCTTCGGTGAATAAAGAATATTACGATTTGGCGGAGCAAACCACGGATGAGGTCAAAAAACGGCTTGCCGACCAGGGCATTGACGCCAAGGTGGAGCTGATTCAGGGTTCGCCAGCTGAAGTTATTTTGGATTATGCGAATGAAAATGGCTTCGATGTGATTGTGATCGGCAGCCGTGGTTTGGGTGGTATTCGTGAATTTGTGCTAGGCAGTGTCAGTCATAATGTGGTGCAGCATGCGCGTATTCCTGTGCTGGTCGTGAAGTAACAGAATAGAAGGAATAAAAGTCGGATTACTGCCTGTACAGGAAGTACCGGCTTTTATTTTTTTGTGGAGCATAGAGCCGATCTATGATGGTAGTCTGAGGCAAAGAGTCGGCTAAATGTATAGCTACCGTCCCGTCTTGCGGGTAGAAAAGGGTTTGTGTTTTGTAAAACACGAACATTCAATTGGTTGATTTTAATAATGTTCGTTTCCAAGTTGACATAAGGTGTAGGGAATTGTTAAACTATGAAGTGTATTGTCGATAAAAAAAGAACTTTAGGTAAAAATTAATAAGGTACACATGCTTGAGCCGAAACAGACCACGATAATACTTGTAAAGAATATGTTTAAAGGTCGAGTAGGCAAAATGATGACTCGTATAATGCCGGGGATATGGCCCGGAAGTTTCTACCTGGAAACCTTAAATTTCCGGACTACGGGAGACATACGGCTGAAGCCGCTTTTGTTGCGGTGAAACAGGCTTGCCTTTGGCATGCCCTTGAGAGGCTTTGTCGTTTGTTTTTCGTAGTCCGGTGTCTTGAAAATAACATTATTTTCGAGTGCCGGATTTTTGGCGCTTATTGATAAACAGGGAGTGAAGGACATGTCAGTGCAGGTCGCTGTCATTATGGGCAGCACATCGGACTGGGACACCATGCAGCATGCATGTGCTGTGCTGGACGAGCTTGAAATCGGATATGAGAAAAAGGTAGTCTCAGCCCATCGTACACCGGATTTGATGTTCCGTTTTGCTGAGGAAGCCGCCGGGCGCGGGTTGAAGGTCATTATTGCCGGAGCGGGCGGCGCGGCGCATTTACCGGGTATGGTGGCGGCCAAGACGACATTACCAGTCATCGGTGTGCCTGTCCAGTCGAAGGCGCTGAATGGTCTGGACTCCTTGCTCTCCATTGTGCAGATGCCGGGAGGCATTCCGGTCGCTACTGTAGCAATTGGTAAAGCAGGCGCTACGAATGCAGGACTGCTGGCAGCACAAATATTGGGTGCTTTTGATGAAAAAGTGCGCCAGCGGGTCGAGGCAAGACGCGACCGTATCCGTGATGAGGTGCTGGAAGGCAGTGACTCGCTATGAATGAGGCATGTGAACCCGTCGGCTGTGTTCGACCTCCCGGTACAACGATTGGACTTTTGGGGGGCGGACAGCTGGGAAGAATGCTGGTACTGGCCGGAGCAAAGATGGGTTACCGTTTTGTGACACTGGACCCGACACCGGATAGTCCGTGCGGCCAGGTGTCAGAGCAGATTCTAGCTGCCTATGATGATGAGCATGCAGCCAGAGAGTTGGCCGGGCGATGCGACGTGATTACGTATGAGTTTGAAAATGTGGATGCGGGTGTAGCCGCGCTTTTGGAACAGGAATCAAGCGTGCCTCAGGGTAGCCGTTTATTGTACACAACACAGCATCGGCTACGGGAAAAACGCTCCATTGAAGCCGCTGGCGTTCCGGTCGCTCCGTATCGTGAAATCGGCAGCGCTGCCGATATGGTTCAAGCGGTAGCCGAGTTGGGCGTGCCATGTGTGCTCAAGACAGCAGTCGGCGGTTATGATGGTAAGGGACAGGTGGTCATTCGCCAACCCGAGGAAGCCGTAGCTGCTTACGAAGGGTTGGTTGGTAGCGGTGCGGAACTGGTGTTAGAACAGTTCATTCGTTTTCGCTGTGAAATCTCGGTAATCGTAGCACGCAGCACGAACGGGGAAGCCAAAGCCTTCCCGCCTGCGGAAAATATTCATGTGAACAATATTTTACACACGTCGATTGTACCCGCGCGCGTGCCACAATCCGTGCAGGAGGAAGCACGCAAGCTGGCTTTGGCTGTGGCGGAGTCGTTAGGCGCGGTGGGTCTGCTCGCTGTAGAGATGTTCGTTACCGAAGACGGACATTTGTACGTCAATGAGCTGGCACCGAGGCCGCACAACTCCGGTCATTACACGATGGAGGGATGCGCAACGTCGCAATTTGAGCAGCATATACGTGCCATTTGCGGCTTGCCGCTGGGAAGCACGAAGCTGCTGACTCCGGTCGTTATGGTCAATGTGCTAGGTGAGCATTTGGAGGACGTGATTCAGCGGTTCGTTCAGCCGGATGCCGAAGCTGAAAGATTGGATGTTGTGCCCAAGCTGCATTTGTATGGAAAAAGCGAAGCCAAACCAGGCCGAAAGATGGGACATATGAATCTACTGTGCCAGGATGCGGAACAAGCGCTGGAATGGATTGAACAAACCAATATTTGGGGGAATAAATAGTTATGATCGAACGCTATAGCAGACCGGAAATGAGAGCGATTTGGACGGAAGAAAATAAATTTAAAGCATGGCTGGAAGTAGAACTGTGTGCCTGTGAAGCTTGGGCAGAATTGGGCGTCATTCCGAAAGAGGACACTGTGGCGCTGCGTAAGAACGCAAGCTTTGATATCGACCGGATCTATGAGATTGAACAGGAAACAAGACATGATGTCATTGCTTTTACTCGCACGGTGTCCGAAAGCCTTGGCGATGAGCGCAAATGGGTGCATTACGGCCTGACCTCCACGGATGTGGTAGATACCGCACTGGGCTACCTGTTGAAGCAGGCGAATGAAATTCTGGAGCGCGATATCTTGAATTTTATTGAAATTTTGAAGGAAAAAGCAATGACTTACAAGCATACGCCGATGATGGGTCGTACACACGGGGTACACGCTGAACCGACGACGTTTGGCCTGAAAATGGCTTTGTGGTACGAGGAAATGAAGCGCAATTTGGAACGTTTCCGCTTTGCGGCTGACCAGGTTGAATACGGTAAAATGTCTGGTGCAGTCGGTACGTACGCTAACATTGATCCAGCGGTAGAAGAGTTTGTATGCCACAAGCTGGGCACCAAGCCTGCGCCAATCTCCACACAAACGCTCCAACGTGATCGTCATGCCGAATACATGGCGACATTGGCACTGGTAGCCACATCGCTGGACAAATTTGCAACAGAAGTTCGCGCGCTGCAAAAGAGTGAATTCCGTGAGGTGGAAGAAGCCTTCGCGAAGGGTCAAAAAGGTTCCTCTGCGATGCCGCATAAACGCAATCCAATCGGCAGTGAAAACATCTCTGGTCTGGCGCGTGTGATTCGGGGGCATATGGTATCCGCGTATGAGAACGTAACGCTGTGGCATGAGCGCGACATTTCGCATTCTTCCGTGGAACGTATCATTTTGCCAGATGCAACGATGCTGTTGAACTACATGCTGAACCGTTTTGGCAATATCGTGAAGAATCTGACGGTATTCCCTGAAAATATGAAGCGCAATATGGCGCGTACGTATGGTGTACCGTTCTCTGGCCGTATTATGACGAAGCTGATTGACAAGGGCTTTAGCCGTGAAAAAGCCTACGATACCGTGCAGCCGCGTGCTATGCAGGCATGGGAAGAGCAACGTCAATTCCGCGAAATCGTTGAGGCGACTCCGGAAATTACCGCCGTACTCAGCCCGGACGAAATCGAGGATGCTTTCAACCCGGCATGGCATCTGAAAAACGTAGATACGATCTTTAAAAAGCTGGGATTAGGGGAGTAAGAGGGATGGTTGGCGCGTGGGGAGGCCGCTGCGCGAACGGATCATTCTTCCGATTGCTGTTGCCCCTGGATTCCTGGATTGGAATAAACCCGTAAAGGTTGGAATACAGGGGCAAAGGCAAACGCTGACGCTTCTTCAGAACGATTCCGTTCGCTCCGCTGCAATCCAGCACCAACCCTCGTGTGGGAGCAGGAATAGGGGGTGTTGCGGCACATAAGATGCCGCAACACCCCAAAGAGTGATAGAAAAGTGTGTTCCACTGCTTTTCTGTCGCGAAGCAACGTTCTTGGGAGGGCTGCCGAATTTGCGTAGCAAACTGCCTGCAGCCCTCCCAAGAACGCGCAAGGCTCAAGGAGCGAAGCCTTGAGCCAACATAAAAGCGTTGCTGGATTAAAGCTTGTGTCAACAAGCCTTAATCCAGCGGAACGCGCTCACACCACCCCAGCTACAATAAACAGCCCCGCCCACTCACTGCGCCAACCCTTGCGGGAGTCCCGAGGGCAGCAGCCCTGGGAGTCCTCCCCGAGGGGAGGATTTAGGAGGGGCAAGGTTCGATTTAGGAGGGGCCATACTCTTTTGAAAGAGGTGTAATGAAATGTCATTGTCTACTGCCGAGGGTCTGATCCATGCGCCGCTGCTCTACAAAGGCAAGGTGCGTGAGCTGTATGATCTCGGAGAGCATTTTCTGATTGTCGTGACGGACCGGATTTCGGCCTTTGATTATGTGCTGGAGCCACCCGTGCCCGAAAAGGGGAATGTGCTGAATAAGCTCAGCGCTTTCTGGTTTGAACAGACGAAGGACTTGTTGGAAAACCATGTCGTGCATACCGATGTGAACAAGCTCGGACATGTGATCGACGAACAGAATAAAGAATTGCTGAAAGACCGGATCATGGTCACGTTGAAGGCTGAACGTATCGACATTGAATGTGTGGTGCGCGGATATATTACTGGAGGTGGTTGGCGTCAGTATGAGCAGAACGGTGAGGTGAACGGCATTCCATTGCCGAAGGGGCTACGTAAAAATGAGCGTTTTCCCAAGCCTTTATTTACACCGGCTGCGAAAAATGATGTTGGACACGACGAGGACATTTCTCTCCATCAGATGAAAGAGCTGGTTGGGGCCCAACTGACAGATGAGCTTGAGGAAAAAAGCTTGGCATTGTACGAATTTGCGCGTGCTTTCTGCGAGAAGCGTGGAATTATTTTAGCGGACTGCAAGTTTGAGTTTGGTCTTGTTAACGGAAAAGTTATTTTGATTGACGAAATTTTCACTCCAGATTCATCCCGTTTCTGGGCACAGGAAAAATATGAACTGGATGTCGAGATTGACAGCATGGACAAGGAACCGGTACGTAGCTATTTGGCAGCATCCGGTTGGGACAAGAACAGCAAGCCCGATCCGTTGCCTGCTGAGGTTGTAGAAGAAACGACTGCAAGATATACGGATATTTGGCGGCGTCTGACGGCACAGTAAATAGTAATCATAATTCAACCAATAGGATTCATCCATTCGGAGGAGGAACTGAAGGAACATGATTAAAGCAACGGTCTATGTCACAATTAAGCAAAGCGTTTTGGACCCGCAAGGGGTTGCGGTGCAAGGCGCACTGCATTCTATGGGTTTCGGAGAAGTGGACAGCGTCAGAATTGGTAAGTATATGGAATTGAATCTGGATACAACAGACCGCGAGAGTGCTGAAAAGCGCATCATTGAGATGTGCGAAAAGCTGTTGGCCAACACGGTCATTGAAGACTACCGCTACGAACTGGAGGGCTGATTCCATGAAATTTGCAGTTCTGGTTTTTCCGGGCTCCAACTGTGATATTGACTGCTATAAGGCGGTAGAGGACACGGTCGGTGAACCTGTCGATTATGTTTGGCATACTGCGACGGATCTGTCGCCTTATGATTGTATTCTTGTTCCAGGAGGCTTCTCCTACGGGGATTACCTGCGTTGCGGCGCGATTTCCCGGTTTGCTCCGGTGATGAAGGAAGTTGCCAAAGCGGCTGCCGAGGGCAAATATATTTTGGGCATTTGCAACGGATTTCAAATTCTGACCGAAGCTGGGCTGCTGCCAGGGGCTTTACGCCGTAATCTGTCGATGAAATTCCTATGCCGGGATACGGTGTTGCAGGTTGCGAATAACCAAACACCTTTTACAAGAGATTATGCTGCTGGTGAAGAGATCATTATTCCGATCGCCCACGGTGAAGGCAACTATTACTGTGATGATGAGACGCTGGCTCGCTTGCAGGCGAATAACCAGATCGTATTTACGTATAAAGATAATCCAAACGGTTCTGTGACGGATATCGCAGGGATTTGTAATGAACAAGGAAACGTGCTGGGCATGATGCCTCACCCGGAACGCGCGGTGGACGCATTGCTTGGAACGGATGACGGCAAACGTATGTTTACATCTATTTTGAACGCTTGGAGGGATCGTCATGGCGCAGCAAGTATCCGCTAAGGAACCAACGGCAGAGCAGGTTGCCGAACATAAACTGTATCAGCAGATGGGTGTGTCGGACAGCGAATATGCGTTGATCTGTGAATTCATGGGGCGTCAGCCGAACTATACGGAGATAGGTGTATTCAGTGTCATGTGGTCAGAGCATTGTGCTTACAAAAACTCCAAGCCGTTGCTGCGTCGTTTTCCAACGAGTGGCCCACGAGTTCTGATGGGACCGGGTGAGGGCGCAGGGATTGTAGATATCGGTGATAATCAGGCAGTTGTATTTAAAATCGAAAGTCATAACCATCCGTCGGCTGTGGAACCTTTTCAGGGGGCAGCGACAGGGGTCGGCGGCATCATCCGTGATATTTTCTCGATGGGCGCAAGACCTGTGGCGGTGCTGAACTCCCTGCGTTTTGGCAAGCTGGAGAGCGACCGTGTGAAATATTTGTTCGAGCATGTGGTATCCGGTATTGCCGGATACGGGAACTGTATCGGTATTCCGACGGTCGGCGGCGAGGTTGTATTCGATGAAAGCTACGAAGGCAATCCACTCGTCAATGCGATGTGTGTCGGACTGATTGACCATGATAAAATCCAGCGTGGTGTTGCTAAAGGGGTCGGTAACCCGGTGTTTTATGTGGGACCGCCGACAGGCCGTGACGGGATTCATGGAGCGACATTCGCATCGGTTGAGCTGACCGAGGAATCCGAAGCGAATCGGACGGCGGTTCAGGTAGGCGATCCATTTATGGAGAAGCTGGTTATGGAATCATGTCTGGAGCTGATCGACAGCGGTATTGTGTTGGGTATTCAGGATATGGGTGCGGCAGGACTTACCTGCTCCAGCGCGGAGATGGCGAGTAAGGCTGGCAACGGTCTGGAGCTGTATCTGGATCAGGTACCCCAGCGTGAAGAGGGTATGACACCTTATGAAATGATGCTGTCTGAATCTCAGGAACGCATGCTGTTCGTAGTAGAACCGAAGGATGAAGCACAGGCGCTTGAAATTTTCGAGCGTTGGGGTGTGATTTGTGCCAAGGTTGGTAAGGTGACGGATGACGGACGTTTGCGTTTGTTCCATCACAGTGAAGTGGTGGGTGACATGCCAGTGACGGCGCTGGTGGACGAGTGTCCGATTTACGACAAGCCTTCTGAAGTTCCTGCTTATTATGAGCAGAACGCTACCATTGACACACTGCGTTATGCAGAAGTGACGGATTTGAACGGTGCGTTGAAAAAGGTACTGTCTTCGCCAAGTGTAGCTAGTAAAAAATGGGTATATGAGCAGTATGATTACATGGTTCGCACCAGCACGGCCGTTCGTCCGGGCTCGGATGCGGCAGTAGTGACCGTGCACGGAACCCGCAAGGGACTTGCCATGACGACGGATTGTAACGGACGTTATGTATACCTTGATCCAGAGGTAGGCGGACGGATTGCGGTCAGCGAAGCAGCACGTAATATTGTATGCTCCGGCGGCGAACCGCTAGCGATTACGGACAACCTGAACTTCGGTAACCCTGAGAAACCGGATATTTTCTGGCAAATGGAAAAAGCTGTAGACGGGATGGCAGAAGCTTGCCGCGTACTGGATACACCTGTCATCGGGGGCAACGTCAGCTTATACAACGAAAATACCAAAGGTTCCATCTATCCGACGCCCGTTGTCGGCATGGTGGGTCTGGTGCATGATACGGATCATATTACGACACAAGGTTTTAAAGCCGAAGGCGACGTGATTTTCCTGGTGGGAGAAACGAAGGCCGAACTGGGAGGCAGTGAGTTTCAGGCTGTCGTACACGGTGTATCCGAAGGACGACCGCCTGAGCTGGATTTGAACGTGGAGAAAAAGCTGCTGAATGCGGTGCTTAGCGCCATCCAATCAGGCTTGGTACAATCCGCGCATGATCTGGCAGAGGGCGGTTTGGCTGTAGCGCTTGCGGAATCTGGAATTAGCGGCGGATTGGGAGCACAGGTCAACGTAGAAACGACCTTGCGTCCTGACCATGCTTTGTTTAGCGAAAGTCAGTCCCGCATTTTGTTATCTGCATCGCCAGATCAAGCGTCTGCGCTGGAAGCACATCTGCGTGGTTTGGAAGTGCCAGTTACGGTATTAGGAAAAGTTGAAGGATCACAATTGACAGTTGAGGTGAACGGACAACCCGCTTTGAACGAGGCAGTCGCCAGTTTGAAGCAAATCTGGGAGGATGTCATTCCATGTCTGATGAAATAACAGCACGGACGTTGTGGACTGGAGATTATTATAATGAAGGCTCTGGTAAAGAGGGGCTGTTTGATAAATTAAAAGAGGAATGCGGCGTATTCGGGGTGTACAGACACTCCGATGCTGCTTCTCTAGCATATTACGGATTGCATGCGCTCCAACATCGTGGGGAGGAAAGTGCGGGCATCTGTGTGAGCAGTGGAAACGAGTTCCATTATCATCGTGGAATGGGCCTTGTAAAAGAAGTGTTCAATAAAGATTTGATGGCTTCGCTGACAGGCGACATTGCGATAGGACATGTGCGCTACTCGACAAGTGGAGACAGTAAGCTAACGAATGCACAGCCTTTGGTGTTCAAGTATCGTGATGGTGATCTAGCGGTAGCGACGAACGGAAATATCGTGAATGCTTTGCAAATCCGGCATGAGCTGGAGCAGGGCGGGTCTATTTTTCAAACGACAAGCGATACAGAAGTAGTAGCGCATTTGATCGCTCGGTCGTCCAAGGATTTGGTGGAGGCCGCCAAAGATGCATTGAAGCGTATTGTCGGTGGGTTTGCTTTTCTCATTATGACCAACGACAAGCTGCTGGTAGCTTCCGATCCTAACGGCTTGCGTCCGTTGACGATGGGCAGATTGGGTGATGCATATTTGTTTGCTTCTGAATCCTGTGCTTTGGAAACGATTGGAGCAGAGCTGTTGCGCGATATCGAGCCGGGTGAGCTATTGGTGCTGGACAAAAACGGGCTGCATGAAGACCGCTACAGTGAAGGCAAGCATCGTAAAGCACTGTGCGCGATGGAATATATTTATTTTGCCCGTCCGGACAGTGACTTGAACGGAGCCAATCTTCATGCTGCACGTAAAAGAATGGGCAGCCAAATGGCGTTGGAAGCTTTTGTTGATGCTGATTTGGTTACCGGGGTACCGGATTCCAGTATTTCTGCGGCGATTGGTTATGCAGAGCAAACAGGTATTCCTTATGAATTGGGCATGATTAAAAATAAATACACCGGACGTACCTTCATCCAACCGAGTCAGGAGCTGCGCGAGCAGGGTGTGAAAATGAAGCTGAGCGCCGTACGCCGTGTTGTCGAAGGTAAACGGGTCATCATGATCGACGATTCCATTGTGCGGGGCACCACGTCCCGACGCATCGTGAATATGCTGCGGGATGCAGGCGCGCTAGAGGTACATGTACGCATCACCTCGCCGCCTTTCAAAAACCCGTGCTTCTACGGCATCGACACGCCGGATCGCCGGGAACTGATCGCGTCGTCCAAAACAGTCGAGGAAATCCGCCAGGAGATTAACGCCGATTCGCTCTATTTTATGAGCGCTGAGGGCTTGATCGCCGCTGTAGGCGGATATAACGAAGAGGATTACAAAGGCGGTTTGTGCCTGGCCTGCTTCGATAATGATTATCCCACTCAAGTGGATTTCAAGGGCGAAGAAAAGCTCGGATGTAGTTGTTGATAAAAGGGGAACAAAAGAGGTACAGCGGCGCATGGTGGTGTGGGGATGATGCGATTCTGAGGGGGCCACTCCGCGTGTGGAAGGTTCTTACGATCGCTGTTGCCGCTGGATTCATGGATTGGAATAACCCTTATAGGGTTAGAATCCAGCGGCAAAGGCGAACGCTTCGCTTCTCCAGAATCCTTCCACCCGCTGCGTTCCTCAGAGCGGCATCCTTTTGCAGCAGTGCCTGTACCTCTTCTGTTCCCACGGGGAAGAGGATAGGAAAGGCAGTTAAAAACTCATGGCATAACTATTTCATGCCATGAGTTTTTAACGGGCGGCCGTAAAGCCGCCCGTGAGCCAGCGAAGCGAGGCTCAATAGCAGGCAGGGCGAAGCTGCCTGCCTCAAAGGGCAAAGAAGTAAGCCAGCCGTTGGTGCGGCTCACTTCTTTGCCCGGCACGTCCCCGCCTTTGCGAAGCAAACAGCCTGGGACGTGCCCGCCGCCGCAAAGGCGGCCACGTTCTAAAGCGTGTCTTTGTGGTTGGCGGGAAAATCCCGCCAATCACAAGGACAACACGCGACTCACAGCACGAACCAACCACCAAGCAACACCCAACCCTACGCATCTGACCGACTCTTGAGGGGTCCAGGGGGAGCAGCCCCATGGAATCCTCCCTACTAGGGAGGACTTAGGAGGGTCAATCATTTGAAGGAGTGTTCATGAATGTCCGAAGCATACAAAAACGCAGGGGTAGATATCGCTGCCGGTAATGAAGCAGTAGAACGGATGAAAAAGCACGTCAAACGTACCTTCCGTCCCGAAGTGCTGACGGATTTGGGCGGATTCGGTGCGTTGTTCGGCCTGAATAAGGATAAGTACGAGGAGCCTGTACTCGTTTCTGGTACGGATGGAGTTGGCACGAAGCTGAAGCTTGCTTTTGCAATGGATCGTCATGACACCATTGGTATTGATGCGGTTGCGATGTGTGTGAACGATATTGTCGTCGGGGGCGCTGAGCCACTCTTTTTTCTCGACTACCTCGCTTGTGACAAGGTTATACCTGAGAAAATCGAAGCCATTGTTGCCGGGATCGCTGAGGGCTGCCATCAGTCGGGTTGTGCGCTGGTTGGCGGTGAAACAGCAGAAATGCCGGGGATGTACAGCGAAGGTGAATACGATATTGCCGGATTCACGGTAGGGATTGTAGATAAAAGCAAGATCATTAACGGCAGTTCCATTGCCCCCGGAAATACGGTTATCGGACTGGCCTCCAGCGGAGTACACAGTAATGGTTTCTCACTGGTTCGCAAGCTGTTGTTGGAACAGCAAGGATACAGTCTGCATGATGAAATCGAAGGCTTGAACGGCAAACTGGGCGATGTACTGCTGGAGCCTACGAAAATCTATGTGAAATCCGTTTTGGCATTGTTGGACAAGGTAAAGGTAAAAGGCATGGCGCATATCACGGGCGGCGGTTTTATCGAGAATATCCCTAGAGTGCTGCCGGATCACGTTAATGTGGATATAGAATACGGAGCTTGGCCGATTCTGCCGATCTTCCAGCTCATGCAGGAAAAAGGCGCAATCTCCAACAAAGACATGTTCACAACCTTTAATATGGGGATTGGTATGGTTATCGTTGTAGGCGAAGAGCATGCACAGACTGCACTGGAAGTTCTGAAAGAACAGGGCGAAGCCGCTTATGTGATCGGAAAAGTAACGGAAGGCAGTTCTATCGTGACCTTTACGGGAGCCGAGGTGTAATGAACGAGTACCGGGTTGCTGTTTTTGCATCAGGGGAAGGAACGAATTTTCAGTCATTGGTGGATGCGGCTGTGCGGGAAGAACTGGGCGGGGCAACGGTGGAACTGCTGATCTGTGACAAGCCTGCGGCTCCTGCCGTAGCCAGAGCACAGAAAGCCGGAATTGCGTGTCACACTTTTCGACCCAAGGAATATGCTTCCCGCGAAGATTATGAGCGTGAACTGGTATCTTTGCTGGAGCAGAAATCCATTGATCTCATCGTGTTAGCAGGCTACATGCGTTTGTTATCCAGTGTCATGGTAGATGCCTACGCCGGAAAAATCATCAATATTCATCCGTCGCTACTTCCTACATTTCCAGGGAAAGATGCTGTGGGACAGGCATTGGCCTATGGGGTCAAGGTAAGCGGGGTCACCGTTCATTTTGTGGACGGGGGGATGGATACTGGAGCAATTATTGCCCAGCGTGTCGTAGAAGTACACGACCATGATACAGCGGAATCCTTATCCGCAGCCATTCAATCCGTGGAACGTCAGTTATATCCAGAGGTGGTTGGCAGACTGGCTCAAGGCAAAATCCAATTGGATGGCCGTAAGGTGATTTCACTTCTCTAAAGATGATTGTAATTTGTCACATCATTGTCATATCAAGGATGCCGTATAGGCATTTTCCGATATTTCTCGGGAAATAAATTGATAAAGAGCTAAAGGAGGAGAAATGGTGAGTATTAAAAGAGCGCTTGTCAGCGTATCAGATAAACGGGGGATCGTGGAATTTTGCCGCGAGTTGTCCAAATTGGGTGTGGAAATCGTTTCGACAGGGGGAACGAGCAGCTTGTTGTCGAAGGAGGGTATTCCTGTCATCGGCATTTCAGAGGTAACAGGATTTCCTGAAATTATGGATGGACGTGTTAAAACACTCCATCCTGCGGTACACAGCGGCCTGCTGGCTGTTCGGGATAATGAGGAGCATCAGCGTCAGATGAAGGAGCTTGGACTGGATTATATTGATCTGGTCGTTGTGAATCTGTATCCTTTTGCGGAAACGATCGCCAAACCCGGTGTAACCTATGAGGACGCGATTGAAAATATTGATATCGGCGGTCCAACCATGCTGCGTTCTGCGGCGAAAAACCATGCATTCGTAAGTGTGGTAGTAGATGCGGATGATTACAGTACAGTGCTGGACGAAATCCGCAAGGATGGCGATACGGAGCTGAACACTCGTAAGCGTTTGGCAGCAAAGGTTTTCCGTCATACAGCCTCATACGACGCGCTCATCTCTGATTATTTGTCGAATGTGACAGGCGAGCCTTTGCCTGAGCGTTACACGGTAACCTATGAAAAAATTCAGGATTTGCGCTATGGCGAGAATCCGCATCAGCAGGCAGCATTCTACCGTCAGCCGTTGGCGGCGAAGGGTACACTGACGACAGCGAAGCAGCTTCACGGCAAGGAACTGTCCTACAATAATATCAACGATGCTAATGCGGCCCTGCAAATTGTTAAAGAATTTAGCGAGCCAGCAGTGGTAGCTGTTAAGCATATGAATCCTTGCGGCGTAGGAATCGGCGGCAGCATTTATGAAGCGTACAGCAAGGCGTATGCGGCTGATCCAACTTCCATTTTTGGCGGCATCGTAGCCGCTAACCGGATTATTGACGGCGATACAGCGAAGAAGCTGAGCGAAATCTTTTTGGAAATTGTACAGGCACCGGGCTTTACGGAAGAAGCACTGGAGATTTTGACGAAAAAGAAAAATATCCGTTTGCTCGATCTGGGCGAGTTGCCCACATCTGAACAGGCTGAGAGCCGTTTCGTAGTTACTTCCATCGAAGGGGGCATGGTTGTTCAGCAGAACGACATTCACGCTGTAGACCTGGACGCGCTTACTGTAGTGACAGATCGTGCACCTTCCGAGGAGGAACTGAAACAGCTTTTGTTTAGCTGGAAAGTGGTTAAGCATGTGAAGTCCAATGCGATCGTACTGGCGGCAGACAATATGACAATTGGCGTGGGTGCGGGACAAATGAACCGTGTCGGAGCGGCTAAAATCGCTATCGAGCAGGCTGGAGACAAAGCAAAAGGTGCTGTGCTGGCATCTGACGCATTTTTCCCGATGGGCGATACGCTGGAGCTGGCAGCCCAAGCAGGCATTACGGCAGTTATTCAGCCGGGCGGCTCCATCAAGGACGAAGAATCCATCAAGGTTGCTAACGAACACGGCATTGCGATGGTCTTCACAGGCGTGCGTCATTTCAAACACTAGCTTGTATTAGCTGAGAATGCAGCAGCATTCTCTCACACGAGGATTTTGCAAAATCTTGACACCATAACGGGAGCGGGAGGAATCACCTGAATGGATATTTTGGTTATCGGTGGGGGCGGCCGCGAGCATGCAATTGTGTGGGCACTGAAAAAAAGCCCCAAGGCCGGACAAATCTACTGCGCGCCGGGCAATGCTGGCATCGGGCAGTTGGCGGAGTGCGTACCGATTCCGGTGAGTGATTTTAACGCGTTGACAGAGCTGGCGGAATCCAAAAAGGTCGGACTTGTTGTGGTTGGCCCCGATGATCCGCTGGCAGACGGTATTGTGGATGCTTTTGAAGCGAAAGGCATTCCGGTATTCGGACCGCGTAAAAATGCAGCAGAAATTGAAGGCAGCAAAATCTTCATGAAGGATCTGCTGCACAAATACCATATTCCGACAGCAACCTATCGGAAGTTTTATACCTATGAGGAAGCACATGCCTATTTGAAGGAGCAGCCGATTCCTGTGGTCATTAAGGCGGATGGACTGGCAGCAGGCAAAGGGGTAACGGTCGCTTACTCTATGGAGGAAGCGGAAAAGGCTTTATCCGACATTATGGTAGCGAAGGTGTTCGGCGAAGCCGGTGCGCAGGTCGTGATCGAGGAGTTTCTGGCAGGACAGGAAATGTCGATTCTTTCCTTTGTGGATGGTGAAACGGTTCGCCCGATGGCAGCGGCGCAAGATCATAAGCCTATTTTTGATGGTGACAAAGGGCCGAATACCGGGGGGATGGGCACGTATTCCCCATTACCGCATATAGCCGATTCGATTATTGAGGAAGCCATTGAGACCATCATTAAGCCGACGGCAAAAGCGATGGTGGCTGAGGGTCGTCCGTTCCGGGGTGTTTTATTCGCCGGATTGATGATTTCGCCGGACGGAAAGCCGAAGACAATTGAGTTTAACGCACGCTTCGGTGATCCGGAAACGCAGGTTGTACTGCCACGGCTAAAATCTGATCTGCTTGATATTTTCCTGGCTGCTGTGAATGGCACGCTGGATCAGGTGGAGATTGAGTGGAAAGATGAAGCGGCGGTATGTGTGGTATTGGCTTCCGGTGGCTATCCCGGTACGTACGCCAAAGGGGTACCGATCCACGGACTGGATCAGGCGAATGAAGCCACCGTGTTTCATGCCGGTACAGGCATCAATGAACAGGGCGAGTGGGTCACAAACGGCGGACGTGTGTTGGGCGTGGTCGGCTTGGGACGTGATATTGCCGAAGCGCGGGACAAGGCGTATGAACAGGCAGCACGTATTACCTTTGAAGGCAAGCAAAACCGTACGGATATTGCGGCAAAAGCACTGCTATAGAAGCGTTTTTACAAGATAGAGAGGACCTCTTCGGAGGTTCTCTTTTTTTCGTTTGACAAAAGTATACTTATCCTATAGGATTAAAAATAAAAAACTGACTGACTGATCAATCGGGAGGAGGAAACCTATGCAGCCAAGGAAGGCGAAGCAGTCCGAGACAGCCGCGAATGGACCATTGGTTGATCACGCGGGAGAAGAAACAGCCGAAACCGATCGCAGAACACAGCTTCTTCACATTGCATTGAAGCGATTCGCCGAGCAAGGGTATCATCAAACGAAGATTTCAGATATCGTGGTCGAGGCCGGAGTGGCCCAAGGCACGTTTTATTGGCATTTTAAAAGTAAAGAAGCGCTGGCACTGGAGATTATCGCTACAGGCCGCGAACAACTGCTGGCAGCAATAGGACAAGGATACCGCCGTGATGCAGGCACGCTGGCTGATATGGTTAAAGCATCCGAAGCGCTGTTTGTCCGTCTGTTTGATTTTGCATTGGAGAACCGCTATCTGATGGGATTACTCCTGATCGGCAGCGGTGTTGATGAACCGGTACGCCAGAGCATTCGGGAGACGAGAATCGCGATGGAACTGGCCTTTCGACGCAATATGGAGCGGGCGATAGAGCTGAACATGCTACCCGCCGGATTGGATGTCGAATTACGGGCAGCGCTGCTCATGAGCATGATCGAAGGTGTTATTACACGCTGGCTATTTGGTTCCGAGGGAACACATGACAACATTACGCAGGTAACGGCTAAACGATTGGCGGCAGAAGCGGCTAATTTTGAATTTTACGGGCTGTTGAGTCAAGGCTAGGCGTGTGGGAGTCCACATCGCATGAATTGGCAGTAAGAGGCGAATAATAGAGCCAAAATACACATATGTACTCAATCATTTACATCCAGACAGGAGAGAACGATTCATGAAAACACGTAAAAGAGGGTTCCTGGTAACTACACTGATGGCTTTGGCCATGTTCAGTCTGGTGCTGAGCGCTTGTGGAACGAAACCGGAAGCTGCCAACAGCAGCAACGGAGCGGGCAGCAGCAATGAGGCGGCAGCGGGTAATCAGCTCGAAGCAATCAAGAAGGCTGGAGTGATCAAGGTTGGAATGATGGGGACGTACCAGCCGTACAATTTTTTGAACGATAAAAAGGAATTGGACGGATTTGATGTTGATATCGCGAATGAATTGGCGAAGCGTATCGGGGTCAAAGCGGAGTTCACGGCACAAGAATTTTCGGGACTCATTCCAAGTCTGCAAAAGAAGAAATTCGATGCGGTGATTAGCCAGGTGACGATTACGCCAGACCGTGAAAAGGTCATTGATTTCACAGAGCCGTATATCACCAACAATGTAAATATCATCGTGAACAACAAAACAAACGATATTACCAAGCTGGAGGATTTTAAAGGTAAAACGATTGGTGTCGGCTTGGGAACAAATGATGAGTCCTATCTGCGTAACGAAGTGCTGCCGAAGGTCGGCGATTTTGAGATTAAAACGTATGATGATGTCATTACTTCCTTGAAGGATCTGAACTCTGGTCGAATTGACGCAACAATCAACAATCTGTATGCACTCAAGCCCATTGTTGATAAAAATGGCTTCCAGATTAAGGCGGTAGGCGAGCCAATTAAATCCGACCAAGCGGGTGTGGCTATTAACAAGGATACTCCTGAGCTCAAAGCAGCCTTGAACAAGGCTCTGAAAGAAATGAAGGAAGACGGCACCTATAAAACGATTTTCAAAAAATGGTTCGGCGAGGAGCCGAAAGAATAACGTAAGCCTGTTACAGGCGTCTGGCTCCGGTCTTGGCTTTTATGCTGACATGGAGCCACTCGTCTGAAAGAAGGGAATATATACGATGCTTGAATTAATGTGGGAAAACGTTCCTTTTTTGTTGAAGGGCGCTTATTATACGCTGTATATCACGATTGTTTCCATGCTATTTGGCCTTATGATCGGCTTGGTGGTGGCAGTCGCCCGCTTAAAGGGAAATCGTCCGGTTCGTTGGCTGGCGGGGAGTTATGTATCTATCATTCGGGGAACACCGGTTTTGGTGCAGATTGCGGTCATTTACTATGGACTGGATGATTACGGAATATCGTTTGGCTCGCTGACGGCTGCTTGTCTTGCACTAAGTATCAATACAGGGGCGTATTTATCGGAGACGTTTCGTGGGGCTATTTTAGCGGTGCCAAAGGGTCAAACCGAAGCGGCCTATGCAACCGGAATGTCACCGGGTCAAACGATGTGGCGCATCATTCTTCCGCAGGCCGTGCGAATTGCGATTCCGCCGATGGGCAATACATTTGTCGGTATGCTTAAGGAAACGTCGCTCGTTTCGGTGATTGGGGTAAGTGAGCTGATGCGTCAGGCACAGCTTTTACAGGCACAGTATCTGCGCTATATGCCGTTTTTGCTCGAAATTGGCATCATGTACTGGATCATGAGCATTGGGTTCTCCGCTATACTGGAGCGGGTGGAAAAGCGTCTGGCCCGAGCTTATTAAGGTGGAGATGATAGAGGATGATAACAACAAGCGGTTTGGGTAAACGCTTCGGTCAGGTGGAAGTGTTAAAAAGCATTGATTTTCAGGTGGCCGCGCGTGAAATCGTCGTGTTGCTCGGCCCGAGTGGTTCGGGTAAAAGCACCTTGCTGCGCTGCTTGAACGGTCTGGAGGAATTGTCTTCCGGCAAGTTTGAGGTGAACGGGATCGAGGTAAATGCTACGGCTCCTCTTCGTACCCGGCAAGCAGCCATTCGTGATATTCGCAGGCAGACGGGGATGGTATTTCAGCAATTCAATCTGTATCCGCACAAAACAGCAATCGGCAATGTCATTGAAGGGCTGCTGACAGTGAAAAAAATGCCGCGTGACAAGGCTATGTCCATCGGACAGCGGTTGCTGGAGCGTGTGGGTTTGTCGGACAAGCAGGATGCTCATCCTTCGCGTTTGTCCGGTGGACAGCAGCAGCGGGTAGCGATTGCGCGTGCGCTGGCGATGGACCCGGCAATCATGCTATTCGACGAGCCGACATCAGCGCTCGATCCCGAGCTGGTCGGGGAGGTGCTGGGCGTTATGCGGGAGCTGGCCCAGGACGGGATGACGATGGTCGTCGTCACTCATGAAATGAAATTTGCCCGCGAGGTGGCGGACAAGGTTGTATTTATGGCGGATGGTGTGATTTTGGAGAAGGCTGCGCCACAGGCGTTTTTCGAGGCTCCCCAGCATGAGAGAACACAGAAATTTTTGCGTCAAATCAGTGAGTTTTGAAGCGAGAATAAGAACAGATTATAGATTATTAAGATGAAAGAAGGCCTTTGAACATGAAAGTATCTACAACTTGGCACGGCAAACGTGCGTTTACCTCGGAGGGACCGTCCGGTTATTCCGTTGGGATGGATGCTACGGCAGCTTATGGCGGCGATGGCAAAGGCATGACACCGATGGAGTTGCTGCTGGCGGGTCTGGCGGGATGTATTGGCATTGATATTACGATGATTCTGGATCGCTTCCTGTCGGACATTACCCGTATTGATATTGACGCAGAAGGTACGCGTAGGGAAGAAATGCCGAAGGGTTTTACAGCGATTGATCTGACGTTCCATGTAGATGGCGATGTTCCGGATTACCGCGTGTGGAAAGCGATTCAGATGGGTAAGGAAAAATATTGTGCCGTATCCGATTCCTTAAAAGCGGAGATTCGCATGCGCCTGATCCTAAACGGAACAGAAGTACCACATCCAGCGTAAGGGTGGAAGGTTAGTGAAGGAGAGTCAACCTGTGTTATATGCAGGGAGGCTCTCCTTTTTGAATTTATTTTCAAATATGACATGTAATGAAACTTTTTGTGCTTTGTTTTCGTTTACAATAGAAACTGAAGTATAAAAATGGGAAAATAAACCTGTATGCTGAGTGCATACGGGGGGAGGTATATAGTGAAACGAAAGCAGCTTGTGATCATAGCGATGGGCTTGGCTGCGGTACTCATCGTGATTGGTATGGCAGTGGGATTGCCATCATCGAAGCAGGACAGAATGGCTAATACCCCGGATACTGTTCGGCCCGCAACTGCCATTGCAGCTGACGCTAAGGAGGAAACGATTGAGCAGGATAGCGCCCATCGCGTGCTGCGCTTTTTAGAGGAACATCCAGAGAAAGCATCCATTACGATTCTGAGGGATGGAAAGAAGCTGGCAGGTCGTGAGGAACACCGGATGATGCCCTTGGCGAGTACAGTCAAGACGGTGATTGCGGTGGAATATGCCAAGCAGGCGGCGGCAGGTACAATCAACCCGGATGAACGGATCAAGCTGACTGCGCTGGAGCGATTCTATCTACCGCGTCTGAATGGTGGCGCACATCCGGCATGGTTGAAGGAGATGGAAGCCAAAGGACAGTTGAAGAACGGAACCGTATCTATGCGCGAAGTCGCTAAAGGGATGATTCGGTTTAGCTCCAATGCCAATACCGAGTATTTAATGGACAGACTGGGCTTGGAACAGATTAACCAAACGAAAACTACCTTGGGACTCCAGGATCATGATCCGATTTATCCATTTGTATCTTCCATTCTGATTCCTTATGAATGGATGAGAGAGACCCAGGGACGGGCATGGGATGGTGCAAAGTATAGCAATTCTGCCAAAGCAGCCGTTCAAGCGATGTCTGATGTGCAGTTCCGCCAACATGCCCAGATGATCCATAACAAGCTGGCTCGTGATACGAGCGGTTCTTATAAGAGAAATGCCGCTATCGCGACATGGTATGATCGGGAATTTGATCGAATGAATACGGAACGTTTTATAGCTTCGACGACGGCGGATTATGCGTCCTTGATGAGTAAGCTGAATAGCCGTCAAGGCTTTACTAAAGCCGAGCAAAAATTATTGTCTGAGGTCATGGAGCAACTGATGGATCATCCGGAAAATCAGGAATGGCTACAACATTCCGGACAAAAGGGCGGATCTACCGAATATGTCCTCACCCTGGCCATGTATGCGACGGACAAGGAAGGACATTCGACGGAAATGGCGGTCTTCTTTAACGACCTGGACCCGTTCACGAATGCCTCCTTGCAAAATATGATGAATGAATTTAAAGAACGGCTATTGCGTGATGAATCGTTCAGAAAAGAAATCAATCAGCGCATTGGTGTACAGGTGGAAATGTAACCCCTACCCGTTGCCTTTTTGCTTGCGTTCCCGTAACAGCAAATACAGATAGTACGGTGCGCCAATAATGGCTGTCACGATGCCTGCGGGAATTCCATACAGGGCAGAGAGGTGAGCATATATCGAAAGGATGATCCCAACAGCCCGGTGACCACCAGCACTAAAAGGGATATGAAAAGGATTAGTTTTGTCTGAAAACACACGTGCATTCACCGCTGTCAAGCAAGATATAGGAGGGTCGATCGCCTGATTTTCTCTCCAACACGATCCATTTTACTGTATTACAGGAACGCCCGCACTTTTAATCTGTCGAATGAATGGTCTATAATAGAAATAGTTACATAATGTGAGGAGGAAAATATCATGATTATTATTCATGCTGATATGAAAGTTTTACCTGAAAAAAGAGAGGCTTTTCTGGAACAAACCAAGGGTTTGATTAGCGCATCACAAGCCGAAGAAGGTAATGTACGCTACACGCTGATGCAGGATCTGAATGATCCCAACGCTTTTACCATGGTTGAAGAGTGGAAAGATGCTGCTGCTGTAGATTTCCATAACAAGTCTGCCCATTTCCAGGCATTTGTTGCCGCAGCTAAAGAATTGCTGGCTGCTCCGCTTCAAGTCAATGCTTTTCAGGATGCAACAAAATTGTAATCAGCCCGTTTTCTAAATCATAATCAGGAACAGGAGGAGATAGACATGGGGAACATTGCGGATACAACTGTACTGAATAATGGAGTTCAGATGCCTTGGCTGGGTTTTGGTACGTACAAGGCGGAAGGCAATGAGGTCTACGAAGCAGTCAAAACGGCCATTGAGGTGGGCTATCGTCACATTGATACGGCGGCGATCTATGGCAATGAGGAATTGGTTGGACAAGCCATCCGTGACAGCGGGGCGGATAGAGAAAAACTTTTCATTACCACCAAGCTGTGGAATGAGGATCAGGGCTTCGACTCAACACTGCGTGCCTTCGATGAAAGCCGTAAGCGACTGGGTCTGGACATCATTGATCTGTATCTCATTCATTGGCCTGGCAAGGACAAGTACAAGGAAACCTGGAAGGCATTTGAACGCCTGTATGAAGAAGGAAGCGTACGCGCTATCGGAGTCAGCAACTTCCAAGTTCACCACCTCGAAAACCTCCTGAAAGATAGCAACATCGTGCCTACAATCAACCAAGTGGAGCTTCATCCGCGTCTGACACAGCAAGAGCTGCATCAATACTGCCGGGAGCACCAGATTCAGCTTGAATCATGGAGTCCACTGATGAAGGGTAAATTGACCGAGCAAGCGGATATCGTTGAGATTGCTGCAAAATACGGCAAAACCTCGTCGCAGGTTATTTTGCGCTGGCATCTGGATCGGGGTATCGTGACGATTCCCAAATCTGTAACCGCACATCGTATCCGCGAAAATGCTGATTTGTTCGATTTTGAACTGACGGCAGAGGATATTAACCGAATCAACGCACTTCATCTTGATGAGCGTGTGGGCACTCATCCCGATAAGCTGTTGTTCTAGTTTTAGAATGAAAAAGAACCTTCAATTCCACGTGTATCGTGGTTTTGGAGGTTCTTTGTTTATCCCTACTTTTGATTTAATTTGCGATAAAGGAGGAAGGAGTAGAGGATGGGGGCGACGACGGATATACCCATTCCAGTGAGAAAAATGACCGTTCCCGCCGCTCCACCGACCCATGCCGCCACCAGGCCCGAAGCACCACCAAGCATCATCATAGGGCCGCCGAAACGGTGCGTTTTACGCCATACCTCCGGGTTCTTCAGCGTCCATAGTGTGCGGATGCCGAAGAAAAAGTTAGGCTGTACCTGAGTCAAATAATTACCCAGCACCAGCAGCATCAGGCCCAGCACTCCATAAATGATTGTAACCATCTGCAACTGATAATTCAGGTTATACAGCAGCATTCCCCAACCGGCTATAGCGAGAATGAGCGAAGTGCCTACACGCGTAACCTCATAGGCTTTAGCAAATTTCTCGAAATTTGCTCTGTTAGGGTCCATGTAGCGGGATAGCCGAAGGAGCAAAGGCACCAGCCCCAACAGCACCAGCATGAGAATAGAACTGTTTTTACTCATATACCCGTCTGCTGTATTGTCAAAGCTAAAATGAGAGGCCAGCACATCGGGAAGCCGGTTATACAGCAGTAAAGCGCCTATAGCAGGTGATAAGGCAATCAAAGTCGTTAAAACATCCATAAAGCTCCATCTCACAGGTGATTTCATTCAGATTCCTCCGTATCCTTGGTGTCCTTCGAATTTTGTTTTACAGGGGCATCAGATTGGGCGATGCTGAACATCCAACCGATGACATCCGCTACAACCGTTGTATGCAAGGTGTAAATAATGCTTTGTCCCTGTCGCTCATCCAGCACAAGTCCCGCCTGCTTTAGCAGATTCAGATGGTGGGATATGCTGGGCTTGCTGATTTGAAAATGCTCGGCGACATCGCCTGCGCTCATGCTTTTCTCTTTCAAAAGCTGCAATATTTTGCGCCGGGTCGGATCGGCCAAGGCTTTAAAGGCATCATTCAATTTTTGCTCACTCCTTTAGATATTTAGATAATTCTCTAAATATATAATACAATAGTAAAATAGAGCTATGATACTTGTCAACGGATAAATACATCATTTTAGAAAAAGGTTTAGAGCAGGTTTGCTGATTTCGATTGTAAAAGGTCGGGAAGTTCGCTATAATTCATTTATACAAAAAATAAGATTCTTAATGTTAAATGAATATACTGAATACTTATTAAGGAGGAAATAGATATGAAACACGTTTTCCGTAAAGGAAGTAATCCACAAGCCCCGGTGCTATTGCTGCTGCACGGTACCGGCGGGAATGAACAAGATTTGATACCATTGGCTGATTTGGTTGCACCAGGAGCATCTGTGTTAGGCGTGAGGGGAAATGTGCTGGAAAATGGAATGCCTCGTTTCTTCCGCCGTTTGGCAGAGGGGGTGTTCGATATAGAGGATCTTGTATTTCGTACCAAAGAACTGAGCGAATTTGTGGATACGGCTGCGGGGCAATACAATTTTGACCGCAACAACGTCGTAGCTCTCGGGTATTCCAATGGAGCGAACATAGCGGCCAACATGCTCTTTCACGATGCCAAAGCGCTGCGCGGGGCTATTCTCCATCATGCGATGGTGCCGTTGCGTGGATTGAATCTGCCAGACTTGAATGGTGTTCCTGTCTTCCTGTCTTCCGGTGAAAACGACCCGATTGTTCCGGTTGCGGAATCCCGTGAACTGCAAACCTTGCTGGAAGGCGCAGGCGCGCAGGTAGATGCACATTGGGAACGCAATGGTCACCAATTGACCCGTACCGAGGCCGAAGCCGCAGGCAAGTGGTTTGCAGAGCATTTTGTCCTGAATGACCTGGAAAAATAATAGAAGTTACTCCGTTTCATTAATAATGGCGCAGGAATGCATAAAATGATCCGATAACGATCAAGCTACGGATTAGCGCTCCAGTGAGCGATCCCATTATTAGGAGGAGACAAACGAAATGGCAAAACCAGATAATCGAGCCGATAATGTTGAACATTTGCAACAAAGTATCCAGAATACACAGCAGAACCTGTATGAAGCTGAAGGGTATCTGAATGAATTTTCCTCTGAAATCAGTGACGAGGAGCGTAAGCAAATCGAAGAAAAAAATAACCGCCGCAAAGAAAGTATTAGATCGTTTCGTGAGGAAGTTAAGGACGAGGCAGCACATTCCCAAGAATAGGTAGAAGGGCGCGACCCACTCCGAATTTTAATTGGAGCCGGGTCGCTTTTTTATGCAAAAATCATCATATCCCCATTCAATTCAATTTCCCCCTATAATGCAATGTAGACGCTAGTTTTGCGCTAAAAATGTATTTTTTATAAATAATGTTCTTGTAAACTAATTTGGCTTGATGTTAAATAAGAAAGAAAGCGCAATCATTTTAAGGAATCATCTTTTCATCATGCGAAGGGGGAAGGATATGCTGCTGCGAAGAAAAAGCATGGCGTTGATGCTCATGGCGGTGGTTCTGCTGGCTGGACTGCTGCAAGGCTGTTCTTTCAAGGCCGACGAAAAGGATGGGCCGGGAACTGAACTGGTATTGTGGACGTTTAATGAACTGCATGAGAAGTTTTTTCTGCAAATGGCCGACCAATGGAACCAACTGCACCCTGATGAACCGATTATTTTGAAAGCGAATACATTTCCATATGATAACCACCACAGCAAGCTGTCGATTGCGTTGCAATCAGGGGTAGGGGCACCGGATATTGCGGATATCGAGGTGAACAAGATCGGTAATTTCCTCAAAGGGATACCGCAACTGGTTCCGCTCAATCCGGTGATTGACCCGGAGATGAAAAACATTGTGCCTTCCAGAGTACAGATTTACGGTAAGGACGGGAAGTATTACGGTATTGATTTTCATGTCGGAGCCGAAGTGATGTATTACAATAAAGAAATTTTGGATCAGGCGGGGGTAAACCCGGATTCTATTGTGACATGGGCAGATTATGCTGCGGCGGGTAAGCAAGTGCTGGCGAAGACGGGCAAGCCGATGGCGACCGTAGAAACGAATGACCTGTGGAATTACTGGCCGATGATCTCCCAGCAAAAATCGGATTTCCTGGATGACAAGGGTGAACTGACGCTGGATAACGAAACGAATATTAAAACACTTGAATTTCTCCAGCAGATGGTGAAGGACAAAATCGCCATTCCTGCTCCGGGCGGTGGACACCATATGGAGGAATACTACGGGTTTATGAACAAAGGCGGAGCCGCTTCGGTGTGGATGCCGATGTGGTATATGGGACGTTTTACGGATTACATGCCTGACCTGAAAGGGAAAATCATCATCCGACCGTTGCCAGCGTGGGAAAAAGGCGGCTCTCGTTCAGCGGGGATGGGCGGAACCGGTACGGTGGTCACGAACCAATCGAAGCACCAGGATCTGGCGATGCGTTTTCTGGCTTTTGCCAAGCTGTCCAAGCAAGGGAATGTAGAGATATGGAAGCAGCTCGGCTTTGATCCGATCCGCAGTGAAGTATGGACGTTGCCGGAAGTCAAAGCGAAGAATAAGTTTACGGATTATTTCGGAACGAATATTTTTGATACGCTCATTGAGGTAAAAGATGAGATCAATGCGGTGCATATCGGACCGAAAACGCCTGATATCGCCAGTGCAGTTCGCAATAAAATACTTTACCGAACACTGCTGAATGGCGAAGATCCGGCCACGGTGCTGCATGAGCTGGCAGATGAATTGAGATAGACCTCAACAGGAAAGGGAGTGAGATTCATGGCAACGCCCGTTCATACGAACGCAAATGTACCGACAGGTCAGCCGCCGAAGCCTCAGCGTCCGACCAGAAGCCGATGGAGCCGCTTTATTCATTCCAGCCGCACGGCGCCGTATGTGTTTGTCCTTCCGTTTCTACTGTCTTTTGTGCTGTTTTTTGCGTACCCGGTCATCTCGACAGTCATTATGAGCTTTCAGGAAGTGCTGCCTGGCATAACGACTTATGTCGGACTGGAAAATTATAAAGATTTGGTCAATCCCACGTTTGGAAAAGCGATTCTGAACAGCGTCCTGTATACCTTGCTTACGCTGGTGGTGCTGATTCCGCTGCCGCTGGTGCTGGCGGTCCTGTTGAATTCGCCTAAAATGCCAGGCAGAGGTCTGTTTCGCTCGGTGATGTTTATACCTGCACTGACCTCGGTCGTGGTGGCGGGGACGATTTTCCGGCTCATGTTCGGAGAACTGGACGGTTCGCTGATGAATTCCTTGCTTGGTGTGTTCGGCCTGGAGCCGTACAAATGGCTGATGAACGCCAACACCGGATTTTTAGCGTTGATCGTACTGGCCTTGTGGAGATGGCTGGGTGTAAATATGCTGTATTACATGTCGGGACTGCAAAACATTCCCCCCGAGCTGTACGAAGCCGCGCAGATTGATGGAGCCAGCCGCTTTGATTCCTTTTGGCGGATTACGATTCCGATGCTGAAACCGGTGACGATCTACGTATTTACGATTAGTATCTATGCAGGGTTGTCGATGTTCACGGAGAGCTACATGCTGTGGAACGGGAACAACTCTCCGAATGATATCGGCTTAACAATTGTCGGTTATCTGTACCGTCAAGGTCTGGAGCAAAACAGTATGGGCTTCGGAGCCGCAGTGGGTATTGTATTGCTCGTATTTACGCTGCTGCTGAACCTGGTCCAGCTCAAATTTTTTGGCTTGTTTCGGAAGGAGGACTAAGCGATGGTTCAGAAGCAAAAAGGCGCGTTATCCGCACTGCTCGTTGTTCTGTTCATCCTGTTTGCAGGGTTTGCCCTGTTTCCGCTATTTGCCGTGACGCTTGCCTCCTTCAAGCCATCGACGGAGCTGCTGCGGTACGGCTTGAATCTCAAGCTGGAGTGGAGCATCATGTCCTTGAAAAATTACGCGTTCATCTTTCAGGGGACGACGGATTATTTTCAATGGTACTGGAACAGTGTTGTGATTACCGTCCTATTTACGGTGCTATGTCTGATATTGTCCGCCATGGTGGGCTATGGACTGGAAATGTATCGTTTCAAACTGAAAAATGTGATTTTTACGCTCGTACTGGTCGTGATGATGATTCCAGTAGAAATTATTATGCTTCCACTCTATAAGCTGATGATCGGCATGAAGCTGATCAACACGGTATGGGGCGTCATTCTGCCATTTGTGGTCGCGCCGATTCCGATCTTTTTCTTCCGTCAATATTTGAGCGGGGTACCGAAGGATTTTATGGATGCTGCACGGGTTGACGGCTGTTCAGAGTATGGCATTTTCGTGCGGATTATGATGCCTCTGATGGCGCCCGC
Source organism: Paenibacillus sp. 8b26 (assembly GCF_050626875.1). NCBI lineage: Bacteria > Bacillati > Bacillota > Bacilli > Caryophanales > Paenibacillaceae > Paenibacillus > Paenibacillus sp. 8b26. Next base: position 2,240,057 of record NZ_CP192445.1, on the reverse strand, counting down.
ATTCGCAGCGATGGCTATTTTGCAGGCGATGAATAGCTGGAATAACTTCCTGTGGCCGATGATCGTACTGCGTACCAACGATATGCTGACACTGCCGATTGGTCTGTCCAGTCTGTTGACGCCGTATGGCAACAATTATGATGTGCTAATCGCCGGGTCGGTGCTGGCTATTTTGCCAATTCTCGTCGTGTTTCTGTTCTTCCAGCGTTACTTTATTGAGGGAATGACCGCAGGCGGGGTAAAAGGATAATGTTCCATGCTATTAAGGGAACGATTGAATAAAAGAAACGTATAACGTCAGGAAAAGCAGGTCGGGGATCGTCCCGGTCTGCTTTTTTTGAATATAATTGATTTTCATTCTCATTTTCATGCTCTATAACCTGCACAAGCTATAGGTAAACGTGGTATGATATTTGAAAGATTTCAAATACAGACATATTCAGGCGGAGCGTGGAGAACCTATGGAACCAACAGAAACCCAGAAAACCGATCCGGCCCCGATGACGTCAACCGTCAGCATGGAGGATATTGTACGGGCGCATCATATGCTGCGTGAGGTTATTGTACGTACACCTTTGCAGCGGGATGCCGTCCTGTCGGCCAAATATAACTGTAACGTGTATCTGAAAAGAGAGGATCTCCAGGTCGTGCGGTCCTTTAAAATCCGTGGAGCCTACAACATGATTCGCAGCCTGACTCCCGAGCAGATGGAAAAGGGCATCGTGTGTGCGAGTGCGGGGAATCATGCGCAAGGTGTTGCTTTTTCATGTAATGCGCTGGGCATTCACGGCAAAATATTTATGCCGAGCACAACACCCAATCAGAAGGTGAAGCAGGTTCGTCGCTTTGGCGGCAGCAGTGTGGAGGTGATCCTGACCGGGGATACGTTCGACGATGCATACGATGAGGCGATAAAGGTGTGCAGCGAGCAGGAGATGACCTTTATCCATCCGTTTGATCAGTCGAAAATTATAGCAGGCAACGGTACGATTGCGATGGAAGTGATGGAAAGTTTGGATTCGCCAGCGGATTATGTGTTCGTGACCATTGGCGGTGGCGGTTTGGCGGCAGGCGTAGGCACGTATTTCAAAACGGTCAGTCCGTCTACCAAGGTAATTGGCGTAGAGCCGCTTGGCGCGGCGTCGATGACGGAAGCGATGCGTTTGAACAAGGTGGTTACGCTGGAGCAAATAGACAAGTTCATTGACGGGGCCGCTGTTAAGCGTGTCGGTCAGTTAACGTATGACATTTGTACACGTACCCTGGACGATATTGTGAAGGTGCCGGAAGGTAAGGCGTGTACTGCGATTTTGGAATTGTATAATGAAAATGCGATTGTTGTGGAGCCTGCGGGTGCGTTGCCTGTAGCAGCATTGGATATGTATCGTGAACAGATTCAGGGCAAAACGGTTGTCTGCATCGTCAGCGGTGGCAACAACGATATTGACCGTATGCAGGAGATTAAGGAACGGTCCCTGATTTACGAAGGACTGAAGCATTATTTTATGGTAAAGTTCCCGCAAAGAGCAGGAGCGCTGCGTGAGTTTCTTCAGGATGTGCTTGGACCGGACGATGACATCACAAGGTTTGAGTATACGAAAAAGAACGACAAGGAGAACGGCCCGGCGCTGGTCGGCATTGAGCTGTTTCACAAGGAAGACTACCTTCCTTTGATTGAACGAATGAACCGCAAGGGGCTCGAATATACGGAACTGAACAAAAACGAAAATCTGTTTAATATGCTGATTTAACAAGGGAGGAGCCTAGGGGCTCCTTTTTTGTATGAACAACATTATGCGTAGTTTGGGAATTTCCTATGATTTGAAATAAAGCGTTTACAAAACGGAAGTTAATAGGTTAATATATGGGTAACTTCGTAAGTATAAACACTAATGTAATATGTGTGTCAAATGATTTCTATCATATGGAACTATTTCGGAGGTGCGTAGAATGTTGGAATCTTGGAAAAAATCAGTGCGGGGTAAAATAGCCCGAACGGCGTTTGCCGCCGTAACCTCGGCTGCGTTGTTGCTATCCGTGATGCCATCCGCATCGGCAGAGCATTGGGCATTAACTGGCGATGTGGCGGTACATGATCCATCCATCACGAAGGAAGGCAATGCGTGGTATATTTTCTCCACGGGTCAGGGAATACAGGTACAAAGGTCGGATGATGGACGCAATTTTTACAGATTGCCGCAAATCTTCTTATCACCGCTATCCTGGTGGAAATCGTATGTGCCTAATCAAACTACGAATGATATATGGGCACCGGATGCTCAAAAGTACAATGGACGAGTATGGGTTTACTACTCCATATCTACTTTCGGGTTCCGCACTTCGGCCATCGGATTGACTTCTGCAACGAGCATAGGAGCAGGGAGCTGGAGAGATGACGGGCTGGTGCTGCGTACGACGCAATCTGACGATTACAATGCCATTGACCCGAATCTGGTCATTGACGCTTCCGGTAACCCGTGGCTTTCCTTCGGTTCCTGGAACACAGGCCTGAAAATCACACGTTTGGACAAAAATACGATGAAGCCTACAGGGCAGATTTATTCCATCGCGAAGCGTACCGCTGGTGGTCTGGAAGCTCCACATGTTACATACCGAGACGGTTATTATTATCTGTTTGCTTCCATTGATAACTGCTGCCAGGGCGTAAACAGTAATTACAAAATTATTTACGGTCGCTCCACCAGTATTACTGGACCGTATGTGGACAAGAGTGGTAAAAAACTGATGGATGGCGGCGGAACCATATTGGATGCGGGGAATGACCGTTGGAAGGGACCGGGCGGTCAGTCCATTTATAACAATAGTGTGATTGCGCGTCATGCGTATGATGCCACTGATAACGGAAATCCAAAGCTGCTGATTAGTGATCTGAAATGGGACTCCGCAGGTTGGCCTACGTACTAAAAAATGTGGGCTACATGGAGTCATCCATATAGCGATCTTACCTAGGTATATCCAAAAACTGTTCCTCATAGGAGGAGCAGTTTTTGGCTTGCAATGTCATAGAAACATGCTATTATAAATCAAGTTGATAATAATTATCATTATCGCCATCGTCATGAGCGTTATGGTGGTTTCAGGTATGGAGGGAGTGGCCTCACGAATGCAGTTTAAAGGCAAAACGGACAAACATGCGGCTCGTACAGAAGGCACAACTCCCGAAGTAGTCTTGGTAGCCCGTCCTTTACTCCGGGCGGGCCGGATTCGGCAGGCGCTGCTATTCATAGGTTCTGCTGTGCTGCTGGCCTTGGCTATGTTTGCCGCGATTTCCCTTGGAGCCAAGGACTTGACATTAGGCACGGTATGGGCGGCGATATTTCACTATGATCGTTCATTGATGACACATCAGATCATTCATGAGCTGAGATTACCGCGTGTGCTGGGGGCGGCTGTCATCGGAGCTGCACTGGCGGTGGCAGGCTCTCTGATTCAGGGTATTACGCGCAACCCGCTGGGAGATACAGGTGTGTTAGGCATTAACGCAGGAGCGATGTTTGTGGTCGCTGTAAGTTTTGCCTTTTTCCCCAACCTTCCTTATGGGACGTTAATCGTATTGTCATTCCTCGGGGCGCTGATGAGCACCTTGCTGGTATTTGGTCTGGGAGCTTCCGCGCCCGGAGGATTGACGCCGATGAGATTGACGGTATCTGGAGCAGTGACGGCTGCTCTGCTAGGCTCTATGACTTCGGGAATTGCGATTTATTTTGATCTGAGTCAGGATTTGGCCTTTTGGTATGCGGGTGGTGTCGCCGGAATCAAATGGTCTCAGCTTGAGATTCTTGCGCCGATTTTGCTGATTGTGATCGCCTGGTCTATGGGGCTGGCACGCTCTATTTCACTGATTTCGATGGGCGATGAGGTGGCGCTGAATCTTGGATTAAATCTCAAGCGTATCCGGCTGCTGGGTCTGTTGACCGTGGTGGTACTGGCCGGATTGTCCGTGTCCGCAGCCGGGGCCATCGGTTTTGTAGGGCTGGTTATTCCGCATATCGCCCGCAAGCTGATTGGTGTGGATTACCGCCAAATCGTACCGCTGTCTGCGTTATTGGGGGCTGTGCTGCTGGTGTTGGCTGATTTGGGGGCGAGAATGGCGAATCCGCCCGAGGAGCTCGCTATTGGAATTATGGTGTCCTTTATCGGAGTGCCTTTTTTCCTCTTTCTTGCCCGTAAGGAAAGGAGGGATTTGTAATGATTCGCTCTTTAGGAACCGGGGATGCAAGAAGGACAAAGGCTTTGATCGTCTGCTTGGCTTTGGCGGCGATCAGCTTTGCCGTCATTGTATTGAGTTTGAATACCGGAACGATTCGTATTCCACCGCTGCGTGTGCTGGATACACTGTTTGGTGGTGGCAGCGGGCGTGATCATATCGTCCTGTTCGAATACCGTCTGCCGCGTATCGTTGTAACGGTATTGGCCGGGGCTGGATTGGGAGCAGCTGGGGCTGTTATGCAGGGCTTGTCGCGGAACGCACTCGCTGACCCGGGGGTGCTGGGGCTGCACGCGGGGGCTGCGTTAGGATTGGTGATGTTCGTCAGTTTCTTTCGCGATCTTGAAGGATCGGCAGCCGTGCTGATCCCCCTGTTTACTTTTGCAGGAGGTGTCGTGGCGGCGGTGCTGATTGTGCTGTTGTCCTACAACCGGAACAAAGGAATCGTGCCTGTGCGTCTGATCCTGTCCGGCATCGGTGTAGCCTCGGGCCTCAGCGCGATAACGCTGTATTGGTCCTTGCGACTCGATGAGGATACTTACGCGTTCACCGCACGTTGGTTGGCTGGCAGCGTATGGGGCCGGGACTGGATACATGCGGCGGCTTTGCTGCCGTGGATTGTTATTGTGCTGCCTTACGTTCTGTCACAGACGCGCAGCCTGAACAATCTGTCGCTGGGCGACGAGACGGCGGCTGGAATCGGCACGAGTGTGAAACGGCAGCGTCTGTTGCTGCTGGGAGCAGCCGTGGCTCTATCCAGCGCCAGTGTGTCCATGGCCGGAGGCATTGGCTTCATTGGGCTGATTGCGCCTCATCTGGCTCGCCGTCTGGTTGGGCCAATGTATCAGCATTTGCTGCCAGTGGCCTGCTTTGTCGGAATCGTCATTTTGGTCACCGCGGATACGATTGGACGCTCTGTGTTTCAGCCGAATGCGATTCCGGCGGGTGTGGTGGTTGCTGTGGTAGGGGCTCCGTATTTTTTATTTTTGCTGTCCCGTACGAAATGACAGATGGAATAGGTACATAAACCAACAAGCTGAAGCTTTCTATATAGATCATTTTATATGGAGCTTTTATGACATAGGAGGAATAGTAATGACAAAAAATGGTTCCAATTATTCAGGATTCAAGCGTTCGTGGGTGGGCATGGTTCTTATTTTATGTATGGTGGTGCTGTCCGCTTGTGGACAAGCAGCAGACAACAAAGCTGCCGATACGAAAGCGGCGGACAACGGTGAGAAAACGGTCAGCGCGGATTCGCGTATTGCTTCTATGTCCATTCATTTAACGAACAATTTGCTGGCGCTGGGCATTACTCCGGCTGGTTCGGTCATCGGTGGAGATGTTAAGGACTTTTTACCCCATGTAAAAGATCGTCTCCAAAATACCCGCAAGCTGGGCGTTGTCACAGACCCGGATATGGAAGCCGTGCTGGAGCTGCAACCTGACCATATTTTTCTCGACAAAAAATATTCGGGAACCGATGTAGCCAAGTATGAAAAAATCGCGCCGACCGAGGTCTTTGATCTGGACGAGGGCACATGGAAGGACCAACTGAAAAAAATAGCCGTTATGGTCAAGCATGAAGCACAGGCGGACGCTTTCCTAAAAGATTACGATGCCCAACAGGAACGGGTTAAAAAGCTGATCCATCAAAAAATCGGCGACGGAACCGTGATGGCTATTCGTGTTACGGCGAAGGAAGTCCGTGTGATGGGCATGAAGCGCCCGGTAGGACCGCTGTTGTATCAGGATTTGGGCTTGAAGCCAGCCAAGGGTGTGGAAAAGATTAACAAGGCATATCAGGTCGTATCCCAGGAGGTTTTGCCGGATTATGATGCCGATGCGATCTTTGTCATTATCAGTAAAGGAGCGGATGCCCAAAAGGTGTATGCGCAACTGGAAGGAAACGCGGTATGGCAAGGACTCAAAGCAGTGAAGCAGGGCCATGTCTACATGCTGGACGGACAGCCTTGGCTGGACTATTCGGCAATGGGACACAAAATCGCTCTGGATAATGCAGAGCAACTCTTTTCCAAATAAGCTTTAACGTACATCAAAGCCGTATTCCCAATGCACTTATTGCAGGTGGGGAATACGGCTTTTTGGCGAACACCTAAGCTGCAAGTCGGATGCCAGATAGATTATTTTATACGGATGTACAAGCGCCAGTATGGCACAACTCCGGGGCTGCAAACACGACAGAAAAGACAGGGCCAATCGTAATTGGGAGTTGTAAGAGTTGTAAAATAACCAAAAGAGCCGCCGCGAACAAAAATCGGGCAGCTTCGGTATACATGAGGATTGCGAGTTATGAACGTTTTTTGCGCAAAAAAATCGGCTTGAGTCCAATAAAGCCGATGGCGGCAAGGATCAGATTCACCCAGGGTGAAATGCTGAACACGGGCAGTGCGCTGCGCAGGGCCAACCCTGCGACCAGAATCACCACGACTAACACGACATACAGCAAGATGGACTTGAGGTCTATGCGGGGCTTCACGGGCGTATAGTCTTGCTGTGCTTCCTCTCCTTCTTCCGGGCGGTCCATAAAATTCATCAGCGCTTCAACCAGCAGGATGGCTCCTGCGGCGATGATGATTAGGGTGGACAGGTTAACTTTTTCAAAAGGAGCAACATCTCCGCCTGTAAATGTTACAAACCATCCGATGATCGCCTGTGTCAAAAAAAACATGGACAAGGCAATCCATGCAATAAGCGTATAATTTTTGGCTTTATTCATTGCTTCCTCCTGCTTTGCGGGCGTATTCCGGTCTGGCGGAACCGCCAATCCGTAACAAAAACAGTATACGTGAGTAAGCTGCGGATGGCAAAAGGCTTTGTCTGCGCAATGTATATTACCGCTGCATTCTCCTCAAACTGGATAAAGGGTGAGCACGCGGAGCATCCTGAATGTAAATGTGGAGAGGATGTGGCATCATGAAGCTGGATAAGCAGGCGGATTATACGGTTAATAAACGGCTGGAGGCCGCTCCAGTTAGAAACAGCGTGGAGGCCTTGCCTGTGAACGTGAGTCATCGGAGCGTTCAGGGGACATCCCCGACGTACCGTATTCTGAACGATGCTGAATGGGCTCAGGATACCGAGTTTGCAGGTGATCTGGGTGAAGAGAGCTACCGCAGCTTATGGCATGAGGATCAGAATAGCGGTGTCTCTTGTAGGCTGGAGTGGGAGGGGCGTACGGAGACCCACGAAATGTTCAGGAACAGCTACGAATAGTCTGCGGGATGAAAGTAATTTTCCCCGTCAAGTAATGCAATATGGCGCTCTCCGTTATTCGTTGCGGGGAGTGCCATTTGTTCCCTTTTTCTCCGTTATAACTGACAGGTTGACAAGGAAGCAGGGCAATGATAGACTGACTTTACTATAAAACTTATTAAACTTATCGGAATTAAAGTGAATGGATATTTTACTGTGTATCCATGTTACAATATACGTTTGACATATTCGCTTTAAATCATTAGTTATCAATCAGTAATCATTACGAGAAGCTTCGCAAGGTAGGGTTGCCCATGCAGCATAGCAGCTTGGTGACGGTGAAGCTTGAAACAGGGGGACAATCATGATGGAACGGCAAATTGGAATTCGCTTTGAAAATGAGGAGCTGACCGCAACGATTCATTATCCGAGCAATCCGAATGAAGGAGACCGTCAGAGACGGGTACCGCTCGTAGTGATATGCCACGGATTTGTGGGCAATCGTATTGGGGTAGATCGGTTATTCGTAAAGACTGCACGTGAGCTTGCGGAAGGGGGATATTTTGTCCTGCGCTTTGATTTTGCCGGTTGCGGGGAAAGCACGGGTGACTACGGCAAGCAAGGGCTGGAGTCGATGATTAATCAGACACGTACCGTGCTCGATTATGCCGTGAATTGTGCAGACATCGACCCGACCAAGGTGACGCTGATCGGTCACAGTTTGGGTGGCGCGGTCGCCCTTCTCACAGCAGTACGGGACAAGAGAGTACAAAATCTGGTGCTTTGGTCGGCGGTCGGCTACCCGTTCAATGACATTGTTAAAATTACGGAGCGGAGCGTGTACGATGAATCCGTGAAAAGCGGTCAGGCCGACTATTTGGGCTACAAGTTCACACCTACTTATTTTGAATCGCTTGCCCAGTTCCAGCCGTTTCAGGAGGCCGTCAAGTTTAACGGGGATGTGCTCGTTATTCACGGAACCTCGGATGATATCATTCCTGTGGACTATGCGTTCCTGTTTCAAAAGGTATTTTGGATGCGTCCAGAGGGACGTTGCGACAAAGAAATTATTTTTCAGGGAGATCATACCTTCTCTTCCGGTAAAGAACGGCAACGGTTGATCGACCGGACGCTGGAATGGCTGGATGAGCAGGAGAATATTCAGAGGGATTGGCAGCACTGGATGATCTGATTTCAGGCTGTAACGGATTGTATTGGAAATTGCGCCTCCACCGGAGTAAAATGGAAGAGTAACACTATACTGGCGTGTGGAGGTTGGCAGCGATGACATTACCCTCAATTTTTGTTGCGCATGGTTCACCGACACTGGCTTTAGAAAACAATGCATACACCAGCTTTCTTGCAGAGCTGGGCGCGAGCCTGCCCCGACCCAAAGGAATAGTCATTTTTTCCGCGCATTGGGATAGTGCTGATCAATGTATCGGCGCGGATGATCAGCATGCAGCGCTGCACGATTTCTATGGCTTTCCTGAACAAATGTACACACTCGATTACCCTGCACCAGGCGATCCGAAGCTGTATGAGGAGATAGAGCATCTATTCAGTCAGCATAACCTGTTCCACCAGCCGGTTCGGAACCGGGGACTGGATCATGGAGCATGGGTGGTTTTGCGGCATATATATCCTGATGCGGACATCCCGGTCGTCCCGCTCTCTATTGATTCTAGGCGTGCTCCGCAGGAGCAGTATGAGATTGGGCGGATGCTGGCACCGTTGCGTGAACAGGGCATTTTGATCATCGGTAGCGGTGGGTTGGTCCACAATTTGCGAACACTCAAGCAGACGAATGAGCCTGCGGATTGGGCGGTTCAATATGATGACTGGATCGGTCAGCAGCTTCAGGACTGGAATTTGCGTCATTTGTTCCAATATGACAAAAAGGCTCCTTATGCCAAACAGGCGGTTCCCTCTTATGGGATAGAGCATTTTTCACCGCTGTTTTACGCGATGGGGGCTGCGGATGATCAGCGCTCGGCGAAGAAGCTTTTTCAGTCCTATGTCCTGGGCTCACTGAGTCTCAATTGTTGGGCTTTCGGTCAAGAACGTGATACGCAAATGTGAAAAAGAACTTCCGAATCCACATGGCTAGTGGGAATGGAAGTTCTTTTGTGTATATAACGGGAGTTACTGTAGGGTGTGTTCCTGTAAAACTTGATCAGGAAGTGGGTACGTTCTTTTTCAGCCAGTCGGCTACCTGTGCAGTATGTTTATCCCCGTTTTGATCCAGTAGTGCCACGAAGGCTTTTAGTTTTTGTACATAAGGACTAGCTGAGCCACTGTTGCGTTGAATTACCAGTTGATATCCTTTTTTGGCGTTTGGATGAATCTTCTTGGTATCGTAATCGAATAATGGCGTATTGTTTGTGCCGTAGAAGGTATAGAAATAATACAGATCATGGAATTCTTTGACAGCTAGTGTACGGTTGGAATGAGGATATTTGTTTAAAAAGTCTTCCTGTGCCAGCACCCGTCCAGACAACTGCTGATATCCGATATGCAGCGCGGCATCCTTGGTAGCCGCCTGTCCAGATTCCACTGCCATGATGTCAATATAGCTGCGGATATCTGCCGTGGTGTGCTTTCCGAAAACTTTATATTTTTCATAGTTTATGACAGGATAATACATACCTTCTGCGGTTTCCAGTTTGTATTCGGCATCTCTGGTTTGGGTCAGTAATTTCTTCAGATTCGTATCTTTGGTGCGGCTAATTACATTTGTGAACGAATCGCCGGGTTTATAAATAGTATTGATTTTGGTCTGAACAGAAGCTGGGTATAAGGCTTGTGAATAAGAATCCAATTGCTTGGTCTGTGCATTTTCCAGATGAAGCGTCATGATGGTGGCTTGAGAGGCTGGAACGGATTGAATGTGTTTTTGCAAATAAGCGAATGCCTGAGGTAGCTTGCCGGGTTGACGCAGCAGTTGCTCGAAGGTCTTGGAGATACCTTGAACACTTTCCGATTGAGACGTTGTTGTAGTCGATACTGCTGCTTCGGCTTGTGATGGGTATCCCAGCCCCATAGTTTGTACTGTGAAAGTTACTGTCGCGAGCATGAGATAGGCTTTGGTAATCTTTTTCATGATATAACCCTCCATGGTTTTCTTTGGTGTAACTGTAGTGTATAGGGGGAATGTATCGTGAGCATTCCGGATTGTATCCAACTTGTAAACGTTTGGGGAAATGATGAATCGGATATAAAAAGGGGATTTCAAACCGGGAGGAGGGGTAGCAACATAACTGCAAGAGAACGAAACTTATAAGCCAGAATGGAGCATCGTAGCTGCACAAAGCTGAAACATATAAAACAAAGCAGCATTGCTGCACAAAAAAACAACCATTAGCCCGGAGGGTAACGGTTGTTTTTTGGGTAGCTTAAGCTATTTTTCGAGCGGGATCTGCTGGAAAGGTATCTTTATTTTTACGGAACAATCCACGCAGGAAGGGCAGTACCCAACGATCCAAGCCAATCCGTCCAGCGTTTGCGCCAGCAACGACAAGGAAGATTTCAAACAGCAGGTAGATTGCATTGGTGCTTACTGTGCCCGAGAACAGGAACGAGAAGTTCATGACCATTGCCATCAGAGCAGCTAATGTAGTCAGTGTACCAAGAAGCAGGCCAACTCCGACCAGGAATTCACCCAGTGGGATCAGTACGTTGAACAAACCGACATTTGGCAGGGCAAAGGCTTCAAGGAACGATCCCCACCAGCCTTGTACAGCGGGATGTTCTCCGCCTGTTTTAGCAATGGCCCCCGAGATAAATCCGCCTGCATCGAATCCGCCAGTCAGCTTCTCAAGTCCATGGGTCATCCATTCATATCCCAGATAAACCCGTACTACAGTCAGCAGCCACATTGCTACTTTATTTTCACGCAACCAGTTGTTAAACATTCAAACCACTCCTCTTTCGTATCTTATAATGTTGTTTGTATTTCATTTGGTTTGGGATGATCATCTCTGCTACACCCTTATTGTATTAGGTTCAGTTACAGTTATTTGTGATAAAAATCACAAAGTCTGAATATTTTTTAAATTTTAATGTCTTCATATAAGTATTCTATAGAGATGAGGTGTTTCAATCAAGACAAAAACAGGAAATAACGCTTATAATGAGAAAAATGTCTAACTGGAGGGATGAACTTGTCCGGGCCCATTTTCAATCGAAGACGATGGTTGCGTGTGATGACCTCGGTTTTGCTATGTATGACCATAATGTCTTGTTCTGCTTTGTCCAAATCGGGTGAATCAGAACCCGCACCTCAACCGCTTAAGCAAGAAACACAGCCGGAGGCGCTTGAGCCGTCCAAGGAACCGACTATTCCGGCATTTACAGCTCCGCTTACGGGTCTTCCGGTGCAGCAGCCTGTTCTGGAACGACCGCTTGCCATTATGATTAATAACGCTCCAGCCGCACGGCCTCAGGCGGGACTTAGCGAGGCGGACATGGTATATGAAGTTCTCGCGGAAGGTGGAATTACCCGTTTGGTAGCTTTTTTCCAAAGTCATGGCGGAGATGTGAAAATAGGTCCGGTCCGCAGCATCCGGCCTTATTTGATTGAGCTGGGTGAAACTTATGGGGCATTGCCGATACACGCCGGGGGAAGTACAGATGCCTATGCGATTTTACAGCAGCAGCGAAAGGAGCATCTGGATGAGATTTCGAATGGGGGAGCTTACTTCTGGAGAAGCAAGGATCGCCGTCCCCCACACAATCTGTACACAGATGTGAACAGACTTCGCCAAGGAAGCGAAAGCAAAGGCTACTCCAGGCAGACGGTGGTTCCGGTATATAACTACCTTAAATCCGGTGAAACCTCGGTCATGGGAGACGAGGATGCAGTATCTTTACAAATCCGCTTTTTGCTTAAAAGCTACAAGGTATCTTACACCTACGATCCGTCTGATCAGCAATATAAGCGTTTTGTGAACGAAAAGTCACATGTGGATCAAAACAATAACAAGCAGCTCTCTGCGACCAATGTCATTGTGATGAGCACAAGGCACCAAACGCTGGATGATGTAGGCAGATTGAGCGTTGAGCTGAATGGCAGTGGAGAGGCCATGGTGTTTCAACAGGGACGGCTGATACATGCTGAGTGGCAGCATTCATCCGGTGATGCGATTCGTTTTATGAAAAATGGAGTTGAAATTCCGTTAGTACCAGGTACATCCTATATACATGTGGTTCCTACGGACGTTTCGTTGAACGAGCATGTAAGTATAGAAACAAAGTAAAGTGGATGAAGTTCACCTTTTAAGGTAGATATTGTCGGATAATGCACTTCCTTGTCGGGCAATGTATACTTAATATTGTGAAATTTGCCTTTACAAACTTTACAAAAACATTGATGAGTGTGATAAGATAGCAAAGGTTGTCTAATGCAGTCGAAACAGGTTGCGGATATTTTCGTAAAGGGGTAATCGTTAATGAGATTGAAGAAAAAGGATATATTCTTCGAGACGTTGGAAAATATGGCAGATACAATCGTGCAAGCAGCCGATTATTTTGCCCAACATACTTCAAATCTTCAAGATGTGGTTCTGTTTACTAATGAAATGAAGAAGTATGAAAATAAGTGTGATGATTACACACACACGATTATTACTGAGCTGAACAAGACCTTCATTACGCCGCTGGAACGCGACGACATCATGGAACTGACAACGACCATGGATGATGTGCTGGACGGTCTGGAAGCGACGGCCTCTCGTTTTTATATGTACAACATTACGGAGCCGGACGAGTATATTGTGCAGTTCGCTGATATTTTGCGTCAGTCGGCTTATGAAATCCAGAAGGCTGTACATTTGCTTTCACAGAAGAAGCTGCTGGCCATCCGTGAATACACCATTCGCCTGAATGATTTGGAAAATCAGGGGGATGAGCTGTTGCGTATTTGCATCAAAAACCTGTTTGCAACTGTAACTGATCCCATTGAACTGATTAAACGCAAAGAATTGTACGAACGCCTAGAAACGACAACGGATTCATGCGAGGATGTTGCAAATATGCTGGAATCCATCATTATGCGTAACTCGTAAGGGAGTCCTTTTACATGGATACAAGTTTACTGGTATTGGGTATTGTTATTTTTCTTGCTCTGGCATTTGATTTTATTAACGGTTTTCATGATACAGCGAACGCTATCGCAACCTCGGTATCTACCCGTGCGTTGACGCCGCGTCGTGCGATTATTATGGCTGCGGTCATGAACTTTCTCGGAGCCATATTGTTTACAGGGGTTGCCAAGACGATTGGTGGCAGTGTCGCTGACCCTACCAAGCTTACGAACGGGATTGATATCGTCATTGCGACACTGATCGCAGCGATTATCTGGAATCTGCTCACATGGTGGTTCGGTATTCCTTCATCCTCTTCCCACGCCTTGATTGGTGCGCTGGCCGGGGCTGTGTATGTAGGTGCGGGATCAGAGAAATTGAACTGGAGCGGCTTCATCGGGATTGTTGAGGGACTTATTTTCTCCCCGCTGATTGCTTTTGTAATTGGTTATATTGTAATGATGATTTTAAAATACATCTTCGCTCGTCGCAGTCCGCATACGGTGAACAAAGGTTTTCGCACGATGCAGGTCATTACGGCAGCGCTTCAATCGTTTACTCACGGTACGAATGATGCCCAAAAGGCAATGGGGATTATCACATTTGCACTCGTTTCGGCGGGGTATCAGGATCATCTGGAAGTGCCGATGTGGGTTAAAATTTCGGCCGCAACAGCAATGGCGCTCGGTACGTCCATTGGGGGCTGGAAGATCATCAAGACGATGGGCACCAAGATTTTTAAAATCGAACCGATCAATGGCTTCGCCGCTGATATTTCCGGTGCATCGGTTATTTTCACAGCCACATTGCTTCATTTACCGGTAAGTACCACTCATGCCATTACTTCGGCTATCTTGGGCGTTGGTTCTGCGAAGCGTTTTTCCGCTGTGCGTTGGTCGCTGGCTGGTCGCATTGTCATTACTTGGGTTATTACGATTCCAATTGCTGCCTTATTGTCAGGTTTGATTTTCAAAATTCTTTTTTAGTTCATCATTATTTCTTGGAAAATAAGTACACACTATAGGATACACAATAAGCTTCCGTCCGCTTTTTGCGGCAGGGGCTTATTGGCATTAAAGGGGTAAAAACAGGTCTTTTAAACCTTACCCGACCAGACAGATCCATGAAACATTATAAAAAAATATCTGACATCAAAGTAGTCAATTTTTGATAACTCCTGTAGAATAAACAGAAAACTTTGAACCGTTCAACTGACTGGAGGAACTTATGCAAAAATCTAGAAAACGAATAGTACTCATGATTTGTCTGTTTTTTGTGGTTACCCTGGCCGGTAATTTTGGCGTAGTGGCACATGCAGAAAACAAAACAAAATATGATATTGGCACGGATTCAACGTTCGCGCCTTTTGAGTTTGAAGATGTAGATGGTAAATTTGTCGGAATCGACATGGATCTGCTAGCTGCTATTGCCAAGGATCAGAATTTTGACTATACCATTAAGCCTCTTGGCTTTAATGCGGCAGTGCAGGCCCTTGAAACGAATCAAGTGGACGGCGTCATTGCCGGCATGAGTATTACAGATGAACGTAAGCAAAAATTTGATTTTTCTGAACCGTATTTTGATTCAGGTGTGGTCATGGCGGTCCGTAAGGATAATGATACGATTAAACGCTATGAGGACCTGAAAGGGCAGCGTGTCGCTGTCAAAACAGGAACAGAAGGCTACACGTTCGCAGAGTCCATTAAGGCCAAATATGGCTTTACTACGGTTCCGTTCGATGATTCCTCTCAAATGTACGATGAGGTTAAGACGGGAAACTCAGTTGCATGTTTTGATGACTATCCGGTGCTGGCATACGGAGTGACACAGAATAATGGACTCAAGCTTGTGACAGACAAGGAAAAAGGCGGTTCTTACGGTTTCGCTGTCAATAAAGGCAGAAACCAGGAACTGGTGGAGAAATTTAATGCGGGGCTTGTGAATCTTCGCAACAGCGGAGAATATGACAAAATCATGTCCAAGTACCTGGGCGAATCCGGCAAAGGTGCGGCACCTGTAGAGCGTGGTCGTTGGGAACTCATTTCCGCTTCTCTGCCTTCGCTGATCAAAGGAATGGGAAATACGCTGCTGTACACGCTTGTATCCCTGCTGGTAGCTTTTGTGCTGGGTTTGGTGTTCGGCTTTATGAAGGTGAGTCACAATAAACTGTTCCGTGGTATTGCAACAGTTTTTGTCGATGTTTTCCGTGGTATTCCGCTGATCGTACTTGCTTTCTTTATTTACTTTGGTATTCCGCAGGCACTGGATTTCAAAATGCCGCTCTTTGTTGCAGCCGTACTGACGTTGTCTCTGAACGCGGGAGCTTATGTGACAGAGATTATCCGTGGCGGTATTCAGTCCATTGATCCGGGACAAATGGAAGCGGCTCGTTCGCTTGGCTTGCCATACCGGACGGCTATGCTCAAAATCATTTTGCCGCAGGCTGTGAAAATCATGATCCCGTCGTTTATCAATCAGTTGGTTATTACGTTGAAGGATACGTCAATTTTGTCCGTTATCGGTCTGGTCGAATTGACCCAATCGGGTAAGATCATTATTGCGCGGACGTTCCAATCCTTTGATATTTGGCTGGTGGTTGCGGTGATGTATCTTATCGTCATTACAGTCCTGACCAAAATTTCCAACCGTCTTGAAGGGAGAGTTCGCCGTGGGTAAAATTATCGTCAAGAACCTGAAAAAAAGCTATGGCAGTAACGAAGTACTGAAAGGCATTGATATGCAAGTACAGGAAGGCGAGGTTGTCTGCGTCATTGGCCCCTCGGGTTCGGGGAAAAGCACGTTTTTGCGTTGTATGAACATGCTGGAGGAAATTACCGCAGGCGAGGTCATCGTGGATGACTACAACTTGAGTGACAAGAGTGTGGACATTAACAAGGTCCGTGAAAATATAGGCATGGTGTTTCAGCATTTCAACCTGTTCCCGCATATGACGGTGCTCAAGAACATTATGTTTGCGCCGACAGAGCTGGGTAAACAGTCTAAGGTAGAGGCACGGGAGACAGCCTTAAAGCTGCTGGAGCGTGTAGGCTTGTCCGATAAGGCAGATGCATTGCCAGGACAGTTGTCCGGCGGTCAGAAGCAGCGTGTAGCGATTGCACGCGCGCTGGCCATGAACCCGGATATTATGCTGTTTGACGAGCCAACCTCGGCGCTTGATCCTGAAATGGTCGGAGAGGTGCTCGGCGTCATGAACGATCTGGCCCGTGAAGGCATGACGATGATGATCGTGACGCATGAGATGGGTTTTGCACGCGAAGTAAGCGACCGTGTCGTGTTCATGGACGGCGGTTACATTGTGGAGGAAGGAACGCCACAAGAGGTATTCGGTAATCCGCAAAATGAGCGGACGATTAGTTTCTTGGAGAAAGTATTGTAAGTGGGGCAGGGTTTGCGTTGAATGTGTGAGATGTGCTCGTTGTGAGACGCTCCGCGGTCCATTTGATCTTTCGATCGCTGTTGCCCCTGAATTTTTGGATTGTATAAGACATGAAAAGGTGAAAATTCAGGGGCAAAGGCGAACGCTCCGCTTCTTCAGATTCAAATGTACCGCTGCGCTACTACTCGCTGAATCGACTCCTTTTTTCACAAAAGCCTGCCCCACTCTTTTGGGGTGGAGCAGGAGAGGGAACTGGCGCAGCGCTGTGCTTGCTGCGCTGAGGGAATAACGAGGTAAGTATTATATTCTGGTAGTAGATCCATTTTGATTTTTTTACAAAATGAACTAAAGAATACAACGAGTTGAACGAGAACGAAGTGGGCGCAACAGCGATGGGAAGCACCATCCGACCGCGGAGTGGCGCTTCGTGAACGTAGGTGGTTGTTCTTTTATGATGTTTATTTTCATAAGTGGAGGGCTTACTTTGGAGATAAGGACTGCTCATCACGAGGATATTCCGGCGTTGGCTTATTTAATGGAGGAGCTTGGTTATCCTACATCAGTTGAAGATATGAAGCAGAGATATGAGCGTATCGCTTCTAATCCTAACTATCATACCCTGGTTGCCGAAATTGAAGGGGAAGTGGTGGGGATGGTTGGGTTACACTCTGATATCTTTTATGAAAGAAATGAAGATTATGCGCGTATCGTTGTTTTTGTGATGGATTCAAAACATCGTAATAAAGGCATCGGCAAGGCGCTAAATCAGGAAGCGGAAGCTTGGGCCAAAGAGAATGGTTTGGTTGCCATTGCTTTGAACAGCGGTAATCGGAGTGAGCGACAGGATGCGCATCAATTTTATCGACGGTTAGGCTATGGAGCAACAAGCACAGGCTTTGTGAAATTAATTGAAGCATAGTTATCATTATAAGTTAGCTTCTTATTAGATAGAGATATGGAAATTATTGTTTGAGTTGGATTGTATTTTACAAGGATATCTTGGGGGATGTGATGGCCCAGGGATATCCTTTTCTTTATTTGGCTATATGAAGCATGAATACGGGGCTTGAGATTTGTATAACGCTGAATAGCTTATATACAATGTAAATGGAATCAAAGACAGTAGTGTTAGGCGAGGGGGTTGTACGGTGATACGTACATTGACTATAGGCCATGATCATCAGGTGATAGTGGGGCAGCCGCTGGAGCAGATCGTCATGGAGGATTATATATGGATGTGGGTGGATTTTAGCGAGCCTACCGATCATGAATCGGAGCTGCTGACGAGTTATTTTCATTTTCATCCGTTGGCTGTAGAAGATTGTTTGCATGTTCTGCAACGTCCAAAACTGGATTACTACGAGGATGTGCAATTTCTGGTAGTACATGCGCTGGATGTAGATACATTGGATGCGGAAGAAGTGGATATGTTTATTAGCAGCCGTTTCTTGGTGACATACCATCATCATGAACTGGAGGAGCTGGATCAGGCTTGGGAACGGATTGTCCAGCATGCCAATGAACGCAAAATTTGGTCGCGTGGGCCGTTGGCTGCGGCTTATACCGTGGTGGACAAGCTGGTGGATAACTATTTTCCGAGTTTGTTCATGATTGAGGATGAGTTGGCAGAGCTGGAGAGCCTGGGCGGGCGTGAATCGGTGGAGGACTTGATGAAGCAGGTATTTGCCCTGCGAGGCAGGCTGCTCAAGCTGCGCCGTACAATTGTGCCCATGCGGGATTTGATGTACCGGGTCCTTAATTCGCAGCATGTGCAGGGGAAAGGAGAGCATATGGCCTATTTTACAGATATTTATGACCATCTGCTAAAGCTGACCGATATGCTGGAGGCCGACCGCGAGATGACAGCCGACCTGAGAGACAGTTATATTTCGTTAAATTCCAATCGTATGAATTCGATCATGAAGACGCTGACCGTCATCACGACTGTTTTTATGCCCCTGACGCTGATTGCGGGTATCTATGGTATGAATTTTTCGTATATGCCCGAGCTGGGCTGGAAATACGGTTATTTTGGAGTACTGTTCTTTATGTTCATATTAAGTGCGGCGATGGTAATCTGGTTTATGCGTCGGGGCTGGTTCAAATAAAATAGCCTACTTTCTTTTGCGCTTGCGTGGACGTCTGCGCGGGGTAGTGGTGCTTTTGCGCTGCGTCTTTTTCCGGCGTGGGCGCGGTGGTGTGTATTCATCCAATTCCTCGGCGATTTCCGTTGCAGAATTTTTGCCCGCGGATTTGCCGAATGCTGGGAGCGCGCCCATAATCAGCTTCGCCATCGGAGCAAACTGCTGCACGCTGGACATGACCTTTTGTACCTTGCCGAAAGTAGCGACAATCCCGTCAATACCGCCCATACGGTCAATGATGCCTTTAATTTCGCCGAGATTGGGAAGGTTACCAAGGTTGCCGAGACCGCCGAGCAGTCCTCCTTTGGCCGGGACCGGATCAGGTGTGACCACGGCGGCGGATTCTGTAATACTTGATGGCGCCTCATAAGGCACGATTCCGGAGGAATCGACTTGCGGAACATCGCTGTACGGGTCGAGTCCCGGATACGAAGATGAATTATACGGATCGGAAAGGGAACGCTGTGGCGGCCTCCGATGATAGTAGTTTCCAGGCATGAGATCACATTCCTTTGTAGGTTGATACTCTACTGTATGTTACAAACGCACAGTGGGTTTAGGCGCGTGTCCCGAAATCAGGTATAAAAGCGGATTTGGGCTCAAGCACAGTAGGATCCTGCTGAAAAATAATGCTGTTCTGTGATGCGTGAAATCGTTAACGCTTGAAAAACCGACTATTCCTCGGGTACAATGGGGATAGATCGTAACCTTGGGAGATGATAATCCATGCAGCTCAAAAAGCTTAATGATAAAAGTATTGATCAATTGTTCGAAGCCATCCTAACTTTAAAAAATTTGGAAGAGTGCTATGTATTCTTCGATGATTTGTGCACGATTAATGAAATTCAATCCCTCTCTCAACGTCTGGAAGTTGCCCGTATGCTGGGCAAGGGCAGTACGTATAACCAGATTGAAGCAGAGACGGGTGCCAGCACAGCTACGATTTCACGTGTTAAACGTTGCTTGAACTACGGTAATGACGGGTATAAATTGACACTTGAGCGTCTGGGGCGCTAATGCGAAGCCCTGGGATACTGGTCATTAGCCATGGCTCAAGGGAGTCGTATTGGGTGGAACAGGTGGATCAGGCAGCCGCAAAGCTTCATTTGCCGAAGGACATGCCGTTAGAGGTTTCATTTTTGGAAACGGTTAAAGGAAGATTGATCCAGGATGGTATTGACCGTTTGGAAGCCCGAGGTGTGACAGATTTGCTGGTTGTGCCCTTGTTTATGTCATCCGGCAGCACGCATGTAGACGAGATCAGTTATGCGCTGGGAGTCAAGGATACACCAGACAAAGAAACGGATTTGGAGCCTTTTCGAGTCAAGGCGCGTGTGCATTTTGGCAGTCCGCTGGATGATGGAGAAGATGTGGCTCACATGGTTTGGGACAAGGTTAGCCCATTGTCGGTCAACCCTGCGAGAGAGACTATTTTGCTTGTGGGACATGGCAGTGTGCATGATGGCTTTTTTCAGCGCTGGGAGCGAGGGATTTCTTCGTTAGCCCGTACGGTGCAAAGGGTGAGTAGTATCGCAACGGACTACGCCTTGCTGAATCCTGAGAGTGTATATGATAAGGTAGCGTATTGGAAGCAGGAGCGGGGTCATGATGTTATTGTGGCACCGCTTTTTTTAAGCTCGGGATATTTTACAAGTCATATCATTCCTGGACGATTACAGGGGCTTGAATACCGTTATTCAGGAGATCCTCTACTGCCGCATCCCCTGCTCACAAGCTGGATGAACGGGCAAATTCATGAACTGCTGCAAAGAATGCAGAAGCAAGATTGAGCAACAGGCCGCTTGTTTCAGCTACAGCTTTTATCATAGCCTGAAATTTCCGTATTTAGGTAAGTGTTGGCTTCTTTTATTGTAAAAGAGGCCTTTTTCCAGTATGATGATATTTCGTATAGAGTGAATATGATGAATGAGAATATAAACATAAATATCATTAAATATACGGGTGGCGTAACGGGAATGAAAAGTGCTAGATTGATCTATAATCCGACCTCCGGACGTGAGGAAATGAAGCGTCGCCTTGCGGACATTTTGCAGCGTCTGGATGAAGGTGGTATTGAAGCCTCTTGCCATGCAACTACGGGCGAAGGGGATGCAACTCGTGCGACAGCAAAAGCCATTGAGCGCGGGTATGATATGATCATCGCCGCAGGCGGGGATGGTACATTGTACGAAGTTATTAACGGGATGGCCGAAAAGGAAAACCGTCCGCCCTTGGGCGTATTCCCGCTAGGGACGACGAATGATTTTGCAAGGGCCTTGGGCATTCCCAAGCAATGGGAGGACTATTGTGATCTGGTCATTCGTCAAAATGCGAAGCCGCTGGATATCGGAAAAGCTAATGACCGTTATTTTATTAACATCGCGGGTGGCGGTACTTTGACCGAGCTTACGTATGAAGTTCCCAGTAAGCTGAAAACGATGATTGGACAGTTGGCTTATTATTTTAAGGGTGTGGAGAAAATGGTTAGCCTTGCCCCGCAAGAACTGATTATCAAGGCATCGGGTCAGGAAGTGATACACGACGAGTTCATGCTTTTCCTGATTGCTAATACGAACTCGGTGGGCGGATTTGAAAAGCTGGCGCCCGGTGCGACCATTGATGATGGGCTGCTCGATGTGATCGCTGTGCGCAAATGTAATTTGGCGGAAATGATCCGGTTGGTGACACTCGCGCTGCGTGGTGAGCATTTGCAGGACAAGAAGATCGTTTATTTTAAAACGGATTACATGGAAGTAACCTCGCCCGGCTATGTCCAGCTTAATCTGGATGGCGAACTGGGTGGAACCTTGCCAGCAACTTTCCGCAATTTACCGCAGCATTTGAATGTTTTTCGGTAAGGAATGATGGTGAGTGTTCTCGCTTCTCATCGCAGTACAGTATATGGAATGTAGAGCTGGAAGTTATTCTTCGCTGTGACGATATCGGTTCTTGCCGTTCTCCGTGGGGGGTAACGGCATTTTCGAGTTCACGGTACTGGTGTTAATGTGTAGAGCGATGGCCGTGTGATTATATATGAGGCTGTATGCCGATCATGAGCATAAACAGGTTTGAAAAGATTATCAGAAAGAAGTGACATATAATGACGAGTAACCGTAGCGGACGTGGAAAAAGCCGCCGGAATGAAGCAGCTCCCAATCAAGGGAAGCCGCAGAAAAAGACCATGCCGATGAACAGTGAAAGAGGGCAGGGACAGCTTCGAACTGGGAGCGGAAATGGAAGTGCGAGTGGAAGTGAGCAGGAAAGGGAACGGAAGACATCGGAAAAGGGACGAGGAACGCGTCGTTCTTCCGGTGGTGGACAGAGTCAGGATGCATACAATCGTAACCGAGTCAGCGCAGAGCGTACCGATCTGCCTGTGCAAAAAAACGATGAAGCCGTGATGGACATCATTGGCATGAACCATGACGGCGAAGGTGTGGGACGCGTTGAGGGTTTTACGCTGTTCGTTCCAGGCGCGTTGCCGGGTGAAAAGGTGCGGATAAAGGTGCTGAAAACGAAAAAGCAGTATGGCTATGCCAAGCTGCTGGATATCGTGCAGGCAAGCCCTGACCGGATTGCAGCTCCCTGCGCCATCTACGATCAGTGCGGCGGCTGTCAGATCCAGCATATGAGCTACGAAGCGCAGCTAGGCTGGAAGCGCCAGCATGTCGTGGACGTGCTGGAGCGTATCGGGAAGTTGAGTGTGGAGGGAAATGAAGGTTCCATCGCAGGTGAAAAAACTGCCGTGAAGGTACTTCCTACGCTGGGGATGAACGAGCCGTGGCGGTACCGTAACAAAGCCCAAGTGCCGATCGGCGTCACCGAAGGCGGACTTGTCGGCGGCTTCTACGCACGTGGCAGTCATCGTATCGTGGATATGGACACCTGTCTCATACAGGACGAGCGTAACGACGAGGTTGTCGCGCGTGTCAAAGAGATTGGACGGACGCTGGGCATCAGCGCATATAATGAAGAAACCGGACGCGGACTGCTGCGCCATGTCGTCGTCAAGACTGCTTTTCGTACAGGTGAAATGATGCTGGTGCTCGTTACGAATGGACGAGATATCCCACACGCAGATGCCTGGATCGGCAGTATTCGTGAGCATATCCCACACGTGGCAAGCATTTGCCAGAACGTGAATACCAAGCGAACGAACGTTATTTTTGGCGACGAAACTCGTGTGCTGTGGGGCCGTGACGTGATCTACGACTACATCGGAAACGTCCAATTCGCTATTTCCGCGAGATCCTTTTATCAAGTGAACCCTGTTCAAACCGAAGTGCTGTATAGCAAAACCGTTGAATATGCCGGACTCACGGGCAAAGAAACGGTGATTGACGCGTACTGCGGCATTGGCACGATTTCTTTGTTCCTCGCTCAGCATGCGGACCAGGTGTATGGGGTGGAGATCGTCAAAGAAGCTATTGAGGATGCACGGAGTAATGCGCTGTTGAACAATATGCGCAATGTGAAGTTTGAGGTAGGCGCGTCCGAAGACGTCATCCCCGCCTGGAAAGAACAAGGCATCACCGCCGACGTCATCGTCGTCGACCCGCCCCGCAAGGGCTGCGATCCTCGCTTGCTCGAAACCATTCTGGAGATGAAGCCAGAGCGCGTGGTCTATGTATCCTGTAATCCGAGCACGCTGGCACGGGATTTAAGAATACTGGAGGATGGCGGGTATAGTACAGTGGAAGTGCAGCCCGTGGATATGTTTCCGCATACGGTGCACGTGGAGTGCGTGGTAGTAATATATCGAGATGAGAAGCATTGATGGACTAGGGTTTAAGAACAATTTGAATATGTTCCTGCATTCAAAAAAATGCTTTAGCGTTGAGTGCGGGAATATATATTATTTCATACATGAGGGACGAGAAGTCGGTGGAATTGCTGGTGCCTAAGGGCAATTAATTTTGAAAGATGTATTGGCGTAGTAGGGAGAAAACAAATTGTCAAGCCGAGTGCGACAGTTCCTCAGTGAAAGATTCGTAAGCGGTCTTCTCAAGATATTTTCGAGCACGATGGTTGATCAAATCAAGCGAATGCTCCAATGCCATATTCGATATTTGTGCAAAGTCTATTCTCTTGGAAAATGTGCGGTTTCTAGGTTCGCGTAACAGGAAAATTCCTTTCCCCGATCTGCCGTAGCGGTTTGAAATGTTCAACGAAAATCAATGTGGAATGAAGGAGTTTCCAGTCGGATTGTGGAATAAGATATAGAGAACAATCAAGCTGTTTTCTCGGAGTGAGATACATGAACTTTATGTCGGTGAGGATTCATGTGCCTGAAGACTGGAAAACTTACCACCGTCGTTGTGTAATAACAGGTAAGAAAACATTGCCTGTATTGGAAGTCTGGAAGTCGCACATATAAAGCCTTATTCGGAAAATGACCCTCATATGATAAACAACGGATTATGGTTGAGAAAAGATATTCATACATTAGTTGACCGAGGATATATTACGATTAATGAAGGTTTCAGATTGAGGTCAGTAAACTGATAAAAGAGGACTGCAGAATGGTAAGGAGTTTATGCTTTCCATGGAAAGGAACTGACCGAGATTCCTGAACTGCAAAATGAATGGTCTTCCCCGCAGTTTTTAGTTTGACACAATGAGAAAGTGTATTTGGTTTAGAACTTAAAAAGTAGAATTAAAGTTGAGGTGAAATGTATGGCTTTTCCTTCTTTGAGACCTACACAACGAGATAGAGAATATAAAAAAGTTACTCAGCAATTACGGGATCGTGTAGTCTTAGAATACATAATAAATGATAAATCCCACCGTTGGCTTGACGAACATGTTCTTAAGCTTGATCCAAATTACTCACGTGGGTACATGTCAATGGGGTTGTTGCATTTCATCGGTTTGTGGGATGAACATAAAGGTCTTTATGGAAGTAAATCTGCTGAGGAAGTTATAGATATTCTTTTAAAGCAGAATCAAAAGGAATTCAAACCTATTGTTGATTCGTTGGTTCGGCAACAAAACCAATTGTATTCAGATGATTCGTTCGACTTATTTACGATAAATGAGTCTGTGCCGCCTTTATTTAAAAAGCTGGGTAAATCTCAATATTCAGATGGTGTTCGTATAGACAAGGAGTACCATCGATATTTCAATCCACTCGATTCAAAGTACCATGTCAAACGTGGGACAGCGAGAAAGATTAAGATTTTGTTTAACAATTCCATCTATGATGCTGAGTATCGTTATGAAGATCAAACTAATAAAAGTATTGAACTGCAAAGTATTCGATTTAGAAAAGAACTTAAACAGGCCTTTATGAAAGTATTTGCTGAACCGATTGGGTCATTTAACATTTATGTTGGAGCAGACTTAAAACATTTTGTGTTTGAGATTGTTCCCCAAAACTTTTATGAAGATAATGATGAAGAATACCCTGAGGGTGCAATTGCCTTTCGATTGCATAAAGTTCGAGAGCGCAATCCGGCAGTAATCAAGAAAGCAAAACAGATATTTTTTAAGAATTACAAACGATTATTCTGTGAAGTATGTGGTTTCGATTTCCAAAAAGTATATGGAAATAGGGGTTCTGACTTTATTGAGGGTCATCATAAAAGGTTAATTAGTGAGATGACCGAAGGCGAAAAAACAAAAGTAGAAG
Source organism: Paenibacillus sp. 8b26 (assembly GCF_050626875.1). NCBI lineage: Bacteria > Bacillati > Bacillota > Bacilli > Caryophanales > Paenibacillaceae > Paenibacillus > Paenibacillus sp. 8b26. Next base: position 2,214,358 of record NZ_CP192445.1, on the reverse strand, counting down.
ATATTGCTCTTGTTTGCTCTAATTGTCACCGTATGCTCCATCGGTCTCCTGCGCTAAAGATTGATGAACTACAAGTAATAATTGATAGAAAGCGGGGATCATGATTACGTCTATTTATTTGCTTTTAACACAAAAAAATGGTATTTTCTACAGTTGATGAAAGTATACAAGGAGCTAACGAAACAGGCAAGTTTGTGGCTCTTCGCTATACTACGTGGGAAAAGCTACGTTTGAAAGGCATAATAGAGCGATTTGACATGGAGCCTCTACGGGCATGAGTACTCGCGAAAGCCGCGAAGCATAGGGACTTCGCGATACTAACCAGCTTATCATGCCCGCCTCTCCATATAAAATCGCTCTCTATTTACCCCACCCAGAGTAGCGAGGAAGCAAAAAAACGCTTAAAGGTTGAGTGCGGGAACATATTTTATTTAAAAAGGTATGTGGAGTGTAAAGTGTTACTAGCTTTTAAGGATGCTACGGAGCAAAGAATCTTTATTGCGCCTTTATTGGCAAAATTACACTCGATCCATTTGCATATAAAGAATATGACTATGTTAGGTATAGCCTTTGATGAGTTTGGAGAGGATAAGTAGTATCTGGACTCAGTGTCTATCATTTGATTGAAGTAATAGCTCTAAGGGAGTATTCGACAAAAGAAGATAGTGTAACCTATAAAAGTAAGTATAGAATGTTTAGATGAAGAGGATTACATATCTGGTATTCATATTAAGAGCGTCAACTGTTGAATACTTTGTAACAAAATTGTGCACTTCCATATTTTGCGAACACGTTAGAATAAAATTTCTTGTACATGCTAAACTTTTTTACTTTGGATACTGTTCCACTCTCTGGCTTTCCTAGGTATAAAAGTACGCCCTAATTAATTTTAATATCATTGAATACAAAAGAATGATTCATCTGTAAAGTGATGTTATGGCTTTTCCATTTCCAGTTAAACAGGTCAGTGTTTGAATTTTCGTTTAATTTTAACCGATTAAAATTAAGCGCTTGAGCAATTTCCTTTCGAATCAATTCTAGATGTGAGTCGGTCAACCATTTTTGCCAATGGAAAGGGACTTTATAATAGCTCAAATAAAGAGACTGTAAAAAAGAGTTAGGAAGCATATCATTGTAAAGAACCCGCTGAAAAGAATAAATCTCCCCTTTACTAGTAGAAACAATTACAAAAGCATGATCAAAGTAAAAGCAGAAAGCGACCAAGCCTTGAGGAGTTTCTGTTTTATGGCTTTTGTTGAATTGCTCAATTAATAATTGACTAATATGCTCTTTTATAAATAAATCTGGTTCAACCTTAAAGAGTTGCTCGCTTACTGTCAGCAGTGTCATATCGAACCTCCTCAAAAGACAACCAACAAGAACAAATGTTCCTGTTGGTTTTTATTATATCATTTATTAACTTGAGATAACAGTTACTTTTTTCGAATTAATTTTTTTGTAAGTTTGGTTGTATTTAAAATCGGATAGCTTTCTGCAGCTATTTCGATATCTTCAAGCTGTTCATCAATATACTCTTTTGTAATAATGACATCATCTGTTGTAAATATGGCAGCGATTTGTTTATAAAAAATATCAGGTGTTTTATCGATTTTATCTTTATTAGCAATAAATTGATCGTATAAATAGGCCAAATCTCTGGAATTGATAAATACTGGTTTTGTATGGTGACCTTTAACAATCTCCTCACGTAAAAATTCAGCCATTGCTCGTGCCTGTTTCTCTCTAAATTTGTTGCCAATAAAAATATGAGAAGTTATTTCTCTTGAAGTGCAATAAGCTGAAATATTAACCAGTCTGTTTAACTGATTTATATAATGCAGGCTTTTTCGATTTTCAGAAGATCCTAGCTTATAGCCGGATTTTTCTAATGTGAATTTACAATCATAAGTGAATGCGTGTTTTATTTCGGTAGAAAAGGAGCCGCTATTTTCCTTATATTGAATTGCAAAAATTCCTTCAGGAACAGCATGACCAGTGTATTCTTTCCCCCATTTCTCAGAATTCGGAAAAAGATGTTTAATAATTGTAAATGCATCATCTTCGAGCATGTTTTCATCATACATATCTTCTAGAGTGGATGTTTTATCACCAATATAAGTTAGTTTTTTTGTTGCTTTCATTGCAGCAGTCACAACCATATGATGAGTACGCTTTTCCAAATCTTTGAGATAATTCTCCATTAAATTAAAGAATTGACCGGATTTATTTTGAACATAAATGTCACCAAATGTAATTTGTTCCACAGTTTCGATAGCATAGCGGTCACTTGTCTGCTTGTCAATTCCATAGCATATAATAATCGTTGGAATCAATTTTCGTTCTATCCATTCAAGGGTCTTTTTAGGTAACAGACTGTCTGTTACCAGTATTTGATAGGGTTCGTCCTTATACAAAAAGCGCTTAAAGGTATACTTGTTTTTTTTAAATGTTTGTGTAGATGTTGTTGGATTATCACAACTTTGGTGATGATTAACGAACGTATTAATCAATTGATGAATATAATTTTCAATGTTTTTTCCTTTTGGAACCAATTCCTCATTAGTAAATTGGTTAATAGATTCATCACATTCCGGACAGATCAATTGTTGTTCCTCATCATCTACGGAGAGCACCTTAAGTGCCGTACGATCTGTAGTGGTAAAGCTACAAGTTGGATTTGAACAATGAAAACTGGTTTCTTCATTAACAACGATTAATTGATGTGCATTCAATTCTTCGTATATTTTTTTATGCTCGTGCGTGAATGGATCGGTGCTGGCGAATCTGAAAATCTGGTCGACTTTGAATGCTTCGCCACCATCAAATTTATTCCGAACAGGCTGATCGAGCGGAAAACCAAACTTCTTTAAAAATTTTTCTTTAATAGAATTTTTGGTTGAATCATCTAAATTACTGTCATTAAGCTTGAAAATTACATTCCCATCTTCGAGAACAATTGAACGAATGGACTTGGAATGCTTCTCTGAACGAAAACCAATTTTCTTAATATCCTTAAGACTGTACAAGTCAACAATACCTCTATTAAAAGCATCATTAACGCTAGGCCAGATGTCACTGCCTTTGAGCTGTAAAATAACATCGGGTGATTTAATAAGCAAAGAGTTGGAAAATGTAATAGATTCGATGGAAAAATCATCAGGCTCTTCATCACCGACAGGTGTGCCTTCCCGAAAAAGCTGAACAATATCTTCCACATTATAATTACTGAATACGCTATTCTCCATTTTGCGAAGAATAGTATTAAATTGTTCATCAAAATATTTTTTTACGCCAATTGCATCGCTAGAAGATGCCTTAATTTCCAGTGTATGCTTGCTGTTGTCTAACGAGAACAGAATTTGGTCACGGTCTTTAATCCGCCTGTTTTCGTCATAGCCGGGTCTTTTAGAGTCTTTTATCAATTTGTATAGGAGATAGATCGAATGTTTTTTATCTATATCACAGTGGGCTACCGTTCTGTACTCGCTACTATGACCTGAATTTTTATACAGGATATTGACAAGCTGCTGTTGAAAGACAGAATCCCTACTCAATTTGCTTCTTATATCAGGAAAATCTTTACCCGCTACATAAATATCACCGGATATTTTATTCCTCCATTCGTGTAAAACAAATACCTCAAGTAGCCAGTTTGGATCGGCATAAAATAAATGAATCAGTTTGGTAAGTGGAGAGATAGACGGAGTAGCATAGTCCGGCAATTTACAGCGGAACACTTCTTCTACCGCTTTTTTCTTTCTCTTTAAAAATTCTTTTAAAAAGAGTAAATTCAGAAATTCTGGGCTATCTTTTAGATTTCGAGTCCATTTTTGTTCCTCCTTAAAATCAGACAGCTTAAGAATGGATTGGAGGCCTTCTTTATCTGCCGGACTTAAGTAAGCGATAAACGCTGATTTAGCGGCTTCCGCTTTTTGGGTATCTGAGTAAATTTCTGAAATTTTTTCGTGATTTACGAGTAAATTATCCCAGTATGCTGAATTAGCCTTAGCTGTATGGGTGACTTGGGGTGTATTTGACATTCGATCAATTCCTTCCGACGTTCTATAAGCTACAGGAAAGTAGTACATATAGACTAATAATCATAATTCTTTTATACTATAATCATGTAAAAAAATCCAATAATTCTAACAAAATAGAATCTGTTTTTGGTTTCATCTGACAGGGGCAGTTTGTGCCTTTACTCACTTGTTCTTATCCTTTGTACTGTTCCATAGCATAAGTAAGATGTACTTTGATATCGGCTCGATGAACCATGTCTGGATACAGAGCAACTTTGAGGGAAGCGCCCATGTTAACAGAAGAAGTACATAAAAAAGTAGATATATTATGGTTGATAGTTTGGAAGCTCTATTAAAAAAAGCTGTTTTTAGTGATTACAGAAATAAGATTAAAAGATTTAATGAGGGGCAAGAGTAGCATCGTTCCAAAAGGTATAATTGCTTTTCCTAAGTTTGTATTGTTTTAATAGTTGTAACTAAAGTATTGGCTGGTTCTTACTAGTCAATACTTTTTTATTTTGTTATTATTAGTTGTTAAGAAAGCAGAGAATGAATTTTAAGATTTGAAATGTCTAAATTTGATTTGAGGTAGGATAAACAACAATGGATAATGCACCAACTATCTTTTCATTTTTTTCCGGAGCAGGTTTTTTGGATTTAGGGTTTGAAAAAACCGGATATAATGTTGCGTTCGTAAACGAGTATCATCGTCCTTTTATGGAGACGTATATACACTCACGCAGAGTTATGGGGATTCCAGAACCTGAACTTGGATATCATTTATGCGACATAACTGAGTTTGAGCAAGAGGCTGAAAGTGAGTCTTTATCAAGATTAATTAATAGAACAAAAAATGAAAAACGTTTAGTTGGATTTATTGGTGGTCCTCCTTGTCCTGACTTTTCTGTGGCTGGAAAAAACAGAGGTCAAGAAGGTGAAAACGGTAGGTTGTCTGCAACATACATTGATTTAATTTGCAAACAAAAGCCTGATTTTTTCTTGTTTGAGAATGTAAAAGGACTTTGGCGAACAACCAAACATCGAGCGTTTTATGAAGAGATGAAAACAAAACTGCATAGATGCGGATATTTAACAACTGAACGTTTAATTAATTCAATTGAATATGGTGCACCTCAACAGCGTGAACGTATTATATTAATTGGTTTTCAAAAAAGTGTATTAAAGAATCTAGGGATTAAGCTTGATGCAGGTCAATCTCTAACAGATATCTTCCCTTGGGAAGAACATTTGAAATATCGTATTGATGATATTAATGCTATGCCCTGGCCTGGAATGGAACCATTTCTTGAAGAAGGTGAGCGTGAAAAACCAGAAGGTATTAGTGAAGAATTGACAGCTGATTATTGGTTCAAAAAAAATGATGTTGAAAATCATCCCAATGCTCATCAATACTTCACTCCAAGAGCAGGACTGGCGAAATTTTTAGTTATTCCAGAGGGGGATGATTCTAAAAAGTCATACAAGCGTTTGCATCGATGGAGGCCCTCTCCAACAGTAGCGTATGGTAACAATGAAGTTCATCTACATCCATATAAAGCTCGCCGCTTGTCAGTTGCTGAAGCATTAGCACTACAAAGCTTGCCGAAAGAATATGAATTACCTCCAGCCATCACGTTATCAAACGCATTCAAGACAGTGGGAAATGGTGTTCCTTATGAAGCAGCCAAAGGAATTGCAGAAACTATTTTGGATTTTTTAAAGGTGGATTAGAATGAGTAGACTAACCGCAGCTAACCTTGTCCATGAAATTGGAATGTTGCCAAAAAGCAGTGTATATAATTACGTTCACAGCAAGACCCCTACACTTATTAAAATTGTTAATGTGGTTAAGCCAGAAGGACCAATTGTTATTCAAAGGATTCGTCCTAATAAAGGTGAGACCTGGAATAATGCTAAAGAAGAATCTATTTCTATGCAAATGATTTGGAGGTTAGCAAATACACTTGCTCCAAATCATCCAATCAACGTAGATAGAATATTTGGTGGAAGCTACAATACTCGTTCTGCTCTGGAAGCATTACTTGCTCACACACCTCAATTTTATTATTGTTATCCAGGTCGTATTGAGAGCATTAGTTCTAATAGTAAGATTAAACCTGGTCATAAGCATATCATGTGGTGTCCAGATAATCCTCATGCTCCAAACGTTATGGTCAAAGCAGAAGTGGATATAGTTATTTCAGAAGTTCCTAATACTGAAATTGTCTATGATGCATTAGTTCTTCCAGACGAGATTCAAACTCCCGAATTAGACATTGAGATGAAACGTAGACACTGCCAAATGCAAATAGCTCTTATTGAAATTGGTCAACATCTTGGTTTTAAAACATGGATTGCTCAAAATGATAAAGGCATTGTTTATAAGAATCGAAAAATAGGGGAAATGGAAGATGTTATTACTTCGCTTAAAAAAGAAGAAAATGTGATGCAGAACTTTTATGATGCTCAAAAGGCGGCATTACTTATTGATTGTATTTGGTTTAAAAATGGAAAGCTAATGCCAGCTGTCATGGAAGTTGAACATAGTACAGGAGTTACAAGTGGTTTAACACGAATGAAAGGGCTACAAGATGCATTACCACCCTTCCCAACTCGTTATGTCATTGTAGCTCCTGATGAGGATAGGGATAAGGTTTTTAGAGAAGCATCCAGGCCTCAATTCCAATCCTTAAACACTAGATTTTTCCCTTATAGCGCAGTTGAAGAAATGTATGCCTTATTCAAACGACGTAAATTAAAAGGTATTACAGAAGAGTTTTTGGATAGCTATATGGAGCCAGTACTGACTCAGTTAGCTTAAAAAGTAGGCCTGCCCTCATTTTATTGTGGGTAGGTTATTTTTTTATAATTTCACTTTTGGGCCTGAAAAGCATTTAAATTGAACCGAAGCAGAGATTTACCAAAGCAACGTACGAAGATTTATTTGAAAGTGATAAATATAAATACAGCATTTGTTGATAATCTAAGTTGCAACAATAATGATGTTGAGTTTAAGCTGACGGAAGACTTGGAAAGTTCATCGATCTCTTCTTTATTCAACAAAATTGAACGAAGTAAGTATCTATGAAATTCTGAATAAGTTTTTGGGTATTATTATGTTCAAGGCTTGTATTTAGTTTATATAATAAGTATCTGTCCTTGACTTTCTTGTTCCCTTTTAAATCTTTTCTTCTTTAAAAAAGTTTGTCCAATCGTTGTCTTTTAAAGTGAAGGTATATGCGATATAATGCATATGAGAACACTTGTTCTGCATCGACGATAATAATATCGGAGGAAGATATATGATCAAAAAAAGACAATACCACCTATGGCAATATCAACTTGGCGATGTGGTAGAGAGAAACGGACAATTTTCGCTGGTCTACACTTTAGCAGATGCTAAACAAGCAAGTGAAACCTTCATGTATTACATTCTGCACGAAAAGATAATGAATAAGCAATTCGATGCTACGCCAGAGTACATAACGAATGAAAATACTTCAGATTTAAAATCCAATGACAGCAAGCCGATCAAAAAAAAGAAGAATATTCTCCCTATCATGACCATCGAAACGGGACGTGGACGTAGTGAGGAGGATAATGACAAACTCAAACGTTTGCTGGAAAGGGGCTTTACAGCCATCTATACAAAGTCAAACGGTCAAGAGATTGCTCGCCATACCTATGTATTTTTGGATAATGTCCTTTCCGGTGCTCAAAACAAAGAATGTCGTCAGCTATTTGTACTGGAGAAATATGCTGAAGCGTTGAAAGCACATGTTTCCCTTGGAACTGAACCGACCCAATGTACCGTATCTAAAAACTTGACGCGCAATGCCCTAATGACGACAGATGTGTATCTCTGCCCTGTAGATATGAAGCAGCTAACCATCTGTATTCTCCCCGATAAAGAAATACCCGTAACGGAAGACGTAGAGATGATTCTTCCTTATCATCGTACACCCGAAGAAGAGGACATGTACACTAAGCTCCAAGCCTATATGGAAGAAGAAAAGCACTATGAAAAGCAGCGCCAAAAAATCAGCCAAAAGGTCAAAGAACATAAAATTGAACTTCCTATCGCACCTAACGATAGAGATCAGTACAAAACGACTGGTCGCTGGAAAAAAGAGAATAGCAGACGAGTGTCTTTAGAGCACCTTAGTAAGCCTGCATGGAAAGTCGAAAAGAAAAATGGCGTTTCGGTTCCCGTATGGACTATCGACCAGACTGAGCTTTATGAGAAAAAAGAACTCCCCATCACACCATGGTCAACGGGCTTGCAATTAGCAGAAGTAAAAAATCATACGGTCATGGAAAATGTATTTGATGGCATGGGTTTGGTCTCAAAAGAGTTAGGACAACAAATGGAACGTTTCCTACAGGTAGACTATACGATTACAGGTTATCAATTACGCTTGCCAGCAATCAAAGGCTTTTTTCCTTGTGTAGATTTTCATGGATATTTCCGTAAGCATAACGTAAATCGGATTCAGGATATATTTGGAACATGGCATGATGTAGATAAAATTGATATCTTGACCACCGAGTCTACCTTTAAAGCGAAGCTGCAAGTGGTCGGAGAAAAGCCAGACGGTTCAGAGGAGAAAGCCTGGTTATTTCCCTCGATATCCGCATACCAGTCTAAATTGATCGAGTATGGCTATGATGCGATTGGGATCTCCAATATTGCCAAGCCAGTACATGAACAATACCGGAAGTCATCGTATCAGTTGTTGTTGGCACTTGATTTGCAAGCAAGAGATGTCGTTTGCTTATCCCATGTGCAGGGCGATCTCATATATCAGGCATTAAGCATCTATCGCAAAGAGGAACTAGATTGGGAAGATCTCCGCTATTTGCAAGCATTTTTGCACTTGGTGTATCGGGAAAATTCAGATAATGGAATTGGTAAACAGTGTAGCGATGCCATCCATGCTCTACACCTTAATAAAAAATTGGCATTCGACCATAAAGTAAGGCAAACGATCAAGGAAGTAATCGATCATAAAATAGATGAAATGGGCTTGGGAAAGTTTTATGTTGAAGCCAAGTATCTGTATGTGACACAAGATATTTTAGCGTTTCTATCTTACGCTGCAGCAGCGGATCACCATACATGGAAATATACAGGGTTTCTATCTGCCAAGCAGAGTTACTGTGGTGGTGCGATATTAGGTCAGAATCTATTTGCGAGGAACCCGATCATGTCCTTCAGTGAAATCACGCGAACCACATTCGTAGATTATGAAGGTGAGGATGCTGAGTTTATTCGCCATCTCGATAATATTGTGCAGCTTCCTTTGGGAACAGAGCCAGATCGTCTTGGCGGCGCAGACAGGGACGGCGATGAATTACTGATTCTGTCTACACAATTAAACTTGGCAGAGACTCAGATTGAATACCTACAGCAGTACAATTTCAAGGTTAATAACGAAGAAAGTGAACACCACGATAAAAATCTGCTTGACCTGTTGAATGAGAATATCCAGCAGCATTTTGCAGAACGTTTTCCCGTTCAAGCTAGAGTATCGCTAGCAGACTATGTAATCGATTCACTGGTACAAGTCAACGATGCAGATAAATCCACCGCTCCTTCACAGGAATGGAACAAGGCAAATGTTATTGATTTTATTATTCACTCTGAAGATAAAACGGGAGAAATCACCGATATTAATACGACGATTGAAAATATCGCTAACGCGAAGGATGGGTTATTGCAATACAAGTTTCCGATTGCGATCATGAAGCATTTGCAGGCCCTATGTATAGATGCTTCCAAATCGGGTCTGTTCGACCAAGTTGTCATTCCAGATGTAATTCAATATCGGTTTGGAACGTTGAAGCCACAATTTACATTTTTCAAAGACGGAAAAACCTACAACAAGGATCGTAAGCACACCTCGGCTTTAGATCTGCTTGCCGAGTCCATGTTTTCATTTAAGAAATATATAAACCGAATCATGATAGACGATACGGATCAGAAAATTCGGAAACATCAGTTTGAGAATATCTATCAGTACTTTCAAAATTTCGACCTGGATACAGTGTATGTGGATCAAACCATCAATGCGTTAAAGACAACTTATGATACGTTCCTGCAAATAAATAGAGAGCTAACGCAAGAGAAGCAAAGCCTGAATCCATTCGCATCAGACGAGAAGCAGAAGCGATTGCGAAAAGAAGTGGATGCCAAATTTGCAGAGCTATATCGGGAAACGAAAGCGGCAGCAGAACACATATGCGATTGTCCCTCTCTACTGGCTACGGCTGCTGTTCGGAAGACTTACGTGGACTCCAAAGCGAAAAAATCGAATAAAAATTATTCCTTTTGTTGGGTGGTCGCCAGTGAAGGAATGCTGCAAAATGTACAGCTTCATTATGAGGACAAAGATAAAGTATATATCCAGCAGGCAAAAGAAAGTGATGAACATACCTTTGAATGGTTAGGCCATAACTATGCCACGGTGATGAAACGAGAAGCTTACACGTTACAATGGCCTGAAGGCAAGGATATGAGCATCCCTGACAAGTACCTCAAACAACAGGATGCGAAGCTCGATGATCTCATGGACTACAAAATTTCTTTGGTAAGCAGCGAAAAGAGGACATGGAATCCCAAAGAAGTAGCTGAGAAAATGGTGGGTCAGACATACACTCTGTTCGATGACCGAGGCTGGCTTGGCGTGGCTGAAGGATTGAGCATTGCTCGCAAAGCAGGAGATTCCATCCTCAATTGCTATATGAACAAGTCTATAACCATTAAGCAAATTATAAAGACAACAAAGGCTTCCATCACTTGTCTAGCAGACTTCCGAGCATAACCATGCGGCTTGTCAGCCGGTAGAGAGGGATGTGGGAGAATTCACCTTTCACATTCCAATCACTTATTTAGATGAGGAGGTCAAATATGGATAGCCATACAATTGTCATTACCCAGTCTCGAATGGCTGGATGGTTAATGTTTAATCGGTTTCATAAAATGGATGAAAAAGTTGATTTAAAGGATTCGAATCGGAAAGTATTTATATTCAAGGATTCACCTCCGTTGAGGAAGGTCATGGAGCAATATAACGAATTTAAACAGGTAGTCGATAACATCTATTAATAAGGGGGATCATAACAATATGACAACAGCTTTAGAGAAGCTCGATGATAAACACAAGTATTATACCGACCAATTCACCATTAATGGAAAACAGGTGGATGTACGGAAAAATAGGAATAGCAAGCAAGTAGAAGCATGGATAGATGGTATGTGGAAGCCGATTACCAAGGAAGATGTGGATAAGCAGTATCGGATACAGTTTGAATATTCTCCCTATGAGTTAGAGTTTTCGTATAATGGTGGCAAAACGTGGTGGACATACACGGATGAAAAATATATGACCGATTCGGAGAGAGCATACTTTAAGAAGGAAATTGAATGTTTTGAGTATTGGAATCTCCAAACACGTATTGAAGAGGAAGAACAAAAAGCGAATGATCCAGAATATCAAGAGTGGATTGCCCAACAATATATAGATTGGTTAGCTCACGAGGAAAAGTATTACCGGAGTCAAAGTAATTCTAAGCCTATATCTTATTTGGATATTTCAGATGTGTTCAAAGGTGACGAAAAGTCGGCAGAGGAGAATCCGCCTTCGATTGAGCCTAACTATAGGAAATACTTTGAGATGAATGGGAATCAGAAGAAATTCCAGCCTATCTGGTACGGTAAAGATATTATAGATCAGCATATGAAATGTTTTTTTGATGGTACGTTTTTGTATCGGTATGATCAGGGGGTATATGTCAATGATGGTGAGCGTCACCTGGAGCAATTATCCGTTACCCTGCTGGACAATGAGTTCCGCCATAGTCGGATTAAGGAAGCACGTTACTACATAGAGGCCCAAAGTTATATTGCAGGAACAGAAATTAATCTGTTGGACGACTATATTAATGTGAAAAACGGTTTGTTGAATTGGAAAACGGGAGAGTTAAGGGAGCATACGCCTGATAGACGGAGCACTATTCAATTTCCTGTCCTATATGATCCTACGGCCAATGACCCTGTCATGCTTAAGTTTATCGAATCTGTGCTGGAACAGGATACGCATGCAACATTGTTTGAAATGATCGGCTATTTTCTGATTCCTACCTTGGAGTATGAAAAAATATTTTTATTCACAGGTACGGGAAGCAACGGGAAATCGGTATTGATTAAAACGATTGAAGCGATGATAGGCAAAGCGAATATATCCAAAGTTAAAATTCAAGATTTAGAAGGAGACAGATCAAGGTTTAAAATTGCTGAACTTTATGGAAAAGTGCTGAATTGCTTTACAGATATCCCTGCGGATGCATTGAACTCTACGGGGAACCTCAAGGTACTTGCCAGTGGTGAAGGATTAAATGCCGAGAAAAAGGGGAAAGATCCCTTTAACTCTGAGCCGTTTTGTAAACTGTTATTTAGTGCAAATGAATTGCCAAAAAGTAATGACAACAGTGATGGATTTTTTAGAAGACTGATGGTGTTTCCTTTTACTCGTAAATTTACAGATCAACAAAAGGATACGAAACTAATTCATAAACTGACGACTCCATCCGCTTTATCGACATTATTGAATTATGCGCTTGAAGGTTTAAGACGACTCGAACAACAAGGTGGATTTTCGTATTCACAAACGATTAAGGACCAAGTTAAAACGTATCAAATGGAATCGGATGTCATTATGCTATTCATAGATGAAGAATGTCAAATCGAAAGTGAAGCTTCAAAACAACATGAAAGCCGAATCGAATGTAAAAGGTTATATGCGAAGTATGCTGCATGGTGTAAGCAAGGTGGATTTAAACCTGAAACGACGACTAAATTTAATAAGCATATCAAAGAAAAACTTAAGGATAAGGTGTATCAGAGGAAAGCTAGAACAACAAGTGGCAGCTCAGTTCCCTTTTGGTTTGGTATCAAAATATAATGTTTCCTGTTTGCAGCATCTGTTTCCTGTTCGTTTTCTGTTTTGCATACAATTGGAAACGGAAAAATAGTTTGTTTACATAGAGAATCATGAGTTTGTTTCCATGTTTCCTGTTTTTTTAACTCTTGAGAGAATACATATAATAATATTTGATCGAATATTATGTGCTGGTGAGGAGTGTTATATGTCATCAGGAGTGTTCAAAACTGGAAACATGGAAACAGCTTTTAAAAATCAGCTATTATACTGGAGAAATTGAAGTGAAGATAGGAATCTGGCGTTATAAAATTGGAAACAAGCTGATGGAGAATAGGAAACATGTTTGTATATGGGCTTGTCAGCCCGTAGAGAGGAATTGATGGATAAGTCCAGCCATGAATTTTAGAGTAAAGGATGATTGGAGTTGCGAATGTGAACTTAATAAGCCGCAAAGGGGTTGGGTGTGGGAGGGGAAACGGCGGCAGGCGATACTACCGTTTACGAAGCATAGCGAAGTGGTTTTATCGCGGTTTTGAGTTTCCCCTATCCCACATATAGATCATACATAGATTCAGCAGGATTCATACATGTAGTCAGAATCATATTATTGTCTAGGATTACCGCTTCAAGATTTTCAATTTCATATTCAAATTTATCTTGGTGAATTGGACTATGATTTGTGGAATTTTAAACTATATGAGTGAGGACTTGAACCAACAAAGAGTAAAGTGTGTCACGTGACACAATGTTGAAAATTTAAAGTACATATTATACACGGGAACTCTGGCTATTGGCTAGGGTTCCTTTTCATTTTGGAGAGGAGCAACAAGATTGTTATTAATGTTACAAGCAATAATCATAGAAATATTAAGATTTGTTACTGCAATTGGTGTGTTTTGCATCTGGATGTGGATTGCAGCCTTTTTGAAAATAAAGGTAGAAAGGGGAATCAAGTGGATTGGAAATCAAATTCGTAAACGTAGAAACTCTGATACCATACATAAAAAACACCAGAAATAATGAGAAAGCTGTAGACATAAAGGAGAGAGTTTTATAAATGAAATGGATGAAATTGAAGATCGATCAACTGGTACATGCGGAATATAATCCAAGGAAGGATTTAAAAGCGGGTGACCCAGAGTTTGAAAAGATCAGGAATAGCGTCATCGAATTCGGTTATTGTGAACCGATTATTTGTAATAGTGATTATACCATTGTAGGAGGCCACCAACGTGCCAAAGTGTTAAAGGCACTCGGATACGATGAAGTCGATTGTGTCATAGTCGATGTGAATAAGTCGAAAGAGAAAGCCCTGAACATAGCGCTCAACAAAATTACAGGGGAGTGGGACTTTGACGCACTGGCTGCATTATTAGATGAGTTAAAGGAAGCAGAGTATAATATTGAGCTAACGGGCTTTGATTGGTCTGAAGCGGAGAAGTTGCTGGATACATTACATGAAGATACAGCCGATGATGAGGATGATTTTAATGTAGAAGAAGCATTACCTGAGCATCCGGTAACTCGAAAAGGTGACATTTGGCTACTTGGGAAGAATAGGCTCATCTGCGGTGACTCGACTAATCCACAGGATATTACGAGATTGATGGATGGTAAGAAGGCACAGCTTATTGTAACCGATCCACCCTACAATGTGGACTATACGGGCAAGACGAAGGATGCATTGAAAATAGAGAACGATAAAATGGACAATAATCAATTTTATAATTTCCTATCGGCAGCTCATACTCGAATGTTTGAAGTAGCTGATGACGGAGCAAGTATTTATGTGTTCCACGCAGATAGTGAAGGTTTGAATTTTAGGAAGGCATTCATTGAAGCAGGATTCAAACTGGCCCAGTGTTGCATATGGGCTAAACAAGCGATGGTTATGGGCAGAAGTGATTATCACTGGATGCACGAACCTGTATTGTACGGTTGGAAGCCGACAAGTGGACACTATTGGAATAGTGATCGTAAGCAAACGACATTATGGCAATTTGATCGTCCCTTCCGCAATGAATACCATCCCACCATGAAGCCGATTTCCTTGATTAGCTACCCAATTAAAAATTCAAGTAAGCTTGGCGATATCGTATTTGATCCATTCGGTGGTTCAGGTTCAGCGTTGATTGCTTGTGAGGAAACGGATCGGATTTGCCATACGAGTGAGCTTGATCCCAAATATGTAGATGTGATTGTGAAGCGATATATCGCCCACGTTGGCAGCGATAACGGCGTATATCTGATTCGAGATGGTATACAGTATAGTTACCAAGAAGTTGTTGCTGAGTCGGCAAAGTCAGAGGTATCATGTGCTGACTAAACCGAAAGGGTGATTGAATTGGGTAAGGCAAAAGTGAATATGGTGATTCGATTCCTGAAGGGCATGCAAGCCGAAAAGGTAAATGTGCTAGGAACTGAGGAAGCGCGTGAGGACAATGAGTTGGTTCAGAAGGTGATTGAGGATATCGAGTTGTTTTACGAGGCTGAGTTAGAAAGTTAAGCTGATACATATGGGGAATGGGCTATTATAGTCTGTTCCCTTTTTTCATGCTGGAGGTAAGCATAAGATGAGTAAATATAATGAAAAACCAAAAAGGAATAAGCCAAAGATACTGACCAAGTATGATCAATTTGTTGTGCCAAGACTCAGGGATATTCCCGTTTGGGTACGTGAAGGAGCCACAGATGAGGAGATTGCTAAACGACTAAATATTCATATTTGGACATTAGGCGACTACCGTAGAAAACATCCCAAATTTGCGGAAGCATTGGAACGTCCAACCAAGTGGGAAACACATGTATATCCTAGACTCACGGAGATTCAGCAATGGTTCGAAGAAGGAGTGAATGCAGAGGACATCATCAAGAAACTCGATATAGGTAAAACGACTTGGTACGAGTATATAGATAAACATCCGATGCTGGCTGAACTAGTCAAATGGAGCAAATCTGTCCCTATATCCCACGTAGAAAATTCACTTTTAAAAGCAGCAACTGGTTTTTCGTATGAGGAAATTAAAACAATAGTTGAAGAGGACAAAAATGGAAAAAAGAAGACGCGTATCGAGAAAGTGAAACGATATCAGCCTCCCAATCCGACAGCGATGATTTTCTACTTAAAGAACCGTTCACCTAACGAGTGGAATGATCGACGTGAGCTGGTGGTTAATACGAAGGCACTGGAACAGGAACGGAAGCAGCTATTTTTGGATATGATTGAAGCGGATGTAGTAGATGCCGACTATGAAGCTATTGAGGAATCAGTTGAGATGGAGGAAGGATACATAGAGCCAGATGATTCACAGTCATAACGTTATGCCGTCAGTATTTTCATAGATAAACGCCAGTTTTAGCCCTGAATTAGCCTGTAAATTACCCAAATTCAGTGCATAAGATAAGTTATGCAATCAGTGGACTTTCTCTCGCATCAACGGTATGATGTGACACACAAGCGAAGGGTGGGGCGAATATGGAGTATATTCAAGGGTTTGAAGCACATTTACGGAGCAAGGATCGGAGCGAGAACACGGTTTCCTGCTATATTAGGGATGTATTGCAGTTTATAACCTGGTATCAAAGGAAAACGGAATATGGACTGGACAAGTGGATTAAACTGGATAGCGTAGAATACAAGAAATATCTGCAAAGCACCAACCAAGCAATACTGACCATTAACCGTAAGATCGCCAGTATCAATGTTTTTGCACAGTGGATGCATCAACAAGGCTATATAAAGGAAGAAGTACATATCGAAGCGGTCAGGAACAAGGTCGTTCGCCAATACAAAGGGTTAGCGGAAAAGGATTTGTGGAAGCTGAGAAATGAAATTCACCGGATGGGCAATCGGATGCATATCTGTATGATTGAATTGCTGCTGGGTACAGGGATACGGGTAAGCGAATTGGTTGGTATCAAGCTGAAGGATATAGAAATAAGCGAACGCAAAGGATTATTGAAGGTACTCGGCAAGGGGAACTCCTTTCGTACCATACCATTGAATAAGGATGTACGAAAAGCCATTTCTTGGTATCTTGAAGTCAGACCACACAGTGAATCAGAATATTTATGTATTGGCCAGCGTGGAGCATTGGAACGAAATGCGATCAACCTGATTTTGAACAAATACGGGGATCGGATCAATGTGAAGGTCACACCCCATATGCTCAGACATACACTTGGCTATAAGTTGGTAAAAACGACTCCATTGACGACTATCCAGCAAATCCTTGGACATGATCACGTAGCGACCACCAATATCTATACACTAACAACACAGCAGGATATGGTTGAAGCTTTGGCAAATATCGAGTGGTGAGAAGCCACTCTTTTTGTCGTGGAGGGAGGGGTACTTCTATGTAGATAAACGGAGCTGCCAGCAAAGGGTGCAGAAATTTTTGTGATGATTTTATAGTGAATTTGAGAAAGGAGCTAGTACCATTGAAACAATAAAACAAGAAGAACAGCGACAGACTGAGCTGCTGAAGCAGTATATGGAGAAGCATTTCAAGCCGCCCAAAATGAAACAATTGATCGACACGTTCTCTTTCTCCGAATTAAGAAAGCTAATCGGTGAGATGGACATTGAGTTTTTCGCTTTAGCTTATTTTCCTAAATATTTTGATCGAGCGTTTGGCAAGTTTCATCAAGAGCTATTCACGGAATTAAGACATATGCTTGCCCATACTGGACTGATTACGGCTTTCGGCCTCCCTAGGGAGCATGGAAAGTCCACGATCAGTTCCTTTTTATTTCCGCTGTATGCAACTTTATATGATAAATCACAGTATACATTAATCATATCAGCAACAGAGCAGATTGCATTGCCCTTCCTCGATATGATCAAAGATGAGCTGGAAACCAATCAGATGCTGATTGAGGATTTCGGTATTCGTAAAGGGAGCCGCTGGAACAATAACGAGATCTGGCTCAAGAGTAAAGGTGGACTGGACTCATGTATTATGATTCGTGGGATTGACGGTTCACTTCGAGGTATCCATTACAAGCATCACCGTCCTACCTTGGTTCTAATGGATGATTTGCTCAAGGAGGATACGGCTCGATCCGAAGCCAAACGAGAACAAATTAAAAATACATTTACAGATGTCATTTTACCTATTGGCACAAGGGATACGAATATTCTGATCTGTGGAACCATTTTGAATGAAGAAGATATTATGGCCGATTTGCTCAAAGGTAAAATCCCTGGTGTGCGAAGTGTTCGTAAAGCAGCCGTGCTTCAATTTTCAGAGCGTGATGATCTTTGGTCAGAGTGGGAGCGACAATATAATAATCTACAAGTCGAGGATAGGATCAATACTGCTTTGTCCTTTTTTATGGTGAATGAGGAGGAAATGCTAAAGGGAACGGAAATCCTGTGGAGCGAGTATCTGGACTATTATTATTTGATGTGCAAGAAGCAAGCGATGGGAGAGAAAACATTTTATAAGGAGCTACAGAACGATCCGCGCTCAACCGATGAGTACATCTTCCAGAATCTCATGTATTGGGACAGGTTGCCTGAATTTGAGGATATGGAAATGGCTATGTACATCGATCCAGCGATTAAAGGCGGGAAGAAAAATGACTATTCGGCTATTTCAATTATTGGTCAGCACCGAAAGACAAAGCAGATGTATGTGGTGGATAGAAATATTTATAAACTTCTGCCGGATGATTTGTTCCAAGTGGCTATTGAGAAGTTGAAGCTTTACCCTGTAGATAAGCTTGGTTTTGAGGTTAATCAGGCACAGAGTTATATGAAGCAAAAGTTTGAAGAAGAGTTATGGAAGGCGAATATACATACACCCGTAGAAAGCGTGCATTCCAAGGGGCAGAAGCATGAACGAATTATTAGCTTGGAGCCAGAAGTGAAGAAGGGTCATATTCTGTTCAATGCAGATAACCTCAGATACAATCATCAGGTGAAGGACTACAATCGAAACTGTACATATGATGACGCGTCAGATTCACTTTATGGGGCTGTCCAATTGATTCAGTCTGTGAAAAGCCTGAAATTTTATGATCGCAGTTTGTTGTTTTGAGGGTCAGGCAGTTTAGATTGCAGATTGATAATGACCTGCAAGAGACAGTATTGATTTCAAGTATAAATAATATTAGAGTTATATCATTAAAATACCTATTTCAATGTAAACTTGAGTCTGAAGCTCTGTCATAATAATCTGAGTACTAGCGCATTCTCAGTCTTATTTAGGTTGGGGATTTTTGTTTTAAGGGAGGGATTAAATTGTTAAATGATTCTGAAAGAGAAGGTATATTTAAGGCCATTTTTGAAAGGAGAGATATTCGATCATTTAATGGAAAACCCATATCCAAAGATAAGTTAAACAACATATTAATGGCTGGTCATCATGCACCTTCCGTTGGTTTTATGCAACCGTGGGATTTTATTGTCATTGACTCTCAAGAGGTTAAAGAACGATTGGCATATGCATGTCATAAAGAAATACAAGCGTTGTCCATACACTATGAAGATGAAAAAAAGACAAGATTCCTCTCGTTAAAATTAGAGGGTATAAGGGAAGCACCTATAACAATCTGTATTACATGTGATCCCACAAGAGGTGGCGGACATGTACTTGGGCGAAATTCTATTCCTGAAACAGATATTCTATCCGTCGCCTGTTGTATCCAAAATATGTGGTTGGCGTCTTATGCAGAAGGAATAGCTATGGGATGGGTTAGTTTTTACAAGAAAACAGACGTACGAGAAATACTAAATATTCCGCCACATATCGACCCTATTGCTTTGATTTCATTGGGATATACGGATTTTTATCCTACAAAACCAATCTTGGAACAAGAAGATTGGGAGAGGCGTCGAAATCTGAATAGTCTAATACACCATAATGTTTGGGAATAATTTGAGATATAATTGAATCTTTCCTTTAGATATGATGCTAGCGAAAACGATAGTTCAATAAGGAACTACCTTATTAAGGGTGGTTCTTTTATTGATTTAAGAAAAAAATTTACAGCTAGTAATCGCATAACCCATTTTGAAAGGATGAGCCTATTTGCAAATAACCGAGTCCATCATATTAAAATGTCTAAACGAACTCCAATCGGCTGCAATAGCCAAACAGAAATATTCAGATTACTATAATGGCCAGCATGCCATTCTGAAGAACTATTCGATGCAAGAAAGTCGAAGCAATCAAAAGCTTATTTTCAATTTCCCACGTAAGTTTGTAGACAATGAAGTGGGTTATCTGCTCGGTAAGCCAGTAAACTATGTGTTCAAGTCAGATCAGGATACAGCTATACATAACATAGACGTACATATGAGTCATTGGGACAAAGAACATAATTTACAGCTTCGAAAACAGTCTGAAATCTTTGGTGAGAGTTTTGAATTGATGGATTGTCAACACTAAACTAGACAATTTTTTTGCGGTGCCTCTGCTTGAACTCAGCCGGACTCAAGTAATCCAGAGAACCGTGAATCCGAATATGGTTAAACCAGTGCACATAGTCATGTAATTCTGTGGTTAGCTCAGCAAGACTTTCAAAATGACGTTTCTTCACAAACTCTGTTTTGAAAATTTTAAACGTGGCTTCCGCAACGGCGTTGTCATAGGGACAGCCTTTCATGCTCAAAGAACGTTCAATCTGAAAAGCCTCTAGCGCATCGTCAATGAGCTTATTCTTGAATTCATTGCCTCGGTCGGTGTGGAAGAGCTGAATGTCATTCAGGTTGCCCTTAATCGAAGCCAAAGCACGGTAAACCAGCTTGGCATCCTTGTGTGGCCCCGCACTGTAACCGATAATTTCGCGGTTAAACAGATCCACAAAGAAGCATACGTAATTCCAATATGAACCTACTCTAACGTACGTCAGATCGCTTACGACAACAGATAACGCCTGCTCTTGCTCAAATTTCTGGTCCAGTACATTCGCTTGCTTGGCTTCATTGCATCTCGTGGGATGAGGCTTGTACTGGGCGACTGTATACGAGGAAACCAACCCGAGTTCCTTCATGATTCGTCCAATTCTCCGCCTGGATACCGTAAGGCCTTGCTGGTACAGCTCTTTTTTAATCTTACGCGTACCGTAGTTTTGGCGGCTGCTTTGAAAAATGTCCATAATCAGGGAGGGAAGCTCATCCTCCGATGTCACTTCCACTTTGTTTTCTTCATAATAATACGTGCTTCTAGGGAGTTTTAGGACGTCGCACATGGCTGATACCGAGTATTTATGTTTATTCTGGCGAATGACATTTACTTTCGTCCCATGATCAGCGCGGCTTGCTTTAAAATGTCATTCTCCATGAGCAGTTGCTTGTTCTGTTTTCGAAGTTCGATGAGTTCTAATTCCTCTGGAGTTCGGTTGTCTTTCTCTTTAAAGGATCCAGATGTGGAACTCTGTTTCACCCATTTATCTAACGATGAAGGATTCAAATCATATTCTTGAATGATATCCTTGCGTGGTTTGCCACTCTGATAGAGTTGAACCATCTGTGCTTTAAATTCAGTGCTAAAGGTACGTCTTTCCTTTTTTTTCATGTCCGTTCGCTCCTTCTAGAGTGCATCTGTAGTCTACTATATTAGACCACAATTTTTCTGTCTAGAAGAGTGTAGCCGATCCACTTATTGTTGTCGAACTGCTATGTCCAAATTGGTAAGGATGTCTTTATTATTTTGGATAAGAAGGAATGGAGTGATTATGTGGAGTTGTACCTGTATCGCTGCAAGCAGGATTTTGGTTTGGAGGTGGAGGAGTGACAAGGAGCCTAGAGCCGATGATAGATTTCTTCCTGCGAGAAAAAGGTGAGCCTGTACATATCAATGGTGTGCGACAGCTTGTTCTAATTCAGGATGCGACAAATACCATTCAAATGACCGATGAAAAAATTATTCGAGCAGCAACACCCTTACATACAGGAGATAGCGTTGATTATCGTGATGAACGGTATCTGATCACCAGTCAGGTGGATCGAAATGAAAAGTCTTGTCGAGGCAGAATGAGAAAGTGTAATCAAAGTTTAGCGTTGAATTGGAATGGAAAGGTGAGATGCTTTGATGCTGTGGTAGAAGCCAGAACGTTTTCAATGGAAACAGGTAAAGTTATTTCAATAACGGAGGGCAACATTCTGGTTAGTCTACAGGACAATGCAGATACGAGGGGTATTACATTAAGCCAACGATTTTATATGACTCATCAGCCATTTAAAGTGACTGGAATTGACCGCACAATGAATGGCATTATTCAGCTAAGCTGCACATTAGATAGCATAAATACAGCTTATGATGACGTGGAACATAACATTGCGGACAAATGGAAGTACGAAACTGCTCACACATACGCATTACATATCAATCAGGGAACGATAGCCCATGTGCTGCTCAACGAAACAATACAGTTAAATGTGAGCGCTGCGGATAATGGAAATGAGATAGCCAATCCAGCGATTACCTATACATCCAGTGACCCAAGTGTAATTAGCGTAGACCAGCAAGGTCAGGTTATGGGCATCGCTTTGGGACAAGCAAGCATCACTGCGAAATTAACGTATCACCCAGCAGTACAAAGTACCATTGAAATGAGAGTCGTCGAAACAGGAACGCATATCTATTCGATAGCCATTACTGGCAATCCCATTCTCAAAACAGGCCAAAGTGCATCATACGTCAGTCATATCTATGATCATGGAGTGGAAGTGTTTGACCAGTCTGTAGAGTGGAGCCTACGAAATCAAGATGATTCGACTCCTACTAAGGGAATCATAACAACCAGCACAGGAAATAGCGTAACGATAAAAGCAGGAAGCAGTAGTGGGGAGAACAATAAAGCCCTTGCACTGACTGCCACCTTAGTAAGTGATCCTAGCATGTCCGCAGAAAAGAACATTAGCCTTAAGAATTTATTTTAATCTTTATTATCTATCGGCTTGCCCTAGAGGTGAGCCATTTTTATTTCAAAGGAGCACATACATATGCAACGAAAATCTATTGATTACTTGCTCAGTCTGAGTCTATTGAAGCAATTAAGATCACAACAGTTGATAACAGAAGAAGAATTTATTGCGATTGATCAGCTTAATAAAAAATCTTTCAAGTAGCTATAACATGGGCAGAAATGGACTTGATGATGTGCCGAAAGCATTATACCATGTGACCGTATAAAGAAGATATCGAAGGGAGAAACGTCTATGGCACAAGCCGCATCCGCAAAAAAAGTTGTGATTGTTCCCATTAAAACGATGGACACCGTAGAGGGAATTCAATCTATACAAAAGAAGAAAGTCGCTGCCTATTGCCGGGTCAGTACCGATTCCGAGGAGCAAAAGGAGAGCTATACGAATCAGGTGAATTACTATACCCAATACATTCAAAACAACTTGGAATGGGAAATGGCTGATATTTATGCCGATGAAGGGATCACTGGAACCAGTACCAAGAATAGAACACACTTTAACCGGATGATACAGGATGCTCGAAACGGTAAACTGGATCTGATTCTGGTCAAGTCGATTTCGAGATTTGCAAGAAACACACTAGATTTATTGAAATATGTACGGGAACTCAAAAGTCTCGGAGTCGCCGTATTCTTTGAACGTGAGAATATTAATACACTGGATACCACAGGTGAGGTATTGCTGACCATTCTGAGTTCACTTGCACAAGACGAGAGTCGAAACATTTCGGAAAACAGCCGATGGGGCATACTACGTGGCTTCCAAAACGGCAAAGTCTTCTGCAACACGAATCGCTTCCTCGGCTATGATAAGGATGAACATGGTGAACTGGTCATTAATGAGAAGGAAGCCGAGATTGTGCGGCGTATATATGAGGAGTATCTGGACGGAAAAAGCTATCAGGCGATTGCTAGAGGATTGATGCGAGACCACATTAAAACAGTCACGGGTGGCGATACGTGGTGGGATTCCTCCATTACCTTAATTCTGACCAATGAGAAATATTATGGAGCCTTGCTGCAACAAAAGACGGTAACGGTAGATTTTCTAACCCATAAACGAATAAGGAATAAAGGACAGGAGCAGCAATATTTAATTGAGGACAACCATGAACCGATTGTTTCCAAGGAAATATTCGAAGCGGTGCAAAAGGAAAAGGAACGGAGAGCCAAGCTGAAAGGGAGTGTGATGGGGGAGAGTAAAAGATACTCCAGTAAATATGCACTCAGTAGCAAGGTATATTGTGGATGCTGCGGAGCTATTTTTAAGCGCCGAACCTGGAACAGCAATAATCCATCCAAAAAAGTGGTATGGCAATGCAAAACGTATGTCAATGAAGGTAAAGCAGCATGTGATGCCAAATCGGTTGATGAACAAGTTTTACATTCCGCGTTTGTACGATTGTTCAATCGGATGTATGAGAACAAGGAAAGATTCATACGAACGTTGAAAGGGAATATTGTATCGGTACTATCGGGCAAAGTAGAGCAAGAAACACTATTGGACATTGAAGGAAAGATGCAACAATTGAAATCCGACTTGAAGGAATTAGTGAATCTCAAGCTGCGGAATCAGATTGACGAGACAGTATATGATGAAGAAACGAGCAGACTTTCCAGCGAGCTCAATGAGCTACGGCAACAGATGCTGATATTAGAGGAGGAAGAGGATCAGAAAGCAAAAATCAAGGAACGAGTCGATGAAATCATTCAGGTACTAAGCTCGCGGCAAGATATACTGGAACAACTTAACGATAACCTATTCAATGCGTTGGTGGAGAAGATCACGATTCTCTCACCAGCGCATTTTGTTTTTACCTTGAAAAGTGGAATGAGCATAGATGAAATTATAGAAGATTAATAGATCATTGTTAGAAGTATTGACGAGTAAACGAATCATAGGCTAAAACGATCAATGGGCTAACGAATATTTGTGGAGTGTATGACGGGAAGGATCAATCGAATCCCGTCTTTAACTCCTTCCATATAGATGGATTGTTTGTCCTGACTTAGTTGATAGCCTATTGCTTCTTCCCATTCGGATAGCAGATGCTGAATATCCTCGGTTTGGTTAATTTTGAAATGATCCATTTGAGTGAATAGATTGTTGTCCTCTGATGAACATGAAGCCTGTTGTTCACTGGCTAGTTCTAATTGATAAAACCGTTGGCGTAACGCTTCGAGAAACCAATCTGGCCAATTTGACATGATACATTTTCCCTCCCGTAGTTTGAGTGTGTGTATGGTAACTCTGATGGGGAGGGATGGCAAGTCATTGTTTATTGTTTGAAATTAAGTTTCAGATTATTTGCTTGGGAGAACAAGAACTTCACTATAATAAACTTTTTTAGGGTGGCTAGCTTTTACTATATCCATTCTAATGGGGATTATCTGTTTAAAAGTAACGGTGCTGTAGAGAAAATAGGTCAATTATGGATGGTTTTCACCATAACTGACCTATTCTAAGTAACAGCTTTCCACTATTCAAGCGATAATATTTTGCTGTCGTATGCGTAAAACTTCGAAGGGGTAGTTGAAGTAGGTATTATATAGTAAAATTTGTTAATTATTAAATATTGATGTAATTGGTACTGTGAGCTTCAAATGGCTAATCCATGTAGCTCTCAGCGGTGTGAATATGTCTTATTAAATCTAAGTCTGGATATCTCTTATCTAAAGAATATAATATGTCGATATACTTTTTACTCTGTAAATTGTACGCCACTTCTTCGAAAACCTCACTTAAATATGAAATCTCTGTTTTATTGCATATCTGCAAGAAATTTAAAGTTGAGTTTTCGTCTTCACTCAGTAAATTAATTAATTCATCCCATTTTTGTTCTATTCTTGGATCGTTATCATCAAGTAATGCCCGTGCACCCAAGATTGCTCTAACTTTTTCTTCAAACATTAAATATCCTCCTTAAAATTATGGTTGTAGCATATTATCTGGGAAAATGGTTCCTATCTCTCCATTCGTTTTGATAACGCCAACTCTAACACCATTTAATTCTTCGAATATTGGTATTCCATCCATTGTTTCTTTGTGTTCAGGCATGTTAGCAATATGTTCTCCGGCATTCTTTATATCTGCCTTAGTCCATTCTTTTGGAAACCATGCTTGACCAATACCTGATCTTTTTCCTTTAGACTTATGTCCTGGTACATTACCAACCCTAACTCCATTGGAATAAGTTTTTTCTATATTATATTCAATTCCGTTGTTCTTAAGAAAATCTATATTATCCTGACCATGTCCACCCCCACTCATTTTCGATATCTTTCCTGTTTTTGGATTTCTAGTGAAATCACCCATGTTCGCATGGTCCAATGATTTTTCACTGACTATATGTGTTTTAGGTGGAATATTGTCCTGCGATTTAACAATTTCTTTTTCTTTTTTTAAATATTCTTTTATATTTGAGGCTTTTCTTGTATTTGTACTCTTAGTTACATTATATATGACCTTCTTTTGAATTTTATTATTTTCTTCTCTAGTTGCCTTGGAGGCAGTCTCTCGTAGCATTTTCCTTGCCTGTTGATCCTGTTGTTTATATTGGTTTTTCGTTGTTAACCTTTCATTTGGCTGTGGTTT
This sequence comes from Paenibacillus sp. 8b26, assembly GCF_050626875.1. Classification (NCBI taxonomy): domain Bacteria; kingdom Bacillati; phylum Bacillota; class Bacilli; order Caryophanales; family Paenibacillaceae; genus Paenibacillus; species Paenibacillus sp. 8b26. The sequence goes on along the minus strand of NZ_CP192445.1, from coordinate 2,187,863 downwards.
GTAGCCTTTGGTTTCAAGAATTTGGTTATTTTTTGGGGTAGCTATGTTTTCTCTAGCTTCTATTTGTTGTCTCGCTAATAATTCCTGGACTCTTACTTTTGCACTTACTCCAGAAGAAATATTAAAGAACCCTTTTCCTCTACCCAGTTTTGAAAGTATCCCCTTTAATTCTTTAGTGTGGTCCATACCCCCTCGACCCCCAAACATAAGAGGGTTCTCTGTGATAATAGCATAGAACATCCATTTCTTCTCTTCTTCGGATACTCCTTGCTTCCTAGTTAGCATGAAGAAATCGCCGGGATAATTATGTTTCCATTCACTATAGTATTGGCGATCCGGTTTACCGTCACGAGTACGTACAAGACCATCTTCTCCTCGATAACTCCCCGGTTTAAGTTTGGGTGTAAAGTCTTCGGTATATGCTGCCCTAAGATAATCCTGCCAGATTCTTTCGTAGTCTTCTTCTGTCAGCTCTGGTGGCGCAGCTTCTTTTTTTACTTTAAGGACAGCTTTAGCTCTAGCTTCTTTTTCTGCTTTAAGAGCAGCTTCAGTTCTAGCTTTTTCTTGTTCTTTATAATCCCTGAGCATTTTATCTCGAACACTTTTAGGAACCTGCTGATAGGCATGAACCATAGCCTTTGACTCTTTCAGCAGGTTTTGAACTAGCTCTAATGGGCCACCGGAATCCGCCACATGACGCGCACTCGTGTACACTTTCCCCAAAATCCACTTGCTATAGTAGGCTTGTCTCGCTTGCTCATGCTCGTATTGACTAATCAGTCCCTCAAGGGCTAAACCAGCCAAGTATTTCAACGGATGAACCCCGCTATCCTTGCCGTTGCCTCCAATCGTAGGAGTTCCCTTGCTTCGAACGGGGATGGCTCCAGTTGCTTGTAATATCGTTGCTGCCACTTTACCTGCTGGCCCACCTACCGTATTCAACATCACATTGGCTACGTTCCCTACTACGGGAATGGAACCTAATAGCTTGGATACTGTCCCCATCAAAGCATTAGCCTTCTGAAGCTCAGCTGGAGTCGTAATTTTTGCTTTAGGGGTAGAGGCTTGGCTGCTAGATGAATCCTTGGCTGCTGATTGAGCTGCTTCATACGCTTTGATGCTCATCAATGGAGGCTCAGGTACAGGAGGGAGGTCAGCTACGAAAACGGGAGCTTTTACCGTACCTTCCTGATATATCACCGGAGCTTTGGTATCCGTTTCGCCATCGAGCACCATGCTGCTGGCTCCACCTTTTAAGTATAGCGCCGTACCAGCTTCGAGAGATAGTTCCTCACCTGCATCGAGCTTCACATGACCACCCTGAATCTGCACATTCCCCGGACTGTTAACGGTAATGCCACCATCTTCATTTAGTGTAATTGAAAATCCATCCGAGGTGGACAGGGTCAGTTCTTGCTCCGACATTTCTATGCCGCTTCCTTGTGCATGCTGCCAGACCTTAACCTCTGGTTGTCCATGAGCGTGGCGTTGTTGTCGCAGTGAATCCGTTACATAGGCATCCTGTTCGTGGTGTGTAGGCAGATATAACTCCACCTGTTCCCCGATTTCAGGCATATCGTACCATCCGCTATGTTCTTCGGCTACATATCGAGTCGCTACGGGAAACCAGCAGGCTTTGGTAGGATCTTGCTTCGGGTCGATGTCCAGTTGAAGCTGTACGAAATCCTGTTGTACCTTGAGCACCGTTCCTGTCAATGAAATTCCGGTAGCCTGATCGTTTTCATAACGGGCATAGCGGATATCCTGTTCAGCTTGAAGATCATAACGAGTACGCAGTAAGCCATCTGCTAACGTTGTTACTGCCCGAACGACGACCAACTCTTTGCCTTGTCCAATGGGCAACGTGATAAGGTTGCCCAGCGCATAGTATTGCAGACTTTCGATCATATAAGTGACATATGAGCCAGCATGTTCCCCTGGTTTTCCCGTATCCAGCTCATGAAACGTTTTTCGTACCCGATAAAATACATCTCGTTCCACCTTGTACTGCTTGCCTTCTGGCATCCCGAAGAAAACTTTGGGTGAGGCTGCGGTTACCTCTGGCACAAGTACGGAGCCAAAGCGGGAAGCAAGACGCTTTAAAAACGCCCAATCGGTCTCCTCATATTGTAAAACAAATGTCTCCAGTTTGGCATAGTTGCTTACCGTATCAATGGCATCTCCGTACTGATACTTTCGAACCAGTGCAGTGACCAGATGATCATAGGTACGGTGAATATCCTGATAGGATCGCTTTTTGATCTTGATATCCATCTGATAGGAATGGGAAGCGGCCTCCAGTTCAAATGTATATACGCCTCGCACACATTGTACGGACATACTCGTTACAACCCCATGGAACAGCCTTCTCAGCGATTGTCCCTGATCATCCAACTGACGAATCACAATCGGCTCTTGCTCCATATTTTGTCCGATGCATGCGGCTCCCTGTTCTTCGGAGAGCAACCCACTGATATGTAAAAAGGCATGGTCGTTGATGGTACGTGTTATTTGAAGTTTTTCGATGTGTAGTGGCTGAAAGGGACCATAAAAGCGTAGGCTTTCATACCCGATCCCATCTGATAGTAGGCTCAAGTGAGTTTATGTCTCCTTTCTAGATACGATAGTTATTTACAATTAACGTACGCTATTTTAAATTCGCTTCTGATTATAGAAGCCACAGATGGGTACAACAGTGAGTCAAGATAGATATGTATTACAAGGTTTGCTTGGTATAAAGGTACGAGAGGTGATATTTAATAAACAACCCAGCATATGTATTTATCGGTTGAAAGAGAGATTTAGTTTACAGAATGACCCATTCGTTGGGGTATTTACTATGTGTAATACTGGAAGGGAGAGGTATGGGAAGAGAGGAATTTAGAATGGAGATACCATATAATATGAGGCGAGAGGGGCTATCCCTTCCCTCGTCTCGACACATCATTCTACTCGTACCAAGAACGGACGACAATATCAAGAAGAGGGCCACAAATTCTGCGGCTTGCCCGCCTGTAATCATGGCTATGTCCACGGACATTCGATAGGCTTCTTCGTTTCCATTTAATGTCGGTGCGTGATGAACGGGGAGGGGGGACATATACATTAAACAGGTCAATCATGGTGGTATTGACCTGTTTAATGTAACGCTACAGCGGTATTTAGGTTATATGTCAAGCATTATTGTGCGTACATCCATATTAGCAAATCTCATACGGGACTGATGAAGGTTAATTCTGATTGGGGTAAGCCGCCCGATTCATTCGGCACTGGATGGGGTCTATTTTCACCTGCAGCTGCGACAGGGACAAAAGGAAAAAGAGACCACAATAGGAGGAGTGACTGGCTCGCATTGTGGGTTCTATATAGATTATGCATCGGAGAATCAGGAAACGTACACTTTATATTACTTTACAGGCACACCTTGATCAAGGAATTGCTCATGTTTTGCAATCAACGTTATGTAACTATCGTTGCAACTATTAAAATAAATCCTATCACTAGACCGGCAGGGCCCCAATAATGCATAGGGATAAAAAACAGACTGTTCTGGGTTCCCATTCGATAGCGTTGCCCCGTTTCCATATCAACTAGCACTTTGTCCGAGTCGGCGTTGAGTGCTTTCCCCAGATACCAGATAATAACTCCAGACACAATGAATACAAAAGCCATCGGCAGCCGGGAATCTATTGAGTCAAGTCCTAGAGCGGATACTAAACTCCCGACAATAACAAATAAAATCCCTGGAATAACAATATTTAAAATACCAAAACCCTTCCAAACAATCACATGAAAACTTCCTTTCTGGTTATGTTTACGTTAATAGTGAGTCCCCCTCGTCGAAGATTGGATAATAGAATTAAGGGGGCGTAAAAAAGTTTACACGAAATGATAGACAGACTCCTAAATTACAGGAAACCATATTTCATATGGGAATAAACAATCCTCCACTAGTACATTTGGCTCGATATGACCGTACATCACGATGTTTTCCATAGGTGTCTCCTTCTGTAGTTGTGTTTAATAAGTGCCATTTTGAAAATTCCAAGCAAGCCTATATTGTTATTCCTAAACCCAGCATATGTATTTATCGGTTAAAAGAGAAATTTAGTTTACAGTATGACCCATTGGAAGCGGTATTTACTATGTGTATTTCTGGAATTAGAAGATATGGAAGGGATGGTTAGAGTAGATATACCGTATAATAGGAGGCGAGAGGGGTATATATCCTTTCCATCCACTCGACACATGTGGAGTGCGTGGTAGTAATATATCGGGATAATAAGCATTGATGTACGAGGGCTAGAGGGTAATTTGAATATGTTCCTGCATTCAAAAAATCGCTTTAGGGTTGAGTGCGGGAATATGTATTATTTTTATTCACATGGCATATGGAGTGCGTGGTAGAGGTATATGAGAAGGATGCATCCTCCGATTAATAATGAAAGTGAATTTTTGAGCCTCCTTTTATGGGAGGTTTTTTGTATTATTGTAATTACATTTTGTTTTATAAACTGTTCTAAATGTTATATTTACTTCACAAAATGTTATTATAATATTACTATAATAATGAGAGGAGGTTTTTTCATGTTTGCATTTGGCGATATCAGCAACCAAGTTTATTTACTGCGTGCTGAACGGAGATGGACCCAAACAGACCTAGCCAAAGAACTAGGCGTAACAAGACAAACGATTGCTGCAATTGAGAACAATAAGTTTGTGCCGTCGCTTGAGCTTGCATTTGCCATAGCATATGTATTTAAAAAAGAAATTACTGAAGTATTTCATTTTGCAGTTTATGAAGAAAACGAGGAGGAATAATACGATGGGTATTTGGATAAGTATTATTATTTTAGTAGGGATACTATTAAATTTTATTTTTTCGGTTAGAGAAGGAAAAGATGAACGGTGGAAGCACATTATTAGCAGACCCCTAAATTATGCATTTTCTTTATTATTTATGGGTTATACTGGGGGTAATCTTATCTCTGTGTACTATAATTTTGACTTAGTTACATACAAAATGTACTATGATTATCTTTTTGCTGGCGTATTAGTCGTGTACATTGTTCTTTTGCTTATTGAGAGAAGGAAATTATCTTGAACTCAAAGAATTATGGCTCTACGCTATACTGCGTGGTTAAAGACACTTTTAATTAGGTTGTTAGAGAGATTTGATATGGAGCCTCTGTGGGTATGAGTACTCGCTAAAGCTGAGAGGCATAGGGACTTCGCGATGCTTACCAGCCTAGCCATGTCGAGTAGCGAAGAGGCTGATTTATTTTAAGGAGTGGGCATGATGGATAAAAAGATGAGTAGCATTATTTGCTTTCATTGTACTGGGCTTATTAAACCTTTATGGTACAATATGATTAGAATTGTAGATATTCAGGAAGCTCCAATAAATATTGTTGGTTATAATCCTAATACTAAATTAAGGTGTAAGCGTTGTAGTCGAGATTTACAGTTTAGAGATTTATATTTTGATAATGAAGATGAGTATAATACATTCATGAGAACGGCATTAGAAAAAATTGCATCAAAAGTTTCTAGAGAAATTTATTGCTGTGATAATTGTAGTGGCTACATAATTGAAAGACATGTTTATAACGTTAATAAAGGCGAACCTCGTAATTTGATAGATGAGAATAAGTATGGAACTTATATCACTTCAATATTAGAGGAAAATTATTTGCCTGAAAATACTTTTGATTTGATTTCGAAATTACTCGTATGTCAAGAATGTGGCTATGGAACTACTAGATATATACATGGAAATCCAAATAATAATAAGTTTGATAAGTGGGATAAAGTTTATCTTAAAAGTGAAGTGAATGAGTTTTGGGGATGGAATATCATTAAATTTGCAAATAAATTTGATATATCTATTCATGAGTATGAACTTGAAGTTTTTAAAAAGTTTTTGTATCAACAACCAATGTTAGCTCTCTTAGATGAAACAGGAGAGAAGCTTTACAAAGCAATTAAACAAAGTATGGATAGAGGCAATTTTGTTGTTCTTAGTAAGGAAGAAAAACTTTTTAGAGGAAGGATGAGATATAAGGATGAAAAATCATTTCTAGAACACGAAATGTGGAATCCTCCCCACGGAATAGCTAATCATGGGAGATATAATTCAATTGGCAAATCAGTTCTTTATTGCAGTAACCAAAAAGAGGCAGTACCTTTTGAACTTCATCCAACAAATGAACAGATTATTGATATTGTTACATTTGAAGTTAATCATGAAGTGAAATTATTTGATATGGATGAAGCTTTTGAAGATTTTGAAGGTTTTATAGCTACACTAAATTCTGAAAGCAAATTATTGAAACAAGAATATCTGATTACTAACTTTGTTGGTTCCTGTTGTGAAGCTGTTGGATATGATGGTATTAAGTATAGTGGGGTTGGAAATGCTGAATTGGGATATGATAATTACGCACTATTTGATAATGGAAAACTAAAAGAACTATTAAGAGTTATGAGCGATACAGAACCGTTCAGCGTTAGGGTATCTTACGAAAATAGTCGATATCGGGAAAAGAGTATTGATGAAATGTTGAGATTAATAATTTAACAAAAAGCAATTACGATTTGAAGTAAAATTATTTAATGGTTTATAAGGTTGAGCCTTTATTTAGCTTCAATAATTTAATATTTGCTCGATCTGATGAGTCAACTCCAGATGCTCAATCAGAGCAATGGATCGTCCACACTCTTCTAGACAGAAAGCTGGAGGGACATCCCCTCAGGCCCGTACATTTATGAGTGGCGTCTACGGTGGTGGTATAGAGCATTTTAAATAAGCTTCATTAATCGAGATTAAACTAAAATTCACAAAAATTGTGCACATACTCTAAATTAGGCCCTTGGTATTAAACAAGGTCTTTTTTTGTTCCATATATCTCCTTATATATGCTATAGTTTAAGGAATAAAGAAGATTTATGCAGATTTTAGTAGGGAAATATTTTTTTTGAGATTTTTTATTAGGTATATAGTCCTTTTATGAGGAGGTCAAGAATATGTAGAAAGAAGACATAATGAATTGGAAAAAATATTATTCATAACATAGCATAATTTATATAATCCGTATATGTTTTGTATTTCTCTAAAATTCCTTTTATCAGATGGAAAATGTATCACTTTAAGAAGAAGGAGATATAATGTATGCATGAAAGTGAGTGGCTGCCGAAGATAATGTCTAAATCTGACATGCTTCAAATATGCAGCCTATTTAATTTGAACATTAATGGTTTTCGTAAAGATTATTTATCGAGCAGATCGGTAGAACAAATAAGGGAACTCGTTTATAGTGCACTTGCAAAAGGAATTGGTTCCAAAAAAATTTCAAGAGGGAAAGTACCGATTCATTTGTTTTATGAACGCATAACAAAGGAAGTAGAACATGAGACGACTGATTTAAATAAAAGTGATATTAACAAATTTATGCTTGGAATAAGTGTACATCCATCACTAAGACCATACCAAAAGTTAGCACTATTGCACCAATGGTTTCAAGACAATTATCGAGAATATAACGATCATATAAAAACTAATGCAGTAGAAGGAAGAGATATCTTTTTTGGATTATTTTCAACTAGGGACTTGACGATTAAACTGCTTATGCAGGAAGAAGAATTTCCGAAAATTGAGGATTATACTAATTTCATTCATGAAATTGGAGAAAATAAACATCTAGATGAAATCAAAAAAAATCTAGAGAATAAATCCGATGATCTTAGATTGGCATATGTCACAGGTTTAGATCAAGTCAAACGATTTATTGGAACGTTTTTATTAGTACACTTATATGGCTTTGAGCAGCTTAAATATGGAGTTTATCGACTGTATGAAAAGGAGAAAGAGAGGTATGCTCAAGAAAAGCTAGATCATATTCTAATGGATCATTCCGTTTCTGAGAATCGATTAGAAAATTTAAACAACCAGTTGGATTTAGAAAGAAAGTTAAATCACGAACTATCCGCTCATTCAAATGAAATTGGAGACCAATTAGAAGTTATAAAATACAAGTTGCAGATTAAGGATGATGAAGTTGAAAGATTAAAGGAAGAACGAAGAGGAATTGAACGTGAATTAGTGGCATTAAACGAATATAAACACATAATGGATGATTTAGTACCAGAAATCAATCAGGCTGTAATAATAACAGACACGACAGATATCCAAATAAAGACGCTATTTAAGAAGAACGCTTTTACGAAAAAATTTTTGTTACAAGAGAAGCAAAATGGAAGTATAAATAATCTAAAGGACAAAATATGGTTTATTGACCGAAGGTGTTTTACAAATACGAGAGAATGGGTAGATATCAGACATTTTTTTTTACAAAGTGGTTTTAATTTTGAAGAATACAGTGATAATCTCGAATTAATTAGACAGTATATAGATATCTTTAAGGACGAAGACATGGAGGAATACGAACTATGACGCTAATTGAAATTAATGATAAAACTAAACGAGAGATAAATAATTGCTATATATTAGGTAGATTGGCAGATGATTCTGACCCTAATATTATACCACCGTTAGGACAAGACCGAAGGTCGGTTACAAAAAGTCACAGAAATGACTGTATAATAGTATTTTATTTACAGGCTGTAAGTGATGAGCCTAAGATATTAAATAGTTTAGGAAAAGAGCCGAAAGAATGTTATGTTTCTTTTGATGATCGCAATAGTAGATACTTACAGAGTATAAAATATTACGAGCAGCCGGATAAAGTGCAGTTTTTAAGAGAACATTTATCGGGAAAGTTAATTTTATTTAAACCAAAATTGTCAAATCGCAATGATAACACCGGACATAGATATCATTATAACTTCGAAATTGTTTTGGTTTCCGACGATAAAGTAGACGCTAATGACTACATTACTATTCCTCAGGTGAAAAAAGGAGTACCTGCTGTTCGATTTGAAAAAGCATGTATGGAAAATACACCAATTCAGCTTGTGGATTATCCAAATCATATGGAAATACCAGAGTTTATTCTTTGTGATGGTTTTTTGTATTTTATTCCAGAACAAGATATTCTCCAATCTAGCGCTCAGAATATGACTACATATTATGCAACGAAACCTGAGCTTATCAAAAAATTGCCATTAAGCGAGTTCACTGAATTTTGGGATGAAATTAAATGTGCATATCGTGAACTCGGGTTCATATCTGCAAAATTTGCCGGAAAACTGCGAGATCATTTTAATACACATGGTTCTTCAATTGGTCAGCAAGAGACAACAAGAAAAGAAGAAAAAGATAGGAAAAAAAGCTATAGTATTGAGGAAAATACGACTTTGAGTGAAGTTGACTTTATCGAAAGGTTAAAAGGATTGGCATTAGAAGAAGGACTCATATATCAAGAAGAGGAAGCTTTGATTAATTTCCATACTGCATTAAAGACTGGAAATATGGCTGTTCTTGGTGGAATGAGTGGAACAGGTAAAACTCAGCTTGCTTTACTTTATGCTAAAGCACTTGGACTTAAAAAAGATGAAAATTTATTAATTGTCCCCATTTCTCCTTCTTATACGGAACCAACAGATATTCTTGGATATTTAAATCATCAGTTGGGTATTTTTATGGAAAGTGAAACAGGGCTTGTTTCATTTCTTGAACGAGCTAATGAGGAAAAAACCGAACTGTTTATGGTGCTTTTTGATGAGATGAATTTAGGACAAGTAGAGCACTATTTCAGTCCATTTGTTTCATTGCTGGAGCTTCCCCAAGAACAACGGAAACTGCAAATTTTCAGTCAAGATGCTGTTTGTTATAATAGGAAATTAAAAGGTGGGATTCCTATAAATAACAATATACTCTTTGTAGGTACAGCAAACTTTGATGAAACGACCAAAGACTTCTCAAATCGTATGCTTGATCGAATGAATGTAATCTTTTTAGAAAAATTAACATTTGGGGAAGCCTATGTTGCTAAAGAAAAAGACAATAATGAATATGATAGGGAAACTACTGTTAACCGGAATATATACCGGAATGACTGGATGAACAAAGAGGAACATCTAGAGGAAAATGAAATTTCATTGCTTGATAGTTTGCATGATCTAATACGTGAGTATGATTCTCAAATAGGAGTAAGTTTTAGGACTGCAAAGGGTATCGGGAAATATTTGTCTAATATTCCTTGTGATTATGATGGCAACCCTTTGGTTACAAGGCAGACCGCTTTTGATTACCAAATTAAACAACGTATTTTAACTAAAATTCGTGGGCATCGCGAACAAATGCAAGAGTTGGTTGGTACTTTTGAACTTGAGAGTAATCGCTATCAACAAGGACTTATAGCTAGACTTCTAATGGAAGAAAGAACTGATGAAGCTGAATTTAAAACTTCGCTAAATTTTTTATTTCAGAAAGCCAAAGAACTGACGAGGAACGGGTATGTATTATAAAGACGATGCTTTGCCGTTTGTATTGGAATTCTTTACTGGAAATCAAGAACATCAAATTAAAAATGTAACTGATTTTTGGGACGGACATCAGGAAGTAGCGGCTAATTCTATTCGAAATCTAATCCAAGTCAAAGAAGGAGTACAGATCGGTGTTCGATTATATTCAAAAGAAGGACATAATTTTGACTATAATGCTAAAGTGGTAATTGAAACAAGTACGTACGATGAAATAGGACAACAGATATTGTTCACTGTGCCGATAAGTCAAAGAAATAATAATGATTATTTGTATAAAAATGAAAGTAAACGAGAGTTTCCGTGGAGAATGGGCGTTTATTTTATTGAGGTTCACTATCAAAATAAAAGTTATATTTCTGGCATTTTTGTCGCGCCAATTCATTTGAGTATCGACCAAGTACAACACTTGCATCTGCTACTAGAAAAAGAAGTTGAAGGTATTTGTTATGAACTTATGTACACTTCAAAATCGACTAGCAGTGATTATTTAGTTCTTAAATCAAAATCATATTACGATTATGTTCTTACCTTGGTGAATAAAAAAGAAAAAATAGTCTCAACTCTTTCTAGGTTGCAAAGAAGCATACCTGAACAAGTAATCACAGATTATGTTCCAAATTTATATCAGAAAAAGACAGATCATAAGAGCTTGCGTTGGAAAACTATACGTGGAACATCTATGGAATTGAATAAAAAAAAGGTGTTGTCTGTAAATATACCTGAAAACAGATGGATTAAGCATATTCTTATTTCATGGAAAAATGATATGTTAAATATAGAAAAGGAATTAGAAGAAGATTATAAGCGCGAATTAATGATTATTCATTCAAAGGAAGAAGAGAAACTTCAAAGGGAACAGCGAAGAGCAGTGCTTTGGAACGAAAGAGAGATCTCTCAGGCATCCAAAGATTCATTGCATTCTACAATTTTCCGACTTTCTGATGACATAAAAAGTGCAGAGCGCAAAATTGCAATATTAGTAAAATGGAGAAAATTGATTAATAATATTATTGGCAGATTAACTTTCATTCTCACATCAACTAATTTAAAGGAAGTTGAACTGATAAAAAAAAGAATACATTTAAAAAACAGAAATTATAGGGATGTTTACGAATTATATGTAGATTGTAAAAAATCAATTTTTGATGATGGAAATTCTAAACATGTAGTGCAAATTCTAAAGCCAACATGGAAAATCTATGAGCAGTTTGTTTATTTCCAAGTTGTCAGTATGCTTCAGAAGTATGGCTTTGGTATAAGTGATACGTGTGACTTAGAAAAATTACAGGAGCTAAACTCAGGATTTTGTATCGAACTGGAAAATGAAGATTTAGTCGCTCATGTTTGGTATGATAAGGTGATTCATCTGAGGGAAGATGCAAAAGTTTATAATGATGATTTCTTTGCTTCTCAATTGATTCAACCAGATATCCGTATTGACTTGTATAAAAAAGGTGAGCACCATGTCTTTATTTCAATGCTAGTTTTAGATGCTAAGCATCGCAAATACAAATCGTTATTCAGTGATGCCTTTACAAGTATTGTAGCTATTCAGTTATCCAAATACCAAAATATCTTTTACCGAGGTGAACATACCGTTCAAAGTCGTAGAAGATCTGTTATAAGCAGTGTTTTATGCGTTTATTCGCGAGATACAGAAGCACAGGTAAAGACGGAGGATTTCCCTTACGTTTTTATCCAACTATTTCCTGATTTAAACAAAGATCAAATGATCGGTTATGATGAACTATATCAAGAGTTTGCCAATTGGTTGAATGAAAGTAAATCAGAATATTGTTAGTGAAATTAGATAATTATCATCTAAGTTAATAGAAGAATATTAATATGCTAATAAAATTTAGTTAATATGAATTAACTTCTGATGTACTTGAGTGGACATAAAGCCTGAAAATCATCAATTCACATTCTTTTTGCTTCCATATGAGTGGGCGGACAAATCCTTTTGTACTGAATTTTTTAAGATTCTATCAAGTTGACGCTAAAATTCTCAAATTCAGAGACCTAGCAAAAGCTGGGTCTTTTTGTTGTACTTCAAGTTGTTATAGCAGAATAGAAGTACAGTATAATTTGGCCTCCTCGCTATTCGGCATGGGTAAAATAGACTGCGATTTTATATGGAGGGCGGGCAGATTAGCTGGTTAGCATCGCGAAGTTCCTATGCTTCGCGGCTTTCGCGAGTACTCATGCCCGTAGAGGCTCCATGTCAAATCGCTCTATTAACCTATCAAACGTGTCATTAACCACCCAGTATAGCGAAGAGCCATAATTTGTTTCAGAAACATTATGACAAGTATTTTTATCCCTAGGTGTTTGAAGTCTTATTCTCTCTATTAACAAATTTCTGAACTTAACTCTTGAAGTGAGAACATGCATTCGGTATAATTAACAGGAACGTTTGTTTCTATTTATTACACAGATACATGCTCCACCAAGAATGAAACGTTCACAACCATATCGCACAAACTACAAAATAGGAGGCTAAAATTTGACCACTAATCCAACACGAAATCAATACCAAATCAAACTGTTTCATTTTAATGAGATTACTCATGTAGGCAACCAACTTTACGCACCGCATTCCAGCACTCGTACCATCACCGTATCAAATAGCATCTATCTCGATCAACTCAAACGAGTTGTAGCAGAACGTGATCCTTCCCCTGATGTTACCGAAGTCATCTTTATGCTCAGAGCTGATCAAATTGACGAAGATGATCCATCCCAACTTGCTCTGTTTGAACGTATATTACGAGAGGGCATCTACTATAATGGAAGGAAATATGTTCGTTCAATTAAATCACCTGCTATGGGACGTACACAGAGAACAGAATTTATCCAGGAAAAGTATGTCGCAGATCTGTATAAACACATTACACTCGGCAAATTGCCACCACTCACCAATATCCATAAGTGGGAAGCAGCATTGGGTGTGAGTCGTTCAGCAGCACAACCAGTCCCGTATATTCCACGTATCGTCGTTATTCCAGATTATGAAAAGGATACGATTATCGAGGATGTATGGAAAGTGGAAAAATGTGCTGAAGATTTGGAGCAACAGAAGTTGATATTCGATGAAAAGACGAAGCAACGTGAATATTTCAAAGCGAAGAAAGAATTAAAACCATCCAAGGAACAATTACATAAGTTAGAACGTATACCGAATAAAACGATCTCGTGGAATAGCCGCACAAAGTCTGTTCCTGATCAATCAGGGTATAAAACTTTCAATGGATGGAATAAACATAATCGTCGTGTGAAGCTAGAAGCAATTCCTTTCCCTGCTCGCTCAGTTATGTACGATGATTTGTACCCTTGCTATTCCATCGAGCAAACGGAAGAAATCCCAATCATAGCGATCAATGAAGAGTCCATCGGATTTAAGCGAGTCGAGTACCCAAGTTATAAAAATAAGAATGTTCAGTTTTTCGATGGTCAAGGTTTAATGAGTTTCCAGTTTGCCGAGCGTATTGGACAACATCTGAACCTATCCTATTCACCCAATGCAGTTCAGGGAAGACTTCCATATATTAAAGGTAACTTTATTCGATTCGATCTGATGAAATGGTTCAAGGAAAATAGCATCACAGAAATAAAAGATGTTTTTGGTGAATCACAGCCGATCATCGACAAACAGGGTCGTCCTATTGATCTCATCCTCACCAAATCCTGCTTCAAAGCATGGCATCTATATAATGAGGGAGAAGATAAGCCGAAGTGTTTGTTTGAAGACATAACAGAATATGAAGAATTACTGAAAGTACATAATCATAACAATTTCTGGGTCGCCAATTATTCGAAACCAGCATACCAAATGAACGCCTACACACCACTAACATACCAATATATTCACGCGTTGAATCTTACACTGAACGATTTATATCAATTAGCTACGCCTCTAATGGATGTCATCAAACGAGTATTACATGGACAAAAGAATGACATCCATGGAAAGTGGCTTCGAGATATCGCGTACACAAAAGCGTTCCTACATATGCTAGTCCAGGAAGACGATGAAACTAAAGATGTAGACGAGGAACCCGACGAACAGGAAGATGAAATAGAACGGGGCCAGAAGAAACAATTTATAAATGAAATTATCCAAGCCATCGATTTGAATGAACGGATGCTGTATGACGGTAATGTCCGCAAATTCATCGTGAAGCAAGCCATGCAGAAGGTACAGGATATGTTGAAAGGTCGTATCCCAATTCGTGGAAGCTACTTTTATTTGACCAATGACCCGATTTCATTCATGGAGCATGCCAGCGGATATCCAATAACAGGTGTGCTGAAGAACAACCAGGCTTTTATGAATCGGAAACAGGGAATGCATGCGCTATTTCGCTCACCGTTAACGATATTTAATGAAGTCGGTAAGCTAGATTTTGTACACGTACATAACCGATATACGCGCCATTTAGACAATGTGATTGTGCTGAACTGTTGTGATTTAACACTGGCAAGACTTGGACTAGGAGATGTGGATGGAGATACGGCTCTCTGTACCAACGATCCAACTATACTCTCAGCCGTGATCGATGCTCCTACGATCATCAATGAAGATGATAAAAAAGTAGCTGCTCCAGTACCGAATCATATGGATAGTATCATCAAGATGGAATTGAAGAGCCTGCATAACCTGACGGGTAGATGTACGAATGTGAATACGTATTTTCAGAATCTGGCTTTGGAGGAAGGAAGCCTGCAAGCACGCGTTTTGGAAAACTCAGTCTTAAAATTTCTCCAAGGTCAAATCATTGATGCGACCAAAAATGGACTAGAAGTAGAGATCCCATATGTGCTGGATCGTCTGGCTATCCAGATGCCATATTTCTTTCGTTTTGTGAATGGTGGCAAAGCCGAGGATTATCAGCACTCGATGAAATCGCCGTTTAATCAATTTTGTGTCAAGGCAGAAAAGTACATAGATGACAAGTTCCAGATGAAAGACGGTAAATTGGATCAGTCTATTTTCAGCATCGAAAGTACGAGACAACTGTTACAGGATATGAGGAAGGTTAGCCAGCAGAAGTTTCTGAACTATCTAGCTCGTATTGAACCGCTGTATAAAGAATACAACGAGCAGAAAAATCCCATTAATCATCGTCGAAAGCAATTTAATGAACTGAAAAAATGGGAACGAGATAATGATACTCGGAAAGCGATCAGTGCTGAATACGCCAAGTTAAGAGAAAAATACAAAGCTCAGTGTGAAGAGATCTGCCCTTATCCTTCGATACTTGCCAGTGTAGCTGTGGAGATCGCTTATCAAAATTATGGAACGTACTCCTTTGCATGGTTGTTTGTAGATGGACTACTGGAAAATCTAAAGCAGCATGAAAATGTATTGAAGAAGGAAGTACGAAGGGTGAATCGGCTTACGAATCGGAATGTAGAAGGCAAGAAGCTTACCGTTCAAGCTGGCATGGCTACAATAGATAATGTGGAGTTTCCATTCTATGTGCCAGACGGTGTGTATTCATTATTTGAAATTATGGGACAATTCTTTATCGGGTATGAAGCTGAACGGGAAACCGTAGTACAAACCAGTAATACGCCTTCTCTGTTGGATGGGAGAAGTACAAGACGAACATTGAGGAATTATTCGCTTGGCTTCAGCACATTGAAAAAGTCGGAGGAAGAATCCCAGTTGATAGCTGACGATGTGTTGGGTAAGAAATTGCGGATTCAGGTGGTCGAGTATGGATATGTTCATATTGTAGATGAGCATGGAGAAAGGAAATGTATAATTCCGAGAGATCAGGCCATTCGTCGAGATGAGGGGTTATCCTTACTGGATTTTGATGGTACAGAAATTGAATTTTTATCTATCGAGAAAGTCACGAAATCGAGCTTTAAGGCGATAGTCCATATCGACTAACGTGAATCATTTGCTGTCATGATAGGCGCCTGTTAACACGGGCGCTTGGGTGACAGCTAGAACGTTATATATACGAATCCAAACATAAGGGAGATATCATCATTTGAACATCACATTAAAATTAAGCCAGATCGTTACCAACCCGAATCAGCCACGCAAGCATTTTAACGAGGAGTCTTTGCAGGAACTGGCAGCATCTATTCTAAGCGATGGATTACAGGAAGCTATATTGGTCAGACCACTGGGAAGTCAGTATGAAATTGTTCAGGGGGAGCGCAGATATCGAGCAAGTCAAATGGCTGGACTGGATACAATTGCAGTGAAAGTAAAGGAATTAAACGATGAGGAAGCTTTTCATCTATCTGTCATTGAAAATATCCAACGGGAACAAATGACCCCTATTGAAGAAGCTCATGCATTTTATGAGTATGTACAAAGAGGATACACGCATGATCAAATTGCCAAAAAAGTGAGCAAAAACAGAGCTTTTGTTACAAGCCGTTTGAGATTATTGAAATTATTACCTTTTATTCATGACTGGATTGCAGAAGGATATATTTCGGACGGTCATGCCAAACAACTATTGAAAATGGAATCGTTTTTGAATAGATTGCTAAATAATAAACCGACATTAAAATTCATTCATGAAGACGGTTCACAGAGAGAAGAAAGTCATTTTGAAAACTATCAATGGAAATTTCATAGTTCCTTTTGGGAGAAACATGACATAAAAAAAGAAAAACTAACCGTAAACGAAGTCAAAAGTTGGGTGGGTGGTTGGCATTATGATTTAATAATCTCGCCTATTTTGAATTATAAGGGACTTGGCTCTGTGGTTGTTTCTAAAAATAGAGGATTCGCTTTAACCGCTCAAATGAATTGTATTATCAATCATCTTCATATCTCCAACATAACAGAAGAAGATATTGATTTTGCAGTTGTTTATGATTTGGAAAAAAATAAAGATCACTTTGATTCCGAATTCAGACCGTGGATGGTTGAAAAATTTTGGGATGAGATGCGAAATGAACTCTTTCACTCTGATATCAACATCGAAGAAAAATGGAATGTACATAGCTTTCAAGATGAATTGAAAAGATGTAAAAATTACAGCGATGCTTTAGAGGGAAAATCATTGGAAACGTTAACGGAAGAAATCAAATTTTATAAGCAACAATTAGATCATATTGCCAAAGAGAATCATGTTTCAATGGATGACATACTGGATGACTTGCTGGCCATGGAGTAAATAGTGTCACGTGACACATATAGCGCCTGTTAACACGGGCGCTTGGGTGACACCTAATGTATTGGTGTGATTTCCAATGAGAGGAGTGAATTTGAATGAGCTATTTTTATTGTTATGATGGTCAGATGATGCGGAAATTGCAGGATAAAAATATTCGGTACATTACTCGCGCTTTGACGATTGAGAAGCATCAAAAGTTTTGGCTGTACGCTATTAATGAAGAATTTCAACAGGCTTTAGAGGAAATTAAGCAACTGAATATATAAGGAGTGAATCTGATTTGGCAGTGAATCGGGATTGTGAAATTGAACAAATGTATAATTATTTAACTGAAGAACATAAACAAAATGTACATAAGGAAGCATTTCAGGATATTGCAAACGTATTTCTAGATTTATATGACGAGTACACCAAACAGTATCATCAATATGTAGAATTTAAAAATAATAACCGGGTAGAAAAGCCTGATTCAGCTGTAAAATGGCTCTGCAACGCGAGTATGGGGCATGGTAAAACAACCGTATTAATTTGTTTCTTGAAGTGGCTTGTATCTGAAACTTATTTGAAGAAGAAGATTCCAGTCTTATTAGTCATTCGGGAGAATGGGATGGCTGAAGAAGTATTCAATGAATTGAAGAAATTTGATGAGCATTGTATTGTCAGTGTGAGAGCTGCCAATAAAGAAGATATTGAATCATATGTTTGTTATCATCAAATTATCATTATTACTCATAGTAGACTCGATAATCTGGCTCTTGGATATGGAAATGCTCAAATGTATAAGAGTTGGAAGCAGTATCGCATGAATGGGTTTAGTAGCTACGATGCTCTTGATACTCACAATTATGTATGCACCCGACAACGATTATTGATCGTTGATGAGAAACCTTCCTTTGTCAACGCATCGATTTTCGGAATTGACAGTTGGGATAATGCATTAGATTGGTTTAATACGCTGTCGTTTGTTTTAAAAATGCAGCCTTTTCAAGCTCAAGTTTTAAAAACGTATATTCTTCATTTAATTGCAAACCAACTCGTCGAAAACACTTCAGATGTAACAACGGCTCTTATGACGAAAACCAAAGATGACAAAATGAATAGTATTCTAAATGCCATTCAATCCATAAAGGCTAATGCTGAATCCAAAAGTAAAATTGAAGCGTACAAGAAAATGATTCACTTTGAAAAGTTATGTAAGAGATCCAGACTTGGAAGAATTGACGACTATGAGCAAAATGGTTTGACAGGTAGAAAAATTATCGTTTCAGAACGTATCCACTATGGCAAACTGAAGTTAAATATGCTTGTCCTAGATGGAACTGCTAAAATGAACAGTAGACAATACATAGGTTTTAAAGCAAAGATTATTCAGAATTATAATCAATACGCTCGGCTAAACATATGCCAAGATGTAATTAATACTTCAAAAAATAGTCGTTTGAAGAAGGGCCATACTACTCAAAAAGCAATTACGGAACGGATACTTGAGTTAAAGCAGAAGCATTTAGATTTATTCATATTGCCAACGAAATTTGACATCCCAATCTACAAAAAATTAGGAGCCATTGGAACAGAGCAGCAGGATTCCTTTGAAGAAAAAGTAAGTGATCATACTCGGCCTATTAACTTAATGAACACAACAGGGAAAAATCAGCTTAAAGATAAGACAGCGATGTATTTGACCAGTCTGCCTCGAATGAATCCCGACTACTATAAAATCATTGCAATATCGATTTATGGAGACAAGGTTTCACTAAAAATGAGCGAAGAAGATGATTTGAATTGGTTTGAAGATGAAAAGTTAGAGATGGTGTATCGAGGGGAATTGTACGCTGAGTTTTTGCAAATTGTGCATCGGACAGCGTTAAGAAAAATTAATGAAGATACGCCCATTCACATATATGTTGCATTTAACCAAAATGAGAAAGACATAGCTACAGTTCAACCGATGTTCTGGGAGATTAATAATTGGTATATGCATGGAAAAATGAAGTATACCTATAACCGCATCAATGATGAATCATTATACAGTCGTGGAGATACCATTCGTAACTTTGCACAGGAAATACATCAATGGATTTGGGAGAATTCAACCTATTTTAATCAGTTGCCGCTACCTGTCAGTAGTATTCAGAAGGGAACAGACAGTATTGGGGAAAAGTTTAGAAAATGGCTATCCAAAAATAATAATTGGGTTAACAAGAAAGAGATGATCAATAAAGTTTTTGCACAATACGGATATATCATTTATGAAAAACAAGATCGGTATAGCTCAAATACCAAGTATATTTCAACGATTAACAAGCATTACGAATATCAGATATTTGGTTCATAATAGACGTGACCCCACTTCTCTATATATAGGGGAAACTGGGGTCAGTTCATTAAACTTAGCTTAGTTTTAGGAAAAGGGTTATGTAGTTCTTTAAAAGGAAGGTTTCCAGTTGAGTACCTCCATATCCAAGATGGTTTTCCTTGGATTGGGGGGACAAGCAAGCAACAGGTCCATCGTTGCGCGGTAGGCACTTGAACTCAGAATTGGAGAATAGGGCTCACAAAATTTTGAAATGTGTCACGTGACACAATGTGCAGGTTTACAATTACAAATTCGATAACACGAGAACTCTGGCCATAAGCTAGGGTTCCTTTTTTATATAGAGAGGAGCAATATAAATGCTATTAATGTTACAAGCAATAATTATAGAAATATTACGAGTTATCACTGTGGTTGGTGTGGTTTACACCTGGATGTGGATTGCAGTATTTTTAAAAATGAAGGTAGAAAGGGGGAGCAAGTGGAGTGGAAATGAAATTCGTAAACGTAGAAATACCCATACCATACATAAAAAACGCCAGAAACAATGAGAAAGCTGTAGACATAAAGGAGCAAGTGATATAAATGAAATGGATGAAATTGAAGATCGATCAACTGGTACATGCGGAATATAATCCAAGGAAGGATTTAAAAGCGGGTGATCCAGAGTTTGAAAAGATCAGGAATAGTGTAATGGAATTCGGTTATTGTGAACCAATTATTTGTAATAGCGATTATACCATCGTGGGAGGTCATCAACGTGCTAAAGTACTGAAGGCACTTGGTTATGCTGAAGTCGATTGTGTCATAGTCGATGTGAATAAGTCGAAAGAGAAAGCCCTGAACATAGCGCTTAACAAAATTACAGGGGAATGGGACTTTGAAGCATTGGCTGGATTATTAGATGAGTTAAAAGATGCAGAATATAATATTGAGCTAACTGGCTTTGATTGGTCTGAAGCGGAGAAGTTGTTGGATACATTACATGAAGAATCCATGGATGATGAGGAAGATTTTGATGTAGAAGAAGCGCTACCTGAACATCCGATCACTCGTAAAGGTGACATTTGGCTACTTGGTAAGCATAGGCTCATCTGTGGAGACTCGACTAATCCGCAGGATATCGCAACATTAATGGATGGCAAGAAGGCTCAGCTTATTGTGACCGATCCACCTTATAATGTGGACTATACAGGAAAGACCAAGGATGCGCTGAAAATTGAAAACGATAAAATGGACAATAACCAGTTTTATGATTTCTTATTGGCTGCTTATACTCAAATGTTTGAAATAGCTGATGACGGAGCAAGTATTTATGTGTTCCATGCAGATAGTGAAGGTTTGAATTTTAGGAAGGCATTTATTGAAGCTGGATTCAAACTGTCACAATGCTGCATATGGGCTAAGCAAGCGATGGTAATGGGTAGACAAGATTATCACTGGATGCACGAACCCGTATTATATGGTTGGAAGCCGACAGGTGGACACTACTGGAATAGTGATCGTAAGCAAACAACCTTATGGCAATTTGATCGCCCCTTCCGCAATGAGTACCATCCCACGATGAAGCCAATTCCCCTGATTAGTTACCCGATCAAGAATTCCAGTAAGCTTGGTGATATTGTATTTGACCCATTTGGTGGTTCAGGTTCAACGTTAATTGCTTGTGAAGATACCGACCGGATTTGCTATACGAGTGAGCTTGATCCCAAATATGTAGATTTGATTGTGAAGCGATATATTGCCGACGTTGGTAGCGATAATGGCGTGTATTTAATTCGGGAGGGCAAGCGATATGACTATCATGAAATTGTTGCTGAGTCAGAATTAGAGTGCGTGTAGTTAACCTTTTCTTGATAAAAGTGTAGTTATAAATACCAAAATAGAAAACAAGGAGACACTGAAGCTAATTATTGCGTAAGTTTTTCGATTTGCCTTAAGTTCTGAGAAGCCAGAAAATAAAAACATGAGACCGAGGAAAAATTGTGAGAATTTGAATAGAATATGGTCGCCGGGATAAGCAAGTGACCAAAGGGACGT
This sequence comes from Paenibacillus sp. 8b26, assembly GCF_050626875.1. Classification (NCBI taxonomy): domain Bacteria; kingdom Bacillati; phylum Bacillota; class Bacilli; order Caryophanales; family Paenibacillaceae; genus Paenibacillus; species Paenibacillus sp. 8b26. The sequence continues at coordinate 2,165,912 of NZ_CP192445.1, read as the reverse complement.
GATTATAACAACAGCGGCACATACAAATTTAAGAACTTGATAGATATTCAGTTTTTTAAGCATAGGTAAATTCCCCCACTTCATATACCGTATTATTCGGTGTAACCCCTTTATACAATATTATACAACTATTTGATTCGGAATGGTAAGTAGTATGGTTATGATGAAGTAGTTGCTGAGTCGGCAAGGTCAGAGGTATCATGTGCTGACTAAACCGAGAGGGTGATTCAATTGGGTAAGGCAAAAGTGAACATGGTGATTCGATTCCTGAAGGGCATGCAAGCTGAAAAGGTAAATGTGCTAGGTGCTAAGGAAGCTCAAGAGGACAATGAGCTGATTCAGAAGGTAATTGAAGATATCGAATTGTTTTACGAGGCTGAGTTGGAAAGGTAAGCTGATACATATGAGGAATGGGCTATTATAGCTTGTTCCCTTTTTTTCGTGATGGAGGTGAGCAGAATGAGCAAAAATAATGAAAAACCCAAAAGAAATAAGCCAAGGATACTAACCAAATATGATCAATTTGTTGTGCCAAGGCTCAAGGATATTCCCGTTTGGGTACGTGAAGGAGCCACAGATGAGGAGATTGCGAAACGGCTAAATATTCACATTTGGACATTAGGCGATTATCGCAGGAAGCATCCAAAATTTGCTGAAGTATTGGAACGTCCAACCAAGTGGGAAACACATGTATATCCTCGGTTAGCGGAGATTCAAAAATGGTTCGAAGAAGGTATGAATGCAGAGGATATCATCAAGAAACTCGACATTGGTAAAACGACTTGGTACGAGTATATAGATAAACATCCGATACTGGCTGAACTAGTCAAATGGAGCAGATCTGTCCCTATCCCACGTAGAAAATTCACTTTTGAAAGCCGCTACGGGGTATGAATATGAAGAAATAAAAACGATTATTGAAGAGGACAAAAATGGAAAAAAGAAGACGCGCATTGAGAAAGTGAAACGATATCAGCCTCCCAATCCGACAGCGATGATCTTCTACTTAAAGAACCGTGCACCTAACGAGTGGAATGATCGACGTGAATTGCTGGTAAATACGAAAGCACTGGAACAGGAACGGAAGCAACTATTTCTGGATATGATTGAAGCCGATGTAGTGGATGCCGACTATGAAGCTGTTGAGGAATCGGTCGAGGTTGAGGAAGGATATATGGAGCCGGATAACTCGCAGCTATAACGTTATGCCGTCAGTATTTGTATAGATAAACGCCAGTTTCAGCCCTGAATTAGCCCCAAAAGTAGCCAGAATCAGTGCATAAGATAAGTTATGCAATCAGTGGACTTTCCCTCGAATCAACGCTATGATGTGACACACGAAGCGAAGGGTGGGGGGGAAATGAAGTATATTCAAGGGTTTGAAGTACATTTACGAAGCAAGGATCGGAGTGAAAATACGGTTTCCTGCTATATTAGGGATGTGTTGCAGTTTATAGTCTGGTATCGGGGCAAGACGGAATATGGACTGGACAAGTGGATTGAACTAGATGGCGTAGAATACAAGAAATATCTGCAAAGCACCAACCAAGCAGTACTGACCATTAACCGTAAGATCGCCAGTATCAACGTATTTTCCCGGTGGATGCACCAGCAGGGGTATATTAAGGAAGAAATACATATCGAAGCAGTCAGGAACAAGGTCGTTCGGCAATACAAAGGGTTAGCGGAAAAGGATTTGTGGAAGCTGCGGAATGAAATTCACCGTATGGGCAATCGGATGCACATTTGTATGATCGAATTATTGATTGGGACTGGCATACGAGTAAGCGAATTGGTTGGCATCAAGTTGAAGGATATTGAAATAAGTGAACGTAAAGGATTATTGAAGGTACTTGGTAAGGGAAATTCTATACGAAACATACCATTGAATAAGGATGTACGAAAAGCCATTACCCGATATCTCGAAGTCAGGCCACAAGTGGAATCAGAATATTTATGTATTGGCCAGCGTGGAGTATTGGAACGAAATGCGATCAACCTGATTTTGAATAAGTATGGGGATCGGATCAACGTAAAGGTTACACCCCATATGCTCAGACATACGCTTGGCTATAAGCTGGTCAAAACGACTCCATTGACGACTATCCAGCAAATCCTCGGACATGATCACGTAGCGACCACCAATATCTATACACTAACCACGCAGCAGGATATGGAACTAACCTTGGCAAATATCGAGTGGTGAAAGGCCACTCTTTTTGTCGTGGTTGGGAGGGGGGCTTCTATATGCAAAAACAGAGCCGTCAGCAAAGGGTGCAAAAATTTTTGTGATGATTTTATAGTGAATTTGAGAAAGGAGCCAGAACAATTGAAACGATAAAGCAAGAAGATGAGCGCCAAGCTGAGCTGCTTAAGCAGTATATGGAGAAGCATTTCAAGCCGCCCAAAATGAAACAACTGGTCGAGACATTCAGCTTCTCCGAACTAAGAAAGCTTATCGGTGAGATGGACATTGAATTTTTCGCCTTGGCCTATTTCCCTAAATATTTTGATCGAGCATTCGGCAAGTTTCACAAAGAGCTATTCACGGAATTAAGACATATGCTTGCCCATACAGGACTGATTACGGCCTTCGGACTCCCAAGGGAACACGGAAAGTCAACGATCAGTTCTTTTTTATTTCCGCTGTATGCGACTTTATATGATAAATCACAGTTTACATTAATCATATCAGCAACAGAGCAGATTGCATTACCCTTCCTCGATATGATCAAAGATGAGCTAGAAACGAATACGATGTTGATTGAGGATTTTGGGATTCGTAAAGGGAGCCGCTGGAACAACAATGAAATATGGCTCAAGAGTAAAGGTGGATTGGACTCTTGCATTATGATTCGTGGCATCGACGGTAGCTTGAGAGGTATTCACTATAAGCATCACCGTCCTACCTTGGTTCTAATGGATGATTTGCTCAAGGAAGATACAGCACGATCCGAAGCCAAACGAGAACAGATTAAAAATACGTTTACGGATGTCATTTTGCCTATTGGCACAAGGGATACGAATATTCTGATCTGTGGAACCATTTTGAATGAAGAAGATATTATGGCCGATCTGCTCAAAGGTAAAATCCCAGGTGTGAGGAGTGTTCGTAAAGCAGCCGTGCTTCAATTTTCAGAGCGTGATGATCTGTGGTCAGAGTGGGAACGACAATATAATAACTTGCAAGACGAGGACAGGATCAATACTGCCTTGTCTTTTTTTATGGCGAATGAGGAGGAAATGCTGGAGGGTACGAAAATCCTATGGAACGAGTATTTGGACTATTATTATTTGATGTGCAAAAAGCAAGCAATGGGGGAAAAGAGCTTCTATAAAGAGCTACAGAACGATCCGCGCTCAACCGATGAATACATATTTCAGAATCTCATGTATTGGGACAGGTTGCCTGAGTTTGAGAACATGGAACTTGCCATGTACATTGATCCAGCCATTAAAGCCGGGAAGAAAAATGACTATTCTGCTGTCTCCATTATTGGGCAGCACAGGAAGACGAAGCAAATGTATGTCATCGACGGCGAAATCTATAAACTGTTGCCGGATGATTTGTTTCAAGTGGCTATTGAAAAATTAAAGCTTTACCCTGTAGATAAGCTTGGTTTTGAAGTCAATCAGGCACAAAGCTATATGAAGCAAAAGTTTGAAGAAGAGCTATGGAAGGCGAATATACATACACCCGTAGAAAGTGTCCATTCCAAGGGGCAGAAGCATGAACGTATTATTAGCTTGGAGCCGGAAGTGAAGAAGGGTCATATTCTGTTCAATTCAGATAACCTTCGATATAATAATCAGATAAAGGATTACAATCGAAATTGTACATATGATGATGCACCAGATAGTTTATATGGGGCTGTTCAATTGATTCAGTCGGTCAAGAGTTTAAAGTTTTATGATCGAGGCTTATTATTTTGAGACTTTCGCTAGATATTCATTCATTATTTTGATCCAATTTTGTTAAGCTAATGGGCAGGATAACCTTACCAGTTACCCAATTAGTTGTTGTATTGTTGCAAGGGAAGGGGATGCAAATGGCCATTTGTTTGGACTACGAGTTAGTTGAGATAAGAGGAACCGTTGCTGTGTATAAATTTGGAAACTGTTTGAAGGAATTAGATGGAATTTTTGAGATTAATCTACCCAAGTTGATAAGTGGGGAAATATCGATGCAAGCACCAATTGGTGAAGTAGTGAAACTAAAGAATGACAACCAATCTCAAGCTAAGGCCATCAAAGTATTTGGAAAGATATATAAACATTATCTTGAACATCACGAATATCCTACAAAGGGTGGATATTATGCTTAGTTAATCGGAGTTTATTCTTTTTTTCTTATAACGATCAATGGAAGATATAAAAATTACTCAGTGGACTTTAAAAGGAGCGGGAATATGGGTCTGGATGCTTATGTAGTATGCAATTGTGTGAAGGAAGGAAATGTTAAGCCTCTCCCTTTTGATATAAGCTTGCTGGAAATTACGGACGAAGGGATCGACATACTAGAATCTGTAAATGACGAAACCTATGAGCTTTATCAGCAGTGGCGGGAGAACGCTTGCGAGCATGAAGACTTTTACTATTATCAAGACCGGGTTTTTAATGTCGCAGGAGGAAATTTCTTTTATGGAATCATTGACCGGTTGGGGCAGGACAAATTCCCATTATTATTTTCAATTGGGGAGAAGTCACTCTCCACCGATCAGGTCGAAAAAGCTTTAAAGGAACTGGATATTTTTGAATCAGGAGCAAGCAAGCTGCAAGGGATTTTCCTCGTAGATACTGTATCTAATGATGAATATGGGAGATCTCTTCCTGGAGAGGATAAGTGGTTCTTATCATCTGGAGGTGGGCACACTTATCAGTTAAACGACCGAGGATTCTGTATTCTAGACAGAGATCATCGCGAGCTTTTTCATTCAGTAGCGTTCGCCCAAGAAGTAATGAGTGTTGAAAAAGAAGGACGGAAGCATAAGCATGCAAGATTTCATGATTTGGAGATGGGACGAATTTTTGAATCTTCTTATTCGCTAAGCCGAAAGATATGGGGAATCGATGAGCTGTATTATCCAAAATCTTTTCAGGTCGTAAAGAGAAACCTAAAGGGATCTGATTCTCGACCCGCGCGAGTACTAAGAAGCCCGTTTGAGGCTTCTTTACAGACAGGTAATCCGATCATTTGGGCATAAAGAGATCTGAGATGAAGCATTTGAATATTAACGGAATACGATCCTGTGCTGATTACAAATCCAGACTTTTTGAGATAGCTTAATATTATTCTTAACCTAGCATAATTGAGCTAATGGGAAACTTTAGTTCAACAAGGAACTACCTTATTAAAGGTAGTTTTTTTATTTATGAAGAAATTAACAACCAATAATTAGCCCATTTTGAAAGGAAGTATATATTTGCAAATAACCGAACAAATCATATTAGAATGTCTAAACGAACTCCAATCGGCTGTATTAGCCAAACAGAAATACTCAGATTACTACAATGGTCAGCATGCCATTATCAAGAACTATGCGATGCAAGAAAGTCGAAGCAATCAAAAGCTTATCTTCAATTTTCCACGTAAGTTTGTAGATAATGAAGTGGGTTATCTGCTCGGTAAGCCAGTAAACTATGTGTCCAAGTCGGATCAGGATGAAGCCATACATAATATAGATATACATATGAGTCATTGGGATAAGGAGCATAATCTACAGCTTCGGAAACAATCCGAAATATTCGGTGAGAGCTTCGAATTAAACTATATCGACTCGGATGGTCAGTTTTCAGCCACGGTGCTATCTCCTTTGAATGCCTATGTACTGGAAGATGGAACGGCAGAACGAAATGTATTACTTGGTTTACATAAATTTACCCGTCGGTTCGATAAGCAAATGTATTTGGACGTGTATACCGATCATGAAATTCTACACTATACAATCGGCAACAATGACAAACACAATCGGAGTAGGCAGAACCAAGCAACTGAATTAAAATATATCGGCAAACATAATCACATCTTTGGAAGAGTCCCACTTATCTCCTGTCCAGCCAATACGGAGAGAAAAAGTGGCTTCCATGATGTGATTTCTTTATTTGATGCCTATAACTCGCTGAATTCGGATTTGGTCAATGAAATCGCAGATCATCGCAACGCCTATCTGGTGATTGAGAATGCCAAGTTGGAAGCCGACGATTTATTGAATATGAAGAAGATGGGCATTATTCAGGTTCCGGCTGGAGGGAAAGTAAGCTGGCTCACAAAGCAGATTAACGATTCTTTTGTGAAAAATGAGTTGGACAATATTGAACGCAAAATCTTCGATATGATGGATCAGGTTAACTTCAATGAGAATTGGGCCAGTAATACGTCTTCCTTGGCGCTGAGAAATAAACTTTTGAATTTGGAGAATCGAGTGGCAATGAGGGAAGCTTTGATGGAAAAGGCAATCAAGCAGCGTCTGCGTAACTTCTTCACCTTTCTGCACATTAAAGAAGGGATGCAATACGATTATCGGGATATCGCCGTGAAGTTTACTCGCAACTTGCCGACAGATTTGGTTGGGATGGCTGATGTGATTGTGAAACTGAAAGAAGTGGTCTCTCAGGAAACGTTGCTCACGTTGCTTCCGTTTGTCGAGAATCCCAAGCTGGAATTCAATAAATTTCATGCGGAGCAGCAACGATTAGTTGGTACGGATAAGGAGAAATCGAATGCAGAATAAAAATAGGATCAAGCGGCTCGTGAAGAATAGCTGTGCTTGTTATCTCGGAACGAAACATGGCATCCCGAATTATTGCTGTTTACAAGATGGCCCATGTGTATTTTTTGCTCAAGATGATTCTTTTCCCCGTTGTAGCTATTTTGAAAATGGGGTTTTACCCATAGATGAAAAGTTAGAACGAGAATATAAGTCTGAGCGGAATATAGAATCTGAATTTAAAACAGTGCAACCGAGGGTGAACTGCCAGAAATGTAAGGCTACTTTTTCAGCAAATTCGAATCGGCAGAAATATTGTGATAAATGCAGAGACAAGAATGCGAACGAAAAGACGAAATTACGGATGCGTCAGATGAGGAAAAAACAGGCTTGATGTTACGCTTTAGAGGTTTAAAAAGTCCAATAAACTAAGGATGAAAAACAACCCAAAATGAGGAGTTGGTATGTTTGTACCTATTTCTCGTTTTTACGTTTTCTAATGCGTAACATTATTGTATCAGATATGACGTTAAACGAATTCAACATACATATGCGTGTTTGAAAGCTCGAACCTATACAGACTCGGTGTTACGCATTAGGCTATCCAAAATACGCATAAACAAAGGATGAAAAATAGGTAAAAGTGGGGAGTTGGTATGTTTGTACCTTTTCCTCGTTTTTGTGATTTCTAATGCGTAACAACCCTGTCCTGAGCATGACATTAAAAGGCTCCATACATATATAAGCGTGTTCGGTTCTGCGTAGTCGAATGGGCAATAAAGGAGATTATCTAAAATGAATTTAGAACAAATGAAGCAGTTGATTGAAGAAAACCAAACCAAAGAGGAATGGCAAATGTATCTTCAGGGTTTGAATCCGTATAGCGTGGAGGGGATGGAGCAATATATCCAATCTAATCAGCAAGCAAAAAGTTGGTTCGATAGCACGGTGGACAAACGATCCGCTAAATCGCTGGAAACGTGGAGAGCCAATCATCTGGAAAGTGCAGTGGATGCTGAGATCAAGAAGCGATTCCCGGCTAAGGATGAAAAAGAAATTGAAGTCGAAAAGCTACGAGCCGAAGTCGAAAATATGAAGCTGGAGAAGCAGCGTGAACGGTTAACCAGCCAAGCGATCAAAATTGCATCCGAAAAGAAACTTCCACTCCCGTTAGTGGATTTTTTTGTTGGTACAGATGAAGAAGCGACGACAGCGAATTTAGCTATGTTGGAACAATCGCTGCAATTGGCTATACAACAGCAAGTCGAGCAACGACTCAAAGGAGATGGCTATACACCTCCGGCTGGTTCAACAGGTAGCACATTTACATTGGATTCGATTAAAGGGATGTCCCAAAACGAGATTAATCAGCATTGGGATCAAGTCAAACAAGCATTACAAAACAAATAATAATAAACGAAAAGGACAAGGTGAAAAGATATGACAGTACAGAATTTTATTCCAACAATTTGGAGCGCACGTTTAAATGAAAGCCTGAAAAAGAATTTGGTGTATGGGAGCGTGGTCAACACCGATTATGAAGGTGAGATTCAAGGGCAAGGCTCAACGGTAAAAATTAATTCGATTGGGGCAGTAAGCATTGGCAATTATGATAAGGTGGCAGGAATCGGTAATCCACAGGAACTGGATGCTACACAAAAAACATTGGTGATTGATCAGGCCAAATATTTCAATTTTCAAGTGGATGATGTAGATGCTGCTCAAGCGAATGTAAATCTACTCGATGGTGGAATCGTGGAAGCCTCGTATGGACTGGCCAATGTAGTGGATCAGTATCTTGCTGGATTTTACACAGAGGTCAAAGCTGAGAATACGATGGGCAATGATACAACGCCTGTAATTCCAACGAAAGATACAGCCTATGATATGCTGATTGATCTTGGCGTGCTGCTGGACGAAAACAATGTACCGGAAAGCGAACGGTTTGTGGTGGTTCCTGCATGGTATTATGGCTTGCTGCTGAAAGATGCTCGTTTCACGAAAGACCCAAATATTATTCGCACAGGCTATGTGGGAGATATTGATGGTATGACCGTTTATAAATCCAACAATGTGCCAAATACAGGAGGAGCCAAGTATAAAATCATCGCAGGTCATAAAAGTGCCATTTCGTTTGCGGGACAAGTAGATTCGGTAGAAGCATTCAGACCAGAGAAACAATTTTCAGATGCAGTGAAAGGGTTGCAAGTGTTTGGAGCCAAGTGTATCAAGCCAGAAGCTCTCGCTGTACTTACAGCCAATAAGTCCTAATTGAAAATGTATGATTATGAGAACACATTATAATAGAAGAAACACGTTCGGGGTGTCCGTTTTGGATGCCCTATTTTATTTTTTGGAGGGTGATAAGATGTGGTTTTTGAATCAAGAAACAGGCTGCACATGGGAAGTCACGGATCAGGAGCTGTTGCTGCGTTTACAGGTTAATGATCATTATGAGCAAGTGGATGAGCCTAAACCAGATGAGACTGAGCAAGATTTACCCCAAACGAAAGTTCAAACTGTCAAGAATATGAAGCGTACCGAGAAGGCACAGGTAAAGGAGGAACAGGAGACAGTACATGAGTGAGCAAATGGATTTGATGAAACGATTATTAAGTATGGAGCCAACAGATATATCTAAAGACGATATCTTGATTCATTACTTAAACAAAGCCAAGGGTAATATTCTAGGCTATTGTAATGTGGCAACACTCCCTGTGGAATACGATCATGTTATGGTCGATTATGCTGTGTATCTCTATAAAAATAGGGATTCGGTTGGACTTATAACTAAGCAGGAAGGTGAACGCTCAGCTACCTATGAAATAGGCATTCCGGCAAGTATTCGACTTACTCTTCCTCTGCCTAAAATCAAGGTCGGAACAGATTAATGTTCTACGATACGAAGCTGGAAATTTTAGATGCTACTCATTTCAACCCTGTTCTGTCAGTGATGGCAGATGTACAACCTTATCGCAAAAGCTTTTCATTTGAAGATAGTTACACCTTGGAGACAATATATCGAGCTTTCTGTCCACTGGAATCCTTATTGCAATTAAACGGCTATGTCCAATTTGCTAAGGATGTCTTTATTATTTTGGATATGAAGGAATGGAATGATTATGTGGAGTTGTACCTGTATCGCTGCAAGCCAGATTTTGGTTTGGAGGTGGAGGAGTGACAAGGAGCTTAGAGCCGATGATGGATTTCTTTCTTCGAGAAAAAGGTGAGCTTGTACATATCAACGGTGTAAGACAGCTTGCTCTGATCCGGGATGCGACAAATACCATTCAAATGACCGATGAAAAAATCATTCGGGCAGCGACACTCTTACATACAGGAGATATCGTAGACTATCGCTATGAACGATATTTAATTACCAGTCAGGTGGATCAAAATGAAAAGTCTTGTCGAGGCAGGATGCGAAAATGTAATCAATGGTTGGCTTTAAACTGGAATGGACAGGTGAAATGGTTTGATTCTGTGGTAGAAGCCAGAACGTTTTCAACGGAAACAGGTAAAGTTATCTCCATGCCAGAGGGCAACATTCTGGTTAGTCTACAAGACAATGCAGACACGCGAAACATCGCATTGAACCAACGATTCTATATGACACATCAGCCTTTTAAAATAGTTGGAATAAATCATACATTGAATGGCATCATCCAGTTAAGCTGCATATTAGATAGCATAAATACAGCTTATGATGACGTGGAAAATAACATTGCAGACAGATGGAAGTACGAGATTGCTCATACATATGCATTACAAATTAACCATGGAACGATGGCCCATGTGCTGCTTAACGAAACAATACCGCTGGATGCAACTGCTACGGATAATGGTATTCCAATAGAGAATCCGGCGATTACCTATGTATCCAGTGATCCGAATGTGGTTAGTGTAGATCAGCAAGGCCAGGTTATGGGCATTGCTTTGGGACCAGCAAGTATTACTGCAAAACTAACGTATCACCCAACAGCACTGAGTACCATTGAAATGAGAGTCGTCGAAACGGGAACGCATATCTATTCGATAGCCATTATCGGCAATCCCATCCTCAAAACAGGTCAAAGCGCCTCATATGTCAGTCATATCTATGATCATGGAACAGAAGTGTTTGACCAGTCGGTGGAGTGGAGCCTACGAAATCAAGATGATTCGACTCCTACTAAGGGAAGCACGACAGCGAGTACAGGAAATAGCGTGACGGTGAAAGCAGGAAGCAGTAGTGGAGCGAACAATAAAGCCCTTGTGTTGACGGCCACCTTAGTAAGCGATCCTAGCATGACCATAGAAAAGACCATTAGCCTTAAAAATTTATTCTGAGCTTTATATCTACCGGCTTGCCTTAGAGGTGAGCCATTTTTTATTTCAAAGGAGCCACATACATATGCAACGAAAATCCATCGACTACCTACTCAGTCTGAGCCTATTGAAGCAATTGAGATCACAACATGTCATTACAGAAGAAGAGTTTATAGCCATTGACCAGCTTAATAAAAAGTCTTTCAAATAGTTATAACATGGGCAGAAATGGACTTGATGATGTGCCGCAAGTATTATACCATGTGACCGTATAAAGAAGATATCGAAGGGAGAAATAGCTATGGCCCAAGCCGCAACCGCAAAAAAAGTCGTGATCGTTCCCATTAAAACGATGGACATCGTAGAGGGAATTCAATCGATTCAAAAGAAGAAAGTCGCTGCCTATTGTCGAGTCAGTACCGATTCCGAGGAGCAAAAGGAGAGCTATACCAATCAAGTCAACCATTATACCCAATACATTCAAAACAACTTGGAATGGGAAATGGCTGATATTTACGCAGATGAAGGCATCACCGGTACCAGCACCAAAAATAGAACACATTTTAATCGGATGATACAGGATGCCCGAAACGGTAAACTGGATCTTATACTGGTCAAGTCGATTTCGAGGTTTGCTAGGAATACACTGGATTTATTGAAATATGTACGGGAACTCAAAAGTCTCGGAGTCGCCGTTTTCTTTGAACGAGAGAATATTAATACACTGGATACGACAGGTGAGGTATTGCTGACCATCCTGAGTTCCCTTGCCCAAGACGAGAGCCGAAACATTTCTGAAAACAGCCGATGGGGAATATTACGTGGCTTCCAGAACGGCAAAGTCTTCTGCAATACGACTCGCTTTCTTGGCTATGATAAGGACGAGCAGGGTGAGCTGGTGATTAACGAGCCAGAAGCAGAGATTGTGCGGCGCATATATGAGGAGTATTTGGATGGGAAAAGCTATCAGGCGATTGCCAGAGGCTTGATGCGAGATCACATCAAAACAGTCACGGGTGGCGATACGTGGTGGGATTCCTCCATTACCTTAATTCTGACCAATGAGAAATATTACGGAGCTTTGCTTCAGCAAAAGACGGTAACGGTAGATTTTCTAACCCACAAACGAATAAGGAATAAAGGACAGGAGCAGCAATATTTAATTGAGGACAACCATGAACCGATTGTATCCAAGGAAATATTTGAAGCGGTGCAAAAGGAAAAGGAACGGAGAGCCAAGTTGAAAGGGAGTGTGATGGGGGATAGTAAAAGATACTCCAGTAAATATGCGCTCAGTAGTAAAGTATATTGTGGATGTTGTGGAGCCATTTTTAAACGCCGAACCTGGAACAGCAATAACCCATCCAAAAAAGTGGTATGGCAATGCAAAACGTATGTCAATGAAGGTAAAGCAGCCTGTGATGCCAAATCAGTCGATGAACAAGTTTTACATTCCGCGTTTGTACGATTGTTCAACCGGATGTATGAGAATAAGAAAGGATTCATAAAGACGTTGAAAGCCAATATTGAATCGGTGCTTTCCAGCAAAGTAGGGCAAGAACCGCTATTGGACATCGAAGGACAGATGCAACAATTGAAATCGGATTTGAAGGAACTGGTGAACCTCAAGCTTCGGAATCAGATTGATGAGATTGTATATGATGAAGAAACGAACAGACTTTCCAATGAACTCAACGAGCTACGACAACAGAAGCTGACACTGGAGCAGGAGCATGAGCAGCAAGCGAAAATCAAGGAACGTGTCGATGAAATTATCCAAGTACTAAGCACACAGCAGGATATACTGGAACAATTTGATGATAACCTATTCAATGCGTTGGTGGAGAAGATAACCATTCTCTCACCAGCGCATTTTGTTTTTACCTTGAAGAGTGGAATGGACATAGATGAAATATTGGACTAGAGAAACCATAGGCTGAAACGATCAATAGGCTAGAGAATATTTGTGGAGTGCATGACGGGAAGAATCAATCGAATCCCGTCTTTTACTCCTTCCATATACATGGATTGTTTGTCCTGACTTAGTTGATCGCCTATGGCTTCTTCCCATTCAGATAGCAGTCGTTGGATATCCTCGTTTTGGTTGGTTTTGAATTGATCCATTTGAGTGAATAGATTTTTGTCCTCAGATAAACTTGAAGCCTGTTGTTCACTGGCTAGTTCTAATTGATAAAAACGTTGGCGTAATGCTTCCTGAAACCAATCTGGCCAATCTGACATAGTACATTTTCCCTCCCGTTGTTTGAGTGTGTGTATGTTAACTCTGATGGGGAGGGATGGCAAGTCATTGTTTTTGTGTAGGAAAGGTGAATGGTTATGGTCTTCTCGTTGTTGAAATAATATTCCTAATCGTTCATTATTCGTAAGATCGTCTATAATGTATGGCCGTAAAAATATTTCTGGCCTTTCTCCCAGTTTTTCTTTGAAAGTCCTTCAATATAGTTTATGAAATCTTTATAATTTGTTGAATTGATGACAGTATTATAGTCTCCTGGAACTTTCTCACCTGACCAAATAGATAATAAGGATGGAATTAATTCCATCTGGAGCGGTAATTCATGATTTGCAGCTATCATAATTCTTTCGATGAGCTTTTTCGCCAAGTCTCCGGGAAAGCTTAGTTTTTGATCAAAATAGTATTTATCGGTATCACAGTCTTTGGTGTAATTCAAATAATATTCCCCAATTTCGTCAACTGTTGCTTCGTCACCTAATTGATTTTCAAAATTAATAAAGAAATCAATGGAGTCTCTAATAATTGTCGAGGTTTCATTAATTTCATCCCAGTCATCAAGTAAGGATAAAAGGTAGGGGACTACATCAAGTGAAAGGGAGGTAATCGCTGCAGATGCAAATGTATTCACTGCATCTTCTGTTGCTTCGCCTAAGAAAATAAGATTGTTGGAATCTCTCAGATCGTCGTGAGTAGAAATGGAACAAAATACTCTAATACAAAGATTTAATACTGCTTCATCCTTAGTTTGATTCATTAGTTGTATTAATAGCGTTTTTTGGGTGAGATCACCTAATTTAAAGAGTTCAATTAAGTTAAATATAACATCCCGTTCTGTCTGTGCTTTTAAAATATTTTGTTTAATAACCGAACTGTCAACACTCGGAGCCTTTCCAAACCAAATATCATTCATAAGATTAACATATTTCACAAGCCATTATTCCCCCTCTTATTTCTTTCTTAGGCCGTTTTCTCTCTGCCATTTTAGCACTTTATTTTGAAAAACAGTAACTTCTGTGTGTTGAGGGTTATTTCCAAAGTGTATAATGCCTTTTTCATCTTGATATATTTTAAATATCTTTGCATTTTTCTTTCCATAACCCATTTCATGATAAAAATCCATATCTAATTCCTTAAGCTGTTCTCGACGTATGGTTGATTCTCCTGTGGTCTTTATATTTGAATTTGCATTTTCCCCACCAAACGCCAGTCCTTGAATATGATGACCTTTATCTAATTCTCCTCTTCTAACTAGTGCCTCGTAGTCAGCACGTGCCTGTTTTAAATCCTTTCCTTTTACAATTTTAGACTCGTCAGGATTCGGATACCATTCAGGATTTGATTCATGCAATTTTTTTGCTTCATCATAGTAAGGACCATATACATGTTCTACCTTACCTTCATTAATTTCTTTAGGCTTTTCATTCCAAATTCCTGATTTTTCAAATTTGGCCTTTGGAATTTTGAATTTTCCAGAGGGGAGCTTTAATTTCGTATTTAACTTAACACCACGCGAACCTCTAATGCCTTGAAAATTATAAGCAATACCGGCAAATACAATGGAAGCCGCCTGCCATTTGGGTATGGGTTCTCCCGTCCACAGATTATAACCTTCCATGGCGGCTTTTGTCTGTTCTAGGATAGGATCGAACTCATCTGATCCGTTATTTAATTTGATTTCCCCATTTTTGATAGCTTCGTTATAGGCAAGAGAAGCTTGTGCAGCTTTCTGATCGGTAACTCCATTTTTACTGAGGACCCACATAGTACCCATAAATTCTTTATCATACTCATCAAAATTATAGGATACTTTGGCTTTTTCAGCTGCCATGTAGCTATCGTGCTTGGCCTTCCAGCGTTGTCTTAGATCTACAGGGATCTGCTGATACGCATGAGCCATGGCGTTAGACTCTTTCAATAGGTTCTGCACCAGCTCCAATGGGCCACCGGAATGAGCTATATGACGCGCACTCGTATATGCTTTTCCTAAAATCCACTTGCTATAGTAAGCTTGTCTCGCTTGTTCATGCTCATACTGGCTAATCAACCCTTGCATGGCCAAACCAGCCAAGTATTTTAACGGATGAACTCCGCTCCCCTTGCTATTTCCTCCAATCGTAGGTGTTCCTTTACTCCGAACGGGGATCGATGCAGTTGCTTGCAAAACAGTTGCCGCTACTTTACCTGCGGGTCCACCAACTGTATTTAACATTACACTAGCCACTTTCCCCATCACCGGAATGGAGCCTAATAGCTTGGACACCGTGCCCATCAAGGCATTCGCCTGTTGAAGCTCTGCTGGACTGGTGATTTTTGCTTTAGGGGTAGAGGCTTGGCTGCTAGATGAATCTTTGGCTGCTGATTGAGCTGCTTCATAGGCTTTTATGCTCATCAATGGTGGCTCAGGTACAGGAGGGAGGTCAGCCACGAAAACGGGAGCTTTCACCGTCCCTTCCTGATAAATCACTGGAGACTTGGTATCCGTCTCACCATCCAGCACCATGCTACTTTCTCCACCTTTGAGATACAGCGCCGTTCCAGCTTCCAGCGACAGTTCCTCACCTGCATCGAGCTTCACGTGACCACCCTGAATCTGCACATTCCCCGGACTGTTGATGGTGATGCCACCATCTTCATTTAGCGTAATTGAAAATCCATCCGAGGTGGACAGGGTCAGTTCTTGCTCAGACATTTCTACGCCGCTACCTTGCACATGTTGCCATACCTTCACATCTGGCTGTCCATTCTCGTGGTGTTGTTGTCGGAGCGAATCCGTTACATAGGCATCCTGTTCGCGATTTGTTGGCAGATAAAGTTCGACCTGTTCCCCGATTTCAGGCATATCGTACCAGCCACTATGTTCTTCGGCTACATATCGAGTCGCTACAGGAAACCAACAGGCTTTGGCTGGATCTTGCTTCGGGTCGATGTCCAGTTGAAGTTGTACGAAATCCTGTTCTACCTTCAGCACCGTTCCTGTCAGCGAAATCCCGGTCGCCTGATCGTTTTCATAACGGGCATAGCGAATATTCTGTTCCGCTTGGAGATCATAACGGGTACGCAGTAATCCATCCTCTAACCGTGTCACTGCTCGAACGACGACCAACTCTTTGCCTTGTCCGATGGGTAACATGATAAGGTCACCTAGCGCATAGTATTGTAGACTTTCAATCATATAGGTGACATACGAGCCAGCACGTTGTTCTCCGAGCTTTTCCGCATCCAACTCATGAAACGTTTTTCGTACCCGATAAAATACATCTCGTTCCACCTTATACTGCTTGCCTTCTGGCATCCCGAAGAAAACTTTGGGTGAGGCTGCGGTCACTTCTGGCACAAGTATTGAACCAAAGCGAGAAGCGAGGCGTTTTAAAAATGCCCAATCGGTCTCTTCATATTGTAAAACAAAAGTATCCAGCTTGGCATAATTAGTTACGGTATCAATGGCATCTCCGTATTGATATTTTCGAACCATCGAAGTGACCAGATCATCATAAGTACGGTGAATATCCTGATAGGAACGTTTTTTACTCTTAATATCCATTTGATAGGAATGGGAAGCGGCTTCCAATTCAAAGGTGTATACTCCCCGTGTGCAATTCACAGACATTTGCGTAACAATCCCGTGGAACAGTCTTCTCAGCGATTGTCCCTGATCATCCAACTGACGAATCACAATCGGCTCTTCCTCCATGTTCTGTCCGATGCAGGCTGCTCCTTGCTCTTCGGAGAGCATACCACTGATATGTAAAAAGGCATGGTCGTTGATGGCACGTGTTATTTGAAGCTTTTCGATGTGTTGTGGCTGAAAGGGACCATAAAAGCGAAGGCTTTCATATCCGATTGCATCTGATAGTAGGCTCAAGTGAGTTCATGTCTCCTTTCTAGGCGATGGTTATTTTCAAGTTGAATTCGCTTCTGATTATAGAAGCCGCAGATGGGTACAAATTTGAGTCAAGATAGATATGTATTAAAAGGTTTGTTGGGTACAGAAACATTCTTAATCGGATACAGGTGTCCCAAGTAAGCATTCATTTAAGGAGCAAAAGGGCAAGAGGAGATATTTAAATAACAGTCCAACATATGTATATATCGGTTGAAAGAGAGATTTAGTTTACAAAATGACCCATTCGTTGGGGTATTTTCAATGTGTAATACTGGAAGGGAGAAAGCTAACAGTAATTTTGAGCAATTGCCTTTCAAAGTCAGGAACGGGGCTGATTTAATCGTGATCATGGATTCGGCTAAATATCTGGAAAAAAGGGGGGGGGGGTGAGAAGGAGTGGCTTTTGATAAAATAGGTAATATTTATAATAAAAAGAAATATATCCCTTCCATCGTCTCGACACATGTGGAGTGCGTGGTAGTGATATATCGAGATAAGAAGCATTGATGTACGAGAGCTTAAGATTAATTTGAATATGTTCCTGCATTCAGAAAATTGTTTAGGGCTGAGTGTGGGAACATATATTATGTACATACACAAGGTACGTGAAGTGCGTGGTATTGATATACTGAGGGGAATATTGGGGAAGCATAAATATATATGAAGTGACTTCTAGCAAGCAGATACTACCAAATCATTCTAGACGAATGCTCATAATAATTATGAGCGTTTATTTTTTTATTGTACTCTCAATAATAACGGTTTATCCTCTCTTTATAAAACTCTTGCTCACTGACCTCAAGTAGTTCTGG
Source organism: Paenibacillus sp. 8b26 (assembly GCF_050626875.1). NCBI lineage: Bacteria > Bacillati > Bacillota > Bacilli > Caryophanales > Paenibacillaceae > Paenibacillus > Paenibacillus sp. 8b26. Next base: position 2,147,945 of record NZ_CP192445.1, on the reverse strand, counting down.
AGTAGTAGGTCTTTTCTAAAAAAGTTTCTGATCACGTAGTGATTTTGGCTCTTCTTGCAGCAATTTTAGAAATTCTTTTTTTAATTTCAGTATGCTGATTGGTTGTAATATTGTCCTAAATACAATTTTCGCAGTAAAAGTGCTGTACATAAATAATTATATAATAGTTATCTCATCTGATTTTGAGGAAAAAAATATGTAGTTTATAGTGTGAATATACAAATTTGCACTACACTAGTAGTTTTCAAAGTAAAACATATGTTCGGAAGGAAAATGTTGCATAATGTCGAAAACAGATACTAGTCCAATAGTTTTATTTTGTTTGGTTCTTAGTTTTATTGGACTATTTTTAAGGCCCTAAGGAGAGGATTGTTATATCTGACCTGAAATATAAACACGAAAAGCATGTAGCTCCCGGTAGTCTTGCAGGCTATCTATTCCAACCCGAAAGAGCCTTATTTTGGCTAGTCAATAGCAAGAATGGAGCAAAAGTAGGGATTGAAACTGATGATGATGTTGTTAAACAAGCAAAAAGCGATAATGAAAATAACGTATACGAACAAGATAAACATTCTATTTCAAAGAATATACCGTTTGGTAACCATAGTAAAGATTTGTGGAATACTCTTCATATCTGGCTAAATGCGATTTCAAGCGGGAAAATTGATGTGAAAAATGCACAGTTTCATTTAGTTACAAATAAAATTATAGAGGGAGGGATTGTTAAATCAATTGCGGCTGCTCAAACAAAAGAGGAGGTCATCAATTGTGTGACAAGTTTAAGAAATATTGCTTTGAGTGCGCCCGCTAGTGTGAAAGTTTACGCTGAGAAGGTTTGTTGGTATGATGACGAAACTATGTGTATGTTAATTGAGAAAATTTTTCTGTGCGATGGGAATGCTAATAGCTATGGTGACGGATTAAAAGAAGAGATAAGATCAAAATTACTTATACCAGAAAGTTTACCTTTTTCAGAAATATATGATTCATTACTTGGATGGGTCCATAGTTCTGCTATGAACTGTTGGCGCCACGATAAACCAGCTTGGTTATCACGGGATACTTTTACAGAATATTTTCAAAGGATAATTACTCGATATAAACTTAAAACATTTGTTGAAACGGACCATTCATTAATTCCACTTTCTTTAGTAGATAAAGAAGCTCAATACAATGAACTTTTTGTAAGGCAACTTTATTTACTAGCACTTGAGCGAGATGATGATATACTTACTGATTCAATTGAGGATTACTTAAGGTGTAAACATGAAAGAACAAGACTGAGCATCCAAGGGAACATTACTAAGGAGGAAATGGATAGATTCGATCAAAATCTAGTGGAAAGATGGAAAATCATTTTTGCTGAATTTAGCCGTAAGTATAAAAGAGGACAGAAGGCATGTGAAGATATAAACGATTTTGGTTCAGATATGGGATTTAACATTCTTGTAAGAACATTAGACCACAGAGAACCATTAGCGAACCAACCAACAGAGCAATATTATTTGACAAGAGGGAGTTATCATAGATTAGCCAATAATAATAAGTTACAAATTGGCTGGCATCCTGAATACAAAATGCTGCTTGGACAAGGAGAATAAAAATTGGATGATTTAGATGAATATGAAGTTGTTCAAAATATTGCCTTGGGTTCACTTGCTCTTTGGTCTTTTTCAGTTGAGTACTATAAAACAGTTGAAGAAAAAAAAGGAATCGATTTGCGAACGCTTATGCTGGTACTACCCTTGGTATACAATGAATCCATTGCAAACGCAGTATATAAAAGAAAATTTAAGGGTGGTCTTTTCAACTCATTAAATGATGATAAAGCTCTCTTTATAGGATTGCAAGAACGTATGCAAGATATGTCAGTGCTCTCACTCAAATCACTTAATCTATGTCTTTCTAGCAATTTATTATTGTATCAAAATAGCAGTTATGAATTTTTACCTATAAGAATGGGGAACTCAAATTACGATTATGCTGAATCTATAAAAAAAATATTAGCTGCTTCAAAACGTTTTGGTTATTGGTTTTCAACTATTGAATTCAACGAATTATGTCAGCTTTTAAAAGTGAGGTTTTAAATATATGGACTTTAAGATTAATAATATTATTTTATGGCCAAGAGATTCGAGTAAAGAAAAGAGAAATCTAGAATTTGAATTAGACAAAATCAATGTAATTACAGGTGATAGTCAAAAAGGTAAATCCTCTATAATACCAATTATTGATTATTGTCTAGGAAGTTCAAAGTGCACGATTCCAGTCGGATTAATTAGAGACAAAACTGAGTGGTTCGGGATTGTTGTTAATGTTAAAGGAAAGAAGATACTATTTGCTCGAAAAGAACCAGGAGTTCATAGTCAAAGTTCAGAGGTCTTTATTAAAGAAGATGTTGAAATTGAGAAATTACCTAGGCCAACGGCAGAAACAAATGTCACCTTTCTTAAAAATAAGTTAAATGAGATTGCTGCGTTGCCTTATCTTACTTTAACTGACGATGTTGATGAGAACGCGGCGGGAAAAAGAGCTAGTTTTAGAGATTTTTCCGCCTTCCAATTTCAGCCCCAACATATAGTCGCTAATCCGTATACACTATTTTATAAAGCTGATACTTATGAAAATCGAGAGCGTTTGAAAAATATTTTTCCTTTAGTACTTGGCGCACTAGATAAAGAAACCTTGTATTTAAGGCAACAACTAAAAGAACTTGAACAGGAGTATTCTAAAAAGATTAAAGAATTAAATGAAGTTAAACGTACTACAGAACATTGGATATATAGGGTGAGAAGTTACTACTCACAAGCAAGAGAGTATGGGCTACTTCCAAATGCTCCAGATTTTATGATTGGATGGTCGACTCAGGTTTATGTTAAATATCTAGAGGAAGTTCCTCAATTAATTAATTCTAAAATTTTTCTCATCGAAAATCAGGCTACTAACAGCGCAGTTACTGAATTGAACTTACTTTTAAATGAAGAATTGGAATTATCTCGTGAAATCGGAACTCTTCGACAAAAGCTTTATAAGATGTCCAGGCTTTTTGAATCTGAGAAACTCTATCATGAATCCCTAGACAAACAACAGGAAAGGTTACAACCAACTAATTGGTTCCAAAAATTGGTAGAACCTCGTACTACATGCATCTTTTGTGGATCTGAAAACAATAGTGCTTATGAAGAACTGAATAGATTATACAATTATCAAACTAAAATTAACATAAGTTCAAACGATATTGTAAGATCCTACGATATGTTAGATAGAGAAATCGTAAAAATTAGAGCAAGGCTAAGCGAGCTAGAAAAATCTCTAAATAACATCAGGAAACAGAAAAATAGCTTAGAAGTAGAGTCAGATGAAGTAAGAAGAATCAGACAAACAGAGCAAGAAGTTTTTCGTTTTGTCGGAAGATTAGAGAAGGCATTAGAAGACTACAAATTGGTTCATGAAGATCATAATTTGCAAGATGAAGTAACAGAACTTGAAAATCAAATAAATATATTAAAGGAAAAAATAAATCCTCAGAAAATTAAAGCAAATTTAAAAGAAGCATTAAAGAATATATCTAGTAAAATAAATAGATATGCTGATTTCCTTGGAGTCGAAGATGCTGATCATCCTATTTCATTGGATATTACTAATTTAACATTAAGAAAAACATCTGGTAAGAGAGAAGACTTTTTATGGGAAATTGGTAGTGGCGCGAACTGGATGGGATATCATATTGCTACGATGCTTGCTTTACATGAGTACTTTAAAGGTTTAAATTGGAATCCTGTTCCTCATTTTTTAGTAATTGATCAGCCAAGTCAGGTCTATTTTCCTGAAAAAATTATCGAAAACGAAAACACAAAAGAAAATGATGAAAATGAAACAAAACAGATTCCTCAGTTTAAACAAGAAGATGTAGTTAGAGTTGAAAAAATATTCACTGCGCTGTCTACTCATTTAAGGTTAAAAAACCTTAACAAATATTCTACTCAAATTATAGTAATTGAACATGCTGATGAGATTACATGGAAAAGCGCAGAACATGATATACATGTGGTTGCCAGATGGAGAGATGGAAATGATGCATTGATCCCAGAGGAATGGTTATAACTTGATTTGATGGGAACTTTAATATGTGATAAATTCAAATCTAAGGGTGATGACATGGAAAACATTTCTAATAGTAGAATTAAAGAGTTTAGTATATATAACTTATTTGGGGATAGAAATGTTACGATAAAATTTAATGAAAATGTTATGGTGTTAGTAGGCGAGAATGGCTTAGGGAAAACAACAATATTAAATATTATTTATTATACTTTATCTTGTGAATTCAAAAAATTATGGAGAATTAAATTCGATAATATTCATATTAAATTTGATGATGGGAACAGTATTAATATTAATAGAAAAGATATTTATCCCCGTAAAAAAGTATTAAAACACTATCGATATAATGAAGAAGATTCAGTGAAGATGGAGATCGTTATTAATGATTATGATGGCGAGAGTTATAAAAAAATAATTGATAGTGATTATGACGTTTATGAAAAAAATGGGGATTTTTATTTTGATGATGAAAAGATTGAGAAATATGATTCGATAATTAGAAATTATCAAGAGAAAATGGAACCTTATTTAGATGGGAAAATACTGTATTTTCCTACATATAGGAGGATAGAAGAGGATTTATATAAGATTAGGTCTGTTAATAGCATAAGAGAGAAAAATTTAATTAAGGAAAATCGTAATATTCTGCAGTTTGGCATGGAGGATGTAAAAGGGATATTTAAGAAAATTCTGGAGGATATTAAGTCATCTTCGTTGAATGGCTATACTCAAGTTACTGGGAAAATGATAACAAATTTAGTTGATGCCACTTCTCAATCCAAAATTACAAAAGACGTAAAGAATAGCATTCAGGATATTAAAACAATTGATATTATTTTGTCGAGAATAGATGATCATAACTTATCAAAAGATGATAAGCAAAAAATTAGGAACCTAATTGAATCAAAAGAAATTTTTGAGGGGGAATTATACAAACCATTAATTCATTTGTTATCTGATTTGATAAGAGTATATAATCAGCAACAAAGAAAACAAGATCAAGCTATTAAGACATTTGTGAGCGTATGCAATAGTTATTTAGTAAATAAATTTTTTGAATATGATGAAAGTGTCCTCACTTTGGAAGTTTATAATAAAAAGAATATGAAAGAAGTTAATTTAAGTGATTTATCATCAGGAGAAAAACAAATAGTAGCTATATTTTCTAAACTGTTTTTGTCGGTAGATGATGATTTTATATTACTATTTGATGAACCTGAGCTATCACTATCAATCGAATGGCAGGAAAAATTGTTGGTTGATATAGTTAATAGTGGAAAATGCAAATTTTTACTTGCTGTTACTCACTCTCCTTTTATTTTCAACAATGAACTCAAAGGTTTTGCACGTAGTATTGACTTATTTATTGAGGAGTTAAATGGGAATGAGTAGAATTAATAGAGCGTTAGATATGTTAAATAAATTAAGTGAAGAGCCGGTTGGTTATCATAGATTTATGTTAAAATATAAAAAATCTATTTATTCTCCAATTTGTTTGGTAGAAGGTATAGATTCAAAGTATTATCGAGTTAGAGTTAAGTCATTGTGTGAAGGAATAGAACCTGAATTTGTTGTTTGTGGAGGTAAAAAAGGCGTTATTGATACTCATGGGCTAATTCGGGAGATAGACGACTATAAGGAAGCCAAAATATTCGCATTCGTAGATAGGGATTTTGATTCAATTTTAGAAAACGAGAATATTTATGAAACACCATGCTATTCAATTGAGAATTTATATACTACATTGGATGTAATTAAAACTATTTTAATTGATGAATTGAAAGTCGATGAAGTACAGGATGTACAGGATTATAACACTTGTGTTGAATTTTTTATAAAGGCTCAATCTAGTTTTCATGTAGCCATCACTGAATTAAATGCATGGATAGCATGCCAAAGGGACTTAAGTAGTTCAGGTTTAACAACAAGGCTAAATCTTAATGATAAAGAAAATGTGATAATGAACAGTTTTTTTGATATTAAATTAGACAATGTTACTAAATTATATTCTATCGCTAAAATAGAATCATTGTTCCCAGATGCTCAGAAAATACCAGAAACTCAGCTAGCTAAAAAGATAAAAGATATTAGTCACTTAGATGCACAAAAAACTTATAGAGGAAAATATGAATTAGTGTTTCTCAAAGAGTTCCTTAAAAAATTAGTAAATGAACTTAACAGAAAAAATTCTAGTATTTTTTCTAAAAAAAGGAAAATTGACTTTCAGGTGTCAAACACAAATCTTATTTCTCAAATATCACAATATGCTGAAACACCTAATTGTTTAATAGACTATGTAAAAAAAATGTGGAAAGGAAATTTTATTGAATTGAGCGTATAAGCCATCCCAATTCCAATTACAGTTTTCTTTTGTGAACGTGGCGATAGCTCACTTGAAGTGGAAATACAAAATTTTCAATAAAATTTTTAAGACTCAGCGGCAGACGCTGGGTCTTTTCGCCTCCTCGATTCACCTGTCATAGCGGCGGTGAAATATAGGTAATTAGCTTCAGGAAATATTATAGAAATAATTTATTCCTATTGCCTTTTGAATGCCCCTATATAAACAATTCCTCAAACTTAATCCTTGTAATGCGAACATATATTCTGTATAATAAACACGAACGTTTGTTTCTATTTAGTGTAGATACAAAATCCATCAGGATGGAACGTTCACAACCATATCATCCAAACCAACAAACAGGAGGCTAAAATTTGTCCAGTAATCCAAAACGAAATCAATACCCAATTAAACTGTTCCACTTTAACGAGATCACCCATGTTGGCGACCAACTTTGTGCACCACAATCCAGCACTCGCACTATCACTGTATCGAACAGCATCTATCTCGATCAACTCAAACGAGTCGTAGCAGAACGTGATCCTTCCACCGATGTTACCGAAGTCATCTTTATGCTCAAAGCTGACCAAATTGATGAAGATGATCCAGCCCAACTTGCACTGTTTGAACGTATGTTACGAGAGGGAATCTACTATAATGGAAGGAAATATGTCCGTTCGATCAAGTCACCTGCGATGGGACGTACACAACGAACAGAATTTATCCAGGAAAAATATGTTGCTGATCTATATCGACACATTACACTCGGCAAAATGCCACCACTCACTAACATCCACAAATGGGAAGCAGCATTGGGCGTGAGTCCTTCGGCAGCACAGCGAGTGCCTTATATCCCTCGTATTGTCGTCATTCCCGATTATGAAAAAGATACGATCATTGAGGATGTATGGAAAGTGGAAAAGTGTGCTGAAGATTTGGAGCAACAGAAGTTGATATTCGATGAAAAGACGAAGCAACGTGAATATTTCAAAGCGAAAAAAGATTTGAAACCAACCAAGGAACAATTACATAAGTTAGAACGTATACCGAATAAAACAATCTCGTGGAATGACCGCACAAAATCTGTTCCTGATCAAAATGAATATAAAACTTTCAATGGATGGAATAAACAGAATCGTCGTGTGAAGCTAGAAGCAATTCCTTTTCCTGCTCGTTCAGTTATGTATAATGACAAATTATATCCTTGCTATTTCATCGAGCAAACAGAAGAAATTCCAATTATAGCCATCAATGAAGAGTCCATAGGATTTAAGCGAGTGGAGTATCCACAGTATGAAAATAAGAAAGTACAGTTTTTCGATGGTCAAGGTTTAATGAGCTTCCAGTTTGCAGAGTGTATTGGACAACATCTGAACCTATCCTATTCACCTAATGCAGTTCAGGGAAGACTACCATATATCAAAGGTAACTTTATCCGTTTCGATCTGTTGAAATGGTTTAAGGAAAACAACGTGACAGAGATAAAGGATGTTTTTGGTGAATCACAACCCATCATCGACAAACAGGGTCGTCCTATTGATCTTATCCTCACCAAATCCTGCTTCAAAGCATGGCATCAATACAGCGAGGGAGAAGCTAAGCCTAAATGTTTGTTTGAAAATATAGCGGAATATGAAGCATTACTGAAAGTACATAATCATAATCACTTTTGGGTAGCGAACTATGCGAAACCAGCGTACCAGATGAACGCCTACACACCACTGACATACCAATATATTCATGCGCTGAATCTCACACTAAACGATTTATTCCAATTAGCTACGCCTCTAATGGATGTCATCAAACGTGTACTACATGGACAAAAGGATGACGTCCATGGAAAGTGGCTTCGAGATATTGCGTACACGAAAGCGTTCCTACATATGCTAGTCCAAGAAGACGATGAACCGAAAGATGTAGATGAAGAACCCGATGAACCTGACGATGAAATAGAACGGAGTCAGAAGAAACAATTTATCAATGAAATTATCCAAGCCATTGACTTGAATGAACTCATGCTTTATGACGGTAATGTCCGCAAATTCATCGTGAAGCAAGCCATGCTGAAAGTACAGGATATGTTGAAAGGTCGTATTCCGATTCGAGGTAGCTACTTTTATCTAACCAATGATCCGATTGCGTTTATGGAGCATGCTAGCGGAAAACCAGTTACAGGTGTGTTAAAGAAGAACCAGGCTTTTATGAATCGGAAACGTGGAATGCATGCGCTATTCCGTTCACCGTTAACGATATTTAATGAAGTTGGCAAGCTAGATTTTGTACAAGTACATAACCAATATATTCAACATCTGGACAACGTAATTGTTCTGAACTGTTGTGATTTAACACTGGCAAGACTTGGACTCGGAGATGTGGACGGAGATACGGCTCTCTGTTCCAATGATCCCACCATACTCTCAGCCGTGATTGATGCTCCTACCATCATCAATGAGGATGATAAAAAAGTAGCTGCTCCTGTACCGAATAATATGGACAGTATCGTCAAAATGGAACTGAAAAGCCTACATAATCTAACGGGTAGATGTACGAATGTGAATACGTATTTTCAGAATGTGGCTTTGGAGGAAGGAAGCCTTCAAGCGCGCGTTTTGGAAAACTCAGTTTTAAAATTCCTCCAAGGTCAAATCATTGATGCGACCAAAAATGGATTGGAAGTAGAGATTCCATATGTGCTGGATCGTCTGGCTATCCAAATGCCGTATTTCTTTCGTTTTGTGAATGGTGGCAAAGCGGATGATTATCAGCACTCGAAGAAATCGCCGTTTAATCAATTTTGTGTTAAGGCAGAGAAGTACATAGATGACAAGTTCCAGATGAAAGACGGTAAATTGGATCAGTCTATTTTCAGCATCGAAAGTACGAGACAACTGTTACAGGATATGAGGAAGGTTAGCCAGCCGAAGTTTCTAAACTATATAGCTCGTATTGAACCGCTGTATAAAGAATACAACGAGCAGAAAAAACCAATCGATTTTCGCTTGATGCAATTGAATGAACTGAAAAAATGGGAACGGGATAATGATACCCGAAAAGCAATCAGTGCGGAATACGCTAGGTTACGAGAGGAATACAAAACTCAGTGCGAAGAGATCTGTCCTTATCCTTCGGTACTTGCCAGTGCTGCTGTTGAGATCGCATATCAAACCTACAGAACATACTCCTTTGCATGGCTGTTTGTAGATGGATTACTGGAAAATCTAAAGCAGCATGAAAATGTATTGAAAAAGGAAGTACGAAAGGTGAACCGACTCACCAATCGTAATGTAGAAGGTGGGAAGCTTACCGTTCAAGTTGGCATCGCTACAATAGATGATCTGGAGTTTCCATTCCATGTGCCGGACGGTGTTTATTCGTTATTTGAGATCATGGGACAATTCTTTATTGGATATGAAGCTGAGCGGGAAAGCGTAGTACAAACCAGTCATACGCCTTCTTTGCTGGATGGAAAAAGTACAAGACGAACATTGAGGAATTATTCGCTCGGCTTCAGCACATTGAAAAAGTCGGAGGAAGAATCGCAGTCGGTAGCTGACCAGGTATTGGGCAAAAAATTACAGATTCAGGTGGTCGAGCATTGCTATGTGCATATTGTAGATGAGCATGGGGAAAGGAAATGTATCATTCCGAGGGATCAGGTCATTCACCGAGATGAGGGGTTATCCTTCTTTGATTTTGATGGTACAGCAATTGAATTTTTATCTATTGAGAAAGTCACAAAATCAAGCTTTAAGGCTATAGTCCATATTGAATAAATTAAATCATAGTGTGTCATGATCTGGCGCCTGTTAACACGGGCGCTTGGGTGACACCTGTTAAAAGGTGCTTCAAGCATAACTATGCGGCTTGTCAGCCGGTAGAGAGGGATGTGGAAGAGATTTACCTTTCTCATTCCAATCATTAATATATGAGGAGGTCAGATATGGATAGCCATACAATTGTCATTACCCAGTCTCGGATGGCAGGATGGTTGATGTTTAATCGGTTTCATAAAATGGATGAAAAAGTAGATTTAAAGGATTCCAATCGGAAAGTATTTATATTCAAGGATTCACCTCCATTGAGGAAGGCCATGGAACAATATAACGAATTTAAACAGGTTGTCGATAACATCTATTAATAAGGGGGATCATAACAATATGACAATAGCTTTAGAGAAGCGCGATGATAAACACATGTATTATACAGATCAATTTACCATTAATGGAAAACAGATAGATGTACGGAAAAATAGCAATAGCAAACAAGTAGAAGCTTGGATAGATGGTATGTGGAAGCCGATTACCAAGGAAGATGTGGATAAGCAGTATCGGATACAGTTTGAATATTCTCCCTATGAGTTGGAGTTTTCGTATAATGGTGGCAAAACGTGGTGGACATATACGGACGAAAAATATATGACCGATTCGGAACGAGCGTATTTCAAGAAGGAGATCGCGTTTTTTGAGAATTGGGAACTTGAACAACGGATTGCAGAGGAAGAACGGAAAGCGAATGATCCTGAGTATCAAGAGTGGATTGCCCAACAATACATAGATTGGTTAGCTCATGAGGAAGAGTATTACCGGAGTCAAAGCAATACTATGCTTACATCTTATGTGGATATTCCAGATGTGTTCAAACACGATGATGAGTCAGCAGGAGAGAATTCCCCCAAATCAATTGAGCCAAATTATATGAAATATTTTGAGATTCACGGAACGCATAAGAAATTTCAACCAGTTTGGTATGCTAAAGATATTTTAGATCAGCATATGAAATGTTTTTTTGATGGTACGTTTTTGTATCGATATGATCAGGGCGTATATGCCAATGATGGTGAGCGTCACCTGGAGCAATTATCCGTTACCCTGCTGGATAATGAATTTCGCCATAGTCGGATTAAGGAAGCACGTTATTACATAGAGGCCCAAAGTTATATTGCAGGAACCCAAATGAATCTGTTGGACGACTATATTAATGTGAAAAACGGTTTGTTGAATTGGAAAACGGGAGAGTTAAGGGAGCATACGCCTGATAGACGGAGCACTATTCAATTTCCTGTCCTGTATGATCCTACGGCCAATGACCCTGTCATGCTTCAGTTTATCGAATCTGTGCTTGAACAGGATACGCATGCAACTTTATTTGAAATGATTGGCTATTTCCTGATTCCCACCTTGGAGTATGAGAAGATATTTTTATTCACAGGTACGGGAAGCAACGGGAAATCGGTATTGATTAAAACGATTGAAGCGATGACAGGCAAAGCGAATATATCCAAAGTTAAAATTCAAGATTTAGAAGGAGACAGATCAAGGTTTAAAATTGCTGAACTTTATGGAAAAGTGCTGAATTGCTTTACAGATATCCCTGCGGATGCATTGAACTCTACGGGGAACCTCAAGGTACTTGCCAGTGGTGAAGGGTTAAATGCCGAGAAAAAGGGGAAAGATCCCTTTAACTTTGAGCCGTTTTGTAAATTGTTGTTCAGCGCCAATGAGTTGCCGAAAAGTAGTGATAACAGTGATGGATTTTTTAGAAGGCTGATGGTGTTTCCTTTTACTCGTAAATTTATAGATCAACAAAAGGATACGAAACTAATTCATAAACTGACGACACCATCCGCTTTATCGACATTATTGAATTATGCGCTTGAAGGTTTAAGACGACTTGAACAACAAGGTGGATTTTCATATTCACAAACGATTAAGGATCAAGTTAAAACGTATCAAATGGAATCGGATGTCATTATGCTGTTCATAGATGAAGAATGTCAAATCGAAAGTGAAGCTTCAAAACAACATGAAAGCCGAATCGAATGTAAAAGGTTATATGCGAAGTATGCTGCATGGTGTAAACAAGGTGGATTTAAACCTGAAACGACGACTAAATTTAATAAGCATATCAAAGAAAAACTTAAGGATAAAGTGTATCAGAGGAAAGCCAGAACAACAAGTGGCAATTCAGTTCCGTGCTGGTTTGGCATCAAAATATAATGTTTCCTGTTTGGAGCATCCGTTTCCTGTTCGTTTTCTGTTTTAAATACAATTGGAAACAGAAAAATAGTTTGTTTACATAGAGAATCATGAGTTTGTTTCCATGTTTCCTGTTTTTTTAACTCTTGAGAGAAATACATATAAATAATATTTGATCGAATACTATGCGCTAGTGAGGAGTGTATATGTGATCAGGAGTGCTCAAAACTGGAAACATGGAAACAGCTTTTAAAAATCAGCTATTATAGTGGAGAAATTAGAGCAAAGATAGGAATCTGGCGTTATAAAATTGGAAACAAGCTGATGGAGAATAGGAAACATGTTTGTATATGATGGGATTGAATATATAAGTCCAGTCATGAATTTTATAGTAAAGGATGATTGGAGTTGCGAATGTAAACTTAATAAGCCGCAAAGGGGTTGGGTGTGGGAGGGGAAACGGCGGCAGGCGATACTACCGTTTACGAAGCATAGCGAAGTGGTTTTATCGCGGTTTTGAGTTTCCCCTATCCCACGTATAGATCATACATAGATTCAGCAGGATTCATGGACAATTCAAAGTCATATTATTAATTGGCTGTATATCGCTTTAAAATTTTCGTATTTCATATTGAATTTTATCTTGCTAAATATAGGCTGGTATTTGCAAAATTTTAAAATTGAAAAAGTCGAGCTTATAAAGTTTGAGATGTGTCACGTGACACAATGAGCAAATTTACAATTACAAATTAGATTACACGGGAACTCTGGCTATGAGCAAGGGTTTCTTTTTCATTTGGAGAGGAGCAACAAGAATGCTATTAATTTTACAAGCAATAATTATAGAAATATTACGATTTATTACTGTAGTTGGTGTGTTTTTCACCTGGATGTGGATTGCAGCCTTTTTAAAAATGAAGGTAGAAAGGGGGATCAAGTGGATTGGAAATCAAATTCGTAAACGTAGAAATGTTAATTCCGTACATAAAAAACGTCAGAAATAATGAGAAAGTTGTAGAAATAAAGGAGAGAGTTTTATAAATGAAGTGGATGAAATTGAAGATCGATCAACTGGTACATGCCGAATATAATCCAAGGAAGGATTTAAAAGCGGGTGATCCGGAGTTTGAAAAGATCAGGAATAGTGTTATCGAATTCGGCTATTGTGAACCGATTATTTGTAATAGTGATTATACCATTGTAGGAGGCCACCAACGTGCCAAAGTGTTGAAGGCACTCGGATACGATGAAGTCGATTGTGTCATAGTGGATGTGAATAAGTCGAAAGAGAAAGCTCTGAACATAGCGCTCAACAAAATTACAGGGGAATGGGACTTTGACGCACTGGCTACATTATTAGATGAGTTAAAAGAAGCAGAATATAATATTGAGTTAACAGGCTTTGATTGGTCTGAAGCGGAGAAGTTGCTGGATACATTACATGAAGATACAGCCGATGATGAGGATGATTTTAATGTAGAAGAAGCATTACCTGAACATCCGATCACTCGTAAAGGTGACATTTGGCTACTTGGGAAGCATAGGCTCATATGCGGTGACTCGACTAATCCGCAGGATATCGCAACATTGATGAATGGTAAGAAGGCTCAGCTTATTGTAACTGATCCACCTTATAATGTGGATTATACAGGTAAAACCAAGGATGCATTGAAAATAGAGAACGATAAAATGGACAATCACCAGTTTTATGATTTCCTATTGGCAGCTTACACTCGAATGTTTGAAGTAGCAGATGACGGGGCAAGTATTTATGTGTTCCACGCAGATAGTGAAGGTTTGAATTTTAGAAGGGCATTTATTGAAGCTGGATTCAAACTGGCACAATGCTGCATATGGGCAAAGCAAGCAATGGTAATGGGGAGACAAGATTACCACTGGATGCACGAACCTGTATTATACGGTTGGAAGCCGACAAGTGGACACTACTGGAACAGTGATCGGAAGCAAACGACATTATGGCAATTTGATCGTCCTTTCCGCAATGAATATCATCCCACCATGAAGCCGATTCCTTTGATTAGCTATCCGATTAAAAATTCTAGTAAGCTTGGTGACATCGTATTTGATCCTTTTGGTGGTTCAGGTTCAACGTTGATTGCTTGTGAGGAAACAGATCGGATTTGCTATACCAGTGAGCTTGATCCCAAATATGTAGATGTGATTGTGAAGCGATATATTACCCACATTGGTAGCGATAGCAATGTATATTTGATTCGGGAAGGTAAGCAATATAGTCATCAAGAAGTAGTTGCTGAGTCGGCCAGGTCAGAGGTATCATGTGCTGACTAAACCGAAAGGGTGATTCAATTGGGTAAGGCAAAAATGAATATGGTGATCCGATTCCTGAAGGGCATGCAAGCCGAAAAGGTAAATGTGCTAGGGGCTGAGGAAGCACAAGAGGACAACGAGTTGATTCAAAAGGTAATTGAGGATATCGAGTTGTTTTACGAGGCTGAGTTGGAAGGGTAAGCTAGAATACATATGGGGAATGGCTGATCGTTGGCTGTTCCCTTTTTTCGTTGATGGAGGTGAGTTAAGATGAGCAAAACCAATAACAATCCAAAAAGAAACAAGCCAAAGATACTAACCAAGTATGATCAATTTGTTGTGCCAAGACTGAAGGATATTCCTGTTTGGGTACGTGAAGGAGCAACAGATGAGGAAATTGCGAAACGACTAAATATTCACATTTGGACATTAGGCGATTATCGCAGGAAGCATCCTAAATTTGCGGAAGCATTGGAACGTCCAACCAAGTGGGAAACACATGTATATCCTAGACTTGCGGAAATCCAGGCATGGTTCGAAGAAGGCGTGAATGCAGAGGACATCATCAAGAAACTCGATATAGGTAAAACGACTTGGTACGAGTATATTGATAAACATCCGATGCTGGCTGAACTAGTCAAATGGAGCAAATCTGTCCCTATATCGCACGTGGAAAATTCACTTTTGAAAGCTGCTACTGGTTTTTCGTATGAGGAAATTAAAACAATAGTTGAAGAGGACAAAAATGGAAAAAAGAAGACACGTATCGAGAAAGTAAAAAGGTATCAGCCTCCCAATCCGACAGCGATGATTTTCTACTTAAAGAACCGTGCACCAAATGAATGGAATGATCGACGTGAGTTGGTGGTGAACACGAAGGCATTGGAACAAGAACGTAAGCAGCTATTTCTGGATATGATCGAAGCCGATGTAGTGGATGCCGATTATGAAGCTATTGAGGAATCGGTTGAGATGGAGGATGGATACATAGAGCCGGATGATTCGCAGCCATAACGTTATGTCGTCAGTATTTGTATAGATAAACGCCAGTTTCAGCCCTGAATTAGCCTGTAAATTGCCCAGATTCAGTGCATAAGATAAGTTATGTATGGAGTGGACTTTGCCCCACATCAACGGTATGATGTGACACACAAGCGAAGGGTGGGGACGAATATGGACTATATTCAAGGGTTTGAAGCACATTTACGGAGCAAGGATCGGAGTGAAAATACGGTTTCCTGCTATATTAGGGACGTATTACAGTTCATAGCCTGGTATCAAAGGAAAACGGAATATGGACTGGGTCAGTGGATTGAACTGGATGGGGTAGAATACAAGAAATATCTGCAAAGCACCAATCAAGCAATACTGACCATCAATCGTAAAATCGCCAGCGTCAACGTATTTGCTCAGTGGATGCACCAACAAGGATATATTAAGGAAGAAACACATATCGAAGCGGTCAGAAACAAGGTTGTTCGCGAATACAAAGGGTTAGCGGAAAAGGATTTGTGGAAGCTGCGGAATGAAATTCACCGTATGGGCAATCGGATGCATATCTGTATGATTGAATTGTTGCTGGGAACAGGGATACGGGTAAGCGAATTAGTTGGCATCAAGCTGAAGGATATTGAAATAAGTGAACGCAAAGGATTGTTGAAGGTATTCGGTAAAGGGAATTCCTTTCGTACCATACCATTGAATAAGGATGTGCGAAAAGCCATTACCCGATATCTTGAAATCAGACCACAAGTGGAATCAGAATATCTATGTATTGGCCAGCGTGGAGCTTTGGAACGAAATGCGGTCAACCTGATTTTGAACAAATACGGGGATCGGGTCAACGTAAAGGTCACACCCCATATGCTGAGACATACGCTTGGCTATAAGCTGGTCAAAACGACTCCATTGACGACCATTCAGCAAATCCTTGGACATGACCACGTAGCGACAACCAATATCTATACACTAACAACACAGCAGGATATGGTTGAAGCTTTGGCAAATATCGAGTGGTGAGAAGCCACTCTTTTTGTCGTGGAGGGAGGGGTACTTCTATGTAGATAAACGGAGCTGCCAGCAAAGGGTGCAGAAATTTTTGTGATGATTTTATAGTGAATTTGAGAAAGGAGCTAGTACCATTGAAACGATAGAGCAAGAAGAGCAACGCCAAGCTGAGCTACTTAAGCAGTATATGGAGAAGCATTTTAAACCACCGAAAATGAAACAATTGATCGAAACATTCTCTTTCTCCGAACTAAGAAAGCTAATCGGTGAGATGGACATCGAGTTTTTCGCTTTAGCCTATTTTCCTAAATACTTTGATCGAGCATTTGGCATGTTTCACAAAGAGCTATTCACGGAATTAAGACATATGCTTGCCCATACTGGACTGATTACGGCTTTCGGCCTCCCAAGGGAGCATGGAAAGTCAACAATCAGTTCTTTTTTATTTCCGCTGTATGCAACTTTATATGATAAATCACAGTTTACACTGATTATTTCTGCCACAGAGCAAATTGCATTGCCGTTCCTCGATATGATCAAAGATGAGCTGGAAACCAATCAGATGCTGATTGAGGATTTTGGGATTCGTAAAGGGAGCCGCTGGAACAACAATGAAATATGGCTCAAGAGTAAAGGTGGACTGGACTCCTGCATTATGATTCGTGGGATTGACGGTAGCTTGAGAGGAATTCACTATAAGCATCAACGTCCTACCTTGGTTCTAATGGATGATTTGCTCAAGGAAGATACCGCACGATCCGAAGCAAAACGAGAACAGATTAAAAATACATTTACGGATGTCATTCTGCCTATCGGAACAAGGGACACCAATATACTTATCTGTGGAACGATTCTCAACGAAGAAGATATCATGGCTGATCTGCTCAAAGGGAAGATACCAGGTGTGAGAAGTGTCCGTAAAGCAGCCGTGCTTCGGTTTTCAGAACGAGATGATTTATGGTCAGAGTGGGAGCGACAATATAATAACTTGCAGGATGAGGACAGGATCAATACGGCCTTGTCTTTTTTTATGGCGAATGAGGAGGAAATGCTGGAGGGTACGGAAATCCTGTGGAGCGAGTATTTAGACTATTATTATTTGATGTGCAAGAAGCAAGCCATGGGTGAAAAAAGCTTCTATAAAGAGCTACAAAACGATCCACGTTCAACAGACGAATACATATTTCAGAATCTCCTGTATTGGGACAGGTTGCCTGAATTTGAGGATATGGAAATGGCTATGTACATTGATCCAGCGATTAAAGCCGGGAAGAAAAATGACTATTCGGCTATTTCAATTATTGGTCAGCACCGAAAGACAAAGCAGATGTATGTGGTGGATGGAAATATTTATAAACTGCTGCCAGATGATTTATTCCACGTGGCTATTGAAAAATTAAAGCTTTATCCTGTAGATAAGCTGGGATTTGAAGTCAATCAGGCACAAAGCTATATGAAGCAGAAATTTGAAGAAGAGTTATGGAAGGCGAAGATACATACACCCGTAGAAAGTGTTCATTCCAAGGGGCAGAAGCATGAACGTATTATTAGCTTGGAGCCGGAAGTGAAGAAGGGGCATATTCTGTTCAATGCAGATAACCTCAGATACAACCATCAGGTGAAGGACTACAATCGAAATTGTACATATGATGACGCGCCAGATAGTTTGTATGGGGCTGTCCAATTGATTCAGTCGGTCAAGAGTCTGAAATTTTATGATCGCAGTTTGTTATTTTGAGTGCAATATTTCATATTTGATTAATGATGACAGTAGTAGGGGAATTTGCTGAGTGCTGGTTACAAGATACTATGATATACTCTCCATATATTTATTTGTCTGGAGGGAATAACATGGCATTAATCAGAAATTTAAGTAAGATAACAAGAAATTCAAGATTACAAACAGAGGCAGAGTCAACCTATAACGTTTTAATTCAAGATGGAAAAAAATACATTCAGATCAATACCTATGGATCAAAGGAACGAGTACATACCAACGTAGTGAGCCAGAGCATCCAATTAGATGAGCAAACAGCCAAACAACTGTTAGATATAATTAAAACTGAATACTCTTTGTGATTATCTGTTCACAATTATTAAGGGGGATACTGTGATGGCTACATATAAGCAAATTCAGGAATATGTTAAACAAAAGCATGGTTATGTTCCAAAAACGTGTTGGATCGCGCATATGAAAGAAATATGCGGTCTTAATCCTAAAGTGTCACCCAATCGGAATTCAGTAGATCAGAGAGTACATCCTTGTCCATTAGGAAAACAGGAATCAATTAAAGAATCTTTTCAGTACTTTAATATGCTTTAAATATATAGACTATTAGGAGTCCTCACTATTTGTGGGGACTATTTTTATGTTTAATCGAGAGGAAGTATATATTTGCAAATTACCGAACAAATCATATTAGAGTGTCTAAATGAGCTCCAATCGGCTGCATTAGCCAAACAGAAATATGCAGATTACTACAATGGCCAACATGCCATTCTCAAGAACTATGCCATGCAAGAAAGCAGAAGCAATCAAAAGCTCATTTTCAATTTTCCACGTAAGTTCGTAGATAATGAAGTGGGCTATCTGCTCGGTAAGCCAGTAAACTATGTGTCCAAGTCAGATCAGGATGAAGCCATACATAATATCGATGTGCATATGAACCATTGGGATAAGGAGCATAATTTACAGCTTCGGAAACAATCCGAAATCTTCGGTGAGAGCTTCGAATTGAACTATATTGATTCGGATCGGATGGTCAGTTCTCAGCCACAGTATTATCTCCTTTGAATGCGTTTGTGTTAGAGGACGGAACAGCAGAACGAAATGTATTACTTGGCTTACATAAATTTACCCGTCGATTCGATAAGCAAGTGTATTTGGACGTGTATACAGACCATGAGATTCTACACTATACAATCGGCAGCGATAGTAAACCTAATCAGAGTAAGCAAAACCAAGCACCTGAATTAAAATATATCGGCAAACATAATCACATCTTTGGAAGAGTACCGCTTATCTCCTGTCCAGCCAATACGGAGAGGAAAAGTGGCCTCCATGATGTGATTTCTTTATTTGATGCCTATAACGCTTTGAACTCTGATTTGGTCAATGAAATCGCAGATCATCGCAACGCCTATCTCGTGATTGAAAACGCGAAATTGGAAGCTGAAGATTTATTAAATATGAAGAAGATGGGCATTATTCAAGTTCCGGCTGGAGGAAAGGTAAGCTGGCTTACAAAGGAGATTAATGACTCTTTTGTGAAAAACGAGCTAGACAATATTGAACGCAAAATCTTCGATATGATGGATCAGGTTAACTTCAATGAAAATTGGGCTAGCAATACATCTTCCTTAGCGCTGAGAAACAAGCTGCTTAATCTGGAGAATCGAGTGGCAATGCGTGAAGCCTTAATGGAAAAGGCGATCAAACAGCGGTTACGGAATTTCTTCACGTTCCTGCACATTAAAGAAGGTGTGCAATATGATTACCGTGATATCGCGGTGAAGTTTACTCGTAACTTGCCGACAGATTTGGTGGGGATGGCTGATGTGATTGTTAAATTGCAGCAAGTCGTATCTCAGGAAACGTTGCTGACACTATTACCATTTGTGGAGAATCCGAAGCTGGAATTCAATAAATTTCATACGGAGCAGCAACGATTAGTAGATACGGCTGAGGAGAAATCGGATGCAGAATAAAAATAGGATCAAGCGGCTGGTGAAGAATAATTGTGCGTGTTATCTCGGAGCGAAGCATGGTATTACAAACTATTGCTGCTTACAGGATAGTTCCTGTATATTTTTCGCTCAAGATAATTCTCTGCCTCGATGTACATATTTTGAAAATGGGGTTTTACCCATAGATGAAAAGTTAGAACAAGAATATAAGTCTGAGCGGAATGTAGAATCTGAATTTGAAACAGCGCAACCGAGGGTAAACTGTCCGAAATGTAGGGCTACATTTTCAGCAAATTCGAATCGACAGAAATATTGTGAGAAATGCAGAGAGAAGAATGCGAACGAAAAGTCGAAGTTACGGATGCGCCAGATGAGAAAAAGCAGGCTCGATGTTACGCTTTAGGCTATTCAAAAGCCATATAAACTAAGGGTGAAAAACAACCATAAATGGTGAGGGAGTATGTTTGTACCTATTTCTCATTTTTGTGGTTTCTAATGAGTAACATCTTTGTATCAGATATGACGTTAAACGAATTCAACATATATATGCGTGTTCGAAAGCTCGAACCTATACAGACTCAGTGTTACGCTTTAGGCTATCCAAAATCCGCATAAACAAAGGTTGAAAAATACCCAAAAGTGGGGAGTTGGCATGTTTGTACCTTTTCCTCGTTTTTGTGATTTCTAATGCGTAACAAATCCTGTCCTGAGCATGACATTAAAAGGCTCCATACATACATAAGCGTGTTCGGTTCTACAGAGTCGAATGGGCGATAAAGGAGATTAACGAAAATGAATTTAGAACAAATGAAGCAGTTGATTGAAGAAAACCAAACCAATGAGGAATGGCGGACATATCTTCAGGATTTAAATCCGTATAGCGTAGAGGGGATAGAGCGATTCATTCAATCTAATCAGCAAGCAAAAAGTTGGTTCGATAGCACAGTGGACAAACGATCCGCTAAATCACTGGAAACGTGGAAAGCCAATCATTTGGAAAGTGCAGTAGATGTTGAGATCAAGAAGCGATTCCCGGCTAAGGATGAGAGAGAAATTGAAGTCGAGAAGCTACGAGCCGAAGTGGAGAATATGAAGCTAGAGAAGCAGCGTGAACGGTTAACCAGCCAAGCGATCAAAATTGCATCCAAAAAGAAACTTCCACTTCCGTTAGTGGATTTTTTTATTGGTGCAGATGAAGAAGTGACAACAGCGAATTTGGCTATGTTGGAACAATCGTTACAATTGGCAATTCAACAGCAAGTTGAGCAACGACTTAAAGGGGAAGGCTATACCCCTCCAACTAGTTCAACGAATAGCACATTTACATTAGAAGCGATTAAAGGCATGTCGCCAAACGAGATTAATCAGCATTGGGATCAAGTCAAACAAGCATTACAAAACAAACAATAATCAATAGAAAAGGACAGGGTGATTAGAATATGACAGTACAAAATTTTATTCCTACGATTTGGAGCGCACGTTTAAATGAAAGTCTGAAAAAGAATTTGGTATATGGGAACGTGGTCAACACTGATTATGAAGGTGAGATTAAAGGTCAGGGTTCCACCGTGAAAATTAATTCCATTGGGGCAGTAACGATTGGCAACTATGATAAAGTGGCAGGAATCAGTAATCCACAGGAACTGGACGCTACGCAAAAAACGTTGGTGATCGATCAGGCGAAGTATTTCAATTTTCAGGTGGATGATGTCGATGCTGCTCAAGCGAATGTAAATTTACTCGATGGTGGAATCGTAGAAGCCTCTTATGGACTGGCCAATGTAGTGGATCAGTATCTTGCTGGATTTTATACGGAGGTTAAAGCTGAGAATACGATGGGCAATGATACAACGCCTATTGTTCCAACCAAAGATACAGCCTATGATTTGCTAATTGATCTTGGCGTGATGATGGATGAGAACAATGTACCTGAAACGGAACGTTTTGTGGTAGTTCCTGCATGGTACTATGGCTTGCTGCTGAAAGATGCTCGTTTCACCAAAGACCCAAATATCATCCGTACAGGCTATGTCGGAGATATCGATGGGATGACCGTTTACAAATCCAACAATGTGCCAAATACAGGAGGAGCCAAGTATAAAATTATTGCAGGTCATAAAAGTGCGATTTCGTTTGCTGGGCAAGTGGATTCGGTGGAAGCCTTCAGACCAGAAAAACAATTTTCAGATGCGGTGAAAGGGTTACAGGTGTTTGGAGCCAAATGTATCAAGCCTGAAGCTCTCGCTGTACTTACAGCCAATAAGTCTTAATTAAAAGTGGGATCATATGAAAACACATTATAATAGAAGAAACACGTTCGGGGTATCCGTTTTGGATGCCCTTATTTTTAATTTTGGAGGGTGATAAGATGTGGTTTTTGAATCAGGAAACAGGCTGCACATGGGAAGTCACAGATCAGGAGTTAATGCTGCGGTTACAGGCTAGTGGGCATTATGAGCAAGTAGAGGAACCGCAACCAGATGAGACTAAGCAAGAAGCAGCCCAAACGAAAGTACAAGTTACCAAGAGCATGAAGCGTACCGAGAAGGAACAGGTAAAGGAGGAACAGGAACCAGCACATGAGTGATTCATTGATTTTACTTAAACGGTTATTAGGCATGGAACCAACAGACATATCTAAGGATGATATCCTGATCCATTATTTGAATAAAGCGAGGAGTAACATTTATGGCTATTGTAATGTTTCAACACTACCAGTGGAATATGATGATGTTATGGTCGATTATGCGGTGTATCTCTATAAAAATAGGGATTCGGTTGGCTTAACACATAAGCAAGAAGGTGAACGCTCAGCCACCTATGAAACAGGCATTCCTGAAAGTATTCGACTGGCTCTTCCTCTACCTAAAATCAAGGTCGGGACAAATTAATGTTCTACGATACGAAGCTGGAAATTTTGGATAATGCCAATTTCACACCTGTTCTGTCGATGATGGCAGATGTACAACCTTATCGCAAAAGTTTTTCATTTGAAGATGGTTATATACTAGAGACGACATATCGAGCTTTCTGTCCACTGGAATCCTTATTGCAATTAAACGGCTATGTTCGAATTAGCAAGGATATTTTTATTATTTTGGACATGAAAGAATGGAGCGATTATATGGAGTTGTATCTGTATCGCTGCAAGCCAGACTTTGGATTGGAGGTAGAGGAGTGACAAGGAGCCTAGAGCCGATGATGGATTTCTTTCTGCGAGAGAAGGGAGATCTTGTGCATATCAATAGTGTAAAGCAGCTTGCTCTGATCCGAGATGCGACAGATATCATTCAAATAACTGATGAAAAAAATTATTCGGGCAGCGACACCTTTACATACAGGAAATATCGTAGATTATCGCTATGAGCGTTATTTAATTACCAGTCAGGTGGATCAAAATGAAAAGTCGTGTCGAGGCAGGATGCGAAAATGTAATCAACGGTTGGCTTTAAACTGGAGTGGACAGGTGAAATGGTTTGATGCTGTGGTGGAAGCCAGAACGTTTTCAACGGAAACAGGTAAAGTTATTTCAATACCGGAAGGAAACATTCTGGTCAATCTACAGGAAAACGTAGATACGAGGGGCATTACATTAAGCCAACGATTTTATATGACTCATCAGCCGTTTAAAGTGACTGGAATTGATTGCACGATGAATGGCATCATCCAGTTAAGCTGCACATTGGATAGTATGAATACAGCTTATGATGACGTGGAAAATAACATTGCAGACAGATGGAAGTACGAGATTGCTCATACCTACGCATTACATATTCATCAGGGAACAATAGCCCATGTACCTCTAAACGAAACAATACCGTTGAATGTGACCGCTACGGATAATGGGAATGGATTGGCTAATCCGGCGATTACCTATATATCTAGTGATCCAAGTGTGGTTAGTGTAGATCAGCAAGGCCAGGTGATGGGTATCGCTTTGGGACAAGCAAGCATCACCGCAAAATTAACGTATTACCCAACAGTACTAAGTACCATTGAAATGAGAGTTGTCGAAACAGGAACACATTTCTATGCGATAACCATTATCGGCAATTCAGTTCTAAAAACAGGCCAAAGCGCCTCATACGTCAGCCATATCTATGATCATGGAATGGAAGTGTTTGACCAGTCTGTAGAGTGGAGTCTACAAAATCAGGATCATTCAACTCCTATCATGGGGAGCGTGACAGCGAGTACAGGAAATAGTGTAACCATAAAAGCAGGAAGCAGTAGCGGGGCGAACAACAAAGTCCTTGTGTTGACAGCTACCTTAGTAAGCAATCCTAGCATTACCGCAGAAAAGAACATTGGCCTTAAAAATTTATTCTAAGCTTTGGTTTGCCCTAGAGGTGAGCCATTTTTATTTCAAAGGAGCACATACATATGCAACGAAAATCTATTGATTATCTACTGAGTCTAAGCCTATTGAATCAATTGAGATCACAAAATGTAATTACAGAAGAAGAGTTCATAGCGATTGATGAGCTGAATAAAAAGTCTTTCAAGTAGCTATCACATGGGCAGAAATGGACTTGATCATGCACCGCAAGCATTATACCATGTGACCGTATAAAGAAGATATCGAAGGGAGAAACACTTATGGCACAAGCCGCAACCGCAAAAAAAATCGTCGTCGTTCCCATTAAAACGATGGACATCGTAGAAGGAATTCAATCAATTCAAAAGAAGAAAGTCGCTGCCTATTGCCGAGTCAGTACAGATTCCGAGGAGCAAAAGGAGAGCTATACCAATCAGGTAAACCATTATACACAATACATTCAAAACAACTTGGAATGGGAAATGGCTGATATTTACGCAGATGAAGGCATCACCGGAACCAGCACTAAAAATAGAACGCACTTTAATCGCATGATACAGGATGCCCGAAACGGTAAACTGGATCTTATACTGGTCAAGTCGATTTCGAGATTCGCTAGGAATACACTGGATTTATTGAAATATGTACGGGAACTCAAGAGTCTCGGAGTTGCAGTATTTTTTGAACGAGAGAACATTAATACGCTGGATACAACAGGTGAAGTATTGCTGACCATCCTGAGTTCTCTAGCCCAAGACGAGAGTCGAAACATTTCGGAAAACAGCCGATGGGGAATACTGCGTGGCTTCCAAAACGGCAAAGTCTTCTGCAACACCACTCGCTTCCTCGGTTACGATAAGGATGAACATGGTGAATTGGTGATTAACGAGCCAGAAGCAGAGATTGTACGCAGAATATATGAGGAGTATTTGGATGGCAAAAGCTATCAGGCGATAGCTAGAGGATTGATGCGAGACCACATTAAAACAGTCACGGGTGGCGATACTTGGTGGGATTCCTCCATTACCTTAATTCTGACCAATGAGAAATATTACGGAGCTTTGCTTCAGCAAAAGACGGTAACGGTAGGTTTTCTAACCCATAAACGAATAAGGAATAAAGGACAGGAGCAGCAATATTTAATTGAGAACAACCATGAACCGATTGTATCCAAGGAACTATTTGAAGCGGTGCAAAAAGAGAAGGCACGCCGTGCCAAGCTAAAAGGTAATGTCATGGGGGAGAGTAAAAGATACTCCAGTAAATATGCACTGAGCAGTAAAGTATATTGTGGATGCTGTGGAGCCATTTTTAAACGCCGAACCTGGAACAGCAATAACCCATCCAAGAAGGTTGTATGGCAATGCAAAACGTATGTCAATGAAGGGAAAGCAGCCTGTGCTGCCAAATCAGTCGATGAACAAGTTTTACATTCCGCGTTTGTACGATTGTTCAACCGGATGTATGAGAACAAGAAAAGGTTGATTAAAACGCTGAAAGGCAATATTGAATCGATACTATCGAGCAAAGTAGAGCAAGAACCGCTATTGGATATTGAAGGGCAGATGCAACAATTGAAATCCGACTTGAAGGAATTAGTGAATCTCAAGCTGCGGAATCAGATTGATGAGATTGTATATAATGAAGAAACGAACAGACTTTCCAGTGAGCTCAACGAGCTACGGCAACAGATGCTGATATTAGAGGAGGAAGACGATCAGAAGGAGAAAATCAAGGAACGTGTCGATGAAATCATACAAATCCTAAGCTCACGGCAAGATATACTGGAACAATTTGATGATAACCTATTTAATGCGTTGGTGGAGAAGATCACGATTCTCTCACCAGCGCATTTTATTTTTAGCTTGAAAAGTGGAATGAGCATAGACGAAATACTGGACTAACGAAATCATAGGCTAATGCGATCAATGGGCTAACAAATATTTGTGGGTTGTATGACGGGAAGAATCAAACGAATACCGTCTTTTACTCCTTCCATATAGATGGATTGCTTGTCCTGACTTAGCTGATAGCCTATGGCTTCTTCCCATTCGGATAGTAGTTGCTGAATATCCCCGTTTTGATTCATTTTGAATTGCTCAACTTGAGTGAACAGAATTTTGTCCTCTGATGAACATGAAGCCTGTTGTTCACTGGCGAGCTCTAATTGATAAAATCGTTGGCGTAATGCTTCTTGAAACCATTCTGGCCAATTTGACATTGTGTGCTTCCCCTCCCGTTGATTGAGTGTGTGTATGTCAACTCTGATGGGGAGGGATGGCAAGAATAAATTCATCCTATACCGTTTAATATGGGAACTTAGAATAGTTAATACTTTTTTACTTAGTAGTTTGACTGTGATAAATAAATATGGATGAAAATTGAAAACAGTAAGAGAGCGTTATGTTTCATTAGTTTTAAACAGTGCCGATTTTGTTTTTGATGTCTTTAAGTGACTTAGAAGCAATTTCTCTTGCTTTTTGAGCTCCTGCTTTAAGAATTGAGTCAAGATATGCTGCATCGTTTAAATATTCAAAGTATTTATTCCGTGAATCTCTAAAATAGTCCTCTATTGTCGCTAACAGTTCTTTTTTTACGTCTCCCCAGGCAATTCCTTTGTAAAATCTTTCACGCATTTTATGAACTTGAGATTCATCGGAAAATTCCTTATACAGAGAAAATAAAATTGAATCGTCAGGATCTTTAGGAGCTTCAGGAGGCAAGGAATTTGTTTTTATTTTAAATATTATATTTTTAAGGGTCTTACTATCCGAAAAAATAGGTAAAGTATTATTATAGCTTTTACTCATCTTTCTTCCATCAACACCAATTAATACTGACGACTGATCAGCTATTTGATATTCGGGTATGGTAAAAGTTTCACCATACAAACTGTTGAAGCTTTGAGCAATATCTCTAGCTATTTCGACATGCTGAATTTGGTCTTTACCTACAGGGATTACATTTGAATGGAATAAAAGAATATCAGCCGTCATTAAAATCGGGTATGTATATAATCCCATATTTATATCAGTATCTGGATCTATACCCGCTTCAATATTTTTATCTCTTATGGATTTATAAGCATGTGCTCTATTCAATAGCCCTTTAGAAGTATGACATGATAAAATCCAAGAAAGTTCGAAGATTTCAGGAATATCAGATTGTTTATAAAAGATAACTTGTTCCGGATCTAAACCTAAAGCCAACCAAGTAGCGGCTGATTTATATATGTATTCCTTCATTTTAGGGCCATTTTTTAATGCCGTTAATGCATGATAATCTGCGATAAAATAAATATATAAACCGCAATTAAGATTATAACCTGACCAACAGGCGATCAATCGTTTCCAACGGCCGCTTATTGATTCGCTTCATAAACTGGCCGACATGAAGCTTAATCTTGTAGAACTTTTCAAAAAAGACGTTATTGACTACGTCGGATTTAAGCCACAGCCATAGTCCCTCGACCGGATTCAGGTTGGGACTATAGGGCGGTAGAAAGACCAAATGAAGGCGCGGATGTTCTTTCAGAAAAGGTTGTAACCCGGTGGCATGATGAATCCGGCTGTTGTCCAGAATGATAGCCATTGTTCCATTAGGGTACGCCGACAGAAGATCCTGGAGGAAGCGAATAAAAGCGTCCACATCGGCCTTTTCTTCTTCACGGTGATGCACCTGTCCGGTTTCATAGTTAATCGCGGCGAATAACTTGGCTCCTTCATGCTTCCCATACGTTGGTACTTTACGCTGCTTGCCGCGCGGAAACCAGTTATATTGCAGCGCCTGATAGGAACGAATCATCGATTCGTCTTCAAACAGCAGATGATCGATTTCTTCGGCTTCCACCTGCTTTTTAAGCTGGGCGAAGGTGTGCTTACGGAAAACCGCTTGGGTCTCCTCATCAGCTTTGGCCAGTGTATAGGTTGCTTTAGTGAAGCTGAAGTTCATGCGTCTAAGCATGGCGCTGATTCCGCGCACACTCATCGTAACGCCAAACTTTTGCTTGATCCATTCCGCTACGAGCGGTAGGGTCCAGGTATAGCGAGCTTCAAAGCCTACATCGGCTGGCTGTTGCTGCTCCAGCATAGCGGCTAATTGGATGCGTTGCTCTTCCGTAAGCTTAGGCGGTTGTCCAGGGGAGTGTCCTATTTCCAGTCCGGTAAGGCCCTGCTCTTGGTAGCTCTGCCAATAGATACTGACGGTTTGACGCATGCGACCGAGTAGATCACCGATCTCCGAAAACGTGTGTCCTTCCAGACGAAGACGAACGGCCAGGTATCTTTCGTAAAGTCGTTTATCGGCTGTTTCTTTCATGGCTTTATTCAGTTGCTCGATTTCTTCGCTCTTCATTTTTATCGCCACCTTGGGTTTGATCTTTCTATTCATTACCCGATTAGGCGATGGGTGTGATGCTGTTGGTTTCTTAATTGCGGTTTATATAGAAGAAAATTGGGTTGCTTTAGATAGTTCTATTGCCGGCTTGATTGCACCGATGTAATTCCCTAGATGTAATTCACCAGTAGGTTTAATACCAGTTAATGCGACTTTCTTTTGAATATTCAAAATATCACCATCTCTTCTTTTTTTAGTATATGATATCATTAAAGGGGCTAATTTGTATAGGAATTTCATATGTCTGAACATAAGCAATTTAGCAAGTTAGAGTCTATAATGCTGTACTGTTGGTTTGAATATACACTGCTCTCTTAAGTTGACCTACCCTAAGAACTTAAATTTGGTTATAGCATATAATATTAGTTGTTTTTGATGAAGGGTAGCACCTTAAGATTCATCCCTGTATACAAACTTGTAAAAACAATAAATAGACCTAGTATTGTTAATATCCAAGATGGAGATATAATGGAGGAAAATAAACTGCCCACTAGAATTGAAACTGAAGAAGCACTTCTTGATAAAACGCGATTAATTGAAGAAATCCTTCCGATATATTCATAACTAGTATTTATTTGAATAATACTTTTAATAGCTATATTGAAAAATGATAAACTAATTCCAAATAAAAAAATAAGTAAATTACTAATTAAAAAGTTTATTGTAGATATGTTAATAAACAATATTAAAAAAATGCCTATAGCAATCATTGAAAATACATATGTTTTTCTCATTCCAAATTTTTTGCTGATTCTAGAAAAAAGGATTGTACCAATTAATAATCCAAAACCCTGAAATGACATGTACATTCCTATATTTTGGACGGACACTCCATTTTGTTGAAAATGAAGAATAAAGAGAATGCTATTAGCCCCTATTCCTAATGCTATAACCCAAGTTGAAGTAAGTGTAGAGAGCAGATTTTGATTTTGTTTAAGTATATCGAATCCTTCTTTTAGTTCCTGTATGATGTTTATATTTTTTTTGATTAAGGTTTTTTGTGTTTCATTCCATCTAGTATTTATAAAACAATATCCAATAGCGCTAATTAAAAAAGAAGCAGAATTCAACATAAATGTTCCTGAGTAGTTCAGATGTTCAATAAAAACTGTTCCCAATATGGGTCCTAGAATCAAGGCAATTGAGTTTAATAGTAGCAATAGTGAATTTGCTTCAGATAGATTTTTATTATCAACTAGTGATTTAATTATTGTAACTTGGGTTATAGCCGAAAATGATGAAGTAATTCCTGTCATAATGGTTATAAGGATTAGTATCCAAGGCGCATAAATTTCTGGAATGAAAATTAAATAAAAAATAATAAGTGATCTACAAATTTCGGAATTTACTATAATGTATTTTTTATTGCTCCTGTCAATAACAGTTCCTGCAAACAAACTTACTAAAATAGTTGTTATAATTTCAATAAAAGATATTAAACCGGTTAGTACAGATGAATTTGTTAATTTATAAACATACAATGGTAATGCGATTAAATGGAACGCGCTTGCAATTTGGGATAGCCCTTGGCAAATAAATAATACAAGGAAGGCAGGTTTTTTTAAAAGTGTCAGCATATATAATTCTCCAAAGGATAAATTTATTAGAACTTTTTGATTGCTATATTAATTATTGTAATGTTGTTCTTAAAAGTATCCTTGAGCGCCATATTAACATTTTGTAGGGTAGACTCTGGAGGCATAAAATGTCCTGATTTATTATTTACTACGCATCCCTTTATCTCTTTAGAATTGTTTTTCACAAATATAATCTCTCCTGCTCCTTGAATAATAATGTCTTTTGTTTTTACTAAATATGGATGTATTAATGAGTACCCTTGATTTGATTTAAATTCTTTTCTAAAAACTAAATCAATAATTGAAATAGGTTGTTGGTAAATAATCAATTCACCATACTTATCAACTATATATATATATACATTATCAGAGATAATATGGTGTGAATGTGAATAGTCACCTTTTAATGTGTAAGTTTCATTTTGTACTTTTTGAGCAGTAGGTTGGTAATGTTTGATATAGTAGTTATAATCATATTCTAGAAGTGTTTTTTGGTTTTTGAGATATTCTTTTATTATATGAAAATTATGTTCAACCAAAATTATTCGACTTGTTTTGTCATAATGATCTTGAAGGATTATTGTTGCTTTTTCTAGCTGTGCTGATAAAGCAGCTTTGTCACTCTCGTCATTTAGATTAATAAACATCTTTAAGATAGATATTAATATATTATATTTAATGACGAGTGAGGTAACAGAATAATAACCGTATTTTAAGCTATATGTCTCAAGATATGAATGCAATTCGTTTATTTCCTCATGGAATGGAGTCATTTTCTATAGACCTCTCGCTAAAGAATAATCTTTTTCTAACTGATTATTTATTATCTTTTTTAATTCAGTCTGAATCCCCAAAGATTGAGTAAATGAATATATTGAATCATAAAAATAGGATTGTTGTTCAAGAAGTGTGGGTTTTTTTAGAAGAAAATAAAACAATTCTTCTAAAAATAAACTGAATCTTCCGTTGAATAATTCTTTTGTTATAGTCCTAATAATTGATGGAGTACCTGTTCTATTCCAAAATAAATCAACAAGTCTATTAATTACAGTTGCAATTTCAATTTCTTCTTTTTTAAATGTATTTGTTTTTCTAATAGTATAATTCGTGCTATCAAAATCAAAACCGAATTGTTTGATCTGTTCCGCCATTACTGTGTTAGGTAGTATTTTTAATACATTAGAAAGAATCTTTACATTTCCTAAATTGAAGCAGTAATCTAATGTTTCGTACCAATCATTTAGGGATTCCTCAGGTAATCCAATAATTGTATTGACATTAACTTCAATATTATAGTCGATGAGGTATTTTACGTTTTGTTCTATTTTACTCCAATTATTTCTTCTCTTAATTAAACGCAAAGTCTTCTCATGAGCAGACTGTAATCCTAATTCTACTGATAGACAGTTTGCCTGGGCCATTAATTGAATTTCTTCTAATTTTAAATTTTCTGGTTTTATCTCCGCATGAAAAGTCCACGATCGACTATACGTTGTAAGCAGATTTAGTAGTTTGATTGTTCTTTTATTACTAAGGTTAAATGTACCATCAAGAAAACTAGTATGTTTAGTATTCTTATCAGCAAAGAATTTCAAATCACTTTCGATACGTTCCATTGTGATACTTTTATATGGTTTATGCCCCTGATCACAAAAAGTACAATTAAAAGGACATCCCCTTGAAGTTTCATATTGAATACTTTCTTTTTCTAGCGATTCATCCATCAGTTCAGGTAATTCGATGTATGGATTAGGTAAGTAATTGATGTTCTCATTATCATCATAAATTATTAGATCTGAAGATAATTCAGGGTGTTCTTTGTAAAGAGTATAAACACCTTTATATGCAGTGATATTTTGGTTCATAGAGAGGCATTTTAAAATGTGGAGTAATGGTTTTTCGCCTTCTCCAACAACTAACGCATCTAATATATTGTTTTCAACTAATTCTTTCAATTCCTTGTTGTCAAAGCTAACGTGTGGTCCTCCTAGGACTAGTTTTGTATTGAAGAATTGTTGTTTTGATTTTAATTCATGTATAAGCTCTTTTATTTGGATATGATTCCATATGTACATGGAGAAGCCAATTACATCGCAATTTATGTTGTTCAAGTAATCTACAACGGTTTCATTTGATGTTTGGTAATTAAAGCTTGAAACAATTACGTCAACGTTGATAGAGTTTACACTGGCATACTTATTAATGAATGCCTTAAGTATCCAAATACCATACGGAGGCAAATCAAAGCCTTCTGCATTAATTGTAAGTAAGCATAATTTCAAATTCTGTCTCTCCTTTCAAAGTAAATAATGTTGTAAAAATGAGGAGCAGTATGTCAGCTCCCCATTTCCACAGCTTTAACAATTAACGTTCAGGAGATAAATCAGTTAAGGAACCCCAAAGTAAACTTCTGAGTTCAGCAGGACTTTTTGAACCTTCAACTTTTCTTAATGATCTGAGCAAGTTTTGCAAATCTTTGTTACTGACGTTCTTATCTTGTTTCATAGCAAATCCTCCTTGAAAAATAGTATTTTATGGTACACCATAATTATCCAAAATTGTTCCAAAAACGTATATAGCTAATAATGTATTTTTTTGTTTTTTATTGTCGAATAATGAAATTTTGAAATCTAATTTACATACTAGAAAAATAGAATTTGAAGTATATTCTTTCCATCGTCTCGACACATGTGGAGGCTGTTGTGAGGATTGAAAGGCTGAAAGATTGATGAATAAGGGATGCAGGCGATTCGCAAAGCTAATCATTTAGTGCGATCCTTGAGAAGATAAAAAAGATATTTATAAAAGATTGAGCTTTAATGAAAGATGAGGATTCAGGTTATGCCAAAAAACGATAATATGCTGGCAATTCTATGGATGCTGAATTCAGGCGTAAAAATGACTGCAAAACAAATATCCGAAAAGTTAGAAATAAATATAAGGACAGTATATCGGTATATTGATGCACTATGTGCCAGTGGAGTGCCTATAATATCCGACACAGGTCATAATGGCGGGTATAGCTTGCTAAATAACTTTATCAGAGCACCTCTGCTATTTGATATTGAGGAAAAAAAGGCACTCCTTCATGCGAGGCCACTGAAAAAGTCCCCCAGCTCACCAAAAGAGACAGTTCCTCATTTTTTTGAGGAGTCTGTCTCTTTTTTTCGGTATAATTGAAGTATCTTATCCAAGGTTGGTGATCCCTGTGCTCCCGAAACAGCAGAGCTTTTTGTTGAGTCCGTATACAGAACTTTACGATGTACTCATCCCCAAAGATCATATGTTGTGGAGAATGGACGAACTGGTGGACTTTAGCTTTGTGTATGAGGAACTGCATGACAACTATTGTCATGACAACGGACGTACAGCTGTAGATCCGGTTCGGATGTTTAAATATTTGCTACTCAAGTCCATCTTTGACTTGTCTGACATCGACCTGGTTGAGCGCTCAAAAACGGATTTGTCATTCAAGTTTTTTCTGCATATGGCTCTAGAAGAAGCTGTCATTGATCTCAGTCTACTCACCAAGTTTCGCAAATTACGACTCAAAGGTATGAAGTTGTTAGATTTGCTCATCGGCAAAGCGGTGGAAATCGCCATCGAAAAAGGCGTTATTCACAGTAAATCTATTATTGTGGACGCAACTCATACCCAAGCCCGCTACACTCAAAAAACACCGCAAGCCGTGCTACGGGAACGTTCCAAGCGTCTCAGAAAGGCCATCTACATGCTGGGTGAATCCATGAAAAGTAAGTTTCCCGCCAAACCCGCCACGGATGTCCTAGAAGATGAAATCCAGTATAGCCAGCAACTGGTCGCTGTGATTGAACAGGATGGGCGATTTACCGGACTGCCGAAGGTTACAGAACCGTTGAATTTATTGAAAGAAACAGTCACCGACGATGTGGAGCATCTGCAAACGTCTGCGGATCCCGATGCCAAAATGGGTCACAAAAGTGTGGACTTCTCGTTTTTTGGTTACAAAACCCACATCGCTATGAGTGAAGAGCGAATCATAACAGCGGCAACAATTACCACCGGGGAAAAACACGACGGCAAGCAACTCCAAACCTTGATTGAAAAAAGTAAGGCGGTAGGAATGAAAGTGGAAACGGTGATTGGAGATGCAGCCTATTCAGAAAAAGATAACCTCGCCTACAGTGCGCAAGAAAACATCCAACTGGTCGCAAAACTACATCCTTTGATTACTCAGGGAAACCGAAAGAAGGAAGACGAATTTGAGTTCAATAAAGATGCAGGGATGTATGTGTGCAAGGCTGGTCATCTAGCAACTCGCCGGGCGCGGCAGGGGAAAAAAGGCCAAGGAGAAAACCAAACCGACACCTATTACTTTGACGTAGAAACATGCAAGCGATGCCTTCTTCGGGAAGGCTGCTACAAGGACGGGGCAAAAAGCAAGACGTATTCTGTAAGTATAAAAAGCGATGAACATCTGGCTCAAGCCGTATTTCAGGAGAGTGAGGTCTTTAAGACCAAGGCCAAAGAGCGATACAAAATTGAAGCCAAGAACAGTGAACTCAAGCACAGACACGGGTATGATGTGGCATCTTCCTCGGGTCTGATTGGCATGGAGATGCAAGGAGCGATGGCGATTTTCGCGGTGAATCTGAAGCGGATCTTGAAGTTGATGAGCTAAAAAGAGGAGCACTCGTAGACATGAGGAAGCAAAAAAAGACGACATCTCATTCAAAAACAAAGGAATGCATGTCGTCTTTTTAATGGATTCTTTTTCAGCTATCTGTAAGAACCATGTTTTTCAGTGGCCTCCTTCATGCTGCTGTTTTTGCAAAAGAAGCTGGATACCCTTTGAGTGAGGCATTAGGCAATGCGACATCAAAATTGAAAATGTATTCGAATCAGGAGCAGGAAAGTATACTTAGCCGTCATTTAGCCGGATTTGAAGTTATTAACCGCATGGGAGACCCTTCTCTTCAGCCGGTATTGGCAGAATTGGAGCAGGCTGTAGCAAACGAATCCTCTGTAGAAATGGATTATCGCTCAAGCCATGAAGAACAACCCAAGAATAGGGTGATAGATCCCTATGGAATGGTCTACTGGAACAATAAATGGTATACTGTTGCATTTTGTCACCTAAGAAATGAGATCCGTAGCTTTCGGGCAGATCGGATTTTACAGATCAAGCGTACTCAAATCATATTTAAGCGTCCCGAGGCTTTTTCGGCCCGTGAGTTTTTTATGCAAAATCTGTTACCTGATTTAGTGGGCAAGGACGGGTTAATTTCTTTAATTATCGGAGGCAGGTCAGAGGCATTGGATGACTTATGCCTGCATTGGTTTTTGGGGCATCATCTGAAAGAGCGGACATCAAATCAAGCAATCTTTTTACTTGAGGAAAAATCAATTCATATATATGTCCCTTATTTTCTCCTATCCTACGGGAAATCCATTCAAGTAATCGAACCACAGAGTTTGAAGGAAAAACTTGTTGCTGTTGCGTCGGAGCTAATGGAATATTATCAACTTTAATAGCTTCACTGACAGCAGATGTCAGTGAAGCTATTTTATAATGATGATAATCATTGATTATCGATGGATGGTTGGTATCACTTGATGAATTGTAAAATAAGGAGAACGTGCAAATGAATAATATGGTATACCTTTATGTGTTTGACACAATGTCAGATTGGGAAATAGGTTACTTAACTGCGGAACTGAACTCGGGGAGATATTATAAAAAGGGGCTGGCCCCATCAAAAATAGTTACCGTGGGAATTGAAAAGACTCCTGTAACTACAATGGGCGGATTGAAAATACTGCCTGACATCAAACTGGATGAGTGCAGCATTGAAAGCACAGATACATTGATTTTACCCGGTGGAGATACATGGACAGAAACAATTCACCAACCCATCTTAAAAATCGCTGAGAGGTGTTTAAAGGAAGGTATATGGGTTGCAGCGATTTGTGGTGCTACCATGGGACTCGCCCAGACAGGATTGCTGAATTCACGTTGGCATACAAGCAATGATCTGGAATACCTTAAAATGACCTGTCCCACATACACGGGCGAAAAGTATTACAAAATGGAGTCTGTTGTAACGGATGGAAAACTGATCACTGCATCTGGAACAGCTCCGTTGGAATTTTCCGTACACGTTTTGAAAGCTCTGGGTGTGTTTTCTTCTAAAACATTAGAAGCCTGGTATAGTCTTAATAAGACTCAGGATTCCAAGTATTTCTATGAGTTGATGAATTCAATCCAATGAAGGTATAAGCATAAAATTGGTATTTGATCATTTAAAGGAGGAGTAAAAATGACTGAAAGCAGAGAATATATGGGAGTGTCAGGTAAATATACAAAGAATGGAACACCCAACGGCTTTACATCTATTACCCCATTTATAACTGTGAAGAATCCTTCTGAGGCAATAGAGTTCTATAAAACTGTTTTCAATGCAAGGGTTAAGGATATTACTGAATATCCTGATGGAAATGGAAATAAAATAATTGTTCATGCGGAATTAGATTTTGGAAATGGTTTTTTGCAGCTGGGAGCAGCGAATCCGGCATATAAATTGGCCTTGCCGCCAGATGAGGACAATGCGTGTTATTCTTTAGGAATTTACGTAATTAATGTTGATCAGGTACTTGAAAATGCGGTAGCAAGAGGAGCAAAAGTAAGGGAACCGGTTGCAAACTTTGTTTCAGGTGATCGATTCGCAAGTATATTGGATCCTTTTGGAGTAAGATGGTCTATTATGACTAGGATTGAGGATTTGTCAGAAGAAGAAAGTAGTCGTAGGGTTGCTGAATGGGCCAAAAGCTTTAGTGGAGAATAAATGCAATAACTGTCTTAATAAAAAGTGTTAAAAGTGACAGTTTGCTGAAATGATGTAATAGAAATGCTGGTGCCAAATAGTTGGCGAAAATAGAAACTTCAAAATTTTGAGGTTGAAAAAGCAATCTTTCGAAAATATATCGTATCGCCAAGGAGCTACCAGCTTCATACGGCATCATTATCACCGCCACAAGGCATGTGGAGAGCATCGCTCGCTTGGTATAAGAGTGTAGCCGATCCAGTAGAGGGGTTCGTTGGGGACGAAAAGAGGACGTTAGCTATTCACGTCCTCTTTTCTATGTCTATTTAATTGCCGAATACATTTCCATCTGATGAAGATCAATAAGCATTTCTGCGCTCTTCAAAATATCCAAACCGATCAGTCCACTAATGTAGTCAGTGTTTTCATGAAAAACGCCAGAATCAATCAGGATGTCATTGAGCACAAGCTGCTCTAACTGAATTTGGTCTACCCGTTTTGAATTCAATCTCAATATGTTATTGTCCTTACATTTAAATAATTCCCTTGTTGCCTCGCCGGGGTCTAGAATAGCCCGAATCAAAGCCACATCGTCCACGTACTGCTTGTTATCTTTGGTATGAGAATTCATGATGTATTGCATTAACGCTGTTCTGAATTTGCGAAAGAATGGACTCAAACTTTTCCATTACAGATTGATCTGCTGAACGTAGAGTAATAAAAGTCAGGTGAAAAATCGTGGAATGAGTATTTTGTAGTTTCGAATGGCGGTTTTTCCATACTCCAAGGCCAGTCAAATTACGCACGGAAATATACGCTAAACCCTTGTTTTTAAATATAAGAAAAGACCATAATCTGTTGACACAGAAGCGTAACCCATTTGTCGTAACATAGCTGTGATATTACCACGGTGATATGTTCCATGATTCACAATGTGGGGGACTATTTCGGATACACTTGTTTTCATGAGGTCGGCAGAAGGATTCTCAATGACAAGAGGCTTGTCTATATTTTCTTTTTGGTTCAGGAACGATTTGAATCGCTCGGATAACTCCAAAAACATGGTCTCCATTTCCTCTAACCCTTTTGACTCAGTTTGTTCTTTTAGTTGTTCAGCTAACGACAATGCATGGTTCAAACTTTTACCAGAAAAAACTTCTATCCATCCAAGATCGGAAAGATAAACATGGGCCAACACATTCGCTAACGAAGGAAATACACTTTGAACTTCTTGACGATAAGCATCCTTGGGAAGCTCTTTTAAACGCTTGAAAATTTGTTCATTTGCCCATGCGTTAAAATCATAAAATTGTAATGAAAAATCCATCATATGAATCTCCTCTTTTCATGTGGAATATATTTTCCAACCCATTCATTGTATACGAACATAAGTTTTTATTAAAGCTAGTACTACACTAACTAAATGCAAGAGAGCCGGAGCATCAAAAGCTCAATTTAACTTTCCACGTAAGTTCGTAAATAAAGAAGATGGTTCGAGATATGAAGAAGACCTGCAAGTATGTTATATTTAACAAACGGCAATCATGATGAACAGCAAATGTAGTGATTTTTTTAGTAAAGCCACAGGGTCGAAGAACAGGTGAACAAAGTGTTCTGATGGTGGAACCGTTACAGGATCGAAATAGATTGACTCAGTTATAGAAAAGGATGAGATTATTTTGGAAAACAACGAAACTCAGCAGGAATTTGCAGAAGTATATGAACAGCTTAAAGTAGCTGCAAACCGAACCTCCGATTGGAAAGCGCGTCTAGCTGCGGTAAATGATCTGGGTGCATGGAAGAACCAGCAGACGATTGACGTGCTGACACACCGATTGAATAATGATACGGTATATGCCGTTCAGCAAGCCGCATACAACAAGCTACAGGAATGGGGCGAGAATGTACAGCCGCCTGTGCGCAAAGAGGGTGAGCTTGTAAAGGGCCTGACGAAGACTCTGGTGCGGATTAAAAAAAGCCTGCCAGCCGATCATACCTATAACGATTTTCGCGAGAAGCTGCACAAGATGAGAGTCGATATTTATGACGTCTATGAAGGTGACAAGGGTGCTGAGTTTGATCAGTGGCTGGAGCAAAAATGGGCTTCGTTATCCACAAGATAATGTCGGGACCGTTACAGTTTAAGACAAGACCTTAATAAAGACAAGATCTTAACAGGGATAAGGAGTTATCTTTGCTAAGGTCTTTTTTTGGTGGTTATGGTGCAAATAAAATTTAACTGATGACCTGTTCGACAAGCTACTGAGCAAGAATATTCAGCGTATGATTACTCGCATATATGAAACTTCTTTACATCTGACGAATGCCTGCGGAGGCTGGGAAACGAACAGTTGATAACGAACAGTTGATAATGGAGTTAATAAAGACTATGTACGTTTTGGCGAAAAAATTAGGGATACGTCCTAATGCGATAAGTCAGTGGGTGTCTGACGGTGGGGTTGACGTTAAATCCATTACATTGGATACACTTAACCGTATTTGTGCTGCGCTGGATTGCCAGCCTGGAGAATTGCTCAAGTATGTGAAAGATACAAACCAATAAAATTTCTATTCTATAACGTTAAAGGAATACTTTTTGAGCAAGCTATGAAATACATATCAGGAATGCAAAGAAAGCAACTAAGAATTATCTGTAGATAAATTGTAGGAAAATGATCATTTTTGATGGGGCAATAGTGAAGTTTGTCGTTGATAAACACGTTTCCGTGAAATATATTAGCTCTAAGCGTGGTCATAGTGAATAAGCTGTTGCAACGACAAATTTGGCCCTCTATTTTTTACCATTATTCTTTAACCATTGGTTAATTAACAAGTGTTGATTTTCCGTTTTTTTTGTCATACAATTCTTTCATTGCTACAGGGTCGGACTCAGGAACAGCAAGGCTTGATTCATATTTGGACGTGATTTCCTTGTACGCACTCGGATGATGAAGTAGCTCTGTATTGGCAAAATCAGCATCACGGCAGCCTGATATCTCGATATCCTTTTTGGGATAGGGGCTGTTTTCCATATCTTTCAGTTTGATGATGAACATATACGAAAGGGAGCGTTTTTTTGGAATCGAAACAATTAACGAGAGGGCTAAAGCCACGGCATGTTGAGCTGATTGCGCTTGGAGGCACCATTGGCGTTGGTTTGTTTATGGGGTCAGCAAGTACGATAAAATGGGCGGGGCCTTCTGTGCTGTTGGCCTATCTCTTAGCCGGGATTATTATGTTTTTTGTCATGCGGATGATGGGAGAAATGCTGATTCTCGAACCGGTGACAGGCTCATTCGCTACTTTTGCACATAAATATATTAGCCCTTTGGCCGGTTTTTTGACCGCTTGGAGCTATTGGTTTTTATGGGTTACTGTAGGGATGGCGGAGGTTACTGCCATTGGGGTGTACGTGGGCTATTGGTTCCCTGACATTCCGCAATGGCTACCAGCCTTGGCAGGTGTCATCATTATTGCGTTAGCCAATTTGGCGGCTGTGAAATTTTATGGAGAATTTGAATTTTGGTTTGCCATGATTAAGATTGTCGCCATTATCTTTATGTTGATTATTGGCACGGGTATGATCTTCTTTGGCCTGGGGAACGGCGGGCAACCGATTGGTCTCTCCAATCTGTACAGCCATGGCGGTTTTTTTGCAGGTGGTTTAAAAGGTTTTCTATTTGCGCTCTGTATTGTAACGGCCGCTTATCAAGGTATAGAGATGGTGGGCATTACGGCGGGTGAAGCAGAAAATCCGAAAATGACGCTGCGAAAAGCCATTAAGAATATTATCTGGCGTATTCTGATTTTTTACGTGGGTGCGATCTTTGTTATTGTTACAATCTATCCATGGAATCAAATTGGCGAGATCGGCAGTCCTTTCGTTCTGACCTTTGCCAAAGTAGGGATTGTTGCCGCTGCGGGCATCATTAATTTCGTTGTTCTCACAGCCGCGATGTCAGGCTGCAACAGCGGGATTTACAGTGCGGGAAGAATGTTATATACATTGTCTAAAAACGGACAAGCCCCCAAGTTCTTTGGGAAAGTTTCCGAAAGCGGGGTTCCCAGAAATAGTATTATTGCGACCATTTCCTTGCTGCTAGTGGGAGTGCTGTTTAATTACTTAATCCCTGATTCCAAGCTGTTCCTGTATATTTATAGCGCCAGTGTTCTTCCAGGCATGGTACCGTGGTTTGCAATGGCGATCAGCCAATTTAAATTCAGAAAAAAATGGAAGAATGAAATGGAAGATCACCCCTTCAAATCTCGTTTTTTCCCGATCAGCAACTACATCACCATTATCTTCTTGTCCCTGGTGATCGTTGGAATGTGGTTCAATCCAGACACGCGTACGTCGCTGATTGTCGGAGCATCATTCATGGCAATCGTCGTTGTCGGCTATTTTGTCTTTGGTATAGGAAAGCGGCAGAGAATTGAAGAACTAGAGGAAAACTAGAAGATTGTTAAATATGTAAAATTTGCCGAGTGCCATTCAGGTTATATCCTGAGTTCGCTCGGCTTTTATTTTATGTATGGTTATCTTTTTCACGCAATCAGCCTAAATATAAATACAAAAAAAGTGAAAAAGGAAACGATAAAGCTGGCTATAGCCATATGATTTCGTTTTGCTTTAAACTCCAAAATGCCTGAAAATAAAAACAGAATGCCCATAAAAAATTGTGCGATGGTGTATGAGTGCGTATAGGTATCAGGAAATGCGAGTGATAAAGATGATGGGATCACAACCATTAAAGCAGATATGAGAGTGAGGATTCTGTAAATATCCATTTTCTTAAACATAGATAAATTCACCCTTCCTTTGATTTTCCTCCTGCAGCTAAACATCCTCAGCCTTCCTGCAATTGATAGAATCTAGTATATTCTATATTCTATAGGACAGACCGTGGTACATCAAATGAATAAAGAACAAATTATTCTTATTTCTTTCTAAAATTTAACTGTCAGTATAAT
Source organism: Paenibacillus sp. 8b26 (assembly GCF_050626875.1). Taxonomy (NCBI): domain Bacteria; kingdom Bacillati; phylum Bacillota; class Bacilli; order Caryophanales; family Paenibacillaceae; genus Paenibacillus; species Paenibacillus sp. 8b26. The sequence goes on along the minus strand of NZ_CP192445.1, from coordinate 2,105,478 downwards.
TATTGAAACGCTATAATGCATTGTATTAAGAAAAAAAGAGGGAGAGGGCATGATGTTGAAAAAATGGCCATTATTATTCATGCTAGGTATTATCATGCTGGCATCTGTAGGCTGGAACAGTGGAGTATCTCATGCGAGTTATTATTTTGAATACACTTGGGAGAAGTACAAGGGGACTGAGGTCAGAAACTACAAGTTGACGCCAGTACCTGGAAGAGCCGGATTTATGGATCAGGAAAAATTCTTTGCTGCTATTAGCAAAACCCCGAATGTGTATGGGGGGGTCAGCGGCTATAGAACAGGAAAAACAACTGGAGTTGCTATCAAGAGTGTAACAGATGGGGTTTATAAATATTCGGTTACTGATTTTATTCGCGACAAGGAACCAGAAATTTTGGAATACGTTAATCCAATAGGCGGAATTCCTGGTAGATGGAACGGAACCGATGATATTCGAGTTTTTATGAGAGGGTCTGAAGCGGCTTCTTTGGCGGAGCTGTTTTATGAGGGGACTCCAACGGAAGGACGATATCATTTTGATGCTAACGATGTCTATTTAGTTACATTCCGGTCCAGTACAGTAAAACCGGTCAGTGAAATGTCTGCTGAAGCGTTAATTGAAGAAGGAACCCCTACGTTTATAAATCAAGAGTTGGTAGGCCAAATAAAGGGTAAAGATCCTGCTGCTTATCCGTCAAATGGAATTTTTAACGGCTACTTTTATATTTATAAGGGTTCTGAAGTAAAAGAGAATTAAAGAGCAGACAGAATTTAATAAACTTATCTACACAAGAACGAGATAACATTGTGTATTCTTCATACTGAATGAGGATACATGATGTTATCTTTTGTTTTATTTGTAGGCGTGACCAAAATAGCAGCCCAATAAGGTAATAAGCATTTAATTCCCAATGAAAGCCATTGTTAAGTGATTGGGATATACAGCTTTAAAAGTATATTAATTAGCATAAGGACAGAATTACTTTTTTTTACTGGCCTTATTCAATTCCGGGGGGATTATTCCGATAATTTAATTATATACAGTTTGGTGTTAATGGAAATTAAAATTCGTTTGAAAACAAATGGGGTTATTTTCAAAGCTGAAACAGAGGGACAGGTGAAAATGATCCAATGCTATCTCATAGAGGAGGTGTAATGATCTAACATAATGAGATGTGAAAAAAAGTTAAAACGAATTAGGCAATACATGGCTAGTTTACTGGCTGTTTGGTTGTTCTGTATACATACTGTGCCTGTTTTTGCAGATAGGGCCTTTAACGATATTGAACATTCCTACGCAGCGGATGCGATTGAGGCCATGGCCGCTCAAGGTTATGTTACGGGTTATCAGGATGGTAGTTTTCGACCTGTACATTTTATTTCGCGGCAGGAATGGGCTAGTATCTTCGCTAAAACCTTAAAACGCACGTCGAATGACAAAGACGTTATTTCTTTTCGTGATGTGTCTCCCTGGGCCCTACCTTATGTGCAGATCTTGCAGAAAGAGAACATTACGAAAGGAATTAGTGATCAATTATTTGGTGCCAAGCACAATATGACTCGTCAGGATATGGCCGTTTGGTATGCACGGTATTTTGGTGTTTCAGAAGATACACGTTCTGCTGGTATATCCAGTTTTGTGGATCAATCTGATATATCAGACTATGCACAAACGAGCGTGTGGTTGATGGAGCGATTAGAGCTGATAGAGGGGGATACGAATCATTATTTCTATCCCAAAAAATTTGTAACACGACAAGATGCCACGTTGGTTGCATATCGGGTATGGCTAGGCGGTGACGATCTGAGAGAGCGTGCCAAGCGTTTGCTAGAGTCAGGAAACAGAGCTGGAACGACGAATCAGCTACCCAGCTTGCCGGAACAGGACAAACCAGTGGTCGACTTGGCACCGGAAATTAGCCCCGGGCCTGTGAATCCGGAAATTGAGGAGCCTGAAAGACACAGCTCTAAGCCTGATCCCAAGCCACCGGCACCCGATCCCAAGCCACCGGCACCCGATCCTAAGCCACCGGCACCTGATCCTAAGCCACCGGCACCTGATCCCAAGCCACCGGCACCTGATCCTAAGCCACCGGCACCTGATCCCAAGCCACCGGCACCTGATCCTAAGCCACCGACACCTGGTCCCAAACCACCGGATCACTCTTCGGATTTTGTAGTGGATGAGGTCGTAATCAAGGCGTCGGAGCTCATAAATCAACCGGAAACGTATCCTTCGTATCAGCTGTCCTTTCAGCTCTACAAAGAAGGGCAGCCGGTAAGCATTCCCGCTGCCAGCGTTACAAGTGTTACTTATACATTTAGTGATGCATTAGGTGTGTTTGATGAACAGGGGAAAATCGTACATTCTGAAAATATTCCTGCTGCAGATGGTACTATTCCTGTCGAGTTGGAAGTCACCATTGCCAAACCTTATCGGGTACTTAAAGCACAGACCAAGCTGATCGTGAAAGGAATGACTCCTCCACCAGAGGCTCCGAATGTAATCAGGTCCGTATACTTGGCGACGTACTCCATTTCACAGGCCGCTACTCTAGACCCTGCAGCCTGGAGCATGCCCTATGTATTTCACAATGCAAAGGGAGAGGTCATACCGCCCGGCTCGTTGCCGTCAGACTTGAAGCTTCGGATAGAGGATTCCAGTGAAATATTTGATGAGGATGGACGTATTGTCAATCTGCATTTGATTCCGGCAGTGAACTCGGTCATTCCATTCAAGATCGAGGTTGAATCACCATCTCAGGGAATTCACTTCATATCCGATGCCGAGTTAACTGTAGTACCAGGAGAACGCAAAAAGCAATATTTTGCTGTCTCCATAATGCTGCAGGGACAAGGCGGCAGTGCGACCACGGTAGACCAAATTAAGCAAGCTCGTCAGTTGCTGATGGATCACTTTGGCCCCAATTTAAAAGTGACCTGGGCGATGGAAAATACATTTGTTTTTGTAGACACGAATCGCCCGCAGCTTAAACAGGTTTTGGCATACGTGGATCAGTATGGCGATGAAGTCGGGATTATGGACGGATACCCGAATAACCTGCACAAGCTTCCTATTTGGGAAGCACGGATGAGCGAGTGGTTGTATATGTATCGTTATAATGCACTCAATGAGCTGCACCAAGGCGGTACGATGGGATCACCTTCGGTGTTTGAAAGCATGGATACAGACCAATATCGGAAGTATCTGCCTAAATCATTGACCAGCTTTACGGTGAATCCTGAGCAGGCCCAATGGCTTAAAGATCATTATAAGATCACTTCAGCCATGGGGTGGTCGGCTACACAGTATAATGTTAACAACATGTATGGTGAGGGTTCACCTTTGATGCCTTACTGGTCTAATAAGGATAATCCGATTGTTCCAGCACAGGGGGTTACCGATAATAGCGGTATCGCGTTTATGAACTCGGTTACGATTGATCCCATTGGATCACGTTATACAAAAGATTCCTCACGCTGGACGCTCAATCCAGGTGACCCAAATTTGAATGAAAAAACGGATGCGGCACCACAACTGTATATAGCACAGCAATATCTGGATAATCCGTATCAACGTTTAAATACGGTGAACTATATGTCCATTATTCTGGACATCAACTCGTTTGCCCAAAAGCATAACATGTCTCAAATATGGGAGAACTTTGTGAAGAACTTCCCTGCTGGCCGTGAGGTCGAGATTGTGAGCGTGGACGGGCTAAAACAGATTTATCAATCGTCAGCTGGATCGAATAATGATCATTCGGAATTTTCACTCATGTTTAGGGGCTCCGGCATTGAGACGCCCACGGGCTCCAATAATTCGCCGGCCAATCTGCGTTACTTGTGGACTGAAAATGCCTCACAGCGGATCATTTTATCCAAGGAGGATGGAGATGCGGCCTGGTCCATTATTGATTTTACGGACTATACCCGCAGTCCGGTTCCGAAGTTACCATACAACCTGGATTTGAAAACGGATGTAAGCTATGTCACCGGAAGGAACTTCAAGCTAGATCCTACGGCTCCGTTAACAGCAGAGGAAATTCAGCGCGTTAAGGATCGTTTGAAGGAGATTTACTTCGCAGAAGAAGTGAACTATCAGTAATTGTATGAAACGAAGAACCGAGAGCATATTGCTTTCGGTTCTTTTTGGTCTACTCGTCCTTCAGTTATACCCATTCAATAACTTGATCCGCAGGTCGCCGAGTCTTTCCACGCGGCTCATTCAGACGGTATCCAAAAGCCACCATGCAGGAAATGCCGAAATGCTCGGCATCCATGATGCCTTCTTCGGAAAGAATTTGTTCAATTTTGTTTTTATTAAAACCTTCGATCGGACAGGAGTCAATTCCGATTTGAGCTGCCGCTGTCATCATATTGCCCAGAGCGATATAGGTTTGTCGGCAACCCCACTCGAACATCGCTCTTTCATTTTCCTCCAGCCCAAAATCCGATTTCAGGAAGGCATCATATACCTTTGCTTTGCCTTGAGCCACTTCAGCAGGCAATTGCTGTACGTTTTCCATTACACCCTTGATATAGTCGGATGAGGCCAACATGTCTTTAGGCAGTCTGGAGAGAATGAGTACAAAATGGCTCGCTGTAGGTAGCTGTTTTTTGGCTCCCCAAGAGTACGGGAGCAGCTTCTCACGCATGGCGTTACTTTGGACGACAACGAATCTCCAGGGTTCAAAGCCAAACGAGCTGGGGGATAAACGACCTGTTTCAAGAATAAAATCGAAGTCCGAATCGCTGATTTTCTTATGGCTGTCAAATTCTTTGGTAGCATGTCTGAACTTATATGCAGATAAGATTTGATTTTTAGCAGTTGTTAAGGTTTCCATAGTTCATTCACTCCTTGTGAATAATGATTGAATTGACGCTTATCAAGTGGCATGCTTAATATTAGAATATGTATGACCGTTTTAGAAGTACGCACATTAATGTGCTGTAGTATACAAAATGATACCAAGGGGGAAAAATACCTATGCGAAATCGGAAAGGCGGCTTTGGAGAATGTCCCGATGGAAAGGATCAGGCCTGCCCGGTGGAGTACACACTGGATGTGATTGGAGGCAAATGGAAAGGGATTCTCTTATATCATCTAATGTATGGAACCAAGCGGTTTAGTGAGTTTCGGCGAATCTGTCCGGGGATCACTCAGCGCATGCTGACGCTCCAGTTACGCGAGTTGGAAGAGGATGGTGTAGTTCACCGTGAAGTCTATCAGCAGGTTCCTCCCAAAGTCGAATATTCTCTAACCGAATTTGGAAGAACTCTGACTCCGATTATTAACTTAATGAAGGATTGGGGAGAAGAATATAAAACTAAGCATCGTTCATCAGAAAGCTGCATGGAGCCATCCAAGCCCGGCTTGTAGAGGGGGATGTTCATCTATCAATACAGGTACGCGCAAAAGGCACTTACGTTCGTATGCTAGAGCATATATCGTAGTGCCTTTTGCGGTTTATCTATAAGAGCATTTTGCATAAATCCAGTGAGAGACTGGAACCAAATGATTCATAAGGCTGAACCACTCATCGGATGATTTGGTCAGGTATTCTCCAGTTCCCCTCTTTTTTGAAACTTCGATTTTAAGTTGACAGCAGGAAGGCTGCCTGATATATTTCTTACGATATTGATAATCATTATCACGAAATTGAAAAGATCATTTTTACAATACATAGGGGGCTAATATGTTGAAGAAAAAATCGTTTTTTATTTTGGCTGCTATAATGCTCGTATTGTCTGTATTCATTAGCGCTTGCGGCGGAAACAGCAATGGTAATCATTCCGCTTCATCTTCAGGAGATAAGCAAGAGTCAGCTTCCACTGGAGAGAAAAACGCTGATACGACAGACGGTCAGATGAGAAGCTTTAAAACGGTCAAAGGGGAGATTCAAATTCCGGCCAAACCGCAGCGTATTGTGACGGATTTTTACGGCGGAGAATTACTGTCCGTAGGGGCTAATGTGGTGGGTGTGGAGCCGACGGCCTTTCAAAATCCTTTCATAACTGATTTGCTAAAGGAAAAGGGGACCAAAGAAGTGGGTGACCCGACCAATTTGGAGAAGGCGCTGGAACTCAAACCCGATCTGATCGTGGTGATGAAGGATACCAACTATGAGGCATTGTCCAAAATTGCACCTACACTGTATATTCCATACGGAACGACTATGAATATTTATGATACGGTCAAGCTGTTTGGTGATATCACCGGGGAGAAAGAGAAGGCAGAGCAATTTATTGCTGCATTTGATAAAAAAGCTGCCGAAGGCCGCGAACGTCTTAAAGGCGTCATTGATCCCAATGCTACCTTTGGTCTGTATGAGCTAACGGACAAGAACGCCCTTTGGATATTTGGAGACAATGCAGGCCGGGGCGGACAAGCCGTATACAATGCGCTCAAGTTGAACATGCCGAAGAAAACGGCTAATTCCAAGGAACAAACTGTACAGCTTTCGCTGGAAGTATTGCCACAGTATGACGCAGACTATATGTTCCTGACAACCTATGACCCGGAGAAAAAGGGAGACGCGCTCAAGCAACTGAAATCGTCAGCTGTGTGGGGGAACCTTCCTGCGGTGAAGAACAATAGAGTGTTCTTTAACGATTTTGATACGTACTATCGCTATGATCCGATCGCCATTAACGGGCAGATTGATATGATCGTGGATATGCTGATTGAAAGAGAAACAGAGAATAAAGCGAAAAAATAAGTATATGATCCACGTTCATTCGTAAGCACTGGTGATCGGTGTAGCGATTACTGCGCTGAACCTGCTGTTTAATTCTATGGCTGGCTATGCGCTTGCCCGCTTGAATTTTCCGGGAAAAAATCTGTTGTTCATCATCATCCTGGGTGTACTGATGATTCCGGGTCAGGTTACGATGATACCGAATTTCTTGATTCTGAAAGGCTTTGGTTGGCTGGATACGTATCAAGGAATGATCATTCCCTCCATGATCAGCGCGACGTATATTTTTATGATGCGCCAGTTTTTTGTCAGCTTTCCTAAAGAACTCGAAGAGGCCGCCGAGATTGATGGCTTGGGGCGGTTTGGCGCTTTTTTTCGCATCGTTCTTCCGTTGGCTCGTCCAGCATTGGCTGCACAGATCATCTTTGTGTTCATGGCATCATGGAATGATTTTATGAAGCCACTGATTGTGATGTCCAGTCCGGAAATGTTTACCTTGCCGCTTGGACTGAATACGTTCAAAGGCCAATATATCAGCTATTGGAATTACATTATGGCGGCTTCCATGATATCTACGCTACCGATCCTTGTCATTTATGCATTCTTTAATCGTTACTTTATTAAGGGAATCACCTTTACGGGCGGCAAATAACGAAGGTAAGGGATATCGTACCCATACAGGGCAGATATCCCTTTTTTGATAATCCAAGAGGTTATCCAAATCTGTATGAAGAATGTAAAGGATGCGGGGGATCATTAAAGGAGCGGATCTAATGGAATGGATATCGAAAGAAAATCTGATTTTTGACGATCTGTTGAAATCATTTCATCGTTTCTTTGGATTACATGTTATGGAATCTGTTCCAATTCAACGAGGCTGGTTAAACGACGGAACGCTGGGTATCCAAAATACTCCTAAATTTGTGCCTCCCAGCCGTGAGGAACGATTAGCTCATTGGGATTCAGTCTGGGAAGAGGCTAAGAAAGACGATAAAATGGATATTCTTGCTGACATCGAAGCTCAGCGTAAAGCAACGGAAGAGTTAAATGTGGAAATGACGTCTACACTTCAATCTGGCTGGGCTCATCGTGATCTGTGGGCAGACAATATTTTATTTAATGAAAATAAGTTAAGTGCAATCCTGGATTTTGATCGATTAGATTATGACTATCCGCAGTTGGATGTGGCCCGTGCGGTCATGTCTTTCACCTGGGACGAGCAACTGGATGTTTCCCTTGTTTCTGCGTTTATGGAAGGATACAGGGAGAAACGTACACTGGCAAAGGGCTGTCTAGCAGAATCACTACAATGGCTATGGTATATGGAAAGTGTCTGGTGGATCAAAGCCGACATGGACCAACATGCTGTTCCTGTCCGGTTCGCTAAAGAAATGAACTGGATTTCCAGAAATTACAAAGATCTTCCCGATGTATTAGGGGATATATAACCCATAAAAAAACCAGTCCAACACGAGTCGTGTTTGGACTGGTTTTTGATTTGCAATTTCGTCGTAATTACGATAGTATCTTCTTTTTGAATCCAATCTACTTTGGCCCCTAGCGTCTCGCTGATCAGCCGGAGCGGAAGATAGCCAATGCCGTTTACAGTGAAGGGAGGATTTGTGAGTTTCACAACTTTACCGTTCATCGTTGTCTGCCCGTTTTTAAGATTAATTTGCAGAGAGACGGGATTGGCTCCTGTCTTGGACTGATTAATTTCCGCTATTTTGCTGTTAAAATCATAAGTGACCTCCGCCCCCAGCTTGTCAAAAACAGAACGAAGGGGAATAAACGCCTGCCCGTTGCGGGTAATGACACCGTTACTTAGAGAGACAGGTGTATCATTGAGAAGGACGAGAATCGGCTTTTGTACAGGAACCGGCGTACTGTAGAGAAATTCATAATCCCCTATGCCAAGCTGCGCATGTTTGTTGACCCCCCAGCCCCATAGGGTGCCGTCTGTTTTTTGCATGATCGCATGCCGTAATCCAGCCTAGATGCTTTGAATATTTTTGGCGAGTAATTTAAAAGGGACAGTGGACGATAATTTCTCGCCTTCCAAGGACGCTTCATATACATTCCCGCTTGTCGTCAGTGCAAGGATAGAGCGTTCAACGATAAAGACGTCTTTGACATCCTTTATACCTGTTAACAATACAGGGTTATTTTCGTTGTGATAGGTTGTACTATCCGAGTAACCTGTGACCGTTTCACCCCAGAACCATAACCGTCCTTGTCGATCAATCGCGAGATTGGAACTCCCATTGGTCTTAATTGTTTTGATGTCCGATAAGGCTTGAATCTGCGATGCAGATAAAGCTTCGGATGGGGTAGCATTTTTTTCAAATACCTTGAGCCATGTCCATACAGTACCGTCTTTCTTTAAGGCTATGTTTTTGGAGATAGCAGTAATATCCTTTAATGATGGAACAGGCTCGAAGCCCTGCAAGGACCTTGTATTTTTCCATACACTTCCATCCTTCTTCAAGAAGATCCAGCGTTCCTCATATTGCGGTCTTTCTTCATAGTAACTATCCAATTCTGTAACCTCGTCGATGCCGGATAGGGTTTGAAAAGGAGCAAAGTTGCTATCATTCTCGATTCGATCAGCAGATGATACGGTTCCTTCGGCGCTTAGGGCGAGTACATGATCATTCAAGCTACGCACGTCTACGATGCTCTGTAGTCCTTCCAGAGAGTTGAATTTTACGGGTTCAGAAATATTAATTCTTGGCACATACCAGGCGGAATGATCCTGTAAGGTAAATACCAGATCGCCTTCATGGATTATATTCGAATATGTTCTGACGACGTTGGGCTTATCCTCTACACGAGTCGGTACGGATTGATTATAGCCCCATAACCACAAGCTCCCATCGGATTGAATCAGACTCCCGGAGTCATAGGAGCGAATACGGGACGTCGATTCATCTCCGGCCGCCCATGCACTGGAACTGAACAATAACAACGCGATCATACTGATTAACAGAGTACGTCTTTTCATGCGTTTTTCCTCATTTCTTCATCAATGTATATAAGGTGAAAATAACGCCTTGGGGAATATCTCCTTATCAATAGACGAAGAATATATAGAAAAGTTTTCCAAAACACATCTATTCGAATAAAATAACCTCCAGAAACCCACGCTTAGTGTGGATTTGGAGGTTGTTTTTTTAGCCTGTTATTCGGCTACGCACGATCAATAAGGTTTGAGCTTTGATTTGTCCAATTTCATGGATGAGTGCAGCCGTTTTCGCTTCATAGGCGTGTTTGGAATCCAAATCTTTCAGTGAAGCAAGGTTAATGTCAATGGTAAGCAGGGCGGATTGAGCAGCAGCTTCAAACAGGATTGCGCCTATGCCAAGATCAGAAATGACATTTTTGTTGGACAGTTCCACAATACTATAGGCACGCTGCATTCCGTCCCGGCATACTTCCAGCAAACGCATCGGCACCTCAATGGCGGCGATCACTGCGTTCTGTAGGGAATGGGTACGATAGCGTTTTTCTTCGTCTGTTTCTTTGGGCAAGCGCAATGCGGTCATGTATTGTTCAAAGGATTGAATGTCTGCGGTCATCAGTTCCTCACAGCGCGTGGACAGGTTTGCCATGCTGTGAATCACTTCGGTGATTTGTCCATAAACATGCGCGTACTTTTCTCCTTGGGAAAGGTTGGCGGTCATGGAGGTCATAGCCGCGCCCAGTGCCGCTGCCAGTGCGGATACACTTCCTCCGCCGGGGGTAGGCGCTGCACTTCCAGCCTCTCTTAGAAAAAGTCCGATGGAATCACTCCACGACAGTTCACTCATGAATAGGCCACCTCTCTGGAGTAGTGTTGCAGATCTATTGCTTTGAGCAGATTCTTGTACAAAATCGCAGTAGTTAATGTGCCGACACCGCCGGGAACCGGAGAAATCGCATGTACCTTTTCCCCAACGTCTAAAGCGGCATCCCCCACTATTTTTCCCTCCAGCGTCTCGTTAATTCCCGCATCTACCAAAATTAGACCGGGATGAACCATATCCTGTGTAATCACATCAGGGCATCCGACTGCGACAAAGGCAATGTCTGCATGGCTCAAATGCTCTGCAATATCACGTGTGCCTGCATGACAGGCGGTAACGGTGGCATTTTCTCTTTGCAGCATGTGAAAAAGGGGGAGTCCCACCGTCTGTCCTATGCCGACAAGGGTAACATTTTTGCCTGCCAACGTGTGACCGTAATGCTTGAGCAGTTCAATACAGGCTTGAGGCGTAGCGGGATACAATCCGCTTTCACCTGTAACGGTAGCCAGCTTGTTGCCTGGGGTAATTCCATCAATATCCTTGTACGGGGCGATGGATTGTTTAATGACGGAGGCGGATAGATGCTGGGGAAGAGGCAATTCCAGCATAATACCATGTATATGGGAGGCTTCATTCAGGCTGCCGATCAGGTGAAGGAGTTCGGCTTCGCTTACATGGCGGTCAAAGGTATGGAGATGAAAGGAGATGCCCAGCTTCTCCGCTATTTTTTGCTTGGTCCGGGCGTAGTAGGCAGAGGCAGGATCGCCTTCTACCAACAGTGTTGCCAAATGAGGGCGATGCCCTTGCTGTTTCATTTGTTCTACCTTGGTACGGATCGTTGCATACACTTGCTCAGCTGCTTCTTTGGATTTCATAATGATAGCCATAGTTTGAACCTCCTCTAAATTTATCGCATAATGGAATCAACAAGGTGTTATGGTCTTGTAAAACGAAAAAAAGTATTTGCACAAGGTCGTCACGACAGACGAATCCTCTGCAAATACTTCTCCCAGGCGAACGGCACGCTTTCATTGTATGCTCCCTCGTGGTTGATTCCACTGACTTCGCCAGTCACATACAGCGTTATTTGTCTTATATTTTAACAAATAATCTTCCGAAAAGAAAGCCGTGAACATTTGGCAAAGAGGTCATGTTATTTGTCTATATGACAAATGTCATACTCCCGAAATGACGTTTATGACTACAGCGAACACAGGTATCTCTTTATACTGAGGTTAGATCAACATGTACGCCTGACGAGATCAAGATACGGGCGTCATTTTAAAGGAGGATCAACATTAAGTATGACACAACTCCCATTAGCCCAATTGAAAAAAAATATGGCTCCCTATGAGAAAATAAACACGAAATCCAGCGTTCTGCAACTCATTAATACCCTGGGTCCACTGATCCTGCTATGGTATGCCGCTTATCTTAGTCTGTCGGTATCGTATTGGCTGACTCTTCCGATTACTATTATTACTTCCGGATTTGTTATACGAGCATTTATTATTTTTCATGATTGCGGTCATCAATCGTTCTTCAAAAGCCGCAGGCTGAATGACATTGTGGGCACGATTACAGGTATTATTACACTTTGCCCGTATGACCAATGGAAAAATAGCCACGCGATCCACCATGCAACCAGCAGTAATCTGGACAAACGGGGCACAGGTGATATGTGGGTGCTTACGGTGGAAGAGTATGTAGAAGCTTCTGCATGGACACGACTGGCTTATCGTGTATACCGGAGTCCATGGGGGATGTTCGGACTCGGTCCGATCTACACTTTTTTGATTTCCTATCGCTTTAACACAAAGAAGGCAAAACGCAAGGAAAAAATGAACACCTATTTGACGAATGTATCCCTCGTCGTATTGTACGCTCTGTTGTGCTGGGCCATCGGATGGCAGAATTTTGTTTTGATACAGGCACCTATTTTTTTTGTATCAGGTGTGCTGGGAATCTGGTTGTTCTATGTACAACATCAGTTTGAGGATTCGTATTTTGAGCATGATGAAGACTGGAGCTATATTAATGCAGCCGTAGAAGGCAGCTCTTATTATAAGCTTCCTAAGGTGTTGCAATGGATTACGGGCAATATCGGCTTCCATCACGTTCATCATTTGAGTCCGAAAGTACCGAATTACAATTTGGAGAAGGCGCATGATGCCACCCCGCAGCTTCAAAAAGCGACGACTATCACGGTGAGCACAAGTCTGCAATCTCTGAAGTTCCGGCTTTGGGATGAAAGCACGAAAACCTTTTTGACCTTTAAACAAGTGAAGCCGTTGCTCAGCAAACGTGCTGCCGTTACGAAACCCGTCCCTGTACCTGTTGTGAGCACGGAAAGAAAATAACTTTGTACGAAACACGGTATGATAAGATAAGGGATATAAGCTGAATTAGTGAAATGATAAAGGGTGGGCAGGATGCAAAAATGGTATCAGATTTTCCAAAGAAATACGGGACTTAACCCTTATGTATGGGTCGTCTTTTATATCCTGCCCTTCTATTATTTTAGCTCCTCATCTACAAGCCATATTGTGCTGGGTACCGCCATTATTTTAGTGTTTTTTGCTTGTTATGTACTGGCTTTTGTCTCTCAAGGCTGGCTGATCTACTTCTGGACCAGTGTACAGATTGCGATATCCATTACCATGACGCTGTTATTCAGCTATATGTATTTCTCGATATTTATCGCCTTTCTGATCGGTAATATCAAAAGCAAGGCCGCATTCACTACACTGTATATTGTTCTGATGGTCTGTACCATTGGATTGATCAATTACGGCTTCGTAGCTCAAGATCCTGTTTTTATTAAGCAGCTTCCCTTTATTTTATTGAATCTGCTTGGTGTAATCTTGATTCCGATAACCACTTTTAACCGAAATAAAAGTGATCGGCTTCAAGTGCAATTGGAGGATGCCAATAAGAAAATATCGGAATTGATTAAGCTGGAGGAGCGGCAAAGAATTGCGCGCGACCTGCATGATACTCTCGGTCAGAAGCTGTCACTCATCGGACTGAAAAGTGATTTGGCTGGCAAGCTGATGGATCAGTACCCGGAGCGGGCTCACGCTGAAATTAACGATGTTCGTCTTACGGCGAGAAGTGCGTTAAAAGAAGTGCGGGAAATGGTCACTCAGATGCGAGGTATGCGATTAGAGGATGAATTACTGCGTATTCGGCAGATTTTAAAGGCTGCTCACATTGAATTCACCTTGGAGGGCGATCCGAAGCTGGAGCATACGTCCTTAATGAACGAGAATGTGCTCAGTATGTGCATGAAAGAGGCGGTGACCAATGTGGTTAAGCACAGTGGCGCTACAGCCTGCTCCATTGCCATTGAGCCGTCTCGTAAGGAGCTGACCCTTCGGATTCAGGACAATGGAGTCGGCGTTACGGGAGAAAATGCAGCCTTTCGGGGGAATGGTCTGAAAGGGATGAAGGAACGGCTCGAATTTGTGAACGGGTGTATGGAACTGCGTTCAGATCAGGGAACGGCCCTGATTATTAAAGTGCCGAATATCACTGAAAAGCCAAATGAGGAGGTGGGGCCATGATTCGAATCGTCATTGCGGAAGACCAGCGTATGCTGCTGGGTGCTTTGGCCTCCCTGCTGGACTTGGAAGAGGACATGAAAGTAGTCGGAAAAGCAAGCAACGGGGAAGAGGCTTTAGAGCTGGTCAAGCTGCATCAGCCGGATATATGCATCATGGATATCGAAATGCCAATCAAGAGCGGATTGGATGCGGCTGAGGAACTTAAGGGCTTGAATTGCAAGGTGCTGATTCTGACCACGTTTGCCCGTCCCGGATATTTTGAACGGGCCATCAAGGCAGGCACGCACGGTTATCTGCTCAAGGACAGTCCCAGTGAAGAACTGGCTTCTTCGATTCGAAGTATTATGGCAGGCCGTCGCATTTATGCTCCGGAGCTGGTAGATGATGCTTATGCCGAAGTTAACCCGCTGACCGAGCGTGAGAAGACCGTCTTGGCGCTCATTGCTGACGGGAAGAACACCAAAGAGATTGCCGGTGAGCTGTACCTGACGACAGGGACGGTGCGCAATTACATTTCAGTCATTCTGGATAAGCTGGGTGTCAGCAACCGGATTGAGGCGATTACGCGCTTTAATGAAAAGGGCTGGTTTAAATAAGCGGGAGACAGAAATGTCCTAGGAGAAACAGGGTAGCTATGAAGGAAGACATAGCCTCTCTGTTTTGTTGTTTTATTGGAGGATACATAGGAGAAAGTTAACGGAAAATACGGATTCAGGAAGGCAAGATTTGATATGCCTTTAGCCTACTTCCTTGTGATACAATAGGATAGCTATCCATGGGATGGACCGAAGTACAAGGAGGAACAGAACCACATGAAACAAGCCCCATTTATAGCTGTTGAAGGGCCGATCGGAGCAGGAAAAACGACTTTGGCTTCGATGCTTTCAACGGAGCTGCATATGCCGATTATTAAAGAGATTGTCGAGGAGAACCCGTTTCTCGATAAATTTTATCAAAATATAGATGAGTGGAGCTTCCAACTGGAAATGTTCTTTCTCTGCAATCGGTACAAGCAACTGGAGGATACCGGCCTGCAATATATCGAGAAGGCACAGCCTGTTATTTCCGACTATCATATTTATAAAAACCTCATTTTTGCTGAGCGGACCCTAAAGGGTGTGAAGCTTAAAAAATATCGCCAAATCTATCATCTGCTCACCGACGATATGCCTAAGCCGGACGTGATCATCTACATTAAAGCCGATCTGGATACGTTGCTGGGCAGAATTCGCAAACGGGCGCGCTCCTTTGAACAGGAGATGGACCCGGCCTATCTGGAGCAACTTATTATCGATTATGATAAAGGCATGCAATTTCTCGCCAAACAGGCTCCTTTTCCCAAGATATTGACCGTTAACGGGAATGAGATTGATTTTGTAGAAAACCGAGCACAATTTGAACTGATTGTTTCCGATGTAAAGGAGCTTATACAATGAATAATTACAACATCCCCGCGAATGCCCTGATTACGGTAGCGGGTACGGTAGGTGTGGGTAAATCCACGCTGACGGGGGCTTTGGCTGAACGCCTTGGCTTTAAAACCTCCCTGGAGAAGGTAGATCATAATCCTTATCTGGAGAAGTTTTATCATGATTTCGAAAGATGGAGCTTTCATCTGCAAATTTATTTTCTGGCCGAGCGCTTCAAGGAGCAAAAGAACATCTTCTTGTCCGGTGGAGGCTTTGTGCAGGACCGTTCGATTTATGAAGACACAGGAATTTTTGCGAAAATGCATGCCGATCAGGGGACGATGAACCCTACGGATTATGAAACGTATACCAGTCTGTTTGAGGCGATGGTGATGACGCCATTTTTCCCGCACCCGGATGTACTGGTCTATCTGGAAGGCAGCTTGCCATCCATACTGAGCCGGATCGAGGAACGCGGTCGTGAAATGGAGATCCAGACAGAGCGATCTTATTGGGAGCAAATGTATCGCAGGTATTCCAATTGGATCAACGAGTTCGATGCCTGTCCTGTGCTGCGTCTGAACATTGATGAATATGACGTGCATGACCCAGCTTCCATGGATGCCATTTTGGTAGAGGTAGGCAAGGTAATTTCTAAAAAATAAAAATTGTTGACCGTCCGTGAGGACGGTTTTTTTGTGTTACACATTTATAAAAATCTTGCACATATGTGCAGGTAAGCACGCTGAAAATGATCCATCAGGAATATGGACTGGCGGTCATGAAGCTGGTATATTTTGATTGATGAATACAGGAACGTATGTTCCCTATTATGTTTTCTTATTCATTGTCGTGGTATAATATGAGCAAATGGAGCTGATTCTATTGGTAGAAATGCTGGACCCCCGCAATGACTTTTTGTTTAAGAGGGAAAACCTCCATTAACGGAAATTGTACTTTTGAATCCTTATACGGATAAAGACGCACCGCGTGATAAGCAGTCTATTTTGGATATTCGGGCCAGAACGTCGGAAGGTCAGCTTATTAATGTGGAGATGCAGCTTTTTAATAAATATGACATGAATAAACGAACCTTGTTTTATTGGAGTAAACAGTATGCAGGACAATTGTATGAAGGGC
The DNA here is from genome assembly GCF_050626875.1 of Paenibacillus sp. 8b26. Taxonomy (NCBI): domain Bacteria; kingdom Bacillati; phylum Bacillota; class Bacilli; order Caryophanales; family Paenibacillaceae; genus Paenibacillus; species Paenibacillus sp. 8b26. Next base: position 2,088,877 of record NZ_CP192445.1, on the reverse strand, counting down.
AATCTTATAAGCTGTTGAGGAAGTGTGTAACGATCAACATTTTGAATTACTCTTTCCTGCCGAACAGCCGCTATCATAATGTGTTTCATTTGACGGAGGACCGTACGGGCATTCCGTTTAGTGATGATATGGAGTTGCATTTTTTGGAACTGCCCAAACTGGATGAGCACGAGATCCCGGCTGACAGCGGTGGCTTGGTCAACTGGCTTTTGTTTCTAAAGGGAAGTAATCCATCTCAATGGGAGGTATTAGCCATGAATGAACCTGGTTTGAAAAAGGCGATGACTACGCTGGAGTTTCTAAGTCAGGATAAAGAGGCGCGTTTACAGTATGAAGCTCGACAGAAGTATCTGCATGATGAGGCTTCCATGATTGAAGGCGCGAGGGAAGAAGGTTTGAAGCTAGGTAAGGCCGAGGGAAAGGCAGAAGGTAAGGCAGAAGGTAAAGCAGAAGGTAAAGTTGAAGGAGAGCGTCAAAAGGCAATTGAAATCGCACGAAATATGCTGAATATGGGGCTTGAAATTGAAGTGATTGTAAAAGCATCTGGCTTATCCGAGTCAGAGGTGCGTTCGCAGAAAGTATAAATCAGAAACAACATACAAGGACTGTGGTACAATCAGAATGAATTGGCTGATGACCGCAGTCTTTTTTTGTCGAATAGATTATCTCCAAGGACGAAGTATGCTTAACTGTATAGTGGACAAGCTTAGGCTAGAATGCGAGAATGGATACATATTTTAAATGTAAATTACTCACGGGGAAGGATGGGATACTGTGATACGTTTTGGTATTGTTGGAACCAACTGGATAACGGAGAGGTTTATTCAAGCCGCGGTAGAGACGGACGAATTTGCCCTGACGGCGGTATACTCACGAACAGAGGATAAAGGCAAAGCTTTTGCTGCCAAGAACAACAGCCATCCAGAGGTATTTACAGACTTGGCGCAAATGGCTGCAAGTGATCAGGTGGATGCCGTATACATTGCCAGTCCCAACTCCTTGCATGCGGAGCAGGCGATTGTGTGTATGAATCACGGAAAGCACGTACTGTGTGAGAAGCCGTTTGCCTCCAATGCAACGGAGGTGCAGAGCATGATTGAGGCTGCGCGCAACAATGATGTTTTGCTAATGGAGGCCATTAAGTCCACGCTTATGCCAAACTTTAAAATTGTTAAAGACCATATGTATAAAATAGGCCGTGTTAGGCGTTATTTTGCAAGTTATTGTCAATATTCATCACGTTTTGATGCTTTTAAGCAAGGAAAAGTGTTGAATGCCTTTAATCCGGCTTTTTCGAATGGCTCATTGATGGACCTTGGGGTTTATTGCCTGTATCCTATGGTGGCATTGTTCGGCAAACCGGAGGAAGTTCGCGCGGTTGGTGTGCTCCTGTCCTCTGGTGTAGATGGGGAAGGCAGCATCGCTATGCGATATCCGGATATGGATGCCGTTGTGATGCATTCCAAAATTACCGATTCATATTTACCTGCTGAAATTCAGGGTGAAAATGGAACGATGGTGATTGATAAAATTAGCCAACCGTATGAGGTGAAAATTCATTATCGGGACGGCACGATTGAGGATTTGACGAAAGCACAGACGCGCGAACCGATGTATTATGAAATTCAGGAGTTTATTGATCTGATTAAAAGCGGAGAACGCAATAGCTCCATTAACTCACTGGAATGTTCACTCGCAGTCGCCGAAGTGATGGAGGATGCAAGACAGCAGATTGGCCTTCGCTTTGAAGCGGATTTGAAAGATACGACTGCACGTTAGTTGGTTAGTGATTTAACGATATTCTTAAACAGTGAACAGGGAAACAGGGCTGCCGGTTTTGCAAACTTTGCAAACATCCGGTCGGCCTTATTTGGTTTTTATATACCTAAAAGTGTAAGCGGCTGTGATCACAGGAGGATGAAGGATGTATTCATTTTTATTGACAGATTCTCCTTCTTGTCTTAAGGTGTTAACCATACGGTATATAGTTAAATAATCCCAGCTCCGGTATAAACGGAGCCAAGGGAGCTTTTTTTAGACTATAATTCCGATTATTTCAACCGGATTACTAAAAAAAGTGGGAATGCAGAGGTGCAGATGTAAGGAGGTAAGCAGGTTTGATTAAGTTTGAACAGGTCAGCAAAATATTTTCTTTGCCCAATCGAAAGGTAAGTGCTTTGGAAAACGTTACGTTATCCGTTGGAAAAGGGGAGATTTTCGGCGTCATTGGCTTCAGTGGAGCAGGTAAAAGCACGTTGTTACGGCTTGTAAATTTGCTGGAGCGTCCCTCGGAAGGGCGAATTGTCGTGAATGATCAGGATATTACCCGGATACGCCCCAAGGAGCTAAGGGATTTAAGAAGGCGGATCGGGATGGTGTTCCAGACTTTTAATTTATTCAATTCGCGTACCGTGTATGGGAATTTGGCTTATCCACTGAAGTTGGCTAAACTGCCAAAGGTGCAGATTGATGCTCGTGTTAAGGAACTACTGCAATTTGTAGGGCTGGAGGATAAGGCAGATTCGTATCCAGAGCAGCTATCTGGCGGTCAAAAGCAACGGGTTGGCATTGCCAGAGCGCTGGCAAATTCGCCGGATATTCTGATATGTGATGAAGCGACCTCGGCGCTCGACCCAGAGACGACAGAAGATATATTAAAGCTGCTGAAAAAAGTCAATGAAGAGTATCAGATTACGATCTTACTCATTACCCATGAAATGAACGTGATCCGTAGTATCTGTGACCGTGTCGCGGTGATGGAGAATGGCAGGGTGATAGAACAGGGCAATGTGTTCGATGTATTCGCCAATCCACAGACGAAAACGACGAAAAATTTTATTCGCTCAGTGCTGAACGATCAGCTTTCACCCAAGCTGCTGAGAAAGATTCGGGAGCACCACGCCGGACGACTGTACAGACTTATTTTTCGGGATGGGGCGACAAGTGAACCCGTGCTGTCGAGGGCTACACGCAAATACAATCTGGATTACAACATCGTATACGGCAGCATTAATGAGCTACAGGGAGCACTGTTCGGCAGCCTCATTGTGGAGTTGATCGGGGCCGAAGACGAGGTTGATAAGGTCGTGGAAGAACTGCGAACGACGGTGGAAGTCAGGGAGGTCGTCGATCATGAGAGTTAATTGGGATACATTTTGGCTGAAGGTGGTGGAGGCTACAGGAGAAACGCTTCTGATGGTTGTCGTCACGCTGGTTTTCGCCAGTATTTTGGGGCTTGCCATTGGTTTGTTGTTGTATGTGACACGCAAAGGGAGCCTGTTTGAAAACAAATTTGTATTTATGCTTTTGAATTTGCTGATTAATATCATCCGGCCGATTCCGTTTATTATTTTCTTGGTCGCGATTAGCCCGTTTACGCGCTTAGTCGTGGGGACCACCATTGGAACCTCGGCGGCTATTTTCCCCATGACCATTGTAGCGGCCTTTGCTGTAGCGAGGATTGTGGAAAATAATCTGGTTTCCATTGATCCGGGGATGATTGAAGCAGCCAAGGCGTTGGGGGCGACTCCTTATCAGATCATCACGGGTGTGCTGATTCGGGAAGCGTTGGGACCTTTAATTCTCGGGCTGACGTTTATTACAGTGGCATTGATTGACTTCTCTGCCATGGCGGGCACCGTGGGCGGGGGAGGTCTGGGGAATCTGGCGATGACCTATGGTTATCAACGGTTCGATACCTCGGTAATGATTGTCACGATTGTTTTGCTGATCATTTTTGTACAGGTTGCCCAGTATGCGGGGAACTACCTGTCACGTAAATTTTTACGACGCTGATTTGAAAACAGGCATCATACATAACGATTAGAGGGGAAATGGATATGAAAAAAATAATTCGTTTGGGTTTGCTCGCTATTCTTAGTGTATCTCTTCTTTCTGCGTGCTCGGCTAACGGTTCAGGCGCAGGTGCAAATGACAAGGTGCATGTTAAAATCGGGGTTTCCGGGTCGGAAGACACATATTGGGATGTGCTTAAGAAGAAAGCGGAGGCTAAAAATATTGAAATCGAGCTAATCAGTTTTTCGGATTACACGTTGCCCAACAAGGCGCTTGCCAATAAAGAGGTGGATTTGAACTCCTTTCAGCACTTGGCTTTCCTCAGTCAGTTCAACGTGGAAAATGATCTGAACATTGTTCCCATTGGTGCAACGGTCATTGCTCCGATGGCGCTGTACTCCGAAAAATTCAAAGATGTATCGGAACTTCCTGACGGCTCCAAAATTGCTATACCGGATGATCCCTCCAATCAGGGACGTGCTTTGAAACTGCTCCAGTCTGCCGGGCTGATTGAATTGAAGAAGGGTGCAGGCTTGTATCCAACCACGGATGAGATCGAAGGCAATCCGAAAAAACTGGAGATCGTTCCTGTCGTCGCCCAACAGACGCCGCGTGTGTTGTCTGATGTAGCAGCTTCGGCTGTGAATAGCGGTGTCGCTACAGATGCCGGGCTCAAGCTGGACGCGTCCATTTACAAGGATGATGCAAGTAGCGAGGAAGCGAAGCCTTATGTTAACGTATTTGCCGCCCGTGCAGAGGATAAGGACAATGCAACCTACCAAACGATTGTGGATTTGTACCATGATCCGGAGGTCGCAGAGGCTGTAAAACAGGATTCCAAAGGAGCCAACGTAGTGGTAGACCAGTCTGCCGAGGAGCTACAGGCTACATTGGATAAGCTGGTGGCGGATGTCAAAGCGCAAAAGAAGTAAGGGCGTTTGAAAAATAGGATTGAAAGCATATTATTCTAAAAAAGAGGAGAGATTGCGATGAGTGCAACGAATACGGTGGATACACACAAGCAGCGGATTATAGAACAAATCGAGGGTTCCCGGACGCTCTATACGGAGACAAGTCGGTTTATTCATGCTAACCCTGAAATCGGCAATCAGGAATTTCAAGCTTCCAAGGTACTGACGGATATTTTGCAGCAGGCGGGTTTTGAGATAACTCGTAACGTAGCGGGTCACGAAACGGGATTTGTTGCTCGTAAGGCTTCGACCCGACAAGGTCCTAAAATCGGATACCTGGCGGAATATGATGCGTTGCCTGGCCTGGGCCATGCTTGCGGTCATAACATTATTGGGACGGCGAGTACGGCTGCTGCCATCGCTTTGGCGCAGGTGATTGACGAGACGGGAGGCGAGGTGTATGTATTCGGCACTCCGGCAGAGGAAGGTGGGCCTAATGGCAGTGCGAAGGGAAGCTATGTAAAGCATGGGCTGTTCGAAGGGATTGACGTTGCGCTGATGGTTCATCCGTCTGGTGTAACCCGGCTGACTTCGCCAAGCCTGGCGGTTGACCCGCTGGACTTTCATTTTTACGGCAAAGCGGCTCATGCAGCCGGATCACCGGAGGAGGGGATTAATGCGCTGGATGCGGTTCTTCAATTGTTTAGCGGCATCAATGCCTTGCGTCAGCAGCTTCCCACCGATGTACGGATTCACGGCATTATTACGCATGGGGGAGACGCGCCCAATATTATCCCGGATTACGCATCGGCGCGCTTTTTCATTCGGGCAAGCACTTGGCAGCGCACGGAGGAGGTTTCCGCGAAGGTTCGCAATATCGCAGAAGCTGCTGCATTGGCAACAGGGGCTACTGTGAAGATTGAACGTTTTCAAAATGAAGTGCGTGATTTCATTCTGAACGATACGCTGGATGAAGTTGTAGGCCGGGAGCTGGAAGCGCTAGGGGAACAATTGGATCGTGGACCCCGTGGCGGAATCGGCTCGACGGATGCGGGTAATGTGAGCCATGTCATTCCGACTGCGCAAGCCTACATTAAAATCAGACCGGATGATCTGATCGCTCATACGGTGGAATTTCGGGAAGCGGCTGGCTCTGCCAAGGGAGAGGAAGCCTTAGTGACTGGCGCGAAGGCGTTAGCCTTATCGGGGTTGCAGCTCCTGGTAGATGAAGCGCTGCTGGCCGCGGTAAAAGAAGATTTTAAACGTACGCATTCAGCGGCACAATAAGCATCATCGATGATGTAAAGCAGAGCGATCTATATGAATAGTATAAAAGGATATCCTACAGCCTTGTTGGCTGCATGGATATCCTTTTCATTCTATTAGGGGACGTCTGCTGCTGTGCTTGTAATACTTACGCCCTGTTCGGAAGCTGGTAAAACGTACATAATGCTATTAACAGGTTTAACGTTTGAATATGAAGCAAAATATAGGAGGCTGAAACGATGGCTTATCAAGAAATCAACGGAGTGCGCGTGTGGGGAGTACCCGATTCAGGAGCGTTATCTCAAGCCCGTACTTGTGCCGAGAACGGTAATGTGGTTCAAGCGCTGCTGATGGCGGATCATCATAAAGGCTACAGTCAGCCGATTGGTGGCGTGATGGTATATGACGGACAAATTTCACCTTCGGGTGTCGGGTATGATATCGGATGCGGAAACAAGGCAGTTAGGACCAAGCTGTCCGCAGCAGATATTTTGCCACGTATTTCATCCATTATGGATGAGATTGCACGTCATATTTCCTTTGGCGTAGGCCGTGTAAATGCGGTTCAGGTAGATCATGAGCTGTTCGATGACCCGGATTGGGCGGTATATGCTGCGATTGGGAAACAGGAGCATGACAAGCTGAAATCCTTGGCGAGAGACCAGTTGGGTACGGTGGGGAGTGGTAATCATTTTGTTGACGTATTCGTGGAGGAAGCGACAGGTCAGGTCTGGATTGCGAATCATTTTGGAAGCCGGGGCTTTGGACACAAAACAGCAAGCGGATTTCTAAACTTGGCGGCAGGGCGGGAGTTTCTCGGAAAAGCGCCGGGAGAGCATATGGATCAACCGCCAGTGCTGCTGGACATGAATAGTGAGTTGGGGGATATGTACTACCGTGCGATGCGTCTTGCCGGACGGTATGCTTATGCGGGACGGGATTATGTAATAGATCAGGTGCTTGGCATTATGGGCACCGAAGCGGACTTTGCCGTGCATAATCACCATAATTACGCTTGGAAAGAGCAGCATGATGGACGTGACACGATTGTAGTCCGCAAAGGTGCTACTCCCTCGGCTCCTGGTCAAACGGGTTTTATTGGCGGAAGCATGGGCGATATTTCGGTGATTGTACGTGGGAAGGATACGGTAGAAAATCGCGATTCCTACTATAGTACAGTTCATGGTGCAGGACGCATTATGAGCCGTACGCAGGCAGCCGGTAAAATGAACTGGAAAACCCGTACGCGCAGCGGCGGGCAGATTACGGACTTGCAGATGAAGGAAGCCGTTCAGAACTATGGTGTCGAGCTGCGCGGAGCGGGTACGGATGAAAGCCCGTTCGTTTACCGCAAGCTGCGCGAGGTGCTGGACGCTCATGCTGAGACGGTGGAGGTTCTGCATGAGCTCAAGCCTATTGGAGTATGTATGGCGGGGGCGAATGAGTTCGATCCGTATAAGGATTAATAAAAAGACTATGCATGGCAGAAGTGTTCATTCGCCGAGCATAGTCTTTTGAGTACATAAATGAGTATATAATAGAAGGAATTCATTGCTTGATGCGTTTGTTAGTAGCTCTATGTTTACAGCTTGTCAGCAAAAAGCTGTTCTTTAATATAAGAGACCGGCATTTCCTGGCCTGTCCACAGCTCGAAAGCAAGTGCGCCCTGCCACAGCATCATGCCCAGACCGTTAATGGCGGTTGCACCTACGGATTCGGCTTGTTCCATCAGCTTGGATTTAGCCGGGCTGTATACTACATCGGTCACGATCAGGTCGGAACGAAGCATGGATACATCTTCAAGCACGCTTTTTCCTTCCAGTGGTTTCATGCCGACACCTGTTCCGTTTGCGAAAATATGACTTGTGCGGATCTCTTCACGCAGTTGTTCTTGATCTTCCAGAGGATATATATTCGCTTTGACTTGGGTGTGTTTCATATCTTCATTAATAATACGGACATTTTCTTCTGCACGGGCAAAGAACTGATCATTACGGGCAAAGATTGAAATTTCAGCCAGACCTGCTTGAGCTGCTTCAATAGCAATGGGTGTAGCTGCACCGCCAGAGCCGACGAGTGTCATTTTTTTGCCTTTCAGATCAATACCGTGTTCACGCAAGTTACGAACATAACCAGATCCGTCTGTGCTGTAGCCTTTCAGCTTACCCTCCGTGTTCACGACGGTGTTGACGGCACCTGTAAATTTAGCGCTGTCGTCCAGTTCGTCAAGGTACTGCACAATGGCTGTTTTGTTAGGCATGGACACGTTATAACCGCGTATGTTCAAAGCACGCATCCCCCTTACCACTTCTTCCAGTTGTTCATTTCCTACTTCAAAGGCCATATACGCGTTGTTCAGGCCCAGTTTTTCAAACGCAAGATTATGCATAGCCGGGGACAAAGAATGTCCGATCGGTGTAGCAAGCAATCCGATTAATTGTGTTCTTCCGTCAATACGCCCAGCATTTTTCATGATATAAGCCTCCAAGTTATCTGTGTAGTTTAATGAAACACTTTTTTATATCGATAAGCAACAAACACGGCCAGCAAAATACTGACTACGGCAATCGCAATATCCAGAATGAACACGGAAGTAATTCCAAGGCTCTTGGACATGCTCCCGGTAGCTAGCGGCATCAGGATGAACGAAAGACTGGCTGCAATGTTCACGAGAGAAGTCGTAGTTCCTTTGTTTTTGCGGAAGAATTCCGTCATAACAGTGAGAGCAATTTGGAATATACCTGCGGTAGACAATCCGATTAAGAACGAACTGATTATCGTAGCGACAGGATTGTGCCAAGTAATTAAAGCCAGCAAGGAAAGCAGGGCAATAAACGGATACACAATCATGACAGTAACCGGTTTAATGAATCTGCCAAGTACCACGGCTAACAGAATAACGGAAACCAGCGAACCTATACTATAGTAGCTCAGCAGTTTAATAGCACTGGCTTTCTCCATACCCAAAGCCTCTTGCCCAAAGGTAGGAAGCCATAGCTGCACGACCATGAACAATACAGTGGAAGTAAACCCGATAATGATCAGGGACAGACCCTCCTGCCAAAACTTAGGCTCGGTGCGGAATGTATCCACGGATTGGGCAGCCTCGGTTGGAGCTTTTTGTTCCTCAGCCTTGTGATTAGGAAAGGCTGTCATCGACAAGAAGATACCGCTCAGCAGATAAATACCTGCCGGGATAAAGAAAGAGTATCCGTAGAACATATCGTGATTGATAAAGAATGCGATCATGAACGGAATAATAATGGCACCAATGGAGACGGATGCTTTAACCAGCACCGTTGCAGAGCCGGCTTTTTTTCCGAAACCTTCAATTAATGCGGGATACGTTCCCGAATCCATCATGGAGTTACAAAGTCCTGCGATAATGGCAAATACGAATGCCAACGTATAATTGGGTGCAAGGGGAATACCGATCAGGAAAATTAAATAAGCAAATGATGCAATCACAACGAGCGGCTTTCTTCCGTATTTGTCTGACATTTTCCCGGCTACCCCGAGAGCCAGCAGCTTACCGATCCCGATCGCTGACACCAGATAGCCGATGGCTGCTTTATCCGTGTTCAATTGCACGGTCAGGAAGCTCATATTTGAGGAGAGGATAACATTGATCATACCCAGAAGAAAATAGTTGATGTAAAGCCCTGTTGCCATTCTGATATAAGGATTTTTCATGAGTATAGCTCCCAACTTAATTTTTAGATCCATGGTCTAATAGTGAAATTATTCACATTGATTCTGTGCCTTTATTATATAAGGAGTGCTATTATAAATCCAATGCATATTTCTGTCGTTTTTCATAGTTTAGGTCTATAATTTAAAATATAAATTAAAGAAGGGAACTACATAATTATGAACCTGAAGCACTTACAATATTTTCGTGTACTTGCAGAGATGGAGCATTTTACCCAAGCAGCTTTACGACTATGTATTACTCAACCCAGTTTAAGCCATGCGATTTCAGAATTAGAAAAGAATCTGGGGGTTCATTTGTTTGAAAAGCAGGGGAGGAATATTCGGCTGAACAAATACGGACGATTTTTCCTGAAATATGTGGAGCATGCGATGGATGAATTGGAGAAGGGAGAGCACAACTTGCGGGAATTGGTTAGTCCAAGCCATGGGAATGTGGATCTGGCGTTCATTTACACGTTAGGCTCGCACTTCATTCCAGCGATTATTCAGGCCTTCTCCGCCTCGGATGCCCGTAAAGATATATCCTTTTCTTTTCACCAAGGGAACACGAACGATATTATCCAGGGCTTGAAGCAGGAGCATTACGATGTGGCGTTCTGTTCTCACATGGAAAATGAACCGGACGTTGAGTTCATTCCGCTGGCTCAGCAGGAGCTGGTCGTTATTGTTTCACCAGATCATCCGCTGGCTTCGCTGGACCAAATCGATCTCAAGGATACGGCGGCTTATCCTTTTATCTTTTTTAACAAGAAAAGCGGTATACGTCCCATTATTGAAAATCTATTCGCCAGAGTAGGAGTTACTCCGGAGATTATTTGCGAGATTGAAGAGGACACGGCGATGGCAGGGCTGGTATCTGTGAATTATGGAATTGCGGTCATGCCCCGAATTTCATCGTTGGATTATTTTAACGTCAAAACATTGCCTATTGTTAATCCCGAATATGAGCGTTTTATCTATCTGGCGAGCATTAAAAACAGGTATTTATCCCCGGCTGTAGTGGACTTTCGGAACTTTGCGCTAAGCTACGGTGAGGAATTTTATTTGAAAACACATCAGCGTGTCTAAATGTGTGTCTCGCAATATTTAAACTTGATAAATTTAAAAATGTGTTCTATACTTCATCATCGACACAGATGATGTGAAATGATTCACATTAGTGGCACCACAAGACTTACTCACAAAAGCAGGTGAATTCACGATGAAACGTTCTTCTTTTCCAGTGGCGACCGGCCTTTATGTAAACTATCTTCTGTTCGGTATGTTTAATATAATGCTAGCGTCACACATGTCCTTTTTAACCGAGCATTTGCATACAGATCAGGCGGGAATCAGTCTTCTGGTATCCGCAATGGGATTTGGCAGGCTGTTTACGCTGTACATATCCGGGGTGCTTTCCGACCGTTATGGTCGCAAGCCGTTTATTATAGCCGCAGGGCTACTAATGGCCGTTTTTTTGGTTGGTATACCGCTAAGCCCCAGCTTTGAAATTGCGATGGTGCTGGCTGTGCTGGCAGGTGTAGCGAATTCTTTTCTCGATTCAGGCACCTATCCAGCTCTGATCGAAGCTTTTCCTCAATCTTCCGGTTCGGCTACTGTATTGGTGAGAGGTTTTATATCCATCGGAGCGGCGTTTTTGCCGTTAATGATTATCTTTCTTATGAATCACGATATTTTTTACGGATTCTCATTCTTTTTACCGGCACTCATATTTGCTCTGAATGCGATTTACCTGTTCAAAATGAAATTTCCAGACATGCAGGTTCAGGCGCCCAAGGAGCCAGTTCACGATACTACCGTGTCTGACGTGGAACAAAAGGTGGAGCTAAAATCAAATGACCGGAGCAAGCCGCGCTTCTGGCAAGAAGGACTGTGCCTTATTGTTCTCGGCTTTACCGGGCCTACCTTGCTGTACATCGTTCAGTTGTGGCTGCCTACTTTTGGACAGCAGTTTATCGGTATGACTGAATCAGAGTCCCTGAGGTTATTAGTCTATTACAATGTCGGTTCTCTCGTATCCGTGTTCGTATTGGTGATTGTGTTAAGAAAGTGGATCAAACCTGTTCACATTATTCTCATTTATCCATGCATTTCTTTGTTGGCTTTTGGAGCATTGCTCCTTTTCAAATCACAGGCTGCGGCCATTATTAGCTCATGTGTCATCGGGTTTTCCATTTCGGGTGTGCTTCAGCTGACATTGACCGTGATGAGTGAATTTTTCAGTCAACGTAAAGGACAGATTACGGGATTTATTTACACGGCAACTTCTCTGTCATACACGGTCATTCCTGTGTTTACGGGGTTCCTTTTGAAACATTCCCAAATATCCAGTGTGTTCATGCTGGCTATTATTGTGAATGTGTTGGGTATGGTGCTGGCGGTATTTGTTAATTTCCGATACAGTACCGTTTTTCCAGCGAATCGCGAATTGCCCTCCAAAATCGCGCTGGAAACGGAATAGTAGGACAGGCTGAACCTAATCATCAGCTGGCTCATTCAGAATGCGTTATACTATGAAATATTGTAAATGCTTGATTTAAAACTATGATTTGGGAGTGAGTTAGATATGGCAAAAATCGTAAAGGTGAAAGATGTTTTGATCGGTGAAGGCGCGCCTAAAATCTGTGTTCCGATGGTGGGAGAAACGTTGGAGCAACTGAAGGAAGAAGCTACCCATTTGCGTACACTCGACCTGAATATCGTGGAGTGGAGAGTCGATTTTTTCGAGCATGTAGAGGATTTGGAGAAGGTTAAGGCTGCCTTGATTGAAATCCGGTCCATCTTGGCGAATATTCCGCTCGTCTTTACGTTCCGCAGCGCCCGGGAAGGTGGGGAAAAGGAAATCAGTACAGCGAGTTATGTGGAGTTGAACCGCACGGCAGCCGAAACGGGACAGGTAGATATCATTGATGTGGAGCTTTTTAATGACGAAGCCGATGTGAAGACGCTGGTGGAAGCTGCGCATAAGCATAACGTATCCGTGATTATATCCAACCACGATTTCCAGAAGACGCCGCCGAAGGAGGAAATCGTATCTCGGTTGCGTAAGGCTCAGGAGTTGGGAGGCGATCTGCCTAAAATAGCGGTCATGCCGACAAGTACGGCCGATGTGCTGACCTTGCTGGATGCCACCCGTACCATGGCAGAGGAATATGCAGATCGGCCTATTATTACGATGTCGATGGCGGGAAAAGGTGTCGTGAGCCGTCTGACCGGAGAGCTGTTTGGTTCAGCTTTAACCTTTGGTGCCGCTAAGAAAGCTTCCGCGCCGGGGCAGATTCCTGTCACTGAACTGAGAGAGATATTGACGGTACTGCATAGGCATTCTTAAAAGACGCATGGCATTACTGCCAGCAAGCAAGGTACCCGCAGTGAACAAAAAAGGAAGGCCCCCATGTGATAAGCATGCTGGAGCCCTCCTTTTTTGTAACTCTAATTCAATCCACGGGTGGGCTCATACAATTCCCAACCGAGATTTAGAGTTTGAATAATATAGTCTGCGACTTCTTCCGCATCCAACTGATCTGTATCGATCCTGGAGTGATTCACCGCGTAAATGTCCTGTCTGGAACGGAAAAGAGCTTCGATTTCCTCCAAATTCTTGTTTTGCAGATTGGGCCGGGTATCGATGAGCATCTTGAGTCGATCCTTCCAGGATTCCCAATTTAAATCTAAAAAGAAGACAATAGATGAAGCCAAGCAGGCCTGTTTAACCTCTTCTTGTAAAAAGGCACCGCCGCCAACCGAGATGACTTTCAGGCGGGTATTGCTGCATAGTTTGAGAATATGATCTTTTTCAATCTCACGGAATCTTTTTTCTCCATATGTTTTGAAAATTTCTGTTGTCGGCATGTTGTACTCTTGTTCAATCTCCTGATCAATATCCACAAAGTCCCGATACAGCTTGCGCGCGAGATGGGAACCGATCGTTGTTTTGCCTACACCCATAAAGCCAATGAGCACAATATTCTGTTCTCTTAATGGAATCTCTCTCTTGTTTTGCATCATAACCACTCTTTTCCCACCAGTAATGTTGAGATTGTAACGCTTCAAAGCGCTAAATACATAAATATATTATACGTTCATCAAACGTGTCATTCAATAGCATAGATCACTTTAGGAGAAAGGAACAAGATAAAAATGGTGTTCATTACCATATGGATGATATTGAAAATGTAAGACGGATTAGTACATAAAGTAATTTCATGCGTAATTTTGCGAAAAATAAACTTGTACAAGTATAAAAAAGTGAATTTTGTGTACTTAATTGAAAAAAAGAGCATAATTTACCGAAAAATATATTGAAATTATTGGAAGTGCGATTATAATGGAATTATGCATAATGTAAATGAAATCGCTGTATTTACATTATGTGTTTATTTTATACAAGGTAAGTAACCTACTTTGAACCAAATACCAAGTATACATATCTTAATAGTTACATATATGTTATAGACATGTATCGGTCGATTGGGTTCATTGTATAAAGGCGGTGATATGGTCTACGGGCTCTAGTCAACTACGAATTGAGTGGCGGAAATAAAAAAACATGTACGAGAGGGATGAATTGAAATGAACACAAACACAGCTAAAGTATTGAAAAAAGGAATGGGTATCTTTTTATCAGGTATGTTGGTCGCTTTATTCGTCGGTAATTATTCTGCCCATGCAGCTCCAGAAGTCGTTAGTAAAACCATTCTTGTAAAAGCTGGAGAAGTATACGATGGTAAGGGGAAGACTGTAGTTGCTGATCCAAAAACCTTGGGTGACGGAAGTCAGGCTGAGGCCCAAAAGCCTATTTTCAAGCTTGAAAATGGTGCAACTTTGAAAAATGTGATCATTGCTGCGCCTGCTGCGGATGGCGTACATGTTTATGGTAATGGCACGATCTCCAACGTAACATGGGAGGATGTAGGTGAAGATGCCTTGACGCTTAAAGAAGCAGGCACGGTAAACATTACGGGCGGCGGAGCGTATCATGCATATGACAAAGTGTTCCAAATCAATGCGGAAGGCACAATTAACATTAAAAACTTTAGAGCCGATGATATCGGAAAGCTGGTTCGCCAACTTGGGGGCTCTAAATTCACAGTGAATATGACTCTGGATAACTCGGATATTTCCAACGTAAAGGATTCGATCCTGAGATCGGATGGTCCTAACAGCAAAGCTAAAATCACGAACACTCGTTATCATAATGTGCCACAATTGTTCAAGGGCTTTAAATCCGGTAATACGAGCGAGTCCGGGAATAGTAAATATTAATCGGAATAGGATAGGAGCGGGGATGGAAATCGGTAGATTTTGATTCTATCTTTGCCTGAATGAGAAGGGGCTTGTCCAACAGATCGCTTGGATCTGAATGGGACAAGCCCCTATTTAGCTTTTATTTGTTTTTCGTGCTACTGAAAGATACCGTTGGAATGCTCAAAAGACAAGCCGGGCTTCGTTCAGAACGAGTACTGTGATATGATCGTGCTATTACATTTTATACAAAAAAGTTGGGTAGCTATGAATCTATTTCATCCATATGTGAATGTTGACGGTACTTTGAATGATACGCAGGTATGGAGTCGGGAAGTTTTATATACAGGTACAAATGGTCGGCATGTTGAACGTTTTTACGTGTCACCTTCTGAGAGTTATGTGTTCAAGCCATTGACCAATGATGAGCAAGCAGGCCGGGAGAGATGGGTGTATGAGCATGTACTTCCTTCACTACCGTCGATTTATCCCCGATTGCTTGCCTGGTCTGATTCGGGGGAAGATGGCAGTGGGGAGTGGATGATTTTTGAGGACCTTGGTCCATTAGATCATCTGCATGATAAAGAAGTCATGTTGCAAGTGGTTGGACTTGTAGCCGGGTGGCATGCTTTGCCACCGGATGGTTTTGTTGGAATGCCACAGCGCGGCCCGAAGCCGCTTATTCAAGACTTGGTTGCTGAGCTGTACATGCGCCAGCTTGATGTGTTGAAGCTTTGCAGCTCGTTAGGGGTTCCTAAACAGCAGGTTCAGCGTATGTATGCACAGTTGGATCAGTTCGTTTTTTCACCGCAGCTAGTGCTGTCTCATGGTGACCTTCATCCGGGAAACTATGCGCTAAGCGGGGATCGGCTCGTGGTGCTGGATTGGGAGCATACCCATTTGAACACACCGCTTTGGGATGTGTATCATCTGATCGACATGTCCCATCCGTTGTTTCCCCGGCGTATGACGCCCGACTTGCGAATTTGCTTGCTGGACAGGTATTTGGAGCAGATGGAGCTGCTGGGAGCAGGACTGGAGCGGGGCACATTTATGCAAGAATACAGCATGTTTGCCGTGGTATTTTCACTGTGGATGCTGTTGTTAATTGAAAGTGATTTGCGAAGGATCGGAACGAAATTGCATATAAACGGTGATAAATGGTCAAGAGAGCAATTAGAGGCCCAACGGGGCGAGGCGTTAGCCTGTTTGAACCAATGCGCAGCGATGCTGGAATGGGGACAAGTCAGAAGGTGTGAATAAAGAGTTTGAGCTACAGCGTGTGTACAGATCGTAAACAAAGGTGGGGACATATATGAAAAAAGTCGGTTTGGTCATGAGAAAAATACAGTTTGCCGAAGCGCAGGGCCCGCGTATTTTTGCGGAACGTCTGAAGCAGATCGGGCTGGAGTTGGGCGTGGATATCGTATTTGTGTCACCGGAGCGCCATGTTAGCAGCCATGACTGGCTTCCCGGTTATGAGCATGAAAAGGGTGATCTTGTTAATTATGACGTGGTGCTCGATCAGCTTCATGAGCAGCAGATTGAGGATGTTATTTATACGGTATCCGGCTTTACATATTTAAAAATGTTCTTTAAAAATAGCGTGCTTTTTCCGCACAGTTTTCCTGATCCGGCGCTTACAGGCTATGAGATGATGAAGCCTTTTTATCAGATCGTGGACAAGGCTATTGTGCAGACTGATTTTCTCAAGCAGGAGATGGCATCCAAATTTGGTGTAACGGATGTGACAGTTATCCCGATTGGATTTAATGAGCGGCTGGTGGAAAAGCATTTTGACCCTTCGCAGGTAGTGGAGAATCGGGTGATGTGGATCGGAAGGGATGAAGAGAATCGGCGTCCTGATCTGGTATTGGAGTATGCGCGGCATAATCCCGACAAGGAAGTTTACATGGTGTTTGGCGGAGAACGCTATAAGGAAAGCATGAAGAAGTACGATATCCCTGACAATGTGAAGCTTCAATTTGCGTTGATGCAGGATGAGGTATTCGCGCTGATGAATACGGCGAAAGTATACTGGAGCTGCTCCAAATTCGACACGTTTGCGATGCCGCTGACCGAAGCACTGGCTATGGGGAAAATCGTCGTGAAGCCTGAGCATCCTTGCTACGGACATATCAGCTCCACGCACTCTTTTTCGGGCAATGAGAAAAACTGGTTCGAGCTGGTCAATATGGCTACTGCCTCACCCCGTCGGGTTTCCACGGAAAATCAGTCGTATGCCATGGAGAAGTTTTCGAGCAGGGTGATGAAGCAGGGGTATCGGGACTTTTTCGAGAATTGGTTAAGCTGAGCAGGTAACGTCGCAGTATTTAAAAGCCATCGTTTGAATAAGTAAAAGGAAGAGGGGGTTACCCTCTCCTTTTTGAATTCTAAATATGTGGTTTGTTGGGGATAATATGAAATAAAAATATACCTTCTACTATGGCAAATAAGCTAGTAAATGAATGGTTAGCAAAGCGGGTTTGGTTCGTTAACTTTGAGTACTCAGGCGGATGAATGTGGTAGGGCTCTGTTGTAGTTTGATAATCCTCATCTTGATGTGGTTCACAGTGGAATTTAGCTAGAACCTGTTTATCGTCTTTGCTAATCCAATCGTAGTAATAGTGTGTAATAACACCGTGTCGTATATGTTCAGTTATGTATAACTTGGAGTCATCTACAAAAACAAGGGTCGCTCGCTGGGCGTAAGCGGTGCTTGTCTTGCCAGTGCTATCTGTATCTCGAACAAGCGAAATGGCATCCCCGAAGGTTCTTTTCAATAACTCCAAGTTTGAAGCAGGATTTCCTATCAATTAGGGCTGATTTCTTGAAGAGAAGCTCGCCACTCTTTACCTTCTCTTGACCATTTAAAATCATTAGACATACTTGGTTCTCCTTTCTCTTTAAGCACATGTTCGAACGAATTACCATATCGTTCTTCATAAAAATTGATCATATCTACAGAATAACGAATGTGATTTATTTGAGATTCGGTCTTATCCATGTTTAACTTGGTTTGGTTTTCTTTGTATAATGTAGCTACTTCCTTCAAGGAAATGTGTTCTCCTGTAGGGGAGATCCACAAGGTTCGAGCGTTAATTCGGGCCTGTTTATTTTTTTCCTCTCTGACGAATCCTACAAATCGCTTTGCGGCAATCCAGTTGTTAATAGTTGATATACTAACTCCAAACATTTTAGCTAACTGCCCTGTCGAATATGAAGGTGATATTTCTTCCTCCGCCAGAGTGAGTATACTAGCGCTTATGTCCTTTAAACCTTTTGTAAGGATATCTAAGTTCTCATCGCCTACACGTCCGAACTGAATGATTTCAGTAATTTCTGATTCCAAGTTTGCAGGTAACGCATTAAATCTCACAGCGATGTTATGAAAAACCTTCAAAATAACTTCTGCTTTCTCCGGGGATCGTGAAGATTCAGTTATGAAGTTTTCGAATATTATTTTATCCTCTGTTGATAACGCCACCATATTCACCTCTTTATGCCTCCATTCTAAATAAACTGCAATCAAACTGCAAGTTAAACTGCAAATAAACTACAACTTCCTATATTTCCATTGTATCTGTCCCCTTTATTTGTATACCTAAAAGATTTGAAAAAAATTAATATCGAAAGTGCGATAAGGTTAGTTTTTGTTGGTGTAGAAATCAAAAGAGATCCCTGTGTGACTTATCACAAGAATCTCTTCGATGTTTCGCAGTGCTGATATCAAATAGGTCAAAACTCAATATCTGTAGCCAAGGTTTCTCTAACGAGTTAATCCAATTTAGGATTGTATCCCCGCTACGGCTTCAGATTGAGCAGTTCTGCGGTCGATGACGTAGCTGACCAGCATGAGAAGCAGGCCACCGACAGTGATAAGAGATGCGACCCATGGGATGGCGGCGAGTCCCATTTGGTTAATGACGACCCCGCCGATAAAAGCGCCTCCTGCATTGCCCAGATTCAATGCGGAATGGCTGGAGGTAGAAGCGAGCAAAGGAGCCTCATAGGCCAGATTCATGATGCGAACCTGAATGCCGGGCATAATGCCGAACGCGGCAATGCCCCAGATAAAGACAGTGATGACGGCCAGCACCGGGCTTTGAAGCGTGAACGTCAGGATGGCCAAAATAACTGCCAATACGGCATAGTTTGCGATCAGCGACGGCAGCAGTTTCCAATCTGCGAGCTTGCCGCCGACGATGTTGCCGATGGTTACGCCGAGGCCAAACAGGACGAGAATCCACGTAATGCTATGCTCGGCAAAGCCGCTAATGTCGGTCAGTAAAGGCGTGATGTACGTAAAGACGGTGAACAGGCTACCACAACCGACAGCACCTGTGAGCAGCATCAGCAGTACCTTCGGATTAAACAGGCTTCGGACTTCTTGTTTGAGACTGGAAGGCTTGTCCTGATGCATGACCGGAATGTACCGGATGATGCCAAAGAGAGAAATCAGGCCGATCACAACGATGGCTCCAAAGGAAGCACGCCAGCCGAGCTGCTGTCCGATAAAGGTGCCAAAGGGCACGCCGATAATGTTGGCTACGGTCAGTCCGGTCAGCACCATGGAGATGGCACCAGCCCGCTTATCAGGACGGACCAGCCGCGCCGCGATCAGGGAACCCACTCCCAAAAAGGTTCCGTGCGATAACGCGGTAGCCATACGGGCTACAATCAGAAGCTCGTAGTTGGGAGCAATGACGGAAAAAAGATTGCCTAAAATGAATATAATCATCAGCAGGCATAACAGCTTTTTTTGCGGTACCTTGTGAGTCAATACGGTGAGCACAGGTGCGCCAATGGCTACACCAAGCGCGTAACTGGTGATTAGCTGTCCGGCTTGCGGGATGGTAACATGAAGATCCTGGGCTACATTAGGCAGAAGCCCCATAATGACGAATTCGGTCATGCCGATGGCGAAGGCACCGAGTGTCAACCATAGCAAGGAGGGTGGAAAGCGATGGGCTGTCAAATTTTCTTGAGTACTCATAAATGTCTTGTATCCTCCTGAAAAATAGTAATGCGAGTATATCATTAGAAGCCACATCTTGCGACCCATTTGCAAGAATTTTACATACTAAGCAGATAAGATTTATGTATTTTACAAAAGCGACAGGTATGAGCGGGTTAAATATGTTATTTTTATAATATGGACTCATCCAAGGAGGATACAATGATGACGCTTAAAGTGGTACATAGTATTACAGATTTAATTGGAGATACGCCTTGTGTGCGGCTTCAACGGTTGACCGGACCGCAGGATGCGGAAGTGTATGTGAAGCTGGAATACTTTAATCCCAGCGGCAGTGTTAAGGATCGGGCGGCGGGTAATTTGATTGACGAGGCGGAAAAGGCTGGACACTTAAAGCCGGGTGGAACCATTATTGAGCCGACCAGTGGCAACACGGGGATCGGTTTGGCGATGAATGCGGCTGCCCGAGGCTACCGTGCGATTTTGGTCATGCCGTCGAATATGACGAGGGAACGAATCAATATTTTAAAAGCGTATGGGGCTGAGGTTGTGCTGACACCAGCGGAAGAACGGATGTCAGGAGCGATTCGCAAGGCGCTGGAGCTGGGGGCTGAGATTGAAGGGAGCTTTATCCCGCATCAATTTGAAAACGAGGCCAACCCGGATATCCACCGTACAACGACTGCACTTGAAATTTTGGAGCAGACAGAAGGCAAGCTGGACGTGTTCGTCGCTTCTTCGGGAACAGGCGGTACGATTACAGGAACGGGTGAGGTACTGCGCCAGCATTTGCCGGATCTGCGGGTTGTCGTGGTGGAGCCGAAGGGTTCGCCAGTGCTGTCAGGGGGCAAGCCTGGTCCGCATAAGCTGGTCGGTACTAGCCCGGGATTCGTTCCTGCCGTACTGAATACGGATATTTATGACGAAATCATACAGGTTTCGGATGAGGATGCGATTGCGATGACACGGGCCATTGCTGCTCAGGAAGGAATTCTTGTCGGACCTTCCAGCGGAGCTACAATATGGACGGCAATTCAGGAAGCGCGGCGCTTGGGAGCGGGCAAACGGGTGCTTTGTATTGCCCCGGATACAGGAGAGCGTTATTTGAGCATGGGGATTTTCGGATAAAAAGAGTGAAGGAGGAACAATATGAAGATTATGCCTTTACAGAAACGTGGAATCTCCGATAGTCGTCTGGTTCTGGGCTGTATGCCTTTTGGCGGAGAATGGAGCCAGGCGCCATTTACGCAGGAGCATATTGTTGAAGCAGAAAGAGCGGTGGAAGCCGCACGTTCCATCGGCATTACGATGTTCGATCATGCAGACATCTATCGTATGGGGAAAGCGGAAGAAATTTTCGGCCGGATTTTGAAGGGACAGCCTGGTTTGCGCGAGCAGATCGTTATCCAGTCCAAATGCGGCATTTTCCTGCCAGATGGTACGCTCCCAGGGCGATTTGATTTTTCATATGCTCATATTATGGAGTCTGTGCATGGTATTCTGAAGCGTTTGGGCACCGAATATTTGGACATCCTGCTGCTGCACCGTCCCGATCCACTGGTAGAGCCGGAAGAAGTGGCGGAGGCGTTCAGCAAGCTCAAGACATCCGGTAAAGTACGGCATTTTGGCGTTTCCAATATGAATGTAAGCCAAATTCAGTTTCTGGAGCGCAGCCTGGCGGAGCCGCTGATTGCTAATCAATTGGAGATGAGCCTGGCGCATCTACACTTTATAGATCAGACGGTGCATGTGAATCAACAAGCGGGGACGAATGTCCATTTTGGCGAAGGCTTAATGGAATTCTGCCAAACGGAGGATATTCAGCTTCAAGCGTGGGGTCCGCTGGCACAGGGACGTTTTAGCGGTGGTTCTTTGGACGGGGAGCCGGAGCATATACGCCAAACAGCAGAGCTGGTGCAAAAGCTGGCTGTTGAAAAGGAAACGACACGTGAGTCCATCGTGCTTGGCTGGCTCATGAAGCATCCGGCACGGATTCAGCCCGTGATTGGCAGCGCCAATCCTGAACGGATCAAGGCGTGTCAGGACGCAGAGCGCCAGAGTGAGCTGATGACCCGTGAGGAATGGTATGAACTGTATGTGAGCGCACGAGGACAAGCTTTGCCGTAACTTTGGAATGCTTCTCAGCTTGTTATAGCAGGCACATTTTCATGAAAGAGTATGACTTGGTAATACAAACCGTAATTGAATAGGCCCGCTCTTTGTCTTATGGACAGAGTGAGGGCTTTTTTTTATTGGACGTATTAATATTTTTTCAGCGGCTAATCCTCTTCGTATCTTGCAAGTGCCCTGGCGGTTGTTTCCTTCATTCGGGAAATGAGCCGGGAGCCTTGGACGACCTTGACGCGTTTGCCGAGGAAACGGATTTTGGACAGTACATATTCATCTTCGTCTGCCTGAAAAGTGAGCGTAATGCGATAGGTATCCGCATCCTGAATATACTCTACTTCTTTCTCAAAGCAGGAAAAGGCGTATAAAATACGGGACATTTCCCCGTTGTAGACAGGAATAATTTCGATGATGCCCTGTTCTTTGCGTGACTCCAGAATACCGAGTATACGTTGGGTGAATTTCTCGGTCTCTTCAGGTGGAATTTCCTCTTCGGTGATGGTTACGATGTTAGGCAGCTTGGTGGACATCAACGCACGGTGTCTGCGATTGTACCAAAGCAGGCTCCATTCCTTTTTGACCATGGAAAATTCCAGTTTATACGGAAAGCCGGATATACGCTCATGAACACGCCCGTTGCGCATTCTGTAGCTCATACAGATACCTGAGCGTGACCGCAGGATGGGACGTAATATACGCAGGAGCGGATGATAAACCGGGGAGGCAGGGATGCCTGCTTTTTCCCTCAAGCTGCCATCGACCTCCAGCGGCTCGTCATCTGCGAGCATCAGCCGAAGCTTATCGAGCGTAGACGGGGTAAAAGCCTCTGCCGCCGCTGGATCTGCCAGCATGGACTGGAGCCAAATTCTTTCCTGCGATGTAGTAGCAAAAGCGCCCGATTCATCCAGCCGCGAGACGATTTGGTAGTTAAATATTTTCTCGAATAGGCTCATAATAGGCTTGAAGCTCCTTCCATTCCTGCTTGAATTCCTGACGCAGCCGCTTGGGTTCCAATACCTCACAGCTTGATCCAAAGCTGCGTAGCCATGGTTTAATCTCGGTGATTCCATTCACTGTAATTTCATAGATAAAGGATTCACTTTCTTCCTCCGTGATCGTTCCCCATTGTCCCTGCAACAGCACACGCTCCCGAATAAAGTTGCGTTTGGCACCTTCGGGATTGAAAAAACGTACCCGCACCTTCACGGTGCGCCCGGTATCCACAAGCCAGCTATACCGCGTTCTTTCTTCCAACACGGCCAGCAGGTCGGCAAAACGCTGCTCCGACACGGGTTCGCCCTCCGCCAATTGTGTCATGCCCTCCATGCGGAACTTCATGATTCCTTTGCCCCCCACCTGACCCAGCACATACCAACGCCCGTATTGATGATCATAGATGACTTGCAAGGGAAGAATGGTGTGTTCACGGCCTTCGGTTTCTTTTTCAAACAGCGGATTTGTGTTCTGTGACCCGTACATGCTTCGTTTGGCTGTAGAAAAATACAAAAAAGTCACATAGCGACGTTGCCGAATGGCGTGAAGAAGCGGATGAATATGGGCCTCATCCAGAATGCGTGAGTAATAGTGGTATTTGTATAAAAAAGGTTCCACCATTTCCTGATCTCCGGCTTGACGACGCATGGCTTTTTTTAAAAGATCGCGCAGCAGATATCCCTGTACAGAGGAGAGGTGCGTATTCGCCATAATGTCCACAAAGTCATACAGGTCCAGTAATTCCTCGTCCGTCAGTCCAGTGACCAGATCATTGCGAACAGCATAGCGATAAGGTCTGCCGCCGGGCTCCTTGCGAACCACGCCGACTTCGACCAGATATTTCAGGTCCGAACGGATCGTTTTCTCATCCGGGAGCGTACTGTCGGGAGGCAGCCCGTCGCAGCAGGCATCCAGCAGCTCCATGGTGGTCAGCGGTTGTGACTGTAGCGCTGTCAACAGAAGGGCCAGGCGGACGCTTTCCGACTCCTTGAGTGATTTGGCCCGAAACAGGAATAGCAGTAGTGGATCAGCGGATTCATAGTAGTTGAAGCGCAGCATTTCATTGAAGTCATGTCCCTGCTCCGCTGGTAACTGCTGCTGCACGGATTGAACGATTTCTTTGAGACGCCGGATCGTTTTATCAAAGGTATGTACGGAAATGCCCAGTCTGTCTGCAAATTGCTGCCGATTATAAGCGCCACTCGTCAGTGTCAGCATGCGCAGAAATTGAATTTCTTTATCAAAGCTCTCTCTCGCCATGGCGGATTCCCCGTTTCTGTTGCCGTTCTCCGAAAATAAGTATCCCTTTATTCTAACAGGGAAGAGATGCGGGAAAAAGGGAATTTATTCATCTTTGTAATACTTTCGCCATGTTCGCGGCAAGCAAAATATAGGATGATATAAATACCAAGTAGAATCCGTCAGCCAAGACGGGGTGTAGAATGAATGAGGAGCATTCAGGAAATATCAAGATATAAAAGGGCGGTTAGGGAGGGAATAGCATGACAGATATAAAACATGAGCGGGATTCAATCAGACCGGAAATGCGTGAAACGATATTGCAGGAGCTGCGCGTTTTGGAGCAGGAGGAGCAGGTGCGCATTGTATATGCCTGTGAATCAGGCAGTCGGGCGTGGGGATTTCCTTCACAGGATAGTGACTATGATGTACGTTTTATTTATGTAAGGCCGGTGGAGTGGTATTTGTCCATTTTTGATAAACGGGATGTGATTGAGCGTCCAATCAGCGATTTGCTGGATATCAACGGCTGGGATTTGAAAAAGGCGCTCAATCTGTTTCGCAAGTCCAATCCGCCTTTGTTGGAATGGCTGCAATCCCCGATTCCCTATCTGGAGCCATATTCAGTGGCAGAACAGATTCGCGCTATATCGCCGTTAACTTTTTCGCCTAAGTCCTGTATGTATCACTATCTGAATATGGCGCGGGGAAACTATCGGGATTATTTGCAAGGAGAACAGGTGAAGATTAAAAAGTATTTTTATGTGCTGCGCCCGTTGCTGGCGTGTGGCTGGATTGAACGCTATAACAGTATGCCTCCGATGGAATTCGAAGACTTGCTGGAGGAATTAATTCCGGCAGATACAGGGCTTTATCAGGTGATCGGACATTTGCTGCAACGTAAAAAAGCGGGCGAGGAACTGGATATTGAGCCACAGCTTTCTGTGGTAAATGATTATATCCAGCAGCAAATGGCTTATTTTGAACAAAAGGCGCCTTTGCTCCAGCATATGGAGGGTGGACGTGATCAGCAACTGGATGATTTGTTCCGTGCTGCGGTGAAGGAAGTATGGCAAGCCGATCTGTAAAGACTGGTTCGTTGACTATGAATCGGGAGAAATAATGGTATGGGAACATGGTCCGAGATTATCGTTTTATAAAGGAGGAACTGAAATGGGTACGTCACTGATTGATATTGGTGTAAATCTGATGCATCGTTCGTTTCATGAGGATCGGGAGCAGGTGGTGGAGAGAGCGGCAGCTGAAGGGATTACACCGCTGATTATTACCGGGACAAGTGTCCGCAGCAGCCGGGAGGCTTCTCAGTATGCGGCACGTTACCCCGGAAAGCTGTATGCGACGGCTGGTGTGCATCCCCATGATGCCAAAGGCTGTACCCCGGATACGATTCAACAGCTCCGTACGCTGGCGGGTCAGCCGCAGGTCGTAGCCATCGGGGAATGCGGGCTGGATTATAACCGCGATTTCTCTCCGCGTGATGTGCAGCGTCAATGGTTTGGGGAACAGATTAAGCTGGCTGGTGAGCTGAAAATGCCGTTATTTTTGCATGAGCGGGATGCGCATGAGGATTTCGCGGCTATGCTGCGGGAACATGATGGGTTGGTAGATAAGGCGGTGGTACATTGCTTTACCGGAACCGCGCAGGAGTTGCATACGTATGTAAACATGGGATTGTACATCGGAATTACAGGCTGGATCTGCGACGAACGACGCGGGAAGCATTTGCGTGAACTGGTCAGGGATATTCCGCTGGACCGTCTGATGATTGAAACTGATGCTCCATTTCTCACCCCGCGTAATTTACCTGTAAAGCCGAAGGAAGGGCGCAATGAGCCGATCTATCTCGCACATATTGCCGCTACGGTTGCAGAATGTACAGGTCGAAGCATTATGGAGATCGAAATCGCGACGACGGAGACGGCAAAACGTTTTTTCGGATTGTAGGATTGTCAAAGCAATAGATGTGGTGTACATTATAGTGAATTAAAAAGCATTGTCGGGAGCTTGAGAAAGTCAGGCTGAGAGGGTGGCCCTTGCCATCGACCGTGAAATCTGATCTGGGTAATGCCAGCGTAGAGAAACCTGGAACACTATACAGGAATGCCGCTTGTTTCGCGGTTGTCGATAGATTCGGTTCATATCTTATAATCAAGCTAGACGGCTGCGCTTGGGCTACTGGTTATATGAGGCATATCGACGAATCATGTTTTGTATGGTGATCCACCTTTTACTGCGCATAAAGCTTGCCTGGAGATTCAGCTCCGGACAGGCTTTTTTTCATGGCCACGAGGCCCATTTTAAGGGAAAAGGGGAGCACATCATAATGAATACTGCTGTAAAAGCGTCTAAAGGATTGAAGCTGACGGATATTTTGGTCACGATTGTGATCGCCGTCGTGTTTGGGTTGGTCTATAAAATATGGGGGCCTGCGTATGATCTGGTGAAACCGCTTGGGCTGAACGCCGAGCAATTGGTGTATGGCATGTGGTTTATGGCGGGCACATTCGCATACCTTATTATCCGCAAGCCGGGAGTTGCGATTTTGGCAGAGGTGGCAGCGGCAACGGTCAGTGCTTTTTTGGGAAGTGAATGGGGGATGTCTACCTTGTACTATGGCTTGCTGCAAGGATTGGGAGCAGAGCTGTTTTTTGCGGTTTTTCTGTACCGGAACGCCAATCTGTGGGTCACTTCCCTGGCCGCGGTTGGATCGGCTATAGCCTCCCTGATTTTAGACTTCAGTTACGGGTATATTGATCAGCTTTCGACCTGGAACTATGTTTTGTATGTCGGATTCCGCATGATTGGTAGTATTGTGATTGCCGGGGTGTTCGCGTTCTATCTGGCTAAGGCGCTGGAAGTCACCGGGGTGACACGTACCTTGAGACCCGCAACGGAACAGGACTATAAGGGGCTGGACTAATGAGTTGGGTAGCCGAAGATGTAGTGGCGTCGGTCACTCGTCTTCGTTTGAAATTTCCCGGTGAGCAGGAACTGATTTTCCACAATATGTCTGTATCCGTCCGCAAGGGGGAAAAGCTGCTGCTGCTTGGACCGAGTGGATGTGGAAAATCAACGCTGCTCCAGGTGCTGAGCGGTCTGATTCCACGCACGATAGAAGTGCCGATGAAATGTGATGCTGCTGTCATTCCGGCGCGTGCGGGTGTCGTATTTCAAGATCCGGATACGCAGTTTTGTATGTCGTATGCGGACGAGGAACTGGCTTTTGTATTGGAAAATAATAAGGTTCCCCGGGAGCAAATGCCTTCTCGTATCCGCGAGCTGCTGACGCAGGTAGGTCTTTCAACGGATGAAATACATATGCCGATTGGCAGCATGTCTCAGGGCATGAAGCAACGGCTGGCGATTGCGTCTGTGCTGGCGATGGAGCCGGAGGTGCTTTTTCTGGATGAGCCGACGGCTTTGCTGGATGAAGAAGGAACCGCACAGGTGTGGGATACGATTCGCCACATTTCGGCAGATCAGACGCTAGTGATTGTGGAGCATAAAATTAATGAAATTGTCCATGATGTGGACCGGATTGTGGTGCTTTCTGCTCAAGGGGAAATCATGGCGGACGGGACTGCGGAGGAGGTATTTCATAAGCATCGGCAGGCGTTGTCTGATTATGGTGTCTGGTATCCGGGCGTATGGGATGAGGCATCCTCACCACGTTGGAGTGAACAAGGGGCACAGGAGCATGGAGTGGGGAATGACTGCGGGGCGTTCATCTTGGCAGCGGGTACTCCTATACTGGAGCTGGAGCATTTCAGCGGCCTTCGGGGTTCGAACTCAGTCATTTATGTAGAGCAAGCGCAGGTGAAGCCGGGGGACTGGATTGGTGTGGTCGGTGAAAATGGGGCTGGTAAAAGCTCGCTGCTGCTCTCCATGATGTGCTTAATCCGAACGCAGGGAAGTTACAACGTGGACGGAATAGAGGCTGGCGGTACGGAACAACTGGCAGAGCGTATCGCGTTCGTGTTTCAAAATCCGGAACTGCAATTCGTAGCGCACACCGTTCGAAAGGAACTGGAGTATTCGCTGCCGGAGAACTTGTT
Organism: Paenibacillus sp. 8b26; assembly: GCF_050626875.1. Lineage (NCBI taxonomy): Bacteria > Bacillati > Bacillota > Bacilli > Caryophanales > Paenibacillaceae > Paenibacillus > Paenibacillus sp. 8b26. The sequence goes on along the minus strand of NZ_CP192445.1, from coordinate 2,060,534 downwards.
TACGGCTGAACAGCGCCGGGAGCGAGTGGATCGAATGCTCGTACAGTTTGGGCTGGAACGGCTGGATGAACGTCATCCGTATCAGCTTTCGTTGGGGCAAAAAAGGCGGCTGAGCATTGCCACAGCCATTATCCGTGAGCCAGCGGTGCTGCTGCTGGATGAGCCGACCTTTGGGCAGGATGCGCGTAATACCTTTGTCATGCTGGACATGCTGGAACAGCTTAGAGTGGCGGGCACGGTGATTGTGATGGTCACGCATGACCCGGAAATTGCCCGTCGATATTGCACGGATATATGGCGGATACAGAAGGGGGAACTGCGGCATGAACCTGTCTTTTCCCCATCATGAAACATGGCTTCACCGGGTTAATCCGGGATTAAAGCTTGTTATGTTTTCCTTGTTGTTCGTGGTCGTCATTCTGATTCACAATCCGAACGTGATGTTCAATGTAGCGTGCGCTATGCTGCTGTTGCTCGTCTGGTCAGGCCATCCGTGGAAGCGACTGCTGCTGTATGGTTCTCCCTTTATACTGGTGTTTATTTCAACCTCCACAGGCATGATGATGTTCGGCAAAGGGGTGACGACCTGGTGGACATGGGGCCTGATCCATATCACGCAGGAAAGCTTTTATCGGGGAATGCATCTTGGATTTCGTGCACTGAGTATGGCGGCGGCAGGATTATTATTTGGTTTGACGACACGCCCGGTGAACCTGTTTTATTCGCTGATGCAGCAATGGAGGCTTCCTCCGAAATATGCGTACAGCTTTTTGGCGGCGATGCGGATGATGCCGATGATGCTGGAGGAATTCCAAACGTTGAGACATGCCCACCGCATTCGGGGTGTACATCAGCATGTGTCCAAATGGAATATGTATGCTACGCTCCGCAGATATGCGATTCCGCTGCTGGCTCAAAGCATACGGCGCGCCCAGCGAATTGCTATTGCCATGGAAGCCAAGGGTTTTGCCAATGAGACCAAGCGCACGTATTATTATGAGATCCGTCATTCGGCTGTAGATATCGTGTTTATTTGTTATTTTGTGGTGATGATTACACTGGCTTGGGGACTTGGTATCCAGTTCCCTTATGTGGGGACATGGGATGTACGCTAATAGTTGCCAAAGGCTTTGCCGGGTTTCTGCCCTGTGGTATATTAATGCAATGGGAAATGACGGCTCGCACAGACCCGCGTGGTCTGGCGGGCTTTATTACATATTCCCGAGAAATGGATCATCAGGAGGCCAGGTTCATGATTACGCTGCATCAGGTAAGCAAGCATTATACGACCTCAAGCGGCCAATTTCATGCGGTTCAATCCGTGTCCCTTCATGTGGAGGAAGGGGAGATCCACGGTATCATAGGCACCAGCGGTGCTGGCAAGTCTACATTGCTCCGGTTGATGAATGTATTGGAACAGCCGGATGAGGGAAATGTGGTTGTAAATGGAGACGAGCTGGCCCGCATACCGGAAAAACGTCTTCGTGAAGCGCGGCGATCCATCGGGATGATTTTTCAGCATTATCATCTCGTCCACAACCGTACGGTTAGTGGCAATGTGGCAATGCCGCTGGAGCTGGCAGGCGTACCGAAAAAAGAGAGAGCGGTACGCGTGCGCGAATGCCTGCAATTCGTCGGCTTGGCTGACAAGGCGGAGCAGTATCCAGCACAGTTGAGCGGAGGCCAGAAGCAACGTGTGGCGATTGCCAGAGCGCTGGCGAATCGACCTGCGGTGCTGCTTTGTGATGAGCCGACCTCGGCGCTTGATCCGCAGACAACGGCGGATATTCTAGGCGTGTTGCAGGAGATCAACCGTGAGCTGGGGGTTACGATTGTGATCGTAACGCACGATATGGACGTGGTGCGGAGCATTTGTAGCCGCGTTTCGGAGATGCGGGATGGACATTTGCTTTCAACACAGCTGGTGGCTGACCCGGCGGTCAATTCAACAGCGAAAGCAGGTGAAGCTCATGAATGAAACGCTGAGCATCATTGCGCAGTATCAGTCCGAGATATGGAAGGCCATCGGAGAGACGTTCATCATGGTGGGCTTTTCCATCGCAGCAGCCGTACTTTTGGGGCTTCCGGCAGGAACAATTTTGTATTTGTGCGGCAAGGGGCAAAAATATGAAAATCGGCTGGTGTTCACCATACTAAACAGTCTGGTCAATGTGATTCGCTCGTTCCCGTTCTTGCTGCTGGTCGTGTTTATGATTCCATTTACACGTCTCGTCGTGGGTACGGCACTGGGTACGATGGCGGCTACGGTTCCCATGTCAGTGGTAGCCATTGCCTACTATTCAAGGCTGGTGGAGCAGTCACTGCTGGATGTGCCAAAGGGTGTAATCGAAGCTGCTACTTCTATGGGAGCGTCTACCCTCCAGCTTATTTTTAAATTTTTGTATGTGGAAGCCCGTTCCGGGCTTGTACTGGGGTTGACCACGTCGACCATCAGCTTCATCTCTTACTCTACGGTGATGGGCATTGTGGGCGGCGGCGGCGTGGGTGATTTCGCCATCCGCTACGGTTATCAACGTTTTGAAACCGGATTGATGGCGTTCACCATCGTCGTCATGATTATTTTCGTGCAAACGATCCAGTTCACCGGAAGCACCATATCCCGCCGGATCGACAAGCGATAGTATATGCTATAGCCTGCTACGTTAAGACGGATGCTCTATCGACGCCCTATTTGCTCAAAAGTAACAGCAGCCAGCGGCAAGGAAGGTAAACTGAGGATGTAATCCCTCAGTACCGATAGATCGTAGGCAATACACTTGCACCACCCACCATGGGAAATGAGAATGACTTTACAGTGGCACATAAGCGTAGCGGGCAGAATTGTTCTAAAGAAGCGATAGCGTTCGCCTTTACCCCCGGATTTTTACCTTATAATGTTTTACTAAATGAAAAAAATCCGGGGGTAACAGCGATCGGAAGAACAATCTGCACGCGAAGCGGCTCCCCTGTAACTCACTCTCCTCTTCCCAATCACAAATTTACTTGGAGGTTTCTCACCTAATGAGTCGGAATAACAACATAAAAACTAACCTGAAATTACTTACACTATTCGCTGTCGTCATGCTGCTGGTTGCCGGATGCGGCGGTCAAAAGCAGGCGGCACAAGAAACACAGCCTAAAGAAGCGACTTCTCAAAAAGAAGTGACTTTGAAAGTGGCGACGCTGATTCCGCCGATGACGGATGTGCTGGATATCGTAAAACCATTGCTCAAACAGGACGGCGTCAATCTGGAAATCGTCGTGCTGTCGGACAATATTCAACCCAATAACGCATTGGCAGCCCATGAAGTAGATGCAAACTTCTTTCAGCATGCTCCTTTTATGCAACAATACAATGAAAGCAACAAGTCTGATCTGGTAGCAGTCAAACCGATTTACAACGCCATCTATGGCGCGTACTCCAAAAAATACAAGAACATTAAAGACCTGCCCGAAGGTGCGACGATTGCGATTGCTAACGACCCGGCCAATACCGGACGTTCTCTCGTGATGATGGAGCAAAACGGTCTGATCAAGCTTAAAGAAGGTGTAGGCTATAATGCCACACAGGCTGATATTATTGAAAATAAGAAAAAGTTTGTGTTCAAAGAAGTCGATCTGTTAATGCTGGCGCGGTCGCTGGATGATGTGGACATGGCTGCCATGTATCCCGCTTATGCCAAGCCGTTGGGCCTGACACCGAAGAAGGACGCGCTAATTACTGAAAAGGACGATACCCACTTTGCTATTAATTTGGTAGCGCGCAAGGATAATGCGGATTCGGATGCCATTCAAAAGCTGGCGAAGCGAATGACTGGTCCGGAGGTTCGTAAATTTTTCGAGGATAATTATAAGGACAGCGTTGTCCCAGCATTTTAAATAAATACGAGTGTTGAAACGTTGTTTTATGATTAGTTGCGGCCTGTATAAGGTAATGAAGTCTGTGATGAGCAGATGGAGTTCCTTGTGCAGGTCTTTTTCTTTTCTATCCTTAATATGGATATTTTTTATCGAAAACAGGGTAAAAAGTCTTAGTTTTTAAGTTTACTGGGCGTGATATGGCTGTGATTTTTGGTCATATAGGGCGATGGAGTATTGCTTGGGAACATATTAAAATAAATATACGAACAAACATTCGTTTTCGATTTCGTTAACGGTGTCTTTGTATGGGTGGAAAATTCAACTGACAACGGGTCAGAAGCGGGAGCAAGAAGGAAGGGGAACGACATGAAGCTGGCTGTAACTGTAAAAAGTTTGGGGAAACGAAAGCCGGAACTCGCAAAACAGGAAATGGAGCTGAATCCTGTCCCTGAAACTTTGCGAGAGCTGATTACTGCTACCGTCGCCCTGAATGTCCGCAGACTGCGTGAAAAGCAGGAGAGTGTCGCACTGATCCCGTTCCTCACAGGGCAGGAGGTTCAGGCGCAGGGCGAGACAGGCAAGGTAGGATTCGGGTCCGTCTATAATGATGGTGTTCCTGATGTGGAGGATGCGGTAAACACGGCGATGCAGGCTTTTGAAGACGGCTTGTACAGGGTTTTTGTACGTGATGAGGAAGCTACTGTGCCGGATGCCCCTTTGTTGCTTGAGGATGGAGACGAGATTGTATTTATACGGTTCACAATGCTGGCCGGAAGCCTATGGTAGAGGGGGAAATGAAATATGCATCAGGAGAAAAATGAACAGGAATATTTCACCGAACTGAAGGGGCGCGCGGCGCAACTGGATGGACAACAACAGGAATTGGCCCAACATGTTATGGAACTGGGTCGAATTCATTACATACGCGAGGATGAGGAGCCTTTTAACGAATGCCAGCGCATATTAAAAGTACAGGCAGAAGCAAGCGGAGAGCCGCTGTTCAAGCCACTGGCAGAGGTGCTGCGTCAGTTGATTGGAACAACGGCCGGGGATGTGTTTGCATATATAACGGAGCATGTGACTGAATATCCTTACAGTACAGGGTATGAGCGTAAACCGTTCCGTACCTCGGATATCACATTCCATACTTCGCGGATTTATAAAAGAATGGTGCAGCTTATCCGAATGGACTGGATCGGCTTCTCGCTTATAGATTATTTAACGAAAAAGGATTATGAACATGGGAATGACTATCGGATTCAAGAGACGATTAGTGATTGGATAGCCTATGAGTTGGACAACGGTAATCCGCAGGTCTTGGAGTCGCTAAAGGGTATTATTTATGGCGATAACCAGACTGCGCTTCTTACGCGTGCCATGATTAAAGGAATGCTCTTGAGCCATCAAGAGGAGAATTACCATATGATCGGCGAGCTTTTGGCAGCTGCCAAGCTTCAGGAGGGATTGCGCCAAAGCATCGTGGAACAAATGGATGAAGGAACCCCGGAGGCTCTTGTATATCTGTTGAAGGTGATTATCGACCAGGGTTTCATTCGTTACAGCTCGGTGGTACGGGCGCTTGCGGTGTGGACAGGCATGGGCTTGGAGTCTGCTAATCAGCGGGTGGTTCGCCAACTGATCGAGCAGGCGTATGAAGCATTGACAAATAGCGGGCTGCGTCAGGAATGGCTGACTAGCGCGAATGCCAATGAGGTATATATGAGCTTGTGGGCTACCGCAGTACATGAGGAACGTGATCTGTATGGACAGGTTCGACAAGTCATGGAGCAGGGAGCACCTTATCAGAAGATTGTAGCGCTTTATGTACTCTCTAACAGTGAAAACAAGGATGTGCGTCTGGGGATTGCCAGAGAATATCTGAATGAGACGAACCCGGAGCTTCAATATTGGGTATTGACGAACTATACAAGTAATTATTTTTATGAATGGGTAGAAGGTGGGACGGTCGCCGATCGGATCGTTAGAGTGGTGCGTACTCCATTACTGGAAAATAAAGAAGAGCGGCGTAAGGATTTTGAGCGACTTCATGCTCTGTTTGAACAGATGAAAAAAGGCGAGTCTACCGAGCCCTCCAAGGTACTGGATTTTGTAAACGTTTATCACCGTTCAGATGCAGCGATTCAAAAAATGCTGTATCTCGCCAGTTATGATATGGACACGACCTGGATCGGTGAAATCGTAGCTTTGAAGGATCAGATTAGCCCTGATCTGCGTGGCGAGCTGCTTAATCATTTTGTGCAGAACCCGGATAATAAAGTACAGCGCGACTTTATTTTTGCCAGTCTGTCTGATAAAAGTATGAGCATTCGCGAGTTCGCTGTTGCCAAGGCACGCAATCTGACGCTGGCGGAAGAAGAAATGCAGCAGATGGAGGGGCTCTTGAAGCTCAAGACGGGTTCCCTGCGGCAAAGTGTCATTGGTGTGCTGCTGGTACAGCCGGATAAGTCTCTGAATAGTTCATTGGAGCGGTTGCTTCGGGCAAAGGCGGAGCTGCAGCGATTGGGCGGACTTGAAATATTGACGAAGATCTATGCAGACCCCGAGCGTGCCGAGCAGTATGGAACCCTCCAGCCTTTAGCAGATATTATCCAGCAACCGACGGCTAAGGAAGAACAACTTCTGTCCAAGCTGGGGCAGGAGGATGCTTATACGGAGACAAACGGCTTTGGCTTGTACGAGCCTGCTGCCAAGGAGGCTTGGTTAGAGCAACAGCCGGATCTGGGGGATTTCCGGTTGAGTGATGTTTTTGTGGGTTCACTGGAGAAGATGAAGCAATTCCTGAGCGGACTGAATGAGCTTGTCCACCAGCATCGTGATGTAGAATATACCGCTGAGTATTATTCGGGTTACAAAGAAACGCTGCTAATCGGCGCTAATTTTCGTACCGTGCGGTTGGCTCAGCCTAATGAGGAAGCAGTTTCCATGCTGTCTTTATATCCTCTTCACGAGGAATGGAGTCGTTATTTGCAGGAGAGCGACATGGAAGCCAGTGAACTGCTAGAGCTTGTTTTATATGACCGATTGGAGTCTATGGATCAAACACTTGACCGCTATTACCGTTATTTCTCCAATCATAACATGGACTATTCAGAACTGAGCAAGCACAAGCTGCTGGAAGGATGGCGTAAAGATTTCGCTGAGCAAATGTATCCTTTAGATCGAATTAACGAGATGCAGCGATGGATAGCAGAGCTGACGTATAACGATCAGGTAAGCACGCTGATTAATGCTTATTTCCTGGACACTCCCGGTGATAAAACCTTTGATACCATTGATTTCTCGTTGAATACATTGATGCAATCTATGCCGAAGGACCGACCTGCTGAGGACATGGGAATGCTGCACCTGCTGTCCAGCCCGTGGATCGGGCTGGAGAAAGGGCGTGTATATGATGATGAGTCCTTTAAACGTTTTTTCCATACTTTTGTTAACTATAATGAACTGGCAGGTGTATTAAATCACTTTTATTCACCGTTGGATCTGGAGGATTATTTTAAAGCATATGAAAAAGGGCTGATCGGTGTAGGAGAAGTGTATCGGGAACTGTTGGCTGGCAGTGATAGCAGAAGACATATGAGTTCCTTAACGAATGCCCGCAATACATGGATTGCCAGCAATCCGGAATTTTTGGAAATACGGCGTACGGTTATTGACCGACTGCTGGAGGTTGAATTGGTTCGAGGTGATTTGCCTACCGAGGCCACGCCAAAAGTGATGGGATTGAGCCGAATTGAAGGCATGGATTATTTCCTCCGTATTCTGGATGGACTCGACAAGGAAACGTTCGTGCGTGGTTATGTGTATGGCTACGGTGATCGTATCACCAAAAAAGAATCGTTCAGCCACTTGCTCAAGGCATGTTATCCGCGTGATGGCGAGGATTCTGCTTTGCTGAAGGAAAAGCTGAGTAACGCTAAAATTACGGATAAACGTCTGCTGGAGGCGGCAATGTATGCTCCACAGTGGATTGAAATTGTAGCAGGCTACCTTGGATGGGAAGGTCTTCGCAGTGCTGCATGGTATTTCCATGCGCATATTAATGAAGGTTTTTCCGCCGAGAAGGAAACGATTGTAGCTCATTATTCACCGATTGTTCCGCAGGATTTTAATGATGGAGCCTTCGATATTCACTGGTTTCATGAGGCCTATGAGACGTTGGGCGAGGAACGTTTTGATCTGCTGTACGACTGTGCCAAATATATTTCGGCCGGAGCCAATCATCGCCGATCCCAGTTATTTGCGGATGCGACGCTGGGTAAGCTGAAACTGAGTGAAATGAAAAAGTCGGTGGAGGACAAACGGAACAAGGAACATTTGCTGACCTACAGTCTGATTCCTCTTGTCAAACCTCCTGAACCAGATGTACGGGAACGTTATGACTTCATCCAGAAGTTTCTGGAACAGAGCAAAAAATTCGGAGCACAGCGTAAGGCCAGTGAAGCTCTGGTTTCACGAATTGCGCTTGGGAATTTGGCACGTAATGCAGGCTATGATGATGTAACCCGGCTCGTGTGGGACATGGAAGCCCGTAAGCTGGAAGATCTTCGGTCTTATTTTGAGCCACATGCTTTGGAAGAGGCCACAACGATACAACTGGTCATTGATGAAGAAGGAACGGCAGATATTGAGATTGTCAGCAAAGGGAAGACGCTGAAATCTATCCCGGCTCGCTTCAAGAAGGATGAGTATGTTGCTGCGTTGAAGGAGCTTAAAGGCGATCTGGTGGATCAGTACCGTAGAGCCCGCAAGGAATTGGAACGCTCTATGGAGTCCGGCACGGCCTTTATGGTAAAGGAATTAACGGGATTATTAGGCAACCCTGTGCTTGCTCCGTTGGTGCGAACGCTAGTTTTCAAGGCTGGAGATCGCTTGGGATATTTCAATGAAGATACATCAGGGTTGGCCGATCCTTCGGGTCAACAGTATCCCGTAGGTGAAGAGGACAAGCTGATCATTGCTCATCCGCTCCATTTGTACGAAAGTGGTGGTTGGAGCGACTTCCAGAAGGATTTATTTGACCGCCAGATTCGGCAGCCGTTTAAACAGGTGTTCCGTGAGCTGTATTTGCCGAATGCAGATGAACGTGCAAGTGCCACCGTTTCCCGTCGATATGCGGGACATCAGGTACAGCCGAATAAAACGGTAGCCCTGCTGAAAGGTCGCCAGTGGACGGTCAGCTATGAGGAAGGACTCCAGAAGGTGTATTATGCCGAAAACCTGATTGCTAACCTGTACGCGATGGCAGATTGGTTCTCACCAGCCGATACCGAGGCTCCTACACTGGAGATGGTGCAATTCTTTGATCGGACAACGTATAAGAGTGTGCCGTTGGAGGAAGTTCCTCCAGTGCTGTTCTCGGAAGTCATGCGGGATGTAGATTTGGTCGTCAGTGTCGCCCATGTGGGCGGTGTTGATCCGGAAGCCAGTCTTACGACCATTGAAATGCGCAGCGTTATTGTGCAGGAATCGCTGCGTTTGCTGAAAATCAGTAATGTACATTTGGATGGGAATTATGCGCGTGTAGACGGCAGTCTTGGTGAATATGCGGTACATTTGGGAAGCGGCGGTGTCTACAAGCAGGCGAAGGGAGCGCTGCATATCATTCCGGTGCATTCGCAGCATCGTGGGCGCATCTTCCTGCCGTTCCTGGATGAAGATCCAAGAACAGCCGAGATTTTATCCAAAATTGTACTGCTGGCTGAGGATCAGAAAATCAAGGATCCGCAGATTCTTACGCAGCTTCAGGCGTAGGATAGAAGCTGTGATATAGAGATTCATTTTGAAGTAGCGTGAAGCCCTGTCCATGCAGATTCGTGTGGCGGGGCTTCATCATTTGCGTCAGATAATTCTTTTGTTCCTGGCAGGCGTTTGCTAGAATAAAGGAGGTTGTAAGTCAACGTTGGCCATATTGCAGGGAGGGACACGAGTATGAGCAAGAAGATCAAATGGGGAATTGTCGGCACGGGATGGATTGCAGATCAATTCGCCGCGGATTTGGCGCATGTTACGAACGGGGAAGGGTACGCTGTTGGATCACGCACTATTGAAAGCGCTACCGAATTTGCAGCCAAGCATCAAATTGCACGCGCTTATGGAAGCTACGAGGAACTGGCTCAAGATCCTGAAGTAGATGCTATATACGTAGGCACTCCTCATCCTTTTCATAAAGAAAATGTTCTGACGGCTCTTCGGGCGGGTAAAGCCGTTCTGTGTGAGAAGCCTTTCACCGTGAATAGTGGGGAACTGGAGGAACTGATCGGCTTTGCACGTGAACATAAGCTATTCCTGATGGAAGCGATGTGGACACGCTTTTTGCCTGCGATTCGCCAAGTACGGGAGTGGATACATGCGGGACGAATTGGTGAGGTGAAGCTGGTTAAAGCGGAGTTTGGTTTTCGCGTAGATTGGAATCCCGAGGGACGGCTACTGAACCCCGATTTGGGCGGAGGTGCTTTATTAGATACGGGAATTTATCCGGTTTCTTTTGCTTCGATGGTGTTTGGTCCTGAACCCAAGCATGTATGGAGTACCGCTCATATCGGGGAAACGGGCGTTGACGAGACGTTCTCCATCCTGCTGGATTACGGAAACGGGCGCACGGCTATGCTTAACGGGGCAGTTCGTCTCGGACTGACGAATGAGGCTTATATCCATGGCACAAAGGGATATATCCGCATTCCATCTTTCCTGAATAGCACGTCGGCTACTTTACATGTGGACGGTGAAGATGCACAAACCTTTCAGGATGACAGTGCTTCCACAGGGTATGCCTTTGAAGCAGAAGAAGTGGGGCGCTGCCTGAATGAAGGCTTATTCGAAAGTTCCACGATATCTTTGGATGAATCACTGGGCATTATGAAGCTGATGGATCAGATTCGCGCACAGTGGGGGCTTCGGTATCCTTTTGAGTAATTGAATTATGAATTGAATAAAGAATAAACCACTTAAAGTCCAGAGAGCTTTTGAAGCTATTTGGACTTTTTTGTGTACACCGTTTGGAATTAATGCAATCCCCATAAATTGGCTCAATCCCAACTTTGGTCGCAGATTAAAAATGTTCATATGAGCACTGGAATGAGTGGGTCATATGAATCATTTTTTGTGATTTGAATTAGTTAAAAAATAGTCATATAAAAGTGACAAAAATGTAATTATATCGTCAGTTAACGGAATTGATAACGCTCTCTTTCTATGAAAATAAATGATGGTCCTAGGGAGTGGTTTCCAGAATTTTTCAATGAAATTTTCAGAGATGTACGGTAGGGTGTTGTACATGTCACTTGAGCCAGTGCGGCTTTTGCTGACTTGCTTGCTTATCCTGTGGCTTTTGATTCTTGTCGGAGCTCACAGGATCAAGAGCCTTTGCAAGCCTATGAGAGTTGAATTGGCATTCATCTCATGACCTAACATCAAGGAGGAATTACAAACGTGAAAGTGAAATCAACATGGTTGTTTCGTATGATGATGATGACCGTCATTGCGGCTGTTGTGATCGGACCGATGAATATTGCAGGAGCGGCAGGAAGCCGGACAGACCGGCCCTGGATGAATACGTCCCTTTCGGCTGAAGAACGAACGATGCTGTTGTTGAAGGAAATGACGCTAGAAGAAAAAATAGATTTGGTGACTGGCAAGGTCAACAATTATTATGGATTCTACAATGATCCGATTGAGCGTTTGGGTATCCCGGCGTTAACGATGGCAGACGGCCCTGCGGGTGTGCGTATCGCCAATCCGGAGGTACAGGACAAGCAATCGACTGCGCTGCCTGCTCCAATTGCGTTGGCTGCAACGTGGGATACTCAAGCTGCCAAACAGTATGGTGATCTGATCGGAGACGAGGCTTTTAATACAACTCATAATGTGATGCTTGGACCGGGAATGGATATTGCCCGCATTCCATGGGGATCGCGGAACTTTGAATCTATGGGTGAGGACCCGCTGCTGCAATCGCAAATGGCGACCGCTTATGTCAAAGGTGTACAAAGCCATCCTGTGTTGGCCACAGCCAAGCATTATCTTATGAATAATCAGGAAACGGAGCGCTTCACGACGAACGTCAAGGTCAGTGACCGTGCGTTGCATGAAATTTACATGCGCCCGTTTCAGGAAGCTATCGCCAAGGCTGATTTGGGAGGGGCCATGTGCTCCTTTAACAAGGTCAACGGCGAGTCTGCTTGTGAGAACAAAACGCTTTTGACGGACATCTTGAAGAAGGAGCTGCAATTCAAAGGCTTTGTGATGAGTGATTACGGTGCGAACCTGAGTACAGTCGAATCAGCAAATAGCGGATTGGATTTGGAAACACCGGGGACACCTTTTGGCAAATGGGGAGATCAACTGCTGACTGCTGTCAAGAACGGCAAGGTAAGTGAGAAAACAGTTGATGATAAGGCTGGGCGTATTCTGGTGCAAATGTTCAGTAAAGGGTTGTTTGATCATCCGGTTAAAAATAAGCAGATTGATGCCCGTGACCATGGCAAGACAGCCCGCCAATTGGCTGAGGAGAGCATGGTGCTGCTGCAAAATAAAAATAATACTTTGCCAATTTCCAAGGATAAGCTCAAATCCATTGCTGTTATCGGTCCCGATGCAGATAATGGCACTGTAGCAGGCGGAGGCAGTTCGTTGGTGAACCCAACGTATACTGTAAGTCCGTTAGAGGGAATCCGCAATCGTGTCGGCAAAGGGGTTACCGTCCAATATGCACCGGGTACGGACCCGATTTCTGCGGGAGACATTATGCCGGGCCCATCGGCTGTACCCTCCTCATTGCTGACCACATCCGACAAAAAAGAGGATATCAGCGTTGGGTATGCCACTTATGGAGATGACGAGCAGGGACTGCGGGGCGAATACTGGAAGAACAACAAAATGGAGGGCAGTCCGGTTCTTGTGCGTAATGATGGTCAGGTCAACATGAATCTTGGATTTTATAATTATCAGGGCCTTAATGCGAAGTCCCCTAAAATTCCGAATACGCCCACGACACTGAACGGCTTGATATCGGCGCGCTGGACAGGCGCAATTGCAGCACCCAAGGATGGCGACTATGCGTTGTCCTTAACCAGTTTGGGATCAAGCAAGCTATATCTCGATGACAAGCTATTTGTGGATAATCAGGGCACGAAGCTGGGTACCACGAAGAAAAACATCTCGCTCAAAGCAGGTGAAAAGCACAAGGTGCGGATCGAATACCGTGCCGATTATCCGGTAACCGGCCGTGATTCCGGCGGTATGGTTCGTTTGGGCTGGGAGCCTCCGGCAGATACGTCAGACAAGCTGATTGACAATGCGGTGAAGCTGGCGAAAAAGTCGGATGTTGCGATTATCGTCACACGTACTTATGAGAGCGAAGGTTATGTTGAGCGTTCCGATATGGAACTGCCGAACAATCAGGATCGGCTGATCCGTGCGGTTGCCGCAGCGAACCCGAAAACCATTGTTGTGCAAATGAGCGGCAGAGCTGTACAAATGGACACTTGGCAGAATAAAGTTCCCGCTATCGTACAAGCATGGTTTGCTGGTCAAGAGCAGGGGAATGCCATAGCACGCGTTCTGTTCGGGGATGTGAATCCTTCCGGCAAGCTGCCCGTAACCTTCCCGGTTAACGAGCAGTCCACGCCGGTATCCTCACCGGAAAAATTCCCGGGTGTGAACGGAATAGGTGACTATTCGGATGGCATTTTTGTAGGCTACCGGGGATATGAGAAATCGGGAATTCAACCCGCATTTTCCTTCGGATACGGCTTATCCTATACGACGTTTGGCTATAGCGATCTGAAAACAAAACAGCATACAAGCGGAAAGAAATCCAATCGTACGAATTCCGTCGAGGTCTCGCTGAAATTGAAAAATACCGGAAAAGTAGCTGGAGCAGAGGTTGTACAGGTGTACAGCGGTAAGCTTCCGACGAATGTAGAAACTCCATCGCGGCAATTGGCAGGCTGGTCCAAGGTCGAGCTGAAGCCGGGCCAAGAGAAAAATATCCGCGTGGAGCTGGACCCGAAAGCCTTCTCCTACTGGGACGAGAAATCCAAAACATGGGTTATGCCATCGGGTGAAGTACCCATTTATGCAGGTAGCTCCTCTCAGGATATCCGTCTGACAGGAAGTGTTACCATTCCGGCAGCATCTACAGGAAAGACAGCGAAGTAACCCTGTTACATTTGTTTTAAAATGGTTATATTCAAGAGAGGCGCGGGCATATGCACCGGCTCTCTTTTTGCGCTAGGTATGCAAGGGGGATTCCAAGTGAAAGCTGAAATAGAAGGAAGGCTGAGGACGATGAAGAAACCCCAAAAGCAACGACGTTCCAACATGTGGATGCTCGTAGCTGCAACTGCGATTTTGGTCTGTGCTATTCTGGTCAGTATTGCTATACGGAATAACCCTGAGCTGAAAGCAGAAAGTGACGTCAGCATGTGGCTGACGTCACCGGACCCGGCGAATCGCTTGACCCAGCAAGCTCCGATACATTGGAGTAACGATAATGCTAAAGGCAACACAGCGAACTCGAACGTACTGACGGTTGAGGTGAAGCCGGATATTCGTTACCAGACGATGGAGGGGTTCGGCGCAGCGGTATCCGGCTCGTCCGCTTATCTGATGATTCACGGCATGTCTCCAGATCAGCGTGACCAGTTACTCAACGATTTGTTTACCGCGAGCGGTATTCAATTGAGCTATATTCGCCACACCATCGGGGCATCCGATTATTCGGTGGATGAACAGGGACAGCCCAGCAGCTATACCTATGACGATGTGGCATCAGGCAAGGACTATGATCTGAACCACTTTTCCATTGCCAAGGATCGGGACGTGACGGATGTGCTAAAGCAGATCGTACGAAGAAATTCTGACCTTCGGATTATGGGAACCCCGTGGACTGCGCCGCCTTGGATGAAATATGGGGAGCAGACCTACAATGGCTGGTATTTGGACTATAACGATCCGCGCGTCTATTCCGCGTATGCTGACTATTTTGTACGTTATATTCGGGCTTATGCGAACGAAGGCATTCCGATTCAGGCGATTTCCATTCAAAATGAGCCGGAGTTCACCACGTCCAAGTATCCCAGCATGAGTATGGGGGCAGCCGAGCAGGCAAATTTTATTAAGCAATATCTGGGTCCTGCCTTAAGTCGGAACAAATTGTCTACCCAGATTATTGCTTTTGACCATAACTGGGATACCGGGAGTGACTATGCCCGCATGGTGATGGGAGATGAGCAAGCCCGAAGCTATACGCATGGCACGGCCTTTCACTGCTACAAAGGAGAGCCCACAGCGATGACAGACGTGCATAATGCCTTTCCGAATAAGGCCGTTTACATGACAGAATGCAGCGGGGGGCAGTGGAGTCCGGATTTTGGAGATAATTTGAGCTGGGATATGTCCAAGCTGATCATCGGCGCACCTCGCAACTGGTCGCAAAATGTCCTGTTCTGGAACGTGGCGCTTGATCCATCCGGCGGTCCGACAAATGGTGGCTGTACCAACTGTCGCGGTGTGGTTACCATTGATCCGTTGAGCGGTGCCATTACAAAAAATGTGGAATACTATGCGATTGGACATGCCAGCAAATTTGTTCGCCCGGGTGCGGTACGTATTGATTCCACGCAGTACAGCGGAAGTATTGAAACGGTCGCCTACCGTAACCCCGACGGTACCCTTATCCTGATTGCTGCTAATACGGGAGCGGACGAGCGGACTTTCAAGGTTCGGCAGGGAAGCAAAGTTTTTACCTGCAAGCTTCCTGCCAAATCGGCAGCTACCTATCAATGGAACTCTTCGGCTTCATAAAAAGGCCATTCTTCTGAATGCTTACAGTAGATTTAGAGCGCTTAGCCTATCCGGATGGGTGCTCTTTTTTGTGTGTTTCAAAGTTCAAGCCGCGAAAAGATAAAATTTTAGTGTTGTTCTGAAATGGTTCGGCCGACCATCACTCAATCGTTCAAAAAGTGAGTGCAGTCACACAAGTACATTGAAAAGCTTAACTATAATGTATATATATACGTCGTTTAAATTTCGCCCTTTTGGAATCAACGCTTCCAAGCATTCATGTATAAAGGAGAAGAATAGCCTCATGGAAATACAATTACAGTTGGACCCCTTGTCAGTTGAACGATTAGCAAGCGCACTTTTAGCACGACCGGGAGTATTTAAGTTGTTTTATGACACAGAGGGCTGTGGATGTAACGGCGTAATTGTCATCTTGGTGGTCACTGCGCCCGATGCTACCGATATAGTCATTCAGTCCGAGCCCTATTCTTTTTTTGTAGATCGGCAGCAGGAGCAGCAATTCGACAGTAGAATGAGGCTTGAGGCAGACCCTAATTATCCGTCGTTTAAATTGAGCAGCGATGCGGGCCTATTCAGCAGCAACATTAGAATTAAAGATGTGCGTGTAAAATCGTCTACTTGAAGAGTACTGGGTGGCTAGGGGAAGTATGTAATGTAAACGGAGACGACTATGGCGAGTACGAAATCCGTTTTTAATAAATTAGTAATAATACCCAAACATGGAGTGATTTTAATGGGAAAGAATAATCTTGCCCAATTTCAAAAATATCAGGAGAACAAATTTACCAAACGCATTATTCATAAAGAAGCATGAACACGAAACCAGTAGCGAATCCCAAAAGACGAACCTCATCCACCAAACATGGATCGAAGTTCGTCTTTTTGGACGTATTCACTTAGCTCTCCAAAGAACTAAGTTATGTAGTGGCCTCCTTGTAAGTGGTACAATAACCATTATGATCATTCGAGAAGGACGTTGAGATGATGAAAAACTTGCTCGTTTCGGGCTACCGCGCTCATGAATTGAATATTTTCAACCAAAAGTACGAAGGCATTCCATATATTAAAAAGGCGATCACAGGCAGGCTCATTCCCCTGATTGAAGAAGGACTGGAGTGGATTATTACCCCTGGTCAGTACGGGGTGGATCTGTGGGCCTGTGAAGTGGCAATTTCACTGAAGCAGCAATATCCTCACTTGAAATGCTCCATTATGGTGGCTTATCAAAATATGGAGGAAAAGTGGAAAGAGGATAAAAAGGAGTATTTTCAGCAGATCTGTAAGGGAGTTGACTATGTGGGAGTCGTCAGCCGCCAGCCTTATCAGGGAATATGGCAACTCAAGGCACGGGATGAACTGCTTTTCCGCAAAACCGATGGTTTATTGCTCGTTTATGACGAGGATGCCGGGGAGGGCAGCCCACGTTTTATGAAAGAGCTGGCATTAAAAAAACAACAGGCAGAAGGCTATCAATATATCAGCATTAGCTCTGAGGATATCCAAAGCATAGCGGATGAAGAACGACTATTCATGGACCTCTGATTTTTAAAACATTTACCCGGATTTTTGAACAAAAAGGGCGTGTTCGTCCCTTTACTTTTATGTAAGCGCTATCATAAAATTTAAACAACAATAATTTATCAGTCAGATAAAATAAATTTATTGAAAAAACAAATTATGAAAGGAGTTAAGGATTCAGATGAAAAAAAGATTTCGGTATACCGCGTTGCTCTGTCTCGGTGTCATTTTGTGTGGAACAGTCACCCCGATGGATAGCCAGGTCTCTGCTGCTTCTACGAGGCAAATGGAAAAGCTGAACCGGGGAGCTGTCGCGGTCAAGGTGCCGGAGGGTGTATTGGTGAGCTGGCGCTTGCTGGGCACAGAAGCGGATTCGGTCAGCTTCAATCTGTATAGAGGGACAAGCAAGGCCAATGATGCGCCGATTACGTCGAAAACCAACTTTCTGGACAAGGCAGGTACGACTTCCTCTTCGTACACGGTTCGTGCCGTGGTGAATGGAACAGAACAGGCTGCTTCTCCTGCGGTAAAGGTATGGAGCAACAACTATCTGGATGTTCCCATCCAGCAGCCTGCGGGTGGTACAACCCCGGATAATGTCAGCTACACGTACAATGCCAATGACGCCAGTGTAGGTGACCTGGATGGGGATGGCGAGTATGAGATTGTGTTAAAATGGGACCCTTCCAATGCCAAGGACAATTCACAATCCGGCTACACGGGAAATGTATTTTTGGACGGCTACAAGCTGGATGGAACACGCAAATGGCGAATCGACCTGGGCCGGAACATTCGGGCTGGAGCGCACTACACGCAATTTCTCGTCTATGATTTTGACGGAGACGGCAAAGCAGAAATCGTATGCAAAACAGCAGACGGCACTAAAGATGGCACAGGGGTGACCATTGGCAACGCCTCGGTTGATTATCGCAACACCAGTGGTTATATTTTGGACGGGCCTGAATTTTTGACCGTGTTCTCGGGCGATACGGGCAAAGCACTTAGCACGATTGACTATGTGCCGCCACGGGGAACAGTATCTAGCTGGGGAGATAATTATGGCAACCGGGTGGATCGTTTTCTCGCCGGGGTTGCTTATCTGGATGGCGTGCGGCCCAGCATTGTGATGGCACGGGGTTATTACACCCGGACGGTTCTGGTCGCGTACGATTGGCGTAATGGTAACTTGAATCGACGCTGGACCTTTGATAGCAATAGCTCCACCAATGCCGGAACCGCTGGACAGGGCAACCATAGCTTGAGTGTGGTGGATGTGGATGGAGACGATAAGGATGAGATCGTGTACGGCTCGCTGGTGGTGGACGATAACGGGACCAAGCTAACTAATACGGGCATGGGACACGGTGATGCGCTTCATGTTGGGGATCTGGACCCGGATCGTTCAGGCTATGAAGTGTTTAAGGTAAACGAGGACAAAAACGCGACCTACGGCGCTGCCATGTATGACCCACGTAATGGAAACATTTTATGGGGCGTAAATACAGGCAAGGATACCGGAAGAGGTATGTCGGCAGACATTGACCCGCGTACCAAGGGCAACGAACAATGGGCACCGGGCATCGGCGTACGTTCTGCCAAAGGAGAGCTTATTACGAATACGCTACCGTCTTCCATTAATTTTGGAATCTGGTGGGATGGCGATTTGCTGCGTGAGCTGCTGGACCATACCTCGTCGAGTGCTGGCAAAATTGACAAGTGGAACTATACCAACTCAACCACTTCCAATTTGCTTACGGCGACGGGCACCAGCTCCAATAACGGAACGAAAGGAACTCCGTCCTTGCAGGCCGATCTGTTCGGAGACTGGCGCGAGGAAGTGATTTGGCGCAAAAGCGACAATTCGGCGCTGCGTATCTACACAACACCATATGAGTCAGAGTATCGTTTTTATACACTTATGCATGATCCGTTGTATCGCCTGAGTGTAGCGTGGCAGAACGTGGCCTATAACCAGCCTCCACACACTGGGTTTTATCTGGGAGAAGAGATGTCCAAGCCCGCGCAGCCGAATATATACACCCCTTGATTTGCAGGTCAATTTGCAGGTCGAAATGAAACGCGAATGAACAAAAACGGAAAGGGTTCCGGGTTGATCGGAGCTCTTTTTGTCATGCCAACAAAGAAGACAACGTATGATTTTCATAAAAATGGGAACATTAGTTCTTATCAGTGAAATCTACGCATGAAAAAGGAGGCGGGATATGTGACTTCTCTAACGACGGAAGGTATGATTGCGCTCGTAACCAATGTCGGATTCCCTGCTGCATTAAGTCTGATTCTGTTAAAATATATCCTTGTCACCCTTAGCCGCAGATTGGAGCAGCTTGACCGGTCTGTTAAGCAACTGTCACAATCCCTGGAAGAGGTGGAGGCAAAGCGAGTGAAGCAGTCAGAAGAAACGCACCCGGCAAATACGGACAAACTTCGTGTAGAATGAACAAATAAAGCCAAATAGAAACAATTTAGCAACCCAATTGTGGTGCGGGATTCTTATAATAGAAACGTGTGCAGTTTATGCAGGTATATGATTATGGAGGTGCATCGAATGATGAAAACAGGTATGAAAATAAATACGAAGCTATCCGCGCTGTGCATCGCAGCTACGCTTATGAGCGTAGCACAGGCCGCAGCCGCCGCGCCCGCCGTGACCGCTCCAGCGGAAGCGACGCAACCGGGCATTGCCAGTCCGGCAGCATCCGCCCCAGCCAAGGTGCCAGCACCAGCAGCATCTGCGTCTGTTACGACGCCAGCCCCGGCACAAGCGCCGTCGGTTCCAGCAGCATCGGCCCCGGCCACAGTTGCGGATTCCGCCAAAGCCGCTACACCAGCAGCTCCGTCTGCACCAGCACCGCGTCCATCCGCGTCGGTAGCGCCAGCGGCTGCTCCGTCCGCACCGTCGACTGCGAAGCCGTCCAAGCCACAGCCGCCGTCCACTTCGGGGCCAGCAGCAGCTGCCGCTACCAGCGTGAAACCAACGCAGCTGGACAAGTTGAATCACGAGAGCGCCATTCCGCTCGTGCTGGAGGCGCAGTCACGTTATCTGTACGCGATCAGCGGTGGCAGCACGGTGGGCGAATCGTTCCAGTGGAACGGCAAAAGCTACCGCTACCTGTCCGAGGACATCGGCACAAAGACCAAGCTGACCAGCTATCTGACGCAGGCCTACACCAAGCAGGCCAGTGAGCAATTTGTTGGGAAATTTTTCGTTGAAATTAACGGAAAACTGGCTCAGCTGGACGCAGATGGTGGTAACCTGCTGGAGTTCAACCGGGCTACAGCGAAAATGGTGACTATGACCCCGGTTAAGCGCAGCTATCTGCTGACCGTGCCTTATCCGGCAGGAACCAAGCAGGCGAACGAGAAAATCACCGTAAATTTTGAAAAGGTCGGCAGCTACTGGAAAATCAGCTCCGCACCGCATATCATTTTCTAAATTAAGATTTTGCAACATGCTTCATATGGGGTAAAGTGAAGTTAAGACTTGTTTCGTAAGTCCCAATTCAAGGCAGGGGAGTGCTGCGCAATGATGACACCCATCAAGGTAAAAGACGTTAAGGATATTGAAAAAATCAATCAAATCGTTTCGAATTATACCTATGACATTTGGATCCATGGCAAAAGCGGCATGGCAGATGCCAAATCCATTTTGGGCATGTATGTGCTAAAGCTGGATGAACCGCTGACTCTGGTGGTGCCCGACACCGTCAATCCCAAAAAACTGTTCAAGGAGCTGGAGGAATTTATTCATTTTCCTGCTCAAGAAGGATAACAGACAAGTAAACACCTGTAGACGCTGCATACTCTAAATTAAAAATGTTCTAATTCAAAATAACGCAAAGAAGCCGTGGAATACTTAAATCCCACGGCTTCTTTTTTTAATGCTCCTCCTCGTCCAAAAACGGGAGATTCACCGAATAGTACATGACTCCCATCAGCAGCACACCGCCAACCAGATTCCCGAGCGTAACCGGAACGAGATTATGGATCACACCAGCGACAGAGACTGTACCCGGATGGTCCAGTACGAGGGCAATGGCGAAAGTACACATATTAGCCACGCTATGCTCATATCCCGAAATGAAAAAGCAGAACACGAACAGCATCATGGCAAACATTTTGGCGCCATTTTCCTTCATGAACATGGGCACGAAGAAGGCAAGGCAGACCAGCCAGTTACATAAAATAGCCCGGAAGAACAGCTGCATTGCAGGCGCTTCCATTTTATGCTCCACTACGTTCAGTAGAAAGCTGTTCACGCTGGAGGAGTCAAACAGCCCGGTTAAGTAAATAAGGAGCGCGAATACCCCCGCACCCAGCAAATTACCGCCATAGCTGGCAGCCCACAGCCGAAGCACCTGTCCCCAGCGCAGCTTTTTACGGAGCGCAGCATAGGTGTAATAAAAGGTGTTGCCTGTAAACAAATCCCCGCCGCCGTATGCGATCAGAATGATAGCCGCCCCGAACGTTAGCGCCGCCATGGGATAAGTGAATGGAGAATGCTCCATGTAAAAAAAGTTGCCCGTCTTGAACGCTACAATAACACCGAACCCGATGAACATACTCGCCAGCATGGAACGCGCCAAATACCGGAGCAGGCTTTGTTTGTAAATTTTGTACTTCTTCATGGCTAGCTGTTCGACATTGCGTAAGCCCTCCGTCTCCATTTCCAACGACAACCTCCTATTTTCACAGATGTAAGTCTTTAAACAGACCTTATTTTTCCCTAAACATTGCCCAGTCAGTCAGCAATCCTGTTAGCTTATAACAAACCAAGCTTTTGCAGCCCGTACAAAATGCCGTCTTCATCTGCGCGTTTTGTGACCATTTTAGCTGCGGCCTTGGCTTCATCACAACCGTTACCCATTGCGACACTGTTATGTACAGCCGTCAGCATTTCCACATCGTTCAAACCGTCGCCAAAAGCGTATTGATTTTCATCGGCAATGCCCAGTCTGGACGTAATTTCGCGGATGCCCTTTGCTTTGGAGCCAGCGTGAGGAACAACGTCCACAGAACTCGGATGCCAGCGTACAAAGTCAAAAGCTTTGAATACCGCTTCATAGAAGGGTTCTTCTTCTACCGTACACATCAACAGCGTCTGATAAATATCTCTTCCCTGGAAGTAAAGCGGATCGTATCCAACCGAAAGCTTGGCCTTGAACGTTTGAAGCGATTTTTCTACAAGTTCATCGTTAGGAATATTAGCCTTCATATTGGCATGATCCATATATACGATCGCATGATTATGTGTGAGGGCCAGATCAGTCATGGATTGCAAAGCTTCTCTGTTCAGCGGATTTGTAGCAACCACTTCCCCACGAAGCACGACATATTGCCCATTAAAGCTGACATAAGAATCAATTTCAAGCTGCTCACGGATTTCCTTGAACATAAAAGGTGCGCGTCCTGTGGCAATAGCTACCTCATGGCCCTGCTCTTTCAAAGCAAAGACGGCCTTTTCAGCCGTTAGCGGCATTTTTTTGTCATCGTCCAGTAAAGTACCGTCGATATCGAAAAAGATAATTTTTTTGTCTGACATGTTCTTACACCTGACTTTCAATAATGTATTGTCGAAATGGACTCATATGGATTCATTATATCAAATGAACTGCTTCTGAATACACAAATACGTATAAATCCTCATGAATGTCCGACTTCTATAGCTTACAATATGAAATAAGGATTACTGTAAAATAGAATGCCTATCTCCTATTTTCATAGACGGGATGTGATCATCATGACGAAAATCCAAGTCACACCGGAGCAACTGGATAGCGTGGCCTCCCAATTTGCCAATGCACACGGAACACTGAATAACCAGTTAAACGGCCTGGATAACACAATGAACAATCTTCACAGCCAGTGGGACGGTATGGAGAGAAATCGTTTTTATAACGACTATCGGACGGCTAAATATACGCTTTCTTCCGTGTTAAACAAGGTTCAATCCATTGAAATTGAGCTGAAAAGCATTGCTTCGAAGTTTAGAAGTACGGATGACAACCCGCGTGGCTTCTGGACTGCATTAGCGGCGGCTATGAGCGCTAGTGCAGCGTCGGCGGGCGGTGGAGAAGCCGGGAAACAAGCTGGAGATGCCTCCAAGCCTCCTAAAAACATAGATGACTGGGATCGGGCCGACGCCGATAAATACCATCAATATGAGAAATTACTGAAAGATGCCGAGGCGATTGGAGACAAGCAGGTTATGCAGAAAATCCACGACCAGATGAACGTCCTGCGGCTGCAATATGAGGACTCGGTGACCCGTACAGATTACAATACAGGAGAAACGTCCAAGATCACGTCTGATTCTCTCGTCGCCGTCACCGAGCTGACGGGTAAGGATGGCACAAAAACGGATATTTCCATAGATAAAAAAGGTAACGTCGTCAGCTACCAGCAAAATACCGACAAATACGATTACTGGGCCCAAGAGCATACCCAATCGGCCGGAGAGCACGCTCTGGGTAAAACGGCCCAGACCGTCACCGGGTATGGCATAGGTCTTATTTTGTCGCGTGGGACTAGCGTTGGTGGCGCAGGTTCGAGCATTAGTTCCGGCGCAGCCTCCGGCTGGGGAGAGCACGTCGTCGGCATCGGTGGCGGCATGATCAGTGACAAGGTGCTATTCTCCGTTCCCGATGAGGGCGAAACCCGCACCATGATCTACCGAACCAACAAAGAAACCGGACATATCGAAAACATGATCATCGTCACCAAGGGTGAGAATGAAATGGAGTACCGCTACTGGGAGGATTATAACTAGAAGCGGCCATGAGCTGGAAACGATCATACTCAATGCGAAGAGGAGTATCTATACAATCTACAGTCTTTTTTTCCGGAACAGGTGAGTGGCAGTTGGAAACTGCAAAACTCGCTAGCTGGAGAAGTCTGTAGATTTTTTTGTTTACCAAAATTTTCTGGAAACCGATATATTAAATAGAGATAGATAGAGGGTAGTCCAGTTCAGCAGGAACTAGGCATGTTAGATGTTTAAATCTAATTATAAAGAAGGCGCAGGGCTTCCGTTGAATTGGAAGGCTGCGCCTATTGTTTTTTGAATTAAATTTACTGAGCCTCCCCGTTCAAATAACGATAAAAGGGAGTATCCACCCAGAAGTGGTAGCTTTCCACCTCTACACCTGGCTTGATCTTACGTAAGCC
The DNA here is from genome assembly GCF_050626875.1 of Paenibacillus sp. 8b26. Taxonomy (NCBI): domain Bacteria; kingdom Bacillati; phylum Bacillota; class Bacilli; order Caryophanales; family Paenibacillaceae; genus Paenibacillus; species Paenibacillus sp. 8b26. Next base: position 2,036,144 of record NZ_CP192445.1, on the reverse strand, counting down.
ATCGGTAATGGAGGAAGCCTTGTCCGTCAGCGAAAAGGACTGGGCATAATAGCGTCCTGCGCTGACCCGGTTGTTCGCAATCTCCGTGTAGGCTGAGCCGGGGGAGGACAGGGAGTAATAGAGCGGCTGCCACCAGGACTGAGCGATCAGGCCGGCTTGGTCTTTACTGTTCTTTTTGGCGTATTGGTTGATGATAGTGTCAAAACGGTTCTTCTGCCCGATCGTCGCAAATTCGAGGGCAAGGTCATACTCCTTGGAGTAGGCGATATAGTTACCGTTGTTGATTTGTACGACTTTATAGTTTTCGGTCTGGACAGGCTGTCCCCATTCTTTCAAGTATACAAAAGCCGAAGTTTTTGGTTCCAACTGTACTTTGGCTTGAATACCCTCGCTGCGAAGCAGCCCAATCAGTTGGATCGCGTGCTTGAGATCGCTGTGTCCATAAGTAAGGGACAGCTTCGGATCAAAATGGGCATCATAGCGGCTGTCCTTGATATTGTAGCCTGTGAACAGATTTTGCTGAAGTCCTGCGTCGAACAGGGCCTGCAGCTCCGGGGATTGGACGAGTATCTGTGTATCGTAGGCCTGATGGATTTTAGCAAAAATATCGTCATCCTGTACTTGACCGACGGTATTTTTGTATTCGCCGTGGAATGCCAGCACACGGCTTAGCACCTCGGCGGTGAATGACGCATCGGCTTGCTCGTCCGGCTGGAAGGAGGACAGCTCGCTTTGCGGCAGCAGTCCTGTATCTACAGCGACTGCCAGATCCTGCGAGGCCGCCAGACGGGTCTCAGCAGTTCCAGTCAATGTACGAATCCCCGATTTAGTCAGCACAGCCTGCGCCTTATCCTCAGAGTATGTAGCAGCCAACTCAGTCAATCCGGCGGCTTTTACAGCTATACGGATCGCGTCATTTTGTGACAGGGGAACGGACGGTTTTACGTCAGTGTTATCCAGTATACCTTCTGCATACAGTGCTGCCGCTTGGGCATACAACGGGTCATTTGAGTTTAAGCCTCTGAAGGCGGTGTTTTTGTCCTCAGAAGCTGTACTTGAGCTGTTCAGGCTCAGCACGGTGGTAAGGGCAGCGATATATTCCCCCTTTGTCGGGGTTGAGGATAGTTGGATGTTAAAACGGTCCTTTAGATAGGTGAGCTGGTTGTCCGAATCGGTAACAGTGCTTGAAGCGGAGCTGTTTACTTGCTGGACGACCGGGGCTGCCGCGGCATAGGAATCAATAGGATTGGAAAAGGCAGCGATGAATAGGGCGGCGGATAGGGGAACCATTTTCCAAGAGGATAGTCTTAGGCTGGCAAAAGGTGCGGTCATGTGAAATTTCCTCCTAAATAGGCTATACTATTTTATATTATTCCTAGCGAAATACTTATAATTTGATAGAATGATAGCTTGTTCCTCTCAAACTGTCAATCCATCTTAAATGTATTTAGCCACAATCCATATGATCATACACGCGAGGTATCTATGGACTTGCAATTAGGGTACCAAATGATAGATGATGGAAGAGGGCCTTTTAGCAGAAAATAGGGCTAAAGATAGAGAGGATACCGATAAAAAATAGATCGTATTTACCGTATTTTTGTATATTATTGTAGAAAAAGATCGTAATTCAGGTTATAGTAAAGGAAGAAATTAACTAGGATGCGTTTCACCCAAATACGATTTTGTGGAGGGCAACATGAGTACATTTAAAAATTGGCTGAATACAACTAAAAAGGGTCTTGGAGACCAGGTTAAGAAGTTTAAAAATAAAGATTTCATGGAAGCTGTTGTTGCGGGTTGTGCGCTGGTAGCCTTTGCTGACGGTACCATTAGTCCGGACGAGAAATCAAAAATGGCCGGATACATAAATCTCAGTGAGGAACTGAAAGTGTTTGATATGGGAGAGGTCATCAATCGCTTCAATCACTATGTAGCGAACTTTGAATTTTCGCCTGAAATCGGCAAACAGGAAGCACTCAAAGCGATTGGTAAATTGAAAGGCAAGCCTGAAGTGGGCCGACTCGTCGTTGGCGTATGTAGTGCCATTGGTGCTGCTGACGGTGACTTTGATGCAGATGAACAACGAATTGTCGCTGAAATTTGCGGCGCTTTGGGTTTGAATCCGTCTGAATTTAGTCTGTAAATTTTACGGAAGGGAGGTGTGTTAATCAGTGGCTGTAATTAATCTGGTTAAGGGCCAGAAAATTGATTTGACCAAAGGAAACGCAGGTCTAACCAAAGTTATTGCCGGATTGGGATGGGACCCGGTGCAGTCCAAAGGATTTTTTGGCATCAAGAAGCAACCGAATATTGATTGTGACGCTTCTGCCATTTTACTGGACGCAAACGGAAAACTGACTCAATCGGATAACGTAGTATGCTTCCACAATAAAAAAAGCCCATGCGGCTCTATCGTACATTCCGGTGATAATTTGACTGGACAAGGTGACGGTGATGATGAACAAATTGTGATTGACTTGGCACGTATTCCTGCCAGTGTCCACAAAGTGCTTGTTGTTGTAAATATATATGATTGCGTAAACCGGAAACAGGATTTTGGCATGATCGAGAAAGCGTATATCCGCATTCTGGACGGTGCTAATTCCAAGGAACTGGTGACGTTTAATTTATCTGATAATTATGAAGGGCTGACTGCATTGGTTTGTGGAGAACTCTATCGTCATAACGACGAATGGAAGTTTGCTGCCATCGGTGAAGGTACGAATGCCGCACATATTAATGTGCTGGCTCAGCGCTATATGTAATTTATTTTACGAATACCAAACTTAATTATGGAAAAGGGGTTCTTATCATGGCAATTAACTTATCCAAAGGTCAAAAGATTGATTTGACGAAAACAAATCCAGGCTTGTCCAAAATCACGGTTGGTTTAGGTTGGGACACGAACAAATACGACGGCGGTAAGGATTTTGACTTGGACGTATCCGTATTTTTGGCTAATGCAGAAGGTAAAGTAGAATCGGATAAGAACTTCGTCTTTTTCAATAACCCACAAAATGAGAACGGCTCTGTTGTTCATACCGGTGATAACCGTACGGGTGATGGTGACGGAGATGACGAGCAAATTAAAATTGATTTGGGTAGCGTGCCAGCTAACGTAGAAAAGATCGCTTTTACGATTACAATCTATGAAGCACAAGAACGCAGCCAAAACTTTGGACAAGTGTCCCGTGCTTATGCTCGTATCGTAAATGAAGCGAACAATGAGGAATTGATCCGCTTTGATCTGGGAGAAGATTTCTCGATCGAAACGGGCGTTGTTGTAGGCGAATTGTATCGTCATAGTGGTGAGTGGAAGTTCAATGCCATTGGTAGTGGCTACCAGGATGGTCTTGCAGGGTTGACTCGCGATTACGGTTTGGCGTAACTAAAATCTACACAAAGAAAGCAGGTATACAGTATGACCATTAGTCTTTCCAAAGGACAACGTATTGATCTGACCAAAACCAATCCCGGCTTGACTCGTGTTGTCGTAGGTCTTGGATGGGATACGAATAAATACAGCGGTGGCGCGGACTTTGACCTGGATGCTTCGGCTTTCCTGCTTTATGAAGATGGCAAAGCCAAAGCTGCTGATGATTTTGTATTTTACAATAATCCAACAGGCGGAGCAGGATCTGTGACCCATACAGGCGATAACCGCACAGGTGAGGGCGATGGGGATGACGAGCAAATCATCGTTGATTTTTCGAAGATTCCTGCGAACATCCACCGTATCGGGATCACGGTTACCATTTATGATTACGAGGCACGCGCGCAAAACTTTGGTCAAGTGTCCAATGCTTTCGTACGTGTGGTAGACGCAGCGACGGATCGTGAAGTGCTGCGCTACGATTTGGGAGAGGATTTCTCCACCGAAACGGCCGTGGTATTCTGTGAATTTTACCGTCAGAATGCGGACTGGAAATTCCAGGCGATCGGTAGCGGCTTTGCTGGTGGATTGGGTGCGCTTGCTAAAAACTATGGCTTGGACGCTCAATAATATCCACTTGGGGTGGTGTCCATAGGGCGCTACCCTTTTTTTTAGCCATTGAATTGGCGTGCGCTGACACATGACAAACGGACAGAAAGGTGACACAATCATGGCTGTTATCGTAGTAAAGGGACAGAAGGCGGATTTGACGAAAACGAATCCGGGTCTGACCCAAGTCAACGTAGGGATCGGCTGGGAGTCCCCAGCGGCTCTGGAACTGGATACTTCGGCGTTTTTGTTAGGCTCTGGAGGAAAAGTGTCAAGTGATGAGGATTTGATCTTTTACAACAATCCGACCACGCCCTTCATCACTTATTCAGACGGACAACAGTCCGGTGACAAAAAGCAATTTGCACTTGATCTGACGCGGATTCCTGCCAATATCGAGAAGATTGCGTTCACACTGACGATTTATGATGCGGATCAGAAACGGCAAAATTTTGGACAGGTTCAAGGTGGGTTCATTCGTTTTGCTCATCCGGTTAGCGGAGAGGTTTTGCGGTTTAATTTGGACAGCGGATTTACAGTGGAAACGGCCATTGTCATAGGTGAGCTGTACCGTCATAACGGGGAATGGAAATTCAACGCAATTGGCGCTGGTTTTTCCGGTGGATTGGATGCGTTGTGCGTCAATTTCGGGATTGAAGTGGAAAATAATCCGGCTCCTCCGCCAGTGCCTGCACCACCTCCACCTCCTCAGCCAGCACCAACACCGCCGCCAGCATCTCCTGCTCCGAAGCCAGAGCCATCTGCAACACCGGTGAATCTGAATTTGCGCAAAATTGAACTGAAGAAGAAGGGCGACACCATCAATCTGAAAAAAGGCTCGGGTGGATTAGGAGAAATCCTGATCAATCTGAACTGGAATCAGGTGCAGCAGAGCAAGGGCTTTTTCAGTCGTGGCTCCAAGGGTGTCGATCTGGATCTGGGCTGCTTGTATGAGATGAAGGACGGGGACAAAGGTGTTGTTCAGGCGCTGGGTGAAGCTTTCGGCTCGCTGAATCGCTTCCCGTACATTGCTTTGGACGGCGACGACCGTACGGGATCTGTGAAAACAGGGGAAAATCTCCGCATCAACGGTGCTAAAATTTCTGAAATCAAGCGAATTTTGGTGTTTACCTTCATCTACGAAGGGGTTACGAACTGGTCGCAGGCAGACGGAGTGGTCACGTTGTACCAGAAGGACGGACCGGACATTGTCGTTCATCTGAATGAACATGACAACCGCAAGGGGATGTGTGCGATTGCCATGCTCCAAAACGTGAACGATGAGACGTTCAGCATTGAAAGACTCGTGCAGTTCTATGGCGGTCATCGTGAGTTGGATCGTGCACATAACTGGGGCATGCGCTGGTCGCAGGGTAGCAAATAAACTGAATTATCGGAGGCACTCTTTTCATGTTGAATGATTTATTTAAAAATATCAGCGAGAACTACGGCCATTTCTTCTCATGGAGCGATGTTGTAGCGACGCTTACTGATCCAGTGAGTTGGGGGATTATTGGAACTCTCATTTTGCTGGAAGGTCTTTTGTCGGCGGATAACGCCTTGGTTCTCGCAGTTATGGTTAAGCATTTACCGAAGGAGCAACAGAAGAGAGCCCTATTTTACGGGATTTTGGGTGCGTATATATTCAGGTTCCTCGCGATCGGCTTGGGTACATTTCTGATTAAGTTCACGCTGATTAAGGTACTGGGTGCGGCCTATCTTCTTTATATTGCTTATAAGGGCTTATTCAAGTCCGAAGCTGATGGAGAAGTGGAAAACAAACCTATTTCTTTCTGGAAAACCGTATTAATGGTCGAACTGATGGATATTGCCTTCAGTGTTGACAGCGTCATTGCCGCTTTTGGTGTGAGCGAGAAAGTATGGGTTCTGTTCCTGGGTGGTATTCTTGGTGTTCTGATGATGCGTGGTGTTGCTCAAGTGTTCCTCAAGCTCATTGATAAATTTCCGGAACTGGAACAGACAGCCTTTATTTTGATCGCCATTATTGGAGGTAAAATGCTGGCTGCTGCTTTTGGCTTTCATATGCCGCAACTCTTGTTCTTCGGCATTTTGATTGCCGTCTTTGTAGGCACAATGGTGATTAGCTCGGCGAAAAGAAAGAAAAAGGCCGACGAAGAGGCTTAATGTACAAAGTATAGCGAAATCCCTCCTGAACTTAAGGGGGGATTTCTTTTATACCCGAGGCACAGGGCTTCAGTCAGGCAAGAAAGAGCAAGAGGAGGAGAAGGCCCTGAAATATTTTAATGATTTGACCTCTGAGGAAGTAGAAGCGATCTTTTGTACGCAGCCGTCAGAATTTAATAACCGATCCCCCAAAAGTATATTGGCTTACGCGATAGGGGCGGCTTTGTACATGCCTGCGACCCGTTCGGAAGTAGCGGAAGAGATCAAGAATGGAAAACATGAAGGACTGACGACAGTCATGCTGGATTTGGAGGATGCCATAGGGGACCAACAGGTCGGGCATGCAGAACAGTCGCTGGCACAGCAGTTGCTTCAACTATTTTCGTATGTACAGACAGGCGCGATGAGTGAACAGAGTTTACCGCTGCTGTTTGTACGTGTGCGATCTGTGGAACAGCTCGAACGGCTACTGAACGGGTTGGGAGAATCTCTGTCGCTACTGACGGGCTTTGTTTTGCCCAAGTTTTCTTCTGACAATGGACGAGCATATTTTGAACTCATTGCCGGATATAACCGGGGGAAGGCTGAACAGAACATCCCCGTGTTGTACGGATTACCGATCCTCGAAAGCTCCAACATCATTTACCGGGAAACCCGCTGGAATGAGCTGCTGTCGATCAAAGAGATTTTGGACGAGTATCAGGAATATGTGCTGAATGTACGAATTGGGGCAACTGATTTTTCCAGCCTGTTTGGCTTGAGACGTAGCCCGGATATTACTATCTATGAAATTGCCGTCATTCGGGATTGCATCGCTGATATTATTAACTTGTTTGGACGCGTAGATTCGGATTATGTCATTTCCGGTCCTGTGTGGGAATATTTCTCTCATCGGGAACGTGTATTTAAGCCTCAATTAAGAGTGTCGCCCTTTGAGGATGCATTTGGTAAACAGGGACGCAATCTGCGGATGGACTTCATTTCAGATGCGGTGGACGGACTGATCCGTGAGGTCATGATGGACAAGGAAAATGGCATCATCGGCAAAACGATCATCCATCCTTCCCATATCAAGCCGGTACAGGCTATGTACGCGGTCACACATGAAGAGTATATGGATGCCCTCGCGATTGTAGAGCGTAATGATGGTAGTCTGGGTGTATTCAAAAGCACCTATGCCAACAAAATGAATGAAATTAAGCCGCATTTAAATTGGGCTCATCGTATTATAAACAGATCAAAAGTATACGGGGTGTTACATGAACAACAACATTTTGTCAGTCTCTTACCCAACCACGAAAACACATCTGCTACCTATCCTGGAGCAGTTCAGCGTTAAAATTACGGAAACACATAATCCATTCTGCCTTCCAGTAGACAAGCTGTTTGCGATGGCGGCGCGGGTGAACAAGAAGCGTTCATTTCTATTTGTCAGCAAGGTGCTGGGCAAGCATATTCCGGTGAACCCTTACACCTCTCTGCTGAGTGGTGCGGCGCTGGCTATACTGCTGTACAAGGAGCTTGTCCCACAGGCAGGACAACAGATGGATGAGCTGATTGGAGAGGCTGTGAAGGGACTTCTGGATTCGGACTATGCCGAGAAAGCCTATCGTAAGCTGATGGACGAACGTTTGGCTTTTGCGGAGCCGATCAAGTTTGTTGGCTTTGCCGAGACGGCTACGGCGCTGGGACACGCCATGTATCAGGTGTTTGCGGACGGTGCTTCGTATATTCATACGACGCGCGAGGAAATTCCGGGCCTTCAGCCGATTATTCGGTTTGAAGAAGAGCATTCGCACGCTGTTGATCATCGTTGCTATGCACTGGATGAAGATGCTTTTGCGGGAGATGGCCCGATTGTGCTGGTAGATGATGAAATTACGACGGGAAAAACAACGCTTAATATCATACGGGATATTCAGGAGCATTTTCCGCGTAAACAGTATGTGATTGCTTCGTTATTAGATTGGCGGACAGACAGCGATGAGCAGGCTTTCACTGATCTGGAGGCAGAGCTGGGCATTACGATTACGCCTTTAAGCTTGCTCAAAGGAAAGATTGAGGTACAGGGAGTGCCGATGCTGGATCACGCAGAATACGCTGGGCGAGCCGGGCACGCAGAACATGCTGCTACTAGCATAGCAGAGGATACGACAGACGCTTCTGGAATAATTGACCACTGTTTTGCAGAGGATGCGTCTGGTTTTGAACGGGTAGTACACAGCTCGATTTCAACGGACGGATACGCCAATCAGGCTCCTTATTTGAAATATACAGGTCGTTTCGGCCTGCAATCCGTCGATAATGCTGCGTTGGATGCGGAAATTACGTGTACTGCGGAACGATTGAAGAAGCTTCGCTCAGGGCAGCGCACGCTGGTGATGGGTACGGGGGAATTTATGTACATTCCGATGCGGATTGCAGCGGAGCTAGGCCCGAATGTGTATTATCAGTCGACGACGCGCAGTCCGGTGTATCCCCATCGTGAGGAAGGATATGGCGTAGTTTGTGGTGTGCCTTATCCCTCACCTGATGATGGGACGGTGCGCAATTTTATTTATAATGTAGATCCTGGTCAGTATGACGAGATCTTTGTGTTGATCGAAAGGGAGTCGGATGCGCAGCGAATGAAGCCCATGCTGGATGCTTTGACCCGTCTTGGCTGCGATCAAGTACATGTTGTTTATTTTAACCGGTTAACCGGGCAGGAGAGCAAAGGAGCGCGGATATGAAGCAGACACTCATGGAGCAAATACAGCAGAAGAACATTCATCCGCCCGAGCCGTTGGGGAGCTACCCTGCATCGGATGTGACCTTTTTATTGAAGGATTTGAGCCGTGTTACGTTGGAAAAAGGGACGGAGGATCGTGAAGAGGCGATTCAGTCGGGAGTCCATTATTCAGAAATGCTCCCAGTGGAATATGAGCCTACGGCAGAGTATATTGCACTGTTTCACGAAACACTTGCCCAATCGGCCGAAAAAGTCGCATTAGCGGCAGCTTCTGTGGCTGAAATGATTGTGAGAAAAAGGGGCCTGAACACTGCGATTGTTTCGCTTGCCAGAGCAGGAACGCCCATCGGTATCTTGATCAAGCGGTATATTGACTGGAAGTACGGCGTTTCCCTGCCGCATTACAGCATTTCCATTATTCGCGGCAAAGGCATTGACCGGAATGCTATTTTGTATATTTTACAGCAGCATGGGCTGGATACTGAGCTCCAGTTTGTCGATGGCTGGACGGGAAAAGGGGCGATTCGGCAGGTGCTGATCGAGGCTTGCCGTGAGATGAACGCAGATTACGGATTACGCCTGAACGATGATCTGGCGGTGCTGGCCGATCCGGGTAGCTGCTCGGATACCTTCGGTACACGGGAAGATTATTTGATCCCGAGCGCTTGTCTGAATTCGACCGTATCGGGTCTGATGAGCAGAACGGTATTGCGCGACGATCTGATAGGCCCTGACGATTTTCATGGAGCCAAATTTTATGAATCCTGGCGGTCGGTCGATCAGTCCAATACGTTTGTGGATACGGTTTGCGGTTACTTTCAACATGTGGCTGAAACCGCCGCTACGTATGCTGAACAGATGACATTGAATCCAGCTGCGGTGACATGGCAGGGCTTGCGTGATATTGAGGCAATACAAAAAGCTTTTGGTATTCAGGATATTAATCTGGTTAAGCCCGGCGTGGGGGAGACGACTCGTGTACTGCTGCGCAGAGTGCCGTGGAAAATTCTGATTGATCGTGAAGATAATCCGAATCTTCGGCATATCGTGCTGCTGGCAAAGGATCGGGGAGTGCCTGTCGAGGTATTTAAAGGGCTGACCTATTCCTGCTGCGGGATCATTAAGCCGCTCAAGGGGGGACAAGAATGATCTACGCAAGCGATCTGGATCAGACACTGATTTACTCCAAACGTTCACTTGGCGTGCCGTTGGAGTCGCCTGGGCTGCTGCCTGCTGAACAGATTGATGGGGCAACGGCGGCGTTTATTTCAGCGCAGGCCCTCCAACTGCTGAAGACACTGCCGCAAGACGTGATGTTTATGCCTGTGACGACTCGCACGATGGCACAGTATGGACGGATCACGGTGTTTCAAACGGAGCTGGTTCCGGCATATGCCGTGACCAGCAATGGCGGTAACATCATCGTCGGAGGCGAGGTGGATCGGGAGTGGAATCGCCGCATTCATGAGCAGGTACGCCGAGATGGTGCTAATGCGGAAGAAGCACGTCAGGTGTTCGGACAGGTGCTGCATGAAGACTGGGTCGTAAACGAACGCTTTTGCGACGAGTTATTTTATGCTTTCGTTATTGAACGAGATCGTATGCCGCTGGAGCAGGTGCTGGAGAAGGCGCGAATCATACGTGAAATGGGCTGGGAGGTATCCATTCAAGGACGTAAGGTGTATCTGGTGCCTGCGGCTGTGAATAAACAGGCAGCCGTGGAGCATATCCGTAACCTCACGGATGGAGGGCCTGTAGTAGCGTCCGGCGACTCTTTGCTGGACCGTTGTCTACTGGACTATGCCGACTATGCGATTGCTCCACGTCATGGCGAGCTGTACCGGGAACAGCTGCGAGATAAGCTGGAGGTCAATTACCGTTTTACGAATGTGTCGGGGGTTTATGCAGCGGACGAAATCATGGCGTATGTTCATGAAATACACCGGAGTGTGTTCGCAGCTCAAACTTCATTTTCAGAATAGATAGGGGACGTGGCTCTGTGAAGAAGGTTAAGGTGTATTTTAACCGCTGGTTTTCAGTGGCGTATCATTATATGAATGCTATTCGTAACAATGAGGACGGTATTCCGTTCGAGATCTATGCGACACACTCAGATCCGCAGCATATGGCACTACAGGCCAGTGATGTGGCTGAGGTGGAGCCGCGCATAAGTGGCGTGGAGTATGCACGTTATTGTGCGGATTTTTGCCAGCGTCACGGAATTGATGTATTTATTCCACGATGGAATATGCTCGATATTAGCAAGAATCTTCATCTATTCGACGAAATTGGGACGAAGGTCATCGTATGCCAGGATACCGAACTGTTGGAGCAGTTGATGGAAAAGGATCTGTTTTACGAATCCATTCGCCAAAGGGACATTGTCGCGATTCCTGATTATGCCATTGCCAGCAATGCAGAGCAGTTTAAACAGGCATATGAGACGTTAACGGCACGAGGGCATAAGGTATGCTTCAAGCCATGTAATGCAGAGGGCGGAATGGGTTTTCGCATCATCGACAACGAGCGTAATCCACTGGAGGAGCTGTTCGGACATGCGCTGAACCATATCTCGTTCGAAGAGGCATATCGTGTATTGTCATCCACAGAGTCGTTCCCCAACCTGATGGTGATGGAGCTGCTGGAGGGCTATGAATACAGTATTGATTGCCTGGCTGACCGAAACGGAAAGCTGCTGGCAGCAGTTCCGCGCAGGAAGGCGGGAGGGCGATTACGGTTGCTGGAGCACCATACCGAGCTGCTGGATGTGGCGCATAAGGTCGCTGATGCATATCACATTCCGTACAATTATAACATTCAGGTAAAATATAACGGCGAGTGTCCCAAACTGCTGGAAATCAATCCGCGGATGTCTGGTGGACTACATGTGTCATGCTTGTCCGGCATCAATTTTCCTTATTTGGCGGTTAAATCGGCTTTGGGTCACGAGGTGGGTCCGCTTTATCCGCAATACGACATTTTAGCCAGTCATATCGAGCAGCCAATCACCATACGTAAATCCTTACATTGACACATGTAGAGTATATTTTCTACAATATGGTAAGGGTTTACGTCAGGAGGTACAAGCTATGACGTCAAAAATGTGGGGAACCACGATTGCCGTGGCCAGCTATCTGATTGCGCTTTTGCTGAGTTTTTGGTTGCCATTTTTTGTGTGTTTGGCAATTCCGATCATTGGTTTAGGGGGATACAACGTCGTTATGGCTATCCGCCATCCCCGACCCAATCTGACGGGTTCTGTTATACCGGTAGAGCAGGCACAAGCTGTTGAGACACAAAAGATTGAAAAGGAATCCTCGGCACCAACAGAGCCTGTAACTGAGAAACCACGCTTATCGGAACAGGTGAGCAGCGAATTTGCTCAGGTCATGGAGTATCTGGAGGTATTGGAGGATATGGTAATCTCCGAGGGGCAAAAGGATGCGCTCGATAACGAGATCGTCGAGAAGGCATTGGCTCTGTTCGCACGTTTACAGCGGGTGATTCCGCTTTTGCATGAATTAAATAACAGCGAAGTAAACCACACCGTTCGGAGGCTGATTTTGAAGGACCTGAATGGACTGATTAATCCATTTCTCCGGCTCAGCGGTGATGCCAAGCGAACCAACCGGAGAACGTTATTAAACGGCTTGCGGGATGTGGATAGCAAAATATCGGTGATTGTATCCACGGTGGAGCACAAGGATCTGATGGAATTACAAAGCAAAGCCGAACTGATTCACCAGCGGTACAGCAGTTCCGAATTGTAGGCTATTTTTATGAAAATAAAAAATCAGCAGTATAGCTGCTCTGAACAATAACCATTAGCCGTTGGATTTTAAAATTAAAAAAAGCAGCATAGCTGCCCTAAACAATAACTATTAGCCTTTGGATAACAGTTATTGTTTAGGATAGGAGGTAGCGTTATGGCGACCCCATGGGCTGAATTGAAAAAAGAAGACGAACAAAAGGTGACCGAGGAGGCTTCACAGCTTATTCAGAAAGTGTCACAGAGCGATGTCATGAGCCTGGATACTTTAATGGACGACATCGGGAAGCTGGGGGTTAAAACGCAGGAGCGTGCGGGACAGACTCTTAAAATGCTGGATCGCCCGGTGAACGATCTCATGTCCGGCGACCGGGCCGAGGTATCGAACATGATCTTAAAGCTGCGGGATGAATGCGAAACGCTCCAGCAGAGCAAAAATGTGAGCTTTTTCGGCAAGCTTCTACGGAAAAGCCCACTGAAGAACTACATTTACAAATATCAGTCGGTCAAAACAAACATTGAGCAAATCATTACAGCCTTGAGAGACGGTAGGGACAATCTGGAAGAAAACATCGTCGGTATGAGACAGTTGAAAAAGGCTTCCATTGAGGAAATCTACAATTTGCAGACGAAGATCGCCTTTGGCAATCGGTTGAAGGAGCTGTTCGAGACTGAGATTGCCAAGCCGGAGAATGAAACGCGGAAGCCTCATCTGGAACGGGGACTGCGCAAGGTGGTTACTCGTACGCAGTCGATGACCGAAATGATTTTACTCTACAATCAAGCGATTGCAGCAACGGATATCATTAATGATAATAATGATAAACTGATTGATTCCGTAAATAATGCCATTGATAAAACGTCGAATCTGATCACTGTATCGGCTATGATTGCGATGGCGCTGGCGGATCAGGACAAAATCATTTCTGCTGTAGATGCCACGAATCGTACGATTGAGAATCAATTCAAGGAAAATGCCAAGCTTCTCAAAACGACGACGGAGAGAACGACAGACTTACTTAGCAAGCCTTCTATGTCACTGGAGGCTGTGAATCAGGCCATTGGGGATTTGGTATCTGCTTTGGATCTGTCCGAAAAATCCAACCGTCAAATTATTGAAAGCTGTCATGATTATACGAGCAAAATGACGGCAATCAACGCCAACCTCAGCCAACGTTTGGGGATAGAAGGGAAGGAACAGCCCAAGAGTTTGAAGGATAACGATTCTTCCGAAGGACTAAGCTCGTTTCTGAACTGATTTTACAAATGTGAAATAATGGACCTAACCTATTGAAAAGACGCCAGGGCGATCCTGAAAGGCGTCTTTTTTGGTTTGGGGGCAGCAAATAAGGGACATGATGATCATACATAGCAATCTCGTGCATAAACTCTTAAAAAGTGAAATAACAAAGGAGAGAACGAGCGTATGATGTCCTTTATTTTGGGGTGTGTGATTGTCTATCTGCTTGTAGCTGCCAGTAGTGAAAAAGCAGATTCTATCGTGGAATTAAATGAGACTGTGAAATAAAATTTTTTATTGAAAATCATGCATTTTCTGATAGGATAGAGTTAAATATTGGAATCCCAAAGGAGAATGCATGCTGGAATTTTCATTTGAAATCATCGACGAATCGAAAATCAACATTGTGTATCAGTATGGGAGCAGCAGCTTTAATTTCAATTTGTTTTTTAATTACGGTGTATGGACGCTGCATCCTTTTGACGGAATTCTGTTGCAAAACAAGGAAATGTGCCGCCTGATCGTGGCGGATCTGTTTAAGAACAAGGATTTTCATGTCATGCTGGTACGGGAAAATATTTTGTTATCAGCCTTGCGTACCTCTATTGATCTCAATCCCGAAACCCGGGGAGAGCGATTTCAAGAGCAGGAGCCAGATGAGCTGTCTGAATTTGCTGAGAAACACAGCTTTGAAGATGTGCTGCAAATCGAGCAGGACTCCGTCCGCGAACGTATGGATTTTTTCCAAAACATTATTCAAAAAATGTATATGGAAGGATTCGGCCCGGAAGACAGCGACTTTAATAAGGTACAAGCTATGATCCGAATTTACAAAGATGCGCATGACCAACTCGGAGATTTGAGCGACTTTCCCCTGAGAGGCGACGAACGCCGCAGATGGTAGGATAGACGGACTAAGGCAAACATCATAGAGGAGCGTGGGGAATATGAGCGGTATTTCTTTGCTTAAAAAGAATGCACAAATTGTACTGACTAAAAAGAATCTAACCAATGTGACTGCTAGAGTTGGATTGGTACTTGATATTTCAGGATCTATGAGAAGTTTGTACAAAAATGGAACCGTTCAAAAGGTGTTGGAGCGAATTGTCGCGGTAGCGAGTTCTTTGGATGATGATGGTGTACTGGATGTATGGGTGTATGATCACCGTTTTTCACGTTTGCCGTCCGTTACCGAAAACGACGTTGACAACTATGTTGAAAGACACATTTTGTCCAATGATTATTTGCCCAAGTTCGGTCGTAATGATGAGCCGCCTGTGATGCGCGATGTCATCGCCAAATACACCAAGGAAGAGCCTTCTGCTGATCCGGCTTTTGTTATTTTTATTAATGATGGCGGTGTGAAACGTGGAAAAGGAGACAACATCGACAACGCGGTAATTGATTCGTCAGGAGAACCGATTTTCTGGCAATTTGTCGGTGTGGGTGAATCTGATTTTGGTGTATTAAAAAAGCTCGATAACATAGAAGGCCGTGTGGTAGATAACGCTAACTTCTTTCAAATCCAAGATGTCGAATCCATGGAAGACAATGAATTGTACGAACTACTACTAAACGAGTTCCCATTATGGCTGCAAGAAGCGAAAGACAAGCATATTTATTAAGCTTAGTAGGCCTTGTAATGTGAGAGTTCTACAAATCTCATTTTGAAAAATAGATATTAAAAAGAGAGAGTCCCACGATTAAACTCCGCGGAACCCCCTCTTTTTGTGTTATCCATCTTGTAAACATAATGAATTATAGTGGGCACTGTCTATTTAGTCATCACTACCCAAAAGATACTGGTATTTTTCGGATTCATTACGAATATCGACAGCAAGTTCTTCATATTGGGCTGAAAGAACGATGGTACGGATACGTTGCGCTTCCGGATCTTTTGGCTCCAGGAACCCTTCTTCAATCCACTTTTTAATCTTTTCTCGTACCGTCCGTTCACCAGCGTCCAATAGCCTACAAATCTCAGTTATTGAGGCGGCATTTTGCTTGAATACCAATTGACGGAATAGTGTGCGTTGCTGTATGTCCAGTTTACGGATCAGTTCAGGTTCTACCCTGAGCATCTCGCTATTTTTTTGTCGAACGATCTCTGCTGCTTCTGAGTATACTTCGGCCAATCCACTCAAAAAGTACTCCAACCAAACGGTTATATCTGCATCATTTCGACCAAAATAATAGTTGTGGGAAAGCTTCATTTGCAACGCACGGTAATAATCATTCAGGTTTCGATCGTAGAAATTTTCCAAAACAAACAATCCTTTCAGACCATAACCCCCTCTACGCAAAATGTACGTAGCGATCATACGAGCGGTTCGTCCGTTGCCATCCATGTACGGATGAATAGTTAGAAACTGCCACATGGCTGTTCCTGCTTGAATGGGAGCAGCTAAATTCACATTATGCGGCGAATTAATCCATGCAATCAAGTCTTCCATCAGAACGGGAACATCTTGAGACTCCGGCGGGAGATAAAAGCCTACCTGATTGCGGTCGCCGACTTTATTTTGTTCATTACGGTATTCGCTCAGTCTGGGTCTGCGTCCATGTACTACTTTAATGATAGCATGTAGTTTTTTAATCCATTCTTCGGTGATGGGCAGTTCACGCTGCTCTGACTCATCTAGAAATTCAATGGCCTTCATCAGGTTATAAACCTCTTGCTCTTCGTCGTTTTTACTGGATTTATAAAGAACCTTCCGCTTTGCTTCATTGTCCAGAGTGTTACCTTCCATTTTGGTGGAAAGAAGTACAGTAACCTCTTGTGCTTCTTTTTTTAATTCCTCAAGAATCGTTCCCGGAAGCGGAAGCTGCTCTACAACTACGCTGGAGCGTTCTATTTTCAGTAAGTCATTAATCATCGACGAAGTAATGGTATATCTCGGCTTAAACATTATAAAACCTCCTTCTCATTACATTATAACACATTTGCCGCTAAATTACCGCAAATTAAGATGCGTATGTAATTGTTTCTTAACGATTTTAGGAAAAAGTCAACAAAAAAGAGAGTCCCACGAATAAACTTCGCGGAACTCTCTCTTTTGTGTACCTCAGTCAAAACAAGGTAGGCCAAGTTAAACCACTTGGCCTACCCCTCTCTCCACCTTACACACCACTAAAACGTATAGAAGCTCTACGGCGGTTGCCAGCGGAGCGGGCAGAATTGTTCTGAAGAAGCGATAGCGTTCGCCTTTATTCCCGGATTTCACCCTTTACAGGCTCTTATTCAAAAGAAATCCGGGAATAACAGCGATCGGAAGAACAATCTGCACGCGCAGCGCCCACCAACCGCAAGAAGGCTTTCATACGCCCTAACTAACTTATTCCCATTAAAACCATCGAACAAAGCACAAGCCCCGTACCGCATCCCGAGGTGTACACCTTGAGGTGACGGAACACAGACGTTTTCCAGGCAGTTAGAGATTCATCCGAACGCAATCGTTCGTTTTCCTCCTGTAATGCCTTGGATTGTCGGATGAACAGATGTCTGATGTCGGCGAATCCCCGCAGGAAGAGGGTGAGAAACCCGCTTTGCAGGACGTGGAAGATTGCGCCGATCACCAAGCCCAGCAAGCCTAACAGAAATAGCAGATTCGCTGTTGCCACATTTTCACGATCATCTAACAGATGGGGCGAGGCATACAGATAACCAAAGGCGCCGACGATCAGGGCCGTTATCCCGAAACGTAAAAACATTATTTTTCGACCCGTTTGGCAAAACGAAGATCCGGGTTCGAACGGGCGTCAAATACGATGCCTTGAACTTTAGGACTGATCAATGCCGTGTCCGCAGAGAACTGGATCGGAATAATTGGCAGATCCTCCATCAATACGTCCTCAGCCTGATGAAGCTGCTCGAAGCGTTTTGCCGGATCAAGCTCGAAGGTAGAAGATTCGATCAACTTGTCATACTCCGGGTTGCTCCAGTTGGTAAAGTTGTTCGAGTTTTTGGAAGTATAGTGTCCCAATACGCCGAGCGGATCAAGGAAGTTTCCTTCCCAGCCCATACGGGCGATTTGGAAATTCTTTTGTTTAAAGGTATCAATGTATGTTTTCCATTCTTGATTTTCCAGCGTTACTCCAACGCCCAGGTTCGTTTTCAGCATTTCCTGGATCGCTTCGGCTACTTTTTTATGCTTGTCCGAAGTGTTGTATTTGAAGGTGATCGGTGGCAGTTGGGTCAAACCTTCTTCTTTCAGACCTTCGGCCAGCAATTGTTTCGCTTTGGCAGCGTCAAACTCATAGTATTTTTTCGGCGCTTCGTCACGGAAATCCTTACCGGATGGTGTTGTTGTTCCGTATGGAACATAACCGTAAGCCGGAGTTTCGCCACCTTTGGTTACGCTGGTAGCCAGTGCTTCGCGGTCAATCGCGTAGGCAATGGCCTGTCTGATTTTTTTATTATCAAAAGGCTTTTGTTTTACGTTAAAAGAATACGTGTACACACTGAAAGATGGATGCGACAGGAATTCCTTGTTGCTCTTTTCCTGATCCAATGTATCTACGGGAAGGCTCAAAATCAGATCCAGATCGCCCGTTTTATACATTTGATAATAAGTTGTGGAGTCTTGAACCATTTTAAAATTAATCGTTGCCATCGTAATGGCATCTTTGTTCCAGAATTGATCGTTTTTCGCCAGCGTAATTTGTTCGTTATGTTTCCATTCCTTGGCTACATACGCGCCGTTGCCGACAATGGTGTTGGCTTCTGCCGCCCATTTGTCGCTTTTCTTAACCACGGATTGGTTTACGGGCAGATACGCATGACCCACTGCGATCGTTGGGAAGAAGCTTAGCGGTGATTTCAGCTCGACCACAAGGGTTTTGTCGTCCTTGGCTGTAACACCCACATCTTCGACTTTACCTTTGCCTGTGTTGTAGGCTTCTGCTCCCTTGATGTAGTACAGAGCGGAAGGATCGTAGGCAGCCGTTTTCGGATTCAGGACTCGTTTCCAGGAGTATTCAAAATCCTTTGCAGTAAGCGGGTCACCATTCGACCATTTCGCGCCGTCGCGGATAGTGAAGGTGTACGTTTTGCCGTCAGGAGTGATGTCTACTTTGCTGGCAGCGCCCTCTACGATTTTACCGGCTTTGTCATATGTATACAGACCTTCGTACAGGTTATCAATAACAAAGTAGGACGTTGTATCTGATGCAAAAGCAGGGTCCAGTGTATACGGCTCGCCACCTGCCAAGTTAGCTGTAATTTCCTGTGGAATATCTGCTTGCGGCGCAGCGGCTGGATCATTGCTTGCTGCTTTGTCTGTATTGCCAGAGCATCCGGCCAAAGCCGTTACTGCCAAAAGTAAAATGACAGTCATCCAATGCATTTTTTTCATCGTATAATTCCTCCATTAAGTTTGTTAGTTGTCCAAAAGATAAGGTGCACCGTACTGGGATTTATTCATCCTCCTTTCTGACAGGTATGCCGCGTGTGCGCAGTTCCATAAAGGAGTTGCCGTTGGTTCTGCTGTTGGGCGAGAAATTGCGGATCATAGTAGATACCCCTCCTTGTTCCATTTGTAAATCCTTGTTATTAATGCTGTGAACGCGGGTCAAGCGCATCCTGAAGCCCGTCTCCGAGCGTGTTGAACGCCAGCATGGTGAGCGAGATCATCAGTCCGGGGAAGAACAGACGCCACCATTGTCCGCTTAATATGACCCCGAGTGAATCGTTAGCCATTGTCCCCCAACTGGCGGAAGGAGATTGAATCCCCAGACCGAGAAAGCTCAGGAACGATTCAGCAAAAATAGCTGACGGAATGGTGAACGTCAGGTTCACGATAATGATCGCCGCTGCATTCGGCAGCAAATGCTTGAAAATAATGCGCGAATGGGAGGTTCCCAAACTACGGGCGGCTAACACATATTCCTGCTGCTTGAGCTGTAAAATTTGCCCCCGAACGACACGGGCCATACCCACCCATCCAGTAATAGATAAAGCAATAATCATCGTGAGCAGTCCCGGCTTCATAATGACCAGCAGCAAAATGATGACCAGCAGATAAGGAATGCTGTACAGAATTTCAATAATACGCATTAGGACATTGTCAATCCGGTCGCCCGTTTTGCCGCGTCCCGCACAATATCCGGCTATACAGCCGACGAGAATGCCAAGCACCAAATCAATGGCGGCAGCGGCAAACCCGATCATCAGCGAGATTCTGGCCCCGGCCCAGGTCCGTGCCCATACGTCTCTTCCCAGATCATCCGTACCAAACCAATGCTCTCCCGAAGGAGGAAGGTTCGTCTTTAATAGGGATTGGTCACTGGGGGCATAAGGAACCATAGAAGGTCCGGCAATCGCCAGCGCGATAATAATGATAAGTAAGGAAAGCCCCAGAAGAGAGAGCTTGTTGTTAAAAAGTCTGCGAAGCCGATCCCGCCATAGTGATTCTTTGGGTCTGGACAATGTGGGGGCGGGCAGCTGGCTGCGGTCAACGGGACTGAACAGGCTGTCCCTTTCGACAGTGGGTGCTGCTTTCATGTTAATCTCCTTTGCTGACTAATTTGATTCGCGGATCGACAAGACGATAGGAAATATCAATTAAAAATAAGGTAACGACCAGAATGGCACTGTAAAAAATGGTTGTGCCCATAATGACCGGATAATCCCGGTTAAATATACTGTCTACAAAGTATTTACCGATGCCGGGAATGGCAAATATCTTTTCCACAACAAAGGTACCTGTAATGACGGAAGCGAACAGGGGTCCGATGAAGGACAGCACGGGAATCAGCGCATTGCGCAACCCGTGACGGATGACTACGGCCCAAGAGGATAGCCCTTTCGCCTTGGCGGTGCGTATGTACTCCTGATGCATCACTTCCAGCATGCTTGTCCGCATGAAGCGGGCGATGACGGCGAGAGGGGAAACGGCGAGAGCCAGCGATGGAAGCACCGTGTGCTGCCAGGTTCCCCAAGAGGCGACCGGGAGCAAATCCCATTTGACGGCTACATATTTGATTAAAAGCGGTGCCAAAATGAAGCTGGGTACGGAAATACCGACAATGGCAATAAACATCGAAATATAATCCAATGGTCGATTATGATGTAAAGCTGCCAGCGTTCCGAGCGCAATACCCGCAATAATCGCAACAACGATGGATTGAATGCCGAGCAATGCGGAAGGTGGAAAACCCCTGGCAATGAGCATGTTCACGTCCGTCGTTTTTGATTGAATAGATGGGCCCATATCCAGCACCAGCAAATTTTTCAGATACAACACATACTGCACGGCAAGCGGCTTGTCCAGATTGTATCTGGCACGCATGTTTTGCAGCACTGCTTCCGGAATCGTTTTAGAGTCGTTCGAGAATGGGTCCCCCGGAATGATGTGCATGATGATAAACGTTAAAGTGACGATAATCCACAATGTAACGAGCATCGTAAAAAGACGTTTTAAAATGTACATGGGGCTTTATTTCTCCTGTCTATGCTGAAAATAATGGTTATCTGTAGGCTAATCGTCATTTTCAGGGCAGCTACGCTGCTGGTTTTCAGCTTTTTTTAAATAAATAAAAGTATATAAGAATACTAGGAAATGATAAAACGGTTTAGGTGACATGTCAAGGTAAGGTTTTACATTATAGAACATTGGTCAAATTTTCGTCACAGGTTTTTCATTTTTATAAGGCTAAGATTCCGCTCCATCCTCTCGACGAGTATCTTGCGGTATGTTATGATGATACTCTGATAACGTGTTAACGAACTAAAGCGTTTGCCGCCTGTCCTTTGGATAGGGAGGTTACCATTGCTGGAGGGAATAAAATGAAAAAAACAGCCATGTTCACAATGATGATTGGATTGATTATGATCGTTTTGGCCGGATGTTCCGGTGGTAAGGATAACAGCAAGCTGATTATCGGAATTGATGATAAATTTGCACCGATGGGTTTTAGAGATGAAAATAATGAGCTGACCGGATTTGATATTGATTATGCCAAGGCGGCTGCGGAGCAAATGGGCAAGCAAGTGGAATTCCAGCCCATTGACTGGTCTGCCAAAGAATCCGAGCTGAACAGCGGCCGTATTGATCTGATTTGGAACGGCTATACGATTACGGATGAGCGCAAGGAAAAGGTGCTGTTTACGAAGCCGTATCTGAAAAATAGTCAGGTGATCGCGCTCCCGGCCAAATCCAATCTCACGAAGCTGGACGATCTGGCGGGCAAAAATGTAGGTCTTCAAACATTGTCCTCGGCAGCCGATGCACTGGATGCGAATCCGATCAAGAGCAAACTGAAACAGGTGTCTGAGTATCCCGATAATGTGCTTGCGTTGACCGATCTGAAAACCGGACGTCTGGATGCGGTTGTCATTGATGAAGTGGTAGCCAAATACTATATGTCCAAAGAGCCAGGAACGTATAAGCTGCTTGGTGAATCGCTGGCCCCTGAGGAGTATGGTATCGGCGTGAAAAAAGGGAACGACGAGCTGCTGACGCAATTGCAATCTGCTTTGGATGAGCTGCACAAGAATGGCAAAGCTGCTGAGATTTCGAAAAAGTGGTTTGGTGAAGATAAAGTTTTGAATTAATACGTAGCGTATTGAACTAAGGGTTTAGGAGTCGAAGGTTATGAGTATGGATTATATTTTACGAATTATGAAGCCTATGCTCGAAGGGGCGCAGATGACGGTTATTTTATTTTTCATCACGCTCATCTTGTCCATTCCGCTGGGATTTATCGTTACGTTGCTGGCGAAAAGCCGGATTAAGCCTATTGCCTGGCTGATGCATACGTACATTTATGTCATACGGGGCACACCGCTTTTGCTGCAACTGCTGTTCTTTTGCTTTGGTCTGCCGATGTTGCCTGTGATCGGGGAGTATCTGGTTCTGGACCGGACAACGGCTGCGTTGCTGGCGTTTGTGCTGAATTATGCGGCTTATTTTGCTGAAATTTTCAGAGGCGGGATGTTGTCGATTGATAAGGGACAATACGAAGCTTCACAAGTGCTGGGCCTGAGCAAGTCGCAGACGCTGATTCGAGTTATTGTGCCGCAAATGGTACGGATTGCTTTGCCTGCGGTCACGAATGAGGCGACAACACTAGTCAAGGATACGGCTCTGTTATACGCGGTAGCTGTACCGGAACTGCTGCATTTTGCGAATACGGCTGTGAATCGTGATTTTACGATTGTGCCTTATTTTGTAGCGGCAATGATCTATTTGTTGTTGGCTTTGGTGCTGACGCTATTCTTTAGAGCGCTGGAAAAACGTTTTAAATTCGAGTAAAAGGAATGTCGGGATATGAACACTAACGCAATAGAAGTAATCGATTTGAAAAAATCGTTCGGTAAGCTCGACGTTCTGAAAAGAGTGAGCTTTAACGTCAAGGCGGGTGAGGTCGTTGCGGTCATCGGTCCTTCTGGCTCGGGGAAAAGTACCATGCTTCGCAGTCTGGTTCATCTGGAAGATGTGACGGGCGGGACGATCCGCATTCATGATAAAGCATTGGTGGAAAATGGTCAGTACGCCCCGGCAGGCGACATTAAGGGCATTACCACGGGGATGGGCATGGTGTTCCAGCATTTTAATCTGTTCCCTCACTTGACGGTACAGGATAATCTGGAGCTGGCTCCAAAGCTGGTGAAAAAAACGAGCAAGTCTGAGCTGCGTCGTCAAAGCGCGGAACTGCTGGCTAAAGTCGGCTTGGCGGATAAAGCGGATGCGTATCCGTCCCGACTGTCGGGCGGACAGAAGCAGCGTGTGGCGATTGCCCGGGCAATGATGATGAACCCCGATATTTTGCTGTTCGACGAGCCAACCTCGGCCCTTGATCCCGAGCTGACGGGTGAGGTGCTGCGAGTCATCAAAAAGCTGGCTGAGGAGCATATGACGATGGTCATCGTGACCCATGAGATGAACTTTGCGAGAGATGTGGCGGATCGTGTCATTTTTATGGATAATGGAGAAATTGCGGAATCCGGTACACCGGAGCAAATTTTCGGCAATCCGCAGCTAGAGCGGACGAAGGTATTTTTGAATCGGGTGGGGGATTAAAAATATAGTTGCTCGTTTGGGTGTGTGTCGGGGAGGCGCTGCGCGTGCAGATTGTTCTTCCGATCGCTGTTATCCCCGGATTTTTTTCATTGGAATAGAAATTTAAAGGTGAAAATCCGGGGATAAAGGCGAATGCTCCGCTTCTTCAGAACAATTCTGCCCGCTCCGCTCACCGACCACCTGTGCAAGTAACATATTTTTAAGCAGGAAGTGTAGGCACGTATCAGGTCGTTAACCTGACCTCGTCGTGGTCAAGGAACAACTGGCTCAATACCGAGCGCTAGAAGCGAAGTAAAGGGATTTGCATACAAAGCAAAGCACTTCAAGGCAAAAGATTACTTTTGCCGTTTGAAGTGCTTTTTTCTGTACTTATTCATTAAATGTTCCCATCTATAATCGGTTCGCTTTACCCTCGTTTTGGTATAGACTCGTGTTCCTCGCTAAATACTTCAATCATCGTTAATGCCCCCGTCCGATACCCGTGAATGAATGCTGCTGCGGAGTGCAGGGAGGTTGACTCGTTTAATAAATCAAATATGACTTCCATTTGCTCAAAATCGACTTCTGATAATTTATTTTTCAGCATCTCCATATGTTCACTAATTTTTTGATTCACTTTTTGAGACTCAGGATCGGTTGACTTTATTTGTTCACTGGGATGCCAATTCCCATAATACATATCCTCCAAAATCATTTTCATTATGCCTCCTATAAATACTGATTATTTATATAAGTCGAGCTAAAGAAGTACATACGGCGCCACTACGCGGTCGGATGGTGCTTCCCATCGCTGTTGCGCCCGGATTTCTTAATCAAGCTAAGAAGGTTGAAATCCGGGCACAAAGGCGAACGCTATCGCTTGTACAGCACCATTCCGCCCACTTCGTTCTTATTCTACTTGTTGTACTCTTTAAATAAATTTTATGCGAAAAACGCATAAAAATCAATATGCAGTTTTCGCATGGAGTAAACTTTGCTTGGGTGATGAGCAATGTATAAGAGAATTCGCGATTTACGTGAGGACAAAGACTTAACACAACAGACCATGGCTGAATTATTACATATCTCACAAACGACCTACTCTCGATATGAAAATGGGACCTTGGACGTTCCAAGTGTTGTCTTAATCAAATTGGCAGATTTCCACAAGGTAAGTATCGACTTTATTCTTGGTCAGACAGATAATCCTGAACGTTGTACAGGTAAAAAGAATAGCACGCAAAATAAAGCTCTATGATGGCCGCAGGAGCTTTATTTCAATATTCTGTTATACGCTTCGTTGGGAAATATTTACTTTAATAAAACGAATTTAGGAGAATCCGTCTGTCCCCATTGAGAGTTTTTGCATATGAAGGGACGACTCAAGATTTCAAGGTAAAGTCGAAGATAAACAAATTTTATGCGAAAAACGCATAAAAATCAATATGTTGTTTTCGCATGTCGTAAACTTTGCTTGGGTGATGAGCAGTGTATAAGAGAATTCGCAATTTACGTGAGGACAAAGACTTAACACAACAGAGCATGGCCGACTTCTTAGGTATCTCACAAACAACCTATTCCCGATATGAAAATGGGAACCTGGACGTTCCAAGTGTTGTCTTGATCAAATTGGCGGATTTCCACAAGGTGAGTATCGACTTTATTCTTGATCAGACAGATAATCCTAAACGTTACAGGTAAAAAGGCATAACATGCACAATAAAGCTCCCGTGATGATTCACAGGAGTTTTTTTGCTGGAATTATTCATTTCGTCCCATCATAACCGTGTTGTGGGGCTTACCGTCGGACAGAATTTTGTCCTTTTTTAATATGCCTTCGATCTCCAACCCCAGTTGCCAATGGCAACTTCTTTAGTTTTACGATTAAATGAATATCTAAAAAATCCGACATAAAAATAGATTCTCATATTGCTCGAAATAATTAAAAGCAGCGAAGACCTTCTTCCAACGTTACGAAACCCGATTACCCTTCAACGGGTTCTATAAAATTCAAAGAAAGCTAAACATAATAGAGTTAAAGCTTTAATTTGTTAGGTTTTTATGTAAGCGCTATCATTCTATAATTTACTCAGAAAGGAGGTAAAAGTAAAAAAACGGGATATGGCACGGATAAGTGATGTGCTGCAAAGAGAATCAACCAACAAGCAGGTGTATGGGACAAACACAAAAATTTTAGGAGGTAAAGTATGTTTAAGTTTAGTAAGAAAATGATGACGGTAGTTCTTGCAGCTTCCATGAGTTTTGGGTTGTTTGCAACAACCTCAAGTGCAGCGACAGATTATTGGCAAAATTGGACCGATGGCGGCGGGACGGTCAATGCTGTTAATGGATCAGGCGGTAATTACAGCGTGACATGGCAAAATACCGGGAATTTTGTTGTCGGCAAAGGCTGGACTACCGGATCACCAAACAGGACGATTAACTACAATGCTGGCGTCTGGGCGCCGTCCGGCAATGGATATTTGACTCTCTACGGGTGGACGAGAAACGCACTCATCGAATATTACGTCGTTGATAGCTGGGGGACTTATCGACCTACTGGAACGTATAAAGGTACGGTGACCAGTGATGGGGGCACATATGACATCTATACGACAATGCGATACAACGCACCTTCCATTGACGGCCCACAAACGTTTGTTCAGTACTGGAGTGTTCGACAGTCGAAGAGACCGACCGGGGGCAACTCCACGATCACTTTCAGCAACCACGTGAACGCATGGGCGAGCAAAGGAATGAATCTGGGGAATAGCTGGTCTTACCAGGTGTTAGCAACAGAGGGGTATCAGAGTAGTGGGAGCTCTAACGTAACGGTGTGGTAACCACTCAACTGCAAGCTGTTCGACGAACAGGCACGGTTGGGACTGCCTACGGGATAAACGGGTTTTGAAAGCTGTCTGATAGATAGGGTTTAAATGAATCGATCATGGAGGACTCACCGAGCCCTAAGCATTGTAGACAGGCCGATGACCGTTCCCCTCCAGTCTATCCGTCAGTGCGGATGCGTTGCAGGCCGTTACCTGCTAGACGAACGGCCTTCGACGCTGCTGGAGGCGAATTGAGGGCCGTCATGGCCTATCATTTTTCCTATCAGCTTAAAGGAGATATATCATTGAGAACGCTATTCATGTTCCTTTTAATAGCACCAATGGTTGTGGTCAGCGCATGTTCGCAAGATAAGCCTGAGAAAAAGGATAACCTTGTATTCGTGGAAGGTGGGACTTTTCAGAATAATAAGTCCAACAACTCTGGAAAAAGCGTGGGTTGAAGTCATGTAATCAAAGAAGTATACGAGAGGGCTTAAAACCGTATTACAACATAGACAAGGAAAAGAAAGACCCGAATAATAAGAATGATAACGATAATATAAAATGGACAGCAACGATTAATGAGGGAGCTAACGGTTATCGATTGTCTACAGAAGTGGAGTGGGAATATGCTGCAGGCGGAGGTCAGGCGAGCAAGGGCTACACATACAGTGGAAGCAATAATGCCGACGAGGTCGCATGGTATTGGAAAAATGCCGGAGACAAATACTTATCTGGAGACTGGAACTGGCCTATCATAGAGAGCAACAATAATAAAACTAAATCAATCGGTACCCGGAAACCCAACGAGTTAGGAATTTACGATATGTCCGGCAACGTAAGGGAATGGTGTTGGGACTGGTATGGAGACTTGGATAGCCAAAGCGGTTCCTTCCGGGTTGTGAAGGGCGGCGGTTGGATCGGTAACGTCAGCAACAACGAGATATCTTTCCGAGGCAAGTTCGATGCGAATGGCTTTGGTCCCGATCAAGGGTTTCGTAGCTCGTAAAGAGTAATTGGAACAAGGTATACCAAACGAAGGTTAAACTAACGGGCAGTTTAGGTTAATACAGTTCTACCCCACCGAGTTGAAAAAAGAATAAAGTCACTAATTTACCTAGAGTTCACTCTAGGTCTTATTAACACTCCCAGACAGACAAATAATTCCTTTGGGAATGGAGCGTTGGAAAGTGAAATATAAGGGACTAGGAGGCACGGGTTTGCTCGTCTCGAAGTTTGCGGTGGAAACGATGATCTTCGGAGGTAAGAACTTTCCGATGAGTGTGGCGATGGGGCGCTGAATAAGCAAGATCCTGCAGGTAGGGGGCATTTTCCTTTTTTAAATGACAATAGCCCTATTCCCCGTCCATGTACCTAAAAAAGACAGGGTCGGGGAGTGTCCTTATCCTGCCTTCTTGCGTGTTATATGTTTTCTACTGTACTAAATTATCCAAATCCGGCTGCAATTT
This sequence comes from Paenibacillus sp. 8b26, assembly GCF_050626875.1. Taxonomy (NCBI): domain Bacteria; kingdom Bacillati; phylum Bacillota; class Bacilli; order Caryophanales; family Paenibacillaceae; genus Paenibacillus; species Paenibacillus sp. 8b26. Next base: position 2,007,976 of record NZ_CP192445.1, on the reverse strand, counting down.
GGTCCGCAGAACATACAGTATGATGGCACCAACAAGGAACGCGACGGCATCCGAAATGACAAGGGACCAGACCACCCCGTGGAAGCCGTTCATTCGATTAGCAATATACAACACAGGAATCAGAGTAACTCCTTGAATAACTGACATAATAAACGCGGCGGTTCCTTGCGCTGTTGCTTGGAAGATCCCAGTAAACAATGTGGTCATTCCTGTAATGAACAAGGATAGGAACGTCACATGTAGAATGTAGCTGCCCATTTCAATTAATTGCGAGTCATTTGTAAATAAACCAATTAAGTGGTCGGAAATCAAATAGACGATGATGCCGAATACGACTGCTAACGCCACAATCACTTTGATCGTGAATCCAATGGTTTGCTTCATGCGTAATCTATTCGCTGTAAAAGAGAAGGCAATCAACGGAACGACTCCCTCGCATAAGCCCATCAGAATAAACTCAGGAAATTGCAATAAACGTGATGAAATTCCATACCCAGCTATGGCCTGATCCCCATATTCGACAAGAAAAAGGTTAAGGATGAGCGACATTGCACCCAAGAAGACACTCATAACAAAGACGGGAACTCCGATTTTGAATACATTGCTCAGAATGTCCTTGGTAGCCTTAAACCATTGTATCGAGACGGTTAAGAATTGGCTCTTATATCCCATATGGAAGGCGTAAAATGCACTCGCAACCAAGTTAGAGATGACCGTAGCAGACGCAACGCCGATCACGTCCCAATGGAAGACAAAGATGACTAGCGCATCGAGAACAATATTTACAACAACACTGAGAATCATACCGATCATCGACGTGATTGCTGCACCCTCCGAACGCACGATATTCTCCAGCGTGAAGAATAATACGACGAATGGTGAGCCAATAAGCATAATCGTGACATAGTCCTTCGTGAATCCGAAGGAGTCAGACGTTGCCCCCAGGCCATGAACGATTGGATTGATCAACGGGAGACCCACGGCCATCACGATAAGACCGAGAACTAAACTACTGTAAAAGGCAAATGAAGACACATGCTTTACATCATCATATTTTTTCTCTCCTAGCAAACGGGAGATGAATGTACCGCTGCCCATGCCAATCAAATTGCCTAGCGCCATAATGATTGCGAATAACGGCAGGGTTAGTGCGAGTGCGGTTAACATGGCAGTATTGTGAAGTGTACCAAGGAAATAGGCATTCAAGATGGAATATATGACATTCATTGACGTGCCTAGCATCATTGGTATAGCGAAGTGAGCTACGGCTTTTGCGACCGGTGCTTTTTCAAAGTAATAGAGGTTTTCTGCATTCATGTTGGATCACCGCTTTCTTCATTATTTTAGTTATTAATCTAACACTGTTAGATTGAACCTTACAGTGTTAGATGGTATCATGAACCAATGAACCTGTAAAGCACAAACTTACACTGTTAGATAAAAGGGCGGATGACAATGAAAAAGCTGCAGCCTCAGATTTCGGAGAATAAGATTTTGGAAACCTCGTGGGAGCTTCTTGGGGAGGAGGGCATCGAGAAATTCAGCATGAGACGATTGGCCGACAGGTTAGGGATTCAGGCTCCCTCTCTGTACTGGTACTTCAAGAGCAAACAGCATCTCTACCAGCGTCTGGCCAACCAGGTATCGAAAATGATTCTGGAGGAGTTTCATTCCGAGGGGGACTGGAAGGAGCAACTGACGGGGCTTGCGGTAACGGTACGGAGCGTGCTCAGCCGATATCCCTGCTCCACGCAGCTCATGATGATGACGCTGCCCCACGAACCGGACATCATCCGGTTCACCAACCGTATGCTGCTCTGCGTGGAATCGACGCCGCTTGAGCAAGAGCAGAAAATGCAAGTGGTTACTACGCTTGGGAACTATGTCTTCTATTTCGTTCTAGACGATTATCAGCATGAGCGCAATGTCTCCGCTATCCTTAAGGACCAGGAAGCGCATCCGGGTGAGGAGATGATTCGCCTTCTGGACTCCATGAGCGAGACGGATGCGGGACTGTTTCGGAGGATGTTCACGAACGGGCTGTTCGAGCTGATGGGGACCGACGGAGCGTTTGAGTTCGGCTTGAAGCTGATTCTGTTGGGGGTTGAGCAGGTGATAAAGGAGCAGGAAAGTAGTATGTAAAAACCGCCCATCGGGTTATTGGATGGGCGGTTTCAATTAGGTTTACGTTTACCCTAAATTGTTAGTGAATTTATAATCTTCTGCATGTCTTTTTGTCCTTTGTAAACGTAATTTACTTGTATTAATCATCAAGATAGGAAATATGTATCTTTTTCTTTAGTAAATATCTTAATTTGATTAAAAAGCAGCCTATCACTACGGTAAGCTGTATTTATTAAACCAACGGGAAGCGATAGTTGAACAAACACAGTGAGCAGCTGGTAAATGTGATCGGCTGCTTTTTGTTACGCTATACCAGCTAATAGCTTGTCAAGATTACCAGTAAAGTGATTCTAAATCATGTGGTATAGTTAAAATGAGCATACCAAATAACCCTCCAATTTCCGTTGTGTATTGGAAGGTTATGCCAATTATAATCTTTTAAATTGGACGAAATTTCTTTTTGTTTTTCAAGATTGCATAGAGCCAATGGACGAGCTTATTTGCACATGCGATTAGAGCTACTTTATGTGGTTTTCCTTCTGCTCTCTTGCGATCATAGAACGCTTTGATTCGCATATTTCGGGAGCGTATAAGCCCACACTGGACAGCCATTACCAGTGCGTAACGCAACTGCCTGGAACCACGTTTCGTGATTCGGTTTCGAGTTGCTGTAAATTTACCGGAAGCAAAGACACTCGGGTCAATGCCTGCAAAAGCCACTAGCTTTTTAGGATGATCAAATCGGTCGACTTCTCCAATTTCAGATAAAATTGTTGCAGCAATTTTATGCCCAATACCGGGAATCGACTGATGAATTCATACTCCTCAATTTTCTTCAGCCAGAGCATCTATGTTCTGTTCCAGTTCAGCAAGATGCTCTTGGTACTGAAGAATAAGGGTAATAAGAACTTTCAAATTGATTAAGTGGCTTGCATACATGGTTTGCTGAAATGGGTTTTGCTTTGCCGCGTCTAGCAGTTGCTGAACCCGTTGGTTAATCCAGCCCTCTGAACGCCCCCGTTTCGAAGAAAGTGGTTCTTTCATCTTAGCTTTGAGTGTAATTTCATCCGTCTGCAAAACTGAATATGAGGTTGGGAATTTACTTAAAAACCGTAGTGAAATACGGGAATACATAGCTCCAAAGACGCCTTTGTAAGCTGGGAAAACCTGATCTAAAACGGCTTGGAATTGCAGCTTCGTCTGTACACACATCTTTGAAAGGGACTCATACTGTCTTGTAAGATAGCGCAGATTGAGAAGTTGCACACCTCTTTTCTTAAAAGGTTCAAACTCTTCCTTGTAGTACAACTCTCCCAATAGGTAAGCGTCCGCAGCATCCGTCTTTACTTTACGAAGTTGAGACTTTCTAAGCCGATTTGAGATGAGCGGATTAATGACAATGTAAATGTAGTGATGTTCTTCTAGGAACTGAACAACGGGACTTTGGTAATGGCCGGTTGCTTCTAGAATAAGCAAAGGACGTAGTCTGGATGCAGTCTCAACATCCTTCAAAACTTGATGTAAATTTGCTAGGCCATCACGAGTGTGCTCGAAGTGGAATGTCTCTCTGAAGGGCTTTCCGCGCGCTAAAAAGGCTTGTCCATGACTTTCTTCTTTTGAAATATCTAGACCGACAACTGGATTCATTTCATCTCTCCCTGTAAGTTTAGATTCCCCGGCATCCCTAAGGTTCTTCTTGTCGCTCCATAGCATCGCTTGTTATACGGGATCTTACGTCCCAACCAGCCTCAATCATGGTCATGACAAGTAGGGCGAACACTATAGCGCTCGGGATCAAGTCCCACGGGCAGGTACGTTCGACCAGGCTACCTTAATCCTCTATGCAAATGAAAAAAGGATCAACCAGAAAGAACTGGTTGATCTCATAATACGAACGGGCAGGATAGCCTAATATTTTGGTTGTCGTTATAATGTTTAATAGGGACATTTAATGGCTCCAATTCATCAGGAGTTACCAATGACCTGTGTCGAAATATTCGAAAAGGGGCAAGTTGTGTGAAAAAGACTGAAAAAATTTACAACACTGCGGTTGAGGCAACTTTAGAGGTAATTGGTGGGAAATGGAAACCTGTTATTCTCTTTCATTTGACATTCGGTAAGAAACGTAATAATGAATTTAAGAGCTTGATTCCCGCAATTACTCAAAAGATGTTAACGCAGCACCTTCGGGAGCTTGAAGAAGAGGGCGTCATCTTACGCATTTCCTATAATCAGGTACCACCTAGAGTTGAGTATGAGTTGACAGAATACGGCTGGAGTCTAAAGGAACTCTTACATCTGATGTGCCGTTGGGGGGATTCGCATATAGAGAGAAAGTACGAGGGAAAGGCTACTGTTCTGGCTAATCCAATGCTTACAGACGTAAATAACAGTTAAGAAACCGACCCAATACAAGGTCGGCTTTCTTATTTTATACGGTAGTTTATGGGATGACTTTACGCTTGCGGAAGTCGTTGAAGATGTTCATAAACATTGCTTCGGTATCGACGAATTCGTGAAAGCCTAAACGACGAGCCTTAGTTCCGTCGGCAAAAAAATCGTAATCCCATGCAAACACGAAATCGCCGAATGGCCAAGAGGATACATCTTTATAGGAATTCCGAGCAAGCCCATGTTTCTCAACCATTTTGTTCCAAAGCTGTTCCTTGTCCGCCATGACAACGTCCAGAGACATCTGCAACGGAGGCGCTGTTTCCATGCCAAAGTATTGAGCGATCTTCGGCCATAACTCATTCCAACGAAACAGATCGCCGTTCGTAATGTTGAATGCCTGATTCGCACAGCGCTCGTCGGTCGCCGCCCATACTGTTGCCTTTGCGAGAAGCCCAGCGTCTGTCATCTCCAAGAGGCTGTTGTAAGCTCCTGACTTACCTGGAAACCGCAAAGGTATTCCAAGTTCCTTCGAAATTGAAGCGTAAATCGCTATGACCATTGCGAGGTTCATCGGATTTCCAAGCGAGAAGCCGCAGACTACAGAAGGACGGAGTGCAGACCAAGTCCAAGCCTTACCTTTTTGCCGTTGTTCTAAGAAATCTTGCTGATCAATATTGAACTCAGGAGGCATGTGGTTGGCGTCTGTCTCACGAGCAGGAGTTTTGAACGGGCCGAGATGTGCGCCGTATACCTTATATCCCTGCATCAGACTGACATGTTTCAAGCCCGACGCAATTGGTTCGATCACTTCTATGATGTTCACTAACATGGCAAGATTCGGTGGAACAAGTTCAGCCCAAATTGGACGGTCTTGGTAAGCAGCGTAAAAAATGTGTGTTACCCCAGTTAAATCGCTTAACTTCTCGTGAAGATCGTCTATATTGAGTAGATCCGCAGCCACATATCGAACATGGTTGCTAGATTCTCCACCGCGACGCGATACGCCGATCACGTCCCAATCAGGAAGAGAGATGAGGTGATCAATGAGGTTGCGACCGATAACACCATTCGCACCTACGACCAAGGCGACTTTGCGTGTTGTTGTAGATTCATTATTCATAGTGTTTCAGCTCCTTCTGTACTATTCTTTGTACAACATTATTTTGCATCAACTAACCATACATAGGAAGTACACACTTTAAAGTGACATAAGCACTTTAAAGTAATCGAGGTATATTCAGACGAAAAGAAGTCAGTCAACTCTCTCTTTGCTTTCTTAATCATTATGGTAGATGGGTATACTCGACTGCAGGCATGATTCGGCAGTCTATTCAGCTAACGGGCGGGTTAGTTAGTTTCAATATGTTGTAGTATGCTGGTGTATAGCTACATCTATTGATTTTCTTAACTTAGGAGGTTATCAAGAATGCCTTATCCGATGGTCCATTTTGCGATAGCTTTAGAACTTTGCTCGCGTACTCCATCTTCTAGTTTCTTAATTGGGAGTATTGCTCCAGATGCTGTCCATGTAAGAGGGAATGTGACAAGAAGTGAAAAGGGTATTACACATTTTGTTTGTGAAGAAAGATTTCCTAGTATTGAAGTACTTAAGGAAAGATGCCAGTATTACTTAAACCTAAATGATGAGACTAACTGGAAAGATTACATACTGGGGTATTTTGCTCATATCTATGCGGACATAAGATGGACGGAAACAGTTTATTCTAATTTTGAACGTGAGTACCGAGGAAAAAATTATAATATTGAGTAAAATCAGGTAGAATTTAATTTAATTAGGAGAAAAGAATGGGCTGAAGCCGTTCTTAACAAGCTCTATGTAGGAAATGCCTATAGTATTGAACCATTGTTAACTCAAATTGAAGTAAGCCAATACCGAGATATAAAACTACAGTGGCTACGCAATAAGGACAATGAACCCCAGATTACCCCAATTTATTTAAAAGAAGATGTGGTTAAGAGTTTTGTTACAAAGACATCACATGAGCTTAACAACTTATATAAAGAATGGGGAATCGAGTCTCTCTAAGCAAGATATAAACGATTTTGATTTGAATTACAGATATGAGATTATAGGGGGCGTAAAAAACGCCGGTGACCGGCGTTTTCATATTAGCGTTTCGGCATTTTGCTCTCATCCATGTACAGCAGGTTCCAGCGGTGACCGTCCAGGTCGGCAAATCCTGCGCCGTACATCCAGCCGTCAATTTCACTCGGCTTGCCAAAGATGTTTCCTCCGGCAAACTCTACTTTTTGAATAAAGGCATCTACTTCTTCTCTGTTTTTAGCGCCAATGGAAAATATTACTTCTGCGGTATGGGAAGTATCTGCGGTTTTTGAACCTGTAAATTTCTCAAACGCCGCATCCGGGAACAGCAGAATTGTTGTTTGGCCTATGGCAAGTTTGGATCTCTCGTTACCAACGCTCACCGCATGGAATCCAATCTCATTGAAAAAGGCAGTTGACCTCTCAACATCTTTGACCGGCAGGTTAATCCAGATCTCCTGTGACATGGCTGTAGCCTCCTGGAATATATTTTCAACTACTCCTACTATACTCTACTTTTGGCAGCAGAAGCGAATCTTATAAAAGAAACCGCAAGGTATGACATTCCTGTCATGCATTCTGCGGTTTCCTTAGTAAACTTATTTACTTGTCTGCTCCAGCATCGTCTCCGTCAAGGTATCGATCTAGCCAAGAATGGATTTTCGCATCAAAGTAGAAGTGCGTTTTGTAATCCAGTCTATGGAGAAGCACCCTCAGCACGAAACATATAATTACTGAAATTAAATTTTTGGGACTAAAGTAGAATTAAAACATTGAACTAACGGGATACGATAGTTCAATGATAAAGTGGTGGTCTGGAAATTTTCGAAGTTCAGTTACAGTTAATAGGGCTTTTTTCATTGTCTACAAAATGGGGCTTGACCAATACAAAGCATACCATTGGAATCAGCCCAGTCGATAGATGCTTTCAGCAGATTTTTCCTCATACTCTACCCCAAAGATTCTTTACATACACAGACTCCAAATTCTACCTTAGGAGCGAATCTATTAAATAAATACCTTCGCATCTGGAAAACCCATCGATTCCCACTATAGAAAAAATCTCGTTACAACAGCGATCGGAAGAATGATCTGTATGTGCAGCGCTCGCTACTCACCACTCCCCACCGTAACTCACTCCCCTATTAGGTTGAAATCCTATATAAATCGGTTGAAAATGTTGATTTTACCAATGGACAAGGATTTGTACAATGGAGTTGTAACGCTTACATTGCCGAGGAGGTTGTGATGAAATGAAAAGAATTCAGGCGATTGGCAAGCAAATCAGGACCCCAAGATCCAAAAGGAGGCCGTGTTGATGAAATTTAAGGGAATATTGGCGGCATTTTTGTTTTTAACCGCGGCGTCTGTGTTATTTGGGACGCATACGGCGGAGGCCCATGAACTATCCAATGACAAGCTGACGATTCAGACAGGTGAGCATGGCGAAATTTCATCCATCCGTATCAAGGGAGATGCCTTCCCAACAGAGTACGTGATGAACGCAACGGTAACACCCGAGCAGAATACCGCAGATCATCAATGGCTGGGTGAACTGATGTTCACGTACCGACTCGACGAGGGTAGCTGGACGAAGGCATGGACGAACAAGTCGGCAGACGCGCGTAAAATCACGACCAGTGGCAACCGCGTCACCGTCACGTATGAAAACTCAAGCAATGCAGAAGGCATTCGCAATTTTAAAGTCATCGAAACGTATTCAGCGGAGTCGAACGGTTCGGTGTTGTGGAATATACAGGTACAGAACACAAGTGGCAAAAAGTTGGAGATTGGCGATTTCGGCCTGCCTTTGCCATTCAATGAGCAGTGGACCAACGGTGATGCGATTTACGAGACCAGAGTCGTAACGCATTCTTTTGTCGGCAACAACAGCTCCTATATTACGGCTGGACGTCCCAGCGGCATTGGTTCTTCACTGCTGCTGATTCCTGATTCCACGACAGGTGCGGGTTTTGAGTATCAGGATCACTGGCGGGATGAGGAGCATCCGGGCAGCAAATGGGCCTGGAATCCGGCGAATGAAGGCAAATGGCTGGAGGGACTGAATGTATTTTATATTCACTCCAACGTGATTAAGTCCACAAACCGTGGATATTTGCCCAACACAAGCCTGATCCTGAATCCCGGTCAGAGCCGCAACTATGGCTTCAAGTTTCTGGCGGTGAAGGACGAGCATGATGTGAAAGATACGTTGTATCAAGAAAACTTGGTGGATACAACGGTTGTACCGGGGATGATCGTGCCTACGAATCAAAAGGCGAAAGTCGATCTGCGTACCAAGCAGGCGATCAGCAAGGTAACCTATCCAGATGGAACCGTCATTCCGCAGGCGGACAGCAAGACTGGAGGGCACCACATCTATGAACTGAAATTCACCAAACTGGGTCCAAACTTCATCACAGTGGAGTATGGAAACGGCAACAAGACTGTTTTACAGTTCTATGCCATCGAGCCGATTGATTTAGCATTGCAACGGCACGCTACGTTTATGGTAGATAAAACCCAGTGGAATGTACCGGGTGATCTGCGCGACAAAGTCTTTGACGATTGGATGATGCATACCAAATCCAAGCGTAACATTTTCAACGGATACTGGGGCTGGGGGGATGATTGGGGTCTAACCCACGGACAGTTCTTAGCTGAGAAAAACACACTTTCTCCGGTTGCCAAAGAGGTGCGAGCGGTAGACGATTATCTGGAGACGGCGATCTGGACGAATCTGATGAACGGGCATCATGAGGATTATTTGATTCATGATTTCCTGATGCCGGAGCCGAACGATACACCAACCTATCGGGGGTACGCTTACCCGCATGTGTATAACACGTATTTCAGCATGTACAAGATTGCGAAGGAATACCCGGATCTTGTCACTTACAAGCAGCCGAAGGAAACGTATTTGCTGCGGGCGTATAACATTTTCAAAGCATTGTACGAAGGGCCAGTCGCGTACAACTGGGAAACGGGCTTGATGGGCGAACTGACCACACCGGATATTATTCAGGCACTTCATGATGAAGGCTATGACGATGAGGCGAACGATCTCAAGGAAAAAATGGATCGCAAATATAACAATTTTAAAAATACAAAATATCCTTACGGCTCCGAATACAGCTACGATAATACAGGGGAAGAGGCTGTATATACGTTAGCCAAGCAGAATATAGATACAGAGGGCGAGCAAAGTAAAGCCCTGGAAATGTTGAGCAAAATCAATGCCAAAACCCGTGCGGCACGCGGTCACATGCCCGTATGGTACTACTACACCGATCCGGTGACGATTACCGGGGAGAACTGGTTTAACTTCCAGTACACGACTTCGCTTGCTGGATATGCGATGGATGACTGGATTCGCCATCATGAGGACAATCACCGTGAGGAACAACAACGGTTGTCCTATGCAGCTAAAATTGCCAATGTCGGAGCAATTAACTCCGGGCAAATCAGCTCCGACCCTGACAACATCGGGGCAGTCGCATGGACGTATCAGGCGGAAAAAGGCAACCAGGGAACAAACGGCACCGGCGGCGGTAAAAATGTTCCGCTCTTTAACGGCTGGCGCGGTATGAGCGGCGAGGCGGATCTTGGACTATTCGGTGCACTCAAAACGCTAAGTGCCGACATTGCAGTAGATCCGATCTTCGGATTGACAGGCTACGGTGCAGAGGTAAGCAAAAGCGGCAATGTGTATACCATTAAGCCGCTGGATGGTCTGTTCAAGCGGGTCAACCTGATCACGGAAAAGCTGTATATTGAGCTGGAAAAGGATCAATACACAGAAGCCAAGCTGGCAACATCCAAGGATTATGTATGGCTCCAACTGAAAAATCAGACACCTGGTCAAGCACATTCCACGTACGTTACGTTCGATGGTTTGAAGAAAGGAACGTATTTGGTTAAAGTAGGTGGTCAATCGCAAGGTAAATTTAATGCGTATGCACCTACCAACAAGCTGAAATTGGACATTGGCACAGCCTCTTCCTACACGGTGGAGCTAACACCAACGACGCCTGATCCGAACAAGGCGCCTGTCGTAGATGCAGGTAAAGCTTCCAAGGTGAAGCTGCCGGATCCAATCATTCTGAAAGGCACGGCGACGGATGATGGACTTCCACAAGGCAAGGTTACGAGCGAGTGGAGTCTGGTCGAAGGGCCACAAGGTGCGAAGGTTACGTTCAGCAGCAAAACATCGCTGCGTACGAAGGTGGACGTTTCCGAGCCGGGTACGTATGTGTTCAAACTGACATCCAGCGACTCGCTGTTATCGGCTGAGGCCAGAGTAAGCGTGATCGTAGAACCGGCGGCTCCGTTACTTGAACAGCTTGCAGTTTACAAGTTTGATGAAACAAGCGGTTCTGTAGTTGCGGATTCATCGGACAGCGGCAATGATGCTGCCGTGAAGGGAACGGCTGCATGGGCTGCGGGTAAAACAGGCAATGCTGTCAGCCTGAACGGCAAGGACAGCTATGTGCAGCTTCCGGAGGGTATTGTCAGTCGGGCACAGCAATTGACCGTATCCGGCTGGGTCAAAGCAAACACTATAAACGATTATGTGCGGATTTTTGACTTCGGCTCCGGGACGAATGAATATATGTTCCTGACGCCCAAAGCCGGAAATACGATGCTGTTTGCGATTACCAACCAAGGCAACGGGCAGGGACAGGAACAGACGATTGAGGCTCCTGTGCTGCCGACAGGGGTGTGGAAACACGTTGCGGTCACTCTCTCAGGCTCCACAGGTATTTTATACGTGGATGGAAAAGAAGTGGGACGCAATACCAGCCTGACGTTGAATCCTACCAGCCTGGGTCAAACCAAAAACAATTTTATCGGCAAGTCTCAGTACCCTGATCCATATTTCGACGGTCTGGTGGATGAATTCCGTATCTACAGCCGCGCTCTGAATGCTTCCGAGGTGGCAGGTCTGGCCTCCGGTACAGCACAGAGCCTGACGGGAGCCGAGAAAATCACCGCTTTAAAAGAAGTAAACGTGACCACTCGTGCGGGTGAAAAACCCGAATTGCCAAGCGTAGTGGAAGCAACGTATGGAGAAGACTCCACCAAATGGGTAGCTGTAGAGTGGGAAAGTATTGATCCTGCACAATATGCTACTCCGGGTTCATTTGAATTGAAGGGCAATGTAGAAGGAACAGAATTGAAGGCGATTGCCAAGGTGACCGTGATCGAGGCAGGGGCCGCTGTCAACTCTGGAACTCCGGAAACGCCGACAAATCTGGTTAACCCGGTAACACCCGAAACACCTACTCCTGTCAGCTCTGCTAAATCAGCAGGGGGATTACGATCTGGAGGAAACATTGAATAGCTCTTGTTAAATAACCTTTCCCACCGTCACTTTCTTCCTGCAAAGGGGAGAGTGGCGGTGGGTATCCTTGCATTTGGAGTACAAAGCTGTGAATACGAATGTGAATGGGGGAAAAGGCATGAGCAAGATTACATTTCTGGGTGCAGGCAGCACGGTATTTGCTAAAAATGTGCTTGGCGATTGTATGCTGACACCTGCTTTGCAGGGCTTTGAGCTGGCATTGTTCGATATTGACCCTGTAAGGCTGAAAGATTCGGAGAATATTTTATCCAATTTGAAAGAAACGACAGGGAGCACCTGTGTGATTCGCTCCTACACTGACCGCAAGGAAGCGCTGCGCGGGGCGACCTATGTGGTAAACGCCATCCAGGTGGGCGGCTATGATCCGTGTACGATTACGGATTTTGAAATTCCTAAAAAATACGGCCTGCGCCAAACGATTGCCGATACGGTCGGCATTGGCGGTATTTTCCGCAATTTACGCACGATTCCGGTGATGCTCGATTTTGCGGCAGATGTGCGTGAGGTATGCCCGGATGCATGGTTTTTCAACTACACTAACCCGATGGCTGTGCTGACGAATGTGATGAACGTACACGGCGGCGTCCGTACGGTGGGGCTGTGTCATAGCGTGCAGGCGTGCATACCGGAGCTGTTCAAAAGCTTGGGACTGGAGCAGGAAGGTGTAAAGGCAAAAATCGCAGGCATTAATCATATGGCGTGGTTGCTCGAAGTGAGCAAGGACGGTGTGGATTTGTATCCCGAGATTAAAAAGCGGGCCGCCGCCAGGCAGCGGGAAAAGCATCATGATATGGTACGCTTTGAAATGATGCTGAAATTCGGCTATTACATTACGGAATCGTCCGAGCATAATGCGGAGTATCATCCATATTTTATCAAGCGGGCATACCCTGAACTGATCGAACGGTTCAATATTCCCTTGGATGAGTATCCGCGCCGCTGTGTGAGCCAGATTGAACGATGGGAAACGATGCGCGAGGAGCTTTTGGGCAATCAGGATCTTCGCCATGAAAGGTCTAATGAATATGCTTCGTATATTTTGGAGGCGATCGAAACGGATCGGCCTTTTACCATTGGCGGCAACGTGATGAATACAGGTTTAATTACCAATCTGCCGAAGGAAGCATGTGTGGAGGTGCCTTGTCTGGTGAATCGTAACGGGGTTACGCCGACTTATGTCGGAGATTTGCCGCCCCAATGTGCTGCGCTCAACCGGACGAATATTAATACACAGCTATTGACGATTGAAGCTGCGATCACCGGGAAAAAAGAGCATATTTATCATGCCGCACTGATGGACCCGCACACGTCAGCCGAGCTATCTATGGATGAGATTGTTTCTCTGTGTGATGAACTGATTGCGGCGCACGGAGAGTGGCTTCCAGCCTATGTGTAAGGGAGGCAGATGAATGGGAGGCCGTGGTCGTCAAAAGTTTACCGGGGTTCCTACGATCCGTGGGAAATTCATTGTACTTACGCTGGTGCTTACCGTCATTCCGATGGTGGTGCTGACCTTTACCTTTTACCGGATCGCGGCCCATTCACTTGGTGAGAAGTCGGAAGCGCTGGCTATGCAGTCCCGACAAATGAGTGAAAATTACGTCAATGCGACGCTCTCTGATTTGAACGATCTGACCAATGCCATTCTCAGCAATCCTGATGTGCAGTCTACGCTGGAGACCAAGCCGGAAGATGATTATGAATATTTACGGAACGATGAAACACTCAGTATGGTTGTCCGTACGCAAACCCAGACCAAGCCGTATATCACGTCCTCTCTCATATATGCCGCCAATGGCGGACTCAAGCATTCTCTCTATCAAGGGAATGTTTCGGTCCGTTTTGGCGGCCTTCCTACATTAGAGGAAGCACGTGTGTACTATCGCCGCCTGCTCGCCGAACGGCCCATGATGTGGATGGCACATTCGCCGTTTGAATCGGGAAAAGGGATGGCGGATGATCGTCTATACGTCGGGAAACTACTTCGAAAAACGACCGGAGACTATGCACCGCTTGGATTTTTGCTGCTGGAAATTGACAAGGCCAGCCTGTTTCGGGGGCTTGCCTTTCATGAAACGGACGGCAATACCCAGATGTGGGTGCTGGATCAGGAGGGCGAGCCTGTATACCGTTTGCCGGAGCAGGCCGTTGTGGACAAGTCGCTGCTACAGCAGATTGCCAACTCCGCTGTGGACAAACCCATGCTTACGAAGGACTGGAGAATATGGAACGGTCGTCAGACCATGATTTCTTACGGCCCGTTGAATGAAGGACAATGGACACTGCTGCAAAAAGTCGATCAGTCCGTGCTGTTCGAGGATGCGCGGCAGATTGGGGCCTGGACGATCTGGACTTTTTTAATTGCACTGGTGTCGGGCTGGATGCTGTCTTATCGGCTGAGTGATACGATTCGTCGTCCGTTGCTTCAGTTGAGCCGATTAATGGCGGTGGACGGCAGTACGAGCACAGGCACCGGAACGGAGGGCGTAACTACAAATTCAGGCTCAAGTCCAAGGTCAATCGCAAGTCCTGCTACTAGCTCAGCCCAAGGTTCCGACGGTCCTGCACCTGTTATTTTTAATCCCAAGGATGAAGTGGGGCAGATCGGGGAGCGTTTTCTTCATATGATGCAAAAAAATCATGAGCTGTACGGACAAGTCTATGAAGCATTATTGTCGCGCAAGCAGGCAGAGTTTCGTGCGCTTCAGGCGCAGATTAATCCTCATTTTCTGTACAACACACTGGAGTCGCTCAAGGGAATGGCGCTGGCAAATGGGCAACGGGATATGGCAGAGGTAATCGGGGCCTTCGGTAAATGCTTTCGCATCTCGCTAAGCTATGGCCGAGAGCAAATCAGTTTGGGACAGGAAGTCGAGCATGTAAGCGCTTATGTGAAGGTGCAGCAGTTCAGATTTCGGGATTCGTTCGAGTGGATTTGCGAGGTGGAGGAAGATATTTGCGGGTTCTACGTACCCAAGCTTATACTCCAGCCGCTCGTTGAAAATGCCATTTACCATGGCTTAAAAGGGCGTACCGACCGTGGATACATCATGTTGTCCGGTACAAAGGAAGGCGATGCGCTGCGATTAACGGTCAGTGACGATGGAGACGGTATTGGAGGGGGGCGTCTGGACGATATTCGGAAGTCACTGGACGCCGAGCGGGGAAGTGCCATTGGTTTTGGGCTGCGTAATGTACATGAGCGTCTTCGCCATTATGGCCCGCAATATGGACTGTCCGTGACAAGCGAGCCCGGAACATACACCTCGGTTACCTTGCTGGCACCGATTCGAAACGAATAAGGAAGGGAGAGGATGGCATGTACCGGCTGCTGATTGTGGACGACGAATATCATATTCGGGAAGGACTGAAGCTGATGGTGGTGGAAAGCGGCCTGCCTGTGGAAGTCAGTCATGTGGCGGGTGATGGCGAAACGGCATTACGTTTGTATGCGGAGCAGCGACCGGACATGATTTTACTGGATATTAATTTGCCGGATATGAGTGGACTGGATATTGCAAAAGTCATTCGGGAAAAGGATCAGCGGACACCTTTGCTATTCCTGACAGGGTACGAATCTGTGACGTACATTCGTCAGGCGGTTTCGCTTCAAGCGGTCGATTATTTGCTCAAGCCTGTGACCCGCGAGGATTTTGAAGCGGCCCTGCGGCGGGCCGAAGACCGTATTGTGCAGTTGAGAAGAAGCGAGGAGGAACTCATCCACCGTCATCGTTCATCGGAGCCGCTGTACAGGGAGCATTTGCTGCTGGATCTGTTACAGCAGCGGCGTCCCGCAGCCGAGGTCATTCGGGAGATGGACGGGCTGGAGCTTTCCGGCGAGACCTCCGGGCCGCCCTATACTGTGTTGTGCTGCGAGCTGGAAGAGCCACAGCAGCAGGAAGCAGCCGCCACGAGTGAGCTGCACAGCTACAAGGAGGGAAGCAGCCGCGAATTCGCCGGGCTGGCTTGGGAAGCTGCGGCGGCCGCCGGGGCGAAGGCACACGGAGCGGCGGTTTCCCGAGATCGGCGTGTCGTGCTGCTGGCGGCAGCATCTTGCAGAGCGGTGGAGCGGACGGCACAGCATATCCGGCAGGCGGTACAGGAGCGGCTGAACCGGGCAGTGTCCATCGGGATTAGCCGCCCTGTAGGGCGGATGGAGCAACTACCCGAAGCGTATGAGGAAGCTGTCCGGGCAGCGGAGCATCGGGGCTGGGTCGGCTATAGCCAGATCATCCCTTATGAGAGCATTCAGGCGGCTGAGCCGAACAGCAGTCATTTGCTGGAGAAGGAGCTGCTGATGATTACGGAAATCCGAGCCGGCAATGATGCTGCCGTACATGCGATTTTACAGGAATGGTCGGGACAATTGGCAGGTCTGCCCGTCAAGCAGGTAAAAATGATCGTCACTCAGCTCGTTCTGTTCGTGATGCGGATCGTCCAAAGCGATGCGTCCGTAGGCCAAACGTCCATGCAGGAGCAGGACCCGCTGCTGGAGCTGTCCCGATTGCGGCACGGTCCCGAGATGATCGACTATGTATGCCGCTACTTTGTGCGGGTGGGCCGCCATATCCGCGAATCACGCGAGAAAGGGATTCCACGCAAATTCCAACGGGCCAAGGAATGGATTCGGGAGCATCTTCAGGAGGATGGCGGGCTGAACCGTCTTGCAGAGTACATGAATATGAGCCCCAAGTATTTGAGTGCCCGTTTCAAGCAAGTTACAGGTGAAAGCTTCGCCGACTACCAGACGCGTGTTCGCTTTGAGCGAGCCCGAGAACTGCTGCTGGACGCGAATCGCAAGGTGGCGGAGGTAGCGGAGGTTGTGGGATTCACAGATACGAACTATTTTAGCATCGCTTTCAAAAAGCATACCGGACTGACCCCGACGGAGTTTCGTAAAACATTTTTGTAAACGCTCTGTTAAAAAAATCATACCAAAACAAAGAGAGTCTGGAGTCGTTGGGTAGTCGGCTCCGGGCTCTCGGCGCATAATAGGCTTGTAAGGAGAATCCAGTTCAGGAAGGGGCCGGTTGATTTGCTGAAACGAAGGTTACGGACATGGATGGCTCTCGTGATGACGGCGATTTTGACAGGGCTGACGGCTTGCAGCGGTAACGCTGGCGAACCGGCCAACCCTAATGCGGTCGAACTCAAGTTCATGTACTGGGGGAGCAATGACGAGAAGCAGGCAATGGAAAAAATGATCCAAAGCTTTAATGCATCCCACCCGGATATCCGAGTGAAGGGCGAGCATGTCCCGGGTGATTACACGACGAAGATTAACACGTTAATGGCTGCCAATCAGCTTCCTGATATCGCCTACCTGGGCGATTCCCTCACGATGAAATGGGCAAGTGAAGGCAGACTCATGGATTTATCCTCTTATTATGACGAATATCCCGAATTAAAAAACAAGCTTAAATCCTCTTATCTCTACAGCGAACCCGGCAAGTCTATCGGCAACTACACCGCCATGGAAGTGATGCAGTTATTTTACAACAAGGAGCTGTTTGCAGAAGCAGGGGTACCCGTCCCTCCGGCTGATCCTCAAAAAGCGTGGACATGGGATGAATTTCTGGAAATTGCCAAAAAGCTGACCAAGGATCAGAACGGCAGGCATCCCGGTGACAGTGGCTTTGATCCAAAAAATATTGTGCAATACGGCTTTGCCTTCGGCAATGACCGCAGCTCCTGGGGGCCGCTTTTAGCGAGCAACGGTGGAGGTTTGACTGACAAAACGGGCAAGAAGTACACCCTGAACAGTCCTGAGTCGGTGGAGGTTTTTCAGAAGCTGCAGGATTTGGTTTTCAAGGAGCATGTTTCTCCTGATTTGATACAGCAGCAGGACATGCCATCCAATACGATCCGGCTTCAGACAAGAAAGGTTGCCATGGTGGTGGACGGAACCTGGTCGCTGCTCGATTTTTCGAACAACAAGCAACTGCAATGGAGTATCGGCGTTCTGCCGAAGCTTAAAGAACCCAAAACGATGATTGTTGCGGGGGCCACTGTTATTTTCCAGAGCACCAAGCATCCGAAGGAAGCACTCGAATTTTATTTGTATCATAACAATCCGGAAAAGGTGGACTTGTTCAAATCCGGTCTGTGGATGCCTATCGAGGAAAAATATTATACCGATAAGCAAGCCATCCAATCATGGACAAATAATGCTGCACATCCGCCGGAATTTCAGCAGGCAGGCATCGAGTATGCCAGAGATTATGCAATCAAGCCGTCAACCTCTACCCTTCGCAATTGGCCTGATATCGGTTCCAAGCTGACCCCGGGGCTGGACCTGATCTGGACGAATAAAAAGACGCCGCAGCAGGCGCTGGATGAGCTGGAGCCCATCATTCAGCCATTGCTTCAAGGAGTATACCCTGATGAATAACCCGACAGGACAGCAGCGAAAGGAGAACGGCCCATGAAGCGACCAAAATCAGGAATGATGCGCATGGAGCGTAACTGGGGTCTGCTATTCGCGCTTCCTGCCATCCTGGGATTATTGATATTTACAATTGGACCGATCACGGCCTCGTTCGTATTCAGCCTGACCGACTGGACCATTGGCGGACAGATGACCTTTATTGGCCTGGATAATTACCGGACGATTCTGACGGAGGACACTACCTTTTCCCAATCCATGTTCGTGACCACATATTACGCGCTGGGCAGCGTGCCTCTCGGGTTGGTGGCGGCGTTTATCATTGCGCTGCTATTAAATCAAAAGGTGAAGGGCCTGTCGGTGTTCCGCACGATTTATTATTTGCCTACCATTGTGCCGAGTATTGCGAACACCATGCTGTGGCTGTGGATGTTTAACCCCGATTTTGGCTTGCTGAATTCACTGCTAGAGCATGCCGGACTGCCGGGAAGCAAATGGATTTACGACGAGAGCACAGCGATCCCCTCTCTGATTATGATGAGCACCTGGGGGATCGGGAACACGGTCATTATCTTTTTGGCAGGGCTTCAGTCGGTTCCTACCCATCTGTATGAAGCAGCTGAGGTGGACGGTGGGAATAGGTGGCATAAATTTTTTCACATTACCATTCCTTCGATGACACCGACCATTTTCTTCAATCTAGTTATGTCTTTAATCAGCACCTTTCAGGCCTTCAATCAGGCGTATGTTATGACCAACGGGGGACCTAACAATTCAACCCTGTTCTATGTATTCTACTTGTGGCGCACGGCCTTTACGGAGACCAAAATCGGCTATGCGTCGGCGCTGGCCTGGATCTTATTTTTCGTCATTATGGTGCTGACTGTCCTGATTTTCTCCACGTCCAAAAAGTGGGTTCACTATGAAGGGGGGGAACGTTCATGAATCAAGTCGCTTCTTCTGTCAATGATTCACCAACACCGAAACAACCGCATCCACAGCCTGAACGCTCCCGTAGTCCCGCCACCACCACCCGAGCCAAGCCGCTCAAAATCAGTCGTGTTCTGCTATATGTCGTTTTAATCATGGGCAGTATCTTAATGCTGTTGCCATTTGTATGGCTCATTCGCAGTTCTCTGATGGGCACATCACAAATTTTCGTGTTCCCGCCAGAGTGGATACCGTCTCCTTTTCAATGGAGCAATTACCCGGAAGCGCTGACCTCTGTACCGTTCGGTAGGTATTTTATGAATACGTTCATGATTGAGGTATGTGTGCTGGCAGGAGTGATGATGACCTCAATTGTATCGGCGTTTACCTTTGCCCGCCTGCGCTGGCCTGGACGTAATCTGATTTTTTCACTGCTGATCGGGTCGATGATGCTGCCTTACGCGGTGACGCTAATTCCCACTTTTGTGATGTGGCGTGAGCTGGGTGGGCTGAATACATTTCTGCCGCTGATTGTTCCTGCATGGTTCGGTGGAGGGGCGTTTAACATCTTCTTGATGCGACAATTCATGCTGACCATTCCACGTGATCTGGACGAAGCGGCATATATGGACGGAGGTACGCCTCTGACTGTACTATGGCGCGTCATTATTCCTTTATCTTCGCCTGCACTGATCGTGATCGGAATATTTACATTCATTGATGTGTGGAACGATTTTTTGGGCCCGATTATTTATTTGAGCGATGAAAGGCATTTTACGCTCGCGCTGGGCTTGGCGACTTTTCGGGGGCTTAACAATACAAATTGGCCTTATCTGATGGCGGCTTCCAGTACGATTTTGGCTCCCATTGTCCTGATTTTCTTTATCGGACAACGCTATTTTATTGAGGGCATCACATTGACAGGTATCAAAGGCTAGAAGGAATTGAAACTACAATTCAGGAGGCGGCTGTAGCTTTGGAAAAGCAAATCGGTTCGGCAAAGCGGGTACAGGGTGTTCCGGGCAGATTGGCCCGATTACGGTCGGAGTTTTCGGCGCTGGGTATAGATGCGCTGCTCATTACACATGGACCCAATCGGCGCTATATGTCGGGGTTTACAGGCTCGGCAGGGATCGTGCTTATTACGGAGGAAGATGCTTTTCTGGTGACGGATTTCCGCTATATGATGCAGGCAACGGATCAGGCACCGGAATATTCGGTCATTCGGCATGAGGCACAAATTTTCCAGACGGTGGCTGATCTGACAGACAAACTGGGCGTTCACAGACTGGGATTGGAGAGCCGCCATGTCTCACTCCAGCAATCGAGTCAGCTTCAAGCGGTGCTGGGTTCGCTGGAATATGTGCAAACGGAGGATATGATTGAACGACTGCGTGATGTAAAGGACGATGAGGAAATTCGCACGATCAGCGAAGCGGCGCGTATCACGGATACCGCCTTTACGGAGGTGCTGAATTACATTCAGCCTGGGGTTACAGAGCGGCGGATTGCGGCGGAGCTGGAATATCGGCTGCGGCTGGCTGGCGCGGAATCGGGCGGTTTTGCATTTATTGTCGCTTCGGGTGAGCGTTCGGCACTGCCGCACGGACTGGCCAGTGACAAGGAAATTGGTCAGAACGAGTTCGTCACGATGGATTTTGGCGCAAATGTGCGCGGCTATCTGTCCGATATCACGCGTACGGTTTTCGTTGGTCAGCCGTCAGAACGACATGAGAAACTGTATGCCATTGTGCTGGAAGCGAACATAAAGACGATTGCAGGACTTCGCCCCGGACTAAGCGGTCGGGAGGGGGACAGTTTGGGGCGGGATGTGATTGCCTCATACGGCTATGGGGAACATTTTGGTCACGGATTGGGCCACGGTTTTGGTCTGGAAATTCATGAGCAGGTACGCCTGTCCCGCGAAAGTAAGTCGGTGCTTGTACCGGGCCATGTCATTACCGTGGAACCGGGCATTTATATCCCCGGCTTCGGCGGGGTTCGTATTGAGGATGATGTGCTGATCACAGAAGATGGTGTAAAGGTACTGACCTCTTCGCCAAAAGAACTGCTTTTATTGTGAGCATTTTGCATACATCCCAAGAGCGTTTTCAAATCAGCAATATTATATAGATCGAAACGGTTTAGTTCGTCTATATATTGTACTTTCGAGCGTTGGGAATCGAATGATGCAAAATAACTGTAAGAACATGTCTGTCTGCCAGTCATCCAAAAACGATATGGAGGGATCGCATGAACATGCAAAAAAGACGCACGAAAATATGGTTGACCGCGCTGGCGGCTTCTCTCATCGTTGCTTTGACCCCAGCCATTCCGGGTCAACAGGCTTATGCCGAGGCGGAATCGGATGCAAAAGTCATCGACATCTTTAGCCGGACGGTGAACGATTACGGTATAGAGCTGGTCGATTGGCAAGGATATCTTGCGAACCCGTATGTGAAGCTAAAAGTAAAGCCGCCTGCGGACGCCGCTTTTCCAGTGACGGTTACGCTGAATGCGCAGGGCACGTCCCGGCTGATGATGGATTTGCCAAGTACGTTGTCGGCCCAAGGTGCAAGCAAGACCTTAACCTTTAACAACGCGCAGGAGGAAAAAGAATTCCGACTAGCCATCCATCCCGACCGGATCGGAGGAAACGGCGAAATAGAGCATTATACGCTCTCTATGTCCATTGCCGGACATGATGGGCAGACGAAGGTCCAGTCCATTCCAATCCGGGTGTTGGATCAGGACGACAATGAAGAGCCGAAAGTACCCATACATTTTGACTACCGCTTCGATACGATTATGCCCTATTTCAAAGATGCTTCTACCAGAAAAGCCGCAGAGCTGGCGGTGAAGGACTGGTTCTATTACTTTGATCTGGATTCCTTCGACGAGGTTCCTGCCAATGCAGAGGTAAACCATCTGCCGGGAGACGACTGGCAAAATGAAATACAGGTGAAGAATGACAAGCCTTACAAGGGCATGTGGGTGTTTATGAGAGGTCTGAACGGGCCTTATTCTACAGGCTTTCCGGCAAACAACGGCAATTATCATACACGCAATGGTGTGACTGTGCCGGGGAACTTAAACCGTTCCTACAGTCTGATTCTGGATTTTTATGATGATGCAATTCCATTCACATCGGTGGACGATGAAGAATGGTATCAATCCGATCTCTCCAAGGTAACTGATGTGCATGGGTTGATCATGCATGAATTTGGTCATGCGATTGTGTTCAGCGACACGTTCCCGGGCGTCAAGGCGTTGAAGGAAGCGGCAGGAATTGACCCGGACATTATGGCCTATCAACACAGAGCGGCCGCGTTGGACGGCAGCTATCATCTCTCTGGGGAGCTTGCGGAGGTTGACAGACTGAGCGGACAAAATGGTGGCTGGCGGCATATGTTCCCGACCCGGCGCTGGATGAACACGAAGCTTTCGCTGCTGGTAGCGGAAAAGGCAGGCTGGCCGCTGCGTAAGAATCTGACTCCTTTCATTGCGCCGGAAATCATTACGAAGGAACTGCCTGAACCCGCCAAAGGAAAGGCGTACACGGCCAAGCTGGAGGCCAAGGGGGGCGTACCGTTTTATGACTGGACTGTGACAGGCGGCGAACTGCCCGCAGGCTTTAAGCTGGATCGCTTCACAGGAACGATTAGCGGGACAGCAGACAGCGGAGCAGAGAAGAAGACATATACGTTCACTGTACAGTTACGGGATTATGATGAGCTGAGCAAGCCTGTGACCCAAAGCTTTACGCTCAAGCTGTAACTGAAAATAATCCATCGTGGCTGCCACGGATTTTAAAGTGAACTTGCAAGGGTGGAGATTCGGGGACAAAGTCGGCTTGATTATGATGCGTATGATTATGATGTACTCGGGCTTGAGTGGTCGGAGGGAGGGGAAATGAATGAAACACGATGCGGCGGATCTTGCCGTTGTAGGTGGCGGGATCATCGGTGCTGCCATCGCTTATTATGCAGCAAAATCCGGTTTGAAGGTTGTGCTGGCTGAGCGAGGGGAGATTGCTGGAGGCACTTCGTCCCGTTGTGATGGAAATATTTTAGCCATCGACAAGGAGCCGGGATTTGACAGCCGAATGTCGCTGGTATCACAGGAGCTGGTGGCAGAGCTGGCTAGAGAACTGGAGGATGAATTTGAGTATCGTGCGCCGGGCAGTATTTTGGTCTGTGAAAATGATCAGGAGATGCAGGCGGCAGAGCAGTGGGTCGCCCGCCAGCAGCAAGAGGGGCTTCCGTTTCGCATGCTGGATCAACGTGATCTGCAGGAGGAATGGCCGCATTTGGCTAAAGACTTGCCGGGCGGGCTGGAATGTGCGACAGATTCAACCGTGAATCCGGTACTAATGACGTATGCACTGGCCGGGGCCGCACGCCGAATGGGAGCCAGACTACTGCCGCGTACGCCGATACAGTCCGTCCTCAAGGACGAAGGGGGAAACGTTTGGGGTGTGGAGACGCCTCATGGCGTTATCCATGCTGGAGCGGTGGTGCTGGCGGCAGGCGTGTGGACACGCAGCATCGGTCAATCACTCGGTCTTCACCTTCCGATTAAGCCGCGCAAAGGACATATTCTGGTGTCTGCCCGGATGCCCTCGATCGGGAACCGCAAGGTAATGGAGTTCGGGTATCTGATGAGCAAGTTTGGCGGGCAGCGGAGTGTGGATGAGGTGTATGAAAAATACGGTGTAGCACTGGTATTCGAGCCGACAGCATCACAAAATATCCTGATCGGCAGTAGCCGCCAGTTTGTCGGTATGGATACAGGTGTGGATCAGCAGGTGATCCGGTTAATCGCCCGCAGAGCGATTCGCTTTTTTCCAGACTTGGCAAACGTGCCGCTGATGAGGGCGTATACTGGATTGCGTCCGTGGACGCCTGATCACTTGCCGATTGTATCGGCAGTGGACGAAATACCAGGGCTGTTTATCGCCTCGGGCCACGAAGGAGACGGTATTAGCCTCGCGGCAGTTACGGGGAAGCTGGTGACCGAAATGGTACGCGGCGAATCAACTAGCATTCCGGTAGAACCCTTGCGATATGACCGATTTGGGGAGGCTTTTAGCAGCAGTCAGGTTCACGGGGAGGTAACCGGATGAGCATACCAGACAAAATTACGACGATTGATACCCACACGGGAGGAAATCCGACGCGGACAGTCATTCACGGTGCGCCCAAGCTGGTAGGACATACGATGCTGGAAAAGATGACGTATATGGCAGAGCATCATGATGATTTTCGTCGTCTGCTCATGTTTGAGCCGCGCGGGCATGAAGTCATGTCAGGCTGTATTTTAACAGAACCCTGCCATCCGGATGCCGATATCGGTGTGGTCTTCGTGGAGACAGGCGGCTACTTGCCGATGTGCGGCCACGATACGATTGGCGTATGCACGGCGCTGATGGAAGGCGGATTGATTGCTGCGGACAAAAAAACGATTTTGCTGGATACCCCGGCAGGCCCGGTTCAAGTGCTGCTGGATGTAGACGAGGGGAAAGTACGCCAGGTGACGTTCACGAACATTCCTTCTTTTGTTTACCGTCGGGAGGTAGAGGTGGATGTAGAGGGGATCGGTCAAGTAACCCTGGATATTGCGTATGGAGGTAACTTTTACGGCATGATCGAGGCTGCTTCCATCGGCCTCGCGCTGGAGCAGAGCAATGGGGCAGAGATTGTACGAACGGCGGTGCGGATTCGGGAGGCGGTGAATGCTGTGGTTGAGGTGGTGCATCCTGAAAATCCGGTCATCCGGGGACTGACGCATATTGAATTTTACGGGGAACCCGTGGCTCTACAGGCAGATTGTCGCAATGTCGTCGTCATTCCGCCGGGAGGTATCGACCGTTCCCCTTGTGGCACAGGAACCTCGGCCAAGGTAGCGGTGCTGCACGCCAAGGGAAAGCTGGGTTTGCATGAGTCGTTTGTGCACGAAAGCATCATCGGCTCCATGTTCCGGGCTGAAATTGTGGGGGAAACACAGGTAGGCTCCTATCCGGCAGTGATTCCCCAAATTACCGGATCGGCTTGGGTGACGGGGCATCATCAATTTGTGCTTGATCCGGAGGACCCTCTCCGAGAAGGATTTTTACTTATGTGAGCATTTTACATCAATTCAAAGAGCGGCTTTCCATCAGCAGCACATAGATCGGAATGATTCTATCCGTCTATATATTGTACCCGCGAGCGACTGGAATCGAAGGATGCAACATACTGGATCTAAAAAATAAAGATGGGAAAGGGTTGGTGAGCATATGGCACGTTTTGAAGGTGTATATGTAGCGTTGGTTACACCGTTCACGGCAGAGCTGGAGGTCGATTACAAGCGTCTGACCGGGCTGTGCGAGCATCTGGTTGCAAACGGCATTAGCGGACTGGTTCCTACGGGATCACTGGGAGAATATGCAGCTTTGTCCGCGGAGGAACGGTCGCAGGTTGTGCATACGGTAATTGACGCTGCGGCGGGGCGAGTCCCGGTCGTTGTCGGCTCGGCGGCTCCTTCCACCAAGCAGGCGGTGCAATGGGTACAGCATGCAAAGGATGCCGGAGCAGCCGGTGTCATGGCGCTGCCGCCCATTAATTACAATCCGCTGCCTCATGAGGTAACGGCCCACTATGAAGCATTGTCGGAGGTAGGCTTGCCCATCATCGCATACAATAATCCCCATGATTACAAAGTCGATTTGACCCCGGATATCCTTGCGGACTTGTCACGCATTGAAAATATCGTAGCGGTTAAGGAATTCTCAGGTGATGTACGACGTATTCACGCTATTTTGGAAAATACAGAGCTGGAGGTCATGGTGGGGGTAGATAATCTGGCTATGGAGGGGGCGTTATTCGGCGCGACAGGCTGGATTTCGGGGGTACCTAATGCGTTACCCAAGGAAGGGGTAGAGCTGTTCCAGCTTGCACAGGCGGGAAATATAGCGGAAGCTTCCGCTTTGTATCGCAGGCTGCTACCGTTGTTCCGCTATGATGCCAGCCCGCAACTCGTACAGTCCATTAAATACATGATGGAGCTGGCTGGTTTTCCGGTCGGCCCGACACGCCCGCCCAGACTTGCGCTGCCGCAGGCGGATTATGACCGCATTCGCGAAGCTTTTGAGGTGGCGGTTCGTCCGAGCGGGGTCTCATCCTGAATGGAGGTGAAGACGATGGAGAGCCGAAATTGGATCGGCGGGGAGTGGCTGAGTCCTTCAGGCGAAGAAATGGTCGTTCGCAATCCTTCCGCGCTGAAGGAGGAGGTGGGTATCGTCCATTTTTCAGATACGGGCGATATTACACAGGCCGGGGAGGCTGCACGGCTTGCACAGGCGGGATGGTCGGCATTAAGTCCGGCAGCGCGGGGAGCTTATTTATTCAAAGCAGCCGGGTTGCTGGAAGCGAGTCTGCCCGAATTGGCTGAGCTGGCCAGCCGTGAAATGGGAAAGCCGATTACCGAGATGCGCGGAGAGGTCATGCGAGGTGTCCATCTGCTCCGATACTATGCGGCAGAGGGCGTTCGTTCCATCGGTACGGTTATTCCTTCGAATGAGCCGGGAGTGCTCCAGTACACGAAGCGCATTCCGCTGGGCGTAACGGCTGTCATTACGCCGTGGAATTTTCCGGTAGCCATTCCGCTCTGGAAAATCGCTCCTGCACTGCTGTGTGGAAACACGGTCATCTGGAAGCCTGCCGAACATGCTTCATTAACTGCGGTACGGGTGGCAGAACTGTTCGAGGCTGTACAGCTTCCACCGGGGGTATTGAACCTTGTCGTCGGGCAGGGCAGCCGCATAGGTGATGTCCTGCTGGAGCATCCGGCATTGGATGCGGTCAGCTTCACGGGTTCTACCGCTACAGGTTTGGGCATTGCCGAGCGATGCGCGCGCCGTAACATCAAGTACCAGACCGAGATGGGCGGTAAAAATGCCGCTATTGTGCTAAAGGATGCAGATATAGCGCAGGCGGTAGCGATGATTGCCAGCGGAGCCTTCCGATCAGCCGGGCAAAAATGTACGGCAACCAGCCGGGTGATCGTGGAACGGTCTGTCTATGAAACGTTTACGGAAGCCTTGCGCCAAGCGGTGGGAAAAATCCAGATCGCCCCGGCGCTGGACCCCGGCGCGTATCTTGGACCTGTAGCATCCGCAGGTCAGTATGAGAAGGTCATGTCCTATGTCGCGCTAGCCCGCCGGGAAGCAGATATTTTGGCCGAGGGCGGAGCCGCCGCCGGGACAGATAACGGGTATTATGTGCGTCCGCTGGTGGCGACCGGGATGAATTCATCACATCCGCTGATTCAGGAGGAGATTTTTGGACCCGTGATCGGTGTCGTGCAGGCGGACGACTTCGAGGATGCGATTCGACTGTGCAATGATTCTATTTACGGGTTGAGCGCCTCGCTATTCACCCACGATTTGCGGCTCGCCCATCGATTTCTGGATGAAGCGGACGCCGGCATGGTACGGGTTAACCAGGAAACGGCTGGTGTCGAATATCAGGCCCCGTTTGGTGGTCTGAAGCGATCCAGCTCACATACCCGGGAACAGGGGCAGGCGGCGCTGGATTTTTATTCAGCCATTAAAACCTGCGCGATCAGCTATGAATAAGCGGTTGGCGGGGCAGAGTGAGACGGTTGGCCCGTCAGGTCATTTGCTCGTATGTCGCTGCGAAGAAGTGAGTATGGCACAGTTGGAGCAGGCTTGCCGTATGGGAGTGGATACGGTGCGCCAGCTTAAAATGGCTACGCGAGTCACGATGGGAGCATGTCAAGGCAGGGTATGCAGACAATTGGTCGAGTCGTGGTTTTATAGCCAGTATCCTGCCGCTCGCCGCGAGGCGGAGCTGTTATCGCAAAGACCCCCGGTGCGTCCCGTGACGTTCGGTCAGTTGGCAGAGGGAGGTTCCCTATGAACCGTGCACGTATTGTGAGCCATCCTATTTTGGGGCCGAAGCCGGAGCGGCGACAGGTGTCTTTCGTTTTCGACGGCCGCCCCATGCAGGGCTTGGCCGGAGAGCCACTCGCGGCTGCGCTGCTGGCAAGTGGTGTCCGTTTGCTGAGAAGGCATGAGGAATCCGGTACAGCCAGAGGCATATATTGCGCCATTGGGCATTGTAACGAATGCCGCCTGACGGTTCATCCGCTCGGTACCGTCCGTTCCTGTCTGACCAAGCTGGAGGAAGGTATGGTGGTGGAAACCGGACGGCAGCTTTCGAATGAAATCACAGGGAGAATTGTGACATGAATAAAATGGCGCATCTCATCGTCATTGGCGCGGGTCCCGCCGGATTGTCCGCAGCGGCATCGGCTGCTGAACAAGGATTGCCAGTCACGGTACTGGATGAGTTTACGGAGCCGGGTGGACGTATGCCTGGACAATATCATGAGGAAGGCAGCAAAGGCTGGTGGGTCGGAAAACACGTTTCGGATGAACTGGTTACCCGTTGCGTGGAGCTTGGGGTGGACATCCGCTGCGGCGTATCTGTGCATGGCATGGAGTGTACGACAACGTGGGAAATTTCCACCTCCTGTGGATTGTTCACTGCCGATTATGTATTGCTGGCAACTGGAGCCGCCGAAATTCCCGTTCCGCTAGACGGCTGGACGCTGCCGGGCGTAATGTCCATCGGGGCCGCGCAGGTGATGACCAACGTTCATTATGTAAAGCCGGGAGAACGCGGCATCATTGTAGGCATGAACGTACTGTCCATGGCGATTGCCCGGGAGTTATCCGTTGCCGGGGTGAAGGTGGCGGCGATTACACTGCCGTGCGCCAATCCGCTGGCTGGTACGGCGGCAGATCCGACAGCCTCCGCCAAGTTGCTGCTACAGCTGTCGGGGCTGGCTCCCGCTGCCTGGATGCGTGCAGGCGGCAGGCTGGCAGCAGCGATGCGGATGGAGGACCTCATCGCGCGCTGCTATCCCCACAGAGGTTTCCGTCTGTGGGATATCCCGATCCGTTTGCGGACGGCAGTGCTGTCCGTCAACGGGCAGGACCGGGTCGAATCCGTGACCCTGGTCCACGTTAAACCGGACGGCTCGCCTATTCCTGGCAGCGAGCGCGTCGAACCCGCCGACTTCGTGGCGCTGAGCGGCGGATTGTATCCGCTCGCCGAGCTGGCGGCGGTAGCGGGGTGCAAATTTGTGTACAGCCCCGAGCTGGGCGGGCATGTTCCACGGCATGGTGAGCGAATGGAAACCTCGCTCAAGGGGCTGTACGTTGCCGGAAATATTACCGGCATCGAAAGCGGGCTGGTCGCCATGGCTCAAGGGCGATTAGCCGCCGCCTCTATGATCCATGCCGCTGGCCTTAGCGGAGCCGACGGGGAACAACGGATACAGGAGGCGATCCGTGAGGTCCATTTTACACGAAAAAACGCTCTGATCCAGTTTCATCCCGGCATTACAGAGGCGAGAACGCAGTTGTACCAGCAGTGGGGGCAAACCTCTGGCAGCGGCGCGTAACGGATCGTTGTGTTTGATATGCGTTTTTTTATCCCAAATTCGCCTTAAAGGAGGAACGGAAAGTGACTCTTAAAGCAAAAGCCCATATGAAAGCAAGGCCGTTCGCACTGAACGAGGTGGTATTGGCTGAAGGTCCCTTCAAACAGGCGATGGAGCTGAACCGATCTTATCTGTTGGAGCTTCAACCCGATCGTCTGCTGGCGCGTTTTCGGGAATATGCCGGACTTACGCCCAAAGCGCCTCAATATGAGGGCTGGGAAGCCATGTCTATTTCCGGTCATACACTGGGACACTATTTGTCTGCTTGCTCCATGATGTATGCTTCGACGGGCGACGACCGTTTTAAAGAAATCGCACATTATATTACGGATGAGCTGGACGTTTGCCAAGAAGCGCATGGTGACGGGTATGTATCCGGCATTCCGGGGGGAAAGGAACTTTTTGAAGAGGTGTCTGCCGGAAATATTCGTTCGAAGGGCTTTGACCTGAATGGTGCCTGGGCTCCCCTGTATACATTGCACAAGTTGTTCGCCGGTCTGCGTGATGCGTACCATTTAACAGGCTGTGACAAGGCATTGGCAGTAGAGCGCAAGCTGGCGGACTGGCTCGGGTGTATTTTGAAGCCGATGAGTGATGAGCAGATGCAGCAAATGATGTTTTGTGAATATGGAGGCATGAACGAGGTATTGGCTGATTTGTACGCGGATACAGGGGAAGAGAGCTACTTGCGGCTGGCTGAGTGTTTCTGGCACAAGCTGGTGCTGGACCCGCTTAGCTCGCAGGAGGATTGTTTACAGGGGATTCACGCCAATACACAAATTCCGAAGCTGATTGGGCTTGCCAAGGAATATGAGCTGACGAATGATACGAAGCGCCGGGCGACGGTGGAGTTTTTTTGGGATCGGGTGGTGGATCATCATTCGTATGTCATTGGCGGCAATAGCTTTGGAGAATATTTTGGAGCGCCGGGTGGTTTAAATGATCGCATCGGGCCGCATACGACAGAGACGTGCAACACCTATAATATGCTTAAGCTGACCAGCCATCTGTTTCAGTGGAATGTATCCGCCAAGGAGGCAGATTTTTATGAGCGGGGTTTGTTTAATCATATTTTGGCCTCTCAGGACCCGGTTCAGGGGGGTGTAACGTATTTTCTGTCGCTGGCGATGGGTGGACACAAGCATTTTGAAAGCAAGTTTGATGATTTTACATGCTGCGTTGGGACAGGGATGGAAAACCATGCGAGCTACGGCAGCGGCATTTATTTTCACGATCACGATAAGCTGTATGTCAATCAGTTCATTGCTTCCACGCTGGAATGGAAAGACGCAGGCGTTACGCTAAAACAAAGCACGTCCTATCCGGATACCGATCATACGACGCTGGAAATTCAATGTGATCAACCTGCCAAATTTATGCTGCTCGTCCGCTATCCTTATTGGGCTGAAAAAGGGATCACCATCCGCGTAAATGGCAAGGAACAAGCGGTCGTATCGGAGCCGGGCAGCTTCGTCTCTATCGCCAGAACGTGGATTGACGGCGATGTTGTAGAGGTGACGATTCCGATGTCGCTGAGACTGGAGCAGATGACGGATAACCCTGCCCGGGCGGCTGTTATGTATGGACCGCTGGTGCTGGCAGGGGACCTCGGTCCCATAGCTGATCCCAAGGCCAAGGATTTCCTGTACACACCGGTATTCATTCCCAAAACGGATGAGCTGGATGCCTGGATACAACCCGTGGAGGGCAAAACGAACACATTTCGCACTTTGGATGCAGGCCACCCCCGGGATGTGGAATTGTCTCCTTTGTATAAAATGCATGACCGCACCTATTCCGTATATTGGGACATCTTTACACCGGAAGCGTGGCAGGAGGCAGAAAAGGAATACACGGCTGCGCGTGAAAAGCTGGCTATTCTGGAGCAGTGTACGATCGACTTCGCCCAACCCGGAGAAATGCAGCCGGAGCGGGATCATAACTTCCAGGGAGATGCTTCGACTCGCACCGGATATGTAAACAACCGACCTTACCGGAATGCAGGCATTGATGGCTGGTTCTCTTTTGATTTGAACGCCGATCCGGCTGCTCCGATGCTGCTTGTCATTACCTACACAGCTACGCTGGAAATGCCAAACTGCGGTTTTAATATTTTGATTAACGGTCATCCGCTGGAGCATTTTAGTGAAGGCTTCGATGAGGCCGACAAGTTTTACAACGTAAATGCCGCCATTCCGGCTGCATATCTGGAGGGCAAGGATAAAGCGACAGTGAGCTTCAAAGCCAAGCCGGGACAGCGTATTCGCAGATTGTTTGGACTGAGAATGGTTAACCAGGACGTGTATGAGCAGCTATATCAGGCAGGCAGTTCAGGTTTGCATGAATGATATTTGAGATGTTTCGTGAGAAAAAAGTAACGTTTGATTTTTAGTCAGTTATGATTTATGATGTAAGAAATATTGGATGATGCTGGAACAATCATTAGGGTATGAGCTGATATATTCATCGTTTTTTGCGCGTGAAGCACACGGGCTGTTTCTTCCTTACAGGGGAGAGGCAGCCCTTTTTTGTTGAGATTTTTGGGAAATGTAACTACTTGAAGGAGTTAGCTTCCTGATATTAGGGGAATAAAACTTGGGTCAATGTAGTCTGGCTTTTTTAGAATGCTTTATATTAGAAGTTTTTCTTATAGATTTTGTGATAGGGAAACCATATAATATATAAGTTGTATCCAGTATTTTCCGAAAGTGGGGGTGCGATAAATTCGTGGTCTTTGGGTTGATATACATAGTTCATAGTTTAAGCAGACAAAGGGGATAGAGAGATGAGTATGAAAAAATGGATGTTGAGTTTGACCGCAGTCACGTTGCTATGGGGAGCAACCAGTACAATTCCAACGACGGAAGCAGCAAGTAGCTCCAAACCGATTGAAGTATTATTGAATGCGAAAAAAATACAGTTTCCGGATGCTAAACCATTTCAGGATGATAACGATTATGTGATGGTTCCGATTCGTTTTGTATCCGAAGCGCTGGGAGCCAAGGTAGGCTGGGAGAAAACAGGCGGTCAGTTGGCCGTGTCGATTAAGAATGACGCGCATGTGGTCAACATGACGGTGGGACAGAACACGGCTACCGTGGATGGACAGAGTAAAACATATGAGACGAAGATTATTTTGAAGCAAAACCGTACTTTTGTGCCGCTGCGGTTGGTAAGTGAGGGGCTGGGGCAAACGGTAGAGTGGGATAAAGTTAGCCGCTGGGTCTGGATTGGGAAGAAGGATATTGCCGCGCTAGAGGATACGGGGCATCAGGCAGTGAGCATTGAACCGTATAAGAAGGCATTCACAACAAAGTCATATCTTTTAGAAAATTCTGATGGTGAAAAATACAGTAAGGCACTTATTTTTAAACCATCTGAGTTGCCTGTGAAACTTCTACGTGATTTATATTCCATTGAGCCGTACACTGACGATAGAGGTACACCATACATGAAAATGAGAGTTAAAACTAGTTCTTCGGCAGGCGGAATTTTTTACATCACAAATAATAACGAAATTAGATATCGTTATCCTGTACCTGATCTAACTAGTAACAATGGGGATGGAACAAAAATGTTGTATTACCCAATTTATTCGTCCAGAGATGAATTATTTGATAAAGTGAAGAATTACAAATCCTTTAATATTAACAACATTGAATATATTGGATTTGATGGCTGGTCAGAGAAATATATTCCGTTGATGGTCAATTCATGGAAAGGAAATTAATTGTATGAAGAAGATCAAACGCCTTCGCCTTTTGGTCTTATTTTTGGTGGGGTTACTGCTATTGTTGCAGATCCCACCATTCTCTTTTCCGATTAAAATGGTAGCAGCAGAAACAGAAATTACGCCACTTTCTTATTTCCCAGATAAAAACAACCGTTACTTTGTTGGTATGATGTACTTCGATATGTGGAAGAACACTGCCGGAGATTGGGTAACACAAAGAAAAGAACCAAACAAACATATGCGGGGGGAAGCTACTTTTACGTACAAATTTCAGTTTCCAGGTCGTAAAATTAAAAGTGTTGAAGCAAGTTTGTATGAACCTTCAAAAAATATACAGAACTCTGATTATAAAAAGTATTTCTCACAGTCACGATATGATAATTATGAAGACTATAGAAGGGCTATTAGCGATGATACGACGAGCGATAATAGCACAACTAGTAATGAAATTCGCCCCTTTCAAAAACTAGGGATTGGTACCGATACTACCATCATTCCTATTACGGTAAATATGCTACTAGATGCGAAAGAACCTTTAAATATCAAAGATGAATCATGCCCTAACTGTGCTAAAGAGGTGGAAGCATGGCGTATATTCGTACCAATCCTCTTCAAAATCGAACTGGACAGCAGTCTAATCGTCAAGCATTTTACTACTGATGAAAAATCTCTTAACAACGTATTTACACCAATAGAAGGCGAGCTTCAATCTGGGGAAACGTATGATTTCACCCCACCAACAGATCCCAGATATGAGTATGTTGGCTACAAAAAAAGCACTATGGGTAAACCGCTCATTGGAGACATTTTGCCGGGAAATGTACCCGGATTTACTTATAACGGCTCCTTCAAGCAGTTTACAGCTTACTTATATTATAAGGAGAAGGGGCCGCCTCCTGACACGAAATGCACCCGACCTACGCCTAGTGGTAGCCAGTCGGACAAATACCTCGACCCAATGGCTTCAGGTGTTATTAAAGCCGATCAACGAGGTGCGTCACGTTTTGATGTAGCCAAGGGTATTCCAACTTCTGAAAGCCTGTACGGAAACGTGCTGGCCCGAAATTACCTGTTTCAAAACACTTTCCAACAGCTCAAAGGCGAGTGCACCTACAACGTCAAGCTGAAGCGCACGTATGATCTGGAATGGGAAGATATCAACGATACCCGGCACATGAAGGTCGTGGAGTATTACAAATACGAAATTGTAAAACCGTACTCCTACTGGACGATCGACAACCTCGAGGTGTACGGTATCAAGAACGCGCAGCTACGCAACTATGCACTGCCGGGAGGTAGTATTACGATTCCGCCGAAGGATTATGCCCCTCCTGCTTTAGAATCAGCGAACAACGGTAATTATTATCAGGGGCCAGATCCGGGCATCATCGACGGGGGTTCACTTTATATTTATGGCGGCAAGAGTATGCCGAAGGTGCCCAATGAACAAAGATCACTGGAACCTGTGGCCCAGAAGGCTACACCAGACGTGGAGGTGGAAAACGATACCGTGAAATTCAACGGTCAAACGATCATGGACCACCAGCGTGTCAAGGAAAAGGGCCCAACTCCTGGCAAAATCCCGGAACCCGTAAAAATCGGGACGGATACCCTCTACAGCCCGGGCCATGTGATTGAAAAGCACAAGACAAATAAGCCCAATACGCCTAGTAGCGGTGATATCACCTATGCCATTCTCAAAGGAAATATCAATGGCGGTGCAGATAAGTCTTTGCCGATCCAAGGGATCAACACCGTGACTGTCCACACGCCTGTGGTGAATCTTTCAAGCGTATCAGACGATGCGGCCCACAATCAGAAAACCCAACCGACGAAAGGTCGATCGGCGCTCATTCTGGAACGGCCTTTTCGCGTGACGATTTCGACGGCGGGTCCGCATCTGGATATTCCCGGCTATGGTGATCGGGAGTATGCCAAATACGTCCGAACCAAGCAGGTCCGGTTTCCGTTTGATGTGTATGACAAGGGGAAAACTCAGTTCTATCCGCGTGGAACCTGGATTGACATTCCGGTAAGGCAACTGGATACAGACTTCTATTTGCCCGTATGGGTGGATGAAGGAAATTATACTGTCGAGTTTCGAACTATTGCGGAAAACGCACCGGACGGGTTCACTGAGCAGCGTCATGCCAATACGGATATCGCGCACCATGTCGCCAATGATGTGGTAGAGATTGAGGTCATCGGACGGATGTATGATTTTCATATCACGGATATTGCTGATTACCATTGGGAGCGGGTGTTCCGACAGCGCAAAGGAAGCCCGGTGCATAGCGGTCTGTCCTATTGGACGGGACTAGGGAACATCGACGGATTACCGAGGGGGAATCAGGAGCCATTTACCTTGCCTGTTCGGCCCGGCAGTTATCCGCATGAAGGCTACCAAAATGTGGCGATCAAGACAGGCTACCATTTCAAGTTTGACCTCAAAACGAAAGGGAATATGTTCAGTGCCAAGGACGGTATCCGCATCACGCCATCATTCTATTGGGTGAGCAAGGATGGCCGTCAGCGGGAAGAAGTGGATCTGTATACACATGCGGGAAGCCGCAAATTTGTTCGATTGGGATCGGCGGAGGATCGGGAGAAGCGCTATGTCATTTTGAATGAACGGCTGCGCAATGTGCCGGTGGAGGAAATGCAGGATACAACAGCCTATCAATACAAGCATGAGCTGAGTGAAGCACAGCGAAGCCAGTCGACGCTGGAGCGCTATGTTTCCCTGTATGCCCAGCGTATCACTCGCAGCAAGACGTGGATCGGCCGCTACGATTGGCTGGTGCTGCCTGCGGCGGTGCGTACCTTGATCGGTCCGAAGGTGGACCTGCCGGATGGAGTTGATGTTGACCGTGCCAATGCGTCGATTCAGCGCTGGTATGGCGAATATAGCCTGCCCGCTGATGTGTACGCGGTCCCTAAAGGGACGGATTTACGTGAAGAAATCCGCCGCCGAGAGCTAAACGAGCATGCGAGCATATTTAAGAAAACGGGCTATATCATTGTTAACTTCAATTTGGAGTCGCTCCGTCAGGGGGATACCGAGTATCCACATTTGCAATATATTAACGGTCCGTTGCTGAACCAGTGGCAACTGGAGGGCTACCGGAGAGAAGTAAAAGACCCGTACGGGCATACCTTTCATTTGCAGGATGGGGATGTAGTGTTTTACCATGCAGACCAGTCCAGCCGGGACGATTTTAGTTCCTTTGTTCCACATTAAGAACCCAAAAGAAGCTCACTTGATGGGAGATGCTTTTCATCCTTCGGTGAGCTTCTTCTATGCAAGCTGAACTGAAAAAATGTACATGTAAAACGGAGTAGGCGGAAGGGTGCTGTACAAGCGAAGCGGTCGCTTTAAAAGCGAGTTTCTTTTGCAAAAGTGGATTGGAGATGGGACGGGGATCATTTTGCCGGATTTAACCGGGTCTTTGCCCATGCCCTTCATGCGGTATAATAGACCGATACGTCTGTGGGCTTTTTTCCTGCGGAGAACACGAGAACGGATGAATAAGGGAACAATATAACGAAAGGAGTGGCGATGATGGATGAAAAGGATTGCCTGATGTTGTGCTACATTGCAGAAGAACATAGTCTGAAACGTGCCGCCGAGCGTTTGTATATTACACAGCCCGCCTTGACCTACCGTCTGAACCAATTGGAAAAGGAGTTCGGGGTGCCGATTATCGTACGCGGGAACAGGGGAACGAAGCTGACCATGGAAGGGGAAAGATTGGCAGAGTATGCCAAACGAAATTTGAGAGAATTGACCGAATTAAAAGAAGCCGTTATTCATCTGAGAGGTGAGGTGAAAGGAACGCTTCGTTTGGGGATTTCAAGCTACTACGGGCATTATCGGCTTCCGCCGATCTTAAAGAGCTTCAAGGATATTTATCCTGACGTGCAATTTTCGGTTACCTGCGGACTCAGTGCAGAAATCTATGAAATGCTTCGCGGGGATGAAATTCATCTGGGTGTCATTCGCAATGATTACCCTTGGTCTGAGGGGAAGCATCTTCTTTCCGAGGAGCATATCTGCGTGATCTACAAAGAAGCTGTAGAGCTTGAACAATTGCCGGAGCTTCCGCTGATTCGTTATAAGGACCCGGGCAAACCGCAGCTTTCCGGTCACATGTACTCCTCGTTTAACGAATCGGTGCAGGCGTGGTGGAGTGAGATGTTGGGCAGGCCGCCGCGGGTTTCCATGGAGGTGGACAGCTACGAAACCTGTAAGGAAATGGTCCGACACGGACTGGGATATTCCATCGTACCCGAAATTTTTGTCTCTCCAAAGGATGAATTGTATGCATTTAATT
Organism: Paenibacillus sp. 8b26; assembly: GCF_050626875.1. Lineage (NCBI taxonomy): Bacteria > Bacillati > Bacillota > Bacilli > Caryophanales > Paenibacillaceae > Paenibacillus > Paenibacillus sp. 8b26. The sequence goes on along the minus strand of NZ_CP192445.1, from coordinate 1,970,134 downwards.
TGATTCGCAAGAATGGGGAGCCTGTGCTGCGTCGAACATGGATGTTGTATAAAAATAAATCCAGCCACCTTATGGCAGTGGAAAGATTTGTAGAATGGATGCTCCAGTCTTAACCTGATGAAGGCAGCGAATATACGTAATTATTGGCGAATAATGGCGTATTTTTAAAAAAGTCATGTCACATATAAAATAATTTTAAGTATAAAGCCAAAAAATATTAAATTTGCTTCACTGGCATTCGCTTATACAATGTTGAATATTGATTGTATATTTATTCGCTATGACGAATGAAAGGCGGCATTCCATTGATGAACTCAACAGCGAACGGACATAACGGCAGAACGCCATCCCATGAAGAGATTATGAAGGCTGTAGATGCAAAGGACCACGAATTACGGGAGCTTGCCCGAACAATACATAAACATCCTGAGCTAAGCTTTCATGAATATCAGGCACAGGGCTGGCTCACAAATACACTGGAACAGGCTGGTTTTGCTGTGGAAAAAGGCATTGCCGGACTGGAAACCTCCTTCCGTGCGGAATGGGAAGGGAAGTCCGGCGGACCCACAATCGCTCTGCTGGCTGAATATGATGCACTCCCAGCGATTGGACATGCCTGTGGACACAACCTGATTTGTACCGCATCAGTGGGGGCCGCTATAGCCCTGAAGGAAGCGATGCCGGATCTGCCCGGACGCATCGTGGTGCTAGGCACACCAGCCGAGGAAGAGGGTGGCGGCAAAATCATCATGTGCGAGCATGGCGTGTTCGACGGCATTGACGCCGTAATGATGGTGCATCCGCAGAGCAAAACGATGGTTTTGCGCGGGGGATTGGCCTGCGTGGATGCCACGTTTACGTTTCATGGCAAGCAGGCCCATGCCGCTTCCTCCCCGGAGAAGGGCATTAGCGCACTGGATGCCATGATTAATGCCTTTGTGGCGATTAATTCGGTTCGCCAGTTCGTTACCAGTGACGTGCGTATCCACGGCATCATTACAAAGGGCGGAGACGCCCCGAATGTTGTACCGGAGCTGTGCGAGGCTGTGTTTATTTTGAGGGCGCAAACCGTTGTCGGCTTGGCTGAGGTGCGGGACAAGGTGTACCGCGCTGTTCGTGCAGCGGCAGAAGGCATGGGCGCAACCGTGGATATTGCCGAAGGACTTATTTATGCGGAGCGCAATACAAACAAGAGATTGGCCGCTTTATTCCAAAGCAATCTGGAGCAGCTCGGTCTGGAGGTACACGAGCCACCTGTACAGGGGGGCATCGGATCGTCGGATATTGGCAATGTCAGCCAGATTACCGCAGCAATTCATCCTTATATCCGATTGGGTGACGCGTCCACGCATACGCCGGAATTTGCTCAGCTTGCGGGAGCAGAGGAAGGCATGATTGAAATGAACTATGCCGCCAAAGCGCTGGCCTTGACGGCTTATGATCTAGTGACCGATCCGATGGCTTTGAGTGAGGTACGGACTGAATTTGAACAGTGGCAAGCGCAGAGAAACGGGGGAGCATCCGAATGAGTAGCAACACGGCCGTACCGAGCGGCCCCAAAAAATGGCTGAAAATGCCGCATACCTTTGTCATTCTTATTTTTCTGACCTTAGTGGCCGGGATATTGACCTATGTTGTGCCCGCTGGAGAGTTTGAACGGGTTAAAAATGAAACAACCGGCAAAACCCTGCTCGTTCCCGGTTCGTACGCTCATGTCGATCCGAATCCGGTTACGTTGTGGGATATTCCAAAATCCATCGTATCCGGTCTGGTCGATTCTGCCGATGTGGTCTTTTTCATTCTGATCATTGGCGGTGTTTTTCAGATTATTACGTCCTCGGGAACGATTGAGGCGGTGACGGGGAGAGTCGCGAGGTCATTTTCCAACAAAGGTATATGGGTGATTCCGGTATTTATTACCCTGTTTTCCGTGGGCGGTTTTACGATGGGCATGTCCACCGAGGTTATGGTATTCGTGCCGATTGGTATTGCTATAGCCCGGGCGTTGAAATTTGATGCGATGACGGGTACGGCCATGATTTCACTGGGGGCTTCCTGCGGATTTACTGCCGGGCTGCTGAATCCGTTTAATGTCGGCTTGGCACAGGCGATTGCGCAAATCCCTATTTTTTCAGGGCTGTGGCTTCGTGCCATCCTGTTGGTCATCCTGATCGTCATTACGAGCTTATATATTATGCGTTATGCCAGTAAAGTGAAGAAAAGCCCGGAGAGCAGCCTTGTTTACGAATTGGAAAAGAGTGCTGAAGACAAGCCAGTGGATCTATCCAATCTACCTTCCATACAGCTTAAGCATATCCTGATCATTTTGACCGTTGTAGTAAGCTTCGCAATGTTGATCTGGGGAGTGTCCAAAAAAGATTGGTGGATGGAGGAACTGGCTGCCCTGTTTCTTTCGATGGGAGTCATTTCCGGCTTTTGTGCAGGCTACGGGCCAAGTCGCATTGCGACAGAGTTTGCAAAAGGGGCCAAAGATATCACCTATGGTGCGCTGATTATCGGTTTTGCACGTTCCATCGTGGTTGTACTGGATCACGGCAATGTGATTGATTCCATCGTTAACAGCCTTGCTATCATGGTGGGACATTTGCCTGAATCGGTACAAGTGCTGGGCATGTATGTGTTCCAAAACATTATGAACGTATTCATCACCTCCGGTTCGGGAATGGCCGCAACGACGATGCCGATTATGGTGCCACTGTCCGATCTGCTCGGCATTACTCGCCAAACGACGGTGCTTGCCTTCCAGCTTGGAGATGGATTTTCGAACATGATTTTGCCTACTTCCTCAGCCTTAATGGGGAGCTTGGCCGTATCGGGTATTCCGTATCAGAAATGGGTTCGTTTCTTTTGGCCGCTACTGGCTGTGTGGTTCGTACTGGGTGCAGTATTCGTGGTTGTCGCTCAAATTATCGGATATCACTAAACTATAAAAGTATGATCGGTCTTTATATGGTTTAAAGTTTCATGGCTAATTCATCAGCAATATTTTTCAGCCCTCATCTTGCCGTGTTCGTACAGGCTTGGTGGGGGCTGTTTTATGTGAAACGGCAAACAACACGGATTTGTGAAGAGAAATCCCCGGATATTTAAACGCTTTTGGGAGAACGGCAAAACTATAATAATAAGGAATTTAAATTATGTAAGCGCAATCATTTTTGGTATTTGCTTGTCATCACAACACAATTGAGGAGGACGACTTGGATGGCTCAAAGGAAAGGCGCATGGCGAAAGGGAACCTTGACCGCTGCGTTGGCAACGATGCTGGCGATGACGGGTACAACTGTGGGGATGGCGGCAGAAGCTCCATCTGAACCGGAGCTTCAGGCAGCATCGGCTGTTGCTGTCGAACAGAACCGAAGTGGCAGCATCCAACTGGAAAAGCTGGATCGGGGACTGGTGGCTGCGGTGACACAGGAGGGTGTATTTTTAAGCTGGCGACTGCTGGCGCAGGAAGTGAATGGTTACAGCCCAACGGGGCTGACAGGCGCGAATTTTAATGTATACCGTGACGGTAAAAAGATCTCGACGGTGACCGACAGCACCAACTATGTGGATAAAGAAGGAAGCGGAAAAGCTGTGTACAGAGTAGCTTCGGTCGTGAATGGACGGGAAAAGGATCGCAGCGCCAAAGTAACGCCGTGGCAGCAGGGTTACTATGAACTGCCTCTTCAAAAGCCCGCCGACGGCGTAACGCCCGCAGGAGAATCCTATACGTATTCAGCCAATGATATGAGTGTGGGGGATGTGGATGGGGACGGACAATATGAATTTTTTGTAAAATGGGACCCGTCGAACTCCAAGGACGTTTCTCAGAAGGGCTATACCGGAAATACGTATGTTGATGCATATACGGTTGAGGGCAGGCTGTTATACCGGATCGACCTGGGTGTGAATATTCGGTCAGGTGCGCATTATACACAGATGATGGTGTACGATTTTGATGGTGACGGCAAAGCCGAGCTGATGTTCAAAACGGCTCCAGGTACCAAAACGATTTCTTTTGACAAGAAGGGCAAGCCGAAAAAAGAAACCTATATTACCCTGCCCCGTGAGGATCGCAAAGCAGGAATTACGCATAAGGATGATTATCGTTTAAGCCGCACGGATTATTACGAGCATGTGGTGAACATGTTCATGAACTGGACGGAACATGAAGAAGTGGTCAAAGGAAAATGGCCTGCTACGCTGGAGGAATGCTTTGGTATCGCTCCAAAGTATAGCTATCCGTTATCCCGTAAGGATGCGGAAAGCCTGACGGACTACTTTATGGATGTATACGCGCCTGCGCGGAGCGACAAAAACAAGCTGAGAGAGTTCGAAGGCTTCATTGTGGATGGGCCGGAATATTTGACCATTTTCAAAGGAAAAACGGGAGCCGAGCTGGACACTGTCCGCTATGAGCCGGAGCGTCATGACGATGGCCTCATGTGGGGCGATTACGCCATGGGCCGGATTGAACCCGCCAACCGGGTGGATCGTTTCCTGGCAGGCGTGGCTTACTTGGACGGCCGCAAACCGTACGCCGTGTTTGCACGCGGCTATTATACACGTTCCACGCTGGTCACCTACACATGGAACGGTCGCCATCTCGAAAAGCATTGGATGGTGGACAGCGGTTGGGCGCCGATGACGAATCCATTTAACGATAGTCCGCACGGGCGCGATGGAACAGACCCGAATTTCGGCACCTTGACCACACAGGGAGCCCATTCGCTGAGCGTGGCGGATGTGGATGGTGACGGCAAGGACGAAATCGTATACGGCTCTGCCACCATCGACCATGATGGCAGCCTGCTGTACAGCTCGTTTGATGTCATGCCTCCAGAAAGCGCGATTCCGGGCCAAACAGCCAGACTGGGACACGGCGATGCGCTGCATGTGACGGATATTGACCCTGATCGGCCGGGAAAAGAAATCTTTATGGTGCATGAGGGCGGCACCTATGCTCCTTATGGTTATTCCCTGCGCGATGCCAAAACGGGCAAGGTCATTTACGGCGGATACTCCGGCAAGGATACAGGCCGGGGGATGATTGGTGACGTAGACCCTGAACAGCGAGGACTGGAAACCTGGGCTATGGGCTTATGGACCGCGGCGGGCAAGCAACTCGATACCAAGATGCCAGGCACCAATATGAGTATCAAATGGGCGGCGGACATGACCACTCAAATCGTAAACGGGGCAATTGACGTAACTCCAACCATTGAGGACTGGAAACGGGGTACATTGTTGACCGCAACAGGAACGAAGACGAACAACTATACCAAAGGAACGCCATCGCTGGTAGCAGACATTTTCGGAGACTGGCGGGAGGAAATGCTCGTCCGCACAGCGGATAGCTCGGCGATCCGTATCTATTTGAGCACCGAGCCTACAACGCATAAATTATACACGTTGATGCATGATCCGCAGTACCGGGCGGATGTGGCGCGTCAAAATACGGGCTATAACCAGCCATCCTATACCAGCTATTACTTCGCATCTGATATGGATTGGGCGAATGTGCCGATTCCTAAGCTCTACACGCCAAGAGCCTTGATGGAGGAAGAGAGCAGCGACGAAGCGGATGAGGCAGAGGCATCAAAGATAGATGCAACGGAGATGGATGATAAGGAAGTCGGTGGAACGAAAGTTGATGGGGCGGAAATAGATGCAAAATTATAGTTGCTGAATTTAGTATAAACGGGCTATCCTCTCAAGATATTCTTGGGCTTTCGGGATAGCCTATTGCATTTTTATAGCGTTAGCAGCAGATTGCTGGTGAATGTATGTGCGGGGGAGGATTTTGCAAAATCCTGCTTTCATCAGGAGAGCCGTATGTACGGACTCTCTTTTTTTACGGCTTGATGTCATTGAGAATATAAAATGTAACCGTACACATGTAAAGGGTGTGATATCTTACCTAACGTAAAATTTGACACCTATGTGAAATGAGGATAAATATCAGAGATTTCATGGAGAAGCGAATTGACTGGATTGGTCCCTGTCTCTAAGATGTAATTATATTCCAGACAAAAACAGAGATTCATGTAAGGGAATATAACGTGGAGAGGAGGGAATGAATGGACTCTTTAGCTGATCTCTCGGAAACCCCCTTAGCATTGGAAACCCTCAGACGACATCCCTGTTATAACGAAGAGGCACATCGCTATTTTGCGCGCATTCATCTTCCAGTAGCCCCAGCATGCAATATTCAGTGCCATTATTGCAACCGCAAATTCGATTGCGTCAATGAAAGCCGTCCCGGCGTTGTTAGTGAACTGCTCACGCCGGAGCAGGCGGCGAGCAAAACCTATGGCGTAGCGGCACAGCTCATGCAGCTGTCCGTTGTCGGCATTGCGGGACCTGGAGATCCGCTAGCCAATGCGGACGCAACCTTCGATACCTTCCGACGGGTCCGTGAGACAGTTAAGGATGTCATATTCTGTCTCAGCACGAATGGCCTTACCTTGATCAGGCATATCGACAGAATTGTAGAGTTGGGCATTTCGCATGTCACGATCACGATCAATGCTGTAGATCCAGTGGTGGGGAGCCGCATTTATGGATGGGTCTACGATGAAGGAAAACGCTATACAGGAGAGGAAGCCGCACGGTTGTTGATTGACCGCCAGCTGGCAGGCTTGAAGATGCTGGCTTCGAGAGGCGTATTGTGCAAGGTGAACTCGGTGCTGATTCCCGAAGTCAATGATGCCCATCTGCCGGAGGTAGCCAGGGTGGTCAAGGAGCACGGCGCAGTGCTGCACAACATTATGCCGCTCATCATCGCACCCGGTAGCCGGTATGAGCAGGAAGGGATGCGGGCCCCCCGTCCCCGTCTGGTCCGGCAGCTGCAGGAGCAATGTGCTGACGCGGGGGCTGTTATTATGCGCCATTGCCGTCAGTGCAGGGCGGATGCGATTGGACTGCTGGGCGAGGATCGCAATCAGGATTTTACATGGGAGAACTTAGCGGCTGCTCCTCCCATGGATGAAGGGGCAAGGGCACAATTTCAGAAAGATCTGGATGAGAAGGTGAGAGTGAGAATGGAACGCAAGGAGGGACAATCGGATCGCAAACAATCGTCAACCGGGGCTGGCTGCAGCTGTCCGTTATCGGGAGATCAGCCTGAAGCGAGCTTTGCCTCAAAGCCAGTCTTAATCGCTGTGGCCAGTCGTGGCGGAGGGAAGGTGAATCAGCATTTCGGCCGTGCCAAGGAATTTATGATCTATGAAAGCGACGGGACCATCGTAAATTTCATAGGCATTCGTAAGGTGCAATCCTACTGCCACGGGAAAGCCGATTGCAATGGGGACAAGGCCGAGACGATGAAGGAGATCCTTTCCATGGTGCATGACTGTGCATTGCTGCTGTCGTCCGGCATAGGCGAAGCCCCCAAAGAGGCATTGCAGGAAGCTGGCGTGCTACCTATTGTATGCGGCGGGGATATTGAGGAATCCGTTCTGGAATATGTAAAATTTCTACGTTATATGTATCCTGTACAGAGCAGTAAGGGAAGTAAGCATTCATCCATTGAACATTTTGGAGGCTGAGAAAATATGAGACAAATTGCGTTTTACGGTAAGGGCGGTATCGGCAAATCGACAACCTCGCAGAATACACTGGCTCAGCTCGCGACCAAATTCAAACAAAAAATTATGATCGTAGGCTGTGATCCCAAGGCAGACTCCACCCGTCTTATTCTGAATACGAAGGCCCAACAGACCGTACTGCATCTGGCTGCTGAAAGGGGCACGGTAGAGGACCTGGAGCTGGAGGAGGTTGTCCAGAAGGGCTTCGGTGACATTCTGAACGTGGAATGTGGTGGGCCAGAGCCTGGTGTCGGCTGTGCAGGGCGCGGCATCATTACAGCCATTAATTTTCTGGAGGAAGAGGGGGCCTACGAAGGGCTGGATTTCGTGTCCTACGATGTACTGGGGGACGTCGTGTGCGGGGGCTTCGCCATGCCGATTCGGGAGAAGAAGGCGCAGGAAATCTACATCGTATGCTCAGGCGAGATGATGGCTATGTACGCTGCCAACAATATTGCACGCGGGATATTGAAGTACGCCAACAGCGGCGGGGTACGTTTGGGCGGCTTAATCTGCAACAGCCGGAATACGGACCTGGAAGCGGAATTGATTACAGAGCTTGCAAGAAGACTGAACACGCAGATGATCCACTTTTTGCCGCGTGACAATGTTGTGCAGCACGCTGAGCTGCGCCGTATGACCGTTACCCAATATAGCCCGGAACATAAGCAGGCTGCGGAGTATGAAGAGCTGGCAGGTAAGATTTTGAATAACGATATGCTAACGGTTCCCACTCCCATTTCCATGGAAGATCTGGAGGATCTGTTGATGGAATTCGGCATTATTGAGGATGAAGAAACCGCAATTAACAAAGCTGAGGCGTCCGGGCAGTAGGTTGCAGCTAGAAGGCTTAATGACGGAACCAACGTGTGATGATGGGGGGAGCTGAACGCGCAGCTCGCAGGAGGGAGGAATAGGCCAAATGAGCAGTATTGTGGATAAGGGGAAGCAGGTCGTAGAGGAGATACTGGAGGTATATCCCGAGAAGGCAAAGAAGGACCGGACCAAGCATTTTGAGATCGCGGATGAGGAGCTTGTGAACTGCGGAACCTGTTCCATCAAATCCAACATGAAATCACGGCCCGGCGTCATGACAGCAAGGGGCTGTGCTTATGCAGGCTCCAAGGGTGTGGTATGGGGCCCGATTAAAGACATGGTGCACATTAGCCATGGTCCCATCGGCTGCGGACAATACAGCTGGGGCACCCGACGCAATTATGCGAATGGGACATTGGGAATCAATAATTTTACCGCCATGCAGATTACAAGCAACTTTCAGGAAAAGGACATCGTGTTCGGCGGAGATAAGAAGCTGGAGGTGATCTGCAGGGAAATTAAGGAGATGTTCCCGCTGGCCAAAGGCATCTCCGTGCAATCTGAATGTCCGGTTGGACTGATTGGTGATGATATCGGAGCTGTGGCCAAGAAGATGACAGAGGAGCTGGGCATTCCGGTCATTCCCGTACGCTGTGAGGGGTTTCGCGGGGTGAGTCAGTCTCTGGGCCATCACATTGCCAATGATGCTATCCGCGATTTTCTGATGGGTCGCGGGGAGCTGAAGGAGTGCGGGCCTTATGATGTCTCCATTATCGGGGACTACAATATCGGTGGTGATGCCTGGGCGTCGCGCATTTTGCTGGAGGAAATGGGACTGCGGGTCATAGCGCAGTGGTCGGGTGACGGTACGATCAATGAGCTGGGGATTGCGCATAAATCCAAGCTCAACCTGATCCATTGTCATCGTTCCATGAATTATATGTGCACAACGATGGAGCAGGAATACGGAATTCCCTGGATGGAATATAACTTCTTCGGCCCGACCAAGACGATGGAGAGCCTAAGAGCGATTGCTGCCCGCTTTGACGAGACGATTCAGGAAAAATGTGAGCAGGTCATCGCCCAATATATGCCGCAGATGGAGGCGGTCATCCGTAAATACCGCCCACGTCTGGAAGGCAAAAAGGTGATGCTTCTGATTGGCGGGCTGCGGGCAAGGCATACCATCGGTGCCTATGAGGATCTGGGTATGGAAATTGTGGCTACAGGCTATGAATTTGCCCATAAGGATGATTACGAAAAGACGTTTCCCGATGTAAAAGAAGGCACCATTCTGTACGATGATCCAACTGCCTATGAGCTGGAGGAACTGGCCCAGCGGCTGAATATTGACTTAATGGGCGCCGGAGTCAAGGAGAAATACGTGTATCACAAAATGGGCATTCCTTTCCGTCAAATGCACTCCTGGGATTACAGCGGGCCTTATCATGGTTTTGACGGCTTCAAGATTTTTGCACGTGATATGGATATGACCATAAACAGTCCAGTATGGAGCCTGCTGCCGTCCCGGCAGACTGCGGAGGTGCCGGTATGAGCGAGCGTCTGAATATTGTCGATCACAATCAGCTGTTTCGGCAGGATAAATATGTGCGCCAGCGTGAGGAGAAACGAGCCTTCGAGGCCCCTTGCTCGCCGGAGGAGGCTCGAGCCACCCTGGAGTATACCAAGACCAAGGAATACAAGGACAAGAATTTCGCTCGTACAGCCGTAGTCGTGAACCCGGCCAAGGCTTGTCAGCCGCTGGGAGCGGTCATGGCTGCGCTGGGCTTCGAAAAAACGCTCCCGTTCATTCATGGCTCACAGGGCTGTACGGCTTATTTCCGCAGCCATCTTGCCCGCCACTTCAAAGAGCCTGTTCCTGCCGTCTCCACCTCGATGACCGAGGATGCCGCCGTATTCGGCGGCATGCGCAACCTCATTGACGGTATAGAGAACTGCATTGCCTTGTATCAGCCGGAGATGATTGCGGTATGCACGACCTGTATGGCAGAGGTGATCGGGGATGATCTGTCTGCCTTCCTGGCTAATGCCCGTCAGGAGGGAGCCCTTCCCGAGGATATGCCGGTTCCTTTTGCCAATACCCCCAGCTTCTCCGGTTCACATATTACTGGCTATGACGCTATGTTGCGCTCTGTGCTGGAGACGCTGTATAACAAGTCAGGCCGGACGCCGCAGCCTGGTCATGAATTGAAGCTGAATGTACTGCTCGGGTTTGACGGGTATACGGGCAATTTTGCGGAAATGCGGCGCATACTGGGGATGTTCAGCGTTACGTATACCATTCTGGGTGACCACAGCAGTAATTTTGATTCAGGGGCTTCTGGAGAGTACAGCTACTATTACGGGGGAACGCCGCTTGAGGATGTGCCCAAGGCCGCAGATGCAGCCGGCACGTTGGCGATCCAGCAGTACTCTCTTCGTAAAACATTAGACTATATGAAGCGAACCTGGGAGCAGCAGGTGTCCTCCATCTCCACGCCGCTGGGCATCCGCGCTACAGATCGCTTGCTTGAAGAGATCAGCCGTCTGTCTGGAAAAGAAATTCCCGAGGCATTGAAGCAGGAGCGCGCCCGAATTGTGGATGCCATGATGGATTCGCATGCTTATCTGCACGGCAAACGAGTGGCTATGGCGGGAGACCCGGATATGCTCATCGGCCTGATTGGCTTTTGTCTGGAGCTGGGCATGGAGCCGGTGCATATTGTTTGCTCCAATGGGGACCGAAAATTTGAGAAGGAAGCAGAGCTTCTGCTGAAGTCCAGCCCTTACGGTGCAGAAGCCACGGTTCATTCCGGTCAGGATTTGTGGCACATGCGTTCGCTGCTGTTTCAGGACCCGGTGGACCTGGCTATTGGAAGCTCCCATCTGAAGTTCGCGGCCAAAGAGGCGAAAATTCCTTTGCTCCGTGTGGGCTTTCCGATCTTCGACAGGCATCATCTGCATCGTTATCCGATTATTGGCTACCAGGGTGCGCTGAATCTGCTTACCCAATTCGTGAATACCGTACTGGATGTCATGGAAGAGCAGGCTCCGGATCATAGCTTTGATCTGGTGCGCTAATTGCTGTACCGCGTAGATGGAAGTTGGCGGCTTGGGCTTGTGATTTCAATGGATTCTATTTGAAATAAGGGGGTGTGCGGATGGAGCCGGCTGTGTCTAACGGAAGGCTGGAGGTATCCTGCGGCAACAAAATTCCCAAAAGCACGCCCTGTCCCCGGCCTGTGCCGGGGGAGGCTTCGGGTGGCTGCTCCTTTGACGGGGCCCAGATTACACTGATCCCCATTGCAGATGCGGCTCATCTGGTGCATGGGCCGATTGCGTGTCTCGGCAATAGCTGGGAGAGCAGAGGCAGCCTGTCCAGCGGCCCGGAGCTGTCGGCGTATGGCTTCACTACTGATCTTGGAGAACAGGACATCATTTTTGGTAGTGAACAGAAGCTGCATGAATCGATTCGCTACATTGTCAGCCGCTTTGCTCCTCCCGCTGTGTTTGTCTATACAACATGTGTCACAGCCCTCACCGGTGAAGATATCGAGGGGGTCTGCAAGGCTGAATCGGAGCGGTTGGGGACGCCGATCATTCCGGTGAACAGTCCGGGATTTGTGGGCAGTAAGAATCTCGGGACCCGGCTGGCCGGAGATGTGCTGTTCCAGCATATTATCGGCAGCACCGAGCCGGAACAGACAACCTCCCATGATATCAATCTCATTGGGGAATACAATATTGCGGGCGAGATGTGGCATATCGAGCGGCTGATGCAGCAGACAGGAATGACTATCCTGTCCCGAATTACCGGGGACGGTCGGTTCCGTGAGGTGGGATGGGCGCATCGTGCCAAGGCCAACATGGTCGTATGCAGCCGGGCTTTGCTGGGTCTGGCAGTCCAAATGGAGCGTAAATACGGCATTCCTTATTTTGAAGGTTCATTTTATGGAGCAAAGGAGACGAGTTATTCCTTACGGCAGATGGCTTACCTGACTGGAGATCGTGATGTGGAGCGACGGGTGGATAAGCTGGCCGCACGGGAGGAAATGAGGCTATCGCTGGAGCTGGAGCCCTACCGCAAGCAGCTGAAAGGAAAGCGGGCAGTGCTCTATACCGGGGGTGTAAAGAGCTGGTCTGTCATTACGGCTTTGCAGGAGCTGGGCATTAAGGTAGTTGGTGTAGGCACGAACAAGAGCACTGCCGAGGATGTATCCCGGATTGCTGACCGTATCGGAGATGATGCGGAATACATCCCGGAAGGCGGTGCCCGGCAGATTCTCAAGACCGTACGGAGCCGCAAGGCAGACATGGTCATTGCCGGAGGCCGGAATATGTATATGGCGCTTAAGGAACAGATTCCTTTTGTGGACATCAATCAGGAGCGGCACAAAGCCTATGCGGGCTATGACGGGCTGTTGTCTCTGGCGAAACAGCTTGTGCATACGCTGCAGCATCCGGTATGGGAGCTGACCGCCAAATTGGCTCCATGGGAGGAGGAGACGGAATTTGCCGATTAAATCCGCCACGAAGCCTGTCAGTGTCAACCCGCTCAAGGTAGGACAGCCTTTGGGCGGCGTGCTGGCTCTGCAGGGGATGTATCGCTCAATGCCTTTGCTGCACGGCGCTCAGGGTTGCTCGGCCTTCTCCAAGTCGCTGCTAACTCGCCATTTTCGAGAGCCGATTGCCGTTCAGACCTCTGCGCTGCAAGAGATGGACGTTATATTTGATGCAGACCGGAATCTGGAGGAGGCGCTGGATCATATCTGGTCCAAGCACCATCCAGATGTCATCGGCGTTATCAGCACGGCCCTCACCGAGGTGGCAGGCGTTGATTTTCAGTCCAGGGTAAAGGCGTTCAAGCGAGAACGGGCAGTGAAGGACAGTCTGCTGTTTTCAGTATCGCTGCCTGATTTTCACGGCTCTCTGGAGACGGGCTACAGCAGTACAGTAGAGTCGCTAATGGATGCTGTACTCGGGTTGGCCGGAGGCAAGTCGCCCAAAAAACAGCGCCGGACGCAGGTCAATCTGCTGCCGGCTTCTTATCTGACTGCCGGAGATGTCATGGAAATCAAGGATATTATCGCTTCCTTTGGCCTAGAGGTTATTACGCTCCCCGATATCTCCACTTCCTTGTCCGGTCACCTGCTGACAGGCTTTTCCCCTTTGACGAGAGGGGGGACTCCGCTGGATTCAGCCTGTCAGATGCTGGAGTCTTCCTGCACCATTGCCATTGGCACGAGCATGGAGCGTCCGGCGCGCAGGCTGACTCATGCCGCAGGTATTCCTTACCACTTGTTCGCTGGTCTGTCTGGCTTGGCCGCGAGCGATGCATTCATACATTTTCTGCAGAAGATCAGCCGTGAGCCAGCCCCCGTTCGCTTCCGCTGGCAGCGTGAAAATCTGTTGGACAGCATGCTGGATGCCCATTTCTATTATTCCGGCGCTTCGGCTGTAGTGGCGCTAGAACCGGATCATCTGCTGTCGACCGCAGCCTGGCTGGAGGAGATGGGAGTGGAACTGAAGCGGCTAATTACACCCTGCAGCACGCCCGCACTGCAAAAGACAGAACGGGAAGTCTGGATCGGTGATCTGGATGATGCAGAGGAGAGCGCGCAGGGCGTTGATTTGTGGATCAGCAATTCACATGGAAGAAAGGGAGCGGCACGGGCTGGGGCCTCATTCGTACCGGCAGGCTTGCCGGTGTATGACGAGCTGGGCGCCCACACATGCGTAAGTGTCGGATACCGTGGAACCATGGAGTGGGTGAACAAAGTGGGCAATGTATTGCTTGCCGAGAGGGGGAGGGGAGGATGAAGGTTGCATTTGCGACGGAGGACGGTGTACGTGTGAATGCTCATTTTGGACAGAGTCCCATGTTCACTGTATTCGAAATCCGGCACTCAGGCGTCCAGTTCCTGGAGCATCGGCGGATAGCCCTGGGGAGCGATGAGAACGAGACGGGCAAGATCGCCAGCCGAATTGGCCTGATCGAGGATTGTGCCTTGATCTTCCTGGTACAGATCGGCGCTTCGGCCGCCGCACAGGTTACCAAGCGGACAATTATGCCTGTGAAGGTGGCCTTCGGCAGCACCATTGAGGAGCAGGTCCAGCGTCTCCAGAATATGCTGGCTCGTAATCCGCCCATGTGGCTTGCCAAAATCCTGCATGCTGAGGAGGGCAGCGGCAAAGCCGAATCATGAGCCTTCTGTAAGGAAGAGCTACCATATAGGGTGTCAAGATCCTGCGGACCGAAAATCTTAAAGGCGGGAGTCGCACATGGAGGGGGTGAGCGAATGGTACAGCTGCTGGAAGACAGTCGATACGGACGCCAGTTGAAGCTGCTGGGAGTGGAAGGTCAGAACAGGCTAAAGCAGGCTACTGTTATGGTTGCAGGCATCGGAGGATTGGGAGGGACAGCGGCCATGTACCTGGCCGCTGCTGGAGTGGGAAAGCTGATATTGGCCCATGAGGGCGTAATCCATCTGCCCGATATGAACCGGCAGGTGCTGATGGACAGCGGACGAATCGGGGAGGAACGGATGGAGACGGCATTGCAGCATTTGCATCGTATCAATCCGGAGACCCAGCTTGAGGGCCACGCCGACAGAATCACGGAAGAATCCTCTGGACCATGGGTAGAAGCGGCAGATATCGTGATTGATGCACGGTATGACTTTCCGGAAAGATATGCGCTGAACAGACTATGTGTTCGACTTGGCAGACCGATGATAGAAGCCGCCATGTACGCCTATGAAGTATCATTGATGACCATTGATCCCGGTAGGACGGCATGCCTGGAATGTCTCTACCCGGAAGGCGGACAGCCTTGGGAGCCTCTGGGATTCCCAGTCCTGGGAGCCACCTCTGGCTTGATTGGCTGTATGGCTGCACTGGAGGCGGTCAAATGGATTACAGATGCGGGCAATCTGTTCACTGACCGCATGTACCGTATGAATGTGCTGAATATGAGCAGCTGCACCATAGCGGTCAAACGCAATCCGCGTTGTCCGTGCTGCGGAACGGGAGGGGATACAGATGAGTCGATTGCATATTTGTGATACGACACTTCGTGACGGAGAACAGGCTCCGGGCGTTGCCTTTTCGGCCGAGGAGAAGACTGAAATTTCCATCATGCTGGACTCGGCGGGGGTGGAGCAGGCTGAGATCGGAATTCCGGCAATGGGAGAGGCGGAGTGCAGGTCTATTGCCAGGATTGCTGCTCTCGGACTTCAGATGAAGCTAATGACCTGGAATCGCGCGGTGTTCACAGATATTGATGCAGCTGAATCGACAGGTGTCAGCTGGGCCCATATTTCGGTTCCCGTGTCGACGGTGCAGATGAAGGCCAAGCTAGGTATGAATCCTGAGCAGGTAACGGAGCTGATCCGCAAGTCTGTCGATTACGGTCAGTGTAAAGGATTGACTGTTTCCGTAGGCTTTGAGGATGCTTCAAGGGCAGATGACCTGTTCCTGGAGCAGTTGGCGAATCAGCTCTATAGGGATGGTATCCGGCGCTTCAGATATGCCGACACGCTGTCCGTTCACCATCCCGCTGCCATAGCTGCCCGTATAGACAGGCTTGTATCGCGCGTGCCGCAGGATGTGGAGCTTGAGATCCACTGCCATAATGATTATGGCCTGGCGCTTGCCAATACGCTGGCAGCTTTGCAGGCGGGAGCTGTCTGGGCTAGTACAACCATTTCGGGTCTTGGGGAAAGGGCAGGTAATACGGCGCTGGAGGAGGTGGTGATGTCGTGGAGGGACCTATATCAAGGAACCAGCAGCGTCCGCCCCGAACTGCTGAACCCGCTGGCTGCACTGGTGTCCAAAGCCTCCAACCGAATCATTCCCGAAGGCAAGCCAATTGTGGGAGACATGGTATTTGCCCATGAATCCGGCATACATATCAACGGTCTGCTAAAGGAGCGCGCCGCCTATCAGGCCCTTGATCCGACTGAGCTGGGCACTGACCATTCGTTCGTACTCGGCAAGCATTCGGGCAGAAGTGCAGTTCAATATATGCTGGAGCAGGAAGGAATCGAGGCAGGCTACGGTGAAATCAAGTTCCTGCTGGAGCGGCTTCGCCTAGTCGGTGAAGATCCCAAGCGTGTCATCCATAGCGCGGATTTAAGGCGCTGGCTGCAGTATTATCCGGCAGAGCTGCCGAAATAACCGAAAAAGCGTTCCCGTCCGGTAAGTGTGACCGTGACTGGAACGCTTTCTTGTATATTTTTTAATTCCTGTAACCGGAGTCTCCAAATTGCTGGTTAAACGAAGCCGTTCAGAAGGGTATAATAAAATATAGTGCTGTATAAAGTGCGTATATATGGTTTTACAGCAGGCAGGTTCGATTCTTATAACCATTACACGCTGATCTGGAAGGACGGCTATTGGGCAATTGGAGGAATGCTTGTGGGGATGATGTTCTCTTTTCTAAAAAAATATCGGGTTCCAGCCATCGCAGCGCTCGTAATGATGCTGCTGGAATTGACGGTAGAGCTATCGCAGCCATATTTGATCTCTAAAATCATTGATGAGGGCATCCGGCAGCAGGATTTGTCCGTCGTCTGGTTATGGGGCAGTGTACTGGTGGGGAGTGCTATTATCGCTTTTATGGCGGGCATATCCAGCTCTTTTTTTGCTTCACATGCAAGTCAGGGCTTCGGGTATGATTTGCGGGAAAAGCTGTACCGTAAAGTGCAATCCTTTTCGTATCCTGTGTTTAAACGTTTTGCCACTTCGTCGCTGATTACGCGCCTGACGGGAGATGTCACGCAAGTACAGGATACGGTGTTTATGAGCCTGCGGTTTATGACACGGGTTCCGCTTGTAGTCATCGGCAGTATTGTGATGGCACTGGTTGTACATTTCAGGCTTGGGCTACTATTGGCGGTTATGGCCCCGGTGCTGTTCGTTTTTGTGCTGGTGATGATGCGGCGAACGGTCACTTTGTTTAAAGGCGTCCAGCGTCGTTTGGATGACGTTAACGGAGTAATCCAGGAGAACCTGACAGGTATCCGGCTCATACGGGTTTTTGTGCGGATGCGGCATGAAATCGAACGTTTTGCCCATTATGGAGGAGAATTGATGAAAGGGACGGTGTCTGCTCTAAGATGGACAGAAACGACGATGCCGTTCATTTTGTTTACGATGAACGCAGGGATTATTGCAGTACTTTGGTTCGGACGCGGCCAAATTTCCACTGGGGATGCCAGTGTAGGACAGGTGGTTGCAGTCGTCAATTATTCACTGCGGACGATTGGAGCCTTGTCTGCCTTATCAGGTATCGTTGTTGTATTTTCCCGGGCAACTGCATCTACGGGGCGGATTCGAGAGGTATTGGAAACATCTAATGAAGATAGGCAAGAGCTGGAGCCTGTTTCAACACATCATACACGGATTGAGGGACAGGTGGAAATGGACCGGGTGAGCTTTCATTATCCGGGCAGTGATTTGGCTGTACTAAAGGATATATCTTTTAAGGCGCGAGCGGGCGAGCGGATAGCTATTATGGGGGCTACTGGCTCGGGCAAATCCTCACTTGTGCAGTTGATTACACGTCTGTATGAAGAAGATGAAGGTCATGTGCGCTTTAACGGAAAGGACGCTCGTGAAATGGATACGTCCATATTACGAGAGGCTATTGGCTATGTGCCTCAGGAGGTACTGCTATTCACCGGCTCGATTCGGGATAATATTGCTTGGGGGCTGGAGAATGCCAGCCTGGAGCAAATTAAGGAAGCCGCAAGCATGGCGCAAATCCATAATATGATTGAACGCTTGCCGCAAGGCTATGACACGATGCTCGGACAGCGTGGCGTCAATCTGTCTGGCGGACAGAAACAGCGACTTTCGATTGCCCGCGCACTGGTGCGCCAGCCGACAGTGCTGATTTTGGACGACAGCACAAGTGCACTGGATGTAGGGACAGAAGCAGCACTACTGAATGCACTCGATGGCCTGTCCTGCACGACATTTCTCATTACGCAAAAAATCAGCTCAACCGCATCGGCAGATCAGATTTTACTGCTGGATGAGGGTCGCCTGATGGCAAGTGGAAGCCATAAGCATCTCATGGATAGCTCGGATCTATATCGGCGTATCTATGAATCACAATATGGAAAGGAGGAGTCGCATGTTCAAGGAACTCATTGATCCGTTCCGTCAGCCTACACCGCCGTCCGGTGTGCTGAGGAACCCGGCAGGAGCAGAGGGACGCCGCAAGGCCAAGGCCAAGAACTGGTCCGGCACGCTGGGCAGGATATGGGAGTATCTGGCCCGCCGCAAGGCCAAGCTGATGCTGGTGCTGTTTATGGTACTGCTCAGTTCAGGGCTGGCTCTGCTGGGTCCATATCTGGTCGGCGTAGCGGTGGATGATTTTCTCGAAGGTCCGGGTGGACGCACGTGGATTTATTTTCTCATTGGATTAGGAACTGTATATCTGCTCAACTCGCTGACCTCCTGGCTGCAAAATATCTGGATGATCGAGATTGCCCAAGAGACGGTGTACCGGATGCGTTTCGACCTGTTTTCACATTTGCATCGGCTACCGATTCCTTTCTACGGCAAACGTCAGCAGGGAGAGATCATGAGCCGTCTGACCAATGATATCGAAAATGTCAGTTCTACGCTCAACAGCTCTGCCATTCAGATTTTTTCGAGCATATTGACGCTAATCGGTACACTCACGGTGATGCTGTGGTTAAGCCCGCTGATGACCCTGCTGACCTTTATTGTGGTGCCGTTAATGGCAGCCGGGATGCGCTGGATTACACGCCGTACCGGGCCTTTATACAAGGAACGCCAGAAGAACCTGGGGGAACTGAACGGTTATATTGAAGAAACGCTGTCCGGGCAGCAGATTATCAAAGCATTTTCGCAGGAAAAGAGAGTTATTCGCGGCTTTGGCGAACGTAATGATCGTATCCGTCTGTCGGGCTTCTGGGCACAAACGATTTCCGGTTTTATTCCGAAGCTGATGAACGGGCTGAATAATCTCAGTTTTGCCATTGTAGCCGGGATCGGCGGGATTTTGGCTATTCGCGGCTCCATTACCATAGGTACAATTATTGTATTCGTAGAATATGCCCGCCAGTTCACCAGACCGCTGAACGATTTGGCTAACCAGTGGAACACCCTGCTGTCCGCCATTGCCGGAGCTGAACGCGTATTTGAAATATTGGATGAAGATGAAGAGTCCAAGGATGAACGCGGCGCAGTGGAGGTAGAGCATGTGGAGGGGGCGGTGCGGTTTACGGATGTTTCCTTCGGTTATGATGAGGGAAGCGCTACGCTGGAAGGTATTTCTTTTGAAGCTAAGCCGGGTGAGATGATCGCGCTGGTCGGTCCGACCGGGGCCGGAAAAACGACGCTGATCCAGTTGATATCCCGTTTTTACAGTCCCGACAAGGGAATGATCACGTTAGATGGACGTGACATTACCACCATACAGCGTGAAAGCTTGCGCTCCCGCATGGCGTTTGTGCTACAGGATTCCTTTCTGTTCCAAGGGACAATCCGCGAAAATATCCGCTTCGGCAGACTGGATGCCACCGATGAAGAGATAGAGGAAGCATCGAAGCTGGCGAATGCCCACTCCTTTATCATGCGGATGAAGGACGGATACGATAAGGTGCTGGAGGCTAATGGCAGCGGCATCAGTCAAGGGCAAAAGCAGTTGCTGGCTATCGCCCGTGCTATTTTGGCTAACCCTTCGATCCTCGTACTCGACGAGGCAACCAGCAGCATCGACACGATTACTGAGATAAAAATACAAGAAGGACTGGAGCGGCTTATGCAGGGGCGAACAAGCTTCGTCATTGCGCATCGACTGAATACCATTCGTCAGGCTGACCGGATTCTCGTTTTAAAGGATGGACGTTTGGATGAGCAAGGCTCACATGATGAACTGCTGGCCCATAAAGGCTTTTACAGCGATTTATATTATGGTCAATTGAGTAAGCAAAGCTCTTAAGTCAGCTCTGGATAAACAGATTTGTAGGCATGATGTAGAAGCTTTATGATGCTAAAAAGGACTACCCTGGGGGTAGCCCTTTTTAAGTATGCCTTTTTGTGACAAGAGATGTTTGAAATTAACATACCCGCTCGAGGGCAGAGGCTTTTACGCTGGTAAGCGTATTATTACTTCAAAAGGTCACTGTTCTGGTTGTGGGCAATATCGTCCATGAAGAAAGCCGAGCAGTGTTTTCACAACATTTTGTATACCCCTACCCCGTATAGGTATGTTAATATGGGTGTGTAAGAATAAATTCCCACTTCAAAGGAGAGATCATCATGAAAATCGCAATCATGCTTTTCGATGGAATCACAGCATTAGATGCAATTGGTCCATACGATGTATTTGCTGCTACACTGAAATGTGAAGTGAAGTTTGTCGCTAAGAAAAAAGGGTTAATCAAACTGGACTCAAATATGGGTTATTTGCATGCCGATTACAGTTTTTCTGAAGTTACTTCAGCTGACATTCTTGTTGTTCCAGGTTGCAGTCCGCCAAATTATAAAACTCCAATGAATGACGAAGAAACGTTAAACTGGATTCGCCAAATACATGAAACTACGAAATGGACCACGTCGGTTTGTAACGGCTCTCTGATTTTGAGCGCCGCAGGCTTGTTAAATGGAACCGTAGCCACCAGTCATTGGGGATCGTTAGACCTGCTCCAATCTCTTGGAGCCATTCCAACAGATGAGAGAGTGGTTCGTCAGGGCAAAATCATTACAGCAGCCGGTGTCTCCTCTGGTATTGATATGGCACTCCAGCTAATAGCATGGGAATTGGGAGAAGATATGAGTAAAGGAGTCCAACTGATTTTGGAATACGATCCTCAGCCTCCGTTTGACACGGGTTCACCAAAGAAAGCGCCTACTTTATTGGTAGAACAAATAAGAGGTATGTTACAAGAGTTTGCAAAACGGGAGCCTAATGTGTAAATCAAGAATAAAAAGACCTCTTTCCGGTATTAGCTTGGCTTAATAGGTTTGTAATTTTATTTACAAGGGTCCCTATTTCAACTAATATAGTTTACACATAGTAAAGGGTTACATAGTGTAAATGGTTGAAGGGGGTTACAAACATGAGCAGCTTCATTTCGGACATCCTATTTTCGTTATCTTCTCCTCATTCTGATCATGACATTAGGTTTGATGAATTACGAAACAGTGTATGCTCTTTTTGTGGAACGAAAATACGGTTTTGATGCCACTAAAATCTCAATGATCATTACGGTTGGTGCAATTATAGGCATCGTTGTGCAGATATGGTTACTTGATTATCTCATCAAGAGATTTGGTGAGATGAAGCTTATACGTCTCTCTTTGATCATGACAGCCATCGCTTTACTGTTAATGATCATTAAGATCAATTTAGGTTATCTGCTGGCGGTATCGGCTCTGTTTTTTGCTTTTAATGCCTTCCTAAGGCCAACCGTAAGTACAATGATCGCGAACTCAGCTGGTGATCGTCAAGGATATGCCGCTGGATTGAATACGACGTATACCAGCCTAGGTAATATATTGGGGCCCATTTTAGCGGGTTTGTTGTTTGACAAACACATTCATATTCCTTATATTTTTGGTGCCCTTATCCTTGCATCTGCCCTTTTCTTAACCTTACAAAAATCGAAAAATGAGAAACGGATGGTTGTTAATGACTGAGAACTGGCATCAGAATTTGAAAAACAAAAATCGGGAAGAACTCATTGCGGCTGCCAAGGAACTTTTTATGAAGCAAAGCTTTCTCAAAGTTAATATGAAGGATGTATGCAACGTGGCTGGTGTAAGTCGAGTCACATTCTATAAGCACTTTCAGTCCATGAACGAACTGATCTTTGAGGTTCAGATGGAAATCCTTGAGAGCATGACCAAATTTGTTAGAAGGGCACCTTCAGCTGAAATGAGCGGTAAGGAGATGCTTACTTCGATGCTTGATGCATGGATTGATTACGCTTGGCAACATCCAGAATACATCAAGTTTATTCTTTTATTCGATCTGCATTACGAAGCTTATGATTCAAACCAAGAACTCAAAGACCAGTACAAAAATTTTGTTAGCCGGGAAAAGGAACGACATTTCCTGATGGATGCTCTGGAAGCTGGATTCCAAGATGGATCATTAAAGTCCGACACGGAGCCCTTGAAGACCGCTCATTTTATCTTCACGTCTATGATGGGTATACTCCAGAAAATGAGTCTGACGTCCAAGGACGAACGGAACAATGAACTTGAGGATATACAAATTGCTAACCGATTTGTGGGGATGTTGATCCAGTATTTAAGTCCAGAAAGTGATAAATCCCCTGCCTTTTAGGTAGGAGTCGTCTGCCGTATTCCAAAGGATTTTAGATCGTCCGATGGTGTGAAATAGAATAACATGGCTTAGTCTGTTAAACTGTGAAAATAGAGCGGTTTCAGGTACGTTGCCGTGTTAGCCTTATCTATTTTGTGGAGGTGCTGCGGGGATGAACGGAAGTCTGTTTGAGCCACGGCTACGTGACGGGGATTATAGTCCCCGTTTTTTTGCTTACTATTACAAGCAATGGCATGACTATACCATGTCTTACCACGATCATCATTCTACCGAAATTATGTACATGATTTCCGGCTTTTGCAGGGTAGATGTACAAATGGGAGGGAATGTGGAAGAAAGCATCACGCTTCGTAAAGGCGAGTTTATTATGCTGGACGCAGGTGTACCGCATCGACTTGTGGTGGAAGGAGAACAACCTTGCCGGATGCTGAATGTAGAGTTTGGTTTTACAGAAGGGGTGAGGGTAGGACCGTCTATCCGACAAATCGCAACGGAGGAGCAGGAGGTCACGACTCTCATGTCACGTCCGTTCCCGTATCTGGTACTATCGGACCCGGAAGAGGTATATTATGCGCTGAAAAGTCTCGTGCTGGAGCTGGACCAACGAAAAGAACAGCCGGGCGCAATGGCAGAGATGCTTTTTATGCAACTGTTGGTGCGAATTGCGCGTCTGCGGGAAGAGGCAGAGCACAGCAACACGCAGCAAACGGATATGTACATTAAACGCTGCCTTGAATTTCTCCATCTGAACTATGACCAGGAAATTGTGGTCAAGGATATGGCAGCCGCCGTGAATCTTCACCCAGGGTATTTGCACCGTATTTTCAAGAAACATATGGGACAAACACTCACCGCTTATTTGACCATGCTGCGAATGGACAAGGCCCGAATGCTGCTTCAGCAAACGGACATTCCCATTCAGGAAATTGCCGATTACGTAGGTGTGGGCAGCAGGCAGTATTTTCATATGCTGTTCAAAAAGCACACGGGCAAGACACCAGTCGAATACCGCTCTGCTGTGGAACGCCATGTATGGAACTATGCGGAGGAGGAAGGGGACTGAATATATAGAAGCCTCTGAACCATTGCCGATTTAGGTCGGTATGACTCAGAGGGCGTGTATTTTGAAGCATTATAACATGTGTCCGGGCTTCTTGAGAGCTAAAGTTGGGTCATTTCCCAAGCCACATATTTTCCATCTGTTCAAGTGATCTCCCCTTGGTTTCGGGAACCTTGCGCCATAAAAAGACTACGACGAACAACGAGATGGCTCCGAATAACCAGAAGGTATTGGACGGGCCGGCTGAACTCAGCAGAGGAGGGAATGCCTGCGATACCAGATAATCGCCGGCCCACAATGCCATCGAAGCGATGGCTACCGCTTTGCCGCGAATGCGGTTCGGAAAGATCTCCGAGATCATAACCCATACGATCGGCCCAAGCGATATAGCATAGGAGGCCACGTAGATCAATATCATGATGAGCACAAGCGGTCCGGTGGTCAAACCCATTTTGAATGCGGCTCCAATAATGGCCAAACAGAGGGTCATCAACGAGGTGCCAATGATCAGCAGGACTTTTCGTCCCGCTTTGTCGATCAGCCATACGGATACGATGGTGAACAACACATTGATCAACCCGATCCAAATGGTCTGGGTCAAAGAAGCGTCCGTACCGAGTCCCATTCCTTTAAAGATAACCGGCGCGTAGTACAAAATGGCATTGATGCCGGTAATATGCTGCATAATGGCGAGCATGACACCGATAAAGAGAGCGACCCGAATACCGGGAGCGAACAATTGCTTCAATGAGTCGTTCTCATTTTTGAATGATTCCTTGATATCAAGCACTTCCTGCTTAGCAGCTTCTTCACCGTGAATTTTCAGCAAAATCGGTAACGCTTCATAAGGCCGATTCTGTTTAATAAGCCATCTCGGGCTTTCGGGTATGAAGAGCATCAAGAGCATAAAGATCAGTCCCGGAACGGCTCCCACTCCGAACATCCAGCGCCAGGCCGTTGAGACACCCCAGGCTTTATCCCCCAGGCTGACGATCCACGAATTCTGAAAATAAACCAGGAAAATACCTGTTACAATAGCCAGCTGATTTAAAGCAACCAAACGTCCTCGGTATTTGGCGGGAGCGATCTCCGCGTTGTACACCGGACAAACGGTGGAAGTGATGCCTATGCCAATGCCGCCGATCATGCGAAAGATAACATACCCGGTGAACGTGTCTTGAAGCGCAGAGCAGATCGAGCCGACGACGAATAAAAATCCGGCGGCCAGTAATACCTTTTTTCTGCCGATCCTTTCACTCATGTAGCCGGAGAGAGCCGCTCCCGTGATACTCCCTACAATCAGACTCGACACCGCCCAACCAACCTGAAATTCGCTCAGCGAAAAACGCTGCTGTAGGAATTCAACTGCTCCCGAAACTACCGCGATATCAAAACCGAACAGTATGCCTCCGAGCGCAGCTACGATGGATACCAACGTCACAAAAAGCATATTGGGTTTTTCTGATTGAAGCGCTTTCTGTTGAGCGCTTTCATTATTAATGATTACTCCCATATGATCATCTCCCCTCCAGATTCCTAGAACCTCATTCCGTTCTTCGAGGAGAAGTATAACATGCGCTTATAAAAGAAAGGCCGGTTATCGTCTTCAATAAACGGACCTTTTCATGCACGATTTTGGCTTCGATTCCCGAATCGGAGATGGAGGGGCTGAACCTAGCATTACCTTGTCATTCGAGCTTAAAAAAATCCATGCCGATAGTCGGCATAGATGAATCTCTACTATTTTTGACCTTTAAACTCAGTGGGAGGAACGCCCGTTATCTTCTTAAAGACGCGGCTAAAATAGTTCGGGTCCTTATAACCCACTTCAAAGCTGATTTCCTTAAGAGTAAGGTTGCCGGCCTTAATCAGAGAGATGGCTTTATCAATCCGCAGCCGGGTTACGAAGTCGATGAATGTTTCTCCGTATTCCTGTTTGAAAATTTTGCTGAAGTAGTGAGGATTCAAATGGACAAAATCAGCCACTTCTTCCAGCGAAAGATCATCGTTGAACCGTTCCTCGATATACATTTTCGCTCTACCCAGCATAGTCAGTGTTTGGACCTCCCGCTGTTCGCGTATCCGTTGCAGTGCTGACATGACGTACGTCTGCTGAAGCATTCCATTCTCCGCTTTGATTGCAAGAAAAGAAGCGTTTCCAGCCTCTAATGACTTCAGTTCGTCAAAGTGGCAGTAACCTCCATCGCGCTTGCGTAGGGTGGAGGCAAAAACGGCTTCGAAATAGGACTTGCGAAGTCCTTCCTCGCCGCTATGCAGCGATCCGATTCCAATGGCCGTCTTTATACCAAGTTGCTGCTGGGCAAGCTCGGAGAGCTGCTGAACAAGGTGTTTAACCAACTGCCGCCAGTCGTTTTCGCCGGTGACAGGCGGCTTGCGTAAAAAAGTGGCTACATGATGGTCGATCAAGGAGCTTACAATGGAATTCGGGCCATGCGTTTTTACATAGCTTCGGAAATGATCGTAAATTTTCTTTTTATTCTGCTCGTCCGTATATCCGTCAAAGGCGGCAATGATGGCGCTTCCCTGATCAAGAGGAAAGTCCAGCCATTCCGATAGCTGGGAAGCGCTCGAATCCACTGTCTGGTCGACCATAAGCATTAAAGCCAGCTCATTTTCTGCGAGCGGCATCAGCTGTGAGATTTTGTGCCTAAGCTCCAATTCTTCCGTACGTGCCCGCTTCTCGCACTCAATTTCTTCAATTAGTCGTTTCAGTGTACCGATGATCAGTTCTCGCTTCGCCGGCTTCAGAATATATTCTTTTACGCCCAAAGAGAGCGCCTCCCGGGCATAGGCAAAATAATCATAGGCAGTGACGAGCACGAATCGGGTATCGGGAAGCCGCTCCTTTAATTCACGAAGCGCTGCAAGCCCGTCGATTCCAGGCATATTGATATCCAGGATGGCAATATGGGGACGGTGCTCTTCCGCACATTCAATCGCCATGCGGCCGTTGCCGGCATGAATAAACCGGAATATCCCCGGCATCGCCCGTTCCACTGTCAATTCCAGTCCTTCCCTCTCCAAAGCCTCGTCATCCGCGATCAACAACCGATACATCAGTCTGCTCACTCTCCTTCTTGACTGGAATTCGTATTGTTATAGTAGTACCTCGTCCGGTACTGCTACTGATTTCAACCATTCCTTCTTTTCCGTAGAACAACTGCAGCCGCCTAAACACATTTTGCATTCCAAGTCCTGTTGAACTGCCGCTTTCGACTTCGCCTTTAAGACGGAGCACGGACAGTCGGGTTTCCTCCGTCATACCCTTTCCATTGTCCGAAATTTCAATTTGTACATCCTCGTTCGCTCGCGACAGCGTCAACGCGATAATGGCTCCGTTTTCCATATCTTCCACACCATGAAGAAAAGCGTTTTCAATAAATGGCTGGATCGTCAGGGCCGGGATTTGCTGCTGAAGTACGGAAGCGTCAAAGTGAAGCTCAAAGCGAATTCTGTCCCTGAAGCGCGCCTGCTGGATGGTTACGTATTCGCGGATATGATCCAGTTCCTCCTGGAGAGTTACGGGCTTGTCCAGCTTCTGCAGGCTGTACCGTAGCAGATTGGACAGCGAAACGATCAGGTCGCTGGTTTTCTCCGCCCCTTCCAGGATCGCCAGCTTGGAGAGCACATTTAAGGTATTGAATAAAAAGTGCGGGTTAATTTGATTTTGCAGAGCCAGAAGCTCCAGTTCCTTCACAAGCCGCCGCATTTCCAGACTCTGTTTATCCTTCTCGATGAGGATGCTCAAATCGGCGGACATTTGCGAAATGGCGTCCGACAGTACGCCTAGCTCGTCATCCCGTCGCGGTTGGGGCTCGATATTCAGATCGCCTGTGGCGATTCGCTTCGCCAGTCCGACAAGTCTGCCGACAGGGCCAGTAATGCTGCGCGAGACCCAGACTGCAAGCAAAATCCCCATCAGCGCGTTCATGCTGAACAACGCCACTCCCCATCCGTTCATTTGCTCATTCTTGTTCCGGATGTTCTCGATGATCGGCCGGTAATAAACCAGTTCTGCATCGATCAGTCGCTGTCCCTCCTCGTGGATATAGCTGACGGTTTTCTCCGCTTCAATATAATGTTCAAAAGCCGATTGGGGATCTTGTGCATTTGCGTCCAGAACTGCGGCTTGTTTCTGTTCAAGAAATGTGGACAACAGATTCACGTAGTCCTCCTCGGCGAAAGAAGGGTCGGTCGAGTCGGAAACTTCCTGAATTCTGCCTTTCAACAGCTTCAATTGGCGTTCTGTCGGGCCCTGCACAGCCTTATCGTCTCTCGGATTAAGCAGATAGGCGTATAGGAGCTTTAAGTTGCTCTCCGCCGATTCGGAGGTTTGCTCGATGAGCAGAATTCGGCCAAGCATTTCATCGTAGCTCTGTTGTACGACCTTTCCGCTTTGGAATACAAAATAAGCGATGATATTGGCGAACACAACTAGGAGGGGGATGAACAGAAGCAGCTTCGTTCTGATCGTCATCGTCCGTCATCTCCGGGCATGTTGTCGAGAGTGTCCGCATGCATCTCATATATCCTGGTGTATGTTAATTCCTGTGGGGCATTCCCCTTTAGATAATCATTCAGCAATTTTATGGACTTAGCCCCCATTTCCTCTGGCTGTTGAACAATGGTCAGTTCGATTTTGCAATCTCTGATGGCTTCCAACGTCTCGGCCATATCGTCAAAAGCGAAAATCTGCAAACTCCGCGCTCCGAGCCGCTCCGAGGCTTCCAGAATGCCAAGGCCGTCCAGCGCACTGAATCCGACCATATAGCGGATCTGCGGATACCGGGTGAGCATGTTCTGAGCTTGCTGTGCTGCCTGAAGCCGTGAAATATTTGAGGAGCGAATCTCCACAATGCGGAGCTTGGGATAGCGACCGATCACGGAACGAAATCCAGCAAGCCTGAGTCGCTGATTCTCGACGCGCTCGCTACTGATCATAACTCCAATGTCGCCACGCTCTCCAGAGGCTTTCGCTAACAGCGCGCCCATCCGTTTTCCTGCTCCTTCGTTATCCGTTCCCACGTAAGCTAGTCTACGGGAGTCTGGTTCATCCGTATCGATCGTGATGACGGGTATGCCAAGTCCGGCTGCTTTGTCGATTAATCTGCGATACTCTGGATCATTTATCCCTTGAACCAGAATTGCATCCGCCTTACTGGCGATCGCTTTATCCAGCAGTTTGACCTGCTCGGACGGATTAATGCGGTCCGGCCCGATATAATCGAGCTGCATACCGTACTGTTCCGCTTCCTTTCGAGCTCCTTGTTCGATTGACCGCCAGTAATAATTATCCAACTCCTGTGATATCAGTACGACTTTTGTATCGGAAACCCCGTCTTTTGGAGAAACCGTCTTCAATAACTCTGCAAATTGGTGAATTTGAAAAGAAGACAGAGTGAACTGAAAGAGCAGCCAGGCAAATAGCAGGAAGACTGGGATAAGGATAAATGTCCATTTACGGTTTGACATGTCTTGCTCCTTTGGAAATATTTAGAGACTCAACTCATTATACAGCAACAAAAGAAGCGTAGGCAGCTATCGTCAACTTGTTTTGCCTTTTACAACCCTGAATCCTTATATCACAATCTCAGAAGCAGTACTGAATATGCCTGAGAAAATTATAATTCTAAATCATAGAATGAACGCACTATTAGCTATTTGTGAGTATATAGAACGGGGAGTCATTTGCACAAGAGGTTAGAAGTCCATACCGCCCCAATTCTAATTATATCAATTCCTGAACATTCCCAATTGCTGAAATAAGCCTTTTAATGACGACCCGCTTTTATGAAAAAAACGGGGAATCCGCCGTTAAAATATAACAAGACAAAGAGACAAGGTGAAAACTTGAAAAAGGTAAGCAGCATCTGCTAACGCGAAGGTTAGGATTTTTGACACCTATACGCGAATCAGGTCATGATTTTGATAACGCTTCCCTCTGGCAAGTTGCTACAATGACGGTATACCACAATTCTAGCACTGGAGGTTGAATGCCGTGTCATTTAAAGTGGCTTTTATTGGAGCCGGGAGCATCGGTTTTACACGTGGAATTTTGCGAGATCTGTTGACGGTGCCGGAATTTAACGATATTGAAGTGGCTTTTACGGACATTAATCAGCACAATCTGGATATGGTCACTGAGCTGTGCCAGCGGGATATTCGGGAGAACGGTTTGTCTATTCAAATACAGTCCTCCACGGACCGAAAAGTGGCTTTGAAGGATGCCAAATACGTCATTTGTACCATCCGGGTTGGCGGGCTGGAGGGCTTTGCAACCGATGTAGATATTCCGCTGAAATATGGCGTGGATCAATGCGTGGGCGATACACTGTGTGCAGGAGGGATTATGTACGGTCAGCGTGGTATTGCTGAAATGCTGGACATCTGCAAGGATATCCGCGAGCTAAGCGCACCGGATGTGCTACTGCTGAACTACTCGAATCCGATGGCGATGATCACTTGGGCCTGCAACAAGTACAGCGGCGTACGTACGATTGGGCTGTGTCACGGTGTACAGCATGGACATCACCAAATTGCCGAGGTATACGGCTTGGAGAAGCAGGATGTGGACATTGTGTGTGCCGGAATCAATCACCAGACGTGGTACATTCAGGCTTCACATGAAGGCAAGGATCTGACAGCCGGACTGCTGGAGGCTTTTGAAAAACACCCTGAATTTAGCCGCACCGAAAAGGTACGCATCGATATGCTTCGCCGTTTTGGCTATTACAGCACTGAATCGAACGGGCATCTAAGTGAGTATGTTCCCTGGTATCGGAAGCGTCCGGATGAGATTCTCGACTGGATTGATCTGGGAAGCTGGATCAATGGAGAAACGGGAGGCTATCTGCGTGTATGTACGGAAGGACGTAACTGGTTTGAAACAGATTTTCCAAACTGGATGAAGGAAGATCCACTGGAGTACAAGGCAGAGAAACGCGGTGAAGAGCATGGCTCTTACATTATTGAAGGACTGGAAACAGGACGTGTATACCGGGGGCATTTTAATGTCGTCAACAACGGAGTGATTTCCAATCTGCCGGATGATGCGATTATTGAGGCGCCCGGATATGTAGATCGTAACGGCATTTCCATGCCTCATGTGGGTGAACTGCCGCTCGGTCCTGCGGCTGTCTGCAATGTTAGCATTTCCGTGCAGCGTTTGGCAGTTGAAGCTGCCGTGCATGGGGACGACAAGCTGTTGCGGCAGGCGTTCATGATGGATCCGCTGGTGGGTGCGGTATGCAATCCGAAGGAAATCTGGCAAATGGTCGATGAAATGCTGGTAGCGCAGGAGGCATGGTTGCCGCAATATGGAGCAGCGATTGTCGAGGCGCGCGAACGTCTGTCTGCTGGCAACCTGATCCCGACTCGCGATTACGAGGGAGCGGCGCGGATCAAGGTCAAGACGGTCGAGGAAATGCAGTTGGACCGGGATGCCGCGAACAAAAATGCTGGTGAGTCGGACAAAGGCAAGGACCGTGAAAAGGTGCAAACTGGCGAAGCCTAAACGCCCAGAGCATTTTTCAATAGTCGTAGTGGTAGAAAGGGTATTTTCAGTGCCGTGATGGCCTGGAAATGCCCTTTTTTTGATATGAACGCTAGGCATAGCCGCCCCTCACATTTCATACCTACAGGTTTATGGTTGTCGATTCTGGTCGACGGAAATTAAAGAATACAGCCTTGTTATTACAAATCTCTCCCTCCCATGTCGATGCCCCAATTCGCCCAAAGGGCTTGCCACAGGGCGGATACTCCTTTAAATGAAGGAACCGGTTCCTGAAAAATATAGCGGTAAAAAAGACCGACAGAGTGGCAATTTATAGCCTAACTAATAATTTAATTCTTGATTTATTCAATTTACAGCGGATTTCCAGCTCTCTATAATCTAACATAGGAGGTGACAAGAAGGGGAAGATGTGAGCGCGCGGAAAAATAGAAAGCGCTTACCTTGGACAGCTATGAACGCCGCTTTTTTTGGAGAAAAAGGGCGTAACTCACACATAATCATGTAACAATCAGGTGCCGACATAGGAAGATTCAACAAAATCTACGGAAAGATAGGTGAAGCAATTGAAAACCAAGCAAGTGCTTCGTAAAGGCATGAAGTATGCTTTTGCGCTATCACTCGTCGCAAGCAGCTTTCTACCAGGTGCAGGATTTACGGATAAAATACATGCAGAATCCCATGTGGACAATCCTTATCAAGGGGCGACAAAATACGTTAGTCCTGATTATGCGGCTAGTGTCGACACATCGATTGCCAAGATTACTGATGCCAATCTGAAAGCTAAAATGCAAACCGTCAAAACGTTCCCGACAGCCGTATGGCTTGATCGCATCGCTGCCATTAACGGCGGTGGAGGCAAGCTTGGCCTGGAGGCGCATTTGGATCAAGTATTGGCGCAAAAGAAAGGCAGCACACCGATTACGGCTGAGTTCATTGTTTATGATCTGCCCGGACGGGATTGCCATGCCTTGGCCTCCAACGGTGAGCTGCCGCTGACCCAAGCGGGTCTGGAAACGTACAAAAAGGATTATGTCGATAAAATTGCTGCTATTTTTGCCAATCCCAAATATAAGGATATTCGCATCGTAGCGATCATTGAACCAGACAGTTTGCCAAACCTCGTGACCAATTTGGATACTCCTCAGTGTGCGCAAGCCAAATCTACAGGAATTTATGAAGCTGGCGTTAAGTACACAATGAATAAGCTGAACGAGATTCCGAATGTGTACAAATACGTGGATATCGGTCACTCTGGCTGGTTAGGTTGGGATAACAATCGTTCAGCAACGGTATCCCTGTTTACAACTATCTTCAAAGATACTAGCAAAGGTCTGTCCAGCGTGGACGGCTTTATCTCGAATACAGCCAATACTTCACCGCTGACAGAACCTAACTTGCCTAATCCAGATTTGAATATCGGTGGACAACCGATCAAATCTTCCAAATACTACGAATGGAATCCTAATTTCGATGAATCTGATTTCGCAGAGGCATTGCATAGAGACTTTGTGAGTGCAGGCTGGCCGAGCTCACTCGGTATGTTAATTGATACGGGTCGTAACGGATGGGGAGGACCTAACCGTCCGACTGCCGCTGTCGGCAGTGATATTAACTCCTATGTGAACTCAGGCCGTGTAGACAAACGCTCGCATCGCGGTAACTGGTGTAATAACAGCGGAGCAGGTATGGGTACGCCGCCGCAAACAGCTCCAGCTTCCCATGTCGATGCTTATGTATGGGCGAAACCTCCGGGTGATTCCGATGGTTCCAGCTCGCTCATTCCGAACGATGAGGGTAAAGGCTTTGACCGATACTGTGATCCTACCTATACAACCAAAGATGGCACATTAACAGATGCTTTACCGAATGCACCTATTTCAGGAGCTTGGTTCCATGATCAGTTTGTTATGCTTGTGCAAAATGCATATCCAGCGATTGTCCCTTCATCTGGTGGCGGCACAACTCCTACACCAGCCGCTCCGGCAGTACCAGCGGGCTTAAAGGCGACAGCGGGTAATGCGGAAGTGAAGCTGACCTGGAATGCGTCCACTGGGGCCGACAGCTACACGGTAAAACGTGCAACCAGCGAAGCAGGTCCTTTTACAGCCATTGCGCCTCTTGTTACTGAGAAAGAGTACACAGATAAGGGGCTGACCAACGGAACAACTTATTTCTATGTTGTAAGTGCTACGAATACGAAAGGAACAAGCAAGGATTCCACTGCGGTAAGCGCTGAACCAAAAGGTACACCGACAGATCCAACGGACCCTACAGATCCTACAGAACCAGCGGGTGATCTGGTTGTAATGTATCGGGCCGGGGACACCGATCCAGCTAATAACGCAGTCAAGCCTTTCTTAAATCTGAAAAATAAAGGTACAACACCCGTGAAGCTGAGTGAGCTGAAAGTCCGGTATTATTTCACGAAAGATGGCAGCCAGGAGCTGCAATCCGCAGTAGACTATGCACAAGTAGGCAATGATAATGTGCTGCGTACCATTACAGACAAGTATATTGAAATTGGTTTCAATGCTGCTGCCGGCACGCTTGCTGCTGGAGCGCAAACAGGTGATATTCAGATCCGCATCAACAACAGCGACTGGTCTAACCTGGACGAATCCAATGATTACTCCTTTGATCCTACCAAAACCTCTTATACAGAATGGAATAAAGTAACGTTGTTCCATAACGATAAGCTGGTGTGGGGAATCGAGCCTTAAACAGGATAGAATGCGCTTGAATAATTTGGCAACGTTGAATGATAAGCTACGGCAAAATCTGCCGTAGCTTTCTTCATTTTATGGAAGATTACAGAAGCTCCATGTTTCCCTCTACTGAGAAAAGGGAGGGAATATTCATTTAAATTGAGTATAATGAAAAAAAAGAATGCTGTTCTACTGTGGAGGATCATCATGAGCAAAAAGTTAATTTTAGATGTAGATACTGGCATTGACGATGCGCTTGCCATTGCGTACGCGGTCCATTCGCCGGAATTGGAGCTACTTGGCATCACAACTACCTTTGGCAACATCGCGGTTGAAGAAGCGACACGCAACTCGCTGATCTTGTTGGAAAAGCTCGGTGCAGACGCTCCGGTCGTGTCCGGCGCTCACAAGCCGTATGCCCGTGAGCTGTTCAAGCCGTATTCCCGCCATATTCATGGTGAAGACGGCATTGGCAACCAGTTGCAGGGCTTGCCTTCCCGACAGGCTGCATCTGGTGATGCTGCTGATTTTATCATCGAACAGGCTCGTCACTATGAAGGCAAGCTTACCCTTGTTGCGGTGGGACCACTGACGAACCTTGCGATTGCACTGGATCGCTGTCCCGAACTGCCGCAATTGCTTGACCGTCTGATCATTATGGGCGGCGCAGTCACGGTAAAAGGCAATGTAACCCCGACCGCTGAAGCGAATATATATGCCGATCCTGAAGCCGCCGCTAATGTGTTGGGAGCAGGTTTCCCGCTTACGCTGGTTGGGCTGGACGTGACTATGCAGACGCTGCTTCCTCAACATGAGGTGGACAAATGGCGTGAGCAAGGGACTGAACTGGGGAGGTTTATGGCAGATATGACGGACTTCTATATGGAAGCCTATCGTAATTTCAGACCCGGTATCGCGGGCTGTGCTTTGCATGATCCGTTGGCCGTAGGGCTAGCGATTGATTCCAGCTTTGTGGAGACGCGCCCGATGCACATTGCCGTCGACGTGGGGAATTCCGCCGAGGTTGGTCGTACCCGTGGAGTAACGGACAAGGATCAAGCTTATTCGCAGACAAGTATTGACGTGGCACTTGAAGTGGATGCGGAGCGGTTTTTGCGTCATTTTCTGAGCCGGGTGGTATAAAAAATAATTCAAAAGATTGCCGATGGATCTGCATCGGCAATCTTTTGTGCATGCATGTTAGACTGCGCCCTCATAAACCACAAAGGAGGAGATTTATTGTGTTTTCTGCTGCTCAACGACTGCCTTTGCTGGAACACATGTACAATCATGCCCCGACAGGGATAGCCATTTTTTCGAGGGACGGAAAATGTCTGTACGTCAATCCCGCCCTTTGCCACATGGTCGGATACAAGCAGGAGGAACTGCTGAAAACCCGATATTATCATTTGTTGTATAAAGGAGACAAAGATCGACAAGCGTTGCGGGACGCCTATACGGGCTGGCTGAAAGCTACGGATCAAGTGTACAAGGCAGAGCTTCGTTTAAGACATCAGCGGGGGACATCCGTCTGGTTATCGCTGGAATTAACGATATTTGATGACCCGGCTACGGGTCAAACGTATCTGATTGCCTACGCGATGGACATCACAGAGAAAAAAGACATGCAGCAGGTACTCTCGGATAATGAGGACTTGTACATGCTGATTACAGAAAATACGCCAGATGTGATCTCGTTCAGCACGCCGGACGGCAACCTTCAATATGTTTCTCCTTCGGTAGAGAAGCTTCTTGGTTACACCAGGCAGGAAATGCTCGGCAAAAAACGGCTCGAATTTTATCATGCAGAAGATGCCGATCATATGCGCGTACATGGAATCTTCCAGGAAACAGGTATTATGAAGCGGCGTGTGCGTCACAAGGACGGACATTATTTGTGGCTGGAAGTGTCATACCGCATTATTCGGGATGAGGAAGGTCAGATCAAGCGGGTTCTGTCTATTGGTCGCAACATCACGGAGCGCCAGAAGAGTGAGGATAATCTTGCAAAAGCCCAGCGACTGGCGATGTTTGGCTCATGGGACTGGGATTTGGTTAACGACGTTTTGCATTTTTCCAAGGAATTCCGCACCATTTTCGGCTTTAGCGTAAAGCCGGTCGAGACAAGTATTGATTCTTTTCTGGATGCTATTCATCCAGAGGATAAAGAGCGAATGATCGAGATTATTACGAACGTCATTTTAAAAGGGATTCATCAAGAAACCTTTTATCGGATTGTACTGCCTAATGGTGAACAGAAAGTGCTGCGTTCGACCTGGGAAGCAGAAATGGACGAGCGAGGACAGCCGATTCAAATTGTCGGTATGATACAGGATGTCACGGAACATCAAAAGATGGAGCAGCGTCTTCGTGAAAGCGAGAACCGTTATAAATCCCTGTTCCAGCATAACCCGCTCGGCATATGCGCCATGAATATGGAAGGCCAAATCCTGAGTGTAAATCCCAGTCTGGAGGAGCTTACCGGTTATACGAGGGAAGAACTGCTCGGGGCTGGAGTTATTGCGATGGCTTCTTCCGAGGAACAGGACAAGATTAGGCATCATATGGAGCTGGCCAAACAGGGAGAAACGCAAACCTATGAATCAGAGTTCATACATAAGGATGGGGAGCGCCTGTTTATCAAGGTAACCAATATCCCGATTTTTGTACATGAGCAAATTGTCGGCTGCTATGGCATCGTTGAAAATGTCACCCCGCTCAAAAGCTACATCGCCCAAATCGAAAAGCTCAGCAACGAGCATTCACTCATTCTGAACGCGGTATCTGAAGGCATTGTGGGCTTGAGCACCGAGGGGCATGCCCGTTTTATGAATCCGGCGGCGGTCGAAATGTTTGGAGTGGGATCGGAAAATCCGCTAAGCGGGACACGTACGGACATGATCCGCCATGTCGATGAGATAAGCAGCCATTATCCGGATGAGCAGCCATCCATTCTTCAGGCGATCCGCAGTGGCGCTTCTTATCAGGCTGAGGAAGCCGTATTTTGGAAAAAAGACGGGTCCAGCTTCCTCGTCTCTTATCGGATCAGTCCCCTGGTGGATAATGGGGAGCGTAAAGGGGCCGTAATGGTTTTTGTAGATATGACGAATGAAAAGGAAATCATCCGGGCCAAAGAATCTGCCGAGCGGGCCGACCGGGCCAAGTCAGAATTTCTTTCTGTGATGAGTCATGAGCTTCGTACACCGATGAACGGAATTATCGGGATGGCCGGGTTGCTCGCAGACACTGAATTGGATGAGGAACAGCGGAGTTATATCGATATTATTACCAATAGCAGCAGTGCTTTAATGCAGATATTGAATGAAATACTGGATTTAAGCAAAATTGAGGCTGGAAAAATGGCGTTGCTGCACGAGCCTTTTGAACTTGAGGATATGATGGGCAATGTGGCCGACCTATTTCTCAAGCAGGCTATGGAAAAAGACATTGAGCTGGAGTGGCACGTGGATCAGGAATTGCCGGGGGTCCTTGTCGGTGACCATGTGCGTATCCGGCAGGTGCTGGTGAATTTGGTGAGCAATGCAATCAAATTTACGGAGCGAGGGCGTGTAAACATCTTTGCCGAGAGCAAGGCTTACAGCAGCCGTAAAAAGAAATGCTTGATTGAGTTCAGTGTAACCGATACCGGCATCGGTATTCCCGCAGATCGCCAGCATCTGTTATTCCAGC
Source organism: Paenibacillus sp. 8b26 (assembly GCF_050626875.1). Lineage (NCBI taxonomy): Bacteria > Bacillati > Bacillota > Bacilli > Caryophanales > Paenibacillaceae > Paenibacillus > Paenibacillus sp. 8b26. The sequence goes on along the minus strand of NZ_CP192445.1, from coordinate 1,932,405 downwards.
CTTTTTCCCAGCTTCATCCGGCATTGAATCGGAAATATGGAGGCACAGGTCTGGGGCTATCCATCTGCAAAAACCTGATCAGTCTGATGGGCGGTTCCATTGGTGTGGATAGTGACGAGGCCAGAGGAGCCACGTTCCGGTTTCAGCTAGATCTTATGCTACCGGAAGGGGAAGCACCTGCGAATATAAGCCGTGACGAGCCTTACGAATCGACGGAGTGCTAAAAGAAATAGCCAGCCGTGGTGCTTAACGCATCACGGCTATTTTTATGTTCAAGTGGAATAGTATGCACGGCGTTTCTTTATTCTGTAATAAATAACCAAAGAAATGATTGACAAACTGTTCTAACTGTATTATTAATAATAGTACAGTTAGAACAGTTGAAAGGATGCAGATGAATCTGATCAAGTCTTGAAAGGAGGAAGTCCATGTTCGAGCTGGATATCCGCAGTCGTAAGCCGATCTACGAACAGTTAATAGAGAAGGTAAAGGAAATGATCGTATACGGATCGCTTCAGCCGGATGAGCAATTGCCTTCTGTGCGGGTTTTATCCGCTCAGCTTACGGTGAATCCCAATACGATTCAGAAGGCGTATCGAGAGCTGGAACGCGAAGGATACATCTATTCCGTCCAAGGCAAGGGCAGCTTTGTCACCCCTGCCGAGCATCAGCCGCAGCAAATGAAGCGGGATGAGATTCGGGCGGCGCTGTTGAAGCAGATGATCGAAGCTGTCCATTTCGGTTTTACGCAGCAGGAAGTGGACGCCTTATACGTGGAAGCTACGCAATTGAAGGAAAGGGGGATGTCCCTTGATTGAATTAAGGGAAGTCACAAAAACATTTACAGAAGAAAAGGCTGTCGATCAGCTCGCCCTTACGGTGAAGAAAGGCTCTATTTTTGGACTTTTGGGCTCCAACGGAGCAGGTAAAACGACGCTGCTCAAAATCATCGCCGGGATTTACAGACCGGATACTGGCAAGGTGCTAATCGGTGGACAGCCGGTGTATGAGCAGCCAGAAGTCAAGCAGCGCATTCTGTTTATGCCGGATACCCCTTATTTTTTCCCGCAAGCGACGATTCGCCAGATGGCCCGGTTTTACCGTTCCATTTATCCGAGCTGGAGTGAGGAACGCTACATACAGCTTACCGACATTTTCAAGCTTGACCCGAAGCGTAAACTTCACCGTTTTTCCAAGGGGATGAAGCGTCAGGCCGCTTTTTTGCTTGCTTTGAGCTGCATGCCAGAGCTGCTGATTCTGGATGAGCCGATCGACGGACTGGACCCTGTGATGCGGCGGATGATCAAAAATTTGCTGTTCCAGGAAACCGCCGCACGTGAAATGACTGTCGTGATTTCATCCCATAATTTGCGTGAAATTGAAGACATGTGTGATCATGTCGGCATTATGCATCAGGGACGTATGCTATTGGAGAAAGAGGTTGACGACCTCAAGTCCGATACGCATAAGGTGCAGGTTGCCTTTCGTGACAGCACGCATGAGGAGGCCGTCTGCGGACAACTTTCGGTTGTACATAAGGAGCGCAGAGGCAGTGTTCTGCTGCTTATTATCCGGGGTGAACGAGAGCAGATTACAGAAACGATTCAGGCGTATGAGCCGCATGTATTCGATTTGCTGCCGTTGACGCTGGAGGAAATTTTCATTTATGAAATGGAGGACGCAGGTTATGACATCCAACCGATTCTTCTGTAGCGGCGGCGTGATTCGCCAAAGCCTGAGACAGCATGGCTGGATCGGTCTGTTGTACTTGGCGGGATTATTGTTTACAGTGCCGCTGCCGTTAATTATGAGCATCGGAGACGAACGGGTGCACGAGGTTTTGAGAAGCTTGTTCGATAGTGCAAACTCAGGTAATGATTTGCAAAATATGATTTTATTGACCGTACCGGTGATGGCCGGTGTGATGATGCTTCGTTTTATTCAGCGGCAGGGGCCATCTGATTTGTATCACAGTCTGCCATTACGCAGGGAACATCTGCTAACGGCACATTTGATCAGTGGTCTTATCCTCTTGCTCGTACCCGTGTGGCTCACGGCGGGAGTGACGGCTTGGGTTAACGCGACGAATGATCTGCCTTATATTTTCCACATGAATGATGTTGGATCATGGGCATTGGTCGTCTCGGTCATTAGCATTTTTCTTTTCGCCTTTACTGTGTTTGTAGGTATTTGCGTAGGGCAATCGCTGCTGCAAATTGCTGTAGTGTACGTTTTGATGGTGCTCCCCTTCTTTCTGTCATCCATGATTAGTCGCTTTCTGGGGCATCATTTGTACGGTTACTATCAGGTCAGTGGAACAATAGTTCGTTATAGTGATGGCATGGAGTTACGTAGTAACAATAATATTTGGCATTCTTTATCGCCGTTTATTCGCTTTACGGAATTGCTAAGAACTCCATTTTCATATATTGAACTGCTTGTTTATATTGGTGTTTCTCTGCTGTTTGTGATCTTGAGCTATGTGTTGTATCGCAAACGGCTGGTAGAGAAGGCAACGCAAGCAATGGCATTTACCTTCTTCCAGCCCTTATTCAAAGCAGGTGTGATGCTGTGCGCTATGCTGCTAGTAGGGGACTATTTTAATGGCGTAGGCGGACAAGGTAAAGACTGGTCTATCTTCGGCTATATACTTGGAGCTATTTTGGGCTATATCGCTGTGGAGATGGTGGTTCGCAAGACGTGGCAAATTGTACGTGTACGTGCTTTGCTGGAATTGGTCGCTTACACCGCAGTGTTAGGTCTGGCAATGTACATTCCGACTTCAAGTTGGGTAGGTTACGAAGATCGAATTCCAACTGCGCATTCCGTGGAGCAAGTTTATGCCGGACCAAGTTTGTATTTGGATGGGGGCATTACACGAAAAGATCTTTATTTTTCGCAAGATAAAGCTTATATCGCTTCTGTGCTGAATTTACAGCGTGAACTCGTGCGGGCCCATTCATCAGGACAGACGTCCATGACCAAAGATGAACCTCTTCAAATGATAGCCATTGCCTATCACCTTGACGATGGTTCAATTATGACCCGAAGCTATACATTTCCCGAGCAGCCTTTCCGGGCAGAGCTGGCAAAGGTCATGGTGTCTGAGCCGTACAAAAAAGTAGCGTACTCGTTGGATAAGCTATATGGTGCAGCCGAAACGATCAGCATTAAATCAGGGGATGATGAGGAACGGAGGGTGATACTGACCGATCCGAAAGAAATTCGCGAATTTGAAGCTGTGCTGAAAGAAGAAATTTTGGATATGAGCTATAGCGAAATGCAGTCTGGAAGTTATCAGCTGGGGAATATCGAGATTCTGAATAAAGCTTCCTCTATCTCCAAATATGAGCCGGAATGGGCTCGTAATGTTGCATTTAACTGGCGTTTATCCTTTCACAAACTGGAAGGTTGGCTGAATCAGAAGGGATATGCCGACAAGGTAATTGTCACCTCGAAGGATATACTTTCTGTGCGTGCTGTTCCAATTGTTTCTCAGGAGATGAAACCTTATCAATCTGGTCAGTATATCGAAGACGTCAATTTATTCAGAGATATACAGCAGAAGCATAAAGCAATCGTCATTGAAGATATGAAGCTCTGGAAAGCTATTTTGGAAAACCGCAGATCCTATAACTATACTCCGGATATGGAGAAAGGCACTTACCTGATACAGATCAAAATCAAACCTTTATATGGCTTAAATGCTCACACAGGCTATTATTTATTAACTCCAAAAGACATGACACCTGAGCTTGCGAAGGCTCTGCCAGCAGCTCCTTAAAACAACACAGAACGGCAGGCAAGGCCCCTCCTGATTTGGGCAGACGTAGAGGTATTGAGAGATAGAGCGTAGAACATAAAGAGAGCAGAGCTCGTTCGGTAAATAATGTCAGCCCAATTCAGGAAGGAGCAGCACGATATGAAATATACAGAAGATCGTGAGTTTATACAGTTGTTGGAGCACCATAAGCAGTCCTTTGCCGGATGGGATTTTTCATTCATCTCGGATACAGGACGCGTAGCGAGCGGGCCCTTGGACTGGTCTTATACCAGCAAGGCTATGACCCTCATCCATTCTTCCACGGCGATGCTGGATATGGGAACAGGCGGAGGCCTTATAGCGAGTATGCGGACTGGTCCCTTTCTCAAGCGATTACCGGTCTGAAAAGCAACGGCTTCGAAATCGTGGAGCAGCGGGAACAGTTTTCGATACAGCGGTTTTACGATATCGGAGCGCTTGTCTACTACTTAAAGGCGATTGAATGGCAGATTGCTGACTTTCAGCCAGAGAGATATATAGAACAGCTGTATGGTCTACATCTGGACATTCAACGTGATGGGTATTGGGATGTGAAGCAGCACCGTTTTTTGATCCAAGCAAGAGCGATATAGAATTGTTGAATTCAATACCAAGAAGGTCTTCCTCTAGGGAAGGCCTTTTTTAGCATACTTCTTTATGGTAAAAACAAAATCAAAAGCCATGCGGCGGTTGGCAGTGAAATACCGACGGCGATGGCAATATAGGGCAAGGGAGTTTTCAGGTAGCCTTTCAAGCTGTTTTTCCAATCCGCGGCCTTATGCTTTTTTTCATGATAAATCTCGATTTGTGTTGAAAAACGGTGAAGCAGCTTGAGAGTGTCCTCGGCCGGAATATGTTGTAAGGATTTCCAGAGGTCATCATGTGTTTTTCGGAGCAAGGCCATATCGGATGTGTTATCCCGGTGATCGGATAAGGACATTTTTACCATCTCCTCGTATACTAATCTTTACCATAATTGTACAATGAAAAAGCAGTGGCTTAAAGACTCATTTCATTTAAATGATATAGGGGGATGTACATGTCAGATCCAAAGGGAGTTATAACCGAGCCGGAAAAAGGCCCTTCCATGCGGTCAGCATGGTTTTGGTCGTGGTTGGGCGGTACATTTATGTTTGGATTGTTTTCAGTCATGTTTAATGTATTTTGGAGTATGGCTGTGGCATCTAATGTACAGCTTCTGTTGAGGCGTGAGGGTGTGACGGATACTGCGGTCATTGTGATGATGATTTTGTACGCCTGGATCGTCGGCCTGATTTTTGCAGCTTACGGTGCCTGGAGTGCGCGTATTTCCAGTCTCCGCAAGCTTCCGCTCATGCTGACCGGGCTGCTATCATTATTAAGCGGCCTGGGTTTATGGATTGTGGGGTTACAAGGCTCTGGCGGCCAACCGTCCGAGGTGGGCGGGAGTTCGTGGCAATTGTTTTCAATCTATCACGCGTGGGCGGAGCCTGTGCTGGAGGTATTGGAGCCGTACACACAGCATGGTGAAATCTGGTTTCTGCTGACTGCACTGCTGCCGATCGCCGGAATGGTAATAGGAGTTGGGGTGGACCGTTATCCGGCGGTGATAGGAAAGAACGGAAAGGTGGATCGTAGATGGCAATGGATCGTGGCCGCTATGTCTGCCGCACTCGTCATTGTGCTGACCATTACGCTGATGCTGCCTCATCGCCCGTTGATTGCAGAAGGGGATTTTCCAGTGGTCGATGGGGCTACAGCGGCGATTCCGTTCGCACAGGATATGCTGCATGAGCTGACCGGAATGAGCAAAGCACGTGCGGCGCACGAATTGAAATTCAACACAACGCATCTGGCGTATGTAAATCTGATCGACAAGAAAGCGGATCTCATTCTGGTGGCCGGACCATCCGACGGGGAGCTGCAACTTGCGAAAGATCGGGGAGTGAAATTGAAGCTGACTCCAATTGGGCGGGATGCGTTTATTTTCCTTGTTCACAGTGATAATCCGGTTCATAATCTGTCTTCACAGCAGATTCGTCGTATTTATGAAGGCTCCATTCATAATTGGAGTGAAGTGGGAGGCAAGGATCAGCCGATTGTAGCCTATCAGCGGGAAGAAAATTCGGGAAGTCAGACGTATATGCAAAAGAAAGTGATGGCAAACCATGAGATGGCCGAGCCGCCCCGGGAGCGCACAATTGGCATCATGGGTGGTATGATTAATGCAGTCGCTGATTTTAACAAGGATCACAATGCGCTCGGGTATTCGTTTTATTATTTTGCCAATGTGATGCATAAGCGGCAAGAGGTTAAATTCTTGTCCATTGACGGAGTGGTGCCGAACAAGGAACATATCCGTTCGCAACAGTATCCGTTTACCGCTCAATTGTTCGTGGTCACACGGGAAGGAGAGAGGTCCAGCCCTTCGGTTCAGCGATTGCTCCAGTGGCTGCAAAGCGAAGAAGGAAAACGGATCATTGAAAAAGACGGCTTTGTTCCTGTAAATCCCTAGACGAGGTTTTCCATACAGTCGATTTTGGGTTTCCATCCGTCAAGAGTGAAACGAAGACAGCAGGGTAATACATAGGATATACCTTGCTGCGGTTACATACCCGCGCAGCATTGTACTAACACAGTAAGGGGATGAACGAAAATGAAGAAAAAATTATCGGCATGGGCGCTTTTGCTCGCCGTATCCATCATGACAGCAGGTTGTGGAGCAGATACAACACAAGCAGGACAGACCGGACAGAAAGAGCAGAACGGACAAACCGTTCAGGATGGACAAAAGGGTTCTGCTTCCGCGCAACCGGGTGCTTCGGGAGCCGCTGTAAATACACCTGGACAGCAGACCGCTTCTGACGGGAAAAATGGCACAACTGGCGGTACAGGCGTTGCATCGGGGGCTGGTGGACAAGCATCCACAGATGCGAATGCGGCGAAGGTTCGCATGGACGATGTTACCGCGCTGCGCCTGATCGACGGCAAATCCGGATGGATCGGCGGGAAGGGATGGATTGCCCGGACAGACGCAGGCACATCCGGTTCAGCCGGAGCGGCATGGGATGTGCAATATCAGGGTCAAGGAACAGTGCAGCAAATTTTTGCCTTGAATGGGCAGCAGGCATGGGCCGTCATGGCAGACAGCGGCTCGCTACTGGCGACTCAGGATGGAGGTAAGCGCTGGGAAAGTATCGGGACAGTGCCGAAGCAAGGACAAGCGGGCTTTTTGCACTTTGTATCGTCCAAGGAAGGATTCGCCGGAAACCAATATACGAAGGACGGCGGTCAAACCTGGTCCGCGCTTCCCGTACCTGATCACACCGTTGGACAACCATACTATCATGATCAGCAAAACGGTTGGGCGGTAACGCAAAGCAAAGAGGGCTCGTTCGGTATCTTACACACAACGAATGGCGGCCAGAAGTGGACCACCGCTTTGTCCCGGAAAACCGAAGCCCCTCTGAACGGTGTAATCATTCGTTCGGTAGAACGCGGAAACGCATGGATTGAGCTGGTCGGGGATACGGGCATGAATCAGACCTCATATTCGCTCTGGCATACCGCCGATAGCGGCCAAAGCTGGCGTGCTGTGTTGGCCAATGCCACTGCTGGCGCAGGTCCGGCTCCCGGCATTAGCCAGCAAGACAATCAGGTTCCCAGGAATGAAGGGACGGCACCGGGTATGCTCTATGCAGTAAACAGCAGTACCGCGTTGATGGGCGGCTATTGCGCACCGTGCGACAAGCCTAATACCATTGGCTGGACGAATGATGGAGGCAAGACGTGGAACAACGGCAAGCAAAGCTTTGACGGCTATGGCAGCCAGCAAATCGGGATGGCCAATGCCAAGGAAGGCTGGGCTATTTTCTCCGATTCAGAGAAGGCTCCGGTAATGTATACCACCTCGGATGGTGGACAGCATTGGACGCAGAGTCATGTCTTTGACAAGCCTGCGGCATCAGGTTCCTGAGCAGATGAGTCCTTAGCAGATAAGTACTGAGCAGATATAGTAAGGAGGGAGAACACATGAGCCAACAGAAGAAAAGTGCAATCACATGGGATGACGGCCGTGAAGTGCCTCTGATCGGACAGGGTACATGGCATATGGGTGAAAAAGCTTCGCTTCGGCAAGAGGAAGTGCGCGCGCTTCAACTTGGCTTGGATCTGGGCATGACGTTGGTCGACACGGCTGAAATGTATGCTGAGGGCGGTGCAGAAGAGATCGTCGGGGAGGCCATTCGGGGCCGTCGGGACGAGGTGTATCTCGTCAGTAAGGCTTATCCTCATCATGCAGACCGCCAAGGACTGGCTCAAGCGTGCGAGGCGAGCCTGACCCGCATGGGAACAGAGTATATGGACGTGTATCTCTTGCATTGGCGGGGAAGTATCCCGCTGGAAGAGACGATACAAGGCATGGAAAAACTGCGGGAGCAGGGAAAAATCCGCAAATGGGGCGTGTCCAATCTGGACACATCCGGCATGGAGGAGCTTTGGAGCCTGACCGGAGGCGATGCCTGTGCGGTCAACCAAGTGCTGTATCATGCGGCTTCGCGGGGGATTGAATATGACTTGCTTCCCTGGAGCCGTGCACATGGCGTGCCCGTGATGGCGTATTGCCCGATTGCACAAGGCGGACGTCTGCGACGGGGACTGCTAGAGCATCCCGTGATGGTGGACATCGCTGCCAGCCACGGGGTAACGCCATCCCAGATTGCACTCGCATGGGTCATACGGGACGGTGATGTCTGGGCAATCCCGAAGGCGGTGCAGGAATCGCATGTACGGGAAAATGCAGCGGCAGCGAATATCCGGTTCACTCCTGAACAACGGCAACAAATAGATGAAGCTTTTCCGCCGCCTACGCGGAAGCAGCCGCTGGATATCGTTTGAGGGAGGGGCGTGCCATGGCAGAGAGAGAAAAAGGAACAGGAACCAAAGCAGAGCTGCATGAGGTAGATGATCATCTGGATTACGGATTATCTGTCGTATTTATTGGCTTCAATCCCAGCTTAAAATCAGGCGAAGTGGGGCATCATTATGCGAACCCGCGCAACCGCTTTTGGCGCATACTGGAGGGAGCGGGTTTGACCCCTCGCTTGTACGATCCATCGGAGGATGGGGAACTGCTCAAGCTTGGCTATGGTTTTACGAACATTGTTTCCCGGCCCACGAGGGGAGTGGAGGACATTGCCCGCGAGGAATACGCCGAAGGACGTCTGGAGCTACATGCCAAGCTAAAGGAATACCGACCCAAGGTAGCCTGCTTTGTAGGCAAAGGTGTATATACCGAATACAGTAAAAAATCCAAAGCAGATTGGGGATTCCAGCCCGAACCGCTGATCCCCGAGATGCATGAATTTGTAGCCCCTTCGTCCAGCGGACTGGTTCGCATGTCGCTGGACGAGATCACAGATATTTACCGCCGTCTCCAGACGTTTCTGACGGCAGAAATCGTCTGATATGCAGCGAGAACAATGGATTCAGCTAGAAGAAAAAGAACCACACAGTTCATGCCCTGAGGGGAAGAACGTGTGGTTCTTTGAACTACCGCAGACTCTATTTTAAGGCTTGTGCCTGCCACGCCTGATCTACCGGAACGTAAGGATATCCCAGATCACGGGCTACCGCCTCGTAGGTGATATGACCGTTCAGGACATTTGTGCCGCTACTTAGTGGCTGGCTTTTGCGAAGGGCTTCCTGCACGCCCTGATTCGCAAGCTGGAGGGCGAAGGGAAGCGTCGCATTTGTCAAAGCAAGCGTCGAAGTTTGCGGCACTGCGCCCGGCATGTTCGCTACGGCATAGTGAATGACGCCATGCTTCACATAGGTTGGCTGATCATGTGTCGTGATATGGTCTATCGTCTCGACAATACCTCCCTGGTCGATAGCGACATCCACAATCACAGAACCGGGCTGCATTGTCTGCACCATAGCCTCCGTTACGAGACGAGGGGCTTTGGCTCCAGTGATCAGGACAGCACCGATCAGCAAATCGCTCTGCGCTACGGCTTCGGCAATGTTGGACGGTGTGGACACCAGCGTATGGAGCTGATTGCCGAAAATATCGTCCAGCTGGCGCAGCCGATGCAGGCTCAGGTCGATCAGCGTCACGTCCGCGCCGAGGCCGATGGCGACCTTCGCAGCGTTCGTGCCGACGACCCCGCCGCCAATAATGGTCACTTTGCCGCGCTTGACTCCCGGCACGCCTGCCAGCAGAATGCCTTTACCGCCCTTCGGTTTTTCCAGCAGCTGTGCCCCGATTTGCACAGCCATTCGACCTGCGACCTCGCTCATCGGGGTAAGCAACGGAAGGCTTTCCCCGACATCTATGGTTTCATAAGAGATGGCAGTTACGCCGTTGTCCATCAGCGCCCGTGCCAGTGCCGGCTCAGCAGCCAGATGGAGATAGGTGAACAAAATCAATCCTTGCCGAAAATATCCGTATTCTGCGGATAGCGGCTCCTTCACCTTGATAATCAGATCCGCCTGAGACCACACATCCGCTGCATGCTGCACAATCGTTGCACCCGCCGTGGCATAATCTCCATCCGTGAAGCCACTTTCAACCCCTGCATGACTTTCCACAAATACGTGATGTCCGTGCTGGATCATCTGAGCTGCACCGGCAGGGGTCAAGGAGACGCGATTTTCATTGTTTTTAATCTCTTTCGGAACTCCAATTTTCATTTTGTTCACCTCTCCTAAAAATAATTGTTATCCACCGGCAAATAATTATTCTTTAGGGCAGCTACGCTGCAATGTTTCTGTGTTGCAATGTTGCTGCACCAAACGGATTCAAAAATTGCATTATCATTTTTGTTCAGCCTGCCAATTAGTTAAATGGACTCAAGCCGACAAATGCAATTCATGTTAGATTAGGTACAGTTTACAAGTGGAAAAGCTCCTTGACATCATACATTTTGTCGGATTATCTGACTTCAAGGCTCGACTTTTTGATGAATAGGTGTCATATAAAATGACATAAAGACATATACATAAGGAGAATTCCGATGAACGGTAAAAAAACCTTTACCATTGCGGATGTACTGGAACGTCCGGTATTCCGGCGGGCCAAGCTGGCAGCCGGGGAGCAGGGCACGAGTCACCGGGTCGGCTGGGTCCATGTGCTGGAAATCACAAATGTAACCCCCTTTGTAAGTCGTCATGACCTGATTTTGACAACTGGCCTGTGGCTGACCCGGGAAGGGGAGGAACGCGCTGAGTATATGGAGCAGTTGATCCGTTCCGAAGCCGCAGGACTGTGCGTGGAGCTGGGTACGAGCATCCATGAGATTCCGCCGGAAATTCTGGAGTTGGCGGAACGGCATCATTTTCCAGTCATCGTATTTGAACAGCCGGTACGTTTTGTTGAAATCACGCAAGATATTCATTCCCTGCTTATTAACCGCCACCACGAACTGTTGAAAGATCTGGAGCGCTTCTCGCGCCAGCTTCAGCAGGAGACGTTGCGCAGCACGGATATGAGTGCCCTTTTACGGGTACTTCATGATTATGCCGCCCGGCAGGTCATCTACATGTCTTCCATTGATACCAATCGGTTCGTGCCTTCCATCCAGCCTGATGTGGCTGACCGCATTGCGAATTTCTATGCCAATGAGGTGGAATCCAGCATGACACCTGACCGGGAAGGTCACTTGCTGTTTCATCTCAATGAATCCACCGCCGTCTTGTTTCAGCCGGTTGTCTGCTTCGGGCAGGTGTTTTCCGCTGTAGGTCTGGTGCTGCATGGCGAAACGCCGACGGAAGAACTGTCGCTGCTGCTTGACTACACAGCCAAGGCAGCCGCTACGCTGGTGCTGAGAACTCAGTTCCTCGAAGACCGGTTGTTACGCAACCAGAATGAACTGATTCAGGATGTGCTGAACGGACAGCTTCCCAGCGAGGAGCAGGCTCAGACCCGGATGGGGCTACGTCTGCTGTCCAAGAGTCAGTATTTATTTTGGGCCGGGGTTATTGAGGTGGAGCATCAGGATAAGGAAGCCAGTCAGGTGCGCAAGGAATCCATTAACCAGGATATATTGGTATTGCTCCGTTCTTTGCTGAAAAAGGAGACGCTGCACAATCTGCTCATGATGAAGGGGAACCAGTGCTACATTCTTTGCGCCAAGGAGGAATTGACCCTGCGTTCCGCGGCCCAAATGAGGAAAGTGCTTGCCCATACCGTGCAATATATCCAGAACTATGCCGCTGGGCAGCTTGACAAGGTGCGCATTCATGCAGGTTTCGGCAAAGTGAGGTACCGGATGACCGGAGCAGGCCGTAGTTTTGAAGAGGCTTATCAGGTTATTGAAGTGGCGCGAAGCGTTCCGGCCATGAGAGATCTACTTTTTTACGACAGTATCGGAATCTATCAGTTGTTGAAAGCCGTGCCCCGCACTCCTTTTTTACAAGAGTTTGTACAGGATCATTTGGGCGGGCTGATTGCGCATGACCGTGAGCACCATATGCAGCTTCTGGATACGCTGGATGCTTATTTTCGATGCTATGGCTCCAAGCGCGATACTGCCGGAATCCTGTACATTCACAGGCAAACTCTCTACAATCGACTGGACAAAATTAATGAGATCATTGGAGAAAATCTGGCAGACCCGGATAAACGTCGTTGTCTGGAGATGGCATTGTTGGCTCACCGGATGCTACAGGCGGAAAAATGATCCTAAATGACTACTTCTATTTTCCATTCTAGTCATTTACAATGCGTGCTAACACTGAGATAATAGAAGAGATATCGGTAATATCTTGAAAGGGGATTAATTATGAATATAAAAAAATGGATTGCCGTCCCTCTTATCCTGCTAATGGTAGCTTTGACAGGTTGCCAGGCAGTAGGCGGATTTGATGTAAGTAAAAACCTTTTGGGCACACTTGATGTGAAATCCCAGCAGTCAACGGAGAAGATATCTCTTAAATTGACTCCAAAAGAAGGCATTACGCAAGGAGATCAGGAAATTGTTGATTTAATCAATTCCATTTCCGTAACAGTGGATGAAGCCAAGGTACAATCGGAGGAACTCGCTTCCGCCAAGGGTACATTGCACATCGACAAGTATAATTTGCCGTTTGAACTTGCTTTGGACCGCCAAGGTATGGCTATTCAACTGGAAGGTGCCAAAAAACCTTATTACATATCTTTGAACTCGCAGGAGAGCTTGAGCGGTCTGCCTGCCGGATTTGATCCTTATGTATACTCCAAAGATGTAAGAGATCTGACGAAAACAGCCGCAGCACTTGTACTCAAGCATGCTCCTAACCCTTCAACCATCTCTGCAACGTCTGTAACCGAGGAAGTATATGGTGAGAAGGATAAAGTGAAGCTGACCCGCTTGCATGTGGAGCTTCGTGGGGATGAGCTGGTCACATTGGTAAAACCATTCCTGACCAATCTGGCCAAGGACGAGGCGGGCTTGAAAGAACTGATCAGCCAAGTGATTGATTTTACTAAAAATATCGCTTCCAGCATAAATGTTGAAGGTGCTGATCAAGTCACAAGCGAACTGAACACGAACAAGGAAAAACTGGTCAATGAGGCTTATACCGAGGTTAAAAAGTATTTGGATCTGGCCGTAGCTCAATATGATGTAGGGGTAAGCACGTTATATGCACAATCTCCTGAAATCAAAACGGTTCTGAGTTCCAACACGGTGCTGAAAACCGATACGTATTTTGATGAAAAAGGAAATGTCCGCAAATCACTGTCAGACCTGACGGTTGCTTTGCCAGAAGTAGATAGTCTTCCAGTGAAGTCCTTCTCGATTGTTACGGAAGCTCAATCCTGGAATGTGAATGGTAGTGTAACAGCCGACAAGGTAGACATCTCCAATGGTGTTATCGACCTGAATAAGCAAGCTGAATTAACACCGGGAGCGACACTTCGCAATTTTGATGTGAATTCTCCGATCTACAATATTTTAAAGAATGATTTGGAAATTACAAAAGTAGAAACCACTTTTGATCCGAAAGACGATTACTACGTTTTGGAGAATCGTGGAGGTACCGCCTTCATTCCACTGCGTGAGTTGACGTACGAACTCGGTTCCGAATTAAAATGGGATGCAACTGCCAAACAAATTACAGTTGTGGATGATATTACAAGTAAGACCCTGAAGCTGAAAAGCGGCTCCAAACAGGTTGTACTGGAAGGAAACACATTAACGCTGCCACAAGCTCCATATACAGATGAATATGGTACGCTGTATGTTCCTTTCAAATCGGTTGCCGAAGCACTGGGTGCTACAGTAACCCGTAACAGTAATGGTGAGTATGTATTGAAACGCGACTAAAAAGAAATTCCACATATCTGTCTCCAGCCAGCACTGCTGGTGCATGGAATATGCAGGTATAGACACAGGAACCGACCCGTTCAAGGGCCGGTTCTTTTTTTATGAATCCAATCTATCTTAAAATAATCACAGAAACGATTTAAATAAGCGATTACAGATTAAAATAGTACCCTATTTTTGCACAGGGAAAATTGAGATAATGATATTGTTGTTGCGCCATTTATATATTTGCGGTCAGGTGCCACGGTGGAAATTACCTACAATAGGGGGATATAACGATGAAAGATATGGAACTATTGAATTCTAGTGAGGGGCAAATTGTACTTGCTCGAATGTACGGTCAACAGCAGGTTGTGGAGCAAACGACGCGATATCAATCACTTCTACAGGCGTACCGGGAGCACTTCGGCGTCGGGGATATTGAATGGTTTAGTGCTCCGGGAAGATGTGAAATTGGAGGGAATCATACAGACCACAATCACGGGAAGGTGCTGGCAGGTAGTATTACACTGGATACCATCGCTGTAGCTGCTAAAGTGGAGGAGCCTGTAATTACGTTCTTTTCCGAAGGCTACAAAACGAAATACGTCATTGATTTAAACGACTTGTCACCACGACCGGAGGATGACGGTACGACGCTTCTGGTCCGCGGTATTGCGGCTGGCTTGCTCGAATTCGGCTATCGCATCGGAGGATTCCGGGCTTATATATCAAGCAATGTGTTCTCTGCTTCAGGATTAAGCTCTTCTGCTTCATTTGAAATGTTGATTTGTACGATAATCAGTCATTTTTATAACGAGGGAGCGTTGGATGCTGTCGCCAAATCCAAAATCGGCCAGTACGCCGAAAATAACTACTGGAACAAGCCTTCGGGTCTGCTTGACCAAATGGCTTGCGCATATGGAGGATTGGTTGCCATTGATTTTGTAAACCCCAAGGAACCGATCATAAATCCAGTTCACTGGGATTTTCAAAAAAACGGATATTCCCTGGTTATCGTCAATACAGGCGGAGACCATGCTGATTTAACGGACGATTACGCGGCGGTGCCCAACGAAATGCGTGCAGTGGCTCAGTCCTTAGGTGCTTCTGTTTGCCGTGACTTATCGCCGGAGGATCTGTATGCCAACCTCAAAATGGTCAGGGAAAAAGCAGGAGACCGTGCAGTACTGCGGGCGTTGCATTTTTTTGAAGAAAATAGGCGTGTGGATGAACAGGTGAAGTCGCTGGAGGAGGGACATTTTTCTGATTTCTTGAGGCTCGTCACCGAATCCGGTAATTCTTCATGGAAATGGCTTCAAAACGTATATAGAAGCGGGGTTGACCGGGAACAGGACGTATCGGTTGCGCTTGCATTAACGGAAATGTATTTGAAATCAATAGATGACAGCGCATGCAGGGTACATGGTGGTGGCTTTGCTGGAGTCATCTTGACGATTCTTCCCAATGATCACGTGGATGATTATAAGACGTGGATCAGCGGAATGCTGGGAACTCCGGTACTCGTTGTCAACGTCCGTGAGCAGGGTGCTGTTAATGTAAGTGATTTGATTCATGCGGCAAAGAAGGATTGAAAATGAGGCCAGAGTTGGACGGATCTCAGGAGTCATTGCGAATGGACTATACTAGACAGTTGAAGGCTTTAACCTATGGGTTAAAGTCTTCGTTCTTTTTGGACGATGCAGTCCTGGCTTGCGGTATAATAGAGCATGGAAATTCTAACGAAGGAGGGCCTATTCATGGCTATGTACCCGTCCTGGTCCTATTCGCAATCGAGGGCCCAAACGTTCGATGAATGCCTGCGCAAATACTATTACCACTATTACGGCTCGCATAACGGCTGGAACCCTGCACAGGGCAGTGAAGAGCAGGTTACGTTGTATCGGCTCAAGCAGCTAAGCAACTTATATATTTTATTTGGGAATATTACGCATCAAATATGTGAATCAGTCATACGTGGTTGGGTGGAAAAAGGGGCTATCCCGCGCACAGCATACCTCGAGACAGCGATGAAGAACATGTTGAATGACAGCTACAAGGAATCGCTACACCGTGAACTATGGCTACAAGATCCGAAAAATCGCATCATGCTCGCTGAAATTTATTATGATGACGAAGTGCTGCCGGAACGAATTGCCCGGATTAAAGAGCGACAGCATGCGGTGGTACACAATCTGTACCGGACTGCGGTTTGGCGTGAATTGCTGCAGGGTGAGGCCCGAATCGTCGAGGTGGAAAAGTGGGATACAATGCTGCTTCATGAGACGAAGGTATATGTCAAAATGGATTTACTCTACCGCAGAGATAATGGAGACATGGTTATCGTAGATTGGAAGACAGGCAAGGAAGGCGACTTCTCCGACCAGTTATTTTTGTATGCTTCCTATGTGCAGGAGCATTACCAGCTTCCCTTGGAGAAGATCGAGGTACGTGTGGAATATTTGATGACTGGAGAGCATGAAGTGTACCATCCTGCACAGGAGGATATCGACAAGGTGGTTGGCAATGTCGGGCGATACATCGAGGAAATGAAGTCCTGTCTCGATGACGATTATTATAATCGGCCGAAACCCGAGTCTTTTTTCACTCCGATGCCTTCGCACAGAGCGTGCAGCGGCTGCAATTTTCGGGAAGTGTGCAAGTACCGCGCGGTATAATATGGGCATTTTTGGGATTCACCTTTTGAGTAGTAATAGGAGGGAATAGTCTTTGAAAGAGAATTAGGGCAATAATCTCTTATTTTATATCTTCCATATTTCCCCTCTTAGTACTATGATTTGTTTAGAGAGAATAGAGGAGGGGTTCCGTGACAGATATTAATCCGGCTGAACCAAGCGAATTACAATTGGATGATTTCTATTTTGAAACAAAATTCATAAATGTTTTAGACTAAGGGATCAGATACTCATCATAGATATATTAAAGATTCTTATGGAGTAGAGCGAATACTCTATAATGGGTACCCTCCGAGAACTAAACATGAAATATTTAGTGGCTTAAAATGTGTTGAAAATAGAGGATTAGTAATTGATGAATTGATTTATAACCTTCCATTTACTGTTTCAAAACGCGGTAGACCAGCTGAAACAGCATTTACAGATCGCGATCCTGACAGAAGGGCTATCTATTTAGTTCCTGATCACACAGCCACAAGGATAATGAAAGATTCTTCTTACCACTTGGATGGGATACATATGTTGCAATCAATGAAGAGTATCTCAAAAGAATTGGCAGAAAGATGGGAAAGTGAAATATCTAAACTAAATACCGGAGAACGAGTTGCAGCAAGTATAATACATGAGTACGGCCATATTCTAACATTTCGTGCTTGGGGTAATATGGGCATTAAAAACACCTTGGATGTTTATGATTGGCTTGATGAATATGGCTACCTTGACAATTTCTCCAAAAGAATTGTATCCTTTAATGAAGGGGATGCTCCTTGGCAAATTAATGTTGCTATAGAGCAACTTGCTGAAGATTTTAGGTTGGCCTTGGATGTAAAGAATCAGAATGGTGCCTGTTGTTTACCACATATTATTACGTACCAACAGGACTTATTGAATCCTGAAGGATACTTGGAAGGAGTTGATATCATGAAAAACTTGTTACAGTTTGATGGGAAGTTGAAAAAAGGGAGAGTAAGTGGTGCTCTTGATAGTATCATACCTTTTGGAGAGGCGAATCGTTCATCATTACCGACAAATTTTATTCATGGGGAAATCACTCCGTTAACTCAAGAAGATAAAGATCGCGCTAGGGAAAAGCTTAAACAATTTGAGGTAGACTTCTAATAAGTAGCCCCGTCATTTTGACGGGGCTACTGTTTTATGTGGAGTAGATACATTTTAATTTTACATAGCATACTTGTTTTTATTACTCATTTAAACGTGATGAATCATTACTCAGATCACATGGCAAATCTACAATTCTCTCAAGTTTTGAAACCGCTTTCTAATCTGAGAAATACAAGGTATAATAAGGATATTATTGGAAAAGGTTAAGGAGGGAATGTGGAATATGATTAGCAGCACTAACACAGGACGCACACGTATTCTTTTTCAGGGGGATTCCATAACAGATGGAGGAAGAGGACGGAATGAGGACGCGAACCATTGGCTGGGTCAGAGCTATGTGTATCTGATCGCAGGTGCATTGGGGAGCCGTTTGACTGCTACGCAACCAGAATTTGTGAACCGGGGGATTTCGGGGGATCGGGCTTCGGATTTGTATGCACGCTGGAATGAGGACACGTTTAGCCTGAAGCCGGACCTGCTCAGTATTCTGATTGGAGTGAACGATGCCTGGCGGATTGTGGAGCAGGAGCCGTCCGGGGTGACGGACCGATTTGAACGAGCCTATCGCCACATTTTGGCGGAAACGCGTGAAGTGCTGCCTGATACCGGGCTAGTGCTGTGTGAGCCGTTTATTTTGAAAACAGGAGCTACCGAGGCACGATGGGACATTTGGCAGGAAAAAATAACGGGCTATCAGCAGCTTACGCGTCAGCTTGCGGACGAATTTGGGGCCGTATTTGTGCCGCTCCAAAGCCTGCTGAATGAGGCTGCTACCAAGGCGGATGCCTCCTATTGGCTGCATGACGGGGTTCATCCGACAGCGGTTGGGCACCAGTTGATAGCGGATCAATGGATAGATATCGTGCAAAAGAGTCCGCTGGCGATTCGCTAACTTGGTCAACCATAGTCTACTCCTTGTCATTTTTGGGTAATACACGATTATGGACATAATGACTTATAGGATCTGTCCATCCAAAAATGAACGTCATAAGGGGGGGCTTCTTGCTTCTTATGGCGGGGCAAGAGAGGGCTGTGGAAACTGTGAATATCATCCTGGTCATTTTACTGATTGCGTTAACTGCGTTTTTCGTTGCATCCGAGTATTCCATTATTCGCGTACGGGTATCCCGTATCAATCAGCTTGCATCCGAAGGGAATAAAAATGCCAAAGCTGTCAAAAATATTTTGTCCCGACTGGATGAGTATTTATCTGCTTGTCAGCTAGGGACCACGTTAACCTCGATGGCGTTAGGCTGGCTCGGGGAATCTACGGTTGAAAGGCTGCTGCATCCGCTGTTTGTGCTGGCGCATATTCCGGCCGGACTCACGGGGGTATTATCCTTTTTGCTGGCTTTTCTGATTTTGACGTATTTCGAGGTGGTTATCGGGGAGCTGGTGCCCAAAACATTCGCCATACAGATTGCCGAACCGATGGCTTTGTTTTTTGCCCGCCCCATTACGATCTTCTATAAAATGACGTATCCGCTGAACTGGGTACTTAGCCGTTCCTCGCGTGTCATTACGGGACTTTTCGGGCTGAAAAAGGTTTCCGAGGAAGATGCGGCTCTCAGTGAGGCGGAGCTGCGTTTGGCATTATCCGAAGGATACCGCAGTGGTGAAATTACACCGACAGAATATCGCTACCTGAACAATGTATTTGATTTTGACGACCGTGCGGCGCAAGAGATTATGGTACCGCGTATCCATATCCGCTCTATTTCTCATCTGGCAACGGTGACAGAGTTTATGGAGCTGATCGAGGACAAGGTCTATAATTTTCTGCCTGTAGCGGAAAACGGGGATCGGGATCGGATCATCGGGATGATCCGTGTGAAGGAAGCGCTGCATGATTTGGCCCGAGGGCACAGCACAGGGAATACCACGATGGCTTCCTATATTCATCCGGTGCTTCAGGTGATTGAAACCATTCAGGCCCGGGACCTGCTGATTCAGATGCAAAAGCGGCGTATTCCCGTGGCAGTGCTGGTGGACGAATATGGCGGCACATCCGGACTGGTCACACTGGAGGATATTATGGAGGAGATTGTAGGGGACATTCCTTCCTATACCGATACTGAAACCCCTGCGGCGCTAACCCCTCTCATTACAAAAACAGATGATCATCGTTACATACTCAAATCGCAAGCGCTCATTCATGAAGTCAATCGGCGTTTGGAGACGGATATTGAGGCCGGGGACGTATATACGATTGGCGGCTGGATGCTTTCAGAGCATTTTGATATCCGACAGGGAGAGAGTATGACTGTAGGTTTATGGGAGTTTACCGTACTGGAAAAAAACAGTCACCAAATAGACACAATTGAAGCAGTCAAAAAAACAGCTGGTGAACAGGAAAATGACAATAATTCCGAATGATGGAATAGTTGAGTGTCTGCAAATCAATGGTTTAATAGGTGACGAATGGCCTGTAAAGCAAGCAGCAGTGCGGTTCGTCCCTCTTTTTGATGTACGCTGATGCCCAATACATGTTATTTTGGCTGTTAAGGTAGAGGGCCTAAAGTCTCTCTATCTTTATACTCATAAATAAGGTTGTCTGTGAAAAATACTACTAGAATTGTAGCAATTATATGGTAAAATGGAATCAAATTTGAGTTTTTTGGGGTGGGCTACATTACATGAAAATGTCACTAGGTACGAAAATGGTTGCTGCATTTGTCGCTATTTCTGCAATAACCTATGGAACAAGCGCTTTTTTTATTTTTGTACTCAAGGACTGGCTTGCTCAAGGTACACAGGAATGGCTGTATATCTCAATCATTCTGTTAATGGGTGTTCTGTGGAGTGGCATTTTGGGGTGGTTGATCTCCAAATTTCTCACACGTCCGATTGTTAGACTGGCAAAGGCGGCAGAGGAAGCCTCGGCAGGGAATCTGTCCGTAGTCATTCCTGATCGTCGTTCAGATGACGAAATCAAGGTGCTTTATGATGCATTCCGGAGTATGATGCTAAACATCAAGGATATGTTTAACGAGATATCGTATAGCTCAAGAGCGACTTCGCAAAATGCGGAAAACCTTAGTTCGGCTATTGTACAGGCTACGACACAGATTGAGTCCATGACTTCGGTGGTGGAGGATATTTTGGAAGGCGTAGAGCAGCAAAGGGATGCGTCTGTCCAATCTATTGAAACAGCGGATCGAATGTTGGGCGATTTTAAAATGATGCGCAGCAAATCGGGCCATATGCTGGAGCTGTCAGGCCACATGGAGCATTCGGTCGATTCGACGCAGACGGTATTTTCATCCCTGATGGAGGGAATGGGGGAGCTGACTGCTTCGCATAGTCGTTCGCAGCAGGTCATTGCACGACTGGAAAAAGAAGCTTCACAAATTGAAGCGATTACAAGCACCGTCAAGGATATCGCCGAACAAACTCATTTGCTGGCGCTGAACGCCTCCATTGAAGCCGCACGTGCCGGAGAAGAAGGTAACGGATTTGCCGTAGTCGCTCACCAGATTCGCGCATTGGCTTCACAAAGCACGGAATCGGTGCAGCAAATCAATGCCATCGTTAGCCGTGTGCAGTCACAAATTGTGGAAACGGTACAATTAATGCACCAGCAAACATCACTGGTCAGCGCTGAGGCGGAACGGACAAGCTCGGTGGATCAGACGTTGAGTCGTTTGAACTCGATTGTGCGTGAATTTGTTGAAGGTATTCGCTTAATGGAAGAAGCTGTGACAGAGCAGACGAATCGAGTAGATCAAACTTTCGAGCAGATCAATCGTATTCAGCAAATGTCAGGGGCCTTCTCGGAAGGTGCGCACAAGATTTATACAGCCGCTCATGAGGAAACAGCTATTATGCAGGAAATTTCGTCTTCTTCCGAGGACTTGAAAGTGCTTACGAACAAGCTCATGATGAAAACTCGTGGAATGCAGTTGTAGAACGTAACGTGTCAGAAAAAGCAAATGTAGCCGCTATACACCGGAAAACGAAGCAAGATGGTTCCCCGGTGTGTAGCGGTTATTTTTTAATTTCAAAAAACTCACATTGCTTTCTGGGATGGTAGGCCAGATCACTGACACTGGATTGCACGACTATAGTTTGATCGTCAAAACGGATAATGACTCCGCCCGAACCAATCAACTGGTCATCCTGAAATATGCGGACACGAAGATGACGTTCCAACGCCTCGGTGAAGTCCTGATCTGTGATCAAACGGCGATTAATGGGCATGAGGGGTCTCCTTTGAATATGATATCTTTTATCATAACACATTTGATTTTTTGGTATAAAATAGGATGCAGGGAAAGAGGAAAAGGATAGAAGGGGGCTTTTGATGAACAAGCCGTGGTCATGGTCCTGGTTCGATGCTGCTGCACCGGAAGGATTCGAGGCTTTTACTTCGTCACATTGGGTGGCTGTACTAGGGCTTATTTTATGTGCTTTACTGCTTTGGCTGACTCGGGGCCTGATTCAGTCGCATAAGCTGTTAAGTGAGGGGATTCGCTGGCTCTTGGTTACCATACTCATTTTGTCCGAGGTAACTCTGAATATATGGTATGTGACGCAGCACATTTGGGATGCTCAGACATCATTGCCGCTGGAGCTGTGCAGTGTGACGCTGCTGCTGTCGATTCTGCTGCTGATTTTCCGTAGCCGCTGGCTGTATCCGATCATACTTTTTGCCGGAATTGGAGGAGCTCTTCAAGCGGTACTCACGCCTAATTTGGCATACGCTTTTCCGCACTATCGTTTTATTCATTTTTTTGTGGCTCATAGTGCCATTATATTGGCTGCCTTGTACATGACATGGATCGAAGGGCTGAAACCGACGTGGAAGGGCGTTGGGGGAGCAATGCTTTTCCTCAATGGCTTGGCGCTGATCGTTTGGCCCGTAGATGATGTACTCGGAGCAAACTATATGTTTCTTGCCGGAAAGCCGTCAACACCGTCGATATTGGATGTTTTGGGACCATATCCGCTGTATATTTTGGCAGAAGAGGTCATTGCACTCTTATTCTTTTCTCTTATGATGTTGCTGTTCGAGGTGCTGCCTGGAGGCAGGCTGTATGCCCGCTTTCGCAGAGGAGCTGTGCACAGAGCTGAACGTCTTGGGGAAGATCATAGCACTGAGAAAACACTGCGTTGAGAAGGCATCAAAAAGCCAAAGTAGCCTTTTCCGCAAGTATGATAACCAGGGATAAGGCCTGGAATTTGTACCTTCTTCAAGTCTTCTGATGGATACGTATTGTCATCAATTTCGGTGTCGATGGCACCTGGACAGATGGCGTTGACCCGAATTTTGTAACGTGCCAGCTCCAGCGCCGCCATTTTCATAAAAGCAACCTGAGCCGCCTTGGACGAAGCGTAGGCGGAGAACCCAATACCCGAAAAGGTCCGGTTACCGTTGATAGAGCTGGTAATGATAATGCTGCCGCCGCGTTCTTTCAGGTAAGGAACGGCATATTTAACAGTGGCAAAGGTGCCCCGTAAATTGATGTTTATCTGCGTGCTTGGGCGTGCGATCCAGCATAACCACCTTGGCACCTTGCTCTGCAAACCAAATCGCGGCTGCCTTGCCGATGCCTGAACCTCCACCACTGACCACCGCTATCTTTCCTTGTAATCTCTGCTCTGCCATTGACTATTCCTCCTCCGCTCATAAGCTAACCTGACTCGTTATTCCAATACCTCTGATTGATGATGGTGAAACAGTATGTGCTGCATTTCCGTCTGTAAGTCTGCATCTCACGGAATTTGCGAAGTATGGTAACATAGGCGAACCAGCAGGAGCATATAGCGAAGAAGACGGGGAACGGAGGTGGATTCAATTGAGCTATAACAGAAATGACGGGACACAACCAACAGAATCTATAGCACTGACCAGAAAAATAAAGCCGTGGGCGTTGAGCGGCCCCAGTATTCAAATAGATCCGTTGTTTCCCTATTACGCGAACCGTTCGCGGGACAGTATAGCCGATGAAATCGCCCTTGCAGGCTACCGGACCGTTCATTATTTTGTTGTGCGTGAAAATGAAGTAGATGGGGCGCTCGTTGCCGCCTTTCAACGCAGGGAAATCGCGGTATGGGCGATGGTGCTTGGCAATGGTTCCTTTGGCGTGTCACAGTTGCCGCCAGAGTGGAAGGGATGGCGCATGGAACTGCTGCGCGAACCGAATGACGGGTTTCAGCGGCTTTCGCATTTTGCACAGGAGTATGTGGAGTGGAAAAAGAAAGCCGCTGCCCGGCTGGTCACCGACATTCCGTTCGACGGGTTCGAGGTGGCGGAGCCTTATTTCCCCGAATGGAACGGGCTGCGCAGTGGAGTGTACGGGGATATCGGGCCGCATGCCCGGCGGGCCTTCCGCGAGCGCAGCGGCGAGGACATTCCGGAATTCCGCGACAAGCATGCGCGAAATTACTACCGGAAGGTCCCGAAGCTGTACGCGCAGTGGGTCGATCTGCGCGTGGACGCCGTGAACGCGCTGATCGGCGAGCTGGTGAATGGCGCAGGCGGCGTGCGTGATGTCCGGCCGGACATCTGCGTGGCGACGTGGTCGCTGGCCGTGAACGGATGCGGCGATGTCCCCGGCCAGCTACGGGAATGGCAGGGTCTGGACGCGGTAGCGATGATCGGGTGCGTAGCCCCGGATATGCATGTGCTCCAGACCCATTGGCCGGACTGGATGCGCCGCCGCCTGCCGCCGCATTATATTGGCGGCTACGCCCGCATATCGCAGGCGGTACGTGCCGTTTATCCGAATCTGCCCCTCGGGGTGCAGGCGGATATCGGTTCACTCGCGAGTATGGTTCGGGACCGCGAATGGACCCGGCGGTTTGGGGCTACCGCCCTGGAGGGCGGCTATAACACCTGGACCGCCTACGAATACCATCTGGGCGGCTATATGTACGATGAGCCGCCCATCCCGCTCCGTGCGGAAAGATCGACCGCAGATGAGGTAGTCGTTTCTTTTAGCAAGCGGATTGCCACGCCGTCTGTGAATGAGCTGCGTGTCTGGAGCCGGGAGAGTTCGACTGGTGTAACGGGTGATCTGATTCGCACAGACGGGAACGATTCATTGAGGCCATTAGAGCTTGTGGATGCAGCGGCTGACGGTAACCGTCTACTGCTACGTATATGTAATCTGCCGCCGAGGGCGTTCAGCCTGAGACTTGAAGGGGTACAGGATACACCGGAGCTATGGCTGCTCAAGGGAAGGAAGGCACATCACAATCTGCCGGAGCATGAAGTGCAAGTTCTTTAAAATTTGGGTAATAACATCTGTTCAAGAAATAAAATGTAGTGGAGTGAACAAGAGTATGTGGGATTGGGATTATTTGATTCGCGTTATGTTCGCTGGCTTGTGCGGCGCGTTAATCGGCTATGAACGCAAAAGTCGGATGAAGGAGGCGGGCATTCGCACGCATTTCATTGTCGGTATCGGCGCGTCACTCATGATGGTAGTATCCAAATACGGTTTTCAGGATCAAACAGCTTGGTCGAACCTGTCGCTGGACCCTTCCAGAATAGCAGCACAGGTCATTAGCGGAGTCGGATTTATCGGCGCAGGGATGATTTTTACACAAAAAAATAGAATCAAAGGTCTGACCACTGCCGCAGGTATTTGGACTACCGCCGGGATTGGTATTGCCGTGGGTGCTGGTATGTACGGGCTTGGCGCAGGGGTAACCCTTTTTATTTTGGCAGCACAGTCCTTGCTCCATAGCCGTTTTTATCAGCTTGCTACTCCGTCTACGCGGCAAGTGATTGTCCAGGTCGAAAATGAGCCGGGCGTACTGAATCGGATTAAAGAACTGCTGGAGCACAAGAAGCTGACTATTCACAGCTTTCACGCCGAGCGCATCAATAACGGCGAGCAGTTGATTATTCATATGGTTTTAAAGCTGTCCCGGTCAGAGGGAGCGGAGGAGCTGTTGTCGTTGCTTCAAGAGATGGAGGGTATTCGTTCGGTAGAGACCAAATCTAATTAGACGGCTGTACTGTTCATACAGTATGTCTTTCAGTGCCTCTTTTGTCGAACGTTGACGGGTCCTTGAAACAGTAAAAAAGCTTTAAAAATAATGATTGAAAACGCTTCCTTTTGTGTATATACTCTTACTACATCACAGAGGCAGCACCAAGTAAACATTACTGTGGAGCAAGCTAAATATCTTTGTATAACATGGTATAACATGAAAAACGACCCCATGCATATGCACAGGGCCGATAAGATCTTACTTTACTTTGACTGGAGCGGGATATTTCTTACCCAGCGTGTCCACGGTTACTTTTTTCATCGTAGCTGGTTTGATCGGTTTATCATTGCTGTCACGCTTGGAGTTCACGATGGCATCCACCACGTCCAATCCAGACGTTACTTTGCCGAAAGCAGCGTATTGACCGTCAAGGTAATCCGCATCGGCAACCATGATGAAAAATTGCGATCCGGCTGAATCCAGATCCGCTGAGCGGGCCATGGATAGTACGCCGCGCGTGTGCTTGAGCGTGTTATTGACACCGTTGCTCTTGAACTCGCCTTTGATGCTGTAGCCGGGGCCGCCTGTACCGTTACCCTGCGGGTCACCGCCCTGAATCATGAAGCCGGGGATGACACGATGAAAGATCGTACCGTTGTAAGCGCCCTTTTGCACCAGGGAAATGAAATTGTTAACCGTGTTCGGTGCTACTTCCGGGTACAGCTCAAGTTTAATCTTTTTACCGTCGTTCATGACAATCGTGACGACAGGATGGGAAACAGGTTTGCTTTTGTCTTTAGTCGCGGCAGGGGTTGTACTGCTTGTCCGGCTTGCGGCTTCAACATCTGTCGCTTTTGTGCCGCATCCAGCAACCAGCACGAGCATGGTAGCCAGCAGGCACAGCATATACCAGGGACGTATCGTTTTTCGGATCATTTGTATTCCTCCTAAAAGGTTAGATGTGTAAAATCCTAAATTATAGTTTGGGACAGCGCAGAGCACTTTTCCGTTTTCTATCATACCTTTTTTTGTGGGGATAAGGAAATACGGGTTTGAATTCCGTATTCTTGGCCCATACTGCTGCTATTCCCAAGGAAAGGGGCAGAATCATGGTGGAGGTAGACAAAAAGCTGGCTAAAGGTCTCATATGGGGTATGGCGTTCAGTCTGCCGGTTTGGGTAGGGGTGCTATATTCGGTACAACACATCCGTGACTGGCTATAATATAATCAAGCGTGGAGATAGGCCAAAACCGGGATGGTTTTGGCTTATTTATATTTGTGCCAGTCCAGATTGCTGTTATTCAGCAGATGCTCGAAGTTGTTGTCCAGCTTCTTCTGTTCTGCTTTTTTTGCTTCGAGGGCACGCTGCCGTTCGTCTTCCTTACGTTTATCCTGCTCTGCCTGGGCTTCATTGGCCTGAGCCTTGAGCTTATTCAGCACGTCCTGACTCAACAGATCCTTTAACGTTGCAGGTTTGTCCTGAGCCGCAGGAGTGGGGGAAGACGAATTTCTTTTTTTAGCCATGTCATCAACTCCATTCCATTCGATTATATCAGCTTCTGCATGGTTGTTCCACGGCTGAAGAGTAAGGTTTGCTGTGGACAATTCAAATTTAGAGGTTAATAATGGAATGAGGAGAAGGGACGTGTAGCATCATGCATCTATATTGGAAGCGAAACCTGGTCGTTTTGTGGATCGGTGTATTTTTTTGCAGCATGGCCTATTCCGTATCTATTCCGTTTTTACCTATTTTTCTGAATACGGAAATGGGTGTGACCGATCATCTGGAGCTGTGGGCTGGGATCGCCTTTGGGGTTACCTTTTTAGCCAGTGCGCTGATTGCCCCGTTTTGGGGTTCGCTCGCAGATAAGTATGGACGGAAGCCGATGCTGATTCGTTCAGGTTTTAGTCTGGCTGTATTGTATTTGATATGTGCCTTTGTGACTGATCCGTATGTGTTCGTAGGGGTACGGCTGTTTCAGGGTCTGCTCTCCGGGTTTATTCCTGCCGCCATCGCATTGGTCGGAACGGGTTCGCCTGAGGATAAAACGGGTTATGCACTCGGCATTATGGCAACCTCCGGGGCGACGGGCAGCATCATAGGTCCGTTGATTGGCGGAGTGGTAAGCCATTATTACGGCAATCGAAATACCTTTCTATTTTCTGCGGGGCTTGTGCTGGTCTCTGCGCTAATTGCGACCTTTGCCGCTAGAGAGGACAACTTCAAGGGAACCAGTACCCGCTCGCATGTCCGTGATGATCTCAAGGAAGCTATTGCTAATCGGCCGTTGTATTTTTTGCTCATACTGGCTGGATTGAGTACCTTTTCCATCATGATCCTGGAGCCGCTGATTACGGTGTATGTTCTGGAAATGGGAATTGACCGTAGCCGAGCGTCTTTAAGCTCCGGAATTGTATTCTCAGCTGTAGGTATTGCGGCTGTGCTGATGGCTCCCCGCTGGGGACGGATTGGTGGCAGGATTGGATTTGCACAAGTGCTACTGATCGGGCTGATTGGTTCGGGAATCGGCAATATTTTGCAATTTTTTGTATCGAATTTTATTGGCTTTGGTGCGCTTCGGTTCGGTTACGGATTGTTTTATGCGTCTGTCGTTCCGGCTATTAATGCGATGACTGTGGAGGTTACCAAACCGGAGTTTCGCGGACGAGCCTTTAGCTTGAATCAGTCAGCGACGCAACTGGCGATGATGGCAGGGCCGCTCATTGGCGGCTTGCTTGGTAGCTGGATACCGATCCGCTGGATCTTTGTGTTGAACGGTGGAATGTTGCTGGTTGCGGCGTTGCTGCTATGGGTGAAGGGAAGGGGAGTTTTCCACGCCTCTGCCCCAAATAACACAACGGATCGGGATGTTCGTCCTGCCGGATAGGTGTATTGTAAACAACGGTTCGATGTGCATGAACATATTTAATTGCAGACCTGCTCTTTCAGCGGGTCTTTTTTTGTTTGATAATAGATAATTATCCCAAACCTTTACTTTTAGTAAACTTATTCATAACCCTCTAAACTAAGGATACGACAAGGAGGGTTATATAATGATAAGGGACGACATTTTGCGACAACGGTTGGAGAAAGCTCGACAAAAGCTTTATGTTTTGCAAGCAAAACATGGTTTCAGTCACTCCAGCGTGCTCAGACAATCTATGATTCTGGACAAGCTCATTAATCAATATAACCGCCATTTCTATGTGAAAGAAAAAAAGCCGACTGCATGAATGCAACCGACCTGGGCGAGAAACATGGTAAGGTCACTCGCCCTTTTATTGTGGCACATCGTTATATATTTTAGTTAAAGTCTTAGTATTCGGAAATAGCGTTACCTTTACCTCCTTTACGATACCCCCTGCAAAATTCACAAAAAAGCACGATACATACCGTTCGTAATATTATCTATTATAAAATCTACAACCTCATTTACAGAAAATTGTAGTCCATATTCATACCACCATTTAACTGTGGTCATTGCAGATGTCGCAAATAAACGCGTAGACAGTTCATATTTAGGACACGGTGAGTCTCCATTTTCATAAAGACACTCTCTCATTTTTTCTTCAAACAATTGCTGCATATCCTCAAAAACATATAACTCCGTGTTGCGGTTCCATAATGTAAGATACCATTCTTTATGGTCATACATGAATTGTAACTGTTGGACAAATGAACTTCTAGAGGTATCAATTTTATTGTACTTTAATTTGAGAAAGTTTAGCTTTATGTTATTAGAAAGCTCCTCTAAAGTGGATTTTACTATAACTCTCTCAAATCGTATTTATCCTTATAATACTTGTAAAAAGTTGAACGATTAATTTTCGCCTCATTGATAATATCGGTTACTGTAATCTTAGTAAAGGTTTTCTGCTGAATACGAAATCGCTTCTTTTTGTTTTAAGGATACATATTCTTAACCCTAGCAAAAGATGAACAAAGAGCATGAATACTACTGTGCTATTTGCTGCTTGGTTGCTGTGCACTGAGTAGGACACCTAGGATAACGACCAAACCGCCAATGATTTGTCGCCATGAAATGGTTTCCTGCAACAATAGAACAGAGAATAATACCCCGAATATGGGTACCAGGTTCATTAAGGAAACGGAGCTGCTCGGTGACAGCTTGATTAATCCGTAATTGTAAAGCAAAAATGCGATAACGGAACAGAACACGCCCAGATATATTAACAACATAAACGATCCCGTTGTCGGAGCTTGCCAGCTATCTTTTTCAATGAGTGCCAGAGGTATAAAGAAGATGCTGCCTGCAATAGTTTGATAAAAAGATAAAGTCACGGGCGGGTATTTGTCCACAACCTTGCGTGTCATGAAAGTATAAAATGCCCACGCAAAACCAGTTCCAATCAATATTAAATTTCCGATCAGTTCATTCTTTCCATTCGAGCTTCCGCCTACCGAAGTCAAAAAATATACCCCGATCATAGCCAGTACAATGCCGATAATTTTATATTTGGACAGTTTCACTTTATATATCATGAGTTCAAGCAGCGATGTAATCGCGGGATAGGAGGCGACAATCAGTGCTGCGTTGGAAGCTGTAGTCAGGCTTACTCCTATATTCTCCATCGAAAAATAAAGAGTGATTCCCAAAACACCGCTAAATGCAATCATAGCTAAGTCCTTTGGCTTAATTTTGACAAATTCCTTTCTTATAAGCAAAACAATACCCAACACGGCAGAGGCTATCATAAATCTGGATAGTCCCAACGTAAGAGGGGGGAACGTGGTATACGCTGCTTTTGTGGCGATAAACGATGTGCTCCAAATCAGCAGAGCCAGAATCGTAGCGCTGTAGTAGATGCGATTGCTGTTGCTGCTGATAGCTATGACTTTGTTCAAGTGAAATCCTCCCTGACATGATCTCATATCAAATGAAATACTGGTAGCTACTTTAGTAGCTACTTTAGTAACTACTCATAAAAAGATAGTGCGTATATCGGTTTTTGTCAAGGGGAAGTGATATAGTAAGGTTGAACATGAATTTGAGGAGAATGCGTCATGAAACCAAATGTGTTAGAAATTCTGCGGGATTTGAATTTTACGGAATATGAAGCTAAAGCTTATGTGACCTTGTTGGAAAGCTCTCCACTTTCGGGATACGCTGTGTCATTGAATTCCGGCGTGCCAAGATCTAAAATTTATGAGGTTTTATCAGGGATGGTTAACCGTGGGGACATTATGGTCAGTCAGGATAATACACCGCTATATGTACCACTCCCGCCCCATGAATTGATTGCCCAGAGAAAACGCAAAGCAGAGCAGATTTTTAATGTAGCGCAAGAGACATTGGAGCAGTATACAGCATCGTCCCAAAACAGAGAGAATATTTGGAATATATCGGGTTATGAAGCCATTATAAGTCGCATCAATGAAGGGATTAAGGGAGCCAAACACCGAATCTTAATGGAAATTTGGAAAGAGGATGCCGAGGTGTTCAGAGCTGCTTTAGAGCAAGTCGCCCGGGAAGGCATTGAGATTTTCATTGTAGCGTACGGAGATCTTAAATTTGATTTCGCCACCATTTATCACCATGATATGAGTGAGGAAATTACGTCCGAAATTGGGGGACGGTGGATTGTACTGAGCGTAGATGACCGGGAGGTTGTAGCCGGTATACTTTCGCTCGGGGATGACAGCCGTGCTGCATGGACGATGCATCCGGGGCTTGTGATGCCGATCACGGAAGTGATTATTCATGATGTTTATATTATGGAAATCATGTATGAGTTTCGTGAAGAGTTGGAAGCCAAATTCGGCCCTAATCTTAACCATCTTCGCAATAAATTCGCGATGGGTCCGAATGGCAAAGGATATTATGTCCCTTTACCTGAAAAGAAGGCTTAGACGAGTATGCGCTGGTCCAAAATGCATAAATAAAGGCCCATGGAGTGTTAATTCCATGAGCCTTTTTCAATGGACGTTCCGTCTGTTATTTTACAGTTACAATCACACGTTGGTAATGTTTTAGCTGATGCTTTCCATTGTCCTGTACTTCTGCGATGATATGAATCGTATTTCCGGACTTGGCATCGGCGGGAACTGTAAAACTTACCGTATTGGTATCGCTGCCTTGCAAGTCAATCGTATTTACTTTCTCACCCTTGGTGACTTCTCTATGAAGTCCAAGCTGCATGTTACCCAGCATTTCAGGTTTAACTGGTGCCGGTTTTACTTTAGAATCTTCATACGTATCGGCTTCAAAATATCTCCACCATTTATAGGTTAATGGATCGCCGTCCGGATCTGATCCTTCTGCATGCAGTGTTATTTTCTCTCCGGGACTAGCTGCTACATCTACTCCTTCTTTAATGCTTAAAGTTGGATTATGATTGGCATCTTTATAGTCGGATGCAATAGCCCAATCTGCACGAGCTGCAAAGTCATTTTGAATATCATCAAACCATCTCATCAGAGAATATTCTGCTTCAAATTTTTTCGTATGCACATCGTAATCTAACACGGTATTTCTAAATAATTTATCGTTAACCACACCGAAACGACCGCCCCAGCCACCATAGGTTGGGTTTTCCATACTCCGCAGACCGTTATCAATCAGATAGAAGAATGATGGAGAGTCTCCTTCAGAGATAAAATCATATTTATCATATTGTGGATTTTTCTTTAAATAAGCCTCACTGCCTCTTTGTTCTTCAGCCAATTCACCTGGAATCATCTTTCCATCGCCCATCAAAGCGTACATATCGAGCAATTTGCCGTGACCATTTTGGATATTCTTGAAGTTCCAATCCCCGTGTAACTTACTGTTTACTTCTTCCGTGTGCATTTTCCAAGCGTATGCAAAATGCCAGAAGTTAGATTGATCATTGATAATTCTGATGTCCGGCCAATTTTTTGCGATGTATTTATTGTAGCTGTCATCCTGATCCAAAATGATATAAAGAACGAGCTTATCGCTCACCTTTTTTTGGATATCAGCCCATTGAGCTGTATTTTTGTATTCGTCCTCAATGGATTTTAAAGCTTTGGCTGTCGTATTTGTGCCACCCCAGGTTTGTACATATAAATCTCTTTTGTCATCATCCAGGAAAAGATTTTTAAGGAAATTAGATCCTTCCGTTTCTTTGTCCATCTCACCTTTGTATGAAATATTGCCTATCTTGGTCACGCTTTTAATATATTCAGGCTTTGGATATCCTTCGGCTTGTTTAGTTAGATTAGGGTAAATTTCTCCATAAGCATCGATCATATCCGTTACCCATTGAGTTCCAGTCCATCTAAATGGCTTGATGCCGGCCTTTTCATCACCTGCATAATGGTACACGGAACTGGTCAGTACGATACCGGACAAGTCCATTTCATTAGAATAGAGGAGGAAGCGAATAACCGAATTCATATCATCGACTTCTCCATCGGTTGTAATAACGGTTCTAGCCTTCGTCGCTTTAGTTTCTAATTTATTGTCCACTTGTTCTTTTGCTGGAGCAGCGCTTTCATCCTTTGCAACAGCAGGAGCTTTTCCGCCGCTACAACCGCTGATGACCAAAATACATATCATACCTAATAGAAAAACGTTTAACCCTTTTCTTTCTTTCATTTTCTTTTCCCCTTTCTGAGCTTTCACATGATGTTTTCTAGGATTAAGACTGTGAACACAATTATGGTTTTATATCTAATTTTAGGTATAAAAAAAACCTAAATACATTATGCATCAAAAAGAAATTGAGCATACATGTATCTAGGTTTTGCCTGCATTATCAGTCACAATCCTGATTAGATGTTACATCATAATCCGAGAAAATGAAAGCGATTTATTTCACTTTGAACAAACCGGATTCTTTTACTTCGGACATGAAGTTGTGGAATTCAGGAATATTCAGCTGTTGCTGGGCATCGGACAAAGCGACTGCCGGGTTCGGATGGACTTCCACCATGATCCCGTCTGCTCCGGCAGCAAGTGCGGCCTTGGCACAAGGGGCGAGGATGTCCTTACGTCCTGTGGAGTGGGTCACGTCGACCAGAACAGGCAGATGGCTTTCCTTTTTCAAAATCGGCACGGCGGAAATGTCCAGCGTGTTACGTGTCCATTTTTCATACGTACGAATACCGCGTTCGATCAGCATCACTTGCGTGTTGCCACGGGAAACGATGTATTCCGCAGCATGAAGGAACTCTTCCATTGTGGCTGCAAGTCCGCGTTTGAGCAGGATCGGAGTTCTGGTTTCGCCGGCAGCTTTGAGCAACTCGAAGTTATGCATGTTACGCGCACCAATTTGAATGATATCGATGTATTGGATCGCTTCCTCCAAATGTCTTGGGTCGACGATTTCACTGATTGTAGCCAGTCCCAGCTCATCGCCTACGCGTTTGAGAATTTGTAGACCCTCAACACCCAGTCCCTGGAAATCATATGGAGATGTACGCGGCTTGAACGCGCCACCACGAAGAATCGGAACGCCCGCCTCTTTCAGAGCTTCACCAACTTCACGAGTTTGCTGGTAGCTTTCCACCGAGCAGGGACCTGCGACCATAACGGAGGCTTTGCCACCAACGAGCGTGTCCTTAACCTTGATGATTGTGCTATCCGGCTGATTTTTGCGGCTAACGATCAGATGCTTTTTGTGTTCTTCTTTTTGATAGTTCAGCGAAGCCTTGAAAATATTTTTGAACAACTGGCGGATCGTAGCGTCGTCGAAAGGTCCACGGTTAGCGGCGATCAGCTTGTCCAGCATTTGTTGCTCGCGTACCGGATCAAAATCAGGCACCCCTTGAGCTTCTTTTAATTTACCAAGTTGTCCGGCCAGTTCAGCACGCTGCGACAGCAGCTCCAGCAATTGCAGGTTGGTAGCATCAAGCTGTTCCCGCAGCAGCTCCAAAGAATTTTCATTTGTCGACATACATAACATCCTTTCCCGAATAAAAATTGTTTTTTTCTGTCAATCGATAGATATTTTTTCAGAAAATAACACAAAAAGGCATTCGCCGCAAGGGACGAATGCCGTGGTACCACCCTAATTACAAAAGTATACATACAAGTCGTCAACGTTATTCCAGCCGACAGTAGCTACTTCTGAGCTTGATGCCCGTAACGGGGGCTTCCGGAAACCTCTAGTGCAGATAAGAAATGAATCCTTATGCTGGTTCAAGGCTCGACTCGGGAGTGAATTTCAACGCGGGATTTCGGTACGCTCTCAGCAATTCGTACCTTTCTGTGGAAATCCGGGTAGACGTTTACTTGTCTCCGTCCATGTCTTTGTTCATGTGATTCAAAAGAGTTGACCTTATTTTAAACAAAGTAGGTGCAGAAGGCAAGACCTGTTTGTCAGGTTCTGTTCTCGTCCGGTTTTGAATCGGTTATAATGTGAACAGCAACGGGAATCCCTTGCCATCTAAAAGACGTTATGTACAAGGAGGAATTATGAGCAAAATCAGAGTGTCGGCGGTTCAATATCATTTGCATACGATTGATTCGTTCGAAGAATTTGCCCTTCAATCGGAGCATTATATCAAAACAGCCGAGGAATTTGGTGCGGAATTTGTTCTGTTTCCCGAGTTTTTTACCACCCAGCTCATGTCGATTGGTGACAGTCAAGGCAAGGCCCTGACCATTAACGACCTGCCGAATTTTACAAATCGTTACCTTGAATTATTCACTTCGTTCGCCCGCCGGACCGGGATGCATATCATCGGCGGTACCCATGTGGTGCAACGAAACGAACGTTTATATAATACGGCGCACTTGTTTTACCCGGACGGACGCGTAGTCACACAGGACAAAATTCATATCACACCGACTGAGGTGCATGAATGGAATATGGCTCCCGGTGAGGGGCTAAATGTGTTTGAGACGTCCAAGGGGAAAATAGCAATGCTGACCTGCTATGATATTGAATTTCCCGAAATCGTACGCATGGCGAAGGCGAAGGGAGCAGATATCATTTTCTGTCCATCCTGTACGGATGATCGCCACGGTTTTTACCGGGTACGGTATACAAGCCACGCCAGAGCGGTTGAAAATCAGGTGTATGTGGTTTTGACAGGCACGGTAGGCGCTTTGCCTACGGTTGATTTTATGCGGGCCAACTATGGACAGGCGGCAGTCATTACACCGAATGATATTCCATTTCCGCCACGCGGCATTATGGTGGAAGGTGAGCTGAACAACGATATGATCGTCACCGCGGATCTTGACTTGCAGCTATTGTATGATGTACGCGAGCGCGGCTCAGTGACCACATGGCGTGACCGCCGTACAGATTTGTACACAGACTGGAGCTAACGAAAGGAAGGGCGTCATGTATCGCAAAGAATGGCTTGTCTTTGACGAAGATCGTCCGCTGCGGGCGGTCATCCGTAATTATTCGATAGCCGATTATGAGGGGCTGCTGCGTATTCAGCAGGAGAGCTTTCCACCGCCCTATCCGCAGGAGCTGTTGTGGAGTCGGGAGCAGATTGCCAGTCAGGTTGAGCATTTTGCAGAAGGAGCGCTGTGTGTTGAAATCGAGGGGGAACTGGCCGGCTCGGTGACCAGCCTGCTGATGCACTACAACCCCGAGCATCCCCAACATACGTGGGAGGAAGTCGCAGATGACGGTTACATCCGTACCCACCGTGAGGACGGTAAGGCACTGTATGTCATTGATCTGGCTGTCCGTCCCGCATATCGTCGACTGGGTCTGGGCAAATGGCTTATTTTTTCCTTATACCATCTCGTCATCGAGCGCGGATTGGATCGTTTGCTGGGCGCGGGACGTATGCCCGGTTATCAGCATCATGCAGACCAGTTAAGCGCCGAAGCGTATGTAGATGCCGTGGTATCCGGCGAGCTCAAGGACCCGGTGTTAACGTTCCTGCTTTGTTGCGGACGGGTGCCTGTTGGCATCATGCCCGATTATCTGGATGATGAACAATCGCGTAATTATGCGGCCTTGATGGAATGGAGAAATCCTTTTCATACCGATCACTAAATCACTACATCCCAAAATAAAAAAGGAGTATGCCATATGGAATATCATCGCATTACTCATATTGAAGACCCGCTGTTTGCGAGCATGCATCAGTTGATGCAGGAGGTATTCCCACCGGAGGAAGTGCTGGAGTACAGCTTGTGGAAAGAACCGTTGGAAGACCCGGGCATCCGTGTTTTTGTCGCCGTACAGGACCATAGAGTGGTCGGTGCAACCGAATATCGCTACTATGAGGATTTTAATGTCGCCATGACGGACTTTACGATCATTGGACAGCTGACTGGATCTGGACTATGTACATCCATCCTGGAATAACGATGGTGTCGCGGTAGAAGGGCTGAATCTGGGCTATATGCCTGAGGATGACAGCGTAAACGAGGTGAGCGCAGCGTTAGTGGCCGCCTTCCTGCGCCGCTATTACACGGTGTTGTCGAACAAGCCTGTGACATGGAATAAAATGGTCGAGGGATTGGAAGCCCAATTAACCGTAGCGCTGCTGCCTTTGTAACAAATACACATACAAAAAGGGTACTCCAAGCCAGCCATTCATCTTCTGCGTGGCTTACGAAGGCACCCTTTTTGCATTCCCATATTTGTTCCCTGATCATGCTTGGTCCTTGGGCACGGGCTTTGCCGATGCGACGCCTCGCGGAATGTCTTCGACAAGATGTTGCTCGGTATCATCTGTATTTGACTTGTCCGCAGACCTGCGGTCGTCCTCTTCCACAGGATTCAAGGCTTTGTAACGTTTATACGCCATATCCGCCTGAGACATAGGATCTTTATACATATGAACACGTCAACTCCTTTCGGTTATATACTTCATTACCCTTTTGGAAGGCTCGATAACCGCTCGTCCTCGTCATCCCCATCGGTACCATTCAGTAAATCCGTGCCATGTATAAATTCCGCCGGAGCGGAAGGGTCAACAGGGCTGTCCGGGGATACATCATCGGCATCTGGAACTTTTTCCAGTGGAGTATCCGGTCCTTCGGTCAGGTTTTCCCAGTTCGTTTCTGCATTTTGCAGGGAAGGCTCAAAATCGTTGTCATGAAGCTCATCGTTTCTATGATCTCTTTTTGCCATCGTGCTTCAGCTCCTTTGTTCGTTGATTGCTTATTCCGACCTTACCCAAAAGGCAGAACGACTAAACCTGGGGTTAGTGTGTCTGTACGAGGTTGAAATCATGCGAAATCGGAATGTTGCCATTCCTAATGAACGTTTTTTTCGGTAACTGCTGTGATATGATAAAGAGGATATGGAGGGATAGAAATTGGAATGGTAGAAATACGCGATTATTTATTTTCGGATATTTGGACGATATATGAGGATGAAGAGTGCGAACCATGGATTGGCCTCAGAGAACAGATGGAGCCACGTGAACAGGACATGATCATAAATCAATATGAAGATTTGACAAAAAATGAGTAAAAAGAACATGATACCCTTCTTATGAAGAAGGTATGAACATCATCGTATAGAATAATATTATTTCAGGACGTTGAAAAATGATAAAACGTATACAAGCTTGTAATCCTACTATGTAACTTTGAGGTGCTTAACATGAGGCTTGTGCCCAAAGCTGTCGCCGCTCTGCTGGCGGTCATTGTAATACTGTTGTCGATAGGCCTACCCGCCTATGCGGCTAAAACGACCCCGGAAATGAAACACCGGATACCTTCTTGGGATATGAGATGGGGAGTGGAAGGGGAGGATGGATCACTCGATGAGGTGCGGGACCCAAGCAAAGTTTGGATGCATATTAATGATGAATCAGAGTTGCCAAAGCAACCCGCGAACACCGGTTCTGCCTGGATTCGTATTCGGCTGCCATCGCTGATTGATGAAACGCCGGCGGTGCTTTTTGAAAATATTTATGGCAGACATATTACGCTGTATAAGGACGGCATCAATTTTTACGAGTCCTATCGCGGGTACAATTATGAAAACAATCGTATTCTGATCCCGCTTAGACCGGAAGACGGCGGTAAAACATTATACATATGGACGGAAAGCAGCAAGAACAGACTGGGCATTATCGGAAATGTGATGACTGGTGATTATCGTGAGTTGCTGGGGACCTTGGTCAGAATGGATGTTCTGGATATCGTACTGGGCAGTACCTTTATATTTATAGCTCTGGTGCTGCTGATCTGCTCATTTTTTCTGTTCCGTCCGAGCATGGCAATGTGGCTGTCCCTAAGCGCAATTGTGCTGTCTATTGGTTTGATGATCGTGACGTATTCACCTTTCCTGTATACGTTCTATCGCAACTACGGCAAGCTCTATTTACAGCTTTTTGATGTAGGAATGTTTATTCTCCTTCCTTCACTAGCCTACTTTTTTGAGCAAAACATAAGTTCAATCATACTGATTCGCAAATTTAGAAAAGTGCTGACATTTTACTCTTTGTTCTGCTTTACGATGATGATTGTAAATTTGGGAGCACAGGAACGTTTAAACGACGTATATTATTTTTTCAGTGTATCTGTGCTGAGCGTATTGCTCGTGGCTTTACTCGTACTGCTGGTGTTTGCTTCGATTCGTATGGCGATCAAAGGGGATCATGAAGCGATCATTTTATCGATAGGCTTTGCTTTTTTCGCAGTCATTTGCATCGGTGAACTGACCTGGTTCTTCCTCAGGGACGGACACTACAATATGTTTCTGTGGAAATGGGGCGTGTTCGGCTTTGTGCTGGCGCTGATAGCGATTTTGGGCAGAAGGCTGGCAGAGAAGCATAAGCAGGTCGTTCGCTATTCCAGAGAGCTGGAGATGTTCAATAATGAGCTTCAGCGTTCGGAGAAAATGGAGATTATTAGCGATCTGGCTGCATCTGTGGCTCATGAGGTACGCAATCCGCTTCAGGTTACCCGTGGATTTCTCCAGTTAATGAGCAAGCAGGAGGACGGTAAGAACAAAGAATATCTGCATATCGCACTGGAGGAGCTGGATCGGGCTTCCGCGATTATTACCGATTTTCTGACATTTGCCAAGCCTGAATTTGAGCAAACCAAAACGTTGTGTATCCTGGATGAGTTTAAACATATTGAAGGAATCATTAGTCCGATGGCTAACTTGCAAGGTGGCAAAATTTCTTTGGATATTCCCCAGGAAATCAAAGTGCGCGGGAATTCCTCCAAGTTCAAGCAGGCGTTCATCAATATTATTAAAAACAGTATTGAAGCGCTGCGAGATCAAGGGCATATTCATATATGGGCTTATGTAGAGAACGGAGAAGCTGTTATTCATATTCGGGATAATGGCGAAGGAATGGACGCTCAGACTTTATCCAGACTGGGTGAGCCTTACTTTTCCAATAAGACCAAAGGCACAGGTTTGGGCATGATGGTAACCTTTCGGATTATTGAGACAATGAACGGTAAAATATCCTTTACAAGTGCAAAAGGGGTGGGAACAGAAGCGACCATCCGCTTCCCCTTAGCCGGATAATATCCGGCTTTTTGTGTTAGGGAAAACGGAAGGAAGTTTGCTGAACCCACCCGCATGGTGTTTAAGGAATATAAAACAAGTTTGCTACAAAAACCAATTTACCACATGGAGCGTGGTTTCTGGGATGAAGCGAGCACGCCGGAAGGGTTTGGAGGAATGACCAGATAAAACTGATCGGCTGTTTCCTCTAACGTTTTGATTTGGATATGATCGGGGATCACGACTCCTAACACATCACGAATTGCTGATTTGGGATCGGTCATCAGTTTTTCTCTGAAACTGGCATCCTCCCACGCTTTTTGAATGACTTGTGTTTGAAGAACTTCAGTAGCCATCAAAAATCACCCTCTCATTCAATTGGTTATATTTACCTAGTCAGTATACCACGAAAGTCTCATCAAAATCTAGCATTATTTCATATTTTTGGAGAGCCAAAAATCCAGACCGCCTCTTCGCAAATGCGAACGTCCGGCTTCAATCTCCGCCGCTTCCTCGCCCAGCTCTTCTGCGATCGAACGTGTGAACATACGCAGGCCGGGGATGTCCGGCTCCTGATTTTCCAACTGCTGCACCGCTTGATCAGCAATACTTACGTAACTGGCAAGCGCGCCGCGTACATAAATCGCCTCCCGAATCTGTTCCGGTCCAAGACCTTCTCGATAAGCGGTCTTCTGCTCGGCGCTGATATGGGACAAAAGGCAGTTGTAGCTGTTTTCCTCCAAGTCCTCCGACCAGTCGGCCCAGTCATCCGACATTTGAAGTACAATTAGCGCTGTATCTGTCATGTCCGTAATGATCTGGATCAGATCGGACCGTCCTGCGAGCAGCAAAGCACCCGTCCCAGCCATTTTTAACGGACTGGCTTTCAGCGCCACCTGATGTCGTTCCCCCTGAAAATAGTCCTCGGTTCCCTCGGATGTCACACTAACGGCCCATTCACCGATATACGTTCGGGCATACGTCCAAAAAGGAGAGGACGCGGGAAAAAGGTCCCGGTATACGTCCAAACATTCGGTATAGAACAATTGGCTTAAGGCGAGTTGCGTTTTGCGGTTGTCTGCTGCTGTGTCCATCACATCGTCCTGAATCAAATAATGAGCCATGACGAACACGTTGCCTAGTGATAGCTTACGGCAAATTTCGGGAGCCAGCCCGGTGAGTTCCTGCAGCCAGAACGGAAGCAAATAGCATATGTAGTTACGCGTGCTGTCTTCCCGTAACGGATTAAAACGGGCCAGATACTCCAAGCCCTGACTCTGAAATGGAGCAGGAAACGCGGCTGTCCGTTCTTCCGCTTGACGAAAAACTTTTTCCAATTCATCTTTGTATGCAAAATACCATTCCATCGCCATCACCTGCATCTCTTATAAATATTTTTATAGCGATTTCTAGTTGTTACCCGCCATTATATAAGAGATTGCGATATTGCAATATTATGTTATTTTTACATTAAGAATTATGTAAAAAGGATATCGACAAAAATCCCGGCCGGGAAGATCCCGCCGGGATTGTGTTTTTTAAAAATTAGATGATCTCCAAATAGTCAATATAAGCATCCCATGTCCCATCATCGGCTGTTACAACAAGCTCAATCTCTTGATTTCCGGTTCCATGGCTGACATTGTTTAAAGTATAGACCGCAGGACTGCTCCCGCCGAAGTAGAAGGTACCCTTCGTTTGTCCACCAATTTTCAAGTCAACTTTGGCCATGTTGGAATTATTTGAAGCACCACGGAGTGAAAAACTATGGGTGCCGCTGGTAAAATTCTGTGTGAATTTCACTGAATCATTGTTGGAGTATAAAGTCACTCCGTTGAACGGCGAACTGATATTTGAAGTGTACTGACCGCCTTTGGTCATATTCTCTGCTTCCATTTTTGTGCCTGTGTTTGGTGGCGTTTCGCCGTTTCCGCCATCAGGCGCTACCGCCCGGCCATTGCTTGGTGAGATCATACCAGAGCAAAGGTTACGATTTTTGAGGTTCTGTGCAATTTGTGGAATCGCTTGGAGTGTAGTCTGGTACTGATCATGCATCAGGATCACATCGCCGTTTTTAAGTTTGCCCGCGGCAGCTACGATCTGTGCGGTGGAGGCGCCGTTCCAGTCTTGGGAGTCAACGTTCCACAATACTTCGGTAAGACTGTTTTGGGTCTCGATGGATTTGAGGGTTGCGTTGGTCTCGCCATACGGAGGACGGAACAACTTTGGTGCCGTGCCAGTAATGGACTGTATCGTTTGCTGCGTGCGTGTAATTTCCGATGACATCTGCGATGTGCTCAGTTGTGTCATATGCGGATGTGACCATGAATGGTTACCGATCCACATGCCTGCTGCTTGCTGGTCACGTACAAGCGAAGGATTATTCTGCGCGTTTTGTCCAAGATTAAAGAGCGTCGCGCGTAAACCGTTTTGCTTCAGAGCACTAAGCAGCGCTTTGGTGTTAGAGGGATTGGGACCATCGTCGAAGGTTAACGCTACATAACCGCTTGAGCAATCAGCCGCAAGCGCCTGGTTGCTCGAGATCACCAGCGAGCCTGTGAATAAAGACAAGGTGATTGACATAATCGCCGTCCATTTTCCTGCTTTAGCTATAAACAAGGTTGTACCTCCTTAATAATTTTAATAGATAGTAAGGTTAGTTGATCTCCAAATAATCAACATAAGCATCCCATGTTCCGTCATCGGCTGTTACAACGAGCTCGATCTCTTGGTTTCCGGTGCCATGACTGACATTGTTTAGAGTATAGACGGCAGGGTTGCTTCCACCAAAATAGAAGGTCCCCTTTGTTTGTCCAACGATTTTCAAGTCAACTTTGGCCATGTTGGAGTTGTTCGAGGCACCACGTAGTGAAAAACTATGGGTGCCGCTAGTGAAATTTTGCGTATATTTCACCGAATCATTGTTGGAGTATAAAGCCACTCCGTTGAACGGCGAGCTGATATTTGAGGTGTGCTGACCGCTTTTGGTCATACTTTCGGCTTCTATTTTCGTACTTGTGCCTGGAGGAGTTGTCGTTCCGCCGTCAGAACTGCCGCCAATCGTAATTGTATTACTAGTTACATTGGCACTCCCACTGCTTTGGTATCCCTCTACAGTAAGTGAAGTTTCATACATCTTGCCCATTTTCATGCCCATGCTTTCCCACTTTTTGAAGTGCTCGCTAACCGATATGGTTCCGTTTGTGCGTTTGGATGTCCGGACACTCCAATACTGTTGAAAAGTTGTTTTGTCTCCTTTAATGGAAGGCTGGTCAACCCGAGTGGTTTCATAAATATCATATGTTCCCCCGTCAACGGTAAAAGTGCCCTTGGATGTTGCACCGGGTGGACGCCAGCTTCCCCAGCTATCGACGATGTAATATTCTACGAGCGGGTTAACTGCCCATCCATAGACGCATAAATACGAATTACCATTTGGCTGGTAGTTGGCACTGTAGTTTACGGAAATATTTCCGATTTGCTGGTGTGTCTTGGTCTCGTCGAATTTCTTGCCTTTGCGGAATAATGCATTTCCAATGTTACTCCACTGAGCACTGAACGCACCCCCATTATTAAGAGTCATACTTGTGTTCCC
This sequence comes from Paenibacillus sp. 8b26, assembly GCF_050626875.1. Taxonomy (NCBI): domain Bacteria; kingdom Bacillati; phylum Bacillota; class Bacilli; order Caryophanales; family Paenibacillaceae; genus Paenibacillus; species Paenibacillus sp. 8b26. The sequence goes on along the minus strand of NZ_CP192445.1, from coordinate 1,888,595 downwards.
GGAATCTTTCCACAACTCATAGTAGTAGTTGTCATGGGTACCGGTTTGGTTTGAGGTGATCGTTGTTGCCGCCTGTGCATTTACTGCGGGTAAGATAAGCGAAAAACAAATCAAAATTGATAAAAATAACCGTATTCTTTTTTGTTTCATTGGACTTTCCTCCTTATGTGTAGTTGCGTGTAGTCTGACTATGATGCAGTGCATTCTGTAGTAGCTTGATACAACATTTATTTCCAAAAAATTAATTGTAATCGATTACAAAAAGTATTTTATCATATTTTCCTTAATATTTTACCTGAAAAATTTCAAATTATATTGTAGAAAGTTTAGTATTTCATTTTTACTTACCCTACAGGATAAGGTTTCCAAGGAGCGCGTGCAGATCGAAGATCGGGGTGTAACCGTGATAGAAATGTTCATGAGCTCGTATTTTCCCGGTCTTGTGATTACTTAAAAGGTGAAAATACGAATAAAAATAGCGGAAAGAGAAAATATTAAATTAAAAAGGGTGAAAGAAGGGCCTGAATATGAAAAAACAATGGAAATTAATCACTGCTACCCTGTATGGAGGGGTGATGATGTATGGGACTGCGGGTATCGCCGGAGCTTCCGGTACTGAACCGGGTAACCAGCTGCAAGCCCCCGTTCCCAACGCTTCAAGTCAAGGAGAAGCCCCACAACGGAATGCTGAGCCACAGGGCCGTCATGAACATGGGCATGTTCACAAACATGGACACGGCAGAGGACCTGGCGGCTGGAACCACCATTTGAATGAGAAGGTCGCCAAGCTTCTGGGTATCACTCCTGCCCGGCTAGAGAATGAGCTGGGACAAGGAAAATCGTTGGTCGATATCGCCAAAAGCAAGGGCATCAAAGAGGAGCAACTGATTGATAAGCTGAAAAATGAAATGACCGTTGATCTGAAACGGCTGGTTAATCGCAAAGGCCCGATTACGTTTGACCGAAAGTCTGGAGCACCGCATGAAGCGCAATTGAAGCAGGAGTCAGGGACACCTTCAACCTCGGTTCACAAAAACTAGAAGCAAAAAGGGTTTATCGTATGCGACACCAGAAGATATGAGTACAGATAGAGCAGAACATGTCTATGTAAGCTAAATAACCAGTCGCATAAAATCAACCAGCGACTGGTTATTTAGCATTATAAGAATATGAATTGAGCGATACCTACAACAGCTTTTTAAGCTGGGAAATACGGCCTTGGGATACGCCAAGCCATTTGGCATAGTCGCCTTGCTTGGCTGTTGGATGCTCACTCATGAGTCTTCTTAGTTGTGCAGCCCATTTTTTTGAAGACGACCGATTTGCTCTTTTTTCTTTGTACTGTTCCTTAACAGCAGGAGCAGGAATTTGACTCACACCTATGTTTCCTTTCAGGTCGAGTATGCATTTTTTACATAAAAATGAATCCCTGAAATAGGTTAAATCCTTAACCGAACTGCACAAGTTGCAGGAGACTCCAATATACTTCCGCATACTCAAAAATCCTGTTTCAACATCTAAATAAAATTCTAAAGGATCGCCAGCTTTAATACCCATAGAGGCCCGCATTTCTTTAGGAACAACAATCCGGCCTAACGTATCCAAGGGACGTGTCATACCTGTATTTTTCAAGTGATCTTCTCCTTTTATTTTCTAAACAGGTCACCTGCCTGATCGAACATTTTTGGTATGAGCTGACTTACACGGGCTTTGGATGACTCTTGAGCATATATCTACAGCTTGTACATATAAGAGAACCCTTAAAGTAACTTAATCCCTCGGTAGATTGACAAAACTTACAAGACTGCCCAATGTATTTTTTTAGGGATATCGTACCCGATTTTTCATCTGCAAAAAATTCTACAGAATCATTTGAATAAATATCACAGGTTATGAGTATTGCTTTGGGAATTACGAGTCTACCAAAAGTTTCTAAATTTCTTGTCATTTTTACGCCCATCATCCAATACTCTCCTATTAAAAAGATAAAAAGCAATAAAATAATAGTATTTATTTTTGTGCCAAAAGATGGTATTGTCATGGATAGACAAAATATTAAATTATACTATACATTCCCAAACTATAATTTTTTTTGAAATTGGAATCCTATGAAAACGCTGAAAGGGTGGTTTATCCATGGAAATCACACCTACGATACAGGCAGAAATTCAAACCTATCTAAAACGAAAAGGCTTAACCATGACCGAATTTGGCCGCATTATTGATTTGAATGTAGGTACAGTTAGTGGCATTGTGACGGGCAACCGTTCTATTTCTGTTCACCAATTGGATTGCATTACGGCGGGAATGAATTTACCACTGGATTATTTTTACGAACGTTACATTGAAGAGTGCATTGAAGAATCTCCACTTAACTGGAAAAAAATCTGCCCATTCCTATACCGATGCATTGAGCTAGGGCGACTGGACTGCTTGCAGCGAGTTGTAACTCTGTTGTTGGATAATCCTAGTTATCCGCCGTCGCTCTTTGAAGTTGCAGAAAATGTGTACAAAGACGGCTACAATGAAGCAGCAGCATTCCTGTACAAGAAGGTGGCTGAAAGTGAGAAGCACCAGCATTCAGAGCGATTGGCGATCTGCCAGTATCGCTTGTTCCAAATCAACATCGGACAGGATAGAACTGTAAATCTTCAAGCTGCCATTGAATTTGCTCCTTTTGTTGATCGCTTGGACGAGGTAGAGCAATTAGATGCTTTAAAAGATTTAGCGAACATACATCGTTCATTGAATCATTGGGACACTGTATATGAGTTAGCTCGGGAAATGGGGCGTAGAGCAACAATACAGTATAAGTCAAATCGCGAACGCTACGAAAAAAAGAAACCAAGCAGACCGCTTTTTGTATATATATCTTACGCAGACCTGTTGTGCGCAGCCGTTTGTCATGCTCAGGGAGATTACGTACAAGGTCTCAAGTACATCCAGGCTCACTCCAATTTAAGTTGGGTAAAGGAAAGTGATCCAGAAACACAACATTGGATCGGTTTGTTTCAAGGATGGGGAAAAATCAATACATGTGTAAATCGGCTGATGGCAGGTGATGCTACTGTCTTACCGGAATACGTAGAGTATATGGAAGGCAAAGATGAAATTTTTGCCGAACTCTTAAACATCGTAGAAGCAGCCAATCGGTATAATATTGATATAGATCATATCCTGAAACACTTTGAGCCTCAAATTGCAGTCTATAAAGAGCCAACGTCTGCTGATATGTATACTCAGCAAGTCTTGCCTGAGGAAGCTGCGCGGTTTTGGTACAAGTTAGCCAAGTACAGCCTAAATAAAGGTAGATATCCATATGGTTTCAAATGTTTAATAGACGCATTGGAAAAATCTGATAAAATAAATAATGCACAGCTCTCTCATACTTGCGCAGGTTTATTTGATCATTTCAGAGCTTGTGCCGATCCTGAAATACTGGATCAGTACGAAAAATTGTCACAGGAGGTGTGGAAAAAAAATGATCAAAAAGATGGCTTTTCTTTTGGTAATGACTAGCTTCTTATTGGTATTCGCAGTACCAATCCAAGGCTTGAATCAAGGTCATGGAACGATTTCTACAACTGGAATCATCGGCGGTGCATAATTCGAGTGTTAACACTGGACCAGCTTATTGCTGGTCTTTTTTTGGATTTTTTTGTAATTTTTTGGCTCAAAAAAGGATATGAGATATTTGTTCATTACCTCCTAAAATGAGATTCATTAGGAGGGATGCAGGATGAACAGGGATGAAACGTTAACGTTGATTCAACAGATGGAACACGCCAGACAACACTTGCATGATCTTTACGAAGAGTATGGCTTCGGACACGCTTGTGTACTTGAGCAGTCTATGCTTTTGGATGAACTGATTAATCAGTACAACCGTATGTTTCAGACCAGAAATCTGCCTCACTATGTTTAGAGCCAAATCATTGACAACGACGATGCTATATTCAGTCCATCCCCCCATTCTTTTTATTGAAAACTGTGACTTCTCCCTCATAACGTTTATCATTATTCTATATAATGACTTATTTTAAAATAAAATACATGTTCATGGAATAATATGTTAATAAGTTAGGAAGATGCATACTTTGCATTCGCAACAAAATTGGAACTTATACATACTGGGAGTTGATTAATAAAGACCATTCCTGTCTTGGAAAGAGATGGTCACTTATTATTTATTCCATTTAATTAGAGTGAGTTCAGATTAGTTTAGGTAAAACAAAATTTCATGAGAGAGAGGGCTATGAATATGACAAGTATTAAAAAAGCTTCAATATTATCTGTTTTGTCTTTAGCCGTTGCCATTCCATTAACTGCTTCTGCCGCAGCTACGACCGATCTTGCACCAGCTACAACAGACTCAGTACAAGTGACTCAGTCTGCAAATGAATCGACAGATGTGAATACGCCAAAAGTGGGGGATCATGTTATTACTCCTCAGGAAACTAAATCGGTGGTCAATAGAACTCTTCGTAATACAGAGCTTACAGAGGATTTTGAAATTCCTTCAAGATATGGATATGTTAAAGTATGGATACGTAATGACGGCGACCAACCCATTAAGTTTTCCGTAAATCAAGGTTCACCATCAGGTACGCAGAAGCTTTCTGGAACTGTAAAACCTGGCCAGATTTATAGTGAAGTTAGCTCGAATGCTTGGTCTACCGGTAAGTTTTATGTGAGCCTTACCTCAGGTAATGCTTACATGTCTGGTGAACTCGCAGTTCGTATAGGTACTTCACGGGGAGAATTGTAATTATCTCATTATACTTTTTACAAACCATGAGTGTAATTCAACCAGAAAAGGATAATTGTTTTTAATTAACTTAGAGCAGGACATTCCCGGAATGAATCGGGAGTGTCCTTTTTTAGTGATGTAGCATCTCTTTTTCTATTATCCAAGCTCCTGCGTGCCTTTGGAAGCGCGTTTGGAGGAAAGCGGCTGGAGCCGAAACGGCCAGGTCAAGCGCTGTTTGCCTTTGGAGCCGACAATCCAGTTGCCTCCCGGTAGATGGGCGAACAGCCAACTGATGCCGAGAGAAACGCTTGCCACGACGGCAAACGTAAGCAGTGTCGCCGTAAAATGATGATCGCCCAGTGAAAGCGGGCGGGTGTAATAGGATATAAACGCTAGCACGAGTGCATGGGCCAGATATCCCCCGAAGGAATAACGTCCGATCCAGTTCAGCATACGGCGGAACGGCTCGGAGCGCTGGTCTTTTTGCAAATGGAGCAGCAGTCCATATAGCAAAAGCAGCTGCGAGACAATCAGCACAAAGGTACTTGGCTTGAGATAGGTGGAAATATTGAGATTGATCGTATCGCCGGACTGGATCAGCATCGTGTGACCCATGAGCATGAACAGACCAATAAAGACAAATACATTCCACGGTAACGTCTGCTTAGCCAGTCCCCGCCACGTGTCCGTCATATAGGCACATACCGCGCCCAGCATAAAATAGAAAAAGTACATGACAAAGTTGTAGGTTCGGTAATCCAGCAGAGTCTGCCAAAGGGACGGTAACTCGGTGCTCCATGTAGACATGTCATAGTAGGACCATTGCAACAGCAGAGCATAAGCCGCCGCTGCTGTAAGCATCACAGTCAGAACGAGCTGTTTTCGTTTTTTGGTGCTGTAGCGACGGAGAAACGTTTGCACATGTCCGGCCGCTTTTGCAAATAAGGGAAATAAAATATAAAACTGAAAAATCATCACTACAAACCATAGATGATATCCGCTGACAGGTATAATCATTTCCTCGAACATGCCCTTGTAAAAATAAATATTTCCCCACTGCGCCGTCGACCAGTTCTGGTTACATACCCAATAAACGACCGTCCAGCAGAGAAATGGAACATAAATATCTCGAAACCGTCTGCCAATGTAACGGGGATAGCCAATCGGTTTGTTACCATTATAAAAAAGCAGAGCCGCAGACAGGAAAACGAACGTCGGTGTGCCAAATCGTGTCAAATGGTACAGCATCGCGAGCATAACGGAATCCGGCTGCTGGATATCGCTGCGGTAAATATATTCGCCAATGCAATGCTGAAGCACGACAGCGAGGTAGGCAAGACCCCGCAGTTCTGTCCACTCTGCGATACGCGGCTTGCTCATCCATATCACTCCTTTTCCAAAAGAAATCGTATACCTTTTCCATAACACAATTTAGGTATTGTAACGCAGGAATATTAGTGCAGGATTAACGTTACCTGAAAGTTGGAAGAGTGGAAGTAGTTCCAATTTGATATGATTGCGTTTACAATCTAAGTAAAATCACAGTAAATTCACAACTTGAGGATACGCACGGAAGAGGTGGGAAAATGAAAAAAACGCTACTGGTATATATGCTGCTGATTGCGGCCTTTGCGCTCTATGTGTTCAGGTATGAACAATCCGGGCCGTTGAATGGCACTTGGGAGGAAAAAGGACTGCGCGGCAGCATCGGAGAAACGTATATCATGATTACGTTCCAGTCCGGCTTGGAGTATTGGAAAAGCGGGCTTAAGGGCTTTGAGGATGCCGGGGATGCCATGGGCGTGACCGTGGAGTATCGGGGGGCTACCCGTTATGATGCGCAGGAGCAGACGACCGTGATTGAGCAGGCGATTGCCCGGAAGCCCGCAGGGATTGCGATTTCTGCGATTGATCCGCACTCGCTGATCCCGGCGATTAATAAGGCGCTGGATGCGGGCATTCCTGTGGTGCTGTTTGATGCAGGAGCACCGGGGAGCCGGGCGTATTCTTTTTTGGGAACCGATAATTATAAGGCAGGTGTGACCGCTGCGGATAAAATGGCGGAGCTGTTGGGACGGGAAGGTGAAGTCGCCGTTCTGACCCTGCCCGGTCAGCAAAATCATGAGGAACGCTCGCGCGGCTTTCGCGATACCATTCAGCGGCAGTATCCTGCCATGAAGGTGGTGGAAGTGGCAGATGGTCGCGCAGACGCGATGGTATCCCGGGATGAGTCTCTTCGGCTGATGAAGGCTTATCCGAAGCTGGCGGGAATGTTTGTGACCGAGGCGACGGGAGGAACAGGTGTCGGTGAAGCGGTGTTGAGCCAAAAGAGCCGTCGTCCGCTGAAAATCATTTCTTTTGATACCAATAAAGCGACCTTGGACATGATCAGAAGTGGCACGATCTCAGCGACCATTGCTCAGGGAACGTGGAGTATGGGCTATTGGTCGCTTCAATACCTGTTTCATCTGCACCATCATTTGACGATTCCGGCTCCTTCCTCCTCCGGTGACAATGCCCCGCTGCCCGTTCGGGTGGACACAGGAATATCCGTTGTTACACGGGCGAATGTAGATGATTATTATGCGAAATGATGATCAATGGAAGCGTATACGCGCATGGATGGATCAAAGGATGCAGCGTTTGCGCTTACGCAATATGCCTTTGCGGTATCAGCTTATGTTGTTATTCCTGTTTTTTGGCATCGTACCTTCACTGGGACTAGGTCTGCTGGTCAACTGGACGGTGGAACGGATTATTGAGCGGCAGGTGGAAAACCATACGATGCAGCTCATTGGCAAGGTAAATGAAGCATTGGATACCAAAATGGAAAATTTGCAGAATATGACGTATCTGATTGGATTTAACCCGGATATCGGGGAGTTTTGGCAAGGACGGACGCTGGCGGACGGTCACACGGGTAAGATAGCACAGTCGGTTACGCAGGAGAAGCAGCAAGGCGAGCGGGAACAGGATACGCTGTATGGGATGAAGCAGTTTTTGCAGGGCTTTACCACGTTATATCCCGAAATCGCGGGTATTCTGATCGTGAACGGACGCGGCGACTATATTAGTAACGAAATGTATGCTCGAAGCACGCACAGCCTGACCGAAGAAGACTGGTATAAACAGGCGGCGCAGCATGCAGGTATTTTTACCGTGCTGGGACAGCCGAGCCATCGTAATGTGACCACTCATGTTCGGTACAAGGACAGTGAAATTGTGTCTGTTGTCCGGTCGGTGACGGATTCGGAGACTGGACGTGTGTTAGGCGTGATTATGATTGATCTCAAGCTACGGGCCGTATCGCAGGCTGCCAGAGATGTAACCTTGGGCAAAACCGGGTATTTAATGGTGACAGATGCGGAGGGACGTAGTGTGTATATGCCGGATATGCCTTTGATCGAGCGCATTCCCCCGGAATGGTTCGGGACAGGTGACAGCGGGATGTTTACCCGTGAAGCCGGAGGAAGGGAATTACTGTTCATGTTCCGGGCTTCCGAGTTTACGGGCTGGAGAACGGTGGGCGTATTCCCGGCGCGGGAATCGACACTGGAAGTACGACAAATTCAATTCTACGTCGTCTCCTTTGTCTTCATTGTATGTCTGTTCGGGCTGACGGCATCCTTGCGATTGTCGCGCTCGATTGCACAGCCAATATTCCGTCTGATGTCCTATATGCGGACAGCAGAGACGGGGGATCTTACGGTTCGCCAATGGAGTGACCGTGGGGATGAAATCGGGATGCTTGGCAGGAGCTTCAACCGGATGCTGGAGCAAATTCGCCGTTTGATGTCGCTTAGCGAGCTAAGGGAGCGCCAGAAGCGGGATGCCGAGCTGCGTAGCCTACAGGAGCATATTAAGCCTCACTTTTTATACAATTCATTGGATACAATTCATTGGATGGCTCGTAAAAACGGGGCAGAAGACGTGTCCGATATGGTGGGGGCGCTATCGAGATTGTTCCGCCTCGGGTTGAGCAAAGGGGATGACTTTATTCCGCTACGCAGCGAGCTTGAGCATATATCGAGCTATATGCAAATCCAGCAAACCCGGTATCGGGACAGACTCCGCTGGGAATTAAACGTACCCGAGGAGCTAGGAGAGCTGTTCGTGTTGAAGCTGATGCTTCAGCCTGTGGTGGAAAATGCCATTTACCACGGCATCAAGGCCAGGCGCGGTCCCGGCACGATTGGGGTAGAAGCGCGGATTGAGGGAAATAAGCTGCTGTTGACGGTACGTGATGATGGCGCAGGGATGACGGTGGAACGGTTGCGGGAGCTGAGGGGTTTGCTGGAAGCGCCGCTGGAGGCGATGGAAGGGCAACAGAAGCCAAGCGTTACCAGTGCGAACGGCAGAAGCTATGGCATGCTGAATGTACAGGCGCGTATACGGCTATCTTTTGGTGAGGAATATGGAATTGTATTGGACAGTGAAGAGGGGGCAGGTACCTGCGTTACGATTGTTCATCCGTTGCTGCGGGATATGGCACAATTGAAGAAGTCTCATGAAAAAGGAGCGGAATCAGGATGACGAGATCACAGACCACCGGCACCTCGACAACGACGAGTCTGACGGACAAGGCCATGACAGAAGTGACAACGATGACGGCAAAACGTTACACAAAAAAACGTTATCAGGTGCTGATCGCAGATGATGAGCCGATCATTCGAGAGGGCATACGAGATTGCGTAGACTGGGCGACTCTCGGCATGGAGGTTGCGGGTGAGGCGGAGGATGGCGAAGAAGCGCTGGAGCTGGCGGTACGGCTTGGCATCGATATTTTGCTGGTCGATATGAATATGCCGTTCATGGACGGCATTGAGCTAATCCGACGGCTGCGGGAAGAATGCCCGGAATGTCGTTGCCTGATCATTTCCGGTCATGATGAATTTGCTTATGCGCAGGAGGCTGTCCGACTTGGCGTGGAGGATTATATATTGAAGCCGGTAGATGCAGGGCAGCTTCACGCTGCGCTGTCGCGACTCGGTCAGCGGATGGAAGAAGAGCGCAAGCGTGCTGCCTATGTAGAACAGGCCGCCGGGCAGATTGAGCGGAATATTCCGTTGCTGCGCCAGCGCTTTTGCCTGGAATGGCTGGAAGGACAGAACACGGGAAAAGACGTGATGGAACAACTGGCGTTTTTACGTCTTCCATCTCGGTCACCCGTTCAGATCGGCGTTGTACGGTGGCCTGCGGCAGAGGCGCGGCAGACGATTATGCGTGAGAATGACCGCCAACTGTTTCTTTTTGCCGCTGAAAATATCATTGGCGAGTTGCTGGATGGACTGCCGCATGTGTTGTTCCGCGATGCAAACGGGCTGATCGGCATATGCCTGTGGCAGGAGGCACCCGAAGCCATCGGCGCAACGATGGAGCAGGCTATCGGGCGCTACCTGAATATAGCGGTTCATACGCATGTGGAGCGAAACGCCAGGGGCTTGGAAGGCGCGGTTGATGCGTTCCAAGTGTGCCGTGACCGTATATACAGCGAATCGCAGCTATCTCCACTCGTGCGTCGGGCGCGACAGCTTATTCAGGAAGGCTTCGCAGACCGGGAACTGACACTGGAATCCCTCGCCTCGCGCTTACAGGTATCCGCCGTGTATCTCAGCCGTGTGCTCAAAAAGGAGTTAAACGATAGCTTCGTGACCCTCGTCACGCGCGCCCGTATCCGCAAAGCGGTGCAACTGCTCGACTCCACGACGTTGTCCATCTATGATATAGCAGAGCGTACCGGATACGATAGTCAGCATTATTTCAGCACCGCTTTTAAAAAGACCATGGGTGTTTCCCCGGTTCAGTATCGCAAAGGCGGTGGAATCGGGGTCAGCGTGTCGGATCAGGAGTGACCTGAAAAATGTGTGTGTAATCACACCAGCGCGTTTGGGGGTCTGTTAAGCTGTGGATAACGAACAAGTATCTATCAATATTTGGAGGAAAACAATATGTTTTGTTATCAGTGTGAACAGACGCCGAGTGGCGGGTGTACCGTAGTTGGGGTGTGCGGCAAGAATGAAACGATAGCGAGCTTGCAGGATACGATGATTTTCGCATTAAAAGGCATTGCGGCCTATGCAACACACGCTCGACAGTTGGGCTATAGCGATCCTGAGGTGGATCGTATTACACATGAAGCGTTATATATGACCTTAACCAATTCTAACTTTAATGTGCAAGAGCATTTGGAGATGGCGATGAAGGTCGGAAATGCGGCTGTACGGATCATGGATGTGCTGGATCGTGCGCATACGGATCGTTTTGGCATTCCGCAGCCGATTACCGTCAGCCAAAATAAAATCGAAGGTCAATGCATCGTCGTGACCGGACATAATTTATATGCGTTGGAGGAATTGCTGCGGCAGACGGAGGGTAAAGGCATCAACATCTATACCCACTCGGAAATGCTGCCTGCCCACGGTTATCCGGCATTGAAGAAATATGCACATCTCAAAGGGAATATCGGTAAAGCCTGGTACGATCAACGCAGACTGTTCGAGGAGTTCCCGGGTGCGATTCTCGCCACGACGAATTGTGTTATGCCGATTAAAGGCACGTATGCAGACCGCTTCTTCTCTTATGAAGTAGCCGGGCTGGAGGGAGTAGCCAAGATCATGGACGACGACTTTTCACCATTGATCGAGCGTGCGTTAGCCCTGCCAGCCGCAGATGTAGATTCGGAGCAGGTGCTTACGACGGGATATCATCACGAGACGGTTATCGGGCTGGCTCCTGAGATTATTCAGGCGGTTAAAGATGGACATATCCGTCGTTTCTTCGTCATTGCAGGCTGCGACGCACCAGGTAAAGGCGGCAACTATTACCGCGAGCTGGCTACTTCCTTGCCGAACGATACGGTTATTCTGACCACGTCCTGTGGTAAATTCCGCTTTAATGACGTGGATTATGGCACCGTTGGAGATACCGGCATTCCGCGTTATATCGATTTGGGGCAATGCAACAATTCGGGTTCTACTGTGAAAATCGCTCTGGCATTGGCGGATGCTTTCGGTTGTACAGTCAACGAGCTGCCTGTCAGCATTGTGTTGTCCTGGTTTGAGCAAAAAGCGGTCGCCATTCTGCTGGGCTTGTTCAGCCTTGGCATGCAGGATATTCGCATTGGGCCGAAGCCGCCTGAGTTTATTTCTTCTGGCGTACTGGATGTACTGGTGGAGATGTTTGGCTTGAAGCTAATTACTACCGCAGAGGAAGATATGAAAGCGATGTTGGCGTTGTCGTAGGGGTTGGTGGGGAACTGCAAAGCGCAGTTCCTTTTTTATTTTATCGTTCATCGATTCTTATAAATATGTCCGTAAGAATCTTCAATGCCAGCTCAGTATCTTTGGATTCACGCGTTCTTAGCAGAGTCAAAATGTTTTTTATACTCGAATCTTCTTCGGTAAGCTCATCATCTTCCTTAACATATGTAAGCAACTGATAAACGCCCACGTTCAATGCCTTCGCTATTTTCTCCAGATTTTTCAAAGATATATTTCTCTCTGCGCGCTCAATAAAACCGATATAACTCGAATTGAATCCTGCTTTTTCGGCTAAAGCTTCTTGGGAAAGCCCTTTGGACTTTCGGAGATCTCGAATACGTGTACCAACTAATTCTAAAAGTTCAGACATGATTACACCTCTCTATAGTTAGAAGTGTAGAGAAAGAGTTACTTCTAATTAATAACTGTTAATAAGTAAATTGAATTAAAAACTACTATATAGTAATATTTATTATAAAGCTTGTCCGGTAGCTAGAAATTTGTACATTATGATGGCTCCATATTGGTTCTACGATGCCCTCACTGTTCATTAAATTAAAATTCAGGAGTTGACTTCCCATTGAAAAATTACTCCTTGAGCAACCACCTACATAGAGATTCAGATTCCATATCGTCTAATCATAGCGACTCCAACATATTGAACTGCATGATGGATTTTCAAAAGCTTGCCCAATATCAAATACAGCTTGGACAGATGATGCGCAATCATAATCAGTTTCATAACTGCCTCGTTCTTTGTGATCGAGCGATGTTTTCGATGGCTAAGGCTGTTTATGTTCACCGAAATCAAATCATTTCATCATCTATTAACCTATCTATGACTAATTTACTAGCATTAATCCACACGGATGCTGAGCCGAATTTGGATATGGTACTGTTTATCGGTACGGTACATTATCTTATTTCCGCAGAGGATAATGCACATAACAAGCCGATGAAGCTGGAGGAGGTAGATAGGCTACTTTCTAGAACGGACCATATTTTAATACGTTTATCTCAGCGAATTGTAGCTGATCCTGCTGAGCGGTATCAATCTATTTTTATAAAGAATCAGTTCAATTAAATAAGTTAATTCATATGTTAATAACACCTAATTCTTTTCTCGCGAATGATATAATGGCGAAAAGTGAGATGTTGGATGGGGCCTAAAGGCTCCACAACAGAAAGGGTGTTGTTTTTTTTATATGCCTACATACAACAAGCTGGTGCGGGACCGGATTCCGCACATCATTACATCTCAGGGCAAGGAATGCCGCACGCGCATATTGGACCCGGAGGAATATAAGCAGGAGCTGCGAACGAAGCTTCGTGAAGAGGCAACGGAATATTTTGATGCGGCAAAAGATAAGGACGCGCTGGAAGAACTGGCGGATATACTGGAGGTCATCCGGGCGCTGGCAGAAGTACATGGGACAAATGCGGCAGAACTGGACAAGCTGCGGGCAGACAAAGCCGAGGCACGGGGTGGATTCCAGGAGCGGGTGTTTTTAATTGATGTCGACGAAGCTTAATGTCAAGCTCATTACCGATAATTTAGCAGATGAGCTGATCGCCGGGATACAACATGCCTCTGGGATTTATATTATGACTTCATTTATTATGCTGTCCGGGGTGAATCGCTGAGAAATTGACTTATCTGCTCCAGTACGCTTAAAGTCTAGTCAAGTGGTACACATGGAATAAACCTATTTTCTTATATATTATGTATAGTTAACGTTTGATGTTTCTTACGTACATGCCATTGATGGGATGCCCTGTGTGAATTAATTATTCAAAAAAGCTTCTGCTGTGAAGGCAGAAATTTTTTTTGTTTTTAACTATAGTTAGCAGTCGTAATATTCTTCCATTTGATGATACAATATAAACATGATTCAAAAGGACTATTTCGATTACGATGATTCGTTTAATTTATTATTTTCCTTATTTTCACGAAGTTCGTAAATAAGACGTTATCTGAAACCATTGCAAACCTGTAAATCAATAACAAGGAGAACAATAATGTACGTTATAAGAGCGACACAAAAACTGCTAAAAGAAATGGATTGTAAAGTACAAAACACAGATATATCTGTTCCGTTAAATACATGGCATGCCAATATGTTCACTTTGAATAGAAGAAAAACAATCGTATTTATGAATGACTTATCAAGATTAAGTTTAACGATCGTAGGAGTTAAAAAGGCACAATTAAAAAATGTAGAAGAGTTATTCGTTAATGAACTAAGAAATTATTTAATGAGTGAGGAAATCGAAGAAAAAGTAATCAGCAGGTATATCGAAGAAAATGAAGGTATGATTATCACAACTACTAATAATCGAAGTGTGATAGGAACATTAAATGAAATTATCTATACGATGAAAATCATAGAGCGAGAATTTGTTGAAGGAATAGAAAGAAATCAATGGAATAACCGATTCATCTATAAAGCAATAAAATATGAGTATCCCATCGAGGTGTTTAAGAAGGCGATGGAAGAAAACTACAGTGGATAATGAAAGTAAGCGCAAAGAAGCAACGGAATCAGATAACATAATATTCAAGCTGCGGCTCCAGATGGAGCCTAGGTCTGCGGGAAGGATATCGAAGAGGGAAATTCAGCAGACAACCCCTGACGGGGTTCATGAACACAGAAACGTTATTGAAATATCTGAATTAAATGATTGACATATATCTATGTTGCACTACAATTTACACATATACTGAATTTACTAGACAAAATACCTTAGCCGATGAGTTAATAGGAGATTAATCATGCTTGCTCAAGATGAGATAGATTATCTTTTAGATTTAATTAAAATTTTAACAGATTCTAAAGGGATAAAAATACCTAGCCCTGAAGAAAGTTTAGAACTTCAATTACAAGGAAAAGATGATAAAGAAAAGTTTATTATTGAGGTGAATCGTAAGGGAACGATTAATGTCAAGAAATGCACTTTTCAAACAAGACATCAAAAATCTATTGTATTGTTAAGGTTAGATATATCGGGAAGCCCACATAGAAATCCAAATGGTGATGTGATCCATTGTCCACACTTACATATTTTTAAAGAAGGTTATGGTACAAGTTGGGCATACCCAATCGATGATAAGATATTTTCGAACGTAGATAACTTAGCACAGACATTAAAGGACTTTCTTTTGTATAATCATGTAGAAGAGCCATACCCTGCAATAATGCAGATACAAACACTTATTTAATAAAAGGGAGGGGACTTGTATGCAACTTAAGGATCAATTAAAGGATTCTTATTTTGGTTGGCTTAAGGAGAATATCTCTTTTAAGGATATTGACAATGCAATTGAAATTACAACCCCTCTTATGGATAGACATAATGATTACCTTCAACTATACGTAGTACCTAATGGAGATAAATTATGTTTAACTGATGATGGATACATTATTAATGACTTATTATTATCAGGTTGTGATCTCCATACATCAAAAAAGAGAAAAGAATTGTTACAAACCATTTTAAATAGTTACGGAGTAAAGCGATCAGACAAAGACGAGTTATATGTTGAATCAACAATTGATACATTTCCACAAAGAAAGCATATGCTTGTTCAAGCGATGTTAACCGTAAACGATATGTTTATGACAACAAGAATGAATGTACAGAGTATATTTTTGGAAGATGTCGAGGATTTCTTTATTAAACATGATATTAGATATACAGATAATGTGATTTTTACAGGTAAGAGTGGATTTACTCAGAAGTTTGATTTTGTTATTCCAAGATCAAGAAGTAAAGGCGAGAGGCTGATTCAAACAATCAACAGCCCAATAAAATCGAAAGCCGAGAGTGTCCTTTTTTCTTGGGAAGACATCAAGAACAATAGAAAAGCAGATTCACAATTGTTAACATTTATTAATGATAGTGAGAAGAAAATCCCAGCTGAAGTTCTCGGTGCTTTTAATCAATATGAAGTTAAGGTCATTTTATGGTCTAAGAAAGAGCAATATCTTGATGAATTGATCGCATAAGAGCCCTTTTCAGGGCTTATTTTTTGATTAATCAGGATGTCAGATATATCAGCTAACATAGTATCTACGCTGCGGGCCGTTCAGCCCTTGGTTCGCAAGATGTGGTGAGCAGAGAAGTGGATTCAGCTCACAACCCTGCGAGGCTAAGTCCGATGGACCCAGTCGCTGGCGCTCCTTTAAGCCTCTCGGGTTCGCAGATACAAGAGCGTTATACGATAGAATCAAAAGTAAAAAGAGCCAATAGGCTCTCAATCTAAAGATAAATCTAATTCGTTATGTAGATGAAGAGCATCTTTAAAACCTTGCAAATAGATTTCACGCTCTAAAATAGCTTGAACAGAAAGGTCTGCATCATCAAAAAGGAATAGAGTCTTTTGTATATCCTCTGGTAGTAGTTCATGTAACTGCTTGAAGAAAAGATTCCGTTCGGATGAGAACTGGTTGTAGCTGGAGTTGTTTTTGATAAGCTCGCCATATAAAGATTCAATTCGATTACGTATCAGTGAATCGAGTAAGACTTCTAAAGAATTATGCATAATTGAACACCATCCAATGGATTTAATTTTGTGAATAAAAATTTAACTTATTGAATATAATTTTATCATAACGAACATATAAGTCAATACATGTTGAAGATGTTTTTGATAAAGAAAATATACTTTCATATAATTAAAGAAAATTCACTTCATGTGTGAAAGGAATAACAGATGATTAGTTACAAACCTTTTCAAAAATTATTGATCGACAGGGAAATTAAGAAGCAGGACTTACTTAAAATGACGGGGATTTCGTCTGCTACAATGGCGAAGCTCAATACGAATGAATATGTGTCATTAGAAGTAATTGATAAATTATGTACGGCTTTAGGTTGTCAACCAGGAGATTTATTGGAACACATAGCAGAGCAATGACAGATCAAGATCAAGGAAGAATTTTGGTTGATCGAAGAAGTGATTCCGTCGTATAACATAAATATTCAAGCTGTGGCTCCGTCGGAGCCTGGGTCTGCTATATAGTCTTTTTATCTAATAGGATTAGCTGAAGTTTATTTGACCCACACATACCTGTCATTGGTGAATTGTCAATAAAAGTGTGAACTCTTAATGTTTCTACAAATTGAGACTTTGCCAATCGTGAGAAGGCTAAAGTCTTTTTGTGTTTTCAAAATATAAGAGCGATCTCCCGACAATCTTCATTTCCTCAAATCCAATTCCCCCCACCACACAAAGGTTAAAATTTTATAAAAAAAGTTCAAAACCAGCAAAGACCTTTCCCGGCCTGGAATGATAACATGTGGTTGCACATAAAAAAAGGAGAGGCACTCGCTGCCTCAGTTATGTAAGCGCTATCTCATCTTTATCTAATCAGCACTTACCTTCAAAATGACCCGCATCACATGAGGAAAGGGGAGCTTCATATGAAAAAAGGAGCTGTTGTCGTCTGGCTTCTGGTTTTGGCCTTGATGCTTTCGGCCTGTAATCTGGCGGAGAGTGGCACAGGCAGCAAGGAAAAAGGCTATGTGGGCATTTCCATGCCGACCAAATCGTCCGAGCGTTGGGTAGGAGACGGGGAGAATATGGTCCGGCTGTTTCAGGAGCAAGGCTATAAAACGGATTTGCAGTACGCCGAGGACGTGGTGGAAAATCAAATTTCCCAAATCGAAAATATGATTACCAAGGGCGTGAATGTCATGGTGGTTGCATCTGTGGATGGCAACACGCTGACGGATGTGATCCAGAAGGCACATGACCGGGGGATTCAGGTCATTTCCTATGACCGTCTGATTCGGAACACGCCGTATCTGACGTATTATGCGACCTTCGACAACTTTAAGGTGGGCGTGCTACAGGCGTCGTATATTGAGAAAAAGCTGGGACTCAAGGAAGGCAAAGGCCCTTTCAATGTGGAACTGTTCGGCGGTTCGCCGGATGACAACAACGCGTATTTCTTCTTTAACGGCGCGATGTCTGTCCTCAAGCCATACATCGATTCCGGAAAACTGGTTGTGCGCAGCAAGCAAATGACGATGGCACAGATCGCTACGCTGCGGTGGGACGGAGCCTTGGCCCAGTCGCGGATGGACAATCTGCTGAGTGCCTACTATTCGGGAGAGAATCTGGACGCGGTGTTATCCCCGTATGACGGGATTAGCATCGGTATTATTTCTTCCCTCAAAGGGGTTGGCTACGGATCAGCGAACAAGCCGCTGCCGATCATTACGGGGCAGGATGCAGAGCTGGCTTCGATCAAGTCGATTGTGGCCGGGGAGCAGACGCAAACTGTGTTCAAGGATACCCGCAAGCTGGCTGAACAAACGGTCGTGATGGCCAACAGCATTTTACAGGGCAAGCAAGCGCAAGTGAATGATGCCAAATCGTATAACAACGGAATAAAAGTAGTTCCTGCTTATTTGCTTGACCCGATCTCGGTGGATCGGACGAATGTCGAGAAGGATATTGTCGGCAGCCATTATTACACCAAAGAGCAAATTGGGTTGAAATAGGAGCAGGTTATTCAACCGAAAGGAGCGTATCCCATGACTGGAATCATTTTGGAAATGAAGGGAATTACCAAGACCTTCCCCGGTGTGAAGGCGTTGGAAAACGTAAATCTCAAGATCAAGGAAGGCGAAATCCATTCCCTGTGCGGTGAGAACGGTGCGGGCAAATCAACGCTAATGAAGGTACTGAGCGGTGTATATCCGCATGGAACCTACGAAGGGGATATTGTTTTCCAGGGTAAAACGTGCGAGTTCAAGGACATCAAGCAGAGCGAGGAATTGGGTATCGTCATTATCCATCAGGAGCTGGCGCTGATCCCGTATCTCTCGATTGCGGAAAATATTTATCTGGGCAACGAACGCGCCAGCGGCGGCGTGATTGATTGGAAAGAGACTTTTGTCGGCACACGCGAACTGCTGTCCAAGGTCGGCTTAAGCGAAAATCCCAATACATTGGTTACGAACATCGGGGTCGGGAAGCAACAACTGGTTGAAATTGCGAAAGCGCTCTCTAAAAAGGTAAAGCTGCTCATTCTCGATGAGCCGACAGCGGCGTTGAATGAGGACGACAGTGAAAACCTGCTTAATCTGATGCTGGAATTTAAAAGACAGGGCATTTCCTGCATTCTCATCTCCCACAAGCTAAATGAGGTCGCCAAGGTATCGGATTCGATCACGATTTTGCGGGACGGGAAGACGATTGAGACGCTGGATATGAAAAAAGATCAGGTCACGGAGGACCGGATTATTAGCGGGATGGTTGGACGTGATCTGACCAGCCGTTACCCGGAGCGCCATGCGGAAATTGGCAAAGTCATTTTGGAAGTGAAGGATTGGACGGTGTATCACGAGCATCATGCGGAGCGCAAGGTGCTGGATCAGGTGAATTTGAGCATCCGGCGAGGTGAAATTGTCGGCATTGCCGGATTGATGGGAGCGGGACGGACGGAGCTGGCGATGAGCATTTTCGGCAAAGCGTATGGACGCAATATTTCCGGTCAGCTGATCAAGGACGGCAAGCCGATCCAGAACAACACAGTAACAGACGCGATTAACAACGGTTTTGCTTATGTGACCGAGGATCGCAAGGAGTTTGGCCTGATTCTGATGGACGATATCAAGCGCAATATTTCGCTGACTGGCCTGAACAAGCTGACGAAAGGCGTTGTCGTCAATGAGCAGGAGGAAGTGATCGTTGCTGAGGATATGAAAAAGAGCATGAACATCAAAGCGCCGAGCATTTTACAGAAAACAGGCAATCTGAGCGGCGGCAATCAGCAGAAGGTGGTACTGAGCAAATGGATTTTTGCCGGGCCGGATATTCTGATTCTGGATGAACCGACGCGTGGCATTGATGTAGGTGCCAAATATGAAATTTATACGATTATTCATCGACTTGCCGCCGAAGGCAAGGGTGTGCTGGTTATTTCGTCCGAGCTGCCGGAGGTACTGGGCTTGTGTGACCGGATTTACGTCATGAACGCCGGGCAGATTACCGGAGAGGTTAGCCGTGAGGACGCGTCGCAGGAAACATTGATGAGATATATGACCAAGTCGGGAGGCGTGAAGCATGGAAACCATAACTAAACTATTTAAAAATAACATCCGCCAATATGGCATGATGATTGCGCTGGTCGTCATAATGATCTTGTTCGAGGTACTGACGGGCGGCCTGCTGTTGAAGCCGATTAATATTACGAATCTGATTCTGCAAAACAGCTACATTCTCGTGCTCGCCATCGGGATGGTGCTGGTCATCATCACGGGACATATTGATTTGTCTGTCGGCTCGATAGCTGCTTTTGTCGGCGCGGTTGCAGCCATTATGATGGTCGATTGGCAGCTTCCGGCGTGGATCGCGGTGATTGCATCCTTGGTAGTCGGAGCGCTGATCGGCGCGTGGCAAGGCTTCTGGGTCGCTTATGTACGGATTCCGGCGTTTATCGTGACGTTGGCGGGGATGCTGCTCTTTCGCGGCTTGACGATGATCGTGCTGAAAGGTCAATCCATCTCTCCTTTTCCGGGGGGCTTCCAGAAAATCAGTTCAGGCTTCCTGCCGGATTTCGCTTCTTCCGGTTATAATCTGGTATCCGTCATTGTCGGCATCGCGCTCACGGTATGGTTTATCGTCAATGAGCTTCGCGAACGCCGTTCCCAGCTTAAATATGGATTCGAGGTTCCGTCACAGACTTTATTTGTACTCAAGCTGATTGTGGTGGCTGCTGTCATCAATCTGTTCACCTTCATGCTCGCGAGCTACGCGGGAATCCCGAACATTCTCGTTCTGCTGTTTATTCTGATTGTTGTATACTCCTTCGTCATGAACCGCACGATTATGGGCCGTCATGTGTATGCGCTGGGTGGAAATGAAAAGGCGGCGGGTCTGTCCGGTGTCAAAACGAAAAAAGTAACGTTCTGGGTATTCGTCAACATGGGCGTGCTGGCCGCCATTTCAGGTCTGATCTTCGCTGCACGTCTGAACGCGGCTACACCAAGAGCAGGTACGAACTTTGAGCTGGATGCTATCGCAGCTTGCTTTATCGGTGGGGCTTCGGCATCCGGTGGTATCGGAACGGTTTTCGGAGCGATTATCGGTGGTCTGGTGATGGGCGTACTGAATAACGGCATGTCCCTGATCGGTCTGGGCATTGACTGGCAGCAAGGCATCAAGGGCTTGGTGCTGCTGCTGGCGGTAGCCTTCGATATTTACAACAAAAACAAAAGATCGGCTTAAACTTCATATTCCATTATCGTATACAAGGAACCTCCAGTCCCACTTAAAATGTGGATGCTGGAGGTTCCTTGTTGGTTCGTTTTTGAGGCTAACGGAGCTTATTTATCAGATAAGCTTTCTCCATCTATCGGAATATGCACACGATCATTCAGACCTTCGCGGTTAATATGTTCCGTAAGCTCAAAGCGGGTGAGCAGACAATGGTTGATTGATTCCATGTGGACAGCCACTACTTGTGTATAGGGGGCGTGTTGCGCAACCGCCGTCACATCCTGTGCAGTCATCGTAATTGGATCACCAACCGTGAACCGCGCTCCTCCGGCATTAACAATCGTCCACTCCGGATGGTACTTATCGAGTGCTTCTGATACTTCACTGCACCAGATTGTGTCCCCGGCCAAATAGACAACAGGCTCGCCTGGAGCCTGAAATACAAAGCCTGATACGGGGCCCATCTTCTCCCCGATTTCTCCAGTACCATGATGCCCGGTTGTGCGGATAATCTCAATTTCTCCCACAGAACCAACCACCCAAACTGGAGTTACCTGCGTAAAACCGTCAGCGGCGATCTGATCTTCATTTCCGGGCTGGCAGAGGACAGGAAGCTGTTTGTCCAGCCATTGTGCTGCTGCCGGGTCCCAATGATCCGGGTGTAAATGCGTAACGATAACAACGTCAGGCTGTCCAAGCGTTTCCCATTGCGGCGGCAAGGGAACCAGCGGATTACGGTGGTCATTTTCCGTATTGGGAATCGGCGGATTTACGCCAGGCTCGCTCAGCATCGGGTCGATCAGGAATTTTACTCCGGCGTACTCCAGCCATAGGGTTGCATTGCGGATTAGTGTGATTTTCATATTTGGAAGCTCCTTATATATTGATTAATTCATTTTTTAAGTCGAATATATTCGACAGTTGTTTGTTTCTGTTACAATCATATCTGATGCAAGAAGATACAGGCTACGGCCTGCTGAAAGGAAAACAAGAATTCTCGTTTCATCATGAAAGGAAAAATGGCTATGGAACTATTCGTACCCGACGACACCGATCTGCGCATTCTTCATCATCTGATTGAGGACAGCTCCTTATCGCACAAGGAAATCGGTCAGCTCGTTCATTTGACAGGGCAAGCCGTAGGAGCGCGTGTTCGAAAAATGCAAGATGCGGGCGTCATCGAGGGCTACACGCTACGCTGGAACCCTGAAAAAATTGGGCAGACCACTCATGCCTTTATTACGGTGTTTTTGAATTCGGGAACCGTTCATGGTGCTTTCCAGGCATTCGCACGGAAGCATCCCTCTATTGTTGAGATTCATCGGGTTAGTGGGGAGGGCTGTTACTGGATGCGCTTGCGCATGTCCTCGCAGGAAGAGCTAAATACCATGCTTGATGAACTGACGCAGTACGGCAATTACAAGCTAAGCTTTTCGTTAGGAGAAATAAAATGATAAAAGCTCCCGATGCTAGTGCGCCGGGAGCTTTTTGTTAGAGAGGACACATAGAAGTTAGCTGGACAGGCTCATTTTTAAAATATGCTGCAAGCCGTGCGATCCCATCTTGGTGTCCCCCTCGTCTTTAAAGCCGCATTGGAGATACAGATTTTGAGCAGGCAGATTACGAGCGTTGACACCCAGCACGACTTCAAGAATATTCGGGAAGTGCCTGGAGACAAAATGTGGTAGTAGAAGTAGCCCTTTTTTAGCGTACCCTTGCCCTTGATCTGCGTAATGAATAGAGAAGGCGCGCAGCAGTAGAGCCGCGGAAGTATTCGTATAGTCCGTTAGCTCATCTCCATCGTACAAAATGAAAAATCCGACTGGTCTTCCGGTAGCAGTAATGACGACAGGATGGCGGTGTGGGTCTTGCTTGGCCAGTGCCAGCATTTTATCCGGCATTCCGGTAAACTGCTGCTGATCCTCAGGTAAATAAAAGGTATGTAAAACTGCGTCATGCTCACAATGGTAAGGGACGAGTTCCACGTCAGTAGTAGAGGGAGGCTGTGAGGTGAATGCAGGTTTGTTCATGGGTAGACTCCGATCTGTACGTATTTTTGTACATATTAGGAATTATTGTTACGTAAAACGAAGCTTCGGTCAAGCCTGCAATTGGCTAAAACGATGTTAACATCTAATTGGCTAAAAAAGAAACCTGAACTCATCTTACTTACGTATTACCCATTACATAAATAAGCATGGTTTAAAGGAGACGTGTACTTCTATGAAGCAGGTTACAGCATTTCGGGAAAGTCAGGAACGATTGCATCATGAATTGAAGACCATTGAGGCGTGGGAGAAGGCGCAAAAGGATATTTTTTTCTGGGAAAAGCTCGGCAGATGGCCTTTTATGCTACTGGATCGACTGACGCCCAAAATGATTAAGGACAAGCTGGAACAGCTGCTTAACGAGTTGGGAAGCTTCATTCAAAGCGGCGGTAAATATCTGGTGAAAGAAGAAACGGTTCTGAACAAGCTGAAAAAGACGGCCCGTGAACATGTGATTCGGCAAAATGGCGCGGATTCCACTTCTGATATGCAGGATCGGCTTCATGATAGAGAAAACGCGGATTCGGACGTTAGCCCTGAACCGACGTGGGGATTGAAGCAGGCGGCTGAGTTGCCCCTGATGATCATGGATCAGACCGCTGATGATATTACGTCAGGTCGCATCACCTTTGCCACCGCTCAGGGAGCAACAACGGGGATCGGCGGTGTGTTTACCATTGCGGCGGATATTCCTATGTTGCTCGGAATGTCGCTCAAAGTGCTTCAGGAAATGGCCATATGCTACGGCTTTAATCCTGATGAGAAGCAGGAACGCATTTTTATTATCAAATGTATGCAATTTGCTTCATCCGATATTGTGGGCAAAAAGGCTGTGCTGGAGGAACTGGCATTGTTTGATGATCCTTCACGCCAGGCACAGGTCTTTTCCCAAATGCAGGGGTGGAGAGAAGTCATTAACACCTATCGCGATCAGTTTGGATGGAAAAAGCTGCTCCAGTTGGTCCCGATTGCAGGCATTTTGTTCGGCTCCATCGCGAATCGAAGCGCTATTCGTGACGTAGCTGAGGCGGGGAAAATGCTATACAGGAAACGCCGCATTTTGATGCGTTTGGCGGAAGAAGAGAGCTGACTGGATTATTCGGGATACAAGAGGGGATGTATCTTGGCTTGCTTGGGAAATCAGGTTATGCGACTACGAAGGTGTGAAGCGGCCGGGATGGCCACCACACGAATTCGCAGATGATGATATACGTAGCAGCTTTCGCTTGCCTGTTACACTTCGGCTCCGTTTTCTTCCGCCCAGCGGTTTAAGGTTTTATCTGTAGGAAGCAGGAACGTCAAAATGCCGAGCAACGGCAAAAAGCCACACAGGAACATGATGTTCGTGATGCCTACTTTGTCGATCCAGTTGCCGAGCACAAGCGCACCCACACCGCCAAGGCCAAAAGCGAGGCCCGTGATCAGACCGGAGACGGTTCCGATTTTGCCGGGAACGAGCATTTGCGCATATACGACCGTAATCGAAAAGCTCGACAGCATAATAAATCCGATGATCGGCAGCAGGATAGCCGTCCAGAATTGGTTGGCGTAAGGCAGCAATAGCGCGAGAGGCGCGGCCAATACCATGGACAGGAAAATCATATTACGTTTACCAAAACGGTCCGCCAGCGGGCCGCCAAAGAAGGTGCCTAGCGCACCAGCTCCGAGAAACAGGAAAATGTACAGTTGTGCATCGGCCAATGGCATTTTAAATACTTCCATTAAGTAAAACGAATAGTAGCTTCCGACCGAGGTCGAATACCACGAACGGACGAATACCAGCAGAATGAGAACAACCATGGCAAACATAATACGGTTGCGTACTTCGGGCTTCATCTGGCGTGCCACCGCTTTTTTACGTGCATAGCCTTCCGTGCGCAGCACGTTACCATACCAGCGAGCGATGAACGACTGCACCACAATTCCTGCGGCAGCAATACCTGTGAACCAGATGGCGCCAAATTGCCCTAACGGGATAAAAATCCAGCTCGTAAGCATGGGTGCCAGCGATTGGCCTGCATTGCCCCCGACCTGGAAAATGGACTGGGCCAGCCCCCGACGAGGTCCGGCCGCCATGTGGGATACACGCGAGCCTTCCGGGTGAAAGGCAGCCGAGCCCAAACCCACGAAGATGACCGCGATGAGCACTGCTTTATAATCGGCAGCATAGGCGAGCAGCAGCATGCCTGTCAGCGTAAAGCCCATGCCGATCGGAAGGATCGCGGGCGTAGGTCTCTTATCCGAAAACAAGCCAATGACTGGCTGCATGATCGAAGCTGTAAAATTGATGGCGAATGAAATCCAGCCGATCTGCGTGTAGCTCAGGCTCATGGATTCTTTTAAGATCGGAAAGATCGCAGGAATGACCGATTGAATCGAGTCATTGAACAGATGGACGAAGCTGATGGCAATCAGTATCGCAAAAACAGTGCCTTTCGCTTGAGGTCCCGGCAGAGGGAGCGATTGGCCCGTTTCTTTTTTTGTAGCAGATTTAGTAGTCATGGCAACCTCCGGTTATGTATGTATATTTTAAGATATAGGAAGCGATCCGTTTGCAGCAAATGTCTGAAAGTGGCATAAAGGCCGCCTTTACTCGGTGGTTCTTTCTCATCCTGCTGCATACTCGCAATTGCTTGACTTAGTTGGATTTTCTACACGTCACATGGGAATTCAAATGTTTATCATTTTTGAAACCGATATATATATGAGCATGGGGAAGGAATTATGTAAAATGCTATATGGAAATAGGGAAAGAAAAGGGGAGCAAGCATGAGAAAAACAGGGATAATTGTACTGGCTGCAGCGATGATCTGTGGAGTGACAGCAGGCGCTACACTAAACAACGGCTCAACAGCGGCAGCGGCAGAGACAGCGACGAATGTAATCGCGAACAACTCTTGGAAAACCGCTAAAATCATTGATGTGGTCGACCGGGATAACTACTTACTGGATGACGGTTCTTTATGGAGAAAGAGTATTGATGGCCCCGTTATTGAGAAATTGAATTTGAAGGGAATTATAGGCAGCAAGGATGAAAGTGTAGACTATTACGGCTGGACTCAGGACGGAAAGGTAGCCAACTGGGATAACTATTCTGACCATGCAACAGTAGCGGCTCAATCCTCAGGAGTTAAAGAGATCACCGGAGAAGGCTTGGCTATTAAAAACGATGGGATGATCTCTTGGGGAAGAGGAGAGGTCGAGGGAATATCAGATGCCATTGACGGCGATAAGGTAAGCACCTACTTTACGGTTCTTACTCGATCCGGTGATGTATGGTATTCCACAGGCTATGCAGAATCCAAGCCGCGCAAGATAGGTCATGTAGATGGTGCGCTTGATATCAAAATGAGTACGGCTTATGCCGCGGTGCTGAAGGAAGACGGTCATGTCACGATGCTGGATATGCTGACGAATGAACAGCCGCGTGAAGTGGGGAGTGATATTGCTTCGATATTGTGGAAAAAAGGTACGCATGTCTTGATTACCGTACATCGCGACGGGACGGTGTGGAGCTATGATCGGCTGAAAAAATATCCGGCGGTGCAGCTTAGCGGATTGTCTAATGTTGTACGGCTGGTTGATTCACCTGACGAGCTTTTTGCACAATTAAAGGATGGTTCTTGGGTCGGCTATAAGGATGGTACCACGACTCCATTGAGTTTACCTACATTAACAGGGATGACCCTGTTGACGACCTCCAAAGAGGCTGCGATCGGTGACAGCATTCAATTGAATGTACAGGAGACGTATTCCAATGGCTATCGACTCACACGGCATCCCGAAGCCAGTGAAATTGAAGTAGAGAAGTCCCAGGTTGCCGAGCTACAGCAGGACGGCTCAGGCAAACTCAAAGTACGGGGCATTGGCAGTACAGCCGTATCTCTGCGGACCGAAGGTATACCATCATCTTTTACCTTGAAAGTAGCATCTGATCAAACATTGACCGGGGCGGCTATGCTGAACGGCAGTGTGTATTTGCCTGTGCAGTCTGTGTTCAAGACGCTGGGCGGATCGGTAACCGTGGCAAATCAGACCTTTACGATCAAGCTGGGCAAAAACAATATTGTACTCCAAAAAGGGAGTTCTTCTGCGATGGTGAATGGCAAACCAGTTGCGTTGAAAGGCAAGATACAAACAGTCAATGGACAGGTGGTATTCCCGGGAACATTGTTGACCGATCTAAAGCTGGGAGGATTTAAGTGGAATCGTGATCGGCAGCAAGCGGAACTAGCTGTGGGTGCTACCAAGCTTGTGATTGAGACGCCGGAAACGGCAAAAATTATCAAAGCCATTGATCTGGGCAGTCTGTCCAAACTCATTGGCAAAACCTATTGGGTCAATAACTTCTATAGCGCTGGAGAGCGCTTTGGCAAAGTAACAGTTAAAGATATCGAGGTCAGTACGGACCCGAATGGCGTTAAATCGTATGAAGTTATTTTTCAGGGAGCCAATGGCGTAACTTATAACACGTTTTCCATGGTTGGAGCTTCACGCATCCCGCAAATGCTGTCCGATTCCGATCAATTCCTGACTTACGATCCCTACAAGAAATATCAATGGTCGCAAGCCATTTGGAACAAGATTAAAAATAATGAAGTCAGCTTGGGCATGAATACGACGCAAGTGCAGTTCGCATGGGGAAACCCAACTGTCAGAGAAAAGGGATCTGCTTCAAACGGAACCCAAGTCGAAGCCTGGGTATACGGCAACCGTAGTCTTTATTTCAAAGCGGTGGGTTTTGTAAATGGCAAAGTTATAGAGGTATGGCTGTAAGGTTAATGACGTTCCATAATAGCTTGAACGAGGGTGTCTCAAGAGTCGCATAAGCGGCCTTTGAGATGCCTTTTTTTATTTTAACAAAACCAAGCTCTTTATTTAACAAATGTAAGCTATGATTTTTATGCCATACAACCTGTTGTATGGATGACACAGAGGAAGCATGAAGAGCACAAGAGAGGATATGATTTGAGAATGAAATTGTTAAGGAAACCGTTATCAGTTGCTTTATTATCTGTACCCTTACTTATAGGTTCCCTGGGTGGAAGTTATGCGAGTGCGGCAACCCTACCAACAACGGTAACTGCGCCAGAGCCGTCTTGGGGATATTTCGTAGATCATTACAAAAATAATAATTCTGATAATAAGACGGAAAGTTCAAATCCGACACTCGGGTTGCTTTCCGGATTTAATAAGCTTTGGACTCCCGGCACTACCTGGGATACAGGTACCAAGCTGAATAGTAGCGTACTGGACGCCAATATTCAAAAAGTTATTGATATTGCTGCTCGCCGTACTTCCAGTGAGGCAGATGCGGCTTATTTAGATGATCGCAGAAATCAGGGCTACAGTGTGATCGACGGTCTGGGTTCGTTTACCGATGTATATCGAAAGAATGCAGGGGCAACTACAACAATCAATGACATTCCGGCAGATGCCTTGACTAAAAAATATGAAGATGCCGGAACCAATGCAGGCAGTACGAGTTCCGCTCTTGGCAATATCGTGAATTTGGTCAATACCTTGCGTGGTGATTACTCTTCGACGAGCTCGGCCAAGGCTTATTTTAGCTATCCTCGTCCGTTTCGCTGGAGCAATAATTCAGTCGTGGTTCCAACCCTGCTGCCCGCGCAAAATTCTGATCCGAGCAAGGATGGCGGTTTTCCTAGTGGTCATACCAATGCCGCGTATCTCAGCGCTTTTGCGATGGCCTATGCCGTGCCAGAGCGTTACCAGGAATTGCTGACGCGAGCTTCGGAGCTGGGTAACAATCGTATTGTTGCTGGTATGCATTCGCCATTTGATGTTATGGGAGGGCGCGTCATGGCAACTGCGGCGGCGGCTGCCATCCTGTCTGATCCGGCCAATAGCAGTTTAAAGAAAGCAGCTTATCAGGATGCTCACAGTACATTGTTAACACAAACGGGTACAGCCTCGGATCGGTTCAGCAATTACTCTGCCAATAAAAAAAGCTATACTGAACGATTGACATACGGATTTAGTCCAATTAACCCGACCACGACTGCAATGAAGGTGCCTAAGGGAGCTGAGGTGCTGCTGGAAACACGTCTGCCTTACCTGGACAGCACACAACGCCGTTGGGTTTTGGCTACTACAGGTCTTCCTTCCGGCTATCCTGTACTGGATGATGCTGAGGGATGGGGACGGCTTAATCTCTTTTCCGCGGCGGATGGTTATGGGGCTTTTGCCAATAATGTTACGGTGACCATGGACGCTTCCAAAGGCGGTTTCAATGCTTTGGATCGCTGGCGCAACAATATCTCCGGCGTTGGAAAGCTGACTAAAAAGGGAACAGGTACGTTGAAGCTGCTAGGCAATAATACGTATTCCGGTGGTACACAGCTCGACCAAGGCAGACTTGAGGGGAATTCGGAGACGGCTTTCGGAAATGGGGATGTTACGAACAACGGGGGTACCCTCACTGAAAATGTTGCTGGAAAGCTGATCATCGGCGGCAATTACAAACAATCTGCCAAGGGCACACTTGAGCTCAACCTTCAGAGTAAAAATGATTTGCTCAAAATTAAAGGCACTGCCATATCCAACGGAAAATTACGTCTGAATTTTTCAAACAAATATTTGCCAGCTAACGGTGCCACGATCATGACTTATGGTAAACGAAATGGAGCATTTACTTCCATTGAAACCACAGGCTTACCAAGCAAGTACAAAGTAACAGTTGTCTACAAAGCCGACAGCATTCAGTTAAAAATCACAAAGTAATAAACTCGGTATACAAATTGAAGTGCACCTTTAGAATTCATCGGATAACGGAAGGGTTATTCCAATGTCTATTCTAAGGGTGCACTTTGTTGTTTAAAAACCCCCATTTCTCAGAGCTGCTGTATATATTTATAATCAAGAGTATAAAAAGGTCAAAATTTGACCTTAATATAGTAAAATAATCCCGCTGTTTGAAAGCGCAGTCATGATATTCTTAAGAAGCATATTTGGTCAAAGTTTTAATTATTCAGACTAACTAAGAGGAACAGAGGAAAGGAAGAGACTGATGAGTCTTGAAAAAGAATACGTTAAAATAGCCCAAGATGTGATTAAAGGGCTTGGCGGAGAAGAGAATATTATTTCCATGGCACATTGTGCCACACGGCTGAGACTGATTGTAAAAGACAGGGACATTATTGATGATGAATTTATTGAGAACATTGATAAGGCAAAAGGGGTGTTTTTTACATCCGGACAATATCAAATCATTTTTGGAACCGGTACCGTAAATAAAGTATACGAAGCGATGGTCGGCCAGAACGTATCCGCTACATCAAAGGCAGAGCTAAAAGAGAAGGCCTCAACGCAAGATGACAACTTTTTCAAAAGAATGATCCGGGTTTTCGGGGATGTATTCGTTCCCATTATACCTGCATTGGTGGCCACAGGATTGTTTATGGGAGTTAGGGGCTTGGTAACTCAGCCTGCATTGCTTCAGCTATTTGGGCTTACACCGGATGATATTTCTGCGAATTTTATATTATTTACGCAAATACTGACCGATACCGCCTTTGCGTTTTTACCCGTGCTGGTATGCTGGTCAGCGTTCAGAGTGTTCGGCGGGTCGCCTATCTTGGGGATATTGCTCGGATTAATGCTGGTAAGTCCTTCCTTGCCTACATCCTGGGATGTCGCTCAACATGTTAAGGAACCCCTCTTATTTTTAGGATTCATTAAAATTGCAGGCTATCAGGGCTCGGTTCTGCCGGCGTTCATTATAGGGATCGTGGGGGCGATGCTGGAGAAGAGGATTAGGAAATCCGTTCCCGAAGCATTGGACTTGATTCTGACACCGTTTCTGACATTGTTGCTCACACTGGTATTGGGCCTGTTCGTGATCGGTCCCATTTTCCATGAGGTGGAGGCTTTAATATTATTGGCAGTTACAGCTATTTTAAAATTACCGTACGGCATAGGCGGATTTATTTATGGTGGCATCAATCAGATTATTGTCGTTACCGGACTGCACCATGCCTTAAACCTGATTGAAATACAGATGTTGGTGGGCAATGGTTGGAATATGGTGAATCCGATCAGCTCGGCGTCTATTTGCGCACAAGCGGGTGCTGCGCTGGCTGTCGGTCTAAAATCCAAAAAATTGAAAACCAAATCGATTGCCTACCCTTCTGCCTTGTCTGCATTGTTGGGCATTACAGAACCGGCCATTTTTGGGGTGAACATTCGATACGGCAAACCATTCATGATGGGCTTGATTGGGGGAGCGGTTGGTGGATTTTTCGCACGTATCTTTAATGTTCAAGCAACGGGTATGTCGATTACAGCGATACCTGGATTGTTATTGTATCTGAATAATCAGATTTTTCTGTATATTTTAGTTTGTTTAATCGGTTTTGGCGTAGCATTTGCACTGACGTGGATCTTTGGGTTTAAAGAAAAAATAGACAACAAATAAAATTTGGTGGAGAGAATCATGGACAACAAAACACTGCTTGATAAATTGAACAGCCTTTCAATAGAAGAGAAGATTGGCCAGCTCATCCAACTGACCGGTGATTTTTTTGAAGGGGATATGGATACGGTTGTGACGGGGCCTCTCAAAAAATTAGGGTTAAGCGCCAGTTACAATGTGTATAACACAGGATCCATATTGAACATTACCAATCCGGAAAAAATTATTCGGCTGCAAACGGATTATTTGGAAAAATCAGTTCATAAAATCCCACTGCTGTTCATGGCAGATATTATCTACGGATATCGAACCATCTTCCCAATTCCGATTGCACAAGCTTGCAGCTGGAACTATGAGGGGATAGAGCATGGGGCGTCGATTGCTGCTCGGGAATGCTACGAGGAAGGTATTCACGTGACCTTTTCTCCCATGGTAGATATTGTTAGAGATCCCCGCTGGGGTCGGGTGATGGAATCGCCTGGAGAGGATACATTGCTGGCGAAGAAATATGCGCAAAGCGTGGTTCTGGGAATTCAAGGAAGCAATTTGGACTGCACAGTGCCGGCCAATAAAATTGCTGCTTGCGTTAAGCATTTTGCCGCTTATGGTGCGCCTGTCGCCGGGCGTGAATATAATGCTGTGGATATGTCGGAGCATACATTGCGGGAATATTATTTACCTGGGTATCAAGCTGCAATCGAAGCGGGTGTAAAGCTTGTCATGACGGCTTTTAATACCTTGAACGGTATCCCTGCGACTGGAAACGAGTGGCTTAACCGCGACGTGCTAAGACGAGAAATGAATTTTGACGGTGTGTTGATCTCAGATTACGCCGCTATAGAAGAGTTAATCATGCATGGTTATGCAGAAGACGAGGCTTCCGCCGCAAGGCTGGCACTGCTGGCGAGTGTTGATGTGGATATGAAGACGGCAGTATACGCCAATCAATTGAAGAATGTAATATCCGGTAACGATCATATGCTGGAGCTTTTGAATGAAGCTGTATACCGTGTCTTAAAGCTGAAAAATGATTTAGGGCTGTTTGAGGATCCATTCCGCGGATTACAGGAAATCGTTAAACTTTCAACAAGCAGCATTTTGTCAGATGGACATAAAAAAGCGGCACTATCCTTGACAGAAGAATCCGTTGTTCTGCTGAAAAATGAAAATGATTTATTGCCGTTGTCAAAGGATACCAAGGTAGCTTTAATCGGTCCTTACGCAGATGAAAACTCCACCCTGGGCATGTGGGCCATTAAGGGGGATGAGTCGGATACCGTCAATTTGAAAACGGGACTATTAAAGCATGTTGATCCCGAAAATCTCTCGGTATGCAAAGGGGCGTATATGCTCCCGGTTAATGCGAGGGAAGCCCTTGGCAAATATGCGGACAAGCTGGCTGTTGAAACAGTCGATGAGGAGGCCCTGCTGCGCGAAGCGATCTGGAATGCTAACGAAGCGGATGTCATTATCCTCGCTTTGGGAGAAAGTATTTATCAGAGCGGAGAAGGGGGATCGCGGACGAACCCGACGCTTCCTGAATCTCAATTGAAACTGCTCCATGAATTAAGTCTATTGGGCAAAAAGATCGTTCTAATCGTATATAGTGGAAGACCTTTGGTTCTTACCGAAGTTGTCGGAAAAGCTGACGCAATTATTCAAGCTTGGTATCCGGGGACTATGGGCGGAGAAGCACTGGCCAATATATTGTATGGGGAAGTAAATCCGTCGGGGAAATTAGCCATGACTTTTCCACGAAGCGTTGGACAAATTCCGATATCTTACAATGAGTTGAATACAGGAAGACCGAATTTAAAGGAAAATGGCTCTTATCGGTTTGCGTCCCGATATATTGATGAAGTGAACGAACCCTTGTATCCATTTGGCTATGGTAAATCCTATACCTCATTTGAATACAAGCTATTAACAATCAGCCAAAAAGAAATGAAAAAAAATGAGTCAGTTGATATCAGTATATCTGTTACCAACACTGGAACTTATGATGGAAAGGAAACGATCCAATTATATATTCGCGATAAATTTGCAAGTGTTGCAAGGCCAGTGAAAGAATTAAAAGACTTTAAAAAAGTTTTTTTGCAAAGTGGCGAGATCCAGAATGTTGAATTTTCAATTGATGAAGAGATGCTTAAATTTTATGATCGTGAAATGCAATACAAAAGTGAACCCGGCGAATTTGATGTTTATATCGGGTCAAGCTCGCAGGAAATTTTGCTGAGTTTTAGTTTTGTTTTTTTACCGGAGGATGAGCATGAATAAAAGCGATGCTTATAACCTGAAGTATCATATTTCTCCCCCTTACGGTTTGCTCAATGATCCTAATGGACTTGCTTATTTCAATCATCAATATCATGTGTTCTATCAGTGGAATCCAAAAGGAACTGAGCATAAAAATAAATGCTGGGGCCATGTTGTTTCCAGCGATCTGGTGCACTGGCAAAGGAAAAGTGTCGCGCTGGAGCCTTCGGAATGGTATGACAAGGATGGCATTTATTCCGGTGGGGGTATTGTTCATAATGAAAAGCTGTATCTGTTTTACACAGGAAATGTAATCAGAGATGATGGAGTAAAAGAAAGCTATCAATGCGCAGCCATTTCGGAGGATGGCGAGTATTTCAAAAAAATCGGCCCTTTGTTTGAACATCCCCAAGGTTACACCAGGCATGTCCGGGATCCGAAAGTATGGAGAGACCAGGACGGGAACTGGTGGCTGATCGTTGGCGCTCAAAGAGAAGATTTGACTGGAGACACGCTTATCTACAAATCTACAGATTTGTCCGATTGGGAATGCCAAGGATCATTTTTTGATCATGATCATCAATTTGGATATATGTGGGAGTGTCCGGACATACTTAATTTTGCGGAAAATGATGTTTTTGTTTTCTCCCCTCAGGGTTTACCGGAGACAGGCGAATATTATAGAAATCTTAATCAATCGGGATATATTGTTGGTAAATTATCGGAAACAGAAAAATTCAACGGAAACCTGTCTGATTTTAAAGAGCTTGATCGAGGGTTTGATTTTTATGCGCCGCAATCGTTTAAGGTTAATGACAGAATCATTATGTTCGGATGGATGAGCGCCATGAATGAAGAAGCGGAGAGGGCTGTCCCGACCATTCAGGAAGGATGGATTCATGCGTTGACTCTTCCTAGAGAAATAGTGCTGAGTAACGGTGTGTTGTACCAGAAACCATTGCGAGAATTACAGTTGTTAAGACTGGATGGTGTACATTACAACAGGGAAATTCAAAAAAGCAGTGTGTGGCAGCTGCCTTCTTTACAAGTGGAATTAATTATTAATTTTTCGATGCTCACAGCAAACTTCACAATGAAAGTAAGGGACGCTGTTCAGATTGACTATGATCGAGAACAAAACAGTCTAACAGTCTGGAGAACAAACTGGTTGACTAACCAGAAGGAGTACAGAAAAGCAACATTAAATAATAGACTTGCAGAATTGCAAATGTTCATTGAAAGCTCAAGCCTGGAGATATTTGTGAACGAAGGCGAGGAAGTGTTTTCTCTGCGTTATTTCTTAGAAGATACTGAACAACGCAGTGTGTTGCTTGAGGCAGGAGACAATGAAGGAGGAGTTAGGATTTATCAGTTGCAAGAATGTGCAGGATAACGGATTTACGGCACATACCATAATTTAATAATTCACCTGCAGAACTGCAAGCAGGCAAGGGAAGGCTGTTCATTACTCCGTTTGCGAGAAGAACTGCCTTCTTTTTGTCTTAGTCAACTGGATAGATTGCAGCTTGTCTGGGCATTTTACTATCGGTATAGTATGAGTATTAAAGTTTCTGACTTAATATAGATACGGGTTGATTACTCATAGCTGGTTGATGAGGTGTCGTATGAAAAAAATATATGAGCATATTGAAATAGACAGAAGAAAAATGATTAACCTCTTTATGTTTCAATCGAGAGATACAGAAAGAGTTATCCCCATGCATTTTCACAGTAATATGGAATTAATCTACTGTACAAGCGGAAGTCTAAAGGTGTGGCATGAAGGGAAAATAACCATTTTGATGGAAAAGGATGCGCTGTTCATTAATAGCAATGTGCCGCATTCCACACAGAGCATTACGGAGAACCAAGTCGTTGTGTTGCAATTTCCAGACACTTTTTTTGCCCATGAACAAGTAATCATTCAATTAAACACGCAAGAGAAACAAGTTGAAGATAGTATAATCTCTAAATTAAGAGGGTTGTTTATGGATATATACTATCTACATATTTCCAAAGGCAAATACGACTACATTTTAGAGCAAAGCCGAATTATTGAACTTAAATATTTGCTTGTCCATCATTTTAGTCAGGCCACAGACATTCCACCGGAAGTATTTAGTGAAAAGCAGCGAAAGATCAAGACAATCATGGACTTTATTAAAGAGCATTACACTGAGAATATTAGCCTAGCCAAAACAGCTCGAATCTGCGGTTATTCGGAGGCCTATTTGTCGCGAATGTTTCATGAATATACAGGCCAGACGTTTACCGAGTACAAGCAAATTCTTTGTTTGGAAAAGGCGATCGATTTATTGGATACAACAAATAAGTCACTTACAGAAATTTCTTACGAGGCTGGATTTCCAAACGAGAAATCTTTTAGAAAAGCTTTTAAAGAAGTTATGGGTAAAACACCTTATGAATACAAAAAGACCAAAATTTGATATGATTGTGTAAACGCCACAAGCGTAACGCCTATATGGATTACTTCAACAGACTGGAAACATCGGGACTGTCCCTGAGTCATTCTATGACTTTTGGGACAGCTCCTTGTTATTTGTATGCAAATGCAAGGGGGGGGTAACTTAACGGTTATCTACAGTCTCTGGGTACATATCATGGTTCATCATACGGTGCTCTGCTATCTGCTCATACTTCGTTCCCGGTTTGCCGTAGTTTGTGTATGGATCAATGGAGATGCCACCGCGCGGCGTAAACTTGCCCCACACTTCGATATAACGCGGGTCCATCAGCTTGATTAAGTCATTCATAATGATGTTGACGCAGTCCTCATGGAAATCGCCGTGGTTGCGGAAGCTGAACAGGTACAGCTTGAGGGACTTGCTTTCGACCATTTTGATATCGGGAATGTAGCTGATGTAGATGGTGGCAAAATCCGGCTGTCCTGTAATTGGACACAGGCTGGTGAACTCCGGGCAATTGAACTTTACAAAATAGTCACGGTACGGATGCTTATTATCAAAGCTTTCAAGAATGGCGGGATCATAGGCAAAGGTGTATTGTGTGCCTTGATTGCCAAGCAGAGTAACGTCGGTCATTTCTTCGGGTGTTCTTCCGGTCATAGTGGTGAGGCTCCTTAAAATTTGGTTTGGTAAAAGGGGTAGGGAGTTATAGTGGTGGGGAGGTTAGGTGACGCTCCGCGAAGGATTTGAGCTTTCGATCGCTGGCGCTTCTCCAGCTTCAAATCCTCCGCTCCGCTGCCGACCGCCGTCACCACCCTAAAGTCCCTACTCTTTTACATATAGGTTGGGGCAGAAGTGAATAGTGTTCGCTCCTTATATTTAAGGAGCGTCATTTTGTGAGAAACCCCGTCCTCACGGACGAGGCTTTCTCGGATTTTGTAACTTGGATGCCGAAGGTGTATTCGACGAATTTGGCGTGTCAGTGTATCACATATAGCTCATATGGAATATATTACATTAAAGTGTTATACGCCGCGTTTGTTGCCCCATACGAGGGTGTGGAGCTGCGGGAGTACCCGTACGTCGTTCAGACGTGAATCGTCCATGACACGGTCAATAAGCCATTCATAACGGTGTAAAAGGGACTCCGCGATCTGTCCAGTGTTCTCCGTGTTCACATCTGGATTGCCGGTCTGGAGGAACAGCGGTACATGTGGATAACGCTCGTGAATGGTGCGTGCATATGCGAGATCAATGTCATCGAATATGACGACCTTCAAGCTGCATGCTCCGTGGTAGAATCTCACTGATTCATTAGCAGCTTCCTTCGTGCACGTTGCGGTAGAGAAGTTGGACGCTGACGAGGGCTCTCCAGCCGCCTTCCAATCAGTAATCTTCCGATTTGACAGGCGGGCTACGATGTCATCCAGCACGTCCCAGTTGGTCGTCATACCAGAGCTGGGCGGTTTGGGTGACAGGGTCACCTCGTCGATATCATACAGCCATCCCTGCCAGCGGGAGCCTTGCGTTTCGACGGCGGTGGCAATGCTTTGGCTGCGCAGCAGGGTAATCAGCTCTCCAAGCTGCGGGAGCAGGGCCGGGTTGCCCCCGGAAAGGGTTACATGTGAAAACCGTGTGCCACCGATGGCTTGAAGCTCCTGCCAAATGTCTGCGGCGCTGAGACGACGGATCTGATCCTTGGCGCTGCCGTCCCAGGTAAAGGCGGAATCGCACCATGAGCAGTGGTAATCGCAGCCTGCGGTACGTACAAACATCGTTTTACGCCCAATAACCATGCCTTCGCCCTGAACGGTAGGACCAAACACCTCCAGTACAGGGATAGGGGCTGTTTTCGTTCCCCGGGAAGGTACGGCTGCTTGGTGAATCGCCGTGGTATTACTCATCCAGCATCCACTCCCGTCGGAATTCGGCGTAGCTGGTAGGTGTTTCGAACAACCGCACAAATTCAGTGCGTCCGCCTTCCACACGATTGCGGTATACTTCCGAGGTCAGGGCGGATTCCATTTGTTCGAAGATCCAGACGACCATATTTTCCGCCGTTGTATTCATCGGGGGCAGTGTCTCATTCAGGTAGCGGTGATCCAGGTAAGGTTCGATCCGCTCTTTCCAGATTGTTTTGATATCACCAAAATCAAGGGTCAGGCCGGTTTCACCCGGTATACCGCTAATGCCGAAAACGACGATATAAGTATGTCCGTGCAGATTTTTGCATTTGCCTTCGTAGCAGTGCAGATGGTGTGCTGCATCGAACGTAAATTGCTTGCTGACCAGTACACGTTTACGGTGGTAACGTAGCTGGGAGCGTTCAATGTCCGTCCCGAACTGCTGGAGCTTGTCGACGATACGAAAGGTGCCCGGCTCACGCATGGCCTTCAACTCCTTGCGACGAAGCTTCACGTACAGCCAGATACTGTTCCAGCCCGGCGCGGCGCAGTTTACAGGCAGGGCATTCGCCACACCCATCGCCAATAAAACCGTTATAGCATGTTAGTGTACGGGTTCTTACAAATTCAAAGGCTTCCAGCTCATCGGCCATTTGCCAGGTTTCGGCCTTATTCAACCACATGAGCGGAGTATGAATGACAAAAGGATAGTCCATGGAAAGATTTAAAGTAACGTTCAGCGACTTAATAAACGAATCACGGCAATCGGGATAGCCGCTAAAATCCGTCTCGCAGACGCCTGTGATAATATGGCGTGCTCCTTTTTGCTTGGCGAGCACCGCTGCGAAGCTGAGGAACAGTAGGTTTCGGCCGTCTACAAAGGTACTGGGCAGCTCGCCTTCCTGCTGAGTAATGTCAATGTCGGTGCGTGTGAGCGCATTGGGGGCTAATTGATTGAGCAGGCTCATGTCCAGTACCGATTGCGGAACACCCAGCTCGTGGGCAATCCCGGCCGCTACTTCGATTTCCTCCTTGTGGCGTTGACCGTAATCGAACGTCACCGTTTCTACTTCGGCAAAATGTTTTTTCGCCCAAAATAAACAGGTCGTGCTGTCTTGGCCGCCGCTGAATACGACGAATGCTTTTTCGTTGGTAAACATAAAAAACCTCTCGATCTTCTTGGAATGGTGAAAGACACAGGGTCTTGTCACATGGAAGAAGGAGAGTTCTTGAACCAGCTTCAACAAAAAACAGGCCTTGCCCCGCGATTATTTTTTCATGCGGAGGGCAAAGCATCGTTAGTTTTTTATAGAGGGAGTTCGCGAACCTCTCCCATGCATGGAGCATGGACTTTCTTCATTTGGTGTCTACCAGAGGGCAGACGCCTTCATTATAGCATGGCAGGGCTATTTGATAAACACTCCGCCAAATGGAATGACTTCCCTTAAAAAGCGTTTGATCACGCCATCGTCGTTCATATCCTGCTGGAGCCGTCGATGATGTTCACCCGCATGAAAAAGCACAGTACCGTGTCCGGTCATTTTAAAATGATAATTCATATGCTGGCTGGCCAAATGGTTACCGTACACCGTCAGCTCCAGCTTGGCGTTCTCGGGATAGGCAATGACGCTGCTTGCATCGACATACATCGGCTCTGTCGGATGAAGCTTCTCCTGGCATACCAGTCCCTGAGTCAATAGACCGATCTGCCCGATGCCGTCAAATTTCATTTTAATGACATCGCGGCTGAACAACATGTTTTTCACGCTCAGCAGCTTGGTGCGCATATGGATACCAGAGCTGTACCAGAATAGATTGCGAAAATCGTACAGCAGATCGTCGCTTCCTTCCAGCTCAATCATTTTCAGACTGAAGCCGGGAGGAAGTGCGGCAATCAGACGGCAAGCTCCTGTAAAATCGGCCTGAATCAGCTTGTGCTTGCGGTATATGCCTTTAATATTCATCAGCTTGTCACTGCGGCCTGAACTGGGTCCGCGGTACGCGATGATTTGCTGCGGGTGAAGAACATGCAGCTTTTCGCCCTCCGCCAGATCGAGCGTTACGACGGAACCGACGCTTTCATCATGGTGTTGTCCTGCTTGTATGTCCATTCTGACCTTTCATCCTTTCAGGCGGTTAGTATCTTCCCGAACGTCGACGCATCCCGTAACGCAACAGGCGGATACCGATAAAATAACCAGCCAGCAGAATGACAGCTGTGAGGATCAGCATCTTGTTACGGTGTGAAGCCTGATCGCGCTGAACCTGAAGATTTTTCAGCTCGGTAACGGTGTCGGTCAGCTTGCGATTTTGCTCCAATAGTTGGACATTTTGCTCCTGATAAGCCTCAACGCTGCTACGGGCCTTTTGCAGTTCTTCCTGCGTTTGCCGGTAGCTTTCCTTGAGCTGATATACATCCCCAGGCAGCCGAGAAAATTGCTCAAAGCCCTGGTATACATCATCCCAGTAGGCGGCATGCGCTCCCGGGACACCGGTTCCGCCAAAAACAAACAGAAGCGCTACAGCAGCGCAGACGACACGGCGGCAGAAAATAAAGCGAGAAATTTGTCGTGCCAAGAGATCATCCTCCTTCTGATGCATCAAGATGTTAAATGATAAGCATAATTACCCATATCTTATGGTTACGTACAGTGTAATGATTAGGGTTCAAAGTTTAGAATAACAGGATGACTAATTCGGGAGAAATATTACAAAAAAAGTCGATATTTTAGTTTAAGTGTACCTCAAAACGGGTATATCAAGGAAGCAGCTACATTCCGGTAATTTTCTGGCGAGTACGCACAAGAGCCAACCCCATATGATGAAGAACAGAAATGAGTATAAATATATTAAGCAAGAATATAGAAGGAGAAATGAACGATGAACGAAAAAGAACAAACCTATAAAACGTTAAAAATAACTGTAAACGGAAAGCCTTTGTCGAAGGAACTGGTGGTGGACAGCATTACTTTTGCGCCTGTGTCTGATATTTGCACAAAAGCGAATGTTTCTGTGACAGAAACTACGATTTCTTAACTTCATATATGAAACAAGACTATAATGCAGCCCGGCTTACGCCGGGCTGTTTTTTGCGTAATCATGCAATTTTAATGGGTTAAAATGCTATTTATTGACGTACTCCCCCTTTCCTATAGATTACCATGTATAATTTTCGGTGACGAACATATGTTCCCTGACAATATAGTGTCAGATAACACTGTTAATTTAGAGTTACATGTTCTTTTAGGGGGAATTTACCAGTGGTGAAGTCAATGGTTAACGTAACGTACACATGGGACAAAGAGTCTATATCTGCGAATGGGTCCGAGCAAGTAAATCTGCTGATAGAATGGGGCCATGGGGCTATACGTAAAAGAAAAGGGACTTTAATGCCGAAAACAGTTGGATGTGACCTGCAACTCCGGTTCATTCCAGAGAGTGGGGTAAATCTATTAAAAGTGGATGGGGCCAGGCTCAACTTCAATCGCTCGGAAGACGGAGAGTACATGCTTGTTCACTGTGGTGATATGCGGAGGGGGAAGTATAAGCAGGCTATTTTGTCCTTTTCTATACCGGCCCACTCTTCCGGAAGACATATCATTGGATTGATGGAGTGGAGCTGGCGTAAGCCAACTCAGGAAAAAAGGACGCTGATTCGAACGGATCATCTCTATATCCATTACACACATCATCTTGGTCTGCTGAGCATTCCAATCAACCCAAAGGTGGAAAAATACATAAAGCTGAATGAGACGGCTCCTATTGTGAAGAAAGCATTACGTATGTACGAGAAGGGGGAACATGAGCGAGGGGCGTTTGTCCTTACCAGACAAGCAGATGAACTGCTAATACGGGCGGCGAGAACAGAAGACATGGAATATCTGGAGGAAGCCGAATTACTCTTTGCCGTACGCAATAAATGGAATGGGACTTTTGGATTATTCCAAACGTATAGTTCAAAAGTCTTTGTTAATAAAGGGATATCTGTAGAGGATGTTCGCTTTACCGAAATTAATATTTTAAAGTAGGCAATTATGCTAGTTTATTTATGTAATATAGTGAGTCTAATTTACTATCTTTTTGTAAAGGAGAGACTTCCTTGACTGATCGGTTGATACGGTTAATGCGGATTATTACTATTGTTCAGGCAAATCCGGGGATATTGGCAAGAGAGCTTGCCGAACGTTGTGAAACATCAGAACGCACCATTTACCGAGATATGGAGGCTCTAAGCGCTATGCATATTCCAATAGCCAATATGGGGCATGGCAAAGGATACATATTTATTAGTAACTTCGCCTTGTATCCCCTCAATTGGACGGAAGAAGAGGCACATGCTTTTGCCAAGCTGGGGGATGTCATGGAAACCGTAAAGCCTCTTTTACCACCAGCTTTTGAGAGTGCTTATGAGAAAGTGATGGCCTCCAGTCAGAAAAAAAAGATGGACCAGACAAGCTTCGCGCAGGAAATGAAAAATATCGTCCGGCTCGGCTCGACACTTGAGCGGGAAAACCAGCCTTATCTGCTCAGGCTGATTGTTTTGGCAAGTCTTACGCAGCAGACCATTGAAGCGGAATACAGTTCGCCTCAAAATGAAGATGTATCATTGGTTCAGATTGATCCTTATTGTCTGGTTCCACAGGATCGGCGTTTTTATATGCTTGGTTTTTGTCACAAGCAATCCGCCATGAGAACCTTTCGGATCAGCCGCTTTCGAAATATGAGGATTTTGCCGTATACGTTTCAGAAGAATACTTCTGAAATGGAGATGTTTTTTAAGGGGACCTGGTCGGTTACCAAAGGAAACCAGAATATTCGGTTTGTGGTGAGGTTTTCTGCCGAATCTGTATATCGGGTCAAAGAAGAGGAGCTGTTCATCAAGCCTTTTCTCAAGGATTTGCCGGATGGAAGTCTATTGTTTGAGGTAACGGTTAATCATGATGGTGAATTTCTGGACTGGCTCACTCAATATGGAGCGGAGGCGGAAATCTTGGAGCCATTGCGATACCGCAAGCGAATGCAGGAAATGCTGCGAACCTGGGGGGCATTTTATTCCGATAAAAAGGCAGGGAATCAAGAATGACAAGGGGGTGATAGATCCCCCGGAACGGGCCGGGGTGCTATCCGCCTAACGGTCCTTAAACAGGTTGGCGAGATTGCCAAATGGACTGTACTGCTCCTGTTCTTCTTCCGGTGTGGAGTATACAAGCTTCGAACCCCGGCTTTCCTCATCGTCAGAAGCGTTATTGGACAATGTGATACGATCAAAATGATGCATGAAAACCTGAGCGGTATTCAGTGCATCGTCCAGCGCACGGTGCTGCTGACCATCAAAGTCAATGTTGCACAGCTCCAGCGCCTGAGACAGGCTCAACTGGCGGTACTTACCGTTCGAGCCGAACAGACGGGAGATTTGCTTTTGTATATCATTCGTATTATGAATCCAATGGAGGTCCACATGATGGGTGCGGCAATGAGATACCAGCTTCTGACGGTCATCTGGCCCCCAAGCACATAAGTAATAGGGGGAATCCGTTCCAAGCCATGCGATAAATTGCTTCACAGCTTCAGGGAAGAGCGGGGCCGCATCAATGTCCCGTTGAGTAATACCGGTAAACTGCACGGTATCCGTAGACAGCACAGGCCGATTCGAGGGTCTGACAAAGCTGTGAAACGTGTCCGCAACGTACAAGCCATCGTCTCCCTGCATGACTTTGACGGCACCGATATCAATGATTTCGGAGGAATATCTGGCGTTACGGCTAACGGTAAACTCAAGATCATAAATAATGTATTGCATTTTTGTGCTCCTTCCACACATATATCTGATCCCATTGGAGAACGGGATGGATGTTTTCTGCCCGAATGGCTCTTCTCCATCATACCTCCCGGTTCACAACTTGTCAGCGTCTAAAAGGCTGGCTTTTAAAAAAAATATGCGATGTCCAAATGAGTTTGGACTAACGCATAAAAATAACCTCCTGACATACAGCAGCGTCCGAAACCACTGGGATTCCGGACGCTGTCTTTACAAGCTTATTGAATTAGGCCGGGAGGTCAAGCTTTTGCCCCGGATAAATGCGGTGAGGATTTTTCAGCTTGTTCAGCTTTTGGAGCTGTTGCCAGGTGAACCCGTATTGGCGGGAAATGTCATACAGTGTATCCCCGGACTTTACAATATACACATGGTTATTTGCAGCTTGCGCAGAAGTCGTTGTCTGCTGTGGCTTCGCTGGTTGAGAATTGGCTGGTGCAGGTTTCGCAGATGGGGTAGAGACCACTTGCGGTTCTTCCTGCACAGGTGCCGGTGT
Organism: Paenibacillus sp. 8b26; assembly: GCF_050626875.1. Taxonomy (NCBI): domain Bacteria; kingdom Bacillati; phylum Bacillota; class Bacilli; order Caryophanales; family Paenibacillaceae; genus Paenibacillus; species Paenibacillus sp. 8b26. The sequence continues at coordinate 1,843,975 of NZ_CP192445.1, read as the reverse complement.
TGCGGTTGGAGCAGATGGTACAGGCTGCGTGGCAGGAACGGAAGCCTTGCCGTCTGCTTTGGCTTCTTGAATGCGGCCGTCTGCTTGTACTTGCAGGCTGGCGGAGCCAACCTTTTGCATGTAGCGAATCAGCGCCTCGTCAAGCGATCCGAACATACCTGTCTGCGGATATTTGGCGAACATTGTATACTGATCTCCGCCTACAGCCGTAAAGTCATTGGTTGCCAGTGTGTACGTGGCAACAGGATCAAGCGTTTTTCCGCCAATCAGAATGGAATGGACGCGGCTCCCCTTGGCTGCCGATGTATCTATTTTAAAAGAGATCCCCGATACCTGTGGAAAACCGCCACTTGGCTCCGGATAGGAGGCAGTGCCATTTTCAAGTGCTGCCTGAATGTCGGAGCCTTTCACTTTCAGGGTAACAATCTGGTTGCCGAATGGCAGCACAGTGATGATGTCTCCCTTGGTTACCGTTCCCGTTTTGATGGACGCCCGAATGCCGCCGCCGTTGGTCAGGGCCGCATCTGCCCCCGAAATATCACGCATGGCATCGGTGAGCAGATCGCCGAGATTCGTTTCACCTGCACGTACCTTTTCACGCGCTCCTTCCAGGTTCACACTCGTTTGTGCTACAACTTCTTTGAGAATAGGCTCCTGTTCCTTCTGAATGGAAGCAATCAATGAAGTAATCTCAGCATTTGGCTGAATGTCGGCTGCTTGCGTCGAATCAATCAGCTTGGCTTGTTTTTGGGTAACCTTACCGCCGTCGACCCATAAATCGACAACGCCCAGATACTTCGTATATTCACCCGCGCTTGCAATCAGTGTACCATTGCCACCGACCAAGCCTTTTTCCAGTACGGTATGACTGTGTCCATCAATGAAAATATCAATGCCGGGTACTTCCTTCACGACCTTAAGGCTCGTGTCTTTGCTGGATGCATCCTGTCCCAGATGACCGAGGACCACGACAACATCCACTTTACTGCGGATTTCATCTACAGCCGTTTTGGCTTCGACAGCAGGATCGGTGAATTGAATGCCCTCAACATTTTTAGGATTCGTTTTGTATGCCGTTTCGGGCGTAGTCAGGCCGATAATACCAATTTTAACGCCATCGACTTCTTTAATGACATAAGGCTGGAACAAACGTGTGCCGTCTGTTTGCTTAATGTTGGCGCTGAGTACCGGGAATTGAATTTCCTTACTCAGCTCTACAAGATGCTTCCAGCCGTAATTAAACTCATGGTTGCCTGGTACCATCGCATCATAGCGAAGCTTGTTAATTACTTTCACGATGCTCTCGCCGTTGACCAAGGTAGCGAAGGTCGTTCCATGAACCGTATCCCCGTCATCCAGCAGCAGCGTATTGGGATTGGAAGCGCGGTACTGGTCAATGATGCCTGCCAGCTTGGCGAAGCCCATTTCCTTGTCGTTCGCGACCACGTGGGCATGGGTGTCGTTCGTATGTAGGATGGTGATGTGTTTACCGCTGGCCGGAGGAGTTGCACTTCCCGCTGCTCCCGTACTGGCTGCCGGGTCTGCTGCTGCTGTGCCAAGACATCCGAGCAGGAGCGCGGCGGTCGTCAAGATGGACGAGATTTTTTTCCATGAATTCATGTTGTTCTTTCAACCTCCTATAAAATGAATGAATTAGAGAAACCGCTTACGTCCACATTTTATCAGAAGATTGTAAAAATAACTTCTATTTTATATAAGGGCATTGAAAATTTTTTGTATATCGGTTGTTAAAGCCATCGTGAAATTACCTATATTGGAGAGGAAGTAATAAACAAACAATTATATGTGGGAACTAATGTTCTGTTTTAGGGTCAAAAAAAAGGACAGCCTCCTTGGGCAGACCGATCCGGGATAAATAGTGCTCCTGCGTTTCGTCAGTAAACGGTGGTTGTCCTTCACTGAGCAAAAGCACAGCGAACCGATTGGCTTGCATCTCAAATTTGCCGGGGCAGAAATAGGAATGCTCTTCCATAAAGAAGCGGCTGACGCCTTTATGAAGTCGGTCATGCCCCAATTCATGCGCACAGACGAATCGTTCCCACTCCGGTGTAAGCCTGTTGTGGATGACGATGAATCTCCTGCGTAGCTTGCGATAATACAGCCCTTTGGTTGTGGGGCCCAGATCGCTGTAACGGATATGGATACCCAGAGCTTCCGCAATATCGAAGGGGCAGTTCGTACGGTATTTTCGGACGAGTTTGTGAATGAGTTCGTTCATGCGCTCACCTGCTATTCCTGATCACTGCCCGTTGGGGGCGATTTGGGTTTATGCTTGTTCATCTGTTTGGCTTCCCAGAATAGACCAGTTAGCACATCCTTGATCCGTTGACGATCTTCTTCATCCAGCGGAATGCCGTCGAACATCAATTCGCCGTCTTCCTCCAGCATTTTTTTAAAATCCCGGCGGTCTTTGGAAGTAGCCCATTCCGGTACGTTGGAACGATAGGAGTCGTGTGAATGTTGCTCTATTGAATCATCGTCTCCCCAATATCCGGCGTTCTTCATCATCTCGGTATACGATACGCCGAGCGCGTCCGCTATTTTGCGGAGAGTAGAGGGCTTGGGTACGCCACGCAGCCCGTTTTCAATACGGGAAATTTGTGAATTGCTGATGCCAGCCGCTTCTGCCAATTGGTTAATGCTCCATTGCTTGTGCTCACGCTGCTGCTTTAAGTATGTTCCGAATGCTGGTTGTTCCACAATGGCGGCTCCCTTCTGCAACAGAATAAAAGATTAGTTCCATTATACCATTAGGTAAATAGTAAAAGCACGTAATATGCCAAAAGGTATAGAAAAATAAAGCGAATATCCTGTTTTTGAAGCTATATCGCTTTTTTTGCCGATGGATAGCTATCCTAAATAATGCTATGTTATACTCATAATACGAACAAAAGGGGAACAAATTGTAAACATAAGAGTTGTACGATTTAAAAAATACATCATTGTCAAAAGGCATAAGATAAGGAGTGTTGCTTTACATGAAAAATAACTTACCCGAATTGGACAGACGCAAAACGCAGAACGCACTGGAGGGAGTATTTGAAAAATATCGGATTTATAAAACCATTACCTTTATGGACCGGGAAAGTTTTATCACAGCCGGCTATACGGATCGCCCGAACGGCCCGACGAATGTGACCAGCGATCCAACGGCACGGACAGCCGTATATAATGTAGATGCTCCTGCGGCTCGTTTGGCTTATTGCGAAATGGTGAATGCCGTAGTCGGCCGTTTGAATGAACGCGAACAGTTACTCATCCGTGAGCGCTATTTAAAGGATGACGATGTGTTCGACTACAAGGTTTACAATTATGTACTCGACCCGCCAGTAAGCAAGGATACGTACACGAAAATCCGCACCCGGGCTTTTTACAAAATGGCGCTTGCACTGGCGGATCAAGGTGTTTTGAATCTGGCGGGTTTACAGAAGGACGCGGATCGAAAACTGGGATGATGTAATAATTATCCATTCGTTCGTATTTCTATTTTAATATCGTTTCTTAAAAGGCTTTGATTTCCTGTAATAGCAGGGGTCAAGGTCTTTTTTAATAACACGAACATATGTTCTCGAAATACCGCCCAACTTCATCCCTAGTCTCTGCTTTTATCGTCCTTTTCCCCGGCAACGCATTCGTTATAAGGGTGTAAGATTATATCATCGGGAATCAAGGCAAGAGGACATACCGAAGACACACACAGTCAAACGTTAGCCGGCCACCAGGGCCGGTTTTTTCATGCGGTTGTCGTCCCTGTCGATTCCCGGGAATTGTTTTACAGAAAGGAGGAGTCGTGTTGCCTAAGCAATGGATGTTGCAATGCATGAGGTTGAGGCTGCGCCGGATGAGAACACGGAAGTGGAAAAAAGCCTGGCTAAGTAGCCACAACATGCGAGTGCAGGATGCGCAAAGGTGGCATGCCGCAGGATGAGACAAGCCTTTAAACAAAAGCTCATTGACATTGTTCCAGCGCTTCAAGGGCGCGTATACGATGTTCAGCCACCGTCGCAGACGGCAGAGGAGCCGTACGCGGTTATGGCGCTGGGCGAGGAAATTTGGAAATCGTCCTGGGCCGGATATCGACAGGTTGTCCGCATCAAGCTGTACGCAGGACAAGCCGGGCTGGCTCAGGCCGATGTATGGGCGAACGCCCTAATTGCCGGACTGCACCGGGAACCGGTGACAGGCGAAGGCGAGGACACGTCGGCTTTTACCGCGCACTATTTGGGCGTGCGGGATGCGGAAAAGCTGGATACCGTAACGGGCAAGGCCTACAGAACGCTACGTTTTGGCGTGTATGTGCCTGAAACGGAAGGTAGTCCGGCGGCCGCTCCGGCAAACGGTGTTGCACAGCCGGATGAATGGCTGGCGGCGCTGACCCGCTGGACGCAGAAGCAGTTGGGCGAAACGTGGTCGGTGTACGCCGATGCATGGCCCGCACAGCCGGGGCGGCACGCGGTACTATGGCGGCTGAGCGGCTGCGAGACCAGGATGGCGGGAGCCTCCATGTATGAACTTCGCAAACGGTTCATCGGGCATATTACCGCCCCGGACACCACCGAAGAAAACCGCGCGGCTTCCGCGCTGGTTGAGGGCTTCGCCGCTCAAATTCAGCTCCCTCTGGATCAGGAGAAGGGCCGTTATATGTCCACGGCGGAAGCTTCCGCAGATTTGCAGGCGGATGCGATTTTGGACGGTCAGCTCCGGCTGACGCTGGTACAGCGGCGTATGCGTCCGGCTGAGGAAGCGGCGCTAATCCGCAGAGTGGAAATTCATCCTATTTTGAAATGAGGTGGTCCGAGTGACCTTGGAAAACAACGAGCAGGCCCCGGTCAATGCCGGGCAGGAAGCAAGCGGCCCCCGCTATACGCTGGAGGAGCTTAAGGAGCACGCGGAACAATTGTTTTCCGTGAAGGAAGAAGTGCTGGCAGGCGCCTTTTTTGGCACACAGGACAAGCTGTTCACGGTAGCAGAAGCACACACTAAAATCGAACAATTTATGAAAGCGAAGGTGGATTAATTATGGCAGGCGGAACATGGGAAAACACGAATAAACCGGTATTGCCGGGTTTGTATATGAATTTTCAGGCAGCAGCGGCTTCAGCGATTCAAGGTGGCTCGCGCGGTACGGTCGTTGTACCAGTTAAAGCCAATTGGGGTCCTGTACGTGAGTTTGTAGAGATTGGTAGCGAAACGGCGATCAGCCAAATCTTTTCGAATGACAGTCTGGATGGTGCGACAGCGTATTCTACGCTGTATCTGGCTCTGCTGGGTGGACCGAAAAAGCTGTTGGCCTACCGTTTGGCAGATGACACGGCTGCACCAGCAACTGTGACGTTGAAAAGCGGCGGTGAGGCACCAACCGATGTGCTGCGCTTGCAGGCTTTGTACACAGGTAGTCGCGGTAATGGCTTTGCCGTAACGGTACAGCCCACTTTGGGTGACGAGCAAGCCCGTGAGGTACGTCTCTATGAGGGCACTAAACTGCTGGGTACGTATAAAGGCAGCGACGGTACGGCTGCTTCGATTGCCGAAGCGATGAACAAGAACAGCGAAAACGTATGGGTGAAGGCGGAAGTTGTCGGCAAGGGCGGTATTCCGGTGGATGTCAGCGGCGTTCATCTCACAGGCGGTAACAGTGGTAATAGCACGCTGGTTAATGCGGATTATATCGCGATGCAGGAAGCGCTCGAAGGACAGGAATTTAACGTCCTCGCGCTCGATTATGCAGCCGATCTGGCCTTGCTGCAAAGCTTTGCTGCCTGGATCAAGCGTGTCCGCAGCGAAGGCAAAGGCGTTATCGCCGTGTTTGGTGGTTCTGCGGCAGATGATGTGTCCAAAACGGCTGTCAGTCTGGCCTCTGCTCGTTCTCTGGCGCTCAACCATGAAGGTATCGTAAACGTGGGTACTGGCGTGCGTCTGGCAGGTACGGACTACAGCTCCGCTCAAACGGCTGCTTATGTAGCCGGACTGATCGCAGGTCAACGTCTGAATCAATCCGCGACATATGCGGTGACGCCTTTTGAGGATGTAACCCGCCGCTGGACACGTTCCGAGCAGGAGCAGGCTGTCCGTAATGGTGTCTTCCTGCTGTTCTTCGACGGCCGTCAGGTCAAAGCGTTGCGTGGGATCAACAGCTTGGTGAACCCGGCTGCCGGGCAAAACAACGCATGGAAGAAAATCCGTTCCATCCGCGTCATGGATGCTATTAACGCTGACTTGCAGCGTGCAGCCGAAGAGACTTACATTGGCAAAATCAACAACACGGTTGAAGGTCGTCTGGCACTTATCGGTGCGATCAAAGAATACCTGGCACAGCTGTCGCTAAGCAACGTTATCGAAGCCGATGGCTACGATGTCATTCTCGACCCAGCCTACTATGGCGATGCGCCAGTCATCAAACCGGAGCCAGATCAAGTGTTCCTGCAATGGAATGTGAAGCTGACCGACGTGATGGAGCAACTGTTCGGCACATTTTACGTGCAATAAGAATGTCGTGGAAAATTAGAAATCCAAAACTATATTATGGATCATTTTGAGGAGGAAAAATAAATGTTGGATGCTTCAAGAGTCATTTTAGGTACGTATGGTCAGGCGCATGTGGACGGGGTATGGCAGACGAATATCAATAAGCTGGAAGCCAGCGTGGAAATGGAAAAACGCGAGCTGAATCTCGTTGGAAACGACTGGAAGGTACACAAACGCGGTATTAAAAAAGGAACGGGCACGATGAGTGGCTACAAGGTGACGTCCGATATGCTTCGTCGTGGTTTTAACCGTTTTGAGATTATTACCAAACTGGATGATCCAGAAGCCTTCGGGCATGAAAGTATTCGTCTTATCCGTTGCACTCCTGACAAAATTCAGCTGGCCAACTGGACAGCGGGCGAGGAAGTACAGGAAGAAACGACTTTCACCTTCGAAGGTTATGAGCTGCTTGACCCGATTGTAGCGAACTAATATGAACACGGGGAATAGGGATGCCGTAAGGTGTTCCGTTCCCCCAATACAAATTGATAATAAGGGAGAATGACTTATGAGCTTGAATGAAAATATGACAGAAGAACAAATCTTGAACAGTCTGTTTGAAGCTGCTGAAAAATTACCGGAGGAAACGGTTCGTATTAAGCGCCTCGATATGAAAATTGTGCTGCACGGCCTGACCTCCAGCAAGGTGGACAGCATTCGTGAACGGTGTACCATTCGCCGTACCGTGAAGGGTGCAGTGGATGAAAAGGTAGATACTGAGACGTTCAATGCGTTGTTGATTTCCGAAGCTACCGGCAAATTGGAAGTGAAGGGCTTGTCCCTTAGTGGCTGGGGTGATCCCCGGATTACAAGCCGTTTGAAGCTGTCCGGTGGCGAACAATCTGTCCGTCGTATGCTGCTGGCGGGTGAACTGGATGCCGTAGGCGACAAAGTGCTGGAACTGTCCGGCTTTGGGGTGGAAATTGCTGATCTAAAAAACTAATCAACTCCGGGGGAATGACGACGATGCTGTACCACTTGTGGGTCCGGCACCACCTCCGCCCCGGAGACTTTTGGCAGCTCCCCCGTGGCGAGCGCATGCTTTTGTTGGCGTTTGCTGAACAGGAAATGGACAGCATGGTTTCTTCAAAAGCATAAACAAGGAGGTGAACATTGAAATATGGCAGAAGCATTAAATTACCGCATGAACCTCGTGATTGATCCTAAAAACGTCATTAAGGCGAACCGCGAATTGCGCGCAATGGAACGCTATTTTGAGCGGATTCAAGGGCGTGTTTTGAAAATAGGCCGTACCCGCATGGCCCCGGAAATTGTGCTGAACGATATGGCCTCCAAAGGGCTGGATAATCTGTTGAACAAGATTAACCGGGTCAAATCCCAGATTATTAACGCCTCGGGGAACGTGAATGTGAAGGCAATCTCTCAAGGTAGCTCATCATCTAATAGTGGTGCTGCCAAAGCAGGTCCAATTAAGGCTGATAACAATCTTAGCTCAGTACTGCAAGCAAATACTGCTGCTGTGGAGGCCAATACGGCTGCTATTGGGGATTTGAGTACTAAGTTAGGCTCTCTGAAGCTCGGTGGTGAGAAGGAAGAGGAGCCTAAGGGTTTTATGGAAAATCTTAAAGATACTCTAGTCGGTGTAAAAAAGTTTGGCGAAGGTATGAAGGGATTTTCTGAATTAAAAACTAAAGCAAAAGATTTAAAAAAAGCGTGGACTGATGCTGGACCAGTTGGGGGAACTACAAAAAGACAAAAATTAGTAAATGGAGCAAAAAAAATATGGAATAATAAAGGTAGTTTAGGTAAGGCCACTGGTGAACTTTTAGAAAGTTTCGGTGGTACTGGAGATATGCTGGAAGGCGGAATGGATTTTTTAAAAGGTGGCGGTGGAATAATTGGGAATATTAAAAGCGGTGGCAGTACTGCTATAGATGCAGTTTCTAGCGCGGCTTCTAGCATTATAAACCCAAGTACTGCTGGTGCAGCTGAGGAAGTAGGATCAGGCTTGTTCAAAAACCTTTTAAAAGGTGGCGCGAAAAAGCTAATGGGGCCATTAAGCTATGGGATGGATATTGTGAACATTGCGCAGGCTACCTCCGGTAAAGAACGTGCAGAAGCTATTGGTTCTACTGTAGGCGGGACCGCTGGTTCTGCGATAGGTGGAGCTATAGGCTCATTTTTGCTTCCGGGTATTGGTACTGTGGTTGGCTCTACGCTTGGAGGTATGGCGGGAGACTTTGTTGGTGGTAAAATTGGCGGATTAGTCTCAGATTATGGTCCCGCTATTATAGACAAAGCAAAGTCCGCTGGTAAATTTATTGGGGAAAAAGCTTCCCAGGTCACAGGCTGGATTTCGGATAAGGCTGGAGACTTTGGTAAAGGCTTTTCTGATTTCTTTTCTTTTGGTAAGAAAGATGAACCTAAGAAAGAGCCAGCTAAGCCACCTGAAGTTCCTAAACCTGCAATCCCGCCTCATTCGACTATAGGTGCGTCCCTTAAGCCATTAGCAACTATGCCGCCTTTATATAGTGCAGTCGCATACGTGCCCCCGCAATCAGGTGCAAAAGGCGCTGCTAACCCTTATGGTCCGATGGCTATTGCTAACCAGGGTGTAAATCCAAACCCACTGCTGAATACTGCGGCTCATGCGAACAATGGAGTCAAAGCTAAAGGAAAAGGTAATGGTAATCCGACTCCTCAAGTGGTACAGATCAGCCCAGAACAAATGGGAACACTCTCTGGCTTTTTGAAGGATTTTAAGACGGAAACTACGAACCAATTCAATCTTCCAGCAGGGGCTGTACAGGTAACTGTGCATGAAAACAAGCTGGATGTGGAGGGACTTATTACGCAAATTGGCTACCGTCTCAAAGCCGAGATTCTGCGGGCAACGCAGAACACCAAGCCTGCGAGCGGAGGAGCTATGTAATGCAGTAGGATGGGAGTAACGGGGAAGGAGGAAAGAGATGGAATTTAGTTTAACGGATGGCAAGGGATTTAAGTTTTTATTTCCGGTGAATCCCGAGGAAGTGACGATCTCACGGCAAAAGGGATTTGATACGACGACGATTTTATCCTATGGGGAGTTTGATTTTCCGCAAGGGGAGAAGGTGAAGGAAATCTCCTTCTCTTCTTTTTTTCCCAAGGAGTACGATGAATCGTATTGCAAATATAAAGATGTACCTGATCCGCAGGAGGCCATGAACACGTTGAATGGTTTTTTGCTGTCCCAAAAGCCATTACGCTTCATTATTTCAGAGACGGCTGTAAATGTACCCGTAATTGTAGCGTCTCATAACTCCACCTTTCGGGGCGGCGATTATGGGGACGTGAATTTTGATCTTTCGCTGCGGACCTGGAGTGAAATGAAGGTATCCAAAAAAGCCGGCAGTGGAACGAAGTCTGCTACGGTCAACAAAAAGCCCCGCACGGATATGAAAGAAAAGAAAAAAACCTATACGGTGAAATCGGGAGATTCCTTGTCCAAAATTGCCAAGCTGGAGCTGGGGGACAGCTCACAATGGAGTCGTATTTATCAGCTTAACAAAAAGGTCATTGGCCAAAATCCGAATGCGATTAAACCGGGGCAAAAGCTGGTGCTGTCATGAGCTATAAAGTTATTTTACAGGATAAATATGATTTGTCGCAGCTGGTGGAGAACATTAATTTGAGGGATTCGCTGGAGCAAATCGCTTATCAGGGCACGGTGAATTTGGTCGTTACGCCGGATATGCCGCCCATTTCTCCAGGGATGTCGATTCGGGTTAGTGGCATTCCATATGGAAAAAAAGACTATGTCCCCTTGCTGTCTCCAGCGGTAATTTGGGAAGTGGAAACCTCCAACAGTGGACTCAAGCGTATGACGCTGACATTGTATGATCGCACGGTGTATTTGGACAAGTCCGAGGATGAATATTTGCTCCCTGCAAAGCAGACGGCTACTCAGCGTTTTCAGAAATATGCCAGGGACTGGAAGCTGAAAATTGCTTCATTGCCAGACACGAAAAAGTTGCTGGGGCGTGCCGTATACCGGACACAGTCCATCTATTCCATGATGCTGGGCGATCTGCGTGAAACGGCAAAGGCGGGCGGCAAGCTGTATCATCCACGGATGATTACCTCCGGTTTGGAGCTATACGAGCTGGGAACGAATAAAGATGTGTATGTTTTGGAGAGAGTGACCGATACGACACAATCCCGTACGCTCGAAGGCGCGGCCACGAGGGTGAAGGTGCTGGCTACGGCGGCCAGTGAAACGGGCAACGAGGTTCCGTCCAAGGTGATGGCGCTGGAGGAAAAGGACATTGCCAAATATGGAACGCTTCAGGTGATCGTGCAGGATGACGAGGTAAAATCGGGTGCAGCCGCACGTGAGTTGGCCAAAAGTAAGCTGAGAGGCATACAACAAACGATATCGCTAAATGCACCGGATATGAACACGATTCGTGCAGGAGACGCGGTGATGCTGGGTTCCATGAAGCTGCTGGTGATTTCAGTGAGCAGGGAATTAGGGAACCCCGGCAGTATGTCGCTGGAGCTGGGCACGTATGACGATGTAAAAAGGAGGTTTTATCTTGAATAAGGACCCCTACGGGCATTTGGCTACTGCACTGCAATCCTCTTTTCAAAAGCATACCAAGCAAGCGCTGAGCGGAGTGGGCGCGGTACTAGGCACGATTACTTCCACGGGACTCAAGCTGGACGATTTTAAACATGAGCTTCAGGATTATTTGGTTGCCGAGCTGCCGGGATTGCTGTCTGTACCGCGTCATATGTATAAAGGTACCTCAACCGCAGTGGAGTCGGAGAATTGGGAGGGCAAAGAGCTGAAAACTTCCTTTTATATCGGGGAGGACGAGCTGGAGGATGTGAATCTGAGCCTGAACGAAGGACTTAAGCCCGGAGATCGCGTACTTGCGGTTCGGGTGAATAGCGGCAACGATGTGGTTGTGGTGTGCAAGGTGGTGAGTGGACGTGGCTAATTTATTTCCCGAAACGGATGATATGCTCTGGACGGATATTACGGACCCGGATGTTCTGGAGGATAATCGGGCGGTATTTGGACGAAGCTGGCGGTTTGATTTTGAAGCCGGAGAATTTGTTATGAGCCCCAGCCGTAAAATCGTGACTACAGGCGAAAAAGAAGCCTGGGTACAGTGGTGTGAAAAAGCAATTCGTACCCCCCGCTACCGTCACGTCATCTATTCTCCCGACTATGGTAGCGAGCTGGAGGAACTGATCGGCAGCAGCTATGGGCATGGTGTTCAGGAAAGTGAAATCAAGCGCATGGTCACCGAAGCGTTGCTGGCAGATGCTCGCACGGCTAGTGTGGATCAGTTTACGTTTAGCTGGGAAGGCGAGGCGTGCCATTTTAGCTGCCAGATTACGAATGTGCGGGATGAAACGGAAATTGTAGAAAGTGTGGTGATCTAATGGCAGACTTGCCGGAGTATTTGGTAGACCAGACGGAAGAGGAAATTTTGAGTCGTATGCTGGAAAAAGTGCCTTCGGACATTGATAAGTCCGAGGGTTCTTTTATTTGGGATGCGCAGGCGCCGGTGGCTTTTATGCTCTCCGAAGCGGCAATCTGGGCACAGGAGCTGCTGCGCCGGGGCTTTGCCAGTACGGCGGCTAGCGATAACCCGGATTTTCGCTCGCCTGAGCTGGATCTGCGAACAGCAGAGCATGGAGTGACACGGCGGGAAGCAGTTGCTGCCTCAGGTATGGTCACATTCACGGGCACAGCGGGAACGACCGTTCCAGTGGGAACGTTGGTGGCGACCCCGGCAGATGATGTATCGGGGGAAGCCTCCATTGAGTATGCGACCACGGCAGCGGTCACGCTGGATGAGCAGGGTAAAGGAGAAGCGGCGATTCGGGCGGTCAATCCCGGTCGCAGCGGTAACGTACCTGCGGGCGTCATTCAGGTGATGGCGAGCCCGGTCAATGGTGTTTCCTCCGTTATCAATACTGAGGAAACGAAAAGCGGCACGGACATTGAGAGCGACCAGCTGTTGCTGGAGCGTTTTTATGCCAAGGTGCGGAACCAGGGGACGAGCGGCAACAAGGCTCAATATACCCAATGGGCAAATGAAATTGCAGGAGTAGGCGGTGTGGAGGTTGTTCCGCTGTGGAAAGGGCCGGGTACGGTGGCTTTATATGTGCTGGACACGGATAAACGTGCTGCCAGTCCGGATATCGTCGCTGCTGTGCAGAAGTATATCGATCCGACTCAGGATGGGCAAGGTGAAGGGCTGGCACCAGCGGGTCCTGTAGTGACAATTATGCCTGCGACAGAGGTGGAAATTAACATCTCGGTCAAGGTTCAGCGTACCAAAGAGAAGCCGTCCACCCTGGATGAAATCAAAAAGCTGATCGAAAGCGGTGTGCGGACTTATTTGAAGCAGCTTGCTTTTTACAAGGAAGACCCGTTGGTACGGTATACCCGGATTGCTGCTGTTTTGCTGGACATTCCGATTATTATTGATTTCTCTGAGCTGAAAATTAATGGACAGAGCAATCAGAATATTGAGATTGGATCAGGTCAGGTGGCGGTGCTGGGGACGGTGAGCGTCAGTGAGTAATGATGGTACGAACATGAACAATCAAACGAATCGTCTAGCTATGGGTGAAGAGGGGCAAATGAGCAGCTTGCGGGGACGCGAGCTGTTTTCCTATTTACCCGCCTACTATGAAATTTCCCGTGTGATGCGCTCCGATATGGATGCAAAGGGCAGTGAACTGGATTCCTTGTATCTGGCGATGGATGCGACGGTGGCTCAGTTTTTCGTCCGTACCGCTACCTGGGGATTGGAACGCTGGGAAATGGAGCTAGGGATCGCAACCGATCTCAGTAAACCGCTGGATCAGCGGCGTTCGGTAGTGGAATCGAAGCTGCGGGGAGCAGGGACTTTTTCAGGCCGACTTGTCAAAAATGTAGCTGAAGCATATGACGGCGGTACGGTAGATGTTACCTTTCATCCCGCCGAATGGGGATTCACGGTCAAATTTATAGATACCATCGGCATTCCGCCCAATGTGGAGGATCTTAAAGCAGCCATCGAGGAGATCAAGCCGGCTCATTTAGCGGTTGAATATAAACTACGCTACCTGACCATTGCTGAAGTCGAGTCTATGACCATCTATGAAAATGAACATACAACACAGGATAGATATTTAGGAGGTGGCGCATAACATGGCAAGTGAAAAAACACCAAATCTAGGCTTAAATCAAATTGATCGTACATCGCCCAAAACAACGTATTTTGATCTGGAGAAGTATTTGGATCAAAACTGGCGCGCTGTAGATAATTTTGCAGGTGATGTGAATGATGGTGTGGATGCGATTAAGAAGCGGTTGGATACAACGGAGCGTAGGGAGGTTACGCTGTCACCTGGGGTGCAAATTGTTCATGCGGAAAAGGCCGCGCCGTTTTCGCTGACGGGACTTAGCGGGCGTACGTTGGTGAATTTGGCAGGTGGGGATTGGGGAGCATCGAAAACCCTTTCGAGGTTTGGACGCTTTCAGTCTGCGTTGAATATTGATGTTACAAAAAGCATAGTAGGAGGCGGTTCTTTAAAAATAACATCGGAACTTGCCAATGCTATTGCTGACGGTTTTGGTAATATAACAACGACAATAAAAGCAGGCAAAAAGTATATTGCTCTAGGAAATTTGTACAACGAATCTGGTAGTAACATGCGCATCGTTATTCAGGGAACTAGCTTCTCAAGTCCGTTGGTTACTTCCAAGAACAAGTGGGAGTTCACTTATGTAGCATTCTCGCCCTCTTCAGATGTTAATAACACCCAAGCGATGGCACGACTAACTGTTACAACAGCCGGTCAGGTTGGCTATGCAGACGCCCTCAGATTATATGAGATTTCTGATACTGAATACGCAGCACTTGCCAGTATGACGCTAGAACAAATAGCCTCAAAATATCCTTATGTAGATAGTGTAATGCCTGTGCGTAATCCATACGCAATTCGTTACGGGGAAAATTTATTACCAAGTTTCTACGGGTGGTCAGCCAAACAGGGTACACCTACCATGACGGATGAAAAGAGTGTTTCCATCACGGTAGATAACAAAATAGTACACACCGTATCGCCTTTAGTACCTGGGCAAAATTGCACTGTCTCAGTCCAATCCGGTGGGGCGACTGGTAGGATTACGGTAACGGATGAGCCTGAGACAAAAGTATTGGCTGAGGCGGTAGGCGCTGGTCTGTTGACTGCCACGTTTACGGCTGGTCAGGCGGTGAATATCAGATTGCTTGGTACGTCATCTACAGTCGTAACTATGTCTAATCCTATGTTAAACATCGGACTCACAGCCAAATCATTCAAACCTCGTGAGGATGCCATGTTAGCATTGCAAACAGACCTGTACGCAGATCCAGTTACAGGGGCGAATACTGATACGGTGTTCGAGCGTGATGGGCAATATTTCAAGTCGAAGAAGTGGCGTTCGTTGGTATTGGAGGGCTCGTTATCTTGGGTGATTGGGGATACTTCATCCACTGGACTCAAGCAGGTCAAGGTAGTCGGTTTGGTATCTGGTGCAGTTTCCGCGAGTGGATGGGCAACCAAATTTGACGGTAAAATCATCCCTCAGGGTACGACTGGTAGCACAACGGATACAAACGCTGTTACAGGCGCAGGAGATTTATACATTTCTGTCGCTACCTCTGACAGTGGATGGGGAGACAGCTACACACCGACAGCAGACGAGATTAAGGCGTACTTTATGGGTTGGAAGATGTATGATTCTGATACATACTTGCCCGAAAATGTACGCGCTAATGGTAAGTATAATGGGACGGGTACAAAGGCTTGGTTGAGGCTAGTTGGTGATCTAGTAGCTGCTTCATCGACCCCGAATAGCAGCTATGCAGGGTATACGCCTTATCAACTTGTATACCAACTCGCAACGCCTATCGTGGAGCCTATCGTTAGCGAGGGACAGCTCACCTTTATTGTGGGAGAGAATCAGATTGAAATAGGCACGGGAATTGTGCTTCGGGAGAGTAACAAACCAATTCCTTACGCTGAGGGTATTACTAATAGATGGGCAATGAACCGTAACGGTGCCAACCCTTTAAAGCAAAAACCGAGCAAAATTTTGAATGTATTCGGAAACGGTAAATCTGAGGCTTTCAATTGGGGAAGGGTATTCTCACCTGATGGTAACTGGTACGGAGAAGTTTTTATTGACCAATTATATTCCTTCTTACCGGATAAGGCGTACAGTGTCACCTACCTGATGCTTGACCGTTCGCCTGTCGTACCGTTTACAGGTTCCTGCCCAACTAACGAAAAATCTCTGCTGCTGGACTTGGTAGATAGCGTACAGCAGAATACATCGCGGGTGTCAGTTCTGGAGAATAAGAAAGCTGATAAGGACAGCCCAACGTGGATTTCCCCGACGTTGCTTAATGGGTGGGGTCAGACAATACCTGTAGGGTATTTTCGTTCGTCTGACGGTGTTGTTCGTTTCAAAGGACAAATTCAGGGTGGCGTTACCACAGCAGGTACACGTATTTTTAAATTGCCCGAAGGTTTCCGGCCAAACCAACGCACGGAGATACCAACCTATTCATACGGAAACGGTAGCACATCTACCAACTCAACGTTGATCATTGACGCGGTAGGAAATGTGTTATTACAGAATATAAATTATGCTGGTGTATGGCTGGACGGTATATCTTTCTTAGCTGAACAATAAAGGAGGGCAACACATGAAAGCATTACCTAAAGTAAATACAGATGGTCTCTATCTGGAGGACGAGCTAGTGGACGATGCCTTTTCTGGCGTCGTCCCTTTTTATGCTCCATCTTCGCTCCCAATATCTGATACAGACCAGCAGTTAGACACCTACCAGCTTACTGACGGTAGTTCGAGTGCCATAGATGAAACAAATTCAAAAAACATCCCTGTTGGCTATACCGTTGGTATTCCAGTGCCACCAGGTTTATACCATCCCCGTTTTGACATCCAAGGCTGGCTGATCTATGAAGCAGAGTTTAACCAAAAGATTCTAGAGGCCCAAAACGCGCATGAGCAACGGAGCAAGGAATCCCAAACTTCATTTCAAAAGCTGCATGATGAATGGCAAAGCAAGCCGGAAAAAGAACGTGGGGAAGAACCTGTATATTCTGCACCAAATTTTACAACTCCAGAACGAAAAGACCCAACGACATTCTGGGGTGAAGGATTAAGTGGCGAAGCGATCAAGGAGCTGACACAAAAAGCGGAGCAACAGCCAAGCGAGGCAGACCAATTGAAGCAGCGTATTGCAGATCTGGAAGTAACGCTGACCCAACTCATGCTTGGTAACACAGGAAAATAACGTGTACTGACTATTCTATACAGTATCAAAAATCTCTATAAAAGAGGTGAAATCATAACCATGGCAGCTTTAACAGAGGCTCAATTACGTATTTGTACTCATGCCTGCATCACCCGCTGTGATCGGGGAGAGGGCGACGTAGCTACGATCATTGGAAGCTATGTTTTGGATGAACAACAGCGTGGGAAGGTAATGGAGATTATTTTATCCAAACGTTCTGATCTGGTACCGGGTAACGTAGAAGATTCGTCATCTGTGGATGTTTCGAATAAGCAGGGAGAAACGGCTAAATGGTATAGCTCTATTTTCCGCAAGAAAACAGTATAGCGAACAGAACAAAAAAACAGTCTGAACCCAAAGGGGGGACGAGCATGTGTAAAAGAATGAATCCGACCCTGACTGATCGTTCCGAGCCGAAAATGAATAAATGGAGTAATCAGCATAAAAGGATTCAATTTGGTCAGGCGACGGAGCAAGGGATGGTGATCGTCGGTGTATAGTGATGGATTGAACAATAATCAACACAATATACAGAGTGTAATGAAGGATATCAAAAGTCAAATGCGCAGTGTGCGAGGACGGGAGCTATTCTCCTATTTGCCTGCTTATTACGAAATCTCTCGTGTTATGCAAGCTGATATGGACGCAAAGGGTAGTGAATTGGATGCTCTATATTTTGCATTGGATGAGACATTGGCCCAGTTTTTTGTTCGCACTTCTACATGGGCGCTGGATCGCTGGGAGAATGAACTTGGTATTCCTGCTGATTTGAAAAAGCCGCTGGAGCAGAGACGTTCGGTCGTAGAATCGAAGCTCCGTGGGAGCGGCAAATTTTCGGGTCGACTTGTTAAAAATGTAGCTGAGGCGTATGACGGTGGCACCGTGAATGTTACCTTTCAACACACTGAATGGGGATTCACGGTCAAATTTATAGATACTATTGGTATTCCTCCAAACCTAGAGGATCTTAAAGCAGCAATTGAAGAGATTAAGCCGGCTCATTTGTCTGTAGAATATGAGTTTAGATATTTGTTAATTCGAGATATTCATGAGAAGAAGATTTTGAGGGAAATGGAACAGACCATATTGTCTAAATTTGCAGGAGGTGTTCAATAAGTGGCTAGTAATACAGACTATTTGAAACTACTCAAAAAGGACCCTGTTATGGATGGTAATGAGACTTTTAATATTCAAACTATGTTGAACGATAACTGGGATAAAATCGATGGGGCAGTTGGGGCATTGAAGGAGGAAGTTGCACATCTGGACCCGGAAATTCCAGATGCGACCACTACTAATAAAGGTGTAGTGCAGTTGAGCAATGCTACGGATAGTTCGTCAGAGCAATTAGCTGCTACGTCGAAGGCGATAAAATCTGTTATGGATGCTGTGAATGGTAGTCTAAAGAAGGCTTCGCTCATTCCAGTAAATGTAGATTTGAACAATTATAAATCAGAAGGGGAGTTTTATTGTCCATTTAGTGCTGATGCTTCCACATTGGGGAATATCCCCGTAAAAGAAGCTTTTTATTTAAAAGTTAGTCCTGCCGCGGGAGCTATTCAATTTTTCTCCACGTTTCCTCCCAACAATCAAAGACTTTTCACGCGTAGTTTCTACTCCTACGATAATAGATGGGGTCTATGGAATGAAATAATGTACAATAATACCTCCTATTTGGAGATGCGTAAGGGTGCAACTACAGCAGGTCCTGCTTATATTGACTTTCACACTAGCGGTAATGATGTGGATTTTGACTCACGTATTATCGCATCTAATGGGACGAAGCAAGTAGGGGAAGGAGAGTTAACTTTACAAGCAGGACGTGTGGTTACAACAGGACAAGTTTGGATTGCTCAAAATACGAATTTTGGCGCTACATCTAACTTGAAAGTTCCTATTGGAGATAACGATACAGGCTTTGATTGGGTTGCTGATGGGCAAATTGACTTATACTCAAATTCACAAGTACCAGCCCGACTGGTAGGTGGCGACTTTCAATTTAAAAACACAGACGGTAATTTCGAAAGTTTAAAACAAGCGATACAAACGGTAAAGCAATCTGGCGCTAATGCGAAGCAGTCCGTGGTGGATAGCATTAACGCCAAAAGAGGAAGTGCATCCACCGCAATGGACTGGGGGCAAATTGTAGATGCAGTAAAAAATATATCCCCAGTCAAATCCAGTATAAACCAGTCGTATGAAATAGCGAATAGAAAGCAAGAAGCAGGTAGTGTGTATTACGGTCCGAGATGGTTTACCTTCCCGGCAAACACAACTATGATTTCATTTACAGCTACGGATACGACAGGCTCATATGAATTTATACGAAGAAATTCGGGAACTTTTGATGGGGGAACCCCATTGATAAGAATGATGGATTCTAACGGAATTACATTCGATATCTTAACAATTGCTAAAGGAGGTGCTGAAAATGAACTTAGAACAGCAATAAGATCATGGACATTTGATGCAAGGGCAAGGGAAATCACTATAGTTTGGTATGAGCCTAGAGTGTCGGTTTTCGGAGTACCTGGAAACTTTAATATTAATAAAGAATTTTATTTATTACCAGGCGCTATTATGGGATCAGTTGATAGTAGGAATCCAGAAACTCCAACGGTTTATGGCTCAGCGTTAAAAGGTAATCTACTGTATATGTAGGTTTAAAGGATTACCAACTATCCTAAAATAGGATTTTTTATTCTAAATGTATATTTAAATATCCCATCAATGAAGTGGCCAGCTAGTGGCATCCATAGTAATGATTAAGCTTTCAATATGTTGGCCATACATTTCATTATCCATAAATTTAAAAAATTAGCAACCAAACAAAAATATAATTATAACAGATACGCCTCACAACAGAGCGTGTCTTTTTGTGCCCTTGGACAACCCGAGGGCATTCATTTTACACCTTGATTCAAAAGGGGGAACAAGCATGCATGAAAAGGTCGATCAGATTTGGCTGGGGTTTTCCACGGGGACCTTGATCGGTTATTTTTTCGGGGGGTGGACGACGATGTTGACGTTGTTGTTATGGATGGTCATTATCGACTTTTTTACCGGCTGGGCGGCGGCCTGGATTAATGGATCATTGAAAAGCCGAGAAGGCTATTACGGTATTTTTCGCAAGGTCACGGTGTTTTTGATGATTACGGTAGCTCATCTGATCGACGGTATTCTCGGGGATGCACATTATTTCCGGGATGCCGTCGTTTTCTTTTATTTGGCAAATGAACTATTGTCGATTATTGAAAATGTAGGCAGGATGGGTGTGCCGATGCCGGATATTTTACGGAATGCGGTGGCGATTTTTGAGAGCAAGTCGAGTGGGGCAAAGATAAAGCAAAAAGACTCCTCCGACAAAGGAAATAAAGCTTCATAAGGGGAGCAGAATGCACCTCTGCCCCATTTCAGCATCGAGGTGGAAAAGCCCGGACCGCTTCAACGGTCCAAGCATAGTTATAACAGTAACATCATCGGATACAATATTATGAAAGACAAGGAGGGATCGCCTTATGCAAAATCGCAGTCCTAACGCTGCCGAAGGCATTGACGTGTCCCGGTACCAGGGAAATATTGATTGGAAACGTGTACGAGCCGATGGCAAATCGTTTGCTTTTATTAAAGCGAGTCAGGGGCAGCGTTACGTCGATCCGACATTTATCACTAACGCAAAAGAGGCCAAGGCAGCAGGAGTACTGCTGGGAGCTTACCATTTTGTAGATGCAACCAGCGTTGACGCGGCCAAAGCGGAGGCCAGACATTTTGCCGAGGTGCTGGATCGGGTTGGAGGCGCGAAAGCGCTGGACTTTCCTGCGGTCATGGATTATGAGAACAATCCGGGTGGACTTAGCTCTGCGGCGATCCATGAAGTAGCTATGGCGTTTTTGACGGAATTTGAAAGGGTAAGTGGTCGCAAGCCGATGGTATATACGGGAAACGCTTTTGCGACCCATTTTAAAGCGCCGCTGGGAGCCTACAAGCTATGGATCGCGCGTTACAGCACACGAGTGCCCAACGATATCACAGCATGGAAGCTGTGGGATTTCTGGCAACACAGCGACAATGGACGAGTTGATGGGATTCAAGGGCCAGTTGACCTGAATGTATACGCAGGAACAGAGGCAGAGCTGCGCCAAGCTTTTGCAGGAGAAGAGGGGGATGAGCCGATGACAGCAGAGGAAAAAGCGGCATTTAAAGCCTTGCAGCAGCAGGTTGCCGCACTTGAAAACAGTAAGGATGTGCTCAAACAGACATTGAACGAACAGACCGCTTATATTAAAAAAGTGGATCAGCGAGTAGCTGACCTGGAGGCGCGTCAGGCGATGCAAGTGCCAGCTTGGGCAAAGGAAGCTGTAGCCGCAGCCGTTGCCTTTAATCCAGCAAGTCCGATTGTGGATGCGAAGCTGCCGAGCAGCTATGATTTTTATCGCCTGCTTGTCGTCTTGAACCGTCTGGGTGTGTTTAAGAAATCGTCGTAAACTACTGAACAAACAGGAGCCAAGTGGGGAAATTGGATCTTGCAAAGGGGACGCGAGCAGATGGTAGAGCCGCGTTCTTCTTCATATATTTGTAGATATTTCCCTGTTATATTAACTAACATTGCTCTCCAGAAACGTTGGAAAATTTAAAAAAATCTATGAAAACGCTCTTGTCTACCATCTCATTTTATAGTAAAGTAACCAGTAATCACTCTCCATTCATGTAATCACTTGTATATATTGTGAGTATATATGACATTTTTCACTATGATTCAACAAAAGCTGAATGCTTGGAGACAGCAATCTTACTCATAACCTCACAGACCTTCGCATCGGGTACGAAACTTTAGGCATACATCACGGAGGCCGATTGAATTGAACCACAGGTGTTGATATCTACTTCTACATATAAAACTACCTTTCACACCTCCTACTTATGAAATAACTTCCATCAGAGAAAATGATATCACTCGGTAATAGGATGAAAATGAACTTGATTCCGTTAGACTTACTCGAAATAATGCACATGCGACCCGGAAGCAGTTTTTTCTGCTGAATATAAAGGGGTTATTCTTTTTAGCCATTCACCGCAATTACTCGCTTATACCTTACGATATGTGGTAGATATTTGCTGTATAAGCTTACGTATCTGTGTGTCATGAGATTTAATGTGGACGCTGTGTCCATTAGATCATAGAGGTTATCTGGACATTCATCCGGTATCAACGAACTAACAATATACGAGGTGTGAAAGGGGTTTGCTGCATGAGCAAAAAGTACGCAAAAAACAAAGCTTGGACCATCCTGCTGGTACTTGCGTTAGGTGCTGTTCTGGCACTTTCGGGCTGTGGAGGTTCCAATGAAGGCGCAAAACCAGAGACGGGAAAAACGCCGGGCGGAGCGGGCGAGGGCGTACAGGATACGCTGATTTATGGACGCGGTGGAGATTCTGTGGCGCTGGACCCTGCGATTGTGACCGAAAGTGAATCGCTAAAAATCGGGATGCAAGTGTTCGACACCCTGCTGGAATACAAGGAGAGCACCACGGAGATTCAGCCGGGGCTTGCAGAGAGCTGGGAAGTATCACCGGACGGACTGATTTATACGTTCAAGCTACGTCAAGGTGTAAAATTCCATGATGGAAGCGACTTTAATGCAGAAGCCGTTGTATTTAACTTTAACCGCTGGTCTGATCCGAAAAGTCCATACAAATTTGAAGGGGACTCGTATGATTATTATGATTCCATGTTTGGTCCTGAAGGCAGCAGGGTGATTAAGGAGGTCAAAGCGGTAGATGCGAACACTGTTCAGTTTACACTGACCAAGCCGCAGGCGCCTTTTTTACAAAATATCGCTATGCCATCCTTTAGTATCGCCAGCCCCAAGGCTATTCAGGAAAAAAAGGCTGATTTCAAGAGCAATCCGGTCGGTACGGGACCCTTTGTATTTAAGGAATGGAAACGGAACGATAGTATCACGCTGGAGAAAAATCCAAACTATTGGAAAGAGGGACAGCCGAAGCTGGCCAAGATCATTGTTCGTTCTATTCCCGATAATACCGCGCGATTTAATGCTCTGCAAAACGGAGAAATTGATCTGATGGAGGATCTGAACCCGGACGATGCGAAGCAACTGGAAGGCAACAATGAGCTGCAAAAAATTGAACGCCCATCCTTTAATGTGGCGTATATCGGATTTAATTTGAAGAAAAAGATATTCAATAATCCCAAGGTGCGTCAGGCGCTTAACCATGCGGTGAACAAGCAGGCCATTATTGATGCATTGTTTGCGGGACAAGCCAAGCCTGCGGTCAATCCGATGCCACCTACGTTATGGGGATATAACGACAGCATTCAGGATTATGCCTACGATCTGGATAAGGCCAAATCCTTGCTGGCAGAAGCGGGCTACCCTAATGGGCTTACCGAGCCGTTAACCTTTTACGCGATGCCTGTATCTCGTCCGTATATGCCTGACGGTAAAAAGGTAGCGGAGGCCATTCAAGCTGATTTTGAAAAAATAGGTGTGAAAGTGAACATCCAATCGCCGGAATGGGCCACCTATCTGGATGATGTTAAGGCGGGACAGAAAGATGATTTGTATATGCTGGGATGGAACGGAGATAATGGCGATCCGGACAACTTCCTGTACACCCTGCTGGACAAGGATACAATTCCGGGCAATAACCGTAGTTTTTATGTCAATGAGGAGCTGCATAAAATATTGGTGAAAGCTCAGGTTGAGGTCGATCAGGACAAGCGTGCGGAAATGTACAAACAAGCACAAGTGATTATTAAACAGGATGCGCCGTGGATTCCACTGGTTCACAGCACACCGCTGATGGCGGGCAAAGTGAATCTCAAGGGTTTCGTGCCTTCTCCAGCAGGTATTGAATCGTATAGTAGCGTTTATTTTGAATAGTCCAAATAGCACATACGCAAGCAGGCGGTGATTCTGGTATGAACTCATATATTGTAAAAAGACTGGCCGTTTTGATTCCGGTATTACTGGGGATGACGCTTATCGTTTTTTCGATTATTCATGCCATTCCGGGGGATCCGGCGGAAACGATACTGGGAGACAAGGCCACAGAGCAGTCCAAACAGGCATTACGTGAGCAGTTGGGGCTAGACAAGCCGTGGTTGCAGCAATATGGAACCTACCTGGGCGAGCTGGCACATGGCGATTTGGGCGATTCGATCCGCACCAGACAGCCGATTGCCCGGGAAATGCTGCCTTACTTGGCGGCTACGCTGGAGTTGACGGTGGCGAGTATGTTTTTTGCCGTTGTTGTTGGAATGAATGCGGGTATCGTGAGCGCCTGGAAGCGGAATTCCTGGTTTGACTATGTCAGCATGGTCATTGCCCTTGTCGGGGTGTCGATGCCCATTTTCTGGCTGGGTCTGATGGAGCAGTGGATTTTTGCCAATAAGCTGCATTGGCTTCCTTCTATCGGACGCATGAATTCCCGTGATCCGGTGGAGGCGGTGACACATTTGGCGGTTATTGATGCGATGATTGGTGGACGTATGGAGCAGGTATGGACGGTCATCAAGCATTTAATTTTGCCCAGCATTGCACTGGGAACCATTCCGATGGCGGTTATTGCCCGTATTACCCGTTCCAGCATGCTGGAGGTTATGGATTCGGATTATATCCGTACAGCCCGAGCGAAGGGACTGGCATCTTTTCAAGTCGTGTACAAGCATGCACTTAAAAATGCCGCCATCCCCGTGCTTACCGTTATCGGTCTTCAGACGGGCTCGCTACTGGGCGGCGCGGTGCTGACAGAGACCATTTTTGCATGGCCCGGCATCGGACGGTACATTTTTGAAGCGATCAGCTCGCGTGACTATCCTGTCATTCAAAGCGGGATTCTGATCATTGCGTTCCTGTTCGTTATCATTAATCTGATTGTCGATTTGCTGTACGCGGTTCTGGACCGACGTATCCGTTATCAGTAATCAAGTCGTCAATGGGTCAAGGGGGAGCTTGTCCGATGTCACAATTTTCGATGGAACCCAACAATATACCGACGACACGCCATACGCTGGTTCATGTGCCTGTCGTTTCTGGCCCTTGGAAAGAGGCGTGGAGGGCTTTCCAACACAATAAAATGGCGCTCGTCGGCCTCAGCATTATTATCTTCTTTGTCATCATTGCTTTGATCGCGCCGTGGATTGCTCCGTTTGACTATAAAGCGCAGAATTTGGTGGGTCGCTTGCAGCCTCCTTCCGCAGAGCATTGGTTCGGGACGGACGATCTCGGCCGGGATTTGCTGACCCGTACGCTGTATGGAGCCAGAATTTCGTTGTGGGTCGGTTTTCTGTCCGTCATTGGTTCGATGATCGTAGGAACGGCCTTGGGTTTAATTGCGGGATTTTATGGAAAATGGGCAGACATGATCATCTCGCGGCTGTTCGACATTTTACTGGCATTTCCGGGGATTCTGCTGGCGATTGCTATCGTTGCTATTTTAGGGCCTTCCCTGGAAAATGCACTGTATGCCATTGCGATCGTCAATGTACCAACGTACGGACGGTTGGTGCGCTCCAAAGTGCTCAGTGTCAAAACCGAGGAATACATCACTTCTGCCAGAGCGCTTGGGGCGAATAATGTTCGAATTATACTCCGATATATTTTGCCGAACAGCCTGACACCGATCATCGTACAGGGCACGCTGGGAATTGGAACGGCGATCATTGAAGCGGCGGCGCTTGGATTTCTCGGCTTGGGCGCACAACCTCCTCAACCGGAGTGGGGGAAAATGCTGTCGGATTCACGCCAATACATCCAGAACGCACCATGGACTGTTATTTTTCCGGGTATATCCATTATGCTGACTGTATTGGGCTTTAACCTGATGGGTGACGGCTTGCGGGATGTGCTGGACCCGAGGGCGAAGCGTTAGGGCTTCGTTTTCTATGTACATTTTTCAAGTTTAGCTTATATAATTCTAATATTAATAAAAAAAAGGTGTTCCCCGGCCTGAATCCTAATGGCTGGAGGAACACCTTTTTCATATGATATTTTTCGTGTAATGAACTTCGATTCATTCAACTGTGACATACAATCTTCTTGATGCAAGTCATGTCAGCTTTCCTGAGACGTGAAAAAAATGTATAATCACTCCAATTGAGTACGTTGGGAGTGGGATTTATGACATGGCAAAACAAGAGAGAGCATCGGCAGTTTCCGGAACAGACACGAAGCGACGCTTCACGGGCAGCATATGAACGGGATTACTCCCGATTGATCCATTCACCGACCTTTCGTCGGCTGCAAGGCAAATCACAGGTATTTGGCGCAGGCACGGGCGATTATTATCGCACACGGCTGACGCATTCGCTGGAGGTAGCACAGATTGCACGCGAAGCGGCACGCAGCTTGCTACGGCGGCATCCCGAGGTGGAGCTGGAGCAGGCGGATAACGCCGGGCTGATTATTGACCCCGAGGTGGTGGAATGTGCGTCCATTGCGCATGATTTTGGTCATCCACCGTTCGGGCACAAGGGCGAAGAGGTACTGGACGGCATTTTGGATCAGTTGATCGAGACGAAGGTGGAAAAGATAGCGGCCGCCGGAGGTTTCACGCCTGATTCCAAGCAGGGACTGGAGGCATATGCACGTGAGCGGCGAATCTACGAGCATTTTGAGGGGAACGCACACAATTTTCGACTGATTATGTTTTTGGAGAAGCGTGAGAACGTGGATGGTCTGAACTTGTCGGACGCTGTTTTACTGGGGATCAACAAGTATCCGTATCCGGGGATTTTGAACAAAAAAGGGATGTATCTGCATGAGTGGGAATACATTCGTTCCATCCGCGAGGATTGGGGAATTCCTGATGGTCAAAAGACGCTGGAGGCTCAGCTTATGGACCTGTGCGACGATATTGCGTATTCCGCGCATGATCTGGAGGACGGTATTAAGGCAGGGAAAATTGAGGTGCACGAGCATTTTTTATATGATCCGTATTTGATCCGTCTGATTACAGAAAAAATCACCACGTTGGAGGATAGCTTCTGGCAAGGCTGGCAACTGGCTCAGATCGAACAGAAGGTGGCGGCTGTGCTTAGCGAATTTTTGAAGGTATGGAATGGAAAGATGCCGATGTGTGAACACGATTATTCCCGCACCCGGCGTGAGGTGAAAGCGTACTGGGTCAGTTTATTCGTAAGCAGCTTGGGTGTAATTGAAGCGGGCAATTGGAAAAAGGTTACTTTTGTGCGGGATGGAAGCGAGGATCTCGATATGCTTCGTACTGTGAGTGTGCTGAAAAGCTTTGCCTGGGTCACGATGATCCGTGATCTGCGCGTGCAGCGGCTGCAAAAACGGAGTGAATGGATGCTCAGACGTCTGTGGCTGGCTTTTCTCGATCCAGAGACATCCAAGTCCATTATTCCGAGTGATTGGCTTCAGCGCTTTGAACGTGATCAGGCCAAGGCAAAACCGATTTGGACTTGGGAGCATATGGTCATTGATTATATTGCAGGGATGACTGATGCTTTTGCCGAGAAAATATATAATGAGCTGTATGGTTTGAAGGTGGGTTCCATTTACGATCTGGACTAACACTTTATGTTGGCCCTATATAGTAGAAGAAACTGGTTTTTAACTATGGAAAAGAAGGGGGGAATATCTATGGGTTCTCAGTCTATACCTGCCCAATCACTGAATTTGGGGGTACTGGATATGGTGCCGTTATTGCCCGGAAACCGACCGGAGCAGGCCGTTCAATGGGCAGGAGAGCTGGCGAGACGTGCGGAAGCATGGGGCTATACGCGCTACTGGACCTCGGAGCATCATGATATGGAGGGGCTAGCTTCCTCCAGCCCGGAAGTGCTGCTGGCTCACATCGGGGCAGTGACCCGGAAAATCAAGCTGGGGGCAGGGGCTATTTTGCTTCCGCATTATAGTCCGGTCAAGGTCGCAGAATGGTTTCATCTGCTGGCGGCTCTATATCCGGGCAGAGTCGAGCTGGGGCTCGGGAGAGCACCCGGTGGAGGACCACATGCGTCGATGGCGCTGAGCGGCAACTTTCTCCAGCATGTGGCTGAACTGCCACAGAGGATGGAAGCGCTGCTGGCTTTGCTGGAAGGTACCTACGAGTATGAGCAGGTGCCCGTGTTTGCCCGCCCGATGCCTGAACAGCCACCTGCGCTGTGGATGCTGGGTACAAATCGTAAAAGTGCCGAATACGCCGCCCGGTATTCAACTGGCTATGTGTTCGGTCAATTTATGAGTGAGCAGGATACGAGAGATATGCTGAGCATGTACCGTTCCGGCTTTCAGCCGTCCAAGCGAATGGACAAGCCCCGTACGATGGTTGCTGTAGGAGCCATATGTGCCTCAACGAATGAACAGGCGCAGCGGTGGGCTGCACAGATTACGATGGGTGACCCGGCGATGCGGGCTAATTGGCTGGTGGGAACAGCATCGGATGTTGCCGAACGGTTGCACAGCTTGCAGGTTGAGTACGATAATGATGAATTTTTGTTGGTCACACCCATTCCCGATTATGAGCAGCGGCTTCAATCCTACCGTCTTATAGCAGAGGCCATAAATTCTAGCTATGATTCTAAATGAAAAGAGATCTGACATGAACCGACATGAAATCAATAGCTCTGCTATGAATATGCAAAGATACATATATACTTACGCGTGTCATGAAACCGAGCGAGAGCTGTGTCTTTTGGAGTTGAAAAGCTTGTTCGGCCAGCCGCCTGCGCATGATTCCATGCTGCTGTCCCATCGGCGGTTGGAGCCGGGCACCAGCCCGTTCATCCATCTTCGGCTGGATGTGACCGCAGATGCGGGTACGTTGGATGAGCTATGCGAAGTAGCTTCCGCAATTCACCTTGAAGAAGGGAAGACCTTCAAGGTCCTGTGCCTTAAGGAAGGCGACAACGTGGCCGACTATGACGAGCGTCGCGGTATAGAAAGACGCATTGGCGCACGTATTCAGGGGCAAGCGCAAATGAAGGAACCGGATGTCACCCTGGGTGTCGTACGGGTAGGAGAACGGTGGCTGCTCGGCAAGTGCATGTATAGCGACAGATCATGGCTGGAGCGCCGTCATAAGCCGCAAAACTACTCCACCGGACTACCAGTGCTGGTAGCCAAAGCGCTTGTGAATTTAGCAGTGCGTGACATAGCAGCACAGGATATAGATGCGGGCCGATTGAAGTTGCTGGACCCGTGCTGTGGCATGGGTAATGTAATGATTGAAGCACTGAGCATGGGAAAAGATATTCGCGGTTGTGATATTAATCCGCTGGCGGTACGCGGGGCACGCGTGAATTTGCGTCATTTTGGATATGAAGAGGATCGGGTGAAACTGGGAGATATGAATCTGCTGGAGGGGACCTATGATGCGGCCATATTGGATATGCCCTATAACCTGTGCTCCGTGCTCCCTGCTGATGAACAAAAGCAGATGCTGCGCAGTCTGAGACGCTTGGCCGCACGAGCGGTAGTCGTAAGCACGGAGCCGATGGCAGCATTGCTGTCCGAGTCAGGCTGGACCCTCACGGAGCAATGCCGCATACACAAGACAGGTATGAGCCGGGAAATATGGATCTGTGAATAGATTGTTAATACTGAGTTTTGTAGTTAACCAAGTTCAGCGGCAGTTCCTGATCGGCAGCATAGGCTTTCAAATTGGTGAGGAAAATATCTACCGCCCGTTCAGCGTAACGGTCCGTGTCGCCTGCAATATGCGGCGTAATCAGGACATTCTCCAGACTCCACAGTGGATGTGACGCGGGTAGCGGTTCTTCCTCGAATACATCCAGTCCGGCAAAGGCAATATGCTTTTGCTCCAGAGAGCGCACAAGTGCATCCGTATGGACAGTGCTGCCACGACCTACATTAATGAAGAAAGCTCCCTTACGCATGGCTGCAAATGCCTTTTCGTCAAAGAAGTGACGGGTTTCCTCGGTGAATGGCAGAATATTTACCACGATATCCGCCTCTCCCAACGCTTCATGTAATTGCTCATTTGTGTACATGTGCTTCACATGAGGGGCATCCTTGCCGGAACGACGAACTCCGATCACCCGCATGCCGAAGGCTTCTGCGATCCGGGCCGTTTCACGACCGATTTCGCCCACGCCCGTAATCAGCAGCGTTTTACCGCGTAATTCCGTCAGGTCGCCTTCCGGTGGCTGCCATGTTTTCTGACGTTGCAAGAGAACTGCTTGCTGTAAATACCGTGTATGCGACAGCAGCATCCCGAAGATTTGCTCCGTAATCGGAACGGCATGAACGCCGCTTGTATTGGTGAGTAAAATATGACGCTTTTCCAGCTCTGCAAGTGGCAGCTTATCAATGCCCGCCGACCAGGTCTGTATCCATTTCAGCTTGCTGTCGGGATGCAAAGCCGCTTCGACAATATGCTTGGACCAGCCTAAAATGATCTCGGCCTGTCGGATTTGTTCAGGATTCAGCTCTTGGGCTTTGCCAATGACCAGCTCATAGCCCGGGGCTGCTGCACGAACCTGCTTTTCTTGCTCTGCGGTAAGCTGGTGTAAACTGATGATGTTTCCCATGATTCATTACCTCCTCGGCTTTTGATTCTTTGGAGCTTCCAATATATTCTGCTGAATCATCCTTTCAAGGATAACAGATTGGTGAAAAGATTGCATAAATAGGGGTAAAAACGAGCTTGCTGTGTCACTATAGATAACAACGAATGACTGTAGCTCTTGATGAAAGGAAGACGATGACGATGAACGGATCAAAGCCGATAGTTTCGCATACAGCACAGACACAAAGACTTTTTACCGCGATTGCTCTCCCGAGCGAGCATAAGGAGGAGTTACGGCGCTGGGTGGAACAGGATGTGAATGAGCTTTCTTTTCGCAAATGGACCGATTTCAGGGATTATCACGTAACACTTCAGTTTCTGGGGGATGTGGCGACCAAGGATATACCGGAACTGGAACGGGCTTTATTTCAGGCGGCCGCTGCACATCCCCCGTTCACTCTCGGTATTGGCGAACCGGGGACTTTTGGGCGAGATGGATTTCCGCGTGTGCTATGGAGGGGAGTTACGGGACAGAAGGATTGTTTGAACCCGCTCCACCAATCCATAGTTCAGGCTACCGAACCGCTTGGTTTTAAGCCGGAGGAACGGCCTTACCGACCCCATATCACAGTAGCGCGTTCATATACAGGGCAGGAGCCTGTTCCGGCGTCTATTTTTCAGTCCGATGATTGGATAGGCGAGCCGTGGGAAGTGGAAGAATTTGTTTTGTACGCGACCCGAATGGGGCAAAAACCAATGTACCGAATAATTCAAAAAATACCATTATTAAGTTGAAACCCTTGATCTATCAGCGATTTTAGTGATATAGTGTTTCAGCGTTATTCAAAAGGCGCATTTTGGGTTACATATCTGAGGAATGTGCCTAAAGTTCACGGGAGGAACATTATGGAAATCGTTAAAGAACATCGTTGGTTTGCACCTCTTTTGAGTGTGCTGCTTGTTTGTATATTGGGGGTAGGCCTCTACGCTGAGGTTCAACAAACACAAAAAAATCATAAAAATGCACCTATGCAATCTCTGAGCTGGTCAGGGAATTCTTCGGCTCCTTCGCACGGGGACAGGATGGAGACCCATAACGGGTCAAACAGGACAAGTCCCATCTTTGCCAAGGCTCACCAACAGCCGAGCTGGAAACAAATCATGCCGACTCCGTTACCCGCTTCCCAGATGAAGCAGGCGGGACAAGCCCGGAGCAATGCTGCAACCGGCGTGAAAAAACCTGAAGTCCAGCATAGCAAGTCCGCAATTCTTACCCCTCCTACAACCATCTACTTTACGAAGACACAAATGCTCTCTCAGGATGACAAGGCGTTGTCTACCTGGAGCTATCCTGTCTCCGCTAAAGAACTGCTCCTGCTACAAAAAATAGTCATGGCAGAAGCAGAAGGCGAACCGTACGAAGGCAAAGTGGCAGTTGCCAACGTTGTCTTGAACCGGCTGCGGTCAGCCCCATTTCCCGATACGATTCAGGCAGTGATTTATCAAAAAGCGCAATTTAGTCCGGTCGCGAACGGGCGTCTTCGTCGTGTTCAGCCCAACCAGGACAGCATTCGTGCGGTTACGGCTGCGTTGAACGGCCATAAAGCCGTGCCTGATAATACCTGTTTTTTCCTGTCGCTGACGTTGGCTCAGGATCTTACGGTTCATCATTCGCGTACCAAAGTGAAAACAATCGGCCATCATACCTTTTATAAATAAAGGCAGCCTTCTACAAATAACAGCCCTTTCTAAACAACAGGGTTCAGCTTTGTGAACGTATTTTTTCGTGTACAGGTTAAGCTTGTATGCAAAAAGAGGTATAATGGGTAAAGGAAAGGTACCTAAGTTTTGAAAGTGACAATGGAGGTGGCAGATGATATGAAAATCACATATTACGGACATTCAGTGGTGCTGGTGGAGGAAGAGGGCAAACGGATTATCATTGATCCTTTTTTGACTGGAAATCCTAAAGCAGCAGTGAAAGCTGAGGACATTCAGGTGGATGCAGTGCTGTTGACGCATGGTCATGCGGATCATTTTGGAGATGCTGTTGAAATTGCCAAGCGCAACGATTGCCCTGTAATCGCGGTGGCGGAATTGGCTGACTATTGTTCATCTCAGGGAGCCAAGGCTCACGGTATGAACCTTGGCGGCGGTCACCAATTTGACGGCTTCCATGTAAAATTCACGCTTGCGTTTCACAGCTCCTCTTTAAATGTGGATGGACAAACGATATATATGGGTGAGCCTGCGGGCATTTTATTGACCATAGGCGGCAAAACATTTTTCCATGCTGGCGATACCGCCCTGTTTGGCGATATGCGTCTCATTGGGGAAACTAACTCGATAGATGCTGCGGTATTACCGATAGGTGACGGTTATACCATGGGACCGGAGGATGCGCTGCTGGCAGCCAAATGGCTGCGGGCAAGCCGTGTGATACCCGTGCATTACAATACCTTCCCGGGCATTGAGCAGGACGGGAACGCCTTCTGTGACCGTCTGCACAAAGAAGGGATTGAGGGGAAAGCCCTGAATCCCGGTGAAAGCCTCGAATTTTAACCCGTATTGCGAATAGCGGTTATACATCCAAGTACGAGAATATTCAACAGATATCCTTTATCAGCCTTTTTTGTTCCTTCAGGAATGGGAAAGGCTGGATTTTTTAAAGTGAATATTTATACATAAAAATAGTATATTTTTGCATGTCACATTGAAGCTGTAATGTAAAAGATTTATTATCACAATCATAAAAACTTTGAATTGCTAACATGGTAGGTCAATGATAAAATAATAGAACTAATTAGATTCATCAGTAGATCCGACGTGTTTTTCAAGTCAAGCTATTGCATAATTATTGAAAAGTATTCGCATTCGGCGGACCGTACCGCCTTGAATACGTCACATGTTTTGTCCCCCAATCCTCGTAGTTGTTCTTTGAGTTACCTCTTGTTGCCACTGTCTTCTATTCGGCCGCCTGTATTTCAGGCCAGCATGACTTTATAACAGAAAGGTTGCGTTCCATGAGACAGACAGGTTTACCACCCAAACAGGGATTATATGATCCCCAATTCGAAAAAGACGCCTGCGGCATGGGCTTTGTTGCCCACATCAAGGGAAAACCATCGCACGATATCGTAAGTCAGGCTTTGACCATGCTCGTAAATATGGAGCATCGGGGCGGTCAGGGAAGTGAACCGAACTCCGGTGACGGAGCGGGGATTATGATTCAGGTGCCGCATCTGTTTTTCCAAGAGGAAGCGGAGCGACTGGGCTTCAAGCTGCCAAAGGCCGGACATTACGGCGTGGGTATGCTTTTTGTATCCAATGATCCGAAGGTTCGTGAAGTTCATGAGCAGAAGCTGAGAGATATTATCATAGATGAGGGTCAGAACTGTCTGGGCTTCCGTGATGTTCCGACTTATGACGAAATGCTGGGCAAATCGGCGAAAGCGGCCAAACCGGGCGTACGTCAGGTGTTCATCGGTCGCAGCAGCGATTTGAAGGAAGAACTGGACTTTGAACGGAAACTGTATGTTATTCGCAAACGGGCGGAGCTTGCCATTCGCTATAACGAAGAAGACCAGAACCGTGAGTCGTTTTATATCCCGAGTTTGTCATGCCGTAAGGTTGTATACAAAGGAATGCTTACAACCGAGCAGGTAGGACAATTTTATCTGGATTTACAGGATGAGCGGGTGACATCGGCGATCGCGCTGATCCATTCCCGCTTCAGTACGAACACGTTCCCGAGCTGGGATCGTGCGCATCCTTATCGTTTTATGATTCACAACGGTGAAATTAACACGATGCGTGGTAACGTGAACTGGATGCATGCACGTCAGGCCCAGTTTGAAAGTGAAGCGTTTGGCGAAGATATCGGCAAGGTAAAGCCGGTTATTAACCCCGATGGTTCGGATACAGCCATGTTTGATAATACATTGGAATTCCTGTATCTGAGTGGACGTTCCCTTCCTCATGTAGCCATGATGATGGTGCCGGAGCCTTGGAACAAGCATGAGACGATGGACCCGAAGAAGCGGGCATTTTATGAGTATCACAGCACGATGATGGAGCCTTGGGATGGACCGGCTGCGATGGCGTTTACGGATGGTGTGCAGATCGGGGCAATTCTAGACCGCAACGGTCTGCGTCCTGCGCGTTACTATGTGACCAAGGATGACCTGATCGCCTTGTCTTCAGAAGCGGGTGTACTGGATATCGCTCCTGAAAATGTACTCTACAAGGATCGTCTCCGTCCGGGACGGATGCTGCTGGTCGATACCCAGGAGGGCCGCATCATTTCTGACGAAGAGTTGAAGGAACGTATCGCTTCCGAGGAACCTTACCAGGAATGGCTGGATGAGCATCTGGTCAATCTGGATGAATTGCCGGAAGCATTGGAGCAGCCGGAGCCGAAGCATGAGAATGTGAACCAGCTTCAGTTGGCTTTTGGCTATACGTTTGAAGAACTGCGCAAGATTTTGGAGCCGATGGCGCTCACAGGTGCGGAACCGATTGGCTCGATGGGATATGATGCTCCATTGGCGGTGCTGTCTGACCGTCCACAACGTTTGTACAACTATTTTAAACAGATGTTTGCGCAAGTCACGAATCCGCCGATTGATGCCATTCGGGAAGAGATCGTAACGTCCACGGCAACTACGATTGGACCTGAGCGCAATTTGCTGCATCCGGAACCCGAAAGCTGTCGTCAGATTCGTCTGGATTCACCGGTGTTGTCGAATGAGGAATTTGCTAAAATTCGTCACGTTCACCGTCCAGGCTTCAAGTCGATGACGATTCCGATCTTCTTTGAAGCGAAGGAAGGCGCAGAAGGACTGCGTAAGGCACTCGAAGGACTGTTTGAGGCTGCTGACCGTGTCATTGACAAGGGTCATAACATCCTGATTCTGTCCGACCGTGGCGTGGATGCTGAGAATGCGGCCATTCCGGCGTTGCTGGCTGTTTCGAGCCTGCATCATCACTTGATCAAGCAGGGTACACGCACACGTGTTAGTATTTTGCTGGAGTCGGGAGAGCCGAGAGATATTCATCATTATGCAGTGCTGCTTGGCTACGGCGTGAGTGCGGTTAATCCGTATCTGGCTTTCGAAACGCTGGATGTCATGATTCAACAGGGCTTGCTGCGTGGCATTTCGCACGAAAAAGCAATTAAAAATTATATTAAAGCTGCTACCAAGGGTGTCGTTAAAATATTGTCCAAAATGGGTATTTCCACGATTCAGTCGTACCGTGGAGCACAAATTTTTGAGGCCGTAGGTCTCAAACAGGATTTCGTTGATCGCTACTTCACCTGGACACCTTCCCGCATTGGCGGTATCGGTCTGGAGGAAGTCACAGTGGAAGCGCTGGCTCACCACAACCGGGCTTTTACCGACAAGGAAGGCAACGATAAAGTGTTGGATTCAGGCGGCGAATATCAATGGCGTAACGATGGGGAAGAGCATTTGTTTAATCCGCAAACGGTACATTTGCTCCAGCAGTCGGTTCGCTCGGGAGACTACAAGCTGTACAAGAAATACGTCAAGCTGGTGCAGGGCGAAAGTGAACAGTATTTGACGATCCGCTCCATGCTTCAGTTGAAGTCCGTGGGTGAACCTGTGCCACTGGATGAAGTGGAGTCTGCTGCATCGATTATGCGTCGTTTTAAGACGGGAGCTATGTCCTTTGGCTCGATCAGTCAGGAAGCGCATGAAGATATGGCGATTGCGATGAACCGTATCGGCGGCAAGAGCAATACTGGTGAAGGTGGAGAAAACCCTGCACGTTTCATACCGGATGCCAATGGCGATTCCCGTCGCAGCTCGATCAAGCAGGTGGCATCAGGCCGCTTCGGTGTAACGTCGAATTATTTGGTGAACGCCGACGAAATTCAGATTAAAATGGCGCAAGGTGCGAAGCCGGGCGAAGGCGGACAACTGCCAGGACGCAAGGTGTATCCTTGGGTTGCTGAGGTGCGTGGTTCTACGCCGGGCGTGGGACTGATTTCACCACCGCCGCATCACGATATTTATTCTATCGAGGATTTGGCAGAACTGATCTACGATCTCAAAAACGCCAATCCGCGTGCTGACATTAATGTGAAGCTGGTATCGGAGGTAGGCGTGGGCACGATTGCTACAGGAGTGGCTAAAGGCCGTGCTGACATTATTCTGGTCAGCGGCTATGACGGCGGTACAGGCGCTTCTCCGCAAGGCTCCATCCGCCATGCGGGTATGCCTTGGGAGCTGGGTCTGGCCGAGACGCATCAGACGCTGATGCTGAACAACCTGCGCGACCGTGTAGTGCTGGAGACAGACGGCAAGATGCTGTCCGGCCGCGATCTGGTGGTAGCTGCCCTGCTGGGTGCAGAAGAATATGGCTTCTCTACAGCGCCGCTTGTGGCGTTGGGCTGTATTATGATGCGGGTATGCCAAATGGACACCTGTCCGGTTGGTGTAGCTACGCAGAATCCGGAGCTGCGCAAAAATTATATGGGTGATCCTGCCCATGTGGTGAATTTTATGCGTTTCATCGCAGAAGATGTCCGCGAAATTATGGCCGAGCTGGGCTTCCGCACGATTCAGGAAATGATCGGACGCACGGATTGTCTGGATACCGTGAACGCCGACTCGCACTGGAAGAAGAAAGGCGTCGATCTGAGCTTGCTGCTGCATGTTCCTGAGCTGGAAGACGGCAGTGTACGTTACCGCGTGCAACGCCAAAACCACGGTCTTGAAGAAACGCTTGATATGCAGAAGCTCGTACCGATGGCTGCCGGGGCGCTGGAGAACGGAACAGCTGTAGAGGCTACCTTGCCTATAACGAACGTGAATCGGGCCGTAGGTACGATTCTGGGCAGCGAGGTTACCCGTAAGTACGGAGCGGCGGGGCTGCCTGAGGATACGATTCGTTTTAACTTCATCGGATCAGCAGGTCAGAGCTTCGGGGCGTTTATTCCGAAAGGTATCACGCTGAGCGTTGAAGGCGATAGCAATGACTATGTAGGTAAAGGGCTATCCGGTGGTAAGGTTATTGTGAAGAAATCTCACAAAGCGACCTTTAAGGCGGAAGAGAACATTATTATCGGAAATACGGCTTTGTATGGAGCGACCAGCGGGGAAGCTTATATTAGCGGAATTGCTGGGGAACGCTTTGCCGTCCGGAACTCTGGCGCACGTATCGTTGTCGAGGGTGTCGGCGATCATGGCTGTGAGTATATGACAGGCGGACGTGTAGCTGTACTGGGCGAAACCGGACGGAATTTTGGAGCAGGGATGTCTGGAGGTATTGCATACGTCTATGACCCTCAGGGAACGTTCCTAAGCCGTTGTAACCTGGAGATGGTGCTGCTGGAAGGCGTGGAAGATCCTGCGGAAGCAGCGGATCTGCGAGGTTTGATTCAGCGCCATGTCACGTACACAGGCAGTGAAGCGGGACAACGTATTTTGGATGACTGGCAGGATGCGATTCAGCAGTTTGTACGGGTGATTCCGAAGGATTACAAGCGTATGGTTGAACAGATACAAAAAGAAGAGGCAACCGGTTTGAGCGGGGATGAGGCTCTGCTGGCTGCATTTGAAGCCAATATGCGTGAATTGGCGCGTGCCGGGGGCTAATGTAGCCCCGCACCAAATTCACTGAAAAAAGGACAGGCTGAATACCGCTGTTATGATCACGGTGGTACCAGCAAGTCCTTTTTTTAGTTCTCTGGAAATATGATTTATGTCCTTGACAAACGTTATAGTTTCTGACATTACCCCCAAAATGTTTTCCTGAAACGGTAAATATGTTATAAAAAGTACCAAATTTTTTGGAATGTAACCGTTTACGTTAGAGTTTATGTCTTGTTATTTATTTTTGGATTGGTTATGATTTTTTAGAGTACACAAACAAATCCCCATCGTCCCTTCAAAACACAGAATAGGGTGACAGGATGAAGTTGAAGAAGTCAGCAGAAGACAAAATGATTTTTTTGTATCGGTATGTATCACTATCTTTAACGTCGCTTGTTTTTTTGTTCGAATCATCCAGATTAAATGTGTGGCAGAAGTTATTACTTATTGTGTTTCTATTTTTATCTGTTACATTATTTACGTGGATTTACCGCAAGTACAGACTTCATGATATGGTTTTGAAATGCAGCATTGCTCTGGAAACCGCAGGGATCATTTTGTTGTTGCTCCCGACAGGAGGGATGGACAGTCCGTTCAAATGGTATGTGATTACCCCTATGTTGGTGGCTTGTGCTCACCTTTCTATGAGGTACAGTTGGACGCTCCTTCTTTCTTATATCGGCTTGGTACTCACATTTTGTTATATCTTTTTTACACCAGGTCAATATTTTTTGTGGGACATGGTGTTACAGAATGCGAACTTATTCCTGGTGCTGATTGTGACCACGATGGCCATGCAGGTAATCGGCGTCATGAAGAATGAGTTGAAGATGGCGAAGGAGCAAGCTAATGAGACGATGGAACATATTAAGTCGATTTACCACATCATGGAGACGACTAGCCACAACGAGGCATTAAATCTGGGGCAGGTCATCTCGGACTACACGGTTAAGCTGACAAAGCAGAGCCGCGCATTTTTC
Source organism: Paenibacillus sp. 8b26 (assembly GCF_050626875.1). NCBI lineage: Bacteria > Bacillati > Bacillota > Bacilli > Caryophanales > Paenibacillaceae > Paenibacillus > Paenibacillus sp. 8b26. Next base: position 1,804,996 of record NZ_CP192445.1, on the reverse strand, counting down.
TGGCTGGACAGTCAGGAGGAGGATGCGCCGGAGAGCAGTCAGACAGGTTGGACGGTGGAAGAAGAGGAGCAGCTATTCGAGGAGCTGGGGAATTACCGTGAGGAATTCAGGGAAGAGCGGGAGCCGTTTTTCAGGCATCTGCCAGAATGGGGCGATTTTCTCATGATCACGGTACCGATGACGACTCGTTTTGTAGCGACCATCGGTCTTAAGCTGGGCCCTGATCAAAGTTTGACGGGAAGACGCTGGCTTGTACAACAACTCATATTCCTGGCTGAGCTGAGCGCCGTATTCTTGGAGCGCTACGAGCTGGAGCGAATCGAAAATCAGTTGATTGTAACGAACGAGCAGAACCGGATTGCGAATGAAATGCATGATAATGTATCACAAAGTCTTTTTGGCATTGTATACGCGACGCATTCACTTCGGCAGACATGGCACGATCAGCCCAAGGAGCAGGTGGAGGAACAAATTGAGCTGATTCAGCAATCCGCCAACCAGGCAGTCAGGGAGCTGAAAGGGGCCATTCATAGCCTAAGCTCGAAAAAGAGCGGGGGGCCAACTTGGTTAGGAACGGTGAAAAGCCATCTGCATACGCTGTCCAAGCTGAATCATGTACAGATTGACTTTGATATTCATGGGGATCATTTTTCACTGCCGTACTTGTATCAAAAGGCTTTGTTCCGTATCATATCCGAAGCGGCAGGTAACGCAATCCGGCATGGCTTGGCCAAGCGGGTTGATGTGAAGTTAAAATTGACGCCCCAGGTGATTAGACTGTCTATTCATGACGACGGAGTAGGGTTCGAGACGGCGAGAATGGTAGCAGGAGGTGAGGCGGTCAGTGCAGGCAGTGGCCTGGGCATGATGAATATGGAATATTTAGCTCAATCAATGGGAGGTGAATTTGATATTTCAAGTCGAATCGGAGAGGGAACTCAGATCCGATTGTCCATTCCAGTAAATGCTTATGAATAAAGATGTGTGAACATCCTGCAATACAAAATCTGCGGTAACAATCGGATACATAGGGATTATGCAAATCCTGAACTGTAGACAGGAGGCCGAATCATGAAAATTGTCATTGTCGATGATCATCCTTTAGTACGGAAAGGACTCGCTGCGGTTATATCCTTGCAGTCCAATGTTCAGTTTGCGGGAGAGGCCCAGAACCAACAGGAAGCACTTGCGGTAATCGAGGAAACCGATCCGGATCTGGTGCTGCTGGATTTGAAGCTTGCTGACGAATCGGGCCTGGATATTATCAAAATAGCACGCGGACGCGGGTTCAGAAGCAAATTTATTTTGCTGACATCCTCGGCCACACGGGAAGACTTCCTGAAAGCAGAGGAAGCTTCTGTGGACGGTTACGTACTCAAGGAGGCTTTGCCTGAGGAACTAATTTACGCGATTCATCTTGTCAACAAAGGACGCAAATATTACGATCCTGCTATTCTGGAGAACAAGCTGCGGGAGGATGCGGGCAATCTGACAGACGACCTGACACCTAAGGAAAAGGAAGTATTGGTCGAGCTGGGACAGGGAGCCTGCAACCGCGAGATTGCATCCCGGTTATTCATCAGCGAATTTACGGTCAAAAAGCATGTCAGTCAGATTTTGGCCAAGCTGCGGCTGGCGGATCGTACGCAGGCAGCGTTGTATGCCAATGCGATTGGTCTGGCGAAGTACGAGCCAAGAACATCTAGCGTTTGATGCGCTGAAGGTAATGGCGATGGAAAGCACTGTCCGACTGGGCAGTGGCACCAATGTAACTTTTCAGTTCAGTTTATATAGCGAGTAGCAGAAGAAACCTCAAAATCACCAGCTTCGGTGGTTTTGAGGCTTTTTTCTATTTATTTTTCCATAATCGACAAAGGCTGGTACAAAAGTATACCATGCCGTAGCCAAAAGTATACAATCCCCTCCCCCTGTAGTGATGGAGAAAGTGCCGTCCGGTTCCATGTCGTTCCCACAGCAGCTTGGTACAATTAGATCATACTTAAAATAAGAAGAGAAATTGTATGGGAGGGAGGATTTTTGTGGAGAAAACCATTTTGGATTATCTGGTCCTGATCAAAAAAAGATTGTGGCTGATTGCGATTTTTGTCATTCTCTCATGCGTAACGACTTACTTTGTGAGCGACAATATCGTAAAGCCGGTCTATTCCGCCTCAAGTCAGCTGCTGGTTAATCATATTTCCGGTAAGCAGGGGAGCAACAATCTGAACGACGTCAACACAAGTCTTAATTTGGTGGAAAGCTACAAGCAAATTCTCACTTCACCCAAAATTATGGAGGCTGTCGTAACGGCCCATCCTGAATTCGGCTTGACGCAGCAAAAGCTGGCAGAAAAGCTACAGGTCAAAACCTCGGATAAAAGTCAGGTCATCGGCTTGACGTTTGAGGCAGGGAGTTATTCACAGGCCGCCGCTGTTGTTAACGCGGTAACCCAGAAATTCGTGCAGACGGTTCCGGGGCTGATGGAATTGAATAATGTGAAAATTTTGAATGAGGCGGACCCGCGGGCCAATCCTGACCCTACCAATGGGAATCCGCTCATGAATATTGCGATTAGCTTTCTCGTATCGCTGATGATTGCGCTGGGCACGATTGTGTTCCTGGAAAGCATCAACGGTACGCTGCGCACGGAAAAAGAGGCAGATGCGGACATCGGTATTCCGGTGATTGCATCGATCCCTGTCATTCGCAAGAAGGACATCAACGGCGCAGCCGGAAATTCCAAAGAACGGGTAGGGGAGCGTAAATATGCTGCGATTGAATGACATGTTGATTACAGAAAGCAATCCTTCATCGTATGTCTCGGAATCATTCCGATCCCTCCGTACATACATCCGGCAGCAGGTCATCGGGCAGACGGACCGCGGGACGGTTCTGCTGCTGACCTCGCCAGAGAGCGGAGCGGGCAAGACGACGCTGCTCGCCAACATCGGCGTTTCCTTTGCACAAGAAGGCAAGAAGGTGGCTCTGGTGGATTGCAATCTCCATACACCAGCGTTACACGAGATATTCGGATTGGAGAATACGGGAGGTTTATCGGCTTATTTGCGCGGTGGAGCTTCTTCCAAGTCCATCGTCAGGCATGGCGTGCCGGAGCTGTCTGTTATTCCCGGCGGCGACACCTTATACAACGCGGCTGATCTGCTCGGCAGTGAACGCATGGTGGAGCTGCTGGAAGGGCTAAAGCGCGAATATGACATCATATTGCTCGACTCGGCTCCGGCGCTGAATTATACGGATGCCCGCCTGGTCGCAAGCATGACGGATGGCGTGATTCTCGTCGCCAGACATGCCCGAACCAAACGGGAAGACTTACGCAAAACAAAGCAGCTCATGGATCAGGCCGGTGCGACACTGGTTGGAATTGTGATGAATCAGGTGAAGTAAGCAACACCAAAATTCGATGAAGCAAGGAGAATGAGTGCGATGACGAAAAGAGTGAAAAAGGCCATTATTCCAGCAGCGGGGTTGGGTACGCGCTTCCTTCCTGCGACCAAAGCAATGCCTAAGGAAATGCTTCCGATTATCAATAAGCCCACGATTCAATATATCGTGGAAGAAGCGATTGCTTCCGGTATTGAGGACATTATTATTGTAACGGGCAAAGGCAAGCGTGCTATTGAGGATCACTTTGACAACGCATTTGAGCTGGAATCGAAACTGCTGGAGGACGGCAAGCTGAAGCTTCTGGAAGAGGTACAGCGTTCTTCAGGAGTAGAAATTCACTACATTCGCCAGAAAGAACCCAAAGGTCTGGGACATGCGGTATGGTGCGCAAGACGCTTTATCGGGGACGAGCCGTTCGGCGTACTGTTGGGCGATGATATCGTAACAGGTCAGAAGCCTTGCTTGCGTCAGTTGATGGATCAGTATGAGGAAACTCAAAATTCCGTCATTGGTGTACAACGGGTACCGCAGGAGTTCACAAACCGCTACGGCATCATTGAACCGGATCAACAGGACGGACGCCTGTACCGGGTAAACAATTTTATAGAAAAACCGGCTCCGGGCACAGCGCCTTCCGATCTGGCTATTATGGGCCGGTATGTATTCTCACCGAAAATTTTTAAATATCTCGATCTTCAGGAAAAAGGGGCAGGCGGCGAAATTCAGTTGACCGATGCCATCCAAAAGCTGAATCAAAGTGAGCGCGTGTACGCCTATGACTTTGAAGGAACACGTTATGACGTGGGCGAGCGTCTTGGTTATATTTTGACCACACTTGAATTTGCACTCGCTAGCGATGATTTGAAGTATCCGGTTATTGAAGCCATGCACGAGTGGCTGAAAAAGACCGAGAAAGCAACCACGGCAGGTTGAGAGGGGGCACGTCAGCATGAGCATGGAAAATTTACCGGAGGACGGCGAGGCTGTCATGTCAGGTAAAGCGTTTTACATGCCATACGGAAATACACAAATTCAGGATAAAACGTCTTACCTGGTAACCAAGCGGTTCCTCGACATGCTGCTGTCTTTTGTGGGTTTGATCGTATTACTGCCGCTTTTTATCGTGGTGGGTGTTTTGATCAAGCTCGAGGATCCGAAGGGAAGCGTGTTTTTCAAGCAAACTCGGGTGGGCAAGAACGAGAAGCTATTCAACATGTATAAATTCCGTTCGATGGTGTCCAATGCCGAGGAGCTGAAAAAGGATTTGATGGCACTGAATGAAGTGAGCGGCGCCATGTTCAAAATTAAAAACGATCCGCGGATTACGAAGATTGGCAGTTTTTTGCGCAAGACGAGTATTGATGAGATTCCGCAGCTGTGGAATGTGCTGGTCGGAGACATGACGTTAGTGGGTCCGCGTCCGCCATTGCCGAGCGAGGTTGAGCAATACTCCGATTATGACAAGCAACGCCTGATTGTCACACCGGGATGTACCGGCTACTGGCAGGTGAGCGCACGTAACAGCGTAGGCTTCGAAGAAATGGTGCAAATGGATTTGAAGTATATTCATGTTCGCAATACGTGGCTCGATCTGAAAATCATCATGAAAACAGGCATTAAAATGCTGTTCTCCAAGGATGCTTACTGATGGATGCATTCAAGCGATGTCCCGCAGTGTCCGTCGTTATTTGCACCTATAACCGGGCGGACCTGCTGGAAAAAACGCTAATGTCCCTGCTGAAGCTAAATGACCTTGCGCTGGCTGAGATCATTGTGGTCGATAATCGCTCCACGGATCATACGGCGGCGACGATCAAAAGATTTAGTGCCGCACATGGTCAGGATATTCATCTCCGGTATCATTATGAGCGCGAGCAAGGACTATCAGCCGCTCGTAATGCGGGTATTACGTTATCGAGAGCAGAAGTCATCGCTTTTCTGGATGATGATGCGATCCCGTGTGTTACATGGCTGCAAACGATTATGTCGACCTTTGGGAACAATCCCGAGCTGACGGCCATGGGCGGTAAGATAGATCCTTTGTTTGAAACGGAACGACCGGGCTGGCTGACAGGACCGCTTGAGTTGCCCTACACGATTATTGACTTGGGAAAAGCCATCCGTGAATATCCGGCGGGACTGAACCCGTTCGGAGCGAATATGGCTATGCGCAAAACGGCCTTTGCTGCCGTGATGTTCCCACTTCATTTGGGAAGAAAGGGAGACATCCTCTTATCCGGTGAAGAATCGTGGGTGTTCGAGCAGATTCGTAAAAATGGCGGAACGATCATGTACCATCCTCACATGGCTGTGAAGCATTTTGTTCCGGCGGCACGGTTAACAAAGGAATGGATCATGAACCGTTACTACTGTCAGGGCATGTCTCACGCTGTTCAGGCCGTAGGTCTGCGCGGCAACGTGATGTTGATGGCGAAGACAGCAGCCAAATGGTTATACAACACGATGGACTCCCTGCTGGCACGTACTGAGGGCAGGAAGCTGTTGAACCGGTGCAGATTTGAAAGTATACGGGGAACCCTGGATACGCTGCGCAACCGGAAAAGCGAGTCAGCTGCGGGGTGAAAGATTGAACATGAGCAACTATCCTTGGACTTCGAGAATAAACACAATACAGCATGTTTTCATTTTTCTTCTGGGCGCTCTTGCTGTAGGAATTGCGGCTACTTATCAGCCCGTGGCCAGCATTGCGGCGGTATGCTTACTGCTTCTGCTGGCCGTTTCTATCCATCATCCGGAGCGCATCAGCTATGCAGTTCTGCTGAGCACGGCGGTATCGGTGGATTCGCTGTATCAGGGTGGCGTATTCGGCATCGAGATTTTGTCATTGTACAAATTGGGCATTTTGGCCCTGCTGGTGCCGTGCATGCTCGTTTACGGCATACGCTTCAAGTTTAGCTATCCGATCTGGGCATTGGTGATCATGCTGGGAATTACATTTGGATTTTCAGCATGGCTGCCTACGCTGACGACCTCGATTGCAGTAAAAGCTTTCGTCGGACTATCGTTGCCCTTCTTTTTTCTACTAATCCAGTGGAAGAAGGATGTGGCCGAAAAGCATATCCGGCTGATCAGCTTACTGCCGATCATTAGTGTGGTCGTTGGACTTGGTTTACAGGTCGTAGGGCTGCATTCGTTTACCGATGTGGAATTTACGGGAGCAGTGAGAGTACAGGGAGCGAACATCCCGCCGCATCTGGCGATGCTCTCCTTTCTCGGGATTGCCGTCTCACTGATTGAGGTCAAACGCAAGCCGCAGCAAGCTGCTTTTTATTATACGGTGCTGGCGCTGAACTTTTTGATTCTGATTGCCACTGGCACACGTGGGCCGATTCTGGCATTGCTGCTAATGTTTGCTGTGTATCTGTTCGATATCGCCCGGCAGTATCTCAAGGGAAAAGTCAATTATTTGCTACCGCTGGCCGGATCGTTTTTGATTGCTCTGGGGGCGGTGGCCCTGCAATGGAACAATTTAAAAAAACGCTCCTTCGAGCGGGAGACCGATACGGGAATTGACCTGTCGGGACGCTCGGAGGCATGGGAATATTTCTTGAACAGAGTACAGGATTATCCGTGGTCAGGCAGGGGTCTTGGCGCGGTGACGGTTGCGAACGACGGGACGTTATTCAAAGGCTTTGTCGTGCCGCATAACGAGTATATACGCTTTTATTTTGACACGGGATATATCGGCTGCGGATTATTGATGCTTTCATTGCTGGTCGTGTTCGTTCTCATTTACCGGTCGCTTGCCAAGCCAATCAAACCCTATTTTGCAAGCTTGATTGCGGGCTTTCTGATTTATTCGTTTTCAGATAACACGTTGTCGACGGTTCAGATGATTATTCCATTTTGCTGGTATTTGAATGCTTTATACCAGACATCTACGCAAACCGATTTTCGCAAAGAGAAGTGATACGATGAGCAGAGTGAACATGTTCGATGTCAACTTTGATAATTATGATTTTAACGATCTACTCGAATTTATAGATACTTCTATCGTGCATCAGCGTCATTCCTACATTTTGACCTGTAATGTCGATCATGTGATCAAGCTTCGCAAGGATGATGAATTCCGCAAGGTATATTCCGATGCGGGAGCTGTGGTGGCCGATGGAATGCCCATTATTTGGGCGTCCAAGTTGCTGAAAAAGCCCCTCAAGCAAAAGGTGTCAGGTTCCGATTTGTTCACCCGGCTGGGGGAGGCTTTTGAGGATCGAGGCTATCGGTTATTTTTTCTGGGTGCGGCGGACGGTATTCCCGAGAAGGCCATGCTCAATCTTCAGGAATCGTACCCGAACATGAATGTGGTGGGGTGCTACTCTCCTTCTTATGGCTTTGAGAAAAATGAGGAAGAGAACAGACATATTGTCCAATTACTGCAAGAGGCTCGCCCGGACATCGTTTTTGTCGGTGTAGGCGCACCTAAACAGGAAAAATGGATTTACAGATATTACGAGACATATCGCGCTCCGATTTCGATAGGGGTGGGAGCTACGTTTGATTTTCTGTCGGGAAATGTGAAACGTGCACCGGAACTGATGCAGAAGACGGGATTTGAATGGTTTTGGCGGTTGTCTCAGGAGCCTAAGCGTTTGTGGAAAAGATACTTGATTGAGGATTCCCAGTTTCTCGTTCTGCTGTTTAAGGAAATGTTCAAGCGGAACCGGATGAAGGGAGGTCAGGGGTGAGAAACATGAGTCGATTGGCAGATCAGCAGGTTTCCGTTTGGTTAGGAAATCGGCGTGGAATCAGCATGATCGGCATGGGAGTGTTGGCCTGTATGCTGCCGCTCGCCATCGGATTTGTCAGCGCCAAGATGAATCCCACCATGAGCCAGCAGGGAGCCATATTGCTGGCGCTCGTTTTTCCGGCCTTTTTGCTGGCGATCATTCAATCGCGGATGCTGATTCCGTACACACTCACGGTGTGGGCAGTAGGACCGGAAATCCGGCGCATTGTGGACTGGATGGAGGGAACATATCACTCGGTGTCCTTGTTGAGCTTGGCACCTCTGCTGGTAAGCAGCATGTTGATTATTCCCGTGCTGCGTGGCATTCATCAGGCGGAAAAGCCATTGACCCGGATTGCTGTGTTTTTTGGGATTGAACTGGCCTACGGAAGTGTGGTCGGGTTGTTCAAAAATGGAATCGTTTTTGCCTATGATTTAGCCAACTATGTGATTCCTTTGCTACTGCTGCCTTATCTTGCGATTAAGCCCATGAAAGCAAAGGAACTGGATCGTCTGCTGTATTCCTATGCTAACATTGCCGTTCTCGTGGCGATTTACGGCATTATTCAGTATTTGACAGTCCCTCCTTGGGATGCGTTTTGGATGAATAACGTAGAGATGAATTCTATCGGTATACCAGAGCCACTCCAAATCAGAGTTTTCTCTTCTATGAACTCGCCTGGTCCCTGCGCTATTTTCCTGGCAATGGCGCTCGTACCCATGCTGATGGAAAAACGGTGGCGCGGCACATTGGGATGGATCGGAGTCCTGCTGACGGTCGTTTGTCTTTTGATCACGCTGGTACGTTCGGCCTGGCTGATTGCATTCGTTATGCTGCTGGCTTATATTCTCACTTCATCCTCTAAGGGCAAGTGGAAAACCTTGATTCAACTTGCTGTCGTGGGTCTCCTTCTCTACATCATTGTTCCGAAGCTGCCGGGAGCAGAAGGTCTGGTGGCCCGCATGCAAACGTTGACGGATATTCAACAGGATCATTCGTACAATGAACGCCTGGATCTGTTGAATACGATGCTTCCGGCCATTGTCGGTAACCCGGTGGGGCAGGGGATCGGGAGCGTAGGAATCGGAACCAAGCTTGATAATGGCGGCGATCTCGGTGAACTTGGGATTATGGATAATGGCTACATTGCCATTTTCCTCACCTTCGGTATTTGCGGAGCATTCTTTTTCTTCGGTGGTCTGATCGTTATCATCAAGCGCCTTCTCGTCCGCATTGCCGAGCGAGATGCCAGTCAGCCTTATATCAGACTGGCATTGGCTACGTGGGCCGGAGCTGTAGCCAGTCTCATATCGGATAATGGTTTTCCCGGTATGCGCGGCTATCTGATTTGGATGATGATCGGCATAGGACTGTGGGCGAAAGATGTCATCGCGGAAAGAAGGTAAAGGCTGTGCAAAACTTACAAACATTATCCGCACCTGTTCGGACACTATGGTCCACGGTGGTTCGCTTTGCCAAAAGCAAGGATAGCAGCTCGGCAGCAGTCAAAACGATGATATTCAGCATGCTGATTCTCGTCGTGAACATGCTGACTGGCGTGCTGACGGCCCGATTCCTGGGTCCTACCGGACGCGGGGAACAGACCGCGATGGTGAACTGGTCCCAATTTCTCGCCTTCTGCATGAGCTTCGGTGTCCCGTCCGCGTTGATTTACAATGCGAAAAAGAACCCGGAGGAAACAGGCAAGCTGTATGGCCTCGCCTTGCTACTGGCGACGATGTTCGGGGGCTTGGCGACACTCATCGGCGTGTTCCTGATTCCTTATTGGCTGCGCTCCTTTTCATCATCGGTCATACTGTTCGCGCAATGCTCCATGATGATGTGTCCGCTTATCGCGATCTCGCAGATCAATAATGCATTGCTTCAGGTCCGGTCGGAATACAAGCAGTACAATTTGTTTCGGTATCTGGTGCCGCTGAGCACGCTGCTGGGTCTGGCGATCCTGATCCTGACGGGTCAAATGAATCCGTACACCTCAGCCTTGGCCTATTTGCTGCCAGGCTTGCCGATTTATATCGGTGTCACGATTCGAATGGTTCGGCTGTACAAACCGAAGGTGAAGAACAGCTGGACGCAATTCAAAAATCTCTTTACCTACGGCATGGGCTCATACGGCAACGATCTCATGGGGCAGGTTTCTAGTTACATTGATCAGATCCTGATTGCGGGTCTGCTCAGACCGGCTGATCTTGGCTTATATGCGGTAGCGGTCAGCCTGGCCCGGATGGTGAATGTATTTTCAACCTCAATTATCGTCGTGCTCTTTCCCAAAGCCTCTGGGTTAAACAAGGAGGACGCGGTTGCGATAACATTCCGGGCATTTCGGGTGACTTCTACAGCAACGGTTCTGGCTGCCACGATGCTGATGCTGATTGCTCCGTTCGTATTTACATTGCTATATGGTCCAGAGTTTAAACAAGCGCTTACGGTATTCCGGTTACTGGTGCTTGAGGTTGCTATCAGCGGAGGAACCATGGTGCTGGCACAGCAATTCATGGCGCTGGGTAAGCCCAAGCTGGTTACCATCCTACAGGGTGTCGGATTGGCGCTCGTCATACCATTGCTGTCTATACTCGTTCCGAGATACGGCTTGACGGGTGCAGGGATAGCAATGCTGTCTTCGGGGATTCTACGGTTCGTTTTCATTTTATGTAATGTTAAATTCGTTCTGAAAATGAAAATTCCGAGACTGCTTATTTCCAAACAAGATATTCAATGGCTCCGATCAACGATGTCACACTACATCCGGAAAAAGCCAGTTAACGGTTAGATAAAGAAGGAGGCACCCCCTAATGAACCACATGTCTAGCGTTCCCGCGGACAACCGGATATCCGTAGTTATTATCGCTCAGGATGATGGCACTCGAATCACAGCCGCCATTAAATCCTGCAAGCCCTTTGCGGACGATATCGTCGTCATTGACGGAGGGAGCAAGGACAATACGATTCAGGTTGCTGAATCATTGGGCTGTCGAGTGTTTTCCAACCCATGGCCCGGTTATGCGAAGCAGCGCATGTTTGGTGTTGAAAAGGCGGAATTTGATTGGATTTTCCTGATTGATACGGACGAGGTGGTAGATGCGGAGCTTCTTGGAGAATTGTTGAAGGTCAAGGAAACACTCCATGATCCGGCCAAAGCATACTCCGTGTTTCGAATTGGTGATTTTCTGGGCAAATGGATGAACAAAGGCGAGCATTTGGTTCGTCTGTACAATCGGCGTATTTACGGCATTACGAATAGTCTTGTTCATGAAATGCCGGATGTAGCCTCTTCCCAGATCATTAAACTGGAGGGTGTGTTATGGCACTACGGCTTCCGCAGTATCAGTGATCATATGACCCGTTTTAACAAGTATACGGACCTCGAAGCGGAGACGGCCTTTAACAAAGGCAGATCCTTTCGGATTTCCAGGCTGTTGTTGCGACCTCCAGCCCGCTTTGTGCAGAAGTATTTTGTCCAAGGCTTATACCGCAAGGGATTGGCAGGTTTTGCAGTAGCGGTCTTTTGGGTGATGTACGAGTTTCTGGTCTGCTTCAAGCATTATGAGCTGACGAAGCGGCGAAAAAAAATAGAGATTGTGGAAGACGGACAGACCGAGCAGAAAGGAGAAACCAGCTATGTCGTACAATAACGGATTTCGCATTGCAGCAACAGGGCTTAGCTGGCCGTCCTTGCAGCCCGGCGGTTTAAACACATACTTCAAATCCATCTGTGAGCAACTGGCGGAACAAAATACGCTGGATGCTTTGATCTGTAGCGATGAGAAGCCCCAAGTACCTGAAAATATTCGAATTCACTCGATTGGCAGTAAGCAGCAATCCATCTGGAAGCGTCGAGAGCTGATGCAAAAATATGCAGCAACGCTGTTCGACAAGCAGCCGATAGATGTGCTGTACTCCCATTTTGCCCCCTATGGTGTTGGCCCGGCGCTGGAGGCGAAAAAACGGGGAATTCCGGTAGTCACCACCTTCCACGGCCCATGGACGGAGGAAATGAAGATTGAAGGGCAAGGCCTCAAGCATCTGCTGAAAACAACGTTGGCCAAATCCATTGAAATGAAGGCTTATGGTCTGGCGGACAAATTTGTAGTGCTGAGCGAAACCTTTCGGGATATTTTGCATGAGCATTATAAGGTTCCACTCAGCAAAATCCATATCATTCCCGGTGCAGCGAATGTAGAGAGATTCCATCCGGCAGAGGATCGGAGGACGGTGCGGGAACGGCTGAATTTGCCACAGAATGCGACGATTGTGCTGACCGTCCGTCGTCTTGTTAACCGAATGGGACTGCTGCAACTGCTGGAAGCATGGCGGCGGGTCACCGAGCGTCATCCTGATCATCTGCTGCTGATCGGAGGGAAGGGACCTCTGATGGAGGAACTGGCCTCCAAGGTGGCAGAATACAATCTTCACAACCATGTAAGATTGCTCGGATATGTATCCGATGAGGAACTCCCCCTGTATCATCAGGCATCGAATATGTTCGTAGTGCCGACTCAGGCACTGGAGGGCTTCGGTCTGATTACAGTGGAGGCGATGGCCTCGGGGCTGCCGGTGATGGCGACTCCTGTAGGCGGCAACAAGGAAATTTTAAGTGGATTCCGTCCGGAGCTGTTGTTCCGGGGAACAGACAGCGAAGCCATTGCGGAAGGACTGCTGCGTGTGCTGGATAACCGCAAAGCCCTTCCTGACGCACGGGAATGCAGGGACCATGTCCTGAGCAAATATACGTGGGGGCATGTAGCGGAGCAGGTGGAAGATGTGTTCCGGCAGGCCCTTGACAGAAAGGCGGCGGCAAAATGCTGAGAATAGCTTATATTGACCACACGGCAAGATGGAGCGGCGGCGAAGTCGCTTTGTATAACATACTGACGAACATCGGGGAGCATATCGATCCGCTCGTCATTTTGGCGGAGGAAGGTGATTTGGCAGATCGCCTCCGGCAACGTGACATTGATGTACGTATCGTTCCGCTGGATGATTCTATCCGCAATCGGGGGCGAAATGCTGTCAATCTGGGTGCGCCTGCGGCAGCCTACCGGCTGTTGGCTTATGGGAAAAAGCTTGCGCCTTTGCTGCGCGAGGAAAAGGTCGTGTGTGTTCACACGAACTCGCTCAAGTCGGCGTTCTACGGCGCAGTAGCCGCGAAGTCAGCGAAGGTGCCGTTGATCTGGCATATTCGTGACCATATCGGCCCGCCGTACCTGAAGCCGATTGTCGCCAAAGGCATTCGGCTGATGTCCCGCTTTTTGCCTAACGGCGTCATTGCCAACTCCAAGTCCACGCTAAGTGCGCTGGAGCTGCCCCCGGACAAAAAGACACTCGTCGTCTACTCGGCATTTGCCAAGGCGATTACGGCTCGTGATGTGACCGCAAATTCACGTGACGATGACTCGTTTAACGTCGTATTGGTCGGCAGACTGGCAGAGTGGAAGGGCCAGCATATTTTATTGGAAGCGGCACGCTCTTTTTTACCGGATAAGCGTGTGAAATTTTGGCTGGCTGGGGATGCGCTGTTCGGCGAAGAGGAATATAAACGCCGTCTGGAATCCACAATGCGCGAATACGGATTAGACAACGTCAATTTACTTGGACACGTCGATGACATTCAGGGTTTGATGCAGCGCTGTGATCTGCTGATTCACACCTCCATCACACCGGAGCCGTTCGGGCAGGTCATTATTGAAGGCATGGCCGCAGGTCTGCCGGTGATTGCTTCGAATGAGGGCGGACCCAAGGAAACTGTCGTACCGAATGAAACCGGATTGCTTATTGAACCGGGTGATCCAGCCAAGCTGGAAGAAGCCATCCGCTGGATGCTGGAGCATCCACAGGAACGTCAGCAAATGGGCGATAAAGGGATGGAACGGGTCAAGAAGCATTTTGTTATCGAGAACACGGTTAAGGATATAGTTCATTACTATAAGGGTTTGTTGGCAGGAGTCTGACCGACATTCGCGTTAAAGGATGATTCAGATGAAAATAGCGATAGCACACGATTACTTAATCCAAATGGGCGGAGCGGAAAGGGTGGTAGAGGTATTCCACGATATGTATCCGGAGGCTCCAATCTTCACAACGGTGTTCAGCGACGACCGCCTGTCGAACAACTTGAAGGATGCAGATATTAGAGCCACCTGGCTACAGAACATCCCTGGAGTGAAGGCCAATTTCAAAGGAGTGCTGCCGCTGTACCCCATCGCTATCCGTGATTTTGATTTTAGGGATTTCGACATTGTTTTAAGCTCCAGCAGCGCATTTATGAAAAGCATCCAGGTACCTAAACATACGTTTCACATTTGTTACTGTCACACACCGATGCGGTTTGCCTGGGATTATGATACATATATGGCCCGGCAGTCCAAATCCAACCTGCTCAAAAGCATGCTAAAGCTGTACATGAATCGGTTGAAAACATGGGATGCCAAAACTTCTCGCAACGTAAACCAATTTGTCGCCAACTCTTCGGTCGTCAAACGGAGAATTCTGCACTATTACCAACGGGAGTCGGATGTCATTTTCCCTCCTGTTAATACATCCCGTTTCCAACGTGCTACAAGCATCGGTGACTATTACCTAATCGTATCCCGGTTAGTGTCCTACAAGCGCGTTGACCTGGCGATTGAGGCATTCAAGCGCAATGGTCTCAAGCTGCGCATTGTCGGTGAAGGGCCGGATCGCAAAAGACTGGAAGGCATGGCCTCCCCGAACATTGAGTTTCTTGGCAGACTTGAAGACGAAGAGGTCAACAAGCTGATGGCAGAATGCCGTGCGCTCGTTTTTCCGGGGGAAGAGGACTTCGGTATCACGCCTTTGGAGGCGAATGCAGCCGGACGGCCTGTTATCGCTTATCAGGGCGGGGGAGCGTTGGATACCATTGTCCCTAATGTGAATGGTGTATTTTTCCGCAGACATCAGGTAGAGGATGTGCTGGAGGCGGTCGCCAAGGTCGAGCAGCATGCATGGGATGTGGACGGTATCATTAGCCATGCACGAAAATTTGATGAAGATACGTTCAAGGATCATTTCAAAAAGTATGTAGAGCAAGCCTATGTGAACTTTCTAAAAGGAGGATGAACGGAATGAAGCTGGCTGTAATCGGTACTGGATACGTTGGACTCGTCTCGGGCGTGTGTTTTGCACATAAAGGTAATGAGGTGATTTGTGTCGATCTGGAGCAGCACAAAATCGACATGCTGAACCGGGCAGAATCTCCGATTTATGAACCGGGCATTGAGGAATTGATCGCTTTAAATCTGGAAGCAGGTCGTTTGCAGTTTACATCGGATTTGGCTGACGCGGTTCGACGCTCGGATATCGTTATTTTGGCGGTAGGTACGCCTTCTCTGGCTAACGGTGAAGCGAATCTGTCCTATATTGAGCAGGCGGCTGCTGATGTCGGGAAGGCCATGAACGGGTATAAAATTATTATGACCAAGAGCACGGTCCCTGTCGGAACGAACGAAAAGATCAAGGACGTGCTGGCTCGTCATACGAGTTTGTCCTTCGATATCGTATCCGCTCCGGAATTTTTGAGAGAAGGCTCTGCCATCAATGATACACTCCATCCGGATCGCATCATTATCGGTTTGGACAACACGGGGTTACGTGAAACGATGGTTACGCTGCATCAGGTGTTCACGGATAAAATTTATGTAACGGATATCCGCAGTGCCGAGATGATCAAATATGCATCCAATGCATTTCTGGCGACCAAAATTTCGTTTATCAACGAAATCGCCAATATTTGCGAAAAGGTGGGCGCGGATGTCACCTGTGTGGCTGACGGTATGGGGATGGACAAACGAATCGGGTCCTCTTTCCTGCAAGCAGGGATCGGGTACGGGGGCTCTTGCTTCCCGAAAGACACGAATGCGCTCATCCAAATTGCGGGTAACGTAGACTATGAATTTAAGCTGTTAAAATCGGTGGTCGAGGTGAACACCGACCAGCGTTTCATGATCGTAGCCAAGCTGCGCGAATCGCTGGGTCAACTGCATGGCGTGCCGATTGGCATTTGGGGCTTGGCCTTCAAGCCGAATACAGACGATATCCGCGAGGCTCCGGCACTGGAAATCGTCGAAACGCTGATCCAGGCAGGCGCTATTGTGAAGCTGTATGATCCGATTGCGATGGAAAAATTCAAGGAGCGCGTGGATCACCCGAATATTGTATGGTGCTCCTCCCCGCAGCAAGCCGCCGAAGGAAGCGACGCGGTCTGCCTGCTGACCGATTGGGAAGAGTTCAAGAACGTCAATCTCGTGCAATTGTCTTCCATTTTGCACAAGCCAGTCCTGATTGACGGTCGTAACGTATTTACTGAGGAGCAGATTCAAGGCTCCGGGCTGGAATACTACTCTGTGGGTCGTCCGCGGATGAGTGGGTGGAACAGAGACAAGGTGGAAGCTTAAAAAGTGATGGATTTAAAAGTGAAACATTAAAAAGTGACTGTGGTGGTGTTGGAGGCGCTACGCGTGCAGATTGTTCTTCCGATTGCTGTTACCCCCGGATTTTCTTGATTGTATAAAACATTCAAAGGTTAAAATCCGGGGATAAAGGCAAACGCTGACGCTTCTTCAGAACAATTCTGCCCGCTCCGCTGCTTTTACCGCATGGAGTCACAATTTTTAACCTCCCACCTTATGGGGGGAGGTAGGAAGGGCGTATCCGAAGGAGCGGCTCAGTGAAGCCGCTCCTTCGGATCAAAGCGCCATGCGGCTGCGCCGAGCGCGTGAGCGTCTTTACAGGCTGACCGGACATGAATCGTCCGGTCGTGCCTTTTGCAATAAAAGGTATGATCGGCATGATGCATATTTGAGTAGCGCAGGGATGGATTTGAATCTGGAGAAGCGGAGCGGTCGCCTTTGACGTGGGATTCTTACCTCTGGATGTCTTATTCAATCCGAAGAATCCCACGACAACAGCGATCGTAAGATCAAATCCATCCCGTAGCGGGCTACTCAACCGTGCTCCATCCGATCACCTACCCAAATTATAGAGAGGAAGTGGAGAGTTATGAAGCTCGTACTTTTGTCTGGTGGTTCCGGTAAAAGATTATGGCCTTTGTCCAACGATTCCCGTTCCAAACAATTTTTGAAGGTGCTGGAGAGTCCGGAGGGAAATTCGGAGTCGATGGTGCAACGGGTGTGGAGACAACTGGGGGATAACGGCTTGTCTGAATCCTCGTTCATTGCAACAGGGAGAGCGCAGGTCGAAATGATTCAGAGTCAGGTTGGGCAGGATACGCGTATCATTGTTGAGCCGGAACGAAGAGATACCTTTCCCGCCATTGCGTTGACAGCGACCTATCTATATTCCATCGTTGGTGTTTCGCCCGATGAAATTGTTGCTATATTGCCGGTAGACCCCTATGTAGAGGATGCTTTCTTTGCTACCGTCGCCCAGTTGGAGCATACCCTTCAGGAGAGTGAAGGCAAGCTTGCGTTAATTGGGGTTGTCCCTTCTTATCCTTCTGAGAAATACGGTTACATTATACCGAAAAACGATGCTACACAAGGTAGCACAGGCTACCGTGAAGTGAGCCATTTTCAAGAGAAACCCGACCGAGAGCAGGCGGAGCGTCTGATTGAACGCAATGCTCTATGGAACTGCGGGGTTTTTGCATTCAAATTAGGTTATTTGCTTGATATCTTGGCATCCAAAGGATTGCCGCTGAACTATGAAGAAATGCAAAAGCAATATTCTTCTCTGGAAAAAATCAGCTTTGACTACGCGGTAGTTGAGAAGGAAAAGGATATCGTTGTTCTTCCGTATGATGGCTTCTGGAAGGACTTGGGTACCTGGAACACCTTGACGGAAGAAATGTCCCATCAGCAAGTGGGCAGAGGTGTAGTAACAGAGGATTGTGTCAATACGAGCCTCATCAATGAACTGGATATTCCCGTGGCGATTATTGGAACGAATGATCTGATCGTAGCTGCCAGCCCGGATGGCATCCTTGTGACTAATAAGGCAGAAAGTCCGCGCATCAAGGAAGTGCTCAAAGCACATAATCAGCGACCAATGTACGAAGAGCGCCGTTGGGGACATTATCGGGTAGTGGATTATGTAAAGTATGAAGAGGGCAATGAGGTATTGACTAAGCGAATCCGTGTGCTGCAAGGCAAAAATATCAGCTACCAACTTCATTTCAAACGGAGTGAAATTTGGACCATCATTAGCGGTGAAGCGGAAATTATTTTGAATGAAAAGCTGCACAAGGTGAAGGCTGGTGATGTGGTTCGCATTCCTGAAGGGACGAAGCATAGCATTTTGGCCGTGACTGATGTGGAATTAATCGAGGTGCAGACAGGTTCTGAGCTGGTTGAAGAGGATATTGTCCGCTTTTGCATGGATTGGGATGAAATTTCCCGTCACAAGTTTATTTCATAAATATTTCGTAAAGATGAAAAAAGACTCATTTATGAAGTTATTTAGCCCAAACTGTCGAAAATACACGAAAATCTGTAAACTCATGAACATGACCTATTAAATTTTGGTAAAAAAAAGTCGATACTTAGGGATAAGAAGGAATCCAAACTCCTTCCACGATAAACGCAGCCCTGTTGAAAGGCAGGTACGCAAAGCTAAAGGGCCTTCCGTAAGGATGGCAGCCTGGCTACCGAAAGGAAGAGCGAGAGTGAGCCCCTATTTTACCCCTGTGAATCGATGGATACGCAGTGTACTCCCCGTTGTTATGCTTTTTTCTTTGTTGCCCGTCGGCTTTGGTGAATCTTTGTCCGTGGCGAATGCTGCCACATTACAGCCTGTTAATTCGGACGCTTCTGCTGAGGCCCGTGAACTATACAGCTATTTGATCAGCATCTCGGGGAAAAAAATGGTCACAGGTCAACATGATTATTTGGAAAGTCCGGATGAATTAAGCAACAAGGTCCAAAAAATCAGTAAGGCGTATGCTGGTGTACATGGCTACGAGATGGGAGCCATCTCCGGCCAGTCCGCCGCTACGGAGGCAGCACAACGTAAAAATCTCGTCGATAGCGCTATACGTTGGAGTAGAGATGGCGGCATAGTTACGATGACTTATCATGAACCGTTGCCGGGCAGGCCACTGACTTGGGCCAATGTGCAGGCGAAAATAAGCCAGGCGGAGTTCAATAAATACGTGACGCCGGGCACTACGCAGTATAATCTTCTCATTGCCGATCTGGATAAGGTCGCTATATCGTTAAAGCAGCTTCGTGATGCGGGTGTTCCGGTATTATGGAGACCTTACCACGAAATGAACGGCGACTGGTTCTGGTGGGGAAACAAGAACAATTTCAATCAGCTATGGAATATCATGTATGACCGTTTTGTAAACACGCATCAACTGAACAATCTGCTGTGGGTATGGAGTCCGAATGCGCCTAGTTCGTACACCGTCCCATATACCCCGAAATATCCGGGGGATGACAAGGTGGATATCTTGGCTGTAGACATTTACAACAATGATTTTAAGCAAAGCCATTACGAAGGACTGCTCGGACTGGCACGGAATAAGCCGATTGCCATTGGGGAACACGGTGAGATGCCGAGTCCCGAGGTCATGCAGGCTCAGCCCAAATGGGTGTATTCCATGACTTGGGGCAAGATGCTCACCGAAAATAACACGACGGATCAGATTCAGGATTATATGAATAATTCGAAGAGCTTGACGCGGGATGACGTGAAAAAAGGGTTGGCTGCGATGAAACAACCTGAGGTGGAGTCACCGACCGTACCGGATACGGGGCAAAACGGCTCGGCTCCGGCTCCACCAGTGGTAAGCAAACCAGCCCCGCCTTCCGTTCCGGATATGGTCTATGCGAACGGGCTGCGGGGTGAATATTTTAACAGCATGAATCTGGACGGCACCGCTGTTTTGGTTCGCACAGATAGTAAGCTGGATTATAACTGGCGCGCCGCCTCGCCTGATCCCAAGGTGGAGGCTGATCAATTCTCGGTCCGCTGGACGGGCAAAATCAAGCCACAATACAGTGAGACCTATACGTTTACCACGATATCCGATGATGGTATTCGTGTATGGATAGACGGCAAGCTGATTATTGATAGCTGGTTCAAACAAAGCTGGACTGAACGCAAGGGCAGCATTACCTTGCAAGCAGGCAAAATAGCAGATCTGAAAGTTGAATATTATGATGAAAAAGGCGACGCAATGGCACGTCTGATGTGGGAAAGTCAGCATGAAGCGAAAGCGGTAATTCCCGGCAACGCTTTGTTTCTTCCTTGATATATACTCTTTCCCCGCCAAAAATTTTGAGGAGAGAGGGTGGAGCACAATGATGAAAAAATGGTTGACCCAAAGGTATATAGTAGTATTGGCCGGGTTACTGGGGGTCGCAGCTATAGCGCTGATCGCCTGGTTTATTCATACGCCTCCAAAGAGTGAAGAACTTCAGACAATTAAAGTAGCGGCGGCCAGTCCGGTATGGAAGTTCGGTCAGCGGGATGACTCTTCAGCAGAATTTAAAGGTGTGGTCGGTAAGGACAATGTCAATATTTCGGTGGCCTCCACCGAGTCGTCTGCAAAAGGAACATCATCAGCGATGTCCATAGCAGGGAGTACAACGGCTCCGGTATTGCTCAGCAGTGGAGATATCCCTCCCGGTTTAAATGCGTCCATGAATCCTGAACTGTCACTCCAGTACAAGCTGGATCAGGTTCCTCCCAACGGGATGATATTCCGTGTGCGGATTTTGGATGCGGGCAAAGCCGTTCCCCAAATGGCTGTATTTTCAAATCATCAGCTGTCCGGTATCATTCAGATTGCCGGGGTTGCCGGCACAGGCAGTGCATATAATTTCAAAAGCAATTACGAGCTATATATACCTAAAGAGCAATTGCAAAGCGGTGTTAACGTACTCAAGCTAAAGACAGCGCGCTGCCTATACTGCTCCTCTGCTGAAGATAAAAATGTGTGGTGGACTTGGGATGACTTGAGCTTGGAGACGTTAGCTTCACCTGCGACCGAGCCGATACACGGTAAATATATACTGACCGGAACGAATGTCAATAATAAAGAATTTTATTATGATGAGGGTGCAGTTAAACATTTACCATATGTTCTCAAATGGCTGGGAATTGCGTATAGCGGCAATGTCATGAGAGTCACTTGTGCCAGTAATGTAAACAAGGCCTGCACAGACGTGGGAGATTACTACCAAACGTTGAAGCAGTACAATATGCAATCGTCAGCTTTGTATTTGTATACAGGCGATATCAAGCTGCAAAAAGACGGCTCCCTGCCGGAGACGGCCAAGCAAAAATTGCGCGATTATGTAAAAAAATATGGTTCATACCTGCAATATTACGAAGTAGATAATGAACCTGGATTGTTTAACCGCTCGAAAGCGGTCAATTTGGCTGTGGCCAAATGGCTGAATACGGAAGGTAAGCAATTGGCGCCGCATCTCAAAACGGTTGCGCCGGGCTGGGCATACTGGCCGACCTATTCAACCAAGGCATGCAAAAACCAAACCGGAGGTACGCTCAAATGCGGCGATCCGGATGGATGGGAGCGGGACCCGACACAACGTAAGCAACTGGAGGATGTCACTGACCTGACCAATGGACATGCCTATGGCGAATCGTATAACGAAGAGGGTGGAGGCAGCTTTGTTCAAAATCTGAAAACGTTCGGCGGTTCAAGTAACGGGCTGGAGAAGAAGATGCTGAATACGGAGTTTGGTACGAACGATACGCATCGGGACAACCCTGAGTACGGGGCCAGTCAGCCACAAGCAGCCGCGTTCGACCGGATTATGCGTTCGCAAATCGGTTTTGCCGATATGTTTATCCAGCATGCTGCTTTCTATAAGGACTACACGCTGTTTAAAACCGGCTTTGACCTGCAAAATCACAATCCGGCGAATACGGAAATTTATCCGTTCGGACAAGGGCAGGACAGCCGTGTAAACATCATGAGACGCTTGAGTCTGGCTTATGCCACACACGGGAAACCATTGACTTATATGGTACTGAATCCGGAGGAAACAAAGGATAAGATGGTCTATGTCCGTGCAGTGGATACCTCCAAACTGAAACCGCTGGCTGGCAGTGGCGCCACCTCGGACAAATTGCTGGTGAATCTGGTGAACTTCGAATCCACAGCACAGACGATCCGCGTACGGGTGACGATGCCGAAGGCAGGTTTGTACACGGGTGAGCGCTTCGGAGCCGGGTCTACCTACAGCCAGGCACAGCGTTCCCTATCAGGACTTAATGCTTCGCCTAATCTCGATTTTGAAGAAAAACTGGGACCTGGCGAGTCGGTGCAATACATTCTGGAATTGAAAAGTACAGATCAGGCCGCAGCTTCGGCTCCAACAGAGGTGAAGGCCGCCTCTGTGGAGGCAGGCGCGGTAAAGATTGATTGGCTTCAGGCAGAAGGTGTATCAGCCTATGATGTGCTGCGTGCGGAAGGAACAGACGGGGCGTATCAGGTGATTGCCTCCGAAGTAGCGGGAAACACGTATACGGATCACACGGCGAAAGCAGGGAGCCACTACGCCTATAAAGTCCGAGCGACCGGAGGCACCCAGATATCCCAAGCCGCCAAGGTCGCTTAACCAGGACAGAATGCATAATAGGACCAGAGTCGAAGAATACCTTACATGTAACCGAAGACAGAATGCCAAAGAACCTATCAGGAGAAAGTAGGACCTGACAGGTTCTTTTTTATCTGAAAATCGTTCTGATTTGGCAGATCATTGCGTATATTTCAGAAAAAAACACAGAAATCCTTTAATTTTCTCGCCATAAGACGACAACATTACAGGTACGTATTCATATATAATAGTTTTGCTCATAACTATACATACATGGTTTGTGGGGATTCTCTTTCCGGTGACCAAGAATGATAAAGTGAGGTTAGTGCCGAATGAACAAGGAGACAGAATCAGAGATGGACAGCCCTCTTCTACGAAACAACGAACGGAAAGCAGACAAACCTGTCGTCCACTTGGACATCCGGGATATTTTGCTTCAATGCGGTATCACGATGCCGCAATGTTTACAGAGCGAAGCGGACGGAACCAAGGGCCGGAAGGATAAGAGCGAGTAAAATATCGGTTGCCGGCACTGCTAAAAACAGGAGTGAACCGGCTCCCACCCTTCTTTATTCCATCATTCGTTCCATACGGACAAACGCGATAAAACGCTTGGCTTCTTCCTCAGACAAGGTTCGTCCGTCAATGGTCAGATTAAAACGCTGCAGGATATCTTCATCGGACAGTTCCAACTGGTCCACAAATTCCCTCACATCTGAATCCAATACCGCTACCGGATGGCTAGTCCGTCCTACCAAGTAATCAATGGATACCCCGAAAATGTCTGCAAGCTTGGTCAGTATCTCAAAATCTGGCTTGCGCCGGTTTTTTTCATAGTGAGAAAGAGCCGCCCGCGTAATTCCGAGGGATTGCGCTAGTTCCTCTTGTTTTAATCCCTTATATTCCCGTAATTCAGCGATGCGGGTGCCATAATTCATCTGATTTTCCTCCTGAATGCAAGGTTGAGAAAGTAAAAAAAGCAATTTTACGCTTGACAAGATACATTTTGTATCATAAATTAGTTATGTAGGATACATAACGTATCGTTGTTTTATAGTTTTATCCATATGCTATCGTTCATATACCCTGGGAGGCCACGGATGGTTTAGCACTTGTGCAAATTCGCTGGCTAGACCTTCTATGCGCTATTATACAACATTTTACTATAGATTATATGGTCATGCTATGCAGAGGATCAGTACAAGCGTCATCGCATCGAAAACAAGTCAATCAGGGAGGACTGGTCTTGTGCAGTTGAAAGAGTACATTCGTATGATCCGAAAAAGAATATGGTTAATTGGCGGTATCGTATTGTTGGTATGTGCTGTCGTGGGCGTGAAAAATGTATATTTTACCCCTCAGGTTTATGAAGCGACGGCGAAGCTTATTATCAACCAGACGCCAAGGCCGGATCGGGCGGGTGTCGTCGATTACAGTGTCGTCCAAACGAATATAGCCTTAACGAACTCCTATAAGCAAATTATGATGTCCTCGGCAATTATGGACCAGGTGGTTGCCAGCTTCCCCGATCTCAAGGTCACTCCGTCAGTTCTGACGCAAAAATTAAGAGTAAACACCGCAGGTGATTCGCAGGTCATGGATTTAACAATCCGCGATTTATCGTATACGAAGGCTGTCAAAACCGTAAATGCGGTAGCCAAAGTATTCAAACGACAAATCCCCTCTATCATGAAAATGGACAACGTCACGATTCTAAGCGAAGCCAGTCTGAGTGAACCGGCTGTTCCTGTGAACAGTAATCCTGCTATACAGATGCTTATTGCTTTTGCCGCCTCCTTGCTGCTGGGTATAGGCTTGGCGTTTTTGCTGGAAGTGCTGGACGATACCTTTAAAAATGAAGAGGACGTTGAAAAAGAACTCGGCCTGCCTACCTTGTCCCTGATTACGAGAATGAAAAAAGAAGACAGACGCTCTGACGGTTCCGCTACAACTCCCAAACAGGTAGGTGAAGGACAATATGCCGCGATTAATCAATAACCAGCTCGTCACATCCCTGCATGCCCAATCTTCCGTTTCGGAGGAGTACCGTATGCTTCGCACGAACATCCAGTTTTCCTCTGTAGACGAGCCGATTGAGGTTATGATGGTGGCGTCAGCTCAGGCGGGTGAAGGCAGGACGGTCACGATTAGCAATTTGGCTGTAACGTATGCGCAAGAGGGAAAAAAGGTGCTGGTTATGGACATGGATTTACGCCGCTCTTCCTTGCACCACATGTTCGGCTTGCGTAATCATACCGGTCTGACGCGGGTCCTGGCCAACCAGCAGCCATGGCAGGATGTGGTTCAGGAAACCGGGATCGACCATCTGTATGCCATTACAGCCGGACCGACTCCGCCGAATCCGTCCGAAATGCTCAGCTCTCGCAGAATGAACGCTCTATTGGCTGAGCTGAAGGAGCATTATGATGTGATTTTAATGGATACGCCGCCATTGCTGTCCTTTCCGGATGGCTTCATTATAAGCGCTATGTGTGACGGAGTGATTTTGGTGGTGCAGGCAGGAAAGGTCAAAAAGGATCTCGTTAAGAAAGCAAAGGCAAATTTGGAAAGAGTAAAGGCACGTATTTTGGGCGTGGTGCTCAACAACGTGAAACGATCAAATACTCGTGCCGAACGCGGCATGGAGGAACGCAACCTGACATGAGCAGCTACGAGGGAAATGAAAGTTAATTAAATTCTTTTAACAATGAATAAATAATACCAATATATCGGAAATCGAGGTGATGAGCAGTGTCTTCTTCCCACTCGAACGAGGCCGAAGCTTTGAGTGCATCAGTGGAAGTGTATTCGGTCGCTCATGGGCTTGAACGTCGGCAAGGATTGAGCGTATATCCGTTCGTGAAGCGAAGTATGGACATCATGCTGTCGTTCATTGGATTAATCGTGCTGTGCCCGGTATTTTTACTCGTGATTTTGCTGATTAAGCTGGAGGACCCGAGAGGAAGCGCGTTATTTTATCAGGTTCGTATTGGTAAAAATGGGCGACCGTTTCGCATGATTAAATTTCGTTCCATGGTG
This sequence comes from Paenibacillus sp. 8b26, assembly GCF_050626875.1. Lineage (NCBI taxonomy): Bacteria > Bacillati > Bacillota > Bacilli > Caryophanales > Paenibacillaceae > Paenibacillus > Paenibacillus sp. 8b26. The sequence continues at coordinate 1,779,234 of NZ_CP192445.1, read as the reverse complement.
TCCGATGCCGAGGACAGATTGTCTGCGCTGCTGCTGGAGAATGAAATCGAGGGCGCGATGTTCAAAATGAGGGATGATCCGCGTATCACCCGAATTGGGCGCTTTCTCCGCAGAACGAGTATTGACGAGCTGCCGCAACTGCTGAATGTACTTCGTGGGCAGATGAGTCTGGTAGGGCCCAGACCCCCACTACCCAGAGAAGTCCATGATTATACGGTAAGGGATAAGCTGCGTCTGACGGTAACACCAGGCTGTACCGGCCTATGGCAGATCAGTGGTCGTAATCATCTGAGCTTTAACCAGATGGTAGAGCTGGATCTGGAATACATATCCAGACGCAGTTTGCGCACAGATATCATCATCATGCTGAAAACGTTCCGGGTGCTATTGGGCTCCAACGATGCGTATTAAATTCACTCCAACAGGAAGGGTAGGGGAAAGCATGGATCTTTATTCCAACATATATGTAGCAGGACACAACGGACTGGTGGGATCTGCAATTGCTCGGGCATTGAGCAAAGCAGGCTATCGTAACCTGATCACCCGCACAAGCAGTGAGCTGGATCTGCGCAACAAGGAGGCGGTAGACCGTTTTTTCGAAACCGAGTCGGTGGACTATGTATTTTTGGCAGCAGCCAAGGTTGGCGGGATTTTGGCGAACAATGATTACCCGGCGGATTTTATCCGTGACAACCTGCTCATACAGACGAATGTAATTGATGCAGCATACCGGGCGAATGTAAGTAAGCTGCTGTTCCTCGGGTCGACCTGTATTTATCCCAAATTTGCCCCGCAGCCGTTGCGGGAGGAATATCTGCTCACGGGTGAGCTGGAGCCAACGAATGAGGCTTATGCTATCGCTAAAATTGCCGGGATTAAAATGTGCCAGTCCTATAACCGTCAATATGGAACCCGTTTTATTTCGGTGATGCCTACGAATTTGTACGGTCCGGGCGACAATTTTGATCTCCAGACCTCCCATGTGTTGCCTGCGCTCATCCGCAAGTTTCACGAAGCCAAGCTGAATCAGTCCCCGACGGTAGAAGTATGGGGTTCCGGCACACCGCGTCGTGAATTTCTTCATTCGGATGATTTGGCGGAAGCCTGTCTGTTCCTGATGAACAGCTATGAGGGCAATGAAATTGTGAACATCGGCGTTGGGGAGGATATTTCCATCCGGGAGCTGGCTGAACGTGTGAAGGAAGTAGTCGGTTATGAGGGGGAAATTACCTTCAACACGTCCGCTCCCGATGGCACACCGCGCAAGCTGGTGGATGTGTCTCGGATTTCCGGGCTGGGCTGGTCGGCGCGCATTTCACTGGAAGAGGGATTAAGGTCTGTGTATCAGGCATTTCAAGGTCTGGATCTGGTTGAACAATAAAAAACGGTGGAGGAATAGGAATGAAAAAAGCGCTGATCACAGGGATTACCGGACAGGACGGATCTTATCTGGCTGAGTTGCTGCTGTCCAAAGATTATGAGGTGTACGGGGTACGCAGACGCACCAGTACGCCGAACTTTGAAAATGTGGCACATATCCAGAATGACATTCATTGGCTTTCCGGCGATATGACCGATCTGGCCTCGCTCATCGAAGCTGTGCGTCAGTCTGACCCGGATGAGGTCTATAACCTGGCTGCCCAATCCTTCGTCGCGGCCTCATGGCCGCAGCCCTTAGCTACCGGGCAGATTACAGCGCTATCCGTCACCAATATGCTGGAGGCGGTACGGATTGCCAAGCCGGACACGCGCTTTTATCAGGCGTCGAGCAGTGAGATGTTCGGCAAGGTGCTGGAGACGCCGCAGACAGAAACGACCCCATTTTACCCGCGCAGCCCTTACGGTGTCGCCAAGGTGTACGGTCATTGGATCACGGTGAACTACCGCGAAAGCTTTGATATGTTTGCATGCTCCGGCATTTTGTTCAATCATGAATCGCCCCGCCGTGGGCTGGAGTTTGTAACACGCAAAGTGACGGACGCTGTAGCCCGTATCAAGCTGGGTTTGCAGCAGGAGCTGCGCATGGGGAATCTGGATTCGCTACGGGACTGGGGTTTTGCAGGAGATTACGTTAAGGCGATGTGGATGATGCTCCAGCAGGATCAACCGGATGATTACGTCATATCCACGGGAGAAATGCATTCCGTCCGCGAACTGCTGCAAATCGCCTTTTCCCATGTAGGTCTGGACTATGAGGATTATGTCGTCATTGATCCTCAGTTCGTCCGTCCGGCAGAGGTGGATCTACTGCTCGGCGATTGCGCCAAAGCAAAGGAAAAGCTGGGCTGGCAAGTGGAGGTAGGCTTCGAACAGCTCATTCATATGATGGTGGACACAGACTTGGAGCGGGTAAAAAGACAGGCTGCGGTCGAAGCTTCCGTCGTCGTATAAGACATGGAGAGGCCACCCGCTTGCCGGGAGGTCTCTTCGCTGTACATTATTGTAGTCGCATCGGCAGAACAGCATGCTATGAAGCCGTGCGAAAGGTCATTTTTCAAGATGGAGTAGAGCTTATGACATTAGTCAAAAATCGCGCCAAATCGCGCAGAAGTCTGCTTGTGAATACGTCTTGGCTGTTCGGCGACAAAATGATTCGCATGGTGTTTGGGCTGGCGGTCAGCATTATCATGGCGAGAGTGCTCGGACCGGAGGAACTCGGGAAATGGAATTATGCGGAATCTTTTTTCGGGATGTTCCTGATCTTCACGACGCTTGGTTTTGATTCCATATTGGTGCGCGATCTCGTCAAGGACCCCAAGGATGAGCATGAGTTATTGGGTACGGCGATTCTGCTGAAGCTGGTGGGTACTTTGGTAGCTATTGTCCTGTCCTGCTCCTTCATTTCGCTGCTCAGACCGGAGGATAGTTCCGCACGGTTGATCAATCTGATTCTGGCGACGGCCTCGGTGTTTCAGTTGTTCGATATCATCGACTACTGGTTTCGGGCGCAGATGTTGTCCAAATACACGGTCATTGCCAAGAACACAGCCTTTGTCCTCAGTTCCACCGTTAAAATCATTTTATTGTTGTCCGGTGTCCCCATATGGATGGTGGCGCTGTGCGCTCATGGCGAGTTTCTGCTCGGAAGTCTGATTCTGCTGTATTTCTTCCGTAAGGAAGGACGGCATGTACACAAGTGGACGTTCAGCCTAACCACAGCACGACGAATCATGAATCACAGTTGGCCGCTTATTTTGTCATCCTCCGCTGTATATGTACAGGCACGGATCGATCAGGTCATTATCGGCGAGATGCTGGGGGATGCGGCCGTGGGACAGTATTCTGTTGCGCTCCGTCTTATTGAAGTGCTGGGCTTCATTCCGGTCGTTCTTACCACGGCTTATGCCCCGGTGGTGACCCGTTCCAAGATGAAAGGGAGCGACGAATACAGACAAACGTTGTCCAACGTGTACCGACTGATGTTTATTTGCTTTCTGGTGACCTCGATACCGTTATTTTTTCTGTCCCAATGGGTGGTAGTCGTGCTATATGGGCGGGAATTTACCGAGGCTGGCTCGTTGCTGTCGCTGTTTGCGATTCGTCTGTTTTTCACCAATTTCAGTGTTGCCAAAAGCTTGTTTATAACGAATGAAAATTTGTTCAAATATACGCTGCTGACCTCGATTGTGGGTGCGGTCACGAATGTGGCTTTAAATTATGCGCTTATCCCGTTGCTTGGTGTTCGAGGCTCGCTGGTGGCGACAATCTTGTCTTTTACGATATCTGTATTTTTATTAGATTTGCTGTTTAAGGAAGTCAAAGCCAATTTGGGCTGGATGATGAAGTCGATCCTGACCTTCTGGCGTGTTCACATTACAGTACCGAAAGTTGGAGAGAACAATCATGATACCCATTAAACCGTTTGTTCAGCATGAGGGGCAGTGTCCGCATTGTGGAGGTAAGGTACGGGGCGGAGAGGTGCTGTGGCAGGGAATTCATGTATGTGTCAGCACTTGGTGTGAAGGCTGTGGACGTGAATATATCGAGGATATGCGGGTTGGTCATGCCACGTATTCACCCTATCGGGTAGAAATGCCCAACTATACATTGACTGGAGATGCAAAGTCGAGAAAATGGCTCGGAGAGCCCTTGCGGCAATCGTTGCTGAGTCCTTCCTATGATTTGGCGGTCGGCATGACTGTGCATACAATGAAACCCTTTAAGCGCGTCATCATCGTCAATACGATTGATTATTTGTATGGTCACGCCTTGCTCAAGCTGCTGAATGTACAGCGGGAATATGAACAATCACCGGAGCTGGGTATCGTCGTTATTGTGCAAAAATCGTTGGAGTGGATGGTACCCGCAGGTGTGGCTGAAATCTGGACAGTCGATGTGCCGTTCAGCAAGGCCCGTAACTTTTATCCGGTGCTGCATCATCGGATGATGGAGGAACTGGTACGTTTTGACGAGGTCTATGTCAGCCCTGCGTATTCACACCCCAGCCAGTTCGATATTGAGCAGTTTACGAGTGTCCCGCGTTATGAGGATGGCCGTGAATCGGAGCCGCGCATTACCTTTGTATGGAGGGAAGACCGCTTGTGGAGCGGTAGCCATCATATCGCACGGGCAGTACAGAAATTTCCGCAACTCAAGCGTTGGCTTAAACCGCTGATTTATCATCAGCGCCGCAAACTCATTCGATTGTTCCGCAGGCTGCGGGAATCCTTTCCGGATTATCGTTTTACGGTCGCCGGATTGGGTCGCACCGGGAGCTTCCCGTCATGGATTAACGACGAACGTGTCGCACGCTTCGACCGGGAAAGCGAGCTGCGAGTATGCGGGGTATATGCAGCCAGCCGATTAGTGATCGGCATTCACGGCTCCAATATGCTGCTGCCCTCCGCACATGCCGGCATGACGATTGACTTAATGCCCAAGGATCGTTGGGGCAACTACGCGCAGGATATTTTATTTCATGAAACGGACCATCGGCTTACGGCTTATAAATACCGTTTTGTCCCGATGGAGTCGAGCGTGATTTTGGTGGCTGATATGGCAGCTGCCCAGCTTAAAGGAGCAGACCATTTTAATATGCAGATGATGGAGGAAAGGCAGGGGCAGGGGGAAAGTTCGGTTTGGAGGGGGGAGGTTGCTTCGAGTAGGGTTTGATCTCCTAGCTACGACTGTCGGTGTAAGGCGCTTCGAGCAGGATTTGATCTTCCGATCGCTGTTGACGTGGGATTCCCTGATTGAATAAGCCCCTATAGGGGGCGGAATCCCACGTCAAAGGCGAACGCTGACGCTTCTCCAGATTCAAATCCTACCCTCCGCTACATCTCGCCGCCGCCAAAAAGAATTTCCCCCAGCCCATAGGGTGGGGGAAGGTAGAGCCCGCCCGGCGATAGCTTCGCCTATCGCCGCGAACATCTCGCCGGGCACGCATCTCGACGCAGTTAACGCTCTGCACAGTCGCTTGTTAAGGTGACAGCGTTCGGCGGATAACATTCTAGCTAGGTAATGGGTTAGCTAGAATTAATGTCTGTGGTCAGCCCGGCGGTAGTAGTCCCATGCTGTTCAATCGCTTACCGCTATTGCACCAGCATACAAGTCAGCGCAGTCAACGCCTGCGTGCATCCGACCGCGTAACCCGCGCAGCGGGGGCACTTCATGCCCTAAGTTCCCTTTTTTAAAATTAGGGCGACTTTATGGAAACGGCGGTTAGCAGCGGAGTGGATGGAATCGTTCTGAAGAAGCGATAGCGTTCGCCTTTACCCCCGGATTTCACCCTTTAAAGGGTTTATACAATCAGATGAAATCCGGGGGTAACAGCGATCAGAAGAATGATCCATCCACGTAGCGTTCTCACCCCGCACTCCCATAACTCACCCAATATGAAATGGCAGGAGTCTAATGATGATTCAAAAAATATTGTATCTTCGCAATTTTGCCAGCAAGGTGAACGGGGCCTCATACAATTTGCAGGAAGTCGGCTTGGGTAAAGCACTCGTTCGGAAAGGCTTCGATTGCGACATTGTCTACTACAACGACCACAAGGAAACCCATCTGGAGCAGGTATACCGTCACGAAGGCTGCACATTGCGCATCATCTGGCTCCACGGGTTTAAGTTCCTGAGCAACAGCATCTACAGGGATGTCCTCAATCATTCGTTTTTGGCTGCTTATGATTGGGTCATTTCCACAGAATACAACCAGATCATGACTTATCTGCTTTCCCGCAAATGTCCCGAAAAGCTGGTGCTGTATCATGGCCCGTACCGCGATAACACATATGCGCTGATCCGAAGATTGTACGATACCCTGCTACTGCCGAAGGTGACAAAGTCTTTACGCTGTACCTTTGTCAAATCTGATCTTGCCAAGCGCTATCTGGAGGATAAAGGCTTTCACAACGTCGTCACCCTTGGGGTTGGACTGGACCGCAGCAAAGTGGAGGGAAAGTTCAACAATGACAACAATGACAACAGCGGCAACGACAAAAGCGAAGGCCGGGAGAAAAATCCTGAGGTCGCGGATGAGCTGAGGCGGCTCGGGGATCGTCCGGTGCTACTGTATGTCGGCGTGCTGGAGGAGCGGAGAAATATACGTTTTATGCTAGGCGTGTTCAAAAAGATACTTCAAAAGCATCCCTGTTGCCTTTTGTTAATGGTCGGGGATGGACGTAAAGCGGATACGGATCGCTATTGGGCCTATGCCCATGAGCTTGGGCTGACGGACAGTATTTTGCATTTTCCAAGAGTGGAGCAGCGGCATCTGTGGCAGATTTATGGAGCGGCGGATGCGATGCTGTTTCCGACTCATTACGATATTTTCGGTATGGTGCTGCTGGAAAGTATGCTGTTTCGCGTCCCGATTATCTCTTCGGTAAATGGCGGTTCGGTTACCTTGATCGAGGACGGGGTGAGCGGAGTGATCCTGAGCAGCTTTTCAGAGGAGGAATGGGTGAGTCGAGTCTCTGAATTGTTGGACAATGCTGAGCTGCGACAAAGTATGGCGGAGCAGGCGTTTCTTACAGTCGAGCGTATGTCGTGGGATCGTATTGCGGAAGAAATGCTAAGCCACTCACGGATACAACCGATGCAGCCTATGCACCATCCCATGCAATCCGGGCAGGAAAGAGGGACAGCCACGTGAGCAAACAAATCAGCATACAGACGAGGTCCCCAGTGCGCGAACAGGCTTCAAACCTGGACCATCATCATGTTCAGGGGGAGGTCCCTCAGTCCGACATATCATCACCATTATCGGATACAGCAAGCCATGTCCATCGACGTGAATATAACCAAAAAACGGTGGGCAGGGTGCTGGTCATCCATAACTTTTATCAGCAAAGCGGGGGAGAAGACAAGGTTGTTGAGCAGGAATTGGCTATGCTGCGCTCCAGAGGGATTGAGACAGAGCACTATTATGTGCATAACGACAGCATCCAAAGCAAAGGGTTGATTAACATGGCAAAGCTGGCAGTCGAGGCGGCATGGTCCCTGCCAGAGTTTAAAAGAATCAAAAAGCTGCTTCTGCGGGTGAAGCCGGATGTGGTGCATGTGCATAACTTTTTTCCGGTTATTTCGCCTTCCGTCTATCATGCCTGTGAACGATTAGGGATTCCGGTCGTCCAAACGCTGCATAATTACAGGCTGATTTGTCCGGCGGCGACCTTTATGCGAGGGAATGAGGTTTGTGAAAAATGCCTGCACGGCACCTTGCTGCATTCCATCCGCCACGGGTGCTACCGGGACTCACAGCTACAGACGATTCCGGTGGCGGCGATGATCAAGTTCAACGATCTGATTGGCACATGGCAGCACAAAGTAAACCGATATATTGCGCTGACCAAGTTTGCAAGGGACAAATTTGCCGAAAGCGGCATTCCACCAGATCGTATCGCGGTAAAGCCTAACTTTATCCAACGTAAAGAGGTGGAAGCCGTGTATGACCCGGATGATCGTTACTTGTTGTTTGTGGGGCGGATCTCAGCTGAAAAAGGGGTGCGTAATCTGCTGCAAGCCTGGACACAGGTGGAAGATCGGGGCGGCTTGAGACTGGTCATCATTGGGGATGGCCCGGAAAAGGCTGAACTGGCTGCCGCTTATCCACAGGAGGACATTCGTTTTCTCGGCAAGCAGGATGGAGACACGGTGCTGGATTGCATGAGCCGGGCCATGTATGTCATGGTCCCTTCCATTTGGTATGAAGGCTTTCCCATGACCATCGTAGAGTCCTATTCCGTGGGAACCCCGGTGTTGTGCAGCCGAATCGGAGCACTGGAGGAAGTGGTGGAGGATGGAGTGACCGGGTTCCATTTTCAACATGATGATATGGAACATATAAGTGCCGTAATCCGTCGTGCGACAGCCTATGAAAACTATCCAGCCATGAGACAGAAGGTATCGGAAATATATGCTACACGCTACACAGAAGAAGTGAATTACGAGCAACTGATGGCCATATACAGCGAGGCGATAGAGGAGCGTGATTATGAAGCAGCTGCCCCAGTATAGAGTCGGAAGGATTGCGGACGCAGATATTGCGGCGCTTACGTTTCAGGAAACAGTACACACGGTGGAGCAATGGGCAGTTGGACGCAAGGACAGCTATGTATGTATCTGCAACACGCATTCCATTGTTACAGCCGGAAATCAATCCGAGTTCCAAGAGGCACTTGCACGTGCAGACTTGTGTACCCCGGATGGTATGCCGCTGGTATGGGCGCTCAAGCTGTATGGTTTTGAGCGTCAGGACCGGGTGGACGGCCCCAGTCTGATGCTCAAGTTGTGCGAACGCGCGCCGCAGACAGGATTAAGTATTTATTTTTACGGCAGCACGCCGGATACGCTGGACAGCTTGAAGGAAAGAGTGGAGCAGGACTACCCAGGAATCCGCATCGCAGGGGGCTTTTCACCGCCATTTCGGGAGCTTCGGCCGGATGAGGAGGAGCAGATTATTCATGACATCAACTCGTCAGGTGCGCATATCGTTTTCGTCAGCTTGGGCTGTCCGAAGCAGGAAATATGGATGTATCGTAACAAAGACCGCATCCGTGGCGTGATGATTGGTGTAGGAGCGGCCTTTGACTATATCACCGGAAAGGTTCGCAGACCGCCGCTAATGATACAAAAGCTGGGGCTGGAGTGGCTGTACCGCCTGATTAGCGAGCCGAAACGGTTGTGGAAGAGATACGCTTATAACAATCCGGTGTATGTATACCGTTTTCTCAAATCCTATCGGCAGAACAAACGATTGACGCTCCATCATAATCGGCATGCAGGGAGAGGCGTAGAGAAGTGAAGCTGGTGTAAGCGTAATGTAGCGAGACAGCATGTAAAAGGGGGAGCTACTTTGAAGCTATGTGTAATTGGTGCGGGGTATGTCGGACTGGTATCGGGAGTCTGTTTTGCCGCGCTCGGGAATACGGTCGTCTGTGTCGACCAGAATGAGGACAAAATTAGTCGGCTTCATGAAGGAAAAGTACCGATTTATGAGCCGGGCTTAAAAGGCTTGATCCAGGATAATGTCGAGCAGGGACGCCTGACCTTTACAACAGATACCGCATCTGCCGTAGAGGGAGCGGAGATCGTTATTTTGGCGGTCGGTACGCCTTCGTTGCCAGGCGGGGAAGCGAATTTGTCCTATATTGAAGGAGCCGCACGCGAGGTGGCAGACGCCATGAATGGCTACAAAGTGATTGTCACCAAAAGCACGGTGCCTGTCGGAACCAATGATCGTATTCACAGCCTGATCGCGAGCCGTACGAGCTACTCTTTTGGCGTGGCTTCGGTTCCTGAATTTTTACGCGAAGGCTCGGCGGTAGCAGATACGCTCCAGCCGGACCGCATCGTGATCGGGGCATCCGACCCTCATGTCGCCGCTGTGCTGTGTACGCTGCATGAGCCGCTGACGACAAATATTTTGACCACAGATATCCGTTCGGCGGAGATGATCAAGTACGCGTCGAACGCTTTTTTGGCGACTAAAATTTCGTTTATTAATGAGATTGCGAATATTTGTGAAAAAGTGGGTGCAGACGTTACACGTGTGGCACACGGCATGGGGCTGGATCAGCGGATCGGTTCCTCTTTTCTGTCCGCAGGCATCGGCTATGGCGGCTCTTGTTTTCCCAAGGATACACAGGCGCTGATCCAGATTGCGGGCAACGTGGACTATGAATTCAAGCTGCTAAAATCCGTGGTGGAAGTGAATCAGGGGCAGCGCTTTAATGTAATTCGTAAGCTGGAAGAAGCGCTGGGTGATCTGGAAGGAGCCATGATTGGCATATGGGGGCTGGCATTCAAGCCTAATACAGATGACGTAAGAGATGCTCCAGCACTGGATATTATGCAGTCGCTTCTGGAAGCGGGGGCGCAAATTCGCGCGTATGACCCGGTCGCTACCGCAAACTTCCGCAGAATGCTGGACAGCTCGGAAGTGACGTGGGCCAATAGCGCACGAGAAGCGGCAGAAGGATGCGACGCGCTGTGCCTGCTAACCGAGTGGGAGGAATTTGGTGAGGTGGGGCTGGGCGAGCTGAACGAGCTTATGAAGCATCCCATTATGATCGACGGACGCAATGTGTACCGTGAGGAGCAAATCAGGCAGTCTGCCTTTGCATACTATTCTGTCGGCAGGCCGCAGATGAACAATCTGGATATGGATCGTCATCGGTCTGTAATGAACCCGTAAAGGGGGAGGCTCTGTATGAAACGATGGCTGAAAATAACATTAGGGGCCGCTGCATTATTGATGGTGAGTGCTGGTGTTTACACCGCTTACGTATATCATTCCGTTCAAACGGCGGCAAATGCCATGTACCATCCGCGCAGTATCGTGCAGCCCGCCGCGATTTCTACCCTTACAACAGGCGGAGCGGCACGCCCGGCAGTTACAGGCAACGGTTCGGGTATGCCCAATCCGGCAGCCATATCCCAATTCAAGCCATTCACCGTGCTTGTGTTGGGCGTGGACCAGCGTCCCCATGATCGGGGGCGCTCGGATACGATGATCGTCCTGTCCGTTAATCCCGCCGAAGGCACTGTATTGATGTTCAACATCCCGCGCGATACGCGAACAGAACTGAGCGGCAGAGGACGTGAGGACAAAATCAATCATGCCTTTGCCTTCGGCGGCGTGGACATGTCGATCCGTACGGTAGAGCATTTCTTGAATCATCCGATGGATTACTATGTGCAAATGAACATGGAAGGGTTTGCGAAAATGGTTGACCTTTTGGGGGGAGTCGCGGTTAACAATCCGCTCGATTTTCAATATGAGGGCCATCATTTTGCGCAGGGAAGCTTGAAGCTGAACGGAACTGAGGCGTTGTCCTATGCGCGGATGCGTTTTGATGATCCGCGTGGGGATCTCGGGAGAAATGCCCGCCAGCGGGAGCTGCTCAAGCAAATTCTCGCACAGGCAATCAGCAAGGAAGGACTGCTAAAGGTAAAACCGATATTGCAGGCAGCGGGGGAGCAGATCCGCACGGATATTACCTTTGACGATATGACGACCTTTCTGACCCGGATCGGCCCGTCCCTACGGCAGACGGATATGGTTGAGTTGAAGGGCCATGGAACCAAAATCAACGGGGTGTATTATTACATCGTGGATAATCAGGAACGCCAGCGTATTCGTGGACTGATGGAGCAGCATTTGCTCACCACAGCGATATCACCTTAGGCTGGTCTTTATGCACTCGGGTGACTTGTAAGGAGGTCACCCTTTATTCTCTTCTACGCTCTTCTAAACTCGGCTTGTCCCACATACATCTGTAGAGTATTCAGTAGAATGTCCAACTGAGGGGAGGGGCGATTTGTGCTGTTTAGAGGAAGAGCGGCTTCTGCGTTCGTCCGCAAGCTGCTGTATTTTGCATTGATATGCGGGCTGTTATGGCTGCTGTGGCTGGGTCTGCGCGGGGTGATGTCTACGGGTGAGGGCGATCAGGCGGTTGAAGCGCTGAATGAGTTCTATACGATGGAGCAGTCAGGTAATTTTGGAGGCTCCTGGGAGCTTTTTCATTCACAAATGAAGAAGAAATTCGAAAAATCCACGTATGTGCAGCAGCGTGCGCATGTGTTTATGCAGGATATGGGGACAGATACGTTCACATTCGAGCTGGGAGAGCCGCAGGCTGAATATGATATTCGCACAGAGCAGAGTGGAGACGAGCTGGGGAAGGTTTACCGTATTACAGTTACTCAGCATTACAAGACCCGGTTCGGAAATTTTGATATCGTACAGCCTTGTTATGTGACGCAGGAAGGTGAAGAGTGGCGGGTGCTCTGGATATACAAGGATAAGGAATAGATCGGACGCAGTGTTTCTAGTAGGTTAAATATGGTACAATACTTCCAAAACCGGAAATGAACAGCAAAATAGAATAGAGCTTCACTCCGGATGGAAGGAGTTTCATAGCATGCAGCAAGCGACAGGACAGCTTCCCGTCATACGTATGGAGGGTGTGAGTAAAATCATTTCCTCAAAAGCGATTGTGGACGATCTGACGCTGGAGGTTCCAGCGGGGCAGGTATTTGGTTTCCTCGGACCGAACGGTGCGGGAAAAACAACCACTATTCGTATGATGGTTGGCCTGATTTCGATCAGCAAGGGCGATATTCATATTTGTGGAGACAGCATCAAAACCGATTTTGAAAAGGCCGTTTCCCACGTTGGTGCGATTGTGGAGAACCCGGAGATGTACAAATTTCTGACCGGCTATCAAAATTTGCAGCATTTTGCGAGAATGTCACCAGGGGTTACCAAGGAGCGCATAGATGAAGCGATCCGTTTGGTAGGACTCGGAAACCGGATTCACGATAAAGTCAAAACCTACTCGCTCGGAATGCGGCAGAGACTCGGGGTAGCACAGGCGATCTTGCATCGGCCAAAGCTGCTCGTGCTGGACGAGCCGACCAACGGTCTGGACCCGCAGGGTATCCGCGAACTGCGGGATTATTTGCGACAGTTGAGCCGGAGCGAGGGAATTACAGTATTTGTATCGAGTCATTTGTTGTCTGAAATGGAGCTGATGTGCGACCGTGTCGCCATTATCCAAAGCGGACGGCTGATTGACATCAAGCAACTGAAGAGCACAGGTGAAGAAGCCCAGACGGCGGAAATTGCTTTTGAAGTGAATGATCCCCAGCAAGCCTATGCGCTTGCCGGAGCAGGGCGCGTCGAAGGCAACCAACTGCTGCTGCATCTGGAGCGGGAGCAGATAGCAGACATGAACAGCCTTCTGGCTGCAAATGGAGTCAAGGTATATGCGATTCGTCCGGTGGCCCGTACGTTGGAAGATCAATTCTTGGAAGTGACGGGAGGCGGGTCCATTGGCTGACTTCTTCAAGCTGGTACATAACGAAAATCTTAAAATTTACTTGCGTGTACGGACGTGGATTATGCTAGGGTTGCTGGCGGTCATCACGGCTGTGATTCCGATGCTGATTGCCCTGGTTTCCGATCAGGTCAGCGTGTGGGATGGTATCGTGTTGACGGCGATGTTTACATTTTTCCTCAATACGACGTTTACGGTCATTGTAGCGGCTGATTCGGTGGCGGGTGAATTTACATGGGGAACCATCAAGCTGCTGCTTATCCGCCCTTGGACCCGCAGCAAAATTCTTTTGTCCAAATATATATCGGTCATCCTGTTCAGTTTGCTCGGAACGTTCATTTTAATAGCGATGGTTTCGCTGTCCTCTTGGCTGATGTTATCCAAAGATACGCCAGCCGGTTCGATTCCGCCGTTCAGTGATCCGATTTCTTATGTAACACTGAACTTCTTGTACAGCTATATCGCTCTATTCGTGACCATCGCCTTTGCTTTTATGTTGTCCGCTGTTTTTCGTTCCAGCGCCTTGGCGATTGGCCTGTCTTTGTTCATGATGTTCACCAAAACAATCTATAATTCAATCGGTTTGTTTAGTACAGATCGTTATGAATGGACCAAATACGTGCTGTTTACGCATATGGACCTGAAAAAATATCTCGAAATGCCGCCGGGCACGGTAAGTTCTGGTTTGACCTTTTCGCTCACCGTGCTGGCTGCCTATTATGTAGTTTTTATCGCAATTGCCTGGGTAGTTTTTGTGAAACGGGATGTTTCAACCTAAACCCGATCCTCTGGTTCGATCTGATTTTCATAACTTGGGAATTTCACCATATTCTTAAAGCAGTAAAAAGGACGTGTTAAATGGCTATCCATTTGCACGTCCTTTTTGCGCTGTTTTGGTGCTGTATCTATACAATTACCGCTACAGATTATGCGTGCCGGGGTATATTGCAACCTATTTTCAGCAAGAATCAATCAATAGGGTCGTTTTGCGTTTAAAGAGGTAGAGAGAAACAGATCAGAAGGGAGTGCTGCATGATATGCTGCCCAATAATCGTTTTTTTCGCCTGACTACAGGTATTGTCATGCTCTTGCTCATTATTTACTTGGGCACCAAAGTAAGTTTTATATTCAGTCCTATCGTATCTCTGGTCAGCCTGCTGGTTGTACCGTTGATGCTGTCCTTTTTTTTCTACTATTTATTGAGGCCAGTGGTAGATTTGATGGAACGAAGAAAAATCAAGCGTCCCGTCTCCATTTTGCTGATTTATCTGCTCATTGCCGCGCTGCTGTTTATTTTCTCATGGGGTGTATGGCCTACATTGCGTGATCAGGTAACGAATTTATTTGAAAATGCGCCGAAGCTCATTAGCAGTCTGGTTGATCAATTGAGCCAATGGCGGCATAATCAATCCTTGAGACAAGTGTTGCCTCCGGGGGAAGATCCGCTGTCACGACTGTCGGATACGTTGAATGAGGCTTTTTCAGCTCTGTCCGATTATTCGGTTAAGCTGGTATCGTTCGTATCCTACTTTTTTATCGTCTTGGCTACCTTTCCGATTTTGCTCTATTACATGCTGAAGGAGGGGAGCAAGTTTGGTCCCAAAATGCTAAACTTCTTTCCTAAAAAATATCACAAGGACGTGCTGGAGGTCATGGAGGATATCGACAGTGCGCTCAGCAGCTTTATCGTGAGTCGGGTGCTGATAAATGTCGCGCTGGGTATTATGATGTTCCTTGGCTTTCTAATCATCGGTCTGCCTTACGCCTTGCTGCTCGCGGTCATTTCGATTTTTCTTAATTTTATCCCTTATGTGGGGGCTGTGGCGGCTTCCATACCCGTCGTCATTATCGGGTTTCTTGAATCACCTTCCATGGCGATCTGGTCGCTGGTCGTCGTGATCGCTGCCCAGCAAATTCAGGATAATTGGTTGTCACCTGTTGTGTTTGGCAAGCAATTGGATATTCATCCGCTGACTGTCGTCATACTGTTATTGGTCGGTGGTGACTTGCTCGGCATTTTGGGTATCGTTTTGGTTATTCCGCTGTACATGTGCGCTAAAATAGTGATACGTAAGGTGTATCATTTATTTTTGGAACACAGGATGGAGGATATGATGGAATGAATGGAGTAAATGGAATTATCCCGTTTCTGATTGCAGGGTCGCTTGACTGGTTTCCCTGTCTTTGCGAGTACCGGATTGTGTTTCAAGATCAGAATCGTCAGTTGAAGCAGACGGTTCTGCGTCTTTCGTGCGGATCATCTGACTCGTACCGTCCAGTACGCCGCCTTCGGAGATGACCAGCGCAGCGGCGGTTACCTTGCCATACAGTTCACCCGTAGGCGTAATCGTCAGTCGTCCCTCTGTGGTGATGCTGCCGAATACCTTGCCGGCAAGGATGACGTCCCGTGCGATGATATCCGAACGCACGACAGCAGATTCCCCGATCACGACGGCGCGAGTGCTGCGGATATCGCCCTGAAAATGGCCATCAATTCGAATATTGGCCTCAGCCTCAATCGTACCTTCAAAGCTGGTGCCGTTAGCCAACAGCGTATCGGTCGCAGGAGCGGCCAGCTTTTTTTTGGATTCTTTGAACATGTTGTTTTCCTCCAATCCTTTATTGTACATACAGTAACGGATCGACAGGCTGACTATGCTTGACGATCTGAAAATGAAGATGAGGCCCCGTGCTTCTTCCCGTACTTCCCAGCATGCCGATGGTCTGCCCTTTATGGATTCGATCCCCGGGAGTCACCTGCATACTGCTCAGGTGCATATACCAGGACTGGAGTCCGTCAGGATGCTGGATGATAATGCACTTGCCCCTTGCCCCGCTGGAAGCTGCCTCCAGCACGGTGCCCGCTCCTGCCGCATAGACGGGGTCACCGGTTTGTCCGGCAATATCCATGCCCGAATGGAAAGCCGATTTGCCCGTAAACGGATCGCTGCGATAGCCGAAGCTGGAGGTCATCCGGCGTGAACTGACAGGCCAGGCCGAAGGCTTGCCTTGTTCGGCAAGCGCTAGTCTGCGGGTCTGGAGCAACTGTGCGGCTTGCTTCTGCTCAAGGTTCTGCTGTACGGCGTTCGCCTGCTGAATAGAGCGGGGAACCGTGCGCTCTACCGTGTCCAGCAGGGATTCGATTTCCTGAAAATCATCCATGGCTTGACGAGTAAGCATGGCTGTATTTTCATGTACTGTAATCAATTCGCCCCCGGTATAGCCGGAGGCATCCCAGGAGAGTGGGGTTATGGCTGCTTTGCTGCTACTGGTGGCAGAGGATTTTCCATGTTTACGGATAAATTGCTGCATTTGCTGTTCCAGCTCCGTTACACGCTGGAGGCGTTCGCGAATACTGGTGGCCTGATTCGTCAGTTCCATGACTTCACGGCGCAATCGCCCGATTGCCGCATCCTTGTTCGCTACCGTAACCTCCATCTGCAAGCTCTGGACGGCAAGATTCGTTTCCATTTGGGAAATGATATGGGAAGAACGGATTTGCAGCCCGATCACGAGTGTAGAGATGGACGCGATCACAAGGGTCGGGACGAGAATGACAGCGGCTGTAGAGCATTGCAACTGCTTGGGTGGTTGCTGTGCATCTCGAATGACGAGCAAGGTCATCCGGCGATTTAGGCTTCCTTTTTTCATAATCGCTCCTTTCCGGACATCGCTCCTATAGTGCTTGGTTACTATCTATTCAGCTTAAGGGGCAAACATGTCAAAAAAATTGGAGCTTGGTATAAAACATAGATATATAAGGAGGCTTAAACATGCTGTGGTTGCTGTTGGTTTTAATCGTTTTTATTTTTCAGACCGGGACGATCCTGCTCTTTGAATTTCGCAAGCCGTCCAAGGCGGTAGCCTGGCTATTTATTTTGTTCTGCTTCCCGCTCATCGGCTTTGTCGTGTACTACTTTGTTGCACAGGATTATAAGAAACGCAAAATGGTGCGAAAAGGGGGATCACAGCTATTTCGTGAATTCCGCGAGCGCCTGTGGTCACAATCGAGGGTGATTGAGAATGTAGAACAAATGCACAATCCTCATTTCAAGCACCAGGAGCGTCTGTTTAACCAGCTAATTCGCATGTCGGAAAATCCGTTGACCGGCTGCAATCGCACCCGTGTGCTAACGAATGGGGAGGAGACCTTTGAGGCGATGCTCACAGCGATGGAACGGGCGCAGCATCATATTCATGTGGAGTTTTACATATTCCGGTCGGACGACATCGGTACTCAATTTCAGGAGCTCATGATCCGCAAGGCGCGTGAGGGGGTGAGGGTTCGATTCGTTGTGGACGGCGTGGGGAGCTACAATTTGCCGTATTCCTTTATTCGTGCCTGTGGTGAGGCAGGTGTAGAGTTTCATTATTTTCTGCCCCCGTTTTTCGCCACGCTGGATCGCCGGATTAACTACCGGAATCACCGTAAAATCGTAGTGGTGGACGGATTGATCGGGTTTGTTGGAGGCATTAATGTGGGCGACGATTATCTCGGCAAATACCCCAAGGTGGGATTTTGGCGGGATACGCATTTGCAGATTGAGGGAGATAGTGTCTATTTTCTGCAAAATGCTTTTTTGAGCGACTGGAAGCTGGCCTCCGGGGAACGGCTGATGGATGAGAATTTATTTCCGCCGCATACCTGTGAAGGAGATGAGGAAGTACAGATTTTGAGCAGCGGTCCCGATCAGGTATGGGATACGATTCAGGAAATGTGCTTTGGTGCGCTGGCGGTTGCCAAGAAGCGGATTTGGATTACCACGCCGTATTTTATTCCCGATCTGGGGATTTATGAAGCGCTTAAGCTGGCGGCGGTCAGCGGCGTAGATGTGCGAATTATTATTCCATACAAATCGGACTCAAAGCTGGTGCATCTGGCGTCCCTGTCCTATGTGCAAGAGCTGCTGGAGGCGGGTGTGGAGTTCTATCAATACCGTAAAGGATTTATTCACGCTAAAATCATCATTGTGGATGATTTGCTCGGCTCGGTCGGGACTGCCAATATGGACATGCGCAGCTTTTTCTATAATTTTGAGTTGACCGCTGTACTCTTTGCCCGGTCAGCGCTGGAACACCTTTCGGCCGATTTTGAAGAGGACCTGTCCAACTCCTCGCACATTGATTTAAAGGTGTTCCGCAGACGGCCACGATTACAGAAAACAGCTGAAATTCTGGCTCGCATGCTCTCTCCGCTCCTTTAAAGGCGGTTTTCGCCGTTTTTATCAATATAATCCCGCTTTATTGAGATTTATGTGCTTTTTGCTAACTTTTTTGCGCAAAATCACAGTTTTATGGTATAGTATTCATATAACACAAGCGCGGTAAAGGAGAAGGGACTGCGGAATGCAGCCCCTTTTTCGGTCCAATATACCATACTGTAACGGGGGGATTTATATATGAGTGTAGTGAGCAAGGAAGTCCACAATCTGTCTGAGATCACAGATGTGACCGGAGAGTTGACCAAGATCAGCAAAATTCCAGCCAATCCTAAAAACAAAGCAAAACGCCTGTTTCAGCGTGCGGCCATGATTATTTTCGGTGCAGCGCTTATGGCAGTGGGCCTCGAAATATTCCTGGTTCCTAACGGCGTTATCGACGGTGGGGTCACAGGTATTTCAATTATGGCCTCCAAGATTACTGGCTATCCACTCGGCATTTTCCTGACCCTGTTGAACCTTCCATTTCTGGTTATCGGCTACAAGCAAATCGGTAAAACCTTCGCTTTATCCACATTATTCGGCATTATCGTGATGTCCATCGGAACCACGTTACTTCACAGTGTAAATGCGTTGACCCCTGGCGAACCACTGCTCGGCGCTATTTTTGGCGGTGTCATTCTCGGCGTTGGGGTAGGTCTCGTCATCCGGTCCGGCGGCTCGCTGGATGGAACAGAGATCGTAGCTATTCTCGTCAGTGAAAAAACTCCTTTTTCGGTCGGTGAGATCGTACTTTTCGTTAACATCTTCATTCTGGGCAGCGCAGGCTTTGTATTCGGTTGGCCGAATGCCCTGTACTCCATGATTGCTTATTATATTGCGATGAAAATGATTGATATTACCATCGAAGGTCTGGATCAGTCCAAATCGGTCTGGATTATTAGTGAAAAATACCGCGACATCGGGGATGCCCTGACGGACCGTCTTGGACGGGGCGTAACCTATCTGGAAGGTGAGGGTGGCTTTACAGGCGAAAGCAAGAAAGTCATTTTCGTCGTTATCACCCGTCTGGAAGAAGCGAAGCTGAAGAACATCGTTGAAGATTGGGACCCACATGCCTTTGTGGCGATAGGTAACATTCACGATGTGAAGGGCGGACGCTTCAAGAAAAAAGGAATACACTAGCGCAAGGGGACGATTCCACGGTCGATTTTACGGCTGTGGAGTTCGTCCCCTTTTTTATTTGGCGCGCATATGCTTGAGAACATCCTCGATGGGCTGGGGAGGGATCTTGGCGATCAAGTCGCCCACCTGAGTTAGCCGTTCCTCAATATTCAGCAAATGATAGTCAAGCGGCGATACATCTTGTCGCACCTCGTCCCATGTCAGTGGGGTGGATACTGTAGCGCCAGGGCGTGCTCGCGGGGTATAGGGAGCGGCCAGGGTCTTTCCTTGATAATGCTGCAAATAATCAAAATAGATAGCGGTTCCCCGATCCTTTTTTAATCGTTCCAGTGTGAACAGATGCGGGTGTTTTTCGGTTACGAACTGTCCCACCAGCAGACCAATGCTGCGAAGCTCGTCGAAGGTGATGCCTGTCCGGATCGGGACGATAATTTGCACACCCGTAGCCCCGGACGTTTTGGGTACAGATTGCAAACCAAGCGAAGCCAGCACCTCCCCGACGATGGACGCCGCTTCCATAATGCGTGGCTCCACTTCTCTGGACGGATCAAGGTCAATCATCCATTCACACGGCAGCGTGCTGCCCGCTTGATGCAGGGATGGGTGAAATTCCAGCGCCGCCTGATTGCCGAGCCATAGCAGTTGTGGCAGTGTGCCGAGCACCATATATTCAATACCGTCATGCTGGAAGGTTTCGATGTAGTCCGGCCGGGGCTGCGGGGCATTTTTCTGGTAAAAAAAATCCCCGTGAATGCCGTGCGGCCAGCGGATGACAGTCAGTAAACGGTTGTGGCTATATTTGAGCAGAAAAGGGGCCAGCACCGCAAGCTTGCGAAGATACAGCGCTTTGGTGACGCCAGCTTCGGGCCACAGGGGTTTATCCGGGTTGGTGATAGGAATTTCCAGACCTTCGATGGTAATGATGCCTTTAACAGCTTGTCCCATAACGCTACGCTCCTTCTTTTAGCCTCAGTTTATACAAACTTTCTATTAACAGCCTGGATGATGTACCTGTAGATGTACTTATGGATTAACATGAGCGTCGTGTACAGAATTTATCCGCCAAAAGGATTGACAAGATACAATATGTATCATAAATTTATAATAAAATACGAAATGTATCTATTAAAATGTCTTGAGCAGATTAGAGGAGGCGTTTCCTTGATTGATAAGCAAGGCGAGGGACTGGTTTTCCTGCTTAGTGTCCCCCGAAGTGGAAGCTCGCTAGTGACCACCATTTTGCAAAATCACTCCCGCCTGTTTGCCACGCAGGAAATGTGGTTCCTGCTTAGCTTGCATGATCTTCCCCAGTCACAAACACGTCCCTATGGAGGAACCGGAATCATCCGGCAATTTTTTAATGGTATGGTTCCTACGCACGTATTGGAGCAGGCTTCCCGATCGTATGCACTTGAAATTTATAATGGTCTGCTCGAAGGGACTAACGCAAATATGGTTATCGACAAATCCCCGCGTTACTATACGGTGCTGGAATTTATAGACCGCCTTTTTCCAGCAGCCCGCAGGGTGTGGCTTATCCGTAATCCTTTATCTATCGCGGCTTCATTCAAAAAAGTTAATCAGATGCGCGGCGAACGCTTTCATCTGCTGGAGGAGCTGGAGAGCCCGCATTTTAATATGAAAATGACGGATATTACGGTCGGTTTGTTCCGTTACGCACATTATTTTGCCACACCTCATCCGCTTGCATACCCGCTTGTGTATGAGCAACTTGTAGCTAATCCGGCGGTGGAGATTGGGAAGCTGTGCGATTTTCTTGGCGTAGATTATGAACTCGGTATGGAAAAGTACGGGGACTTTGCGGATACGCCTAAATCCAGTCTGTTTTACAGCATGGGAGCGGGTGATCCGTTCGTGGGGGAGCATGAGCAGACGCATCAGGACTCGGTACATAGCTGGCAACATCTGTTGAACAAAAAGGAAATCGAGCTGTATTGCAGAAGCATCGGAGCTCGTATATTTACACAGCTTGGCTACGGTGAAGCGCTGGAACAGGCCGAGCGTATCACCGGTGTAAAGTTTGAAGAGGAAGCGGATGTGGAACTGCTAAGTCGGCGTACGAGCCAATTTCTCCAACAAAGCGGCTTTGAATGGAAGAACGCTTATCGAATGCTGGAAGAGCAGGATGCGGATAACAGGGAATTCATAATAAAAGCAGGGCAGAAACCTGCACTTCATGATTCTCTAGAGAAGGACGTTGTACAGGTTGTAAATGATAGACGGCTCCAATCGCTGGAAAACAGGCTGGCACATAGCTATGAGGAGCGGAATCGTCTTATTGCACAGCTCAAAACCTACCAAGGCAGAAATCAACGGCTCCGATCTCGTATCCCCTTTGCCCGTCAGCTGTGTCGCTGGGCGTCCGTAGCGTTATCGGGAATGGAAAAAGAAAAAGGGGGGAAAACGTGAGTGCGATTGCCGGAATATACAGCTTTGGGCATGAGTCCGTATGCACCGAAGAAGGCGGTAAAATGATGCAAGCTCTGCGAAAATATCCCGCCGACCGCGTATGCGCCTGGTGTGAGGGTTCCATATTTTTGGGCTGTCATGCCCAGCATGTGACACCAGAATCCGTTCATGAGCGTCTCCCTTTCTATGACGAGGAACGGAATTTGGCGATCACGGCGGATGCGATTATTGACAATCGTTCCGAGCTATTTGAACGGCTGGGGGTGGGACAGGAAAGGCGGCAAGATATCACGGACAGTGAGTTGATTTTGCTGGCATACGACAAATGGGCGCTTGACGCGGCCCGCTATCTAATAGGCGATTTTGCCTTTGTTATTTGGGATGCCAAACGGCACAGATTATATGGCGCTCGTGATATGGCAGGAAGCCGCACGCTGTATACATACCAACATGACCGAGGGTTTGCGTTCAGTACAGTAGTAGCCCCTCTTTTGGCTCTGTCTTCCCTGCGAAAAGAACTGCATGAGCCGTGGCTGGCGGAATTTCTGGCCATCCGCGTCATGCAGGAATCCGTCGATATTGGGATTACTGCTTATAAGCATATAAACCAGCTTCCGCCCGCCCATTGGTTCACCATGGAGGAGGGAAAGCGAACCATCCATAAATATGCCTCTTTGGATGATGTGGAGCCGCTGCGACTCAAAACCGGCGGCGAGTACGTCGAGGCTTTTCGCGAGGTATTCTCACAGGCGGTGAATGCCAGATTGCGCACGCATCGCGCCGTGGGGGCGGCCTTGAGTGGCGGTCTGGATTCCGGTGCGGTTGCCAGCTTTGCAGCGCCGTCGCTGCGATTGCAGCAAAAGCCTCTTCATGCGTACAGTTATGTGCCCGTACAGGATTTTACGGATTGGACACCGTCGACACTGCTGGCGAATGAACGGGGTTATATTCAATCCACGGCTCGATATGTGGGCAACATTCACGAAAATTACCTGGATTTTGAGGGGAAAAGTCCATTTTCAGAAATTGATATCTGGCTGGAATTGATGGAAGCTCCCTATAAATATTTTGAAAATTCGTTTTGGATCAGGGGTTTTTACGAAAAAGCACAAGAGGAAAATGTAGGTGTGCTACTGACCGGGGCGCGAGGAAATTTTACCATTTCCTGGGGACCTGCACTGGACTATTATGCCCGTCAGCTTCGTCGTTTGCACTGGCTGCAATCCTTTCAGGGGTTGTGGGGGTACAGCAAGCTGACCGGAAGGCGGATGTCCCAATTATTACCCGTATTGCTGAAAAAAGCGACCACGCTTGACTCCCGTTCATGGTTGCGTGGCGGCAATCGAAGTCCGGTTCCTTCACTCATTGACCCGGAGTTCGCCAAGCGGATGAATGTGGAGGACATTCCGGCTTTGAGCGGAACCGGATGGATGAAGAACGCCGATCAGACGAGAAAAGAGAAATTCACGAATTTGGCGATTGCGAACAAGAATGGTGTAGTCGCGACCAAGCTGTCGCTGCGTTATGGTCTGTGGGAGCGCGACCCGACCGGAGACAGTCGGGTAATCCGCTTTTGCCTGTCGGTGCCCTTTGAGCAGTATGTGCAAAACGGCCGGGATCGCGCACTCATTCGCGGAGCCATGCGGGATTATTTGCCCGATGATGTCCGGTTGAACCAGCGTGTACGCGGTGTACAGCCTGCGGATTGGCTACACCGTATGCTCCCCTGCTGGGAGACGTTTATGGGGGAACTTCAACTGCTGTGCCATGATTTACATGCCGCCGAATTTCTCAATATCGATGTCATTAAAATGGCTATGGCGAAGTTTCGCCAACCGCGACCGGAGCAGGCGTCCGATCCCAACATACGGCTGCTGATGCACAGTCTGATTGTGTACCGTTTTATACGCAGATTTAACTGATCCGGTCTATCCGGTCAGACAGATACGTCGTTCGTTGGAGGGGAGGTGATGACATGAGTAAAAAAGAATGGCAGGAGCCCACCATAGAGGTGCTGGATATTAACCAGACGATGGCAGGTAAGGGCTGGAAAGAAATTGACTGGGTATCTGATCACGACGCTGACCTGGTTAATCCAAGCTAACAGATGACATATATGATTCTTTAAGCGGGCTATATTCGTTGCACATGGTCGCCGCGAAAATGAGCGAGAGTAGCATGAACTTTTGGATTCGTGTTCAATGTAAAGCCGTCTTTATTTCTATTGGGTTAAAGGCATTGCTCAATGAAATAAAGGCGGGATTTTTAAAGAGCAGGGGGAGAGGGTCCTATCGTGCATGACAGTAGTACACGTAGTATCAGTTTGGAGGTATATACAGCATTTGGGCTCAAGATTGCCAGTGAGCTGGAACTACCTGAACTGATACCCGCAGCGCCGGGAGTGGTGGAGGATGTGGTTATTCGTCAGGCTGATTTGACTGAATGGAGCGAACAACTGGAGCAAACGCATTTTATGATAGAGGGCGAGAGCTTTATGTTTCACGTACCAGGTACAGCTATTTATGCTGTCAGGGGTGGCAAAGAGGTTGAGGTATGCGTATACCACGGAGCTGATCCTGACACCGTGCGTTTGTTTGTGCTTGGCACATGCATGGGCGTGCTTCTGTTACAGAGAAGGATAGTGCCTCTTCACGGGAGTGCGGTAGTCATTGGAGGCAAGGCCTACGCTTTCGTGGGCGAATCCGGAGCAGGAAAATCGACGCTGGCTGCTGCTTTTACACAGGCAGGCTATAAGATAGTCAGTGATGATGTTATTGCTGTGCAAGCTACGGCTTTCAAAACCATAGTCTATCCAGCTTACCCGCAGCAAAAGTTGGGCTTGGAAAGCATGCTCCAGCTTGAGGCTTTACAGGAAAATAAACATGGGTGCAGAACCAATCACGGGCTTATTTTAATGGACGGCAATCCTGCGATGCCCAAACATGGACATTTGCGTAAGCTTACAGGTGAGCTGAATAAATATGCCTTGCCAACAGTCGATTCTTTTCACAACGAGCCGCTTCCCTTGGGAGGTGTATTCGAGCTGGTGGCAGAGTCTCCAAACTGTGAGTTCCAACGCGAAGGGGAGTTAAAGGCGGTTATGGAACATTCTTTAAACATGCTGGAATGCTTGCATACGTTATTGTTTCATACATATCGCAGGGTGGTTATTCCGCGAATGAGTCTGGGTGAATGGCATTTTAGAACGGTAGCCCGGGTGGCTCGACAGGTGGAGGGCTGGCGACTACTGAGGGATAGCTCGGCTTTTACCGCGTCCGAGATTGTACACCGGGTACTTGATATCATTCGCAAGGAGGAAAACAGCTATGGCAGCTAATCATTCGACGAAGGATCATGACCGTGTCATTCACGGTGAGGAAGTATATGTCAGTGACATGGACGGGGAAAAGGTCATGATGAGCATCAACACAGGAAAATATTATAATCTCGGCTTCACGGGAGGACGAATCTGGGAACTGGCGGAATCCTGCCCTTCACTCGGGGAGATCGTAGCTGCTCTGACGGATGAATATGAAGTGGACGAGGAACGGTGCAGACAGCAGGTACATACCTTTGTCGCTGAACTGGAACAGGAAGGACTGCTAAAGCTTCTGCGGGAGTCGGTTTAAAATGTGGGTTCAACGCCTTCGTCGTCTATCCCCGGAGGTCAGGAGACTGCTGCCGGAAGCCTGGCTGCAACTGGGATGGGCGCGTCTTCATCAGCATCGTCCGTTTGAAGATTATGCACGCGGTTGGGGAATACGGATGGAAGAGACCTCTTGGGAATGTGATGCCCGGCAGAAGCAATCCGTTCGGCATATTTCACATGCTGTGGAGCTGGCAAGCCGTTATACCCCTTGGCGCAGTAGCTGTCTTGTGCAGGCTGCCGCCGCAATGACGTTGCTGGGTCGCAGAAAGCTGGACTGCACGTTGTATCTTGGCACAGCCAAGAATGCTGCGGGACGTTTGGCGGCACATGCCTGGGTGCGGAGTGGACCGATTTATGTTACGGGCAAACGGGAGATGGGGGCGTTTACTGTAGTGGGCACCTTCGGCAGGCGTGCTGTGACGG
Source organism: Paenibacillus sp. 8b26 (assembly GCF_050626875.1). Classification (NCBI taxonomy): domain Bacteria; kingdom Bacillati; phylum Bacillota; class Bacilli; order Caryophanales; family Paenibacillaceae; genus Paenibacillus; species Paenibacillus sp. 8b26. The sequence goes on along the minus strand of NZ_CP192445.1, from coordinate 1,753,103 downwards.
CCCAAAATACGAAGATTGCTGAAAGCATGTCCACCCATACTGTTCTGGAACCTGACCGCTGGAATGAGGATCAGGAATTGACGCTGCTGCTCTTTTTACTGCGAAAAGATGCCACTTCAAGGCTGGATGCAGTCCATGCTGCTTATCTGTATGGATTGGATTGGACCCGCTTGTTGCGGCTGGCAGAACACCACCGGGTGGTACCTGCGGTATATCTCCAGTTGAAAAGAATCAATCATCCGGCCATTCCTGCTGAATTGCTGCGCAACCTTCAGGCGCAGTATCACCGGAACACCCTGCGTATGCTACACCTGCAAGCGGAAGCCGGACGTGTGACCAGGCTGCTCATGAATCATGGCATCCGTGTACTTATGCTCAAGGGTCCTGCCTTGGCGCAGCAATTGTACGGGGATGTTTCACTGCGTACCTCCAAGGACGTGGATTTACTCATTGCCCCGGACGACATGGATCAGGCGGAGCATTGGATGCGGGAAGCCGGGTATGTATCCAAAAGCGGAGAAGCACGTGTTCTGGGCAGTTGGAAATGGAAGGACCATCATGCATCCTTTCTTCATCCGCATAAGCGGGTAGAGATAGAGCTGCATTGGCGGCTCCAGCCGGATGCAGGCAGAGAACCTTCTTTTGACGAGCTGTGGGATCACAGGCAAATGAGTGAAGCCACAGGAGCACCCTGTATGTACACGCTTGGCAGCGAGCACCAGTTTCTGTACCTCAGCGCTCACGGGGCGCGTCACGGCTGGTTCAGACTGCGCTGGCTGGTTGACATCGACAGGCTTGCGGTACGCGCCGTCGATTGGGAGGCGCTTCTGCCGGTGATGCGCCGATACGGGGGGCTGCCTGCGGGCGGGCAGGCTTGGGCGCTCGCTGCTGCGCTACTGGGTACGCCGATACCGGAGCCCATGCGTCCGATATCGGCTACCCGGCAGGCGCACAGGCTCGCGCTGAGCGCGCTGGACTTCATTCAGGCCAGCGTACCCGGGGCGGCGTACCAGAAAGTCGAACCAACGATCTGCCAGCCAACCAGTCGATCCTATTTGCTCTCCCTAAAGGAGCCGAGCCACCGATTGCTGTACCTGATCAGCCGTTTGCTTCCTTCTACTGGCGATCCGGCGGTTTTACCGCTGCCTCGCCAGCTGCATTTTCTGTACATTCCTTTACGTCCATTTCTTTGGCTAAAACGGCGATTCTCAAAGCACTGACCTGATAAGGAGCGTGCATTATGTACCACCTGCGATTATATATGACCAAGCTGTATGCCGTGAATGGCGGTGCTTTATTTCTCAATATTGGATGTATGATCATCGTCAGCTTGCTGGAGGGGCTGGGTATTTACATGCTTGTTCCCATGCTGGCGGCTATCGGCATATTTGGCGGTCATGGAGGGATACCCTTCCTGTCAGGCGGATTTGATCTTTTCTTGTCAAACATCCCTAAAAGCTGGCTGTTGCCGGGAATGCTGCTGCTTTTTGTGTTACTGCTCATAGGGCAGGCACTTCTTCAGCGTTACCAATCCATTCTGAATTCGCGGATTCAGCAACGGTTCATGCGTTCGCTTCGAATAGACGTGTATACCTCCTTTATGAAGGCGCAGTGGACTTTTTACTTGCGTCAGCGAAAGTCTGATTTCAGTCATGTGATGACGACCGAGCTGGCGCGTGTTAGTCAGGGAACCAATCTGCTTCTCCAGCTCACCACAGCCGTTATTTTTACGCTGATCCAGATTGCGCTGGCTTTTTGGCTGTCTCCTTCTTTAACCGGGCTGGTGTTCCTGTGCGGATTGGGGTTGTTTGTCGTCTTTCGCCGATCCATTCAAAATGCTAAACAACTGGGCGACCGTACCACCGAGCTGTCGCAGGTTTATTTTGCCGGGATCACCGACCATATGAACGGGATGAAGGATATTAAAAGCAATCTGCTGGAAGCTGCGAATATAGACTGGTTTCGATCTTTGACCCGACTTATGGAGGACAACACGACCCAGTTTGTACGGCAAAATGCCACCACACAATTTTTTCACCGCACGGCGGCTGCCGTGTTTGTCGCTTGCATCATGTTGGTGTCATTGCAATGGCTACACGTCTCTCCTGAAAAGCTGATTGTGCTCATCCTTATATTTTCTCGCTTATGGCCGAGGTTTGCCCTTATTCAAGCGAGTCTGGAATATATCATGTCCATGCTGTCTGCTTTTGAAAGTGTGACCAAGGTACAGCAGGAATGCGAAGCTTTCTCAGATCCATCGCTGACTGCACTTACAACCTTTGAGACTCAAGTTTCAAGCGATTTATCGGCGACCCATAAATCTGTATCTGCAACTGCATCTGCACGCCAGCCCTTGTATCTTCGTACGGGCATTGAATGCAGGGGTCTGGATTATCGGTATGAGGGTACAGCAGAGCTTGCATTACACCAAATAAATCTGTTCATCCCCGCTCGGGGAATGACGGCCATTGTGGGGAAATCGGGCGCGGGCAAAAGTACAATGGTTGACGTCCTGATGGGATTTTTACGCCCAACCCAGGGCCAAATTAAAATGGATGGACATGTACTAAACGACGAGTTGTTGCCACAGTGGAGGCAGTCGTTTGGGTATGTGTCGCAGGACCCTTTTTTGTTTCATGCCACCGTCCGTGAAAATTTGAAGCTGGCCGATGCGAATGCGAGCGAGCAGCAGTTATGGGAAGCGTTACATTTTGCAGCCGCAGACGGCTTTGTTACCAGATTGCCCGAAGGGCTGGATACGGTAATCGGGGATCGCGGCATTCGTCTGTCAGGAGGGGAACGTCAGCGGCTTGTGTTGGCAAGGGCTGTCCTGCATCGTCCCCCGGTACTCATTCTGGATGAGGCGACAAGTGCACTGGATGGGGAGCATGAAGCCGATATTCAGGCAGCGCTGGAGCGGATGAAAGGTCAAATGACGTTGATCGTCATTGCTCATCGTCTGTCGACCATTCGTCATGCGGATCAAATTGTCGTTCTGGAGCAGGGCGAGATTATACAGCAGGGGAATTATCGTCAATTGGTACAGGAAGAGCGGGGGGCGTTCAGTCAACTGCTGTCATACCAAAGCAGTGTCATCGCCACCCCTTAACTGCCCGTTCTGTTGGCCTGCTTAAATTCCTACTGCATGGTGAATTGAGATGCCGCAGTCTCAGGTTTCCTTGCGTTTGGCGGTACTTCTTTTCTTTTTGATCGGAGTCGGAGAAACGGCATCTCCTGCCACCGCTTGTTGTGTTGTTGTGGCTGCTGTTTTACGCGCAGGGCGTTTTTTCACAGCGGCAGGGCCGGGATCGGTAACGACAGGCTTCACTGCCTCGATGCTGGCCTGGAGTGCAGCCATCAGGTCCACGACATTGGTCTGCGGCTGCGACGGAGCGATTCGGATCTCTTCTCCAGCCACTTTCTGCTGAATAAGATCCAGCAGCCGCTCGCGGTACTGGTCCGTATATTTTGCTGCATCAAAAGGCGTGGATAGCTGCTCAATGAGCATTTTTGCCATGGTCAGCACCTTCTCTTTAACTTCCTCCTGCCCAGGCAGATTAGGAACCTGAGACACTGGGCGGATTTCATCCGGGTAAAACATCGTCTCCACCGCCAAACATTCATCCAGCACACGAATAGCCGCCAGACTGCTTTTGGATCGGATTGAGATTTGAGCAATGCCAATTTTCCCGGTATCCTTCATCGCATTCATAAGCAGTTTGTAAGCATTGGAGCCTGCCTGATCCGGGGACAAATAATACGTTTTTTGAAAATAAATCGGATCAATTTCCTGCAAGTCCACAAAGTCCAGAATGACGATATTTTTGTCAGCCTGTCCACTGATTTGCTCCAGTTCCTCCTTATCGAACATGACAAACTTCCCTTTTTCGTATTCATAGCCTTTTCCAATTTCCTCCCATTCGACCTCCTTGTCACAAACGGGACACTTTCGTACATAACTGAGCGGACTTCCGCATTCCTTGTGAATATAACGCATGGAAATATCCTTATCCTCTGTTGCCGAAAACATCTTAACGGGCACATGAACCAGCCCAAAGCTGATCGCGCCTTTCCAGACTGTATGCATTACGCCGCTCCTCCTTTTCTTTAATCCGCATTTTGTATCCTTCGATTCCAACGCTCGGCTGTGAGCATATCCATTTTTCACTTAGATTTTTCACTTAGTATGCTTCGGAGAAAGGAATGTATGAGGTGTAAAGAAAAGAGCAAGCCAACTAATCTGCCTTCTGAGGTATGACTACCTCGCATAACACAATGATTTGAAGTTGTTAAGTTACATTAGTTATATTAAGATAAGGGATAGCCAACGATTTTGACATTTTATAAGAAAGGAGTGTTCATGTCATGAAGAAAAGATCATTAAACTTTATATCTTTTGGATATGGATACTCTACTGCTGTTTTTTTCTAAAATCATTTTTATGGGTGGAGTCTGCCTAAAAATGGTTAGAAGAAACGGTAGAAAAATTTTAAAATGACGAGGTCGATTAAATGAAAAATGAAAAAATAACTAGAAAAAACCCGGCAGGTATGCCGAAACCAGTAGGGAATTACACACATATAACTAAAATTCCCAGAAATTCAGAGCTATACGTGACTTCAGGTCAAATTGGAGTAGATCAGAATGGCCAATTTCCAGAAAGCTTTAACCTACAAATCAGCAATACTTTTAATAACATTAAATCAGTTTTGGACGCCGAACAATTAACCGCTGACAATATTATTAAAGTAAATGTTTGGGCAACTGAGCAGATAGATTGGGATTACATGTATTCCCAATGGGAAAAGTTATTCGGGAATGATTATCCTGCAATGACTATCGGCTACCTTACTGCTCTAGGATTGCCTGAAATAAAAATTGAAATTGAAATTTGGGCAGCTAAAGCATAAAAATAATACCTCATTTATGGAATGGAATCATAGATAGCCCCAGTCTTCGTGAGAAGCTGGGGCTGTTTGATGTTTAAACTCACGAAAAATGTACATCCGCCGTCGCAAGCAAAACGCACTAAACGATACCGAGCATCGCATTGTGGATGAGCTATCCGCATTTGCATTCTTCGATTCCAACGCCTTGGCTGTGAGCAAATCATTTTTATGCTTCGTACAAAGGATTTGTATGAGGTGTAAATGAAGGCTGCGAATTGCTTCCGCATGGTTACAGCAATTTTTGTGCATAGTAAGGCATATCCGATTCAAAAGGAGGTACACAATTTATGACCGGAAAATCATATCCTCAGCAAATCAGGCATCGTGTGGGTCAAAGCCATATCGCTTTTCGGGGACCCGCCGGAGGCGAACAGGATGCATTGCCGCCCGAGTTTGCCCTTTCCCATGGAATCCAGCCGCCTTTTCCTGTAGCTGTGGGTCATGTGGATTTGGAGGCTGTGGTTTCAACTTCGCCTTCTCATAGCATCCCTTCATTGGACATTGAACGGATTATAGATGAGGACTAGGTGAACCTGCATTTCTGAAATAAATGGATGCAAAACAAATCATCAGGAGGAGATCAGCATGAACGTGGAACGAGCAAAAGCGATTTACAATTCATCCGAAAACATTGCCGTGCAATTAGAGGGTAAACCGATCTGGATCGAGCATGTGGATGAAGCAAACGGTATGGCTACCGTACAGGTGGGCAGCAACCCCGGCAATACTCAAACCGTCCGTGTGGATCGTCTGGAAGAGCGATAGGAGATGGGAACCAAACATCTGGTTATTATCCATGGCCGTGACAAAAAGCCCAGATGCGACGAAATGCTTCGTCTCATTAAAAAAGCGCTGATCGCAGGATTGCGTCGAGTGAACGAGGAAGCGGCACAAAAGCTGGAGCAAGAGCAGATTTTACTGACATTTAGTTATTATGGTGACATCAACAATCGGCTCTTATTAGAGAGTCGGCCTCGGTACAGAAAACTTTTTGAAGAAGACGATGGAGATTTCTACGTTCCAGACCATTATTACGACGAAAGTATGGAACAATTAATTAATCGACCAACGGATCATATGACCCCGGAGGAATACGAGCGTCTGATAGCCAATGAACCCACTATACATTTCTATGATGATGCTGCAAAAATACTCAGCCCTTACCTCTCTTTGTTTGGTATGAGTACCCGTGCGATCAAAAGGATTCTCCCTGATCTGGGAGCCTATTTAACCAGTCGTGTAATAGGCTCCCAAATTCGCGAAAGGCTACAGCCCCCTCTAGCCGAGGCTTTAAGTAGTGGAGAGGATGTCATGCTGCTTTCCCATAGTATGGGATGCATGGTGGCTTACGATGTTTTATGGAAATTTTCACGTATGAGCGAATACAAACATCTATGGGAACACAAAGTTAACGAATGGCTAACATTGGGTAATCCGCTAGGTGAGCCAGCCGTAAAGCGCAGCTTGTATGATTCCAATGAGCCTGACGACGGTATGTATCCCGCAAATATCAGACATTGGACCAATATTAACGCCGAGGATGACTACATTGCGCATGATGCAACGGTTGAAGATGATTTCCATCTGATGCTGAATCGAAATTTAATAGAAAGTATTGATGATCAGCCGCTTATTCAGACATTCTGGAAAGATAGTCACACTGGGCGTTCCAATCCCCACAACTTCTTTGCTTATCTTAACCATACGAAGGTGGCTGAGCATGTAGCGGATTGGATTTTACGCTCATAAAAGGCGCATTTTATTTGCACAGCTGTAGGCTTTCATCGCAGAATGCTGCTTGAATGGTCCCACTCCGACAAAAAGAGGCTCGCAATTGCTCAATGAGCAATTAGCGAACCCTATTTGTAAAAATGTTTACACTGCAATGGCCCTCAAATGTGGTGAAACCATCAGTTTAGCCTCTGTTGCCAATTGAACGTCTTCCACCGACAAACCCGGGGCAATTTCCTTTAGCATCAGCCCTCTACCCGGAATAACATCGATGACAGCCTTTTCGGTTACTATGGTCTTTACAACATTTACAGCGGTCAGGGGCAGCTTGCATTGCTTCAGTATTTTTGGTGCCCCATTTTTGTTCACATGCTCCATGGCTATAATCACTCTCTTGGCTCCGACCACCAAATCCATGGCTCCCCCCATACCGGGTACCTTTTTCCCAGGGATCATCCAGCTTGCAAGGTTGCCTTTCTCATCGACCTCCAGGGCGCCCAAAACGGTGATATCCACATGTCCTCCGCGGATGATGGAAAATGAAAGCGCACTGTCAAAAAAGCAAGCTCCTTCTACAGATGTAACGTAGTTTCCGCCTGAGTCAATACAATCGAGCCTTTCTTTTCCCTGAGCCGCTTTGGGGCCTACACCGAGGATTCCGTTCTCAGCCTGCAGCATAATATGAATGTTTTCGGGGATATAGTCCACTACCATTGTAGGCAATCCAACGCCAAGGTTGACAACTTCGCCATTTTTGAATTCCTGGGCTATTCTTCGAGCAATAAATTCTCTGTTATTCATGCGTTTCCACCCACCTTTACAATTGCGTCGACAAATATGCCAGGAACGTTGACATGATTGGGGTCAATTTCTCCCGTCTTTACGTATTCGTCTATCTGAGCAACTACATACTCTGCCGCTGTAGCCATAACCATATTGAAGTTGCGTGAAGAGCCGTTGATGACAAGATTCCCCTCTTCATCAGCCTTATGGGCTCTGATTAGCGCCACATCCGCTTTAAGCGGCAGTTCGAGCAAATATTCCCTTTCATCAATTTCTATTTTCTTTTTTCCTTCCTCTACAATGGTGCCTACACCTACAGGTGTTAAAACACCGCCCAAACCGGCTCCTCCTGCACGTATTTTTTCAGCGAGCGTGCCTTGCGGGAAGAGTTGGACCTCCGCTTCTTTCGTCATCAGCAGCCTTCCCGTTTCCGGATTGGAGCCGATATAGGATGCAAAAATCCGCTTTACTCTGCCGCTTTTTACAAGGTTATAGATAGATAATTCCGGTGTGCCTGTATCATTGGAAATAATCGTAAGATTGCTGGCGGGATTGGTGTCGACAAGCGCACGCACCAGGTCCTCCGGAAAGCCACCTGCCAGAAAACCTCCGACCATCACCGTGTCTCCGTCTTTGACCTTCTTAACTGCTTCTTCAGCGGAGATTACTTTGTTATTCATGGTTCCTTCTCCTTATATATATATTTTTAGAAAAGAAAACTTTATTGGAGATAATTGTAGAGGACTCTTCCATATGGAAGCGTTAAATCGGCAATAAAATGCTTTCCGCCAATATAAGCTTTAACCGGCAAATCTGCCACAGGAGCGTTGACATGGGGGATCAGGCTTAATCTGGCAGGCCCTGACCATGCGCCCTTTACAGTAATGTTGTCGAGATTATACGCTACTAACTGAGCGATTTTAGGGGTACCGTCAACATCAGGAATCAATTTTAAATTAACCTGCGTTTTTGCGATGGCTTTAGCCGTTTCCTTTTCATCAAGAATATTATATTTGAAAGGCATGGTTCCCGTGGCCACCAGGGCGTTATTATAATGCAATGTACCCGTTAGCGTCTCCGTTTCCTCCACGCTCAGGCGAGGCTTCGCCCATTTTTTCGGAAATCCCCAGATTTCACGTCCCCCAAGAATAGCAGGCGCGTTATCCAAATACATTTGGGCAACAAAATTACAGGGTTCTCCTTGAAAAGTACACGGAATGACAATACCGCTTTCCTCATAGCTTCCTAAACCGGATGAATCGGGCATCTTGATCCATTCATAGGAAACCGTATTGCTTCCATCCGGCTGAAGAGGTTCCGGGACCGCTTGTCTAATCGCAGCGGGGTCGGATTCATAGGTAATGATAAAAAATTCCCGGTTGATGAAGCGGCATGGCGGGCGTCCATAACTGGCGCTGGCCGCAGGCATGGATTGGAGTGAAAGTACATCTTTTTGATTCATAGCGATCTCCCTTCCTTTTAAGAGGTAGTTCAAAAAGTCATCTTTTGATCAAGCACCTTAAATGAGCGCATTTTCAACCAGCATCGCTATTCCCATTCCCGTTCCGATGCATAACGAGGCTATGCCGTAACGTGAAGATCTTCGCACCATTTCATGAACCAACGTAACCAATATCCTAGCACCGCTTGCACCAACAGGATGTCCGATCGCGATCGCGCCGCCATTGACATTCACCTTCTCTGGACTGACCCCAAGCTCTTTCAATACCGCTAATGCTTGTGCGGCGAACGCTTCATTGATTTCAAAAAGATCGATGGCATCAATGGATATTCCCTGTCGCTTAAGAAGTGACGAAATGGCTTTCACCGGCCCCATTCCCATATATGCAGGGTCAACGCCAACAAGTGAATAACCCTTGATATATGCCAACGGCTTTAACGCATGTTCCTTACATTTGTCTTCCGACACTACAAGCATAGCTGCCGCGCCATCATTGATCCCCGAAGCATTTCCGGCGGTAACCGTTCCGTTCTCCTTAAACGCAGTTTTTAAATGAGAAAGTTTTTCTTTCGTTGTATTTCCTCTTATGTGTTCGTCCTCTGTGAAAGAAATCGTTTCTTTTTTGTTTTTGATCATGACCGGAACAATCTGCTCTTCAAAAACCTTATTGTTTTTTGCTTCTACGGCCTTTATCTGGCTTTCATAGGAAAATTCATCCTGCTCAAGTCTTGAAATTCCATATTTCTCGGCAACATTTTCTGCGGTAATTCCCATATGGTAATTGTTGATCGGGCACGTAAGGCCGTCGGCCACCAGGGAGTCTACCAATTCACCGTTGCCAAGCTTGTAGCCATTTCTTGCATTTCTTAGCAGATAAGGGGCGTTCGACATGCTCTCCATGCCTCCGGCCAAGACGATGTTGCTTTGTTCCGCCAATATTGAATCGTAGGCTAAAGCAACGGCATGAAGTCCTGAACCGCAAACTGTGTTTATCGTTGATTCGGGTACATCGATGGGGATACCGGCTTTCAGTGCCGCCTGTCTGGCAGGATTTTGGCCATTGCCTGCCTGAAGAACATTTCCCAAATAAATTTGATCAATCAAAGCAGGCTCTAATTTACTTTGCTGAAGGCATGCTGTCATCACAGTTGCTCCCAATTCAGGAGCGCTTAGGGGCGCAAGGGTTTTGTTAAAAGAGCCGACCGCTGTTCTCAACGGGCTTACTAAAGCTACTTTTTTCATAAAAATTCACATTCCTTTCGCTGTGTTCAAGACACAATACATCCATGATTGCAATTCAATTCGTAATTTCCGCGCTTAACTTACGAAACGTAGCGACTGCAAGATACATTTGCATGCGGGCATATCATGGTGCCTAAGACGGTGAGTGTGACGGTTCGATCGCCTTCCTTCTTCCATTGGAAATTAAAACCAGTTTCATCATAGTCCCAATGCAAATTTTGCTCAATGTTCAAATATTTACATATAATTGTATACGGATGTTTATAAAGCCATATACTCCAAAATAAATAGGCCATTCTAATGTTTTCTGTTAATTTCTCGATTTTTCTGAAAATAATGATCACAAATTGAATTTTCTGTTAAAAACGAAATTTGTAATCAATACGTGAAAAAACGAGGCCAATCGTTGAGCTTGGTGTCACCCCAATTACGCAAAAAGCTCCTGAATCTCCACAGAAGGAAATTCAAGAGCTCTTTCATCATTGCTAAGTTGATGCGGTCGAGAGGACTCGAACCTCCACGGGGGGGGGGGGTTAGCCCACACGGACCTGAACCCCTTTTATATTGTCTAATTCAGGAAACGGGGTGTATAGTATGATTAATCTTTGAGGGAGGTGAGCCGTATGGACTTTAACATATGTTTGTTCGATGATTTTGAAACACTGGATGTATTCGGACCCGTTGAGATTTTTGGTCGTCTACCGGAAGAGTATGACTTAAAATATTTCTCTATGAACGGGGGAATTATTGAAAGCCGACAAAAAACCAAGATTGTTACAGAACCTATTGCACAAGCAAAGTCCGATGGCATATTCATGATCCCGGGCGGACAGGGGACAAGAAGTTTAATCCATGATGATCAATTTATGAAACAGGTCAAAGATTTTGCGGAACAGTCCTGTTTTTGTATAACCGTCTGTACAGGTTCTGCGCTGCTTGCCAAAACAGGCTTGTTAAAAAACAGGCGCGCCACATCCAATAAATTAGCCTTGGATTGGGTGAAATCCATCGACACGGAGGTTGAGTGGGTTCCAAAGGCAAGATGGGTAGTAGATGGAAAGTTCTATACTTCATCGGGTGTATCCGCTGGAATAGATATGTCCTTAGGCTTTGTTTCTGACCACTTTGGTCTTGAAAAAGCTCAGCAGGTTGCCAATCAAATTGAATACATTTGGAATTCCAATAAAAATGATGATCCTTTTGCGAGATAAGTATATTGCAAGAGATAAGGAGTTTCGATGATGACGTCCTTCGTGCTGGTTCATGGCGCGTGGCATGGTGGATGGTGCTGGGAGCGTGTGATTCCGCTGCTCGAAGCCGAAGCTATTTCGTCACAGCGCCGACGCTGGACGGGCTTGCCAAACGGACACCCGCGCTCTCGCGAGACGTGAATCTGACGACGCATATCAACGACATTTTGGATGTATGGAATTTTTAAATATACGTTGTTACCTCGACGATATCATGAAAAAGGAGGTGTGCGGAGCAAAGATGCAGTGGAATTAGCAGGTGTGAGCCGGAATACGATTACCTCACTTGCTGGCAACGTAATCAAATGTAGAGATTACGATACGCTAGTTATATTGTGTCAGGAAATAGGAGTACATACCAAATACAGCAGGCAAATGATTCATTTGATACTAGTGATTAGGTCGACCTTTTATATAGCCATAAAAAAATGACTTATAAAAGTCATTATATAGATAAAGTAATTGATTGAAAAGTATACATATATATCCCAAAAGATGGTATACTCTGTGTCAAAAGGACAATTTATTTTAACATTAGATTGTAACATGTAATGTTCCGATGAGTCGGTATCTGACTGACTACATAACAAACGTTAACGTTAAAGGGGTTGTTAATTGTGAACCATACAACCACGATTCGCACAGAACTGTTAAATTTCATGAAACACAATAATCTAAACATTAACCAATTAAGTAAAGTAACCGGTTTAAATGCAGGCTCGATAAGTACCATGGTAAATGGCAATCGTGCGCTATCCGTTGAACAATTAGACCGAATTACGACAGCCATGGGATACTCTAAAGGGTATTTTTACGAGCAATATATTGAAGAATATTTGGCGCAAATCGCTCTAAATTGGCGCAGAATTAAACCTTTCTTGTACCGTTGTGCAGAGTTGGACAAGCAGGAATGCATCCGACAGGTAATCGGTTTGCTATTGGACAAATTGATGTATTCCTCATGTTTGTTTGATCTTGCAGAGGAATTTTTCAAAGACGAAAAATATGCAATAGCGGCTATTCTTTATGAAGGCGTGGCTTTAAGTGAGAAAAGTCAGCATTCGGAACGACTGGCTTTATGCCAGTATCGTTTATTTATGGCGAGACAGGGAGATAACCAAGAGCAAAACTATCAAGCAGCTATTGAATTTCAGCCTTTCATTGATCGCTTGGATGAGATTGACCAACTGGAAGCATTAAAGGATTTAGCCAACACCTATCGTTCCTTACGAAGATGGGATAAGGTAGAAATAGTAGCTCAAAAACTGGAACATAAGGCCAAAATTCAATATTTTTCAAAATGCAAGCCAATAAGGAAAAATAAAAATAAGCAGAAGAAACTAAGTAAGCCTCTTTATGTCTATGTAGCTTATTCTTATTTACTTCGTGGAAGCGTTTGTGAAGAATGGGGAGAATACAAGCAGGCTCTTCAACATATTCATGCTTATACTGATTTGAGTTGGGTGAAAGAAACGGATGAGGAATCAGAGCGTTGGAAGGGCTTATTTAAGGAATGGGCACAGGTTAATACTTATGTAACTAAGTTATTTTCTGGAGATGCGAGTGTACTTCCAGATTATGTTGCATATATTGAAGTGAATAAAGAGGAGATTCTCTTATCTTTGTTAAACATTATTGAAGCAGCTAACCGATTTAATTTCAATGTAGATGATATACTTTGCAAGTTTAATGACGAGGTTAAATCTCTAACAGAACTGAAAAAAGGTGTTTATACTCAACAAACTACCTCAGAACGTTTTTCTCGTTTACTTAACGAATTGGCTGAATACTATTTACTTAAAGAAATGTATCAAAAGGGATTCGAATTTTTAATAACAGGGTTGGAAAAGTCTTCTATTATAAATAATAAGTCATGCATAATCAAGTGTGTGGGTTTGTTTGAACGTTTTAGAAAGGTTGCATCTTTCGAAACTACAGAAACCTACCAAAATTTGATTAATGAGGTGTACGAAAATGAAAAAAAAATTAGGGAAGCTCCTTTTGGCAGCTAGTTTTTTGTTGATTTTGGTTAATCCAATTCAACCTCCAATAAAGGAGGGGGGCTCTCAACCTCTAGATCACCATGGAGGGATATAAGCCTATCATATCTTGTTACATACTAATTCTAATCCAAGGCCAGCTTAATTGCTGGTCTTTTTTTCTATAAATCAGACATTTTTCCTGAATTTATTCATCCTCATTATAGAAATAACCTCTTACACTAAGATCATAAAAGGAGGGATTGTGATGAAAAAGCAAGAAATTTTACGACATAGCTTAGAAAAGAACAGACAGAAGCTCTACGATCTACAAAAGAAATATGGATTCGATGATGCTCGCGTGCTTAAGCAGTCTATGATTCTCGACGAGCTTATCAATCAATACAATCGGACCTTCTATGCAGATATAAAAAAGCCGACTGCTTGAAAGCAATCGACCTCTGAGCGAGAAACTTTTGGCGGGTGACTCGCTCTATTATTTTATCATACATGCCTTAAAATCTGATGGATTCATATTAAAAATGTACATCCTCCGTTGCAAGCAAACGAACAAAACGATTACCGAGCATCTCGTTGTGGTGGGCAACGATTTGTTCGCCGCTCAGTACTTTACTATTAAATGTACTGTGCGCATCCGATACAAGCACATTATCCTGGTACCCCAGACTGTAGGCGTTCCGACAGGTCGTGTCGAGGCAGAACTCGGTTTGCATCCCGGCAATGATGAGCCGATCAGCCTCCAATTCCTTTAGCACATCGCCCAATTCAGTTTGGTAAAAGCTGTCCCAGGATGTTTTACGGACAATCCGCTCATGGGGAAGGGGACGCACTACATCTGCTATAGCCCAGCCTACACTGTTTTCCCGGAAATCCTCATCCGCTTGATCGGTATGCTGCACAAAAATAACGGGCGTACCTGCTGCTCTGGCTTTGGTCAAAAGCTGCTGCAAATGCTCTACTACCTCCTGCTCTCGATACAGCTTCTCTTCATACATAAACATAGCCTGCTGTACGTCAATCATGAGTAAAACGTTTTGTCCCATCGTTTCGCTTCCCTCCCTGTATGTTACACCTATCTTACAATAGCATGTCTTCATGCCTTGCGGCGACATAAGGTGAACTATATAATAAAGGACAAGTTGGAACGGTCCGATTCGGACGAAAGGTGATTAAAATTATGACAATTTCGCAGGAACAGTTTACGTTCCGTTCTGCCGGAGTGGCGCAGACCGGAGCTTTGGCAGGGATATTGGCAGCCAAAGCGGTTCCCGGAACGGTGATTGTACTGGATGGAGATCTGGGAGCGGGCAAAACCGCTTTTTCCAAAGCCTTTGCCAGTCATCTGGATGTACCGGGTATCGTAAACAGCCCAACCTTTACGCTCATTAAGGAGTATGAAGGCCGATTGCCCTTGTTCCATATGGATGTGTACCGTATTACACAGGATGAGGCAGAGGATCTTGGGCTGGACGAATATTTTTACGGGACAGGCGTGTGTCTGGTGGAATGGGGCAGTATTATACCGGATATTTTGCCGAAGCAGCGGCTTCACATGTATATAGAAACAACGGATGTGGAGGAGCGCTTGATTCACCTGACCGGGTACGGCGAGCCTTATGAACAATGGTGCCGCAGTTTGCGGGAGAATGGAGTTTGAACCATGCAAAGAGAGCATACAGATGAGAATGTAAAGCCGCGTGAGCGGTTTTTGGCGTTAGATACAGCGACGACCGTGATGGCGGCCGCCCTGATGAACGGAAAAGAGTTACTGGGAGAAAGCAATGTCTATGGCGAACGCAATCACTCGGTGCACGTGATTTCCGAATTGGAACGGCTTCTGAACGAAGACGGGCTGACACAGGATGATGTGGACGGCATTGCGGTGGGTGTGGGACCGGGGTCTTACACAGGCATTCGCATTGCGGTGACCGCAGCGAAAACACTTGCTTGGGCCTGGGGCGTCCCGGTGACATCCGTATCCACTTTGCACGCGCTGGCCTGGGGCGGTTGGAGCCGTGGCACCGAGTCGCAGGGGCAAGAAGCTGGAAGTGAGTTAGCAAGTATACACTTGGCTGGAGAACAGGCGGCAGACTGGATCGTTCCAGTGCTGGATGCAAGGCGCGGACAGGTTTACACAGGCTTGTTCGCAGCGAATGTGGACGGCAATACCGGGATTCCGCAGAATCTGGAACCGGATGCGATCCGATTGATGGCCACTTGGACTGAGGACCTGCTGCAACGGCTGGAGGCTTTGCCGTCCGAACAGCGCCCTGCGGTCATTTGGCTGGTTGGTGAAACGGCGGTTCACGCAGAAACAGCCGAGCGCCTGCGTGCATGGAGCGAACTTCGTATCGTACCGTATGAGCTGGAAGGAAGATGGGTTGGCCGCCTTGGGGCGGATAAGCTGCTTCGTCAGGAACATGACGAGTTACATACGCTGGTTCCAAACTATACCCAGTTGGCGGAGGCGGAAGCCAATCTGCTTCGTCAGCGCTGAAGAGAGCGGTGAACAACATGGCAAAGAACATACAACGGGAAGAAAAGCTAGAGTTTCGACTGATGCAGCTGGATGATATTCCCGATGTGCTGGCGATTGAGCATGAAGCGTTCACGCTGCCGTGGACGGAAGAAGCGTTCCGTAATGAGCTGACGATGAATCATTTTGCTAAATATATGATTATGGAGCTGAACGGACAAGCCATCGGCTACGCAGGGATGTGGACGATTATGGACGAGGCTCATATTACGAATATTGCCGTTCGTGAGGCCTATCGCGGGCGCAAGCTTGGAGATAAGCTGCTGGACGAGCTAATGCAAACGGCCTCTTATCTGGGGATGGAACGCATGACGCTGGAGGTACGGGTGACGAATCGGATTGCTCAGGGCTTGTATGAGAAAAAAGGCTTTAAGCCAGCGGGCGTCCGTAAAGGCTATTATTCGGATAATAACGAGGATGCCGTGATCATGTGGGCGGATCTTCCCGCACATGGGGCATCCGGTGAACAGGAAGGAAGCGTGCAGAAGCAATGATGCAAGAGGAAAAAGCAGGTACAGGCGCCGCCTCTGGCGAGCCTTGCTATATATTGGCAGTGGAGACGAGTTGCGATGAAACGGCTGTGTCTGTCGTGAAAAATGGCACAGAGGTGCTTTCTAATCTGATTTCCAGTCAGATTGAAACGCACAAAGCCTTTGGTGGAGTTGTGCCGGAGGTGGCATCCCGCAAGCATGTGGAGAGCATTACCTACATGCTGGACGAGGCCATGCAAGCATCGGGAATTACGCCCCACGAGCTTTCGGCGGTTGCGGTGACGCAAGGACCGGGACTGGTCGGTGCGCTGCTGGTGGGCATTGTCGCCGCCAAAAGCGCCGCCATGGCGTTCAGCAAGCCGTTGATCGGAACCCATCATATCGCAGGACATATTTATGCAAATCAGCTGGAGCATAAAATCGTATATCCGTGCATCGCTCTGGTCGTATCGGGTGGGCACACGGAGCTGGTATGGATGGAGTCTGAGGGTCATTTTCACCTGATTGGCCGCACACGGGATGATGCGGTTGGGGAAGCCTACGACAAGGTAGCGCGTGCTATTGGATTTCCGTATCCTGGTGGTCCGCACGTAGACCGAGTGGCTCATGAATCCGAGGAAGCTATCACCTTGCCACGTGCATGGTTGGAGCCGGATTCTTATGATTTTAGCTTCAGCGGTTTGAAATCGGCGGTGTTGAATGTGATCAACCAGACGAAAATGCGCGGAGAAACTGTTCATGCCGGAGCTATCGCAAGAGGCTTTCAAGAGTCGGTCGTGGAAGTGCTGGTGGAAAAAGCAATTCGTGCCATGCGTGAATACGGCGCGAAGCAACTGCTGTTATGCGGCGGTGTTGCCGCCAATCGCGGACTGCGGACCGCACTTCGTGAACGCTGTGAACGTGAAAGTATTGAGTTGCTAGTACCATCCATGAAATATTGCACGGATAATGCGGCTATGATTGGTGCGGCTGCTTACGCCAAGTGGAAGCGTGGCGAATTCACCTCACTGGACATGAAAGCCGATCCCGGGCTGTCTCTGGAAGAGTGGTCCGTCCAATCTTAGTTGGAGAAGCATCAGGCAGTGAGCTGAATGCAAGTGAAGATAGTAGATAGGGACACGACTCGTTTGAGTCGTGTCTTTTATGATTTATATTAGGCTGAACACGGAAAATGTAAGTTCAACTTATAGAAATCTATAAATATAAAATTCAACAGGTATAAATACAGGAGTTTGAGCAGGTGAACTTTAGTGTCTAATTCTCCCGCGTCGTTCGTCATGATGTTGCACGATTTTTCAGCATTCATCAAAAAAAACTGAAATTTAATATTCCCCGAACAATGATATGATTTGTCAAGTTGTGAACAAAGTTATCCACATATCCCGTCCGAAATGTGGATAATTAAGCTCAAAGCAAGCAGCTTAAGACTTTTTTAGGCTGCAAGAACAGGGGACATTTTGCATCTTTAGGTTTTGTGAAATCTGTGGATAATGTGGACAAAAGGGTGGATAAATTTGGTTTTCATATGAAAATGGCTTTTTATCAATAAAAAAATGGCCCCAAAGGCCATTTTTCAATACATTCCATGCACATATTCTGTGGATATCTTTGTGTATAAAAAGACGGATGGGGCAAATGTGAAATTTTTAAGTCCATAATTGTGAAGCAGGTCTTACTCCTCTAACAGTTCCTCCCAAGAAGCGTAGGTTGCTGCCAATTCCTGCTTGCGTGCGTCAAGTTGTGCTTGAATATCCTGCAGCGCCGTGTAATCCTGATAAACCTCTGGCAGAGTCATTTGCTCCTCCAGCCCGGTAATTTGTTCTTCCAGCTCTTTGATTTGATTTTCCAGTGTCTCCAGCTTGCGCTGGCGACTGCGTTCCTCACTCTTGGCTTGTTTATCTGCGGCATAGGCTGCTGCACCTGTTTTGGGTGTTGTCTCGACCGTTGCGGATACAGACGATGCTTTGCTGCGTGTTGCCTGACTGGCCTCCAGAGCTTCCTGCGCAATTTCCTCCAGCTCCTGCTTTTTGTCTACATAGTCATCATAATTCCCCAAGAAATGTTCTATTCCGCCAGGATGAAGCTCAATGACACGTTCCGCCATTTTGTTAAGGAAATAACGGTCATGGGAGATGAACAGCAGCGTGCCGTCATAGTCGATTAGGGCAGCTTCTAGCACTTCTCTACTGAACAGGTCAAGATGGTTGGTAGGCTCATCGAGAATCAGCATATTAGCTTCGAGCAGCATCAGCTTGGCGAGAGAGACGCGAGCTTTTTCACCGCCGCTTAAAGTAGCTACCTTTTTCAGTACATCGTCACCACTGAACAGGAAGTTACCCAGCACTGTACGAATTCGTGCCTCCTCCATATGGGGGTACTCACTCCATAGCTCCTCCAGCACCGTATTGGCCGGGTTCAGGTTCGTTTGCTCCTGATCATATAGGCCGATTTTGATTTTCGTGCCCCAGTGAATCGACCCGGCAGCAGGCTTTAACGTTCCGGTCAGGCATTTGAGCAGCGTCGATTTTCCGATTCCGTTCGGACCAATCAGCGCAACGGTATCGCCACGTTTTAAGTCGAAGGATGCATGCTGAAATAACGGTTTTTTACCTTCATAGGCCACGGAGAGGTCACGTACCTCCAGCACTTCCTTTCCCGACATATAAGCTGTTTCAAAGGAAAAATGGGCTTTTTTCAGATCTCCCATCGGGCGATCCATTCGATCCATTTTCTCCAGCTGCTTGCGGCGGCTCTGGGCGCGTTTGGTGGTGGAAGCCCGCACGATATTACGTTGTACGAATGCCTCCAGACGGGCAATTTCCCCTTGCTGCTTTTCATAGTGCTTGAGATTGGTTTCGTACTCGGCAGCTTTTAGCTCCATATATCGACTGTAGTTACCTGTATACCGGGTCGAACGAT
The DNA here is from genome assembly GCF_050626875.1 of Paenibacillus sp. 8b26. NCBI lineage: Bacteria > Bacillati > Bacillota > Bacilli > Caryophanales > Paenibacillaceae > Paenibacillus > Paenibacillus sp. 8b26. The sequence goes on along the minus strand of NZ_CP192445.1, from coordinate 1,733,740 downwards.
GACGCTCGATTTCAATAATGGTGGTCACCAGTCTGTCGAGAAAATAACGGTCATGGGATACGACCAGCAGCGAGCCGGAATAGCCGCGCAAATAATCTTCCAGCCAGGTCAGTGTTTGAATGTCCAGATAGTTGGTCGGCTCATCGAGCATGAGTACATCTGGGGCGAGCAGCAGGATACGGGCCAGCGCGAGACGTGTTTTCTGTCCACCACTCAGTGTGGATACAGGCGTTTCCGGTGCAAACGAGCCAAAGCCCATGCCATGAAGCACACTGCGAATCCGGGTTTCCATTTCATATCCGCCGTGATCCTTGAACCAGTCCGACCTTCTCGCATATCTTTCCAGCAGATCTGCATAGCGCTTCTCGTTCTGCGCATTGGCGGGGTCGGCGATTTCCTGCTCCAGCTGCCGTAGTTCCCGCTCTGCTTCGATTAGCGGAGTGAATACGAGCATCATTTCCGCCCAGATGGATCGGTCGGAATTCAAGCCGCTATTTTGCGCCAAATAACCAATGCTGGTCTCCTTCGCTTTAAAAATTTGTCCACTGTCGTATGATATTTCACCAGCGATGATTTTGAGCAATGTCGATTTGCCCGCTCCATTCACACCTACCAGTCCAATGCGTTCACGTTCCAATATTTGAAGGTTAATCCCGTCCAGAACGGGCTCAATTCCATAGGATTTTGTAATTCCGGTTACTTGCAATAGCATCGCGTATCGTTCCTCCATTACATTATGCGCAGTTTTCCCCGCTTCCTCCGCAGGGTGTCTTCCTTCCAGTTTACATGAAAATACCCACTAATGCACTGCTATCACCCTGTAAACCCTAGAGCCGCGTGTAGTCAATTTGTATAAACAATGATAAACTTAAACGAGAACTGAAAAAAAATGAAAAAAGCTTGCAAAGTACAGCACTTACTGACAAATGGGACAATAGCAACGTTTTAAAGATTATCGACGATTGTGGGAGGGCGGATGTGATGGATGTCTGTAATGTGAAGAACGCGCTGCGTTTGCAGCAACGGGAAGCGCGTGACTCCATGGACCCGCTGACAAGGCAGAAGGCATCGGCTGTGGCCTGTCGGCATGCAATCGAGGCATGGGAGCAGCTTAGAATAGACAGAAACGGAGATAAGCTAACATTATTTAGTTATCTCTCTTTTGGCAGCGAGATTTCGACGACTCCCCTCATTGAGCATTGCTGGTCACAGGGAGATCGTGTCCTGGCCCCAAGAGTGGATCCGGTAACTCGGACTATGGAGCTGAGGGAGATGGATCAGTACGGAGATATTGTACCCGGAATCTGGAACATCCCTGAGCCTGCTTCGACATGCAAGGAATGGTCGCCTGAAATGTGGACGGGAATTGACTGGGTTGTTGTGCCTGGCTTGGCCTTTGATCGTCGTGGGGGCAGGATTGGCTACGGCGGAGGCTATTATGACCGCTTTACCGTACAGGTAGAGGCAGAGAAGCGTAACAACAGTCACGTAGATCCGCTTTATGTCTCGCTGCTGCTGCCGGGACAATTGTTGACACAGGTGCCCATGGAGCCAAGGGATTTGCGAGTGGACGTGCTGTTTACTCTGGATGGACGCTTAGATTGTGATTATGCAAAATTGACAAATGGTGAATGAAGTGAAGTTTGGCATGTGAAAGGAGCTGTGAGGGAGTCGTGGATTCCTTTACTCATTTTAATGAACAGGGACGAGCTCGTATGGTGGATATTTCGGGCAAAGCGTCCACGGTTCGTACAGCAGTCGCCGTGTCGCGGATTACGATGAATCCCGCTACGCTCACGGCTGTGAAAGAGGGTAGGATCGGCAAGGGTGATGTACTTGCTGTGGCCCAGGTCGCCGGGATTCAAGGCGCGAAAAAAACGTCGGACTGGATTCCGATGTGCCATCCGCTGGCCCTGACGGGCGTGAATATTACGTTTTCCGATAATGGACATGATGTGCTTCATATTGAAGCGGAAGTGAAGACCGAGGGTAAGACAGGTGTGGAAATGGAAGCTTTGACAGCAGCTTCAGCCGCAGCGTTAACCGTGTATGATATGTGCAAGGCGCTGCAAAAAGATATGATCATCGGTCCTACCATGCTGCAATCGAAAACAGGTGGCAAGCATGGGGATTTCCAAAGGGAAGACCACCAGGAACCCTGAAATAGACATACATGTCGCCGAGAGGGTACTGTGATGTGATGGAGGATGCAGCGTGGCTGTTTCTGATTTTCTGAAGAGAAAGTATTCTTTCATGATAGGAGAAGGGTGATCTTATGGTGTGGAAAACGGCGATCCTGACAGCCAGTGATAAAGGGGCGAGGGGAGAGCGTGAGGATACAAGCGCACAGGTCATCCGGGAACTCATCGAAGAAGAGCTGGGCGGAGAGATTGTGGAGTACCGGATCGTTCCCGATGAACCGGATGAAATTATTGCGGCTTTAATCGAAATGACCGATTATTTTCATGCAGACCTGGTACTGACGACGGGTGGAACAGAGCTGGCAATCCGTGATGTGACACCCGAGGCGACTCGGCGGGTCGTGGAACGGGAAGTGCCCGGCATGGCGGAAGCGATGCGTATGATTGTGATGCAGAAAAATCCGGCGGCCATGCTTTTTCGTGGAATCGTAGGGATCCGGGGGCGTACGCTGATCGTGAATCTGCCGGGAACGCCCAAGGGCGTGCATGAAAATTTGGCGGCTATTATGGATCAGTTGCCAGAGGCGCTTCTCATGGTGACAGGTCAGTTCCGGTAGAAGGCAGCACGTCGAGTGTGGTATGATATCCGTAAGAATTTACATGACTGTATGCGGGCTAGCTATACAAGAAACATACAACGGACAAGCATGGTCTCCATGGTTGTTTCTGCGTCTGTGCACCAGATGCTGGTTCTTGTTTGTAATTTTGCCCGTCAACATAAGGAGGGTTACCACACATGCCTAATATTGGAGCACCGGGTTATATTTTGTTAATCATTCTGGCGTTGCTGCTATTCGGCCCGAACAAGCTGCCTGAGCTGGGTCGCGCTGTGGGGCGTACATTCCGTGAGTTTAAAAACGGAGCACGTGACATTTTGTCTGAAGACCAACGGACTGAACACAAAGACAGTAAGGATAGTGCGGTCAAAGCATCCCAGACGTCGGCTTCAGAAGTGCAGCCCCAGCCGGAGGATAAACGGTTATCTTAGGTTAATTTCATTTTTGATGCCTTTTACAATTTCAAGAAGAGCCTCTTCTCCAGGGAAGGGCTTTATTTTTTAGGAGGCGCAGCTGCGTCCGATCCAGAAAGGAGGAGCGAGTTTGACCCAACCAGAGCATGAAATGCCGCTAATGGAGCATCTGGGCGAGCTACGGCGCAGAATTATTTATGTGCTGATTGTATTTGTTCTGGCACTGGCTGGTGGTTTGTTCGCCGCAGGTCCTGTCTATGACTGGCTTATTCGCTCCGGTTCGGCGCAGGCTTTTCAGTTGAATGCATTTTCCTTCTGGGACGGAATAGGTATCTACATGAAGATCGCCATGTTGATCGGGATTGCGGTGGCTCTGCCGTTTGCATGCTACCAGTTGTGGAAGTTTGTTAGCCCCGGTTTGCGACCGCAAGAACGAAATGCGACTTTGCGGTATGTGCCTTATGTGCTGCTGTTGTTCGTGGTTGGTGCAGCTTTTGCATATTTTATTGTTTTCCCGATGGCGATTCAGTTTACGTCGTCTGTCACCAAAAGCATGGGACTGCATGAAACGTACGGTATCGCTCAATACTTCACCTTTATGTTTAATATTGTGTTACCTGTGGCTCTGTTGTTTGAATTGCCGCTACTCATCATGTTCCTGACGGGGATTCGGGTACTCACTCCGATGAGGCTTCGCAAATGGCGCAAAATTTCTTATTTTCTGCTTGTCTTTGTTGCTGTCGTCATAACTCCCCCGGATTTTATCTCCGACTTTCTGGTGGCGATCCCGTTACTGGTGCTGTATGAAGTGAGTGTGTATATGTCGGCAGTGGTGTACCGCAGGCAACTGCGTGCAGACGAAGAACGGGAGGCACAACTGCGTGTAGCACCGGAGCGGTAACAGGTAGAACCCGAGTTTCCGTGCAAAACGGTATCTCAGGGTTCTGGAGCTACATGGCAACTTGCAGACCATGAAGATCAGGGATTGGCAGATCATAACCATTTGTAGATCATGAAAAGCAGCTTAGCTGTCTTGAAAACAGATCATAAAAAATAGCAGCATAGCTGCCCTAAAAATAACCATTAGCCTGAGATAACGGTTATTTTTAGGACAGATGGATATAATCGAGAAGGGCCGTCCATAAAAATTCCCATAAAAAATACATCAGGGACTTGAAATTCAATCTCAAGTTGAGTATCATAAAGTTGGTTGTTAGCACTGACGAGTGTCGAGTGCTAATACATACAACATAACAACCGTATAACGGAATAAAACACTTAATAAGGAGGCTATTTTTTCATGATCAAACCTTTGGGTGAACGCGTATTGGTGGAAGCAATTGAGCAAGAGCAAACGACTTCCTTTGGAATCGTACTTCCTGACTCTGCTAAGGAAAAGCCGCAAGAAGGCAAAATTATCGCGGTTGGCGCAGGCGCATTGAAAGACGGTGCCCGCATTCCTCTGGAAGTAAAAGAAGGCGACCGTGTAATCTTCTCTAAATACGCTGGGACGGAAATCAAATATGAAGGTAAAGAATATTTGATTATGAAAGAAAGCGATATCCACGCGATCATTGGTTAACCGGAATCCGGACAAGACCTGAATATAGGAATCGAACAAATCATTCATAATCCATGGGAGGTTTATCGCAAATGGCAAAAGACATTAAATTTAGTGAAGACGCTCGTCGCTCCATGCTTCGTGGGGTAGATGCATTGGCTAACGCTGTTAAAGTAACACTCGGACCGAAAGGCCGTAACGTTGTACTGGAGAAAAAATTCGGTAGTCCGCTCATCACAAATGACGGTGTAACGATTGCAAAAGAAATCGAATTGGAAGACGCGTTCGAAAACATGGGCGCTCAACTGGTTAAAGAAGTAGCAACCAAAACCAACGATGTAGCTGGTGACGGTACGACAACCGCTACTGTTTTGGCTCAAGCCCTCATCACAGAAGGTTTGAAAAACGTAACTGCTGGTGCAAGCCCGATCGGTATCCGTAAAGGGATCGACAAAGCGGTTAAAGCAGCTGTTGCTGAACTGCAAGCGATCTCCAAGCCAATCGAAAGCAAACAATCCATTGCACAAGTAGCCGGTATTTCCGCTGCTGACGACGAAGTAGGCGAACTGATCGCTGAAGCTATGGAAAAAGTGGGAAAAGACGGTGTGATCACAGTTGAAGAATCCCGCGGTTTTGCAACTGAGCTGGAAGTGGTTGAAGGTATGCAGTTTGACCGTGGCTACATTTCCCCGTACATGATTACAGATACGGACAAAATGGAAGCTGTGCTGGACAATCCATATATCCTGATCACAGACAAAAAAATCACGAACACACAAGAAATTTTGCCTTTGCTTGAGAAAATCGTACAACAAGGCAAGCCGCTCGTGCTGATCGCTGAAGACATCGAAGGCGAAGCGCTGGCTATGCTCGTTGTTAACAAACTGCGTGGTACATTCAACGCTGTAGCTGTTAAAGCTCCAGGCTTTGGTGACCGTCGCAAAGCAATGCTGCAAGATATCGCTGCCCTGACAGGTGGTCAAGTGATCACGGAAGAACTGGGTCTGGACCTGAAAACTGCTTCCGTAGACCAACTGGGTACAGCACGTCAAGTGCGTATTACGAAGGAAAATACGATTGTGGTTGACGGTGCTGGTAACAAAGCCGACATCGACGCTCGTGTTAGCCAGATCCGTACACAACTGGAAGAAACGACTTCCGAGTTCGACAAAGAGAAACTGCAAGAGCGTCTGGCTAAATTGTCCGGCGGCGTAGCGGTTATCAAAGTCGGTGCGGCTACTGAAACAGAATTGAAAGAACGCAAACTGCGCATCGAAGATGCCCTGAACGCAACCCGTGCTGCGGTTGAAGAAGGTATCGTATCCGGTGGTGGTGTAGCGCTCCTGAACGTATACAGCGCTGTTGCAGCCGTTGAACTGCAAGGCGACGAGCAAACAGGCGTGAACATCGTATTGCGCGCTCTGGAAGCTCCAATCCGCACGATCGCTGCTAACGCGGGTGAAGAAGGCTCTGTAATCGTTGAGCGTCTGAAACGCGAAAAAGTTGGCGTAGGCTTTAACGCAGCTACTGGCGACTGGGTAAACATGATCGACGCTGGTATCGTTGACCCTGCAAAAGTAACTCGTTATGCACTGCAAAACGCTGCTTCCGTAGCAGCTATGTTCCTGACTACCGAAGCAGTTATCGCTGACAAGCCAGAACCAGAAAAAGCAGGCGGAATGCCTGATATGGGCGGCATGGGTGGAATGGGCGGCATGATGTAAGAAAGGGCCTGAAAACCCTGTAATACCGCTATTTATAAGGCTCCCGAGAGGGAGCCTTTTTCTATAAAATCACGAAAAAATCACATTTCTTGCAAAGGGAGATTATCTTTCGTGAAATTGAAGTTCAATATATCTGCAAAGTGAATTCTTATTTTCTCATTTGCATCCTTTTTCATCTTATCTGTGACGTGTGTGTAGATCTTTAGAGTTGTTTCCGTGTCATCATGTCCCACACGCTTCATAATCGTTTTTAGGTCTACTCCAGCCTCTGAGAGCATGCTTATGTGGGTGTGTCTGAAGATATGGGGAGTGGCTTCTTTTTTGATTGATGTTTTCTTTAAGATTCTATCCATTCTAATCAAGATATTTTTTTGGATGAATGGATATCCATTGTCACGACAGAATACGAAATCCTTGTCATGATAATCAGGGTACATTTTTCTGTTTTCCTGAACTATTTTTTGCTGTCTATTTCTATAATCGGCAAGCAAGTTCATAATGGTTTTGTCCAAGTCGAAAGTGCGGATAGATCCTTTAGTTTTAGGTGGAGTGAGTTTATATAGCTTCATATTATTTTGCTCATTATATAAAGTCTTGGTCACTCGAATTTCATTCGTTTCAAAATTAATATCCGTCCATTTTAAGGCACATAGTTCCCCTGAACGCATGCCAGAAAAGGCGAGAAGATAAAAACGCTCAATATCATTTATGGATCAAAATCCATTGATTGATGTATGCGGTGCTGCTTTTACTACTTCTAATGAAGGAGTAATGAAGGTGAATCCGGCCAGCCATGACGAAATTAAAACATGGTTGTTATTTCATTGCTGTATCTGCCATCCTGCTACAATAATACGTAATAGTATGATCCATCGGCTAGGCATTCAATATGATAGTAATTATCCCCGCGCCGAAGACTATGAGTTGTGGAACCGATTAGCTTCTCAAGTACAAATGGCGAACCTTCCTATAAACTTGCTGTATTATCGTCAACATAATGGACAAGTGTCCAATCAGCACAAAGTAATACAAGACGCCACCGCCCGGAGAATCCGACAAAGACAGTTTAGCCAGATAGGCTTGGAATTATCTGATGAAGAGAATCAAATTATGCTGGATATTCTTGAGTTTAAAATTAATCCCTACGATTATAATAGTTACGCTAAAGCTTTAGGATTTGCAAACTGGGTGCTGGGCCAAAACAGTAAGTATTTGGTTTATAATCAGGAGCTATTAAACATGCCTTTTTCACGGTGCATATCCCATATTAACAAAGATATTAGCAAGCGATCGTAAAGTATCCTCGTACCCCGCTGGCATACGTCAAAGGGTTTTTTTTACGAATTGCCGCTTAGCCCTGTCAATTTCTTCAAGGACACATACTGTATACAGTATCTAAAAAAAAGGAGGAGTTCATGTGAGTGAATGTGGACATGAGCATAAAGCCAAACATTTTTGTCCTTTCACATCGACGGGGGCAATTTTGGTGCTCTTTATCCTGTTGGTCATAATTACTAAAGCGTGTTGGATTTAATTTCGTGAAAAGAATTGTTGAATAATACTACTTCACTTGACTTGACTCATTTTTTAAGGATGGTAAAAAGTAGAGCCCAATGAACGCATTTGGCAATAGCCTATGCGTTCATTGGGTTTTGTCGGCGGGGGAATATTTCATCAAGGATTTCTCAAACCATTCATCGAATGAACTAACGAGGTGATCAGCATCAACCATACATATAAAGTGTTAAAGTCGAATATCGAACTGTTTGCAGCTGGGTTAAGCCAGGTAAGAGTATATGTTGTCCAGCCATTGGGTGATGATATGGTGGAAGTTGTAGACTATGGAGGCCCCGTAGAAAAGTTTTTGCCTGATGCAGTTAAGATTAACGGATCTTTACTTGTTTCGTAAGCAATTTGAATTTAGAGTAGATGTGAAAAAGGACTCTGCTGGTTTATAACCAGTAAGGAGTCCTTTTGGTTTATTCCTGATCACTTCTCGTAAAAACTTTTCCAATCAAGATGTATATGATTAATGCAATAATCACAGCCAAACCATAGTCGATAATAAACTTAATGAGGTTTTCTAATGTGAAAAATCCAGTTCCTGTGTTGTATTGAAAAAATTCTAACCTTCCGTATGTTAGATTCCCGATAATGTTGCCGATGAGCAGCGCGATGATAAATCTCCAAATGTTTTTCACCAAATACCTCCTGAAAAAATAATTAATCAAAATAGAACTTGTCATAAAATCAACTATAGTTTACCATAACTAGAGTAACTATTACATCAATGGTAAATGCATATAAAAAACAATGAGGAGTTGAAGTGATGAAAAAAGTATGGATAACCTCACTAATGGCCGCAACTTTACTATCAGGTGTGATTGCGGTACCAGCCTCAATGTACGCATTGCCTTCTACAGACTCTAGTAGTGTTTCTAGTAGTGCTAAGGATTCTCTTAGTGAATCTGAATTACAAGATATCGAAGGTATCGCCGAATATTTCAATTTGTCTGAGCAGGAAAAAAATGATTTTATTAAAGCCATCCAAAATAAAGAAGACCGTGGAGAGTATCAAACACAAGGGAAATTGAGTTGGGCAGTAAAAGCTTTAAAAGCAGGATATGATAAGCTTCCGGCCTCTGTGAAAGCTTTCATTGGAGTAGAGGGGTTCTTACAGATTCTTGGTGTTGTTGATAACTTTACTGGAGCTATTGAAGATGCAATATATGCAGGTGCTTTGCAAGTTACCGGAAATGAAACTGCTGCTTGGTGGGTTACTAAGGCTCTAATGTTGCTTTTATAGGTTATTCAACAATAAGATGAATGGTGTAGATTTTCCTTAAACTAAAAGCTCTGCTAACCTAATTGGTCGGCAGAGTTTTTTTATTTTTGACCGGAGTGTGTGGCGAATATACCAAAAAAAGACCTCTCAATAGATGATATATGTAGTATAATATGGATTACGAGACAAAATGATACAGTCACAGCAGAGCCGTAACGGGGTAATTCAGCCTTATTTCAAAAATGACTTTCACTTTGTCTTGCTTTGTGATTTTTCCTTGCTTTGAACTAAGGCATTCAACTTTTTTAAGTAGGCATTCTCCATGCGCAAACGTGTCGTGATCATTGCTACCATTGTATCTACAACTTCAGGCGGCATGATTCTGTTATCGGCTGCAATTAGCTCCATACCTGAAGATTTGTATAAGGCTGCCAAAGTAGATGGAGCAAGTGAAAAATCGGTCATCACTAAAATTATCCTTCCTTCATTAAAATGGCCGTTAATGTATATTACGATATCCGACCTTATCGGTTTTGTGTCCTCCTATTTCTTCATCTTGCTACTGACCAATGGCGGGCCTATGCGAGACACGACAACGTTATCTTTATATGCGTATCAGCAGGCCTTTAATTTAAAATATTATGGCTACGGTGCAGCTCTTTCTCTTGTGGTAGTTCTGATCTCGCTTATTTTGACATTATGGCTGCTGAGGCTGTTTGATTTCGATGAAATGATCAAGCCATCACGCATTGAAGATTAGGAGGGCCAAGATGTCGACAACTACTGTAAAAAAGCTGCTCGTGCACACATATCTGCTGTTATTCACCATGCCTATCGTTGGAATGATTATATGGTATTTTCTCTCGGCAACCTTTAATAGCACGACGGGCCAATTCTCACTGGAGAACTTCAATTTTGTCAAAGAACCTGTCGAGTATGCGGGGGTAAACCTGCCGGCGATCTGGCCTATTGTTCTAAATACATTAGTCTATTCGTTTCTTATTGTGGTGATTGAAATTTTTATTGCCGTACCTGCCGCATATGCATTCTCCAGGCTCGATTTCAAAGGAAAGCTGGGAGCAATGAAGTTCCTGTTCCTGATGCGCTCATTTCCAGGCATTACGCCGAGAAACTGCTAAAGGAGCGCGAGACGGTGCGAGACGGTCTCCATCGGCATAAAGCCGAATAAATTCCATCTGTTTGATATGACAGACGACGGACGCAATCTTTTGCAGTTTCAATAGAAATAGAAGGAGTAAAGGATGACAATACCCAATCTCTTAATCGATCAGCATGTGCATTCCTCCTATTCGCCTGACTCCAACTCAACGCTGGAGGAGCTTGTGCGATATGCGCTCGCACTGGGGAAGCCTGCTATCGTTACGACAGACCACTTAGAGTATGATTGCAAATATTTCAAGCAGGATGTTCATATTGACTGGAAGAGCTACCATAGAGAAGTGGAAGAGCTATTACTGCGTTATCCTGTGGAGATTCGCAAAGGCATCGAGGTTGGCTTTCGAAGCGACTATAAAGACGTCATAAACGAATATTTGGCTCAGCGCGAGTTTGACGTCATTTTGCTTTCTGCGCATAATGATGGTTATCTTGACTTTTCCGAAAAGGCTTATCATGATCTGCCCATCCAGCAAAGGCTTAAACACTATTTTATGCAGGTAAGAGAGACTGTCGACCAGATGGATAATTATGATATCGTTGCCCATTTGGATTATGTTACGAGATATACGACTTATCCAGTTGATGAAGAAGATATTGTGGCTTGCAAACCTGTTTTGTATGATATTTTGAAGCTAATCATCGAGAAGGAAAAGGTGCTTGAGCTGAATACGACAGGACTATATCGACAAGGCGGGATTCATCCTCATCCGTATATTCTCGATATGTATGTGAATTTAGGCGGCAGAGCGGTATCCATTGGTTCGGATGCACATCAAGTAGGGGATGTTGAGCAAGGCTTTGCGGAAGCGATAGAGCTGCTGCATGGCCTAGGCATTCAAGAGGTAGTGCAATTTAAGAGAAGAGCGCCGTATTTGGTGTCCATATAGTAATGACAACCACTGTCAATGTAATGGCAGTAGTTGTTGTTAAGATGGACAGGAGAACTCTGGCAATTAGCACCAGCGTTTTTTATGTGTTCAATACAGAACGTATGTTTGTATATAATAAGAGCGAATGTTCTATTTTGAGGTGTGAAAGCGTTGACATAAATTTTAACCCACTATATACTTAGCTTAGTTAAATGAATAGCACTAGGATTGTTACTGTTACGCAGGCAAAACCTAAGGAACAAAATGTTAAGATCCAAGGATCTTATGTATTTTGTTGTACTTAGGTTTTTTTATTTATAGAAAGAGAAAGGTTAAATATAAGTGGTTTCGGCATTCTGCTGAAGCCATTTTCTTCTATATTACTATGTTCACATCTGAGAGGGGCGACAAACTTGGAGTACAAATATGAAATGGTCCAGGCAGACAATCATTTTCCGTTAAAAATTATAGTTCATTCCTCAAATGAACCAGCATACATACCTAGACATTGGCACGACAGCGTAGAAATATCCTATGTGCTTTCAGGAAGAATCGACAATATCTACATTGATGGCGCGAATTATAGCTCCAAAGAAGGGGATATTGTACTCATCAATTCGAATGCTATTCATTCCTTTGCTGTGGCTAAGGGAAAAGGAAGAGAGGCTATAACCGTTCTGATTCCTTCTGGATTTATTAGAGAAAATGTTAACAGCAGTAATCCCATTTCATTTGACTGTATATCTATTTTTGAAACCAACGAGCAGAGATTGCAGCAATTTGCGGAGCTGCGTGATCTGCTAAACACATTATTTGCGGCTTATCTCAACCAGGATAATGACCCTTTAGAACATATCCATTTAACGTCGCTATCTTATAAACTGGTGTATCTTTTATTAAAGCATTTTAAAATTGACAACGAATCTATCCGTGGCTTTAACTCCAATAAATATTTGGAGCGGCTGACGTTGATAACCGACTATATCCAAGAGAATTACGATCAAAGCTTATCCCTGGATTCCATAGCCCAGGTTTTTGGATTATCTCCCGAATATTTGTCCCGTTTTTTTGTCAAGCATGTAGGGGTAACCCTATTTCAATATATCAATGCCATCCGTCTGGAGAGATCTTTTCGTGTTCTGATGAATACGGACCATTCCATCATTCAAATTGCGTTGGAGCACGGATTCCCGAACGAGAAATCTTTTGCCAGGGTATTTAAGAAGGTTTATCAGGTAACACCACATCAATATCGGAAAGGGAATAAGGGGTATTCCGGGGCCAGGAGCCAGTAATTGACCCTAATTAGGTTAATAAAAGGCAGGATGCAAATAAAAGAAATCATTAAAATAAAGAATGTAAGCGTTTCATAAATGGACCTGGGAGGTAAGACATCATGTTTAAACGGTTTAAAAAGGCTGCTAAAACAACCATGATATTTACTTTGGCTATCGGTACGACCCTTGCTTTCAGCTCTGGTGCATGGGCCAAGGATGCAAAGATACAGCTCACCTCATATCGGACGGTTGCGGAGGTTAAGGATTGGGGAGCAACCATTACGAAGATCATTGTTAACCTGGGTAAGCCGGTACCTAAAGATGTGATAACAAAGGATACATTTAAGGTGCATGTAGAAAGAAGCGATAGCAGGTTGGTAAATCCCATTTTTGAGGAAGGCAACCGGAAGATCACCAAGGCCTATGTATCGGACAAAAACGGCAATCCTGTAAAGAAAACCGGAAGCTACGTTGTGTTGGAAATGGAGATCGGTCCGGCCATAACATTAGGCTCCGCTATTCATTATGATGCAGTCTCCGGGTTTAACGGATGGAATGATAACAAATACACGATCACGCAGCAAAAAGCTATTAAAACCCAATCAGGAACGATTTCCGGCTTGAAGATTGATACTTCCTCAGGTGAGATCCGGAAGCTTGTTGATCAATTTACAACTGGCAAAGCTTCTTATGACGGGGTTACTTTAACCTATGCGGACTATGCGCCGGCAAAAGACAAAGTGAAAAATCCTTTGGTAATCTGGCTGCACGGTATGGGAGAGGGAGGTACAGATCCAACGATTCCGATCTCTGGAAATAAAGCGGCAAATTTTGCTTCTAAGGACATTCAATCCTATTTTAGCGGGGCTTATGTGTTGGCGCCTCAGACCCCAACCTACTGGATGGATGGTTTTACAGGCTTTGGAGATGGAACCTCGAAGTATGAGCAAGCATTGATGTCCTTAATTAAGGACTACGTGGCCAAGAACAAAGACATTGATACAGATCGAATCTATATTGGCGGAGACTCCAACGGCGGATACATGACTATGCTGATGATCCGTGATTATAAAGACTATTTTGCAGCAGCTATGGTTGTGTGTGAAGCCTTGAAGGATAGCCTTATAACCGATGAACAAATTAGCGAAATGAAGGATCTGCCGATCTGGTTTGTGGCCGCCAAAACCGACACCATAGTACCGCCTAACGATTATATGATTCCGACCTACAACCGTTTAGTGAATGCCGGAGCAAAGGATGTTCATATGTCGTTATTTGACAACGTAGTGGATACTTCCGGCTTGTACAAGAAGAGCGACAACACACCGTATGAATACAATGGCCATTGGTCCTGGATTTACGTGTATAACAACGAAGTATCGAAGGTGATTAACGGAAAGAAAACAACGATGATGCAATGGCTAGCCTCCAAAACATTGGACTGAAAGGTATAGCTATGTAAATAAAAAGGTTATTTATCGTTAAACAGTAGAGCCTCTCATCAGCTTGTTAGAGTGATGGGGGGCTAGTTACTTCATAAATACTTTTATACAGACAACTGTTTCAGAATTTTTTCCAGGGTTTGAACGGATACCCCAGATTCCAAGAACAAGGAATAGCTTTTATTGTTTTGCGTCCATGCTGCTTGATTTACTACATTATTATTCTCCTTTATTGTGATGTCAGTACCATGTATATCCTTTTTGGAGACTTGACTATAAATTTCATAATTTCCGCTAATATCCTCGCTGCCTTCCGCTACTCTATAACGATTGGTATCTTTGCCATTGCTATAAAAAACTTCAACGATTGAATTGCTTATGACTTGGATCAAATCTTGCTTGTATTCATTAGTAAGGATTGAAGGTGCATAAGTTGCAAAGCCTACAGATTTTTCAGCAGCTTGTAATGTTTTAAATTCTACAAGCGGATTCGGAATTTGTACATTTTCCTCTTGTGGTGTATGAATAGTAATGGTTTGTTGGGTAACGTTAACCGTTTTAGGATTGGAGAAAAGAATATTGTATATTTTTACTGGAACATATACATTACCTTTTACAGTTGTAGGAGCAGCACCTAATTTGGTTGGGGCGGACATACCAATCGCATGGCTGCTTTGAACGTAGTAATTATCTGTACCGATCGTTAGTGTTGTTTTTACTAATCCATTATCTAAAACCACGGTCCCTTTTTTATCTCCAAGTTGCACCTTGAAGTTAAGAAAATTAGCTGTTACACGCAGTGGTACCATAATTACATTTCCTTTTTTATAGGCATGTAAGCTACCCAAATCCAGTTACTAAACGGAATAGCTTTATGAAATGTTGCACTCAAATGAAAAATATTCATTATAGTGAAAATCAACTTAAAGTAAGCCCTATTTCACAAAAATCTAGGTAATACGCCAATATTTCGTTTAGATTGAGCATTTACACTACCTCTTTCATAGTATGTAGCAGTTGATGAAGAGAGGAGGTTGCTGATGGAAATACCAGTAACAGGTTTTGTTGTACATTCCGGTGATTCCGACTCCAACCATTCGCATAGGCTTTTTATTACTTCGTGGGACGGTAGACCAGTTAATAATGATCACGTGCATCCTTTTAAAGGGACTACATCATTTGATGTGGGACACTGCCACCATTACGCTGGTGTAACAAAGCCGGCTCCAAGTGGTGTTCCGCATGTTCATCATTATTATGCGGAAACATCATTTAACGATCAACATAAGCACATTATTAGAGGAACAACAGGACCAGCCATTCGCTTGCCAGGAGGCGGTCATTACCATCGCTTCGAAGGATGTACCACAGTAAACGGTAGAATTCCTCACGTTCATAAGTACGGTGGAAGTACTGGAGATGAGGAAGAATGCCGACCTCAATCGTTTTGAAAAGCCCATCCTCCAATATACCAATCGCACAACATGGACGGCATGATGTGAAAATGCCAAAGCCCCTTGTTGTAGCAAGGGGTTAGGAGATGTTAACTCTGATCAGATTTTTTTGAGGCTCTCATGAGTTCGTTGAACTTTTGAGTAGCCTTTTTTCTTTGGTTTGATTACATGCAAATAAGACGGCTCATTATATCTCAGAGCGCGCCTCCAGACAGACCATCTGCTAGAAGATTCAATCCAAAATAAAAAATGTAATCCGAGAAAAACATTAGACGTAAAAATGATGCTCCAACCTTTCTCTGTCTTTTGAGGAAGCGCCCAAATACTTGAAGCAGCAGCAAAGAATCCAGATGATGATTAGCTATCACTCATTTGAGTGGCTTTTTTTATCTTACATCTTTATGGTTATAATAATGTAGACATGATTCAAAATGCTGTTGGACTGAAGGGATTGAAGATGAAATGACACTACCTATTTCTTTGCCAGATCTTTCACAAAGACCGCATAATCTGACAGTGGAGCGAAAAATGGAGGCGTCGCCTCATGTGTTGTATCAAGCGTGGACGAAGCAGTTTGACCGTTGGTTTGCAGCCCCAGGGACGGTATTCATGGAGGGAAAGGTGAACACGGTCTTCTTTTTTGAAACGCATTTTGAAGGGGATCGCCATCCACATTACGGGAGATTTCTAAGACTTGAGCAGGATCGCCTGATCGAACTGACCTGGGTTACCGGGGAAGGGGGGACTAAGGGGGCTGAAACGGTGCTCACCGTTGAGCTTGAACTTAGCGGCAATGGTACACAGCTTCGCTTAACGCACGCAGGTTTTCCAGATGAAAATTCGAGGAATCAGCACGAGCAGGCATGGCCGATGGTACTTGAGCAGCTCGACAAAAGGATGATGACAAATAGCTAAATGCTAACAATGAAATAGAAAAAGGCGTCTCACGAGTTCAATAAACTTGTGGGAGGCCTTTTTACTTGATTTCCTTTTTTAGCTACTCTTCGAAAACGCTCTTTAATCGTACCTTCAAATACAGAGCACACCAGAAGCAGTAATGTAGTACCTCTACAATCATATGAACCGTCTCCGGCCAGCCCAATGAGGATAACGCCTTGGAACACAGCGTAACCACGATAAGAATGGCTTCAAAAACGAGAATATCCACCAATAGCACAATGCCTGCACGGGATTTGGCTCGTTGGAAGAGCTTTAGCGTTTTGAAATTCCAGCCTGTTGCGATCAGCTCCAGTGTTATGATTCCCAGGGACATGCCGGTATACCCGAACTCGGGAATGGCAACTATGGAGTAAAGAATAATGAAATTGGCAAGTACACCTGCGCAAAGGCCAATAAAGGGAGTTTTCTTTCGATTTTGTGCCCATAAGACGCTGGTTGTGATTTCCCGCAATCCGACGAGTAACGGTAACATAGCCAACGATTTAATGGGGATTTCGGCATTTTGTATACCAAAAACAAATAGTGAGATTTCTGAGGCATATTCAAAAATGAAAAAACCTGAGGCTAATCCCCAGACCCATGCAACCTGAATGGCAGTATGGCTTTTTTTGTAGAAAGCGTTATATTTCTTATTTTGCCAATCCGAAGTTATTTTCATAGTGAGCGTATGTGTTAATGCACCTGTAATCAAAGTAGGCATATAAGCAACGACAAGGGCGATGCCAGTGACAATACCGAACATCTCCGCTGCTTCCTTGGAAGAAACTCCGGCAACTTGTAATCGTTGGGGGATGATGATCGCATCCATAAAATCGGACGCAGGGATGAGCAAGCGTGTAAGCGCAATAGCAAAGGAAGCTTGTACCACTAAAGGTAAATCTGCTCGACTTGATGGGGGGGATAAAGCTACAGAGGGACGGTTATACATAAAAAAAGCAGTAAGCACAGCAAAAGATAACAATGCGCCTGTAAAAGTTCCCAGTACCGCTCCGCCTACAGCAAACTCGATGCCGGATTGAATAAATAGTGGCACCAGCAACATTAAAGTACCGATCCGGGCGGTTTGCTCTATGATTTCCGAAAGGGCAATTGCAGTGTACCTTTCAAGCCCTTGCAAATATCCGCGCAGCAGACTTAACAAGGGAACGGCTAGTATAGCTGGGGAGAGGCATCGAATCACAAAGTCGAGCTGTGGATAGCCGAGCAAATTAGCGATCGGTGTTGAGAACCAAAAGGTTAATACACTGCATACCAATCCCGTGAGGATCATGAACACTGAAAAAATTTTGAACAACCGCCAGCCTCTTGCCGTATGCTTGGCTGTAAACATACCCAATGCTGTCGGCAATCCCCCGGAAATAATCATCAATATTAAGCTATAGAAGGAGTAGGCTAGCTGGTAGAGGCCCATTCCTTCAGCTCCAACAAGCCGTGTCATGAATACTTTTCCGACCAAACCTATGGCTTTCACGACGATCATCGCATTAGCTCTTACCATGGTTTGTCTTAATATAAGAGGAAATTTCAAATTTTTTCACCCCATTGGAAGCTGTCCACTTTATTCCTATGACAGCAACCTCCGGGATATGAACAAGTGTAACGGTTTCAAGATGCTTAATCTTGTATATGAATCAACAAATACTTGGTGCTTCTATCCCATCCCAAGTCAAAGGGCACCCTGAAACGGTCTGCCGTATGGGAGTTGACTAAAGGATAGCCAGCCTGATCAAATCCGACAACAACGGAGAAGTGGTCTACATCGCCTTTTAATACGTAAGCAATCAAATCACCTGGCAGCAACTGTGGTCTGTTAAGGTGCTGCTGCCGATCATTCACCGAGTGCACAATATCGGAGAAGCTTCCTTGTCCTATAATTCTTCCATAGCCGGAGCGTATCAGAAAATTTTTAAAAGCGTCAGTTTGAACCCAGGCTTGGCTTCCACCGTTGCCATACAAGTAATGCCACCCAGATTTCATAGGCAGCCCTCCGCCTTCCTCCTTGTCCCCGATAACTTGGGAGGAGAAGTTGGTACAGTCGCCCCCTTTGGAGTTATAATCCAGGTATTTTTGATTATATCGCTGACGATTTCCTGCTCCCCATGTTATTCCTGCATACTTGTTAGCATATTCAACGGCGCGGGCTCTGTTGTACTTATGGGTAACTTTCTCTGATGGCACCGGATCTTTATGAGGAATAAAGCTTAAATCGGACCTTTCAATCTTTTTTGAATTTTCTTCCAGAGGGTCTGAATACCATTCACGTTCTACGTACCAACGGCTATCTTTTTTTCTCAGTGTAATGCCATGACGTGTTCCAATTCCAAAATCATGCTGACCGGGATAGCTGCCGATATATTCATAACTCAGTTTCAAGGACTGAACAAGTGACACCTTTGCCGTATCGCCCAACACTTCGGCACGGGCTATCCGAATGGAGCTTTCTGCATTCACGAATTTCATTTTTCGATGCTTGGCCCATTCCTGAATATATTCCGCTCTGTTCATTTCATGAAGGTACGCGTAGTTGCTTCGTTTATCCTTTAATAAATAATGGTCCTCGATATGCGTTTTATCTTGATCCATCAACAACCGGGTACGGTCATCAAACAGCTCTTGAAGAAATGGGATAACCTCATCTTGGTTTACTGGCTCGGCTTCTGCACGAACTAAAGAGAAGCTGTAAGCGGGTATCCATATTAAGATTATGCACAGCAGTTGCAATTTTGCGATCCTAAGCACATTTATTCATTCTCCTTGAAAATGGTTAATTGGTTTTGGAATGCTCCTTGTCTTGAACGGTAAGTTTCTCACATGCTGAATTCATGTGTGCTAATTTGGTGTAAACTACCAGTCTTCCCTCATGTTCTTTCCTGCTTCGGCTATAACGCCCTGCACAGGTAATCAAGTTTAAACGATGTTCTTCCGTAGGGCCAAAAATCGTCTGTATCGGTGCTTCCGAGGTTAAGTAAAATTGGACGGACTCTACAACAAACTGAATCTTACAGCCGTTATCACCAGTCACATACACGAAATCCCCCTTTTTCAGTTTTTTAAGAGGATAAAAAACAGCCGGGCCCGTGTATGTATCAACATGACCGTCCATAATTGCATTACCTGCCGCCCCTGGCAATATGCCGGTAGCTAAATAACCTACTCGATTCGTGTTACCTGGAACGCCCATTTGACCATTTTCTAAGTAGCTTACCGGTTCTATAATCGAATGAATACGAATCGCAGGAATATCGAGTATATGTGGAACGATCCCTTGAAAAGGTTTATTTTTAACCTGTAAAGGCTTCGTCGTTTTAATTTGTTGAATTTCAGGCTTGGCCGGAGCTTGGGTGGAGTTACGATGATGTACAGCCGAAGATGAACAGCTCGTACCGCCCAGCAAAATCAATAGCACCACTATACGAATGATCCATGTATTGTTCATATGAAGAAAGAGAGAGGGTTTACAAGCTAACCCTCTCTTTTTAACCTCCCTAATTCATTTGCTCGCTTGCGCCACCAAATCCAGTTTTTGGTAATTTAGTAGCCTTTGCTTTCATGCTTTTCGCATGAATGCTTTTTCCTCCAATGATTTTGGCAGGAGTAGCTTCACGTGCATGTAGCTTGTGAGTTTTCTCATGTTTGCTCTTGGCGTGGATTTTGTGCTCATGTTTGGCATGAGCCTTAACCTTATGTTGTTGAATTTTGTGCTCATGCTTTTCCGTTGCGGGTGCAGCCGCAGATACCATCGATCCTGCTGACAGAAATACAGCTAGGGACGCTACAGTCAATATTGCTTTTTTCATTGTGTTGCCTCCTTAAGGTAGTTGGTAATTCACTAATATATTTTCCTTACGAAGAAGGTTTTATGTAGCCAATGATTTCAAAGGAAAGGATTGGCTTAAAATTTCTTTTCAGATCTTCACTTATTGACCTCAATCAGTCCTTCGGGTGTCTCGCGATTGGCAAGCAATTCAGATACAGTGACGAAGGTAAAGCCTCTTTTTTTCAGCTCAGGCAAAATGATTTTTAAGGCTTCAACGGTTTGTGTACTTTTATATACATAATCGTGCATGAGGACGATGTCGCCGTTGCGGGCATTGCGAAGCACCTTGTTAACGATCCGGTGTACACCGGGTTTTCGCCAATCCAGGGTGTCCTGATGCCAGGACCATAAAATCATTTTCTGTCCTTTTTCTTTGGATATCTTCACGAGTGTATCGGTGTATGAACCGCCGGGCGGACGAAAAAGATGGGTTCCCGAACCGGTAGCTTGAACGATGCTCGCCTGGCCTTGGTCTATCTCGGAAAGAGCTTTGTTACGGGAAATATGCTGAAAGGATGGATGATGGAAGGTATGGTTTCCAATCTCATGGCCTTCTCTTCGTTCCCGCTTCACAATGTCAGGGAGTTTTTCTACGCGGCTGCCAACGACAAAAAAAGTCGCCTTGGCGTCATATTGCTTGAGCAAATTCAGAATGGCGGGCGTTTTGCTTTCATCTGGTCCGTCGTCGAATGTAAGGGCAATCACCTTGCGTTGGGTAGGAACTTCCCATACAATGTCGCCCCGTTCTTCATAATAGGCTCTTCCCTTTGTAGGAGCAGGGGAGGAATACAATGCGGCTTGTGCAGTATTAGTATAGGGTGTGGGGCATAGGCTGGCACAGAACAAGGAAACAGCGATACTTGCAGACAGTAATCGGTTATATTTCATCAGGCTTCTTCTCCGTTCTGACGTTTTTCGCATTAGCTTGCCAAGAAGGAGCGTATACCATTCCTCGTTCCCGAAAATCATCTCCTTCAAATTCACTCCTATTCCTGTCCAACACAGCTTCCAGCATAGCTCTGACACTGAAATGATGCTCCGAAAGAGTGGTAGTTTGCTTGTTGATTACTGCCCATAGCCATGTTAAATTGTACATATCCATCCTTGTTTCAATGAGCAGTTGAGGTAGGTCTTTGTCTGATTCGTGAAAGTCTTAATCTGGCTGAAAATGAATGAGGTTGACGGGACAAGCCGCAGAAGCTTATCAGAGATCATCATAATAAGCGACTCGTTCCTCAGCTTCGAACAGGAGATGAGACGGGATGAAAACAAAGGAAGAAGAGCTGCGAGCCATTAGCGAAACCTTAGAGGCGGGCGAACACATCCGGTCGTGCATTTGGTGTACGCACGATGTGCCACAAAGCCTACAGGACACGACATGTTGTGGAATATTGGCGGTGACATCCAAACGACTGATTTTTTATTCTTCCACTTTTGGCATTCCATGGCTTAAGTTTATCAATTATCACCATATTTCATCGACCAGGCTGGAAAAGAATGTGCTGGATGCGGGTTCCAGTGAACATATTATTTTGATGAACCGGAATGCACGTGAAGTATTTAAGTACCTGCCGGAAGCAGATGCGTTGGAGCATTTTATAGCTGCCCTGGGTCAAGAATCGGGTATAGATGTAAGTAATCATGCATTTCATATGTAATCCTGCGTTTTTAAAATGTAAAATAAATACGTAAAACCTCCACCTTCGTAATAAGCCGATAGTCGGCTGTTCACGAATTTGGAGGTTTTTTGGTTTTGGGACGGAATGGATCGAACGTTAGCTCAGCAGTGTTACTACCAGCAGATTGTACAGCACCAGCGGCAAAACGACGTTTCTGTAGGTATAGGAACGATGCGGAGTGTGGGTACCATGGGTACCGTGGGTGCCTGGAGCAGGAGCGTGGTACGGGTGAGGAACGCTCAAATACAAGTGATCCCGGTCGATGTGAACGATCCTTCCTTCATGCACATGATGATCCATCGTTTGAACCTGCCATTGTGCAGCTATCCAGATGGGACAGGTTTTACAAAGGCATGAAACATTAACATTTTGCTCCAGCCCGCTTGATGTTCCCTTTACATCGAAACGATACACTTACTGAGGTTGGTTTGAAAAGAAAGGGGCGCTCCGTTTTGGGTGAGCTTAACAAATCTTTGGGACTCGGGACGAGGGGCCAGCAACAGGCTTCGTCTAAAGCCCGCATACGCACGGGTTCGCTAAAAATTCAGAGACTGCGCGAAAACGCGCTGGCGTATACGTTTTTGGCTCCATCACTTATTTTGTTTGCTTTATTTATGTTTTACCCGATGATCAAGTCAGTCTATCTCAGCTTGCACTCTACAGATCCGGCAGGAAATGTTGCAGCTTATGTTGGGTTAGACAACTTTGCTACGCTTTTCAGCTCAGGTCAATTCCTGCAAGGAATCAAGGTTACTCTCCTGTTTGCACTGCTGACGGTGCCTCTAGGCATTCTACTGGCGCTGGTGCTGGCTGCACTCACACATAGCAAGCTGCGAGGGATGCGCATCTTCCAGTTCGCTTTTTCGTTGCCGATGGTGTTGTCTGTCGGTTCATCTGCGGTCATTTGGAAATTTCTGTTTCATCCGACATTGGGGATGTTCAACTATGTGCTTTCCCTGTTACATATCAATCCGGTTCCGTGGCTGACCAGCCCGGATTGGGCATTGTTCTCCGTAGCGATCATGACCATCTGGATGAATCTCGGCTTTAATTACATTATTTTATCAAGTGGACTTCAAGGGATTCCAGATGACATGTATGAGAGTGCCAAAATGGACGGGGCAGGCCCGCTGGTGACGTTTTGGCGTATTTCCATGCCGCTGCTGTCGCCAACGATTTTCTTTGTAACCGTAGTATCCATCATTGGAGCTTTCCAGTCCTTTGCTCAAATTAACATTTTGACCAAGGGCGGTCCGGTGAACAGCACGAATGTGTTTGTGTATTCCATTTATCAGGAAGCCTTCGTTAATTTCCGATTCGGAGCGGGCAGTGCACAGGCGATTGTACTGTTTGTCGTCATTCTGTTGCTTACGATGATCCAGTTCAAATGGGTGGAAAGAAAGGTGCATTACCAATGAAACGACATCTTAATTCAACGCTGCTGTATGTGCTGCTTACGATTGCGGCTGCTTTGATTTTATATCCGGTCATTTATACATTTTTTATGGCTGTTATGTCGCCAGAGGAAGCGAGTGCCTATCCACCAAGCTTTTTCCCACATTCCTTTCATATGGCCAATTTTACCGAGGTGTTTGAAATCGTTCCGATTGCTGCATTCATCGGTAACACCTTTCTCATTTCGGGCTTGACGATGATCGGTCAGTTGATTACAGCCAGCTTGGCGGCATATGCCTTTGCCAAAATGGAATTCAAGGGGAAGAACTTCATATTCAGCATGTTTGTCGCTACCATGATGATCCCGTGGGAAGTGACCATTATTCCGAACTATCTGACCGTACGTAGCTGGAATTGGCTGGATTCCTATCAAGGGCTGACGGTTCCATTTCTGGCGACGGCATTCGGAACGTTCCTGCTGCGGCAATTTTTTCTCCAGCTTCCCAAGGAATTGTTCGAGGCGGCTCGTATGGACGGGTGCGGACATGTCCGTTACTTCTTGTTCCATGTGCTTCCGCTATCGCGCCCGGCGCTCGGAACATTGGCTGTGTATTCGTTCCTGAATATGTACAATTCGTACCTGTGGCCGTTGTTGATCACGAACAGCGAGAATATGCGTACGGTACAGATCGGAATTTCCATGCTCGAATTTCAGGAATCTACCTCATGGAATCTTGTATTCGCGGGTACGGCCCTCGTCATTTTACCGTCTCTGCTTCTCCTGATCTTTGGTCTGAAGCAGTTGGTACGCGGGATGGCAGCGGGTGCGCTTAAAGGCTAAACAAGCCCACAAGTACAGTAACACCTGCGCAAGCAGCCTATATACAGAGCTTTATCACCAAAGAATATTGCAAGAAAATCTGTATGCGAGAATCATTTAAATCAAAGGGAGAGAAGAGAGATTATGAGATTTTTTCGTCTGAAAAGTGCTTTGACCTTGCTTATCCTTACTGCAATCGTTGTTGCAGCAGGCTGTAGCAATAACACGGCGGCTGAGAAGCCAGGCAACGGTAGTGATGCGGGAGCAGCAGCAGGTTCTCCGGTGAAGCTGACTTGGTGGCATTCCATGTCCGGTAACGGTGAAAAAGCGATCAAGCAAATCGCCGCTGACTTTAACGCCAGCCACAATGACATTCAGGTAGAGCCGGTATACCAAGGCAAATATGATGACAGCTTGAACAAGCTAAAAGCGTCGCTGGGTTCCGATAGCGGCCCGGACATCATTCAGGTGTATGAAATCGGCAGTAAATTCATGATTGACTCCAAGATGATTACTCCTGTACAACAATTTATTGATGCAGACAAGTTCGATCTATCGCAGCTTGAGCCCAATATTACACGGTATTACACCATTGACGGTAAGCTGAATGCAATGCCATTTAATACATCGAATCCAATCTTGTACTATAACAAGGATGCTTTTAAAGCGGCGGGACTTGACCCAGCTAATCCTCCGAAAACATATGATGAATTCGAAAAGGCTGCCAAAGCCTTGAGCAAGGACGGAAAATCCGGTGCATCCATCGCCATCTACGGCTGGTTTATGGAGCAGTTGTTTGCCAATCAGAATGCGGATTATGTGAATAATGGCAACGGACGCAATCAGGCGGCAACAGAATCGTTGCTGAATTCGGATGCAGGCGTGAAAACCCTGACTTGGTGGAAAAAAATGATCGACGAAAAGGTTGTATCCAACCTGGGACGTAACTCCGATGATACTGCGAAGGCTTTTTCTGCAGGACAAATTGCCATGACACTGGATTCCACCGCTTCGCTGCGTAATATTGTGGAGCAGGTTGGCGATAAGTTCGAGGTAGGCACTGGCTTTCTGCCAAGAGCGAACGAAGCGAAAGAAGGCGGCGTGGTTGTAGGCGGCGCGAGCTTGTACATCATGAACAATAAGCCTGAAGCCCAGCAAAAGGCAGCGTGGGAGTTCATTAAATTCGTTGCTTCCCCGGCTGTACAGGCACAATGGAGCGTGAATACGGGGTACTTCCCGATCACCAAAGCAGCTTATGACGAGCAGGTACTCAAGGACAATATGGTGAAATACCCGCAATTCCAAACCGCTGTTGACCAACTGCACGCATCGGCGCAATCCATGGCTACACAAGGCGCAGTGATGGGCGTATTCCCGGAAGCGCGTCAAATCGTAGAGGGTGCAATCGAGGCGGTCTTGAGCGGACAGCAACAGCCAAAACAGGCATTGGATCAGGCAGCACAAGAGATTACAGGCAAAATTGCGCAATACAATCAAACGGTAAAAAAATAATCAGCCTTCCTTTAAAAGCGGCTGGTAAACTTAATACGCGACCCCTTTACCAGCCGGTTTTATAAAATAACGGACCGAATAAGTGACCCCCTCACTTGTTCGGTCTGTTTTTTGTATGTCTGAATCCTCCCGTTTTTAGAACGTCCGTTTAGACGAACTGTCTAAAATTGTTTATTTTGTACATTTCCTATTGCTGGATAACTGAAAATGGGCTTATAATAAACGTATAATTTTTGTACTGGACGGTCAGTTCAAAAAGGAGGAAGCATGAAAAACCAGACGAAGGAAATTATTTTTAACGGTGCGCTCAAGGCTTTTTCCGAGCGTGGCTTCAATGAAACCAATATGGAGGAAATCGCCAAGGTATGCGGCATTGCTAAAGGTACCCTCTATTACAACTTCAAAAATAAACAAGAGCTGTACATTTATATTTTGAAGATGGGGATGGAGCGTTTTGTTCAGGATATCCGTGAAACCATGTCTCAGGTTCCGAAGGATCAGGTAGAATCGAGGATTCTCAAGCTGATTCAAGTACACATTGAGTTTATTGGAAGAGAGCCGGATTTTTGTCGTTTGCTGGTTAGCAAGGGATGGGTTTCGCAGGAACAGCATTTTAATATCAGGCAGGTCTTAGCTGACTATTTTGATTTTATGGAAGCAGAGATCGACTCTGGTAAGTTTTACGGAAAAATTTCGAGTAAGCTTGATGCGAAAACGACAGCAAATTGCTTATTTGGTATTTACATCTTTGCACCGATGCGCTCAATGGTTTGGGGCGAAACGATGAACTTGCAGGAAGTTCGGGAGAGTATTGAAATTTTTGTTTGTAATGCGCTAGGTATGCATCTTAAATAGACAGATGGAGTGATGAGAACATGAAAGCTAAAAAATATACGATTTACGCCGTACTTATTGTTTTAATCGCCATAGGGATTTATGCTCTGACCGCTTTTCAAAAGGGTGGCAGTAGCCTGTCTGCGGATCAGTCCTCTTCCATTCCGACAGCTTATGTAGAATCGGATACGCTCAATGCCAGCTTTAAGATGGCGGGACGTATTGATCAGATGCTCGTGAGTGAGGGCGACAAGGTGAAAAAAGGGCAGGTGTTAGCCCATCTGGAAAGCCGTGAGCTGGAAGACAAGGTGAAACAGGCACAGGCGGCATTGCTGGCAGCCCAGAGTAATGTGTCCAAAGCGAAGGCTGGCGTATTGCAGGCTCAAGCGGGAGTGGGGCAGGCACAGGCTACCGTGAGTGCAGCTCAGGCCAAAAAGAGCCAAGGTACCACAGCAGTCGGCGTGACTGCACAGGCTTCATCCAGCCAGATCGAACAGGCACAAGCGGCCGCGGCTGCGGCGAAGGCGAAGCTGGATGCCCTCAAGAGCGGCGCAAGACCGCAAGAGCTGGAGCAAGCACAAGTGAGTGTGAAGGCTGCCAAGGAAACGCTGGATTTGACCACTAAAAATCTGGAGCGCGCCAAAAAGCTTCAAGAAGCCGGGGCAGCAACCCAAGCCTCACTGGATCAAGCGACGCTGGACCATCAACAGGCGGAAGCCAAGTACAATTCAGCATCCCAGCAACTGAATATGGTACGCGAGGGAAGCCGCAAGGAAGAAATCACGGCGGCTGAAGCGCTATACCGTCAGGCATTGGCTGCGGTGAAGGAAGCACAGGCAGGAGCAGGCAAGGTTACTTTGCAGCAGGAGGATGTCAAAGCCGCACAGGCTTCGGTAGAACAGGCGCAATCTGCTGTGAAGGCGGCGCAATCCACGGTAGAGCAGGCACAGTCGGCGGTTGCAGGTGCCAATGCACAGGTAGCCCAGGCAGAAGCTGCCCTTCAGGAAGCTCAGACCTACTTAAGCTACACCACGCTGCGTGCATCCGAGGACGGCATTGTAAAATCCAAATCGCTCAGCTTGGGCGAAATGGCCAGTGCAGGCTTCCCGGTCTATACGATTGAAACTTCGACGCAGCGTTGGGCTAAATTCTATGTGCCGGAAACGTCCTTGAATGGTCTCCAGCCAGGGGACACTGTGCAAGTTAAACTGCTGTCGGGCGGCAAGGAGCTGAAAGGTAAAGTTATTTTGCTGGAATCGGCTGCCGACTTTGCTATTCAAAAACCGAGCCAAAGCTCCGGTGATAAGGATGTACGTTCCTTTGGCGTTAAAGTAGCATTGCCCGATCTTGCGGCTTCGGTTCCGACAGGCTCCACGGTTCTGTTTACAGGCAAAGGGGCGCAGTAATATGCAGGATCAACAGGAAAGACTTCATATCCGCGATGTGTTTCGTGAAGAATGGCTGAGCATCTTCCGGGATCGACGCTTTATGGCTATTCTGCTGATTACGCCGATTGTGTATACCATCTTGTTCGGCTTCCTGTATTCTCATCAGCGGATTACCGAGATGCCTGTCACGGTGTATGACGGAGACAATTCACAGCTCAGTCGTCAGATCATTCAGGCGTTCGATGCGACAGATTCGTTTGCCGTTACACGGCAGGCCACCAATCAGGAGGATGTGGTTCGTCAGGTGGAGACTGGGGAAGCCAAGGTCGGCATCGTCATTCCCGACAATTTCACCACCCGGCTTAAGCATGGGGAGAACCCGCCCGTACTGACCCTGATTGACGGAAGTAACATGATGTATTCCAACAGCGCCAGCCGAATTGCCAATCAGGTTATTAGTAGCGTGAGCGCCGGGGTATCGGTCAATTCCATGAAACAAAAGGGAATGAACGCCGATCAAGCCGCCTCGACGCTGAGTACCATCCCGTTCCGGTCCAGAGTGCTGTTCAACCCGGTATATGATTACAAGCTGTTCATGCCGTTAGGGGTTATTTCTGCGGCTCTCCAGCAGTGCTTGCTGCTCGGTATTGCGTTGTCCTGTACGCGGGATAAGGAGGCAGGGACTTGGGGAAGATTTGCCGCTTGGAAAAATACCCCTTGGCGTCTTGCGATTGCCAAGCTGACACCGTATTATGTGGCGGGAGCCTTTAATGTGCTGACTGTATTCAGTATTAGCGCCCTATGCTTTGATATCCCGTTCAGGGGGCAGGTGCTGCCACTGATTCTGGTGTCGCTGGCCTTTAACTTTGCCTTGTGTGGTTTAGGGTTCCTGTTTAGTCTCTTTTCCAAGACCAGAGTGGATGCGACCCAAACCCTCATGTTGATTGCCGTTCCTTCCTTTATGCTGTCAGGCTATACGTGGCCGCTGGAAGCGATGCCCGGATTCTTGCGGGGGCTTGCTGAAATATTACCACTGACGTATTTTCTGGATGCTGTACGCAATATTACCCTTAAAGGGCTGGATATCACGTTCGTTATCAAGGATACGATTGCGCTGGGCGTTATTGGCTGTGTAAGTCTGCTGGTATCCTTCGCCATCTATCCGTTATTCTTTAGACAGCACCAGACGACAGGGCAGCATGCCGATGTGCCCGCTCAAGAGGGAGTTACGCTTAAAGGCTAAAAGTAACTAAATACGCATATCAAAAAAGGTAGATCAGGTTTTTACTCCTGATCTGCCTTTTAGTTTTAAGTGCTATATCGTACTGGTTGAATGAAATATTATTGCGTCTTTAAGTCTTCAATAGAATCAATCGGGACATAGGATGGGACGACAAGCCCGGACATAACGCCGGTCATGCTGGTTCCGATGTCATCCACCTTATCCTTGTATTGAGCCCAATAATCAGCATGCGTCAATGGAAGCCAAGCGGCAGCGGTAGCATCTACACTTCCGCCGGCCACGCCAGTCCACATCGGGCCGATTTCCACTTGCAGGGCTGTTACTTTATAGCCCAATTTTTGCTCCAATACATATTTCAATACATTCGTACTGGCAATTTCAGAATCCCAAGCAGCGTAGCTCAGCTTCAAAGGATCACCGTTAACGGGCTGTAGGCCCTTGATCCATTCCTGTACCTTGTCAGGATGTTTATCAGCCCAGTTCTTGGCAGCCTGCTGTGGGGCAGTACCGTCCTGAATCGCGATCATCACTTCACCCATATCTTCAGCAGTCCACTTAAATCGGCTTAGAAATTCATAAGCTACAGGAGCATCCTGCTTCAAGCCTTTGCGAGCGATCGTATGAATTTCTTCCTTATCACCGTACGCTTTTTTAGGATCTTTCAAGTATTTCAAATCATATTTGTTAAACATCCAGTGAGGGGTCCAACCAGTTACGACGATAGGTTGCTTGGCTTTGATGGCTTTATCCAGTGTAGCGGTCATAGCAGCTCCAGAGCTTTCAAGCAACTTCCAGTCGGATAAGCCGTAGTCATTAATAGCTTTAGCGGTCAGCTTCATTAGTCCGGCTCCAGGGTCGGTACCGACAATGCGATAGCCGACCTCTTTGCCAAAGTCCTCAGTTGTGGCGGAAGCCGGAGCCGCTTCGGCTCCGTTATCCTGCAAATCAGTAATCGATTTAACATCCATGTAAGCTGGAACGACCAATCCGGTTTTAACTCCGCTCATATTAGCCCCAAGATCGTCGAGCTTATCCTTGTATTTAGCCCAGTAATCCGCATGGGTTAACGGCAGCCATGCAGCAGGTGAAGCATCTACATCACCACTAGCGACACCTGTCCACATAGGACCTGCTTCCACTTGCAGTGCGGTTACTTTGTAACCTAGTTTGTTTTCCAAAATATATTTCAGCAAATTCGTGCTGGCAATTTCAGAATCCCAAGCCACATAACTTAGCTTGAAGGTGTCACCATTAACAGGTTGCAGTCCTTGGGTCCATTCCTGCACCTTATCGGCATGCTTTTCAGCCCAATCCTTGCCAGCTTGCTCAGGGCTGGTTCCACCTTGAATAGCAACCATCATTTCACCCATGTCTTCCGGTGTCCATTTGAACCGTTTTAGAAACTCGTAAGCAATAGGAGCATCCTGTTGCAGTCCTTTACGGGCAATCGTATGAATACCCTCGGCCTCACCATAAGATTTTTTAGGGTCTTCCAAATATTTGAGATCATACTTGTTGAACATCCAGTGCGGCGTCCAACCTGTAATAATGATCGGTTTTTTCGCTTTTATGGCTTTGTCCAGTGTTGCAGTCATCGCTGCACCGGAACCTTCTACCAGCTTCCAGTCGGACAAATTGTAGTCTTTTAACGCCTTGGCAGTTGATTTCATAATACCTGCCCCGGCATCAATTCCGATAATTTTGTAGCCGACTTCTTCGCCAACCGGGTTGGCAGCAGCGTTTCCTTTGCCAGATGCAGAATGATTCGATCCAACAAAATATTGCGATGCGCCAGCGATCAGAATGACAGCCGTAACCGCAGAGGTAATCCATACCTTTTGTTTGGTAGATACGCGGCTTTTGCCTCTTTTCGCTGGTTTGAACAGGTTCTGCGTGAAACGGTCAAGCACGATAGCCAGAACAACGACAGCCAATCCGGCCTCAAAACCCTTACCAATTTGGAGCTGTGTCACGGCACGGTATACAACGGCACCAATACCTTCCGCACCGATCATAGAAGCAATAACAACCATAGACAGTGACAGCATAATCGTCTGGTTAATACCAGCCATCAAGGTTGGCATAGCCAGCGGCAGTTGTACTTTGAACAGCTTTTGCGCCGAGGTTGAACCGAATGCGTCGGAGGCTTCGACCAATTCACCCGACACTTGCATAATCCCCAAATTCGTCATGCGAATGGTTGGAGGGATCGCGAAGATAACAGATGCGATTACGCCCGGTACAACACCAAGGCTGAAAAAGGTAACCGCAGGCAGCAAATATACGAACGCAGGCATCGTCTGCATGAAATCAAGCAAAGGCGTAATAATGCGTGACGCCGTTTTGCTATATGCACACCAGATCCCGATTGGAATCCCGATGACAATGGATACGAGTGCGGACGTGATGACCAGTCCGAGCGTATTCATCGTTTCGCTCCAATAGCCCAGGTTGTCAATCAGCAGGAAGCCGATGACGGTAAACAGCGTAAGCTGAACCCGACCGATCATAAACGCGATAATCCCGATGATCACGATGAACACCAGAGGGTGCGGAAGCATGAACAGCCCAGAGAAAAAGCCTACAACAGCTTCAATAACAGAAGAGATAACATTAAACAATCCAGCCAGATGAATACCCATCCAGTCTACAATACTTTGAATCCACTCAGCGATTGGCAGTTTCGGAATCAAGGGCATTCACCTCCTTCGTGGTGGTTACATCTCCGCCAAGTGCGCCCAGCAAAGCTCCACGGACGATAACACCTAACAGCTTCTGTTTGTCATCGACCACAGCCAGAGGGACCTTGGACGAGCTTGTAATTTCGAACAAATCATTAATGACCGTTTCCGCAGCAACTTGCGGTCCGTCCGTCATGAGAATATCTTCAATCTTCAAATTATTGCGCAGTGCATGGACAGCATCTTCAGCATTGATAACGCCCAACAGCTTCTTGGTACGGTCAATGACGAACAGATTGGAAATCCCGCGTTCCCGCATCAATTCCAGAGCAACACGCGGACCGCGATCCATTGTGATCGTTTCTGGACGAAGCATGACATGAGCAGCCGTCAGTACCTTGGACAGATCCACGTCCTCGACGAAGCGGGCTACATAAGAGTTAGCCGGTTGGATCATAATTTCTTCCGGTGTACCGATCTGCACGACCGATCCGTCCCGCATCAATGCAATCCGGTCACCGATCCGCAGCGCTTCATCCAGGTCATGGGTAATAAACACAATCGTTTTCTTCATTTTATCTTGAAGCTCCAGCAGCTCATCCTGCATGTCACGGCGAATGAGGGGGTCCAGTGCGCTGAATGCTTCATCCATCAAAAGCACTTCAGGGTCATTAGCCAGCGCCCGTGCCAGACCGACCCGCTGCTGCATACCGCCACTCAGTTCATCGGGCATTTTATCGCCCCAGTTTTTAAGACCGACCAGTTCCAGCGCTTGCTGTGCCTTTTCCTGGCGCTTCGTTTTTTCTACCTTTTGAATTTCAAGGCCGTATTCTACATTTTCCAATACAGTCCGATGTGGGAACAGGGCGAATTTTTGAAAAACCATACTGATGGTTTTACGGCGAACTTCGCGGAGTTGTTCTTTGTTCATCTTGCGGAGATCCTTGCCGTGTACCAGAATTTCACCGGAGGTAGGTTCAATCAAGCGATTTAGCATTCGTACTAAAGTGGACTTGCCACTGCCCGAAAGGCCCATAATAACGAAAATTTCACCTTGCTTAATTTCCATGTTGGCCTTATTGACACCAACAGTAATCTGTTTTTCTTTGGCCAACTTTTCCTTGCCCCAGCCTTGCTCCAGGAGCGGAACACCTTGCTCTGCGTGAGGACCAAAGAGTTTGCTGACATTTTTGACTTCCAAAATCGTCATACATACACCTCTTCTTTCTATACTTTGCTTGGTATTAACCCCGTGTTACATTAAGGAATGAGTATAAAAATCATAATTCTGAACATCCTGAACGGTTAATGACAAAATTAATTGTAACAGAAGCATTGCTTACATTTCAAACAAAAAAACTGTTTGTAAAGTACGTACAGAAAAAACTGTACAAAGTTTCCTTCGATATGCTCCTTCGTTCTATAGAATGCTCAAACATTCGGAACTTTACAACCGATAGCTCTTTTTTTAAAATAGACAATGAAATATAATCATAAGCAAAAGATTTATGTATATCCATAATTTTAAAAGTTTACTATCATTAGCAATTTTGCGAATTGTGATTTTGAACGACCCATGCTGTTGTAATATAGACAGAAGCTTTGTTTTTGAAACATTTCATTTTTAATTGAAAGATTTCATGTGTTGCGTCAAAGCCAATCGGTTACGGGTAAAAGTCGTTCATACGATCTTAGGCAAAATGCTCTAAAATTAGGAGGTTGCAAGCATGAGCTTGTACCAGTTAGGTGATGAGCAGCAGGCTTCGCTGCAAAAAATTCGCAAACGTGTCATAGAAGCTATAGGTAAAAATATGGACTTGTATGGGATCACCCTGTCTGCGGGGCATTTGTACGGTTTGCTTTTTTTTGCGGATAAACCGATGACGCTGGACGAAATGGGCCGTGAAATGGAAATGAGCAAAACGAGCATGAGTACCGGTGTCCGAACACTGCTGGATTTAAAAATGGTCAACAAGGTGTGGAGCAAAGGCTCACGCAAGGATTTGTATGAAGTCGAATATGACTGGCATCAAACGTTCACAGACTTCTTTGCTATTAAATGGAGAAAAGCGGTTGAAACGAATTTGCTGGTGCTGCGCAAGGCCATTGAGGAGCTTGACAGATTACTGGAGCGGGATGGGGAATATGAGGAATTTAAGGCTGTTCTCCAGCAGGATCGTTTGAAAATGAAACAGGCTGTGGCCTATTACAAGTGGCTGGACCGACTGATTGATTCGATGGAAAGCGAAGAAATATACAAGCTGATCCCAAAGGAAGAGGTTCGTGATTAATCGCTTATCCTCTTTTATTTCCATAAAAATGCCGGAGCGTAGAAAGTTGTTCCTGGCATTTTTTTGTGTTTGGCTTTGTTAATTTTGGATTAGCTTTGTTCGATTTTTGGTTTGGGCCTGCGCAAAGGGTATAATAGAAATATGAAATGATTGATATAACGCTGTGTTGAATATTTAATACTGAACATACAGGTTAAAGGAGGCTTCATATATGGAAAGTATTACAGTACATACCCGCCTGGGTCAGCTTCGTGGGGAAACGGTGAATGGATATCATATATGGAAAGGCATTCCATATGCACAGCCTCCTGTGGGGGAACTGCGTTTTCACGCGCCTCAGCCTTTGAAGCCTTGGGAAGAGGTACGAGATGCAACGCGCTTTGGGCCGATCTGTCCGCAGCCTATGCCATCTGCTGAGAGTTTGACCGGGAATCTAGTGGAACCGCCTGAGCAGTCGGAGGACTGCTTGTACCTGAACGTCTGGACGCCTGCTTCGGAGGCACCTGCAAAGGGACGACCCGTGATGGTGTGGATTCACGGCGGAACCATTGTAACCGGGTCGGGAATTATTCCATTATATGATGGGGCACGGATGGCGGAAAATGGCGATGTTGTCGTCGTTACGCTCAATTATCGGCTCGGGCCGTTGGGCTTTTTGCACCTGACTCCACGGGGAGACGGACTGACCTCTAATGCGGGGCTGCTGGATCAGATTGCTGCCTTGGAATGGGTCAGGGACCATATCGCCGCATTTGGCGGTAACCCGGACGAGGTGACGGTGTTCGGTGAATCAGCGGGAGCTATGAGCATTGCCGCGTTATTGGCTATGCCAGCCGCAGAGGGCCTGTTCCAGCGTGCTATTTTACAAAGCGGAGCATCGCAGGTGCTGCCGACTTCACAGGCGGAGCAAGTCACGGCTGCATATCTCCAGCAGTTGGGGGTGGACACCCTGCATCCGGAACGATTGTTCACGCTGCCGACGGAGGCGCTCATGCTTGCCATGGCCAAGACGCATGAAATGATTGGCCCGGGGCTGGCGATGCTCTATCAACCCGTTGTGGACGGTGTGACCTTGCCTGACGTACCTTTATCTGCGATTGCCAAAGGATCAGCCAAGCAGGTATCCGTTCTGATCGGAACGAATTTGCATGAGGGTGCTTACTTTATTCGCAAGGAATCCCATCTGATGAACAAGTCGATGGCGAGCCAGGCATTGGAAATGATGACGGGCATGTCAGATGTTGGCGATTTGACGGAACCTTTCCCTGTTACGATTGAGGGGCAAGCGCAGATGCTGACCGATCTGTTCTTCTGGCGACCTGCGCTGGCTCTAGCGGTTGCACAAGCGGTTCATGCCCCGGTGTGGATGTACCGTTTTGACTGGACACTGCCGGGGCATCCTGTATTCGGACAAGCGGTTCACGGCGCGGAAATTGCGTTTGTTTTTGATAATCTGGAGCTGCTAGGTAAGCTCGGATTGGACGTTCATCCGCCTATGAGGACGCTGGCTTACGATATGCAGCAGGCATGGGTTGCTTTTGCACGTGACGGAAAGCCTGTGCTGCCGGAAGGGGAATGGCCGGTATACGACAGGGAATCGCGTGCTACGACCATTTTTCATCAAGGCATCTCAGTTCAGCATGACCCGGAAGGGGAAAGACGCCGCCAGTTGACCGGACAGATGAGTATTTGATCCAAGTATTGAGATATCGTCTAATGCCCTAACATACTAAAAGCCTTCGCCCGTATTTTTGTATACGGACGAAGGTTTTTTTAGATTGAACAGGTGCAGATGTATTGCAGGAACTAAATCTTGAATCGCTTAACCAGCTCTTGCAAATCCTGCGCCATGTTGGACAGCTCCTGAGAGGAAGAAGCGATTTCTTCCATCGCCGCCATTTGTTCTTGAACGGCTGCGGAAGTCGTCTGTGAGCTATCCGCCGAATTGCGGGACAGGCTTGCCAGATGGGTAACAGTAGCCGAAACTTCCTCCGTACTGGCTGAAATTTGTTCAGCGGCTGCGGACACGCTTTGAATCTGTTCCACAATATGAGATGTGGAGCGCTCAATATTCGTGAAGGCACCTTCTGCATCTTGGCTAATACGCAGTCCCTCGCCCACTTGGTTACGGACATTACCGTTCATCGTAGCCGTGGAACGCTGGATCAGATCCAGCATCTGTGTAATGATTTGGCTGATGGAATCCGCGCTTTCCTTGGATTGCTCCGATAGCTTGCGAACCTCGATGGCTACTACGGCGAATCCACGCCCGGCTTCGCCTGCTCTGGAGGCTTCGATTGACGCGTTCAGCGACAGCAGGTTGGTCTGCTTGGCAATGGCAGCAATTGCACTATTCATCTGCTTCGCATCGTCAGAGAGCTGTGACAGCTCGTCCATCAGGCTGGCTGTTTGGGTCACAGCTTCCAGAATGCGGTCCATCTGTGTGCGAACGCTGCCGATCATTTGGCTGCCTTTGGCTACGTCATGCTCAGTCTGTCCTGCTGAATCTACGATGGAGCTTGCCGATTCCGCAATGGTGCTGACACCCTTCGCCATTTCCTCGACGGCATTGGCTGTTTGTTCGGATGCCTCCGCACTGGTGGTCGCATTTTCTGCGGATTCCATAACCGTTTCCGCTACATGCTGTACGGATTCCGTCGTTTGCTCCGTGCTTTCCTTGATCATCAGGGAGGAGGACGCGAGTCGGGACGACGTTTGGTTGACCTCGGAAACCATCGTATGCAGTGCATGTGTCATCTGGTCAAAATTTTGCGCCAGCTCGCTGAATTCATCCTTGCCGAACAGATTGACCCGTGCGGTAAGGTTGCCGTCACGAACCTCGCGAGTTCCATTTTGCAGCTTGCCCAGTGGAATCAGGAACGAGCGAATCATCAGGATAATAATGATAGCAGCAACCAGTGTGGATATGGCGATAACGATTAGGCTTTGTCTCAAAATCGGTTGGGCAGCATCACTGTAATCCTCCAGATCCGATAGTGCGATAATGTTCCACCCGGTGAGAGGGTCCTTGAGTGTAAAGGCCAGCATATCTCTATTCATAAATTGCATTTGTGATACGGAAGGAGTATCATTTTCAGCGTTTTTTTCCACTTCGGGAAGTCCCTCAATGGTGTCTGCCGGTTTTTTGCCTGAATTGTTAAAGGCTGCTCCAGTTCCAGATACAATTTTATGATTAGAATCAACAATAAAAAGTCCCCCGCGTTCGCCAATCTTAACAGACTGGAGGTTTTGATTCATTT
The DNA here is from genome assembly GCF_050626875.1 of Paenibacillus sp. 8b26. Classification (NCBI taxonomy): domain Bacteria; kingdom Bacillati; phylum Bacillota; class Bacilli; order Caryophanales; family Paenibacillaceae; genus Paenibacillus; species Paenibacillus sp. 8b26. The sequence goes on along the minus strand of NZ_CP192445.1, from coordinate 1,696,398 downwards.
TGTCCAGATTCAAACTCAACGCAATAGCTCCTTGACCATCCTCCAGCGTTCTTGATACAGCAAGCGCCAGATTTCCTGTCGTGGGGCTCACAATTGGAGCACCAACGGATACTTTACCCTTTTGCAGCATCGCATTTTTGTACCACGGTCTCTCCGTGGGATCATAATCGGTCGATTTTTTCGGCGAACGAACGTATTGTCCTTTCGTATTGCCGAGGAACGCGCCATCCAGCTCGGGATGGGCTTTGACGATGACATCCAATTTTGCCTGAAGGGCCTCCTGGTTGGAAACAAGGGAATTGGATTCGATTTCAGTGGCAAACACGTCCAGATCCTTCACAATGGGCGATACATACTGATTGACATTGCTTCGGATCAGATACAGATTCGTGTACACAGAACCAGCCACTTGCTGAGTGAGTTGCGTTGTGGCCCCCTGATAAGAAAAGTACCCGATAAGTACGCTCGGAATCAATAGAACCGCCAAAAAAGATACAATCAATTTTGTCCGCATTAAATAGAACTGTTTGAGAAACCTGCTCCACCATGGAACTGTTTGTTTTGCTTTAGTCATAGTTCTTGCTCCTCTGTGTCTAATGATCACTACATTGTTTTATTCGACAAAAGCCAAAGAATTTTATAGATGTAATCTTTGGGAAACGAGGAATAGTTGCTATTTTTACACGCTTTTATTTAAAAATAGTTCTAAAGTAGCATGTTAAATATTAATACTTAGACATAAAAAGCCAAATCGGAGATGCAAAAGCATCTTCTCGATTTGGCTTGGGTGAGGGATAAAATGGACATTGAATCTATTAGTTTTTTTGCTGACGAGAAATCATAAAGAGTGTAATCCAGATAAGCATAAAGCCAGTCAATTGCGCTACCGTAACGATCTGCTGGAAAGCGATCCAGTTAATTACAACACCGACCATCGGGAAGCTTAGTTCTGCCATCGTGGCGTAAGACGCCTTGGTCGTACTGAGGCCCTTGTAATACAGTAACAGGCTGAGAAGACCAGGGAGCAGCGCCTGCAGCAACAGATTGATAATCACTGCTGCGCCCGCCCATGTGCCAGCAGGCATATTCCAAGGTGCATGCTCCACAGAGGTGAGAACGATCAGCAGAGGGAGAGCCACCATGAAGCGCAGGGAGGTCACCGTCTCATATTTCATCGAACGAAGCAAGTAGCTTCCCATTACTGTCGAACCGCCCCACAGGACCGCTGCTCCTAGTGCAAGCAGACTGCCGACGTGGATGAAATCATGAACATGTCCGAAGGGGAGCGACCAGCCGAAGGTAAGAAGATACGTCCCGAACAGAGCCACGACAATTAAGATTCCAAAATTACGCGGCAGCATTTCCTTCAATATAACGCGGGCCAGAATAATAGCGACCAACGGTTGAAGCTTCTGGAGCAGCAGCACTGCATTGAGATCACCGTTGCTGAGTGCCATTGTGAAAATCACGCTGGCCAGAGCGGAACCGCCCCACGAGACGAACAAAATAGCCAAAATCTGACGAAGCCGTACCGCTTTAAGCTCCTCGCGGTGCTTCCACAGCACTGGTGCCAGGGCGATAAAGAGCAGCACATGCTCCATCAGCACAATTTGTGTAGAGGTAAATGATTTGAGCAAAATAATACGAAACAGCGGGTCCGCGCCCCACAAGGCCGCTCCAATTGCGACTAGCCAAAAACCGCTTTTCATGTGGGAGCTACGATCAAAACCTTTGGATGTTAGTACAGTTGATGATTGACTCATACTCAATTAGCTCCTTGCGAATACAGGACCGGTGGCACAAAAACCCCCGTCCATGGCGATAGGCCATGCAAGACGGGGGTTGATCAAATAAACTTGCCGCTTTATGCAAGTTAAATGAAGTTGCTGCAGAACCAATAACACAGTATTCATTCACTTTGCGGCATGTTCATGCTTCGATCTTCTTCCATCCGGACTTTACCGTCGGCTTTGGCATCTCACCAAATCAGTCCGTATCCTGTTGCCAGATACAGAGTCGCGGGCTTAGCTCCATGAGCCATACCGCCGGTTGGGAATCACACCCTACCCCGAAGATCCTTATTCCGTTTTTTAATTTCTCCTATAGGATATACCTGTTTTAGAATGAAGTCCAGTGAAAAATATGTGTACATCGAACAAAGGTTTTCATTTATTTTTTGAAAGCGTTTTACAAAATTGCATATTACGAAGTAATATCTTTGTACTCGATACGACGGATGGCCGCATAAGCTACGAGCATCCCCAGCGCGGCGAACCCGATCTGCACAAGCGCAATGGAGCTAAGTGTAGCGCCGTTATTATTCGAAAACAGCAGGGCTACGATCAGGATCGAGCTCACAATGGTGGTAGGTATAGAGTATTTTCGCATCCCCATGTACAGCGGAACAAGCCCCATAAAGCTTGCTGCAACCGCATTGATCAGTGTCCGCACTGATTGCTGTCCTAGTATAGTGAGGCTAAGCTTATCCGGTACAATAACGACGAACTGATTTAATAGATGAATGGCTGCCGTAATGATGATTTCCGATAAAATAATGGACAGGAACGTAAACAGCAACACGATCAAGAGTTTGGCGACCATCAGCTTTTTGCGGTCAATCGGGTACATGAACAAGATGTTAATCGACTTGGACTTAAATTCGCTCACAATAAAGCGGCACAGCAGGACGGAGGCAAAAATAATAAATGTGGCTCTGACCATATAGTCCAGGAGGTCCAAAAGCTCAGCGTACCGTGTAAATTCGGGCACTCCTTCACTTTGGCTGTCCAGCGCAATAATGATGAACAGGCCAAAAATACATGCGTTGGCGATCAGCGCCGCACGGATATATCCCGCCAAATGAAACTTTTTCAGCTCCAGTTGCATCAGTTTAAGCATGAAGTTCACCTCCATGTAACAGCCGCACGAAGTAGTCTTCCAGCGTACTGTTTTTTTGGTAGATGGAATCCACCTCTACCTCATTTAAAATGAGCGTTTTCGTAATTTGCTTCTGGGGTACACTTGTATCGTAAATGCGTATATTCTGATCGTTTAGCACTCGGATATTCGTCAGATTCAGGTGATGGGAGAGGACGTAGGCCGCTTTTTTGCAGTCATTGGTCGTAAATTCGATGTATTCCGTATTGGTTTCCCGCACCTGTTCCATCGACACTTCCTCAATCAGTTGACCGTGATTAATCACACCCACCGTATCGGCAATTTGCTCGATTTCCACTAAAATGTGGCTGGACACAAGGATCGTCATGCCATATTCCTTGCACAGCATGTGGAATAATTGGCGGATTTCCTTGATCCCCACCGGGTCCAATCCATTAATGGGTTCGTCCAAAATCAGCAGCTCCGGCTTGGTCGCAATTGCTCGGGCGATCCCGAGACGCTGCTTCATCCCCAGTGAGAAATCCTTTACCGGCTTGTCATCTGCGTTTCGCAGGTTCACCAGCTCCAGTGCATCCCGAACAGCCTGCTTGTTATAATAGCCCATATATTCACAATGAAGTTCGAGATTTTGCCGGGCCGTCAGTCTGTCATAAAAAATCGGATATTCAATAATCGAGCCCATCCGGCCGAGCAGGTGGTACGACTTTGGCGTTAATTTTTCACCGAACAATTCAATCTCACCCGAGGTCGGCTTGAGCAGGTTCGTAATCATTTTCATAATCGTTGTCTTGCCCGCCCCATTGGGACCGAGAAAGCCATAAGTTTCCCCCTGGCGCACATTCATGCTGACCCCCGCTACAATTTCGTTGCCCTTCAGGGCCTTGGTCAGTTGATGCGTCCGTAATATATAAGTCATGGGTGTTCTCCCTTCGTATACTGTTGATAATTCAAGGATAAAGGGCGAAATGTTCATTTTTCTTTCCCGTTTCTTACAAAATTATTAAGTTCGATTAATAGTTGATTTTTTTCAATGTAAAAGAGAAGACCGTCCGCTCATAAGGTATGCTGCTCAAATGAATCTCTCCGTTCATCGTCTCAACCAGACGTTTGGCAATCGTAAGACCCAGCCCGCTGCCCTGTATCGCCTTGTTGCGGGAATCCTCAAGCGTGTACATACGTTCAAAAACCTTGTCCTGCTCAGGCTCCTGTATGCCTTGCCCCCGATCCCATACCTCTATACGCACCGTGTCCTGCTGTTCCGTTAGAGTCAGTCCCAGTGTCCGACCATCGGCACCGTAGCGAATCGCATTCGAGATCAGATTGTTCAGCACCCGCCCAATCGCTCCTTCGTTCCCCAAGGCATGAATGGGGTGCTCCGGGATATCAATATGCACAGCAAACCCCTGAGCTGTCAGCAGATCATAAAACTCCAAAATGCTGCGTCTGCACAGCTCTCCCACCTCCAGCCGAGTCAACGGAATGTCCGTATCATTAGCCTCCAGCTTCGCCAAGCTAAAGAAGCTTCCGATCAGCTCAATCGCTTCGCTTGTCTTCTGATGAATCCTGGATAGCAGCTTTGCACGTTCTTCCGGCAAAATATGCGGGTCGGCATCCAGCATCTCGGCATATCCGAGCACCACCGTAAGCGGGGTTTTGAGGTCGTGGGAAATATTTGAAATCATTTTGCGCATGGCGATTTGGCTTCGGTTATAATCCACAGACACTCTCAAATTCAAGTCCAGCAAACGGTTAATTTCCGTCATGAGCCTTTGCAGCTCAGCGTCACCCGTGACATATAGCAGCTTTTCCGCATGATTAACGGTTACAATTCGTTCCAGTGCGTTTCGGATATCCTTTATTTTGCGCTTTTGGGCCGCACGCTCTCTCCAGAACCATAAAATAACGACGGACAGGATGAGGACGACGATCCATTCAGAAATGCTCACGATGTTCATATCAGCCGTTCTCCCATTTGTAGCCGATGCCCCATAAGGTCTTGATATGAACGGGGTGGGAGGGGTCTTCTTCGATTTTCTCACGTAAGCGGCGAATATGGACGTTAATCACGTTTTCGTCACCCATATAATCCTCTTTCCAGATAAACCCGTATAATTGCGCTTTGGTAAATACACGGTTCGGATGGTTGACAAATAGCTTGAGAATATCAGATTCCTTGGCAGTTAGCTGCACTTCATTTTCATTGCGGGTGACCATAAAATGATCAAAATCAATGCACAGATTTCCGTAGGTCAGGACCTGTGCTTTCGGCTGTTCCTCCTGCTGTTGCTGCCGCGCATAGATAGTGGATCTGCGGATAGCGGACTGAATGCGTGCGGTCATTTCTACCATCGAAAAAGGCTTGGCGATATAATCATCTGCTCCGAAGCCCAGTCCAAGCGCTTTATCCACATCGCTATCTTTAGCAGACATAATCAGAATCGGGACAGCGCTGTTGGTACGGATTCGACGGATGACCTCCATACCATCGACCTTCGGCATCATCAGATCCACCAATACCAGATCGTAGGTATGACGTTCAAAGGCAAGCAGCCCTTCTTCCCCGTCATAGGCGGTGGTTAATGTGTAGCCTTCCTTGGTAAGCGCTTTGTGCAGCATCTCGGCAATGGATGTATCGTCTTCGATGAGAAGTATGCGTGGGTTCATAGGTGTGGAACACCCCTAATTTTTAGATTAAGCTCGTGTGACGAACTGTACCTGAATTATATAGAGCAGTGGAGTGGATTTCCATAAAAAATATCCAACGAATTTGAACGGGCAAATATTCTCAACTTAAATGCACTGAAGTGGATTTTTTTATCCATCCCCAGCATAAGATGTAATCAAATTACTGGAAATTCGCCACCTTCCTATATTATACTGAAAGAGTTTACAATCCGATATTTGGAATACGGTGTTATGATAATCGGGACATGCCTTATACGAAAGATTGGACATGATTCGAAAACATGAGCTACGGCACAGAACCGTCATAAAGGAGAGCAACGATGTTTGTCATACGGGGAGCACAAAAGCTGCTGAAGGAATGGGATATCGAACCACTACAAGTTGATATTTATCCGCCTTTGAATAGTTGGCATGCCAACTTGTTTTTGCTGAATCGGAAAAAAAATATTGTGTTTATGCATGATGCATCCCGCTTGAGTGTCACGCTGTTCGGAATCAAAAAGGCGCAGTACAAAAATCTACCAACTCTTTTCGTCCAAGCCTTGAAGGAACTCATGCTCAGTGAGGGTTTTGATGAACAAATTGTAGAGGCGTACACACAGGAAGGCAAGCAGATGCTGGCTACTACGACGAACAGCCATAGTGTGATGGGAACCTTGGATGAGATTATTTTTGTCATGAAGGAACTGGATATGGAGCATGGATGCGAGTTGGAAAAAAATCAGTGGAATAACCGGATTGTGTTAAAAACGGTTCAATACCAGTATCCGGTCGATGCTTTTAAAGAAGCTTTGGAAAAGCATTATAAACAAGAAAATGTGCGAGAGTCTTGAGATCAATTCGTAAATAATTTCCATTTATTTGCTCTTATGATATATAATCTAATATAGTTCTAAAAGACTATATAGAGAGAGGTAAGGGGTATTTTATAATCGCTTACATATTAATGATCTGCTGTCCCAAGGCTATGGTCCTGCGACGAAGAAATCCCAAGCTGTCCTGATTTCCAAAGGATTTCTTGCTGAAAATTACGCTGCTAACGCTGCGAGTTAATTGGAGAGCTGGTCGTTAAACAGAAGTGCCAAAAGAGTATCCACCAAAGTCCATCTGGGCGGGGGATGCTCTTTTTTTTACAACTCACAGGAAAGCAAAGCTTGCGATGAAATGAATCACAGCGCAAAAAGCGTCACACTTTGGTAAAATAAAACGATACAGTGTTTGACACCATCGGTCAGACTTAAAAACAGGGGGTACATAACGAGCATGAAACGGATTATTGAGGTAGCCAAAGAAGCAGGAATCGAAGAAGAGCATCTGGAGACGTATGGAAAATATAAAGCGAAGCTGAATCCGTCCCTGTGGGAGCAGGTGAAGGATCGTCCGAACGGAAAGCTGGTGCTGGTCACGGCAATGAATCCGACTCCGGCGGGAGAAGGAAAAACGCTAACCACCATTGGGCTGTCGCAGTCGCTAAATGCGCTGGGGCACAAGACCATAGCTGCGCTGCGGGAGCCGTCACTAGGCCCCTGCTTTGGCATGAAAGGGGGAGCAACCGGGGGAGGACAAGCCCAGATTGTTCCGGCCGAGGATATTAATTTGCATTTTACAGGCGATATCCACGCGATTTCGGCGGCGCATAATTTGCTGGCAGCGATGATCGATAATCATTTGTTTCATGGCAATGCTTTACGCTTGAAGCCGGAACGAGTCATGTGGAAACGGGCTGTAGATATGAATGATCGGAGTTTGCGAAGCATCGTGACCGGATTGGGAACAGGGAATGGAGCGGTGAGAGAAAGCGGTTTTCTAATTACCTCGGCCTCGGAAGTGATGGCGGTATTGTGTCTGAGTGAAAATATCGACGACCTCAAAGTGCGCTTGGGTCGAATGGTCATCGGATATAATGAAGCGGGCGAAACGGTAACGGCAGAGGATTTGCAAGCAGTAGAAGGCATGGCTGTGCTGCTTCGGGAAGCGTTAAAGCCGAATCTGGTGCAAACGCTGGAGGGAACGCCAGTCATTGTGCATGGTGGTCCTTTTGCCAATATTGCGCACGGATGCAGCAGTCTGATCGGTACGAAGCTGGCCTTGAAGCTAGGGGAGGTTGTCGTGACGGAGGCTGGATTCGGGGCTGAGCTGGGGGCAGAAAAGTTTTTTGATATCAAATGCCGTCAGTCCGGTTTGCAGCCGGATGCGGCTGTGCTGGTCGTAACCGCCAAAGCGCTGAAATATAACGGTGGTGTAGCTAAAAATGAACTGGACGCGGAAAATCTGGAGCATTTACAGCTCGGATTAGCCAATATGAATCGGCATGTACGGAATTTGCAAAAATTCGGCGTGCCTGTATTGGTAGCGGTCAACCATTTTGTAACGGACAGCGAAGCCGAATTGGAACTGATTTTCGCGGAATGCCGCAAGCTGGGTGTACCCGCAGAGCTATCGCAGGTGTGGGCACAGGGAAGCCAAGGGGGAGAAAAGTTGGCTCAAAGCCTGCTAAATCTACTCGAAGAGGACAAAGCCCATTTTGTACCGCTGTATGATCATGCGCTTGATCTGCAAGCGAAAATTAGGTTCATTGCGCAGGAGCTTTATGGTGCGGCAGAGGTAGTATATACTCCAGCAGCTAAACGGGCCTTGTCCGGCATGGAGCAGCTTGGCTTCGGGCAATTGCCTGTATGCATGGCGAAAACGCCGTATTCTTTTTCAGATCAGCCGTCTCTGCTAGGCGCACCGGAGGGCTTTACGATCCACGTGTCCAGAGTGTCATTGTCCGCAGGAGCAGGCTTTGTGGTCGTGGAAACGGGCAACACAATGACCATGCCCGGTCTACCCAAATCCCCGGCAGCCGAGCATATGTCGCTGGAGCCGGATGGAAGCATTCAGGGGTTGATGTAATATTTTTGCGAAAAATGTTAGGCGCTTTATGAAGAAGCACCGAGCAGCTTGGGCAGTGCGGTGAGCAGCTTTTGGCGGGTCATGGCATCGTTCCAATTCCAGCGGTCTGCTTCTACGAAATAGACCCGGCCTTGACGTACCGCGGGTAGGCTACTCCAGAGGGCGCTGTTCAGCATGTGATCCAACGTACGTTTGGAGTCTGGAGCAGTGGGAATGAGCATAAAAATACGGTCCCCGGCGTAGTCGGGGAGCTGGTTGGGCTCAATTTCCGCGAAGCCATGTCTTTCGTCGAGAACCTTTTGGATCGGCTCAGCGGGCTGAAAGCCCTGCGGGTGGTAAAGAGCCGCCGCGAAGCCGGACATCCCCATCACAAATAGTCGATCACCCTGATCGAAGATGAAGACGGAAGCCGTTTCTCCGACTGTAATTTCTGTGCCGAGTTGCTGCCACATGCTCAGATTACGGGTGGCGAAGGCAGACAGCCATTGTTCGGCTTCGCGTTCCTTGCCAAGCCATGATCCGAGCGTCAGCAGTCGTTCCTCCAGCGTGGCAAAGGAGTTGAAGGTGACGGTGGGCGCAATGCCGGCAATGCGCTCATATTCCTGTTCATCCGAATTGGCCATGATAATCAGATCGGGATCAAGCGCACGGGTCAAGCGGGTATCGAGTGGAAGACCAACATCAGCAACATGTCCCAGACGATGCTTATAGACGCTGTATTCACTGAATCGTAGACTTCCACCGATAGCTTTGGCCCCCAGTGCGAACAGGTCGCCCATCGTTTCTCCATGATAAATAATGCGGCTGGGGCGGCGTGGAATATGGATATGGTGGCCTGTCCAATCCTTGACGCGGACAGAACAGGGAATGTTAAGCGCGTATTGTCCGGGGGGAATCCCGGTCATTTGCCGAAAGCGGCGGTTAAAATAATATTCGTCAGAGAAACCAACTTGACGAGCAATTTCACGTAAAGGTCGTTTGCATTCCAGCAGCAGCCGCTTGGCATGATTCAAGCGCAGCTCAGTGAGGTAATGCAGCGGCTTTTTGCCTGTCCTTTTGCGAAACATTTGCGAGTATTGCCATATGGAAACGTTCGCCTGTTCGGCAAGCTGCTTGACGGTCATTGGTTTCTCATAGTGTTTCTCCATGTAGGTAATGGTGGCCTCGACTGATGCTGGTAAAGCCGGGCAAGAGTTATCCTTATCCTCTATAAAGACATGGGATTCCTGCCACAATAGCAGCAGTTCTTGAAACTGAATTTGCTGTCGCAACGCAGAAATGGGGTTATGCAGGTGTACCGGTTGATGGGCGCTATGGAATAGCTCTTCGGTCAACCGAATGGACTTGGAAGAAGAGGTAACGATATACTCACGTGACCCCGACAGGAGAGGGCCCTTATATATGGAAGGATTGCTATTTATATTTTCAACCAGAGCTGTGTCTGATCCTGATTCCGATGACATGACGATGACCTCGAACATGAGCTTGTAGTATTCGGGTACAGTTCCATCCAGAGGAGCGATCCGATAGGATTCACCGGGAGTTAGCCAATACCCATGACCCGCATGGAATAGACACTGCTCCGGACCAATGTCCACCATACCTGTGCCACCAATAAACATAAGCAAGCAGTGATATGGAACAGGGTGTGAAGAAGATGCAAATGCATATGCTGAAAGACCGGAAAATTGTACTTCGGCAGGCCTGCGAACCAACTCAATCCCCTTGAAATGATAAAGCAGCGAGTTGGGAGGGGGAGGAAATACAGACGACTGGGGCTGGTTCACAGTGTAACGCTCCTTTTATTGAGAATGGTTATCATATGTACATAAGTATACCTCCTTTTGGTTCAACAAAAAAGAAGCCTATCCACAAGTGTCGATAAGCTTCTATATCCTTATTTTATGAGCTTAGGTAATTCGTCCAGCAACCATTCCCGGGTAGTAGCATCGCTGTCGGTTTTGCTAATATCCTGAGCGTACACATGCCCCTGCTTGACGGCAGGAAGCTGGAGCCACAGCTTGCTTTTCATCAACTGTTTGGTGGATTGCTGGGCTTCCGAAATCGGAGAATTCAGAATAAAAATCCGATCCCCAGCGTATTGTTCGATCACTTCCTGGGATATCTGGACGAATCCTTTGTCCTCGTCCAGCGCCTTCTGAATAAGAGGGGTAGGCTTGAGACCATCCTTTTCATACAGTATTTGTGACAGCCCTGTCCGTCCCATCACGAACAAACGGTCACCGGGATAGTAGGTAAAGACCGAAGCGGTTTCCCCCGGCTTTACACCGTTCGCGCGAAGTTTGCTCCACATTTCGGCTTCCTTGATTTTGTACTGGGCAAGCCAATCTTCGGCAGCTTTTTTCTTGTTTACCAGGTCTCCGAGATGCAGCAAACGCTCGTTCAGTGGAGCAAAGGTATCGAACATAATCGTAGGTGCGATTTTAGTTAATGCTGTGTATTGCTTTTCATCCGTATTGGCGGTAATGATCAGGTCGGGCTGTAGCTCCAACGCTTTTTCCAAGTTAATCGGAAACCCCAGATTGGCCACATTCTGAACCTGCTTCTCATACACCTTGCCCTCAATCATGGAGGTGGATGTGCCTACAGCCTGAACGCCCAAAACCAGCAGGTCTCCATAGTTTTCACCGAAATAGGCAATACGTTGGGGAGCCGTGGGGATGTTTACCGTGTGTCCCCTATAGTCTGTGTAAGAGCGTGTTGCAGCCGCTTCTGAAGCCTTGGTAGATGCCGTCGTTCCTGCAGTGGGTGCTGTTGTGTTACTATTTGCAGCAGGTTTCTCCGAGGTGCCGCATCCCAACAGCAACGCTCCCATAAGAGAGAATAGGCTGAGCATAGTCGTATATTGTCGAGTGGATTTCTTATTGATCATGGTAACCTCCGTATGATTGATGGATTCAGGGGTGTGTAAATGAGAATTATTATCACAGAAGCAATGATAAGCGATGCACCTTCAATACTCAATGGACAAACTTGGTCACGGAATTCGATTTTGTACAAAATGAAGATGCATGAATAGAGCTGACACGTACCGCACCTTGTACTATAATTTGTCTCACGCAAAAAAGAGGCCGCTCTATAGTAGTTAAAACTACTTTTGAGCTAGCCCCATGTGCTTTTGTTTAACTTAGTTATTTAATTTCAGTTAATTATTGGATTCTTCTGGTGATTCGTCAAGGTGAATAAAAACATCACTCAAGGTAAAGTGACGTTGAATCTTCATTTTCTTAGCATAGTGATTTAGAGAGTTAACCATTTTATCCAATGTATCAAAGTCTGCTCTTTTAACGTTCTCATTCACAAAATCATTTATTGTATTGGGACGAAATCCGTATGTTACAGCAAACTTATGTTGAGTTAACGCAAGTTCTTTTAAGGACTCGCCTAATGTAACTTTGATCATGTTTGAACAATTCCCTTCAAATATCTAATCCTAATTATAAGCAATTTTAAAATAACGATAACTTGTTAAAAAGTTTAACGGGAAGAAGATAAAAACTTTTGACTTTATCTATTAATAGATATACTATATAACTATTAATAGATAATTAAGGAGTGATACCTGATGGAAAAAAAAGATAAAGCCAACATACAAGCTATTCAAGAAATTATTCGAAAAGAGCAAGTATGGGAGTCGGATACAGGGAAAAAGGATGCAGCGCTGTATTATTACCATATTACTTATGCACTCAAGCGCCAATGGCAGACTATCGGTGTAAATGTATCAGACGCAATCCAAGTATTTGAAACTGGTTACGACGACAATTGGACATACATCATTGAGCCAGCCCCATATAATCCTGATCTAACCTTTACCGATTTAATTAACATGTTCAATATTTCTCCAGAAGCTTGGGAGATTCGAAATGATATGCAAATCATACTAAATACTGTTGAGAGACGCAATGAATTCGTTAGCATGATCGTCAATGTGAATGAAGAAAGCACCGCGCGTCTATTACGTGAATTGAAGGAAAAATATCTTACGTACTGCCAACTTTTAGACGGGGATTTTATGAAATTGTATGCTGTGAATCCAGTGAATGCCCTGTCTGTGTATTTCCTTGAACCATTGGATATTGTTACGTTTTGGGACTGGGAAGCTGCCGGAGGTTCATATAAGAAGGCAATCCAGTATAAACGTGAGGAACCTTTGATATCGCTTATTCATGCCATTGAACGAGCGGAAGATGAAGCAATGGATATAGCATTTGGTTTAGGATGTTAGGCGAGCGTGTAGGATAAACTCATTTATACATCGTGTAACAATGTGTTAATAAATCTATATACGAAATTTATTACTTAAATAGCAAAGGAGAAACGAAGATGTACAAAACAGGGAAGTTGATCAATGGTAACCTGTATCTAAAGACGTTGATTGGTAATTGGATTAGTCTCAAGAAACTTGTTCAGGAGGCTGGAAAGGCTTTGTAGCTATCGAGAGGCCATTTGTCGCGTCCTATGAGTGTCAGACTGAGCGCCTAGCATTTGGGAGTTTTTTCCTTAGCTATATATCTTAATATTACATCATGGGTCAGTGCCTTAATGGAGGAAATGTCAATTACCGTTCCGGTGGCGCTTCATTTGGATCATGGCAGGACAGTAGAGAACTGCAAGCGAGCGATTGAGGCCGGGTTCAGCTCGGTGATGATTGACGGTTCTCATGATCCGATTGACGTCAATATAGCGATGACCCGGCAAGTCGTAGATTATGCGCGTTCCTATGGAGTCTCTGTGGAAGAAGAGGTCGGTACGGTCGGAGGCATGGAAGACGGGCTGGTAGGTGGAATCCGGTATGCGGATGCGCAGGAATGCTCACGTATGGTGCAGGAAACCGGAATCGACGCATTGGCGGCTGCCGTTGGCTCGGTTCACGGGCCGTATCAGGGAGAGCCCAAGCTGGGCTTTGCTGAAATGAAGCATATTTCGGAATTGACGGGCATATCGCTTGTACTGCATGGCGGTTCCGGCATCCCTGAGCATCAGATTACCAAGGCGATTGAATTGGGCCACGCCAAAATCAACGTCAATACCGAATGCATTCAGGTTTGGGCTGAGGCCGTTCGTAACGCATTAACGAGTGATTCCCATGTCTATGATCCGAAGACCATTCTCACACCGGGTACAGCAGCGATTACTGCTGTGGTCAAAGGGAAGATGCAAGAGTTTGGCACGAGTCATAAGGGAGATGCGCGTTTTACCGTGTAATGCGATTAGAGAACACAGCCTTCAAAGTAATTTCAAAGCTGCTTCCTGTGCGGATTTTACCGTGTAGGGAACGGCTTTTTTTCGTGCGCAAAAAGTAGGCAAAATGTATCGATTTTTATTTTCCATAGTATACAATGTATTTTTATACATTATTAATGAAAGAGGTTTTGTAATGGGATTGCTTTTTACATATGTTTTACTGGGCTTTTCTATAGCACTGCCTGTGGGTACGATTACGTATTTTTGGTATGAATTTATCATTAGTGTTCAAAAGCTTTTGTAGCAATACAAATCGCCATCCAAGCTCTCAAGCTTGTCATGCCAGTCTGCATAAATCGAACAAGTCCTTCATAGACATGTACTAATTCATTTAAAACATGTGCTGAAGGGGTTGATGATATGCGCCGGATTTCATGGATGCTTGCCATGGTCATGTGTGTAACGCTGCTGCTGGCCGGGTGCGGCAAGAAGAGCGCGGATGATGTGGTTAAAGATTTGAGTGACGTGGTGAGCGACCTGAACAGCTACCACGGTACAGCTTTGATGACGCTGCATACCGGCGACACGCCGCAGGAGTACAAGGTGGACATTTCCTACCGTAAGCCTTCCTATTACCGAATTGCCATGACGAACGAGAAAAAGGACGTTACTCAGATCGTGTTACGCAATGATGAGGGTGTATTCGTATTGACGCCCAGTCTGAACAAAAGCTTCCGCTTCAAAAGCGATTGGCCGAACAACCAGGGGCAAGTCTATTTGTATGAAACGCTGGTTCGCAGCATTATTGGCGATGCCTCACGTCAACTGGCTTCGGACGATAAATCCTATGTATTCGATGTGGCAGCGAACTACAACAGCCATGCGCTGGTAAGGCAAAAAATATGGCTGTCCAAAAATAACTATGCACCCACTCAGGTACAGGTATCTGATGCGAATGCCAAGGTTGTTGTGGATCTGAAATTCGATCAATTTGCGTTTGATACGAAGTTCGACAAGGACTCTTTTGATATGGAGCGCAATATGGCTTCTGGAAAAACAGGTAAGGGAAATGAAGGAGCGCCTTCAGCCGGAGCAGTGGATTCCAGCGGGCAACTAGACCCTGCAGGTACGATTGATGGCACGACTGGCGTAATCTCGGGCGAGCAAGGACAAGTGCAGGGAACAGCAGGAAAGAAGGCACAGCAGCCGTCAGGAGAAGCGTCGATGGATGGAGCTGCCACAGGCGATACGTCAAAATCGGATAGCGCGGACGCGACGGGTAGCACGGATACGGAGGCCAAGCCGGATACAGCGAGCAATACAGAGGCGCAACAGCAAACTCCGGGTAAATTTGATGCAGCAACAGGGACATCGGCAGGCACGGATGCTGCTGAAGCTGTAATGGGTGAATTCGGCTTGATTGAACCGTCCTATACGCCGGCCGGGGTACAGATTAAGGATACGCCGGAGCTGGAGGATAATGGTACACATGCGGTGATGCTGCGGTATAGTGGAATGTACAACTATACGATTGTGGAGGCGCGTCCGAAAGATCGGGCCGTATCATTGGCCGCAGGTGAACTGGTCGATATTGGAGGAAGCTTTGCCGTTCTGGCGGGAAGCGAACAGCAGACGATGACCTGGATGAATGACGGTATAGAGTTCCGTATTACCAGTGCTGACCTGCCTGTGAGCGAAATGATACAAATTGCCGCTTCTATACAGGATCAATCGGGTAAATAAAACTTTATAGACGGATGCAGACGGTTTAGAGTGTATTTTGCTCTGCTTCCGCCCGTATCCGTCTTTTGTTCATCCGAGGTCTAGAGGTGTGCACCGCTCGCTTGGGAGTCATGTTCTTTGTGGAGGATGCTGGCAAACGCCATCTGCCATTGACAGCCACGTTTCTGAATATTACCATTAACCTTTGGAAGTAAGGACTTTGCCACATTCCGAATGGTAAAAGGTATGTTACAGGCTAACAATTGAAGAAGGTGACTGGATTTTGCAAGCACAATACAGATCGACCCGGGCCGAAATCAACCTGGATCACCTTGGCGCCAACTATGAAGCTTTTCGCAGGGCATTGCCAGCGGATAAGCTGTTGCTGGCTTGTGTCAAGGCTAATGCCTATGGACACGGTGCCGTGGAAATTTCAAAGGAATTGGAACGCCTTGGTGCGGATTATTTGAGCGTCGCTTTTCTGGATGAAGCGTTGGAGCTTCGTCATGCGGGGGTTCAGCTACCGATTCTTGTACTCGGCTATACCTCACCGGAAGCTGTACAAATGGCTTGGGAGCATGATATCTCATTGACTGTGTTCAGTGAGGAAGTGCTGGAGGGTATCCGCAGACTGGACCGACAAGGAAACGAACGCAAGCTGAAGGTGCACATCAAAATAGACAGCGGCATGGGAAGACTGGGTTTGCTGCCTGGAGAAGAGGCTGTGACTTTTGTCCGGCAGGCTCACGAATTAGAGCAAGTACTGCTGGAAGGCATGTACACCCATTTTGCCCGCGCGGATGAAGAAGACAAAAGCTATACACTGCTACAATATGATCGGTTTCGGGGCGTGGCGGAAGCGCTAAGGGAACAAGGTATCACCATTCCCATTATACATACGGGCAACAGCGCCGCCACCATTGATACCCCTTCCCTTTCCCCCAATATGGTGCGGATTGGCATCAGTATATACGGTCTGTATCCGTCTGATGAGGTTAACCGGCAAGCCATTGAACTGCTGCCTGTATTGTCATTGAAGACGGCGGTGGTTTATACCAAGACGCTTCCTCCCGGCTGGGGAGTTAGCTATGGCACCCGGTATGTGACCTCCAGTGAAGAACGGATCGGTACACTGCCAATCGGCTATGCGGATGGATACTCCCGCATGCTGAGTGGGAAGATCGAAGTATTGATACGCGGTCGCCGCGTCCCGGTACTCGGTACGATTTGCATGGACCAGTGTATGGTATCCTTACAATCTTTCGCAGAAGATGCGGAAGAAATCCAAACCGGCGAAGAGGTTGTTCTCATCGGCCAGCAGTCCGGCGAAACTATCGCGGCGGATGAGCTGGCATCCAAGCTTGGTACGATCCACTATGAGGTGATCTGCATGATCGCACACAGGGTACCGCGTGTATATACACGGGGAGATATTCCTGTCGTTCGAGTGAATTCGCTTCTTCCAACCCGCTGGGATTAATTTCATGACGCAAATTACCGGTTAAAAGCAGGAGTTTTCGCAGAACGTCCCGAAATATGTACAAAGGAAAGAAAAGAGCGCTGTAACTGTCAAATCGGCGCATCAGGCTCCGCTGACACTTGTATTTCGGGGATCAAACGCCTGTACGAAAACGAACTGCGTAGTTTATAATGGAATACAGCATAGATGATATACGAATATCATATATATTCTCTTGTATTCCGTTTGAATAAATTACCGGGAATAACGTTATAATGGTACAATGGCGACAAGGTTTTGGGGGTGGAAGAGAAGTTGGCCAATTTGCAGAACACCAAAAGAATAATGATCAGTTTGCCGGATCATCTCTTGCAGGAAGTGGACGGGATCGTAGCCATGGAAAATTCCAACCGCAGTGAATTTATCAGGCAGGCCATGAAGCTGTATGTGGGCGAACGTAAGAAACGTTACATTCGTGAAGCCATGCAGCGTGGTTATATGGAGATGGCTAAAATTAACTTGACCATGGCCTCCGAAGCCTTTCATGCGGAGGAAGATGCAAACAGCACCTTGGGCCGTACAGTTAGCGGGGTGTAATCCATATTGATCGTAAAGCGCGGCGACGTTTTTTTTGCAGACCTTTCACCCGTAGTCGGTTCCGAGCAAGGTGGCGTCAGACCTGTGCTGATCATCCAAAATGATATCGGCAATCGGTTCAGTCCCACTGTGATCGTGGCAGCCATTACCGCCCAGATTCAAAAGGCGAAGCTGCCCACACACGTGGAAATTGACGCGGCGACGCATGGCTTTGATCGCGATTCTGTCGTTCTTCTGGAGCAAATTCGGACGATTGACAAGCAAAGGCTTACCGACAAAATCACCCATTTGGATGAAGAAACCATGCGCAAAGTGAGCGATTCGCTACAAATCAGTCTTGGTTTGATTGATTTTTAGCATTTTGTAACGACGAGTGAAACGGGAAAAGGGCAGCGCTTGGGCGCTGTCCTTTTGCGTGTCCGATGAAAAATGCAGGCTGGGCCTGGCCTTATCGTTACGTACTGGCGCTTTGATTCTTTTTTTGTGATAATGAAAGACATGATGAAAGACAAGAGTTGTAAGGAAGAAGGGATAGCTTTGTCTAACAAGGAAACGAAAACGGAAATCCGGCAGGAGCCGAACGAAGCAGATCGCCAGGAGCGGATTGTCAAACAAGTGGCGAGAGAGCTGTCGCTGGCACTCAAGCAAATCCGGACGACGATCAGTTTGCTGGATGAAGGGAATACGATTCCTTTTATCGCGCGATACCGTAAGGAAATGACAGGGGAACTGGATGAAAATCAGCTGCGTGAAATTGAGGATCGTGTGCTGTATTTACGTAATTTGGAGGACCGTAAGGTAGAGGTCATTCGCATTATTGATGAGCAGGGCAAGCTGACAGAAGACCTTCAGGCTGCCATCACTTCTGCGGTTAAGCTTCAGGAAGTGGAGGATCTGTACCGTCCATATCGGCAAAAGCGCAAAACACGCGCGAGTGTGGCGAAAGAACGGGGGCTGGAGCCGCTGTCCATCTGGATCTGGAACCAGCCGAAGCAGGGCGATGCTCTGAAGGAAGCTGAGTCCTATGTGAATGCGGAATTGGGAGTGAACAGTGCCGAGGCGGCTATTCAAGGAGCTTTGGACATTTTAGCGGAAAATATAGCGGACGACGCGGGTATTCGCCAATGGGTGCGTCGATATACACTGGATCATGGCATGCTAACCTCCGAAGCGAAGGATGCAGAGCAAGAGTCTGTCTACGAGAACTACTACAGCTATCGTGAGCTGGCTAAGAAAATGCCGCCTCATCGTATTTTGGCGATTAATCGCGGAGAGCGTGAGGGCATTCTCAAGGTTGGACTGGAGGTAGCGCCCGATTCGATTCACAATTACGTCGCAGGTCAAGTGATTAAAGGCTCATCCGCCGTGGAAGAGCTGCTGCGCAACGTCATTGAGGATGCGTATAAAAGGCTCATCGCACCCTCTATTGAGCGTGAGGTGCGCGCTGAAATGACAGAGAAGGGCGAGCAGCAGGCCATCTCTATCTTTGCGGGCAATTTGCGGAGTCTGCTGTTACAGGCCCCGATCAAGGGCCGCCGTGTGCTCGGTGTCGATCCGGCGTTTCGGACAGGCTGCAAGCTGGCGGTAGTAGATGATACGGGCAAGCTGCTGGAAGTCGCGGTGACGTATCCGACACCGCCGAACAACAAGAAGCGTGAGGCTGCCGAGAAATTCAAGCAGCTCATTGCCCAATACAGCATTGAGCTGATCGTCATCGGTAACGGAACGGCTTCGCGTGAAACAGAGCAATTCGTGGCTGAAGTCATCGCAGATATTGGCGACAGCAGCCTGGCGTACCTGATCGTCAATGAGGCAGGCGCGAGCGTTTATTCCGCCTCCAAGCTGGCGCAGGAGGAGTTCCCGGATCTGGACGTGGCTGAGCGCAGCGCGGCATCCATTGCACGTCGTGTGCAGGACCCGCTGGCCGAGCTGGTCAAGATTGAGCCGAAGGCCATTGGTGTGGGCCAGTACCAGCATGATGTGTCACAGAAGCATCTGGATGAAAGCTTGAAGGATGTTGTAGAATCGGCAGTTAACCATGTCGGTGTGGATGTAAATACCGCTTCCTCGGCATTGCTGTCCTATGTAGCGGGGATTAACGCGACAATTGCCAAAAATATCGTGAAATACCGTGAGGAAAACGGCAAATTCAACAACCGTCGTCAGTTGCAAAAGGTACCGCGTCTTGGCGCGAAAACCTACGAGCAATCGGTTGGCTTTATTCGTATACCGGGTGGAGAAAATCCGCTGGACCGCACGCCGATTCACCCTGAATCGTATGCTGTCGTAGACCGCCTGTTGGCTGAACTGGGCATCAGCGCCCACGATCTGGGCACCAAGGCTGCGACGGAAGCGCTGAACGTGTCCAGCATTGACGAACTGGCCGCGAAGCTGGAAGTCGGTGTGCCGACATTGAAGGATATTCTGGACAGCCTACAGCGTCCAGGCCGTGACCCGCGTGACGAACTGCCGTTGCCTGTATTCCGCAAGGATGTGCTCAAGATTGAGGATCTGGCACCGGGCATGGAGCTTCAGGGAACCGTCCGCAATGTAATTGATTTCGGTGCGTTCGTCGATATCGGCATCAAGAGTGATGGATTGGTTCATATTTCGCAGCTGCGCAACGGCTTCGTCAAGCATCCGATGGATGTCGTATCCGTTGGTGATAACGTAACCGTGTGGGTGCTGAATGTAGACTTGAAAAAAGGCAGGGTCGGTCTGACGATGAAAGCTCCGGCAGAAGCGCAATCGCAGGCATAATACTCTACAAATCCGTATAACCGCCTTATTAGGGTATAACAAAAGCCGGAATTTCCGAACCATGAACTGTGACCCGAAAGATGGACACTTTGAAAAAAAGTGACCTCTCTCGGGTCTCTTTGCGTTTATAATCGATATATACGAAAGGTTGGAGATACAAAATGGGGAACCGTTGGTCTACCGGTGAACAAAGGTTTAGTGAAAGTCAGATCCGCCAGATGGAGGATAATGCTAACGTATTGCATATTACAGAGCGTTCTATTGCTTACCAACCCACATTCAAGTTGGCAGCTCTAAAGGCCTATCAGGAGGGGAAAACTCCTGCGGAAATCTTCAGGGAGGCAGGATTCAACTTAGATATGATCGGACGGGAGAATCCGAATAGATGCTTAAAACGTTGGAGAAAAACCTTTGCTTCTCAAGGTGAAGCAGGTCTTCTGGAAGAGCAACGAGGAAAAGGCAGCACGGGAAGGCCCGCAGCAGAGCAGTCGATGGAGAAGAAGCTTGCACAAGCTGAGGCACGTATAAAGCTTCTGGAAGCGGAGAACGACTTCCTAAAAAAGCTCGAGGCGCTCGAGAGACAAGCCCAGCAGAACCAACGCTGACACCCTCTGAGCGCTTCGAACTCATCCATCGTACCCTCCGTAAGCATCAACTTGAGAAGATGACTCATCATCTTTGTAAGATGGCGAATGTCAGTAAAAGCGGGTACTACCGGTGGTTAGCCGCTGAACAAGCACGACAGCTGAGAGAAGAAGCGGACGAACAGGATCTGTTACTCATCAGGGAACATTTTGAAAAACGTAATGGGAAAGTGGGAGTACTTGTTTTAAAAATGTGCTTGGAGCATAAGAGTGGCGTCATCATGAACCATAAGAAAATTCGCCGTATCATGCGTAAATACGGGTTGGTGGCCAAGATACGCCAGGCCAATCCGTACCGTAAGATTGCAAAGGCCACACAAGAGCACCAGACACTCCCTAATCACCTTAAACGTCAGTTTGACCAGGGCGAGCCGGAGAAAGTCTTTCTCACAGACATCACATACATGCACTATGGTCAGGGGCAATGCGCGTATTTGTCCTGTGTAAAGGACGGTGCAAGCAAACAGATTCTTGCTCATTATGTATCCTCGTCCTTAGAAATGACGATCGTAGATCGAACCTTGGACAGGTTGATTCAACGACTGGATGGCAACATTCACCCCGAAGCCATCATCCATTCGGACCAAGGTTTTCACTACACGAATCCGGGGTTCCAAGCTCGAGTTAAAGAGATAGGCTTCCAGCAGTCCATGTCCCGAAAGAGCAACTGCTGGGACAATGCCTCCATGGAGTCTTTCTTCGGTCATATGAAGGATGAACTCGAGTATAGGGACAGCGTTACTTTCCAGGAATTACAGGCACGTATTAATGAATACATGGATTACTACAACACCGATCGGTATCAATGGACATTAAAAAAGATGACTCCTGATGAATACAGGAACCATCTATTAACAGCATAATCTAACTCTTTTCTTTTATGTGTCCACAAATAGGGTCACAGTTCACCACTTCGGAGACTCCGGCTTTCATTTTTTACTGCCCTGAACTTCTACCCATTGTTGGCATCAAACTCTACACCCGGTGCTTTATGATAAAAAAACCAACAGTCATTCAACAGTTTGATCTGGCGCCGGTCCTTTTTGTAAAAGGCCCGCATAAGCTGGTTGCTGAGCCATTGAGGCAAGCCAATCTCCTCCTCTGCGTTACTTCTGTATGTTTAGCATATGGGGTGGGTGCCTAAAGTGTGCTTATGAATTGAAGGTTAGACTTTGGACGTTATTTTGTAATATGCTTGGCAGTATGGAGCAAAGGAGGAGAACGTGTAAGGATGGAGTCCCAGTCCCTTAGCAATTCGATGAACCATTCCATGAGCGATGAAGAGCTTCAGGAATGGGTAGAGCACATTTCAATGGAGAGTTTTGGCGTACCGTTTCGCCATCATGCCAGCTTTAATTCGCGTCTGTCTTCCACAGGCGGTCGATATTTTATGAAAAGCCATCATATTGAAATTAATCCGCATCAACTTGCAGCCTACGGACTGTCTGAGGTGGAAAAAATTATTAAACATGAGTTGTGCCATTATCATTTGCATTTGCGCGGGATGGGTTACCAGCACCGAGATGCGGATTTTAAAGCATGGCTGGCCCGTGTAGGAGGGAGCAGGCATTGCCAAACTCTGCCGGGGAGAGCGGAGCGAAAGCCGCAGCCTTATCGCTACAAGCTGGTGTGTGCCTCCTGTAGTCAGGAATACTTGCGGAAACGTAAAATGAACCCCCAGCGTTACCGCTGTGGCAAATGCGGAGGCAAACTTCGTCTGCTGGCACTTGACGGCACCCCTGAATCATGGTAAATTAAACGTACTGTATGATCATTTACAGCAATGTTCCCTGATAGCTCAGTTGGTAGAGCACTCGACTGTTAATCGAGTTGTCACAGGTTCGAGTCCTGTTCGGGGAGCCATGGAGAGGTACCCAAGTGGCTATAAGGGGACCCTCTGCTAAGGGGTTAGACTGCGAAAGCGGTGCGAGGGTTCGAATCCCTCTCTCTCCGTTGATTTTTCAGATCAGAAAAAAGACGCTCGTATGCATCGGAATGATGCTTGCGAGCGTCCTTTTTTGTCTATGAAAGCCTGTGAATTTTTAGTTTACAAGGTCGGCTTCGGAAGTTGATCCAGTATATTTATAAGAGTATGAGCTACGCCGTTCTCTACATTGGTCAGGGTAACTTCAGAGCAGACGGCCTTGATGTCGTCTTTTGCATTGCCCATAGCGATGCCTTTACCTGCCATCGTCAGCATCGAAATATCATTATAGCTGTCTCCTACCGCTGCGGCTTCCTCCATGGAAATACCCAGATGATCTGCAAGATAACGCAGTGCGTTTCCTTTGGAGGCATCCTTATGCTCCACTTCAAAGTTACGGTCCGAGGAAATGACCATGTTCAGGCCGGGGAATTCCCGATAACGCTCGCGCCCCCGGTTCAATTTGGCTTGATCAAAGGAGAAGCACAGCACGTTATAAATCTCTACATCCAGCGGAATGTCTTCATACGAGGGGATACGGGTATGCCCGGTCTGTTCATATTGTTTCTCGGCTGCATGTAACAAAGCATCCAGCGAAATATCCGGATTGGCGCTTAACAGACGATCCATTTCAACAGCCAGTAGCTGGTGTCCGTTTTGTGGAGAATAAATAGCACGGTCTGTCATGACCTCATAATAAAAATCGTTTTCGCGTAACCAGCTCAGCACTTCAAACGTCTCACTCCGGTCCATCGGTGTAGAGGTTAGCTGGCGACGATGTGCATCGTGTACGGTCGCACCGTTTGCTCCGATGACGGGAGTCACGAGTTCTGCTTCCTCCAGCTTGATCCAGGCATCATAAGCGGCTCTGCCCGTGGCAATGGTCACCTGAACGCCTTGCTGCTGTGCCTTACGGATCGCGTCTGCGTTCACCTTGCTTATTTTTGCTTCCTCGTTTAGCAGCGTTCCATCCAAATCAATCGCAAACAGTTTCATTTCTCCATCTCCTGTCTTCTTCTATGTCTCATACTTCTTCCACATTACGGAACAATAATTTCAACATCATGACGGCGAAAAACATCCAGCATGGCCGGGTCCGGCAAACAGTCGGTGATAACGATATCCACCTCGTATAAATCGGCAAAGCGGTAAGGAAGGTTTTTACCAAATTTGGAGTGATCCGCTAGAATGATCACCTGATCGGCCTGTTTCATCATTTGGTGCTTGAGCATACCATCCTCTTCATGATTAATGCTCAGTCCATGGACAGAAATGCCCCCGATCCCAACAAAAGCTTTGTCTACAAAATAGCGGGACAGGGTAGCGATGGCGGAAGAGCCGTAGACAAAACGGTGCTCCTTTTGCAAACGTCCGCCGAGTAGATGAATCGAAACGCCGTCCTTTTCGGAAAGAACATCAGCCTGATTAATCGAA
The DNA here is from genome assembly GCF_050626875.1 of Paenibacillus sp. 8b26. NCBI lineage: Bacteria > Bacillati > Bacillota > Bacilli > Caryophanales > Paenibacillaceae > Paenibacillus > Paenibacillus sp. 8b26. The sequence goes on along the minus strand of NZ_CP192445.1, from coordinate 1,672,172 downwards.
TTGGTGATGACCGAGCATTCCTGTACATGGAGCCTTTCGGCACATGCCTGTACAGTGGTGGAGGAATCGAGAATGATGCGATCTCCGTCTCGAACCATACTGGCAGCTATTTGTCCAATGACTTGCTTTTCCTCGGATACAGTGAGTAGTCTCTCTTTATAGTTTCTGGTTAATTCGTGATCCAGTGTGGGTAGAAGGGCACCGCCACGGGTTCGAATAATTTTCTGGTGCTCCTCTAGCTTTACCAGATCCCTGCGGGCCGTATCTCGTGATACATTAAAAAATTCGCAAATATCATCCACCGAAATACGCTTGTGAAGCTGTAGATAATCAACAATTTTTAGCATCCGCTCTTCTTGATACATAAAAAGCTCCTCTGTTCAAAATGATTTCGGTATTCTGTAAGTGATTATAAGTAAAGTTAAGTTATTTTGCAATATAATCTCTTTTTATGCTTCTAATAACGTGAATAAAGCAAATTTGCGTAAGTAAAAATGCGTTTTAATTCTCGGTAAACAACTCATTTTAAATTTTTAAAAATAAGTATTGTCATTCATTCTTCTATTTGATATACTCTTTCTTGTCGCCAAGTTGGTGTATAAAAATGCGGCCCGTTGGTCAAGCGGTTAAGACACCTCCCTTTCACGGAGGTAACAGGGGTTCGATTCCCCTACGGGTCATTGTTGTCTTTATGGACTACATGTTACATGCTTAAGGAAAATTCCTGAAGTCTGATGGCGGACATCCTGGATGAACAGCATGAGCCATTAGCTCAGTTGGTAGAGCACCTGACTTTTAATCAGGGTGTCGAAGGTTCGAGTCCTTCATGGCTCACCATTTATATTTTATTTTGCGGTCGTGGTGGAATGGCAGACACGCTATCTTGAGGGGGTAGTGAGCGTACGCTCGTGGAGGTTCGAGTCCTCTCGACCGCATCAATGGAATGAACGGAAAGGTCTCTCACGGTAGAGGCTTTTTTTGTTTGTGTAATGATACAATAAAGTAGTCATAATTATAAAATAATGATTCCATAGTATAATATAACGCCATAATGTTATAGAATGATAAGTATAAACTGATGAAGTGACGGTGAAAAATATGGACACTCAACTGTTGGGAGATATATCAGAAAATATTTTGGGTTTGTTTCCGATTGTGAAGAAGAAATTTTTTACCTTCGGCACGCTTGATATTCCTTTACATTTGTCGCCTAATAACTTTCAGGTATTAATGCTTCTGCGGGAGGTGCGCTTGTCTACGGTATCTGATCTATCCAAACAGCTTAATGTCTCGCGTCCGAACATGACCCCTCTTTTGGACAAGCTGGTGGAGCATGGGTTGGCCGATCGCCAGTCGTGTGACTCGGATCGCAGAGTCGTGAATGTGGCGATTACACAAGAGGGCGATGCTTTTTGTGAGCAGGTATTCAATACCTTTTCCGGTAAAATTCAAGAAAGACTGGTGCTTCTGTCGGAAGAGGATTTATTGCACCTGAGTGAAACTTTGAACGAATTAAAGCAGATTTTCCTTAAAATCGACAACGTTGCTCCGTAATTGATGTAGGCGAACTGACGGAAGGCCGCCGTTTTCTTCGGAAAACAGGCGGTTTTTGTTGCATATTGTGGTATAATGAAAACCAACATACATAATTCGGCAATTTTAACATACGTGATCTTTGAAATGAAAACAGGAAACATGATATCGTTATTTGAGAGCCTGCTAGGGAGGAAGGAACTTCTATGCAATCTATTTACCAACGAATTGAGGAGCTTATCAAGGAGCGGGGAATGACAAAAAAGGCATTCTGCGAGCAGTTGGGTATCAGTACAGGAAATTTTGGTGATTGGAAGAGAGGCAAGACGACACCGGGCACGAATAAGCTCATTGAAATCGCTTCGTTTTTTGATGCCAGTCTGGACTGGATCATGTTGGGGCGGAATGTTCAGAGTGAGGTGCTAAAGGAATCGACAGACCCTTATTTTTTTGATGCAGATAGGCAACTGAATTGCCAGGGGGAACAGCTTAGCGAAACAGAAAAGGAATTTATACTTGAGTATATTGAATTTACTCGCTTCCGTAAAGAGAAAAAACAGGAAGATTCAACGGCAGAATAAACGGGTGCAGAATATTAAAGTGATGATTACCGAATAAGTATGGTTGCAATGAAGGTTGAAATTTTGGGAATAGTTCAAGAAAAGTTAGGGTGTCGGAGGGGATAATTTTGGGAGACCAAACGATTTATCAGCGGATTGAATCCTTGATTAAGGATCGGGGAATGACAAAGAAGGCGTTTTGTGAAAAGCTCAAAATCAGCTCGGGGAATCTTGGAGACTGGAGAAGAGGCAAAACAACACCGGGGACGATGCATTTAATCCAGATTTCGGACTTTTTTAATGTATCGCTGGATTGGTTAATGAAAGGCGTCAAGCCGGGTGAGGGCGTACTTCAGGAGCAGAAGGCTGCTTATTTTTTTGGAGTAATGGGGCCATTGAATTGCCAGGCAGAGGATCTGGATACAGAAGAACAGAATTTCATATTAGAATATGTGGAATTTGCGAAATATCGTAAGCAAAAAGGTGAGAATGACAAAACACAGCCTGAATGATCTTCTCGCTAAAGATCACTCAGGTTGAAAACCCGTAAAACGGACCGACGGGTTCGATTGACGAGTTTATTTGGGTTGCCGATGTTATAGCGTGCCGTATGCTTGGGGGACGCACACATCGTTGGTTTCAGAGTGGTGATGCCTCCTTATAATCGTTATCGTCGATGTTGAGGATTGCAGCAACTTGTTTTCTGTACCTTTGTGCTTTGCGGGTGCCGTGAATCAGATTGGACAAGCGTGAAGGCGGGATGTTATGCGTTTCACAAAATGTTTTCTGATCCAGCCGAAGTTCGACAAGCCTTTGTTTGATGGCCCACCCGAAGGAGGTGACAGGCATTTTGTTGTTCAAGTGAAATCGCCCCTTACGGATTCTTGCGGAATAATTGGTGTGTTATAATAATCATCAGTAAACATGTTAGAATTAACCATCTAAAACCATGATACACGTTTATACGTGTTTTTACAATCTAAAATACGTAATTGAGATAAATTTATTACTTATTTAAGTGATAAATGGTTTGAATAATCCATCCGGAGCCTGTAAATGTGAGAAATGTCAGTTGTAATCTGGATAAAAAAAGCACTCTGCCACTGAAAAAAGTGGTGGAAGTGCTTTTGGCGTTGTGCTGGAAGGGGGAAAACAGGCATCAGGGGGATGCTGGAGGCGTATAATGGGGACAGACGAAGGAATTAGTCGAATCTTACCCGCGCTGGTGGTTGCTGCTCATATAGGGTGGCTGCGTAATGTAGGAGTTGGACCAGTGTCTTTGCAGAAGGCGACGCTGAAATGCGGTTGGCTCAGTCTCAGGGGTGTTGAATTGTTTCCATGCGTCTAGAAGCTCGTTGGTCATTCGTTGAATAACAGGATTTTTTTCCTCATAAGGAGGATGGAGTAGTTTGGAAGCATCTTCGACACAGAAGGACACTGCCGCGGCAAGGTAACCGTGAATGGTTTGCTCTACATCGTTTCCAAGAGAAACGTTAATCCAGGTATGAACGGTTGCGAGTGTGCCAATCGCATTGTATTGGATGAGTATAGCTTCGAGTTGGTCGAATTCAAGCCAAGGGTACAAAGCCTTAGCGAGCTTGAGCAGGCGTTGGCCGGATAGGCGTGACTCTTTCATGTGCTGTAGGGAAGAACGCTGGGCGTGCAGCATTTTATCAATAAGAGCGATACGCCAACCATCATTTTGCTGAACAGCGATATAAAGGCTTTTGATAGCCATGCCATCGAGGGATGTGAATTGAGGATGCAGATCGGTGCGTGCATAGTGTTCCAGGTCTTGCAGACAGGTTAAACGACCATTTCGAAACAGCTCCTTTAGCCCGTAGGAACGAGTGAAGCCACCGACAGGCAGGGAAGGGTCCAACAGCAATGCGTAGTTCAGCAAACGATTGCCTTTTTGCAAAGCGGTTCGCCTCCTTAGAGTATAGTTTTTATGACATATTAAGTGACTTTAAAAATCAGATTAAGAAAAATTTTAATGATATTATGTAATATATATTTACACTTAAGATGCTTGTATGTCAAATTAAATATTTTTATAGCATTTATATGTTAGGTTATATGACTTTTAAAATAATTATTGTATTTATGTTTACAAATAGAATACAAGGGAGTATAATAAATCTGTTGCCTCAAAACATTAGAATTTGCGGTCGTGGTGGAATGGCAGACACGCTATCTTGAGGGGGTAGTGGGCGTACGCCCGTGGAGGTTCGAGTCCTCTCGACCGCATTACATGCAAGACACAGTTAAAAAAGCATCCTGACACGTTTTTGACGTGAAGGGATGCTTTTTTGTTATATCCCTTTTTTTCTAGCCACAGGAGCAGCCGCCTGGTTCGGCTGCTTGTGAACAGTGATGAAGTGGCTTGTAAGCTTCGCTACAAGAGCTTCTCGATATCCCCCGCCAGTTTATCCGGAGTTGTCTGTGGGGCGTAGCGCTTAAATACGTTACCTTCGCGTGTAATTAAAAATTTAGTAAAATTCCATTTGATCGCTTTGGAGCCTAGTACGCCCGGAGCTGTCCGGGTGAGGTAGCGGAATAAAGGGTGTGCCTGATCGCCATTGACATCTGTTTTGGCAAACATCGGGAACGTAACTCCATAATTAATCTGGCAAAACTCCGAAATGTCCTCGCTGGAACCCGGCTCTTGCTTGGCAAACTGGTTGCTGGGAAACCCCAGGATTTCAAGACCCTGCTCATGGTATTGGTCATATAGCTCTTGTAGCGCCTTGTATTGAGGGGTTAGCCCGCATTTGCTGGCTGTATTCACGATAAGCAGAACTTTTCCTTCGTATGTGGACAACGGAATCTCTTTCCCTTGCAGGGTTTGTGCATCATATTCATAAACGGTCATGGTATCCCTCCTAATTTAATATTTTGCAATTAAATTGTAAGCAATTTAACGAGGGGTTGCAAGTCTATAATAGATGTATTGCACTGTCTGAAACTGTAAAATCGTATTTTGTTCAAAACGGCAAATGGTACTGCAAATGGGGCGAATTGCGGTGTTTCTCATCGTAAAAACAGGCTCAATCGGCGTTTATCAGGTGCATACAGCAGTTTTTCTTTCTCTTTTACAAAAAAGGGACAAAAAATGCTCTCCATACGCCAATATTGACATGCCCGTCATTTTCAAAAAGGGATGAAAAACCGAGCTTGAAGGAGCTGGGAGAAGGATATTTCAATTGTAAGCGCTATTATTAATCTTCTTTGCTCTAAAGACCGATTTATAACCCTGCAGGTGAGCTTTACAGTGTTCCTTGCGCGGGTGTATGATTCAAGACGTAATTTCAAATGAAGTGAATGAAGCAGCAACGAATTGTCTATAGCGCTGAATTTTGCAGTTGCAAAAGCGGGGGAACCAAAGGAGATCTATTCGGCTTTTAAAGGGCCGTGTGTCTCATGGGGTGAATTTTCTGGCCAAGTGCCAGAAATAGGGCGACTCTCACGTCCGAATCCGACAGCTAACCTCGTAAGCGTACAGGGAGAGGCAACAAACCGCCGTGTGCAGCCATGGTTTATTTTATCATGGTTACGTAAGAAGCCGGAGGAAAGCCTTTTTCCTTTGGCTTCTTTTTGTTGTCTTTTTATACCGGGAGAGGAGCTACTGATGGAAGGTCGGCTAATCATTGTCACTGCACCGAATGAATCGGGCAGAAATTTTGTGAAATTGCTTATGTACAAAAAACTGGCGTTTGCGGTTCTGACGAATAGCGCTCAGGAGGAACGACAGCTCAAAAAAATGGGTGTGGAGCATATTGTGCGCATCAATACGATGCAAGCGGGGAAATGGAATTTTCCCAAAAAAGAAATTGGCTGCGTGTATTTGTTTGAGAACAGCTTGAATCTGACGTGCCGTTTTCTGCAAATTTGCCGGCCGCTGACATCAGATTCGGTCTATGTCATTACACAAGGCTGTAATCCTCAAGGGATTTATCGAGGTTTGGGAGCAGACCATGTGATCTACACTTTGAATGGAGAGGTGGGTTTCCTGCTGAACGGATAGTCGCTTACGGTATGGCTAATATAAATTAAAATTTTCGAATTCATTGTATGGTGATTTTACGAGGATGTAAGAATGACGATCTGAGGACCGATACGGGAGGGTATGAACATGATGGATATATACATGCTGCTCGTGATGGGTGTGAGTTATGGAGTGATACTGCTGTTTGTACGCTGGTGTGATGCGCAGACCTCCAAAGGAGGGCGAAAAGGATGATGGTTGTGCTTACGCTTACTGTTATTGTATTTGTGTATTTAATCTACGCACTCCTGAATCCTGAAAAGTTCTAATCAGCTAAACAGGATCAAGCGGGCGGGGGACAGCAGATCGTGGATGAGACACCAGAGGCAGCGGGTTTTCGCAAACGTGTGCACTCGCCTGGTGCTATGAACTCGTCTGTTGTTCCAAAAACGCAGGAGCATTTTGAAGGAGGGAATAGATGATGGAGCTGCTGCAAATTGGAATTGTGATTGTGATATTGCTGCTCTTGGTGAAACCAGTGGGCACCTATATATATCATGTGTTCTCAAATGAACCGAATCGGACGGATCGGGTGTTTGGCGGAACGGAGAAGCTGATTTATAAGGTTATAGGATTGAAAAAGCTGGAGAGCATGCGCTGGACCACGTACGTTATGAGCTTCATTGCTACGAATGTCGTGCTTGTGGCGGTCAGCTATGTGCTGCTGCGCTTGCAGGGACTGCTTCCCGTTAATCCGTCTGGAAATGGCAATATGGAAGCGTCACTTGCTTTTAATACAGTGATCAGCTTTATGACTAATACAAATCTCCAGCATTATAGCGGAGAAAGCGGACTTACGTATTTGACGCAGATGGCGTTCGTTACGATGATGATGTTCACTTCGGCTGCTTCCGGTTTTTCGGTTGCTGCGGCTTTTATGAGAGGATTGACGCGGCGCGGTGAAGGGATGGGCAACTTTTTTCAGGATTTTATCAAAGCGATTATACGGATTTTTCTTCCGTTGGCCTTTGTACTTACGCTGGTGCTGGTTGGACTGAAAGTACCGCAGACACTTCAGCCTGCGGCGGATATCACGACGCTAAGCGGAACACAGCAGCAGATTGCTTTGGGACCCGTTGCTTCGATGGAATCGATCAAGCATTTGGGTACGAACGGGGGCGGTTTCTATGGGGCCAACTCGGCGCATCCTTTTGAAAATCCAAATCCCTGGACGAATGTGCTGGAAATTTTGGCGATGTGGGTGATGCCGGCTTCGCTGCCGTATACCTTTGGACTGTTCGCCCGTAATCGCAAGCAGGGCTGGATTATTTTTAGCTCCATGATGGTATTGTTCCTCGTCTTCCTATCCATTACGTATGTGTCGGAGAAAACGGGCAATCCGTTGATTCATGCACTGGGTGTGGATGCTTCTCAGGGAAGCATGGAAGGGAAAGAGGTTCGCTTCGGCATTGGACAATCGGTGTTGTTCACGGCTGTAACGACGGCGGCAACCACAGGCTCGGTGAATAATATGCACGATACGCTGACCCCGCTGGGCGGTATGGCTGCTTTGGGTGAAATGATGCTGAACGTCATTTTCGGCGGTAAGGGCGTCGGGCTGATGAATATGCTGATGTACGCGATTCTGGGTGTGTTTATATGTGGATTGATGGTCGGCAGGACGCCGGAATTTATGGGCAGGAAAATTGAAGGCAAGGAAATGAAGCTGATCGCGATTGCCATTTTGGTACATCCGTTTCTCATTCTGGTGCCGACTGCGCTCGCTTTTATGAGCCATTGGGGGTACGATGCGGTCACAAACCCCGGATATCACGGGTTGACTCAGGTGATATATGAATATGCTTCATCTGCGGCTAATAACGGCTCGGGATTTGAAGGTCTTGCGGATAACAACGTATTCTGGAACACGACAACAGGGATTGTTATGTTCTTCGGACGATATGTATCTATAGTTGCACTGTTAGCTGTAGCGGCTTCATTGAATGCCAAAGCACCGACTCCCGTGACGATGGGCACACTTCGCACGGACAACAAGCTGTTTGGGGCGATTTTAATCGGGGTTGTGCTGTTGATCGGCGCGTTGACCTTTTTGCCCGTAATCGTATTGGGGCCTGTGGCTGAATTTCTGACCATGTGAAGAAGATGAACAGGAAGAAGAAAATGAGAATGGATGAACGGGGTGCTTGATCATGAAGGAACAACGCAAACGCATGCTGGACAAAAGCATCTTGAAGCATGCGATCAAGGATAGCTTTATGAAATTAAATCCGATGATCATGATGAAAAATCCTGTCATGTTCGTCGTGGAGATCGGCACATTGGTCGTGCTGCTCATGCTGCTGTTTCCCGGTTATTTTGGAACTGGTAACGAAATGGGCTTTAATCTGGCTGTTTTTATCATCCTGTTGTTCACGTTGCTTTTTGCTAACTTTGCCGAAGCGCTCGCAGAGGGGCGGGGGAAGGCGCAGGCTGCCTCTTTGAAGAAATCCAAGCAGGACACACAAGCCAATAAGCTTGTCGGGGATGAGATTCAGGTGGTCAGCTCGACCGAGCTGCGCAAAGGTGACATTGTGATGGTGTCCCAGGGCGAGATGATTCCGAGTGATGGTGAGGTGATTGAAGGTCTTGCTTCAGTGGATGAATCGGCGATTACGGGAGAATCGGCTCCAGTGATCAAGGAATCGGGCGGTGATTTTTGCTCAGTAACCGGCGGGACGCGCGTGGTCAGTGACCGAATTAAGGTGCGGATTACGACAGAGCCGGGTGAGACGTTCATTGATAAAATGATTTCGCTCGTGGAAGGCGCACAGCGGCAAAAGACGCCGAACGAAATTGCGCTGAATACCCTGTTGATCAGTTTGACGATTATTTTTCTGATCGTGGTGGTGACGCTGGCACCGATTGCCCGTCATTTTAACATTGACCTGCCTGTTCCCGTGCTGATCTCGTTGCTGGTCTGCCTGATTCCTACAACGATTGGAGGACTGTTGTCAGCCATCGGGATTGCTGGTATGGACCGGGTCACCCAGTTTAACGTGCTGGCCATGTCAGGCAAGGCAGTAGAAGCATCCGGGGACATCAACACGATGATTTTGGACAAAACAGGGACAATCACCTTCGGTAACCGGATGGCGAGCCAATTCGTGCCTGTAGGCGGCGTAGAGGAGACAGAGTTAGTGAAGTGGGCTGCGATGAGTTCGATGAAGGATGAGACGCCTGAGGGGCGCTCAGTTCTGGAGTTGATGCGTAAGCAGGAGCACACGCTGGATGAATCCTTGGCAGCAGGCGGGACCTTTATCGAGTTCAAGGCGGAAACCCGGATGAGCGGTCTGGATCTGGCCGATGGACAAAAGGTACGTAAGGGCGCGGTGGACTCTGTCCGGCAGTGGGTACTATCGCAAAACGGCAGCGTTCCAGCCGATCTGGAGGAAAAAGCGAATCAGGTGGCCTCTGAAGGAGGTACGCCGCTGGCTGTCGCGCTGGATGATCGGATATATGGCATTATTTATTTGAAGGACACGGTGAAGCCGGGCATGAAGGAGCGATTCGATCAGCTCCGGGAAATGGGCATACGCACGATCATGTGTACCGGGGATAATCCGCTGACAGCCGCGACAATTGCACGGGAAGCGGGTGTGGATGATTTTGTGGCTGAAAGCAAGCCGGAGGACAAAATCGCAGTCATTCGCCGTGAGCAGGAGCTGGGCAAGCTGGTTGCCATGACCGGAGACGGTACGAATGATGCTCCTGCGTTAGCACAGGCTGACGTCGGGCTGGCCATGAACAGTGGTACGGTCGCGGCCAAGGAAGCCGCCAATATGGTAGACCTGGATTCCGATCCGTCCAAAATTATTGAGGTGGTCGCTATCGGCAAGCAGTTGCTTATGACACGCGGTGCTTTGACAACGTTCAGTATCGCAAACGATGTTGCCAAATATTTTGCCATTATTCCGGCGATGTTCATGCTGGCGATTCCGCAAATGAGCGCATTAAACGTGATGGGGCTTGGCTCTCCGTTGTCCGCTATTTTGTCGGCGCTGATCTTTAATGCTGTTATTATTCCGCTTCTGATCCCGCTGGCCATGAAGGGCGTGAAGTATAAGCCCATGAGCTCGGATCGTCTGCTGGGACGGAATTTGCTGATTTACGGTTTGGGTGGTATGGTGGTGCCGTTTGTCGGCATTAAGGCCATTGATTTGCTGGTGCATTTGTGGATTTAACGCAACCTGTGAAGGTGTGCATTTCGGATACTGAATGGAAGCAGAAAGGGTGAGCAACATGAGTGGCTTTTATCGGATGATGTCCGGACGCAGATTTGCTGCACACGAAAAGGCCGGGTCTGCCGGGCAGGGGAATAACAAGCGTCCAGAGACGGATGCTGTGCCGAATGGACAGCCGGAGAGACAAGAGATGCGGGGAGGCACCATTATAGGAGTGGCCTTGCGTACCTCGGTACTGATGATCCTCCTGTGTGGCCTCGCTTATCCGCTGGTTAGCACGGGCGTGGCACAGGTATTGTTTCCGCAGCAGGCGAATGGCAGTATGCTTCGTAATGCGGAGGGTCAGGTAGTCGGCTCCGAGCTGATCGGGCAGTCTTTTGCGAATCCGGCGTTTTTTCAGGGGCGGATATCAAGCATTGATTATAATGGGGCCGGTTCAGGCTCCAGTAACTACGCACCGTCCAATCCGGCCTTGATACAGAGGGTTAAGGATTCGATAGCAGGTTGGCAGAAAAATAATCCGGATGTACCGATCAGTCAGGTTCCGGTGGACCTGATTACGAACTCCGGCTCCGGCCTGGACCCGCATATCTCGCCACAGGCGGCACGGGTTCAAATTCCGCGTATTAGCCGCTTGACGGGTATTGCGCAGGATAAACTGAAAGCACTGGTGCAGGAGCAGACCGAAGACCGCAGCGCCGGAGTATTTGGAGAGCCGCGTGTGAACGTGCTCAAGCTGAACCTTGCGCTTGAAGCGCAAGTGCAGGTACAGTCAGCCAAGCGGTAAGTTGGACGATGGATTAGGATAATTAAAAAAGGTATCCCGGGTTGCAATAAGCCAAGGGGATACCTTTTTCTTGATTTTAAAGTGTTGCTTGCCTCTCAATGACCTGAAATGGTTTGAGCGATGAGTACCACATTCAAGATAATAATGACAGCGGTCACGATCCAGGCTAATACTTTTTGCCATGTTTTGTTCGCAAACTCACCCATACGCTTTTTGTCGTTGGTGAAGATCAGCAACGGGATGATGGCAAAGGGAAGCTGGATGGACAGAATGACCTGACTTAGCACGAGCAACTCTTCGGCCCCTTTTTCCCCCGCGATTGCTGTGACAATCACCGCTGGAATGATCGCGATGAGTCGGGTCACCAGACGGCGCAGCCAAGGCGCGAGACGGAGGCTGAGAAAGCCCTCCATGACGATTTGCCCGGCTAAGGTACCGGTTACGGTTGAATTCTGCCCGGAAGCGAGCAGCGCCACCCCGAACAGGATACTGGCGAGTGTGGTTCCAAGTAATGGCGACAGCAGATAGAAAGCATCGCTGATTTCCGCCACATCGGTTTTTCCTGCGGTATGGAACACGGCTGCGGCGACGATCAGAATCGCGGCATTGATAAACAGGGCGAACATGAGCGCTATACTCGAATCCCATGTTGCGAATTTGATAGCCTCTCGTTTGCCTGCTGACGTCTGCTCGAATTTACGAGTTTGTACGATGGACGAATGCAGGTACAGGTTGTGAGGCATCACGGTAGCGCCCATAATACCGATGGCGATATACAACATGCTTGGGTTGGTCAAAATTTGTGAGTCCGGTACAAAGCCACCCATCACGCTGCTCCATTCCGGCTTAGCCAAAATGAGATTGATGCCAAAGCAGCCGGCAATCGTCACCATCAGTACAATGACCAGCGTTTCCAAAGCACGAAAACCTTTATTTTGCAGTAATAAAATAAGCATGACATCAAATGCGGTAATCAGAACACCGTACAATAGTGGTATACCGAACAGCAGTTTGAGTGCAATGGCTGAACCGATGACCTCGGCCAGATCCATGGCTGCAATGGCGATTTCGCATAAAAGCCACAAGCCGATCGCCACCGGGCGACTATAGGCTTCGCGGCACATCTGAGCCAGATCTTTGCCTGTGGCAATACCAAGTTTGCCGGATAAGGCTTGTAGCAGGATGGCCATCAGATTGGAGATCAGAATGACACTGAGCAGTGTATAGCCAAATTGCGATCCGCCTGCAATGTCTGTAGCCCAGTTGCCGGGGTCCATATAGCCGACAGCGACCATATAGCCGGGTCCGGCAAAGGCGAGGAATTTTCGAAACCAGGTGCCGTCCTTCGGGACGTTCAAGGAACGATTCACTTCCGATAGTGAAGCGATTTCCGCCAGGTCCCCTTTTGTATTTCTCATACGCTTCACCTTCTTTATCCATGTTGGAATATATTATTAGTGACATAACTATTGCTTTATCCCTATTGTACACCCACAATAGTTTTTGTCTAGTGCAACTTTTATGTGGTCAAGCAAGTTAATCTTATTTTATAGATATAATGAAAAAACCAAACTTTCTCTTCATCCATATTTCAAATGATTCATTTTGTGTGGTTTGTTTAAAGTACATACGAGAAGGAAATCATCATTAACATGGCGATGATCCCAGCGAATGTAAACCATGTAAAGAAGGAGAGATGAAATCATGGAAGCATTATACACAGCATCAGCAACGGTACATGGCGGAAGAGACGGTTCTGTCGCTTCATCGGACGGAGTTTTGAAGCATAAGCTCAGTACACCGAAGGAATTGGGTGGTGCAGGTGGAGAGGCCACGAATCCCGAGCAATTGTTTGCGGCAGGCTATGGCGCCTGTTATGAGAGTGCATTGGCTAATGTAGCCCGCAAAGCCAAGGTAAAAGTGGATAATGTTGAGGTCACCAGCCACGTGTCTATAGGTAAGGACCCGAACGACGGCGGCTTCCAATTGGCGGTGCGTCTGGACGTGAAAATACCGGGTATTGAACGTTCTCAGGCCGAAGATTTGGCACGTCAAGCGCATGATTTTTGTCCGTATTCCAAGGCGACTCGTGGCAACATTGACGTCGAGCTGAACGTCATTTGATCGCGAAGCACATATCTCTACGTTCCTGCCGCCGATTCATCGGCGGCTTTTGCATATAGACCTTGATTCGCGGAGATCCGAGACTATTTGACATCATCGCCAAAATTCATTAAGATGGCTTAGGTGATTCTGGTCATCAGGTACGAAACAAATTTGAAAAATACGGGTGATATGATGTCTTACAGACCGAATATTGTTAATTTCACGCTGGCTGGCAGCAACGAAAAAGAAGGGCTTTATGAGTTTAAAATGAGTTTGGCCGATGGAACGGAGTGCCGCGTTTTTTCTCAACGTAATCCGGAGTGGACCTTGACGAATATCAGTCGATTGCTAACGACGCCTTGCCCGGTATGCCATAAGGATTTTATCTGCAAGTGTATGGATAAGTTCCATGATGAGTTTTTAGAGCAAATTAATTCGAAACAGCTGTTTGAGAAAGCATTGAGCTAGTTCTCAAAACAGGTAAAAGCCTATACATTGTTAAACAAGCGTCGGATGATTTCGGCGTTTTTTTGTTTATACTCATACTGTTGATTGTATTCTGTTGTTTATTTCCCGGAGGTGAAATGCATGTATGAAGCAGTCTGATCATTCGATTGTGTTGGTGGATGGGGTATGCCATTTTTGTCAGGGAGCGGCCCGCTTCATTATTAAGCGTGACCCGAAGGGGACGTTTCATTTTGCTTCCCTGCAATCCGAGCAGGGACAGAAGCTTCTGCGTGCAGGAGGATTGTCAACGGATCAGTTGGATACATTCGTACTGATCGAAGACGGTATGTATTACACAAGGTCAACCGCGGCTTTGCGGATTGCCAGACATCTGCGTTTTCCATATCCGCTGGCCTATGTCTTCATCCTCGTTCCCCGCTTTATACGCAATGCAGTCTATAACTGGGTGGCACGTAACCGATACCGCTGGTTTGGCAAGGATGAAGAGGATCAATGTCAGATCCCCCCACCAGAAATTAGGCAACGATTTTTTTAACTATTCAGGATTCAGGTTTCGGAGGAGCAACTTCCTTTTTAGAGTCCTTTTTGGAGCGATGACGACGAATCTGCCATATCACAACTACCGCAATCAGGATCAGGCCCGCAACGGCTACATATAAGATATGACGCAGATTGGGTACGTTGACGGATAACTTTAGCTCATTAGATTCTAATGGGGCAATATTCCAACGCAGCGTTTTTCCGTCTGCCGATACACTATCGGCATTGCTGGCTGCGGGCTGGATCGGTAAGGATATGCTAAAATTTAGATCAAACTGCCGCTCCACTATTTTGCGTGCGAACACATTCATTTGCTCTAATTTGTCACCGAGTCCCCGAGCTTCCTCAGGAAGCATCCGTGGCAGATCGAGCTTCATTGTAAGATCATAGTTAGTTGTGAAAAAATGTGGGGTCACAGCGCGTTTAAATTCTAATCCCTCAGGTAGATTTAGACCCTGATGGGGATTTTTTTCGCTTGCACTCCAATCTCCTTGATAGTGCCCCTTGATTTGATAACCCTTTCTTCCCTGCTCAGATAGTGGCTGAACATTTAGATTGTTGCTTTGAATCCGCTTGGCCAAGCGGTCCAGCAGTCTTGGATTATCCAGCATCACTAGCGTCTGATTGTTTACACTGAATGAAGCATCCATATCCACACTTTGATCCAGATGAACATCTACATGGACGTCCCCCCGTGCACAGGAAGTGAGAGGGATCAGACAGCACAGCAGCACAAAAATGAGCAGCATTTTCCGTGTTCGATGTTGTTGATGCTTGTCCCGGTAAGGGCCGTATCCTGTTTGCTCCATGATATTCCCCTTCTTTATATATGTTCTTTCGTTTAACGATTGGATATCTTCTATATATTACACATTCGGAGAGCTAAAATCGAACGGACTGACAGGATAAATAGATTTTTATATTTAAAATGTTTCCTTAGGGAAACATTTTAGTGTATACTCTAAAATATAGTATTAGGAAAAAATAATTGACATCATGAAATAGTTTGTCCCAAATACATATAAATAGAGGAGGATGTTGAAACATGAATAAACGGTTTAAGACGACTGTACCGCGATGGGCTTTGATGGCAGGAACATTGTTCCTGGTTTTAGTTGTAGCAAGTGCATGCACTAATAGTAAGAAGGTGGAGCAGGGAGCTACCGGAGAGACGGGGCAAAAAATAAAGGCCACAGCTACCATTGGCATGATTTCTGATATTGTCGGCAAGGTAGGCGGTAATCATGTGGAGGTTACAGGCATTATGAAGTCAGGCGTTGACCCACATTTGTACAAGGCTTCTCAGGGAGATATGCGCAAACTGGATCAGGCGGATATTATTTTTTATAACGGACTACATCTGGAAGGAAAAATGCAGGATATTTTGGAGAAGATCGGCAAGCAAAAACCTGTCGTACCTGTGTCCAAAAATATTGCTCAGGATCAGTTGCGCTCAGGTAGCCCGGAAATGGGGTCGGAGCATGATCCGCATATCTGGTTTAACGTACAAAACTGGATGTCTGCAGTAGAAACCGTCAGAGATGAATTGTCGACGCTGGATGCTGCTCATGCGGAGGATTATAAAGCGAATGCAGAAGCTTATCTCGCTGAACTGCGGAAGCTGGATGATTACACGAGGGAGCAGATTGCCAGCATACCAGAAGCCCAGCGCGTGCTTGTCACGGCCCATGATGCTTTTGGCTATTTCAGAGATGCTTACGGCATTCAAGTGAGAGGCCTTCAAGGAATGAGTACAGAATCCGAAGCGGGTTCTCAGGATGTGACCAAGCTGCGTGATTATTTGGTTGAACATAAAATCAAGGCTATATTCGTAGAATCCAGCGTTCCGAGAAAGGCCATAGATGCGGTCATCCAGGGAGCAGCGCAGCAGGGCCATACAATCAAGGTTGGCGGCGAGCTGTATTCGGATGCGATGGGTGAGGAAGGCACGGAAGACGGTACGTATATTGGAATGGTCAAGCATAACGTTAATACGATTGTTAAAGCTCTTAAATAAAGGAGGAGGAAACACATGGAGCATTCACCACTTGTGGTTCGTGATTTATCTGTAGCTTATCAAAAAAAGCCCGTTCTGCTTGACGTTTCCTTCGAGGTGCCGGAAGGCAAGCTGATTGGTATTATCGGTCCGAACGGGGCTGGGAAGTCCACGCTGATCAAGGCTGCGCTTGGACTAATCCCGAAGCTCAGAGGCGAGGTGTTGGTTTACGGCAAGCCTTATAAACAGCAGTTGCTCAAGGTTGGTTATGTGCCGCAACGTGAGTCGGTAGATTGGGATTTTCCGACGAACGCGCTGGATGTGGTCATGATGGGACGATACGGCAGACTCGGCTGGTTCAAGCGGCCAGGAGCCGCTGATCGTCAGGCTGCGCTGGAAAGTCTGGACAAGGTAGGCATGAGCGACTATGCGGACAGGCAGATCAGTCAGCTATCCGGCGGGCAGCAGCAGCGTGTTTTTCTAGCCAGAGCACTTGCGCAGGACGCTCAGCTTTATTTTATGGATGAACCGTTTGTAGGTGTGGACGCTGCAACAGAAAAAGCCATTATTTCATTGCTCACAGATTTGAAGCGGCAGGGGAAAACGGTACTTGTCGTTCATCATGATTTGTCTACGGTCACAGATTATTTTGATCAGGTCATGCTGCTGAATGGCCATCTGATGGCGTTCGGAGAGACGGCAGATATTTTCACCGAGGAAAATCTGCAACGTACATATGGCGGACGTCTGAGCATACTCAAAACAGGTCCGGATTCCGGCACGATACTCGGAGTGAGGTGAGCGGTATGACAAGCTTGGCTACGCTTTTGGCCGATCCGAATATGCAGTGGATTCTACTGGGCTGCATCTTGCTCGGTTTAAGCAGCGGCGTGATTGGCAGCTTTATGTATTTGCGCAAGCAGTCGCTCATGGGGGATGCTTTGGCACATGCGGCTTTGCCGGGGGTATGTGTAGCGTTTATGATAACGGGCACAAAATCCGTGTTTGGATTTATGATCGGGGCCGCCATTGCAGGCATTGTTGCGACTTTTGCCATTAGTGCGCTGACCCGGTACTCACGAATCAAAAGCGATTCGGCGATTGCAGCCGTGCTGTCTGTATTTTTCGGCTTTGGCATTATGCTCTTAACGGAGATCCAGCACAGCGGGGCGGGGAATCAGAGCGGGTTGGATAAATTTCTGTTTGGTCAGGCGGCAGCAATGGTATTGTCTGATGTCTACACGATGGCGGCAATTTCGGTGGTGCTAATCGGGATCTGTATATTGTTCTTCAAGGAATTTAAGCTGCTTAGCTTTGATCCCGGCTTTGCCCGTGGACTTGGTTTTCCGGCAGGCTTGCTGGATAAGCTGTTGATGCTGCTGATTGTTATTGCGGTGGTTGCCGGTATTCAGGCGGTGGGTGTCATTATGATGGCGGCCTTGTTGATTACACCTGCAGTATCGGCAAGATACTGGACCGAGAAGCTGGGGGTCATGGTGTGTCTATCGGGTTTGTTTGGTGCTATAGCGGGCTTCGGTGGAACAATTATTAGTTCTCTGGGGCAAAATCTGCCCACAGGGCCGTTGTGTGTGTTGTGTGCGACTGCCGTGTTCGGTGTGAGTCTGGTTTTTGCGCCTCAGCGCGGATTGATTTCCAAGGCGATCGTTCGTTTGAACGCCAAAAAGAATCTGGAGCAGGCAGCCGCAACCCTGCCACGAAAGGAGCGTGCCCTGTGAGTACATTTTACGTGATCTTGACTGGAATGTTAGTGGCAGGGGGATGCAGCATTGTCGGCTGTTTTCTCGTGCTTCGGAAAATGGCCATGATCGGTGATGCCATCAGCCATGCCGTGTTGCCGGGGATTGTCATTGTTTTTTTGATCAGCGGTTCCAGAGATTCGGTGTGGATGATGTTCGGTGCGGCGGTGTTGGGACTCCTGACGGTGTATCTGATTCAGTTGTTCCAGCAAAGCGGTCTGCAAAGTGACGCCGCCATTGGTGTGGTGTTTACGACATTGTTTGCCATAGGGGTTCTGCTGGTTAGCGTGTTTGCTTCCAATGTCCATCTGGATATGGATCATGTGCTATATGGTGAGATTGCATATGTGCCATGGAATACGCTGGAGATTGCCGGCGTAGATGTCGGTCCGAGAGCGTTGTGGATTACGGGTGCGATGTTTTTGATTAATTTGCTCGTGGTAGGTGTATTTTTCAAACAATTTAAAATCACTTCCTTTGATCCCGCACTGGCGGCTTCGGTAGGTATTCCGGTTGTTTTTTTTCACTATCTGCTGATGAGTCTCGTCTCGCTTACGACGGTGGCATCGTTTGAGAGCGTGGGTGCGATTCTGGTGGTCGGAATGCTCGTGGTACCGCCTCTTACGGCTTATCTGCTGACGGAGAAGCTATCCCGTATGATTGTGTACAGCGTCGGGTTTGGGGCGATCAGTTCGGTAGCAGGCTTTTACACAGCAAGTGTACTGGATGCCTCTATTGCCGCATGTATGCTGTGTGTATCGGGTTTGCTGTTGCTGCTGGCCTTTCTCTTTTCCCCGTCCCATGGGGTGGTGTGGCAAAAGTTGTTCCAGCAACGAGGACTGGTTCGTGAAGACAGCAAGTAATTCGCAGAAAGCGATCATCTACGAGTACCTAAAATAGCGTGCAGACAGGTAGAAAATGCCTGAATGCGCGTTTTTTTGCGCGTATGCTGCCCTGTGTGGCTTATTTGGGGCAGGCTGGAGCGGATCGTCTTGAATTGTTGGGGACACGGGAGTACATTCATTACAGCGATACAAGAACGGACGGAACGATCTGTCACGTTGCAGGGAGGCATGAAGATGGAGAGCTTTAAACGTAAATCACCAGAGGAAATATTGGATTCCATTAATAAACTGCATCGAGGCAGACTCAAAATATACATTGGAGCGGTCAGTGGATCGGGCAAAACGTATCATATGCTTCAGGAAGGACAATCGCTTCAGCATGAAGGTATCGACGTTGTGATTTGTGCAGTGTCGACCATGCAGCGGCGCGAGACGGTGGAGCAGGTGGGCACGCTGGAGCGGATACCCAGTATCCATTGGGTTCAGGATGGGGTAGAGCAGAAGGATTTAAATCTGAAAGCACTGGAGGAACGCAATCCCGAGGTGGTGCTGGTGGATCATTTGGCACATCGCAACCGGGAAGGCGCCCCATTTCCAACGCGGCTGGAGGATATTCAATATCTGCTGGATCTGGGTATCAGTGTCATTACGACGGTCAATGTCTATGAGCTGGAAGGAATTACGGAGTGGGTTTATCAGCTAACAGGAATAGAAGCGGAATATACAGTTCCTGTCGATACGCTGGAGCTGGCGGATGAAATTCGTCTGATTGATGTTACACCGGAAACGATTTTGGAGCGGCTGGCGAAAGGATACATGTATGCGCCCAATCCTGAGATGTTTCACCGGGGGAATTTGGGTAAGCTGCGTGAGCTGGCTCTGCGATTGGTGGCAGAAGATGTGAACGATTCACTGGAACGGCACCGAGAGGAATTGGGTCTGCACGGGGCGTCAGGAGCCGCAGAGCGTATTTTGGTGCCTGTCCAGTATCACTGGAACGGGTCCATATATGTACGCAGGGGAGAGCAGGTCGCCAAGCGGCTGGGTGGAGATATGCTGGTGGCCTCCTTTGTCGATCCGAAGCGCAAGCTGTCCAAGGAATCGGCGGCCTTCAAGCGCTCGATTGAGCAACTGGTTGAAAAGGTAGGATCGGAATTTGAAGAAATTCCGCTCATTTCCCGCAGAAGATTGCCTCGGCAGCTTATCCATTATGCGGTGGCGCGTAATGTTACCCGGATCGTTATGGGACATTCCCGGCAGACCCGATGGCAGGAGCTGGTTAGAGGTTCGCTGGTAAACGGGATTTTTAAGCGGATGAAAAATATGGACCTGCTGCTTATTGCCGACCGCGCCGAGCAGGAGGGAGAACGTATTTTGCCGACGATGAGGCAGGAAGAAGACAATGATCCATACCATCGTCTGAGCGACGAGGAAGCGCAGGCTGAGGCTGCCAAAATCCGGCGTGGCAAGCTCAAGGTATATATTGGTGCTGCCCCGGGTGTCGGTAAGACGTACACGATGCTCAGAGAGGGAAATGACCTGCTGGCAAGCGGGATTGATGTGGTTATCGGACTGCTGGAAACACATGGAAGGGCGGAAACGCTGGCAGAAGTAGGCTCGCTGGATACCGTTTCCCGTCAGATTATCGAGCGTCATGGCGTATATTTGGAGGAAATGGACACGGAAGCGATTCTCAGGCGTAATCCCGAGGTGGTCCTTATTGATGAACTGGCACATACCAATGTTCCCGGCAGTTCGAGATCCAAGCGCTATGAGGATGTATTGACGATTTTGGATCAAGGGATTTCTGTCATTTCCACAATGAATGTACAGCACCTGGAAAGCCTGAATGATGCGGTCGAGCAGATTACCGGCATTCGGGTGAGGGAGACGGTTCCCGACCGTATGATGCGGCTGGCCGATGAGGTACAGCTCATTGATGTGGCTCCCAAATCGTTGCAGCAGCGTATGCGTGATGGCAAAATATACGATCCTGCCAAAGTGGAGCAGGCGCTTAGCCATTTTTTTAAATTAGGTAATCTGATTGCCCTGCGGGAGCTTGCTTTGCGGGAATTGGCAGATGATGTAGACGAAAGGCTGGAATCCTGGGATCGGCACGAATCGCTTAGAGGGCCGTGGCGTAGAGAGGAAGTAATCTTCGTAGGGGTTACGCTCAGTAATAATGCCGAAAGACTGATTCGACGCGGCTTTCGTATTGCTTTTCGTCTGAAGGCGGTGTGGATCGTGACCTATGTTCATGTCGGTATAAGCATTCCGGAGAAGTTAAATTCCCGGGTGGAACAGTTGAAAATGCTAACCCACCGTCTGGGAGGAACCTTCGAAATCCGGCTTGTTTCCAGTCGGAGAGAGATTGCTGACATATTAATTACTCCCGTGGAAGGGTATACGGGTACGCAGTTAATTGTGGGGCAGTCCTCCAGAAGCAGCCGTTGGGGAAAGGATGCGGTCGTTCCGCAAATTCTTCGTCAAGCACGTCATATGGACGTTCTGATCGTGGCGGACTATGACCCGGACATCAAGCTGGAGGAGGGGGATTGAATCGCCCAATCCTTTTATAAATAGTCTGATGCTGGTTTCCGGTTGTTCAGTGCTTCCATAGTATATTCTATCTCAAAGAATTGGAGGCGAATTTGAATATGTTTAAACATCGTCCGCGTCATTGTCATTTCCCTAAGCCAAGAAAACGCGTTACTAAGAAAATTATTAAGGTGACTGTCATTAAGTTTGAGCCTAAACGGCATCATCGGTTTCATGAAGACTTTGTAACAAGATGTCATCATCATCGGAAACATCGCCATCATCGTCATCATGAATGTCATCGTCGTCACCACAAATTCTTCTAAGATTAAGGCAATGGAGGCGGGCTTGAATGCCCGCCTTTTGCTACATAAGGATTGTAAAGAAATTCTAACATAAAAAATGCTTGCTCTAAAATAGGCGCTGTGCTATTCTACCAGTAAATAGATTGCACGTGACGGAAGCACCGTTCACCAACCGTATGTATGTACGGTTTGATGAACGGTGCTTTTTTGCGTTGTTGTGATAGGAAAGGGGATGAGCATCATGATTCCGGTAAAGGTGGTTCTGGCTGTAGAGAGCCGGGACTATATCGAGCCGCTGCTGAATTATGTGCACGGAAGCGAGTACGCCAGGAGGCTGAGAGTAACGGCATTTTCCCAGCCAGAGGCATTTCGCCAATACATGATGGAAACGGCTGGGATGAAAAAGCCGGATGTTGTGGTGGGTGAAGCGGCTTTTTTGAGTCTGTGGACAGATCGGGAGGCTTCTGGTATTCCTTGTCTGGTGCTGCACGAGGGAGAGCAGGTGAGAGAATACGGACAACCTTTATTAAAATATCAGCCCTTGTCTGAGCTGGTGGGTTTTATTTGGGAAACGGCGAGACAGCGAACAAGTGGGCAGCAGAGCGTGAACAGCCGGGAAAGCGGAATGATTATTGGCATGGTAGCGGCTTCCGGCGGTCTGGGCAAGACAACGGCCGCACTTAATATAGCCAAGCAACTGGGAAACGAGGGCTATTCGGTTTTTTATTTGAATTTGGAAACGATGGATTCAAGCTCGTTGTTCACAGGTTCCGGCAGTTCCAATGGAGCAGAAGGGGAAGGACTATCCAGACTGCTGTATGACCTCAAGGCGGGGCATGACGGAAATCCCTTATCTATTGCTTCGTATTGTGTGCGCCGTTCTGAAATCCAGGCCGATACATTTCAGCCTGTCGATAATCGCAAGGAACTGATGGACATGACCTCTGATGAGGCGGTAGAGCTGATTCGGACGATTGCCGAGAGCGGACAGTATGACGTTGTAATCGTAGATGGCGAATCCGAAAATGGCGACCGGGCTCAGGCTGTACTCGAAGCCAGCCATAAGCTGATCTGGCTGCTGGCGGACGATTTAATGAGCATGCACAAATGCGGGCTATGGCTGGATGTTCTGGAAGCCATGCAGCCTGAAGGACTTGAAGTCATGCTGACCAAAACCCGTTTTGTGGTGAACCGTTATATGGGGACGATGGTTAACACCTTGCCTCGGGACTTTATGGAGCTGAGCGGAGCGCTGCCCTACATTCCTTCATGGAAGCAGATGCAGCATCGTGAGCTGCTGCTTAGTTCGCCGATTTATCAGCGGGAAATTCGCCAGCTGTGCCGCGAGCTGCTGAATGTGGAAACTGTAACGCAGCCGCCCGCCGCTTGGTCTTAAAGGGGGCCGATGAACATGAATGAAGAACGGTTTCGTGCATTACGAGCGGATATCCGGGGAGGCCTGGACGTCACGTCCTCGGTAGGGGATGCAGAGCTAGTGCGGCATATTGAAAATCGAATTTTGCATGACACAGAGCTGGCAGGTTTGACCTCCAGAGAAAAGCATGCGCTGGTCCGTAAAATTTTTAATTCCTTCCGTGGGCTTGATATCCTCCAGCCGTTGATCGATGATCCTACGGTTACGGAAATTATGATTAACAGTCATCGGGAAATTTTTGTGGAGCGGGCAGGTGAGGTGATCCAGGCACCCGATCAATTTGAATCCCGTGAGCGACTGGAGGATTTGATCCAGACGATTGTAGCCGGGGTGAACCGGATTGTGAATGAGTCTTCACCGATTGTCGACGCCCGATTGAAGGACGGGTCACGTGTAAATATTGTGCTACCGCCAGTTGCCCTCAAGGGACCGACGATGACGATACGGAAGTTTCCCGAGCGTCCGATGACGATGGATGACTTGATACGAATGGATGCACTGGATACAGAAGCCGCCAATCTGCTCAAGGATCTGGTACGCAGCAAGTACAATATTTTTATAAGCGGGGGTACGGGGTCTGGTAAAACGACCTTTCTGAATGCATTATCCCAATTTATCCCGCCATCGGAACGGATTATTACGATTGAGGACTCAGCAGAGCTGCAAATTGTAACCGTCCCTAATCTGGTTTCCATGGAAACACGGAATGCCAACACCGAGGGGAAGGGCGAAATCACGATTCGTGATCTGATTCGTTCCTCCCTGCGTATGCGTCCCAATCGTATTGTGGTGGGTGAGGTCAGGGGGAGTGAGGCGTTGGATATGCTGCATGACAAATCTATTAAAAGGTTATTAAAAGGAGACAGATGTTTATGGGCAAAATGATTGTACGATATAGCCTTCTTCGTAAGAATGGCTTAGGCAAGTTTATTCTGGAGAAAAAAACGGCAACTGTGAATTGTGAAATGAGCCTAAAAGATTACGAATATCAGCAGGAGAGCATAGTAAATGAGATAAGCTCAATTGAGAGCGTTAAGCCAATGCAGGTGAGAGTTACGGGGATTTTGAGACTTCCATATTCATAACATGAATAGCAGCCTTAGAACGAACGTGAGAGCTTCTAAGGAATATATCATTGTAAAGTGTAAGGAATCAAAAAAATATACTCAAACGTGTGTTGATATATGGTATATTGTTCCTGTTATTAAAGGTTTATTTCATTAAAAATGGGAGCGATGGTCGTGGGCAGAAGTCAACTATTAATAGATTTGGTGAGTAACAATTCTGACCTTGAAAACATACTTTTAAGACTGAAAATTATACTCTCAGATTTAGGTGATCAGCGAATTATTAGTTGGATAAAAGGTGAACTTGAAGGATATTCCATTGAAGATGGCGTTGAGAGTTTTCCACCTTATAGAATATTAAAAGGGAATCCTGTTGGAACATTTGTAGTAAATGGAACAACAAAGTATCGCAATCAGCAGGTTCCATTAGAAGCTTTGATAAAAGACAAAGAACTGATAAATGATATTACTGTATATTATAGTCGTGATAATATTAAAACTATTCAACATATTCTGGGTGGTGAGAACAGAGATAAATATGCTAAACAAATATCGACCTCATTTTGTCATAGTATCTCAAGATATGATCTTCAGCTTTTGACAATGAATGTTATGATACCATCCAATCAACTTGAGGAAATCGTTTCTCATGTGAAGTCAAAACTGGTTGAGATTATAATGGAATTGGAAAAACAGTTTAAAAACTTAGATGACTTAGATATTCGGTCTCAGATTGAAACAAATCATACTAAGAAAGAGCAAGTTACGATTAATATAGAAAAGATCATATATGAAGGTTCAATTGAAATTGGAGATAACAACAAAATCAAAGACTCTGGTATCGGTAAGTTTTTTAGGAGGTAAGAAATAATGAATATTAAAATCGGCGATAACAACAAGATTAAAAACTCTTCAATTGGTCATCAAGTTAAATTAAATACGGATGAAAACAATAAAAACGATCATAAGCCAAATTCATTTGCTCAAAGGCATCCAATTCTTATGTCTATAATTATTTCAATTTCCGTTGGATTTATTTTGTTATTCTCCTTTTGGAAAAATATTATTAATTTCATCGAGAGCTTATTTTGATTCTTTTAATTGAAATAACTATTCCATAAGGAGTTGTTGACAATGAAAGATGTACCATTTGGTTATGAACTTAACGAAGAAGGAAAATTGGTTGCACATCCATTTGAATCTAAAGTTGTTAAGTTGAATTTTATCCTAAGCCAGTTTGGACTAAACGAAGAAGACATAGTTGGCCTCTTTACTAAACATTCTCTCCCAAGAAGAGGGCAGAACTATGACGACGGATTTGTTTTTGAAGATAAACTGTACGATATATTTTTGGACGCTCATCGATTGCAGATGGACAAGGTTGAAGAACTGGCGATAGGAATTAGAGAGGGATTGGAGCAGAATAAAAATAGATTGGTTAATCAACATATTTCTGACCTTTTGAATATGGTTGAACTGAATAGATAGATAACTATTTCATAAGGAGGTTTTGTTTATGCTGTGTGAGCTGTGTAATTCTGAAATGTATCAAGGAAAACTAGGAGAAAAGCTATGGATATGCACTAATAGTGATTGTGAAAGATCAGATCCGCTATGGTTAAATTCAAAAGAGAAAGAGATCAAATGCAGAATTGAAGCTATAAATCAAAAGATTTCAGATTTGTCTTCGTTTAATGGTGGATCAATAAGAATGTATGCTAGTCGTTGGGTTGGTGAAGGGAGTTTTGATGTTAGATTTGATTCTGGTGAAGAAGTACAATGTCATATTATTGATGGAGTAGTAAATCCTGACAATGATAAGATTACATCGGAGATGCAAAATCGTTTTTTCAAACTTATTGAATTGCGGAAAGAAATGGCAGATACCCTATTCTAAAAATTATCATCATCAAATGACTGTTTTACTATACTAATTTGAAATGGAGTGTTAGATGTGGAGAAAGATAATAGAGACTTGGAAAAAATCATTTCCTTGTTTGAGACACAATCTGTAGAAAAGGCCAATGAGTATATCAGTGAAGGTTGGGTTTTACTTAATATCCATACGACCGACTACGGACATCCCGTGGAACGTCACCAAAACACTGTTTTTACTCTAGGTTGGAATGGCGAAAAAGGTGAAGTGAAGGTGCCGAAGAATCCTTTTGATTAATCATTCTGGCGTAGCAGGGAATTGAGGATTAACGCAATAAAATGGGCATTTCAGGGGGGCATTCGAAGTGAGTTTTGTATCTATAATAGCAAACGAAAAACTATGTTGTATAATGTCTGATGGTAGACTAACAAACAGATCTACTGGCGAAATTGCACAGGAAGACTTAAAGAAATACGATACGTACAACAATAATACTTCTTTTATAGCATCAACAGGAACAAAAGGAGTATCAGATTATATACTTAAAAATGTGAAAATTGAATCAAATAATTATGATGAATGGATTGACACATTCGAGAAACTTTATGATGATCCTGGACTAAGCCTCATTTTTAAGTTACATCCTCAGAGTAGACTTCAATTAACATTCGGTGGTTTAAATCACAAAAATCAAATTGAGCTTTATTCTTTCAATTACACTGGAAGAACAATAAAAAAACACAAAGTGTCCAAGGAAGAATATCTATTGCTATTATTGGGTGAGGAGGAATATTTCGATGGTCCATGTGACATATATAAAAGAGAATTGGAAAACAAAGAAAATATAACTGCGTCTGACCTAATTAGTGTGCAAAAACTAATGAATAATCATGTGGCTGATTTAACTCCTCATGTAAATAAAAATACCTATCGCCTAGTTATCAAAAAGCAATAAATGGCATGTATTGAAGGAAGGCGATGCGACTATGACAAATAAGATCAATCTATACGTGGATGACCTCAGAGACTGTCCTGAAGGCTTCGTGGTCGCTCGTACATATTATGAAGCAATAGATATCCTGGAGAGCAATAGTGTGGCTATTCTTACGCTTGATCATGACTTGGGTGAAGATGTGAACGGTGTAGAGTTAACGGGTATGACCTGGTGAAGTACTTTTGTGAGCATGGTCTGAGAGCGGACAAGATCTATTTGCATACGGACAACCCTGTGAGACGCAAGAACATGTATGAGACTTTGTTGGCAGCTCAACGGAGAGGATTTATTGATGAGGATATTGAGATATATCATTACCCTATAACGGTGAATAAGTATTCTGGTTAAAATAAGGAGGGTTTATAATGTCTAAAGTTGATCAATTATCAGTAAGAGCAAAAGCAAGCCTTTCACATTACATGGATGCATATATTCGTGAAAGATTGGGTTTCCTCCAAGGTGATTTCAGTGATGCTGATATCGATGCAATCTATACCAGAATCATATGGAGGTATAAAAATATCACCCCCAGAAAAGACTCAGATTACATCGCCGAAATCAAAGAACAGATCAACAACTCAAATGAATTCAATATTGACTTGAAAGAGCATATTGTTTCTTGGGTAGAAAACAGACCCACTACTGAGAGACATGATTACTATAAATCATTGTGTTTACAGTATGGTTTGCATGAAAAACAAATGATTCGCCCAGAACACTTAGAGGGCAGAATAGCTAAGATAATTAAAACTAATGGCGCCAGTCAGAATTATCGATGAAAGGCATGTTTCAAATGTTCTGTAACAATACAAACACTCAAGTTTGTATAAAACACCAATTTTACCATCCAGTTACCCCCATATTGACGGTGACTGGATTTTTATTTTCTTAGATGGTCACAAAATAAAAATTGTACAGTTCTGTTTACTACTAATTTTCTACATAAAAAAGAAAGCGCAAATTTACGCTTTCCTTAATTTAAATCAAAGTCCAAAATAATCTAAATTCATGAGTCGATTAGTTGTTCAATTTGCAATGTAACTATAGCTGAATTTTTTATAAGAATCTCATTTTCGTGAATGTTCGTCTTCATAATGTAATCATTCTTCTTAGTAATAGTAACTAAACTTCCAGTAAGTGTTTCACCATTACTAAGTCTAATTATAATTATATAATTTGGAAGGAAACGTTGAATTACTAACTCTGATACATTTTTCGAGGCATAAATTAAAGAGTAAGAAAGCAACAAAAATAAAAGGGCAGACATAACTGTTACTATATAGCTTTCCAGCTTTAATACATTGAATTTCATAATATTATCCAAAAGCATATATCCTATAAGTATCACTATTAGGATAATCATAATAAAAAAAATATAGCCTTTTTTTAATGTTATATCCAGCTTATTGCTTTTACTTAATATATTAATAGAAAACAATAATATACCAAAAAAAACTATTAGGATGCATCCCGACATCCAAACACATTAATCGTAAGCGCTACTATTGAACCTGAAATAATAAATATACCCACAATCAGAAATAGGTTTAAACTTACAAACCGACTCAGACGGATTCTAGAGTGTACCTTTTCTATGTTACTTATATTTTGTTCAGCTATCCTTGAAATAGTGTTCGCTAATAATGACAAGTCACTTGCCTTCAAATTATGTAGCCTCCGTATCGAAATTTACCCCGTATGATTCAGAGATATGACACTATCATAATACAAAATATAGGTATAAATCACCATTAGTTTGGAAAGAGAAACTTGAATTCGACAAGTGAGAGGATTTGACTTCCATAATGCGAAAAAGGCTTGGTGACATATATAAGCCCAGACAGGATCATCTAGGCTCTTTGCTTTGTCTGAACTTAGTTATTCAATTTGGTTAGTTTTTGGTTTCTTCTTGTAATTCGTCGTCTGGAACAAAATCTATAATATCAGTCAATTTACAGTTAAAAACCTTACATAATTTATCTAACCATTCAACATCAATTCGCTTAATAGTTTCGTCATACAGCATTCCTACAGTTCCAGCACGGATGCCAGTTAATTCCGCAAGTTCTTTTCGAGTCATTTTATGTTTTCCCAATTGCTCTGAAATTTTAATCTTGATCATTAAGATAACTCCTTTTCGACATATGTATTAATAATATCATTTTGAAATAAAATATCAATATTCGATAATAAATTACGCCTAGTGTATTTACATGTATCTCTTAGTGTGATATTATTTCATCATAAGTTATAAAATAACACTAAGTGTTAAGAATGAAAGGGCGAAAACGAAATGACCAAAACAGCAGTAGCCAACAAGCAAGCCATCATCGACATTGTACGCACGAATCAAGTCTGGGAATCAGAAGAAGCCGCTGAAAAAGAGCTATATTATTATCATATCATCGATGCTCTCAATCGCAAATGGGAAACGATTGGCCTTAACGTTTCTGACGCGATTCAAGTATTCGAAAATGGTAACGATAATCAGTGGACTCGTATTATTGAGTCAGCACCGTACAATTCTGGCCTGTCCACCAATGACCTAATCAACATGCTCAATGTCTCTCCTGAAGCAACAGGTATCCGAAACGATATGCAAATTATCCTGAACACTGTTGAGAGAAGAAATTCCTTTATTAGCAGAATCGTAAACGTTAATGGAGAAGACACATTTCTTTTACTCCACCAAATGAAGGACGAATATTTACAACACGATCAACTTACAGATAAACAGTTCATGCAATTGTACACTGTGAATCCCGTAGAGGCTCTATCCATGTATTTCTTGCTGCCTATTGATATTATCTCATATTGGGAATGGCGTGACTGTGGAGGTACGTATGAGAAGGCTATCCAGTATAAACGTGAGGAACCTTTGATGCCGTTTATTCAAGCCATTGAACGTGCTGAGGATGAAGCTATGGATATGGCTGCTGGCTGCTAATGTGTCACATGACACAACTATAAACCGAATGGAGAAGATACATATAACAATCGCACTGAGCAAACTGCAACCAACTCAATCCACCACTAACAACAAAGAGGTGTCTGCCATGAACACTGTATTTGAACAAATGTTGATCGAATTTGAAATCAAGCCTACAGCCGTTATCCTTATCGACATAATGAAATTCCACCTGAACACTGTTGAACGTATGAATGAATTTGCTAATCGGATGCTGAACGAAGATTCGCCTTTCTCCTTGATCGTGAAAATGTGGAAAGAAGATATTGACGCTCACGGTTATAATGTCAAAGCTGACTTTGTATACGATTATTATCGTAACAAAAAAGCCGCATTTGAAAAGTTGTTCCAAGAACCAGCACATGACTGGAAGATGGATAGATACGAAACTGATGATCCTGAACACATCTACGACACATATTTGGCACAAGGTAAATACTCACATATGACGGAAGTCGCATTATTCGCTTAATCCAATAATACATAGCAGGATGGAGACAACCACATAATCCGTCCTGTTATTTCATGTAACAATGTGATAATAACATTCAGTAGGCTTCAATAACCTTTTTAGGGCTTTTGATACCTATGACTGATAATCAAATGTAAAAGAGTCATTTTATCATCATAATCAACAATGTAACGTTGACAATATATCCTATAAAATCAATCAAGGAGCGATAACTAATGTACAAGTGTGGACGACTCATTAAAGGGAAGCTTTTTCTACAGACTTGGGATGGTCAATTGATCAGTCTCAAAACATTAGCTCAGGGTGACAGAAAGGCTTGAGTGAGATGAGTTGGATTAGTTGAATTCAATTCAATGTATAGAAGAGAAGCATAAGTTTTGTTTTTAGTAACAATATTATATGTGGCTGAAAGTAAATTTTAAAATTGAATTTGAGCGAACTTAACAGGTGAAATTTTACATTATGGATTGTTTACTATTTTACAGATTGTAACTGGAAAGAAGTAAAAAAACTCATGATCTGATCCGTGTAGAATGAAGTTACCAGACACCATTCACACAAGGACAATCAGATCATGAGTTTTTAACAGATTAGCATCATCGAATGTTGCAAACTTACGAGCAAGTCCGCATAGCCTTTGTTTATCTTTCGTGATTACTAGGACTTAACTGTGTCCATTCTGAAGCGTCTCTATCCGTAAATATATACTCTGTGTTAGGATCATCTCTAAACCTAACTGTAACAGGATATTTAGGCATTAAACTGAGCCTTGCTTTAATACTTAGAATATCAGATTCAGAGTACCCCTTCTCATTAGTAAGATAGGATTTTAAGCCTTGCTCCAGAGAATTTAATTTTATTTGCAAAGCCAAATATAAACCACCAATAACTACGATAATCAAAATTAACAAGGCTATCAAAATTTTTTTCTTTTTCAATATATGAACCTCCTTTTATAGATTAGTATAGGGTTCATAATGAAGTTTTCATTTCAAAATTAATTAAACATGATTTAGATAACTGAATCCTCTATTAGCGAGCTGTAAAAGAAGTTACATAAACAAAATTACTAGATATCGTTACTTCTGCTGGAATCACGAATCCAATAACATCAGCACTACTATGTGTACCCACAAAGTCAAATCCTTCCCCATAGTAAAATGCTTGCCATATAAACTTCGAACAATAATTAGGAGATATTGTACTTAATTTGGAAAATGGATTGATAAAATATTCATTTACTCGTGAATAATTATTTGTTGCCCATTTAGCTGCATTGACGCCTCTTCCGTCCCTTGGTCTATAAACTTTAATAGTTTCTCCTTTGCCGTGCCTAGCCATATAAGTTGTTAAATTATCTATTACACCGCCATTCTCTCCCGGTGTTACATGAACAACATTGAAATTAGAGTTTACAATACCTACATGACCTACAATTTTAGAAGAACCTCCAAGAGTCTTAGTGGAGTATAAGATATCACCAATTCTCATTGAAACGTTTGTGCCTGGATATGTAGGACCAATTTCGGCGTAAGGACCAATTAAACTATCAGTTGGTAGTATGTCAGGAATAATCATATCATCTTCACTAAAACTATCATATGTGTCATCACTGACTGTAACATTTTCCGCTGCAATTTTTTCCTCTGTACCAACACTATTTGCACTTACTGAGGCTTGACCTACAGGTATAAAACCCAACAACAGAAATAAGACTGATAACGCTAACATACTTTTAACTAAAAAACTTTTCACAAAAATACCTCCCAAGGATATATTAGTTCCTCCACACTATTGGATGAGTAATTAATTGCGATCAAAGGCTCAGTATTAAATCGCTTTATTATACCCACATATCCACATCTTGAAGTTAGTAGAGAAACAATATGCTTATTTTACTCATTAAATCCAAAATTTTGTATAGGAATAGTTGACCAAAAATAAAGTTCTTAAGAACTATATACTTTTTTGGAACTATTGATATAGATACTGTATTTACTTAAAAAATATTCCTTTTATAGCGGTATGATGGTTTGTTATTACAGCAAAAAATAATATTATAATTAGATTAAGAGGATTTTGTCATGCGTATCCAATGATCCGGCAAATTGTTTTGAAATAAGTATATTTTATGATAATAATGCTTAGGAAGTTTGAAATTAATGTAATTATCTGTATTCCTGACATTGTCACTTTATCGAAAGGAGATTAAGATTGATATATTAGTAGAACTATTTTAGGGTTTGCTGACGCGCAGTTAATGTGCTATCTGGTACAAAACGAAAGATACGTCAAGAAAGACAAAGGACGACACTTGTCCATTATCTTTTGTGTGCACCGGGTTATTGATATTGTACCTATAATATGGAAAAAAATGGATGAAAAGTATCACAGGAAGGATATTGAGTTTTTAGAATCAGTGTTTAGTTAAATTACTTTTGATTTTGAAAGAAGCCCTCAGAAGGAGTAGTGTTATATATGAATCTAAATCAGCAGCACACAATGACCTACACGCTAAACAGCGGTATCAAAGGAACAGTCAATCTATCCAGTAAACAAATACAGGACTGGATAGAATCTTATCATGTAGGAAGCAAATATGTGACTACAGTAGGCAAGGAACACTTTGGATTGAATCCTGAGCTTGTAGCAGATTTTAAGGTACATAATGAATATTCTGAGCAGAGGGAATATGTAGCAGCAATACATCCTACAGCAGCAAGTAAGGCCAGTGAGCAGTTAGCAGACGCATACGGTCAACACAAAACACTAATTCAGGTAGAGTGTAAATGTGGAGCTTCCTTTATAGAGGATTCACCATATAAAAGGAGTAAATGGGGCTGTAAAGAATGCGGTGATATTGTGTTTTTGGATAGTAAGAAGGGTATGGTTGATACAGTGAAAGGGAAAGCATGGTATATGACCAATAGGTATTTTGTGGAGAGAGGCTGAGGCTTCTTTCAATTTGAAATAAACCACCATTTATAGGGATGGATGCAGTAAGAAATCAATAGTAGCTTTTAACAACTTGTTATAAACCAATGGTATCAAGGGTTTTCACATTATGAGAAAAGCATATGCTCCAGTTATTCATTTTTAAGGGGAATCAACAAAAATACAGTAAGAAATGAGCTAGCTAAAGCTTAAATAAATTAATATATAAAAGCCTGATTTTAAAAGATAATTAAAGAATCTTTGTAGCATTCATCAATAGTACAGTGATGTAAAGCTGAGATGTGGAGTAAATAGTAAAGGAGAAAGTTATGACACTAACCGATTACAGGACGAAGCATAAGGCTGATGTTTTCAGGGAGAGATTGCAATCCTTGCTCAAAAGATACAATCCTGAAGAATATTCAATTTTTGTTGCAAACAAAATAAATTATATCTATGAGAATAGAAAAGATATGGTGAGATATCCAATTCACTTTCTTTTGCACTCAATTCAGGCAAATGCTTTATACCACCACAGACATAGAAATGAACCGATTGACACTAAGGCTCTTAATAAGATAATGAGACATTATACTCAATACTACGATCCTATTGCAGAGATTTATTTATCGGATACAGATGGAGTAGTTCCATTTTTTATCAATATGTCAAGACAGCAATTCTATTTACAGCAGAGTTATGGTATTGATTCGTTAGGCAGGTCATTATTATTATTTGATTCTAAGTATTTAAAGAAAACCGAATCCTTTTTGAAAGAGAAATACAATTTGACATTCTATCAGTGGTATTGTATAGGTTTTGCAATATATGCTGGTTTAGATAATTTGGAACAGAAAATTATTGATAAATCATATTTGTTGTCGATGTGTGGGGAACATATAAGAGAAGAAAATATTGATTCTTTCTTTGAAATAGTCTCCACAACATCCGAAGGAGTAAAAGAAATTCAAAATGATATTTTTAAAAAAGTGGGCGAAATTCAAGGGCTTTTCTATGACACCTATTTACAAGGCAGCTTCTTTTCCAAGCCCTTTCTAAAATTAAAAGATGGTGGTTATTTGGCTGTTCATAAAGAACTTTTTATGAGAAAAGTGATAGAAGGCATATTTGACTTATGTAAAAAAGAGATACCAAGTGATTTCGGAGTTGAGTTTGGGAAATCTTTTGAAAGTTATGTAGGAGAAGTAATCCGAAATTTTATACCCAACAGTAAAATCATTACAGAAACCGATGTCCGAAAAATTACAGATAGAAAAGTTTGTGACTACATTCTTGTACTGGATGATTGCATATATCTTATTGAATGTAAAGGCGTAGAATACAGCGCTCACATTGCAGCAGAGAATGCTATGAAAAACGACAATTCCACTAAAAAAATAAGTACAGGATATGAGCAATTGACTTCAGCAGCAAAAATGCTTAAAGAGGGTCTGCTTGTAGATTTGGTTGGGAATATAGACTCAAAAAAAATAATCGCATCTGTTATTACCTATAAACAGTTGTATCAAGCAAATACTCAATGGTATTTTGATAAGATCATATCTCCAAATATAGCAAATAAGGATATTGATTTAGAATTGTTTGATATACGTCCACAAGTTGTATCGA
Organism: Paenibacillus sp. 8b26; assembly: GCF_050626875.1. Taxonomy (NCBI): domain Bacteria; kingdom Bacillati; phylum Bacillota; class Bacilli; order Caryophanales; family Paenibacillaceae; genus Paenibacillus; species Paenibacillus sp. 8b26. Next base: position 1,637,133 of record NZ_CP192445.1, on the reverse strand, counting down.
TCATGGAGTTAGAAAAAATAATGTTATATTTATCGGAAAACAATTTTGAAATAGTAAAATTGTTTAGGGAAAAAGTAGATAAAAATGATTTTATTACTGGAGATTGGATCGTCTATTTAAAAAATAACGAAGCCAGTATACAATTTTTAAATGATGCTTTTGAAAAATTTATAAAAGATTTTGTTCAGAGAGTTTTTTCAGAAGAAATAGATATAGAAGTAACTTAACCTTATCATTAAGAGACGATTATGTATCTTTTTTGTATATATGGACGCTATTAGAAAGCGATTGAAACATGTAAAAGAGAATGACTTGGTGCATGGTGAGTGGATTCCTTGGCTTAAGTCAATTGAAATTAGTCACACTTCAGCTAAGCGAATGATGCAAGCCTTTGAGCAATTTGGAGATGCGACATCGCAACTGCCAGTTAGCAAAATATTCGAGATGCTATCTCTACCTGAATCTGTTGATCGTCTGGAGTTTGTTAAACAGGAGCATACTGTACCTTCGACTGGGGAGCAGAAGACCATGGAGGAAATGACTGTGAGGGAGGTTAGATTTGAGTTTCTTCTATTATATATAATTGTACTCTTCTATCTTTGGGACATCTTGTCCTAGAGATAGCATACATATATGAATTGAGTAAGCCTATTAGAGTGAAAATTGATGAAAATATGTCATCTACTCCGCTATTCCTGTTACGATTCACGATTCGATTGAGGTACGATACAAAACATAGATAAATAAAGGATTTTTCGAATTTTAGTTTTACATAATTTAATTTATAAAAACTTAAAAATCCATTGATGCATCAAGCTTTTTTGAACATTTTTCTCCGATACGCACGATACGCATTACGATGTTGATCATATTTACTAAAAATCCTTATTCCATCTATGTTTTAGCTGTTTTCTCGATACAGCTACGATACAAATATATTCAGGCATAATTTTGAACCACAATGACTCAAAAAGCCATATGGAGTAAGTGTTTTATCATCATGTTATCAAGTTTTACGATTGAGCTTCGATACGGGTGTCGATACAGGTCGTCCTCTACAGTGTCTCCAAAGTTGGTGATACCCCCTTATAAGGTTGACACAGCGTCAACATTGACTGGATTTACATCTATAAATCACACGAATTCGATATTTTCTAAGCTGTATATTGGGTTGTACGTTGTGTCCAACTATCAACTATAAAGTATATCAGTGCTAACCAACTTGGTTAATACCGTCTTGAATTTCAAGATGGTTATTTCAGCTGAACTATTGGTCATGCAGAACGTTGTATAGTAAATAATTTTCATCAATTCTAGTAATGCCACATAATATTAATTATGTTGCAAAGTGAATAGGATAACAGTATAATTAGACTATATAATGCAACATAATTTATATAGAATCTACTTAAATTGAATGCAACATAATTGTATGGGAGTGGTGAAGATGATCCAAGCTTTTGAGGGATACTTACGGCAAGATGAAAAAAGTCTGAATACAATTAAAAGTTACATACTTAATGTAAGTGGATTTATGAAATGGTTTGGCGAAAGTAAAGGAATGGAGTTCAATAAGCTGCATAGAGAGAATGTGAAGGATTATATTAGTTACCTCAAAACAGTGAAGAGGCTTGCTCCTGTATCCATCAATGCTAAGATCAGCGCACTCATTAAGTTTAACGATTACCTGATTGAATCAGGAGTGCAGACAGAGGTTGCGATTAATAAAAAGGATATGTTAAAGATTCAACGTCAATATGCTTCACTGGCTACTGTTGGACTTACTGACGTTGAGAAGTTCAGACAATTGGTGCTGGAACATGAGTCAAAACGGAACTATGCTATCGTGTCATTACTGGCCTACTGTGGACTACGGATTAGTGAAGCTCTAAATATTCGTATAACTGATTTCAATTTGACATCAAGAGAGTTAATTGTATCCGAAGGCAAAGGAAAGAAGACTAGAACTGTGTTTATGGGAGATAAGGCGAGGACAGCCATACAGAGTTGGATTAAAGATCGCACAGACAAAGGAATTACAAGTGATTATCTGTTTCCAAGTAACAGAGGAGGTAAATTAGACAGAACCGTGATCAATAAGCATTTCAATAAATACTCAGCTATTGTAGGAAAGGAAATAACTCCACACGATCTGAGACATTTCTTCTGCTCATATGCGTTAGAAAATGATATGTCAGTCCATGAAGTAGCGAATCAAGCAGGGCATAGCAACATTCATACTACGCTCTTATATGCTAATCCTACAAAGCAAATGATGATAGAGAAGATGAACAGACTCTAAATTCATATGTGTACACTGTTACAAACCTAGATAATCATGTCTAGGTTTGTATTGCGTCTACTGATCAATATCAATAGACACGGAATATACAGTGGGGGGTATTTTACATCCAAAACAACACTTTAATTTCCAAATATACCCCTAGCACATCCACTCCGACACTCAGGTTATTTTTCGACTCAATAGCATACACAAATTGTAGACGGTAGTTGGTCTGCTTCACACATCAATTTTAAACCGAATATACCGATAAATTATAAAGGATTACGAACATAACTATTTAATTAGGTAACTTTGTATACCTAAAGTTGTATTATGATTTTCCAAATAAACTATACATAAGCGAAATGATGATACCCTTAATCAAGAAATCATTACAAACTATCTGAAAAGGTATCTTAAGTAAATATCTGAGAGGTATATGATTTTATTCTAAAAAATGGTACAATCATGAGCAATAAAACAAATCTATTTTACTACTTGTTTCTCAATTACATAATTTATTTAACTATGCATCATATGACGATTTTATGCTGAAAGGGTGGCTTATCCATGAAAATCACACCCACGATTAGAGCAGAAGTTCAAACCTATCTGATACGGAAAGGATTGAGTATGACCAAGTTTGGTCGCATTATTGATTTGAATCCGGGTACAGTGAGCGGTATTGTAACGGGCAATCGTACCATTTCGATGCACCAATTGGATCGCATCACGTTAGGAATGGATTTACCCCCAGACCATTTTTATGAACGTTACATTGAAGAGTGCATTATGGAAGAACCGCTGAACTGGAAAAGAATTAGCCCGTTCTTGTACCGCTGTGTGCAGTTTCAGCGCGTAGACTGTTTGCAAAAAGTTGTAAGTGTTCTGCTGGATAAGCCGAGCTATCTCCATTATCTCTTTGAATTAGCCGAGGATTGTTATGAAGAAGGTTATAATGAAGCAGCGGCTTACCTATACGAGAACATCGCTGAGGGTGAGAAGTACCAACATTCTGATCGATTGGCAATCTGTCATTATCGTATATTCACGATTCAGGTTGGAGACGATCAACGCCGAAATTTCAAGGCAGCTACACGTTTTGAATCTTTTGTTGAGCGCCTAGATGAAATAGACCAGCTTGACGCATTGAAGGACTTGGCGAACGTGTACAGGTCTTTGCGTCAATGGGACAAGGTTGATGAAATGGCAAAAAAAATGAGAGATAAAGCGGAAATCCAATATTCAATGAAGCATCAACAAAAGAGTCGAAAGAACAGGGAGCATGAAAAGGAGACTAGGGGGCCGTTATTTGGATACATTGCTTATGCCGACTTACTGTGTGCGAGTGTCTGTGAAACCCAAGGCGATTATCAACAAGCTCTACAATATACATACGCCTATGCTAATTTAGATTGGGTTTTGGAGACGGACGAGAACACTCTGCATTGGATAAAAATGTTTCAAGATTGGGCGCAATGTAATACTTATATTAATAAACTCCTGTCTGGAGATACATGTGTGCTTCCAGATTATGTTGAATACATTGCTGCATCAAAAGTCGATAAAGAAATGATTACTAAGCTGTTGAACGTAATGTTTGCTGCTAACCGATTTCAGTTAGATGTGAATCACGTACTTGAACGTTTCGAGACGCTCATTGACTCCTTTGTGCAAATGGGACAGCCATCATCTGACATGTACACTAAGCAAGTAATACCAGAGCAGTTTGCGCGATTTGAATATGAGTTAGCTTATTATTATTTGTATCGGTCGATGCATAGTGATGGTTTTAAATACTTGATGTATGCAATGCTAAAGTCACATATAATAAATAATGAGGCATACTTTATAAATTGTATGGGTTTGTTTTTACATTTTCAGGATTATGCGGTTCCAGAAACCAAAGCAGGATTTCTAAATCTTATTGAAAAGGTGTGGATGAACAATGTTGAAAAAAACGGTACTACTGATCATTGCGGCTAGCTTTTTGTTTATTGTTACTGTGCCTGTTCAGTCGCATAGTTACATCCAACTTCATGATCAAGTTGGGGGATTTTAAACGTGTAATAAATTTCTGAAAAAGGCGTTGAAATAATGCACTCCTAAAACGGTTGTTGGAGAGAACGTACAAGTTCAACCAATGAAGTTTGGGGGTGCATTATTTATATATGGGAATCAGTATGTATCAAAAGAGGCAGACCAAAATAATTTTGCTCTGGCAAAAACGCAGACAGATATTGCTCAAGAACTTGTATCACCAAACAGCCGTTACATAACTACAAAAAACTCCTAACTCTTATCCCTGAGTTGCAAGATATGGTTGATGAGCAAGATTTGAAAGCGACGACTGCTATACCCTAACTTAGGCATCACCTAACAGTGATATACACTACTATAGTCGTAGTAATCTCTGTTTTGTTTCAGTTCAAATGTCACATCAATTAAAAGGAAATATCAGGATAATTGATGGATGTCTGGACTACTGTCAATAGAATGGACACCCCAAGTCGAGAACTTCAAGCGGGTTTTCGGTACAATCGTTCATACTGATTTGGAGATACATAACCTAGGGAAGAGTGGATTCGTTTTCCATTATAAAAGCATGTAATATATTCGAAAATCTGCTTCTTTGCCTCACGACGGGTTTTGTAGTGGTCTAAGTAAATCAGTTCCTTCTTTAGAACGCTGTGAAAGGATTCGATACAGGCGTTGTCATAACAGTTCCCCTTGCGGCTCATGCTGCCTTTCATATGGTACTTAACCAGCTTAGCTTGGTACTCGTGAGATGCGTATTGGCTCCCTCGATCAGAATGATGCAGAACCCCTTCGCCCGGTCGTTGGACACGATAGGCTTGGTCAAGGGCCTGAATGACTAACTCTTTAGTCATCCGAGAATCCATGTGGAATCCTACGATTTTGCGGCTGTACAAGTCCATCACGCTCGCCAAATAAAGCCAGCCTTCATCGGTGGGAATATATGTAATATCCGTCATCCACACCTCGTTTGGGGCCCCAGCAACAAACTGCTGGTTTAAAAGGTTCTCATGAACAGGCAGTTGGTGTTTGGAGTTCGTAGTTGCTTTGTATTTTTTCACGGTTCTGGACTTTAAACCAAGCTCTTTCATGATTCGCACTACCGTTTTTTCCGACACGGCAACTCCTTGCTGAACCAAAGCTTTATGAATCTTCCGGCTGCCATACAAACGGCGTGAATCCAAAAAAATCCGGCGGATACGTTGTAAGAGCTTTTCCCGTTGTTTTTGGCGTTCTTTATGAATCGTTCGAGTTTGTACCCATTTGTAATAGCCGCTTCGTGAAACGCCAAACACTGCACACATCTTTGCAACACGACACTGGAAGCGGTGATCATATATAAAAGAAAAGATCAGCGTCGGTCTTTGGCAAAGTAGTGCATCGCCTTTTTTAGAATATCGTTCTCCTCTTCCAGATCACGAATGCGTTTGTGGAGTTCTCTTGTGGCTTGATCCTCTGGCTTCAGGTTCCCGCTGCCAGGGAAAGCCTGTTTCCCATCTTGGTTGTGTTCGGCTACCCAACGATACAGCGTGTTCGCGGAGATGCCCAATTCTCTCGCCACTTGAGAGACAGGTTTACCTTCTTCTTGAATCATTTGAACGGTTTGAACTTTAAAAGTCTTGTCGTAGTTTTTACTCATAGGGACGCACCTCGAATGAATTTGATTTTATTCTCGCATTCTCGATTCTCGGTGTCCACTTTTTAGTCTAGCATCAGTCCCTAATTCACCCCTTCTGATAAGATTATTTCCATCTAAATTAAAATGGACGTGATCAAATGGGGAGAATATTGGTTCCACCTGACAAGCTGATGGAAGTGGCTGACCAGTTCTTGCATGGTAAACACGAAATGGAACGTATGCTGAATTTTTTGAGCGGGAGAATATATTTTGTCCAACAGGGTTGGTCTGGAGCCACCCGAGAGAGATTTTTTCAGGAATTTCAGGTTTCTCGACAATCTATGAGTGTGACGATTGAACGACTATCGACAGTAGCACAGGAACTCATCTTTATTTCGAATAACTTCACACAGGTAGATGGGGAAAAAGTCGTACTGGATGTGCCGGGAAATGGTGTACCTATCAAAACGGCATCCAGCGGTGAAGGTTGGTTACATAAAATCTTTGAACAAATCGGTAAAGCTGAGATCACAAAAGCCGAAGCTCAGATGGAAGCTAGTAAGCTTCAAGGGGAAATTTTGTGGGATACTGTTCAAGGAGCAAAAGGAGCCATTCAGGAAGATTTAACCTTGGGAATGCTGCCCGACAAAGATCGTAACTATGATCATCCTATGGCTGCTAAAGTAGGTGAAATTCTCGGTCACGTAGCTACGACATTGCAGGGAGCTGGTGAGGTAATCGTTGGAACAGGTGGAGAAGGGTTATCAGTTGCTGTTTCATCCACGGGAGTTGGTAGTATTATCGGAATACCTGGATTGATTGGCTCAGCAGCTTTAGCGGCACATGGAGGTACAACCGCAGTTAAAGGCGCAAGCGGAATAGGAAAAAGCTCAGCGGAATTGTGGCAGATGGCGAAGGGAGAAGGTGGAGGCTCATCGAAATCCACTCCTTCTTCGGGAGCTAAGGCAGAAAGTGCGACTCCTACTGAAAGTAAGGGGAGAAGTCAGGAAGAACTAAAGCAAAGATTGTCGCATGAACGTGAATTGAAAGCAGACAAGAAACCCGAAAATCGTATGGAAACATTAGCTCAAGCAGAAAAGAAAATTGCTGAACATAAAATGCAGATGGAAAAACTAATCGACAGTGATGGGAACTTTAATCTTAGTAATGGAGTAATAGAAAATGGAAAAATAAGCGAACACCAACTACAATCTTGGGTTCCATCAGGAGCAAGTAATAATTTTAGACCTGATCCTGGTATTATTGAGAGTGGTTATAAGTATAATTTTAATTATAATGGGACAAAGGTTGAAATAAAATGGCATTCACCACAGCTTAACCTGAGCAGCAAGCTTTCTCCATCTGAGCTTGCTACAAGCAATTCCTATAACGGATGGAGCGCACAAATTAAAATAGGAAGAAAGTATTTGGGTACTGACGGGAATTTGTATAGAAATAATCAGCAAAATATTAGCCATATACCAGTTGATCTTGGGAGGTAAACAATGAATTTGAATGAAATTAAACAGTTGCCTGATATTATGTCTAAAGAACAGTTAGAGTCCTATATTATTCAATATTTAGACTCCATTGAAAATTTAGAGAAGATAAATATTCTTGAAACGTTGGAATGTTTTTCAGAATTTGCTGACAGGAAGACTTATACTTACGAATTGTTAAGTGATTCGTTGAGAAAAAGATTAGACAGCTTTGTCCAGAAAATATGGGATGATACATCTTCAGAGTTAGTAGATGTATACTCTTCAGTTGTTGTCAATCTGAACTTAAAAAGTAGCTATAACTTGATGAAAGAATCTTTAAACAAAGATTTGGATGAAGATGTAAGGGAAATCATCGAGGAAACTGTAAATGAAATTGGTGAAGATATAGAGGTTCCATTTAAAATGAACTAATATATGAGTTCAGAGCTAGATATACATGATATCAGACGATGTTGATTTGCCTCCAAGCTTGCTCCTTAAACATAGGGAGTGAGCTTTTTTCATAGCTAGCCTATTTGCATACACCATGCTCCAATATCAACCGTAATGTGGCTGAAAGCATTGGTTAGGTTCAGGTAGAAATACGAAACTTAAGAGACAGAAAATATACTAAGAGAAGGATCAAATTGACAATGCGAAAATCAATATATAGTGTTTTAAAGATTATTTTAATTTTTTTTATCTATATATGCTAATAAAGTTGTTGTAGAAGGTGGATATATATAGTATAATTCATTTATTGGCACTCTTTCTATGTGAGTGCTAAAATTTATTATGATAGGTAGGTGTGCAAGAATGATAAAATCCAATCGTTCAGTAACAAGCAACCCTTTATTTTTTCCACCATCATTAACAGCGTTAAGACGGAGAAACCCTCTTTCTCAAAGTGAGCATGACAGGTTAGTTAGAGAAATAGCACTATATTATCACAACCTTGGAAAATATGTTCTTGCAGACCACATCAACTGGATTCATGGTAGACCAAAGGCTATTTCTAATATTGTGCCTGATATCGAAGTATATGATAGTGAAGGAGTTTCTTACATCGAAGTTGAAACATTAGATAGTTTACTGCTAGATCACTCAAAATCACAATATAGGGTAATGAATCGTTTCAAAAATTCAAAAGTATTTCTTCAATTACCAAAGAACTATGATCCGAGACGTAAAGAAAAGGCAATAAATGATTTCTATAAACTCAAGCTTTCTAATATTAAACTCTTTGTGAGCCAATGAACTGATATCAGAGTGTTTAAATTCACAATAAAACATGAATATATCTTAGATTACTTACTTTAAAATGGGGTGTTAAATAACATGTCAAGAAGTAGAATTATTACCGATCTTGTAACTGAAAACATGAACATAGAAAGCGCCCTATATAGATTAAAAGTTATATTTTATGAACTGAAAAGCAAAAATTTAAATGATTGGATAGATAGTGAAATTAATGGATATGCATTAGACCAAGATATTCCTGCTTATAGAAAAGTAAGAGGAGTGCTTTTAGGGACATTTACAAATGGCAGAATTATTGTGAGAGACAATCCCCTTCCTGCTGTACATTTAAATGAAAAAGATTCTGCATTATGCACTGTGGGAGAATTTAAAGAGAGTGTATCAGGTTTATATGGCATGGGAGAGAACCATGTGAAAAGTTATTTACCATTAGAAATAATTCAAGAAATAATAGGGAACCGTCATGGATTAGCTATTTATGATGCATATATTGAATTCGGTAAAAACCATATTAACGGGATTATTTCAAATATAAAAAATACAACACTTGACATTCTTTTAAAAACAGAAGAAGAATTCGGAAATTTAGATAGTCTGGATATATTCAATCAAGCGACTATAAATGATAAGAAGAAAACTGAATTTTCACAACTGATTTTTAATATGGTTTATGACCAGTCTTCTAAAATCTCATTGGGAAATAACAACACTTTGAAGGGCAGCGATATAACTATTTAATACAGGAGGGTATATGCAAATCAAAATTGGAGATAACAATAAATTCAATAAGACTAACATAGGAACTAACAACAAAGTTGGACATAAGAAAGAGAAGAACAATTTTTTTTCTAGACACCCATTCCTAACTTCTGTTTTTGCAGGTTTAATAACCGGGATTATTTTATTATTTAGTTTTTGGAAAGATATAGTCACTAATATAGAGGTTTTATTGAAATGAATTTATGCTCACAATTTTAGTGTAAATAAATCTTCAGTATTTTGTATAAGCTTATTAGTTAAACTTAGTATGTCCCAAAATGATTTGTCTTTAATTGAGAATGGGTGTCTGTATAATTATGGATACCTTTTTTAATCTACGAATCGTTACTTTAGATTCCCAACTCGACAAAGATGCTGCGCTTACAAGGAGACAACGGTAATACGTCAAATTTAACTCACCATGCTCCAACATCAATCGTGACAAAATTGTTCTGCTTGGGTACAGGTAATAAAGCAGAAGGAACAATGGTTCATCTGAAAGATGTGACTGATACAATTGGCGAGAATGAATTGAGCAATCTACCCAACAAAATGGCAGCAGAAATTTTTTCTATTATATATGCATATTTCGTGATAATGAATCGTGTAGCTAAAAGTATATCAATGTAGCATATAAAATATATATTGACATGAATCTATCTATAAACTATACTAAAATAGTAACTGATAAATATAACGATGGAGAAAAGGAGATACAAAATGAGGTGGAAATAAAATAGTTTCACGTAAACAAAAGTTAAGTAGTAGAAAGATAATACATATTGCATTACCAACGATAGTATTAAATTTAAAAGTAGATTTACAACACAGCAAGTCGACAAAAATGAATACTAGATTGATGGATAAGTCAAAACAAGATTGTGGAGCTTGGTTTGTTTGTTCTGTCAAATTGGATAGTTAAGTTTATTTGTTGTGCGATCTTTGAAAACTGGATACAGGAAAATGGGGGTAGTCTATATTTCTATAGGTGAGACGTCATTAGTTTATGTAAACTGTCTAATTATCTTCAATTAAAGACATTTATGCGCTGAACAGAAAGGAGAAATTTTGACACAATCAACAAGGAAAAGGATTACTGTTTCAGATGTACTAACTGAACATATCCACAAATGGCAACGTGGAGATATTATTACAATTGAAGCTGGTACAGGTGTTGGTAAAAGTCACTTTATAAAAAATGAACTCTATCCCATAGCGAAAAAAGAGAGGGCTAGGATTCTTTTCTTCCTCAATCGAACTAGGCTAAATGAACAGTTTCAAGAGGAAATTAAAAGGGATGGGAAGTCAGATGTAATTACAATTATCTTGTATCAAAAGTATGAATGGGAGCTACTGAACAATAATGTGATTGTCAAAGAGGACTATAAGTACATAGTGTGTGACGAGTTTCATTACTTTTTAACTGAATCAAGGTACAACAAGAACACCGAAGATTCATTTTATGCGATGATCAATGAAACAAGTAGGATAAGAATATGTATGTCTGCAACTGCTGACGCTATGATTGCTTTCTTCAAGTATAAAAATATAAAACACGAAAGTTATTCTATTCCTCATGATTACAGTCACATCAAGGAATTGATTTTCTATCAAAATGACAAAGTGTTGGAGAAGTTTTTACGTCAAATACCCAAGAATCACAAAGCGATCTGTTTCACTAAAAGTTCAGCTAAGGCGTTCAAACTACATGATACATTTAAAAACTCTATGTTTGTCTGTTCTCCCTCTGGAACCGCTCCAGAGAAAAAGCACATGAACAAAGAAAAGGTTAGTAAGATGCTGATTGATGAAAAGTTTGACGAACAGTTTGTATTCAGCACATCTACCCTAGACAATGGCATCAATCTAAAGGATAAACTAATCAAGTATGTGATTGTCGATATTATGGATATAGACGTTCTGATTCAGTGCTTAGGTAGGAAGAGGATCATCGACCAATCAGATAAAGTCACTGTAATCATCAAAAAAATCTCGAATAAAATGTTGAACAAACTGATTAGAGACTGTGACAAACAGATCGAACCTGCTTTATACCTACAAGAACATGGAACATCAAACTATGTGGAGAAGTATAGGAAACAGCCTAATCGTATTGTATATGACCGTCCAGTAAATAACGAAGTTGGATATGATAAAGCTATCAATGATTTGATGTTCTTCAAAGAGATATATGACAAGCAGTTTTTTGAACAAGTAGCCAGTGAAGAAAATGGATATATGAACTACATAAAAACGAAGCTCCAACAAGATACATATACAATATTGGATGATACATATGAAAAGGCTGATATTACAGATTACTTGGATACAATTGTAGGTAAACGTTTATACAAGGAAGAACAAGCAGAGTTAATTAAAAAAGTTGATTTACATGATGGAAGAAGAAGACAACAAAAAGATGTTGAACAGTTAAATATTTATTTTCAGAAGAACAGTTTACCATATAATATCAATAATGATTCTAAAACGAACAAGGACAGAAGAAGACGATTAGACAACGGTGATGTTAACCCAAACTATAACAAGAGGTATTGGATATTGGCTAAACATATAGTTTTTGACTAATATGTTGCGTCCAAAACGTGGAAAAATACCTATATAGACACCGCTAAATCGAAAAAACGGTAAAAAAACCTTTGTTTATATAGCTTTTAGTGCGTCCAGAGTATGGATGTAATACTCAAATCAAAAAAATCAAAATTAGGAGCATAGGGGTGAATTGCCGTAGGCAAGAGGGGAAACGGTGACTGGAAATACTACTATGTAGCGTAGCGAAATAGTTTTATTTACCATGAGTTTCCCTTGCACTTAAAAGCATTAAAGATTAAGGTCAAAAGAATCTCCGCAAGCGCTACGCTATTGCTACGTCATCCAGTCACTTGTGACTGTCTGTAATTTAGATATTTGAACCTGAATCAGAAGCTAATCATGTAATGATTACAATATAAGCAAGTAGATTGTTTGAATAAATTAATTAGATGATTTTCTAATTAGATGATGAAGGCACAGAAAATAAAAAAGTATAACGCACCTTAACGATTTGCAACCTTTGCCATAAATTTAAAGTAGGAGCCAGTAAAAATAGCTCAGAATTACACCAATACATATACGAGGAGAAAATAGCAATGAAAAATTTGAATGATACCAAAATGAATTTTAGTTCAGTAAACCACTTTAAACAACAGGAGTATAGAGACATTACAGAGTCCTATTCATTAACGAACGAAGAAGTCAGAGGATTTTATGATATGCTTTGGTCTATGCTTATCTATGAAGATCGTACATACGAAGTTTGGAAATATATCCGTGAAAATTCAGATGAAACTGAGTCAGAAGATGTTCAAGTTCCTTTACCTGATTGTACAGAGAAGTTTATGAGCATGTTGGAGCAGAATCTGATGCGGGAATATGGTAGTAACGTATTAGGTCATTATGAACGGGCATATCAACAAGAAAAAGTGGATTTTGAACTGTATAAAACTGATGGTATGAATGTTAGGGGGAGAGCGCTCTATCCGTACCTTTCAATCATAAATAATTCATATAAAAATCGAGATGATCATGACGCCAACATTGTAAATAAATTGATAGAAATAGTGGTAAAGTTAACTGATCTCAAATTCCCAGTTGAAGGCGAACAAAGTCAATTAGTTCATTAATTCTAAGAGATGAAAGGGGGGATGCGCTTGATTGGTTAGCATGTTTCGATACAATAATCTATAGTATCCTTTTACATATTCCTTTATTATGTAAAGTTGATTGGTTCGTAGCCGACTTATGTCTATAATGAGGTGTTAATCATGGACGGTAAAAAATTTGTTCTTATGCTTTTGTTTTTTTGCTTGTCGTGCATTATAGGACTAATTGCTTTAATCTACGGATTCATCTGGTTAGTATTCAATGGATAGCTTATAAAATCAACATTTTACAATGGAGGCTATAAATTTGAGGTTGGGGAATTATAGTACATAAATACACACAGAGCTAATCCCACAATGGGTTAGCTCTTTTTACTTACAGTAAAGTCCCAAATCTCAAGGGATTAATAATGTCACCGTATCATTTTTTTATATTCATAATTTATATCTTGCATATATATAGTGAAATTATAAGTAATAAAATTATAGAAAGCCCAATAAATAATATTGCTGCAATAGTTATTGAACCTCTGTTTCCTTTATTGAATTTCTTAATTAGTTCGATTAGTTTATTCATTCTAAATCCCCTTATTAGTAAATAAATTGTATCAGTAAGGTACGTAGCTGTTAAGTCTCATATACTACCTTCTTCTAAAAATATAAAGTGAAATATGATGATATAGTACCATAATGTGGTACTATATAACCACCTGTAAAATTGAATGGGAGGGTATATTTTGCTATGAAGTTTGATGATGGTGAATATTTAAGAAAAATTGATGTAGTAATAAATAGTTTGATTTTCGCAAGTCATGAAAGAAGATTAGCTATAATAGAGAGGTGTAGAATTTTAGAAAGTAAATTAATTAACTGTACGCAGAATGATCTTGATCTTTTAATCGAGATAAAATACGAACTAAGAAAAATTGAAGCAGATGCCTATGAGGCTAATCGTCATAGAAAGTTATACCTATTTAGTGCATTAGGTATCGCTGCTATAGTTTATGGAATTGATTATTTGTTTATTAATGGGCTTTCATTGAAAGAGTATTTTTCATATCTAGTAATTAGCGTAGTAGGGGCTTTTCTTTATTTTCTTACTTCAGCTAAGAATGAAAGTGATGCCCCTCTATATAAGATTATAGTTGCACTTATCATTCCTTTTTTATTCATTTCATTTCTGTTCCAGAAAGATAACAAAGTGTTTGATATATGGGATAAAAATCTTTGGAGCTTTATATTGGGATACAGCTCAGAATTATTAATTAAATTGTTAAATAAAATAATTGATAAGGCAAAGAAAGTTATAGAATAGGCGGCATGAAAGCATTAAGTTAACAAATAAATTTGATTAAGAGGAGAGTATACTTTTTGTCTATTCTCCTATTTTTTTTCTTACTAGCATGATAACCTTTATATAGATATCGTAATATTTTTAAATGGAGGTCTATATGAAGAGAATAGCTACATACTATGCCAGATGCTCAACAGACAAAGAAGAGCAAAAGCAATCAATAGATAATCAAATTAGTGGTTTAATGAAGTACGCAGAGGATCATGACTATATATTGTCTGAATCTGGTGTTTTCAGTAGTAGGGATGGAGGAAATATTCCATACAAGGGATACGTCGATGAAGGTTTTTCCGGTGCTAAATCAACTAAGTACCGTAAAGCTTTTCTTCAAATGATGAAAGATGCTAAAGCTGGATTCTTTGATGTTATATTAACTAAATCGGTTAGCAGATTTGGTCGTAATGTAAAAGAGATGCTGATTCACATTGACGAACTGAAAAAAATTGGTGTAGGCGTATGGTTTGAAGATATACAATCTTTCTCACTAAATAATGCAGATATGCTTAAGATACAATTGTTTGCGACTTTAGCTGAGGCGGAAAGTACGTCGAAGAGTGATAGTATACAGTGGGCAAAGAAAGAAGCGGCAAAAAAGGGCATTTGGTCAGGTAGAGAACCATACGGCTATAATATCATTCAGGGCAAATTAGCTATTAATGAGTATGAAGCTGAAGTAGTCAGAAAAATATATAAGTTATACATTGATGATTTATATGGAGTAAATAAAATAGCTAAAAAACTGTATGTAGATGATCAAATACCAACTAAGCGCGGAGGTAAATGGACTGGATCACATGTTGCTAAGATTTTAAAAAATGAAATTTATTTAGGTAAAGTTAGACAGCATAGAACAAGAAAGTCTGATATTAATTCTAATCTAATTGAGAAAATCCCAATTAATAAGCAGATTATTTATGATGATCAACTACTTAGAATTATAGATGACGAGACTTTCTTTAGGGCAAAGGCTGAAATGGCTAGTAGACCGCATATTGAGAGTTTCACATACAACACAAAACATGATGATGGGAAAAAAGTTAGAACAGGTGCTGAGACAAATGGTAGGGGAAGATATTCAACCTCTCATTTATTTAGTAATTTATTATGTTGTGGAAATTGCGGTGGGATGATGAGAAAAAAAGTACAAAAAACAACTCGTCAGACACACCATTATTATTATTGTCGTAATCATGAACAATACGGAAATTCTGTATGTGAATATCGTAATTTAGTAAGAGAAGAAGAAATGCTTGAATGGATAAAAGAAGAGATAAAGGAACGTATCAATGCTCCAGAAGTAAATGACTGGTACTACACAAAGCTAATTGAAAATAGATATCAAACAGTTGACTTTGCTAAAACAATAAAGGAACATACTGAAAGGTTGACTGAATTAGCTGAAGAGAAGGAGACTAACTTTAGGTTGGTAGTTAAAAAATTTATTTCTGACGAAGAATATAATACTAGAAATCAATCTATTGATTCGGAAATGCAAAAGTTACAAAATGAAATTAAAAGATTGAATTTTATTGATGATGAAATATATAGTTTAAAGTTAAAATTTGAAGATTTCAATAAAGAGTTGAATGACCTCGATTTGAATGATTTGAGTAATGTGGTATTACGTAAATTTCTTCAACGAATTACCATAACAACTTATGAGGGTGAAACTTTTAGAGAAATTAACTGGAGATTTCTTGATTCTGATGAGGATGACATTATAAATAATAACCCAACTATAAAGCAAGAGATCTACGAAGAGGAAATGCTCTATGAGGAGGAAATAGCCTTTATGGAGCAGTATGGAGAGTGAGGGGGTATCCCTCACTTTTTTTGTTCTTTTAACGACCTTTTTATAAACATTGTACAGGCGATGAACACAGGACATGATGGATCGCTATCGACGGGACACGCAAATAATATCCGCGATATGGTCAGTAGACTGGAGACGATGGTGCTAGGCGGGGCTGAGCTGCCACTAGGCGTGGTACGGCAGCAGATCAGCTCGGCCATTGATATATTCGTGCATTTGTCACGGTTGCGGGACAAATCCAGACGGGTGCTGGAAATTAGCGAAGTAACTGGCTTTGAAAATGGTGAAGTGGTGCTCAATCCGCTCTATCGTTTTCAGGAACGGGGCGAAAGTAAAGGACGCATCGTCGGAGGGCTGGAGCGTTGCGGTGAAGGTCTGCAACATACGCTGAAGCTGCAAATGGCCGGGATGAAGCCGGAAAGCTGGAGCAGGGGGGAAGCGTCGGTATGAAGCCAGGAAAAGCGGCTGTGAAGTCGGAGCAAGCATCCCGTCTGGCTACTTCTCTGCCGGACTATACGGTATATACATTGTCACCTGTGCAAAAAAGCCTGTGTATTTTCTTTAGTGGTGTGCTCTTCGCGATCATTGGCTATCTTTTTTATCATCAATGGATATTGTCGTTGCTGTGCGCTGCTGGAGCTTTGGTGACGCCTCGTTATTTTCGTCAGTTTTTGCTGCAACGGCGCAGGTCGGCTCTGGGCATTCAATTCAAGCAGGCTTTATATTCGCTCTCGTCTTCCCTTTCGGCGGGGAGGTCGGTGGAGAACGGCTTTCGTGAGGCCGTAGAGGATTTGAGGCTGCTTAGCCCGGATGGAGATCATGATCTGATTTTTGAATTTAACATTATTACAGCCTGTCTGGAAATTGGACAACCCGTGGAGACGGCTTTGCAGGATTTTGCTCGTCGGGCGCAGATGGAGGACATTACGAATTTTGCGGACGTGTTTGCAGCTTGCAAACGAACCGGGGGTGATCTGGTGGAGGTCGTGCGACGGGCTTCAAGTGTTATAGGGGAGAAGCTGGAAATTCAGCAAGAGATCGGTGTGATGATCGCGCAGAAACGTTTTGAATCGAGGGTTATGTTTGCGGCGCCTTTTCTGTTTGTACTGTTTATGACAATGACTGCGGGAGATTACATGATGCCGTTATACAGCGGGACAGGTATGATTTTGTCTACCTTTTGCCTATTGGTGCTTGGTGGCTGCCTCGTATGGATTAACCACATTATGAAAATTGAGGTGTAAGGAGAGATAGGCGTGGTGATGTTGGTTTGTCTGGTCATGCTGGTTCTGCAAGTGGGAGGTTGGGTGGTGCTGAACCGGATGTACGGTGCTAAGTATGCGAGCTTTCGCCATATGAAGCTGGAAGGACTGCGCCTGCAAAGGCTCTCGGTTCCTTTCGTACACATGATCCATGCTTCACGTGCCGCCCAAAGACTGCCTTTGCTGATGTTCAAGCTCCAGCGCTCGGTACAAAAGCTGTACGGTATGCGCAACAGTGGGGAAAAAACGATGCTTTTTCTGGCCGAAATGGTGGGTTACGGATACATGATGGCGGCTGGTGGAGCTTTAATATCGCTCATGATGGGCGGGGATGCGACCGGGCTGGTGCTCGGATTGGGGCTGGGTATTCTGGTGCCCATCGCGCTGGTCAAGGATCTGCACGGAAAGGTACAGAAGCGGGATCAGCAAATTTTAATGGAATTGCCTGAATTACTGAGTAAAATCATGCTTTTGGTCGGTGCAGGCGAGACGGTACAGCGGGCATTGCTTCATTGCGTGGAGCGCAAAGGGGCGGATACGGTACATCCATTGTACCGGGAGCTGCGTCAGACGGTGGGGGAATGGGAAAGCGGCTATTCCTTTCAACAGGCATTTGAGCATTTGAGCAAGCGCTGCGGCATTCAGGAAATGACGGTGTTTACGACAACAGTGTTACTGAATATGAGACGCGGCGGGAGCGATTTTGTGATGGCTTTACGTGAGTTGTCCCAGACGCTATGGAACAAGCGGACTTCGATTAGCCGCACAAGAGGAGAGCAGGCTTCGTCTAAGCTGGTATTTCCGATGGCGTTGATTTTGCTAACGGTTATTGTGCTGGTGGGCGCTCCCGCCTTAATGATGATGAATATGTAGGAGGAATACAACGATGATGACATTAGTAACAGGTAGTATTCGTAAATTGTACAAGGATGAGGACGGTTTGGGTACGTTAGAAATGATTCTGATTATCGCGATTCTGATTGCGGTGGCGATTATTTTCAAGGATCAGATCAAGAAGATTGTAGAAGGTCTGTTGAAAAAAGCGGATAAAAAGAGTAACGACTTCATGGATTCATAATGCTGCGCAATTTGGCACACAAAGAGGAAGGGAGCTTCTCATTGGAAGCTTCCCTCGTCTTTCCCATACTGTTGCTGGTCATTTTTGTGATGTTATTTTTTTGCCTGTACATATATCAAAAATCCATCTTGGTGCAGGTCGCTTCTACGGCTTCGGAGCGAGCCGCTTATAGTTGGGATAGCAGCTTCAAGGAACCGCGTACAGGCGCATTCACCCAAGGACAACGAGATTCGCTTTATTGGCGCTTGAAGGATGATGCCATGCTGGGTGCCTTGTTTGGCTGGGCTGGAGCCAATAATCAGATAAGTGTGCAGGTGCCCGGTGGCGGTGGAGGAGGCGATTTGCCCGCCCAGAAGCTGTCCCACGCCGAGAGTGGCATGCCTGCCGGTATGCAGGGACAGATGACATATGAGAACAGCCTGATCAGCCGTAAGGTGACGACAGAGCTGAATAAAATAGTGAAAGTGCCTTTGCTGAATCAGTTTCTGGATCAGACGGATTTACAGGGAACAATGAGCTCGGGTGTGGTAGAGCCTGTGGAATGGATTCGCACGGTAGAGCTGGTTCGATATTATGGAGCAAAATTTATGGGCAGAGGCTCAGGTGAAAAGATAAATCCGGCAGTTGCAGGACAAGTATTAACGCAATATGGACAGAACGGTCCGTAAGAAGCGGAGAACACGAATGGACTGGAAGGGAGGAAGCGAGTGTTTGGAAAAGGACGTAATGCTAAGGATAGTGAGTTAGGAGCCGTCACGGTCTTTTTGATTCTGATTTTAGCGGTCATGTTTGGCTTTATTGCTGTTTTTATTGACTATGCACGAATTGCCGCGCTGCATGTGCAAACTGAACGGTTGACCCATGCGGCGGTTCGTTCAGTTATGTCTGCCTATGATCCGGCATTACAACAGGATTACGGTCTGTTTGCCTATGGTGAGAGCAGCGGAGAGCAAATTATGGTCAAAGTACTGAACGACAGCGCCAAGCGCACGCCGCGTGCAGACACACTGCCACTTATGAACACGAAGCTGGATTCAAGCTCTTTGCACATGGAAAGAGAGCTTGGTAAATATGCCATATTTAACGAGCAGATTCGTGAAGAAATGAAGTATAAAGCGCCTGTCGATTTTACAGTGGAAGTGCTCGAAAAGCTGAAGCCGCTCTCTCAGAATATGAAAGAGGCTTCGCACACGGTCGATTTGCTGAAACGGCTGCAAAAGCTGTATGACAAACGCGAGGCTAAGCTGGATGACATGCTGGAGAAGCAGCGTGAGGCAGGAGCTTATATGGAAGAGGTTCGCAAACGGATCATTAAACAGAGGGGCGCGTATATCCCCAATCAGTATATTTGGGATTCGCTTGAGGTTGTAGCCGATATTGCCGCCCAATATAAGCATTACGTGCATGTGTATGAGGATAATAAAAAGAGTGTAGACGACGTTAAAATCATGCAGATCGAGAAATATGCGAGAAGGGCGAGATCGGCACTTGATCGTCTGGGCCAAGCCATGACCAAGGTAGGAAAAGAGCATGATGAGCTGCTTGTAGAGGCTAAGGAGCCGCTGAATGAAGCCAGGCAAATTAACGAAGAGATGCGTCAAGTCATTGCTCAATATAAACAGAGGGCTGCCAATGCAGGGTATGATGAGGTTTCCGCAGCCCCTACTCCGAGTGGAGGGAGCTCCAGTGCTGATCCGTCTGTAGGAAGCGCAAGGCAGAAGGCTGACGATTTATTGATTCCAGATAAGGAATTTGATCAGATGGAAGCGACTATAGAAAAGCAACGAATAGCTATTCATACGGTTAACAACAGATTATCGAGTATGATCCGTACACTATCCTTTTATACAGATCCGAATCTCAATACAGATATGTTCAGACAAGAAGTGATCTCAACGCTCAAGGAAATGGATCAATATTTGAATGCATATGCCTGGTCAGGACCTTCTAATGTACTTGATGGTGAAGCCAAAGCAATGGACACGCGACGTGGACCTGATAAAGAACGCAAAAAAATGGAAAAAGAGGCGAAGAGCAAGCTCAAGCAAGCCTATCAGATCATTGAAATGCTTTCCAAAGGTACGCAAAGTGCCGGACCATTTCAAAAGTTGGAGCAGTATTACAATGAAAGTATCTCTTTTAACCAGTCTGCATCCAGCCCGTCTGTATCCGCTGATTTGTCCTATGATACCTATGATGCGGCAGGAGCTTCCATGGACAGTATGGATGGTCTATACGGGGCGGCATCCGGCTTGCTGACGCAACTAGGGGATGAATTTTTCCAGAATGAATATGCGCTTTCTTACTTTAATCACGTGGATTTTAGCCGATTTGGCAGTTTAGCCGGATCAGGTGGGAGGGTGGGGAATACAGCGCAAATTTTGGGAGATCAACTGGAGCTGAATAATCAGGAGGTCGAGTACATTCTGTACGGTTTCCATAATCCGACCGGAAATCTGGCCTCCGCTTATGGCGAGATTTTTGCTATGAGGCTAGCCATTCGCACGATGGAGGGTTTAGTCAAAAATAGCTCCAAGGGCAATCCGTTGGTTGTTTTGGCGGCAGCTCTTTTATATGGGGTAGAGAAGGCGATTGAAGATATGATTATGCTGGCTCAGAAGGGGTATGTGCCTCTGTCTGATTTTCTGAAATTTCGAATGACGTACAAGGATCATTTGAGATTGTTCCTCATGCTCCATAGCAATAATGAACGGAAAATGTCCCGTATGCTGGCATTGATCCGCCTGAATACAGATGTCAATCCTGCTGAACGGCAAACGTATGCAAGGGGCGAGGTTAAGAACGGGATGAGGCTGTTGTTTTTACCTGGGGTGATGAAGATGCTGGGCTTGGCCTCAGAGGAAGGCGAAAGCATTAAGGGAAGTGTGTACTATGTTACGAAAACAGCGCATTTTTCTTATTAATCGGTATTTACAGCGGATTGGTGGACGGAGTCGCCGTGAACAAGGAAGTATCGTTTTAGAGGCGTCGCTAGTGTTGCCGTTGTTTCTATTTTTTATTATTTTTCTAATTTATATGGTACAGATGACGCTGGTATCTACGGCCTTGCAGACCACCGCTTCAGAAGCGGTTAAACAGGTTTCGGCTAAAATCTATCCGGTGTCTCTGGCGGTGGATGCGGCGTCTGCGAAAATAGATGCAGTCCGCCAGCCGCTGGATGAGCTGCCCAAGTTATCTGTGAGTGAATATGCAAGCCAATTCGCTGCCCAACTGCCACCTCCCATCGGTGATTGGGTGGAAAGCGCTGTGCAGGGGGGGAAAAAGCCCATGGAGGAGCTACGTGGGCGCTTGACAGAAGCCGCGCTTGATCCTGTTCTAAAGCCGCTGTTAAAGCCTTTTATAGAGGATAGCATTCTGGAGTATGACCGTATACATGTAACGAACGTGCATGTGCCGTCTCTTACGGGAACTAAGGACCCTTATTTTAGGGTGGAGCTGTCTTATGAGCTGCCGATGAAGGTTCCTTTTCTGTATCGTAGTATTGTGCTCCAGACAGCGGCAGAGGAACGTCTCTGGATCGGTGACACGGGAGAGGGAACAGGTACAGGAGATGCTTCAGCGACTAAGGATGCGCAGGGTTCCATACAACTGCTTGCCAAGCCTGAGCCTGCCGTGAAGGGTGTATATAACTTGATCAAGGCCAAAGTGGAACCCGGAACGTCAGCTAATCTTTCTGTACTTTATAAGTCGGGCCAAAGCACGGCTCAACACTTGGGCTGGACCTCTGCCGATGCGGACGGGATTATTGAATGGAACTGGTTTGTAGGTACAAACACGACACCCGGTCAATGGAGCTTTGTGATCGAAACGGACGATGGACAACGTATCGAGGTTCCATTTTCGGTAGAGAAGACGACCGACGGGGAGAGGAACACGGATGGTTCGCCATAGCACGGATATATGGGAGCATTGCGAATAGATAGAGAAAATAACGATGGAAAAGGTTTGAAACGCTTCGTGCTTATCATTAGGGGGGAATTGCATTGACGTGGATGTATATCGTATGTGGTGTTTTGCTGGCGATTGCGCTGGTGACGGATTTACGTAGTATGAAAATTCCTAACAAGCTTACGCTGCCCGGCATGGCGATAGGCTTGCTGTTTAATACGATGTTTGGGGGATGGCATGGATTTTTATTTGCAGCGGCTGGATTGGGGACGGGATTCGGCTTCATGTTGATTCTGTACTGGATGGGAGCTGTAGGTGCTGGCGATGTGAAGCTGTTTGGCTTGATCGGAGCATGGACGGGGGCTGCTTTTGCATGGCAGTCGGCTCTCTATTCGATTTTTTTCGCGGGTATTATTGGTTTGGTGATCCTGCTGTGGAGACGGGAAACCATGATGAGATTGCGGCGTGTGGCTTTTAATCTGGGAGGATTCTTTCTGTTTCGCAGCGGCAAGGCGCTGACGAACGGAAGGGAGGCACACCTCAGGTTTCCTTTTATGACCGCCGTCATTCCGGGAGCGATCAGTGCTTATCTTTATTTTTTGCCATAACTTAAGCAGTTGGGTAGATATGATGGTGCTCACGGGGATCGGGAAAATGCTAAGGAGGTCATGAATTGTTTGGTTTAAGCAGGGATTTTGCCCGCAACGGCGGGACATTTATGATTTTGAACAAGGAAGGCGGGCTTAAGACCGATGATTTAAATTCCGTGCAAACCGGAATGATGACTGGCAATCAGATTCCCGGTCTTCTGGAGCTGAGAATCAAGGACGTCGATTTTCAGGTGGAGCTGCACTACGATATTTCGGGTCAACGTATGCTGTCTCAGATATGGAAGGGAGGGGGAGTGTCGACTTCCGATTTCTACCGGATTCTTTTTGAAGTAGCGGATGCCCTCCATCGTAGTCCGCAGTATATGCTAGATATGCGCCAATTTATTTTGCATGAGGATTATATCTTTATGAGCGGTTCAGGCTCAAGGGAAAACGTCAGTTTAACCTATGTTCCTTTGCAGGGGGTACTGTATGAAGGACAGGCTGGGAGCCAATTTAAGCAATTGGTTATTCGCTTGATGACACGTGTGGTTCATTTTCAAGGGGACCATATGCAGTATATATTTGAATTATGTGATAGGGATGGATTTGATCCGAGAGCGTTGAAGGAGCTGCTGCTGCAAGGGATGGCAGTCGGCGCAGACGGTGTTAGCGTTCAAGGTGAAGATGGAGAAGGACGTAGCAGAGATACCCGTGTTCGAATGGGAGTTCATGGAGAGCGTGAAGGATTGCATTCAACAGATGTATACGGAAAATCTTTTCCGTTAGCCGATCATTCAACGAGCCGAGCGGGATTTGAGCAAGGAGAAGAATCTAAATTCTTCGCCTCAAGGAGCCAGAGATCTCAGAAAAAAATACATGAGGATCAGGAGACGCTTCAGGAGATTCAGGACCTTAAACGGATCAATCGGCTCAAGCCGTCCGTGAAGCCCCAGGAGAACGATGAGGCAGATGTAGAAATAGAAGAAACGGAGCCTGCGTTGCAGAAGTATAAAACGTATATTGCTTTAGGCTGTCTTCTCGCTTCGGCTATCGTGTGGCGCTATATTTATTTGGACCATCCAGATACGGTGCCGCTGGTTATTTCCGTTGTGCTGACCTTGGTACTCGTAGCCGTTGCTTATAAGAGCTGGACGGGAAAATGGGGGCGCAAAAGCGCTTCGTCGTATGCCTATGCCGATTCAGTTCCTGTGCTGGATTCGGAATGGCTTGGCGCAGCTTCTCCTGCACAGCGGAAAAATGACCGTTATCAGGTCGATAAGCTAACCGGATTCGTAGCAGGGCGTCAGAATAAGGATAAGCACTCTTCCAATTCAGGTGATCAAGGACAGGAAAGCTGGCGCTGGTCTTTTCCTGACCCGGAATCTGAAAATATGGGTAGCCAGGCGGGAGAAAGAGGTAAAGCTTCGGCACATCGCGACTTGCATGTGCCGCAGGAGATAGGTGCGGATCGGAGGAATGATTTGGAAGCCAGTGATACCAGCGAGGCATATTATAAATCCTTGTCTGGTGTGACGGAGCTGCTAAATGCTACATCAAGGCAGGAAACGGTGCTGCTTCGTGCAGATCAAGGGGTACATATTCCATACGTTCAAAAATCACCGATTGCCTGTCTGGAACGTAAGCCACCGGGAAGTGGAGCGGCCGAGCGCATCCGATTGCAGTCGGACCAATTTGTTGCAGGCAGCTTCTTCATCGGAAGAGAGCCACAATTGGTACAGTTTGTGGAGCATACGGAGGGAGCGTCCCGTTCTCATATTGAGCTTTGTATTGATGCAGAAGGACAAGGTCACATCGTCAAGGATTTGTCCTCGACGAACGGAACCGTTCTGAACGGAGAGCCAATGGTGCCATACAAGGAGTATGTTATGAAGGACGGAGACACTTTTAAAATAGCCGGAGTATCCTATACTTATCGGCTGGAATCTTTTGAATCTTCTTCCAATGCCTCTTGAGTGAAGGGTAGTTTGATATGTATAGAGAAGGAGCCCATTAATGTTATGGGCTTCTTTTGTCTTTTAATAGAAAGGAGGTTTATTCAGTTTCTTCCACTTGAATAACGTGAAATAATTCCCCTAAAGTAATTTCTAAATATCCACAGATATTGGCTAGCAATGAGGTCGAAAGACGTGAATTATCCAGACCCTGATTGTTGACAATCCAAATTATACATAAGCGAAATGATGATACCCTTAATCAAGAAATATTTGCAAACTATCCGAAAAGGTATCTAAAGTAAATAACTGAAAAGTATATGATTTTGTTCCATAAAATGGTATAATCATGAGCGATAAAATAAATTTATTTTACTACTTGTTTCTCAATTACATAATTTATTTAACTATGCATCATATGACGATTTTATGCTGAAAGGGTGGCTTATCCATGAAAATCACACCCACGATACGCGCAGAAATTCAAACCTACCTGAGACGGAAAGGATTGAGTATGACCAAGTTTGGACACATCGCTGGCATGAATCCGGGTACAGTGAGCGGTATTGTGACAGGCAATCGTACACTCTCCGTTCATCAATTAGATCGCATTACATTAGGAATGGATTTACCCGCAGATTATTTCTATGAAAGATATGTTGAAGAAAATGTGATAGATGCACCGCTGAACTGGAAAAGAATTAGCCCGTTCTTGTATCGCTGTGTGCAGTTTCGGCGATTAGACTGTTTGCAAAAAGTAGTAAGTGTCCTGCTGGATAAACCGACCTATCTTCCTTATCTCTTTGCATTAGCCGAGGATTATTATGAACAAGGTTATAATGAAGCAGCGGCTTACCTATACGAGAACATCGCTGAGGGTGAGAAGCAGCAGCATTCAGAGCGATTGGCAATCTGCCATTATCGTATATTCACAATTCAGGTTGGAGACGATCAACGCCAAAATCTCAATGCAGCTACGATATTTGAAGCTTTTGTTGAGCGCCTAGATGAAATAGACCAGCTTGACGCATTGAAGGACTTGGCGAACGTGTACAGGTCTTTGCGTCAATGGGACAAGGTTGATGAAATGGCAAAAAAAATGAGAGATAAAGCGGAAATCCAATATTCAATGAAGCATCAACAGAAGAGTCGAGAGCGTAATGAATCTACTAAGAAGCTAACCCGTCCCTTGTTTGTATACATTTCCTATGCTGACCTGCTGTGTGCAAGTGTCTATGAAGCCCAAGGCGATTATCAACAAGCTCTACAATATACATACGCCTACGCAGACTTGGATTGGGTCAAAGAGACGGACGAGGATACTCTGTATTGGATCAGCTTGTTTGAACATTGGGCGCAAGCTAACGTTACCGCAAATAAGCTTTTATCTGGAGACATAAACGCCTTATATGATTATATTGAATATATTGGTGCACCGTCAGATACAACTGAACAAGATAAGGTTACCCAACTGCTGAACATTATGATGACGGCAAACCGATACCAGATAGACGTAAATGATATACTTCAGCGTTTTGAAACGGATGTTAATTCACTTTTGCAATTTCCGCAATCTAATGACATATATACTAAACAAGTTATACCAGAACAGTTTGCACGATTTGGTTATGAATTGGCTTATTATTATTTGTATCGAGGAATGTATAACGATGGCTTTAAATACTTGATGTATTCAATGGTAAGTTATCATACACTAAATAATGAGAATTATTTTATAAACTGCACAGGGCTTTTTGCACATTTCCAAGCATATGCGCTTCCTGAGACCAGAGAAGAGTATTTCAAACTATTAGAAAAGGTGTGGTTAGACAATGTTAAAAAAAATGGTACTGCTGATCGTCGCGGCTAGTTTTTTGTTTATTGTTACTGTACCTGTTCAGACTCATAGCCAACACCAGAGTATCAGGCTTTACGATCAACAAGGGGGGGCTTAACATTTCAAACGAATAAGGAAAGAAAAAAGCCCATCTTAACAAAAATACACTCCCTAAAACGGATATTGGAGGAACCCAACACAGGTTTAGCCGATAATCTAAGGAGTGTATTTTATTTAATTGTCAATCTATATAAGTTGAACTAAATATTAGAAGAAAACTATGGTAAGGAATTCGCTACTGCTTGTCGAAGTAATAAAGTAACAACTTTAGACAGGCAGGGGAATCGCATGGAACATTCAGCATCATTTCAAGAGATCCAAACCGCGATGAAGCAAGCAAAAGATCGTCGGATGTTTGAACGCTATCAGACGCTGTATTTGTATCTATAAGGAACAGAAGTCGAGCAAATTGCTCATATCATTAACCGAAGCCCCAAAACCGTAAAAGGGTACATTCAAGCTTATGAAACACGTGGGCTTTCCGGACTGCAAATGAATCATTCACCAGGAGCACCTGTCCGATTAACGAAAGAACAACTGGAAAAGTTAAAACAAACGATCGTGGACTCCGTTCCACATGATGTAGGCTTTACCGCGCGTCACAATTGGACACTGGAGATCATTGCAGCCTTCATCAAAAGGGAGTTTGGCCAGACGTATTCGCTTCGGGGTATCTCTAAAATGATGCATCGTCAAGGGGAAAGCTATACCAAGCCAACCTATATCTTGGCAGCGGCGGACGAAAAAAAGCAACCATGTATTATTTGAAGACGAATCCATGATTCGCGATGACCAAGCCATTCAAAAAACGTGGTTTCTTCGTGGCAAGCAGCGTATCATTCAAACTACAGGTAAACATCGGGGTGTCAAACTGCTGGCTACCGTCGACTATGTGACAGGCAGGATCGTATGGCAGGAAGATGAGTATTATACAGCCGAAACATTTTTGATCTTTCTGAAAAAAGTGTTAACCGAATATCCGACAGGTAAAATTGCGATGATCCTGGACAATGTCCGAATTCACCATGCAAAGCTGCTGGCATCGTTCCTAAACGAGATGAAGGATCGACTTGAACTTGTATTTTTGCCTCCCTATAGCCCCGAACTGAATGCAGTCGAAGGGTTGTGGAAATGGCTTAAATCCGATGTGATTAACAACGTCTTTTACCACACCGTCGCTGAAATTCGTACCAACGTACAACAGTTTATGGAAGAGATTATGAAAGTACCTTTGATGATCGTTGACCGTCTTTGTGTCAGGTTCTAGCTGGTTGTTTCTTTAGTTCAACTTATATAGAAGGGAATAATCAGTATGTATCAAAACAGGCAGACCAAAATAATTTTGCTCTGGCTAAAACTCAAACAGATACCGCTCAAGAAATAGGTATCACGAAGCAGTAGCTACATAACTAAAAAAACTACTGACACTTATTCCTGAGTTACAGGATATGGTTGAGGGACAGAGTTTAAAGCTAATAGTGCTGCGTTAATCCATGTATCTTATAACAAGGGATTATAATACTTTAGACATAGTAAATCTGTTTATCTCAGTCCAATTGTCGCATACTTAAAAAGGGAATTTAAGGATAATAGGTGGATATCCCTAAACATCTCCTTCTGATAAGATTATTTCCAACTAAATTATAATGGACGTGATCAAATGGGGAGAATATTGGTTCCACCTGACAAGCTGGTGCAAGTGGCTGACCAGTTCTT
The DNA here is from genome assembly GCF_050626875.1 of Paenibacillus sp. 8b26. NCBI lineage: Bacteria > Bacillati > Bacillota > Bacilli > Caryophanales > Paenibacillaceae > Paenibacillus > Paenibacillus sp. 8b26. The sequence goes on along the minus strand of NZ_CP192445.1, from coordinate 1,608,461 downwards.
ACAAGGAAAGCATGAAATGGAACGTATGCTGAATTTTTTGAGTGGACGAATTGATTTTGTCCAACAAGGCTGGTCTGGAGCTACTCAAGAGAGATTTTTTCAGGAATTTCAGGTTTCTCGACAATCCATGAGTGTGACGCTTGAACGACTATCAACAGTAGCACAGGAACTTATTTTTATTTCAAAAAACTTTACACAGGTGGACGGAGAAAAGTTCGTATTAGATGTACCGGGAAATGGTGTACCTATTAAAACGGCATCCAGCGGTGAAGGTTGGTTACATAAAATCTTTGAACAGATCGGACAAGCTGAGATCACCAAGGCTGAAGCCCAGATGGAAGCTAGCAAGCTTCAAGGTGAAATTTTATGGGATACGGCTCAGGGAGCAAAAGGAGCCATTCAGGAAGATTTAACCTTGGGGATGTTACCTGATAAAGAACGGGACTATGATCATCCTATGGCAGCTAAAGTAGGTGAAATTCTCGGTCACGTAGCTACGACATTGCAGGGGGCTGGTGAGGTAATAGTTGGAACAGGTGGAGAAGGATTATCAGTTGCTGTTTCATCTACGGGAGTAGGAAGTATAATCGGAATACCGGGATTGATTGGATCAGCAGCTTTAGCGGCACATGGAGGTACAACCGCAGTTAAAGGAGCAAGCGGAATAGGGAAAAGCTCAGCGGAATTGTGGCAGATGAGGAAGGGAGAAGGGAATTCTAAGGTTGAAATCTTAAAAAATAAAGCCGACGATATACGTAAAAACGTAAATAATGATATATTAGATGAAATGGAATCTAATGGTGGGCATTTGCTTCAAAAGCACGTTGGCAAGACAAATGAAGAATTAATAAAACGTGCCTCCCAAGAAGGAGTTCCTTCTACAACGTTTTCTGATAAAAATATAGCTCTGAAATCCACGCAAGAGAATATCAGAAGAAACGCTGATAAAATTGCAGAGTGGATAGAGAACCCTAATTCTAGAGGATATCTCATTACAAAAACGGATCATGAGTTCTCTATCGGACGGGGTGTAGATGTGAAAAATGGAGGGAACTCAGCTTCAAAGCATGTAACAAATGACTTATTGAAGTCCCAATTGTATTTAGTAAAAGATTCGTCTATGCCTACTGGCTATAGAATTATTACGGGTTATCCTGTTTTTAAATAAAGAGGAGAATAATATATGAATTTAGAAGCAAATTATGAGAATTTAAAGTATTTTATAGAGAGTTACTTTAACTGGAGTATGGATTATGCTGATTTAGAGAACTTAATTGAGGAGTTCAAAAGTAGGGAGTTGCCTGCTTATGTTGAAGGTCTGACTCAGGAGATCGAAGAAATAAATGAACTAAAGACTTGGGATAGCGTACAAGAATTTGTTTATTTATATGGACAAAGAAATCTGAACATTAAAAGGATTGAGCGCATGATTGAGTTGTTACTGACAAAATTACATGGAGATCAATAAAAATTATCTTGTAGAGCGATAGAATAAAAATGCGACAATTAGCTCACTCCTTAAAAGGGGATGAGCTTTTTTACATAGTTATCCTATCTAAATAAAGGTATATGTGATTTACATACACCTTGCTTCAGATCAACCATGACAAATTGTTGTGCTTGGATAAGGCTCAACAAGTAAATGGAACAATGTTCTACCCACCGAAATGGCGATTTAAGGGACAGATAAAGGAGTAGATGAAATATGGAAAAATAAAAGAAAAAATATTGGTATATGTATTGGTAAATTAGATGGAACAAAGTGCGAGTTAGACGAAATAAGGAAGGGCTCTATGGTTTATTTTAATTAATTATCTTGTGTGAAAATATTTCATACCTAATAAAAGAGGAACCCTAAGCTGATAAAGATCTTATCAGTCCAGATTTCCTCTTTTTAAATTCAATGCTGCTTATGAGGAGAATGTAGTTCCTCCAGTGCTTCCTTGAGTGAAGGATAGTTAAACTGAAATCCGTGCTCCAGCGCTTTGCGCGGGATTACTTTTTGACCATCCAATACGAGGGTACTCATCTCACCGACTAGCTTTTGTACGAGAACGCCGGGAACGGGAAACCAGTGTGGACGGTGGTATACCTCAGCCACGGTTTTACCAAACTGGTCGTTTGTCAACGGGTGTGGTGATGATGCGTTCACAGCTCCGGTGATGTCTGGCGTATGGATGCAGTGGGTGATCAGGCGGACGATATCCTTAATATGAATCCAGCTCATCCATTGATGGCCGCTGCCTATTTTGCCGCCGAATCCGAAGCTGTAAGGCAGCTTCATCAGTGGAAATGCACCGCGTTTGCTGTCCAGTACGAGACTAATGCGCAGCTTGATTAACCGGGTATCGGAAGGGTAGGCGTTGGCGGCTTCCTCCCACTGCTCGACCACTTGAGATAGAAAGTCTTCCGAACGGCGCGGGCTGGTTTCATCGAACGTTTCAGTAAGAGATGTACCGTAGGCGGCGACAGCCGAAGCCTGAATGATAACTTCCGGCTTTTTTTGCAGAGCATTTAGTGCTTGGGCCAATTTGGCAACAGACAGCAGGCGTGATTGGAGAATTCTTTGCTTGGACTTGTCCGTCCAGCGCTGATTCAGCGTCTCTCCTGCTAAATTAATGGCCGCGTCTGTGCCCTCTAATGATTCAGGCTTTTGTTTCAGTTCGTTCCAGCTCATATATTGCAAGCGTGGGCTCGCTTCGTGACCTACCATGGGTTTACGGGTGATTACCTTCACCGTATGCCCGTCGTTGAGCAAGCTTTTGGTCAGCGCACACCCTACTAATCCAGTACCTCCGCATATGACGATGTTCATGGAGTTTGACTCTCCTTCCGATTCGCAAAAAATATGTATGTTATAGAATATAACCCTTTTCGAGAAAAAAACCTCATTCGAATGTACCTGTATACGCTAAAGGATGCCAATCCATGCTTTCATTTACCTCATTTCCCTTACGTGTAATCCTGATTTGTGTGTGCACTACCATAAAAGCCATGTTGTTTGATTTCAATAATCACGTTAAAATGATTAAATCATAATAAGACAAGCATAACAGGATAACAAGGATAAGGGGATGAAACCGAATCATGCTGAAAATTGGTTCTCATGTGTCCTTCTCGGACAAGGGTCTGCTCAGCGCTACGAAAGAAGCGTCTTCATACGGGTCCAGCTCGTTCATGATATACACGGGGGCACCGCAAAACACGCGTCGTAAGCCGATGGAATCCATGTATCTGGAGGAAGGCAAGCAGTTGATGGCTGAAAAAGGGATGGATGATATCGTGGTGCATGCCCCGTATATTATCAATCTCGGCTCTTACAAAGAAAATACCTATGAGCTGGCAGTCAGCTTTCTTCAGGAGGAAATTCGTCGCACCCACGCGATTGGCGTGAAAAATATCGTGCTTCATCCGGGCGCTTTTACCGATAAGGATGCAGAGTACGGGATTCAGCGTATTGCTGATGGCTTGAACGAGGTACTGAACGGTGTGAAGGAGACGGATGTCAACATTGCGCTGGAAACGATGGCAGGCAAAGGCACCGAAATGGGCCGCAGCTTCGAAGAAATTGCCTCCATTATAGATAAAGTAGAGCACAACGAGCGTCTTACTGTCTGTATGGATACCTGTCACATTCACGATGCGGGCTATGACATTGTGAATGATCTGGACGGCGTGCTGGAGCAATTTGATCGTATTGTCGGGCTGGATCGTATCGCTGTGGTTCACGTTAATGACAGTAAAAATGCGGTTGGCGCTCATAAAGATCGTCATACTCCGATTGGATCGGGCTGGATTGGCTATCAGACCATTCATAATGTGGTGCATCATGAAGCGCTTCAAGGCCGCCCGTTTATTTTAGAAACGCCATGGATTGGGAAGGAAGCGAAAACCCAGCGTCCAATGTATGAGGTTGAAATCGCTTTGCTTCGTGGGAATGTGAAGGAGCGTTTTGGCGATGAATTTTTGGGTCAGGTAGAGCAGCTGCATTCGTTTTTCAAAAAGCAGGATGTGGATGTGCGTAACTTTGTGCTGGATACCTGGACGCTGCTGAAAAATGATGCCAAAGCGAAAAAAGCCGATCCGCGCGAACCGCTGGAACGCTTGTATGACATGATCACGGAAGCAGCCCTGTTTCCAGAGCTGAGCGAAGAACACATTAATCAACGGCTGATTGCCTGGTTTGCCGGCAGTCATTTGCCAGTGACAGTATAAGCCAAGGGGGATTTGTAGCCACATGGAACTTCACGTAAAACATCAGCCAAACAGCACTCAATCTGCGCATGAAAACCGTGCGCGTATGCTCGTATCCTGTCCTGATGGCCCGGGTATTGTAGCGGCCGTGTCTCGCTTTTTGTACGAGCATGGCGCCAATATTGTTCAATCTGATCAATACACGATGGACCCGTCCGGCGGTATGTTTTTTATGCGGGTTGAATTTGATCTACCATACTTAAGTGAAACCCAGCCCCAACTGGAGCAGGATTTTGCCGCGGTTGCAGAACAGTTCCGGATGGAGTGGACGATTTCAGCGGTCAGCCGCAAGAAAAAGCTCGCCATTTTCGTTTCCAAAGAAGATCATTGTCTGGTGGAGCTATTGTGGCAATGGCAGGCAGGGGATCTGGACGCGGATATTTCTCTGGTGGTCAGCAATCATCCAGATATGAAGGAGTATGTGGAATCGTTCGGCATTCCGTATCACTATATTCCGGTGACAGCCGATACCAAACCGGAGGCGGAACGCCGTCAACTAGAGGTCATTGGTGAAGATATCGACGTCATTATTTTGGCCCGGTACATGCAGATTATTTCACCCAAGTTTATTGAGCATTACCGCAACCGGATCATTAATATCCATCATTCGTTCCTGCCTGCATTCGTGGGTGGGAAGCCATATGCCCAAGCCTATAATCGCGGTGTGAAAATTATTGGCGCAACCGCGCATTATGTAACGGAGGAACTGGACGGTGGCCCGATCATCGAGCAGGACGTACAGCGGGTAAGCCACGGTGATGATGTCAATGAGTTAAAACGGATCGGTCGCACCATTGAGCGGGTCGTTTTGGCAAGAGCCGTGAAGTGGCATGCGGAGGACCGAATTTTGGTTCATGAAAATAAAACGGTCGTTTTTAACTGATTTCATATTTATTTAAAATGTAAATGTTCATACTTTTCACAAGCAAAGCCCGTCGAAATGACGGGTTTTTTGCTTTTTTCTACGGAAAGCGGGGGGGAAACCGGACAAAATACGTTATTTTTTTGCGTTTTATGATTTTTAAAATGAGGTTAATACTTTGCGGGTATAATTATATGAGGACTCGGTACGACATTTCGACAACCATCTTTATAAACGATCTGGCAAACCTGCACGGCAAATGGTACAATATTTAAGGATGTATAAGTCATATTGAAACATTCAAGCAGATTCACTCACTTCGATGGACGTCGTTTCTATATCGGACGGCGGTATTGGAGAGCATGACCGAATGCAATTGGCATACTTTTTACAATATGAGGAGGCTAACCATGACTGACCAGAATCAAGCGATTCAAAAGGATGAAAACTCCACGATCGACAATTTGTCCATTACGACCATCCGTACGTTGGCAATTGATGCCATCGAGAAAGCAAACTCGGGACATCCCGGCATGCCGATGGGTTCAGCGCCGATGGGCTACCAACTTTTTGCTAAAACGATGAACCATAACCCGAATCACCCTACCTGGATTAACCGTGACCGTTTTGTACTGTCCGCAGGACACGGCTCCATGCTGCTGTACAGCCTGCTGCACCTGAGCGGCTATGATCTGCCTATGGAAGAACTGAAACAATTCCGTCAATGGGGCAGCCTTACACCAGGTCACCCTGAATTTGGACACACCGCTGGTGTAGACGCTACGACCGGACCTCTGGGTCAAGGTGTAGCTATGGCCGTAGGTATGGCAATGGCTGAAGCTCAACTGGGTGCAACCTATAATAAAGATCAATTCAAAGTTGTGGATCACTTCACGTATGCCATCTGCGGCGACGGCGATCTGATGGAAGGCCTGTCTCACGAAGCGGCTTCATTGGCTGGACGTCTGCGTCTGGGCAAGCTGATCGTATTGTTTGATTCCAATGATATTACACTGGATGGCAAGCTGGATCTGTCTTCTTCCGAGAGTGTTGCAAAACGCTTTGAAGCTTACAACTGGCAAGTGCTGCGCGTAGAAGACGGTAACGACCTTCCAGCGATCCAAAAAGCGATTGAGGAAGCTCAAGGCGACTCGACACGCCCTACGTTGATTGAAGTGAAAACAGTTATCGGCTACGGAAGCCCGAACAAACAAGGTAAAGGCGGACATGGCGGTACTCACGGTTCCCCACTGGGTGCAGACGAAGCCAAGCTGACTAAAGAATTTTACAAATGGGTATACGAAGAGGACTTCTACGTACCGCAAGAGGTTCGCGAGCATTTTGCTAAAGTAAAAGAGCACGGCATCGCAGCTAACAAAGCTTGGGATGAGCAGTTCGCGAAATATAAAGCGGCTCACCCTGACCTGGCAGCGCAGTTCGAAACAGCCGTAAACGGCGACCTTCCAGAAGGATGGGACCGTGATCTTCCAAAGTACACGACTGAAGACAAAGCAGTTTCCACTCGTGTGGCTTCCGGTAATGCACTGAACGGCTTGGCTCCAAACGTACCGTTCCTGACAGGCGGATCTGCCGATCTGGAAAGCTCCACCATGACACACTTGAACAACCTGACAAACTTTACACCAGAAGACTATGCTGGCCGTAACATCTATTTCGGTATCCGTGAGTTTGGTATGGCTGCTGCGATGAATGGTATGACATTGCACCAAGGGGTAAAAGTATTCGGCGGTACATTCTTCGTGTTTACGGATTACCTGCGTCCGGCTGTTCGTCTGGCAGCTCTGATGGGATTGCCTGTAACTTACGTTCTGACTCACGACAGTATTGCTGTTGGTGAAGATGGCCCGACTCATGAGCCGATCGAACAATTGGCTTCACTGCGTATTATCCCGAACCTGACGGTTATTCGTCCAGCGGATGGCAATGAAACTTCCGCTGCTTGGGCCTACACGCTGGAAAACAAGAAAAACCCGGTTGCTTTGGTATTGACTCGTCAAAACCTGCCAATCCTGGCTGCTACTGCTGAGCATGCACGCGAAGGTATCAAACGCGGTGCTTATGTCGTTGCAGATGCGACAGACGGCAAGCCGGTTGCTCAAATTCTGGCTACGGGTTCCGAAGTACAACTGGCTGTTAAAGCTCAGGAAGCACTGGCGGAGCAAGGTATCCAAGTACGCGTTATCAGCTTCCCAAGCTGGGATCTGTTCGAAAAACAAGACAAAGCATACAAAGATTCCGTTCTGCTGCCTGAAGTAAAAGCTCGTTTGGCTGTAGAAATGGCTTATCCACTGGGCTGGGAAAAATATGTTGGCGACCAAGGCGACATTCTCGGTATCAGCACATTTGGCGCATCCGCACCTGGCGACCGCGTCATTAAGGAATATGGCTTTACAGTAGAGAACGTTGTTAATCGTGTAAAAGCTTTGTTGAAATAAAACAACCTATTAAACAGACAGTCGTAACCTGAGCAAGGCTTACGGCTGTTTGTTTCATATCGTACGGTGATGCAGTGTGTATTTTCATACTGAGGCTTGGAGCAAATTTATGTTATGATCCGTAAATATTCATTCAACCATTGATGAGCAGATGAGGGGATAACGAATGACACAGTTTGATGGAGTCAGCGTAGTTAAAAAAGCAAATGTATATTACGACGGTCAGGTGACAAGCCGTACAGTTATTTTGGGTGACGGCAGTAAGGTTACATTGGGCATTATGCTGCCTGGAACGTATGAATTTGGAACAGATTCCCGTGAGATCATGGAGATTTTGGCAGGGGATTTGAAGGTATTGCTTCCAGGTACTGAGGAATGGCTGGAAATACAGGGAACGGCAACGTTCCACGTGCCTGCGCAGTCTTCATTCAAGTTGGAAGTACGAAGCGTAACGGATTACTGCTGTTCTTACCCGGAATAAGTAGCGAAAAAAGGGCAAGCACCACTCGACTTCAAGTCAAGTGTGCTTACCCTATAAGCTATGCGATATGTACAAAAGCACAGCAACGTGGTTTAAAGAAAAATGCGGCCTATTCGAGTGGCTTACCCCCAATAGTGCGGCCGATCCACGTTTCATAGGTCTTCACTACAGCGGACAAGTCCTCGTCGCCGTAGCCTTGCGTTTGCCCGGCTTGAAACAGGCTCTTGGCAATGGACAGCATAGGCGTCGGAATGGACAGGCTATCCGTCAGCGAGGCAGCGAGCTTCAAGTCTTTGAGCATCAAGGCAAGTGAGAACTGGTTGCTGAAGTCATGCTCGATGATTTTACGTCCTTTCAGGTCAGCAGCCTTGCTGCCTGCCGATCCGAGCTGTACCAGCTCCAGGAAGCTGTCCGCCGGAATACCGGATTTGGCGGCGATGGCAAAGCCCTCAGCCAGAGCGAGGTTATTAATACCGACCATCGTGTTATGTGCGAGCTTGGCTACGGCCCCGCTGCCATTCGGTCCCATGTGGAGCACTTTTTTGCCCAGCGTATCAAAAACGTCCGACTGTGTGGCAATGGCCTCCGCGTCACCGCCGACCATGAACACGAGCGTACCGTCCACAGCAGCAGGCTTACTGCCCGTTACCGGAGCATCAATGAAGGAACAGCCCAGTTTGTCCGCTTTGGCGGCTAGTTGTTTGACCAGCTCAGGTGAAATGGTGCTGTTGTCCATCACGGTTACACCAGACGTAAGACCGGCAAACACGCCGTCCTCGCCGTAGTAGATATCACGGATCGAGTGATCATCGCTGACCATGGTAATGACCAGCTGCTGACCTTCAGCCGCTTCACGAGGCGTTGAAGCCGTACGCGCGCCTTGCTCTACAAGTGGCTCACAGCGTGAGGCAGTGCGATTGTAGACCGTGACTCCATATCCCTGCTTCAACAGATTGGATGCCATCGGGGCGCCCATGGTGCCCAGTCCGATAAATCCGATGTTTTTCATAGCTAATCACCTTTCTTGTTGGAGGTTGCCGTCCGATGCAGATGCAAGTTCGGCTTGATTTGACTGTTAAAACAGGTTGTTCTCCATATATTGTAGCATGGGTATGCCCCCCTATCTACACTAGGGTCTGGCAAGGCACCGGACACACAGGTAACGCAAGCTTGTCAGGCCCTGCAAATTAAAGTATCCTATTCCTAAGTCCTTATGTTCGTATTCATGGTCTTAGCAATACAAAACAGGAGGTTCCAAACATGTCTAAAAAAGTTATTTTCGATTACACCAAAGCGCTCTCCTTTATAGGGCAGCACGAAATTGATTATTTTGCAGAACCGATCAAGCTGGCTCATGAGCAGCTTCATAACCAAACCGGTGTAGGTTCCGATTTCTTGGGTTGGATTGACTTGCCTACCAATTATGATAAAGAAGAGTTTGCTCGCATCCAAAAAGCTGCTGCTAAAATCCAAAGTGATTCCGAAGTGTTGATCGTAATCGGCATCGGCGGTTCTTACCTTGGCGCACGCGCTGCGATTGAAATGCTGTCGCATTCCTTCCATAATGCACTGCCTAAAGACAAGCGCAAAGGCCCGGCTGTTTATTTTGCAGGCAACAACATCAGCTCTACATATGTGAATCATCTGTTGGAACTGATTGAAGGAAAAGACTTCTCCGTGAATGTCATTTCCAAATCAGGTACAACAACAGAGCCAGCTATCGCTTTCCGCGTATTCCGTGCGGCTCTTGAGAAAAAATACGGTAAGGAAGAAGCGCGCAAACGCATTTATGCAACAACAGATAAAGAACGCGGCGCTCTGAAAAAACTGGCTAACGAGGAAGGCTACGAATCCTTCATTATTCCTGATGATGTAGGTGGCCGTTACTCCGTGCTGACAGCAGTAGGCTTGCTGCCGATTGCTACAGCTGGCATTAACATTGAGGAAATGCTCCAAGGGGCGGCAGACGCTTCCAAGGAATACAGCAATCCGAATGTAGCTGAGAACGAGGCTTACCAATATGCAGCCGTTCGTAACGCGTTGTACCGCAAAGGTAAAGCTATTGAAATTCTCGTGAACTATGAGCCGTCCCTGCATTTCGTTTCTGAGTGGTGGAAACAACTGTACGGCGAAAGCGAAGGCAAGGATTACAAAGGTATCTACCCTGCCTCTGTTGATTTCTCGACTGACCTGCACTCCATGGGACAATTCATCCAGGAAGGTAGCCGTAACATTTTCGAAACGGTTATCCAAGTGGAAAATGTACCTAGCCACATCACCATCGAAGCAGATGAGGATGATCTGGATGGACTGAACTTCCTGGCAGGCAAAACGGTGGACTTTGTAAATAAAAAAGCATTCCAGGGTACATTGCTGGCTCACACAGACGGACAAGTACCGAATCTGATCGTGAACATTCCTGACTTAAGCCCTTACTCCTTCGGGTACCTGGCTTATTTCTTCGAAAAAGCTTGCGGCATCAGCGGCTACCTGTTGGGTGTGAATCCGTTCGATCAACCGGGCGTAGAAGCTTACAAGAAAAACATGTTTGCTCTGCTGGGTAAACCAGGCTTCGAAGAGCAAAAAGCTGAGCTTGAAGCGAGATTGTCCGAATAAGGAAGCTGTAAACTCCTGACCGAAACAGTTTCAGGTAGGAGCGTTATAGCGTATAGCACCAAATAAAGTACAGGAAAGCAGTTCACCGGCTGCCAGAAGCGGGGGACTGCTTTCTTGTAAAATGAAGTAAGGAAGGTTATTTGTGATATGTTGGAACAATACCGAACTGTACGCGGCTCCGGCAGCAAGGAAATTGTGATCCGGAAATCCCGTTTTATCGGTCACATCCAGCCTGTTCAGACCGAGGAAGAAGCGGCGGCTTTTATCGAGCGCATTAAAAAAGAGCATTGGAACGCAACCCATAATTGTTCTGCTTACATGATCGGGGAACGAGACGAAATCCAGAAGCAATCGGATGACGGAGAACCGAGCGGTACGGCGGGCAAGCCCATTTTGGAGGTTATTCGTAACCAGAAGCTGAAAAATGTGGCGATTGTCGTTACCCGTTACTTTGGGGGGATTTTGCTGGGAGCAGGCGGTCTGATTCGTGCATATTCAGATGGTACTGTTGCAGCAATTGAGGCAGGGGATGCGATTACGCGTGTGCTTCATCGTGAGATTTTCGTGGAATTGGATTACACCTGGTTGGGCAAAGTGGAAAATGAATTGCGAAATCGCAGCATCCGTGCTGGAGAAACCATGTTTACGGATAAAGTTACCTTAACCTGTCTGCCGCTGGCTGGTGATGCGGAATCCTTCAGCAACTGGATAACAGACTTGACACAGGGGCAATCGCTTGTGTCGGAGGGAGAGCAGCTTTACTTTATTGAAGGGGAATAAATAATATGGCTAGAAGAGCAGTAGAACAGGAGTTGTCAAGAGGGCGGATTCTGGAAGCGGCCAGGCACTTGTTTATTACCAAGGGCTACCGTGCTATTTCAATGCGCAGCATTGGCCAGCATCTGGGTTACAGTCATGGTTCGTTATACTATCATTTTAAAGAGAAGGCTGAACTGTTCTACGCCATTGTGATTGAGGATTTTAATACGTTACGCGGTATTCTACTGCAAGGAGCAACAGGTACGCCGGATGATGGTCTGAACAGACTGGAGCACTTGATGCTGGAGTTCATTCGTTTTGGCTTGGAAAATCCTTATCAGTACGAAATTATGTTCATGATGCACGATGAAGAACTGTTCGCTTACTGTCGCACGGAGCAAAACCGTTGTGTGGAATTATTCGCGTCCATGATCCGTCAGGAATTAAGTGGTCAGGGACATTCAGAGGAAGATTGTTCACGAGTACCGCAAAGTCTGTTTTTGTCTATGCACGGCTTTGTGTCCTTTTACATTCAGGATGGTTTAACATTTGAAGAGATCAGGCCCGCTGCTTTGGCACATGTAAAGCTGCTGTGCAGAAACCTATGAGCGTACCTGCAATCACACGCCTCGGCTATGAATCTGTAGGGCGCTTTTCTGGGCATATTCACTTCATGACGGTGCCTTATCATTACGGTACTTTGCGAAAGCGACTAAGATTGTAACAGACGATGATGCATCCAGCAGGAGAACATCATGGTCTGTTTTTTTTACATGGTCAGCCCTTCATGATTTTCACATGATACTGGCGTCTGCGTGGTCCGTCGAATTCGCAAAAATAAAGCCCCTGCCACCGTCCGAGCAACAATTTTCCGTCATGAATAATGACAGTCTGAGAGGGTCCCGTGGTGATAGATTTAAGGTGGGATGCTGTATTTCCTTCCATATGGCGATATTGGGGATGCTCCCACGGATAAACCTCGTCCAGCCTTAAAATCACATCATGTTTGACGTCCGGGTCGGCATTTTCATTAATGGCTATTCCGGCTGTTGTGTGTGGACAATAGATCAGTACGGTGCCTTCCTGAACTCCGCTTTTTTGTATTAATGAAGCGACCTCGCGTGTAATATCACGCATCTCATCTCGTCCGCTAGTGGATAATTCTAAAGTATGCAACATTATTACCCTCTCCCTTCTTCTTATTACTTTACCCATTTTACTTTACCCAATGAACACCTGACGTAATATATAGAGTTGACGACGAAAGCTTTCCTTTGATAAAGTATCACATAAGGAAAACATAGTATATACATTGGAATAATAAAATGATTTCAAATGAGGTACGCGCTTTGCGGTAAGCAAGGCTGCTGCTGTTCCTGCACAGGTTCAGAAGCGGAAAGGAAGTGTACGGTTATGCATGTGGAAGTAAGGGGTTTAAACAAGCATTTCGGTAATTTTCATGCGGTTAAGGACGTATCCTTTGATATTCAAGCGGGTCATCTGATTGGTTTGCTCGGTCCGAGTGGTGGCGGTAAAACGTCCATTCTTCGGATTTTGGCAGGTCTGGAACAACCGGATGCGGGAGAAATTCATTTTCACGGGAAAAGGGTAAACGAGCTGGCCCCGCAGGAACGCGGAATCGGATTTGTATTTCAAAACTATGCTTTGTTCAAGCACATGAGCGTGTACGACAATATTGCCTTTGGTCTAAAAGTGAAAAAAAGCTCCAAAGCCCGCATCAAGGAACGCGTCACAGAGCTGGTCGAGCTGACAGGACTCAAAGGCTTCGAGCATCGTTATCCGCATCAGTTGTCTGGTGGACAGCGGCAGCGGGTTGCTTTTGCGCGTGCCTTGGCGCCGGAGCCTCAATTGCTGCTGCTGGATGAGCCTTTTGCAGCCATTGACGCCAAAATTCGTCAGGAGCTGCGTACCTGGCTGCGGGAATTGATTGAGCGTGTGGGGATCACTTCAATTTTCGTCACCCATGATCAAGATGAGGCGATTGAAGTAGCCGACGAAATTATGGTGATTAATCAGGGACGGCTGGAGCAGAAGGGAACACCTTGGGATATTTATAAAAAACCGGGGACCCCGTTCGTGGCTTCCTTTATTGGGGAATCGACGGTGATCGAACAGGCGGGCAGTCTCAAAGGCTTCGAGGAAGCTGCCGGAATGGGAGCACGTGCCTTGATCCGTCCGGAGTATATTGATGTCGGGCCAAGCGAGGAGTTTGCGCTTCTGTCGGCGACCGAGGAAGGCATTGTGAAGCATTTACATTTTCGTGGGAGTGAATGGATGATTGAAGTACAGGTCGGGAGCCATCGTCTCATGACATACCGTTCGCTGGAGAAGTCCACACTGGAGCCTGGTCAGCAGGTGCACGTGCTGGTGCATCGGGCTTATCTGTATAACGATCAGTCCAGTTGGATGGTAGAAAACCGCCTCAAGAAAGATCCAATGCCTATTATGATTTAAAGTTATAACGCGATCATACTTAAGGGGATGTCCGGCCTGAGTTCAGGGGTTTGGGCATGCTCCTTTTGGCGTTGGGCGCTGGAAGGATTTACGCAGACTTGATGTGTTCGTTATAATAGTAGTAAAAACACCCAGATAGATAGGAGTTAAACCATGAATCGGCTTATTTTTCTTGGCACGGGGGATGCGATGGGCGTTCCACGTGTGTATTGTGATTGTCTCGTATGTACGGAGGCCCGCACAACAGGGGCAAATGTGAGGCTGAGGTCGTCTGTGCTGATCGAAAGCGAGACGGAGGACTTTATGATTGATTGCGGCCCGGACTGGCGCAAGCAGATGGAAATACGCGGGCTTCGCTTCATCGGTACGATCCTCGTGACGCACGCACATTTTGACCATATTGGAGGACTGCCGGAATGGGCAGATGCCTGTCGCTGGACCGGGAACAGAGGTCGTTTGTACGCTCCACAGGAGGTGATCGACACGATCCTGCGTCAATTTTCCTGGCTTCCGGGGCATATTGACCTTATCCCTGTCGATCAGGGGGCCTTGCTTGGAGGGTGGAATATCCGGGGATGGCGTGTGAATCACGGGAAGAACGGTTATGCTTACGCTTATCGACTGGAAAAAGACGGCTTCTCGTGGGCCTACTGCTCGGATTCGATTGGGCTAAATGATGCGGAAATCCTGCCCCTGCACAATCTGGATTTGCTCGTGCTGGGAACGAGCTTTTATCATGAGGAGGCCGAATATGCAACCCGCTCGGTATATGACATGCTGGAGGCTCAGGAGCTTATAGGGAGACTCCAACCCAACCGCACGGTATTTACACATATGTCACATGATGTGGATGTCACACGCAACTACGGGCTTCTGGAAGGGATTCGCCTGGCACAGAACGGCATGAGCCTGCCATTGGAATAATGCTGCTCCTTACATCGTCCGGCTGATACGGAGAAGGGTAGCTATACCTTCTTTGATTTGCAGCTCGTTGGCATACGAATAGGACAATCTCACATGCGTTTTGCCTTCCTCGCCAATCGGATCGAATACATTACCCGGTACGAAGGTGACCGATTCCTGCACACATTTGGCGAGCAGTTCATTAGGTTTCAACGTAGAAGGCAACTGGAGCCACAGACTGAGGCCGCCTGCCGGGCTGGTCCAGGTCCAGCCGGAATCGCGGAGGCTGTCTTCCATCGTTTCCTTGCGAATCTGGAGCGCGATACATAGCTTTTTTATATGCTGCTGCATGCGTGGAGATTGAAAGTATTGCAGGAACAGCTTCTGATTCAGCAGTGGCGAACCGTTATCTACCAGCGCTTTGACGTTCAGCAGGCTGTTCATGAGCTGTGGTCGGCAGGTCACGGCTGCGATTCGCAGACCTGGCGCGACATATTTGCTATAGCTGCGAATGTAGACGACGCTTCCCGAAATATCATAGGCAAAAATAGGTGACGGCGGCTTTTGCCCAAAGCTGATGTCATAGGTGCTGTCGTCTTCGACAATAAGGCAACCATAGCGCTCGGCCAGCTCGGGCAGACGTTTGCGTTGTTCCTCGGGCACTGTGAAGCCGGTCGGATTATGAAACGTTGGATTGATATAGAACACACGCGGCTTTTCTGTTTTCATGCACCATTCAATCTGTTCCATATCATAGCCTTCCGGTCGGATATCGGTCATCGTCAGACGCGCGCCTTGTCTGCGGAATATTTCCATAGCAGGGCCATAGGCGGGACGTTCGGTCAACACGCGGTCTCCTGTCCGGATCAGAGAACGGGAAATCAGGTCGATGGCCTGCTGTGCGCCGGAGGTAATCAGCACCTCGTCTGGTGACAATGCAAAATGCTTATCGACGCTAAAATGCTGCGCCATTGCATCCCGAAGCTCGGCATCGCCCTGTACAGAGGAATAGGTGGCTGCTACTTTCGGGTGCTTTTCAAATACCTGCATCATCAGCTCTCTCCAATATCGGTTGGGCAGGAGAGACGGGTCAATCAGCGCTTTGGAAAACTGGAAATTCGCATTCACCGATTGAACGCGGCTAAGTCCATCCATTCCCCTCCAAGCTGAAACAGACGGATCATCTGCCGCATGGGCGGATTCGGAGTGAAACGTGAGATCAATGGACGAATGCCCCGAGTACCCAGCATATTTCGCATGCCGTGTCGCTTGGGAAGCAAGAACGTAATATCCTGATTTGTCCTTTACATAGACCATTCCCCGTTGCTTCAACTCCTGATATGCCCGGAAAACGGTTAGCCGATGTACACCCAGCTCCTGAGCCAGGCTTCGTACGGACGGCAGCTTCGTGTCTGCTTGCCAATCCCCGCGATCAATCCGCACAGTCACATAATGGATGACCTGCTCATACAGCTTTAAGGCATGATCGGCTGGAAAGAGTAATTCGCTGTTGTTCTTGCCCACGCTGTCCACGCTCCTTTTGTGTGTATTTTACTATAAAACATTTCAAAGCTTCATACAACTGTTCTGTGGTTACACATCTGTTCTGTCTATCTCCCTGTATGCTTGAAAGCAACTGAAGGGAGAGGGACGTATCATGATTGGTATCGCGTTTACGGTAATGTGTCTTATTTTTGGTACAACGTTTTTGGCTATAAAAGTGGGGGTAGAAGCGGGACTTCCGCCGTTTTTGTCGGCAGGCGTACGTTTTTTCGCAGCAGGGGCTATATTGTTTATCGCCATGAAGCTGATGGGAAAAGTTCGCTGGTCGTTATTATGGCGGAAGGAAATGGTATTCATTGGAGCTGGAACGACTTTCGGTACGTTTTCGGCCTTGTATTGGGCAGAGCAATATGTCAGTTCGGGCATCGGAGCCATTTTATCAGCCACGGGACCGATGATGATCGTTATTTTGCAGTCGGCGCTGCTGCGGCAAAAAACGTCGCGGATTACGGTCATTGGCTGCATGATCAGCTTTCTTGGCGTGGTGCTGGTGGTGCTGCCTGGATTGGCGGTTCAGATCAGCGGCCTGTGGCTGGCGGGATGCCTTGTCATTTTGCTGGGGGAGCTGTGTTATTCCGGGGGAGCACTTTATTCCAAGCGGGTGATGGATGTATTTCGGGAAACGAACCCGATTGCCCTGAATGCGGCGCAAATGCTCCATGGGGGATGGATGCTGCTGTTACTGTCTGCGATCACGGAGCCGTGGAGTTCTGAGGGGTGGCAGTACCTTCCTGCCATGGGCTCTTTATTGTATCTGATTCTGTTTGGTTCGATGATTGCACATACACTGTTTTACTGGCTCATGGAGCGTACAAATCCTCTTTTCCCGACGACGTGGTTGTATATTTCACCGCCGATTGCGGTGGGATTGGGAGCCTTGGTGTACGGAGAGCATGTAAGCTGGTGGATGCTGGCAGGGGTGCTGCTCATTGTGACCGGATTAATGCTTATGAACAATGGAATTATCCGTCTGGTGAACAGGCGAAAGGTGCGTTCTGCTGCCTGATATTTTGAATTTGTTAGGCATCATATGATATGACAGAAAAAACCTCCAAGCTATCGCGTGTTACTGAACATGCGACGTTTGGAGGTTTTGTTGTTGTGTTATTTATCTCAATTTATTCAGCATTCAGCACGAATTTGTCGATGGCGTGCTTAACACCGTCTTCGTTATTGCTGCTAGTAATGTAATCAGCCAGCTTTTTCAAATCAGGAATGGCATTCTCCATCGCTATGCCGAGACCCGCACATTCGAGCATTTCGTGATCATTCCAGGAGTCGCCAATTGCAATCGTTTCGGACAGATCACAGCCATAATGGTTAGCAAGGAAGGTAAGAGCGTGGCCCTTGGTACCCTCATGGTGCATGATTTCCAGAAAATGAGGCTTGGATTTGGTAATATGCACTTCATCACCAAGCAGCTCGCGCAGTTCTGGAATCAATTTGTCCAGCACTTCCGGCTCGTCAATAATCAGCATTTTAGGCGTAGGCAGTTCTACCACTTTGCTGAATACAGGCTCTACAAAATATTCCGTATTGTTCAGCTCGGTGTAATCTTTGATTTTCTGATTATCTTCACGTGTGTACAATTTGTCATCTATATACGTTTGCAGATGCAGATTGCGTTCCACGCAGAATTCATACAAGCGACGAGCAGCCACGAGTGGAACATAACGCTCATACAGCACGTTTTCGTCCAGCAGGTTTTTAATCAAGGCCCCTTGGTACGTAATGATTGGAACGTTCAAGCCGGTTTGACGGGCGAGTTGTTTGGCAGATGCGTAAGCACGTCCTGTTGCAAGTGTAACCACGACACCTTTGGCTACAGCAGCTTCAAGCGCCAGTTGCGTTGCAGGAGTAACTTCTTTCTGGTCGTTAATGAGTGTATCATCAATATCAATGGCAATTAATTTATACATATCGGTATTCTCTCCTTTATCTCTATCATGGGGCAATGTTCAAATTGTATCTTATAATATTCAAAATGACAATATCACAATGAAAAGGGGACGACTCCTTTAAGAGCCTGTCCCCTTATAACCACTGAAGAATTGGATTGAATCAATGGGGAAAAGTAGCTGTTAGTCTTCCAAAAATACGAGTCCGACAAAATCGTCCAATTCAATATTACCAAAATAATGCTTCAAATCGAGAGAGGACAAGGCTTGACGAACTTCATCTTCATCGTAGCGCTTGCCGCGCAGAATATTTTCAATATCAGCGACGTCACCCACACCGAAGAAATCGCCGTAGATTTTAATATCACGGATATGGCCTTCCTTGAGATCCATGCGGATATCAATAATGCCAACCGGAAATTTACGGGTGTGCTTGATATTGCTTTCAGGGGATTGACCGTAGTTCCAGTCCCACGATTGGTAGCGTTCAGCAGAAATTTCATGGATTTTGTCCCAGTCGGCATCGGTTAGCTTATATTGGGGTACCTGATCCAGCTCTGCATCGAATATGTAACGCAGCAGCTCCTCGCGGAATTGCTCAATGGTCATCTCACGGTCCATCAGCTCGCTGATGTTAGCGACGCGGCTACGGACAGATTTAGTACTTTTGGATTTAAACTTTTCAGGATTGGCATGCAGTGATGCGGCCACATTGTCCAGGTTCAGGTTAAACATCAATGTACCGTGGCTGAACATGCGTCCGCGCGTGGCAAATTGGGCGTTCCCTGAAATTTTGCGCTCACCGACCTGAAGATCGTTGCGTCCGGTCATTTCGGCTTCCACACCCATTTGGCGCAGGGCGTCAATGACAGGCTGTGTGAATTTGAGGAAATTATGAAAGGACTCCCCGTTATCCTTGGTAATGAAGCTGAAATTTAAATTACCGAGGTCATGATATACAGCCCCGCCGCCGGAAAGGCGACGAACGACTTGAATGTTGTTGTCTCTGACAAACTCGGCGTTGATTTCTTCAATGGTATTTTGATGCTTGCCTATAATAATAGAAGGCTGATTAATGTAAAACAGCAGATAGCTGTCGTCCAGCGGAAGATGCTTGAGCGCGTACTCCTCAATGGCAAGATTAATGGCTGGATCGTGTATGCCCTGGTTGTCGATGAACAGCATGTCCATTCCTCCGTATATACAAACTGTGTAGTTTTATGTGTACCTCCTTCTATTGTAACCCAAGTGAGCGACGTACACAAAAGCTCATTTGCATTGACGGGACGCGAAAAGCAGCCCCATAATGGAGCTAAATGATTCGGAACGGCCGGAAAGGATGATAGGCAATATGATAGAGGTTTACGGTCACGGTGGGGACAGGGAGACGGCTGCGGCGACATTCGGCGGGGCGGCTGCGGATTTTGTAGATTTTAGCGCAAATATCAATCCGCTGGGTCCGCCACCGGAGGTGCTTGAGGTGCTACAAAGCGCGTTGGACACTGTGGTTCGCTATCCAGATCCCGGACACCGGAATTTTAAAAATACGCTGGCGCGGCGACTGCATGTTCCACCAGAGTCGCTGAGTATCGGAAACGGTGCGGCTGAGAGCATGGCGTTGCTGTTACTTGGACTGGCTCCCAAGCGTGTGGGCACGGTGGAGCCGTGCTTTTCGGAATATGCAGAGCTGGCGGGTAAATTCGGAGCCGAGATAAGCCGGGTGTACGGCAAGGCCTCGCTTCAATGGAAGGCGGACGTGGAAGACATACTTCAGCTTATGGAGCAGGTGGATGTTCTGTTCCTAGGTCAGCCGAATAATCCGAACGGTGTGCAATACGGCGATCAGGAGCTGCGCGAGCTGGCAGAGGCGGCGGGGAAAACGGACACCGTGCTAGTGGTGGATGAAGCGTTTATTGATTTTATCCCGCTGGAGCGGCAAATTTCACTGCTGCCTGTGCTGGATCGGTATCCTCATGTGATTTTAATCCGGTCGATGACGAAATTTTATGCCATTCCGGGCTTGCGCTTGGGCTACGCGGTTGCTCATCCGGATTATATCCGGCGAATGACGGCCAAGCAGGTGACCTGGAGCGTGAACGGACTGGCGTTGCTGGCTGGAGAGGCGTGTTTGCGGAGTGGTGAGGCGTACGAGCGGCGCACGCGGGAGCTGATTGCTACGGAGCGTAGCCGTCTGCTGACCGCTTTGGCGGAATGGGGCTGCGGTGTCATCCCCGGTGAAGCGAATTACGTCCTGGCACGGGCGCCGGGGACGTGGAGCGCATCAGCCATTCAACAGGCGCTTGGACAGCGCGGGATTCTTATACGGAGCTGTGCCATGTACCCGGGGCTGACGACGAGCCATTTTCGAATTGCAGTCAAGGACACGGAAGCCAACGACATGCTGCTGTCTGTATTGGGCGAAGTGCTGGAGGAGGAACGGCGGCGTGACGGTTAGCTTGATCATGATGGCTGCATATCTTCTGGACAGGCTGATCGGCGATCCGAGGTGGTTTCCACATCCGGTCATCGGCATGGGACATGCCATTTCTGCCCTGGAAAAGGCGATTCGCCGCCGGGTTCACAGTGACCGTGGTTTGAAACGCGCTGGCTTGCTGTTACCACTGATTGTGGTGGGCGGCTCCTTCGCGCTTGGCTGGGCGTTACTGCGCTTGCTCGCCTGGATTCATCCGTGGCTGTCTGTCGGCGCGGAAATTGTGCTGATCGCCACCACGATTGCTTCCAAAGGACTAAAGGACGCCGGACTGGCAGTGTATCGCGAATTAAAGGCGGGTGATCTGCCTGCGGCACGCCGGGAGCTGGGAATGATCGTCGGGCGGGATACGCAGCAGCTCGATGAGCCTGAGATTGTGCGCGGTACCGTCGAAACGGTGGCTGAAAACATCGTGGACGCGATTATTTCCCCGCTTTTTTATGCCCTGATCGGGGGAGCACCATTAGCGCTGGCTTATCGTGCCGTGAATACCCTCGATTCCATGGTTGGCTACAAAAATGAAAAGTATCTGCATTTGGGCTGGGCCTCGGCACGTCTGGATGATGTCGCTAATTACATTCCGGCACGCCTGACAGCGGGTATGCTGGTAGTAGCGGCGTGGGTTTATGGGCATGATGCTGGACGTAGCTGGCGTATGGTAAGGCGAGATGCGCGGCTGCATCCCAGTCCGAACAGTGGCTTTCCAGAATCAGCAGTTGCGGGTGCATTGGGGATTCGCCTCGGGGGCTATAATGTGTATCATGGCGTGCGCTCCTTCCGCGCATATATGGGAGAGCTGGTGCGACCGATGGAGCCGGATGATATTCGGCATACGATCCGGCTGATGTTTGCCGTGTCCAGTATGTTTGTGGGGTTGTGCCTGTTCGTGTCCGCCGGATGCTATGCACTGGGGTGGACGCCGTGATGAAGCGTGACGCACCGAATGCTGCCAATAGAGCAGGAAGCGATATGACCTTGGAGCATTATTTTACAGAACATCAGCAGTGGGACTTGGAACTTGTGCTGGTGCGGCACGGCACAACCTTATGGAACAGGGAACGTCGGTACCTGGGGCACTTCGATCTGGGATTGCTACCGGGAGCAGAGCAAGAACTAGAGCCTTTGCGGGAAAAATTACAGAGGCATTCCTTTGTCCGAATCTATTGCAGTGACTTGATACGTTGCCGTCAGACCTTGCAGATCATTTTGCCGAAATCGGAACTGGGACCAGAGCTTGGAGAGGGAACCCACTTCGAATTGAAACCGGAATCACGGTTGGAGCTGACATCGAAATGGGATTCTGAACGTTTCCTATCTAATAGGTCTGCTTGGTCTGTCATCATGGAATCACGTCTGAGAGAGCTTCATTTTGGGGAATGGGATGGAAAAACGTATGACATGCTCAAGGATGTGGCGCTGTACCGCGCGTGGATTGATGAGCCGCAACGAGTTACACCGCCGGGGGGAGAGCCTTGGGCAGACTTTGTGAACCGCCTCGATGAATTCCTAGACTCTTTGTATGAGTGGCGTAAAATGATGGATGTTCAGAAAACAGGCATGCCTGATGCTCCACCTTCTGTGCTGGTCGTCACGCATGGTGGAGTGATTCGTCAGTTGGCTTGTATGCTGGTACCGGGTCATGATTTTTGGAGTTTGAATCCGAAGCCGGGAGCGGCAATTACGATTCGGTTGAGGCTGGGAGAGCGACACCAGTGGATAGGAGAGGTGCTTTCTTTTTAGGTCAGATAGGGGCAGGTGAACAGGCGGTTTGGGTTGTAAGCCAGTCTTTTTTAACCTATAATCATCAAGTAAAAGAACGGCTTGACCAACACTACATCAAATATCCAGCAGACGAGGTCGGTGCAGCGGGATGAAACCCTCGGGTTCTTTCCGGTGCGCTGTTAAAAGGGAAGCCGGTGTGAATCCGGCGCGGTCCCGCCACTGTAAATGGAAAAATGCCAGCCCGCTATGCTTTATGTGCCACAAAGCATATGAATGAGCAGTAGGCTGTCGCATGTTTCTGTAAGTCAGGATACCTGCCCGTCCGCCTGTCACCATAGTCCTTCGAGGAAAGGATGACGTGTTCGCAGTGACTGTCCATGCGGAAGAAACTGCCGCCTGCGTACGATCTGCGCTAACGTGACCCCTGTGTCCTTATCTGAGGATGCAGGGGTTTTTTGAAAGGAAAAGAAGGCTGGATTTAGCAGATATCGGATGATGTTCAAGTGACGATCTTAAAAGAATTTATATGGAGGGGTGTAAATCATGGCAGGAAATAAAATGAAGGTCTGGACTACAGGCTTATTGGCTCTGATTTTGGCGGTTGTGCTGAGTGCATGTGGAGCTAACGGAAAGAACGCTGAAAATAAAGGGGATCAAGCCTCACAGCAACCAGGACAGACAGCAACCGCTCAGGAGTCTCCGGGAAAAACGGTCTACCCGCTGACCATTAAGGATGCGACCGGACAGGAGTTTACGTTCAAAAAAGCGCCGGACAAAATCGTTTCCGTCTCCCCGGCTGAAACCGAGGCGCTGTTCGCCATTGGACTGGATAAGGAAATTGTCGGCGTATCCGACTATTCCGATTACCCGGAAGCGGCTACGAAGAAGCCCAAAGTGGGCGGTATTATGAAGCCGAATGAAGAGGCGATCATCGCCGCGAATCCCGAAGTCGTTTTTGCAGGAATATCGCTCAGTGAGCAGGCGACGACCAAGCTGCGTGACCTGGGAATCATGATTTTTAAAACCGAGCCGAAAACGGTTGAAGATGTCATGGCTAACATTGAATTGTACGGGAAGATCACTGACCATCAGAAAGAAGCGAGAGCGGTAACCGACAAGATGAGAGCAGATGTTGCGGAAGTGAAAGACGGTGTTAAAAATATCGGCAAAGGGCAGAAGCTGAGAGTATACGTCGAATTTTCACCCGGCTGGACGGTTGGCAAGGGAGAGTTTATGGATGAGCTGATTTCTTTGGCGGGCGGGGAAAATGTCGCTGCAACCCAAAAGGGCTGGTACCAGATCAGTGAGGAAAATATTATAGCGGCGAATCCGGACGTAATTTTATACAGCAAAAATGTCAAGGACGACAAAACAGGCCAGACGCTCGGCGATATCATCAAAGCCCGCAGTGGCTGGGATCAAATATCGGCTGTTCGTCAAAACCGGGTGTTTGCCGTGGATGATAATCTGATCAGTCGTCCGGGTCCGCGTGTAACGGAAGGTCTCAAGGAAGTGGCCAAGGGCGTGTATCCTGAAATTTTCAAATGACTCGTAGACTGATCGGCTTTGGAGGGGCAGGTCTTGCCTTATTGCTGCTGACGCTGTTGCTCTGTCTCGGCATCGGCTCGGCCAAGCTTCCCGTCAGCCAAATCACGGGTATTCTGGTCAACCATCTGCCGTGGTTAGGTGAGACGTTTACACCGGATTGGAATCCATCCACAGAGCAGATTATTTTGAAGATCAGACTGCCGCGTGTCTTACTGGGAATGCTGGTAGGCGCAGCGCTTGCGCTGGCGGGAGCCGGATTTCAAGGTGTGCTGCGCAATCCGCTGGCTGATCCGTACACGCTGGGGGTATCCTCGGGTGCTTCGGTAGGGGCAGCAGTGCTGATTTATTGGGGGCTTCGATTTTCGTTTGTAGGCGTATGGACACTGCCGCTGGTGGCATTTACGACTGGAATGCTGACGTTGTGGATGGTGCTAACGTTGGCGCGGGAAGGCGGAAAAATTCCAACGCAAAGCCTTATTTTATCAGGCGTGGTGATGCAATCTTTTCTGGGTGCGGTTGTTTCTTTTCTGACAGCCATGTCGAAGGAGACGGTTAATGAAATATTGTACTGGACAATGGGGAGCCTTAGTCTGCGCGGCTGGTCGTATACAGGCATCCTTTTGCCTTATGTGGTCATTGGGCTGGTGTTTCTGTGGAACCGGGCACGAGTGCTGAATATTCTGGCTTTGGGTGAACGTCAGGCAGCTCATATGGGAGTTAATGTAGATGCAACGAAGCTATCCGTTCTGATCATATCCACGCTGCTGACGGCTGCGGCTGTCTCGGTATGCGGGGTGATTGGCTTTGTGGGACTCGTTGTACCGCATATCATCCGTCTGGTGACGGGACCCGACTACCGGATGATTGTTCCGTTATCCGCGCTGGGCGGGGCTATTTTTATGGTTTGGGCCGATACTGCGGCGCGTACATTGCTGGCTCCGACGGAAATTCCTCTTGGTGTCATGACAGCCTTTGTCGGTGCACCGTTCTTCGCATATCTCCTGTACCGGAACAAGAAGCTGCGCAGGGGGGGACTGCTGTGAAAGAAGCAAGTGGACCACAGGCATCGCGAGTCCGGGCGTTGGAGATTGCCAGTCTGACTCGTGATTTTGGGGAATTCCATGCGTTAAAAAATATAAGCTGGAGTGTAGACGAAGGAGATTGGTGGGGCATCATCGGCCCGAACGGGAGTGGAAAGTCGACGTTGCTGCATCTGCTTTCCGGGGTGGATCACGCGACTTCGGGAAACGTTCTTGTATATGGTAAAAAGGTCAGCAGCTATGGCAGAAAAGAGCTTTCCCGTCTTGTAGCTGTGCTCCAGCAGGAAGGGCTCCCCCCGGTGGGTTACACGGTAAGGGAAGTTGTGGAGATGGGACGCTTTCCCCATCAGGACTGGTTTGGTAGAGAAAAGGTGGATAAGGAAAAAGGGATGGACCCGGAAATCATTACGGATCGTGTGCTGGAGAGGCTCGGTCTTACCAACTTGGCGGACAGGTCGTTAGACCGTTTGAGCGGGGGACAGCGGCAGCGCGTGGCTTTGGCGAAGGTGATGGTGCAGGAGCCACAGATTTTGCTGCTGGATGAGCCTACAACCTATCTGGATCTGCGCTATCAGCTTGAATTTATGGAGCTACTGGCGGAATGGCGGCGGGAAACGGGCGTGACAATTATCTCTGTCCTGCACGATCTCAATTTGACTGCCCAGTTTTGTGATGATTTGCTTGTGCTCAAGGACGGGATGGTTGAGGGGTTAGGAGCTTCATCAGAGTTGTTAACGGAGGAACGAATTCGCCATGTGTATGGTGTTGAGCCTGTAATGTTGCCTCATCCGGATAGTGGTGTGCCGCAGCTTTTACTGCGGAGAAGTGCACGGGATGCAACTGGTCGGGGCGAACGCCTGGAGTAATTTGAGTAAAGTATTGAAGAAACAGAATTTATGATGAGATCGCTAAACACATATAGGGAGCAGGGAGTGGAGGGCATGAACGAAAAATTACAGCAGTTGATCGCCAGCATTGCACAGCCGGACGGGGCGGCAGCCTTGGCGGCCTCGGAGCATTTGGACCAATTAACGAAGCCACCAGGGAGTCTTGGAAAACTGGAAAGTCTGGCTATACAGTTGGCAGGCATTACGGGGGTGGACAAGCCTGAGTTTGACCGCAAAACGGTTATGGTCATGGCAGCGGATCATGGTGTGTGTGAAGAGGGGGTCAGCGCCTTCCCGGCAGAGGTTACACAGCAAATGCTATATAACATGCTGTCTGGCGGCGCGGCCATTAATGTGCTTGCACGTCATGCAGGCGCAGATGTCAAGGTGGTAGACGTGGGTGTGAATGCAGATGTCGCTCACGCGGATTTGGTGAACCGTAAGGTGCGTATGGGGACCGCGAACATGGCGAAGGGGCCGGCGATGCTGCGTACGGAAGCCGAGCAAGCGATTTTGGCTGGAGCTGAAGCTGTGGCGGAAGCAGTCAAAGGCGGCACACGATTATTCGTAACCGGAGAGCTGGGCATTGGAAATACGACGGCCAGCGCTGCGGTCGTATGTGCTCTTACCGGGCTGGAGCCAGAAATGATCGTTGGCCGGGGCACGGGTGTGGATTCGGCTGGGCTGACCCGTAAAATAGCGGTCGTCTGCCGCGCATTGGACGTGAACCAGCCTGACGGAAACGACGCCCTTGACGTACTGACCAAGGTCGGCGGCCTGGAGATTGCCGCATTGGCAGGCGTCATCCTCGGCGCAGCCGCTCATCGCTGTCCGGTCGTGCTGGACGGCTTTATCTCCGGCGCAGCTGCGCTCGCTGCGCGTACACTTGCGCCTGCAAGCGCAGCGTACATGCTCGCTTCGCACGCCTCGGACGAGCGCGGGCATGCGGCGGTGCTTCGCGAGCTCAAGCTGGAGCCGATGCTTCATCTGGACATGCGGCTCGGGGAGGGCACAGGCGGTGCGCTTAGCCTGCACCTGATTGATGCGGCGTGCCGCATTATGCGCGAAATGGCGACCTTTGCCGATGCAGGCGTATCGGACGGTCAGGGAGCCGCGGAGCGATGAAGGCGCTCGTGACCGGCGGTGCACGCAGCGGTAAAAGCGGCTTTGCCGAGCGATTGTGCATGTCGCGCGCCCCGCGCGCCTGCTACATTGCAACGGCGCAAGCCTATGACGTGGAGATGAAGGAGCGTATCGCCCTTCATCGGCTTCAGCGCGAGTCTGCCGGGTACGACTGGCAGACGCTGGAGGAAGCGCAGGCGCTGCCGGAGCTGCTGCGGCGTCTGGGCGGCGGCGTAGAGCCACGGCTGGCTGCACAAGGCAGCAATCCTGCCGACCTGCACGTCAGTCAGGTACCGCAGCCATCGCCTGCACCCATGGTACTGGTCGATTGCCTGACCCTCTGGCTGTCGAACGTGCTGCTGGCCGCAGATGAGGACGGCGAAGCTGGGGCCCGTGCCGCCATGGATGATCTGGCGACAGCCGTGGAGCAGTATCCGGGGCCGCTCGTCATCGTGACCAATGAGGTCGGTGACGGCATTGTACCCGAGTATCCGCTTGGACGGCTGTATCGGGATTTAAGCGGGATGATGAATCAGCGGATCGCCCGCCTTTGTGATGAGGTATTTCTGGTGACGGCTGGCATTCCCGTAGAACTAAAACAGTTGGAATACAAGCTATGAGCGGCGAACGTCAGGCGATTGCGGCTGCTTTCCAATTTTTGTCCCGTCTTCCAGTTAAGGCAGAGCTAGATTTTTCGCCAGAGCTGCTGAAACGTAGTGCAAGCTATTATCCGTTGGTAGGGATGGTCATCGGCCTCATCGTATGGTGCTTTGCAGTGCTTGCTTCTCTGGTATTGCCGCCGTTACCATGTGCAGTTCTTACCCTTGCCGTTTGGGTGTGGCTCACGGGCGGGTTGCATCTGGACGGCTGGATGGATGCCGCTGATGCTTTGTTCAGCTATCGTTCCCGTGAACGGATGCTGGAGATTATGAAGGATAGCCGTGTAGGGGCGATGGGCGTCATTGCTTGTGTGCTATTGCTTATGCTCAAGGCTTCTTTGCTGTATACGGTGCTTTCTGAACGGGATCTGTCCGGTTTATTGCTGCTTCCGATGGTTTGGAGCCGCTGGTTTATGGTAAGCGCGATGAAGCGCTGGCCGAAAGCTCGTAATGATGATGGACTGGCGGCGCGTTTTGCTGATATGAGTGGCAGACGTGCCGGATTGGCTGTGTTCTGGGCTGTACTCATCACGTTGGGTGCCGCAGCAGGGCAATGTATCATTGCCGGATGGTTTACAGGAACAGGCGGCATGGGCAATACATCTTTTACAGCGGAGGGGCAGTCAATCTTTTCCCATCCGGGCGAATTAGCCATTTGGACAGGCTTTTTGCTGCTACCGCTGCTGGCCAATGGTGTTGGAAGCTTCACAGCAAGCCGTATTAACCGCCGTTTGGGTGGACTGACAGGGGATATTTACGGAGCCCTGAACGAATTGTTGGAGACTGTTTTATTGCTGTTTATTGTGATTTTGTGCGGACTGTAAGCAGATTTTTAAATGAATTGGTAAAAGGGGAAGAGGCAATTGTCAACTTTCGAACCGTCCCGCAGGAATCCCGCAGCAGTGCTTATGCTTCAGGGCACAGCATCGGATGTGGGCAAAAGCGTGGTGACCACTGCACTGTGCCGTATATTCACGCAGGATGGCTATCATCCCGCACCGTTCAAGTCACAAAATATGGCGCTAAATTCTTATGTCACCGAGGGCGGCAAAGAAATTGGACGCGCTCAGGGTGTGCAGGCAGAAGCCTGCGGTATTGAAGCAACGACTGATATGAACCCAATTTTGATCAAGCCGGTCAAGGATATGCATTCACAAATTGTTGTTCACGGTGTACCTTATGCATATATGAGTGCTTCCGATTACCGAAAGGAATTTTTGCCGCAAGCCAAGCAGACGGTCATGGACGCGCTGAATCGGCTGCGTGATACCTATGACATTGTGCTTATGGAAGGGGCAGGCAGTCCGGCAGAGATTAATTTAAAGGACCGCGATATTGTAAATATGAATCTTGCGGGCTGGGCGGACGCTCCAGTGCTGCTTATTTCGGATATCGACCGGGGCGGTGTTTTCGCTTCTCTGGTAGGAACGATTGAGCTGCTGGAGCCGCATGAGGTGCAGCGTATCCGTGGATTTGTCATTAACAAGTTCAGAGGGGATCTGTCTCTGCTTCAGCCGGGACTGGACTGGCTGGAGGAACGAACCGGTATTCCTGTACTCGGCGTGTTGCCCTATCTACCGGATATCCGCATTGAGGCAGAGGATTCCGTGGTGCTGGACAAGAAGCCCAAGCTGTCTGCAAAGGATAAAGCGCTGGACATTGCGGTCATTCGTTATCCGCGTATTTCCAATTTTACAGACACGGATGCTTTGGCCGCAGAGCCGGATGTGAGTGTACGTTATGTCACGGAGGCCGGAGAACTGGGTGTACCTGACGCTATTATTTTACCGGGGACGAAGGACACGATTGGCGATCTGCTTGAATTGCGGACAAGAGGTCTGGAGCAGGACATACGGGAGGCTATGAATGCGGGACGCACGCAGTTGGTTGGCATTTGCGGAGGCTATCAGATGCTCGGTACAGCCTTGTTTGATCCCGAAGCGGTCGAATCTGGGTTGCCGCAGCAGGCAGAAGGGTTAGGTTGGCTGGCTCTATCCACGACCTTTTTAAAGGAAAAGCAAACGGTACGCGTACAGGGAACCTTGTCTACTCACTGCCCATTGTTGCTAATTGCGCCCGATTCGGATTCTGCTCCCGCGACGATGATTGAAGGCTATGAGATACATATGGGCGTTACGGAATGTGTTACGGAACCACACGCGCCTACAGATAGTGCCGAGGAAATGAACCCAATGCACACGTTATTCCATATTCGTCGCGGCAAGGGAACGGCCTTTGATGAAGGTTGGGGAACAGCTGATGGTAAAGTATGGGGTACCTATTTGCATGGGGTGTTTGATAACGATCGTTTTCGCCGTTCCTGGCTGGATGGATTGAGACAAGCCAAGGGCTTGGCAGCGCTGGACAGCACCTTTACCGTACGTGAAGCCAAGGAACGTGAGTTTGACCGTGTTGCAGAGGTGGTTCGGGCCCATTTGGACATGGACCGAATCTACCGCATTATGGGGATGGACTCTTAACCTTTATAGATGATCGTATAAAATACGCTTTTAAAAATAAAGAGGTATCTCCATAGCCGTGTTCGTGGCCGAGAGATACCTCTTTCCTTGTAGTTCATCTTAGTTGATTTTGAATTTTTGTACGGCTTTTTGCAGTTCGGTCGCTTGCTTGCTTAATTGCCGTACGACCTCGCTGTGGCCTTCCATCTCATTCAGTTGCTCATCGGCATTATAACCGATTTCCTGAATCATATGCTGGGCATTGGCAGCGATGAGAGCTGTCTCCTCCACGGATGCCGATACCTGCTCTGAGCTGGCGGATACCTGCTCTGTAGCTGCGGATACCGTCTGAATCGTTGCATTGATCGTTTGCATGAGCTGGCTTAGCTGATTAAAGGCTGTACTCGCTTGCTGCACCATTTCCGTTCCCGAATGAATTTCACGGCTGACCCGGGTCACAGAGTCAACGGACTGTTGCGATACTTCCTGAATGGTTACCAGATAATCGGAAATTTGCTGTGTCGCTTCTTTTGACTGCTCGGCGAGCTTGCGAACCTCTCCGGCTACAACGGCGAAGCCGCGTCCATGTTCACCTGCACGAGCAGCCTCAATGGAGGCATTCAGGGACAACATTTGAATCTGTTTTGTAATGTCAAAAATAGCCGAAACGATGCTTCCGATGGCCTCGGAGCGCTCATTCATACTGTGGATGTATCGAAGAGACTCATCGGCAGCCTGTCCTACCTGCGACATTTGGGCTACGGCATTTTGAGCGAGCGTATTACCATTCACTGTTTCTTCGGTTGCTTCACTGATCTGATCGGATACATCATTGGCAGAGGAGGCAATATGCTGAACGCCTTGTGCGATTTCCTCCATAGCCTGTGCATTTTCGGCAGCAGCAGAAGCTATGCTGGTACTGCCCTTTGCCACTTCCTCTGCGGCAACAGTAGAGTCCTGTACTTTTCCCCCCATCGCTTCAGTCCGGCGGAGCAGCTCGTCCGAGCCTTTTACAACTGCACCGGATGTGGAAAGCACATGGCCGATCATTTCTTTCAGATTGTGGGACATGGATTGGAAGCTGCGGGCAAGTTGTGCAATTTCGTTGTTACCGATAACCTTCGGTTCTTGTGACAGGTCACCTTGAGCAATTTTTTCACTATGACGAACCAGTTCTGCAATGGGCTCTACAACCTTGCGCACGACAATGGTAGAAATAATTCCACCCAGCAGGAGCGTTGCAATTGTAATACCTATGCAAATCCATAAAATTTGTTGGGATTTGTCCTGCACAAAGCCAACGTCCTCGTTCACACCCAGGACCAGGTTACTGCCCGATATGGCAAAGAAGGCGGTTTTGTGTACTCCGTATGAATCGCTGTAAATATCGCTAACATTCATCTCGCCTTGTTTTGCTTTTTTGATATCCTCCACAGGAACCAGTGCATCCTTGACCTTATATAACGATTTTTCATTTCGTGCGATAACCTCGGCCTTACCATCTTTCACCACTGCGATATATGCCGATTCAAGCTTAAGAGTGTTAACCTTATCCTGAAGATAAGATTCCATCTGCATACCAGACCCGGAATCCGAACCATTTCCTTGCTGTGCCTGGACTGCCAAAGAAATATTAAGATCCTGATACACACTCTTGGCCCCGGTTTCCAGCATTTGATCCACCTGAGGAATGACACTGTTATTAATGATACTCATGGATACTGCATAAAAACTGACACTGAACAGAAGGGACGCGAAGAGTAGAATCAATAAAATCATAATCCGTAATTTTGCGCCAATGGAACGGTTAAAACGCTGCATGAAAAATCTCCTCCCACATGATGATGACAAGTTGGTATTAAAAAGAAAATATACAGATTTCCCTGCTTGAAGTAGGCCGCTTGTCCAATTTGACATTAGACAAGTCATGATCTACTTATTTTCCTTTTCTGCTTGAAGAAAAAACTGAAAATGTTCGGATTCTATGTATATTTCAGCTGTATTCAAGGGGCAAGAACAAGAAAGGGAAGTAATCCATGAATTACTAAAAAGTAGGTTAGACCTATTTTACATAATTAACAGGCGGTTGAATAGTCATATTTGCCCAAAAACAAACAAAAAATATATATCTATGGTCTTGGGTGTTTAGGTGGAGTGATTATATGGAGCACGAAAATAAATATCTCACCCCTTCTTTTAAAACTATTGTAAAAAAGAAGTAATGAAAGTAGTATAAGGAATGTCACCTTCCATGTACTTCCTGTAAGCCGTTATATATAAGTACGAATGTGGCCTTCAATATACATAAAAAAGGGGAAAAGGCTTTTATGAATCAGGATTTACTTTCCAAAGAAATGAGTTCGCAGACAGGAGGAGAAGACAAACAGGAGCCCACTTCCGGTAACGATAAAACGGTCACAAAGGGAAATCCGATAAGTCGACTGTTTGATTTTATTTCGGGCGTATTTACTTCAATCCTGCCGGCACTGATCGGGGCGGGAATCATTCAGGTGATAGCTTCTGTCTTGTTGTATCTGGATATTGATTCTAATTTTAAAATTTTTACAATTGTAATGTACATTAGCGGAATAGTATTTTATCTTCTACCCTTTATGGTGGCAGTAAGCGCAGCCAAAAAGCTTGGCAGCAACATATTTATTGCAGCAGTCATCGGGGGATGCTCGTTTTTTCCCAGCCTTACGGAAGTGCTGAAGTCCGCTAAAGAGATCAGCTCGACCAGTTTACCAGTGGCGGAGCCCCAGTATATTTCTTCCTTTATACTGATCCTTATTGCCGTTTGGCTTGCAGCGAAGATTGAGCAAGGATTGGGCAAATTAAATCGCTATTCCATTCAGCTACTGGTTGCCCCAACGTTGACACTCATCATTATAGTGCCTTTATTGCTGTTTGTTTTCGGTCCGCTGTGGACTACCCTGGCTCATACATTGTCAGAAGAATTTTCTTCATTGTTCTTCTTCAATTCGGAAGTATTGGCGGGTCTGCTGTATGGAGGCACTATACCTTTGCTTCATTTTTCGGGCATGAAATATATGCTGGTGAACGATATGCTGGAATCCGTTGCTGCGACGGGCTATGATTATATTGCTCCTGTCATGGTGGCGGCGGTTATGGCTCAAGCGGGGGCGGCGTTCGGCGTATGTATTAAATCCAAAAATTCCAAAGTCAAGGCGCTGGCCGCAACCACAGGCTTGTTAGCCATGCTGGGAATCATTGAACCGGCCATGTATGGTGTTAATGTACGTTTCAAAAAACCGTTTCTTGCCGCGCTGATCGGCGGGGCTATTGGTGGGGCGTTTATGTGTTTTTTTGAAACAGCGCTCACAGCTTTTTCAGGCTTATACGGACTAATGACTTTACCGTTGGTTACTGACTCCACGCTTGTGTATGCCGTTTTGGGTATGGTCATTTCGTTTGTTACGGCTGGTGTAATTACGTATTTCATGGGCTTTGCGGATGAACAAGAGGAACACTCCAAAGGAGCAACTGCATCTGGCATCAGCACAGCTTCGGACTTGGTTGTGGAAAAGAGTGCAAACCAGCTAGGAGACTCCAATTAAACCGTCGCAGGACGTGTCATTCCACACATTGGGCAAACATGTTTTCTAACTTCAAAATCGGATACGCGGCAGCACCATCATGCTGATTAACGTCAGTGATTTGGTGTTGCCGCTCGCCTAGGTACCTTATGAAAGTGTTTACAAAAAAATCTTGTCAGCTCAGTGCTAATATGATATTATGATGACAGTTATTCAAAACTGCACATTCGTGGATTGTTACTGATCATATCAGGCAAAACCATAAGCAGGCACTAAGTGTCAGTTTTGGTATTGCCTTTTTTTACTACTCCAAGCGGCCTAAGGTGATGGAATGAAGATAGCAAAGGTGCTGAATAATAATGTCGTGACGGTCATTGATGAGCAGCAGAAAGAATTAGTCATTATGGGAAGAGGCATTGCTTTTAAAAAAAGCACAGGCGATGAGATTGATGAAGGGCATATCGAGAAAATCTTTAAGCTTGAAAGCACCGAGGTTTCCCGCAAACTGATGACCCTGATGTCTGATATCCCTATTGAATATGTTGAAATTTCTGATGAGATCATTCAATATGCCAAAACGATACTCGGTGTGGAATTGCATGACAGCATCTACATTTCGCTGACGGATCATATCCATTTTGCCATAGAGCGTTATCGTTTGGGGATGGATATAAAAAACGCCCTTTTCTGGGAAATCAAACGAATGTACCGCAAGGAATTTTCGATTGGGACCAAAGCACTGCATATGATTCAGGACAAGCTGGGAGTTACGCTTCCGGATGATGAAGGAGCCTTCATCGCCCTGCATCTGGTGAATGCTCAGCTCAACAGCGAAATGCGCGAAACGATAACCCTGACTAACATCGTCAAGGATATCATGAACATTGTGAGTCGCTTTTTCGTAATGGAGCTGGATGAAGAGTCGTTAAGCTACTACCGCTTTATTACACATCTCAAATTTTTTGCTCAACGGGTAATGAACGGGACTCCTGTACAAAGTGCGGACAATTCCCTTCACGATATGGTCAAGGTGCAGTATAAGAATGCCTATGCCTGTGCTGAGAAAATAAGAGATTATACGACTAAAATCTATGGTCGGAGCTTGTCCCAGGATGAGATGTTGTATCTCACCATTCATATCGAACGTATCATTAAAAATCAATGATTTCATGTATGATCAGGGATTTAGGATTGCTACTTCTAAACCAGAAGGCAAAACCTGAATGCTGAAAGAAGATTGGCTTATACTAAAGCCTTCTGCTTTCTGTATTCAGGTTTTTTTATTGCCAATTTTCGCATTTTATACCTTAAAAGAAAAGAGGAAACCCTCATGGATCGAAATCAATTATCCAAAGAGATACTTACACTGGTTGGTGGTGAAGAAAACGTTGAACAAGTAGTTCACTGTATGACCCGTTTGCGCTTTAACCTTCATGACGACAAGAAGGCTCAAAAAGAACAACTGCAAAAAACAGAAGGCGTTATGGGGGTTATGGAAAGTGGCGGTCAGTTCCAGGTTATTATCGGCAATGATGTAGCTAATGTCTACAAATCATTGGTTAGTAACATGTCCAAGGCACCGCAGACTGAAACAGGTACAAGCACTGCATCCAAGAAAAAACAAAACCCGGTCAGCAAGCTGTTCGATTTTATCGCGGGTATGTTCACACCTATTTTGCCAGCGATTACTGGCGCAGGTATGATCAAAGGGATCATAGCCCTTTTAGTCGCAATGCACTGGATGTCCGATAAGAGCCAAACCTATACGATTTTAGCGGCAATCGGTGACGGCGCATTCTACTTCCTGCCCATTATTCTGGCTGTGAGTGCTGCTAGAAAACTTGGCAGCAATATGTTTATCGCGGCGGCGATAGGAGCTTCCATTTTACACCCGACGATTACAGCATTACTGGCATCTAATGTAAAAGTTAGCTTTATCGGTCTTCCGGTGACAGCGGCAACCTATGCTTCGACCGTTATTCCAATCGTTATTGCTATCTGGGTGGCGTCCTATGTTGAAAAATTCATTGATAAATATACGCATGCATCGCTGAAGTTGCTTGTTGTTCCGACACTGACTCTGTTGATTATTGTACCTTTGACGTTGATTGCTGTAGGGCCGTTGGGCTCGATTATTGGTAATGGCTTGTCTGGCGGTATCTCTTGGTTGTTTGAAAATACAGGTGCCCTTGCAGGTTTGCTGCTTGGCGGTACTTTCTCCCTGATCATCATGACAGGTATGCACTACGCGTTGGTTCCGATCATGATCGGTTCTATTGCAACGTTGGGCTTTGACTATATGATTCCGATTATGGGAGCAGCCAACCTGGCTCAGGCTGGTGCTGCACTGGGTGTATTCTTAAAATCCAAAAATGACAAAGTCAAAACAGTGGCTTTCTCCACGAGCTTGACAGCTATTATGGGTGTAACCGAGCCTGCAATGTATGGTGTAAACATGCGGTTTAAAAAACCATTTACGGCAGCGCTGATCGGGGGAGCCATCGGCGGGGGCTTCATGAGCCTGTTTGGCACAAAAGCGTATGTCATGGGTGGATTGGTTGGTTTGCCTGGCCTGGCGATGTTTATTGGACCGACTTTCTTGTACGCAATCCTTGGTCTCGTGATTGCTTTTGTGGCTGCTACAGTGATTACCTATTTCATGGGCTTTGAAGATGTGAAGGAAGAAGCAGGAACATCAACAGATGCAGGTACTGGAGCAAACGAAGCTTCCGAAGCTGTAGATAATGTGGTACCTACAGTTGTAAATTCGTTGCCAAAAGGATCTGAAATCCCTGTCTACAGCCCGATTATGGGTGAAGTCAAACCGTTAAGTGAAGTAAATGACCCTGCATTTTCCCAAGAGATTATGGGTAGAGGGCTGGCTATTGAGCCTTCGGAAGGAAAGGTTGTTTCTCCGGTGGAAGGTACCGTATTCTCCATTTCAAAAAGCGGACATGCTGTAGGGCTGGTAAGTGATTCTGGACTCGAAATGCTCATACATGTCGGCATGGATACAGTTAAGCTGAAAGGTCTTCATTTTACACCTCATGTTAAATCAGGAGATCGTGTGCAAGTGGGTGACCTGATACTGGAGTTTGATCTGGAGGAAATTCGCAAAGCGGGTTACGAGACAATCACGCCCGTTATTGTTACCAATGTAGCTGAATATAGTGAATTGGATACAGCTGGACAACAGAACAAGGATATCAAGAAGCAGGAGCTTCTATATAAAGTGATTGTCTAAGGCAGGAACAAGTATTGAATAGCAGGCAGCAAGTCTTCGAAGTATGAAGGCTTGCTGTTTTTTTTGTTCAGTTGGATGAAGGGAAAAACTGCTTTAAATTATTTTATAAATACAAAACCTACAAAAATAGTTGGTATTGTGGTATAGTAATCAACGGATTGAAGGGTCACTTTATAAAATATAACAAGTTTGGAGGAAATGATATATGGATACCTTCTTTATCATTTTGAACGTAGTAGTGCTGCTTTTGCTGCTCGGCGTGTTAGTCTGGATGCAGAAGAAGCATATTTCTTTTACGAAAAGGGTGTTTGCCGGACTGGGTTTCGGTCTAATCTACGGGGCTATTCTCCAGTACGCCTATGGCTCGGGCTCGGAGGTCATTACGAAATCGGTTGACTGGTTCAACCTGGCAGGTAATGGTTATGTTCGTTTGCTGCAAATGGTAGTTATCCCGCTCATCATGGTGTCGATTATTTCAGCCATTATGAATTTGAAGGGACGACAGAATCTTGGCAAAATAAGCGTGTCCATCATTGCTGTACTGCTGATTACAACCGCTATTGCCGCTTCGGTTAGTATTATGACCAGCTTGTCGTTCGATCTTAAAGCGATTGAGATTCAAAGTGGGGAAAAAGAACAAGCACAGGGCTTGAAGATGGAGGAGCGTCTTGGAACAGTTCAGGATATGACGATTCCACAGCAGGTGCTGGAATTTATTCCATCCAATCCTTTTGAAGATATGACGGGAGCTCGTCGTACTTCGACGCTGGCAGTAGTGATTTTCTCGGCTTTTATCGGGGTGGCCGTGCTTGGACTGGATCGTAAAAAGCCAGAGCAGGCGCAAACCTTCCGTAAGGTAATTGATGCCGTGTACGCTGTAGTGATGCGGATTGTGACGCTGGTACTGAGGTTGACGCCTTACGGCATTTTGGCGCTGATTACTAAAGTTGTAGCCACGACGAATCCGGATGAAATCTTGAAGCTGATCAAGTTTGTGCTCGCTTCTTATGTGGCTTTGTTGGTCATGTTCGTCATTCATCTTATTTTGCTGGCTCTGTTCGGCTATAACCCGGTAACGTATGTGAAAAAAGTATTGCCTACGCTGGTTTTTGCCTTTACATCCCGTTCCAGTGCCGCAACGATTCCGTTGAATGTTGAAACGCAAACGAAAAAGCTTGGTGTGTCGGACGGTATCGCGAATTTGTCTGCCACCTTGGGAGCGACCATTGGACAAAACGGCTGTGCAGGCATTTATCCGGCCATGCTGGCGGTCATGATTGCGCCAACCGTGGGCATAGATCCGACGAGCTGGGATTTTATCCTCACGCTTATTCTGGTCGTTACGGTCAGCTCCTTCGGCGTAGCAGGTGTAGGTGGTGGTGCTACCTTCGCTTCTCTGATCGTGCTGTCGACCATGAACTTGCCCGTAGCTTTGGCAGGATTGCTTATTTCGGTTGAGCCGCTGATTGATATGGGACGCACAGCGCTGAATGTCAATGATTCCATTACAGCAGGACTCATTTCAGGCAAGGTGCTCAAGGAGAATGATCAGGATGTGTTCAACGATCAGGGGATGGATCTAGATACGACGGTAAGCTCCTAATTGGGACGCTAGGGACTCTCTTCGCAGTTTAGGGAGCAGGCTTGTGGGGTAGAAGTATCTGCGTGCATATTAATACTCAGAGTCGGCCATAAGGTCGGCTCTTTGTGTTGTTTTATTGATTTAAGTTATTACTGTTCACGAATCGTAATCTGTGATACATTAAAATAATGTTTTTCTGGCTTGCTTCGGAAGAACCGCGGTTCGCAACCATCCCGCGCTATCAAAACTAGGAGGCTTTCATGTTTAATTTGCTATGGGGGGCAGCTTTTGTCCTCGTCAATTTTATGTTCTTTTTGTTATGTTATCGTTTGTTCGGTAAAAAAGGGTTGTACGCCTGGATTGGTGTGGCTACCGTGCTTGCCAACATTCAGGTAACCAAAACCATCGATCTGCTCGGTATTACGACGACTTTGGGAAACACAATGTATGTCTCTATGTACATGGCCAGCGATTTACTGAATGAAAAATATGGACCCAAAGAGGCGCGTAAAGCGGTGTGGTTCGGATTTTTTACCTTAATTATGACGACGCTAACGATGCAGATGGCGCTGGTGTTTCAGCCTAATGCAACCGATTTTGCCCAGGCACCGATGCAGCAATTATTCGGACTATTACCAAGACTTGCACTTGCCAGCCTGACGGCCTATGCGGTTAGCCAATTGCTGGACGTTCGTCTATACTCATGGATTCGCAAGTTTTTCCCGGAACGTCACCAGCTCTGGATTCGCGGCAATGGCAGCACGATGATTAGCTCGTTTATGGATACGCTCATTTTTTGCAGCATCGCCTTTTACGGCTATGAATGGGGAATATGGCTGGAGCTACTGTTCACCACCTATATCTTAAAATTTGTACTAACCGCGGCGGGTACACCGATATTGTACATCGCACGCAACTTCCGCTTTGCAGAAGAGGAGGGGCAGACGCTCAAGCCGTAATTTGGCTTGGGGTTGCTCCTCTTTTTTTTGTATAACCCATGAAATCGTTCTTATTCTTAAATATTTGAATTGTTCAATGAAGCTTACAGTTACTTATATTGAAGTATAGAGATCGTCAGATGAATTGTAAGATTGGAGACTATGTAAGGAAAAAACCAAACCTTGTACTATGAAGGAGGCTACAGGATGATGCAGTTTACCCCATGTATCCGGTGTAAATTTCGTTATGTGACACAAAGGGCTAGAGAAAATTTTATGGCAGAGAAAATGGCAGGAGAACCCTTGCTATGCCTGCATTGTATCGGCGAGCTTACAGGTAAAATAATGGATCAGTTCGGTAAACTTGTTTATCCTCATGAGGTTGAACAGTCTAATCGGCAGCAGCATATTCCGAGGTCGTCCATTGAGGGGTGTAGACCCTGTATGAAGAAACGAGGACGATGAAGAGATCAAGTACGTCGCTACAGTTAAAACATCCAATGCTTCACTTATATTGATATCGTCAGGAAGGTGGTTTGTTCAAAGGTCAAGTTGTCACGGGTTCAGATCATGACGCGGGCCTTGAGAACACATATAAATACTCCATTCCAATCGGGATACCATTAGAATGGAATAATAAACTGGAGGTTTTTGAAGATGGGAATGACGAAAAACAAAAAAATGTTGATTAAAGGTGCGGGCAAGTTTATGGCTAAAATTCCGAATAGTGATGAACTCATCACGATTGGAACACTGAACAACATGCTTCTGGACATCCAACTGGATATGCAGGATATCGAGGGTGGAGATTCCAGTGTGCCCTTGGATGCATTGCTTCGTAAAAAAACGATTGATATTACAGCTCAAGATGCCAAATTTGACTTAAATCTGGTCCGTCTCGTTCTCGGTTCCAAGCTTCGTGAAGGTGTTAGCGGAGCGTCTTACCGATTGACAACGGAAACTGTGATGGTTCCGGGGGAATCCCCATACCAGGTGCTGCTCACAGAAGACGCAGCGACAAGCCCTGCTATGAAGGCCTACGAGGATATGATTACAGGCACAGATATAACCACGGAAGTTACCGTGACAGGTAACAAGGCAGTATTCGATGCAGCGTTGGCTGGGAAAAAAGTAGTGATTGTCTATCCTGTCGCTTTGAGCGGAATTCAGCAGGATGATGATGGATTTGTGTGGGAGCTGGAAGAGAAGCACGTTATTCAGGAAGTGAACGGGAAGTGTGAGGCAGAGCTTGTCTTTGGTACCTCGCTGCATACCACGCCTGAAATTTCGGTGCGTACGCTAAATGGAAACAAGCTTCTCAAACGCTCGCTCACCGGAACCCCTACCGAGGAGCAATACCTTGCTGAAGGGGGAAAGCTGATTTTCAATGCGGCGTTGAAGGATGTAGCCATTTATGTAAACTATAAACGCAATGAAGTGGTGGATGTTCTGGATATTTCGAGCAGGGATTTACCGTTGACGGTTCACCTGGTTCATGATGGTCGATTTGAGCAAAAGGACGGTTCTGTGCAAGGATACCAAACGGAATTGTATCAATGTCGTGTGAAATCCAATTTCACGATTGATGCTCAGCGCCAGCAGGCGTCTACGCATAGTGTAA
This sequence comes from Paenibacillus sp. 8b26, assembly GCF_050626875.1. Classification (NCBI taxonomy): domain Bacteria; kingdom Bacillati; phylum Bacillota; class Bacilli; order Caryophanales; family Paenibacillaceae; genus Paenibacillus; species Paenibacillus sp. 8b26. The sequence continues at coordinate 1,567,324 of NZ_CP192445.1, read as the reverse complement.
CCTTGACGGTCATTGACCCGGAACGCTTTGATAACAAGCTCGGCACGATCAAGCGTTATGAGATTGCAGCAACATCTGCTAACAACTGATACGTAAGGATGTGTTTTCGAAATGAATGAAAGAGAGTTCACCGTTCCATCCAAGAATGAGCCTTCCAAGTCAGATGCGGTGGTAGAAAGTGCAAAGAAGGTTTTGACAGAAGAGGAAGCGCAGATCAAAGAAAAAGCATTCTTTGAAGAAGATGAAAAGGTACGTTTACGTGACGGTAAAACGTATTATTTGCCCCCGCTTGGGTTAAAGGATGCACGTAAACTGATTACAAAGCTGAATGCTATTGATTCCGGCATTATTATTGCAAATCTAATCCCAGATGATCCGGAAGGTGCGGATCGTTATCATGAGCTGATAGATGTGCTGATGATGGGCTTCAAGCCTTACTATAGCTGGATGACTCCTGAGTATCTGGAAGAGTATGTTGACCTCGAAACGGCCAAGCAAATTATTGATGCCATGATCGGTCTGAATGGAATAAAAAAGTCCATGTAGCCACTGAGGATGAGGAGTTGGAGTATGACCGGCAAGCTCCTATTGACTGGGCGAATCTCTTTTTTAAGCTGGCCCATTATTGTCACCTGGATAAGCATCAGGTTTGGGACCTTACGCTCCCTCAGTTGGGCTACTATCTGGAGCAGTGTCATGACCATATCGAATTTACCATTAAAGTTTCCTCTATGTCTGCCGGTGGATTATGGAGCGGGACTGGTGGAACGGATCGTCCGGATATCCGCCGTACAGGCCGTAAACAAGTCAGGGAAGACGGCTCTTATATGGGCGACTATAAAATAGCGGACGAAGAAGATATGGCATTTCTGGCTAATATGCTTGGTTGAGAGACACTCCTGCTCTGCTCCGTATGGAGGAGCGGGAGTTTCATTTTATAAAAGGCGGTGAATGTATGGGCAATATAGAGACTGATGTGCTTGTGGAGCTACAGGCATTTATTCAGACACTAAGGCATTCTTCTAATGAAGAGAAGCAGGGGCTAGTTTTACGCTTCGGGCGTTTGGAGGAACACAAGCGCACGTTAAGTACCTTATTAGATTGTAGGACAAGGCCGGAAGTAAACCAGCAAAAACCAGATCAGCCACCAACAGATCCGAGTCAGAGTATGCAAGATGATATGAATGGTAAAACGAAGCCGCTGACCCTCCCCATGAATGAATACATGAGCAAGGTGCAGAGGGATCAAAGCAGGAAGACGCTAAACGCTGAAATGGCAGATATACGAACAGGCTCTATGGAGTATATCCGTATGCGCAAGCACCAAGCTCAGGACTTGCAAAGTGTACTCCGTCATCAGCGTACATTTCATATGAAGCTGGAAGCTCCAAGGAAATTCCAAGAGCAGCTCAGCGAATGGAGCCGTCAGTCTCTACAAGCTCGGTTGGGGATTTGGAGTGGGATGGAGTCGGTAGCGGGAACATTTCATATGCCAGAAGGCGTAACGGAGCTCACCAAAAATGAATATCTGACACGTACAAACGTACAGCCATCTTATACGATCAACTCCGGTGATGTTGTTGTCCATGTGACATTGCCTAATGTTACGAATAACGTAAGTCCGACCCAACTGGAGACCATAGGCAAGAGGCTGGGAAGAGGTCTTAAAAACGGTAGAGCCGGAAGCTTGCGGGATCAGCTTCTTATGAATCCGACCACTGCTTATCGTAGCAGTACGTCATATTAATCCATACTCCGTCGTACCGGAGCAAACATCATTTTTAACGACAGGAGGTATACATTTTGACTCAGCAAAGTCCCAATAAATCAGAAGATACGATCTACAAAAAGCGATTATTTTATGATAATGGAATTCGCTTTGTCGAGGTTAAGGCCAAGCTAATCAGCGAATACAAGCCACCGGCTCCGAATCTGAAATCCCATGTTAATGAAACGTTTTCCTACTCAGCAGGCTTGGTTAATCGTGGAACCTCACATTATACAGCTAGCCTAACACTGCTATTTTACAGTAAAAAGGAATACGCGGACTGGCTATCCTTTATAGGCTCAGAGCACAAATATTATGATGAAAAAGGCACGATCTATCTGGGGGTTGTGACAGGTAAACCAGATATTCAAACGGCGGAGATGGAGACTAAATATATCATCCAAGTCCAAATGTCGCTTATTCGCAAGCAAGGTGATGAATACCGCTACAAAAGCCAATTCATGGACCTCAAGGGCCATTGGGCATCCAGCTATATTGAGGAAATGGAGCAGCGTGGTATGGTTACCATCCCTGCGGATGAAGGCGAGGTCAGCCCTTATTTCAGACCGGACGAGAGCTGTACCCGGGCAGAGGGAATCACCTTTTTGATGAGGTCCTACAGGTATGTGGACCGGATTCTAAGGGGGTATTGAGATGAAACGTTGGATTGATGTAGATCCACTGGATTGGTTTTATAGAGATATCTTAGATATGGTTCGTTTAGGTCTGGATGCCCGCAACGAGCACAGCTTTATCGAGGGGATGCCCTACGACACTTTTGAACAAGGACATGAACGCATTGTCAAGCGCTTTGTAACGTTCGATGGTCAGCAGGAATTCGCCATTCCCGGCTATCAGATGCATATTGAAAATCCAGTTTTTGTTTTCGTCGCTGGAGTTCAGGTACAGCCTGAAAGAGTGGAAAACGAAAAAATAACGATGCCCCATCCTTTATCCGGCGGACTTGAGGTGGTATGCATCGCATATGGCAGGCCTCTTTATCAGGAGGATGGCTGTGTTCAAAAACCTTATATGGATACGGACGAAAGTCTGATTTCCCTGCCTTCTGCGACCTTGTCCATGGCGGCTGATGATCAGAGCCAAACGAAATATCAGGCGGAGACGGTCACGGTTCTGGGAACCAAGCTCAAGCGGCTGCCTGTGCAGATTCTAGCGGAAGAAGTTCCAAGTGAAGCTATAAAGAAGGCATTCGGCTTTAGACAGGATGTATTTGCGATTTATCAAGGAATTGTATATCTTCCCTTCAACTATAACGGATTTCCCGCGACTGTCGGATATAACTATCGTGAGGCCGGGAGTGTGCAATTCAAACAGGAGACAGTCGTTGTCAGCACTGCACACGCTCGTTATCATGACCGTTTCTTTCCGAATGTTCGTATGAAAAGAGCACAGTTTCTTGTTCTTCTTCAACAGATGCGGGTGGATATCTATAACAGATATACCGACCGTGGATTGGAGGGCAGTACGTATCCACCGAGAACCCTGCTGGACCGAAGCTCTTTCTCAGGCCAATGGTATGAGCAAGCTGTTATGGACTTGATAAGTGAGCAGTTTCTAGACGGAAGCTACGTATTTCCGCTCTATGAAAACAATATGCTGGAGCCAGAAAAATGTATTACACGTGCGGAAGCCACCGTATTTTTAAACCGATTCATAGAATGGGCCCTAGAAAAATTCAGATAGGTGATGAAAAATGAATTTTGAATCCATGAATAAGCACGGACAGGCTCGGGGTCATCAGCCACGCGTCATTGTAGAGCTGGATAAAATGTCTTATGTCCACGGCTTGCGGCCAAACCAAGGCGTCGTTCAATATGTAAAAGATACAGCTGTTAAAGACTTTTTGTCCATTGATGGTGTGACACAACTAACAAGTGAAAAGAAAGAAACAAAGGCTAGCGAGATAGCCCGCCTCGCCAATTTGCCTATGCCCATGCCTATTCTTTCAAGCTCAAAAATGCGTGAACATGTTACCGATTCCAATCACATTCAGGGCATGCTGGTCACTAGTCGCCACTGGTCAGTGAATCCCAAGCGTCCTCTCCACAAAGGATTGGACCTGGATTGTAACAAGGGTGACACTATCCATGCCGTATGGGATGGGAGAATTACTGCCGCAGGTGCTGTAAAGGGTTACGGTCACGCGGTGTATATCCATCACGGCAATGGCTGGACGACCCGATATGCTCATTTGAAACCCAATGCCATGATGGTCAAGGTGGGAGATCATGTGAAGGCTGGAGATCCTATTGCTATAGGATGGAACTCGGGTCACAAGAATAGTAGTGGAGATGGGGATGGAGCACATCTTCATCTTGAGGTTCGCAAGGATGGCGAGGATTTGAACCCCGAAGCTTTCCTGCGTGGGGAAAAATCCATACAATTGCCCATTCGATTGCTGGATACGACTGTTCAGAATAAAAGCACAGTCACTCCATCGTTGGAAGCTAGCGCTGTCGACTCCTACACGGAATATAGTATGGAAGCGTGGGCTTATTATGTAAATGCTGCAAACTCTGAAGGCATTACAAGAGGCGGAACAGATGTACGGCAGTGGAAGGATTACAAAATTATCGCTGTCGATCCTTCTGTCATCCCTTTGGGAAGTAAGGTTGAGCTGCTGGTAGAAGGGAAAAATTGGGGCGAATATGTGGCTGATGATACGGCTGGCTCCACGAAGGGCAAACGTATTGAGATTTTAATGGAAAATGCGGAGCAATGCCTCCAGTTTGGACGAAAACCTGTCATTGTGAAAATCAAGCAGTGGGGGGACGGAAGAACTCGCAGCGCAAATTCAGAAGTAGATCAATCCATTCCATCCTACCAGACCAACCGGACTACAGAAAAGGTATCGTATAGCAAAAATTTTACGGCTCATAAAACGAGTCTGGACCCTTTGAAATTTGTGGATATCGTGGGTGCCACACAATTTTTCACCAATGAAACGCCTAATCAGGTCCGTAATGTTTTAGGTTTTCAACGAACAGACGGGGCAGGTCAGGTAAAAAAATTCACGTTTGTGCATGACTGGTTCAAGCCGGGTTGTTTAAGCTGGGCCTATGTTTCGGATATGGATATCGAGGACAGAGTAGAGGTAAAGGTGGACGACCATGAAGTTGCCACCATTGAAGGGGTAAATGCCAAAAACGGACTCGCTTATCCTCCCTCTATTCCGGTGCCTGGTGGACACCATAAGATCGAATTTTCCATGTCAAATTCATCCAAGGCGTCGAGAGGTAATTTTGGACTTACTTTTCTGAAAGCCAGAGAATTTGATGTGGAATCCGTCTCAGCCAAAACAGTCTGGACGTTCGAAGATTCCATGAGCACAATAAATGATTGGACTCCCGATCAGCAGGTAGTGGTGACGGATCTGGGGGATCAGCAGAAGATATCCACCATAGGGGAAGAGGCTGGTATTGAACGGATGGGGAAGTTCAACAAATTCCCATTTACCATGCAGTTCCGAATCAAGTCCGATCAGGGAACACAAGGGAAAATCATGATGTCTAACGGCTCCAAAGCCTTTGTGGTCAAGGTTACAGATCAGGGGATTTCTACGAATGTTGGCTCTTATAGCCATAACCATGTGAGCGAGTACACCGACTATGTTGTAACCTGCCATAACGAAACGGATATGGATGTATATATAAAAAGCATACTGCCAGGCGGTATCGAACAATGGGAAAATACCCGGGTACGCGGCGTATCTGAAGATGACACGACGAACAGACTTCGATTTTCTGTATCCAGCGGTGGTCTGTATATTGCAGAGGTAAAATATGCTTTTCATGATTACTCTATTGAGCAGTTTGCCACCCATATCGCAGATACGTATAAGGAGAAATGGTATGATGTTGGCGGGTTTCAGTATGAGGATACCGCTTCACTGGAACGGGATGTAATGAACTGGGAGGTTCATTCTCACATGGACATGTCTTCTACCTCAGCCACCGTAACTTTAAATAATGCCAAAGGGATTTACTCCCCATCCGTGGAAAGGTACCCTGCATGTCCGGATGGAAGGAAGCAGCCGCCTAACGAATTTACCTATTGGGAGGAGGGAGAGCGACGGCATTTAATTAGTGAAGGGACTCCCATCCGTATTTATGCAGGTTATGGCGATGAATTGGTACGTGTATTTACAGGCATGATCAAGGGTGAAATTGAGGAGGATGCCGAGAGAAGAACACTTACATTTCACTGTGTAGACCGTTATGACATGCTGGAGGAATTTATCTTTTATAACGATATGGTCTATCCTCCGGAGGAAGCGTATGCTGGGGACGGCGGTGCCTTTGCCTGGATGAAATCCAGTATCGTAAAGGATATTGTGGTTGCAGCCGGTCTTGATTCATGGCGTGCGCACAGTGAAGATTGCCAATACCCCGATTTGGATATAGACGAAACGGTGTATGGTGATGTGAAGAAGGGCAATCACTCCTACATGAGATTTGATCCCAAAACAGGAGAACTTCAGACAATTCCCAAAGATCAAGAATGTATGAAGACAGCCGAAGGCTGGAAAACTCCTTTCGTAGCAAAGGTATCCTTCAAGGCGGGGACAAGGGCATCAGATGCTATACAATCGCTCGTACAGGATTTGCCCTATGATGTCAGGTGCGATCGTTACGGAACGTTTGCATTGAAACGAATGAATTTTCTGGATACTCCCGATTGGGATCAGGTAGCGTGTTCCAAGTGGGAATTTACAGATGATCATTTGCTTGAAATGACGTCTTCTACCGACTACTCGCGTGTTCGTAACCATCTGATGATTTCTGGTTCTGCGGGGTTAACGGAGCATTTTCTGGATAAAAGCCTGATTGTCGCCACCAAAGGGAATATGAGAACCGCCGGATTACAGCTACCGTGGATTGAAGAGCAGGATGGTGCATCCATGCGTGATCTTAAGCAGCAGATAGCGAATAAAGTATTTTTTGATATGAAAAGACAAGCCCGTACCAAAAACATTGTCATTCGCGGCAACCCGCTCATAGAGCTTTTGGATGGATGTTATGTGTATGACAACCATACCTGTAATGCGGGATATTATCTGATCAAGGGCAACAGGCTGGTCGGTAATGAAAGCGGCATGATTAACTATTTGGAGCTAACCTGGTCCGCTCTTCCTGCAACATCCTGATTTTGACCGTATGATCCATAATACAATCCAAGGAAATGGCATTACGCAGCCTGCGTTAATTGTCGTTTCCTTTTTCTTATATTGAAGGGGAAGGTGAGGTGTAAACTTTGGAAAACCAGAATTTTACGAACTCCAACGAGGTGTTTCCGATTATTGATCTGATTCGACGTGAAGTACGCAAGGAAAGAGCACATGCGGATCAGACGGACGACTTGTTGGAAAAAAAGGCTCAGGAGGAGCCAAATGTCATTACCATCGACGTGGCGCGTGAAATGCCTCAATATCCTGCATTAGTAACATCAGTGCTATACACCTATGATAACGGCTTGCTGGAACGGCTAACGCTGTATCGGGACGATCTTTTGCAGGTGACCGGATTTTTTATTGAATTTGAAGCCTCCACAACCCTGAATGCAGAAATGGAAGAAGAGGCTGATATTCCATCGTTAAACGCTATACGTGGAAGCATTATTCGGGAAAATGGTTTGTTCAAAAATCTGACGCTTGATTATGTAAGGGCGGTGTAGTCGTTGTCCAGTGGTGCTAATTTTGCAAGCTATATGGTAGGGGGGCGTTTGGACCCGCCTTTTATGCCAACGAAGACCCAACCGTACATTGTGGGTAATCGGATTGAATCCAGAGGAATTGGCAAGGTAGAAAGCACAATGCAAGTCAGCCATGATTGTGAGCTGCTTGCGGTAGCTGTGGGAGCATCCTTTTATGAGTCCAGCGATTATTGGAATCTGTATGTAGGGGATAAGCTGGTATGCCAACGTATCTTCACGAAGGATCTACCTGAAGGGATGTATTTTACAGCCGTTATTCCTTGTCCGACAGGGACGGAATTTCGTTTTGAGTTTTTTAATGAAGGCGGCAGGAACAAGGATATATGGGTGAACTATCAAATGCTCCAATAGAAAGGAGGTGAAACATAATGCCAGAGGATAGTCCTTGGCTGGAAATGCTCGTTAACGAAGATCAGCTATTAAGCCAAATCGTTACCCTGTGCTCTCAAAACGGATGGGATATTGTGGATGAATTTCATAAGGTCGTGTATTCGAGCCGACTGGTCAAACCCACGATTCAGCGATTCTCTCTTCCACTCGTCAACTCCTATGTAGATATTCCCAAGCTTGCGCATAAGGGTGACTACTATGTGTATTTGGATGGCGAGCTTATGCCATCTTCCTATTATTCAGCAGAAGAGAAGAAGGATGGCGGACAACGTATTAGCTTCGCGTCAGGGGTTTCAGGAGAGGCGGCTGTTTATTACAGTGATCTGAACGGCTCCGAGGAATTTGAATTTGTTGTAGCCAAGCACTATATTTTGCGGAATGTATCGGGACACCTTTTTGGCATGGCCATGCTGGGTAGTGTGAAGGAAAAGCTGCACAATACAGGTTCAAAAATCCCCTTCGCTATTCACAGGAATCATGCCAGTTGGGGAACGCAGCTTGAGCCACAATCTGACGGTATATTCTCTTGGGCTGTTCAGAAGATCGAAGAGGACAACCTGTTTGAGCGCCATACGATGTATTTTTATCAATTGGAAAAGTTCGTGAATACGAGCAGAATGATTGTAGGCTGGGAACAACCTGCTGATTTTAAAAGACTCGCCTTGGATGTAGAGATTCAATCCTCGATGTGGGGGCTGCACGATGAAACCCAAGCGCTTCAATTTATGATTACGCATCAATTCCCTCAATTCTACCAATCTCCTTACGTTGCTTCGCGGACGCGGATTCCGCAAATGGATCGCTATGAACAGGTAGCCTCCATGAATGTGAAATTCACGAACTGGTGGCAGGACAGCAAGGTGCAGCTTAGAGGCTACGTGGATGCAAAGACTGTCATGTTGGTTTTGCTGGCAGATACAGCACCTGCCTGGGAACGTAATGCAGTACCTTCGATCCCGATCTATATGGGCGATTTTGATGTCAAGGGCAATACCCATTCGATAATGAACGAGAGTTGCGTTTTTGAACTGAATGGCGGTGAGGAATCTCGCAAAGCAACCTTTTCCTCGGATAGTCCTATGGTTAATACCGGATCGGCGATGAAAGTGTGGTTATCGGGAGATGTGGCTGCGGAATCAAACTATATTTCTCTACGTGTTGCAGGTCAGGAGCTTGTAAAGCTACGAACCACGGAAGCCCGTGAACCCGTTCATTCCAGAGATCAGGCAGAGTACCTTGGAGAGTTCTCTGTTTACGGGGTTGATGGTAAAAATTCATTTGACTTGGAAGTGTTCTCTTCTTCCGGAGTTGATGGCTTTAGTCCTGTTTCCGCAAGAGTCTGGGTGGAGCTTCAAATCTATACAGAAAACGCGGGGGCTACAGCCGCTCTATTCGCAGGGACTGCATTTGCAAAAGACGGCTTAAGTTTAGAGAGTGCGCTCAGTCAATCGGCTCGGTTTGACTATGATGATGCAGATCCAAAACGTCATCAGGATACGCTTGTGCCGATGTTAAAAGAATATCCTGTTCATCCGAGTAACGGTATTGATTCTGTCATGGTCAAGAGAACAAAGTATGGTGCGCGTTATCAATCGTACTATTTTGCCTGGACTGTTCCGTCAAACAGGATGCCTCCCTTGCGGGAGGACACGACTGGAGCCAAGCACGTCCGAGCCTGGAACAACAGCGATATGAGCAGTGCCTATCAGTATCAGTTTAATCCATCCCGCTACACGGAGCAGGTACATTCTTCGAGAGCTATATTAATACATCCGGAAGATGGTACGCACGGAACACTACGAAATGTTATTTTACTGTCGCCCCTAACTATAATGAACGGGGATGAGCTGAAGGCCGTTGATGAACACTGCACCGATGGAGAGGGTCCTAAGCATCAGACGTATTCTTATTATCTGACAGAGGGCATATCACCATTGACCAAGCGGGCAGCGACACCTTATCGACCAGCGGGTATCGGTATTCTGAAGGCTGGAAATCTTCGAAGGCCAGAAAAACGGTTACCTATTTCGCCGCCTCCGCTCGTTGTATCCCTGACTCCGTCCCATATTTCGGTCCATGCTGGGGAGGGAGTGGATTTGATGTCTTCCTATAACAAGCATTCTCCGGTATTGATCTCCAACTGGTTTGCTTCAGGGGGTGCGAATCCAGAAGGCCATACGGTGAATAACGCCCGCTTTACTTCTCATAAAGAGGGGAAGTATACCGTAACCTTTACCTTAACGAATGAGCTGGGACAGACAGGAACGGCGACAGCGGACATTACCGTAGTGAAGTAGCAAAGAACACAATCGTAATTCAAAGAAAGGGGAGAAACAAATGTCATTCATTGATACGACAGCAGCAGCATTTACTCCAAAAGTAACGGAAGCGGACCTACAGCCCCGTTTGGGAGAGTTGCTGGCTACCGCAGGCTGGAAAGTCGCAGCCAATTATAAAAGGGTCATTTTCGACGCCAATATTACCCATCCCTCAGATGCAGTGAGGAATTATCAAAATTTCCGGATTACAGTTGCCGAGCATTTTATATATTCCAATAAGGATAATCAAAGCTTTGGTATCGCCATCGCCGGAACATGGTACCCTCGATTGGTTGATTATGTGAAGCGTCCGGATAAAGATTCCTACAAGCAGTTTGGGGAATGGGCAACGAATGAATTCCGCAAATACCGGCTGTCCCATACTTTATATGTGTACATGCTGGAGGATTTGAAAGGATTGAAACCAGACGGTGCAGATGTTGTACTGGCCTGGAATGATAATTCTGAAGCAGGACAGCTTCGAGCAGCGCTAGATATCGAAGTAGAGGAATCTGCCTGGAAAACAACGGTTAGCGGTCCTATGTTTACGGTGACTAAAGCAGAAGGAGCACGTATGCAGTCACCGATCATGCAAGCAGGTCTGCGCTACAAGCTGATGGAGTCTTATTATAACAACTCTTTTAACTATCCTGTCCAAAACACAAACTGGTGGAGTGATTCTGAAATTTCGGTGAAGGGGACTCTTTCAGACACCAATTTCTTTTTCACCATTCAGTGTGATAATGTACCGGCTCCAGAAAACAATCTGGTTCCGATCATTCCGCTCTACTTTGGCAAGCTGGACCCGGTTGAGGAAGGCGATAATGTTTATGCTTTATTTGCAGGAACGGTTCCGATCATGGATACGGTGAATGGAGTCGCTACGTATGACTTTGACGATACCACCACCAGACAACCCCATATTATGCCTTTATTAAAATCATATCCTAACTTTCCAGCTAATGGTATGGATAATATCATGGTTAATCGCGCCAAGCTGGGTGCAAGATATCAAGCCCATTATCTTTCCTGGAATTCGCCGCCCAATCTTATGCCGCCAGCCAGAACTTCTGCGGATGGCAAGAAAGATTACCCGCGCGCCTGGAATAATGCTGAAAATCCTTTGTATAAATACACTTTCAATCCTTCTCGTTACAGTGGGAAGGTGCATACTTCCAAAGTATACGTTATTCACCCCGAGGAGGGTGTGCGCGGTACGTTAAAAGATACGATCTCCTTGGCTGCCTTTTCGTTTAAGGCCAACAAATTAAGAGTCAAGCGGGCCAACTGTCCAGATGAATTTGATGTATACCGTTACTTCTTGGTAGAGGGAATTTCCCCATTGACCAAAAAACCAGGTACTCAATTCAGATCTGCGGGCATTGGCTTGTATGTGAACACAGTAGATGATGAAGGAAATGAAATAAAACCAACTACCCTATAGTGTAGCTTGGCTAATCTAATAGTAGAGGTGATTGATTGTGTCGTGGTTTGATGGAGATGCTACTTTTCAACTGTTTCCGCAGGAATTGGAGAAACAATTCAATGCTCATGGCTGGAACACGTTTATTAAATACCGGGCAGTAACCGGGAACCCTAGAAATACAGCGACCAAATTCGCTGACGTCCGATTGTTCAGATCCACAGGCAGTGACGGTCAGATACGTAATTTCGGCATGGCTTTTGGTTACGGTGGAACGGTCAAACAGCCCGGAGAGATGGACTTCATCTCACAAAACTCCATGCTTGGAGAAGCACAGCGGGTACAAGGTAGTGACACGCAATTGCAGGTTGTCGTACGGCCTGTAGAGGCGGACTCGGAGATGCTATATAAGAATGGCGTATTCGTTCAGAAGACAGAATATACCTTTGAACCTTACAGTGGCGTGTTTAAGCTGAATAAAGCTGCACTAGCAAGCGATCAATTTACCGTATCCTATGCACCTGCTGCTAATGCTCCAAGTCTACCTAAGCGTTTATTTTTCTTTACCTTCGATGATGTACGCTCGGAAAAAATTGTGGAAGCTGTAAATAACGGAGTAAGGGTAGGCGATCCTGAATCCCTTCTTCCTGACGGAGATGGAACTCGTCGAGAATTTAAAATACCTGCTGACACGACCATCAAGGCAGGAAGCGTTCGGTTGTATATTAATCAGGTAGAGGTTTCTCCTGCCGACTTTACGGTTGACTATGATACCAATACGATTAAAATCCCAACCACGGTTAAGGCGCCGGACGCTGGCAGTGAGCTTCATGCTTCTTATATCAGAGTACTGGCGGGTACGGGAACAGACATGATTAATTTCGGGGATGTGACTACCCGGAACTTTGACCCGGATTCCGGAGCAAGCTTAATGGACGCTGTGTACTCCTGCATATACTATATTTATCCTTCGTTGCCTACAGCGTTGTCCTTTACTTCACTGGATAATTATACTCGCGGCTGGCAGCGTGATTCCAGCATCTATTATTGGGGGAACTTCAACAAAGACCGTATTGTCATGTTTCTGCGTCCCGATCCTACCTCGGGTCCTGAAAACACATACTTTGCACCACTTTACATTGGCAAAATGACCACGCTTGGCAAATCGCCAAGAAAAAATCACGTGCTGATCTCCGGATGCCGGGAAAAGGACGAAGTGAAATGGAAAAAGGATATGAAGCTAGGTGCCACATACGTAGATTATGGACTGAATACCTCGAACGGTAACAGCTCGGTACAGCTTCAACAATCTATTGGCGGAACGTATTACCAACAGCATTATCTTGCCTTCATTACACATGACAAACAGGTGGATGCAGGTGAGTCTCGTTTCAATCCTTCGGTATACAGTGGAAAATACCATATTTCTCCTATGTATGTGGTTCATCCAAATGACGGTTTTGTCGGTAAGCTGGATGAATGCTACGCTGTTCATCCGAAAAATATCTCTCAGCTCGACGAGCTGGAGGTCGTGGAAACGACAGATCATGAAATTCTGGGCACAGGTGATGGGAAAAATAAGGTGTTCCATTTATCTCATCAGCCTTCATTAAAAGATGATGGTACACCATTCAATCTGGTGATCAAAGTTAATTGTGTCGAGGCCAAATTTGGCACAGATTATACATTGGATTTGGAAACCAAGCAAATCACGTTCCTGGACGGTAAAGCGCCGAAAGCGGATGAAGAGGTTCTGGCCACCTATGAGTACAAACAGATTTACCGTTATACCTTGGCGGATACACCTGTGAGTCCGTTCACATTGGCTACCATTAGTCCATTCGCTCCGATCGGCTTGGGTATTCTGAAGGAAACGCTTGTTAAGAACAGTTAACCTACAGGGTTAAAGGAGGTCGGCGGTGACATGCTGGACGGTAAAAAATCTTACCTGATCAGTATCACCGCCCTTTTTTCTAAAAAGGGCTATGAACTGGCATTTGGTACAGACATGATCTTGGATACACAGCGGGATACGCGTTACCATCTGTCTGCTCCTGTGAATAGTACGTACCGAACACTGAGGCAGGATACGTTAAAGAATGCATCCAAAGCTCCATATTCCGCTACAAGTTTATTCGGGAGAGATTGGAGAGAGGCAGCCATTGCTGGTGAATTCGAGGGTCAAACCGTGGAAGCTGTTCACTCGACCATTGTATCTTACCTATCAGATATTCACAGGTATTTTAGAGGAGAAATCAGACAGAAAGCGCAGCAGCCTTCACATTCCACAGTGTCAGATGCGCGTTGGAAAATCGGTAGCGAGATCCATTCCATGGAACATGCAGATTCTATTCAGCAGGGATATAGGCAGGAGCCCATTCAGGCTAATTCTATTTTTAATGCGGTGCAGGAAGAAGACGCTGTTTCTGAAATGAGGCAGCAGGTAGAGGCTTCAAGTGATGCTTATGAATCCGGGAAAATTTTCTCTATCTATGAGGGACTTCTTGATGCAGGCTCTGTATCTGAGCAGCGTCAGGGTAACGGATCGCCTTCTTCAGAATCTGCAATTCACGGAGAAACGGTGAAGCAGGGAGACAACGTTGAACAACAGACGGTTATTCACCAGATATTTCAGGATCGAGAAGTAGTGGTAGAACAGCAAGACGAGGCTGAAAGCCTTGCGATGGAAACTCTTTTCCAGCCAGTAAGTGAGGCGTTGCGCTATCGAACCGATATTCGGGATGCCCTGATTGAGACATCAGAGTCCAGTGTGAAGGAACAGATTTTGGATTCGGACGAAATCAACGATTTAACAAAAGCCGGGAAGCTTGAACAGGTAGTCGGGACTATTCCCGATGATCTACTGGGGACAGATGCTAGAGCAAAGGATGATGATGCCCCTGTAGAAGCTCGTATGGCGAAGTCTGACAAAAGCGAGGATACTATCATGAATCGGCAGATGCCTGCCAGACAGCGTCAGTTTATAGATTCCACCGATGAGCATAGCACTGCTGCTTCCATGCGTTCTGGCACTGGTACTGAACATGAACGAATGAGCGCAACGGAGTTGAACCAAGACAAGTTCATGATGATTCAAAAGTCCGCCACAGGTAAAAGTATATATCTTCAAGAGGCTACGGAATCTCAAGGCAAACTGGCAAAAGAAATCCGCTCTATATATGGCGAACAAGCGATGGAACTGGTCGAAGCGGGAATGGGAAGTGACCTGCCAGAGGGTTTGCAACAAGTTGGCGTACCCGCTATACCAAGCTCGATTGAAAGTGTAATTCAGCGAATGGAGGAGGCTTCAAACGGCGGTTCGCTGGAGGGAGTTCAAGGTCACTCGGTGGTAGGAAGTATGGAATTCGGTGGTGGCACGATAGGTGTGCAGACAGAAACGGTTACAAGTGGTTTCGCTTCCTCAGGCCGTGACAGTCTGAT
Organism: Paenibacillus sp. 8b26; assembly: GCF_050626875.1. NCBI lineage: Bacteria > Bacillati > Bacillota > Bacilli > Caryophanales > Paenibacillaceae > Paenibacillus > Paenibacillus sp. 8b26. The sequence goes on along the minus strand of NZ_CP192445.1, from coordinate 1,552,251 downwards.
CGAGCCTACAAGCGTATCCGTCTATAAAAATGAACAAGTCTATCCTACCAGTCTAGATCAGTATAGAGTAGCTTTTCCATACGACGACTCTAAAGTTCTGCCAGTGGAGCAGAGCAGTACAGCTTATATTCATGCCTCCACAGATGCCGACAATGAACAATTAGGTTCAGCATTATCTGAACATCACGCAACGTTAGACGACTCTCAGCGTGGAGAGCGGATATATGTCAGTGAAGATGGAGAGTTGGACGACCTTAGTTCTGCGGATTTTAATCAATTGGAGTTGGAGACGCAGCCTGGAGAGTTACTTGCAGCTGATGTTCTGAGAGAAATGATTGCGGAATTCCCTGAAATCAGCAAAATGGCTCGAATGCTCCGGATTATGTTCGGTGAGCAAGCGATGGAACTGATTGAAGCAGGCATTGAAAATATTGTGGCAGAGGCTGTGAAGGAAGGGACAACTCAGGCTTCGGTTGGTCTAATTACAGATAGCGTCATTCATCAGTTGGAAATATCATTGGATGGTGGTTCGCTGGAAGCTATCCAGATTCGTTCGGATCAAGCCAATATTGAGCATACCGAAGGAACGTTACAAACAAACGCTGAACAAGGAAGTAAGTCTTCCGCTGAAGAGGGACAGCTTACAAATTTCGAATCCGGTAACTCCTATTCTTCCAAGGAAGGTGCGTATCATGCGATGGAACATGCAGAAAGACGCATGTCTATCGAAGCTGAAATCCAAGCGTTGGGCAGGGCACTTATTAGCTCGGATCGTGCGAGTGTCACGATACAGGACACGCAAACAGGCAGAACCTTCTCCAGCACTACAAGTGTCATGGAGTCCATGGAACAGGCCGTTCTCCAATCGTTTACGGATGGTGAATATAGTCATTTGGAGAGGGCAGCCATGAGCACTGGAAACTTTGATACAACGGAGTCAGGGCCGCTGGAAAGTGCACAGCATATTGGGGAATTGGATGCGGAGAAAGTGGCGTTGGTTCCAGCAGAGCGAACAAGCATTGAGAGCTTGGAAGCGGAGAGAGTCACGCTGGTTCCGTCGGAGCGGATAAGTATAGAGAGCCTGGAAGCGGAGGAAGCCACGCTTGTTCCATCGGAACGTGTAAGCATCGTGAGTTTGGAAGCCGATCGGCATGAGGTTAAAGCTGGCGAGCTTTTAGAACAGACGAGGGAAGCTGACGTTACTTCATCGGAGCACGCTTTTGTCTATCCGGATATTCAAGCAAGTGTTATCACTAACGGCACTTGTGCTGACAGTCAGGAATATAATCAGGTCTCCGATGCTGTCCTCGTTGACGGAGAGCAAGCAGCCTCTATGGAATCGGTTCGCGAGACGATTACAGATGAGATCGATCAGGCGAACAGCATCATGAGAACGAATGAGGCTGTGATCGAGCAGGTGCATGGACAAGGTAACAACGTTGAAAATGTGCTTGAAGCCATATGGGTTCATGAGGAAGGTTCCAACGGTGAGAAGCAGACCTACACCAGTGTCAGAGACGGTCTTGAAACTGCCACGCTAGGAGATATCAGCAAAATGGTGGATATTCAGGAGCTGGAACAAGGCCAAGCCAACGAACAAACGTTGGAAGCAGTGGTGCCTGCTCATACAAATGCAGAGCCTATTTTAAAAATAGAAGAAACCGATCTACATGCTATATCTGAAGGAACTCGCAAAAAGAAGGTCATGTCTACAAATATTGAGGATGAACACCAACAAGCTAGCAGAAAGAAAAAGGTAATAAAAACACAGATTACAGATGCACAAGAAGGTACACGTTTGAAAAAGACAGTTACTGTTCGTATCGAAGCCCCAGAGTCGGCCAAGCGGCATAAAACCTTGAAGACGGTGATCGAGACTCCATCCGAAGCTACGAATCAATCGATACCGGGCATGCCTAAACGTAAAATATGGATGATTATGGGCAAGATCGCTTCTTGGAACATCTGGAACTGGAAGAAGACAAGGTAGGTGATAGAAATCTCATGGGGATTTATAAGAAATGGAGTGGATTGATTTTTGATGACATGTTCCAAAGTGGAGAAATCCATTCCCGCTACCAATTATCTCCGACAACGGCTTGCGCCCTGGATACAGGTTCACAGCAGTTAATCATGTCCCACACTGAACCGGAAACCATGCTTTTGTTTGACGCACCAAAGGATGAGCCTACCCTGCTGTTAGAAGTTACTGCCGACTATGTTCCTATTGCATACGGTGATGAAGGGGGCATTGTCATCTGGCAGGATGGCTACCATCGGCTGGAATTCCTGGAGAGTAAGGATACGACGACCCGGGAGTATAGCCGATGGCGGGCAGAGAAAAAGGGCAACCGATGGACCTTTTATGCTGATCGCGGATTGGGGTGGGAGCTATTTGACTCGGCTGATCTGGAGGCTGAAAAAATAGGTGTCCTCTTAAAAAATCCACAACGTGATGAATATGAAAAGCTTGGCTTAGACAGGCTCGTGTTATGTAAAAGCAACAAAATAACGATGGGAAATTTGCCAGAGGGGTATTCCGTGTTTTTATGCAATCCTGATGGATATGCTATTGCTTCCTCTAAGGTAGAGCCCACGTGGACAGGGGCCCATTTGGAGCTTCCGACAATGCCCTTTAGCGGCATACTGAGGGTCTATGATGAAAATGGTGTTCTTTTATCGAGCCTTGGTGCAATGGATATGTACGGTGGTGATCTGTATCTGTATGGTACCGATCTTCGTGTGCTGTGGAAGGATAAAGAGCTTAGTTTAAGCGGGGAAACCTACCTGGGCACGATGTATGACAATACCATTCAGGTGCAAATGGAGCTATATAATCCCTCGAAAAATAAGAAGGCCGAGCAGATCTCGATGGGGATCCTGAAATATCTGGAGGAGTTTGGTTATGAATGGGCGGACTTGAGTCATGATGATGGAACGGATCATCCGCAAGGGGATTATATGCAGCGACTCCCTATGGGGACTCTACCCCCCGACGGCAAGATGAAATTCTGGATGAAGATAGAGCGCAAAAATGAGCACTTTGGCATCAAGCCTCTTCATTTTATTTTGGATATTACTCATATATAAGGAGGTGTTGGATTTTGGCTGGTACGAAGATGACGTTGCGCAGATATGGAAATGAACTAATTTATTGGAATGAGCAGGAGATTATTGTGGATCAGGCCTACCTGGACAAGCATGAAGACTTGTACATCCGTCTGACACATCCTTATATATTGGGTACAAAGATGCTGGACGTATATCTGAATGGGCAGCATTTGCTGGTTCAGGGTGGATATGAGGAAGTGGACGAAAACACGATTCGTCTCGATTTGGGTACTTATCCACAGGAGCACCCACTGGCAGGACAGCACATTCCTCTCGTGATTGATGATGAAATATACATCCGTACCTGGAAGCCTGAGTATCGTCAAGGGGGTGGGGGCGGTATTGATGATCTCAGGTTCAAAAGGCTGGAGGAAGAGGTTGTTTCGGCCCGTAAATATACGGAGCGTGATGTTCAGTTTCACCGTCTGGATGACAGGCTGGATTATATTCAAGAGCGGGCAGAGGCCAAAACGATGGTATTTGTGCTGGATCGGATTCCGCTGGGTCCCTGTAAATATGAAATGAGATTCCCCTTCGAAGGTAAGATCAGGGAAATATATGCTTCTTGCGGAGTGTACGGGACAAGTAAAAGTGAGTTTTCCATTGAAAAATGCTCACAGTTCGACTATGAAACGTTGCCGAACTGGACTAATATTTTCACCCGTAACCTGACCATTCATGCAGGTGAAAAATCCAGCAATACGAGTCATCTACCCTATATTCTTTCCGATCCTATGATTCACAAGAATGATCATTTTCGTATTTACACTCATGTGGCAGGCGAAGACTTAAGAGGCTTGACACTAGAAATTGTCGTCACTATATAAGGTAGAAAATAAGGTGAAAAATTAATGATTTACAACAAAATATGACTACAATATCGGATAAGAAGGCATCAAGCAAACTTATATTGCATTCGTAACAAAACATAAATGGGATTTTGTGAATTCCCGACAAGGAGAGATGGGTTATGGCAGAAACAAGAGGTATTGCGAGATTCCGTGGTGAGCAGTTGAATAACAAGCTGTTGCGGAATCAACATTTTGATGAAGCGAATAAGATTGCAGAGAAGTACATTGACCTCCAGTTTCATAATCACCGTGAAATTTTGGAAGACACCAAGATTGATGTATTTGTACAGGTAAACGAAAAAGCGGTTGCCGGCAGCACACAACTGGATGTATCGGGCGATATCGGTACAAGAACCATCTCAACCGGAGACAGAGTAGAAGGTGTTGTGCTGAGCGAGAAGGTGCAGCTTCGCTCCGCCGGTACAGACAGTCCGATCGGAGACAGCGATTCTGACGTGGTATACGGTCGTCTTGAAGAAAGTAAAGGCAGCTACCTTCTGAAATTTTATAGTGTAGAAGGGGGGGAAGAGCAGCCTTATACATTTGATGCAAAAGCGGGCAAAATTGATTATCGTTTCGTGATTCGCACGAATTTGTCTGTCATTCCTTCGGATGCGATCATTCAAGGCGGTAGCGGATTCGTGGAAGGTGCCACCGATGCCAAGGCCTATATGAACCTGATTCAATTGATGAAGGATGTATATGGTCCGACGGGTACGCTGGACAATGACGGTAATTCGAATCTGATAGTTTCTATTCAAGATCAGATTAGTCAGGAGGTACAAGATCGCCAAGATGCGGATCAGGCGGTTCGGAATCAGTTGGCGTCTGCTACAGGCGCACAACTGATCGGGGTTGCGACAGATCCGAACTATAGCGGAGTGACTTTACAGTTGGCTCTCAGCCATTTGGCGCAGCGCTTGAAATCTTCTGAGGATTTGATGAATGGAATTAATGACCGGGATGCAGATTCTTCAAATGGTTACTTCAAAGCAGGTGCTTTTGGTAATGCGGAAGGTCGTATTCTTGATTTGGAGAAGGCGGCAGATGCTGCGTTCAAAGCATTAAGTGTGAAAGTGGGCACCATCGAAGCTGCGGATGAAGAAGAGGTATTTGAAGCCGTTGGGGGCGAGACGGAATACACTCTAAAAAAGGGAAAAGCCAAAGACAAAACGGTACGTCTGGCCATCAATGGGCAACTCCAAACACCAGGTATTAACTTCACTTATATCAAGGATGCCGGCGGATTGATTACAGGCTTTAACTTTACGCCGGATACGTTGAAGGTTGTCGAAGATGTACCGGATGTTTTGTTCATTCAGTATAAAAAGGCTGAATAAGTAATAAGCAGGCTTAATCCTATTTTCTTAAACAGGTAACTCTTTATATCCATCAGCTTGAGTTATAGTAGCACCCCTTAGAAGCGTTGAACGAGTGTATGCTCATTCGTAGCAGCTAAGGGGTGTATTTATGTCTACCTCTAAAGAGTTTTGTAGGTTTTATTTCCGCAGAATGTTAGTTTTCGATTCTAGTTACTTATATTGAGTATGCCATGAAGAACGTGGCGAAGAGTTTTATTTTATCTTTTCTAAAATGAAGGAGGAAAAAACATGCCAGCACCAGCAGTATCATGGCTTAAAACAGACAACGTAACAACATTGTCAAAATGGGAGATCGGGACGATAGACGCGGGATCTTCTTCTCCATCCCTGGGTGTACTTATTTGGAACAACCGGGGAAATGTAAACACTGATTTCTCTACGATGACCAATTGCACCATTACGACCAAGGATAGCTCAGGTGGGGATAGTGGTGAGCTGGTCCTGAATACATGGATTCAGGTACGTGTGGATAGTATGGCAGAATCCAGCTTTACTTCAATTGGCGGGACAGCGACGAAAGTCATTCAGGCTGGCGGGAATACGGTCAATTCCAAGGGAACCTTTTCGCCGGGAAACAAGGAAATTCTGGGCGTTATCAACGATGGCTCCGTAGGGAACTCCAAAGGCAATTACACACAAGTGACACTACAAGCAAGCGTTCCAGCTACCGCCACGGCAGGTAATGTAAATTTTCTGACACGTGTGGCCTATCAATACGTCTAACAACTGATATCCAATACAATGGGAGGAAGAATATCTATGTTTGCACAATGTAACGGATATTCTCCTGTGTCACAGGATTTTATTTGGCTAGGTGAGTATACGGATGGTACTCACCTTTCTGAGTATGATTTTGTCACTCAGGCAGAAAATAGCTTTTATGCTATTCAAAGAGATAAATTGATTCGTTTTGGCATGGTAGGGCATGGTCAAAGCTTTTTCTTTGAAAGTGACGGTATTTTCAAATTAGCTGGCAGGATGGTGGAACTGGTATATTCAACGCCGGACAAAGACTATAACCTGACGGGTAATGTGTTTCAATCCTACAGAGACATTATTTCATATAAGGATGCGGAGGCATCTGGATTACCCAATTATAGCCCTGCTGCGGCTGGAGAAAAAGGCGTAATGAGCAGTACGATTACCCAATTTAATTTTGGATATAAGGCGGCACTTCTGATTGACCATGTTGAATTTCATGTCAAAGCGATCTGTAAGATTCCATTCAACGCACCCGTTCATATGGCATTAAGACTAGTATCCAATACGGAACTGAATGGTAAATTACAGGTCAAGGTAAACGGCTTGGTTACTCAGGAATTCAGTGCTCCATTAAAACCCGATATCGGAGGTGAATTGAATTGGCTGGTTCAGTAATTCGTAATTATACGATTGAAGTGGATAACATCAATAAAAAGTCAGTATTCAGTATATATCCATATCCTGTAGAAGTCCTCACTCCAAATGGCTGGGAGAATATCCGAGAAGAGTTTGAAGAGCTTCAGGGAAAAAAACTAAATGGAAATTACACACTAACACCTGATGAAGAGCAGATGTATCAAGAATATAAGCAATTGGCTGATTCCTTTTACGAAAATAAAATAGCATCCACGATTATTTTGGATACCGTCGATCCGACGGGAATTGACATCGTAGGCAGAGACCGGGTTCAGCATGTATTGGATGCGGAAACCCGTGAGCAGATCCCGTTTGGCCGTGAATTCGCTTATGTGCATGGAGCCTCCAATCTGAGTGGAACGATTATTTTACCCTATGATGATTACTCGGATGTATATGTCGTCAGCGATGCGGATGAAGATGGTACTGCTGAGCTGATATACGTGAAGACGGAGGAAGAGACGGGCGGAGTAAGACCCTATTACGAAAAGGTAGAGGGCCAGACCTATATTTATGTGGACCATTTCTCAGGTGGCGGCGGAACGCAGGCAGATCCTTATATCGTTTCTACCGAACAGGATTTGGATGATGTACGGAAGAAGCCCGGAGCTTGGTATATGCAGGATAGGGATATTGTCATGGGCAGCTTTCAGAGTGGAGAGGGGTTTACACCAATAGGGAATGGTAGTACCTCTCTTATGTTCACAGGTGTGTATGATGGAAATGGTTACTCTATAAAAAGCTTGTACATGAATCAGGACAGAAATTATGTTGGTTTATTTGGATATACCAGATTAGCCACAATACGTAATGTAAGATTGATTGATCCTAGCATCACTAACAAAAAGGGGTATACAGGAGCTTTAATAGGTTGTGCATATAATACTTTAATATATAATTGTAATGTTATTTCGGGTGTAGTAGAAGGTCAGAATGGATATGTTGGTGGCTTAATAGGATATTTCTATCAAGATAACGGTAGTTACTCAGGCAGCTCAATTATTAATTATTCATATAATTATAAGTGTAACGTTCGATCAGCCGGCAATATTGCAGGAGGGTTCATTGGAGATGTAACCCGCCTATCTGGTGGACTTTCCATAGCATATTGTTACTCTACGGGTACGGTTGAGGATATCACATTAGCTCGGGAAAGAAGCAATATTGGAGGGTTTATAGGCAGCAGCAATATGGCTGCTGCAATCACAAATTGTTACTGGGATATAGAAACCTCTGGAGTTCAAACCAGTGCAGCGGGTGTTGGCAAATCCACATCGGAATTAAAGACTGCATCCACATTTGTGAATTGGGATTTCGCTATTTATTGGTATATGAGCCAGGATTACAATGGAGGATATCCTGAGCATCGCCAGTTTATTCGATACCAAAGTGGGATAGGCACAAAGGAAGACCCTTTCATGATCCTGACAGAGTTTGATCTATCTCAAATGCGTTGGTTCCGCAATGAATCTTACTTTAAATTCGAAGATGATATCAAAATGACAGAATTCCAGGCGGAGGACGGATTTTACCCCATTGGTTTTAATCTTGTGGGTAAAGAATCGTATTTCAAAGGATATGTTGATGGTGGGGGGCGCTGTGTTGCTAACCTATTCATCTATCGTCCCAATGATTCATTTGTAAGTCTGTTTGGCTACATGATGGGCGGGTGGATCAAAAATCTGGATATTATTGATTGTAATGTTACAGGGTTTCATTATACGTCGGCATTAGCAGGCCAGGTTTCCAAATCTACCATTAGCAATTGCCATGTCGATACATTTTCATATTGCAAAGTTACAAGTACAGGAAGTCATGGTGCCGGTTTGGTAGGACAAATAACTACGGATGGAACCTTAGAGGACTGTAGTGTAAATGTAACTGTTGTAGGAGTAAGCTACACTGGAGTGTTCGCAGGCTATCTCACTGGTAATGGAATCATACGCAGATGCTATGCTTCTGGTAAAGGCGAGAGTACAGGAGATTACCTAGGGGGATTTCTAGGTTACGGTATTAGTTCTTCTATAGTGGAGGATTGCTGCACGGTTGCGGAGTTAAATGGAAAAACGGTGGGTGGATTTGGTGGAAATACGGCTACCCTCACTATAAGACGGTGCCTTGCGTTAGGCAAGGCATTTGCTTCATCCACTTGGAGTGGATTTATTTATACAGGTAGTGGAGTTTTTTCGGATAATTACTTTGATAAGGAATTGTATAAGAATGCTTCTGGCACAGGGGGATCAGGCTTGACTACCCGTGAAATGAAGTACAGGGGAACCTATTCCAATGCGGCCTGGAATTTTGACGATACTTGGATTATGGACCCCAAATACAATGACGGTTATCCCGCATTAAGGAAGCTCCGGCCTCTTGATCTGCCATTGCTCGGCTTCCGTAATGAATTTGGTAAATACTATACCGATAATGCAGGAGAGCGGCTGCGTTACCTGGAGTTTGGCACATTAGTAGCAAGCCAAACCTCTTCCCCCAAACCAGTATGGTTGCAAAACAATGCTGATTTCCCGGTGAATCAACTCAAAGCATGGGTGGATAGTGCGACGGTAGCCAAAGGGATGGAAATTGATTTAAGTATGTCGGATACTCCATTTTTGCCTGCTCAGGAATTAGCCTTTAATGGCACCTTGGCCAAGGGCGGCGCGGAAAAGTTCTATGTCCGAATCAAGTCGGATATTGCAGTGAAGACGGGTGGAACGTTTGATCTAAGGGCGAAAGCAAGCCCCATGTAATGATGTTCCAATACAATGGAATAGGGCGTGATGTTCATGTTTAGTAAGAGAGGATTAATCCTTTCCCTTCACGCTTCCCTTGCCGATCAAGGTTTGGAGGTTGGCTCCAACTCAAAACCCACTTCGCAATGGCATGATTTGAGTGGTAAAGGAAATCACGGCATACTGAATGGCTTCCATTTTACGAAAGATGATGGTTGGGGGGGCAGAAACACCCTCGCCGATCCCTATGCCCTGTTTTTTAATGGGACGAGCCATTATATCCAATGTACAGGCGCGGATACCTCTAAGCCTATCGCCAGTGTTACCTTTGAAGTGTGGATATATTATATCGGGGGCAACGTTGTTTTGTCTTCTGGGGGAGAGTTGAACGATACTCAGGGCATTTTAGTCATGTTTAACCCTGCAGGGGAATTGGAGCTTCAGATCGCGACCCGTACGAGAAAAGCATATGCCAACTTAGGGAAATTACCCAGAAACAAATGGTATCATATTGTTGGCGCATATGACGAAATTACAGGCAATCTATCTACCTTTCTGAATGGGGCTCCTCAAGGAAATGTACAAGCTGAAGTCACTGAACATATCAAGCAGCCAGATGGACTTTTTATTGGTAAACACAATACAGAGGCAAGCCAATGGTTTCGTGGATATATTCCTGTTGTACGGATGTACAATGCTGCGCTAACGATGGATGAAATCGTTGCAAACTATATGGCTGGTTACCTTTTGGGGATAAGTCATTCTGACATGCAGATTCATGCGAGAGTACCGGAAAGGCAGAATCTCACAGCATCCTTACAAGTGGGAATTAGCGGGGGAGTTCAAGGAAAGCAGACCATTATTCCTACCGACATGGCTGACATGTCTTCACATATAACCGTTAAAAAGCCTAGTCATATAGTGAGCAATATGCATATTAATACTCATGTTTCTGTAAAAGCGCACTATGCGGCCCACCCTGCGGATCATGATGATGTACAGAGTACTATTGAAGTTAAAGTAGCGGATAATCTTGCAGCCGTACTGGGTGTTAGTGCGTCAGGGAAAACGGCTGTAAAGGCTCGATACGGTATCCTGCCTGCGGATAACAGCGATGTTCAAGGTAGAGTGGCAGTTAAGGTATCCGATCATCTCACTGCTGTGCTGAGTGTTAGTTCATCAGCTATAGCAGTAGCCACATACGATGTGAAGCGGCTCATGCCAAATGATTTGCACTCCAGCCTGAATGTTGTGCAACAGGGATTACCTTCCCGGATATCGGTTCAAGCAAGTACTACTTTAGCCGCCCAATACGATATTCATGCTGCTCAGAAGAAAAATCTCAAAGCTGCAATAGAGATCAAAAAGCCTAATGATATCGTCAGCAGCTTAAAGGTAAACACTCAGGCAATCAGTAACGGAAGATATCAGGTACGGGGAATTGAGCCTGCTAATCTCAGCTCCAGCCTGCAAATTAAGTCTATTCATCAAATATATTCATTATTGTCTGTACGAGCCCATACTCACCTGGGCGTGAAATATGGTATAGAGTCTCTTGGAGCCGAAGACTTAACCTCCTTCCTGACGGTACCAAGTATATCTGAACTACACGGTAGCATTCAGGTAGGCAGCCATACCCGAGTAATAGGGCACTACCATATTCATAAACGTCATGTTATAGATATATATGCTAGTCTGGAAATTAAGAAAACGGAGAATCTACCTTCATTCTTGTCTATTGCATCCTGTACCCAGTCTACCGGCAGATACCGGATAACTTCTCGGAGTTATGATGATCTTCCCTCGGCAATGACGGTTCGGGAAGTTTCGGATATGGCTTCATCCATAGGAGTTGCACCCTATACCTGGATGAAAGGCAGATATGATGTTATCGAGCCCCCGACGTACACGACTAGTATTTATTCTAATAAAGATGCTTTTGTGCGGGAGTCTCAGCCCAGATTAAACTATGGTGTTGAGGAACAAATGTATGTCGGATATTCTGCCTCGGCTCAGGAGAGATACAGATCTTATGTTGGTTTTGATTTGGATACAGCTTCAATTCCCGAGAAAAATACAACGATTAAATCGGCCGAGCTCAAAGTGTATTTCGATGGTCGCAACGTACCCCTGAAGGGGATACAGCTCATTGAAGCATCCAGGGAATGGGCAGAATATGGAGTCACCTGGCAAAATCAACCGTTTCCGTTTGGCTTTAACAGCCCGGATTCAACCTATAACGGTATAAACATCGTTCAAGATGTAGGTGGAGATTCAGGGTACATTTCTTTTGATGTGACTGATTCCATTCGTGCATGGTATGAAGGAAAAAGGCCGAATTTTGGATATATCTTTAAAGCTCTGGATGAATTTGAAAATGGAAGTATTCGTTTTTTTACCAAGGAGCAAAAATCGTACCGTCCTATATTAGATATTACCTACTATGATACTCGTATCTATAGTTTGGGCAGGAACAGTATAGAAGGCGGCCTTACCTCTCGTGTAAGCAAGGGGTCGCAGCTTAAAGGCTCGTTACGCATCAAGCAGTCCTATGGAGCAACAGTTTGGAAGGGAAGCCTGTTTGTCCATAACCAAAGGGAGATCCTGGCCGATATCACAGTGACGGTACCTAACTTAAACGGTAAGGTGTCCATACGGCGCAAGGATAATCATTCTTTGAAAGCTCAGCTTGTTATTGCTGTTGCACGTGAGAATTCAATGGACAGCACCCTGTGGGTGAATAGGAAAATAGTACCTTCGAGTATGTATGTCTTTTACAGGGGGAACCTTGCTTCCGAACTGAGCGTTGCCCGCTGGGCAGCTCCGTTTCCCGAACTTCTGGCAACGATTCTTGTCAATCGTAAGGAAACGCTTGGGTCGATCCGTGTAAGAAGGACAGAGCATCAGGATATCTTTTCCGGTATGGAACTGAGTATCCCTAATATATTAGGGAGCATAACCGTTTTTCAGGGAGCAGTAAAGAAAAGCACTATTTCAGTCCGTAGATCTCGTGAAGCGGATCTGATGGTGGAAGGACGTATACTTTATAGACAAGATATGCCTGCAGATATGAATATCCACAATCCTGATTTTTACGGCAGGCTTCAAATTGTGTTTAGTAATCTGCTCATATCCGATTTGTCTGTAAGAACAAGAGCGCATTCCGGGCTACTTTCAACGGTCACAATACCGCATTATACTTCTTTGAGATCAAGTATAGCGATCTGGCCGAAAAAAGATGTGCCTTCAAGCCTTTCCGTGCTTTCAGGAAATTTATGGGCCTGCATATCCATTCCGTACCATAAAAGAATGGATATGCAGTCACGAATTACAGTGCGAGTTAAGCTCATTTCAGATTTGGAAATTGCAGTAGGAGTAAGATCCGGCAATCTAGGCTCTAACATAAAGGTTCGAGTGGACAGTTATACGGATCAGTCTTCTCATCTGCGAATCAGACGTAGTCATTTGGACTCTATCTCGAGTGAGCTTTACGTAAAAACTTGGGAGAAATCTGAACTTAAAGGCAGGATCAGTGCACGGAAAAGCCGTGAATCTGATAGATGGTCTCGAATCTTGGTGCGTCTTTCCGATCAGCAGGATTGGGATACCGAACTATCGGTTCGTGTTATGGAACACCATGATCTGAATGCTGAAGTGGGGATTAGGCGGGACGCAGCGTATGATAAATATGGTCATGTTGCCGTTCGACATTCAGAGCAAACAGAGCTTCCATCAGATTTGGGGATTCGGGAACATAGTCACATCACAGGCTCTCTAACTGTGAGAAGGACAGCCCAAATAAGCTTACAAAGTGATATGAGTGTGTGGGAGAAATCCATTATTACTGGCTCAGTGGTGGTCAGACAGTATCGACAAAATGATCTTCATGGTTCCATGGACATTTGGAAAAGATCTATATTAAAAGGCCATATTTCCGTGTGGCAGAAATCATTACTACCTGGGGCTATACAGGTTCAGGTGTATGATGATATGGCTTCCAGTATAGATGTGGCTACAGAATACGGATACTGCTTTACCATGTAAACTTAACCCCTGCTATTCGTAGCAGGGGTTAAGTTTTACTGATTTTTACTTATATTGAACCTGTCGGGGAAGAAAATAGACAAAAGGCAGGTGATATGGGCTGGACATAAATGTAATAACCGCGGTTATTGGAGTCATCGGTACAGCCATTTCAGGAGTCATCGGCTACGCCAGCGGTCGTAGCAATAATAAGGTCTCGGATCGAGAGCTATTGTCAAAAGATGAGCAGGCTTTCCGGGTCACCCTAATGGATGCATTGTCAAGTCATAAGGAGGAAATCCATCGCTTAAGTGAAGAGGTAGCTGTACTTCAAGCTGAAAATTTAAGTTTGCTCGCAGAAAACAGATCCTTGAATGCGAAGGTAGAGGCATTGGTAGCTAGACTTGAAGGTGGATAGGAAATAGATTTTTAGGTTGATACTTGAAATAGGTCTTATGGAACATGTTCGAAAACCAATGTTAGGAATTGACAAGGTTATATATACCTATTAAAATGAGAACGTAGGTTCGTATTTTGAAAAAGTAATAGATAAATTGCAACTCTTCTGATAGATATGACGACTATTAGAGTAGAATCCTAAAAATTATATATTCAATTAGGTAAATGGAACTGATTCAAATGTATTACGTATTAAAAAAAAGAGTAGGGTAAGATAAAGAAAAAAGTGGAAACTAATTGTCGAATGTCGAAATTCGGAAAGGTTGTGATACAAGTTTTAAGGAGGGAACAGAGTGAACTGGAACCTATTGATTTAAAATAAACTATTAAAATAGGAGAACCGCAATGATAACGACAAATGTTAGCTCATTTGACCCAGATACCTTAAATCATATTTTTAACTTTATACTTCGTGGTGTTAACGAGGAGGATCGAGAAGATGTGAAACAGGATTCAATCGTTCAAATTCTGACAGCGATCCACAAAGGGAATATAAAAAAGGATATATCTACTTTTTCACATACGGTTATTAAACGTTCTGTGGTTGACTATTATCGTAAAAAAAAACGTAAAATTACACAGTTCAGTACAACCGTTAACTTTTGCGATGGCACAGATGAAGAAGGCTCTATGGCCAATTATTACTCGGTTCAAGTGAATGATTATGGGTTTAAATTAGCAGACGTGAAGGTAGACTACTTAAGCAACCGTAACAGATTCACAAAACAGGAGCAACGAATCATAAATTTCATGCTATTCACCGAAGAAGGAATGGATATGAAACCTGCAGAAATCGCTCATTATCTTGATATTCATAAATCTCATGCTTGTCGAGCCGTGAAAAAACTAAGAGAACTCTATAAAACTGAGATTGACAAATAAACACTGATTAACAAATAAACACTCTGATATACCACTATCAGAATAAAATCAAATCCAAAAGGAAATAGAAAGGCACTACGCACTGCCCCTTACTATACATTAATTAGTATACATATCTGACTGAGGCATTGCAAGTGAATGATTCTGAAAATTTAATGAAAATTGTTAATAAGGAAGGTAGTTTACATGTTGAGTCGCTATTTAGTCGGTGGAAGATTAGACCCACCTTTCTATCCTACCAAAACAAGGCCCTGCATAGCAAGCCGCAGGGTTGATATAGATGGTTTAAGAGCTTTAGAAGGTAAAAGGATGGTAACAGATACCTTTAAAATATCCAATGATCTTGAGTTTTTTGCTATTTCAATAAAGGCGGATGTTATTACCCCTGCTGATTATTGGTCTTTAGTGGTTGATGAAAATGTAATTGTTAACCATGTATATTGCAAAGATTATAGTGAAGGTCTCTATTTTCAGGTAGCTCATCCTGTAATGGGCGGGAGGGAATTTCGTTTTGAATTTTACACGGAGAGTGCTGACCGCAAAAGAATAGAAGTATCCTATTATTTTTTGACAGACCCGAAGGTTACCCTTCGTCTAAACGGTATAACGAACCAAAGCTATGATCCTATTTCTCTACCAGACCGGGTTTAAGGAACAGCACCAAGGGAAGGAGGTTATAGAACATGATCGGTTATATGAATAAATGCCCCCATTGTGGGGCGGAATCTTCTTTTGTTCCTGAAGAGATGGAATGCGATCAATCCCTTGTTCTTTGGTGTAAGCACTGTGGGGATTATATCAATCAGACCATAACGATGGAATCCTTGAGGAAGTGGTGGGCGAGATACGACGCAGGCGAAGACGCATTTAAGCCACCTGTGAGCAAAGGCATACTGCTTATGTTTGAAAAGCTGGAACAAACGTTGGCAGCAGAACCTGACTGTAACCTGAATCGGGTTGAAATACATCTCAAGGATTTTACAGATTATCGCTATAAATAAACTCTGGAGGCAAGGCTATGAACTATACGAACAACAACAGGTATCAGCAAGATGGGGAAGATTCTGATTCAGTAGAATTTATACAAATTATTAGGAAAATTCAGAGAGTTGTCAAAGAGAATAAGGAGCTTAAAAGGAAAAATCATCATCTGATTTCCCAAAATAGACAACTTGCGGCCTGTAATCAATTGCTCGAATTGCAAATGAATGAATATACGTCTTTGGTTCAGGAAATGGAGCAGCAGTTCCTTACCCAGCACGAGTATGTGTTGGATTCGATGCAAACTAACCAAACGCGTTCAAAGAATTTTTTATACTTGGATGATTCCGGCCATACGTATCTCATTAACTATTCAGATAAATAAATTCTAAAAAGGTAGACCGACTACTGGAGTGTGAGCGTGATCAATGTAGAAGAAAATTCATTATGCTGGTATTTCCAGAAAATACGGGGTGAACGGATTGCTCAGTGATACGTATGTACAATTAAGAAAGCCTGCTGTGAAGGATATGCATAATATAAAGCTGATCTGTGCGTGTAAAGAGGACAAAGACCTTCTTGGGGAATTTCTTCAAGAGAATCGGAAATTTATGTTTTCGATTATTATGCGATATAAGGGAAGTATAGAAGAGCTAAAAATGAAATTCAAGGTTACTGAAGATGACTTATACCAACATGCATGTATAGGATTACTAACGGCGCTCAAGGATTTTGATATTCATCGAGGAATTAAATTTACTACGTATGTAGTAAGACCAATTTTATGGGAGGTTAATCAGTTATTATATAGCAACTCTCAAGAGGTAAGACTTAGTCGAGGAGCTATTGATATGATCCGAAGGATGGTAGAAATAGAAGATACACTGGGCTACAGGCCGAGTGAGCAAAAAATGGCGAAGCTCCTTCAAGTTCCTATAGAACGTTACAGAGAAGTTGCCCAATTCAGTGATGCAATGGAACATTTTGATTCAATAGATAACTTCGAAGCTACAGACAACTCACAAAATAACATGGATGAGCATGTGATTAATAAGGTTTATGTTCAACAACTGTTATGTAGTTCTCTGTTTACAGAACATGAAAAAACGGTGATGCACTTAATTATGAAAGGAGCTAATAACTCCCGGATATCTGAAATACTCCACGTATACCCCATGACAATCAGCAGGACGTTAGCACGCATCAGGAAAAAAATAGACAAACACAAACAGGATACTGAGAATATCCAAATTGAAGCTCAATCAAAATACAGAGAAGAAATTAACTTAATTGTAGAGATGAGTAAAGAACATAAACAAGTCTTGAATGTTACAGACATTACAGATGTACTTAAAATATCCGGCTATGATATTTCAAAGTATTCAAAACGTGTTCTTTACTATATCCGCAAAAAAGCAAAATTAGCTATATAAAGTATAGCAAAGTTAATCGCAAATCACAACTGCTCTCGATCGATATTAGAACCAAGAGGGTGAAAAAAGCCCATGCAGTTTTCAGCATGAGCTTTAAAGCGAAAAGAAATATCAAACTTATCCCAGTACCGTTAGCTCTTTCGGAAAAGAGGTCAGTACTTCTACGCCGTCAGAGGTGACCAGAACGTCATCTTCAATCCGCACACCGCCGAGGCCTGGCACGTAGATGCCGGGCTCTATGGTGAACACGAAGCCCTCATGAAGCAGGTCTTCATTGCCGCCATGCACAGACGGATATTCGTGAACGCTCATGCCAAGGCCGTGTCCAACCCGATGGTTAAAGGCGGGACCATACCCGGCAGCTTCTACAACTGCACGTGCTGCCTGGTCTACCGACGCGCAGGATACACCCGGACGAATGGCGGCAATACCAGCCTCGTTTGAGCGGAGTACCGTCTGATAAATCGTCTCCAGCTCAGCTGACAGCTTGCCAAAAGCAAAAGTACGCGTAATGTCTGAGGCGTAACCATCTGAATATACACCCATATCAAACATAAGCAAATCGCCGTGTTGCAGCTTGCGTGTACCCGGAACACCATGAGGTAACGCTGTTTTGGGGCCAGATAGCACCGTGGTGTCAAAGGACGGGCCATCTGCGCCGATTTTCTTCATCTGGTATTCGATTTCGGCTACCAGCTCGACTTCTGTTACGCCTTCACGCACATGGGTCAAGCCGTGGCGAAGTGCGTCCTCCACCAACTGTGCGGCATGCTTCAGACGCCGTACTTCCTCAGACGTTTTCCTTACGCGCATATCCTGAAGTACGGGGCCGAGATCCACATATTGAGCCGCACCAATGGCAGTATGTAGCTGTTCGTAGCGGAGTACGGAGACATGTTCTTTTTCCAAGGCGAACACCTTCACTCCAGTGCCTGTGCGCTGGCGCAGCAGATCATATGGATTATCTGTATCTGTGTGGGTAGAGATGCAAGTCACGGAAGAAGCAGCGTGGGCCGCCTCCGCATCGAGTGCAGGCACGATCAGTTCAGGCTCCTCGTCCCGTAGCAGCACCAAGCCGAGGAATCGCTCATGCGGCTCACTGGCAAAGCCAGTCAGGTAGTAGATATGCTTGGGATCGGTTACGAGCAATCCGTCCCATGACTGTAACTTCAATTCATCATATAGCCGGGTTATTTTATCATTCATGCAGATTCATCCCTTTCTATTCATGAATTCATTATAACGCTTATTACATATTTGTTTATAGATCTGACTACTTTAGTCTCGTTCCTGACTTAATGTCTGTAGACGTGCCTGTACATTCTGATCATAAAAACCCCCATGGTAGCACAGCACCTTCTCGACATCCAATACGGTCAGTTTACCGAGGCTTTCCAAGGCCAGTGGCATATCCGGTGTAGCCGATTCAGCAGGGCCGACCAGTTTGCCTTCAACTACACGGAGCTCGTCCGCCGCCAAAAGCAGCTTTTGTGCGGGCACATACAAGCTGATATGTCCCGGTGTGTGACCAGGTGTATGAATAATCT
Organism: Paenibacillus sp. 8b26; assembly: GCF_050626875.1. Lineage (NCBI taxonomy): Bacteria > Bacillati > Bacillota > Bacilli > Caryophanales > Paenibacillaceae > Paenibacillus > Paenibacillus sp. 8b26. The sequence goes on along the minus strand of NZ_CP192445.1, from coordinate 1,533,455 downwards.
GTATTCCTCCACCATAAGGAAGATGCTCACCGTCTTCGAGGACATGGGCAAAGCGCAAGTCCGGCAAGCGGCGGATCATATCCTCTGCTTGCTGTTTGAGTGTATTATCCAACTGATTAATTCGTTCCGGTGTCAGCTTCACAAACGGCCGATCCCCTGTCATATAAGGAATATCATCCTTATGAGCCAATAGAGCGGTATTCGGTAGCAAGTCCAGTAGTGCATGAACATTACCGATATGATCAATGTCCTGATGCGTTAAAATAATTCGCTTCAGGTGGCTGATATCCTCTCCCACATCTGCAATAGCCTTGCGCAACGCTTCCAACTGGCCTAGCATCCCCGTGTCAATGAGCGTAAGCCCGTCCTCATCCTTGAGCAGCACAGGATAAATCGTTGTTTTTCCAAAGAAAGATTCCATAGGTATTTCCAAAATCAAAATTTGAGTTCCAATATTCATATAAGCTGCTTCAGAATCCCGTGAACTCCGAAGCACACCTCCTGTCTCATATTGTTAAATGGGTCGGCTAATCTTTGAAGCTTTTGATTTTCTTCAAGCTCTATTATAGAACCCTTTGCATCCGAACCGCAAAAAACAACTCGATATGGCTGTTTGGGAGCTTGTCTTGTACAATGAAATAAATCAACAGAACAGGAGGCGGATACGAACGATGAATAGGGACCAATCTTTTTCCATTGAATTTGCGCGCAGGGAGAATCTTCCGGATATTGTGGGCATTTATAATTCCACCATTGCAGGACGAATGGTAACGGCAGATCTGGAGCCCGTGACAGTGGAGAGCCGTATCCCATGGTTTGAGGCTCATCAAGAAGACCATCGACCTTTGTGGGTTCTGAGACATAAAGAGGCGATTGCAGGGTGGGCCAGTCTCCAGTCTTTTTACGGACGTCCAGCTTATAACGGTACGGCGGAAATCAGTATTTATGTCCATGAAGATTCTCGTGGAACTGGAGCAGGAAGTCGTCTGGTGCAGCACGTACTGAATGAATGCCCTAGGCTTGGAATTACGACGCTGTTGGGGTTTGTATTTGGTCACAATGAGCCGAGTATCGCCTTGCTGCGCAAGTTCAGTTTTGAGCAATGGGGTTATTATCCGCGTGTTGCGGTGCTGGACAGCATAGAGCGGGATTTGGCTATTCTGGGTAAACGAGTGGATGTTGAGGATAAATAGACGAACAAACGTCGTTTATAAAGTGGAACATGAAAAAAAAGCTGCATCCAAAATCTTCTGTGCACTACAATCGTGCGTGTTTTTGGAAGCAGCCTTTAATGTTGTGAAAAAATGATGTTGCTTATCCCGTCGTTTTACGCTGCGGTTTCAAACGTATGTTGTGAAAAATCTGATTGAGCACTTCAGACAGCACCAAGCCGACAGCAATGGCACCTGCGATCATGAGTGTGCTCATAGCCAGCTCCAGCGCCTGAGGATAATTATGCTGTACAAACTGTCGCATCGCATTGTAGGCCATTCCTCCCGGAACCAGCGGAATCATGCCTGCCACGCTGAAAATAATAACGGGCATTTTGTACAGTCTGGCCAAGCTCTGGCTGATGATCCCGATCAGAACCGTTGCCAAGAGGCTGGCACTCACGGGTCCCATGCTGTCTGTCGTCCAATAATAGACGAGCCAGCCCAGCATCCCGACGAAGCCGCATTGCAGCAGTGAACGTCGGGGAGCGTGAAAAAGAATGCCGAAAGCAGCGGTAGCAATAAAGCTTGTGAATAATTGTGCAACCATAAACTTGGATCTCCTCCGAATCACATATACGAAATGATAACCGCAACACCGGCTCCAATACCAAATGACGTCAGGCAAGCGTCAGCCCCCTTGGATATGCCCGAAACGAGGTGTCCTGCCATTAAATCCCGAATGGCATTTGTAATTAATAAGCCTGGCACCAATGGCATAACGGAGCCAATAATGATTTTGTCCATCATCTGGCCCCAGCCTGCAACTGTCAGTAAAGCCGCCAGCAAGCCAATTAGAAAAGATGCCGAAAATTCTGAGAAAAACTTAACCTTAACGAGCCTGTGAAAATATTGCACGGCTGCGAAGCCAGCCCCGCCGCAGAGAACGGCTGCGGGGAAATCCCGCCATACCCCGCCAAACATAATCATAAAGCAACCACTCGCCAATGCCGCGGCTGCCAGTTGTACGCCGTTGGAATAGCGGTGTGGACCACGTTCAATCTTGGTCAGCTCCGTAACCGCTGCGCGGGGTGACAAGCCACCCAGACTTATTTTACGTGAAATCGCGTTAACCTCTACAACCTTATGCAAATCCGTGGTCCGCTCCACAATCCGGATCAGCTTGGCAGGCTCTGCGTCGTTAATGGCAAAAAAAATCCCAGTCGGTGTCACATAGCTATGGGACTGGGGTATGCCGTAGGCCGAGGCAATGCGGGACATCGTGTCTTCGACGCGATAGGTTTCGGCTCCATTTTGCATCATGAGCTTGCCAGCCAGCAGACAAACCTCGATGATCTCAGGAGTAGGATGGGAATGATTATTCATGCTCGCTCTCTCTCATTCGTACCGGGCCGCTAGGCCGTATTATTTGTATATATTGTAGCACAACAAGCCGCCTTTTCAGAGGCGGTTGTGTGGGGAAATAAGGAGTAATCCGTCAAGATTCCATCGTATCGGGAATAACTGTATAGTAGGACTCTTCCAAATGTGTTGCCGCCTCAGACAAGCCCATGGATCTAAGCTGTCCTGCTACAAAAACACGAAGGGCAGAATGGGTGAACAGATGGCGTGTTTGAGCATCCCGGATAAAGGCCAATCTCGCTTCACGCGAACCGTTGCGGAACAAATCACGAACCGTTTCACCTTGTTTATCCCAATGAAAGGGCTCTGCCACGCTTAAAAGAGCACTCTTAATAGACGAACGCTGTTTTGAGGAAGAAGGAAAGGTCGGAATGCCCAAGCCGTTCAGTGTAGGGGCAGCTTCGTTTTGCTTGCGCTCGATTCGCAAATTGTCGATGTAGGCAGCCATATCCTGAATCGGTTGGACACCGAAGCGTTCCCGAAAGCACTCCCGCACTAACGCGGTGCGCTCATCGACGGCCTGAGGAGGCCGATGTCCTGCATGTCCTGTATAATCCTGTCCACTGGCGTAGTATCGCTTTAACGAACTGTTCTCCGTATAAACAACACTTAAAAAATCCTGCAAGTGGCGGGCAACCACCCATACACCCGTCCAGTCAACAGGGGATATGCACACAATGGGGGCCTGCGAAAGATCCTTTTCAAGTCCAAAATCTGTTAAAAAGCCGTAATGTATTCCGTCCACGCCCGCGTGGGCAAAGGGAATCACATCCGGCGGTGTAGCCATATATCGTGGCGCGCGGCCATGCTCCATAATCAATCCCAAATCAAAACTCAGAGAATGCCGGTTCGCTTCAAGCTCCTGTTCAAATTCTATAAGTGCCTCAATCAAAGGTGTAGCTGATCCGTAGGCAGGGTTAGAACCGGAATTCATCGTGTATGCCTCCTTATCCAAGTACATCCGTAAAGCGTTCATCCCTAAAAGGTACGTGATTTTACACGAAATGTAAACCTGTATGCTGAATCTTTTCAAAAATGTGACCTTTTACCTGTGTGCTATGAAATAAGCCGCTTTCGGGCAAAACAGGACGAGATACCTATTTTAGATAAGTACAGAAGAAAGTGAGTTTGCGAAAAGGATGGTCTTTTCATTTTATGACTGTCACGGTGAAGTGTGAATGCGGGAGTGGTTATAACAACAGATACAAATAGCAGATCAACTATAGATATGAGCTATGGATGGCGAAGGGGTAAGATGTAATGTGCAACGCATCGGGTCAGCGGGTATAATATCAGGACAAGGTGAAGATGGACGACATCCAATGATTTTTACAGAAAGAAGTGGGTATATGAACTTGCACAAGAAGGCCGTATTTTTTGATGTAGATGATACAATGTACGATCATTTGCACCCTACTCGCGATGCATTGCGTACAGTATTAGGATTGAATGAACGTTTTCCTTATGAAGAGGCTTATCATCGTATTCGTTATTACAGTGATGTATTGTCGGCAAAAGGAGGACTATTGGAGGGGAAGGCTGGGCTGGATGAGCTGGAGGATATGAGGGAAGGCCGTTTTGTCCTGGCTTTACAGGAATTTGGGGTGAATATTACCCGTGAGCAGGCAGTGGATATCCAAAAAGAGTACCTGGATCGTCAGTACCGGATTGAGCCTTTCGAGGGAGCTACATCGTTAATGGATGAATTGAGCTCGGCAGGATATCTGGTCGGCTTGATTACGAATGGCCTCAAAGATCACCAGATGAGCAAAATCAGGGCCATGGCTCTGGAAAATCATATTGCGTCAGAGCATATTTTTGTATCCGGAACGGTTGGCTATGCCAAGCCTGATCCACGTATTTTCGAAGTGGTGAACGAACGGACAGGGACTCTGGCAGAGCATTGCTGCTATATCGGGGATTCCTGGCGCAATGACGTGGCGGGAGCTGTGGGGGCCAACTGGCGGGTCATTTGGTTCAATCACAGGAAGGCTGCCCCGGAGTCTGAGGTAGCGGGAGCCTATGAAACAGTGGCAAGCTATTCAGAGTTGAAAAAATTACTGCTGCCGGACGCATCAAGCACGGCACATACCATATCTACCCAAGCGGGTCACACACCATCCTGAATCCATTCCTGAAGACGGCTCGTAATACAACTTATCCGACATATGTCTAACTTCATTCAAATGGTTCAGAACAGAGAAGGAAGGGATCGCACATGGTTGAACAATGGAGGCAGGCAGACGAAATCATAAGTCAAGTGACTGTTTACAGTACCGAGGATAATGATCCGGTTACGATTAAAACAGTCTCCCAAGACGTCCGTTGTATTGGCATCGGGACGGATGCGGCCGTATTTACGCTCGATACGTTGCCCGGCTACGCGTTCAAGGTGTACTCAGACATGGCGATCGAGAAGAAAGATGTGGAGGCCGACGTATACGAGCGGTTGCGGGGGTCCGATTTTTTTCCTCATTATTACGGGAAAGGCGATAAGTATATCGTCATTAGCTATGAATCAGGTATTACGCTGCTGGATTGTCTGCTGCAAGGCATTCCGGTGCCGGAGCAAGTGATCCAGGACGTGGAAGAGGCGAGGGAGTTTGTCCGTTCCAAGGGGCTGAATCCCCGTGATATTCACCTCAAGAACGTACTGATGCAAGATGGACGCGCCAAGGTATTGGACGTATCCGAATACGTGAAGGAGGGCGATGACAAGCGCTGGGAGCATCTGGTGTGGGCGTATCATACGTTTTACTCAAGTATCTCGGAGGTTAAAGTTCCGTCATGGATTCTGGAGACGATTAAAAAATGGTACTACAGGCTGGACAACTCCAGCTTTAATCTGGAGGAGTTCGCCCAACGAGCCAGCCAGTTATTTTCCAAATGGAAGTCATAGCCGCAGAAAATCTTCATCTTCTTATAAAAAAGGATTGCACCCGTATTAGGGGAGCAATCCTTTTTGGCACGTTACCAGACATGTCTTACGGAATAAGCAGATTCTCTTTTACCTGAAATCGCGAGGTACTCTTCTGGCGGTTCCGCTCTCAATCGCAGCCCGAATAACTTTTTCACGTACCCGCTGAACGGCATTCTCGTTAAATACGCCGGGGATAATATACAGCTTATTTAATTCTTCGGGACGGATGGTGCTCGCAATGGCTTCTGCTGCTGCCAGCTTCATCTCTTCGTTAATTTCACGGGCGCGACAGTCGAGTGCCGCGCGGAATATGCCGGGAAAGCAAAGCACGTTGTTGATCTGGTTAGGATAGTCTGAACGTCCGGTGGCAATGACGCCTGCAATGTCTTCGATATCCTCGGGGGCAATTTCGGGAACCGGGTTAGCCATGGTGAACACCACCGGAGCTTCGTTCATGTGTTTTACGTCTTCCCGTTGAAGCAGCCCGCCAGCCGATAGACCGATAAACACGTCAGCGCCTTTCAGAACCTCGGACAGCGTGCCTGACAGCCGCTCGGGATTGGTATGCTGTGCATACCAATCCCACACCGGATGATCGTACGTTTCATCGGCTGTGATGGCCCCGTGGCGATCTACACCAATGATGTTAACTGCACCCGCAGACAGCAAAATTTTAGTGCAGGCTACACCCGCAGCTCCGATACCGCAGACGACGATTTTGACATCAGACAGCGCTTTGCCGACGACCTTGAGTGCATTGATCAGCCCTGCGTACAATACAACAGCGGTGCCATGCTGATCATCATGAAAAACAGGAATATCCAGCTCCTGACGCAGCCGTTGCTCAATCTCAAAGCAGCGAGGTGATGAAATATCCTCCAGATTAATACCACCGAAAGCTGGAGCGATTTGCTTGATCGCCTTGATAATTTCCTCGGTGTCCTGCGTGTCCAGACAAATCGGAAAAGCATCAACAGACCCGAGCTGCTTGAACAGCATGGCTTTACCTTCCATGACTGGCATAGCCGCATAGGGGCCGATATTGCCCAAGCCCAGGACAGCGCTCCCGTCCGAGACGACAGCAACAGTGTTCCGTTTGATTGTCAAACGGAAGGCTTTGTCCGGCTCCTCATGAATCGCCATGCACACGCGTGCTACATCTGGAGTGTACACCCGGGACAAGTCGTCGCGATTCTGTATCGGAACCTTGGGCTGCATTTCAATTTTACCCCCGAGATGCAGCAGAAAGGTCCGGTCAGAAATGGACAGCACCTTCACGCCTTGTGCTTTTTTAATCCGGGCAATCATTCGGTCGATTTCGGCCGGGTCGGCAATGGTCACTGTAATATCCCGCACGGTGACCTTTTCAGAGGTGCGAATGACGTCAATCGCAATAACATCCCCACCATGTTCGTTGACCAGCGTAATCAATTGACCAAATTGGATGTGCTCGGTGGAAATTTCCAGTCGTAAAATGATGTTTTTACCGCCAATACCGCCTTGCATGCAAATTCCTCCTTTGTGTTACATAAGAAAATAAGTGGGATCAATTGATTGCGCTTACAATCGAAAGCGTGCCTAAGAGGTGCAATTTAATATTTCAACTAGTGGATTCTTTCCCTATCATAGTGAACAATCTCTCACTTGTACAGATAAAGCTGAATCAATCTCCCATTTTGCATCAAAAAAAGGACAAAAGCCCGGCTCCATGTCAGCTCCAAAGCTATGGTCCTTTTCTTATAGATAACCTGTAGTCCATTCTACTGTCTTCATCCCGCTATGTCATATTTTTGCCGTAATAGATTTCGTCCATTTCTATCTTAAGCCGGGCGGTTATGTTTTGCTGCTCGTTCTCGCCCAGACTTTCCTTCGTATAGCCGAATAGATAATTGTCCAGATCGAATTGTTTCAGCTTGCATTTGGTGTGGAAAATGTTTTCCTGATATACGTTCACGTCTATCATGTCATACTGGCTGCGCACTTCGTCAGGAATATAATTTTGAATGGAGGCGATGTCATGGTCAATAAACAGCTTGTGCCCATTCGTATCACGAGTAAAGCCGCGTACCCGATAATCAATCGTCATAATATCCGTGTCAAAGGAATGGATCAAATAACGGAGTGCCTTGAGTGGAGAGATTTCTCCACAGGTAGAGACGTCAATATCGGCCCGGAACGTGCTGATTCCCTCGTCGGGATGATATTCCGGGTAGGTGTGGACAGTGATATGGCTTTTATCCAACTGCATAACGACAGAATCGGGCAGAGGACCGGGTGATTCATCGTAAGACTCTGTAGGCACCTCCACGATAGGACCTTCCGATATAAGCATGGTCACACTGGCTCCTTGAGGAACATAGTCCTGCTGGGCTACGTTGAGCACATGTGCTTCAATGATGTCGGACACATTTTTTAAAATGGCAGTCAGGCGATCCGCGTTGTATTGTTCGTCAATATATTCGATATAGGTCTCGCGTTCTCCCCTTGTTTTGGTATAACAAATATCGTACATGTTGAAACTTAACGATTTGGTCAGATTGTTAAACCCGTGCAGGGTAATTCGCTGTTCCGGTGTCATGGTCATGGGCTATTTCCCCTTATAGTCGCAGTATTCATACATAATGTTCCCATCACGTCTTTTCATATACAATGAATCAACGTTCATGTACACTCAAGTTCTGCTCATATAGACGAATTTCTACGATTTCAGCCCGTGGGCAACCGTGAGTGGCCTTCACAACCAGACGAAGCTGATCTGTAGCAACGGGGTTCCTGATTTCATGAATCCTTTTTCGCTTTCGATTATTTCGTTCCGTGTGGAGGGTTACCCAGCTTCCATCTGTAAATGCCTCGATTCGATAATGACGTACCAATTCGGGCATGACTTCAAAAGGGGCCCGATGATGGTGAAGATTGATCAAATCCTCGTTAACGTCATCATTAAAGGTACAATGAATCTCCCGAACAATCGTTTTTTGCGGCACCCGCAGCTCAATCCATGCTTCCTGTCCGGCAAGCAACGGATCGGATACCCACATGTTTGGTCCACCATATGGTCGTACATGCCCGTTTATAATATTAGGGGGAGCGTAACTATTCGTTTCCTCTATAATGCGAAAGCAAAAGCATTTGCGCACCATAGACGTGGCACCGGATCGCATGGTCCATTCCAGCATCGCGCTGGCTCGCACATATCCGTGCAGTCCCGAGCTGGAGCAGACAGCCTGATCCTGTATAAAAGAAAGCACGCCGCTGAGCGGTTGATGGGACATGTATAGCGATACATGTTCATTCGCTCTCACGATCAAGAAGGCATTCGCTGCCTGGTCAGGTGCCCAAGGCAGACGGGCCTCAACCCACTGCTGATCACCTGCGGAAACCGCAGTTTCACAGGAGGCTTGGAGCGAAGCAGGTACATAGTTTTGCGGTTTGCCCGTGTCCCACAGCTCGTCACGTATCCGTTCATTATCATGTACCGTGTCCAGTTCACCGCCCCATTCAATCCACCAGTAGTGGCAGCCGGAATCTCCGCTGCGAAGGATTCGGCTTTTGGGAATCGGTGTTTGGCGGATGTCCTTGGCAAAGGAAGGAGGTACGTATTTGACGGAATGCCCGGTATCACGTGTATAAAATAAAATCGTACTGCCGAGTAACGTCATATCTGCCGTTTCAGGAGCCAGTGATTCTCCGAATTCTTGCTGTGACTCGCGTCCCAGCCGATATTTGGCACCTGCCAGGAATCCGACCAGCCCGTCTCCCGTACAATCAAGGAACACGCTGCTCTCAAAGCGGATACGCCGTTCCGAGCCTGTCATCCATCCGGTCACTGCCCGAATCATACGCTGCTGTCCTTTTTCCTTAGACTCGCTTTCCTTAGATTCGTTGGTTGCGAATACGAGTTCCTCCGATTCTACATCATAAATATCCGTGTTGAGGAACAAGGTAATGTTCGGTTCAGCAAGAACAAGATCAAGGACAACCGCATCCCACAGATAAGGATTCCCGTCAGGGTTGCGATACTGATTCTCCGTGAATAGCTCGCCCATAATGCCGCTTTCACGGGCGTACCGGTTTACCCCGTGTTTCGTGGCTCCGCATACCCATACCCGCACAACGCTGCTGGAGTTTCCTCCCAGCACCAGACGATTTTGTACCAGCGCCACCGTCTGGCCCAGACGAGCCGCCGCAACAGCTGCACAGACACCGGCCAATCCCCCGCCTGCTACGGTAATATCGGCGCTAAAGGTTTCCTGTCTCATGCAGTCTCACGCTCCTTTATGATCGATCGAGATCATGTTACCCGAGAGAGCTTCGCTTTGACATGCACGGAAACATCATGCACATATACTTAATTTCACGTTCAGCTAATCTTTAGTAACAGGATTTATAATGTGACTAGGCGGATCATGAATAGCACGCTTTGTGGATATTTGGCTCATAGTCAGCAGGACATGGAAAATGAAGGTGGTGAACGCCCGTGTTTGGGGTACACATTCATCAGCATGTATATTGGAAGCGGAAAGAATTTTTTCAGTTGGCGTTTGATACTGACGCGTATTGGATTGCCAATGTAATTGAAGAAGGAAAGTTTGCTTATACTATCAAGGAACACCGTGGGGAGGCGAAAGCCGGGTCCTTGATTCTTTGTCCGCCCGAAGAGGTATTCCACCGTAAAATCCTAACGCCGCTGAGCTTCCACTTTTTTCGTTTTTCACTCCCTGAAGCCAGTAGCATTGGCGCATCAATCCATGCTGTTTTGGATAAGGAAGATGAGGATCGCTTTCTATCGAATTGCCGTTATTTATGTGCGAACGCGCTGGATGATAGCAGCCGTGCCCGAACATGGAAAAATCATCTGCTGGAGGATTTGCTTTTTTTGTTTTGGAGCAGAGCCAGCAGAGGGGGCACGGAGGAACGTACGAATCGGGTGAATGACCCGTTGATCCAACGTGCGCTTCACTATTTTCAGGAGCATGCATGTGAACCCTTGTCCATCAAAGAAACGGCTGCTTGTTTGGGGTTAAGTTCGGTGCAATTCACGAGGCGCTTTCAAGCGGCGGTGGGCTTGACACCCATCCGGTATGTGACCTCACTGCGTCTGGAGAAGGCCCAGACTTTATTGCTGGAGACAGAATATACGCTGGAAGATATTGCGGAAAAATGCGGATACCTGAACGGATTTTATTTTAGTCGGGTTTTTTCCGCCAGAAGACACATATCACCTTCACAATACCGTAAACTTAACCGAATATGATTATAGACTTGCAAAGATAGTGACTTTGGGCATTGCATAAAATGAAAAAAGAAACTTCAGCTAAAACCAAACGTATAATAAAATAAACGTAAGAAGCTGAGAATTATGAAGTTAAAATGAATTTGATAGCAAAAAGGATTTCACAATACCATCCCATGTTACACTGAAAGTAAAACGGTGAAAGGAGTTTCAAGATGCTGGCTTTGTCCGATCCGGCCTGGGCTTTGCTCCAAGGCCCCTATGGTTCCTCTCAATACGTCCCGGAAATGTTGAAGCAGCTCCAAGCCGGATACGACGGCGAAATAGCTGACACCTTGTATTGGGAGGAACTATATCACCAAAATACGTTATATACATGTACCTTTGCGGCTGTACCGTACCTCGTAGATATTGCGTTAAGCAGTTCTGATATAAGTATTCGAGCAGATATTTATAACATTTGCGGAATATTTGAAGCGAAAAATGTTAATCCCTTACATTCAAAAGTTCCGTTGGAATTTGCAAGGGATCAGGTAGAACTGGATGCAGGTCTGGCTGAGTATATATATGAACAATACCAGCAAGCCATTGTCCGGCTTACCGAATTGACCGAGGAAATGGTGTTGTATGCCAAGGATCACGAAGGAAATGTCGGCAAACGATATGTTTTGGCTGCGGCTGCTGCCTTTCAGGGTTATCGGTGCGTAGCTTATATGCTTCAAAGCTTTGATACTGGGGATGAATATACACTGGATTGTCCGCATTGCGGAACCCCGCTCTATATTTGGCCTGTTGAACATAGTGATGTTCTGGTGGTTTACGATAAAGATCCGGTAAATTCAAACAGTCTGGTTCCCTATTCGATCCAATCCGGCTCATTGGACCATAAAGGCTCGAATCTACAGTGGCTATACCAATATGCCCAAAAAATTGAGGAAAACAACCTTTTAGCGCACTTACCCTACTTAAACGGTTGGCTGAGTTGTCCTGTTTGCAATGCACCCATTTCCATTTGGGACGAGCTGATGAAAACGGCCAATGGTGTCCGAAAGCATACCGCTTAATGAATAAAAAAGGGAGCTGTATCATACAGCCCCCTGATTCCCCGTAGATTTTTCCACTTCAATTATTCCTGCTTGTTTTACGTAAGTCTACTCTCGAAACAGATTTAAAAAGGTTTTAGGAATGTCAGATTCAAACCGCAGCAATACTCCAGTGACGGGATGAATAAACGACAATACCCGCGCATGCAGGCCGAGGCGGCCGATAGATTTGGCTTTGGAGCCGTATTTTTTATCTCCGACAATCGGATGGCCGATATCCTCCATATGAACGCGGATCTGATTCTTGCGTCCGGTTTCCAAACGTACTTCCAGTAAGGAAAAATGCCGATTGGCCTGTAGCAGCTTGTAATGAGTAACGGCGTGCTGTCCGTCATTCGGATATGGGCTGGAGTACATTTTCAGCGTCTTGCTTTCCTTTAGCCATGAGGTGATGGTGCCCGCAGCTTTTTTAACCTGTCCTTCTACGAGAGCGATGTACGTTCGTTCATACACAACTTCCTTCCACGCTTGTTGCATTTCCTGCTGTATGGCTTCGCTTTTCGCAAACATCATGACTCCAGATGTATCACGATCCAGACGATGCAGCACAAAAATACGATTGTATGGATGTTCACGTCGAACATGTGCCGTAAGCTGACGGTATGCAGTTACTTCCTGTTCCTGCGCAGAGGCGACGGACAGCAGCCCGGCATCCTTGTGAATGACAATAATAGCCTCATCCTCATGCAAAATACGCAGCCCGGTCAGCGGCACCACGGGAGTGATCTTTTCCTTGGAGAGGGCCACTGTCTGACCTTGCTCCAGCGGAAAATTGAATACGGTACGAGGAATGCCGTTCACGGACACCTGTCCACGGGCCAGCGCTGATTTAATGGAATTGCGGCCCATGCCAGACACATGCTCTACCAAAAAATTCAACAGCTCGGCAGGCTCCTGTACAATATATGTTTTTGCAATGTTTTTTTCCGGTTTACCGTGCTCTCGGGCAGCATTTTTATCAAAAACCCCCGTTTTGCCCCGTGCTTCGGGTCTATGTGAGCCGGATTTTCCGGCGGGTTTGTGGCTGCGTTTGGCGTTGCCTGTGTTTGGCGTGGATTTTGTATGATTTTTTCGATTGGGTTTACGATTGTTCATGGGTTCTTTCTCCTTCTTGGTACCGTGTCTCATCATAGTAATGGACAAACTTGCGGCACCGTGTTCACTATATCATGAGAAAACAGCGAACGCCATGGTAGAAGGGTTCGATAAGAATTTCATTATACATTATACCTATGGACTTCCAGCGGTTGAACATTGCCCTGAACCCCGGTAAACTAAAGGTAACGAAAGATAAGCCGATATGCGTCGAGGACGCCAGAAATATGAGGGGTTTTGAAACTATGAGTGTACAAGCACCAACATTGGAACGGGCGCAGGATCTACTGCAAAAATTTTATGGCTATCCCGATTTCCGGGAAGGCCAGAAGAAAATTGTCGCCAGTATGCTGGAGGGCAACGATACGCTGGGCATTATGCCGACAGGCGGCGGGAAATCCATATGCTACCAAATCCCTGCGCTACTGCATGATGGGCTGACGATTGTTGTATCACCGCTGATCTCGCTGATGAAGGATCAGGTGGATGCACTGACCACGATGGGGATTGCGGCTGCCTATATTAATAGTACGCTGAGTGGCCGGGAAGTGAACGACCGCATACGTGCCGCACGGAATGGAGATTTGAAGCTGCTATATGTTGCACCGGAGCGGCTGGAGCTGGACTGGTTTCGCGATGAGATGGCGCAGTTGCCGATTTCCTGCGTTGCGGTCGATGAGGCGCACTGTGTATCCCAGTGGGGACATGATTTCCGTACCAGTTATCTGGCGGTGGCTCCGTTCGTGGAGGGGCTGTACGAGCGCCCGATTGTAGCGGCATTTACAGCAACGGCGACACCGCAGGTCATGGACGACATCGTGCGGCTGCTTCGCCTGCGTGAGCCGGAGACATTCGTCACGGGCCTGGGACGGCCAAATTTGGCGTTCAGTGTGCTGCGTGGGGAGGACAAGCGCAGCTTTCTGCTGAATTATGCGCGTGAGCATGACGGCGAATCGGGCATTATTTATGCAGCAACACGCAAGGACGTGGACGATCTGTACCAACGGCTGCGGGATGCGGGAATGGCGGCTGGGCGTTATCATGCCGGGATGACCGATCAGGAACGGGCAGACAGCCAGGAGGGGTTCCTGTACGACGATATTCGTGTCATTGTAGCGACTAACGCCTTCGGCATGGGGATCGACAAATCGAACGTGCGCTACGTCATTCACTACAATATGCCTAAAAATATGGAGGCTTACGTACAAGAGGCGGGACGCGCAGGACGTGACGGCGATCCGAGCCAATGTATTTTGCTGTTCGGACCGCAGGATATTGTGACCCAGAAATTCCTGATCGAGCAAAATCCGCAGGATGAGGACCGCAAGCGCAACGACTACCGTAAGCTCCAGCAGATGGTTGATTATTGCTACACGACTCGCTGCTTGCGTACGGCACAGCTTGAGTATTTTGGTGAGGCAGAGGAGCATGAGGCTTGCGGCACATGCAGTTCATGTACGGATGAACGGGAACTGGTGGACATGACCATTGATGCGCAAAAGATTTTTTCGTGTATTCATCGCATGCGGGAACGTTTTGGTGTTTCGATGGTAGCCTCGGTATTGAAAGGCTCGCGTAACAAAAAAGTGCTACAGTATGGCTTTGACAGCCTGCCAACCTATGGTGTAATGGGCAATCGGACGGAAAAAGAAATTTCTGAAATTATTAACGTCCTTGTATCAGAAGGCTACTTGTTGTTGTCTGAGGGACAATATCCGGTTGTGCGCTTGCAGCAGCCTGCCGCTGAAGTGCTGAAAGGTCAGCGCGAAGTCATGCAGCGTGTGGTGCGACATGCCACAGCTTTTGCAGGTGGGACAGGCTCACGTGGACGACAGGGACGCGATGCGTACCCAGCGGCAGTCAACGAAACGGTGTTCGAGCAACTGCGCCTGATTCGCCGCGATTTGGCCGCGCAGGAGCATGTGCCGTCCTATATCATTTTTAATGATGCTACGCTGCGTGAGATGAGTGTAGCGAACCCGCAATCTGAGGCGGATATGCTACGAATCAAGGGTGTCGGCGAAGTGAAGTTCCGCAAGTACGGCAAGCTGTTCCTTGATTTTTTTCAAAATCAGGGGAATGCCGGAGGAACGGTGAGTGAAGATGAGATTTATGCGGACGATGTGTACGAGGATTTTGAATAGCTATACTAAAAGATATGAGGCGTCATGCAAACTATAAAAGGTTGTGACCTATGAAAGTCATTTTATCAACGTTAAACGCAAAATATATTCATACCTCGCTGGCGATCCGGTGTCTCAAAGCCTACAGTGAAAAGGACTTTGACATTGAGCTGGCGGAGTATACGATCAAGGACCCTGTGATGAACATCGTATCCGACCTGTTTCAGCGGGGAGCGGATGTCATCGGCTTTTCCTGCTATATCTGGAACATTGAAGAGACGATTAAAGTCATTGATGTGTTGAAAAAGATTATGCCGGAGGTCAAAATCATTCTCGGTGGCCCGGAAGTCTCTTACGATACCGACCATTGGATGAAACGCCTGCCGAATGTGGATTTTATCGTTGTCGGTGAGGGGGAGGAAACCTTTCATCAGCTGCTTCAGGAGATTGAGGGTACGCAAAAGTACCATTTTGTATATGGACTGGCCTACCGTAAGGGAGAAGAGGTCATTCAGATGCCGGGCCGTCCAAAGGCGGACTTGAACGAGCTGCCGTCACCGTACCGCTTTGCAGAGGATATACCGGAATTAGGCAAACGGGTTGTTTATTTTGAAACCAGTCGGGGTTGCCCGTTCAGTTGCCAGTTCTGTCTGTCCAGTATTGAGGTAGGGGTACGTTATTACGATATTGAGCGCACGAAGTCGGATATTCTGTATCTGATCGACAACGGAGCCAACCTGATCAAGTTCGTGGATCGGACCTTTAACATTAAACGCGATTATGCGCTAGAAATGTTCAAGTTTCTCATTGAAAACCATCGCGGATGTGTCTTCCAGTTTGAGATTACGGCAGATATTATGCGTCCCGAGGTGTTGGATTATTTGGCGGAAAACGCGCCGCCGGGCGTATTCCGCTTTGAAATCGGCGTCCAGTCGACGAATGATCCGACCAATGAGCTGGTCAAGCGTCGCCAGAACTTTGCCAAGCTTTCCCGTACCGTTACGAAGGTCAAGCAAAGCGGCAAGATCGACCAGCATCTCGATTTAATCGCCGGCCTGCCTTTGGAGGATTACAACACGTTCCGTAAAACGTTTAATGACGTTTTTGCGCTCGGCCCGGAAGAGCTTCAGCTCGGCTTCCTCAAAATGCTGCGTGGCACGGGGCTGCGCATCGACGCAGACAAGTACAACTATACGTACATGGATGTTGCGCCTTATGAAATGCTGAGCAATGACGTCCTTTCCTTTGCCGATATCGTTCGGCTTAAACGTTTGGAAGATGTGCTGGAGAAATACTGGAACTCCCATCGTATGGATCACACGGTGAACTATCTGATCGAGCGCGAATTTGCGTCCGCCTTTGATTTCTTTCAGGAGTTCGGAGACTATTGGGAGGGACAAGGCTGGCAAAAAATCGGCCACCAGCTCGAAGACCTGTTCACGCGTCTCCAGTCCTTTCTTGAATCACGCGGAACGAAGCGAATGGATATGGTGCTTGGGCTGATGAAGCTCGACTATTTCCTGAACCATAAATACAAGCCGCGTAAAATCTGGTGGGAACACGCCTTGGAGAAGGACGATTGGTCCAGCTATATGAAAATGGCTCTCCAGCACCCGGATGCGCTGTTGTCACCTGTGGTTGCAGACTTTGTGGCAGATGCGACGCAAACTGCTGCACCTGCTTCTCATGCTACAGATGGCCATTCCGTTTCGGACAGTCCGCAGCCGCAGCCATACCGCGAGGTGATTCCGTCTTTCGCTTCCTTGAAGCTGGGTGAAAAGGAACTGCAAAAGCACGCTGTGCTGGATGTTCTGCCGTTCCGGCTGGATCATATTCTGAGTGGCGGCAGCCCTTTGACCGCCGAAGGCCGCACGCTGCTACTCGTAGTCTACCAGCAAAACGAACAGCAAAAGCCACTCTATTACACCATGCCGATTGGCAAGGAAATTGCAGCGATTTAAGTGGAATTATGAATAGAGAATGTTAGGTGGGCAATCTTACATTTGGGTGCCTGAATAAAAGATTTTCCATATTGGCAATATGGTTTTTCCTGTGATAAACTATAGCCAATAGGTATATACTAAAAAAGAGTAAGGATGCTTCCAACATCCTCACTCTTTGACAACAGCCGCTTATAAGGGCGGTGGCTGTGTTAACAAAGGCGCTGAAGTAGACCGTTTACCTTTGCTGAGGGCGGTCTACTTCTTTTTGTTGAAGGAAATAATCAAGATCACTAACGTTGCAAACTGAATCATCAACATCAGTGTATCTTTAACCTCCACAGGCATCACCTCCTTTGCAGGAGACTAGCCGACCGCCCATCTAAGCCATTCTGTTGTTAGTTTATAGTATATCATATGGATAGTCTTGCTAAAAAGGACAAAAATGAAAACGCCTGTTTCTAGGTGTTTGTTTTCTATTTAAGATAAATAGGTTTAGATTATAATTATTAGTCGGTATAAGATACGCGTAATTCATCTAAAAATTGTATGGCGTCTTTAAATCCTTGTAAATATATTTGGTTCTCCAAAATAGATTGAAGAGAGATTTGAGCATCTTCATATAAGAATAGTGTGTGTTCGAGATGCTCAGGAACGGATTCACGAATTTGCTGGAAGTATTGATTACATTCCATAGAAAATTGATTGTATTCTGGTGTGTTTTTGGAAAGCATGCTATACAATTTTTCTAATCGGTTTCTGATTATGGGTTCAATTAATATCTCTAAAGAATTAGACATGACTTGCAAACCTCCGGGATGAAAAATATTTTTAACACGCTATTAAAAATTATCATGTAAATATTGTATCATTACATAGCGATCTGGTATACCGAAAGGTGACATCATAGTGACATCAAATCAATAGGAAAATATCGAACATTGTGTGAACATTCTAGATTAACTTGAAAGATGAGTAAATAAAGGGAGAATATTACATTTATACACGTCTTTTTGTTAGACAAGCTACCATTGAAAATCTCAATGAAATCGCAGAATTGCTTGATCAATACCGAATATTTTTTAATATAGGAATCGGATATCGAGGGAGCGCGAGCGTTCTTAAAGGAGCGTTTTGTCGCAATGGAATCTGTCGTTTTATCCTAAAGGATATATAAGTTGAATTAGAGAATGTACATAGAAAACGGAGTAGGCGGAATGGTGCTGTACAAGCGAAGCGGTCGCTTTCAAAGCTTTCCATAGGAAAGCCCGCTTCGGAAGCATCACCTCCCTGGATTTCTACCCTAATCATAGGCTTAATTCGAGAAATCCGGGGGCGGTGGCGATGGGAAGCACCATCCGTCTGCGGAGTGGCACCACATGTAACTTTCCATTTCAGTTTATATAGCTCAGAAACATGGAAAGCTAACTGGAGCCAAAGGAATGGGTTTAACAACAGGAAGGGATAATAAGATGGCTCAAAGGTTTTATGAAAGAAACAGCTATATCAGGAACAACGGCTCCAGCATACAACAACTGCATAAAGAGCAGTCGGCCGCGTAAGATAAGGTCGGAAATAGACCGTTTTCCTTAGTCAGGGCGGTCTATTTCTTTTTCATGTAGGTAAGTAACGCCAGAATGAACATGCCGAACATGAGTCACCTTCATTCCTCAGTTGTTTTCTTCCCCCAAACGTATTTCATTATAAAAAATAGTATTGCCAGTACCATAAGAAGCAACGCGATCTGTAAGCCATAATGATGTATAAGTTCTCCTGCTGTTTGTACATGATCGGCGAAAAAATGTCCGAGCAAAAAGAAGATTAGCGTCCAGATCAAGCCTGTTGAGTAAGAGAACAAAGCATAACGCCTGAAGCTCATTTTATTGATCCCGACAATATAAGGGATGATGTGACGAACAATCGGCAGAAAATAACTGATGCAAATGGTGAAATTGCCATACTTATGTACCAAATTTTCCGAAAATGTAATGTACTTGACCATATTCTTTTTTCGTCGTAAACGATCCAGTACGGTTGTACCCAAGAATCTTCCCAATACATAACCTAAGGACAAGCCCGATATAACCCCTAGATATACGATGAAAAAGGCGAGTAGCGGTTGAAGTATTCCCATGCTGGTTACAGCCCCGCCAGTCATCACAATCACTTCGTCTGGAATGGGTAGCCCCACAATCCCGAGCCATAGGGAAAAAAATAGTGCCGCATAGCCATACTGTTCGATGATGGAAATTAAGTATTCAACGTCCATAACGACTCCCCCTATTCATGCTTTCTTCCGGCATACATAGACGAAAGCAGGTGGAATGTTCATGGGCACAAACTTGATTTCCTCAATATCAAACCATTCCCCTAACTGCTGCTTCATTTGCTTGGAATATTGAAAGGCAATAAACATTCCCTGATCCTTGAGCGACAGGTGAATCTGTTCTACAATTTGATCTCGCATTGCTTGGGGGAAATTAAAAAATGGCAGCCCGCTTATAATGCAGTCAAGCTTTTCAATTTCGGCATTTTGCATAGCACGTTGAAGCTCACGGGAGTCGGAGTAACAAAGATAATTCGGAAATTTCTTTTTTAAATCTCGTCGCATTGTCTGATCCTTCTCAAAAAGCAGTACCTTGGTTTGTTCCTTTGCAGCAGATGGAATGTATTGAGTGATTGCCCCGGTACCAGCACCAAGCTCGGCAACACTATGAATTTCACTCCATGGAATGGATTCGATCATTTTTTTAGCTAGAAATCTGGAGCTTGGTGTTACACTACCCACATAGGCTGGCGAATGGAAAAATTTAAATAAGAACAGAAATCTCTCGTGAACCAAATGACTAATACGGATCATGAACCGTTCCCCTACTTTCGATTTTCTGAATACGTTCGTTTATTCTCTGCTAAGAGTAACAAATTATACCTTAGCTTGCTCCTGTCTGGAGTAGGGTTCATATCCCCGTCCTACGGCGGGGATTTTCCTCGACTATAGTCCAGGGAGCAGTGGGGAAATTATTCAGTTATCATTCAGCGTATCCTCAGGTTGCATTCAGTTTCGCTACCGATGAAAGAGAGGTGGGCAACTAAAAACATCATGTACACTGAGAGGGGATCTACTTTGTCACTATCCATTAACAGGCATCTGATCACGACTTCCTATGATACCTCGAATACGGTGAAGTCCAACGAGATTGGATTAAATAACACAGGTAACATCACACACAAGAAATCTAACGATTCACTCGAATTGAGCACGGAATTTATGGAATATGCGGGTGGAATGCAAGCCTCGATTCCTACGGAAAACTACAGTAAGGATTACAAATACGATCAGGATGCGTTTACGCTGACTACGGATCAACAGAAAACGTTATTATCCGAGCTGCAAAGCTACCTGATCTCTTCAAGCGCCTTATCTGAACCAGATGAACCTACTAACAGCAATACCAAGAACCCGCTGGCTTCGGTTACCGAGTTATTATCCAATCTGGATCTTTCGACGGCAACGGATGAGGAAGTATCGGATCTATTCGATAAAGTAGCAGAAACGATCCAGAGTAACCGCCCTGCACCGCCGCCCAAAGATGACTCCTTCCAATCGGAGGTCGATAGCAGCGGTTTACCCCCTATGATGCAAGCGATAGGTGGGATTATGCCTCCGTTCGTATGGAATATACAGAAGACCTCGAACCAGGAGGACAACAGCACTACATCTGAAAAGGAACTTACGATAGATGAAAAAAGATCTCTCATGAGTGATTTGCAAAGTATTCTGAGTTCCAGTCTGGTATCCAGGTCGACGTCCTCAGAGGATGATCAAACAACGGATCTGTTGTCTGCATTAAAAAATGCATGGGGCAATACGGACGAATCGAATGCGACAGATGAAGAAATATCGGCTTTATTTGATAAAATCGCTAAAGTTTTTGAACAATCTGTTTCATCATCTTCATAGTTATACCTTGCAATACCATTACTTAGAGTTAGTTAGCCCACAACTGTAAACCCATACTATTATAAAGGCGGAATCTATTATGAACATTTCATCGACATCCAGCAGTTCTATATCTATTGCAAGCACCACATCTTCATCCAGCACCAATGATACAGCTAGTCTGGAAAAGCAAAAAGCTCAACTTGAAGCGGAGTACAACAAGGTACAGCAAAGTAAGGATAATAAAGATACAAAAGAAACGAAAATGAAGCAGATTCAGCAGCAAATTAAACAAATTGAAGCGCAGATTGCCCAGCAAAGTTCTCAAACCAGCGGTACTTCAACTCAGAAAGTGGAAAAGCCAGCTCCACCAAGCAACACGGAAACCACTCGTGTCAACACTGCTAACAGTAGCGACATTACCGGTGTTGGGAAGTCACTGGATATTTCAATCTAATCCAATCTTTTTTTCTCATTGTACGGCAGACGATAGACAGCAGAAGACAGCAGTTAGCAGGCTCTCCGCCTTATTGGAGGGTCTGCTTTTTTGCATTCAGCAAACCTTCAGTGAGCACTCATTTTATTTTCAATTTAGTGTTCTAAGATGAGTTTGTAGCCGATAAGGACAAGCAATTCACTCCTTAAAAGTTACCTGACACCTTATAGAACCATCAAGTCCATGCATACAGGCTTTACCAAACTATACTTTGTGAAAAGGGATGAATTTTATGAAAAAGAAATTGAATGTAATCGTTACGGCTGTACTGCTGGCTTCCATTACTGCATCGTATGCTTATGCCAGCTCCTCGACGGACGGAACAGCCGCTGCTTCTACTTCATCATCTGTAACTGCCACTCAAGAGGATTCCGCTACAGTAACTTCCACAGACACCAGTGCCACAGGTACTAGCGCAACCGTAGAAGCCCCACCGGAAGGAACGCCCCCGGATGGCGAGCCACCAAGCGGACAACCAGGCGAAGGCTCGGACAGCTATACATATCTTCTATTCTACCAATACAGAAGCTGTGATTAACCTGAAAGGGGCCAAATTAAAAGGAAATACAGGAGTATTGCTGAACGCTGCTGCTGACAAGTGGGGAACCACAGGTTCAAACGGGGCGAATATAACACTGAACGCGGACAATCAAACATTGCCGGGCAGCATTACTGCGGATAAAGTCAGTTCCATTACAGCTAATCTGAAAAACAAAACAACCCTGAAAGGCGCTATGAATTCGGAAAACACAGCCCAATCGGTTGTGTTAAATCTCGATAAAACAAGCAAATGGGTCGTTACAGCAGATTCTTATCTGACCTCTTTGACAGACAGTGACACTAAACTCTCCAACATCGTGGATAACGGACACACCATTTATTATGATGCAAGCACGAGTGCAAATAGCTGGTTGAACGGGGAAACCATCACCCTGTCCGGCGGCGGTAAGCTGATTCCAGTCAGCGCTTCATAAGTAGCTCATTCGATAGAGTTGGTAGTTGAATCTATAAAAAGGTAGTTGCAGGTCTAACAAATCCACAACTACCTTTTTGCATTTAATTTTACAAAAGATAACCAGTTTCTATCTTGTTACTGTATCTAAATATAACCCTTGAGGAACATCTCCACGAGGTCCTATTTTGATGACATAGATATAAAAGGATATGATCTTCAATAGAATATAAAATGGGTATGAGCCACACGGAGACGGTATAAGTTAATATAACCTTGCAATTTTTTTATGTTTAACTCAGGATGTCGTGGATAGAGCCTAATTCAATTTCGTAATTCATTTTCAAAATCCTTTAACTTGAAGCTTGTTCCATTGTCAAATTCTTTTTTTACATTCTTCATAGCTTGGATATCGCTGTCTGTAAGCGGCTCATCGTCATATGGGATGTGAGAGTCTAAAGGGTGATTAATCAGACGTTTGATTAAGTATAAGTTGGGAGAGTTCCTTTTTGTTTACTGCCATTAATATCAACTCCCTATATGAGAAATGTTGACCACAAATAAAAAGAATATACCACTAATATATCATAGAAATAATGCAGGGTAGTAACAAGGGTGAAGCTTTAACGTGAATCTCTATTTCAAGCGATGATAAATTTTTAATTTGGAGGAACTATGCCATGACATTGGAAAATCAAGTGAGTCGAAGCAGTAAGGATGAAGCGCGATTTGTCAGAAATAAATTGATTGAATTTAATGCGAAACACATACCTGAGGATATCCGAACCCGGTATGAGGAGATTAATCTTACTCTCAAAAACGACGATGGTCAGGTGATCGGCGGTCTGTTAAGTGTGCTGTGCTGGAACTGGGTGGAGGTAGATATTTTGTGGGTAGATCAGAGCTACAGAGGGAAGGGCTATGGTTCACAGTTGCTTGGTGAGATCGAACAAATCGCCAAAGATAAAAAGTGTACCTTTATACAACTCAACACGTTTACTTTTCAGGCCCCCGATTTTTATGAAAAGCAGGGGTACGAAGTGATCGGCGTCATTGATGATGCCCCCCGAGGTTTTAAGCACTATTATTATAAGAAAAATATCTAGCGAGGACTCTATATATGCGTGTTCAAATCAAGGAAATCGAAAAACATCATAAAATAATGATTCGTAGTGACGGTGAGGAAAAAGTGTTCGGCTATTGGGCGCGCTTTTAGTTATGTTTATGTACAGATTCGGTTGAGGTAAAATGGTATACATAGTGATTGATCCGAGAAGAGGTGGCACATGTCTAGTGAAAATAGTAAATCGAAAACGATGGGTGCTTTTCTGAAATCACGCAGAAATCGACTTCAGCCGGAACAGGCAGGAATTAGACGTTCACAGGGGCAGCGAAGAACGCCGGGACTCCGACGGGAAGAAGTCGCTATGCTGGCTGGTGTCAGTGCAACTTATTATACATGGCTGGAACAAGGGAGAGAAGTAACAGCTTCCAAGGAGATTATCGAGAGTATAGGAAAAGCACTACAGTTAACCGATGATGAGAGCGCACATCTGATTCAATTGTGGAATCCCAATGAGACGGTTGCCATTTCGTCCATCCACACAACGCTGAACCCGCAATGGCAGAATATTATCGAGCAATTGTCCTATCCTTCCTTCATCAGCAATGACAGGGCGGAGGTGCTCGCTTGGAATAGCGCAGCGAATAAGGTCATCACCGATTTTTCTTCCATGCCAGTTTCTGAACGCGTCATGATCCGATTGCTGTTCGTTGATTCGGGGTTACGTCGTCGTATGATTAACTGGGAAGAATTTGCGTCGTATTCGGTCGCTGTCTATAGAACCTACTATGACAAGTATCGGGGAGATCCTTGGTTTGAGGAAACGGTGGAGCAGTTGCGTGTGGAAAGTACAGAGTTTGACACGATGTGGAAGCTGCACAATATCCAGCTCAAAAAAGTGAACCGCGTTTCTTTTCGAATCCCCGGTGCTGTGGATGTAGTTTCATATGATATTAATTCCCTGGCGAGTATTGTAGACCATCCGGATATGCATATGTGTATCTACACGCCGATTTTGGAAGGGAAAGCTCATTCAAGTAAACAAAAATAACCTGATGCTGACCTTGTGCCTGGTAATCTTGTTACTAGCATAAACATACTGTGGTTGCCTCCTTACAGGTGGATTAGAATGAGTATTGTTCAATTCATCCATTACCCCAAAGAAAAGAGGGAGCCATTATATGCAGAAAAGAAAACTGGGACGCGAAGGGCTGGAGGTGTCGGCTCTGGGTCTGGGCACGATGATGATGCCGAACAACGAGGAGTCGGTACGTACGCTTCAGGGAGCGCTGGATCTGGGTGTGACATTGTTCGATACAGCAGATATTTACGGTGAGGAGTACGCACAGCAACAGTTTGGAGGTAATGAGAAGCTGGTTGGACGGGCACTCAAGGGTCGACGGGATGAGGTTGTGATCGCGACTAAATTCGGGATAACGCACACTCAGGGTCCCAAGGGAGATCCGGCTTATATTAAAAAGTCTGTAGATGCCAGCCTATTTCATCTCGGGATTGATTATATTGACCTGTATTATCAGCATCGGATCGATCCCAATACCCCAATCGAAGAGACCGTTGGAACGATGGCCGATCTGGTCAAGGAAGGGAAAATCCGTTATATCGGCCTGTCGGAAGCGACCGCCGAGCAGATCCGTCGCGCCCATGCGGTGCATCCGATTACCGCGCTGGAAACCGAATACTCTTTGTGGAGCAGAGAAGTGGAAGACGAAGTTCTGCCGCTTCTGAAGGAGCTGGGAATCGGCTTTGTGCCGTATAGTCCACTAGGTCGAGGCTTCCTCACGGGCCAAATCAAGAAGTTCGACGATCTGCCAGAGGATGATTATCGCCGTCACTTTCCGCGATTCCAGGGCGAGAATTTCGCCAAAAACCTGGAGGTCGTCACCCTGGTCGAAAAGTTCGCAGCCCAAAAAGACTGCACTGCCGCTCAGTTGGGATTGGCATGGCTACTGGCACAGGGGGATCATATCGTCCCGATTCCGGGAACGAAGAGACTGGAAAGAGTGCAGGAAAATCTCGGCGCTCTACAGGTTTCCCTGTCGGAAGCCGAGCTTGCGGAGATCGAATGCATCTCGCCGAAAGGCTTTGCCGCAGGTTTCCGATATCCCGGTGGTCATGTCTAAGAACCTGAATGGGGCTATAACAAACGCAGTGCTACAAGACTCTTTGCTTTGGTACTGTGCAATGGCACCACTGGCAATATGAAGTAGATATTGGCATTACAGTAGAGCTTTTTATGAGACCGTTTCTTTCTGAAGTCGCTGGGTAGTACCAACGGCTTTACGGAAGAACGGTCTTTTTTTTCGATGATGCACCTACACAAAAATTCTGGTTCGGTTTTTAGATTTTGGAGAAATAAGCAGCTATTACACTGGCCAAAGTCACAACTTCGATAACGATGATGGCTGCTGTCGCACTGCCTGTTGCATCGGTGATCATGCCAAGCACGGGAGCAACAACCAAGGCGCCAATGTTCGAAACGGTGACAATAAATTCGCTGGTTTGATTAGGTTGCTTGTGGCTGTGAAAGCTCCGTAGCCCATGTCCAGTAAGTCCCGCCGTATAGGTAGGCTGAATTTCAATTTATTTTGAACGTCCAATACATTTTAAGGCATGAATTCTTTGATCCAGTCTATAGTTTGAGTTATTGCGCGATATAAAATAACGCGTTAAAGTTGGAGAATACCATATTTAACCACGCGGTACCGGCTGGAAAGATAGAAGTTATACTATAAAGAATAGTGATAAAGAAAGGTATGATCGGATTGACCACAGAAGTGACACACAAAATATATACGATGTGCATGATTCAGGACGGAACCAAGGTATTGCTCATCAACAGACCGGATAAAAAAGGCTTTCCGGGTTACATTGCGCCAGGGGGGAAAGTAGAGTTTCCAGAGAGCATTGTAGGTGGAGCCATTCGTGAAGTGAAGGAAGAAACCGGACTAACGGTTACGGAGATTGTATTTAAAGGAATTGACGAATATTGCGACCCGAGCCAAGGATTAAGATATATGGTCTTTAACTATTTAGCTACGGCATCTGAAGGAGAATTACTGGAAAATCCTCCTGAGGGAGAACTGCTATGGGTAGATATGAAGGAAGCGCTAGACTTGCCGATGCAGGATTGGTTTAAACGGAGATTTCCGTTGTTTTTCGAGCCGGGAACGTTTGAGGTAAGTTTGGTTTGGCTGGCGGATACCGACGAAACCCTGGAAGTAACGGTCAAAAATTATGGTGTGTAGAGATGACGACGACCATTTATTTTTCATCTAAGCGGTTGGGGGAGGTCACGGCTGATCAATTGCAACGGATGCTGGATCGTTTTGATTTGGGTCGCCTGATATCTTCGGGAAAAACGGCAGAAGGTGTCATGGGACAAACCCTTTATGTTTCCTCAACGGCTGGAAAGTTTGTGTTGAAGGGGAATCCGCTTTTTCCAGGGCAATGGGTGGAAGAAAAGTTTATGGTGGAGCAGCTGCACACACGGACTCCAATTCCTGTGCCAGCTCCGTATCTTGTGGATGAAACCGAGGATATTTTTGGCTGGAGCTATGCTGTTATGCCCCGTTTAGACGGTCAGCACATACATACACCCGAGTTGCAGGCGAAATGGACTCCGCTGGCTAAACAACAGATAGCTGAGATGCTTGCTTCTGTACTGTTGGTGCTTCACAGCTGGAAGGTTGAGAACAGTGGAGAGCTGGATACAATCAGTCTGGCTATTCGTCCTTTTGAAGTTTCTTATCGGGCGTGGTTGTATGGGCGGATTCGATACTGGCTAGAGGATGCCCGAAAGTACTCGGACATTTCTGCACAGGATATGGCATGGGTAGAGTGTATTTTGGAAGGCGCACACAAAGCATTCGATGATCTGGATACCAGTACATTCGTGATGGGGGATTTTAAACCACAAAATTTCCTAGTACAAAACGGGGATAACGACTGGAAAGTCAGCGGGCTTTTTGATTTTACAACAGCCTATTTTGGGGACGGGATTGCAGACCTTCCGAAAATAACCATAATGTATCTGGAGAATGGAGAGGAAGAGCTGGCCAGACGTTTTCTTACAGCTTACTTGAAAGGGATGGAAGACAAAAAAGGATTTGTAGAGCGCTTCCGGGTGCATATGCTGCATCAGCAGATTTTAAATTGGGGTTGTGCCAAAGCGATGAAGCAGGTCACTTGGGATGACAAGCTATCTTTTACAGATTGGGCTCGGAAATTCACGGATATTGAGGGTTATGAACACTAAGCAGAAGAATTGAGATTTTAATATGAGGAAGTGATTGACGTGCAAACAGTCAGATTGGTAAAGCCGGAAAACGTATGGAAAGAGGCCTATCTTTCTTTTTATGAGGATTGGAAAAAGAGTCAGGAGCTTATGGTACCGTGGGTGATTTCTACAGAACCGTATGATTTTGAAGGTATGCTGACGTTTTTGAGTAATCAGGAAAATGGAATTGGTCTGTCTGAGGGCTGGGTCAAAACCTCAACATACTGGCTGGTGACTGCCACTAAGCAGGTCGTCGGAGCGGTGAACATCAGGCATAATCTTAATGAAAAGCTGTTGAATGCCGGAGGGCACATCGGCTATGGTATCCGTCCTTCCGCACGGGGGAACAGCTACGCGGTTACTATGCTTGCGTTGGCACTGGAAAAAGCAAAAGAGCTGGGGATTTCCAGAGCTTTGGTCGTATGCGACTCCGATAATATTGCCTCCAAAAAGACAATCCTCAGAAACGGGGGCATGCCGGACTGGGATTACGTAGAGGAAGACGGGAAGCGTATGAACCGATTTTGGATAGAACTGTAAGCAGATTATGGCATAAAAAAGGCGAGCTCGTTTTGCTTGATAGCAATGTGGACTCGCCTTTTCGCAGATTACGATGGAGAGGGTTTATTTTTGATGCAATACAATAAACCGTTCTTTATCTGTATTGCTGGCTAATGCACTGGCACGAAGTTGGTTATCGCTCGTAACGCCCACAAAAAGATGATTCTTTTGCGATTGTAATGTAATTAATCCGTTAGCCGCTTGGGAAACGATAAATTTCTCTGCATCTCCTGCTGTTGCACTTCCGGCGGTAAGTAGCTGATCATCGCCTACGGATACGTAGGAGTCTGTTCTTTCGGGCTTAAAGTTGTACAGCTTGTTGCCTATATACTCCAGCGTAAAGGTTTTCGGCTTTTTAATATTACTTTGATCATCCGTTTTAAAACGGTATGCTATGGCACGTTGGTGAGGCGAAAACGAACAGTATGGATGGTATTATCAACCATATCATGGTGCATGTGCGTAGAAAATGTAGTTCCAAGGTCGCAAAAGCCTCCGAAGCGGATATGTTTTTAATTCTTAATTGATATTGATAATTATTATCACTTATAATAGAAGCAGACATATCACGTTAAGGTAGGGAGAGTTGCAGAGTGACAGAGTCCTTGGAATTATATGATGTAACGATAATCGGCGGTGGTCCTGCCGGCATGTATACTGCATTTTACAGCGGAATGAGGGATATGAAGACCAAGCTGATCGAAGCCAAGCATGAGCTGGGCGGACGGATGCGCATTTACCCGGAGAAGATGATTTGGGATGTTGGAGGTGTCACGCCGATATTATGTGAAAAGCTGATTGATCAACTAGAGCAGCAGGCGCGGACATTCGAGCCTACGATTGTGCTGGGACAGCAGATCACAGGTTTGGATCGGCAAGAGGATGGAACGTTCCTGCTGACCTCTGCGACAGGGGAACAGCATTGGACACGTACGATAGTCTTGGCAGTAGGCTATGGCATTCTCAAAATGGCCAAGCTGGAGATTGAAGGCGCTGACCGCTATGAGGTAACGAACTTGCATTATACTGTGCAAGAATTGGAGCCGTTCCGAGGCAAGCATGTCCTGATTTCTGGCGGAGGCGACTCGGCTGTGGATTGGGCGAATGAGCTGGAGTCTATTGCCGCGAGTGTGACGGTAGTCCATCGTCGAGAGCATTTTGGCGGACATGAGAAAAATATAGTTCGCATGAAAGCGTCTTCTGTCCAAGTCCTGACACCTTACGCGGTGAGCCAGCTACATAGTAACAATGGCGAGACGATTGAACAGGTGACGATCAGCCATGTAGAGACGGGTGAAACACAGATATTGAACGTCGATGCAATCATTGTGAATCATGGTCTGAAATCCGACTTCGGCCCGCTTCGGGATTGGGGACTGGATATGGGTGAGTGGCACGCCAGAGTGAGCGAGAAGCTGGAAACGAATCTGCCGGGAATTTTTGCCGCAGGCGATTTTGTGGAGTACGGAAGCAAGCTGTATCTGATTGCAGGTACATTCACGGATGCTGCTCTTGCACTGAACAGCGCCAAGCTGTACATTGATCCCGGAGCAGATAAAGTGGCCTATGTATCTTCCCACAACAGCCGTTTCAAGGAGAAAAACCGCGAGCTTGGTGTCGTGGAGTAAGATGCGAAAATAAGTTTAATAGGATAGGGATAGGGATAGGGTAGGCAAAATGCAAAAGAACTTCCGTGACTACTATTAGAGTGGTTTTGGAAGTTCTTTTTTGCATGTGCTATTACGAATGATCCAGTCGAATGATATGAAGGGTGCTGAGGTCACGGTCAAATATGGCGGCTTCTTTATGTTGAATCCAGATCGCGGTCACTTCGGAATCTGGGCTAAAGGAAAGATTGGCGATCCAACGGAAGGTATCCGAATCGGCAAAGGCAATTCCCCCAGATCTTGAAAAATTCAATAACCCAGAGGGAATATAATAGATATAGTCGGAATCTGGTTGGAATAAAACAGATTTCGCTTTTCCGTGTTCAAGCAGAAGAGACTTGGTATGTTTGAGATTTGTTGCGAAAACCTGATTTTTAATCACATGGTAAGGAATAAATGCATCACTCATATGTCCCCATTCAAATTGTCCGTCAGCATTGTATTTTCGAAGTCTGAAAGTAGCTTCACCTTTTATTTTGATATCTGTTTCTACAACAAAAGATCCGTTGTCTAGAAAATACAGATTCCAGAAGGACTCCTCTTCATAGTAATACTCTTTTTTTACTTTATATTTGGTATCCAGAATTTTAATTACAATCCCTTTCCTTGTGGCAGAAACTGTTGCATAAATCTCGTCTTTAGAGGCTTGCTGTAAAGTTCCATTAATTTTTTTAGTCTTGATCAGCTTTCCGTTTGAGTCGAGGTAACGCAATGTAGTTTGATTACCCGCAGAATAGGATACAAGTAAGATATTGTTTTTCAGCATAAAATAGTCCCAACTCATAAAAGTCCATCCTGAGGGCTTTGGTTGGGAGAGTGAACGTGTGATTTTGCCCGTTTGTGCGTTAATAGTATGCAGGAAGATGGTACTTTTGTTTTCACTTGTAGCGATGATTTCGTTGTTCTCCTGCACAGCCTCTATTGTTTGCCTTAGACTATTTGCAGATCCAAGGGAGGTTCTCCACTTCGTTTCCCCTGTTTCCCGGTCCACAGATCTAAACACCAGCTCATTTTGAGCAGTTGTATAATTGAGAACAATTAACTTCCCTGTTTTGTCCGTAAACATGCTATGTAAATTATAGACATCCGGAAATTCAACACTTTTTTCTAAACCATACTTCGCGGGCTTTAATTCCCCAGTCATGTCGGATAACTGGACAGATTGAAGTACAGGAATTTGTCCAGTTTCATTTTCAGCTTTAGCATGTCCATTCCAAAAGCTGAGGCTCATGATTAAAGTAAAACATAGTAACCACCCATTTTTTCGTTTCATACCGTTCCTCCAAGTTTATTAGAATCTTGCTTGTATATCATACATGAGTCAGAGTATATCTACCTGTTATTTATAGGCCTAAATGACTATTTTTTTATGAAATATATCGTTCGTAACTTTTTATCCGTTGATGTTTGGATCCCATACACCATATAGAATAAAATAAAGATGGCCTGTCCATTTCGACCTTATTATAGTATTTTGAATAGAGAAATAAGGAGCGTGAAAAAATGAGTATACGAGAGGAAGCTATTTTAGCAGATATTATTCAAAAGGCAGAACCCTTTGTACAGCAGCAGTTGGAGCATGACCACAGTGGTCACGATTGGTGGCACATTGACCGGGTGAGAAAGCTTTCCCTCGAAATTGCTGCCAAAGAAGGCGCAGATACGTTTATTTGTGAACTGGCAGCGCTACTGCATGATGTAGCGGATGAAAAATTAAACGACTCCAAACAAGCGGGGCTGGATAAAGTGGAGCACTGGCTGCGTCTGCATGTAAGCGATTCGGGCGTGATTACGCATGTGATGACCATTATCGCTACAATGTCCTACAACGGTGGGCAAAATCCGCCTATGAATACGCTGGAAGGTCAGGTTGTGCAGGATGCAGATCGGTTGGATGCACTTGGAGCGATTGGCATTGCGAGGACTTTTATGTATGCAGGCTCAAAAGGCAGTATGATGCATCACCCGGAAAAGGATTTTTCACAGCATGCTTATCGTGCTACGGGGAAAAGTGCTATATATCATTTTTACGAAAAGCTGTTAAAGCTCAAGGATTTAATGAATACCGCGTATGCCAAGGAGTTGGCGGCTGTCCGGCATCAATGGATGGAGATGTATTTGGAGCAGTTTTACAGAGAGTGGAATGTGGATGATAAATAAGGATTTCAATAAGGCTGTTTCCTCTAACCGAGTGTATCGGAGGGGAAGCAGCTTTTTTTATATAAATGTCATATTGATATTATTGAAAATGTATGCTATTTTATTGTTAATAACTAATTGATAATAACAAAATAATAAAAACTAAAACGAAGGCGAGGCATCTGCCATGTTCGGGTTTAATTTTGTGAAATTTCAGCCCAGTGAGTATGTGATGAAGGTGAGAAACGGGAAGGTAGTTCGGGAAGGAGTGGGATTATCTTTTTATTATTACGCTCTAACAACCTCGGTCGTCGTCGCTCCTGTATCTTCTATTGATGTGCCGTTCATATTTGAGGAAATGACCCATGATTTTCAGGCGGTGACTGTGCAGGGGCAACTAACCTATCGGATTGTGGATTACCGGAGAACGACGCAGATTTTGAATTATACGTATGATTTGAAGACCAAACGCTACATTTCGGATGATCCGGGCAAGCTGGCCCAACGGGTGATTAACATTGCCAAGGTGCTCACCAAAAAATATCTGGAGCGTATCCCGCTCAAAGAGGCTGTTCAATCCAGTGAACGTTTGGCCCAAAGCATGACGAAGGATATCGCTCAGCATGCGGAAATCGAAAAGCTCGGCATTGAGGTCATGGGCCTGTCGATTTTGGCGATTTTGCCGAATAAAGAAACAATGAGAGCATTGGAGGCACAGGCGAGGGAGGAAATTCTTCGCAATGCGGATCACGCCTTGTATGAGCGTCGGAATGCTTCCATTGAGCAAGAGCGGCGTGTGAAGGAGAATGAGCTGAATACCGAAATTGCAGTAGAGACGAAAAAGAAGCAAATCCGCGAAACCCAGCTCGATGCCGAACGTTCAGTAAAGCAGAAGCAAAGCGAGATGAAGGAGGAGCAACTGCGTTTTGACACGGCTTTGGAGGAGAAAAAACGTGAGCTGATTGAGCTGACCGTAACGAATAAAAAGGCGGAAGCCGATGCCAAAGCCTATGAGCTGACAGCAGTCATGAAATCGTTGCAGGATGTCGAGCCGAACGTGCTTCAGGCTATGGCAAACATGGATATGAGTCCGGATAAGCTGATTGCCATTGCATTCCAGGAGCTTGCAGAAAATGCAGGGAAAATCGGTCAGTTAAACATTACGCCGGATTTGTTGCAAGGTCTGATGTCGGGTACGGGGGCAGGCGGATCGGAAGGAACGAGAGGATCGGGAGGAAGAGTGCGATGAGCAGTCGGATGACAGAGCACAAGATCATTTTGGTGAAGCGTAAAACACGTCTGGAGGAGCTGATTGTCCGGTATAACACCGTGCAGCAGGCCCGGTTTTTTATAGAACGGCTGGGTGCGGATTTCAGTGATTATGTGCTGGAGGATGAAAATTACTGCAGAGCGGTAGCAACGGCAACTTCGGAGCTGACAGCCTTGGGGCGGGTCCAGATTGTGGAGCGGGAGCATGTGCCCAACTTTATTTTTGGTGAGCAGGATACAGTAGTGGTGCTAGGTCAGGACGGGCTGGTGGCTAACACGTTAAAATACTTGACCGAACAGCCGTTGATCGGTGTGAATCCAGATCCATTGCGTTGGGACGGGGTACTGCTGCCATTTACGGTATCGGATTTGCGTTGGGTTGTGCCAGATGTGTTCGTACACAAACGTCCGATCAAGGAGGTTACGCTGGCTAAAGCCCAGCTCAATGATGGTCAGTCGTTGTATGCGGTGAACGATTTGTTCATTGGACGCAAAACTCATGTTTCTGCAAGATATGAGCTGAGGCTGGAGGATCAGGTAGAGCAGCAGTCATCCAGCGGCATCATCGTGTCGACGGGGCTGGGCGCGACGGGCTGGCTGGCCAGCGTGCTTGCCGGGGCAGCCGGAATTGTCGGCAGCGCTACGCAGCGCCCAATTTCGCTGACCCCAGATCATCTGATGTCAGGCGCAGCCTTCCATCCAGAAGCAGCGGCAGATGGGCGAAGACGAAGCCGGGGGAGCAACGGGCGCGACTATAGCGGGAATGATAACGATCATCATGATAACCGCGCAACGTGGAGTTCGCCATCGTTATATTTTACGGTGAGAGAGCCCTTTCCCAGTCGGACGACTACTGCGGATCTGGTGTTTGGTCAGGTGGAGGCCGGAAAGCCGCTGCGGATTGCTTCGCAGATGCCGGAACATGGAGTGATTTTCAGCGATGGAGTGGAAAGCGACTTTCTGGAGTTTAATGCCGGGATTGAGGCGACCATTGGTCCGGCAGAGAAAAAAGGGCATCTGGTCGTGTAGAGGTTTGCACAGGACGGCAATGGGTAATTATGAGTAAGGTACACATCAATCAGATGAAGTTAAAAAGGAGGAATCAATATGAGCGACCACACTCAAGACGAAGCGAAAATCCGCAACAAGAAGAACGAGGACGGAGATTCCTTGATGGAGAAAAATAAGCTGGAAAACGGCGTGGATATCGAGCCGGAGGCTGACGAATGGATTGCGAAGCCTTCACCTGTGTCCTACGATGATACGAAATCCTCTTCGAACCAATAAGACTCTTGCGAACAAAGAGAGCAGACATGCAAAGACAGATGATCCTTAATCGGGTCATCTGTCTTTTTGGCATGCATTTATTGTGGAATAGGAGAATTGAAATTAATTGAATCTGGAATATACCTTCCATACCAGTTCACGGCGGCTGCTTACATTGGTTTTCAAGAAAATCGCTTTCAGATGATCTTGCACCGTGTAGGCTGAAATATGAAGTGCGCTTGCCAGCTCGCGGGTCGATAAGCCTTGAACAATGAGCCGGACAATTTGTCTTTCCCGCTCGGACCATGCATACATCTCGGCCATAAGCGGAAGCATTTCAGAGGCTTTAGCAGGTTCAAACCATACAGCAAGTTGATGCTCACCATTACTTCCCTGCCCGCCTTGGAGGAGAGTGGCTCTGAGTGCTACCCACGGTGTTCCTGCATCTGCGGCGGGAATACATAGTTTGGCTGGTGAAGAGGAAGTAGTGAAGGCTCCCGGAAGGGCTGTGGATAGTGCCCGAAAGCATACCGCCCGAACGGGCGCGGGAATGCTATTTTCGTCGATATCTTCCTGCTGCCGAAGCAACTTTAGCCACTGGTCTGCCGTTGGATTGGAGGAAATCGGCTCCAGCTTGCCGGAAAGCACCAGAACCCCTGGCTCCATATCATTTTCCATAATTATACCGGGGTCTGGAGATAAGCCCACACTGGCCTGACGCAAATGGTAGGCTATGGACGGCGCTAAGGCTTCAAGAAGCTGCTGGTCCTCTTTACTAAATACCGGCTTTGTATGATGGCGAAATAACGTAAGGAATCCCCAGCAGCTTCCTTTGTACATTAAAGGAATACGCAGCTCATCCCCGAATCCGGCAGGCTGCAAAACATCCCTGTACCGTGCGCTCCGACCCGGTTCACCTTCCGTGGCTCCGTTGAGAGACGCTATGGACTGCCCCTCCCGTACTAACTGGTCGTATTTCATTACATCATTGCGCAGATATTCGTATTCTAATAGCTTGTAATGAATATCACCCACGCCAGATTCGGTAAATGCACCTGTGGAAAGCAGCGTATGCGGATCTACCGAGGTACAGCATGCCGCATCGAATGAAACCTGAGTACGCAAACGGTCGATGAGCGTATGTTTGTACGCTTGGGATGAAGGAGGTTTTTCTCCCAGTCGAATGATTTGCTGTCGAGCATCCTTTAGCTGTGCTGATGGTGTGTATTGTGCGTTCATAGATTGCTCCTATCCTAAAAAGCTGGAGTTTCGCCAAAGTGTATCGAAGTAAATCCCACATCTGTGGGATGGTGGATATACGTGTGGTTGTTATAATTGAGAACAATTCTTAATTAAATCAACAATATACGAATGCTAGGGGAAGATCAAGGCTAATTGTAAGGCCAGCCGCATCTTTTTCCAGTTGTTCGAATTTTGGAGGGAACGATATATGGAATATAGCAACAGTAAGCCAAACGATCCTATGGACGCTCATCACACAGGCAACAGTCATCATACAAGCGCTGAACATACGATTCCTAACCAGTCTATGAGCTGGAACGATCCGAATGTACGCAAGTACCAGGACACGATTGCTTTAAAAATACCAGGATATGCTCATCTGTATGAGATGACTGACCGCTTGATAACCGCACAGCTTGAGGCTCAGGCCCGCACGCAGGCCGCAGATCCGAATGTACTAATCATCGGGGCTGGCGGTGGTCAGGAGCTGATCACGTTCGGAGGACAACATTCGGCATGGTCTTTTACGGCAGTTGATCCATCCGAACGCATGCTGGATTTGGCACGTCAGCGTGTGGCGCAAGCGGGTATAAGGTCAAAAATATCATTTGTCACAGGTACGTTGGGAGAGCTTCACGGAGAACTACTCCAAGAACAGCCCATTGAGCAGTCTGGAAAACAGACCGTAGAAGTACATGCGGAGCCGATTTATGATGCGGCCACCTGCCTGCTGGTGCTTCATTTTCTTCACAGCATGGAGAGCAAACGGGCACTGCTACAGCAGATATCCGCTCGTCTCAAACCGGGCGCGCCTTTTTGCCTGGCCTCCATCAATGGAAATCCACAGGAGCCTGCTTTTGCCATTCAAATGCAGGCGTGGAAAAGCCATATGCTGGATCAGGGCATTCCTCTGGAGGATTGGGAGCGATTCGCTGCTTCCATTGGCCGTGAGTCCGACCCGGTGTCCAATACGGCAATACAGGGAATGCTGGTGGATGCAGGCTTTACCCATATCACCCGGTATTTTGGTGCTTTTTTAGTGAATGCGTGGTTTGCAGTTAAAGGGGGAGCATTTACTCATGACAAAGGATAATATCATCATCATTGGCGGATACGGTCATGTCGGAAAAATTTTATGCACAGAACTAATTGAAATGTTTCCCGGCAAGGTGTTTGCCGCAGGACGCAGTATGGAACGTGCCACTGAATTCAGCAAGCAATCGGGTGGTAAGGTGCTGCCTTTACAGCTTAATATTCATGAGCCGATAGCCCCGTCGATTTTAAAGCAGGCTAAGATCGTTATCATGTGTCTGGATCAGGAAAATACAAACTTGGTACGTGCCTGCCTTCAGCATGGGGTGCATTATATGGATATTACCGCGAATGCAGCCTTCTTGAGTCAGGTCGAGCGGTATCATCAGGAAGCACGAGCTTATCAGGCTACTGCCCTGCTAAGTGTGGGGTTGGCCCCCGGGCTGACGAATTTGTTGGCGCTGCAAGCGACGCAGCTTATGGATCAGACAGACGAGTTGAACATATCTCTGATGCTGGGCTTGGGAGACAAGCACGGTCAGGCTGCCATTGAATGGACAGTGGATCAGATTCATACGGATTTGGAGGTTATGGAACAGGGGCGCCCGGTGATTCGAAAAAGCTTTAGCGACGGGCGAGTGGCAGATTTCGGCGCAGGTGTGGGACGCCATCGTGCATATCGTTTTCCTTTTTCCGATCAGCAGACACTTCCACATACGCTCGGGATTCCTACGGTCAGCACCCGTCTGTGTTTCGATTCGCGGTTGACTACCCGCCTTCTGGCAGGGCTTCGGACCACAGGAATATCGGGTCTGCTCCGACGGCCGTCCGTGCGTAATGAAGTAGTTCGCAGCTTTAGCAAGCTGCATCTGGGAGGGAATGCGGTGGCGGTCAAGGTAGACGCGCGAGGAACCCTCCATGGCAAGGAAACGAAAGTCGAATGCCAACTAAGGGGACATCATCAATCCGATTTAACCGCCAAGGCAGCTGTCTTTGCAGCGCTGGCGCTATACCGTTCTGAGCTTCCTCATGGTGTATTTCACATGGAGCAGTGTTTTTCGTGGAATCGCATGCGGGAATGGCTGGGACAGCAGGTAGCCGTAGATATTCAGGTGAATGGACAGCATGTATAGAAGTCATATTTTCTGACCCAAGAGGGACTTATGTCATCCAAGCTTATTCGGCAACTCATTGCGGATGGGTCTTGGATTTCTTTTCCTGTTAGATTACACTAGAAAGAAGTACATATTTTTGGAAGGACCTGAGACAACTCAGATAGATTTGAATGGAATACTAGGATACAACTGGCCGCTGGAATGCATGATTTTTGATGTGGAGCAACATGTATTCTGGCCTCCCGAATGGAGTGATAGACCGACAGATTCGGCAGATGCTGTTGACATATGTAAACGTGAATTTCTGTGCGTGCCCAAGCTCATTCCGATATATGTGCACAGATATATTCCCGAGCAGCGCAGGATCTGGAAGAAATCAAAGATAGATTGACCCAGATTGAGGCGAAGCTGGAACGAGGGTCGACTTCCGGAAAAATACTGAAAACCATGCTTATCATTTTTTTGTCTATTTTTTTCTTGCTTTTGGTAATCGGAGTTGTTCAATTTGTTTCGAATTCATCGGTATAACGAACCGGAAGAAGGGAGCTCGTGATGTCCATAGAAGCGATTATTTTTGATCTGGATAATACGCTGATTCATCGCAAACAGGCGTTTGCGGTATATACGGAGCGTTTTGTGGAACGATTCATTGTGGAGGAAGACCAGGCGAGCCGGGCAGCTGTCACCGAACACATACGCTTGGCGGATCAGGATGGATACCGGGACAAAAGGGAGCTGTATACGGAGCTGCATGCAGATTTGGAACTGAAAAATCCAGACACAACGGTGCAGGAAATGCTGGGCTTTTGGTATGGCGAATTTCATAAGTTTACGGTACTGATGGACGGGGCCAAGGAAGTGCTGTCCGAGCTGCGGTCGCGGGGCTTGAAGCTTGGCATCATCACCAATGGCTCACTCCGCACGCAACAAGCAAAGATCAACCGTGTGATGCTGAAGGATTATTTTGATTCCATTATCGTCTCGGGAGGCGTCCACGTCGAGAAGCCTAATCCTCGCATATTCGAGTTGGCGTTAAATGAGCTTGGGATAACAGACCCAGGCAACGTCTGGTATGTAGGCGATCATCCGACGAATGATATTCGCGGTGCCCAAAGCGCGGGTTTGCATACGATCTGGCTGGAGGGCTTTATGCTGTGGCAGGAAACGGGTATTGTACCGGATTACAGGATTGGCAGTTTGCGCGAAATCATTGGTTGGCTGGAGGATGTCAGCTATTCCGGCAATATAGAGGAGGGAGCATCATGAGTAAGGCGCAGACGGATCAGACTAGCCCCATCTTATTATCGTTTCCGGAGCAATTCCAGACAGAACGGTTGACGATTCGCGCTCCACAGTGGGGTGATGGGGCAATGGTCAATGAAGCGATGCGGGAGAGTGTGGAGGAATTGCGTCCTTGGTTGCCTTTTGCAAGAAATCTTCCTACGCCAGAGGAATCTGAAATCCGTTCACGCCAAGCCAGACTTCAATTTCTGGACCGGTCTGACATGATGTTGTACGTATTTGAGACGGCATCGGGAGCTTTTGTAGCCAGCAGTGGCTTGCACCGGATCGACTGGGCTGCACGCAAGTTTGAAATCGGATACTGGCTTAGAACGTCTTGCACAGGGAAAGGCATGATAACAGAGGCGGTACACGGTATCACGGATTTTGCCATACAGCATTTGGAGGCGAATCGGCTCGAGATTCGTTGTGATTCCAGAAATACACGCAGCGCCAAGGTAGCAGAACGGGCAGGTTTTACGCTGGAGGGCATTTTGCGGAATGTCCAGTATGATGAAGAGA
Source organism: Paenibacillus sp. 8b26 (assembly GCF_050626875.1). NCBI lineage: Bacteria > Bacillati > Bacillota > Bacilli > Caryophanales > Paenibacillaceae > Paenibacillus > Paenibacillus sp. 8b26. The sequence goes on along the minus strand of NZ_CP192445.1, from coordinate 1,493,626 downwards.
GAACACTGGTCAGCCAAATGATTTTTGCCAAGGTACGCGGTATTGAATTTTAGCATCAGGAGTGGAGTGGGGATACAAATATGAACCGAAAAAGCAAGCAGACAACAATCAAGCACAAACTTCAGCTTTATGCCGATATTCGTGCATACACAGATGGTTTTGAAGTCGTTTCCTCCTCCATTGGCCTTGACGACAGCCTGTATATTTTACTGATTGACCGTGCACCGGAAAGGGAGCAGGGGATGTTTGTTCCTTCCCGAACAACGTATGGGCATACATACAAAGTGTTAACGCTCGATGGCGATCATATGGAGGAACTGCTGCTTTCTGGACAGAAGTTTAATTATCATTTTGTGCAGCCGAGCGTAGAGTTTGCGAACCCGCATATCTCGGGGGCGTCCGGATTTATCAAGCAGGGACAGGCCTTTTTATTCGATAAAGGGTATGGCAAGCATGAACAATATATTTTAACCCGACTCAAACCTGAGCGTGGATTCAAGGAACAGTATACGGTCCGGTTTGTAAATGAAGCGGGCGAAGCGATCAAGGCGGTGGACAGGGATTTCAGAGGGGATACCCTGTTGTTGCGCGAAGATCATCTGATTTACAAGTTACGTTTGTACGATATTGCGGAGGCTCGTTATGATTAATTGGATCACGAAAAATACAGACAAGCTGGTGTGCATACAATATGACATCAGCAGGAATATCAGCACTCTTGCAAGCGCTAACCTAAAGGTATACTCGACGAGATTCCAGCAGCTTGGCGAAGATTTTCCAGCGTTAGGACAGGTGATTTAGCATGGGAAGAACTCGTAAAAGCGTCGACGTCAACAGGAATACGAATCGGAAAGCGGGTGCGAAATTTCGCTGGAAGGCCCGAGCTATGTATCTGGCTGCTGTGCTTGTCGCTATCCTGTTGGGCTTGGGAAGTCGGGCCTTTTCCTCCCGGTTGCCTGAATTCGTTGCCAATCATTTTGGGGATGCCTTGTGGGCGTGCATGATTTACTTTGGGCTGAGGATGTTGTGGGTGGATCGTCGGTTGTCTGTAGCGCTGTGGGGCAGTTTGCTGTTTTGTTTCGCCATTGAGTTCAGTCAGATGTATCAGGCTCCCTGGATTAACAGTATCCGGGCGACGACATTGGGCGGGCTGGTGTTGGGAAAAGGGTTCCTGACTGCCGATCTGGTCCGGTACACGGTGGGTATTGCGGTATCCTGGGCGTTGGACCAAGGCTGCCAAAGGCTGGCGGTTATCACAACACGCACTACACGTATAGACGATGACAAGTCATTCAAATAACCTGAAAAGTGAGGGTTGCGCTTGAGACAAAAGGGAAAGCGTCACAGGTTGTTCGGTAAAATGATCGGATTATGCGCAGGGTTCAGCTTGTTGTTTGCGACCATAATTGTTCCAGGGCAGGCATTGGCCGATAAACAGCTCGTGGGGCCACTTCGTTTTGACTTTGGCCCGGGAAGTATAGCTGAGGGCTACACTCAGGTCACCGCCAAGGATGCATACACGCCTGAACGAGGCTATGGATTTACCGATCTTTCCAAGGTGAAAGAAGAGGATCGTGGTGGAAATGACGCTATTCGTTCGGATTTCGTTCGTGTTCAGGGATCATCCTTTGTCGTCAATTTGCCGCCTGCGGATTATACGCTTTCCCTGATCGCCGGGGATACAGCCGGAAGCACAGACATTACGGTGAAGGCCGAGTCCATCGTCAAGGTGGAGCCTACCGCCAAAACAGCAGGACAATTTGTCGAGGCCACATTTGAGTTTGCGCTCATCGACGGTCAGCTGGAATTGTATTTCTCGGGAAATGATCCGAAGATTAACGCGCTGGTTATTACGCCAAAAGAGACTCGAACGCAGAGTGAGCATCCTTCCGTATATCTTGCTGGGGATTCTACGGTCCAAACCTATAAATCCTCTATGAAGCCTCAGGCTGGCTGGGGACAGATGATTGCGCCGTTCTTCACAGACGAGACGACTTTTGTGAACCGTTCCATTGGTGGACGAAGCACGAAGACTTTCCTTGTACAAGGAAGACTGGACGATATTTTGCGGACCATCCGACCGGGTGATTATTTGCTCATCCAGTTTGGTCATAATGATGCGGCAATCAACAACCAAGAGCGTTATGTTTCCCCAGCGGATTATAAAGTCTATTTGAAAACCTACATTCAAGGAGCGACACAGCGCGGGGCTACACCTGTGCTGATAACCCCTGTTGGCCGCAGGGATTATGATGCCGCAAGTGCTTCCTATCGGATCAGTTTTCCGGAATACGTGCAGGCCGTGAAGGAAACGGCCTCCGAGACAGGTGTTGCGCTGGTCGATCTAAGCCGGTTAAGTGTGGCGTACTATAATACACTTGGTCCGGAAGGGACACTTCCGTTATTTTTACATCTGGAGCCGGGAGTGTATCCTGCGTTCCCTGATGGGGTGAAGGACGATACGCATTTTCAGGAGTATGGTGCGGAGCAAATAGCCCGTCTGGTAGCACAGGGTGTCCGTGAGCTGAATATCCCTTTATCCTCTTATGTACGGACGAATCATTGACCATAAAACGCTATTTCCATACGCATGGTATACTTAGAAAATAAGCTGGCCCTACCCAAAGATGGCTCTGTTCCGGCTTGGGTAGGGTTTTACGTTATGAGCAGAAGAAGGAGAGGACAGACATGAGTAACATAAAGGACGGTATTTTGGGTCTGTGCATCGGGGACGCGCTTGGCGTGCCTGTGGAATTCAGCAGCAGAGAGGCGCGGCGGGAGCAACCCTTGACGGATATGATGGGCTACGGCACACATCATCAGCCACCGGGCACCTGGTCAGATGATGCCTCGCTCACGCTGTGTCTGTTGGATAGCCTTACTGCATGCAGGGGCATCGACACAGAGGATATCGCCCGTCGATTTGTGCAGTGGTATCATGCAGAATGTTGGACACCGCATGGTAAAGTGTTTGATATCGGCATCGCGACCCGTAAAGCACTGGATCGAATCAGCCGGGATGGGATCAATCCGGAGCTGGCAGGTGGCGATGATGAATATAGTAACGGCAACGGTTCGCTGATGAGAATTTTGCCGCTCGCCTGGTGTGGGTCAGCCCATGATAGTGTGGATCTGATTCAGGCTGTGACTCAAGTGTCCTCCATTACACATAGACATCCCATTTCTATCATCGCTTGCGTATTTTATGTGCATATGGCGATGCTTCTGATTCGTGGCAAGGCTCTGGACGAGAGCTACCGGGAAACAATCCTTTATGTACAATCGCAATTTCAGGGTGATCCTGAGCTGCGGCATTTTGAACGGATTTTATCAGGGAAGATTCCTCAATTAGCTGAGCGTGAAATATACTCCAGCGGATATGTCGTTCATACGTTGGAGGCGAGCTTGTGGAGCTTGCTGATGACAGACGGATATGCGGATGCTGTATTGCGTGCTATTCATTTGGGCGAAGATACAGATACAACGGGGGCCGTTACGGGAGGCTTGGCAGGGATTTATTATGGGCTTGGGGAGATTCCGCAGCATTGGCTTACCTCCTTGGCGAGAGTAGAGGATATCGTCAGGCTATGCAAACAGTTTGAGCATTCATTGGCAAAATAAGAACTTCATTTAACTTGAGCCACGGGAGGAAACGCTAATGACGGTTGCCCAGTTGAACAGACTCATTGATGGTCAAATCCTCTATAATCAGCATCGGAGTTTGTTTTATATGCATGACGGGAACGCCCTGATGGGACCTTCACCGGAAATGACGTATTGGCTGACACAGAGAAGCCCGGAACTGCTCCTTATGCTCCAAAGCTTGAAACGGCAGCATGAATATACCGCTTTTGTCACGGGCGTAGCGGCAAAAACACTGCACCAGTTTGTGAGCGTCAATCAGTATATTCATTTTCACTCCGACCATCTTGATGAGCTTACGCAATTGTATGATCGACTTTTCACCCGGATTCAAAAGCTGTTCCAAAACCAGGTTATGAATGAGAGAATACTAAATTTACTGCTACAACAGCATTACGGGCATTTAAGAGATTTTCTAATTCGTACCAACGGACAGACGATGTTTGCCAAGTATGCAGAGAATGAATATACTTTTTGGATACCTTGTGAGGAATACACGCCTAAATTGCAAGCAAAGCTGCTTGGTCTGGACGTTGCTCGTTTGCAGGAGCCTGTTCTCGATGTGGGCTGCGGATCAGAGGCACGGCTGGTCGGCTATTTGCGTTCCCTTGGGATCGAGGCTTATGGGACAGATCGGTTGGCTGAAAAGGGAACAGGTGTTACTCAGGGAGATTGGTTGGAGACAACCTTCAAGGAAGGCGCATGGGGAACAATTATCTCTCATATGGCGTTCTCCAATCATTTTATACATCATCATCTGAAAGCTGACGGCAATATTCACGAATACGCCCACAAATATATGGAATTGCTTAGGGCAATCCAGCCGGGAGGAAGCTTTATTTACAGTCCGTGTCTTCCTTTTATGGAAAAGTTTTTGGATATCCGAACCGGTTATCAAGTAGAACATATCCAGTCATCTAAAGGTTATGAAGCCACGAAAATAACACGATTACGTTCGTAAGTGCTAATTCTTAATAGCTAAAGGGTGATTAAAGGTAAAAGCAGAGTATGGAGGGGCGCACAATGAACATCGAAACAGCGATTGCAATTGCCGCACAGGCTCACCAGGGACAGACGGACAAGGGCGGTCAGCCTTATATTTTCCACCCGCTTCAGGTCATGAACCGTGTAGAGCGTATGGATGAAAAAATAGTTGCCGTGCTGCATGATGTGCTGGAGGATACAGAGGTCGCAGCGGATCAACTGAAAGAAGCGGGCTTTGGCAACCACATCATTGAAGCGGTGGAAGGGCTCACTCGGAACGAGGGAGAGGAATACAGCGATTTTATACGGCGAGCCAAAAACAATCCATTGTCCAGAGCGGTGAAAATAGCGGATATTCAGGAAAATATGAATCTGGATCGCATCCCTCATCCCACGGAGAAGGATACAGCACGAATAGCAAAGTATAAACAGGCGCTGCAAGAGCTTTTGGATTGAACCCATTTTAAAGAAAAGCAACTGAATTATTCATGTCCCAAGGCTACAGCATCACCACCATTCGGCAAATTGCAGAAGCGGCGCAGATTGGACGAGGCCATCTGTACTATTATTTTAAGAAAAAAGAAGATATTTTGCTTCATCTATATAAGGGCTTAATCGGAAATATACACGAATTACTGAATAACGTACTGAGTAAAGAGCTTGACCCCTTGGAGAAATACGCACTTACGGTCCATGCCTTTATTCATATGATCACTGAAGATGAGCATATTCCCCCAATTATGATCATGGTAGCCACTGCCTTCGACTTCCTGAGTATGATCTTCCACCGTCATCGTACCTGCAAATTTACCGCTCGGTACTGCACAGAACCAGGTGAAGAATGCTCCATTCGTTTCCCAGTAACCCGTTCCCGGACGATAGGAAGGGACCCGTTTTTCCAATGTAAGATGTACCCCAAAGCCATGATTGGATTCAGAATCTACAAAGATTTCAATGGCTTATTCACTCCTTGTGCGTCCACATCTATATGAAAACTAGCTACGAAAAATAATCCATTCGTAAAATGACCATCCGTATACCACCATTCCCATTGTCCCGGCGGTTACAGTCATAATAATGTCCTTCATTATTTTAGATTTGGGCATACCCAAATGTTTGGCAACTCAGCTATGATCACTTGGAGAATGACCAAGGAAGAAGGTGGGACTTTAATCCTTTTATTTGTCAGAGCTCATCTTGGAATGGTAGTATAAGGTTAGATATTACTCTATTTGGGATTCTGTTAACGATCTAAACCATATTTTCCTAAAAGCCGATATATCTGAATGAGGCGAAAACACACTGTTATTATACCCGTCCGAAAATGGATGTATATGATTGGGTTAGGAGAGTAGAAGAAGTGTCGGATTTGTATACGAAAAAAGAAGTAGAAGACTATGTAACGAATGTAGTTTTTGAGCGGCCTTTAGGTGTAAGTATTGCAGCTATTTTATTGATTTTTAATGGAGCTCTTCTGCTGGTGACACAGCTGTTGACGCTTAATGCGTTGAATGAGGCTTCTACGTTGGTGGGAATTTGCAGGGGCATGTTTCAAGGGTTTATCGCTTTGCTCGGTTTGTCAGGGGCAACTGCCGGTGTTGGTATGTTATTTGGTAAGAAGTGGGCCTGGTGGCTGGCTGTATTTTATTTTACATATGAAACGATGCGCTATACGTGTGCGATCCTGTTTATTCCGAATGTACCTCCAATTTTGGGGGGCGTACATCTAAGTCCTGACCTATACTATGTAAAGTATGGCATGCGTATTGTTTGGAATTTGCTGTTTACGGTATTTATGTGCCGTAGTACAGTGACTGGATTTTTCCAAACAAGTGGTATAAACAAGTGGAAGGCATGTATTTTATTATTTTTAATCAATGGGGTGATGGTCGGAATCGGCTGGTGGCTGATGAATTAGTATCATATATGAGGAAGGAGATAGATGATGACAAAGGAAATATCTCCGGTGCTGGAAAGCAGCCGCTTGCATTTAAGACAGCTTACGTTGGGGGACGCGAAGGATGTGTTTGCCTATTTCTCCAAAGATGAGGTTACAAAATATTATGATCTGGAAAGCTTTACGGAGGTAAAGCAAGCAGAACATTTTATTCGTTCCATGCAATCCAAATATGAAAAGCAAGAGGGCTTTCGTTGGGGGATTACGTTAAGAGAAGCTCCTGAACGTGTAGTTGGTACTATTGGATTTCATAACTGGCACAAGAAGCATTCCCGTATTGAAATTGGCTATGAGCTGGCACCCGAATACTGGCGACAGGGCTTGATGGCAGAAGCGATGAAGGCAGTGATTCATTATGGATTTCATTTGCCGCAGGTTCACCGTATCGAAGCCTTCATTGATCCGGATAACGAAGGCTCCAGACGATTGCTGCTCAAAAGTGGTTTTACCGAAGAGGGTCACTTGAGAGACTATTTTTATGAAAAAGGCCAGTTTGTCGACGCTGTTATTTTTGCCATACTTCGAGAAGAATATTGTGCGGATCGGTAATTTTACAAATATCCCTTTTCTCCGTAAGGCTGGAGCCGATCAAGCCAGATCTGCTCCAGCTTGGCCAGCGCATCTTTGACATCGAAGAATTCCGAATCTTTTTTCTTCAAAAGTTCCAGCACCTCAAACTCAAACGCATCTTCGCCATACTCATTCCAGTCCTGTTGCAATTGCTTGTTCTTACAAGCTCCCATTTGCAACTCAAACCGACGACCGTTCAGTGATTTTAAATTTGGTGTGCCAGCGACAAAAATTTTTCCGTTGTGTGTATTGCGAATACAGTAGATTCCGGCTTCTGTCTTGATCTCCATATACTGCTGCACCAGTTCTTTTCTTCGATTCATTTTGAGTCCTCCTAATTTACAAATATCGTGCTTCAAGATTCCTTCAACCAATATTCACTGCCATCCGGTTTGCGATCCAGTAGACTATATTCAATCATATATCTTCGTACCGTGACATAATCGTCATACACTTCCTGCAAAATGGCATTAATATCCTTCTCATGATACGTCCGTCCTTCCTCAAAACGTCCCACAATTTCACGCAGTACAATCAACTTATGCTTTTCCTGCATTTTGAAGGTTTTTAGGCGACCTTGTGTACCATCTGGAAAATATTTTGCCAAAACCTTTTGTCTTTCGTCTTCGGTAATGTTGTAGCGTTCATCCACCATCCGTGCCCGTACCGGCACTTCGACGATAGCGGAAGCGTGGCGGTCTTTTTCCTTTAACAGCTCCATCAAGGTGAGAAATACCTTGGCCTGACGTTCCTTTTCTTTGAGACCAAAGCGATGATTGCGGATGGTGGATGCACTGCCGATTCCGGTTTCCTTTTGAATATCCGCATCGCTCATGCCTTGATAAAATAACTGGAGCAATCGATTCTGATGATCCGTCAGCCCGGTCAGTTTTTTGTCCAGTCCAATCAAATAGTCAAAGACCGAACCGTACGTCCGCTCAATATGAAGACGCATATACCGCTCCGCGTCATAAAATACCCCTTGATCCTGATATACGATTCCCTGTTCGTAGCGCTGTCCGTCCAGCAGACAAATCACCTGTTCTTCCTGACGGATATACCCACGCTTCAGCTCCTCAATTCCAGCATTCCAGAATAGTTCAGAATGATCCATATTAACAAACACCTCGATTAAATGTTGATTATTTTATAGACAATATAACACTTTGTTTATTTAAAATCAATGGGTGGATATTTCTTTAGGGTCTCGACAATGTTCGCTATATACAAAAGAGACATAGGATTGTTATCATATGTAAATTGTTGAATTGTATTAAGATTGGGGTTATATACATTGTAATAAGGTGGGATGGTAAAATATGAACAAAATGCGATTAGAAGAAGTCATAGGAAGTGGAGATTTAAAGGAAGCGATAAGGATTATAGAGGATGTAGGTGAAAAGCTGGATCATACATTCACTCCAATATTATTAAGATATTTGGCAACGACAGATAGTGTATTACTGAGGAATGTAATCGCTATTACGTTAGCTGATCTAGGAGACAGTGAGGCGGTGTTACCACTTATCAATTTGATAAGAAATCCAAAGACTAAGGGGAACAGAGGAACACTGCTATATGCTCTAGAATCTTTTGATGTATCTACTCATGTTGTGGCGCTGGTAGACTTATTGGATGATACCTTTGAAGCAAGTAGACAATCTTATCAGCTGATAAGTAACATGCAAGATAAAATTTCCGAGGCTCAAAAGGACAGATGCAAACAAATGATAAGAAGAAAGCTAGACGATCATAAAAACAAATATAAGCGTGACTTTTTGCTAGAATCTTTAGGGCTTTTTATATAATTCTTTATTAGAGAGGTCTGGTTGGAGTGGTGAAAAAAAGCTATTTTATTTGTAATCATCATTGTAATTGCATATACAATTGTGAGGAGATATGATATAAAATGAGGCCGAGATTTGCTGTCATTGACGCTGAAAGTGGGCTTACGGTTGGTTATTGTAGAGATGTGGTTGGCTTAACGGGTGATATCATTGTCGAAACGTATGAAAAGGTCATTTTTCAGCAATTTGTTTTTAATGAGGAATTCATAGGAAACATAACAATGACAAAACAATCTGTATACAACTTGTACATTGCTATTTTAAATGATGAAGAAAAAGTCATTGGAAGCTATTATTATCACCTACCTGAATCCTACATAATCCATAAACTAAAGTACAATAAAGGGAACTTCAATCTGGAGTTAACAGGTATACTTGAAACGAAGCCCTCCCCTGTGGAATTAAGATTATGGGAGCTTTTAAAGGGAGCTCTGCCGCTTGAAAATAATATATGGAAAAGCTTCTCTAAAGGAGAGCGATCCGGGTGGCTAAACGTGACTAGAATACATTCTGCACCTAATCATTCTCATTCTTCCAGACTGGATAAACGAGGAGAAGTCTACACCTTAGACGGCGAATACATATCTGATTTTACAACATTTTTTATAGCATTGGGTGAAGCTATTAATGGACATGGTGGGTATTATGGATTTAATTTGGACAGTCTATCGGACTGTCTCTGTGGAGGTTTTGGCGCTATAGCACCGTTCACGATCCATTGGCAAAACGCGCATTACTTTTTGAAAAGATATGAGGAAGAGTGGATTCCAAAAGAGATGTACAATCGATGTTCACCACAGCAATATTTTATGGATCTATTAACAATCTTGATAACAGGTGGTGTCAACGTGAAATTTTTCTACAAATAAGATAATAAAGCAAGAAGGGATTTTTGAAATGGACTATGAATTAATGCTTCCACCTTTTGTAATGAAAGAATACTCAGAAATGAGTAAAAACGAAGCGAAAGAACATTTTAATTGGTTTAAACAACAAATACCTACGCGTTTAGAGCAACTTGGCGCATTTTCACAGATACATCTGGAATATAGTCATCGCTCACTTATAGATATTTGGGAATGGTATCTAAGAAATGTACAGATTCAAAACAAAAGTACGTCAGAATTAGAAGAGGAGTATTCAAAAACCGAAGAATGGTTGAAGAGCTATATATACGAAAAAAACTCGACATAAAATCTCAAGCCATTACACTGGATATTGGTATTTATCTAGGAGAGGTTGTGAAAAGTAATCACAGTGGGTTGGACTGGGGAGTTGTTTTTAAACCTAAGTCTTATGTTAGCGTAAATCGCCCTGTTATCACTGGTATGACTAAGCAAAAAGATATGGATGTGATCAGAATTGTATTGAATAAAATGTTTGCAGTATTAAAGGGACAACGTAACCCTAATGCTTTATTTGACATTTATCATATGTGGGAAGAGTTTATTTGAAATCGCTGATAGGAAGGGTTTAACGATGATCGAATCTAATTGAGTGGGCAGATCGGTAAAAAATTTGAATATTATATAAAGAACAGAGAGCCGTAAGCATGTTTAACGGCTCTCTTCGTCGTCTTCTGGCAAGTATTCGATTAGTTCACCAGGGAGTACGCCAAGGGTTCTACAAAGTGTATTCAAGGTTGGGAAGTCAATCCGGGCGTTTGCGTTGGAGGCCAAAGCTTTAACCGTATTTCGATTAATTCCCGTAATAGAAACAATATCTTTTTGTTCCAGTCCACGATCCTTCATGATTTTATCAAGAGAAAATCTGATCACAACAATTCCTCCAAAGTAATTAAGTAAACTAGTTGACATGCATGAAAAAGAAGTTTATACTTGTAGATAAGTAATCTAGTTAACAAGATTATAAGTAAACTAAGTTGATGCCTTCATAGTATCAAAATGTTTTAAAATTAGCAACAGTTACGATTTTGAAAATCCTAAACAAATAAATGCGTGAGGAGGCTTAAAAACTGTATAGGAGCTTCCTCATAAAATGCATATAACAACGTTTTTAAATTAATTTGAGTGGTTTTTAAAATGGATAAATTGTAATACAGGTTAATATTTCATCGAACTAAGCTGTGATAAATGGACAAAGAAATGGAGCGAGGATGTATGACAGAATCAGTAATGGGATTGGAGCGGGTCTCCATGGTGCAAGGGCCGTATGATTACCCTCATATGTATGAGATATGCGAAGGGGTTCTGTATAACCGTCAATATTTCTTTTACCTCGAAAATGGCATACTGTGCTTGCGCCATGTAAAGAAGGTTGAACAAACGTATCATACACATCTTTACTTGGATGGAGAGAGCGGAGGGCTGCAACTGGCAGAGGGCGTAGAAGGGGAAGTTCTGCAAGTTGTCACGGAGATCATCGAACGCTTACGCGCCAAGGATGGGCTGACATTTTTATTCGATGAACTGCTGTGGCTACATGGTAGGGGCCCCATTGAATTAAACCTTTTCAATAAGAAGGATGAAGTGACTCCAGCGACAGACAACTTGCTACGAAATAAATGATCCTTATGTCTATATCATGGAACTTACCGAATAGAAAAAAAGCTTATCATTTCAGCGAATATACCAGTTTCTGACTGATAAATACGAGTGGATTGCGAGCCAATATGGTCAATTCCAGCACAACAGCACCAACAGAAGGAGTAAAACCCCAATCACCCCCCAATAATATGTTTTGCTGCTGCCCTAATGTAGGTGACTGAGGCTCCTCCAAGCCATATTGCTCTATGATTCTCTCCTTCATTTCATGATCTATGACAAGGTTATCCTGTGCAAAGGTATAGCAGACGGGAACGCTTAACTGTATTAAAAGAAGTAATACAACTGGTATAAACACTTTTTTGCTTTGCATGGTTAGCTCCTATGACCTCTGTTTTTGACCTCTTAACTTTTGTATCTACCATAATGTACGTGCTTGTGGAGCATTTGAGGGGAGCTATGATGAAGCCACCTCTGCACTAGATACGGAGACAGAAGTGGCAATTCAACTTAGGACTCTTTTAATCTACTATAAAGATTCCTGAAGATCTGTAGAAGAAGTGTCGTAATCAGCATAACGGGGGAGCACAATAGTGTAGTATATTCCTACAATAACGGTACAGACCCCAACTAATAAAAACAAGACTTCAATTGAAATAAATGAAGGAAAGCTTACAGCAATGAAACCCAATGTAAGAGATTGGGACAGCATCATTAACGGATTAATTAAACCTTGCACACGTCCCATCATTTGAGGATCTACAATACAAGGCAGCCATCCTCCTATGCCAATATTAATGAACGGAAGTACCAGTGCAATGGCGAAGTCGATAATCAAAAAAACATAAAGGTCATTAACAAATCCAAGTATGCATATACCAATTCCGGCGACCAGAACTCCCGCTGCAATCATCTGGTGTAGCTTTAGCTTGGCGGAGATAAGAGAAGCAATTAAGGTGCCAAGCAACACACCTGATCCAAAAATAATACTTGTCCATACCATATACTGCTCATAGTTGTCTGGAGCTAGCTTATATTTAAGAATAAACATCGGTAAAACGCTAAATCCCCCATTTAAAATACCGAACATAAAAAAGCCTGAAACCAACCAAATCAATAGTCTGTTGCGTAATATGTAAAGAAACCCTTGTTTAAAGTCATGCATGACCAGTTTGAATTTTAATTGTTTAAATTGATGTGCCCCGTTCGGAAGGCGTACTTCCTTTTGAATTTTGCAGGAACGAATAAGCAATGCAGAAACAATAAAAGAAACAGCATCAATTAGGATGGCTCCAGTAATTCCAAAATGCCAGTAAACGACGGCCCCCAGAGTTGCTCCAAATAACATGAAAAGACTCCCTATCATTTGATTGAGGCCTGCTGCAATGGTGTAATCATCTTTGCTTAAGATTCCCTGTATAAGGGCACTTTCGGCTGGGAAAAAAAATTTGGAAGCAGCACTACGGATGAAGAGGAAGGCAAATATCAAAGGAATAGAATCAACCCAAATAAAAATGAGCAAACATAAGGATAATAAAGCGCTGATCCAGTCACAATTAACAGCGATTTTTTGTCGGTCCATCCGATCTGCAAGTACTCCAACTACGAGAAATACTGCCAGCATCGGGAGCGAATACATTAACTCGGCAAGCGTTGCATAGTATGGCTGATTCGTAAACCGTTTCAACAAATAAAACATGAATGCAGTAACCCCAATAACTCCTCCCATTTGTGAGGCGAACGTTGCCAGAAAAAGCCTGACATAATTCTTGTTTCTGAGTACTTGTTTTAATCCAGTCACAGTTCCATCCCTTTCGCTTTCAAAGCGGTTTTTAGATGCCTAATTAAAATAATAGTGAAAAGTAGGAATATTGTACAGAAAAGTGACTTTAATGTCACATTAAAGTGCAGCATAAACTAAATAACCAGCCGTCGGTTGATATCCGACGACTGGCTGGTTAACTTGCCAGGTGTTTGATTCCTGACTCACAAATGGAGGGCAGTCCCTAATCTAAATTAAGCTAAATCCTCGCCATTTGTGGCGATTACTTTTTTATACCAGTCAAAGCTTTTCTTCTTTTTGCGGTTAAGGGTTCCGTGGCCTTCGTCGTCCTGATCCACATAAATAAATCCGTAACGTTTGGACATTTCTGAAGTGGATGCACTGATGATATCAATGGCCCCCCAACTGGTGTAGCCGATCACCTCAACGCCATCCAGGATAGCTTCTTTTAGTTGTTCAATATGCTGTCTGAAATAGTCAATCCGGTAATCATCTATAATGGAGCCGTCTTTTTCGACAGTATCCTTGGCTCCCAGCCCATTTTCTACCACAAACAAAGGCAATTGATAACGATCATACAATTCTTTCAAAACCGTTCTCAAGCCAATCGGGTCTAACTGCCAGCCCCATTCCGTCACCTTCAGATTTGGATTTTTGACGGTACTGTACAGGTTACCTCCAGTAACTCCATACTTCTCCGGCGTTGTAGTGGAGACGAGGGATGTATAATAGCTGAAGGAAATAAAGTCGACAGTATTTTCTTTCAAAATCTGCTCGTCTTCTGTTTCTTTTGCGATATGAATTTGATGATCCTCAAAATAACGCTTGATGATTGGCGGGTAGCTACCGCGTACCTGGACATCGGTGTGAAGCAGGTTCATCTGATTGTCGATCTGAGCTTGCTGTACATCTTCCGGGCTGCTCGTAGCTGGATAATGGATCATTCTGGCTAGCATACAGCCGATTTGGAACGCCGGATTGATTTCACGTGCTCTTTTAGTTACCAGGCTGCTGGCGACGAACTGATGGTGTAATGCCTGATAGGACGCTTGCAGCAGATTATTTTCCTTGTCCCCAACAATTCCGCCGCCTGTGAACGGTTCAATAAGGGTTGTATTGATTTCATTGAACGTCAGCCAGTATTTTACTTTATTCTGATATCTGTTCATAACGGTCTCGGCATACTTCACAAAGAACGAAATGACCTTTCTGTTTTTCCATCCGCCATAATTCAATACCAGCGTCATTGGCATTTCATAATGGGATAGCGTAACCAGAGGTTCGATACCGTATTTGTGTAGCTCGTCAAAAACATTGTCATAGAACTGTAGGCCAGCTTCATTCGGCTCCTGATTATCTCCATTGGGGAAAATGCGGCTCCAGTTAATGGAGAGGCGGAATGTTTTGAAGCCCATCTCGGCAAATAACGCAATATCTTCTCTAAAATGATGGTAAAAATCAATTCCATAACGCTTCGGATAACCCTCAGCTGTTTTTGTTTCCATAGCCTCTGCGATCATTTCACTGGATACGTGCATGAGGGCACTAAGATTGGCATAATCTTTTTTCTTATAATAAGGAACCATATCTGCGGTAGACAAGCCTTTGCCGTCTGCGTCAAATGCGCCTTCCGCTTGATTGGCGGCGATAGCGCCTCCCCATAGAAAGTTCTCGGGAAATACTTGTGCTTTACTCATAAGTGTGAGCTCCTTTATCGTTTTTTAGATTTCTACCTTCAGTACGGGTTCCTTCATGATGATATCCCCCAGCTTGATTGGAAAAACAGATTGATAGTCGCTTGTATTGGTGACAACCATGGCTGTTGTGATATCATATTCTTTTGCGATATGCTCCAGATCAAACGTGAGCAGCTTATCGCCTGCTTGAACTACATCACCAGCCTGAACATGAGCCTCAAAAAACTGCCCGCGAAGTTTAACGGTATTGATGCCTACGTGGATGAGCAGCTCTGCACCGTCGTTGCTGCGAATAACCATGGCGTGCTTCGTTTTGAACACATTCAGCACGGTGCCGCTTACAGGTGAGGACAACTCGCCAATGGCAGGAACAAAGGCCACGCCTTTACCCATCAATTCGTCACCAAATGTCGGATCATTCACTTCCTTTAGTGGAATCGATCGACCTGTCATTGGAGCATAGATCGTCTCATTCGAAGCGGGAATATTTACATCTTCCTGTACCTCATTAGAGGAATCCGTTGAGCTGTCACGGTTTGCTGGAGAGACAGCCGTTTCGCTCGTGGTTTGCAAAGCTTCGTCGCTCGGTTCTTCGTTAATCCCCATCAGTATAGCTGCGATTGTGGCTACAACGAATGCGATTACCATACCGCCAAATGCATACCAGAATGTCGGTCCAATCAGTGCAGGTAGCCCCGGAATCCCGCCGTTGCCCGCCAGTACATAGGCATTCGCACCAAAGGCAAGGGAGAAGCCACCACCAGCGGCACTACCGATCATACCCGCTACAAAAGGCCGTTTATATCTCATATTAACCCCATACATAGCAGGCTCGGTGACACCCATAAGTGCTGTCAGGCTTGTAGAAAATGCTACAGATTTCAGCTTCTTATTCTTTGCACGGAAGAATACTCCCATGGTTGCTCCTGCCTGCCCCATATTGGAGATGTAGGTCAGCGGCAGAAACTTGTCAAAACCCAGTTTCGCCAAATTACTGATTATGACTGGAACTAGCGCATAGTGCATGCCTGTCATCACGATCAACGCCATAGCTCCGCCCAAAATAATACCTGCGAACAAGCCGCCTTCGGAAATCAGCCAATTAATACCGCCTGACAATCCATTACCGATCAGAGTACCCAGCGGTCCAATAGCGATCAATGTAACCGGAACGACAATGAGCATCGTAATCAATGGGACAAGTAATAGCTTAAAAGAAGAAGGAATGATACGATCTACGCCTTTTTCGATATAAGACATCAGCCAAATGGCCAGAAGTATAGGGATAACGGAGGACGCATAGGTAACGGCAGTAACCGGAATACCGATAAAAGAAACAGCTTGACCACTCGATAATAACGTTCCCATGTCCGGGTACATGAGTGCTGCACTGACGGCAACGGCGACATAAGGGTTACAACCGAATTTTCGGGCGGCACTCACAGCAATAAGCAGCGGCAGAAAATAAAAGACTCCGTCTCCGATCGCTGAGATAATTCGATACGTATCCGTGCCCGCTGTAAGCCAGCCCACGGATACGAGCAAAGCAATCAAACCTTTGAGCAAACCTGCACCGGCAATGGCAGGCAAAATAGGAGCAAATACACCTGCAATGAACTCAAACAATCTGGAGATAGCATTTTGTTTCTTTTTTTCAGAAGGTTTCTTTTCGCCGGAGTCGCTCTTTAAAACAGGATATAGCTGTGCCATCGCATTGAATACTGTGGCCACTTCATTGCCGATAATGACCTGAAATTGATCACCAGATACATTTGTGCCCATAACCTTGTCCAGCTTCTTTAATTCATCCTGATTTACCTTGCCGTTATCCTTGAGATCAAAGCGCAAGCGTGTAACGCAATGATATACAGAATTAATATTGTCTGTTCCACCAACGGAGGCCACAATTTTTTGGGCTGTTTCCTGTTGATCCATCTTGAATTCCCCCATTTTTAGGTAAAAAAATACCCGAATGAGCAGACCCACGTATCGTGAGCCTTTTTCATTCAGGTTTTGCCTGATTTAACAGTGACAAGCCTTGAAAAATATTCTATTTTCTTTTGATGAGACGCTCCAAATGCAGTGTCAGGTACAATTGCTCAGAATGTGTCATAGTGTACTTATAGTTCTTTTGAATAAATCTTTCGATTTTACCAATGCATTTAAAAGTGTCCGCATAATTTTTCTTCACCACTTCATACAAATATTCTTCTGCATCATCATGGCTTGAATGCGTAATAACGCGCTGGCAAAAATATTTGAGATGTGTAATAAAACGGAAGTAATTCACACTGTCCTCATCAAATTCCACATTAAAATGGTATTTGATAATGTTCATGATCTCCTGAAGCAACTGCATCATATGAGTGACATCATTCATCGAATCATTAATTTCAGCATTCACGAAATGAAGGGCAATATTACAAATTTCTTCCTTAGGGAATTCAATACCCAGACGTTCGCGCAAAAGCGTCAACGATTCTTTGGCAGCGTCATACTCAGCCTTATAAAAATGCTGAATCTCCCATGATAGTGGGTTGCGTACGATCATGTCATGCTCCATACGCTGTATGGCAAAATGAATATGATCCGACAGGGAGACATAGATGCCGTCACTTATTTTTTTGTTCAACTGTGTGCGCGCCAGACTAACAATGTCATCGGTGACTTGTAAAATATCAATCGGAACTTCCATGACAGTCGCTTTAAACTTCTCATAAATATTTGCATCCTGAAGACGGAAAATTTTCTCGATCCGATTTTCATCAATAGGGTCACCCGCACGGAAGTTAAAGCCGATACCCCGGCCGAGGATAAGCAGCTCCTGATTTTTATCATCCACCGTACTGACAATATTATTGTTGAAGATTTGTTTAATTATCACATTGAACCACCCATTTTGAGGAATAAAAAAGAGCAAAACTACAACAGAAATAAACATCATCATCTCCGTTGTGGTTTTGCCCGCATTACCGGTAACAAGCCTCACGGATAAGTTATCATGATCTGAAAACGTTGTCAACTTTTTTGAGATTAGAAGTGAACCACCAGTAGAATCTTTTGCTATACTAAAAAAATAAAATTTTACAGAATCATGTTACATAAAGGAGATTACGATGAGACCATCCGTTGGAGATATTTATTGTGTGTACTCGGACAAATTGCAGCAATATGTAGCCTGTCAGATCACCATGCTTAGAGAGACTGATTCTAAAAGAAACCCACAGCAGACCGATTGCCACATTTGTCCATGTTGTGGATGACCAGCTTACCAGCAGACGCAGGCAAGTTGATTAAGGCTGCTTACAAAAAAGAAGTCCCACGTGGACTAGACTTCTCCATTACCAAAGCACGCAAACCGGAATGGCTGGCTGAAAATCTGGACAATCCGTTTCGGGATTGGGATGGACGCGAGCAGATTACAGCAGCCAATGCCAAAAAATCCGCCCAACTGTATAAAAAAAATGCTGGCAACTGTAAGAACACTGGATGGACAAATGGACATCGATACAGTGAATGCAACATTGAAATCGCTGGTGAAGGAATATACAGAAGCTTTTAACAAATTGGATCGTCGTACCGGGTGTATCGAAACAATAGAGGTCGAAGAAATCTATATGGTGCTGTCAGGTCTATTGGATCTAGTGGAGCAGCAGCTTGGTGAGCAAGGAAAAACTCTCATTGACAGAGATCTGTTGTTTGAGCTTTTTGATCAACTGCGTGATTTTTAGAAAAATGGATTTACAGGATTTTATGGTCACCTTATAATGGAAAATAACAACATCGGTTTACATACAATGGTTATATCGGGGTATGGCGCAGTCAGGTAGCGCGCGCCCTTGGGGTGGGCGAGGTCGTGGGTTCGAATCCCGCTACTCCGATTCTAATCAAAATGTCCTGCTGACGCAAATTGTGCGCCTGCCGGATATTTTTTTGTCTATTCGGTTGGAAGCCTGTTCGCTAACGAGTACATACAGAAATGGGGAGAAGCATGCTACGCCGTTTTTTGGAATACTATCGACCTTATCGGTCTTTGTTTCTTTTAGATTTTTCGTGCGCGGTTTTTGCTGCGCTGCTGGAGCTGGGGTTTCCGCTCGCTGTGAATTATGTGGTAGACGACTTATTGCCGCAAAATAACTTGAAGCTGATTCTGTGGGCCTGCGCGGGTTTGCTGGCGATCTATGCAGTGAACACGGTGATGCAGTACATTATTAACTATTGGGGTCATATGCTGGGGGTCAATATTGAGACAGCGATGCGGCGGAAGCTGTTTGAGCATATGCAAAAAATGTCCTTCCGTTTTTTTGATAACAACAAGACAGGCAATCTGATGTCGCGGATTACGAATGATTTGATGGAAATTGGCGAAATGGCGCATCACGGGCCGGAGGATTTGTTTATTGCGATTATGACCCTGATTGGAGCATTTGTGCTGATGAGCTCAATTCACTGGAAGCTGGCGCTGCTGATTTTTGCGGTAATTCCGGTGCTGATCTGGTTGTCCATTTATTTTAACAAAAAGATGACCAAGGCCTTCGATACAATGTATACGAGCATGGGAGATTTTAATGCCCGTGTGGAAAATACGATTGGCGGTATTCGTGTCGTGCAGGCTTTTGGTAATGAGCAGTTTGAGAAGGTTCGCTTTGACAAGGACAACAACCGATTTCGGGGCGCGAAGCTGATGGCTTATAAAATCATGTCCAACGGACTGTCGATGAGCTACATGCTGACCCGTATGGTTACGCTGTTTGTGCTGATTTTTGGTGCATATTATGTCATTCGTGGAGAGCTGTCGTATGGACAGTTTATCGGGTTCATTTTGCTGTCTAATGTATTTTTCCGTCCGATTGATAAAATCAATGCCATTATTGAGAGCTATCCGAAAGGCATTGCAGGCTTCAAGCGTTATACGGATCTGCTGGATACCGCGCCGGATGTGGCAGATGAACCTGATGCATGTGCTGTGGAGCATTTGAGAGGAGATATTCGCTATAGCGATGTTTCTTTTGGATATGCAGGCAAGGACAAGGTACTCAAAGGAATTGATCTCAGCATTCAGGCTGGTGAAACGGTTGCTTTTGTAGGACCATCAGGGGCGGGTAAAACGACGATTTGCAGCTTGCTCCCCCGTTTTTACGATGTGGAGGGTGGTAGCATTACCATAGATGGTATGGATATTCGCAGCATGTTGCTGATTTCACTACGCCGACAGATTGGGATTGTGCAGCAGGACGTGTTCCTGTTCTCTGGCACTATTCGTGAAAATATCGGGTATGGCAAGCTGGATGCCGGGGAAGATGAAATATGGGAGGCTGCGCGGCGTGCGCAGTTGCATGATTTTATCCGTTCGCAGCCGGAAGGAATGGATACGGTGATCGGTGAACGGGGGGTAAAGCTGTCTGGAGGTCAAAAGCAGCGGTTGGCGATTGCACGGATGTTCTTGAAAAATCCGCCGATTCTCATTTTGGATGAAGCGACCTCAGCGCTGGATACGGAGACAGAGGCTGCGATTCAGCAATCGCTGGCAGAATTGTCTGCCGGAAGGACGACACTGGTCATTGCCCACCGACTGGCGACGATCAAAAATGCCGACCGTATTATCGTGGTGACAGAAAAAGGCATTACCGAACAGGGGAGACATGAGGAACTGGTTGCGGCGGGTGGTGTATACAGCCGTCTGCATACTGCCCAATTTGGTTCCTGATACTATGATTTGTACCATAAAAGCGCCAAGGCTGGGGGACAAACCCGTCTCTGGCGCTTGTTTTCATACGAAATAACCCGATTCATCTAATTTACGCATTGGTATGTTGAGAAAAAGGAAATGCTCATAGACAGAAAAGTTTATACAATGGAGGAAGGATAGGAACTGTGAAATTCGACTTTTGATGAAGGATTTCATATAATGTGAGCATATTGTGAACAACTTAAATTGAGAATTTTGCAAAAACTGAAATGAAAATGATTTCCGTCCAGCTATGAATTTCAAAATTTGACGGAGGGAACGAGATGACAATGGAAGAGAGCAGCAGACAGGTACCTTGGCAGAGTTATTATGGACCTAATCTAGGTTATGTGCAGGACCAGTATGAAAAGTATGTAGCGGACCCCGGAACAGTTGATCCGGCTTACCGCGAGCTGTTTGATCAATGGGGTGAGCCGCCGCAATCCGAATACTCGGCTGCTTCCATGATAGACTACAAATTGCAAGGCCCCCCGGCAAGCGCTCAGGGACATCTTGATTCGAACACATTACAGAAAGCGGTTACAGCCGGGAAAATGGTGTGGAACATCCGTGAATACGGACATTTGGCTGCACAAATAGACCCGCTGGAACTGGATGCGGAGCAGGATACTCGCTTGCTTGATCCGGCATCCTACGGTTTAACTGAACAGGACCTAAAGGCTTTTCCGGCCTCTTTAATATGGGATAACGCTCCTGCTGGAACACTTAACGGCTGGGAAGCCATCCAACGTCTGCGTGTGGCATACACAGGCCCGATTGCCTATGAATTTAGTCACATTCATAATGAGGAGGAACGCCGCTGGCTGAACAGCTATGCTGAATCCGGCTGGTCCTCCAAACCACTCACCACACAGGAACGCAAGGCATTGCTAGGCAGACTGGTAGAGGTGGAGCAATTCGAAGAGTTTTTGCATAAAACGTTTGTCGGACAGAAACGTTTTTCCATCGAGGGTAATGATGTCCTTGTACCGGTACTCGACGAGATTATCCGTCTTACGACGAATGCAGGTGCAAGCCACGTCTTGATGGGGATGGCGCATCGTGGTCGTCTGAATGTACTGGCCCACGTGCTGGGCAAGCCTTACAGCAAGATTTTCTCTGAATTTCATCATTCTCCGAATAAGGATCTGATTCCGTCGGAAGGCTCAACAGGAATTAATTACGGCTGGACCGGAGATGTAAAATACCATCTGGGTGCCGATCGTTTTGTAAAGGATGGGGAAGCGGTACAGGCCCGTCTGACATTGGCGAATAACCCGAGTCATCTGGAATACGTGAATCCGGTCGTGCAGGGCTTTTCCCGCGCAGCGCAGGAGGATCGCAGGGAAGCAGGCTATCCGAAGCTGGATGTCAGCAAGGCGGCAACCATTATCATGCATGGCGATGCGGCTTTTCCAGGTGAAGGCATCGTGGCCGAATCACTCAATTTCACGAATTTGCGCGGTTTCCGTAATGGCGGCTCGGTTCATATTATTGTTAACAATCGTTTGGGCTTTACAACGGAAAGCGTGGACTCACGTTCGACTCGCTATGCAAGCGATCTGGCCAAAGGCTATGAAATTCCGATCGTACACGTGAACGCGGATAATCCCGAAGCGTGTATTGCAGCAGCTCGAATGGCTGGTGAATATCGCAACCGTTTCAAGAAGGATTTCCTGATTGATCTGATCGGCTACCGCCGTTACGGTCATAATGAATCGGATGATCCGGAAACAACGCAGCCGCTGGTATATAGCAAGGTGAAAAACCATCCAACGGTTAGCAAATTGTACGCTCAAATCCTGATTAAGCAAGGAATTGTGGATGAAGCGTACAATGCTGGGCTTATCGATAAGGTGCAAAATCGATTGAAGGAAGCCCACGAGCATGTGAAGAATAACCCGGAAGAGGAGCCGAAAATTGCTCCTACCAAGGCAAAACGGGGTCAGGATTCTGTGGTTCGTACAGCAATAGAGCTGAAAAAGCTGCGCCAGATCAATGAAAACCTGCTGAAATGGCCGAAAGACTTTCAGGTATATCCGAAGCTGGATCGTATTCTACAGCGCAGAAAAACGGCTCTGAACGATGGCGAAAAGGTAGATTGGAGCTTGGCGGAAACGCTGGCTTTGGCTACAATTCTGGCCGATGGAAAACCGATTCGTATGACAGGTCAGGATGCAGAGCGGGCAACCTTTGCTCACCGTAACCTCGTGCTGCATGAGCCTGAAACCGGCAATACGCATTGCCCTCTGCACACTTTGCCGGAAGCACGTGCTTCGTTCAGTATTCATAACAGTCCGTTGTCCGAGGCGTCTGTTCTTGGCTTTGAATATGGCTATAACGTGTACTCTCCTGAAACGTTAGTGATTTGGGAAGCGCAATTCGGTGATTTTGCCAACTGTGCGCAGGTTATTTTCGACCAGTTCATTTCCGCTGGTCGCGCCAAATGGAGACAGAAATCCAGTCTGGTGATGCTGTTGCCTCATGGTAGTGAAGGACAAGGACCGGAGCATACAAGCGCACGTCTGGAGCGTTTTCTCCAACTGTCTGCACAAAATAACTGGACTGTCGCTAACTTGAGCAGTGCCTCGCAGTATTTCCATCTGCTGCGCCGTCAGGCTGCATTAAGCGAAAGTGAGGAAGCTCGTCCGCTTGTGATGATGTCGCCGAAAAGCCTTATTCGTAACAACCGTGTCGCTTCGCCTGCTTCCGAGTTCAGCGAAGGAACATTCCGTCCCGTGCTGGAGCAGCCCGGATTGGGTGCGCGCCCGGATCGTGTCGAGCGGATTGTACTGTGCAGTGGCAAGATTGCTATTGATCTGGAAGAGGCGTTGGAGAAGGACAAGGCTGAAGCGGAGGACCGTCTGCACATCATTCGCGTCGAGCAGTTGTATCCTTTCCCGGAAGAGGAAATTCGGAATATTTTCAGCCGCTTTCAATATGTTAAGGAATTCGTATGGGCACAGGAAGAACCGAAAAACATGGGTGCCTGGAGTTACATCGAGCCTCGTCTGCGGAATGTAGTGCCACAAGGAGCGGAAATTCGCTACGCAGGCAGACCGGATCGTTCCAGCCCGGCGAGTGGTTATCAGCAAGTACACAGCCTAGAGCAGCAGCGAATTATTCAATCAGCGTTGAAGCAGGATTCCAAAAACAATATTACACTTGGGAGGTAGCGGCTGTGAGCGATATTTTAGTGCCAGCAATGGGAGAATCCATCACGGAAGGAACAATCTCCAAATGGCTTGTGAAGGAAGGGGATTCCGTAGGACAGGGAGATGTTCTACTGGAACTGGAAACCGATAAGGTCAATCTGGAAATTAGTGCAGAAGAAGCGGGTGTAGTCCAGAAAATCCTTCGACAGGAAGGGGAAACGGTAGTTATCGGTGAAGCAGTTGGCTTGATTGGAAGCGGCAGTGGGAGTGGTAACGCAGAGCCATCCGGTGCCGGAGAAGCAGCAGCGACCAAAGTGCCGGAAGCATCGTCTGTAGCCACTTCGCCCGCTTCCACAGCAGGCGGCACACCAGCAGCGGAGCAGGCCGCACAGCCTATTGCATCCAACGGTGACGGGAACGGTCAGACGGCATCTCCCTCTGCCCGGAAGCTGGCACGTGAGCGTGGAATTGATCTGGAGCAGGTACAGGGGAAGGATCCGCTTGGGCGCGTGTTCCAGGAGGACGTTAAAACGCATGCAAATAGCGCTGATGTCTCGCGAGCTGCATCACCTGCACCTGCGACTCCTGCTGCGAATAAGCCTGCGGCGGCGTCTCAGACAGAGTACAGCAAGCCGGTGGAACGTCAGCGCATGTCCCGCCGCAGAGCAACCATTGCCAAGCGTCTCGTTGAGGCACAGCAAACGGCCGCTATGCTCACGACCTTTAATGAAGTGGATATGACCGCCATTCTTGATGTTCGCAAACGCCGCAAAGATAAGTTCAAGGAGAAGCACGATGTAGGGCTGGGCTTTATGTCCTTCTTTACAAAGGCAGTGGTCGGCGCGCTCAAGCGGTTCCCTACTGTGAATGCGGAAATTAACGGCGATGATATCGTACTGAAAAAATACTATGATATCGGGATTGCCGTATCTGCGAAGGAAGGGCTGGTTGTACCTGTTGTACGGGATGCTGATCGTCTCGGCTTTGCCGAAATTGAGAAGAGCATTGCAGAGCTGGCTGGCAAAGCACGTTCCAATTCGCTTTCTCTGGCGGATCTGCAAGGTGGAACCTTTACCATTACCAACGGAGGTATTTTCGGTTCCCTGCTGTCTACGCCAATCCTGAACGCACCGCAAGTGGGTATTTTGGGAATGCATAAAATCCAGCTTCGCCCCATTGCCATTGACGAGGAACGTATGGAAAATCGTCCGATGATGTACATCGCGTTGTCCTATGATCACCGGATTATTGATGGTAGCGAAGCGGTTCGCTTCCTGGTAACGGTCAAAGAATTGCTGGAAGATCCGGAATCGCTGTTGCTGGAAGGATAAAATACACCAACAGTTGTATTTAATTTTTACGTCTATGAAGAAGCAGGCTCTTGCGGGTCTGCTTTTTTTCCTGCATAGTTAAAACATAAGATTACAGGTAACAGGATACTCAGATGCAGAGAAGGGTGGGGACTGTTTTGGATCATGATTTGCGCTACCCGATTGGGCCATTTGTCGTTCCAGATACGATTACAGAAGAACAGCTTGTGGCATGGACTCAAGATATTGCTGAACTGCCTTCTCAGCTTCGTCAGGCGGTGGAAGGGCTGGATGAACAACAGTTGAACACGCCTTATCGCGAAGGCGGCTGGACGGTTCGGCAGGTTGTTCATCATCTGGCAGACAGCCATATGAACAGTTATGTTCGCTTCAAGCTGGCGCTAACAGAGGATACACCCACGATTAAGCCATATGATGAGGGACGTTGGGCCGAAATACCGGATGCAAGGGAGCTTCCGCTCGAGCCTTCTCTGCAATTGCTGGAAGGGCTGCATGAACGGTGGGTGGTTGTGTTGCGTTCGCTGGGGGCTGATCAATTACACCGAACGTTTATCCATCCGGAATCGGGTCAGACGATTCGCCTGGAACGAAACATCGGCATCTATGCCTGGCATGGCAAACATCATATAGCTCATATTACTTCCCTAAGAGAACGGAATGCATGGTAATTTTGAACATAACCTCAAAGTAAAAAGTAAACACAAAAAAGAAACCTTCAAGTCCACTATAATCGTGGTTTTGAAGGTTCCTTTTTTATTCCAGCGAGGATGACCTGGACAAAGCGGATCAACCGGATGTCTCAGAGCCTCCAGACATAACAGAAACGGAAGTCGCTGCTGTGTTGACATGACGATCCAGCCAATCCACGATATCGTTCATGACCTCGTTGCGGTTCGTTTCATGCAGCATCTCATGTCGGCCGTCAGGATAGAGACGATATTCTACATCCTGAAGCTTCAGACTTCTATACATATCCACCAGCGATAGAACGCCTTTACCGAACAACCCCACCGGATCACGGTCCCCGGCAAAAATATAGACTGGCAGTTTGGAATTGATTTTTTCGAGTGAGGAGGGCCAATGGATTTCCTGCAAAAGCCGGAAAAAATCCAGAAAAAAGCCTGTCGTGCAGATGGCTCCGCATAACGGATCATGCACGAATTGATCTACTTCCTCGGGATCGCGGGATAGCCAGTCGAACGCCGTCCGTACCGGACGAAAGGCCCGATTAAATCCGCCGAAGACCATAGCGTTGAGCAGTATGCTGCGGTGATCCATTCCTTGCAGTTTGGCTTGCAGCAGGGCAACTTGCTCTCCAAGTTTCAGCAGACCGCGCCGCCCGTTCGTTCCCGATAAAATAAACCCGTGATACTGTTGCCTGTCATCATACATGATTTTTTGGGTTAAAAAGGACCCCATACTATGACCGAGCAAAAAACGAGGCCGATCCGGAAACTCCTTGGCCGCAATTTCGCCCAGCTCCAGCATACCGCTTGCCATTCGTTTGAATGCATCCGCTCCCGGCATGCCAAGTTTATCTGGATCACCAGCGGTACGTCCGTGGCCGATATGATCGTTGGCATATACACCGTAGCCGGAAGCTGTAAGCTTCTCAGCCAAGCGAATATAGCGGTGGGACGTCTCGCACATCCCGTGCGAAATCTGAACGATTCCCCGCACGGGCGTATGCTCATCCGGTAGCCAGCGGTAGGCAAAAAGCTCCGTTCCGTCATTTTCAGCGATGGTGAAGGTATATTCCCGCATGATTAGACAACACACCCTTTAAGCTTTAAGGAAGATAAGATCTAAGGACAGTCATTCCGTCATTCAGCGTGTACCCGCCCAGATTGGCGGGTAACAGAAAGCAATCTCCGGCTTTGCAGGAGAGAGAGGCCGAATGATTGTCCCACGTTAATGTACCGCTACCTTCGCAAATCACGAGAATGGTAAAGCTGTCACCAGTTGTAGAAAGCGCCCAGCTTCCCTCTACGATACCCTTTTCCACGACAAAATACTCACAGGCTGCGAGTTGAAGCCATTCACCCGGCTGCAAATCACCTGTCTTCATCGTTGTTGCACCAGCCCCCTCGTAAGAGGTCACATTGAGGGAGTCCTCGATATGCAGCTCACGGGGCTTACCATCCAGACCAGGACGGTTGTAGTCATATAACCGATAGGTGGTATCTGAATTTTGCTGAATTTCAGCAACAACAACGCCTGCACACAGCGCATGTACGGTTCCAGCAGGGATGAAGAATGTGTCGCCAGCCTCGACAGGAACCTGACGCAAGCTGCCCAGGATGTCTCCGCTTTCAAGAGCGGTACGCAGGCTGTCCCGGGTCACGCCCTCGGTCAGACCGTAAATAATTTTAGCATCCGGCTTGGCATCAAGCACGTACCACATTTCGGTTTTTCCCAGCTCTCCGGCTGGAAGTCCTGCATAATCATCTGTCGGATGCACTTGAACGGACAGATCGTCATTGCAATCCAGCAGCTTGATCAGAAGCGGAAAACGTCCGCCTTTTTCCGATACGCCCTTGGCCCCGAGCCAGCCCTGCCCGTAGGTTTCGCGAATTTCATCCAGTCCTTTGCCAGCCAGCTCGCCATTGATGACCGTTGTGGTTCCATTTGGATGATCGGCAATCATCCATCCTTCACCAATATGCCCTTCCGGCGGGGTCAAACCGAATTGTTCCAAGGCTCGTCCTCCCCAAACTCTCTCTTTGAACTCAGGTTGAAATTGCAGCGGGTATGGCTTTAGCATAATTTCTCTCCTCCATAATGAGTAATGAGTGCGACCTAACAGAATAGGGAAACAGAAACGTGCCGTTGGGGCAATAAAACTGGGATGAATAGCCCGTACGACGATCAAAAAAGATATATGTAAGGCGACTAAAAAAGCCGCTCATAACCTGAATATGCAATAAAAAAGTAGATATTATTTTTTTTCAACCGCTACTATGTAGGGCGAAGCGGCTCGCTGTAGTTGGCGATAAATAATACTTTGACCGCTGGATACCAGGAGGGCGGAAGCCCATTGAAGGACAGCTTCCGCTTCCTCGCCACCCCCGGCGTGCCCCGGATACAGTACGGCGGTCAAAATACCGCGCGGACGCAGCAGATACAGTGCCGCATCAAGAGCGGTGAGTGTACTGTCCGTATGCGTGATAACAGATGGATCAGCGCCTTCAGAGGGCAAGTAGCCGAGATTAAACATGACCGCAGCGACTTTGCCATGCAGCTTGTCGGGAACGGCTTCCCGCATCTGCTCATGACCTTGCAGCAATAGCGATACCTCCGCCAGTGAGGGGGATTCGTCTTCGTTCAGCCGACGACGAGCGAGTTGCAACGCCTCCTGCTGGATATCGAAGCCGTAGATGCGTCCCCGTCTTCCGGCAGCCTTAGCTAGGAAAAGCGTATCCGCTCCAGTGCCAACTGTGGCATCTATAGCGATATCGCCCGGCTGGACTCGCGCAGCTACCAATTGATGTGCGTAACTCAAAACAGACAGGAAGCCCATTTAAGGCTGCCTCCAATACTTACCTTGCCACGTTTCACGTGATTTTAGCTCATCGTCAATGGCGTTAAGCACTTCCCATTTTTTGAGCGACCACATCGGTCCCATCAGCAAATCGCGGGGTGCATCCCCGGTCAACCGATGGACGATCATTTCAGGCGGCAAGAATTCCAGTGTATCGACGATCAGCTTGACGTATTCATCTTTTTCCAGAAAACGTAGCAATCCGGCTTCATACTGCTTGACCATCGGCGTTTTGCGCATGAGATGCAGCAGGTGGATTTTGATGCCCTGCACATCCATAGCCGCCACTGCGCGACCTGTGTCCAGCATCATTTCATGCGTTTCCTGCGGCAGTCCGTAAATAATGTGCGCGCACACGCGGATATTGCGCTTGCGCAGCTTTTCCACCGCATCCAGGTAGCATTGAGTGTCATGCGCGCGGTTAATCAGCTCCGAGGTGGATTCATGGACAGTTTGCAGGCCCATTTCGATCCACAGGTATGTGCGCTCGTTCAGCTCGGCAAGGTAATCCACTACATCGTCAGGCAGGCAATCGGGACGTGTAGCAATGGAAAGGCCGACAACGCCAGGCTGCTCCAGAATCACCTCGAAGTATTCGCGCAGCTCCTCAACCGGGGCATACGTATTCGTATAGGCTTGAAAATAGCCGATATATTTGGCATTTGGCCATTTTAGATGCTGTCGATCCCGAATCGCATTGAATTGGGTGACCAGATCGTCCCGGCGGCGTCCTGCAAAATCACCAGATCCCCGTGCGCTGCAAAAGGTGCAGCCTCCTTTGGCAATTGAACCATCCCGGTTCGGACAGGTAAAACCCGCATCCAGCATGACTTTAAACACTTTATTTTGAAATTGCTCGCGCATTTCGTAATTCCACGTATGGAACCGTTTATCTCCCCACAGGAGAGGAGCAGGCAACAAATCTGTTTTCATGGGTGTACTCCTTTTTTTGCGATCACCCTATTGTAACAAAAATCAGTCGGAATTGGGAATCACTTGATAGCGAAAGACAGGAGAAAGTGCGGATTTTATTGGATTCAGGATTGAAAAAGATTACACCATGTGTTATATTGTAAGCGGTACCAGACATATTATAAAAGGACTGTTTTCGATCCTGAAAATAAAAGTTAACCATCGACTAATGATTATTTTTCAGGGCAGCTGTGCTGCTTCTATCGCCTGCTTTAGGGTAAATGCACGTCGGTTCCATCACTAATAACCCGTGAGGTGATCTTTTATGAGTACGCAGGATAAAACGCGTATGGATAAAGTTACTGTTGAGTTAACCTTTGATGAGGCATTGGCGCTAACCGGTGTCCGTTTTGGGCAGGACCGCCAGATTGGAACGGCCGCACGTCAAAAAATCAGAGCCGCTTGCCAAAAGACGATTGATTTTTCACCTGCTGATGGGGTAGACTATGAACAATTAAATTAGTTGGACCCCAATCCAAATATATTGAAAAAGGAATTTCATTTCCGTATCTTCAAGCGGGGGTGAAATTCCTTTTTCCTTGATAACAGAGCATATGGAGGAGTAACATGCGTTTACGCGGAAGAAAAGGAATACGGGAAAGTCTGGAAGAACAGCAGGACCTGGTCATCTTGGAGCCAGGACAGTATAAAGGAAAGTGGCAGCAGCTTTTTGGCAATGATCGTCCGATTCATGTGGAGTTCGGCATGGGCAAAGGTCGGTTTATCAGCCAAATGAGCTATCGGAATCCGGAAATCAACTATATTGGCTTTGATATGTACGACGAGCTGGTGCGTCGTGCAGCAGAAAAGTCACGTCTGGCCTGGAGTGATACAGAGGTGGATACGCCGCCTAATATCAAATTGGCGCTGGCGAACATTGAACAGATTGAAAATGTTTTTGAACCTGGGGAAATTGAACGCATTTATTTGAATTTTAGCGATCCGTGGCCTAAAGCCAAACACGCGCGTCGTCGTTTGACGCATCCGCGCTTTTTGGACAAGTACCGTCAGCTTTTGAACAGCAAGGGGCAAATTCATTTCAAAACCGATTCGGAGACGCTGTTTGAGTTCTCACTGAATTCGTTTGCTGATAGTGGTCTGCAAATGACGAATATATCGTTGAACCTTCATCGTGATGGTATTAATGAAGAGCATGTCATGACCGAATATGAAAATAAATTTATGGGCAAAGGTATGAACATCCATCGTGTCGAGGTGCTGATCGGCAAAGATGCATTGGAACAGTATGAGAAAATCCGCCTTGAGAAGTATGGAAAATGATAAATATAAAACAGGGTGCTTCCTTTTTAGGAAAGCACCCTGTTTGGTTCCAGTATATCCAAAATACTTTGTGCACTCTGAAGAGGATAATATCGCGCTACATTATGAACGTGATCCTGTCGCTTGCGAACGATTTCCGGAAATTCGTGTAACAGCCGGTTCATCCATTTAACGACAACATCCAGCGAAGTAATCGGTTCTCCGAAGCCTTGAGCCGTAAAGTATTGGCAATTTTCTTCTTCCTGTCCGGGGAGAGGTTTGTGAAACAACATCGGAATCCCTTTTGCCAGCCCCTCGGTGCATGTCATTCCGCCGGGCTTGGTAATAAGCAGATTCGATATCTCCATTAATTTGTCGATTTCCCGCGTAAACCCGAAAATATGAATATTCGGATGATCGAAGCGGGGGTCCATCTGCATTTTACGACGAATTTTATCATTATGACCCAGACAAAAAATAAATTGAATGTTTTCTCTCCAATGGGTAAGCGAGCGATGAATAACTTCATCGTTCATCAGACCCCAGCCGCCGCCCATAACGAGCACGGTGGGTATCGGCTTAAGACCGAATTGGTCCCGTATTTCGTCGTGCCCCGGATGCTCCCAGAAATTTGGATGAACCGGAATACCCGTGACTTGAATTTTCGACATAGGCACTCCACGTACGCGCAATTTGCGCATGACCTCAGGCGTAGATACAAAGTACCGGTCAACCTCGGGACTGATCCATGTTCCATGCGCATCGTAATCTGTAATGACGGTACAAAGCGGGACATGAACGCCCAAGCGCTTCAAACGTGAAATCACCGCACTTGGGATGGGATGAGTGCATACCACCAAATCAGGACGAAGCTGCCGGAGAATGTTACGGGTCTGTGTGTAGAACAGACGATGCAAAGCGAGCGTTGTAAGACGGTTTAATGATTTTTTATACTGATGACGGTAAACCATTCCGATCAGGCGAGGCTGCGATATGATAGTCTTCTTGTACGCTGTAATAATGAGCGGAGCCATTCTCGGATTTAAAAAGCTCCCCAATTCCAGCACTCTGGTCTGCACATTCGGAGAAAGCTTGCGCAAACTGCTTGAGAGCGCGTACGCAGCTTGAGTATGTCCGGCACCGAAACCTTCCGATAATAATAACACTCGTTTTTTAGCCACTCTCATTTCACCTGTTCCTGCTGGGATGTTCTCAATCATACCATATCGGCTTTAAGGCCAGAATGCAACCGTCCCTATTGCCGCAGATGTGCCGATGACCGCTCCTGCGAGTACGTCCGTAGGATAGTGAAGCCCCAAGTAAATTCTTGAAAATCCCACAATCAGCGCGACAGGCAGCAAAAGAAGTGTAAGTATGGGCGACTGTAACATAAAAGGAACGGTCACTGAAAAAATTGCAGTTGTATGCCCTGAAGGAAAAGAATGATCCGACAGGGGATTACGGAACGTATTCGTATCTGGCAGTGCCAGGTAAGGACGAATCCGCGGGTATAGCTTCTTGGCGATGGCTACAGGGATGTGGCTGACTCCGAGCGCGATAGCCCCCTTCATACCGGATTCCTTCCATGGAAGCGGAGCGAGCAGCCATACAAGCAGTGTGGAGGTGATTGTAAAGGTCGCCCCACCCAGATGTGTAAGATAATAAAGCCAGAAGTTCAAAAAACGATTGTGTAAGCGCCCGTTGATCCATTTGAACAACTGCTTCTCCAGATTTACAAGCTTTACGACTAGACGTTGCATTTGGTTTCCTCCGGTTGCCGGCCGGGTTGGTCGGCAAATATTTTGAATCACTTGGACAGAATCAGGCGATAAGTAATTATTCTCTTGCTCTCATCATATTTTTAAACGCTGCTCATTTCAAGAATCACCACTTGTCTGGTTCAATTCTACACAAAAATGTTAATGGAATATAAGTTAAATTGTATAACTTTCTTTGCGTTCATCCGTCTAATACGATAGAGTATTTAGAAGTGGCTGTTAAATGGCCCACAAAAAGGAGGGACTAAAGAAATAAAAAGTTAGCAAATGGATGAAAATAAGACCTACCGTCATGAATGAAAGGCTCAGCGTCGCATTCCTGGTTTAAACGGGAGTTAGTCGTGTTTTTTTGCTGCTGAGACCAGTTTAAAGGCTTTGACAAAAGATTGAAAACCAACGAAAATCGTAATGGCATTCCTGTGTCAGCCAAAAGGGGGCTGCGCACAGCTAATGAAAAAAGCAAGGGTCGGGTCAAAAACTACAAAAAAGGCGCGCAAAGCGCCGCAACTTGCGCTACACAGATAGAAAACAAATAAACGCAAGATTTTTAAAGGGGTATAAAAAAAGGGGGTAACAAGAGATTATGTTAGACGCCATTTTCGTGACGTTCCAGATTATACTGGCGCTGATCGCGGCCTATCAATTTGCATTCTCCTTGTTCGGTCTGGTTCGCAAAAAAAGAAAAGAGCATGCAGCTCCGGAAAAATCATTTGCCATTTTGGTCGCTGCCCACAACGAGGAACAGGTTGTTGGAGCATTGATGGAGAACTTGAAGCAACTTGATTATCCAAAGGAACTGTACGATGTATTCGTTATTTGTGATAACTGCACGGACAAGACGGCGGACATCGTTCGCGCTCACGGCATGAATGCTTGTGAACGTACGAATCCGAATTTGCGTGGTAAAGGCTATGCCATTGAGTGGATGCTCAAGGAGTTGTGGGCTATGCCACGTCAATATGATGCGATTGTCATGTTTGATGCTGACAATTTGGCACATACGAATTTCTTGAGTGAAATGAACAACGATTTGTGCACAGGTGCCCGTGTTATTCAAGGATACATTGATACGAAGAATCCTGAGGATTCATGGATTACTGCGGCATACGGAGTATCTTACTGGTACATCAACCGTTTGTGGCAGTTGTCACGTCACAACCTGAACATGGCTAACTTCCTTGGTGGTACAGGCATGTGCTTTGAAACGAATCTGCTCAAGGAAATGGGTTGGGGTGCGACGAGTCTGGTAGAGGATTTGGAGTTCACCATGCGCTGCACACAACGCAACGTATATCCAAGATTTAATTATGATGCCAAGGTATATGACGAGAAGCCGTTGACTTTTAAAGCTTCCTCCAGACAACGTCTGCGGTGGATGCAGGGTCACTTTACAGTCGCTCGCCGTTATTTCTTCCCGTTGCTGTGGCAGAGCATCAAGCATAGAAGCCTGATCAAATTCGATATGGCTCTTTATGGTCTGAACGTGTATATCGTACTGCTTACCTTCTTGATGACAGTAGCAATGTGGGTAGACATTGCGTTATTTGGTGGACCTAATATCGAAAATATCTATGTACAATTTCCGGCTTGGACCGGTGTTATAGCTGTTGGTCTGAATATTACCACCTTTTTGATCGCGATGATCCTGGAAAAGGTCACGTTCAAAAAAGTATATCTTTATTTGCTGCTGTTCCCTGTCTATCTGATTTCGTGGTATCCGATTACGTTCTATGCGTTCTTTACGCAAAACAACAAGCAATGGAGCCACACCCAGCATACGCGTGTCGTTCGGCTGGAAGAAGTTCAAAGCAAGCAGGGCTAATACAGATTAGGAATTTAGTGTATCGCGACCCCAAGTGTCGACCGTTTTGAATAAATGTATTGACACTCTGGAGAGTTGCGTGATATGATGTTCAAGTATGTTAAATGAAAAGTATGGATTAACAAGTAGAAGGTCCGACTTCTCACCTGTCCGGTATTGCCGGCTGGTCTTGATCCAATGATTTGTGAATTGAACTTTCATGATGAATTGAGTATCAGACAGGGATGTCGGCTGTATAGTCGTCATCCCTTTTTTGTGCTTTAACACAATACAACAATAACAGGTTCTGGAGGTGGAGGGTTATTAGTAAGGAACATATGATCAATGATGAGATTCGGGTGAGAGAAGTACGTCTGGTTGGTGCTAACGGGGAACAAATCGGGATTACACCGACTCGTGAAGCTCTGCAAATGGCGATTGACGCAAACTTGGATCTCGTGAACGTGGCGCCTCAAGCGAAGCCGCCCGTGTGTCGGATTATGGATTACGGAAAATTCCGCTATGAGCAACAGAAGAAAGAAAAGGAAGCCCGTAAAAACCAGAAGATCGTTGACATCAAAGAGGTATGGTTCCGTTCCAACATCGAGGAGCATGACTACCAGACCAAGTTTCGCAATGTGGTTAAGTTCCTGAATGAAGGGGACAAGGTGAAATGCTCCGTTCGTTTCCGTGGTCGGGAAATTACCCATGCTAATGTGGGTCAAAAAATTCTCGAGCGTGTGAAAGTGGAAGTTGCTGATCTTTGTACCGTGGAGCGCCAACCCAAGCTCGAAGGACGCAGCATGATTATGATATTGGCTCCAAAGAGTCAA
The DNA here is from genome assembly GCF_050626875.1 of Paenibacillus sp. 8b26. Taxonomy (NCBI): domain Bacteria; kingdom Bacillati; phylum Bacillota; class Bacilli; order Caryophanales; family Paenibacillaceae; genus Paenibacillus; species Paenibacillus sp. 8b26. The sequence goes on along the minus strand of NZ_CP192445.1, from coordinate 1,458,243 downwards.
TGACAAATTAAGGAGGAAGTTCAATGCCTAAAATGAAAACACATAGCAGCCTCAAAGGCCGCTTCAAGATTACTGGTACTGGTAAAGTAATGCGTTACAAAGCTTACAAAAACCACTTGCTTTCCCACAAATCCAAACGTGCAAAACGCGTTCTGGGTACTAACCCTGAGATGGCACCTGGGGACGTTAAGCGTCTGAAACAAGGCCTTGCTAACCTGAAATAGCACACAGCACGGCAATGAATTAAGCATAAACATTATTTGGGAGGTCTTTTGATATGGCAAGAGTAAAGGGCGGATTCGTCGTTCGTCGTCGTCATAAAAAAATATTGAAGCTTGCTAAAGGTTATTTTGGTTCCAAACACCGCATTTTTAAAACAGCTAACGAGCAGGTAATGAAATCGCTTGTTTACGCATACCGTGACCGTCGTCAGACGAAACGTAACTTCCGCAGACTGTGGATCGTGCGTATCAATGCAGCAGCTCGTTTGAACGGTTTGTCTTACAGCAAACTGATGCACGGCCTGAAATTGGCTGGTGTGGACATTAACCGCAAAATCTTGGCTGATCTTGCAGTCAACGATATCAATGCGTTCAACTCTTTGGCAATTGTTGCTAAAGGCAAAATCAACGCTTAATTATTGAAATGAAGGCGTTGAAACCTCGAAAGTGGTTGAAAAGGTATCCCGAGCAGTATGCTGTGTAGGGATGCCTTTTTTTGTACATACTTAACGAAATGAAAAAAGTCCAAATTATTCAAAATACGAATAAACATGACGTATGATGACAGAATGTATGGATTTTGCAATAGGTATAGCGCTTACATTGATAGGATTTCAAAAAAAATTGACCCAAGGTTATTAATCATCTAGATTTTAGTCGATCATAATTGTATAATCTCTAAAGTAAGTCTTCTGTACGATCTGTCTCGACAGTAAATGGCATGTATGACGTGTCCATTTTCAGAGAAAAGAGACAGTCCAGGGATCTAACACTAAGGGGGAACAGTATCAGCATGAAGAAAATGTTCAGTATGTCTTTGGTTATGCTGCTAGCGATCTCAGTCATTCTCGCAGGCTGCGGTAACAAAAATCAAGGCGCGTCCAACGCAAGTGGCGGAGATACAGGTGGTTCTGCCAAAACATCGAATGTCCAAATCGGCATGGTTACAGATGTGGGTGGAGTAAATGACAAATCGTTTAACCAATCTGCATGGGAAGCATTGCAAGCCATTGAAAAAGAAACAGGTACCAAGGCTAAATACCTGCAAAGTAAATCGGATCAAGATTATATTCCTAACCTGAACCAATTTGTTAAGGGCGGTTTTAACCTGACTTGGGGTATTGGTTTTAATCTGGCGAATGCGATTGGACAAGTAGCGAAAGACAACCCGGACAAAAATCTGGCGATCATCGATAGTGTCGTAGATGCGCCTAATGTAAAATCGGTTGTTTTTGCTGAAAATGAAGGTTCCTTCCTGGTGGGAGTTGTAGCTGGTAAACTCACCAAAACAAACAAAATCGGTTTTGTGGGTGGACAAGATAGCCCGCTGATCAAACGTTTTGAAAAAGGCTTCGAAGCGGGTATTAAAGCAGTAAATCCAAATGCAAAATTGGAAGTAAACTACACAGGTGCGTTTGATAAGCCGGATCTGGGTAAAGCGGCGGCTGCAACGATCTACAACAGCGGTGCGGACATTATTTTCCACGCAGCTGGCGGATCAGGTACAGGCGTATTTAACGAAGCGCTCGCACGGAAGCAACAAGGTCAGCAAGTATGGGTTATCGGTGTAGACAAAGACCAATCGCTTGAGTTTGGTGACGACGTAACGTTGACTTCAATGGTCAAACGTGTGGATGAAGCCGTAAAACGCGTATCCCAGGAAGTTATCGACGGTAAATTTAAGGGCGGTATCGAAACGCTGGCTCTGAAAGATAACGGAATTGGCTTGGCGGATACTTCCAGTAAAAATGTTCCTAAAGACGTGCTTGATCTCGTAGAACAATACAAGCAAAAAATTATTAAGGGCGAAATTACAGTTCCTTCGAAATAAGATTTGGCTTGCAAGATAAATAAAGGTGGCGACAAGGCTGGTTCATAAGACTAGCCTTGTTCTTACGTCTGGAGTTATACAGATCATAACGGTAAATCAGCTCATTGGAGCACATACTATAAAGTGTATAAGGGTGATCTCATGGATGCAGCGACCCCCGTCGTTGAGTTAAAGCAAATTACAAAACGATTCCCCGGCATCGTTGCCAACGACTCCATCAGCATCAAGCTGCAAAAGGGAGAAATTCATGCCCTTTTGGGTGAGAATGGTGCGGGTAAATCTACGCTTATGAATATTCTTTTCGGACTGTATCAGCCGGATGAAGGATCGATAGAAATCGGTGGGAAACCAGTACAGATTGATAGCCCAAATAAGGCGATTGATCTGGGTATTGGCATGGTGCATCAGCATTTTAAGCTTGTGCAGCCGTTTACTGTCACCGAAAATATTGTCCTGGGCTCGGAGCCACGCAAAGGTCTGAAAATCAATTATAAAAAGGCTGCTGCCGAAGTACAGCGGTTGTCTGAGCAGTACGGACTTCAGGTGAATCCGAATGCCAAAATTGAAGATATATCTGTCGGCATGCAGCAGCGTGTGGAAATTATCAAAACGCTCTACCGTGGCGCAGATATCCTGATTTTCGACGAGCCAACAGCGGTGTTGACTCCACAGGAAATCATTGAGCTGCTGGACATTATGAAGCGTCTGGTAGCTGAAGGCAAGTCCATTATTCTTATCACTCATAAACTTAAAGAAATCATGCAAATTGCAGATACAGTTACGATTATTCGCCGGGGTCAGGTCATAGATACGGTCAAGACATCGGAAACGACTCCAAATGATCTGGCGGAGAAAATGGTAGGCCGCCGTGTGTCCTTTAAAGTGGACAAGCAGCCTGCGAAGCCGGGACAAACCGTCCTGGAAATGAGCCATGTGGTCTCTAAAAACAAGGATGGTATTAGTGTTCTGAATGAGCTGAACCTGCAAGTCAAGGCAGGTGAGATTTTAGGAATCGCCGGAGTAGATGGCAATGGACAGAGTGAGCTGATTGAAGCTTTGACTGGTTTACGTAAGGTCGATGGCGGGCACATCCGATTGCTTGGACAAGAAATGACGAATCAGTCGCCACGTAAAATTTCAGAGGCAGGCGTTTCGCATATCCCGGAGGACCGGCATAAGCACGGGTTGGTACTCGATTTTTCCATGAGCGAAAACATGGTTCTGGAGACGTACTATCAGGCTCCTTACAGTAAAAACGGCTTTTTGAACAAAGAGGCTATTGATAAGCAGGCGAAAAGTCTCATTGAGAAATTTGATGTGAGAACACCGGATATTCATACCAAGGCAAGAGCGTTATCCGGCGGTAATCAGCAAAAGGCAATCATTGCGCGTGAAATCGATAAAAACCCTGACCTGCTCATTGCGGCCCAGCCTACACGTGGGTTGGATGTTGGAGCGATTGAGTTTGTCCAGAAACAACTGATTGCCCAGCGGGATCAAGGTAAAGCAGTATTGCTCATTTCCTTTGAGCTGGATGAAATTATGAATGTATCTGACCGTATTGCTGTTATCTATGAGGGCAAGATTGTTGGGGAAGTGCTGCCGGAAGAAACGAATGATCAGGAATTGGGACTGATGATGGCCGGAAGTGCAGTGAAGAAAGGAGTAGAGAATGGCTAACCTATTGAAAATATTTACAAAAGACTCCTTTGTTCTGGCGCTGGTCTCTATTATTTTGGGTCTTCTTCTGGGTGCTGTCGTGATGCTGATTGGCGGCTACGATCCCATTGTGGCGTATTCTGCACTATTTAGCCGTGTGTACGGAGACTCATACAACTTTGGTGAGGCTATCCGTGAAATGACTCCACTGATTTTGACGGGATTGGCATTTGCTTTTGCGGCTCGTGCCGGATTGTTTAACATCGGCGGTGAAGGTCAATTTCTGGTGGGTATGACGGCTGCTTCGATTGTGGGCATCAAGCTGCATGGACTGCCTGCTATTATACATGCGCCGCTGGCGATCATTGCCGGGGCGGTATTCGGTGGTCTATGGGCTGCAATTGCTGGCTATTTGAAGGCCAAGCGTGGCGTTAATGAGGTTATCACCTGCATTATGATGAACTGGATTGGTCTGTATTTGGCTAACCTGGTGATTAACCAGTTTGCACTCCTGCAGGGTGAAAATCGTTCCGTGGATATTCAGCCTTCCGCTTCGATTTCGATTGAATGGCTGTCACAGATGATGGGAAATGCCCGGGTTCATTGGGGGACGGTCATTGCTGTGCTGGCGGCGGTATTTTTCTATATTTTCATGTGGAAAACCAAGCAGGGCTACGAGTTGCGTGCTGTCGGATTTAATCAGGATGCATCCCGCTATGCAGGTATGAATGTGAATCGCAACATCGTAAAAGCGATGTTCATTAGTGGTGTTTTTGCCGGACTGGCGGGTGCCTTTGAAGTGCTGGGGGTATTCCATTATCAATCCGTCATGGCAGGATCGCCGGGAACCGGCTTTGATGGTATCGCGGTGGCGCTCATTGGGATGAATAATCCGTTCGGTGTGCTGCTTGGCTCTGTTTTGTTCGGAACGCTTACGTATGGTTCTGCGGGGATGAGCTTTAGCGCGGATGTGCCGCCCGAAATTATTCGGATTGTCATCGGCTCGATTATTTTCTTTATTGCAGCCCAGGGAATTGTACGTTGGGTTGTGAAGCCGCTCTACTCCAAGCGGAAGAAAGAGAAGGTGTTGTAAAATGAGTTGGTTAACACTTGGTGAATTAATCCATACAACGCTCGTTTTTGCGACGGCGATTATATTTGCGTCTCTCGGCGGAGTTTTTTCGGAAAAATCCGGTGTGACGAACCTCGGGCTGGAAGGTCTTATGGTGTTCGGGGCGTTTGCGGCGGGTGTAGGCGGATTTTATGCGGAACAAGCAGGGCTGGGGGGAACCTCTGCCGCTTGGGTAGGTGTGCTGTCGGCGGCGGTATTCGGCATTCTGGTTTCGCTGATTCATGCTGTAGCCTCGATTACGTTTAAAGCCGATCAGGTCATTAGCGGGATTGTTATCAACTTTTTGGCGGCAGGCAGTACGCTATACATGGTTAAGCTTTTATTTGAGGGTGATGGCGATACTGGGCGAATTCAGGGGTTTAGCGAAATATCCATTCCCTATCTAGTAGATATTCCGATTTTAGGAAAAGCCTTTTTCCAAGCCTATCCAACGACCTATTTGGCCATATTATTAGTCATTATTGGATATTTTACATTGTATAAAACGCCGTTCGGCTTGCGTTTGCGTTCTGTCGGAGAGCATCCGGGCGCTGCGGATACCGTTGGTATCAAGGTAAATCGACTGCGTTATATCGGGGTCATGATCAGCGGCGCGTTGGCTGGTATTGGCGGAGCTACGATCACCTTGACGACGACAAATATGTTTTCGCATAATACGGTATCTGGTCAAGGATATATTGCCATTGCCGCTATGATTTTCGGAAAATGGAACCCGCTCGGCGCTTTTGGCGCAGCTGTGTTTTTTGGCTTTTCTCAGGCCATTCGCAACTATGTGCAGTTGTTCGCATGGTCGCAAAGTATTCCCCAGGAAATTATTTTTATGCTGCCATATCTGCTGACGATTATTGTGCTGGTAGTGGCTGTAGGGCGCTCGCGTGCTCCCGCTGCTTTGGGTCAGCTCTATGATCCAAGCAAGCGCTAATTTTACATGGGCAGTTAAAAGCTGTTTGTCTTGAAATCTGAAAATTGCATTTGTTCGCAAATCCGGTATCTGCATTCGCAGGTGCCGGATTTTTTTAGGTTGTGCAGGCATTCAAACATACGCTTCTGGCATGGATGGAATAGACTGTGCTATGCAGATTGGATGAACGCTCGGCCCCTGTCAGCTCCAGTCTGTTTTGTGGTGGCGGTGAGCTATCAAGGAGCCGTTCAATCTGTCCATCCGTTGAGAAAGAAGGAGGAAATACGATGAAACAGGCAGTAACCAGAAAGCAGGTGGAGAAGCTTGTCGGCAAAGTCATTCTGGCTACTCGCAAGGATGGTTCCCAGGTCAGCGGCAAGCTGATTCGCATTTCGGGTAACCGACTGATTCTTCAGCCCGATCGCAAGAAAAAGGTAAAGACAAAGGCAATTATTCCCTTGGTGCTGTTCGATTTGCTTGCCATCGGCACAGCTCCTTACGTTGGTGCATATGGCGGTTACGGAGCAGGTTATGGGGGAGCAGGATATGGCGGTCCGGGATACGGTACCCCTCAGTACGGCCCATATACAGATGGGGGATACCCCGGAGCAGGTTATCCGTCTTACCCCAATGTATTCTAGGCTAATGGAATTTTGAGATGTAGGAGGTACATTTTCACAATGCCTTTTCAAGTTCATGGCATCTGCTCAGGGAGACGTATCGTAGCATTTGGTAATGGTTACGCAGATAAAAGCGGATTCCACGGATATTGTCTTCGTCTACCATGACTTTTGCCCGCTTGCAGCGTCGTAGACGTCCGTATTGCTCGGCATGCTCCAGCAGTTTTTTTCCGTAGCGCTGGCCTTGTTGAGACGAAGAGATTGCGATCAAATCAATATATAGCAGCTCTCCATGCAGCATGACATGAATGAAGCCGACAGGCTGCGCATTATCCGGCCTGCAAGCGACAAAAGTGATGCCCCGGTTTAAGCGCCGGGGTAATTCTTTACGAATTTGATCCATTTCTTGTGCGCTTAAATGCGATAGGGGAACAAGCTCTTGCTCGATCAGTCGAAGGATCATGCGGTCATCCTGAGCGCTGCGTTTGCGGATCATAAGCGGGCCTCCTTTTCCACCCTTTTAGCAAGGCAAGACGCAGCTTTGGAGGTGCGCACAGTCTCGCCGTGTGGTCTTTTTTATAATATGCGGATACCTCATGGAAGCGTGCGACTCAGAGGTACCCCGGAGAAAAAACATAAATTTTTATGAAATCTGGGTATTGACTATCCCAGACGGGGGACATATAATGTGTCTAAACATTTGAAAGAATGACATGAACTCAACGGCAATGAAAAGGACGAAGTGATTAGGGCTCTTTTGTTCAGAGAGTGAGGCATTAGCTGCAAGCTTCACCAAAATCCCTTTTTAACGAGCTCACCTTGGAGCTGTTTTCCTGAAAAGTATTTGGGCCCGATGATATTTAGCGGTGCGCTGAATCACCTATTAGGGAAAATCGTACGGTCTACGTTACAGACGCCAGATATGGAGATCCTTTGTGATTTCTGTACCTGCCAAGGTTCGATATTGCGAAATATCGGGCAAATACGGGTGGTACCACGGAAGCTACAGCCTTTCGTCCCTCAGTAACAGCAAGTCTGTTCTAGGGATGGAAGGTTTTTTTGTTTTTACAAATGTCAGATGTATGTAAATTATGTAAAGGAGGATGACCAATGAGTGCACAAATTCCTGAAGTTCGGTCAACCGATGAATTACGTGAAAAGTGGATGAAACCTGAAGTGATTACAGGTTCGGAAATTTTGCTCCGTAGCCTGTTGCTGGAGGGAGTAGATTGTGTCTTCGGATACCCTGGTGGTGCAGTGCTTTACATTTATGATGCCATGTACGGCTTTGAGGATTTCAAGCATGTCCTCACCCGTCACGAGCAGGGAGCCATTCATGCGGCAGATGGTTACGCACGTGCCAGCGGTAAAGTCGGCGTCTGTATCGCGACTTCCGGACCTGGAGCAACCAACCTGGTAACCGGCATTGCGACGGCTTTTATGGACTCGGTGCCGTTAGTGGTCATCACGGGTAACGTTGTATCTTCCCTGATCGGCACGGACGCTTTCCAGGAAGCCGATATCACGGGAATCACGATGCCGATTACGAAGCACAGCTATCTAGTAAGAGATGTAGAGGATCTGCCGCGAATCATTCATGAGGCGTTCCATATTGCCAATACGGGCCGCAAGGGTCCGGTACTGATTGATATTCCGAAGGATATATCGGCAGCCCAAACGCTATTTGTTCCGCAAACGGGACCTGTAACCATGCGAGGTTATAACCCGAAGGTATTACCAAACAAAATTCAGCTAGACAAGCTGACTCAGGCTATTGCTGAAGCGGAACGCCCATTTATTCTGGCAGGTGGCGGGGTTGTATACTCCGGCGGACATGAGGCACTTTACGAGTTTGTTCGCAAAACGGAAATTCCGATTACGACAACATTGCTGGGATTGGGCGGTTTCCCAAGTGGTCATGAACTGTGGACGGGAATGCCGGGGATGCACGGAACGTACACCTCCAATCTGGCGATTCAACAGTCGGATTTGCTAATCTGTATCGGTGCCCGCTTTGATGACCGGGTGACAGGCAAGCTGGACGGCTTTGCTCCTCACGCCAAAATCGTCCATATTGATATCGATCCTGCTGAAATCGGTAAAAACGTACCGACAGACATTCCGATTGTAGGCGATGTGAAAGCGGTACTGGAATTGCTGAATCAGGATGTGAAACGCGCGAATCGAGCGGATGCATGGAGAGCTCAAATTCAACAATGGAAAAATGAGAAGCCTTATTCTTATAAGGATTCGGATACAGTGCTTAAGCCACAATGGGTTGTCGAGCTGCTGGATGAAACGACCAAAGGCGGCGCAATCGTAACGACGGACGTGGGTCAGCATCAAATGTGGGCGGCGCAGTATTATAAATTCAATCAGCCGCGCTCATGGGTAACATCCGGTGGACTAGGTACGATGGGATTTGGTTTCCCTTCTGCGATCGGCGCTCAGATGGCAAATCCCGACAGACTGGTTATTTCCATTAACGGAGACGGCGGTATGCAGATGTGTTCGCAGGAGTTGGCCATTTGTGCAATCAATAACATCCCGGTCAAAATCGTAATTATCAACAATCAGGTGCTGGGGATGGTTCGACAATGGCAGGAATTGATCTATGACAATCGCTATAGCCATATTGATCTGGCCGGAAGCCCGGATTTTGTGAAACTGGCTGAGGCATACGGCGTAAAAGGACTGCGTGCTACGAATAAGGAAGAGGCACGTCGGGCTTGGCAGGAGGCGCTTGATACACCCGGACCGGTCGTTGTCGAGTTTGTGGTCAGCAAGGAAGAGAATGTATATCCGATGGTGACGCAAGGTTCGACGATTGATCAAATGCTGATGGGGGACGAGTAAAATGACGATTAAAAATACCATTGCTGTACTGGTAAATGATCATCCCGGCGTTTTGCAGCGTGTGTCCGGCCTGTTCGGTCGCCGTGGTTTTAACATTGAGAGCATTACCGTGGGTCAATCGGAGGAAGCTGGATTATCCCGTATGGTCATTGTGACCGTAGGAGACGAGAACAATCTGGAGCAGATCGAGAAGCAGCTTTACAAGCTGGTTGATGTAATCAAGGTTATTGATCTTAGCTCCAAGCCGATGGTTGCGCGGGAGTTGGCGATGATTAAGGTGAAGGCAGAACCACCTCAGCGGCCAGAAATTATGGGCGTCGTGGAAACGTTCAGAGCAGCCGTAGTTGATGTTGGAACGACGAGCTTGATTGTTCAGGTCATTGGTGATACCGAAAAAATTGATGCCATGATCGAGTTATTGAAGCCTTACGGTATTCGTGAGCTGACCCGAACCGGGGTTACAGCCATGATACGTGGCAATGCTTAATACGGAGCTTTAACGAATTACCGCTTATAGCGCATTACATCAATAAAGAACCGCCCTCATAAGAGCGGGGGCTCGAAGAGATTTTCAAGTTTTGGTAACGAGGCAGAGTCTCTTGGAGTACCCGCTCATTATGAAGGGTCCAATTAAAAGGAGGAAATTAACCATGGCAGTTACAACGTACTACGAAAAAGATGCAGAGCTCAGCGTATTGAAAGGAAAAACGGTTGCCGTTATCGGTTACGGTAGCCAAGGACATGCTCAAGCACAAAACTTGCGTGACAGTGGTCTGAATGTTGTTATCGGTTTGCGTGAAGGTAAATCAGCAGATGTTGCAAGAAACGACGGTTTTGAAGTTCTGAACGTGGCTGATGCAACGAGCCGTGCAGATGTGGTTCAAATTTTGTTGCCGGATGAAACACAAGCTTCTGTGTACAAAAATGAAATTGAACCTAACCTGAAAAAAGGCGCAGCTCTTTTATTCTCCCATGGTTTCAACGTTCATTTCGGACAAATCGTTGCTCCTAAAGATAGCGATGTATTGCTGGTTGCTCCAAAATCCCCAGGACATATGGTACGTCGTACCTATGTAGAAGGCTTTGGCGTACCGGGTCTGATCGCAATCGAGCAGGACGCAACAGGTCAAGCGAAAGAAATCGGTCTTGCTTATGCCAAGGGTATTGGCTGTACACGTGCAGGCGTGATCGAAACCTCCTTCCGTGAAGAAACGGAAACGGATCTGTTCGGTGAGCAAGCGGTATTGTGTGGCGGCGTGAGCGCACTCGTTAAAGCAGGTTTTGAAACGTTGACTGAAGCAGGATATGCTCCTGAAATGGCTTACTTCGAATGCTTGCATGAGCTTAAGCTGATCGTTGACCTGATGTATGAAGGCGGATTGGCAACAATGCGCGATTCCATCAGTAACACAGCAGAATATGGCGACTATGTAACTGGACCACGTATCGTAACAGAAGATACGAAGAAAGCAATGAAAGACGTATTGACTGACATTCAACAAGGTAAATTTGCTCGTGACTTTATCCTTGAAAATCAATCCGGACGTGCATTCCTGACGGCTACTCGCCGTAATGAAGCTAACCATCCAATTGAAGTGGTGGGCGGACAATTGCGTGAAATGATGCACTGGATCAAAAAATAAGATCTTTTTGTACAACGAGTTCGAAAACATGATTCATTTATAAGGTAATCTTCAATGCGGCCCTGCTTATTGCGTGAGCCGCATTGTAATTTAATGCTTCTATCCTAAGGGAGGTGCGTTGCGTTGCGCAAAATATATATATTTGACACAACGTTGAGAGACGGAGAACAGTCACCTGGTGTGAACTTGAACACCCGCGAGAAAGTAGAGATCGCCTACCAGTTGGAAAAGCTGGGTATCGACCGTATGGAAGCTGGCTTTCCGGCTGCTTCTCCGGGTGACCTAGCTGCTGTCAATGCAGTCGCCAAGGCTGTCAAAAATTCAACGGTTATTGGTCTTTCGCGTGCGAGGGAACAGGATATTGATGCGGTCCGTGAGGCACTTAAGGGAGCTCAGGACCCATGTATCCATATCTTTTTGGCAACTTCTCCGATTCACCGTCAGCATAAGCTGCGGATGGAGAAGGCACAGGTATTGGAGACTGCCCGTTCAGCCATTCGTTACGGGTTAAAATATTTGCCCAAGGTAGAGTTCTCCCTGGAGGATGCAGGTCGTACAGAGCTTGATTTTGTAGTGGAAATGGTCACCATGGCTGTACAGGAAGGCGCGTCTGTCGTCAATATTCCAGATACCGTGGGTTACTTGACCCCTTATGAATACGGCAACATTTTCAAGCATATTAAGGAAAATGTGGTTGGTGTGGAAAAGATTCAATTGAGCGCACATTGCCACAACGACCTGGGAATGGCTACGGCGAATACACTGGCTGCGATCCTGAACGGGGCGGATCAGATTGAGGGTACCATTAACGGTATCGGTGAACGTGCCGGAAATACCGCTATTGAGGAAATTGCAATGGCGCTGGAGACGAGACAGGAATTTTTCCAGGCCAAAACGTCTCTGCAACTGTCCGAGATTGCACGTACGAGCCGATTGGTCAGCCGTCTGACGGGTATGGTCGTGCCAGGCAACAAGGCGATTGTTGGAGCGAATGCTTTTGCGCATGAATCGGGTATTCACCAGGATGGCATGTTGAAGGAAAAAACGACCTACGAAATCATGACGCCGGAAAGTATTGGTTTGAAGGAAAGCAAGCTGGTACTGGGCAAGCATTCCGGTCGCCATGCTTTCCGCGAACGTTTGATCGAACTGGGCTACGAATTGAGCGAAGAGGAGCTGAACCGCTCTTTCGGACAGTTCAAGGATTTGGCTGACAGGAAGAAAGAAGTATCGGATGATGATATTCTGGCGTTGCTGGAAGAAAAACTGGCCGATTCACCGGAAGTCTTCAAGCTGGAAACGATTTTCGTAACCTATGGCAACGAGGCTACACCTTCCGCCAAGGTACGTCTGGTTACCGATGAAGGTCAGGTTATTGAGACGGAAGCTGAAGGGAACGGTTCGGTCGATGCGATTTACAATGCGATTGACCAAGCCAGCAGAGAGGCAGTCGTTCTTTCGGATTACTCGATCAAGTCTGTTACCCAAGGTAAGGATGCTCTGGGTGAAGTGCATGTCGTGTTGACCCAAAACGATCTGTCTGTACAGGGACGTGGGGTAAGCACTGACATACTGGAAGCAAGTGCCCGCGCCTATGTGGATGCATTGAATGGCTTGATCGACAAGCGTAAAACCTATAGCAATCGTGTAGATTACAAGTCCTAGGGATTGCAAATCAAGCAATTTGGAGTTTACAGGATCGGGTATTTCCGGTCCTGTTTTGTTTTGTCTTACTACAGATTTTCAGCTTATAGGCTAAGCCTATTAAATTGATAGATTCTATATCTTGGTCAAAGGCCTGTCATGTATGTTACAAAGAAGGTATAAATAATACGCCCGTAAGGCTGTAAAACAAGAGGAGTGTACGTGATGGCAGACGTGAAAAAGATTGCGGTAATAGCTGGGGACGGAATCGGCCCGGAAGTGGTCGCTGAGGCAGAGAAAATTTTGAAGCGTACGGAGGAAGTATTTGGCCATTCATTTGAAACGGAGCATGCACTGTTCGGTGGAATTGCCATTGATGAGAAGGGTACACCATTGCCGCAAGAAACGCTGGCTGTCTGCCAATCTGCAGATGCCGTACTGTTGGGAGCCGTAGGTGGTCCCAAGTGGGATAACAATCCGAAGGAGCTTCGCCCTGAAACAGGGCTGCTGGGTATACGCAAAGCGCTGGGCCTGTTCTCCAATCTTCGTCCGGCTGTCGTCTTTGATTGTCTCAAGGACGCATCGACACTGAAACCTGAAGTACTGGAAGGTACGGATCTGATCGTTGTGCGCGAGCTGACAGGTGGCATCTACTTCGGTGAGAAGTTCAGACGTGAAAGCCCGCAGGGTGAGGAAGCTGTCGATACATGCGCATATAATGTAACGGAAGTGGAGCGCATTGTTCGCCAATCTTTCGAAATTGCACAGAAGCGTCGCAAAAAGCTTGCATCAGTCGACAAGGCCAATGTGCTGGAAACTTCCCGTTTGTGGCGCGAAGTGGTTAACCGGGTCGCCGTGGACTATCCGGATGTTGAGCTGGAGCATGTACTGGTTGATAACTGCGCAATGCAATTGCTGCGTCGTCCGTCCAGCTTTGACGTCATCGTGACGGAAAATATGTTCGGCGATATCCTTAGTGACGAAGCGGCTATGCTGACTGGTTCCATCGGTATGCTGTCCTCTGCTTCTCTCGGAGAAGGCAGCTTCGGTCTGTACGAACCGGTTCACGGCTCAGCACCGGACATTGCGGGTCAAGGACTTGCTAATCCGATTGCTACGATCCTGTCCGTTGCTTTAATGTTCCGTATGACTTTCGGATATGTGAAAGCTGCTGACGCCATTGAGAAGGCGGTAGCAGAGGTACTGGATGCCGGACATCGCACAGCCGATATCGCAGTGGATAAATCCAAGGCCATCTCGACAACCCAAATGGGTGACCTGATCGCAGCGGCTATTCGATAAAAGCTTAAAGGCTTCTTTGAAACAAGGTAGCTGATTATACAGCAAGTGCGTGATACAGCAGCTCCTGAGCCATCAGGGGCTGCTGTTATATCCGGAAGTGTACAACCTGGTGAATGTGTATAAATTGTGAATTTTCAAAAGCTAGTTTAAAATAATTCTAAAAAAGTAATGGTTACAATATTGACTTTGATTTCTGCGAATGATAACATTTATCAAGTAGGTTGTTTCAATACAATACAGATGATTGAGGAAAACACATTTGATGTTTTTCTTACATATTTTAAAAGGAGGATTTCATATTATGGCAGAAAGATTGGTAGGAAGACCCGCACCTGATTTTGCATTGGAAACAGTGACTGGGGACGGTCAAGAATTTGGTTCGGTGAAGCTTTCCGATTACCGTGGCAAATGGCTCGTATTCTTCTTCTATCCACTGGATTTCACTTTTGTGTGTCCAACAGAAATCACAGCATTGAGCGATGCTGCTGACCAATTTAAAGAGCTGGATACTGAAATTCTGGGTATCAGTGTAGACTCCGTACACAGCCACAAAGCATGGATCAACACAGCTAAAGAAAACAACGGATTGGGCAAATTGAACTTCCCGTTGGCTTCTGATATCACGAAAAAAACAGCAAGCGATTATGGCGTTCTGATCGAAGAAGAAGGAGTTGCATTGCGCGGCTTGTTCATCATTGATCCTGAAGGCGAATTGAAATATCAAGTGGTTAACCACAACGACGTAGGTCGTAGTGTAGAAGAAACATTGCGTGTACTACAAGCTTTGCAATCCGGCGGCTTGTGCGCAATGAACTGGAAACCAGGCGACAAAAACCTGTAATACAAGCTTCAGAAGAAGTTGAACATTAAACTTGCAAGCCCCCAAACAAGCGGTTTTTTACCGACATTGGGGGCTTGCTTGCCTATGTTATGCAGGAAAAGAGTCTATGATTATGTGTGTTTGAAGTGAACAGTGCAGGGTGAAATAAGAAATAATTGTGGAAATGTTACTCTGTTTTGGAGGAATTTCAACTGGTGAAAGCGAATAAGGTAACATAGAGGATAAACAAGGCAGAACAGGTTTTGTTCAGAGGAGGCTGAGCCCGGATGAGTTATTGCTGTGGAGCAAGCATGGTAGGAACCAAGGGAACGCTGAAGCATTACCGCACCCAAGTTCATAATGTTCCTTTGCTGTTTTGCCCGGTATGTCGTCGCATTGAGGTCCATTATAAAGTCGAGAATGAGTATGAAATTTTGGCTGAGTATGCACATGGAGACGGGGCAAGCGAGATTGATTTTCAGGACTACGTCATGGAAGATGATGATACGATATTTGAGAATTGTGTGAATCGGGAGAGTGAAGATGCGTTTGAAATTGTGAAGCGCCAAATTGACATGTCCCTGGATTTATTGATGGTAGCTAAACAGATGAACGATGAAAAATGGCAGGGAGAGCTCAAGAGAAGACTGGCTGTTATGAGCCAGAGACGCTCTCGGCTTCAGCATAATAAGAGCGGCAGTTGACATCCTACACACCAAAGAAGCTCTCACACCTGGAGAGCTTTTTTGGTGTGTAGGGCGCTTATTCCTAACTTATTATTTCGTTTTTGGGAATGTTGCGCAGATATTATGACGAAAGAAAACAGGATAAAAATGTGAATTCGACACTTTTTCCGGTTGACTGGAATCCTAAGTCTTGTCTATCATAAAATTAGACTTTCAATTGGACAGAGATGGTCGGAATTTTATGAATCTGTTTTCTAACTGTTGAAGGGTAGTCGATAGATGATGTCTTTCTCTTCTTCAATAATGTTAAGCGTCCGATACGGCCAGTTTATCATTCCGAAACAAGGGGGAAGCCTGGCATGATCAGTGAATTCCAAGAGGCCTTGCTTGATACCGTGGGAGCTTGTCCTTCCACACAGATCGCCAATAACAAGTATGAAAATGTGCTGGAGAACCTGGATAGTGGTATCATGCTGTTTGACAGTGACGGGGTACTGACCTTTATTAACGTGCAAATGGCCAAACTGCTGGAACTGCCGCGTAGTTCGCTGGCAGGTCGCAACTTGATGCAAATTTTGCATCATCCCGAGTTAAGCCGATTTAAGAAGAAGAAGATTATGCGAATATACAAAGAGACCATCTTTCATAGAAAGCGCTATCATGAATTGATTGATGAGTATGGTCGGCATTGGTTGATTACGGTGACCTACGGGGATCAGATGGATGGCGACTTTTTGTTCAGTGTCAAGGATGTGTCGGATTATAAGCAAATTGAGCAGACGGCGTATCAAAATGACAAGCTCGCGATGTTAGGACGCATTTCCGCATCGATTGCTCATGAAATCCGTAACCCGCTTACCGCCATCCGGGGCTTTATTCAATTACTGCGGCCGCATCTGGTGGAGCTGGGAAGAGATGAGTATGCTCGTATTATTTTGACAGAGATAGATCGCGCGAATGACATTATTTATGAGTTTCTGAATTCGTCCAAGCCTTCAGCTCCGCAAAAAACCGCTGTACCTGTGATGGGTCTACTGAAAGAGGTTGTGATGCTGACCGAAAGCGAGGCGCTGATGAAGGGTTGCCAGATCGCGCTGGATGAAAATAGTACGCTCATGAAGGTTTCCATTGATGTAAAGCAAATTAAGCAGGTCATTCTCAATATGATCAAAAATGCAATGGATGCCATCGAAGGTATCGGAGAAGACCGTGAGGGATGCATTGATATCCATACGGTGCTGGAAGGTTCGTATGTTCATATTTGCATTGAAGATAACGGTTTGGGAATGGATCACAATACATTATCACGTTTATTTGATCCATTTTTTACAACGAAAGAAAGTGGTACCGGCTTAGGACTGGCAGTGAGCTATCGGATCATCAAAAATCACGGGGGCTTTATTCATGTAGACAGTACACATGGAAAGGGGACACAGTTTAAAATCACGCTTCCTGTAGTTTAGTGTTCTGGGACTTTCACAAAGGGATGTAGTAGGTACTGATTCTTTTGTGTTGTACAGAACTGGGGCATAGGTATCACTCATTTGAAAAAGCCCGGATAGAGCGCATGATCTGAAGAGATGATGCGCTTTTTTGGTTCTGGAAGCTTATTTATTTGCGTAAATACGAAAATGAAATAATGAATATAAGACTAAAAAATGATTCACCTTTCACAGATTAAATGTTATTATGTACCATAATCCGTATTTATTTTTGATACTAAAGACTTAAAAAACGGCTTCCAAAGCTGTCAAACGTCTTAGATGATCGGAATTTCCGATATGCAGGGGGCTGAAGAGGCTGAATGAGTACACGGCTGGAAGTAAAGAAAACGATAGGCATCGGCATTGCTGCGCTAGTTCTGTTTGTCTTGGTTCAGTTATTTCATGTAACTTTGAATAAGCTATACTCCCATAATGTTTTTTTCTTGCTATACCCCATTGCAGGATTCGTCTGTGCGGCGATCTGTTTCTCTATTTTTTATCAATCCTGGTCGGTTTTGCTGGAGCAGTTATCCTGGCAGAGACTTCTCATCGCGCCCACATTTCTGGTGGCTGGTCTGCTTTACCTTGTTCATATCGTCTCGTTTAGTTTTGTTAGCCTGACGGACTTTGTTTTGTCTCCGGATATTTCGCTGTGGCTTCTTTATGTGAACCGTGTCTTCACCTCTATTATGCTTATAGTCATTTGCTCCCTCCCTTTTAGAAAAGCCGAATCAGGATATAAGAAAACCGCTTTATGGATAGGGATATGTTTTACTTTGCTGATCCTCGGGACCATTCAGATATACGAGTCGCACTTACCCGATCTGCGTATAAGTCACGAGATGGACAATCCGGGGTGGATCTTGAACTGGGTTATCCTGTTTCTGCTTGTATCCAATTTTATTTTAGGTGCACGAAAATATTCCCGACATCTCCCAGCGGAATTTGGTATGTTGCTTATGCTTCGCGGGATTGGGCTGTGTATCGTGAGCCAGTTGTTTTATTTGTCCTCCCGGCAAATGAGTGATATAAATCACCTTATGGGACTTTTGATGAGTGCTATTGCATTCTATGATCTGCTGAGCGGATTGGTTCGGCTAATGGTCCTTGTTCCATATCAGGAAAAGAAGGCGGCAGAATCTGAATTTAATTACATAGCCTATTATGACGATATCACAGGGCTGCCGAATCGTCGGCGTCTTTCACAACGCCTCGAGCAATCTCTGCGCAATTCATTAAAACCCGATGAAACGGCAACTCTTTTAATACTGAATATTGACCGATTCAAAACCATTAACGATTCGCTGGGGCATACGGCAGGGAATTATTTGCTCTATGTTGTAGGCGAACGCTTGGAGCATTTTTGCCGTGAAGGCGAGGATGTTTTCAGCATGGGCGGAGATGAGTTTGCGTTTCTTCTCACGGGCTACAAGGATATAGATGCCATGAAAAATCGTATTGATGATATGGTAAAGTTATTTGAGCAGCCTTTTGATATTAATGGTGAATATTATCATGTTATGGTGAGTATGGGAATAGCTTTGTACCCACTGGATGCCACTCAGGGTGAGCAGCTCATTCAGCACGCGGATACCGCTGTTCATAATGCCAAGGAGCAGGGAGTGAATTTTCAGCGGTATACCAGTGGCATGCAGATGCGGGCGCAGGAAAGGCTACAATTGGAAAATGATTTGCGGCGCGCGCTCGAAAATGAGGAATTTTCACTGGTGTATCAACCGCGTGTTCATTTGCAAAGTGGTGAACTGACGAGCTTGGAGGCACTGGTGCGTTGGAATCATCCTCATCGCGGAATGGTGATGCCGGGAGATTTTATTCCGGTGGCCGAAGAAAGTGGTCTGATCGTGCCTTTGGGGGAATGGGTGCTGCGGGAAGCGTGCCTGCAAAACAAGCGCTGGCAGAAGGCTGGATACCAGCCGATACCGATATCGGTGAATCTATCCATGCGCCAATTTCAGCAAAAAAAGCTGGTGGATGTGATTCGTGGCATTTTGACCTATACGGAACTGGAACCGTGTTATCTGGAGCTGGAGATTACGGAGAGTATGACTTTTGATAAGGATCGAGCCTTTGAGCAACTGAAAAAAATAAAAGCTATTGGTGTCGCAATAAGTATCGACGATTTTGGAACAGGCTATAGCTCGTTGCATTATTTGAAAAATCTTCCGATTGACCGTCTTAAAATTGACCGTTCCTTTGTCAATGAGGTGCTGGTCGACAGCAAAAATGCGGCTATTGTGTCGACCATTGCCTCTATGGCCCACCATTTGAAGCTGAAGGTTACGGCTGAAGGAGTGGAAAATGAGGGTCAGCTCCAATTTTTACAGGCTCAGGATTGCCATGAGGGACAAGGCTATTATTTCAGTCGGCCCATTCCGGCGGAATCCTTTGAAAACTTGTTTTTGCGCAAACCTATGAATTGGCTGGTTCAGGATGGTATGTAGTTTGCTTGCAATTTACAGGCAGGTAAGTTATACTAGATAACATCCTGATTCTGCTGGTTGACAATAGTTTGATTGTGTCATATATAAGAATTGAGATATTCTAAAGTGCGGGTGTAGTTCAATGGTAGAACTTCAGCCTTCCAAGCTGATAGCGTGGGTTCGATTCCCATCACCCGCTTTGTCGTAAAAATGATTGAAACCCTTGCGTCGCAAGGGTTTTTATTTTGCCCATAGTTCGACGTATGGCAGACTCCTTTTTAAATGGGGCAATTGGATTACATATAGATTAGCCGGGATGCCAATCGGGTGTCCAGGCTTGTTTGCGTTCTTACGAACTATTTTTACACTATTATACAAAATTAAAACCAATTGCTTCGCTTTCATGCTATAAATAAACAGATAAAAAGAACTATTTACCATTTGCTAAAGAATAAGTATAGTCTGGTTATTGGAATTAAATATAAAAAAAGGATGGTGTTATTGCAATGAGGAAAATTTATTTATTATTTCTATCCTT
Source organism: Paenibacillus sp. 8b26 (assembly GCF_050626875.1). Lineage (NCBI taxonomy): Bacteria > Bacillati > Bacillota > Bacilli > Caryophanales > Paenibacillaceae > Paenibacillus > Paenibacillus sp. 8b26. The sequence goes on along the minus strand of NZ_CP192445.1, from coordinate 1,438,465 downwards.
AACCTTTGTGCTTTTCGCTTTTCCAGCAACCTCTACGTTCGCTGCGGCTGATTTCCCGAATACGTCGACGAATGGACTTACAGGTTTTGCCGGACAGGCCAAAAATGAAAGTGGAGCTTCCAAGCCCAGTACAACCGGGGGCAAAAACGGTCAGGTTATCTATATCAACAATCTGAACGATTTGAAAAACCAGCTAGGGGATTCCACTCCCAAAATCCTGGTGATTGAAAAAAACATTTCTGCCTCCTCTAAAACCGTCGTCAATATTGGTTCCAACAAATCGCTTATTGGTTCATACGCGCAAAACAAACTGGTTAATATTCATTTGAAAACAACGGCTAATTCCGGTAATGTGATCTTCCAAAACTTGACTTTTGAACATAGCGCCAGCATCAACGATAATGATGATATTCAGCTTTATCTTACTGCGGGCACGAACTATTGGATTGATCATGTCACTTTTGCAGGTCACAATTATGATTCCAATGGTTCAGATCTGGACAAGCTTTTGTATGTGGGACAATCGGTTGATTATGTAACCATCAGTAATTCCAAATTTGCTAATCATAAGTACGGCCTCATTCTTGGTTATCCTGATGATGGCAATAAAAGCTACGATGGCTTACCTCATATCACTATCGCCAATAATTATTTTGAAAATTTGCAAGTTCGCGGGCCCGGGCTTATGAGATATGGATATTTCCATGTTAAAAATAATTACATCAATAATTTTCAGTTGGCCTACACGATAGCTACGAATGCAAGAATCTACTCAGAGTACAACTACTTTGGAAAAGGTAGCGAAAAGGGCGGCATTCTGGATGATAAAGCAAATGGCGAATTTAAAGACGTGGGCAGCTTTCCAGCCATCACCAACCAAAAGTCGCGGGTGACCAACTGGAATCCGAGCAAGAACTACAGTTATCAAGTTCAAACTCCTGAATATACAAAGGAATTTGTAACTAAATATGCAGGCGCGTCCAATACAACCCTGGTATTCGGAAAATAATTTTGATGCACAATGGATTTGCAAATACGTTCTGATCTGCTATACTGGCTGCAAGCAAGTATTCCGTGAAAAGGAAGGTAACTATACGTCCGATGAAGTAAGCACACTGATTTTCCCCATAAACTGCACAGTTACTGGCAGGCGGCTGTATGCTGCAACGGGAGAAGTGTGTCTGAAATGAGGTTTGGGACGTATACGTTTGCTCCGTAACGGGACTATGCTTTTTTCCGTTTACGGTTCTCTTTCTCATAAACGTATGTTCTGAAACGATTCATAGCAGTCATTCTATATTCCTTGTATGCAAGCCGCAGCCTTCTGCGGCTTTTTTTATTGCTTTCGGTATTGGAACCGGACAGGGAAAGGATGATTACCATATGAAAACCATTTTGCGTATCCGCAATGTGATAAAGGATTGGAACGGAACGTCTTTGTTTGAGAATGTATCAATGGATGTGACGGAGGGGGAACGACTCGCCCTGTTCGGAAGAAATGGAGCAGGCAAAACGACGCTATTGCGGATACTGTTAGGCGACGAGGCGCCGACTTCGGGTAAGGTAGAGCATGAATTACCGCTGGAGGAGCGGGGCTGGCTGAAGCAGCAGGACACCATTCAATCCGCCCGAACTGCACTTGAGGCGGCACAGCAGGCCAGTCCTGAGCATTGGCGAGTCAGGATGACGCTGAAGCAACTGGAGGCCGAAATTGCCCATAAGGGAGAGGAAGCAGAGCGTCATCTAGAGCAATATGGCGAGCTGATGGATGAGTACGAGCGGCTGCAAGGTTTTGCGTGGGAGTCCGAAGTGGAAAAGGCGCTGACCCGGATGGGCATGCCTGCTGAGACGTGGCCTATTGCCTATGGTGACCTGAGCGGAGGGCAGAAGACGAGAGTGCGGTTGGCCGGACTGATGGTCAGACAGCCGAAGCTGCTGGTGCTGGATGAACCGACCAACCATTTGGATGCCGAAAGTCTGGTTTGGCTGGAGCAGTGGCTGTCCACATATCAAGGGACGCTGTTGTTTGTATCGCATGACAGAGCCTTTTTGGATCGGGTAGCTACAGGCATATGTGAGCTGACGTCAACGGGCATTCGGCGCTATAAGGGTGGCTATACGGAATATAAGGCGAATAAGGAACGGGAGCTGCGGGAGCAGGAAGCCAACTATCGGAAGCAGGAACTGGCACGGCAGGCATTGGAGGAGACGATCCGAAATTACCAGGAATGGTTCCATCAGGCGCACCGGGCAGCTTCCAATGTGGAAATGGCCGTTACGCAAAGCTTTTATAAGGCCAAGGCTAATAAAAATATTTCCCGTTATCATGCGAAGGAGAAGGAGCTGGAACGGCTGGAGGCCAACCGGGTTGAGCAGCCGCGCGAAGTAGCATCTTTGCAAATGAAATTAAGTGACAGCGGGTTTCAGGCCAAATATCTGCTGCGCGCCGAGCATGTCTATTTTAGCTACGACGACCATACCATTGTGCAGGATCTCAACCTGAACATTGCACGTGGCGATCGCCTGGCTGTTCGGGGGCCGAATGGGATTGGCAAAACAACGCTCCTACGGCTGTTGACGGGCCAGTTGGAGCCGTATAAGGGTAAGATCACAGCGAATCCACAGCTGAAAATTGGATATTTTTCACAGGAACTGGAGCAGCTTCCGGAGGATCAGACATTGCTGGATAGTTTGCTTGCGCTCCCCACCATGACGCAGACGGAAGCGAGAACGGTGCTGGGATGCTTTCTTTTTGCCAGAGAAGATGTGTTCAAGAGGATCGGGACGCTTAGTATGGGTGAGAGATGCAGGGTGGCGTTTCTACGCTTGTATTTTAGCGGAGCCAGCCTGTTGGTGCTGGATGAGCCGACCAATTATTTTGACATTGAAACCCGTGAGATTGTAGAGGAGTCCTTGCGCAGTTACGGCGGGGCGCTGGTGCTTGTCTCGCATGACCGGGAGCTGGTGCGCCGGACGGCAACCCGTTTGCTTGATATGCAGCCTGGAGGCGTTTATGAAATCTACGAAGGGACCGCCGACGAAAAGCAGGAAGATCAGCAGAACCGTCAACAGGAACCAGAGGATCAGGAGCAGCGCGAGGAGCGTCTGCGATTGCAGTTGCGTCTTACGGAGCTGATGGGTACGGTCGGGCTGGACGATGAAAATGAGGAACTGTTGTCAGAAATCAGGCGTATTCGTGCCAAACTGGATCAGTCGGATTAAACGGCTGCGTCAGAATGGGTAAAACGGTATGCCCGGCTTGCCAAAGCGCTAGGGTTTGCATATAATAATGAGCAATAGTTCGAAATTTGAAAATGTCTTGATGGAGAAGAGTAGGCAGTGTCTGATTGAACAGGGAGGAAGCGCCGTAGGATTGAGAGCGTTTCTGCAAAACAAGGCTGTTGAAGTTCGCTCCGGAGCAGTTCCTTGAACCTCGTATGCCATTTGTAGATGGCAAGCGGGCAAGTAGGGGATACCGGTTCACGACCGTTACAACGTGCAGAGCGAGATGATCATGCAAAGCATGCATAAACCTGTACTGTCGAATGGCAGAAATTGTCGAAAGACAAGGCGCGGGATGAGCTGAGCAGGATTGTCTAACGAGGGTGGTACCACGGTCTTTTCGTCCCTTTACCGGGAGAAAGGACCTTTTTTGTTGTCTGAAAAGCTGGATATGAAGAAAGGGGACTGAACAGGCGATGAGCGAAACCATCCAAATGAAGGAACATTTGCTGGCCTTGAAGGAAGAAGCACTGGAAGTATTGGAGAAGGTGGCAACGCCCAAAGAGCTAGCTGATCTGCGGGTTAAATATTCGGGTAAAAAGGGTGCGCTGACTGAAATTTTGCGCGGTATGGGCAAGCTGAGCGCAGAAGAGCGTCCAGTTGTCGGACAGGTAGCTAATGAAGTTCGCGAGGCGATTGAAGAAGTCGTCAACCGTAAGCAGGATGAGTTCACGAAAGCGGAGACGAATGAGCGTCTGCAAGCGGAAAAGATCGACGTTACGCTGCCTGGACGCACATTGCCGCAAGGTGGGCTGCACCCGCTTAATAAAGTAATTGAGCAGATTGAGGACATTTTTACTGGTATGGGTTACCGGGTTGCGGAGGGTCCACAGGCAGAGACGGATTATTATAACTTTGAAGCGTTGAACCTCCCTAAAAATCACCCGGCGCGGGATATGCAGGATTCGTTTTATTTGACCGAGGATCTGTTGATGCGTACCCATACGTCACCCGTTCAAATTCGTGCGATGGAGGCGATGAAGGGTGAAACGCCGCTTAAGGTTATTTGTCCGGGTACCGTTTTCCGCCGTGATGATGACGATGCAACGCATTCCTTCCAATTCCACCAAATTGAAGGGATCGTAATTGGAAAAGACATCCGCATGAGCGATCTCAAAGGAACGCTGCTGCAATTTGCGCGCGAAATGTTCGGGGAATCGACCGAAATCCGCCTACGTCCAAGCTTCTTCCCGTTCACAGAGCCGAGTGCCGAAGTGGACGTAACTTTTGTGAAGAAAAATGGCGAACGGGTATGGATCGAAATTTTGGGCTGCGGCATGATGCATCCGAAAGTGCTGGAAATGGGCGGCTATGATCCTGAAGTGTACAGCGGCTTTGCGTTCGGCATGGGCGTAGAGCGGATAGCTATTTTGAAATACGGTATTGACGATATTCGTCATTTTTATAACAGTGACCTGTCATTCTTGAAGCAGTTTGCGCGTCAATAAACAACTATATCAAGGGAAGTGAACCCATATGAAAGTATCATTCGATTGGCTATCCGAGTATGTATCGCTGGATCAGGTGAGCGCGGAGGATCTGGCAGAGAAAATTACCCGTTCGGGCATTGAAATTGATGAGGTCGAACATCGCAACAAAGGGATTACAGGCGTCGTGGTCGGCTATGTCAAAAGCAAGGAAAAACACCCTGATGCGAATAAGCTGAATGTGTGTATCGTCGATGTGGGCCAAGAAGAAGATCTGCAAATCGTGTGTGGCGCCAAAAATGTGGATGCAGGGCAAAAGGTTCCTGTTGCCATCGTGGGCGCGAAGCTACCGGGAGATTTTCAGATTAAAAAGGCCAAGCTGCGTGGTGTTGTATCCATGGGTATGATCTGTTCGGCGAAGGAACTGGGCATGAATGACAAGCTGCTGCCCAAAGAGCTGCAAGAAGGTATTCTCGTACTGCCTGAGGATGCTGAAATTGGTACGCCGATTACGAAGCTGCTCGCGCTGGATGATCAGGTGCTGGATTTTGATCTGACACCAAACCGTTCGGATTGTTTGAGTATGCATGGTGCGGCTTATGAAGTGAGCGCGATTCTGGGGCGTGACATTTCGCTGGCTGAACCGGCTAAGGATTTGGTGGAGATCAGCGATGCGGCGGCAGATCATCTGTCGGTAAAGGTGGATACACCTGAACTGTGCACGCACTATGCGGCTCGATATATCACGGGTGTAAAAGTGGAGGCTTCTCCGCTGTGGATTCAAAACCGCCTGATGGCGGCGGGTGTTCGTCCAATCAACAACATCGTGGATATTACGAACTATGTCATGCTGGAATACGGTCAGCCGTTGCATGCTTTTGATGCGGATAAGCTGGAAAATGGCAACATCGAAGTACGTCTCGCTCGTGCAGGCGAAACATTGGTTACGCTGGACGATCAAGAGCGCAAGCTGGAGCCACATATGCTGCTGATTACAGACGGCGTGAAGCCGATTGCGCTGGCAGGGGTGATGGGCGGAGCCAATTCCGAAGTTACGGATGCGACGGTCAGCATTGCGCTGGAATCCGCAAAGTTTGACGGCGGTACGGTTCGCAAAACGTCCCGTCAGCTTGGACTTCGTTCCGAAGCAAGCCTGCGTTTTGAAAAAGAGGTTGACCCGGGTGCTGTTGTACCTGCGGTGAACCGTGCGGCAGCGCTGATTCAGCGTTATGCAGGAGGCACTGTGCATCAAGGAATCGTAGAATCTGCTTCTGCGAAGGCTGAGAACCGGATTATCAAGCTGTCGCTGGATAAAGTGAACCGATATTTGGGAACAGAGTTGTCGCTGCTTGAGGTGAAAACGATTTTCGGTAAACTTCATTTCGGATGCGGTGACGTGGAGCAAGGTGTGATGGAAGTGGAAGTGCCTACACGCCGCGGGGATATTACCATAGATGTGGATTTGATTGAAGAGGTTGCCCGTCTGTATGGTTACGACAACATTCCGACGACACCGATTGAAGGACCGACGACGCCGGGTGCTTTGACAGCATCGCAATCACTGCGCCGTTCGCTGCGTAAATTGCTGGCCCATGGCGGTTGGCAGGAGACGATTAGTTACTCGTTTGTGCATCCGGAAAGTGCAGGTTTGTTTAATGCGCTGACAGAGGAAAGCCATCCTGTACGTTTGGCGATGCCTATGAGCGAAGACCGCAGTGTGCTGCGTACGAGCATTATTCCGCAAATGCTGGATACAGCAGTGTATAACATGAACCGGAAGCAGGAAAATCTGGCGATTTTCGAAATAGGAACTGTATTTTATACCGCAGAACAAACGCTGACTCGCCAGCCTCAGGAAATTCAAGTGCTCAGTCTGCTGCTGACTGGCGTACGCCGTGAAAAACAATGGAATATCGGTGCTGAGAAGGTCGATTTCTTTGATATTAAAGGCGCGCTGGAAACGGTATTTGACTATTTTGGATTGGGTGCAAGCATCCGTTATGTGGCTGACCAGCCGCAAAGCTATCATCCGGGCCGTTCCGCCTCGGTATGGCTGGATGTGAATGGGACCTCCCAACGAATCGGCACCATCGGGCAGATCCATCCGGAGCTGCAACAGTCTTATGGACTGAATGATACGTATGTAGCAGAAATTGCGTTGCAACAGGTGATCGAACACGCCAACAGTCACATTCAGTTCAGAGAGCTGGCTCGCTTCCCGTCCGTGGAACGCGACATTGCCCTCGTGGTGGATAAGGACGTAGAAGCAGGCGAACTGCTGCGTGTGATTCATGCGGCGGGCGGAGAGCTATTACAGGATGCACGGGTGTTTGATGTATTTACAGGTAGCAAGCTTGGCGAAGACAAGAAGAGCGTAGCTATCTCCCTGACCTATCGTCATTGGGAGCATACGCTGACGGATGAAGAGATTAATGCGGCGCATATTCCTGTCGTGACGTCTCTGGAACAAACTTTTGGAGCAGAATTGAGAAAGTAGCAGGAAATGCGGGGAGCCGTATCGAATCTTAGTGACAGAGGTTCGATACGGCTTTTTGGCCTATCATCATTGAAGCTCTCTACTCTGATATTCACCCGCTGCGGGGAAACCGGACTAATGGGGTTGAACGCTTCACGAAGGGCGGGTTACCATAGTACCGGACACAACTTAGAATCAACATACAGTAGTATTGAAGGAGGGCATAATTGTGACTACACCAGATCGTACTCGCGTCACTGTAGAGATCTACGGTACTTCTTATAAACTCGTCGGCAGTAATACCGATTATATGAAGCAGGTTGCCAATTACGTGGATGAACGCATGCATAGCATTTCTCAGGCTCATTCGCGTCTGGATATGCCCCGAATTGCCGTGCTGGCTGCGGTTCATATGGCAGAAGAAGCTGTACAAATTCAGGAAATTCAGAGTCATATGAACCGGTTGGCCGGGGAGCGGGCGGAGCTTCGGGGCGAACTGGCTCACCTTCAGACAGCTCTTGGAGAACAGCAGCAAAAAAATACGGATATGCAGCAGTCTTTTACCCAATTGAAGGAAGAGAAGGAAACGGTTCTGAAAAAATGGAAGGAGACCGAATCCACATCAGCCAGGGAAATTGCCGAATTAAAGGCGAAGCTGGAACAGCAGGAGAAAAAAGCTGCAGAACTCGAAAATGGACAAAAGCAGGCTGAACGTCAATTGGAGGAGTCCCGTCAGGAAGCTTCCCGTAAGCTGAAAGAGCAGCAGGAGGCGGCAAATGCCCGTATCCGCCAGATGGAGGAGCAAACCAAGAAGGAGCTGGCCGAAGCGGTCAAGCAGGCGGAAGCCAAGCTGTCGGCTGCGGAGAAGGCTCATCAGGAGCGTCAGCATACAGAACTGGACAAGCTGCGTTCTGCTTTGCAGCAGGAGCATAGCCGGAAGGTCACTGAATGGCAGGACAAGTGGTCCGGGCTGAATGAGCAGCTGGAGCAGGAGCGTAAACAGGCGGAACTGGCGTTGAATGAAGAAAAGCTCCAGCATCAGGAAGCGGAGAAACGGGCCGAGGAAGCTGCACTGGAGCAGGAGATTCGGGTCGAGGAGCTTCAAGAGCAATTGGAGCAGGCTCAAGCAGGCAGTACAGAGCTGTCTTCTCGTCTGGGAGAGGCGCAAGAGCAGGTTGCAGCATTGAAGCAACAGCAGTCCGAACTGGAGTCTATGCTGGAAACGCAGCGGCAGGCTGCGACAGAGCGCGAGCAGACGGATACACTTGCGCGTGAAGAGCTGCAAAGCCGTTACGATGAATTGGCGGCGGAAGCCAAGGCAACGCAGCAGCAAGTGGCCAAGCTGGAGGAAGAACAGCGCCGAATGCAGAAGTTGCTGGAGCAGGCGCATGTGTCCTCCCGCAAACTGCAAAGTGAGCTGGCTACACTGGTCGAAAGCGAGAAGTCTTGGCAGAAGCTTGCAGAGGAGCGCCAGCTCGCAGTAGATGAGCTAGAGCTTTCGATACTGGAAGTACGTGAACAGAAGGAGACTGTACAGGAGCAATTACAGCATGCCATGGCTGAGGTTGAAGCTGTAAACCATAAATTTGCTGCACAGCAGCAACGTCTGTTGCAGTTGGAAGCGAGAATCAAGGAGCTTTCACCTGAGCTGATTCGCGTTCAGGACGAGCTGGAGAAGGCAATCCTGCGTGAGCAAGAGGGAACAAAGGCTTACAAAACACTTCAGGAGCAGTATGGAAGTATGAAGAGCCGGGCAGAGCAACTGGGACAGAATATCAAGCAGCTCCAGCGTGAAGATAGTGAACGGCGGAAGGAACTGGAGCGTGCCGAAGAGGAATCACTTGAATGGCAGCTTAAATATGAGCAGTTGAAGGCCGAAGCGGAACGTTTGGAAGCCGAAGATGCTGCCCGCAAGAAAGAATTTGCTTCGTGGGAACGGGAAATAGCCGTAACAGTTGAACAAAAGGAACAGCTTCAAGAGGAAATTCGTCTGGCCGTTGAAGCTGCCGAGGCGGCGAAGGCTGAGCGGCAATCTGTAGATCAGGAACGGATGGCTTTACAGTCCGAGCTGGAGGAGGTCGGTCAGAAGTACGAGCTGGCGGCTCATCAGCTTCGTCTTTTACAGGTTCAGCAGGATGTGGATCGGGAAAATACGGAGAAGATATCGACGGAATTACGTCAATTGCAAGAAGAGTATACCAAGCTTCAATCCGAGTACAATGAGTGGATTGAATTAATCGAACAGGATCAGTAGATACGGATTATAAATGTGATGCAATCCCCGGCTGCTTATCGCCGGGGATTATTTGTATGCTGTATCCTATTCGGTTCTCGGATGACAAAAGGCTGTCCAGCGGCAGAAGAAATCTGCTGTGGAACAGCCTTGTCGGGAATATGACCCCAAATTATTTCTCGCTCTTGCGGCCAGCTTCAAACGGTGTAGATACCGGAATGAACAGGTCTATAATCCCGATAACCAATGCGGCGAGCAATGCGCCCAAAAAGGAAACACTGACATGGGTTACGACATATTGAGCGATCCAGATAACCAGGGCGCTCACCAGGAAGCCTACGATACCGCGTCCAAATGGAGAAACGCGTCGGCCAAACATAGCCTCAATGATGTAACCGATCAAGGCAATGACAATGGCAAGGATCAGCGCGCTCCAAAAGCCGCCTACACTAAAGCCGGGAACGATCCAGCTTACGACCATCAGAACCAAAGCGGCAACGATGAAACGCACAATGTGCCCGAGAATGCTCACGGAATAACCTCCTTTGTTTTTTGAATGTACAGGGTTATACAAAGGTATTGTGTGGCATAAACGGCTTTCTTATGTGTAAAACAGAGTTGGCAAATAGCGTAAGTGCGCGGCTTTCGTTATAATATAGATATAAGTGAAAGGAGTAGTGAAGTTGGACTCTAAAATATTCAAAACCCTAGAATATCAAAAAATTTTAAATAAACTAAGTCACTATGCTCAAACCGCGATTGGTCAGCAGACAGCCCAGCGGCTACAGCCCAGCGATGATTTGGAGCATATCAAGAAATTGCTGAAAGGCACGGATGAGGCCTATGCTGCCGATCGACTTAAAGGAGTACCTTCGTTTAACGGAGTCGTGGATATTACTCCGGCGGTCAAGCGCGCCCGTATCGGCGGAACACTGAGTCCGCAGGAGCTGCTTGGCATTCGGACAACAGTTCAGGCTGCACGCCGTGTACAGGTGTACGTGGCAAGTTTGCATGAGGAAAATCCAGTTGAAACACTGCTGTATTGGAGTGAGCAGCTTTCAGAACAGAGAGGTCTGGAAAACTCGATTAAAGGCTGTATCGACGAAAATGCAGAGGTACTGGATTCTGCCAGTACAGAGCTTTCACAAATTCGCAGAGAGCTGCGCTCGGGTGAAGTGCGTATTCGGGAAAAGCTCGATTCCATGATTCGTTCCTCCACTGTGTCTAAAATGCTTCAGGATCAATTGATTACGATTCGTGGAGACCGTTTTGTAATTCCGGTTAAAGCCGAGTATCGTTCTTATTTTGGCGGAATTGTGCATGATCAATCCGGGTCCGGAGCAACCTTGTTTATCGAGCCTGAATCCATCGTGGCCATGAACAACAAGCTGCGGGAAACACGGCTGAGAGAAGAACGCGAAATCGAAGTGATATTACAAAAGCTGACCGCACTTGTCGCAGAGCAAGCGGATATGCTGCTATATGATGTAGATGTTTTGGGGACGCTTGATTTTATTTTCGCCAAAGCTCGTCTCGCTCGTGAGATGAAGGCAACCTTGCCTTTGATGAATGATCGTGGTTACCTGAAGCTGAAAAAAGGCAGACACCCTCTTATTCCGTTGGAGCAGGTCGTTCCGATTGATGTGGAGCTGGGCAATTCGTATACCTCCATTATCGTAACCGGACCGAATACAGGGGGGAAAACTGTTACGCTGAAAACCATCGGCTTGCTTAGTCTGATGGCGATGTCGGGACTCTTCGTGCCTGTAGAGGACGAGAGCCAGCTATGCGTATTTGATGCGATCTATGCAGATATTGGTGACGAGCAAAGCATTGAGCAAAACCTGAGTACCTTTTCCAGTCATATGACCAACATTATCAGCATCCTGAAAAATATGACGCCAAAAAGCCTTGTGCTGCTTGACGAGGTAGGTGCAGGGACCGATCCTGCGGAAGGCTCGGCTTTGGCTGTATCCATTCTGGAGCATATGCATGCTTTGGGTTGCCGTATGGTTGCGACGACCCACTATAGCGAATTGAAAGCTTATGCCTATGAGCGCAAAGGAATCATTAATGCGAGTATGGAGTTCGATGTTGCTACATTAAGTCCGACATACCGCCTGCTCGTGGGTGTACCTGGTCGAAGTAACGCTTTTGCCATTGCTGAGCGCCTGGGATTGCCAAGTCGTATTTTGGATTATGCCCGTGGTGAGGTGACAGAAGAAGACCAGCGCGTAGAACATATGATTGCGTCACTGGAACAGAATCGTCTGACAGCCGAGCAAGAGCGGGAAAAGGCGGAACAATTGCGTGGGGAGATGGAAGAACTGCGCACCCGTCACCAAAATGAGCTGGATAAGCTGGAAGCACAGCGGGACCGTATGTTGGAGAAAGCGGCGGACGAAGCGAGAGGTCTCGTGGACAAAGCTCGCAGCGAGGCCGAGAAAATCATTGCCGATCTGCGTAAGTTGGCTCAGGAAGAAGGAGCCTCTGTTAAGGAGCACAGGCTGATTGCAGCCCGCAGAGAGCTGGATGAAGCGGAACCGAAACAGCGTAAGAAAAGCGCAGTCAAGCGCCCGGCCGCTGCACGTACTCGTTCTATCGTAGCTGGCGATGAGGTATCCGTTCAGAGTCTGAATAAAAAAGGCCATGTGGTGGAACTGTCCGGTAGCAAGGAGGCCGTGGTGCAACTGGGAATCATGAAAATGAAGGTCAGTCTGGACGATCTGGAGCTACTGCAACCCGCCCAAACAACGGCACCGAGAGTCCAGAAGCCGGTAACTGGCATTAAGCGAACACGGGATGATAATGTGCGAAACGAGCTTGATCTGCGCGGTGCGAACGTGGAGGAAGCGCTGATGGAGGTAGATCGCTTCATGGATGAAGCATTTCTGGCCAATCTGGGGCAGGTACACATTATTCATGGCAAGGGTACAGGGGTTCTTCGGACCGGTATTCAGGAGTACCTTCGCAAGCATAAGCATGTGAAAAGCTACCGTATCGGAAATTACAATGAAGGCGGCACAGGCGTGACGGTTGCTGAATTGGAATGAGCTACGGGTTACCGGCCATTCGGTCGGGAACGCTTTGTAGGACGGGAGGGACAAAGTGAAGATGGCGATTGATGAATTGCTGTCACATCCGTTAGGAATGATGCTGGGCTATTTCTCGGTGGCGGTGCTGGAGCTGATTGTATTTTTGTCTTGCTTTGAGCTGGTAACCCGCTATAAATGCTGGGAAGAGATCAAACGCGGCAATATTTCAGTAGCGATGGCTACGGGCGGGAAAATGTTCGGTATTTGCAACGTGCTCCGCTTTGCGATGGAAGCCAAATCCAGCGTGTACGATACGATGATTTGGTCGTTCGTCGGCTTTTTACTGCTGCTTGCGGCGTACTTTCTGTTTGAGTTTCTGACACCGGTATTTTCAATCGATCAGGAAATTAAGGAGGACAACCGCGCTGTGGGCTTGTTCTCCATGATTATCTCGATATCGTTATCTTATGTGATTGGTGCCAGTGTAACTTGACACATCCTGTATACTAGAGCTTGGTATACGCATGGAACGGAAGGATGATAAAGCTTGGAAATGACTATTTGTCCATGGTGTAACATGGAAATTATTTGGGATGAAGAATTGGGACCTGAAGAAGAGTGCCCTTATTGCCATAACGACCTGAAAGGGTATTCGGATATCACCGATGATGAAGATGAAACGGAATCTGATTCTGCACATGTTCATGGGCATACGGATGAGCACCGACATGGAGAAAGTGAACGCATGCATACTCATGCACATGACCACGAACACAGCCATGAGGGTGCGACTTCTGCGGGTCAAGCCGCGCCTCTCCCTGGGAAGGAAGACCTAAAGGGCTATCGTACGTTGAGCATTCAGCTTGGGGATGATGACGAGCAGGATATTTTATATGAAGCAGAGGATGAAGTCTTAGTTGAAAAGCCGGCTGACGCTCCATTGTTGCAGGACAACGAGCTTCATAAGCTGCCTGTGCTGCATACCCTGCAAAAATTTGAAGAAAGCGGTGCGGATCTAATGGCTTATGAACAAGGCGCTGAACAAATACTCGACAGACAAGATGAGGTTCTTGAATGTTCCCAATGCGGTGAATACATGCTGCATGCAGGTTCGCAAACCGTGACCGGAGAAGGCTTTGTACCGTCGATGTCTCCTGCGCTCGGCAGACCTGTTCTGGATTTGCCGTTTGTCTTAAATGTATATGTATGTCCAAGCTGCTTCCATGTTCAGCAGACGTTGTCAGAGGATGACCGATTGCGTTTGTTAGAGAAGCTGAGTGGTATTTCCAACAATTAATTATATTCCCCCGGATAAGCCCAAGTTGAATTCGGGCATCTTAAGCCGAAGAAGCTCCGAAGCAAGCTGAGTTAAAAGGAGCTGAATAGTGATTTTCGGTTAGGGGGAAATTCATTGAAATCAAACCTGAACGGACAATCCATTCTGCTGCTAAGCCTGAATGGATTGTTTGTGTTTGCGGCAGCTTTGTCAGGTACTTTTCTTAACGTATATCTGTGGAAAAGCAGGCAGGATTACGCGATGATTGGCTGGTTTAATGTCAGCCAGCAAATTGCGCTGGGAATCATGGTCTGGTTGGCTGGAAAATGGGTCAAGGAGCATAACAAAATGAATGCTCTGCGCGTAGGGACCGCGTTGTCCGGATTATTTTATCTGGTGGTTTTATATACGGGATCGCAGGCTGTAAACTACATATGGCCGTTAGGGATGCTGTTGGGTGCAGCGTTGGGTTTGTTTTGGCTAGCTTTTAATGTGATTTTTTTTGAGGTCACAGATCGGGTAAGCCGGGATCATTTTAACGGATGGGTGGGCCTGCTGGGATCGTTTTCGGGCATTGTCGGTCCTTGGCTGTCCGGCTGGATTATCGCCCGTATGGAGGATGATGCGGGATACCGCGTGATATTTAGCATCTCTTTGGCACTTTATGTGGTGGGGGTAGTGCTGAGTTTCTTTCTTCGCAAGCGTAAGACGACAGGAAGTTACAATTGGCTGGAGCCCAAGCAGCGTTTGTCGCAAAAAGGAAGTATGTGGCGGCCATTGTCGTTGTCGCTTGTTACACAGGGCATTCGTGAAGGAGTTTTTGCCTTCCTGATTACGCTGCTTGTGTACGTCGCTACTCAGCAGGAGTGGAAACTGGCGCAGTTTTCGCTTATTACATCCGCAGTTTCATTTTTCAGCTTTTGGGCTGTTGGCAAATGGCTCAAGCCACATTATCGCTCAGTTGGCATGCTGCTGGGTGCCGTGCTGCTGGTGATTGCGCTTTTGCCGTTACTGTGGCGTATGGAGTATAGCACGTTGCTGATTATGGGCATCGGGACCGCCTTGTTTTTGCCGTTATATTTAATCCCGATGATTTCCGCTAGCTTTGACCTGATGGGAGTGAGCGAAAAGGATGTTAATCAGAGGGTGGAACTGGTCGTACTGCGCGAGTTGTGTCTGATGGTAGGTCGATTGACCGGAATGCTTATCTTTCTGGGTGTGTTGAGTATGAGCAAGGCACCTATAGCCATGATCTGGTTGTTAATTGGACTTGCATTAATGCCCGTGGCGGGATGGGTATTTATGCGCAATGTGCTAAAGAAGGAGCAAACAACGAAACAAAACAAGTCTCATTCCAAGGCACGACGCTGGCACAGGCAAACCGAGTAGCTCGAAATATATATATTCAAAAAAAAGAGCCTCCAAACCCACGGACATGGGAATTGGAGGTTCTTTCGTATTTATTAAGCGAGCGGCTCCGTGAATTCGGGGGAAGGCTTGGTAGTACGTGTCAGTGAAAAAAGCTCCATCTCAGGTCTGTGTGTGCCCGTTAGTTCATCGGCCAACAGTTGTGCAGCCATCATGCTGGTAACTGTACCGTTTCCCCCATAGCCCTCCAAAAAGTAGCAGCTCGGAAAGTGCGGGTGCGGACCAATATACGGCAAGCCATCATGGGAGGAGCCAAAGACGGCAGCCCATGAGTAATCAATCTTGAATGGTACATCGGGAAAATGCTCCTGTAATGCTTGCAGCAGCTTTTTCTGTTGATGCAGCAGTCTAACTTCACGCTGTTTCGGGTCGAGTACAGGCTCATCTAAACCGCCAATAATAATGCGCCCTTCCGTTGTTGAGCGTATGTATAGATAAGGACGGGCGGTTTCCCAGATTAAACATTGCTCATGCCACATGGCTGAATCTCCAACCGGATTGGTTACAATCGCATAGGAGCTTTCCAGTATGGCTCCGCGATCTTTTTTAATTTCTTGCGTTTCATAGCCGGTTGCAAAAATAACCTTTTTCGCCCGAATGGTTCCACCGCTGGTATGACAAACAACCTCGTTGTCGCCAGATTCAAAATGTTTCGCTTCGGTATGCTCATATAAGTGTACACCAAGACGGCTGGCAGATTGCAGGAGTCCCTGTGCAAAACGAAACGGATTTACCTCTGCATCTTCATGTGTATACAGCGCAGCAGGTTTTCGAAAAGGAAAACGGGCAGCCACCTGCTGCTCATCCCAATAATCCACCGGGAACCCAAAGCGGGTTAACTGTTCGAATTCTTTTTGGAGCACCGACACATCCTCCGGCGTACTCGCATAATACAGGCTGCTGCGACGGATAAAGGATGGATCGATGTCCACTGTGCTGGCCAGCTTTTCCAACTGATCCAGAGCATCCTTGCACATCCGATAAAACAACACACTATTAGCTTCGCCAAAAGTATTGATAAAAGAGGTCAGAGTCTTATCATTGCTATATTGCAGCAATCCGGTATTGGCCGAAGAACTCCCGTGCGTCAGCTTACGCTTGTCAATGACAACCGTATCCACCTGTCGTTCTCCCAGCAGTCGGGCACAGAGTGATCCACCCATCCCACCCCCGACGATAAGCACATCACAAGTCAAATCTTCTGTTAAAGCAGGAAAATCCAGTTTCTGCTCCAGGGTGCTAGGCCAATACGTATTCCCACTAATCAATTCCAAAACAAAACACTCCTTATTAACAATAAGTAATATTCAGGTGCACATCGTATTTTCAATCACACTTTTAGTCCTAAAGGGCGTTAAAGGTTTTCAGTAGTTCCGAGAAGCCATCAGGCTTCTCATATTTTATAGCCCTTCACTTCCCACCCCAAAGGGGAGTCTTGTCGAGATCTTGGCGCCTTAGTGGTGGGCGTTCCCGCCGAAGCAGCGAAGTGATCCATTTGAATCTGAAGAAGCGAAGCGCTCGCCTTTGCCACGGGATTCTTACCTCATAAATGTTTTATACAATCCAAGAATCCCGTGGCAACAGCGATCGTAAGATCAAATGGATCGCGTAGCGTCCTCCACAGTAGAACCACCCCTCACTAAATCGTCAAATTTCGATAAACTCCGCTCCTCTTCACATATACATATAATTCCGCCAAAACGGACAAGCTAACCAGCGTGCAACAAAACATTTAAGGAGGCACAGACCATGCAATCTACGAACATGCAACCTTTGACTGGCAAAGAACTGGAGTACATCGTGGACTCCATTTCCAATGAAGAACTGCTGCTCAAGCAATGTGCGGCAACGGCAGCATCCGTTCAGCATCCTGCCATTCAGCAAGCTTGTCTGCAATTCGCGAGAACTCATGAGCACCACCTGAATCTGCTTTCAAATGCCCTTCAACAGCACCAGCAGATTGCCCCTATGCAACCGCAGCAGTAACTATGGATTAACCAACAAAGGAGGTAGTATCACGATGTTTTCACAGAACAATACGTCATTTATGCCCGAAGAAGATTTGCTCTATACTATTCTTGCCGATATGAAACGCACGGTGGGAGAGTATACAACGGCGACAACTGAATCCAATTGTCCGTCTGTGCGCCAGCTTTTCACCGACCTTACGAGCGATACACTGCGTCTGCAAGGTGATTTGTACCGTTTGATGAGTCAGAACAACATGTACTCCACTACGACCAAAGCGCTGCGCACCGATTTGGACAAACAGATTCAGGAAGCCCGAAAAACCCAACAGGAATGCCAGCAGTTCATTCAGCAAAAATCGTCCTCCGCGGGAGTGTATAGCCAGCCTATGCATCAACAGGGCCAGCCTTCTCACCAAAACAACCCTTACTATATGTAAACGGGGCACTCCGCTTTTGAAGCTTTTTCTCATAACAAGCCGTCCGTCTGCCGGGTTTACCGGGGCGGGCGGTTTTTCTTTGCAGGTTTAAAGCACGTATTGTATGATGTATAGTAATCTCTTTTGATGGAGGCCTTATGTAGAATGACAGAACTGAATGATTTGAAATTAAAAGTGCTGGAATTGTTAAAAGAAGATGCAAGAAGGACGCCGACTCTGCTTGCTACCTTGCTGGGAGTTGCCGAACAGGATGTATGTACCGCGATTAAAGAGCTTGAAGACCAACATGTGATCGTCAAATACGCCGCTGTGGTCAATTGGGATAAAGTTGACGACGAGAAGGTTACTGCTTTAATTGAGGTGCAAATTACACCGGAGCGGGGAAGAGGATTTGAAGGCATCGCTGAACGGATTTATTTGTATCCACAAGTTAAATCGGTATATCTCATGTCTGGTGCATACGACTTGTTAGTGGAAGTAGAAGGACGCAATCTTCGCGAGGTAGCGAACTTTGTGTCGGAAAAACTGTCGCCTATCGATTCGGTCCTGTCTACCAAGACCAATTTTACGCTCAAAAAATACAAACAGGACGGAATTATCTTCGAAGATCATCAGGAAGATAATCGTCTGATGATTTCGCCGTAAAGGAAGATCATGATGAATATCAAACCTGAAGCATTGACCGACAGTAACAAAGCCATGAGCTCGTATTTGTCTCCATTGGTGCGCGAGATTCCATCCTCGGGTATTCGTAAGTTTTTTGATCTGGTGGGCGGCAACAAGGATATTATTACTCTGGGGGTAGGAGAACCGGATTTTACAACCCCTTGGCATATGCGGGAAGCCTGCGTCTATTCATTGGAGCGGGGGTTTACCAGCTATACTTCCAACGCGGGGACGCCTGAACTGCGTGAGGCGATTAGTGAATATCTGGATGAGCAATTTGCAGTCCGCTATGATCCAAAAAGTGAAATCATCGTGACGGTAGGCGGCAGTGAAGCGATTGACCTGGCTTTGCGTGCGTTAATTGTACCTGGCGACGAAATTCTCGTTCCTGAGCCATGCTACATTTCGTATTCTCCGATCACTTCGATTGGCGGCGGTATTCCCGTAGGGATTGAAACCTTCGCCAAGGATGAATTCAAGCTGACAGCAGAGGCGCTGGAGGCTAAAATCACCCCTAAATCCAAAGTGCTGATTTTATGCTATCCGAGCAATCCAACCGGGGCGACCATGACCTATGAGGATTGGCTTCCGATTGCGAAAGTTGTAGAAAAGCATGATTTGATCGTCATTTCTGATGAAATTTATGCAGAATTGAACTATGGTGAGAAGCATGTCAGCTTCGCGGCTATGCCAGGCATGATGGATCGTACCATTCTCGTCAGCGGTTTCTCCAAAGCCTTCGCCATGACGGGCTGGCGTATTGGATATACATGCGGGCACCCTGATTTAATTGCCGCTATGCTTAAAATCCACCAGTATACCGTGATGTGTGCGCCTTCGATGGGTCAGGTTGCGGCTCTTGAGGGTCTACGCAATGGTTTGGGCGAGAAGGATCGAATGGTGGAAGCTTACAATCAGCGTCGCCGTCTGATGGTTGAGGGGTTCCGGGAAATTGGTCTGGAATGCCACGAACCGAGAGGGGCTTTTTATGTTTTCCCAAGTATTCAAAGCACAGGGCTGAGCTCGGATGAGTTTGCGCAGCGTCTTTTGGCAGAGGCCAAGGTTGCGGCTGTGCCGGGGAACGTATTCGGTTTGGGGGGCGAAGGATACCTTCGTTGCTCATATGCGACCTCTGTGTCTCAACTGACGGAAGCATTGGATCGGATCGGTCAATTTGTAGAAAAAGTAAAAAAAGAAGGTTAAAATTATTTTTTTATGGGTAATTCATAGAAAAAAGTATTTTATTTCTAAATTTATATGCTATAATTTGAAATCGAAAGCAGGAAGTTTAATTTTTCAATTGCAGGAGGAATGCTCATGTCATATGTTGGATATAATTCGTCGGTGTCAACTGGATACGACATTTCCCTGGAAGATGAAATTTTGTTCCTGCGCAATGAGATGATGCGGACGTTTCAGGAAGAGAAGTCCTTTACCTCTGATCTTGTCATTGAGATCAGTTGCAAGCTCGATTTGAAAATTAACGAATACATGAAGCTGTACGGTTCGGAATGCAAGGTGTAACCGTGTGAAGCCAAGCCGTATATATAGAGAAGGCCGCAGGGCCTTCTTTTTTTGCGTTCACAACTTATGATATATTAGTGGCATGGAAGAGGGGGCGTACATATGAGAGCAGGGCTGAAAAGGCTATCTCCGTGGATCATTGGAATGCTGGCACTCGTGCTGTTGGCCGGATGCGGGGGGCGGAACAAGGACAGTTTCTCCATTTTTATTATGGATAAGCAAGGGGATGCTTCAGTTCTTCGTGATGAACTGGCGCAAAAGCTTAAGGATAAACTGGGCGAACAGGCTCCAACCATTGAGATTGCAGTTAGCCCACTGTATAACCAGCAGAAACTGGTCGTTGAATATGCAGCCGGGGAAAACGATCTGTTTATTTTGCCGGAAGAGGATATGAAGTTGTATGGACAGAATGGTTCAAATTTGCCTTTAGACGATGCTTTTGACAAGAAAACGTATGCTCGGGGTGTGTTCGAGGGCGGCGTATTTAAGGAGAAAGAGCAGGGGGGAAAAGGAACAGATATGATCAAGGAAACTCATTTGTTCGGGATTCCGGTGGAGCAGATGAAGATGTTCAAGGATGTAAAATATAACTCCAAAACATTATTTGCTACCGTGCCACCGCGTACGAGTAATAAGGAAGAAGCCATTAAGGTATTAAAAGCACTGACGGAATGATAGAGGGGATGAGATACCATGGGAATTTATACAAGAACAGGCGATGAGGGACAAACCTCGGTGATCGGCGGTCGAGTGGCCAAGGATGATGACCGTGTGGAGGCATACGGCACGATTGACGAATTGAACAGCTTTGTAGGACAAGCGATCAGCTTTGCCGAAGGGGAAAAGTTTGCGGATATTCGAACTCAATTGGAGGAAGTACAGCAGGAATTGTTCGATTGCGGCTCGGATTTGGCGTTTGTCAAAATCAACGAAAGCAAAAACAAGGTGAAGGATGAGCTGGCAGAGCGGCTTGAAGGCTGGATTGACGCATGTCAGGAGGAAAATCCGAAGGTGGAGCGTTTTATT
This sequence comes from Paenibacillus sp. 8b26, assembly GCF_050626875.1. Classification (NCBI taxonomy): domain Bacteria; kingdom Bacillati; phylum Bacillota; class Bacilli; order Caryophanales; family Paenibacillaceae; genus Paenibacillus; species Paenibacillus sp. 8b26. The sequence continues at coordinate 1,417,685 of NZ_CP192445.1, read as the reverse complement.
ATTCCGGGGGGGAGTACGTTGTCCTCAGCACTTCATGTTTGCCGTACGGTTTGCCGCCGAGCGGAACGTCGTGTAGTCACACTGGGCAAGCATACAGAAATCAATCCTGCGGTACGTCGATATTTGAATCGTCTGTCCGATTATTTCTTCGTCGTGGCCCGCACCGCGAATGTACGCCAAGGGGTACCGGATGTCGAATATGTGCGCAGCAAAAAAGTGTTCCGCAAATAAGGAGGCGACCGGGAATTTGTGATGAGTTTGTACTATGAACCTATCGTGTATACGATCCCTCCTGAGGAGGAGGGAATGCTGTTGAAGACCATTTTGCAAAAACGTATGAATGTTTCACGCAAGCTGATTTCCAAACTCAAGCTGACGGAACAAGGTATTATGCTGAACGGAACACGAGTGTATATCAGCGTAAAGGTACAGTCCGGGGATCGGGTGGAAATTCGTATGGAACGCGAGCGTTCCGATGATATTTTTCCTGAACCGATTCCTTTTGACATTTTATTCGAGGATGAGCATTTATTGGTTGTCAACAAGGCGGCGGGTATGATTGTCCATCCGACTCACGGTCATTACACGGGAACACTGGCTAACGGGGTTGTGCATTATTGGCAGGCCAAAGGCGAGCTGTTCAGGTTTCGTCCCGTTCATCGTCTCGATCAGGAGACGACGGGTGTCCTTGTGGTGGCTAAAAATCCATATGTACACCAGCATATTTCCGAGCAAATGATTGCGGGGACGGTGGATAAGCGCTACACGGCCCTGGTGCACGGTTGCCCTGATCCACAGGAAGGAAGGGTGGATGGGCCGATTGACCGTAATCCGGATGATCCGCATTTGCGCATGGTGACCCCTGATGGTTATCCGGCCCTTACACTCTATAAGCTGGAGGAAGCCTGGAATGAGGGGAGCCGCATCGGGATCAAGCTGGAATCCGGACGTACACACCAAATCCGGGTACACATGACTTCTATCGGATGTCCGTTGATCGGAGATAAAATGTACCGAAATACGCCTGCTGACGCTGCGCAACGTGAGCGTTATGATCTGCTGGATGCCCAGATGCCCCGACAGGCACTGCATGCCTCAGAGCTGTCCTTGGTGCATCCTGTGACCAGAGAGCAGTTGACGTTTTGCGCCCCATTGCCGGACGATATGGCCCAGTTGCAGGAGCTGTTAAGAAATCGAAATGGAGGGTTAACATAACGATGAGCCACTTGAAAGTATACCAGTACTCCAAATGCAGCACTTGTCGCAATGCAGTGAAATGGCTGCAAAGCAAGGGACATGAAACGGAATTGATTCCTATTTTTGAACAACCGCCCGGCCCGGAGGAATTAGCTGATTTAATCAGCAAAAGTGGACTGGAACTGAAAAAGTTTTTCAATACGAGCGGTGAGGTATATAAGGAGCTAAAGCTGAAGGACAAGCTGGCAGACATGAGCCGTGAAGAGCAAATCTCGCTTTTATCCTCGAATGGAAGATTGATCAAGCGCCCGATTGTAACAGACGGGAACAAAGTAACGGTAGGCTTCAAAGAGGAAACATTTGAGGAAGCATGGAGCGCTCAATAACATCCAATTTGGCTCCGCAATGTGTTATACTGTTGGGGTTAAATAATATGATGAATGGGAGCAATACAATCTGTGACACAACGTAATGAACAATCCATAATGCTGGTTGACGGCATGGCTCTGTTATTTCGCGCTTATTATGCAACTGCTGCAAACGGTTATATAAGGCGTACAAAGGCCGGAGTGCCAACGAACGCCATATATGGTTTTATTCGATATTTTTGGGATGCGGTACAAACCTATAATCCGACGCATGTCGTATGCTGCTGGGATATGGGAGGAACGACGTTCCGCGGGGAGCATTTTGCTGCGTATAAGGGGAATCGCGCTGACGCGCCAGATGATTTGATTCCTCAATTTACATTGATCCGTGATGTGACGGATAGCCTCGGCATTCCTAATATTGGAGCCGCAGGCTTTGAAGCGGATGATTGCATCGGTACGCTGGCACGCCACTATACGCAGAATGAGGACATGGATGTAATGATTCTCTCCGGAGATCATGATTTACTCCAATTGGTGGATGAGCGGACACGGGTTATTATTATGAAAAAAGGTCACGGCAATTATATGGTGTACACCCCGGAAACGTTACTGTCTGAAAAAGGGCTCAAACCCCGCCAAGTTGTGGACCTCAAGGGCCTGATGGGGGATGCAAGCGACAATTACCCGGGAGTACGAGGCATTGGTGAAAAGACGGCACTCAAGCTGGTACAGGAATATGACTCCATTGAAGGTATTCTGGAGAATCTGGATCAATTGACGCCAGCAGTGCGCAAAAAGATCGAGAGTGATCTGGATATGCTGCATTTGTCACGTAAGCTGGCAGAAATTCACTGTGGTGTACCTGTAGCATGCGCACTGGACAGTTGTCTGTTGACGCTGGATCATGTGCAAATTGTAGACAAGTTTGAGGAGCTTGAAATGAAAAGCTTGTGTACGTTAATGGGTGTGGCAACTGGATCATAACGAAGCCAGTTTGGCTTCACAGGTACAACTCGGAGCTCGTATTACACATATGAGGATGCTGGCGCTTGGTGCGTTAGTGTCCTTTTTTATACACAGTTATGTCAAGGGAGATATATATTGTTGTGAAGGATTATATACAATTGGGATCAGGGGATTGACCTTGGACACGTTTCAGGCGAATATAGGATAGAGAGAACCGGATCATGACTGAGAGGGGACAACAGCAGCTATGACAGTATTGGGAGCAATTGAGGCAGGCGGTACCAAATTTGTATGTGGAATTGGCAACGAACAGGGAGAGGTGCTGGAACGCGCGAGCTTTCCGACAGCCACGCCAGCAGAAACGATGGCGAATGTCGTTGCATTTTTTGAAGGGAAGGGCATTGAAGCGCTGGGCGTAGGGTCGTTCGGGCCGATTGATCCTATCGAAGGCAGTAATACATATGGCTATATTACAACAACGCCAAAGCCGCATTGGGGCAATTATAACCTGATTGGCAAACTGAAAGAGCATTTTGACGTACCTATGGGATTTGACACGGATGTGAACGGTGCAGCATTGGGCGAATCCATCTGGGGGGCGGCTAAGGGACTGGATAGCTGTCTCTATATTACGATAGGTACAGGTATCGGAGCGGGTGCTCTGGTCGGTGGAAAGCTGATTCATGGATTGTCCCATCCTGAAATGGGCCATATCCTGGTGCGTCGTCATCCGGAAGATACCTATGAAGGGACATGTCCTTATCACGGAGATTGTCTGGAAGGGCTGGCTGCGGGTCCTGCACTTGAAAAAAGATGGAAGGTCAAAGGCCATGAGCTTTCTATGGATCACCCGGCATGGGAGATGGAGGCTTATTATCTGGCACAGGCTTTGATGAGCTATGTATTGATTCTTTCACCGCAAAAAATTATTATGGGCGGCGGAGTGATGAAGCAGGAGCAACTGTTCCCACTCGTTCGCGCCGAGTTTCAAAAACTGTTAAACGGATACGTACAGCATCCGAGTCTGACTACAGAAATTGATCAGTATATCGTGGCCCCAGGCTTGGGAGACAATGCCGGATTGTGCGGCGCTCTTGCCTTGGCAAAGGAAAAGCTGAACAAATGAGAATTACGGGTTGACGACAATCCGAGGTACGGTTATCATATAGGCAACAGCATAGTACGGCTCAAAAAGGGAAGCACCTTTCTTGCAAATACGCGAGATAGGTGCTTTTTTGCGTTTGGCGTTGTACCGGACTGTAACCCAATTATAAGCATGGAGGAAAAAAGTATGGAAATTTTATTTTTAAATCGCTTGTCCAAACGGAATGAACAGGGTCATGAGCAATTTGCCCAGGTATGGATTGGACAACATGATGGGGTATGGAGTGCAGGGTGGAGCACACAACACAGCTTGGATGAAAGCACAGATGATCTGTGGTATGAGGGCAGCTTGTGGCAGGAGTTGCTGCATGTGTACCGTCACGAGCTGGCGCTTAAGATGGCAGAGGGCTACAGACCCTTAATCCATGGTGTTTTTCATGAGCAGGAAGGGGCAACAGGACGTGGGCAAACATTACAAAAGCTGTATTGTTATAGTGATTTGTTTCCGCGTGATGATGTGTATGAGCAATTGACGATGTGGAGACGACAAAAGGCGGCTGCCGAGCGAAAAGCACCCTATTTTATCGCTACCAATCGTCTGCTCCGGTTGATTAGCGTCTATCTTCCCCATACCGAGGAGGAGTTGCTGGAGCTACCAGGGGTGGGGCAAGGTAAAATATCCCAATATGGTCAAGAGCTGCTGGCTATTACGACACAAAATGATCGGACTACCCCATTTCCGCTAAATTGGGTAACAGAGACGCTGGATGAGGAAGTTTTCTTATCATGGCTGTACAAGCAAAAAGAGAACCAATATAAGCAGGAACTGAATAAATTCAGTCTGACAAAAACCATTATTGAAGGTATTTCAGACGGTCTTACGTTGGAGCATATTGGACTGAAGGCGGGGTTACATCGTAGAGAAATGATTGAAGCAGTGGAGCATTTGGATCGAGATGGAATCGATATGGAAAAGCTGATCCGTCAGGAACTGGTGAACGTATCTGAGGAAGAGCAGACGGCGATCTGGTCTGCGTATGAAGAACTGGGGGATACGCTGCTCAAGCCCGTCATGCTGCGGGTATATGGTGAGGAGCAGGCCGCGGAAACGGGGCTGGATCAAGTTTATGAGCGGCTACGTCTGATTCGTATCCGTTTTCGCCATCAGGTGGCATCAGATCGACATGCGGGATAACATCGCGCAAATATAAAATAATCACACAAAAAAAAGCAGTAGCTATATCCTGTGAGGATACGGCTACTGCTTCAACCTTTTCTTTTCAAACCCAATCCTTCTTGCGGAAAATACAGAACATGCTAACCCCCAGCGCCACCATAATACCAATGACGACAAAATAACCATAACGCGTATGAAGCTCAGGCATATTATCAAAGTTCATACCATAAATTCCGGTAATCACCGTCAACGGCATAAACACGGTTGTAATCGCTGTAAACACGCGCATGATTTCATTCGCACGGTTAGCGATACTGGATTGATAAGCTTCTCGAAGGTTACCCATTAGATCGCGGTAAGTTTCGAAAGTCTCCGAAATTTTCACGGCATTTTCATAAATATCGCTAAAATATTTTTGCAATTGATCGTCGATCAGCCGTAAATCCCGTTTGTTCAACGTATTGATGACTTCTTTTTGCGGACCAAGCACTTTTTTCAGCCACAGAATCTCACTGCGTAAGCCGATAATTTCATTCAAATGCGATTTTTTTGTATGCATCAGAATGTCTTCTTCCAGCTTCTCAATGCGAACCTCAATCCGGTCACCAACCAGAAAATAGTTGTCAACGATCAAGTCGACCAACAGATACATAAAACGGTCAGGCTGGCTGACCTCCTGCTCCCACAACATAGGCTTGAGGGTGCGTAGCTCATTGATTTTCTGCTTAGTCACCGTAATGATGAAATGGCGGCCGAGAAAAATGTTCAAAGCACGTAAAAATATTTCTTCATCATCAAAACGAATGCTGTTTACAACGATAAAATAATGGCTCTCGTAAATTTCAATCTTCGGGCGCTGCTCTTCTTCGCTCAAACAGTCCTCTACCGCGAGATCATGCATGGAGAATAGAGGCTGGAGCACTGCCAGATCATCAACATCGGCATCAATCCAATAAAAACCTTCTGCTGGCGGAGTAAGCGCCATTTCAATTTCTTCGACAGGGGTAAAAACCCCGTTGTTTACCAAACGGATTTTCATATATGTCACTCCTTATGCTCCGTCGTAACGGAAAATACGTGTACCTCAAGCATAAGGAATGGACTCAGTTAGCCAGTTAGCCGGATCGGGTAAGCGGCATCCCCATCAAAAGCCAGAGGCTTTTGGAGCATGCAGAGCCTGGCGTCCCGTCTTTCGGCAAGCTGAAGTCATTCCTATGCTGTTGTTCAGGGATCGCCGCCTATTCGGACTCGGGTCGCCTTCCATTCCGGATTCACCTCACAAATGTTCTTTTTTAGGTTGCCACAGTATCGCAGAAAGCACTCTAAATCTACACGACTGCTTTATATTTTCGGCCTATAGCACTTGTATAGTATAACGCTCGGCCTACAGCCTTTCAAGCGCAAAATCATGGGCTAAATCAACAGTAATGACAAGAGCTTCGGCGATAGGGTAATGTATGATTTAACATATGGAAATATAAGACGAAGTGTGAATGCAGGGTACAAAATTACAAGTCTCATCTTGACGAAGCCCAGCGGATGCATTAAAGTGAACAACAAGAACTTTTTATGAACCCAAAATGAATATAGCGAAATCTTATCAAGAGCAGGTGGAGGGACTAGCCCGATGATACCCGGCAACCGGCGATTTTAATCGCACGGTGCTAATTCTTGCAGGACGCGCGCTTTTTACAAAGAGCGATGCCCTGACAGATGAGAGAGGCGCATATGGATACAAATATGACCTTTCTCGTAACCGAGGAAGGTCTTTTTATTATATGCCCGGCATCTCAACATGACGATTTTCGCAAAAACTTCACCGAACAAGGAGTGAGTTTATATGCCGATTAAAATTCCGGATACACTACCTGCCAAGGAAGTGCTGGAGGGCGAAAATATTTTTGTAATGGATGAAAGCCTGGCCTATCATCAGGATATTCGTCCGTTGCGCATCGCCATTTTGAATTTGATGCCTACCAAAGAAACAACGGAAACTCAACTGTTGCGTCTGGTCGGCAATACCCCGCTTCAAGTGGACGTTACGCTGGTACACATGAAGTCGCATGTATCTAAAAATACATCGCAGGAATATTTGAACATGTTTTATAAAACGTTTGAGGAGATCAGAAACAGCCGTTTTGACGGCATGGTGATTACGGGAGCCCCCGTTGAACAGCTTGAGTTTGAAGATGTGAACTACTGGGAGGAAATCCGGCAAATTTTTGAATGGACGAAAACGAATGTAACTTCGACCATGCATATCTGTTGGGCCTCACAGGCGGGTCTGTTTCATCATTTCGGCGTTCCCAAATACGGACTTGATTACAAATGCTTTGGCGTTTTTCCGCATAGCGTTATTAAACCTAAAGTGAAATTACTACGCGGTTTTGATGAATTGTTTTATGCACCTCATTCCCGGCATACAGAGGTTCGGCGCGAAGATATTGAGCATATTGCCGAACTGGAGCTTTTATCCCAATCTGAGGAAGCCGGAGTGTATCTGGTAGCTACGCGGGATGGCAAACAAATCTTTGTGACTGGGCATTCCGAATACGATCCACTTTCTCTGAAATGGGAATATGATCGTGATGTCGCCAAAGGGATGGATATTGAAGTACCAAAAAATTATTTTCCCAACAATGACCCTGAGCGTACACCGCCCTCAACCTGGCGTGCGCATGCCAATTTATTATTTTCAAATTGGCTCAACTATTATGTATACCAAGAAACCCCTTTCGATATCGGGCCCCAGATTTAAAAAGGGGCTTAACGTTTATATCTACGCAGTATCACCTTGCAGCAGCGCAGCAGTACAGATATGATAATCCAATTTTGCAGCATATGTTACAGCACCTATTATGGAAGTGAACAGGAGGATTCATATGAGTGAGAAACAGTGGAAAATCGAAAGCAGGTTAGCACAGATTGGTTCAATCGAAGAACCGGTAACCGGAGCAGTGAATTTTCCGATTTATCAATCTACGGCGTTTCGCCATCCCCGTCTGGGTCAAAGCACAGGTTTTGATTACATTCGGACGATCAATCCGACACGTAAAGTACTGGAAGAGGCGTCCGCTGCACTGGAATCCGGTGATGCAGGCTTTGCATGCAGTTCAGGTATGGCGGCGCTGCAAACGGTATTTGCCCTGTTTGGACAAGGAGATCATCTGATTGTATCGCTGGATCTGTATGGAGGCACGTATCGTCTGCTGGAACGTATTTTATCCAGATTCGGCGTGACGGCAAGCTATGTGGATACGAATGATCTTGAAGCCATCGAGCAGTCATGTAGACCAAATACAAAAGCAGTATTCATAGAAACGCCTACGAATCCATTAATGATGATTACGGATATTCGGGCTGTAGCCGAATGGGCTTCACAACGTCAGTTGCTTACTATTGTAGATAATACGCTGTTAACACCATATTTCCAGCGTCCTTTGGAGCTGGGTGCCGATATTGTGGTACATAGCGCAACCAAGTATCTGGGCGGACACAATGATGTGCTGGCAGGCTTGATCGTAACCAAGGGTAAAGAGCTGTCAGCCGAAATTTCCTTCCTGCATAATTCCATTGGGGCTGTACTTTCTCCGAGCGACAGCTATCAGTTGATGAAGGGCATGAAAACATTGGCGCTGCGTATGGATCGGCATGAGCATAATGCGACAGTGCTGGCCAATTATCTGCTAACGCATCCAGCGGTGGCTGAGGTGTTTTATCCAGGGCTTGAGGGTCACCCAGGGCGTGAGATTCAAAACAAACAATCCAGCGGCAACACAGGTATTTTCTCGTTTAAAGTAAAAGATTCCCGTTATGTAGAGCCCTTGCTTCGAAACATTAAGCTCATTGCTTTTGCCGAAAGTTTGGGCGGTGTGGAATCGTTAATGACTTATCCTGCTGTACAGACACATGCCGATATACCGGCTGAGATTCGGGATGCGGTCGGGGTGGATGATCGTTTGCTGCGTTTCTCCGTCGGTATTGAACATACGGATGATTTAATTGAAGATTTGCGTTCAGCGTTGGAAGCGGCACGCCAAGAAATCGAAGGAGGGGAATAGCAATGATTGAGGACGTGCGGAAAATCGGGCGGGAAACGGAAAAAGAACGGAAGTTCGCTACCAAGCTGCTGCATTTTGGCTCTGAAATTGATAGTGTTACGGGTGCGTCGAGTGTACCGATTTATCAGGCGTCCACCTTTCACCATCATGATATTTTCAATCCTCCGCTGCATGACTACAGCCGTTCTGGCAATCCGACACGGCAAGCTTTGGAGGACTACATCGCCTTACTGGAAGGTGGAGCGAGAGGTTTTGCCTTTGCATCGGGTATGGCGGCTATATCCAGTACGTTTATGCTGTTGTCCGCTGGGGACCATGTCATTGTTTCGGAGGATGTATATGGAGGGACCTACCGCCTGCTGACTTCGATTTTAAAACGGATGAATATTGAAACCACCTTCGTCGATATGACAGACATCAACCTTGTGAAAGAAGCATTGCAGGAAAATACGAAGGCTGTATATATGGAGACGCCTTCCAACCCAACCCTCAAAATCACCGATGTGGCAGGGATAACGGCTTGGGCCCAGGAGAAAGGGCTTCTGACGCTGCTGGATAACACATTCATGACACCTTATTATCAACGTCCAATTGAGCAAGGTGTTGATATCGTGTTGCACAGTGCAACCAAATTTCTCGGCGGCCACAGCGATGTATTGGCAGGTCTTGCGGTAGCACGTACGGAGTCGTTGGGCAGACAAATCAAGCAGCTTCAAAATGGACTTGGAACCGTATTGGCCCCACAGGAGTCGTGGTTGCTTATGCGCGGGATGAAGACACTGGAAGCACGTATGGCTCACAGCGAAAAGAGTGCAGCGAAGCTGGCCAATTGGCTGAACGAGCGTAGTGACATTGAGGCGGTATACTATCCGGGCCTGGAAAATCATCCGGGGCGTGCCGTACATGAAAGCCAATCCAGTGGATACGGTGCGGTTATCTCGTTTGATGTAGGCACCGGTGAGCGTGCAAAAGAGGTTCTCAATCGCATACAAATTCCGATTGTGGCGGTAAGTCTGGGAGCTGTGGAAAGTATCTTGTCGTATCCGGCGATGATGTCACATGCGGCAATGCCACACAGTGTACGTCTGGAGCGGGGAATCACGGACGGTCTGCTGCGTTTCTCCGTAGGTCTGGAGGATATTGACGATCTGATCAGTGATCTGAACGAGGCTCTTCGCTAAAACAAAACACGGCATAATAAACATAAAATCTAAAAAAGCAGCAAGCTTCTGTGTAGTGGGAAGCTTGCTGCTTTGTGTAAGCGCGACATGGCGGAGGACAATATGAACGGTGTTGCACAACCCCATTCTCCCTTTCCATGGGACAATGTACCGTAGAATTATAGCTTGTTCGTCGTATCATATCGCCTGGGTAGAAAGCAGAAAGAAACGGGAATAAGTATGGTTCCTTACCTAAAGATATGTTAGTATTATCATTAGGTTTTACTATGCTATATAGCACAGACAAATACAAAGCCAGACATGAACACATATAATACGACAGGGTTCGAACGCAGGTTTGTGAAATCATTCTCGTTCATAAGTCCTGTCTTTCATTTCGTCCCCCTGTGAAAGCGAAGGAGGATACACCATGAGTGTAATCGACCATATTTTAGATAAAGCTCTGCGCGGCGAACGCCTGAATTTAGAGGACACCGTTGCTTTGTTCGAGTCAGACGAGGTAGAAAAAATCGGCCACGCGGCGAATAAAGTGATGAACCGTATGCATCCTGATCCGATTAAAACTTTCGTCATCGGACGAAATATTAACTATACGAACGTCTGTGACGTATACTGCCGCTTTTGCGCATTTTACCGTAGACCGGGTTCAGATGAAGGTTACGTTCTACCGGATGAGGTGATCTTTCAGAAGATCAAGGAAACGCAGGAAGTAGGAGGCACTGAAATTTTGATGCAAGGTGGAGTGAATCCTAACCTGCCGTTCAGTTACTATACCGGTTTGCTCAAAGCGATCAAGGAGCGTTTTCCCGATATTACGATGCATTCCTTCTCGCCGGCTGAAATTCATAAGATGAAGGAAAAATCCGGCTTGTCCATGGAAGATACGATTCGAGCCATTCATGAAGCAGGGTTGGATTCCCTGCCAGGTGGGGGCGGAGAAATTTTAGATGACCGCACACGCCGCAAAATTAGCCGTCTCAAAGGCTCTTGGCGTGATTGGATGGACGTGATGCAGACCGCTCACAAGGTGGGTATGAACACGACGGCCACGATGGTTATCGGCTTTGGCGAGTTGATGGAGGAGCGTGCGCTGCATTTACTGCGTGTTCGTGATGCCCAGGACGAATGCATTGAAAATAAATATGATTCCGAAGGCTTCCTGGCTTTTATTCCATGGACCTTTCAACCGGATAACACAAACCTGAAAAAGGAACGCCAGACGCCGGAGGAATATTTGAAGACTGTTGCAATCAGCCGCCTTGTTCTGGATAACATCAAGCATATTCAGTCTTCGTGGGTAACCATGGGACCGGAAATCGGTAAAAAATCACTATACTACGGTTGCGACGACTTCGGCAGTACGATGATTGAGGAAAACGTCGTTTCCGCCGCAGGCGCAACGTACAAAGTCAACATCGAATCCATTTTACAGCTGATCCGCGAAACGGGTCATGTTCCGGCACAACGCAATACCCGCTATGATATTATTCGTACCTTTGACGGTGCCAGCAGTATTGAACATGATTTTATCATGCAAAATTAGGAATACTTTCGTTAATATAGCGTAATCACTGCAAAACGCTTATCTATCATTAATCCGTGTAGAGGGATTAGTGTAGGTAAGCGTTTTTGATGTGTTTATAATTATAGATTATTCTTTTTCCTCAAATGGCATTAATATAATTACAGATTCCCTAAACCGCAAATGGAGCACTATTGGAATTAATGTCTCTGATGCTATTCAAGTATTTGAACAAGGGAACGACAATGTGTGGACACATATTATTGAGTCAGCAATGAAGAACGATTATCTTAAGTATGATCAACTTCCCAACAAGGATTTTATAAAATTGTATGCAGTTAATCCAATCGAAGCCTTGTCAGTTTATTTTCTGGAGACGGTTGATGTACATAACTACTGGGAATGGAGGGCGGTAGGGGGCACAAGCTATTGAAAGGGCAGAAGATGAGTCACAAAACTATGTATCAGGGTACTAATCTCAAATTTAGACTTAAAACAGGCGTTTTTCTTCCTCTAAATAATATCTATATGGTATAATATCCCTTAACAACAGAATGGCTTAGATGGGCGGTCGGCTAGTCTCCTGCAAAGGAGGTGATGCCTGTGGAGGTTAAAGATACACTGATGTTGATGATTCAATTTGCAACGTTAGTGATCTTGATTATTTCCTTCAACAAAAAGAAATAGACCGCCCTCTCCAAAGGTAAACGGTCTATTTCGATCAACAAATCTTTGAACAGCCGCCGCCCTTATAAGCGACTGTTGCTAAAGAGTAAGGATGCTACAACATCCTTACTCTTTTTTAAGTATACATCTTAGCTATATTTTATCATATTGCCAACCAGCATGACAATGGAGTAAAGGCGTATTAAGGTAAATATACTTGGCTTTGCTATACTTCCCATCGCTTCATATACATAATCTCAGCCTGCGGGTCTGCCATTTGGATTACCGCCTTAAAGCGCTGCAAATCCAACAGATGAACGCTGTAGACGATGACTTGTTCATCTTTTTCCTCTGCCAGTTCACCTCTATTTTTGCCCTCTATCTGTGCAGGATTTCCCACAGGCGTACTGTATATACGAAGCCTGCGGTATAAGGCTTCTTCGATGGTTTGCTGATTCTTGCTGACGACACATACCATACGGTTCAGACCGGTAAACATTAATCGGGTCGTTTCATAGGCGGCAAGGCAGGATAAGGCTGAATACAGAGCTGGCTCCCAGCCTAGCACGAAGCCAGCCGTAATTAGCAGCAAACCATTACAAAGCATCACAATTTGTATCAACGGAATCTTCCGATGCGTCAGCAACAGACTGGACGGTCGGCCATCGTCAGATTGGTTCAGCCCCAGAGAATCGAGCAGACCTCCATGACGGGCCGCCAGTCCTGCGCCAAGTCCGATGCAGATCCCCCCGCCCAGAGCGCATACTACCGGGTGGCCACTCACTGCCGGGAAAGGGGACAGAATGATGGCTGAGCCTGAAAAGGCGAACAAACCGGGAAGCGCCCGAAGCAGCATGGGCTTGTGGGTCGACAGAGAATACAGTAGCATGAGCGGCAAGTTCAAAATGAATAGCAGTAATCCAAAATGCTCTTGTGTGTAAAGCGACATGAGTCTGGAGATGCCTGTGACGCCACCAGCGATCATATCATGCGGATGCAAAAACAATTCCAGACCGACGGATGCCGTAATTCCGCCAATCACCGTATAAAAGACAGGGAACCTGCTCGCATCTCCCGAAGCGGGCTTCACAAGCCGCCTCATAGAGCTTCGGCATGTTTTACAGCGTGCGGCATAGCCTTCCCTCCTATTGGATTGTCGTATCCAGCTTTTACATTTCAGTTACACCGAGTTCCTCTCTTCCTTTCGAAGGCGGGGGTCCTTGAATTTGAAAACCTTATTCATCATATTAAAAATAGGTTTTGACTGCTTTGCCAGTAATGGAGCCATAATCGCCAATATAAGTACATAGATAGCTGCAAAGGGCTGAACAATATCCAGCAAACCGCCCTCTTTGCCCAAATTAGCCATAATGATCGAGAACTCACCGCGGGCCACAATCGTCAAACCGATATTTGCCGACGCCTTGGGTGACAGAGAGACAGTGCGTCCAGCCAGCATCCCGGCCCAAATGTTACCGATTAACGTAAGAATGACTGCTGCCAGCGCAAGCCAGATCGCGTTTCCGCCCAGAGACAGTGGATCAATAGATAGTCCGAAGCTGAAGAAGAACAAAGCGCCAAAGAAATCGCGGAAAGGAACAATTAAATGCTCAATCCGTTTGGCATGTTCTGTTTCGGCCAGCACGAGTCCGATTAGTAAGGCTCCGATGGCTTCCGCCACATGAATCGTTTCTGAAAAACCTGCCACAAGAAACAGGGAACCAAAAATAACAAGTCCGAATACCTCATTGGAGCGAATACGAAGAATTCGATTTAACAGAGGGACGGCCTTCCGACCGATAATAATAACTGCGAGCATAAAGCCAAGCGCGATTAGCGCCGATAACAGCACACCCCCGAGCGAGGATGAATCGCTGAGAACCAATCCGGAGAGGATGGAAATGTAGACGGCGAGGAAGACATCCTCAAACATAATAATGCCTAAAATCATTTCAGTTTCAGCATTGGCGGTTCGCTTCAGATCGACCAACACCTTGGCAGCAATGGCGCTGGAGGAAATCGTCGTGATCCCGGCAATGACCAGTGTCTCTGCAATGGGAAAACCAGTTAGAAAGCCGAGCGCCAGTCCCAACGTAAAATTAATGCCGATATATATGGTGCCGCCCACCGCGATGGAACGGCCTGACTTAATCAAACGGCCTACCGAGAACTCCAGTCCCAGGTAGAAGAGAAGAAATAGCACCCCGATCCTTCCCATAAAATCAATAAAAGGCGCGCTTTCGATAAATCGGAAATCAAAATGCCACAGCTCCATCGCATGCGGTCCGACGGCCATTCCAATCAGGATATAAAAAGGGATGACCGATAAGCGCAGTTTGGTGGAGATAAGTCCGGCTGCGGCGATCAGAGCAATAGCCAATCCAACCTCAAATACCAGATGATCCATCCAATCACCCGCTTCCGTTCATAAGAATTTGTTTAAAGCGTTTTTGCTGATCACGTTCCCCGACCACGACCACAGTAGCATCTTCGCTAATAATCACTTCCGGGCCGGGATTTACATACTTGTTCCCTTTTTTCTCAACAATGGCAATAACCGTAGCTCCTGAATTTTGGCGTACATCCAGCTCACCGATGGACTTGCCAACACTAGCATAGTGAGGTTCCACTCTGTACCATTCAATAATAAAATCGTCGAACGTCATTTCTACGCTTTCAAGCTGCTTGGGCTTATACGTCATGCCACCAATAATGGAGGCTACCAATCGCGCTTCCTGATCACTTAGGGTCGTCATAGAAATACTTTGTTCCAAATCCTCATAATCAAAATGATACAACTCACGTCTGCCGTCATCATGAATAATAATGACAAGGCGATCGCCATTTTCCGCATCTATTCGATATTTAATCCCGATTCCTGGCAAAATAGACTCTCGAATATCCATTTGTAATGCCTCCTGTATTGTACATTTGTTTAAAATGGGTATGGGAAATAAATCACATACATTAGGTGTGACATGGAACTTTTTCTTCACATTATAAAATTACATTAATTGTAAAAAAAATGGACAGAAAACAGACTTACTTATTAAACCTATTAGGAAAAGTTTACAAAAAGACATGCAAATATGATGTGCATGTAAAAGGAGTTAAGCCACATAACTGGAGGTGAATTTAATGGGGAACAAGTAGAGTTGCTTTTTCAGCTTGTAGATGACAGGAATGAAAGGCAAGCGCAGTTTTGGAATACTCATTAGTAGCACCAACGCCACCAAAATGATAAAGGGAAGTGATTTGGCCGCAGCAATCACTAGATGAAGGACCGGAGAGGATTTACGGATGGCTGGTTTAGAGTGATGCTCCAGCCCATGGGAGTCCGTTTCCAACGAAGGAGTTTCAACAATCGGCATGAGAGAAGATCCCGCAGTAAACTGGAGGGATTGAGTAGTATCTTCCGCATGAAACGTCACAGGAAGGGACAAAATCTGAACGAGGCTCAATATGACAATCATGAGTGTACGCAGCATGTTCAGCATCGTTGACATCTAATCCCCTCCCTCTTGTGAAAAATTCATATTACTATAACCTTAACATACCCTACCCTAAATATTCAAACGTCTTCTGGTTTTGTCCTGAGTTGCAGCCATTCTTTATAACACCGAAACCTTCTCTTTGAAACCCGTTTATTCTCATTTTATGCTGTATCCTGTTTCCAGTCGTTCACTTCGTATAACCCTTTCGAGCCCGCCATATACTGTAATCAGTGATCGAAAGGAGTGAGCCAATGGAACTGTTTACAGTGTGGACCCATACAGACGGAAATCAGGAAAGCGACCGTTTTTATCAGGTGGTCAAGAGCAGAAACAAAGGACTACATATGTCACGGCGCGGATTTCGATTCACTTTCAGACAACTCGAAAACAAAGTGGCATGGACCTGCAAGGGGACAGAGAGCAATCCAGCGTTTGAAAGCTTTCTCCCCTGTGTATACAGCATCATGGCTTCCGCAATAGCGGATTATATTATCGAAGTCAAGGAATGGGGAATGCTTGATCTGATCCTCGCCAACGCCTGCTCGCTGCTGGAGAAAGAGGATACGGAGCAGATTCGCAGCATGGTACATTCTTTGTTAAAGGATGATGGCCCAAGAGGGCGTATGAAGCGTCACGGCAAACTGTCTGCTTTACTGGAAAAGGATTTTATGGAGCTGCGCGTGATAAATCTGGAAGGACTTATACAATTCAGATTGAACGCATACAAAAAAGAGCTTGAGGAAATCGTCGACTATGCCATGGAAGAATTTTGGGCGGATCGGCAGTATGAAGAATTTATGGGATTGCTCAAGTACTTTGTGTTTTTTCAGGAAAGTAAAGTTCCACTGGTACATGTGCTTCATCAGGGTGGACATGATTTTACTATCCTCGATAGCTCCATGGTGCCGATACCGACACCTGATGGAGATGACATTATTGTGGAGATGCCGGGGATTGAACTGGAAATGGAGGTCGAGGACAGAATCGTAAGCACACTTATTTCGATTTCCCCTGCTTCCATTATATTACACACAGACGACGAGCACACCCCCATTGTACGGACGCTCCTGCATATTTTTGAAGATAAAATGAAGCTTAGCAGGCTCTATCCCGGGCAGGATGTTCAAAAATAATTAAGTGCTCGTATAAACCAACGGATTTCTGGAAAACCTTTGCCTCAAGGGGAGGTTTTTTATGAGATCCATGTTGGTATGGAAACGGATTTTGGGAACCGTATTAATCGCAACCTGTCTGGTATTGCCCGGCAATGAAGTTTACGGTCACAAAGAACCGATCCAGCATAAGAAATGGCAGTCCACACCTGTTTTGGCTCCACGTGAGGAGCAGGTTATTACGACCATGACGGTCACGGCAACAGGATATACAGCAGGCTATGAATCGACTGGAAAACGGCCAAGTCATCCCGGTTACGGTATTACGTATTCCGGTGTAAAAGTGCGTCGTGACAAGAACACACTGTCCACCATTGCGGCTGATCCCAAAACGTTTCCTTTGGGCAGCATTTTGTACATTCCAGGATATGGCTACGGGATTGTAGCAGATACAGGTTCAGCAATTAAGGGCAATAAAATTGATTTGTATTTTAAAACAACCCGGCAGGTGTATTCTGAATGGGGCAAGAAAGATGTGGATGTTCAAATTATAAAAAAAGGAAACGGAAAATGTACGGAAAAGATGGTGAAATCGCTCCAAAAGGCGATAGAAACGCATAAAACCATTCCGGCCGCTACGCTGGATGATTCCATATAATTCGTGCATATTGTCCTTTCTGACTTCACATACTATGTTGCGGGATGAGCTTATCCCGCAAAACATACTGGGAGGTTGAGAATTATGCCAAATCAAGGCGGAAGTTCTTTCACGAACAAAGGCTTCAAGGCAAGCACAGGAAATCAGTTCAAAGCGGAATTTGCACAAGACAATACGGTAGGTGTCGTTTCACAAAAGGTAAAGCAGTCTGAACAAAATAAAATTCAAGACAACTTCCAGACACCAAATGAGAAGTATGATGAAGAATTTGCAACAGATCAAGGCGGTACAGGTGCAGTAGCGCAAAAAGTTCAAAACTCCAGTCGCAACAAAATTCAAAACAATGCTCAAACACCGAACGAAAAGTTCGACGAAAACTTCAACACGAAATAAAAAAGAATATACAACCGACAATGCTCCGGATTATATCCGGGGCATTTCGTTTTGAGTAAAAGTGGTTAGGTACAAATAGGTCTAAGGTTTTATCTCCTTTTTAATTGTTTTTAAGGTGGAATTAAGGTTTAAAGTGCAAAATAAAGTCAGCTAAACAACACCACCTTGAAGCATAGGGTTTGGGAGGAGATATACAATGGACGAATTTAAAAATAATAATTCTGGACGCCGGGATGACAACGATCAGGTTGGATCCGATAATACAACCCGGCAGAATGATTCAAATGGTTCCTCATATTACTATTCGTACGGTCCCTTTTCTTCAGTTCAATCAGATGGACAACGCAAGGATGGGAAGCTTGTAGAGAAGGATGTTGAGATTACGCCACCGCAGGCGGTAAGGCCACTTCCTTCTTCATACCATCGTGCCGGGGCTGAGCAACAACAAGACGGCTCGGGTCGGAACAGCGGTAACTGGCAATTTAAACAGAATAAGCCCAAGTCCCAGGTAAAGACGATTTTCCTATCTTTTTTGGCCGGGATGCTGGTTATAACGGTTTTGATGTATACAGCCGACCGCACCAATATGTTTACACCCGAGACGGCGTTAACGTCGGCGGCAGCTGAAAGCGGAGCAACGACTAGTTCGGGAACGACAGGTCAGTCTCCTAACGCAGTTCCGGCTGTGATGCCTTCCGGTACCGCAGACGTTCAATCTGTTGTGGCCAAGGCCGGTCCGGCAGTCGTTAAAATTGAAACGCTGGCCAAGCAATCCAGCAGCAGTGGCAGACAAAGCAGCCCTTATTACAATGACCCGCTGTATCAATACTTTTTCGGTAATCAGTATGGAGACAGTGGTAATAGCGGAAACAACGGTAGCAACAATGACAATGAAGGCAACAATAGCGGACAACTGACTCCGCTTGGTATTGGTTCCGGCTTTATTTTCGATAAAACGGGCTACATCCTGACGAACAATCACGTTGTTGAAGGCGCGAATGTGGTTCAGGTTACGGTAGAGGGAACCAACAAGCCGTATGAAGCCAAAGTGCTGGGCAAAAATGCAGACCTGGATTTGGCTGTGCTGAAAATTGAAGGCAAGGATAACTTCCCGACGGTAACACTAGGCAACTCCGACAATGCTAAAGTCGGTGAGTGGATGGTAGCCATCGGTAACCCTGAAGGTTTTGAGCATTCGGTAACAGCCGGAGTGCTGAGCGCAAAGGAACGTACGATTACGATTAACAGTGAATCGACGGGAAAACCGACTCAATATAAACATTTAATTCAGACCGATGCATCCATTAACCCAGGGAACTCTGGTGGCCCCTTGCTGAACCTGCAAGGACAGGTTATCGGCATGAACGTAGCTGTCAGCGCTGATGCACAGGGAATCGGGTTTGCGATTCCGTCCAATACGATTTTGGAAGTTGTGGATAAGCTGAAGACTAATCAGCCTATTCCAAAAGAACCCGTTCCTTTCATTGGCGCAAGTCTGTTGAACCTGAGCCCCGAAGTAGCCAAGGAATTGGGTACAACCCTGACCGAAGGCTCGGTTGTGCGGGATATTATCTACAAATCGCCAGCTTATCAGGCCGATCTGCGTCCTTATGATGTGATTATCGGTGCTAATGGTACTCCTTACAGCACATCACAGGAGCTGATCGATTTCATTCAAAAGCAAAAAGTAGGTACAGCACTGACGCTTAACATTGAACGGGCTGGACAGAAAAAGGATATTCAGTTAAAAGTGGGTAACAAAAACGACTTTAGCTCGACTCTCCAACAGTAATCGAATTATTCTGTAAAAGTGAAAATGTGAAAAGAAACGGAAGGAAGTTGCCTTCCGTTTCTTGCTGTATGCGGCGGCAAGATGCTACACGCGTCTACTCCTGCTACAATAGAGTGAAAAGAAGATAATAAAGGAGCTCGATGGTGTATGCGTTCTACCATTTTGATTATTGATGACGATGAAAAAATTGTGTCCATGCTGCGCAGAGGGCTGGCCTTCGAAGGCTACGAAGTGCTGACGGCTGCCAACGGCGCAGAGGGATTGAATAAAATGCTTACAGCAGAGCCTGATGTTGTCGTGCTGGATGTGATGATGCCGCAACTGGATGGTTTCGAGGTATGCCGTCGTATGCGAGAGGGAGGAAGTACGGTCCCCGTTCTGATGCTTACAGCCAAGGATGAGGTAGAGAACCGGGTCAAGGGATTGGATCTGGGTGCCGACGATTATCTCGTCAAGCCGTTTGCTCTTGAGGAACTACTGGCCCGTGTGCGGGCGCTTCTGCGTCGTAAAACCGAGCAGCAGGACAATAACGGACATCGACTGACCTTCGAGGATTTACAGTTGGATAACGAATCGCGTGAAGTGATACGTGGGGGCAAGCGACTAGAGCTGACGGCAAAAGAATTCGAACTGCTCCACCTGTTTATGCAAAACCCGAAGCGTGTGCTGTCGCGTGATCTGATTATGGACAAAATTTGGGGCTATGACTACAGCGGAGAGTCGAACGTGCTGGAGGTGTATATTGCCATGCTCCGACAAAAAACGGAGCAGGATGGCGGCAAACGGCTCATTCGTACGATTCGGGGAGCGGGTTATATTTTAAGAGGTGATGTGTAATTATGTCCATTCGTTGGCGACTGACAGCTTGGTATTCCAGCATCTTGGCTATAGTGCTTGTTATGTTTGGATTGGCTATTTACGGACTGGTATATTATTACACATATAATGAAGTGAAAAGTCAGCTTATGAACCAGACGCCACGGATTAACAAGCAGCTACTGCTTACTGTCAAAGGAGGACTGTTTGAAGTCCCCAATCTCGATCTAGGCTTGGTGCAGGGTCGTGGAATTGATGAATCACAGCTATATGTACAAATTTACAATTATACGTCCGGAGTGACCAAGACAACGCAAAATATGAAGAATCTAGACATCACTTTCCCGGTTCCGTCCACAGCTGCTGGAGCTGTTCAAAATGAAGGAATTCGACGTGTGAGTGTGGATGGCGATCCCTTTATGATTTATCAGCAACCGATCAAATCCGAGGAACTTGGATTAGTGGTTGGACTGTTACAGGTGGGACAATTTACAGGCTCTCAGGATCGGCTGATGAACAGACTGCAAAATGTGCTCGTATACGGTTCGTTGTTTGCCTTGCTCGCTGCTGCAACCTCGGGTCTCTTTCTGGCTCGTAAATCCATGAAGCCGCTAGTGAAGGTGATTGAAGGGGCTAACCAAATTCAGTCCAGTAATGATTTGAGTGTCCGCATTGAATATGATGGACCGCCAGATGAAATTGGGCAACTGATCGCGACGGTTAACAAGATGCTGGGGCGTACGGAGGTTTTTTATAAGGAGCTGGAGGATGCTTATGGAGCCCAGCGTCGCTTTGTAGCCGATGCTTCTCATGAATTGCGTACACCGCTTACGACAATCAGGGGTAACGTTGATTTTTTGCTTAAAATGTGGACTACAGAGCCGGGAGACCGCCCCAATATGGATGAAGCGATGATTCGTGAACTCTCCATAGAGGCCCTAAGTGATATGGCGGATGAAGGCAAACGAATGAGCCGTCTGGTTGGTGATATGCTATCGCTTGCCAGAGCAGATACAGGAAAAACATTCGAGAAGGCCCCGGTGGCGCTGGAGCCACTCGTAAGTGAGGTTGCCCGGCGTGCTCAATTTTTGGAGCGAACCTCCGAATGGAATGTGGGCGACTTCTCGATACTGAATGGCGTTTATATGGATGGCAGCAAGGATTATTTGCAGCAAATGCTGTTTATTTTCATAGACAATGCGTTCAAATATACACCCGAAGGTACGGTCCGGTTTGATGCTATTGTCTATCAGGGACAGGTAGGTCTGCGAATTAGTGATACAGGCATCGGGATGGACAAGAGTGAGGTTCCCTTTATTTTTGATCGCTTCTATCGGGCGGATGAGTCACGCGGGGTGACAGAGGGAATTGGCTTGGGTTTGTCCATTGCCAAGTGGATAATAGATGAACATCACGGGTCCGTGGAAGTGGTTACACGCCAAGGTGAAGGGACGACATTTATTATCTGGCTTCCGGTCAGCTTTTCCGCGCCTCTGGAATAGGCTATAATAGGAAGGCAACTACATCATAGAATTGGCCGGTAAAGGCTTGGATGCCGCAGCTACCCAGTTTTTGGAGCTGTCTACTGTGTCAAAGAAAGCGGGTGCTATTTTTGGAAGTGCTCAGAATTTCGCCCCGGGGTTACTGCTACGGCGTAGTCGATGCCATGGTATTGGCTCGTCAGGCGGCCAGAAACTTGGACTTACCTCGGCCTATTTATATACTAGGCATGATTGTGCATAATAGTCATGTCACAAATTCCTTCGAGGATGAAGGAATTATTACACTGGACGGCCCTAACCGCATGGAGATTTTAAGCCAGGTGGAGAGTGGTACCGTTATTTTCACCGCCCACGGTGTATCCCCTGAGGTTCGCAAGCTGGCTCGCGATAAGAGGCTGACTACGGTTGATGCAACCTGCCCGGATGTGACGAAGACCCATGATCTGATTCGGGAGAAGTCTGCCGAAGGCTATCAGATTGTTTATATTGGCAAAAAGAATCATCCAGAGCCGGAGGGAGCTATCGGTATTGCTCCTGACCATGTTCATCTGATTGAAAAGGAAGAAGAGATCGACAGTCTTACGTTACCAGCTGGCAAAATCCTTATCACGAATCAGACGACCATGAGTCAATGGGACATTAAGCACATTATGAAGAAGCTGCTGGAGAAGTTCCCAGGTGCTGAGATACACAATGAAATCTGTTTGGCGACGCAGGTACGTCAGGAAGCGGTAGCTGAGCAGGCTGGACAGGCGGATCTGGTGATCGTTGTCGGTGATCCGCGCAGTAACAATTCAAACCGATTGGCCCAGGTTTCGGAGGAAATTGCTGGTACAACAGCTTATCGTATTTCTGATGTGACCGAGCTGAAGAGGGAGTGGCTTGAGGGCGTAGCTAAAGTGGCTGTGACTTCTGGGGCTTCCACGCCGACACTGATTACCAAAGAGGTTATTACGTATTTGGAGCAGTATGATGCGGCTAACCCGGATACATGGGAGATTCAGCGGACGATTGATATGAAGAAGCTGCTGCCCCCTGTGCGTGAAAAGTCAAAAACGGCTAAATAATTTGTAACAGATCATAGCTGCTATTCGGGAAGGGACTCCCGGATAGCAGCTTTTTTGAATTGGACGATAGACCCACCCGGACTAAATCGGCATCACGAGGATCGAAATTGCAGGCCAGTATTCAGGATAATTAAGTCTTGACGAGTACAGGTAAAACAGGTATATTTACTTTAACGAATAAAAGCTTAAAAGCGAACAAGCGTTTAAGTGTCATAATATTATTTATACATGATCCATAAAATATGTTTAATAGAGAGGAAGAAAAATATGATCGTTATCGCTGGTGTCCAAACACCTGAAGAACATATCCAGGCTATTGTTGCAGTTATTGAAAAAGAAGGTTTGCAGGCTCACGTTTCCCATGGATCGGATCGTACAATTATCGGGCTGATCGGCAGTGTAGAGCCCAAGCTGGCTGAACACCTGCGCCAAATGAAGGGCGTAGAGAATGTAGTCAAAATATCAAAGTCCTACAAATTGGCGAGCCGTGATTTTCATCCCGAAAATACCGTTATCTCTATCAAAGGTGTGAATATCGGCGGAGGCGAGCTTGTAATTATGGGTGGACCATGTGCTGTTGAGTCTGCTGCGCAGATCGACGAAATTGCTGCACTGGTTAAAGCTGCGGGCGCGCAAGTTCTCCGTGGAGGTGCTTTTAAGCCGCGTACGGGTCCTTACAGCTTCCAGGGAACAGGTGTAGAAGGTTTGATCATGATGGCCGAGGCGGGCAAAAAGCATGACCTCCTGACCATTACAGAGGTTATGACACCCGAATACGTGGATATCTGTGCAGAATATGCGGATATTTTACAAGTAGGTACACGTAACATGCAAAACTTTGATCTATTGCGCAAGCTGGGAACCTGCGGGAAGCCAGTGCTGCTCAAGCGTGGTTTCAGTTCGACTTACGATGAGTTCCTGAATGCTGCCGAGTATATTTTAGCGGGCGGTAACCCGAATGTTATGCTGTGTGAGCGCGGAATCCGTACATTTGAAACTTACACCAGAAATACGCTCGACTTGTCAGCTATTCCTGTTCTGCAACAACTGAGCCATTTGCCGGTTATTTCGGACCCGAGCCATGGCACAGGGCGTCGTGAGCTGGTTGTTCCTATGACGAAGGCTTCGGTAGCTGCAGGAGCAGATGGACTGATTATTGAAATGCACACAGATCCCGACAATTCGATGACGGGCGATGGTGTACAATCCTTGTTCCCAGATCAATTTTCAGATTTGCTGAAAGATTTGGAATTACTGGCTCCAGCTGTAGGAAAAACATTTCATACGCCTAGTACCATTTCTTAAAACCAATACTTAACATTAATGCATAAAAGTTTTGCCGCAACGCAGTAATTCGATTAAAATTGCCCCAAAAGCCCGGTGTTTCGGGCTTTTTGTGCTATTCAAATGTTATCAAGAACGTAAGCATAGCTAACATTAGTTTAAAAAATACCTTACATAGCTATTGACCCGTGTCATGTTTGAGATTTATAATGACGACAGAAAAAAACATTCGATCATGAACATTTCAGGGTTGTATAAGACTTAATGTTCGGAAAATTGGGAGGAAGAAGACATGTCCGTTGAGAATGTATTGAAAACAATTCAGGAAAATAATATTGAGTGGGTAGATTTTCGCTTTGTAGATTTGTCCGGCCGTGCTCACCATATTTCGTTGCCAGCTTCCGAAGTAGATGAAGAAACATTTGTTAACGGTGTTGCTTTCGACGGTTCTTCCATTCCCGGCTATCGTGGCATCGAGGAATCCGACATGGTTATGCTGCCCGATCCGGAAGCGGTTTTCATCGACCCTTTCACTCAGCATCCCACACTGAATATTCTGTGTGATATTGCTACGCCAGACGGCGAAAAATACGACCGCGATCCTCGCGGCATTGCAAGAAAAGCAGAAGAATTCCTGAAAACTGCTGGTGTAGGTACGAAAGTTAACTTTGCACCTGAATCTGAATTTTTCATCTTTGACGAGGTGCGCTATGAAACCAGTATGAACAGCTCCTCCTTTTTCGTGGATTCCGAAGAAGCTGCTTGGAACACCAATCGCAAGGAAGAGGGCGGAAATCTGGGCTTTAAAGTGGGAGTGAAGGGCGGATATGTGCCTGTAGCGCCAGTAGACACCCAACAAGACATCCGTAGTGAAATGTGCCGTTTGCTTGAAGAAGCAGGTCTGAGAATTGAGCGCCATCACCATGAGGTTGCTACGGCAGGTCAGGCGGAAATTAACTTCCGTTTTGATACACTCAAGAAAACAGCTGATAATCTGCTTGTTTATAAATACATTGTACACAACACAGCTCGTCAATACGGTAAAGTGGCAACATTTATGCCAAAACCACTCTTTGGAGACAACGGAAGCGGTATGCACGTTCACCAATCCATTTTCGATGGAGACACTCCTTTGTTCTACGAAAAAGGTGCTTACGCTAACCTGAGCGAACTGGCCCTTCATTACATTGGCGGTATCCTGTACCATGCACCAGCGCTGATCGCTTTGACGAACCCAAGTACGAACTCGTTCAAGCGTCTCGTTCCAGGCTATGAAGCTCCAGTTAACCTGGTATTCTCCAAAGGTAACCGTTCTGCGGCTGTCCGTATTCCAGTAGCGGCTGTTACGCCTAAAGGCTGTCGGATCGAGTTCCGTACACCGGACTCCACAGCTAACCCTTACCTGGCCTTCTCTGCAATGCTGATGGCGGGTCTGGATGGCATCAAGCGCAAACTGAACCCGATCGAATTGGGATATGGTCCACTTGATACGAACATCTATGAGCTGTCCGATGCTGAAATAGGTAAAATCCGTAGTGTTCCTGCTTCGCTAGATGAGGCTCTGGACGCTCTGGAAGCCGACTACGAGTTCTTGACAGAAGGTGACGTATTTACGAAGGACTTTATTGATAACTATGTAGAGCTCAAGCGTTCTGAAGCTAAATCGGTTAACATCCGTGTTCATCCGCACGAATACAGCCTGTATTTCGACTGCTAATAGTAGTTAATAAATGAGCAGCATGGTTACCTTGAAACATTAACTAACAAAACAAGCAGCATAGCTGCCTTGAACATTAACCATTAGCCTATGGTAACGGTTGATGTTCAAGATAGGTCTCCGGTTTTTAAGCCGGGGACCTTTTAAAATTAGATACCACAAAATTAAGATGTTAAATATACTTACATTCACATCTTTGTCACATCATAAATGAAATCGGAAACATTTTTTAACAAGTCTTGAACGCTCTTATGAATACTGCTATCATAGCGATAATATCCGCACCAGAGTAGAGAA
Organism: Paenibacillus sp. 8b26; assembly: GCF_050626875.1. Lineage (NCBI taxonomy): Bacteria > Bacillati > Bacillota > Bacilli > Caryophanales > Paenibacillaceae > Paenibacillus > Paenibacillus sp. 8b26. Next base: position 1,391,308 of record NZ_CP192445.1, on the reverse strand, counting down.
GGGATGGGAATTTGTTGAGTAAGAGAGCCTATAATTTTAATGCAGGACCAGCGGCATTGCCGCTCAAAGTGCTGGAACGTGTACAAGCTGAATTCGTAGATTTTCAGGGAACAGGTATGTCCATTATGGAAATGTCTCACCGTGGAGCTGTGTATGAATCTGTTCATAATGAAGCGCAGGAACGTCTGTTATCTCTGCTAGGCAATCCAGAAGGCTACAAGGTGTTATTTCTCCAAGGAGGCGCCAGTACGCAATTTGCTATGCTGCCCTTAAATTTCTTGGGCGAAGGACAGACAGGAAGCTATATCATGACAGGTAGCTGGTCGGACAAGGCTTATAAAGAAGCCAAGCTTGTGGGCAAAGCTCATATTGCTGCGTCTTCCGCTGATGAGAAGTATATGCGTCTTCCGAATGTGGATTCTTTGGACTTGCCTGACAATACTGCTTATGTGCATATTACGTCCAACGAGACGATTGAAGGTACACAGTTCAAGCAATTCCCGGATACCGGTTCTGTGCCATTGATTGTGGACATGTCCAGTGATATTTTTTGCAAGCCGTTTGATGCTACTCAATTCGGACTGATCTATGCTGGAGCACAAAAAAATCTGGGTCCTTCCGGCGTAACGGTCGTGATCGCCCGTGAAGAACTGTTAACATCTTCACCGGACAACGTTCCTACGATGCTGCGTTATAGCACTTATCAAAAAAATAACTCTCTCTACAATACACCTCCATCCTTTGCTATATACATGGTGAATGAGGTACTGAAATGGATTCAGGAAGAAGGCGGCCTGGAAGGTATTGAACGTATCAACCAGCAGAAAGCTGCTTTGCTCTACGACCGTATTGACGGCAGCGAAGGCTTCTACCGTGGTTGTGTAGACGTCGCTGACCGTTCCATTATGAATGTGACCTTCCGCCTCGCAAATGAGGACTTGGAAAAGCAATTTATTAAGGAATCCGAGCAGGCCGGTTTCGTCGGTCTGAAGGGACATCGCAGTGTAGGAGGGCTTCGCGCTTCGATCTACAATGCTGTTCCGCTGGAGAACTGTCAAGCGTTGGCCGAGTTTATGGATAGCTTTAAGCAGCGTCATAGCTGATTGTAACGAACATATATTTCGATACACGAATGTTGGAAATCAAAAAAAACAAAGTAAAGCCTTCCCTGAATGTGTATAGGGGAAGGCTTTTAGTGGTGAGGAGCGATAATTTTTCTCATTTGATGTTCATATCCCGCCGATTTTGTTAAAATAATAGAATGTGTAAATTTTTTCAGTTCAAACATGAAGGGAACGAAACGTGATGCCATTACATATTGTGCTTGTTGAGCCGGAAATCCCGGCTAACACAGGGAATATTGCCAGAACGTGTGCTGCTACCGGAACACATCTGCATCTGGTAAAGCCGCTGGGCTTTCGTACCGACGATGCCACGTTAAAACGGGCTGGACTTGATTACTGGTATGCGGTCCACATTGAATACCATGAATCTTTTGCTGAGGTGCAGGAGAAGTACCAGGAAGGTCGCTTTTTTTATGCCACCACGAAAGCAAATCAGCGTTATAGTGATATTGCATTTCAGGATGGAGACTTTCTGGTATTTGGCAAAGAAACGAAAGGGCTGCCTCCCGAGCTTCTGGCGGCTAATCCGGATACATGCATCAAGATGCCTATGTCAGATAAAGTAAGATCGCTGAATTTGTCGAATTCCGCTGCGATTATCGTATATGAAGCGTTGCGGCAAATGGATTTTCCGGGTTTATCATGAATAATATCAAGTGAGCAAGCATAACTACGAATAAAGAACCAGGACCTTAGTTGCTAATCAAGCCTCGCGAATCTGTGTTCAAACGATCCCGAACGTAGGGCTTGAAAATAAGGTAATTTGTAAAATCCACAGATAAAGCTAATGATATTGGACATTCCGGTCGATAAAATATTACAGACATTCTGTGCCATACTTTGATATGGTTCATGATTTTATGAGAAAATGTAATAAAATTTCCTGTGATCAGCAGGATTCGACAAAAAGACAGCGAATACTACATAAAGAATAGTGTCTTTGTACCTAGTTTTTCGCAGGGAAGAAATTGCAAGTATAATGAATAGGAGAGGTGTACGATCACGATGAAACCTGCCGGTGTGGTGCGTAAAGTTGATCAGTTGGGGAGAATAGTCTTGCCCAAGTCACTACGCAAAAGATATCAAATGAATGAGGGAGACCCTGTCGAAATTTTGGTTCAGGGCGACCATATTATTTTGGAGCGTTATCGTCCGAAATGTGTATTCTGCGGATCAGTTGAGCAAGTGAACAATTTTAAAGACCGTTATATTTGTGCTCAATGTTTGACGGAAATGACACAGTACTCCTAAAATGGGGCAAAAGCATCACGACATTCGTTCGTGATGCTTTTTTTCTTATAGAGTATGAGAAAGCAAAAGTAGTTTACATGCCTGTAGACGATAAGTTCCTATTTATAGAACAAAAAATGAGTAGGGACCGGGCGGAGATTTCCATCCGACGGCTTGTTCACGACCCTACCGTTCAGGATGAGTGAGGAGGAGCCGCCCCCGTCCAGATTATAAGCATCCTGAACGCCGAGATTGTACATTTTCCCTTGTAGTTCTTCCAACGTTGCGCCTGAACCCCCGCTTTCATTGTAGCCGTCTACGACAATAATGAGCAGTTGGTCATCTTTATAGTTGCCGATGGCTGTACGTGGCGCCCGTTTAGGCGATACCTTCCACTTGTCTGGAATAGGCATCTTTTGGCCTCTTTGCAGTAGAACGGGAACGAAGGTAGCTCCAAAGACAGGTTTCAGGCTGTCCAGAGCGCCTTGACTGTAAAACTTGCCGCCGATGAGCTTGCCGGTGTTGCTCAATCCGACAAAGGACAAATCCTTAAAGCTGGACTGAAAGCCGGTCAGGTAATGGCCGTTCATGACGGTAGTGCTTAATGGATAGCGTTTGCCGTCTCCATCCGCAAAGCCGCCTGCATTAATGCCAGCGACAGCTCCATGTCTCAGGACAGCACGCATGGTCGTCTCAGAGCCGCCCAGTTTGTCGCTCCCCAGAGACATTTTCATAGCGGCAGGATCTTTAAGCTTGACCTTCATGGCATAGCCACGATAAATCCCCGGATTCACCTTAAACAATTCAATAGTAATCCGGTTGCTGTCTACCCGCTCATAGGGAACCCCGAGCTTGGCGGTGATGCGTCCATCATAGATTTTTTCGGGACGCTTAGATTGGGTAGAGGCCGTTTGAACAAGCTGATTCATCGTTTGGGTCGTTTGCTTGTACAGCTCCGATGTTCGGCGAATGGTGGACAAGGTGTATGTTGCCGTTTGTTTGGCTTCATCAAGCTGGTTGCTTACGGACTGCGTTTGTAGAACGACCTCGGTTTTTTGCAGACTCGGGACAGTAGATTCGGAAAAACTAAATGTGGGATGAATTAACAAAATACACCCCAACAAACCGATAAAAGGAGCAAGGGCCAACATGAAGAAACGATTTACCTGTTTTGTATCCATATTCATTTCAGCAGGTCCATTTTTTTCTGAAGTGTATTGAGCTGCTGCTTAACTTCGTTCAGTTGGGTGTAAAGCTTATTGCTGTTGTCGGTTTTATTGTTTGCATTATCCTTGGTAAAGGTCAGCAATTCATTGAAGGACTGCACTTTGCCCTCTAATCCGCTTACTTCCTTGGAAAGCGCGGTCAACTGTTTTTCATAGTCGGTTTTGAGCGCTTGAATCTGCTGGTCCGTATGGGTTTGCATTTCGTTCAGCATTTCCTGCTTCAAATGATTGCTGTACAGATAGGTTGCGAGAGCACCTAGTATAATAAGTAGGAACCAAAATAGCAGAAAGGCCTTTACGGGCATCCCCTTTCTTGAAGTGCCTCGCCGGGATTCGGCAGGAGGGTGTTCAGGTGAAGCTTGCATGCGATTTTCAACTCCCGTGTAAAATCAAATTTCCAGTCTTTATTTTGCAGTTCCAATTCTATCATGGGCCTATTTATTTCGCAAAAACGAAATGGATGCATAAAATTATTTGGAAAAAGAGATTGCATCGGAAGGAAGTCCTAGGATACAATTTCCTTAAACGGTTTTCGCTTCTTATACGTTCACATTTGCGCAATTTCTACATATGCAACCCCAAATTATAGATTCATTTTCGCTAACTATGTATTTTTATGTATTTTTTTGTGAAATCAGGAGGTTTAGACATGAGAAAAGTATGGCAGGTGGTCATTATAGACATCCATCCTACAAGCATGCTGGGTACAAAGCTTATTTTAGAAGACCAGCAGGATTTGCTTGTCAGAGGGATGTCCTCCTCCGGAACGGAAGGTCTGGAATTGGCTTGCTCCATTCGGCCGGAAATCATTTTAATGGATTACAGGTTGCCTGAGGGGACGGCGGAACCGTTTCTAACACAAATACGGGCCTTGTCTCCAGACAGCCATATTGTTATTATGACGGATGAGGATAATATTACGCTCTTCCAACAGCTGATTTCGCTGGGAGCGAATGGAATGTTATCCAAACAGGCGTCGCCAAGCCAGTTGATCCATCTGATCAACGGTTTGCGCGAAGGATTTGCTTCGTTACCGATGGACTGGATTCGTTGTGGAAACTGGCCTTTTATGCCGCTAATGGCTTCTGAGCCTTTTGACGAATTGACACAAACTGAAGTTTTTATTATGGAACGTATTGTACAAGGAATTACATATGACAAAATTGCTACTGAGATCGAAGTCAGTCGGCGCTCTATTGATAATTATTTACGTAAAATTTATGCGAAATTGGGCGTATCCAGCCGGGCGCAGGCGATTGAACGTTATGCCCTGTATGCGCGTCAGACCAAGCAGTTATATGCCTGACGCGCCAGCCCGGAAGCCGTGACCTATTTTTCAGCAGAAGGAGGATGTTCATGCAATATTCCTTTGCTTCACGAACGGCTGCAATGTTGGCTTCTCCAGTGCGTCATATCCGGGAAAATGCGAGAAGACACTCCTTTATATCTTTGGCTGAAGAATTGCCTGCACAAGAGCTTTTTCCGGTGAAGCTGCTGGAAGAAGCGGCTCATGATGTGTTTGGCTCCGGCCCTGACGCCCTCCAGTATGGTGAACCGGAGGGCTATTTTCCTTTGCGGGCGTGGCTTGCAGGAGAGTGGGAACAGCGCAAAGGGGTTAGAGTACCACCGGGACAAATCCTCCTGACAACAGGCAGTCAGCAGGCCATTGACCTAATTGTAAGGCTGATGGTGGATGAACGCGACCCGGTGTTGGTCGAAAATCCGACGTCGCCCGGATGTCTGCAAGTGCTGTCGATGCAGGGAGCGCAGATCGTGCCCGTAGAATCTGATGGAGAAGGTGTGCTTCCCGATCAGCTTGAAGCCTTAATCGTTCATCACCATCCCAAGCTTTTTTTCGCTACGCCCACGTTTACGAACCCGACCGGTTCCTTATGGAGCGCGGCAAGACGTCAGGAGATTTTGGACCTGTGCAGGCGTCATCAGGTGTTGATCGTGGAGGACGATTCTTATGGAGAACTTCATTTTAAACAAAAAAATGAATCCGGCGACAAGAGCCCGTATGGGCAAAGCCGGAAATTTGCAGAAGCCTATCCTTCGCTATTTGCGCTGGATCATGCGGGGCAGGGCGGCCAGGTGCTATATATCGGTTCATTCAACAAAACGATTGCGCCTGCGCTGAGAACCGGATGGGCGGCAGGCCCCGCCCCGTTGATCGAAGGTATGTACGCTTTGAAGCAGTTGGCCGATATGCAGTCCAGTACGATGAACCAGCGGCTCCTGTTCCAGTTACTGACCAGCTCGCGTTTTCAATGGCACGAGCATTTAGCCATGCTGAACAAAGAGTACTCGACACGTCTGCAATTAATTCTGGAGCTGCTCAAGCGCCCGTTTTGGAAAGACGTGACGTACCGCATTCCGTCCGGCGGCATGTATGTGTGGGTTCGGTTGCCCGATGGGCTGGACAGCGCACTGCTGCTAAAGGCAGCTCTACCCAAAGGTGTAGCCTTTATGCCAGGGGAGTTGTGCGCGGTTGGCAGCGAAGGCGCGTCCCATATCCGCCTGAACTTCAGTCATCCGGGCCGCGAGCAGCTACTCATGGGCATGAACTTGATCGGTGAGACGATCAGTGAATTCACTGCGCGAAGCTAGCAGGGGCCGAACGATCTAATTGCTGTGGCATACTTCCGGCAGTCGTGGCGTCAGAAGTAAGCTGTAGGCTTTTCAGTGATCGTCTGCATTCGAAGCGCCAGAAGTAAGCGGCAGGATTTTCAGAGATCGTCTGCATTCGCGGCGGCAGAGTACGCGGCTGGTGCTTCCGCGATCAGGCGTTGTCCGCCGCGATTATTGGGCTCTACGGCCTTGCCAGCGGCCGTTTCGGCGCCCTGCTCTTGCAGCACCGCCGTATACTCGCTCAGGGCGGCTTCGCCAAACGAGGTTAGCCTGTAGCGACCCCGGGCTACGCGCTCGAACCAGCCGTAGTAGTTGCGCTGGAGCACGGCTGCGGCCCCGCTGACGGCTGCTGTACGGGCGAGCTGTGCCGGTGCGGCTTCCCCCAGACCCTGCAAGGCCGCGGCCACGCGCAGCGCTTTTTCCCGGTAGGCCGTGACCAGCTTGCGCCGGGTACTGCCGCCAGTGTTGTGGTCGCCGCTGCGTGCGTGAAACTCTCGCAGCAGCCTTTCCTTGCGCGAGCCGGGGCGGGCTGCTGCCGTTTTGCGGTCACCACCGTTCGTACTCGCAGGCTTGCAAAGTACCTCTACGAGCGGCGGCTTGGTCTTATAATGGGTGACGGTGAGCAAGCCCAGCCCCAACTGGCGGCACAGTCCGACCAGCTCGTTCCAGCGCTGATTGACAGCCCCTTTTTTCGCACGGTTTCGTTCCACCGCCACATACACATTGCTGCTTAGCTTCAGACGCTGCATGCCTTGCAGCATCAGCGCCAGATTGAACGTCTTTTTAATCTCCACAATCAGTGGCTCCTGCTGTTCTGGCTTTATTCCCACCAAATCGCAGTTACGCACTTCTCCCTTGATTTCGTATCCTGAGCTCTCAAAAAAGGCTTTGATCGGAGCGTACAGCTCCGTCTCATGCCGAACCGCCATGCTTCTCCCGCTCCTTTATCCCATTATTCCGAGCTTATATTGTACCATAATGCGGCAGGTCCGCGTCGTTGTTGTATATTTTAGCACAGTGTATCTCTCTGTTTTTCGAAAAGGCAGGAAACCTGGCGCAAAAAAAAGGTCAATTCTGAAATCAATCTGCATAGGTATGTATTACACTTTTTTTAAGAGGATTGCATCATATCCTGAAAGGCGTGGACGAGTGTAGCCATTAACCATCCGGAGTGGAGGATAGTCATTACGCAGTCATAGGAGGAACCTAGCATGAATATTTTTGAACGCGTTGCGGAGTACCGGGCGGAAAACAACCGTCTGGCCTGGAGCGGCACTTTTAGAGAGTATATCGAGATACTCAAGAAAGACCCGACGCCGGCGATGACCGCTCATGCACGGGTTTACAAGATGATTGAATCTTTAGGTGTAGAAGAGGTTGGGGGACATAAGCGATATAAATTTTTTGAGCAGGAGATTTTTGGACTGGACCGTGCGCTTGAAAAGTTGGTGGAGGAATACTTCCATTCCTCAGCCCGTCGGCTCGATGTGCGCAAACGTATTCTACTTTTGATGGGACCCGTCAGTGGAGGTAAATCCACGCTGGTCACCTTGCTCAAACGCGGTCTGGAGAAATTTTCGAGGACGGATCAGGGAGCGGTATACGCCATTGAAGGCTGCCCCATGCACGAAGATCCGCTTCATCTCATTCCTCATGAGCTGCGTCCGGATTTTGAGAAGGAGCTGGGGGTGCGGATTGAAGGCAATCTGTGCCCAGCCTGCCAGATGAGATTACGCACAGAATTTGATGGAGATATTGAAAAGGTCCGCGTGGAGCGGGTGTTTATATCGGAAGAAAATCGGATTGGCATCGGTACGTTCAGTCCTTCGGATCCGAAGTCACAGGATATTGCCGATTTGACAGGCAGCATCGACTTTTCTACGATTACGGAGTATGGGTCGGAATCCGATCCACGCGCGTATCGTTTTGACGGAGAACTGAACAAAGCCAACCGTGGACTGATGGAGTTTCAGGAGATGCTGAAATGCGATGAGAAGTTTTTGTGGAATTTGCTGTCACTGACCCAGGAGGGTAATTTTAAAGCGGGACGTTTTGCGTTAATCAGTGCAGATGAATTGATCGTTGCTCATACCAATGAGTCGGAGTATAAAAGCTTTATCGCAAACAAAAAGAACGAGGCTCTGCAATCACGGATGATCGTGATGCCGATTCCTTACAACCTTAAAGTCTCGGAAGAAGAAAAAATTTACGCCAAGCTCATTGAACAAAGCGACATGAAGCATATTCACATCGCCCCTCATGCGCTGCGGACGGCTGCTATTTTCTCCGTGCTTACCCGCTTGAAGGAGACGAAGAAGCAGGGCATGGATCTGGTCAAAAAGATGCGCATGTATGATGGCGAAGAGGTGGAAGGCTACAAGACAGCCGATCTGAAGGAAATGCAAAATGAGTTTCTGGAGGAAGGCATGTCCGGGGTAGATCCAAGGTACGTCATCAATCGCATTTCCAGTGCGCTCATTAAGCAAAATGTAGAATCCATCAATGCACTGGACATTTTACGAGCTATCAAGGATGGTCTGGATCAGCATGCTTCTATTACGAAGGAGGAAAGGGAGCGCTATCTGAATTTCATTTCCGTGGCCCGTAAGGAGTATGACGAGCTGGCGAAAAAAGAAGTCCAGAAAGCCTTTGTGTACTCGTTCGAGGAATCAGCCAAGACGCTGTTCGACAACTATTTGGATAATATCGAAGCCTTCTGCAATTGGGTGAAAATCCGCGACCCGCTTACGGATGAAGAACTCGACCCGGATGAGCGGCTGATGCGTTCGATTGAAGAGCAGATTGGGGTATCGGAAAATGCGAAAAAGGCGTTCCGCGAAGAAATTCTCATCCGGATTTCCGCTTATTCACGCAAGGGACGCAAGTTCGAATATCATCATCATGATCGGCTGAGAGAAGCGATTGAGAAAAAGCTGTTCGCAGATTTAAAGGATATTGTCAAAATTACGACCTCGACCAAAACACCCGATGCTAATCAGCTCAAACGCATGAATGAGGTGATTAAGCGATTGATTGAGGAACACGGTTATACAGGTGCCAGCGCCAACGACCTGCTCAGGTATGTAGGTAGTCTGTTGAATCGATAAAAATCGGTAAGCTTAAGGTAAGCCAAAAGCAAAAGCGATAGCTAGAGTAATGAGTTGTGATGGACGGCGTCGTAGCTGAACAGAGATATCTATCGGCTGCGTAACCTATGAGGAATCCGGTAGCAAGCACTGGGAGTTTCCAAGTGCTTGCCACCGGATTTTTTTTGATGAAGGAGTTATTCCAGATGAATGTCCATCATTGATATGTGAAAAGTCACGAGAAAATAGCGCTCTCCCTCCGTGGCGGTCCAATCAACGCAACCGAGGAAGAGCGTAATACTTTATTAGGAAATGATTGATTTCTTCCATTCAGTATGAGCCGCAAATACTCTTTTCCATAACTCGTCCCGTTCCTGGGGACTATAGTTAACAAGCGGCTCACCAAATACATCTGCCAACACTTCCAGCCACTGCGATTTATGATCCAGCTCTATTTTTTCCAATCCGTTCAGCCCGTGTTTTTTCCAAATGCAGCCTCTTAGTTCATTCGTCTCTAATGCTTGTCTTTGCCGAATCAGAAACAGGTTGAACCATGGAGAATCCACTGAGCGGCTATAGAAATGATGTTTTGGCATAAACTCTTCCAAATCCCGAACAACCGTAGGGTCATAATCAACGCCGACAAATGAAGCAAGCGAATCATGCTCTAACCGCCAGCCTTTTGCAACAACCCCGGACTCCGTAACCTTATATTGAAGAGGAGCTTGTTCATAAGTGCCCATTTGGAGTGGAACAGGCTCATATGGCATATCGCCTAAACCGACATCAACAATCCATACTTCATCTTCGTGCTGCTCATTTAGCAAGTTCACGGTTAACCCAAGATGAAATGAATTGATGCGTGGCTCTGCCCCTAAAGGCTGAACCCCGGCACGATGCAGGCAGACCTTGTAGCCCAGTGAATGTAGTAGTGCGCTGAAGGCACCATTCAGATGAAAACAATAACCGCTTCTACCCTGTAAAATAAGTTGAACTGATTCTTGAAAACCAATGGCTGCTGGCTTTCTTGCAAAAATGTCCACCGTTTGCCACGAAAGATGTTTCACATGGGCCTTATGCAGCTCAAATAAATAGGATTGGGTAGGAGGCTGAATGTCTTGAATTCCGATCCTGTTTAGATAAGCCTTTATTTCTTCTTTTGTCATGATGTACATATACAGTCACCTCTATTGTTAGTTTCTCAATTTCTCTTTTCGGAACAAATGATCCTTGAGTCATAGCATCATTGTAGAAGGGGGACGTATTGATTACAATGCTATAAACTTTTGATTGTACCGGTACAATCAGCCAGTGGATCCGGTTCAGTGGCATGTAGATTTACCAAAGACAGTTGTCAGAACATAAAAAAACAGACCGTTTCGTTCGGTCTGCTTTCCTGTTTAGTTCCAAGCCGACAGATTATAACAGCGCTCTAAGCTCACGTCGATATTTGTTTAACTGCACGAATGATGGAATAACACGTTTGGCAGAACGGATGCCGCCTATTCTGATGTTGCGGACCACATGATAGGGAGAGATCAAAAGTGTGTGAAGCAAATGTAAATCATGGGCGCTTAACGGACGATATCGTTGATAGTAGTCGACCGCGCGCAGCATCTTGGTCCCGTTCCAAAGACAATTTCGATGAAGAAGATGGGACAAGTCTTTCATTCTTACGTGCAGGGAGCAATTTTCAAAATCGATTAAATGGATATTGAGCTGTCTGTCTTTAATCAGATTGGGGTAATTGTAATCGCCATGTATACATGCGCCTGCTTTTTGCTCTGAGTCGATTGCTTCTCGAACCTTGGACTGCTGTAAACGATGCGTCACTTCCTCACAGAGAGCCACGAGATGTGCTGTGTCTTTGTAGGGATTGAGGCGTTTTTTGTATCCAGCAATTTCATCACCCAAGCCTTCGTAACGTATTCTGGCTGCCGGAGTTTCGGTGATAGGAAAGCCTGCGGCGCTGGAGTGAAATTTGGCTAAGGTGGAAATCCCCTTTTTGAAATCTATTCTTTTTGTAAATTTGGGTCTTCGTCCATCCACCCAATTGGTTAACGTATACGAAATGCCTTCATGGGTCATATAAGCGGTTTGCTGCACTGTCGGATAGACCTTTTGGCTACGGGTAAACCCGCGCTCATCCAGGAAGGACAACACACGTGTAATAAAACGAATTTCATCTTCTGGGAATTTGTAGGGCTTTAAACAATAGGTCATGCCGGCGGTCTCAATCTTGTGTATGTCCTTCTTTTGACGAGTACGTTGAATTTTGATTCCGTACATCTGCTCAACGTTCGATAAAATCGACATTTTGATCCTCACTTTCTTTTATGCATGCACCCATTCCTGCAAAATATGAATGATTTGTAAACGAAGGGGCCACGATTGATCCCAATTGTCCAGGATCTCGCGGTTTCTTGAGCGATTCGGGTGTAGGGAGGCATGCCACGCTTCACGGGGCAGTTTATACAAGGCTGTAACCATTTTTCGTTCAGTTCGGCTTAGTGGTTTGCGTTTTTGGTATCCTTTCAGCAAGGATTGCACAAATTCAGGATTGAATTGGGTTGTATTCATAAGGGCCTTTGCCAGATCTGCATAGACTGAGCCGACCTTCACCCGATCCCAATCAATGATTTTAAGTTGACCATCATTTGAAATCATGACATTGGGGATCGTGATGTCACTGTGTATCAAAGAGGGGGAACGGCTTTCCTTCTGAAGCAGCTTAATAATAGAGGTGTCCTGCAAATCCCTCCATGCCCGCCTGGATAATCGTTGGCAGTCTTTGCCGTGAGTGTTGTACCAGCTGCGGTATTTTGTATCATGACGGCTGATTTTTTTTATTTTTTTTTGAAAAAGACGATCATGGTTTTTCCATATCCGCAATTGCTGAGACGTAGGGGATTTTCCCCTTCCAATCCGATGCAAGCCAGTGGACGTGGCATGAAGCGTGGCAAGTGCCCACCCAAGCTTTTCAAAATCTTCAGCATTCTCCAATCCCCGTCCCTTGATCCACTGACTCATATAAAATGGCGTCCCTTGATGTAAAGTCCATAGCTTCCCGGAATGTGTTGGAAGCCACGCGGGCATGTAGCTATACTTTCTCTTTTTCAAAAGCCTGATCATGCTTGCAGCCTGCTCCATCTGTTGGATTGTATTTGAGCGGACCATCCTAGTACGGCTAAAGGGCTTTAATGCATAAGTTCCCTTTTTCGTTTTCACCTGGATCACTGCATTTTTTCGGTACAGTGATGAGACTAAGCTTGATTTTAACGGGATCAGACCGAAACGACTGGTAATTTTGCGAATCTGTGCTTTGGTATAGGATTTCGTCATAAGAACCTCACTTGACTTGTGATTATAGAAAAAGGTAATCCTCTGTTAGTTATCAGTCTATTCATGATGAGGTAAATAGGTGCTGTTTTAAAGGGCTATACGCTTTCCTAACTAGTTCATGTTATATTTCTTTACACGATAAAGGGATAAAATGTCATGGTAGCGCTATATATATCGTCTTTTATCCTGTATGCACAATAAACATGCCTTTGTTTTGGTCAGGACGAACATTGTTTATGGAAGGAAAGTTGCAGTAACATAAGTTAAACCTACTCAATAGAGGAAGAAATACATCATGTCTAAGCCACAGGAGGGTCATATGGAAAACGAAAAAGAAAAACGCCACCCGAAAACGTTTGAGCCTTTTGCATTTATTCTCATTGTGGCTACAAGTGTTCTGGGAGCTATTATCGGAATGCAGATCGTAACCAGCCTGGGGGTGACCCCAAATACGGCCATCATCGGAGCGTTAATCGCGATGCTGATTGCACGTATCCCGTTTAACTGGTTTTTACGTTATAAATCGGTACATCGTCAAAATCTGGTCCAGACGGCGATTTCCTCTGCTACCTTCGGGGCGGCCAATAGCCTGCTGATTCCGATTGGAATTCCATATCTCATGGGAACCCCTGATTTGGTCGTACCCATGCTGCTGGGGGCGGCGTTGGCTATGTTCGCAGATGCAACGATACTGTACAAAATTTTTGATTCCAGACTGTTCCCCGCCTCGGGTACCTGGGCTCCGGGTGTTGCGACAGCGGAATCCATCAGAGCCGGGGACAAGGGCGGCAAGCGTGCCGGATTGCTGGGTGTCGGCGCACTGATCGGGGTAGTCGGCTCTTATCTCAGCATTCCGATGTCTGCCTTTGGTGTTGCTTTTATCGGTAACATTTGGGCCTTGGGCATGTTTGGTGTCGGCTTATTGATTCGCCAGTATTCCATGCCGCTATTTCAGATTGATGTAAATGCGCTATACATTGCGCATGGAGTGATGATCGGGGCGGGCATTGTGGCGCTGATTCAGGCTGCTGTACTCGTATTCGGCCGTTCCGGCAAGAAAAAGGACAGTACCGCCGCGCTTTCGGATAAAGCTTCAAATGAAGCATTTGGCACGAGTAGCATTGTCGTGGATGGGGCTCCCGTGCATGCCTCTTCGCAGGATGAAGAATACACCCGTCCGATTGCAGAGGCTCGTCGTACGCTTGGACTCGGATTCATCGCGTATCTGGCGATTTCCCTGTTGATCGCCATCATCGGTGGACTGGTTACGCACATGTCCGTAGGCATGCTGATCGGCTTTATCGTGTTTGCAGCCTTTGCCGCGTTCGTGCATGAAATTATCGTCGGCATTGCCGCCATGCATTCCGGGTGGTTCCCCGCCTTTGCGGTCGCCTTCATTACCTTGCTTGGCGGTATGATGATCGGCTTTCCGCCAGTGGCTTTGGCATTGCTGGCCGGGTTTAGCGCGGCTACAGGTCCTGCCTTTGCGGATATGGGCTTTGATTTGAAAACAGGCTATATCCTGCGTGGCAACGGTAAGGATAAGGAGCTGGAACGGGAAGGTCGAAAGCAACAGTATATAACGGCTCTGATCGCCTTCGCTGTTGCACTGGTGACTGTAGCTCTGGCTTATCCGAGTTATTTTGCGCAAAATCTGGTGCCACCGATTGATAAAGTATATGTATCCACCATTCAGGCCGGAGCTACACCGGGGGTGGCAAGCCAGCTCTTGCTGTGGGCGATACCGGGAGCGATTCTCCAACTCTTAGGTGGCTCCAAGCGCCAACTGGGTGTTATGTTCGCGACAGGGCTACTGATTGCGACAGCGAACGCGTGTTGGGCTGTTCTGGCCGGCATCGCAATTCGCTTCCTCGTAACCCGTTTCGCAAAAAAAGAGGTCGTTTCTTCCATGACGATTCTGGCCGCAGGCTTTATCGCAGGGGATGCGCTGTACAACTTCTTTAATTCCGTATTTAAACTAAAAAAGTGAGATGATGCAGATGGACGCTTTGAAGCTGGATGAGAGAATTGTTGAATATGCCGTTTATGGCGGTGCTGTTCTGGGCGGAGGAGGCGGAGGCTGGATTGAGGAAGGTCTGCGGATCGGAAAGCTGGCTCTTGAAGTGGGACAGCCGAAGCTGGTATCCGTCGAAAGCTTCGCAGATGACGATCTCTTCGTCACCGTGGCTGTCGTTGGTGCCCCGGCTGCTCCGAATAAATATGTGAAGCCTGTTCATTATGTGAAGGCGCTGGAAATGGTGTCCTCCATGACAGGAAAGGGTGTCGGGGCCTTGCATACGAATGAAAATGGTGGCGAAACAACGATTAACGGCTGGTTTCAGTCGGCTTTGATTGGTATTCCGGTTGTGGATTTTGCATGTAATGGCCGGGCACATCCGACGGGTACAATGGGCTCTATGAATTTGACCGAGCTGCCAGATTACGTTAGCCGTCAGGCTGCGGTGGGCGGACGCGGAGAGCATTATATTGAGGTAGGGATTTCAGGCTCTCTGGACCATGCTGCATCGCTGGTTCGTAAAGCCTCGGTAGAAGCTGGAGGACTTGTAGCGGTTGCGCGGAATCCGGTTACGGCTTCTTACGCGAGAGCCAACGGTGCGCCGGGAGCCATTTCCCGAGCAATTGCTGTCGGAGAAGCGATGCTGGCTCATCAGGGCGAAGCCGCGATTGCAGCCGTGGTCGCTGAGCTGGGCGGCAAGGTGATCGTCTCAGGAGAAATAACAGAATGCAAGCTTGAAACTTCGGGGGGCTTTGATGCCGGATTGGTACGTATTACCGATAGCCGCAGTGCCTACGAAATGACCTTCTGGAATGAGTACATGTCCCTGGAGCTTGACGGAGAGCGACTGGCGACTTTTCCAGATTTGATCATGACACTGGATCTGGATACAGGCAGACCTGTAATCACTGCCGCCGTAGCGAAAGGACAGCGACTGGCTATCATTGCGGTTCCGAAGGAAAAGTTGCTGCTGAGTACAACTATGTTTAACACCAAGCTGCTGCAACCGATTGAGCAAATTATTCATAAGCCTATACTGTCCTATCTATAAATGATTTCGGGAGGAATGCAAAGATGGCACTTCAACAGACATTAACCGTATTCGAAGCGCTGGACAGCGCCTATGTAAACGGAGAGCGGGTTAAGCAGCTTTTCGCCGGATACGAGGATATTGTGGTAACCGTAAAACAGGTAATCGGAGCCAAGGGAAGCACGGATTTTATACAAGTGCTTATTCCGGGTACAGAAGGTAAAAGCTCGGGAGGTACAGCACCGACATTCGGCATTGTCGGACGCCTGGGCGGGATCGGCGCACGTCCTTCCCGAATTGGTCTTGTATCTGATGCGGACGGAGCTATTGCGGCGGTGGCTGCCGGGCTTAAGCTGGCGGATATGCAGATCAAAGGTGACAAGCTGAAGGGTGATGTGATCGTAACTACACATATTTGCCCGGATGCACCTACTCGTCCGCATGAGCCGGTTGATTTTATGGACTCCCCTGTGGATTTTTTGGAAATGAATCGTCATGAGATTGTTCCCGAGATGGAAGCGATTTTGTCTATTGATACAACCAAGGGCAATCGTGTCATTAACCATAAAGGGATTGCTATTTCACCTACGGTGAAGGAAGGCTATATTTTGCGAGTCAGTGAGGATCTGCTGCGCCTGATGGAGCAGACCACGGGACAACTGCCTGTTACTTTTCCAGTAACCACGCAGGATATCACGCCGTACGGTAATGACTTATACCATATTAATTCGATTTTGCAGCCTGCTGTAGCGACGAATGCGCCTGTAGTCGGTGTGGCTATTACAGCGCAGGCTGCTGTACCAGGATGTGGCACCGGAGCGAGTCATGAGATTGATATCGCGGCTGCTGTACGTTTTTCCATTGAAACGGCCAAGGAATTTACGAATGGCACTTGTGCATTTTATGACCCGCAGGAATTTGTCAAAATTACTGAATTGTACGGCTCCATGAAGATACTTCAGACAGCAGGCAGTGCGCAAAACCACGACTGATGCTAAACAGGGCAGGCCACAGGCTTGCCCTTTGTCGTCAGGAGCGTAAAATAAAATGGATACGAAAGCAGGGGATTAAAGATGGATAAGCTTGGGATGATTACGATTGGGCAAGCGCCCCGGACAGATGTGGCTCCTATCGTGGAACGGGCTTTGGAAGGACGTGCAGAACTGGTACAGGTAGGTGCGCTAGACGGTCTTTCTTTTGCTTATATACAAGAGCATCTCTCTCCGTCCCCGGGAGAATATGTATTGACCTCCCGTCTGACGACTGGAGAGTCGGTAGTTATATCACGCGAAAAAATCCAGCCGCTGCTTCAGGAGAAAATTACGCGCATGGAGGAACAGGGCATTCGTACGATTTTATTGCTGTGTACCGGCGTATTTCCGGGTTTGCATACCCGAACCGCCTTTTTGATCGAGCCGGACCATGTGCTTCCTCCTGTGATTAAGGCGATGTCCGGCGGACGGCGGGTCGGCCTGATTGGTCCGCTGGAAGAGCAGAAGGACAATCTCAAGCTCAAATTCAGTCCTCACGGAATGAATCCCGGGTTTGCGGCGGCCTCGCCTTACAGCAGCAGTGAAGAGGAATTTCGCCAGGCTGCCGGGCAGTTCAAGGATCAGGCTGATCTTATCGTGCTGGATTGTATGGGGTATACGGATGTTCACAGAGAACTGGCTACGCGTTACGCGGGGGTTCCAGTCGTATTGTCCAATGCCCTGATCGGCAAGCTGGTATCGGAAATGGTATAAACATATAAGCTGACTGAAAATAGGAGGTAAAGAATATGAGCCAACAACGTGTTGAAATTAGTAAAAATGTATTGCAAACATGTCTGGGACTTACCGCTGGAGAGACGCTTCTGGTCGTAACGGACGATGATAAAAAGGAATTGGGCGAGTCCATTTATGAAGCTGGCAAGGCGCTGGGGGCTGAAGCTGCTATTTTGACGATGAAGGTGCGCTCCAAATCGGGGGAGGAGCCTCCGGCACCTGTCGCCGAAGCTATGCTCCGCTCCAACGTTGTCGTATGTGTCACCCGGTATTCGCTGACGCATACCCATGCCCGCAAGCAAGCCGCAGCGGCTGGAGCGCGTCTGGCGACGATGCCTGGCATGACGGACGACATGTTCATGAACGGGGCGATTGCTGCTGATTATCCGAAGGTCAAGGCGTTGACCGAAGAGGTGGCCGCATTATTGACGGCTGCCAAGCAGGTGCGGATTGAAAAGGATGGTTACAGCCTGAGCTTTAGCATTGAGGGTCGCAACGGCGTGCCCAGCACGGGCATGTATCTGAACCCTGGCGAATCCGGCAACCTTCCTTCCGGCGAAGCGTATATTGCTCCGCTGGAGGGGACGGCGCAAGGGCAGATTGTGGTGGACGGCTCTGTTGCGGGAATCGGTGCCTTGAAGGAGCCGCTACTGCTGATGGTCGAAAACGGCAGGTTGACAGCCGCAGAAGGGGAAGCCGGACAGCCCCTGCTGGAAATACTGGGCGACGGTGACGGCAGAATGCTGGCCGAGTTCGGTATCGGGACGAATGATAAAGCGCGTATTACAGGTGTTGTACTGGAAGATGAGAAGGTATACGGCACGATTCACGTAGCTTTTGGCAGCAATAATACTTTTGGCGGGACCATCGCTGCGGGTGTACATATTGACGGTGTCGTTCAGCGACCGGATGTATATCTGGATGACCGCCTGATTATGAAAGCAGGGCAACTGCTGGAGCGTTAGATGAATGAGAAACAGCAGGAGCTGTAAAAACGGGGAGGAATTCATCATGCTCGGAATTATCAGAGTGCTTACCATGCAAGACGAAGTAGCTATTGGCCTTCACGGTCGGGTTATCGAGCAGCGCTACGGGCTGTCTGTCACTAGTGTGTGTATCCCTGACCAGCCGCAGGGAATCTATGATGATGCAACGGATCGGGAATCGGTGCCTAAAATTGTGGTTGCAGCGCAACAGCTCGTCGAGCAGGGCTGCACGTCCATTGGCATTAGCTGTGCGGCTGATCCGGCACTGGAGGAAACCCGTCAGGCGGTGAATGTACCTGTATACGGCGCAGGCTCCTGCGCGGCGCATCTGGCATTGACAGCGGCCAGTCGTGTCGGTGTGTTAACCATTTTGGAGGAGGCACCCCCGTTGATCCGCCGTATCTTGGGTGAGTCTTACATCGGCACAGAACGCCCCGAGGGTGTACGTACGACGCTGGACCTGAACACTCCGCAAGGTAAGGAGGCGGCCATGGCAGCGGCGCTGCGGCTTCAGGAGAAGGGCGCAGAGGCCATCGTGCTGGCCTGTACGGGTTTTGTGACGATGAACTTCGCACCGGAGCTGGAGCGCAGGCTGGGCATCCGTGCCATTGATCCGATTGTGGCCCTCGGCGCAGCCGCATCAGTGCGTTGGGAACGGGAGAATGAGGAAGTTCAGGCAGGATAAGCCTGGCTCATAAAATAACAGGGTATGAAATAAACCGCCTTTTCCTGAAAAGGCGGTTTATTTGCGTTCCATCCGGTAAAAGGTTTTGTTTTGTAAACTTTTTTGGTACACTATCCTGAAAATTAAGTTAGGCGAGAACTTTGCAAAATCCTAAATATATATGTGCCGTTACCGCAAAATAAATAGCAAGGTGGTCTGTCCATATGAAAATACCGGGTGTAACCGTTCAGGAGCTTATGACAATGCCCGTATTGAAGGAGGCGAAGGTACTAAGCGGAGAGCAAGGGCTAAATCGGTTTGTCCGTTTTATTGATATTATGGAGGTCCCTGACTTGAAGGGCTGGATCAGGGAAGGCGTACTATTGATGACAACCGCTTATTCCATCCGTCATGAGCCTGAGGTATTGTGTCAAATTATTCAATTATTGCATCAGGGCGGGGCCGCAGCACTTGCGATCAAACCGACCCGCTTTCTCAAGGAAATTCCCCGCAGTGCGCTGGAGGAAAGCAATGCCTGTGGCCTGCCCGTGATTGAGATTCCGGCTGATATTCCATATACAGATATTACACAGCGAGTCATGGATATAGTGTTGAATCGGCAAGCAGAGCTGCTGCGACGCTCGGAAGAGATATATCGGACCTTAACAACGATGGTGCTGGAGAACAGCGGTATACAGGCTGTAAGCGATAATATTGCAGAGCTGCTTAAAGCCCCGGTTGCTTTGATTGATAATGGAGGCCGAGCCATCGTTACTTCACCACAGGAGTGGAATTGGGCGGAGGCGCAGGATTCCCGTTATTTTCCGATTAATGTCGATAAACGCACGGTTGCCAAGCTGGTCATTGCCCGCAACGAGCTGGATGATATGGAGCAGGTGGGGATTGAGCAGGCACGCCTGGTCATGGCGTTGGAATTAATGCGTGAAAAGGCGGTAGAAGATACGGAAAGCCGACTGCGGGGTAACTTTATTGATGAGCTGATGACCCCTCCGGTGCCGTTGCGGCATGAGGTTGAGCGCCGAGGGCGTCAATTGGGATTTAACCCGGCATATGATTGGGAGGTCGCTGTACTGGAAAGCGCTACCGCTCCGCCAGAAGAGATTCTGTCCGGATTGCTGATTCAGGAATCCACCCGGCGACGTGTGGTTTCTCATATTGAGTTCCGTTCCAATCGGGCAATATTATTTCTGCCTACTCTTCATCCGAATGACCATCATGACGGGGCTGGCGATGATCAGGGACTAACCTGGGCTGAAACGCTGAAGAACTGGAACAGTGAAAAAGCATTGGGAACGGGCGATTATTATATAGGCATAGGAAGTGCCAAAAAGCTGTGGGAGCTGATGCAAAGCTATAATGAGGCACGACGTGCCATCACCGTATCCCAGCGGCTGTATCCCGATAGACGTGTATGTAAATTCGGAGATATCGAAATGCACTATATGCTTGGGGAAGCAATGAACAAAGAGGAATTTGCCGATTTGTTTGAACGTAAGCTGGGCAAACTCCAGCAGTATGATCGGTCTCATGGCAGTGATTTGCTTAAAACGTTATTTTATTATCTGGAAAATCGGGGTAGTCTGATGGATACGGCGAATTATCTTTTTATACACCGTAATTCGGTCAAATACAGATTGGAACGGATTCGTGACATTGCGGATTTTGATCTCAACGATCCACGCGAGCAGTTCATATGCCATACCTGTCTGATCCATTATTATTTGCGGGAACATAAGTAGGCAGATACGGTTGGTTTATAGGGCAGGGAGGAAAAGACATGGATAAAAAAATATTAGTAGCGGACGATGAACCCAGCATTCGAAATGCGCTAGCCTATGGGTTGAAAAGAGAAGGTTATTTGGTAGAAACCGCTGTTGACGGGGAAGACGCATTGGAAAAAGTCCGTTTATTTCACCCGGATGTGCTGGTGCTCGACGTGATGATGCCCAAGCTGGGCGGATATGAGGTGTGCCGCCGTCTGGAAAGTCGGAAGGGCATTGGCATTTTGCTGCTGACCGCCAAAAACGATATCGTGGACAAGGTGCTCGGGCTCGAGCTGGGCGCGGACGATTTTATGAGCAAGCCCTTTGATCTGCGAGAGCTGCTCGCCCGCATCAAGGCGCTGGTACGGAGGCTTGAACGGGAGGGAGCGCCTGCACCAGAAGGATCAGAAACGGCACTTGGCCCGTTGCGCGTGCGTCCGTCCAGCAGAACGGCTGAACTGGAGGGAACAACGCTGGATCTGACACCCAAGGAGTTTGATGTGCTGGCGCTTCTGGTGTCACATGCCGGGCGGGTGTACACACGGGACGAGCTGCTGGAGCAGGTATGGGGCTTCGATTATGCAGGGGGAACGCGGACCGTGGATATTCATATCCAGCGCCTGCGCAAGAAGCTCGAACCGCATCAGTCGCTATTGCAGACGGTGTATGGAATTGGCTATAAGGCGGAAAAGATGCTGTGAACGAACGCCAGTTGCTTGGCGCTTGGCCCACCCATTCACCACGTCGATTCTTGATCCAGGCGGACACGAGGTTCATCGTTAACGAGAAAGTCGTACCAGCGGTTGCGAAAACGAACCTGAGGCCCGTCTGCAGGTACGTGCGCCTCCATGCGCAGCGCCTCAGGGATAGGACGCGGATGCTGGCTTTCCACCACGGTTCGATCCTCTTCCTGCGCCCCTCCTCAGCGGGAGTCAAAATCCATTGCTGCGGAAAAGTGTATTGCAGTAGCCCGCTTCTGTCTTTTTTACTTATACTATACCGATCGTTGGTTCTATACTACTATACAAACTTGCGATGATGCTTCTTGCCATCGTATGAGAATAAGGCCAGCTTGCCTTCAATCATCGTTTCCAAATGAATGGTCCGCCCCCACAGCTGATACACATACGGAAGCGTACGCTCCATATATTTTAAATCCAGCTCAATCCCTTCAAACTGATGCTTGAGCTTCAGCTCACCAGTGTGCAGATAATCTCCATCCTCAACGACAATATAAGGGGAGCCACCATTCACACGCGAGAACACAAGCTGGTCCCGTATGTTCTCCCACGATTTATCTGTTATTTTCCAATCCGGTCCCCGTTTCTCAAATACGTACAGATCCAAATCCTTGGTCAGTTGCTTGGTCATGTAATTGCGTATAAAAGAAGTGTCTGAGTCAAACTCCCGTACCTCGAACATTTTAGCGCGTCCTTCGCCCGGTTTGCGTCCTTGTCGCTCCTGCTCTTCACGGGTTGGGTTATCCCATCGCTTTTCAATATCCTCAAATATCTTAAGCCCCAAATAATACGGATTCAGGCTTTGCTTGGAAGGCTGTACGACAGAAGCATTCAGCAGTGCAAATTCAACGGTTTCATCCCCGGTCAAATCCAGTTCCCTCACAATCCGCTGATGCCAATAGGAGGCCCAGCCTTCATTCATAATTTTGGTCTCCATCTGGGGCCAGAAATACAGCATTTCGTCCCGCAGCATCGTCATAATATCCCGCTGCCAGTCCTCCAGCACCTCCGAAAATTCCTGAATAAACCATACAACATCCTTCTCCGGTTCAGGCGGGAACTGTCGTATCTGGATGCCTTCGCTTTCCGTCGAATCCAGCTGTGACTTCACCGTGTCCAGTGACCACAGATCATCGTAAGGACCGTCTGGGCGCTGCCGTTTTCCCGGTTCCTTTTGCTCACGGACTTTAAGCTCCATATAGCGCTGTTTATCCAGATGCTGCGGTTTGATTAGCTGTGGATCAACATGCTCTTGTATCGCCAGCACGGAGTCAATGAAAGATTCAACGGCCTTGGAGCCATATTCCATTTCATAACCGTTAATCCGGTCTGCTGTGGCGGACATACTCTCCACCA
This sequence comes from Paenibacillus sp. 8b26, assembly GCF_050626875.1. Lineage (NCBI taxonomy): Bacteria > Bacillati > Bacillota > Bacilli > Caryophanales > Paenibacillaceae > Paenibacillus > Paenibacillus sp. 8b26. The sequence continues at coordinate 1,368,326 of NZ_CP192445.1, read as the reverse complement.
TATTGCGGTTGGAAGCTGAGAAGCGAGCGTTGTGCTTAAAAAAATCACAGTGCGCCAGCACATGGGCGACAATCAATTTATTTTGAACTAAAGAATTCCCCTCCAGCAGGAAGGCGTAGCAGGGATTGGAGTTGATGACCAGTTCATAGATTTTGCTCAGTCCAAAATCATACTGCATCTTCATTTTATGAAATGTTTTTCCAAAACTCCAGTGGCTGAAGCGTGTGGGCATTCCATAGGCCCCGAACGTGTATACAATATCCGCCGGACAAATCTCGTACCGCATTGGATAGTAATCGAGCCCGAATCCGTTGGCAATCTCCATAATTTCTGATATCGCGTATTCCAGCTCTTTCTGGTCGGTGCTCATCCCACCGTTCCCCCTTCCCGTTTGCGAAAAAAGGTGCGTAAGGCTTGGTATACCTCGCCCTTTTCCTTGATAACGTAATACATGAACTGATCCAATTTAATGTTCTTATAGGCCGACATCAGTGTGCTGCTACGGTTATATTGATTCACTTCTCCATAGCCGAACATGTTGCTGCGCTTCATAAGCTCCTCGATTAGCTTCACGCACCGCTCGTTGTCCGAGGTCAGATTGTCGCCGTCCGAGAAATGGAAGGGATAAATATTATAGTTGGAAGCAGGGTAGCGCTTGTCGATAATCTCCAATGCCTTGAGATAGGCCGAAGAACAGATGGTGCCGCCACTTTCTCCACGGGTGAAAAATTCTTCCTCGGTAACCTCTTTGGCTTCGGTATGATGCGCCAGAAAGACAATCTCCACCTTTTCATATTGACGGCGCAAAAAGCGGGTCATCCAGAAAAAGAAGCTGCGGGCGCAATATTTTTCAAAAGATCCCATCGAGCCTGAAGTATCCATCATCGCAATGATCACTGCGTTGGATTGGGGAATGGTTTTCTCTTCCCATGTTTTGTAACGGAGATCGTCCGGACTGATATGATGAATGCCCGGATTGCCCTCGCGGGCGTTGCGGCGCAGATTTTCGAGAATGGTTCGCTTCTTGTCAATGTTGGCCTGCATGCCTTTTTTGCGTATATCATTAAATACGATAGATTCAACCTCAATCTGTTCCTTGTCTTTCTGCTGCAAATGCGGTAATTCCATGTCCTCGAACAGCATATCTTCCAGTTCTTCCATGCTGACTTCCGTCTCCATGATATCGTGTCCGGGCTGGTCTCCGGCTTTCTCGCCTTTACCGGGCTTCTGGGAAGCAGGATCGCGTCCGATGACATCCCCCACCTGACTGTCGCCGTCCCCTTGGCCTACATGCTTTTGTTTCTGATAATTATAAATGAAGCGATATTCGTCCAGACTGCGAATCGGTACTTTAATAATCTGCTTACCGTCTGACATGATAATATTTTCTTCCGTAATCAGATCAGGCAGATTTTGCTTAATCACATCTTTGACCTTCTGCTGATGACGCTGCTGGTCTTGGTACCCTTTGCGATGCAGCGACCAATCTTCGCGGGATACGACGAATGAATATGGCTGACGTGGTTCCGGCATTGTTAGGCACCCCCCAAGTGGATACACGGCACAGTTTGGCCTTGTTGGTTATTAAGTATATTCACGGGGATGTACGATATGTGATGGAACTTGATTTAAATTTTGCTCGTTTACTTTTATAATGAAAGTAAAAAATGTAAAAAAAGAATGGAGAATCTTGAGTTATGGAAGAAATTGAAGTACTTATAGTAGACGATGAACAGGGGCTGCGGGATATGCTGACAACGGTGTTAAAAAAAGAAGGATTCCTTCATGTTAAGCATGCAGCAACGGGTCAGGAAGCGCTGCAAGTCGTGAAGGAATATCATATTGATGTGATTGTGCTTGATGTTATGCTCCCTGATAGCGATGGGTTTGAGGTGTGTCGTCATTTGCGTCTATATACGGAAGCTCCTATTCTTTTTTTGACGGCAAGAGATACAGACCTGGACAAATTAATGGGATTTGGTATCGGGGGGGACGATTATATTACCAAACCGTTTAACCCTCTGGAAGTCGTTGCGCGTATGAAAGCTCGAATGAAATATCGGAAAGTTCCGACTGTGGCCATGAAACCGTCCTTACGCACTTTAGATTTTGGATATTTTCGTCTGGAGCTGGAATCCGGTGTGTTGTATGTGGAGGACAAGCAGGTCGATTGTCCGGCACGTGAATGGCTACTGCTGAAATTTTTGTGTAAGCACCCTAACCATATTTTCAGTGTACGGCAGCTATACGAGGCGATATGGAGCGAGGCCTTCTTAGGTGATGAGAAGACTGTAGTGATTCATATCTCCCGTTTACGAAAAAAAATAGAACCTGATCCTAAGCAACCGCAATTTTTAATTAATGTAAGAGGGCTTGGTTATAAAATGATGTCAGTCAAGAGGGAGGAGCAAGAATGAACTCTTTGGTTAAAATATCCTTTCGTTTTATGAAAGTAACGTTATGCTTTGTACTGGCCTATGTTCTTTGTTTTGTTATCTGCACTATCATATATATTTTTATAAAAAGTACATTTGCTGCATCTCAAAATATAAGTATTGATCTATTTTGGACAGGACTTGGTATCGTGCAAAGTACTGTATTCATAGCTGCCTATGGATGGTATATTGGTAAGCCACTAATTTACATGATTAAATGGATTGGAAATATATCAACGGGGGAATTCCAAGCGCCGCTAAGTGAGCTGGAACTGCCAGAGCGTAAAAAAAATCGGGAAAATAGTTATAAGCTCCCGTATCAATTGTATAAAGAGCTTTTTGAACAAATGAACATCTTATCTGCTCAATTGCGCCGCAATGAGGAGGAGAGAGTGGAAATAGAAAAGCGAAAACAGCAGTGGGTAGCAGGCGTAAGCCATGATCTGAAAACACCGTTAACCTATATTGAAGGATATGCAGCCATGCTAACTGCCCAAGAATATGATTGGTCTGATGAAGAAAGAAGAGGCTTTAGCATATGCATCAGTGAAAAAGTGACGGAGATGAAGCAGTTGATTCAGGATTTAAATGCTTCTATGCAGTTCAAGGAGAACCCTCTGCCGATTCAATTGAAGGAGGAGGACATTATAGAATTTCTTCGCAATGCAGTCATAGATATCGCTAACCATCCTTCAGCAGAGCAATACGAATTTTCTTTTACGTCAATGGAGGCAGCATGTATTATGCTCTTCGATAGCAAATTATTAGGAAGAGCGCTACAGAATTTTTTAATTAACGCGATCATCCATAACCCTCCAGGTACACATATTTCAATGGCAGTGAACAAAGCGAACGATAAGCTTCATATTTTTATCGAAGATGACGGCATAGGAATAATTCCAAATGAGTTCATGCAGGCGTCTCACTCCAAAGGGCATGGAATACCTATTGCCAAAAGCTTTATTGAAGCCCATAACGGAACGCTTCATATCCTTCCAGGAAGTAAAACGGGTACAAGGTTGGAGATTTCATTGCCGCTAAACATCTAACTTCTCAACATCTAATCTCACATTTTGAAGTTTGCTTGGTTTTTTTGCCTGCTGTTTATGAACTGTTTACTTGATGTTAACTTTACTTCAGTAAACTATATGTAACTAAAACTTCAGCATTAAAAGTCGAGAGGAGATAGGAAATGTCTGAATATGTAATACATACACAGCAGCTAACTAGGCGTTTTGGAAAACGGGAATTTGTAAAACGATTAAATCTCCAGGTACCCGGAGAGCAAATTTATGGATTTTTAGGACCTAATGGGGCTGGTAAAACAACCACGATTCGTATGCTGCTCGGGCTTATTAAATCCACAGCTGGAGAAATTGAGATTTTCGGGAAAAAGCTAAAGGATCAGCGTATGGAAATTTTGAAGGATGTTGGTTCCTTGGTTGAATCACCTGCCTATTATGCTCATTTATCCGCATATAGAAATTTGGAAATCGTTACAACGATGCGTGGACTGCCGACCCGAAGAATTCATGAAGTGCTGGATTTGGTGAGATTAAGCAAGGATGCGTATCGTCCGGTAAAAGGATATTCCTTGGGGATGCGACAAAGACTGGGGATTGCCATGGCACTTATTGCTAATCCCAAATTGTTGATTCTTGATGAACCGACGAATGGTTTGGACCCGTCCGGTATCCAGGAAATTCGGGAGTTAATTATGAACCTGCCTGGCGCTTACGGAATGACGGTACTGGTTTCGAGCCATTTATTAAGTGAAATTGAGCAGATTGCGACCTATGTAGGAATTATCAATCAGGGTGAAATGATTTTCCAGGGAACGATGAAGGAACTCACAGCCAAAAGTAAGCCTCAATTATTCATCGAAACCCAAGATCCTATTCTGGCTGCAGGAGCACTGATTCAGCATGGATGGACGGCTGAAGCTGAATCCATGGAACCCAAAGAAGTCGTAACTCCTATTGTGGATCGGCAACAATCTTCAGAGATGATTAAGGTGCTTGTGGAACACAATCATCCCATTTATCGGGTAACAGAAAAGAAAAAAACATTGGAGGAGATATTCCTTGAACTGACTGGTAAGGAGCGAAGTTTATGATACTCCGGGTTATAAAGGCAGAGGGGTTCAAGCTAAAGAAAATATGCTGGTGGCTTCCTCTTATACAGGGCTGTGTACTTACAGGTATGACTGCCGTGGAATGGTACCTTTACTTTCGGCAAGGGCCAGGAGGTGTCTATGCTGGTTTTGCTGTTATGTTTATGTTTCTCTCGTTTGTGATGCTGCTTGGCGGTACCCTTTTAGCGAGCATTATGGCGGGTACAGAGCATGATACTGATACATGGAAACAGCTTATGGCCATGCCTGTTCCCAGAAGCTACATCTATTTATCCAAAATAGTATGGATCGTGATTTTACAGTTTGGTACCGCCTTGATCACTATAGCAGGGATGAGCCTTATCTGGATGCTGTATACAAACGAGCCAATTCCTTGGCGGATTATGCTGTTGCAGCCGATTAATGCAAGCTTGGCTACCCTACCAGTACTCGCAATTCAACTTTGGCTTTCTACACTTTTCACTAATCAAGCATTCCCATTAGCGTTTGGTATATTTGGTTCTATTGCAAGCTTGTTTTTGGCACGCACAAGTATTCTATGGATTAAAATATTGCCTTGGTCATACCCTGCACTATCAAGCCCTCTGATTAAGGAACACATGATTTGGGTGATCGTTGCTTTAAGTGCAGGGGTCATTTTTACGGGACTTGGTACACTACAGTTTACCAAGCATGAATTCAAATAGAGAGGAGAAGCTGCATGGGCTCTATTTTACGCGTGGAAACGATAAAGCTTCAATGGATCATGGTATGGATTCTCATTATATTGGATGCGGTCATAAATTCTTTAATGGGAGTCTTGGAATTGAACGATTTGAAGCAGTTTTTTTCGCCTAGCTGGTTAACTTTATACACCTATTCAGCGCAATTTCACTCTATGTTTTTTTATCCGCTCTATTGTGGAATTATCGCTTCTCTTTTGTGTGCATACGAACATCGAGATGGGGGATGGAAAATTTTATTGAGCAGTCCGTATCCTCGTCAGCAAATCTATTATGCAAAATATATATTGCTCATTCTCATACTGGGGCTTGATCAGCTTATATTCATAGTAGGCTATTTTGTAAGTGGAAATATGGCAGGTGCTCCAGGAGAAATCCCTTGGTCTGTCGTCCTTTCTACCGGTTTGGGAGGGTGGCTCGGGATTTTCCCTCTAGCAGCACTACAGCTTATGCTCTCGATAAAAATCCGGAATTTTGGAGCTTCTCTGGGAATGTCCATTTGTTGTGTGGTTCCTAATATTGTCATAACAGGCTTCCATTCTTCTATAGGTGCGTGGTTTCCCTTCACGATTCCTTATTATATCATGCTGCCTCAAACAGCGACTTATGCACCCAGAGTTGAGCCTTATAGCCTTGGATTGATTGTAATTTTTACGTTTTTAGCTTATCTGTATGGTGGAAGAAAGATGTTTGTGAATAGGGACTGGTTGTAGTTAGGATAGCATTAGGATGTGATCCCAAGCTAGCTCCTTGTTCTCAGAAACACCTAATAAAGTAGCAGCAATTCCAGCAACGCCTTCAAGTATGCCCGCTTTTGACAGCCAGATCTGAGAGCCATCCGCCTTTGGCTCGGGATCAAGAAATCCAAGTGGGCTATCCGCTTGAAAGCGATCAAGTAAACGGCTCGATAATTGTTGCACAAGTGGGATAAGCGCAGGCTCTTTACTGTGACACCACATTCGCCAAGATATTATGAGTAGACCGGCAAGACCGTGACAGAGTGCAGAGGAGTCCATTTCCCGCTTAGTCACCTCATAGGAGATTGCACTAATACAAGCTTTTACAGCCAATTTTTGCAGATCATCATTATGGAGAGCCTTTCCGGCAAGAAATAGGGAACAGGCGATGCCGGGTGTACCGTAACACCATGCTTCTCTTGCTCGTTGGAAATCAAACTCTAGTGACCCTGTTTCAGCTTCAAATGGAACAATATGAGGCCAGTAGAAGCCGTATGTATCCTCATGTTTATACTTAAGCAACCATTCCGTAATGGTTTCAATCGCTTGATATTGACCTTTTACTTCAATTCCAGCACTGTATGCAACGGATAATAAAGCCAACGGTCCAGGAATACCATGTGCCATTCCACAATTGAAATTACCCAGAGGATAGTTACGTTTATCCCGGCCTAAAAATTGAAACTTTTGCGGAGAGTACCACCCTGGGACATAACGATTGTGAATATGTATGGGATGTGTAAGATGGGTGAGAAATTGAAGAATAGGCTCAACAAGAGGAGTACAGATGGGATCGGTTGAATTCATCAAAATATATCTTCCGATCCCTGAAGCTCCCGAAATGGTGTCAAAGGCTTGCATAGGCATCCCTTCTTGTAGACCTAATTGTTCTGTATTCGACTGAAGCCATTGTTTCGTTAGAGGAATCATCCATTGATGGATTTGTTGTAAGAAATTGCTGTAGTATTCGCCATGATTGGAAGCCTCACTCACGGAAGAAGCAATACCTGCCCATCCACTGTAAAGCGAGACATCGTTAAGACCATTTTTAGCAAGTGAAGCTTGGATTTGAGCCATGTTCAAGTGTATAGCCCCATTCCAATCATACGAAGAGTCTGTAGCACGCCATTGGGATAGTAAATGAATATTACCAGGATAACCATGCGAAAGTGAAGTTCCTCCCCAAGGGTGGTACTTTGTTTCCGGCGAAACATTGTGTTCTGCATGGACTGCCGTATAGACGGATTCGGGATCGCATATACAGAAGGCAATTTTTTTACTGATATCTCTTGCACGAGCTTGATCGGATTGTTGCATAACAAAACTATCCATTGTCATATGAATGCCCCCTTTATTTTTTTCTCATTATATTGTCGCTAAAAGTTAGTGAGTTGTCCTTAAAAATACTAAAAAGTAACGAAGGTTTATCTTAAATGTACTCGTTGAAGTTAAGACAAATGTAAGAATTTTATAAAGTCTAGTTAAGATTATATAACTTATAATGAAATTGTAAAAAATAAAAGGAGGTAACAAGATGAAAAATCAATTTGATCTGGACTTGCAAGTAGCCAAAAATGAGGTTGCTCCTAAAGAGGTTCAACCAGCCAGTGGTCTTATCTGTACTCCTTCATGTGCAACAGGTACTTTGAATTGTCAAGTTAGTCTTACCTTCTGCAAAACGTGTTAATAACGAGAAAATATGGAAAAAAGGCACGGTTTCTATAACCGTGTCTTTTCCCATATGAAAATGGGGAGGATTTATGGTCAAAGATTTGCAGGGGAGATCAGTTGAAATCAGTAAGTATATAGCACAAAAACTAACAGACCTATCATATACAGAAAAGATAGTCATTCATACAAACAACCTCTCACCTTCACGTGGAGTGGCCCCTTGGAATCCGGGCTCGCTTGCCGATGGAGTTCCAGGTGTATTAGTGTTGTTGGCCGAATGGGGTTATCTGGAGCCGGATCAATATTGGGCAGAGCATGTGCATACTCAGTTGCTGTATTTACACTCTAACTCTTTATTATTGCTGCCTCATACTTCTCTTTATTACGGAACAACAGGAGTGGCTTATGGCATACTCTTAGCTTCTAATAACAGAGCTAACTATAACCAACTAACGTCTCAACTGAATAAACATATTGAAGTTGAATGGGGAAAATTCCCTGTAATGAGCTCAACAAAAGAGTTTAGCAAGCAGATGGATTTCATCAATGGACTGCTCGGAGTTGGCAGATACACATTGGAGATTCCAGAAGACAAGGCGATGCGTGATCTGTCTCGTCAATTATTGGATACCATTACGTGCTTCATACCTGAATATATTCATTTGGCGTCAAGAGTAGGTTCGGCTTCAATCCATCTAGGTTTGGCGCATGGTATTACCGGAATACTTGCACTGCTTGTCACTGTCCTACAAAAAAAAATCGAAGTTAAAGGACTACATGAGGCTATAAAACATATAGCCAATTTTTTGCTTATTCAAATTCAGGAGGATCAATATGGTTTGTATTGGCCTGTAAACTCTCAAGTGGCTTCAATGAACAAGATAGAGAACAAAGACGGAATGAGAGAAATTGAAGGCTGGTGCCATGGAACCTTTGGAATAGCCTGGACTCTATTCAAAGCAGGAATTGAGTGTAGTAATGAAGAATGGAAAAAGATAGCGAAAAAAGCTGTAGAATCCATATTTTGCTTAGATGAAGAGCTATTAAATGCGTTATCCCCCACTTTCTGTCACGGATTGGCGGGTTTGCTTCATATGGCTCATAGATTCTATTACTTAACCGGTAATATAGCAGCGTTACACTTTGCCGATCAGATAGCATTAAAGTTAGTGAATTTATACGATGAAGAGCTTCCGTTTGGATACCAGGATTTGGAGGGGACAACTCATGTTCATAATATAGGAATATTGCAAGGGGCAACAGGGATTGCATTAAGCTTGTTGGACTATGGAATAGGGAAGGAACAACCTAAATATTCAGGGAGATGGAGTGAATTGTTTCTAATTTCGTAGCGGCTCGGTCTTAACTGCTTTATCTGAAGCATTGGTTTTGGGGGGATTAGATGAAACAAAAATTTATGGTTATATCATCCTTTAAGAAAATTAAGCATTTTTTTGAGACTTTAAGCACTCCAGAAAACGTTCAAATCATGTTTTATGATTCGCTTTACCAAGCTCTACCGGAGATTGATGAGCAGTGCATCGGTGTAGCTTTGAATCAGGATTATGTAACGCTAGAGGATTTGTCTTACTGGCACACCGTTAAAGAAAAATTTACGGTCCCATTTATCTTCCTGTCCTATCATTGTGATGACAAACGGCAATTGGATCTCCTCAAACAATTGTTTTCCATGGCTTCATCTGAATATGGAATGGAGAGAGACCGTGAGGCAATTAGTTTATCACCCAATGTTATTTTTGATCCTGCTGGAAAGGTTATTTGGAAGCAAGGGCATGAGCACATGCTGACTATGATGGAATTTCGATTATTAATGTATCTCCTTACAGCGAAAGAGCGTGCATTGACGATTGATCACATTATAGACAGAGTATGGGGAGTTGATGCTTTTACTACATCTAATACGGTGTATGTGCATATTCGAAAATTGAGAGAGAAAATAGAAGATGATCCAAGTCATCCGAAAATTTTAGTAACATGTCATGGAATTGGTTACAAGTTGAATATATTTCCTAAAAATTTGGAGGTGGTCAGTTGTGAAGAGACAACTGCATTACACTGATACTCATAAACTACATAAAGAAGAAAGAGTTAAGGATGAAAGGTGGTTCAGTGCATGTGATTTCTTTCTAATCAGAGCCCCATTACTACCGCTAGATCAATATTTTCAGGTATTTTCGGGCCAAAATTTGGACAGCGAGCTTACTTTGGAGGAAATAACTCGTCGACTAAAGCTGGTTTCCCAGGAAACTGTTATTCAAGAAGCCATATCATTAGCCTCTCCGTCCCTTATGCAGTTTCTACACTACTTGAACGATGATAATGCATTGGATGATAAAGGAGAGCTACAAAAGTATGAGAAGACGTTGAACAGCTTTTATCGTTATTTTATTAGGATGACTACCCGAACGACCCCTTTTGGATTGTTCTCGGGAGTAGGGCAGGGGATCTGCGGCAAGTCTACCCATTTGGATATTGGTACCTATAATAAGCATCTTAAGAGAGCTAGACCCGATATGGAATGGATATATAAACTTATTCAAAAAATCGAAGCTGATCCAGCCATATTTAATCAATTAAAAGTCTCCTTAAACAAAACGGTTATGATCAAAGGAAACCGAGCCAAATTACCTTTTAGACCTAAACATGGAGCAGCAGAAGCTGATGATTCTGCAGAAATTTTTAGCTCCATTCATCTCACTGATGTCGTTCGCCTGACGTTCGAAGCTACAGAGTTTCCAATTCAGGTGATGGAATTAAAAGTAATACTATTAAAAGCATTCCCTGACGCTACTATGGAAATGATCGTTAATTATTTGCGGCAACTTGTAGAGCAAGAATTTATTTTGAGTGAGCTTAGACCCCCATTAATGGATCATTCGTCCTTTCACTACATATTCGAAAAAATTAAAAAGTTGGATGTTACCGATCAATGGATTCATATTTTACATGAAATCGATACTTTATTACTTCGATATAATCAATGCACTATTGGGGAAGGAGCAGATGTCTATCGGAAGTTAAGTAGCAAAATGCTGAATATAATTTCTGTGAAGACACCTGTACAAGTTGATGTCAAACTGGAAAAAGAGGTCACTCTGCCGCGACATGTGTTGGATGATGCTGCATTAGGTGCTGAGATCATGTGCAGATTGTATGCACCTCCCAAAACTTATGAATTGGCAGAATACTTGAATCGTTTTTTGGAGAAATACGGTGTGTATCAGGAGGTCCCAATTAATGAATTGTTTGATGAGGATTGGGGACTCGGAATACCCGAGATGTACCGTACGAATATAGAGAAAAGTTCAATGGAGGATGTAGGGGCGTTTAAACGCAACGCTATTCTTTTTCAATGGGTTGCGAATGCAATTTCTAACCATGAAATAGAGCTTATCCTGACAGATGAGCAGGTAGAACAACTTACAGTTTTTGATAATTTTGAAACTTCCCCTGAAACGATGGAGATCTATTATAGTATTTATGCTAATTCCCCTGAAAAAGTTGATTCTGGCGATTATGTGCTGTTACTTGGAGCAAGTGCTGGTTCCAATAGAGCGGGTAAGACTTTTGGTCGTTTTCTAGATATGTTTAATGAGGAATTTATCCAAAAATTCTCTGAAGTATATGATCATCACCAATGTTTCCATCCAGAAGCATTGTTGTCAGAGATGGTTTTTATGCCTGAACAAGGAAAAATATCAAATATATCACTAAGTAAAAATTTAATGGAATATGAGATTGTATCTGGAACTATCTCTTCTAAAGACAAGGAGCATACACTACACATTGATGACTTGCTGGTGGGTGCAACTCTTGACCGTTTCTATGTCAAATCCAAATCTTTAGGTAAAGAAATAATCCCCTTGCAAACACATATGCTTAATTATAAGCTTTCACCACATATATTCAGGTTTCTAACGGATATTACCAATAAAGAGATTGGTACGTGGTCCTATTTTAACTGGGGAATATTAGAACAGTCACCTTTTTTACCAAGACTAGTGTATAAAAAGGTTATTATTAGTGCTGCACAATGGAAACTGGGCAAGGCCACACTGAACATTTCAAAATTAAACGAATCAAGAAAAGAAGAAGAGCTTTTTCATACATGGAGACAACAATGGAATGTGCCGCGCTATGTTTATTTAACGATGGGTGATAATCGTCTTTTACTAGACTTGTGCAATCTCTTTCATGTGAAAGAACTGCTTCGTGAGTTGAGCAAGACACGTGATGGACAGGAGCTTCTACTTATCGAATGTCTGGGTGACCCTTCACATACCCCATTACATGGGGCAGCAGGTAAATATATGGGGGAATTTGTGTTTCCATTAAAGAAAAAAAGTGTAAAGATAAAATCAAATATCCTTAGTTCACAGAATAAGGTTGAATTCCAAAATTTCACTGACCATACTCCTGTCAGCATGAATAGAGGGATACTTCCAGGAGGGAATTGGTTATACCTTAAATTGTACGGAATCAAGGAAAGAGAGACGGACCTTATTGGTTTAAGTTTGGGACAGCTAATAAACAAGCCCGATTTTGAGGACTGGAGTGAAAAAGCCTATTTTATCCGGTATGTTGATCCTGAACATCATATCCGTCTACGATTTCAGGGTGACCCTGATAAGCTGTGGACAATTGGTTTAGCGCAATTGAATCAGTGGGCATCCCAACTGCGTGAAGAAGGACTTATAACGAATATGATTTTGGACACATATCTTCCTGAAATAGAGAGATATGGGGGACAGGCACTTATGGAACTGGCAGAACAAGTTTTTGACATAGACAGTAAATGGGTCGTCTCCTACTTGGGGGGAGTTCGTTCTAAAGTTTTTAATCTGGACGTAGAGATTGCGGCGGTTATTAATATTATTCATTATCTGAGTGGCTTTGATTTAACAATTCAACAGCAAGTCGACTGGCTTGAAGAGAGAATTGATAGCAAGCCGCATATGAAGGCATTCAGGGATATTAAAAAAACATTGATCACCTCTGTAGAATCGAATTATGAATGGATTCGACAGGCGGATATGGTCTCACAGACCGCTTTTTTAGAACTTGTAGAAAAAAGACAAGCCAGTATTGAGCGGTATGCTCAAGCGGTAACCCTTGCTAAAAATAATAATGTGCTCACTAATCATCCTAATGATATTTTGGGTAGTGTAATCCATATGCACTTGAATCGTCTGCTTGGTGTTAATAGGGAGCGGGAAATGAAATGTATGGCTTTAGCAAAGCACACATTAGCTAACTTGTTGCACCGGAAAGGGGTAGGCCATGTCACAGTCTAATGGGCAAAAAAATGATTTAGTTTCATTGTCCTATAAGAATATATTTCGTACTTTTTTATTTTGGCCTCGTATATTCAGATTACTATGGGATACTCATCCCGCCTTTTTAATCGCTATACTCATTACTAATTTGTTTAAAGGTGCGATTCCTGCTGTGATTCTTTTAGCTACGAGAGAATTGATCAACAGTGTGGTGGGAGGGGGGTCAGGAGGAAGCTTTCAACCTGTTTTTATTGCTTTTGGCGTCTTAATAGGCATCAACATTGTGTATGATTTGATAAACATAGGAGAAAGTTTTTTTCGTAAAATGTTTCAAAGTCAACTATCAAACCAAGTTAATATCAGAATTATTGAAAAAGCACAGAAGATGTCTTTGCAGTCGTTTGAGGATGCAGATGTCCAAAATATGCTTCAACGGGCTCAGGGAGAGGCAGATTACAGGCCTTTTGAAATTTTCACTCAAATCCTGGCCATTATTAGTAGTGTTGTAACCTTATTTTCAGTGGGCGCTATTCTTATAGCGTGGAAATGGTGGGCGTTCTTATTTATTTTTCTTATTCCCTGTTTATCATTCTATTCTTTTTTACGCATCGGACAAAGAGAATTTAATGTTCATTTTCAAAGGGCAGGAAGGCAACGCGAATCCTGGTACTTGTCTTTTTTAGTTACCAGAGATAACAGTTTTAAAGAAGTGAAAATTTTTCAATTGGGAGACTATTTGCGAAAAAGATATAAGACTATACTTGAAGGGTTTTACCGTGAGGATAAAGTTCTAGCAGTTCGTAGGTCATATACTTCTCTTGTATTTCAAATTGTAAACCAGGGGGCAGGTGGGTTTATTATTTTCATGGCAGTACAAGCTACTTTTGTAGGCCAAATTTTAGTAGGGAACTTGGTAAGCTTAATTCAGGCTATAACGTTAACACAGTCAACATCCCAGAGCATCGTACAGGGAATTTTAAGCTTGTGCCAAAACAATTTATACATTAAGCAGCTATTCGACTTTTTAGATATGCCTGAGGAAACGGAGACACAAACAATAAATCAGAGTTTGTCCGCCATTCAAAGTATTGAATTTCGCAATGTATCGTTTAGGTATCCAAATACTGAGGTAAATGCAATTTCAAATGTTAGCTTCACTCTTTCTCAAGGAGAGAAGCTAGCCATTGTAGGAAGAAATGGTTCGGGTAAATCAACTATCGTTAAGTTATTGACTCATTTGTACTCAGAATTTGAAGGAGAAATTTTAATCAATGGGCACTCAATACATGAAATGGATAAAGATAGCTTCAGAGAAAAGATAGGAGTTGTTTTTCAGGATTTTGTACATTATGAGATGGCTGTTAGAGATAATATAGGTTTTGGAAATGTGTCTTCTAGAGAAATTGATGAGGACATTTGGACAGCTATAGACAAAGCTGGAATTGCAGATTTGGTAGTCAGTCTGCCCGATAAAATTGATACCTTGCTTGGAAAATGGTTTGAAGACGGACAACAGCTATCTGGAGGACAGTGGCAGCGTATTGCAATAGCAAGAGCTTTCATGAGGAACGCCGATGTATATGTCTTGGATGAACCAAGTTCGTTTTTGGACCCACACGCAGAGAAAGAAGTTTTTCAAAAGTTTGATCAGCTTGTAAATGAGAAATTAGGAGTGTTTATCTCTCACAGATTGTCCTCTACACGCATGGCGGATACCATCATTTTAATGGAGGAGGGCAAAATCATTGAGGCAGGGAGCCATGAACACTTACTGGATATGAACGGGGTGTATGCTGAAATGTTTCGGCTACAAGCCTCGTCGTATCTTCCACAACGAGAATGTGACTTTCAGGAGGAAAATACGTCGCCCTCTTTAGTAAGGATGACAGGTGGATAATTATAAAGGACAGATACCCTCCTGTGTCGTAGGAGGGTAATTTCTATCCCAGCCATAGCAGCCGAACGACAGCCATACTCACAATACCGACAATAACGGTAGCCAGCAGGTTTTTGCTCCATAAGGCAGTCACTAGTGTAGGAAGGATCGCAATAAGCACTTGCCAATTAAAAGTGACGGAGCCTTCCGTTCGGACGAGCAGATGTTCCATGACGAGCGCCGTAAAAATGCAAATAGGGATGTAGGACAGCCATTGGAGCACTGGTTTGGGCAGAGCCAGCTTTTGCAGTACGACGAAGGGAATGATTCTCGGGATGGCTGTGACGACCATGCCGCCGATAATGATGTACATGACGTTGGGATCAATGTTCATTTGTCAGTTAACACTCCAATCGTTGCGGTCATCATAGTAGCTACAATAACGGAGATATGAGATGGCACCCACCAGGATAAAAGGTACATCAGGATAGCCATACACAGCACGAGCAGCAGACGGTGCTTGAGCTTGGAGGTCTGGACGCTTTGCAGCTGGGAAATAAGCAGAGCCAGAAACATTGCTGGCAAGGCAAAGTCCAGACCAAATGCCTCCGGCCGGGAAATCCAGTTCCCGAGAATCCCTCCTGCCACACAGGAGGCAATCCAGACGAGGTAGGCAGTTATATTGAGCCCGTTCATCCAGCGATCACTGATCTGTCCACCTTTGGCCAGTTTATCAGAGGCTACCCCGAAGGATTCGTCTGTCAAAAGAACACCAATCCCTATATTTTTCCACAATGAATACTTTGAGAAATAAGGAGCCAACGATGCGCTTAACAACAGGTGGCGGGCATTTACAATAAAAGTCGTTAAAATAATGACAGAGGGGGGACTGACCGTAGCCAGCATCGAGCACATAATAAATTGGGAAGCTCCTGCGTAGACAAGCGCCGACATCAGGGCAATTTCCATCGTGCTAACACCTGACGAGGCCCCCACAATGCCTGCCGCGAAGCCAATACACACATAACCGAGCAACGTAGGGATACAATCCTTGACTCCTTGTAAAAAGTGGAGTGGATCGCGCTCCGTTTCGCTCAACCCCGAAGCTATAGACATTTCAACCTTCCCTCCATTCTAAATTTCATTATAGTATATAACGGAACCTTGAAAACAATCAATATATTATACATTTGTATGTTATGGTGAACATCATCTATAGCCTACTTTTGTATCCGTTGTAATTAGTTTTGTCATTAAACTTGAATTAGATGTCAGTGCCTGCGACCTTGATGGTTCAGGCATTTTTTACTTTCAGTTATTTATTTTCTTGATTAACGCTAACTTTTTTCAGTAACAATGGCTTATAAAGAATGCAATTAAAACTTGATAATAAAATGTCATTTTAGAGGGGATAGCAGTGAACTGGGGTGGTAAAAGATCATGGTTACATGAGGATGAACTTTATTCACGACGGATTGTCAAGCCAAGTGCGACAGTTCCTCTAAAAAGGATTCGTGAGCCGTTTTCCCCCCCAAACATTTTCGTGGTCTGTGATTGATGAGATAGAGTGCTTTCTCTAGGACTTCATCCGTAACTTGAGCGAAATCCGTCCCTTTGGGGAAGAACTCTCGCAGCAAGCCATTAGCGTTTTCGTTGGAGCCTCGTTGCCAAGAGGAATACGGATCGGCAAAATAGACCTGTACCCCATGGGGTGGCCTCCAGACTCGCATAACAGGCAAACTCTTTGCCACGGTCAGCGGTGGCTGTTTGGAAGACTCCAGTAGGGTACTGGGAAGCGGCTACGCCAAAGGCAATCTCCATGGATAGCGCTGTGCGATGGGGCATCTGAATCGCGGTGTAAAGACGCGTCTTGCCCACGGTATCCCATTCCCAATGTCCAAACGTCTCCCGAGAACGGACTTCTTTCGGGCGCTGGGAGATGGTTTTGCCTACGGAGAACGTTCCTCGTTTTTCCGCAGGCTGCTGCCGCTTGCCTTTGTGCCGGAGCACCTTCAGGGCCCCTCTCATTAGGCGGCTGGTATAGAGCCAGCAATAGATGGTTTTAAAGCACACCACATGTTCTCCTTCTTCCCGGAGCCGCTCTACGATTTGCTCAGGAGACCAACTGGCCTGAAGCTTTGCTTCGATGATCACTGCTTGTTCCGTTGTCCATTTGCCTTTGGATACACAAGCTTTCCGGCGCTCTTCATAAGCGTGCTGGGCCTGTTCCACCTGGTACGACACCGAAGCCTGCCTACGGATTTCATGGCAAATGGTTGCCGGGTGCCTATCCAGTTTCTTAGCAATGAATCTTGCACTCATCCCTTGCTGGTGGAGGATTTCTAGCTTGCTGCGCTCGATTATGCTAAGATGTGTGTAGCTCATGGTGGATTCTCCTTGTGTGAATGTGGGTGTAGGAACTTTCATTCTACACGAATCCGGCCATGGGCCCTTTTTTATTTATTTCCAGTGGGTGTCGCACTTCATATTACAATCCGTCATTTAAAAAACTTTCTGGCCGTTCTCTATTGAGGTAGTCTTTTCTCCCGTAAGGGTACATAGAGTTTGGGAAGGGAAGAGTAAACACAATTAAGAATTCGCTATATTGACGGCTTTTTTTGTTTTAATGATTTAAGTTCTTGTCCTTTGTTCGGGACAAGAACTTGACCTCATTGCCGAAAATGGACTAGCATAAGTACCATTAGCTGTAAAGGTATATACCTAAATTAAAGGAATACAGTGGAGAGAACTACGTATTCCTTGGTTGTATTAGGATTCCTAATCATTAGCAGAGTAAACACATTAAGGGGACCCTTTAAGCTAAATGGCTGGATCATAGTTTTTGTCTATTTACCGCCGTTATTGGCGGGGCTGGGACTCTGAATGGATTTTGTACCTTTCCGAGGGTTGGGAAAAACCTTTCCCGGCCAGACTAACTGGCCCGCTGTGCTGGGGTTCATCCTGATTCATAAATTTGGGCCTGTTTATATCGTTCGCTGGATGGTTTGTAACATTGAGGGCTTGCGTGCTTATGTGGTTTTCTCCATCCCGCCGGACCAGTAGGAGAGATCAGGAATTTTCATTGATTTTAGTGTGAGCACGTCTCGTATCTGCTAATATAGATTAGAGGTGTTATACTCGACTGGTGTGTTAATGAAGGAATATATTCTTTAGCAGAACGAATTGAGAATATTTAAAGCTTATTATCAGTTCCAATTCAGTTTAAATAACCAATAATAACTAAACAGAGAAAAGGTGTGTTCATATGAGTACAGCAAATCGTGGAATCCACATTGGTCCTCCCCGTTTTAAAATAGCCGTTCATTCTGTTGTATGGCTAGCAAAAAGTAACAGCGTTTTATCTAGTGCAATGATTGCGAGTCAAGTTAAATCGCATGCTACATTTATGAGAAGAGTCATGCAGTCTTTAACCATTGCAGGTATCGTGGAGTCAAAAGGTGGACGTGAGGGGGGCTACATTTTACGAAAAGCTCCCGGTCTAATTACTTTAGGTGATATTTATTATGCAGTAAATACGGATATATCAGAATCTGATTTTGATATCGATTGTGGAGATGCCGCTAAACAGCTTGACCTTGAATTGGAAAAAATTCTGTATGAAACTGAACAGCACACTATAAAATATTTGAGTCAGTTTACAATCGATGATGTTGCTAACCGTATAGATTTCTTCTAATTGGTAAAAATTGAAAAAGACTAAGCCGAAATTTATAATGTGCTGATTCAAAGATGCATCTCAAAAGCTTTAACCAATGATGCTGCCTTAGTGGTTAAAAGTTATAAGATGTCGCCATATTGGCGACTTTTTATTTTCTTGCTGGATTTTGTTATAACAGTACACTGATCGCTCAGTAAGTTCAATCAATAGACGAAAGTAAGCTTTTTAAAACCCTAGTTGTAAGAAAAGTGATTAAAAGTATACCTCTTCATCGATCATAGTTAGTCGTCTATTGTTGTATTCAGAAGATAGATAAATATGATACGAATGCTGTGAAAGAGCTCCCCCCTCAAAACGCTATTGCTCCTACTGACCAAACAATCAGGTGAACTCCTGTACTACAACGTTATAAAGCATATTTTGTAACCTAACATTCGTACAGAAATAAAACTTGAGATTAAGGAATAAATGAATTATAATGTGCTTATCACAGTTGCATTTAAAAGTTTTAAATGTGCTTTAAGAAGGCACAATATGAAGCGGACTGAGATAAATATCTTACTCTAAGGGAGAAATTACTATGTCCAATGTACTTTTTATTAAAGCGAATGATCGTCCAGCAGATCAAGCAGTAAGTGTTCAGATGTATGAGACTTTTCTCAAGACTTATAAAGATACCCATTCTTCTGATGTAATTACTGAACTTGATTTGTTCGTAGAGAACCTTCCTACTTATGGAAATACTGTGATCACAGGCATCTATAAATTAAGTCAAGGTTATGAACTTACGGCAGAAGAGTTGGAAGCCACAACAACGTCCAATCGTTATCTGGATCAATTCCTTGCCGCAGATAAAGTAGTCATTGCCTTTCCACTCTGGAACACCATGGCACCTGCACCGTTGGTCAACTACATCGCTCATATCTCCCAGGTTGGCAAAACATTTAAATTTACTGCTGAAGGTCCTGTTGGTCTTGCCGGTGATAAAAAAGTCGCATTGCTAAGCGCACGTGGAGGAATGTACTCCATAGAGCCGATGGCGTCCTTCGAATCAGCGGTTAAACCAGTGAAGATGAATCTTGGCCTTTTCGGAATTCAAACTACCGATGTTATTATTGAAGGACATAATCAGTACAAGGATCGTGCAGAAGTGATTGTAAAAGAAGGACTTCAAGAAGTGGCCAAAGTAGCATCAACGTTCTAAGACACTTTCCAGGAGGGCTTCACCTGTTTGGCGCCAGTGGCTCTATTGGGCAGATGTACGGCAAGCACTTGAGAAATGTGCTCTTGTAAGGCCTATGTACGCAAATCTGCAAGCCTATTCTAGAAAATAAGAATTATAATTTTGCAAACACTCTTTAAACGTAAAGGGGCTGTCCCAAAAGCCATGAATGGCTGCTTGGGATAGCCCCTGTTTTTGAGTAGGATATACGTGAGCGTTTGGTGAGGACGCTCCGCGAACGGAACGTTGTTCCAATCGCTGTTGTATCCAGACTTTATTTATTTGACTTAGCGGTAAAAATCGGATACAAAGGCGACCGCTGCCGCTTTTCCACAATCGTTCCGTCCTCTCCGCTGTTTAAGCGGGAATCGTATCTACAATCCTTCTAAAAATCATAAAAAAAGAAACCTTTCTTTGGTAAAATGGAAGTGCGACCAACCATTTCAAAGGAGAGGTTTCTTTTGTACATTCAATATAACATGGACCATCTTTGACGCCGCCTATCCCGGCGGTGGCCGCAACAGCTACCATCCTAAAATGCTGACAAAAGTCATCATCTACGCTTATACACAGCGCATTTACTCCTCCCGGCAAATCGCTAAAGCGCTTCGGGAGAATATCCCCTTCATGTTGTTGGCCGGACGGCAACGCCCGGACTTCCGTACCCTTAATCGTTTCCGTTCTCAGCGGATGAAGGAAGACCACATGCGAAACGGTCAACTGAAACCCGGATATAATGTGCAGGTCGGAACCGAAAACCAGTTCATTTTAGCCTACAGTGTTCACCAACGACCGACGGATACTCGCTGTTTGCAGCCGCATATGGAAAAAGCTCGGAAACTACTGGGAGGATTTCCACAGACCGTCATTGCAGACGCAGGCTACGACAGTGAAGAAAACTACGCCTGCCTGGAAAAGGAAGAGATCCAGGCAGTCGTTAAATACGGCAGCTACCATAAAGAGAAGAGCAAGGCGTGGAAAGCGGATATCGGAAAGATAGAGAACTGGACATACAACGAGGCAGAGGATACATGGACCTGCAAGGCTGGACAAACACTGCATTTCCGCAGAGAAAGGAAACCTTAAAGAGTGGATACGAGATTCGTAAACGTCATTACCGAAGCAACTCTTGTGACGGCTGCCCCCTGAAGGACCGTTGTACGAAGACGGAAGGAAATCGGGAAGTAGTCGTCCGTGTGGAACGGCTAAGATACCAGAACCAAGCTCGGGAAATCCTTCGAAGTGAAGAAGGGTACACCTTGGCCGTGCGCCGAATGACGGAACCGGAAAGCGTATTTGGACAACTGAAAAACAACCGGGGTTTCCGGCGGTTACTGCTTCGCGGCATGGAGAAGGTGACGCTTGAGGTCGGCTGGCTTTCACTTGCCCATCATGTGCTGAAGCAAGCCGCAGTGGACCAAAAACGCAAAGCAGCGATTCTCCAATAACGGGAGAATCGCTGCTTTGCTGACTTTTGTGGTTTTTTAGAATGAGAAGGGTTGTCTCTAACGTCGATATCTACTTTTGAGACAGCCCCCTTCCATAAGGCTGTTTAGGAAATGGCTTAGCAGTTAATACAGATAATTAACCCTTCCGTATGACCTAGCTCAGGCAAATTGTGCTCCAATATGTGTTATTCCATATCTATTACCTCTATTAGGTTGTATCACCTAAATAAGAGAGATTAATTTCTAAGTAGTGTTAGCAGGGGCATGTTTTTATGTTTAGATTTTCTAAGAGCAGTATTGGTGATTTGAAGGAGATAAATTAATAAGTTTTCTAATTTAAAAGTGACTTTTCAATGGGGATAACAGCTTGGGAAGAGATGCTGTACGCAATTAAATAATGGTCAAGAATCATCCAGACAGAATTAGACTTATTTTAAATATATATACTATATACAGTATATAAAATATATATAAACACATTATATAGGGTATTCAGGAACGTATTTTTTATTTTGCAATTGGCTTTTACCATATATCGAACTAAGCTTGATATAAAAAAGGGCCAATAGCTATGTCTTTTTATATTCTATCTATAAAGAAGAGTTAAACTTGGGGAAACTAACAAGGAAATAAAAGATGAATGTGAGGTTTTCTAATTACAACTATATATTTATCATTGGATTTGTTGATCCTATTCATCTGAAAATAAATACACAAATTGATTCGCTATAAATAAAATTTCTCTGAGTGGAAGTACCGCCAAGTAAGGGCTGTGGGAAAGCATCCCTGGCCATATTCGTGGCGCCTCGCTCGAATTTACTATGACTTTCGGAGGATGCTATTAAGAGTAGTAAAAAAGTTCCCGTTGTCTTTATCTCATACTGCTGGACAAACGAGAAATATATGCAGTCGGTCTTGGACAGCCACTAGGTTAGTAGAAAAATCTGGCGTTGACGTAATCCTCGCCAGGTGACATGGAGTGTTGCAACATATGGTTTGTAGTACGCCTATTAATTGTCTCTTATTTGTCTGAGAAGTCTTATTTTAGCCAAACAAATCATGTCCGTAGGTAAGTAAAGCACAACAAAAATGTTGATGGCTACACAGCCTTACATTAAATTTGATAATTGACGTTCATTTGAGCAAAATGTTAGAATCACATACAATTCAGACAAGCGCAGTGATCAATGGAGACTTGTCTTTTTTTGATGCTTTTTGAACATTGGGGGGATATTCATGTTGATTTCAAGAGTGATCAACAATAATGTGATCACGGCGATGAATGAAGACAACAAGGAATTGGTGATTATGGGCTTAGGGATCGCTTTTCAAAAGAAGAAAGGCGACACCGTTGATAAGTCCAAAATTGAAAAAGTATTCAGCCTTGAGAATAAGGAACTTACCGATAGACTAAAGACGTTATTAAACAAAATATCGTTGGAGGTTATGTCGCTTACAGAAGATATTATTAACTATGCTATGCAGAAAACGAATCGAAAACTGAATGAAAGCATATATATTTCGCTTCCCGATCATATTAATTTTACAATCGAACGTCATCAACAAGGGATAGATATTCATAATGCACTCCTTTGGGAAATAAAACGATTCTATAGATTGGAATTTGGAATCGGCATGGAAGCTCTGTCCATAATTAAAGAGCGTCTTGGTGTGGAACTCCCTGAAGATGAGGCTGGCTTTATTGCCCTCCATATCGTTAATGCTCAAATGAACGAAAATGTACCTGAAGCGGCAAATATCACAAGATTAATTAAGGAAATTCTCAACATCGTTCAATATACATTCAGAATTGATCTGGATGAAGAATCGCTTAACTATTTCAGATTCGTAACTCATCTCAAATTTTTTTCCCAGCGGATGTTTAATAAAATTATGACGGAAAGTAAAGATGAGGAATTGCTAAATATTGTGAAAGAAAAGTATAAGCCATCTTATGAATGTGCCTGGAAAATCAAAGAATACATCAAGCTAAGCTATGATTATCCCTTAAACAAGGACGAATTACTCTATTTGACGATCCATATTGAAAGAGTGGTCAACAGGAGTTGAGATCTTTACACCTGATGTAAGCGTTGACAGATTCCAAAGTACGTGCTAAATTATGCTCATATTCACAAAGTGAATAATTCTTTAGGATAAGTAGGATTGTAACTGCTTCGAGCAGGCAAGACCTAAATTCTAACGAACTTACGACTACCGCGGGGCGTAAGTTGGTTGAATTTAGGTCTTTTTTGCTTCCGTTTTTCATTAAAATCCCGGGGGGATCAGCATGAGCAATCAGAAAATTGCACAAGAAATACTGCCTTTATTAGGTGGAGAAGAAAACGTAAAAGATGTAACTCACTGTGTAACTCGATTGCGTCTTACCCTTAAAGACAATGAGAAAGCAGACAAAGCCGGTATTCAGGCTATACAGGGTGTTATGGGAGCGACAGTCAATGGGGGGCAATTTCAAATTATTGTTGGGGATAAGGTATCCGATGTTCACAGCGAATTTGTAAAATTGCTGGGTAACCGTCAAGTTGCGGATGATAGTAGTTCTGCATCAGGTTCGAAAGGCTTCAAAGGGATTCTCAATTCCTTCTTTAATGTCATCTCAAGTATTTTTGCTCCAATCATTCCAGCAATCATCGGGGCGGGATTACTTAAAGGGATTATTACATTACTCTCATCTTTTGAACTCGTATCTTTGGAAAGTAGCACATACAAGTTGCTATCTGTATTCGCTGATGCGGCTTTTTATTTCTTGCCTATCCTTCTTGCTTTTAGTACGGCGAAAAAGTTTAATGCTAACCAATATGTCGCTGGGGCGATTGCGGGTGTTTTGATTCATCCTAACTTAGGTGCTCTTTTGAACGGTGAATCACCTGTCACCCTACTTGGCATTCCGATTACTTCAGTCATATACGCATCGTCTGTATTACCCATTATTCTGGGCGTGTGGTTTATGTCTTATGTGGAAAAGGTTTTAAAACGTATCATTCCTAAGGTTCTTCAGTCTATCTTTTTGCCACTGCTTACATTGTTGATTGTTTCTTCTATCATTCTTATTGCGCTTGGACCTGCTGGTACACTCATAGGAAATGGAATCGCCGTCGGATTTATTTCACTATACATGAACTATGGATGGCT
Source organism: Paenibacillus sp. 8b26 (assembly GCF_050626875.1). Taxonomy (NCBI): domain Bacteria; kingdom Bacillati; phylum Bacillota; class Bacilli; order Caryophanales; family Paenibacillaceae; genus Paenibacillus; species Paenibacillus sp. 8b26. Next base: position 1,343,952 of record NZ_CP192445.1, on the reverse strand, counting down.
AGCGGGGCTTCTTCTCGGAGGATTTTATCCGCTGATTGTCATCACAGGTATGCATTACGGGTTCTTGCCAGTCATGTTCCAATCCCTTTCTAAGTATGGTGTTGACTATATAATGGGGATTGCAGTTGCAGCCAATTCGGGTCAGGCAGGGGCGACTCTTGCGGTATATTTGAAAACCAAAAACAAAGAATTCAAGGCTGTAGCTGGAACAGCAGCACTGAATGCCATTATCGGGATTACCGAACCTGCTCTTTACGGTGTAACCGTTAAGTTAAAAAAACCGTTGATCGCAGCTGCTATTGCTGGAGGCCTGGGCAGTGCAGTAATGGGATGGTTTAAAGTTGGTGCCACGGGAATTGGTACCGGGCCGATTGCAGGGTTACCATTTTTCTTCGGTTCCACATTCCTGTATTTCCTGATCGGCTGTGCAGTTAGTTTTGTTGTTGGTTTTGTTCTGACACTCATTATTGGATTTGAAGATATTCCAGAGAGAAAAGAAGCTGTAGCCGTCTCTTCGAATAATACAATTACAGGGACGATAGAGAGTGATCCTAAAGCACCCGTAACGGTACAATTTAATAATCCAGATCGTGTTCAACCTATTCTTAGTCCTATTCATGGAGAAGTGGTAGAACTCTCGCAAGTCAGTGATCCTGCGTTTGCAGCTGGTATGATGGGCAAAGGGATTGCAATTAGACCCACTACAGGAAGAGCGGTGTCACCTGTCAAAGGTACGGTCGCAACTGTTTTCAAGAAGAAACACGCCATTGTTGTTGTGGCTGACAGTGGAGCAGAAATATTGATTCATATTGGCATAGATACCGTTAAACTGAACGGTCAACATTTTGAGACTCACGTTGAAGTAGGTCAACATGTTGAGGCTGGCGATCTGTTGGTTGAGTTCGACATAGAACAGATTAAAAAAGCTGGCTATGACACGGTAACTCCTATTATTGTAGCTAATTATAATAACTATATCGATGTTAATGCAGAATCAACCGGAAGTATTGATGAAAAAGATCCTTTAATGAAGGTAATCGGATAAAAAAATTTGGAGAGTGAAAACAATGGAATTTACAAAAAAATCGGTGAATGAAATTAATATGTCGGGGGATTTATTCCCCCCTGACTTTCTCTGGGGCGGAGCCGTGGCTGCGAATCAGATCGAAGGTGCATATCTGGAGGATGGTAAGGGATTATCTGTCTCAGATGTGTTGTCGGACGGAATATTCGGTCAGATCCTGGATAAGCCTGATGGTGAATATCTCAAACACCAGGCCATTGATTTTTACCATCGTTACCCCGAGGATATCGCATTGTTCGCAGAAATGGGGTTTCGAACACTAAGAACTTCTATAGCGTGGACCCGGATTTTTCCGAATGGAGATGAAGCCATTCCTAACGAAGCAGGTCTGGAATTTTATGATCTGTTATTTGATGAACTACTCAAATACGGAATTCAACCATTAGTTACACTTTCTCATTATGAAATGCCTCTTGGACTCGTCCATAAGTACGGTGGCTGGTCTAATCGAGAAGTGATTACTCTTTTTGAACGTTTTTCGAGAGTTGTTTTCGATCGGTATGGGGACAAAGTAAAGTATTGGCTGACATTCAACGAAATTAATATGATGCTTCATGGTCCTTTTATTGCAGGAGGAATTTATCCTGATCAGGCAACTGAGCAAGTAACTTATCAGGCTATCCATCATCAATTCGTTGCAAGTGCTTTAGCAGTGAAGGCTTGTCATGAAATTATTCCTGATGCTCAGATCGGGTGCATGATAGCGGGTGGCCCAATGTATCCTCTTACACCTAAACCAGAGGATGTGTTGGAAGCCATGCGTAAAGATAGGGAGAATTTCTTCTTTGCAGATGTGCAAGTCAAAGGTAAATATCCTGGGTATATACTGCGTTATTTCAGAGAATCCAATATTGATCTCGATATCACAGAAGAGGATCTGAAGACACTTAAACACACGGTCGATTTCATTTCTTTTAGCTATTACATGAGTTACTGTGCAACGACAGATCCTGAACTTAATGAGCAATCCAGAGGCAATATTATGAGCGCGGTTAAAAATCCGTACCTTTCAGCTTCCGAGTGGGGTTGGTCAATCGATCCAAAGGGATTGCGCTACACGTTAAATCAGTTCTATGACAGATATGAAAAACCTTTGTTTATTGTCGAGAATGGCCTAGGCGCAATAGATGTCCCGAATGAGAAGGGGATTGTTGAGGATGACTATCGGATTGATTATATCCGCGAGCATCTTGTGCAAGTCGCAGAAGCGATTCAAGATGGAGTCGAGGTCATGGGATACACTAGTTGGGGATGCATAGACATCGTAAGCAACTCCACCGGAGAGATGCGTAAACGTTATGGCTTCATTTATGTCGATCGTCACGATGATTTATCGGGAACTTTTGAGAGAACACGAAAGAAGAGTTTCAATTGGTACAAAGTAGTCATCGCTACCAATGGGAAAATCATTACAGAGTAGAGGTAAAACAGCCGAAACATGTTCCATAACGAATGGAGGTGTTTCGGCTGTTTCAAATTTAATGTTATGAACATGAATTTAGAGGACTTGCCGAGGGATAACAGGCAAACTAATCATGGTCTCAGTATCTATAAATTTTAGTGTATCTTCATCCACTAACAAACCTTGCGGCGAAACCCAAGCTGCCTCTGCTACGGCTGCATTTTCGAAGATGTATAACGAAATAGCATCATAGGGTGCTTCGTCGGGGACATAGGCTCCATCTCCTTTTCCCGGTTTTCGAGTAGGATGCTGCCGATAAGAAATAAGCCCCGGAAGCTTGGTAGCAAGAGGTCCATGAGTGAATTCATAATGATAGCGAAACTCTTCAAGTGACATCCCTGGTTTTCTTCGGAACACAAACATGATGCTATGTCCTTTTTCAGGATATACATTTAACTCTTTTATACTCTCCATTATGGTTTAGCCTCCTCGAGTTAGTTTATTTAACATATGGCTATTATAGCAATGAAAATGAGCATCCTAATAGTGTCTTAATCTAGAGTTTTATGGTGTAAATCAAGTTTTGTTTGGAATGTGTACTGTTTCACGTTATGTTTTATTCCATAAAACTATTCGTATACTTTGAGCATAAAAGGGGGAAGGAACTCATGAGTGTTCTTCTTATACAAATAGACGAGAATGATTTCATGGAAGTGAAGGAGCTGATCACAAGGAATTATGCAGGAGCTAAAGTCATTACTGTGAATCAGTTGCCTGGGGATACGGATTGGCTTCTAAGTATGACAGAAATACCTGGTCTTTTGGATAGACTTATCAATACAGCTGGGGAACCTGCGGTGCAACGCGTTTTACATTATATAAACTGTCACTTTAGAAGATCATTAACGTTGGAGGAGGTATCTTCTGAAGTCCATTTGAATCCAGTCTATTTCAGTCAGTGGTTTAAGCAGAAGACCGATTGTGGGTTTAAAGAATACATTACTTATATTAGACTTCAGGAGGTACGACACTGGCTGCTAAATAGCGATCACACCATCAACTGGATCGCTGAGTATGTGGGGTATCAGGATACAGCACATCTATCTAAACTATTCCGCAAACATTTTGGTTTGGCTCCAGGGATGTATAGACAAAAGATAAGGAATGAACGCCAAGCATCAAGATAGTTCATTTTCAAAAAAGTATCTGAGGAAAAGGGTCGCCAAGCTCAGGATTTGGCATGGGTCCTCTAACATATTTCATTAAGCATATAGGTGTTCAAGGAAAATAAAGTATTCTTTGGGGGTCTTATTAAGAAGAAGGACGATTAGTAACTATGCAGAATTGTGATACCTAATTTTTTCATACTCATTGAGAACATCGTGTAATACATGATGTTCTCAAATAACTTGTTTTCGCTAATCTATAAGTTAAAGAACGGGTTATCTCGCTTATGAAGGGTATACCTGATTCCTTTTAAACAATCCCCATACCTGTTCGGCCATGTATTTCGGTGAATGTGGCATGTTATTTATAATCCACCATTCGATTACCCCAATGAATGCAAAGGCCATAAATTGCGTGATCAATAGCTTGTCATACCCCTTATTAAGGTCCTCCATATTGACTTGGTCTTTTATATTTCCTGTCACGATCTCCAACATATGCTCCCGAAAAGCAGGGATTCCTTTATTCGAAAGCATGGAAGCGAAAAACGTATGGTTCTGCTCAAAGTATTGAAAAACAGGTAACAAAGAATGGATAAAATCAACCTTTTCCTGATTTGGATCGGTTGAGATGCAAACGGAGGTCATTCTGCTCAAATGCTCATCGATGCATTTGTTAAGAAGATCGTATTTATCGGTGTAGTGAAAATAAATGGTTCCTCTGTTAACATTCGCCCGATCCGCAATCTCATTAATAGTTATTTCCTCAAAATCCTTCTCCGAGATCAAACCTATAAATGCATTAAATATGGCTGCCTTTGTTTTTAAGATTCTTCGATCGATTTTAACTTCCATAATGTATAGCCCCCAGAAGATATTTAACAAATTATTTGAATCCGTTGAATATAAAACAAAAATCACTTTATTGGCGATTGAAGTAATCATCATAACCCATATAATAATAACCAACGAACGTTATATATTCAACAAAAGATCGATAAAGTTTTGTTGTAACCTAAATGTTCATTGGGTCAAAAGAGCAATCTAACAATAAAATATCGAGGTGATCGACTAATGAACATAACGATTTTTGGTGGTAGTGGTGCAATTGGGAAAATTTTGACTGAGGTAGCAATTCAAAACGGAGATAACGTTACCCTTTATGCTAGAAATGCGGGGAAAATTGGACAGAAACATGAGCAGCTAAATGTTGTCGAGGGTCAATTATCTAATCAAGACTTGGTGGAACAAGCACTATCGAATGCTGATGTCGTCATTAGCACATTGGGACCCGCACTCGATACGTCCAGAAAATTAAAAGGTACCCCTGTTGCGGATGGTCATGAGGTTATTGTAAATGCGATGAGAAAGTTAAATAAGAAACGACTCATTACACTTGCTACTCCAACCTTGAAATCTGATAAGGATCGGAATTCGATTGCCACAGTTGTACCGGGAATTATGGCCAAGGTGATGTTTCCGAATGGTTACCACGAAATGAAAAAGCTTGAAAAAATCATCAAGCGATCTTCTTTAGACTGGACAGTAGTTCGGATTATTAATCCAAATGTAAGGCATAAGGAAAACGTTCATTATGCTTACTCGCTAGGCGATCAGCCAGCCAAGATGGGGGTATCCCGAGAAAATATCGCTAAATTTATGTATCATGCAGCTTCCGAGCCATCCTTAATTCATCAAATGCCAATTGTATACAACAGTTGAGAAAGGATTCGATCTGTTTATCAAGTGAAGGGAGAGGAACGAAATGAAAGTAGAGATTTGGTCGGACATTGGCTGCCCATTTTGTTATATTGGAAAACAGCGTTTCGAGGACGGGCTGGGGCGGTTTGCATCCAAAGATAAAGTGAATGTGGAGTACCGGAGCTTCCAGCTAGATCCTTATGCCGAGAAATACCCTGCTTACGATGTACATGACTTGTACGTTTCAAAGCATGGTGGCAGCAGGGAAGAAGCCAAGGCCATGCATAAACAATTTGCCCAACAAGCGAAGAGTGATGGAGTGGGTTTTCGATTTGACCGAATAATCCCTACTAATTCGCTCGATGCGCATCGATTGATCAAGTTTGCGGGTACCTATGGCAAGAGTGCGGAAGTGTTGGAGCTTTTGTATAAAGCGTATTTCACAGATTCCAAGCATATCAGCGACGCGGACACACTGGCCGACATAGCGGCGGAAGCCGGTATGGATCGCGAGAAAACGCTCAACGTGCTGGAAAGCACGCAATATGCGGATGAAGTTCGTGCAGATGGGCGCGAAGCAAGCAACCTTGGAGCTAAAGGTGTACCATTCTTTGTCATCAACCGCAAATATACGATTTCAGGCGCAGCACAATCAAGCGAAGTATTTCTCGAGGCGCTGCAAAAAGCATGGGACGAGGAACATCCGCTGATGACGTTAGATACGACTCTAAACCAAGAATCAGGCAATGTTTGCGAGGATGGTTATTGTACGCCAAAAAACAGTTGACGGAGGCGCCATTAAAGTAATCGTAAAACAGCGGCAGTCCAGGACTTTATTTTCTCGTCCATAGCTGCCGCTGTTTCTTTTATTGGAACTCTTTGGGTTTTAATGCTTGGCGAATCAGTTGATTGAATTGACTTATATGGTGATCAAAACTGAATTGTTCGTCAGTAGCTGTACGTGCAATAAGGCCGTCAATCAGCGCATACAACCAGAGAGAAAGGGTCTCCACATTATAATCTGGATCTACTTGTTTTTCATGAATAGCACTTGTAAGCAGATTTTTGAATGATTCACGCATGATGATATCACTTTGATTGAAGACATATCGCACACCCTTATTGCGTGAAGCTTCAGCCAAAATTTCGATCCATAATCTCTGGTCCATAGGATATACAGGGTCACTGACACAGCTAGTGATAATCGTCAAAATCTGTCCGAGTGGATCTTTTTCGGTATCTTTAAATTCCATCTTGGTTAAGGCATGGCGCTGTTCTTCTTCCACCAGTGCAATAATAAATGCATCTTTACTCGGAAAGTGGCGATACAGATTCCCAGCACTCATGCCTGCTTCTTTTGCAATTTCGACAATGCCTGTTTTGTGAAATCCATTGCGTGAAAAACATCGAACAGCAGCCTCGATGAGCAAGCGTCTGCTATCGTCTTTTTGTTTCATTCGTTTCGATTTAGGCAGTTCAGAGTTATTCATTGTACTTCAAATGTACAGGGATATCTTCTTGACTCTTATCCCTGTAACCTCCTTGCTTCGAGAAATAATGTACATCTATCATACCATGTACATTACCATAGTCTGTATTTGGATTAAAGCGTATTAAAGGCTGGGCGCTCTTTATTGTTAATATCTCCAAGCAGAGGTAAACGAGACAGCATATTCGCCAGGAAATAAGAGTCCCAAGGGAAATGTTCAGTGATCCCTAGACCGACTACATCATAAGACCGGGCCACATCTTGCAAAACTCGGATAATGGTTTCCATACTTGATCCTTGTGGAAAGCTCTTGGTGTATTTCTCGTATGTTCCCGGATAAGCAACCAGAAGGGAACGGAATTCTTTCATATCCAGTACATCCAGATCAAAATGGACAATAATCTTGGATGGTTTTTTCTCAGCTAGCCATTCGAGTACTTTAGAACTATCCTGTTTAATTTCATCTGGACCTACAATATCCAATTTCATATTTCGCATTGGGTCAGAGTTAAGGGGTTCGAACATATCATTCAATCCTACATATAGCACTTGTTCAGGACTAAAAAGGTGAGGAACCTCAGCAACAAATTCCTGATCACCTACACCAAGCAAATTGGCAAGAACATGAGCATGATGATTTTCAAAGTCTTCAGGGATTGAGACATCAGGGTGAGCATCAACCCATAGCAGAGCAACATCTCCATCATATTTCTCATTTAAATAAGAAAAAGGAGCAAGTTCTACACTGCAATCCCCTCCAAGGACAACGATACGTTCAGGATTATGTTTATGAATTAGACTTTTGGCTGATCTAGCTTGTTGCAATACGGTACTTCTTGCAATTATACCTTGTTCTTTTTCTACATTAGGGTTCAGATCCACCGGTACTATTTCAAAAGGACCATCGGACTTGGGAGCAAGCCAGTTTAACAAGTGAGCTCCCAGAACGTAAGGAGGGTTGTTCCCTCCTTGCCATTGAGGGAATAACAAACGCAGTGTACGGCTTGTATCCATTTCATTCAAAAGACATTTCTCCTTTTATTTAAGTTAGTGATCGTTCATTCACTGAAAATGATACAAGATTACTTTTTATATTGCAAACCCTAAATAACAGAGAATGCCTATTTGAAATTATGCTGATTATACAATGACAATCATGAAATTCTAAAGGAAGCTTTTTTATCTTTTATTATTTTTATAGCAAATGAGAAAAATTCTTTTTGATAAAGAAGGAGCAAGCCGATGGCAGTTAAGACAAAGAGTAAAAGAAAGATAGAAACGCTCATATACTAAAGGCAATTCACGACATATAGAAAAAGTGTCGTTATAGGCTTTATTAGTGACAAAACTAATTACAGCGGACATCTTTAGTTTTTTATAGCCAAAGAGAGTGTCTAATAAGCTAATCTTTGAAGTAAACATACTCTGAATGATGATATTTGTTGCTTGAACTTGCTATGTTTTAGCTATGATCAAGGATATCAAGAAAAATAGGCAAACAAAAAAGGGCGTTTCTGGAGCAATCCGGAAGTGCTTATAAATTCTTGTTTGCTGGAAAAAGGATGATCGGGGACCGTTTGTAATATTAATTGATGAAAGTAGCTCAATTAAAGCATTTATATTCTCTAGCAACTCTTCCAATTCACGTTCAGCAATTTTGTGAAAATCGAGTTTTTAGTTTGCGTTCACTTATGTTGTTGCAAGCAAGCGGTGAGCAGACATTGAGGGAACTACTGCTGAACAATAACCACTCCGGAATATTTGTTTCCGGTATGGATTTAACACTATCTGATGACGAAAAATATTATTTTTGAGAAGTGTTGAGCGAAGTGTATAATTTTGTTTCACAGGAAGGGTGAAACAGTATAAAGCGCTTTCGCATGAGTATGAAAGCAGCGAGAATGATAAATAATGATCTGTTCAGATTGGCAAAAACCTCCGGTGGCTCGGGGATTTTTGTTGTTTATAAAAATTTTCCGCATGTATACAGATGTTTGGCACGGAACTTGCAATACTAATAAATGAGAGAGACGAAGGGGGGAGACAGATAATCGGTGTAATGTTATTTTCTTTTTGCCTATCGCTCTCATTTTTTGCGTTATTTGCTGTAGGCATTATTGGATACGCGCTCGGTGTTTTGGATGCCGGTCAGGGAGTCATCCTTGGCCAGAATTTTGTAGGATATACAGCTTGAATCCATGGTATTGAGTTGCAGAGGAAAATGTAAGCGGTTTATTTTCGGTATCGTAGTACATGCAAAATTTCAAAAAAGGATGTGAAAGAATATGAAGAGGAAGTTAAGTGTGCTGCTTATTTTTTTTATGGTAATGGGTCTACCTTTAACTCCCGCCTTTGCTGCGGATCCTGGTTATTATGATGAAACATACCGTAATCAGATTCATTTTTCCCCCGAGGCTAACTGGATGAATGACCCGAATGGAATGGTTTATTATAAGGGTGAATATCATTTGTTCTACCAGTACCATCCGTACGGAACGGCATGGGGACCGATGCATTGGGGTCATGCGGTGAGCAAAGACCTTATCCATTGGAAACATTTACCGATTGCATTATATCCGGATGAAAACGGTCAGATTTTCTCGGGAAGTGCAGTGATCGATTGGAACAATACAGCAGGGTTCGGAAAAGAAGCGATGGTTGCGATCTTTACTCATTCCAGGGATAACGGCCAGGTTCAAAGCATTGCGTACAGCTTAGATAGAGGCAGAACCTGGACTAAGTATGAAGGAAATCCAGTAATGCCGGATCCCCCAATATCGGATTGGCGAGACCCTAAAGTATTCTGGCATGAAGACTCCAGACAATGGGTGATGTCTTTGGCCGCAGCGAATAAAGTAATGTTCTATACTTCGCCCAATTTAAAAAAGTGGACCTATGCAAGTGAATTTGGTGAAGATAACGGAATACAGGCCAACAGTCTGGATACCACTTCGTACGCTATGTCCTCACAGGAAGGCGCTTCATTCTCCTATGAGGGAGATATTACCCTTAATAAAAAGAATGGCCGGGAAGGCTCAGGAGGTCTGGTTTTTCGTGCTGACAAAAATGCGAAAAACGGTTATGTCGTCAGCCTGGACGCCCAAAATGATGTCGTTACTTTAAATAAGAATGTCGATGGATCGAATACAGAAATTGCAAGCAAGTCTTTAACCCTGGGAACCTCATCAACTTACAACGTGCAGGTGGACGTATATGGTCATGACATTCATGTGTTTGTAGATGATCAGTCTGTAATTAAAGAAACTGATACTGAATTTGATTATGGTTATTACGGTCTGACCGCCTGGAATTCAACAGCTTCCTTTCGAAATGTAAATTTCAAGAACACCTCTAACTTTGCAACCAACCTATCTAATTGGTCGGCTGTAACCGGCCGGTGGGAAGATACCATGGAGGGGAAAAGCGGTACATCAGCAGATGATGCTTTTATCATAAGTGGTAAGACAGGGGATAATTTTATATATAATGCGATTGTTGATTTGTCAGAGGGAGGAGATGAAACAGGATCACTTATTTTCCGAGCGGATGCTGATGCGGAAAATGGATATATGGCGAGTATCGATGCTTTAAACGATAAAGTGAAAATCGTGAAAATGGAAGACGGGAATAGAACGGTTCTGGCCGAAACCACAGTAACGTTGGATACTTATCAAAGCCATGATTTAAAAGTGAGCACATTAGGAACAAATATAAAGATGTATCTGGACGGAAATCTCATTCATGATATCGATGATGCAACCTTCCTGTCCGGCCATTTTGGATTACATCTTTTGCACTCTTCTGCGATATTTCAGGATGTTCAATTGGGTAGAAATATCATGGCCGATGAGAAAGAAATCACCAATCATGATTTTGAAACAGGCGATTTAACCGGATGGACTGTGATCCAGGGTGATACTTTTTCGGATGATCATGTATCCAGTGAAGCGACTTATTGGGGTGGATCCTTCGGACATGAAGGGAATTATCACTTGTGGGGATATTCCAAGCTTCACGAGGGAGATGAAGCAACGGGTGAACTGCATTCCTCCTATTTTAAACTAGGCGGTTCCGGTGAAATCAATCTATTATTAGGAGCAGGCGATGATGGCGACAATACCTATGTATCATTGGTCAGAGCAGCCGACGATCAAGAATTGATTCGCCAGGCCAATACAAGATTTAATGAGGAAAAATATTCAAAATACGTATGGGACGCGTCCAAATATATTGGTGAAGTGTTATATATCAAGGTAGTAGACCATGCAAAAGATGGTTACGGTCATATAAATGTTGATGATGTTAATGTTTATAATGAAGGGACCATATCGGATAAAGTTGACCAGGTTGCAAAAGAGCCGGAGAAAACAGATATGAAACAAAGCGGACTCCTCACAGATTGGTCCGCTGTTTCTGGACAGTGGATTCCTTCCACAAACGGCAGCATCGGAGGAGTATGGGAATGTCCTACGTTAGTCGAATTGCCGGTTGATGGCGACCCTTCAAAAAGAAAGTGGGTCCTACAGGTAAGTATAAATGATGGTGCTCCGGCAGGCGGATCGGGCATGCAGTATTTTGTAGGCAGCTTTGACGGTAAAACGTTTAAAAATGAAAATACTTCCGATAAAATGTTATGGACTGACTATGGAGCTGATTTTTATGCTGCTGTGGATTGGAGTGGAGTAGAAGGGAAGAATGGTGAGAAATATTGGCTCGGCTGGATGAGTAATTGGAAGTATGCCAACGATACACCCACCTCAACGTGGAGAAGTTCAACAACACTGCCGCGGAAGATGGAGCTCACTCAAACCGCAAAGGGTCTACGTTTAAAACAAGCCCCTATTTCGCTAAAAAGCATTCGTGACAGAGGGGATCGTATATCGTATACCAATAAAATGATATCGGGTAACAGCCATCTTCTTTCTAATTTATCAGAAGATACATTTGAACTGATCGCTTTGTTTGATGTTTCAAATACGGAAGCAACAGAATTTGGCTTTGAAATCCGTAAAGGAAGTGAGGAAAATACAACTGTCGGTTATGATGTCTACAACGAACAATTATTCGTAGACCGGACTCATTCAGGAGATTTCGATTACGGAAGTAGTGTAGTTGGTAAGCATGAGGGACCATTACATGCTAAAAACGGCACGGTTAAATTGCAGGTTATTGTTGATAGATCAGCTGTAGAGGTGTTCGGCAATGATGGTACGACCGTGATTACCGATCAGATATTCGCGGATTCTGCAAGCAAAGGACTAAAGATCTATAGTAAGGGCGGAAATGTTAAGCTGAAATCTTTGGACCTATATCCTCTAAAGAGTGTATGGAAAGAAAAAAGCTCTTCTTTTAAATCAAACTTATCAGGTTGGACCACCGTTAACGGGAAGTGGGCGGACACCATTCATGGCAAACAGGGACAGAGTAAGGGAGATGCTTTTATAGTATCAAAAGTGACCGGCAGGAATTTTGTATATGAAGCCAATATAAACGTGCCAGATACAGATTCCCACCCCGGTAATTCTGAAAAAGATTTGATAGACAATTCCATTGGAGCTGGTTCGTTGGTTTTTCGTTCTGACTTAACAGCAAAGAATTCGTATGCAGCAAATGTTGATATAAAAAATAATGTTGTAAAATTCATTAAATTTGTTGATGGAACCGGATATGAGATTGCAACATATAACAATGATGGAAAATTGGATTTACAGCCAAATACAGATTATCATCTCAAAGTAGAAGCGCAAGGCAATATCACTAAGGTTTATTTGAACAATAAATTAGTTATCGACACAAAAGATCAAACTTATAAAGAAGGATACTTTGGTCTCAATGTATGGGATACAACGGCTTTTTTTAATGATGTTAAAGTGAAACTAAAACATAAAGATGAATGATTAAGGTTGGTTAAATAATGACATTTGTATCTCTATGAGTTTAGTTTGTGTCGCCGCACAGCGACACAAACTTTTTTAAAATCACGCACTGCTGTTAAAGGCTGACTGTAGCGCTCGTTGCGGCGGTATGGAAGCGGGGATCAGTGGGAATTATAGCAACCTTTGATCGTACAGCTGCCGAATCAGCTCCCAATTGATCGGACGGGTCAGCACCGGTTGTAAATTCGGGTAGGCATCCGTCATCCCTGGTTCGGGCCTGTACAGTTTTTGCGAATGAACCGCCTTTAATCGAGGCATGAGTTGAAAGCCCGGCAGATGGCAAAAAGCAAAGGCGACTTCACTTTGACTGTGAGAATCTACATAGTTTTTCTCTACTTCCATATCGGTGCAATGTCGTAGCAGCCCTTCGATCATAGCTGCAATCTCGGATGAGGAACAAGATTTGAGCTGCGAATAGATACAAGTTGAATTTTTCTCCACTGCCAGTAAATCATCACGCCACGGCCACGGTACCGGATATGCCACTCTGTCATCAAATTCTGATCCCAGGCCCCAAACTTCTTTGAGTCGGATGCACAAGAAGTGGTTCCTTCTCCCCAAATTTCCTGCATCCGTACCCGAAAGATGGCATTGACCACTTCAGCAATGGCATTGCGCAAGTTATCTTTGTGAATGAATTTACGCCGCACATAAAGCAGATCTTTATAGCTTTCGCCAAAATCACCGGCACTGACCCGTTTTAAGCCTGTATTGGTCCCTAATCCGTAAACGGAAAGAATCAGACGCTTCCTCTTTCTGTAATCCGTACTTTGGGGTTCTTTGGCATCCCGGCATTCAGTTTTTCGAGCCCTTCGACCATTTCTTGTTTCAGCGCCGTAATAAACGAATCCGCATCTAACGGTTGATTCAATGCCTTATAGTTTTCTTCGCGCCGCTGCTCAAAGTCGGGGTTTGCTACAAATGTGGAAGGTATACGAAAGGAATTTAATTATGTTCCTTTCCCACCTTTTAAGACGTTGTATGTTACGAAGAAACCGATATACGTATAAATTTTGATATTGATCTGGTACTGTGGAAAGGATATGCGACCGTTTTTTTACTATGACACTTGAACAAAGTGTATTATAAATAGCGTGCAGCGCTCTTGTCTGCACGCTATTTATGTTCAGCCATTCCTTGATATGGTTTGATAAATCCTATATTCAAGGGAGTTTTATCATAATGGATATTATTTCCAAAATCGATAGTCAGGAATTTAACAATCAGTATGGTGCTGCTGCTGTAGATCGAGAAACGATTAAGCAGAAAGTGTGTTCTGTAAAAAACAATAAAATGATAACCCAAACGATTGTTGATGGTGAAATGGAATTCACGGAATCGATATTCGACCCTCTCCGAAAATGAATAAAGTCAATAACAATGTATGGGTAATCACACTTAAGGATTCTGTCATGCAATTGTTGCCTTTTATTCTTTTAGGATCGGTATTTTGTCTTCTGACTATACCTGGAGATGTGTATCATATCAAAAACTACCCTGATTTTTGGGTTCCGTTCGGATGGACGATGGGTATGCTTTCGCTGTTGGTTTCTTTCCTGATTCCGTTTAATTTGATGGAAAAGAAGAAGTTAAAAAAACAGCGCTTTATTGCCGGATGTACAAGCCTGGTTACTTTTTTGATCATCGTAACTCCTCAAGTCGTAAAGGACGGTACGGTTGGTTTTACTCATAGTTCTTTGGGCACCGGAGGGATGTTCGTTGCCATCATCGCCGCTATGATTACCGGTTATATCATGGGGCTGTTCGGAAAATTCTCCTTTTTCAAAGAAGATTCCGTCATCCCGGACTTTGTCAGATCCTGGTTTGATTCCATGCTTCCCATTGGGGTGACTATCGTTCTGGCCTGGGTGTTGGTCGATCTCGTTCATATTGATATATACAACATCATTTTAAATATTTTTATGCCGTTGGCCAACGTGGTAGAGACACCTTGGGGATTCATGTTAATTCTGTTTATCAGCTGTTTCTTGTATTCCATGGGGATTTCCAGTTGGATTTTGACCCCTGTCACCAAGCCGATTTTTCTGGCGGCCATTATGGCAAACGCTACCGCGGGGGCGCATAATATCGTAACGGCCGAAACGATTTATTCGGCATACTTGTGGGTAGGTGGTGTGGCCTGTACGTTGCCGCTGGCCATTATGCATCTACTTTCTAAAAGCACCAAGCTAAAAGCGCTAGGACGCGCATGTTTGGTACCTTCTATCTTTAATATCAACGAGCCTTTAGTGTTTGGTTCAATCGTATGGAATCCCATTATGATGGTGCCTATGTGGATCAATGGTTTGATTTTACCGTTGATCGTTTGGATCGGAACCAAAGTCATTCACTTTGGCCCCATCCCGAAGTGGTTTTCGATATGTGGTACGTTCCTTTTCCAATTTCCACGTGGATTACAACGGGAACCATTACAGGCATTATCCTGATGTTAATCGTTGTCGCGGTAGCCACGATGATTTGGTATCCATTTTTCAAAACCTACGAAAAACAAGAGCTTGAAAAAGAATTGCCACAAACCAATTAATCTGTTAAGGAGACTTTATTATGACTTCGGAACAAGTAGCCCAAAATGCGATGCAAATCATTTTGCACGCAGGGGAAGCAAGAAAACATTGTACGGATGCACTAAAGGATATTGAAAAAAGCGACTTTGACAGCGTTAAGGAGAAGATGAAATTAGCCAATGCGGAAATTGTCATCGCTCATCGCGTGCAAACGAATTGTATCCAAAAAGAAACGGAAGGAGTAAAAGGAGGTTACTCCGTTTTATTTGCCCATGCGCAAGATACGCTCATGACGGTCTATAGTGAAATTAATATTACCAAGCGGTTAATTGATATTTTCGAGAGCTTGAACCAGAGATTGATCCAACTGGAAATGACTAATAAATAACGAAAGGAAGTAATCAAAATGAAGAACATTCCAACAGGATTCCCATCCGATTTTTTATGGGGGGGAGCGGTTGCCGCCAACCAATTAGAAGGTGCTTACAATGTTGACGGATAAGGGTTAAGCGTAGCGGATATTAATGAATATTTGGATGGTATTCCTTTAGATAAAAAGTCGAATTTAGAACTGACTACGGACTATATTAAAGAAGCCATTCAAAGCGAAGATCGAGTTTTCCCGAAACGTTGGGGAATCGATTTCTATCACACCTATAAAGAAGACTTGAAATTGTTAGGGGAACTGGGACTCAAAACCTTTCGCACCTCGATTAACTGGGCAAGAATTTTTCCCATTGGTGACGAAACACAGCCTAATGAAGCAGGCTTGAAATTTTATGATGACCTGATCGACGAAATTATAGCGAACGGCATGGAGCCGATGATCACCCTATCGCATTATGAAATGCCGATTCATTTAACGACGGCTTATAAAGGGTGGTACTCCAGAGAAATGATCGACTTCTTTGTTCGATTCAGCCAAGTGGTTTTTGATCGGTACCATAAAAAAGTGAAATATTGGATTATCGTTAATCAAATCAATTTGATCGATCATGAATCCTTCAACCACCTGGGCATTGCGGAGGATGTGGTGGATGATTTGGCCTCCGCCAAATATCAAGGCTTGCATCATGAATTTGTTGCCTGCGGCCTGATCACGAAATATGCCAAAAGTCTGGATCCAAATTTGCAAATCGGGATGATGCTGTGTGGGGGACCGGCTTATCCGGCTACCTGTCGGCCGGAAGACATCTTTGCCACCGTGCGCAGAAATCAGATGGAGTACTTTTTCTCCGATATTCTGCTTCGCGGATATTACCCGGGTTATGCTTTCCGTTATTTCGCCGACAATAACATCACTGTCGAATTTGCAGAGGGCGATGAAGAAGCATTGAGAAATACGGCGGACTTTATGTCCTTCTCCTACTATACCCGCATTTACGATGCGGAAAGCATGAAAAACGATGATCGCCTTTATTTTAACGGGTCCAGGAACCCTGCTGCTCGAAAAGATGCTATTTAAATTTGGGAGACTGTATAAATTGAATTAAAGAAAGAGCAATTTATATAGAAAGAGGAGATAGAAACTATGGTGAAAAAAACATTTACAGTCATTGACGAATTAGGCATACACACTCGTCCGGCTTCCATCTTGGTTCAAGCCGCAAGTCAATACAATGCGGAGGTGAACATCGAATATAACGGTCGATCCATTAACTTAAAATCGATTGTGGGCGTCATGTCTTTAGGTGTTCCACATGGAGCGCAAATTCAAATTGCTGCGGTAGGTTCCGATGCGAATAAGGCGATCCAAGGGATTGAAGAAGCATTAAAGAACGAAGGGCTTAGCGAACCATGCGAAGTTATCTGAAAGGAATCGGCGCTTCAGCTGGTATTGCGGTCGCCAAAGCCTACCGCTTGGAGGAGCCGGAGCTTCAAATTATTAAAAAAAGTATTATCGACCGGGACGCCGAAAAACGGCGATTGGAGCAGGCTATCGGCTGCGCAAAAGATGAACTGAAAAAAATTACGGAATATGTAAACCGAGAGCTTGGCGCCGATAAAGCGGAAATTCTCGTAGCCCAGTTATTGGTGTTAAACGACCCGGAGTTGTTAAATCCGGTGTTCGAGCGGATAGGCACGGAAGGCGTGAATGCGGAATTTGCCTTAAAAGAATCAGCCGACATATTTGTTTCCATGCTGGAATCTATGGAAAACGAATATATGCGGGAACGTGCGAAGGACATCCGCGATGTAATGAATCGGATAATCGCCCATTTATTAGACGTGCCAATTTCCAATCCTAGCTTGATTTCCGAAGAAGTCGTCATCATCGCCAAGGATTTGACACCTTCCGATACCGCGCAGTTAAACCGCCGATATGTGAAAGGTTTTACGACGGATATCGGTGGCCGCACTTCCCATTCGGCAATCATGGCCCGCTCCATGGAAATCCCGTCTGTCGTCGGCACAAAACAAGCTACGGCCAGGATTAAAAACGGCGTAGTTGTCATTGTCGACGGTTTGGAGGGCGAAGTCATCATAGACCCATCATCAGAAATCATCGCACAATATGAAGCGAAAAAAGCAAAATACGAAACGCAAAAAGCGCAGTGGGCCAAATTGGTTCATGAGCCGACGGTAACTAAAGATGGCATGCATGTGGAACTGGCCGCAAACATCGGTACACCGGCTGATGTTAAAAGTGTGCTGGAAAATGGAGGGGAAGCGGTCGGGCTTTACCGTACGGAGTTCCTTTACATGGGTAGAGACCGGCTTCCGACAGAGGAAGAGCAATTTAATGCTTACAAAACAGTTCTTGAAAAAATGGAAGGGAAGCCGGTTGTTGTCCGTACGCTGGACATCGGCGGAGATAAAGAGCTGCCTTACTTAAATCTGCCCAAAGAAATGAACCCGTTTTTAGGCTTTAGAGCGATTCGTTTATGCTTGGAAGAACAAAATATTTTCCGTACGCAATTACGTGCATTATTACGTGCAAGCAGCTATGGAAACTTGAAAATCATGTTCCCTATGATTGCAACATTATCTGAATTTAGGGAAGCAAAAGCCATTCTTTTGGAAGAAAAAGAAAAGCTTGCGGCCAACGGTGTAAAAGCAGCGGATAATATTGAAATTGGCATGATGGTAGAAATACCATCTACCGCTGTAATGGCGGATCAATTTGCCAAAGAGATTGACTTTTTTAGCATTGGAACCAATGATTTGATCCAATATACCCTGGCCGCTGATCGCATGAATGAACGCGTATCCTACTTGTATCAACCATATAATCCAGCTATTTTACGGCTCATTTCAATGGTCATTGATGCGGCGCACAAAGAAGGAAAATGGGTTGGGATGTGCGGAGAAATGGCAGGCGATCCGATGGCTATTCCTTTATTGCTTAGTCTGGGGCTTAATGAGTTCTCCATGAGTGCAACCTCAATCCTCCTGGCACGTACACAAATCAAAGAGCTGGCAAGTGAACATGCACAAAACATTAAAGAGGCCGTTCTATCAATGAAAACGTCAGAAGAAGTTATTGAGTTTGTAAAAAGGACATTCTATATCCATAACTCCCTAGGAAGTCAGGTGTAACAATCTGTCTCTTCTGATTAACTTTATAATACAAATCGGTGCTTTAGTTGAAGAAAAAACATCATTAAGGTGTACTTCCACATTCCCATCATGCTAAGGCAAGTTAATACCCCAAAACAGCTTAGTGAAGCACGCTTTGCGTGCAGGCTTTCGAACAGATTATGTGTTAATGGACAACTGGTTCACGCTAAGTGAGATCTGCCGCGTTTTGCCCAAAACAAAAAAGATGCTATTTGGAGCTCGGTTCTGTCCAGACTGGGCAATTCTTTTGGTATGCCGATGCAGTACGTGATCTGGATTACCAAACGACTCTGCAACAATTGATGTCATTCTTTGTAGATCTCGCATCCGCAAAAAACAAACAAAGCAAACAAAACGTATGGTGTCAACTCCACCAGTGGATAGCTGATTCGCCTTTGTATATCAAGGGTTTATTCGGTCATTCAAGCTGCAAAAGTTGAGTTGCTAACAAGGTGTGGGCTATTAGGCAATTCACAACATATAAAAAAAGTGTCAAATTGATTTTTCAATTTGACACTTTTTTATATTGAATAGGATAATGAGTCGTGTATCCTAAATTGCAAAAGATCTGTAAAGACTTATATGTAGATTCATTTTTCGAATGGATCTCTCCCAAATGATATTATTTATTTTTAGTGTATAGTGGTCGTACAGAAAGTGGTGTTTATGGGCTGTATAGACATTTGGATACGAGGAGGCACGATCTGTGGATTCAATGCAGTATATCGTCGGTTCTAATTTGGCTCATATCAGGAAGATTAGAGGACTTAGCCTGGATAAAGTGGCAGAACTGACAGGGGTCAGCAAAGGAATGCTGGCACAGATTGAGAAGGGAAAATCCAATCCTACGGTGACTACACTTTGGAAAATCGCCAACGGTTTGCATGTGTCCTTTTCCACATTCCTCAAAGAGGACTCCCCGCAAATCACTAAAATCAGCAGGGAAGACCTGCATCCGGTGATTGATGAGGATGGTAACTATTTTGTTTACCCTATCTTCCCGTATCATTCGGAAAAGAAGTTCGAGGTGTTCACCGTAAGTCTGAAGCCGGGCTTTACACATCAGGCAGAGAAGCATCTGGGAGAAGAATCGATTCTCATGATCCGCGGGGAAATGTACTTTGAAATGCAGGGACAACAGCTTAAACTGAGTGCAGGGGATGCTGTGCAATTTCAAGTAACTGACCTTCATACGTACCGTAATGAGTCGGATGAGGATGCGGATTTTTATGTATTGATTTATTATGCGGATTAGTGGGATGATTAGCACAGTCTAAAACAGGCTTCCACTATATAAAAAGATAGCTACGAGGAAAAGAGAGGAAGAAAACTCATGGAAAGCAAGTACATCCGAGAAACCTACTGCTTCAAGACGTCCCGTGTATTTCCCAACGATATCAACAATCACAACACGCTCTTCGGAGGCCGATTGATGTCGTATATCGACGATATTGCGTCTATCGCAGCCTCCAAGCTATGCCGCACGAATACGGTCACGGCGTCTACGGATTCGGTGGATTTTTTGCTGCCCATCCATCCGAGCGATTCCGTCACGCTGGAGGCGTTTGTAACCTGGACAGGCCGTAGCTCTATGGAGGTATTTGTGAAGGTCATTCGCGAAGGACTAATGACTGGCGACCGGAAAATCGCAGCCACCGCCTTCCTGACCTTTGTGGCGCTGGACGAGAACAACCGTAAAGTTATCGTGCCGCAGGTCACTCCAGAGACAGAAGAAGAATTACAATTGCACCAGACTGCGCCATCGCGTGCAGCGATACGGCGTCAGCGCAGGGAGGAAAGCAAGCAACTGGCGAGCTTCCTGACGACAGATTATCCGTGGGAACTGTAACATTCTGACGCGCTTCAAGCCGATCTGGACAAGGGATAGCCCAGATACAGGTCAACTATCATTTTCCCGCAAAAAGAAGCCGTTCTTCCGTTAGCAGTGAGCTGCTGGGAAGACGGCTTTTTGGAAATAACGGAGTCACTGGAAGCTGCTACTTCAATGACAATGATGATGTCTATTCGATGATGAATGAACTAATCTACTTTCACTACACGAAAATGCTGATTCGTTCCGCCGTTATCCCCCCATTGAATCGCTTTGGCTCCATCGTCGGTAGTGCCTTCGGAAATGTCGATCAGCTTGCCCGTTGCCCGGTTTTTCAGTTTGTAATAACCTCCGGTTACAGATACCAGTTGCCATTGCTGGCTGGACCAGCCTCCGTCGCTCCATTGCTCGATGACCGCGCCGTCCGTCGTCGCTCCGTTTTCAACGCCGATCAGCTTGCCACTGTTGCGGTTGACGATTTTGTAATATCCGCCGCCTGCGTCTTTGAGCTGCCATTGCTGGCTGGATGCTCCCGAATCCGCACGCTGTTCCAGATCCGCTCCATCCGTGGTTGCACCGTCAATTACATTCAGCGGCTTGTTGCTCTTGCGGCTTACCAACTGATAGTATCCGTCCGGATCAATGGCGATTGGCGTGGTTACGCCTTGAACTACCCCGCTGGCGGTGTCGATGTTCATACTGTCGAACCAGTCCATAGCCAAAGAAGTCCCGGTTGGAAAACGCAGCGGCAGCCATACATATTGTGAATCCTGCACAGGACCGCTCCACGCTCCGGCCCAACGGTCGCCCAAATACAGGTACGAGGTCGTCTGAGTACCTTCTACCGGAATAACGTAGGCCGACTGTGAACCGTAGGTCGTACTGTCTCCGAAGTTAATCGTGTTGCTCCACGTACCTTCAATGCTGGATGCCGTAGCATACTTGGCTTGGTTGGGGTTCCAGCCCGTTGCCCCGGATGTGATCAGGAAGTAGACGTCTCCTTTTTTGAACATTGCCGGAGCTTCACGATATTGTCCCGGCCAGAGCGTGGTCACTAGCGCTTCAACTTGCAGAAAATCCGGTGTCAGACGATAAATGTTCAGGTCGGCATTCACGCGAGTAGCTGAGATCAGATACGCCGTACCATTGTCATTGTACACAGTCATATCCCTTGAATCGTAATCCAGTGGACGGAAGCTGCCCTGATAGGTGTAATCGCCGTCTACTGTATCGGAAGAGGCAACTGCCACCCGGGCTTCGTTGTAATTAACTCCATTTTCCTTGTGCATCCACAATACGTATTTGCGTGTTTTCTCATTATAAATGACTTTTGGACGTTCAATATTCGAAACATTCAGCTCTACTGCGGAACTGCTAGTTAGCACGTTTTTGCGGAATTCCCAGTTTCTTAAATCAGAGGAACGGTAGGCGGATACCGCCTTGAACGTGCCGTTGGGGTTGCGATTTTCACCAAACCAGTAGTAGTAACCGTCTACCTTAATCATACCGCCCCCATGGGCATGGACCACGTTTCCAGCAGTGTCTTTAAACTGAATACCATTCACAACATTCGCTGGAGCGGCTGAAGCGATCTTGGGTGAAAACATCTGGAAAATGCTCAACGACAGCAAAACAGCGAGCATAATACACAGTAAGACGGCAAAATCATATTTCATTGTTTCGTCCTCCTCTGTATGTTTTTAAAGCGCTTACAAAAATGATTTGTACTGAATAGCTCTCTATGCCGATGCCTATCACCTGTCTGATGATGCGATGTGATCAGCAAGAGGATTATATCCCAATTGTATCCATATTGAATTGAAAGTGCTAGAGTAGTATATTGACCATGTACACCGCACACTTATTACGTCATAGGGGGCAACCATGGAAATATATGCGATTGACACGAGCAAGCCGGAGGCAGAAGGTCATTACGAGTCACTGCTGAACCGGGTTTCGACTGAAAAGCGGCAGAAGCTGGATCGTTTTTTACATCTGGAAGATGCTGTAAGGGGCTTATACGCCGATGTGTTGTTAAGGTGGCTGGCCTGTCGGCAATTGAAGGTATCCAACGCCAGTCTTCAGTTTACATATAATGCTTTCGGCAAGCCTTCCTTGTTGAATGCACCCGCATTCCATTTTAATGTTTCTCACTCGGGAAAATGGGTGGTATGCGCCGTGGATGATCATCCGCTCGGAATCGACATTGAACAGCTCCGTCCTATTGATTTTGAGGTGGGGAGGGTGTGCTTTTCGGACAAGGAGTATGATGCGTTGATGCGCCAGGAGGCGGAGAGCCGCTTATCCTATTTTTACGATCTGTGGACGCTCAAGGAAAGCTTTGTGAAGGCCGAAGGGCAGGGATTAACGTTGCCGCTAAAGTCATTTTCATTCGATTTAAGCGAGCGTTCGTTGATCGGTTTTACGACGGAAGGCTTTACCACCGAGTATTGTCATTTTAAACAGTATGAGATCGATGGACACTACAAAATGGCTGTCTGTGCAACGCATGACCACTTTGCCGATCTGGTGCAGCAGGTAGACATACATACACTATGTTTGGAATCGGCAGCACAGGCGTGATATGAAGCACCATCCGACTGCGCAGTGGCGCTATAGTAACTCTTTAGTTCGGTTTATATAGTTGAAAAAAAGGGAGATGAGCTGCGTTGACACTAACATTGTTCAAGCACGGCAAGCTGTATGGGGAAGGGGCTGCCAAGGGAGATTCGGTCATTGTACAAAACGGCATTATACAGGCCATCGGACAAGCACGGGAGCTTGAATTGCAATTGTCGGGTAAGGAATATGACACGGTGGATTGGGAGGACGCTTATGTGTTGCCGGGCTTGACCGACTCACATATGCATTTGTCCATGCATGGCATGAAGCTGGCGATGCTGGATTTTACGTCGGCTACTTCGAAGGAAGAAATGCTTGATATGCTGCGTAAACGGGTTGCGGTAACACCGCCGGGAGAATGGATTTTAGGGCTGAACTGGAACGAAAATGCGTTTATTCCTGTTGAGATTCCGACCCTATCCGAGCTTGATGCCATTACGGATCAGCACCCGGTATATTTGACTCGTACTTGCTTTCATGCGTTTCTGGCGAATTCAGAAGCGTTTCGACGCGCTGGTATTGGCGAGAACACCCCTGATCCGGCTTCGGGAGCCTACGGAAGAAATGCTGATGGACAGTTGAACGGATTGATTTATGAGGAAGCGTCCACTGCCTTTACAAGTGTGCAGCCAGAGCCGGATTATTCGGTTAAAAAAGATGCAATCCGCCGAGCTTGTCTGGATGCACTACGGCTCGGATTGACGGCTGCGCACACGGAGGATTTACGTTTTCTGGGCAGCGTGGACACCATGCAGCGGATTTACAGGGAGCTGAGGGAGGAAGGCATTGCTTTTCGTACGCATCAGCTTATCTATCATCCGTTCATGGAAGAAGCGAAAGCGAAAGGGCTGCGTGCTGGTGACGGAAATGAGTGGTTTAAAATCGGTGCGGTAAAAATGTTTGCCGATGGTGCAATTGGTGGAAGAACTGCGCTATTGTCTGCGCCCTATAGCGATGCTCCTCATACCAGCGGCATGGCGATTCAACTGCAACCAGAGCTGAATCAGATGGTGGCGGCTGTCAGAGCCGCAGGTTTTCCGGTCGCTGTACATGCGATAGGGGATGGGGCGGCGCATATGATTTTGACAGCGATGGAAGCCCATGCGCTAACGGAGGAAAGCGGTTTGCCGGATCGTCTGATCCACGGACAGGTGCTGACTGCCAATTTAGTTAAGAGAATGGCGAAGCTGCCGCTGATTGCGGACATCCAGCCGCGTTTTGTAGCAAGTGATTTCCCGTGGGTGCTGGATCGGGTTGGCGCGGGACGTACCGAATATTTGTATGCCTGGAAAAAGCTGCTGGACGCAGGTATTCCATGTGCTGGCGGCAGTGACGCGCCGATTGAGCCGTTGGACCCTTTTCTCGGTATGCATGCCGCTGTGACCCGCACCAAGCCGGAAGAGACGCATGAGGGTTATCTTCCAAATGAAAAGCTGGACATTCACGAAGCGATTCATCTGTTTACCCTCGGAAGTGCAGTGGCTGCGGGAGAAGCGAATGAACGGGGTTCGATGGCTGTAGGGAAAGTCGCCGATTTTACGGTTATTGACCGGGATTTATCGGAGCGGCCTCAGACTTTACTTGACGTTAAAGCACGCATGACGGTTGTGAACGGAATCGTTGCATACCGGTCATAGACGGACGATAATATGTAGCAAAAAACCTTCAACCTCACGCTAAAAGTGGAGTTGAAGGTTTTTTGGCTTTTACAAACCACGCTGTGCGAAACGGTCTGCATTTTTCACACTGGACCATAGATCAGAGCTTGCCCCGCCTACATACCAGTAGGCGAAGCCTGCAAAGCCTTTGTCCTGTCCCAGACGGTATTTACGGGTGAAGGATCGCCCTTCCTCCAACCATAGCTTATGAAGCTGAGTATCCCTGTAGGAAACCGTATACTGCTGAATATCCTCATGCCAGATCGGTTTGGAGGTGGAACGGGATACAAGCTGGTTCTGCTCAATCAGTGAAATATCCGAGGAAGCGACCGATTGACCACTCGCATTGAGGGTCCAATTTCGTGTGAATAGAGGCAATGCCAATATCGCTTTATCACGATCGGTGGTTAGTAGAAAGCGCCGTACGCTTTCACGGAGCCAAGGTAATGAGGATACGGAGCCGGGGGTTGAGCTGCCTCCCCAATGTTCGTCATATCCCATCAGAATCAAATAGTCTGCCGCAGCGCCAAGTTGCTTATAATCAAAGGCGGCTGTCCAGTCTGTACCGTAATCAGGAGATACGCAGATTGCCAGTACAGCATTCAGGCTTTTTAACTTGGCCTTTAATTGTTGGATGAACAACGTGAGCTGAGTACGATCCTGACCAGCTACATTTTCAAAATCAATCACAAGCCCATCCAGATGATGTGTAGATACGGCATTCGTAAGCTGAGTTATGGTTTTGTTCCGTAAAACCTCACTGGACAGAATTTGGTGTGTCATCGTTAGATTGGAACGGTTGCCTACCATCGCCCAGACTTTTTTTTGATGCTGTTTGGACCAGGTGAGGAGCGAGGTGTTTGTAAGATCACTAATATTACCCGTTTCGTTTAGAAAAAACCAGCGTGGTGATAGGGTGTTGATGTTAGATTGAAGCACGGAGCTTTCAAACTGTTGAACGCTCTGGTCATATTGCCAGCCTAGTCGGATGGAAGATGCCGTGGAGGCTGTTTTGGAGGCATGCTGTGTTGAATACGTCAGCAGACGTTCCAGAAGTACTGCTGTTTCTTCGCGGGTCAGGGAAGATGTGGGGCGAAATTGGTTGTCTTCCCCTTTCATAAAGCCGTAACGGTTCACGGTAGTTACAGCTTCAACAGCCCAATCTGCAATCTGGTCGGTGTCTGTAAAAGTGGAAACCGCTGCTCCTGATCCCGTCGAGCGTATGAGGCGTGCGATCATCAAGGCTGCTTCTTGCCGGGTTACAGGGCTGTTGGATTGAAACGTGGCGGATGTCCCTCCCTGCACCACGCCAAGCTGGGAGGCTGCTTCAATCCATCCGTAATACCAGGCTTGTTTGGATACATCCCGATAGGAGGAGACAGATGCTTGTACAGGTTCCAGACCGAGTGTGCGATCCAGCGCGGTAACCCATTCGGCTCTCGTAACCGCCTTTTTGGGAGAAAAGTAGCCGGGTCGTGTACCTGCCAAAATTCCTTTGGCGTGCAGTGAGGTGATCGAATGATAAGCATAGCTGTCTGAAATATCCCGAAACGCCACACCGGCTGCGGCTGCGGGAACGGATAAACTTGAAGCGGATGCAGTTATTATAGTAATGGCGGCAGTCGCCAACAGGGTGAGTTTGGTTAGCAAGCGTGATCGTATGGGGCTCATACACAATAACCTTCTTTTTTATGATAGATTGTCAGACGAATCGTTCGTCACATGACGACTAATACTATCAAAAATAGTAAAGTTATTCATTGCTAAATTGTTGGAAAACACAAAAAAGCCCTTACCTGGTAGAGGCAAGGGACTTCACATTCGAAACTATTCTTTTTTGGCATACATTATACCAATCGTCTGTGGACCACAATGACTGGAAATGACACATCCGGCTGTTGCCAGCAGCACCTCTTGCGCTCCCGTTTCTTCCTGCAAACGGGCTTGCAGCATCAGTGCATCTTCCTTAGCCAAAGCATGTACGACAATAATGATATCGTTATCCATATGTTCCCGCTGGTTCAGGGCATTTTGCAGCATCTGATCCAGCGCCTTTTCACGTTTGCCGCGGACTTTGTACGCAGGTGTCATTTTTCCGTCTATTACTTTGATCACCGGACGAATTTTGAGCAGACTACCGATCAGGTTTTGCATCCCTGAGCATCTTCCGCCTTTGTACAGATATTCGAGCGTATCAATGACGAATTCCGTGTCTATCAAGGGGCGGGTTCTCGTCAACATGTCCACAATCTGTTCCATTGTACTGCCGTTGGCTGCAGCGCGTGCGGCCTTCATCACGAGCATGCCAAAGCCGCACGACAGATTCAGGGAATCAAAGACGGTAATGCGGCCTTCCGGGAACTCGGAGGTAGCGAGCAGCGCATTTTGGTAGGTTGAGGACAGCTCGGAAGACAGACTGATATATAAAATGTCGTCCCCTTGTTCTATGTAGGGAGCAAAGGCTTGAATAAAGTCCGATGGAGAAGGTGCGGCGGTTCGCGGCAAATGTCCCTCACGACTTACGCGCTGAAATAACTGTTCTGGCTGGATATCCACACCATCCCTTAATGATTCATCCCCAAACACCGTATACAATGGTACAATGCCAATCTCGTACTGTTCGCGCCATTGGACTGGAATATCACTGGTACTGTCCGCAAAAATTTTGATTTTGTTCATACATTGAATCCTCTCTGTGTGATGCGGAGATATTATAAGGATTGCACAGAGGAAGGATAGATATCCGCTGTGTTACTCGGAACGGCAAGACCCATGGCCAGAAGTGCAATGAAGCCCAGAATAATGAACACATTAATGATTAACCCTGCAATGGCAAAGGCTTTCTTACGGTTCTTCAACGCAATTCCAATAATGCCGACCACAAGCCCGGCGCAATTTAATAACAGACTGCCTAAAAATACAAAAGGAAGCAGGACGGCTCCGGTTTGTTGCAGAACAACTTCCGGGTCCAGGGTTTGGTATTGGCTGAAATGAGCCAACAGATTAATGACCATAACAGCCAGAATGATATACCCGATCAGGCTGACGAGCGACATAATAAAAGAAGCAATACCGGGACCGGAATGCTTGAGCTTGACTGGAGGCTGGAAGACGGGAGCTTCTGAAAAAACAGGATGCTCCTCAGACGCAACAGGCTTTTGCAGATTAGGATCTTGGTTACTCATTTTTTCAACTCCTTGAACAGTATCCGAACAGGTACTAATTTTCCACAAAATGAACAAAAAAGCAAGGGACCTTACACATTACCCTCCAAAAGGTAGGGTTTAATCATGGAATTCTGCAAGGTTCCAATTTAAATGGAGTGGCTGGTAAACTTCATACGGATTCGATAAAATAAAGAGATAGCTTGGATTAGAGGATGAGATGAAAAGGAGTACACAAACATGCAACGCAGATGGATAATTGTGGGATCTATAATGATGCTGCTGGCGGTAGCTATTGGAGCGTTCGGGGCTCATATCGTGAAAACGCGGATCGACGCGGACGCTTTGGCCGTATATGAAACCGGTGTGAAATATCATATGATTCATGCTGTCGGTTTGCTGATCATTGCATTGGCTGCGGGACAGTGGGGAGCGTCGGCTCGTTTAAAATGGGCAGCGCGGCTGCTGTTTACGGGAATCATTTTGTTTTCCGGCAGCTTGTATGTGCTGAGTTTGACCGGAATTCGCGTGTTAGGTGCCATTACCCCGCTGGGGGGCGTGTGTTTTATCGCAGGTTGGCTTTTGCTGGCATTAGCTGCCTTGGGTTTGAAGAAAGAGGATTAGTTTAACTTTCCAGATCATATCACAAAAAAGAGAATCGCTTGGAAACACATAACGTTTTTCCAAACGATTCTCTTTTTGCGTGTTTATTTCATGATGTAAGTGTTTTACTTTTACGATGTGATTTCATCAATTTCATTCATTTTAAAGGAGTAAACCTGCTTCTCATCCACATGATACACACTCAACAAGCTATTATCATGATCCAAATTAAGTATGCGACACGGGATGCTTCGTTGTCCGCCATAGCGGTTCACGATTAACCGTACAAGCGTATTATCTTGTATATAACGTTTAATCCAATCATGGGTGCTAAGTTCTTGTTGTGTTACAGGCTTCGGCTGTACGTGGGATTGTTTGATCTCTTGAACGACAGGTGGCTTGTTCAAAGCCGCGTCTAATTTTTTCTTGGAGAACTTCTCCGCAAGCTTAGCGGCAGCGTCAGATGAGCCGTTAGCGGCTGACTGTTTTTTTAGATACAGTGCAGCTTCGATTAAATTACCAAGTTCGATACCGGATTGAATCCGGCTATCCGCAATTTGTTCGTTTTGACTCAAGAGGTTAAGCAGGAACTGAAGGGCCTCTACATTGGAACGACCTTTAACTAATACATCTACATTAAATAAATAACTGGCTTCGTCTTGATTTGATTCTGTTTTCATACATCCTCCAGCCCAAGCCCTGGGTAATTAGTCTTTTATAGTACCTATCAATATATCATTAAAACGAAATCTGTCATAGTACCTTAGGCCCTGTTATTAGGCATCAACAAAAATAGGACCTGTATAAACGTATGAAAATTCCGGACGATAAATGGAGGTGCATGGTAGAACGAAGATACACAAGAACCCCGTCGGATAAAGTTTTGTGAAGTCCTGCAAGTGATCACCAATTGATGAAAATACCAACTTGTACTATACATATACAGAGAATAAACGAGAGTGAGAGTGAAATCAAGCAGTTTGAATTTTAAATATTTCATTTGATTGTAATATGTATGGAAAGTGAAGAAAAGTGGATAATATAAGACTCCGTTAGTGGCTTCATCTGCGCTGACAAGTGATTTCAGGGAAGGGGTATTCTGTCGGGATGCTCTTTTTCACTTGCCGTTATAGATAGCACGGTGGAACCCTAGCATAAATAACGACAAGCTCATTTGAATGGTAAGTGTTGGAGCATGTAAAGTGTTCAGGTGATTTAGGTTTAGCAATAGATGGACTAAGTCTAGGGTTGGGTTACGGGTGGGAGATCCTCAAGATGTTCGAAAATAAGCAGTTGCTTCTCTCTTGCGACCTTGACCATTTCATCAGCACCCTGCGAGGGTCCTCCAATTCGAAGCACTGCATCGCAGTGGTCTAGCAGGCGAATGGAGGACGGATGAAAAATGCGGTTGAAAACCTCATCTCCCAAAGAAGTGGAACCAGCTGTGGCGATTAGGGGCAATGCATACCACTCCCCTAGAACCGGTAAATGCCCAGTTTCATAAACTTGAAGAGCAATTTCATTCATGAACTGAACATTTTTCTCGATCAGCACGGGATCATCAGACGTTCCGGAACGATAAGGTCCCGCTATAAGAATATGCAACGAATTTGTTTTTTCCTTTAAAAGACCATGGATTTGAGCGTATTGGAGCAGCAAAATCGTCTTGGCATCACGAATTTCTCCGCTTTTGACCAAATTGAGCGCCTGAATAAAAGGAAGCTCTACCACTTCAATGTTTTCCTGGTCATCCTCGAGTCCACCACCCAGTCCTGTTGCCATATCTTCGTTATACTCTGCTACAAAAAAGTACAGGATTTCGGTAACCGATCCGGGCGACATGTAGGCCTCACCAATCTTTTGTACACAGTCGACACGGTATCCTGTCTCTTCCTCCGTTTCTCGCAGGATACTTTCCTCCGGTGTCTCTTTATCGAGCAGACCTGCACAGGTTTCGATAAGCATTCCCGTCTCATTACCGTTCTGGTAGGTTGGCATTCGGAACTGTCTGGTCAATACTATGGTTTGTTTTTTTCGATTATAAAGAAGGATTGTTGCTCCGTTGCCGCGGTCGTACACTTCACGGGATTGTGTCTCCCATTGGCCACTATTTTTTTCATACTCGAACGTGACTTTCTTTAAGATGTACCAGTTATCCGATAAAAGCTCCTCTTTGACGATCCGTACTCTTGGTTGTTGCTCCATTGCTTTCATGTTCATTTCCTCCCTAGAAATATTCCATTTTCTTTCGTCAGTTGAAGGACACCAGTCTGCTTCAGGTTTTGGTTGACATGGATACGAAACATATCGATGGCCTTTCCTACAAGTCGTTCCCTTGCATTCATCGGAGTCGAAATCATATAATCGATCAGGGGTTCCGCTTTGTCTACCATCAGGCGGTCGTCGTAATGGAGCAACAGAAGATTAGAAAAGCATGAAGACAGCAAGTCCATTCCGTTACCTAGGTGGAACCGATGAATCGCTTGGTCTAATACGCGAAGATCGGGGTCGAAGGAAGCCGCCAAGTCCTCAAGCTCTTGAAGGTGTTGCGTACTCATCGTCGACGTGCAAACTAGTCCCCCGGGCTTTAGAACACGGTGCATTTCCTCGATCGCTCTGGAGATGTCCGAGACGTGATAAAGCATATTGTTAGCAAGCACCACATCGAATTGCTCTTCGTGAAAAGGGAGCTGTTGGGCGTCAGCCGACAAAAATTTAAACATTGCATTGCTGCTTCCTAAGCGGCAACGTGCTTCCTCCACCATTCCGCTGGAGATATCGGTAAGCGTGATGCGCCAGCTATTGGGAATTCGTTCGGCATTTCTTAACCAAAAGGTCCCGTCACCGCAACCCAACTCGAGAATATGGGCTTCCGGTGTCACTTCCAGTTGATCAAAAACCCAACGATGCCAGCCTTGAGGATTCGTACTGAACTTGTCGTAAAGATTGATTCGTACTTGCAAGCGGGTGGCCGTCCGATATTGATCCCCCCAATTCTCTTCCTTCTGTACGGCTTGTATAAGCTCCGCGAAGCGATCCAAATCGGATCCATCGGCCAACTTTTCCAAAGCTTTTCGAATAGCATGGACGATATGTTCCGTATGAGCGATCTTCTTCTGGAGAATATCGAGCTGTGCTTCCAACGAATGTCTGATGTCCCCATCGGATATCAACTCTGCGTTTAAGATGTCTTTAATTTCTTGAAGAGATAGCCCGACATACTTCAACGTCTGAATCCGCTGCAGTCGTTTCAGTTCCTTCACCGTATACTTGCGAGCAGAGCCAGAATGATGGTCTTCCGGGGTCAATAGTCCAATCTGATCGTAATATCGCAAAGTTCGGAGTGTCATACCTGTACTTTTGGCAAGCTGCCCAGTCGATAAATAATCTCCTTTGCCCAACAGGTCTCCCTTCTTCCCATGCATTGATTTTCCAGTATAATCTACTAGGTTAGTATACTTGGTGACGTAACGTCACCAGCAAGTTAAATCTTTCGATAATTGAGTGTGTGGAAAACAGGGACCCTGCTGTATGGTTATCATTACGATTTTGATGAGAAAGGTAGAAGGGGGCCGAAACGGCCCCTTTTTCATTCTGTGTAAACAGCCTGTTTTTGCTTTGAGATGGGGTTCGCCGAATAAAGAAACGATACTGATTTACTCAACGCGGATTTAATTTCACCTGTGAGCCTTTGCCGCCCGTCTGGATTCCGCTTTCCTTCATTCCGGCTTCTTTCAGATCGACCAATAGCCGCTCTAATACCGCTTTGGCGGCGGCCGCTTCCTTGGCGCCGGACGATTTTACGACCAACTGCACCGGCTTGCCGGAGCGCAGATGTTTGTCTGCTTGGCGCAGCTTCGTGTCGTAGTCATGCTCCTCGATATGAGCAGTGAAGCGAAGCTCCTTGACCTTTTCCTTACTGCTCTTTCCAGCCATGTTGCTACCGCTCACCTTGCGTGTTCCGGTTTCCTTCTGCGCGAGCGCTTTTCCCTTGCCCTTAGCTACTAGGCTACATGGCGGAGGACTGCTCATCAGTGATGTACAGACCAGATCCATTCCTTTGGATCGGGCCATAGCCAAGGCTTCCTCTCTCGAGACGATACCGATCTTCTCACCGTTGAGTCCAGTGAGCATGACCTCGGAAGCCTTTATTTGCTCGTTGATTAATACTGCCACGTAAATGAAGCCTCCCTTAAAAACAATGATAAAGCTATCATATACGGAACCCGTTTGCGATTCAATTTGGAATTCCGGGTAGCGGGCAGAGGGAGCTTTCCAATGCGACATAGTACTGTTCTTTAGTACAATCTTTGTTGACAAAAATCATCAACCCCTATACTCTTTTACTGATAATGATTATCATTTTCTAATGAGACATATACATGCAGGGGTGAATGAGAGAAATGAAAAAGATGTTGAATGGCCTATTATTGTTTACGGTTTTTGCTATTGTATTGGCGGGTTGCGGATCAGTAGGGGATAGCTTGAAGTCGGAAGCCACTTCCGGGTCTGAGCAGACAACCAAAGCGGCCGGGCCGGTTATGGTTAAAGACGATCACGGGGAAGTCAAACTGGACAAGCCAGCCGAACGTATCGTTGTACTGGAATGGACGTTTACCGAAGATATGATCGCGCTGGGTGTGCAGCCTGTTGGTAATGCGGACAACGACGACTATAAGCTGTGGGTCACACAGGAGGCGAAACTGGCTGATTCGGTCACTGATATCGGTACACGGGGCGAACCGAATTTGGAAGCGATCGCAGCGCTCAAACCGGACCTTATTATCTCTAACGCAGACAATAATGCAGCGATTTACGCACAGCTTAAGGGAATCGCACCAACGATAGAATACGATCCTTACAAGGGAAACGGTTATGATTACGACCGCATGGTCGAGATCTTTAAGCAGATCGCTATCGCTACTGGAAAAACGGAGCAGGCGGATAAAGTCCTAAGCGAACTTGACCAACATTATATTGAGGCAAAGGCTGCATTGGAAAAAGCGGGAAAAGCGAATTTCCACTACGCGCTGACTCAGGCCTTCACAGCTCAAAATGCTGCCAGCCTACGGATGTTTAAGGATAACTCGCTTGTAGTTGGGACGCTTGCGAAACTCGGTATGGTAAACGACTGGAAGTCGGACAAAACCGAGAAATATGGATTCAGCACTGTTGGCATCGAAGCTCTTCCGGCGGTACAGGACAGCCATTTTATCTACATTACGCAGAAGACGGACGATGTATTTGGAGCCGCGATGAAGAACAATTCAGTCTGGAAAGAACTGAATTTCGTCAAAGAAAAACGGATCTATCCACTGGACGGAACAACGTGGACGTTCGGCGGCCCAATCTCATCGAAAGTGTTGGTTGATCAGGTGGTTGGAGTTCTGACGAAATGACCCGAGCAGACAGAACGAATTTGTCGAAGGCTTGGCGTGTAGGAAGCATTTTTGGGGGCGGATTGGCTGTCCTTATTGCGCTTTTTTTTGTAAGCTTGTGCTACGGAGAGGCGCCGATCCCGCTGCATACGGTAATCGAGGCGTTGACCCAGCGTCAGAATACGCTTGAGCACAATATGGTTTGGGATCTGCGGATGCCGCGTACGGTCATTGGAATCTTGGCTGGCGGTGCGCTTGCGATCGCCGGTGCATTGTTGCAGGCCATCACCAAAAATCCGTTGGCGGCTTCTGATACGCTCGGAATCAACGCCGGTGCCTACTTTGTGGTTGTGCTTGGCGCGGTGATGTTTCCCGGATTGCTGCATCAGGCTCCATTTCTGTTTGCCGCCATCGGCGGCCTGCTGGCAGCGGTGCTTGCTTACTTCATGGGCGGTGGGCGAGCTGGCAGTCCGATCCGGCTGGCGCTTGCTGGCCTCATTGTGTCTATGGTGCTCGGTTCGTTTACCGGAGCATTACATATTTTTTACTCCTTTGAAACGCAGGGATTGTTTCTATGGGGTTCCGGTTCGCTTGTGCAAAACGATTGGAGTGGAACTACTTATGCTTGGCCCTGGGTTGTAGGACTCTCGGTTATCGCGGTTTTACTGTCGAGGCAATTCGATGTGCTGGATCTGGATGAGTCCACATCCACGTCCCTCGGGCAAAAGGTGGGCTTGACCCGGGCGGTGGGAATTGTATTGGCGGTCTTGCTGTCGACCATTACAGTCAGCGTCATTGGACCCATTGGGTTTGTAGGTTTAGTGGCTCCGCATTTGGTGCGCTTAAGCGGCCTGAAAATGCATCGCTGGGTGCTGCCTGGTTCCTTCCTGTGGGGGGCACTTTTATTGACGGGCGCTGACGTGCTGGCGAAAATGGTCCACCAATCAAGCATGGATCTGCCAACCGGAGCAGTAATGGCATTGATCGGGGCCCCTTGGTTAATTTGGCTGATCCTGTGGAGGATGAAACTGTCTTCCGGCATCGGCGGACAGTCTTCAATGAACATAGGTGTGCGCTCTCGGAAATTACCGTATGGCAGGCTGGTCACATTGTTTGCGTGCGGGGCCGTGCTTTTAACCGTATTCAGCCTGATGTTTGGAGGAATGCGCATTCCGGTGGGCGATCTGCTGTCTGGCCTGTTCGGCGGTGAGAGCGCGAATTCGGCTTTGCTACAGTTTAGAATTCCACGAACGCTGGTGGCGGCCGGGGCTGGTATCGCGCTTGCGGTCAGCGGTGTCTTGATCCAACTAGCCGTTCGCAATCCCTTGGCGGATGCCTCGATCATCGGGGTTTCTTCTGGAGCGGGATTCGGCGCGCTTGCAGTAATCATCGTCTGGCCCGGACTGCCTGTTTATGTGCTGCCAGTCGCGGCGATCGCTGGAGCAGCAGTTTCGGCGGCGGTGATCTTCTTTCTATCCTGGAACAAACATCTGAATCCGTCTGTTGTCATATTACTCGGCATCGCCGTATCAGCGATCGGAGCAGCCGGAATTCAGGTACTAATTATCCAAGGCTCGCTGTGGGGCAGCACCGGTTATATTTGGCTGACGGGCAGTACCTATGCGCGAAGCTGGGCGCAGGTGACGACGATTCTGGCCTTTCTGCTCGTGTTGTTGCCAGTAGCCTGGTGGCTAGCTCGCCGCTTCGATCTTTTGGTATTTGACGATAGCAGCGCCATGGGACTGGGGCTTCCGGTGCGTCGCACCCGGCTGCTGGCGATGGCAGTGGGTGTGCTGCTGGCGGGAGGAGCGGTAGCCTGCGTGGGTACGATTGGCTTCATCGGGCTGATTGCTCCGCATATCGTGCGTACGTTGATCGGACACCATGTACGCCGTTCCATTATTTTGTCAAGCATCTTGGGAGCGGTAATGCTGGTGCTGGCTGATACAATTGGACGGACGGTGCTTGCGCCGACGGAGATTCCCTCCGGGCTGCTGATCGCTCTGATCGGTGCGCCGTATTTCCTGTACTTGATGTATCGCTCTAATCGTAGTAAGTCAGTGTAGTTGAAGTGGTACGCAAAAAGGCTGTTTCCGAGCGGATTTTCCGTGGGGGAAACAGCCTTTTTTTATATAGACAGTTGCAGTATTAATTTATTTCTTCTGCAAAGCTACCTGGATTTTATATTTACAAATCTAATAAAGTAGATATAATGTTCTGTATGGAACCGTCATTGATTTATAAAGCTTTGTCTAATGAGACACGTCGTCTAATTATGCTGTGGTTAAAAAATCCAGAGGAATTTTTTGATGAACAGGCTTATCTGAACCAAGGTCTTAATTTTCGAATCGGAGTATGCGTGGGGGAAATTCAGGCTAAAGCAGGACTTGCACAGTCTGTTATCTCAAGTTATTTATTAACGATGCAAAAAGCTGGTTTGTTGGAGTCTGAGCGAATTGGGAAGTGGACGTACTATCGTCGGAACGAAAAGACAATACAGGAATTTGCCGAGTACATCCAAAAGGAACTATAGACAGAAAGGAGGTTTTTTTTCGTAAAACACATCTATAAATCTGTATATATAAATATAATGGGGGCTTACATTTAAAATGAAACAGGTTAACTCTTTGCTTATTATTATTCTGGCTTTAGGCGTATTCGGCATTATTACAACGGAAATGGGGATTATAGGTGTTTTACCCCAGGTCACTCAAAAATTTAATATATCGACTTCACAGGCTGGCTGGCTTGTAAGTGTATTTTCTTTAGTCGTTGCTATTTCAGGTCCATTCCTGACCTTACTTGTTTCCGGTATAAATCGTAAAGTCATTCTGCTAACGGCTGTGCTCAGTTTTGTGATTTCAAATATGGTTTATGCTTTTACAACCGAGTTCGATGTGATGCTCATTTTCCGCATTCTCCCTGCTATTTTTCATCCTGTCTTTTTTTCGGTCGCCCTAGTGGTCGCAGCCAAACTTGTCCCGCCGGAAAAAAGCAGTAAAGCAGTCACCGAGGTTTTCGCCGGAATAACGGTTGGATTTGCTTTTGGCGTACCTTTAACTTCTTATCTCGCAGAAAAAATATCGTTAGAAGCCGCTTTCCTGTTTGGGGCTGTTGTCAGTATGATTGCCTTTACAGGAATCCTCATTTGGCTTCCTTCTATGCCGGTTAAAGAGAAAATGTCTTATGGAAAACAGCTCGGTATACTACGTAAACCTCAATTATGGTTCAATATCGTGACCGTTATTTTTATCTTTGCAGCTATGTTTTCTGTGTACAGCTACTTTGCCGAATATCTTGGTCAGGTCACCCATATGAATGGGTCATGGATTAGTATCATGTTGATGGTCTTTGGAATCATCATGATTTTTGGAAATTTTTTATTTGGAGGGTTACTACATAAAAATCTTATAAAGACCGTCCTTATGTTTCCCCTGCTTTTTGTGATCATTTACTTAATTATTTATTATTTGAGTTCTTCTTTCCTTCCCATGGTTGTAGTCGTACTCATTTGGGGGGCAGTGCATTCCGGAGGGCTTATTATTAGCCAAGCATGGTTAACGACAGAGACGAAAGAAGCTCCCGAATTTGGAAATAGCTTGTTTGTTTCATTTTCTAATCTTGGCATTACTATAGGGGCCTCAATTGGCGGTTGGTTTATCTCTCACTTGGGAATACACCAGCTTATCTGGAGCGGAATAATGTTTACACTTCTGGCTTTTTTAACAATCATCATAAAAATAAAAATGTTCAAATCGGATGCAGAGGAAGTAAACGTGAGTTAAAATATGGAGAGACATTAGAAGAGCACCCTACATAATGACCATAAAATAATGCATGGAGTGATGTTGATTGCATTTCGTATGGAGTAATATTTTAATTACCCTCCTAATCGTTGGTGGCATTTTGGCGTTGTTCGTCTGGGGAGTGCTTTCCTTTATAAAGCGTCTTCGGAGATCGGAATGAGCTTTTTAATGATCATTATTTACTAATTACATAAACGTGGGACCCGTAAAAATAACTCTTTTCAGAGTCTATATTTTACGGGTCTCCGTTTTATTTAGAGCTTACGAATTTCAAATAAATCGTTAGGAGTGATATCGAAATAGACACACAATTTAGTGATTAAGGTAGCTGATATTTTCTTTTTTTCCATATTGCTATTGTGCACCAGCTCCATAATTGTAGTTCTGCGATGTCCAATTTCCTCAGATAATTTCAGAACAGACATGTTAT
The DNA here is from genome assembly GCF_050626875.1 of Paenibacillus sp. 8b26. Taxonomy (NCBI): domain Bacteria; kingdom Bacillati; phylum Bacillota; class Bacilli; order Caryophanales; family Paenibacillaceae; genus Paenibacillus; species Paenibacillus sp. 8b26. The sequence continues at coordinate 1,305,596 of NZ_CP192445.1, read as the reverse complement.
TGTGCTGTTTTAAAATCTCATCCAACTTGCAATGTAAAATGTAGCTTTGTTGATCCATAGAGGCCTCCAGATGACTTAGAATAAAATATTGCACTATGAAAGTGCATGTGATATATTGTGTTTATGTAAAGTTGCACTATGAAAGTGCAATTAGTTCGTAACATATTATCATTTTATCAAAGGGATGTACAACATACCCTTGGCTTTGCTATTGCCATTTTTCCAAAAATTGAATTGGGGATGATACCATGATGCCAAATACTAAAACCAACAAACAAGCCATCAAAACCATTGTTCGTATGGGACAGGTTTGGGAGCAGACAGAAGAAAACGAAGAAGCCGGGCTGCACTACTATCACATTACAGATGCCCTCAACCGCCAATGGCAGACCATTGGGGTGAATGTTACTGATGCGATTCAAGTGTTTGAGAATGGGAACGATGGAGTGTGGACACGAATAATTCAGCCAGCCCCATTTCATCCTGACCTGACTACTCACGATTTAATTCATATGCTCAGTGTTGGCCCGGAGGCTTGGCGTATACGCAACGCTATCCAAATCATATTGAATAACGTGGAAAGACGCAATGCATTTGTGAATCGCATCGTGAATGTGAATGACGAAGATGTATTGAATCTATTATACAATATGAAAAATGAATTTCTTAAGCGCGATCAGCTTTCAAACCAGAAGTTCATGGATTTATATGCTGTAAACCCTGTAGAGGCGTTATCGGTCTACTTTCTGGAGTCTGTGGATGTTCATACATATTGGGAGTGGAGCGAGGCAGGGGGTACATATAGCAAAGCCATTCAGTACAAACAAGTGCAGCCTGAAATGACTTTAGCTGAAGCTATTGAAAAGGCAGAAGATGAAGCCAGAGGCTTGGTTTCAGGCTACTAATATCGTGTGCTATCATGTTTTTAGCCATTCTATTGGATTAGATGGGCGGTCGGCTAGTCTCCTGCCAAGGAGGTGATGCCTGTGGAGGTCAAAGATGCGCTGACATTAATGATGATGTTCGGTACATTGCTGGTGACGCTGATCGGATTAGTCATCACGATTGTCGTTGCATTGAACCACAACCAAAAGAAGTAGATGAAAACGGATGGGGTATTGATTTATGCTGAGAATGAAATGATCTATTGGAGGTAAACCGATGAATATTCGGATGTATCATGACTTGGATTTGCAGTTGGAGGAGGCTATTTGGGAGCTTGGAGAGGAAGCCGCTGGTATAATCTCATTAGACAGTAAAATGGCTGAGGAAAAAGCACAAAAGGCTTGGGACCTGATACCTCAAATTCTCAACTTTAACGGTCAAACTCAGCGATCCACAGAGCTTTTAAATGAAGAGATTGTTGATTTGGAAATAGCGAAAAGTAAGGTATTGGATGAAGAGGATTTGCTATTTCAATTTTCAGCGTTGAATGTAAATGCCAGGCTTTTGAGTGAGATAAAAGGAGACCAATAAAGAAAAGATGAGCGGTGATTATCCATGAAAATTAGCATCAAGTTGAAATTTAGCTTGTTCCTGGCTGTACTGCTTATTCTTGCTCTAGGCGTGCTAAGCTATTTCGTTCTTCAAGGGGTGGAAAAGAACCAGCAGACTCAAACCGAGGTTTATCTGGCCCAGCACGTCAAAACGGTTAATCTGCGAGTAAAGCAGACCTATTATACGGGTACGCGGCTGGAGCCGCAGACATTTATGAAGCAGCGAGGCCGGGGGCTGGCTACAGAGTTGGCCGGATTTACCGGACTGGGAGTCACGCTATATGATGCGCAGGGACTCCAGGTGGGCACCTCAATTCAAGATCATCCAGCGGTGGACCAGCAGAGTGGAGTAAATGCTGCATTGGCCTATGCATTGCAAAATAAAATTGCATATGAGGTTGTGGGGGACACGCTCCTGTATCTGGCGCCGCTCCAAGGGCCAGAGGAACAAATGGGGGTAGTTCAGTTGCAATATTCACTCAAAAGTTCGCAGAGTTTTCTACGAACCCTCCAGAATTTGTTCCTGACTACAGGGATCGCGGTGCTTTTGCTAAGCTTCATCATAGGATATTTGTATTTTAACCGGGCAGCCGCAGCCATCGGACGGTTGAAAAAGGCGGCAGAGGATATTCGCCGCGCCGAATATATTCAGGCTCCTCCACTTAGGCGAAAGGATGAACTGGGCGAGCTGGCCGAGGGCATCTACTTTATGAGCATGGAGATTGAGCAGAGTATTGCTGCTAAGGATGAAGAGCAACGGAAGCTGCAACTGGCTATCCACAAGCTCCAGGCGCTGGAGCAGCAGCAGAAGCAATATATCGGCAATATTAGCCATGAATTCAAGACACCGCTGACCTCCATTAAAGCTTACGTGGATCTGCTGAATATGTACGACGATGATCCCAAACTGCTGTTGGAAGCCAAGGCCAGCATCGCCCAAGAAACTCAGCGGCTATATGAAATGGTGGAGAAGGTACTACAGGTGTCGGCGCTGGAAAAATATGATTTTGAGTCACAGGCCGAGCTGTTGGAGGTTGCAGAGGGGCTGCGCAATGTTTGTTCACGTATGAGCGGGAAGGCGGAACGCTTCGGTATCACTATTTCCTGCGATGCGAAGCCAGCCCACATCTGGATTGATAAAGAGAGCTTTATGCATATTTTTATTAATTTGCTGGATAATGCGATCAAATATAATGTCCCTCAAGGAACAATTCATGTCTACAGCGAACTTAGAGACAACCGGGTAAGGATCACGATCCGTGATTCCGGCATAGGCATTCCTGATGAAGCCAGAGAGAGGATTTTCGAGCCCTTCTACACGGTCAACCGCGATCGATCCAGGCAATCAGGCGGCACGGGACTGGGGCTGTCACTGGTACGCAATCTGGTTGAGAAGCAGAATGGAAGCATTACGCTGCTGGAGACGGAAGGCGAAGGTTCGGTTTTTGAGCTATCTTTTCCGGCCACATCTTAACAGGTCTGCACTCTGTATCAAAGCTACGCAAAAAGTTTACAGCTTGGAAACAAGCAGCCGTGGTTTGGAAATACTCCTCCGGTATGCTTAGAGCAAGCTAAGGTTACACAAGACTCAAGATTAGGCTTCCACAGCGAGTTTTGTACGAAGTGAATTCAATAATGTCCATGCTGTACAACGTTTTTAGGAGGAATCATGCAATGAACGCAAATATCCACAGCAAGCTGGGCAAACCAGGACTCATTCTGCTCGCTACGGCAATTCTTCTGTCCATGACTGCGTGCAGTACAGGAAACACAGAGGCGCGGCAGGTCGTAGAGAAGTCCGGCAAAAAGATTACCGTGATGGATAACACCACTGAATCCGTATACACCAAGTTGAAGCTGGAGGGCATTGCTAAGATCGAGGGTGTGCGCGGGATGGATTGGGTGAGTGAAGGCACGCTTGCGGTTGATAAAGAGAACAGGAAGCTTTCCCCCGTGATAATTGAGGGAGAAAAACGTTACCCACATAACCTTTATCAATATGATCTTGCTTCCAGTGGGGAGACGCCGCTGCTGGAGGGGGAGAACAGCTACGGATTTGCAAAGCTGTCCCCTGACAGGAAGCATATGCTTTATCAGCAATTGTATGAATCCACAGGAATAGGCTACATCATGAATCTTGAAACCGGCGTTTCCGTGAAGATGTACGATGCAGAGTTTATGGCCGGGGAAGGCGTATGGGAGGATACAGGGCACGTTATTTTTCCCAATATGGAAGGGGACATTATCAGGGCTGATGTAAACGGAAAAAGTGAAGTCGCAGTCAAGACTGGACAGAGAAGTGTTTCTAGCGTGGCTCAGTCGGGAAACATGATCTACTATGTTGCAATGGGGGAATTGATCGCCTATGATATCGAAACCAAGCAATCCGAAGTCCTGAAAAAAAACGTCTGGGTGGTCCTTCCTTCCCCAGATGGTAGCAAGCTGGCAGTTGTAAAACACACCAAACCAGGAGAGAACGTATTGGTTCTCTGCGATACCAAAGGGAAAGAGCTGTCCACATTGGCTTCGGGTATGCAACTGTTCGGTACAAGCTGGTCACCGGATGGTAGCAAGCTGGCCTATGCGGTTTCTGAGGATGGAGATAAATACCGTTTTTTCATTACGGAAGCAGAAACAGGAGAACAAACCCCGGTTCTGGGCGATAATGGAATAAGTGACCAGCTACGCTGGAGCCCTTCCGGTAAAAAGCTATTGATTCCAACAGGGGTTTTGAAGGACACAGGATATCAATCTACGGCTTACGTAATCAAGTTATCTTAAGTAAAAATCATTTATTTTAAGGAGGATGACGAACGCGATGAAAATAACAGAAGTGCTCTTAAATACACACCGATTGGATGCCATGAAGGATTTTTACGGCTCTCTCTTGGATCTGGAAGTTCTGGAGGAAACCGCTTCACGATTGTCATTTCGAGCTGGCGAATCGGTTCTTGCTTTTCAGGAAGATTCCTTCATGGAGAATGAGTTTTATCACGTTGCGTTTGCGATTCCAACGAATAAGTTCATTGAAGCAAAACAATGGGTAATCGACCGGGGTATCTCATTGATTTCAAGAACCAAAGAGGATGAGTTTCTTTTCGAAAGCTGGAATGCAACAGCACTTTACTTCTATGATCCAGATCATAACCTCATCGAGTTCATCGCTCACCATTCACTCGATAACGCTGTAGATGAAGCTTTCGGGCCAAAGGCTCTACTTCGTATAAGTGAGATTGGCCTTCCTGTAGATAATGTTCCAGAATTTTGTCAAACCGTCACAGAAGTGTTCCAACTTGATTCATGGGGTGGAGCTGGGCCGCAATTCACGCCGCTAGGGGACGCGGAAGGATTATTAATTGTAATAGACAAGCAGCGGCCTTGGTTCCCGGACGATAGAATGCCGCGCGAGTACAACACCAAAGTCTTGATTAATAGTATATGTCCTGCCAGTCTTTCGCTTCAAAATGGCTTGTACGAATTGAAATCAATCTGATTTAGAACTTTTCGCTCTAATATGAGACAGGAGGAATTCACTTGGCAACGATTGCTGAAATGTACAGGCATTTAACGATGCATCCGTTGATTTGGGAAGAAATATGAAACCACATGATTTGTTAAATGAAGCTATTTCTCACACAGGCATCATAAAGAGCAGATCGTGAATTTTCTTCAATCCATCGTCTAAAACCCATCTGTAGAGTGTTGTTATTTAATATCCTAAATAAAGGATCGAACAAGTGTACCGTTATATGGTATATTGTTCCTATAATAAAAGGTTTATTCATTCATAGGGCGGTACATTTTGGTCACTTTCATGGCGATATTGTAGAAGTTATACTTTGAAACCGATTTATGAATCGGAAGGTTGTAATAATGATGTTGATAAGGGGTGTGCTATAAGGAATTTCATCCCCCAATTGTTCTCTATCATGGTACAAATACTAGGGTTATAGAGAAGATCCTTACAGAAGGAATTAAACCAATGGGGAGAGAGTACGTCCATTTGTCCGAGACCCTTGAATTTGCAACGTTAGCAGGCAGTAGACGTGGAGAATTGGCGATTCTGGAAATTAACACGACAAGTGCCCTAGTTAATAATGTGAAGTTCTATTATGCAAACAATGAGGTTTGGCTTTCTGATTTTGTACCACCACAGTTTTTGATAAAGTTATAAAGTACGGGGTGGAGCAGGTGGAGAACAAATTCACTTTGTATTTGCACAAATCTTTTAAAAAGGAGTTAATCCGAAAAGGTATCTTAAGTAAATATATGAGAGGTATATGATATTGTTCCAGAAGATGGTACAATGTATTGCAGTAAGTCTGTTCTATCATTGGATTGCAATAGCCTTCTTTTTAATGAGTTGATTCCTAACAAGTTCCTTTTAAGGGGTGGTTTATTTTGTCTAATACAGCCACGATACTCACAGAGATAACCAATCATATGAAAGATAATGATTTAATTCTAAGCAACTTAGCCAGAGAAGTAGACATGAATCCTGGTACGATGAGCAGCATCATTAATGGGAACCGCACTTTTTCAGTCGATCAACTGGATCGAATCACAAAAGCAATGGGGCATCCTGTCGGCTATTATTATGAACGATATGTGCATGAGTATTTAGCGGAAGCTAACCCGAATTGGCGTCGAATGAGTCCTTTCTTACATAATTGTGCGAGATTAAACAAATTGGACTGTATTCATGAAGTTGTAAACTTATTGATGGACAAACTGGGATACTCAGAATCCTTATTCGAACTTGCTGAAGAACTCTTTAAAGAGGAGTTATATGAGGCGGCAGCTATACTTTATGAAAATGTAGCTGTAAGTGAGAAAAAGCAATATTCAGAACGTCTGGCTATGTGCCAGTATCGATTATTTGTGGCAAGACAAGGTGATAATCAAGAGGAAAACTATGATGCGGTAGTTCAGTTTCAAACTTACGTTGAGCGCTTGGATGAAGCGGATCAGCTAGATGCGTTAAGGGATTTAGTGAATACATGTCGTTCATTGCGTAAGTGGGATAAGGCCAATAAGTTTGCTACAACTTTGGGAAATAAAGCAGAAATACAATACAAAATCGATCAACAGTATCATGCAAAGAGCGAACATAGAAAGAAGTCTTTTTACCCTCCATTTGTATACTGGGCATTTTCACATTTAATTCGTGCTGAAGTTTGTGAAGCGAATAAAGATTACGAGCAAGCACTCCAGTACACATATGCTTATGCCGATTTAAATTGGGTAAAGGACACCGATGAGACGACCCTGAAATGGAAGAATCAATTTAAAGAATGGGCTATGATAAATACCTATGTGAATAAACTCCTTGCAGGAGATACAAGTGTTTTAGCTGATTACGTAACTCATATTTCTTCAAAAAAAGATGAGGTTCTTCCCGCACTTGATATTATACTTGAGGCTGCTAACCAATATCATTTTGATGTAGATGATATTCTAAAGCAATTCGAGGTGGATATTTCATCTTATCTGGAGGAACAAAGCATCGAAAGCTTTTATACTCAACGATTCATAACAGAACGTTTTATACATTTTTCGAAGGAATTATCAGTTTACTATTTGACCAAAGGAAGATTTTCTGATGGCTTTAGATTTTTATTAAGTTGTTTGGAAAAATCTACATTAATCAATAATAAATCGTATATAATTAAATGTATGAGACTGTTTGAGTTTTTTCAAGAACATGCTTCTTCTGAGACAAGGGCAGTTTTCAGAAATTTGATTAATGAGGTGGATGAAGATGAAGCGTAAAATTATTCTAACCTTTTTAGTAGCCAGCTTTATGTTAGTAGCAGTAGTGACTATACCTTTACAATTTCCAGATAAAGGATCTAGTTATCAACCAGCACAACATGGAGAAATTTAATTATCTCTAATAGGGATAAGTGATTTGAATTCGCATCAGTTATTGAAGCAGATCATTAAATTCTAATGATCAATACAGAAGGTTAGATGGGATTGTCCGTCTAGCCTTTTTGATTTGTAAGGAGTTAGGGACGGTCTATGCTTTTTTCTCAAAAATGATTTGCAAAAAATAAAGCCCCCCTTTAAATGGAGGACTTGATAAAGTCAAGTTATAATATGGTCTAACATTAGTGACAAGCTAGTGAATATTCTTGTTCAATAATCTCCTTGACTGTGTTTTTATTGGGAAGGTATATGCAGGTCATTGATCGCGCATAGGTTAAAAGGAAAAAATAATAAAGATAGCTAAGACGGCTCCGACCATGATTAAAATAGTTTTCTTTTTCATTAGTATTAGTTAAATGACCAACTATCAAGTTGACCTTTGGTGTTCCCATATACTATATATGTATTTGTACCTATGGTTGCACAAAGCTTAGAGTGAACAAAAGAAGTAGGAAACACTGACCTCTGTACTGCAAGTTTACCACTTGAGTTAACATATCCTTTATCATCTTTTACATCCATTGGCACCCATTAACGGTCTATTGTGCCACCGCCATTCAGTGTACTAAAATTTAATACATATCCACGGGTGTCCACACTCACGCGCAAATGCTGCATAAAATATCCCGGATGAACAAAGAGGAGGTGCACGTGAGGACAATGATACACATGGAACCCGTACAGGTGGGTGAGCATACATTTATCGGAGTTGAGGTCAAACTGCCTAAAACAACGCTGTTGACCATCTCCAATTCCCGTGGTTACATCATGTGCGGCGCACTGGATGTCGGATTGCTGAATGAACGGCTGGGAGATCGGAAAATTCTTGCCGCACGAGCTGTGGGTGTAAAAACGCTGCGCCAATTGTTGGAAGCGCCCATGGAGTCGGTGACGACGGAAGCGGAGCAGCTAGGGATTAAGCCGGGTATGCCGGGGTATGAGGCGCTGTTGAAGCTGGTCTAAGTGGTAGGGCTTTTGCTCTACGAAGGTAGAAAAACGCGAAAAACCGGGGCAACTTCGCTCCGGTTTTTTCAATAGAAAAGTTACATTTTATCAAGTAAAACGTTTCAACCTTCATACGAGCTACATGGCCCAGACAAATTAATCTGCAAATAAAGCAGGCAGGCTGTCGCTAAAGGGAGCTTGAACGATCCCTTTTTCGGTAATGATGGCGGTAATGTACTCCTGAGGCGTAATGTCGAAAGCCGGGTTATAGACCTTGATACCCTGTGGGGCCGTCCTTTTGCCGAAGCTTTCGGTAACTTCCTCCGCAGGGCGTTCCTCGATGGGAATGTCTGCGCCTGTTGCCGTGTGCAAATCAATTGTAGATAGCGGTGAAGCTACATAAAAAGGAATACCATGCGCCTTGGCCAGCACAGCTAAGCTGTAAGTCCCGATTTTGTTGGCGACATCGCCATTGGCAGCGACTCTGTCCGTGCCGACGATGACGGCCTGAACCCATCCTTTGGCCATGACCATGCCAGCCATGTTGTCACACAGCAGGGTTACATCAATACCAGCCTGCTGAAGTTCAAAAGCCGTCAGTCGCGCCCCTTGGAGCACAGGACGCGTTTCGTCGGCAAACACTTTCAGGTGTATGCCGTTCTCATGTGCGAGATACATGGGAGCGAGCGCCGTCCCATACTTCGCTGTCGCCAGCCCGCCTGCATTGCAGTGAGTGAGCACGCCCATGCCGTCTTGGAATAGAGGTAAAGCATGGACGCCGATCAGGCGGCATACTTCCTCATCCTCTGCCTGAATGGATATTGCTTCATGCTCCAATCCGGCATTCCAATCTTCGACCCGTCCTCCGGTCGCTTCGGCCGTTAGTTCTTTGGCCCGCTTTTTCATACGGTCCAGTGCCCAGAACAGGTTCACCGCGGTCGGTCGTGATGTAGCCAAATGCCCGCAAACGCTGTGTACATGCTCCAGCCATCCAGCAGCATCGGTTCCGCCGTAAGCGGAAGCACCCAGCACGACGCCGTAGGCCGCAGCCATCCCGATGGCCGGCGCACCACGTACCTTCATGGCATGGATGCCATCCCACACTTCCTCGGCTGTGAACAAATCCAGCATCACGATGGATTCGGGCAGCAGGCGCTGGTCCAGCATGGACAAGTGGTCACCTTTCCATACTAGCGACGAGAGAGCCTGACCGGCCACTATTGCTTCATTGGAAGCTTCAGTCACAGATTCTTTGTTTTCACTCATATCCATTAAACTCCTTTAATTGAGGCAGCCGTTGCTGTCTGAATAATGTCTCCCAATTCACGAATCGAATGCACCTCACGATTGCGTAGAACCAAGGCCTTCCCGATAGATAACGCCAGTCTTTCCGCTGCTTCCTTGATCGCAGGATTGGCAATCGTGTCTATATCGGCCACATGCGACAAGCTGATGATGCGGCGGATGACTTTGCAGCCTGCAAAGCCAATCGTATCTTGCAGCACTTTCTGGAGGTACAAGTCCTGATATCCCGGCGTGCGGGCCATGTGGTCGGTAACATGCTCGTCCCACAGTTTGCGGAACCCGCTCTCATACCGCTCCCATACCTGAATGGCAGTCTCTAAAAGCCAGTCACGCCGTTGCTGCATAGCTGTCTCGTCAGTAGTCCATCCGGGCTGTGCTGCGTAGTTCAACAGCAGATTGGCAATCACCGCTCCGATATCAAAGCCCATCGGTCCGTAGTAGGCAAATTCGGGATCAATGACTTTAGTGGACTCCGTTGTTACAAAAATACTACCCGTATGAAGATCGCCATGCAGTAGCGCTTCTGCTCGCGTCAGAAATTTCTCGCGCAGCAAAGCCACTTCCAGGTGAATGGCCTGATCTGTACGAAGTGCCTCAGCCTCGTCTTCGATGTACGAACCATAGTTGTTATTGTCTGAAAACCGATAAGGCTCGTCCAAAATAAGATCCTCGGTGATTTTACAAAGATCCGGGTTGATAAAGCGCTTGACCAGCTCTTTTTTGTCTTGCTGATTCATGCCCAGATCCGAGGTGAAAAAGAGCGTACGTGCCAGAAATTCTCCAATATGGTCAGCGAAATGCGGATATGTGTTTCCTTCGATTAATCCCTTGCGCATGATTGTGTATGAGCTTAGATCCTCCATCACTGTCAAGGCGAGTTCATCGTCATAGCCGAGTACCGCAGGAACCAGCTCAGGACAAATGTGGTGCTCCTTCTGAAGCGCCTCGCGTTCAATGCGGGCACGATCCAGTGACAGCGGCCAGGATTCACCCACAATTTTCACATAGGGAAGCGCCTGTTTGGCAATGATACTCTTGTCAGATTCAGAATCCGTAATATGAAAAACCAGATTCAGGTTACCATCACCGATTTCTTGGCATTCCAGACGGGCGTCCTGACTAAAAAATCCGGGGATGCCCTTCACGAATTCAATTGCTTCTTCTGTCGTTAAAGGATGATATTGGGACAACGAAGTCACCTCCATAAAATGTGCTTAAGTCAATTTCCAAAAATACTAAAAGATTAAACCAACCATTTTGCTTGGATAGAGCCAAGTATAACGAAAAACGCTTGAATTTTGTACATTTTTTTTACGAAATGCCGGAAGAGCACTCAGGCACTCTGTTGTTTTGTTTCATCTCTATACTGGAAGGGTAAATAATAAACAGACGTCCGGCAGGCGAAATACCATGCCCGCTGGCGTCTTCCCGTCAGAAGGACGGTGGATGAATACGTAAACGTTCCTGAATGATCAATTTGATGAAAAAGGAAGGGATTTATCATGGCTAAAACAACAAGCAACTCGAAAAATACGCAAACGAAATCGGTGGAAGAACTGTTGAACCGCCAGGTCGCTAACCTGAATGTACTATATGTGAAGATTCATAATTATCACTGGTATGTAAAAGGATCCAACTTTTTCACACTCCATGTTAAATTTGAAGAGCTATATAATGAAATTACGCTAAAAATGGACGAGATCGCCGAACGCCTGCTGGCGCTGAAAGGTTCTCCTTCCGCAACGTTGAAAGAATATCTGGAGCTGTCCTCAATTCACGAGGCAAGTGGCAATGAGGATGCGCCGAAAATGGTGCAAACGCTGATTGAGGACTTTGTTACTGTCTGCGAGGAATTTCAGGAAGGGATTGAACTGGCAGAAAGCGCATCTGATCAGCCAACCGCAGATTTACTGATTGGTTATAAGGCGGATCTGGAAAAACATATGTGGATGCTTCGCTCTTATCTGGGCTAACCGGAAAAATGATGCTGGCAGCTTGATTCTGGCAGTTTAATTCCATTCCCGAAGAAATGGGACCGTGTTCTGAAATAAGCGCTACACATGTAAAAACGCTACTGACGTCATAGGTCGGTAGCGTTTTTATGGATGAAAAAAACAATTTACAGTATTTTAATGCTTTTTCATAGATGGGAAGCGTTTATGATTGGATATGCGGTTATGATGAAGAGTTACGCTATAATAAAAGTAGGAAGCAGACCATCACGGTAAAGTTACACCTTTCTTCTTCATTGTTCATCACATTGTCTTTTGAACATACTTCATAATTTAGTCAGGTTCGTGTGCTATTTTGCCATTTGTGTGCTGAGTAGCATGAATATTTTATGAAGAAAGTCGCTTAACCTGTTTTTGTTGGTTGCACCCTTAAAGATATTTATTATAAAATAACTTGAGAATCATTGATAATCAGTTTAGAATGATTATAAATAAATTTTTAAATATTTCGCTTGCTTGAAATCAGGGGGCTCCCCTGTTTAAATATACTTTCTGATTTCGACACCACACTACAAATTTTGGAGGGTATTCCGAATATGGCTACAAACTTTAAGATTGAAGGTCTCAAAGCGACCATTGAAGGCAAGGAAATTCTGAAAGGCATCAACCTCGAAATGAAGGGCGGAGAAATCCATGCCATCATGGGTCCTAACGGAACGGGTAAAAGTACATTGGCCTCTGCTTTGATGGGGCATCCCAAATATGAAGTCACAGATGGCAAAGTAACTTTGGACGGAGAAGACGTTCTGGACATGGAAGTGGATGAGCGCGCACGTGCGGGATTGTTCCTGGCTATGCAGTATCCGAGTGAAATTGCAGGGGTCACCAACTCCGACTTTTTGCGTAGTGCAATTAACGCACGCCGTGAAGAAGGACAGGAAATTTCCCTGATTAAATTTATCCGCCAAATGGAAAGCAAAATGAAGGAACTTGAAATGAATCCTGAGTTTGCTCACCGTTACCTGAATGAAGGTTTCTCCGGTGGTGAGAAAAAACGGAATGAAATTTTGCAAATGATGATGATCGATCCGAAAATCGTCATTCTGGACGAAATCGACTCCGGTCTGGATATTGACGCTTTGAGAATCGTGGCTAGCGGTGTCAATGCTATGCGTTCCGAAGAGCGCGGTTTCCTCATCATTACCCACTACCAGCGTCTGTTGAATTACGTTAAGCCTGATTTCGTACATGTCATGATGCAAGGACGCATCGTTAAATCCGGTGGACCTGAGCTGGCCGAGCGTTTGGAAGCGGACGGTTACGACTGGATCAAGGAAGAACTGGGTATCGTTGATGAAACTGTAGGACAAGAGGCGTAAGCCGGAAGCGAGGAGGAAAACTAATGAGTACACAAACAATCCTTCCGGTAGATTCCGAGCAACTGCGTGTTCTGTCCGAACGTAACGGCGAGCCGTCATGGCTGACCGCAGACAGACAAAAAGCACTTGAGCTTGCAGGCAAACTGGAGCTTCCGGTATTTGAAAAAACCAAAATCGAACGTTGGAATCTCAACGATTACGGTCAACATAAAAACAGCGAGGCGATTCCATCGGTGGGGCAGGTTCCCGCAGCGATTGCCGATCTGGTAAAAGATCAGCAGGAGGGCGGTCTGATTATCCAGCGCAACTCCGGCGCGGTATATGTGAAGCTGAGCGAGGAATTGGCAGCGCAAGGCGTTATTTTCACGGATCTGCAAACGGCGGTTAAGGAGCATGGTGATCTAGTTAAAGCTCATCTGAATACGGTCATTAAGACGGATGAAAATTCATTGTCCGCGCTGCACGCAGCGATCTGGAACGGTGGAGTATTCGCTTATGTGCCGAAGAATGTGGAGTTAAATGTTCCGCTTCAGGCTGTTTTCCTGACAGATGATGCGACAGCAACCTTTGCACCTCACGTACTGCTCATTGCTGAAAGCCATAGCTCCGTAACGTACGTAGACAACTATGTATCTGTGGATTTGGCTGCACCTGTCATTCATAATGGCGCAGTAGAAGTGGTAGCGAATGCAGGAGCCAAGGTGCGCTATGCAACGGTGCATCAGCTTGGAGAGCAAGTAACGGATATTTCGATCCGCCGTGCTACGTTGGGGAACGATGCAGCTATTGAATGGATTGTCGGAGAAATGAACTACGGCAATACAGCGAGCAATACGATGTCCGTGCTGAAAGGCAATGGCTCCAACTCGGATGCCAAGATTATTGCTGTAGGCTCCGGCTCGCAAAAGCTGAACTATACGACACAAGCACAGCATTTTGGCAAAAGTTCGGCCAGCCAGATGATTACACGCGCAGTTATGCGTGAAAATGCTTCTTCCATTATTAACGGTATTACGAAAATTGAAAAAGGTGCTACCAAAGCAGACGGCCAGCAAACAGAACGTGTTCTCATGCTTAGCCCGAAAGCGCGTGGTGATGCTAACCCGATTCTTCTGATTGATGAGGATGATGTGACCGCAGGTCACGCAGCTTCGGTCGGTCAGGTGAATCGTGAACAAGTGTATTACTTGATGTCCCGCGGAATTAGCCGTGCAGAAGCTGAACGCTTGATTATTTATGGCTTCCTGGCACCTGTCGTTTCTGAAATCCCGCTTGAAGGACTTCAACAGCAGCTGCAAAGCCTTGTTGAAAGGAAGTTAGGCCAATGAATACTGCATTGATCCGTGAACAGTTCCCGATTTTACATCAGGAGATTAACGGTCATCCGCTGGTTTATTTGGATAATGCGGCCACTTCGCAAAAGCCGCTGGCGGTCATCGAGGCGATCAAGCACTACTACGAATATGATAATTCGAACGTTCACCGTGGTGTGCATACCTTGGGGAGTCGCGCTACGGATGCTTATGAAGGTGCGCGGGAGAAGGTAGCCCGCTTTCTGAATGCAAAGCGCAGTCAGGAAATTATTTTTACAAGAGGAACAACAACGGCGCTGAATCTGGTCGCTTCTTCCTATGGTAGAGCCAACTGTCAGGAAGGTGATGAGATTGTCATCACACAGATGGAGCATCACAGTAATCTGATTCCGTGGCAACAGGTAGCCAAAGCCACAGGCGCGACTTTAAAATATATTCCGCTTCAAGAGGATGGTAGCGTTGATCTTGCTGATGTGGAGAATACCATTACAGAAAACACGAAAATTGTAGCGATTGCGCATGTCTCGAATGTTCTTGGCGTTGTGAACCCGGTCAAAGAGATTGCCGCTATTGCGCATCGCAAAGGTGCGATCATCGTCGTAGACGGTGCACAAAGCACACCACATATGAAAGTAGACGTGCAAGACATCGATGCTGACTTTTATGCTTTTTCTGGTCACAAAATGTGTGGTCCTACAGGGATCGGGGCATTGTACGGCAAAAAGGCGCTGTTGGAAAACATGGAGCCGATTGAGTTCGGCGGGGAAATGATCGACGATGTGGGATTGTACGAATCCACATGGAAGGAGCTGCCTTGGAAATTCGAAGGCGGAACCCCGATCATTGCCGGAGCTGTCGGTTTGGGAGCTGCCATTGATTTTCTGGAAAGCATCGGGCTGGACGCGATTGCACAGCATGAAAGCCGTCTGGCCAACTATGCTCTCAAACGTCTCCGTGAAGTGGATGGCTTGACGATTTACGGTCCTGCTGAGCGTCATGTAGGACTCGTAACATTCAATCTGGATGATGTGCATCCGCATGATGTAGCGACCGTGCTGGATAGTAAAGGGGTGGCTGTACGTGCAGGCCATCACTGTTGCCAGCCATTGATGCGCTGGTTGAAAGCCAGTGCAACGGCGCGAGCCAGCTTTTACCTCTATAACACAGAAGAGGAAGTCGACGTTTTGATCAGCGCCTTAATCCAAACAAAGGAGTATTTTGGCGATGCAACTTGATGACTTGTACCGACGTGTAATTATGGATCATTATAAAAATCCGCGGAATCGCGGACGTTTTGAGGATGACGTGGTCACGGTGGATTTGAACAATCCTACGTGTGGTGACCGGATTTCTCTTCAACTCAAGACGAAGGACGGCGTTGTCGAGGATGCCCGTTTTACAGGGGAAGGCTGTTCAATCAGCATGTCCTCCGCTTCAATGATGACAGAGGCGGTTAAGGGAAAAACGATTGATCAGGCGCTGGATATGGCGAATCGCTTCTCTTCTCTGATGAAGGGTGAAGCCGCCGAATTCGACGATTATGAAGAACTGGAAGCTTTGTCAGGTGTCAATAAGTTCCCGGCCCGTATCAAATGTGCGACTTTGGCCTGGAACGCGCTGCGCAAAGGAATTGATGAAGAACAATAATTTAACTAGAATAGAGGAGGTTTGAGAAACATGGCCAAGCAAGCACCGGAAATGGAAGAGTATAAATATGGCTTTCGTGACGAGCACAAATCCATTTTCCAAACAGGTAAGGGTCTCACTCCGGAAATCGTAAAGGAAATCTCCAAAATTAAGGATGAGCCAGAATGGATGCTGGAATTCCGTCTGAAAGCACTAAAGCAGTTTGAAAAAATGCCTATGCCAAGCTGGGGCGGAGATATGAATGATCTGGATTTCGACGATATCCAGTACTATGTAAGACCTTCCGAGAAGCAAGGAAAAACGTGGGAAGAGGTTCCTACGGAAATTAAGGAAACCTTTGATAAACTGGGGATTCCTGAGGCGGAGCAAAAGTTTCTGGCTGGTGTATCCGCACAGTATGAATCCGAGGTTGTTTACCATAGCATGCAAAAGGAACTGGAAGATCAGGGCGTTATTTTCATGGACACCGATACGGCGCTGCGTGAGCATCCTGAAATTCTGAAAGAGTATTTTGCGACAGTTGTACCTCCTGCGGACAACAAGTTTGCAGCACTGAACAGTGCGGTATGGTCAGGCGGAAGCTTTATCTATGTACCGAAGGGTGTAAAATGTGAAGTTCCATTGCAGGCTTACTTCCGTATTAACTCGGAAAACATGGGACAATTCGAGCGTACACTCATTATTGCCGACGAAGACAGCTTCGTTCATTATGTAGAAGGCTGTACGGCTCCGATTTACAGCACGAACTCGCTGCATAGCGCCGTGGTGGAAATCATTTGTAAGAAAAACGCACGCGTTCGTTACACAACGATCCAAAACTGGGCACCAAACATCTTTAACCTGGTGACCAAACGTGCGGTTGCAGAAGAAAATGCAACGATGGAATGGGTCGATGGTAACATTGGTTCCAAGCTGACGATGAAATACCCGGCAGTTGTGCTGAAAGGCCGTGGAGCTAAAGGTATGGTCTTGTCCATTGCAGTTGCAGGCAAAGGCCAGCATCAGGATGCAGGGGCGAAAATGATCCACTTGGCACCAGATACGACATCGACGATTGTTTCCAAGTCGATCAGTAAGCATGGCGGTAAAGTAACGTATCGCGGATTGGCTTCATTCGGTCGTCAGGCTCAAGGGGCAAAATCGAATATCAAGTGTGATACGTTGATTTTGGATAATCAGTCGACCTCGGATACAATTCCTTATAATGAAATCATGAACGACGACATTACGCTGGAGCACGAAGCAACGGTATCCAAGGTATCGGAAGATCAGTTGTTCTATCTGATGAGCCGTGGTTTGACCGAAGCGGAAGCGACGCAAATGATCGTTATGGGCTTTATCGAGCCGTTCACCAAAGAACTGCCGATGGAGTACGCGGTAGAAATGAACCGTTTGATCAAGTTCGAAATGGAAGGCAGTATTGGTTAAAACGCCGTAACCCTTGGTGAGACAAGGTTTTTGAGATAATCTAAAGATCTTAAAGACGGATCGTGCCGATTTTGTGCCGACTCGTATTCCCTGTTAGTGTAGGAGGCGAACTTTTTTAAGTTCGTCTTCTTCTATTTTTTTCCGTAATGTCTAAATAGATGTCGGCAGTTTTCTGAATTGTCTTATGATCTAACCGTTGCGATACATACTTAATACTTAATCCACCTTGAACCCTCAGATCAACATATTCCTTTAGTTCGGCTACCGACATTCCGGTTTTGCGAAACCACGTCATTCTTTTAATCCATTCCAGATAAGGATGATCTATGATTCGGTTGTTTATAAGGGGAGGTAGAATTAAAAAATTTATTGTTAGGACTGCGGATAATTGCCTAGCACTTAACTATGTTTGCTTAATAGGATGTTGTAAGCCGCAAAAACATAAGGAGGCAGGCAACGGATGCAGAAGAATAAACCTGCAGTAAAGAAGAAAACAATCTCTTCTAAACAGACACAAAGGCATGTACATGAATTTGAAGGTAGTACCAAACTGGCTGAAGAAGGCGCAGACCGACATAATCACCGCTTTGCAGGTGTTACTGGGCAAGCGATTCGAGTTGGAAGAAGTCATGTCCATGAAATTGATCTTACAAATACTGATTTTCTGAACCACTTTCATAATCTGAAAAAGATTAGAACAGGACCAGCTATTCCAGTCGGAAATGGCAAACACGTACATTTTGTTACAGGCCAAACTACATTAAGTGATGGTCATGTACACCAGTTTAATTTCGCAACATTGATTCAGGCACCTCTTATTTAATGAACGAATGTAGAAGGTGAGTAATCAGGTTTGAGGTGAAGGGTTCCATCGGATAATTCTTGCTTTGCGAAGGTTATGATGGGGCTGAGGTAAGATAGTGACTAGGCATTTGTCCGTAACATAAAAAGAGGCTGTCCTTCGTAGAAGAACCTACGAATCAAGGACAGTCTCTTTTTATTCGCGTAGCCTGTGCTTCGGCAAGACATTTCGTTCCACCGAAGTAACGCCGGGAGGCAGTAGCAGATCAGGATTCCAGAAAAATTTCATCAATGGATACATGTCGCTCTCTGGACAAATCTACATACTCATTTTCATTAATTTTCACCAAAGGTCTGAAATAATCAGCAGGATTGTTCAAAATAATCGTTCCGATCTGACCCGAAGTCAACAGGACCTGCTTGTTAATAAAGTTCGGAAGCATATGCCGGATGAAGACTTGAGTGGCTTCCGGGTTAAGATGTCCGAAGCTCATGCTGTGCAGCTCGCGCAGTACGGTGAGCAGCTCCTGCTTCGTCTGGTACACACGGTTAGAGATCATAGCGCTATATACGTCCGCAATCGCGGTAATACTAGCGAAAGGGTGAATATCCTCCTTGAACAGTCCATGCGGATATCCGCTTCCGTCTTCTCTTTCGTGATGCTGCAAGGCGACGATGGCTGAAATCTCATCGCTGGTTGAATTGCGAATTATATTATAGCCGTAGAGGGAATGTTTTTTCATTTCCTGAAATTCTTCAGGCGTCAGCTTATCAGGTTTATTCAGAATCTCATCCGGTATCATGGACTTGCCTATATCATGTAAATATCCGGCCTTGCCAGCGGTATAGGCTTCTTCTTCCGTATATCCAAGCCATGTGGCAATGTAATACGACAGTACACCCACTTGGAGAGAATGATTGTACGTATAGTGATCTCCCCGTTCCATGATGAGCAGCAGAGATACGACATCTTTTTGATGAGCCAGCTCTGAAACGAGGGGGCTGAGCAGCTCATCGACTCGAAATTCATCAAATTTGCCGGTTGAGGCAGCTTTGAGAAACATGCTTTCAAAGCCATGAATAGTCTGCTCCATGAGGGGAACGGCACGTTTAAGGGATTCGGGGGAAGCGGGAACATCGGGGGCAAAGTCAACTGGAATGCTCGCTGAACCGGCATCAATGTCGATATAATCGACACCGTGCATGATGAGCTTGGAGATATCGTCGTGCTGTAGCATGGTGCCCTGAATCATGACGGGTACGCCGTGTTCATTGTATGTATCAGATCTGAGACGATCTCCTGGCTTGGCATCGGTAACGTGAACTCTCATGTGCTTAACCTCCTTATTGTCGTAAATTTGTCGAAAATACGAAGCAAAACTAATATATCAAGAATTATATGGGATGACAACGACTAATTCACTATTATTCCTAGCTGTAAAATAGGTCCCAGGAACCCGTCTCTTCTCAGAGGCATACGAAGACATTGTGACCTTGCTTCTCCCCGGGTCTCAATCCTGAGACAACAAAGTAGCTAAATCGTAGGTTGTAGCTCACCCCCGCCGACATGTACCATAATGCGAAATAACATGGTATCCTTAAACATTAGAAGCAACAGAGTCGATATATAAACTATAGAGGAGGGCGGTTATGGAGATGACGACTCAGCAAACGTTAACCATTTTGCATACCAATGATATACATAGTCATTTTGGCAGTATGCCTTCGATAGCCGCGATGATTCATGAACGAAGAACTGCATCAGGAGATACGCTGCTTGTGCTGGATATGGGAGACCACATGGACCGGATGGCCCCTGAAACGGAAGGAACGCTGGGTGGGGCGAATGTGGATGTGATCAATTTGACGGGGTACGATGCGATTACGATTGGTAACAACGAGGGTCTGACTTTTACCCCGGATATTCTTGAACAGGCATATGCAGGAATTCACTGCCCGGTCGTATGCGGCAATATCAGGGAGAACGCCACAGGAATGAAGCCTGCGTGGATGACGGATTCGCTCATTTTGGACAAGGCTGGCATTAAGATAGGCTTGCTCGGAGTGACGGCTCCTTTTGGCGAGTTCTATCAATTGCTGGGATGGGATGCACTCGATCCGTTTGAGGTATTGGGCGAGCAAATTCAGTCCCTGAGAAAGCATGTCGATGTTCTGGTTGTGATGTCGCATCTGGGTTTACCTTCGGATAAGAAATTGGCATCGCAGTTTCCGGAGATTGACGTGATTCTTGGAGGGCATACCCATCATGTGCTGGAGGAACCGTTGTGGATCGGGAACACAGTTCTATGCGGAGCTGGTAAGTATGGAACGCTGCTAGGTGAAGTGACCCTAAGCCGCAGCAGTAGTCATGAACCGTTTCGGGTTACGTCAGGCGGCGTAGTTCCTGTAGATCACACACTGCTGGATGAAAAGGTAGCGTCGGCCATTGTACTGCATCGCAGACAGGCAGAGCGTGCCATGGAGAGCACGGTTACGGTGACGGATCGGAAACTGGAGATCGCATATGATCGGGAATCTCCTTTCGGAAATTTGCTGGCACAATCGGTGTCACATTTTACGGGAACCGCTATTTCTCTAGTGAATGCGGGCCAACTGCTTGGCTCTTTACCTCAAGGTGATGTCAGTAAAGGAATGCTGCATTCCTTATGCCCTTCGCCGATTAATGCCTGTGTCATGAAGCTGTGGGGAAGAGATATTCGGCTCGCACTGGAGCAGTCTTTGCTACCGGAATTTGCTGACAAGAAAATGACGGGATTTGGCTTTAGAGGTAAAGTGCTGGGTACGATGTGTGTGGAAGGTCTGGAGATTCAATATGATCCGGCCCGCGCTCCTTATGATAAAGTGACGGATATACGTGTAGCGGGTCGCTCATTGGAAGAAAATGAGCAGTATACGGTGGGCACGTTGGATATGTTCACTTTCAGAGCAGGTTATGAGGTGCTTGCGAACGGAACGGAACTCCGATTTATGCTTCCAGAATTTTTGCGGGATTTGATTGAAATGGAGTTGAAGCGTCCGGGCGCGATGGAAGAGTGTTTTGCAGCTAGGTGGCTTCAGGTATCAAAACAATCGGGAGAGGATTAAGCTGCGACTGGTACCTGTTACATTATTGAGAGCCGGCATGAAGCTGGGTAAAAAAATATACAATGAAAATGGAATGGTGTTACTCTCGGAAGGTGTTGAGCTTACTTCGCGATTGATTGAACGTCTAGGCCAAGTCGGAATTGGATATGTATACATCGAGGATGCGGTGACAGAAGATATCGTGATTCCCGAAATGATCCATGAACAGACGAGGGCGGCGGCGCTACAGGAGATCAAAAAACAGTTTCAGGGTCTGTCCTCCTACTCCGTAGATCATAAGCACCAATACTTTGGCAAGTCATTTTATAAAGTTATGGAATCCATTCTGGACGATATCGGAGGCCGTCAGGACGCCATCATTATGCTGATGGATATCGGGGCGGCAGATCAGGATCTGTATCATCATTCATTGAATGTATGTCTGTATTCGCTTGTACTGGGAATATCCAGTGGCTACGATAACAACCAGCTCATGGAGCTGGGCATAGGTTCACTACTGCATGATATTGGTAAAATGAAAATTTCACCTCAAGTGCTATATAAGCCGGGCAAATTGACGGACGAGGAATACGAGCACATGAAAACGCACACGGTGATCGGCTACAAGCTGCTTAAAGACGAACCGGGAATCCCCCTGCTGTCGGCGCACTGTGCATTACAACATCATGAACGTATCGACGGTAGCGGATATCCGAACGGCTGGAAGAAGGACCAAATCCACGAATACGCCAAATGGATCGGTCTGGTAGACTCGTACGATGCGATGACAGCAAGCCGCATATACAAGCAGCCTTTGTTGCCCTATGAAGCAATGGAGGTGCTGTATGCCGGTGCGGGCACGTTGTATGAGCAACGGATGCTGGAGGCATTCCGCGATTGTGTAGCTATATACCCGCTGGGGCTCTCTGTGGTGCTCAATACGGGGGAAGAAGGGGTTGTGGTGCGCATACACTCCAAAATCCCGCAAAGGCCCGTTATTCGGATTGTGAGGGATCGGGACGGACAGGAACTGAAAGCACCTTACGATGTGGATCTGTCCGTATCTCTTTCGGTGATGATTACCAACACACTGGGCGCTACAGCTTCCCCTTTTGGAGCAATACACGTGGATTAGCAGATGAAGTGGAAGAAAACATGCAGACACTTTACACAACATGATATGATATTCATACGTCTTTTGAGGTTAATAACAGAAATAAGGTGAAAAATAATGACAGTTCTACAAAACAACATACTTCCACAAATATCGCCAGCGTATGATCCGTGGGACCCGATTGTCTCGCTGCGTACACATGGTCGTCATTTGCTGACAAGTGTGGAAATGACCGTGACGCATCTGTGCAATATGCGCTGTGAGCACTGCGCTGTGGGCGACATGCTTGTTATGAAGGAGGCTCCCTTCCTTCCATTAGATCTGATGCTGAAACGACTGGATGAAGTCGAGCATCTGGAGACGATCAGTATGACAGGTGGAGAACCCGCTTTGCTTGATAAAACGGTGGACGAAGTGATCGTTCCGCTGCTGAAATATGCCAAAGAGCGTGGTATTCGCTCGCAAATCAACTCCAACCTGACATTGGATATTCGCAGATATGAGAAGATGCTCCCTTATCTGGATGTCATGCATATATCGTTTAATTATTTGAATGCCGACGATTTTTATGAAGTGGGTTTTGCAAATACCGGACGTCCGACTCCACGCGCGGGGGCTGTTCGCCTTTATGAGAAAATGGTGGAAAACGCCCGCAGGCTGAGCGAAATGGGTATGTTTATTTCTGCCGAATCCATGATTAATTACCGTACTCACACGAAGCTGGATGGTATTCATCAGTTGATTAATGAAATGGGCTGTCGACGGCATGAGGTTCATCCGATGTACGCATCGAATTTTGCCTCTGTCTTACCTGTCCTTTCACTCGAAGATATGCGCAACTCCATTCATAAGCTGCTGGATGTGCGTAATCAGGATATGTGGATGCTGTTTGGCACGTTGCCGTTCTTTGCCTGTTCGGACCGAGAGGAAGACCGCAAGCTGCTTCGCCGACTGCGCCAAGAACCGAATATTACGGTGCGTAATGATCCGGACGGAAGAAACCGCGTAAATGTGAATATGTTCACGGGCAGCGTATATGTGACGGATTTCGCAGACATTCCGGCTTTCGGAAATATTCAGGAGCGCGGTCTGGACGATATTTTCGGTGAATGGCTGAATGAGCATCCGTTGAATCAGACCGTGAACTGTCATTGTGATGCCGCAGCCTGCTGCGGACCGAATCTGCTTGTAGCGGATATGTATTACAAGGGAGTAGATTTTAAATCCAGAAAAGCAATACAACTATAGAAATGGGGAGTTCGTATTGGAAGGTCATACCGAGTTTCATTGGGGATTGCTAACGGTGAATCTTCTTTTGGTACTGCTGCTCGTCTTTCTGAACGGTGTATTTGTGGCAGCGGAATTTTCGCTGGTCAAAATGCGCCAATCCCGATTGACGCAGCTCCAAAGTGAGGGGCATCGCATGGCAGGCTATGCGCTAAAGGTGAACCAGAAGCTGGATGCTTATCTGTCCGCCACCCAATTAGGCATTACGCTGGCTTCGTTGGGCTTGGGCTGGATTGGTGAACCAGCAATATCCGGCTACCTGATCGAGCCACTCATGCACAAACTCGGTGTAACTGACGGTACACTGATTACAACGATATCCGTTGTCGTCGGATTTTGCGTGATTACCTTTTTGCATATTGTATTGGGTGAGCTGGCTCCAAAGTCTTTGGCGATCCAGAAAACCGAAGGTGTGGCCTTGTTTTTATCCGCTCCTTTGCTGCTTTTTTACAAGATATTTCTGCCCGTCATCTGGGTGTTGAATGCCGCTGCGAATTTGCTATTACGGGCGTTCGGCATCCAGCCTGCGAGTGAAGCGGAAGCGGCGCATTCGGAGGAAGAGATCCGTATCTTGATGAATCAGAGCGCCAAAAGCGGTGTTATTGATAAGGACGAAATCAAGCTGATGGATAATATTTTTGATTTTTCCGATTTGCTGGCCCGTGAAATTATGCTTCCTCGTACGGATATGGACTGCTTGTATACGAATTTATCGTTTAAGGAAAATCTGAAAATCATCAGTGATACCAAGCATTCTCGCTACCCGGTAGCGGTTGAGGATAAGGACCAGATTATCGGCTTTGTTCATATTACCGATCTTCTGTTGGCTGAGCAGGGCGAGCAACTGGATCTGGCCTCGGTGGTGCGTCCTATTTTGAATGTGCCAGAATCCATGGAAGTAAGTCACGTGCTGCGTCTTATGCAGAAAAAGCATTCCCAGATGACTCTCGTGGTCGATGAGTACGGCGGAACGGCCGGACTACTGACAGCGGAGGAAATATTGGAGGAAATCGTCGGGGATCTCTATGATGAATTTGAGGATGAACGTCCAAGCGTGGAGATTAAGGATAATATCATTTCCGTGGACGGCCGTTTGCTCATTGAGGATGTCAATGATCTAACTGGAGTGAACATTGAAGACGACGAAGTGGATTCCATCGGGGGCTGGCTGTTTAAAGAACTGGAAGGCAGCCCGGTGAAAGGGAAAAAGATTGAGTTTTATAACCTGACCTTTGAGGTGGAAGAAGCGACAAGGCTTCGTATTATGAGAGTGAGGATTCACCGCAAGACTGACCCTGTAATCGAAGATGAACTTTCCACCGATGAGTCCTGATCCATAGATATGGTTTGGATCGGTTTCGGTATGAAAGCTATTATAGAGTGTAAATGCAAGAGCCTTTAGCACCACGTTATCGTGGTTTTGAAGGTTCTTTTTTTATCTGTAATTTTTTGTTCGAGACTTGGGCGATGCCGCATATGTTGAATAGTAAAGCAGATGGATCAATCAAAGGAGGTCCCGGCCCGTGAAATTTCCACAGCAAGGTGAGTTTGCCCCGTTTGTCGGTCCGTTCGATCCGTGCCCGCCCGTTTTGTGCAAAACCTTTGTACTTCCACCGAACCTGTTTGTACAATTTCAGCCCCCAGGTCTGCCTCAATTCAGTCCAGAAGAGGCGCTGAGGAAGGGAACACTATGGCCCTTGTTTTACAGCCCTTATGAGTCTTGTAGAAACCAGGGGGGAGGCGAGTAAAATGGATTATCCAAATCAGGGTCAGGCCCAAAACCAGCCTCAGAATCGAAATCAGGTTGAGAACCAGCAGCAGAATCAGAATCAAAGCCCCTATTCAAACCCGTATCAACAACAAAACCATACTGAGGGCTACAATCAGTACGACAGAAACCCATACCAAGGCTATGCGCCCCAGACCAAGCCGGGTGATGCACAGTTTTATGCACTGTTGGAGAAGCTCCAGGCAGTGGATTTTGTATTGGTGGAACTGAATTTGTATCTCAATACGCACCCGGATGATTTACAGGCTATCGAACAGTTCAATAAGCTGACGCAGGAAAGGACCGGGATTGCCAATGAGTATCAGATCCTATACGGACCTCTGCAAAATTTTGGCCGTGCCTATTCCAAGTATCCTTGGGAATGGAACCAAGCCCCTTGGCCGTGGCAGGTATAGGCAGATATAACCTTTTATAAAGGAGGGACCTGAATGTGGGTATATGAGAAGAAGCTGCAATATCCTGTACGTGTTAGCAAATGTGATCCTCACATGGCCAAGTTGCTCATGGAGCAGTATGGGGGAGCAGATGGTGAGCTCGCTGCAGCTTTGCGTTATCTGAATCAGCGATATACGATTCCTGATAAAGTCATTGGTGTGTTGAATGACATCGGGACGGAGGAGTTTGCCCACCTTGAGATGATTGCCACGATGATTTACAAGCTGACAAAGGATGCGAGTGTGGAGCAATTGAAAGCGGCCGGTCTGGGCGAACATTATGCAGCGCATGACCGTGCTTTATTTTACCAAAGCGCAGGCGGAGTTCCTTTTACAGCGACCTACATTCAAGCCAAAGGCGACCCCATCGCAGACTTGTATGAGGATATTGCGGCAGAGGAAAAGGCGAGAGCTACATACCAGTGGCTGATTGATCTGACAGATGATGTGGATTTGCAGGATAGTTTGAAGTTTTTGCGCGAACGTGAAATAATCCATTCGCTACGTTTCCGTGAGTCTGTGGAAATTTTGAAGGAAGACCGGAATCAAAGGAAAGTGTTTTAAGGAAATCATTCAGAATGTCTCTTGGTAAGCTAATGCTTGCATGAGACATTTTTCTTTTAAGAATTGTAATTTATGAAGGGCGCTTCAGCATCGAAGCGCCCTTCGTGTTGACTATATAAGTGAGCAGAAATAATCTCGGGAAACGGCTCAACGAGCCACTGAGCCAGTTGCAAATCATGGAGTACATTAATTAAGGCGGATAATCGTCAGGGATGCGCCTGTCGCGCCGCCTCCCGCGGCATTCCCAATGTTCTTTTTTGTGGAATGAATTGTGATCACCACTCTTTTTCGGTCAGGGTTGTCCTTTATGATTCCGGGTCAGGGTAGCGGTTAGACCTGCTTTGTTCTTCAAATATTAAGACGTCCTCCAGTTTGTGCTGGAGCAGGATCTGGTTATTCACCATTCCTCGCAATACTCGTTCTACGCTTCGATTCAATTGCAGGATATCTTGCAGACAAACATCCTCATCGTTTACAAAACGTTGTATTTTTTCGCCTTCGGCATGAAGTGTGCTGGACAAGCCCATTTCTTCCATAGCAATGGATGCGAGTATCATATGAATAACTTCTTTCCTCGTTAGAGAGATGAGGGGATTGATGTCGAATACCGGGCATAGACAAGTGCAATCTCTCCCTTCACTCCGAATGTGCATCATGGCTATGGTCGATATGGAATGACATACCCGGTGCCCGTCTTCCTCATTCCTGCTCTAGTTGTGCAAAATACTGCTCGTTATATAAAACACTCGGATGAGTAGGATGGTGCAACTGAGCCATGCGGTGATGCGATTTTGCTTTTTCAGTGTCACCGATTCGGTCGTAGCACAGGCATAATTGCAAGTGCGGAAGCCATGTATAGTACGATGAATTGGTTAAAGCCATCGCATTTTGTGGCGGTTCGATCAGTGTAGCCTGACGGAACCAGTAAATGGCTTGGGCATACTGTTCCTCTTCAATCAATAAATTGCCAAAGGCACAGCAGAACTGGGCGCGTGGTGTATCGAGAGTAAGCGTGCGAAGCAGAGTGATGCGCTGCTCCTGTTTTTGACCTTGGCGGCCGTAACAATCTGCAAGCTTAAAGCAAGCAGCAATCCGATCCTCAATCCATCCCTGATTCAGCCCCAAATAGTGTTCGTACTGCTGTATGGCTTCTACCGTCCGTCCGTTGTCATACAACTCATTGGCAAAATAGTAGTGATCTCGTTCAGAAAATGCGGTACCCTGCTCCCGGTGCTTGAGATATATATGTAAATTACGGTCGGTGTAGGCACGTGTCTTTTTATGAGTCACCGCCATATTGCTGTGAAAGGTGCTGCCAGTCACATGCAGGAATTCATGCACAAAGCCGATCCATCTGAAATGACGGTCCCGGCGGACAATCCGGTTTCTTTTGAGCTTATGCAGCGGCTGCCCCTGTTCATCTACGGATAGCACATAATCCACCGTAATGCTGTCATAAGAGAGGGTGGCTTGCTTTTTCCAGTCGAGAAATGCCAGTCGGTCTTGCTCTTCCAATATGTCGTCTGCATCCAGCCAAAATTGATAGTCCTGTGTTGCCTGATCAAATGCATAGTTACGGGCTGCGGAAAAATCATCGCACCATTCAAAATCATATATCCGGGCATTGAACGATGTGGCTACCTCTTGGGTACGGTCAGTAGAGCCGGTATCGACGATAATGATTTCATCCACCAGATCATGGACTGATTTCAGGCAGGTGTGAAGTGCTTCTTCTTCATTTTTGACAATCATGCATAAGCTGACGGTTACCATGCTCTTTGTCCCTCCCAAAAAACTTGGTATGATTCTCATTTTATTAGGATAGCTTGCTCATTATGTAGGAATTTCGGTTGAACACGTCGAGGGTATGGTGATGATCATAAATGGGGCGGCGCTCTAATAGATTAGAAAATCAAAGTCTGATGAAAGGGGGGAGGGCATGAGCCGGCCGTTCATTTCACTGTGCATGATATTGTATTTGTTGGATCAGGAGCTATGGCTGGAGGCTTATTATGAATTCGAAAAATGTACTCGCATGGGTGATAATTCATGGAAATATGTGACTTTGCGGGGAGTCGGCAGCAGCTATGCGTTGTACTACATGCCCATCTGTTTGGCGAAAATGGGGCGGCCTGTAGAAGCACAGGCCATCTTGGAGGCAGCTGGAAAAGGAGGGGCGTTATCAGAACAGGTGTTGACCGCCCAGGCTTAAAAAAGAGCTAGGCGGAAATGTACTCGATGGCGATCATTGAACTGGTCCCTCCTGCCAGCGATAAGGTCAGCCCGGATACGAGGGATTGTAAACTTCCGGGTACCGTCACCCGAAATAATAGCGATGCAACGATTTCGCCACCTGCTAAAACAGCCGGGAAGGGTCCCGACGGCATATTGTATTTTTTTCACCCTCAGCATTAATCAAGTGACTTAATGACAGCTCTTGAAAGGCGATGCAGGCAAGCAGTGCATTGATGTTGTTTTCATTGATATTTCCAGGTGTAAGTCCATTCATATCACGCTCACTTCCTTATCGCTTAATCGCAATTAGCGTATGCGTCAAAGCAAGCAGGAGGAACGGTTATGAGGCTTCCGCCTGATGGGAGGCGTCGACTCATGCGTATATTAATCGGCAGCCCGGTGCATCAAAAGCCCGAAATATTAGTTTTATTTCTTCAGGCTTTGGAGCGGCTGGAAGCACCCGATGTGCTGCCGGATTATTTGTTCGTGGATGATAATGACAATCCGGCCTCAAGCCAATGGCTGACTGATTTTGCGGACCGGCTTCCGGGGCGTGTTTTGCCCCCGCTGTCAGGCTTGCAGCAATACGAGAACCGAAGCAATGAGCATACCCATTATTGGCCCCCTTCCCTCGTCTGGAAAGTGGCCGGGTTCAAAAATCGTCTCATTGACTACGCGCTTCAGCATCATTACGACGCGCTATTTTTGGTCGATTCAGACCTGGTTCTCCATTCCCGTACTTTATGCAGACTGGTCGAGACAGAGAAGGATATCGTATCCGAGATTTTCTGGACACGCTGGCAGCCTGACGGGGCATTATTGCCTCAAGTGTGGGTTAGTGATGAATACAATCTGTTCCATCGTGAAGAAGGTGAAGTGCTATCGGCAGAAGAGCGGGCGCATCGCGAGCTTCATTTTATACATCAGTTGCATGTTCCCGGTTTATACGAAGTAGGCGGTCTGGGTGCTTGTACCTTAATTCGTAGACGGGCGCTGGAAGCCGGTATTCATTTTGGCAAAATCCCGAACGTTTCCTTTTGGGGAGAGGATCGACATTTTTGTATCCGGGCGGCGGCGTACGGGTTTTCGCTTTTTGTGGATACACATTACCCGGCTATGCACTTGTACCGCGAAGCGGACCGCATCAAGGCAGAACAACTGCTACTGACTCTGAATGGAATTATTACGCAGGACACAGCTAATAAGGACGATCAAAAAGCTTCACTCACTCCTGAAAATTCAAATATTTCAGAAAATTCTCCATCCAACACTGCCTCTAAATCCCCTGAAATCACCATTCCATCGGATCTCCGTGATTCTGCTGTCTTTGCAAAGCATGCTGCGGATTCTTTTGTCGTGCCACCAGCTTTCTCCGGTCCACGACATAGTGAGCTTCATGCTCCGCCTGTCTCCAGGCCCAAATTGACACTGAGCATGACGGTATGCAATGAGGCAGATCGCAAGCTCGCAGAAGTGCTTCGAAGTCATCGGGAATATATTGATGAAGCGGTCATTATTGATGATGGCAGCCGTGATGATAGCGGAGAATTGTGCCGGGATCTGCTAAAAGGGATCCCACTGCGTTTGATCCGTAATGAGAGGGCCTCCTTTACGAATGAAGTGGAGCTGCGAAAACAGCAATGGAGAGAGACGCTGGCATCTTCCCCGGAATGGATTTTAAACATGGATGCTGACGAAATATTTGAATCCCGATTTGCTCAAGCTGTGCATGCTTTATTAGCCGGAACGAAAGCCGATACCCTTTGTTTCAGGCTGTTTGATATGTGGTCTCCCACGCATTACCGTGATGATGATTACTGGCAGGCTCATCGTTATTACCGTCCCTTTTTAACTAGGTATCGGGATGGATTTCCTTATAAATGGAAAGAGCAATATTTGCATTGCGGGAGATTTCCCGATAATGTGCTTGAGCTTCCCAGTGAAATTAGCGACTATCGTATCCAGCACTGGGGCTGGTATACACCAGCTATTCGCACATCCAAATATGAACGCTATCAACAATTGGACCCGGATGCCCGCTATGGGTGGAAGGAACAATATGAGTCCATATTGGACCCAACTCCCCGTCTCAGTCTCTGGATAGACCCGGGCCAGGATGATGTGAACAATAAACATGAGGCTGAGTCCGGAGACACTGCCAGCGTAAAATCCGATGTGAACACGGGCATGAATATCGAGGATACGACTGCTGAGAATAAAATTGAAGCAATTCATACTGTTGAAGCTGTTCAAATGGCTAACGCTGCCAACCCTGTTGAAACTGCTCCTGCTCATGAATTTATTAACCCTACGAATCCTGTCAACACGAGTGCTGTCGCTAAGATTGCCGGTGTTCATGCTATTATTGGCTCCCGTACGCTTACCAAGGGCCAAATAGAGGGCGCACTTTATAGAGAAGGGAAAGGAGAAGAACAGGGCATGGCATGCAAACTGTGCGGCTCGTCCAATACGGCGGTGTTTCATCGGTATGAACATTTTACATTGATAGGATGTGGCTCATGTGGGCTTATTTTTCGCAATGATGTGGATCGGATACAGCCTGAGGATATGATCGCGGATATTTATAACGTCAAATGGGTCGCCATGCGCGATAGTGCAGCCGCTTCGACCTATGGGGACCATGCTCTTTTCGGACTCATGCTGCTGGATATGTTCAGTCCCGGTAAAGGGAATTTGCTGGAAATTGGATCAGGTACGGGAGAATTTATTCATGCTGCCCTTCAGAGTGGATGGAATGCTGTGGGCATTGAGCCTTCCATAGACTCGCGCGCATATGCCAAATACAAATATGACGTGGATCTGCTGCCGGGCTACTGGAATGGAGGCGATACAGAGACAGAGACAGAAACAGAAACAGAAACAGAAACAGAAACAGAAACTGAAGCGGCGAATGAAGCGCCAGAAACAGAGGGGGATACTGCCTTATCCCTGGATCATGAATATGAGGCTGTTGCATGCTGGCATGTGCTGGAGCATATTGCAGACCCCGTAGCATTTTTAACGGATTTACGCGAGCAGCTTCAACCGGATGGAACGTTATACATTACAGTACCCAACAAAAACTCGTTTACAAATGAGGCTTACGGTGCTCACTCGCCTTTATTTACCGAGGAAGATCATTTGTATCATTATTCAGAGCACACGCTGACACGTTTGCTGGCGAAGTCCGGTCTGCGCCCCGTGGCCCTGTTCACCCGTCAGCTTCCTTCCGGTCTGGACGCCTTGATAGAGGTGCATCCCTTGTATGGCGAGCTTACTTTCACGGAGCGGATGGGACTGTTGGCCAAACTTCAAGGTGAGAAACGCGGTCATGAGCTATGCTGTGTGGCAAAGGCGATCTGAGCTGGCTGGGGGAATATACGGTCTGACCCATACCGTTGCACCTTTCATTTAAAAAAGGGGGCTATATCCATGAACGCTGCTGATCCGTACCTCTCCCGTTTTTTCGTGCATTCTGACCCCAATACCTCCAGCCTGATCTACAGGCTGCCCCAAAGCTGGTGGAGTCGTCCCTATGAGTATGAGTGGTGTCTGCACTTTATGTCCGGGCAGGATACGGTGCTTGACGCGGCATGTGGTATTCCGCATCCGTTCAAGTTTGAGCTGGCCCGGCGCTGCGCTCAGGCCTATGCCTGCGATCTGGATATGAGGATCGTTTCCGTGGATGCCATATTGGCCGAGGTGCGCCGGGATATCGGAGAGGAGGCTGCCGAGCGTGTTCAGGAAATTTTACCGATTCGTCTTCACTCTGCGCATGCTAATTTAACCGCCTTGCCTTATGAGGCGGCCAGTTTTGACAAAATTGTATGTATATCAGTACTGGAGCATCTAACCCCTGATGACTCGTTAGCTGCCCTGCGTGAATTTCACCGGACTTTGCGGGATGACGGGATGCTACTGCTGACCTTTGATTACCCTGCGGTTAATCTGTCCGCGATGGAGCAATGGATGAGTCAGGCGGGGTTTTCGTACTGGAGCGACGTTGATCTCAACCTTCTGCCGGACGCCTTGCATACGGATTTGTGGGGCGGTTTGCATTGTTTCAGGGCTGTTTTGAAAAAATATAAGAGTTAACGGTATGCGCAATGAGGTTTACACGGACCTCTCTTATTGCTTATCATGAGAGGGGTCGGAACTGTAAACCTACATAGGAAAGGAATGACTGACAACTACATGAACAATGCACCTGTGTTGAAGAAACCTGAGGCTATGGTATTTGATATGGACGGTACACTTTTTCAGACGGAGACGCTGCTGCTTCCTGCGTACCACAAGCTGTTTGATACGCTGCGCGCCGAAGGGCTTTTTGAAGGAGAGACGCCGCCCGAGGAGCTTATTTTGAATAGTTTGGGTATGCTGCTGGATGAAATCTGGAGAAGAGTAATGCCGGAAGCCAGCGAAGCGGCTCACAGAAGAGCGGACGAGCTGCTGCTCCAGTTGGAGCTGGAGGGATTGAAGAACGGAAGTCATGCCCTGTATCCACATGTAAAAGAAACGCTCCAGACCCTCCACGAGCAGGGTGTTCGGTTGTTCGTAGCCAGTAACGGGCTGGAGGACTATGTAAAAGGGATAGCGGCTGCATATGAAATGGTCCCGATTTTTGAAGGACTGTACAGCGCTGGTGAATACAGCACACTTTCCAAAGTGAATTTGCTGGAGATTTTGTTGAGCAAGCACGGGATTTCAAACGTATGGATGGTAGGTGATCGTTCTTCCGATGTGGAGGCAGGCAAAAAGAACGGACAAACAGTCATCGGCTGCGCCTATGCTGGATTTGGCGTAAACGACGAGTTGAAGGGTTCCGATGCGATTATTACGGACTTCACGCAGCTGCTCACACTTTATAAAGACGCCGAGTAGCTACGAAGCACAGGTTACTGGTTATAGAAATGTTTGACGTACCCATATAAAAAAGCATGCGAGGTTAGTCAAATAAATGACAAAACAAGGAAGGCGGCCGCTTTTACGCGGAGCCTTCCTTTGCTTTATTTTCAGTTTTGCTTTCAGTTTTGCTCTCAGTTTTGCTCTCTGTGTTGTGATCCGTCAGAGGTTTTGGATTAATTTGCGTATGATAGACCCATAAGGCGTATTCCATGGGCTTGGCGATAGAGCGGCGGTAGGTTTCTTTTTCACCAATACGTGCAAATACCTCGCGTGCTGGCTTCGGATTGACCTCCAGTACATAAATGCGACCGTCCTTGTTAATTGCCAAATCGAGCGCAAGCTCGCACAATGCCCCATAGCTTTCCTCCAGATAAGCGGCGATATCCAGTCCGAGCTTTTCCCCCTGCTTGATGATTCTCTCTCTCTGTTTTTCATCACGAATCCATTGTGTCAGCAGTTGATTCATCGGTACCGCCTTGCCTCCGCCATGCAGATTGGAAGTCACGCTCCGATGTGCCCCGATCCGCCCTGCACATCCGGTTAACTCCCATGTCCCCTGACCATTTTTTTGCACCAGCATGCGGTAATCATGAACTCTGCCATTCGGCAGTTGTACAGGAATCCCTTCCTGAACAATGTAATTATTCATGTTCCAACTGCTTAAACGTGGCTCCAGACGGTCCAGACGCACCCGCTGTTGAGGAATAATATGACGTTTGCGATTGCGGCCCTCGATCAGATACAGGCCGCCCTGCTTGTTAACAGGCTCAATGCGTAAAATTCCGCGTCCTCCGGTGCCGTTAATCGGCTTGAGGTAGACCAGTGAATTCTTTCGGAGCATCCGCCTTACACTATGAAATCCCATGAACGGCTCCGTTTCAGGGAGATGCGATCGGAAGGCAGACTTTTTCGCAAGCTGCTGATGAATGGCCCATTTGTTACTCAGTGGCCGGTTTAAATATACGAGATCTGTATATTGCACCCGAAATTCCTGCAACTGACGATATCGTTCACTGCGCTGTACCCGGCAACGGTCGAAAATCATATCCGGGAATTCCCGCCATTTCAGGGTCCATTTGCCGCTGTGCGGATCATACATTTGGGCAAGGAGCAACTTGCGTTCTTTATGGACATCGGCGGGAGTGAATACATACATATCCAGCCCCAGTCTTTTACCCTCTGTAATCATGCGCTCATATATGGCGCGTTCCTCCAATTGCTTTTTGTTGTTCAAATACAAGGCCATGATGCCTAGGACAGGTTTTGGCACAGCATTCCACCTTCCTCTGCCGTCTGCTCATCTTCGGACAGCTCCCCGCGAAATACGAGGGTAGGCTTTCCGGTCGGTCCAGTCGTCATTTCATGCGCAACAAGTCCTGCGCGAAAGCAGGTTTTGAGACTGGCCATATTGTCGGCGGCCACGCTGCACGTCAGACGACGCAGCTGTTTGAGCTGGGCGGACAGCAGTCTAGCGCCCAGTCTGCGGCCCCGGTAAAGCGGACGAACGATCACGATGCACGCATCTTCACCGTAATTCAGAGCGAGGCAAAATCCCGCAATCCGCAGCCCTTGCTCTGTGCGCAGATAAGCGCACAGGAGGGAGGAGCCGGGGGATTTTAATTGCTCCGGCGTTAAAACGGCCAGCTGCCGCAAGGCATTGCGAGTAATGCGCATGCCGCCCGAGCTCCGGGCCAGAAATAGCAGTTGCCGTCGTCTCAGCAGCCAGCTCCGGGCAGGCAAATGTTGAACATTGCTAATTTGCGGCATGATCCCACTTCCTTGACTCATAATTTCATTCGTCCGGCCAAATAGGAGCTGTATTGGAATATGCGTCTCAGCGATTTTTGACGAATTTCCGGCTCGTCGAATTTCATGGGTTTGGCGTTGGCTTCAAAAAACCAGGGAATACCGAGCGTATCCACCCCCAAATCCATAGACATTTCCCCATGGGAAAGGCCGGAGCCACGTTCAATTTGGCGTGCGATCTGAATGGCCGTACTTTTGATCTTGTTCAGCAGGACCGTGCTGCTTTCAGGCCCAAACAACGCAGACAGCAGCTTGAACGGGTCCTCCACACTTCCGCCGCGCGGAACATGTGTCGTAATACTCCCTTTGCCTGCCAATCTGGCACCAACTCCGGTAATGCTCCATGAGCCGCGGACGTTTTTTTGCACCAGTATCCGCAGGTCGAACGGCTTTTTCTGATAAGTAGCCAGCTCGATGCCCTGCTGGATGATATAAGGTGACGCACCCGCTTCCCGGCGGATGCGCCCCCACAGTCGGGACAATGACACCGACCTGTAGGTTACGCTTTTTTTGTCATGCTGGATCGTCAGCCTGTAGGGCATTAGATGGTCCGGCCGATATTTGAGAATCATAATCCCTTTTCCAGCTTTGCCGTTCTCAGGCTTGAGATACAGGTATGGATAGGCGGACAGCATTTTCCCCAGAGAAGACAAGTTGCCTAACCGTTTGGTCGCCGGAACGAGATGACGGGTGGATTCCGAGGCGCGCAGCCATTTGAACAGCTCCCATTTGTTAAAAAAACCCGGATTGTACAGCTCAACACCTGAGGCATGCGAAATTTCATCCAGTTTGGTACGCACAGAGGTTTTCAGTTCAAAGTTGCGGTTAGGAATGCGATTATAGATGACCTGTGGTTGTGGAAAGTCCTGTTCCTCCCACGTCTCCGAGCTTTTGTTGAAAATATAGCCCTTGACCGTTTCGGATGCCAGCTGCAGATCCTTGACAGTAACGATGTACACCTGGTAGCCCATTCGTGTCCCTGTTTCAAGAATATCCCTGAAATTGCGCTGATTGCCCTTGAAAAATTGTCCTTGATCGTGCACGGTCAATACAGCAACGACTGGTTTATGCTCCGCCCGGGTATTCATAGTTCCTCTTTTCTGCGGAATTTACTGAGGTAAAGACAGTGGTCCAAAATATGCTCCACGGATGCTTTACCCTCCGCACGCAACGATGGATGCTGAAAAATAGATCGCCCCGGCTTGGAGTTGGCTTCGAACATCCACACCTTTTCTTGTTGGTCAATGCCCAGATCAAACCCGATTTCACCCAGCAGATGATGATGATGGTGCTCGATAGCTTCTGCGAGCGTAACTGCGACGTTCTTGGCATGCTGAAGTACCTCGCCTGCCCGGTCTCCGAATACCCGATTCAGCGCCTGCTCCGGTGTCATAAGGGAACCGCCGTTTTTAATATGAGTTGTAACACTGCCGCGTCCAGCCTTTTTGGCTCCAATTCCGACGACAACCCACTGGTTATTGCCGTTCTTGTGCATATGAAACCGGAAATCAATTGGGCAATTGTCAATCTCAATCAGTTGAATACCCTGCTGAATGACGTAGCCCTTCAACGACTGGCCCTGATTGGATTGAAGCATACGAAGCATGGAGTTAAAAGAGGTGAAGCGTAGCAATACATTGCTTTTTTTCTTTCGGTACCTCACATAATAACCTTGCTTCGGAACATGGGAGAGACGGTAAATTCCTTTACCGAGACTGCCCCCGCTCGGCTTGTAATAAGCAAATTGGTGACGGTCCAGCATGCCCCGGATACGCTCTGAGCTGGGGTTCATATACGATTCGGGGACATAACGGTTAACCTCCGAGTTATTTTCCAGTAGATGATAGATATCCGATTTATTGAAGAAGCTCCAGTTAAAGAAGGGAATCCGTTTGCGGGAAAAGCGCTCGCGCAACTGATTGATCGCCGGGGAAAAATCAGAGCGGCGGCTCGGCAGCCGATTATAAATCACGTCCGGCAGGGGTACGGTTTTACGTGTGAAATCCCCACCCGAGGAAAGAAAATAGCCGTTAATTGTATCATTTTGCCAGTTGATATCCCGAGGGGTGAAGGCGAAAATATAAGATTTATTGCTGCCTTCTTTCAGCAGTTGCTTAATAAAACCTGTACGTGAACTAAAAGGGCGGGTAGTGGAGGTATTGCCGTCAGACAGCACGCCGATCAGCGGCCCGAGCTGCACATCCCCGTCCTGATTTCGTAAATAGATGGACCCGCTTTTGGGAACACGGATCGCATTACGCAAGCCCGAGGTCAGGTATAGATGACGTCCTGCCTTCTGGATCGGTTTAATCGTCGCGGGAATCTGATCCTTGCCGAGCCGCAGACGAATGGACTTGGCTCCGGATAATTTAAGGCTTTTCAACAAGGAAGTGGATATATACGCCACCTTGTCGGGCTGCTGTGAGAAATGCACATTGCAATGCGTTAAACTCATCTGTTTATCCTCCTATACCGTATGTTCAAGGGAGGCGCCCGCGCCCTTTGACCCCGCCGGTTTCGAATGAGTCATTAAATACCGGGCATATTCGAGCGGGCGGTTGACTGACCGGTAAGCGCACTCTGGCTGACAGGTCTGAAAGAAGGAGGCCCGACCCGGCCGGGAATTAACCTCCAATAGCCAGATGTTCCCGCTCCGGTCAATACCGTAATCAATTCCCAGCTCGCCAAGGCGGCCGTATCGTTCCTCCAGCGCCCCGGTAATGGTTAGGGACAGCGCCATCATCTGCCCGATGATGAGACGCGTGCTGTCCGCGCCATATTGTTCACAAAGGTAAGACTCTGCCGGATGGGCTTTACCCCCTCCGTGCAGATTGGAAGTCAGGGTTCCTTTCCTGCCTTCTCTCACGGCAAAGCCCGTCAGTCGCCAGCAGCCGTTGCCGTCCTTTTGCATGAGCGCGCGGACATCAAAGGGATGACCGCTTTGGCTCGTTAATTTCAAATAAGGCTGCACGATATAGGATCGTCTGTGTGCAATCCCGTCGACCCATGATAATCCGGCATTTAGCTCGGAAAACTGGCGCCGGAACGGACGGTTTCGGGAGTCTCTGCCCTGCACGAGCAGTGCGGTGTCTCCGTCCGATAGTCGTAGATACAACGTGCCCTTGCCGTGCGATCCGGCCTGGGGCTTCATAAATAGCGCCGAATGGCGATGCAGC
The DNA here is from genome assembly GCF_050626875.1 of Paenibacillus sp. 8b26. NCBI lineage: Bacteria > Bacillati > Bacillota > Bacilli > Caryophanales > Paenibacillaceae > Paenibacillus > Paenibacillus sp. 8b26. Next base: position 1,267,005 of record NZ_CP192445.1, on the reverse strand, counting down.
CATTCCACAAGCTGAGCCGTGTCCCGGTAAGGCGCCGTAGGCGGCACAAAGGGACGCACTTCATCTATTGCGTGCAGCGCACGATATACCTGCCATTTGCCGGGCAAGTTACGCGACCAGTAGATGAGCTTGCGTGATTCCTGCTCTGCTATATGCTCCAGTGCGTGCCCGGCGCTCTGGCTACCGTGGGCGTGGAAACAGCGATTATACACAATATCCGGCAAGGGGAATCGGCCGGATGTCCATACTCCATCGCGATAGGTATAACCTCGTATGGAGTGATCTTCGGGCGAAATTCCTTCGGCGGTAAACGCCATTACGTTAAGTCCGGAGCGCCTGCCTAACAGACTTAGCCTGCGGCAAAACTCCGCTTCGGTAATCGGGGGAATCGCCGCCTGATTCCGGCTGACGAGCACGCCAAGCGTGTCTGGTACGACAAGAGACACCGATAACAGCCTCCTTTGGCAGCCGGATTCCGTAAGAGACGGATTTATTTGAATCCGGCTGAATAACAGCAATATTCAATCATTTTCTTCACAGACGGTCGGGTTTTCTGATCATTTAACGGCGTATTGTCATTTTTCGACGGCTTGGAGTTGACCTCCAGCAGCCAAATATGCCCCGTGCTGTCAATCGCCAGATCAATGCCAAATTCCGCAAAATGGGCAGGGATCGCTTTCTCAACTCCGTTTGCAATTTCGAGCGCGGCTGTTTTAAGATGGGTCTGGCCGTTCGACTTGGTTAAGGCAGGCAGCGTGGTTTTGGCCAAGGCCTCCTTGACTGTGCTCAGCGTGCCGCCTCGCGCCAGATTGGACACAAAATGGCTGCCCCCGGCAATCCGGGCGACGATGGAGGTCACGGTCCATGCGCCAGAGGCGTTTTTCTGCACAAGCGCACGAAAGTCAACCGGACGATTGCCGTGATCAATCAGGGTAAGGCCCTGCTGGAGCTGGAAGCGCGTCATTTTCATTTTTCCTGCCAAGCCTTTGTACAGCTTTTCGATGTTCGGATACATTTGCTTTCGTGGTGTGCCGGCGGTGGTGGACAGTACGCAAAAGGTGCCATCGGCTTGCTTCGTAATGCGCATAATGCCTTTGCCCAGACTTCCCCGCACAGGCTTGAGAAAAACGGTGGGGTACTGGTTGCACATTTTTTTGAAGACCGCAAAGGTTTGTAACAAATGGGACTCGGGTAAATACTTGCGCAGGGATGAATTGGATTTAAGCGCGTCGAACACTTCATTTTTATCGAGAAACTTTTCATTAAAAATGGCCGTTCCGTACTGTGATTTTACTTCTTTCATAAAATGCTGTACGCTAGTTCTGTTCTCGAGTTTACGAGAGGTGAGCCGGTTATTGACGACATCCCCGGCGGGCATGACTGTCTTTTTCCAGCCTCCGTCATAGACCCATCCCTGAACGCGTCCGGGCTGATTTCCAATATGCTCCGGGGTGAAAAAATACACATATGCTCCTTGTCTGCGGCATTCCCCGATCAGTTCACGGCAGAACAGGGTGATCGACCCGAAAGGCTTGTCGGGCTGTTCGGGATAGTCCCGACTGACCAGCACGCTAATAAGTGGGCCCACTCGAAGTGTCCGGCGTCCTCGGCTGTAGGTTACTCGCAGCTCACAATTGGAATGAAGTCCCATTTTGCGGGCCAGCACGCTTCCCACACGCAGGCCTCTGTAACGGGGTACCGATATAACGGTAACCTGCTGGCGGAACGAACCGAAGGCGAGCTGTACAGGGTGGCCTGCGGATATTTTCCATTTGCGAAGCAAGGACTCGCCGACCATGAGTACGTCATCCTGCAAGATGCCCGATCCGATGATTTGAATCGTTGTTTTTTTGATGGACATCGTGGATCTCCTTCCAGGCAGCAACTTGATGTCTTAAAAGTAACGGGAAACGTGAAGGGGCTGTAATAGCACTGATTCATCATATGAGGACATATATACCTTGGTGATTGACGGACAATGTGAAATGTTTGCACTATATTTGAATTGGAGGAAATAACGAATATGAATATCTATGATAAAGCCCATGATTTGGCAAAAGCGTTGAAGGAAAGCAAAGAGGTGGAGGAAATTACGTCAGCGATGAAGCTGATTGAAACCGACCCGGAAGCCAAGAAAATGCTCGACGATTTCCGTGAGCGCCAAATGGAAGTACAGCAGCGGATGATGAGCGGTGATATGCCGGCACAGGAAGAGATGGAAAAAATGGAAAAGCTGTTCGAGGTACTTAGCCTGAACCTGAATATCCGCCGTCTGTTCGACGCCGAACGCCGCCTGAGTGTGATCATCGAGGACGTTAACAAAATTATCGCAGACAGCCTTCAGCATTTATACGGCTCGTCTCTGTAAGTTTGTCTCATATTCCTTCCTGCCCTCTCATAGACTAGATACATAGAGTCACAGGGAGAGGAAGGGATAACATTGGGTACTTTTAAAAAATGGAAACACGGCTTGTACACACTGATTGCGCTGGCTATGGTGCTTACTGCGCTGCCGCGCATCTCGCTTACGGGCGGATTGAACTGGGTCAACGGCTTCGGTATCGTCTGGGTACTGTTTGCGCTGCTTGTCATCGGAGCGAATCTGCACTTTTTGCTTGGCGTGGATGAGGAGAAGCGGAAAACGCTGGAGCGAGTGCGGCGGGCCAAAATGCAGCAGTGGCAGATGAAATGGGATAAAGAAGCTGATAAAGGCGGTACGCTGTAAAGGTTTCCTCCCGGCTTGCCATGAGCATGCTAGGATCCTGTCTGTCCGTGATAGTTAAAAAGCGGTCCCTGTAAAAAGGAGATCGCTTTTTGCTATTTCTGGCCTTGAAATTCAGTGATTCACGAGGGTCTAAAAAGACAGGGTTTTGTGCTATAATAGATACAGAATGATACAGATTGAACGTTGGGGGTGTAACAGAGTTGGACGGGCTAGATGAAACAGTTACGAAGCATGAGCAGCTATTGCGTCATATCGAGCAGTTGAAAATAGGCTCCAAAATTTCTGTGCGCAGGTTGGCTAAAGAAATGAGCGTCAGCGAAGGAACAGCCTACCGGGCCGTGAAGGAAGCGGAGAACCTGGGGATCGTCATTACCAAGGAACGGATCGGGACGGTGCGGGTGGAAAAGCGTCCGCGCGGGTTGTCCGAGCAGCTAACCTTTGCGGATGTTGTGAATATCGTAGAGGGACATGTGCTAGGGGGAAGCGAGGGGCTGGAAAAGCCCTTGCACAAGTATGTCATCGGAGCGATGCGTGAAGAGGCTATGGCCCGATACATCGATGCAGGCAGCCTGCTGATCGTCGGTAACCGTGAGGATGCGCACTCCCTTGCGCTGGAGCAGGGAGCTGGTGTGCTGATTACAGGCGGTTTCGGGACGAGTCGGGAGGTCAAGCAACTGGCGGACCAGATCAGTTTGCCGATCATTTCCTCGCGTCACGATACCTTTACGGTGGCTTCCATGATTAACAGAGCGATTTTCGACCGCTTGATCAAAAAGAAAATTATGCTGATTGAAGACATCGCGGCAGGCAAACCGAAGACGCAGACCTTGAAAATCAACAGTACTCTTACCGAATTTGAAGAGCTTTCGGTGACGACTGGAAACCACCATTTTGCGGTGGTGGATGAATGGAACCGTCTGATCGGCATCGTCAGCCGCAAGGATGTGGAGGGACTGCAACCCGAGCATACGATGGACAAATGTCTGATCCGCAATCCGGTAACCGTGACCTACCAGACCTCGCTCGCTTCGGCTGCGCAGATGATGGCGTGGGAAGGTGTGGATTATTTACCGGTCGTGGACCGCAACCGCAAGCTGCTGGGTTCCGTTACACGGCGGGAGGTACTGGATGCACTGCGCAACGCCCAAAAGCAGCCTCAGCTTGGCGAGACGTTCGACCAGCTGATCTGGAACGGATTTGCCGAGGAGCGTGATGAGGACGGATCATTATTTTTTCGTGGCTTCGTCATTCCTCAGATGGCGACCAATCTGGGTACCATCTCGGAAGGCGTGCTGGTGAACGTGATGACACAAGCGGGCTACCGGGTGGCCAGAGACATGAGCGGGAAGGATTATGTGCTGGACAATTTAACGACCTATTTTATCCGACCGGTACAGATCGAGGATGCCATAGTCCTTCGTCCGTTGTTGCTGGAAACGAGCCGCCGCACCTGCAAACTGGAAATTGCAATTACACGGGAAAATCAATTGGTGTGCAAAGCGGTGATGACACTTCATTCCATTGAACACGGCTAGTGTCAATTCGTGTGTGGTAAGTGGAGTCAGAATAGAACGTTTAATGACTTTCTGGAAGTCTTTCTTTTGCCTCCAGCCAAATTTGCAGCACACCTTCCATTACAAGCATCGTTTTGACCTGGATTGTATACTCCTTGTCACGAACGGTGTATTTTTTTTGGTGAAGCAGCATGCGTACCAGCTTGCTGTCGGAATCAATCTCGAACATGTCCCGGCCTCGCAGTACCTCCAAATCCCGACTGACGCGGCGAAGAAGCTCCTTTAGATTAATAGAGTCAATTTTTTCGGCAGAAGTTTCTTCGGCGATTAATTTGATTTCCTTGACAACAGTCTGACGCTTGCTGTATTTGCGCAGTGTTCTATTGTCTTCCTGCGCTTGCTGGAGCTGGAATTGAAGGTCCTGATTGTTCATCCACAGCTCATTGAAGCTAGCGTGCCAGATGGCATTGTAGACAATCGCTCCGGTAATCATGCCCAGCACGAACACGGAGGATAATTGCATAAAAGGGCGCAGGCGCTCAAAGGGGGGCACTCTCATGGTCTTTTCACCTCATGGCCGTGCGTTGCCGCACACCCATTTGACCAGCTCTGCACCCATATGAGCGCCTAAAAAGGCGAAAATCAAATATAATATCTGCTTAATGGCAGGTGACAAATTACCATCCAGCATATTGCTCTCAATGACCCGGATCGGGTCCATCGTTCCCCCCACAGCGGCGGCAAGCGCCCATATTTTAATTCTTCCGGCAACCTCCAGCATCGTCTGGGTAGGCGGCTGAAGCGATACCACAGCTCCCATTCCGCCGAGCATGGCTCCCCCGAGCACGATGCCGAAGGCAATGAAGAAGTCGAGAATCGCTTTGGATATAAAAGTGCTCATGCTCTTTTCCTCCTTAGGTGTAAGAATCAGGACCGCGCTTGTCCGCCCGGGTCTGTACTTTTATTGTATGGGCGCTACCAACGTGGATATGATAAAATAGTTTGAAGAAAAACAAGCGGTGAAAGGAAGAGAAGCGCATGAGTTCATTTGTGCATTTGCATGTTCATAGCGAGTACAGCCTGCTGGACGGCGCGGCTCGTACCGCGGAGTTGGTCAAACAGGCATCAGCTTATGGAATGAAGGCACTGGCCCTTACGGATCACGGGGTTATGTATGGTGCCATTCCTTTTTATAGAGCGTGTGTGGAGAACGGCATTAAGCCGATTATCGGGTGTGAGGCCTATATGACGGCAGGCTCGCGCAAGGAGCGGGGCAGCCGGAAGGATCAGCCCATATATCATTTAATTTTGCTCGCCAAAAATAAAACAGGCTATCAAAATCTGATGAAGCTGTGCTCTATCGGCCATTTGGAGGGCTTTCACTACAAGCCGCGAATCGACATGGAAGCACTGGCTGCCCATCATGAAGGCATCATATGCTTGAGCGCATGTTTGGGCGGTGAAGTTCCGCAGCATTTGCTGCATGGTCGGGAAGCCGAGGCAAGGCGGGCAGCGGAACGCTACCGCAACATTTTTGGCGATGATTTTTATCTGGAGCTTCAGGATCACGGTCTGTCGGAGCAAAAACGCGTAAATCCTCTGTTGATCGCGTTAGCGAAGGAGCTGGATATTCAGTTGGTAGCGACGAATGACGTGCATTACCTGACCGAGCCGGATGCAGATGTACAAGACGTTCTGATCTGCATTGGAACTGGCAAGACGGTCGACGACGAGGAGCGCTTGCGCATACCGACCCGTCAGTTGTACCTGAAAAGCCAGGAGGAGATGACTCGTTTGTTCCCCCATGTGGCGGAAGCCATCGACAATACAGTGCGTATTGCTGAAAAATGCGAATTGGAGCTGGAATTTGGGCAATCCATTTTGCCTGAATATCGTCCGCTGCCGGAAGACATGACTCCTTCGTCCTATCTGCGCAGTTTGTGTGTGCAAGGGCTGGAGCGTCGTTATGGGAGTGATCTGGCGTGGGAACAACCGGAGCAACGAGAAAGGCTGGAGCAGCGGCTCAGTTATGAGCTGAACACGATTGACAGCATGGGATTCAGTGATTATTTTCTGATCGTGTGGGATTTTATCGCTTTCGCTCATAAGCATAATATTGCTACTGGCCCGGGACGGGGTTCCTCGGCGGGCAGTCTGGTTGCCTATGTGCTTAACATCACGAATGTGGATCCGATGAAATATAACCTGCTGTTTGAACGGTTTCTGAATCCTGAACGGATTAGCATGCCGGATATAGATATTGATTTCAGCGATGAACGACGGGATGAGGTTATCGACTATGTGGTGCAGAAGTACGGTAACGAGCATGTAGCGCAGATTATTACCTTCGGAACGCTGGCGGCAAGAGCCGCAGTGCGTGACGTTGGGCGTGCGTTGAATGTACCGTATGGCGAAGTGGACAAGGCGGCCAAGCTGATCCCGGCGCAGCTCGGGATTAATATCCGTCATGCGCTTGAGATCACCCCGGAGCTGAAGACACTGTATGAAACCAAGCCCAAGACGCGCGAGTTGCTGGATATGGCAATTAAAGTAGAAGGCATGCCGCGTCATGCTTCGACCCATGCGGCGGGTGTCGTTATTTCGCGGACTCCGCTGACCGATGCAGTTCCGCTTCAAGAGGGGAGTGAAGGGGTCCCCCTGACGCAATACTCGATGGAAAATCTCGAGCGGATCGGTTTGCTGAAAATGGATTTTCTTGGGCTGCGCACCCTTTCTATTATTGAACGCTGTATGCGTTGGATTACCGAAGAACATGGGGAAACGCCTGATTTTAGCCGCATTCCTGATAATGACCCACATACCTATGACATGCTGGGCAAAGGCGACACAGGCGGTGTATTCCAGTTGGAGTCGGCGGGGGTACGCCGGGTGCTCAAGGATCTAAAGCCAAGTGTGTTCGAGGATATTATTTCTGTATTGGCCTTGTATCGTCCGGGTCCAATGGGCTTCATTCCTAACTTTATTCAGGCCAAGCACGGGGAGATTGAGGTTCATTATCCGCATCCTGATCTGGAGCCCATCTTGAAGGATACGTACGGCATTATCGTGTATCAGGAGCAAATCATGCAGATTGCTTCGCGCATGGCGGGTTTTTCCCTGGGAGAAGCCGATCTGCTGCGTCGCGCCGTGTCCAAGAAAAAGCGCGAAGTGCTGGATCTTGAGCGAGGTCATTTTGTGGAGGGCAGTGTCAAGCAGGGTTACACGGAAGAGGAAGCCGGAAAAGTCTACGATATGATCGTCCGTTTTGCGGACTATGGATTTCCACGTGCACATGCGGCTGCTTATGGTGTGCTGGCGTTCCAGACGGCGTATCTCAAAGCCCATTATCCGGTGCAGTTTATGGCTTCCATGCTGACAGCGGTGATGGGTAGCCACCGGAAAGTGGCGGAATATGTCGTCGAATGCCGTCGTATGGATATGGCAGTTCTGCCGCCTGATGTGAACGAAAGCGGGGTGCTGTTTACCCCATTGCAGGAAGGTAATATCCGCTTCGGACTGGCCGCGATTAAAAATGTCGGCACGCAGGCGATGGAAAGTATTCTCGCCGTTCGCAAGGAGCGTCCTTTTGACAGCCTGCTCGATTTTTGTCGTCGCGTGGATTTGCGGGTGTGCAATAAGCGGGTGATTGAATCGCTCATCCAGGCAGGGGCGTTTGACTCGTTGCCAGGTCATCGTGCGCAGTTGATTACCATGCTGGATGAAACGGTGGATGCAGCGGTCAAATGGCGCAAGGAACGTGACGATTTGCAGATAGATATGTTCGGTTTTGTGGAAATGCCCAATTGGGATATCGAATATCCCGATGTACCGAAATTCAGTGCGGGTCAGCAGCTAGAGCTGGAACGTGAGCTGTTGGGACTGTATCTGTCCGGGCATCCGCTGGATGATTTTGAGCCGTTGCTGGAAAGCAGCGCTGCAGAGCGTCTGATGGAATTGGGCGATGTGCCGGATGAAGCAGTTGTCGTGACCGCAGGTATGGTTGTGTCGCTCAAGACGATTACGACCAAACAGGGGAAGGCTATGGCCTTTATCGAGCTGGAGGATCAGATTGAGCGCTGTGAGGTCGTGTTGTTTCCCGAAGTGTGGAAGCGAAGCCACCAATGGATTGAAAAGGGAGCGCTGCTTGCGTTTCGTGCCAAAATGCAGCACCAGGACGAGCATTTCAAGCTCCTTGCGGACGAGGCCGCCCCGCTGGCGGAGGATTCACTGGCGCGGCTTCTCCAGCGCCGACGTGCTGGAGCGCGTTCGTCCGCCGCGGCCGGAAAGCCCGCGTCAGCGGCTGGCTCTGCCGCTGGTGGCCCCGGCGGGGGAACGCCACGTGTGCCGTCGAGGCCGTCGGCAGCCGGGGCGTCTGCGCAGCCGACTACGGCGCAAGCGGTCCCGCCCGTTTCGACGGCTCGCCCGGCCACGGGGACTACGCCTCACGCCACGGAAGCGGCTCCCGGCGAACAAGCCTCGGCTCCGCGTAGTTCGGAGCCGACTGCCCGTCAGCGGGTGTTTGTCAAAATCACCCGCCAGGCCGAGGAGGACGCCAGCTTGCTGGTCAGCCTCAAGGCGCTGCTACAGGAACATCCCGGTGCATTGCCTACCGTACTTTTTTATGAGAGCAGCCAGCGTTTGCTGGCGTTGAGTGATGCTTACAGCATCAAGCCTTCGCCTCAGCTTTTTGACCGGATGGAGTCGATGCTGGGGGCAGGCACAGTGAAAGTCAAATAATGAACATTTTCCTCCCCTCCCGCATACACTTGGAACACTGGCGGAACAGGAACACCAGCACTTATCCAGCATCATGAGGTTCCGCAAGGTGGAAGACAGAACTGTATGGTGAAGGCGGGAGGGAAATCATGTCCTATGAATACGCAGAATCCTTGTTAATTCGCAGAGGCATTAGTATTGAGTCCATAGCGGACATTGTTTTTCAGCTTCAGCTAAAATATTACCCCCAGTTGACCATTGAAGAATGTGTAGACAGCGTAAAGGCAGTTTTGCAGAAGCGAGAAGTGCAATATACGCTATTCACGGGGATTGCGCTGGATGAACTGGCCGAAAAAAAACTTCTTCCCCAGCCGCTGCAAGCCATTATGGAGGCAGATGAGCCCCTGTACGGGGTGGACGAGACACTGGCCCTCGGGATTACGAGCGTCTATGGTATGATTGGCTTGACCAGCTTTGGTTATCTGGATAAAGAAAAGACGGGAATCATTGAACAGCTAAACCATAAAGGCAGCGGTATTCATGTATTTCTGGACGATCTGGTCGCCGGACTGGCTGCTGCCGCTTCTTCGCGCATTGCTCATCGCAGCCTGCATGCCAAGCAATACCCTTCGTCATTGGACACTTGATTTACCTGTTCAAACAGAGTCAATGATTTTCTGGGCCCTCTGACCGATCTTGACCGAGCAGGAGGGCTTTTGTTGCGGGAAAAAAGTAAGGTATGTTATCATGAGTCTATTATATGGGCTCAAAACTTGAGGCTTAGGGGGTAGAAACAAGGCATGTGGACGGTGATCTATATAGCACCGACGGCCAGACTGGCTGACATGATTAAGCTCAAACTGTCGGAAGAAGGTTTTATGGTGCAGGCCCGGGCCATCAGCGCGTCCAAGCAGCAGTTTGAGATACTTGTGCCTTCGGGTGAAGTCGAAGAAATACAGGAAGTGCTTAATTCGATTTTGCGCCCTTGAGTCCGGAACGGCGGAAAGTGATACAGCAGCATGAATGGAACGAAGGATGCACGATTGGCGGTAATGTTTTGCAAAACAGGCGTTGACGTGTGTATAAACATAATGCTTAGAGGTGCCGCACAGACGGCAGAGGACCTTGTATCGGTTACGGCTGACAAATAAACGGCTGGAGAGGTGTAGTTGTGTTTAAAGATTTATTCCAAAAGAAGCGTAAATACGCGACCATCCCTTCGGAACGGGCGCTGAGCGGCGATCAAGCGGACATGCCGGATCGTCCCAAACGAGAAATTCCCGAAGGTCTTATGACCAAATGTGGCAAGTGCGGGAGCATTCAATACAGTAAAGAGTTGGAAAAAAATCTGAAAGTGTGCCCGGTGTGCGGATATCATATGCGTCTTAACGCGATGGATCGTATCCGTATGGTGCTCGATGAAGATACATTTACAGAATATGATGCCGATATGATTTCGGTTGATCCGCTGGATTTTCCGGGATATGCGAGCAAGCTGGAGCAGCAGACGCTGAAATCCGGTTTGCGAGAGGCTGTCATTACGGGCGATGGGCTTATTCATGGGCATCCGACTGTTGTTGCGGTGATGAGCTTTGACTTTTTCACTGGCAGCATGGGCTCGGTCGTCGGGGAGAAAATTACCCGCGCCATTGAGCAGGCGATAGACAAGCGTCTTCCGCTTATTATTTTCTCCACATCTGGTGGGGCGCGTATGCAGGAAAGTATTTTGAGCCTGATGCAGATGGCCAAAACAAGTGCGGCTCTCGCTCGCATGGACGAGCAGGGATTGCTCTATATTTCCGTTATCACCGATCCGACTACAGGTGGAGTGTCCGCCAGCTTTGCTACGCTTGGAGATATTAACATTGCGGAGCCGGGGGCAGTATTCGGTTTTGCCGGACGTATCGTGATCGAACAGACGATCAGACAGAAGCTACCGGACGATTTTCAAACCTCCGAATTTAATTTGCAGCACGGACAATTGGATATGGTTGTACATCGCAAGGAACTGCGCGATACACTTGGCCAACTGCTCGATTTGCACAGCGCGAAAGAGGTGGAATAGATGGCTGGCGAATTGCCTTATGAAAAGCCCCTGGTCGAGATGCGACAGAAGATCGAAGAACTCAAGCAATTCGGTCAGGATAAGCAAATTGATTTTACAGATGAAATTAACCGTCTGGAGGAACGTTATCTCCAGACGGAGGAAGAAATATACACAAACATTACAGCATCGCAAAAAATGCACGTGGCCCGTCATCATCAGCGACCGACATCGCTTGATCTGATCGAGCAGGTGTTTACAGACTTTATCGAATTGCACGGCGACCGCCTGTATGGCGACGATCTGGCAGTCGTGGGTGGAATTGCCAAGCTGAATGGTATTCCGGTAACCGTCATTGGACAGCAACGTGGCAAGGATACGAAGGATAACATCGCGCGGTTTTTCGGAAGCGCGCACCCGGAGGGATTTCGTAAAGGCTTGCGTCTTATGCAGCAGGCTAACAAATTCAAACGCCCTATTATTACATTTATTGATACGAAGGGCGCTTATCCGGGTAATACAGCAGAGGAGAGAGGTCAATCGGAAGCGATTGCCCGCAATTTGCGGGAGATGGCAAAGCTTTCGGTGCCTGTTATTTGTGTGGTCATCGGCGAGGGTGGAAGCGGCGGTGCACTTGCGTTTGCCGTCGGCAACCGTGTACTGATGCTGGAGCATGCCATCTACTCGGCCATTTCTCCAAACGGAGCGGCCTCGATTCTGTGGAAGGATGCTTCCAAGGCGGATCAGGCTGCCGAGGCCATGAAGATTACGGCGAATGACCTCCTGCGCATGGAGGTCATCGAGGATATCGTGCCGGAGCCGAAGGGGGGCGCGCATCGTAACTATGAAGTAACCGCTGCTGCTATCAAGGAGTCGCTGGAACGCCATTTGGCCGACCTTTTGAATATGAACAGCGACGAATTGAGGGAAGATCGGTATCAAAAGTTCCGAAAAATAGGCCAATATACCTTTTTGAAAACTTCGGAACCAGGTCCCATGTTGTAATACGCTGGAAACGGGTAACAATAAATATGACGAACTTCCTATACAAATAGGAAAAAGTGTAGTAGATTTAATTGTTGGAAAAAGATATAAAGTAGCACCTTTGAAAACGGAGGAAAAACCCAAATGCGCAAAACTAAGATTGTATGTACCATCGGTCCTTCCAGTGAGTCATTGGAAAATGTGAAGAAACTGATTTTGGCTGGTATGAACGTAGCCCGCCTGAATTTCTCTCACGGTGATTTCGAGGAGCATGGCAACCGGATCAAAAATATCCGCCAAGCTTGTAAGGAGCTTAACAAAAACGTTGCTATTTTGCTCGATACGAAGGGGCCGGAAATCCGGACAGGAAAGCTCGAAGTTGAACCTATTGAGCTTGTTCAGGACGAGTATATTACGCTGACAACGGAAGAAATTCTCGGTACGAAAGATCGTATTTCCGTTACGTACCAGGATCTTCCCTCGGACGTGGAGCCCGGCTCCACCATTCTGATCGACGACGGTCTGATCGGACTCACCGTTATTGAAGTATCAGGCAGTGAAATCAAATGCCGCATTGTCAATGGCGGAACGATCAAGAGCAAGAAAGGCGTTAATGTTCCCGGAGTGAACATTTCCTTGCCAGGCATTACAGAAAAGGATGCTAACGACATCACTTTCGGTATTGAGCAGGACGTTGATTTCATCGCAGCTTCTTTTGTTCGTAAAGCGAGTGATGTACTGGAAATTCGTGAATTGCTGGCGAAGCATAATGCAAGTCACATTCAAATCATTTCCAAAATCGAAAATCAGCAAGGTGTCGACAATTTGGACGAAATTTTGGAAGCTTCGGATGGCCTGATGGTTGCCCGTGGTGACCTCGGTGTTGAAATTCCTGCTGAAGAAGTGCCATTGGCGCAAAAATTGATGATTACCAAGTGTAATGTAGCGGGCAAGCCTGTTATTACCGCAACACAAATGCTGGATTCCATGCAACGTAACCCGCGTCCGACTCGTGCGGAAGCGAGTGACGTAGCGAATGCCATTTTTGACGGAACAGATGCCATTATGCTGTCCGGCGAAACAGCTGCGGGTAAATATCCGGTAGAATCTGTATTGACGATGTCCCGTATTGCAGAGAAAGCAGAATCCGCTCTGAACTACCGCGATTTGTTCAAAAAACAAAGAACGGCTCAGGAAGTTAGTATTACGGAAGCGATCAGCCAATCCGTTTCTATTTCTGCGCTTGACCTGCATGCCAAAGCCATCCTGACGTCCACACAAAGCGGAACAACGGCGCGTATGATTTCCAAATACCGTCCACAAGCTCCGATTATTGCTGTGACAACGCAGGAAAGAACAGTTCGCCGCTTGGCTCTGATCTGGGGAGTACATGCAGTACAAGGCAAACCTGTCGTGGACACGACGGACAAACTGATCGAAAATGCACTGGAAGGCGGTCGCAAATCCGGTCTCGTTAAAGAGGGCGATTTGGTTGTTATTACCGCAGGTATACCGCTCGGTGCTTCTGGTTCTACAAACCTGATTAAAATTAGCTGTGTTCCTGCACAAGCGTAACTTTAGCTTTTTCGGAATAAAACAGACAGGCTTCATCTTCTAGGTGCGGCAGAGAGAGCATTCAAGTCATTTATGACTTGGATGCTCTTTTTTATGCTCTCTAGCTTCTCTGATCCTCCAGACCTTCTATCCGTGTAAAATCCAGAAATGCCTGCTGGACCATGCTAAGGTTAGTATCGCGTAGATACAGTAAATTTATGTGGTAACGCTCATTCTGCCCCTCAGCATGAGGCCAAGGAAGCCACTCTACCGACGGAACGTCACTACCTTCGTTACGAAGAACACCACAGGCAGGGAAGAAGGCAAGTGCTTCTCCGTTGCTTACCACCTGCCTTAACGCCTCCCATGAATTCATTTCCAGATGGGGCTTGATCAACGAGGAATATGGATCTACAACAGATGACCCGCTATATCTCACCCATGTACCCTTGTCCAGCATTTCAGGCCCCAAAGCATCCATTGGTTTGGAAGTATACTCCATTGACATAGACCTGATAACTCCAATTCGATCCGAAGCGACAGGCTCTACCACGGTATGCTCGGAAGAATACTCTCCGTCATTCAAAAAAGCAAAATCAATCTCCCCCTGCTTTAGCAGTTGTCTGACTTTATCCGGGGATTGAATTTCTAGCCGAATTTGGCATTCGGGATATTGTTGAGCAAATTTAGCCATCATAGAAGGGAGTACATACGTACCCGAGATGGACTCGGCGCCGATGTGTAATTGTCCCTGCGACTGCTCAGCATGTTCATTCACTGTTTGTCTTGCTTCTTGCTCCAGAGCAACCATTTGCTTGGCATAAGGCAGCAGCTTTTTTCCAGTTTCGGTCAGCATAATTCTTCCTTGCTGGGAGACGAATAGGGAGACCCCCAGTTCCTTTTCCAGACTTTTCATATGAAAGCTGACGGTAGGCTGTTTAATTTGCAATGCCTCCGCCACATCCGTCGCCTTGTGGAATTTGTCGATCATCATCAAAATACGTAATTTTAAAATATTCATAGACTTGAACAGCTCTCCTTACATGTATTCATGGATAAAAAATGAACTATAGATTAATTATATACTGAAAAACAATTTATCTATCAATATTTTATATTTCTTTTACAAAACCAAGTCGTTCGTCTAACATTACAAGCCTACAATGTAAAAGTGTTGATGGTCATAAATAAAAAACCGTCACTTAAATAAGGGGAGGACAATAAAAAATGTTGAAAAAATGGCCGTTCATTCTGATGACTCTCACCATGGTATTTGCACTTGCAGCTTGCGGATCGGGTAACAATGCTGCACCACAAGGAGACGCTGCTAAAGGAACAGACAATAAAGCAGCTGCTGAACTGACAGGTAACATTCTGGCTGTCGGCTCCACTGCCCTTCAACCATTGGTAGAGCAAGCGGGACAAAAATTTATGGCTGTAGATAAATATAAAGGAATTGCAGTTCAAGTGCAGGGCGGCGGTAGCGGTACTGGCTTGACTCAAGTTTCCGGCGGACAAGCGGACATCGGTAACTCCGACGTGTTTGCAAAAGAAAAACTGGAGAGCGGCGCAGATGAGCTGGTCGATCACCAAGTAGCTGTTGTAGCCATGTCAGCGGTAGCGAATCCAAAAGTAGGCGTAACAGATTTGAAGAAAGATCAATTGGTACAAATTTTCACAGGTAAAATCACCAACTGGAAACAAGTTGGCGGCGCAGATCAAAAAATCGTTATCGTAAACCGCCCAAGCAGCTCCGGTACTCGTGCCACATTTGAAAAATACGCTTTGGGACAAAAAACGGAAGATCTGCCGGGTTCCATTCAGGAAGATTCCTCCGGTACTGTGAAAAAGCTGATTGCTGAAACACCGGGTGCTATTGGTTACCTGGCTCTGTCCTACATCGACAACACGGTAACAACATTGAAATACGATGGTGTTGAAGCCAACGTGGAAAATGTAGAGCAAGGTAAATATCCAGTATGGGCATACGAGCATATGTACACCAAAGGTGAGCCAAAAGAGCATGTAAAAGCATTTCTGGATTACATTCTGTCTGATGAAATCCAAAAATCCGATGTCGTAGACCTGGGATACATTCCGGTAGCAGGTATGCAAGTAAAACGCGATGCTGACGGTAATATTACGAAATAAGGAGAGCCACACCTCCTGTTCAGGCAAACGCAGCTAACGCGAGTATATTCACGGAGAAGAGGCGGACTAGCGTCCAGCCTCTATTCTTCGGTTAAAGGAGTCACAGTATGGAACCAATTGAAGGGAAGGCATACATGGAACAGAATAAACGATCCCGAGGTATGAAAGAAAGACATTACTGGGAAGAATGGACCGGCCGCATTTATACGTCGGTTTGTGTCGTTTTTTTGGTTGCAGTCATTGTCTCCATCGTATTTTTTGTCGCCTCCAAAGGTGTAGCTACATTTGCGGTGAATGGAGTTAGTCTGCGAGATTTTTTCTTCGGTACCCGATGGAGCCCGGATGGTGAACCCAAGTCCTTCGGAGCGCTTCCGTTCATTACCGGTTCTTTTGCCGTAACAATTCTGGCGGCTTTAATCGCCAGCCCGCTCAGCTTGTGTGCGGCTTTGTTTATGACGGAAATCGTACCGAAAACCGGCAAACGTATCCTTCAGCCCGCGATTGAATTGTTATCCGGTATTCCGTCTGTAGTATACGGCTTTGTCGGCTTGACCGTAATTGTTCCGTTGCTGCGGAACGTGTTCGGGGGACAAGGCATCGGGATTCTCGCGGGCTGTCTCGTCTTGTCTGTAATGATTTTGCCGACGATTACGAGTATTATGGCGGATGCATTGTCCTCCTTGCCGGGTGGTCTGCGTGAGTCTTCTTACGCTCTGGGCGCTACTCGCTGGCAGACGATTGCACGCGTCATTATACCGACGTTGCTGCCTGCTCTGTTAACAGGAATTATTCTCGGTATGGCTCGTGCCTTCGGAGAAGCGCTGGCTGTACAGATGGTGATCGGGAATGCTCCGCATATACCGCAATCCTTGCTGGAATCCGCTTCGACCTTGACCAGCGTAATTACACTTAGCATGGGCAATACAGCTATGGGCTCGGTTCATAACAATGCTCTTTGGAGCATGGCGCTTGTTCTCCTGCTCATGACATTCATCTTCGTGCTGCTGGTAAGGCTGCTTGAAAGGAGAAACCGGATTTGATGAAAGCTAAAACGACCGACAAAATTGCTACATTTGTAATCTGTTTCTTCGCATTGTTCATTGTCGCACTTCTGGTGGGACTGCTGGGATTCATTTTGGCACGCGGAGTCAGTCACATTTCCTTTGACTTTTTGACCAGTGCTCCCCAAACGCTACGCGCAGGCGGAGGCATCGGCCCGCAATTATTTAACTCTGTATTTTTACTTATTTTAACCTTGATTATCACCATTCCGATTGGCTGGGGTGCGGGTATTTACATGGCGCAATATGCGAAGCCGGGGAAAATTACGGACTTCATACGACTTGTCGTCGAAGTATTGTCTTCGTTTCCGTCCATCGTCATCGGTTTGTTCGGACTTTTACTTATCGTAAATACATTTAATTTTGGTTTTTCCCTGTTATCAGGATCCTTGGCCTTGGCAGTATTCAACCTGCCGCTCATGGTTCGGACGACAGAACAGGCTTTCCGGGCTGTGCCCAAGGAGCAAAAGGAAGCCGGGCTTGCGCTCGGGTTGTCCAAGTGGAAAATCATTACCTCCATTTTGCTGCCTGCTGCGCTGCCGAGCTTGATAACGGGTACGATTTTGGCCGCGGGCCGCATTTTCGGGGAAGCAGCAGCGTTGCTGTTTACAGCTGGGATGAGTACGCCGCCGCTTGATTTCACTGATTGGAATCCATTGCATGCCAGATCACCCATTAATCCGATGCGTCCTGCCGAAACACTGGCTGTGCATATCTGGAAGGTTAACAGTGAAGGCATTGCTCCTGATTCCAAGGATATTGCCGCAGGCGCTTCCGCGGTACTGGTGCTACTCGTACTTGCCTTCAACCTGAGCGCAAGATGGTTCGGAAGAGTCGTCTATCGCCGCCTGACGGCTGCCAAACGGATGGATTAGAAAGGGGATGGGAAACATGGAACAAGTGATTACGCGAACGGCAGCACCTGCAACACCTGTACAATCTGCGCGCTCGGAACAACTGGCGGGGCAAGCTCCACAACCATTCAGTACTGAGGATTTGAGCATTTATTACGGCAGCTTTGAGGCCGTGAAAAAAGTAAATCTGGCCTTTCCCGAGCAGACAGTGACTGCTCTGATCGGGCCTTCCGGCTGCGGTAAATCGACCTTTTTGCGCTCCCTCAACCGGATGAATGACGAGATTGCGTCTTCTTCTACGACAGGGCACATCTGGATGGATGGACAGGATTTGACCGCACCGGGCACAGATGTGATCAAGCTGCGTCAGCAAATTGGCATGGTGTGGCAGCGGCCTAACCCGTTTTACAAATCCATTTATAATAACATCGCTTTCGGTCCCAAATACCGGGGGGTTCGTAAAAAGAAACAGCTTGATGAAATCGTCGAAAGCAGTCTGCGTAAAGCAGCACTATGGGATGAGGTTAAGGACCGTCTTCATGATTCCGCTCTGGCGTTGTCTGGTGGACAGCAGCAACGGCTTTGTATTGCGCGCGCGCTATCCGTCCAACCGAAAATTTTATTGCTTGACGAGCCGGCCTCTGCGCTGGACCCTGTATCTACAGGCAAGGTGGAAGAGCTGATTACCGAGTTGAAAAAAGAGCTGCGCATCGTCATCGTGACGCACAATATGCAACAGGCGGCACGGATTTCCGATTATACGGCTTATTTTTATATCGGGAGTCTGGTCGAGCATGGCAAAACGAATGATATTTTCACTAATCCTGAAAATGAGCTGACCCAGGAGTACATTATGGGGCGGTTTGGGTAAGCGAGACCGTTCGTCGGCTTACTATATATGAGATAGGATAAAGGGGCTGTCCCAAAAGCCATGAAATGGCTGCTTGGGATAGCCCTTGTTTTTGAGTAGGATATACGTGAGCGTTTGGTGAGGACGCTCCGCGAACGGAACGTTGTTCCAATCGCTGTTGTATCCAGATTTTATTTATTTGACTTAGCGGTAAAAATCGGATACAAAGGCGACCGCTGCCGCTTTTCCACAATCGTTCCGTCCTCTCCGCTGTTTAAGCGGGAATCGTATCTACAATCCTTCTAAAAATCATAAAAAAAGAAACCTTTCTTTGGTAAAATGGAAGTGCGACCAACCATTTCAAAGGAGAGGTTTCTTTTGTACATTCAATATAACATGGACCATCTTTGACGCCGCCTATCCCGGCGGTGGCCGCAACAGCTACCATCCTAAAATGCTGACAAAAGTCATCATCTACGCTTATACACAGCGCATTTACTCCTCCCGGCAAATCGCTAAAGCGCTTCGGGAGAATATCCCCTTCATGTGGTTGGCCGGACGGCAACGCCCGGACTTCCGTACCCTTAATCGTTTCCGTTCTCAGCGGATGAAGGAAGACCACATGCGAAACGGTCAACTGAAACCCGGATATAATGTGCAGGTCGGAACCGAAAACCAGTTCATTTTAGCCTACAGTGTTCACCAACG
The DNA here is from genome assembly GCF_050626875.1 of Paenibacillus sp. 8b26. Taxonomy (NCBI): domain Bacteria; kingdom Bacillati; phylum Bacillota; class Bacilli; order Caryophanales; family Paenibacillaceae; genus Paenibacillus; species Paenibacillus sp. 8b26. Next base: position 1,247,844 of record NZ_CP192445.1, on the reverse strand, counting down.
ACCGACGGATACTCGCTGTTTGCAGCCGCATATGGAAAAAGCTCGGAAACTACTGGGAGGATTTCCACAGACCGTCATTGCAGACGCAGGCTACGACAGTGAAGAAAACTACGCCTGCCTGGAAAAGGAAGAGATCCAGGCAGTCGTTAAATACGGCAGCTACCATAAAGAGAAGAGCAAGGCGTGGAAAGCGGATATCGGAAAGATAGAGAACGGGACATACAACGAGACAGAGGATACATGGACCTGCAAGGCTGGACAAACACTGCATTTCCGCAGAGAAAGGAAACCTTAAAGAGTGGATACGAGATTCGTAAACGTCATTACCGAAGCAACTCTTGTGACGGCTGCCCCCTGAAGGACCGTTGTACGAAGACGGAAGGAAATCGGGAAGTAGTCGTCCGTGTGGAACGGCTAAGATACCAGAACCAAGCTCGGGAAATCCTTTGAAGTGAAGAAGGGTACACCTTGGCCGTGCGCCGAATGACGGAACCGGAAAGCGTATTTGGACAACTGAAAAACAACCGGGGTTTCTGGCGGTTTCTGCTTTGCTGACTTTTGTGGTTTTTTAGAATGAGAAGGGTTGTCTCTAACGTCGAAATCTACTTTTGGGACAGCCCCTTTTTTATTAGTTTAGTAAACTCTTTCATTTGTATATAATAAAAATATATTGATTATTTGGGTATATTTTCATATAATACATGTGTTCAGTAGTTTTTGAGGTACCCATAATCATATTAAAGGAGAGGTTTGGAATGAGGTTTAATGTTAAAGAATCTGTCAAGTGGATCGCCCTTTCAGGCATGGCGATTACAGTAACAACGGGTTTTGCTAACCCTTCGTGGGCGGCAGCAAAGCAGGATGCAGCTGATACGGAGGTGAATGTTACCCAAGCAGTGTACGGTGATACGGCCATTTATGAAAATTCTATTGTTCCATTTGCTAGTGTGAGCGTGAGTGCAAGCAGCAGCCTGCTGGACAAGTATCGTGATTTTAGTAAATTCTCTACGGGCGATGTATCTAAGGATACCAAACTGGCCTTGAATATCGTATCGTGGCAATTGCCGCATGGCGGATTCTTCAAAGCTATGGAAAAGAATTATAAATCCAAGTGGGATGGTAAAGCTGCACGCTCCACCTGGAAGAGCAAGGATGGCGTAGAGCTGGGAACATTTGATAATGAGGCTACGACAACTGAAATTCGCTTTTTGGCGGATGTATACAAAAAAACAAAAAATAAAGACATTAAGGACAGTGTACAAAAAGCAGTTGACTTCGTTCTAACCTCTCAATATTCCTCCGGTGGCTGGCCTCAAGTATACCCTAAACGTGGTAATTATTCTGATGCCGTAACTTACAACGATGATGCAATGGTTAGAGTTATGGTGTTGGCGGATGATATTGCGAACAAGAAGCAGCCGTTTGATAGCGATATTCTGGACAATACATATCGCTCCAGACTTCAGCAAGCGCTAAACAAAGGCATCCAGTACACAATTAAGTCTCAAATTGTAAATAATGGTACACCGACGATCTGGGGTGCACAACATGATCCAGCTACTTATGCATCTGTTGAAGCCCGGGCATTTGAGCTTCCTTCCAAAACAACTACGGAATCGGTAGGCATCACGGCCTTCTTGATGTCCCAACCGCAAACGGCTGAGGTGAAAAAAGCAGCTCAGAGCGCCTTGAAATGGTTTGACACTAATCGGATCGACGGTATCAAATACAATCGTCAAGGTCCGGAGTTTTTCCAAAAGGACGCATCGAGCGTAATGTGGTATCGTTTCTACAATGTGGAAGACAATAAGTACTTCTTTTCAGACCGGGATGGCAAAAAGTATACGGACATCATGAAAATCAGTGAGGAGAGACGACTCGGTTATGCTTGGGCAGGAAGTCAAGCGAAAAGTCTGTTGATTGCGGCTTCGGAAAGCGGATATTACAAATTGTCCAAGCCGTTGCCAAAATGATAAAGCCATCATTTTAAAATACTTAAGAGGGCGAGCCATAACGGTTCGGCCCTCTTTTTGTTCCGGTGCGGTAAATATGGTTTAATGGAGAGAGGGCAAAAATAGAGATAAAGATGCACACAGATAGGAGAGCTTGTATGACACAAGAGGAGAAACAAACGGAATTACGCTGGTATGGAGCGCCGCTGCGTGTCCGTTATCAGGAAAGCGACCAAATGGGGGTCGTGTACCATGCCAATTATCTGAACTGGTTTGAGATCGGGCGTACGGAAATGATCCGGCAGGCAGGCTTTAACTATCGGAGCATGGAGGAACAAGGTGTTCTGCTGCCCGTTATCGAAATCAATGCGAAATATGTGAGTCCTGCCCGATATGATGATTTGATTACCATTTATACCGCGATTACGGACTTCTCCAGACTACGTCTGAACTACACTTATGAGGTCCGGCGTGTAACAGCCGAGGAGCATCAAAGCCAGGTGGGAAAGGTGTGGACACAGGCAGACACACTTCCGGGAGAGCTGCTCGTAACCGGGGTGACACGCCACGTATGGGTGAGCACTGAATGGAAGCCCGTCCGACTGGATCAGGCGCTGCCTAAGCTGTACATCGCGCTACGATCTGCGATGTCAGGCGGGGAGGGAGAGAAAGCGTGATGATGCGTAAACGTCTATGGCTGTTGCTGTTGATTATCCCTCTGGCTGAGTTGTACGGGTTCATATGGGTAAGTCACTGGATTGGAGCGGGTAAAACCATTCTGCTGATCATTCTGACAACCCTGGTTGGAGCCGCCATGATGCAATTTGAAGGCCGCAAGGTCATTGCTGATGCGAAAAATGAAATGAATCGGGGGCAAATGCCCGGCCGCAAAATGCTGGATGGACTATGTGTTTTTTTTGGCGGAAGCTTGCTGCTTATCCCCGGATTTTTAACGGATATTATCGGTTTTACGCTGGTTTTCCCTTTGACCCGTGCGTTGTATCGACGCTTTTTATTGAAATGGCTGGAGAAAAAAATGAAAAATGGAAGTATTACGTTTCGGCGGTTTTGACGTAAGCTGCCGTTTTTCCTGCTCCAATCATTTTAACGGACTCTTCCGGCGAGAATATAGTTGCGCAAGTCCTGAATGACATTGGCGCGATTCAGCGCATCGACTACAATGAGGGACACAGGCCCGATAATCAGTCCCAGTACACCAAACAGCTTGAGCCCGATGAACATCCCAATAAGGGTGGGAAGCGGGTTCAAACCCACGCTGCTGGCCAGTACTTTAGGTTCTACAATTTGCCGTCCCACCAACAGGATGATATAGAGGATCGATAATCCTACCCCTAATGCCAAATTACCCGACATATATGCATATAAAATCCACGGAATCATCACAATGCCAACCCCTAAATAAGGAAGCAAATCAACCAGCCCGATCATCAAACCGATGGTGAAGGCGGATTCTACACGCAAAATGAACAGTCCAATAATGACGGTCACCGCGGTAATGGAGATGATAATGAACTGTGCACGCAAATAACCAAACAACGCCTTGCGCAGATCGTGCCATATCCCCGACATGGGCTTGCGAATCGTATCAGGAACCGTATTCGAGAGCATTTGGCTATGTTGGTCCCAGTCCTTACTGATAAAAAATGCCGCTAATACAATAACCATCAGCACCGCGCCCATGTTAGGCAGAGAGGTCAGCAAATTCAGAATACCATTAAAAAATTGGGCAACCAGTGTGGTGACAGCAGAGCTAACCGTCTGGGTTGTTTTATCAATATTGCTGTTAATTGTATGGTAGTAATCGGGGTTATTGCGGATAAAATGGTTAATTTCATTAATTACATTTTGAATCAGATCGCTTTGAGTCCAGTCGATAAACAGGCTTTTAAAATGTTCAATATGCCCGTCAAAGGTCATAGTGAGTCTAATAACCTCTCGAACCATTCGCGTTATGGCCGCAGAGAGGACAACGGCGATTCCGCCTAAATATACAAATAACGAGACCGTGACAGCCATCCAACGTGGCATGCGGGCCTTGCTGCGCAGAAAGCGGACCAGCGGATTCATGGCATAGGCCACAACCCAGGCGAACAGGAAGGGATAGATGAGAGGGAACAGCACGTATATGCCCAGCAATAGAGCTACAGTCACGACTGCGACCCACAGAGCGCGAAATATGCGATTCAGGATCAACCGGCTCAAGCTCTCACGGCTCCTTTCTTTTACAGTTGTATTCCATGAAATAAGTGCTTTACTATACATATGCAAGAAGGGGGTGAGACAAGACCTGTGTAAAAAAGTGCAAATGGAATAATAAATTTTGTAAGGGGTTTCAAAAATTTCTTTATGAACCCGATAAAACATTTGAATGTGTCGGAATAGCCATGAATGTTCACATAAACGACAAAATCCAGTATAGTGAAAGAAGGTTTAAATATTGACATATGGCGTTAACATTACTTATTTATTTAAAAGGCAAAACTTACTTTTGAAAATGTTTACATTGCAAGTCCGTTCACAATGTTTTTACAAAGGAGAGATGTAACGATGACAGCGACTAAAGGTCTGGAAGGGATCGTAGCGACCACTTCCTCCATAAGCTCTATCGTAGATGGCGTTCTCACGTACCGGGGTTATAACATTGATGATTTGGCTGTTAACGCCGCTTTTGAAGAGGTAGCTTATTTGTTGTGGTTCGGAAAATTGCCTGATCAAGCCCAATTGCAGGAGCTTCGCGACCAATTAAGCGAATATGCTGCCATTCCGGATGAAATTATTACTCAATTAAAGCTGTACCCGAAAGATTTGAGCACGATGGCTGCCCTGAGATCAGCCGTATCGTCTCTTGCCTTGTATGACCCACAGGCGGATGATATGTCGAGAGAGGCAAATGTGATCAAAACCGTCAAGCTTCAGGCGCAATTGCCCACAATTGTGGCGGCCATAGCGCGTGTGCGCGAAGGGCTGGAGCCGATTGCGCCCAAGAAAGGTGTTTCTATCGCCGAAAACTTTCTGTACCAGCTTACTGGCAAAGACCCAGAAGAGACGGCTATCAAAGCGTTCAATCAGGCTCTTGTGCTGCATGCCGATCATGAATTGAATGCATCGACCTTTGCTGCACGCGTGACGGTAGCAACACTATCCGATATTTATTCCGGTATTACGTCGGCAATCGGAGCTTTAAAGGGACCACTGCATGGCGGAGCCAACGAAGCTGTTGCCAAAACCCTGGAGGAAATTGGCGGTTTGGATCAGGTGGATTCGTATATTCAGACCAAACTGGATAACCGCGAAAAAATTATGGGCTTTGGACATCGTGTCTATAAAAACGGTGATCCGCGTGCCAAGCATTTGCACAAAATGTCCCGCGAATTGGGCGAAATGAACGGCGATACGACGTTGTTCGATATTTCGGTTCGAATCGAGGAAATTGTGACAGGACAAAAGGGCTTGAAGCCGAATGTTGATTTTTACTCTGCCTCTGTTTATACACAACTGGGTATCAAAAGAGACCTGTTCACACCGATCTTTGCCGTGAGTCGTGTATCGGGGTGGACCGCGCACATTTTGGAGCAGTACGAAAATAATCGTCTGATCCGTCCGCGCGCTGAATACACAGGTCCGATTGACCAAAAGTATGTGTCTCCGGAATTACGCTAATCACTTGTTGTATGAATATTGAGGCTATATACCCTGAATTAAAAAAATAAGGTACAATAGAAGGGACGGCGAAAGATGCGTGTTTTTGTCTATGATGAAGATCACGTCTTTCGCCCTGTACCCATTCATATCTGAGGAGGAAATGGAACTTATGGCGAAATTTGAAAAGTTTGAGCTCCCAACTGAAGGCGAAAAAATTACGATTGAAAACGGTCAACTACAGGTTCCGAATCATCCGGTTATTCCGTTTATCGAAGGCGACGGCACAGGCCGCGACATCTGGAAAGCATCCAAGCGCGTACTGGACGCAGCTGTAGATAAAGCATATAACGGTTCCAAGAAGATTGCCTGGTATGAAGTATTCGCTGGTGAGAAAGCTTTCAATACATACGGCGAGTGGTTGCCTAACGATACCTTGGAAGCCATCCGTGAGTATATTGTAGCCATCAAAGGGCCGCTTACGACACCGATTGGCGGCGGCATTCGCTCTTTGAACGTAGCATTGCGTCAAGAGCTGGATCTGTACGTGTGTCTGCGTCCTGTTCGTTACTTTAACGGTGTTCCGTCTCCGGTGAAGCGTCCTGAATTGGTAGACATGGTTATTTTCCGTGAGAATACTGAGGATATCTATGCTGGTATTGAGTATGCTGAAGGCTCCGAGGACGTAAAAAAAGTCATTCAGTTCCTCCAACAAGAGCTGGGTGTGAACAAGATTCGTTTCCCAGAAACGTCAGGTATCGGGATCAAGCCGGTTTCCTCCGAGGGTTCAAAACGTCTGGTGCGCGCAGCCATTCAGTATGCTGTTGACCACGGACGAAAGAGCGTAACGCTCGTACACAAAGGCAACATTATGAAATTTACCGAAGGTGCCTTCAAAAACTGGGGTTATGAAGTGGCTGAGGAAGAATTTGCAGATAAAGTATTCACTTGGGCTCAATATGATGCAATCAAGGAAAAAGATGGTGAAGATGCGGCAAATGCAGCTCAAAAAGCAGCAGAAGATGCAGGTAAAATCATCATCAAGGATGCGATCGCTGACATTGCACTTCAACAAGTGCTGACTCGTCCTTCCGAATTTGATGTTATTGCTACACTGAACCTGAACGGAGACTATCTGTCCGATGCGCTGGCTGCTCAAGTCGGTGGAATTGGTATCGCACCAGGTGCGAACATTAACTATGTAACTGGGCATGCTATCTTTGAAGCTACACACGGCACAGCGCCAAAATATGCTGACAAAGATGTCGTAAACCCTGGTTCCGTTATTTTGTCCGGCGTGATGCTGCTTGAGCATTTGGGCTGGCACGAAGCGGCAAACCTGATTTACAAAGGACTGGAAACGTCCATTAATAAGAAAATCGTAACGTATGACTTTGCTCGTCTGATGGAAGGCGCTACACAAGTGAAATGCTCCGAGTTCGCAGATACCATTATTAGTAACCTGTAGAGAGGGGAATGCCACGTGACCATTCAACGCAAAAAAATATCCATTGTTGGTGCCGGTTTTACCGGTGCCACTACCGCATTGCTGCTGGCCCAAAAAGAGCTGGGTGATATCGTTCTGATCGATATTCCGCAACTTGAGAATCCGACCAAAGGCAAAGCGCTTGATATTTTAGAGGCCAGTCCGGTCCAGGGATTTGACAGCCAGGTCACAGGCACTTCCAATTATGAGGATGCAGCCAACTCGGATATCGTCATTATTACAGCGGGGATTGCGCGCAAGCCAGGCATGAGCCGTGACGATTTGGTAAATACGAATGCAGGCATTGTAAAATCCGTATGTGAAAACGTGAAGAAGTATGCGCCGGATTCTATCGTCATTATTCTGAGTAATCCGGTCGATGCCATGACCTATACCGCATACCAGACGCTTGGTTTCCCGAAAAATCGGGTCATCGGCCAATCTGGTGTGCTGGATACAGCTCGGTATTGTACCTTTATTGCACAGGAACTGAACGTATCCGTCGAAGACGTGCGTGGCTTCGTATTGGGTGGTCACGGTGATGATATGGTGCCGCTGGTACGCTATTCCAGCGTTGGTGGTATCCCTATCGAAACCCTGATTTCGAAGGAACGTATCGAAGCGATCGTACAGCGGACGCGTGTCGGTGGCGGGGAGATTGTTAACCTGCTGGGCAACGGTAGCGCATACTATGCCCCGGCAGCCTCACTTACGCAGATGACGGAAGCGATTGTAAAAGACAAAAAACGTATTATCCCGGTCATTGCCTATCTGGAGGGAGAGTACGGTTATCAGGACTTGTTCCTCGGCGTACCGACACTTCTTGGTGGTAATGGTATCGAAAAGGTGTTCGAGCTGGAATTGACCGACGAGGAAAAAGTAGCGCTTGATCAATCCGCCGAATCAGTCCGCAATGTAATTAAAATAGTAACCGTATAAGCTCGCTTACCTATTAAAACGGTATACTTTACTTGAAGAGGTGTCCCAAAGCCATAGTCATGGCTGGCGGACACCTCTTTTCGCTTTATAAGTAGTATATAAGTAATCTATTTGTTTTCTTCCTTTTCCTTTAATGTTGAAAATTTCAGCTTGGGTTTGCTGGCACTGGCGGAGCGGACGGAACGATTGCGGACAAGCGTAAGCGCTCGCCTTTGTCTCCGGATTTATACCATATCAAATATCTTCAATAGAATCCGGAGACAGCAGCGATGGTAGCAACGTTCCGTTCGCGGAGCCTCTCCAGCACTCCACCCTAGCTGAAACTTTTCTCACCGTCTTCCTTTGCTTTGTCCTGCTTCCCCGGTATAATAGATTTCGTATGCATTGATAGTGTACATAGAAAAGCATGTCCCAAAACACTGAAATGATGGTAGTCTACTCGTTGGAATATGATCGTTCTATGGAAAAAAGAATTTGCAGGTCAACAAAGAAATGGAGGTTGTAAAGAATGTTTTTTATTCACATGATCGGTTCGCTGGCGATGGGTTTTTATTTATTGCTCCCCTTCGTGGTTGGCAAAATCGACAAGCTGGCTCCCACCGTGCAGGAAGGGACGATATCAGCTGTTCAGCTATTGAACCGTTTGGCTCAATTTGCACTGATCGTTGTGCTTGTTAGCGGTATCTATATGATTTTTGCCTGGGGTCCATATTCAGTGGCCTGGATCGTCGTCGTCTTGCTGCTGTTTCTCGCTATTTCAGGCATCGCAGGTGCTATGGGCAAGCCGTTACGGTTGTCGCTGGAAGCGATTCGTAACCAACAGCCCATTACGCAATACGCTGGAAAAATGCGTATGTTCAGTACACTGCTTGCCGTCTTCCTGATCCTGATTACGTTTTTAATGGTATACAGCCATATTATTTAATCAAGCATTTTGCGAGTGGCTGCAATCGAATGATGTCAAATGCTAAATTGAAAAAAGCGGTCTGTGCTGAATAAGCATAGGCCGTTTTTTTGTGCGCTCAAATAACTACATTTTTCTTTTTTCGTTTAATGGATAACTTTGTGTGGTAAATCAGGAGTAGAGCGGATGCAAATGTTGCATCCTAAAAAATATCTGATTTTGAAGGGAGAATGTACAATGCCTAAAAGTAACCAACCTCAGCAAACCTTGCCTCCACAGCATCAAGAACAGCAACCGGGGGTTGAATCCAAAATGTCGCCCGCACCTCAGTTTGAGAAGTCTACCTATAAGGCGGCTGGCAAACTAACAGGCAAAGTCGCACTTATTACTGGTGGAGACAGTGGAATTGGACGGGCTGTAGCTGTCACGTATGCCAAAGAAGGTGCGGACGTAGCTATCATCTACTTAAACGAGCATAAGGATGCTGAGGAGACAAAGCGCCAGGTAGAGCAGGAGGGCCGCAAATGCGTACTGATTCCAGGCGATATCGGAGATGACCAATTTGCCAAAAAAGCAGTTCAACAGACGGTTAATGAGCTGGGCAAGCTGGACATAGTCGTGAACAATGCCGCAGAGCAGCATCCACAGCAGAAGCTGGAGGATATCACGAAAGAGCAGCTGGAGCGCACATTCCGCACGAACATTTTCGGCATGTTCTTCTTGACGCAAGCGGCATTGCCGCATTTGAAGAAAGGCAGCGCCATTGTGAATACCACGTCGATTACGGCCTATGCCGGGAACAAGACACTCATTGATTATTCATCCACCAAAGGGGCGATTACTTCATTCACCCGTTCGCTTTCGCTCAATTTGGTCGATCAAGGCATTCGGGTAAATGCTGTAGCACCGGGTCCGGTCTGGACACCGCTAATCCCTTCGACCTTTGATGCCAAGACCGTCAGTGAGTTCGGAGGCGCACAGCCGATGAAACGTCCCGGTCAGCCGGAAGAATTGGCACCAGCCTATGTGTACCTTGCTTCGGATGATTCATCTTATGTAAGCGGGCAGGTTATTCATATCAACGGCGGTGAAGTCGTCAACGGATAAGAGAGAGGTTGGGGCAGCGTGTGCCCTGACCTTTTTTCCTTTTTAACAGTGGAACAAAAAGCAGGTAGCCTGTAGAATGGGACTTAACTTACATAGCTGTTATGATCATAAAAATTTCTACTCAACTAAAGGATGGGCATATTTATGAAGTCGTTTCGTTTCAGGCTTACCTTGATTATGCTGATTTTGATCGGCGTATCTGTCCTGGCTGCCGGAATCACCATGGGACAAATTTTTAAAAACTCGAACATGAAGGTGCTTGAGGAAAATATGGGGCGTGAGATCGACCTGCTTCGGGCTACATTTCCTTTTGTCAACGCAGATGCTCTTTCCAGTACCGATTACGTCTCCTATTATTCGGAAAAGGCAAAGGAAATTGCACGTCTGACGGACTCACGGGTGACCTTCATTCGCAAGGATGGAACGGTTGTTGGCGATTCACTAAGTGATCCGCGCAAGATGGAGAACCATGCATTACGTGAAGAAATCCGGGAAGCCGCGTCAGCAGGAATCGGACGGACGATACGCTACAGTGAAACTTTGCAGCGGAATATGCTGTACGTGGCAGAGCCTGTCGTATCCGACAAGGGGTTCGACGGATATATTCGTTTGTCCATGAATCTGAAAGCAGTAGAGGAAGGTGTGCAGCGCGGCTGGACTGCGATTGGGATTGGGCTCGTGCTGCTGTTCCTCGCTGCCGGGCTGGTCAGCTATCGTATCGCCCGCAGCCTGACCTCACCCATTGAACATATTACGGGTGTTGCCAATCGTATTTCCGGACTGGATTATGACGCCAGGGTGGGCGTACAGCGTAGGGATGAGGTGGGACAACTGGGGGAAGCCATTAATCGCATGGCAGACAGTCTCCAAGACCAAATGAAAACAATCCGTGATAACGAGGATTTACTCCAGAGCGTCATGAGCAATATGACCGGCGGGATACTGATGATAGATGCCAGTGAGCACATTGCGCTTGTAAACCGTGAATCTGAGCGGATGCTTGGTGTCGTGGGTAAACGGGTGACAGATAAACCGTATCATGAGCTGAAAAAGCACTACGAGCTGACGAAGCTGATTGAGGGTAGTATACAAAGCCGCGAAAGACTGCATGGTGAGGTTCATCTGTATAATCCCGAGGAACGACTGATTCTGCTCGACGGCGTGCCGATGTATGAGGATGAAGGCGGATATCGCGGCATGCTGTTCCTATTGCAGGATATTACAGCTATTCGGCGGCTTGAAAATATGCGAAGCGAATTTGTGGCGAATGTTTCCCATGAGCTAAAAACGCCGATTGCCGCAGTCAAGGGCTTTGCCGAGACGTTGCTCGGTGGCGGGGTAAAGGATGAGGAAACATCCCGTTCTTTTTTGCAAATTATCTATGATGAAAGCGAACGGCTGAATCGGCTGATCGGCGACATTCTAGAGCTGTCCAAAATTGAATCCAAGCGTTCTCCGCTGGATTGCTCTCCGGTTCATGTGTCCTCGTTTATAGAATCATTGCTGGAAAAGCTGAATAATGTAGCTGCCAAAAAGAGAATTACGCTGCATATGGATGTCCCGGATGAACTGTTTATGGAGGCGGATGAAGATAAGCTCCAGCAGATTTTTGTAAACCTTCTGTCTAATGGCATTAACTACACACTCGATGGTGGCAAGGTGAAAATCAAGGTTGTAACGGTACAGCGGGAGAATGACACGGAGAAGGTCGTATTTACGGTTAGCGATACGGGCATCGGGATTCCAAAGAAGGACCTGCCACGCATCTTCGAGCGCTTTTACCGGGTGGACAAAGGACGTTCGCGCAACTCGGGTGGAACCGGCCTGGGATTGTCTATCGTCAAGCATTTGGTGGACCTGCATCATGGGGTGCTTTCCGTAGAAAGCGAGCTTGGTTTGGGCACCACATTTACAATCGAATTGCCGTTGTTGCAACAGGAAGAATGAACTAGATTGGTTTTTACATTCTGTTAACAATGCCGTGATAGAATATACGGGTGTCGCATGAGTATGGAAAAGATTTTGGGATTTTGACCAATGCGCCTTTAAAAGGTAAACAGGAGATGAATTTATTTATGGGACAACGCTTGCTGGTTATTGAGGATGAACCAACGCTTGCCAGATTGCTATCCTACAATTTGATACAAGAGGGGTTTGAAGTAGATACGGAGGATCATGGCAGTGCAGGGTTTGAAAAAGCCTCCAGAGAGTCCTACGACTTGATCCTGCTGGATTTGATGCTGCCCGGTATGAACGGACTGGATATTTTGAGCAGACTACGCCATCAGGGACTGACAACACCCATCATTATTTTAACGGCCAAAAACGGCGAAGCCGAGGTTGTCCAAGGATTGAAATCAGGAGCAGATGATTATATTACGAAGCCTTTCGGTGTTTCCGAGCTGCTGGCCCGCGTAACGGCGGTACTGCGTCGTACTTCCGGGGGGGATGAAGGCGTGCTGTCCGATCAAAAAGACGGCTCCAAAATTCAATTAGGCGAGCTGGAGATTTATCCTGAAAAATATGAAGTGATTCTCGGAGGACAATCCATCAGCTTAAGACCGAAGGAATTTGAGGTGCTTCTCTACTTGTCCCGTAAGCCAGGCGTGGTATTGACTCGCGACGATCTGATGAACGCGGTCTGGGGCTTTGACTATATCGGCGGTCAACGGACGGTGGATGTGCATGTTAGCTCATTGCGCAAGAAGCTGGAGCTGGACCCCGATTCGGTTCATATTGATTCGATTCGCGGAGTTGGATACAAGCTGGTTGTTAATAAAAAAAGAAGCGCTTCTCATTTACTATAAATGAGAAGCGTTTTTCTTTGTGTTCGATTTTTGTGTACATTTTGTGATTTTACGTTTCGTTAACATAAACAGACGTTACAATCAACAAATGACCGATATGATGTTCCCGTCACTCCAAGTAGTTAAAAAAGGGGACTTCAGAACGATGATAACGGAACCAAAGACCCAGCCGAGTTCCACCGCCGTGATTGAACGTGAATCCAACAAGCCGATTACTACCTACGTGCCGTGCCGGGAGGTTCCGATCATTGGTACGGATATGTCTTGTAAAGAACTGTTAGCACTTATGAAAACGCAAGAAGACATTCCTTGTGTCATAGTCGTTGATAAAAATGGTCTTCCGTTGGGCATTATTATGAGAGATGCGTATAACCGACATTTTACGGGCAGGTTTGCTGCGGCTCTGTTTTATGACAAGCCTGCGGCGATATTTGCCGACCCCGATACATTAATTGTGGATCTGGAAAGCCCGGCATCGGACATTGTAGAGCAGGCGATGCTGCGCGAAGATCAACAATTTTACGATTGTTTGTTAATTAAGGAGGGGACGAGGTTACTTGGCGTGCTGACGATTCGTGATATCCTGACGGTTGTTCAGCGAATGCAAAGAGAAGCGGACGAGCATCGGGGTAACGTGGTTCGGCATAGCTATGATGGTGCCCATCGGATTCAGACAACTGTGCTGGATGCCGCTAAAGAGGCCGGTGACAGTGTGCGTCTAACCCGTTCGATGAGTGAATTATCACGCCGTGGCAAAATAGAACTGGAAGATGTTCTGCTTTCCTATCGTGCAGTCACAGAGCAAATGAAGCGCCAGCATGAGCAGATTACAGCGCTAACCCAATCGCTGAATGACATTGCAGGCATGGCTTCCTCCATCCGCGCACTTGCGGATCAAAGTGGACTGCTGGCGATCAACGCTTCAATTGAAGCAGCACATGCCGGCGAACACGGGCGTGGCTTCCAGATCGTGTCTCAGGAGGTGCGGAATATGTCACTTCAGACGAAAGCCTTTTCCGCACAGATTACAAGCTTGCTTACAGATATTGAACAAATGCTGCGTGACACTGCCGATCTGACGGATACGAGCATGCAGCAGATTAATAGCGGCTCCCGGTATATATCCGCTGGAACCCAAACGTTTACCCAACTGTTGCAGGCCGTTGCTGAAATTGAGACCAAAAACAACGAAATGTCCCGCTCCGCAGAGGAAGCGGCTTTGAATGCAGCCGGGATTGCACAGGAGCTGGAGCTTATGCTGAATTCCTGATCATTTTACATACCGTTAACAAATCCACCACACTGAATTTACACACAGCTTATATAATCTTCATATTGTGCAAATCAGGTGCAATGCTTGAGGACCATAACTGCAACACGAAGGAGATCATAAATCAATGAATGATTCCGTTATTCGGATTGATAAGCTGAACTTGTATTATGAAAATTTTCAAGCGCTGAAACATATAAACCTGGATATTCCTGAAAAAACGGTAACAGCCTTCATCGGGCCGTCCGGCTGCGGTAAATCTACCTTGCTGCGTACGCTGAATCGGATGAACGATATGATACCGGGAACGCGTATTGAAGGAACGGTGAGTATCGCAGGTCAGGATATATATGGCGATACGATGGAAGTAGAAGCCCTGCGCAAGCAGGTGGGAATGGTTTTTCAACAGCCTAATCCGTTTCCTAAATCTATTTATGATAACGTGGCGTACGGCCCGCGTCTGCACGGAGTCCGGCAAAAGGACAAGCTGGACGAACTTGTTGAGCAAAGCTTGCGGCAGGCGGCACTCTGGGAAGAGGTTAAGGACTTTCTCAAGCGTTCAGCCCTGAGCTTGTCCGGTGGACAGCAGCAGCGTCTGTGTATTGCCCGGGCGCTTGCTGTGCAGCCAGATATTTTGCTCATGGATGAGGCGACGTCAGCCCTGGACCCGATTTCCACGATGAAGATTGAAGAACTGGTTCAAGAGCTGCGCGACAGGTATACGATTGTCATGGTGACGCATAACATGCATCAGGCGGCTCGTGTGTCCGGTCGGACTGCGTTTTTCTTGAACGGTGTCGTGGTAGAGGCGGCGGATACAGAGACGATGTTTTCCACGCCACAAGATTCCCGTACGGAAGATTATATTTCCGGCCGATTCGGCTAAAGCCAACCAGATTAGTAATGCCAGGAGGGGTGACTTCGAAATGATACGCAGAAAAGGTTTTGATGAAGGATTAGATGAGCTGAGAGCCGTACTGCGCGAAATGGGTGCACATGTATCGAAGGCACTCGATCAGGCCATCGAATGTTTGCAGACCAAAAATACGGAATTGGCCCAGCAGGTGGTCAAAAATGATACATCCCTCAATGTGCTGGAAGAGAACATTCTCGATATGGGCTCCAAGCTCATTATTACCCAGCAGCCGGTAGCCAAGGATTTACGCCGGATCATTGTTGCTTTTAAAATTTCCAGTGATCTGGAAAGGATGGGGGATTTGGCACTCGATATTGCCAAGGTCACGCTGCGTCTGGAAGGGCAGCAGGTCATCAAGCCGCTGGTGGATATTCCACAGATGGCTTCGATTGTTAAAGAGATGATTGACGACGCCATTACATCCTATTTGGATGAAAATACAGATTTGGCTTATAAAATGGCCAAAGAGGATGATCGTGTAGATTCCATGTATAGCCATATGATCAGCAATCTTTATGTGTTTATGGTAGAAAAGCCTGAGGAAGCTCCGCAAGGCATGCTGCAACTGCTCGTTGGACGATATATTGAGCGGATTGGTGACCATGCGACGAATATCGGTGAAAGCACCGTATATCTCGTGACAGGGGAGCGGCCGGATTTGAACCAGTAGGGCTTTTTAGGTATATAGCGGTTGTTTCTGACCCAGACTTGTCTTTGTGCAAAAGGCGAATCTGGTTAGGAAACAGCCGTTTTTTTCTGAAAAAGGAGCCTTTATGTTAAGATAGGAAAAGGAATGCGTAAAACGAAAGAACCTTTCGAATGCATTGATGAACTTGCGAGGTGCTAAATGGATAAACTCATGCTTATAGATGGCAACAGTATCATTTACCGGGCGTTTTTCGCTATGCCGCCGTTAACGAATTCGAGCGGACAGCAGACGAACGCGGTGTACGGATTTACAACAATGTTGCTACGGCTTTTGGAGGAGCACAAGCCGACGCATATACTGGTTGCCTTTGATGCCGGAAAAATAACGTTTCGCCATAAAGGATACGAGGATTACAAGGGTGGACGGGAGAAAACACCACCGGAGCTGTCACAACAATTCCCGCTGCTGAAAGAGCTGCTGACCGCCTTTGGCATTGCCCAGTTTGAGCTGGATGGCTATGAGGCGGACGATATCATTGGAACCCTGTCTAAAACCGCGGACGAAGCTGGTTTTAACGTGCTGGTGGTTACCGGAGATAAGGATATGCTTCAGTTGGCTTCGGACAATGTCACTGTCGGCTTGACCCGCAAAGGGGTTACCGAGGTGGAGACATACGGACCTGAACAGATTCAGGAGCGTTATGGCTTGAAGCCGTTGCAAATTATCGACCTCAAGGGTCTGATGGGCGATACGTCAGACAACATTCCCGGGATTCCGGGTGTGGGGGAAAAGACAGCGCTCAAGCTGCTGCACCAGTATGGATCGGTGGAAGAGGTGCTGGCGCATACAGATGAGCTGAAAGGCAAAATGAAAGAGCGCGTCGAAACGCATGCAGATGATGCACGGATGAGCAAGGATTTGGCGACCATCTATCGGGATGTAACGCTGGACAAGCAGCTGGAGGATGTCGTCTTCGGCGGGCTGCAAGCAGAAACGGGGGGACCTGCTCTGGCGAAGCTGGAGTTTAAGTCCTTGCTGGAGCGGTTATCCTTTTCGGGCGAGGTTGGCAGTGCTGGAATAGACGTAGAGGAAGCTGCAGCTGACGTGACCGTATTGGACGAACAGCGGATTAGCGAGCTGGTAAATGTACTGGATACCGTCGATCTGCTACATGTAGAGACCCATGGCGACAATCCGCATCATGCTGAAATTGTGGGGCTGGTCTTTGGCGGAGCGGGACGACAGTTTTTTATGACCTTGGATGTACTGCAAACTGATGCAGCCAAGCCTGTCCGTGAATGGCTCGCCGATGCTGGGCGCAAAAAGCGGGGGCATGATTTGCACCGTACGGATTTAGCCTTGCATTGGCACGGGATTGAATTTGCCGGGGCGGAGTTCGATGTACAGTTGGCCGGATATTTGCTGGACCCGACGGATGCAAACCAGTCGCTGAGCGGATTGGCAGCCAAGCATGGATTGTCCTCGATTCGTCCAGACGATGAAGTATTCGGCAAAGGCGCTAAATATAAAGTACCTGACGTGGATGTGCTGTCCGATCATGTGGCACGGAAGGCGGCGGTGATTGAAGCGCTGGTGCCTGTACAGCAGGCCGAGCTGGAAAAAACGGAAATGCACAAGCTGTTCCATGAGCTGGAGATGCCGTTGTCCCGGATTCTGGCGGATATGGAGAAGCAGGGTATTTTAGTGAATGTGGAAGAACTGCGCGCTTTGGGTAAAGAATTTGAAGCCCAGATTGAAACGCTGGTGCGCGAGATTTACAGTATTGCCGGTGTGGAGTTCAATCTGAATTCGCCCAAGCAGCTAGGTGAAATTTTGTTCGATAAGCTGGGCCTTCCTGTTATCAAAAAGACGAAAACCGGCTACTCCACCGATGCCGAGGTACTGGAAAAGCTCGCCCCATATCATGATATTGTGCAAAACATTTTGCAGTACCGTACCATTGCGAAACTCCAATCCACGTATGTGGAAGGATTACTTAAGGAAATTTCGGATAAAACGGGTAAGCTGCATACGTATTTCCGCCAAACGGTCGCGGCTACAGGACGCTTGAGCAGCCAGTTTCCGAATTTGCAAAATATTCCGATTCGTCTGGAAGAGGGACGTAAAATTCGCAAGGTATTTGTGCCTTCCGAGCCTGGCTGGTCTATTCTGGCGGCGGACTATTCGCAGATCGAGCTGCGAGTGCTGGCTGATATTTCGGATGATGAGCGCTTGAAGGAAGCCTTTGTGCACGATATGGACATTCATACGAAGACCGCGTCCGATGTGTTCGGTATCCCTGCGGAAGACGTAGATTCTAACATGCGGCGTTCTGCCAAGGCGGTTAACTTCGGGATTGTCTACGGGATCAGTGATTACGGTTTGTCGCAAAACCTGAATATTACGCGCAAGGAAGCGGCTCGCTTTATTGACCAGTATTTTGACGTGTTCCAGGGCGTCCGCCGTTACATGGATGATATTGTGAAGGATGCGAAGCGGGACGGATACGTAAAAACGCTGTTGGAACGCAGACGTTATTTGCCGGAGATTAATGCCAGCAACTTCAACCTGCGTTCGTTTGCGGAGCGTACCGCAATGAATACGCCGATTCAGGGTACCGCAGCCGATATTATCAAGCTTGCGATGGTACAGATGGACGCGGCGCTTCGCGAACGTAATCTTCGCAGCCGTATGCTGCTTCAAGTACATGATGAGCTTGTTTTCGAAGTTCCGCCGGAGGAAATGGAAACGATGAAAGAGCTTGTCCCGGCTACGATGGAAGCGGCGCTGAAGCTGTCCGTACCGCTTAAAGCGGAAGTTAGCTATGGAAGCAATTGGTATGAAGCGAAATAAGTTATTTCAATGAGCAGATTGTCCCATTTTAACGCTGCTTCCGTTATAATATAGGATGAGGTGAAGACATCATGCCGGAATTACCGGAAGTAGAAACGATTAAACGAACGTTAAACGAGCTTATCGTCGATAAACATATAGATCATGTGACTGTGAATCTGCCGCGCATCATTCAGCGGCCTGATGATATACATGCTTTTGCTATGGAACTGGCTGATCATCGGATTACAGGAGTGGAGAGACGTGGGAAGTTTTTGCGGATTCTGCTGGACGGGCTGGTACTCGTTTCCCATCTCAGAATGGAAGGGCGATACGGCCTGTATTCGCAAAATGATCCTGTGGAAAAGCATACTCACGTTATCTTTCATTTTACGGATGGTACGGAATTACGCTATCAGGATGTTCGCCAATTTGGCACGATGCATTTATTTACGGAAGGGCAGGATTTACTGGAGAAACCGCTGAACAAGCTCGGTTTGGAGCCTATGGACGAGTCCTTTACACCGGAGGCACTTCGCGCAGCTGTGGGGACCCGTTCGACTTCGATCAAGGCGGCGCTGTTAAATCAGTCATATGTCGTGGGCATCGGGAATATTTATGTGGATGAGTCGTTGTTTAAGGCGGGTATACATCCGGCACAGCCGGCCAAAAGTTTGGATGATAACCAGTTTCGTGTGCTGCACGAAGCTATTATCTCCACACTGAGCGCGTCGATTTTGGTCGGAGGCTCGTCCATCAAATCATTCGTCAACGGACAGGGTGAATCGGGCGACTTCCAGCATCAATTGCAAATCTACGGACGCAGCGTTAAGCCTTGTGTTAACTGTGGTACATTGATCGAAAAATCCGTCGTAGCCGGACGTGGTACACATCATTGTCCGGTCTGCCAGCCTCTGCGCTAAGCAGGTACAGTCACCCAAAGCCCATACCTCTCATATATTGATTCCAAGTACCAATACTGCGAAGGGTTCCGGCTGCTTTAAGGCCCTGCCCTCGCAATGGGAGGGAATTGGAGTGGCTAATCATTGGGGAGCCCTGCTGCTGTTGGCATTTGCACTAAGTCTGGACAGTTTTGGAGTCGGTGTTACGTATGGGCTGCGCAAAATGAAAATTCCACTGCTATCCATTGTCATCATTTCAGTATGTTCAGGTTTGGTCATTGGCATATCCATGCAGCTAGGCGCATTGTTGTCCCAGGTTCTGTCTCCTGTATATACGACCGTTTTTGGCGCTGTTATCCTGATTGGAATTGGCTGCTACTCTTTGTATCAATCCTTGCATCGCAAGGAGGATCTGATTGATGAGCCCGATCCTGAGAACAGTAATGTTCTGGCAGGGGAGAAATCTGAAGAAGTACAAGAGGAACGGACCGTATTTTCGTTGGAATTCCGCAAATGGGGTCTTGTTATTCGGATTCTCCGAAGTCCGTCTGCTGCGGATATGGACCGTTCGGGCAGTATCTCCGCTATGGAGGCGGTTTGGTTAGGTATCGCTTTATCGGTTGATGCGTTCGGTGCAGGATTGGGAGCAGCTATGCTGGGCTTCCAGCCACTTGCTACCGCGCTGGCTATTGCGTTATTCAGCGGAACATTTTTGATTGCGGGTATGAAAGCAGGTTTCTGTCTGTCGGCATTTCGATTTATGAAGGCGCTGGGTGTGTTACCGGCATTATTACTGATTATGATGGGCATATTGAAGCTGTTATGAGGTGAAAGAGCATGAATATCGGATTAACCGGAGGTATTGCTACCGGTAAAAGCACCGTGTCGGCTCTACTGGTCGCCAAGGGTGCGCTGCTGATCGACGCAGATGCCATTGCCCGGGAAGTGATGCTTCCGGGGCATCCGGTGCTGGCGGCGGTCATACAGCATTTTGGACAAGCTGTGATGAACAGTGACGGAACTCTGCACCGCAAAAAGCTGGGCGAGATTGTATTTGGGGACCCTGTCCAGCGGCAGGCGCTTAATGATATTACACATCCCGCGATTCGTGAGGAAATGCGCACGCGCATGGAATCTTACGAGCGCGAACATCCGGACAAGCTCGTTCTGGCAGATATCCCGCTACTGTATGAGTCCGGATTAGAGGGCTTGTACGATAAAATTATGGTGGTATACGTACCACGGGATGTGCAGCTCCAGCGTCTGATACTCAGAGACGGATTGACCGAGGAACAAGCAGGACTTCGGTTGTCTTCGCAAATGGATATTGAACACAAAAGAAGCCTGGCCGATATCGTCATCGACAATAGCGGAACACAGGCCGAAACAAAACAGCAAATTGATCAATTCTGGCAGCGAAAGGGACTTGCATGAATATTTTGCGCAAAAAAAGAGTCCTGCTGACTTTGTTTGTCGGGTTTGTCTTGATTCTGTTTTTTAATTCAAACTGGATGTCGTGGTTCTATCCGATTCAATATAAGGATGAGATTCGGCAATATTCGCAGACGTATGAAGTGGACCCGTTTTTGGTGGCGTCCATTATCCGTGTTGAGACGAACTTTAAGACCAGCAAGCAGTCGCACAAGGGTGCACTGGGACTCATGCAAATCATGCCCGATACTGCGAATTGGATTATGGATAGCGCTCAAATCCAAAAGGTTCCGCTGGATAGCGTCAAGCACGAGCCGGGCACCAATATTGAACTTGGAACCTGGTATGTGCATAACCTGTCGGTGAAATTTAAGGATAATCCGGTAGCTACCGTTGCGGCTTACAACGCAGGCCCCGGTAAAGTGCAGGAGTGGCTCGACAAGGGCGTATGGGATGGGAAAGAAGAATCCATCAAGCAAATCCCTTTTGGCGAGACGCGACATTATGTACAACGGGTTATTTACTACTACAGACAATACACGAAAATTTATAATCAGTTTTAACGGATGGCGAGGTTGTGTGTAAATATGTACATGACACAATGAGCCTGATGGCATTAAAATGAAAAAAAGCGCAGGACAGGCTGTTTTTAGCAGCCCATCCGTACACTTTTTCTTGTTATTTTTGCATTATTACCGCGATTATTGGTATTGACCTGCCAATTGTTGTTCGGCGATCGTTACGAGGCGTTTTGTGATGTAGCCCCCGATCGAACCGTTCTCATAGGAAGTCATGTTACCTTGGTATCCATCTTGAGGAATGCTGATACCCAGCTCTTGAGCGATTTCAAATTTCATTTGCTCCAGAGCGCCGGTGGATCTGCTGACTACCAGGTTGTTGGAGTTGCCATTGTTTCCTTGTGCCATTGTTGTTCACCTCCTCGCGACTTGGTAAACATATTATGAACCGTTTTGACAAAATTATTACGAAAAAAGTATAGAGAATTTATTGGAAAAAGGAAGTGATGAATTTATGAAATGCCCGTACTGTGCCTACAATGGAACAAAGGTACTGGACTCGCGGCCTGCGAATGACAACAAGTCCATCCGTCGCCGTCGCGAATGCGAGCAATGTGCTAGGCGTTTTACCACCTTTGAAATGGTGGAGGAGACTCCGCTCATGGTCATTAAAAAGGATGGCAGTCGTGAAGAGTTCAGCCGTGATAAAATGCTGCGTGGTCTCATTCGGGCCTGCGAGAAGCGTCCCGTATCCGTAGAGCAACTGGACATGATCGTATCTCAGGTGGAAAACGCCATTCGTAACACAGCCGCTACAGAGGTGGACAGCCAGCAGATCGGCGAGCTGGTCATGGAACAGCTCTATCCTGTTGATGAAGTGGCCTATGTACGCTTTGCGTCCGTCTATCGGCAGTTTAAAGACATCAACATGTTTATGAAAGAACTGAAAACACTGTTATCCAAAGATACAGCCAGCGACTGATCGCTGACTGTGTCTTGGTTTATGGTGTGAAAGTTATATTTTTTTATAAAAGTATTGACACAGGGGTGAAAATTTTATATGATATAGGAGTCGCTTCAAACAGATGTTGAAATTACATAAAACGGGGCCTTAGCTCAGCTGGGAGAGCGCATCGCTGGCAGCGATGAGGTCAGGGGTTCGATCCCCCTAGGCTCCACCAAATTTTAATATGGACTCTTAGCTCAGTTGGTAGAGCAGTTGACTCTTAATCAATTGGTCCAGGGTTCGAGTCCCTGAGAGTCCATCCTTTAGAAAAACGGCAGAGATGCCGTTTTTTTGTTTTGAATTCAGCTCTGCTTTCCCTTGTGATCACACGTTTGGTCACAGAAGGCCCTACTTTCTTAATAAAAAACAAACGCCATGTTCTCTTGAATGAGGGCACGGCGTTTGTTTTAGTTTACCCCATGCTTTTTAAAAGGCGGTCAAATTAACCTCTACAGTACATTTGAATTGGCTTGAGGAATTTTCCGTAGCCCATTCAAGAGCAGAAGCCTCGTCATGCAGAAATTTTTGTCGTTCTTCGTACAGACGCCGCGCATCCCCATCTTGGCTTAGAAACTCCAGTGTATCCATCGCCTTCTTCAATGTGGGTTCATTCACCTTAAGCACCTCCCAATTTGCCTTATAAGAAGATAGGCTTCCTTCTTGAAGCTAAACATCACATTCCTTAACACTCATGATCAATGGACCTGTTACTTGTGATCAAATCCGTTAAAGTCTCTGAGCATTCCGATAAAATTTTTAAGTTGTTCATCGTCCCATCTTGAAATGTGTTCGTAAAATACAAATTCTTTCTCTTTTAGAGCATCAATCGTCTTTTGTTGTCCAAGCTCAGTGAGGGATAGAAGTATTCCTCGACGATCATCAGGGGAGGTTTCCCTTTTCACATAACTCAAAAGCTCAAGTTGTTTGACGAGACGGCTAACCGAACTGCGATCCATAGCTGTCGATTCCGCCAGCATAGTGGCGCTTGTTGGGCCATATGAGTACAGCCAACGGATAATATGGAAACCCGCAGGTTGTATTGAAGGATCGAAACGTGCTGCAGTTTTGACATTTAGCGCATGTGAGGCGCTTATGAGGGCATTGATTTGCTCGCCGAGTTCCAGTTCCAGTTGTCCTCTTGGCGTATTTTTGTGTCGATCATCATTCATCCTATTTCACCTAACCTTAATTGATAAATTAAATAATTCAAGTCAATTACTTGACATATATCAACCAAAATAATATAGTTAATTTATATCAAGTATATGGCTGCGTCAGCTGCATGTCAAAACTTGAGACGGGTCTAACGGAGTAAAGCAATGAACGGCCAATTACATTGACTATTCAGCACAAAGGAGAATCACCATGATGGCTAATCCGATTGTTGTAATAACTGGCGGAACGAGTGGTCTGGGGCAACTCGTTGCGATTGAATTGGCTAAACGTGGTACTCATCTTGTCATGACAGCCAGGAGCAAGGATCGCGCTGAAGCTACTAAAAAAATTATAAAAGATATGGTGCCCTCAACAAAAGTAGACTTTTTTTTCGGGGATCTATCCTTAATGAAAGATGTCAGACGTATGGGGAACGAGATTTCAACTGCATACCCCAAAATAGATGTGCTTTTGAATAATGCAGGACTGCATGCATTCGAACAACGGGTAACCTCCGAGGGATTTGCAGAAATGATAGCTGTGAATTATTTAGCACCGTGGTTATTGACGCACACCTTACAGTATTCCTTGAAAAATGCAGGAAGCGCCAGAATTGTAAATGTTGCTTCTGAGGCTTCACGCAATCATGGCGAGCTTAAGCTCCCTGAGGATTTGACCAATATAGCTCCTTTTACTTCTAGAGGCTCATCTGCAATATATGGGAGAACCAAGCTGTATAACATTATGTTTACTGGTGAACTGGCACGTCAATGGACTGGAACGGGGATCAGTGTTAACGCTCTGAATCCAGGGTTTAATGTTACAGGTCTCGGACGTGAGCTCTGGTTTGCATCAATGCTTGAGCGTTTTTTGAATTTTTTTCATATTGGTGATCCACGCAGAGGAGCTGATATTATGACTCGTTTAATTGTGGATCCACAGTACCAGGCAGTTACAGGAGGGTATTTTAATGTCGGAACCGGACATTCAATTGTACCTGTAGACCCCGGTGGAGATATTGCTATGCAAAATAAACTGTGGAATTGTACGAAAGAATTACTACAACAAAGAAGTCTTCTTAACAATATGACCTGATTTTATGGATTACAGCGGTAAACTGAGGACTGTGAGCAGTTGACTCTTAATCAATTGGTACAGGGTTCGAGTCTCTATGTAATACCGAGGGTCCTGAAAAATAAAGAAGCGCAACACCATCGCAAAAAGGCACCCTGAACTCGTTAAAGAGTGGACTGCTTTCATGTAACTTTCGTCGTTGTTTCATGGTTGTTCTTATTTTAGAATAGATATGTTAATATCTAACATTTTAATGGATTCAGTGAACGAACCTGATCCTCAAGGGGGGAAAGCGGTGTACCGTATAATTGATTTGTACTCAACATGCTCCATGCAAAGCCTGCGGAATAAACGAGGCGAAGCTTGGTATGGAGCGAATAAATTTCGCCTGCATTGATTAGTTGTTTACAGACGCAGGCTTTGCCCCCTTAAAATATCAAATCTATTTTAAGGAGCGAGCGTAAAAGAAGTATGGCAAAAAAGAATTATAATAGATTGAACTTATAAAATTGAGAACCGCTTTTTTGGTCAATTAATTGTTCTTTATTTGCGTTAAGTGGGTTTATAAAAGTCAAATGCTCAGCATCGTAGCTGAGCATTTTTGTTTGCTTCTTAAGCATTTTCCTTTGAATCTCCATCGGGAATATGTTCAATAACATCTGTTAAAATGCATTCAAATTTGTTGCAGATATCGTCAATAATTTTCATTGAAATATATTCGTTTCGCCACATTTTAGCTGCTGTAGATGAAGATATACCCATGGCTTCGATAAAATCCATTTTACTCATATTCTTCTCAACCAAAAGTTTCTTCAGGGGTTTAAAGCTCCATAAATTATAATTGTCGGCTTGAGGAGAAGTGTTCTGGATCATCCCAATATTCTTCCACTGAAAAAAGAAGGGAAATTTGAGCAATTTGAATTGTGGGATCCGCTCATTTTGAAAGTGAACTGGGCGAAGTATATCTGGATGTAGACCCGGAATATACACTCCTTTATCCAGATATGATTAAATACGCGGAAGAAGATATATTTGAAATAAAAGAAGATGGTCGAAAGTGTATAGAGCTTCTATAGTGATTGAAAATGCGGACGGAACTCCGGTATTTGCAGAGTTCTGGTATGATGTTCTTAATAGAACGGCATGTGTAGGACTAGTATGTGTAGATCCGGATTATCGCGCAAGGGACATGCAACTGTTGCATTTACAGAAGGACTGTGGGGATGCAGACAGGTACAGAAAATGTATATGTTGTCTCGGATGTCTCTGGACTGAAAGACGTTCCTCAATATTTTATAATGGAGGCTTTGCTTGTGGATAACGTTTTCTCGGAGTGGGCAGAGTCCCATTTTCCTTTATATACTGCTGACAGCATCCATTCGCTGTACAGCACCTCGAATTTTCCGATGTATAAGATTCATGAGAGTGTAACCGTGCTGATTGCGATTGCCAGCGGCAAAGGTATTCTCAGGATTAATGATCAAATATACGAGCTCATGGAAGGGAGCGTCATACTTCTCCCGGCGCATAGCCATGCGGCTTTAATTACGAATCTCCAGCAACCACTTCATGCGTATAAACTTTTAATCCGTACGCGAGAGCAGGTGAGTCCTCTGCCCGCAGGTGTCATGATGCGGAAAAGCGAGGTGGCCTCCAATGCCAATATTCAGTTTTTCTCTTATGAGCCTGCGATTGTAGCCCATGCGGAGGAATTATATATTCATCGTTTACCAGCTAGTGAGGCCCGTCATGTGGAGAATCAAATTATATTTCACCAAGTCATTCTCCAACTGTTAAAAAAGCAGGAATCCCAGTATGCTGCCAGTGAGCAGCCGTCCATAGAACACAGTATTACTTATTTGGAAAACCACTATAGCGAAAAAATAACACGTGAGCAGTTGGCCGCAATTGCAGGCGTAAGCCGATCTCACTATTCTATTCAATTTAAGCAGCTTACCGGTTTTTCTCCGAACGAATACTTGTCGCGGCTGCGCGTTCACCGAGCCAAAGAGTTATTAATTAGCGGATCAGGCACGCTTCGGGAAATTGCGTTGAAAGTAGGTTACAAGGATGAATTTTATTTGAGTCGTCGTTTCAAGCAGTATACAGGAGCGTCCCCTTCAAGCTACAATCGCGGATCTTTCCAGCGTGTGGCTGTATTGCTTATACCTTACGCCAGCCATCTGTTGCTGCTTGGATTGGAACCTGCGGTCACCATTTCGGAAAGCAGCGAATATGTGAAGATGAATGGTCTGGAGCCTCCGCAAACGATGAAGTTTATAAGTACGAATTGCTCTGCTGAACAGGTAAACTCGGTATTGCTTGATACCAACATCGAGTTGATCATTGCGGCCAAACAGCATTTGCACCAATATGGGCTGAATCCTGACCATTTGCGAGTTGTAGCGCCTATCGTGGAAATTTCATGGATGGAAATGGGTTGGAAAGAGCATCTGCGTCGTATCGCACATGCTATTCAGAGGAGCGATCGGGCAGAGCAGTGGTTGACTGCTTTTGAAAAGGAGGAGCAGACCGCCCGTTCACTGGTGCAGCAATGCGCAGTCGCTAATGAAATCATAACGATTTTGGTGATTAAGCCGGATGAGCTACTCGTTTACGGAGCGAGAAATGTCGGATATATTATCTATCAATCGCTTGGACTACGGCCTCCTGAATTGATCGGGCAGGAGATGAAGAAGCTAGGGGATCAATTTCACTCCATTCCCATTGAGCTATCCGAACTCGCAGATTATGCAGGGTCGCAATTATTGGTTGCTGTGTTTCCGGATGAAAAGGGTTCTACTGCACATAGTGAAATGGTATTTAATTCGTCTTATTGGAACAGCCTTCCCGCTGTACAGCGGAATAATGTACATCTGCTTGACCTTGATGAATGGTTGCCTTACAATCCGGTTTCTATTCGTTTACAGCTTCAACGAGCGGTAGCTTTATTTACAAGTAACCAATAGTCCAAGTCATTTTCCAAACAAAAAGGCATGGTTCGGCGCATAGCGGTTCCATATAATTAGTTCATACAAATGAGAATGAATTTCATAATCAATGAAAAGGGTACTAAGTTCAAGATTAGTATCTTATCTACGATATGATGATTCATTGAACATAGCGTTTTGAAAGGGAGAGAGTTATTTTATGAGAAAGCTTTTTATTCCGCTGGTACTTTTACTTGTGGTTGTATTGAGTGCTTGTGGCGGAAATCAGGCGAACAATGCCGAGAATGGTAAAAGTTCGTCCTCTGAGGCTACTTCGGACTCGAAATCGAAATCTACCACATTTGTCTATCAATCCGAGAATGGCCCCGTGGAGGTTCCGAGCCATCCGCAGCGCGTCGTTGTGCTTACCAGATTCTTAACGGGTAACGTTATGGCGCTCGGTGTGCCTCTGGTCGGCGTGGACGAAATGTCCAAAACCAATCCGAATTTTGAAGAGAAGCTGAAAGGCGCCGAGGCGGTGACGGACGAAAGTCTGGAGAAGATCATCGAGTTGAATCCGGATCTTATCATCGGGCTTTCAGATATTAAAAACGTCGATAAATTAAAGCAAATCGCTCCTACTGTCACTTATACATATGGCAAGGTGGATTTCTTAACCCAACAACGTGAAATCGGCAAATTGTTGAATAAAGAAAAAGAAGCACAAGCCTGGATCGATGATTTTTCAGCCCGTGCCCAAAAAGCCGGAAAAGAAATCAAGGCGAAGATCGGTGCCAACGCGACGGTTTCGGTCATCGAGACATTCAATAAGCAGCTCTATGTCTATGGCGATAACTTTGGCCGTGGAACAGAAATTCTCTATCAGGAGTTCGGACTCGCCATGCCGAAGAAAGTCAAGGAGGCGACCCAGAAAGAAGGTTATTTTGCCTTATCGTCTGAGGTTATGAAAGATTACTTGGGTGACTATGTCATTTTCAGTAAAAACGCGGATGAGGACAATTCGTTCCAGAATACTGAAACGTACAAGAATATTCCCGCGGCCAAGAACCAACATGTCTTCGAGGCTAACGCGAAGGCGTTCTACTTTAACGATCCACTGAGCATGGAATACCAATTGAAATTTTTCATTCAACACTTTCTTGGTCAGTAAGGGTTGATCCCTATTTCGAGACCGCAACGCTTAGGGTCGTCTACGATTGAAGTCATGGCAACGATTCGTCTTTCGTTGTGAATTATTTTTATTCGATGCGAAGGAACTGGTTACTTAACAGTTTCTTCGCATATTTCATTAAAGAAGAGATGAGAGTCCGATGAAGATTAAACAACATGCTTTTCCCTTTGCATATAAGCTTCTTGGCAGCGTACTGGCGCTCATTTTGTGTTTCATTATTTCAATGGTATTTGGTGCAGCGGAAACAACGCTCCACGATCTATGGCTTGCTCTCACCTCGGGTACCAAGGATGACAAAATTCTTATCCTGCGCGAGATTCGGCTGCCCCGCGAGCTGGCTGCGATGCTGGTCGGCGCCGCTTTTGCCGTATCCGGCGCGATTATGCAGGGAGTTACCCGCAATCCATTGGCCGATCCGGGCTTGCTAGGCCTGACTTCCGGCGCTAATATGGCGCTCGCGTTGGCTTTCGTATTCTTCCCGGGAATCAACTATTTCGGCATTATGGTGGCCTGCTTTCTCGGTGCTGCTCTGGGCGCAGTTTTGGTCATCGTCCTTGGCTCAATGCGCCGAGGCAACCTGTCTCCGATCCGAGTCGTGCTGGCGGGAGCGGCTGTATCCGCGTTTCTGTATGCCATCTCGGATGGCGTCAGCATCGCATTTAAGATTTCAAAGGATGTATCCATGTGGACCGCCGGGGGTCTGATCGGAACAACGTGGGGACAAATACAGGCCATTGCGCCAGTCATCCTTCTCGGCATTATGGTAGCTCTGATGCTTTCCAACCAACTGAGTATTCTCAGCCTGAGTGACGAAGTGGCGGCAGGATTGGGGCAAAATCTGGTATGGATCAAATCCATCCTGTTTGTTCTTGTCATTGTGATTACGGGCGCATCGGTTGCGCTTGTCGGAAACATGGCATTCGTGGGTCTAATGATTCCTCATATCGTCCGCAAGATGGTTGGCACCGATTATCGGTATATCCTGCCTTTTTCGACTTTTGCGGGAGCTACATTCATGCTGCTCGCAGATACGCTGGGTCGCACGATTAATGCACCTTACGAGACGCCAGTGGCAGCCATCGTGGCGATGCTAGGCTTGCCCTTCTTTCTGCTCGTCGTGCGTAGAGGAGGTAAAGCTTTCTTATGATCCTATCCGCTCTTGTTCGAAAACAACGCCTGATCCTGCTCGTCAGTTTAGGGCTAATCATTCTAACCGCTATAGCTGGCATGGCGTGGGGGTATTCCTCTTTATCGTTTGACAGGCTGATCCCTGTTTTGTTCGGTCAAGGTACCTTCAAGGAAGAATTTGTTCTGTTCTCCGTCCGGCTGCCAAGGATTTTTATTACGTTGCTATCGGGTATGGCGCTTGCGTTATCCGGCTCTATATTGCAAAGTATCACCCGTAACGACTTGGCCGACCCGGGAATCATCGGCATTAATTCTGGGGCAGGCGTAGCAATTGCGTGCTTCTTTCTGTACTTCCCGATCGATGTCGGATCGTTCATCTATGTTCTGCCGCTTGTCGCTTTTATTGGCGCATTGGTAACAGCAGCTTTGATCTATGTTTTCTCGTATAGCCGAACGAGCGGACTTGATCCCATCCGGCTGGTGTTGGTCGGGGTTGGTTTCTCCCTTGCGCTGTCGGGGATCATGATCGTAATCATCTCCTCGGCGGAACGCTCGAAGGTCGATTTTATCGCGAAATGGATTGCGGGCAATATATGGGGCACGGACTGGCCGTTCATTTGGGCGCTGCTTCCCTGGCTGATCCTGCTTATCCCTTTTACCTTGTACAAGTCGCAACGGCTCAATCTTCTTGCTTTGAGCGAGCCGTCGGCGATTGGCGTCGGTCTGAAGCTTGAACGGGAACGCCTCGTTCTCATTCTGACGGCGGTCGCTGCGGCTGCATCTGCGGTATCTGTCACGGGTGGTATCGCGTTTATCGGGTTGATGGCCCCGCACATGGCCAAGGCACTGGTCGGGCCACGCAATCAGTTGTTCATTCCCGTCGCCGTTTTACTCGGTGGATGGCTGCTGTTAACCGCGGACACGATCGGTCGCAATCTCACAGATCCCGACGGTATTCCAGCGGGCATCATGGTGTCGTTAATCGGTGTGCCTTATTTTGCTTATTTACTGCTTAGGAAGTAGCTCCAACGCGAAGTCGGGTAGGTTAATTCAGGTAGTCCAGAGCTAGAGAGCTAGAGTCCCGCATTATCAATCCTTAAAAAACGGCAGAGATGTCGTTTTTTATTAGTTTATAAGTTCTGATTTCGAAGTACTACCATGACTGCGATTTCCAAGATAGGATACGTTGTATCTATGAGGAGATTGCAGTATTTTGTATTCAGTAAATTAAATAGCCCGAATTGGTTACTGCCAGCATTACAGCGAGGTACTAAAATACTTTTAACGCTGGCTGACATAATCGGCGAGGATTTTCAAGTACTCATCATTTACCAATTTTCTGGGGGCAAATACGGCTGTTAAAAAAGTTAGAGATTTTGAATGCGCGACTTTTTCATTCATCATGGAATGGTCGGCTTCAGGTAAATGGATGACGGACAGCAGCTCTGAAGGCACCTTCTGTCGATATACTCGTTCAGTATCTTTTACATCAACGTTAATATCTTTTCCAGCCAGAACCAAGAGTACAGGAGAATTAAAGTAGCCTAATTCTTCGGTGGAATCAGACCGGAAATTTTTGCCTATAAAGCTCCATCTTTCTTTGGAAATCAAATTGTCTGGGTTGGCTATTTTCAGGTATTCTTCATAAGAAGCTTGTTTTTGTAGTAATTGCAAAATCTGTTGATTGTAGTCCAATCTCTTTGTAATTTCTTGCGGAGTAGCCCCTTCCTGTTCCATCTCTTTTCTGGTGTTAAATTGCCCTTGTGTAATCCAGTTCACGGCGGGCGATACAAGGATGCTGAAAGCAATATTGTGCTCCTTTTTAACGATCTTCGGAATGACCCATCCTGCTTGACTGGCTCCCCATAGGCCGATTTTTTGCTTATCAATCATCGGTAAGGTTCTTGCCCAGTCTATTGCATATCGGATCTCCTGTGCCCGGTTCTCCATGCTTTGATCCTGCCAATTTCCAGGAGCGCCATTAATACCGGGCTTATTCAAGGATAAGGAGGCGTAACCCTTGGAAGCGAACCTTTCCCACAGTGGTTTGTATCCATCATCATATGTGTCATTGATAGGACCATCCCCATGGACAAAAACAACCAGTCCAATCTTTCCCGAGTAGTCCTTAGGCAAAGCTAATGTACCCGTTAATACCCCTTTAGGAGTCGTAATTTGTATTTTTTCTTCCGTCATCTTGTAGGAATTTTGATATAGAATAATCAATATTAAGGCAACAGCTAGACCTGACGCAATACCAAGGGTAAGCTTGGATGTTTTTTTCAACGGTGTTCTCTCCTCGAATGCAGTTTAGTTTCTTTCCAAGTCATCAGATGCCATACAGGCTCCTTGAACCAAAAATGCCGCAACCCATTGCATTTGGATTGTTCTACTTCAAACGCTAGTTTCTGATACAAACGGATGGCACCTTGGTTCTTATGCGCTACATGAAGCGTCAACACATGAAAACCGGATTCAACCGTAAATTGCTGTGCGAAAGCTAGAAAACGTCGTCCTATTCCCTGATTACGATGACTTGAGTGAATCGCCAAATGATCAATATAGCACTCATTTGCGGCAGGCTTATATTCCAGCGCATGCATACCTGTCAAAAATTTAAATACATTGAAGCAGCCAAACTGTTTTATGAGCGGAGCCCATGAAATGGGTTTTGTTTTAGGAAGCGAAGAGGAAGGTGCTTTCCATTTAAGGGAGAGAACACCGACAACTTCTTGGTTCTTTTTAACTACAAATTGCTTCATAGTTGAAGGATTAGGGTCTTGAACCCAGACCTTCATGAGTAACTGCTGTATATCCTGATCCTCCAGTGTAACAAGAGCTTGAAATTTAGTTTTAAATGATTCCACTAAGAGCTTACATACAGCTTCATAATTTTGCTTTTGATAAGCAACAATGTCAATTGATTCTGGACTCATGTAACGGCCTCCCGCACTCTAAGAAGTTTATTTTACTTTTACTTGAATCTCATATTGCAGCTTGTTGTTGTCGAACATGGATAGGTAGGATTTTTCTACTAGAATAATCTTGCTTTGGCACTTATATTGGTGCTGAGTGACATAGCGCTCTAATTGTTGGATTTCATACTCAATCTCGTCGTCTTCAGTGACGGAAAAATGCTTATAAAGATAGCTGCCTTCTTCCAGCATATAGTCAGCTGTATCTGTCATATCTGTCGTTTCATAACATAGCTTCACTTGTCCAGAGTCAGATAGATAATGCAGATCATTTTCAAATAACTGAGGTGGAGCGGGTCGTTGTTCGAATAAATCCCTGGCAGTGAGCTCTTGATCTCTCTCAAATGCAAACCACAGCTTTAAATGTCGGGGACCTAGCAGCCTAATCTGATACTCATTGTCCTGATGAGTGAGGTTATGATGTTCTTTTAGCACTTTGTGAATAAACTGTTCGAGCAACTTCAAATTAGTTATTTCATCCTGTACCCTCTGCAGCGAATCCTCTAAAAGCTGGTTGTAATCATCGGCAGCGTAGGAAGTCATGCATTCTTCAATCTGACCCACAGAGACATTTAATTTACGTAGCAATAAAATATGGGAAAGCTGATAAATTTCATGAAGCCCGTACATTCGATATTGATTTTTTTCTGTGTATGACGGATACAGGATCCCCTTTTCTTCAAAATATCGCAGTTGATGTACAGATACATTCATAAGCTGTGAAAGCTGGCTGATCGTAATGTGTTTTTTCAATGACAAGACTCCTTATGGTGTAGTTGAATAACTTCACTATAAACCTTAGGTCAGACCTAAGGTCAATAGCAAATTGACGACAGCAAAGGATGAGCAAATGAACGAACATAAATGATTTACCTGTCAGTGATAACCCGTTATAATTATAAGATTAGTGAGCATAAACAAGATGCTTAGGATGAAGGTTAGAATGGGGAAATCATGTTGAAGACTTTCAAAAAGGTATATATTGAAATTACAAGTATCTGTAATCTCGCTTGCAGCTTTTGCCCTCAGACGCAGCGTGTTAAAAAATTTATTGATCCGGTAATTTTTCGCGACGTTCTTGACCAGGTCAAGCCGCATACGGATTTCATTTATTTACATGTAAAAGGAGAGCCGCTGCTTCATCCGAAAATTGATCTTTTGCTGGAAAGCGCTCATGAAAAAGGTTTGAAGGTGAATATTACCACCAACGGCACTCTGCTACCCAAAACCGGACATAAGCTGTTGGGTCAACCCGCGCTACGGCAGATGAATTTTTCGCTTCACAGCTTTGACGGGCATGAAGGCTCGGTAGATCGGGAAGGGTATTTGGGCAATATTTTTATGTTTGTAAGGGAAGCTGTGAAGCATAATGTCATTATTTCGTTCCGTCTCTGGAACCTGACTCA
Organism: Paenibacillus sp. 8b26; assembly: GCF_050626875.1. Classification (NCBI taxonomy): domain Bacteria; kingdom Bacillati; phylum Bacillota; class Bacilli; order Caryophanales; family Paenibacillaceae; genus Paenibacillus; species Paenibacillus sp. 8b26. Next base: position 1,213,605 of record NZ_CP192445.1, on the reverse strand, counting down.
AGATAATTTGACTAATGTGCAGCGTCAGCGCAACCGGGAGACACTTGAGCGACTGGAGCAGGAGTTTGGGCTGGACTACCGGATTGAGGAAAAGGTTATACCTGGGAGTGGGATTAAAATTGCCCCCAACGTTTATTTGAATCAGGATCACGAATTTGAATGGCCTAGCCTGAGTGCCCCGGAGGATGATGGCAAAGGCTTTTGCCATGCGCTTCGCAGCCAGGCGGCGGTATTGGTGGATGGAACAGTTGTCCCTTGCTGTCTTGATGGGGAAGGCGTAATTAATTTAGGTAACGTGCATGAGCAATCTTTTTCCGACATTGTTGAAGGGGAACGTGCAAATCGCTTGTACTTCGGGTTCTCCAAGAGAGAAGCGGTGGAAGAGCTGTGCCGCAAATGCGGTTACCGTAAACGATTTGGAACATAATTGAGATTTGGCAGGTGGAGACTTCGAATCTCTGATAGACCGCTACCCCCGTTTTGGAGTTTAGACCCATAGGGAAAAGCCGCTAAACAACAAGGATTTCTTGGTGTTTAGCGGCTTTTTTGCGTACGTGAAACATGTTCACATTCAACTGTTAGCCAGCGCTTTGGCGTGTTGTTTGCCTGCCGAGAGAAGGCTGTCACTCAGTTCAGGATCATTAACAGAACGTGCAAGCACAAGAGAACCGACCATACTGCTGAACAATGCCCTAGATTTGGACAGATCCATTCCCGCCAAATTGGAGATAAACGTAATCATTCGTTCCAATTCCTGCGTGAATATCTGCCGGATTTCTTCGGAAGAACGGGCTATGTCTACGGAAAGGGCAGGAATAATACAGCCCATTTCTGTTCGATCACGGTGATGGGTGCTTAAATAGTAGTCGATGACAACATTAATTTTGGGATCTTGCTTTTCTTGGTCAACGGCCTTCTGAAGAAGTGCAAGGGTATTACTGACGGCATAGCGACAGGCTTCGGCGACTAGCTGTTCTTTATTATCAAAGTGTGAATAAAACCCGCCGTGAGTTAATCCGGCGCCTTTCATAATAAAAGGCACACTTACATCGTGGATACCGTTGGCGCGAAAAGCCTGGGCAGCACTTTCAACGATCTTACTCCGCACTTTCATCTTATGGCCTTTTGGATAAGGCATTGTAATCACTCCACGGCTTCATAATGCTAACTTCAAAATATTATAACCATCATAATAAAACGTGTCAATTGGTCTACTTGCCACGACAACTTCAGCATGGCTGATCACGACTATTGACGTATTTAAAATATGATGGCTATAATATATTATGATCATCATATTTAGATCAGGCTATTTTAACAGGGGGTATTTGGTTATGAGCAAGCTTGAATCTGTAGATACACTGGTCATTGGATCAGGTCCGGGAGGTTATGTGGCGGCATTGCGTTCTTCTCAGCTTGGAATGAAGACAGCGATTGTCGAGCGCAGTCAGCTAGGTGGAGTCTGCACGCATGTGGGCTGCATTCCATCTAAAGCTTTAATTGCCGAAGCACATCGCTATGAGGTACTCAGGCAGTTCAATCAGACAGATGCAGCAGCGTCATTCGTGAATGCTCAAGCTTTCAAACAGGGGATTGTAACTAAGCAGGCAGGCGGAGTCGGCTATTTAATGAAAACGGCAAGAGTGAGCATTCTGGAAGGGGAGGCAAGCTTGGTTGACGAGCATACAGCCATCATCAAGGAACATGGAGCGGAACAAACGATTTCCTTTAAGTATGCCATATTGGCAACCGGTTCCCGTCCAATCGAGTTGAATGCATTTCCGTTCGGAGGGCGTATTTTATCTTCTACAGAGGCGCTTTCGCTTTCGGAGGTTCCAACCAGTCTAGTCGTCATAGGCGGTGGATATATCGGCGTTGAGCTTGGACAGATGTATGCCAAATATGGAACAAAGGTAACGATTCTGGAGGGAGGGGAACGGGTACTGCCGGGATTTGAGACGGACCTTGTGGCCCCTGTTGTTAAGCAGTTGAAAACAGATGGTGTAAGCATCGTAACTGGGGCGACAGTCGAGAAAGCCGTACAGAATGCGGATACCATTACGCTGCATTATTCAAAAGATCAGGAGCAGCATCATGTCACCGCAGAGTTTGTTTTAGTTACTGTAGGCAGAAAACCGAATACGGATGGCAGGTTAGGACTGGAGCGCATTGGCTTGCCAGTGACGAGCAGGGGATTGATCGAGACAGACGAGCAGTGTAGAACGGCTATTCCGCATATTTTTGCCATTGGAGATATTACGGCGGGTCCAGCGCTTGCCCATAAAGCTTCCTATGAAGCGAAGATCGCGGCAGAAGCGATTGCAGGTCAGGCTGCTAAAGTGGATTATAAAGCCATACCGCTGGTTGTCTTTTCTGAACCGGAGCTGGCTAGTGTGGGCCTAAGTGAAACAGAAGCAAAGGAAAAATCCTTACCGATTGTTATTGGCAGAGCTTCTTTTACGATTAATGGCAGGGCATTGGCATTGAGAGCAGCAGAGGGGTATATCAAAATCGTAGCAAAACAGGACTCGGGAGTCGTGCTGGGTGCGCAAATCGTGGGTGTCGAAGCGTCAACGCTCATTTCGGAACTTGCTCTGGCTATTGAGATGGGAGCAACCGTAGAAGATTTGGCTCTAACCATTCATCCCCATCCTACACTGGGAGAAGTAATCATGGAGGCGGCGGAGAACGCGGTCAGAAAAATGGACAGTACAAAGTAGAGGCTCCGTACGAAATCACTTCATTACCTGTGAGAATAATTATCAACTATAATGTATTATAGTTTGAATATGAGTGCGAGCAGGTACGTGGATGGTTTGGATCGGGGGCTGAACAAAAGCAATGAAATTAAATGATCACATCTTGCTGTGGAATCATGTTTTTATACAAGTGATGGATGTTCGTCATAAGAAAATGAGTAAAGGGGAGGAGTTGCGGAGCTATAGACTTCCGGCTAGTGCGTTCTTGTTCACTCTGCGCGGAAGTGCGCGAGTGCGGCTGGACGACAGCATTCATAGGGTGGGGCGTTTCCATGTGCTGCATGGGGGAAAAGGGATGTGCCTAAGTATGATTACGGAAGATGTGCTTGAATATTACATCATTCTGTACAAGGCAACGTTAGCCCTGCCCGGTCGTAAGGAGATTGCACAATTGTTGGAAAAGGAAAATCCTTTTCAGAATCAGTATGCTTTCGCACCTCATTACCCGCTGCCCCTGTATGATAAAGTAAAGCTGTTGGAGCAAGAATGGCGTGAAGCTTCCGGACTTGGAAAACTGCATGTCAAAGCCTTATTTCAACAATTAGTATATGAGTTGTTGCAGCAGTTGTATCGGCAGGGCATTGAACCCCTTAAGCCCGACTTGGTAGCGCAGGCTGTAGCATATATTCGTGAGTACTCCAGCCGATCTATGACACTTGAGTCCATTGCAGAGGAACTGGAGTGTAGCACCGGGCATCTATCAAGGCTGTTCAAGAATAAAATGCATACCAGTCCGATTCATTATTTGGGTCAGGTACGGATAGATCGAGCAGTTCAGCTTTTAATGCAGACGGACGCCACTTTACAGGAAATTGCGGAGAGTGTGGGGTATCCGGATGCTCATTCATTAAGCCGCAGCTTCAAGAAATACAAGGGACTTTCTCCTGTACGATTCAAAAAAGAACGGCAGCATCATGTCAGGAAGCAAGATCAGGATATGCCCCAAACGATGCTAACATATGCCCTTCAGCAGACTTCTTCCACACGTTATACTGATATTGATTATCAATATCGGTATAATGCGGAGGGAGATTTATTTATGCACGGAAGAGTCAAAATGACCGCCATGATGATTATGCTGTGTTTATCATTGATGCTGGGAGCTTGTTCAGCTCCTGCCAATACAAATGGAAGCTCGCAATCAGAGGCTAATCCTACAACGACATCATCCAATGGCGATAGACAAGTGACAGTGCAAGCAAAGACAAGAACAGTATCGACACTAAAAGGAGATATAGAAGTACCTGCAAACCCGAAACGAGTTGCATCTGATCAGTATATGGGTCATCTTTTTAAACTGGGAATTATTCCGGTAGGGGTCAGAAGCTTTATGCTGAATGAGGCTTGGATTGATAAATCAGGATATCCCAAAGCGAAATTGGCCGGAATCAAGGATCTCGGCGAATTTCCTATGAATCTGGAGAAACTGCCGGTTCTGCAACCGGATTTAATCATAGGTTCGATAGAAAAAAACATCGATAGCTACCAAAAGGTTGGAACAACTGTGTTCCTGCCATATTGGGAGGGCGAATCTACAGCGAGGCCGCTGGATAAATTCCGCAGAATCAGTGAAATCTTTGGCAAGGAGAAAGAAGCCGAGCAGTGGATCACTGAATATGAGAATAAAGTCGCAAAGGCCAGAAAGAAAATTGACGGTATCGTTAAGGTCGGAGAGACGGTTTCGATCGTGCAGGTCGCGAACAAATCAGTATATGTTTTAGCGGCAGAAGGCGGAAATTACGGAAGTCCAATCATTTATCAGATGTTAAAGCTGCCACCTACGAAGAAAGCATTGAACATGAAAGAAGGATTTGAAAATATTTCGCTTGAGGTTTGCCTGAGTCTACAGGGGATCATATCTTTGTGTACGGTTCGGAAGATGAGGGGGCCAATCAAGTTCTGAATAGTGAGCTATGGAAAGGCCTTCCGGCTGTAAAAAAAGGACAGGTTTATATGTATGGCTCATTCAGCGAAAAGGGCGATGAGTTTGTGATGGAAGATCCTTATTCGCTGGAGCTTCAACTCGACACGATTGTTAATATCTTATTAGCCCACAAAAAATAAAGTTTTATATAACTTTAAAAAATCGGCCCATCTCCTGATTCGTGCAGAACGTGTATACATTTCCGATAAATTATTGTGCCGACAATCAAGCTAGTATTTATGATTCACCACAATTCAATGCTTTTGGGCTTGTTGTATAGATGAAGCAATAAAAAACAGTGAGTTTCCTCACATAAAACGACATATTCCGACACCTGAATGCCATATTCTAGTAAGTGTTGATAGGCTATAATCGTAGCAAGTGACAACTGATTGTCACTAAAATTTATTAGAGTCAGGATCGGTGGTTCAAATAATGAAGCTGGCAACAAAATTAACTTGGATGATGCTCGTCATGTTGTTTCTCGTAGGATCCTCCATTGGATACTTCGGATATCGTACCGCTTACCATCAAGTGGATGAAGCTGCAGGGATCGAGCTGGTGGGCTGCGCCAATATTACGACCGGTCTTATAGATCCTAAGGATATATCAGCTCTGGTCAGTGGAGATAAGAGCAAACTTGCTGCCGTTGAAGACCGGATAGGCTGGATCGTGGCACATAAACCTATTTTTAAAGAGGCTTTCATTCTCTCTCTGGATGGAAAAATTCTCGCCGCCGATGCCAACTTCAAGCAAAGAGGCTATCAAGCTGGCGATTCCTTCTACTTCACGGACGAAGACAAGGAAATGATAACTACTATGAAGCATTCCGCATACTCCAAGGTTTATACATATGAAGGAACCTCGCTCAAAACCGGATACGGCCCCATTTATCAGGACCATGATCCCACCAAGCCCATTGTTGCACTGATGGCTATCAATTTTGACGGCTCGTTAATTCAGGAACGAACGTTGGATATTATTGTTCAGCCCTTCATTATTGGCGGCTCCATCTTCATCGTGGCTATCCTTGTCGCTTACCTGTTGATTCGCCGTATGGTAAGTCCGCTTACCAAGCTGTCAACCTCTGTGAACACTATTACAAAAGGCGACCTTACCCATGAACCGCTTCTCTTCAAAAGCAAGGATGAAATCGGGAATCTGGCCCGCGACTTCAACGATATGACAATGAACCTGCGCAACCTGATTACTCAGGTCAATGACACCTCCATGCTGGTCGCATCTTCCTCCCAGGAGCTGTCTGCCAGCGCCCAGGCAACGAACCGTGCCGGAGAGCACAGTGTGAATGTTACGATTGAGCTGGCCGATGGGGCGCATACCCAACTGCAGAACCTGGAAGGAAGCTATAAAGCCGTTCAGGATATGTCACGCTTCATCAGCAATATTGCTGGCAATGCGGACATCGCGATGAATAAGGCCGCCGATAATGTTCAGAAAGCGCGTCTTGGCCAGAAATCGATGCATTCCACCACCTCCCAAATGGGAGTTGTGAGCGAAAGCATCGGTGATCTCTCAAGCATTATTGATACGCTTAGCAGTCATTCCAAGGAGATTGAGAACATCGTCGGCACCATCGCCAGCATCGCCGAGGAGACCAACTTGCTGTCGCTGAATGCGGCGATAGAAGCTGCGCGCGCCGGAGAAGAGGGCCGGGGTTTTGCCGTTGTCGCCGGCTCCGTCCGCAAGCTGGCCGAACGTTCGGCCATATCCGCCAGACAAATCAGCGAGCTGGTCAGTCTGATTATCCCCCAAATCGACAAGGCGTGAGAAACTATGAAGCGTTCCACGGACGAAATGCTACAGGGCAAGGAGCTGATCATATGGGCCGGACGCTCCTTCTCTGAGATCGAAGTCTCCGTATCCGATATGTCTGCCCAAAGCGAGCAAATATCAGCCACAGTCCGGGAGTTGGCGCTGATCTGCGAAGGGCTCGTTGAAGCCATTCAGAATATCGTTACGGTCTCTAATCATACGGCTGAAGGGGCGGAGTCCCTGTCCACCTCTTCGGAGCAACAGCTTGCCGCCATGCAAGAAGTGGAATCCTCCGCAGCGCTCCTCTCCTCACTGGCCGAGAAGCTGCAGGTTTTGGTGGAGAACTTCAAGATTTAGGTTTCGTGCTGAACGTGTATACATTTCCGATAAATTATTTGGTTCATAGAGAAATAAACCGCTAAATACGAGGAACCCTGTATTTGGCGGTTTTTTATGGTTATTTTATGATGAGTCAGCTCAGTCACTTATGGTAGTCGTCACTGTGACGTTGTTGACAGAGGTTGAGGAGGCGCTAGTGTTGAAATTAATCGCCTCCAGGACTACCGTTGCACCAACAATCAAGCCTGTATTTATAATTAAATTAGCAGCGGTAAGCGTCGTTAATCCGCCTCGCTGCAAAGTGCCACCTACGAATATATTGTAGTAGCCGCTGCTTGTCGGAACCGTAAGTCCATTGGCAGCAACTGAAGCACCGCTATCATTCGTGAAGCTTTGTGCCGGAATGGTGGTTACTCCTCCCACGATGTTGCCCAGCACTACGGTAGCTGTATAACGATTAACAACAGGAGTGAAATTAATATTCGTTGTGACGTTAATATTTCCGCTTACTATACTGTCTGCTTCCAGACGTATTCTAATAATAGACATAGGAATTCCTCCATTCCTAATATTCCAGATATATCTCATAGTTTATGTCTATCATCTGGATATGGATTGGATGGGGATGAGTCTCTGATCATAGATTTTTTATCAAGCTTCTTTGGGCCCGGGTGACAATTCGTTTGGTTTCCTTCGTATCCGAAGTCTCCAGCCACGCAGCACACACTTGAAGCACCCATTCGGGATTGGTTTTACTGGCATCATTCAGCCAATTGCCCACAGAGTCCTGAACATATTTGGCAGGATCGGATTGGACTGCTTCCAAAAGTGGAAGTGCCAGCTCCGGGTGTTCTTTTAATTCCGGAATATGCTTGGCCCAAACACCTTGTGGTCGAGTCGACTCGATGGCAAAACGACGGATATTAGCATCCTGATCTCGTACCCATTCGTTTAACAGATCAAGCGCGTCAACCAATTGCTTGGAAATAGGCTCTCTCACGGCCATCCAGGCAATTTCACGCACTCCGAAATGGGGGTCCGCTGCAAAGGGGCGAATGCCTGCCAATTTTTGCTTAATACTTAAACGGGGGTCAATCCCAACGATATAGGCAGCCCAACAGCGAATGCTGTCTGAAAGATGGGATGCCATCACATCGAACATTCGAGTACGTTCTTGATGTGTTTGTTGCTCGAACAAGTTCAGCCATGCTTGGGCAATCGCAGGGATTATTTTCATGATCTTCTTTTCCTTCAGATGATCCAATTCGGACAGAAAGATATCGGATGATCGCTGCAATCCAAACTTAGCAAGTGCATTTTGTAGCAGTAAAGCATGGTCGACAGCTAGCCATTCGGTGAGGTTCACCGTCTGAAGCTGTCCTTGCTGTAGCAGGTGAAGCACATCATCAGGAATGTCTGTTCCCTTGCGAGCCCCTTTTCGTTGTAATATCGTATCTGTAATTGGGATTTGTTTAATATCATTATCCATACTTTGCCCCCGCCTGTGTAGATCAATCGAGTGATCTTGTTACGATTAATTTAAAGAGAACGAAGAACATTTGATTGTCCATTTCATCCACTCCATATCGTAGGTTTTCCAAGTAGCTATACGATACTTCTTTTCTCTGAACTATAGATGTAATGTAGTTTACAACTCCGACAGCTTTTCCCGATGGATGTAAATCGTTTTAAACCCGGTTTGAATGACCTTTTCTTTGACAAGCTCCTGTAGAGCCGTCGTTACAGCTTCTCGGGTGGCTCCGACCAGATTAGCGATTTCCTGGTGGGATAGCGGGAAATTTATTTTGTAATACTCATCATGACTTTGGAGGGCAAACTGATCGGACAGCCTTAAAAGAACATACAAAATTTTATCCTGTAAGTTTCCCAAAGCTAGATGCTGGGCCAAACGGCTCATACCCGAGATTCGGTCGCTCAACACCTTGATCATGTTCATCATGAATCGGGGATGTTGTATTAAAAAATGCTCAAATCGGTCTTTGTCCATCCGGCAGATATCGCATTCTTCTATCGTTTCTATATACATATCCCGTGTCCCTAATGAAATGATGTCCATATCACCAAATACATTTCCTTCGCTGAGAATATCCAAAGTAAATTGCTTACCATCCGCATTCAGCTTGTACAGACGGACCCTTCCCTTTTTCACAAAATAAAGTCCTTCGGAAAAGGTATCCGGGGTTTGAATAAATGTGTTTTTCGGTAGGGTCGTAATCGAAGTCATTTGATCCATCTCAACTAAATCTTCTAATGATAGACTATCAAGCAGATTGAATTGGGACAGGTATTGAATGCTATTCATGTGTTCTCCTTATGGTTGCTTGTGGTGTACAGAATCATAATACAATTATAGCTTCTCCAAGGAGCTTTGGCCTCCTAATGCTCACTTGTTTATAAAGTAGAAGGGTATGACGCTTGGAGAATCAGGCGATTTTATGTTAAAGAGGGGATGGTATAAAATAGAGATATAACTACGAGATACATACAGAAAGAAGGCTTGATGATGATCAAATTAAAAGATATCGGTAATTTTGACGTTCTTCCCGAGATTGTAATGCATATCGTTGAAGGCAATATATCTGCTTTACGTCAAGCGCTGACGGAAGGCTGGGATATAGAACAAGGAATCGTACTCAGCAAATATACCACGTTAAGTCCATTGGATATTACGCTTATTTCCGGGCAGTTGGATGTGTTGAAGCTGCTGGTGGAACAGGGGGTTCAACTCAATGTGAAAGACAATCCGGCATTCCTGACGGCTGTTCGCTATGGTACAGAAGAGATCGTGCGCTATGTGGTTGCCCATGGTGCCAAGCTGGACGGGAAAAATCATGTGAAATCAGGTGCTTATGAACAAGCTTACTACGGTAATAAAAAGAATATCCCGCTTATTCATGAGCTTGGCCTGGATATCAAGCAGCATGGTGGAGCAACGCTGCGCAATGCGGTTAGTGAGCATGACTCAAAAACGGTAGCTTTTCTGTTGGAGTATGGTGTAGATATTAATTTCAATGCTCCTAATATGGTATATCCTTATCAAGCCACGCCTTTAACCGTAGCGGCCCGAGATAATAATTTTGCGATGGTGAAGTATCTGGTCGAGCTAGGCGCTGATGTGACGCTGACGGAAAAAGACGGAGAACGGGCATATACGATTGCCATATCTAATAAAAACACGGAGATGGCAGAGTATTTAAAGTCTGTGGAGCCTCCGGAATTTCATAGCCTGGAAAATAAACGACATGCCTTAAAAAGCTACAAGCTCCCTAAGGACCTTGAGACCTTCCTGACGGGTGACCAGCTTCGTGTGAATGTACCTGAAAATGATTATGATATTGGATTTGTTGAATTTTTCTCATTGGTAGATACCATTGAAATGAAGGTGGGGCGGCAAAAGCTGCTGCGTCTGTCTTTGGAAATAGATAATTACTCAGATATTATGCTGGTGTGGAATCCGAAGAAGAAGTGTGTGGGTTATTATGATGAGGAGCATCAGGAATATGCGGATGTATGCAGTTTTGCCGATTTTCTGGCACAGCCGCAAAATTATTTGGAGAAGATTATGGAGGGGGAGCTTCTATAATCTTCTCTCTCATCAGGATCAGGAGCTGCTGCGAATAAGCTGAATGAGGTTCAGGGCAGCGGCAGATAGAGGTTCATTTTTGCGGGTACAGATAGCGATTGAATTATGAAGCTGGATGTCTTCGACGTATACCCGGCACAGCTCGCCGCGTTCTACATACTCGCGCACGACCAACGAAGACACAAAGTTCGCACCGTATCCGGCAATAACTGCGGTAATGGCCTCATGCAATCCCGTGAAGTTCAGGGTGATCTGGGGAGCTGGAGCATTGTAGGTTCGACATAAGGAAAACAATCGCTCCCGTGTCGAGCTTCCCTTTTCACGCATAACAAGGGGTTCATGCATCATCTCTAATAAAGTGGCCTGCTGATTAGCGTATCGGTGATCCGGTGCGACGACAAACCATAGCTCATCACGGAACAATTCTTCTGTCTCAATCGTATCCGGGTGTTGCTCCGGTAGTCCCCCATAGACGGCAAAGTCCACTTCTATATTTAATAGCTGCTTCAATGCATCATTGGAATTGGTTGTGTTAATCGTCATTTCAACGTGTTCATATTGTTGCTTGAACTTCGCAATCCAGGTCGGAATTAGAAAATGAGCCGGTAAATAAGTAGCAGCCAGCCGGATATGCCCATGGGTTCCATCACGATAATCCTGTGAGAATTGTTCGATTTGCTGTTCAACGGCAAAGAGCCGTTTAGCGAGTAAAGCAAGCTTTTCACCAGCATCGGTCAAGGCAATTCCTCTTCCCAGCGGCATGAGCAGTGTGAGGGATATTTCTTTTTCGAATTTTTTAATTTGAGCGGTAATAGCAGGTTGGCTGATATTTAATAGTTCAGAGGCTCGTGTCACACTTCCGGTGGAGGCGACCACATGGAATAAACGTAACGCATGCAGGTTCATTGTAGAACTCTCCTTTTCGATCATTCATACATTCAGATTATAAATAGAGCAAAAACATATATTATTTTTATAATAATAATTCATTTACAATCAAAGTGTAAGTTAATCCAAAGGAGAGTGGAGCAAATGAATCAAACGGACATATGGGATCAAGTAGACCAGTATATTTCGGATCGTCTCATTCCGCATGATGCTGTTCTGGAACAGGTATTGGCTGCTAATCAAAAAGCGGGATTGCCTCCGTATGATGTATCACCCAATCAGGGAAAACTGTTAAATATCTTTGCTCAAATGCAAGGTGCACAACGCGTGCTGGAGATCGGTACTTTGGGAGGATATAGTACAATCTGGCTGGGAAGGGCGTTGCCGAAGGACGGAAAAATTGTTACGCTGGAAGCTAATCCGCTTCATGCTGAAACAGCCCGGTCCAACATAGCGTTGGCCCAATTGGATGGAATGGTCGAACTTCGTGAGGGAGACGCGTTGAAACAGTTAGCACAGATGGAGGAAGAACACGTTGTCCCCTTTGATCTTATCTTTATTGATGCAGATAAACCGAATAATCCATCGTATCTAGCTTGGGCCCTTCGTTTTTCCCATCCTGGCACGGTGATTATTGGCGATAATGTCATCCGGGAAGGAGAAGTCATTCAAGCCTTCAGTACGGACCCTCGTGTACAGGGGGTAAGGAAGTTCTACGACTTGCTGGCTGAAGAAACGAGGATTACAGCTACAGCCATTCAGACGGTAGGGAGCAAAGGCTATGATGGTTTCGTGATCGGAATCGTAAATGGTTAATTGGCGAAAATCTGCTAAGCACAGGGGGACAACCCGAGTGTTTAGCTTTTTTGTTGTGGTAAAATGATGCTGATGGAAGCATCAGAACGTTTTTGAACGTTTACTGCTGAATTCCTATGTAAGAAGAATGAATTTACATAAAAGTAGATGAATTTTCTTTAAAATGTAAACGTAATCATGATGATTGGAGCAGGAATTCACCATTTTGTAAAAAAATGAAGTTGGAATGAAGTTTTTTGAATCTTTTTGAAGAAAAATGATTGTTTTTTGTGAGGTTTATGGTACGATATGAACAAGTTGGGGGAATGAAGATGCTGACGGAAGAAAGATACAAGTTAATAATACAGCGCTTACAAGAACGCGGTGTTGTAAAATTGCAGGAATTGGTCGATCTGTTGGGCGCTTCTGAATCAACGATTCGGCGTGATTTAATCGATCTTGAAGCCCGTCAGTTGCTAAAGCGGATTCATGGCGGGGCTTCCTTGCTGAATCAGAAAAGTCAGGAACCTGGCATGGAAGAAAAAGCATTCAAAAACGTTCAACAGAAAAACGCAGTCGCCCGTATGGCCGCCAAAGAAATTTTGGATGGCGAATGTATTTATCTGGATGCGGGAACAACAACGATGGCGATGATTCCTTACATTGAAGCTAAAGACGTGACGGTCGTGACAAATGGCCTATCCCACGTAGAAGCACTGGTAAGTAAACGAATCAGAAGCTATCTACTGGGAGGGATGATGAAAATTCATACCAAGGCCGTAATCGGGAGTATTGCTCTGCAGAATATGGACAATTTTCGGTTCGACAAGTGCTTTTTAGGAACGAACGGGGTAGATGTGGAAATGGGGTATACAACTCCTGATCCCGAAGAAGCGCTGATTAAACGGCGTGCCCATCAGCTATCAGGCAAAACGTATGTGTTGGCCGATTCCAGCAAGATTGGTGAAGTTACCTTTGCCAAGTTGTTCGAACTGAAGGAAGCTATCCTTATTACAGAATCGGTGCCTGAACGATCACGCCGATCCATTGCTCAGAAAACTAAGATAATCGAGGGATAACGATGATATATACAGTAACGCTGAACCCTTCCATTGATTATATCGTGGAAGTTGACGACTTGAAGCTAGGTGATTTGAACCGGATGAAACGTGATTTGAAACTGCCGGGCGGCAAGGGGATTAATGTATCGCGCGTGTTGAATCAGTTGGGAGCAGACAGCACGGCGATTGGTTTTCTCGGAGGATTCACAGGCAGGTTTATCAACGATACATTGCGGGAAGAATCCATTAAAACTAATTTTGTAATCATCGAAGATGATACACGGATCAACATTAAGCTCAAGCATGGCGATGAGACGGAAATCAACGGCTTGGGACCAGCTATACATGAGCAAGAGGCAGATGCGCTGGTGCAAAAGCTGTCGAGTCTCCAGAAAAATGACATTGTCGTCTTGTCTGGAAGCATCCCGCCGTCACTAGGGGGAGACTTCTATGATCGGTTGATTAGCGTATGCCAGCAGACCGGGGCGGAATTCGTCATCGACACCACAGGTGAAGCGCTGATGAAGGCACTGGTTCATAAGCCGCTGCTCGTCAAGCCGAATCACCATGAGCTGGCTGAGTTGTTTGGCGTTACTATTAACTCCAAGGAGGGGATTGTCACTTACGGCCGTAAGCTACTGGAGGCAGGGGCTAAGAATGTACTGATTTCCATGGCAGGAGAAGGCGCTTTGCTCATTACGGCAAATGAAGTGTACCACGCTAATGTACCGGCAGGAACGGTTAAAAATTCTGTAGGCGCAGGTGATTCCATGATTGCTGGATTTGTGGGTACGCTGGCCCTTCATGGCGACCCGATCGAAGCATTCCGTGCGGGTGTGGCATCCGGAAGCGCAACTGCGTTCTCCGATGATCTGGCTACAAGAGAGAAAATTGAACAATTACGGCCGCAAGTCACGATTTCAAAATGGTAATCCAGCTACATCATGAGCTTATTATGCGTGTGTCTACACGCTGATCGAACTTAGGAGAGTGTGAAAAATGAGAATAACAGACCTGATGATTAAAGAAACGATGATCATGGACTTGCAGGCAACGACAAAAGACGGAGCGATTGAGGAACTCATCGCCAGTCTCGAAGCCAGCGGACGCATTAATGACCGGGCATTGTTCAAGGAAATGATTTACAAACGCGAAGCAGAATCCAGCACCGGAATCGGCGGCGGCATTGCAATGCCGCATGCCAAGACCAAAGCTGTGAATGAAGCGACTGTCGTTTTTGCAAAAAGCAGTAAAGGTGTAGATTTCGAATCGTTGGATGGAGAGCCTGCGAACGTATTTTTCATGATCGCAGCTCCAGAGGGAGCAGCAAATACGCATCTTCGCACACTGGCGGCACTTTCCCGGTTATTAATTGATACCGATTTCATCGGTAAGCTTATGAATACGCAAACACCGGATGAAGTATCCGAGCTGTTTGATACCAAGCAGGCCGAAGTAGAAGTAGCCAAGCAAGCAAAAGAGGCGGAGAAAGAAGCTGCCAAGGCACAGCAAACGCCAGACGTTATCGTTGGCAACCCGGATTCTGACGAGTTTGTGGTTGCGGTTACCGCTTGCCCTACAGGTATCGCGCACACGTATATGGCTGAAGACGCTCTCATTAAGAAAGCGAAAGAGATGGGTGTAAATATCCGGGTAGAAACGAACGGCTCGGAAGGTGCGCAAAACGTACTGACCCCAGATGAAATTCGTCGTGCCAAAGGTGTAATCGTCGCAGCCGACAAGAAGGTTGAAATGGCCCGCTTCGACGGCAAGCCTGTATTGCAAAGACCGGTAAGTGACGGTATCCGTAAATCCGAAGAACTGATCCGCAAAGCGCTGAACGGCGATGCGCCAATTTATCGTAGTGAAGGTAATGGCAGCGCTGAAGAGTCGAAAGCGGAGAAGGGCAGCGTCGGTAGTAAAATTTATAAGGATTTAATGAATGGTATTTCTCATATGCTGCCATTTGTTGTAGGCGGGGGGATTTTGCTAGCAATTTCCTTCTTGATTGAACAGGTAGCGGGAGAAGATAATGTATTCTTCCAACTGTTACAAACGATTGGCGGCGGAACAGGTGCGTTCCACTTCCTGATTCCGATACTGGCCGGATTTATCGCGATGAGTATTGGAGACCGCCCGGCACTGATGCCAGGTATGGTTGGTGGTCTGATGGCTGTAAACTCCAATGCAGGCTTCCTTGGCGGTCTGGCAGCAGGTTTCCTGGCTGGTTATGTGGTTATCTTCCTGCGTAAAGCTTTTGCAGGTCTGCCGAAAACGCTGGATGGCTTAAAGCCAATCTTGTTATACCCAGTATTTGGACTACTAATTACAGGCGCGATTATGTTCTACCTGTTTGATCCGATTTTCGGTGGTATTAATACGTGGCTTGTCAATGTTCTGAACAATTTAGGAACAGGTAATGCGGTTATTCTGGGTCTGATCCTGGGTGGAATGATGTCGATTGACATGGGTGGACCTTTCAACAAAGCGGCTTACGCATTTTCGATCGGTGTCTTTACTTCCAGCGGTAACACGAACGGAGCTATGATGGCTGCTGTTATGGCGGGCGGTATGGTACCTCCGTTGGCGATCGCATTAGCTTCAACGTTCTTCAAAAATAAATTCACGGAGCAAGAGCGCAAGTCTGGCTTGACGAACTATGTACTCGGGTTGTCCTTCATTACGGAAGGAGCAATTCCATTCGCAGCTGCTGACCCTCTGCGTGTCCTAACCTCTTGTATTGTAGGCTCAGCGATTGCTGGTGGTCTGACGCAGTTTTGGCAAATCAATCTTCCAGCTCCACATGGCGGAATTTTTGTAGCAGCTCTTGCCAATCATGCTTTGCTGTTCTTGCTTGCAGTGGCGATTGGCTCTGTGATTTCCGCGCTCATTCTGGGATTGTGGAAAAAAACGCTCGAAGCGAAATAACTGGCATCACAAAAATAAAGAAATAAGAAGAGGGACACACTCCCTCTGGTTTTCATAATAGTAAAGCCGCTAAACACCAGATTTCTGAGTGTTTGGCGGCTTTTTCTTTATGCTAAGTTGGCTTGCATATATAGCTTATTAGTAGTTTTTACATTAGAGCTATCGCATATAAAGCTCCTTAACTAGTTGCATCAGTAGCTTTCGCGCCGAAGACATGTATTGCTGGTGCTGGCTGCTGTGTAATAGTCCAACGGGAATAGCCGGGTCTGTTAACTGTAGTGGAATCGTGATGAGCTCATCCGACACAGGTAACGACGATAGAATTACTCCGACCGAAGGAATTGCTTTTACAAATGACGGTATGGATGAGATTTGACTGACAATATAAAAAAATGGCATCGACGGAAAGTGCGAAAGCTCTTTTTCCAGGCGAATATGGTACAGGCAGCTCCTCCCTCCAACGATCAGCGGGTATTCATACAGGTCTTCTAGATGAAGATCGCTTTTGGCCGCAAAGGGATGATCACGGGATACGATAAAAGCAATCTGTTCGTGATACACAGGTTCAAAGTGCAGGGAAGGAATCGAGTATGGTTCCCCGCAAATTGCAAAATCAAGCGTGTTCTCCATCAGAGCATTCGAGAGTGCATCTGTGTTTCCTACTGTAAAATGGCACGTCATATTCGGCTTATGCTCCCGAAACTGACGCAGAACCTCGGGTAGCACGGTAGCCGCTACCGTTTCAATTACCCCGATATGCAGCGTGCCGATTTCCTCTTTTTTCAGAGACTTGGCCTGATCCAATACATAATTCCAATGCTGAATAAGTCCATCTACCTCTTCCGCATAATATTTGCCCGCAGCGGTTAATTCCGCATCCCATCCTCTTTTAAAAAGCTGAAATCCCAGCTCCTTCTCCAGTCTCTGAACTTGGCTGGTTACTGTAGACTGTGCGTAGTTTAATTTGGTGGCAGCCTTAGAGAAGGTTCCTTCTTCGATAATGGTACGAAACGTGGTTAGCTCTTTCAGATCCATGAACACTCATCTCCATCGGTAAAAATGAATATATTTATGATTATTTTCAATTATACAGAT
Organism: Paenibacillus sp. 8b26; assembly: GCF_050626875.1. Taxonomy (NCBI): domain Bacteria; kingdom Bacillati; phylum Bacillota; class Bacilli; order Caryophanales; family Paenibacillaceae; genus Paenibacillus; species Paenibacillus sp. 8b26. The sequence continues at coordinate 1,196,439 of NZ_CP192445.1, read as the reverse complement.
GAAAAAGGATGGGGTAAAATCTTCTTATCCAGACGGACAGGAGAGATGAACATGCCATTTGTACGAGTAGGATACATGGAGGATCAATACACAGAGAAGGAGCTGCCTGGGATTAGCCGCAGTATCATGAACGCTTTGATCGAACATTTTCAGGTGCCGGCAAAGGATTATTTTCAGGTTTTTCATGCTCATAAGCAGAGCGAGTTTTATTACAGTCCGGATTATTTGGATATACCCAGAACAGACAAGCTGCTCTATATCCAAATTACGCTCGGATCAGGCAGAAGTACGGAACAAAAAAAGAGCTTCTACCAAAGGGTAGCCGAACTCTTATCCACCGAATGCAAGATCAGGCCGGAGGATGTATTTGTAACACTGGTGGAAACGGAATTAGAGGATTGGTCCTTTGGCAACGGACTTGCCCAGATGATTTTATAGCTGGAAACTGCACATCTGCATACGATCTGCATAACCGTACATCAGGAACGAAGGGAAGTGTTGAATAAATGAAGCATAAATTAATCACATCGAGTGTACGGGAAAAGGTTGGGGATTTTGCGCCTGCTTTTGTGAACTATACGGAAAATGTTCTTTTTGGCGATGTATGGAGAAGAAGCGAGCTATCTCTCAGAGAACGGAGTCTCATAACCATTTCCGCGTTGGTAGCGGGTGAGCATGGGGGCCAGCTTCCCTATCATCTGAATTTGGCCAAGGATAACGGATTATCGGAAGAAGAACTGGTTGAGGTCATTACACAGCTTGCTTTTTATGTAGGATGGCCCCGGGCAGCCTCAGCTATTCAGGTTGCCAAAGACGTATTTTGCAAAGAAAAAGAAAGTTAAGCATGAATCTAAAAAGGTTTTTTTGGCATGATTGTATTGTTATTCTGGTTTGAAAGCGTTATAGTAAAAGTAATTGAATGAAGGGGTAAGTAACCCTCGGGATTGTTACTGGTTAGCAGGCGATACCCAAATAATGACTAATTATTTAGTCGTTATTTGGTTTTTTTGTTATTACAAACTTTGTCATTACATCAATGAGGTGAGCAGATATATGATCATCCGGCAAATATTTAACAACAATGTTATTCGGGCCGAAAATCAGGTGGGTCATGAATTTGTTGTCATAGGGAATGGTCTGGGCTTTAAAAAGAAAAATGGTCAGAGGGTCGATGAGGAAAAAATAGAAAAAACTTTTGTATTAAAGTCCGATAAAATTCCGCAAAAATTAATTGATCTCATTGGAGAAACATCTGTAGAATATTTAAAGGTGGCGGATGAAATTGTAGGCAGCGCAAAAAAGGAAATGGGAGATATTTTTAGTGACAATATCTATATTTCTCTGATTGACCATATTCAATTTGCCATCTCTAGATACAGAAAATCCGTGGGACTTAAAAATTCACTGTTATGGCAAATTAAAAAATTTTACAAAAAAGAATTTATGATCGGAATGAATGCATTGGACATCATCCATGCTCAATTTGGCATCCAAATGGATGAGCATGAAGCAAGCTTTATTGCTATGCATTTTGTAAATGCAAGACAAGACGGTCAAGGAATGAAACAAACGGTTGAGATTACCGAGGTCATTGATGACATTTTCAACATTGTAACCGATTACTATCAGATTACACTGGATGAAACTTCGTTCAATTATTCCCGGTTTATTACTCATTTGCAGTACTTTGCCCAACGATTGCTGAGCAATGAACAAGAACAACTAGCTTCAGGCGACAACTTCTTGTATGAGCAGGTCAAAGATAAATACACGAAGGCTTTTCAATGTACCCATTTGATTAATCAATACCTGGAAAGCAAGCATGAAAGCGCTATGTCGATTGATGAAAAGGTGTACTTGACGATTCATATACAGCGTGTGACTTCCAGAAACGATATGGCTGGTTCCTAGAAAAAAAAGCTTGCAAACGATTTCTGAGTGATTTATAGTAGGCTCACAACTTAAATATAAGGATTGTTACTGGTTAAGCAGGCGATACCTAAATGAATGGCAGTGATCATTTTCTTTGATTACACAGGCCTTTCGTTTAGGTATTTTTTTGTTTTCAGAACAATCTGCCCAGAAGGAGAATGAACATGGACCATAAGAAAATGGGCGATGACATCGTACGCCTCGTTGGAGGAGAAGAAAATATTAACGGGCTTGTGCATTGTGCGACACGGCTCCGATTTGACCTGAAAGATTCAAGAAAAGCCGAAAGAGAAACGCTAGAGAAGCATGAGGGCATCATCACTGTTGTCGAAAGCGGAGGGCAGTTTCAAGTGGTTATCGGGAGCCACGTTGCCTATGTATATACGGAGATCATGAAAAACAGGGATTTTGGATCGAACTCCCCTGCAGCCAGTGAATCCAGTGGAAAAAAAACATCGGTCATATCTACAATCTTTGAAGTCATTTCCGGCAGTTTCTCCCCATTGATTCCAGCGATGGCGGGCTCGGGGATGATAAAAGCACTCCTGACGGTTTTGACCTTGCTGGGATGGATGTCTGCAACAAGTGATACTTATATGATCCTGTCTGCTGCAGGGAATGCTGTGTTTTACTTTTTGCCGATTTTGCTTGGGATTACGCTTGGTATAAAGCTGAAGGCGAATCCTTATGTAGCTGGTGTAATCGGTGCGGCTCTCATGGAACCCAACTTTACGGGGCTGATGGACAAAGGCTCTGATGTATCATTTTTAGGAATACCGGTGGTCATGATGAACTACTCCGCCAGTGTTTTCCCGATTTTCATATCCATTAGCATATATGCGTTGGTGGATATGTTTTTGAAGAAGATCATTCTTAAGGATTTACAGCTTTTTTTAGTTCCGATGCTGGCTTTAATGATTATGGTTCCGCTATCTGCGATGGCTTTCGGACCTTTCGGTACAGGGGTAGGAGATTGGATTTCTTCAGGTGTGACATGGTTAATCGGTATAAGTGGCATTTTGTCAGGGATTGTTCTTGGTGGTTTTATGACCTTTATGGTCGTCTTCGGACTTCACTGGGGTTTTACACCCATCACGATTCAAAATATCAGTGTTGGAGGTGATCCGATTGAGGCGATGGCTGCAGCAGCAGTATTTGCTCAAATTGGTGTCGCATTTGGTATTTTCCTGAAGGCGAAAAAAGATAAAACACTTAGAACTCTTGCCGGTTCCACGAGTATTACAGGATTGCTGGCTGGTGTGACAGAGCCGATTGTGTATGGTCTGGTGCTTCGTTATAAACGTGTCATTCCGATTGTCATTATTGCAGGCGCTCTAGGCGGAGCTATCAATGGACATTTTGGAGTGAAAATGACGGCATATGTTTTTCACAACATTTTTGCAATTCCAGTATATACGCCAACCTTAATTTACGTTATCGCCATTGCATGTTCATTTATAGCTGCAACGCTAATGGTTCTTATTTTTGGGTATGAAAGCAAGGTTAAGGGGGAGGCCCCGGAAATGGATGAATCCGTGAAAACAGAAGAACCCGTGGCCGTCGACATCAAGAAAGAAACGATATACAGCCCGATCACAGGCACGACCACACCATTGAGTCAAGTGAATGATTCTGCATTTTCTACAGGAGCCATGGGAAAAGGGTTAGCCATTGAACCGTCTGTCGGTGAGGTTGTAGCGCCAATAGATGGAGTTGTAACCTCGCTGTTCCCCACAGGACATGCCATAGGATTGACTTCCAATGCGGGTACAGAGATATTAATTCATATCGGAATTAACACCGTTGCGCTAAAAGGGAAGCATTTTAATCCAGTGGTTAAAGAGGGCGACAGCGTGAAACAGGGCGATTTGCTAATCCAATTTGACAAGGAGCAGATTATTGAAGCAGGATATGAAATCGTAACGCCTGTCATCGTCACACTCACGAAACATAAAGTGGACGTATTTGAGACAAATCAGGAGCAGATTCAAAAAAATGAAGTATTGTTAACTTTGGTTGTGTGATACTGGCAAGCATCATCATCACACACATGAATTGCGAACATCAGAAGGATCTAACTATAACTGGAGGGACTATATCATGAAACATAATCAATTGAAGGCATTTCCTGAAAATTTTTTCTGGGGAGGTTCCACTTCCGCTTATCAAGTAGAGGGTGCATGGGACGAAGATGGAAAAGGACCCTCTGTCATTGACATGGCTAATCACGTCGAAGGAGTCACTGATTTTAAGGTAACCAGTGATCATTACCATATGTTCAAAGAAGACGTAGCTTTGATGGCTGAAATGGGCTTTAAAGCGTATCGTTTCTCTATTGCCTGGACACGCATTTATCCACAGGGCGCAGGTGAAGTTAATCAGAAGGGAATCGCGTTTTACAGCTCATTAATTGACGAACTCATTAAATATGGTATTGAACCGATTGTTACTATGTATCATTTTGATCTGCCTTATGCTCTTGAAAAACAAGGCGGATGGTCGAAGAGGGAGACGATTGACGCCTTCGAGCAGTATGCCAAAACATTGTATGAGAACTTTGGAGACAGGGTGAAATATTGGTTAACCATTAATGAGCAAAATATGCTGATTCTCCATCCCGGCTCCATCGGAACTTTAGATACAAGCCTGGAAAATCCGCAAAAGGTACTGTACCAACAAAATCATCATATGTTAGTAGCGCAAGCGAAAGCGATGGTGTTGTGCCATGAGATGCTGCCTGACGCGAAAATCGGACCAGCGCCGAATATTGGGGTCATTTATCCAGCGAGTTCCAAGCCGGAAGATACGCTGGCGGCTGATAACTATGCAGCCATTCGCAACTGGCTCTATCTGGATATGGCGGTATTTGGTCGATACAATCACATTGCCTGGAGCTATTTGGTCAAAAAAGGATATGAGCCTATCATTGAAGAGGGCGATATGGACATTTTAGCGAAGGGAAATCCGGACTTTATCGCCTTTAATTATTACACCTCTCAAACCGTAGGAGAAAGTTTGGATGACGGAAATGATTTTTCACATACAGGAGATCAGCATGAAATTGTGGGTGAACCCGGAGCATATCGAGGTTCCGTCAACCCCAACCTGCAAACGACGGAGTTTGGTTGGGAGATTGATCCGGTCGGTTTTAGAACCACATTACGCCAAATTTATTCTCGCTACCAATTGCCTCTCATCGTGACGGAGAATGGTTTGGGCGCTTTTGACAAGCTTGAAGAAGGCGATGTAGTGAATGATCCTTATCGGATTGACTTTTTCAAAAAACATATTGATCAGATTCAACTGGCAATCACAGATGGCGTAGAAGTATTCGGCTTCTGTCCATGGTCTGCGATTGATCTTGTTAGTACCCATCAGGGCTCCAGTAAGCGCTACGGGTTTATCTATGTGGATCGTGAAGAGTTTGATCTCAAAGATTTGCGCCGTATTCGTAAACAAAGCTTCTATTGGTACCAAAAACTGATCACCACGAATGGTGAAGTCCGTTAATTAAAGCAATAATACAAGTGCACCTCCCTGAAATGGATGTTACCATTTTGAGGAGGTGTTATTTTGGGTTTAGGGGGTTCTTGAAACAGCAGTGTTATCATGTGTTATATAATAGAAGAAACACAAACGGAAAGGACATCATGCATTGACCTTACAACAATTAAAATATGTCATCGAGGTTGCCAATCGCGGTTCCATGAATGAGGCGGCAAAGCGGTTGTTTATTTCCCAGCCCAGTCTGTCGAACGCGATTCGGGACCTGGAGGAAGAAATTCATATCACGATTTTTGACCGCACCAATAAAGGCATTTCTTTGTCCAAGGAGGGTGTGGAGTTTCTCGGTTATGCGCGTCAGGTCGTCGAACAGGCGGAGCTGCTGGAAAGTCGCTATCTGGATGCCAAGCCTTCACCGCAGCATTTTTCCGTATCCGCGCAGCATTATGCTTTTGCTGTAAATGCATTTGTGAATCTGGTGAATCAATATGGACAGGATGAGTATGAGCTGGCTTTGCGGGAGACGAAAACCCATGAAATCATACAGGATGTCAAAAGCTTGCGCAGCGAAATTGGAATTTTGTATCTCAACGAATTTAACGCCAAGGTGATTAATAAGCTGCTAAAAGATGCAAATCTGCAATTTAACAGCCTGTTTATCGCCAAGCCGCATATTTTTATCAGTGCCAAAAATCCGCTATCCCGGCAGTCCATCGTGACCATTGACCAGCTTCATCCTTATCCGTATCTGTCCTTTGAGCAAGGGGAGTACAATTCCTTTCACTTTTCTGAGGAAATTCTCAGTACGTTGTCTCATCCCAAAAGCATTCGTGTCCATGACCGGGCGACCCTTTTCAATCTGCTGATTGGTCTGAACGGGTATACCATTTCTACCGGGGTGATCAGTGCGGATCTGAACGGTAACGAGATTATTTCCGTACCTTTGGAATGTGAGGAGTCTATTAATGTGGGATGGATTTGTCATAAAAATGCTGCGCTCTCCAAGCTGGCTTCCGTCTATGTAGAAGCGCTGCATGAGGCGATAGGCGAGTAAAAAGTTTGGTATAGTTTTAGGCTATAACTAGCTATAGTTTATTGGAGTTACATTATAACTGAAAATGTATGTTATCTTTCTTACAAGAACTTCACTACAGAAGCGAAAAAGGAGATAACCCTAATGAGCAGCATCCTTGACAATGCATCCCAACGAAAAGTGACCCCTTTCAGACATGATATGGTCGGCAGCTTTCTGCGTCCGCAAGCGATCAAAAACGCTAGAATTCAATTTCAAAACAACGAAATTTCTGCGGACGAATTGAGAAAGATTGAAGACAACGAAATTATCAAGCTGGTAGAAAAGCAAAAATCCGTAGGACTTAAAGCCGTGACAGACGGTGAATTCAGACGCTCTTGGTGGCATCTTGATTTTATGTGGGGCCTGGATGGCGTGGAAAAGGTAGAGCTTTCGAACGGTTACCAATTCCAAGGCGTGGAAACAAGAGCGGAAACCGCACGCTTGACTGGTAAAATCGGTCACTCCCGTCACCCTTTCATTGAAGATTTCAAATTCCTGAAACAAGTAGCGGGTGAGGATGCGATTGCACGTCAAACCATTCCGGCACCTGCGCAATTCCTGGCCGAGCTGTTGCGTGGAGAGAACAAAGAAACAACCGATACCTATTACAGCAATCTGGATGAGCTGGTGACGGATATCGCCAAAGCTTACAAATCCGTGATTCAAGCGTTCTATAATGAGGGCTGCCGCAGCTTGCAATTGGATGATTGTACATGGGGCATGCTCTGCGATAAAAACTATTGGGAAGCCAGACAGCATGCGGGTGAGAATGTGGAAGATACCAAAAAGCTGTTCGCCCGCGTGAATCAGGAAACCGTGAATGATCTTCCAGCCGATCTGGTCGTTACAACCCACGTATGCCGTGGTAACTACCATTCCACCTGGGCATCCTCCGGCGGCTACGAGCCAGTTGCTGAAACCCTGTTCGGCATCGACAACATCGACGGCTACTACCTCGAATTCGATACCGACCGTGCAGGCGATTTCACACCGCTGAAGCATCTGAAAGGCCAGCAGCAGATCGTCCTGGGCCTCGTTTCCTCTAAAACGGGTGAGCTGGAAGACAAGCAGACGGTCATTAAACGTATTAAAGAAGCAACTCAATTCGTGGACATCAACCACATCTGCCTTAGCCCACAATGCGGCTTCGCTTCTACGGAAGAGGGCAATATCTTGACGGAAGAGCAGCAGTGGAAGAAGCTTGCCTTCATTAAAGAGATTGCGGACGAGATTTGGAAGTAAGGGTTTAGGGAAATTGATTGGGTAGGTTCTTTAAACTAAAGATTCCGTTATCATAAAAAACACGCCACATGGGGCGTGTTTTTTTATTTTGGCGTGTGACTTAGCTTCATTTCTTAATTAATATTCCCATAGTTTTATTCCGCTCAGATAGCACATGACTTGGTGTATAATCCTTATCCCCACTTATTTCTTGCGTTTGAGCGCACCCTGTAGAGGGCATACCTATTTTGTAGAATTATTACCTTCCCTCTACAAGTCACACTATTGATTTTACAGGAGCCTCTTGCCTTTCGCATGTAAGTAAAGGATGACATTTCAGTCCAATACACCTGCCAACATCACAACAAAGATTGGATTCAACAGCTATGATATGGCTCATAATTTTCATTTATAATAAGCACAAGGAGGCTCATAAGATGTTTGACCACAAGTCATTGCAATTGCTAACTCAGATGGTTAACTATCCGAAGTTGTCAATTCCGGAGTTGAGACTTCAATTGAATTTATCGCCTCGACAGTTTGAATATACGCTGAATAAATTAAATGACGGACTAATTGAGTTGGATTTACCGAAGATTGAAGTAATTGAAATGGGGTTTAAGATTGACGAAAGAGTTAAGAAATACTGGAAAAATGAGGAATTGTCACTTGGTCGCAAGCAACTGGTTTTTCAAGAGAATGAACGACTGTATTTGATTTATTTATACACGTATATCCGGCGGGAGCCGATTTCGATCGTTCATTATCAGTCTTTGCTCCAGGTAAGCAGAAATACGGCCTTGGCAGATGTCAAAAAGCTGCGTGCGCTTTGTCAGGGAGAAGGTGTCAAATTAGATTATAACCGAACGGACGGTTTTAAATTGGAGGGAGAAGAGCGTCACAAGCGTCGATTTGCATCGGTATGTATTGGGACACTATTACAGCTGCCGATGGGACGCCCGGGTATCAAGCAGGTGATGGATAGTTGGAAATATGAAGATACGAGTACAACGATCAAGCAGCAATTAACCGATATGGCTCATGAGTATCAGGTCGTCTTTGTGGGCAACAGGCTGGATCAACTTATTTATGAGCTGTTGTTTCTGCAATTCCGCTATGGGCGTAATGCACTGTTTTTGCCCGTTAAGCAAACAGAGTTAATACAACAACAACCACTCTTTCTGATGGGCAAGAAATTATCCGCTTATTTGTTTAATGAAGTGCATGAGATGGAGATCGTATATCTAACGATTCAATTATTGTCAGCTACGCAGGGCGTGCCCCATATTTATCCCAGTGAAGAGCTGAGTTATGTATCTGACGAAATTATCAGAGAAGTAGAACGCCTGACCCTAGTACCCTTTAAAGAAAAACCTGTTTTGCAATCGATCTTGTACAAGCATTTGGTACCAGCTTACTTTAGGATTATGTGTGAAGTGCCTTTATCTAATCCTTTAATTGACACTATCAAAGCAGAACATGGTGCCCTGTTCAAACTGGTCAAGCAAGCGTTGAAGCCGTTGTCTGATTTTACAGGGGAGTGGATTTCGGATGAAGAGGTTGGATACTTTACCATTTTGTTCGGGGGGCATGTCCGCAGATTAGAGCCCGAACCTAAAGTATACCGGGCTACAATTGTATGTCCAAACGGGATCAGTTCCTCCATGATGTTACGGACGCAATTGTGTCAGCTATTTCCGGGAGTGCATTTTACGGAATCACATTCAGTTGCGGAATTAAAACAGATATCTCCAGATAGCTATGACATGATTTTTTCTACTATTTATTTGGAATCATCCAAACCTGTTTACTTGACTCGCCCATTATTAACCGCATTAGAAGAAGATTATTTGCAGCAAGCTGTTGCTGCTGATTTTGAATTGCCCGTTCCCTCTGCTGTACCCATAGATGAATTAATGGCTACCATACGGAAACATGCCACGATTAAAAACGAAAAAGCACTTTATACAGATTTAACAAATCATTTACGACAGATGCGTTCAATTGAAAGGAGTCATTCCCCTATGTTGTCCGAGCTTTTAACTGTAGATAAAATTCAATTCACGGATGCTCCCCTGGATTGGAAGGAAGCGATTCAACTAGCAGCCAAACCATTGGAGGAGCAGGACTATATTACACCTGATTACACACAGGCAATGATTAACAGAGTTTTGGAAATCGGTGCTTTTATTCATGTCGGCAAAGGAATTGCTATCCCACATGCACGGCCGGAACAAGGTGTGCAGAAATTGGGGATGTCGCTGTTGCGAGTGAAAAAACCGGTGTTGCTGCTTGATCAGCCGGAGCATGCGATTGATATGTTTATTTGCCTGGCGGCGATTGACAATAAGTTGCACTTAAAGGCGCTGACGGAATTGACTTCGTTTCTGGTCAACGACGATTCGTTAAACCGTTTGAAAGAAGCTACAACAGCGGACGAAATTATAGCCATGATGCAAAAAAAAGGAGACGATAAAAAATGAAAATTTTAACAGTTTGCGGTTCTGGTCTGGGAACAAGCTTTATGGTGGAAATGAATATTAAGCAGCTATTGAATGAGATGGGCGTAGATGGTGTGGAAGTAGATCATTCCGATCTGGGTTCCGCTACGCCTGGGAGCGCAGATGTGTTTTTTCTTGCCAGAGACATTGCTGAAGGCGGGGCGAGCCTGGGTGATGTGGTCGTTCTGGAAAACATTATCGATCTCGAGGAATTACGCACAAAACTAACAGCAGTCTTACAAGATAAAAATCTATTGTAAGGAGAATTGGCCCATATGAATAAAGCTTTGAATATACTCATTAACGTTTTGAGTGAGCCGTCTGTGCTAGTTGCGTTGATTGCCTTGGTAGGGTTGCTGGCTCAGCGGAAAAATCTCTCGGATATCCTGAAGGGAACGACCAAAACGTTTGTAGGATTTCTTGTCATCAGCGCAGGCGCAGGTGTTTTGCAGCAAGCACTTGCACCTTTTGGCGATATGTTTAAAGCAGCGTTTCATGTAAGCGGTATCGTTCCAAATAATGAAGCTATTGTGGCTCTTGCCGTGAGTAAGTATGGTTCCTCCACCGCACTGATTATGTTTTTCGGTATGATTGTGAACCTGCTGATTGCTCGTTTTACACGATTTAAGTACATTTTTTTAACAGGTCATATTACGCTATATATGTCATGTATGATTGCTATCATTTTATCAGTGAGTGGTTTCACATCCGTCTCCCTTATCCTTTTTGGAGCGCTGACTGTAGGTATTTTCATGTCGCTTTCTCCAGCCGTTGTGCAGCCATTTGTCCGTAAATTAACGGGCAATGACAATGTGGCTTTGGGGCATTCTGGCGCGGTCGGCTTTGCTATTGGCGGGCTGGTAGGTATGGCAGTGAAAGGTAAGAAAGACATTGTATCCACTGAACAAATCAATTTCCCTAAAGGACTCGGCTTTCTGCGGGACAGTACGGTCAGTATTGCGTTAACGATGGCGGTCTTCTACATCATTGTAGCCCTTTTTGCAGGTCCGGCTTATGTCGAAAGTCACTTGAGTAATGGGAAAAACTATATTTTATTTGCGCTACTTCAGGCAGGGTTGTTTTCTGCAGGCGTATTTATCATCTTGTCGGGTGTACGTCTGGTCTTGGCTGAAATTGTACCGGCATTTAAAGGGATTTCCTCGAAAATTGTACCGAATTCCAAACCGGCGCTGGATGTCCCCATTGTTTATACCTATGCTCCGAACGCGGTACTGATAGGCTTTTTCTCCAGTTTTGTCGGGGGGATTGTCAGCATGCTCATTCTGGTTTTATCCGGCGGGATTGTTATTTTACCTGGGGTTGTCCCGCACTTCTTCACAGGAGCAGCAGCAGGAGTGTTTGGAAATACCATGGGCGGTGTGCGTGGCGCCATTTTAGGCGCATTTGTGAACGGAGTGCTCATCAGTTTCATGCCCATTCTATTAATACCTGTTTTAGGGGATCTCGGGTTAGCCAACGCAACCTTCTCCGATTCCGACTTTGGTGTAGTGGGGCTGTTCTTGAGCGGGCTAAACCAGATGGGTGGAAAAACGATAACGATGATCGGGATCGGTTTGGTGCTGCTCATTATGATTTTGGTAAGCCTGAAAAAGCCGAAAAGCAGTGCGCAATAAACAATATAAATGAACACTATAAAAAACGAGGATCAGGAAGAGAGGACAAACTTTATGAGATTTGACCAGCAAGACCTTCAAGCCGTTATGGCCATTCGAGCATTATCTTTAGACGCGATTGATGAAGCAAACTCCGGGCATCCCGGATTACCTTTAGGTGCAGCACCTATGGCTTATGCTCTTTGGTCACAGGCATTACTTGTAAATCCCAAAAATTCGCGATGGGAAAATCGGGATCGGTTCGTTCTGTCTGCTGGCCATGGATCCATGCTCCTTTACAGTCTGCTTCACTTATCCGGTTTTGATGTGACGATTGACGATTTGAAGAAATTCCGGCAGTTAGGTTCCCGAACGCCCGGGCATCCAGAAGTCGGACACACCGACGGTGTGGAAGCGACGACGGGACCCTTGGGACAAGGGGTGGCGATGGCTGTTGGCATGGCATTGGCAGAACGGCATTTAGCAGGTTTATATAATAAGGAGTCCTTTCCGATCGTGGATCACTACACGTATTGTTTGTGCGGAGATGGTGATTTAATGGAGGGCGTGGCTAATGAAGCGATCTCTCATGCCGGCCATGAGCAATTGGATAAATTAATCATGCTATACGATTCCAATGACATATCGCTGGATGGAGAACTGAGTCACTCTTTCTCAGAAAATATAAAACAGCGGTTTGAGTCCAGTGGGTGGCAACATATCCTGGTTACAGAGGGTAATGATCTTACCGAGATTACTGCAGCGATTGACTTGGCACGAGAAAATCATACACAACCTACAATTATTGAAGTGAAGACTGTGATCGGGTATGGCTCACCGCATGCCGGTACGCATAAAGTTCATGGTTCACCTCTGGGAGAAACAGGAACGGCTGCGGCAAAATTGAGCTATCAATGGGAACTACCGGCTTTTACCGTATCAGAGGAAGTATATACCCTTTTTCGTGAAAAAGTAGCAGCTCGTGGTGCCAAAGCCGAGGCTGAATGGCAGGCTCTAATGGTGAATTATACGGAAAGTTATCCAGAACTGGCTAAACAATTTCATGACAGCTTTACCAATACACTGCCCGTTGATTGGGAAAAACCACTGGCTGATTACGAAGCAAGCTCAAGTAAAGCAGGACGAGATACCGGCAGCGACATCTTGAACTTGATTGCACAGCAGGTCCCTTATTTCTTTGGAGGTTCAGCTGACTTAGCGAGCTCTAATAAGACATTAATTGCAGGGGATGAACGTTTTTCTAAATCAGCCCCAGCAGCACGTAACATTTGGTTTGGTGTACGTGAATTTGCGATGGCAGCTGAAATGAATGGCATAGCACTACACGGTGGGTTAAAGATTTATGGAGGAACTTTCTTTGTATTTTCCGATTATTTAAAAGCAGCTATACGCTTGGCGGCCATTCAGCAACTTCCGGTGATTTACGTACTAACCCATGACTCCATTATCGTAGGAGAAGATGGACCTACCCATGAGCCGATCGAGCAACTGGCAGGATTGCGTGCGATGCCGAATTTAAATGTAATCCGTCCCGCAGACGGCAATGAAGTGATCGCTGCCTGGCATATGGCGATCTTATCAGTTTCAACACCGACAGCACTTGTCCTTACACGTCAGGCTCTGCCGATCCTTGCAGGCAGCTCTGAAAAGGCGTTGGAAGGTGTGAAAAAAGGCGGATATGTTTTAGCGCCTGCTTCCAAAGAAGTACCAGATTTGCTGTTAATCGCAAGTGGTTCAGAGGTGAAGCTGGCTGTCGAAGCACAGAGTATCTTGGAAAACGAAGGCATTTCAGCATCTGTCGTAAGCTTGCCGAACACATCTGCTTTTGATCAGCAGGACGAGGCTTACAAAGAAAGAGTCTTGCCCAAAGCAATACGTGCCCGCGTCGGCATTGAAATGGGGGCAAGCTTTGGCTGGGAACGCTATATCGGACTGGACGGAAAGATGTTAGCCATTGATCGTTTTGGCGCATCCGGTAAAGGAACTGAAGTTGTAGAAGCCTTTGGCTTTAACGCAGCCAATATCGTTGCTTTAGCGAAAGAGGTACTCGCTGAATTAAGGGAATGATAAGAAATTAGAAACACTGAAAAGGCGCAAACACGCTACTAAGCAGTTACGCAAAAAAAGTCGTTCATTAGATCAATCTGATGAGCGGCTTTTTTGATATGTTTCTACACGATGTAACTGAACCACATATGCGTGCGTGTCATTATTCATTGTTTAAAATCTCTTTAACAATATTTTTCGCTAGCTTAATTTTTTGAGGGTTTGACTTTCTAAGCAATGTTAGTATTTCATTTAGTTCGGCTTCATGCTTTGTAACCTTAATTTCCTCATTTACATAAGCAAAAAGCTGAATCAAATTAACATCCAGTGCATTTGCAATTTTAGCTATATTTAATAAGGATACGTTCTTTTCCCCACGTTCAATCTGCCCTATGTATGAAAAATGAAATCCGCCTTTTTCTCCAAGCGATTCCTGAGACAAGCCCTTTTCTTTTCGCAAAGCACGTATTCTGGCACCCACTAATTTGAGAACTTCTTTATCTTCCATCGTCTACACCTCACTATTCTAAAAGTGTAGACAAGATATCTAAAGGAAAACATTGAATGATGAATATAATAAATATTAATGATATCTATAAGTATTATTTCGGGGTATAATAAGACTAATATTGAAATTCTCTGGAGGAATAGATATGAAAAAAGATCCTTCTACCCTTAACCGAAGTCATGCCCAGTCATCCAGACACGAACAACACTTACATCATTCAATAACCGATTTTTACACCCTAGCCCAATACCACATGAAACTAGCCAAAATCCTGCAAAAGCACAACCAGCTCCAATGCTGCATTATCCTGTGCGACTGGGCTTTGACTTCCATGCTGAAAGCCCTATATATGAAGGAAAACAATACCCTTTGCCCTCCAGATTTCCTGAGCATGAGTGACCTGCTGCACTTATTACATACCGACACCAACCCGGGATTGGATGTTGTCGTATTTATAGGCACCACTCAATTTCTGTCATCCCAGTTAGAAACCCCGCTCCTTCGAAAGATGAAGAACAAGGATGTGGGCAGACTGCTGCGCAGAACCGACGACATTCTGTGCCAGTTGTCCCCCCGTGTGATTACCGATCCATCCGAAACGTATCAGTCCATTTTCTAAGAAGTCCTATCTTGTCAAAATAAACTCGCTTGCCAAATAAACGTTGCCAATGCGCCCTGTCGTAAAGCATTTTTCTTCATACGATAAGAGTATGCTTTAAAGCAAGGAGGGATTCAGACATGGGTGAAGTTGGTTACGGTGGCGGTGGAGCATGGACATCCACAGGCGCAATTCTGGTATTGTTTATTTTGCTGGTGATTATCACTAAATCTTTTATGATCTAACAGCAGGTTAGCGCCGCTTAAATTCACAAAGCAGCCTTCTTTCACTATATAGTGAGGGAAGGCTTTTTTTGTGTAGAACGGATGCTAACCTAAGCATGTCGTCTGTCCCTGCAAGCATTGCTATACTTTATATACAGGGAAAATTTCCCTTAGCAATGTGACATACATGGATACGCAGAATACGCGAAAAAAACGGAGATTCGTTGACCAAGATCAGGAGGACTACACAATGAACGTAGCAAGCAGTCCATTTCAATTCACGACAGACACGGCGACCCTTTGCATATTTGATACGGAAGCACTTAAGCATCGCTTGGACGATGAGCCGGATTGGTGGTCCATTGAAGAGGACGAGCTGGGCGAGTTGAATCAGGGGAATGTAGCTTTTTTAATCTATTCCCCTTTCTTTAATACAGAGCAGCGAAGGCAGCAATAGCTTTACAAGTCTGATCCGGTTGTAAATACAGGATGAACCCTGTAACGACCCGGACAAGCCGCTTGAATATGCGGAAACCCTGGACAGGTGGAAACCTGAGCTTATGAAAATGGCAAAGGCCATCCCCACGGCTTTACATATCCGTGAAGACAGCCCTTAACCCGTCTATTGATATTTTATAATAATCGCATTGCTGATTTGGCGGCCGGGTGTGGTGAGATAGGAGCCGTTGTAATACAGCCCGCTGGAAGCACCGCCGTCCAAATTCATGGCCTGATAAGCGCCTGCCTGCTTCATGATTTGAGCGAGCTGTGACATGGTGGCTCCGCTTGTGGTCAGGAGGATTAGCTTATGATCCCGTGTAATCCCGAGGGCGCTTCTGGTCCCGCCGCCTGTTAATATTTTAGGGTCCTTGAAGCCTTCGGCTTTTATATTCAGGGAAACCTTTCCATTCGTCACTAAACGAGGCCCGGCTTGAAGGGCACCTTCGACGTTGCCTTGACTTAAACGCTGCTCAAAGGCAGGACCTGAAACCAGCTCGGCCAAATGGTTAGCATCGTATGTGAAGACGGTTCGTTGGTCGCCAGAGCTTTTTTTCAACAATTTCCCGTGGCTGACCAGATAGCCGTAAGGTGTTTTGTAGGAGCTTTTGGTATAGGCGTCAAAGTAGGTACCGTTGATGGCTACAACCGCTTGATTGCGTTTGGCGAGACCGCTTAGGTTCTCCACTTTGCCGATGCTATTGCCTGCCAGCGCCACGTCCAGACTCACCTTGGGATGAAGCATGGAGATGGTGACCACCTTAGCGGAGAAGGTGCGTGATCCGACTTTGAAGCTTTTATGAGCCGTCTGGATCGGTGTGGTGCTGCCAGGTAGCTTGCCCGTGAATACCGGAAGCCTGACGGACGTTGTGCCCTGCTTGATATGTACGGATGAAGTTTCCTTTTGCCATGAGACTTGCAGGTTTAGATGCTGGCTGATGAGCTGCAAAGGAACATAGGTAGAACCATTGTCGGTAAAAGGAACGCTGTGCATGCGAACCGTCTGGTCATTCACTTTAGCCGTAGACTGTCCAGCAAACAAGGTGAGCTGGGTATCGCCTTGAGAAATCTCAATCTTTTTGTCCGTAGCCGTCTTGTTGATGGTGATCCCTTCATAGCTGTTCAGGAGGCGGAGAGGGATGAACGAATGGTTACTTTGATCCACATAGACCAGCATAGGTGTTGGTGCAGCAGCGTAGATCGGGGTTACAAGTAATAGCAGGGACAGGATAACAAGTGCGGTGATTCTTTTCATGAATAGATCAATCTCCTTATGTAGTCTTGACACTTTACGGGGTGCTTGTACTTATATCGGGTTTTATAAGTTGTAAATGTATGTATGCCGCGAGCTTTGGCGCTATTTTGTCGGCAGTACGATATCCGGATTGGCGGTTACGTCAAATGAAGGCATGTTAGCGGTTGGGACCTGCGGCGGTATGCTTCATGTAATTGATTTGCAAAGCGGCACCAAGGATGAATACAGCATCGGCACCGCTCCAATTCGTGAGACAGAGCGTTGGATCATCTGGCGTAATCATGAGCCACTGCGCTGGTAATACGAATATTTTGCAAATGAGGATAAAAGCAAAATCTGTTAAGCTAACTTGGAAGAATGTGTAATGGCACATGATGCAGTTCTGATATAGAAAGGAAAGAGGTGCGGAGACATGGACAAGAAGGCGGATATTCGCACATCCATGAAGGAGTTATTTGCACATATGGATGAGGCTTTTTTTATGGATTTGGTAGAAAATGTACCCTTCGAGATGCGTGACGGCAATGCCGATGAGGAAGGCTGGATCAAGTGGAAGCCTCTTCCTTCGCAGATCACAGAGCAGGAAGTTCGGGATCTTGAGGAAACCTACCATTTCGAGCTTCCTCCCTTGCTGAGAAGTTTCATCATGTCCTATCATTATGTGTCTTTACAATTCGATAACGAATGCATTCCGGGGGTGTACTGGAGCGATTGTACCTTCGTTGAGTTTCCACGAATGCCTGTGGGCCAAGGGCTGAAGGGATTTTATGAGCTGATCGACCAGTGGTCGCCATTGCTGTCGGCAGGGTATATTCCCTTCGCAGTGGCAGAGGAGAACGAGGGTCCTGTCTGTTTGAATGCAGGGAGCAGACAGAAGGATGGTGACTATCCCGTTGTATGGTTCTATCATCAGGATTTGCAGCATCTGGACGAGGACGAGTTACGCATCAGGGATAACCTGATTCCCCATGTACAAGGGCTGTTCCCATCTTCCGTCGAGATGTTTAACGTCATGTTCAAGGAGATCAGGCACTAACAATTTCGGAATTGGGACTATATCATGCATCTATCGTATTGACATAAAAAATGAGGAATGTTATAAAAAAAGGTAGGCTGGCACTCGAATGAGGGGAGTGCTAACAGACTTTCGAGTTTGGACGGTTCCCCATGTGCAGCCTTACCTTACATAAGGTTCATATTCGAAAGGAGATATCAGAATGGAGAAAAAACAGTTTCAGGCTGAGTCCAAGCGTCTGCTCGAAATGATGATTAACTCGATTTACACGCAAAAGGAAATTTTTCTAAGAGAGCTGATCTCCAACGCAAGTGATGCAATTGATAAAATTTATTACAAAGCGTTGACGGATGATCAACTGGTCTTTGACAAAGAAAATTACTATATCAAAGTAACGGCCGACAAGGAGAACAGAACGCTCACTCTTCGCGATACCGGGATTGGTATGACCAAGGAAGAACTGGAAAACAATCTGGGTGTCATTGCTAAAAGCGGCTCGCTGGCGTTCAAAAATGAGAATGAATCCAAGGATGGACATGACATCATTGGGCAGTTCGGGGTCGGCTTCTATTCGGCATTTATGGTGGCGGATGTTGTTACAGTGACTACAAAGGCACTGGGCAGCGATACCGCTTATAAGTGGGAATCCACAGGTGCAGATGGATATACCGTTGAACCGGCTGAAAAAGACGAGGTCGGCTCTGTGATTGTTTTGAAAATCAAAGAAAACACCGAGGATGAGTCCTACGACGAATATTTGGACGAGTATCGTTTAAAAGCACTGATCAAGAAATACTCCGACTTTATCCGTTATCCGATCAAGATGGATGTTACAGGCAAACGTCTGAAAGAGGGCAGTGACAACGAGTTCGAGGATTACGAGGAAGAACAGCGTATTAACAGCATGGTTCCAATCTGGAGAAAGAACAAAAGCGAGCTGACCGACGAGGATTATCAAAATTTCTATGCGGAAAAACGCTATGGCTACGACAAGCCACTCCAGCATATCCACGTCAGCGCGGACGGCGCGGTGGTGTACCAGGCTATTTTGTTCATTCCAGAAAATATCCCGTTTGATTTCTATTCCAAGGAGTATGAAAAAGGACTGGAGCTGTACGCCAACGGCGTACTGATTATGGAAAAATCGCCTGACCTGCTGCCGGATTATTTCAGCTTTGTCAAAGGTATGGTGGACTCCGAAAGCTTGTCGTTGAACATTTCCAGAGAGATGTTGCAGCATGACCGTCAACTGAAGCTGATTGCCAAAAATATCGAAAACAAAATCAAAGGCCAACTGCTAACTCTGCTCAAAAATGATCGGGAAAAGTATGATCAATTCTACAAATCATTTGGCAGACAATTGAAATTTGGCGTCTACAACGATTATGGCACTCATAAGGAGACGCTTCAGGATCTGCTCATGTTCTACTCTTCTACGGAGAAAAAGCAGGTTACACTGGACGAGTATGTATCGCGTATGCCTGAGGATCAGAAGTATATTTATTATGCTTCCGGGGAGTCCAATGAGCGTATCGAGAAGCTGCCGCAGACCGAAATGGTGGCCGACAAGGGCTACGAAATTCTGTATTTCACCGATGATATCGATGAGTTCGCTATTAAAATGCTCATGAGCTACAAGGAGAAAGAATTCAAATCCGTATCCAGTGGCGATCTGGGCATTGAGGCTGACGAGAACGAGAAGGAAACAGAAGCGGAACAAAACGACAACAAAGAGCTGTTCGAGTACATGAAGGGCTTGCTGGAAGGCAAGGTATCCAGTGTTAAAGCCTCCAAGCGCTTGAAGACACATCCGGTGTGTCTGTCCGCAGACGGCGAAGTGACGATTGAAATGGAGAAAATCTTAAATGCTATGCCGAACAACGCTGACGTCAAAGCGAATAAAGTGCTGGAAATCAACATCAACCATGCGGTGTTCAACTCTCTGAAAGAGGCTTTTGCCGAGGACAAGGAGAAGGTCAATCTCTATACGGCATTGCTGTATAATCAGGCACTGTTGATCGAAGGCTTGCCACTGCAAGACCCGGTTGAATTCACCAACGATATTTGCAAAATCATGGTTTAATAAGGTTTAGTTTTGTTTTAGTTTTATAGAGAGCCGTTCCCGCATCGGGGGCGGCTTTATTCATGATAAACAATCCTACAGTACCAGCCAATCATTTTACCACGCTCTGAATCTTCTTCATAGGAATTGGCGGGGTGGCCTTTTTATTAGATATAAGATAATATTAACTTTTTAAGGCTGTTTACCTGGAATGCAAAAAAACTTCCGGTAAACGTGTACTGACTTCCTTGGAACGCCTTGGGAGGGGCTTTTATGGCGTTTTCATGCCTGAATTTGGGATTTGTAAAATTTTTGTGACATAGCCGTGTGAATTTTTACACTGCAAATTATCGTTTTTCTTGATTATTTGGTGGGATGTCTTTATAATCATTTTGTTTGCAAGAATGATTAGCGATTAGCGTATGGAATAAGGAGGTTATTTATTTTGGGAAAAGCATTGATTATTGGCGCCGGTGGCGTGGCCAGCGTTGTGGTGCATAAATGTTGCCAAAACCCAGATGTATTTGAAGAAATTTGTATCGCAAGCAGAACTGTTGAGAAATGCGATGCGCTTAAAGAAAAGCTGGGTGGAGGCCGTACGAAGATACAAACGGCTCAGCTTGATGCTGACAACACCGACATGGTCATTGACCTGATTCGAAGCTTTCAACCGGATGTAGTTATCAATGTGGCTCTCCCTTATCAGGATTTGACGATTATGGATGCTTGCCTTGAGACAGGCGTTCATTACGTTGATACGGCGAATTATGAACCGCCGGATACGCCGAAGTTTGAATACAGCTGGCAATGGGCCTACAAAGAAAGATTCGAAAAAGCGGGCATTACAGCTCTGCTGGGCAGCGGTTTTGATCCAGGCGTGACTGGAGTATTTACGGCTTATGCTCAAAAGCATTATTTTGATGAAATTCATACGATTGATATTGTAGATGCGAATGCAGGGGACCACGGATATCCTTTTGCTACGAACTTTAATCCGGAAATTAATATTCGGGAAATTACGGCGAAGGGCCGTTACTTTGAAAATGGAGAGTGGATTGAAACTGAGCCTCTTTCCGAGAAAAAGGTATACGACCTTCCTGAAATCGGACCCAAAAATATATATCTTTTGTACCATGAAGAACTGGAATCTCTTGCAGTAAACATTAAAGGCGTGAAAAAAATCCGTTTCTGGATGACTTTCTCGGACAACTACCTGAATCATTTGAACGTGCTTCAAAACGTAGGCATGACTTCCATTGAGCCTATTGATTACGAAGGACAGCAAATCATTCCATTGCAATTCCTGAAAGCCATTTTGCCAGACCCGGCTTCCCTCGGACCTAGAACCAAGGGTAAAACGAACATTGGATGTATCATTCAAGGCGTTAAAGACGGAAAACCGAAAACGTATTATGTATACAATGTGTGTGATCATGAGGAATGTTATGCAGAGGTTGGCTCCCAAGCCATTTCCTACACGACAGGTGTTCCTGCCATGATCGGCGCAATGCTTATTATTAAAGGCATCTGGAAAAAACCAGGCGTATACAACGTTGAGGAATTTGATCCAGATCCATTCATGGAAGCACTGAGTAAACACGGATTGCCATGGCAAGAGAGCTTTACGCCAACGTTGCTTGATTGAGGCCTGTGATGAATATTGATATTAGCGGACTTCCATCACCTTGTTACCTTGTTGACGAAAGACTTCTTGTGAAAAACCTTGAGGTTTTAAATTCTGTTCAAGAGCGAACAGGCTGCAATATTTTGCTTGCTCTTAAGGGATTTTCGATGTTTTCGACATTTCCTCTGGTTGGTAAATATTTAAAAGGCGTAACTTCCAGTTCGTTGTTCGAGGCGAGACTGGGTCGCGAAAAAATGGACAAGGAGGTTCACGTATACGCACCCGCTTATGTTGACAGTGAATTTGACGAGCTACTGGAGTATGTTGACCACGTCGTTTTCAACTCCTTCGATCAATTGAAACGGTTCAAAAGTAAGGTGCAAGGCGTGACTTCCAAAAAGATAGAAATTGGAATTCGGGTCAATCCGGAATATTCGGAAATCGAAACTCCGCTGTATGATCCTTGCTACAACAACTCCAGAATGGGTGTGACCTTGGCTAACTTTAAGCCTGAGGATCTGGAAGGCGTGGATGGTATTCATTTTCATACGATGTGTGAACAGAATTCCGACACGCTGGAGCGCACCATTAAAGTCGTGGATGAGAAGTTCGGGCCATACATTAAGCAAATGAAATGGCTTAATTTTGGCGGCGGTCATCATATCACCAGAGAAGACTATGATCTGGACACGCTGGTACGCTGCATCCAATATTTTCAGGATAAATATGGTGTACAGGTTTACCTGGAGCCGGGCGAAGCTATCGCTTTGAATACCGGTTATCTGGTCGCTACAGTTCTGGATACGATGAAAAACGGAATGGACATTGCCATTCTGGATACTTCGGCTGAATGTCATATGCCTGATGTACTGGCTATGCCATATCGTCCGAATATCATTGATGCAGGCAAGCCTGGTGAGTATGCACACACCTACAGACTCGGTGGACTTACTTGCCTGGCCGGAGATGTGATCGGGGACTATTCCTTTAAAGAGCCTTTGAAGCCGGGAGACAAGCTTGTATTCTGCGATATGGCCCATTATACGATGGTCAAAAACCATATGTTTAACGGAGTCAACCTGCCAGCCATCGCCAGCTACAACGACGAGGAGGGCATCAAGGTAATCCGTCAGTTCTCCTACGAGGACTTTAGCTCGCGTTTGTCGTAAGAAATAGTTGGAGCTTTAATGACTGAGTGTACCGATTGGAATGATTGAACTACCAAAAGCCGCGACCCTTGAGATAGGGACGCGGCTTTTGGTATAGTTAGAGATTTTATTGATTTTTATATGTGCCTTTTGTATGTATCCAATACAACAGCAGGCATTAAATAATGATTTAACTACTTGATAAGGTACATGATTTTAAATAGTTTACTCTACAACTTCAGAAGAGACTTTATAAAAGAATGTTTTTCCTGTGTAAGGTTGAAGTCCTGGCGCATCGACGGCTAGGTAGTACTCCTTACCTTTTTCAACATCTGTATTTAAAAAGTATTGGCCGTTTCTTGAACGTTTAATTCTTTGACCATTACTATCGTAAATAGTCAGTTGCAACCAGCAATCAGGATATCTGTCTCCCTGAATTGTAAAATGAACTTCTTGTGATTCAAAAGCCTTAAATTTATATACATCGTAGGCTTCCCAGACTCCGGGTACCCCCTCTTTACCGAGGGTTCCAATGAAAGCATCACCTATTAAAAATTCATTAGCTTGGTCAAAATCATCATTTGGCTCCTGTTCATTACCTGTAAGTGAAGAGGCAAGAATTGATTCCTTTGCTACTGGTACAGAATTTGCTTCTTCGGCTAACGCGACACTGGCAGAAGTACTTAGCATAAGGGTCAAGCCTAATGAAGCTAACAACGTTTTTTTCATGAATAAACTTCCTCTCTTTTTTGGGACTTATATTCATTTATATGAATATATTAGTAATTAAGTCGATTTTATTGTATACTATTTACCAGTAAATTGGAATAATAAAAAGGGATATTTATCAATAAAATAAATATAATAGAATATTTTGTTACAAAGGTGTATTTTTTCATCTCTTAGGAGTAGAATCTAAGGGAGTTCTGTAGAAAATGAACTATGTATCATGTAACCCACTCGTGCGATTATAACACTACAGATTGTAGTGTTAATGGGTAAAAAGATATAACTTCCACCATTTTATTCCTTTGATTATATATTTTGTTATAAAGGTTTTTTTGCTGGAAAATCGGTGAATTTCTTGGCTGCAAACATTTATGATATACTCATTTGATTGGGATCATATTTGAATGTTAAATGTATGAAACATAAGGAATGATAGGCAGAGGTGAAATGAACATGTTTGACCCGACGGTTTTTGATAATTTAAAAGTAGGTATGGAAAATGCAGTATACGATCTGGATAGTCTGGATTCACGTATTGAAATCACGCAACGGATCGACCGATTGGAAATGTCCGTGATGTCGCGTGAATTCGCTATACATTTCAGGCTGAAGGAACGACCCGGTGTGACGGCAGAAATTCGCCTAAATGCAGATTTAAACAACTTGGCTGCGGAAATTTTGGAGATCGAAGATCAAATCCCCGGATGTGTACTGCTGCTCAGCTTCTATATGGAAGTTCGTGAGATGGAAACACAGTGCAGCCAGATTGAAGATATATTGACGCAAATTTGGAAGCCGGATCTTAGGCCGCTCCAAACGCTCAGTTTTGTTTACGGGGAGAAGGCAGCTACATATCAAAACAAGATTGAGCTTCAATTTTCCAGACAAATTAATGAAGATCAGATGGAGGATATCCCGGAGCTATTGGAGCATATTTTGCTGACGCTTACGGAATTGCACAAGGTCTAAACATTCCTCTTAATGATGGAATACAGCCATCATTTAGGGATTTAGGGGTAAAGGAGCTAGGGATATAAGATGAATGAACCCGATTTTTCTGAAATATATGCGATCATGGAGGCTTCTTTTCCAGAATCAGAGTGCAGATCGTTTGAGTCTCAAAAATCTTTATTGAAGCATCCTAGCTATCGCATCATGACTGAAAAGAATGAGCAGGGCAATACAGTGGCCTTTTTGGCGGGCTGGGAATTTGCATATTTTCGGTTTGTAGAGCACATTGCGGTAGATTCCCGTATACGAGGTGGCGGATTAGGCAAAAAGCTCATGAGTAGATTTATCTTACAGTCTGATAAACCGGTAGTACTGGAGGTTGAGCCGCCAGTGGATGAATGGACCCGGAGAAGAATCTGTTTTTATGAACGTTTGGGGTTTCATCTGAATCCGTTTGAATATGTACAGCCTCCTCTAAGAGAAGGACAGGCTGATCTGCCGCTTCAAATTATGAGTTATCCAGATGCGTTGTCAGAACAAGCGTTTGCTCCGTTCAAGCAGCTTTTATATACCGAGGTTTACGGGCTAAAGCTTAAATGAGAGAACATATATCGCTAGTTATATAAAAATAAAGGGCTCTGCTTATGCCATATCCCTTCCTTTGAGAGTCGACACGTATAAACAGAGCCGCCAAGTATCCAAGACACGGTATCGCCACTTTTCACAATATGTAACTTTATTCGGTAGCTAATAAGCTGAAATAAAAAAGACCGTCTTTATGGACGGTCTTTTCACCCGTGGCGCTTGGCTAAAGCCTTGATCCGTATCCCGCGCCTCCGTTAACTCTGAAAATTAGAGATTAGCGGATAGGGTAAGGGATACGCTCAACATATGATTACTAATGTTGACGCACCTCCTTTCCTGATGCGTTCATATTACCATATATGGTGTGTGATATCCAGTTTTATATGCATGTTTCTAGGTGTTATTTATAGAAAAATATAATAATATAAAAACTACTTGATTTTACGATCCATGAGAGATATAATCTTAATCACGGTGATTAAAAACATCATCATGAATACATAATATGCGGTCGTGGCGGAATTGGCAGACGCGCACGGTTCAGGTCCGTGTGGGCTAACCCCCCGTGGAGGTTCGAGTCCTCTCGACCGCATCGCTTTAACAATGAACGAGCTCTTGAATTTCCTCTTGGAGATTCAGGAGCTTTTTGCATACTCGGAATTTGCAATGTATTGCTCACTACTTGAGCCGAAGAAATCTTTGAGCTGTATTCAAGATGAACATAGATGTTGGCGGTCGTGAAATAATGGCTATGCCCCAGCCATGCCTGAATTTCCTTTAAGCTGACACCGTTAGCAAAAGCAAGCTGGCACATTGTGCCGAAGATCGTGGAAACGAATCCGCCGCAAGTTATGCTTTTTCAGGACGAGCGGCAAAGTAGATAGCTCGATTTGTTTTTGGCCCGGTCTTTCGCCACTATGATTTGTTTGCCTTGATACGACACAGGGATAACCGTGTGCTTAATGGTAATTGTCTGATGCTGAAAGTTGATGGCCCATTTAAGTCCGACAATTTCACTTCGCCGCAGCCCGTAAAAGCTGTCAGAATAACAGCCAACCCAACCGGACCGCCTTTCACAACTTCGAACAAATCGTTTAGTTCATCACTTGTGTAGTAGCTCCCGATAAATTGGTCCTTCTTGAGCCGTCTAACTTTGTCTGCGGGGTTCGAAGGAATCATGTCCGTTTCAAAAGCATGCTGCAATGCCTGACGGATGTTGGCATGATAAAGCAGCACGATGTTCGTGGTCAGACCGAATTCTTTCAAGACATGCTGATAAAAATCTTGCAGGTGTTTGGGTTGCAGTTCCTTCAGATAAATTCCTTTTTCCCGGAAGTTTGGCGGGAATCCATTTGCTTCTTCCTGTAGGTGGCCTGCTACCATAATAAAAAAGTCGAAGCTGACTATATCACCGAAATTGGTGAAGAATTCATACTTGATTAGAAATAAACCCTTGAGGAATAGGCAACATTCTCAAGGGTTTTCTTTTCCAGCGCCCCCAATTTATCTTTTTTTATTCCTACGAATGTTTAATTTCTGTAAAGACGACAAAGGAGAAATATGCCATACTATGGATGAACAAGGAGATATCTGAAAGATTGCAGGCAAACACAATCCGGAAGAGGCGAGGTTATTGTTTGGAAATTCAAAGGTGCTGTTTAATGATGGATGGGAATTTGCAAAAAGCGATTTGGGTACGGCAGAATGGTCGGGCTTGGCGTTCGAATCTGTGGATCTTCCCCATGATTGGTTGATTTATAATACGCTGGACTTGTATGAGAACAGTATTGGCTGGTATAGGAAGCGCTTTCAGGCATTTCCCGGCGAGCGGGAATGGCTGCTGGCTTTTGATGGGGTGTACATGGACTCTTCCGTTTATGTAAACGGACAGTGGATAGGTGAATGGAAATACGGGTACTCCTCCTTCGAGCATAATCTGACTCCGGCCCTTGTGGAGGGCGAAAACGAGGTTGTGGTGAAGGTGGTGCACCAAAGCTTCGGCAGCAGGTGGTATTCCGGAGCGGGGGTGTACCGAAACGTTTGGCTCAAAACAAGAGAACGCAATTATATTGCTACAGACGGCATTTATGTAACTACTAAGCAAACAGAGCAGGGCTGGACGGTGGAGGTTGAAACCGAGGCGGCGGTGTGCGAGCCGATGAGGCTGACTCACGAACTGCGTGCTGGTGCGGAAATGGTGACTTCCGTCAGTGAAGTGGTGCTGCCGGACTCCAGACCAATGGTTCGGAGCAAGTTGGCTTTTCAGGTTCCTTCCCCCCGTCTGTGGAGCGTGGATGCTCCCTGGCTGTACCGGCTGGTTACCCGGCTTGAGCGGATGGAACCGCATGCGGCGCTGGAGGAGATTGGGCAGTGCATAGGCTTCCGGCATATCGAGATGGACCCGCAGCAGGGATTTCTTTTGAATGGCGGCAAGGTGAAGCTGAACGGTGTGTGCGAGCACCATGACCTGGGGGCGCTCGGCGCGGCGTTCAACAAGACGGCTCTGCGGAGGCGGCTGGCGCTGCTGAAGGAGATGGGGGTCAATGCCATTCGTACTGCCCACAATATGCCTGCGCCTGAGTTGATGGATTTGGCGGATGAGATGGGTTTTCTGGTGGTGTCGGAAGCGTTCGATATGTGGGAGCGGCCCAAAACGCCTTATGATTATGCGAGATTTTTTAAAGATTGGATGCCTAAGGATGTAAAAAGCTGGATCAGGCGCGACCGCAACCATCCCAGCTTAATTATGTGGAGTATCGGCAACGAAATATATGATACCCATGCCGATGAGAGAGGCCAGGAAGTGACGCTGATGCTGATGCGGGAGGTGGAGCTGCATGACCCCAAGGGCAACGGAGGGATAACGATCGGCTCCAACTTCATGCCTTGGGAAAATGCCAGAAAATGCGCTGACCTGGTGAAGCTGGCAGGCTACAACTATGGGGAAAAATATTATGACCAGCACCATGAGGAGCACCCGGACTGGGTTATTTACGGCAGTGAAACCAGTTCGGTGGTGCAAAGCCGCGGCGTCTATCACTTCCCCTTGTCCAAATCCATTCTCGCGGATGATGATGAGCAGTGCTCTTCATTGGGGAACAGCACGACCAGTTGGGGGGCAAAATCACCGGAATTTTGCATTTTGACGGAGCGGGACACATCGTATTCCATGGGTCAGTTTATCTGGACCGGCTTTGATTATATCGGGGAGCCAACCCCGTATCATACGAAAAATTCCTACTTCGGTCAACTGGATACGGCTACCTTCAAGAAAGACCCTTATTACATTTACCAGTCAGCCTGGACAGACTACAAAACCCGGCCCATGATTCATCTGTTTCCGTATTGGGACTTTAACGAAGGCCAACTAATCGATGTTCGTGTTGCTTCCAATGCTCCCCGGGTAGAGTTGTTCTTCGAGGGTGAATCCCTAGGCTCGCACGAGCCGCAGCATGAGCACGGAACCGGGCTGGTGGGCTGGTGGCAAATTCCGTACCGGAAGGGTGAACTGAAGGCCGTGGCTTATGATGAAAACGGTTGCACGATTGCCGTCGATATCAAAGGCTCCTTCGGCGATGCCAGCCGCATCCGGCTTTCGCCGGATAAGAAGCAACTGGTGGCGGACGGCACGGATCTGGTTTTTCTGGAGATTCAAATGGAGGATGATCAGGACCGAATTGTCGAAAACGCCAATAATCGGGTTCATGTCCAGGTGGAGGGAGCAGGCCGCTTGCTGGGGCTGGACAACGGGGACAGTACAGATTTTGATCCGTACAAAGGAACCAGCAGAAGGTTGTTTAGCGGCAAACTGTTGGCTATTGTCGGGGCCGGTCTTGAGCCGGGAGCCATTACGGTTAAGGTATCCTCGGTGGGATTGTCTGACAGCGTGCTACAACTGGAATCGTTACCGGCACATCCAGGAATTATTCAGGGCATATCGGCCCATATCTGCAACCAGGAGCTGCCTTGCATCGTTGGAACGGCACAGGAGATTCCGCTGCGCAAAATGGACATTAAAAGTCCTATGGGCCAGGCGTTTAGCAAAGAACTGCAAACCATAAAGGTGGCGGTCGAGCTGTATCCCGCAAATACTTCCTATACGGAAGTAGAATGGAATGCAGTGGATGATGCTGGTATCCAGTCCAATATTGCCAAGGTGGAGGCTAAGGGGCATGAAGCTATCGTAACCGCTCTGGGTGACGGAGAATTTCGCCTCCGCTGCACAAGCCGCAATGGTACGGACAAGACCAAGCTGATCTCCCAGTTGGAGTTCAAGGCTTCGGGCCTGGGCACCGCTTATTTGGACCCTTATTGCTTTATTTCCGCCGGATTGTACCAATACAGCAAAGGCGAGGTAGGGAACGGTAATGACCGGGGCGTTGCCACCAGCCGCGACGGGGAAACCCAGGTGGGCTTCCGCAATATTGACTTCGGCACTTACGGCTCCGATACGATCACCATTCCTATCTTTGCGCTGGACGATAGCCCGTATGCCCTGCAAATCTGGGAAGGCATGCCGGGCGAGGATGGCAGCACCCTTCTGGCCGATGCGGTCTACCAGAAGCCAAGCCGGTGGAATGTGTATCAGGAGGAAACCTACAAGCTTTCCAAGCGGCTTCGCGGCATTACCTCTCTCTGCTTCGTGTTATGGAAGAAGGTTCATATCAAAGGATTTTATTTTCAAAAGATGAGCAGAGCCCTTGAACAAAACCATGCCGGGGAGTGCGACCGCATCTATGGGGACAGCTTCCGGAAAGCTGGGAGTTGTGTTGAAGGAATCGGCAATAATGTGTCTCTAGTCTTCGACAATATGGATTTCGGCGAAACCGGGGCTTCGAAGCTGACTGTATACGGCAGGTCGCCAATCGACAAAAATACGCTGCATATCCAGTTTGAAGGAGCAAAAGGGGAAAGCAGACAACTTGTAGAGTTTGCGTATGCCGAAGGCTACGAGGAGCGCACCTTCACGCTGGAGCCGCTAAAGGGACCGCAGAAGGTTACGTTCATATTTTTGCCGGGCTCCAATTTCGACTTCGGCTGGTTCCGGTTTAGCTGATTGTGATCCGGGGAGTGAGGGTGCGATCCCATGTGATCCTCTCCGGCTGTTTCATCCTTATCCAACTATTAAAAAAGAAAAAGGAGACATTTTTTCCATGAACGACAATTTTTCGGGGTTTGCGCAGCAGGATGAGATGGAAGGCCCCAAGGCGCCTAAAGACCTGGTGGCAAGACGAAGCGGATTTTACATTATGTATGAAACCATGATCGAAGGAACCGCCCGGCCGGACGGAAGCTTTTCGCAGGAGATTTATCTGGAGGGGAGGCTGGCCAATAAGGCCAGGTATACGGGAGGAGTTGGAGATGAGGACATACTGGCGCTTCTGACCGATTGCGAAGGCTTGCACCGCTTGGTCCATAGTATCGGGATTATCGTGAAGGCGCATAACCCGGACGTGGCTAACGTTCGGGTTGCGTACCATAACTGGGGTAAAACGAGGAAGTACGAATCCGGCACCCGGCTTGAGCTTTCTTGCCCGGCAGATGGCTCGGAAACCGTGCTGGTTATGGAGGATTGCGACTGGTCTGCGGATGACGATGTTCCCGGGAGCTTTGCCTTCCTGTTCGATCGGGCGGGAGAACTGGCTACGGTCAGCATTATGTTCTACCTGCATGACGGGTTCCATGTTCCCGAAGTTTCCGTGGAGGAGCCGGTGGATTTCGAGTCGCAAGCCTATCGCGAGATGATCGCTAAATCCCTTTTGAACAAAGGCAATAACAAAAGGCTGAAGGCTGCAATTGAAAAGGCCAGAAGAGGGGGAGAGGTAACTGTCGCCTATATTGGCGGTTCCATTACACAAGGGGCGGGAGCCGTTCCGATTCATGAAAATTGTTATGCGTACCAATCTTATGCGCTATTCAAGCAAAAGTTCGGCAAAAACGGCGGGGAATCGGTCCAACTGGTAAAAGCAGGCGTAGGCGGCACTCCGTCGGAGTTGGGCATTGTCCGCTATGATCGGGATGTGCTTCGGGGAGGAACTGTAGAGCCGGATATTGTGGTAGTTGAATTTGCCGTGAATGACGCGGGTGACGAGACAAAGGGCAATTGTTATGAAAGCCTGGTATTGAAGGCCTTGAACGCGCCGAATAAACCTGTCGTCATTTTGCTATTCAGCGTGTTTGTCAATGACTGGAACCTGCAGGAACGGCTGTCACCTGTGGGCTGGCATTATGATCTTCCAATGGTCAGTGTAAAGGATGCTGTAGTGGAGCAGTTCCGGCTGACCAAGGCGGAAGGAAATGTGATTTCCAAACGACAGTTTTTCTTCGACATCTACCATCCGGCCAATGCCGGGCACCGGGTGATGGCTGATTGTTTGGGTTGGCTGTTCGACTTAGCAGATGAGGCATCACCCGATGAGGCGGATGTGGATACCGGTAAGCCTCCTGTCATCGGCTGCGATTTTGCCGAAACGAAGCTGCTCGATCGCAGCAATGCCGGAGATATAGCCACAATCGATATGGGTGGTTTTTCAGAGACCGATACAGACCTGCAAATGGTGGAAATGGACGATCACCCGTACAGCTCTCCCCAGTTTCCTTATAACTGGATGCATCATCCGGAAAATGGCGCACCCGAATTCAAAATGACCATTTGCAGCAAACGCCTTATCCTGGTGTTCAAGGACTCGGGGAGTAGCGATTTTGGATGCGCGGATATTTGGGTGGACGGGAAATATATCAAGACGGCCGATCCCCATGAGAACAATTGGACACATTGCAATGCCATTATATTGTACAACGAACAGGTTTCTGAGGAGCATACGGTGGCAATCCGCATGGCTGCTGGTCATGAGACAAAGCGCTTTACTATACTTGGATTCGGATATGTTTAGAAATGTTACCATTTCAAAGTTCCTATTTTTTTCTTGCTGAGGATGGGGAATAGCCCTTCATCATCTTGAACAGGTTGCTGAAATAGGAAATATCGTGAAATCCGCAGCGCTCCGCTGTTTCCGAAACGTTGAAATCGCCCGAGGACAACATCATCTCCGCATTGTTGATGCGGATGCGATTGAGGTATTCCTTGCAGGTTGAGCCGGTGGTTTCTTTGAACAGCTTGCCGAAGTAAACCGTATTCAGGTTTGCCTGCTCAGCCAGGATGCCAACCGTTATATCGTCCGAATAGTGCTCGTTAATGTAGTAGGTTGCCTTTTTGATTCTCGGGTCAATTGTGGTCACTGATAGCAGGTGATAATTGGAGAGCAGCCGGTGAAGAATCAGTTCAAACAATGCGCGGGCCTGGAAGGTGTAGAACGGCTGCCTGTTCATCCACACTTGTTTGAATTCACGAATGTAATCAAGGATCTCTTTAGTAATCATTTTCTTGCTTACGTACCCGAATGGAAGGCAGACGTCATTGGACGGAGCGGCCCAATGAAAGTTGAAGGGATAGCAATGCATGGGCGACTCCTCGAAGGTATGGGCTTCCCGGGTGCAGCCTTCCGGAATGTACAACAGATCGCCTGCTTCAACGATGACCTTTTCTCCATTGATGTAATAGCAGGCTTTTCCGCTAATGACGAAGGTGAGATCATGAAAGTCTATTTTTGCTTTTCCAATTGACCAATCTGCAAAACATTTGCGGTCTACAAATAGGAATATTTGAGGGATCAGATGCTCGTGATAAGCCAAATCCAAATAATCTCCTCCTCATGTGATGGAAGCGGTGTCTTTTCTCAACGTACCGGAAGCGCATAGCCAAGGTTGATGATGAAATAGAAAATGAAACGAAGGTGCTGTGATCATGAACGATGCAAAGCAATACTCAACGGAAGCAGCTGTTCTCGTACAGAATGGCAAGGCGGCCCCCATATACACCGATGCGAAGGGAACCGACTTTGACGGCATAAGGCGCGTCTCGTTATCACTGGCCAAGGATATTGAGCTGGTTACCGCCGTTTTGCCCAAGCTGATTACAGACAGGGCGCAGCTAAGCGGGATGGCGGTCATCGCCGGCTCCGTCGGACATAATGATATCATTGATTCCCTGATTGCGGAAGACAGGCTTGATGTGTCAGGTCTGCGGAGTCGCCGTGAGACCTATATGATCCGGGTTTTGGAGCGCCCATGCCCGGAATTGGATAAAGCCGTTGTTATCGCGGGCAGCGATAAGCGGGGGACGCTGTATGGACTGTATCATATTTCGGAACTGATCGGAGTCAGTCCCTGGGTATATTGGGCTGATGTGCATCCCCCGAGACGGCGGGAACTGGTCTTTGCTAAGGAAGAATTGGAATTCACTTCCAAAGAACCTTCCATTCGCTACAGAGGCTTTTTCCTGAACGATGAATGGCCTTCGCTGGGTTCATGGTCGAGGGATCATTGCGGCGGCTTTAACGAATGGATGTATGAGAAAATATTTGAGCTGCTGCTGCGGCTGAAGGGCAACTATTTATGGCCGGCCATGTGGAGCGCCGTTTTCAGCGAGGATGGGAAAAGCCATCCGCTGGCCAATGCCGAGCTTGCGGAGGCATACGGCATTGTGATGGGTACCTCCCATCATGAGCCCATGTTTCGAGCCGGCGAGGAATGGAAAAAGATCAATCATCATTATGGGGAGAGCGGCTTGTGGGATTATTGGGCTAATACGGAGGCCGTTACGAGGTTTTGGGAGGACGGTGTCATCCGTAATAAGCATTTGTCCAATATCATTACGCTGGGAATGCGCGGCGAACAGGATTCGGCTCTTGGCGGCACCATGGAGCAGAATATTCAGCGGCTGAAGGACATCATTTTGACCCAGAAGGCCTTGCTGCGCAAGCATGGCCTGGACAATGCACCGCAGGCATTGACGATCTACAAGGAAGTGGAGGCATTCTGGCATGGGACAGATACGGTTCAGGGGCTGAAGCATTGGGACGTGTTGGATGATGTGACCATCATTTTGTCAGATGACAACTTCGGCAATATGCGGAAGCTTCCCGAAGCCGCGGATCGGAAACGGAAGGCCGGCTGGGGGATGTACTACCATTTTGATTACCATGGTGCCCCCCGGTCTTATGAATGGGTTAATACGGTTCCGCTTGAGAAAATATGGGAGCAAATGTCCCTGGCCTATGACTACGGAATCCGGGACCTCTGGATTGTGAATGTCGGCGACTTGAAGCCGATGGAACTGCCCCTCTCCTATTTCATGGAGCTAGCCTATGATTTCGAGGCCTGGGGAGCAGAACGTCCTAACCGTACGGCGGAATTTTTGCAGACATGGGCGGAACGGCAGTTTGGTCATGCTGTTGATGCAGAGGCTGCCGAGGGCATTGCCCGGGTTTTGGCGGACTATACGAAGATGAACGGGGCCCGCAAGCCGGAAGTGACCTATGCAGACACATACAGCCTGCTTCACTACAACGAAGCGCAGCGGGTGCTGGAGAAAGCGATCCGGTTGGATAAGGACGCCCGGACGTATTATGAGCTTGTGAGCGAAGAGCAGAAGGATGCTTACTATCAGCTTGTGTATTATCCGGCCGTAGCATCGGCCAATGTGACAAAAATGCAGATATACGCGGGCTTGAATCAAAAATACAGCGGCTTCCGGCCTCAGAGCGTTCTTGCCAATCATTATGCCGCTTTGGTGGAGGAAGCCATTGCCAAAGATGTACAAATGCAAGAGGACTACAATCATAAAATTTCCGGCGGCAAATGGAAGGGGATGATGTCCTCCGCCCATATCGGCTATGTAAACTGGAATGACGAAGGCTGGCAGTATCCGGAGTTCAAGTATATCGAGCCGCAGGAAAAAGCGCTGATGATTGTTGATGTCGAAGGGACAGACGGAGGTTTTACCACCGGAACGGTAGCGCTCCCGCCATTCACCAGTCTGCAGAAGGAGCGCTGCCGCATAACCGTCAGCAATGCCGGAAAGCAGGCGTTTGCTTATCGTCTGGAGACCAGCGTCGACTGGATCAAGACAGATCGGACGCACGGAAGCGTTCTGACCGGGGAAACCGTTTGGGTTCATGTCGATTGGGAACGGCTTGACGCATCGGCAGCGGGGGAAATTACGATGGTTTGTGGCGATCAGACAGTAAAGGCAACGGTCGTCGCAGAGGTTGTACACACCGATGATTTGCCCGATCTGACCTTTGTTGAAGTACACGGCGTGATTGCAATCGAAGCGGAGCACACTTGCGGCCGGGAAGCCGCCGGGGAGGCCCGTTGGGAGATGATCAAGGGATACGGGCGCTCACTGTCCTCCATGAAGCTGTTCCCAACGACAGCCCTTTTTGAGCGGACCGAGGATGCTCCATATCTGGAATACCGTGTCTGCACCGCGGAGGAACAGACCTATACAGTAACGGTTTATGTAGCCCCGACCAACCCTCTGGCGGAGGATAGACGGCTGAAATATGCGGTAGCTTTTGATGATCATCCGCCGGTTCCGGCAGACATGCTGCCCCTGGAGTTTGCCGCGGGCGAATCACGGCATTGGTCGGAGTCCGTTATGAATAATGTCCATACTTCCACAACGCAGCATCCATTGACTGCCGGCATACACACCCTGCGATTTTATGTGCTGGATGCAGGTCTGGTGCTGCAGAAGCTGGTCTTGTCCCGGGAGCTGCTTCCCTGCTCCTATTTCGGCCCCGAGGAGAGCTTTTGCAAGGGGAGATTGGGTTTTTGAGTCTACGAGGCTTGAACCATAAATAGGAATATGAGAAGGGGAGAAGCGGCTTCACTACAGCTCCTAATGTTCCGCGTTGATTATACCCCGTTCATCCGACTTGCTGAATTCGGCGAAGCAGGAGCTGCGCTGCGGCTTGCAATCCATGCCGGAATTGATTCCTACAGAAACAGGGGTGCGGAAGCGGCGCAGCATGGAGCGAGGGGGCGGCATTGGCGACAGGCACAACCGGAAGATATACAGATGATCGGCGAAATGCTCCGCATGAGGCGGCGGGAACACCAGGCCGGGAAGATCGAAAAAAACACTTAGAGCCAGCTTTAGGTGTTTTTTCTATAGAATTGCCGTCTAAAGCCTATGCCAGATATATTTCCACTCAAAGCAAGGTTCCCTTTGTGCATTGCTATATATTGTGAAAGTCGGCTTTGACGGGGACACTTATATCCGCGAGGCGGATTTGATATCTGAACCGTAAACGTAAATGCGCTTTCATGTGTACAAGGGCAAGATTCATTCGACGAAGGAGGCGAAGGATGGATGATGAACGTGCTGCTGGTAGACGATGAACCGTGGGTTCTTGAGGGTTTGCGCACAATTGTGAACTGGGACAAATATGGCTTCCGGGTCTGTGGAGAGGCCTCGAACGGCAGCTCCGCCTGGTCTCTGATTGAGCGGCTTCAGCCCGAACTGGTGTTTACCGATATTCAAATGCCTTCCGTCAGCGGTCTGGAGCTGATCGACCGCTCACAGCATAAGCTGGCAAAGCCGCCGCGGTTTGTCATATTGAGCGGGCACAATAACTTCGAGTATGCAGTGACGGCGCTTGACCAACGCGTCGATGATTATCTGCTCAAGCCGATTGACGAGGATGAGATAGAGGCGGTGTTGGACCAGATAAGCCGCAAGATCCGGGAAGAGACGGCCAAGGAGGAGCTCCGTCGCCGCGACCGATCCCTGTACGTCAATTGTCTGCTCAATCGGCTGATTCAGGGCGAGGCGGGCACCGAGCTTGAGAATGAAGCCACGGCCTTGTTGAATATCGGAAGCGGTGAGGAGATCGGCTGCCTGCTGGTTGAAACGGAAATGAACGAAGAAGAGTTGAAGCGTCAGATATCGGAGCTTGCCGGGCCGGAACGCCCGGAGCTGTTCACGGATCCCGAAGGAAGAGTGGGCCTGGTCGCTTCCGGGAAACCGCACGCTGCAGATCGGCTTGAGGCTCTTGGGCGTCGGCTGTGTGAAGAGTGGCCGGGCGAGGCTCCCTCTCCCGCAATTGCGGCGCTGAGTTATGGTACGGGAGGGGCGTCCGCACTTCGGCCTATTTACGAAAAAGCGCTGGCAGCGCTCAAATGGAAGCGCTATCATAATGAGGGAGGCATTATCGTCTGCAACGAGCTTCCGCGGAACGAACGCATGAAGGGAGTGAACAAAGCGGCCCTGGCTTCCTTGATCGAACGGGTCTCCTCGGACAGTCCCGAAGAGATTGAGGCTGCGGCGGACGCCCTGCTTGCTGCACCGTCCCTCGGGCTACCGGATATCGAATATGTGCGGATTCAGTTGTCCGCCCTCGAAATGG
This sequence comes from Paenibacillus sp. 8b26, assembly GCF_050626875.1. Classification (NCBI taxonomy): domain Bacteria; kingdom Bacillati; phylum Bacillota; class Bacilli; order Caryophanales; family Paenibacillaceae; genus Paenibacillus; species Paenibacillus sp. 8b26. Next base: position 1,159,075 of record NZ_CP192445.1, on the reverse strand, counting down.
GCATCTCCAAGAAGCTGAAGGAGCTGGGTGGAGACGCCGATGCCTTCATGCGGGGCATACAGGGAGAGTTCGGTACGCTGACGGAGACAACCACTTTTCCGGCTTTTCGCCGGTATGCCCTGGCGCTATGCCTGAGCGGAGCGGCTGCCCTCCGCGAGCAGCGTGAACGCAGCGAGTGCCGCACGATCTTCCGGGTGGTGCAGCATGTGGACCAGGAATTTCGGAAGAAGCTGCAGCTTCAGGAGCTTGCCCAGATGTTCCATATGAATCCTATCTATTTGGGACAGTTGTTCAAGCAGCAGACCGGCAAGTCGTTCCGGGAATATCTGAACGGCAAGCGGGTTGAAGAGGCGAAGCGGCTTCTGCGACAAGGCCGGCTGAGCATCGCCGAAGTGGCGGCGAATTCCGGTTATCCCAACACTGATTATTTTATAAGCCAGTTCAAACGGATAACAGGGATAGCGCCGTCTGCTTTCAGACGGCGGGAATAGAGACGGCTCAGGCCGAAAGAATGTTCAATGGGAGATGGTGGTGGAAGCCATGATTAGAAAGTTCAGATTTCGCAGTATAGTGAACGATATCCCGCTGAATTACAAATTCATGCTGATTTATGTAATCGGGATTTTGCTGCCTATTGTCATAATCAATTATTTGTTTATGGACCGGATGTCCGGGCTGATCAAGGAGCGGGAAGAGCAGAATCTGCAAATCTCGTTGGAGCGGGCGAGAAAGGATATCCACGGCATGATTGATGGCGGAGTTGCAGTCAGTCATGCCGTGATTACAGATAAGCTGCTGTACGAGACCCTGGACCGTGATTATAAGGGTTCGCTGGATTTCTATAATACGTTCAACGAACAGCTCCGTCATCGGGTCACATCCTATATTCCGGTGAACAATCAGATCCAGCGGATCGGCATTTACACGGACAATCCGACGATCGTGCCCGGCAGCGACTATTATGACTTGAATGAATCGGTTTTCGCCAGCCCCTGGTATCAGGAGTGGAAGTCGTTCAACGGAACCGTGCTGGTGTCTGCGTATCTGGACATGGGGGCCAAAACCCCCGCAACTGCCACGCCTTATCTCAGCGTCGTTGAGAAAATGGATAATTACGACGTCAACAACTCTTACCAGAAGCTGGTGCGGATTGATTTCGATCTCAGCCGCTTTTACGATGTCATCGCCCGCGAGCGGGATTACCTGGATCTCTATCTGGTTAACGACCAGAACGAGATCATCGTATCTATGGACAGCGGATACCAGCGCGAGAACATCTCCAGTTTTCCTTTGTTCAAAATGGACAAAGAGGCGGACAACGATCTGCATATCATGCCGATCGGTAACGCCAGCTATGTGCGGGGATGGAAGCTGATCGGCGTGCCCCAGGGGACGCGCGTCAGCAAGGCCATGCTGGATATGCAGCTTTATTCTAGCATACTGGTCGGCCTGATTACACTGTTCACCTCAGTGTTCATTTACGTCATGCTGCGCTCGTATAATCACCGGGTCAAGCGCTTGGCCCGGCATATGCAAAAGGTAAGGAACGAGAAGTTCGACTTGATCACAATCGATGAGGGGCGCGACGAAATCGGGCATCTGATCCGCAACTTTAACATGATGACCTCCCAGATCCATTCCTTGATCAATAATGTGTATAAGCTGGAGATTCAGCAAAAAAGCCAGGAAGCCGAGCGCGTCCGAGCTGAGCTCAATCTGCTGCAGAGTCAGATGAATCCCCATTTCCTGTTCAATACGCTGAATGCGCTTCTAGTGGTCAGTACCAAAAACAATTACACGGATGTCAAAGACATCATCAAGAACTTGTCGAAGCTGCTCCGCCGCTTGCTGAACTGGAAGGACGATCTGGTGCTGCTGGAGGAAGAGATAAATTTTACCGTGATGTATCTCGGCATTGAGAAATTCCGCTTCCAGGACAAATTCGAGTATTCCATCGAGATCACCGAAGAAGCGCGTTACTACAAGATACCGAAGATGAGTATTCAACAACTCGCGGAGAACGCCTGCAAGTATGGCATACAGGCCATCGAAGGGCTTGGAGTGGTCAAAATCCGCGCCGAAGTAGCCAATGAGCGGCTGCGTGTGGTTGTATCGGATAATGGCAAAGGTATTGACGAGGAGCGTTTAAAGGAGGTTTTGTACAACATGCGCAGCGAAAAGGAGACCATAGGAGGTAATATTGGCATTCGTAATGTATACCGACGGTTGGAGTTGTACTACAACGGCAGGGTTAGTTTTAACCTGACTAGCAAGGTGGGAGAAGGTACCGAGGTGGTCTTCGAAATTCCGATGCAGTTGCTGGAATGGCAGGATGGAGAAGGAGGGAAGGGCAATGGCGTTTAAAGTGCTGCTGATTGACGACGAGCCTTGGGCACTGGAGGGCATGCAAATTTGGATTGATTGGGGAGAGCTGGGCTTTGAGGTGTGTGGCATTTGCGGCAACGGAATGGATGGTTTGAGGCTAATGGAGAAACTGGGGCCAGACCTGGTGATGGTGGATATCCACATGCCGATAATGGATGGTTTGGAAATGATAAAGCAATGGCGGCAAAGAGGGAATGTCTCCACGAAATTTATCATTCTTACAGGGTACAGCGAATTTGATTACGCTCGAAAGGCTCTCAAATACAGAGTCTCCCGGTATTTGCTGAAGCCTTTGGATGAGGAGCAGACTGAACTGGAGATTCGGGCAATTCAACGCGAATTGTTGGAGGAACAGGAGCTCATTTACATCGGCCAGATTGCTCGTCGGGAAGAGGTGTTGCAGATGATTAAGGAGGCACTACTGGGCAAATCGATGTCCACGGAGGGGAACGATTTCATGGAATCTGTGTCCCAATCCGCCAACTTATGGAATGTATGTCTGGTGCAAGCGCATCGGGACCAGTCCGCACGACTGGGCGAGTTTGCACTTGAATTACTCGATGACTTAGAGACAGCATATTTGGTGCATCTGTCCATGGAACATTTCGTCATTGTGTTCGGTGACTCGGCGTATCAAGGTGATGGACTCAGTACTGAGAAGACTATAGAAGCACTGGCCCGTCGCTTGGCGGGTTTTCGTGTCTTCATGGCTGTTGGTACCCCGGTAGGCTCATTAACTGGAATTGGAACCGCCTACAAGACGGCGTCCAAGGCGCTGCTGCATGCGTTTTATGAGTCGGAAAATAATGGAATTATTCATTATGACATAATTAAAGACAGCGTGTTTCAACATTGCGATAATCAGGTGGAACTCTTGGAACGCATATTGGAGACATTTGAAATTATCGACTATGCTGGCTATCGGTCAATTGTCGATTCGATGGAGCAAGTGTTTTGGGAGACGCGAGTGTATCCTGATGAGGTCCAAAAATTTGTCGTCTTTCTTCTGCACGAAATCAGGGCGTATATGAGTGTTCATATTGCTAGCGACAGGGAGCCTTCTGGCCATCTGTTCGACATCCCCAATACGGACGAGGCATTGCTGACCTTTGACGATATGATTGGGATACTACGCTCTTGTGGACAGGTTTGCTTTGAACTTCTTCTCAAACAGAGCATGATTGAGCCTCAGGGGATCGTGCAGGATATCAATGACTACATCCGTAGTTATTTCCGGGAAAGTCTGACCATTAAACAGCTGGCAGAGCAATTTTTTCTGCATCCTACCTATCTGGGACAATTGTTGATACGCAAAAACGGTATCGGGTTCAATGAATTGCTCCATGATCTGAGGATTGAAGAGGCAAGTCGCCTGCTTCGTATGAACCAATATAAAAATAGCGAGCTATCAGAAATAGTAGGATATACTAATTATAACCATTTTCTGAAGCAATTTGAGAAGCGCTTGGGTATGTCACCAAACGAATATAAGAAAATCAAAGCTTTTCATGTGAAAAGCTTTAATTCGAATATAGTTTCCGATCAGATATAAATTTAAACTAAAATCAATTAAATGTAAGGGCTTTCATCCTTGGTATTATAAAACTATCGGAGGTGTCTTATGGGGGACAGAAAAAAATCGTTACTTCGTATTGGAGCGGTAGCACTTTTGTCACTGAGCGTTGTTCTATCTGGCTGCTCAATCAGCGGCAGCAGCAAAGGTGGAAATTCCAATGCGGACAATGTCAACAGCGGAGAGGTTGGAGCGGCAAGTCCAATTGAAATCTCAGTCTTCTTGAATGAAGCTGGACAGCAGCCGACAGCGGACAACAAGCTTTACAAAATGATGAAGGATGAGCTTGGTGTTACCTTCAAATTTGAATTTCTTGCGGGCGATAAGAACCAGAAGCTCGGCGTTATGATTGCTGGCGGGGACTACCCGGACCTGATCTCGGCAGACACAAAGCTGACCGCTGCGGGAGGCGTCATCCCGTTGGAAGATCTGATCGAGAAACATGCACCTAATCTGAAGAAACACTATGAAAAGTATTGGAACCAAATGAAGGACCCTAATGATGGACATATTTACTATTTGCCAAACTATGGCGTCTACAATGGTGAAGTTGCTGATACCTATTACGGTGGTCCTGCCTTCTGGGTTCAAAAGGCTGTTCTCAAGGAGTTCAACTATCCGACTCCTAAGACACTGGACGAATACTTCGATCTGATTAAAAAGTACAAAGAGAAATACCCAACGATTGATGGCAGCCCAACTATTGGTTTTGAAATCCTGAACTATGACTGGAAAACCTGGGGATTGCTGAATCCTCCACAACATTTGATTGGTCATCCAAACGATGGCGGTGTAGTTGTAAACAAAGGTGTGGCAGAAATTTTTGCTGATAAAGATTACGCTAAGAAGTACTACCAGAAGCTGAATGAAATTAATGCTCAAGACTTGCTCGATAAGGAAACGTTTACACAGAACTATGATCAGTACTTGGCGAAGTTGTCTAACGGTAATGTACTGGGGATGTTCGATCAGCACTGGAACTTCCTCAAAGCTGAGGATTCACTGAAGGTGCAGAAGAAGCTGGAGCGGACATATGTAGGTTTCCCTCTGGTATATGATTCCAGCATTAAGGATTACTATCGGGACCGTCCAGCGCTTAATCTGAATAATGGTTTTGGTATTACTGTTAACGCCAAGGATCCGGTAAAAATCATCAAAGTACTCGATAAACTTATGGATGAAAAATGGCAAAAGCGATTTACTTGGGGTGTCGAAGGCCAGGATTATTATGTTAATAAGCAAGGTCGCTTCATGAAAACACCAGAGCAGCGTACTAACGCTGATGATGCTGCCTGGAAGCTCGCCAATAAGGCAGAAGCTTTATACAATACCGCACCGAAGCTGGAGGGTTATTTTAGCGATGGCAACGCCACCACGGCAACCAATCAGCCTGAAGAGTATCAAGCAAGCTTGAAGCCTTACGATAAGGAAGTTCTAAAGGCATACGGGTTTAATAGCTACGTTGACTTCTTTAGTGCTCCTCCTGAGAACCCAGTCTACTACCCGGCTTGGTCCGCCGATATCGTGGATGGTTCTCCGGCCAAGATTGCCAGCACAAAGCTGAACGAGCTTTCTACAAAGTATCTGCCTAAAGCAATCCTGTCGAGTCCGTCTAGCTTCGACTCCGTATGGAACGAATACACCTCCGAGATTCATAAGCTTGACATCAAGACCTATGAAGACAAAATAAACGAAGTGCTTAAGTGGAGAATTGAGAATTGGACTGCTAAATAGAACTATTTCTAAACCGGAAAGGGAGCACTCCTCCCTTTCCGAAAAATATAAGAATGGATAGGGGGTTTGATACTATGGAGGAAATTGCAATTGGCGCCAAGCCAGTTAAACAGGCAGACCCGAAGAAGAAACGCAGAGACAAACGCGTGACCTGGGCTATTATCAAGGATCAGAGACAACTTATCTATATGTCAGTTCCTCTGCTTGCTTATATAGTCTTATTTGCTTATGTGCCGATCTGGGGTTGGTCGATGGCATTTCAAGATTACAAGCCCGCACGAAGCTTTGGTGAACAAACTTGGGTTGGCTTCAAGCATTTTAAGTTCCTGTTTACAGATGATAATTTTTTACGTGTCCTTCGTAATACACTTGCTATGAGTATGATCAACCTGATTTTTGGGTTTGTCACTGCCATTATTTTGGCATTGCTGCTTAATGAAATTAAAAAGATTTTCTGGAAGAGAGCCGTTCAGACGATTTCGTATTTGCCACACTTTTTGTCATGGATTATCGTTACGGGAATTGTTGCCACTTCTCTTGCCTCTGACGGCATTGTCAACGAAATGTTGATGAAGCTGCATTTGGTTGATAAACCAATTTTATGGTTGAGTGAAGGAAAGTATTTTTGGGGAGTAGTGGGAGCCTCACACGTTTGGAAAGAAGTTGGCTGGAATACAATTATTTATTTGGCCGCCATAGCCTCTATTGATCCGGCTTTGTATGAAGCCGCTGATATTGACGGGGCCAACAGATATCAAAAAATGTGGAGCGTTACTTTGCCAGGCATTAAGCCAACTATTGTTATTCTGTTGATTATGTCAATTGGACATATTTTAGAAGCTGGTTTTGAAGTACAGTATTTGCTAGGCAATGGACTTGTTGTGGATTGGTCAGAAACGATTGATATTTTCGTTCTTAAATACGGTATTGCGCAAAGTAACTATTCCTTGGCCACTGCGGGAGGTATATTCAAGACCGTCGTCAGCATTACAATGCTGCTGCTCGCAAACTGGACGGCCAAGCGCCTTGGGGAAGAGAGGCTATTATAATGATGAAGAAAACTCAGATGTCTGGCCCAGAGAGTACAATTGCAATCTCCAGACGCCGTCCAGGAAGCAGGGGATTAGAGCCGTTTGTTTTCAACACACTTAATACAATATTTATGATTATCCTGGTCATTGTTACCTTGTATCCGTTCCTGAATACGATTGTAGTTTCGTTTAATGCGGGGAACGACACGATCAGAGGCGGTCTCTATCTGTGGCCTCGGCAGTTCACGTTGCAGAATTATAAAGCGGTATTCGTTTCGGGCACTATTTATAATGCATTCCTGATTTCGGTTGCACGCACCGTGCTTTCGACCTTGCTGAATATTTTCTTGACCACAATGCTGGCTTATGCACTTAGTCGGCGGAATTTTGTGTTCCGCAAGCCTATTACTACAGTTTTTGTCCTGACCATGTATTTTAATGCAGGTTTGATTCCTGGCTACTTCTTGATGAAGGACCTGAATTTAATTAATAATTTCTTCGTATATGTACTGCCATCAATGATCAGCGCATTTAACCTAATTGTTATCCGTACCTATATCTATACAATTCCAGAGAGCTTGGTGGAATCGGCTAAAATAGATGGGGCAGGAGATTTTAAGATTTTTTGGAGAATTATTTTACCGCTCTGTAAGCCTGTGCTGGCTACTATTGCGTTGTTTGTTGCGGTAGGTGCCTGGAACTCTTGGTTCGACGCTTTTTTGTATACCTCGTCCCAACAGGAACTGAGCACACTGCAATACGAGTTAATGAAGCTGCTCTCCTCTAGTATGAACGCCAACAGCAATCCATCAGTGTCCAATGGTGTTGGAATGCAGAATGCTACCCAGGTTACACCCATTTCAATTCGCGCTGCTGTCACTGTAGTAGCTTCTATTCCAATCCTGGTAGTGTATCCGTTCATGCAAAAATATTTTGTTGTTGGGCTTAACGTTGGGAGTGTGAAGGAATAAATGAATAATCAATTGGTATCGCAAACCATTCGTTACTCAAATCCCATACTTCCTGGCTTTTATCCTGATCCTAGCATTACTAGAGCGGGAGAGTACTTTTATCTGATTTGCAGTTCGTTTGAATATTTTCCTGGTGTTCCTATCTTCCGGAGTCGGGATCTGATTCAATGGGAACAAGTGGGTCATGTGCTGAACCGACCCAATCAGCTTGATCTGACGGATCGCAAGAGCTCTGACGGCATTTATGCACCATCAATTCGTTATTTTGAGGGTACCTTCTACATGATTACAACCGATGTAGGAGGGATCGGGAATTTTTATGTTACAGCGACCGATCCGGCCGGACCTTGGTCGAATCCGATCCATGTTCCTTACGGTGGTATTGATCCTTCACTGTTTTTTGACGATGACGGCAAGGTGTACGTCACCGCGCAGCAGGGAGCGGACTACGACTCCCATGCCATCCAGTATGAAATTAATATTGTGACTGGAGAAGCGCTTTCGGAGCCGCAGGTGGTTTGGTACGGTGATGGGGGTCCATGGACAGAAGGTCCTCATCTATACAAGATTAATGGAATGTATTATATGATGTCCGCCTCTGGCGGAACAGCGAAGGAACACAGGGAGATTATCGGACGGAGCAACAATCCTTATGGTCCGTTTGAACGTTATCCGGAGCCGATCCTGACGCATCGGGGGCTTGATCATCCGATTCAATATTTGGGCCATGCTGACCTGATAGAAGACGTAAAAGGGAATTGGTGGGCTGTTTTTCTCGGCGTTCGGTTGACTGAGGATGGTTACAGCGTACTTGGTCGTGAAACCTTTCTGGCTCCGGTCATCTGGAAGGACGAATGGCCGTATATCGACAATAACGAGGGCTGTGTCAAGCTGGAAATGTCGGTTGCGCGCCTGCCCGCAGCGGCGCCCGGCGCTGCGGGCGAAGGCCGGAACGACTTTGCCGCAGACCATCTCGAACCCGAGTGGATCTTTGTGCGAAATCCGGCCGATGGCAGTTATTCGCTTGATGAAGCTCCCGGGTCTTTGACACTGCGCGGACAGGCGGCGGGACTGGGGGATGTCGGCCGGATCGCTTTTGCAGGCAAAAGGCAGCAGCATAAGCAGGCAAGCTTCACCACTTGCATGTCGTTTGCGCCAACCGCTGAAGGCGAAGAGGCTGGATTATGCGCACGCCGGGATGAGGATGCCCATTATGAGATTGGGCTGTTGCGTTCTGGAGACCGCAATCGGGTCATGGCGCGTCTGACCATTCGTGGAGAATCCCAGATCGTCTATGAGGCTGAGACAGAGGCGGAGCGACTTTTGCTAAGAATTGAAGCGACTGAGGATGAATATGCTCTTTCCTATTCGGAGGATGGCGAGAACTGGTCCAGTATAGCTACAGGTCCGGCACGGGCGTTGTCTCCGGAGGATTTTGTAAATAAAATGTGCTTCACTGGGGTAGTCATTGGGCTGTATGCAACAGGAAATGGCCGCTTAAGTGGGGTACCTGCGCACTTCGATTGGTTTAAGTATCAGGCTAAGTAGCCGTAAGTGTTTACCGATAGCCTGCCCAAGGAGGAAAAGGATGAATTTATCGACGCGGAAAGAAGCTTCATTAAAAGAATTATACAAAGACGATTTCCAGATCGGAGCGGCGGTCAATCCTCTAACCATTGAGATTCAGAAATCGTTGCTTGCTTACCACTTTAACAGTATTACAGCGGAAAATGAAATGAAGTTCTCAAGCTTGCATCCAGAGGAGGAGGTGTATACCTTTGAGAATGCCGACCGACTAGCTGCATTTGCCAAGGAGCATGGGATGGCAATGCGCGGTCACACCCTGGTCTGGCATAATCAAACGCCGGATTGGCTGTTTGAGAATGAACAAGGCGGTCCAGCGGATCGTGCCTTGCTGCTGGAGCGGCTCCGTTCGCATATCCAAACGGTAGTTGGACGGTATAAGGATACTGTATACTGCTGGGATGTGGTGAATGAGGTCATCTCGGACGAGGAGTCAGACAAGGAGGCGTTCCTTCGCCCGTCGAAATGGCTGGACATCGCCGGACCTGATTTTATCGCCAAGGCTTTTGAATATGCGCATGAAGCAGATCCTAAGGCTCTGCTATTCTACAACGACTATAATGAGTCCCATCCTTACAAGCGGGATCGTATCCATCGGCTGGTCCGGTCGCTGTTGGATCAGGGAGTGCCGATTCACGGCGTTGGCCTCCAGGCGCATTGGAATCTGTTCGATCCTTCCCTGGACGACATCCGTGCAGCCATTGAAAAATATGCAGAGCTGGGACTTCAGCTCCAACTGACGGAACTGGACCTGTCGGTCTTCCGCTTCGATGACAGACGTACCGACCTGCTTCATCCTTCGAATGAAATGCTGGAACGGCAAGCAGAGCTTTACGAGGCGGTTTTCCGTCTGCTGCGGGAATACCGCGACTGTATCAGTGCAGTCACATTCTGGGGGGCTGCCGACGATTATACCTGGCTGGACGGCTTTCCGGTCAGAGGCCGGAAGAACTGGCCTTTTTTATTCGATCAATCGCATCGTCCGAAGCAAGCCTATGAGCGTGTTGCTGCGCTGGCGAACCGTTGAATCCTTGAATCTGCCGGAAGCGCAGATTTAATTAATGGAAGGAGTTATAGCGATGTCCGCATTGCCTAAACCTTATCAGCCTTTAGTTACTCATATCTACACCGCCGATCCGTCGGTGCATGTGTTCGAGGATCGAATTTATATTTATCCTTCGCATGATCTGGATCACGACGGTCCGATCAACGATAACGGCGATCAGTATAAAATGGAAGATTATCACGTATTGTCCATGGCGGATTTTAAATCGCCGGTGGTCGACCATGGAGAGGTTCTGCATGTGAAGGATGTCCCGTGGGCCGCCAGTCAGATGTGGGCGCCTGATGCTTCATATAAGAACGGAAAGTATTATCTTTTCTTTCCGGCACGTGATCATGACGGGATTTTCCGCATCGGTGTAGCCGTATCTTCATCGCCGGCAGGACCTTTCCAGCCGGAGGAGCAGTATATTTCGGGCAGCTTCAGCATTGATCCGGCGGTATTTGCCGATGATGACGGCCAAGTCTACATGGCCTTTGGCGGACTGTGGGGCGGCCAACTGGAGAAGTGGCAAACTGGAAGCTTTGTGGACGAAGCGGAAGGTCCTGCGCCGGATGCGCCTGCGCTCGGTCCGAAAATCGCGAAGCTGAGCGAGGACATGCTCACGTTTGAGTCGGCTCCCCGGGAGGTTGTAATTCTGGACAAAAAGGGCAACCCGCTGACTGCGGGAGACGAGGAACGCAGATACTTTGAAGGGCCGTGGCTGCATAAGTATAACGGCAAGTATTATTTGTCCTATTCCACCGGAACGACGCACAAGCTGGTATACGCCATTGGCGACAGTCCAATGGGACCATTCACGTTCCAGGGTACGATTCTGTCTCCGGTAATCGGCTGGACCACACACCACTCGATTGTTCAATTTCGGGAGAAATGGTATCTGTTCTATCATGACTGCTCGCTGTCCGAAGGCGTTGACTACAAGCGCTGCGTAAAATACGCCGAGCTGACGTATAACCCGGACGGCACCATTTGCACAATTGATCCGTATCCGGAGCGATAATCAACCCTGGCTGCAGCCGCACCTATAACCTAGTGCCTAAATTCCAAAAAAATCCAACATAAATCGGATAATCTTACCGAAAGATGTGGTATGTTCAATGCAACAAAAATGGTGAGGGTGATCCGTGGCAAGAGGACGAAGGGCGAGAGCCATTGTCGTTAGCGATAAACAACGTGAAGTGCTGGAACAACTCGTTCGGGAACGGAGCACGCATCAGTCTCTGGCGAAACGAACGTGTCCGGTGCTGGAGTCGCTTCGCGGATTGGCCAACACAGCGATTAGCGAGCTCTTACCGTTGGATCGCCCCCAAGTCGTTCTTTGGCGCGGTCGTTGGATCGAACAGTACCCTGAGCTTTGCCGTATCGAGCATGAGCATCCCGAAGAATTGGAAGCCGCCCATCCTACAGACGTTTCGTGACCAGCCTCGCCGGGAACGCCACCGTCCTTTACCGAGCAGCAAGTGCTTCAGATTGTGGCCATCGCGTGCGAGAACCCAGCCGCCAGTGGACGGTCCATCAGCGATTCAAACGCGGGATTGTCTCGTCCATTTTCAGATTGAGATTTGGTTCAGCATTTTGGTCCGTCGTTTGCTCAAGTGCGGGAACTTTACAAGCACGTTGGATTTGCAACGACAAGTGTTTCAGTTTATAACGCAACCATAGCTAAGCCATTCAAATGGACGTACAAAGGTAAAGCTCTTTACTTTTAATTGTTGGAATATTTAATTTTTAATGCACTAGCTCCTGAATTTGTCCTTGTGGCGATTCAGGAGCTTTTTTGCATAATCGGAATTTGCAAAGTGTTGCTCATCACTTGAGTATTTGGTGGGGATCATTTTCCCGAAGCTCCCCCTTATCCGAACGGGCTGCCCTAATACCGTGACGTAGGCCGGGCAGAAGTGTTCGCCGACTCGGGACGGCCTGGAGGTTGCGTTTACCCGCTGGGCTTTCGTCGAGCAGGAACGGGACTTGCTGAGCTCCAAACGATTCGGCAGACGCTTGACATGCTGCGGGATAAGATCGATTACTATCGATCCTGGGAAGCCGAGGCCAAACTCAAGCAAATCTAACGAGGAGGATGAACATGCCCTATATCTGTATCCAGCAACGGGAATAAAGATTTTACGCTTCTCGCGTACTCGCCGCTGCTTGGCGGTTTGTACGGCCGGAGGATGCCGAACTAATGGTTACCGGAACGAAGAACAAATGAACAGATTGCAGGCGGTAAGGCATCTGGCGAAAGAGACTGGACACACGCCCAATCAGATTGTGCTTGCTTGGATGCTGCAAAACGCCCCGGTTGCCATACCCCTTGTTGCAGTGAGCGATTCCATTCAATTGGAAGAGAATTTAGGCGCGCTGGATATCCAGCTAAGTTCTGAACAGCTTGATTATTTGAATCAGGCGTAGAGCAATGCAGAAACAGGGATTGGTCTGGCCTTTGTAGACAACATTCTTTTGAGAAAAAGAGAAACCCAAGTCTTGGAAAAGACCGGGTTTCTCGAAATTTTTGCCTAAACGAATCTACTGGTCTGCTTCAAAGGCAGCATCGCTGATCACTTTCGTCCCGTTAACATAAATATCCAGATTTCTGTCCCTGTCTCCAGCGCATACCGGAACTTCACATTTTTAGTTCCGGTAACAGCACAGTAGACGTTATCCTACTCTACGGCTGCATCTGGCGAAGCATTAAAGTTGGCATATGGGGTACCGCTATCGTCCGAATAGGTGGCTTCTACTACGGAGTTGGTCAATGTTGTATCCGTCTCCGCATTATAAGTAGTACCGGTAATAGTATTATTTTGTGTAAACTTCCAGTAATCAAAATTAAATAAGTTGCCTGTGCCGGTTCCGGTAAATACAAAGAAGACGTTGTGAACACCAGTTGCGCCGCTTACAGCAGTTTCTATTTCTCTCCAGGATTGCGCTCCACCTGTGGAAGGCACAGTAAGCGTTCCTACAAGCTTACCGGTTACACTGTCAAGCCGCACTTCAATTTTTCCACCTGCGGCGGATGCTACATTTGCTTTAAAGGTTTTGGCTCCGCTTTTACCGAAGTCAGCGTTTCCTACAGCTATCCAGTCTCCGTTTTGAATACTTGTTACATTTTGATTATTTACTGGTCCGCCTGCTGCTGAAGATTTCTCCGTTAAAATACCTCCATTCCAGGCAAGCGTTTCAGCCTCTACCCGATTATATGGATTAAGATTGGCCAGTTGGGATACACCTGTATAATTGGCCGCAACCTCTTGAATGGTTCCATCTGCACGATGCACAAGCTTATTGATATGGGGAGAACGGTATCCTTTACCGGCTCCGTATCGAGCTAAGCTGACAGTTTGAGCATGGTACACTACATACCACTCATTATTAAATTTGAAAACAGAATGGTGGTTGTTTCCGCCAGCTCTGAAAAATGATCCTGGATTTTTCAGGAAATGGCCTGCATACGTAAAGGGACCCATCGGACTTGAGCTGGTCATATAGCCGATTTCTCCTGACGGCTTATCGGCCGGGTGCGTACCACTAAAATTAATACAATAGGAGTAGTAATATTTTCCGTTATACTTATGAATTCCTGAGTCTTCAAACATGAAAGGCGCATCAATCGTAGATGCACTTCCAATAATGCTGGTCATATCGGCACCCAGTTTCAACACTCTGGCTGTTTTCGGATTTGCTCTTTGCTCTTGTGTTGGGTTTGAACCGCCAGGAATACCCCCGCCGGCATATAGATAGCCTGTGCCGTCGTCATCCACGAATACGGCCGGGTCAAAAAGCCAAACAACGCCAGACATTCCGGGTGTACTGGTTGTAACCAGCGCTTTTCCCAGCGGATCTCTCCATGGCCCGATCGGGCTGTCTGCTGTGAGAACACCGATACCTCCGGCACTATTTGCGAAATAAAGGAAGAATTTATCCTTGCCATTTATATTTTTAACTGTGGCTGCCGGAGCCCAGGACGCACCTGCCCATTTCGCAATACCCTGGCCGCCATTGGCGCCATTGGCACCTGCTACCGGAATGGCTCCGTGGTCTGTCCAGTTCACCATATCCGCTGAAGATATGACGAATACGCTCTTCAAATTGGCAAATGAATTATCTTTAATCGTTCCGTCGCTATTGTATTCATAGTCATCGCTGGACATATAGATGTAGACTCTTCCGTTATAGGTCAACGCAAAGGGATCCGCTCCTAAATGATGGTCTATAAGCGGGTTTGAATTCCCTACCTGTTTTGCAATTGTATTACTGGCTGCAAACGCAGACATCTCAGGTATACAACTCAATACTAATGCCAGAACTAATAAAAATAAACTACACTTCTTACTCATAACTCAATTCCCTCCTTCATTCAAATTGTCCCTTGACATATTACCGCGGGCTATTGCTTATCGTTACAAACGCACCTACTGGGCTGAAACATTTATACTCTCTATGTTCGGTCCTTCCGTACCGGTAGTTACCACTTTTAAAGTATTATTCCCGCTATTCATAGGTACCTGGATCGTTTTTTCGCCCCAGGTTGACCAACTGCCTGTTGCTGCAAAGGCAGCATTGCTGATCACTTTCGTCCCGTTTACATAAACATCCAGATTTCTTGTCCCTGTCTCCAGCGCATACCGGAACTTCACATTTTTAGTTCCAGTAACAGCACAGTAGATGCTATTCCACTGAACGGCTGCATCGGATGAAGCATTAAAGTTGGCATATTTAGTATCGCTATCACCCGAATAGGTGGCTTCTACTACGGAGTTGGTCAATGTTGTAGCTGTCTCTGCTCCATAAGTGGTATCGCTGATAGTCTTGCCACCCAATTCACCTACAAAAGTTGTAACGCTTTGGGCAGGAAGCTGGGCTGTAAAGGCACCGCCCGACACATTGATGGACGATCCGGCTGCCATATTTCTGCTTCCGTCCGTGGCCCATGAAGAAACCCTAGATGCAGTCCCGTTCTGCAGGGCGAACCTTTGGTTTACTGCTGAAGTGCCTCTGTTAATAGCAACAATAACTACCTTGTTGTCACCTTTGTATGCAGAGGTGTAAATGTTTGTATTCGGATTCTTCGTTGCATCAACTCGTACATATCCGGGACGAACAAATTTCGAGAAATGAGCCATATTATAACCACGCTTGCTAATCGTACCGTCCTCTTTCATAGGACCGTATTGTCTACGGATATACCACCATACATATGATTGAAAATCTCCCTCTACCATAGCATTGTGTATATGATATGAAACATCCAACGCCTCGGGCCAGCGATCCGCCGAGTTATTGTCGCTATTTGGATAGTATACTTCCGTCATCCAAAGCTCTTTTCCCGCTCCTTTTTGTTTGAAAAGCGGATAAGCGAAATCACTGAATTTAGTACCATAAGTGTGAGCACCAAGAATATCCATATTAGCAAGAGCCTGTGAATCGTTTAGAATAGGGTCTGACATATTTTTCAGGTAAGAAAATGACTCAGGTGCGATGATCCTGCAGTTAATGGATCCAGCATTTTCTTTCATAAAACGAAGCATTTCTTGTGGAGTCCACCATGTCCAAGTATGTGCATAATCAGGCTCATTTTGCACAGAAATGGCATACAGATTCACACCGTTATTCTTCATGTATGAAACGAAATCGTTAAGATGCTGCGCATATGCAGCGTACTTATCGTATCTAAGGCGTTTTGCTGTTGTATCACCGTTATGATTGAAAGTCTCAGTCATGTCACTTGGAGGATTCCATGGCGAAGCAAAAACGATTGCTCCTTGTTCAATCGCACGTTTTGCAGTTGGTACTTCTCTGTACCAATTATTTTTATTTTCGTCTACATAGATTCTTAACACAGAAAAACCTAATTGGTTGTTTCCATTACCAAAAGCTGTTTCTCTTTGAGCTGCTGTCAAATCTCCAGCCCAAGCCGGATGGTTTATTCCTCCAAAACCGCGAATTACTTGTTTTTGTGCCGATAAGTTAATGGTTACATCACTTGCTGCTGAAACTTCTGCAGGTGCCGGCGCCGTTAACATTAACGGCAATGCTGTTACAAATGCCAATAATACACAAATTAATTTTTTTACATGTGAAACCATTTCTTTCATCTCCTTAAAAATAATAACCTCCATAAACCTGTAACTTTGGAAATGCAATTTCCATTTTACGGCTGTTTAAACGGCCTGTTCTGACCACCCCCTTTCGTATTATGGAATAAAGGTTTCACGCGGACTTTGTCCTACAAGATCAGCCCAAAACGGACGGATTCGGTCCAAGGCTAGCAAATGATAATGGTCTAAATAGACCACCTATCAATTAAAGCGCTTTCAAAATACACAGAAGTAGTGAACCTGGTAGAAAAAGTTGCTTTTGAAAGGTCATATCAGTGGGGACAACACTTTTTTTAACTCGATATTCGATCAAATGCAGGCGCATAGAAGGCAGTCAAAAACTTGTCTTCTTTCAAATCCTACACATGGAATATCCTCTAGAGGATACTGGTTAAATGAACAGGTATGAATAGACTTAATCACAATCTCATCCAGGATGGTCGACTATTGAAGGGTTTGATCTTTATGTCCGAGAGGAGTCCACTTTTTCCGCCTGATTGTCGTAAACTCTTGGGGGCTTGCTAAAAGGAGGATTGCTGCTGTTCTGGTTGTTTTGCCCGAGATAATGTTCTAACTCTTGAACACGAGTGGTGAGGTATTGGATTTGGTCTAGTAAAATGATAATGAACAGTCGTTTCATCATTATCTTTGTTTATATCATGAATACGTTATTTCGTGAAGTTTTTTATTCCCCTATATTATTATTATCCATATATCCCCGATTTCCTGCCAGGATTATAAAAAAGTTCTCAGCGATATTTCATGCGCTGTAATCCAGGTTGAGCCGCAAGCTATTTTACTATATAGTTATGACTGGACAACCATTCCATCGAATTTAAATGAATGCCATAATAGGGGGACCCTTGCAATGATTATTAAACCGAAAATCCGTGGTTTTATATGTACGACTGCGCATCCTGAAGGGTGTGCGGCTCATGTCAATCGTCAAATTAATTACATCAAAGACAGCACGGCAATACAAGGAGCTAAAAAAGTGCTCGTGATCGGAGCATCCACCGGCTATGGACTGGCTTCCCGCATTGCTGCGAGCTTTGGCATGGGAGCGGATACCATAGGGGTATCCTTTGAACGTCCCGCAGCAGAGGGACGCACGGCTTCAGCAGGCTGGTATAACACTGTGGCCTTTGAAAGAGCGGCCAGAGCGGCCGGCTACATAGCGGAGAGCATTAATGGAGATGCTTTTTCCCATGAAATTAAGCAGGAGACGTTGAAGCTGGTAAAGGAAAAGCTGGGCAAGGTAGACCTCATTGTGTATAGTGTCGCCTCACCGCGGCGCACACATCCAGACACTGGTGAAACCTTTAATTCCGTTCTCAAGCCCATTGGGCAGCCGTTTACGAATAAAACGGTGAATACGAATACAGGTGTCGTATCCGAAATTACGCTGGAACCGGCTACGCAGGAGGAAATTGACAACACCATTACGGTAATGGGTGGCGAAGATTGGTCCTTATGGCTCAAGGCGCTGGAAGAGGCTGATCTGCTGGCTGATGGGGTAACTACACTGGCTTACTCGTATATTGGTCCGGAGATCACGGAGGCTATTTATCGTAAAGGAACCATCGGTCAAGCCAAAAACGATTTGGAAGCCACAGCACATACCTTAACGAAACAACTGGAGCGTTATCATGGTAAAGCCTACGTTTCTGTGAATAAAGCTTTGGTTACACAGTCCAGTTCGGCCATTCCAGTGGTGCCTCTGTATATTTCCCTACTGTTTAAGGTCATGAAAGAAAAGGGATTGCATGAGGGATGCATTGAGCAGGCGCAGCGTCTGTTCGAGAAGCTCTATAGCGGGGATACTGTGGAAACGGATGAAGAAGGACGCATTCGTCTGGACAACTGGGAAATGAGAGACGATGTACAGCAGGCGGTCAAAGCAGCCTGGTCCGAGATCACAACAGAAAACGTGTCTGAACGGGGCGATCTTGAACAATACCGTCTGGATTTCCTTCAATTATTTGGGTTCGGCTTTGAAGAGATTGATTATGAATTAGATGTCGATCCAGAGGTTCACACCAATTAACAAACAAATATGAGTCAAATAAAAACGGGTACTCTCAAGCGCTGCAAATGGCTTGTGGGACCCGTTTTTTTTGTATACAGACAGAAAGGCACTCCATGTTGTGCTTATTCACCTCAGTTGAATTTATCGGGAATTAGTCGAAGAAAGCGACTTGTGGTGAAGCAAGCGAAAAACAGCAATGGTGATGATAATTCCAGCAATGCCAAAGACGGTGACAGAAGTTAGAGCTCGATAGGCCTGCCAGCCGAATAAAAAAGCGATACCACTGCCAAAGGTTGTGCCTGCCAGTAAACCGAGTGCGCAAGCGATGTCTGTTCTGGATTTCATAAGCATTTTTCCTTTCGGAATCAGAATTTGAAAAGCAACTTGTATTTTTCATCTGGACTTGGATAGGAATTTGTGCGTACAATTAAATAGAAAACGTTTTCAAAGAGAATCTCTTCTTACTCATTATGGATCATTCTTGTGCAAATTATTCCTTTTCAGGAGGTAGATGAAATGAATATGAATGAGCAGATCAAGCAGTGGAACGAAGAGGCACAGGCAAATAACACCGATCATCCTTACCGAAAGGTCGAATTGTTTATTGAGGTGCGTGATGGGGCGCTTGAAGCCATCGTCCCTTATTTGAAGCAACAGAATTACCGTCATATGACGCTGGTAGAGGATGAACATACTTCTGCGGCGGTAGGGGAAAAGGTGACACAACTCATACGTGACGCTGGTTTGGTGGTGGATGTGGTTCGGCTGCCTCCCAATGCTGTGGGGGATGTGATTGCAGATGAGGGCTATATCGTAAAAGTGTTGTTGGGCGTGGCGGATGAGAGTCAGGCTGTACTGGCCGTAGGCTCCGGAACTATTCATGATCTGGTTCGCTTCGCATGCTATAAAATGAATCGTCCGTTCCTGTCGGTGCCGACGGCCGCTTCTGTGGATGGATTTACATCGGCAGGCGCGCCGTTGATTGTGGGCGGCAGCAAGCAGACCTTTCAGGCTGTTCCGCCGGAAGCGATCTTTGCTGATCTATCCGTACTGGCGAATGCGCCACAAGCGATGACTGCTGCAGGCTTTGGCGATATGCTTGGCAAATTCACCTCATTAGCCGATTGGCATGTGTCCAGAGATTTGGGAGGTGAACCGTATTCGCCTCTAGCTAACCGAATCACGGAAGAGGCGCTGCGAGCCTGTGTAGAGCATGTTGATGAGATTGCTGCGGGTAGCCAGGCAGGTGTTGAAGTGCTGATGAACGCGCTGATCGCATCCGGCATTTCCATGCTGATGATTGATCATTCCCGTCCAGCATCGGGGGGAGAACACCATATCTCCCACCGAATTGAAATGGATTTTATTGCAGAGGGACGCAAGCAGGTTTTGCATGGTGCCAAAGTGGGCGTAGCTTCCGCTTTGCTGTCTGACATGTACAGGGAATTGGCTGCCAGCCAGGATGTGGATGTTTTTAAGGTATACCGAACCTTGCCAACGTCGGAGCAGATGCGTGCATGGCTGGCTCAGGTAGGAGGCCCGTCCACGATTGCCGAGCTGGGCGTAACCGAGGAACAGCTTGCACGCGCACTCCGCACAGCTCATACCCTGCGTAATCGCTATACAGGGCTCAAGTATATGAACGATCATCAATTGCTTCGTTCATAATATGACATCTGCACAAGCGGTATTTAGACGGGATTAGCCAAGCACTTGTAACATGGAAGGGATTAGCGAATGGGTTTACGCCTCCGGTAGCTATACACCGATATCCTGCTCCTGTGACATTTGTATGTACAAATGAACGATATGCTATAATCGTGAAATACAAAAGGGTACACGATATTGCAAGTGACGGAGGAAATTATGGCGCCCAAATATATACAAGTTAAACAGGAAATTTTATCATGGATTCATTCATCCAGGCTGGAACCTCAAAGCCAGCTTCCATCTGAACATGAAATGTCTGAGCAATTTGCGGTTAGTCGGCAAACCGTGCGTCAGGCGTTAGGCGAGCTGGTACAGGAAGGTTGGCTTTTTCGCATGCAGGGCAAGGGAACCTTTGTTGCCACACGGGACAGCAAGCAGCCCGAGGACCCACGGACCATCGGGGTCGTTACGACCTATATATCCGATTATATTTTTCCGTCGATTGTGCAGGGAATTGAAACCAAATTAAGTCGTC
The DNA here is from genome assembly GCF_050626875.1 of Paenibacillus sp. 8b26. NCBI lineage: Bacteria > Bacillati > Bacillota > Bacilli > Caryophanales > Paenibacillaceae > Paenibacillus > Paenibacillus sp. 8b26. The sequence continues at coordinate 1,138,422 of NZ_CP192445.1, read as the reverse complement.
AGGGCTATAAGCTGCTGCTCTCAAGTACAGGCAATGACCCCGAGCAGGAACGGCAGTGTTTGGAAATGCTGTTAAGTCAGCCCTTGAGCGGAATTATTATTGAGCCGACGAAAAGTGGGGAACGCAATCCCAATCTGAATTATTACCTGACCTTGGAAAATCGCCAAATTCCTTATTTAATGATCAATGCGCGGTATGAGGAAATGGATGCGCCATGTCTGCGTGTAGATGATGAGAAGGGTGGATTTTTAGCGGCTGAGCATCTGATTAAGTTGGGACATCGGCGGTTAGCCGGGTTTTTCAAAACAGATGATATGCAGGGAATTCTACGTATGAAGGGATTTGTAGCCGCCCATCGCAAATATGGGGTTACGCTGCATCCGAATGCAGTGACCACCTACCGGACAGAAGAAAAAAATGAGGTTCCGTTACAGCGTGCGTCTGTGCTGCTGAGTATGGAGCCGGGAGAGCGTCCTACCGGATGGGTAACATATAATGATGAGCTGGCAGTGCGTTTGTTGGATATTGTGCGTTCGGCGGGTCTGAGCATTCCGGATGATTTGTCGCTGGTCGGGTTTGATGACTCTTTTTTGGCAACGGCAACGGAAATCAAGCTAACTACAATCCGGCATCCGAAAGAGGAGCTGGGACTTCGTGCTGCTGATACGATACTGTCGATGATCGAAGAAAAGGGCTTTCGCGAAGAGGATCGTCAGTGGATTATTCCGCCTGAGCTGATTATCCGTGAATCCACGAGGCCTGTTGCCAGTGATATATAGGAGCCTATAAGTATGGGCGAGTTTTTATTTGGACACATGTAAGGACAAGTTGGAAAAAATGTAGTTCTAACACCTAATAGCATATTGGCGTGCTCACTCGCCGTACCGGACAGCCTGTTTTCTGGATTGCAGAAAACAGGCTGTTTTTGCTATGTTTTTTCTGGAAATATAAACAGTTACGCAGTGAAAAAACGTATAAAAAAACACTGGCTAAGTTGTACGTACAAGTGTATAATGAAAGCGGAACCAAGGATATGAGGTCATTAGCACTTCCATTGCAGATTTCAGAAATGATAGTAAAAGGAGTGTTTTATACATGTTAGAACAATTGAAACAGGAAGTATGGGAGGCTAATTTGGCTCTTCCCAAGCATGGTCTGGTTACTTTTACATGGGGAAATGTAAGCGGTATCGACCGTGAGCAGGGGCTGGTTGTAATTAAGCCAAGTGGTGTGGCCTACGAGGAGCTGAAAGCAGAGCAATTGGTCGTACTCAATTTGCAAGGCGATATTGTTGAGGGGGACCTTCGTCCTTCATCGGATACACCTACACATCTGGCGCTGTACCGTGCTTTTCCACAAATCGGCGGTATTGTACACACGCATTCCTCTTGGGCCACAAGCTGGGCGCAGGCAGGACGCGCGATTCCGGCATTAGGGACAACACAGGGTGATTATTTTTATGGAACGATTCCATGTACTCGCGCGATGACTTCAGAGGAAATTGCCGGAGAGTATGAGCTGGAGACGGGACATGTGATCATTGAGACGTTTGAGGATATTAGTCCGGCGGACATTCCAGGTGTACTCGTTAATCAGCATGCACCGTTCGCTTGGGGAAAAAATGCTGATGATGCTGTTCATAATGCGGTGGTGCTGGAGGAAGTAGCCAAGATGGCGTACCGTTCCTTCGCGTTGAACCCGGAATTAACCTCTATGGATCAGGCGCTTTTGGATAAGCATTTTCTGCGCAAGCATGGAGCGAACGCTTACTACGGTCAAACGAAAAAGGAGGAGACACACAAATGAGCAAGTATACCATTGGTGTCGATTATGGAACAGAGTCCGGGCGCGCGGTCATTGTTGACCTCTCTAACGGAGCTGAAATTGCTACACACGTAACACCTTATCGCCATGGGGTTATTGATGAAGTGCTGCCTGGCAGCGGACGCAAGCTGGAAATGGACTGGGCGCTGGAGCACCCGGCTGACTATATTGAAGTACTGACGACTTCTGTACCTGCTGTCATGAAGGAGACGGGAATTTCTCCGGACGACATCATCGGGATCGGAATTGATTTTACGGCATGTACGATGCTGCCGATCGACGCGCAAGGACAACCATTGTGCTTTGACGAGAACCTGAAGGATAACCCGCATAGCTGGGTAAAACTGTGGAAGCACCATGCAGCGCAGGATGAAGCGGATCATCTGAACGAAATTGCATCACAGCGCGGAGAGGCATTTCAGCCCCGTTATGGTGGTAAAATTTCATCCGAATGGATGATCGCAAAAATTTGGCAAATTCTGAACGAGGCGCCGGATATTTATGATCAGACAGATCGCTTTGTAGAAGCGACCGACTGGGTTATTTCCCAGCTTAGTGGAGAACTGAAACGTAATCAATGTACAGCGGGTTACAAGTCCATTTACCATCATCGTGACGGTTATCCGGACCGCGAGTTTTTCAAAGCGCTCGATCCTCGTCTGGAAAATCTGACAGATACGAAGCTGCGTGGTGAAGTTTATGACTTGGGTAGCCGTGCAGGCGGATTAACAGAGGACATGGCTGCAAAGCTCGGGCTGAATCCGGGAACTGCGGTAGCAGTAGGTAACGTGGATGCACATGCGGCTGTTCCGGCGGTAGGTGTCGTCACACCAGGCAAGCTGGTCATGGCGATGGGAACTTCTATTTGTCATATGCTGCTTGGTGAGGAAGAAAAAGAAGTCGAAGGCATGTGCGGTGTTGTAGAAAACGGAATTATCCCGGGCTACTACGGCTATGAGGCTGGTCAGTCGGCGGTAGGAGATATTTTCGCATGGTTCGTTGAGCATGCTGTTCCCGGCGAGGTGAAGGAGCAGGCTGCGGCAGAAGGCGTAAACGTCCATGTGTGGCTGGAGCGCAAAGCGGCAGCGTACAAACCGGGCGAAACCGGATTGCTTGCGCTGGATTGGTGGAACGGTAATCGTTCTGTGCTGGTAGATACGAACCTGACGGGTCTTATGGTCGGCTATACGCTGCTGACGAAGCCGGAGGAAGTGTATCGTACATTGCTGGAAGCCACAGCGTTCGGTACACGTAAAATCGTCGATGCGTTCCATCACAACGGCGTGCCGGTAGATGTATTGTACGCATGCGGTGGATTGCCGCAGAAAAACCGTCTCTTGATGCAAATTTATGCCGATGTAACCGGACGGGAGATCAAAGTGGCGGCTTCTACTCAAACCCCTGCCCTGGGCGCAGCGATGTTCGCGGCAGTGGCTGCGGGAGCAGAGGCCGGAGGGTACGACGATATTGTCGAAGCAGCGCGCCATATGGCTCGTGTACGGGACGAGAGCTTCAAACCGATCCCAGAGAACGCGGCCGTCTATGATAAGCTGTACGAGGAATACAGCCGTCTTCACGACTACTTTGGACGTGGAGGCAATCCGGTGATGAAGAAGCTGAAGGCGATTAAGGAAGAAGCCGGACGTTCTACAGAAGCGGCAAGCACTCATTCTTAAAAGGTAAGTATCTAAAAAAGCACAGTACGCCGGGAAAACGGCAGACTGTGCTTTTTTTGTTCTTATATTCCGTGATTTGCAACAAGCGAAAGTCTTGTGGAATGAAAGATGGTAATGCGTTCCTTTCATAGACTTTCAGGTAAAGTACAATCGTTTAGTTTTAACGGGCATTCTCACTTTTTCAGCATGGCATCAGCAAACAAAATGGATTTTGGAATGCGGAAAAACTGTTCCGCCTGATCCTGGAAGGTTTGAGAAGGAACGGTACCCTGATGCAACCATTTTCGGAATGTGCCGGGATGAACGCCAATCCAATGACTGACATCGGTCACCGAAATATCATGGACCATACACAGACCCGCCAAAATCCGGTTTTTGACCGGGGAACGAGTCACAGTCCGTTTCATAAAACGGGACGGTGATGGCTGACAGATGAGCGGTGAACGCCGGACAACCTCTTCGTTAAACAGAATATGGTGCGGATAACCAAGTGTGTTACACGTTTTTTCCAGATTAGTGTTGCCGGGAATACGGCCTTCATATACCCACGCGCTGACGCTACGGGAGGAAATGGAAAGCTCCTCGGCAAGCTGAGACAGTTTAATGTCATTAGCCATCAAAACGGCTAGCAGAACACGATTGCGTACTTGACAGCGTGTCGGCTTGCGAAAACGTTTGACGCGCACACCTTTTCCCAAATATTTGCGATTGATCAGAGACCACGCCTGAATGGAATGTTTATCTTGTTGTTTAGGCATATATCCTCCGATTTTTTTTAACCACATACTACTATACCCGAAGGGGACTTTGCAAGTGACTCCCCTCCTGATTTTCTTTTAATCCCATGGGCTTAACCGGTTTATGGAAAATAAGGTCCATTTGACCTATGAAAAGGGCTGTTTAGGGGGCCGATATATTAAATTGTTGTATTTATTATGGGAATGGAGGAAAGATGTTCTTTTTTTATGATTGTAAGGTTTATAAGAGAGAGAAATGGATTGGGGACCCAAAGTATACCCAACTATTTCCTGAATGACAAGAGGAGGTTATCCAGTCAGATGTTTTGTAAAAAGATAATGGTATGGTTTCTGACGGCACTTTTGGCAGCAAACACTTTGCTGTGCTTGCCTAATGTGGCAGGAGCGGAGGAGCAAGACACGAGGGACGGAGTAGAACAAAATCAAGCGGATACGGCACAGGAGGAACTTGAGGTTTCTGATGGAACGGTTTCTTTCACCCCGTCCGCTTCTGCGACAAACAGCGTCTATAACGCACTGATGATGAGCTTGGCGGCAACGGTGGAATATACGTCGATCCCTATTAATCCCGGGGAAACGTATGAATTTGAGAATACAGATACGATTAGTAAATCCATATACAGTAACGCGTCCGAATCCAAAGGCATTCTGTATGATAGTGTGAGTTACAAAGAGGACGGAGATATCAGCACTGTCCATATGGATTACGGCATAAGCCCCATTGGTGTTCCCGGGGGAGGTACAGCATTTATTACGAATGCAGGGACAACAACATTAACCGTAAAGATAACGGATGTCTTCACCTACAGCACATCGGAGAGCCCGGCATTGGAACGTGTTACGGTCTCTAAGAATGAGAGTTACCGGATCGTAAATGACGGATGGACTGCCCGCTCAATTCAGCATGATGGTTCAAGTAAGGACAATCGCCGTTTTGATTTTGCCAAATACAAGGCAGATGGAACTTTAGCCGCCTCTGGCCTTAACAGCATTGCTCATCCCTCTTTGGCTGAAGGAGAGGAACTGATCGTTACAGGCGGCACTTCAAATGCTGTGACCTTTGGTTTACCATACGGAAAATACAGTACAGAAAGTACCGGAGAACCTGCTTACGCACGGGTTTCCTTGAACCAAGGAGAAAGCTACCAGTTTATTAATGTTGGAACCAGATTAGATTCAATTGAAAGTGATGGTACACCCAAGGATAAATTGGACTATGTTGTGTATCTGTCCAATGGAACGGAATCCTCGCGTGGCACTGGCACTTCAGCCAAGCCGCAGGTCGGTGTAGACAAATACGCGGTTATTACCCAGGTTACGGCCAACCCGGTTACATACGGCGCACCTTACCGTAACTTTATCGCCCGTCCTGTGGGCGGGGATGCGATCAGCCGTGTCGAGTTTGAGGCAGGCAAGAGCTACATTTTCCATAATAACGGCACGCTGATGAACCCGATCTACAACAACTCAAGAAAGGCAGGAAGCTTGTTCGATTATGCTATTTACAAGCCAGATGGAACGGTAAACTCCTACGGTTTTAACAGCCAGGCTGGTCCTATGATTCCAGCTTCAGGCTATGCCATTGTGACTGTGATGGGCCCAGGACCGATTACATTTGATTATACGGACGATTTTTCCTGGGAAACGAGCAAGGATCCTGCCTTTTTACGCGTAACCTTATCGAAGGGTGAAAGTTATGCTTATACGAATATCAGTGATCATTTAAGGAATCTGCACAGCACCGCTCCAACCGTTAAGGGCAAATTTGATGTGGTCCTGTATAAAGCGAACGGCATGGAGGAATCCAGACGCAGTACTGGAAACTCAACCTTTCTGGTTGGTGCAGGCAAAAAGGCCAGCGTGACGGTAACCAGTGACACGCCGATCACCTTTGGTGGTATCTATCGGAGCTTTAAGGCCAGCGCAGATGACAATGGTATCGGCCAAACGACGTTGGAACCGGGGGATTCGTATGTTTTCCGGAATCATGATAGCCAATCGAACTCATTGCGGCGTGATAAAAGTAGCGGGAATGCACGCTTTGATTCTGCAAGCTATCGAGGACTTCGTTTACTTACATCAGATCATTTCAACAATATAGTAGATCCGGAGATTGTCGCGGGCGGTGAAGCAATTGTCACCAATGTATCAGATCGGCCAATCACCTTTAGTTATAGCAGTAAAGTAGAGGCTTTGCTCAGCGGGCAGGCGGCATTCCATCGAATTACGTTAAAACGTGGAGAAAGTCGGAGATTTATTAATGTAAGTTCTATAGACAAAGCCCTGGATGTCATTTCTGCCAACGGTATGAAGTGGAGCTATACCAATTACCGTGCAGACGGAACTTTCACTCAAGTGAATGATACAACGCAATTGCCTCTAGTACAGGCTGGTGGCTACGTGGTGATTACTTCTGTATCGGATATACCGGTTACGTTTGGCGGTCCATTAGGAATATTCGACGTGGATGATGCCCAAGCTCCGGCAGGTCAGGTAACCGTTAATCAAGGAGAGAGCTACGTATTCGTGAATACAGGTACAGAGACTTCTACGCTGACCTCCAATGCTGCAAGTGAAAATCGTCTCTATGACTATGCCATATATGGAGAAGGTACCGGTGTTCATTCCAAGGTGGATGACGCAGGCATGAGTGTTTCGTTGCCTATGATCTTACTTGGGGCTGGAAAAACGCTAGTCGTGACTGTGACTTCACCACAGGCAGTAACTTTTAATTATGGAAATGAGATCAAGGCTGAAGCGGGTACTGACCCAGCGTTGTTAAAAACGTCTTTGTCTGGCGGAAAGCAGGAAGTATGGATCAATCGCGGAAGTCAGGAGGCCCCTGTCTTGACGAATGCAAAGACGGCTGGTGGAACGTATCAATATACCGTTACGGATCAGGCTGGAAAAGTGATTCGTGAACATAAAGAGGCGACAGATAATCTACAGCAAGTGCCAGGTAAAGCAAACATTCATCTTGCCGTAGCAGCAGCTACTCCTGCTGTTAACTTTGGAGCGCCTTATCGTTTGTTTGCTATGAAAAATAACGATGACAGCAAGCTGGACGAGCTCATTGAACTCATAGAAAAGGAAGCTGACTTTATGGCAGGTCAGCAAGGGAAATATCGATTTACGCCCAAAGAAGACGGAATGTACCGTTTTGCGGTGAAGGAAAAATCCAACGAAGCTGCGCAGCAGCCTATTGTAACCTTGTTTACCGACCCTGATTTTTCTAATCAGCTTGTCTCCTCAACAGAGCAAGAGCAAATATATGGTTGGAATTTCACTGTTTTAGAGTATGAGATGAAGGCAGGACAAACCGTTTATGTGAAGCTGACAGAAACTAATAGTGGCGCATTACAAACCGTAATTAAGGCAGCACATATGGCGCTTGGCAAGGATACTTCATATGAATACGGCAAAGGGAACCGACTGAATAAAGTTATTTTTTCCACCGGAGATCAAATCGAGCTGCATTATGATTTAAACGGAAACGTCAGTATGCGGCTGAAGAAGGTATTTCCTTTTACAAATTAAATAGGGGTGAGCGAGTGTTTAAACGTTATATTTGTAGTCTATTATGTGTGGTAATGTTGCTGGGTCCATGGAGTACATGGGTATATGGAGAAGAAGGGAAAGGAGAGGCGGCAGCTTCTCAGTCTTCTTCGTCTTCCACTCCACAGATTATTACCAGAGCATGGCTTGCACAGCAAACAGGTAAGGATCAGGCTTGGGTCAATGCACAGTTATCCAAAGGCTATACCTTATATGATATTTATAAAGCATGGCAAAAAAATGGCGGGGAAAACTCATTACCTGAACAAAGTCCTGCCTTGTGGGTACAGCAAAATGGGCTTGAATTGAGCACAAAAGCGAAGACGGAACCGTCCAAGGAGTCGGCTGAACTACAGGCAGGTGAAAAGCCCGTTCAGGATGAAGTGGTGAATCCCAAACCGCTGGATAAGGACGAGGAACCATCGCTGGTTCTTGAGACGACTGAGGTAGGCATACCATCCGTACCCGGTGTACATGATTCCGTGTATGCACCGAATCCAGAAAAAAACGGTCTGATCGGGCAGGGTTTACTTAAACAAAGTTTGTTGCAGGGTTCTGCTACAACAGATGTGTATGCTCCTTTTGATCAAGCGGCGCTTGCACAAAGCAGGCTGAGTGATGATGCTTCGCGTTATGGGCTGGATTACGGTGACAACAGTGTATCAAACGCTTCTGGACAGCTTATCGTTCAAAATACGGACCTGGTGCTGCCGGGGTCATTGCCCTTTGCACTGACTCGTGTGTATAACAGTTCATTGGCGAATAACCAGATTGGTATGCAGCAAAATGAAGGGGTGTACACAAACACAAGTGCCATCCGCGAGGAGGAAGCAGCTTCAAGTCTGGGAAGAGGCTGGAAATGGGATCTTCCTCATATGCAGAAACAGGACGGTAAACGGTATCTGTACATGCCTGGAACAGGCTCCTATGAACTGAAAAATGATTTAAAGCTTGAAGGATATGCATACAAAGATCTGAAGATCAGTACAGATCAAAGTGCAAGCGTGCAGGGATTACGAAGTGAATACAAAATATCAGAGCTGAATGGAAACGACTATTATCTCGATCAGGATGGTTATTTGATTTTAATCCAGGATGCGTATAAGAATCGGGTGGAATTTGATTATTCAAGTTCTGGTGGAGCTAGGCTCCTTCGTTCGATTCGAAATAATGATGGCAGAGCGTTTGACTTCACTTACAATGCCGGACAACTTGTCGTCAAGGAGCAGGGGACGGACCATCAGTACACCTATCGTCAAAGTGGCGAGGGAAGCAGCAAGGTGCTCACGGAAGTGCTGGATTCCCTGTCAAGAAGCACAAGCTATACGTATACCTTCATGGATGCTCCGTTTAATTTGGTAGCAGATAGTGAAGGGAAAGCTGGGGTCTTACAGCAAAATACAACTGCGCTGCTCACACGAATTGCACGACCTACTTCGTCCATTACAGACATACGTTACGAAGCCTATAACAAGCAAATAGGCGTATATGGTACACAAGGCGTGTTTAAAGTGGTTTCACGTGCAGATGTGTACAGTACAACGGCAGGTAACCGTTTTTTAAATAAAACCGATTTCACCTATTCGGGAGAAGATCTAGCCAGCTATGGCAAAAACGCCGAATGGACGGTGACTGCTACAGGAACACGTACAACGGAAACCTTCCATTTCAGTAAAACCTTTAGAGGAGATCATGCACCCGACAAATGGGTTCTTAACCGCTATGATCAAGAGGGAGATTCCACCGGTTATCATGTAAACTACACGTATAAGGATGCCATGGACTGGAATTTGCCTGCGCAAATGCGAGAGTCCTATACGGAGGGTGGTTCTTCATCAGAACCAGTGACGACCTTCTATGAGTACAATGAATATGGTCTGCCTTTGAAAATATCCCAAAGTACGGGTTCGGAGACTGTTCATACGTATAAAGCCTCAAATGAGCCTTTTTTCTGGGTACAACCTGTTCAGACGGTTAGGAAAATAAGTGAAGGAAAAACCGGAACGACAGTTCGAACCTATAAAGCAGAGGGCACATTGTATGAACTAAAAAACTATGAAGGTACAGAGCAAGGCAAGCTTTTATCACACAGCTATACTTTTTACAATGCAAAAGGGAATGTAAGCGGTCAGAAAGTTCTGATTGACGATAGAAACTATACGGATGTGTCTATTGATTATAAATCATCCTATGGTTCTCAGCTCGCGACAAGGCAGCTTTTGCCTAAAGGTGTTGAGTATACGTATGATTACTATCCGACTGGAGAAATCAAGTCCCAAACCGATGCCAAGCGCAAAACGGAGTCCTATGTGTATGACGCATTGGGGCGTGTAACGAAGGTTACTTATCCGGATGGAACTCAGACCGTTGTGGTGTATAAGGATGATACGAACGATGTCACCGTCACCGGACCGGATGGCGTGAGCGCTGAAAGAATGTATAATCCATTCGGACAAATGCTCCAGCAGCAGGTGGGTGATGCGATTTACGGATATGGTTATGATGATCATGGAGATATGGTAGAAAGCACGGATGCCGAACAAGCAACCACTCACTATGCCTACGATGCTTTTGGACGGCCTGTGAAGACGACCTATGCGGATGGAACAACAGATACCGTGGCGTATCATGCGGTGGAACGTACCGTGACTCAGACGGATGCGTCCGGTTATCGTGTGCGTGAAGTATCAGATGCTTTAGGTCGTGTGACTTCCACACAAGAAGCTACAAATGGATCATTTCAGCCACTTGAGTCGTTAGCTTATAATCATGCGGGCATGGTCACTAGCCGGACGGACGGTAACGGCCAACGCATGACCTATGATTACGATGCTCTGGGACAAATGACCTCGGTCACCGATCCATCCGGACAGCAGGTTAGCTATATGTATGATCTGGCCGGAAATTTGAAGACTGTTCAGTATCCTGACGGGCAAAAGAATATGTATTCCTATGATGAGCTGGGCAGACGGACGTTGCTTGAAAAAGCAAGTGGTGGAACAACGCAAAATATTTACGATACGGATGGTAATATCACCCGTATGCTGACAGGGAAATCGGAAGCAATCACCTTTCAATATAACGCGGACGGGCTGGTTACCGAAGCGGCGGGTCCCGATTTTAAGACCAATTACACCTACGACAACGCAGGACGAAGAACCGGCATGACGGATGGGCAGGGAACGACCTCCTATGCCTATGATCCGACAGATGGATCGTTGACCGGGCTGAAGTACCCGGATGGCACGAGAATGAACTACGAGTACAACAAGCAGTCTCGTACAGGCTACGTGCTGACCGATGCTTCCGGGACGTCTATGCATGTCCAGTCCAAACTGGACAGCTTGGGCCGAGTTGCTCAAATGGACGTTAGCGGTGGAGCCGGTACAGCCAACGTACAGAGTCTGGCGGGAGCCAGTGCTGCTTCGGGCGGTTCACTGGATAGCATGACGTTTGAGTATGCTCCTAATGGGTTGCTGAAAGGTCAGGCTTCAAGCAGAGGTTTGAGTACACGATTCAGCTATAACGGACTGGATTTGTCCGGGGTTACGGTGGAGCAAGGCGGTACGGCGCTGCACCAATTTGGTTATGAGCGAGATGGGAATAAAAACATCATCGGACGTACACAAAATGGAACAACGGATCAATTTGGATATGACCCGTCCAACCGAATTGCCAGCGAAGCCGCAGGAGAGAAGAACAAGACCTACGGCTACGATCCGAATGGAAACCGAAGCGCCGAAGGCAGCGGCAAAGTGTTTGGTATGACAAACGCCAGTTATGGCTATGATTCCGTCAGTCGTCTGACCCATGTGAGCGGTGAGGGCAAAGAGGTCGGATACAGCTACAATGGAGATGGACTGCTGTACGAGCGTACGGAGGATGGTAAAACAACCCGGTATTACTACGACGAGGAAGCGAAGCTCATTGCGGAAGCCGAGGTCGAAGGTGGAACGGCGAAGATCACGTATGCCTACGTGTATGACTTGTCTGGACAACTGTGGGCCAGACAAGACAAGGCAAGCGGACAGCTGCAATATTATCAGCTGAATGGCCACGGTGATGTGGTGGGCCTGAGTGATAGTACAGGCAAGGAACTGAATAGCTACAGCTATGATATCTGGGGCGGCCCGAAGACGGTGAAAGAGACGGTACCGAATGTGCTGCGCTATGCTGGCGAGTATTGGGACGACACGACTGGACTCCAGTATTTGCGGGCCCGCTGGTATGATCCGGGCACAGCCCGTTTTATGGGCGAGGATACGTATCAGGGAGAAATGAGTGATCCGCGAAGCTTGAATGGGTATGCGTATGTAGCGAATAATCCGTTAATTTATATTGATCCAAGTGGACATTATTTCGAAACCCTTGATTATCAAGAACTTAGAATATTACTAAATGAAGCGAGGGTTAAATCGAGTTCCAGCAAGAATCAGGATTATCAGTTATACAAGGACTTCATACGGAAACGATACGATTTTTCGTCGGTTTTTGGAGGAGCAAACCAGTATAATTACTTATACGACCTGTTAACGGGAACGAGTGGCTATAAGAATAGTGCTGGCAAGTCAGATTGGGCTAGAGGACAGTTGTTAAGTGCATACCAAAAGTGGACCGATGCCGAAGTCCTTGGCATAGCTGCGATGGGGATGATTGGTAATACTGGTGGAAAGTCTGTTAAGGGAAGAACAACAGGTTTTACAAAAATCAGCTTCAAGACAGACTTGTTTAATCGATATCAGAAACATGTATTCTCAACCGACCATATTAAAGACGGGATAATGAAATTAGGAAAAGATAAACAATCAATATTCAGTAGCATAACTGGAAAAATTGGCTCTGTAGATCCCTCTAAGTTAAAACAAGGTTCAAACCAAATGCATACCAAAATTAACGGATATGATGTAACAATAAGATTTTACGTTGAAAATGGTGCAGTTATTAATGTGAATACCTTTATGGGAACTGCTGACAGGGTAATTGGAAACCTCATTAAATAAATTGGAGTGGTAAAATGGAAGATATAAAATTGCAAGAGACTGTATCAAAATTAGTTGCTAGTAGGGATTTTCTTGAGGAAGCAGAAAGACTAATGCTAGACTATGTGAAAGTAAATCCAAATGATGTTGATGGTTGGGCTAGATTGGTCATTTTGGAGACACTTTCTCCGATTGAAGATTATGAACGAGCTACTAAGTATCTCAACAATGCTCTAGCCTTTCACAAGGACAATTTGTTGTTTTTTGTCTTAATGTTGTTCTTCTCCGATTGGTATTTAGGTGGCTTAGATGAAAAGCTGGTAAGGAAAGCGCTCGAACTAAAAAGTACAGTAAATTGTGAAGTTTCCTCCATATTGTCTTACATTCTTGCTTGGCATTACAAGAGTATGGACATTTGTAAATTTGATTCATTATTAAATGAGTCGATACAAGAGTGTCCAAAACATGTTACTAATTTCACTGATTTGGGGATGCACTATCTAGGTAAGGGCGATAAAGAATTAGGAAAAAAATTGATTCGGAAGGGGATATCAAACGTTAAATTAATTTATATAGATTCCAATATTGATTATGATCCACTCGATATAGTTCGCTTTGTAAATGAGAGGATAACTGGAGTATTTATGACTGAAGATACGTATCACTCTCTTAATAAATTGATACAAAACTAAATGTGAAAGGCCTTAAAAAGGGGAATTACGAAATTTCCAAGAGCCTCGCCTACAAGCTCTTTCTTCTCTATACAAGATTTTAAACATTTAGCCACAATGCGATATAGTTTCGTGTTGTGGTTTTTTATTATAATTTATATATATTTACAAATAAATCGGAGCAGTCACCTTTCAATATAACGCGGACAGGCTGGTTACCGAAGCGGCGGGACCGGATTTTAAAACCAATTATACCTATGACCTTGTGGGACGCCGAACCAGCATGACAGATGGGCAGGGAACAACCTCCTATGCCTATGATCCAGCAAATGGGTCGTTGACCGGACTAAAGTACCCGGACGGCACGCAAATAACCTACGAGTACAACAAGCAGTCTCGCACAGGTTATGTGCTGACCGATGCTTCTGGAACGTCTATGCATGTCCAGTCCAAGCTGGATAGTTTGGGCCAAGTGACTCAAATGGACGTTAGTAGTGGAGCAGGGACAGCCAACGTACAGAGTGTGGCAGGAGCGAGTGCTGCTACGGGCGGTTCACTGGACCGCATGACGTTTGAGTATGCACCGAATGGGTTGCTGAAAGGTCAGTCCTCAAGCCGAGGGCTGAGTACGCGATTCAGCTATAACGGACTGGATTTGTCCGGAGTAACGGTGGAGCAAGGCGGTACGGCGCTGCACCAATTTGGGTATGAGCGGGATGCCAATAAAAACATCATCGGACGTACACAAAACGGAACCACGGATCAATTTGGATACGACCCGTCAAACCGAATAGCCAGCGAAGCCGCAGGTGAGAAGAACAAGACCTACGGCTACGATCCGAATGGAAACCGAAGCGCCGAAGGCAGCGGCAAAGTGTTCGGTATGGAAAACGCCAGTTATGGCTATGATTCCGTCAGTCGTCTGACCCATGTGAGCGGTGAAGGGAAAGAGGTTGGATACAGCTATAACGGAGACGGGCTGCTGTACGAGCGTACAGAGGGCGGTAAAACGACCCGGTATTACTATGACGAAGAAGCGAAGCTGATGGCGGAGGCCGAGGTCGAAGGTGGAGCAGCGAAGATCACGTATGCCTATGTGTATGACTTGTCCGGTCAACTGTGGGCCAGACAAGACAAGGCAAGTGGTCAGTTACAATATTATCAGTTGAATGGCCACGGTGATGTAGTGGGCCTGAGTGATAGCTCGGGCAAGGAGCTGAACAGCTACAGCTACGACATTTGGGGCGGCCCGAAGACGGTGAAAGAGACCGTACCAAACGTGCTACGTTATGCTGGCGAGTATTGGGACGACACGACCGGACTCCAGTATTTGCGGGCTCGCTGGTATGATCCGGGCACAGCCCGTTTTATGGGCGAGGATACGTATCAAGGCGAGATGAGCGATCCGCAGAGCTTGAATTGGTATGCGTATGTGAATAATAATCCGTTGATTTATGTTGACCCAAGTGGGCATAAAGTTTGGCTAGTTCACGGTACTTTTGCTTATCCAAATACATGGAATAATAGTAAAAGTTACATTGAAAAGGAACTTTTTCATGAACCGATTGATACTCCGCGATGGAGCGGTAAGAATAACAATGGAGCCCGCGTTAAGGGGCAGAAATTGTAGCGAATGAAATTTATAATTATCACAAAGCTCATCCAAAAGAACCTATACGGATTATGGGGCATAGCCATGGAGGTAATGTGTCCATAATGGCAACTAATATTTTGGCTAAACGTGGGGTGCGCGTTGATACTCTTATCACCATTGCGACACCAGTACGAGGGTATAAGCTGAAAACGGATGTAGGACAACATATCAATGTATATAACGATTATGATTTAGTACAAAAAGAACTTGGAGGGAGTATTTGGACTTTGGGGCAAGCGATGCGTACATTCAGTGGCGCTGAAAATATTAAAGTTAAATTATCTTCATATTTTTCTACACATCGAATTGAAGCCCATTCTGTAATGCATAATAATCCTAATACATTGGATAAATACGTAAAGCCACTTTTGTTACAACATAATTTTTCTGAAGCAAGGTATAAAAATTCAATGAAAAACTGAGCAACACTTTAAAAGGATAAGCACTATTTAGATATGATATAAATTGAAAAGTAAAAAATCAAACATAGACAGGAGGGAGTAAATGAGTAAAATGCCTATCTGGTTCAAAATAATATGGATGATACCTATTCTTATAAATATAGCGGCTTTCATATGGTTTATTTTAGGCTCAACGGGGGGCTTTCAACATGGACATGATATCTTGGGAACCGCTACATTGGTTTTATTTGGAGTTCCGTCAATTATAATTGTATTAATATCGTTAACGTATATTTGGCAGGGATGGGCACCATTTAGTGGGATAAAATATTTGGTGTCAGCAATATTGATGGTATCTTTACTATTTTTTTCTTATTATTTAGTAGATGGAACTCCCACTCGAGGATGGCTATATGATAATGTTGATAGTGATCCAATACGCTTAACTTCAGATCAAAAATATGAATATCGCATTGATTTAATTAATCCTTTCCAGAGGAATAGTAGGGAACAATTGCACTTGAAAAATATTTCAACAGGAGAAGAAAAAAATATCGCTATTTCAATTAGAAAGGAAAATGAGGGCTATTCAGGTGGAGGTAGCGAGGACTGGGCTTGGGGGATTTTAAAACCGACAAATGTACCGAATCAATACGAGTTGTCTACACTGGACGAACATAAAAATGGGAGATATGGTATGGATCCCAGAGTTTTTCTAATTGATGTAGAGGCGGGGACTGTGCAAATATTGAAATAGGATTTTTTAAACATTTTACCACAATGCGATATAGTTTCGTGTTGTGGTTTTTTTTTAATTATCAGTCCTTAATTGCGCTTACTTCATGCTATTGTAAATAAATACTATGGTGGGCTGGTTACTGAAGCAGCGGGACCGGATTTTAAAACCAACTACACCTATGACCGTGCGGGACGCAGAACCAGCATGACAGATGGGCAGGGAACGACCTCTTATGCCTATGACCCAGCAGATGGGGCGTTGACTGGTCTGAAGTACCCGGATGGCACGCAAATAACCTACGAGTACAACAAGCAATCTCGCACAGGCTATGTGCTGACCGATGCTTCCGGAACGTCTATGTATGTCCAGTCCAAACTGGATAGTTTGGGCCAAGTGACTCAAATGGATATTAGCGGTGGAGCCGGTACAGCAAACATGAAGAGTCTGGCAGGGGCGAGTGCTGCTGCGGGCGGATCACTGGATAGCATGACGTTTGATTATGCCCCTAACGGGCTGCTGAAAGGTCAGTCTTCAAGCAGAGGACTGACCTTTCAGCTATAACGGACTGGACTTGTCCGGGGTTACGGTGGAGCAAGGCGGTACGGCATTGCACCAATTTGGGTATGAGCGGGATGGGAATAAAAACATCATCGGACGTACACAAAATGGCGAGGATACGTATCAAGGTGAGATAAGCGATCCGCAAAGCTTGAACTGGTATACATGCGTTGCGAATAATCCGATGGGGTATGTTGACCCGAGCGGGCAAGAATTTATGCCTGCGACTAAAGACGGAATATTTTATACTAACCAGAAGAACATTATACATTGTGAAAGAGTAGAGATTTTTGGTTCAGAGTAAAGCTAAATTCGCCTTGAGGGTTAAATTCCTTCAAGGTTTTTCATTTGCATTGGACTCATTGGGGTATTTTATGCAGATGAATTGAATATGGGAATTTCATGATAGGGAAGTATAAGAGTACAATGGGTACAGCCATAAAGCTGAATTAAATATATTTAAAACTATTGCCGTAGAGTCACGTTTAATTACAGAGTATAATGCAATTGATGGTGAAGGAGTTCTCTACAACTTGGAAGCAATAAGGAGAATTAAGACTAGGGAATCTCTTTCTTTTATGAAAATAAGAGCAGGTTCGAAAAAAAGAAGTTATCTTATTTTCAGAAGAATGTCTTAATGCCGTTTCAATAATTATTGTATGACTGTAAAAGGGAAGTAGTCTGTTCTAGCCATTAATACTGTGTACAAAATACATGAAAGACTTGTTTCATAAGCTCTGGTTCCGATAAAACAATTTGTTAATTGCTTGCATCCTCTACCTCAATGGATTTATTCACAACTTTGTAACCTCGGTGGGCGGGGGTATTGCGAGATTGTTGTCGAATTGTTTCACTATATTTACATACTATACTCTGGTAATCTATTAATATATATAGGGGGAAGGAAAGGCGTTCCGATTCAATCGGTTGAGATGCGTTTATGTTCTATATGTTTAGTGAATGTCTATATTGCCATGTCTATATCGTCATGTCTGTATAACTTCATAGACAAGCTAGAGATAGCTCCCGCACATATAAAATACAGCACAGGATGGTGTAAGTAATGAAGTTTTTGAATGTAAAATGGATGGCTGTATGTTTGATGGCAATCTGTTGTTTGGGTCTGTTGGGCATACATACGAATACGGCAAGTGCGCAAGCGAAGGCTCCTTTGCTGGGGGTCAATGATGTATTACTGGATTCTAATACGATTCGTCCTGTGATGGAAAATGACAAGTTGTATGTACCTATCGTTACATTAGGTCAAAAGATGGGGATCTCCACTTCGGCCAGCGGACGTACATTGGTGTTGACCGGACATAATCGCAGCTTTACGCTGGATCTGACCAAGGGTGATGTTTTTGAGCGCGGAGGACGTACGATGGTGCCAATTCGCACATTGGCGGATGCCTTCGGTTTTACCATCACGATACCTTCAAGCAATCTATATCGGATTCAGAACGCGAATGCGAACTTGTCTGAACCACAATTTTTGAATAAATTTGCCGCAGAAATTAAACAGTATGCAGCTGTGAAGCCAGGAAAATCTGGCAATGCAGGAACTAAGGGGAACGCTTCTGCATCGAGCCGAACGATTTATTTGAGCTTTGATGATGGTCCTACGGCGCATACTTCACAACTGTTGGATATTTTGGATAAATATAATGCCAAGGCTACTTTCTTTATGCTGGGACCGGAAATTCGTGAACATAGTGCAGTTATGAAGAGAATGGTAGAGGCGGGTCATGGTTTGGGCTTGCACGGGATGTCGCACCAGGTGAAGAAAATCTATGCTTCTCCGGCAGCGGCGCTTGCAGAAATGAATCAGGATAATGAGATTTTATTCCAGGCAACTGGGCAACGCACTTCTTTGATTCGTACGCCTTATGGCAGCAAACCGTATTTGAAGAAAGCATTCCGTGATCAGCTGACGGGTGCGGGCTATCATATTTGGGATTGGAATGTAGATTCCAACGATTGGCGTTATACCAAAAATCCAGAGCATTTTGAACAAACTGTTCTGAGTGATATTAGAAGATTGAAAAAACAAGGCAGAACACCTGTCGTTCTTATGCATGATAAGCCATCTACGATCAAGGTACTTCCACAGATTATGGCGGCTTTGCAGAAGGAAGGCTATTCGTTCGAGCCGTTAAATGGCAATCTGACTCCACTTAATTTTTGGAATGATCATCGTTAATTGAATAGCTTGTCAGAAAAACAGACTACCCTACTTTATTTTTTGAAGAGGGGGTCTGTTTTTTTTATATAAGCGGTAAGCAGAAATTATTAGGTTTTTTAAGGTTTTTTTGTCGTGTTTGCACAGAAAATCATGAGGTTTGCAGCTTGTTTTATATGAATCTATGATTTCAGTTCCCTCTTCAGGTCATATGACTTTACGGGTTGCCACGTCGCTGCATATATTGCAGTAACCGCCCTGAGAGGAGGAACAGGTATGAATATTAACCCGGCTATGTTTAGTATGTTTTGTGCCACCACAGGTGCCATTATAACATTTGCATTTGGCGGCTGGAATCAGTTGATGGTGCTGTTCACAGTTGCGATGGCTATTGATTATGTGACTGGGGTTGCCGCAGCGATTAAGACTGGGGAAGGCTTGAGCAGCAAAGCAGGGTTTTGGGGATTGACGAGGAAGGCTTTGATGCTGATGGTGATTTCTTTGGCACATCATGTAGACCTCCTGATGGGCACTGAAATCATGAAAGGGGCGGCGACGTATTTTTATTTATCCAATGAATTAATCTCGATTACGGAAAACTGCTCACGCATGGGCTTGCCGCTCCCACCGAAGCTCAAGAATTTTTTTGCTCTGCTGAAGGACAAGGAGGCTGGCGGGAAAGATGGTGGAAAAGATCGCTAGAATTACGAAGTTTCTTTCCGTATGCGGGACGTTATGATAAAATTTTCAAGAGAACATTTTAAGATAAGGAGCCTATACGCATGATTAAACATATTGTTTTGTTCAAATTGAAAGAACGCTCCCCTGAAAGCATTGAGCATACGGCGTCCGTCTTGCGCAGCATGAATGGTAAAATCAAAGAACTTCTATCACTCGAAGTAGGTACGGATGTGATTCGTTCGGAACGATCTTATGATATTTCCCTTACGGCTGTTGTCGAAACACTGGAGGATCTGCAGACGTATCAGGTACACCCTGTGCATCAGGAGATCATTGTACACATGAATGAAGTGAAAGATGTATCGATTGCAGTTGATTATGAAATTTGAAGCGGTTACGGGAGGTGAAGGACCTTGTATTATGTCAACCGGGAGCAAATTGAGCTTCGACTAGGGGCCGTTCCCGACATTGTTGCAGGACTCCGCCGCATAACGGCCGCTTGGAACGGAGATTTGTTGCAGGGGCTGGTGCAGGAGCGCTGCCTACATCTGGCGATTGAAACGGTAACGGACGTAGGAAGCTATATCATTGACGGATTTATTATGCGTGATGCCAGCAGCTACGAGGATATTATCGGTATCATTCATGAAGAGGGCGTACTGGATGATACCGTGTTTAATCCGATCATGGAGCTGGTCGCCTTGCGGAAACCCTTGGTGCAGGAATATTTCCATTGGGACCGGACGAGCCTTCATCCGCTCACACCTGAGCTGCCCGAGCTATTGGAGTGTTTTGCATCCAGTGTGCATGACTATTTAAATAAGGAATTGGGTCTGCAGCCCGAGGGAGTGTAAAGGCTAAAGTGACGGATAAGTATATCGTTCCCGAAATGCCCACCAGGCGCATGATTATGACATTGTTGAAAACCAAGGGACCTGTGGGCGTCGGAAGCTTGGCAGCTCAATTGGGCATTACCGAAATGGGGGTGCGCAGGCATCTCAAATTGATGGATCAGGATGGTCTCATCGTCGCTACCGTAGTGCGGCAAGCGATGGGACGTCCGACGTTTTTGTACAGTCTGAGCGAGCACGGAAGTGAGCAGTTTCCCCGCAATTATGATCATTTGTTGCTGGAACTACTGGGGGAACTGGATGAAGAGCAGGGAATGGAAGCTGTTTACTCTCTGTTTGACGGCAGAAAACGCAAAATGATGAAGCGTTACGCCCCTCAGATAGAGAGCGAGACCACGCTGGCTTCACGTGTGGAAAAGCTTTCCGGCATTCAGAACGCCTCCGGTTATATGGCGGAGTGGCGGGAAGAAGAGGACGGGAGCTACTCTATTGTGGAATACAATTGTCCGATTTCTCAAATCGCAGGCCGTTACCGCAAGGCTTGTGAATGCGAGCAGCAAATGTTCGAGGAGCTGCTTGATGCCGAGGTTGTTCGTGAGGATTGCTTGGCGGATGGAGGACGTTGCTGCCTGTATCGTATCCGGTCCCGAAAAAAGTAGGGGCATTTATGGTCGTTCGCTGTGTCATGACAAGCTCTCCCTGCTTATAATGCATTAACAGATGGGCATTCGCCCGGGCATAAGGGAGAGATGATGATGAAAGAAAACCACAAAAGCTTTATCCGTGGTGCGGTGGCAGGTAGCATTGCCGGTTCGCTCGCTGCGCTGTTGTTTGCCCCCAAGTCAGGTCGTGATCTGCGTCAGGACATTACGGATCAGGCACGTCTAGTCAGTGATAAGGGGCAGGAACTGGCCGGGAAAATTACAGATGCCTCTATTGAGTATACCGATAAAATTAAGGATACGGCCTCAGCGGTTATTCATGAAATCGGGCAATTTCGCAAAAAAGGCGGAGTTCTTCCTGAAGTCAGCATTTCATCCGATCCTGTTCAAGAAGATATCAAAAAGGATTCCCTGTAAGCAGCTCTAAACCAATATAATTTAACTGAATATGGATTCGCTTCGAGGCTTCTCCTGTTGGGATGAAGCCTCTTTGTTGATCGCTTTCCCTTTTTCGGGTAATATTTTGGGGTACCTTTTACTCGAATACAACATAAGGTATGTAGCAACGGATAGCTTCCCAAGAGGGAACGACTCATACTTGAACAAAAAAGGAAGCGGTGTGTACGTGCAGCAAGCGATTGCAATATTGGATTCCGGTGTAGGAGGTCTGACGGTTGTTAAAGAAGTCATGCGTCAACTTCCAAGGGAAAAAATCATTTATTTTGGAGACACTGCGCGCACCCCGTATGGACCCCGGCCATCGGAAGAGGTTAAGAAATTTACAGAGCAAATGGTTGATTTTCTGATTCAATTTGATCCGAAAGTCATTATTATTGCCTGCAACACGGCAACAGCCGCTGCATTGGACTATATTAGCCAAAAGGTATCCATTCCGGTGATTGGAGTCATCCACCCCGGGGCACGTGCTGCAATTAGCGCAACAGCCACCGGGCATGTCGGGGTGATTGGGACTGTAGGTACAATCCGAAGCGGAGCCTATACGGCTGCGTTGAAGCAACTATCCCCCTATGTAGACGTGGTGAGCCATGCTTGCCCTTCGCTTGTTCCTTTGGTGGAACAGGGATTGTTCCGTTCAGAGACAACATCAGAGGTCGTAGAGGAGACATTGAGACCGATTCAAGCGTACCCGATTGATTGTCTGATTCTTGGTTGTACGCATTATCCTTTTTTGAAGGAAACGATTCAGGAAGTGATGGGCCCCAACGTGAAGCTGATTAGCTCCGCAGACGAAACGGCTCGTGAGACGAGTACGATTTTGTATAACAAGGGCAAGTTGGAAGCCGGGGATGAGACACCGGTGCATCAGCTTTTTTGTTCTGGTGATCCGGAATTGTTCCAGAGTATTGCCGCACAGTGGCTTGGGGAGCAAATTCGTCAAACGCCTGTTGTTTGGCAGGTCACCAATCTCGATTGACGAGACGGCCGATTTTTTTGTCATTAGACAAAAGTATCGGCTGTTTTGGTATTCGCTTCATCAAGACACGCCGCGTCTGCATAACATGCAGTAAGACAGATGGAAGGGGCGTAGAAGATGAGGGAATATATCGTACAAAAAGGAGATACTTTGCACCGGGTCGCCTCGGCTTTTAAATTATCGGCAGATACATTGATGGCAGACAATCCATGGACTGCCGCGCAACCCTATCTGGTTTGTGGTCAAGTGCTGTACATTCGTCCGTCAATGGATCGTAAATACGTTATTCAGCCCGGTGAGCATGCCAGACACATTGCCAAGCAGTTTGGTGTGGAGCTTGATGAACTGCGGCAGGCTAATCCCGAACTTGCGGAGCATGATTTTGTGGAAGGAAAAACAATGATTATCCCTGAACACTATCAGGATCAGATTATACATTTGCGCGGGGAGTATGGGTACGAGGACTTGAGAGAAGATCTTGCGGCACTGGCTCAAAAGTATCCGTTTATTGAAGTTGGCAGCATCGGCACCAGTGTCATGGGAAAGGATATTCCCTATGTACGTATTGGACGGGGACCACTGAAAATTCACGCCAATGCCTCCGTACATGCCAATGAATGGCTGACGACGCCGTGTTTGCTGCGTTTTGTAGAGCGATATGCGCAAGGAGTCGACAGGATGAATGGAAATGAAGAGGGGGAGCATCACGATGAGCGAGAGGATCAAGGTAATGCTCCTCCATGGATATATGGCGTTTCTCCACAGACTTGGCTAAACCGTACTTCCTTATGGGTAGTGCCCATGGTTAATCCGGACGGGGTTGAGCTGGTTCAACAAGGTGTCCTTCCGTCTCATCCCCTGTATCCTGACTTAAGAAAATGGAATGATGGCCGCGCTGATTATCGTGGATGGAAGGCAAACATTCGCGGTGTGGATCTCAACGATCAGTTTCCGGCGCATTGGGAGGAAGAGGTGCGAAGACGCGGTAAAACAAGCCCGTCCAGAAGGGATTATGCGGGTCCTGCGCCTTTGTCTGAGCCGGAGGCTAAAGCGCTTGTCGATCTGACGGAGCGGGAACGGTTTGATATGGTGTTTTCCATACACAGTCAGGGACAGGAAATCTATTGGAATTACCGGGATTTGGAGCCAAAGGAGAGTCGGGATTGGGCATCACGGCTGGCGGCTGCGACAGGATACCGGGCGGTAAAGCTGGGGGGCAGTGATGCAGGGTATAAGGACTGGTTTATACAGCGCTTTGGCAAACCTGGTTTTACCGTTGAAGTCGGGCTGGGCGTAAATCCGCTGCCTATGCGTGATTATGACGATATTGCGGCAGAGGTGGGCATGTTAATGGCAACGGTGCTGTCATGGTAAAAGGGTCGACCTGAAACGCCATAGTTTATCAGTACGTATTAGGAGGAGCACGTGTTTTTACAAGTGTTCCTCTTATAAGTCCCTTCTAATGGGGTATATATACTTAGGAGCATTGGAAATGGAGTGAGCAACCTATGAAGTGGAAAAGATTACTGTCTCTCCGTCAATGGTCACATGTGTTTCGTCGCATGCCCCGGTTTATTACGTCATCGAAAATTCCATTGGGTGAAAAATTGCTGTTTGTCGTTCCTGTACTGCTCTATTGGGTACTGCCGGATGTCATGCCCTTTATGCCCATTGACGACATTGGGGTGACGCTGTTGGTGATGAACTGGTTTGTGACCCGCGCTGAACGAAAATATCCCGATGTGCTTGAGAAGCAGCGCGTACGTGTCCGGTAGGAATATAAGCTTGTGAATTTCGTGATTGCGATTTTTCGCAGTTTTCTTTACAATAGGAATATTGCCTTTCAAGTATAAAGGCTATTTTGTAGTTTATAGTTGTTGAACTTACCTGTTAAATTGTGTGGCGCGGATATTCATGCTCCGTTGGACCACAATTCATTTAATCAATATGAAGGAGATGAAGTTGATGAATTGCAAAATTACTCGCAACGCTGCTAAAGTATTGAAGCTTGAATTGGATAAAGAAGAAAACCAAGGGAAGAGCCTGCGGGTTGTCATTACTCATTCCCATGGAGATCATGCTCATTACGGGCTGGATTTGGACACGCCTAAAGAAACAGATACCGTCGTATCTACAGATAAAGGCATTGATGTTATTTTGGAAAACGGCCAGCCGCTGCTGGATGGCGTGAAAATTGATTACTTGTATTTCCCTGAAGAAGGATTTGTCATTACTAACCCTTCCCAAGGTAATCACGGCGACCACTAAGCCGGAGCACGGAGGGACGACAGATGGCCAATGATATTCGCGTATGTGATGAATGCAATCATATTCGCTTGAAAACAATCTTGCCCAAGCTGCAAAAGATGGCACCGGATGCGGAGATCAAAATCGGTTGCAAGTCGTATTGCGGACCTTGTGGGAAGCGGGCGTTCGTATATGTGAACGGACGCTATATAAGTGCAGCTACAGAAGATGAAGTATTGGAGAAGGCTGCGCGTTTTATAAAATAATTCCAGTACGCAGCATTCGCGGCTTTGTATAGTTCCCCTTCTTCTGATCCATGCTAATGGATGCAGACCACTGCC
This sequence comes from Paenibacillus sp. 8b26, assembly GCF_050626875.1. Classification (NCBI taxonomy): domain Bacteria; kingdom Bacillati; phylum Bacillota; class Bacilli; order Caryophanales; family Paenibacillaceae; genus Paenibacillus; species Paenibacillus sp. 8b26. The sequence goes on along the minus strand of NZ_CP192445.1, from coordinate 1,113,211 downwards.
CAGAAGGAGGAGTGACTCATGGCCCAATATGATTCTAATCTGGACAATCACAGTGTCGAGGCCCAAACGCAAAACTCGGTGGACAAGCTTCACCATGCCGTTTCTCAGGTATTGTCACATCCGGCTGAGCAACTGATCGAGCAGGCGGAGCAGTCCCGTACTCATGCGGAGCATGCCATAGAGCAGGCGAAGGACAGCCTTGGCGACGATGCGGTAGAGGTTGCCGAGGAAATGCTTGGTGAAGAGACACAACGGCTGGAGCAGGCCAAAAAAGCATTGCGCCCATAAGCATTCGTAAATGTAAATGAGCGCGGTTTACTAGCTCAAGAATACCAAAAGCCCGATCATCAGCATGTTGCTGCTTGATCGGGCTTTTCTTGTAGGTACTCATCCTTCTGGGAATCCGGGAAGGGTGCTGTGCAAGCAACCTTCCTCAGAAAGTCTATTTGGATGTCGAAGGAGTCGTAGTTACTTCTTTGATTTGCGGTTCCCATTGGCGAATGAGATCATACGTGATCACCTGATCGGAAATATTCAACCGATTGAGAGCTTCAGTATACCCCGGTCCGCAGGCGTTCACATCCGTAGGCTGGCCTGTGGTAAGGTTGTAACAGGTTCCTTTGGAGAACGTGCCGTCCTCGGATGGAATGTAGTACACACGACCATCAGTGAAGGCACCACTGCGCAGCACGACCATGCGAGGCTTCCCGCTGAAAAGGTCATTGCCCATAAAGTGATACGGTTTCGTTGAAATGCCAAGCAGATGCATCACCGAAGGTGTCAGATCAAGCTGTCCTGCCGGTTCGGTGTAAGTTCCCGCGTGGCTTCCATCGGGAAGATGCACAAGCAGCGGTACCTGGTTCATGATTTTCTGCATATCAAGATCTGTGAGTGGTTTACCCAGAAATTTCTCATACAGGGCCTTATCTTTAATGGAATTGTCGTGATCCCCGTAGAACATCAGGATCGTATTATCCCACAATCCGTCTTTCTTCATTTGATCCACCAGTTCACCTAGTGCTTCATCCACATAATGCACGGATTTCAAATAGTCTCCGAACATGGTCCCTTCAAACTCGCCAACATCCAAATCCACAGCGTCAGGTGACAGATTGTAAGGGTGGTGGCTCGAAATTCCGACCATATAAGCGTAGAACGGCTGTTTGACCTCAGTGGTGAGATCATTGAGCGTCTGCCGGAAAAAGGATTTGTCTCCCAGCGACCAGCCAAGCGGCTCGTCTATTTTAAAATCTTTTTTACTGTAGAACTTGTCATAGTTCATCGCCTTATACATCGTGTAGCGATTCCAGAAGCTGCTGTCGTAAACGTGAAATGCATTAGGGCTGTAGCCAGTATCTTTTAGAATAGAAGGCAACGTATCGAATTTATGGTCCGCATAACGGATGAATACCGAGCCTGTAGGGAGCGGATGCAGTGAAGCATGTGTAGTGAAATCCGCGTCTGAAGTACGGCCCTGCGCAGTCTGGTGATAATAATTGTTAAAATACATGCTTTCCTTCGTCAGCTTGTCAAAGTTAGGCGTTATGGCCTGACCGTTGATCTCCTTGCCGATGAAAAAGTTCATATACGCTTCGGCTTGAATGACCATCACATTTTTGCCTTTATACTTGCCTGAAAGGTCATTTTTCACCTGAAGCAGCTTTTGATGCTGATTAAACCATTCCTTATCCTTATCGGACTCTGCCTGAGCCAGCGTAGGCTGGGATCCCAGATGGTCCTGTCCATAACGGTAAATGTCGTACCCGTGAAATCCGATCAGCCCGGTTACATTGTACAGGGCCATCGACCACCAGTTACCGACGAATATGCCGGTTGCCCACGTGGACGTATAGTATTTAATCGGTCCAAAGGTAAAAATGTAGCCGATCAGGAAGGCCAACGCGCCCTTGGAGAAGCGAAGCAGAAACCTTTTGCTGAATGAACCGCGTGACGTTTCGATGTAAGAATCACTCGTTCTATACCGACGCCGCAGGGAAGCCACGAACATCACATACGGAATGAACAGGATCCAGTCTGCAAAAAAGAAAAGATCCCACCAGTACATCAGAGATATGATACTTCCACCCAGGGAATCAACTTGTCCGGCTTGAAGCAAGACGGGAATCGTAATGAAATCCTGAAAATACCGGTAATAAACCATGTCAGAGTAAATGAGTGCGGTAAGAAAAATATCAAGCACCACAAGAGCTATTAAACGTCCGCGCCGTGACAGCCATAAGGTCCAAAAACTCACAAGCAAGAGCGAACCGATAGCGATGACATAATCCAGCGGATTCATGTCAATATTTTGGGCATGCAGGTTATGGTGGATCAGAACGAGCTTGCCAATCATAAGTACAAAAAACAGACCAAACCCGAAATATCGGGACAACAGCATTCTGCTGAACATGTTTCCAGTGCGATTTGCACTGGCCGTGCGAATAACCAACACTTTACCCCCTTCGGCAGAAATGTTCGGCTAGTATAAACTAAATATTAACGTAATGTTAAAACCGAAATCGCCTTTAATTATTATAGCGCTCATCCCGCGCATTTCAATGATTAAGTAAAGAAAATACAGCATTTTCCTTCCAGTACAACAGGGGAAAGCTACATTTTTATCCTATGAACAGCACAAATCAGGCCAGAAGGCGAACGGATGGTTCGCTTCCTGGCCTGGCATCATCTATTTAAGACTGCGACGGCGGAGTATCTTTGCGGCGCGGTGGTAGAGGGCCCAGATACTGATAGTATTGACATTCGATCCGGCCATTAAACAGCTTGCGGCGCTTATCGGCTTTACGGCCCCAATAGTGCTCGAATTGCTTGGTAGAGCTGATGGCAAAGAAGGACCATGTCTTCATTTCCGCTGCCGTGCGTGCGATTGACCGGATCAGCTTCTCCACCTCGGTTTCCTCACTCAGTCTCTCACCATAAGGTGGATTGGTAATCATCACACCATATTGGCCTTCAAGTCTGACTTTCGTTACAGGCATGACCTTTAATGAGATATCTTTAGCGAAGCCAGCCGCCTTTACAGCAGCCTCAGCGACTTCGATGGCACCTGGATCAATATCGCTGCCTGCAATCTCGAAAGGAATGTCATCGCGGGTCAAATCCATCGCTTCGTCGCGAGCCTGATCCCATAGCTCGCGACCAATGACAGGCCAGTCTTCCGAGTTAAAGGTACGTCTCAGCCCCGGAGCAATATTCCATGCCTGCATTGCTGCTTCTACCAGCAGAGTACCGGAACCGCAGCACGGGTCATAGAACGGTCGATCCGGGGTCCAGCGGCTAAGCTGAATCAGAGCGGAAGCCATCGTCTCTTTGAGCGGAGCCTCCGTTACGAGCTTGCGGTAGCCGCGCTTGTGCAGCCCCGGACCTGTCGTATCAAGCGTTAGCAATGCACGGTCATTTAAGAGAATGACCTCTATAACATAACGAGGGCCGTCCTCCTCAAACCAATCCGTGTGGTAGGTTTCCTTGAGTTTTTCCACAATCGCCTTCTTGACGATTCCCTGACTGGCTGGTACGCTACTAAGCTGTGATTTGTGCGAACGTCCCTCTACCGGAAATTCACCATCCATAGGAATCCAATCCTCCCATGGCAAAGCTTTGGTGCCCTCGAACAGCTCGTCGAAGGTGGTTGCGGCAAATTCACCCATTTTAATAAGAACGCGGTCTGATGTGCGCAACCACAGGTTACACCGGCATATATCCATATAATCACCGGAAAAAACGACGCGGCCATTCTCGACGGTCAGGTCCTCGTATCCGAGTTCTCTGAGCTCCCGAGCCACGACGGCTTCAAGTCCCATCGGCGCAGTTGCAATTAGTTGCAGTTGAGTCATTAAACGTATTCACTCCGTCCTCATAATCATATAAGCTTGGTTCAATCCCTATAGTATAGGTCATTGTACACGAAGAGACAAATAATTAAGGCAAATAATTTACGAAGGACATCGCGTCCAACCTGCGTTATGATAAAGCGAGAAGGAGAGATGAAACGTGGAAATTACACCCAATATGACCCCTGAACAATATGTAGACCAACTGGTACAGGAAGATGAAACGCTACGCGGCATCAGGGAGGCCATTGTTGCAGAGGGGATGCCTGAGGTATCGGTGGCTCATCCTTACGGAAAGCTGCTGACCTTTCTAATTGAGGTATCCGGCGCGCAGCAGATACTGGAGATTGGCGCATTAGGCGGATACAGTGGATTATGTCTGGCCCGTGGATTGGGAGAAAAGGGACGCATTGTGTCATTGGAGCTTAAAGAAGCGTATGCGGCACTGGCACATAGACATATGGAGGAAAACGGCTACGGTGACCGTGTCGAATATCGTCTCGGACCTGCAGCGGACAGCCTGAAGGAGCTTCAGGAAGAGGGGAGGACCTTCGATTTTTTCTTCATCGATGCCGATAAGGAAAATTACCCGGTGTATCTGGAATATGCGATTGCTCTTGCGAATCCAGGTGCCATTATTGCGGGAGATAACTGTTTCCTTCGCGGACGGACGCTCAATACCGACAAGAACGGTCCTGCCGTACAGGCCGTGAGACGCTTTAACGAAACGATAGCTACGGACCCGCGACTAGTCAGTACGCTTTTGCCAGCCTATGACGGATTGGCATTGGCCCGTGTAAAATAGGCTGTAGTGTTACTTATATAGCTATACAAAAAGTAGCTATACAAAAAGAACCTCCTTGTCCACAAAATTGTGGAGCGGAGGTTCTTGTCTGTTCTGGAAGGCTGACCTTACCAGAAGGCTATCTTACCTGAAATCAGGTGCAGGCTTACGATCATAGAGCTTCATACGTACCCAGAATATATTGACGATCAGCAGAACACCTGAAATGATGAACAATCCTTCGATGCCGATAAACCCGGACAGTACCCCGCCAATCACAGCGCCCAGCATATTACCAAGCGCCAGCGAGCTGGTATTGAAGCCGAACGAGCGGCTTTCCATGCCTTCCGGTGTATACGTGCGAATCAGCGCGTTTACGCTTGGCAGCAGTCCGCCCATAAATATACCCATGAAAAAACGGATCGTGACGAGCTGCCATACCTGATTGACAAAAGCCTGCGGAATGAGCATGAGCGCGGTTCCGAGCAGAGCGAGGGTCAAAATGCGGTGTGCCCCGATCTTGTCACTCAATCTTCCAAGCAGCGGCGCAGCGACCATATTGGATACGCCGGTAATGGCTGTAACAAAGCCGGCAATGAGCGCAATTCCTTCTGCCGACCCATACAGCTTTTGCACATATAACGGCAACAAAGATACCGTACTGATCATGGCAAACTGGAGCAGGAACGTTACGGTAAACAGAGCCGGAAGCTGGGGCGTATGGCTTAGCTCCTTTAATCCGGCAAGAACCGAAATTTGCGGTATTCGTGCAGCTTCGGCTTTGCTGAAATCTTCCTTAACCAGAAACATTGCGATGAGAGAGGCTACAAGAATAAGAGCGCCTGTAATGTAAAAGATCGGTCTGAATCCAACCCAGTCAGCCAAAAAACCGCCCATCAGAGGGCCGAGAATCGTACCCGCCATCTGACCGGATTGCATAATCCCCATAGCGAAACCGGTCCGTTCTTTGGGTGTGGTACCCGACACCAGAGAAATCGAAGCCGGATTGAAGCCCGAAATCGTACCGTTCAGCAGACGAAGCGCCAACAGTTGCCACGGATGGGTGACCAAACCCATGCAGCCAATCACCAGAGCCATACCGAAGCCCGAGCGGAGCAGCATTACTTTGCGCCCATATCGGTCAGCCAGTTTGCCCCATAGAGGCTGGAACATAAATGAAGTCAAAAAGTTTGCGGCAAAAATGACTCCGGCCCACAGACCGATATCATGCTCTCCCTTCACATGAAGGTCTTGGGCCAGATAAAGAGCGAGGAACGGAGTAATCATCGTAATACCCGCATTGACCAGAAACTGACCGAACCAAAGCACAATGAGATTGACTTTCCACGTCTCCCACGTTTTCAATGTGCTTTCACTTCCTTTCTGCCATTTCATGCTGATGCAAAACTACTTATCCATGTAGAATCCATGTAGAACTTCCCGGAGCTTTAAAAAAGCCATTCCTCTAGTATAGCACACTTCATTGAAACTTTATCCAAATGTCATGGGTTTGTCATGGATTGTCCGCCAGCGGCGGTTGTTACGACTCTTGAAAAAGGGCATAATAAAATACAGTAGTTACGATTCGAACTGGAGGCTGAAGTCATGACCTACAACGATACCTTTATCCGCGCTTGCCGCAAGCAGGCTGTGGATCATATTCCCGTATGGTACATGCGGCAGGCCGGAAGATATGATCCTGAATATCGCAAAATTAAAGAGAAATACACGTTGCTTGAAATTTGTCGTCAGCCCGAGCTGGCTGCAGAAGTGACCTTAATGCCCGTGCGCAAGCTCGGGGTAGACGCTGCTATTTTATATTCTGATATTATGAATCCGGTAGCCTCGCTGGGGATTGATTTTGATATTGTCAAAAATATCGGTCCGGTTATTGATAATCCGATCCGGACAGCGGCGGACGTGGACAAGCTGCGCCCGATTGATGTAGAACGAGATTTGAGTCACATTTTGGAAACGATCCGTATTTTGGACCGTGAGCTGGAGGTACCGCTGATTACGTTCGCTGGAGCTCCTTTTACAATTGCGAGTTATTTAATAGAAGGAAGACCGTCCAAAGGATATATCCGCACCAAAGCCATGATGTACGGAGAGCCTGAATTATGGCATCGGCTGATGGACAAGCTTGGAGACATGGTTATTACATACGTGCGTGCCCATATTGCTAATGGCGGCAAGGCATTTCAACTGTTTGATAGCTGGGTAGGGGCGCTTTCGCCTCATGATTTTCAAATGTTTGTGCTGCCGACGATTACACGTATTTTCCATGAGCTGTCTGATCTGGACGTACCAAAAATCTATTTTCCAGGTGTAAGCTCTGGCGAGTTGCTACCGCTGCTGGGCGGGGTAAAGGCCGATGTGATCGGACTGGACTGGCGGGTAAGTATACCTGAAGGACGCCGTCGTTTGGGTAATGGTTTTGGTGTGCAGGGAAATCTGGACCCTTACGTGCTCACAGCGCCGATGGATGTAATCAAACAGTATGCGAAAACGATTGTGGATGAAGGGATTTTGGAGCCGGGATATATTTTTAATCTGGGTCACGGTTTATTTCCAGAAGCTTCATTAGATAAGTTGAGAGAGCTTACGGAGTATGTGCATGAGTATTCCCGTTCCGTTTTGATAAAGACGTAATCAATCAGAAATTTGAAGAGGTGATGTGCTGATGAAAACCAAAGTGGGTGTACTGGTTATGTCCTACGGGACACCGGAAAGTTTGGATCAAGTGGAAGCCTATTACACACATATTCGTCGTGGCAACGCTCCTTCCCCGGAGCAATTGAAAGAATTAAAGGATCGTTATGAAGCCATTGTGGGCGGTGTATTTCCGCTACGTCAAAATACGGATCGTCAGGTTCAAAATCTGCAAGAAACATTAAATCGGGAAAATCGTAATCCGGATATTGAATTTGTCTGCTATCAGGGACTCAAACATGCCAAGCCGTTCATTGAGGATGGCGTGGAGGCTATGGTGCAAGACGGTATCCGTAAAGCGGTAGGTGTCGTGCTGGCTCCGCATTATTCCGTGATGAGTGTAGGCACTTATATTAAGCGCGCACAGGCCAAGGCACAGGAACTGAATCTGGCTATATCGTTTGTGGAAAGCTATCATCTTCATCCAAAGCTGATCAAGACGTTGACCGAGCGTGTAAATGCAAAGCTGGCGCTTTTCGAAGAAGCAGGGGCGAACCGGGACGAGGTACGTGTATTGTTCAGTGCACACAGCTTGCCTGAGCGGATTCTGGCGATGGGTGATCCTTATGTAGAGCAATTGATGGCTACTTCGCAAGCTGTTGCGGACAAGGCAGGAATCACAAACTGGCAGTTTACGTGGCAAAGCGCGGGCCGTACAGCAGAGCCTTGGCTCGGTCCTGACATCCTGGATACCATGCATAGTCTAAAGGAAGAGCAGGTTGAATATGTGCTGGCTGCGCCAGTCGGCTTCGTTTCAGATCATCTGGAGGTACTGTACGATCTGGATATTGAGGCACAGGCTTTGGCGAAGGAATTGGATATGCGTTTCCAGCGGATTGATTCGCTTAACAGTGATCCATTGTACATGGAGACGCTTAGCGATGTCATCATAGACCAATGGAAAAAGGGATGAGGACATAATGGAGCAAAAACTACGCAACATTGTGATTGTAGGCGGAGGATTGACCGGACTGAGCGCAGCTTTTTATACACGTAAAATGTACAAAGAAGCAGGCTACACACCACGAATTACGCTGGTGGAAAAGGCCCCAGTGTTGGGTGGGAAAATCGAAACGTTGCATAAAGACGGGTTTGTGATTGAAAAAGGGCCGGATTCGTTTCTGGCCCGTAAAACGGCTATGATCGAGCTGGCACAAGAGCTGGAGCTGGATCATGAGCTGGTAAGCACGAATCCAGAGGCGAAGAAAACATACATTTTGCATGAAGGTCAGCTCCATCCGATGCCCCCCGGTCTGGTACTGGGAATTCCGACGGAGCTGCAACCATTTCTGCGAAGCGGGCTCATCTCGTTGGGCGGCAAGCTGCGGGCCATGATGGACTTTGTTATTCCGTCTCGGCGCATACCCGGTGATGAAGCCTTGGGTGATTTTATCGAACGCCGACTGGGCAAAGAAGTGCTGGAAAATGTAACCGAGCCGCTGCTGGCTGGCATATATGCTGCCAATATGAAGACGCTGAGCTTGCAGGCGACCTTCCCGCAATTTGCTGAAGTAGAGCAGCAATATGGAAGCCTCATTCACGGGATGATGACCGGAAGAAAGCCAGCCGAGACGCATACAGGCACGAAAAAAAGTGCTTTCCTGACCTTCCGTCAAGGACTGCAAAGTTTGGTACATGCGTTACTAAATGACTTGCATGACTGTGATTTGCGTACAGGCGTTGCTGTTACAGAATTCACAAAGACAGCAGGCGGTGAAGGCAGTGTCTACCATGTTGTATTGGATAATGGGGAGACGTTGGATGCGGACGATCTATTTATCACGACTCCGAATTTTGCTGCAGCGCCGCTGTTGCGAGGACATGTGAATGTGGCGGCACTGGAAGCCGTTAATTATGTGTCCGTGGCGAATGTGGTCATGGCCTTTAATAAAAAAGACATCGAGAATGTCTTTGATGGTTCCGGTTTTCTGGTTCCCCGTAAAGAGGGACGCAGTGTGACGGCATGTACGTGGACGTCCGCCAAGTGGTTGCATACCAGTCCGGACGATAAAGTACTGCTGCGCTGCTACGTGGGACGTGCTGGAGCCGAAGAAACGGTAGAGCTACCCGATGATGAACTGACTGCGCTGGTACGTAAGGATTTGCAGGACATGATGGGGGTTACGGCGACTCCGCTATTTACGGAAATTACCCGTCTTCGCCACTCTATGCCGCAATATCCGGTAGGACACCCTCAGGCTATCGCCGATCTGCGAGAAGAACTGCGTACAACGATGCCGGGAGTGTATGTTTTGGGTGCTGGCTATGATGCCATCGGGTTGCCGGATTGTATCCGCCAAGCCAAGGAATGGGCCTCTGTCGCCGTCCAAGCTGCGGAACGGGAAGCGGTCAAGGTACAGGCATAATTAAATGGTTGGAGCACTTGAATAACGAACCCTTCGCGATCCCAAGCGAGGGGTTCTATTTATACCGAAATTTGATATATAATGGAGAAGGTGTTAAAATCGCCGGATCATTCAAGAATGTAATGCATATGCAACAGCATAGAAGGAGTGAAGAATGTACCCTCCCAGATCACAGAAAAATGAAGGTCGAAAGAAAGCAAGGAAGCGAAAAATAGGCAAGGCTTGGATCATCACGAATCTGGTCCTGCTGCTTATGATCGTAGGTCTTTTCGGATATTATTACATATTTGAACATGGGAAGAGTAGCTCTCTTGCGGAAAACGCCGGACTATTACAACAGGAGAACAAGAGCAAAACGGATTCAGCGGGTGGAGGACAGTCTTCTAGCCCGTTAAGAGAGAACGTTACAGCCGTTTCAAATGAACAACCGGACGACAGCTCCAATGGAGATGAGCACGCTGCTGAAGATAAGACAGAGCAACCTTCTGATACTACTACAGTTACAGACAGCCGCCCCGCGACCTCATCTGACACAAATGCTGCCGAAGGCAAATCGACAGAATCAGGATCATCTTCGGAGAAAGACGGGCAATCACTGGACAGCTCTTCAAATAAGGATGCATCGGACAGTGGGAAATCTACTGACCCCAACGAATCGGAGCAGGGGAGGAAAGCCGCATCGGATGGAACAGCTTCACCGACAGTCACGCTTCATTTTGTAGGGGATGTGCAGTTTTCCGGTAAGGTTGAGCAGCGGTTGGAAAAGAACGGATTTGATTTTCCATATCAATATCTCGGAAATCTGTTTCGCAAGGACGATCTGACGATAGCCAATCTGGAAACGCCAGTTACAACCGCGGGCGTGGGTGCGCTGAATAAAACGTATGTGTATAAGTCTTCTCCCAAGGCGTTGACTGCGTTGGCTGCGGCAGGGATAGATGCTGTAAATTTGGCCAACAATCATATTTTGGATCAGGGCACAGACGGTTTACTGGATACGCTGAAATATTTGAAGGACAACGATATAGCGTATACCGGAGCCGGGCGTAATGCAAAAGAAGCGTATGCTCCGCACTATTTTGAGCGTAAAGGTATTAAAATTGCATTGCTAGGCGCTACACGGGTTATGCCCGAGGCCAACTGGAATGCAGGCACCAAACAGCCCGGCGTTGCAGGAGCCTACGATTCGACCGCGATTGTGAAGTCGATTCGCGAAGCGCGCAAGCAGGCTGATTTGGTCATTGTCATTGCGCATTGGGGCAAGGAGCGCGCTACTGCACTGGAGCCTCATCAAACCGAGCTATCGCACGCTTTTATTGATGCAGGGGCAGATCTCGTAATCGGAGGTCACCCGCACGTACTACAGGGCATGGAGCAGTATAAAGGCAAATGGATTGCATACAGCACAGGGAATTTTATTTTTTCTAAATCTACAGTACCAGCCACCTGGGATACAGCGATATTTCAGGCAACCTGCACCCGGGCTGGGGCTTGCAGCATGAAGCTGACTCCTTTTCGGGCAGAGCTGGGCCAACCGGTCCCATTGAAGGATGCGGAAGCCAGCAAAATTTTGCAAGGAGTAGCGGCGATGTCACCGGGTAATGTATCAGTAGGCGCAGACGGTACAGTAACCGCCCGATAGTTGTCAAAGGAATCTTTGACTTGAAACAACCTGTGGATGGAGGTCATAACCGGAATGGACAATTTGTGCGTAGCTCACCGCGGTTTTTCAGGAATTGCTCCCGAGAACACGTTGGCGGCTTTTAAGCTTGCAATAGATCAGCCGTTTGTGCGCTGGATTGAGCTGGATGTACAACTGTCGAAGGATGGCGTTCCGGTGGTCATTCATGATTTCACGCTGGAGCGCACGACTAACGGCACAGGTCGGGTGAAGGATACAGACTGGAAAGAGCTGAAACGTCTGGATGCAGGTGGCTGGAAAAGCACGGAATATCAAGGTGAAAGCATTCCTGCTCTCGCACAAGTGCTGGATCTGTGTCGTGGCCGCGTATCGCTCAATATTGAGCTGAAAACCGCAGGAGATATGTATCCGGGGCTGGAGAAGGCCGTACTCCGTGAAATTGTGGCGCGAGATATGGAGAATGAGGTGGTATTGACCTCTTTTGAGCGTTCGGCTTTACGCCGGGCCAAAGAGCTGGCGTCAGGTATCCGTACCGGGCTGATTATTGATGCTCGTCCGGACGATCTGGCAAAGCAGTTGGAAGGGCTGCAATGCTCTTTTCTATCCATGGGCTACCCGCGTTTGGATCGAAAGCTGATGAAAGACTTGACCGGACGCGGTATCACTGTCATGGCATGGACGGTGGATGACCGTAGCATGATGCGGAGATTGGCCTCGTTACATCCTGAATTGATGATTTGTACCAATTGGCCGGATCGCTGGGAGCAGGTTTTTTTGCATTCCAAGCACCGGATGTGGCACTATATACGTAATCTATTTATTAAATAATGGGACTACATACGCGGGAAGGGTGACGGGTCGTAATGAACGTGGAAATTCGTAATGTTTACTGTGTCGGGCGCAATTATAAGCTGCACGCCGAGGAACTGGGAAATGAGCTTCCCACAGAGCCAATGATTTTTTTAAAGCCTTCTCATGCGGTAGTTCCGCTGGATGGAGCAACACTGGAGCTTCCTAAAGATCAAGGAGACATTCATTACGAGACTGAGCTGGTTGTGGCTGTGGGTCGTAATTACGAACCGGATATGTCTGCGGAAGCGATTCTGAATGCTTTTGCCTTCGGAATTGATTTTACCCTGCGTGATGTACAAAGCGTTCTCAAGAAAAAGGGTCACCCATGGACGGCGGCTAAAGGGTTCAAATCTTCTGCTCCCGTTACACCGTTCTTGCCTCTAGAGAAACTGGACACGCTGGAGCAGCAGGATTTTTCATTGCTCAAAAATGGACAGGAAGTACAGCGCGGCCATATCAAGGATATGATTTTTTCCATCAAGCATATCATTGATTACATAGGGAATCATTATGGACTGGGTGAGGGCGATATTATTTTTACAGGCACTCCGGCAGGTGTAGGGCCAACAATGAGTGGAGATCGTTTCGAGCTATTTTGGGGAACTGACCGTCAAGGAAGCTGCACAATCGGTTAAGCTGATGCATGGATAGTATCAATGAAGATGATTAAAAAGGGAGTTCTTTGGTAGTTGGGCAGTATGGAGTGATTCTCGTACGCAAGAATGTAAGGGCCGTGTCCTGTGCCATAGCATGGGACGCGGCTTTTATATAAGTGTAGAGCGTTGTACAATAATATACGAACTGAAAAAAGAAAAACGAGAGATTCATTTCAAAGTGGGGGTATATCATGGATTGGATCATCGGATTGCTTGGCGCTGCTATAGTGGCGGGGGCTGCTTTTTATAAAAAATCCTTAACCTTATCGGGCTTTGCGGCAGCTGTGCTGATGGGAACCGTGTATTATGGTGCAGGTAACCTGTTTTGGTTTGGGACCTTGCTCCTGTTCTTCATCACATCAACCTTGCTGTCGAGGTTCAAAAAGGAGCGCAAGGCAGAGCTTGAAAAATCGTATGCCAAAACCGGAAACCGGGATGCAGGACAGGTATGGGCCAACGGGGGATTAGGTATGCTGCTGTGCCTGGGATATGCGATCTGGCCTCATGTTGCCTGGCAGTTGACTTTTGTTGGCGTCATGGCTACGGTCACGTCGGATACGTGGGCAACGGAATTTGGCAGCCTGAGCCGCAAGCCGCCTCGCTCGATACTGAATGGCAAGGTGCTGGCACCCGGAACCTCGGGAGGTGTATCTTCTCTGGGGACGGCCGCGGCTTTGGCTGGGGGCGTGCTGATTGGAACAGGGGCATGGGTCTTTGGATACGCCGCAGGAATGCCGGGCCTGCCACTATGGCTGTGGGCACTGATCGGAGGAATATCTGGCAGCGCGGGGGCTTTTGCCGATTCTTATCTGGGTGCTACGGTGCAAATGATGCGGTTCTGCACGGTTTGTGATCGGGAAGTAGAGGTGGACTCGCATTGTGGACAGCCGACAGTCTATGTGCGGGGATGGCGCTGGATGAGCAATGATCGAGTGAACAGCATTAGCTCCATTTTCGGGGGGCTGGTCGCTCTGGCAGGAATTCTGTTTATCCTTTAATACAGGGAGGTGCGAAGATGGGCGGTATACATGGAGATAAATATGAAGCTATTTTGGACGCCGCTTATACAATCTTCGGCACCAAAGGCTTTTATGAAAGCAAGATTTCCGAGATTGCAGAACAGGCGGGTGTTGCCAAAGGCACGGTATATTTGTACTTCAAAAGCAAAGAACAGCTTTTTACAGCGGTTACGCGCAGAGATTGCGAGCAATACCTGGCCGAAATGCAGGGCGCACTGGCTAACCGCGCTTTGGGAGAGGGACTGCTGCGAATGGCAAAACTGCACTTACATTACACTACAAGCGCAAGCAGCATACCAAGTTGTTTTTTATGACCCCGAACAATGACCCTGATTTAATGGAGTTTATGCGCGGATTTATTCAGGATTATACCGATATGGTCAAAAACAAACTGGCTTTGGAGGGTGTGCAGCAGCCTGAGCTTCATGCGAAGGCTTTCATTGGCATGATGGAGCGCCTCAAAATGGACATTTTACTGGATAAAGATTTCCGTGAATGCGATGTGGATCAGACGGCTGAATTTGTGGCTAACTTGTTTATGTACGGCTGTGAAGCCGGGAGCGGGATACGCAGACCGTGATATTGTAAAGCTAGAAACCGTACTGACCTCGTTCAGATCACGGTTTTTTTAATCATTTGGTGTGACTGTGTTAAAATAAACAAGATGCATCACAAAATAGGGGAAGAGTAGGGAATCCGTATGAATATTATGACCGTTGAACATATAACGAAAAGCTATGGCGAAAAAATGTTGTTTGAGGATGCTTCCTTTGGCATGGATGAACGTGACAAAATAGGGGTCGTTGGTGTGAATGGCACTGGTAAATCAACGTTTTTACGCGTGATTTCCGGCTTAGAGCCACCGGATGATGGTAATATTGCGGTCAACAACGGTGTACGCATTCAATATTTGGCGCAAAATCCGGAGTTTGACCCTGAGGTGAAGGTACTCCAACATATTTTTCACGGCAACCAGCCGGAAATGAAGGCGGTGCGCGAATATACGGAAACGATGGAGATGCTGGAGCTGAATCCGGGCAGCGAGGAGCTTCAAAACCGCCTGTTGCGGGCAAGCCAGCAAATGGATACGCTCCAGGCATGGCAGTTGGAGAGTGAGGCCAAAAACATACTGACCCGGCTGGGTATCACGCAGTTTGAGGCACGTATGGGAGTGCTCTCTGGTGGACAGCGTAAGCGGGTTGCTTTGGCAGCAGCTTTGATCCAGCCCTGTGAGCTACTCATTCTGGATGAGCCTACCAACCATATTGATAATGAGTCGGTTGAATGGCTGGAGCAGTATTTGCAGAAAAGACGCGGCGCGTTGTTGATGATTACGCATGATCGCTATTTTCTGGATAGAGTGGCAACTGTCATGCTAGAGCTGGATCATGGTCGACTTTTCCGCTATGAGGCCAACTATACCCGTTTTCTGGAGCTAAAGGCAGAACGCGAGGAACGGGAAGCATCTTCGGAGCAAAAGCGGCAAAACCTGTTGCGTAATGAACTAGCATGGATTCGCCGGGGGGCAAAGGCCCGTTCGACCAAGCAGAAAGCGCGTATTGAACGATTTGAACAGCTTAAGGATCAGCAGCCGGAAGCTCGTTCCGGGTCTGTAGACATGTCGGTTGCCTCCGCGCGTCTCGGTAAGAAAATACTGGAGCTGGATCGCCTGTCCAAATCGGTAGGTTCCCGTAAGCTGATTCAGGATTTGAGCTATATCGCTGTGCCCGGTGACCGGGTTGGGATTGTGGGTCCCAATGGTAGCGGAAAATCGACTCTGCTCCAAATGATTGCACAGCGCGTAGAACCGAATTCAGGCAGTGTGATTGTGGGACCGACCGTGAAGCTCGGTTATTTTACCCAGGAACATCAGGAAATGAACGAATCGCTGCGTGTCATCGAATACATTAAGGAAGAAGCCGAAGTGATCCGCACAGCAGATGGTTCGGCTATTACAGCCGCGCAAATGCTGGAGCGTTTTCTGTTTGCGCCAAGCGCGCAATGGACGGTCATTTCCCGGTTGTCAGGGGGCGAGAAACGGCGCTTGTACCTGCTGCGTGTGCTGATGTCCGCACCAAATGTATTGTTACTGGATGAACCGACGAATGATCTGGATATTCAGACTCTTTCCGTGCTGGAGGACTATCTGGATGAATTTCCGGGTGTTGTTTTTATCGTTTCCCATGACCGGTATTTCCTGGACCGCACGATAGACAAGGTACTGGCATTCGAAGGAGAAGGACAGGTGCGTGTGCATGTGGGCGATTATAGCGAGTATGCAGAATGGATCAGTAAAAATGCTCCATCCGCTGCGAATTCGTCTGTCTCGGCGGGTACTTCTTCTGCTCAGTCTTCCACGTCTAAGTCTGCGGATGCTTCGGATTCAGTCAAGGAGACCACCAAAACCAAGCTTAAATTCACCTTTAAGGAACAGCGGGAATATGAGCAAATTGACGAATTGATCGAACAGGCTGAGGAGAAGTTGGCTAGCATCCAGCGACAGATGGAAGAGTCTTTCAATGATTCCGCACGACTACAGGAGCTTATGGCTGAGCAAACGAAGGCCGAACAGCATTTGGAGCATCAAATGGAGCGCTGGACCTATCTGAACGAGCTGGCCGAGCAAATCGAACAAAGTAAATCTTAAAATACGAAATAAGTATGATGCGTGAATCGCTTTTCCGTTGTTACTTAAACAAGCAAGTCTCCGTTAAAGATGGAGACTTGCTTGTTTGTATTTATTCCAGTACATCTGTCGTGGAAATAACTCATGTCCTGACTTGAAAACTCGAAGCTACCTAACATTATGCGTTGGAAAACAGAAACGGAAGAGGGAACAATGGAGATGCCTATACCAGCAGCTACCAAATTAACGATTGTATACATTTGAACGGCTTCCTGTACGATTTGGGGCTGGAAGCCGTGTTGTCTGCAAAAGTCTAATATGAGATCATGAAAAGACGATCCCATATGAGGCGGAGACAGGATAAAAGATTCTTCCGCTAAAGAACGTAAAGACAAGGTTGGATGGTGGGCTAGCGGATGTGTTGCGGGAAGTACGGCGATGAGTGATTCGTTGGTGTAGAGCCGAGAGGTGATATGTATAGATGGATCTGCCCAGCGCATGAAGCCCACATGAACTTTGTCATCGTGTATGGCTTTCAGTTGTTGGGCAGATGTCATTTCAAACAACGTAAGCTTCACGTCTGGAAAACGCTCCCGGAATTTCTTTAAGGCGTTAACCATCAGACTGCCAGATGCCGAATCTACAAAAGCGATGGATAAATGTCCGAATTTCCCCTGACTTGCAAGCTGTGTCATCTTAATGGATTTTTCCAATTGAGAAACCATGTTTCTGGATTCTTCTAAAAAGATCGCTCCTGCTGACGTAAGTCGAACTTGCCTTTTGGTTCGTTCCAAAAGTTTCACGCCAAGCTCTTCCTCAAGGCTTTGCTAAGCTACACCGACCTATTCTCCAGTGGAACAGGCCGGTCGTCATCATTCGGATTAAACCGTCACATAAGCCGCAAGCAGACGGGCGGTGTTCACCACGGCCTGCTTGTGCGTACGCTCCATCGCATGGGAGGCGTGTACGCCAGGGCCGATCAGCGCAGCGCGGATATTGTTGCCTGCTTTCAGAGCAGCCGAAGCGTCTGAACCATAGTGCGGATAAATATCAACCGCATACGGGATATTCAGCTCCTTGACCAGCTCAATCAGGCGTGTCGTCATGTCATAATCATAAGGCCCGGAAGAATCTTTGGCGCAGATGGATACATCCGTCTCCTTGCAGCTCAGATCCTCGCCTATGCAGCCCATATCGACGGCAATCATCTCGCTGACATCCTCGGGGATGTAAGAAGCCCCGTGACCGACTTCCTCATAGTTGGAAATGATCAGCTTAACGGTATGACGAGGCTTCCAGTCTTCGCGTACAGCGGATTCCAGTAAACCAAACAGTGCAGCCACGCTGGCTTTATCATCCAGATGACGTGACTTGATAAAGCCGCTGGGTGTCACGACCGGACGGGCGTCGAACGAAATAAAATCCCCTACCGCAATGCCGAGCTGGAGCACGTCTTCTTTAGATTCGACAAGCTCGTCGATCCGCACCTCCATATGACTTTCCTTGCGTTCAAAGCTACGTGCATCATCATAGACATGCACAGACGGATGGCTCGACAGAATCGTGCCTGTATATGTTTGTCCGCTTCTGGTATGAATCAGGCAGTATTCGTTCTCGATGCTGTTCATCATAAAACCGCCGACAGATGTCAGCCGCAAGGTACCGTGACTGGTTATTGAGCGTATCATCGCACCCAATGTATCCACATGCGCGCTCAGCGCAACTGTACGGTCTGTTTGCTGGCCCTCCAGGGTCAAGATGGCACCGCCCTTGGCGTTCCATTCTAAGGGCACCCCAAGGCTTGCGGCTTCCTTACGGATCAGTTCCATCACATGATGTGTGTAGCCGCTGGGACTGGGGGTGTTCAATAGTTGATTCAGAAAGGTCATGATATAATTTTCGTTCAGATGAATCGTCATGTTGTTGCTCCTCCTCATTTGGACAACCGGTCAAGGTCAGAGGACGTTTGCTCTGTATCCTTGTCAGATGTAGACACCGCACTGGACGAACCAGACGTGTTATAGACGGTATCCGCATATGCTTCCGCAGCGGGTGTGTGCTCTTCTTGCAGTGTATGAAGCTGGGTGGTCAGACGTTTGACCTCTCTCTGAAGCTTATATTGACGGAAAATACCGAAGGAACCGACGATAAGCCCTCCAAGAAGAGTGCAGCCGAGAATAAGCAAAATCAAAGGGACATTGACCGTACGAAATAGAAGATTTACTTGGACCGAGTTCACGTTAATGACAGCGAATACAGCCGTTAACAAAGCGATAACAAGAGCTGCGATCAGAGACCATTGTGTTTTCAAAATGCCACCTCCTTCCGCTACATTATAAAATCCCTTGCCCGTCATGGACAAGGGATTTATCCGTGCATCGTTTTAATGCTGGATTCTAATCGTGTATGGTTTTACTTTCCGGCGGTCAGCTTTTCCATTTCCGTAATAACTTCCTCGAATACGCTCATCGCTTCGCGGATCGGTTGCGGAGAGGACATATCCACGCCGGCCTTCTTCAAAATATTAATCGAATAATCGCTACCGCCGCTCTTCAGGAATCCTAAATAACGGTCAACGGCTGGTTGGCCTTCTTCCAGAATCTGTTTCGAGAAGCTGGTTGCCGCAGAGAAGCCGGTAGCATATTTGTAGACATAAAAGCTGTTATAAAAATGGGGGATACGGGCCCATTCCATTTCAATGTCTTTGTCTACTTTCATGCCAGGGCCGTGATATTTCACGTTAAGATCATAGTAAATCTCCGACAAAAGCTGCGGTGTAAGGGATTCCCCCTGTTCTGCGCGCTCATGTACGATTTTCTCAAATTCTGCAAACATCGTTTGACGGAATACCGTCGTACGGAATTGGTCCGCATAGTAGGTGAGAAGGTACATTTTCTCTTTTGGATCGGTAGACTTTTTCAGCAAGTAATCCATCAGCAACGCTTCATTGGTTGTAGATGCTACTTCAGCCAGGAAAATAGTGTACTGGGCATCCCGATATTTCAACGCATTATCCGAGTAATACGAATGCAGCGCGTGTCCCATCTCATGAGCGAGCGTAAACATGCTGTTCAGGTTATCTTTATGGTTCAGCAGCACATAAGGATGAGTACCGTAAGCACCCCAGCTATATGCGCCTGTACGTTTATTTTCATTTTCGTACACATCAATCCAGCGATCATCGTAGCCTTTTTGCAACGAAGCCAGATAGTCCTTGCCCAGCGGCTTTAGACCTTCCTTCGTTTGCTTTTTAGCATCTTCATACGAAATGTCAAGCTTGTATTCGTCCACAAGCGGAGCGAACAGGTCATACATATGAAGCTCATCCACGCCCAGCAGCTTTTTGCGCAACTTGATATAACGGTGCAGCAAAGGTAAGCTCTCGTGAATGGTATCAATCAGATTGGAGTACACTTCCTTCGGAATATTGTCACCGTATAACGACATTTCTAATACGGAAGGGTATTTGCGAACACGGGAATAAAAAACATTTTTGTTCACATTGGCACTTAATGTGGAAGCAATCGTGTTTTTATTCTTGGCATAAGTGTCGTACACCGCTTTAAAAGCACGCTCACGTACTTCCCGGTGCGGACTTTCTAGGAATTGAATATAGCTGCCATGCGTCAGTTCAACCTCTTTGCCGTTCTCGTCCTTTATCTTTGGAAATTTCAGATCCGCATTGTTCAGCATACCGAAAATAGTTTGCGGCGCTTGAGCCAGGTTACCCACCTGAGCCAGCAGGGCTTCTTCCGATTTACCCAGAATATGCGCTTTCTCCCGTTTCATTTCCTGAAGTGTAAAGCGATAATCTGCCAGCTTCGGATCTTTAATCAATGCATCGAGCTGATTGTCGGGCAGCGCCAAAATTTCAGGTGTCACGAAAGACAGGGATTCACTGACCTCAACGCCTAATTTTTTGGCTTTTTGCGAAAGGCCCTGATATGTAGGTTCAGCCGTATCCTCGTCATGATGCAGATGGGCGTACACATATACGCGCTCGGTTTTAAGCGATAGTTCATCTTCCAGCTTAAAGCAGTTGACAATTGCTTCGGCTGAATTCAGCTTGCCTTGGAATTGTGTAGCTTTTTTGGCTAGTTGTTTGACTTCTTCGTACTCTTGATCCCATGCTTTGCGGTCTGGAAACAGGTCTTCAAGCTTCCAGGTATTTTCCACAGATGCGTCTGCGCGTTTTACGATTTCACTCATGGAGAGCCTCCTCTGATCGAACGAAATGTGGGGTGGGGCTGCGGCGGTACGGGGCGGCTGCCAAAGCGAAGAAACCGCCACGCTGACCGTGAGCAGCAGAGCAAGAGGTTTTGTGGCATGCATGTAACGGCATATCCTCCTTATACCATGGCTTGTTATGCCATAGTATGACCTCTTGCGCCCAAAAGTATAATTTTCTTTACCTTGGGTCGGAACCTATATTTAATAAGCTGTATACAATAAGATAAAAGGCAAAGCAAACCATGATAACGGCAGTGAGGGCCATCCACTTTTTGAGAGGAGCCGGTAACGTATCACGTTTCATGATCAGCACTCCGCCCAGCGTAAAGGCCAGAATAATGAAGATGAGAAAGCTGTTGGACACCATGAAGCGCTATACCTGTTTGAAAGCGTTCATGATCTGCTGCCACTCTTCCTCGTTATCTTGAAAGGACTGCTTGGGAAACCGATTTTCAGCCCAATGCATCAGCGCCGGACGGCTCAAAAACGTGTGGGCTTCTTCACCCCAGTCATCGGATATTTCTCGTAGAACGATGTAACGGCCCTGCACCTCGACAGTCATCATGTTCCAATTGTCTTTTTTGTATATTTCGTGTTTTTTCATCATATGCATGTCTCCGATTTTAAAGATGTTTTGGTTCATGATACCGCAGTTTCCGCCGCAAAAGCAAATCATTCCAGCCTGTAAAAGCCCTCAAAACATCAATTGCATTGTGAAAAAGCATGAAGTATAATATGGATATTCGCCATAGATGGCGGTATTTTTAGGAGGTTGTTCACTTGAAAGGTACAGTAAAATGGTTTAACGCAGAAAAGGGTTATGGCTTTATCCAAGTGGATGGTGGCGAGGACGTATTCGTTCATTTCTCCGCAATCCAGGGTGACGGCTTCAAGACTTTGGAAGAAGGTCAAGCGGTTGAATTCGAAATCACTGAAGGTAACCGTGGACCCCAAGCAGCTAACGTAAATAAACTGTAAGTGTAACTGAATTGTAAGAAATGTTCCGTTCATACGGATGTCTTATATATTACGGTTAAACGATGAATTGAGAGCGCAGTTCCTTATAGTTTAAGGGACTGCGCTTTTTTGCGTAAAAAAGTTTATGATATGAGAAGGCTAAACTGGAATAGGGTATTATACCGTAATGGAAAAAAACATTAGTCATTATTGTAGGAGTTGAGAAGATGAGCGCAGCAGAGGCGAGTCGTAAACCTTCCTTGACCAAGGGTCCAATTACCAAAACACTGTTATCTCAGCAGTGGCGGTCATTTTCTATTATGCTTTTGGAAAATGGAAGCAGGCCAACATGGGGGATGCCTTTCAAGGCTTGAAGCCCGTAGAGGATAAGGGATAGGCAGGGCTTTTAACCTATTCTGAAATTAATAATTTTATCAGGGTAAATTTTGTTTAATTTCAATTTTTGTGCATTTGGTTATGACAGGTATAAAGATTTTTTGTGAAAATGGCTCATTTTTCTTAAATATTAAAGAAAAAGTGAGGTTGTTCATTTGTGCTAAAAGGACGATCATATTATAATGAGTATGGTTTGGATAGGTATAATTACGTAGACAACAATGTGGAGGCACCGTCATTTGAGTTATGTTGAGCAAGGACGTTATCAAGTTCCGAGAGGCCCCATAGGTCTAATGAGCCGAATGTACAAGCACATTCTCCCTGAAACGAAGCAGGAATTGGGAAATTGGAAACACAAGGCTAAACAGATTCCGGATCCCGAGCTGAGAAGTCAGGCACTTGCAAGCATAGCAGAAAAGACGTTTCACTGTGTAGGCGGGGCGGTTTATGCCGCAGGGAATATGTCTGCCCGGCAGACGTTAATTCCGCTTATTGTGGCGTACCAGACGATTAGCGATTATCTGGACAACCTGTGTGATCGCAGCACGTCCATGGACCCGGATGATTTCAGGCTGTTGCATCAGTCTATGCTGGATGCGGTCAACCCCGCAGCTAAGCCAGTGAATTATTACGCTTTGCGTCGTGAGCAGGAGGATGGCGGTTATTTGACCGGGCTGGTGACAACCTGTCAGTCTTGTGTAAGCAGGCTTCCTGGCTATGAGGCGGCAATGCCTTACGTTCAGGATCTGGCGGGATTATACACGGATTTGCAAGTTTACAAGCATATTAAACCCGAATTGCGCGAACAAGCGCTATTGGATTGGTGGTCGGTTCATAAGGGCCGTACACCGGAGTTGCGCTGGAACGAATTTGCTGCGGCTACCGGTTCAACCCTGGGGGTATTTATGCTGTTTCTTGCTGCTAGCGACCAGCATCTCACGGATGCGGGGGCTGCCTCAATACATGTATCGTATTTTCCACATGTGTGCAGTCTTCATATTTTGCTGGATTATCTAATCGATCAAGACGAAGACCGGAAGGGCGGAGATCTTAACTTCTGCAATTATTATGAAGATACCGACATGATGCTGGACCGGATCGCCTATGTTGTGAATCGGGCGCGGGCTGATATTGCAGATGTCCCTGCCAGCTCCTTTCACCGGATGATTATCGAGGGATTGCTGGCGTTATATTTATCCGACCCCAAAGTTAGCGAGCAGCAAGAAGTGCGCGCGGTTTCGAAACGTTTAATGAAAAACAGTTCGCTCATGCGTTTGTTTTTCTTTTTAAACAGTCGATGGATAAGAAGGCTTTTATGAACATTTTGAGGAGGTCATAAATCATGACAGCAGTTAAGAAAATCGCAGTATTAACGAGTGGTGGAGATTCACAGGGGATGAACGCCGCAGTTCGCGCCGTTGTGCGCAGCGGCTTGTATTTTGGACTTGAAGTATTCGGGGTTCAGCGCGGATATCAGGGCCTGCTGAATGATGATATTTTTCCGATGGATCTGAGAAGTGTCGGAGATATTATCCAACGTGGGGGTACTGTACTTCAATCTGCCCGGTGTCTGGAATTTACGACCGAGGAAGGACAGAAGCGAGGCGCTGAAATTTTGCGTAACCGTGGAATTGATGGCTTAGTCGTGATCGGTGGCGATGGTTCCTATCAAGGAGCTAACAAACTGACCAAACAAGGAATTAAAACAATGTGCCTTCCAGGTACGATTGACAATGACATCTCCTTCACTGACTACACGATTGGTTTTGATACGGCGGTTAGTATCGTAGTGGACGCCATCAACAAACTGCGTGATACGATGTCATCCCACGAACGTTCTTCTATCGTAGAAGTTATGGGGCGTCATTGCGGCGATATTGCTTTGCATGCAGGTCTGGCTTCCGGCGCAGAAACGATTTTGGTGCCCGAAGTAGAGTTTGACCTGAATGAAGTATCTGATCGGATGAAGCAAAACTTTAAGCACGGCAAACGCCACAGTATCATTATCGTTGCTGAAGGCGCAGGCAAAGGTGAAACCGTAGCACAGGTAATCCAGGAAAACTGTCCGGATTATGAGCCGCGTGTAACGGTGCTTGGACACATCCAACGTGGAGGCACACCAACCGCATTTGACCGTAATCTGGCAAGCCGTTTGGGTGACTTTGCTGTTCGTCAATTGATTGAGGGTGTATCGGACAAGGCTTGCGGAACGATTGATGGCAAGCTGGTAGCCACTGATATTGACAAGGTCGTAAATACGAAAAAAGATTTCAATATGGAGCTTTACGAGCTGGCCTTGCGCTTGTCCCAATAATAATTAGCTGTTATATGTCCAGATGGATTCACATCTAGGAATTCTTAAACTCATGCGGATGACCCGAGTCATCCGCTTATTTTTTAACATTTAAAGCAGGTTTGGAGGGGAATAAATATGTATTTGTTCAAAATCGAAGTGGACAGCTCGGAAGGAGCCTTAACCGTTATTCTCGTTGCGGAAAATGAGGAGCAGGCATTTCAGGCGGTGGACCAGCATGTGGAGAGACATTATCTGTATCCTCCAAAGCTGAACGAAGTAGCTATTGTGGAGAAAAAAAGAATAACTTCGGGTACTGCATATGTCATGGAAACACGCTGATACACGCAAAGGCTAAACAGCCTCTGCGTGTTGTTTTTTTTCGGCAAAACGTCGTTGTACAACCAGCAGGCGGAAGAGAAGGGACACTGCTCCCGCGGCCAAACCTGTAATCAAGCCGATCCAGTAGCCGTAGGGACCAAATGGTGTCCAACGTGAGATAATATATCCTACAGGAAGTCCAATAACCCAATAGGCCAGAAACGTAATCAGAAAGGCCGAATTGACATCCTTATATCCACGCAGTGCTCCTTGAGTAGGTGTAGCGATAGCGTCGGATATTTGAAAGAAAATCGCATAGAGCAGGAAATGTTGCGCTAACTGAATAACCTGTGGATCGGTGGAGTACAGCCTGGCGACCTGTTCGCCCCAGATCACAAGCACAACAGCCGTGATCAATGACAGACCAACCGCACTGCTGATTCCCATTACGCTGTATATTTTTGCATCCCGCGGCCGTCCTGCCCCTACCTCATACCCGACCAGAATCGTGAGCGCCATACAAATACTGAGCGGAATCATATATAGTGTTGTCGCAAAGTTCATAGCGGCCTGATGAGCCGCAATTGTTGCCGTATTATAACTGCTCATGAAGAGAGTAACAGCTGCGAAGACAGCCGTTTCGAAAAAGATCGCAAAGCCGATGGGTAACCCGATTTTGATAAGCTCTTTCCAGGCACTGGTAGCAATGCCGTATATCTTGTTGAAAATTCCGTATTCGGCAAATATCTTTCCCCGATGTGCGGTGATGCCAGCAACAAGCATAACAATCCAGTACGTGGCGGCAGTTGCCACTCCGGAGCCCACACCCCCCAGACGAGGAAAACCCCAGTTTCCATAAATGAGTAAGTAGTTCAACAAGACATTGATGGGCAACGACATCAGCGTGATGGTCATCGTAAACCGGGTTTGTCCCAGTGCATCCATAAAGCTCCGTAGGACCGTATAAGCAAAGAGCGGGGCAATGCCGAAGGCCATCGCACAAAGGTAGTACAAGGCCACATTATGAACCCTCAACTCCAGATTCATCCCGTGCAGAATGGGCTTAACGAGAAAAATACCTGCAATCAGAACAATCATCGATAGAGTGAGCGAGAGCCATAGCGCCTGAATGACATAGTAAGAAACCTTGTCCTTGCGCTGTGCTCCAACCAATTGGGATACAATAGGGGTGATGGCCATAAGTATTCCGTTGAGGCCTGTTTGTACAGGGACCCACAGACTCACTCCGATGGCTACACCAGCCAAATCGGCAGAAGAAAAGTGTCCCGACATATTAGTATCAAAAAAAGCCATCGCGGATAGTGCAAGTTGTGTTACCAGAATAGGGAGCAAAATGTTAAAAAGCTGCTTCCATTTTTGGCTGTTAGTTAGCGTCAAATGCATGTTTATGTCCTCACTTACTTGGAAGTTATCAATCGTATATATCATAACGTGTCAAGTATTTATTGTAAGGGATGTAGCAGCATTTGAACAGCAACAAAAGACTGCACCCATGATCAAACGAATGGGGCAGCCTTGGAAACCTTTAAATAATTTGGTGTATTGTGTAGAAATAATGATAAGACCGGGATACATGGATTATTTGTACGTTACTCCGCTAGTATAGCGGTTTGTAGCATTCCAGAGTAAATATTCGTCAACCTTCATATCCTTGAGCGCTCGAATTTGATCCTCGACCTGGGTTTTACCATATTTGGCATAATGACCGCTTCCCAGCCAGCTTGCGGTAAAATCCTGAATCCATGGACGAATGATTGGTTTCAGCTTGCCTGTCGGGTCAAGCTTCTTGTGCGTATCTGCCATCGAGCCTTTAATGGTCTGGTACGGATTTTTGTCAGGGTCTTTTACACCGAACCAGCCTGTTGTATAGTGACTTGGATAAACCATAGGAGAAATGACATCCACGTTTTCTGAAATTTTGGCGAAATCCTGTCCGATTCCTTCCGCAGCGGGAACGGATGCGGCATACCCGAAAATATCTACCGATACCCGCACACCCAGTGGAGCAAGCTCTTTACGGGCATATTGCACGAACTCAGCGACCGCATCTACACGTGATTGATTGGATTTGGTATATTTCAGCTTGTCGGCTCTTTTCTCAAAGCCTTCAGGGAAACGTACATAGTCAAACTGAATTTCCTTGAAGCCCAGCTTTGCTGCCTCCTTGGCGATAGCAATATTATAATCCCAAACCTCTTTATTATAGGGATTGACGAACCCATCGCCCTTGCCGTTTTTCCAGACAGAGCCGTCAGGATTGCGGAAGGACATTTCGGGATTTTTGTTGGCTAATACCGTATCTTTAAATACTACAATACGGGCAATCGGGTACACGTTGTGCTTTTTCAACCGGTCCATCAAACCGGAAATATCCCGAATGAATTTTTGCGGCTTGCCCAATTTCAGCAGCTCGGGATTGGTCGTTGGATAAGTGATGTAACCTGCATCATCCTTAATATCAATAACCATGGAATTGAGCTCTGTTTTGTCGAGCAGTTCAAGCAGCTGGGTCATACGGGAACCGCCTGCACTATAAGCCGTAACATAGATGCCCTTGATAGCAGGAGTCGTCGGCTGTGGGTCAATTTTAACCGGAGGGTTGGAGGCATCCATCTTCATATTACTGTGCTGAGCCTGAATCATCGCGCTGCTGATTGTCGTTGCCACCGTATCTTTTACATTTGGGGCGTTGGCTGAATGATCGCCGTTTCCGCCTATTCCCATTGCCAATAGCATAATTGCCCAAATCATATTCATTTCCTAACTCTCTCCCTTATGTAAGTCGCTTACCTGATTATACGTAAAGTTATGTATCGAGAAACAACACGGTTGTAACCAATACTGGAATCATCAGGCACAGTCTTACATGATTAACCCAACCCTTGTTCATTGAATCCGTAAAATGGCATAAATAATGCCGCTTTCTTCGTGGCTGCGGACTGCAACCGGAAGAAGCGGCACTTGGTGGAGAGATTTAATGAAGATGTTTACTGAAGATACGTATTGTCCTGATGCTCACAAATACTGTACTGAATAATTTCGAGCGCATCCATGGGCTTGAGAATGGCCATCCCATCCCGAAGTACAATCATCGAGTTCAGCTCATTCTTTTTGAGAAACGGGAGCATTTCTGGATACCATCTCAAGACAATGTCGGACAGTTTTACCGTTTCCATTTCCACAAAAATCACCCTTTCCTGCTCGGAATCATTCCATAAGAATCATTCGGTACGAATCGGAAAAGCAAAGTGCCTGTGAAATAGCAGGTAAAGCTGGTCTTTATATAATATGGGAACAGCGCACGTATAGTGTACCACAGAAACTGCATTTTGACACTTGGGCTCGTGCTTATCTTCGGCGGAATGAGCCCATAACCCCTACCGTTTCTACGATATTAACAAAAGCAGAAGGGTCTACTTTCTTAATAATGCGTTTCAGTTCTGCCAGCTCGTAGCGTGTTGTAACTGTCATCAGCATATCCTTTTCGGTATGAGAAAATGCACCTTCAATTTTAATTTTACTTACTCCACGCGGCGTTGTCAGCATTCGGCTGAGCAGCTTCTCTGTATGCTCAGTGATGATGTAAACGGTTATTTTAGTGTGACTCACATAAATCTGATCCAACACCTTGCCGGTCACGAAAATGGATAACATGGATGCAAGGGCAACATTCCAGTCCTGGTTCAGATATCCCGCTGCCAGAATAACCAGCCCATTCAAACCGACGAGCACAGTCCCTACAGGGAAATCGCGGTAACGGGTGACGATGGAGCCGATAATGTCAAAACCGCCAGTAGACCCCCCCACCCGAAAGGAAATACCAGCTCCAACACCAATCAGCACTCCACCAAAAACGGAGGCCAGCAGCGTATCTTTAACAAGGGCATGCACAGGAATCCAGGCCAAAATCCATGTCGTGGCGACAACAGACAAAATACTCATACTAATAAATCGTTTCCCTAAAATAAACCAGCCTGCAATAAGCATCGGAATGTTTAGGACAAAATACATCACGCTGATATCGAATTTTGTAAAGTAGCCAATTAACATGGAAAGCCCTGCTACTCCGCCGCTCAGCAGGTGGTGCGGCACGAGAAACAGATTAAAACCGCTTGCTATAGCAGCGGCTCCCAAAATGACAACAAAACAGTTTAACACTATTTTTAACAACGTTTTTTCACCTCATTTAAAATATACGGACAGTAACTTGCTGGTATTCATGAATTGTTTTGTGTTATAATGCGATGTGGATATTCTTGAGTAGGGACTTTCTGTCCAGAGAAACACTTAAAATTTAAACTGTTTTAAAAAGGATAAATTCGTTTAAGATGTATCGGATAAGGTTACCCGTGTTTATACAGAAAGATGCAGTTATAGGCCTAAATAAACTGTCACTGTATTGGGAAAACCTATACAATAATATCGCTACTTAAGAATACAGACAACATTGTGGATTGTCCACCACATCCACCATTATGAAGGAGTTTGAATAAATTTGACGACATTTGCAGAATTTAATCTTGAACCGAAAGTACTTGAGGCGATTACAGAGCTTGGTTTTGAAGAAGCGACGCCGATTCAATCCCAATCCATCCCTCTTGCGCTGCAAGGAAGAGACATGATTGGCCAAGCCCAAACAGGTACGGGTAAAACCGCAGCTTTTGGTATTCCGTTGATCAGCAAAATCTCTAAGAACGACGACAAAATCAGAGCACTGATTATGGCTCCAACACGTGAGCTTGCCATTCAGGTTGCTGAAGAAATCGAAAAGCTGTCCCGCTTCAAAGGTCTCCGCACCCTGCCAATCTATGGCGGTCAAGATATCGTGCGCCAGATTCGCGCTTTGAAAAAGAAACCTCAGATTATCATTGGTACACCGGGTCGCTTGCTCGACCATATTAACCGCAAAACCATCAAGCTGGAAGACGTAAACACCGTTGTTTTGGATGAAGCGGATGAAATGTTGGACATGGGCTTTATGGAAGATATCCAATCCATTCTGAAGCAGGTTCCGGACGAGCGTCAAACGATGCTTTTCTCGGCTACGATGCCTCCTAATATCAAAAGACTAGCTGAACAATTCCTTAAAAACCCTGAGCATGTTTCAGTTATCCCTAAACAAGTTAGTGCTCCACTGATTGATCAGGCCTACATTGAAGTTCCTGAACGTCAAAAATTCGAAGCTTTGAGCCGTTTGATCGACATGGAATCCCCAGAACTCGCTATCGTATTCGGTCGTACCAAGCGCCGGGTAGACGAGCTGGCTGAAGCTCTGCAAAAACGTGGATATTCCGCAGACGGTCTGCATGGTGACTTGTCTCAGAACCAACGTGATGCCGTAATGCGCAAATTCCGCGACGGAAGCATTGACGTGCTCGTAGCAACTGATGTAGCTGCCCGTGGTTTGGACGTTTCCGGTGTAACTCACGTTGTGAACTTTGACCTTCCGCAAGATCCGGAAAGCTATGTTCACCGTATTGGACGTACCGGACGTGCAGGTAAAGAAGGGGAAGCATGGTCTTTCGTAACGCCTCGTGAAATTGATCATCTGCATTTCATTGAGCGTGTAACTCGTCACCGTATTGCGCGTAAGCCGCTTCCAACTTTGGCTGAAGCTTTGGAAGGCAAACAACGCATCATCGCAGAACGTCTCCTGGAGGCTGTAGAAAGCGGTGAGCTGAATGAATACAAAGGCTTGGCTATTCAAATGCTGGAGCAGTATGACTCCGTACAACTTCTCTCCGCATCTCTGAAGCTGATGACTGGCGAGAAGAGAGAAGCGTCTATTGAGCTGACTCCGGAAGATCCAATTCGTGCAAAACGTCGTAAACCGGATGTTCGTTCCGGCGGACGCAAGCCGTCTAACTACAGCGGACGCAGCAACGGTGGTTATAACTCCAACCGTACTGGTGGCAGTGGTAGTGGCAGCAAAGGCGGATATGGTGGCTACAACCGTGGCAGCAAAGAAGGCGGTAGCTACAACCGTGATTCCGCGAGCCGCAATAGTGGAGATCGCAGACCACGTCCAAGCAGTAGCGGAGAAACTCGTCGTCCTGCAAGACGCGAAGATTCCTCTTCCGAATAAGAATTGAAATAACCGGAAAGCCGAAGTGAATGCTCGCTTCGGCTTTTTGCTATGAGATCAAAAAGTATAAATTACTTAGCAGCCTGCTTCGACAGCTGAAGTATTGATTTCACTGGCGCATTGGGGATGAAATACGGTATGATATAGTCAACAGCCGGAATTTACAGGCACAGCAACATGAGCCATGGAACCTGTCAGGGCTTGCGGAGGGAGAGACTAACGTTGGAGTTTAAAGGAGCTATGGGTGGTATTTATCGCCTGACTGAATGGATTACCAGACTGGCGGCTACCAATTTGTTATGGGTGTTATGCTCGTCGCCTTTTATGTTCTGTCTCATACTCAAACTACTTGTGATGAATCAGAACTTGGCTAATGAATCTTTACAAATGAACTGGGCGCTGGCTGTTTTGGCACCGCTTACTTTGTTTCCGGCTACATCGGCCATGTTTGCCGTCGTCCGTAAATGGGTAATGGGCGATACGGATGCAGGTGTGTTTCGTACCTTCTTTAAAGGATACAAGGAAAACTATAAGCAGAGCCTGATCGGGGGCATCTTTTACACGCTGCTGTTTGTCATTATGTATGTGGATTATACCGTGTATATGACGCAGCTCAGCAATTTGCAAATTGTAGGCATAATCATGCTTATTCTCATCATTATTTTGCTCGTATCCATGTTTAACTTTTTCTCGATGGTTGCTCATTATCATATGTCCATCGGGCAACTGATCAAAAATGCGGTCTTGCTGACGCTCATTCGACCGTTTCGTGTATTTTCTACCATGCTCGGCAGCGCGATTATTATCTTTATTGGAGTCAAATACCCTGTGCTGTTCTTGTTCTTCATTGGTAGTGTGGTGGCCTGGTTCGCTTTCTTTAATTTTTATGGAACGTTCCTCAAAATGCAGGATCAGATGGAAAAGATGAAGCAAAAAGACGAAGAGGCAGGTATCACGGAAGACAAGAAAAGTGATAACCTCCAAAAATAAAACAGATTTCTCCTAGCATTTACTTTCCGAGTGAGAAGCGCTATAATAAGGTCACATCCTGCGATGCACGTTACGGTCATTTGTTGTTTTGAACCAATGACAATGTCTAGGGAGACCAATACGGGTGGACAGCTGAAAAGCCCTGTCAATTCTGACAAGGGGACTTCAAAAGTTTGTCCTGCGATCACCCACCTGCTAAAGCAGGTTCAGAAGACGCTATGGTCGGACGGCATCGGCGGGTACTCTATAACGTAATCAATACACCCTGATACTGCTCCGTGCAGAAACAGGGTGTTTTTTGTATGTAATAATGCTAAAATAAGAAATAAGGTACTCAATCGCATACCACAGGTATGATCGGGTTCACTTTGTTGCTTTAACGTTTTTATAAAGCGCTTGCATCAAAGGGAAATCGATGTGCTGTATTCAGCAACGATTATCGTGAAGGAGGAAATGTCTTGTCGTTAAAGAGGACTCTGGTGGGGATTGTGCGCAGCCAAGAAGGTACAAGCGACCGGGTCAAAGACCCCCAAATGAAGACACGCTATTATAACTTATCGAGAGACAAGGCTTGGGAAGAGGTGTCGTCCGTTTTAAAAAAGATTCCTGGATACAAGGTGCTACATGAGGTGCCATCCGTAGGTGAGATTACGCTTGAGAAGCGAACGGCATTCGGCAGAACTGTCGACATTACCGTTTCTATATTGTCCGTCTCGCCCGTTCGGAGTGCTGTGGATATTTATTCCGCTTCGCGCGGATCGCTGGGGGACATGGGTGCAAATTATCGCATTATTTTGCAGTTGTTTGCCGTGATTGACAAGAAACTGTCTGCTCATAAGGTCGTACAGTGATTGCGGACGTGTGAGCAGCAACGTGGCAGACCAACGTCAAAAAAAGCGAGGAAGGCAACCCTTCACTCGCTTTTTTAATATTCGAATCAGCCTTAACGTAAGCAGAATGAATTTAGACGAGCTTCTTCACCGCTGCAATCGCTTGATCATAGTCAGGATGCTCGGACATTTCGCTCAGATATTCTACATAAGCGATTTTATCGTTTTGATCAATCACGAAAATAGCGCGATGATCCAGATGGAATTCCTTAATAAACACGCCGTAGGCTTCGCCGAAGGAATGGTCCTTGTAATCGGACAGTGTCAATACACGGTCAATACCCGCAGCACCGCACCAACGAGCTTGGGCAAACGGCAGATCCACGCTGACAGTCAGTATTACGACTTGATCTCCGAGAGAATCCGCTTCTTGATTAAAACGACGAGTCTGTGCGTCACACACGCCTGTATCAAGAGAAGGAACAACGCTGATAAGCTTGACTTTACCTGCAAAATCTCGAAGCGTAACAGCTTCCAGCAGATTTTTTTGCAATTTAAAATCAGGGGCCTGATCTCCAACTTTCAGTTCAGGACCCACGAGAGTCAAAGGATTGCCTTTAAAAGTAGCAGCTTCTTTACGTTCTTGTGCCATATGTAATAGCCTCCTTGGTTTTTAGCATTGGTTATCGTTGCTGAAATCTATTATAATCTTTTATAAAAGACATTGTCCAATTTGAATAAGGTGGAGACACCCCATGAAGGAAGGATTGCCTTGATTTTTTTACGGTATGAGAACTGGAAAAGTTATTTGCGTTTTTACCCGGTTACCTGTTTGATTCTGCTTATCAATATCGTGATGTTTATTGTGCTCACCGTACATGGTGGATCGGAAAATAGTTTGACACTAATCCGGTATGGGGCCTTGATCAATGAGGAGCCGTTTACCGACCAGTTATGGCGGTATGTGTCAGCTATGTTTTTACATGCGGGTTTTGACCATCTTTTCTTTAATTCCTTTGCGATTCTCGTATTTGCTCCACCGCTGGAACGTCTGCTGGGGTCCTTTCGCTACGTGCTGCTGTACCTCGCTACAGGCATTGTAGGAAACGTGCTGTCCATTGCGCATTACAACATGGTAGCGGAAACCACGGTCTCTGTAGGGGCGTCAGGAGCGATATATGGTATCTACGGCGCATTTCTGTACGTTGCTCTGTTTCAGCGGACGCTGATGGATGAAGCTTCACGCAAAACACTGTACACGCTGCTCGGCTTTGGTATCCTGTTTTCGTTCGCTGTGGCGAATATTAACTGGACCGCCCATTTTGGAGGACTGCTCAGCGGGTTTTTCTTGTATGGATTAATGATCAGATTGACTGGCCAACGTAAACGTCACTAAAGACAGCTTTACCGTAAGTCGGCAGGGCAAGAAAGAGGAAGGGGTTCGTCTAACCTCTT
Source organism: Paenibacillus sp. 8b26 (assembly GCF_050626875.1). Taxonomy (NCBI): domain Bacteria; kingdom Bacillati; phylum Bacillota; class Bacilli; order Caryophanales; family Paenibacillaceae; genus Paenibacillus; species Paenibacillus sp. 8b26. Next base: position 1,079,128 of record NZ_CP192445.1, on the reverse strand, counting down.
CTTCCGGATGTTGAAAAATAGATTGGAGCGAATAACGGAGTGGAATTACGACAGTTGCAATACTTCATGAAGGTAGCGCAAAAGGAACATGTCACTCAGGCAGCCGAGGAGCTGCATGTGGCGCAATCTGCGGTCAGTCGGCAAATTCATCAGCTTGAAGAGGAGCTAGGGGTTAACCTTTTTATGCAAAAGGGCCGCAACTTGCAGCTTACACCGGTGGGGCAGTTATTTTGCAAACGGGTTGAAACGATTATAAAGGATTTGGAGCGGGCTGTTCTGGAGGTCCATGAGTTTTTAGACCCCGAGGGTGGGGAAATTCGTATCGGCTTCCCGCACAGTTTGGGCATTCATCTTATTCCTACGGTTGTGGCTGAATTTCGTAAACGGTATCCGAATGTTAAATTCAGATTTAAACAGGGGATGTACCCAAGTTTGATCCGTGATGTGTTGGCGGGTGAGGTGGATTTGGCTTTTGTATCCCCTTTTCCGGATCGTCATGATCATGTCGAGGGAGATGTGGTGCTGACCGAGGAGCTGTTTGCGGTTCTTCCCCCTAATCATCCTTTGGCTTCAGCCGGGCACATCACGCTGGATCAGCTTAAAGGAGAAAAGTTCATCTTGTTCAGAGACGGTTACTCCCTGCGTCCGATTGTCTGGCAGGCTTGTCTGGAGGCCGGATTTACGCCTGACATCGCTTTTGAAGGCGAGGAGACGGATACGATCCGCGGATTAGTTGCCGCAGGTATGGGGGTCAGTCTTTTGCCGGAGATGGCGTTGTTCCAGACCAATCCGCTCCAGCCCGCGAGGGTGTCCATTGTTGATCCCGAGGTGACGCGAACCATTGGCTTAATTCACCGTAGAGACGACAAACTTCCGTTGGTTGCCAAATCGTTCCGCACTTTTTTGTTGCAATATTTTGGTCTTCAAGGTAGCGGCACTGTGACGGATGGAAGTGCTAAAGCGGACTAACGACAGGCGAGTATAGGGAATTGGATAAAACATAAAAAGGTTGTTCCTCTACCATCATCATGGGGAGGAACAACCTTTTTTGCTACAAAAGCGATTAGTCACGGCTGTTGAAGATACCGATCAGGCGAATCAGCTCCAGTAAGGAAACGAGAGCGGCAGCCACATATGTTAATGCAGCGGCATTCAATACTTTAGCCACACCTCGTTCTTCATCACTGCGGATAAATCCTTCGGACACCATAATTTCACGGGCACGGTTGGAAGCATTAAATTCGACCGGCAATGTAATTAATTGAAAAGCAACAGTAGCCGAGAAAAAGATAATGCCCAAGCCAATCAGGTTTGTGTAGCTGAACAGTAACCCGGCAATCAACAGAAACGGTGCAATGCCGGATGCGAAGTTGACAATCGGGAAAATCCGGTGACGCAGCGCTAACATAGGATAATGCTCTTTGTGCTGAATCGCATGACCGACCTCGTGACAAGCCACAGCAACTGCGGAAATAGATTTTTCATAATATACAGGTTCGGACAAGTGTACTACGCGTTGCATCGGATCATAGTGGTCAGATAACGCGCCAGGTACAGGTTCAATGGGCACATCGTGCAAACCGTTGCGATCCAGCATATGCCGGGCGGCATCGTAGCCTGTCAACCCGTTTTCGTTGGGAACATCAGACCATTTGTTAAAAGTACCTTTCACACGAAATTGCGCCCATAAGGATAAACCGAACGCAAGAATAATCAATATATACATCCCCATCATAAAGCAACCCTCCATTATTATTTCATCAAAACAGCCCGGGAATCTACATCATAGAGCTATGCTCCAGCAAATACTTCAGAGCTTCGATACAAGCGGCGCTTTGCGGTAGTAGACCAGTAAGCAGCTTACGTGCTTGAACGGGCTTGAGCTGCCCCAGAAGAGGCTGTAGCTCATTGACTTCGCGCTCCAGGCGCTGCATGTGCATCTCTAGACTTGTCAGCTTGTCGGTGACGTGCTCTTCGCCCGGAACCGAATTCCACTTCATTAATGTCTGTTTAATTTCCTCGAGGCTATACTTCTCTTGTTTCATTTGGTTAATACGTTCAAGCCTTTTTAAAGTTTCATCATTATATAACCGATAATTTTTCAAAGACCGTTCTTCAGGTGCGATCAAACCGAGCTTCGTATAATAATCAATGGTCCGTTCGCTGACACCAGCCGTCTTGGCTAGCTCGCCAATTCGATATAGCTTCATATCCCCATCTGTCCTCACCTCGCGCTCTTCATTCAGCCTTCAATATTACGCATCTGCAAACAGAGTGCTTATAAAAATATTTTACATGATTCCCAACCGTACAGTCAAACGTCATGCTTTTCTAGCCCATGAAACAAGCTACTTTTATAGTTAGTAAACGTGACATGGAAAGTTCGGGATCGATTTTTTTTCGAATAATAAAAAAAATCTTGTCAAGTTTCATGTATTCTGATTATAATGACAATAAGAATTTCACGAAATGTAAAGAAACTTAACATTCGAGGGAGTGGGCTTCATGAGAAAAAAGTGGTTTGTTGCATTACTAGCCATGCTGACGGTACTGGCTTTTCCGGTAGGTGCGTTCGCTGCTGACGGTCCGACAAATATTCAGCTTCAAGCGGGATTAAACACGGCGTTTACCTTCTTGGCATTTATTCTAGTGTTTTTCATGCAGGCGGGATTTGCATTGCTGGAGGCTGGCTCCACACGAATGAAGAATGCGGGGCATGTCGCTGGTAAAACGATTCTCACCACGGGCGTTGCAGCATTATCCTTCTGGGCTCTCGGGTTCGGGCTAGGCTTCGGTAACGATGGCGGTAACGGATTTATGGGGCTGACGGGTTTCTTCATGAGCGGCACGGATGCTGCTGTATCGTTTGACTCCCTTTCAAGTCTGGATGTTCCGATTACAATCATGTTTTTGTTCCACTTTGCTTTTGCTGCGGTATCTCTTTCTATCGCATGCGGGGGAATGGCAGAGCGTGCAAAATTAAGTGTATACATCATTTTCGGTATTTTGTTCTCCATCGTAATCTATCCGGTTGTAGCTCACTGGGTATGGGGCGGCGGCTGGCTTGGCAAGCTGGGCATGCAGGATTATGCCGGCTCGACGGTAGTCCATCTGACAGGAGCTACGGCGGCACTCGTCGCTACATTGCTGCTGAAACCGAGACTGGGCAAGTTCAACAAGGACGGCAAACCGAATATTATCCCTGGACATAATCAGGTATACTCCATTTTGGGGGTTATTATTCTCTGGTTCGGCTGGTTTGGATTTAACCCGGGTAGTGCTGTATCGGCTATGAATGACGGATTTTTCGGATATGTGGCGGTAACCACGAATCTTGCGGCGGCGGCAGGTGGAGTATTTGCCCTGCTGGTATCTTGGATGGTCTATGGAAAAGCGGATATTCCGTCCATGCTGAACGGTGTGCTGGCGGCTTTGGTAGCAATAACAGGGGCGTGCGCATTTGTAGCTCCTTGGGCGGCTCTGGTCATCGGTGCGGTAGCAGGGATTATTACCTTCTTCACAGCACAATGGTTTGAGCGTGCAAGGGTAGATGATCCGGTATATGCATTTTCCGTCCATGGTATTGCAGGGATGTGGGGTGCGATATCCACAGGATTGTTTGCTACTCCTGAACTGGTGAAAATAACAGGTGTTGGTCAAGCGGGGTTGTTCTATGGTGGCGGATTTACGCAATTGGGAGTACAGCTTCTGGGACTGATAGGGACTTTGGCTTTTGTGTTCGTCATTTCCTTCATTATTCTGGGTTCGATGAAAGCTATTATGGGTATTCGTGTTACGGAAGAAGAAGAAACGATGGGGCTGGATATCAGCGAGCATGGTACGTACGGCTATCCTGAGCAAATGAAGCTGGTTGCCGAGGCTGAGAAGCGTTCTGGGACTGTAAGCTAATATGTAAAATATAAAGAGCCAGTATGGATGAGCGGAGGAGATGGAAGTATGGAACTGCAAAATACGGCACCTTGGGTGAGTTCAGCCGAAGCGATTGATCATGCAGATACGCCTGAATCGCTAAGGCAGGCCAGGGTCGATTCTCAAAAATGGCTGCTGGCTTCCCAAGCCTCCGCTCCGTTATCAGACTGGTTACAAACGGCGAATGATATGCATGACCGCATTGCAGCCAGAGCTGTGCAAATGTGCGAAAAAGGGATGGTTGAGGATGGCTTCGGCCTTCCTCCCGTCCCTTACGCATTTATAGCCTTCGGCAGCATGGGACGCTCGGAGTCGACGCTATGGAGTGACCAAGATAACGGTATGATTATTAGTGACACTGCATCTGTCGGGAAAGAATCATATTTTATGGAGTTCGGCCAGAGGATATCTGCAATGCTGGAATATTTGGGATATCCGAAATGTGAAGGGAAAGTAATGTGTTCAGAGCCGCTATGGCGCCAAACGTTGTCTGAGTGGCAGGAGCAGCTGGCAAAATGGTCCGATGATTTTGCATGGGAGCCGATTCGTTATCTGATTATCTCTTCTGATATGAGGCATATCGCTGGAGACGAGCAATTGTCAGCAGAATGGAAGCGGAGCTTTTATGCGTTGCTGCGCAAGCATCCGGATTTGCCGTCCGCGGTACTTAGGAACACGGTAAGGCATAAAGCGACACTTAATATTTTGGGTCAAATCGTTACCGAGCGCTTCGGGGAGCACGCGGGTGATTTTGATGTAAAATACGGTTTGTACATCCCGTTGGTAAATGCAGTACGGTTTTGGGCTTTGCAGCACGGGGTGGAGGAGAGCTCTACGTTGAAAAGGCTCAGGCGGCTCGCGCTGCTGGAAGCAGCACCGTCACCTTTGCTGGATGCTTGTGAGCGGGCCTTTCGGATCGCGCTACAGCTTCGGATGGCTACTCCGGTGCAGGAAAAGAACGGACTCTTAGTTAGCAAGGGTTACCTTGCTGTCAAACCGTTGAAGCAAGGTAAGGGCTGGCATGAACTGCGCGAGGCGCTTTCGACGGTGCGGCGGCTACATCGCGCGCTGCAAAGACAGTTGCGGTTTACGGAAGGGAGAAAATCATGAAGGAACCAGCGCAGGGAGGCGGCTTTTGGAGCGCTCTTCGCAGAGGAGGGGTACCGTCGGCCATCGCTTCTGTGATGGGAGCTCCTACGGCTCAGCAGATGGCCTTTATCCGTTCCTTAACTCGGGAGCAACGGCGCTCTGAGGTATTGCGAACCCCGCTGGAGCGTTTGGAAACGGTTGTTTTTGACTTGGAGACTACGGGATTTTCAGCGCAGCATGGAGATGAGATTTTATCGTTCGGTGCGATTCGGGTTGTCGGGGATACGATAATGGAAAAAGAGCAATTTTACACGCTTGTCAATCCACGTACGGCCATTCCTGAGCACATTACGGAGCTTACCGGGATTACCCGGGAAATGACGGATGAGGCTTTGCCGCTTATGGATGGGCTGCATGACTTTATGTCCTTTGTAGGGGGACGGGTGCTTGTAGCGCATGCCAGTGCTCATGACAAGGCATTTTTGAATGCAGCGTTGTGGAAAACCTCTAAAGTGCAACTGACTCACCGTGTTTTGGATACGATGATGCTTGCCAAATGGCTGGAACCGCAGCAGCACCAAACGTACAGTTTAGATGAGCTGCTGACCTATCAGGGCATACCCATTCAGGGACGGCATCATGCGTTAGAGGATGCGAAAATGACGGCAAAGCTGTGGGTGGCGTACGTTCAGGAAATGCTGAAGCGTAATGTGACCAATTTGGCAGATGTGTATGCTCATTTAAGCCATGCCTAATTCAGTACAAGGCACAAGCTTCAATATAAGACAACATTACAGCAAGTCTACGATCATTCGTGGGTTTGCTGTTTTTTTGTGCACCTGTACAGATTGGAAGGGTTAGAGGTGGGAGCAGGATGGGCACCATATGGAGAAGGTGAGAGTAATCCAGATGAAAGGCCGGGTGATTGGACTGTGAAAAAAGCTGTTTTTATTAAATTCCTGATGGTTATGCTGGTTGTAGGAGTAGCTTCATCGGGAGGAGTAACAAACATGACTTATGCAGCAAGCGCACCGGCTAAAAATGTGCAAATTCAGGAGGAATATGAAGGTGAGGGAAGACTTGAAACTGGCAAGGGGATAGAAACAGGGTTAGAAGCTATAGAAGTGATGCAAAAGATACAGCCTGGTCAACCGCTTCCTTTCATAATTTTAAAAGGTTTGGACGGCAAATCCTACAATATAGGAGCCAAGCATCATAAAGCGCTGGTGATCAGCTTCTGGGCCTCGTGGTGCGATCCGTGCCGTTTGGAGGCACCTGTACTGAATGAGCTATATAGCAAGTACAAACATGATGTGGACGTGTATGGGATTAATGTAACACGCTATGATCGGTTGGAGGATGTGAAAAAGTTTTCCCGCTCGCTAAACCTTCAATTTCCGGTTTTGCTGGATGAGCAAGGAGCGCTGTTTGAAAGGTTTGGGGGTGCTGCATTTCCGACGAATGTCATGGTTGACCGTCATGGACAGGTACGTGAAATCATAATCGGCATGCTTAACGAACGTGAGCTGAAACGAAAAATAGAATTACTGCAAAAAAAGACGGTGTCTTTAGGGGCCGAATAGACCGCAAAAGACACCGCTTATTAAATAAAAGCATTCATCAAAGAGTAATCGTCCAATCAGTGATTTACTAGTCCTTGGGGCGATAGTTCGTTCTGCTGATTTTTCGGAGACGGAGCTTCCAGCAACGCATAACGGAAGCTGTCCACCAGTGCTTCCCAGCTGGCTTCAATTACATTTTCGGATACGCCCACGTTACTCCATACGTCCTCGTAATTTTTGGACTCAATGAGCACGCGTACCTTGGCAGCGGTGGCATCCTTTTCATCGAGTACACGTACTTTATAGTCGGCCAGATGCATATCACGCAGTGCCGGGAAATATTGAGAAAGAGCTTTACGCAGTGCGTTATCGAGCGCGTTGACCGGACCGTTGCCTTCAGCGGCAGTATAAACGCTTGTGCCTGCAACATTCAGCTTCAAGAACGCTTCGGATACAACTGGACGACCCGCTGTTTTCTCCACAAGCACCTTGAAGGACTCAAATGTGAACATTTCCTTCACTTCGCCGCCTGCTTCACGAATGAGCAGCTCCAGCGAAGCATCGGCTCCTTCAAACTGGTAGCCCTGATGTTCCAGCTCCTTGATGCGGCTAATGACCCCACGTGCCTCATTGCTGGACGGATCAAGGGTTATGCCCAACTCCTGCGCCTTGGACACAACATTGCTTTGCCCGGCTAGCTCAGAGACCAGCACCCGTTGCTTGTTGCCTACCAGTTCGGGAGCGATGTGCTCATAGGTTCGCGAGTCGCGCAGAATAGCTGACACGTGGATACCGCCTTTGTGGGCAAAGGCAGCATTGCCGACATAAGGCTGGTTCACTGGCAAATTCACGTTGGCAACTTCGCTGACAAAGCGGGCCGTGTTGTGAAGCTGCTTTAGCTTGTCGGAGTTCAAACACTCGTAGCCGAGCTTGAGCTGCAAATTTGGAATGACGGAGCATAAATTAGCATTACCACAACGTTCGCCGTATCCGTTAATCGTACCTTGGATTTGTCTCGCGCCTGCTTGCACTGCACTCAGTGTATTGGCTACAGCCAATTCACAGTCATTGTGTGTGTGAATGCCCAGCTTTGACCTTGTGAGCTGGCTATGCAGTGTGGTGACAATTTCCTGTATCTCATGCGGCATGGTGCCGCCATTGGTATCGCACATGACGAGCCAGTCTGCGCCTGCTTCTTCCGCTTTTTTCATGACGGCGAGTGCATATTCGGGATTATTTTTATATCCGTCAAAAAAATGCTCGGCATCAAAAATAACCTCCATGCCCCCTTGCTTTAAAAAGGCGATGGAGTCGTAAATCATGGACAGATTTTCTTCGAGTGTCGTCTGTAAGGCTGTGTGTACATGAAAATCCCATGATTTGCCGACGAGAGTAGCCGCTTGGGCGCCGGATTCCAGAATCCGTTGCAGGTTGGCATCCTGTGCCGCTATGCTATCTTTACGGCGTGTGCTGCCAAAGGCAACAATCTTGGCCTTTAGTCCCAGTTCTTGCACCCGTTTGAAAAATTCGATATCCTTGCTGTTGCTCCCGGGAATCCCGCCTTCAATATAATGAACACCGAGATCATCGAGTTTTTTGGCGATTTTCAATTTGTCGTCAGCAGACAAGCTAATTCCTTCTCCTTGAGTTCCGTCGCGCAGTGTTGTATCGAAGATAGAGATAGCGGTGGACATGAGGACTCCTCCTTCGCGGATTGCATAGATTGGTAGTGCTTTGCTTTTTTAAGCAGCTTATTTAATGATTTAACGCGTGAAAATAGAAAAGTGTCAACCTGCCTTGATTCGTATGATTTTTGATTATATCAACTTATGACTTCAAATGTAATATATAAATATCATTTTTGACCGCAAAACCTTTATTTTCATGTAAAATAGGGCATAGCGTTATTTTATAATTTATAGTTAAAAGAAGGGTTGAGCATGAGAGATGTCAGTGCTTATTATCCGGTTGGAGGACGGGTTATTCTGCATGTCGATATGAACGCATTTTATTGTTCTGTTCATGCAGCGGAGGAACCGGAGAAATACAAGGGGTTGCCTACCGCAGTCGCGGGCAGCAGTGAGCTGCGCAGAGGTGTAATCGTAACCTGCTCCTATGAAGCCCGGCGATTGGGCATCTCAACAGGGATGGTCGTCCAGCAGGCCCGGCGGATTTGTCCGCAGCTCATCGTGATTCAGCCTGATTTTCACTTGTACCGTCGTTATTCCAAAGCTTTTATGAGCATTGCTTATTCGTATACACCTATGTTGGAGGCAACTTCAATTGATGAATGTTATCTGGATATTACAGGTTCCAAGCAGTTTGGAACGCCAATGGAGATTGCGGAGGAAATCCAGCGCAGAGTAGCGGACGAACTGGGACTGCCTTGCTCCATCGGAGTGGCGCCCAACAAGCTGCTTGCCAAAATGGCCTCTGACCTGAAAAAACCGCGCGGAATTTCTGTTTTGCGCTTGCGTGATGTGCCAAAGGTTTTGTGGAATCTCCCCTGTGGTCAATTGTTTGGTGTGGGACGGAAAACGGCCGACAAGCTTCGGCAAATGAACATTCGCACCATTGGCCAATTGGCCAAGGCGGACGAGCATGTGCTGATTGGCGTATTTGGCGTGACTGGCTCGTGGTTAAAGCTGGCTGCTAACGGGATTAATCATTCTCCGGTCAATACCGAGCGGGAGCCGAACAAGTCGATCGGACACACTACTACCTTGCCCATGGATGTGGTGGAGCTGGAGGAAGCCCAACGGGTGCTTCTCAATATTAGCGATCAGGTAGCCCGCCGACTTCGACGGCATGGCATGCTGGCAGGAGGTATTCAACTGACCATTCGGACGCCGGAGATGAAGACCTTTACGCGTTCTCAGGTAAGGAGTATTCCTACGGAAAGCGCAGAGGACATATATAAGGAAGCTTGTGCGCTGTATAGGCGACATTGGGGAGAGGGCAAGCCTGTTCGTTTGCTTGGAATTACGCTTCAGCAGCTAATCCCAAAGGAAGAAGCTGCTGTTCAATTGGATCTATTTGAATACAAGGACCAGCCTAAAAAGGAAAGCTTGCTGAAGACGATGGATGCATTACGAGACAAGTTTGGCGAAAATGCAGTTCTGACTGCCGGGATGCTGGGAGATGACCCTTCGGTACTACTTCGGAACTCCAAACTGCGAGGGACTTCGCTGCAAAAAGACAATCTCCAGACGCCTGAGTAAACTTTTTGGTGGATTTGTGAAAGCAACGGAGGCATACGTTATAAGTATTTTTTGCATAAAGGATCAATGAAAATAATTTGTAATAATTTATTGTTTGTATTAATATGTGAATAGAATGCAAAAGCTGGTTTGTTTGATTGTATAGGAGGCAGAGGAGAGTTATGGCTAAATACACTTGGGTAGAAAAAGATACATGCATTGCGTGCGGAGCCTGTGGTGCTACAGCACCGGACATTTATGATTATGACGATGAGGGCTTGGCTGAAGTGATCTTTGATGGAGATGGAAACCAAGGCATCAAGGCAATTTCAGACGACCTGTTTGATGATATGCAGGATGCTTGCGATGGTTGCCCTACAGATTCTATTAAAGTTGCAGACGAGCCTTTCAATAAAGAAGGTTAAGTCTACGCTATCTTGGATAGGCACAGCACCGACAGCACTCTTTTGCCGTACAACGGTGAAAAGGTGCTGTCGGTGCTGTTTTTTTATGTGCTGTTCATATGGCCTGTTTTGACCGATATACATAGTAAAGAATTGGGTAAGACTACACGATCAGGAGGATCCGATGAATCATTCGCCTCATCTTAAATCGTATGTAAAAATGCACCCTGATAATAAAATGGCCTGGTATTTGCTCGGCAAAGAGTATGAGAGCAGTGGTCAGGAGGGTAAAGCAAATTATTGTTTCAATCGCGCGGGTGAAGTGTTCGAAGCCTTCGAGCATAAACAGATTCCGGCAGACGTATGGATGGAGTATCAGGATAAAGTGGTGCAGATGTCCAAGGAGAAGGCGCGGAGAACGGCTCGAACGCGTTATTTGCTAAACACGTTGATGGTACTTCTTCTAATATGGGTACCTTCAGCCAATTCGCCGGGTCATTCGAGGGAAAGTGCATCCGTTCTGCCTGGAACAGAGCGTGTGGCAGCCGACAATGTCAAAGTGGCAGGAGAGCAAGCTTCTGACCCGAATAAAGTGGCTCAGATCGGTGGGCCTGGTGCTGGTGGTGTGTTTACGGCCCAAGCACGCACAGGCAGTTCAGCAGGAATGGCACTTGCAGATATGTTGGCAAAGGCTGGTCGTCTTCCGGCCGAGACTACAGTGCTGGGTATGGAGCAAAGTGGTTCTTGGCTGCTCTGGAGAGATCGTATGCAGCCGCTGCTTAGCCTGCAAAACAAAGGTAATGGAGGCTTAGTCGTCCAGTCTTACGACGCAGCAGCTTGTGCTTGTAAGCCGTCTGACAGTGAAAAGCTTCGAAAAGCAGGTCTGCAATGGGCTGCGGGACAGGAAGAACTGGCTGTGCTGAATAGCTCCATGCGTGCTTTTCGTACGCAGCATCAACGTCTTCCTCAAAGTCTCGATGAGCTGACCGGAAGCTTTCCGGATAATATGATGTACGGTACGACAGACGGAATGAAGAAGGCTTTTACACCTATGCGTAATTTACTTGCTTCACAGGGACAGAAGGCTGAAGGGGCAGCAAGTCAACAAGCTGACTCGTCGGCTGAAAGCAGTCCTTTGCTAGCGTCGTCGCTGTATGGACGACCTTTTCTGGGGCAGCCGCTGCGGATTGTGGTAGACAAGTCGAAGCACAGGCTCGGATTGGTGAATGGCAATGTGCTGATCCGCAATTATCCTATCGGTTTGGGCGGAGAGCGGACTCCGGAAGGGAAGTTTGTTATTACGGACAAAGTCGTAAATCCGAACGGCAAGTCCAACGGTGAGTTTGGCAGCCGCGGTATGCAGCTGTCTGCAACGAATTATGCCATCCACGGCACGAACGAGCCGGACAGCATTGGCAAAAATGAGTCATTGGGCTGCGTTCGCATGGGCAAACAGGATGTGGAGGAGTTATTTGCTCTCGTGCCTTCAGGTACGGAGGTGGTCATTGGTACCGGGGGACTGCCTGATCAAGTGCTTGTGCCTGGCTCCCGATTTACGACTGAGCCGCAGCAGGACCAGACCAATCCCCGCAAAACCTATCACTGGCTAAATTAATCTTTAACGCTATTGCTACCTGTAGTTTAACGATTTCCCGCTTGTGCCAAAACAACGACCAGAACAATCACAATGATGAGGAGAACAAAACTGACGGCGGTCCATACAATCGCTTTCTTGTTCACCTCGTCCTTTTTCTTTTGCAGACTTGGCGGCTTGCGCTTGGTCTTCATATCAGCAATCCCTCTTTTCTGACGGGCTATAGCCCTGTCTTACTATGTCCATTGTAAATGGTTTGATTATACATTTTCAATGACATCTCCATGACAACTGAATTGTTCCTGATGCTGCACCTCGCAAATTACTTTCTTTTTGGTATGGAAAAAGCTAAACTATTTTGTAGAGATGTTTTTTTAGGATTGCGCAAGGGCATAGAACGGAGTGGATGAATCGTGTTGTATCGAAGGATTGTGAAACCTGTTTTTTTCAAAATGAGTCCAGAGACGGCTCACCATGTAGTCATTGACGGGTTAAAGCATGCGGGCTCACTTCCTGGCGGAGCGACAGCGCTGCGGGGAATGTACGGGGTCAAAGAGACGCCGGATTTGGCCGTCGATCTGTTCGGTATCCATTTTCCCAATCCGATTGGACTGGCTGCGGGACTGGATAAAAATGCGGAAGCGGTTGTCGGTTTTTCTTCCATTGGTTTTGGTTTTATGGAAGTAGGCACGGTGACACCTGTGGGACAGCCGGGCAATGACCGTCCTCGTTTGTTCCGGTTGCCTCCCGATGAGGCGTTAGTGAATCGGATGGGCTTTAACAATCTGGGTGCGGAAAGCATGGCTAAACGTCTGGCTGCGCTGAAACATCGGCCTGTTCCGGTTGCTGTGAATATTGGTAAAAATAAAAACACGCCTAATGAGGATGCCCATAAGGATTATGAGAAGTGCATTTCCGCGCTGTATCCGTATGCGGACTTTTTTGTAGTAAATATTAGTTCACCGAATACGCCGGATCTACGAAAGCTTCAGCATGGCAGTGAGCTAAAATCGCTGCTGGAAGCAGTGCGTGCAGAAATGGGAGTACAGGCAACTAAGCATGGCGGAGCCAAGTCAGTGCTGGTCAAAATTGCGCCGGACGTATCGGATGAGGAACTGGAATATATGACAGACGCGATTGCGGCCAGTGGAGTGGACGGCATCATCGCGACGAATACGACAATTTCGAGGGCTGGCCTGACGCACCGGAATGCGGGTGAGACGGGCGGGCTTAGTGGTAAGCCGCTACGTGACCGTTCTACAGAGGTCATCGGACGAGTGTATCGCCAAACCGATGGCAAGCTGCCGATTATCGGATCGGGCGGCATTTTCAGCAGTCGTGATGCTTACGACAAAATTAAAGCAGGCGCAAGTCTGATTGAAATTTATACAGCATTGATCTATGAGGGACCGGAAGTGAACCGGACATTACATGCCGGTCTGCGTGAGCTGCTGCGAAAGGACGGCTTTAGACACATTACCGAGGCTGTTGGTGCAGATCACAGATAAAAAAGTGTTGTCGGAAGAGACAGGAGGTACGGGGATGGACGGAAGAGACTGGGGAACATTTTTGCTGCCATATGATCAGGCGGTGGAGGAGCTTAAGGTCAAGTTCAAAACAATGCGTGCGGAGCTGAAAAAGCGCGAGGAATACGCTCCTATCGAATTCGTAACCGGACGGGTGAAAAAAATATCAAGCATCCTCGATAAAGCGAAGAGATTACAGGTTCCTTCTGATCAGCTGGAGACGGGAATCGAGGATATTGCAGGAATCCGCATAATGTGCCAATTTGTTGAGGATATCCGGCGGGTAGCCGAGTACATTCGAAGACGCAAGGATTTGACCGTACTGTATGAAAAGGACTATATAACCAATTATAAAGATAGCGGATACCGCAGCTTTCATATGATTGTGGAATATCCGGTGCAAACAGCGCTTGGATTAAAAATTGTGCTGGCAGAAATTCAGATTCGTACCTTGGCGATGAATTTTTGGGCGACCATTGAGCATTCCCTCAGCTATAAGTATCGTGAGAGCTTGCCAGATAATATGCGTACACGGTTAAAAAAGGCAGCCGAGGCGGCCTTCGTACTGGACAACGAGATGTCTTCGATGCGTCTTGAAATATTGGAAGCGCAGAAGAAGTTCGAGGATGAAGCGAATATTGTATCCAAAGTGCTGACAGGTATGCACCGACTGTATTTCTACCATAAGATCAGTGAAACGATTGATGCGCAGCGCAGGTTTAATGAGCTGTGGGAGCGGCACGACATGGAAGGAATCAAGCTGCTTCACGATGAGGTCAAAGAGATGCTAGAAGCCTCTACCAAGGAAGAAGACAGGGATGAGTATTAAATGACAAACCTTTCCTACGAACCGCTGTACGTGACTTATTTGGTATACTTCAATCGGGATCGGGATTATTTTGAATGTCACGAGGTACTGGAAGAGCTGTGGCTAAAGCTGGACCGTGACCCTGTATATAAAGGTTTGCTGCAAATTGCTGTAGGGCTGTATCACTTCCGTAACGGAAATTTTCGCGGTGGACATATGTTGCTGGACAGCGCGGTACACAAGCTGGAGCATGCGTCTCCGCAGGCGCTGGGCATTAACATGGCGAAGCTGGTGAACGAGGCGCGTGCTTGCGCCCGCCAGCTTGCCGAGGCCGTTGTAGCTGGCTCGGAAGATCTCCAGCATCAGCCGCCGGGTTTTCGGGATTTGACGATTGAAATCGTCGATCCCGTGCTACGCCAGGCTGTGGAGGAGGCATCGCCATCCATAACAGCTAACATCCCGCAGCAGAGAGGCCCGCGGCGTGGGGAAAAGCATGAGCAGCGTCAGCAGGCGCTTGAGGCTTCTGTGAGGCGCAGACAGGCGGCTGACGGCTCCTGCTCTGCCTCGCCCGGTACGAAGGGCACGATGTAGTTTGAAGCGTGCCCATTAAAGCAAGCAGCCCGATCCGTTTCAAGGGGATCGGGCTGCTTTAACGTTCAGTAGCCTAAGCCGTGTGGACGTCGTTTAGGAGGTTGTTTAGGAAGTTACATTCTTTTTATATTTTTCAAAAAAGGCTTTGAAATCATCGAGTGTGTAGCCGTTGTCGGAAGGATTTTCCTTCAAACCACCTACCATGCGCTCTTTTTCCACACCTTTTTCATAATAGATGAGCGTAGGGGTGTACTCAATTTTGTACTTGTCCCAGCCGTCCTCATACTCGCGCAGGTTAAATTCGTGCATGGTGATGTTTTCCTGCTTGCTCAAAGGCATTAGCTTGGGAGTGGTGGCGCGACAATGAACACAGTCAGATGCAAAATGATAGACGAAAAAGTTTTCCTTTTTGTCAATTTTGCTTTGCAGATCCTCTGGTTTAATAATCTGCTGATAGTTTGGATCATTTAGCAGCTCTTGGGTGGCAGGTTTTAACGAGGCTGTGGAAACGCCATAAAGCTTGTTTTTAGTGCCTGAATTCAAAGCGAGCAGCACCCCAAGCAAAATGACGAGCACAACAAAAAAGCCAATGACAGGTATAAGCTTTTTTTTGTTGGATTTTTGAGCGTTCAATGCAATCTCTCCTATCAAAATTCAAAATATGTAGCTATGAATCTCATTATTATACAACATTACAGCTTGTAGTGAAAGTTTGTAAATCACACGGATATTGCAGCTTAACAGGTTGATTATGGTACAATAAATTTTATTTTAACAGGACAGGATGATTACAATTATGGGTGTACAGCTCCCTACAGCATTTGTGAAGCGCATGGAGCAATTGCTCGGCGACGAGTTTGAGGCTTTTATGGCTGCTTATGACCATACGCCTCATGCCGGGATACGCGTCAATACGTTAAAAATTTCGGTGGAGGCGTTTAAGGCGATTTCGCCGTTTGAACTGCGGCCAATTCCGTGGTGTGATACAGGTTTTTATGTTCCGTACGGCACAAAGCCGGGGTTGCATCCTTATTATCATGCGGGGCTGTATTATGTGCAGGAACCAAGTGCAATGTCTCCGGTAGAATTGCTGAATGTTGCTCAGGGTGAGGCTGTATTGGACTTGTGCGCTGCACCGGGAGGGAAATCGACCCAAATTGCGGCCAAGCTGCAAGGAAGCGGTCTGCTCGTAACGAATGATATTAGCGCAGATCGAACCAAGGCGTTGGCTAAAAATGTGGAATTATACGGTGTGCGAAATGCTGTGGTGCTGAATGAAAGCCCGGATCGAATCGCAGATGCCTTCCCTCTTTTTTTTGACAAAATATTAATTGACGCACCTTGCTCGGGGGAAGGGATGTTTCGCAAGGATGAGGATATGGCGAAGCAATGGGAAAACCATTCAGTGGACAAATGTGTAGTTATGCAGCGGGATATTTTGCGAGTGGCAGCATCTATGTTAAGTGACGGGGGAAGAATTGTTTATTCGACCTGTACCTTTGCTCCGGAAGAAAATGAAGGGATGATCGCAGAGTTTCTGGAGGCACATCCTGATTTTGATGTTGTTCCTGTTCCTTCAGGAACGGGTTTTGCTTCAGGTCATCCAGAATGGGTGAGTGAAGCGGTTGCGGTAGGCCATCCGGAACTGCGTGGAACAGCACGCCTTTGGCCTCATCTTATAGAGGGTGAGGGTCATTTTATCGCTGTGCTGCAGCATCAAGGCAGTCGTACAGCTACAGCGGATAATCAGCGGGGTATGGTCGATTCCTTTAAATCCGCTGACAGGGACGAAAAGGCTTTAAACATAGGTTCGGATCGTGCCCGTAAGAAGCAGCGGCTGTCTGTCAAGGAAGCGCCGACGCCAGGTGGACAGGGCAGTTTTGCAGTTGGAGAGCACAAACGAAGTGGCAAAGGGATGGGCGGGAAATCGGGTAAAGGAGCGAATGCACGCGGCTTCGGCACCAACAAATCTCGTTTCGGCAAAGATGCGGCAAAATGGGCTGGGCGGGGACAACATGATGTACTGGAGTCCTATCTCTATTTTGTACAGGAGCAGCTTGAGGCGTCATTTGCAGGCCATATGGTAGTTTACGGAGATCGGATTTATCAGTCGCCGCTGGAATCTCATCGTCTGGACGGGCTTAAGGTGGTCCGTCCGGGCTGGTTTATGGGAACGGACAAGAATGGTCGGTTTGTACCTTCGCACCCGCTGGCAGTGGCTTTGCGCCCTTCTGAGGCGGTCAGGAGCATAAACCTCTCCAGTTCAGACACAGAGGCCATCCGTTATTTGAAAGGTGAAACGTTATCCATCCCGGCCCAGCGAATGACGCTGCGGAACGAAGCACAGCCCAAAGGCTACACTCTCGTATGCATTGACGGATATTCTGCTGGATGGGGCAAATGGCAGGACGGTATGCTCAAAAATGAATACCCTACAGGCTGGAGGTGGACATCGGTATGAGTGGGAAAGGAAGACAGACGCAGCGTTTGGACAAGGTTCTAACCCATATGGGATACGGTTCGCGCAGTGATATCAAGAGACAGGTAAAGCAAGGGATGATTACTGTGAACGGTCGGACTACCAAGGATAGCGGCTTGCAGGTTCATCCGTACAACGATCAGATTGAAGTGAACGGGGAACGGGTTGTTTTTCGGGAGTACGTTTATATCATGTTGCATAAGCCGCCGGGCGTTATATCCGCAACCGAGGATACAAGAGAGCGAACTGTGCTGGATTTGCTGAGTGCGGAGGAACGGAATTTTGAGCCTTTTCCTGTAGGACGGCTGGATAAGGATACGGAAGGGCTGCTATTGTTAACTAACGATGGCAAGCTGGCGCATGAACTCTTATCTCCACGGCGACATGTTCCCAAAACGTATGAGGCTACGGTGTCGGGTCATGTGACGGAAGAGGATATTCATCAATTTGCAGCAGGGGTGGAGTTGGATGACGGCTATGTCACTCTTCCGGCCCAATTGACCATTCTTCGTCATGAAAAAGCGCAAGAAGATGAAGAAGTCATTTCATACATTTCTCTTGTGATCCATGAAGGGAAGTTTCATCAGGTGAAGCGCATGTTTGAGGCGGTTGGCAAAAAGGTTACGTATTTGAAAAGAACGGCGATGGGGCCGTTAACGCTGGATGATCAGCTTCCTCTGGGCAGCTATCGTGAGCTGACGAACGAGGAGCTGGCATGGATCGGCCGGGATTTGGCATCTGCAACGTCAGAGGCTTGAAGAGGGACGCACAGGCTCTTATGGGAGTTCCCTGTGCGTCATTTTGCTATACAGACTATAATTTACAGCTAACAGATGGCAGACTGCATGTTTATTGTGCGCGTGCCGCCCGACTTTTTTTCACTTCTGCTGCCTTATAAGCTGTGACCTTGTTTTTGCCCGTTGTTTTGGATATATACATAGCCTGATCGGCCTGTTTGACCAGTTCATCCGGGTTCATTTCCTTCTTTAACGTGCTGTGCCCGACGCTGATGGTCACGATGCTTTCATCGGCGACCCGCTCACGGATTCGTTCCGCGACCTGTTCGACCTTGGCCCGCCGATCAACCACCATCGCGACCAACTCCTCGCCGCCGTACCTTCCGGTTAGTCCGATTTCATCCAGTTCTTCTTCCATAATCTGTGCAACCTGTTTAAGTACATCATCCGCGCGAGCATGGCCCTGCGTATCATTCAGCTTTTTGAAATTATCAATATCGCAAAAAATGACCGATACGCGGATTCCCTGCTCCATATATCGCCGCAATCGCCCCGAAAAGTATTTACGGTTATACAGGCCAGTCAAACCATCAGTAATGGAGGAACGGTAAATCCGTTGAAGCAGCTCCACAATCCGTTCGAACAGGATTAGAAACAATGTAGTGTAATACAGCAACGGCAAAAATGACATCCATAGGACTGTGCTTGTTGCACCTTTTTCAGCCGGAATGTCGCCTCGCAACCATAAACAGCCAAGCCAAAGCAAATAGAACAGTAAGCCCAGTGCAAACTTTTTGGGCTGACCAATTCGTGGGATGATGAACACAAGGCTCAAAGTAAGCACAATGAGTCGATAAAGCAGGGTGAACCCGACGAGATTTGCTGCGCTGATCCAACTGGGCAACAACCCGGCAGCCCATGCGCTAACTGGCAATATCAGTAGCGCTCCCAGCAAAAGCAAAGACCATGCTCCCGCACGTTTTAGCTTCCGGTAGAGCTGAAATACGGCGGCATTGGTAAGCACAAAGGCAGCAGCCTCCAGCGTATTTTGCCACACGATTCCTTGCAGCGGCATTTTGCCGCCACCTGCCGAATAGAGATTCATGGCTTCATATGTCATAATAAAAATAGCGGCAACCGAAAAAAGGATATAGGCTTTTTTTCGCTGTCTGCTATATATGATCACGCACATCAGCGCCATCATGAGTATAATATACAAACCGCAGGCGGCACTTACAGCCCCGGCCAGAGATGGGAAACCGAAGGTTCCCGATAAGGACAACAACGTCAACGTCACCGACTCCATCTGTATAGATAGTGAGTCTATTGAACGGGGGATATCGTTTCCGATACAATAGACAGGATTTATTCCATTTAAAATGTTATAATTTTCTTTTGTACTTAGCAATTATTCTCAATATATCATTTTTCAGAAAATCCGGAAACCTATACATACAACCTGTGTTCCGGGCAGTACAACGCTTGAAAGGGGAAGCACGTCATGAAATTGCTACAGGCTCTCTTTTTCCCACCCGAGCAACCGGGCGGCGTTTCATCTATGATTCCATATCTGCAAGAGCGATTTATGTCCCCGCGTTGGGAAATGGAGCTATTTTCAATCCCTAAACGGATTCGTAATAAGGGCAGGGATGAAGTCATATTTGATACCTTTGACTGGACGCAATATGAACAATATCCGATTGTCCAAAAATATATTCAGACGTACCGTGACTATTTGTGGTGGACCCGGCTTCGCATTCAGAAGCCCTTTGATCTCATTCATGCTCATCACCCGATTGCCGGGATTGCTATGAAAACTGTTTTTCCCGACATCCCGCTCGTTCAGACGATTCACTCTTCTTATGAGAAGGAGTTAATTCTAAACGGTAAAATAGAGGAGAACGGGCCTGAGCATCAATTTCTGGTGTCCTTGTATCGGGAGTTGGAGCATAAGGCCGATCGCTTGATTGCAGTATCCCGCTCTTTCCAGCATTACTTGATGCCATATGTACAAAATCCGCAAGATATTGTGGTCATTCCGAATGGATATGATGAGAAGCGCTTCAAGCCCATACCACATGAAAATGAAGTGACACAGCTTATAACTGTCTGTCGCCTTGTCCCTGCCAAAGGGCTGGATACTTTGTTACAGGCCTGTGCCGAGCTGAAAAAGAGAAATCAGAATTATGTGCTGCATATTATCGGAGATGGTCCCATTCGACCCGAGCTGGAAGAGATGGCGCGGCGGTTGGATATTTACCATGAAACGATCTTTTATGGATACACGCTTCATCCAGAAGAGTTTATGCCTTTCTTTGATGTGTTTGTTTTGCCTTCACGAGCGGAGGCCTTTGGTTCCGTGTTTGCGGAGGCGGCTTTGAGCTGTTTGGCTTTGGTGGGTACAGAGGTGGGGGGAATACCGGAGCAAATTGAGGATGGGGTAAATGGTCTGCTTGTGCCACCCGACAGTCCGGGGGCACTGGCAGACGCATTGGAAAAGGTTATCGCAGACCCTGCCTATCGTTATGAGCTGGCGCGATCTGCCTGCGACAAGGCTAAATCGAGCTATTCCCTGAGCAGGGCTGTTAATGAGCTAAAGAAAATGTATTTGAAATTCCAGCCCTAACCATGGCGTGTACCACCTGATTTTGAATCAGAATGCCGAAAGCTGGAGCGAGGACGTGAGGAACGGAAGGGTCCCCCACGTCCTGCCATGATCAACTTGCTCACCCACATCAGACTAAGCATCCCGAAAATGGGATATAGAACGGACAGCAATGAGCTGAAACCAAACTGACTGATTAGAAAACATGTGAGCATAATGAATAGTGTGATGAGCTTAGGTGAAATTTGGATATGCTGGCGGATTTGCAGACTGACACCGTAAATGTCGGCCACGAAGGTACTGAAGATTTCCATGAAAATGAGTAAAATATAAATGATTTCGACCAGGGCCCCCAGACGGTAAGCGATGCTTCCCATCGGGATCTCAAATTGCCGAATTCCCGGCATATGTGCCGACATGGCAAAGTGAGCAGACATGAGCATAAACCCGACGCCAATCCCGCCCAAAACCCCGCCCCAGCGAATCGTTTTGCGGGAAAAGGTTTGACTGCCGAGTGGTACAAGCACAGCTTGGGCCATTGCCAGATTGAAGGAAGTATACAGCAGCGGAGAAGTCCAGGCTCGCAGTATACTATAATCGGACGTATTTGTAATAAAGCTCTGCGGGTTTGGCATGGAGAGTGTGTTGTTAATGAGCAGGACAGACATAATCATCATCATAGGGACAACAATGGTGTTCATATGCAGGATAGCCTTGATCCCTTTGCTCAGCAGTAGATATGTTCCGATCAGTGTAATGAGCAGTCCGGTCTGGTAATGCAGGTGAAGGTGTTCAACGAAAACAGAACCCGCTCCTGCCAGCATCACACTGTTGACACCAATCAGTACAATGAGCGTGAACCAGCTAATCCATTTACCGGCTCTGGCTCCAAAAAGGTGCTTGTTCAGATCCTCGTAGGACCGAGCTGAAATATCGTGAGCGATCAGCATCATTTTCGTACCCAGCCATACAAATATGAGTGTGGACAGCATGATGGTGAGTGTAGCCCAACGTCCGTACTGTGTAAAAAACTGCAATATTTCTTGTCCAGTAGCAAATCCGGCACCGACGATTGTTCCGATGTATGTAAAAGCAATCTGCAAAACATGAATATTACGTTTCATCCCCAGTCCCTCCTTGCCTGCTTGAATAACGCTGTAGCGAGCATATAATACAAACTATGTTCAACTGAAATGGGACATGACTGGATGAGACTGAAAATAATTATAGTGAATTTAACGAATAGCTTGACGGGAGCGTAATTTATGGGTCAAATCCTTGCATGGATACTGGAATACGGATATTTGGCAATGTTCGGCTTGCTTGCCCTTGGAGTAGCCGGTATGCCGATACCTGACGAAGTACTGATGATCGCCTTTGGCGGGCTCGTGTCTCAAGGACACTACAACTTTATTGCCGCGCTGGCAGTCACATTTTCCGGAAGTATGACTGGCATGATGCTTAGTTATACGCTCGGTCGTTTGCTAGGCAAGCCGCTGCTGCACCGATACGGTAAATGGGTGAGGCTTACGCCATCGAGAATTGCTTCTTCCGAGAACTGGTTCGGACGCTACGGCACTTGGGGCATTCTGTTCGGTTACTTTGTTCCTGGCTTGAGACATGTGTCCTCATATCTGGCAGGTACGACCCGTTTGAGTGTCTTTCGCTATATGATGTATGCATCGGCGGGCGCATTGCTGTGGTGCGGCACGTTTCTGGGAATTGGACATGCCGTGGGCATGCACTGGGAACAGGTGGCGAAGCTGATGGAAAAGGTGACACATCGGATAGGGCTGGCGGTCATTCTTCTGATTATTTTGGGAGGAATAGTCGCGTGGTTTTGGAATAAGCGTAAAAAAAATGTCACATGAACGTATGGGAAAGCAAGCTATGGCTTGAAAGCGTCAGGTGATGTATGTTACTTTTACCGCATAGGAATGCCGTGGGAGGTCATGGAATGGAAGTATTAAAGGAACGGATTATAAAAGAAGGCGTCGTTGCGTCGGATCAGGTGTTGAAGCTGGATGGATTACTTAATCACCAGGTTGATCCGAAGCTGACGATGGAAATGGGACGAGAGTTCGCAGCTCGTTTCCGGGAAGAGAATATTACGAGAGTGGTAACCGTGGAATCCTCAGGTATTGCCATAGGTTTCGCAACAGCATTGGAGCTGGGTGTACCGCTGGTGTTTGCCCGCCGCAAAAAGACTTTATTGGCCGACCCGGACGCATTATGCGAACGTGTGCCTTCATTTACGAAAGGCATTGTCACGGACATTATGCTGTCCCGTCAATTTATTCATGAGCATGACCGTGTTCTGTTCATTGATGATATTATCGCCAATGGTGATGCCGCAAGAGGTATGGTCAAAATCATTCAACGCTCCGGTGCGGAGCTGGTCGGATTTGGCGTGGCCGTGGAAAAATGCTTCCAGGCCGGGGCGAGAACGATCCGTGAGCAGGGTATACGGGTAGAGTCACTTGTCAGAATTTCATCGTTAACTGACGGCAAGATTGAGTTTGCCGAATAGTAACAATTCAGAAACTGCCGATCCTTATTTCTAATAATAACCTTTGCATGAGCTTCAATTTCGCTTATAATATAGATAAGGTTTTGGGAGAGGAGGCAGCAACATGGGGAAAGAGCAATTGACCGAACAGTTTTTTCTGGAAAAACTGGCAGCGGCTAAAGTACATTTTGAACGTGCCTTGGATTGTAAGCATACGGAATTTGACGATTTGTATCCCTATATGATTGAACATCCTCAGTTTTTTTGGTACAAACGCTATGTGGCCTGGTCTGAGTTGTTGACGTTGGTTAACTTATGCGAAGAATTGTCCTTCTCTTGGAAAGAAGAATTTACTGCCCACCAAGTGGAGTACGTAGATCAGCGAGTGTTGTCTGCACAAGTGCTGGACTTCTGGTATGAGAAGAACGATACAAAAGAACATGATCACAGTGTAAATCAGTCGGGATAATTTGTCGCTCTGTTGGCAATCCATATAAGTAGTAAGCGGGAAGAGACCTAAATGATTTTGTTTAGGTCTCTTTTTAAACTTTTTAATGTGCATAGATGATAGCTGCCGTGTTAGAAACGATTGTATAAGGGGGGACAGGGATGATTAATGATGAAGAATTAGACGCCTATCGGCTCTCCGGTGAGAAGGTGCGCGTCGTGCGGGATGGGCTGGAGTCCAACGATGTGGTAGGCATAGTGCTGGCGTGGGACGAGGAGCAGGTGCTTATCCGCCGCCAGAATCGGCGTGTGGTCAAGCTGGATCGCAGCTATACATATCAGCCGTTCAGCGAACCCCGACACAATCCGATAGAACTGGATTAGACGAATGGGTCTCGGGCTGGCTGGATAAAAGGGTTTTAAATGACTGGATAAAATAGGTGTACGTGTTGATGGCATATGCAGCCTGTAAACCGGACACAGTACATAAGAATATACTCCATATGAGAGGGTGTGCTGTGTCTTGACGGTTATGAATGAGAAAATACATGCGTATAAGGATCAAATCAGTCATTTAGAAGATAAGCTGCCGGAGGTAGTTCATGCCTATCATCGTTTCACCGGGGAGTGTTTTCAAGCCGGGAGTCTGGATGAAAAAACCAAGCAACTGATCGCGCTAGGTATTGGTTTGTTTGCCAATAATGAGGTATGCACGTTTTATCACGTGGACGAGGCTCGGTCCAAAGGAGCCAGTGATCAGGAGATTATGGAGACCATTGCTGTAGCCGCAGCGGTAGGCGGAGGACATGGCTCTTAGCCAAGGGGTTACTCGTGTGCAGAAGGCGCTGCAATAAAGCGAACGATTTATGGGAATTCTTCATACACCGTTCATAGCGGGTAGGAATGGATAACGATAGCTGATGTTTATGTAAAGAAGCTTCCGAGCACGCTTGTGCCTGCGGAAGCTTCTTTCATATGCGGGCTTTGTGGGGATTATGCACTTCCGCTTGCGGCAGAAGCAGCAGGGCGAAGCGATTTACGCTTATAGGCCGAGGAGGATGTAACCAGACTTTGTTCAACAAACCGTAGGGGCTTGGAAGCTGAGCGGCTGTATGGAAACTCGGAGCGATGTTTTTCGGGTAAAGGGGAGGCAGCTGTATGAGGCATAGAGGTTGAGAGCCCCAGATAAGCGCGCATTCGTTCATACATTTCTTTGCGGAATGCAGGCATAGCCATACTGAACTGCTCTTTATTTCCTTTACTTATATAGGTGGCGTGAATGCCTGAGTGGTTTTGTTGTATGTCCAAAACACGAATATGACATTTATTAAATTCATGTTTTATTTCAGATAGTAAGATTCCGGTACGATCTACTCCTGCGTTAACCATTTCGACATAAAGATCAGGCGTTTTCAGCATACCGCTTTCTTCAAGAATAAGACTGTCCCGCTCAAATACCTTTTGAATAAAGGTAAGGAGCAGATAATTTTTCACAAGAGACAATTCATTCTGAGTAGTAACTGAAGAGATCATAACCATTCACCGCCTTAGGAAAATGTGATGATAATCCATATCTGACTGAACGAAAAGAACTAGTGTTCTCAGGAACTTATGTTCTTATTTTAGTGTATTATTCCTAATTTATCAAGAGGGAATGAAAATATAAAGTGTTTGACTTCTTCTTATGAGCATGGTATGATCTATCCTGTCGCTAAGAAAGGTTGATCTTTCGAGGACGAACGACAACATATATGCGGTCGTGGCGGAATTGGCAGACGCGCACGGTTCAGGTCCGTGTGGGCTAACCCCCGTGGAGGTTCGAGTCCTCTCGACCGCATCATCTTAAAAATGAACGCTCTTGAATTTCCTCTGTGGAGATTCAGGAGCTTTTTGCATATTCGGGATATGTAAAGTGGTACTCATGACACCCAGATGTAACCCCTCATGAATGGTTGCTGCATTGGTGTAAGCGTCTAAATCGCCAAGTACGAGAATGACTGTAGATGCTATCTTGATTTTGATTTGTTTCTGGCCGCGGCCTTCAAAATCTGGCTGGACATTCTATAATAGCAAGGAGTATCATGACTGTTTCTGAAAAAGCCAGCTTTATATCGCACCAACAAAAGAGTCTGTAGTCCTGAAATGGTATGGGGTCCTTTTTGGTGTTTAATGCTTAACCGTCAGACGACAGCAAGCGGCACATCATTTCCTCGTACCGGCGTTCATATAATGTACATCATGACGTTATATGGAGGTACAAGAGAATGGGCGATGCACGGAGCGCAGTCGATGAGGGGACAAGGAAGCTGAGGAACTTTTTTATGCGCCAGCAGCATCAAGACGGATCATGGCATTTTTGCTTTGAGAACGGGGTGACGATGGATGCTTATGTCATGATCCTCTTTCGGATATTGGATATACAGAATGAAGAGCTGATCCAGCGTCTGCATGATCGCATCCTTGCGGAGCAGCAGCTGGAAGGCTGTTGGCGTTGGTACCAGGACGAGCAAGAAGGTAATTTATCCGTTTCCATTGATGCCTATTATGCCCTGCTCTATTCCGGGTACAGTGAACCGACGGACGAGTCGATGGAGCGGGCCAGGAGTTACATCCAATCGCAAGGTGGACCGGGGAAATCGACCAGCATTCTGACAAAGGCGATTCTCGCTGCAACGGGGCAGCGCAAGTGGCCAGCATCGATCTCGTTCATACCGCTGGAGATCATCCTTTTTCCTGCCTATATGCCAATTAATCTGTATGAATTCTCAGGTTATTCCCGCATCCATCTGATCCCTATGCTGATCATGGCGGACCGGAATTTCTCTATATCAACGAATAAGGCTCCCATTGTATCCGATCTGTTCGATTCACGCTATGATGACGATGAGCCGCAACCCCAGGAGCACCGTGAGATCGCGGAAAGCATACGTATCGGTCTCAGCAGACTTCTCGGAACTCCCCGTTATATCCATGAAGCAGCTCTAAACAAGGCGGAGCAGTTCATGCTGAATCGAATCGAATCGGATGGCACCCTATACAGTTATGCGAGCAGCACCATTCTCATGGTTTTTGCCCTGCTTGCACTGGGCTATGATAAACGGCATCCGCTTATTTTAAAGGCCGTTCAAGGGTTGACAGAGATGCAGTACCGCTTTGACGGTAAAGCTACCATTCAGAATTCGCCCTCAACGATCTGGGATACGGCCTTGATCTCCTATGCGCTGCAGGAGTCCGGCGTCGCCGGGGATCATGAGGCCGTGCAGCGGTCGGCAGCCTACCTCTTATCCAGACAACAGGACAAAGCGGCGGATTGGAGTGTTCATAATCCGGATACGGTTCCTGGCGGCTGGGGATTCTCCGAGACCAATACCTTAAATCCCGATGTAGACGACACAACAGCCGCTTTAAGAGCGATTCACTGCCTGTCCCGTACGGATCCTGAATATCGTGACTCATCCACCCGGGGACTAAACTGGGTTATGTCTATGCAAAATAAAGACGGCGGTTGGCCTGCGTTCGAAAAAAACACCAATAAGAAAATGCTCACATGGCTGGCCATAGATGGTGCCAAGTCCGCCGCTATCGACCCTTCGGGAGCCGACCTCACTGGACGCACATTGGAATACCTCGGAAATTGTTGCGGATTCGACACGAGGCACGATTTCATTAAACGGGGGGTCAACTGGCTGATCTCCCATCAGGAGAAAGACGGATCATGGTATGGAAGATGGGGGATTTGTTACATTTACGGCACTTGGGCGGCACTGACTGGTTTAGAGGCTGCCGGGCTCCCGGCGGACCATACTTCGATTCAAAAAGGAGCGGAATGGCTCTTGCAGATTCAGAATTCGGATGGGGGCTGGGGTGAATCCTGCATCAGCGACCGGGTGATGAAATACATGCCCTTAGGGGAAAGCACGCCATCCCAAACTGCGTGGGCACTCGATGCACTCATCGCGGTTCAGCCGCAGCCGTCTGCTGCCATAAATAGAGGGATATACAAGTTGATGGAATTGCTGCAAAACGACGATTGGCCGTCCGCATATCCCACGGGTGCCGGGCTCCCGGGTAACTTCTATTCTCATTATCATAGCTATCGTTACATCTGGCCGCTTCTGACCCTAAGCCATTATAAGAAGAAATACGGGGAATAAGGAGCCATACAGCATCTATGTGGCAGGAATGGTTATATGGTGTGAGGGCTTAGCTCGTACAGGATGACTTTATTGCTCGGAATGAGGTCAATATTCCCCATAGAATGAAGGTATTGGTCAGGGAAGGAGAGAGGCCTCCCCGAAGCTGTCGCTTCGTTAATTTGTCAATGGTAGAGAGTGGGCTGGTTCGGTTGTCGTTCTCTCCGAGTTCTCTCAAACGTCCAAGATCGACCACATTTTGCCGACTTGCCGGGCGCTTGAATTAGACGAAGAAACCGTCAGAAACCTTGATTTTATAAGGGTTTTGACGGTTTTTTTAATTCCGTTCCATTGACTTATATTCCGCTAGGATCCCAATCGCATACGCGTTGTTGCTCAAGACCTGTGTCAAAGAAATTAGAATTAACTTGAATGAATAATGAATCAAATCACTCACCTTGATCAGCAAATGCTGCTGTCTAAACAATAACGAATAAAAACAACTGCCGCTCGTAAGATATAGCGGCAGTTGTTTAGTATTAACTGCATGAAATTAACTGTATCAGGACTCAGTATCTCCTTTTTTCTTTGAGCGCGCCCCTGCCAAATGGACTACTAGCGAAGCTACCACCAAAAATGCAGTTACACCCACAATGATAACAAAAAAGGATTGATCAAAAGCAGAACGGCCTGCAGCTTTCAATGCCTCTGCAGCCTGTGCAGGCAAACCCTCTGCAACCAGGAGTGCTTCATCCAGGCTGTCTTTCACATTCGCAGGAACATGGAGCCCCGAGGGGACTTTCATAGCCAGAGTATACACAAGGGTTGACATGCTTCCGATGATAGCTATCCCCGATGCTCCCCCCATTTCATAGGCAACTTCCTCAATGGATGCAGCCATACCTGCTTTCTGAGGGGGGGCATAGTTCATAATGGAATGAGATGCCGCTGTCATACCTGCTCCCAAGCCTGCACCAAGCAGGGCCAATCCAAGGATCTGCCCGGCAATGCCTGAATTAAATTGCATAAGATAGATGCCCATACCCAGACCGGCAATCAGAAGAGAGATGCTCTTAATACGGATAACGTCATAGCGATGCAATATGGACCCGGTTAACGGGCCGGCAATGAGAGATGCAATCGGTATGCTTATCGTGTACAGTCCTGCTTGGAGAGGCGACAGACCTTCCACCAGTTGAAGACGCTGGGTTACAATATATTGAATCCCCATCTGTGCAAATGCACCCACCAAGGCAGTTATAAATCCGGTGCTGAACCTTGTGATTTTGAATAAAGTAAGATCAATAAGAGGGCTGGCGCTTTTATTTTGACGACGGATAAAGATGATAAGTGCCAAGACGCCGATAACCGCACCTATTACGGCCAATATTGTAGACCCGTCACGACGGGCAAACTCTTTGATTGAATAGATGAGTCCCACCATGGCGATCATGATTTGGATGGAACCGGTAAGATCCCATTTTTTCTCTTTATTGCCCGCATGTTTTGGAACATAAATCAGAGTTAATGCAAAAGCAATGATCGCAATCGGCAAGTTAATCAAAAATACAGAACCCCACCAAAAATGCTCTAAAAGAAGCCCGCCGACGATAGGACCTAGTCCTGCACCTCCTGCGGAAACGGAGCCCCAAATTCCGATCGCTAATCCACGCTCGCGTTCATCGGTAAATGTAATCCTAATGATTGACAAGGTAGCAGGCATCATCATAGACGCTCCGACTGCAAGAAGAACCCGAGACGCCACTAATACAAAGGGCACGGGAGAAAAGGCGGCAGTAAGTGAAGCAGCAGCAAATACAAGCAAACCGAGGGTAAAGATTTTTTTATAACCCAATCGGTCCCCAAGCGTTCCCATTGCTGGCAGCAGACCCGCCATAACGAGCGAGTACCCATTCAGAATCCATAATTTTTCTGAAGCGGAAGCACCGAGGTCATGGGTTAGGCTTGGCAATGCCGTGTAAAGGATGGTCATATCCATTACAATAAGTAAAAGTGCGCTTGATACGATAGCCAGAATCATCCAACGTTTGAATTTAGACATGTTTTCCTCCGTTAATACAAATTTAAGGTATTGCAATTAAAACTTTAAACTATAGGGTTACACTATACTCAAGTAAAAATTCATGGGTATACTAAAATTATTAGGTTTCTAAAATCATAACGGAGGAAGAGTTATGTCAAAAAGTCACAGCCAATACTTTACTACCAGTGAGCTCGCTAAAACTTGCGGAGTTACCAAACATACCCTGTTCCATTATGATGAGATTGGACTCTTAAAACCAGAATTCACAAACTCAAAAGGCTATCGTTATTACTCCATTCAGCAATGTTACACGCTTGATATTATTAATGTGCTGAAGAAGGCGGGGAGTTCACTACAGGAAATCAAGGGATTTATTCAGAATCAGAACACGCCTCTACTCATAGAACTGCTCAAACAGAAACTGCATGATCTGGAAGTAGAACGGATTAGAATAAAACGGTTGCAAGGCCTTTTGAAAGGCGCCATTGAAATGACGGAGCAAGCTAACGGAGAATTACGCGATGGGCCGTCGATTGAGGAATGTGAAGAGGAATATTTCATCGCCACACCATTGGAACAGGGAGATGGTGATAAGGAGTTTGCTCACAAATTAAGCGAACATCGAGATTATTGCGAAAATCACTTTGTTGATTACGAGTTTCCGATCTGGACGATTTTATGCAAGGATCGTTTTGAGTCAGGCGATTATTATACGGACTATATTGCCAATAAACTCAAGGCTCCGATTTTGGAGGAGAGAATGATCACCAAACCCCAAGGACTCTATGCAGTCATGAATCACAGAGGATCATATGAAACAATGTCAGAAACGTATTCTATTATAAGAAAATATATAGAGAGTAATGGGAAGGCAGTATGCGGAAATGCGTACGCGGTGGAGTTGCTCAGCTATTTTGCAGAAAAAAATCCGGACGACTATGTAATACGGATATCGGTTGAGGTTTGTAAAGGGAGAAAATTTCTTTTATAAGGTTACCCTTTGAGATATGATAGAAAATAACGCATTTTATGATGAAGCTATTGAAAGGTTGGATGAGAGATGGAGAAAGCAACTTTTGCAGGTGGATGCTTTTGGTGTATGGTCACTCCGTTCGAGGAGCAGCCGGGCATTCACGGCATTGTCTCAGGCTATACTGGAGGGAAGATTCCCGATCCGACCTACGAACAGGTTAAAACAGGAACTACAGGTCACTACGAGGTGGTGCAGATTACTTTTGAGCCTGAGCTGTTTCCTTATGAAAAGCTGCTCGAATTGTATTGGCCGCAAACAGACCCTACTGACGGGGAAGGTCAATTTCAGGACCGGGGTACACAGTACAAGCCCGCTATTTTTTACCATACGGAGCAGCAACGGGATCTTGCAGAGCAGTCCAAGAAGCAGTTGGCAAAAAGTGGACGTTTTGATAAACCCATCGTGACGGAAATTCTTCCGGCCTCCATATTTTATCCGGCAGAGGATTACCATCAGGATTATCACAAAAAGAATGTGAAGCATTACAAGGAAGACCGCGCCCAATCGGGTCGTGATGAGTATATAAATCAGAACTGGTAAGCAAGTTTAGCATACATTTTGCGTACGTAAGGCAGATCGGGGATGACCTCTTGGATCTGCCCATACATATTTAGGCGACGTTACTCACACAATGAAGGGACAGAGAAGGAGGCTGACCTGTAATGAGTAAACGAACGAAACTTCACCTGAGAAACATCATAAAGAAGGCTATACAGGCTACTCGCAGCCGTAAAGAGCCGACCTGTGCACATGTGGTTTGCCAAAATCCAAGAATGAAAAAAAACTTAGCTGCGTGTATTGTGGTAGGTCTTGTTTTTACGGTATGCGGGAATGTCTGGAGCATGGATGTAGCAAGCGCTACGGGTAAGCAGGATCAGCACCAAAAGATGGTGGCCGTCATTATCGACGACATGGGCAACAACATGAAAGGGACTGAGCAAATTTTAAATTTGCCGGTTAAAATCACGGTTGCGGTGATGCCGTTTCTGCCCTCCACCAAGCAGGATGCCATAGAAGCTCACAAGCGCGGTCATGACGTCATTGTGCATCTTCCAATGGAGCCAAAGCAGGGAAGACCAGAATGGCTTGGACCTGGAGCGATTAAGGCGAATATGTCGGATGAAGAAGTACGCGCCAAGGTGACAGCAGCTATTAAGGAAGTCCCTTTTGCGATAGGTATGAACAATCACATGGGCTCCAAGGTCACCTCAGACAAACGCATTATGTCCATCGTTCTCGACGTTTGCAAGGAGCATGGGCTATTTTTTGTCGACAGCCGTACGAACTATTGGTCAGTAGTGCCTGAGCTTGCTGTTGAAAAGGGAATGCCACCGGTGCGCAATGACATTTTTCTGGATGATGCCCATACACTCGCCCATGTGAATCGGCAATTAACCAAGGTGGCTGAATGGGTGGACGAGCACGATACCTGTGTAACCATTGGTCACGTTGGTGTAGCTGGCATGCACACGTTCTCGGCACTTCATTCATCGGTTCCTGCGCTAAAAGATCACGCCAAGTTTGTGGGCATTAGTGATTTGGTGCGTTCCGTATGGGGATGGAAGGGAGCTCCTGCCACCCACACTACCATACCGTCAAATGAGCAATAATGCCTTCGGCTATCGCTTCTGCAACGTTTTTTTGACCGCGATCCCCGGAAAGAATAGCCCTGTCCTGTTCATTGCTGATAAATCCGGTTTCTACGATTACAGCGGGAGGCTGGATTTTATTCAAAAGATAGAAGGGTTTTCCGTAAACCGTTTCTCTGTTCATGCAGAATAAGCGGTTTAATGAATGTTGAATCCGCTCTGCCAACAGATAGCTGCTGCCTTCATCCTGGTACAAAACAATCGGTCCCCGTTTTTCGGCACGTTTGGTCCAATTCACATGCAGACTGACGACCAAAGCAGTAGGTAGTTGTTCTGCCAGGCTTTTACGCTGGGCCAGGTCTTTCAGATGCCGGGATTTGGATTGAAGCCAACGATTATCGTCGCTTAGAGCATAGTCCTTGTCCCTGTTTAAGACCGCGGGATAGCCCTGTGAGCGTAAAATCAGGTACAGTTTTTGACCTATTGCGAGATTAATGTCTTTTTCCAGAAGCCCTTTATGGCTCGTTCCACCGTCCACGCCTCCATGACCGACGTCTATAAGCACAACGGGTTTGGAAAAAGCGTGATACGACGAATGTACGTTGAATTGGCTTTCTGTGTCCTTGTTCGGATAGATGCTTTTTTCGCCGGGCTGAGCGCTTGCAAAGGCAAAGGGTATAAATACAGCACTGCAAAGGACACTTAAACTTAATCCCAGTCCAGTTAACCATTTGATGTTTAGCTTTTCTTTTCGCACGTCCCATTCCTCCAGTAGACGGATTGATTATTTTGTTATTCAGTTACTGCAAGAAATAAACAAGCATAACCAAGAAA
Source organism: Paenibacillus sp. 8b26 (assembly GCF_050626875.1). Lineage (NCBI taxonomy): Bacteria > Bacillati > Bacillota > Bacilli > Caryophanales > Paenibacillaceae > Paenibacillus > Paenibacillus sp. 8b26. The sequence continues at coordinate 1,046,014 of NZ_CP192445.1, read as the reverse complement.
TAAACAACTATAACCAAGCAGCATAGCTGCCTTAAACAAAATCATTAGCCTTCGGGTAACTGTTTTGTTTAAGATAGTATGTTCCATTTAAGGGAAACCATGCATAGTTATTCTCGCAGGGTTAGGCTTTTTAGAAAATGAGCAAGCTAAGTTTATCTGCATCCAACGTGTGAATTTGATGTTTTCCTGCAATGCGAACAAAATGTCAGGGATGCAGATTGAAGGAGGTCGCGGAGGATGGCCAAGAGTGACGAGCTGGTGACGTACATTACGCAGCGAATTGTTCGGTATATGGAAACGCCGCGCGATGTGCGCCGTAGCCGCAAACAATCCAGAGAGCCATGGGTATACAAATGGTTCGGAATGCTGCCGCTCGCTCTGAATATGTGGATTAAATCCGCACGCAAAGGGCGAAAGGAGCGGCATTAAACTAGCCAAAGAGACCACAAGAGGCATACGGAATGCCGTTTGAGGTCTCTTTTTGTGTTATAGAAATGATCAAGGTGATTACATAAATTAATGGCTATAAGACGAACTCGAAAAATGAACATAAAAACGGAGTAGGCGGAATGCTACAGAACTTTTAAGTTCGGTTTATATAGGAGTGGATACGATAAAATTCACCGCCAGATAACAGCCGGTCCAGCGGCACAAAGCGGGAAAGCCCGGTGCGGCAAGTTGCCGCATACATAATAGGATGAGACAGATCAGGCGAAGGGTTCCAGGATTGATATCCGTTAATAGCCAAAGGGCCGCCAAAGGCAAAATTTATGCCGATCGCAGAAAATACGATACGTGATGATTGATTCAGTGTGTTGGTAAACTGATTTACGTTATGGATGGAAAGCTTTTGTTGGGGTAGAAGCCAGCTAAGATCGTCATAGGGGTCAAAAGGCTTAGCCGAAAGGGTAATCGCCTGTGCCCCTGCTTTCAGAGAGAGAGCAGAAGAAGAAGAATTTGTGCTGCTGTGGAGCTTGTTTTTCCAGCTTCCATTGGCTACCTCCGCAGGCAATGGATCACCCGTAAAAGCGTCGATGCACACTTCGCTGCCCGTGGAGGAACGCACTCGCCAGTAGGCTAATAGCGGTTCCTCATACATGGGAGTAATTTGCAGCTTGTCGATGGATGAAAGTTCAGTTTCTGTGAGGGATTTAAGGGATTGGCGGAGTAAATTCATACTGTACGGCCCACCCGGCCCGTTTCCGTATTCATTAAGCTGATAAGCGCCGTTATGATCTGCCCCGAAAATCAGGTAGCCAATGTATTCATCTCCACGATTCACCTGCACGAGCCAGCTATGTGTTCCGGGTCCGAGGGGATGGTAGCTCAGCTCGGCATCTTTCCACTGAGCAAATGGCGGCTGTGCCGATAGCGACTGCACCGTATCGGAGGAAACCCGCTTTACGTCCGTTGGTACCCCTTGCTCCTGAGCAGGAGGACTTGCGGAAGAGTTACCCGGAGAAAGGGAGGGGCTTACAGGAGCCGCCTCGGTTTGCTCCTGCTTCTCATCTTGGTTTTGGTTCGTGGGTTCCGCTGGGGAAACCAATGAACTTGCTTCGTAAGGGGGGGACGGGTTTGTGATGTGATCTTGGGTTGCTAAGGGGGCCGCTTGAATGGAAGCAAACGGACAGACTGCGGACAGACCGATCAGAACAGCCGCAATCATACCAACGCTATAGTGTCCGGAATTTTTTTTCAATGAAATCCACCTTTCTGAGGGCATAATGCACCGATGGAAGCTTTTTTATCCAGCATATAGCTTGTCCGATAAAAAGACTGCTACACCTTGTCGGCACATCTGTCCTGAACGGGTTCGTTTTTTGCTGTCGATAAGTAGCAACAGGCTTGGCAAAGCTTGTCGGTACAGCAATAAACCCGATATAGTCTGGAGCACGATGTTAAAAGCTGACGATACCTCTGCAACTAGCCTGCGAAGGAGCGTGAGATATCGGTTACCGCAGATGAAATATCCCGCAGTTAATGGCGGATACAAGCACCTTCGGTTCATATTGCCATACCATTTCTTTGCGGCGGGCTTGATGCTGTTCTTGTACGGCTTCTTTTTGTTCCTCTTCTTCTTTTTGCTCCTTGACCAAATCATCGTAATAGTGATCAATAACCTCCAATTCCTCGCGCAGCCGTCCTCTGGCCTGCTCAGCCCAATTGTAATCCTGTTGGCTTAGCTGAACATTGAGATAGTTTTCCAGCGAGGTGGAGGCCTCCGGAACAGATAACTTTGCAGGCTGCACATGCATATTGCCTGCCAGCAGGGGGCTGAGCTGTCGGGATTCGAGCATGCCGCCAAAGTCGGGTACAATCGTGCCGCTTTTGAGCGAAATCCCGAGCCAATGCAGCTCTTCCCGCTTCAAATCACAGGCAAATTCGATCTTGTAGCAGACGCCTAGCCAGGCTTCATACACTACGGGAGAACGGGCGGATAATTGACGAGCATTGGGCTGCTCGAACAAATTGACATATTTCCCTCCATCCCGTGCAGCTCCAAAAATTTGATGCAGCCGACGACTCCCATAACGCAGCTCTTCCTGCAAAATACGTCCGGGCCCCAGCTGCGGTAACGCCGGAACATGACCGAAGTAACGGCCCATGACCTGATCCTGCGCCGGACTGGCGGACGCTGGGGCTGGTTGTGGTCCTTGTCCCGGTTGTGCTTGTGACGGGGGGAGGGACGTATTTTCCATCGAACTCTCCTGTGCCGTCCGGTAGGCTTCCCCATCGAAAATAAAGGTGAACGACATCGTTTGCGCCGGAACACCCGTACGCTCCACATAGCCCCAATAGTAGGGGCGGTTCGTTAGAGCTTTATCCGCTTCGGGAGAAAGCTTGACGGTCACATGGTTGGGAGACCTCTCGATCACGTTGCATCCGGTCGCTTCCAGATACGTGAGGACAAAGCGCTGTACCTGCTGTGAATTCATGGTCATATCAGCGGCCTCCTTTCGCGCTGCGCCGGGCTTTGGCTGGAGGGACAGCGCTGCCTGAAAAGCCTAGCAAAGCAGCGGTGGTTTGGCTTGTTCCCGTCAGACGCCCGTTGTTGATCTGATCTGTCTCGGATGATATATCGGTTGGCGTATCCGAAGTAGATGGACTTTCTGTGCGAATCTGTTTCATTTCCTGTTTGATCGAATCCAGCGAATGACCGAGCTTTTGCATTTTTCGGCGTATTTCATCATCACTGCTGGATTCAAGCATGATTCTATACAGGCTCTTTTCAATGGATTCCTTCTTTTCAAACCGTTCCAGAATGACGTCCAGCCCGCCTATAACCATTTCGAACATATTGATTTTTTCATGCAGCAGGTGGAGGATATGCTCTTCAATCGTTCCGGTGGTGGACAGGTTGAAGATATTAACATCATGCGTCTGTCCCAGTCGATGCACACGTCCAATCCGTTGTTCCACACGCATGGGGTTCCACGGCAGGTCAAAGTTAATCATATGGTGGCAAAATTGAAGGTTAATGCCCTCGCCGCCCGCCTCCGTGGCAATCATCACCTGAATGCGTCCGCGGAACAGATCCATCATCCAGTCCTTGCGTCCCCGGTTCATGCCTCCCCGATAAGGAACAGCGGATAATCCACGATCACGAAAATAGTTCAGCAAATACTCCTGTGTAGCCCGGTATTCGGTAAAAATTATCACCTTTTCGTTCATTTGACGAATGAGTTCAAGCGCTTTTTCCGCCTTTGAATTGGCTTTAATCGCTTTGATGTGCGCGACCAATTCCCAGACGCGATCACGCAAGGGAGAGTCGGGCGCCATCTTTTTAGACAAATTGACAAGCGTTACGAATACCGCATCCCGGCTACTGCACACTTCCCGCTGAAGGGTAACGAGGGACAGCATACTGCTCAAATTTCCGCCATTCGCCTGATATTGATCCTTGACAAAGGAAGTGACTCCATCGTATAGCGCTTGTTCTTCTGGCGAAAGCTCCAAGTGAATGTTGGAAACATTTCGTTTGGTGAACTGGACCGGCCCTTCGCCGCGACGGTTGCGGATCATGACTTTGGACAGCTCATCCTTGAGCTGATCCTCATTTTTAGGTAGACGTTTATCCACAACGAAGTTAGCTGAAAAATCCCCGTGTCGTCCTAACTGACCGGGCTTAAGCAATGTAATGAGATTGAACAGTTCGGACAGATCATTTTGGACAGGGGTAGCGGTCAGGAGCAAACAATATTTTTTTCGCAGCTTCATAATAAACTGGTAGTTGGATGTTTTTTTATTTTTCAGCTTGTGGGCTTCGTCGATAATGAGCAGATCATAATCAGTGTCCAGCAGGATGTTGCTGTGTGGCTCCCGCTTGGCTGTATCCATAGAGGCCACGACGACCTCGGACGACCAGGAATATGCTTTTTTTTGAGCGACAGCCGGAATGCCAAATTTGCTGTTCAGCTCACGAACCCATTGAAGCACCAGGGAAGCGGGGACAAGAATAAGTACTTTGGCGGCAAGCCCGCGAACCAGATATTCTTTTAGAATCATTCCAGCTTCGATCGTCTTACCCAAGCCGACTTCATCAGCGAGGATGGCGCGACCGGACATTTCAAACAATACTTTACGGGCCGTATCCAGCTGATGGGGCAGCGGAGTGAGGTCTTGCAAATGCTTCAGACATTGAAGCTCATCAAAGCTGGGGACCAGCTTGGCCTTTTCCGCCTCAATCGCCAACTGATATAGGCCCCAATCTCCCCAAGGTCCTCCTTTGCGGAGGCGTTGGTCCAGCTCATCCTGCCAGCTACGGTCAAATTGCACCGGAACAGGCAATGGTGTCTGATTTTGTGATTGTGGGGAACTTGTCGATTTGGCTTTCATGATGGATTCCCTCCCTCCTAGTAATGGCGCAGATGAAGCTCTTGGTTCTGTCACATCGTTGGCATCTATGTTGCACAGATCGTAGATGTAGTATGGACGGAAAAAGATATCTTCATAACAGGAGGGGTGAAATCCTTTAGCTGCCTTCCATTAGCTTTTGGAGTTTGCTTTCTGTGGAGGTTTGTGCGTTCGGGGTGTAGATGCTGCAACGCAGATCGACGCTGCCCTGCACCTGAAGGGAGGTCAGGTCAAACAACATTTTGCCTGCCTTGGCATGACGAAATTCAATCAGCACCTCCGGCGCAGAGCTGACCTCACTCTGATTCCAAAGCTCATTAAACTCCGGATAAGCCCGGCTCATGTTCTGTATGAACTGTGCATACCAAGGGTCCGTCACATATTGTCCGTAATAAGCGCGGAAAATAGCAAGGAATCCTTTTACAAAATGCTCCCAGTTTACAGCCAGACTTTTAAACTCTTTTTTGGTAAACAGCAGCTCAATCATGTTGCGCTGTTCATGGGGCAGCTCTGCAAAATCCATAAACACATGAGCCGCCGCCGCATTCCAGCCGACAATATGGCAACGCCGATCTGAAATAATAGCAGGGCAGTAGCGTAGCTCCTGTACTATTTTTTGCAGGGAAGGGGAAATAACCGTTTGTTCTGCAAGAGCAGGAGGTGTTTGAAATCCGGTTTCAAGCGCCAAATCATACAAATACTTACGTTCATCCGCGTTTAGCTGCAAGGCGGCGGCAATGGCATCCAGTACAGAGGCAGACACCTTGATATCGCGTCCCTGCTCCAGCCAGGTGTACCATGTGGTGCTGACACCTGCTAATTGAGCCACTTCTTCTCTGCGCAAGCCGGGTGTTCTGCGGCGTGATCCGTTCGGCAGACCGACCATATGCGGGTGTAAACGGGCTCTTTTGGTTTTAAGAAAAACAGATAGTGCTTCCAGACGTGCTTCCGGTTTCATAGCGAGTTCTCTCCATTCGATGGTGGATAAGTAATGAGCAGTTAAGGCTCTAACTATAGTAGTGTTCATTATACCAGGATAAACAAACACTTGTAATAGGATAAGCTAAGGGTAAAATGAGGATTATAAGTAAGCAATCGAGCAGGAGGAATGAAGAGCGTATGCAAAGAGTTGTAATTACAGGTATGGGTGTGGTTTCGCCACTGGGCAATGACGTGGACACGCTGTGGAAGAATCTGCTGGAGGGTCGTTCAGGTATACGAAGAATAGACACGTTCGACGTGTCCGATTTGAAAGCACAGATCGCCGGGCTGGTACAGGATTTTGATGCAGAAAAGCAATGGGGACGTAAAGACGCCAGACGAATGGATCGCTTCACGCAGTTTGCGTTGTTTGCGGCAGAGCAAGCGCTGAAGGATTCCGGTCTGGAGCTGGATAACACGAATCTGGAGCGTGTCGGTGTCTATGTAGGATCAGGAGTCGGCGGTCTGGATACGTTGGTGGACAATGTGAATGTATTACAGAATCGTGGGCCGGGCAGAGTCAGTCCGACTCTGGTACCTATGATGATTTCAAATATGGCTGCGGCGCAAATCAGTATTGCGTTCGGAGCAATGGGTCCCACGCTTTCGCCGGTTACGGCCTGTTCCATTGGAAATACGGCGATTGGAGAAGCGTTTCGTACGATTCGCACAGGAGATGCGGATGTGATTTTTGCAGGTGGAGCGGAGGCAGCGGTTACCAGACTGGCGCTTGCGAGCTTCTCCAATGCAACGGCCTTGTCGACTCGTAACGAGGAGCCTTCGATTGCGAGCCGACCGTTTGATAAGGACCGCGACGGCTTTGTTATGAGCGAAGGGGCGGGCATTCTGGTACTGGAATCGCTGGAGCATGCTGTTCAGCGTGGCGCAGAAATAGTTGGGGAGGTCATTGGCTATGGCGCAAGCTCGGATGCCTACCATATGGTTGCACCGCACCCGGAAGGGACTGGAGCTTATCTGGCGATGAAAGCAGCCCTTCAATCCGCCCATATCACGCCTGAAGAGGTGGATGTGATCAGTGCGCATGCAACGAGTACGTCCGTTGGCGATCTGGCCGAGACCCTCGCGATACACAAACTGTTCGGTGACCATGCCTACCAAATTCCGGTTACCGCAAATAAATCCATGCTCGGTCATATGCTGGGAGCCGCAGGCGGTGTCGAAGCCATTGCACTTGTACAAAGTCTAAGGGAAGGCATCATTCCGCCAACGGTTCATCTGGACAACCCGGACCCGGCTTGTGATCTGGACTATGTGCCTCACGAAGCACGCAAGGCCTCATTAAATATCGGGCTATCCAATTCCTTCGGCTTTGGCGGCCACAATGCGGTCATCGTTATTAAGCGTTATGAGCCATAAGTGAAATAAATGATTTAACCTCAGGAGTTCTATCCAACGGGATGGAATGCCTGAGGTTTTTGCTATTGGCAACGGGTTCATTTTAGATAAGAGATAGAGTAAGATGGAGGAATACATTTGGAGGCGCATTGGAAGTAATGATTTTAATCAGGAACATAGAACCAGCAGATGCTGAAGCGTATTGGAATTTTAGGCTGGAAGCTGGTGCGATTAATGGTGAAAGGTTTTGGAGAGATGAAAATTGATCGGTTGCTTTCTATCGTCATTTTGCTGTTGAAAAGAAATAGAATTCAGGCGAAGGAACTGGCAGATTTGTATGAGGTTTCGATACGGACGATCTACAGAGATATCGAGGCGATTAGCCTGGCTGGTATTCCGGTGGTAACCTATCAGGGGGTAAATGGGGGAATCGGCCTGATGGATGGCTACCGTCTGGATCGAAGTGTGCTGACGGATGGCGATGTGAAGGACATTGTGATGGGCTTGCAGAGCTTGTCCTCGTCGTTAGGTGGACCGAATGTGACCCGGCTGCTCGATAAATTTGAAAGCATTATACCGGATTCGGGAAAAGCGAAATTCAGTGTCAATACCACACAGTTTATCGTCGATCATTCGGGTTGGGGAAATCAGTCTGCGCAGGAGGCTAAGCTGGTAAAGGTGAAGGAGGCGCTGAGTCAATCGCGTACGATTGCTTTTACTTACAGGAATGCGCAGGGAGCCGTGACCGCACGGAAGGTTGAACCGCACACGCTCGTTCTGAAAGGACAGCAATGGTTTGTATATGCTTACTGTCTCGACAAGGAGCAATTTCGTCTGTTCAAACTATCCCGCATGAGTGATCCTGTAGTTACGGAGACGGCTTTTACTCGCCGGGACCTTTCCTATGAAGTGCTGCCATGGAATGAGGAACGGCTGACGGCGGTTAAGACCGTACAGCCTTTTACGTTACAATTTAACCACAAATCCCGGCATCTGGCGGAAGACTGGTTTGGCGTGGAAGCGTTGACCGAGCAAGGAGAAGGGATGTATACGGTTTCGGTTCCTTTTCCCGAGGATGCGTGGATGTATGGATTTATTTTAAGTCTCGGGCCGGATGTGGTCGTCAAGGAACCTGCCCATTTACGGGAGAAGATTCGGGATATGGCGTTACGTATTGCATCCAATTATGGAGAGCCCCTGATAGAGAATCCTGAAAAACATAGAATATAAAAAACAAACCTGACGGATAGTTGTCAGGTTTGTTTCGTTATACTGATGTCATATCAATCACGAAAGGGGATTTACAAAATGGATAAAGCTTGTCAAAGTTGCGGGATGCCGCTGGAGCATGAGGAACAATACGGAACGGACGCACAACAGGTCAAAACAGATGAATATTGTAAGTATTGTTATAAGGAAGGTGCGTTTGTTCAGCCTGATTTGACGATGGAGGAGATGATTCAGCAGTGCGCGCCTATTCTCGCAGAGCAAGGGATGCAGAAGGAAGAGGCTGTTGCAATGATGCGTAGTTATTTGCCAAATTTAAAACGCTGGCGTTCACAGGAGAGTACGGAACGTGAAGAAGATTTTAAACCGATCCGGGAGGAAAGTCGGGGGGAGATTCGCCTGATCGGACTGGCAGCACGTACAAGCAACCGGAATGAGCAAACATCCCAGGCAATCATTCCAGGCATGTGGGAACGCTTCTGGAGTGAAGATGTGTCTGGACGGATAAGCGGGCATGAAGAACACCGTTCTGTCTATGGTTGCTATACCAATTATGAAAATGGGGTCTTTGGCGACTATACCTTTTTTATCGGAAAAGAAGCGGCTGCGGATGGTGAAGCTCCTGACGGTCTTGAACAACTCGTTATTCCTGCTGCGCGTTACGCTGTCTTTCAAGCTACACCCGAACCTTCCTCGGTCTTCCGGGTATGGCAAGCGATTTGGAGCTGGGCCGCCTCGGGACAAGCAGAGCGGACGTACACAGGTGATTTTGAAGTGTATGGCAATCCTGATGAGCCTGTACTAATTTACATTGCGATCAAGTGATGATTAGATAGTAAAAACAGAGAGAGCCGTCCGACCATTATTGTGGTACGGACGGTTTTTTGGCTGCTAAAACCATAGTAGTCGACCCTTCATTCAAGTTGAACGGCAGGTTACTGCCCAAAAGACGAGAGCCAGAGCACTGACGCCAGCACCCAATAGACATACCCCGTTCCAGCCTGCATATGTGTACATATGAGTCGAAGCGATGGCCCCGGTGGCGCTGCCGATGGAATAAAATATCATGTAGCCTGCGGTCAGTCGGCTGCGTGCCTCAGGACGTACAGTAAAAATCATGCTCTGATTCGTCACATGCACAGCCTGTACCGCCAGATCCAGAAGGATAACGCCAAGGACCAAAGCGAACAGTGAGTGCTCGGTATAGCCGATAGGCAACCAGGATAGCAGTAGCAGAGCCAGCGCAATACCCGTCGTCCGCTGTCCTGAGCCTTGATCGGCGAGACGCCCTGCCCGAGCAGCCGCTAATGCTCCGGCGACTCCGGCCAGACCAAAGGCCCCGATGGCAGTGTGTGAAAGAGATAGCGGCGGGGCACTGAGAGGCAGTACCAGCGAAGTCCACAATATGCTGAACGCAGTAAAAATGAGCAAAGCCAGCACGGCTCGGACACGCAGAATCCGTTCTTGCACGAACAGGGTGAGAACGGAGCGAAGTAGCTGCGGATAGGATAGCGTTGCTCCCTTGGGTTCATTCTGTGGCAGTACCCGAAACAGCGCTACAGACATGAATAGCGTCAATGCGGCGGAAACAAGGTACACCGAACGCCAACCCGCGAGATCGGTCAATACACCAGCCACGGTTCGTGCCAGCAGAATACCGATAACGACACCGCTGGTCACCAGACCTACGATGCGTCCGCGTTCAGCCGGGGCGGCCAAGGTCGAGGCGAACGCAACAAGTGTCTGTGTGACGACAGCCAGCAGCCCAACTGCTGCCATGGCCATGAGCAGGATTGTACGCGTGGGAGCCAGGCTAACTGCGACTAACGCCAGCACGGATAGGAGCATTTGTCCGGTAATCAGCCGCCGCCGATTCAAAAGATCGCCAAGCGGGACGAGCAGAAACAGTCCCAATGCATAACAAATCTGCGTGACTGTAATGACGATGCCAACCGATGAATGTGTGATGTCAAACTCGTGTGCCAGCGCGTCCAGCAATGGTTGCGCGTAATAAATGTTGGCGACAGCCAGCCCACAGGCGATGGCAAATAGGAGTGCCACAGATCGGGACATGGAATGAACGGGGGCTTTTTTTTCTGACGTCTTCATTTTCACATACCACATCACTTTCTGTGAGTTACATACCGATAAGTATAATATACCGATTGGTACGTAATGATTTTAGGTTAATATAACTTGCGTCCATACAAGATGTCAAGAGTTTATCATGTACATATTTGACAGTCGCTGCTGATGATCATACAATCTTAATATACTGAACGATATGAAAAGAAGGGGTTATTTATGGTTCGACCACGGGAATTTGATGAGGAAAAGGCATTGGATGCAGCGATGCAACTTTTTTGGGAAAAAGGGTTCGAGGCTACGTCTTTAAGCGATTTAACCTCCAAAATGGGAATTCAGCGTCCCAGTATTTATGCTGCCTTTGGGGATAAAAAGCAATTATTCGAAGCCGCGCTGCGCAAATATACACAATCCCACGCTGCTAATGTACGGTCCAGACTGCTAAGTAGAGCTTCTGTCAAAGAAGCAATTTGCAATTTTTTTGAAGGGGTAGTGGCAGAAGAATATGATGAATGCCCTAACCGGGGGTGCTTTTGCATCAATACAATGGTAGAATTGGCCCCACATGATGAGAAGTTTGAAATTTTGACGAGGGAGCATCAGATGTATCTTTCTACTGTATTTCAAGAAACCATCGAGCGTGGTATACGGTCAGGGGAGCTTGAGGCGACTACGGACGCGCGAGCTTTGGCTCATACAATGATCTCGTTGTTAATCGGGATTACCGTAATGATGAAGTCACGTCCGGAGCGTTCTTTTGTGGATCATGCGGTTGCGACTACACTTATGTTATTGAAGTGACTATTTCATTTTGAATATATTAAGGGATGTGTGTATTTCTCGCAATTTTTTGGAAAGTTCATGATTGAGAAGAAGCATCAGGGGATTATCGTAAATATGTCTTCTGTTTCTGGAATGGAAGGAAGCTCGGATGCGATCTATGGATTATCAAAAGCTGCAATCTTGGGCTTTACTAAAAGCTGTGCCATGAATTTTTCACCTTATGTAAGGGTCAATGCTGTGGCACCAACGATGGTAAGTACTCCAATGATGGATCATATTCCTGAATGGAGAAAGGAAGAATATACAAGTCATCAGCTAATTCCAGAGCCTTTAAATGCAGAAGAGGTTGCTTATACTGTCCTTTTTCTGCTATCGGAAAGATCCAGGCATTATACGGGAGCGACCTTTGATATTAATAATGGGTGTTATTTAAGATAATTTTAGACGATATACTGGAAATCGCTTGTGTAGACTATACAGCCGCAAGCTTCTGCACGCACAAGTGGGTATAAGGGGGATAATTGAATGCATGAGGAGCAAAATCAGGAACATTGGCCAGTGTGGGCTACGGAGCCTGTGAAAATAGTGAATCCTGATCCTGACTGGTCAGAGCAGGGCTTGCAGGTTATTCACGAGTTGCGGGAGCTGCTACTGCCGTTTAAGGTGACGGAAATGGAGCACATAGGAAGCACGGCAATTCCCAATCTTTCCGCCAAGCCCATCATAGACATTATGGCAAAATTGGAATCCTGGGATAGGCTGGAACAGATTGTATCTGCCTTGCAACCAGCAGGCTGGAGCTATGTTCCGCCTGAGCTGGACGGTCGGGAATGGAGAAGATTTTTGGTTAAAGTGGAACAGGATCAAAGAAAGGGACATCTGCATCTGATGCTGGAACATGAGGAACATTGGGATCAACAACTGTTGTTTCGGAACCGTCTTCGTGAACGGCCTGAGCTGGTTCAGCAATATGATGCATTAAAAAGGAAGCTGGCAATGGAAAATCAGCATGATCGTGAAGCGTACACGGACGCTAAAACCGATTTTGTGCAAAACGTTCTGGATGCCGGACCATCCTAAAGATTAGGACGGCCGGACATCCCGGGTTTTCACATTGTTACTATAGAAGGTAGAATCGCTGGATAGTTTATAGGAAGGGAACTTCTCGTCTGCATCAAGGCGCATGGATTCCTCAAAATAAATCGCCTGCTGACCGCTAACGAGAAAAGGTAAGCTGCCCGCCTGTACTTCTATATCGCCGTTGTCCGGCGTGCTGACGATCTTTAGTACCGTAATACCATCACAGCCGCAGCCCTCTGTGTCGTAAAAAAGCTTGATATAGCCCGGTTGATCACCGAGAATTTGTGTAAGCCGCTGTTCAGCCAGTGGACTGATTTGAATGTTCATGATGTCATTTCGCTCCTTTATGTCGAATAGGTCATTACATGTTATATTTTTGATTATACATATTTAAGCTCCCCACTCAACATAAGCAAACGATAATCCATGTGAAAAATGCCCAACAGGAGGTGTACGATGCTGGCGAAGCTGATAAATAAAATCCCGCGAGATTGGCTTGTATTCATGTATATGCATATGCCGTTCACCCGATTGAAAAATGCATTGGTGTATCGGGCGCAACACAAATTTCTGGTTGCTGTGTTGGGCATTTTTACGAATGATGCCGGGGAAGTGCTACTATTAAAGCACGTATACCGGAAGCAGCCGTGGGGGATTCCCGGCGGCTGGATGGAGCTGGAGCAGCCGGAAGCCGCACTGCGGCGTGAAGTCCGGGAAGAAACCGGGCTGGAGGTACAGATCACCTCACTGGCGCGAGCCAGATTTGGCCAGACGCCGAACCGTGTGGATCTCATTTTTACAGGCCGGGTTATTCCCGGTACTTTCCAACCAAGCTCCGAAATCTCTGACATTTGTTATTGTCGTGTAGGGGAATGGCCGGCTGATTACAGACGTTTCAAGAATACGCTGATGCGCTCCAAGGCGATTTCCAGTTGTTCCTGCGACGATGCATACGAGCAGCGGATAAAGCCCTCGCCGCCCGGTCCGAATGCGGAGCCGGGAACGGTAATGACACCCTCTTCTTCCAGTAACCGCTTGGCAAACTGCTCTGAGCTTAAGCCTGTGTGTGTAATGGATGGAAAAGCGTAGAAGGCACCGTTCGGTTCATGGCACGGCAGTCCTGTCTGACGCAAGCTTTCAACAAACCATTTTCTGCGCAGATTGTACGATTCCATCATGCGGTCTTTTTCCTCCAGCCCGTGGCGCAGGGACTCAATAGCGGCAATTTGCCCGATAATAGGAGCGCACATAACGGTATATTGATGGATTTTCAGCATGGCTGAAATCAGCTCCTGCGGGCCGCATACATAGCCGACTCTCCAACCCGTCATCGCAAAGGCCTTGGAAAAGCCGCTGATAAGCAGGGTTCGTTCTTTCATGCCCGGCAAAGCGGCGAAGCTTACATGCTTCTGTCCATAGGTCAGTTCACCATAAATTTCATCGGAGATCACGACTAGATTATGCTCCTCCACCAAGCGGGCAATCGGTAGCCAGTCCTCATAAGTCATTACTCCACCTGTCGGATTGTTCGGATAACAGAGAATAAGCACTTTGGATCGTGGAGTCAGCTTGGCTTTGAGCGCTTCGGCCGTCAGCTTGAACTGCTGATCAGCAGAGGTTTCAACCGTTACCGTATGCCCTCCATTCAGGAACGTGATCGGAGAATATGAAATATAGCAGGGCGCCGGAATGAGAATTTCATCGTGTTCCGTAATCAGGGCGCGGAGCGCCAAATCCAGCGCTTCACTGCTACCGATCGTTACCATGATTTCATTTGCCGGATTGTAGGACGTGTTAAAGTTGCTCTCCAGATACCCGGCAATCTCCTCACGCAGCTCGGGAAGACCAGCATTCGGTGTGTACGAGGTCTTGCCATTTTCCAGTGCTGTGATACAAGCCATTCTGACATGTTGAGGGGTCACAAAGTCCGGTTCACCGACACCAAGCGAAACAATATCTTTTCTGCCTGCGCTATATTCAAAAAACTTACGGATGCCTGAAGGCGGCATTTCCCGTACAGCTGGAGTTAAAAAATCGCTTATAGATACTGTGGTCGATACGTTCGTCATGTTGATTTCCTCCTTTTTAAAAAACAAAAAAACCCGCCCCTGTAAAGGGACGAGTTTATACCCGTGTTACCACCCTAGTTTCATTCCATAAGAAATGACACTCTGTTCACGTATCCATCAATACGTGTTCCGGTTAACGCTGGAAAGGCGGCAGAGCTTACTTCAAGTTCAGCCCGCTTCTCGGAGATGGCGTTCGGCTACCCTCGGAATGTTGGCTTTCACCTGCCCCAACTCTCTGCAAATCCGCTGTATAGCTTACTCGTTCTCGTCATTGAAATTTGTTACCGTATCAAGTTAGGTGTAATTATAAGCACAACATTTCAGGATGGCAAGTCTTTTTTTATGAAATTAAAGACAGGAGCATCATCATTGACGATTGGAAAATAACGTATATAGTGGTATCAAGGGGGATTGGGCCCCCGATTTCACCATGATATTTGACAATATTGGCTAGAGAGGGATGGTGTCCATATGAACGTATTTGAACGCTTTAACGGCAAGGTTTTGCCTACGGGATGGGGCTGGATCAACGAACCGACTGTATGGAGATTCGATGAATCCAAGAATTTACAAGTATCTGCACCTTCACAGGCGGATTTCTTTAGAGATCCGTCCGGCGCGGCGATAAAATCGTCTGCACCCTTTTTGCATACAACGCTTCAAGGTGATTTTACAATATGGACGAGGGTTCGTGTCGATATGAAGCAGCCGTATGATTCAGGATGCTTGATGATTATGGCGGATGATACCCATTGGGCCAAGCTATGCTTTGAATATTTTGAAAGCACTCCCTCTATTCTTAGTGTGGTCACACGGGATACGTCCGATGATTGTATATCTGGGACGATGGACGTCTCCAATCCGTATTTGCGAGTGGCAAGAGCCGGCAATTGCTTTGCTTTTCATTATTCATCAGACGGGCAGCAATGGAAGTTGGCGAGATATTTTGGCATGGATGTTCCAAACGAGCTAAAGGTTGGGGTCGTTGCACAATCTCCGGTCGGAGAAGGTTGTGATGTTACTTTTGATGTTTTGACTGTGGAGAATCACGTAACCGGGGACATACGAACTGTGTAATAAACGGAGTGAGCATTTCTATTAACAAGTATGGCAGCATGACGTATATACGTATATTCAGGCAGGGGGCTGGACAAGCGTTTGTTGTTTAAAGGAAAGAGATATAAGCTACCCGGCTTATTGGGTGTACTGCTTGTAGCTACGTTGGGATGTTATGGGCTTATTATGTATGTGCAGTCCACAAGTGGGACGGAAATGTATCAATTTTTATACTGGGATATATTTCTGGCATGGGTTCCAGTCTTGATTTCTCTGGGAATGCTCCCCTTATCCAGGCTGGGAAACATAAAAGTGAGAAGGCTTCTTTTATTAATTGCCGGAGCCGTGTGGCTGTTTTTTCTGCCGAATGCACTCTATTTGCTGACTGAATTACTGCATGCTTTCCGTTTTTATGATGTGAATCCAGACTCGCGTTTTTGGCTGAATATTCAATTCTGGTTGATCTTATTTACGTCTTTTTCGGCGGCAGGGATTGGTCTTTTTCTTACTTCCATTTGTATATTTATAATCCACCGTATGCTGCAAGAGGTTTGTTCCAGCTGGTTTGCGTGGGCTGTCGTTTTTATGTTGCTGTGGCTGTCCAGTGTAGGTGTATATATCGGCAGATTTGCTCGCTGGAATAGCTGGGATGTGGCGTTGCAACCCATGATGATCGTAATGGATGTTTGGAAATGGGTGGTACATGCCGGAGCAAGGCTTCATTTGTTGTCATTTAGCTGGCTGGTGTTTGGAATCGCTGTCATTTTTTATCTGTTGATCTATATCTCTTTAAGTGAGGAGAAGCACGCTTAGGCCGAGGATACGTATTCCATGAATACGGGCTTCGGCCTTTTTTACATATGGGAAGCTATCAGCTATAGTTGTTCTCCCCGTGTTCTTCATAAAGCACACGCACCAGCAGATCCTGACTGAAATTGCCGAATCTTTTGCCGAAAATGGTGAGACCCCCTTTGTTCTCCGACTGATCGGATACGGACAAGCGTAGTGTAATATCGCTTTTATAGTTAAGCCCAATATCGTCTATTGTGACTTCTGATATACGGCACCCGTCAATGAAGCTTCCATGTTGATTGATGCGAATTAATTTGAGCATGCCATATTGATTCAAATGCGGTGGCCACCAATCGGGATTCAGAACCCCCGGTACTTCTCCAAAATCTCCGGCGCTAGTCCAGTGACCAATAGGGATACCATTGACATGAAAACAAATGTCGGAAGGATACTCCTCACAATAACCTGGTGCTTCTGAGCCCAGCTCTGCGGAAAATTGAATTTCGGTAAAGGATTGATTCTCTTTCAGATAGTTAGGGATCCGATATTCCAGAAAACCATCTGCCATCCAGATCATTTCCGCGTCCAGCCGCTCGGGATCTGCAAAATAGCGGGGATCATCAAAATCACCAATAATGCTGTCTCTGGTTACCAAGCCACAGGTAGGTACTGCCTGATAGTTGCTATAATGACCGATGCGAATTTCAACCTCATACACATTTTTCTGCTCTCTGCTACGCAAGTCCACCATCAGTTTTTCCTTGTTCAGATAGCACATTTTTCGGGTTCCGTGCTTGCCACTCACGGTATTGATCTCGACAAGGCCGCATTCCTCCAGCTTACGAATATGCATCGTAATCGTGCCGTTGCTCAGATCAAGTTTGTTAGCGATGTCATTCATACTTTGTCCTTGATGGGCGGCGAGTAATTCCAGAATTTGAATGCGGATTTCCGAACCGAGCGCTTTGAAAATGTCTAGCCCTGACATTAAGTCCTTAATATAAATCATAGCTATAGACCTTCCTTATCTCTAAAAAATGTATTGTAAGCGCTTATATATTTGTTTTGACTTATGTTAAAATAAAATCAGAAAGAAGTAAACTGCTTTGCTGTAAATTATTTTTATGAAAATAAAAAGAAAAGTGCAACGAACCTCAGAATCGATTTTTTATCAAAATAAAACGTATTAAAGTTATTTAATTGAATTATACAGTTAAAATGAACTTAAATACGTTTTAATTTAACTTTTCATGCTATTCAATTCTATACTTTATATTTGTTTAAAAAGATTTAAAAATACATTGACGAACCGTTGAACGGCATGCTATATTTTGTTTGTAAACGAATACATTATTGATAAAGTAAAATGTTAATTATATGGCGCATGAGAGGGATGATGATCACAGGCTGAGTGTACAACAGATGATGTACCGCACAGGTGAATACAGCCCAAGTGGTATGAGTTTATTTTAACACTATATGTATGCGGTTTCATTTCAAATTTAGGAGGGGTCGCGTTGATAAAGAAAAAAGGTTTTGCAATGACAATGGTTGTGCTGTTGTTGATGGTTGCTGCACTGGCTGGCTGTAGTGGAGGAAGCTCCAGTAGTGATGGAAGCAAGGAGCTTACGTTCATGTTCCGTGGCGGAACAGATGAGCAGAAGGCATATAAGGAAGTCATTAAGAAATTTGAAGAAGAACATCCTGGCGTGAAGGTTAAAATGGTCGTTACAGCAGCGGATCAATATGCGACAAAGCTTAGAGCTGCGATCACAGGGAATAATCTTCCAGATGTCTTTTATTTTAACCCTGGAGATGTGAAGGCTTATGTAAATAGTGGGGTACTGAAGGACCTCACCCCTTACATTGAGAAGAACAAGGATATAAATCTGGATAACATTTGGAAATACGGTGTGGATTTGTATCGCTATGACGGTAAAATGGCCGGTCAAGGAGATATTTACGGTATGCCGAAGGACTTGGGTCCATTCGCACTCGGCTACAACAAAACGATGTTCGAAAAAGCGGGCATTCCCTTGCCTGATAAAGACAAACCGTATACATGGGATGAATTCATCAAGGTCAGCCAAGAGTTGACCAAAGATACAAATGGCGACGGCAAGCCAGATCAATACGGTACAGGCTTTAACGTTCAGTGGGCATTACAAGCCTTTGTATGGAGCAATGGGGCGGATTGGCTGGATGAGAGCAAAACCAAAGTAACGATTGATGATCCGAAATTTGCGGAAGCGCTTCAGTACTTTGCTGATATGCAAAACAAATATAAAATTACACCTGGTATTGAACAATCACAAACACTGGACACCTATCAACGCTGGATGAAGGGTGAAATGGCATTCTTCCCGGTAGGTCCTTGGGATATGAGTACATTTGAAAAACTGCCATTTGAATATGATCTGTTGCCATTCCCGGCAGGATCGACTGGCAAATCAGCAACATGGATTGGTTCTCTGGGTATCGGTGTTTCCTCTAAAACAAAGTACCCGGATGAAGCTGTAGCTCTGGTCAACTATCTGACGACTTCCAAAGAAGGAATGAAGCAGCTCGTAGACGCAAAGGTACAAATTCCGAATCTGCTGGATATGGCGGATGAGTGGGCCAAAGATACGAAAACCAAGCCTGCTAACAAACAAGAATTTATTGATATTGTGAATGACTATGGTCGCTCATTGCCAGGCAACTATACGTATAACGCCGAATGGTACGATATTTTCTTCACCGATATTCAACCTGTGCTGGACGGTAAGATTACAGCAGCGGACTATGTAAAGCAGGAGCAACCAAAGATGCAGAAACTGCTGGATAAAGCGGTGGAGCAAGAGAAAAAATCACAGAAATAATGCATAAATAGCGGATAAGGGATGATGTTAGTGGCTGATATGATGCTGCTGGCATCATCTTCATTCCAAATTAGAAACAGAGGTGAGCCCTGTGATAACCAAATCTAATCTCTACCGCAAAGAGAAGATATATGGATACTTATTTATTCTTCCTCCTATTCTCGGTCTGCTAATCTTTACGTTGTTCCCGTTTGTCTATTCGTTATACGGCTCTTTTACAGATTGGGACGGATTGGGACAAATGAACTTTATTGGTCTCGACAATTTTAGGGATTTATTTAGCGATGAGCTCTTTTACAAATCTATGTACAATACTCTTTTCTTAATGCTGGGTATTCCAATCGGTCTAGTATTAGCTTTACTGCTAGCACTGGGGTTGAATCGTAAGATTCCAGGCACGACGACATTTCGTGTGATCTACTATATTCCGGTTATTTCCTCTTTGGCTGCCGTTTCTATTATGTGGAACTGGGCATACAACGGAGACTATGGTCTGGTGAACCAATTTCTTGAGCTGTTCGGCATCAAAGGTCCTAACTGGCTGATGGATAAGGATACAGTCAAGCCAGCCTTGATTCTCATGACGGTTTGGAAAGGTCTTGGCTATACCATGTTGCTGTATCTGGCGGCGTTGCAAAGTGTATCTCGCTCTTATTATGAAGCAGCAGAGCTGGATGGAGCCAGCGGATTCCAAATGTTCCGCAACATTACATGGCCAATGGTGAAGCCGGTAACCTTTTTCCTGGTCGTAACCAATATCATTGGCGGTTCGCAAATTTTTACCGAAATGAACATTATGACACCAACGGGTGGTCCAGAATACTCCTCCGCCTCAATCGTCTTCTATATTTGGGATAAGGCATTCAAAAACCTGCAAATGGGCTATGCCTCCGCGATGGCTATGATTCTCGGCATCTTCATTTTTATCGTAACGTTGATTCAATTCAAAATGAATGAAAAGTCATCCTTTGATGGGGATTGATTTTCGCGGAAAGGAGTGAGTCTGATTATGTCCCATAGTCAAAGAACAAAAGTTACCAATACGATTATCTTTATTGCCCTGGCCATTGGAGCTATTGTGATGATCGCACCGTTGCTCTGGATGCTGTCCACCTCGGTTAAGGAAAAGCAGGATGTTTTTGCTCTTCCGCCAGTATGGATACCAGAAGTGTTCCAGTTCAGCAAGTACAAGGAGATTTGGGAAGCAGGGCCTTTGCTCAGCGGGATTAAAAACAGTGTAATTGTAGCAGTAAGTGTTACCGTTATTGGTACTTTTACATCCAGTGTGGCCGCTTTTGCATTCGCAAAGCTGAGATTTCCTCATAAAAACAAACTGTTTTTGGCCCTGATCGCATCGATGATGATTCCGTATCCGACGGTTATGATTCCACAGTTTATGATGTTTTCCAAGCTCGGTTGGGTAGACACGCTTCTGCCACTGATCGTTCCGGGTCTGTTTGGGAATGTGGTCATGATCTTTTTCCTGCGGCAGTATTTACTTAGCATACCGGATGCCATTATCGAAGCTGCCAAAATTGACGGAAGCTCTTATTTCCGACTCTACTCGTCGATTACGTTCCCGCTCATTAAGCCAGCTATCGCTGCGCAGCTTATTTTATGGTTCATGGGGATTTGGAATGATTATCTGGCCCCTATTATTTATTTGAATTCACCGGAAACGCAGACGTTGCAGCTAGTCATAGCGAACTTTAATGCGACCTATGCCATTCAGACGGATTATCCGCTCATTATGGCAGCTTCCATAATCGCTTTGTTACCTGTGCTGATTATATTCCTGATCTTCCAGAAACAGATTATTGAGTCGGTTGCTATTTCTGGTGTCAAAGGTTAAGTGTAGCCACTGGAGGGCACGGATGAATGATGCAAGGCAATCAGAATATGTAATGGGTAAAGGAAGGAGGAGAATGACAGTTATGGTGATGCTACTTATGCTGGGCCTATCCGGCTGTGGGGATAATACCCCGGACCCTGTGTACCCGCAGGCTCCGCCTCCCGATCACTTGTATGATCAAAGTACGATAAACGATGAGCAGCAATGGGCGATTAACAATGCGCATGATCCGGCGATTATCAAAACAGATCACGGCTATTATGTCTACTCCACGGATGTAAAGGCAGGCGGAGAGCTGAGACCGGGGGTTATGGTACGTAAATCGACTGATCTGATTCACTGGAACTGGGTACAGTATGCACTGCCTGGTATTCCCAAGGAAGCGGAGGCATGGTCGTCAGCAACCAATCTGTGGGCACCGGACGTTATTAAAATGGGCGATACCTATCGGATGTATTATTCAGCCTCTACCTTTGGAAGCACACGATCAGCCATCGGATTGCAGACATCCAGCTCGCCGGAAGGCCCGTGGAAGGATGAAGGGCTGGTCATTAAAACGAAGGAGCATGACAAGCTGAATGCGATTGATGCCAATCCGGTGCTGGATGCGGAGGGGAATTCGTGGATGGTGTACGGCTCGTTTTTTGGAGGCATCTATATTACACCGCTTGATCCCCAGACTGGAAAGCTCAAAGAATCCGGCTATGGCAAAAATATTGCCGCCAGAGATCGGGCAACAGAGAACGGTGCTGTGGAAGGGCCGTACATTGTGTATAATCCCGCATTCCGCAAATATTACTTGTTTGTCTCATATGATTCTTTGTTCGAGGATTATAATGTACGCGTTGCCCGCTCGGATTCGATCACAGGGCCGTATGTGGATATCAATGGACATGATATGGCAGATACCGGCTATTTACCCCAATACGAGATTGGGAACAAGGTACTGGGCGGTTATCGGTTCAGCGAAGGAGAAGGCTGGATTGCGCCGGGTCACAATTCCGTCCTGAAGGACGGAGAGGATTATTATATCGTGCATCATGCACGGGGAGAGACGGATAAGCGATGGCCGTATCTGCATGTACGAAAAATATTATGGACCGCTAAGGGCTGGCCTGTCGTATCACCGGAACGGTATGCGGGCGAGAAGGAACAGGACATACCTCAAAGATTATTATCCGGCAGTTGGGAACGCATCGTGATGAAGCAGGAAGTGGACGGTCAAGTGGAAGCTGAACCGCTTCGTCTGGAAGATGGAGGTCGGGCAACCAGCGGAACGCTTGAAGGCCACTGGAGCTTTGACGGCAAGCGTACTTTAACAATGGATTGGAGCGATACATCCGAAGGAACCAAGGAACAACTGCTTTTACTTCCTTCATGGGATTGGGAGCTGGGTCGCCAAACTTTAATTTTTACAGGGATGGACGACAAGGGAATTTCCATCTGGGGTAAGCGTATCGGTGATTAATTGTATGAACTACATACTTATATATAGAGGAGAGAAGAACCATGAATCAACCTGTACCTTTTATTAATCCGGTTATTGAGCAACGTGCAGATCCCTGGATTTACAAGCATAGTGACGGATATTATTACTTTACCGGGTCCGTACCTGAGTATGATCGCATTGAGGTTCGACGGGCACTTACCATTCAGGGATTAAATACAGCAGAGCCTGTCGCCGTGTGGCACAAATATGAAACAGGCCCGTTAAGCGCCAACATTTGGGCACCGGAAATTCATTTTATTGATGGCAAATGGTACATTTATTTTGCAGCGGCCCGCACTACAGAAACGAAGGAAGGCCTGTTCGACCACCGGATGTTCGTGCTGGAAAATGCTTCGGCCAACCCGCTGGAAGGAGAATGGGTGGAAAAGGGGCAGATCAAAACCCGTTGGGAAACGTTCGCGCTTGATGCCACAACCTTCCAGCATCATGGAGTTTTGTATTATGTATGGGCACAGAAGGACCCGGACATTGTCGGTAATTCCAATCTGTACATTTCTGAAATGAGCAATCCGTGGACGCTGCGCGGTGAACAGGTGATGATCTCCACTCCTGAATATGATTGGGAAGTCATTGGTTTTAAGGTGAATGAAGGAGCGGCAGTTCTGAAACGGAACGGACGAATCTTTATCAGTTATTCAGCCAGCGCCACCGACTACAATTATTGCATGGGACTGCTGACAGCGGACGAAAATGCAAACCTGCTCGACCCGAAATCGTGGACGAAATCACCTCAGCCTGTATTTTGCACGAATGAGGAAACGGGCCAGTTTGGACCGGGTCATAACAGCTTTACGGTTGGGGCTGACGGTAATGATGTTATCGTGTATCATGCAAGGAACTACAAGGAAATTACGGGTGACCCGCTGTATGACCCGAATCGCCATACACGTGTCCAGCCGTTGAACTGGAATGAGGACGGAACGCCTGATTTTGGCATTCCTGTACCGGATGGAGTTCCTGCCGGTAAATAAGCGAAACGAATGGTACAGGAGTTGACGTGTTGCATAGCAGCCCCGCAACTTTCTGAACGATGCAGAGAATAATAAATTAACTGCAAGTAACAAGGGTCATAAGATATTTTCTAAGCCGTAAGGCTGGGAGATATCTTTTTGTTTTCGCAGTACCTTTGCCACGGTGAAAGAGGATCATCGGGGCAGGCTCGAATTTCTGCACATCCCCGGTACGGATACTTGTGTCGTAGCGATTCATGATTATGTGCCGTCCCTGCCCTGGTTTATTTATAAATGTACACAGGCCGAAGTGCATCTGGGGGTCATGTATGCGTTTGGCAAGCATGTCAAACGCAGGATTGATAAAAATGTTTAATATTTTCCACGGGGTGGAAGCTGCAAATGTATGGTAAAGTGTAGTTTATACAAGGCTCTTACCTATCACACGTTTATACCGAATCCGAATCAATCGAGGTGAGGAAAAATGCTGCAATCGTTAAAAGCCATTGCTAACTATCGGAAAGAAAACGATCTGGCCTGGGATACGCCAACTTGGCTGAAGCTGCTTGTTTCGGCTGAGGAGCGTATTGTGAATCTGGAACGCATCCACTCCATAGGGGAGTTAAAGGATGCTAATCCCGTACTGGATTATGTGGAGCATACGTTGCTTATTTTGGACGGGCTTCCGCTGTCTTTCTGGATTAAGGAGCTGCTAGAAGACGTGCTGGTTTGGTCTGAGACGGCCAAAGGAGGCACAGTTCGCGAACGGCTGCGCTGGCAGCAGGAGGGCATTAATTTATTTGTGCATAATATCGGTTCCGCCCAGCTGTACGTCAGACAGGCTCAAGCGGAGAAACCGGTGTTTCCCCGCAATACTATGACTCGGATTCTGATTGAGACCCATGGATTAATTGGACAATATATACGGGGCGAAATTCCTTTTGCGGAAAATCGGGCGCTGCTGGAAATTACCCGTAAGGGCTGGTTAAGCCACGAGGAACTGGAGCTTGCCTTACGGGCGCTGAACGAGTGCATTATCGCCGGGGTAGACCCTGAATTATGGGAGCAGGTACGGAGTGAAGTGGAGCAACTGATTGGCTGGATTGCATGGGATAACGCGCCTGTGGCCTGGAGTGTAAAGGAACGACTGGAGAGATTACGATCGGTTTCTATTCATGAAGGGGAGCCATTTGAGCAGGCTTACGCCGAGCTGGAGCGCGAGTTGAATGTAGATAAGGCGCTGACTCCGTTGGAGAATAGAACGCTTTGGTATGTGGAGTCGGCTTTACAGGATTTTTCGCTTCAGGAGCTGGTGAAGGTATTTTTGCTCACGTTACGGGATGGTACGGGACAGGAATTGCCTGCAACGGTACGTCATATCAGCTTTGAATCGCTCATGAACACCATGCATTATGACTATCGCGGCATCAAGAAAATTAACGTTTATAAAAAACGGATGATTGAAAAATATTTACACGCGTTATCCTGGCAGGATATCTTGAAAGGAAAACGGAAGCATAATCCTCATTTGAATGTGATCGTGGAGCATAAAGAGGAACTGCCGAGTACCGTTTTTTTCAATTTTCATTTTTCATCTGCGGCTGAGAAGCTGATCGACTTTTGCATCGAGGCGGAAAAAACGCCTTTGTATGACAAAGCCATATTGCTGCTGTTTGATCTGTTCGGCTTGCGACGTGATGCTTATGATCGTTTTCACAATGAGGAGACGTACCTTACGGACATGAACCTAACTGTAGATTACAAAAAGGTCATTCTGGATTACGTGACGGGAACTCGTGTACTGGATATCGGACCGGGTGGGGGTGTGCTGCTGGACCTGATTGAACAGGAGATACCAGACGCGAAGCCGCTGGGACTTGATATTTCTGTGAATGTTATTGAAGCGCTCAAACGTAAAAAGCAATTGGAGGGCCACCGCTGGGATGTTATTAAAGGAGATGCTCTCCAACTGGAGGAATTTATAGAGCCGGGGAGCATGGATACGGTCATTTTCTCTTCCATTCTCCATGAGCTGTATTCTTACATCGAACGGGATGGAACCCGATTCAATCTGCATACGGTAGAGGCTGCTTTGCAAAGCGCCTATCGTGTGCTGGCACCGGGCGGACGGATCATTATCCGTGACGGCATTATGACTGAACCGGTAGAACAGCGCAGACGAATCCGGTTCCTGGAACCGGACGGAATGGAATGGCTGTTGCGATATGCCAAAGATTTTACAGGTCGCGACATTGAAGTGGAGCGTGTGAGTGAGCATGAGGCTATTTTGCCTGTGAACGATGCGATGGAATTTCTATACACCTACACGTGGGGAACAGAAGCTTATGTGCATGAAGTGCAGGAGCAGTTTGGGTATTTAACTCCTTCACAGTATGAAGAGTGTATTCGTCGCACGCTTGGATCGCAGGCAATAATTCGTGAAAGTCGTCACTATTTGCAGGAGGGCTATGCGGAAGCGCTGGCCGGGCGTATTGAATTTACCGATGAGCAGGGAGAGCCGGTTCCTTTGCCAGACAGTACCTGTCTGATCGTGATTGAGAAGCCGAATAATAGGGCTGGAGTTGCTGAATGATTTTTAATTTGAACAAGAGAATGCCTTCTGATTTGTGCCAAGCACGATTAGAAGGCATTTTTAGAAAACTAGTGGAGGTGTGTTCATGTATGTCCTCGCAGGTGGAGATATCCGGGTATGATTCGCAGTGGGCGGAAGAGTATACGCGAGAGCGAGCGAAAATTGTAGTGACTCTCAGAGGTGTATGTGTTGGCATAGAGCATATCGGTAGTACGTCCGTTCCTAATCTCGGAGCTAAGCCTATTATTGATATTATGGTTGGAGTGGAAGAGCTGGCAAGTCTTCAATCCGAACATCGAGAGCGTTTACTAGGTATTCAATATGAATATGTACATAAGCCAGATTTTCCAGAGAGAGCTTTCTTTCGCCGTGGAGAATGGGGAGCTGGGACTCATCACTTGCATATTTACAAGTATAAAGGTAAGCATTGGGAAAACCATCTATTGTTCAGAGATTACTTAAAAGCGTATCCTGATAGTCTGCGAGAGTATGATACTTTAAAAAAAGATTTGGCGAACCCATTTAAATATGACCGTGCAGCGTATACCGAAGCCAAAGGACCATTCATTCGGCAGATGGTTGAGCAGGCGAGGCTTGAAAGATATAGGCAGGGACAGATGAATTCTTAGTACGCATGGACAAGGTGGAGGAATGATGAAGGATATGATGCTGGAAGCACAAGTAACGCCGGATGGTTTAAAAGACAGAATGATGCTGTTGTCAGCGCTGGACATTATATTGTCTACCGAAGATTGGTTACGCACGTATCGTATGCAGCACGTAGGGTCTGGTGATATGTGTATGGGGGAGGTGAACAACGGCGCTGGAGATACGATTCATATGTTGTGGACGTGTGGAGGTGTGCTGTTGAAGGGTTTTGACCACGAATCCCCTGTAAGTCCTCATGCGAGAGACGAATATGAGGTCTGGCCGGGCATGTATGACGGTGTGCCTGATTATATGATGGAGCTTTTGGAAGACGAAGCGCTGGAGAAGGAGGATGTTACCTTTTGTATGTGGAGGGAAGCAGGAGATACGGCATGGCGTATGGGCAACGTGAACATCCCCGAGGCGTATGATGATGGTGCTTCCTTTTTACTGGGGAAACTTATAGTTACACCGGAGGAATATCAGGATTGGGCTGAAAGTTGCTATGAGTTGGTGATTTCTCTAGAGGTGGTAAGCCAGATTTTCAACGGTGTTCCGATCACTACACAGATGATCTCTGCGCTTCATCCACAGCGTGACGTTACGGAAGCGATAAAGGAGCTAAAGCAGCTTGGCGTTCAAATGCATGAAAGCTAAGAATACAGATTTGTTTTTCTTGACAAGTTTTGTATATAATACAGGAGAAATGGCTGAGTTAATCACCTCAAATTAAAGGAGCTGTGTTGAAGGTGTCCAAACGTTTGATTCCTTACATCACGATGGATGGAAATGCAAAAGAAGCAATCGAATTTTATGAAGAGGCATTGGATGCTCAACTGCTTTTTATTCAAACCTTTGGGGAAATGCCGGAAAACCCCGATTTTCCCATTCCCGCAGAGGTCAAGGAACGTGTTGGACATGCTACCCTTAAAGTGGGTGAGACAGAGCTTATGTTTTCTGATACCTTTCCCGGATCACCGTTTAACAGCGGGAATCAGGTGAGCATCTGTATTACAACCGATAGTGTGGAGCAAGCTCAAAAAATGTTTGATGCTCTACAGCAAGGAGGACGGGTGGGAATGCCTTTG
Organism: Paenibacillus sp. 8b26; assembly: GCF_050626875.1. Taxonomy (NCBI): domain Bacteria; kingdom Bacillati; phylum Bacillota; class Bacilli; order Caryophanales; family Paenibacillaceae; genus Paenibacillus; species Paenibacillus sp. 8b26. The sequence continues at coordinate 1,018,229 of NZ_CP192445.1, read as the reverse complement.
CAGGAAACCCATTTTAGTCCAGCTTATGGGAATGTAACAGATAAGTTTGGTGTCACCTTTCAAATGTTCACAGAGGCTCGGTCTTAAGAAATGGAAAGCGGCTCGATTTCGCTACTTTAGCGATCTGGTCGTTTTTTTGCGTGCATGTCCTCGTCTGAAAAATAAATATACATACATAAAGCTGGGGAGTGATATCTTTCTTACCCTGTTTGCCGTTTAGTGGATTAGGTTTATTTACTGAATGCTTAGACGCTTTCGGCTCTCTTTTTTCACGTATAGCTCAATTCCTAAAATAAATTATTTTAATATTTTTGAACTGGAAACAAAAATTTAATATAATATTGTAATGCACCAACGGGTGGGAGGATAGGACATGAACAAAGAAGAACAGGTCTTAATGGGTTTCAGGGACTTATATAACAAGATAGTTTGGCTTAATAAGGATAAGATGGAAGACAGTCTTAAGGGTTATAAGCCTTCTGAAGTACATTGCATCGAATACATTGAAAAAAATGTAGATTCCAATGTGACAAAACTTGCGGAGTCCTTTTATATGACTCGCGGTGCCATAAGTAAAATAACGAAGAAGCTCATAAAAAAAGGCCTTATCGAAAGCTACCAGAAGTCGGATAACAAGAAAGAAATCTATTTTAGGCTTACGGAGCAAGGGAAAGTAATTTATAAAATCCATGAGGACCTGCACAAAGAGTTTCAAGAGCGAGATAAAGTCGTATTTGAGCAGGTAACCGAGGAACAATTTGACAGTATGCTTAACTTCGTGGAAAATTATAATAGGCATTTGGATGCAGAAATAAAGAAACTGGGTGTAGATATTAAGTCGGAATAAATTTGAATAATGAAAATGAAACCACAGGCAGCCGGGCTCTATTGAGAACAGGCTGCCTTTTTATCGTTATTATTTTGTTGACAAGGAAACAAAGTCGCGATACGATGAGAATGTTTCCAAGGAAATAAAACCACAGCTTTTGAGGGGAGAATTTAATGTTCAAATTTAGATCACACAATGAACAGATCACAGAACAAACCGTAGATAAACACGCTTTAATATTCGGTCTTATCTCTGTGTTTCTTTGCGGAATAGGCTTCAGTATCATAGCACCTGTCGTCCCATTCTTAGTACAGCCTTATATAAGCAATCCGGGAGAACAAGCTATCGTTGTTACGCTGCTGACCTCTGTTTATGCCTTCTGCGTGTTTTTTGCGGCCCCCGTACTTGGAGCTCTGAGTGACAAATATGGCCGTCGTCCATTGCTCTTAGTATGCCTTTTGGGTTCCGCAATCGGGTACTTGGTTTTTGGCATAGGAGGAGCTCTATGGGTACTATTTGCGGGGCGCATAATAGAGGGTATAACAGGCGGGAGCATAAGCACGATCTTCGCATATTTTGCAGACATCATTCCTCCAGAACAGAGAACCAAATACTTTGGATGGGTGAGTGCGGTTGTAGGTGTAGGCACCGTCATTGGCCCAACTCTAGGCGGATTACTTGCCAAGTTTGATTATTCTGCACCCATGTATTTTGGAGCAATCATAACTTTAGTGAATGTTATATATGGATTCTTTTTTATGCCTGAGAGCCTTGACAAGAAACATAGACTGAAAGAAATTACTTTTGTAAGACTTAATCCATTCATACAGCTTGCAAACCTGCTTTCCATGAAAAACTTAAACAGGCTACTTATCTCAGCGTTCTTACTTTGGATACCCAACGGATCTTTACAGGCCGTTTTTTCACAATTTACAATGGATACTTTCAGTTGGAAGCCTGCACTAATCGGACTTATGTTCTCAATTATGGGTGTCCAAGACATCATCTCACAAGGTTTCATCATGCCAAAGCTTTTGAGAAAACTTAGTGATAAACAGATAGCCATTCTTGGAATGGTTTCGGAGATTATAGGCTACAGTCTTATTGCGCTATCTACTTTGTTCTCATTCTATCCTCTTTTTATCGCTGGCATGTTTATATTTGGTTTTGGTGATTCGATCTTCGGGCCTTCATTCAATGGGATGCTCTCCAAGTCTGTCGATTCTAGTGAACAAGGAAGGATTCAAGGAGGTAGTCAATCTATTCAGGCTTTAGCAAGAATGATTGGGCCTATCATTGGAGGTCAAATCTATGTATCACTTGGTCATGCCGCACCCGCTTTTATGGGTATGATCCTTATAGCAGCGGCAATACCAGTTTTATATAAGAAAACGTATGTAAATATGTAAACTACCTACTTTCTTTAGGCAATAGGGTTTCAGAACTTAGGGACAAGTTCTGAAACCCTATTTGTTTACAGTCTGAGCCATCCGCATGCGGATGGCTCTTCATAGTATCACCTTGCTAAATTAATTTCACGTATTTGTGCTTATACGCCAAAATTAAAATCATCATCTGTCAATGGCTCCACATTCATTGCACGCACGTAGCCGTTTCCTTTTTTAGAAAAGAAATCGTGCTGCTTGGTGTGGGTGCTGATGCCGTTGAACACAATCGGATTGACTTCTTCTTCTTCAAATAATGGATCAAAGCCCAGGTTCATCATGGCTTTATTAGCGTTGTAGCGCAAGAAGACTTTGACATCATCCACCAGCCCGATAGGAGCATAAATTTGCTCGGTGTATTGCTCCTCGTTATTGTGCAAGTAGCGCAGCAACCCTACCAGCGTCTGGTACAGATCCCGTTGCTCTTCCTCGTCCAGCTCTGCATAAATCTCCTGTGCCAGCACACCTACATAAACACCGTGAATACTTTCGTCCCGCAAAATCAGGTCGATAATTTCTCCGCTGCATGTCATCTTACCCTGACCCGCCAGATAGAGAGGGTAGAAGAAGCCGCTATAAAATAAATAGCTTTCCAACAGCACCGACGCTGCCATCGCGAGATACAGGTCTTTGGGTGTGTGGATATTCATATAATACTGACGAATGGTTTCCGCCTTGGTCTGGAGGTGCGGATTTTCCTCTACCCAACGGAATACACCGTCAATCTCTTCCGTAGAAGCCAGGGTTGTAAAAATACTGCTGTACGATTTCGCATGAATTTGCTCCATCATCGCCATAAAGCTCAGTACAGCTTTGCGTTGCAGCCCATCCACATGCTCCATAATCTGCGGCATACCTACGCCGCCTTGAATCGTATCCAGCAGCGTTAAGCCGCCGAGCACCTTCATGTAGGCATCTTTTTCAATATCACTGAGGGTGACCCAGCTCATTTTATCATCGGACAGCGGAATTTCATCATCCGTCCAAAATTGCATAATGTTCTGATTCCAGAACATCAGTGTGAAATCATCGTCCGAGCGATTCCAGTTTACAGCTTGTATACCTGTCATTGTTTAGCATTCTCCCTTCAGCTTCCGAGATTTCCTAGAGTCACAATAAGGTGATGTAGGCGAATCATCATATGCTTGACATACGGAAGCTGCATCCGCGAGGCCGTGTCCCAACCCATAAAGGGCGGAACATCGCGCTGGATACAGCTTCTAATGAAAAGCATCCATATGGATTTCTAATGTTAATTTATGAGCACGGTCTTAGATCGAGCAGGTGAGGCACTCTTCTACAGACAGCTTTTTGGTACGTGTGTAGTACAACGATTTGAGTCCTTTGTGAGCAGCATACAGATAGCAACGCGCCAATTGGCGTGTAGTCACGTCACTGTTCACATGAAGCACGGTCGAAATCCCTTGATCCACGTGAGGCTGGATTTCTGCAATCAGGTCAAGCACTTTGAACTGATCCATTTGATACGCGGATTTATAAAAGAACACATTATCTCTTTGCAAGTAAGGCATTGGATAATAGGTCGTCGAATTCGCATAGGTACGTGTTTCAATTTGTTCCACGATTGGCATCACGCTGGACGTCGCATTTTGAATATATGAAATGCTGGCCGTCGGCGCAATCGCCATACGGTACGCGTGATACAGGCCGTTCTTCTGCACGTCTGCTTTCAGCTTGTCCCAATCCTCGGGAGAAGGAATATAGATGCCGTTGAACAGCTCTTGTACGCGTGCCGTTGTCGGACGGTAATCGGTATTCAGATAACGGTCAAAATACACCCCAGTCGCATAATCCGATTCCTCAAAGCCATAAAAGCTTTGTCCGGCCGCTTGGGCGATTTCCATGCTTTTCTCCAAAGAGTGATAGTTCATCGTCATGAAGAAGGTACGGACAAAATCCTTCGCTTCGTTGCTTTCATAAGCAATTTTGTTCTTGGCAAGGTAGCCGTGCAGGTTCATGACACCCAGACCGACAGAATGCATTTCACGGTTTGCCTTGGCAACACCCGGCGCGTTCGCGACTTGGGTCATATCGCTGACCGAGGTTAGGGCAATCATCCCCTCGTGAACGGATTCGCGGATTTTGCCATGCTCCATCACATTTACAATGTTGAGAGAAGCCAGATTACAGCTGATATCCCGACGGATTGTATCCTGTTGGCCGTAATCTGTAATTTCAGAGGTTTCCTGTAATTGAAAAATTTCTGTGCACAGGTTTGACATTTTAACCTGGCCCACGTTTTTAAGAGCATGTGCCTGATTCGCGTTACTTTTGTTCATCATGTATGGATAGCCTGATTCCAACTGGATCATGGCAATTTTGGTCAGCATGTCACGCGCGCTCATCGCTACCTTTTTCTTCACCCGGTCGTCAGCGAGCAGTGTATCGTACATTTCATCCAGATCCATATCGTCCAGATGGGTACCGTAGGCCTTGTATACACTGTAAGGAGCGAATACATGCAACGGCTCATTATCCTGAGCCAGCTTATAAAAGCGGTTCGGTACAATCAGTCCGATGGAGAGTGTCTTCAGGCGCACTCTTTCGTCGGCATTGATTTTTTTACTATCCAGGAACTCCAGTACATCCCATCCGAAAATGTTGTAGTATGCTGCGCCGGAACCTTTACGTTGACCCATCTGATCCGCGTAGGAGAAGCCGTCCTCCATCAGCTTCAGCACAGGCATAATTCCTTTAGCCGCGCCTTCTACACCTTTGATCGCCTCACCGCGTGACCGCAGTTTCGACAGGTTGACCGCGACACCGCCGCCGATTTTGGACAACTGCATGCAAGTGTTCAGCACGTAGTTGATCGAGTTGAGGGAGTCGTCCATTTCGAGCAGGAAGCATGATACCAGTTCTCCACGACGGCTTTTGCCTGCATTCAGGAAGGTTGGCGTAGCCGGCTGGAGACGCTGCTCCATCATCGAGCGGGACAATAGGCGCGCCGTATCGGCGTTACCGCGTCCCAAATGCAGGGCGACGACCGCCACCCGGTCAGGGTAGTGCTCCAGATAAACCTTACGGTCATTACTCTTCACTGCATAATCCGTATAAAACTTGGATGCTGCCATATAGGAAGGAAATTTAAAATTATAACTATGAGTGATATGGAAAATATCCTTAATTTCGTCAGCTGTATAGCTACTATAGAAATTTTCGTAATAATCATTCTCAATCATGTAGAGCACTTTAGCCGCTGTATCCGCAAACTTCAAGCTCCGTTCTTCGACTTCCTTCATAAATTCGTCTACAGCCTCTTGGTCCTTTTCCAATTGGAAAAAGCCATCTGTATCGCGTTTCATCAACATGTTGTTCAGTTCAATATGCCGCAACTCGGCTCACCTCCTGTTTGAAACGCTCTACATCGCCGAACGTTCCAGATAATTCAAATTTACTGATGACAGGCACGTTATAATGGTCGGAGATCAAATCCGCGCTTTTGGCAAAGCTCTCGCCCCAGTTACGGTTGCCGCTGGCAGCCACACCCACGAGGTTTTGAGCATTTTTTTGCAAAAAGGAAGATACCTTCTCAGGTATCTGTCCAAACCCCGTTGTATATGTAATGAGTACGTATGGTTCCTCTATAGTCATTTGCTCCTGGATTTGGACCGCCGGAAGCTTGAGCTTCCCGATAAATCTTTTTACATTGCCGGTCTTGGAATCATAAGCAATCAGCATTGTATTCATCCTCCTTGACATTTGGCAAAACGGCATCTGCCCAAGGCTCGAAATCCTGTAAAGATTCGCAAACCCTTGCTGGCTGTGCTTCGCCAAAATTTTAACGCCTATTTATATCGGTACTTCCATATCTGTATTTTCAAGATATATGTGTAAAATACGCGTTATACACTATATTTAGAGTACGATTTCTATTTTATATCTATATATAGGTGAGGTCAATCACTTTTAAAAGGTTGGGCACAAGGATTGGGGGCAAGTCCAAGCGGGGTGCGGGATAAGCGGAATAACTTTTTTTTCGTGCGAATTTTACAAATGTACTGGAGTTTTGAAGGACGAAGATGTACGATTTGTCAATAGGAGATACTGTGCTAAATCTACCTTTTACTGTAGGGGGAATATGAATGATGGGAAATGGATTTATGGATTCAGGGTCGTTTGATGCCATACTAGGTATACCCATACATAACCGAAGGGAAGATGTACTATGCCGCATATTATTGGGGAACGCATCGTGCTGAGAGAGTATCGTCAGGAGGATATACCGGAAATACGAAAATGGGTCAATGACCCGGATATTACATGCGGTTTGAGCGATGTTTTTACTTATCCTCATTCTCAGACGAATAGCGAAGCCTACGTACTGAAGGGCTTTGTTATTGCGCATAAAGACACGCTGGATTATATCGGACAACTGGATTTATTTAAAATCAACTGGTTGAATCGGCACGCCACGCTCGGCATTGTGATTGGGCGCGATGATAACCTGGGCAAAGGCTACGGACGTGAAGCGATCCGGCTATTACAGAAATTTGTATTTCATACACTGAACCTGAATCGACTGGAGCTGGAGGTCTATGCATACAACGAGCGTGCATATCGCTGCTATCTGGCCTGCGGCTTCAAGGAGGAAGGTCGGCTGCGGCAAAAGCTGTTCAGGGAAGGACAATACTATGACATCATTCAGATAGGGATTTTGCGAAGTGAGTATGAGGCTGCGGAGCAAACGACGGAATCTTCGCAGAACGTGTAGGGAAACAGACAGTCATCATCGTGTCATGTATATATGGAACGAAACAGAACGTTCAATGTAAAAGGGCTGAACAGCATTAGGCTGTCAGCCCTGTAATCTTTCATACATATAAGCCAAACTCGAACTATAAGCTGACTTTAAAAAAATAAGCATCAAAACGGAGTAGGCGGAATGGTGCTGTACAAGCGAAGCGGTCGCTTTTGTCCCCGGATTTCTATCCTAGTTATATGATTATTCAAGGAACCTGGGGGCGGTGGCGATGGCAAGCACCATCCGACTGCGTAGTGGCACGATAGGTAACTTTTAAGTTCAGCTTATTTGATCGTTATTTTTCCCCGTTCCACAGCTTGAGCCTATTTTGGATCAGACCGGTGTAGATTTCTTCAGCCTTCGGCACACCTGCCTGATCCAGCTCTTGGAGCATGCGGTCATAGACAGCATCAAATTGATCCGGCTTGGCGAGTACAGCTTCGGGAATCCGTTTGCGCACAATGTCCTGCGACTTCTGATAAATGACATTGTAGTTTGTATTGGTCGGGACGGGCATGTTGTAGGCGGCGCCCCATTCTTTTACCGGAAAATCCTTCTCGTTCGGGAACAGGTCCTTCCACGTTCGAGCATTGTATGCTTGCAGGGATTTTTTTTCGGCCGGGCTGTAATTTTCGGTAATCATCTCCGGATAGTTCGTCGTATAGTAGTTGCCGGAAGGGTCCTTGATGCCGTCACCGTAATGCGGCCCCCATATCCAGTACAAACCGATGCCTGACTCTCTCGTAAAAGCGGAATTATCGGTGTTTTTACGTTGCTGCACATCGGCCGGAATAACTCGTTTGCCGTTCTCTACATTGTAATGCTGGCCTTCGATTCCCCAGTTGCGCAAAATTTGTCCTTCGTCGGAGGCCAGAAAATCCAGAAACTTGATGGCACGCACGGGATTTTTGCACGAGGTTGTAATTCCGATCCCGTATGCAGCATCAAACCCGAGCGGCTGGAGGGAATGGTCCTCGTATTTCTCGCTTAACGTAACCGGGAAATGCGCGTAGGTAAATTCATCCTTGCCCGACGCTTTGAGTGCGTTTTCGGCATCCTGATAGTTCCATTTCTGATCGATGAGTCCAATTACACGGCCTGCGGCGATTTTGGACTTGTATTGATCGCTTTTTTGCACAAATGTGTCCTTATCCAGCAGTCCTTCGTTGTACATGTGATTCAGCCAGCGAAAATATTCCCGTTCTTCCGGGCGTTTGTAGTGGAGAATGGCTTTATGCGTCTTGGGGTCGATATAATACTCTCCATCATCCGGTCCGCCTGTAGCGGTAACTGCCGGATTGGTTACGGTAATTTGAATTTTCCAATCTTCGGCATCAAGGGAGAGGGGGATGGTAGGCTGACCGTTAGTGGTGGGGTATTTGGCGACATAGTCCTTGAGCGCTTTTTCAAAATCCTGAACAGTGCGGATTTTCGGATAGCCGAGCTTCTCAAGTGCCTGATGCTGGATTTCGAACCCGGCTTGTGCGTCAAATGCGATGTGATCTACACCCAAATTGGTTGGGATCGTATAGATGGCAGGGTCGTCATGGCTATATTTAATACGGTTAAAATAATCTCCGTACACTTTCTTGATATTGGGGCCGTATTTGTCAATCAGGTCGGTTAAGTCAATGAGTGCCTCGGCATCGACCAGCTTACCGACATCGCTTTTGGGGTAGACCAGGTCAGGATACTCTCCGCTGGCAGCCATCAAAGCAAACTTTTCCTCACTCCGGCCATTGACGGCATGTTCCCCGTTCAGTGTGACGCCCGTTTTTTTGATGATTTCCTGCCCGACTGCATCCTTCATATTATTCCAGTTGGAGCTGGCGTCACCACCAAAAAAAGTAAGTGTAACAGGACTGGTGTCATCGGGATTTTCCTTTTCTGCCGTACCGCCTGTTCCGTTCGCGCAGCCCGTTGTCACGAGCAGCAGCAAAGCTAGGAGCAGGATGGAGCCTTGTCGTACCGACCTGTTTTTGAACATCTGCAAAATCCCCCTCTATAAGTATGATTTACATAATGTAAGTGCTTTCAATAGTAAATTGTAGGAAATAGCGAGCCTTCCGTCAAGTCATTTCTGTTGATTTGTTATGTGTTTGTTTTTTTATTATGCAAACATATTTTGGTGGATGGTGTGGATTTGTGCAAATCTATCGTTTGATGATCTAAAACAAAGTGTGCTACGATGATACCAGTTTATTAGTACGCCCATGTATTGGAAAGGTAGAGGCAGAAAAAAGATTCCGAATAGGGTTGGGTGAGAAGATGCGTGGAAAAGTAACGTTGCAGGAAATTGCGGATGCGGCGGGCGTTTCAAAGTTCGCTGTTTCGCGTGCATTGTCCGGCAAGCCCGGAGTAAGTGAGGAGACGAGGGCAGTGTTGGTCAAGCTGGCTGCCCAGATGGGCTATTTTCGCAATCATCCAAAGACAACGGGGGTGGAACCTCGGGACACGGATGCCGGGGAATGGTCGGGCACTGTGCTGGTGTTATTTCCGAATATACGGCACCAGAACAGAGAATCCAGGTATTGGGGTCCTGTGTTTGAAGGTATTTCCGAGCGTCTGAACCGAAAGGGGATGAACATGCTCACGTTAACGGAGCCTTCGACAGAGGATATGTTTTCTTTGCTGAATCCGGAGGCGATCAAGGGCATTATCACGGTGGGGTCCATTTCCACTTCAATATTGCTGAATATTTATCGGATGAGCATTCCGGTTGTCATGGTGGATCATTGGGATTCTGCGTTTTTAAGCGATACGGTGTTCACGGATAACCGCACGTGCATGGGTGAACTCATGAGAAATGTGCTGTGCAGAGGCTATACCCGTTTTCAATTTGTCGGAAATATCGACGATGCTCACAGTTTCTATGAACGTTGGGAAGCTTTTCGCTCCACACTGGAGCTTGGAGGAATAGACTTAAAGCAAAACGGAGCTTTGCTCCACATGGGAGCGCAGAAGCTTGCCGAGGAATTGGGCAAGCTGACCGAGGATGAATTGCCGGAGATGTTTGTATGTGTGAATGATGTGACTGCCGGGCAAGTGGTGGATGCGCTCAAACAAAAGGGTATTGACGTCCCCAGGCGCTGCGGGGTGACCGGTTTTGACGATACGAGCGAGCAGATGCCGATTTATGCTACGGTGAGAGTGGATAAGGAGCTACTGGGAATGCGTGCGGTGGATCAACTGCTATGGCGTATAACCAACCCGGATTCTCCCGTCGAGAAAAAGCTGCTGCACGCGGAGCTAGTCGTACGGGAGGGGTATGCGCCGCGGCTCAGTCAGGGAAATGATGATCATGAACACCCGATTAGTACAATCAAATATAGTTGATGTCCAGATGTAGATGATCGAGCTCCGTACATGGGGAAGATAAAAAAGTCGCTTTTAGCCTTTTTGGCCGAGAGCGACTTTTCTTTGTTGTTTTTCAATTTGTTTTTTTACAAAAAAACGATTTGACTAATTTGTTAGCTTAATGTTATTTTTGTTATGTTTATAGAGGAGTCAAGATGTTCCCAATCATCCTTATAGGGAGGCTTGTGACGATGTTCAATGTGACAGGGTTGGATAACTGGAGGTTTAGGGAAGCACAAGGTGATGAGTGGCTTAGCGCAAAGGTACCGGGATGTGTGCATACGGACCTTTTACGACATGGCAAAATTCCTGATCCTTTTATCGGAACGAACGAGGAGAAGGTACAATGGATTGACAAACAGGACTGGATATACGAAGCCCATTTTGAAATGAGTGTGGAACAGCTTCAGTGCCCGTGTGTAGAACTGGTGCTGGAGGGCTTGGACACGTATGCGGAGGTAAAGGTGAATGGACACCCCGTTTTGTCGGCCAACAATATGTTTCGGATGTGGAGACGGGATGTGAAGGCATGGGTTCAACAGGGAGAGAATCGGCTGGAAATCGCGTTCCGTTCTCCAATAGCTGAGGATGTGCCCAAGCTGGAACAACTAGGTTACGCTCTTCCTGCGCCGAATGATCAGTCCGAAGCGGGTGGTTTGGCGGACAAAAAGGTAAGTGTCTTCGCGCGAAAGGCTCCTTACCATTACGGTTGGGATTGGGGGCCGAGGCTGGTGACGAGTGGCATTTGGAGAGAGGTGCGCGTGGAGGCATGGTCTGGTCTTATCGTTAGAGACTTGTTTATCCGGCAGGATGAAATAAGTGCAGAGGGAGCCAGACTCACGGCTGTGGCAGAGATTGAGAATGCGGGTGAGACCAGAGAAGCCGATCTGCGTATATCCGCTGACGGCAGGGAGTGGTCGAAGCCTGTTCGTTTGCTGAAGGGAAGGCAAACGGTGGATCTGGAATTGTATATAGAGCAGCCAAAACTGTGGTGGTGCCGGGGACTTGGAGAGCCGCATCTATATACGTTTGCAGCCGAGCTTGTGCACCGGGATGAAGGAGCTGTAATCGCGGAAAAAACGGTGAAGACGGGCTTGCGTTCGATTCGTCTTGTACGTGAACGGGATGTGGCGGGAGGGAGTTTTTATTTTGAACTGAACGGGGTTCCAGTGTTTGCGAAGGGAGCCAACCATATTCCGAATGACAGCTTTGCCCCTGAAGTGACACGGGAAAGGTATCGGCATGAGATTGCTAGCGCTGCCGCCTCTCATATGAACATGTTGCGGGTCTGGGGCGGCGGTATTTATGAGGAAGACGTATTTTACGAGCTTTGTGATGAATACGGTTTATTGATATGGCAGGATTTTATGTTTGCGTGCAGTATGTACCCGGGAGATCAAGCTTTTTTGGACAATGTGGTTAAGGAAGCGGAGGACAACATCAAGCGTCTGCGCAATCATCCATGTATCGCGTTATGGTGCGGCAATAATGAGATTGATTCGGCTTGGGCGCATTATGAGGAGAACGGGGGCTGGGGCTGGAAAAAGGATTATACGCCAGCGCAGCGAGAGCGCTTGTGGTCTGATTATGAGACACTTTTCCACCGGATTTTACCGGAAGTGGTACACATTTGGTCCCCGCAGACGGCATATTGGCCCTCGTCTCCACTGATCGGCCTGTCTGGTGACCGAAATCAGCATGCTCATCCGTCTTCGACGGCGGGGGATGTTCATTACTGGGGCGTATGGCACGCATCTGAGCCGTTTGAAAATTACCATGTGCATGTGGGGCGTTTTATGAGTGAATATGGCTTTCAGTCCTTTCCCGAATACAAGTCCGTGCGCTTCTATGCAGAAGAGAATGAGCTGGAGCTGGAATCAACAGTAATGCTGGCGCATCAGAAGAACGGGGCAGGCAATCGCCTGATTAAAGAATATATGGAACGGTACATGCGGGAGCCGAAGGATTTTAAAGCTTTTCTTCCCATGAGTCAGATTTTACAGGCGGAAGCGATGAAAATGGCAATCGAGGCCCATCGGCGTCGCAAGCCTTACTGTATGGGCACATTGTATTGGCAGATGAATGATTGCTGGCCCGTTGCATCCTGGTCGAGTATGGACTATTTTGGTCGCTGGAAGGCGCTGCAATATACGGCTAAGCGCAGCTTTGCCGATGTGCTGCTGAGCGTGGCGGATACGGATCAGGGTAATAAGGAGCTGCATATTGTCAACGATACGCTAAAACCTGTTCAGGGCACGCTGCGGCTGACGCTTTTGCAGATTCGGGACAGCAAGACCATCCATGAAGAGGAAATTCAGGTAGAGCAGCGAGCTAACGCAGCGGGGCTGGTACATATACTGCCTGCCGACAAATGGCTGAATGGACAGAACCCTGCGGAGCATATGCTGGTCGCACGTCTGATAGAGCACGGTGAACAGGTGGCTTCCTGTGAAGTTTATTTTGCTGATACAAAAGAGATGGATTTGCCACAGCCGAATATTGAAGTGATAGAAGTACAGGGAAGTGGAGGAAGCCGCTTTAACCTTCGCTCGGATGTACTGGCGAGGCATGTATGGCTGTCAGCGGAGCAGGAAGGCATTTTCAGCGATAATCATCTGGATCTGGCACCTGGTATTCCGAAAACGGTGGAATTTTGGGCTCTGGGCAGGGGGGGCTCGGCTTTTGAGGTAGCTTCTCCAGGCAAGCTGACGGTACGTTCATTGGTAGATTGGATACAAGGTTAGAGAACAGTTCAGGTTTATCCGTACTTCATTTAGGCGGATAAACCTTTTTTTTGCTGTATAAATGATTTTGTGATGATATGTATAGCGTTTTCATTATGTTAATATATTTAACATAAGTGAGTTTTTGAATTGAATATCAACGGATATTTGTGAGAAATCTATCTATTCAGCCACTAATTTTGGTAGAATAGGTTCAAAGTATAATCAAGGGCGCATTAAAGCTGACATACACGAGTATGCTTATTGTTGGACGAAGCTCTATAAAGAGGGCCATGAAAGCATTAGGCGGCAGGGGGGATATGATGCGAAAGAGCTGGTACAGGAGATTGTTTTTTTCCTATTTCCCGATTTTTATGTTGACCGTGTCTATTCTCATTTTTTTATCCTTCCTGATCGTGAATGAGATATCGCGTAATGAAACTGGGAAAGCAAATCGGATCACGACCGGATTTGTAATGGACAGTGTGGAAAAGTCGCTGACGAAGGTAGAAATGGACGTATTAAGTGAAGCGGAAACGAATAAGAGCTACAGCTACTTTCTGAATGGACAGGCGCAGAGCGGCAGCACGATATTGTATGGACTGGCAGGAAGCTTGCGTGCGCTCAAGGATAATCATGAATTGGTACATTCTATTTATATTTACAGGATGAAGGATCAAAAGGTACTTACCAGGAGCGGACTTCAGGATGCCAAGACATTTGGCGATTATCCGTATATCGAGCAGGCACTGCGATCTGAAGATCGGCAGTGGTCACCTGTGCGGGAATGGAAGGAGCCGGGCAAACATACGTTAGATCGTGTGATTTCGATGCATAAGCGGCTTCCGTTGCCGTTCGGGGGACAAGGGCTGCTGGTAATCAATATCGGTGTGTATCCGTTGGAACAAATGATCGGTCAAATGACGAATCCGGCGGTTTCCTTTCTGGTGATTAAGGATGGCAGTGGACATACGATCTACCCGTCTGCATCTGACACAGGGGGGGCTGTAAAGGAGAAAGACGGACAACAATTGACTCATCTGCCGTCGGCTAGACTAGGCTGGAGCTTCGAAAGCGGCATTCGTGCCGGGCAACTGTTCGAGTGGGTGTCTGTCATTTCTTACGTTTGGATTGTGCTCGGGCTGGCTGTTGTCGTCTTGGCAGTAGTTTACATTATCTATGTAACACGCAGAAATTACCGACCGATTCAACTGATGATGCAGCGTATTCAACAGTTGCCGGGCAGTCCTGATGGGGGAACCAACAAGGATGAGCTGTGGATGATTGATCACGCACTGCAAAATCTGATTCGGCAAACGGTCGATTATGAACAGCAAGAGCAGGCGAATGTACTTATTCGGCGGCGACAGCTGTTCCTTGATCTGATGGAAGGTACAACCATGGAAACGGCCGCGGTGCGTTTGGATAATCTGTCTCCTTTTGTGGACGGTACCCAGAGAGAGGCTATCCGTGTCTACGCCGTCATGGTGGTAGAGCTGCATGAGCTGGAACTGGAGCAGCCGTACATAACAGAAGGACCACAAGCGGGCAGTAGAAGTTCGAATGAGCATGGAGGTGAAGATCAACGCCTAAGCCTGTCGTTGCTGGGTGTGATGCAGGAGCTTGCAGCCACTTATGGTTGGCAGGGCTGGGCAGAATGGATGAGCCGCGAAAGAATTGCCATTTTGCTGCGGAAAGAGGATGGTGATGGGGAAGGATTGCTGGCTGTGAAGCTGCAAGAGATGGCGCAAACGGGCTGCGAGTGGCTACAGGGTCATCTGGGTGTACAGCTCACCATCGGAATTGGCGGCCAGACTCACGAGTTGGAGTATATTAAGGATTCCTATCTGACGGCTGTTTCTGCCCTTCGGTATCGGCTAACGCTTGGGGTACGCGATATTGTGACTAGTGACCAGGTTCCGCAGGACAATGAAATTCCGTTATATACGTATCTGCCGCTGATTTCGGAGACGATCCGTTCTTTTCGGCTGGCCAGCCATGATTGGCGTGGACAGTTGGAAGGTCTATTCGCAACGATGGAAACGGACAAGTTGAAGGATGGGGATATTTTAACCGTGATTCAGTGGTTACAGGAACTGCTGGAAAGGGAAATGCGCGAGATGAAGGACGTGTCGGGCGCATTGGATCGTTATTTTAACGGCCCGGAGGCGGAGGGGTGGAGATGTGAGGTGGAATCTGCTCCTTCGCTGGCCCTGATGCACACCGTGATGCTGGAACACATGACCACTGTGTACCGTACTTATGTTGCAGCTAGTGAAACCAAGAGCTATCGGGCTATGGTCAGTGAGATGAAACAATATATTGAAGAGCATTATACGAATCCGGATTTATCTTTGAATCATTTGAGCGAACGTTTTGATGTGTCGCCTAAATACGCCAGTCATTTGTTTAAAACTGAGTTTGATATGAAATTTGTGGATTTTTTGACCCGGTTGCGTATGAACCATGCCCAGCAAATGCTGTGTAACACTACAGAGACGGTTCAGCATATTGCAACCCAGGTCGGTTATGCCAATTCGATTACCTTTGGACGGGTGTTTAAGCGTGTGGTTGGCGTAACGCCGGGAGATTATCGCAAGCTGAGATTGAAGCCGGAAGATTCATCATTAACAGGGGGAGCGCTTTAGGCGCTCGCCTTTTTTACTTTTTAATTGTTAAAAAGGCGGGCAAACGGTGTCGGTTTATGGGGCGGAATTTAGTTTATTGCGGCCCAGGGGGACAAATGCGATACTTATGTCCATATCTTGAACCTACAGGGCGTCAACGGCTGATGTATTGGCAGGCATGAGGGCGAACCGGAATGACGGAGGATGGGCTATGACGGACATAGATGTACAAAAGCAATATGGGGATGAGCCGAAGGCTTCCGGCTGGGCGGCAGGCATTGATGTCGGCGGGACGAAGACGCTGATCTGTATCGGTACAGCGGAACGGCAAGTGGTAGTGAGGCATAAAATTCCGACGGTTCATACGAAGGATGCCGCCTTTTTCTTAGAAAGTCTGTTCGAGGAGCTGGAAAGCTGTCTGGAGCAGGAAGGCTTGACGCTGGAGCAATTAAAAGGAATTGGGATCGGCTTTCCTGGTGTGGTAGATAACGATAGCGGCATGATCACTCATGCTCCGGCGCTCCAATGGAGTATGCACAACAGCACACGTGGCAGTGGTACGCAAGGCGGTATACGATCTGTCATTGGACAGCGCTATAGCGGACGCTTGGTGCTGGATAACGATGTGAATATGGCTGCGTTGGGAGAGCAATGGCTGGGGGCGGCCCGGGGATTACGTCATGTGATGATGGTAACGGTGGGCACAGGTATCGGAAGCGGTCTTATTTTGAACGGGGAGCTGTACAAGGGAGCGGCCAACGGAGCTGGTGAGGTGGCTTACTGGATTGCAGGCGAGGAACAGGCACGGCAAGCGGCAAAATGGAAAGGGACGAACGAGTTCGGTGTGTTCGAATCTTTAACGTCGGGTACGGCAATAACGCACAGTGTAAAATCGGCCCTCGCATCCGGCATACCAGGTACGCACATGGTACGGCTGGCGGATGGCCAACGGGACCATGTTGGGGCGCGACATGTTCTGCAAGCAGCAGCCGAAGGAGATGTCGAAGCACAGACGATTCTGGAGCCTGCGCTGGCTCATATGGCGATGGCTTTGACGAATGTGATCAGCTTGCTGAACCCGGAAATGATCGTTGTAGGCGGCGGTGTGGCTGAAGGGAGCACGTATTATTTGGATGAAATTCGGCAAAGAGTAGCCTTATGGACGGACATTCCTTGTACCATTGTACCTGCTGGGCTGGGTAATGAAGCCGGGGCCATCGGAGCGCTGGCGACGATTCTGGGCAGCACGGTACGCTAAACAACAGGGAGGATTCCAGATGGTTGGCTCACAAATGCTGAAGCTGCGAGGCTTCTATTTGTTTATTGGTTTGGCCGGGGGGATGTTTAACCCGTATTTGACGTTACTGCTGGTTCAGAACGGGTTGACGAGCACCAGTGTTGGTGTGCTGATGGCGATCGGTACGCTGGTATCCATTCTGGTTCAGCCGATCTGGGGGATTATTGTGGATCAATACCGTCAAATGCGGCTGGTGCTTATTTTGAGTGTAGCGGTCCCGGGGGTCATGGCGGTATGTTATCAGTCGGAGCATTTTGTGCTGATGGCGCTTGTATATTCGATTATGGCTATATTCACGGCAACACAGGCGCCGATCGCTGATTCCTATGCGATCGTAACAGCAAAAAAGGCGGGGGCGACCTACGGCAGCATACGATTTATGGCGAGTATAGGTAATGCGGTGGGCGGTTATGCTGGAGGGCTGTTTGTGTCGCTTCTATCTGTGTCCATGATTTGGGTGCCTTTTTTGGTACTGAACGGTCTTGCGGCCCTTACGGCCCTGGCGCTCCCGAAAAATACGGAGGAAGATCTGGCGTTTCGTAAATCGTTTTCTGACGGTATCGGTCAATTAATCCGCAACAGGACGTTTTTAATATTTTTGGGTGGCAGCTTTTTAGTGAATCAGACGTTGACCGCATTTAACACCTATTTTGTACTGGCTTTTAAAATGTCGGGAGGACCTACGGGGTTGGTCGGGGTTGCTCTGCTAGTTGCTTCCATTACGAATGTGCCCTCCATGCTGCTGGCTTCCAGGGTGATTCGCAGGATTGGGCTGGAGAGAACCCTTTTGCTAGGGGCTGTAGCCTATATGCTGCGCTGGGGAGTTCAACTGGCGTTTCCTGATCCTGCGGTTATGATTGCTGTGCAGGTGTTGCACGGGTTGTCGTTTGGATTTTTCTACATTGCGGCCGTTGAATATGTATCGCATGTGACGGAAAAGGATATGCAGGCCACCGGACAAAGTGTGTTCAATATGGTATTCGCCGGACTGGCGGGCATTGTAGGTAATCTGTTGAATGGATACCTCCTTCATGCCGGGGGGCCGCAGTTAATGAATCTCGCTTGTCTGATCAGCGCGACCTTAGGTGCGTTAATGATGGTTTATGTATCACGCAGCCGTAAAGATGGAAAGACAGAGAAGGTGCGCAAGCTATCCATGAGTCTTCCATCAGAGACTTCGCCGCAGGAGTAGTATAGTGAAGCTACTACATCGTTAAAACTTAACAAAACACAGAGAGCATCCTAACCCTGATGAGAGGGAGGGTGTTCTTTTTGTGCAAAAGCAACTTTTAAGTCACTTGATATGGCAATATATCTAACACGATTCGAACGCAGAAAATAGTTTATTCGCAGGAAAATAGTGATCTTTTATAAAAGTAAGCGTTTTATCGCATTAAGTAATCGCTTTCATCTAAACTGTTTATGATTGGGAAACTAGTTTATTGTCAGTTTTCCTACGCTCATGTCATACTAAGGCACATCCCGGACCCAGAGGAACAGACACATGCCAATGCATGATATGCCATAACCTCCTCATTGAAGAAGAGGAACGAACGGGAAAAAGCAGACAAAGGGGTGTTCAGGAATGAGAGGAAATAAGGCTGGAGGAACATTGAAGAAGCTGCGTCTGCTGCTTGCAGCTACGGTTGCACTGTCGGTTGTATTGAGTGGATGCTCGTCGGGTGAGGCGGACAAAAGTTCGACTGCTACCGGAGATAAGGGTGGTTCATTGAAGGTTGAAATTTTTGACAGAGGCAACACACCTCAAGGCTACACCATTACTGACAGCTATTTAACCCGTTATGCAAAAGAGAACTTTGGCAAACCCAACAATATTGATCTATCGTATGTGCCTGTTCAGCGCTCGGAAGAGGTCACCAAGCTGAATGTCCTGATGGCGAGTGGCGGCGATGTACCTGATATCGTATTCACTTACGATTCCGGCACTTTTGAGCGGTACGCGGAGCAGGGGGGACTGACGGACTTGACCTCACTGCTAAACGAGTACGGCCCGAATCTTAAAAAATTCCTCGGTGAAGATACGTTGAGCTACGGTCAGGTGGAGGGCAAGGAATTTGCCATTCCGGGCAAGCGCACTATTTTAGGGAAATATTCTTCCTTTATACGCCAGGATTGGCT
The DNA here is from genome assembly GCF_050626875.1 of Paenibacillus sp. 8b26. Classification (NCBI taxonomy): domain Bacteria; kingdom Bacillati; phylum Bacillota; class Bacilli; order Caryophanales; family Paenibacillaceae; genus Paenibacillus; species Paenibacillus sp. 8b26. Next base: position 999,047 of record NZ_CP192445.1, on the reverse strand, counting down.
GGATACACTGAAAATGCCTGTCCCTAAAACGACAGACGAACTATATAACACGCTCAAAACGTTCAAGGAAAAAGACCCCGGCAAGACCGGCGGCAAGGTGATTCCAATGGGGATGACGATGGAGCCTGGACAATATGATTCGCTGCTGTGGTCTTTTATCAAGCCAGTGACGGATGAGCAGAAATATACGCTGACTCAAAAGCTGGGTTCCCGTGACTATCCGATCCTGCTGCCTGGATTCAAGGATGGAGTTCAGTTTATGAACAAGCTTTACAATGAAGATCTGATCAGCAAGGACTTCGGTCTGGATAAGGACAAAAAACAGCTGACACAGGACATTCAAAGCGGCAATATCGGCTTTTTCAGCGAAGATTACGACAACATTTTTTACAATGACTCGGCGTATCCAAATCTGTTGGCCAACCAGCCGAAAGCCAAGCTGACGCCAATGGACCCGTACACGAACAGTGAGGGCAAGCATGCCAAGCCGGAATTTGCATCCAATGGCCTGTACATCATGGTACCTAAATCCAGTGAGCATGCGATTGAGGCGATCAAGTACCTCGACTGGATGTCTTCCGAAAAGGTGCTGCTCGATATGCAAAATGGTGTGGAAGGCGAAAATTATACCTTGAAAGACGGAATTCCAGTCGCCAAGGAAAAACCGACACAAGAAGCACAAGACCGTATCTATAATCAGGGCGATGTAGTTATCGTAGCGAACGGCAAGATTGCTGGCGATGATGAGAAGAACAAGGAAGCCTTTATTTTGGGCATGCCGTCCCAGTTCCAGGGGGATGTACGCAAAGCAATGGATATTTCCAACACGGATACCATTCCTCCGCTGAAATTTGACCATCCGATTAAATCCGAGTCCAAATACAGCAACTCGCTGCTGGACAAGTTTGATGAAATGGTCGTCAAATCGGTGATGGCACCGTCCGCACAATTTGATGCAACCTTTGAAGCTGCATTGAAGGATTATATGGCAGGGGGCGGTCAGGCGATACTGGATGAGCGCACCGAGGCTTACAAGGCCATGACAGGTAAGTAAGAAGGCGGAACGTAAAGGAGAGACAGCGCATGAAAGGGAACGTTTACTTCCGCAGATATTGGCAATTATACGCGTTGCTTGTGCTGCCCTTGGCCTACTTCATTGTGTTCAAATATGGCCCGATGTGGGGCGTGCAGATTGCATTTAAGGATTTCAACTTTTTTCAGGGAATTACGGGAAGTGAATGGATCGGGTTCGACGCGTTTCGGGAAGTGTTCCGCATGGACGATTTCTATAGAACACTGCGCAATACCATCGTGCTGAATTTGCTTGATCTGCTGGTATCTTTTCCGGCACCCTTGGTCCTGGCGATTTTACTCTATGAAATGAAAGTAGTTTGGTTTAAAAAGCTTTCGCAAACGATTTTGTATATTCCCCATTTTATCTCGTGGGTAATTATCGGCGGGATTGTGTACCAGGTATTTGGTACGCAGTCCGGCATGATCAACAATGTGCTGACCTCGCTCGGGTTTCAGGCGATTCCATTTTTGACGGATAAAAATGACTGGGTGATCACGTATCTGCTTACAGGTGTGTGGCAAAGTGCAGGCTGGGGAACGATTTTGTACCTGGCTGCCTTGACCGGAATTAACCGGGAGTTGTTCGAGGCTGCTGAGGTAGATGGCGCAGGACGTATGAAACGAATTTGGCATATTACCATCCCGGGCATGAAAACGACGATTGCTACGCTGCTCATCATTAATCTGGGCAATATGATCACCATTGGCTTTGATCGTCCTTATGTGATTGGCAATGTGGCGGTTCGGGATTATTCCGATGTGCTCAGTACGTTTGTATACCGCATCGGGATGGAATCCGGTCAATACACACTGGCAACGGTGGTTGGTTTGTTCCAAGCCGTGGTGGGCCTGATCTTCGTACTGGGTGCGAACTATGCATCCAAGAAGCTGACGGATGAAAGTATTATGTAAGTGGTAAAGGAGCTGACACCTGATGAGTGAACGTACTGCGAACCGCACCTTTGATATTGTAACCACCATATTGGTGGTTGTGGCTGTACTGCTGTGTTTGGCCCCGTTTATTCATATTTTGTCTATTTCCTTCAGCTCAAACCGGGCTATTACGTCCGGGGAAGTTACCCTGTTTCCGGTTGATTTCAATTTGAAGGCGTATGGAAAAGTTTTCTCCGATATGAGCATGATTCGTTCGCTTGGGTTTACGGTCATGCTGACTGTGATCACGACGGTGCTGAGTATGCTGATGACGGTGATAGCTGCATATCCGTTAACGAAGAAAAATTTAAAGGGCCGCAAAACGATTATGTTTATTATTGTGGTGACGATGTTTTTCAGTGGCGGTATCATTCCAGAATACATTCTGGTGCGCGATTTGCATTTGCTGAATAATATGGGGTCCCTTATTTTACCAGGTCTGATCAGCCCGTTTTATCTGATTATTCTGATTTCCTTCTTTAACGGGATTCCAGAGAGCTTGGGAGAAGCAGCAGAGATTGATGGCAGCAGCCATTTCGGCACTTTGATTCGGATTGTGCTTCCGCTATCCCTGCCTGTGCTGGCGACATTAAGTCTGTTTTACGGTGTGGGGCGCTGGAATGGGTTTCAGGATACGCTGATGTATATTCAAAACCCGGATTTGTTCCCGTTGCAGCTCAAGCTGTATCAAATGATTCAAAATAACATGGTGTCCGAGCTGTCGAGATTGGAAGGAGCGAGCGGTGCGAAAATTACACCTGAAGGGCTGAAGGCGGCGAGTGTCATTTTCGCAACGGTTCCGATCCTGCTTGTTTATCCGTGGCTGCAAAGGTATTTTGTCAGCGGTGTGATGCTTGGAGCGGTGAAAGGATGATGACGATGAAGGCGAAGGGGGAATACTCCTTTTCCACCTGTTGGAATATGAAGAAGCAAACCGTCGGCCGAGAGCTTGTGGAGGAAATACGTGAGCTGGGCTTTGGCCGGGTGGAGCTGAATTATAACATTACCCGGGAAATGCTGACGACGATTGAGCCTATGATTGAGCGGGGAGAAATCGGCATATCTAGTGTGCATAATACGTTTCCACATACGCCTGATCCGGATTACGGTACGGATTCCGTTCTGCTTGGGTTTGATGATGAGACGAAGCGAAAACGCGCGATAGAACTGCTGGTACAATCTGCGGAATATGCGCATCGTTATGGTGCAAAGGCGGTGGTTGTGCATCCCGGAGAAGTTCCATTTCCTTACGATATCAGCGGTGAGCTGGAAGTGATTTACCGTGAGCAGGGCAGGGATTCGGTAGCTTATCAAGCGCTGTGGGCACAAATGCTGGAGCGGCGGAATTCGCTGAGCGGGCATTATGTACAACGTATCCGCGACAGTCTGGAAGAGGTGTGTGACCGTATCGCCTCCAAGGGCTATGATGTAGCAATTGGTATCGAAACTCGTTCACGCTGTTATCAGATGCCTACCTTACAGGAGGCCAAGACGATCATAGACGATTTGAAGGGCGCACCCGTGTATCTATGGTATGACATTGGACACGGCATGATCATGGACCGGATGGGGTTGTACGATAATGCCAAGGAAGCCAATGAAATGATCGACTATATTCTCGGTGTCCACATCCATGAAACGATAGGGTTATCCGATCATTGGTGCCCTTATATTCATAGTGGTGATCTGGAGTTCTTTGATCGTTTCGTGAATATTATCCGGCAGGCCCCAATTAAGGTCTATGAGCTGAAAGCAGCCTGTCAGCCGGAGGATATTGAACGCAGCCATGAGTTGTTGACAAGCAAGATAGCGAAACTTCAGACGCAAGGATGATCAACGATTATGCATATCACAGGGGCTGAGGGAATGTATAGTGAAATCGTAGCGGTCAATGATGCCTGGGTGAAACCGGGCATGGACCATCAGGTGCTGGATGTCGACAGTCGTTATTACGGGGGGGTGACCGATGATGAGAACGGGATTGCCTGGCCTAATCATTCGGTCGGCACTCCTGCGGCAATGGCGGTCTGGGCAGCCGCGCTCGTCAATCCGGATTCTGCTTATTACCGGAATGAGGGTGTGCTCATTCGGCTGGAGCTGGCGTCGCAGTATATGCTGCGTGTACAGCATGAAGACGGCTCTATTTCGCCGGGCTGGACCAATTTTCACTCGCCGCCGGATACGGCGTTCGTGGTGGTAGGCTATGCTCAGGTCTACCAGTTGCTGATCGGTGAGGACTGGCTGGAGCTGCGCCAGGTGACTGATGCGATCCGCCTGTTTCTGGAGCGGACGATTCCAGTCATGCTGACCGGAGGCTGCCATACACCGAATCACCGCTGGGTGCTGTGTGCTGCTCTGGGCTTCCTGCATGAGTTGTTTGATCTACCCGAGGCACTCGCCCGGGCCGGGGAGTGGCTGGCAGAGGGGCTGGATGAAACGCTGGATGGCGAATGGACGGAGCGCAGCAACGGAATTTATAATGCCGTCAGCGATATTATGCTGATTCATGCCGCCCGTTTATTGAAGCTGCCGGAGCTGCTGGAGCCGGTACGGCGCAATTTGTACATGATGGTGTATCTTGTCCATCCGGATGGGGAAGTGGTCACAGAGTATTCGGGAAGACAGGACTTCGGCGTGATGATGAATTTATCCTCCTATCTTCTCCCGTATGCCATGCTGGCTACCGAGGATGAGGATGCTATTTTCGAAGCGATGGCTGTCGCCGCTGTTCAGGTAACGGATCATCCGGGCGGTGCTCCGATTAATGCGGCTGTACGCTTCTTGCTGGAGCCGCGCTTGCAAACCCGCAAAATATCGCCTGCTGCATTACCTGTCACCTATAACAAGCTGCTGAACGGAGGTTTTCCGAGGGCTGACTATCTGAGCCGGATGGATGAGGCAGGGCATCATCAGCACATTTATCACAGCAGGCTGCATACGGACTTTGGCGCTCCGGTTGCTCGATATCGACAGGAGGATACCAGTGCGACACTCATGACCGAGGCTTCATCGTTCCTATCGTTGCGGCATGGAGATGCACGTCTATTGGCGGTTCAGGCAGCTTCGTATTTCTCGCCAGGCTTCGTGCCTATGCAGGAGCTGACTGCGCATGAAACCGGCTGGACGCTATCGGGTCAGCAGGCCAAAGGCTATTACGGGCCTGTTGCTGCCGCCGATCTGCCGCCTACCTCGCAGGAGGAAATCAGTCCGTGGTATTTGCTCCCGCACCACAAACGGCCACTAACCCATGAACAGAAGCATGAAATCCGGGTGGATGTGGATCGTCAGGAGGATGTGTGGACGCTTCGTTTTCGTTCAGAAGGTCCGGTGGATTGCATGACACAGATTTTATTTGTTTTTGGACGTGAAGGAAAATTCACTTGCGGGGAATACAGGCTGGTTAATGAAGCGGTGCAATGCTGGACTGGCGGTATGGTGCGCTATGAATCGGGAAATGCATGGTTAGAGCTGACAGGAACAGCGATGGAGCATTCGGCTACTTCGGTTCGGGGGGCTGCTCACCCTGTGGATTGTCACACATTGCTAGTCAATTGGATGGCTCCGTTCGATCAGACGATCACGATCCGTATGTCTCCTTTGCCAGTGAGTGAAGTTTGAGGTACGATGAGCACCTGTTTCCGGGGATGAGGTCAGTCTCGGAAACAGGTGCTTTTTGGTGTCTTGAGCCATGCTGAATGGAGCGCTTCCATTGAGCTTGAAGCGATTGTGGTGTACACTGTCCAGAACAGGTGTAAATTGGAACGTCAGGAAGGATGGACGGTTGCAAAGGAGGGAAAGACACTTATGTATGCCCGTTTAAGATCGTTGAATTATCCTGTAAAAGGGTATGTTTTTATTGTATTGGCCGTATGCTCAGTGATAAGCACCTTGTGGATCATTAACGTGCGGCTGCCCTCGGGAGGCCGCCCTTATCTTTTTATTTGGTGGAATATGATGCTGGCCTGGATTCCGATGCTTTTAACGCTGCTGCTTGATGTGATTTATAGTTCCTGGCGGCGGGGAACGAGAACATTTTTGCTCTGGATAACGGGAGCGGTATGGTTCTTTTTTTATCCCAACACACCGTATTTAATCACAGATTTGCTGCATGTGTTCGCAAGATATCCTTTTCTCGGGGAGCAACGCTTTTGGGGAGAGCCGTATTTCTGGAATCATGTACTGGGGATGCTGTCGGTCGCTGTCCTTGGGCTGACGATGGGATTTGTATCGCTCGAATCTGTACGACAGTTGGTACAGCGTGCACGCGGCGGGTTTGTAAGCTGGCTGTTTGTGCTGGCTGTACTGCTGCTAAGTAGCTTGGGGATTTATATCGGTCGTTTCTTTCGGGGGAACACATGGGATATTATATCTGCGCCTTCCCAGTTATATGCGCAGGTATCCTCCATATGGGCAGATACCCTGCAGCGTGCTCATTTTGTGGAATTTAGTGGGATGGTATTCGCTATTTTGTTCATTAGCTATGTATCCACGATGTGCGTGGTTTGGATCGGCAACAGCCGTCGGGATGAATGGCGTAACTGGTGATGTCAATACGACCAAGTGGCTGAGTAGCTTCATAAGCTTGAATAGAAAGGAGGAATAGAGACAATGAACGGACAGAACCGATCAGATATTCGCGCAGGGCTTCAGGTGGATATTGTGCTTAAAAAAGATCAGCCTACCGGAAAGCTGACACGAGGAACGGTGAAGGATATTTTGACCAATTCTCCGCGTCATCCGCATGGAATTAAAGTGCGTTTGGCAGACGGACAGGTTGGGCGTGTCAAACATGTCGTAACGAATTAAAGGTCCCTATTGAGTTTCATCCTTTGTGTATCGAATAAATAAAAATGTATTGTGATATTGTTTTTTAAGATTAACGTATTAAAAACACAACGGGGATGCTTCGTCGTTCTTACGAAACATCCCCATTTATGAAATTCTTGAATTACATAAAATGGCTATAATCATCAACTAGTTTCCGTATTATTGAACCTTAATATTAATAGAAGTCGTATATGTTTTGTTAGGCGCATGATAGTCTTGAGCTGACGCTGTAAGGCTTCCAGTACTCACATCACTCAGATTAAATGCCCGATAATAAATTGTCCCAATAACATTATTTCCTTGGGTTATATATTCATTTGGCTGATATTGCGTAGTAGGGATAAATACTCCATTTTGTGTGATCGTCGGACGTGGAGGAGAACCCAAAATCGTACCTATACACTTAACGGCGATAACACCCTGCGTTCCAGATAAATTGGAATTACTCCAGACATTATTGGCTCCATCGGAGGTAATTCCTACAATTTGAATGCTTGTCAAATGGGGAACAGGGGCAGCTGAAGCAGAAGGGATCAGAAAAAGAGCAAAAACTAGTATCAAAGTAAAGCTTAGTCCATAAAGTTTTTTCAATTGAATTCCACCTTTTTTGATATTTATAGTTTAGATGATAATGACAGAACAGTAACAAGAAATAAGTCACTCCTTTTATTTGAATTTCTGCATATCATCAAGAACTATTGAAAGAAACAGAAATACAATAATTTAGATATATATCGAATTAATAGCACTTATATAAATAAATTTACTTCGATAAGCAGCGGTTACCATGTGGAAAAGTCATGCAGGACAGAAATACCCAAAAAAAGATAACTTATGACAATAAAAATATAGTTACGGGTTGAGGGGGAATGACGTATGAATCAGGCAACGGCAAGGTCGAAACATGACCGCTATCCGTTTGTTTTGCTTGTATTACTGGTGCTTGTTCTCATCTGGTCCTTTATCCATCCGGCGGATCATTTTACCTGGGTACTGGAAGTTCTCCCGGCGATTTTGGGAGCGGGTCTGCTGGTGGCGGTTTACCGCCAATTCCGGTTTACGAATCTGGTGTATACCCTGATGTGGCTGCATGCGCTCATTCTGATTGTCGGCGGGCATTATACCTATGCGGAAGTGCCCCTGTTTAACTGGATACGGGATACCTTCGGGCTGGAGCGTAATTATTACGACCGACTTGGGCACTTTGCGCAAGGTTTTGTGCCTGCGCTTATTGTCAGAGAAGTGCTGCTGCGTAAAACGACCTTGGGAAGCGGAGGCTGGCTGACCTTTCTCACGGTTAGTGTGTGCCTTGCGATCAGTGCTGCGTATGAGCTGATTGAGTTTGCCGTAGCCAAGGCGACTGGAACGGCCGCAGAAGCCTTTTTGGGAACCCAAGGAGATATATGGGATACCCAATGGGATATGCTTCTTGCTTTGATTGGTGCCCTGACAGCCGTGATTCTGTTGAGCGGAGTACATAACAAGCTGCTGAAACAGCTCAGACATTAGCGGGTTCCTTTCTATTGGAGATTATAGCTGGACGATATAAAGTTGTAATGATAGTGGAGGGTGGTTACAGAATGCGTGCTAAAGCATTTTCTAACCACCCTTTGATGTATCCTGAGATCCGCAGTTTCTGGGGCTATATATGCGTCATATGGCGACTGTCGAGATGCAGGGTTGCGGCATCCATGTAGCTGTCCAGCAGTCGTTCGAAAATGCGGTCCCACGTCTGCTCCAGACTGTACGCTCTGCCCGCCACGGACATAGAGTCGCGAAGCGGGCCGTCTTTGTACAACAGGTGCACAGCTTCGGCAAAGGCAGGGGCATCTCCAGCAGGACACAGTAAGCCCGTCTTCCCATGGATGAGATTATCCTTTACCCCGCCTTCATCGGCACCGACCACGGGTGTTCCGCTCGCCATGGCCTCCAGCACGACGTTGCCGAATGTTTCCGTAGTGGAGGGAAACAGGAATACATCCGCTGCGGCGTATAGCTCCGCTAATTCCTGCCCTTTCACAAAGCCAAGCCAATGGACTGCATGCTCTGACACCCCCATGTCCGCTTCTGTTTTGACCTCGTACAGTGGTCCGTCTCCCGCAATGACCAGCACAGATTCTGCCCGGACATCGTCCGGCAACTGGAGATAGGCGTCCAGTAGGGTGTCTATTCCCTTTTCCGGTGCAAGTCTGCCAACATATAAAATCACGAATGCGTCTGCACGAACGCCCCATTTTCTCCATACTTCGTGACGATCCACTTTCGGTTGGAAGCGTTGGGTATCAATGCCCCGGCCCCAGATTTCGAGTTGACTCATTCCTTTATTGCGCAATAACTCCATGGTTGACCGAGAGGGCACGTACACTCGTTCACAATGTCTGTGAAACCAGAGGATGTATTTCCATAAGGCAGGTTCAAGCCAGCGAAGCTTGTAATATTCGAGGTATTTATCAAAGTGGGTATGATATGAGGCGACGAGCGGAACATGTTGTTTGGCTGCGTAGCTTGTTCCGTACAGGCCAAGGTTAAATGGGGTAGCGACATGAATCAGGTGCGGGGAAAAGGCGGTCAGACGGTCGTTAATCTGCTTGGCGTTGGGGATTGCCAGTCTGCATTCACGGTACAACAAAAAAGGGATGCTCCGAAACCGTTCTACACCCGGCCCGGAGGGCAGATGATGGTCTGCCTCCGGTGCGAAGACGAGCGTAGATACCCCATGTTTCTCCAGATAGCCAATCCATCGTTCCAGTGTCAGGGCAGCGCCATTTACGTCAGGCGCATACGTGTCCGTAAATAATGCGACTCGAAGCATGCCTTCATTCCTCCTCCGCCATTCTCATTTATCCTATGACGTTCCAGGGGAGTCCGCTTGGAGGCTCCGGCTTTTATTGTGCCATGATTTTGTTTACGGGCTTGCCGGGTTTTGTAAAAGCTGACCCGCGGACGGGCGGTTTTCTCGGAACATCCAATAGTAGACGAGGGAGGACAAAATATAGAACACACCTGTCATGCTGAACGTGATGGCATAGCCCCAGTAATTGCCGTAGGTCGTAATCAGATAGGCTTGTACAGGTCCCATGCCTGCGGTTCCGAGCATCCAGGTCGTTTGGAGAATCGAGTTGGCAATGCCCCGGTTCTTATCCGATACACGTTCCACCAGAATGGCGGTTTGCAGCGGATTGGCCGCATTCATCAGCGCTTGCCTGAACAGAAAGCTGATGGAAGCAATCCAGAGGACATTGGTGAAGCCGGTAATCAGAAGAAACGGGAGCGAGAGCAGTTGAAAGCCCACGACAGCCTTGACCAGTCCGATCCGGCTACCAAGCGTAGGCCCGATCAGCATGGAGAGGATGGTCATGAGCTGACCGAGAGCAATCAGCAAACTCATCGCGCTGAGCGATACGGAAAAGCGGTTCGTAAAATATAAATTGAGATACGGGATGACCAGACCTGAGCCCAACCCAAGAAAAAACTGGGCAAGAACAAATTGTCCGATAACCCGGGTATCGGAAGCAGCAGGAGCAGGTGCTACTGGTAAAGCGGGCGTGGATTCCGCCGTATCCGCTGTTACCGGTTCAAGTGTCGATTTGGCAAGGTGCACATTTTCTTCGACGTAAGAGGCTTTTGTCATGAACAATAGAGGAATAAAAGCGGTCAGTGTTGCCGTTCCTCCGAGAAACAGGGCGACCCGCAGACTGGAAAGCTGTGTGATCCCCCACGTTTGCAGTCCATCCGCAAGCACACCACCACCAAAGCTCCCTATGACCTGTGCCGCGAGTACAAGAGCCGAGTAATAGCTGAATATCTTCAAGCGCTGGGCTTTGCTTATGCTTTCCGCCAAAAAGGGTACAGCCAGCACCTGAATAAAGGCGGCAAATACTCCCGAAACGATGGCGAAAACCAGCATACTGCCACTGGTATCCGTAAAGGTACGGATGAGGAAGGCAACACCGCTGAATAGCGCTCCGATGACCAGCATGTGTTTGCGGCTCGTCCGATCCCCTAAAAAACCGACCGGAATAAACAGTAAGGCTGTAGCCAGCGCCTGCATGCTCACCACCCGGCCATTCATGTCATCCCCGAAGCCAAGCCCCTGGATATACAGGTTATACAGTACGGAAAACATCCCCGTACCCATCTGGTACAGCAGATTGGCGATAAAAAACAATCGGATATTACGTGGCCACTTTCGAGGCTCGTCTAACATTTTGCTAATCCATGACACGATGCGATCCTCCTGTGACGTTGATGCAGATAAGTTGATGCTGTTGATATGTATTCTAGCAGGATCTGTGCATTTCATAAATATTCCTTGTCTCCGATTTTTTTGGGTAATAATAAAGCATAGACTTTACATTGAAATTTCATTATAGTAATTCGGTATGAATAAATTTGAAGGGTAAGCAGGAGGGATGGCTTTGGCTTTTGGAGCACGGGTGTTAAAAACGGGAATCGCAGTGACGCTCGCCCTTTTTTTGAGCACGCTCTTGAATACCCATTCGCCTGTGGGGGCAGCGATAGCCGCTATTTTTGCCATGCAACCGTCGATATACAGGTCGTGGCGTTATTTTCTGGATCAACTCCAAACAAGCACACTGGGTGCAATCATGGCGTTGCTGGGCGGAATGGTATTTTCAAATGAACCGATTGCGGTCGGATTGGTATGTGTACTGGTACTAATGATATGTCTGAAAATAAATATGGCTGATACGGTAGGTTTGACACTCGTTACCGTTGTTTCTGTAATGGAAGCTTCCGGTGACTGGAAATTTGCGGTGACCCGTTTTGTGCTCACCTTAATCGGGATTGTTTCTGCTTTTGTCATTAATGTTACTGTTTTTCCCCCGAAACCGAAAAGGCAGTTTATCAATCAGATTCAAAGTGTATTTAACAGTATGTCCTTGCTGCTGCGCACCGCCATTTCCGATGAGATTAAGGAGTCTGTCTTTAAAGAGGAAAAAGGCAATCTGGAGGGAGCCATAAAATCGCTATCGGATAAATATCATTTGTTCGAGGAAGAGCAGAAGAAGCTCAAGCGCTCCCGGTTCAGTCAGACGAGGCAGATGGTGGTATACAAGCAAATGCTCGGAAGTTTGCACAAAGGATATGAGGTACTGGACGCGGTGGAAAGGCACTACTTCCAGTCCTTACGACCGAAGGGAACGGATGCATTTTTTGATAGTCATCTGGAGCTGCTGATCCGGTTCCATGAACATGCGCTGCTTAAATTCGAGGATAAGCTGAAACCGAACGATGAAGAAAGCGAAATGTTCCAGCAGGCGAACGGCGAATTTATGAAGCATGCAATTACCCGTTTTGACCACTGTCAGGAGGGAATGCTGAGACTGTCGATTGTGGCTGCCGCGATGTATGACTATGGTCATCAACTGGAGCGGTTGAGCAGATTGGCGGATCATATTCATCCTGTGGAAGAGAGCAAGTAGCGAACGTATAAAAAAGCAAAAAGCGGTCGTATTCATCTATACAGATGGACGACCGCTTTTTGCGTATATAAAAAGGCATAAAAAAAGCCCGCTGGTTGCGAACAGGGGTTGAAGTTGCTACAATAGAGGATGCTATGTTTATGGTAAAACCATGAATTTAAATTCGTTAATTACACTTCTTATCGCATTATAGCATGTTTCAAAGTGTAAGTCAATTTTCCCGGATCAGAGGGATGCCAAGGGTATACCCAGGTCCATAATAGAACATAGTTTAGCCCTGCGGTGGAGCAGGAGGAAACGGAACAGGAGTGATGCCAGTGACTACTGAGCAGCAATGGAATGAGGAACAACGGAGAGTAGAGGACGTGACTGCTGTCATTAGCGGGCGCATTCGGAAGCTGGAGACGGAGGTTGGCTCTGTACGCGGAGATGTCGTAGATATGCGTAAAGACTTTTGGGATGAGGTAACGATCAATTTCAGTGAGGCGGATGATGTGGGCGAGACCTCCACCAGCTTGCGTCAGCAATCTGAAATTTTGTCGGAACGGGAGCGCAGGCACAAGCATTCTACAGAGGCGTTAGGTCGTTTGAAAAAGCTGCTGGAATCACCGTATTTTGCACGTATTGATTTTGCTGAGGAAGGACAGCCCGCAGAGCGTGTTTATCTGGGGATCGCCTCCCTGCTGGATAATCAGGACGAGGAATTTCTGGTCTATGACTGGCGTGCGCCGATTTCCAATCTCTATTACGATAATATGCCGGGTCCCGCTTCCTATAAGACTCCGACAGGGGAAATGAAAGGAGAACTGACGCTCAAGCGCCAATTCTCGATCCGCGGTGGACAGATTCGTTTTATGTTCGATACAGGGGTAACGATTGGAGACGAGCTGCTACAGGCGGTGCTGAGCCGCAGCTCGGATGCTCAGATGAAAAGTATTGTGGCAACAATCCAAAGGGAGCAGAATCGCATTATTCGTGATGATCGTAGCCGTATGCTTATCGTACAGGGGGCGGCGGGAAGCGGCAAAACATCTGCTGCGCTCCAGAGAGTAGCCTATTTGCTGTATAAGTACCGTGATCGCTTGCGCGCGGATCAGGTGGTGCTATTTTCGCCCAATCCGATGTTTAACAGCTACGTTTCGACGGTACTGCCTGAATTGGGTGAGGAAAATATGCTCCAGGCGACTCTTCAGGAGTATTTGGAGCGTCGGCTGGGCCGGGAGTTTCAACTGGAAGACCCTTTTGAGCAGCTGGAATATGTATTGTCGGCATCTTCACAGACGGGGTATGAGGCCAGAATGGAAGGCATCCGCTTTAAGTCGTCCAAGACGTTTTTGCAAGCAATTATCGGATACAAGGCGTATTTGGAGCAGGAGGGTATGCGTTTTAAACCGATCCGGTTTCAAGGGCGCGAGGTAGTTCCAGTGGATGAAATGGTGCGTAGGTTTTATGGGTTTGACTCTTCGGTGCGGCTGGCGAATCGACTGGAACTGCTTCGGGATTGGATGCTCAAGGAGCTGGCCCGTTTCGGTAAAGAGGAATGCTCCGCTCCATGGGTAGATCAGCAGATGGACCTGATGGAGCCTGAGGATTACCAGCGTGCTTATAATCGTATGCGGCGTAAATCCAAGAATAAGGGCCATACCTTTGACGATTTTACACGAGAACGGGAAATATTGGCGCGAATGGTGGTCAGTGACCGCTTGAAGCCTTTGCGTAAATGGATCAAAGCGCTTCGTTTCGTGGATACGACCCGCTTATACGGGGAGTTGTTCCTGAATGAGACGCTGCTGAGCCAACTGGCCGATCACGCCAAGCTGCCCGATAGCTGGAGTGAAATCAGCCGTCAAACGCTGGAACGGATGCAGGCCGGGGAACTGGCGTATGAGGACGTGACACCCTTTTTGTATCTGCGTGAGCTGATGTTGGGTTTCCGTTCCAATAGCCATATCCGTCATGTGTTTATTGATGAAGCACAGGACTATTCACCGTTTCAACTGGCTTTTTTCAAGCGCTTGTTTCCGCAGGCTAAAATGACGGCGCTGGGCGATTTTAATCAGGCGATTTATGCGCATGCTTCGGTGCTTCAGGATGCGGAGCCTCTCTATGAGCTGTATGGAGCGGAACAGACCGAGATGATCTCCCTGACACGCAGCTACCGCTCGACTCAGGAAATTGTGGAGTTTACCCGGGGGATGGTGGCCGGAGGCGAGCATATTGTACCGTTTAACCGTAAGGGTGAGAAGCCACGTGTTACGGAGGTACATTCGCGTGAAATGCTGCATCGTCTGATCGTCGGAAACATCACGGAATTGCTGGCAGAAGGCTATGAATCCGTGGCAGTAATCTGCAAAAATGCTGGAGAAAGTGCAGCAGCTTACGAAGCGCTCGAAGGGCAGTTGCCCGTGAAGCCAAGGCTGATCAAGAAAACAACTCCGGCTTTTGAAAAGGGAATTCACATCATTCCGGCTTATCTGGCGAAAGGCGTAGAATTCGATGCGGTCCTGATCTATGACGGATCAGCGGAGCAATATCAGCGTGAAAGTGAGCGCAAGCTGTTCTACACTGCCTGTACACGGGCTATGCATTTGCTGCACATTTATACGATAGGCGAAATTACACCATTCGTGAGTTCGCAGGAATCGGATTCGTATACCCGTAAAGTGGAAGAAAGTGATCCTGTTCTGTAAGACTGGCATAATTGTGCGTATTCCAGTAACATAAGCAAATAAGAAAAACAGGTAAGAAGCATAAACGGAGGTAACAAAACGTAATGGACATGAAGAGTGTATTTCAACGCCCGCCGCTGGCGGACTGTGTACCCGAGCTGGTAGCTACAGCCAGAGGGGAGCGCAAGGCATCGCTGGTTATCCGCGGAGGAACGCTGGTCAATGTGGTATCGGGCGAATTATTACCGGGAATGTCTATTGCTGTGCAGGGCTCCCGTATCGCATACGTCGGTCGGGACGTTAGCCATACCATCGGAGAAGACACCGTGATCATTGAAGCGGAAGGCCGCTATATGGCACCGGGATTACTGGACGGACATTGTCACATCGAAAGCACGCAGCTTACCGTAACGGAGTTTGCAAAAGCTGTGCTGCCGCTAGGCGTGACGGGCGGATTTTTTGACCCGCATGAGATTTCAAATGTGCTTGGTCTGAAAGGGCTTCGCCTGATGCTCGATGAAGCACGCACGACACCGCTGGCTGCCTACATGCAGGTGGCTTCTTGTGTTCCGTCCACAGGACCGGAACTGGAAACGACAGGGGCTTCCTTCGGCCCGGCAGAAGTCGCGGAAGCCTTACGCTGGGGCCCGGATATGATCGGGCTGGGCGAAGTCATGAATTTCCCGGGCGTCGTCTATGGAGACGATGTGATGATCGGGGAAATTCAGGCCACGCTGCGCGCGGGCAAGGTGGCGGATGGCCATTTTACATGGGCCTCCGACGACTGGC
The DNA here is from genome assembly GCF_050626875.1 of Paenibacillus sp. 8b26. Lineage (NCBI taxonomy): Bacteria > Bacillati > Bacillota > Bacilli > Caryophanales > Paenibacillaceae > Paenibacillus > Paenibacillus sp. 8b26. The sequence goes on along the minus strand of NZ_CP192445.1, from coordinate 983,311 downwards.
GGCTGCCGGTATATGCAGCCGCAGGGATTACGGGCGACCACGAGTGTGTCACGCCCGAGGATGTAGCCGAGCGTATCCGGCTCGGCATGTATGCCAAAATGCGGCAAGGCTCCGCATGGCATGATGTGGCCGAGACCATCCGCGCCAGCACGGAAATGGGTCTCGACACCCGTCGCATGATGCTGGTGACGGATGACCGCAGCGCGGAATCCTTGCTCCATGAGGGTCAGATGGACTTCGTCGTGCGTCATGCCATTGCGCAGGGCGTCAAGCCCGTGACCGCGTTTCAGATGGCTACGCTGAATACAGCAGAGCGCTTCGGCGTAGCGCGGGATATCGGCTCGATTATTCCGGGGGCGATTGCCGATATTATTTTGCTTGATGGCCGACTGGCCGAAGTGAACGTGACCGCTACGATTGCGGCGGGTCAATTGGTGGCCGAGCACGGCCAAATGGTCGCCGATTGGGATGGCTTCGCTTATCCTGCGGAAGTGATGGACACGGTCCGTCTGGGACGAGACCTGAGTGCTGCGGATTTCCGCATTGCAGCTCCAGTACAGGAGGGGAACGTACCTGTACGAGTGATTCGTGTCACGGAAAATCACGTGGACACGAAGGAAGTGCGGATGAATGTTCAGATCCGCAATGGTGAGGTCACGGCAGATCCCGCGCAGGATCTTTGCAAAATAGCCGTCTTCGAGCGGCATCATGGCAGTGGCAGCCATGCCGTGGCACTCGTGACGGGCGTCGGTTTCACTGAGCCTGCCGCCATTGCCATGACTGTGGCGCATGACAGCCACAATTTGCTCGTCATTGGCAACGATGACGAGCTTATGACCCAGGCGGCGAAGCAGGCCGTGGCTATGCGCGGCGGCGTAGTGGTCGTATCCGCCTCGGGCGAAACACGCTTCCCGCTGCCTATCGCCGGGCTGATGTCTCCTGCGCCGTTTGCAGAGGTGGCAGCGCAGTCCGAGAGCATCAGCCGGGCACTTCAGCAATCCGGCTGTGTGCTGAACAACGCACTGATGACACTGTCGCTACTGGCGTTGGTGGTCATCCCCGAAATCCGCCTGTCGGATCAGGGACTTGTCGTGATCGGAGCGGACGGTATCCGCAAGGTATCGCTGTTCGTGGAAGAGGATACATCGGAAGCCTGACAGAATCCTTAGCCCATATGGGCGTAGCTACGATATGTGTTTTTGAAAGGGGGTGTCCCATAAGGTCTGTAAAGACTGGAGGGATAGCCCCTGTTTTCTACATTAAATATCAAAAAGGTTTCCTTCTATACAGGGATTCGGGGAGCAATAAGCATATGCATCAGTATTATCGTTCATTAGAGAAGATGGCTTATCAAGCTTTGATTATAGAGCAGGATTGGAAAAGATTTGTAGAACGAACCCGTGTGAAGCATGTGCAGCAGGGAACGTATCTAATTGAAACGGGTGTACCCGTAAATCATGCCTATTTTTGCTCAGAGGGATTTTTCCGTTTATTTTACACTTTGGCAGATGGCAGGGAGTATAATGTTGGCTTTTCGCCAGAAGATGATTATGTAACCTCTTACGGGGCTATGGTCCAAGGGCAACCGTCGACCTTTACCATTGAGGCTATGGAGGATTCGGTAGTCGTTGAAATCCCCTATGACGTACTGAAGGAGCTTATGGATACAAGCCATATGTGGGAAAGATTCGTGCGCAAGAGTGTAGAGAGACTATATATTCGAAAAGAGGAACGGGAACGTGAACTCTTGTATCTTTCCGCCAAGGAACGTTACCAAGCCTTTCTTCTCAAATACCCCGGATTGGACAAACGAATTGCCCAATATCATATCGCTTCGTACATCGGTGTATCCCCCGTTTCGCTTAGCCGATTGCTCCGCAGCGATCCGCATTAACATAGGTTAATGCAGCTTGGGGGACAAGCAGAGTACAATCATGTTAGTCCATTCGAGCTTCATAAAAAAGGAGATAGGCATATGCGATATATGATGATTGTTTTGTTGGAATTTTATCCTTCCTGGCTGGCTTTGCCTCGGGAAGAGCGTCGAAAATATGCGGCATCCTTGCAGGAGAGCATTCAAAAATATAGCGAGCATGTTCAAGTTCGTTTTTTTGATGCAGAGGCGCTTCCTGGCAAGGATTACACCGATTTCGTCGTATGCGAAACGGAGGATATGAAACAGTATCACTATATGTGGGAAGAAATTCGCGACTCGGAGCCGTACACCAAGGGATATATGAAGATTAAAAATGTGGTCATGGGGATGGAAAATGCCTTTCAGTCATACGAGTCAGAAATACTACAGATGAAAAAGTGAAATATAAGCTGAATCCGATAAATTAACTAGGAAAACGGAGTAGACGGAATGATGCTTTACAAGCAACAGCGATGGGAAGCACCATCCGTCTGCGCAGTGGCGCAACATGTGATTTTTGGTTCAGCTTATATACGATTAATTAAAGGCGAATTCCTAGGCTGTTGCATATAGGATTCGCCTTTTACTTTTTGCCATCATTCAGCTCATATCTGTGACAAAATGGGCTGCTGCAAGCATCTGTTCGGCTTCGTGCTGCTTACGGAATTGCGAAGGGGTCATGCCGTTCCATTTTTTAAAAGTTGCGATAAAATAGCTCAGATTATCAAAGCCAACCTCCAGCGCAATATCGACCACCTTGCGGTCACTTTGCTCCAGCAGTCGGCAAGCCTTCTGAACCCGGTGGTAATTGATGTATTCGACCGGGCTTTTTTGTACCATCTGCTTGAAGAAACGGCAAAAATGGCCCTCGCTCATACGGATCTCATCGGCGATATCCCGCAAACGAATAGGCTCATGAGCATGATTGTTGATGTACGCCAACGCTTGTTTGATCCGTTCAACCTTGCTGCGTTGACCTGCCATAATCACGTCCTCTCCGTTAGCCGGGGTCATATGTGGATACATGCTGGCGATGATGCTATAGAGCTGTGCCTTGGTCGCCAGTTCACGGGCAGGTGCATTCTGTTCATGGCTGGTGATGATGCGACGCAGCGCGGTCAGCACCTCCTGTTCCCAGGGCAGGACTCCGCGAATGTGAGGGGGAGCGACCAGCTTTTTGCTGATAAAAGGGTCGATAAACTGCTCCTGCACCGTATCTTGTGTCTGGCTGTGCAGCAGATCTGGATGAAACACCACGGCAGAGAATACGCAGTCAGGGTCTCGCTTCAAATACCCGGCGTGAAGTTCCCCGCTATTTACAAAAAGGGCTTCACCTTCGCTGACCTCAGTGTAGGCCATATCCGTCTGAAATACCGCGCTGCCCCGCTCCACAACAATAAACTCCATTTCCTCATGCCAATGACACTCCAGTACACAATTTCCATTCAACTGTTCCACGCCCGGATACACGCTGACCGGATACATGGGATTGCCATGAATACGGTTTTCCCGCAGCATTTCCCGATTCATTTCCTGCACTCCCTTCCAGATGCCTGTTTAGTATAGAAAATATCAAAATATTGATACAATACGTCAAAATAAAAGAAGTAAACCCTTACATAAATCAATATTATTATAGTAAGGATTTCGAAAAAATCCAACAAGCGATTTGGGTTCACCAATATATAGATCGAAACGGAGGAAATAAACAGATGAAATTTACAGATGGCTATTGGATGGTCCGCAAGGGCTATGAAATACAAAACCCTGCGGAAATCCGTGATATTGTGACGGACGATGCTTCCATGACGGTATATGCGGCAACTCACCGGATCGAGCATAAGGGAGATACCCTGAACGGGGCGTTACTGAAAGCGACCTATAGCTCGCCGATGCCGAATGTCATTCGGGTACGCTTCAACCACCACAAGGGACGGGTGCATCATGGACCGGATTTTGAAATTCATACCTTGCCGACCGAGGTGAACATTACGGTAGGTGAGGACGCAGCGGTGCTCCAAAGCGGCGATCTGAGTGTGCGGGTCGGCCGTGGAAAGAGCTGGGACGTAGGCTTTTATGTGGAGGATCGTAAAATCACGGGTAGCGGGCATCGTGGGCCTGGATACATTACAGACCCGCAGGATCAGCCTTTTTTCCGGGAGCAACTGGAGCTGGGGATCGGGGAGTACATTTACGGCCTCGGGGAGCGCTTCACTCCGTTTGTGAAAAATGGGCAGGTGGTCGATATTTGGAATGAGGACGGCGGCACCAGCAGTGAGCAGGCGTACAAAAACATTCCCTTTTACCTGTCTAATAAAGGCTATGGTGTGTTCGTCAATCATCCGGAAAAGGTATCGTATGAAATTGCATCGGAAAATGTCTCGAAGGTGCAGTTTAGCGTCTCCGGCGAATCGTTAGAGTATTTTATTATTGGCGGAGCCAATCCTAAAGAGGTGCTGGACAATTACACCAAGCTGACGGGCAAGCCGGCGTTGCCACCAGCCTGGACCTTTGGTTTGTGGCTGACCACCTCGTTTACGACCGACTATGATGAAGCGACGGTGAATCATTTTGTAGATGGGATGGCTGAGCGTGATTTGCCGCTCTCTGTATTCCATTTTGACTGCTTCTGGATGAAGGAATACCAATGGTGCGATTTCCAATGGGATCAAGATATGTTCCCGGACCCGGAAGGCATGCTACAACGTTTGAAAGCGAAGGGACTTAAAATTTGCGCATGGATTAACCCGTATATTGCGGAAAAATCCATTTTGTTCGATGAAGGCATGGAGAACGGATATCTGGTCAAAACCGCAGATGGCGGCGTGTGGCAATGGGACATGTGGCAGGCAGGTATGGGGCTGGTTGATTTTACGAATCCGGCTGCGGTGACCTGGTATCAGGAAAAGTTGAAGGTACTGGTGGATCAGGGCGTGGATTGCTTTAAAACGGATTTCGGCGAGCGGATTCCTACGAATGTGGTGTATTATGACGGCTCTGATCCGGTGAAAATGCACAATTATTACACGCATCTGTACAACAAAGCTGTATTTGAAGTGCTGGAGGAAAAGCTGGGTAAAAATGAAGCGGCCTTATTCGCACGTTCCGCCACAGCCGGGGGACAGCAGTTCCCGGTTCACTGGGGCGGCGACTGCTCGTCGACATATGAGTCGATGGCGGAATCGCTGCGGGGCGGCTTATCGCTCGGTTTGAGCGGCTTTGGCTTCTGGAGTCACGACATTAGCGGCTTCGAATTAACAGCAGCGCCGGACGTGTACAAACGGTGGGTACAATTTGGACTTCTGTCCTCCCACAGCCGTCTGCACGGAAATGAATCGTACCGCGTACCTTGGCTGTTCGATGAAGAGTCGGTGGATGTGGTACGCAGCTTTACAAAGCTCAAATGCTCGCTGATGCCGTATCTGTACCCGTCCGCTGTGGAGTCCTCGGTAAAGGGTCTGCCAATGATGCGGGCTATGGTATTGGAATTCCCGCAGGACCCGACTTGTGCAACGCTGGATCTGCAATACATGCTGGGCGATTCTATTTTGGTAGCCCCGATCTTGAATAAAGAAGGCAATGTGCAGTATTATGTACCGGAGGGCCAATGGACGAATTTATTGACGAATGACACGGTAACAGGGGGTCGCTGGGTTAACGAGCATCACGATTTTACAACCTTGCCCGTGCTGGTGAAGCCGAACACGCTGCTGGCGATCGGTCATGAGGACAGCCGTCCGGATTACGATTATGCAGATCAAGTGGTTTTCCACCTGTTTGAGCTGGGCGAAGGCCAACAGGCTCGGACGGTTATTGTGAACACATCAGGTGAAAAAGAGCTGACCTTTACAGCCAGTCGCAAGGATTCTGTGATTACGGTGAAGGCTGAGGGTGCGGTTAAACCATGGTCACTGGTACTGAGAGGGATTCACGAGGCTAAAGTCGAGGATGGCAGTAGTCAAGCGGGAGAGCAGGGTGTGACCATTACACCAGCCTCAAGCGGACAACAGGAGCTCACCATTCATTTGGGATAGCTCATGTACACTCTCGCTTACAAATAAAATTCGCTATTTTTTTTGTATAACGATTGTATTGCAAAAAGAGGCTTGCCTGATTCAACGGGCAGGCCTTTTTTTTGCTTTGGAATTGCCGGTTATCCTTGCTGGAGAAGCATCGGAACAACGTACTGCCTGAATATATCCACAGGAGTCCGTTTCTTTTTGAACTTGTCAGCAGTAACGACCACCACCATGTCATAAGACGGGACGACAACAATATATTGACCGCCAAAGCCGAGCGCGTAATAATAGTCCGTTTCAGTGCTTTTCTCCGTTGCGTCTGAAAAGGAAGAAGCCCACCAGTGCCAGCCGTAAAAGGCTTTTTGTGGCTTGGCCGCGGGAAGGAGCGCACGGGTGGAGTGCCGGACGGTCTTAGCTTGTATGAGCTGATGGCCTTCACGGCTTCCTTCGTCAGGTAGAGCAGTCCAAATTGAAGCATATCCACGGGTTTGAGACGCAGTCCAAAGCCTCCTGTATGAGTGCCTTGCGGATCGGTTTCCCAATGGTAGTTTTCGATACCCAGCGGTTGGAATAACTGCTGCTCGGCAAATTCAGCTACCGCTTGTCCAGAAGCATGACGCAAAATGGTAGCCAAAAGCTGAGAGCAGCCGGAGTTGTACTCCATTCGTGTACCTGGTACATCAGCCAGCGGCTGTGACAGCACAAATTGCACCCAGTCTGATGTTCGGCTCATCGTCGGAAATGAATTTTGCCCGCCAAATTCAGTCCAGTTAAAGCCCGCGGACATCGTTAACAGATGTTCAATCGTAATATCACGCTTTCGCGTATCGCTGTCCTCGGCAATCTGGGGAAAAAAATTAAGGATAGGCGTGTCCGGCTGTGGTACGATTTGCTGATCCATTGCGATGCTGACTAGTGCGGCAATCACGCTTTTGGTGCAGGAGTTTATTTTATAGAGTTCATTCGCGAATTGAGGTTCACGGTAGTATTCCAGCATTATGTTCCCTTGCTGAACGATCAGGCAGCTACGAATTTCCAGCTCCTTCAGCCCACGGACAAGCGGTGTAAGTTCCAAACTACTCAAGTAAGTCCCTCCTTGACATTTATACTACATAAAAAAATAAGTATATCATTTTTTAACCGCTTCTTAAGACAATGAAGGCGGCCTTTTTGGTTCACAATATTGTCACAAATACATTGAGAAATCTATACACTATTCTCGTTTCGTTCAAAAACTTCTCTAAATTAAACGATATATAGTAAGTTGGACATTTTATTCAGACATAACTGGGGGATCGATTCATGAATTTAACAATCAAGGCCAAAATGATTCTTAGTGCACTGCTTATTCCGGGTGTCATTGCAGCCATGCTGCTGACAAACTATATTCTGAGTGTGCACAATGAGAACGAGTATAGGGATATTGTGAATCGTGAGGAGACCATTGTATATAATTCAAAATCTCTTCAATTTTTATTGAACGGAATATCTAATGACGAGCGTGGATATTTGCTAACCCGGGACGAACAGTATGGTAAAGAGATCGAAAACAAGCAGAGCGAAATCGAAAAGCTGCTACGGGAAACGGAAGCTTTGGTCGATACGAGTAATGGGGATATAAACAAAAAGATGGATGATCTGAAAACGGGAATCAATGCCTATTTTAACCATGTCCATGGCTTATTGAATACAGCGGGTTACCGGAGTACTAAAGACATGTTTCCGCCATTTTCGGATTTACTCGATGTGTTTGAAAATGAACGGGTTCAACGAAAGCAGCTTGATGTGAAGATGATGGCGTTCGTCAAAGCTCAGGAGGACATGGTAAAGGTGAAAATACAGCACGCGCACCAAACCATGACGAACACTACCTGGATAACGAGTATTGTGGGCTGTCTGATCATCATTTACAGTATTGCACAATCGGTTATTTTGATTCGTTCGATCCGGCCGCTGCATCACATGAATGAACAATTGCTGGAGATGTCGGAGGGCGGGGGAGATTTGCGTAGCCGCCTCGATATTACATCCAAAGACGAAATTGGCATGATTGCCAGCTCGTACAACAAGCTGATCGCGGGCTTTCGCAATATTATTGTGGATGCTCAGGATACAGCCCGTACGTTATCTGTGACCGCCGAGCGGGTAAGCCTGAGCACTGAAGAGATGAATCAGGCCAATCGTCATACTTCCGGTGTGATGGAAGAGCTTGCTACTGGTATGGAGCACCAGGTCGATGATATTACACGCACCACCGATACAGTGAAGGAGCTTGCTGACGGACTCAACCATATTGCGGTGACGAGCCAGCAGGTATATGAGCTGTCTGATACGGCTGCCAGAGATGCGCAAGCAGGGGAGCAATCCATCGGTCAAGCGATGCGGCAGATGGAAAAGGTCAGCGAAAGTGTAGATAGCTCTGCTCGTGCTGTACGTCTGCTCAGTGAACAGGCTGAACAGATTGGAATGATCGGTTCCGTCATTACCGGTATTGCCAAGCAAACAGGAATGCTGGCGCTTAATGCGTCGATTGAAGCCGCCAGAGCAGGAGAACAGGGCAGGGGATTTGCTGTCGTAGCATCTGAGGTAAGAAGGCTGTCTGATCAGGTATCCGTTTCAGCAGCGGAAATTACACAATTTGTGCAGCATATTCAGGACCATGTTGGTCATGTAGCATCAACGATGCAAGCCGGAACGGTTGAAGTTCAATCAGGCGTGAAGATTATGGAATCGGCTGAAACGGCATTTCGTCAGATTGGCGGCTCCATTCAGCAGGTTAGCGAACAGATACACAGTGTACATCGCTCTGTGGGACAGATGTCTACCGGATCGGGACAAATGGTGGAGGCCGTAGAGCGTATCCGTGAAGTAGCCGAACAGTCGGCAGGCGGAACCCAGAGCGTCAGTGCAGCCGCTGAGGAGCAGTTGGCTTCCATGGAGGATATCGCGTCATCCATTCATACGCTGGCAGAAATGTCGAAATTGCTGAATGCAAGGGTTGGAGGATTTAAGGTATAGCTGTATAAATCCGCACCAATGTAAACACAATAACACCTGTTGAATCATTTTGGACAGTTGTGTTATTACTTTTGCAAAGGTGGTAACGGGATGCAACAAAATAAAGGGAATCTGCTTGCATTAGGTTCCATCCCGCTGATGATGACGCTAGGCAATTCCATGCTGATTCCTGTTTTGCCGGAAATCGGACGTAAGCTACATGTCAGTTCCTTTCGCATTAGCATGTTGATTACGGTATATGCGGTAGTTGCCATTTTGCTGATTCCAATCGCGGGATATCTCTCCGACCGATTTGGTCGCAAGGCCGTGATTGTGCCCTGCTTGATCCTCACGGTGATTGGCGGGGGAATTTCTGCGGTGGGGGCATGGCTGCTTCATGATCAGGCAGCGTACTGGACCATTATTGGGGGACGGTTGCTTCAGGGGGTCGGAGCAGCGGGAGCTTTTCCCATTGTCATTCCGCTCGTGGGGGATTTGTATGAGAACGAGGAAGAAGCCAACAAAAATCTGGGTGTAGTTGAGACGTACAATACATTCGGAAAAGTGCTAAGTCCGATACTTGGTGCGGCATTGGGAGCAGTCCTTTGGTTTTTGCCATTGGCGGTGATTCCGGGCCTCTGTCTGATTTCACTCATTTTGGTGCTTTGGCTGATTCATGCGCCCAAACGTAAGAACCAACCGGTTACGTTTCGAGAGTTTGTGGGAAATGTGAAGCAGGTGCTTAGCGAAAAAGGACGCTGGCTATATGCTATTTTCGCCGTGGGTGGCATTTGTATGTTTGTCATTTTTGGCGTCCTGTTCTACTTATCTGACATACTGGAAAGTCGTTACAATCTTCGTGGAGTCTGGAAGGGTTTCGTGCTGGCGATTCCGCTGGTTTCTCTCTGTCTGTGCTCTTATATCGGAGGAAAGATCATCGGTAAGCACAAAAAACGGATGAAATGGATCGGTTTTGGCGGGTTGGCCGTGTTGACGATCAGCTTTGGCATTCTCGGATTTTTTCAACATATTTATGCGGTGATCGGACTGTTTACATTGGGGGGAGCCGGAATTGGACTGGCACTTCCTTGTTTGGATGCCCTGATTACGAAAGGGATTGAAAAAGAGGAGCGCGGAACGATTACCAGCCTGTACAGCAGTATGCGCTTTGTCGGGGTATCGCTAGGTCCTCCGGTTGTATCCTTGCTGATCGGAAGCAGTGGGCATAGTCTGCTCTTTGGCGTGATGGCCGGAGTGGGCGGAATTGCGGCTCTGCTCATGCTGTTTGCGGTTAAACCGAAGCAAGATGAACCCTCAGACGAAAAATCCGGTGAACGCATAAATGTGTCCGGGGGGCAGTCAGATATATCACGAAAAAAGCCGCTTTCTTCCAAATTGAGACGCAAAACCCCTGCAAAATAAGAGCGATCTAAAACCAAAGAGCACCCGATTCCATGAAGCCATGGTGTTGGGTGCTCTTTTCGAAATATGTTTACCCCTCGACAGGGACACGTGTCTTGGGCTTGCGACCTACAGCAAGCTGAATGATATAGATGAGCAGGAACAATACGATAAATAGCGAGGAAAGGCGATACATCCACGCATAATCGCTGGCTTTGGCGATAATACCAAGAATAAGCGCTCCGGCAGCGATCCCGAAATCGAGGGAGTTTAGAAACATACCGTTTGCCATGCCCCGCTGCTTGGGCGACACGACCTGAATCATCCACGTTTGCAAAGTCGGCTGCATTACGCCAAAACCGACGCCATAGCAAAGGGCAGACAGATACATGAAGGCATCACTGTGCGCGTAGGAGAGCAGGATGAGACCGCCGAACAGGAACAGGGAACCGGGGATGAGCAGCGCTTTTGCTCCTTTTTTATCATAGATACGGCCTGAGAAGGGACGTACGATCAGGACGGACAACGCATTAAACAGGAAAAAATAGGCCGGGTGCGACAAATTGGCTTCATCTCCGTAAAGCGCCATAAAGCCGATCAATCCGCCGTACGTAATAGACATGAGCATGTTCAGCAAGGCGGGAATCCAGAGCTTGCGGTTAAATGCCGGTTTTCGTCCTTCTTCCAAAGGAACCATCGGCGGCTCAACATGTCCTTTCGGCAGGGTGCGAATCAGCCAGTAAGCCAACGGGAAAATGAGGACAATGACAGCTGAGGTCGTATATACCAGCAGATTAAAACTGCCATATTGCAGCATCGAAATACCGATGGTCGGTCCAATCGACATCGCCAGGCTGGTGGACAAGCTGAAATACCCCATTCCTTCACCTAGACGCTTGGCAGGAATGACATCTGAGGCCATGGTCGGAAAGGCGGTACTGCTCAAACCGAAGCCGATACCAAACAGCATGCGCATGAGAAGCAGCACCGTAATCGTCGGTGAAACGCTGTATCCGAGCGTACCCGCTAATCCGAGTAGCAGACCGATGAAAATCAGGGTATTGCGATGCCCTTTTTCCAGCATACGGGCTGAAAAAAGCCTTGCCACAATCGCGCTCAATGCGAACAGCGTAGTGACGAGGCTGACCTGAACGGAGCTGGCGTGGAATGTATTTTTAACATACGCAGGAATGGAAGATACGATCATCTGTAATTCAAGAAATAAAAATAAATTAGATACCGTTAGAACGATAAATTCTTTGGTCCAAAGAGGTTGCTTGCCTTGTTGCATGTTAGTCATTATCTCCTTGTTTTTCCGATTGAGTCAGGTTAGCGTGGACTTGTAAAAGAGTTTGGCGAAATTGCTCCAGATCAGCAGGGGAAATTCCCTTCATAAAATCGTGGTTGGCGTCGCGCTCGACCGGAAGAGTTTCCTCCACGAGCTGTCGACCGGCTTCGGTCAAATGAAGCAAATAAGCCCGACGATCCTGTGGACTATTCACACGGCGAACCCAACCCTTCTTGTCCAACAAATCAATAATTCGGGTCGTAGTCGGCTGGTCCTTGACCGCCTTAGCTGCAATTTCCTTCTGATTGAGACCTTCTGCCTGGTAAATTTGATACAGAACCGACCATTGCTCAGGGGAAATATCATAAGGTTTAAGGCGCTGCATAAGCTGCTGGCTCATCTTACGGTGGGTAATGCCGAGCAGCATGCCGATGGAACAATCCGGGGGCAAGTTATTCATGAGTAGCTTCCTTTCTGTTTTCCGTACATAAATTAATTCAAAAATAAATTAATTGTTAAAACAATTATATGTAAAACAAGTTGTTTTGTCAAAAAAAGTTGTCTATAAATGCTCATCTGCCGATTCCTGAACCAAGATAGCAGCCGCAATTACGCAGGAGCAATTTAGGGAGGCGCTGTCAAGCCATCCGACATACGAGAGGTGCTGGTAGAGGATCGGGTTAACCATATGTCTAGCTATCTGAAATCGGTTTACGTGGATCATGGTGAGGATTTGCCTGAACGCTGGAGAAACTTGACGCGCCCTTTGGCAGACTTGCGAGATATGGAGAGAAAATGATGCGGAGGCAAAAAACAGCCCGCAATATACGGGCTGTTCGGGTTTAAAGCAATATAGTTTTGCCGTTTCGGGCGAATTAGGCTTTAGGTACAGTTTCCCAGTCCTTCAGGAAGCGTTCAATACCGCTGTCAGTCAACGGGTGTTTCCACAGGGAAGGGAGCAGGGAACCTGGAATGGTGGCAATATGCGCACCAGACAGAGCAGCATCTTCCACATGCTTGATGTTACGGATGGAGGCTGCAATGATTTCGGCTTTCAGATCATAAATGTCCAAAATCTGTCTCAGGTCACGAATCAGCTTCATACCATCAACGGCGATATCATCCAGACGTCCTACGAACGGGCTGATAAAAGTAGCGCCAGCTTTGGCAGCCATCAAACCTTGAGCCGCGGAGAAAATCAGCGTTACGTTCGTTTTAATCCCGTTCTTGGTCAGCTCGTTACAAGCATACAAGCCGTCTTCAGTCATAGGCAGCTTAATAACAACGTTTGGAGCCCATTTGGCAATCTCATAAGCTTCCTTGAGCATATCCTCGGCTTTCAAGCCAATGACCTCAGCACTTACGGGGCCCTCAACGATACCGCAAATCTCCTGAATGACTTCCTTGAACACCCGACCTTCCTTAGCGATCAGCGAAGGGTTCGTTGTTACACCATCAACCAGACCCAAACGTTCAATACGTTTGATTTCTTCAATGTTACCAGTATCCAAGAAAAATTTCATTTGATTTCCTCCTCAGGGTTTTATAATTCATAATACATATCACACACCATGCACATCAGCTAATAAAAGGTAGCATATTGCACACGTTAAACTTATAATTAGTATGTATTACATACTTAATTGTGACACATTTTAAAATTGAAAACAAGCGGTCTTTGATTAAAATTTGATGAATTGTCGGAAAATGCGGAAATTTACCGATCGATGCTCATCTATAATGTATACTACCCCATTCTATAAGGAGGTAATCATTATTCAACTGTCTGAAAGACAGCGGGAAATTGTTGATATCGTCCAGCGCCAGGCGCCTGTTACAGGGGATAAAATCGCTGAGGAGTTGGGGCTGACGAGACCGACCCTCCGTTCCGATCTTGCTTTGCTCGTCATGCTCGGTCTGGTAGACGCCAAGCCCAAGGTTGGATATTTGCCAGGGCGTTATCCTAAATATGAAAGTCATATCGGCACCATGCTTAAAAAGCTGACCGTGGCTGATGTGCTCAGTGATCCGATTTTGATTTCCGGTGACGCTACGGCTTACGATGCGGTACTGATGTTGTTTCAGCAAAATACGGGTACGTTGATGGTCACGGGAGAGGATCAGGAGCTGATCGGAATTGTTACCCGCAAGGATCTGCTGAAGGTGACGCTGGGGCATACCGATCTTCACGCCGTTCCGGTAACGATGGCGATGACGCGACGGGCACAAATGACGACACTTACTCCGGGTGATTCTCTGCTGGAGGCGATATCCAGACTCGTTCGTCATCAGGTCAATTGCCTTCCGGTCATGGACGAGCAGTGTATGGAGACCTCCTCCATTCAGGCCAATGGATTGGTGGGGCGGGTTTCCAAAACGGACATTATGAACGCTATTTTGAGCTTGACGGAAGAGAAGACGTAAAAGAAGATGTAGAACAAGAAAAAAGGGGGCCTTATATGTACTGGTTGGCCATGCTGACCATGCTGATTGATCATATCGGACTCGTATTTTTCCCGACTGATCCGGCCTGGAGAATTGCCGGCAGGCTTGCTTTTCCAATCTATGCGTATGCGCTGTATATGGGGTATGCCCGCACCCGGAATATGCGAAGCTATATGCTCCGCTTGCTCGGTATCGCCCTGATTTCTCAGGTGCCCTATATGCTGGCGTTCGATGTGTACAGGCCGAACGTGGTCTGGACACTGTTGACCTCGCTGCTGGCACTGACCGCCGCGTCCCGCCTGAAAAATGGAGCGGCTGTGGCAGGCTTGTATGTGCTGACAGCACTGGTCATGGAGCTTACCCTGATGGATTACGGAGCCTACGGGTTGCTGCTCATCCTCATTTATCGCTATACCCGTTCGTATATGATGGTTGCGGCGCATTTTGCGCTGAACGTCGTATATGACATGGTGCATCACGCGAATCTCCAGCATTTTAGTCTGCTGTCTACTATTCTTATCGCATGCTTTGCATCGGGGGAGAGCGGCTTTCATAAACGGGTGCCGCGCTGGTTGTGGCGCAGCTTTTATCCGGTGCATCTGGCTGTTATTGCAGTCGTTCGCCTCTGGCCCTGAAATAAGCTCATAATCATCCTCAAAATTAGCAAAAGAACCTTTGAAACCACAAAATACATGGTTTCAAAGGTTCTTTGTTATACCAAAGTTCAGGACGCTTTGTTAGGACCTTGGGCAAAAGGCAATGGCCGCTCTGGAGCGCCTTCCTTCATGTACTGCACCAATACTTCCGGAATATTGTGTATTCCGCCTGCATTAACACGATAGCCATTCGTTTGTCCAGGTGAGTTAATGCCACGCTTCACCGTGAAGGTAACGTCAATACCCAAGGCGCGGCAAATTTCCAGCGTTTCCTTAGTATATCCTCCATACGGAAAGGCAAGGACGTTGCGATCATTATGAAGATGCTTGAACAGCTTCTTGTCGGCAGTGTCCAAATCGTTGTAAACCCGCTGTTTAAATTCGTCCTCGGTTTCCATACGCCCCAGCTTTTTCGAATATACCGGACCCATGAGAAGCGGTTTTTCCTTGGTGCGTGCTACATTTGTGTATCCATACGCATGCTGGTCATTGGTATGATTGTAAAAATCAACACCTTCAGAATGCATGTACTGGATTTGTTCCCAGGTCAGCTTCGGAATACCGATGTGTTTGGGATTACTGATCGTGGATGTGATGAGAAAATTGGTTGCCGGTACACGGTACTTTTTCAACACGGGAAAGGTGTCTGTATAAAAAGATTCATAGCCGTCGTCGAAGGTCATGAGAACAGCATTATCGGGCACCTTGGCTTTATGCAGAATAAAGTCCGTATACTCTTTCATCGTGATCCAGTGGAAGCCGTTGGCTTTCATTTCATCCAGTTGCTTCGTAAAATTGCTGAGCTTGAGAGCGCCGGGATCGGGTGGCGTTTTGGTTACCTCATGGTACATCAGAACAATGACTTTGTTTTGGTAATATACTTTATCCGGCGTTGGCGTCAGAGAGAATAAATGTCGTACCAGCCGATCTGCATTAGCCGTACGTGTACGGTGAGTCCCTTTAACAACGGGTGGATGGTAGATGGCGCGTGCTTCGTACACCAGTATCCCTAAAATAGCTACCATGCTCATAATCAGCATCGTTCTTTTGAATATGACGTGTTTCATGTGATGACATCCCCCGCATGCAAAAATTCTAAAAGTGCAGATATGTAAACCAGATATCTACTAGCAAAATCTAGTCTATCATACCTAATACACACGGAGGAAATATCACAACTTTGTTACCTCTGTGTTGCTTTTGCCGATACAGACGATGCGGCAGGGAAATAACCGATCTCAACCGCATGCTGGATCATATTTTGAATAAACTCCAGATCGGTTGTCGGGCATTGCACACCAGCCTGATCCAGTAGAGCGGCGGTCACAGGGCAGCCGTATCGGTAAGCCGAATCCTTGGCCCCGTCTCCCTCCAGTTGGCCCATAGCGAGGTGCAACGCATCCTCCTGAATGCCGGAAGACGGGTTCAGCAGCCAAGCGCTGTAATCGTCAAAAGGCATCGTGTCTACTGCGTATCCAAGCTGGTTGACCATAGCAATCAGCTCATCATACGGCAGCGGGTTCGGATTGCATATATGGAAAATGCGGTTCGCGCTTTTTTGATGCACGGATAGCTCCACAATAGCGCGGCTCGCATAGTCAATTGGCGTGAAGTCCGTATGCCAATCAGCCTGTGGCGCTTTGCCCAGCAGCAGCATCGCCTTTATCATCCGGTAGTAGGCGTTACTATCAATATTGCGCTGGAAGCGTCCGTTAGCCGAATGGGCCGTCAGATTGCCTGCACGATAGATAGAGACAGGTGTACCCGACTGGGCCGCCTGGAACAGCAGCTTTTCCGCTGCGAGCTTACTGTTCGTGTACAGGTTGTCCACCTGTAGCTCGTCAGGGAAGGAGGACAGCTCCAATACGGATTCCCATTGTCCTTCATTCGCCAGATCCTCCGGTATGCCCATGGTTGAGACATGATGAAAAGATACTCCCGGTTTGGCCTGAGCAATTTTCAGCAGTTCCAGCGTTCCGGTTACATTCGTACGATCAAAGGCAGCCGAATCACCAAAATGGCGAACGTCAGCGGCGCTGTGAATAATACCGTCAATTTGATGCTCCAGCATATGGCGGTCAACGTCAGAGAGGCCAAGGTTCGTCTGCTCCAGATCACCGTACACCGCTTTGACCCGTCCTTCGATCAGGCTGGAAACGTCTGGTCCAAAATATCCTGTCAATACGGACTGAATACGTTCGATGCCGGATGGACCGTCCTGAGAAGGGCGTACCATGGCATACACTTTGGCTCCCGTCCGTTGAAGCAGGTCATAGAGAATATGCGAACCGAGATAACCTGTAGCCCCGGTCAATAACACAACATTCATGTCGCGCAATTCAGCTACATCCGCAGTGCCTGACAGCTCGATAGGATGCTCATTCAGGTCTGTTTTTTCTTGTGTAACTGTTATTGTTTTGCGTTGCGGTGTTTGTTCCGTACCCAGTTGCTCCACGTATTCGGCAAGCTCACGAACGGTTTTGTAGCGGAAAAAGTCTCCAATACGTAACGCACCATAACTCGGCTTTAGAATAGCCAGCACATGAATGACCCGAAGGGAGTCGCCGCCGATCAGGAAGAAGTCATCTGTTGCGCCGATGTTGGTTTTGCCAAGTACCTGTGTCCAGGCTTCGGCAATAAGCGATTCAGTTCCTTCACGGAGAGGTTCCCCGCCGTAGGAGCTGTCGGACGCCTCGGGAAGCGGCAGCAGGGCCAGCTTTTTGCGGTCAATCTTGCCCGTCGGTGAAATTGGCATAGCTTCCAGATGAAGGACATGGCTCGGTACAAAATAGGAAGGCAGCTTGCCCGCAATATAAGACTGTATTACGTCTTGCGGAATGGACTGTCCGTCCGTAGTTGTGTAATAGCCAACCAGCATATTTTGATCCGTGTGATCCTTGACAGCTACGACAGACACGTCCTGAACGCCCGGATGCTTGGAAAAATGATCTTCAATCTCCCCAATTTCAATCCGGTTGCCCCGGATTTTGAGTTGTGAATCTTTCCGGCTTACATATTCAATCGTACCGTCCGGCAGCAGCTTGGCGATATCGCCTGAGCGGTACATTTTTTCACCCGGAACAAAAGGGTTGTCCACGAACGATTGTGCCGTCCGTTCCAGCTGATGGAGATAGCCATGAGCCAGTGCCGGCGTAGCAATGCATACTTCACCGGGAATGTTAATCGGGCATAGCTTGTTATCATCGTTGACGATATAGACTTTGTAGTTATAAATCGGCTTGCCGATCGGGATGTTCACGACGTGCTCAGGCACAGCACCACGCACCCGGTGGGTCGTCGTTGCTACGGTGCATTCAGTCGGGCCATACACGTTCACGATGTCTGTATCTGTACCGAATTTGCTCTGGAAGGCCCGAACTTGTGAGCCGTACAGGGCTTCGCCTGCCACGGTGACAATTCGTACCTTAGCTAATTTGCGGTAGCCTTCGTCTGACAAATACGTAGATAGCTGATTAAAGAACACGGTTGGCAAAATGGTAATGATCGTCGTGCCTGTGCGTGCGATGGCTTCTGCGAATTCTTCAACAGACACGCGTTCTTCAGAGGACAACAGGTACAGCTTGGCTCCGTAGAACAAGGCTCCAATCGTATCCCAAACGGATGCATCAAAGCTATAGGTGGCGAATTGAGTCAATACATCCTGAGGTGTAATATCGCAATCGCGCTGTACGACAGCCCCCAGGTTCACGACGCCCCGGTGAGCAATCAGGGCACCCTTCGGCTTGCCTGTCGAGCCGGACGTATAGATGACATAAGCGAGATCATCCGGACCTACGTTAACGTTCGGATTGCTTGCGGCATAGCCTGCCAGAGGCCCGTTAATGGCCAGAATTTCTTTGACCGTCTCAATGGAGCCGCATAGTTCAGCCGCTTGTCCGGCGAGTGCAGAAGTCGTAAGGACGAAGGGAGAACGCGTGTCCTCTACAATGTAGCTGCTCCGGTCGGCTGGATGGGCTGGATCGACAGGCACATATACACCCCCGGCTTTCAGAATACCAAGCAGGGAAATGATGGTTTCCAGGCTTCGCTCCATGAAAATGGTCACGAATTCGCCTTTTGCCAGACCTTTAGACAATAGCACGCGTGCAACTTGATTGGCGCGTTCATTAAGCTCACGGTACGTATATTCTCCGGCGTGGGAAGCGATGGCCGGACGATCCGGATACTGCGAAGCGGCCTCCTCGAACATTCCATGAATGGTCTGATGCTCAGGATACTTCACAACTGTATTATTTAAGTCCTCGTGAGCTGCCCGATCTGCTTCGGATAAGATGTCAACCGAATTGATAAGGGCATGACTGTTGGTGAGTACGCCACGCAGAAGAAATTCAAAATATTCTGTATACCGAACAACCGTTGTTTCCAGAAGAAGTGATTCATCATACCGAATCTGTATTTGGTAAGTGCCGTTGTTCTCACGGATCACCCAGTCCATGATACGAGGCTCTGTATCTTCATTGACCAGCAGATTTACCGAGAACGAGGTATCCGCTTGCGGGTCTGCCAGATAAGCCTGGGGCTTATGGAGCATTTCCTGAAACAAGCCTGCCAGCTCGTGAAAATTAGTATTATTTTCCATCGTCAGCGAAGCTGTGAGTATACCGGATTGAGGCACGAAAGTAGAGAAGGAGATATTTTCTTCTGCGGACAGACGATACAGCCATGCTGCATACACTGACAGAAGCATGGCATGTTGTTCTTCCGCTGACGTTTGCTGATGCAACAGCTTCGAGATGCTTGGTTCTAACTCTACCTGATAAGTAGAGTATGTATGTTTGCGTTGCAGACGTGCAAAATCCAAAGGAACCAGGAATGGGGATGGCGCTGTTTGTGTACTGTTTTGTAGTAATAAAACCATTACGCTTACCTCCTGAACGTATGATGTCGTAATATGAATGCTAAAGTCAGTAAATGCCTCCGATCCCGTCAAATGCATGAATAGGAGGGAGGCACTACCGAACGACTTACTTATTGAATAAGATTCAAAGTAGATAATTGATAATTATGATTTGGTGCGGTTAGGGTCTGCAATTTTGAAATAAGAAGTAATTTCCTGAAGCTCCTCAGACATGGATGACAGCTTATGGGACGATTCAATGATGGAGTCCAGAGAAGCTTTTTGTTCATCAACCGTTTGTGCAATATGAATGCTGTTGTTAGCTGTTTTGCTTACGGTGGAAGAAAGATCATCTGCTGTCGCCGTCATTTCCTGCGTACCGGCGGATATTTCCTCGGTAGCGCTGGATACTTCTTGAATTTGCCATGCCACCGTTTTGGTTGCTTGAAGAATGCTATTGAACAGCTCGCCTGCTTGTCCGGCAACGACGATTCCGCTCTGTGCCTCAACGTTACCTTGATCCATCGATTTCACAGCCTGACCGATTTCACTTTGAATCTCTTCGATCAGCGGCGTGATTTGTTTCGTTGCATCCGCTGTTTGTTCTGCCAGCTTGCGTACTTCGCTGGCAACCACGGCAAAGCCTTTACCTTCCTCACCGACACGCGCTGCTTCAATAGAAGCATTCAAGGCAAGCAGGTTTGTTTGGCTGGAAATGCCTGAAATCGTACCGATGATATTACCAATTTCCTGTGAACGGTCGTTCAGTAACTTTATAATACGGGATGTATTCGTAACTGTATCGGTAATCAAATGCATTTGTGAAGAAACTTTGCCCATGATTTCGTTGCCTTCATTAGAACGCTTCTCTACCGAATTGGCTTCCTCTGCAACGGTGGCGGAACTGGCGGCAATATTTTGGATAACCGAGGCCATTTCAGCCATGGCCCGTGCGCTATCGCCCGTTGCCTTTTCCTGTGCACGGATATTTCCCGTAATTTCATTGATGTTCTGATTGATGATGTTCGAATTGATTCCGTTTTGTTCGCAGATTGCGAGTAATTCCTTCGCCGATTCATTCACTTCATCAGTTGTCAGCTTCACTTTGGTCATAATGCTGTTAATGTGGCTTACCATATCGTTGAAGTTTCTATTCACAACGCCCAGATCGTCTTGTCCTGCTTGAATTTGAACGTCCAGATTTCCACGGCTTACTTCACTGATACCGTACATCAGTTGTTTAATAGGGGACAGCGTACGCTTCACGACCCAATATTGGAGCGCCAAGCAGATGAGCAGGAAGATAGCTAGAATGGTAGCACCGCTGATCAGCAGCTTGGTCAAACCGGCAGGTACAGCGCCTGCATCTGCATCGACAGCAAAATATGCAAAGATTTTGCCACTTGAATCTTTAAGCGGGTACGTCAAGGTTGTCCACGTACCGAAGCTGTCATCATAGAAACTGGTAAACGTCGGTTTTCCGGTATCCAGCATATGGCTTACGCCTTCTGCGACAACAGCGGGTTGTTTGTACATAGCGCCGACACCCAATTTATCTTTTTCGAATGCTTCTCTCAGAGCGGTAGGCATCGCTACAATAGATGTCTTGTCACCGTCTTCCAGCTCGGTTCCGAAGATATAAGCTTGAGAGATATTTGGGTTCGTCGCTGTGATGTTATCCAGATAAGTGCGTAGTTTGGCCTGAACGGGACCATCATAACTTTTTTCTTGAACGGCTTGGGTTACTTCATTTACATTAATTCCCTCAGCCCACTTTAATGTGATTTTTTCCACTTGCCCATGTAACTGGTCTATCAAAATCGTACGCTGGATCAAATAGCTGGACACAATGAGGACTAGCCCGATCAATACGATGTTGAAGAAGGATAATAATAAGTTCTTGGTGAAGAAAGATAAGCTACTCCACTTTTTCAAAATGCTCCACTCCCTGGTTGTAATTTTTGTATATGGTGTTGAACCGCTTATCGAATGAGATAATTTAGTCCCCCTTACAAACAATATTAATTAAGGTAATAGACCTCTTGAAATTTTGTTAATAGGTCTTTGGTCCTTTTTAGATAAGTATGTATCCCTATATATATGTCGTACGATAAGCTCTTGAAATGAATACCTTGCCCAATAAAAATTTAATTTTTACCGGGTAATTCCTGTGTGTGTTTCAGTATATTCCATTTTATACTTCAACTTGAAATTCAAATTCAATTCAGGCTTCAAGTAGGTATCCAATAGAAACCATCATACTTTATAATAGAGTCAAATGCACTTGTCAATTTGGGACATTTTTCATATTTCGCATTACAGATGCTTGATATGCCGCGGTTTTTGCGGGTTCCTTGCAAAATGAGTCAATATAGCCACGACATAGGAAGAGGGATGAAGAGAATGTCCAAGCTTACGATTGTAAAGGTTGAAAGTGATCATGCAGATCTGCATGATTTGATTCAAAGGCTGGATAAGGATTTGCTGAAAAGGTATCCTGCTGATGAAATTTACTTGGTTGATTTTTCCAATCCGAAAGTTAAAGAAATGATTTTCGCTGTTGTGTATTCGGATGCAAAACCGGTCGCTTGCGGCGGACTTAGGCCTATAGATGCGGAAGAGATGGAGCTTAAGCGATTTTATGTCGATTCTTCTTATCGTAGGCAAGGCATTGCCGTCAGTCTGTTAGCTTTTCTGGAAGAAGAGGCCCGTAAACGAGGCACTATAAGAATCAAGCTGGAGACAGGGGCTGCTCAACCTGAAGCCATTGCTCTCTATACGAAGCAGGGATATGAGCCTATTGAACGATTTGGAGAATATAAAGAGGATGAAAATAGTCTTTGTTACGGTAAGAAGCTGACAGTGTCTTTATAAAACGTTTTCATATAAAATGAATGATGAACCATACTAGCCTATATAGCGGGAGAGATGATAATGAATTTGAAGCAAAAAGCAGCTGAAAAAGCAGTAGAAGCCATTCAGGACGGCATGAAAGTAGGACTGGGCACAGGCTCCACAGCTTATTGGGCCATTCAAAAAATAGGTGAGCGTGTGGCGCAAGGCTTACATATACAGGCTGTAGCTACTTCCCAAGCTTCGGAGGATCAGGCCAGAGAACTGGGAATTCCCATCGTTCCATTTGATCAGATTGGACGACTCGACGTAACGATTGACGGAGCGGACGAGGTGAATGAGCAGCTTGTTCTGGTGAAGGGTGGAGGTGGAGCTTTACTGAGAGAGAAAATCGTGGAAAGTAACAGCAACCGGCTAATCATTATTGTGGACGAGTCCAAAGATGTGAAGGTGCTGGGTGCATTTCCATTACCAGTCGAAGTCGTACCCTTTGCCAGTGAATGGACGTTGGAGGCATTACAGCAGACAGGCTGCCGGGCTGAGTGGCGAATGAAGGACGGGGAGCGTTTCCAGACAGATAACGGCAATTATATTGCCGACTGTCGTTACGGAACCATTGAAAACCCGCAAGAGCTGGAAATCCGATTGAACCAAATTCCGGGGGTGGTCGATAACGGACTGTTCATTAATATGGCAGACCAGGTTATTATCGCACGGGCCAATGGACAGATTGACGTTCGAAATAAGTGATGCCTAACGCTCGTCTGCTTCGCAATGTAGCCTTTGTGGTATTCATTTTATATACGGGGCTGTTATTATATTGGATGTTTCTTGGTTTTGGGCGTACATTACGACCGGGTCCTCCATATTCATATAATATCGTTCCGCTGGATACGATCGGGCGTTATGTGAGGGCGGCACAGTCGCTTCCTTTTCGGGTGTGGGGTGTCAATTTGCTCGGTAACATCGGAGTCTTCGTCCCGTTTGGCATCCTTCTGCCTATCATTTGGGTGGCCTTACGCAGATTAGGCAGCTTGTTGCTGACCGTGGCGGTCGCGCTTGTAATTCTTGAAGTGTCCCAAATGCTGCTCGGCGCAGGCACGATGGACGTGGATGATGTGATCCTGAATGTACTGGGTGTGCTTCTTGGCAGGGTTGTTTACAAGCTACTACGAAAGAGGCTAGGGATTGAATAATGAAAGCCCTGCTCTCCCGAAGGCGTTTCTTGTGCCGATTGGGGACGGGCTTTTTTACATAATAGACTGTAGTTTTCGCATAATACAACTTCATAACCAGGGGGGATAAAAAGGTTGAACTTGACAAAAGTTTGCAATTAAGATATCTTTGAATAAAGATATGAGTAACGGAGGCTGTTAATATGTCAGTAAAACCAGATGATCAGGACTTGGCGCTTAACTTATTTGTTGTGCTGGCTCGCGCCTATAATTCGGTCACATCCCGCACAAATCGGGATATTCATAGTCATGGATTGAACACAACGGAATTTGGTGTACTTGATCTGTTATATTATCGTGGACCGCAGCCCTTGCAGAAAATTGGTGAAAAGGTGCTGATCTCCAGTGGAAATATTACGTACGTCGTAGATAAACTTCAGAAAAAAAAGCTGCTCACCCGGCGTGCATCACAAGATGATCGGCGTGTGATTTATGCAGAACTGACTGACGAGGGACGTCATTTCTTTGAGCAAATATTCCCGCAGCATCATCGTGTTATTATGGAGACAGTGGACGGATTATCTGTGGAAGAGAAAGAACAGGTCATTCATCTGCTAAAAAAGTTGGGGCTAACGGCTGAGGGACAGAAAAGTAACGACTAATAAGCTGCAAATATCCGAGTTAAATAGGCTTATAAATAAAATACCGGTTTTCCGGTATTTTATTTTTTTACACGCATTTTTAGGCAGCGGGGTTAATGTAAAGGCGGAAATCAGGTATAATTGACAAATAGTCACGCTCGGATGTTCCCCCAGTTACAGTCTATGGATATAAATACGGCCTTGTCGGGGAAGGAGCTGTACATGAGTATACAGCAATATACCGCAGGTGAATCGTTACTGCTGCAAGCAGAAAATTTGGCGGAATTAGTCACAAATAAGCAATACGAATTACAGCCGGATCTTTTGCAGCGTTTTGGGGATAACGGTAAAGTAAAAACAAAGCAGGATTCAATATATAGTTTGAATTATTTGGCAGAAAGTGTGATTGTAAACAGTCCGATTCTATTTACTCAGTATGTTTCCTGGTTAAGAAAGCTGTTGGAAGGCTTCGATATAACACAGGAAGATTTGACGATCAATTTCAGATTGATTAAGGAGACGTTAGTAGAGCATTTCCGTCATCCGGATAAAATGATGGTGCTGCAGCATCTGGATTTGGGGATACAGCAAATTGGAAAGAAAGAGGAATACGCCTCTTTTATTACGAATGATAATCCGTTAGCGGCTGATGTGGTGGCTATTTCAGCTACCATGGCTTACCATGTCCATTTGGTGAAGGAACTGATTGCTTTCATTCGGCAAAATGCTGCTACTGTGCACCTGATGCAGAGGAAGCGCTGGAGGTAGCAGAACACCTGCTGTCGTCCAGGGTGTGAGGCAGTTTGAAATATTTGTAACCAGGAGTCATTGGGTAAAGGGGGGCCTTTTATATGAAGGAACCGGCAGCAGAAATGGCTGTCCTGCGGAAAACGATCGAGCAATTAACAGATGAGATTGTGAAAAGCAAGGCTGAAGAAGAAAAGATGCTGAATGAATTTTCAGCGATGAATAATGAGCTTGTCAATTTGCAGCGTCAGCTTGCCAAAAGCAATGCAGATTTAAATCGGACAAAGGAAGAAGCGGTACGGGCGAATGACTTGAAAAGCACCTTTCTTGCAGTGGTCAGTCATGAATTCAGGACTCCGATGAACGGGATACTCGGGATGATCGAAATGCTGGGTTCATCCAGGCTTTCCCCGGATCAACGGCAGGCGATCAGTGTCATACGCGAATCGGCATCTGTGCTGCTAAATATGATTAATAACCTCCTTGATATATCCAAGGTGGAAGCGGGACAAATGGAGCTGGAGATCGGGAGCGTCAGGGTCCAGGCGATTATGAACCACGTTGCCCAGTTGTTGGAGCCGCAAATCTATCAGAAGGGAAACCGTCTAAGCGTAGAGGCTGATTCCGGTGTAGCAGACCATTTGGAGGGAGATTCGGCACGGATCATGCAGATTTTGCTCAATCTGCTGAACAATGCCAATAAATTCACGAGCAATGGATTGCTAGTTGTTCGGACGAAGCTGGTAGAAGAAACAGAAGATTCCCAGCGTATTCGGTTTGAGGTGCAGGATTCAGGCATCGGGATTTCACCGGAGGATCAGGTCAAGTTATTTCAACCCTATGTGCAGGCAGGGGAAGGCAGCTCTTCACAATATGGAGGGACCGGACTGGGACTATGGATATGCAGTTCATTCGTTGATCTGATGAAGGGACAGATTGGAGTCATCAGTGAGGAAGGTCAAGGCTCTACGTTCTGGTTTGAGATTCCTCTTGTCAGGGGAACAGGGCAGGCAGACGAAGTGAAAGAGCATGAAACCGCCGAGCTGACAGGGCTTGGTGAGTGGCTGCGTGAGCATAGTCATTCCCTCGCTATTCTGGTAGCCGAGGATAATCGGGTTAATCGTCAGGTTGTCGAGTTACAGCTTCGTCACTTGGGATTCCAGCATATCGATTTCGCGGAGGATGGAGAGGCTGCCGTAAAAGCGGCCTCTCAACGGACTTATGCTTGTATTTTGATGGATCATCATATGCCCATCATGAATGGTATTGATGCGGCAAGGGCCATTCGCCAGCGTGAAGCGGTGGACAAGCTACCCCCGGTGCCAATCATTTCTTTGACAGGGAACGTGTCAGAGGAGGATAGAGCGAGGGGCCGGGAAGTTGGGGTGAACGACTATCTGTTGAAGCCGGTAATGATTGAACGACTGTCTGAGAAGCTCATCCAATGGCTTCCCATGGCTGCTGCCGAGCCTATCCTTAATGAAGAAGTTATTCATGAAATTATGCTGCTGGACGAGAATGGCAGTATGGGATTGCTGGCCTCACTCGTAGAGATGTACACCAGTGATACACCTGCTAAAATAAGCACATTAGTTGAACTGGCTACTGCGGACGAATCAGCAAAAGTAGTGGAGGTTGCTCACGAGCTGAAATCAGGTAGCGTGAGTCTGGGAATTGGGCGTTTGTCCACGTTATTTTCCGATATTGAGCAGCTTGCACGGGAGAAGCAACTTGAAGCTGCACAAGAGAAGCTGGCTGCCCTTCAGTCTGCTTATCAGGCAACGTGTAGGGAACTGGAACGATATATTCGTCAGTAATCGTTGGAATTTTCCTGTTAGGCTTGCACACAGATGGAAGAGTTGTGTGCAAGTTTTTTTCTGGAGACAGGGCGGAGAAGGAGACATAGATAACAGATATGAAAGAACAGCTTCGTTCGATTCACCCACTGGCCTGGACGATTATTGCGGGTACTATATTTGGCAGGATGGCGACATCCATGAGTATCCCGTTTTTGTCCATTTATTTGACTACCCGCTTGGGGGTATCCCCTTTTCATACAGGGGTGATCGTATCGGTCAGTTCATTAGTTGGCATTTTTGCCAGCTTTTACGGTGGATATATTTCCGACCGGATCGGACGACGTAAAGTGATGCTGGTGTCCATCGCCAGTTGGGCACTTGTATTCGTGGCTTTTGCGTTGGCTGAAGCGCCCTGGGCCTTTTTCGTCATCAATGCTCTGAATGGACTGTGCAGATCCTTGTTCGAGCCAACCTCGCGGGCGCTGTTATCAGATGTAACTCCCAAGGAGAAAAGACTGCTCATCTACAATATGAGATATGCGGCGATTAATGTAGGTGTGGTGGCAGGGCCGTTGCTTGGTTTGATGTTAGGATCGGCATCCTCGGGTACACCGTTTATGGTAGCGGCTGGTGTGTACGCGTTGTACGGGGTGTTGCTGTTGATCCAATTTACTCGGTATGCATCAGATCTGCATTCAGGGACAACGGCGGGAGAGGCTCCACTGCGGATGGGAGAGGCGTTCCGCACAGCCAGCCGTGATCCGGTGTTTATGCCGATTTTGCTGGGGACGATATTTTGCGTCATGGGTTATGCTCATTCCAATTCCACGATGCCCCAATTCTTGTCCTTATCCTTCGAGGAAGGGACCCGGTGGTTTACATACATGCTTACAGTCAACGCGGTGTGCGTATTGGCTTTTCAATATCCGCTGGTACGGCTGGCAAGCCGTTTTTCCCCGGTAAATTCCTTGATTGCAGGAAATATATGTATTGCAGCCAGCCTGTTACTGTGCAGTATGTTAAATTCGGGCTGGATGTTCATACTGGATATGGTGCTGTTTACAGTGGGGGAAGTACTGCTGTTCACGATGCTGGATGTATTAATTGACCAAATTGCAGATGCTCAATATAAAGGGACCTATTTCGGTACGATTGGCTTTAATAATCTGGGTAGCGTGCTTGCTCCTTTGTTTGGCGGCTGGCTATTGGACATCTATGGTCAAACAGCGCCGCTTGCCGTTTTTGTTCCGGTTGCGCTGTCGGTCGTGATTGGCATTCCATTCCTACTGGTCGCACGCCGCCGTCTGGCGCAGCGTACAGCCCGGATCGCAGCTCAAGGAGGAGAGTCCGTAGAGCAACTGTCATCATAAAAAAGGGAGCTGAGTGCTGGATGAAGTCGGAAGAAGATGTGCTACGAATCATACAATATATGAATGATCCACAGGTGCTTGAAGACTTGCGCTATGTGCGAGAGCTGAGGCTGCCGCAGGGCTGTATTGCCGCAGGTTATGTACGTAATCGGGTGTGGGACAAGCTGCATGGTTATACAACTCCTACGCCTTTGAATGATATAGATGTTATTTATTTTGACCCGAAAAATACGCTGGAGGAACGGGACGAGCACCTTGAACTGTCCTTGAACCGCAAGCAGGCGGGACGCAACTGGTCTGTCAAAAATCAGGCGCGGATGCATTTTCGCAACGGGGCAGCTCCTTATGCTTCGGTAGAGGATGCGATGAGCCGCTGGCCGGAGACGGCTACAGCGGTAGCGGTTAGATTGAATGACGAGGATCAAATGGAAGTCGTTTGTCCGCATGGATTAAAGGATCTGCTGGATATGCGGGTACGCCAAAGTCCATTGTTCCGCCATACGACGGCTTTTCGTCAGCGTGTATTTGAGAAGCAGTGGCTGGATAACTGGCCGTTGCTTATTTTGGAGAACTAGAGTGTAATCCCCATTTCAGGTTATAAGGAGAGACGATGAACCATGTTTAAAAATATAAAAGCAGATTCGGATCGTGAGGAGGTTCTGGAGCTGCTAACCTACGCCGTGCTGGATCATCCTGAACGCGGAGAGGCAGCTTTACGTATTTACCAAGCTTCGGATGACTGGAAGCTGTTCGGTGTGGAAGATGAAGGACTTATTGTAGGTATTGTCGGATTTGAGGAGCAGGAGGATGGAACAACCGTAATCCGGCATCTGGCCGTGTTGCCCGAAAATCGTCATAGAGGATATGCCAGAGGTATGCTGCTTACGCTCATACAGGAGCGTAATCCGAAACGGCTTACTGTGGACACGGATGCGGAAGGGGTTGACTTTTTTCGCAACGTGGGCTTTGCCGTATACGGATCGGAGGACTTGTCCGAGGATGGGCAATTTCATTGTGTGTATGAAATGGACGAAGAATAAGCGAATCTCCGGGTCCCGCGTCTCTTTTTTTACATAAGATATGATATGTCTGGAATTGACATCATTCTCATGTAAAAGTTGATGTGCCTTTGATTGCAAAGGCATTAGCGGGGGAGTTGGGTTCCAATGGGTTACCACTACACGGCTATAGGAGATTCATTAACGACAGGTGCTGGGACGCTGCTGACTGGCGGATTTGTGCCTACCTATCGACGGATGGCGGAAAAACGTCTTCGTACTCCAGTCAGTTACGAGAATTTGGGGATCAACGGACTGACATCGCAGGAGCTGCTGGCGATGGTCCGCAACAATCCACTCTTTCGGTCGGCGTTGAGCCGGGCTGAACTCATAACGGTGACGATCGGCGGGAATGATCTGCGCCCATACGCCAGCGCTATTGCTGGAGGCTCCGGTTCGTCTGCGTCGTCCATTCCGCAAGCACTGAACCGCACGAAAGAACATGTACGCCAAATCGTACATGCCCTGTATCAGATAAAATACGGCCAGCGTGAGCCATTTATCATTCGAATGGTAGGGCTGTATAATCCTTTTCCGGGCGTGAGGGAGGCGGGGATATATGTACGCCAATATAACTCATTTCTCGCTACGCTGGGCGGTCCGAATTACCGGGTGGCGAACATTTACCCTGCGTTTGAGGGCTACGAACGGGAACTGCTCTCGCTGGATCGGGTGCACCCGAACAGCCGTGGCTATCGCGTCATTGCGGAGGAGCTGGATCGGCTTGGCTATGCGCCATTGCGGTGAGCGTAGAAGGGTATGTGCAACAGAAAAAAGAGGTCCATCATGGCAGTAGTATCTGACCATCGTGGACCTCTTTATCTTTAGCTGAATTGAACCGTTTAAACTTCCAAAATAGCTTTCAGCTTGGTACAGTCTTCCTGTAACTCGGGTAGCTGCTCCAAAAAAAGGAGGAGTGCTTTAACGTGGGCAGTTTCCACGTTTTGTTCGGACAGTTCGTCCTGTAGCCTGCTTAATATTTGTATATGTTCATTCTGGATGGCTGCATCTAATTCGATTTGTTTCAAGACTGCGTCCATATGTTGAAGCACATAGGCGATTTGTCTTCCTTTGGTCCAGATTTGATCAGAATCTTCATGGAATACGGAATCGTGGCCCCACATGATTTGATGTTGAACATCAGGGCTCAGCATTCCTTGTGCCAGCATATCCGTAATGCTGACGATAAATTCAGCCAGTGTTTGGTGCTCCGTCGAGGACAGTTCTGAATCGCTCATTCGGAAGGAATTAATAATGATACTTTTGATGACAAAATTGATATCGTGCGCATAGTCACGTATAGATTGTCCATAAGCATCAATTAAGAAATCAACCATCACGTTAGACAAATAATGTTCAACACGGTCAATGGCTTGTGCGATTTTTTCTTCCTTAGAACCGATTAAAGGGACGGAGTATATCAGCAAATGAACTTTATTCTTATAAATCCGGCCCAGCGCAATCAAATACAGTTGTCTCAACTTTTCACGGGAAGGTAGCTGGTGCTTCAAATAAAGTTCTTTAATATCTGCATCAAGAAGTTTTTCAATCAGGACGATTGTCCCCAGCAGCAACTCTTCTTTACTTTGAAAGTATTTATAAAAGGAAGCCTTCACCATCCCGCTTTCGCGGGCAATTTCATCCACCGAGGTGGCATCGTACCCTTTTTCAGAAAACAGGGAAAGGGCGGCATATATAATATCATCGCTCTTTATTTTTTTCATTGTACCCCCAATTTTTTGCTCTGTCTTTTTAATTTCCAGCGGGCAATAACCATATACAGGGACGGAACCACAAACATCGTAAGAATGGTCGAGTACATCAATCCAAACATAATGGTGTACGCCAGCGGTCTAAACATAAGTTCCCCAATAAGTGCAATTGGAATCAGACCGACAATGGCTGTCAGTGAAGTAAGCAATATGGGACGGAAACGCGCTTTGGTCGCTGCAACAACGGCCTCCTTCAGTTCGATCCCTTCACGTCTTGCATCCTCAATAAACTCAATCAGCACAATGCCATTACGTACGATAATACCTGCCAAGGTCATCAAGCCCAACACGCCCATAAAAGTAATCGGCGTATTTAGAATAAACAAGCCAAGAAATCCGCCTGCTGCTGCCATATACACGGTAGTCAATATGATGAGTGGAGTCGAGAAAGAATAAAATTGCAAAAAGATCAGCATGAAGATTAATAGTATGACGACAACATATAACCATCCTATTTCTGATAAAATGTCATTTTGTCCTGAAATCTCACCGCCAATTTCCCAAGTGTAGCCTGGAGGAAATTTAATGTCCTGCAATTTAAGCTTGACATCCTTCATGACTTCGGAAGCTGTACGCCCGTGAACTTCAGCTTCAACAGTAATCGAACGTTTTAAATTATAATGGTTAATTTTTTGTGTTGCAAAGGATGGCTTCAACTCAGCCAATTGAGATAAAGGGATTTGAACACCATTGGCATTGGTCACATTCAATTGCTGAAACAAAATTTCAGGATTTTGGTCGGTTTGGCTCAGCTTCAGCTTAATATTGATCAAATCTTTCCCCGTATCAAATCGGCTAAAGCTCACGCCATTACCCATTAACAAGAGTGTACGTGTCAGATCATTATTGCTTACCTGATATTGATCCATTGCTTGTTTGTTGATTTGGAAATCCAGCGTATAGCCTTCGTTTTCCATATTGTCTTGTATGTCTTGTGTTCCTCTGGTAGCCATAATGCCTTCTTTTAACTGCTGTGACAACGAACGCAACTGATCTACATCATTGCCTGAAATCCGAATGGAGATCGGCTTGCCGAGAGGCACCCCCACTTTGGCTATTTTCAAGGAAATGGATTGACCCGGATAACGATCCTTTAAGATGAAGGGCCATTTGTTTGCCATTTCATCGGGATCAAATGCACCTTCTTCCCCAACAATAGCAATCTGACCCACGGTTGTGCCTGTTTTGGCGTCAGCGGTCATATCTTGAAACAACGGGGGAGCATCGCCGCCAGCCGCATAGCTGATCGTTTCCACATGAGGTTGCTGCTTCACCCATTTGGCAATATCCTCGGTGACTCGCTTGGTTTCTTCTATAGAAGTACCTGTAGGCATACGCACATTAATGCTTAATTGCGGATCGTTGGTTCTGGGGAACAGGTCGATCGGAATCAGAGCAAGTACGCCGTACAGTGTGGTACTGATCAATAATCCTAATGAAGCATACAATCCAGGTCGCTTAATGACTTTGGGAATCAGCTTGCTGGCATATATGTTACGAAGAGCATCAATTTGTTTTCCCAGCAGTCCCGGCGACTTCATGGTGGAGTGGGGTGTTTTTTGACTTCGTTGTCCATACCATTCTCTAAAGATCGGGATGACGGTAAAGGACATGAGCATGGAAGCCAATAGCGTAAAGACAACAGCAAACGGTAAAGGTTTGATAAGGGAGCCTGCATCGCCTGACATAAAGAACAGTGGGGCAAAGGAGGCTACAGTTGCCAGGGTTGCTGTCAAAATAGAAATGGAAACTTCCTTTGTTCCTTTTAAAGCGGCTATCTTGGGACTCTCACCTAAGGTCAACATTCTGCGTTCAATATTATCATTAACCACCACAGCATCATCGACTAGAATCCCCATTACAATAATTAAGCCAATGACCGTAACCTGATTCAATGTTATTCCGAGCATAGGAAGAATAATAAAGCCTATGGCAATCGAAATGGGAATAGCCAGTGCCACAAAAGACGATGTAATCAGATTCAAGCCCAGTGTACATACGATCACAACCGCCGCAATGGCAAACAGCAATTCACGGGTCAACCCATGAAAAATATGATCAATCCGCTCGATCTGTGAAAATAACGTATTCAGTTGAAACGTATTAGGCAGATCTGGTTTTAACAACTGCATTTCTTTATTTACTTTGCTATAAATCGTGTCTACGTCAGAGCCGGTATTACCGTTAATCGTCAGTGTAATAGCTGGTTTACCGTTAAAAAAGGCCATATAGCTGCTGGTGTTATGTGTAAGCAATACGGTGCCCACATCACTGAGATACACAGGAGCGCCGCTGTCCGTTCTGGAAATAATGACTTTACTCAAATCCTGAGCATTCTTGGACTGCGTTACATTCATTCGGTACGTGCGTTCATCGTAATCCAGATTGCCTATCGGATATTGCTCATTTTCCTTCTGCACTGCACTCATGAGCTGTTCCCAACTGATATGGTACTGCTGGAGCTTTTGAGCATCAATCTGAATCTGAACCTCTTGATCCGGTAATCCCTTGATTGTTACTTCCGATACACCGGGAACGGTTTTTAATTGATCCTTCCACGATTTCACCATATCATTTAGCTGATACAATTGCTCTACAGAGTCCCCCGTGATGGCGTAGGAATGGATAAATACCTTATTCAAATCATCATTGACGACAGGCTTTTGAGCATCTGTGGGCAGAGAAGACTGGGCATCGTTCATTTTTTTGCGTAATGTATCCCAGACTTCTGCGGCATTGGCGTTGCCTTCTGTCTCAATGATAATCGTCGAAAGTCCATTTTCGGATGTAGAAGAAATCTTTTTAATATGACTGATTTCTTTCATTTTTTGTTCCAGAGGCTTCGTGACCGTTTGTTCTACCTTTTGGGGTGTAGCTCCAGGGTAGAGGGTCGTGACCACAGCGGTTTTCTTGATAATATCCGGTGTTTCCTGCCGGGGAAGTTGAGAGACACTATACAGCCCGGCAACAATCGACATGATAAAAATAAAGAGGGTCAGTTTTTTCTTTTTGATAAAATATGCAATCATTTGCTGGTTCCCTCCGTGATCTGAACGAGCAGCCCATTGTAGATCAGGTTTACTCCGGTGGTAACGATACGATCCCCGACATTCAGCCCCTTCGTAATTTCGAGCTTATTGTTGGACATCTGACCGACATTCACAACCGTCTTGACCGCCTTGTTGTTCACCACTTTATAGACAAAGGTATCTGTACCATTATTAATGACAGCCTTGGCTGGGAGCAAAATTTGCTCACTTTGGGTCAATTGGCGGCCTGCCTTTACGACTTGTCCTGGGGCCCAATCATGCTGGGTGTTAGGAATAATCACTTCCACGTTGATACTGCCCGTATTGGTGTTGGTGGCCGGATAAATTTTGCTGACCGTTCCTTCTCTGTTCTCATCGTACAGTTGAAGCTGGACGGTCTGACCTTGCTTCCAGTTTGTGATTTCATGGTCGGGAACAGGGAGCAGCACCTTGAGCCTGTTGATTTGTGCGATACGATATACCGGCTGTCCAGCGCTCGCCAATTGTCCGACGGTTGCTTTTTTCTCCAAAATAACGCCGGAAATCGGTGCCTTTAAAGCTGTCTTGGAGAGGGCGAGCTCAGCCTGCTTTTTAGCAATGATCGCCTGCTGATATGCCGCAGTAGAGTTATCCATGGAGGCTACGGCCTGTTCCTTCGCGGCGATGGCAGATTCTTTCCCGGCTTGGGCTTGCTGTAAACTGGATGCTGCCGATTGCCGATCTTCTAATGTTGCTCCCTCCTGGATTAAGGAGAGGGCTTCTTGTGCATCCTCAAGGTCCTTGGTGGCATTGGTCAAAGCGAGCTGCGCATTTTCATTATCGTTTTTGGTTGCAGCTCCCTGATCATATAAAAGCTTGGTGCGTTCAGCAGTAGCCTGTACTTTAGTCAAAGCGGACTGCGCTCTTAGCACTTTGGTGCGCACTTGTGCTTTTTCCTGCTCTCTGGCTCCTTTATTCACTTTGTTAACTCCGGCCTGAGCTGCTGCCTTTTGCGCATCGGCGGATTGGATGGAGGCATCTGCGCTTGAAATGGCGGCAGTTGCATTTTTCATGCCTGCTTGTGCTTCAAGAATAGTCGTATTCGCTTGCTCCAGTTGTAGCTGATAGCTGGATGGATCAAGCTTCGTTAATATCTGCCCTTGGGAAACGGAGTCTCCCACATTGACAACTGTGTCGCGTATCAGTCCGGATAACTCAAAAGATACAGAGGTATCCTCATAGGGCTGTAGTGTGCCTGAAAGGTCAAAAGACGCAGATAGCGGCTCTTTTTTAACGACCATCGCTTCCACCTTTTGGTTTTGTTGTTTTGCTGCTTCATGATCACTCGATCCTGTAGATGAGCAGGCTGAGGTGAACAGAAGAATGAATATAGCAGATATGTAGAGACTGTGTTTCAACAAGATGATCATCCTTCCTGATTTGAACTTTATAGTTTATATATAAACTCATTAGTTTATAAACGGATTATAGGGTCTGATCTGTGGCATGTCAATAACTGTTATGAAAAAACATTCCAAATTCAGGTATCAAAAAAGCCGATTCAGGCGAGTGAAGGTGCAGGGTGGACAAGCATAAAAACGACCTTTCTCAAAGGATGAGAAAGGTCGTTAAGAAAAAAATATAAGCTCGTCAGCCGATTAATTTACGGAATAAGCTGCGTACAGCCCACTTGCGCTCACTTCGTTTGCGGTATTTGGGCAGGGAGCGGTAGACCGCGATAGACTGGTTAAAAGCTGCCGTGGCTTCGTCTTTGCGTCCCAGCAAACGATACATCAAGCCTGTCAGATAATAGCCCTCGCTGGAAGAAGACTGAATCTCCTGAAATTGGTGTAGATAATGCAGCGCCTTGTTTACGTCACGTTCCTTGAAAGCTGCGGCCAAATGCAAATAAGGCTCACCGTATTGTACCCGCGGGTTAATGTCCAGTGCTTTCAGTAAATGCGGTTCTCCATCTTCGATGTGCCCCGTATGTACCTCAGCCGTTCCCCGTGCGTTCCAATAATCTGCGGAAACCTCATAGCGGGACTCGATGTCCAGCAGCAGCTCCAAAGCCTGATGATATTTCTTACTTTCGATCCAAATGCGAGCCACATCGAACTTGGCAGCCACATCGTTGGCATTTAAGGCAATCTGCTGACGCAGCCGCGCAGCATTGCGCCTTCTTTTCCATGGCTTGCTGATGCTGGGCAATACACCGATAAAGCTGCGATCCAATATATAGATCACAATCAGCAGTACGAGCAACGCCAGAAACGGATTGCCGAGCAAGCTCCATAATAGAGAGAAAATTAAAAATTTCCCGATCATTCTGCTCCCATCCTCCTGTACATGTAACTATCCATACTTTCCACATTATAGCATAGGGTCATCGCAAGGGTCATTAGTATGGTGAGGCTTGCAAGGAGTGTAAAACAGGCAGTGTGAAGTAGTGTGTTCATTTATGATGTTCGATGTACATTCTTACCAGAAAGGCAACTTTGGAACGGTGGTAGCTCTCTAACTTGGTAGGGTACTTGTACGTGCTTTTGAGATAACAGTGGGCACAAATGAATGCACCTTTGGACATAATGATAGAATCGGTCGAATGGCAGAGTACACAACGTTCAGGCTTATGCTTATGCTTATGCTTGTAAAAATGTTGCATGTTCAAAGTCTCCCCTCATATGTACGATAGGTTTCTATGAATCGTCCTGAATGCCAAGTAATTGGGATACTATTTTCCTGTGTCGTTTGGCTTTTCTTGTACCATGAATGAGATTCGACAGACGAGAAGGCGGAATTTGATACGTCTCACAAAACGTTTTCTGATCCAGTTTCCTTTCCACAAGCTTCTGCTTGATCGTCCATCCGAAGGGCGTTACAGGATGTTTTTTATTATTGTCCAACATGATTCACCTTCTCTATATTAAGGATTGAAAAATTAGTCTTGATTGGTTGCTAATTGGTTATTCAAAGCGTACCATGAGATAAAATAATTATCGAAAATAGATTTTCATTGAAAATTGCAACTTCATCGTGGGTATAATTGACATTATTTCTAGGTGCATTCTATAATCGGAATATTACGTAAAAAAGTAGGTTCTCTAAATGAAATTTTAAAATCATTACTGGAGGCGACATATTCATTGGAACAAGCCATTGTGATTCGTTCAGAAATACGAAAGTGTATGCAAGAAGAAGGCTTTACGCTAGGCGGTTTCTCGAAAGCAACAGAAATAAGGGGTAGCTACCTTAGTTTATTGCTCAATCACGATCCCCATAAATATCCTCTACCGATGCGACATTTTGATAGTATGATCCAGGCTTTAGGTAAACCAGAGGGATGGCTGTATGAGTGCTACGTGGATGAATGCTTTATTACAGGAAAGACGGATCGTCGTCGGGTGGAACCTTTTTTGCTGCGTTGTGCAGAGCTTGGGAAAACTGAATGTATAGAACGAGTATTATCTCGTTTAATGGAGAACCTAAATCAACTTTCTCTAGTGTTCGAAATTGCAGAGAAGGTACACGCAGCGGGAAATCAGCAGGGGGCGGTGCCGCTCTATGAGTGTGTGGCTGAACATGAGAAACACCAGCATTCCGAAACCTTGGCGATTAGCCAGTATCGGCTGTTTCGTGCCGCCTTGGGTCAAGACTTGCAGAAAAATAGATTTGCAGCCACACGTTTTGCACCTTTTCGTAAACGTTTGCCTGTAGAATATCAGTTGGATGGACTATTACAATTGGCTAACACATATTATACATTGAGTGACTGGAAACGACTGGGGGAATGTGCCGATGAATTAATCGCATTAGCTAAAGTTGTGTATCAAGAGCAGCATCAAAGAAAAACTAGTAAGCGGGAAAAAACTCTGTTGAATACAGAGCGGCATTTGGTACTGTATTACGGTAAAGGCTATCTAAGTAAAGCTACAGCATATGAAAAACAAGGGTTATATGCTGAATCTAAAAAATGCATTGAAGGTTACGCAGATTTGAGTTGGTTTGAAGGACTAGACGAAGTTGGAAAAAAAGAGGTACAAATGTTTCAAATATTCGCGGTAGCTAATTCGTATACCTTAGAAATACTTATGGGTCATAGCTATGTATTGTCCGAGTATACAAACTATTTAAGTATGCATAAACATGAGATATTATCAGGGTTAGCTACAATTTTAGAATCGGCAAATAAATATGGGTTTTCTGTAGATGAAACATTAGAAATGTTGTCCAAAGAGATATTGGAGTTCAAACAACGTGAGGATCTTCCCGGATTAGGGTGGCGATTGCGGTTTCATTATTATCTATATAAACCGCAATTAAGATTATAACCTGACCAACAGGCGATCAATCGTTTCCAACGGCCGCTTATTGATTCGCTTCATAAACTGGCCGACATGAAGCTTAATCTTGTAGAACTTTTCAAAAAAGACGTTATTGACTACGTCGGATTTAAGCCACAGCCATAGTCCCTCGACCGGATTCAGGTTGGGACTATAGGGCGGTAGAAAGACCAAATGAAGGCGCGGATGTTCTTTCAGAAAAGGTTGTAACCCGGTGGCATGATGAATCCGGCTGTTGTCCAGAATGATAGCCATTGTTCCATTAGGGTACGCCGACAGAAGATCCTGGAGGAAGCGAATAAAAGCGTCCACATCGGCCTTTTCTTCTTCACGGTGATGCACCTGTCCGGTTTCATAGTTAATCGCGGCGAATAACTTGGCTCCTTCATGCTTCCCATACGTTGGTACTTTACGCTGCTTGCCGCGCGGAAACCAGTTATATTGCAGCGCCTGATAGGAACGAATCATCGATTCGTCTTCAAACAGCAGATGATCGATTTCTTCGGCTTCCACCTGCTTTTTAAGCTGGGCGAAGGTGTGCTTACGGAAAACCGCTTGGGTCTCCTCATCAGCTTTGGCCAGTGTATAGGTTGCTTTAGTGAAGCTGAAGTTCATGCGTCTAAGCATGGCGCTGATTCCGCGCACACTCATCGTAACGCCAAACTTTTGCTTGATCCATTCCGCTACGAGCGGTAGGGTCCAGGTATAGCGAGCTTCAAAGCCTACATCGGCTGGCTGTTGCTGCTCCAGCATAGCGGCTAATTGGATGCGTTGCTCTTCCGTAAGCTTAGGCGGTTGTCCAGGGGAGTGTCCTATTTCCAGTCCGGTAAGGCCCTGCTCTTGGTAGCTCTGCCAATAGATACTGACGGTTTGACGCATGCGACCGAGTAGATCACCGATCTCCGAAAACGTGTGTCCTTCCAGACGAAGACGAACGGCCAGGTATCTTTCGTAAAGTCGTTTATCGGCTGTTTCTTTCATGGCTTTATTCAGTTGCTCGATTTCTTCGCTCTTCATTTTTATCGCCACCTTGGGTTTGATCTTTCTATTCATTACCCGATTAGGCGATGGGTGTGATGCTGTTGGTTTCTTAATTGCGGTTTATATAGCCATTTATTTTTTAGGTAAGGGTAAAATTGCTGAATGCATAGAGAATACTTTACAGAGTCTTGATTTATCGGTTATTATTAACAATAGTGGCGCATTTGCTCAGGCTGTCGCTTTATTTGAATTCTGTAGGGGGCAGGCCACAGATGCACATTTGAACAATTACAAGGGTTTACTGGAGGAGGTTAGAAAGCGTGAAAGGTTTAATCTCGGCTTTCATAACTATTAGCTTTGTTAGTGCTATTTTCTTTGGGAATGATCAAATCCTGATTAAACCTCCTACTACTGTGATTGAACCATTAGATCATGGTATGGATCATTGATCTAAACGTTTTTTTGGAGTCATAATTACTTTTACAACATAGACATTTTTAAATATCTAATTAGATTCAGCGCTTTTAATGTTTATTAGTACACAACCCACATAAACTACATAATTACATTTGACCCTTGCCACTTGCGACAGGGGTTTTCTGCTTTCTTATTATCATTTAATCGTAGCAACATGTTCGTTAAAGAGTGATTTTCTGTTAAAAGATACGAAAAGGTACTTTCGGCATGGGGAAAAAGGTTTATTCAAGCAATCACATTGAGCGATATAAAAGAGATATCAGGATAAAATACGGATATACGTCATTTAATTCTTCTGATAACATTGTGGATCGGCTACACTTAGTTGGACAATAAAAATGAGGGCTTGTAGAATGAACATATCATTCTAAGGAGCGGATCTCTACAATGCTAAAACAACGCAGAACGTTTACAGCAGAATTCAAGAAACAAATGGTAGGGCTCTATGAAAACGGGAAATCCCGAGCAGCTATTGTGGAGGAATATGGCCTCACAGCCTCGGCTTTGGATCGCTGGATTAAACAAGCTCAAACGACAGGCTCCTTCTCCGAGAAGGACAATCGCTCTGCCGAAGAAAATGAGCTGATCGCTTTGCGCAAATAAAATCAGCGTCTCAAAATGGAGAACGATATTTTAAAGCAAGCCGCGCTGATCATGGGACGAAAGTAGCTATCATCCAGAATAATCGTGATAAATACTCGGTATCAGCAATGTGCGACGTCCTGCAAATCGCAAGAAGCATGTTTTACTATGAAGCTAAAGTACAGACTCAGGACGATGAGGTGTCCGAAGCTGTGGTGGAGATTTTCCACAAGAACCGAAAGGCTTACGGTACACGAAAGATCAAAGTTAAGCTTCATGAACGCGGAATGGTTGTATCCAGACGATGGATCGGTCGGATTATGAAAGAGCAAGGATTGGTTTCAACGTACACCGTGGCACAATACAAGCCCCATAAAACGGCGTGTAACGAAGCGATGACGACCCATACACTGAACCGTGAGTTCACCCAAACGGAAGCCAAACGTTTCGTGGTCAGTGATCTGACCTATGTGAAAGTTCAGAACAAGTGGAACTACATTTGTGTGCTTGTCGATTTGTTTAATCGTGAAATCATTGGGCACAGTGCCGGACCTCATAAGGATGCTGCGCTAGCTTCCCGCGCCTTTGCGACGGTGAAGGGCGACTTGCGTCAGATTCAGTGGTTCCACACAGACCGTGGAAGTGAGTTTAAAAATCAAAATATGGACGAACTGTTGAGCACCTTCAGCATCGGCCGATCTCTAAGTATGAAGGGTTGTCCGTATGATAACGCCGTGGCTGAAGCCACGTTTAAGGTGATGAAAACCGAATTCGTGAACCAGATGGACTTCCAGAGTCTACGTCACCTGGAACTGGAGTTGTACAATTACGTCAACTGGTTTAACAAACATCGGATTCATGGAACCTTGGGGTACATGACCCCTATTCAGTATCGATATGCAGCCCTTAAAAAAGTTGTTTGATTTACTGCTGACAATCCAATATATCCCTTTTTATGTAGGAGCTTGAAAACTATTTTCTTTCAATAAAACTTCTGTAAGTCTTCCTTCATAAAATTGCTCGACATGAAATTTATTCGGTTGGGGCTCATAATTCATAAGGAATTTTACAACATCACCAGGCTTTACTGGGGTCGGTTTGGATCGGCTACACTCTTCTAGACAGGGGCTGTCCAAAGCATTTTTAATTATCTGATTGATTAGTTAGTTGCAAAAAACTCTGCTGACCTTAATAGGCTATCAGAGTTTTTTTGTTCATCGGTTACACCCTACTGGCTACATTGTTGGGGTGTTTTTATATTCACTTTTCATTGGATATCAAAATAAACAGTTGAAAAGCCGATATCATAATTACCAACGAATGAATACTTAGGAGGATTATTAATGAATTGGGGTTTTTGGATTCCTTTACTTGTAGTCGTGGGACTTATTCTTTCAGCAATGATAGGCGGTTCTCGGATTGCAAGCAATAATCGTAAACAACCGAAAATAGAACGTATAGGTGAGGTGGTTGATAAACGGGTAGATTGGACTGAAGGATCGTCTTCAAAAACATTCTATATAACCTGCGAGTTCGAAAACAATGAGCGCAAAGAAATTTCAGTTAGTGACGATAAATACGGCCTTTTTGTCGTAGGGGATAAAATCAAAGTTACAAGCCAAGGTACTTGGAACTGGACAGAACGCGTCATAACGTGAGGTGATTAGTATGAATCACACTTATAAGAAGCTTGAAACGAATATTGATTTTTTTGCGGCTGAATTGTCCCAAGAACGTGTACATGTTGTGTCGATTGAAGAGAAGCTGCGAGTGACGTTGAGATTATGGCGGCGTGGTTGAGAAGATCACGCTGGAGTCGATCAAGATTAACGGAAAGTATTTCATGAGAAATCAGTTTGATTTTAGAGTAGATGTAAAGAAGGACTCCAACGGTATGTAGCCGGAAAGAGTCCTTTTTAATACCCAATAAAAAATAAATATGCAAATATATGGATTAAATTTATAGATCAGCAAGTTTATGTTTAGACAATATAAGAGTGTTAATTTATCTTTATGGATATAGAAGATATTCATAGGGGGCTAATAATCATGTCAAAGAAATTTATGGCTACGGTTTTAACTTTTTTTCTAATTAGTATCATGTTACTACCGTCTGTAACACATGCAGCAACACCAAATAAAACAGTAAAAGGGATGCTTGGATTCTCACCTCCAGAAGGAACTACTGCAAAAGGCAGCAGTATTTATAGCAAATATGTAGCGGAAAATTCAATAGACGGAGACATCGGAACGTATTGGAATGCCAGTACATTCAAAGGGGATATTGAATTAATTTTTCCTAGCCCAATCGAAATGAATTTCGTTCATATTACCACTGCTGCTACGCCACCGAGAGCGATTTCATACACCATTTATGGACTAGAAGGTGGAAAGTGGGCGCCAATAAGTGAGCAAATAACTCATTCTTTAACTGCTACATATACAACGTCACAACCCGATAAGGTGAAGCTTGGAACCTATGATGGTATAAAAATTGATGCTAACGGAGGTTCGTCATGGTTAGCATTTAACGAGATAACTATTGGCATGGTGGAAGCAATTGATCTTAAGGGTCTGCCACAGAACTCATCTGCTAAATTAAGTTGGAATACAATCAAGGATGCTACTAATTATAAAATTAATTACGGTACACAACCTAATAAATATACAGATTCAATTTCTGTAGAAAAAGACGCGGCTGGTAACTATGTGATTCCTAATTTGATAAATGGAACAACTTATTATTTT
This sequence comes from Paenibacillus sp. 8b26, assembly GCF_050626875.1. NCBI lineage: Bacteria > Bacillati > Bacillota > Bacilli > Caryophanales > Paenibacillaceae > Paenibacillus > Paenibacillus sp. 8b26. The sequence continues at coordinate 940,178 of NZ_CP192445.1, read as the reverse complement.
CAAATAGTTGCTATTTTCAATGGTGTTGAGACATCGGTTTCCAATGAAGTGGCTGTTACACCAAATGAGCCTCAAACGACTGAGCCGACAACTCCGGACAATCCTTCTACGGGAGAGCCAAGTAAACCAAGCGAGCCTGGTACAACAAATCCAGGTGACCCATCAACTGGTGAGCCTACGAATCCTCAATCACCATCAGGCAACCGTGCTATTCTGGTAGTTACTATGACAACGGGTCTTGAGAAAGAATTTGATCTGAGCATGAAAGAGGTCAATGATTTCATTTCTTGGTATGAAGGCAAGCAGGCCGGAACTGGCAAAGCTTCATACGCCATTAATAAGCACGATAACAATAAAGGCCCATTCAGCAGCCGTAAGGACTACATGCTATTTGATCGTATCCTAACATTTGAAGTAAGTGAATACTCTAAATAAGATTAAATCCCCGCTAACCTTAACTGGTCGGCGGGGATTTTTGTTGAAGAATATAAGGAACAGTGTGTTGAAGAATCGTACAGGAAATTTAGGCTTTAACTGGTTCAGGTCTTTTTAATTGAAGAGGGGGAGGTATTAGCCAACCCTTTTCTTTGTTCATTTTTAGAATACGAACTCCCAAAGCAGTCTTAGTTAGATGATATTTTGCAAATAAAGCCCCGATGTCTTCTCTAATGGATTGACCCATAGCTTGGCTGCAAGATGTCAATCCCACAGAGGTATCTAATGCGATTTTAGCTGCAATTTCGGGATCAGTAAACCTTGCACCAGCCGGGATATCCTCAAGTTTCACAGGGGGTCTTTCAGGCATAATAGGGGCTGGGGCAATACCATTATCAGTAAGCATTGCGTCGCATTCTTGGATTTCCAGTTTAGCTTGATCAATAAGATCATCCAGTACTTTTTTGAGTTCTTTGTCTCCTGCGTGGTTTAAATATGCTTGGTAGAATGAAACGCTGCCTTTCGCTAACGCTGAAAACTGCCACACACTATAAATTTCTCCGTAATGCATGGGCTCGTCTTTTGGATTCCCGCTTAGGATACCCATTATAAAAACCACTCCTTGTTTATTTTAATGTTGTACAAATTTATGATTCCCAGTAGTTAAGATTTAATGTGAAGGTAAAAGCAATACTGTCATTACAAATAATGTATGTTGTTGCATTAATGATTTCAAGTTTTGGAGCGGTAATAGCATTTGCTAAATGCTGACCACTAACAATGGCGATAATGATAATTGGGGATGGCTTGGTTTATTGGGGTTAATTGGATTGGCAGGTTTAAGACGTCGCGACCATGAAAACGACAAAAAAAGATAATCGTAAATAACAACTCAAAAAACACCTTAAAAAATCTCTGCTGTCCTTAACTGGTCGGCGGATTTTTTTACTTTCAGAAATTACCACCCCGATATATTTGGGTTGACAGCACATTTGGACAGCAGTATGCTTGCTAGGGAAATATTGATGTCCTTGTTAGGTGAGGCTCCTATACGAACATAAGCCACTGCCCGGAAACATCGAAAGATGCCAATGGGTATAACAGGAATTGCCGGATTAAGGCTCTTCTTAATGTGGCTAAAGAACTTTGGTTCTTTTACGTCGTATAGTGCTAAAGCTCGACTTGGGGGAATCGGATATTTGCATGCCTTATCTTGCATGCAGAACGACGCCCCTTCAGTTGAGCTGAGGGGCGTTTTTATTTCAATGTGTTAGGTATTGGCAGTGACATGGTTCCAGTGTGATCAGTAAAATATGGAGCCAACAATATGATAATGGGAGAGGGGGTGAACCATTCTTATGAGTAGCCAAAGTTCGTCTGAACCGGATCCAGAACCAGTGAGTCTATTGGCAGTCGGGTTAAAACTAGATACCGTAATTGAGTATGGTTGCAACTCCTCTCCTACGGGGTAGTATTGGGCCTGACTGCCTTAAAACAAGGAGGCAGTCGACATGTCAAAAATGAATTTTTTTCAAAAAAAGCAGCAAAATAAAAGTGCTGCTCATATTCAAGGCTTTGATATTGAATTGAATCAGGAAAATACTCGTCGTATTGATCGGCTAGTCGATAGTTACGAAAATAGCATTCTTTCTCATTTAGATGAAGCGTACCAAAGAACGACAAGCTGGTCAGATCGTCTTGCAGATCGGATCGCATCATTCGGCGGTAGCTGGAGATTTATTACTTATTTCGCTATCTTTCTGACCATCTGGATACTCTTGAACAGCTTGCCGTTTACTCGCTTTCATTTCGATGAACCTCCATTTATCTTGTTGAACTTGTGTTTGTCCTTTATCGCAGCATTTCAGGCTCCGGTCATTATGATGAGTCAGAACCGCCAAACTGCAAGGGATAAGCATGAATCGATCATTGACTTCGCGATCAACTACAAAGCCGAACAAGAGATTGACGATATGCAAAGCCACCTTCATCGGATCGAAGGCGAACTGATTGAGATTAAAAAACTTTTACTTGTTCTAAAACAACCGAATGAATGAAGAACACAAATGACCCTTTGGATTATACGGAGGCCTCGTGGAAAAGTTGGATTGTGAACACTAAACTAGACAATTTTTTTGTGGTGCCTCTGCTTGAACTCAGCCGGACTCAAGTAATCCAGAGAACCGTGAATCCGCAATATGGTTAAACCAGTGTACATAGTCATGTAATTCTGTGGTTAGCTCAGCAAGACTTTCAAAATGACGTTTCTTCACAAACTCCGTTTTGAAAATTTTAAAAGTAGCTTCCGCAACGGCATTGTCATAGGGACAGCCTTTCATGCTCAAAGAACGCTCAATCTGAAAAGCCTTCAACGCATCGTCGATGAGCTTATTCTTGAACAGACATGTAATAAGGCGCTTCAATTTACATAACCCAATTCATTTTTGAATATAGTCTATCAGAACTGGGAATATATATCCAGATTAAAAAGTGTTCAACACCTGCAACTACTGAATAAAAGAATAAAGTAAATACCCTACTGGCATTAAGCTGGTAGGGTATTTTTTGTTTATAGATACAAATTTATTGTGAGTAACGAAAGCTGTCTCGCTGATTCGAGTTCCTGGATCTCATGAAACCATGTGGTGGACTTTAGAAGTTTATTGGTTATCGCCAAACCAAATGTTTTCAGTTCCTGTCCGAGTGTCCATCCAAACGGTTACAAGGCGGCCTGTTTGAGGAACAATGGAATTTCCAATGTAGTCTCCAATTAGAGGAAGGCCTGCGACACTAAACGAAGTTGTCGTAATGCGAGTGTTTGTAAATGTTACTCCGCCGTCCCTTGATGTAGCAAGTAAAACGTCAATATCAGGCGGATTTAATCGATTGGTATAATAGGAAATAAACACTGCTCCATCCGTTGGGGAAACGGTGATGGCCGGGAAAAAGTTCTGGGATCCCACCGGACTGTTTGTAATAGGCGTCGGCGTACCCCAATCTACGCCAAAATTAGTGGAAGTTGTCATAAAAATATCGGAATAACCTTGCCGAAAGTCTTGCCACACTGCATAAACATTTCCTTGGGACGTTGGTGCGTTTGAAATGTCCGCTGACATGGAGGGATACGTCAGACATCTGAATTGGTATCCTGGTAGTGGCGAAGGCGGAACAACGACCGGGGCAACCATGGTTTCCGTCTCGAATGTTGTTCCTCCGTCTAGTGATGTACGAGTATTAAGTTCGGAATTACCTGGAGGTTGGGTAATCCAACCCACGATGAGAATTCCATTTAATGTGATTGCAATTCCAGGGAATTCTTCAAATTCGGTGACTGAAGATAGGAGGCCTGGGCTAGAGTAAGTGTTTCCCCCATCTAGGGAACGATTGAGGAATATTGTATTTCCTGGTATAAATTGCGTGTTGTAATCGTGAGTATAACCTGTGTAAACATTTCCGAAAAATGGGCTGGACCCTGCCTTATCGGCGGTAACAACCACCTGATCGTCATTGACAAACTGTCCAAATCCCTGGTTCACAATGACTGGCGGTCCGAACGAAGATGCATTGTCGTTAGAGGTATAGGACACAATCGTTCCGCTGAGACCGTCCGAATCAAAGGCGTGAGCTGCCACAACGAACGAATTGGGGAAAAAATAATCAATATGAGGTGCCTCTATGCCAGCGAACCCGGTTGGTAAAGGGAGTAACGTCGTGCTCCATGTTGCGCCTGCATCGATTGACTTGTATAAGCCAATATTCGGCGGTCCTGCCCTAGAATCTACAGCCACCGTCACCATAACGGAGGGATTGAGCCAGTTTATCGCGATGGTTGGCTCAAACTGAACACTAGTACTTGGCGAGATTTGTACGTTTACCATAGTTGCCTCCCCTTTATATTAAGGAAACTGCGGTTACTTCAACTTATGGGTTAAGTTGGGCAATTTGAGTAAGTTCTTCTTGCAGCACCTTTTGATGTGGAATCACGTTTCCAGATGAATCCGTTCCGAATACCGTGATGACTGTATCTGTTGGAACCGTGCCAGTAACAAGAAATTGAACTTCGTAAGAAGTATTACCTGTGATATTGAAACTAAGAATTTGACTAGTATTCGCATTGATCGTCAGTGAATTGGAATAAACCAGTGACTTACTCACCAAGCTATTCCATACGTAGATGTGATAAACAACGTTAGATGAAAAACTAAGATTATCATTACTAATGTTTATTACAAGGTTCGATGCAGGGGTCGTTCCCGTATTCGTAATTATTCCAGTTGTTGAAGCCATGAGAACACTCACTCCTTCTCTAAATGTTTTAGTTAGTATATGAATTCCGGGTCCATGTTGTGTGGACAATGTTACTCTTTTCTTGTCTTAGTTTGGTCATATAGTAAAGCCGTTGGATCTTATTTCTTTCGTAATCAGTTTGAATTTAGAGTAGATGTAAAGAAGTGATCTGTGGGAACTTAGCTGAAGGAGCCCTTCTTGTGCGAATTACCGTTTAGTCTAGTCAATTTCTTTATTTATACATACTGTATACCGTATCTTATAAAAAGGAGGAGTTCATGTGAGTGAATGTGGACATGAGCATAAGGTAAAACATTTTGGTGCTTTCACATCGCCAGCTGCAATTTTGGTACTTTTTATCCTGTTGGTTATCATCACTAAAGCCTGTTGGATTTAATTTTTAAAGTATCGTGGCGGTAACGTCCAATCCTTGTTTCGGTATAAAAGGCTCTACTGGTATGTAACCGGTAGAGCCTTAGTAATGTTTACCTGTATGCCCTGTCCTCTGACGTATTTGAGCTTATATTTATGTTGTACTGCAAATAAAGGAGGTTCAAGCCAAGAGCGGATATGAAGGGTAATGTAGTTGCTAGATCAATCAAGCTTACAGGCCAGATCGACAGCTCAGAAATGAATGCTTCAGATATAAAGGCCAGTACAGTTACAGCAAGTACAATACGAGGTAGCAAGTTAATCGGCAATGAGATCGAGGGCGGTATCATTACAGGAGCCTTGTCCGAACTGCTATTCATTTATTCAGATAAGAATGATACTGCAACATACGAAAGAATACCTTCAAAGCAAATAGGTAATTAAAAATGAGAACGTGGCCCCAGCGAAGGAGGGAGCGTTCTTTTATTTTTGTTGAGCTAACGGGCAGTTTTCGCTAATCGATAAGTTAAAGAACGGGATATCTCACTTAAGAACGGTAAATCTGATTCCTTTCAAACAATCCCCAAACGCAAAGGCCATAAATTGCGTAATCAATTGCTTGTCATACCCCTTATTAAGGTCCTCCATATTGACTTGATCTTTTATGTTCCCTGCCACGATCTCCAGCATATGCTCCCGAAAAGCAGGGATTCCTTTATTCGAAAGCATGGAAGCGTAAAACGTATGGTTCTGCTCAAAGTATTGAAAAACAGGTAACAATGAATGGATAAAATTAACTTCCTCTTGGTTTGGATCGGTCGAGATGCAAATAGAAATCATTTTGCTCAAATGCTCATCGATGCATTTGTTAAGAAGATCGTATTTATCGTTGTAGTGAAAATAAATGGTTCCCCTATTAACATTCGCCCGATCCGCAATCTCATTAATAGTTATTTCTTCAAAATCCTTCTCCGAGATCAAACCGATAAATGCATTAAATATGGCTTCCTTCGTTTTTAGGATTCTTCGATCGATTTTAACTCCCATAATATAGCCCCCAGAAAAAGTGGTGCGATCGGGAAAATTTTGACTGAGGTAACAATTCAAAACGGAGATAACGTTACCCTGTATGTTAGAAATGCCGGGAAAATTGGACAGAAACATGAGAAGCTAAATGTTGTCGAGGGTCAATTATCTAATCAAGACTTGGTGGAACAAGCAATATCGAATGCTGATGTCGTCATTAGCACATTGGGACCCGCGCTCGATACGTCCAGAAAATTAAAAGGTACCCCTGTTGCGGATGGTCATGAGGTTATTGTTACACTTGCTACTTCAACCTTGAAATCTGATAAGGATCGGAATTTATGCACCATGCAGCTTCAAACCAATCCTTAATTCATCAGATGCCGATTGTATCCAACAATTAAGAAAGCCTCCGTTAGGGTAAAAAGTAGCTGATTAATAGAGGTCTAAAACTGAGGAGGTGTTCAAATGGCAGAAAGAAGTGAAGTAAGGCATTCCGCTCTACATCATGTCGGTATTACAACAGGTAAAATCGACGAAATGTTGTTGTGGTACAGTAAGGTGCTCGGAATGAAAATCAATTTCGAGAAAGTTAATCCGGCAGCTAACCTTCCGGGCGTTAAAGCAGCATGGGTGACGAACGATAAAGCAAACCACCGAATAGCGCTTAGGTCAATCGTTAGCACGTAAATTCGGCAAAAATGGATTTCAGATTGCCTTGATATCTCGAAACCAGAGTAAACTGGTTGATCTAGTATTGGAGTTAGAAGAACAGAACATCGCGGCAACTGGCTTTGCAGCTGATTTGTATAGTAAAGAACAGCTGGAGGGTGCTTTTGCAACAATCAAAGAGAAGTTTGGTTCAATTGATGTCGTGGAGTTTAGTCCAACGGTTGGCAACTATCCACCTACTCCAGCTTGGCAGGTAACAGACGAGAATGCCTTAGACATCTTTAACGGCTTTATGATTGGTGCAATTCGAACCGTCCAATCTGTCTTACCTGATATGATTAAGGAGGGCGAAGGCGCACTCTGTTTACGACGGGCCTATCTGCAATTTATCCGATGCAAATAATGGGGAACATTGGTATTGCTATGGCTGGTTTACGAAACTATTTGATCAATCTTCATGCCGATCTTGCGCCTAAAGGTATTTATGTCGGACATCTCTCTTTGGGGGTATTCACTAAGCAGGGAACGCAAACAGATCCTGACTACATTGCTGAGGCGTGGTTTGACATGTACACTAGACGAGACAAGGCCGAAGAAACTTTTCCGGTCGGTGTAACCCCAGAAACAATAGTATGGGATTTGAACTCAGTCTATTTTTTAACGAATAACGATAGTTCAATTCCACTGTAAATTCTTAAGAGAAACGTTCTATTATATATTTGTACCAGTCAATCCTGAGTCTAATGTGTAGCCTTATATTAAGGACTCCTAATAAGTATTTGAGGTAACTGGTGCAAGATTGTGGTTGGATAGCCTGATACAGTCAAACGCGCGTGCCAACCGATGCAGCGGTGTGGAAGCCAACTTAGATGAGCAATACCTTAAAAAAACGGATAGAAATTCTTCTGGAGTGGAAATCAGTGTTATTATGTCTTGCAGAAGGTGAACTGTCCCCCTTTGATAAATGGTCGCTGAAATAAACTTAGTCAGGAAGACCCTGAAGTTGAAACATATTGAAAAATATCAACAAGACAAATAACCAATCAATGAATGGGACGCTAGAGAAGTGCTTGAAAAGCTGACCGAGAGTAATAGGAGTATTGAGCTGAAAGAAAAGCTACTTGGTTAGTTATGGATTCTGAACGGAATAGGAACAAAACAATCCCCGCTAACCTTAGCTGGTCGGCGGGGAATTTTTTCGTCGAAGTAATTTCCGCTTAGCCTTGCCAAATTTATTGAATGACACATACGGTATACAGTATCTAAATAAAAGGAGGAATTCATGTGAGTGAATGTGTTGGAGGGGCTGAGCGTAGGGAAGAGCGTAGGGAAAACTGTTTTGGTGCTTTCACATCGCCAGCAGCAATTTTAGTACTCTTTATTCTGTTGGTTATCATCACTAAAGCTTGTTGGGTTTAATTTTTAAAGCAATGTCACGGTAATGCCCGATCATTGTTTCGGTATAAAAGGCTCTATCGGTATGTGATCGATAGAGCCTTTGTAATTATTACCTGTATGCCTGTACTCTGACGTATTTGTGCATATATTTATGCTGTACTACAAATAAAGGAGGTTCAAGCCATGGGTGGATATGAAGGTGGAGCAGGTTATGGTGGGTTTCATTCTATAGGTGCAATCTTGGTGTTGTTTATCCTGCTGGTAATTATATCAAAAGCATTTTGGGTATGATTTGACTAGGGGCTCTGCCGATGTGATACTGGCAGAGGCTTTTTTGTATCTTGAATAACGAGTGGGAGAAGCATGGTGGATGTATGATTAGTTTTGGGAGAATGCCTTTTATATCCTGGCGTATTCCTCCGCAAGAATAGAGTACAAATATGAATCATGAAATTCGCCTTTGTAATACCAGTGTTCACGCATCAGACCTTCACGTTGCATTCCGAGCTGTTGCATAACCATCTCAGAAGCCTTATTTTCTGGACGACATGTCGCATAAATACGGTTGACACCAAGTGTGCTAAATCCATCAGGATTCCATCGTTTTTCAGACAAACGGCTAGTTCGTAGTCTTGTCGTGGCTGTTCCTGCTGTGAAGCTAGAACTTGTTCTATATACGCCTTTGTATTTTCTTCTGTATTCGGTCCCCACCAGACCTTTTACCGCCTGAACGCAAACCGCAAGGGTGCGTCCGGCAAAAGGCAATTAGAAGATAATGAATGTGGTACTGGAATCCTCCTGTTATTGGCTATCTGGTTCATCCTAAAACAGCCTGCGCGCTGTGACGAAACGTTTTTGCCATTTATCGTCAAACGTGTCAAAATGAACGCCGCGTTCTTTGGAGAAGGTATGCAGCAATGTGTTGTTCCCTGCATAGATCGCCACATGGCCGATCCCCAGGCCGCGTGCGCTAAAGAACAGCAGGTCGCCTTTGCGCAGCTCGTTCAGCCCGACCTCCCGCCCTTCTTTAGCCTGATCGTAAGAGACACGGGGGAGGTCGATAGAGAGCGTATGCCGGAACACTTCCCCCACAAAAGAAGAACAATCAAAGGTCGATGTCTGTCCGGTTGCTGCGCCGAATTCATAAGGGGTACTGAGAAATTTCTCACCGTAGGCGATCAGTTCATCTCCCTGCCGTTCCGCCAGGGATGGGCTGGAATAGTCGCTGTATTTTGGTTTTGCCGATATGTATCCGGTCAGGTTGTCTTTAGTGCGCACTTCCAGCCAGAGAGCATTGACCTCGCGGATGACATGAACCTTTTCGTCGGCTGGAATAAGCCGCAGGGAAGGGGAAGCTACCGATGAATCCGGTTTGCTGCGCAGGTTGACCCCGGAAAGAACCGTTGTGAAAAAATCGTCCCTGGAGGCAATTCGGATCGTCCGGGTCAAGGCATCCCACTTTACTGTGCTCCCAAGTGCTTCGCTTACAAAACGTAGTGGAATCATCGTGTTGCCCTTAACCATCTGTCCGGGAACATTCAGGGATAGCGTATTGCCATTTAAGGTGGCAGCGAGTTCCCCGATGCGGTAGGTCAGCACCGTGTCGTTTTTGGTTGCCGTTACGGTTTTGCTGGATCCATCCCAGGAAAGCCTGGCTCCTTGCGCCTCAAACAACTGGCGCATGGGGATGAGCGTTGTCCCGTCTAGCTGCAGCGGCTGGGCGGCAAGCTGAAGCGGGCGGTCATCTACATAAACGGTTGTCACCGGAGTCGTCCGTACCGACTTTGCATACGACGGGTTTGCTTGGAGCAGTGATACCGCTAGCAGAGCTAGCAATGCTTTCTTGTTGATTGTCATGCTGTTATCACCTCATTGTGAATGTGTTCATCTAAGTTGTACGAGACTGCATCCGATTAGTTGTGTACCAAATATTGTATTCATTCGAAAAACAAAACAAACAAAAATAAAACAAAATCATATCTGTGTTTTATCATTGACAACAAAATAAAATAAAGATAAAATTAGTGAAATATTTCACTTTATAGAATAGTTCCGTATTTAGCGAGGCATCAAGAAGTGAATCCTTTAGGAGGCCGATTTTTATGAGCGCACATGTATTTTTTGTACCGTCTATCAATCTAATGGGAAAAGGCTGTTTGCATGAAGTTGGACCCTATATAAAAGAGCTGAATTTAAACAAAGCACTAGTCGTGACGGATAAGTTTTTGATGAAGAGCGGTATTGCAGGCAAGGTCACATCCTTGCTGGATGATATTGGCTTGGACTATGCGGTATACGATGAGGTCAAACCAAATCCCACCTGTAAAAATGTACATGATGGCGTTCAATTTCTGGAAGAAAACGGATGTGACTTTTTAATTTCCATTGGCGGAGGATCACCACAGGATACGGCTAAGGGAATCGGCATTATTGCTACCAATGGGGGACATATAACCGATTATGAGGGCGTTCATAAATCCAAGCATAAATCGCTACCTATTGTTGCTATTAATACCACGGCAGGAACATCCGCTGAAATCACGATCAATTATGTCATTACGGACGAAGAGCGCAAGGTCAAAATGGTTATGGTTGACAAGAATAGTGTAGCTACGATTTCGGTAAACGACCCTGTACTGATGGTAGACAAACCCGCCGCGTTAACGGCAGCTACAGGACTAGATGCTTTGACCCATGCCATTGAAGCTTTGGTTACTCCAGGTTCCTATCCTGTTACGGATGCGACCGCATTGGCAGCAGTAGAGATTATTTTTAATCATTTGGCCCGTACGGTGAGAAACGGTCATGATATAGAAGCACGTGAGCAAATGGTTTTCGCTATATTCTTGGGAGGACTTGCATTTAATAATGCTGGATTGGGTTACGTTCATGCGATGGCGCATCAGCTTGGCGGTGTATACGATTTGCCTCATGGTGTTTGCAATGCCATGCTGCTGCCGATTGTGGAGGAGGAGAATGCCAAGCATGTACCAGAGAAGTTTCGTGCCATCGCTAAGGGAATCGGTTTTGAAGATAAGGGGAAAACGGATAAGGAATGCGCAGACTATGTAATCAAAAGAATCAAAGACCTGTCGAAGGAAGTTGGGATTCCTTCCAAACTTTCTGAACTGGGTGTAAATGAAGTGGATTTGGATCTGCTTGCCGAGAACTCAATGAAGGATGCTTGCGCTCCGGGCAATCCGTTCATACCTAGCAAAGAACAAGTTATCGAGATGTTTAAGAAAATTCTTTAAATAAAAGCTGATATTATTTTGTTATATACTATAAGGGCTGTCCCAGAAAATCATCGATGAACACTGGGAATGGCCCTTTCGCATTTTCTGCTAAGAGATTTGTGAGACTAGAGATAAGACAACCCCATTAAATATTAATGGCACTGCTCTCTCGGCTAAAGCTGTAGGAGACTCTTTTTTTCCTTCCACATTCCAGCGAAAGGTTACACCATAAATGGACCAGCTTAATATGGTCGCGGCAAGTTCTAACGTTCTTTGGTCTGTATTATTGGCTTCTTTTGTTATGAGTTGAATTATGAATTGCTCTAATTGATTCTTAATATGTTCTTCCAGGATCGGTGCGACTGAATTATATTTACGGATGCATTGGTTACTAGTGTCATGATAGTCGCATAATGAAAGAATAAGCTTCTGAATGGTCTCCTCGGTCAAATGTGCCTCGGCATCAATTCTATTGATCACATGCTTCGAAAATGCGTCTGACAAAAGGGTTTCAAGCAGTGCATATTTATCTTGAAAATGTGCATAGAACGTAGCACGGTTAATGGTGGCTTTTTGGGTAATGTCATTGATCGTAATCGTGTAGAAGTCTTTCTTATTTAATTGGTCAACGAATGCGTCGAGAATTAACCTACGTGTTCGAATGACGCGCGGATCGTTTGGGTTGGGTGAAGTTACACCAGGCATCCTCAAGCCACTCCTTTCAGGTAAATCAAATGATTCCCCCATTATAAACATGTGTTGTTTTGTCAACAAGTGAATTTAGATATACAACAATTTCATAACCCTTTTGGTTAAGCAACAGAATGAACATTTTGTCGGTTGAATGATAAATTAAACATTGCTAACATTTTACTTGCACCCCGTTTGATGGTGCACGAGCTTTTTATATAATCGCTAAAAACGATAAAAGAAAATGGGGAGGTACAATCCTTGAGTAATCAACCGCAAAATGTCCATTCAACAGAAGCTTTATTTCAACCTTATACCATTCATAATCTGACCCTACAGACTCGTATTGTAATGCCGTCAATGGGCCGCGCTTTTTCACCACATGGTGTGCCAGGACCGGATGTAGCCGCTTATTATCGCCGTCGTGCTGAGAATGATGTAGGTCTTATTATTACTGAAGGTGCAGTGATTGACCATCCGGCTGGAACAAGTGAGCCGAGGATATCTAATTTTTATGGGGAAGCGGCTTTAAACGGTTGGGCTGAAGTGGTCAGACAGGTTCATGAGGCCGGAAGCAAAATTTTCCCACAGCTTTGGCATATGGGGATGACTCGTCCTTTGGGATCTCAGCCGAACCCGGAAGCGCTGTCGATTGGTCCATCAGGGCTGGACCTGGAAGGAAAAAAAGTAACCGAGCCGATGACAGAAGAAGAAATCGTCAAGGTCATTGGGGCCTATGTCGATGCAGCTGCGAATGCAAAACGACTGGGCTTTGACGGCGTTGAAATTCACGGAGCACACGGCTATCTGGTTGATCAATTCTTTTGGGAGAAAACGAACCAACGTACGGATCGCTATGGTGGCGATATCATAAAACGTGCTCAATTCGCCATTGAGCTTGTGGAAGCTATTCGTGCTGAGGTTGGCCCTGACTACCCTATTGCCATGCGCCTATCCCAATGGAAAATGAATGATTACAACGCAAAGCCGTTCGATACACCGGATAAACTGGAGCAATTCCTGAATGTATTAGTACAAGCGGGCGTGGACATCTTCCATTGCTCGGCACGTCGCTTTTGGGTACCTGAATTTGAAGGCTCCGATCTGAGTTTTGCCGGATGGGTGAAGAAGCTGACTGGAAAAACCACGATTACGGTTGGCTCTGTAGGCCTGGATGAGGATTTTGTAAGTCTCTATACGGAAGGGAAAGTGGCAGGACACCAAGATATTAATGAACTTCTGGAACGGCTGGACAACAATGAATTTGATTTGGTAGCTGTTGGGCGTGCGCTTCTGGGCGATCCTGCATGGGCTACGAAAATACGTGAAGGTCGAATTCATGATCTTCAAACTTTCACACCTGAGGTACTTAAAACGCTCAACTAAAATATCCCATGCTTCGAATATCTCTTCATTTCATAAATAAACAATGTAAGCCAAAATACTCAAAGTCATAGGAACTTCGGGTATTTTGGCTTTTTAATGTGTCTGCAACAGCAGTCCACCATCAACCATTTTGAATTAAGTCATCACAGATTCCCACTTGTTCACTTTTTTACTCAAGAACTCCTGAAGTTCCTCTTCATTGTTGCTTAACTTATACAATAAAGAAAGGGCAACTTGAAGCATTCATACGTTAAACTTAGAACCAGATCAGGCTGACAAAAAATACTTGATATATATAGATGTCTATGTAATAATGCTTGTATGTTAAAAAATAACGCAGCTGCACTGATAGGAACGATCAGAGACTCGATCAATAAATTGATTGTGACTGAGCTCGAATCAAATGGAGTTGAAGGGATTGTTCCTACCCATGGTGGAATATTAATGTTCCTCTATCAAAAGGACGGGCTTTCCATTAAGGAATTGACGCAGAAAATTTCTCGTCAGCAGCCCACAGTCACTGTTTTGATCGACAAGCTAGTGAAGCTGGGGTATGTCGAAAGAAAAAAAGAAAGGGAGGATAGCAGAGTTACCCTGATTTATCTGACCGATAAGGGGAAAGAGCTGGAGCCTGTATTTGAGGCGATCTCCAATAGATTAAAAGAAACCATTTATGGTGGTCTCAAAGACGAAGAAAAAGAACAACTGGAATATCTGCTGGAACATGTAAAAAACAGATTATAAATTTTTTTGAGTAAATGTATAGATATCTATATAAATGCCAAAATAACAATAAAACATCTGGAGGTTATTAAAATGAAACATCTTATTATCTATGCTCACTCTAACGCAGAAAGCTTCAATCATGCGATACTCGAAACAGTTGTAAATACCTTGAAAGAAAAAGGCGATGAAGTCGTTGTACGCGATCTATATGCCCTTGATTTTCAGCCTGTATTAAAACCTGAGGATACTGCCGCTATGAGAACAGGGCAAACCCCGGCTGATATCAAAGTGGAGCAGGAATACATTTCTCAGTCCGATACGATCACTTTTATTTCTCCCATTTGGTGGACAGGTCTTCCGGCTATCCTGAAGGGTTACGTTGACCGTGTATTTGCATACGGCTTTGCATATACGGCTGGTGCGGAAGGGATTAATAAGCTGCTTACAGGTAAAAAAGGTTTTATTGTGAATACACATGGTACTCCCAACGCGATCTACGATGAAATCGGTATGACCGCAGGATTGAAGATCACTTCGGATACGGGGATTTTTGATTTCGTTGGGATTGAATCCGTCGGTCACTTGCTGCTTGGAGGTATCGGTTACCTTGATGAAGATGGCTATAAAGGACTATTGAAGCAAGTCCAAGACACCGTCAAATCGGTGTTATAACGAAACTATATTATCACATTGAAAGGCTGTTCTTACCGTTAAGAAATGTACGGCAGTCTTCGAATGATGAGGTCAACCAGCATTTACTGGTTGGCCTTTTTTTGTACTTTTTTACGATGGAGCATTTTTTGGGGAGCTACACTCCAATCATGTAAAGCCATCAAAACAGCTTGTAATATCATGTCATATTCAGTCATGGAATATTTTGAGAATAGACTACCCAGTTTATTAATTTCTCTCCTCCAGCTCTTTGAGTTAAGTAGTGAGCATTTGAGAGTAATATTTCCACCTCTATTAGTATGTTTTTACATAAGGATTGAAATTGTTTTTAAATATGGTTTTATAGAAAAAACAATTTGATCATAAGGAAATCATGAATGATGAAGTTTATGTGGAGACAGTGGGGTTGGTTATACCGAAGAATCCGGCCGAGTAAAGTATAACGTTTGTTATGCATTATAAAAACTTCGATGAATATTTAAAATGTCAAAGCAAGTAGACAAATTCCCTCAACTTTCTTATTCTCCATATTCGTATTCTTCTCTCATTGGTTAATATTCTGATTTAGACATAAATGATCCGCAAGATGGACACTTTGAAAAAAAGTATACATCTTGCGGATCACAGTTCACTGTTAATAAAAAAGTACTTTTTTTGTAAATGCTAATATTTCTCCAATATAGCCCAGACGATTCTTTGATCAGCCTCGTTATTTTTTGGATATATGAAGCTTGCTTTAATTCGGTTTTTTTTGTCATAATACACTTTGGCGTTTAAGCTTTGAGCGGAGTCGTAACTTTGATCCGCAAAATTGTTACCCAATTTATTTTTCATATCGTTGAGATTGTGAAGATTGTAGCCAGCGAAACTGGAAATTCCATTCTCAGACAAGGTTTGCAACTTAATGATATCTCCTTTAGAGTTATAGGCAATTAAAAAATTTTCATAATACCTATAATCGGCATCCTTGGTGCATTTATCGTTAAAGTCTGGATTCTTTTTATAAGCGGTCAAATTAATGTTCGCAACATTTCCTTTAAGAGAAATATCGTTTATTGTCAATTTCGATAGGTCGGTTGATTCTACCGACATCGCCGTCCATAGATTTTTTGGTAAGTATGCAATTAAAGCGACGATAGTAACAATAACTAAAATGATAATTAACATCATACTTTTTTTAGAAATTAGTTTATTCATAAAGCTCTTAAACTCCTTTAATGATAAGAAATATTATATTTATTTTGGTTTCCTCCCGTGTATCGTCTGTCCAATATAAAGACGCAAATATCGTAATCAGAACGGGGCGTTTCCGATGTCAAGTACGCTGTAAAGCAACGATTACCACGGGGAATAACTCATAAAATATAAACCCTCCTTGTTGACTCTTCTGGCTGCCTTACAGTTCACAGTATAAAACCTCCTGTTACTGGACAATCAAGGGGGGATATAAAGCGTGACACTGTTATCCTTCGACGGTTTTGGAATGTCCCTCTACGATTAAGGACATGTAAACGTCAATAGGATCCTCACTTTCAACTTTAAAACCAAACCGTTCATAAAGACGTCTGGCAGAGCTTCCTTGCAGGACATTTAAGGTTACACAGTTTCCTTTTACATCATTTTGTTCAAGTAGATTTCTTAATACTTGACTGCCGACCCCTTTACCTTGGTAATTGGGATGAATATAAAAATGCTCCAATAAATAACTGTCTACCGTCGGTTTAAAAGCTATGCAACCAACAAAAGAAGAATCTATTTCGATGATCCAGGTATGTACAGAGTCGAATGCATCACGGAAGCGTTGCCGAACTTTTTCTTCATCAAATCTTCCTAACCTGGTTAAATCGTTACGCAGTACAATGGCCCGTAAATGAGCAATGGTTTCAACATCGGAATTTTGGGATTGGCGAAGAGTAAAAGGCTTCATCTAATGTAACAACTCCTTTATCGTAAACAGGCAAGAGGTGACCAGCATATTTTTTCTTATTCGACGCTGAGTTCTCATAACCCTTGTATTAAAATTCACAAATAATTCATTGTTATTATCGTCAGCAATTCATTATAGTACATAGTATTAATAGTTAACTGTATGTATTATGTGTTTTACGGAGGTTCACTATGAAAGATTATGAATTAAGAGACGATTTGAGAGAATCCGTTAACCGGATTTATAACATGGAATTATTCAGCAGCCTGACGGAGCTTGTCCAAGGAGAAAACCATGTGCTTCAATATTTAGTTCAGCATCGAGATGATGAGATTAATCCATCCTTACTCAGTGACCACCTGCATGTATCCAGATCGAGAATTACGGCAGCGCTTACGGCCTTAAGAAAAAAAGGCTATGTGACCATGGAAATGTCTGAGCATGACAGACGACGAATGTGTGTAAGGCTCACACCAGAAGGTGCATCCCTGATTAAACAGAAACAAGAGAGGATTGAAGGCTATTTTGAAGCGCTGGTAGAAGGTTTGGGTGAGGTCAATGTCAAGGAATTTATACGATTGATCGAGCTTTCCATGAGTATCATGAATGCGGATTCTACTGAAAAATAACATAATGTGAGGGTGTACAGGATGAAGTATAAAATAATAGCAGATAGCTGCTGTGATTTAACGAGAGAGCTTAGAGAAGAGATGCAAGTTACTACGATTCCGTTAAATATGACGCTGGGAGATAAATGCTTCGTAGATGATGACACATTGGACTTACCTCAGTTTATGGAAGAAATGAAAGCCTGTACAACCAAAATTGGATCCGCATCACCGTCACCTATGCTGTATAAGGAAGCCTTTCAAGGTGAGCATACTTCTTTCGCCATTACATTATCCAGCAATCTGTCCAGTTCGTATTCAAGTGCATTAGTTGGCAAGGATATGGCGGAGGAAGAAGGGGCTGATGTTCATGTATTCGATTCGAAAAGCGCGTCGGCTGGACAAATATTGTTAGCTCTAAAATTACGCAAGCTGATCGACGAGGGGTATCATAAAGGAGAGATTATTTCTTCCCTGGAAAGCTTTATCACGAAGATGAAAACCTATTTTGTGCTAGAGAACCTGGACAATTTGGTGAAGAACGGACGAATGAATAAAATTACGGGAAAGATACTTTCATTCCTGCATATCAGACCCATTTTGGGTTCAGACGGTGACGGAAATATCGCATTGTTTACCCAAGCGCGTGGTCAGAATCAAATTATCGAAAAGCTGGCAGATACCATTGAAAAAAGTGGTCGGGAAACCGAGGGGGAAAGCATCGTAATTACGCATTGCAATAATCCCGGTCTGGCGGAAAAATTAATGAATGCGTTGAAGAATCGTTATCAATTCAAAGATATTCATATTGTATCCACCAGAGGGATCAGTTCGATGTATGCCAATGACAAAGGTATTATAATGGCGTTTTAAGCTATTCAGGGTTTATCCAGCTCGAACGGGAGTGGGATAAACCCGTTTTTATAGCCTGATGCTTTACAGAAGCTCAAGCCTATCTCAATTTTCTAATGATGATAGAAGCATTTACGCTGGCTCGAGTCCCCCCGGCCAATGTTTGCAGCATAACCGCAGTGGCAGAGCTGTGGTTTCTCAGGGTAAGAACATCACCGCATGCCAGCGCGAGGATGGCTTGCCCTGTGTTCTGCTGCGTGCCAGCTTCTGAGCCGTATAGGGTTCCTTCAGCCAGGGTGCCATTGATAAAGATAGCGAATTGGTTAGGCTCTGCACCCGACACAGAAAAGTGAACCTCATAGTTGCCTGCGTCGGCGACAGTAATCTGTGTAGTCCCGGGTACATGAGCAATTCCAGGTGTAAGTATACCGTTCGTATCAAAAATGATTTCCGATTCAATCGGAACGACTTGAGGTTTTAGGTTGTAAATATAACCGAACTGCCTTAATTCACTTGTAGTAGAATCCCCCTCCGTCCCTGAAGCGTCATGAGGAATATTTACACGCACAATTTGTTTTTTGACGATAATGTCCTTGCCAAAAAATTTTCGTTTTGAGCGGACTTTTTTCTTTGAGGGCTTTTCATCGAACTTTTTTTCAAGTTTATCAAACCAGGAACGGATAAAAACTTCTTTTTTACGGCCTTTTTTTCGTTTTAATTCAGGACGACCCAATACAAACACCTCCATATGGTTTGTTGTATACTACTCCATTCATCTAGGGGAGGCATGGATATCTGTCCTGCGTTTCATAGGCAATGATCTATCTTTAGCTCAAAATAGGCTTTTGTATAAGGTACATTCGTCCAATATGTAAAATGGCGCATCGGCTGTTCCACTGGATGATACCAAGGAACAGCCGATGCGCCGGAAGAGGCATATATTAGGATGTAGCGGTTTGAAGCCGTTTTTTGCGCATGTATAGGACGTACAGAATGCCGCCAAGCAGGCATAGGATACAGGCAAAGCCTGCCAGCAACCATGCCGAAGCGACTGCTCCGCCACGATCCATACTGTTTCCAAGCCATAAGGGCAGCAGAGCACCCCCGACTCCACCTGCACCAATCAGCAGGCTGGTGGTGGATTCTTCTGTACCTGGCATCATTTTGCTGGCAAAAACGAGTGCGATGGAAAATATGCCGGACATGCCCAGCCCCAGCAGCGCAATAAGGACAAAGGCAACGGCAGTGCCCTTGATCAGCGGGAACACGCACAGCAGCACCGTCGCTGCCAGTGAGCTTAGGAAGACAAAGACGCCATAGCCGTAACGATCGGCAATGTTGCCTGCGAACAGTCGCCCGGCCGCCATTGCCAGCCAGAAGCAGGTAACACTGAGTGCCGCCTCGGCTTGGGAAAGGCCCAGCCGTTCAATGAACATAGAAGGCAGGAAATTGGCAAGGCTCATTTCTGTCCCTACATAGATAAAGAAAAAGATGATGAACAGTGCCAGCAGCCGCCAATTTCCCGCAGCGTTCACTTTAGAAGCTCCCTTGGATGAAGAATGTGGGGCCGAGCCGGAATGCGTATGCCTTTTCCTGGGACGCCCATATTCGTCCAATACGGCATCCAGCTTGCCGAAGGACTCCCGTAGCCAGGCTACGACTGCCACCGCCGCACAGACGGAGATGACAGGGAAGGCCAACCGCCACCAGCCAAGGGCGATCAACTGGCTGGCAACCGCAGGCATAGCTAACGCGCCGATCCCGAAAAAGACCTCCAGACGGCTCATCGCCGCACCCGTTCCTTCGGTAATACCGCTAATCACGATGGTTCCGATGACCGCTTCCACCATGCCGAAGCCAAAGCCAGCTACCGCTCCGACGGCATATAGCCAACCCCATGGGGGCAGCAGTGAGTAGAGCACTTCCGCCGCACACAGCAGCAGCAAGGCGAATACCAGCGTCCGGCGTTTGCCAAACTGCCTTGCAAGCCATGGCGACAGCAGGACGCCAGCCAGAAAACCGGAAAATTGGGCGAAGATCAGACTTCCGCCCTCCGTATAGTTCCGGCCATAGTGCTCCAGCAGCACGGGCAGCAGAGATCCTACAACCACGTGCGCCAGGCCAATTAGAAAATAAGACAAGCTGCCAATCCATAGCAGTCGTTTCATGATGAACTCCTTTGATACCTGAAATTGCACTTATACCGTAAAGTGAACGACAATGTAAGGTATTAAATATTTATGATAATTCCAGCACGTGAAAGCCATAGCCTTCGATGGTAACATCTCCTTCCAGGAATTCGCCGCTGAGCAGCTCATGTCCTTTTTGTTCATCCAGATGATAATTCTGTTTCTCGGCGTTATGGTTCAAGATGAACAAATACGATTTTTCATCCTTGGAGCGAACGCTGGCCTCCACACCCGCAGGAGCACGCAGCAAGGACGGAATCTCTTTTTCCTCACAAATATAGCCCAGCAGACCGTCCAGGAAAGCTCCTTCAGGGTCCGAAGCCACATACCATGCTTCACCTTGACCAAAACGATTGCGTGTCAGTACGGGCATTCCCTGATAAAAATCATCGCCATACTCCGCCAGCACCTCGGCACCTTCGCTATGCAGCAGGTCGCAGAGTAAGCCGCATTCATATTCCCCTTGTAATGCTCCCACCTGTTCCCTCAATACGATCCGATTGCGTGACTCCGGCAGAAGTGCGTCAATTTCTTCTACCCAAACTCCGAGAAGCTTACGTAGCTTACCCGGATATCCTCCGGTTGTGACCAGATCGTTTTCATTCACAATTCCGCTGAAAAAGGTGGTGACAAAGGTGCCGCCATGTTCAGTAAATTGTTCCAGTTTTTCCGCTGTACCCGGCTTGACCATGTAGAGTACAGGCGCGATAATGAGATCATATTTCTGGAAATCTGATTCCACGGAAATCAAGTCTACCTGGACGTTACGGCGGAAGAGGGCGGCATAGTATTTATGCACCTGATCGACGTAATTCAGTGCTACAGAAGGACCGCTTGATTTTTCCAGTGCCCACCAATTATCCCAATCGAACAAAATGGCTACTTTTGCGTTCACGGTGGCATCCAGCAGCGTATTACCTAATGTGCCAAGCTCGCTGCCGAGCTGTGCCACCTCCCGGAATACGCGTGTATTCTCATGACCGGCATGCTCAATCACAGCCCCGTGGAATTTCTCACAGGCTCCGATGGAACGGCGAAGCTGGAAGAACATGACCGTGTCCGCGCCATGCGCTACCGCCTGGTAACTCCATAACCGCATGACACCAGGCCGCTTGAGCGAATTGTACGCTTGCCAGTTTTGCTGGCTCGGTGTTTGCTCCATCAGCATAAAAGGCTGCCCATCCTTTAGACCGCGCATCAGATCGTGGGCCATCGCGGTATAGCTCGGTGGGGTATTAGCCCGCGGATAGCTGTCCCAAGACACAATATCCATGTGCTTTGCCCATTTGAAATAGTCTAGTTGCTTGAAAAAGCCCATCAGATTGGTCGTTATGACAGCTTCGGGGATATGCTTTTTGATCGCGTTATACTCCAGCAAATAGCATTCCAGCATACTGTCTGAATTAAAGCGTGCGTAATCAAGGGAAATGCCCTGAAAGGTGGAGTGGTTTTCGCCCCAATGCTCGCTCAGATTATTTGGGGGTACAATTTCA
Source organism: Paenibacillus sp. 8b26 (assembly GCF_050626875.1). NCBI lineage: Bacteria > Bacillati > Bacillota > Bacilli > Caryophanales > Paenibacillaceae > Paenibacillus > Paenibacillus sp. 8b26. The sequence goes on along the minus strand of NZ_CP192445.1, from coordinate 918,209 downwards.
TCCCAATCATAGAAGGTGTGTCCCCAGAACGAAGTATTCCATACCTGGTTCACTTCTTCCAGTGTTCCATATTTTTGTTTGAGCCACACTCGGAATGCAGCAGTACAGTTATCACAATAGCAATCCCCGCCGTACTCATTGGACACGTGCCACACGAGGATCGCGGGATGGTTTTTGTAGCGTTCTGCCAGTCGGTCAGCCATGCTCTCCGCATATTTGCGGTAGGTGGGACTGTTCGGACAGGAATTGTGGCGTCCGCCGAATTTTCGTTTGCGCCCGTCGACATCAACCCGGAGAATATCCGGATATCGAGTCGCCATCCAGGCAGGATGAGCCGCAGTGCTGGTGGCAAGACACACAAAAACACCGCTTTCATGTAAACTGTCGATGAATTGATCCAACCATTCAAAATGATATGTGATTTCATCGGATTGAATTTTGGCCCAGGAAAATACGTTGACTGTGGCGATATCAATTCCTGCCAGCTGGAACATCCGTAAGTCCTCCTGATGTGTGGTGTCATCCCACTGCTCAGGATTGTAATCTCCGCCGTAAAATACTTTTGGCAGTTTACCGCTTATCATGCCAATCACCTCTATATATAAGAATAATTCTATCTTATAATACAAGTAAACGCTTTTAAATATAATAAAATGAACATGGATATAACAATATGGATCTGCATTAAGGAATACATAACCGCGTGCGCCGGAGGTGCCTTTTATGATCTTAACTCCCCATCATTTGCGATTTTTTCTAACTACGCGGGAGCATTCTTTACCGCTTTTTATCGAAAGTATCGGATTTAACAGCAGGCAGGAGGATGTATCCCGGCCAGAGGGCTATCCTTGCTTTCACTGGATTCAGACCGTGTCCGGGGAAGGGGTATTCACTTTCAAGGGGGGCTCTTTCCGTTTGGGAGAACATGCCGGAGTTCTGCTGCTACCGGGCGAGTCCCATGCTTACAGCCGGGCGACGAAAGTATGGCGAACGCTGTACATTACGTTTGACGGACCGATAGCCGCTGCTGTGCTGACCGAGCTAGGGTTAAAGCATACGCGCGGGTATCATTGGGACGCTCATAGTGAACTGCACAGCTTCGGAGAAAGTATGCTTCATTCTATGGCGAGTGAACGGGATTTATCAGGGCTGGACGCTTCGGCCAATATGTACCGCTTTCTAACTTTGCTGCGCAAACATGGTCAATACAGCTCTATGCCTTCCTTGTCTCATAATGTAGAACGTTTGGGGCCTGTGCTGGCTTTTATGGAAGAAAATTATGCCAGCCCGGATATCGGCCTGTCCGATATGGCGGTGATGATGAATGTCAGCGCCCGTCATTTGAATACATTATTCAAGCAGGCATTCGGTGTGACCTCTTACGCTTATCTGATCGTCATACGTCTGCGCAAGGCTAAGGAAATGATGACTGATTTCCCGCACTTAACGGTAAAAGAGATCGCCGAGCGGGTAGGGTTCCGTGATGTCAGTCATTTTGTGGCGACTTTCCGCAAGGCCGAAGGAATTACCCCTGAAAGGTTCAAATTATTGTATTTATAAGGGTATTTAAGCGAAATACTCTTTCTTACGCGGGAATGCTCTTTTTAGGGAGCATTCCTTATTGTTTTTTTTCGGATGAGGGAGTATAAAATAATAGTTCATTTGTTTCATCAATCTGATGTTCAGGTGACATAATAACATATGATCCAAAGTTCTTCTGCAAAACCCTCATCCAAAGAAGGAGTTAACGAAATGCTGAGTAAAGTCAAAAGATTACTAATCGGTCGTCCACGAAAATCGACGGCTCTTGAAGATGAGAAACTAAACAAGCTTAAGGCTCTGGCCATCCTGTCCTCGGATGCGTTGTCCTCTGTAGCTTACGGAACAGAGCAAATTCTGCTTGTTTTGATTACAGCGGGCTTCGCTGCCCTATGGTACTCCATTCCTATATCCATCGCGGTATTGGGATTGCTGATTATTTTGATTCTGTCCTACAGACAGACTATTTTTTCCTATCCCGGTGGCGGTGGCGCCTATATCGTCGCACAGGACAATTTGGGCAGGGCACCGAGTCTGATTGCAGGCGGATCTTTGCTGGTCGATTATATTCTGACAGTAGCAGTCAGCTCGTCGGCGGGTACAGATGCTATTACATCGGCGTTTCCATCATTGCATGATCATCGGATCGCGATTGCACTGATCATGATCATCTTTTTGACCATTATGAACTTGCGCGGGGTAACGGAATCTGCCTCGGTGCTGGCTGTACCGATTTATTTGTTCGTGGTTTCGATCTTTGTTCTGATTATTAGCGGTATCATCCATTACGTGGCAGGAGGAGCTCATGCTGCGGCACCACAATTTGGAGCTACGGTATCTAACGTCAGTCTGTTTCTGCTGCTGAAGGCGTTCAGCTCAGGTTGCTCGGCGCTAACCGGGGTAGAGGCTGTCTCAAATGCCATTCCGAACTTCCGCAAGCCTGCTGCCAAAAATGCGGCAACTACGCTGATGATGATGGGCTTGATTCTCGGGTGTATGTTTATCGGAATCAGCCTGCTGGCTTATTGGTACGGTGTTCGTCCAAATCCGCATGAAACGGTCATTTCGCAAATTGCGAACGCCACTTTCGGGCGTGGTGTGATGTATTACATCATTCAGGGCGTGACGGCGCTGATCTTGTTTTTGGCGGCGAATACAGCCTATTCGGCCTTTCCGTTGCTTGCATTTATGCTGGCTAAAGACAAATACATGCCGCATATGTTCATGGTTCGCGGAGATCGGCTTGGTTACTCGAACGGTATTCTATTTCTGAGTATTTTCTCGGCATTGCTGGTTATCGTATTTGGCGGCAATACGGGAAATCTGATTCCGCTTTATGCTGTAGGGGTATTTATCCCGTTTACGCTTTCTCAGCTTGGAATGATGATTCGCTGGATTCGTCTCAAGCCGTCAGGCTGGGTCGTCAAGCTTGCTATTAATACGGTTGGGATGCTGACCACGCTGTCCATTACGCTTATCTTTATTTTCACCAAGTTTAGTCAGGTGTGGATGGTGTTTATCTTCCTGCCTCTGGTACTGTATTTCTTTATGAAGATCAATGGACATTATAAAAATACAGCGGAGCAACTGCGGATCGACATTACGAAGGATAAACCTATGGTCAAAGGTAATACAATCATTATTCCGGTAGCTGGCATTACACGGGTCGTGATGAATACCATCAGCTATGCCAAGACCTTGTCGGATAATGTGGTTGCTGTATATGTAGGTGTTGATGATGAAGCGATCCGCAAGATGGAGCAAAAATGGGAAGAGTGGGATGTAGGTATCCGATTGGTGGTGCTGAAATCCCGTTATCGGAGCATTATCAATCCGCTTCGCAAGTTCATTGATACGGTGGAGTGGAAAAAAGCGGACGAAGATCATATTACCGTCCTTATTCCGCAATTCATCACGAAGCACTGGTGGGAAAATATTTTACACAACCAGACCAGCTTGCTGATGAGAGCTTATCTGATCAATTATAAAGACGTCATCGTAACGACCGTGCCATTTCATTTAAATAAATAAAATAGCTTGACAAGATGAACATCTTCTGGCTGCATGTCATTGCTTGCTAGAAGGTGTTTTTTTTCATGCCGGCATATTTACTTTAACGATACGCTTTGTGTATTATAGATACAAAATGTATCGTTAAAGAACCGATATGGAGGGATACAATGCCCGTAGCCAAGGGTGAAACGGAACATAATAAGCTGCAATTTGTAGATACGCTGAGAGCACTGGCGATTATGGGCGTGTTGCTTGTCCATGTCAGCCAGCACGTAGAGGGACTAAACGGATGGTTGCAAAAGGGTTTAAGTTTGGGAGCGAAAGGGGTCGCTTTATTTTATCTGGCTAGTTCTTTTACGCTCTTTCTGTCTTTGAGCAGACGTATGGGCGACAGGAAAGAGGGGGTCTCGGCGTATCTGGTGCGTCGTTTTTTTCGTATTGCCCCGTTGTATTACGTTATGCTAATCATCTACTTGGTTGTGAACGGGACAGGGCCCCGTTTCTGGCTTGGGGATCAGGAAGGGGTCACCGTTGTCAATATCGCGGCCCATATTTTGTTTCTGAATGGCCTGAACCCGTACTGGATCAACAGCATTATCGGTGTGGAGTGGTCCATTGCGGTGGAATGTATTTTTTATCTGTGCGTGCCGCTATTATTTAAGCTCATTCAATCGATTCGGCATGCTGCCTGGTTTGTGACCGGCGCGCTTGTACTGAGCTTCGGACTGAATGCGGTGTTTGCGTATGCTCCATGGATCAGTAATCACTCGTTATGGGGGCATTATCTGTATTTGTGGTTTCCCAACCAACTGCCTGTTTTCGGACTGGGGGTATTGCTGTTCTTCATATGGAAAGACGAGCGGCATTGGAAAATTATGGATCGATTCAGCGGGGGATTGCTGCTTGGCTCCGTACTGTTTGCTCTTTGTACGGGGATGACGGATTATCTCATCGGTGTCCTGTTGCTGCTGGCAGCCTATGCTTTGTATCACTGGCAGCCTGTGTGGCTGCTAAACCGGGGATGGTCATGGATCGGCTGCCTTAGCTACAGTATGTATTTGACGCATCTGCTTGCTCTGGAGATGGTCAATCAGATCAAGCTACCCTTTTTCCCTATTGTTAATATGACTCTGATGTTTATCATGACACTACTGTTGACTACAGGTCTGTCTTGGCTCACCTATTCTTGGATCGAGCAACCGGGCATTCGTTGGGGAAAAAAGATCATATCACGTATGAAGTCTGTGCGCTCACAGAAAGATTCGGTCAAGGAAAGTGTTGCCTGAGCTGGAGCTTTCTTCTCATCCGATAACATTTCGTTGAAGTGCTTAAAGAAATCTATCAAATCATTGAAAAGACCTCTTGAAAAGTAGGCCGTAGCCCTTTATATTCGATGTACATCCAAGTTTTTTGAAAACACCGATGAGATTTGTTGGAATTGAAAAGGAGATGCACGTATGCTTGTGAAGCCTTTCGGCTTTTTAGTATTTTCCACGTTTGAAGGAGTGGCAGTTTTTGCGCTCATTCTTAGTATTTTTAAAGTTAAAATGACTCCTTATGTATGGCAAGCAATTTTTGTGAACCTGATTATGAATTTGCAAAGTTATTTGCTGAGAGAGGAATTTTCTCTCGCTTATCTGGTGCCTGTCATTAATATGCTGCTTTTTATTTTTTTGCTCGCTACGGTGGTGAAAATTCCGATTGTATGGTCAGGTATTATGACGGTCACCGGTTATTTTGCTTATGCGGTCATTCAGTCGGTGCTTTTAAAAGCGATGTTCGGGAGCCTGCCAGTCTCTGAGCTACAGGACGGTTCCCTGAAGGGCTATCTGCTGCAAATGGTAAGTGCGGTGGCAGGACTGCTCATTTCATTTATTTTGTATCGAAAAGGCATCGGGTTTGCCGTTAATTTCAAAAAGCTTAAATTTAGAGCTGAATACGGCATTGTGATTACACTCATTATTTTATCCTTCATATCCACCTCTATCGTGCTGTACTACAACGAGGTATGGTTAAATATGATGTTTTTTGCACTGGTATCGGGATTCTTCATCTATTATGCGGTTGGAAAGGAATATCGGGATGATTGAAACGATGGCTTTCAAGCTTGCTAACCAGATCAAACGGACTGTGCCGGATCATCCGGCTTCTATCCCGGTACTTAAATATGCACTGGCTCTTATTATAAATGCCTCCATGATTATTGTGCTGACGTTACTCGCCTCATTCTTCACCGGGCGGACGGCAGAAGCTGTGACGATTCTAGTGGTTTTTGCCTTGTTGCGTCAAATGTCAGGAGGAATTCATCTAAAAACAGGGATGGCATGTGTTGTGGCGACCTCTTTAGCTTTTACAGCCCTATCCTGTATCTCTTTACATAGTTGGTGGACAAACGTGTTCACCGGATTATCCCTGCTTCTTGTCTTATGCTTTGCCCCGTCCAGAATAGAAAAGCAGTCGCGCATTCCATCCCGGTTTTATCCCCTCCTGCGATTGTTGTCTTCCTTGCTTGTATGTACTAATTTTGTAATCGGTTCCTCTGTAGTGGCTGTTGCTTTTCTAGTCCAGAGCCTGACGTTGATTCGGGGAAGGAGGTGAGGAAAATGGTGAAAAAAATCGTATATGGTCTAGCGACATCGTTGTCTATGTTTGCTGTATTTGCTGTATCGGTAGCGAGTTATGTGTATGTCTATCAGGGAGATACGCCCGAAGAGCTGCTTAAATAGTATAACATCACTTCCATATATACATAGGCTGCCAGCGAGCAGCTTCTTTTTTTTGCAAAAGAAAATCAGGCGCTCCATTAAGAGCGCCCGAATGGGAGAGGAGAAACCGGACGAAGAGCTTATGGGGAAACGTAAGTCTTCTCCGCGGTTGTCTACGACATTGGTTGAATGCCGATATCTTAAGGATGCCCACGATATGGTTTTTTATACCTCCTCAAACCCTACATTTTTCAAACGGCTATGCATGTGGTACGATAACGTCATAATCTTTATATGGTTATCAACACATATAGAAAATAGGTGAGTTTCAGCGTGAGAGTGGTATCGGGTAGTGCCAAAGGAAGGCCGTTAAAGGCAGTTCCCGGCACAGGGACGCGACCAACCACGGATAAGGTCAAGGAAGCGTTATTTAGCATGATAGGTCCTTATTTTGATGGGGGAGTCGCGCTTGATCTGTTTGCAGGCAGTGGCGGCCTGGGTATAGAGGCGCTCAGCCGGGGAATGGACAAGGCAGTCTTTATTGATATGGAATCAAAAAGTATTGATGTCATTAAAGAAAATTTGCGAAAAACCGGATTGGAAGAACAGGCTGAAGTGTTCCGCAATGATGCCGGACGAGCGCTCAAGGTGCTGGCTAAACGTGGAGCTTTTTTTGATGCTGTTTTTCTGGATCCGCCCTATCGTCTCAAGCATGGTGATGAATTGATGAGCCGTATGGCTGAACTTGACTTGCTTCGTTCCGAGGCAGTCATTGTGCTGGAGTATGAGTCGGGACATAAGTACCCGGAAAGCTTTGGGCCGTTCGAACAGGTCAAAAAAGCGGTCTATGGCGAAACAACGTTATCTATCTACCGCTTTGCAGCAGAGCAACCGGACGATGCAGAACATACGGAGGCCGGAACGGAAACATCCGGTATAGCCGAATCAGGCGGGGAGGACCATCATGACTGAGCACAAACCACGTATTGCCGTATATCCGGGAACCTTTGATCCCGTGACGATGGGGCATCAGGATATTATTCAAAGAGCGGCGAGGCAGTTTGATCTGCTGATTGTCGCGGTACTTAACAATATTAGTAAAAATCCACTGTTTTCTCTGGAGGAGCGAATGGAGCTACTGCGGACGGTAACCCGCGATATTCCGAACATTGAGGTGGACAGCTTCCGTGACCTGACAGCCAATTATGTACGTGAAAAAGGGGCTCAGGTTATCGTCAGAGGAATCCGGTCGGTGACAGATTTTGAATACGAGCTGCAATTGGCTTCCACAAACCATAAGCTGAACCCGGATGCCGAAACGATCTTTATGATGACGAACCCGACTTATTCATATCTGAGTTCCAGTATGGTGAAGGAAATCGCCCATTTTGATGGCAAGGTCGTAGATCTGGTGGCCCCTGAAGTCGAGGATGCGCTTCGTGCCAAGGTTAACGCCAATCGCGGTGGCTCCACCATGAAGTCATAAAGGAAATGACGAGCAGTGTAAGTATAATCGCGACCAGCAGCGCAGTAGACAAGACGGTCAATTGCCATGGATACAGTGACGGACTTTCCAACTGTGTCCATAGGTTGCTGCTCTCTGCTATAACGGAATGCGCGGCTGGATCATAACCGCCTTCCGCGAAGGAAGAAACGGAGCTGCGGCTAACATAAGCGGGAAGTGCATTGCTTGTCATAAGGCTAAGAGACGTCCATGCAACGAGTGTGAGCATAAAGGCGATGATGCCATGAAGCACCCTGGATATGGTGAACGTGATGCCTTTGTCCGAGGGTCTGGTGACGGCTGTGATTTGGAGCCAGCCGCATAGCCCTCCCCAGCCTAGTACGGCGCTGATCAGAGCCGCTTGTGTACGAAGGTCGTAGGGCAGTCGGCTGATTTCATAGGAACCGAGATGGATTTCTATCCAAGCGGGCCAGATGAAAGAAAATGCTCCTTGACCTGAGTACATGGATAGCAGCCGAATCAGCACGGAAAAGAAAATAATGAATCCACCTGTCATCATAAGTGTCTGTACGGCATGGGATACGGTTTCGCCCAGCAGCTTTCCGAAGCTGCGCCCGTCTCGTTCTCTGGCAGAGCGTGTGGCGTCCCATGCGGACCGGATGAGGGTGGTAGAAGTACGGGAAACAGAGGTTCGCCGGAGGGCAACTGGCGTTTCCCGTTTTTGCGATTCTTTTGACGATGCAGTTAGTCTGACTGTAATCCATCCCGCCAACAGGCCGGAGATCCAGTGAATGGCAAGCAGCATGGCGCCTACAGCAGCATTGTGCAGCAATCCTGTCCCGATCACGAGCAGGATGGTAATCGGGTTGCAGAAATGAGCGATAGCGGTCAATCGTCTAAGCTGGCGATCGGTCATATCCTCCTGCTGTGTCCATTGGCGCACTGCTTCCGCAGCAGCCGGGAATCCGGCGGTCAGACCGAGGGCCAGTACCCAGCCGCTTCGACCCGGAAGACGGAACCAGGAGCGCATGAACGGTTCCAGGAGGACGCCAAGCCCATGCACCAAACCGAAGGCGACGAGCATTTCGGACAGCATTAAGAAAGGGAGCATGGCCGGGAAAATAATGCTCCACCATAGCTTAAGTCCCTGGGCGGAGGCTTGAAATACCTCTTCCGGTGAGGCGACAACAGCCAGCACAAGCAGAATGGCACCAAGTCCTAGGAACAGGGTTGTCCAATAAGAAGCAGAATGGGCTTCCTTTTGTAGCAAAGGGTTCACCTCCCTGGAAGTGATATGATTTAACATTTAAAAACGAATCTCATCGTGCATAAATATAGTAGAGTTCACCGTATGTTGTTTCTAGCGCCTGTTCGCGTTTGTTTGTAATCGGCCGAGGTGCTCGTACGCGCTGTCGGTAAATAATGTATGCTTTTTTGTAAGAATTGAGAACAGGCAGGGCACAGAGTGTATTTGGGTGAGATAGGAAGAAGTTAAGGCTGTGAGGGGGAGAAGCGATGAAACGAATTAACCGGAACAGAGCTTTTTTTACAACCGGATATGTTCTGTTCCTGGCCGCTATGGTCTATGTGCTGGTATATATGCCAACCCCGTATCTGATCTATGGACCCGGCGGGGCGAATGAAATCAAGCCGATGGTTACCGTCCAGGAAGGTGACCGTAGCGAACGGGGGACCTTTATGATGACGACGGTATCGGCGCGTTATGCCAATGTCATTATGCTGGGTATGTCGAAGCTGGATGCCAATTCGGAGATTCAGCGCAAGGAGGATCGCCTGCACGGCCGAAGTGAAGACGAATATGCAGCAGAGCAGGTGTGGTATATGGGAGATTCCCAGTCTTCCGCGATGGAGGCTGCTTATACGCGGGCCGATATTCCTTATCGCATTGTGCCGGATTATGTGTATGTATTTAAGGTACCCGGCTCGAACAGTGTGTTTCATCCCGGAGATGAAATTCTGGAGCTGAACGGGGTAAGGGTGACGGATAATCGTTCCATTCGAAATGCCCTAGAGGATGAAAAGGCGGGAACGATGGCTAAAGTGAAGCTAAAACGTGATGGCAAGCTGCTGACGGTGCAAGCTCCATTAATGACCATCACGGACAGCGAAACAGGCAAACAGCGTCCCGGCTTTGGAGTCAGCATCGCTACCGTTCAGAAAGTAGAGCCAAAGGATGAACGTAAAACGATTCATTTTACGTCAACGGATGTGGGCGGGCCTTCGGCCGGTTTGATGTTTACGATGGAAATTTATAATCAGCTGACACCGGGCGATCTGAGCAAGGGATATCGTGTTGCCGGTACGGGTACGATTGATAAGAACGGTAAGGTGGGAGCGATCGGCGGTGCAAAGTATAAAATTGTCGCTGCTGACCGTCAGGGTGCTGAATTGTTTTTCGTCCCGACGGACAATTATAAGGAAGCCCAGGCCAAAGCCGAGCAAATCGGAACCCGAATGAAGCTCGTTCCGGTTCGCAAGCTTGACGATGCGTTAACTTATATGGAAAAGCTCCCGATCAAATCATGACGGGCGGCCGCAAGTAATCGGCATACATGTCACGAATGGCGGGACGGGGCATTCCGGCGGCGTGTATGGCGGCTGCTGCGGTGTCCCAGTCCAGATGAGGATGCGATCCGGCTGACGGCTTAACCCATACTGGAAGGGTCGCTGTCTGCTTCATTCGGGCCAGCAGCTCGCGTCCGGCAGTATTAAAGCCGAGTACGCGGATATAGCCGGGGCCTTTCGCCAGCTTGGAGGGGGCCATATCTGTTTTGGCATGATTCAGCAAAATATGGGTGAACATACGCTGAAGCTTCGTACGAGTGTACCGCTTCGTCTTGACAGCGGCGAGTAATGCCTCTACGGAGGGCTGGGGCAGCGTGTACAGCGATTGCCGTAGGCGATGCTCCAGCCCTTCGGTCACCTCGTGCAGCTCCGCCAGCTGCTGCGGGCTGCGCGTGATCAGGGCGTTCAGCAACGGTTGGCTGAACGCTTCCCAATGCAGCGGCGCGCGTCGGGCTTGCCATTCGCGCCGCAAAATCTCCAGCGTCGCCGCAGGCACGTACGGCGACGCGGCCTCCGGCCCGCCGTCGAGGAGGAGACGGCGGATGGCCGTGGCGCTGGCGATGACCCCGTCCGCGGGCGCAACGGCTTCGTGGTAGCCCGATCCCGTGCGGGCTACGGTGAAGGGCTTGATTACGCTGCCCAGCCGTTCCAGCGCAATCAAGTAATGCAGCCCCAACGTATTGTTGGGCTGCTGCATTAGCGCAGCGAGCGCAGCGCCGTCCGCCCCTTCGGCCGCGAGCTCGGCTGCGGCCCCCGCGTAGGCGGCGGGGTAGCTTGCGCCGCTGCTCAGGCGCTGCGTGATGCCGGCCTTGAACTCGGCAGGCTCCGCCGCCAGCACGCGGGCCAGCGCGCGCAATGGGGCGATGTCGCCGCTCTCGCTGCCGAAGCAGAGCGCGTCGACGACGCCCGTGGCGCGGAGCAGGGCGACCGCCCCGTGGGCAAACCATTCTGCGGGCTGGACGGCATAGGCCACAGGCAGCTCCAAAACCAGGTCCACACCCATGGCAAGTGCCATTTCGGTGCGGGACCATTTGTCCACAATTGCGGGTTCCCCCCGCTGGAGGAAGGGACCGCTCATCACAGCCACCGTGCGCTGCGCGCCAGTGATGCGAAGAGATTCCTTCCAGTGATGCGTGTGACCGTTATGTAGCGGGTTGTATTCTACAATAATACCGAGGGTTTTCAAGGCTATACTTCGGCTCCTTTCTGATGTCGCCAATCTGGTGACTATCCTGAAAAGGATGGTTCTCCACCAGTAAATGATTGCTCTAGGGGTAGCGATGATGCTTTTTTGTGATCCGAAATGAACAAGACCATTGAGACCTGAAGAAAAAAGCTTTATACTCGCATTATTGTACACGAAGAGTGGCGGGGGTACGAATACTCACAGGTACATGATCCATGCAACGTATTTTCGCTTTCGCATAAAACTTGCGGAACCATTGGAAAACCGATGGATTTGTGAGAGGTGTAAAGTGAAAGGTGTTGACAAACGACTCGATCAGTCGGTATAATAATTTTTGTTTGTTTGGAGTGATAGCGATGCAACTATTTTTTCGCAAAGTAGCAACAAGTGATGGTCCTTTTCCGATCCGTGAAGCTCTCAATGTGAGTGAATTGGTGGATGATCGTCCTGATGTTACGGCCGTTTCCCCGCTGGAGACCGATTTGGTCGCCGTTAGTCTGGGTCAAGGCTTAATGAGCGTGGAAGGCACGTTGACCGCAGGTCTGGACATGCTGTGCTCACGCTGTTTAAGTCCGATGCACGAGGATTTGAAGATTGAATTCCGTGAACGGTTCAAGCAAATCTCTTCGGTTGGCGAAGAGGAGGATGAAGATGGCGAATTTATCGCAGTGACGGGGGATTCCTTCGACATTGCACCGTATTGTGAAGAGCTGTTTGTACTGCACGTGCCGTTTGCGCCTGTGTGCAGTGAGGATTGTCAGGGGATCGCTCCTGCGGCCGGACAAAACTGGAGCGTTGGCTCCGAAGACAGTGACGATGGCGATACGAAAAAGATTGATCCGCGTCTGGCAGGGCTTAAGGATTTTTTCAAATGAGAATTGAGTTCAATTCTGACAAATCATCATCCACTTGTGCAGGGGAGTTACAGAACCGACACATGGATGTTGCAGGCTTGATTCACCGGCTGTGAGGTAGCTGCTTCCGGCAGCTTCCTTCAGTCTTGAATGAGATAAGAAGTCACGCCCGTTATACGGGTTGATCTGGTTAAGGAGGTGGGAATAATGGCAGTACCTCAACGGAGAACATCCAAAACTCGTCGCGACAAACGTCGTACTCACTTTAAACTGGCAGTACCAGGTATGGTGAAATGCTCCGAATGCGGCGAATTGAAACTTGCTCACCATGTGTGCAAAGTTTGCGGAACGTACAAAGCTAGAGAGATTATCTCTCAATAATGTCCGATAAGCGGATTCTTTGGAATCTTCGCAGGAAAAGTAGCGCTTCACTTTAGTGAGGCGCTACTTTTTTTGTCTTCGTACTTTCTTTTTACGGCCGCATGCTATATACTGTTTTAGTACCAGGTTCTAAGAAAGAAGGGCCGAAGGGGTTCTTTATACATACAAGATGACAAATCGGCATGAAGCATTCGCCGCTAGCACGTGAAGTAACCCGAACCGCCGGCTGAACGGTAATTTATTGCAGGGAAAGGAGGCGTCACTGATATCGAACGTTTGCCAAAGAGACAGAGACAGCAACGGCTGACTCAATTAATTGATGAGAATCCGTTCGTAACGGATCAGGAGCTGACGAGACAGCTTAAGGTGAGCATTCAGACGATTCGGCTGGATCGGATGGAATTGGGTATCCCAGAGCTGCGGGAGCGACTGAAGCTGATGGCTGAGCGTTCCTACGATCAGGTTCGCTCCCTGCCTTTACATGAAGTGATCGGGGATATCGTGGATCTCCAGTTGGACAGAAGCGGTATTTCCATTTTTGAAATTAAAGAAGAGCATATCTTTTCACGCACTGGCATTGCGCGGGGGCATTATGTGTTTGCCCAGGCCAATTCTTTGGCTGTTGCCGTGATTAATGATGAGATAGCGTTGACCGCTTCGGCGGACATCCGCTTTGTCCGCCCTGTTCATTTGGGAGAAAAGTGCATTGCCAAAGCATATGTGCGATCAAATCCCGAGCAAAAAGGGAAAGCCAAAGTAGAAGTGTTTGCTTACGTGGGGGAAGAAATGGTGTTCCAGGGTAACTTTGTCATTTACCGCTCCACAGAGGAAGAGTATAGCGAAGGAGGAAGTCAGCATGCGGATCGCCATTGATGCCATGGGGGGAGACAATGCTCCCGAGGCGACAGTAGAGGGCGCGTTATCTGCGGCGGCGGAATGGAAGGATACAGACATTACGCTGGTTGGTGACCGGGAACGAATTGAATCGGTGCTGAACGGCAGAGCATTGCCTGCGAATCTCAACATTCGCCATGCATCCGAAACGATAGATGCGCAGGATGAGCCTGTGAAGGCAGTACGACGTAAAAAGGATGCCTCCATGGTCGTAGCTGGCCGAATGGTCAAAGAAGGCGAAGCAGATGCCATGATATCGGCAGGTAATACGGGTGCGCTGATGACAACAGGTTTGTTGGTGGTTGGGAGAATGGCAGGTATTGAGCGTCCTGCTCTTGCACCGATGATTCCAACGATTGACGATCAGGGTGTGTTGGCGCTGGACTTGGGAGCTAATATGGACGCTAAGCCCGAACATCTTGCCCAATATGCGCTGATGGGTAGCTTGTACCGACAAAAGGTTCATGGTGTGGCTTCCCCCAGAGTGGGTTTGCTGAATGTTGGGACGGAAGCCGGGAAGGGCAATGAACTGACGAAACTGGCTTTTCCTCTGATTGAGCAGTTGTCTGTTAACTTTGTAGGTAATGTGGAGTCTAGAGATGTGCTGACCGGGAATTGCGATGTGCTGGTGTGTGACGGATTCGCCGGAAACATCATGCTAAAATCGCTGGAAGGTACGGCGGGTGCGATATTCTCTCTCTTAAAGGAGCAGTTTAGTAAATCCTTAAAAACCAAACTGGCAGCGGCTCTGATTATGCCTGAGCTTCGCGGTTTGAAAGATAAGCTGGACTACAAAGAACATGGCGGCGCTCCCTTGCTGGGGCTGAGCGGACTCGTATTGAAAAGTCACGGTTCATCTGACGGCATTGCCGTCAAAAATGCAGTAAGACAGGCCCGTACAGCCTTGCAAAACCAGTTGGTGGAAAGTATATCCAAGGAAATCAGTAGGAAGTGAGTGACGATATGAATAATTTGCGGTCGGTTGGTGTTATCGGAACAGGGAAATACGTGCCTGAGAAAATATTGACGAACAAAGATTTGGAAGCAATCGTGGAAACAAGTGACGAATGGATTGTCAGCCGTACAGGGATTCAGGAGCGCCACATTGCGGCTCCAGAGCAGGCTACGTCCGATTTGGCTTATGAAGCAGCGATTAAGGCATTGGCATCCGCAGGTATGACGGCACAGGATTTGGATCTGATCATTGTTGCTACGGTTACGCCGGACATGGCATTTCCTTCGACTGCCTGCATTCTTCAGGACAAGCTCGGAGCCAAAGGCGCAGCAGCTTTTGATTTGTCTGCGGCATGCTCAGGGTTTGTATATGGGCTGGCAACTGCGACGAGCTTTATTAAGACGGGCATTTATAATAATGCGTTAATCATTGGGGCAGACTGTCTTTCCCGGATCACGGATTATACAGACCGCAATACTTGTGTTCTTTTTGGAGACGGTGCAGGGGCGGTAGTAATTGGTGAAGTACCTGAGGGTAGAGGATTCCAATCCTTTGATCTTGGTGCCGAAGGAGCAGGAGGCGGATTGCTTAAGCTGGAAGCTGGCGGTTCACGTTTGCCTGCAAGTGCGGATACCGTAGAAAACAAGCAACACTATATTTATATGAACGGACGCGAAGTGTTCAAGTTCGCGGTACGTGTTATGGGAACGGCAACTGTCGATGTGCTTGAAAAAGCGGGGCTTTCCAAAGATGATATTGATTTGTTCGTTCCGCATCAAGCCAATATTCGTATTATTCAATCGGCGATGCAGCGTTTGGATCTACCGGAAGAAAAGGTTATCATTAATGTTCATAAATATGCGAATACATCAGCTGCATCAATTCCTCTTGCGCTTGTAGAAGCAGCCGAGGAAGGCCGCATGAAGGAAGGCGACCGGGTATTAATGGTGGGCTTCGGCGGTGGTTTGACTTGGGGCGCGTCGGTTCTTGTCTGGTAAGAAAGCGGCGGGTTTGATACAATATTGATTTTGTCGGGTACTTTACAGGACAAGCATTGGATACAGAGAGGTGCATACACGATGGGCAAAACGGCATTTATATTTCCCGGTCAGGGTTCACAAGCTGTAGGTATGGCTAAAGATGTTTATGAAGCGGTTCCTGCGGCAAGAGAAGTGTTCCGCCAAGCGGACGAACGGTTAGGTTTTGCGCTAAGCTCACTAATTTTTGAAGGTCCAGATACAGCCTTGAAGCAGACATCCAATACGCAGCCTGCGCTGTTGACGGCGAGCATTGCGTTGTATGAAGCGTTCAAGGAAAAGGGCATTCGCCCTGATTACGTGGCTGGGCACAGTCTTGGAGAATACAGTGCCCTCGTTGCTTCTGGCGTACTTGCCTTTGAAGATGCAGTTGAGATCGTTCGTACTCGTGGGGAGTTCATGGAGCAAGCTATTCCTGACGGACAAGGTGGGATGGCTGCTGTACTGGGAGCCGACCGTGAAGCGCTGGCGACACTATGCCGTGATATTACGGAATCCGGTCAACTGGTCGAATTGGCGAACATCAACTGCCCGGGGCAGATTGTCGTATCCGGTACGAAGGAGGGCGTAGTCGCTGTCGCTGAACGCGTGAAGGAAGCGGGTGGCAAGCGTGCTATTACTTTGGAGGTCAGTGGTCCTTTTCATTCTTCGTTGATGAAGGAAGCAGCGATTAAGTTGTCTGGCAAGCTGGAAGACGTGGCTTTTTCCAAAGCACAGGTTCCGGTTGTAGCCAATGTCACAGCGAAACCTGTGCGTGAGGGTGGCGAAATTCGCCAGCTACTGGTCGAGCAGGTCTATTCCCCGGTATTGTGGGAAGACAGTGTAGCATGGCTGCTGGAGCAGGGAGTTGACACTTTTGTCGAGTTCGGACCGGGCAGTGTTTTGACCGGACTGGTTAAAAAGATCGACAAAACGGTTAAGCTGTATAATATAAGCAGCCTGGAATCGCTTGTTTCGGTAACGGAAGCCTTGGAGGCCCGTTAAAAGTAGCAATTATCGCCTTAACGGTTATATACTTGCAAGGGGAGGCTGGATGATGTCTAAGCCATTAAGTGGAAAAACGGCGCTCGTTACAGGGGCGTCACGGGGGATCGGCCGCAGTATCGCATTGGCGTTAGCTGAAGCAGGCGCTAATGTAGCGGTAAATTACGCTGGTAGTGAAGCGGCTGCGGCAGAGGTTGCGGAGCAAATTCGTGCCAAAGGCGTGGAAGCTATTACGGTTCAGGCTAATGTTGGTCGCGCCGACGAGGCAGATCGGTTAATCAAGGATGTGATTGGCGCTTGGGGCAAGATCGATATTCTGGTGAATAATGCCGGAATAACAAGAGATAATTTAATCATGCGTATGAAGGAAGAGGAGTTCGATCAGGTGATCGAAACGAATCTGAAAGGTGTGTTTAATTGCCTCAAGGCAGCGACTCGACCGATGATGAAGCAGCGTTCCGGTCGGATCATCAATATTTCTTCCGTTGTCGGCGTACTCGGCAATGCAGGACAAGCCAACTATGTGGCTGCCAAAGCAGGAGTGATCGGTCTTACCAAATCGTCCGCGAGGGAGCTTGCTTCGAGAGGTATTACAGTCAACTGCGTAGCCCCGGGATTCATTGATACCGAAATGACACAGGTGCTTGCTGATGATTTGCGTGACAATATGCTCAGCGGTATTCCGCTGGCCCGTCTCGGACGGCCTGAGGAAATTGCGGATGTGGTGCTATTTTTGGCCTCTGATGCTTCCTCATACATGACGGGCCAGACTTTGCATGTGGATGGCGGCATGTACATGTAGCTACATGTAGCTAATCCGCATGCCCCGAAGAAGAGTAGTGATTGAAAACTCTCTTCTATGGCATTTTAATTGTAATTTTCGTATAATACCTAAGGAGGAGGTGAGCCGGATGTCCGACGTATTGGAGCGCGTAAAGCGCATTGTCGTTGACCGTTTGGGAGCCGACGAAGCCGAAGTTACACTTGAAGCATCTTTCAAAGATGATTTAGGCGCTGATTCTCTCGATGTAGTTGAATTGGTTATGGAATTGGAAGATGAGTTTGATATGGAAATCTCTGATGAAGATGCAGAGAAAATTACAACCGTAGGTGAAGTTGTAAAGTACATACAATCTCATACCTAATTCAAGTCAACAAAAGTCCCGTTCTGTTACAGGCGGGACTTTCTCCTAATCATACAGATTGAACTAAAGACGGAATTGCCGCGTGTTCTTGAGCTTGGCTCGGCATGACTTAGTCAAGGGTGGGAGTATGCGGCATTACTAACTTTAGTTGATTCTATATTATTTTTGCACACAAGAGCGTAAGGCCTTGAAATACAATATGCAGTAGACATAGAGGTGATTATCTTTGAAACAACGTGTTGTCATAACAGGAATGGGTGTAATCACTTCGCTGGGACAGGATTTGAACACACTGTGGGATAATCTGATGGCTGGAAAATCTGGCGTCAGTGAAATCGAAGCTTTCGATACCAGTGAATATACAACGAAAATTGCGGCTTCTATTAAGGATTTTAATCCTGAGGATTATATAGAGCGCAAGGATGCCCGAAAAATGGATCGTTTTGTACAATTCGCCGTTGCCGCCAGTAAATTGGCACTCAAGGATAGCGCACTCGTAATCGGAGAGAACGCCGATGCCGAGCGTGTTGGTGTATCCGTTGGCTCCGGTATTGGCGGATTGGGTACCTGGGAGGATCAGCACAATGCGCTGATTGAAAAAGGACCTAAACGCGTAAGCCCTTTCTTTATCCCGATGATGATTGCTAATATGGGTTCCGGTCAAGTGTCGATTTCACTCGGCGCTAAAGGACCTAATACATCACCGGTTACGGCTTGTGCAACGGGTAGTCATGCGATCGGCGATTCGTTCCGCATGATTCAGCGTGGTGATGCTGACGCTATGATTTGCGGCGGAGCTGAGGCAACTATTCGTCCGATTGGAATGGCTGGCTTTTGTTCGATGCGGGCGATGTCCACTCGTAATGATGAGCCTGAGAAGGCAAGCCGTCCTTTTGATACAGACAGAGACGGATTTGTTATGGGCGAAGGCTCCGGTGTTCTGATTCTGGAATCGTTGGAGCACGCATTGAAGCGCGGCGCACGTATTTACGGCGAAGTGATCGGCTATGGTCTGTCCGGCGATGCACATCATATGACAGAGCCAGATCCGGATGGTGCAGCACGCTGTATTAAAATGGCGATCCGCGACGCAGGGTTGAATCCTGAAGATATTGATTATATCAATGCCCATGGTACATCTACACCAGTCGGTGACAAATCAGAAACAGAAGCAGTTAAGAAAACGCTTGGAGACCACGCCTATAAAGTGGCGATTAGCTCAACCAAGTCAATGACGGGGCACTTGTTGGGTGCCGCCGGTGGCGTTGAGGCCGTGATCTGCGGACTGGCTCTTCAGCACCAGACTATTCCGCCGACGATTAATCTGGATAATCAGGACCCGGCTTGTGATCTGGATTATGTACCTAACGAGCCGAGAAAAGCGAAACTAAATGTCGTGATGTCCAATTCCTTTGGTTTTGGCGGTCACAATGCTACGGTTATTCTAAAAAAATATGAAGCGTAAGGGGTCAGTTCGTTGAGTGGAGACTTGAAGCAATTACAGCAGAAACTTCATATTCAATTCAACAACCGGCAGCTTCTGAAGCAGGCCTTTACGCACGCTTCCTACGTAAACGAACATCGGTTCAGTCAGCATGCAGACAATGAGCGGCTTGAATTTTTAGGTGACGCTGTTCTGGAGTTGACTGTATCCGAGCAATTGTACAATCAGTACCCTAATCGGCCGGAAGGCGAACTGACCAAGCTGCGTGCAGCCATTGTCTGTGAGCCTTCTTTGGTAAAATTTGCTGTCGGACTTGAGTTCGGGCAATATGTACTGCTTGGCAAAGGTGAAGAGCTGACAGGCGGACGTACTCGTCCGGCTCTGTTGGCCGATGTATTCGAAGCGTTCGTAGGCGCGCTATATTTGGATCAAGGTCTGGATGCCGTCCGGTCGTTTCTGGAACGTTATATTTTTCCTCAAATTGTATTAAACGGTAAGCTACAGATGAGTGATTTCAAAACAGAGCTTCAGGAACTGACGCAGCATCATAACATGGGGATGCTTGAATACAAGATTGTAGAGGAGCGCGGACCTGCCCACGAGCGCGAGTTTGTAGCTGAGGTATATATGGACAGCGAACGGCTGGGTACAGGTACAGGACGCTCCAAAAAAGAAGCTGAGCAGCAGGCGGCGGCAGTAGCCTTAAACCGTTTGAAGCTGGCGGAATCGTAATCGGTACCTGAGCGGCCCGAACGGGTTACACGAGCAGGGGACACAAAGTAAGAGCAAAGGGCAGTCCGCGGGGAGTCCCGGCCCGCAATGGCGAATGGACTGCGTTTTGCTCTTTTTTCGTGGCTTTGCTGCTGTAGCTCTGTATGTCGTTGCCTTGCTTTATCCGAAGTAGTCTTGTGCTACAATAGGAATAATTCTTGTGAATCAGGTAAACGGTGTTGTACAAGCATATTTAAATGTTAGAGGTGAGATTGAGTATGTTTTTAAAGCGCATTGAGCTGGCGGGCTTCAAATCGTTTGCAGATAAAACGGAGATGGAATTCGTCCGCGGCATAACAGCGGTCGTCGGACCCAACGGAAGCGGAAAGAGTAATATATCCGACGGTATTCGCTGGGTACTGGGTGAACAGAGCGCCAAATCACTGCGCGGCGGTAAAATGGAGGACATTATTTTTGCGGGTAGTGATGCTCGTAAGGCCGTTAATTACGGCGAAGTGTCGCTTACGCTGGATAATGAGGATCAGGCGTTGCCGCTTGATTTTGGCGAGGTCACGGTCACGCGGCGTGTGCATCGTAGTGGAGATAGTGAATATTTTATTAACCGACAGTCATGCAGACTCCGGGATATTACCGAGCTGTTTATGGATACAGGTATTGGTAAAGAAGCATATTCCATTATCGGACAGGGGCGTATTGAAGAGATTTTGAGTACCCGTTCCGAGGACCGCCGGGGGATTTTCGAGGAAGCGTCCGGTATTGTTAAATACAAATCACGTAAAAAAGACGCGGTTCGCAAGCTGGATGACACGGAGCAAAATTTACTGCGTATTCATGATTTGGTCAGTGAGCTGGAGGATCAGATCGGGCCGCTCAAGGAGCAGTCGGAAAAGGCGATCCACTATAAGGAGCTGCGGGGTGAACTGAAATCGAAGGAAATTTCGATGTATGTCCATCAGATTGAACAGATTCATACCTCGTGGAGCGATGCAACGTCCAAACTGGCTTTGTTGCAGCAGGAGCAGCTACAGCTGTCTACGGTAGTGTCCCGTCATGATGCGATGCTGGAGAGCGACCGCAATGAGCTGCGTCAGCTGGAGGAGCAAGTGGAGCGGCTGCAAAGTGATCTGTTGCAATACAGTGAAGCTACGGAAAAGAGTGAAGGCTACGGTGAACTGCTGAAAGAGCGTACACGCAATCTGGAGGCAAACAGGGAGCAGCTCATTTTATCACTCAGCACGAGCGAATCACGTCATTCCGAGCGCAAAAGTGAGCTGGATCTACTGAACGAAAAACTGTCTGCATTGACTGTCGAACTTGACGAGCTACGTGAACGGCTATCCGACGAAGAGGCGAAGTTGATTGGTGTCACAGGCGGAATCAGCCAGGAGCAGGAGGAAAGTTTGAAGGGCGGACTGCTGGAACTGATGAATCAGATGGCACAGGCGCGTAACGAAATCCGTTATACCGACCAGCAGAAGGAAGCGCTGGAACGGCGGGTGACTCGCGTAAGTGACGAATCTGGCAAATGGGAAGCCCAGAAAGCCGAACTGGAACAGCGTAAAAAGGGTTTGGAAGCGGCTGTGCAGAAGCTGGGTCAGGAAATCAGCAGTCTGCGCAGCGGATATATTCAGGGAAGCGAAAAATACCAGGCGCTGCAAAAGCTGCTGGAAGAAAGTCAGGGCACTGTCCGCAAATGGGAACAAAAACGTGAGGCCCAAATTTCACGCCGAGATACGATGAAGGAAATGCAGGATGACTTCGATGGCTTTATGCTGGGTGTTAAAGAAGTATTGAAGGCGGCACGCAAAGAAACCCTGCATGGTGTGCATGGGGCGGTAGCAGAGCTGATCCGGGTACCTGAGCATTTGGAACAGGCGATGGAAACCGCTTTGGGCGCTTCGATGCAGCATATCGTGATGGAAAACGAATCGGTGTCCAGACAGGCGATTAGCTTTTTGAAGCAGCGTCAGCTGGGCAGAGCGACATTTTTGCCTATGGATGTTATCCGTCCGCGTCAAATTGGGGCGGGTGAACGCCAGATCGCGGAAGATGCCGAGGGCTTTGTTGGAATCGGTGCGGATCTTGTTCAGTTTGATCAACGGTATGCGGGCATTGTAGGCAGTCTTTTAGGAAATGTGGTTATTGCCCGTACCCTGGAAGATGCAAACCGTATTGCGGCACGTTGCCAATATAGATATCGTGTCGTAACGCTGGAAGGCGATGTTGTCAATGCAGGTGGTTCCATGACAGGTGGTAGCCAATTCAAGAAAAATGCCAATCTGCTTGGACGTAAACGTCAGTTGGATCAGTTGGATCAGGATATTATCGATACGGAGCAACAAATTGTGAGGCTGCGTCAGAGCGCGGTAGATACAAAACGCCAACTGGAAGAGACACAGATTCGTTTGGACGAGCTGCGTCAGGGCGGCGATGTGAAGCGCGGCGAAGAACAGCAGACAGCAATGGAGCTCAAGCAACTGGAGCATGAGCTTCGCCATGTTCTGGAGCAGGTGGCTGCATCTGGTCAGGAGAAGAAGGGTTTTGATCAGGAGATCAAGGAACTGGAAGCTTCCCGTGAAGAGGCGTTGCTGAAATTAGCTGCGCTGGAGGAAGAAGAGAAGAAAACCCACCAGGCTATCCATGCCGCTGAATTTGCCCGTAAGGCCAACGAATCTGCGAAAGAACAGCTACAGGGAGAACTTACGAATCTCAAGGTAAGAGAAGGAAAGCTGGATCAGGAGCGTTTTTCACTGGAAGAGCAGTTGCGTAGACTACGGGGCGATTATGATACCCTTGGCAAGGATTCGAGACAGAACAAGACCTTACTTGCTTCCATCGAAGCTGATCTGCTGACCAATGAACAGGAAAGCGTGAAGCAGATTGAAAACCTCAATCAGTATCGGCTTAAAAAGGAAGAGGCTTCGCAGCAATTGGAATTCAAGCGTGCTGCACGCAGCAGCTTGTCCAAAAAGCTGGAAGTGGCCGAAAATGAGACGAAAGAGCAACGCGTTCAGCTCAAGTCGGTCGAGGAGCAGCTACGCCAGACAGAAATCGGAGTGAACCGGCTTGATGTAGAGCTGGAGAACGTCCTGAAAAAATTAAGTGATGACTATGAACTCAGCTATGAGCTGGCCAAGCAGCGTTATCCGATACCGGAAGATATAGAAGGTACGCAGGCCGAGGTGCAAAGGCTCAAACGCGGTATTTCCGCGTTGGGCGAGGTAAGCCTGGGTGCCATTGAGGAATACCAGCGGGTGCATGAGCGTTATACGTTTCTCGATGAGCAGAAATCTGATCTGGTCGAGGCCAAGACAACGCTCTACCAGGTCATTCGTGAAATGGATGATGAAATGTCCAAACGCTTCAAAGCCACTTTCGATGCCATCCGGCGCGAATTTGGTACGGTGTTCTCCAAGCTGTTCGGGGGCGGACGTGCCGATCTGGTACTGCTTGACCCGGAACGTATGCTGGAGACGGGAATTGATATTGTGGCCCAGCCGCCGGGCAAAAAGCTGCAAAACTTGCAACTGCTGTCAGGAGGAGAGCGGGCGTTAACGGCGATGGCGCTATTGTTTGCCATTTTACATGTCAAGCCTGTCCCATTCTGTGTGCTGGATGAAGTAGAGGCCGCACTGGACGAATCCAATGTGGTGCGTTTTGCCCAATATTTACGGGAGTTCTCCGAACAGACACAATTCATTGTAGTTACACATCGCAAGGGCACGATGGAAGAAGCCGATGTGCTATATGGAGTTACGATGGAAGAAGGCGGGGTTTCCAAGCTTGTATCCGTCAAGCTGGACAATGAGGAAGCAGAGATTGCCTGACATCAAATAACATACTTTCAGATCAACGGAGGGAACCTATGAGTTTCTTTAGGAAATTGAAGGAAAGCATTGCAAGCAAAACCGAATCTGTTACCAAACAGTTCAAGGACGGTCTGGAAAAAACACGCAAAGGTTTTGTTGAAAAAGTGTCGGATCTGATGATTCGTCGCAAGAAGATTGATGAGGAGTTTTATGAGGAGCTGGAAGAAATTCTAATTGGTGCCGATGTTGGCGTCAACACCGTTATGAACCTCATTGAAGACCTGCGGGTAGAAGTGAAAAAACGCAAAATCGAGGACGCATCCGAGCTACAGCCTGTATTATCGGAAAAGCTGTCTGAGCTGCTGCGGGGCAATGACAACAGTCAGCTTCAAATGAGCTCTGACGGGATTACGGTCATTCTGTTCGTCGGTGTCAATGGTGTCGGCAAAACAACAACCATCGGTAAGCTGGCGCATCGTTTTAAACAGGAAGGTAAAAAGGTGTTGTTGGCCGCCGGGGATACATTCCGTGCTGGTGCGATTGAACAGCTGGAGGTATGGGGTGAACGGGCTGGTGTAGAGGTCATTAAGCAGCAATCCGGTTCTGATCCAGCGGCGGTTATGTTTGATGCTGTACAGGCTGCCAAGCAGCGTCAGGTGGATGTGTTACTGTGTGATACCGCAGGACGTCTCCAGAATAAAAGCAATCTGATGGAGGAGCTGAACAAAATTTTCCGCGTGATTCAGCGTGAAATTCCCGATGCTCCCCATGAAGTACTGCTGGTACTCGATGCGACGACCGGACAAAACGCGCTCAATCAAGCCAAAATGTTTGGCGAGAAAAGTGGCGTAACCGGGCTGGTGCTGACGAAGCTGGATGGTACAGCGAAGGGTGGTATTGTCGTGGCGATCCGCCAAGAGCTGAATTTGCCAGTGAAGCTGGTAGGCTTGGGTGAAAAAGTGAATGATCTCCAGCCATTTGATTCCGAGCAATTCGTTCATGCGTTGTTCGCTGGGTTGATTCAGGAAGAAGGCGTAGATGAAACCGCTCCGGATGAGGAAGAACAGGCCTAATCAGGCTTGGGGCTAAGTATGATCTGGTTGCTGCGTGAGATCACAGGGATGTATAATGAAAGAAAAGGGTCTGTCGGCGCTGGATATGAATTTTTTGGATGTAAAAAATATTTCACAGGAAGCCGGGTGAAGAACCAATGGCGAACACCTATACTTATTCCCGCCGGGAAGAAATAGCCAATGCGATCACACATGGAATTGGAGCCGTTTTAAGTGTGGCGGCACTTGTGCTGCTCATTGTTTTTGCAAGCTTGAAAGGGACCACTTGGCATGTCGTCAGTTTCACGATTTACGGAATTACGATGCTGCTGTTATACACCAATTCCACGTTGCTTCATAGTCTGCGCGAAGGAAAATTGAAGGATTTGTTCGAAATATTCGATCATTCTTGCATTTACCTGTTCATTGCAGGCAGCTACACCCCGTTTATGCTCGTTGCCCTGCGCGGGACATTAGGTTGGACGCTGTTTGGCGTTATTTGGGGAATCGCCCTGTTTGGTGTGCTATTCAAGGCATTCTTCACCAAGCGCTTCCTGTTCATGTCTACCGTGTTCTACATCGGGATGGGCTGGCTCATCACGATTGCCTGGAACCCGCTGGTGGCGGCTGTTCCCGCCGGGGGCATGACGCTATTGTTCCTGGGCGGTCTAATGTATACGTTGGGCACAATCTTCTATGTGTGGCGGGCGTTTCCGTATCATCACGCGATCTGGCATCTGTTTGTTCTGGCAGGCAGCGTACTTCATTTTCTGGCTGTTCTGCTGTATCTTACCCCGGTAAGAGTTTAAACCCTAGTAGGGAAAAAGCCGATTCGTACTTCCGTTTAAGGGCAGTGAATCGGCTTTTTTTTGGTTGACAAGGGATAACGCTTGACATCTTCTTTTCTTTTATGTATGATAAGGATCGTTGAAAAGAACTGTAAAGTGTTTTTCCTTGACGATGGAGGTATACGCGATGAGTCAGGAGAATCGGCTGGAAAAGACAAACCGGATTAACCGACTGTTTGACTTCTATGAACCTCTGCTTACGGAGAAGCAACAGATGTTTTTGAAATATTACTTCCATGATGATTTTTCTCTGGGAGAGATTGCTTCGGAATTTCAAATTAGCCGTCAGGCCGTGTATGAGCATATCAAACGTGCCGAGCAGGTACTGGAAATGTATGAGGAAAAGCTCGGGTTGCTCAGTAAACATGAGCGCAGAAGCCGAGAGCTGGAAGAATTGAATACAGCGTTGTATGAGGCGTTCGGTAAAATCGGTAAACCCGATGAAGGCACTCTGCAACATGTTCATCAAATTGTAAATCGCCTGCAGGAATTGTAGGTCATATAGATTAGTAAACAAACAACCCTGGTAGACAAGGAGGTGCGAAAATATGGCATTTGAAGGATTATCGACCCGCTTGCAAAATGTATTTAGTAAACTGCGTGGCAAAGGAAAAGTGTCTGAGGATGATGTAGCTCAGGCGATGCGCGAAGTACGATTAGCTTTGCTGGAGGCGGACGTTAACTTCAAGGTTGTAAAGGACTTTATTGCCAAGGTGAAGGAGAAATCGGTCGGCAAGGAAGTGATGGACAGCTTCACGCCAGGCATGGTAATCATCGACATCGTGAACAAGGAACTGACCGAGTTGATGGGCGGCAGTCAGGCCAAGCTTGCCAAAGCAAACAAACCGCCTACGGTCATTATGATGGTGGGTCTCCAGGGCGCAGGTAAGACGACGACGTCCGGTAAGCTGGCGAAGTTGCTGCAAAAGCAAAATCATCGCCCCTTGCTCGTAGCTGGTGATATATATAGACCGGCTGCGATCAAGCAGTTACAGGTACTTGGCGAGCAGATCAACGCTCCTGTATTTACGCTCGGTGATCAGACAAGCCCGGTGGAAATTGCAAAACAGGGCTTACAGCATGCCAAGGATAACGGTAATGACTACGTTATTATAGATACTGCCGGTCGTCTTCACGTGGATGAAGAGCTTATGGAAGAGTTGCGCCAGATTCATGCGAATGTGAATCCTGACGAAGTTCTGCTGGTTGTTGACAGCATGACAGGTCAGGATGCGGTAAACGTTGCGGAGCACTTTAACACGAGCTTGGAGTTAACAGGGGTTGTACTGACGAAGCTGGACGGCGATACCCGCGGTGGTGCGGCTTTGTCGGTTAAGGCTGTGACTGGATGCCCGATCAAGTTTGCTACATTGGGTGAAAAGCTGGATGCAATGGAGCCGTTTCATCCGGAACGGATGGCTTCACGGATTTTGGGTATGGGCGACATGTTGTCCCTGATTGAAAAAGCGCAATCCAATATCGACGCCGATAAGGCGAAGGAAATGGAGCGGAAAATGCGCAATGCTGAATTTACCTTCGAAGATTTTCTGGAGCAGATGGATCAAGTTAAAAAGCTTGGCCCAATCGACCAGATTCTCGATATGATTCCTGGCATGGGCAATATGAAGCAAATGAAAGATGTTAAAGTGGATGACAAGCAGATGGGCCGGATTGAGGCTATCGTTCATTCCATGACCACACAAGAAAAGCAAAACCCGGACATGATTAATCATAGCCGCCGCAAACGGATTGCTGTAGGCAGTGGAACATCACTGGCTGAGGTAAACCGCCTGATCAAGCAATTTGACGAAATGCGGCGCATGATGAAGCAGTTCTCAGACATGATGGGACCTAAGGGTGGCAAAAACAAAGCCCTGAAGCAGTTGAAGGGTATGGGTAAAGGTATGAAGTTTCCTTTCCGTTAAGGCCATTAGGCCGTTGGAATTATAGGATAACAATATACAGTCTACTTTTTGAAGGAGGTGAATTTTCGTGGCAGTTCGTATTCGTCTGAAACGTATGGGTGCACATAAAGCTCCTTTCTATCGCGTCGTGGTATCGGATTCCCGTTCCCCGCGTGACGGTCGTTTTATCGAAGAAATCGGTTATTACAACCCTATTACAGTACCAGCAGTTGTAAAAATTGATGAAGATAAAGCGTTGAAATGGTTGCAAGATGGTGCACAAGCATCCGATACAGTCCGCAACTTGCTTAGCAAAGCGGGCGTAATGAAAAAGTTTCATGAGCTTAAACAACAGAAATAAGGTGCTGATACGGAGGGTCAACCATGGAAGAATTAGTGATAATCATTGCTAAGGCTTTAGTCGATCATCCGGAAGATGTAACCGTGAAGACCTTGGAGAAGGATCGGCTTGTCGTATATGAGCTTAGCGTGCATCCTGAGGATGTAGGTAAAATCATTGGCAAGCAGGGTCGTATCGCCAAGGCGCTTCGCACTGTGGTTGCATCAGCAGCCGTTAAGATGGATAAACGGGTTACCGTAGACATCATATCTTAAAGATATACGAAAGTGGGTTAGGATGTATGTCCTAACCCTTTTTCGTACATGATGAAGATGATATGGAGCGGGACCGATTACATGCAGGAGGAACACGATGCAGCAATTGTTTAATGTCGGGAAAATTGTGAATACACATGGAATCCGCGGCGAGCTTAAAATATTAACGACGACTGATTTCCCGGAGGATCGTTTTGCCAAAGGCAGTGAGTTGTTGATTATTCTTGCGGATGGTAAAGCGCCGATCCCTGTAACTATTGAAACAGCACGTTTTCAAAAAAATATGGTTGTAGCCAAATTCAAGGAATATCATAACATCAATGATGTTGAAAAGTATAAAGGCAGCTTATTGAAGGTCTCCGCTGAACGGCTAGGCGAACTAGAGGAAAATGAGTTTTATTTTCATGAAGTTGTTGGCTTGGAAGTAGTGACAGAAGATGGAGAAAAGCTTGGTGTGGTGAAGGAGATTTTGACACCAGGAGCTAACGATGTATGGGTAGTCACAATGCCCGATGGCAAGGAACTGCTGGTGCCGTATATAGAAGGTGTCATTTTGGATGTAAACGTGCCTGAAAAACGGGTTACGGTACGGTTGATGGAAGGACTACTGTAATGCGGGTGGATGTGCTGACCCTGTTTCCCGAAATGTTTGACGGTGTATTTAATGCAAGCATTCTGGGAAAAGCAAGGGAGAAGGGAATCATATCACTGCAAGCGGTTAATTTTCGCCAATATGCCGGGAACAAGCATGGTCAAGTGGATGATACACCCTATGGCGGCGGGGGCGGGATGGTATTGAAGCCTGACCCGATTTTCGCTGCGGTGGAGACGTTATTGGATGAATCAGAGCGTCCAACCATATCAGTGAACACAGACGAAGTTGTTCAAGGTAGAGAGGCCAGGTCGAGTGCAGGTTTGAAAGCACCGCGTATTATTTTGATGTGTCCCCAAGGTGTGACTTTTACGCAAAAGAAAGCGGAGGAGTTTGCTAAAGAGGACCATCTTATTTTTATATGCGGGCATTATGAGGGCTATGATGAGCGTATTCGCGAGCATTTGGTGACGGATGAGCTTTCTATCGGAGATTATGTTCTGACTGGTGGGGAACTGCCCGCCATGGTCGCTATAGATAGTGTGGCACGGTTGCTGCCTGGAGTGCTGGGCAATGAAACGAGTGCGGTAACGGACTCTTTTAGTACAGGTCTGCTGGAGTACCCGCATTATACCAGACCTGCTGAGTTTCGGGGCTGGAAGGTGCCTGAGGTGCTGTTGTCAGGACATCACGTTAATATTGATGCCTGGAGACGGCAGGAGGCACTGCGTCGTACGATGGAACGTCGACCGGATCTGCTGGAGCAGGCTGAATTGACAAGCAAGGAACGGCTATGGATAGAGGAACAGCGCAAGATGGATTGATCATGGGAAGAGTGTATTAAAGCGCTGTAGCGATAAGAGGATTTGAAAGCAGGTGCTAACCTGTTTTATAATGTAATTAATTAAATATAATGTTTGGTCAAATCCCTTTTTCTTGTTGCAATGCGGTATCCTCCATGATACAATACATCTGTTGTGTGTAATACGGTGGTCCTCTGTGGATGATGAAGGAAACGGATGTGTTTCCAGAAGATGCATGAACACCTGT
Organism: Paenibacillus sp. 8b26; assembly: GCF_050626875.1. Taxonomy (NCBI): domain Bacteria; kingdom Bacillati; phylum Bacillota; class Bacilli; order Caryophanales; family Paenibacillaceae; genus Paenibacillus; species Paenibacillus sp. 8b26. The sequence goes on along the minus strand of NZ_CP192445.1, from coordinate 888,419 downwards.
ACGGAAGGAGGGAGTCATAGATGAATATCGTCCAAGCGATCACTGAAGAACAACTGCGTAAAGATTTGCCTAACTTTCGTCCCGGTGACACTTTGAAAGTGCACGTGAAAGTTATTGAGGGAACTCGTGAGCGTATCCAGTTGTTTGAAGGTGTTGTAATTAAACGCCGTGGTGGTGGAATCAGTGAGACTTTTACAGTTCGTAAAATTTCTTACGGTGTAGGTGTGGAAAGAACTTTCCCGCTTCATTCCCCGAAAATCGATAAAATCGACGTGGCTCGCCGTGGTAAAGTGCGTCGTGCGAAGCTTTATTATCTTCGTGAACTGCGCGGTAAAGCAGCGAGAATTAAAGAAATTCGTCGTTAATACAACGAATAACGAAAGGGGCTTGATTACAAGCTCCTTTCGTTTTTTCTACGTACATAGGGAACTGTGGATTATTGACCGTAAAGAGAGGACAGTGAGCTATGGAGCAAGAAGTAGGACAAGGAGCTATACAGCAGCCGACCGATCAGGATGGTACGCCCAAGCGTAAACCGAAAAATGAGATTTTTGAGTGGATCAAGGCCATCGTTATCGCATTAGTGTTGGTCTTTTTAATCCGTTGGTTTCTTTTTAAGCCGTTTATTGTGGATGGCCCGTCGATGCAGCCTAACTTTCATACCGGAGAACGTGTCATTGTAAATGAAATTTTGTATGATTTCCGTTCCCCAAAACCGGGAGAAGTAATCGTGTTTCATGTACCGGATGAAGGAAGAGACTTCATTAAGCGCGTCATTGCCGTTGAGGGCGATACGGTTAAGGTAGAAGGTGACACGATTACGGTGAATGGTAAACCTATTCAGGAGCCTTACTTGAAAACTCCAGTGGAGGAAGCGCATCAAAATGGTGAGCTTTACAACAAGTTTACAAATTTCCCGAATGAAAATTTTAAGGATGGTAAAGTTCCGGCAGGGCATATTTTTGTTATGGGGGATAACCGTTCCAACAGTACAGACAGTCGGATGATTGGATATATTGATTTGAAAGAAATCGTCGGACGTGCTGATGTTATTTTCTGGCCGGTGAAGGATATGAAGTGGATTAACCACTAGAACAACTAATATGCAGCATAGCTGCCGTAATCCTGACGCATAACCCTATGGGGAACGGTTAGGAGTTACGATCAATGAGGTGATGACGGTGACGATTCAATGGTTTCCTGGTCATATGACCAGAGCGCGCCGCCAAATTGAAGCAAAATTAAAGCTGATTGATTTGGTAATTGAGCTGATTGATGCTCGTTTGCCGCTTTCCAGCCGTAATCCAATGATTGATGATATTTTGCAGGGCAAGCCGCGAATGATTATTTTAAATAAGGCAGATTTGGCAGACCCGGTCGTATCACAGCAGTGGATTGCCTACTTTAAGGAGCAGGGGCATATCGCTTTTCAGGTGGATGCTACAACAGGTACAGGAATGAAAGAAATTCCGGTTCAGGCCAAGTTGCTGCTCAAGGAAAAGATAGATCGGCAGATTTCTAAAGGTATGAACCCACGTCCTATGCGTGCTTTGATTGTTGGTATTCCGAATGTCGGTAAATCAACCCTGATCAACCGTATGGCAGGACGTAGCATTGCAGCTACAGGCGATCGTCCCGGAGTGACGAAGGCACAGCAATGGATCAAGACTGGTGAAATTGAGTTGCTCGATACACCGGGTATTTTGTGGCCCAAATTTGAGGATCAGAATGTTGGTTATCGTCTGGCGGTTACAGGCGCGATCAAGGAAGAGATTTTGAATGTTGAGGATATCGCTTTTTTCGCGACAAAATATTTGGTTCAATATTACTGGGATGAGCTGGCAGCGCGCTTTGAGCTGACTGAACGTCCCGAGGATACGGAAAATGCTGATGAAATTGTCAGTGTCATGGAAGCGATTGGACGTAAACGCGGCTGTATTGTCAGCGGTGGACGTGTAGATCTCGAAAAGTCGTCAAAAATCATTTTACGAGAGCTGCGTGCAGGTAAGCTGGGACGCTTCAGTTTGGAAGCTCCTTACTGATTCTGCCAGATGTACCGGATACACAACATAGCATAGTGTGGCAAGGAAGAACCTTCCCCATCTCTCCGGAGAGAGGAAGGTTTTTTGGTATGTGAAGGCAGGTTAACGAAAAGGGTTTTGGGATGGACAGGTCTGTGTTAAGCTGAATAAAATTGTGCAGAACTATGGCGTGAATTAAGCGCCAAACTACATATAGATAGGCGGGTATGGAGTATGGAAGAAAAAGTGGTAGCGGTAACGGACATGCTGCGCTATGAAAAAGAGTTCTGGGAGCAATCCTATGAGCGCATCGCTGGTATTGATGAGGTAGGCCGAGGGTGTCTGTTCGGGGATGTTGTGGCAGCGGCGGTCATTTTGCCGAATGGTGAGCTGCTGGAGGGCGTGGATGATTCCAAAAAGCTGACGGACAAGAAGAGGGAAACCTACTATGAGCTGATTATGGAGAAGGCCATTGCCGTAGGAGTCGGGTATGTGGACGCACGAACGATTGATGCCATCAATATTAAGCAGGCTGCTCGTTTGGCGATGAAGCAGGCAGTTGAGGCATTACAGGTATCTCCTGACTATTTGCTTGTAGATGCAGAAAAGGTAGACTTGTCTATTCCCCAACTCTCTATTATTAAAGGAGATGCGAATAGCCAATCTATTGCTGCGGCTTCAATCATTGCCAAGGTAACCCGTGATCGGCTGTGCAAAGGTGAATGGGATGCAAAGTACCCGGAATATGGGATTGGCATACATAAAGGTTACGCTACCAAGCTACACAGGGAACAAATTTTGGCGCTGGGACCTACAGCGATGCATAGACGCAGCTTTCTTGGGAATTTGTTGATCGAGCAACCGACGTTGTTTGACCTATAAATACTTATTATGAGTCGGGACTGTGCCGATATAATGTATACCCAATAAAATAGAGCCCTTGAACATAGGGCATAAAGAGAGGAGGGACCTTATGAATATCGGTTCTGTATTTCGAGGATTACTTGGTGATGCGAAGGCGGGAGAGACTAAAAAGCTCGATATGCAGCCAGGTCAGGTCGTTCGGGGCGTCGTATTAAAGGTGTCTGAGGACGGCGGTGAAGCTGTACTGCAAATTCAAGGTTCCCAGGTCAGGGCCAAGCTGGAAACCCCTCTTCAACCTGGACAGTCCACATTACTTCAGGTTCAGCCAGCTTCGCCCAGTGGAATGACTGTGCTTAAGCCTTTGAACGATGCAGCCAACACAGGACAGCAGACTGTAGCGTTGGCAGATGTACTGGATTCGGTGGGGCTACCGGATACAGCGCAGAACAGAGAACTGATACAGGCGATGCAAAAGAATGGTGTACCGTTGACATCGGAAAATGCGGCTTCTTTACGGGACGCTTTGGCGAAGCAGCCGGGAAAAGTACAAATGGAGACGTTTGTACAGGCAGCAGCGGTTGCCTTTCAACGTGGCTTGCCATTGACGGTGGAAAGTATAAACGGTTTGCGACAGGCGATGTTTGGCCCTCCTTTAAATGATCTTTTGTCTTCGCTGGAGCAGGAGCTTGAAGCGGTATTCAAGCAGCAAGGACAAGGAGCATCTGCTGACCGTATAGCGGGAGAAGCAACAGCGGTAAAGGGGGCTGGCCGAATGTCCCTTGCTCCATCAGGGGCTTCTTCATATGTTGTTGCAGATACACCAGAAGGCCAAGTTCCTGTATTGTCCAAGGATGCCGCTGCTGTTGCTGTTGCTACAAAGCAGGCAGAAGTGGCACAGGCAGCAGGAGGCAAGGAGACGCTGAAAGGGACTCAGGCGGCAAATCTTGCTGCTATGGTGGGTGAAGCGGGCGCTTCGGCGACAGACACGGATGCTCCGACTGGAACTGCTGCACCTGTAGCTAAAGGTGCAGTCTCTGGGGAAGCAACGGTAGCTAATGGGCGTGGAGCCATAGCCACGGAGGTGGTGGTGGATTCTGGTGCAAATGTGCCTGAATCAGGCGCTGATGCACTAAGGGCTTCACGAGCCGGAGCGGAGCAGCCTCAAGCTGCCACGGCGGGTACACAACAGCCCAAGGGCACCGAAGGCACTCCGACTGCGGCAACGGCAGAGCCTGCCGGGGCGAAGCCCGCTGCAAACGCCGCTACGGCCGAACGTGCCGCCGCGCAGCTAGCTGGCGGCTTTGCGCCGCAGGCCGCTGCGGGCAACGCGGCCACACCGGAGGCGCCTCTCCAGCGGCTGCGCACGCTGCTGCAAGAGCTGCGCTCGGCGGTGCCTCCCGCGCTGGGCACGGCTGCGCCGGAACAGCCCGCAGCAGAAGCGCCGCAGCCTACGGCTGGCGCTCTGCGGGCTACGGACACCGCTGCTACGCAGCCAGCGGCGTCCGTGGCGTCCAGCACGCAGCTCACCCCCACGGAGGACCCGTGGGTGGGCCGCGTGCTCAAGCTGCTCGGTGCAGAGCACGAGCAGCAGGTACACCGCGCGGCTGCACAGACCGTGCAGGGAACGGCGGCGACCCGTATGGAGCCGCCGGAAGGGACGCAGCCGCTGCCGGGATTAGCGACTGCGGCGGGCGGTACGGTGTCAGCGGACGCCGACACCGTAAAGGGGGCGCTGCTCCAGTTGATGGGCAGCGATGACCTGCCGCCTGCCCTGAAAGAGGCGGCGCAGCAGGTCGTGCAGCACCTGACGGGTCAGCAGTTGCTGCTGAATACGGACCGTACGGCCCCTTTTGCACAGGTACACATGTTTATTCCATTTGTCGGTCCGGATGGTCGTGAAACAGCTACGATCCAGATTCAGTCTCGACGTGGTAAACGTGGGGAGCTGGATGCATCCAACTGCCGACTTTGGTTTGATTTGGACATGAAGGCGCTAGGGCCGACATTGGTGGATGTGCAAGTCGTGGACCGGATTGTGAGCCTCAAGCTCCATAACGATCAGGATTGGGCCGCTTCGCTGTTGACCAGTGGGCGTGAAACCATTCATACGGCGCTGGAATCACTAGGGTATCAGCTTTTATCGCTGCGCACCGAACCGATGCCGGTAAGGACTAGACAGGAGAGCAAAGGTCTGGCCTCTTCGGAGGTACAAAGCTATGTGCCTCAGCCGTATAAAGGAGTCGATCTTAAAATATGAAAGAGCCGTTAGAGGCTCCTTCTCCTTCTAGGAAGAAGGCTGTCGCCCTTAAATATACTCCCGGTGAGAGCGAAGCCCCTATCGTCGTTGCCAAAGGCAGTGGTCGTATTGCGGATAGCATTTTAGAAAAAGCCAAAGAGCACGGCGTTCCCGTTCAAGAGGATGCCGCACTGGTTGAGGTATTGTCCAAGCTTGACTTGGATGAACAAATTCCTGCTGAGCTATATCAATTGGTGGCAGAGGTGCTCACCTATATATATCAAATGGATAAGCTTGCTCCAAGGGATGACACCTGATGAGGAACGACATGAGGACCGGAGGCAAGGATCAACGAAAAGCCAAAGGAGCTTTGGGTGAACAGGCAGCGGCTTCGTTTTTGGAAAATCTGGGTTATCGTATCATAGAGCGTAACTGGCGATGTCGTAGCGGAGAAATGGATCTGATTGCCGCGCAGCATGATATTCTCGTGTTTATTGAAGTACGCAGCCGAAGTAGCTCCAATTATGGAACGCCAGCAGAATCAATCACTGCACGTAAAATAACCCAAGTTCGCCAGACAGCCGCTGTTTATTTGCATATGAACGGAATTGAGGATGTTCCAATTCGTTTTGATATGATCTCTGTACGATTGATTGACGAAACCGCGGTCGTCACGGACCATATAATCGAGGCATTCTAAAAGAGCGATAAATTTTTTGAAGGTTCATTTCAAATTTTTATATGCACAGGTTGACAGGAAGGAATGCTAAAGGTATATTTTATTGAGAATGGTTATCATTTTGATTTATAGTTATAGTGAACATTCACGAGCTATTCCTACAAAGGAGGATATACGTGACAGAGCATACCTTTAGTGAACATGTCATAGATGTAATTCAGGAACGACGGACCATTAAACGGTTCAAATCCGACCCCATTCCAGTAGATACCATTAAAGAACTGCTGGATGTTGCTGTATGGGCCCCCAATCATAAAATGCGCGAGCCATGGCGTTTTCTCTTGTTTGCCGGTGACGGCCGGAAAAAACTTGCTGAAGCTATTGAAGCCGATATTGGCAAGGATAACAAGTTCGAAAGTGGCATTTTGCACAATCCGATTCAGCTTTTAGTTGTGTTGGAGGAAGATCCGCGTCAGGCAGTTTGGGATGAGGACTTTGCAGCGGTTAGTGCCTTTGTACAAAACTTTATGCTTGCCGCATGGAGTAAAGGAATCGGAACGTTTTGGGTCACAAAGCCTTTTCTTTATTCACCGAAATTCCGCAAGCATTTGGGAATTCAGCCTGGTGAGAAGATCATCGGCATGGTATATGCAGGTTATCCTGAAGTCATTCCAGAACCAAGACCACGTATTCCAGCAGCGGATAAGCTAACCCTGTTTGACAAATAATCTTTTGTCGAATAACCTTGATTAGACAGCTATATGAATTAAAAATGTACATGATATTTGCAGCAGATGAAAATTTGGAAGCACCTTTTTTCATATATGCAATGCTCCCCGTGGGAGACATTTCAGTATGAGGAGAGGTATTTTTTTGTTATGTATGGAAAACTACATGGAGCTTGTCTTTATGGAATAGACGGTGTTCTGATTGAAGTTGAGACTGATTTGTCTAATGGGTTGCCTCAAACTGCAATCATCGGATTGCCGGATTCGGCCATTCGAGAGGCTGTGGAGCGTGTAAGAGCAGCGATCAAAAACTGCGGTTTCAAATATCCGTCCCAGCGTGTAACCATAAATTTGGCTCCTGCTGATTTACGTAAGGAAGGCTCATCCTTTGACCTTGCTATCGCTTTGGGACTGTTGACAACCAGCGGACAAGTCGTTTTACCTGCGGGGGAACGGACGCTATTTATCGGTGAACTAGCATTGGACGGCAGTATTCGCCCCGTGAACGGGGTATTGTCTATGGTTGATTTGGCCAAGCGAGAAGGATTTCATTCGGTACTGCTTCCCGAGGAAAATGCAGGTGAAGCACGCCTGATCACGGGTATACGTATTTACGCTGTTCGTCATCTGATGGATCTCATTCCAGCAAAAGATCACGGACAATACGCTATTGAAGGCCAATCAAAAGATCCGAATTCTAACTACCTATCTGATCCAATTAATGACGAGCTCACTAACCAAGTCACTAATCAAGTCATTAAGAAATCTAATGATCCAGCTCCTATTCCAGTCTCGAATCAAGCTGAAAATCATGATCAAGACAAACGTATTAATGCTAGACAGCAGATCATTATCCATGCTTATGACCATTTGCCTCAGGCAGATCAAATACCTATGGGTGAGGTCAAAGAGATAATTGACGCTATGGAGGATTACAGCGATGTATTAGGTCAGCTACACGCTAAACGAGCGTTGGTTATCGCTGCTGCCGGGATGCACAATATCATCCTTATCGGGCCTCCAGGTGCCGGAAAAACGATGCTTATCCGCAGGCTGCCATCCATTTTGCCGCCCTTGACCGGAAAAGAGGCACTGGAGGTTACCAAAATATACAGCGCCGCCGGGAAGTGGAAGGAGTCATCGCCTCATTTAATGAACATTCGCCCCTTTCGTTCACCTCATCATACGATTTCTGCTGCTGGACTGGTGGGAGGAGGCGGCATTCCCAAGCCGGGAGAAATTAGCCTTGCACATCGGGGGATTTTATTTCTGGATGAGTTGCCTGAGTTTAGTCGCCATGTGCTAGAGGTGCTGAGGCAGCCGTTGGAAGATCGCAATGTGACAATCAGTCGTTCACGTGCAGTTTTTAAGTACCCGGCACATTTTTTACTTGCAGCTTCTATGAACCCGTGTCACTGCGGCTTTTTCGGAAGTGATACGCAACATCAGCGGTGTACCTGTTCACCTGCTGCGGTAGCTCGCTATCGTTCGCGTATTTCTGGTCCATTACTGGACCGGATCGATCTTCAGCTTGAGGTATCGCAACCGAAGGACTGGCGTGAGGAAAAGGAGTCACTGTCGTCCGCTGAAATGCGAAGACAGGTACTAGCTGCTCAAGCGATACAAATCCATAGATACAGCAAGCTTCCTTTTTCATGGAATAGCGAACTATCCGGTCAAATGCTCCGTAAATATGCGGTATTAGAACATAACGCGGCAGAGCTGCTTGATCAGACGATGGATGCACTCGGTTTAAGCATGCGTGCGTATGATCGAATTCTCAAACTGTCACGCACCATTGCAGACTTGAATCAATCAGAGAAGATCACCGTGTCGCATGTAGCTGAAGCCATTCAATATCGGAATATGGACAGAGCACATGCCAGTTTTTCAGAAGAATAAAACGGTATAGAAATAACGCTATGTCCATATTTTTTATGTAAGACAAAAAAAAGCTCCAGACGCAAAGTTCTGGAGAAGAAAAAAAGATTATGACAACGTGATTATACAATAAGTATATCAGTTTCGTATATACGATTATGCATCATCTGCCATGTTACTTGATGGAAGAAAAACCAGCTGTCAATCCTTTGTTGTGAAGGTGTAGCTGAAAGTATACAAAGCCTCCGAACCAGAAACTGCTCGGAGGCTTTTTTATATAATTCGGATTAGAGCACGTTCAGCTTCACTTCGATATTACCGCGGGTAGCGCGGGAGTAAGGACACTGTTCGTGTGCGCCTTCTACCAGTTTTACCGCTGTTTCATGGTCAACACCTTTCACCAGAACATCAAGGTTCATTCCGATTCCGAAGCCGCCGTCTTCAACTTTACCGAAATTGACCGTTGCTGTTACTTCGGTACCTTCATGTTTAATACGCTGCATGCGGGCAACCATATTCAAAGCACTGTCAAAACACGCTGAATAGCCTGCTGCAAACAATTGCTCCGGGTTCGTACCCGTGCCGCCTGCACCGCCCATTTCTTTTGGTGTATCAATATTTAGACGAAGTTCAGGGGAAGAAGACTCGACATAACCATTACGTCCTCCAACCGCTTTCACTGTGGTTTCGTACATTTTTTGTTGAATGGTCATCATAATCCAATCACTGCCTCTCGCTCAATTTATATTTTACACAATTTAATTTATCAAAATAATTATCTTTTGTAAAGTATTTTGTGCAATTAGCATGTTTTTTGTTATATAATGTGCTAAAATAATGATGAAAGCAGGTGATCTGACAGCATGGACAACAATCATAATGAAGGTGCAGCATTAAAACTTGATAATCAATTATGCTTTGCCATATATGCGTGCTCCAGAGAGATTACGAAGCTATACCAGCCTTATCTGGAAAAGCTTGGTGTGACATACTCACAGTATTTGGTGCTCATCGTGCTGTGGGAGCGCGAGGAATGTACAGTGAAGGAATTAGGCGAGGCGTTGTATCTGGACTCAGGGACACTAACCCCGTTATTGAAAAGATTGCAGAATGCCGGACTCATTGACCGGAAGCGTTCGACTCAGGATGAGCGTAAGGTGCTGATTTCTTTGACTCCTGAAGGAAGTGCATTGCGGGAAAAAGCGCAATCTGTACCGGGATGTATTCAGGAAAAAACAAGCATGACCCACGATCAATTCGGCTCGCTCCTGTTTCAGTTCAATGATCTGCTGGACCGAGTTCATGAAGCGAATGTGCAGGTTGAAAAACCATAATAGGCATTTTCGGTTACTTTTAAGAATCTTATTGTTATGTAGCCGCCTGTAACTGGGTGAAGAAATGCTCGGATGAACTGAAGTACCTCTCATACGGATTTAATAAATCCCGAACTTGAAGAGGTACTTTTTTGTTTGTATTCTATTAAAATGAATATCCATTAATATCCAAGCATTCGATTTTGGGAATGATATTGATATCAAAATACTGTAATTCATAACGTTAAATTATAAGGAAAGCGTTTTAAAAACATGTTACAATGATGTAGGTTTAGTATAGATTTCCTTGTGAACCGCCCTTGTTGCAGTCATGTTGATAGGAGGATTCCAGAATGAATATCCATGAATATCAGGGTAAAGAAGTATTGAAGCAGTACGGAGTGGCTGTACCGAACGGTAAGGTTGCCTATACGGTGGAGGAAGCCGTTGCAGCAGCAGAATCGCTTGGAAGCGCTGTTACGGTGGTAAAGGCGCAAATTCATGCCGGCGGACGTGGTAAAGCGGGCGGTGTGAAGGTGGCCAAAAGCTTGGATGAAGTGCGCACCTATGCTTCAGAAATTTTGGGTAAGGTGCTGGTGACACATCAGACCGGGCCTGAAGGTAAAGAGGTTAAACGCCTTTTGGTAGAGGAAGGCTGCGATATTCGTAAAGAGTATTACGTTGGTGTTGTCGTTGATCGTGCGACCGGACGTGTCGTGATCATGGCCTCGGAAGAAGGCGGTACGGAGATCGAAGAGGTAGCTGCGGTTACTCCGGAGAAAATTTTTAAAGCGGTTGTTGATCCCGCGATTGGGCTTCAGGTATATCAGGCTCGTAAGCTGGCTTATGACATTAACATCCCCAATGAGCTGGTGAACAAGGCGGTTAAGTTCATGCAGGCGCTCTATGAAGCTTTTGTGGACAAGGATTGTTCGATTGCAGAGATCAATCCGCTGGTCGTTACAGGTGACGGGAATGTGCTGGCGTTGGACGCCAAACTGAATTTCGACTCGAATGCGTTATTCCGTCACAAGGATATTTTGGAGCTGCGTGATTTGGACGAAGAAGACGAGAAAGAAATAGAAGCTTCCAAATACGATCTGAGCTACATCGCATTGGACGGAAATATTGGGTGTATGGTCAACGGCGCAGGTCTTGCCATGGCGACGATGGACATTATCAAATATTACGGCGGCGATCCGGCCAACTTCCTGGACGTAGGGGGCGGTGCGACGACGGAAAAGGTAACCGAAGCGTTCAAAATCATTTTGTCCGATCCGAAGGTAGAAGGCATTTTTGTGAACATTTTCGGCGGAATTATGCAGTGCGACATCATTGCGAACGGTGTGGTGGAGGCTGCTAAACAATTGGGGCTGACCCGTCCACTTGTTGTCCGTCTCGAAGGTACGAATGTCGAGTTGGGTAAACAGATTTTGGCGGAGTCCGGTTTGAATATCGTGGCGGCTGATTCCATGGCGGACGGTGCCCAGAAAATCGTCGAACTTGTTCAATAGCCTGTTTGCATTCCGATATGCCGAATAAACGATAGGGGATGTGAAGATCGTGAGTATTTTGGTCGATAAGCATACAAAGGTGATTACACAGGGGATTACGGGAAAAACGGCGTTATTCCACGCCAAGGGTGCGCTTGATTATGGCACACAGATGGTAGGAGGCACCTCTCCAGGCAAGGGCGGCACCGAGGTGGAAATTACGCTGGAGAACGGACAACAGGTCAAGTTGCCCGTGTTTAATACGGTGAGCGAAGCGAAGGCTGCTACAGGTGCGACAGCGAGTGTTATTTATGTGCCGCCTGCTTTTGCTGCGGATTCCATTTTGGAGGCTGTAGATGCAGAGTTAGACCTCGTCATTTGTATAACCGAGGGTATTCCGGTGCTTGATATGATTAAGGTCAAACGCTTTATGGAAGGTAAAAAGACCGTTCTGATCGGTCCTAACTGTCCAGGTGTAATTACACCGGGAGAGTGCAAAATTGGCATCATGCCGGGTTACATTCATCTACCGGGTCATGTAGGTGTTGTGTCACGTAGCGGAACGCTAACCTATGAAGCGGTGCATCAGCTGACTACCCGGGGCATCGGACAATCCTCTGCGGTTGGTATCGGCGGTGATCCGGTTAAAGGCTCGGAATTTATTGATATTTTGCAGCGCTTCAATGAAGATCCTAACACGCATGCTGTCATTCTGATCGGAGAAATCGGCGGTACGGCCGAGGAGGAAGCTGCCGAGTGGATTCGAGACAATATGACGAAACCGGTAGTCGGTTTTATCGGCGGTGTGACTGCGCCTCCAGGCAAACGGATGGGGCATGCAGGCGCCATCATTTCCGGCGGAAAAGGAACAGCCAAGGAAAAAATCGCTACGCTTGAAGCCTGTGGTATCAAGGTGGCACCGACTCCTTCGGAGATGGGCTCGACGCTGGTCAGTGTGCTGGAAGCACGTGGTATTTTGAATTTATGTACGACACATTAAATCGTGTTTCTTCATTAATATACAAGCAGTAAAATGGCATCGAAATTTGCCGCCTGCTAGTGTATAATGAAAGAAAGGTAAGCAACCTTTTTGTCTTCTGAAACAGGGGATGAAAAGGTTGCTTTTTTTGCGTTGGGACAAGCTTTTCAGGGAAACGCTTGCAAAATGATACGTTGTACCACAAAATAAGGGAGGGTTCACTCTTCCCGTGAATGGGGGAATCGCAGTTTGGAAGAAAGATGGCTTTTGCTGGGTTTGCATGAATTAGAGGGTATCGGTAGAAAAACAATTCAGCGTATTTGGTCGAGTGACTACCGATTGCATGAACTGCTGCATTTTAGCGAGCAGAAATGGATTGAGGTAGGATTAAGTCCTGCTCAGGCCCGTGTAGCGATGCAACGTTACGACGAAGATTGGGTACATGAAAGATATCGGCGGGTTCAATCCGGCGATATCGGAGTGATTACTTATGTGGATGAAGATTATCCCCTATTAATGAAGGAAACGGTAGACGCGCCTTGGGTATTGTATACGAAAGGGGACATTTCACTTCTGCATACATGCTCTGTAGCTATGGTGGGGACCCGCATTCCTACGGTTTATGGACGCAGAGTGGCCGAAATGCTGACAGAGGGATTGTGTGATGCGGGTATTACTGTAGTCAGTGGATTGGCGAGAGGGATCGACAGTATTTGCCATGAAGCTGCTCTGCGCCGGGGAGGCAATACGATTGGGGTGCTTGGAACGGCGATTGATCAAATTTACCCGTCCCAAAATGCATCGTTATTTGCAGAGATGGCGAGCAAAGGCCTGATTGTATCTGAATATCCACCAGGAACCAGATCGCATCCGGGAATGTTTCCACAGCGTAACCGGATCATTGCCGGTCTTACACAGGGAACCGTTGTCGTGGAAGCAGATGTAAGAAGCGGTTCCCTAATTACAGCCGATGCTGCGTTGGAGGCGGATCGAGATGTGTTCGCCGTTCCGGGGCCGATTACATCACCGAAGAGTAGAGGTACGTTAAGCCTGATTAAGCAAGGCGCTAAAACGGTCACCGAAGCTTCAGATATTGTAGAGGAGTACGTAGCTGATTTGCGTATAAGGGATGTTTCTTCATACAATAGAGAGCAGGGTCTGGATGTGAATGGGGTCTCCAAAGCACCAGCGAGTGAAACACCGGAGGAAAAGCGTGTCGTGCTTTTGCTGGAGCAAGGAACCATGACACTGGATGAACTGCTTGAAGCAACTGCATGGGATTTTGGACTTTTACACTCAGTTCTGTTATCGTTAATCATAAAAAAAAGGATCGCCCAGCTTACGGGTACAAAATACAAACTTATTTAATAGTTAATTTTGCAAATCCTTAATGTAGTAATTGTACAAATTCAATATTAAACATCCGGGGATGGGAGTTTAGATATTTATCCGCATAGCGGATTCCTGCTCCCTCCCTACTTCCTGAAATGTGTTGACTTTATAGCTCGGAGCGGCTCCGCGCTATAACTCACCACATTTCAGGAAGTCTATCCTAATTGTACGTAATTGAGAGGAGGAAGAGCCTATGGCGGATTCACTCGTCATCGTGGAATCGCCTTCCAAGGCGAAGACGATCGGCAAATACTTGGGCAGCAAATATATCGTCAAGGCTTCCATGGGTCATATCAGGGATTTACCAAAGAGTCAGATCGGCGTAGAGGTCGAAAATGATTTTAATCCCAAATACATTACCATTCGAGGTAAAGGCTCGATTTTAAAAGAATTAAAGGATGCCAGAAAAAAAGTAAAAAAAGTATATCTAGCGGCTGACCCGGATCGCGAAGGCGAAGCTATCGCTTGGCATTTGGCGCATGCGCTGGATCTGGACGATACAGCAGACTGCCGCGTTGTATTTAATGAGATCACAAAGCAGGCGGTTAAGGATGCATTTAAAACACCACGCAAAATCAATATGGATTTGGTCAATGCCCAACAGGCACGGCGGATCCTTGATCGGCTTGTCGGCTACAAAATCAGTCCATTACTTTGGAAAAAGGTAAAGAAGGGCTTGTCCGCCGGGCGCGTGCAGTCGGTTGCCGTGAAAATTATCCTGGACCGGGAAAACGAGATTAATGAGTTTGTACCGGAAGAGTACTGGACGATCACAGCTAAACTGGCGATTAAGGACAGTGCCTTTGAGGCGAAATTCCATCAGCTTCGTGGCAAAAAGAAAGAGCTCTCCAGCGAAGCGGATGTACAAGAAGTGCTGGAGGCTATCGGCAAGTCGTCTTACAAGGTTCGTGATGTGAAAGAGAAAGAGCGTTTGCGCAATCCCTCTCCACCATTCACGACTAGCTCCTTGCAGCAAGAGGCGGCTCGGAAACTCAACTTCCGTGCATCCAAAACGATGTCCGTGGCCCAGCAGTTGTATGAGGGTGTGGACTTGGGCAAAGAAGGAACCGTGGGTCTGATTACGTATATGCGTACGGATTCCACACGAATAGCCGTTTCGGCACAAGAGGAAGCGAAGGAATTCATTATTCAGAAATATGGCGAAGCTTTTGTACCTGAAAGTCCTCGTCAATATTCCAAAAAAGCGGCCAACGCCCAGGATGCGCATGAAGCGATTCGTCCAACCTCCGCGTTGCGTGACCCGGAAACGGTTAAGCCGTTTATGAGCCGGGATCAGTTCCGTTTGTACAAACTGGTATGGGAGCGTTTTATGGCCAGCCAGATGGCTTCCGCTATTATGGATACCTTGTCCGTTGATATTGAAGCGGGTGAAACTATATTCCGGGCAGCCGGCTCGAAGGTTCGTTTTCCAGGCTTCATGAAAGTGTATGTGGAGGGGAATGACGATGGCAAAACCGAAGAAGATAAGCTGCTGCCGCCGCTTAAACCGGGCGACAAGCTGAAAAAGGAATCGGTTGAGCCGAAGCAGCATTTCACACAACCGCCTCCCCGCTATACAGAGGCACGACTGGTGAAAACGCTGGAAGAACTGGGTATCGGACGTCCGAGTACGTATGCACCGACACTGGAAACTATTCAGAAGCGTGGCTATGTCGCCATTGAAGAGAAGAAGTTCTTCCCTACAGAGCTGGGAGAACTGGTCATCGAGCAGATGGAGGAATTCTTTCCTGAAATTCTGAACGTGGAATTCACGGCCAATATGGAAGGTGATCTTGACCACGTAGAAGAAGGCGAAGGAGACTGGGTCAAGGTCTTGAGTGACTTTTACGAGTCGTTTGAGAAGCGTCTGGAAGTGGCAGAGGAAGAAATGAAGGAAATTGAGATCAAGGATGAAGAATCCGATGTCATTTGTGACAAATGTGGCAGCCCGATGGTGTATAAGCTCGGCCGCTTTGGTAAATTTCTGGCCTGCTCTGCGTTCCCGGATTGCCGCAATACGAAGCCGATTGTCAAGGATATCGGGATCAATTGTCCTAAATGTGGTGAGGGTCATGTTGTGGAACGGCGGAGTAAAAAAGGACGTATCTTTTATGGGTGTGACCGTTATCCGGAATGCGATTTTGTATCCTGGGATAAACCGTCCATTAAGCCTTGTCCAAGCTGTGCTAGCCAAATGGTCGAAAAACGTACAAAACAGGGAACGAAGCTCAACTGTACCGTCTGCGATCACAGTGAAATGCTGGAAGATAGCGACGAGGGTGTAGAGACTTCATAAGAACAACAATAGCAGGGGGATTTAAACGTGAGTGAACTACAAAAGGTAACGGTCATCGGAGCAGGTTTGGCGGGCAGCGAAGCTGCCTGGCAGATCGCAAGCCGTGGTGTGCCTGTCCAGCTATATGAAATGAGACCGGTTGTTAAGACACCGGCGCATCATACAGATAAATTTGCCGAGCTGGTGTGCAGCAATTCTTTACGGGCAAATGGTTTGACCAACGCGGTAGGTGTGCTTAAAGAAGAAATGAGGATATTAAACTCCTTGATTTTGAATGCCGCAGATCGTCATGCTGTTCCGGCAGGTGGTGCGCTGGCGGTGGATCGTGATGGATTTTCCGGACATATTACAGATACTCTTCATCAACATCCGCTTATTGAGGTGGTCAATGAGGAGCTTCAGGAAATTCCCCAGGATGGGATTGTGGTCATTGCTACTGGGCCTTTAACTTCTCCGGCTTTGTCGGAGCAGATTAAGTCGCTGATGGGAGAAGAGTATTTTTACTTTTACGATGCAGCGGCCCCGATTGTGGAAAAAGACTCTATCGACATGAGTAAGGTTTATCTTGCTTCCCGCTACGATAAGGGAGAAGCAGCCTACTTGAACTGTCCGATGAATGAAGCGGAATTTGATGCTTTTTATGAGGCGCTGATTACGGCTGAAGTGGCACAAGTTAAGGAATTCGAAAAAGAAATTTATTTCGAAGGCTGTATGCCCATTGAAGTGATGATGCAGCGCGGTAAGCAGACGGCATTGTTCGGGCCGATGAAACCAGTCGGTCTCGTGAATCCACATACAGGAGAGTTGCCATATGCCGTTGTGCAGCTTCGACAGGATAATGCGGCGGGTACACTGTACAATCTGGTTGGCTTCCAGACTCATTTGAAATGGGGAGAGCAAAAGCGCGTATTTTCCATGATACCGGGCCTGGAGAATGCAGAGTTTGTACGTTATGGTGTAATGCATCGCAACACCTTTATTAATTCCCCACAGCAGCTTCATCCGACCTATCAGTTCAAAGGCAGAAGTAATCTGTTCTTTGCCGGACAAATGACTGGAGTAGAAGGGTACGTGGAATCTGCGGCCTCGGGGTTGCTGGCGGGAATGAATGCAGCGCGTGCGGCGCGTGGACAAGAAATGTTTGTGTTCCCTGCAGAAACGACACTCGGCAGTATGGCTCGTTACATCACAACCGCTGATTTCAAACATTTTCAGCCGATGAATGCGAACTTCGGTCTGCTGCCAAAGCTGGAAACGCGTATTCGCAACAAGAAGGACAAGAACGAAGCGCTTGCTAACCGTGCGCTGGAAAGCTTGCGTGGTTACATCAACGAAGCGGAAGTTATGTCAGCCGAAGTACAGGCATAAGGATGAAGGAAAAGGAGGAGCGCGTTATGGATATGTCCTTTCATGCTACCACCATCTGTGCTGTACGCCACAATGGCAAGGGAGCTATTGCCGGTGATGGTCAGGTAACGTTCGGTAACAGTGTCGTCATGAAGCAGACGGCAAAAAAAGTACGCAGATTATACCGTGGTCAGGTGGTTGCAGGTTTTGCCGGCTCGGTGGCGGATGCCATCACATTGTTTGAAAAGTTTGAAAACAAGCTGGAGGAACATCACGGCAACCTTCAGCGGGCTGCGGTGGAACTGGCTAAGGACTGGCGGCAGGACCGTATCCTGCGTAAGCTGGAGGCTTTGATGATTGTTATGGATCAATCCGGAATGTTACTCATTTCCGGGGGCGGTGAAATTATCGAGCCGGACGATGATGTGCTCGCGATCGGCTCAGGCGGAAATTTTGCATTGGCGGCGGCGCGCGCATTCAAGCGTCATGGCTCCGGTATGGAGGCAAAGGATATGGCCCGGGAAGCGCTGGAGGTTGCCTCGGAAATATGCGTATATACGAACAATCAGATTATCGTGGAAGAACTGTAAATCGGCTCTGAGTATTCAAGGGTGGAGGAGTGCAAAATGAATAATCAATCGTTGACGCCCAGACAAGTTGTATCCGAGCTGGATAAATATATTGTCGGACAGAAGCAGGCTAAAAAATCCGTTGCCGTTGCCTTGCGCAACCGTTATCGGCGCAGCAAGCTGCCGGACGATATCCGGGATGAAATTGTGCCCAAGAATATTTTGATGATCGGTCCGACGGGCGTGGGTAAAACCGAAATTGCACGCAGACTGGCCCGGCTCGTGGGAGCTCCTTTTATTAAGGTAGAGGCGACTAAATTTACAGAAGTGGGTTATGTCGGCCGGGATGTGGAATCCATGGTGCGTGACTTGATGGAAACCTCGATTCGCATCGTTAAAGCAGAGCGGACGGAGAATGTGAAGGACAAAGCCGAGGACATGGCGAATGAACGGATTGTCAGCATTCTTGTACCTGCGGAGAAATCGAATAAATCCCAACGCAACCCTTTTGAAATGCTGTTTGGCAATAACACCGGGAATTCGCCAGAGGAAGAACCCCCGCAACAGGACGCATCCTTGGCAGAGAAACGGCGTAAGGCTAAATTCGATCTATTGTCCGGCAAGCTTGAGGATGAAGTGATTGAGATTGATGTGGAGGACACCGCACCCAATATGCTGGATATGTTTGCTGGGCAGGGAAATGAGCAAATGGGTATGAATATGCAGGAAATGTTCGGAAGCTTTCTGCCAAAGCGGACTAAAAAGCGCAAGTTGCCGGTGAAGGAAGCCCGCAAGGTGCTAATTCAGGATGAGGCTGCCAAGCTGATCGACATGGATGATGTCATTCAGGAGTCCGTGAAACGTGCTGAACAATCCGGTATCATTTTTATTGATGAAATCGACAAGATTGCCAGCCAGGGCAAGGGCAGTGGTCCTGATGTATCTAGAGAAGGTGTCCAGCGCGATATTTTGCCTATTGTCGAGGGTTCTACCATTATGACTAAATACGGCCCGGTAAGGACAGATTATATTCTGTTTATCGCCGCTGGAGCTTTTCATGTTGCCAAGCCTTCTGATCTGATCCCTGAACTGCAGGGACGTTTTCCAATCCGTGTTGAACTGAGCAGCCTCACATTGGATGAATTTGTATCCATTTTGACAGAGCCCAAAAATGCGCTGACCAAGCAATACACGGATTTGCTTCGTACCGAAGAGATTGAAGTAGAATTTTCGGCAGAAGCCATCCGTGAAATTGCCAGCATTGCCGAGTCTGTAAACCGGAACACGGAAAATATCGGTGCGCGCCGCTTGCATACCATTTTGGAGAAGTTGCTGGAGGATTTGTCCTTCGAGGCTCCGGAGCTTACTTTGGACCGTATGATCATTACCCCGGAATATGTTCGGGAGAAGCTGGGTGATATTGCCCAAAACAGGGACCTTAGTCAGTATATTTTATGAGTGGAAGCTTTTAAAATAGGATGCGTTGTCTAGAATAACACTATCTTGCACCGTCATATAGACCTAGATGAACCTCTCTTTGATGATTTTTCTGTCTATTCCAAAAGTAGGACGTATAATCTTTTACAGGTGCAAAGTGCTAAGAAAACATTCGTTTTATTGAAAAAAACCTGAAAAATTTAACATTTTATGCATCGAAAGCCCTCTTTTTTAAAAAAGATAGGGCTTTTTTCTTATTGTAATTAGGTCCCAACTCTACGAAACTTAGAATATATGACACAAAGCAATTATTTTCTACTTAAGACCTAAGAGAAATGTATAATTATGAAATTTAATTGTCGAAAAAAAGTGAAAAATCTTGTTTTATTGAATCTTACTTTGGAGTAGACGCTGGAAGGAGGAGCTAAATGAATCTGCTGGGTGATATGAGCTTTCAAAAACTTCAGGCAGGTGTTCAGGCGGCAAATACGAGACAACGTGTGATGGCCAACAACATTTCCAATGAGGATACCCCGTATTTTAAGCGTTCAGAGGTCTCATTTGAAGAATTGCTTCAGCAGCAAATGGGTGGCGACGTGACACCATTACGTGGAAAAGTAACCAATGCGAAACATTTTCAAATAGGACCTGCGAACTCCATTCCAGATGCTGTGGTTACCAAAGATGGGTATTCTGTCATGAACAACAATATGAATAACGTGGATATCGACAGAGAAATGAGCCTTATGGCCGAGAATCAACTGAGATATAATACCTACATCCAAGAAATTATTGAACGCATCAAAATGATGAGAACAGCGGTAGAAGGGAGATAGGACCAGGTGAAGATTAACAACGGCTTTGATATCAGCGCATCTGCTCTTACGGCCCAAAGGTTGCGGATGGATGTCATATCAAGCAACATTGCCAACGCAGAGACAACACGGGCAAAAGTGGAGAATGGACAAGCGGTTCCATATCGGAGAAAAACGGTTGTTTTGGAGCCTAACCAATCTCGGTTTGCCGATGTTTTGCAGGCTCAAATGGAAGGAAATGGCACGGGCGCCGCTGGCGTCAAGGTTTCGCAAATACAGGAAGATCAGTCACCTTTGAAGCCTGTGTACAATCCGGGTCACCCGGATGCTGATAAAGATGGCTATGTATATATGCCTAATGTAGACATTATGAAAGAAATGGTAGATATGATTTCCGCAACACGCTCTTACGAAGCCAATGTAACAGCTCTGAATGCATCCAAGGCAATGGTTTCCAAGGCACTTGAAATCGGTCGCTAAGTTCCAGGACTACTAACTACAGAATAGGGAGAGTAAAACATGATCCAGAACGCCATGTTTAATGTACAGACACCGGTAATACAGCAAATTCAATCGCCTAACAATGAGTTGACGAAATCGACGCCTTCCGAATCCTTGAAGGATTTTGGTTCGTTCCTAAAGGATGCACTCAATGAAGTGGGGCAGCAGGAAGCCGCTACACACACGATGTCCGACCAGTTCATGGCAGGAAAAGTTGATGTTGATCAGGTCTTGATTACTTCCCAACAAGCGCTGCTTTCTCTGCAGCTTACTACTCAAGTCCGAAACAAAGCGATTGAAGCCTATCAGGAGATCATGCGTACACAGATGTAAAGAGGGTCTAGCAAAGTTTCGGATGGGGTGACGGAGTGAACGAGAGAATCGCCCAATATCGGGATAAGATTTCCGGGTATTGGAATAATTTCAGCAAAAAACAGAAGATATTACTTGTTTCGACATTGGCATTCATTATCATTGCCATTGTAGTACTAACGATGCAGTTTACCAAAACCGAGTATGAAGTGGCGTTCCGAGATTTAAATGCAAACGATGCTGCCGGGGTCATTAAATATCTTGATTCTGCGGGTATTCCGTATCAGCTCAATGCTGGTGGGACACAAATCGCAGTCCCAACCGCAAACGCGGATAAGGCAAAGGTAGATGTTGGGTCTCAGGGCCTAATTCAGAAGGGTTCAATCGGCATGAGTGCCTTTGACCAGTCCTCCTCGGCAATTGGCATGACAGAGAACGAGTTCAATGTGAAGTACAATAACGCATTGAACGGCGAAGTGCAGCAACTGTTGGAACGGATGGATGGTGTCCAAAGCGCCAAAGTTGTCATTAATATGCCGAAGGAAAACATTTTTGCCGGACTTGAAGAAAAGGACAAAGCATCTGCTTCGATTCAAATGGAATTCGAACCTGGCTTTACGCCGAATCAGCAAGCCATCGACGGATACTTTAATCTGGTAAAGACGGCTGTGCCGAATTTGCCTGTAGAAAACATTACGATCACCAATAAGGAGTATGAACTGATTCCAACGGCCAAGGGCGGCCAGGGAGGTCTCTCCAGCGGTGTTCAGGAAAACATGGCTCTCCAGAAGAAGTTTGAGAGCGATGTAAGGAATAATGTCCAACAATTTTTGTCGAAAATTGTTGGCGAAGACAAAGTGAATGTGCTGGTTATGTCACAGTTAAATTTCGACAAAGTAACCTCGAAAGAACAACTGGTCACACCGGTTGATCAAACGAAAATGAAGGGCATTGAAATCAGCGCCCAGCAAATTCAGGAAAGCTACACTGGCAGTAGTGGACAAACCGGAGGAGTCGCAGGCACAGGAACGCAGGATGTACCTGGTTACCCTGGAGGAAGCAATTCGGGCAACACAAGCTCAGACAAGAGCTCAAGCACAATTAACTACGAAGTTAACCGAATTGCGAAGGATATTATCCAAAGTCCGTACACTGTAAAAGATTTAACCATTAATGTAGCAGTTGAACCACCAACGGGGCAGCAAACTTTGGATGCTGCAACTCAGGCCGCAATCCAAAACATCTTGGTTAATATCGTAAGAGCTTCATTAGCGAATTCCGGCGTTACTATTACAGACGCTGATTTAGCCAAAAAAGTTTCAGTGTTCTCTCAAACCGTACCGGCGCCAGCGAACACCAACACGTTTTTCTCGGCTTCCAACCCTTGGGTATGGGGCATCGGGGCTGCTGTACTGGCACTGTTGGCAGGTGTAATCTTCTTGATTGTACGCGGTCGTCGTAAGCAGCAGGAAGAAGAACTGGAAGAAGATCTGCAACTTATGCCAACCCCGACGGAGTTCCCGTCCATTACCATGGAAAGTGTGACAAATGAAAGTCAAGTGCGTAAACAGCTTGAGAGTCTGGCGAAAAAGAAACCCGACGAATTCGTCAATCTGCTTCGTACATGGCTGGCTGACGAATAGAGGTGAGTTCATTGGCAAAGGCAAGCAGTCAAGGTTTAACGGGAAGACAAAAAGCGGCAATTCTGCTAATCACGATGGGGCCGGAAGTATCTGCTCAAATATTCAAGCATTTGCGTGATGAAGAGATTGAGCAACTTACATTGGAAATCGCCAATGTGAGGAAGGTTGATGCAACGGAAAAAGATTCGATTATGGCTGAGTTTCATCAAATTTGTTTGGCTCAGGAGTACATTTCCCAAGGCGGCATCAATTATGCCAAAGAGATATTGGAAAAGGCACTCGGGTCACAAAAAGCAGTTGAGGTCATTAACCGTCTGACGGCGACGTTGCAGGTGAGACCGTTCGATTTTGCCCGCAAGGCTGATCCAAACCAGATTTTAAACTTTATACAGAATGAAAATCCACAGACGATTGCTCTCGTGCTCTCGTACTTGCAATTTGAGCAGGCGGCAGCGATTCTGTCGTCTCTGCCACAGGAAAAGCAGGCTGATGTGGCCAGACGTGTCGCTGTAATGGACAGCACTTCGCCGGAAGTCATTTCACAAGTGGAACGTGTGCTGGAGCAAAAGCTGTCGGCAACCGCGACACAGGATTACACGAATGCGGGCGGTATCGAGTCCATTGTTCAGATTTTGAATGGCGTAGACCGAGGAACCGAGCGTACGATTCTGGACTCGCTTGAAATTCAGGACCCTGAACTGGCCGAAGAAATCAAGAAAAGAATGTTCGTATTCGAGGATATCGTCAATGTGGACAACCGTTCCATTCAACGTATTGTCCGCGATATCGACAATGCCGATTTGCAGTTGGCGCTTAAAGTGTCCAGCGAAGAGGTACGCGATGTGATTTTCCGAAATATGTCGAAACGGATGGCAGAAACCTTCAAAGAGGAAATGGAGTATATGGGACCGGTACGGCTGCGTGATGTGGAAGAAGCGCAGACTCGCATCGTATCGACGATCCGCAGATTGGAAGAGGCCGGTGAGATTATAATCGCACGCGGCGGAGGAGATGACATCATTGTCTAACTTGATCAAATCTTTCCAATATGTGCCTGTTGAAGCTTTGAAAACCATTGATGTGGCACATTCGTATGCGCCTGAAACGTCGGAAGAGGAAGTCACAACTGAACATATGGAGCCGGAACCACAGAGAGATTACGAGACTGAACGGCTCCGGGATGAGATGCTGAATGATGCCAAGGATTTTGCTGAACGGCAGGTTCGTGAGGCGGCTGAAGAAGCGGAACGGATGCTTCAGGAGGCGCAGCAGCAGATAGAAGCCTGGTGGCAGGAACGCCGTGAGCAGGACGAGCAGTTAACAGAGTCCTTAAAGGCTGACGGGTTTCAGCAAGGCTATGAGGAAGGTCAGAAATTGGCTGAGGCTGAGCTTCAGGCGAAATCGGAACAGATGATGGTAGAGGCGCAGGACATTTTGCGTCAGGCCTATGAGACCAAGGAACAACTGATTCAGGAGGCTGAGCCTTTTCTGGTCGAGCTGAGTAGTGCTATTGCTGAGAAAGTCATTGAAAAACAGCTTAGCATGGAGCCGGAATATACAATTGAGCTCATTCGTAATAATCTGGCTCGTAAGCGGGAAAAAGGAACAATTACGTTGTGTGTGTCGCCTCAGCATTTCGCATTTGTGCAAGGAGCGCGCGAAGAATTGTCATTAACTGTCGATTCGCAGGCAGAACTGCAAATTATTCCTGATGGTACTGTGAAGGATCGCGGCTGTGTCATTCGTTCTTCCTTTGGAAGTGTGGATGCGCGGATAGATACACAGCTGGCTGAGATCAAAAAGGAACTGCTGCGTCTGGCACACGAGAACGAGGAGCGAAGACATGATGGGGCTTAATGCGCAGCGCTACATGGATCATTTGCGACAACTGGACCCGGTTCGGGTAAACGGCAAGGTGACACAGGTTATCGGTTTGATGGTGGAATCGGAAGGTCCAGACGCCAGTATAGGGGATGTCTGTTACATTTATCCGGGTAAAACAGCTAAGCCACTGCAAGCGGAGGTCGTAGGCTTTAGAGATAACAAGGTACTTTTGATGCCGCTTGGAGAACTGCAATCCATTGGACCCGGTTGTGATGTCGTAGGGACAGGGAAGCCATTGAACGTACAGGTGGGATCGGAGCTGTTGGGCAAAGTGCTGGACGGTTTGGGCCAACCTCTGGACGGCTCGTTGATTCCCTCACGGATGGCGAGATACTCGACCTTCAACATTCCATCCAATCCACTGAGTCGCCCACGTGTACAGGAGCCGATCAGTATCGGTGTACGGGCCATCGATGGATTGCTTACTATCGGTAAAGGACAGCGGGTCGGTATTTTCGCCGGCTCTGGTGTAGGTAAGAGTACCCTGATGGGAATGATTGCCCGTAATACGGAAGCAGATGTGAACGTAATCGCTCTGATCGGGGAACGTGGACGCGAGGTGCTGGACTTTATTGAACGGGATTTGGGTCCTGAAGGGCTTGAACGTTCAGTAGTCATCGTAGCCACTTCCGACCAACCTGCATTGATCCGCATTAAAGGTGCGCTCATTGCAACGACAATCGCTGAATACTTTCGGGACCGCGGCTTGAACGTCATGCTGATGATGGACTCGGTTACCCGGTATGCAATGGCGCAGCGTGAAGTAGGACTGGCTGTCGGGGAGCCACCAGCGATGAGGGGTTATACCCCTTCCGTGTTCGCCAGTTTACCCAAGTTGCTGGAACGTGCGGGAACCGGGCCAACCGGCTCTATAACCGCCTTTTATACGGTACTGGTTGATGGTGACGACATGAATGAACCCATCGCGGATGCGGTGCGCGGGATCTTGGATGGACACATTGTGCTCAACCGGGGAATTGCGAATAAGGGACATTTTCCTGCGATTGATGTGTTAGCCAGCATTAGCCGGGTCATGAAGGACATTGCACCACGTGATCAGATTGACGCTGCCGAAAATATTAAGCGCCTGATGGCGGTTTATAAAGATTCAGAGGACCTGATTAACATCGGGGCTTATCAGCAGGGTTCGAATGCAGAAATTGACGAATCCATGGAGCGTATACGGGATATATGGGATTTTACAAGGCAAAGAACAGATGAAAAGGCTGAGCTGGACGAGGTACGTGAGCGTTTGATTTCTGAATTTACGAGGAGATGAAGGTTGAACGATGAGATTTCAGTATTCCTTTCAGAAAGTTGTAGACTTGAAAACCAACGAAAAGTCACAGGCCGAATGGTTGCTTTCCAGTGCTGTTGGACAATTGCAGGTTGAGGAGCAGACATTGGCACAGCTTGTAGGCGAAAGGAATCGGGTCATATCAGCCATTCAAAAGGCTGCCGAGGATTGCGCGCCGCTCTCTACCATTCAGGAATTACAGGCTTACGTCAACCATCTGGATCAATGTATTACACGCAAGCATAGAGATGTTCAATATGCGCAGCAAAATGTGCAAAGCAAACAAACCGTTTTGACCGATAAAATGCTGGATGAACAAGTTTGGCTGAAAGCGAGAGAGAAGGCCAACGTGAAATTCCAACAGGAAATGCTCCTGCGCGAGCAGAACGAGCTGGATGAAATGGCTTCCGTGAGATTTGCCATGAGAGCCCGGTAAGCGGAAAGTCACAGGATACGCATATCAGCTGCCTGAGGAGGAAGACGATGGCACGGAATTTAGCAGAAAATGAACTGGATATGGATTTGGAAAAAGAGTCAGGTGGGGGATTTGAACGGTTTATGTTTTTCCTGATTCCGATTGTTTTTACAATCGTTCTGGTGGGGGTCCTGCTTACGCTGTTCAACGTGGATTTCAGAAGTGAAATGATTTCATTGGGAAACAAGATTCCAATTGTGAAGAATTGGATTCCCGAACCGAAAGACAAGGTTGCCAAGAGCAAAGAGGCAGATCAGAAAGCCCAGTCCGTAAGCTCTGAAGCAACCATCCAGCAGCTTAAGACAGATTTGGCCAAGCAGTCGGAGGAACTCAAAAAGGCTACCGCTGCCAGAACAACTCAGGATAAAAAGGTTACAGAACTGCAAAATCAGGTCAATACGCTACAAACGCAAACGCAACAACAGTCGCAGGACAGTCAGCAGGGACAGCCGGGTACACAAGCGGCAAGCGGAACAGCGAATGAAGACCCATATGTAAAACAGGCTAAAGACCTTGCTTCCATGTATGAAGGAATGACTGCAAGTAAGGCAGCACCGATTATGGCAAACTTGACAACCGAAGAAACGGTGCAACTGCTAAGCTATATGGACCCTGCAAACAGCGCGAAAATTTTACAAAAGATGGATGCTAAAAAAGCAGCCGATATCACTATGGCTTTGAAAAACGTGACACCATCTACTGATTTGTCAGTGGCTGCGTTGCAGTCCCGTCTGAAAAAGGATCAAAGCACTGCAGCGGGGACAACGAGCAAAAGTCTGCAAAACACTCAGATTAGCAGCACATTTGCTTCCATGGACAAGAAAAGCGGTGCCGAACTGATTTTACAAACTTACAAAATCAGTCCGGACAAAGCATTAAACATATTAAATACAGTAGATGATTCGACACGTGCTTCTTTACTGCAAAATATGTCTGCGAAGGACGCTGCACAAACGGCGAAAATTTTAAACAAGCTGATGGGCAGCAAGTGATTTAAATGAAGGGAGGTGAAAAAATAAATGACACTTATTTCTCAAAGTGTATCTCTCAGCAGTTCCAGTCAGACCGCTGGTAGCACAGCTAGTACAGCGACAACCTCAACAGCAGGGACGGCAGCAGCAGGAGCCACAGGCGGTGCTTTTAATCAGACGCTTACGCAAATGATGACTGGCGGGCAAACGGGCTCTACAAGCACAGATGCTGGGAAATCTCCATTAGTTATGGTGATGCCGCTGATTACTGCCGGAGAATCGACAGAAGCTTCAACAGAGCCGCTTGTTGAGACGTTGGCTCCATTACTGCAAAACCTTGAAAAGTTGGATGATCAGGTAGCGTCTGACCCTGCCTTGTTCGCAGCTCTGCAATCGTGGGTCCAGCAAGTACAGCAGTTATTACAAGGTGACAGTGGTGCACAGGAGCAAACAGACGGTGGGGAAACGAATGCGGCGACAGGCTTAACGGCTTTGGCAGCACATCCGGCTACCATTCGGTTTGCATTACAGGATGCTTTGTCACAGCTTGTAAATGTAGCGAATCAGGCTACCGGAGACCAAAAGGCCCAGATTACACAGTTGCTACAATCGCTTCAAAATACGACGGCTGGTACGGGAGCTATTTCCGATGAGCAGTGGACCGGCGTACTGAAAGCGGTGGAGCTTGCTGATGGCGCAGATCCACAAGCAGTTCAGCCTTCCACGAATCGGGCGAATGGCACTCAGACATTAACGGCTGTTTCTACAGATAAACAGATTGTTGCTACTGAGCAGCAGACGAGTCAAGGCGGGACAAACCAACAAGGTGCAGAAGGACAACGTTCATCAGCTAATGTTCATGTTCAAGCTGCAGTTAAAGCAACTCCAACGGATGAAACCGGTGCAGTAGTGGACGTAACCGAGCAGGCTGATCCGTCATCGACCGACAGTCAAACTCCTGTGATTACGACCGCAGGCCAGCTTTCGGTGCAGACGCAAGGCACAACTCCTTCGGCTCCGGCGCAGCCTGTCGTACATGTGCGACAATTTGCTAAGGAAATGACGGACTTTGTAGTGCAAAAGCTGGATATCGTGAAGCATTCTGGATTAACAGAAGCGACTATTATGCTTCGTCCAGATCATTTGGGACAGCTTGAAGTCAAACTGACGATGCAGAATGGGCACTTGGTCGCCCAGTTCATGACTGAGCACAGCGGAGCTAAAGATTTGCTCGAACAGCAAATGTCACAGTTGCGTGCAAGTCTTCAAAGTCAGGGAATTCAGGTAGATAAGGTGGAAGTAACGCAAAATGAATCACTTTCTTCCCACATGTATCAGGATGGCCGTGGATCAGGTGCAAATCAGCAGCAACAATCCGAGCAACGTTCCAAGACGCGGAGCAGAGAAGAAGCCGATGATGCTCTAAAGGTAGCTGAAATGGCGGAAGAACTCCGCAACTGGACAGCAGAACAACGCACAGATGATGTAAATCGGACAGGCTCCTTTACAGCACAAGCGTAGCATGGAGGTGAGAACACAATGACGACTGCGGACAATAATGTATCCACTAGTAACGTCTGGCCGAATTACAACGTGAATAATGTCAAAACGGCAAGCGCTAAGGATACCAAAACGATGGGTAAGGATCAATTTTTGAAAATTTTGATTACCCAGCTCCAAAACCAGGACCCAATGCAGCCTCTGGAAGATAAGGAATTTATCGCGCAAATGGCGCAATTTTCTTCCGTAGAGCAGTTGATGAATATTTCTACCCAGTTGAATACATTGGGACAGTCTTTAGGAATATCCTCCGGTTTGATTGGAAAGGAAGTCAGTTGGATTGAGGCTGGTAAAAAGGATTCGCTTACGGGTGAAACGGGCGCAGGTGCAGTGAAAAGTGGAATCGTGGATTCCATCGTTATTCGTGACGGTGTACAGTATGCCAAAATCGGAAAGTCAGAGGTAGCCCTGAAAGATGTGACATCGGTAAGCCAGGCTCAAACAGCAGCTTCCTCGGCAGGGACATCGGATACTACAATTTCTTCCTCTACTGGAAGTGGTGAGACACATGAATGACCGGATAACGGTCGGACGTCTTTTTCCCGCCAATGTTCCTCCGGCAGCAATCTCGCAGAACCGGGTAAATCCGGTACCGAAGGATGGTAGGCCATTCGGACAGGTGTTGCAGGATCAAGTACTCAAGCTGAGCAATCATGCAGCAAAGCGTTTGGAGCAGCGGGGGATAGAGCTGAGAAGTGACCAGATGGCGAAGATTAACTCCGCTGTGGATAAAGCAGCTGCCAAAGGCGCTAAGGAATCATTGATTTTAATGCAGGATATGGCGTTGATCGTAAGTGTGCCCAACCGGACAGTAGTTACCGCGATGGATAAGCAATCCATGCAGGATAACGTATTTACGCAAATTGATAGTGCCGTTATTATTTCATAGAAAATTTAGCAAGAAGTGGCTGGCCCGAGCAGGAAAGCCATGAAGAAGCCGCGGATCGACTGATGCGGTTAATCGAGCAAGCATTCAGAGGAGGATTTATACTCAATGTTGAGATCAATGTATTCGGGTGTATCGGGTATGAAGGGCTTTCAAACAAAGCTGGACGTTATCGGTAACAACATTGCAAACGTAAATACAACAGGCTTCAAGTCCAGCCGCGTCATGTTCAAAGATATTTTGAGCCAAACGAGTTCGGGCGCAAGTGCACCGGACGGAACGACAACTGCGGGACAAAATGCCAAGCAGGTCGGTTTAGGGGTATCGGTCAGTTCGATTGATACACTTCATCTTCCAGGTAGTGCCATGACTACGAATAATCCGACAGATTTGCGGATTAACGGTGACGGATTTTTCCTGGTCAAAATGAATGATGCACAGGAAGTTCCTTATCTGACTCGCGCGGGTGATTTTCACGTGGACGCAAACCGGAATTTGGTTACCTCAGATGGCTTTTTCGTAGGAGATGCGGGTGGAGATCCAATCACACTGGCTGACAATGTGACATCGTTCTCTATCTCGCAGGACGGTACGATTGTACAGCAATTGGATGATGGCACCGTAGACAATGGCACGCAAATTGGTATAGCCAGAGTGACAAACCCCGAAGGCTTGGAGAAAATCGGAGGTAGCTTGTACCGTACCACGGTTAACTCCAACATTGATGCACTTGAGCCTGGAGTAGCTAATTCGGAGGGCCGGGGCGCTATCATCGCGGGTCAACTGGAAATGTCCAACGTCGATTTGACAGGTGAATTTACCGAAATGATCGTAGCACAGCGCGGTTTCCAGGCGAACTCGCGTATCATTACGACCTCGGATGAAGTGCTTCAGGAAGTTGTAAACTTGAAACGATAATCGCATCTAAACGCGGGGGAGTAAAGGCTCCCCCGTACCTATCAGGAGGATGGTGTTACGATGATCCCGTTAACGCGGCTAAACGGCTCGCCTATGTGGCTTAATGCTCTGCTCATTGAGACTGTGGAGGAAACGCCGGATACATACGTCACTTTAGTGACGGGGAAACGGTTGATTGTATTGGAAAAAGCGGCAGATGTCGTCTCCTTGATCAAGGGTTACAGCCGTGAAATCGGCATACATGCCGCCACGATAAAAGTGCAACAAATGGAGGAAGACGAATGAAAAAGATGCTGCCATGGCTCATTACAATTTTACTCGCGATCACTTTGATTGCAGGTGCGGCCTTTGTACTTGTACCAGCGCTTAGCGGAAAAAAGTCGGAAGCCACTCCAAATGCGCAAGCCGCTCAAGCAGAACAGCTTCCCCGACTGTCAGCAGATGAATTGGTGGAAGTGAGTTCTGAAATTACTGGTATCAAAACCAATCTGGCAGACGCCGATTATATTGTGCAGATGAATCTTGCTTTTCAATTAAACGATGCCAAAGCAAAGGAATCTTTTGAAAAAATCAAGGACATCAGTATTAAGCCAATCGTTATTCAATTACTTGCAGATACCAAGCCTGATGAGCTCAGAACAGCTAAAGGCCGGGACCAGTTCAGTGACAAGCTGACGGATCTCATCAACAAGTCGCTCCCTGAAGGTCACCTGGGGAACGCCAAAATTACAGACTTTTTGCTGGCAGCCATTTGATTCCAGGTGAACTTGTCAGAACATGTAAGGGGGTGAATAACATTGGTGGATGTAATGTCGCAAGGGGAAATTGATGCCCTTTTAGCAGCTCTCTCGTCCGGTGAAATGGATGCGGAAGAACTTAAAAAGGAAGATACCCAAAAGAAAGTTCGCGCTTACGACTTCAAAAGAGCGCTTCGGTTTTCTAAGGATCACATTCGGAGTCTGACGCGGATACACGAAAATTTTGCACGGTATCTGACCACTTATTTTTCAGCACAGCTCCGGACGTTTGTCCAAATTAATGTCGTTCAGGTGGAGCAGCTTCCTTATGATGAATTCATTCGCTCCATTCCGAAAATGACCATTTTGAACATTTTTGAAGCCGAGCCGCTGGAAGGACGTATGGTGCTTGAGGTTCACCCGAACGTAGCTTTTGCAATGCTGGACAGGCTTCTCGGAGGGACCGGATCAGCGCCGTCTAAGGTTAACGCATTGACAGAAATTGAGACGACAATCATGGAGCGGATTTTTAGTCGTACCTTTGACAGCCTGCAAGAGGCCTGGAAAACGGTATTGGATATTGAACCGCGTTTGGAGGCAATGGAAACTAATCCGCAGTTTATGCAGATTGTTTCACCCAATGAAACGATTGCCCTAATCTCGCTTAGTACTAAAATTGGCGATACCACAGGGATGATTAACCTTTGTATCCCGCACGTGGTATTGGAACCGATTATGGCTAGGCTGTCGACGCACCAGTGGTTTACATCCGAAAAGAAATCAAGGGCGCCTGAAGAGATTGACGCCTTGAGATTACGGGTCACGAAAGCACAGCTTCCCATTATTGCCGAGCTAGGTGAATCCCGAATAAATGTGTCCGAGTTTTTAGGCCTTTCGGTGGGGGATGTCATTTCATTGAACAAACCCGTCAAGGAAGGGCTCTCCATCCGGGTGGGCGAAAAACTGAAATTTTTGGGAAGTCCCGGCATGGTAAAAGATCGTGTTGCCGTACAGATTGATGAAATTGTCAGCGAAGGAGTTGAAGAAATTGACGAGTAAAGACTATTTGTCCCAGGAGGAAATTGATGCCCTGCTGAAACAGTCGGAAGCGGGCACGGATTCTACTCCCGCCAACAAGACCGTTGACGATTTTCTGACTCCTCTGGAGCAGGATGCTCTCGGGGAGATCGGTAATATTACGTTCGGCAGCGCAGCGACAGCTCTTTCCACACTGCTCGGTCAAAAGGTTGATATTACGACCCCTAAAGTTTCAATTATTACCCGCTCTGAATTCGAAACAACTTTTCCTAAGCCGCACGTAGCGGTACATGTGAATTATGTAGATGGATTTGAGGGTATTAACTCGCTCGTGATCAAAAAGCGTGATGCGCAGGTCATAGCGGATTTGATGCTTGGCGGTGAAGGAAATCCGGTAGATGAAGAATTAAATGAAATTCATATCAGCGCTGTGCAGGAAGCGATGAACCAGATGATGGGCTCGTCGGCAACCTCAATGTCTACCATGTTTAACCGTTTTGTTAATATTTCTCCGCCTGGAATTGATATTTTGGATCCAATGCATGGTGACGGAGTATCCAGCCTGCCAGATGAACAGACGCTGATTACAGTATCCTTCCGTTTGTTGATCGGTGACCTGATTGACTCTACATTGATGCAACTGTTGCCTGTGCATTTCGCCAAAAAGATGGTGAGCATTCTAATGAATGGCGGAGAGGATGACGAGCAACCGCAAGCGTCCGCACAGCAAGTAGCAGCAACGGCTGCTCCAGAAGTACCACAACAAACCGAGATTCCGCAACAGCAACCCGCATCAACGTATCAACAGCCACCGGTAGCCGCACAGGTGCCCGTACAGCCGTCGCAGGATGCAGGTTCAGGTTATGGACAGCAATCGCCTATGTACCCTCAAGACCCGGGATACGGTCAGCAGGGAGCGCCAGGTTATGGAATGCCTGGAGGTGTACCACCACAGGCCCCTTATGGAGCGCCTCATCATTATGGTTCGATACCGGGACGAAATGTAAATGTGCAGCCTGTACAATTTTCAAACTTGCAGTCCGGTGCATTTGCGCAAGTGGATGAAAACAATTTAAATTTATTGATGGACATTCCCCTTAGAGTCACCGTAGAATTAGGAAGGACCCAAAAGCAAATTAAAGATATTCTAGAGCTCTCACAAGGTTCAATTATTGAACTGGACAAGCTTGCCGGGGAGCCAGTGGACATTCTGGTCAACAACAAACTGATTGCCAAGGGCGAGGTTGTCGTAATCGACGAGAACTTCGGCGTGCGTGTGACGGATATTGTAAGCCAATGGGACCGTATTCAGAAATTACAATAATAGCATAATTTAGGGAGGATTTATTTCAGATGGCAAACCGTATTTTGATCGTGGACGATGCTGCATTTATGAGAATGATGATTCGGGACATCCTGTCCAAAAATGGATATGAAGTAGTAGGAGAGGCCCAGGATGGATCACAGGCTATTGAAAAATTCAAGGAGCTTCGTCCGGACCTGATTACGATGGATATTACGATGCCCGAAATGGACGGCATTGCCGCTCTGAAGGAAATCAAAAAAATTGACGCGAACGCAAAGGTCATCATGTGCTCCGCGATGGGTCAGCAAGCAATGGTTATTGATGCCATCCAAGCAGGCGCAAAAGATTTTATCGTTAAGCCTTTCCAATCGGATCGGGTTATCGAAGCCATCAACAAAACATTGGGTGTGTAAGGCGCATCCGCTATGGATACAAAACAGGGTGCCTCTGACGCATTGAGTACATCCAGCAATATAGGCAACATTGCCTGGGTCCTTTTCGTGCTGATCTTTATCATCGTACTGATCGTGTACTTGATACGGTTTTTGAGTAAAAGAAATCAGAGCTGGTTCAGCAACCGCTCCGTTCGCATACTGGGAGGCGTGGGGCTGGGCCCTAACAAATCCCTTCAGCTTGTTGAAGTTGGTAGCAGTGTGTATCTCATTGGTGTGGGAGAAGATATCCGGCTTGTTGACAAAGTATCCGATCCTGAAGAAGTGGAGCAAATTTTGGCCGCACTGGAGCAGGAAGCTTCTCTGCAGCGCGGCCCGATTGCCCCGCTATTCGCTAAAATTGCGGGTAAGCTTCGCCGGAACACCGCGGCACAGCAGCAGCCTGAAGAGGAAACGTCTTTTCACGAGATGTTCGAATCCAAGCTTCGGCAGATGCCGAATCGCAAGGATAAACTCGAAAAGCTGCGCAATGAGGAGAATACTACAGATCGGTCGGGAGATTCATGAGAAAAAAGATTATACTTGCATGTTTGCTGCTCGTCTTGTTCAGCTTCATTTCGGTGACGGCGGCCTCTGCGGAACCGATTCCGAACATTGATATACAAGTCGGCAACTCGGACAAAGGACAGCCCGGTGCCACCTCGCTGTCTATTATTTTACTTATTACTGTCGTCAGCGTAGCGCCCGCTTTGCTTGTGCTTATGACGAGCTTTACGCGAATCGTGATCGTGCTGGGCTTTGTTCGCACCTCGCTGGGGACCCAGCAGATGCCGCCTAACCAGGTGCTTGTCGGACTGGCCTTGTTTCTTACCTTATTTATAATGGCCCCGACGTTCTCCGCTATGAACGAGACTGCGCTCCAGCCGTATCTCAAGGGGGATTTAACGCAATCTCAGGCGCTGGACAAGGCTGCGGTACCCATCAAGACCTTTATGTTCTCTCATACACGGGAGAAGGACCTACTGCTCTTTATGAAATACACCAAGATGGAAAAACCGAAAGACTATCAGGATATCCCATTAACGGTGATGGTTCCGGCTTACGCTATCAGTGAGTTAAAGACAGCATTTCAGATGGGCTTCATGATATTTATACCGTTTTTGGTCATTGACATTGTGGTGGCGAGTACGCTCATGGCTATGGGGATGATGATGCTGCCGCCGGTGATGATTTCGCTTCCTTTTAAAATACTGCTGTTTGTGCTCGTAGACGGTTGGTATCTGGTCGTCAAATCATTGCTTCTAAGCTTTAACACATGAATATTTCCCACAGGGACAGCAATCAAGGAGGACGGCAATGACTTCGGAGTTTATTATTTCCCTTGCCGGACAAGCGGTGTACACAGTGCTTAAAGTTAGCGCTCCGATGCTGATTTTGGGACTGGTCGTCGGTTTGATTATCAGTATTTTTCAGGCGACAACCCAAATTCAGGAGCAGACTTTGGCATTTGTTCCGAAGATTGTCGCCGTATTACTGGCATTGCTCTTGTTCGGACCATGGATATTGACGACATTAGTGGATTTTACGTTTAACATTCTGGACAATTTGTACAAATATATAGGTTAGGCTGAAGTTATGGACATGTTGTTACAGAGTTTTCCTGTTTTTTTGCTGATTTTTTGTCGGATTACCTCGTTTTTTGTAGTAGCGCCTATTTTTTCAACCCGAGGAGTACCTAATATCTTTAAGGTTGGTATATCGGGATTTCTCGCATTGATCGTGTATCTCACTTATGGTACGCATCAGCAAGTACCGACGGATGCAGCGTATGTGCTGTTGGTGGGTCGCGAGGTGTTGATTGGGTTGTTGCTGGGTTTTACCGCTTATTTATTCATGACAGCGATCCAAACCGCAGGTTCCTTTATTGACCTTCAGGTAGGTTTCGGGATGGCCAGTGTGTTTGACCCGATGACAGGAGCTTCGTCGCCTTTAACGGGAAATTTCAAGTTTGCGATAGCCGTGTTGCTCTTTTTAAGCTTAAACGGGCATCATCACCTGATAAACGCTATTTTATACAGCTATGATTGGGTGCCGCTGACGAATGATTTTTTTGTAAAGCTGTATGGAGGCAGTGTGACGGAATTTCTGATCCGTTCCTTTGCTGAATCTTTTATGCTGGCTTTTCAAATTGCTGCTCCTATAGTAGTAGCTACTTTTTTAACGGATGTGGGACTCGGGTTTTTGGCTAAAACGGCTCCGCAGTTTAACATTTTTGTCATTGGTGTGCCGCTCAAAATTATTGTGGGACTGTTCATGTTATTGCTTCTTATGCCGAGTTTTGCTTTTATCTTTGAAAAATTGTTTACTGTGATGTTCGAATCCATGCGCAACTTGTTGGATATTATGGGTAACCGTCCTTAATGTCTGGTTTGGGGGAACGTAGTTTGTCATTTAAATATGCTATGAACCTGCAGTTGTTCTCAGGGGAAAAAACGGAAAAAGCCACACCCAAAAAGAAACAGGATGCCAGGCAAAAAGGGCAGGTTGCCAAAAGTATGGAGTTGCCCGCAGCAGGTGTCCTACTGGTCACGTTTTTCTGTCTTATGATTTTCGGCGGGTATTTCAAGGATCATGCGGTTCGCTTGTTTCGGGATATTTTTGTAAACCGGTTATCGATGGAGGTAACGCCGAACACGACAATGCTGATGATGGGTGAGTATGGCGTGCAAATCATGATTATGCTGGCGCCTATTTTTATTGGGGCCATTGTCATTGGGGTAGCTGCGAATTACATGCAGATCGGTTTCTTGTTAACTGGAGAGGGGATTACGCCCAAGTTTAGCAAGATTGACCCGATTAAAGGATTTAAAAATATTTTTTCCATGCGGTCACTGGTTGAATTCCTGAAATCTGTTTTAAAAATGACCGTGATCGGTTATCTGGTGTACAGCGTGCTGTGGAAAACAAAAGCAGACTTACCCAAGCTGGCCGAAATGTCCGGTGACCAAATGTTGAGCTTTACGGCTTCATTAACAATGGAGCTGGGACTCAAAATTGGTGTAGTGCTGTTCGTTTTAGCAGTATTGGATTATATGTATCAACGCTATGAGCATGAGAAAAATCTGAAAATGTCCAAACAGGACATCAAGGATGAATACAAGAAAATGGAGGGTGACCCGCTGATCAAAGGGAAAATTCGCGAACGGCAGCGCCGAATGGCTATGCAGCGCATGATGCAGGAAGTTCCCAATGCAGATGTCATCATTACCAACCCTACGCACTTTGCTGTGGCTTTGAAATATGACGGTTCGGAGATGGAGGCGCCGCAGATTATTGCGAAAGGGCAAGATTACGTAGCGCTCCGAATTAAGGAAATTGCCAAGCAAAACGGCGTTATAACGATGGAAAACAAGCCGCTGGCACGGGCGCTGTTTCAAAGAGCCGAAATCGGGGATGCGATTCCAGCCGATCTGTTCCAGGCTGTTGCCGAAGTGCTGGCGTATGTATATAAATTAAAAGGTAAAGTGAAATAAAGGGATCGGAGGCCAAGAGACCCGTGAAAATAAAAGAAATAACCGTCCTTGCAGGCGTCATCGGCATCGTTCTTATGATGATTCTACCGATCCCTTCATGGTTGCTCGACATTTTGCTCGTGATTAACATATCGATTGCTTTGATGATTCTACTCGTTTCTATGAACACGAAGGAAGCTTTACAGTTTTCTATTTTTCCTTCATTGCTGCTCATCACAACGTTGTTTCGTCTGGCGCTTAACATTTCTACGACCAAGCTCATTTTAGGTGAGGGACATGCCGGAGAAGTCGTGGCTACGTTTGGTAGTTGGATTGCAGGCGGACAAATTGCGGTTGGTTTTGTTGTCTTCCTGATTCTCGTGGTTGTGCAGTTTATCGTGATCACCAAGGGCTCCGAGCGGGTTGCTGAGGTAGGCGCAAGGTTTACGCTGGACGCGATGCCGGGTAAACAAATGAGTATTGATGCCGACCTGAATGCAGGTCTGATCAACGAACAGCAAGCCCGTGAACGACGTAGTAAAATCGAACGGGAAGCGGATTTTTACGGAGCAATGGACGGTGCCAGTAAATTTGTAAAAGGTGACGCCATTGCGAGTATTATCATTTTGATTATCAACCTGGTCGGCGGTTTCATTATTGGTATGGCTGTTCAGGGTAAAGGATTTCAGGAGGCGCTGTCGACTTACTCCGTTCTGACCATTGGTGATGGACTGGTTAGCCAGATCCCCGCATTGCTCATATCCACGGCGTCAGGCTTGATCGTTACACGAGCTACGTCTGATGGAAACTTGGCGGATGATTTGACGGGTCAGCTCTTTTCATATCCAAAGCTAATTTACATTGTGGCTGCCACGATTGCTTTGTTGGGCTTGTTTACTCCTATTCATATCATTACGACCCTTCCACTGGCTGTTCTGCTGTTTTTTGCGGCCCGAAGAATGCAGGGCAATATGGAACGTAAGCAGATTGCTGATGAGCAGATGGAAGAAGAGCAACAGATCGAAGAGGTTCGCAGTCCGGAAAGTGTTATTAATTTGCTTCAGGTGGACCCAATCGAATTCGAGTTTGGATACGGGCTGATTCCACTGGCTGATACACAGCAGGGCGGGGATTTGCTAGATCGGATTATTATGATCCGTCGTCAATGTGCGCTGGAGCTGGGATTGGTTGTGCCGGTCATTCGCATACGGGACAATATCCAGCTCAAGCCAAACGAGTATGTAATCAAAATTAAAGGCAATACGGTAGGCGGCGGGGAATTGCTGTTGAACCATTATCTGGCGATGAGCCCAGGATACGACGACGATTCCATTACGGGTATTGAA
This sequence comes from Paenibacillus sp. 8b26, assembly GCF_050626875.1. Classification (NCBI taxonomy): domain Bacteria; kingdom Bacillati; phylum Bacillota; class Bacilli; order Caryophanales; family Paenibacillaceae; genus Paenibacillus; species Paenibacillus sp. 8b26. Next base: position 849,591 of record NZ_CP192445.1, on the reverse strand, counting down.
ACGACAGAACCAGCCTTCGGATTGCCTGCGCTCTGGATTGATGAGAATACCAAGGATGTTGCGGAGCTGTCCGGTTATACGGTTGTGGACCCTCCTTCGGTCGTAGCTACTCATTTGACAGAGACGATCAAGAAACACGCCCACGAGTTGCTTGGCAGACAAGAAACGCGGTCGCTGGTCGATAATCTCAAGGAAAATTATCCAGTGCTTGTGGACGATCTTATTCCTTCCGTATTGGCGATTGGAGATGTACAAAAAGTGCTGGCCAAGCTGTTAAAAGAAAAAATCTCCATCCGCGATATGGTGACCATTTTTGAAACACTGGCTGATTACGGCACTTATACAAAAGATCCGGACGTGCTGACTGAATATGTCCGTCAGGCGTTGTCCCGCCAGATTACGCAGCAGTTCGCCCAGCAGGGAGAGACACTACGTGTCATTACCGTGGGACCAGGGCTGGAGAAGAAAATTGCCGAAAGCGTGCAACAGTCGGAGCAGGGCAGCTATCTGGCTCTTGATCCGGTATCAACGCAGACGGTGTATCAAAGGATGATGGAGCAAATCAACCGTCTCATTCAATCTGGGCAGCAGCCTATCGTATTAACGTCACCGACGATTCGTATGTATTTGCGGCAAGTGATGGAACGGACGATGCAGGATGTCCCGGTACTGTCGTACAGTGAGCTAGAGCCGAACGTTGAAATTCAAAGTGTCGGGGTGGTGAACTTATGAGAGTGAAACGATATGTAGTGGATACAATGCCGGAAGCTATGATGCAAATCAGAGGTGACTTTGGAACGGATGCCGTCATTTTGAGCACCAAGGAAATGAAGATCGGCGGATTTATGGGTATGTTCGGTAAAAAGAAAATCGAAGTCGTCGCTGCGGTAGAGGAGCAGCAGCTTCAAAAACCACGACGGACTCAACCGTCGCAGGAACCGTATGTTGAGGCTTTTCCACCCATGAATGCTCCTGAGCAGCAGGAAGCACCGTCGTCACCAGTGGTTCCCAGACAAGCCGCTCCAGAAGCCTATCGACGGGTAACGCAGATGACGAACGGTTCCAAAGAGGGATTGGCTGATTTGATGGCTGCGGCCGAACAAGTTGCCCCAGGCACAGAACGTTCTTCATACGGAGCAGGTTTTAGTGTGGAAGCTGAAAATGAAGCTTTTAACAACAAAGCAGCAGTTCCGAAAAAGGTAACATCCAACGAGTTGTTTAAGCAAGCGTCGGAGGCAAGCATTCCAGACAAGATGGGGGCAGAGGAAAATCAATCCCTGCTTTATGAATTACGGGAAATGAAAGCCATGATGACTCGAATTTCCCGCAATTCTGCGATGGAAAACACTTGGCCGGAACCGTTACAAGAGATTTGTGAGCGTATGCTGGAGCAAGAAGTGGAACGCGATTTGCTGGAGCATTGGCTGGAACGGGTATATGAGCGCCGAAGTGAGCATCCGTCTGATCCTGAATCTTTTGATTGGGAGCAGGCCCTTCGTGCAGAAGTGACCGGATTCATTCGGGAAAGGTTGGACAAGGGCATCTCGAAAGATACCAAAATTGTCTATGTGGCAGGTCCAACCGGAGTAGGAAAAACGACGACCATTGCGAAGTTGGCAGCGGAACAGTTGTTTAAGCATCACCGCAAAGTCGGATTTATTACCTCGGACACGTACCGTATCTCGGCCGTCGAGCAGTTGCGTACATATGCTACGATTTTGAATGTGCCGCTTGAAGTTGTGCAATCTCCCGGAGATGTTCACAGAGCCATTCAACGTCTGGAGCATTGTGACTTGATCCTGATGGATACCGCAGGACGAAATTATCGTAATGAGCTACTCGTTTCCGAATTGCAAAGTCTGCTTTCACCTATTAAGGAAAGTGAGACGTATCTGGTGCTTAGCCTAACATCCAAAAGCAAAGATATGCTCAACATAACTGGACATTTCAGTAAGTTTGGCCTTGGTAAGGTTGTATTTACCAAAATGGATGAGACAGGTAGTTGCGGCGGTTTGTTTAATCTGTTGCACCAGTTTCCAATGCAGTTGGCCTATATTACGAACGGTCAAAATGTGCCTGACGATCTGCTGCATCCAGATACAGAAATGGTGACAAGCCTGCTGTTCGGAGCCACAGAATCGTCAGGAGATACCGGGGATTCTGTATGAGTGACCAAGCCCAATCTCTTAGACAAATGGCTTCTGCCCTGGATAAGTATCGACTACCTGCACGTAATCGCCATGCGAAAATCGTGACAGTCACCAGTGGTAAGGGCGGTGTGGGCAAATCCAATTTCACCCTTAATTTTGCTTTGGCCTTGCAATCGCTTGGGCGAAAGGTACTCGTATTTGATGCTGATATCGGTATGGCCAATATTGATGTGTTGATGGGTGCCAACTCAAGATACAATCTTCTTCATCTGTTAAAACGTGAAAAATCAATGGCCGAAATTGTTCAAACGGGCTTGGGAGGCTTGCCTTATATTGCTGGAGGATCTGGCCTGAGCGAGCTGTTCTCGTTATCCGATGACGATCTGAATTACTTTGCCGATGAGGTGGAGAAAATTGCGGCAGATATGGATTATGTTTTGTTTGACACTGGCGCGGGGTTATCTAAAGAAAACCTGAAATTCATAACATCCGCTGACGAGTGTATGGTCGTAACTACGCCAGAGCCGACGTCTTTGACGGATGCTTATGCGCTGATCAAAGTCGTCAGTGGATTGCAAAAGGATACAGTATTCAAAATTATAGTCAATCGTGCCGATAACGATAATGAGGCCCGTCAAGTTGCCGATAAGATAGCTCTGGTTGCGCGACGCTTTTTGGAGATCGACATTCCGTTGCTGGGACATATCAGTGATGATACGCATGTCATGCAGGCAGTCAAAAGGCAGGTGCCTTTTTCAATTGCTTATCCGGGATGTACGGCATCCAGAGATGTGTTGAATCTGGCGCACCGTTTTGCAGCGATGCCACAGACTCCGCAATCAGGTACTTTGAGCGGAATCAAAGGGTTTATGCAAAAATGGTTGCGGCGTTCGGCACATTGATTTTGACTGAAAGGAAACAGAGGTGTTTAACATGTGTGCTTACCGGGTGCTGGTTGTGGATGATTCGGCCTTTATGCGCAAAATTATTTCAGATTTAATTGTAAAAGATGAGTCGTTCGACATCGCAGGTACAGCCGCCAACGGCAAAGAGGCTGTAGAGAAAGTGAAGGAGTTACAGCCTGACCTAGTCACAATGGATGTCGAGATGCCTGAAATGAATGGCCTTGAAGCGCTTCCTCTTATTATGGCAGCCCATCCGCTTCCGGTCATTATGCTCTCTGGTATTAATGAACAGGGTATGAAGGAGACCATTATGGCTCTGGAAGCAGGAGCTTTCGATTTTATACGGAAGCCCTCCATCTCTCACGCGCAGGATATCAAGCAGGTGGGCAAGGCGCTACTGGAGCAGATGCACACCGCTATGCTAGCAGTCCGCAGCCGATTGGAGCGCAAGGAAGCTAACGAACGAAAAGCAGCGCTGGAGCAGACTACGGAAGGACAAGCTTTAGCTGACATGGGAACGGAAGGTAAAGAAGCTACAGGCAAGGCTCCTATTGCAACTGCTGCACCGGTTCCGCCGAAGCGGGATGCTGGCAAGTCCGTTCCGGAAGCCAAGCCGGAACAGAAACGGCCACAGACGGGCAGCTCTGTGCCTGACAGCCGTTTAAGTAAGCCGGTCGCCCAGCCACGGAAGACGGCGCAAGCGCCTGCTACGCAGAAGAAGGAGGAGCCATCTAAGGCAACTGAACGTACGCCAGGGCAACTGAATATTTCCGATACGACTGCAGCCAAATCGCTGCACGCCACGGATAAGGGAGGGCTAATCAAGCCGGAGCCTCGAAAAACGGTGTCTACGCCGGTTCCTTCGGCTTCAGTTGCTTCTATGGCTGCTACGCCCCCAGTGACGGCACCAATAGTTCCAGCAGCGCCTAAGGGGTTCTCTCTTAAAAAAGGAGGAGTATATTCGCCCAACTTTCGCAAGCTGGTGGCGGTCGGATGTTCTACGGGGGGGCCGCGTGCGCTCAAGACGTTGCTGGAACACATTCCCGGGGATTTTCCCGCCCCGATTGTCATCGTGCAGCATATGCCGCCAAACTTTACCCGTTCGCTGGCACAGCGTCTGAATACGTTGAGTCCGCTCCGAGTGGTTGAAGCTGAGCAGGGGATGACGTTGGAGACCGGAACAGCTTATATTGCTCCGGGAGGATATCAATTGAGAATTGTGCCGGGAGCCAGTGGTAAATACACCGTATCACTGAAGACGGAAGAAGCTCGTAACGGTCACCGTCCTTCTGTTGACACGATGTTCGAATCGTTACTCCCGTTAACCTCTCTGGAACGGCATCTGGTGTTGCTGACTGGCATGGGAAGCGACGGGGCTAAGATGATGAAAAAGCTTTATGATGCAGGGGTACAATCCACATTTGCTGAAAATGAGGAAACTTGCGTAGTGTACGGAATGCCCCGCTCGGCTGTAGAGTTAAAATGTGTGCGCCACCTTCTGCCGATGCAGGAGATCGCCCCCAAGCTTGTACAAGTTGTGAAATAATCGGAGTGTAACTCATGGAGGAGGTGTCTCACAATGGACATGAACCAATATTTAAACATGTTTATTGATGAGTCGAATGATCATCTGCAATCTCTTAACGAAAAAATGCTTCAACTGGAAAGTAATCCTACCGATCTGGGCATCGTTCAGGTGATTTTCCGGTCTGCCCATACCCTCAAAGGAATGGCTGCTACAATGGGTTTTGAAGACCTGGCATCGCTCACTCACCAAATGGAAAACGTTCTTGATCTGGTACGTAACAACAAGCTTGCGATGCAGGAATTTATATTCGATACCTTTTTCAAAGGGTTGGATGCGTTGGAGTCCATGGTACAGAACATTACAGAGGGTGGCGATGGAAAAGCGGATGTATCCTCTATTGTAGCTTCACTGCAATCCATCGTGCGTGGCGATTTCCAAAAATCCGGCACAGATACTGTTACTGAGGCGGTTACGCCGAAAAAAGCGGCTGATAGCGAAAGCGCGGGTCTTGTGCTGGATCAATTTCAGTATTCTGTACTGGAGCAATCTATTTCCGAAGGTCATCGGGTTCACTATATACAGGTAACGATTAGCTCAGAGAGCCAGCTGAAGGCTGCGCGTGCCTTTATGGTATTTAATACGCTGGAGAACACTGGTGAAATCGTAAAAGCTTATCCGTCTGTGCAGGATATTGAGCAGGAGAAATTCGAACAAAATTTCTCGTTATATTACATAACGCAGAAAGAGGTAGGAGAGCTGGAAAAGGAAATCGCCAGTATTTCCGAAATCGAGTCCGTCTCCGTTGTACAGCTGGATCAGGAATCGCTTAAGCAAATGAGCGAAGCCAATGCCGGACTGGCAGAAACTGCTGCGGCGCAGGAAGCCCCGGTAGCTGTACAACAACAGTCCGCTACATCCCAGCCGCAGTCTCCAACTGCGGCCTCCGGCACTAAGCCAGCCGAGGGTAAAGCTCCAGTAGCCAAGCCAGCAGCGCCTACGCACAACCGTACGATTCGTGTCGACATTGAACGTCTGGACGTATTGATGAATTTGTTCAGTGAATTGCTCATTGACCGTGTACGGTTGGAGCAACTGGCGAGTGAGGCTTCCAATCCGGCATTGACGGAAACGGTAGAGCATATGAGCCGTGTAAGCAGTGATCTGCAAAATGTCGTGCTTAAATTGCGGATGGTACCCGTGGACACGGTTTTCAATCGTTTCCCGCGTATGGTGCGCGACCTAGCCAAATCGCTGGATAAAAAGCTGGATTTGGTTATTACTGGCGCGGACACCGAAATGGACCGTACCGTTATTGACGAGATCGGTGATCCGTTAGTGCATTTACTGCGTAACTCTGTGGATCACGGCATCGAGCCAGTAGCGACCCGTATTGCGGCAGGCAAACCGGAGACAGGAACAGTTCATTTACGTGCTTTCCACAGCGGCAATAACGTGTTCATTGAGATTGAAGATGATGGTAGCGGCATTAATCGCGAGAAGGTACTGAAAAGTGCCATTTCCAAAGGGATTATGACGGAGGAACAAGCAGCTGCAATGACCGATGAAGAGGCCCACCAGGTGCTATTCGCTCCGGGATTCAGCACAGCCGAGGTCATTTCGGACGTTTCAGGACGCGGCGTTGGACTCGATGTAGTTAAATCTAAAATCACTTCCCTTGGCGGTAACGTTACGATTCATTCTGTTCTGGGCAAAGGAACCAATTTTTCTGTACAGTTGCCACTGACACTATCCATTATTGCGGCCATGATGATACAGATCGGTTCCGAAAAATATGCGATTCCATTGTCTTCTATTGTGGAGACCGCGATCGTCAAACGGACACAAATCCGTTCTGTTCATGGCAATAAAATGATCGCTTTCCGCGAATCCCATATTCCGCTTATCTCCTTGAGTCAGTTGTTTGAAGTGCCAGACTTCAATGAGGATGAAGAAGAAGAGACAGAGGTTGTTGTTATTCGCAAGGGTGACCGTTTGGCAGCCCTTTCTGTTCAGGACTTTTTGGGACAAAGTGAAATTGTTCTTAAAAACCTGGGCAAATACCTTCCGAACATCCAGGGAATTTCAGGCGCCACGATTTTGGGTGACGGTCAGGTTGCTTTGATCATCGACCCTAATGTTTTCATTAAATAATGTCTTCATTAAATGAAAGAAATGTGAAATTGCTGACATCCATAAGGAGGGTTTTTAGACATGGGAGAAGAAATTAAAGTTATCGTATTTAAACTTGGTGAAGAAGAATACGGTGTCGAAGTAGAAAAGGTCCAATCCATTGAGCGCATGGTGCCGATTACACGTGTTCCAAGAACATACGATTTTGTCAAAGGCGTATTCAATATGAGAGGCGTGGTCATTCCCGTTATTGATCTGCGGGGTCGCTTTGGATTGTCTGAGGCGGAATACACCGATCAAACCCGGATTATCATCGTTGCAGTGGGTGAGATGCAAGTCGGCTTTATCGTTGATTCGGCGAACGACGTAATTGACCTGAATACCGACAACATTGAGACACCACCGGAAGTCGTTGGCGGAGTCAAGGCTAAATATTTGCGTGGAGTCGCTAAAATCGGTGAAGAGCGCTTGCTCATCATGCTGAATTTGTCTGAGGTGCTGAATCGGAGTGAAATGAACCAACTGGAAGGCTTAGAGGATTAGTTTATGGAAAATCTTGAGAATCTTGAAGATTTCAAGTTGGATGTTTTGAAGGAAGTCGGTAACATTGGTTCGGGGAACGCTGCTACAGCGCTCTCCCGACTTCTGAATAAACCCGTTGATATGGGCGTACCTAAAGTACAGATGCTGCCTTTTGAGGAGATTGCCGAAAAGGTTGGCGGGAATGAGCAACTTGTCGTTGCGATATTTTTCAGAGTCGAGGGCGAAGCTCCAGGCAATCTCTTTTTCATATTGCAACCTCATGCGGCAAAAAGCCTGCTTTCCCGGCTGGCGAATATTCCCTCGGATGATGAGCACAGCTTTAACGAAATGGAGCATTCCGCTCTGTCCGAAATCGGAAATATTTTAGCGGGTTCATACTTGTCCTCATTGGCCGATTTCACCCGGTTGTCCATGTATCCGACTGTTCCTGCACTAGCTTTGGATATGGCCGGTGCCATTCTCAGCTACGGATTGTTACAATTTGGTCAGATGGGGGATGCAGCCCTGTTGATTGACACATCGTTTCTGGAGGGGCAGAATCAGATTGAGGGTCAATTTTTCCTGATTCCGGATCCGGAATCGTTTGGTAAAATATTCAGGTCGTTAGGAGTCCCGATGAACGATGATTGAGGATAAAAGCATCATCAAAGTGGGCATGGCAGACTTGAACGTAACCAGCAATCCAAACTCCATTCGCACGACAGGACTTGGTTCCTGCGTCGGGTTGACCCTCTACGATCCTCATTTAAAACTGGCTGGTATGGCACATGTAATGCTACCGTCATCGGACATTGCACGTGAAGGGCAACTTAACATTGCTAAATACGCCGATACCGCGTTGCCAGAGCTATTTGAGCGGATGCTGAAATTGGGAGCCGAACGCCGCAGACTGGTCGCCAAAATGGCAGGGGGAGCGCAAATGTTCGCCTTTGCTGGCAGCGGGGACACCATGCGAATTGGTCCGCGCAATGTGGAATCATGCAAGGAAATGCTCGTAGATCTTGGTATTCCACTGCTTGCGGAGGATACAGGCGGTAGTTATGGCCGAACGATTGAACTGGACTGTGAAACTGGCGTTTTGAATATTCGAAGCGTACAAAAAGGTGTAAAGGAATTATAATTATGTTATTTGGCAGCTTACGCATTAATCTTTGGTCTGGAGTAGTCGGATTTATTCTGACTTTTGTGTTGTCCACTGGCAGCAATCTGCTGACCACGAGCTTAATTCGTGGCTTGGTCGCTTTCGTTTTTTGGTTCCTGCTTGCATTTGTGCTGCGCTGGACACTGGGTGTCGTAGCGCGGCCAGATCTGGGTAATGCCCAAAGCCGGGCAAGCTCTCAGGTGGATGGCGTAGGGGGGAATCTGGACCTGACGACACCGGACGAAGATGAAAACCTAAATGAATTGTTGAAGCCGAAACCAGAGCAGACGGACGGGAAAAACACCGGTTTTGCGCCTTTAAACCCGCCTAAGCTGGTTTCAAACAAGGACCCTGAAGAATTGGCCAAGGCCGTTCGTCACCTGACAGACAAACAAGGAGGGTGAAGCCGATGAACGAGCGAAAAGCCGCTCATTTAAACCATTCCGAACTGTGGGAGCAATGGAAAGAACACGGTGACAAGGAAGCAAAAAAGCAGTTAATTGAAAAGTACCTTCATATTGTGGAGTATGTGTCGGGACGCCTTGCAGTAGGTTTACCTAAAAATGTATCCAAAGATGATCTGGCCAGTAACGGGGTCATGGGCTTGATTGATGCTCTTGAAAAGTTTGACTATGAACGTGGTTTGCAGTTTGAGACTTATGCTTCCTGGCGCGTTCGAGGAGCGATTTTGGATGGTCTTCGCCAAGGAGACTGGGTTCCACGTTCGGTCAGGGAAAAAGCGAAAAAAATTGAGGATGCCTATCAGCATCTGGAGCAGAGATACTTACGCACGGTAAGTGACGAAGAGATGAGCCATTATTTGGACGTCTCTGAAAAAGAGTTTCAAACCATGATCCAGGAGGTCGCCGTTATGTCGATCGTTTCACTGGAGGACCCGATCCGCGAAGAAGAGTCGGAGACACGACTTTCCCTTTTAGTCGATGAAAAAGCGAAAAATCCGGATCACAAGGTCAATGAATTTACACTTCGTGATGCCCTTGCACAAGGCATTGACAAATTGACTGAAAAAGAACGTATCGTTGTTTCTTTATTGTATTACGAGGATTTGTCACTCAGTGAAATCGCTGAGGTCATGTCGCTTTCACCCTCGCGAATTTCACAACTACATTCCAAAGCCATACTGCGGCTGAGAGCGACACTGGACAAACAGCGGGATCTGCTAATGCGTAAAGATTAAACGTACGGGAGGTTACAGTAACAGTTAGACGGAAGGAGCACCCCTGTGGAGAAGCAATATGCTTTGGACCAGTATTTAAAAGTGGTCGTCTCACCCGATAAACTTAGCGCTTATTTGGAGTTTGCCAAACGTGAAGAAGGCTTTTCCTGTTCTGTGGAAGAATTGGAGCGTTTCCTGAATAACCAAAAAATAAGTCATGGTTTGATTACTGATGCGATTCATACGTTTGTGGCAAGATCGGAAGATTATTTCTTCACCAAATTACTGATTGCTGAGGGAACACCGCCGATTCATGGCACGGACGGAAAAATTAATCTTGCTGAAGTTGTGACTGGTGAAGATGCACATAAGCCGCTCGAAACTGTGGATGGACGAGTGGACTATAAAGAATTAACCCGTTTAAAGAATGTAATGCGTGGACAACTGATTGCCGAGCGGGTTGATCCATTGCCGGGTGTACCTGGTATTGCTGTAACGGGAGAGGAAATCCCTTACCTTTCAGGCAAAGAGGCACGGTTTAAAATCGGGAAAAACGTAGTTGTTCATCCAGAGGGCGTTGCAATGTACGCAGCTATCGACGGACTGGTGACTACGACTGAAAAGGGTAAGCTCAATGTGTTTCCTGTATATGAAGTGAACGGTGATGTGGATTATAGCGTCGGCAACATTGACTTTGTTGGAACCGTCGTCATTCGGGGTAATGTCCTGACAGGTTTTCGTATTCGGGCGGCTGGCGACATTCGTGTCATAGGCGGCGTGGAAGGTGCTGAATTGGATGCGGGAGGCTCAGTCGACATCAGTGGCGGTATTATCGGTTACCACAAGGGGTATGTGAAAGCTGCACAAAATGTGAAATGTTCCTTTATCCAGGATGGTAACGTGATTGCGGGTGGCGAAATACTTGTATCCCAAAGCATCATGCACTCCCAGATCAAAGCCAGTAAGAATGTACTTTGCGGAGGGGCTAAAGGACTCATCGTAGGTGGTAGTGTACAAGCTGGCGAAAAGGTAGTGGCGCGCACCATCGGTAATACGATGTCCACGGCCACTATAATCGAAGTAGGTGTACTGCCAGAGTTGCGCGATGAGCTGACTGAACTCCGGGCACGTTTGAAGCAACAGACAGACAGCCAGGATAAGACCAATAAGGCCCTCACCATATTGGACCAGCTTGCTGCTGCCGGACAGCTTGCCCCTGATAGAATGGCGATGCGAATCAAGTTGACATCTACCAAAAAATCAAATGACAACGAGCTTCTGGAAACCAAATCAAGAATGCTTGAGATCGAACGAACCTTGGAAGATACTAGCCGCGCACGGGTAGAAGTCAAAAACGTTATTTACGGTGGCTCTAAAATAGTTATCGGCAGATATACAAAATTTATTAAAGATTCGGTGGAAAGAATGGCGTTTTATTATCATGAGGGTGATATCAGTATGTCCTCCTCCGTGTAATCTGGCACAGGGATAACGAGTTTCCTTATTCCTCGGAAAACAGATACGGATGCCCAATCGGAAAGGGTGTGGTCCAATGAGCCTGAAAGCTGTTGAATTACAAATCGCCGTACCTCGTACCAGTGAAGCGGGTAAGTACCAAAGCGAATACCAGCAACGTCCGATGAATGAGCAAGCGTTGTTAGGGCAAAAGACCGAGCAGGAGACAGAAAAGATTCGTCAGCGAAGCAGTGCGGTGGATGAATCTGCTGAAACATTCGTCGGTGAGAGGGAAACTGGAGGGCAGGGCAGTCATTCTTCTGGACAGAGCCGATCTCGGTCCAGTGAAAATGAACTGCCAAAGGAGCATCCTGCAGAGCATCCATACAAGGGACATCATATAGATTTTTCGCTCTGATCCGACAGGTTGAGAAGCGTTATAAAAGGAGACGATGGGCAGTGGATCAACCATGGATATATATTGTTCTGCTGGGTGCCGCAGCTGTTGTCTACGCCTGGCTGCTGCCCAAGCGGCAGTCAGGCCGGGGAACAGAAGAGGTCGTCGTCCAAAAGGTCGAGGCCACCTTGGAGCAATATATGGCCGATATTGAAAACGACAATGATGAGCTGATTGAGCTCGTATCCGGGATAAAGCAGGAGCATGCGGTTAAACAGGCCTCATTGCAGGAGCAAGTGGCTGAGCTTCGGAACCGGATTGTGGAGCTTGAACGCCAGGCTGCGCTTGCTTCAGTTTCTACACAGTCAGTGTCTGGATCTGAGGTACTACATACAGGTACCCCGCATCAGGTGGTGGCAGCTTATGGTCAGTTCCGCAATACCCAGTCTGCTATTCCCATGCAGGCAGAGCAGTCTGACACCTCTATTGTAGCTGTGGAAGAGCAGGCGCCGTTGCAAGAAGCTGAGCCGGAAGCTCAGCAGGAATCTATCCGTGAGCGATATCAGGAATTGTTCTCGCTGTATGAGCAGGGCAAATCGGTGGATTACATTGCTAAGCAATCAGGCATCCAACGGGGCGAGGTACAGCTCATATTACAACTGGCGGAACGGGAGGATCTGACGTGATCAAAAATCGTTCATTCATGCTGGGTATGGGCACCGGACTTATTACAGGCGCACTGTTGCTGCAACTGGCGATGATCGGTCAGGGTCAATCGCAGCCGTCTTCAGTAGACCCGAAAAACATGACTCGTGAGCAATTGGAGGAGGCGGCAGCCGGACTGAATCTTCAAATAAGTGATAGTTCTGATCCGAAGATGACAGAAGAGGAATGGCGTAACAAGGTGATCAAGGAAGGCAATAAAACACCGGTTGCTCCCAAAAAGGCAGAAGCGGCGCAAATTCCATCGACACCAAAGAAACCTGCAAGTAGCACACCTTCGGCTGCTTCTAAGCCTTCAGCAAGCACGTCTGCACTCCAAAGTCCGGATAAGCCGCAAACTAAAGGTTCGAGTGCTACGACTACTCCAGATATGCCTAAACACCCAGCCACTCCGCAAGTGCAATATAGCATTGCATCGGGAAGCAATCTGAGGAGTGTGGCATCTGGTTTGCAGAAGGCGGGCGTCGTATCGGATGCCAGCGCGTTTGAGGCAGAGGCTAAGGCTCAGAGAATCAATACCAAAATTCGTACCGGCACCTATGAGTTTACCAAGGGTGAGGATTTCGGTTCTATCATTACTAAAATTACAAAGAAGCCGTCCAACTGACCGTGATATCGGGAAGTGGGCGGTTTTTATTTTTCGCTAGAAAGCTCTACGGGCGGGAATAATCAGTCACATTTCGCGCTAATCCTGCTATTGTCGAAAAGTTGGTTGCAACGCTGCGGGTGTTATGGTATATTAATTGACGGTGTTAAAAACGCACGTCGATTAATTTTGTAAAGGGTGCTTTCCCAATGGAAAGTCTTTGCGAGAAATGATGTCGGCGGAGGACACACAAAAAACCAAACTTAGGAGGTGCGTGAAGATGGCAGTAATCTCCATGAAACAGCTTCTGGAAGCTGGGGTTCACTTTGGTCACCAAACACGTCGCTGGAACCCGAAAATGGATCGTTATATCTTCACTGAAAGAAACGGTATTTACATCATTGACTTGCAAAAGACAGTGAAAAAGGTTGAGGAAGCTTACAACTTCGTAAAAAGCATTGCAGCTGAGAATGGTACAATCCTGTTCGTAGGCACGAAGAAACAAGCACAAGATTCCGTTAAAGAAGAGGCAGCACGCGCTGGTCAATTCTATATCAACCAACGTTGGTTGGGCGGTACGCTGACTAACTTCCAAACCATTCAAAAACGTATTGATCGTTTGAAACAATTGGAAGCTTGGGAAGAAGACGGTACTTTCGCAGTTCTTCCTAAAAAAGAAGTTATCATTCTCCGTAAAGAGAAAGATCGTCTTGAAAAATTCTTGGGCGGTATCAAAAACATGAAGGGCCTTCCAAGCGCTCTGTTCATCATTGATCCACGCAAAGAACGCATCGCGGTTGCTGAAGCTCGCAAATTGGGTATCCCAATCGTGGGTATCGTTGATACAAACTGCGATCCAGATGAAATTGACTATGTTATCCCAGGTAATGACGACGCGATCCGCGCTGTTAAATTGCTGACAGGTAAAATGGCTGATGCAGTTATGGAAGCAAACCAAGGCGAAGAAACTACAGCATAATATTTCCTTACGGAAATACCTATATGAATTAAATGAAAAGGGTGGTTGGCAGGTGTATAACCTCTCACTGCCCTTTTTTTAAGGAATAAAGCTTGGGTACGCCACTGAAAATCAAATTTGGAGGGAAATAATATGGCAGTTAATGCTAGCGCAGTAAAAGAGCTTCGTGAAAAAACAGGCGCAGGAATGCTGGATTGTAAAAAAGCGCTTGAAGAAGCAAACGGTGATTTGACAAAAGCAGTTGAAGTTCTGCGTGAAAAAGGACTTGCGGCTGCAGCGAACAAAGCAGGCCGTATCGCTACTGAAGGCGTTGTTGAATCCTACATCCATGCTGGCGGCCGTATCGGCGTACTGGTAGAAGTAAACTGCGAAACAGACTTCGTAGCTAAAACAGACCAGTTCAGAGATTTTGTGCGTGACATCGCTATGCATATCGCTGCATCGAACCCTCGTTATGTTCGTCGCGAAGAAGTGCCACAGGAAGAGATCGAAAAAGAAAAAGAAATCCTGAAAGCACAAGCTTTGAACGAAGGAAAACCAGAAAAAATCGTTGAGAAAATGGTTGAAGGCCGCATCGGTAAATTCTATGAAGAGTTCTGCCTGTTGGAGCAATCTTTCATTAAAGATCCGGACAAAACAATCTCCACACTCATCAACGAAAAAATCAGCACCATTGGCGAAAATATTTCCCTGCGTCGTTTTGTTCGTTTTGAACTGGGTGAAGGTTTGGAGAAAAAAGAAGATAACTTCTACGAAGAAGTTATGTCTCAAGTGAAACAATAATTACCAACGAACGGTAATTGCATACGGAAAGAGCAAAGAATCGGAACACATCAGTGTTCCTTTTCTTGCAACAGGACATCTATCCTGTACATAATATATAGTCGATATTGGAGGGTGATCATTTGGAAAAACCTGTTTTTAAGCGTGTTGTTCTGAAAGTCAGCGGAGAGTCCCTGTCAGGCCCGAACGGTTACGGTATTGATGCGGATACAATTGCGTCGATCGCCGAGCAGGTCAAGGACGTTGTCGAACTGGGAGTAGAAGTTGCTATCGTGTGCGGAGGTGGCAACATTTGGCGGGGTATTGCCGGAAGCGCCAACGGAATTGACCGGGCAACAGCGGATTACATGGGGATGCTGGCAACGGTGATGAACTCACTGGCACTGCAGGATGCTTTGGAGCAAATTGAAGTTCCTACGCGTGTACAGACATCTATTGCAATGCAGCAAATTGCTGAGCCTTACATTCGTCGTAGAGCTATCCGCCATCTGGAAAAAGGCCGTGTTGTTATTTTTGCGGCAGGTACAGGGAATCCGTTCTTCTCAACCGATACTACGGCTGCTTTGCGTGCTGCCGAAATTGAGGCTGAAGTGATTCTGATGGCTAAAAATAAAGTGGACGGCGTGTATTCAGCTGATCCGTTTAAAGACAGCACAGCCGAGAAGTATGAGCAACTTACGTATTTGGATGTGCTCAACAAAAATCTCGGTGTCATGGACTCCACGGCTTCCTCGCTGTGCATGGATAACAATATTCCGTTGATTGTCTTTGCTATTACAGAGCAAGGTAACATTAAACGTGTCGTGTTGGGTGAGAAAATTGGCACGATCGTCAAAGGGAGTGTAAATTAATGCCACAATCTGTGAAAAAGAGCGCTGAAGAGCGCATGCATAAAGCAATTCAGTCGTTGCAACGTGACCTTGCATCTTTGCGCGCTGGTCGGGCGACGCCAGCTCTACTGGATCGCGTTCAGGTTGAGTACTACGGTGCAATGACTCCGGTCAATCAGTTAGCTAATGTAAATACACCGGACAGTAGGACTTTGATGATTCAGCCTTGGGATAAATCCTCCTTGGCCGACATTGAGCGTGCTATCCAAAAATCCGATCTGGGGTTGACTCCTTCCAATGACGGGAATACCATTCGCCTGAGTATTCCTGCTCTGACAGAAGAACGCAGAACGGATTTGGTGAAGCTGACGAAAAAGAACGGCGAAGAAGCGAAGGTCGCCATTCGTAACATTCGTCGCGATGCAAATGATGATATTAAAAAAATGGAGAAAACTGATATATCGGAGGATGAATCCCGTAAATATCAGGAAGAGATCCAGAAAACGACCGATAAATTTATCGCTGAAGTGGATAAAGTTTTGGCTGCAAAAGAAAAAGAAATTATGGAAGTATAAGAGACTGGTAGCCCCTCCCTTACGGTGGGGTTTGTCTCTTTTCAAGCCTGAGGCACATTTTCAGAGAATGCTGGAGGAACTGGAATGATCAAACGGGTTCGGTCTTGGTGGAACGGGGAACAAAAACAGCAAACACCGGCCATTTCAAAAGACAATATTCCGCAGCATGTTGCTGTCATCATGGATGGGAATGGCAGATGGGCCAAACGGATTGGAATGCCGCGGATTGTAGGGCATCAAAATGGAATGAAGGCAGTGAAGCGCACAGCAATTGCTGCGGATGAACTGGGCATTAAATATTTGACCTTATTTGCTTTTTCAACTGAAAATTGGTCGCGTCCCAAGGATGAAGTCGATTTTTTGATGCGGCTGCCGCAAGAATTTTTGGCTATTGAGCTTGACGAGCTGATTGAAAAAAATGTACAAGTACGTATGATGGGAAATAAGGAGCATTTGCCTTCTCATACTGTTGATGCGCTGACTGAAGCGACTCGGCGAACCGAAAATAATACCGGACTTGTTCTTAATTTTGCATTGAATTATGGAAGTCGGCTAGAAATCACTGAATGTATGCAAGCGTTGGGTCGTGAAATTGAGGATGGGAAGCTTAAACCCGGAGATATTACGCCCGAACTCATTGAGAACTCTTTGCTCTCCAGCGGTATGCCGGACCCTGATCTTCTGATTCGGACAAGTGGCGAGCTGAGACTCAGCAATTTTATGCTCTGGCAACTTGCTTACAGTGAGCTATGGTTTACTGATATTTATTGGCCTGAGTTTAAGAAAGAGCATTTATACGAAGCAGTGGTCGAATATCAGCGGAGATCACGGCGGTACGGCGGACTGAAGTAAATGGAGGATGAAAGCCGTTGAGACAGAGATTGATTACCGGTATTGTGGCAGGCGTATTTTTTTTGGCGATGGTCCTGTGGGGCGGCTTGGCCTACCATTTGCTCATTTTGGCCATGGCCCTAATCGGATTCTATGAATTCGCGCGAATGACCAGAGTATCTCCTTTCGGCGTTACGGCGTTAGTTGGCTATGCAGGAATATTAGCTTTTGTATTTCCTTATCAGCCCTTGGGTCTGCACTCACCATTACCGTCTATAAGTCTGCTTTGGCTGCTGATGATTATTTTTATGATCATTACGGTGGGAACGAAAAATAAAATCACAATTCAAACGGTGTCCATACTATTTCTCGGTACCGTTTATATAGGCTTTGGATTTTCGTATATTGCGGAATCACGCCATATGGAACATGGGCTTTTATGGACTTTTTTGTTGCTGGCTTGCATTTGGGCAAGTGATGCAGGGGCTTATTTTGTAGGTAAAATGGCGGGGAAGACAAAGCTATGGCCTGCGATCAGTCCAAATAAAACAGTCGAAGGGTCTATTGGTGGGATTGTTTTAGCGTTGGCTACAGCACTGGTATTTGCCGGATTGTCAGAAGGGCTGCTGCCATGGGACAAAGCTTTCGCTATCGGTTTATCTTGTGCAGTTGTGGGTCAACTGGGCGATTTAGTGCAATCTGCGTACAAACGGGTGTACGACATTAAAGATTCCGGTAATCTGCTGCCAGGGCACGGTGGTATATTAGACCGCTGCGACAGTTGGATTGTCGTTTTTCCATTTGTACATATGCTGATGCTGCTTCCATAACCCTTACCTGGTGGTTACAGATTATGTTCAGGTTAAAATTAGCTGCAGAGTAACGGTTATTTTCAAGATAGGAAGGTGCTTCATGAAAAGAATTACGGTACTCGGTTCAACCGGGTCTATTGGAACACAGACACTGGATGTCGTATCTATGCACCCGGATCAGTTTGCCGTAGAGGCTTTAGCAGGTGGCTCAAATATAAAGTTGCTTGTCGAGCAGGCAAATCTATACCAACCCAAGAAGGTGTCCGTTGGCACCAAGCAATTGGCGGAGGAAATCCGTCCTTTGTTGCCTTCCGGAATGGAACTGCATTGGGGGAATGAAGGACTCGTCGAGCTGGCTGCGAATACGGATGCAGATATGGTTGTGACAGCTGTAATGGGCAGTGTCGGATTGCACTCCACGCTGGCCGCGATTGAGGCTGGAAAACAGATCGGTTTGGCCAATAAGGAAACACTGGTTACCGCCGGTCATCTGGTCACAGAACGGGCCCGGGCGAAAGGAGTGCCGTTGCTGCCGATTGACAGTGAGCATTCAGCTATTTTTCAATGCTTGAATGGTGAGCGTATGAAAGATGTGGCACATATTACTCTCACAGCATCGGGTGGTTCTTTTCGTGATTTGACAAGGGAGCAGCTTCGTGAGGTTACGGTGGAAGATGCGCTCAAGCATCCCAATTGGTCGATGGGTGCCAAAATTACGATTGATTCGGCAACGATGGTAAACAAAGGGCTAGAGGTCATTGAGGCGCACTGGTTGTTCGGACTTGATTATGAGCGGATTCACGTGCTATTGCATCCTGAAAGTATCATTCATTCCTATGTAGAATTTGTGGATACCAGTATTGTCGCTCAACTAGGTAACCCTGATATGAAAGTTCCTATTCAATACGCCTTAACATATCCTGAACGGATGAAGTCTCCCGCCAAGCCGCTGTCATTGGCTGAGGTGGGAAAGCTCCATTTTAAGGAAATGAATTTTAATCGTTTTCCTTGTTTAAGGCTTGCCTTTGAATGTGGTAAAATGGGTGGTACAGCACCAACTGCATTTAATGCGGCTAATGAGATTGCTGTTGACCGTTTTCTGCGTGGAGAAATTCCTTTTCTGCATATCGAAGCCGTTATTGAGCGTGTATTGGAACGGCATGTCAATGTTACTAACCCCGATTTGGCTGCGATTGAAGCCTGTGATCGTGAGGTTCGCAGCATAGCTGCCGGGATATAGGCTGACTTTGGGTTCGGAAGTGAATTGTGATTCTCTTGTGTGGGATCGGAGAATAATGATAATCTAGGAAGACAAACTCGATCTCATTGAAAGGGGAACGGAAACGATTGGAAACGATTCGAATAGTTTTGATGACGGTGCTCATGTTTTTCGTCATAGTGACGGTGCATGAATGGGGGCATTATTATTTTGCCAAACGCGCCGGGATTCTGGTCCGGGAGTTTGCGATCGGTTTCGGTCCGAAACTGTTTTCTTATAAAAGAAACGAGACGCGATTTACACTACGTTTGCTGCCGTTTGGTGGTTTCGCTCGCATGGCGGGAGAAGATCCGGAAATCAATGAAATTGAAACCGGACAAACAATTGCTGTACGCGTAACGGACGGTGTCGTCAAAACCATTTATTTGGACCAGTTGGATAACCGCAAAAATGTGGTGCGCGGTGAAGTGCAGCACATTGATCTAGAGCAGGCGCTGACTGTAAAATTGGATGTGGATGGCGAAGATCAGCAATATACTGTACACCCACAAGCGATGATGGTAACCAAGGGACAATCCATCCAGATTGCGCCTAAGGATCGACAGTATGGCAGCAAAACAGTAGGACAGCGTGCGATGGCTATCTTTGCCGGACCGCTGATGAATTTTATTCTTGCCTTTGTGCTGTTTGGTCTGCATATTCAGATGGTCGGCGTACAAGTGGACAACCCAACTTTTGTTCAGATTAGTGACATTACAGCGGGGATGCCTGCTGCTGAAGCGGATTTGCATAAGGGCGATATCATTGAATCAGTCAACGGGGTTGCAATTGGTGCGAATGTTGAAAATATGATCAAACTGATTGCCGATTCCCAAGACAAGCCGATGAAATGGGTTGTTCGCCGGGATAATAAAACTTTTGATCTGACGATTACACCTCGTGCAATGGAAGGACAAAAGGGCGGTAAAGTGGGCATCGTGCCTGAACTTCCGACACGGCAAGCCGGAGTCGGGGAAACGTTTAAATTTGCCGGACAATCCATGGTACGAACGACGGACATTATTTTCCAGGGATTTAGTCAGCTTATCCAACGTTTCTCCATTAATGATCTGGGAGGTCCGGTACGTACTTTTGAAGTGACAGGACAAATTGCCAAGCAGGGCATTGAGCAGCTTACGTATTGGACTGCTATAATGAGTCTTTATTTGGGGATATTTAATCTATTGCCAATTCCGGCGCTGGATGGAAGCAGACTTGTTTTCCTCGGTGTAGAGGCGGTAAGAGGACGTCCGGTTGATCCGAGTAGGGAAGGTATGGTCCATTTCGTTGGTTTTGCCATGTTATTCCTGCTTATGATTGCGGTCACGTACAATGATATTTTACGATTAATTAACGGTTAATTAGAGACGGACTTATATAAAAGGGTCTGTATGGGAGGACATGCGTTTCTATGTCGAACGATAAACAGTTTGTCGAGGAAATTACGCCACAGAGCGAAGATTTTTCCCGATGGTATATTGATGTTATTAAAAAAGCTGAACTGATGGATTACTCCCCGGTTCGCGGATGTATTGTGTTCCGTCCCGACGGTTTTGAAATTTGGGAACATATCAAGGAAGCCATGGATGTACGTTTCAAAGAAACAGGTCATCGCAATGCCTATTTTCCGATGTTCATTCCTGAGAGCTTTTTCCAGAAGGAAAAAGAGCATGTCGAAGGGTTTAACCCGGAGCTTCCTTGGGTAACCGAGGCTGGCGGGGAAAAGCTGGAGGAGCGTCTTGCGATCCGTCCGACTTCAGAGACAATGATCGGTCATATGTACTCCAAATGGATTCAATCCTATCGTGATCTGCCAGTGCTTATCAACCAATGGGCTAACGTGGTTCGTTGGGAAAAACGTACGCTTCCTTTCTTGCGTACGAGTGAGTTTTTGTGGCAGGAAGGTCACACTGCTCATGAAAATGAAGAAGAAGCACGCGAAGAAACGATGAAAATGCTGGAAGTATACCGCGAGGTTATTGAGGAAGTGCTGGCTATCCCGGTTATTACCGGGCAAAAAACGCCTTCTGAAAAATTTGCAGGTGCGAAGGATACTTTCTCACTGGAAGCGATGATGAAGGATGGGCGTGCGGTGCAGGCGGGAACTTCCCACTACATGGGAACCAATTTTGCCGTTGCTTTTGATATTAAATACTTGAGCCGGGACAATAACCTGGAATACGCTCATACCACTTCATGGGGAACAAGCACGCGTCTGATTGGTGCGCTGATTATGGTTCATGGGGATGACCGTGGTTTGGCTTTGCCTCCTAAGGTTGCGCCTACACAGGTCATTATGGTGCCTATCGGGCCGCCTAAGAAGCGTGAAGCAGTTATTGCCCGTGCAGATGAACTGTTCGCTGAACTGAAACAGGTGGGCGTACGTGTGAAAATGGACGATCGCAGTGATGTGAGTCCAGGTTGGAAGTTTAACGAATATGAAATGCGCGGTGTACCGGTGCGTCTGGAAATCGGACCTCGTGATATGGAAAATGGCGTTTGTGTGCTCGTATCCCGTATCAGTGGCGAGAAAAAGATTGTACAGCAGGATAACCTTGTTGAGGAAGTCCATGCTATGCTGGCACAGGTACAGCAGGAAATGTTTGATCGTGCCAAGAGCTTTATGGATGAAAACTTCTATTCCGTAGATACGCTGGATGAAATGAAGGCGCTCATGGAAGAGAAACGCGGCTTTACTTTGGCAGGCTGGTGCGGATCTGAAGAATGTGAAGACAAGGTTAAAGAAGTGACAGGCGCTACAAGCCGCAATATACCTTTTAAAACTACCGAGCAAAAGACCACATGTCTGTGCTGCGGCAAACCAGCCAAGCATACTGTAGTGTTCGCACGGGCGTACTAATAAAGAAGTAAAGCTATACCACTATACTCACTTCACTTCTCTCCGCTAACGAGCATAATTGTAAGAGGTTGCTATGGCGAAGGATTGAGGGGGGCTACGAAAAGCTTTTGCGGTCGGAGATGTTTTAGACGCAGAAGCTTTTCATGTTTTCAGATGTAGATTTGGAATCCGGGGTACGATTAGAGTAGTTAAGTCAATGGAAAACGGGGGGAGAGCCATGGGCGGAGCTGAAGAAAAGAGAAAACGGCTGGAACTGCTGATGAAGCAGGTAGTGATGCCGGAGGGAGTGGTGGAACCTTATTTCCTGGACGGTTGGATTGAGCAGGTGGAAATAAGCCGTACCAACAAGGATTGGAATATTATTATCGCCAAGGAAACGCTGGTTCCCGCTCAGGTATATCGGGCCTTCTGTATTCAAGTGCAGGAGAAAATGAACCACATCGCTAAAATCACCTTTCGGTTTCATTATAGTGAGCAGGTTCAGTCTGCGGATATCATCAGTGAATACTGGAAGCTTTTTCTGGAATGGGTGCACCGTGAAATCCCATCCGTGAACGGCTGGATGACCCGGGCTGTACATGAGTGGGAGGACGGCTTGTTATTGCTGACGATGAGTGATAGCATGTCACTGGAGCTGGCACGTAAAAAACAGATTGACCAAGCAATCATCAAATTCTACGATAAATATTTTGGTCTCTCGATGCGTATCAAAATCCAGGTGGGTGAAAGTAATCAGGAGGCTTTGCAGCAGTTTCAAGAGAAAAAGATGCAGGAAGAACGTGAAGTTATTCAGCAGATGATGGAAAGCATGGAATCGGAAATGCCGCCAGTGGATGAAGAAGAGGGAGATGTAAGGCTTCAATTTGGCTATGACATCAAGGAACCGCCTGTTCCGATGCAGGACATTCAGGATGAAGAGAAGAAAGTCACATTACAGGGGACGATCTTCGGTCTGGATAGCAAAGAACTACGTAACGGAAGTACGTTGTTTACGTATTATTTGACTGACTTTAGTGATTCGCTGCAAATGAAAATGTTTGCCAAAACAAAAGAAGATCTAAAAATTCTCAGCTTGCTGGCTAACGGTAAATGGGTTAAAGTCCGTGGTCGCGTCGAATATGATCGTTTTATGCAAATTCCTGAGCTGGTTATGATTCCTTCTGATCTGGTAGAGGTGCAGGCTCCTCCTTCCCGTAAAGATAATGCAGAGGAAAAACGGGTTGAGTTTCATCTTCATACGAAGATGAGTGCGATGGATGCTGTAAGCTCCATTGACCAGTATGTTAAAACAGCGGCCAAGTGGGGGCACAAGGCGATTGCGGTCACCGATCATGGTGGAGTGCAATGTTATCCCGATGCCGCTAAGACCGCCAAGAAAAACGGAATTAAAATGATCTACGGTATCGAGGCCAATGTGGTCAACGATGCGGTTGAGGTTGTAATGCAGTCACAGCCGCTTAATTTGAAAACAGCGACTTATGTCGTTTTTGATATTGAAACCACCGGGCTATCAGTTACACAAAATAGAATTATTGAGATTGCCGCTGTTAAAATGCATGAAGGCAAAGAGGTTGACCGTTATGCTACCTTTGTAAATCCACATGAGCGTATTCCTTACAATATCCAGCAATTGACCAACATTAACGATGAAATGGTCAAGGATGCACCTGATGTGGAGCCCGTTATGAAGGAATTCGTGGCTTTTGCAGGCGATGCTGTATTAGTTGCTCATAATGCGCGATTTGATGTCGGCTTTATCCAGGCTACGCTTAGGAACATGGGATTGCCTGAGATGACGAACCCAGTACTCGATACACTGGAATTGGCTCGCTTGTTGTTTCCGACAATGAAGAATCATCGTCTGAACACACTGACCACCAAATATAAGGTTGCGCTCGAAAGTCATCACCGGGCCATTGATGATACAGTTGCGCTAACGGAAGTGCTGAATGGACTTTTGAATGATGCGGAACAAATTAAAGGCTTAAAAATGCTCGACCGCTTGAACGACTATGTGGGTAAGGATTTATCGACCGTTCGTCCTTTCCACTGCTGCATTTATGCGCTTAATCCGATTGGCAAAAAAAATCTGTACAAGCTGGTTTCAATGTCACATACCGAATATTTTAAGCGTGTCCCTTGTATTCCTAAATCGAAATTGTCAGAGATGAGAGACGGGCTGCTTATTATTTCAGGTTGCGAAAAGGGAGAGTTTTTCGAGGCTGTGCTGAACAAGTCGGAGGAGGAAGCCGAGGAAATCGCCCAGTTTTATGATGTGCTGGAGATCCAGCCTTTAACTATGTACATGCATCTGGTGGAAAAACAACTGGTAAGTGGCCCTGATGCTCTGAAAACGGCAGTTCGTAAAGTATGCGAAATTGGGCGGCGGCTTGATAAGCCCGTTATTGCTACAGGCAATGTTCACTATTTGGAAACGCGTGATAAGCTCTACCGAGACATCACGATACATGGAATTACTGGCTTTAGCCCGTTAAAAGATATCCGGAAACCGGATGCGCATTTGCGCACGACAGACGAAATGCTGGCAGAATTCGAGTTTCTGGGCGAGGAGAAAGCCTATGAAGTCGTTGTGAAGAATACCAGCGAGCTGGCGGATCGGTTTGAGGAATTGGAGCTGTTCCCTGACAAGCTGTTTACACCGTTACTGGATGGAGCAGACGAGGAAATCCGCAATACTTGCTACGAGACGGCTAAATCCATTTATGGTGAGGAATTGCCCGAGGTGGTCGTAGCCCGTCTTGAAAAAGAACTGGAGCCGATTATTAAATACGGTTTCTCTGCCAACTATCTCATTTCCGAGCGACTGGTTAAAAAGTCCAATCAGGATGGATACCTGGTAGGTTCGCGGGGTTCTGTTGGATCTTCTGTGGTTGCTACCTTCCTTGGTATTTCCGAGGTTAATCCACTGCCTGCGCATTATATTTGTGGTAATCCTGAATGCAGACATAGCGATTGGATTTTGGATGGCAGTGTGCCGAGCGGATTTGACTTGCCTGACAAAAACTGTCCGAAATGCGGTGGCAAGCTGAAGGGTGAGGGGCAGGATATTCCGTTTGAAACGTTCCTAGGGTTTAAGGGAGATAAGGTTCCCGATATTGACTTGAACTTCTCCGGGGAATATCAGCCAGTCGCACATAACTATACGAAAGTACTGTTTGGTGAGAAAAGTGTATTCCGTGCTGGAACCATCGGCACAGTTGCGGAAAAAACAGCCTTCGGCTTTGCGAAGAAATTTGAAGAGGCACATCATAAAAAATGGCGTGGGGCCGAATTAAACAGGCTGGCTTCCGGCTGTACGGGCGTTAAACGCAGCACTGGACAGCATCCGGGCGGGATTGTCGTCGTTCCCGATTATATTGAGGTCGAGGACATTACGCCGGTACAATTCCCGGCTGATGATACGAGCTCGGAATGGAAAACGACGCATTTTGA
This sequence comes from Paenibacillus sp. 8b26, assembly GCF_050626875.1. Classification (NCBI taxonomy): domain Bacteria; kingdom Bacillati; phylum Bacillota; class Bacilli; order Caryophanales; family Paenibacillaceae; genus Paenibacillus; species Paenibacillus sp. 8b26. The sequence goes on along the minus strand of NZ_CP192445.1, from coordinate 824,475 downwards.
TTATCATGCTTTTGATGCGAACTTACTCAAGCTCGATATTCTGGGCCATGATGATCCGACCATGATGAGAATGCTTCAGGATTTGACTGGAGTCGACCCAACGACGATTCCGATGAATGATCCGAAGGTTATGAGTATGTTCAATTCCACGGAGGCGCTTGGCGTAACGCCGCAGCAGATCCGTACTCCTGTCGCCACCTATGGTGTACCTGAGATGGGAACCAAGTTTGTACGCCAAATGCTAGTGGAATCACAGCCGACTTCCTTTGCCGATTTGCTGCAAATTTCTGGTTTGTCCCACGGTACGGGCGTATGGCTGGGTAACGCGCAGGATTTGATCAAGAACAATACCTGCAACATTAAGACTGTAATCGGTTGCCGGGATGATATCATGCTATTCCTGATCTACAAGGCGGGGATGGATGCAAGTCTGGCCTTTAAAATTACGGAGAGCGTGCGTAAAGGTAAGGGGCTCAGTGCGGAATGGATCGAGGAAATGAAAAAATGCAAGGTGCCGCAATGGTACATTGATTCCTGTCTCAAGATCCAGTATATGTTTCCAAAGGCGCATGCCGCAGCCTATGTTATTTCAGCAGTGCGGACCGCCTATTTCAAGCTGTATTATCCGATTGAATATTATGCGACCTATTTCTCGGTACGCGCAGCCGATTTTGATATTGAACTGTGTTGTCAGGGGTATGATGCCATCGCGCGGAAAATTGTCGAAATCGAGCAGCTCGGTTTTCAGGCTCCGCCTAAGGAAAAAGGGATGCTTCCGATCCTGGAAATGGCGTTGGAAATGACAGCACGCGGTTTCAGTTTCAAGACGATTGATTTGTATCGTTCTGAAGCTACGCGTTTCAAGGTAGACGGAGATTCGCTCATTCCTCCGTTCGGGGCGCTTCAGGGGATTGGTGACAACGCGGCGCGTAACATCGCAGCCTCCCGTGAGCAGGGTGAATTTTTGTCTGTCGAGGATTTTCAGCAAAAATCGAAGGCCAGTAAAACGATTGTCGAAATGCTATCCCAGATGGGCTGTTTCCGCGGACTGCCAGAGAGCAATCAGTTGTCTCTGTTTTAAACGGAATCCTAGTAGTCAAGCTCTGGCACTTGTCACATAACTACGGTTATGTTATAATTTTTTTGGTAATCATGGAGATAAAACCGTTGCTTAAAGAGTGGGGAAACCCACTCTTTACTGTTTGATATACAGTTACAACGTGAAAAGACGATTTTTGGGCAGGAACCGGTACGCCGGTTTATTTGCAGTGAGCCCAAAATGAACATTACATCAAATGAAAATGGAAAATGCCGGTGATGGAGAAGCATTGTCCATGGCAATGGGGCGTCTCTTTTTCACCACAGGAAAGTTTACTTTTGGAGGTTATAATCTTTGAGCACACCAAAGATCAAGTCAGTAGTAGAAGAAATGGCCCAACCTTACCTCGATGAGCATGGTTTTGAACTGGTCGATGTCGAGTATGTCAAAGAGGGCAGCAATTGGTTTCTTCGCGTTTTTGTAGACAAAGACGGGGGAATTGATCTGGACGACTGTAGTATGATCAGTGAATACCTGGGTCAAAAGCTGGACGAAAATGACCCTGTTTCTACAGCATATTTTCTGGAAGTGTCTTCACCAGGCGCTGAAAGACCGCTGAAAAAAGCGGAAGACGTAACCAAAGCGGTAGGCAAAAATGTATTCGTTACTACATACGAGCCGATCAACGGTCTGAAGGAATTTGAAGGTCGTTTGCTTTCTTTTGAAGATGGGGAACTTACCGTTCAGAGCGGACAAAAGAAGCACGCCATACCTTATGACAAGGTTGCTGGAGCCAGGCTCGCGATCATATTTTAATTCGGATTTGACCGTTGCTGTTTGACATGTACTTCATGTTTTTTTGCCTCGTGTGCCGACCAGGACGCAGGTGCATCATTTGAAAGGGGGAGCAGTAATCCATGAGTATGGATTTTATTGAAGCAATGAACGAGTTGGAACGGGAAAAGGGGATCAGCAAGGATGTGCTGTTTGAGGCCATTGAAGCAGCCTTGATTTCCAGCTACAAACGGAATTTCAACACCGCACAAAACGTGCGTGTCGATATGAACCGCAACTCGGGGGTCATTAAGGTATATGCCCGCAAGCTGATCGTTGAGGAGGTATTGGATCCTCGCACCGAGATTTCGTTGCCAGCGGCTCGTGAGATTAACCCGCATTTTCAGCTGGAGGATATTGCTGAAATTGAAGTTACTCCTCGTGATTTTGGACGGATTGCCGCACAAACAGCGAAGCAGGTCGTAACCCAACGTATCCGTGAAGCGGAGCGGGGATTGATCTACAACAAGTTTGTGGACAAGGAAGAGGATATTGTAACAGGGACCGTACAACGTCAGGACCCGCGTAATATTTATATTGACCTGGGTAAGGTGGAGGCGGTTCTCCCGTTGGGCGAGTTGATGCCTAATGAGAAATTCAGTCATCTGGACCGGATTAAGGCTTATATTACCAAGGTAGAGAATACGACCAAAGGGCCGCAAATCATGTTGTCCCGCTCACATCCAGGTCTGCTTAAGCGTTTGTTCGAACTTGAGGTGCCGGAAATTTTTGACGGTGTCGTTGAGATTCGTTCTGTAGCGCGTGAAGCAGGCTTCCGTTCTAAAATCGCAGTTCATTCCCGCAATGCCGAGGTAGATCCGGTCGGTTCTTGTGTAGGACCGAGAGGAACGCGGGTGCAGACGATTGTGAATGAGTTGCGTGGTGAAAAAATCGACATTGTGCGTTATTCCGATAATGTTGACGAGTATGTGGCTAATGCGCTGAGCCCGTCTAAGGTGCTTGAGGTGCAGGTGTTTGAAGAAGAAAAAATGGCGCGTGTCATCGTGCCGGATTATCAGCTTTCTCTGGCCATTGGTATCAAAGGGCAAAATGCCCGCCTTGCTGCCAAGCTTACTGGCTGGAAAATTGATATCAAGAGCGAAACGCAGGCGGAGGAAGAACTCGGCAGACCGAGAACATCCACCGATGAAATGCATCAGGATTCCGTTTCTGTAGATTAAACGGAGTGTAGGGGGGTTAATGCATGAAACAGAGAAAGATACCTTTGCGCAAGTGTGTGGCCTGTCATGAAATGATGCCTAAGAAGCAGTTGATCCGTGTCGTCAAAACCCCTGAAGACGAAGTGCTGATTGACTTGACTGGCAAAAAGTCGGGACGCGGCGCTTACTTGTGCGGCAAAGCTGCCTGCTTCAAGCTTGCTCAAAAAAGCAAGGCACTGGATCGGGCATTGAAGCACTCGGTTCATCCTGATATTTATGAGCAGCTAAGTCGTGATTTTGCTGCCGTCGAGGAAGAATTCCTGGCGGCACAAGGCAGCGTGCAGGATGAATAAGGCGCTGTCTGGATTGGGCCTTGCTATGAGAGCTGGCAAGCTGCTAACAGGTGATGAGATCGTTTATAAAGCGATCAGGTCTTCAGAAGCCAAGCTGGTCATTCTTGCGAAAGATGCTTCAATGAATACTCAAAAGAAATTCCGCGACAAATGCGGGACGTACAAAATCCCCTTATTGATAGGATTTGACCGGGAAAGCTTGGGAAGCAGCATCGGCAAGCCTGAACGGGTTGTGCTGGCTGTGACGGATCAAGGATTCGCGAAATTGATCAAGAAACATGCGGGGATAATGTCGGAGGTGGAGTATATTGAGTAAACAAGAAAGCAAAGACAAAGTGCGGGTATACGAATACGCCAAATCGTTGAACATGAGCAGCAAAGAAATTATCACCATTCTTAAACGGCTGGATATTCCCGTGAACAACCATATGAGCGTCATGGAACACGATGCCGTGGGTAAAGTGGAAAAATTTTTTAAGGATATTAAATCCAATGCTGCGGCCAAGCAAGGCGGAGCAGGCACGGTGCAAGTAAGCTCGAACCAGGCCGGTTCAAGCCAGAATATTAATCATTCAACTGAGCAAACCAAAAATCAACAGGAAAAGCAGGTAAGTATGAATAGGACAAACAACAACCAAAACAGTAACCGAAGCAGCGCTCCAAAAGCGCAAGGCAGTCAGCAGGGCGGTCAAAACCGCAGTCAACAGAGTACAAGCAGACCAAGTGGACAACAAAGCAGCCAGAACCGCAGTGGCGGTCAGCAACAGGGAGGACAACAGCGCCCAAGCACTAACACGGGTTCACGTCCTCAAGGCAGCCAAAGCACCAACTCACGTCCACAAGGGAGCAGTCAAGGTGGTACGGCAGTAAGAACGGCATCATCCACGGGAGGCAGTAATGCAAACCGTAGCGGTGGTGGCAACCGTACAGGCAGCAATTCCAATAATGGCACTAACCGTTCCGGTCAAGGTCGTTTTGACGATAACCGTCAAGGCGGAGGACGCGGAGGTAACGGTGGTCGTGGTGGCAATAACCGCGGTGGTAGCAATCGTGGTGGGAAATTCAACAATCGTGGCAGAGGTCAACAACAGGAGCGCCGCGAGAAGATCGACAATACGCCTAAGAAGATCATTGTGCGCGGTGAGATGACAGTAGGCGAAACAGCGAAGCTTCTCCACAAGGATGCATCGGAAGTTATCAAAAAGCTGATCACACTCGGAACGATGGCGACCATTAACCAGGAACTGGATATGGATACTATCCTTCTGCTTGCCGGAGATTTCGGTGTAGAAGTAGAAGTGAAAATTCCGGTCGAAGAGGATCGCTTTGAAACAGTGGAAGAAAACGATGATCCAGAGCTTCTGAAAGCACGTCCACCTGTTGTTACCATTATGGGTCACGTCGATCATGGTAAAACAACTTTGTTGGATGCTATTCGCTCCACTAATGTAACGGGCGGCGAAGCTGGTGGTATTACACAGCATATCGGTGCATACCAAGTTGAAATCAACAGCAAAAAAATCACTTTCCTGGATACACCGGGTCACGAAGCATTTACGGCTATGCGTGCTCGTGGTGCTCAAGTTACGGATATGACGATCATTGTTGTTGCGGCTGACGACGGCGTTATGCCACAGACAGTTGAAGCTATTAACCACGCGAAGGCAGCAGGCCTGCCGATTATCGTGGCTGTGAACAAGATCGACAAACCGGATGCAAATCCGGATAAAGTGAAGCAAGAACTGACCGAGTATGAATTGGTTCCTGAAGAGTGGGGCGGCGATACGATTTTCGTTAACGTTTCCGCGAAACAGAGAATGGGACTTGAAGATCTGCTCGAAATGATCCTGCTCGTAGCTGAAGTGAATGAGTACAAAGCGAACCCGGACAAACGGGCACGTGGTACGATTATCGAGGCTGAGCTGGATAAAGGCCGCGGTTCCGTAGCTCGTATCCTCGTTCAGAACGGTACCCTGAAAGTCGGCGATGCTTTCGTAGCAGGTAACTGTTTTGGACGTGTACGTGCCATGGTTAACGACAAAGGCCGCCGTCTTAAGGAAGCGGGCCCTTCCACACCGGTTGAAATCACTGGTTTGACAGAAGTGCCACTTGCTGGCGATCCGTTCATGGTGTTCGAAGATGAGCGCAAAGCTCGTGCTATCGCTGATAGACGTGCGATTACGCAACGTCAGTCCGATCTGGGCAGCAACACCCGCGTAACGCTGGATGACCTGTTCCAGCACATCAAGGATGGCGAGATGAAAGATCTGAACGTCATTATCAAAGGTGATGTGCAAGGTTCCGTCGAAGCGCTGAAAGGCTCCTTGAACAAGATTGAAGTTGAAGGTGTACGTGTTAAAATTCTTCACAGCGGTGCAGGTGCAATTACCGAATCCGATATTATTTTGGCTGCGGCTTCCAATGCCATTGTGATTGGTTTTAACGTTCGTCCGGATAATCAGGCGAAATCTACAGCTGAAGCAGAAAAAGTGGACATTCGTCTGCACCGCGTCATTTACAATGTCATTGAAGAAATCGAGCAAGCCATGAAAGGCATGTTGGATCCTGAATATAAAGAAAATGTAATTGGGCATGCTGAAGTTCGTAACGTGTTTAAAGTAACTAAGGTTGGTACGATTGCCGGTTGTATGGTGACGTCCGGTAAAATTGCCCGTTCAGCAGAAGCACGCCTGATACGTGATGGCATTGTTATTTTTGAAGGTAAAATCGATTCACTGAAACGCTTTAAGGACGACGCAAAAGAAGTTGCCCAAGGTTACGAATGCGGTATTACCCTTGATGGCTATAATGATGTTAAGGAACTCGACATTATTGAAGCGTTCGTCATGGAAACAGTGGAGCGCTAACGGCAGAGAGGTGAGCATCCATGGCTAAAATACGTACAGGTCGGGTTGGCGAGCAGATTAAGAAAGAGCTGAGCCAACTCATACAGACCGAATTAAAAGATCCCCGTATCGGTTTTATTACGGTAACGGGTGTCGATCTGACAAACGATTTGTCCCAAGCGAAAATCTACTTGAGCGTGCTTGGGGATGAGGAGCAAAAAACTTCTTCCCTGAAAGCATTGGACAAAGCGAACGGTTATCTTCGTTCTGAACTTGGCAAACGAATACGGCTCCGCCATATTCCCGAGCTGATTTTCAAAATTGACGAATCTATCGCATATGGCAGCCGGATTGAAAAGCTGTTAAGTGATATCGACAAGGATGAAAAATAGCAAGAGCCAGTTTATCCGAAGGAACCATGAACTGAATGTAAAGGAGACGGCAATGCATACCTATGAACAGGCGCTTCAACAAGCGAAGGAATTTATTCTGGAGCATGATGATTACCTGATCGTATCGCATGTACAGCCGGACGGAGACGCAGTCAGCTCCACCGTAACGGTGGGCTGGCTTCTCTCATGTCTGGGGAAGAAATTTTCCATGCTGAATGAGGGGCCTATCCCGAAGCGCATGGATTTTTTATGGCATGCCGATGAGATTATGGATATGAGCCAGCAACCGCCGGAACGAAAATACAACCGGATTATTTGCGTCGATTGTGCAGATTTCCGTCGTGTTGGTCTGACAGAGCAATTTTTTGCGGAAGATGCTATCATTTTGAATATTGATCATCATCCAACGAATGATGCGTATGGCACAGTTAATGTGATTAAGTCGGATGCAGCGGCAACGGCAGAAATTCTTTTTGATTTACTGGAAAAGTTTGCGATCAACTGGGACGTTGAAGTGGCGACGGCTGTATATACCGGGCTGCTGACGGACACAGGAGGCTTCAGGTATTCGAACACTTCACCCAAGGTTATGTCTACGGTGTCACGATTGCTCGCTTATGGTGTAGACGGTCCTTATCTCTCCGAGAGTCTGCTGGAAGAAATGACCTTCCCGCAAATGAAGGTGCTGACCAAAGCGTTGCAAACGCTTGAAATTTCGAAGGATGGTAAAATCGCCTGGGTGGTTGTAACCCCTGACGATATGAAGGATTGCGGAGCTGTTAATGAGGATTTGGAAGGTATCGTCAATTATCCGAGAAATATTCGCGGCGTTGAAGTAGGCATTTTCTTTAAAGTGATTAGTGATCAAGCGGTCAAAGCCAGCATGAGATCGGCAGGTAACGTTAACGTAGCTGCGCTTGCCCAGTCATTTGGGGGCGGGGGGCATGTACGTGCTGCCGGTTGCCGTCTAGAGGGTAAGTTGGAGGATATTATTGAGATCGTTGTAGGGCGGGTGAAGGCCGAGCTATGAAGCCGATGAAGCAGGAACAGGCAAATTGGGAAGGTGTACTACCCGTTTACAAACCCGCTGGATTCACCTCCCACGATGTGGTGGCCAAGGCTCGCCGTTTGCTGGGAATGAAGCGAATCGGACATACCGGAACACTTGATCCTCAGGTGACGGGCGTGCTGCCGTTGTGTCTAGGACGTGCTACCCGTGTAGTTGAATACATGCAGGAGCTACCTAAGGAATACCATGCAACGTTACGCTTGGGGATTGCCACGGATACGGAGGACCTTACGGGTACGATTACTGAAGAGTGTGACCGTCCGGTAGAGGTTACAGAAGAGGAAGCGAAAGCGGTTCTGGAGCGTTTTGTCGGTACGATTTCCCAAGTGCCGCCAATGTACTCTGCGCTCAAAGTGGATGGCAAACGTCTATATGAGCTGGCCCGAGAAGGCAAAACTGTGGAGCGTAAAAGCCGTGAAGTGACCATTTACGAGCTGGAAATGACGGGATTCGCGGATACGGGATCCCATGTGGATATTTCTTTTCGTGCATTATGCTCCAAAGGAACTTATATTCGCACGCTATGCGTCGATATCGGCCGCGTCTTGGGATATCCTTCGACGATGGTCAAGCTGGAACGTACCATGTCTGCGGGGATTCCTGCAGATCGTTGTTTAACTTTTGAAGAAATTGAACGCTACGTAGCGGATGGTAGCCTGGGTGAGCGGCTTATTTCCACTGATGAGGCCATTGACTATATGCCTGATCATACAGTGGCCGAAGTAAAGGTCGCTGCCGCTCTCCAAGGTCAGCGCTTGTCGCTGAGCATGATTTCTCCACCTGTGACGGACAGCCAGCCCTTCCGGCTGTATAAAGAGGATCGAACGTTTTTGGGCGTATATGGACGGGATGAATCAGGGGCTATTGCGCCAATTAAAGTTTTTTTACCTTGAATTGTGCTATAATTTTGACGAAGTTAGTCAAATGATGTGAAATGCAGGTGAAATAATATGATTACCGTTTCGTTATCTTATCCATTGAGCGATGAGCTTTTGCACCAATGGGGACGTTCACAGGTCACGGCGATCGGTCAGTTTGACGGTCTTCATCTTGGACACGCAAGTGTCATACGAAAGGCTGTCGAGCTGGCTCGGGAACAGAAAGTGCCGGTATCTGTTATGACATTTCATCCTCACCCGAAGGAAGTCATGAAAAAAGGCGACTATGAAGGCTATTTGACCCCGCTTGTGGACAAGCAGGATATTTTGGCCGATATGGGTGTGGACGTGCTTTATATTTTGAGTTTTGACGAGGACTTTTCCAAAGTTAGCCCTGAGGCGTTTATCACGGACATCCTGCTTCCACTGCAGATTCAAACAGCAGTAGTGGGCTTTGATTTCCGGTTTGGCTACCGGGGAGCCGGACATGAGCATACACTTCGGGAGCTGGGAGGAGAACGAATGTCCGTCCACACCGTACCGCCATTCGAGCTGGATGGGGAAAAAGTGAGTAGCTCCGGCATCCGCCGTGCCTTGCATACAGGAGATTTAACGCATGCCTCTCGCTGGCTGGGACGCCCATATCGCATTCGGGGCACCGTAATGGATGGAGAGAAGCGAGGACGTACCATCGGCTTCCCGACAGCCAATCTCAAGCTGGATGATACTTACGTGATTCCAGTCAAAGGCGTATATGCTGTGAGGGCACTGGTAGGTGATCGGTGGGTATGCGGGGTAATGAATGTAGGAGTTAAGCCTACTTTTCATGAAGGTGTGCTGAATCCGTCGTTTGAGGTTCATCTGTTTGATTTTGATCAGCAGATTTATGGTGAGCCTGTGCTTGTTGAGCTTCATCATTACATTCGTCCTGAGCGCAAATTCTCTTCAGTGGACGAGCTGATTACCCAGATTGGCAATGACGTACAAACGGCTAAAAAGCTGTTAGGCTAATTTATTTACATAAGACAGGCGCTGTGTTATACTGACTTATGTTGTGTAAACAACGATGAACCTTGGCTTGGTTGTCTGCTTTCACCGGCGGCTACGAGGCTAATGGCGATTATAATGAAGGAGGTGAACAGGATGGCATTGACTCAAGAGCGTAAACAGCAATTGATCGAGGAGTACAAAACTCATGAATCCGATACAGGATCTGCTGAGGTACAAATCGCTATCCTTACTGAAAACATCGTTAACTTGCAAAGCCACTTTCGTTCGCATAAGAAAGACCATCACTCCCGCCGCGGGTTGTTGAAAATGGTCGGTCAGCGTCGTAAACTTTTGGCTTACCTGAAGAAGACTGATGTTAAACGTTACAGTGCGTTGATCGAGCGTCTCGGACTGCGTCGTTAATTTTCAGACATGTAATGAGAAAAGAAGCCTGGTTGTTCACCGCTTGTCCCTGCTAAGGCGACGGCGGACAGCAGCCGGGTTCTTTTTTGAAGTAAGGAATTATTTTTGACGTACAGATCCTTTAGAAGTGCGAGTCTAGTAAGGTTCTGGTGCTTATAATGCATAGGGCTTCTTATGAATTAGGCCCGCGCAGGAAATACTGGATATGTATAGAACTTTTACAATGGAATGAAATGGAGGGATACCATGGAGCAACGTGTGGAAATGCAGCTCGGCGGAAGAAAGCTGGTGCTGGAAACAGGACGTCTTGCGAAACAGGCGAATGCGGCAGTTAAAGTAAGCTATGGCGAAACGGTTGTTCTCTGTACCGTGACGGCTTCCAATGCGCCGAAAGATTTGGACTTTTTTCCGCTGACGGTGAACTATGAAGAAAGATTGTATGCTGTGGGTAAAATCCCAGGCGGATTTATTAAACGGGAAGGACGCCCGAGTCAAAAAGCGATTTTGTCCAGCCGTCTGACAGACCGTCCGATTCGCCCATTGTTCCCGGAAGGCTTCCGGAATGATGTACAGGTATTAAACCTGGTGATGAGTGTTGATCAGGATTGTGAGCCGGAAATTGCAGCGATGATCGGAACCTCGGCAGCGCTTAGCATTTCGGATGTACCTTTTAATGGACCGATTGGCGGAGTCGCTGTAGGACGTGTGGACGGACAATTCGTGATTAACCCGGACATTGCGCAGCAGGATGCAAGCGATCTGTACCTGGTTGTAGCCGGAACAAAAGATGCTATCATGATGGTAGAAGCGGAAGGTAACGAAATTCCGGAAGAAGTCATGCTGGAAGCAATCATGTTTGGACATGACGAGATCAAGAACATTGTGGCAGTCATTGAGCAACTGGTTCAAGTGGCAGGTAAAGAAAAAATGCAGGTTAAACTGCATGCTGTCGATGAAAAAGTGAACAGCGAAGTTCGTGCTTATGCAGCCGAACGTTTGGTGGAAGCCGTCAAAATTGTAGAAAAACATGCCCGTCAAGAGGCGATTGATGCAGTCAACGAAGAGACGGTTGCACACTTTGAAGCACAATACATAGAGACGCCTGAGCTTTTGAAAGACGTGAGCGAAGTTCTCTATGATATCGTTAAAGAAGAAGTCCGTCGTCTGATTACGCATGATAAAGTGCGTCCTGACGGTCGTAAGCTTGACGAGATTCGTCCGATCGAAAGCGACACGAGCATTCTGCCGCGTACGCATGGCTCGGGCTTGTTCACACGCGGTCAAACGCAAGCGCTTAGCGTTTGTACACTTGGAGCATTGGGTGATGTACAAATTTTGGACGGCATTGATTTGGAAGAAACGAAGCGTTTCATGCATCATTACAATTTCCCTCCATTCAGTGTAGGCGAGGCTCGTCCTTTGCGTGCGCCGGGTCGTCGTGAAATTGGACATGGTGCTCTTGGTGAGCGTGCGCTTTCCAAAGTCATTCCATCTGAAACTGAATTTCCATATACGATTCGTCTCGTTTCCGAAGTGCTGGAATCGAATGGCTCGACTTCCCAGGCTAGTATTTGCGCAAGCACACTGGCTATGATGGATGCGGGTGTACCGATCAAGGCTCCGGTTGCAGGTGTAGCGATGGGATTGATCAAGGACGGGGATCATGTTTCTGTGTTGACCGATATCCAGGGAATGGAAGATCACCTGGGTGATATGGACTTTAAAGTGGCTGGTACAGCAGAAGGCGTAACTGCTATTCAAATGGATATCAAGATTAACGGTATCGACCGTAGCATTTTGCAGGATGCGCTCAATCAAGCCAGAGAAGGACGTCTGTTCATTCTTAGCAAAATGATGGAAGCCATCCAGACGCCACGTGAGCAATTGTCTCCGTATGCGCCGAAAATTATGACGATGCACATTAACCCGGATAAAATCCGTGATGTTATTGGTGCGGGTGGTAAAATCATTAACAAAATCATCGAAGAAACCGGCGTAAAAATTGATATCGAACAAGATGGTCGTGTATTCATCGCTTCCACAAACCAAGAGATGAATGAAAAGGCGCGTTCCATTATTGAAGGTATCGTGAAAGAAGTCGTGATCGGAGAGATTTACATCGGCACAGTGAAACGGATTGAAAAATTCGGTGCGTTCGTCGAAATTTTACCGGGCAAGGACGGTCTGGTTCATATTTCCCAACTGTCTACTGAACGTGTAGCCAAAGTTGAGGATGTAGTTGCTATTGGAGATACGATTACGGTGAAAGTAACCGAAATTGATCAACAAGGCCGTGTCAATCTGTCCCGCAAAGCGGTTCTGACGGCTGAGGCTCCTGCAAAGTCCTAGTACCTGCGTACAGCGGATCGCTATAAAAGGAGTGCTGTTCGTTTTTTACAGAACACTCGGGATTAGAATAGCATCGTTTAAGCTTTTGGAAAGAGGCAGAGCTACGTTTCTGGCTCTTTTTTCATACATAATCACAAGCTGTGTCGAAGTGGGCTTTCAGGCGCTTGCTGCGTCATAGTTCTTGTCCTCCCCGCATACAATGTGGACAAACGGGCGGGAGGATGAAGGGATCATGAGAAAGGCAAAGAGAGCAGCGTGGGTTGTAGCCAGTCTGGCCATTACGCTGGTGATTGGACAGTTTAGCGGGGTACGTGAGTATGTAAGCCAACTACGCGCCGGATACAGCACGGAAACGAGTGAGCCCGAGGCTGCAACAACGATGGCGGTCGCGGCTTTACCTGATAATGCACTCATGCAGCGACTGCGATCAGAGGCTGCCCGGCAAAGACGGGAGCCGGTTGATGCCAAAGTCGATCGGGTATGGAAGGCTATTCCCGGCTATAACGGCTTGGAGGTTGACCTGGATGCGACTTATCGTAAAGCAATTGCGGCTCCAGATCGACCCATACAGTACGTATATCGGCAGCTTGCGCCCAAAGTACATTTGAATCAGCTTGGTAATGTCCCGATTTACCGGGGAAATCCCGAGAAGCCGATGGTTTCTTTCATGATCAATGTGGCCTGGGGAAACGAGTATATCATGCCTATACTGGATACGCTGGACCAGGAAAAGGTCAAGGCTACGTTTTTTTTCGATGGTAGCTGGCTGAAAAAAAATCCTGAACTCGCTAAAGAAATTCAAAAAAGAGGACATGAGCTTTCGAACCATGCATACTCCCATCCGAATATGAGCCGTCTGAGCAGGGAAAGGGCTACACAGGAAATAGAGAAGACACAAGTGCTTCTTCAGGAAATTTTAGGTGTGAAAAATAGCTGGTTTGCACCGCCGTCTGGCGATTTTAATCAGGAAACTGTCGATTTAGCAGCAGGTATGGGGCTTAAAACAGTGCTGTGGACACTGGATACAGTGGACTGGAGGCATCCTTCACCGGAATCGGTAATTGCTAAAATCAGTAGCAAGGTCGAATCGGGATCACTGATTTTGATGCATCCGACAGATTCTTCATCGGCAGCTCTCAAAGGTATGATTCGTGCCATTCGCAGCAAGGGATTGGTACCTGGAACCGTCAGTCAGACGCTTTCCCCTGATCGGCAGCTACCTGCTCCGGTTGAGTGAACGTCTTTTTTCTGTTAGGATTGAACATTATGGCAAAGTTTGCAATTCAGTTTAGGAGGGCCAATCATGGAAAGAATTCAACTCAAAAACGGCCTAAGAGTGGTCATTGAAAAAATTCCAACCGTGCGTTCCGTTTCTTTCGGCATATGGGTTAAAACCGGCTCCCGAAATGAAACTCCGGACAATAACGGTATTTCTCATTTTATTGAACACATGCTTTTCAAAGGAACAGAGCGTTTTGACGCGAAGGAAATTGCCGAGCAATTTGACGCCATCGGAGGAAATGTTAATGCATTCACTTCGAAGGAATATACGTGCTATTATGCAAAAGTGCTGGATGAGCATCTGCCGATTGCCGTTGATGTACTGTCCGATATGTTTTTTAATTCTAAATTAGATCATGAAGAGCTGGCAAAAGAGAAGAACGTGATCCTGGAGGAAATCTCTATGTACGAGGACACACCGGACGATATGGTGCATGATCTCTTATCACGCGCAGCCTATGGCGACCATCCGCTGGCTTACCCCATTCTCGGTACCGAAAAGCATTTATTAGCTATGGACAGCTCCCATCTCAGCAATTATATGAAAGAACACTATACAATCGACAATACGGTCATCAGTGTGGCTGGTAATATTGATGATAGTCTGGTAGAGCTACTGGAGCGTCACTTTGGGCACTTTGATAACCATGGAACAGCTTCGCCCCTGACGGTGCCTGCGTTTAACGGTGAGCTGTTGTATCATGAAAAGGCAACGGAGCAGAATCATATTTGCTTGTCCCTGCCCGGATTTGCAACGGGTGACGATCTACAGTATGCTATGGTATTGCTGAACAACGCGATCGGCGGCGGTATGAGCTCACGTCTGTTCCAGGAAATTCGGGAAAAACGCGGGCTGGCTTATTCGGTCTATTCCTACCATAGCTCCCACGCGGACAGTGGTATGTTTACCCTTTATGCCGGTACAGCTCCCAAGCAGACGAAGGATGTGCTGGATCTGACGCTTGAACTGCTACGTGATGTGGCTGTCAAGGGACTGGACGATAACGAGCTTCGTAAGGGCAAGGAGCAGTTAAAAGGAAGCCTGATTTTAAGCCTTGAGGGCACAGGAAGCCGGATGAATCGTCTTGGGAAAAATGAGTTGATGCTAGGGCAGCATTACACGCTGGATCAAATGATCGAACACATTGAGCAAGTGACAGCCGATGATGTGAACAAGGTACTGGACCGGATGTTCTCGGAGCCGTTTGCCCTGTCGATGGTTGGAGCGAGTGATTCAGCTGTTAAGGATATGAGGAGGGACTATTTTGTTAACTTACGTGGAAATTAACAGACTTGGGGGCAATGAGGATATTGAGCTGCCCCGTAAAATGTCAGAGCTTGCATCCGGGTTTGACCTGTATGCTGCGGTGCAGGAGGACTTAGTTCTGGAACCAGGCAAGCGTTGTCTTGTTCCAACCGGATTCGCTATAGCAATGCCGGCAGGACTGGAGGCACAAATCCGTCCGCGCAGCGGACTGGCTTTCAAGCATGGTATTACCTGTCTCAACACACCGGGAACCATTGATGCGGATTATCGTGGGGAGATTAAGGTACTGCTTATCAATTTGGGCGAGGAACCATTCACGATTACGCGTAATGAGCGAATTGCACAAATGGTATTTCAGGCTGTACCTGAGGTAGAGCTGAAGCAGGTAGACCATTTGTCTGAAACGGTGCGTGGTGCTGGAGGCTTTGGTCATACCGGTCGCTAAGTTCACAGTTTCTTTTTAAACGGTAGAATGTCACGGTATTAATCAGCATTTTGGAGAATGTAACGGAATTGTCCATTTTAAAGCTGGAGCATAAATAACATATGAAAATGGATACACATGAAAGCCGTCCCGAATAGGGGCGGTTTTTTTGTGTTTCTTCACCTATCTATGGGTGCCTGCATAGACTAAAAGCATATCGTGTCTCGGAAAGGAGTGATCCGGATGCTAACAGGAATACGCATTGTTGTATTGGGTGGCGATGCGAGGCAGCTTGAGGTAATACGCAAATGTGTAGACATGGATGCTACCGTCAGCGTGGTCGGCTTTGACCAGCTTGAAGAGCCGCTCAGAGGAGCATCACGGGAGTCGTTGTCTGTCAAGCTTTTGGAATCGGCAGATGCGCTAGTGTTGCCAGTGGTGGGATGCGATGAGGAAGGCAATGTGAATGCACTTTTCGGAGCGCAAAAGTTGCAGTTTCTGAATGAGCACGCAGCTGCTGTTCCGCCACACTGCGTCGTATATACGGGGATGGCGCGGACGTACTTAAAAGAAATTTGTACCAGACATGATTTAAAGCTGGTGGAGCTGTTGGAAAGAGACGATGTGGCCATATATAACTCAATACCTACGGCGGAAGGCGCACTGATGATGGCGATTCAGCATACGGATTTTACGATTCATGGTGCAAATTGTGTGGTTCTGGGCATGGGACGGACTGGATTTACCATGGCGAGGGCGCTACAAGGATTGGGAGCCAGAGTGAAGGTAGGGGTACGTCGGGCGGAGGATGCGGCAAGAGCGGTGGAAATGGGCTGGAAGCCTTTTATGACAAGGGATTTGGCGGATGAGACTCAGGGAGTTGACTTGATTTTTAATACGATACCCTCTATGATTATCACAGCGCAAATCCTGTCTAAATTGCCACAGAACACCGTGATTATTGACCTTGCTTCCGCGCCGGGCGGATGTGATTTCCGCTTTGCGGAAAAGCGTGGAATCACGGCAATGCTCGCCCCCGGCCTTCCCGGTATTGTCGCTCCCAAAACTGCTGGTGCCATTATAGCGAATACGCTGGTGCAGTTGTTAATGGAAGATAATCCTGATCGGGGGGATGCGTAATGAGTTGGCAAGGGAAAACGGTAGGTTATGCAATTACAGGCTCACACTGCACATTTGAAGAAGTTATGCCTGTGATACAACGTTTTGTTGACGAGGGTGCGAAGGTCGTTCCCATTATATCCAATACGGTATTAACAACGGATACCCGCTTCGGTACTTCGCAAAGTTGGCAAAAACAGTTGAAAGATATAACAGGGAATGATATCATTTCTACAATTGTGGAGGCTGAGCCACTGGGTCCCTCCCAAATACTCGATGTACTGGTGATTGCGCCCTTGACGGGGAATTCGATGAGTAAGCTGGCGAACGCCATGACAGACAGTCCGGTTCTGATGGCCGCCAAGGCGCAATTGCGCAACGGTCGTCCACTTCTTTTGGCCATATCAACCAATGATGGGCTTGGCTTGAATGCTGCGAATATCGCTAAGTTACTGGTAGCCAAAAATATATTTTTTGTGCCGTTCGGACAGGACAATCCAGTTAAAAAGCCCAATTCACTTGTGGCTGACATGGAGCTGATTCCGGAAGCCGCTTACGCTGCTATGCAGGGCAAACAGCTTCAACCGATGATTGTGGAACGCAAGACCCCATGATGTACTATAGTTAACTGCTGAGCATCCCTCGCCTAGAAGATGATTCGATGATGCATCGGGTCTGATTTCTTGTTGGCGGTGGATGCTTTCAGAATAAAAAAATGGTTTTTTAGTCGAGAAGGGGAGATACACCAGATGAGCAATAGAAAGTTTAATGTAGCTGTCGTTGGAGCGACAGGCGCTGTAGGAGAACAAATCGTAAGTCTGCTGGAAAAACGGGATTTTCCTGTGGATAAAATTAAATTTCTTTCTTCGCCTCGTTCTGCCGGCACTTTAATTAGCTTTAAAGGTCAGCAAATTCCAGTAGAAATTGCAACCCCCGACAGCTTTGAAGGAATCGACATTGCCTTGTTCAGTGCAGGCGGAGACGTAAGTAAGGAACTGGCACCACATGCTGTTCGTCATGGTGCGGTTTGCATTGACAACACAAACGCCTTCCGTATGGACCCTACAGCTCCTCTTGTCGTTCCTGAGGTGAACAGCGACAAAATTGCCGAGCATCAGGGGATTATTGCCAACCCGAACTGCTCCACCATCCAGATGGTAGCTGCTTTGAAACCATTATATGATCAGTATGGCATTTCCCGTATCATCGTATCCACATATCAAGCGGTGTCCGGGGCTGGAAGTCGTGCCATTGATGAACTGAATCGTCAAAGTGCAGCGATCCTTAACGGTGAAGAAGTACAGCCAGATCTGCTGCCAGTCGGCTCATTGCCGGTGAAACATCAGATCGCTTTCAATGCTATCCCGCAAATCGACAAATTCCAGGACAACGGCTATACACTGGAAGAAATGAAAATGGTTCGTGAAACGAAAAAAATATTAGATGATGAATCTGTGGACGTAACAGCAACGTGTGTCCGTATTCCTGTCGTATACGGACACTCGGAATCCGTCTATGTAGAGCTTAAAAAAGATTATGATTTGGAAGAAATCCGCAATCTGCTTGCTTCGGCACCGGGTGTAACACTGGTAGACGATCCTGCTGCGCAGCTCTATCCGCTGGCATCCGAAGCCGCAGGGAAACCTGACGTATTCGTAGGACGTGTACGCCGTGATTTGGGCAACAGCCGTGGATTGAATCTGTGGGTTGTATCCGACAACCTGCTCAAGGGAGCGGCATGGAACGCGGTGCAAATCGCCGAGATTATTGCTGCAAATGCGGAGTAAAGTTCCTGAAGCAGGGAGTAAGATGGGGGAAAAACAATGAGTATTTTAGTTCAGAAATTTGGAGGCACCTCGCTGTCCACACCCGAAGCGCGTCAACTGGTGTTGGGACATGTCAAGCGGGAGCTGGAACAGAATGTTCAACTGGTTGTCGTTGTGTCGGCCATGGGGCGGAAAGGAGAGCCTTATGCCACCGACACGCTGCTTGATTGGGCTGCGTCTAACGGCGACAGTCTTCCTAGGCGCGAACGGGATTTACTGCTGTGCTGTGGTGAAATTATTTCTGCCGCTACATTGTGCAGCCTGATGGAAAATGAAGGTATTCCTGCTACGGTGCTGACCGGGGCACAAGCGGGCTTTATTACGGATAATCAATACGGCAATGCTCGTATTTTGGATATAAAGCCAGACCGTATCGTGGAAGAGCTGAACCAGGGTCGTGTTGTCATTGTGACAGGCTTCCAGGGACAGACTGCAAACGGTGATATGACCACCTTGGGTCGTGGAGGCAGCGATACTTCCGCTACCGCTCTGGGTGCTGCTCTACATGCGGATATGGTAGATATATATACGGATGTGAACGGCATCTTGACCGCCGATCCGCGCATTGTAGAAAATGCAAAGCCGCTTGCCCATGTCAGCTATACGGAGATTTGTAATATGGCTCATCAGGGGGCTAAGGTTATCCACCCCCGTGCCGTTGAAATCGCCATGCAGGCGAATATTCCTGTTCGGGTTCGTTCTACCTTTTCCGAAGGGGAAGGAACGCTGGTCACCCATCCGGAGGGCTTTAAGGACGTACAGGCAGACATCGTTGACCGTTTCGTGACAGGTATTGCGTATGTCGGCAACGTCACACAAATTACCGTAGAATTAAAGCCTGGCTCGGAGCATTTGCAATTACAAGTATTCAAATCCATGGCTGAGCATGGAATCAGCGTCGATTTTATTAATGTAACTCCATCCGGGGCAGTTTATACCGTGTTCGATATTGATGGAAGCAAAGCGGTTGAAGTATTGAACGGACTGGGCCTGGAGCCTAAAATTTTGGCAGGATGCGCTAAAGTATCCGTCATAGGCGGCGGTATCAATGGGGTACCGGGCATTATGGCAACGATTGTGGAGGCACTGGCAGAATCAGACGTACAGATTCTTCAATCGGCAGATTCCAACACAACAATTTGGGTACTCGTAAAAAAAGAAGATATGGTGCAGGCTGTACGCGCATTGCATAATAAATTTGAACTCCATCAATAGGCGCAATGTCCGTGCTCGGACTTGCAAAAAAGGAGGCAGCATGGTGAATTTCGGCAGACTGATTACTGCAATGGTGACACCCTTTGATCGGCAAGGAGAGATTGACTGGACTGCACTATCCTCGTTGATTGATTATTTAATAGAAGAACAACATTCAGAGTCTCTTGTCGTATCAGGAACGACGGGCGAGTCCCCTACCCTGAGCGATGATGAAAAAATCAAGCTGTTTGCATTTACTGTAGAAAAAGCAGCCGGACGATGTAAAATCATTGCCGGTACTGGCAGCAACAATACACGTCACTCCATTCATCTGACCCGTGCTGCGGAGCAGGCAGGGGTAGACGGTGTTTTGCTAGTAGTGCCTTATTACAATAAACCGAATCAGGAAGGGATGTATCAGCATTTTGAAAGTATTGCAAATTCCACATCCCTTCCAGTCATACTGTATAATGTACCAAGCCGTACCGCAGCCAGTCTGACGGCAGAAACGACGCTGCGTCTCGCGCAAATCCCTAACATTGTGGGAACCAAAGAATGCGCGTCGCTGGCGCAGATCACACAGATTGCAGCCGCAGCTCCGGAAGGATTCTTCATTTATTCGGGGGATGACGCTTCCGGGCTGCCTGCTATGGCTGTAGGTGCTTATGGAATTATCAGCGTGGCAAGTCATGTGGTAGGCGCAGAAATGAAGCAGATGATTGATGCACTTGTAGGGGGAAACGCACAGCAGGCAGCAAAATTGCATCAGCAGTTGTTTCCGGTTTTCAAGGGTTTGTTCGGCTGTCCTCATCCGCTGCCTAATCCGGTGGCTGTAAAATATGCGTTGGAGTTACGGAATGTTTCGGTCGGTTCTGTCCGGTTGCCGCTTATTCCTCCGACCGAAGAGGAAGCAGAATTTATTAAAAAGTTATTTGCCCGCTAATCGGCAAAAATGACTTTGAAATGTTAAATGAATATGAGAAATCATCCTTGTTAAAGGTAGCCGGGAGTAAAAAACCGGAGAATTTGTATAGTCTGACAAGGTACTTCGGCATGAGGGCGTTCTTATAGGGCGCCCTTTTTGTCGTACCTTTTAACCATGCATAAAGATAATTGAACAGGGAGTAATGGTTTTAGACGGGAGCGGGAAACCTATGCGTAACGAACAGGATGACTTGTTTTTTCTTATTTTAATCATGTATAATGAGGTCAAGTGACTGGGTGCGGTATTCTTTTGAAAATTAAATAAATAAATCAAGGTACGACGTCCAACTACCATAGGAGGTTTAGATTCATTTGTCTAAAAAAACAAACAACGATAAATTGATGATTTTCGCTTTGGGCGGCGTCGGTGAAATCGGGAAAAATATGTATGTCATTCAATACGGCAATGACATTGTCGTGGTGGATTCGGGTCTGAAATTCCCGGAAGAGGACATGCTTGGTATTGATATCGTTATTCCTGATATTTCCTACCTTACGGAGAACCGCGACAAAGTAAGAGGCATAGTGCTGACTCATGGTCATGAGGACCATATTGGCGGTTTGCCTTACGTGCTGAAACATTTGAACGTACCGGTATACGGTACCAAATTGACGCTGGGACTGGTGGAAAACAAGCTGAAGGAAGCGAATCTGCTTGGCGAAACCAAACGTATTTTGATCAATGCTGATTCCGAAATCAAACTGGGTTCCACGCTGAAAGCAACATTCTTCAGAACAAACCACAGTATTCCGGATTCGGTAGGTGTATGCATTGATACTCCTGAAGGCGCTGTTGTTCATACAGGTGACTTCAAGTTTGATCATACTCCGGTTAACGGACAATATGCAGATTTGCAGCGTATGGCTGAAATCGGCACACGTGGCGTACTGGCTCTTTTGTCAGACAGTACCAATGCGGAAAAACCGGGCTTTACTCCATCGGAAAAGAGCGTCGGCATCGTGCTGGAAGACATTTTCCGTAAGTCGAAACAGCGTGTAGTTGTAGCTACTTTTGCTTCCAACGTACACCGTATTCAGCAGGTCATTAATGCTGCGGAATCGACAGGACGCAAAGTGACGGTTATCGGTCGCAGTATGGTTAATGTCGTAGGGATTGCTTCCGATTTAGGTTATTTGGAAATTCCGGATGGAATGCTGATTGAGCCTGAGGAAGTTGGAAAAATGTCAGCGGATCGCGTAGTTATTCTCTGCACAGGTAGCCAAGGCGAACCGATGTCCGCTTTGACAAGAATGGCACGTTCCACACATCGTAAGGTGGATATTCTCCCTGGAGATTCGGTCATCATTGCTGCTACACCGGTACCGGGTAATGAAAAATATGTAGGTCGCACGATTGATGAATTGTTCCGTTTAGGTGCCAATGTTTATTACAGCGCAGCTAATCCGGGAATTCACGTTTCCGGACACGGAAGCCAGGAAGAACTCAAACTGATGCTGAATCTGATGAAACCCAAATTCTTCTTGCCAATTCATGGTGAGTTCAGAATGCAACGTCGTCATGCCCTCCTTGCCGAATCGGTAGGTGTAGAGCCAGACAACATTTTCATCACGGATATCGGTGAAGTTATTGAAATTCAGAACGGTGGAGCACGCAGAGCTGGTAAGGTTACAGCGGGCAACGTGTTAATCGACGGACTGGGTGTAGGAGATGTAGGGAATATCGTATTACGCGACCGTAAATTGCTGTCACAGGACGGTATTTTGGTTGTTGTTGTCACCCTGAGCAAGCAGGACGGCACGATCAAGTCCGGACCGGATATTATTTCCCGCGGTTTCGTATATGTCCGCGAATCGGAAGGTTTGCTGGATGAAGCGAATCGCATTGTCTCAAGCACACTGCATAAGCTCATGAGCGAGAATGTAAATGAATGGGCTTCCCTTAAAACAAACGTCAAGGATGCGCTGGGTCGCTTCTTGTATGAGCAAACTCGTCGCAGACCGATGATTTTGCCAATCATTATGGAAGTGTGAGTCAATTGAAATTTGCTCGAAAACCTGAATTAAAAACTTAAGTCACAGGCACACAGTCGCCTCTCTTCCCGCAGGAAATATTGGACGGTTTCCGCGGGAGGGGAGGCTTTTTTGGCTTTTCCGGGTGAGGAAATAAGGGGAGCCATGGGGGCGGGTATAAAATATTCCATTTCCATCCCATACTATAGGGTGAATACGGGTCACAAAGACGCGTAAAGCGAAAGGAAGATTACCCACATGGAACAATACAGCAACCTATCATCCGGCAGACAGGAAACGGAAGCACCGGATCAACCTATGCCTGAAGTCGGGCAAAGACCCATTTCCCCCGCTATGGAGGCCTTGCAGCAACTGGGACAAACCTCCATGCCCGGAAGCGAATCGAATATTTTTTGCATGACAATTATCGGTCAGATTGAAGGACATTTGATTTTGCCACCCCAAAACAAAACGACCAAATACGAGCACATTATTCCCCAACTGGTGGCAGCAGAACAAAACCCCCGTATTGAAGGCTTAATGATACTGCTGAATACAGTAGGCGGGGATGTAGAGGCCGGACTGGCTATTGCTGAAATGATCGCTTCAATGAGTAAACCGACGGTAACGATTGTCATTGGAGGCGGGCATAGCATCGGTGTACCTATCGCTGTCTCTTCCACCTATTCTTATATTGTCGAGAGCGCGACAATGACCATTCACCCGATTCGTATGAACGGCTTGGTCATTGGGGTGCCACAAACGTTTGAATATATGGAAAAAATGCAGGAGCGTGTTGTGCGTTTTGTGGTTTCCCACTCGCGTATTACCGAGGAGCGGTTTAAGGAGCTTATGTTTAAAACCGGTGAACTGAATCGGGATATTGGTACCGCGGTTGGAGGAGCCGATGCAGTGAAGTATGGCTTAATGGACGCCGTTGGTGGCATCGGAGAAGCGTTGAAACAACTGAACACCATTATTGAATCGCGTCGTCAGCAAAACGGAATTACAGGGACTCAGCAGCAGGCTCCGTTCGTACCTTTTCCCCCCAATGCTACAGGGAATCCGACTGGAACGCTCCCAAATGAGCATAATGGGGAGTTGCCCCAATGACATTATATACGGTAATGCCAATGGAAATGGTGTGGGAGGGCATGTGGAAGGAGACGGAGACGTTCGCGGAGGTTCGGGTTGACGGTTTACTCATGCAGGTACAGCCGCTCGAAAGTCGCAGGGGGATTATCGTCCGATTGCTGGACTGTCCACTGGAAACTTACCTTAATCCGCGTTATGAGCCTGGACAAGTCATCGAATGGTCGTAGAAGGTGTCGAGTAGGACGAAAATAGGTCGTTTAATGTCGAAAAAGAACATATGTGCGGATACCCAGTGACGTGGTATAATATTCTTCTGGGGGGTGACCTTGAATGTCCAGAAGAAGGAAAAGGAAAAAGAAAGCCGCGTTTGGCGGAGTTTTAAAATTCGAAATTTACGGCATTGTGCTGATTACATTGGCGGTCATTGCGCTGTCGGGTGAAGCGGCGGTCGGTCGCTCGCTATCCAAGATGTTCGGGCTTGTACTGGGGAAATTTTATTTTGTCATACCCCTGATCGGCATTTATTACGGTCTGATGGTGATGATTCATCGCAAATGGCCGAACCAGTGGAACTCGCGTAAAACGGGATTGCTACTGCTGGTATTTGCCTTTACGCTCATGAGCTCTATTTCATCTATGGAGCAGCGTTTGGGGCCGATCAATGCACTTCAACCGGGCGGAGTGATGAGCCAGATACATATAGATATGCGTGAGCAGTTGCTGTCACCTGACAAGGAAGGCCATACCTCAATGCTGAACAAGGATATTAGCGGGGGGTACATCGGGGCATTGCAGCTTACTGTGCTGTTGTGGCTGTTTGGTCTTACGGGTGCCAAGCTGATTATGATTGTAATGTTTGTGATTTGCTTTATGTTGCTGACCCAGCTATCTTATGTGGATCTGGTGCGCATTGTTCGGACGAAGCTGCTGGCGGCAGGGGGAAGCGTTCGGAAAAAATGGATTGGTAAAGCCACTCCACTTTCGGCATCCGGCAGAGGTACGGGGAATAAAAAAATCAAGTCCGAGTCGATTCCTGCTTATGAGGAAGATATGGATGATGATTTTGATGAAATGCAGCCTCCGGCGCGTAAGCAGCCGATTTTCTTTCAGCTGTTTGGCCTGAAAAAATCGGCTGGAGAGGACGAGAATGATCGTTTCGTTCATGCTGACGAGGATGATCATGAAGCTGAGGAAGCACAGCCCTTGTGGAGAAATGCCAAGCAAGCAGATGAATTGTCCGATACTGCTGAAAACTTGGATGAGGAAGCTTCTGTTCCGATAAAAAGGTCACCGATTATTCGGGATTTCTTCGAGCAGGTGAAGCAAGAGGAAAGAAGACCTGAGGATGAATCTGAGGCATCCCTGGCTGGGTCAGAACAGATGGATTCAACTTATGATGAGCCGCTGGATGATAACTTTATGGATGCCACTGTAAATATAGATGCGGACAGTGCGGCAGCAACAGGCCATAATAAACTGGACAGTACAAATGGACAGGCCCAAATGAACGCAACGGGGACATCAGGCGAAGAGGTTGAAGCCACAGCTGCTGCCATTCCTGCTCCACCGCCGCCCAAGCCCTACAAGCTCCCGTCGTTCCGTTTGCTTTCCAAACCACAAAACGTGGGCAAAGGCATTGGGCAAAAGGATTACATGCAAACGGCACGCAAGCTGGAGGCCACATTGGAGAGCTTTGGCGTACGGGCGAAGGTACTTGAGGTGGTCCGTGGACCTGCGGTGACGCGCTATGAAATTCAGCCGGACATTGGTGTGAAGGTTAGCCGCATTGTGAGTCTGACGGATGACATTGCGCTTGCGCTCGCTGCGAAGGATATTCGTATGGAGGCTCCAATCCCGGGTAAATCGGCTATCGGCATTGAGGTTCCGAATAATGAGGTTTCTATTGTAACGATGCGTGAGGTTATGGAGACGACCATTTTCCAAGAGTCTGTATCCAATTTGTCCATTGCCTTTGGACGTGATATTGCAGGACAGACGATTGTTGGTAATTTGGCCAAGATGCCCCATTTGCTTGTAGCAGGAGCTACCGGTTCGGGTAAATCGGTGTGTATCAATGGTATCATCACGAGTATCTTGTACAAAGCGAAGCCGGATGAGGTTAAGTTCCTCATGGTCGATCCTAAAATGGTGGAGTTAAACGTGTACAATGGGATTCCGCATTTGTTGGCACCGGTCGTTACCGATCCGAAGCGCGCTTCACTCGCTTTGAAAAAAATTGTAGTAGAAATGGAAAAACGTTACGAGTTATTTTCCAAATCAGGAACCCGTAACATTGAAGGGTATAATAATTTGATGAAAGACAATCCTGCTGCGTTCCTACCTTACATCGTCGTCATTGTGGACGAGTTGGCGGATTTGATGATGGTAGCTGCGGGCGATGTGGAGGATGCGATTGCACGATTGGCTCAAATGGCGCGTGCCGCAGGCATTCATCTTATCATTGCAACGCAGAGACCGTCTGTTGACGTAATTACCGGGGTTATCAAAGCCAATATTCCTTCGCGTATCGCCTTTGGTGTGTCCTCGCAGGTAGATTCCCGTACAATACTGGACATGGGCGGAGCCGAGAAGCTGCTCGGACGTGGGGATATGCTGTTCATGCCAATGGGTGCTTCCAAGCCGGTTCGCGTTCAGGGAGCGTTCATGAGCGATCAGGAAGTGGAGAACATCGTTAATTATGTACGTGAGCAAGGTGAAGCACAATATGATGAAACGCTTGTACCTGAGGTAGAAGAAGTATCGGCTGATGCCGATGAAATGCTGGATGAGCTGTACGATCAGGCCGTCAACATCATTTTGGAGGCCAAGCAGGCATCTGTATCTCTCCTTCAACGTCGCATGAGGATCGGCTATACACGTGCGGCCCGGCTGATTGACTCTATGGAGGCTCGTGGAGTCATAGGTCCTTACGAGGGAAGCAAGCCCCGTGAGGTGCTTATTTCAATGGAACAATATCAGCAAAACAAAGTAAGTTCCTGACCAAAGGCTTTAGTGGAAATTACATCCAAAATCGCTGTTTGTAAGTATGGTGTTGGTTTAAATTCGACAACACTATGCGTACAGACAGCGTTTTTTTGCTTTTTTTAGGAATAGGAACAGCCGAATGAAAGAAGATTAAAAGGGTGAATAGCTTTAAGCAGAGCTTGTCATAATAAACGTAGCCATCCTGTTAATCCCACAAAAGAAAGGTAGAGCGCAGCATATGAAAAAGACAATGGTCTGGATTTGCACGGGTATTTTCGCAGCCTCGGCTATCACGTACACAGGACTTATTGCGAACGTCTCTGCGCAGCATGCAGAGCCGCTGAGCACACAGCAGGAAGTACAAGTAACAGAAACAGAGCCTTCCCAAGCGACATTTAGCACGGAGGCGGTTAATTACGGTTCCTATGGTCAGGATGTATATGAACTGCAATCCCGTTTGAAGCTGCTGGGCTTTTTCGGGGCGGAAGTGGACAGCCATTTTGGCAGCAGTACAATGAAGGCTGTCAAGGGCTTTCAAAAAGAGTTTGGCATGACCCCTGACGGAGTGGTGGGTGCAAAAACAAAGTTAAAGCTGGTGAATGCAACTCCTAATTGGAAACCGACGGAAGCTCCTTTACATCGTAAAAACAAGAGTTCCACTCAGGGACAGACAACGGACAATAATAGTACGAATCAAAGTGATGAAACGATGGGATCGGCTAACACGATGGGGTTGTCTGACAACGATCTCAAAATTATGGCTAACGCAGTCTATGGTGAATCTCGTGGCGAGCCATTTGAAGGACAGGTTGCTGTAGCGGCGGTTATTTTGAACCGGGTAAAATCGCCCAGCTTTCCGAACACACCGTCGGGAGTTATTTTTCAGCCGGGGGCCTTTACAGCCGTGGCAGATGGTCAGATATGGCTATCGCCAAATGAAACCGCACAGAAAGCGGTACGCCAGGCATTAAATGGCTGGGACCCGAGCGGAGGCTGCCTGTATTATTTTAATCCAAAAACAGCCACCTCCAAATGGATTTGGAGCCGTCCGCAGGTGAAGACCATCGGACAGCACATTTTCTGTATGTAAAACGCCGAAGCAGCCGGGAGCTTGTCTCCGGTTGCTTCTTGGCTTTTGCATCGTTAGAATAAAGATTGGTACACTTTACCTCTTTACAAGGAAGCATGACGGTAGCAGTTGCCCACCAAAGGATAGACGAAATTGACGTCACAAAGGAGTTTTGGACTTGAACAAAACAGGTTTCGAGCGTGGTACGAGCAGACAATTAAGGATTCATGTACTGCCGACCAAGCGCTTCAAGACGTTTGCCATATCATTGTATGTAGGAACTCCGCTACGGGAGGAAACCGTAACCCGAGTAGGTCTTGCGCCTTTTGTGCTGCGTCGTGGTACGGAATCATATCCTCAAACCACGCAATTTAGAGAGCAATTGGAGCAATTGTACGGTGCCGGCTTTGGATTCGATGTATATAAACGCGGAGATTATCAGATCGTGCAATTTCGCATGGATACCATTAATGACAGCTTCGTAAACAGCCCGGACAGCTTGCTCGATCGTTCGTTTGCCTTTCTTGGAGAAGTGCTGACGAAGCCTGCCTTGGAGAATGGCGCGTTTCAAACCGGATATGTCCAGCAGGAACGGGAAAATGTACGGAAGAAGCTGGAATCTATAGTCAATGATAAAATCCGTTATGCGGGAGAGCGCTGCATGGAGGAAATGTGCAAAAATGAGCCTTATCGTTTGCATCCCCTCGGTCAGCGGTCTGATCTGGACAGTATAGATGCGAAGGGCTTGTATCAGGCTTATGGAGAATGGCTGAACAACGCCAGCATGGATTTGTATGTGGTTGGAGATACGACGTTGGAGGAAGTGGAGAAGTTCGTAGACCGCTATTTCCAACTGAACCGTTCGGAAGTAAAGGGCTATGCCCCTGAACAACCCAAAGCCGTGGAGCGTGATGTACAAACGGTGGTAGAGCGTCTTGATGTAAATCAGGGCAAGC
This sequence comes from Paenibacillus sp. 8b26, assembly GCF_050626875.1. Taxonomy (NCBI): domain Bacteria; kingdom Bacillati; phylum Bacillota; class Bacilli; order Caryophanales; family Paenibacillaceae; genus Paenibacillus; species Paenibacillus sp. 8b26. The sequence continues at coordinate 795,971 of NZ_CP192445.1, read as the reverse complement.
TGAACATGGGATTACGCACCCCGATTACGTATGGTGATGATCGATATGCCTCTGCATTGATGTACAACGGGATTTTAGGCGGTTATCCTCACTCCAAGCTATTCGTCAACGTGCGTGAGAAGGAAAGCTTGGCGTACTACGCATCATCACGGTATGACGGGCACAAGGGCATAGGCACGATTCAATCCGGTATCGAAATTCCCAATTATGAAAAAGCGGTTACCATTATCCGCAAGCAATTGGAAGATACGCAAAATGGGGCGATTACCGAGCTGGAGATGACTCAAACACAGGCGATGATCCGCAATTTATTGAAGGAAATGCAGGATTCCGCTTTTGAAATGATTGCTTACGATTTTAACAGACAGCTTTCCGGCAAAGAGCGGACGGTAGATGAGCTGCTGAGCCAGGTGGAGGCCGTCAAGGTGCAGGATGTTCAGGATGCCGCCCGGACGTTCCGACTGGACACCATTTATTTCTTGAGAGACCAGAAGGGGGAATAGCGGGTGGAGCACATACCTTATGAGCATTTGCAGGAAACGCTGTACTATGAAGTGATGGATAACGGATTACACGTCTATGTTTTGCCCAAACCGGGCTTTCAAAAGACATACGCTACATTTGCAACCAAATACGGTTCGGTCGATAATCATTTTCGCGTTGAAGGTCAGCAGCCGGTTAAGGTGCCGGATGGCATCGCCCATTTTTTGGAGCATAAAATGTTTGAAGAGCCTCAAGGCGATATTTTCGCTACTTTTTCCTCCAACGGAGCATCGGCCAATGCATTTACGAGCTTTGATCAAACGGTATATCTATTCTCCGCAACCGAGCACATTCAGGAGAATTTGACCACACTGATCAATTTTGTACAGCATCCTTACTTTACAGATGAGAATGTGGAGAAGGAAAAAGGCATTATCGGCCAGGAAATCAATATGTATGAGGATAACCCGGACTGGCGGAGCTACTTTGGTCTGATCGAAGCGCTATACAAGGTCCATCCGGTGCATATTGATATTGCAGGTACCGTTCAATCCATCAGCACGATTACGAAGGAAACGCTGTATAGCTGCTATGAGGCTTTTTACCACCCGAGCAATATGATCCTTTTTGTGGTAGGCGGAGTGGACCCGGCAGAAGTAATAGAACTGGTGCGTAACAATCAGGCGAAAAAGGATTACAAGCCGCAAGGAGAGATTGAGCGGATTTTTGATGAAGAACCTGCTACTGTGGCAGAGAAGCGTCGTGAGGTAAAGCTGGCGGTTTCTCTGCCTAAGCTGTTGTTCGGATTCAAGGAAGCCAAGGTAGGCCTAACGGGAAAAGAACTGCTCCGTCATGATCTGGAGACCAAGCTGATGCTCGATCTCTTGTTCGGCTCCAGTACGCAACTGTACCAAAAGCTCTACGATGAGGACCTCATTTCAGACAGCTTCGGCCATGAGTACAACAGCACGCCACAGTATGCGTTCTCTGCTATCGGCGGAGATACAAAGGACCCTGATCGGCTGTTGGCGCGGATACGTGAAGAGGTGGAGTCCATCCAGAAGCAGGGCTTCACGGCGGAACACTTTGAACGGGCACGTAAAAAGAAAATTGGCGGTTACCTGCGCATGCTCAATTCGCCCGAAAATATTGCGCATGAGTTTACGAGACATCGCTTTCGGGATAGTGATTTTTTCCAACTGCTCCCGGTCTATGAAAGCATTACGCTTGAGGATGTTAACCGCCGTCTGAAAGATCATATCCAGTGGGATCAGATGGCTATATCGCTGGTGGTGAGTCCGTAATGTCCAGGGAGAGGGAACCGATAACCACCAAGGACGGGGAATTAAAAGCTATTGGTGATACGACTGTGCTGATCACAGGAGCAAGCGGCGGGATTGGAGCGGCTATTGCTGAGCGTTTTGCGGCTGTTGGGATGAACGTGGTCATTCACTACATGAAATCCCATGAAAAGGCGAATGAAGTTGCCCGTCGTTGTATGGCTTATTCAGGCAAGGTGATGACCGTGTCAGCGGACCTGCGGAGCAAGGAACAGATTGTACGCATGCGCGAGAAACTGGAGAATCACGGGATGAAGCCAGATATTCTTGTGAATAACGCGGGATTATCTCATTATGGATTGCTGACGGATGTGTCGGAAGAGGAATGGGATGAAGTGATGGCCGTCAATGTGAAGGGAACCTTTCTGTGTACGCAGGTATTTATGCCACATATGATTTCCCAACGCTATGGCCGTATCGTGAATGTGTCATCTGTATGGGGAATATGCGGCGCTTCGTGCGAGGTGCTGTATTCCACAACCAAAGGGGGTATTAACGCATTCACTAAAGCGCTGGCTCAAGAAGTTGCGCCTTCAGGAGTAACGGTCAATGCTGTAGCTCCGGGAGCGGTGGATACGTCGATGCTGGATCATCTGGACGAAGGGGAAATCTCCAGTCTTGAAGAAGAAATTCCTGCCGGTCGATTGGCTCGGCCTGATGAAATTTCGTCACTGGTTTATTTTCTGGCGCTTCCTGAATCGGGCTATATTAATGGGCAGGTCATAAGTCCTAACGGAGGATGGGTAACTTGATGGGAAGTACAGATTTTGGAGGAAACCTTCCAGTATAGTGAGCACCTGAGAAGAGCATATTATAACTGTTGATTTTAAATCTGAATCATCTAAGGAGGATTTAAGTATGTCAACAGTTGTTCAGAATTTCGATACCTGGAAGAAGTTCCTTGGTCAGCGTGTGGAACAGGCGGAGAAGCTGGGAATCAGCCAGGATACCATTTCAGAGCTTGCTTATGAAATCGGTGATTTTCTGGATGAGAAGGTCGATCCGGCTAACCACTCCAACCGCGCACTGAAAGAACTGTGGGGAGTTGCCGATGAGGACGAGCGCCACACTATCGCCCGGCTGATGGTCAAATTAGCCAAAAGCAACGCATAAGCAGGAACCAACATGAAAAGCTCCCTTTTGGGGGCTTTTCTGTAATGGTTACAGAGCTGTTCTTGTAATTCCGTTGTAATTTATATATCATAAACGTGATCGAGGCTTATGTGATTTGTGTTGAATACAGGAAGCCTTTGTGGTCTCAATAATTGGTTTTGTCGAATGGTGTTATTTTATGATACAATAAGGCTTTGATTGGAAATGTTGACGGTTTTGAATGTGAATGAGGTGCTAATGTGACGGAAGAAATGAAACAGTGGTACATGGAGTACAAGATACATAAAAATCGTCCCGGATTGCTGGGAGACATTGCTTCCATGCTTGGTATTCTGGGAGTTAATATACTAACGATCAATGGTGTTGAAGGCGAAAGACGGGGGATGCTGCTGGAAACGGACGATGACGAGAAGATACGTATTCTCGGTGATACCTTAAAGAAGGCCAGCAATATTACAGTTACGGCCTTACGTACCCCGAAGCTGGTCGATATATTGGCAGTAAGACACGGACGTTACATTGACCGGGATTCGGATGACCGCAAAACATTCCGCTTTACACGGGAGGAGCTTGGGTTACTGGTCGATTTTTTGGGTGAAGTATTAAAGAGGGATGGCAATCAGGTCATTGGACTTCGAGGAATGCCCCGTGTGGGAAAAACCGAATCCATTATAGCCAGTAGCGTATGCGCCATGAAGCGCTGGACTTTTGTGTCTTCAACGCTGCTACGGCAGACGGTGCGCAGCCAGCTCTCCGAAGAGGAAATGAACCCTAACAATGTTTTTATTATTGACGGCATTGTGAGTACGATTCGGTCAAATGAAAGACATTATCACCTGCTTCAGGAAATTATGAGCATGCCGAGTACAAAGGTTATTGAGCATCCTGACGTTTTTGTACGTGAATCGGGATACAGCTTCGACGATTTTAATATCATTATTGAACTTCGCAATAATCCGGCTGAGGAAATTACTTATGATACCTTTACAGCCAGTTATACTGAAGATCTTTAAATAAGCGTAATTATACAAGGAGATGATGACATGTCAGAACTGGGTCAGCAATTAAAGGAGGCCCGGCTGCAAAAAGGATTGAGCCTTGACGATGTTCAGGAAATGACGAAGATACGCAAACGTTATCTGGAAGCCATTGAGACGGGCGATTACAAAGTGCTGCCGGGAAGCTTTTATGTCAGAGCTTTTATTAAAACGTACGCTGAAACGGTCGGTTTAAACCCCGACGAGATTCTGGAAGGACATAAAAGCAATGTGCCTGAACCGGAGCCGGAAGCTGTCATGGAGCCTGTGACACAGAAACGCTCCAGCCGTCCGGCTTCGATTGGAAATCTCAAATGGTTGCCGACAGCTTTAATGTGGCTTTTTCTGGTTCTTATTGTTGGGGTTATTTATGCTTATTGGGTGAGTAACAACCATACGGCTCCAAAAACAGCCGAGAATACAACACCGATTACGACACCGATTACGCCCGCTCCTGACAGTACTAATAAGGGGACTACGACACCGCCACAAAATACGACAACAACTCCTCCTCAGGGTAGCGGTCAGACGACAACGCCGAATAACGGTCAAACGGCAGCTCCCAATGGTGGCGGCGGACAAACCACTCCTGATACGGGACAAACGGGGCAAACCCAACCGGGAGGGACAGGTACAGGAACGGATACGACCACTCCTGACAGCAGCCAGCAGCCGAACACCACTACTCCGCAACAAGGTGTAACCGTGGCTCAGGATGGCAAGCAAGGTAAAACGACGATTTTCAAAGTTTCCAGTGCAACAGGAGCTACAGTCAAGGTCGATATTAAGGCAACGGGAGAAAGCTGGCTTGAGGTGTACAAGGGACAAAACTCACGTGGCGAAAAGCTGAGCTATGGCATGACCAAAAGCGGAGATGCTATGTCCTTTGACATCGGTCCGGAAGGTTTGTATATCAAATCAGGACGTTCTTCTGCCACGGATATTTCCGTAGCAGGTCAACCGATAACTGATAATAAATCGACGACTCGTGTTTTGATACAGCCAGGAGAGGCTTCTTCGACCGGAACGAGTGCCGGGGTGAGTGGTACTACTATGGATTCGACTACAGGCAGTACGAGTTCAACACAGAGCGGTACAACTTCTTCGACTACTGGCGGTGAATAAACCTTCTATTGCGCGGAAATACTAATGACTGTAATTCATGGGAAGCCAGTCATTTCATTTTCCGCAAAGTGAGGTGTATACATTATGACCGTCAGCTGGATTGTGACAGGGCTTGGTATAATTGTCAGTCTACTTGGCTATTATCTAACCCCAAGTGCATGGGGCTATGGCATACTAGGCTTTGGTCTTGCTCACATTGTGCTCGGACTTCTGGATATGTTCCGGAATCCGACCCGCAGCCACAGTTAGATATGTTGACCGTGGAATGAAATAAAGGCGTTTTTGTCAGCTTGACTGGCAAGAGCGCCTTTTTAGTGAGCGGATTATTGGATTTTTGTAAATGACTAGCCTATAATTAGTTATTGAACTTTGTTGTGGAAAGGAAAGTGAAACGATGGCTTCAGAAAATTCATTTGATATCGTCTCCAAAATGGATATGCAGGAATTGACCAATGCGGTTCATCAGACGGAGCGTGAAATTGAAACAAGATTTGATTTTAAGGGGAGCAAAAGTAGCCTTAAGCTTGAAAAGGAAGCTCTTACGATTGCATCGGAAGACGAATACAAGCTCAATGCGGTAATTGATATTTTGCAATCCAAAATGGCCAAGCGCGGTTTATCTCTTAAAAACGTGGAGTACGGTAAGCTGGAACCAGCCTCTTTGGGTTCAGTACGCCAGCGTCTTGCACTCAAGCAGGGGATTGATCAGGATAATGCCAAAAAAATTAACATTCTTATCCGGGACTCCAAGCTGAAAGTGAAAAGTCAGATTCAAGGTGATCAGATCCGCGTGACTGGAAAAAACAGGGATGATTTGCAAGCAGTCATTCAGTTGTTGCGCAAAGCTGATCTGCCATTGGAGCTTCAATTTACGAATATGAAATAAAGCCGTTTTCCCTCATGCAGATTGTAAGAAAAAATGATGCTTGATGCGCGGCAGGTTATTTTGACATGCGTTTTGCACCATATTATACTTGTAACGAAAATGCAGATGATCAGGTGTATAGCGGTAGTCAAAACGATTTACATAGGATTGAATTCAATCCGAAAACTGCCATTTTTAATCAAGTACGATAATCAGGGGAGAGTGTGTTGTGAATTTACCCAACAGAATTACAATAACGCGGATTTGCCTCATCCCGGTGATGATGCTGGCCTTGCTGGTGGATTTTGATTTCTATCCGCCGCCGATTGAGATCGGAGCTTTCAAGCTGCCGTATAATCAGTTGATTGCGGCTATTATTTTCCTCATAGCCGCCAGCACGGATGGTCTTGACGGATATTTGGCCCGTAAAAATAACATGGTCACCAACTTGGGAAAATTGCTGGACCCTCTTGCGGATAAGCTTTTGGTAACTGCTATTTTGGTTTCTTTGGTGGAATTGGGCAAGATTGATTCGTGGATTGTTGTTGTCATTGTTAGCCGTGAGTTTGCGGTTACCGGTCTGCGTCAAATTGCTTTACTGGATGGCTCTGTGGTCGCTGCAAGTAACTGGGGCAAAATTAAGACTGTCATACAGATCGTTGCCATTGTAGCGTTACTCATTAATAACTTCCCGTTTGTTTTTCTGGGTATTCCGTTTGATTTAATAGCGATATGGGCGGCTGCGTTAATTACCATTTACTCGGGCATTGACTATTTTGTAAAGAACAGTCATTTACTCCGCTCCTCCAAGGTTTAACAGGATACGTTTCATGGAGACAGCGATAGGGAGTTTGCTTATTGCTGTTTCTTTGTATAATTCCCACAACATTCGCTCTACAGGAGGCAGAAACGATGAAAGCTGAAATCATCGCAGTAGGAACTGAATTATTGCTTGGACAAATTGTGAATACAAATGCCCAATATTTGTCACAAGAGTTGGCTACGATTGGGATTGATGTATATTTTCAGACGGTTGTCGGCGATAACATGGATCGACTTCAGGAAGCGGTGCGTCTGGCTCAGAAGCGTGCGGATATTATTTTGTTCTCGGGCGGTTTGGGACCGACTCAGGATGATTTGACAAAAGATGCAATTGCCGCTGTGCTGGGACGTAAATTGCATATAGACCGTCTCGCTATGGATAAGCTGGAACAGTTTTTCCGTAATCGCGGGGTGGAGATGACCGAGAATAACCGCCGTCAGGCGCTTTCTATTGAAGGAGCTAGCCCTCTTGAAAATGAGACAGGGCTGGCTGTGGGCGATGCGATTGCACAGGAAGGTAAATATTATGTGATTTTGCCTGGTCCGCCGAAGGAACTTAAGCCGATGTTCGAGAATCAGGCAAAACCTTGGTTGCTCCAGCAAGCACTGAGCGGTAAGGAAATGCCGATTTATTCGAAAATGCTAAAGTTTGCAGGTATCGGTGAGTCTGCTCTCGAAACCCGGTTGCTGGATCTGATCAAATCACAGACGGACCCGACCATTGCTCCTTATGCCAAGGAGGGAGAGGTCACGATCCGTATATCCACCAAGGCGGCCAGCGAGAGCGAGGCGCTGGTCAAGCTGACGGCTACGGAAGTAGAAATTCAGCAGCGTCTTTCGGAATACATGTATGCGAGCGAGGACGTCACGCTGGAGAAGGTTATTGTGGATTTGATGGCCAATCTCGGACTGACTGTTAGCGCGGCGGAAAGCTGCACAGGTGGAATGCTGATGGAGCACATCACTTCCGTCCCGGGTAGCGCAGTTATGTTCCAAGGTGGTATCGTATGTTATTCCAATGAAATGAAGAAGAAGCTGCTCAACGTGCCACATGATTATTTGGAGGGGGACAATGCGCCCGGCGCAGTAAGCGAAGAAGTAGCCCTTGTACTTGCGGAGCAGGCAAGAATGGTCATGGACACTGATTTCGGACTCTCAGTTACAGGTGTAGCTGGACCCGGATATTCTGAGCGGAAGCCAGTCGGTCTGGTTTATATCGGTATTGCCGAGCGTGACAAGGAAACTGAGGTTTACGAGCTGAAGCTGAGCGGGAATCGTGAAACGATCCGGTTGCGGTCTGTTAAGGCAATCCTGTACAGATTATGGCGCAGACTGGTGGAAAATGAGAAGCTCTCTTAAGGAGCTGTATACGACGCGAGTTTTCATAGAGTTGTTTTAGATAGACGATTAATGGTATAATCATATTATCGGAAGAACCGTTGCAAAAGCTTTTTTGCCTGCGGTTCTTTTTTTGATTTAAGAGACAGATGGAAGTATAGAAGAGAACCGACCAAACAAAAAAAACGAATGTATGTTCGAAAAAATGCTTGGCAAGCGTGTCAAAACAAGGTATTATTAAACTACAAACAATGAAGGATGTGAGTTTATTGTCAGATCGTCGTGCTGCGCTGGATATGGCGCTCCGTCAAATAGAAAAGCAATTCGGTAAAGGTTCCATTATGAAGTTGGGTGAGTCCACCCATATGCAAGTGGAAACTATTACCAGTGGTTCGATTGCTTTGGATATTGCGTTAGGAACGGGCGGCTTCCCGAGAGGCCGAATTATTGAGGTATATGGGCCAGAATCATCCGGTAAAACAACGGTAGCTCTTCACGCTATAGCAGAGGTACAAAAAACAGGCGGACAAGCCGCTTTTATCGACGCCGAGCATGCTCTTGATCCGTCGTATGCCAGCAAGCTGGGTGTCAATATTGATGAGTTGTTGCTATCGCAGCCAGATACAGGAGAGCAAGCACTTGAGATTGCCGAAGCGCTTGTACGTAGTGGAGCGGTAGACATTGTTGTTGTTGACTCTGTAGCGGCACTTGTGCCAAAAGCGGAGATTGAAGGTGAAATGGGAGATTCCCATGTTGGTCTTCAAGCCCGTTTAATGTCACAGGCATTGCGTAAGCTGTCCGGTGCTATTAACAAGTCGAACACCATTGCTATCTTTATTAACCAATTACGTGAAAAAATAGGTGTTATGTTCGGTAACCCTGAAACTACACCAGGTGGACGTGCTCTGAAATTTTATTCTACAGTTCGTTTGGATGTCCGCCGCATTGAAAGCTTGAAAAACGGTAATGATGTTGTTGGTAACCGCACACGTATTAAAGTGGTGAAGAACAAAGTCGCACCTCCTTTCCGTCAGGCGGAAGTGGACATTATGTACGGCGAAGGCATCTCCAAGACAGGCAGTTTGATCGACATTGGTACGGAGTATGACATTGTCGATAAGAGCGGAGCTTGGTATTCCTATGAAGGTGAACGACTAGGTCAGGGACGTGAAAATGCGAAGCAATTTTTGAAGGAAAATCCGAACATTGCTAGCACGATCGAACAAAAAATTCGGGTGGCCAGCAATTTGATTACGACGGTAGCTCCGCCGACAGAAGAAGAGTTGGCACAGCAAGCCAAGGAAGAACAGGAATTGCTGGAGCTTGAATAAAGCTTGGTGAATCCTGGTTTGTGAACTGGAGCCAGGGGTTATGGCACAGCCGTTTGAATAGCATGATTCTGATGCCCTGCACAGTTGTGCAGGGTATTTTTGCATCGAATGTGGCCTGCGTGTCAGCTACATTTTACTTTTGCGTGGCGGGCGTTCTCAGCTTGCTTTCGTGAATATCAAAGTGAGGGAAGCACATTGCAATTGGAAGATGAAGGTGAACACACTTCGAAGGAAAATGAGCAGCAAGGCATTTCCCTTTTTCCTGATCATGAGGAATTGATGGTTACGAGGGTGGAACAGGGGCAGGGTAGGAAACGCGGAAGATACACGATTCATTTTGGCCCGTATTCATTGTCCATATTGGAAGATGTAATGATCAAGTACAATATGTTCAAAGGAACGACTTTCGTCAAAAAGGAACTGGAAGAAATCGTTCTGGCGGATGAAAAGCAACAGGCATACGTGCACGCGCTTCGTTATTTGGGACGAAAGCCGCGTACACGTCAGGAGATTGAGCAGCGTTTGACGCAAAAGGAAATGGGTCAAGCTGTTATTGATGAAGTGTTGAACCGTCTGGAGCGGGAGCGACTTGTGGATGACGATCTATACGCCCGTCAGTGGGCAAGGCAACGCATAACGAGCCAGCGGAAGGGGAAGATGTGGGTAAGGCAGGAACTGCGTCAAAAGGGCATCTCTAAAGCCTCTATCGGGGAAGCTTTAGGTGAGGTCAGCGATCAGGAGGAATGGGAGAGCGCTTTGGTTGTCGGACGCAAGAAATGGAATCAGGTGCGTGGAGATATAATGGAGAAAAAACGCAAAACGTATCCCTTTCTCATGAGGCGCGGATATTCGGGAGATATGACACGCCGCGTAGTTAATCATCTCACGATGGCCGAGCAAGATGGGACTTCCGATGACGAGGAATTATCGCAGTGGGATGAATAGTTGTTAAACAGCCGGGTATCCATTAGCTGGCACAAGTGAACAGAATGAGCTGGCAATCGTATGGAAAGCCACATGGTAATCTACTAAAGTTTGCATTCCCTTGACAATGCCATTTGTCAAATAATAAAATATATATGAAACGATGCTTGTGGAACACCCTTTTTCCTTCCAAAAAAGCGGAGTCCATGGGTACGTTCTCATCGCCAAATAACAAGTGATGCCGCTATGCCAGGCGGAATTGTACATGTGAAAGCATGTGCATATGAAATGAAACGGCTGCGTGCCGTTATCTTAGTTTGACGATCAAAGCTAATGTGACAATTGCAAAAAGTCCCAAGGAATGCCTTGGAGGAACCAACGAGGAGGTGAACAGTATGATGATGACTGCGATCTGGTTCGTTCTCGTTGCTGTAGCCGCGTTATTCTTTGGGTTCGGGATTGGTTATTTTATTCGCAAATCTATTGCAGAAGCTAAAATCTCCAGTGCGGAAGAAGCTGCCGCGCAAATCGTGGAGAACGCGAAAAAAGAGGCAGAAGCGCTGAAGAAGGAAACGGTATTGGAAGCGAAAGATGAAATTCACCGCATCCGTGCCGAAGCTGAAAAGGAAACTCGTGAGCGTCGTAATGAAATTCAACGGCAGGAACGAAGACTGCTGCAAAAAGAAGAGTCGCTGGATAAAAAATTGGAATCGCTGGAACGTAAAGAAGAACAAGTGGCCAACAAAGAGAAACGAATCGATGAAACCCAGCAGCAGATTGATTTGATTTACAAGAGTCAGGTAACTGAGCTGGAGCGTATTTCCAATCTGACGACGGAAGATGCGAGAAGTATTATTCTGTCCAACGTAGAACAGGAAGTTCGTCATGAAACCGCTCAGATGATTAAGGAAATTGAGCAACAGGCCAAAGAGGAAGCGGACAAAAAGTCTCGTGAAATCATCACACTGGCCATCCAACGCTGTGCAGCGGACCATGTGGCGGAAACGACGGTTTCCGTGGTCACATTGCCGAACGAAGAAATGAAAGGCCGGATTATCGGACGTGAAGGCCGTAATATCCGTGCGCTTGAAACCCTTACGGGAATTGACCTCATTATTGATGATACGCCGGAAGCTGTTATTTTGTCCGGATTTGATCCGATTCGCAGAGAGATTGCGCGTACTGCGCTTGAGAAGCTCGTAGCGGACGGACGGATACATCCGGCTCGTATTGAAGAAATGGTGGAAAAATCCCGTAAAGAAGTGGATGAACGAATCCGCGAATATGGCGAACAAGCCACCTTCGAGGTGGGTGTGCATAGCCTGCATCCGGATTTAATCAAGATCCTGGGACGTCTCAAGTTCCGTACAAGCTACGGACAGAACGTATTGAAGCACTCGATGGAAGTTGCATACTTGACAGGTCTGATGGCCGGAGAACTGGGCGAGGACGTTACACTGGCAAGACGGGCAGGGTTGCTGCATGACATCGGGAAGGCGCTGGATCACGAAGTGGAAGGATCACACGTTGAAATTGGCGTGGAACTGGCGAAGAAGTACAAGGAACACCCGGTCGTCATCAACAGTATTGCTTCACATCACGGCGACTGCGAAGCGACTTCGGTGATTGCCATGCTGGTTGGGGCGGCAGATGCCCTTTCGGCAGCAAGACCGGGAGCGCGGCGTGAAACACTGGAGACGTACATCCGTCGTCTTGAGAAGCTGGAACGTATTTCCGAATCTTTTGAAGGCGTGGAAAAATCGTACGCCATTCAAGCTGGACGCGAAGTTCGCGTCATGGTGCAGCCAGAGAAAATTGATGATGCGGAAGCATTCCGACTGGCTCGCGATATAACGAAAACGATTGAGAATGAACTGGATTATCCGGGACATATCAAGGTTACCGTCATTCGCGAGACCCGCGCGGTAGAATACGCAAAATAAAAGCAATTTAACGAAAAGTGGCCGCTGTTTGTAGGGCCACTTTTCATTATGTAAGGCATACCAGGGAGGGTTTTCTATCAACGTACTATTTATTGGAGATATTTTCGGTAGTGTAGGCAGAAAGGCATTAAGGGAAAATCTCCCTTCGCTAAAATCAAAATACAACCCGCATATTATTATCGTGAACGGGGAAAATTCAGCTTCAGGAAGAGGTATTACTCCAGCCATCGCCAGAGAATTTTTTGATTGGGGCGTACATGGTATTACAATGGGTAATCATACTTGGGACAATAAGGATATATTTGATTTTATAGATGATGAGCCGCGTATCATACGTCCGGCAAACTTCCCGCCAGGAACGCCGGGGCGAGGCTATACCGTGGTGAAAGCTGGAGGCAAGGAGCTGGCGATCGTTAACTTGCAGGGCAGAACCTTTCTGCCACCCATCGATTGCCCGTTCCGTGCAGCAGATGACATCGTAGATGAATTGCGCAAGAAGCATAAGCACATTCTGGTTGATTTTCATGCCGAAGCGACATCGGAAAAAATCGCTATGGGTTGGCATCTAGATGGCCGTGCTTCAATTGTTGTTGGTACACACACCCATGTGCAGAGCAACGATGATACGATTTTACCGCAAGGAACTGCGTATCAGACAGATGTGGGCATGGTAGGTCCCTATGAAGGAGTACTTGGCATGCAGAGAGACGCCGTGTTGCAGAAATTTCAGACTCAGCTTCCGGTACGTTTTCAACCGGACAACGGAAAATGGCATTTTCACGCAGTTAGCGTAGAGTTGAATGACACCGACGGTATGGCGCGTAAAATCCAGAAAATTAGACTCAAAGAAGATGAATGGCGGATGGATTAACGTTTTTGGAAGCTCATTAAGGAAAGAATAAGGAAAACTGTCACCAAAAAGCAGGAATTTTTTGCTGACCCTCGAATAACATCTAATAGTGGAATCAAACCATCATCATTCCCAGGGGAGGTACTTACTATGGATGTATTAAAAGTATCAGCAAAATCCAATCCCAATTCAGTTGCAGGCGCACTCGCAGGGGTACTGCGTGAACGCGGAAATGCCGAATTGCAGGCGATTGGAGCGGGTGCACTGAACCAAGCCATTAAAGCTGTCGCCATTGCCCGGGGATTTGTCGCACCAAGCGGAGTGGATTTGATTTGTATTCCTGCTTTTACGGATATTGTTATCGACGGAGAAGACCGGACTGCAATCAAGCTGATTGTAGAGCCAAGATAATAAATGCTAGTTGCCTGAGCCTGTTTACGATGGTGTAAACGGGCTTTTTTGCATGGAAGTCGCCTGTGTTACATAGATTGTAAATAGCCTTATCACGTTGTAATCTATGAATGGAGGTAGGATGCATGAACAGTAGACTACACACGAAATGGTCGGTTGCAGATTTGCATTGTGATGTGTTATGTAAGATGCAGCTTAATCCGCAGGTGGATTTTAGTCATCCGTCGCTTGATGTTACAAGAGAGCGTTTGTTAGAAGGCCGTGTACAGTTGCAAACATTCGCTATATATATTTCCCAGGTGTTGGGTACGCCAAGATTTGAGCATGTAATTCGTCAGGTTGAACTGTTCAGACAGCATATGATATCCCCATCTGGCGGGTTGAAGCCGCTATTGTGGAAGGAAGACTTGGAAGAATGTAAGGATACATCAGTGGGACATCGGGAAGGCAATGGAATGCAACAACTTCAAGGATCACTCTGGGCACTGCTATCGCTGGAGGGAGTGGACGCGCTGGAAGGGAATCCGTTTTATGCTGAACTGTGCTATGCCTTGGGAATCCGTTTGATCGGGCTGACGTGGAATTATGCAAATTGGGCGGCTGACGGCATTATGGAGCAAAGAGGCGGCGGCCTGACGCGCAAGGGGCATGAGTTGGTCAAGCGCTGTAATGAGTTAGGCTTGCTGCTAGATGTATCGCATTTGTCCGTAAAAGGCTTCTGGGAAGTTCTGGAGGCCGCGTCGCAACCGCCGATTGCTTCGCACTCTAACTCCTTCGCGATATGTCCTCACCCACGTAATCTTCGGGATGAACAGATTCGTGCGCTGATCGCGTGTAACGGACGGATCGGTTTGACTTTTGTCACGATGTTTCTCAAAGAGCAGGGTACAGTGACCGCTGAGGATTTGCTACCACACATTGAACATCTTTGTTCACTAGGCGGCGAACGTCATTTGATGTTTGGCTCTGATTTTGACGGTATCGAGCGTCATGTGCAGGGACTGGAGCACTCGGGAAAATATCCGGGTTTTGCAGAACTGCTGCTGAAGCATTACCCTGAGGAGCTGGTCAAGGGATGGCTGGGAGGACATGCGCTGGAATATTTGCAAACGAATCTGCCTTCCAAAATGTCTTCTTAAATAGCTATTTATACCCGTTATTTTTGGCTACGCACACCCTTGACAAAGCGAGATATATTACGAAATAATTGGAGCATCCTAGAATGGCATGGTGCTAAAATAACGCTTGCCGAAATATGACATACGTTGGAGCGAGCCTGACGGGTCACCATGCTATACTGCCATATCAGAGAGGAGCTCCATTACATAATGTTGATAAAAAAGGTTACCTGGCTTGAACTCTTTTATGACTTATTGTTCGTAGCCGCTGTCTCCAAGGCCACTCATGTTTTACTACATGTTGAGCATGGTAGTATTTCTTGGGAGCATCTGGAAAAGTTTATTTTGATTTTTATTCCGATATGGTGGGCTTGGGTGGGACAAACTGTCTACAATAATCGATTTGGTCAAGACAGTATAACGCATCGAATCTTTATGATCCTCCAATTGTTTTTCGTGTTAATCATGACCGCCAGCCTTAATATAGATTTTGATGCGTATTATGTCTCTTTTTTTGTTGGCTATATTGGTTTAAGGGGCTTGACTGCCGTTCAATATTTACTTTCGGCACCCAAAGAAACGGCTCATAAACAGGAAACAGCTCGTTTTTTCGGTACCTATTTTTGGATCGGAATAGTCATCTCCAGTTGCTCCCTCTTTTTTGACTCTTGGGTTCGATATTTGATTTTATATGCTGGTATTGCTGTTGATATCCTCGTGCCTTTGATTGGCCGTAAAAAATTGGTGATCACACCTATCCATACGGAGCATCTATTAGAGCGCTTTGCACAGTTCACTTTAATTCTGCTTGGCGAATCGGTGATCAGTATGCTTTCTGTTTTACAATCCGATCATTTTACGCTCTCTTCCGTTATATTTGCTGCCTTGGCTTTTGTATTGGTCATCGCAATCTGGTGGCAATATTTTGAGAATATGGAGAAGCGGGTAGATAAATCAAAACAAACAGCAGGGCAGACCATTATTTATGGTCATTTGTTTATTTATTTTTCACTTAGCATGCTGGCAGCATCGATACAGCTCTTGTTTTTGGGACAGGTCGCCTATATCTTTGTAGTTTGTTTTACCTTTGCTTCTGTTCTTATTTACTTTTTGTCGGTTCTGCTGGTATTTCATCGGTACAGATTAAGTCATCTTAAACCAAGTCTTAGAGTCATTCTTTTCTTAACAGGAATACTCTGTGTCTTGTTTGTCCTTAATGTATTTATTGTTGTTCCCTCTCATCTCGTCGTAGCTGAAATCATGCTGTTCTTTATCCTGTTCGCTAAAATGACAGTTCACGATATTAAAGGCTGAATAGGGCGAAAAACGGAACTTTGTCCCGCTCTCCTTTTCTTTCTTGGCAAAGTAGGAGTATAATAGCATAGATGTGTAAAGTATTGTATAGAGAAAAAGGAGTGACCATACGATGAGTAAAATCGTACCTGTCGGCGTCTCCGCACGCCATATTCACCTGACTCAAGAGCATATTGAAATTTTGTTTGGAGCAGGCTATCAACTGACTGAATTTAAACCATTGTCCCAATCAGGACAATTTGCCGCAAATGAAACGGTAGCCGTAATTGGTTCTAAGGGCCAATTTGATAAGGTTCGTATTTTGGGACCCGCTCGTCCGGCTTCCCAGCTTGAAATCTCTCGCACAGATTCCTTTGCTATTGGGGTAAAAGCACCTGTACGCGAATCTGGCAGTATTGACGGTACACCAGGAATCACAGTAAAAGGACCAGCCGGAGAAGTGGAACTGCAAGAGGGTGTAATCGTAGCTGCTCGTCATATTCATTTCCATACATCTGATGCAGCGAAATGGGACATTAAGGACAAGCAGTTGCTGAAAGTACGCGTCGGCGGCGAACGTGGTCTTGTATTTGAAAATGTTCTTGCGCGTGTGTCCGATTCTTTTGCTTTGGATATGCACATTGATACAGATGAAGCGAACGGAGCCGGTGTGAAAAACGGTGACAACGCTGAAATCGTAGACTAATATACGTATATAATGCTGAAAGGCTAAGGGTCCGATTCTTGCTAAAGAGTCGGGCTTTTTTACATACTAAGGATTCTCAAAAGGGTTACCTATAAAATTATGGACATTAGATTCACTGCGTAACCAATTGGCGTTCACGGGGATATATGGCGATGACTTATAAATCATGCTATAATTTAGTGTAATGCCTTTTTCAAAGGAGTTTTTACGGGTTTAAAAGAGATTTATCCATATGCTAAGATACGGTAAAAACGTAATTGGTGTGAAATAGATGGTGTAAGGAGTGACCAAAGGAATGGCCAAGGAAACGAAAGATTACTCCAAATATTTTGATTTCTCGGATGCAAAGATCATTTCTCAGGATGAGCACAGCAAGAAGATCCGCATTCGCGGACGTGAGATCAATATTATGGCGGAGCCGAATCATAGAAAAGAAAAGCAACGCGGTAAAGAGGATGTACAGGTATTGTACGATAATGCAGTTCCGGATGAGCTGAAGCATATCGGCGAGGGAAAGCATTACATCGTGTACACATTCGGTTGCCAGATGAACGAGCATGATTCCGAAACGATTAAAGGATTGCTGGAACAAATGGGTTATCAGGCGACAGAGGATCGTAAGGAAGCGGACATCATCTTGCTGAATACATGTGCGATCCGTGAAAATGCTGAGGACAAAGTATTTGGTGAGCTGGGTCACCTCAAGCATCTCAAAACAGAGAAGCCAGGTATGCTGCTTGGCGTGTGTGGATGCATGTCGCAGGAAGAAAGTGTCGTCAACCGGATTTTGCAAAAGCACGGTTTTGTCGACATGATTTTTGGTACCCATAATATTCACCGCTTGCCGCAGCTCGTTAAGGAAGCACTCTTCAGCAAAGAAATGGTGGTCGAGGTGTGGTCCAAGGAAGGCGACATTATCGAAAACCTGCCGAAGAAGCGCGAGGGTATGCGGGCTTGGGTAAATATTATGTACGGCTGTGATAAATTTTGCACCTATTGCATTGTTCCCTTCACACGCGGTAAGGAAAGAAGCCGTCGGCCCGAGGATGTCATTGCTGAGGTACGGGATCTGGCACGCCAGGGCTTTAAGGAAATTACCTTGCTGGGTCAGAACGTCAATGCCTATGGTAAGGATTTGAAGGATATGAATTACAGATTCGGGGATCTGATGGACGATATGCGTAAGATTGATATTCCGCGTGTACGTTTTACAACATCACATCCGCGTGATTTTGATGACCACTTGGTTGAAGTGCTCGGTAAGGGCGGCAATTTGGTGGAGCATATCCATCTGCCTGTTCAATCCGGCAATACGGATATATTGAAGAAAATGAACCGAAAATATACACGTGAGCGCGTTCTGGAGCTGGCGGCGAAGATCAAAGCGGCTGTTCCGCATGCTTCGCTGACAACGGATATTATCGTAGGTTTTCCAGGCGAAACGGACGAACAGTTTGAAGATACCGTTTCTCTCGTGCGCGAGGTCGGTTACGACTTTGCCTACACCTTTATTTATTCTCCACGTGAAGGTACGCCAGCCGCGTCCATGGAAGATAATGTTCCTATGTCGGTCAAAAAAGAGCGTCTCCAGCGTTTAAACAATGTGGTGAACGAAAACAGCCTCCGCTTTAATGGTAGACTGCGTGGCGAAGTGGTTGAGGTGCTGGTGGAAGGCGAGAGCAAAAATAACAGCGAGGTGCTTGCCGGCCGGACCCGTTCCAATAAGCTGGTGCATTTTGAAGGCTCCAAGAATCTAATCGGTACCTTTGTGCAGGTGAAAATTACGGAGCCTATGACCTTTTACATCCAGGGTGATTTGGTTCAAACTGCCGTGACGGTTAACGGTTAACAAAATAGCGTAGCAAGGTTTGCATGTGGATCAAATATGAGTTGTATGTACGACCGTATAAGTGAGAAAAGGAGCGATGGACAGTGACAGAGGAGCGGTTGCAACAGTCAGAGCATCAACCGACGGCGCGCCAGCATGATCATTTGGTCAATCGCGATATGATATTGGCGAAAGCCCAAGAGTTGGCGGGTATTTTGGGCAACAGTGAGGAAGTGCAGGTATTTCGGAAAGCAGAAGACAAAATCCGCGATCATGAGCGCATCCAGCATCTGATTGCAGCGATGAAGAAAAAGCAAAAGGAAATTGTGGCCTTCGAATCCTTGAAGAATCAGACGATGATTGCCAAAATAGAGGTCGAGCTTCAGGAGCTTCAAGAAGAGCTTGACGGTATTCCGATTGTAACGGAGTTTCAACAAAGCCAGGTGGAAATTAATGAGTTGCTGCAAATGGTTATCATGGCGATTCGTGATACAGTTGCCGAAAAGGTGAATGTAGAAGAGGGAAAAAGTACTTCTTCCTCCAATTGCAGTGACTAGAATGATGTATGGTGTGGAGGCTCAGCCTCCACGCCTTTTTTTCAGGAGTAACTTGTAATGATACGTACTGTGCCAGACTTCAAGAGTAAATAGGACATCATAGAAAGGATGAAGGCTAGGAAATGGATATTTTGCGTAGTTTGGTAGAGGGTGAAGTAAATACATTTTGGGAGTATTTGGGCTGTGAATTGATCGAAGCTGATGCAAAAGAGGTACATATCGCTTTACAGGCTGGACCACAACATACCAACGTGGTGGGTATTGTTCATGGTGGCGTACTCACAACATTGATGGATCAGGCGATGGGGATGGTGAGCATGGTTTCACGCAATATGGAATTATGTGTGACGACAAATCTGAACGTTCATTTTTTGTCAGCGATGAAACAAGGGCGATTGGAGGTTAAGGCACGAATTCTCCATCAAGGGGGGCGTACTATAACGACTGAGGCGGAAGTGAAGAATAGTGAAGGAACGCTCGGCTGCATGGCTACGGCGACATTCCGGGTATTGCGTAAACAACCAGATCATTTGGATAAGGCCTGAAGCTTGACAAAACTTTTTATTATGTCATAATGAATTTATCAAAACGATATAATGTGGTGATGCCAATGGATAACGAACGTATAAACGAAGAGACGCAGAAGGCGTCGTATAACATTAAGAAATATCGCACCCCGGATGGTGCTCCGGCAGATATCGTCATGTTCACCTTAACCAAGCGGGAGCGCAAGACGGTGACAAAGACGTTGCCGATTCGTGAGCTGAAGGTAATGCTTATCAAGCGTCGTAGTTGGCCGTTTGCCGGACGTTGGGCGTTGCCTGGGGGCTTTTGTCAGGAAGATGAATCCATTTATGGAGCTGCCAAGCGCGAGCTGTTAGAGGAAACCGGCGTGGACGGCGGCCATCTGGAGTACCTAGGTGTGTATAGTGGACCTGGGCGTGATCCGCGCGGGTGGATTATATCGCATGCGTTTTTTGCACTGGTAGAGGAATGGATGCTGGAGCAGCGGCAAGCGGCGGATGATGCTTCCGAGGTTGGGCTGTTCACGATCCGTGAAGCGCTGGAGGAATTAGAGCTGGCGTTTGACCACCGGGACATTATTGTGGATGCCTACCGGAAGATTCAGTTGCAAATGCTCCAGACGACGATAGCCAAGCAGTTTTTGCCTCTGCATTTTACATTGGGCGAGCTGTATCAGGTCATTCAAAGTGTCGTACCGGATTTCGAAGAGCCGAACTTTATTCGCAAAATAACGTCGACTCGCAGCAGACAGGGAATATTGGAAGAGGTACGGGACGAGAACGGCAAACCGCTCAGCTCCAATCAGTATTCACAGAGACCTGCACAGCTTTATCGTTTTAGTGACAGGGTGCCGCGGTTGTCTATCTACACCTAATGTATTGTAGTAGGTCACGTAAAGAATGCACACTCCCCAACTTGAGGATGAAGGAGCTGACTGAACGATGAAGGCATTGATTGTTATTGATTATACGAATGATTTTGTGGACGGCAGTCTGCCTGTTGGACAACCGGCAATAGAGCTGGATGAACGGATGGCAGCCATTACGCAGGCCTATGTGGATCAAGGGGACTTTGTCGTAATGGCAGTGGACCTGCATGAGGAAAATGATATTTATCACCCGGAAAGCAAGCTGTTTCCTCCACATAATATTCGTGGAACCGGGGGACGAGATCTGTATGGCAAGCTCCATAACCTCTATGCTACACAGAGTGATTCCATCTATTGGATGGATAAAACACGATACAGCGCCTTCGCTGGCACGGATCTGGAACTCAGGTTGCGTGAACGAGGTATTACGGAAGTTCATTTGATCGGTGTGTGTACGGATATATGTGTACTGCATACGGCTGTAGACGCTTATAACAAAGGTTTTGCGATTACGGTATACAAGGACGCTGTGGCGAGCTTTAATCAGGCCGGACATGATTGGGCTTTGGGTCATTTTCAGGGCAGTCTCGGAGCCGACGTATGGTCGGCTGAGGATACGATTTTACGCCAGAAGAAGTAAATAACTTAACGATTGTGCAGCAATATCCGATAACAGAATGGAGTCGGATATTGCTGACGGATGGACAAGGCGGTACGCCGCTGCAAAACCGGGGACAGTCAGAGAGGATGATTACGATGCAGTCAACGAGCCTCGCATTACATACAGATAAATATCAAATTAATATGATGTACGCCCACTGGGTGAACGGAAGTCACCAGCGCAAAGCTGTGTTTGAGGCATATTTTCGCAAGCTGCCTTTTGGCAATGGATATGCGGTGTTCGCAGGTCTGGAACGCATTGTGAATTATATTGCAAATCTGCGCTTTACAGAGGAGGATATCCGTTACCTCTCAGAGCAAGAGGAGAAGTATGATCCCATGTTTCTGGAGGCATTGCGCCAGTTTAGGTTTGGCGGAACCGTTCATTCGATGAAAGAAGGGGCGCTTGTTTTTCCGAATGAGCCTCTGGTACGCGTCGAAGGAACGATTATGGAAACACAACTGGTTGAGACAGCGTTGTTGAATTTTATGAACTACCAAACGCTGATTGCGACGAAGGCGTCGCGCATCAAGCAGGTGGCAAGCGGAGATACGCTGCTGGAATTTGGAACACGGCGGGCGCAGGAAGCAGATGCGGCGATTTGGGGAGCACGGGCAGCTTATGTAGCGGGCTTTGACGCAACTTCTAATATGCTGGCAGGTGAGCACTTTGGTATTCCGACCAAGGGAACACATGCTCATTCCTGGGTGCAGACCTTTATGAGTGAGCAGGAGGCTTTTGACGTGTATGCGAAGGTTTTACCGGATCAGGTCACACTGTTGGTGGACACCTTTGATACGCTGGAGAGCGGCGTTCCCCATGCGATTCGGACAGCGAAGATGCTGGAGAGCCAGGGCAAACGTATGAATTCAATCCGCCTGGATAGTGGTGACTTAGCCTATTTGTCCATTCAGGCGCGGGAAATGCTGGATGCTGAAGGCTTGGATTACGTACAAATTGTAGCCTCCAATGATTTGGATGAAAATACGATTTTCAACTTAAAGGCCCAAGGTGCGCGTATCGATGTATGGGGTGTGGGGACACAGCTCATTACAGCTTCGGATCAACCTTCTTTGGGCGGGGTGTACAAGCTGGTCGAACGGGAAGTAGAAGGCGAAATGCTGCCGACGATTAAAATTTCGGGTAACCCGGAAAAGGTTTCCACACCGGGCAAGAAGGATGTATATCGTATTATAGATAAGAAGAAAGGGAGAGCTGTCGCCGATTATATTTCTTTTCCGGACGAAGATCGTCCGCGCAATGGAAAGCGGCTGAAACTCTTTAACCCGCTGCATCCGTATATGAAGAAGTATGTGGAAAATTACGAGGCAGTTCCGATGCTGGAGCCTATTTTCGTAAATGGGCAGAAAGTGTATGAGCTTCCCGGGCTGGATGAAATTCGCGCATACCATACTTCCCAGCTGCAACTGTTCTGGCCGGAATATTTGCGGAAGCTGAACCCGGAAATTTACCGTGTAAATCTCAGTGAAAAGGTATGGGGGCTGAAACAAAAGCTGATCGACAGCTATATGCAGCCAGAAGTGGAAGAAAAGGAATAGTTTTAAGAGGCACCCTGCAAATGATGGGGTGCCTCTTTGTGTTTCAGAGCGTGAGAGGGAAATCTGTGTGTTATTTGTAAATCTCCCTCATGACATGCCGCAGCTCAGGTATAATAATGCGCTCCATCGCCAAACGGACGGCTCCACGCGAGCCTGGCATAGAAAATACGGCTGTCCGGCCCACGGTGCCAGCCACAGCACGACTCAATATCGCTGCTGAACCTATATCCTCAGCAAAGCTTAAATAACGGAAGATTTCCCCGAATCCGGGCAGTTCCTTATCCAGCAGAGAGGATACGGCTTCAAATGTGGTATCACGCGGGGAAATACCGGTGCCGCCTGTCAAAAGTACAGCCTCAATGTCATCGCGTTCAGCGGCTTCGGATACGAGCTGCCGGATGCCGTCAAAGTCATCTTTGACGATAACATATCGGGCTACCTGATAGCCGTTCGTTTCCAGCAAATCCATCAATAGGCGTCCTCCGGTATCTGTCTCTACGGTACGGGTGTCGGAGACGGTTACAACCATGCAGCTAACCTGCTGCGGGGCCTCCAGTCGATGCTCCTCTACAGAAGATATATTCATTGCAGTGCTCACTCCTCAATCTATGGTTAGACATACTCTTTTTTTACAATAGAGGAATGATCGCGGGTATGCAAGTCAATAGTGGACACGAGGAAGCGGTGTGATTTATTCCCTTGCACGGATGGATTGGAATATAGTACACTTCCTTACATAAGTCAGGATTTTTTGTTTGGTTATTGATGAAAGCGTGAACAACGGTTGATTAATCTCAATTGTCGGCGGGTAATAATACAGCAGGGTCACAACAGGGAGGTAATGTATTATGAAACATTCATACCAACAATGCGTGGATGCTTGCCTGGCATGTATGAACGCTTGCAACGTCAGTTATGTGGCGAGCTTGAAGGAATATGATTTGGCTATGCTGCGCGAGTGTATTCGAGTGAGCCGGGAATGTGCAGAAATATGCGGGTTTGCCGCTCAAATGCTGGAACGCGGAACGGAATTTGCCGAGCAAATTTGTGAGCTGTGTGCCAAAGCCTGTGAAGTATGTGCTGCTGAATGCGGTAAGCACGCCCATGAGCATTGCAAGCAATGTGCAGAAGCCTGCCGCCGTTGTGTTCAGGCATGCCGCCAAATGGTGGCTGTGTAATTACATATAATCGAGTCAGCGCCTGAACAGAAAATAAAACATTGCTTTCTACAGGATAGGTTTGTATAATGATGGGAATTAACGTCTTGGAACGGGAGAGTAGCAGGGGAGCCATATCATTACAGCGAGCCGGAAAAGGTGGAAGCCGGTATGAGGCCCAACGTGAAGCGCACCCGGGAGACGGTTGTTCCAACACGGAGTTCCGTTAGTAGTTCAGCCCGGCAGACACCGTTATTTGTCATTAGAGTGAAATCGGCGATTATGCATAGTTCATTGCACAATCCGATTTACGAAGAGTGGTACCGCGGGGATATTGAAGTTCTCGTCTCTTGAATAATTCAAGAGGCGGGAGCTTTTTTTGTTAGATTCTAATGAAAAAAGGAGAGAAAGCCATGCTGTTATCGATCGCTACTCAGGCTATTTCTGCCCATACGGGCTTGGAGGAAAAGGAGATTTCCTCTTTATTGGAGGTACCGCCACAGCCGGAATGGGGGGATGTAGCGTTTCCCTGTTTTTTGCTGGCTAAAAAGTTTAGGAAGGCTCCGCAGCAAATTGCGTTGGAACTGGCGGAGACCATATCCCGTAAGGAAGGACTGACTGCATCGGCACCAGGAGCCTATGTCAATATAACACTGGGGCGTTCCGTTCATATTCCACTGATGCTGGCTGAATTAAACAAACCCGAATTTTTCAAGCCAGTTCTTGGACACGGACAGCGGGTAGTGATTGATATGTCTTCACCCAATATTGCCAAACCGTTTGGTATCGGTCATCTTCGCTCTACTGTTATCGGCGCTGCACTGTACCGCATTCTCGGGGAAACGGGGTATGTTCCGGTTAGTGTGAATCATCTGGGGGATTGGGGAACACAGTTTGGTAAGCAAATTGCGGCTTATAAAAGATGGGGAAATGAGGAGCAGCTACAGCAGGATCCGATTGGGGAATCGCTGAAGCTGTACGTGCGTTTTCATGAGGAAGTCGAGCATGACCCGTCTTTGGAGGACGAAGGTCGAGAATGGTTCCGCCGTCTGGAGCATGGAGATACCGAGGCTCAGCGACTATGGGAGTTTTTTGTTGAAGTCAGCCTGCGTGAATTTGATCGCATGTATCAGCGTCTGAACATTACATTCGACCATGTGCTGGGAGAGAGCTTTTACAATGATAAAATGCAGGCGGTTGTTGCCCAATTAAGGACGAAAGGTTTGCTGGAGGAAAGTGAAGGTGCGCTTGTGGTGCGTTTGGAGGATAAAGGACTGCCGCCTTGTCTGATCTTGAAAAAGGATGGGACTACCATCTACCCGACACGTGATTTGGCTACGGCGATTTATCGTCATGAGGTTATGAAAGCTGATCGGTTGCTGTACGTGGTAGGTGGAGAGCAGCAGTTGCATTTCCGGCAGGTGTTTGAGGTGCTAAAGCGTGCAGGGGAGACGTGGGCGGAGCAGTGTGAGCACGTGCCGTTTGGTCTGATGCATTTTGCAGGTAAAAAAATGTCCACAAGACGCGGCAAAGTCGTGAAGCTGGAGGAGGTGCTGGATGAAGCGGTAGCCCGCGCTCTATCTATCATCACTCAGAAGAATCCCAATTTACAGGATCAACAGGAAATAGCCGAGGATGTCGGCATCGGGGCGATCATTTTTGGCGACTTAAAAAATAACCGCCTGAACGAAGTAGATTTCTCACTGGAAGACGCGTTAACCTTTGAAGGTGAGACAGGGCCTTATGTACAGTATACCCATGCTCGTATACGCAGTCTTTTGGAAAAAGCTCATGCTGGCACTGGTACGTTGGCTGGTTCTAGTATAGATGTTCCCGCGGGGGAACGTCATGCACCTGATTCAACGTATACATCAGATGAAATGCTGGGGGATGCAGGCTGGGCGCTGCTTAAGCAACTGGTTCGTTATCAGGGTCAACTGGTGCGTGCGGCTCGGCAACTGGAACCTTCGGTTATCGCGAGGTTTGCGCTGGATACGGCGCAGGCGTTCAACCGCTTTTACGCCAAGGAACGGATTGTCGATGGTGGGCCGTGGCGCATTCAGTTGGCTGAACAAACTGCTGATATTCTGGCACATACGCTGCAACTTCTTGGTCTGAAAGCACCCTATCGGATGTAGCCAAATGGCCTGAGGAAAAATGCCCGCAAAGTGAGTATCCTTAGAATGTAGCCTAGGACGTGAGCAGAAAAGAGTTAAACTGGTTACACTAACTGTAAGTATCGTAAGCTTTTTTACAATCAATTTTGGAGTATCTGAAACATTTGTTGATAGTATTGCGTCGATAAGTATAGAAACATAGTAAATCTGGAGGTGCATCTCATGAAAAAAAACAAAAGCGTGGCAGCAGCTTTGCTCGTGATCTGTTCGTTGGCAGTGGCTACGTCAGCTTCTGCCTTTAGTGATATAAAAGGAAGCGAGCAGGAGAAGATTGTAAGTTCGCTTCAGAACAAAGGGATTATTCAGGGCATTACCAAGGATAAGTTTGCGCCTGATCAATCACTTACGTATGCACAAGGGGTGCATTTGGTCGTTAATGCGATGGATCTTCAGGTTATGCCGGATTTCACGACGGGTTCCTTCGCAAATATTCCGTCTTCGGCATGGTATGCCAAGTCTTACCGGATTGCGGCTCAACACCAAATTCCTTTGTCACCGGATATTGATCCAAGCACGCAGATGACAAGAGAACAATTCGCGAATATACTGTACAAAGCGGTTAGTGCAACCGGAGAATATCCAACAGTCCGCATGTACATTAATGTGGCGGATGGTAAGAAGTTGGACCAAGATTCAAGCGAAGCGGTTCAGTTCCTGCTGTTGACCAAAATTGCAAAATTAGATGAAAAGAGCAACTTTAATCCGGAACGTAAGGTAACCCGAATGGAGGCAGCAGAGATGGTCTATAATGCATCCGAATTTGTGCGAAATCATAAACCGATTGAATCTACTCCAGAAAATCCGGCTGAGCCTTCAGATCAGGGCCAGCAAAATGGTATTAGTATGAGCGTAGAGAAGGTGAATGACCAACAGAATAAGGTAACATTAACCCGGTTCCAGGCACCCAATCCCGGTTACGGTATTGAAGTGGATCATATCGACTATGTAGATGACGCCAATGCAGTGATTTACTACAAGTTGACAAGTCCAAAGCCGGGGGAAATGAATATCCAGGTCATTACGGATACCCAAACCAGTACCCTGGTGGACAGCAAGTATAAAGTTACGATAAAGGCAGTAGAGGGAACCGTTTTTCCTCCTACAGGACCAGGCACCTCGGTAGCCCAATAATAG
Source organism: Paenibacillus sp. 8b26 (assembly GCF_050626875.1). Lineage (NCBI taxonomy): Bacteria > Bacillati > Bacillota > Bacilli > Caryophanales > Paenibacillaceae > Paenibacillus > Paenibacillus sp. 8b26. The sequence continues at coordinate 768,806 of NZ_CP192445.1, read as the reverse complement.
TTGTAGCCTACACACGAAGCATGTGTTTAGAAAAAAGTAAAACAGCAAGCCTCCATTGTATTTATCTGGAGACTTGCTGTTTTTTTATGCATCTTTGTGGGCTTTTTTTATGCGCTTCCTCCAGCCAAGCCAGGCCCGTTTTGACCTGTGCCCGGTTTTTGCAAGGAGCTGGTACCTGCTCGGGTATCGGCTTTTTCAGAAGTCGCAGCTCCTGCTGCAACAACAGTTTGCTCTGCAAGCAAAGCTTCCTGTTCCGACGATGCAGTAGAGGATGCATTTATATCTGTTCCCGCTGTTCCTGACTGGAGCTGATACATCTGGAAGTAACGACCGCCGTGAGCCATGAGTTCGTCATGGTTACCGCGTTCGACAATCTCACCCCGATGCAGCACCAGAATTTGGTCCGCACTGCGGATGGTCGACAGACGGTGAGCAATGATGAAGGTAGTACGCCCTTTCTTGAGCACCTCCAGCGCAGATTGGATAAGCGCCTCGGTTTCAGTGTCAATATTGGCAGTAGCTTCATCGAGAATCAGAATCGCCGGATCAAAGGCCAACGCGCGGGCGAAGGAAATGAGCTGACGCTGCCCGGCTGATAAAGTACTTCCTTTTTCGATCACTGGCTCGTCAAAGCCTTGTGGCAAGTGGGCCAGCAGTTTGTCAGCCCCAACATCACACAGTGCTTTGTTCACCTGTTCTCTGGTAATCCGGCTATCTCCCAGACTTACATTGGAGGCTACTGTACCTGTAAACAAATATGGATCTTGAAGAACGATTCCCATATGATGGCGTAGCCACTGCTTCGGAATGTCCTTGACAGAGGTTCCGTCAATGGTGATCGTTCCTTTTTGCGGATCATAAAACCGGAACAGCAGGTTAATAATCGAGCTTTTGCCTGATCCGGTATGTCCGACGAGAGCAACCGTTTGGCCGGGATGTGCAGTAAAGGAAATATGTTTAAGGACAGCATCCTTTTTGTAGGCAAAGGTTACGTCGTCGAACTCCACCAGACCTTTGTAACGCGGCATCGTGCCGTCTGTTACCTGTTCTCCGGTTTCATCCATCAGTTCAAATACCCGTCCCGAGGATACGATTGAAGCATCCAGCACTGCAAGCTGGTTGACCATACCAGTCATCGGTTGGAACAGTCGTCCCAGTACATCGACGAAGGCGTATAGTACGCCTAGTGATACAGCACTGCCAGTCGTGCCAAGCGCCTCGGCTCCGAAATACCACAACACGACGGCAAAGGCAAGATTTCTCAGCACATTAACCAGATTGTGTGAAGTGAAGGCGTTCAAATTCAGCATTTTATTCTGATGCTTCATATAATCATCGTTCAGTTCTTCAAACTCATGTTGCGTTTGTTTCTGGTGCCGGAACACGCGAATAATGGACATCCCTTGAATAGATTCGTTGATAATTGCATTAATCTCACTGAGTCGGGACCGAATAATCGTATTAAAGCGGGTGGCGACTTTGCGGTACAGTACAATCCACAAGATCAGTAGCGGTACAATGAACAGAGAGATCAGACCCAGTCTGAAGTCCAGCAAAAAGAGTGCGACATATACCCCGGCCATCGTCACAATACCTGAAGTGAAGTTCGACAGTACGGCCACGAATAAATCTTTTACCGCTTCTGTGTCATTCGTAATACGGGATACGACCTTACCTGCGGGCAGATTGTCAAAAAAGTAAACTGGCAGCCGTTGAATGTGTGCGTAGAGGTCAAGCCGAAGCTTTTGAATAACCTTGTTGGCCGAGGATTGCAGCCAGTAGGTTTTGCCAAATTCAGCAAAGATCGAAATGACCAGAAAAAAGCAATACCAGCCAATCAGTTGAAAGATACCGGGCATTTCCGGCTTGTAAAAGCTATACAGCTCATCGGCTGTCAAAGCCTTGGCATCATAGCGAAAGGTGTCGGAGCCGCGTGTCACCGTCAGCGTGCCGTTCGCAAAGGAGCGGTTACCGTCAGCCACCTGTATCGAGCCATCAATAAATACGAAGGATTTTCCAACTTGTAAAATCCTTGCTTCACGCCCTTTGGGCTCCCCGGCCTCAAAGCGGTCTTCACGCTTAAAATGGGTTCCGGCATAACTTACGGTACCGTCCACACTAGTTGTCTCGTAAAATGGTTTTTCAATAGCGAGCATATGGTCGTCGATCATCGTTTTGGCGATGAAGGGTCCGGCCAGCTCAGCGCCTACCCCGATAGCCAACGCGATGAGTGCGGCGATAAAGCCCACTTTGCTCGTCAGGGCATACTGGAATAGCCTTTTACCGATATTGGGTTTCATTAGGATACCTCCCCTGAGGTCAGAACAGATTCCACTTGCTGCCGTTCATACTGTTGACGGTACCATCCGTCCGTCTGAAGCAGCTCGTTGTGGGTTCCTTCCTCAATAATGCGTCCTTGCTCCAGCACGACGATCCGGTCTGCATGTTCTACAGCCGAGAGACGGTGGGTGGAGATCAGAGTTGTTTTACCCGAGCGTTTACGCCGGATATTATCAATAATACGTGCTTCTGTTCGAGCATCGACCGCGGACAGTGCATCGTCTAGCACCAGAATATCCGGATCGCCGATAAAGGCGCGTGCCAGCGAAACACGTTGCTTCTGGCCGCCGGACAGGGCAATTCCTTTTTCTCCCACGAGTGTATCCAGTCCATCGGACAAGGTGCCTAAATCCTGATCAAAGGCTGCGGTACGGATCGCTTCCATGATGTCGTCATCATCTGCACGCGGTTTACCGAACTGAATGTTCTCGCGCACTGATTTGGAGAACAGAATTTGCTCCTGTGGCACGTAGCCGATCCAGCTGTGCAGTTGTTCAACAGCAATGTCCTCCAGCCGAGTGCCAGAGATTAAAATGTCACCGCTACCCGTCGGGTATTCATGCAGTAGCTGTTTGAGCAGGGTGGATTTCCCGCTGCCTGTTCGGCCGACGACACCTAGCGTTTCTCCACGTTTCAGCTCTAAATTCACATGTAACAGATTGTCAACAGATGAGGTTGGATAGCGGAAGGTAACATCTTTCATCGTAATGGACTCGGGGTGGTTAACCGTTACAGGCTGAGCTGCATCTTGTACGTCCGGCTCCACATGGAGAGTTTCGTTCACCCGATCGAGGGAAGCGCTACCGCGCTGCATAATGTTGATCAGCTCGCCAATGGCAAACATCGGCCAAATCATCATCCCCAGATACATGTTAAAGGATACCAGTTCACCCAGCGTGATATCGTTATGAAATACCAGATAAATACCATAGCCAAGTCCGATCACATAGCTAAGTCCTACGCATAAGCGGATCGTCGGTTCGAAGAGAGCATCCATTCGGGCGACCGCCAGATTTTTGCGAAATACGTCATCGGTAATATCGGCGAACCGTTTTTCATCCATTCGTTCCTGTACATAGGCGCGAATGACCCGGATACCTGCCACGGATTCCAGCACTTGGTCGTTCATATCGCCAAATGCATCCTGTGCCAGCGTGTAACGCTCGTGAACGGCTTTACCGTAAATGCTCATTGCCAGCGCGATAAAAGGAAGGGGCAGAACCGCCGCCAGCGTCAGCTTCCAGCTAATCAGGGTGCCCATGGCGACCAGCACGACGCTCAGGTAAACTGTAGAGTCAGTTAGCGTCAGCATGCCAAAGCCCGCAGTACTAGCGACGGAGCGAAGGTCGTTCGTAGCACGAGCCATCAGGTCACCAGTACGATTGCGTTCAAAAAATGGAGGTGTCATCCGCAGCAGATGGTTCATAAAGCGTGTGCGCAACAGGCGCTCCACCAGATTGGCACCACCAAACAGCTTGTGCATCCATATGTACGTAATGTAGTAGATGACGGCAAGAATGCCTAAAATATAAAAAATATAATGCCAGAGCGAGGACCATGAAATTGAACCGCGTACGATCTCATCAATAGCGCTACCTAGCAGCCTAGGCGGAGCAAGCTCCAGCACGCCAACGGCGATCAGCAAAAACAGCCCAATCGAGTACCGGCTTCGTTCTCTTTTAAAAAACCAGCTTAAATTTTTGAGTACCGAAAACAAGAGGAATCCCATCCTTTCATGAAAAGCTCATGCGAGAGTTGTTGTGCCATTTTGAATAAACAATAAGGCTTGCTACTACTAGCTTCAATCCGGTAACAGGCGCAAAAAAGGCATACCGTCCGCAGACGATATGCCTTAAATCTCAATATCATATGGCGCGCAGATGTTTTCAGCACACTCACCACTGAAAAACTGCTCAAACGCAGGCAGCCACTCGTATTAAACCATACAACGTGAATGGCTCAATTCCGAAGGATGCGTCAGGGGAGATGCTCCGGTATGTAGTTGTTGTGTTTGTAGAGTTGGGTAAAAGGCGAGATGAATGTTTAGCACCGGTAACACTCCTTTCTTCTTCGAATTGGATTCATTCTGAACATGAGTAATCGTTCAATTTGGTAATTAATTTCAAAATGGATCTCGTATGGTTGAATCTTAACACCGTCTTTTGCGAATTGTCAAACCTTTTTCAAAAAAATGTATATCAATCGCTGGAGATTTTCATTTGAGCAAGGGGCTGTTGGTGGTCATTCTAAACAATGCTATGATATAGTTAACAGGACAGAATTGTACAAGGAGATGAGCATAACGCATGAGCATACAGGTAACTGAACCAGCGGCACAGTGGTACATCAAGGAGCTTGGTCTGAACCGTGGAGATACCATCCGTTTTTTTGCCCGCTATAGTTCTGGTGGTGGATTACATCCGGGCTTCTCTCTGGGAATTGCCGTGGAACCTCCGCAGCACCCTGTACTACAACATGAAGCGGCTGGCATCACGTTTTATATGGAGGACCAGGATTATTGGTATTTGAAGGGTCATCATCTGGAAGTAAAGTATCTGGAGGAACATGACGACATTATTTACACGTATGCCGAGGAAGAGCAGTCTTAATGCTCTAACGTTAGAAATAGCGAGCAGGTGAACCGTTTGGGTCATGAAAAAACGGCGGAATATCGCATGACAGGGGATTAAACCTGTGTGTGATACTCCGCCGTTTTGTTGTCCTTGGGGCGCGTGTGCTGTATGTTAAGGGTTGTTAAGCATCGGACCATCCACCGCAAAATCAAAATCGTCAATGTCGTACACATGTACAGGTACGGAAGCTTCAATAATGCGATGAATCCAGTCCAGTTGATCTGTCAAAATGGGTAATTCTTCACGCTGGGCTGTTAGCACCAGTTCGGTCTCGATTGGATCAAAATATTCTCCGTAATGCGCAGTATCGACGGCATTAATGACGATCAGTGTGGTGTTAGCGTCGAACAGGATCGGCAAGCTTTTGGCCCAGGGCATCTGAAGCGCGCGCCGGATTTTTTTCTGATTCAAAGGTTCCTCAAAATAGCTGATCAGTTCGCTTACCTTTCGCTTCACATGCTGATCGTCCGCAGGATTATCCATGAGCGGTTCCGTGCTATCCTGAAATTCGTATAGCTCCAGCAACGATGTGTAAGGCACTATATATTCCACAGGGGCGGGAGTTGTAAGTAGTTGGCCATATATGGCAACCATTACAGCTTCCGTTACAAATTGTCGGGACATCGGTCAAGCCTCCTGCATTTACCAAATTATGCGATAAGAGTATAACACAAAGCGGGACTAAATTCAGCCCTTCATGCAGATTGCTCGGGTTCATTCGTTTTTTACGTTGACTGCCCTTTTCAATTTGTCTGCCGCTGGTCAAATACGTTTTTTTATGGATGGCATCTGCCAGTGGCCAGACAAAGGATACGCGGGGAAGCCTAAGTTCGTCCAATTAACAGCGACAGCAGCCCAGCGGCGATGAGCGGTCCTACAGGAACGCCTTTGAAGAAGGCGACACCAATCACGGTTCCAATAAGCAAACCCGTCACAATGATGGGCTGTCCGGACATCAGGGTTACTCCGCGGCCGCCAAGGTAGGCTACCAGGATGCCAATAGCAATAGCGAGCAGCGACTTCCAGTGAAGGAAGGACTCCATCACCTGGCTAATGCTGATTTTACCGCTGGCCAGTGGGGTCATCACACCAATGGTTAGAATGATGATCCCGATCGTCAATCCATACTTTTCAAGCCAGGGGAAAGCAGTATGAAAATGGGTTACCCGAAGTAGCAGTAGTACGACCATGGCAATCGTGACGGTGGAGTTGCCGCTGACAATTCCAAGACCAGCCAGTACCAGCAGGATGAGTGAACTGTAATCCATATATGTGTTCTCCTTAGTTCATTTAGCTTTGAATATGCTCAGCGATTTGGCGACCGTGCCAGCGGCCTGTTTCAATGAACACCTCATTGGCATTGCTGCCAGAAGCGATGACACCCGCCACATATATACCCGGTATATTGGTCTCCATCGTGGAAGGGTCATATTCCGGTTTGTCCAGACCCTCGGCCATGTGGACCCCTACAGACTCCAATAGCTTCCGTTCCGGGTGAAATCCGGTCAGTGCCAGTACAAAATCATTTTCGAGCCGGAAAGCTGCTGCCTCCAACGGGGTGACCACTACATAATCCGGATGAACTTCAGTGATGCGCGCGCCCAGATGGAGCGTAATTTTTCCTTTTTGCACCATGCTGTCGAACAGTGGGCGAACCCACGGCTTAATGTATTCAGACAGTTCGGTTCGGCGATACACCATGTCAATGGTAGCCCCGACACGTACGAGTTCCATCGCTGCATCCACCGCAGAATTGCTGCCGCCGATGATTGCGACCCGCGTGCCTGTATAGGGATGGGCTTCACTGAAATAATGAGTAACTTTATCTAATTGTTCCCCGGGAATGCCCAAATAGTTCGGATGATCAAAATATCCTGTAGCCACGACGACATAGCGTGACGAATACGTTTTGGCTATTCCCTGCTTGCTCACCGTATGTACAGTAAATGTAGTATCATCCTGTCGTGTGATCGTTTTTGCTTCCTCATAATGACGGATGTTCAGGTTATAATGTGCAGCTACCTTGCGGTAATACGCCAGTGCTTCATGACGGTAAGGCTTGTCATTAGGCGTACTGAACGGAACATCGCCAATTTCCAGCAGTTCAGCCGTGCTGAAAAACTGCATGTTAGTCGGGTACAGAAAAATAGAGTGAACAATGTTGCTTTTTTCGATAATGACGGTTTGCAAGCCTCTGCGGCTGCATTCGATTGCAGCGGACAGCCCGCAAGGCCCGCCTCCGATAATGACTACGTCGTGCATCTCGATGAACCTCCCGTTATATTGGTCTGTTGCGCCTGTTTTGCAGTAGTATGGTAGACGTTTCAAAGCGCTAATTCATAAAAATTTGAAAAGGTGAAACAATTGAATATATGCAATCTCTGCACAAAAGTCAAGTAATATCATCCTACCGCAATGCGTACACAATATCCAGCCGTTTTCAGAAAGAAGTAAAAGAATGATACGATTGACAGCTATTTTTAACAATCATATAATTAGATATATATCTATTATTGTGTGTAGAATTTAATTTTTCACGCAAAGTATATGGAGAGTAGTTAGTGATGAAAAGAGGCGTTAACGATGCAACTGGATAAAATGGTCAACTATCATAAAGCGCTTGCTGATCCTACGCGTATGCGTATATTGCTGCTCTTGTCACGTGGAGAGATGCATGGTCAGGCGTTGGCGGAAAAACTGAATTTATCCCAACCGACTGTCACGCATCATGCTTCCAAGCTTCGTGAAGCGGGGTTAATCAAGGAGCGGCGTGATAAGAATACGGTATATTTCACACTAAATCCTGAACTGATCAGGCAGCATGCCGAGGCGACAGTGCGGTTTATTTTTGAAAAAGGAGAGGGGGAGGAAGAAATGTCAGAGGTTAATGAAACGCTGGAAGCGACAGTCTTGCGTAATTTTTTTTCCAAGGACGGCAAGCTGCGTCAAATTCCCTCGCAATACAAGAAAAAGCTGATCGTGCTTCAAATGCTGGCAGAAAAGCTGGAGCCGGGCCGCGTGTATCCTGAACGTGAGCTAAACGAGTGGATTAAGCAGTATCATGAGGATTTTGCGACAATTCGGCGTGAGCTGATTATGCATCAATTTATGTACAGGGAACGTGAAATGTATGAATTGAATCCACGTGAGATGTGGACGCGTTGGGATCAAGTGCGCTAAAAGAAACTTGAAAAGATTTTAAAAAAGGTTTGCGGCAGACTTGACAGACGAATTGTGGACTTGTATGATTAAGGAAATTTTAGGAGGAGGCGATGTTATATGCGTACGAACATGAATGGATTGGTTCAGCAGCAGTATGACGTTGTCTCCCGCACGGATGATGCATAGTTGAAGACTATATGAAATAAGTATAGTTTTTACATGGCATTCGGTTGAGCAGTAGAACCGATGAAATCCGCAGGGAGTGATTCCCTGCGGATTTTTTTATGATTAGGGCCTTGGGATAGCCTCGGCCTGAATCATACACCCTCCGCAGGGGTTTCCCTACGGATTTTTTGCGTTGTTTGCTCGCGGGAGAGAACATTTACAAGCACCGAATAGCACGAAAATAAAAAAACATCAACTTTAAACATTAGCAATAAACGATGATTCACAGGAGGAAAACAATGAGTATACATGAATACGGCTGGTCTGATTACTGGAACGGCTTTTGGGATCAATGGAAACAAAGCTTTGAAGAACGAGCAGAAAATACACAGGTACGCCCTGCCCGTCTGATTGCCGATTATGGTCAAAAAGTAAAGCTTATGACTATGGATGGAGAACGCTGGGGAGTTGCTTCCGGCAAGCTGAGACATGCTATCGTCGATCCGGCAGAAATGCCGGCTGTGGGGGATTGGGTGGCTGTCATCGTGCCAGATGGAGTCTCTGATGCAGTCATTCATGCCGTGCTGCCACGTAAAAGTCGGATATCCCGGCAGGCTGCGGGCTTTGAGACGAAGGAGCAATTGATTGCGACAAATGTAGATACCCTCTTTCTCGTCAATGCGCTGAATCATGATTTTAATGTGCGCAGGCTGGAGCGGTATTTAATTATGGCGTGGAACAGCGGGGTCGATCCGGTCGTTGTGTTGAGCAAAAGCGATCTTTGTCCCGATGTGGAAGAGCGGGTGGCCGAAGCGGAGGGAGTGGCCCCCGGTGTGCCAGTCATCGTTATTTCTGTCTTGCAGAACGAAGGGAGAGAGCAACTGGAGGCGTTTCTTCAACCCGGCCGCACAGTTGCCTTGACAGGCTCATCCGGCAGCGGCAAATCAACGATTGTGAACTGGCTATCCGGGGCCGAAGTTCAGCTTACACAGGATGTGAGGGAAGAGGACAGTCGAGGGCGTCATACGACCACCCACCGACAGTTGTTCCCCATATTGAAGCAAGCCGTTCTGCTGGATACGCCGGGAATGCGTGAACTGAATCTGTGGGATGATTCCACCGGGGTTGCCAATACCTTCGCGGATATTACTGAAATGGCACAAAATTGCCGTTTTGCAGACTGCAAGCATCAGGGAGAAGCGGGATGTGCGGTAGAGGAAGCTGTGCAGCGTGGTGAGCTATCTGAATCCAGAGTGAACAACTATCGCAAAATGCAGCGGGAGCTGGAGTATCAGGCACGTAAAGAAGCAGATCGGCGGAAAAAGGATCAACGTTCAAGCACAAATCAGGGCCGAGGCGGTAATCGAAGTGGCTGGAGACGTGATGTGGAGTGGTGAGATGAAGAAAGGTTATTTGTAAAAATCACAAGAGAATCTGCGGTGTGGTCGGCATATCCTGTAGAGGGGTGAGTATATGCCGAATTATAGTATTGTAGTGAGTTTGTCGGATCGTCGTCTGTATTTAAAAGATGGCGATCAGACTGTACTTAGTTATCCGGTCGGTATCGGTAAAATCGCTACACAGACACCGCACGGACAATTTACCATCATTAATAAACAGCCTAATCCCGGCGGCCCCTTCGGAGCGTTCTGGATGGGGCTGTCCAAGCCGCATTATGGCATCCACGGCACCAATGCGCCTTGGTCCATTGGCAAGCTGGTGTCGCATGGTTGCATACGTATGCAGAACAAGGATGTGCTGGAGCTTCAGGAAAAGGTTAGCATCGGCACGCCGGTCACCATACAGCCTTAGTGACCGACAAGTTACACTACCCTGCAAGCCATGTGCTGTCCAATTATGATTTGGGTTGAATAGGGATACGGGCTTCAATCCGTTTGGAGCCCTCTTTGTCGTCTGCGGATTTAACTAGCGTGCCGGAAAGATGCTCTCCGCTTGCTCCATACACTCGTTTCGCATTCGCCCACATGTCTTCATTAGGCTCGAAAATGATAACCATGGTGTAACGATTAGCCAGGCTCGGTTTTTTGACCCTCATGCTGAAAGAGCCGTCAGGCATGACTCTGGTTTGATCATCATAGCCGAACTGCCAGCGTCCCGGGAAATCAATAGTGAGCTTGACATCTGATCCTTCCAGCAAATTACTGCGCGCATATACATGATAATAGTTGCCTTCCTGCTTCACATCCGGCTTGATCCACACTTTGGGGCTACCGTAATCCTTTGGTTTGTTCCAGACAGGCTTAACCAGCGGGGTGCTTTGTTCCTGCTCAGGATCAAACTCCGCGCCAATTCGGACTTCTTGCCGAAGCTGTTCCTTTTCTTCGTATTGATATACATAGGGGCCTTCCAATTTCTCACCACCGCTGCCGTAAAGATTGCGTATCGGGTCGTCTTGGTCAGCCGGACGGAACAAAACCGTCAGATCCATGCTGCCCTGTATGCCTGGCCGTTGCACACGAAGTACAAAGCTTCCGTCCTTTTGAACAGTTGCTTCGTCCGTGTACCCGGTGAGCAGGGAGTTTTTGACCGCGAGATTACCCTTAATCCGCGCTCCGGCGGGGAGGTTGGAGCGCCCTGTGACCTTTACGGTTTTTCTGTCTATATTTACGTCGCCTGATATTTCGACATAACTGCTGCCTTGTTGGTGTACAGGGGTGCGATTGGCAGCTCGTTCATCTAGGGAGGACGTATTCTGGTTTGGGTTGCCGGTAACAGTGTAGGCGCGGGCCTCAGCCTCATGTTGGGCCATACTGCGGGTAGAGGCTTTTTCCCTGCTACATGCAGACAGAATTGTCAGCAACAACAAAGTGTATAAAAATATCCAGCCTATTTTAGCCAATCTGTGCTTTTTCATAGTTTCTGCTCGCTCCTTGTTCATAGCTTCCAGATTTAAAGCGGTCAATCCTTTGAAACTTTATGTATTTACCCTTTTTAAAGGTTATGTAATCCTGCCTGTTTTATCCAACAGGGTGCCTACGTGTTTAAACTACTAGCAGAATGGTTAAAAATGGATAGCCTGATCATCCCCTTGGAAAGCAGGGGCAGCATGTTATAAAGGAGCCTGAGTCATATGTCCATTGATCGTTTTATTCTGAAAAAGCTGGACAACTGCCGGGAAGAGCATACACGCGCTAATTTACTGGAACTGTTTAGAATACGAATTGAGAAGGCGCAGAAGTTGGAACGAGGCGGCAAAAAAGGTTATCGCAAAAGAATACTATAAGCAGATTGTTATAAAATGATAGGCTCGGCTAGCTACATGTATCATGTTTCAAAGCCGCTGATACGGAGAGAGTGCTTAGTCACTCTCTCTTTTTTGCTATGATTGCGGAACAAAAAAAAGTCCCTCTTAGTAGAGGGACAGTGCCAATGAATCATTTTCACTAACGCTATGCAGGATGGCTTCACAACCGACAATTTCTATACTGATCAAAGAGTTAAGACATTTTTGAAGGGCACGCTTGCCTCTGGAGATTTTGTTCTCCAAAGTGTTGCTTAGAAGTTTTAACGTTTTTTGTACAGGTTGTTTGTTTTCTTGGTTGAAGTATACGGGAATACGTTTGTTTTGAAATGTAATTAATGTTCTCACAAAAATCACCTCGCTTGAGTTATTTCATGGCTTTATTGTAGTGCCCGTTTCTTAAAATTACCTTAAAAACACCTTATAAAAACATAAAGGTCTGAAAAATTTACAAAGTGTTCACAATACTCTACAGACAATCAAATTTGCTTCTAATCCATCGACAAAATGGCGTATATGCGAATACTGCAAAACTATGAAAGTATAACATATTGATTCTTATGACTCTTTTAAGATATAAAAATACAACTAAAGTCGTGATTTGATAGCTCGAGTGGGTAGTTTGTAACAAATTGACAGTCTAATAGGCGGATGCTACAGTTACGATAGCCATATTTCCATAGAAAATAGGATGTTTGTGTGAGCTTTACTGTATATATTAAGGATCGGGAGGGATGACAGATGATCCTGACCGTGCTTTCGGGACGACAGGAAACAGAGTGGTTTGACATCGAGGTGGCTGATGAATACTCGGTGGATCATTTGAAGCTGATGCTGGGTGTGCGTATTTTTGGTGAGCCTCCTGCGGAAGGAATGCAATATATTATGGAAGCAAAATTCCCGGAGGGTCTTTGGTTCAGAGTGGATGACGAACAACTGCTGATAGGAGCGGGTCTGCGGGAAGGCTGTACGGTGCGTATTCAGCGCGCTTTTTCGACAACCCGGGACGAAGCTCCTGTATATGGACGTCGTTCGCTGTTTCAAAGTGAAAAAAATGGGTAAATACACACATGAAATTATATGAAACCTTGGTAAAATGAAATAGTAAGCAAAAAGGGGGACTTTTGTCTTGAATGTATTATACCAGCGCTCCCCGAGATTAAGACCGGCGCTCCGAGAGGAGAAGCTGGAGATTTTACGGCCTCCGGCTGAGCCGAGCAAGCCGTCTTTTTCCATTATATCTGTACTTATTCCGTTAATGATGACGTTGGTAACGATTGGTTTTTACGTATATATGAGCAAAACAGGCAAGATGGGCAACAGTAACTATCTGATGTTTCAGATGGTTACTGTGGTCATGATGCTTACATCCTATACCATTCCTTTTTTCGTGTATTTGAACAATAAGAAGGAATACAAGCGCAAGCTGGAAGAACGTGACCGGATGTACCGGGAACAGCTTCAGAAGCATCGGGAAGAGCTTGAATTGAAACGCGAAGAGCAAATTCGCACGTTGTATGAAATTCACGGTGACCCGCAAATTTGCGCTCAAATCGTCAAAAACCGTAACAGCTCTCTCTGGGAGCGTTCGCCGGAGGACGAGGATTTTTTGCAAGTGCGTATTGGAACCGGACAAGTTCCGTTTCATATCAAGCTGCAAATCCCGCGTCCGGACGGCTATGACCGAGACCCATTGCTAGGGGCAGCAGATGAACTTGGGGAAGAGTTTCGTCTGGTGGACGCTGCGTCCATTGCATTGCCGCTGTTCCAATCCAAGGTGGTTGGGCTGGTTGGAGAGCGAGAGCACACTCTGGCAGCATTAAGAGTGATTCTGGCACAGGTGGCTGTTCGTCACTCGCCGGATGAAGTGAAAATGGCTTCCTTTTATGATGAGCGGGAAGAAAATGAATGGAATTGGATGCGTTGGCTTCCGCATGTGTGGGACGATGACAGAACCGGGCGGATGATGTCAGACCGCAGCAGCAGTGCCCATCAATTGGCCGACTTTCTGTTTGCCAGATTGAACCGCCGTAAAAACACCCGCAACGAACGTAATGGAAAAGGGATGGAAATCCCGTGTTATGTGGTTGTTTTATCAGATAGCCAGCTAATTGAGGAAGAACCGCTGCTTCCGTTGCTGTTGGAGGACGGACGGGCAATTGATGCGTGTACCATCGTGCTGGCTTCCCGTAAGGAAGCTTTGCCGATGCAGTGTCAGCTAATCGTGGAGGCTTCCAGGGACCAAGGCGTATATGCTCGCAAATCCGAGTCACCGGAGGTTGAACAGCAAAGCTTTAAACCGGATCGTCTGTCGAGAGAGGAAGCAGATGCATTGGCACGATATATGGCTCCTATTCGCTTGAAGCGTTCCTCGGCTTCGGATATTCCCCCTGTGCTGCCTCTGTTCGATATGATGAGCGTAGCGGGTGTGGAAGAACTGGACGTGACAGAGCGTTGGCGTCGTAATCGTCATCCTGATACCTTGCCTGTGCCTATGGGAGTGCGGGCAGGCGGCAAGAAGATCATGATTAATCTGCATGATAAAATCGAGCGCCAGGGACACGGTCCCCACGGCTTGATCGCAGGTACGACAGGTTCGGGGAAAAGTGAGGTTATTCAGTCTATCGTAGCCTCCCTTGCTGCTGAGTTTCACCCGCATGATCTTGCATTTATGCTGATTGACTACAAGGGCGGCGGCATGTCCAATACGTTCGTTAATTTGCCTCATGTAGTAGGCACGATTACGAATTTGGATAATAACCTGATCGAACGCGCCAAAATTTCATTAAAAGCAGAACTGGTTCGCCGACAAAAAATATTAAACGATGCAGGCAATTTGCAGCATATTGATGAATATTACAGATTGCTCCGGCAGCGGCACGCACAACCGCTGCCTCATCTGGTTATTATTATTGATGAATTTGCACAATTAAAACGGGATCAGCCTGAGTTCATGGATGAGCTGATCAGTATTGCCGCCATTGGGCGGACATTGGGTGTCCATCTGATTTTGGCGACTCAAAAGCCTGCCGGCGTGGTGGACGATAAAATCTGGAGTAACTCCAGATTCCGTATCTGCTTACGGGTGCAGAGCGAAGGCGACAGCCGTGATATGTTGAAAATACCGAATGCCGCGTGGATCACGAAGCCGGGACGAGGGTATTTTCAGGTCGGTAGTGATGAGGTGTTTGAAGAGATGCAGTTTGCCTGGAGCGGTGCGCCGTATGTAGGCAACAGCGATATTTCTTCCGCACTTCCTGTGCATGAGGTTAGACTGAACGGCAAGCGTGAAGCGCTGCTGACTGGCGGCGAACGGGCAAGCTCAGGCTTAAAAGGAGAAGAAGCTCCCAAACAGCTCCAGATATTCATTGATTATATTGCAGAAGAAGCTGCCAAGGCAGGGATCGAACGGCTTCAGGGACCGTGGCTTCCGCCGCTGCCTGAATTGCTGGATTTAACTGATTTGTCTCCATGCGCCGAAACGGACAGTGCAACAGCGCCTCAAGAGCTGAAGGCGGTCATGGGTCTGGTTGATGATTTGCCGAACCAGCGACAGGAGCCGATTTATGCATCGCTGGATCATGGTCATTGGGCAGTGTACGGTATGCCGGGCATGGGTAAAACGACCTTTTTGCAGACAATGCTGATGTCGATGGCTCAGCGCTTTCATTCGAATCGTTGGAACGGTTATATCATTGATATGGGTCGAACGATGCGCGACTTTGGGGAACTTCCCCAGATCGGTGCTGTTATGATGGCAGAGGAGGATGACCGAATCAAGCGGTTGTTCCGCTATCTTTTCAAGCTGGTGGCTGTACGCAAGGACATGATCTCCGAAGCTGGTGTCAAAACGATAAGCTCTTATCGACATTCTGTTGTTGAGGATGTGCCGCAAATTATCGTAGTCATTGACGGCTACCTTAATTTCCGTAATGCTTATCCAGATGAAAATGAGTTACTGGAATCTCTTTTGCGTGAAGGTGGAAGTCTCGGCATTACATTTATTATTACAGCGAATCGGATTACCGATGTGTTTGAGAAGTTCCGAAGTAATATTCCGAACGCCGTTTCTTTTGAAATGTCTGATCCGAGTGATTATTATTATGCGGTAGGACGACCAGCCAAAACACCAGGGCCTCTAATCCCGGGCCGGGCTTTGGTTAAAGGGCATATCCCGCCGCTGGAATTCCAGACGGCGTTGCCTTCACCCGGAGAAGATGAAACGGAACGTTCAGCGCGGTTGCGCCGCAATATCGCGGGCATCGTACAGGAATGGAAGGGCAAAAACGCCCCAGCCATTCTTCCGTTGCCCGAGCGAATCCCGTTGGCGGAACTGCTTCAGCAGTGGGACGGGACGAGTGGGCCTTCGGGCGCGCTTCCTTATGAGGTGCCTGTAGGGCTACAGAGCGACGATCTGGAGCCTTTCTTACTGAATCTCAAGGAGGGTCCTAATTTTATCGTGGGCAGTCCTATGGAGGGAGGGAAAACCTCTTTCCTCATGAGCTGGATCATTTCGCTGGCTTATTACACATCGCCGAGTCAATTGGAAGTCTATACGGTTGATACCCGCTATGGAGGCGGGGGATTATCCCGATTGCGACATCTTCCTCATGTCAAAGCTGCTGCTGAAAGCGAGGAAGAGCTTGGACCTTTGGTACAGCAAATTTATGATATCGTTCAACTGAGGAACAAGGACGGAAATGATCCCGAATTGCTGCTGGTCATTGATGATGCGGATATGCTAAGCAAGCAATTGAACGATTTTACGATAAAGGATCAGCTTTCTGCCATTGTGCGGTTGGGACGTGATCGCAACGTGCATGTCGTGCTCTCGGGCGTGCCATCTGATTTCCCAACCTTTGGCGTGGACTGGTTTAATGATGTTAAGGCAAGTCAAAGTGGCATGCTTTTCGGAACACTGGATTCGAATGATTTATCGTTCTTTCGTATCCCCTATTCAGAAGCGAATGCCGCCGCTGGTGGCCTAAAAGTCCTGCCCCCTGGGCAGGGATACTACGTACGGCGCAAATTTACCAGGATAAAAGCGGCAATTCCCTTCTCAGAGCAAGTGAACTGTGAGGATTGGATAACGAAAATTCGTGACCGATGGCATGTTGTAGTTTGAAGGGAGGTGGCTCATAATGTTAACGTTTCAAGCTTCCAAGCAGAAGTTAATAACCCTCAAGTCGAAGGAACTGTTTTTCCTGGCAGGCGTATTGGGTTCTGACAGGCTGCTTGGGGTGGAAGATCCGTTTAAGGGCTATCTGGCAGAAGAGTTGGCGGAAGAGTGGGAGCAGGTAAAAGCCTCTCTTCTGGAAAAGGGTTATCTAAAGCGAGTAGATGAGGGTACTGAGTTGGCAATGCCCCCTACCGTTTTTTCAAGGGTTGCTATCGCGGGATTATCTAACCGGGCTTGCCGCATACGCTATGCGCGGGGCGGCAAGCAGTTCGAAGGTTACCTCCATTGCACGAACGAGCGTGTCGTGGAGCTAGTAAAATCCGTTGATGAACCCGATGAGTACCGCCTGTATGATCTGGGTAACGTGGAGAAGGCTTGCGAGACATTGATTGATAAAATGGGCTGGGTAGATCGGCTCGTGCCTGAATCTCCTGCGCTCATGTTCTCCAAGCAGGCATTTAATGAAATTTACAAGCAATCTGCAGGAGACAGTGTTTCTCAGATTAACAGCAAACTGACCGAGGCGAGCGGAGATGCAGAAGGTTCTGCGAGACTTGCCCAGTCATTGAGTTCCCGTATAGCCGAAGGAGAACTGCAATTACTGGTCTGGAACGGCAGGGAGTGGGAATCACAGCGAGTCGCCTTTGTCCTGTGTCCAACGATGAACTGGATATTTCGTATGAGCTCTAATGGCAACGGAGATTGGCTTATTGCAGCCATGGCATCAAGAGATCAGTTTGTGGATTTATTATTGAATTGGTTGAGACAGTCGGCAGTGACAGAAGAAGTGACAGAAGAAGGGTGATGGATATGCGCATTCGAGTTGAACCGGATGTGCTTCGGGGGCTTAGCGGGCAGCTACAGCATGCGGCGGAGCAAATTCAACAGTTAACAGCAGGGTTGGAGCAGGCGTTACAATCGCTTGATTGGGATGTATCTGCGCGTGAGTCGGTCTTGAGTCATTGGATGCAGGCCAAACGGATGTCGGAGCAGATTCATGCTTATCTCCATACATCAGGTACACAACTGAATCGGAAGGCAGAACAGTTTCAGTCTGTTGACCACAACTATCATACGATTTTGTCATTTGCCAGCCAACCATTAGGACGGCCAGTCACGATGCTGGATTGGTCGAATCAGCAGTCACCGTCTATTTTGCCCGGGCAACCTTCGGAAGGAAGCGGTCCGATTTCGGACCCGCTGTCTGTCGTGCATGCCATTGCTGGTGTACAGTCGTCGGATGCAGGTACACTGAACCAGGATATTTTGAAGCAGGCAACTTCCAGCAACCCTCAGGAATGGTATTTTGCTGACCCGGCTATAGTTAGGGATCAGCCTGTCGCTTAGTAGATTCCCGGGACTCTCATGCTTAGATGTGAGGTTCCTATACATTCAGTTCATAGAATCCTGATTCCTTGGGACTTATTGGGTGCTTATTCTATTGATATTATGCTGTTAGGTGCTGTTTTATAGTCAAAAAGTGGGGTTAATACAATTAGGACCTTCGCCTTTTGTAGGAAATTAAATAAACATAGTACAATTTGAACCAGTTAAACAAAACATTAGTTTTCATCAAGGAGGAATTCATAATATGGCAGGACGTATTTTAATTACCCCGGAACAGGTCGATCAGGTAGCTAACCAATTTAAACAAAGCGGTGAACAAAGCCAGCAGATCGTTTCCAGCTTGACACAATCCATTTCAGGTATGGAAGGTCAATGGGAAGGTATGACCAAACAACGCTTTTTTCAAGAGTTTCAGGAAGCCAGCAAACAAATGCAAGCTTTCGTAACGACTTTGAACAGCATCAGCCAGGAACTGACGGCTATCGCTAACAAATTCCGTACTGTTGACCAAACGAAGTAAGATGCGTGATAAGCATCACCTTATAATATACCACTCTATGAAGAAGCAATATGGTTGAATCATTTCTTATGGTCTGTACATTGGTATAGTGGTTATCAGGAAAAACCGGGCGATCTTCGGACACCCGGTTTTCTTGCCATCCATAGATTGATATAATAGGGTGAGGAAACTAGCATACTGAACGATGTAAGGAGAGGGATGTTCCATGTCTTTTCAACCGAATCCGGGAGATGAATTGATCATAAACGGCACAGCCTATGTGATTGGGCGACATCCTGTTGCACCCGGTTTGGCTTATGCTCAAGCAGGGCGGCAGGGGATCGTATACCAGCTCAATGCCAAAAGCGGAGCGCCGCATGAGGCTAAAGCCCTTAAAGTGTTTTTTCCAAAGTTCCGTATCCCGGCTATGGTTTATCAATCTGAGCATATGGAAGCGTACGGGGATATTCCCGGTTTGCAGGTATGCAAGCGTGATGTGCTCACTCCAGAAAGAAACGGAAGTCTGATCGCCGAGCAGCCTGATTTGTTGTATGCAGTGCTGATGCCATGGATTCATGGGACGACATGGTTCGATTGTCTCACAGCTCAGCAGCAGCTTAAGGCTTCCGATAGTCTGGCTTTGGCCCGGGCGCTGGCAGGGATCGGTTCAGCTATGGAGCAAAAAGGACTAGCGCACTGTGATTTATCTGCGCCGAATGTCATGCTTCCGTTTTTTTCTGAAGTGGAACTGCCTGAAGGCACATCAGCTGTAGAATTGGTCGATGTGGAACAAATGTACAGTACCAAAATGGATCGTCCGGATGCTTTATTGGCAGGTTCGCCGGGGTATGCTGCGCACCGTACCGTTCACAGCGGATTATGGAGCGCGTATGCGGATCGTTTTGCAGGGGCCATTATTATCGGCGAAATGCTGGGATGGTCAGACCGTGTGGTGGTCGATAAAGCGTGGGGCGAAAGTTATTTTGACCAGCATGAAATGCAGACGCCTTGCGAACGTTATTATATTTTACGCAAGTCGCTGGAAGCCCGTTGGGGAAGCAAAGTGGTGGAGCTGTTTAGCCGTGCCTGGGATAGTCAGGATCTGAGCAGTTGCCCTACCTTTGGTGAATGGCTGGTTGTACTCAATGCACTTACCGAGCAAGAGATTCCTGTTGAAGTAGAGACGGTGGAACCCGAGGCGACAGAGGCAGCAGCATTAGCTACTGGCGAGTCCGGGGAAGCTGCATCCTCCTTGGTTGCACCGCTCCAAGCGGAACAAGCTGCGATACTGAACCAGGCGGTCGAGGAGCAAGGAGGGCATGGGGTGACGGACAAGCTGTTCCGGCAGGCGCGTGAACTGGAGAAGCAAAACAAGCCTGCTGCAGCCCTAGAGGTATATCGGTCGTTGTATCATTTTGTAGAAGACGGCAGCCCTCTGCATGTGGAGGTATCGGCTGCCATTACGGGGCTGGAGGAGCAGTTGAACCCCAAGCCGCCTGAGCAGCCTGAAAAATCAGCAGCCTGGTTCCGCTCCAAAACGTTCATTGTGACAACGGCGGCGGCTGTCGTTCTGCTGGCTGTTGGCATTCCAGCCGTGAATATTCTGGCGGATCAGTCCAATCAGCGGCAAATCGAGGCCACCAAGCAGGAAGAAGCCGCAAAGGCGGCGAAAGCGAAGCTGGCTGCCGAGGAGGAGGCCTCTCAAAAGGCACTGACGGAGAAGCAACGGCAGAAAGCTGAGCAGCAGGCTAAACAACAGGCTCTTGCTACTCAAAAGCAGCAGGAAGAGCAGAAAAAACAACAGGCCCTTGTAGCTCAGCAAGTCAAATATGAAGCCTACCTTGCTCAAAAGGAACAAAACAAGCAGGCGGCCGCCAAGCTGGCAAAGCAGAAAGCGTATGATCAGCAGGCGAAATACGAAAAATATTTGACTTGGAAAAAGAACGAGGCTGCCCGCGCAGCGCAGGAAGAGGCAGCACGTAAGGCGGCGACAGAGGCGAAGCAAAAGCAAAAAGCATCAATTCATGCAAGTAACAAACAGAATGTTCTACAGCTTATTTCCCTGTATAACAAGGCTTATGCCTCTCAGGAGGGTGGAAGCACGGCAAAGGCGAAGGGTTTTGCCAATCGTTTTAGAGCGTTGTACGAAAGTAATTCTTCCTATTATCGTTCGGTAGGCGAAGTCGGGTATCGGGCTTCCTCTATCTATAACTTTTTAAGCGATACGAAATTTAGACTGCCTAAAATTTAATTTTTTTTATATTTTCATATCTTGAATGAAGTGGCACAAGATGATAAAAGGTAACTGAGGGGAGCGTGTGCAAACGATGAATTATACCATACAGGCTTCTCAGCGTACCCCCGCCCTGATCATTTACCTGATTGACATTAGCGCGTCAATGAACATGCTCATGGAGGGGCGGCGGCGAATTGATGTGGTCTATGAAGCCATATCACTGGCGATCCGGCAGATGGTTTTCCGTTCGACTAAAGGGAATCGGCTGACTGCACGCTACCGGATTGCGATTTTGGCCTATAGTGACGACGTATATGATCTGCTCAACGGTGTGAAGGGGATTGATGAAATTGCGGCGATTGGTTCGTTGCCCGATTTGACACCCAAACGGTTTTCAGATTCGGCAAAAGCTTTCTTGCAAGCCGAACGTATTTTACAGGCGGAGCTGCCGGGGATGCAGGATTGTCCTGCTCCTTTGGTTTGTCATATGACAGATGGTGTATCCACAGGTGATGATCCGGAACCGATTGCGAAGCGCATTATGAGTATGAGCGTACCGGACGGCAATGTACTGGTGGAAAATATATTTTTATCGGACAGGTTACTGGAAACGCCTATTCAGGACCCCCGCCGCTGGAAAGGTCTTACGCATAATACGCCGTTACAGGATGAACATGCTGTGAAATTGCGTAATATGTCTTCTGTACTTCCTGAAAGCTATCGGGAAATGCTGTTTGAGGCAGATTATCAGCTAGGTGAGGGAGCAGTTATGATGCTGCCCGGAACCTGTCCGGAACTGGTGTCCATTGGTTTTCAAATGTCGGCCGCAACGCCTGTACGGTAAGGAGGTAAACGCATGAATCCACTGCTGTCTCTGCTCCCCACGAGCAAAAGGAAGGGAATGAATGCACGGCTGGCACAGCATTTTGCCTACATAAGCTCTCAGACGGGCGATCAGCCACTATCGACGCATCATAGCCGCTTTATGTGCCGTTATGGTTACGGAAGATCTGCTGAATCTGCCAGTATGGGTGAAAGCGGACAGGATTTCGCCGCAGTGCGTATTCATAAATCCGTCTGTTGTTTTGTTCTGTGTGATGGTGTCGGGCTTAGTTACCAGGGAGATTTTGCAGCCCGCTATTTGGGTTCCTCTTTGCTGGATTGGATGGAACAGGGGCAGGATCTGTCTGCCGATAAACTGGGGCTGTACCTCGAACGTTTGGCAGGCACGGCTGCGGAGGAACTGGATCGGCAGCCTCTGCATCATGAATCGGGGTTGATGCGTTCGGTGCTGGAGGATAAACGTCGTCAGGGAAGCCAGGCGATGTATATTTGCGGTAAAATCGAGCTACCGAAGCGCGGCACCCGTGGGCGTCTCAGACTTGCCTGGCAAGGAGATTCACGATTGCGGCTATGGAACGGTTCGGAGGAGATCAGCCAATTATTTGATCATACCTTCTCTACATCGGAACGCTGGTCCACAAGCCGTGGGCCGATTGGAGGTAAGCCTCATTGGTACGAAAGAAGCATACCCGCAGATATGTCGATGAGATTACAGGTATACAGTGACGGGTTATCCGATTTGGACCCTATTCGTGAGCCTGTCCCTGATGAGCAGATACAGGTTTTGCTGGACGCCTCCCATACCGGAGGGCTTGATGATGATGCTGCATTTATTGAATTGCAGTGGTAAACGGAATAAGGAAAGGACGTATGCATCCATACTGATGGCTGCATAACGTCCTTTTTTGATGAATACATAGAAAGAAACTAACGGTTATGGTGATTATAAAGTATACCTTTTTGGGTAATCTTGTGATTATACAGGATACTGAAAGGGAGCGATACATATGAGCTATACACTGGCAGGAGGCGCACGCTTTGAAGGTAAAACAGCTCTGATCACGGGAGCCGGTTCTGGTATTGGCAAGGCATCGGCTATTCAAATGGCCAGAGAGGGAGCGAATGTTGCACTTTTTGATGTCAGTAATGAACGGATTGTAGAGACGGAGAGAGAGATTAATGCTATACGTGAAGGTGCCGCTCGGGCTTTTGACGTGGATATTGCCGATCCGGTGCGTGTGGAAAAAGCCGTTTTGGAAGCGGTTGAGCTGTTTGGCGGGCTGCATATCATTTTTGCCAATGCGGGGATTAACGGGGTGGTCGGACCGATTGAGGATTTGAGCATTGAGGATTGGCGGCAGACGCTGTCTACGAATCTGGATGGTACTTTCCTGACGGTGAAGTATACCGTACCGCATTTGAAAAAAAACGGTGGCGGCAGCATTATCATTACCAGCTCTATTAATGGAAATCAGCGCTTTACCAGCTTTGGAATGTCAGCCTACAGTACGTCTAAGGCAGGCCAAACCGGGTTTGCTAAAATGGCTGCGCTGGAGCTAGCCAAGTTCCGTATCCGTGTCAATGTGATCTATCCGGGAGCTATTTCGACGAATATTGACGAAACTACGGAGAAATCGGAAAGGTTAAAGCAGATTACTATCCCTGTCCAGTTTCCCGAAGGAGGGCAGCCGTTGGCTGATGGACCCGGTCAACCCGAGCAAGTAGCTGATTTGGTAACGTTCCTGGCCTCCGATCATTCGCGTCATATTACTGGTGCGCAAATTGTGATTGACGGGGCAGAGTCCTTATTGTTTTAGTGCTAAAGAATTCTCTGTGAGGGAAAAATGTTTTGTGGTATCCTGAGTGTAATATCTTGGTTAAGGTGCGAATGTGAAGCTCACATAAAAACCCCGGATCCTTCGCACCTCGAAATTTGTCGAAAAGGATTAGAATCCACTTTCTATAATAGAAGTCAAGGGTGGATTCAAACTTTTTTAGCATCGTTTTTTTCGAAAATGTATGGAATTGATATCATTAGGGTATGAATTACTGCATTTTCGCTGTCGCACTCTATATGAGTGCGTGGATTGAAATCATCGTTCATAGCAATAATTAAAGAAGGCTTCTGTCGCACTCTATATGAGTGCGTGGATTGAAATATTCGTCCTATCCAGCGGCAATGGCATCCTTACCAGTCGCACTCTATATGAGTGCGTGGATTGAAATCGTTGTTATCCGACATCCTAAATCCTTCCTTCGCTCAAGTCGCACTCTATATGAGTGCGTGGATTGAAATACAAGCGGTAACAACCAAGCTTTTTTCTCTACGATGTCGCACTCTATATGAGTGCGTGGATTGAAATTACCAGTATACCGAGTTTGGCGCTGGCTGCAGCTCCGTCGCACTCTATATGAGTGCGTGGATTGAAATTTTCGGGACTCGGCGGAAATGGTGTGTTATTTACGTCGCACTCTATATGAGTGCGTGGATTGAAATGGTACTGGGAAGACGTATATGATGAAGTGTATAGCAGTCGCACTCTATATGAGTGCGTGGATTGAAATACGCCTCTAATGATGTAGTCACCTTCGTTAGCTCTCGTCGCACTCTATATGAGTGCGTGGATTGAAATATCGTACCACCAGCCCTTTACCTTTCTGGTGAGTCGTCGCACTCTATATGAGTGCGTGGATTGAAATTTGTTAGTTGTTAGCTGTTTGTTAGCTGTTTGTTGTCGCACTCTATATGAGTGCGTGGATTGAAATCAAAAAGCCGAATTGTGCGTGAATTTATTACCAACGTCGCACTCTATATGAGTGCGTGGATTGAAATCGGTAGTAGCTGGGCTAATGGCTAAGTTGCTAATGTCGCACTCTATATGAGTGCGTGGATTGAAATCTTAATGTCCATTTTGTGTGACCAACGATGCAGAGTCGCACTCTATATGAGTGCGTGGATTGAAATCATCAATAACTTTATGTCTAATCAATACCTCATGTCGCACTCTATATGAGTGCGTGGATTGAAATAATCCCAATGGTACACAAACCATCGACGCTACTCGTCGCACTCTATATGAGTGCGTGGATTGAAATATCCTATCAGCAATCGGAGGCAGCACGTACCCAGTCGCACTCTATATGAGTGCGTGGATTGAAATTAAGAGGTTAAAGAACTTTTAGAAGGAGCATAAGTCGCACTCTATATGAGTGCGTGGATTGAAATATATGAATGTTGGATCGGCTACACTTAATTGGACAGAAAAATTAAGGGCTAGTAGAATGGAAATTTCATAATCAGGAGCGGGTCTACTATGCCCAAACAACGACGTACTTTTACAGCGGATTTCAAGAGGCAAATGGTTCAGCTATACGAGAATGGAAAATCGAGGGCAGATATTGTGGATGAATACGAATTCAGTGCATCTGCACTAGACCGCTGGATTAAACAGGCTCAAACGACAGGTTCGTTCTCAGAGAAGGACAATCGTACTGCCGAAGAGAATGAGCTTATTGCCTTACGCCAAGAAAACCAACGTCTTAGAATGGAAGTCGACATTTTAAAGCACATGGGACGAAAGTAAAGGCCATTCAGCAAAATTGTGACAAATACTCGGTATCAGCACGGATCGAGGAAGCGAGCTTAAGAATAAATGGATCGACGAAACCCTTGAAGCCTTTCAAATTAGCCGATCGCTTAAGCATGAGAGGCTGTCCTTATGATAACAGTGAACTTGATAGGAAGTTGATAAAAGGAGTTGGAGAAAAACGGACAGGAACTAAGTGTAAAATAATTTCGCGAAGAGGCACAGAGGATTAGGAGGAAAGACGGGAGTTATGTTTTAAAAAGAATGAGAAAACCCGCCATGGGCGGGCTCTACAATATAATTCTATAGTTTTCAATCCACGCCTTTCAGCGACATGCCGAGTGTATCATAAATCGTTAGTTTAAAGCAATTTTTTTAATTAAAGGATACGCTGCAAAACATAAATTCTTTTGATCTTTTGAGAGGTGTATTACTGTGATTTATATAAAGTTCCTATAAAATTATATTGTATATACTTTCAATATGTTTATTAGTGAATATAAGGAGGCGCCTAAAGATGGATAAAAGCATTCTAAAAACAGAAAATATTTTGGGAAAATTTAGTGTTTTGTTGCAAGTTGATAGATTTAATTATGATGAGTTATTAGATTATTGCCGCACAAAAGGGTTGCTTGTAGACGAAATTAAAACTTGGATTAATGTTTCTGAGCAACCTAATGAAATAAGAATTAAACAGTTGAAAGAAGAACTTAGAGCTACAAAGCAGAAATTGAAGGCTTTGACTAATGAGATGAAACAAAAAAATTATGCATTAGCAGACATTACAACAGCAATAATTTTACGAGAAAAAAATCTAAAAAACCTTAATTTTTTATAATTACTTTATACGTTAGTACCAACGATTAAAGGAAACTAAATAGCCAAAATTTCTTACGTTTCCAATAGCCATTAACTAGGGAGGATTCCCCTCTCGGATTTAGCAGGCTGTTGTTACTAATCAAACTGCTTTTGGGAAAACATCCATAAATCTAAGTGTGGTAATATAGAGGAAATTCATTACTGCTAACAATGGAATAAGTGCTAAAAAGAATAGGTGACAAGGCTTATAATGGGATATTAGTTTATATCAAAGAAATGAACAGAACGTATACAAAAGATAATGCATGAGCATGAATTGAATTTTATTGGTGTTTACTTGGAAAAAGGTTATTCTCGAAGGGGAATTATAAAATTAAAGGAGATTAAAAAATGGACTATATCGCCCACATACGGGAAAGTGACCAAGAAATTCAGACGGTAGCAGACCACCTGTTGGAAACTCAACAGCTAGCAGAATCTTATGGTGCCAAAATAGGTATTCGACATATTACCGGACTCGCTGGTATGCTGCATGATTTGGGCAAATACACAGAAAAGTTTCAAGATTACATACGTTTGGCGGTGCAAAATCCTGACAATCCACCGAAACGAGGAAGCGTAGATCATTCTACCGCTGGTGGAAAGTTATTATACAATCTTTTTCACATTCAACCTCAAGGGACATTTGATAAGCAGGATTTCATGAACAAAGCTTTATTATCCGAAGTTGTAGGGAATGCAATTATTTCACACCATGCATATCTGCAGGATTTTTTAGACCCCGACCTGGAATCAAAATTTTTGGATCGGGTGCGTGATCGAGAGCTGGAAGGATTTGATCATGCAGTCGGCCTTTTTTATGAGCAGGTGATGGAGAAATCTGCATTTTACCATTATGTGAATCAAGCAGGGGCCGAGTTGGCTCATTATATGAAACGGGATCATAATTCAGACGTTGAACTCAAAATGATGTTCTTATCCAAGTTTGTTTTTAGCGCTTTGATTGATGCGGATCGCACGAATACCCGTTGTTTTGAAGAAATTAATATTAAAGGCGAAAAGAATGACAATGAACCGATGAATCGTCAACAGCTATTTCAAACGTATTACGAAAGATTAATGGAGCGTATTAACGCTCTGCAATCAGGAGAGGCTGCCGACACAACCATTAATTTGCTTAGAAAACAAATGTCCGAGCAATGTGAGCAATTTGCAGACAAGCCTTCCGGGATACATACACTCTCCATACCCACTGGGGGTGGGAAAACGCTGGCAAGTTTGCGTTATGCCCTGAAACATGCAGTTACATTTGAAAAAAAGCATATCATCTACGTCGTTCCATTCACGACGATTATTGAACAAAACGCTCAGGAGGTTCGCAAAATTATACGGGATGACGCTAACATTCTGGAGCATCACTCGAATGTGGTCATGAACGAGGTAGAAGATATAGATCGTGAGGAGCAAGAGCTTGAAGATGTTGTTGTGAATACACATCAAAAATTAAAGCTGGCTAAGGATAATTGGGATTCGCCTATCATTTTCACGACCATGGTGCAGTTTTTAAATGTGTTTTATGCAGATGGCAGCAGAAATATCCGTAGACTTCACAATTTGAGCGAGTCTGTCATTATTTTTGACGAGGTCCAAAAAGTCCCCACACACTGTATTTCATTGTTTAATCAAGCGCTGAATTTTTTGAAAACGTATGCCAGTTCAAGTATTGTTCTTTGCACTGCTACCCAACCGGAATTG
Organism: Paenibacillus sp. 8b26; assembly: GCF_050626875.1. NCBI lineage: Bacteria > Bacillati > Bacillota > Bacilli > Caryophanales > Paenibacillaceae > Paenibacillus > Paenibacillus sp. 8b26. Next base: position 740,979 of record NZ_CP192445.1, on the reverse strand, counting down.
GATTTTGTACATAACAAGCTGGACATCGAGCTGGATGCGGAAATAGTGCATGATCTCGATCATGTCATAGAGAAGTTTAAGCGGGTTGAAATTGTTGACAAGGTGACGAACGGCACTGTAGATACGGAAAAGCTTGCCGATTTTGTTGAGCAAAAGCTCGCTGATGAATCAAGCGTACTCGTTATTCTCAATACAAAAGCAGTGGTCAAAAATCTATATCTTCGACTAACAGAAGGAAACAGTGCAATCCCGATTTATCACTTAAGTACTTCCATGTGTCCGGCTCATCGCAATCGCATATTGGAGAAAGTAAAACAACATTTAGAGCATAAGGAACCTGTCGTTTGTATCAGCACACAGCTCATAGAGGCAGGAGTGGATATAAGCTTTACCTGTGTCATTCGATCCTTGGCTGGTCTGGATTCGATTGCACAAGCGGCAGGCCGATGTAATCGCCACGGAAGAGATGAAACAAAGCAGGTGTATGTCATTGATCATGAAGAAGAGAATCTCAAGCGGCTCAAAGAAATTAAAATCGGCAAAGAAATTACCAGAAAAATGCTCATTGACTTAAAACGTGACAAAACCTGCTACGGTGGTAACGTATTATCCGCACAGGCTATGGAAATATATTTCCAAAAATATTATACCGAGCTGGCAACCGACTTGAACTATTTTATACCTAAGCTAAGAAAAAATATGACTGAGCTATTAACTGTTAGTCGCAGTGAAAATACGTACTATCGCTCTTACTACGATGAAAAGGGCACGATTCTTCCTTTATTTTTAGCGAATAGCTATAAGACCGCAGCAGAATACTTTCAGGTCATTAAAGATCATACAACAGCAGTTATCGTTCCATATGGAGATGGAGAGAAGGAAGGAAAAGAGATTATCGCTGATCTCAACGGACAGCAAAGCATAGAGGACCTCAGTAGTCTGCTCCGCAAAGCACAGCAATTCACCATTAATATAACGAACAAAGACAAAAATCAATTAAGTCACAATAAAGCGCTGATTCCTTATTTGGATGGAAAGATATGGGCTTTGACTGAGGGGGCCTATGATGATTTATTTGGGCTGAATCTTCACAATGATAGTTTGCATGATGGTTTTATTCTCTAAGAATGCCTTTATGGGAGATAAAGAGCCTATATTCTGCATTGACTGACCATGCCAAAAGTAATATTCTGGTACTATGTTTAGATAAAAAGACCTAGAAAGGAGGAAGCTTCCAGTTGAGAAACGCAATCGAATTTAGAGTGTATGGCGATTATGCACTGTTCACTGACCCGCTAACCAAATTGGGTGGTGAGAAACTAACATACAGTGTCCCCACCTATCAGGCATTAAAAGGGATCGTAGAAAGTATTTATTGGAAGCCTACGATTACGATCGTTATAGACAAGGTTCGTGTTCTAAACGCCATCCGAATGGAATCCAAGGGGATTCGGCCTATGGAATATGGCGGCGGTAATACGCTTGCTAATTATACTTATCTCAAAGATCCTTGCTATGAGGTTCAGGCTCGTTTTGTTTTTAATCTACATCGTCCTGAACTGGAATATGACCGCAATGAGAACAAGCATCATAACATTCTCAAACGCTCGCTGCTTGCGGGTGGACGCAGAGATATTTTTCTGGGTACACGCGAATGCCAGGCTTATGTAGAGCCATGTGTTTTTGGTGAATCCCCCGGTTTCTATGATAATTATGGAGACATTCATTTGGGAAATATGGTGCATGGAATTAACTACCCGGATGAGACAGGCAGGAATCAGTTGGAGGTGCGCTTGTGGAAGCCCGTGATGAAGAACGGGGTCATTGAATTTATTCCACCGGAGAAATGCCCACAAGTTCGTATCATAGGCGAAATGCATTCCAAACAATTTGGTGAAAATAACGTTCAATCTGCAGATGAGCTGCTTGCAGAGTGGGAGGGGTGGGGCATGAAATGAGCTGGCTGCTAAATCTATATGAAACGTATGAATCCAACATTAAATGTGTCGGTGTGTTTGAGAAAAAGTATAATGATCGCGAATACACGCTGCTGCCCATCTCTCATACAACTCAAAATGCACAAATTGAAGTGGAAATTACGGAACAAGGCGATTTTCATTCAGCCCGAGTGCTGGACAAAGATGAATTTAGCACATTGATTCCTTGCACGGAGAAATCGGCCAGCCGGGCTGGCTCTGTCGTAGCACCTTATCCACTGCATGATAAATTAAGTTATGTTGCTGGAGATTTTGTCACCTATGGTGGAAAGATCAAAAAAGAAGAGCCTTTTGCTGCTTATATTCAGCAGTTGGAAGGGTGGGCTAATTCAGAATATGCGACTCCCAAGCTGAAAAGCATCTATCGTTACTTGAGCAAGCGTCGACTGATTAAAGACTTGTCAGACCAGTCTGTTTTATACCTTGATGAGAATCAAAAACTGATAAGCAAATGGGACAAGAAGTATGAGCATTTAGCTGCGGAAAAACCACGTATATTTACGGCAGTTCCCGGTGAACTGGAGAGCGTATTTATCCGTTTTAATGTGTATTCACCAAATCAAGCGTTAACTAAAGTTTGGCAGGATAAAGAGCTATTTGATTCATTTGTTGATTATTACAGTAAATTGCTGGGCGAAGAAGACATTTGTTATGTCACCGGGGAGAAACTCCCGAGCACAGATAAACATGCGAATAAAATTAGAAATTCCGGAGATAAAGCAAAGCTGATTTCGGCCAATGACACAAGCGGATTCACGTTCAGAGGACGATTTACTCATAGTAATGAAGCAGCAAGCATCAGTTATGAAGTATCCCAAAAAGCTCATAATGCCTTAAAATGGCTGATTCATCGCCAAGGGAAAATCATGGAGAGTCGTGTCTTTCTCGTCTGGGGAAATGATGATACGAATGTTCCGATTTGTACCGACAATGACAACATCTTTGCAATGGATTTTGGCTCTGAATCATCGCGGCCGATAGCAATCAAAGGTCATACTAACGAGGAGTTTGCTTTTGATCTGGCCAAAGCACTATCGGGTTATCGTAATAAACTGGCTATCAAATCGGCGTCCAAAGCAAACGTCAATATTCTTGTGCTTGACTCAGCGACAACGGGACGCATGGCTGTTCTGTATTATCGGAATTTGGATAAAAAATTGTATTTTGACAAGCTGATAGACTGGCATTCTACATGCGCCTGGCTGCACCGTTATCAGAAGGACGAGCAAGGTGAGTTGCTACAATTTTGGGGAGCGCCGGCGACGAAGGACATTGCTTTTGCGGCCTACGGTCCGAAGGCGAATGACAAGCTCGTTAAAGGTCTTATGGAACGAATGCTTCCATGTATCGTAGATGGTCGAAAAATTCCGCAGGATATTGTAAGGAGTGCTACTCACCGTGCCTCTAATCCGGTAGCTATGGATAAATGGGAATGGGAGAAGACACTGAGTATAGCATGTGCATTGATTAACCAACGGGAGGGATACAATGTGGCATTAGATAAAGAAAATATGGATCGCAGTTATTTATTTGGCAGACTGTTGGCGATAGCTGATGTGATGGAACGAAGCGCATTAGACAAGGATGAGAAGCGATCCACTAATGCAATTCGATATATGAGTGCTTTCTCACAACATCCAGAAAGAACCTGGAGGACCATACAGAATGCCTTGCAGCCACATCAGGCCAGACTTGGCAAACGCTTAAACTATTATTCCAATATGATTGATGAAGTAGCCTCAAAAATACCCATGGATGAATTTAATAACAAACCGCTAACCGGCAAGTATTTGCTCGGCTTGTATAGTCAACGCTATGAAATCTATCATAACACGGATAAAAAGAATCATGAGGGCAATAACACAGGGAATGACGACGACCAAGACAGCAACATCGCAAATGTGAAAAAATAATACTGATCATAAGAAATGTTAAAAATATAGAGTTTACATTCAAAGGAGAATAATAACATGACTATTTTAGATCATAAAATTGATTTTGCAGTTGTATTGTCTGTCACGAAAGCAAATCCCAATGGTGATCCTCTGAATGGTAATCGTCCGCGGCAAAATTACGATGGCTATGGCGAAATTTCGGATGTGGCGCTGAAACGGAAAATAAGAAATCGTCTGCAAGATATGGGAGAGTCTATTTTTGTTCAATCTAATGATCGGAAATTGGATTCTTTTAGTAGTTTAAGAGAACGTGCAGATGCAAATCCTGAGTTGGAAAAATTCTTTAAGGGCAAGGAAGGTTCCAGCGATGAATTTGCCAGAATCGCCTGCCGGGAATGGATGGATGTTCGTAGCTTCGGTCAAGTTTTTGCATTCAAAGCGGCTAGTAAAGGAGCAGGAGTATCCGTTGGGGTAAGAGGTCCTGTATCTATACATACGGCAACCAGTGTTGATCCCATTGATATTACAAGTATGCAAATCACTAAAAGTGTAAACTCCGAACCGGGGAAAGAAAGAGGTTCCGATACGATGGGGATGAAGCATCGGGTGGATTTTGGTGTTTACGTATTTAAGGGAAGTATCAATACGCAACTAGCTGAAAAAACAGGATTTACCTATGAGGATGCCGCAAAGATCAAGGAAGCGCTAATTTCCTTGTTTGAAAATGACGTATCATCCGCTCGTCCTGACGGTAGTATGGAAGTCCATAAAGTATATTGGTGGGAGCATCATTCCAAACTTGGACAATATTCATCGGCTAAGGTGCACCGTTCTTTAAAGGTGAAATTGAAAGAAAATACAGACGAACTCAACAGATCTTTTGATGATCATTATGAATGCATACTCACACCACTTGAAGGCTTAGTGCCCCGTGAATATCCAGAACTATAACGAAGAGGATTATTTGCTGCTATCCGGTATTCAGCATTTTAATTTCTGTAGAAGACAATGGGCGCTTATTCATATCGAGCAGCAATGGGAAGAAAACGTGCGGACGATCGAGGGGGATCATTTACACCGAAAAGCGGATCAGCCGATGATTCGTGAGAAAAGAGGCGATAAACTCATCGTACGCGCGTTGCCTATACATTCCAGAGAGCTTGGTATTACCGGAATCTGTGACGTCGTAGAGTTTGTACGGGATGCTCATGGGGTTCCGCTGGCAGGGGAGGAAGGGATGTACCTTCCTTTTCCTGTTGAATACAAGCGTGGCAAACCCAAACGAAATGATTCGGACCATTCCCAGTTGGTCGCACAAGTGATGTGTCTTGAAGAAATGCTTGTGTGTGATATTGCAAAAGGCTACTTTTATTACGATGAGATCAAGCATCGGGTAGAGGTCGTGATCACTGCTGCTGACCGTGAGCGGGTGCGAACAAGTTTGCAGGAAATGCAGCATTACTTTGAGCGAAACCATACACCTAAAGCGAAAGCGGGGCCACATTGCCTAAGTTGCTCGCTTCAACACATATGTGTGCCGGAGATTTTGAATAAAAGATCTGTTTCCAGTTTCATTGAAAGCAGGATAGCTGAATGAAAAAATTACTAAATACATTGTTTGTTACCTTGCCGGATACGTATTTGTCACTGGATGGGGAAAATATCGTTATCAAACAAGAAGAGGCCATTCTTGCACGCTACCCTTTGCATAACTTGGAAGCTGTATGTACTTTTGGCTATGCAGGGGTAAGTCCGGGGCTGATGGGTGCTTGTGCATCACGCAATATAGATTTAACCTTTATGACGCGAACTGGACGTTTCCTAGCACGTGTAATTGGAGAGAGTCGTGGAAATGTGGTGCTCCGAAAAGAACAGTATCGGATTTCCGATGATGACAAAAGAAGTGCTCTTGTAGCCAGAAATATGATTATAGGCAAGATATATAATAACAAATGGATTTTGGAGCGAGCGACAAGAGACTATCCCCTTCGTTTGGACACGGATCAAATGAAGAAGGTGACCGCTTCTTTAGCAGGGGCTATGCAGCAAGTCCGCGAAGTGGAGGATCTGGACATTTTACGGGGTTTGGAGGGTGCAGCGGCGGTACAGTACAATTCCGTTTTTGATGAACTGATTTTGCAGCAAAAGAATGATTTTTACTTCCATGGACGCAATAAACGCCCGCCGTTGGATAATGCCAATGCTTTATTATCTTTTGCCTACACACTGCTGTCCAATGATATGAAATCTGCTTTGGAAGCCGTCGGCTTGGATGCTTATGTTGGTTTTCTGCATAGGGATCGGCCGGGACGAGCTTCGTTGGCGCTGGATGTGATGGAGGAGCTTCGAGGAGTATATGCCGACCGTTTTGTCCTTACACTGATTAACAAAAAATTGATTCATGGTAAAGGATTTTACAGGAAAGAAAACGGTGCTGTGATTATGGATGATGACACGAGGAAAATAGTATTGAAGGCATGGCAGGAACGCAAACAGGAAAAGATTATTCATCCTTATTTGAATGAGAAAATGTCTTGGGGGCTTGTCCCCTATTCACAGGCTTTGCTCTTGGCTAGGCATATTCGGGGAGATCTGGACGAGTACCCTCCATTCTTGTGGAAGTAGGTGTGATCTTGTTAATTCTGATTACTTATGATGTAAGCACAGTGGACAGGGAAGGCAGAAAAAGACTGGCCAAGGTTGCAAAAAAGTGTGTAGATCACGGACAAAGGGTACAAAATTCCGTGTTTGAGTGCATTTTGGATTCGACCCAGTTTCGCCGTTTGAAGTATGAATTAGAAGAATTGATAGACAAAAAAGAAGACAGCCTGCGTTTCTACAATTTAGGAGATAACTATAAAAAGAAGGTAGAGCATATGGGTGCAAAAGAAGCTTACGATATGGAAAGCCCGCTGATTCTGTAAGGTGCGAATGTGAAGCTCACATAAAAACCCCGGATCCTTCGCACCTCGAAATTTGTCGAAAAGGATTAAAATACACTTTCTATAGTAGAAGTCAAGGGTGGATTCAAACTTTTTTAGCATCGTTTTTTGCGAAAATGTATGGAATTGATACCATTAGCGTATCAATTTCTGTATTTTCGCTGTCGCACTCTGTATGGAGTGCGTGGATTGAAATCCCGAAAGAAGAACGCAAACGTTTGACAAAAACTGGTCGCACTCTGTATGGAGTGCGTGGATTGAAATTGGTTAGGGATAAGCCCCTCGGTGTCGCCTATGCCGTCGCACTCTGTATGGAGTGCGTGGATTGAAATATGGCTACGATTCAGACCATACGTAACGTCCATGTCGCACTCTGTATGGAGTGCGTGGATTGAAATGATGGGAATAAAGGCTCTCAGGGCAATCCGACGGGGCGTCGCACTCTGTATGGAGTGCGTGGATTGAAATCTCCGGGAAGCGACGAGCTATTTCAAAAAGCTCCAGTCGCACTCTGTATGGAGTGCGTGGATTGAAATAAAGTCTTCTTTAGAAATCAGTGGGATGTGTGCATTTGTCGCACTCTGTATGGAGTGCGTGGATTGAAATCATGCTCTTACATCTTCTTTATCTGCACGGCGCGAGTCGCACTCTGTATGGAGTGCGTGGATTGAAATTCTCAGGAACTGTCCGATCATATCTTGAACCGTTTGGTCGCACTCTGTATGGAGTGCGTGGATTGAAATATATCCAACCAAAGGATAATGATGGATCTTCGGTACAGTCGCACTCTGTATGGAGTGCGTGGATTGAAATTATTTCGGAGTAATCCGCTCCCACCGCAATAGCTAGTCGCACTCTGTATGGAGTGCGTGGATTGAAATTGTCGTGGATTACGACTTTATTATGCAATATATTGTCGCACTCTGTATGGAGTGCGTGGATTGAAATTGAAACTGGCTGACAATAAAGGATTGACCATCGGTAAGTCGCACTCTGTATGGAGTGCGTGGATTGAAATTTATGTTCTTCATGTGTCACCTCCTAAAATTAAGTCGCACTCTGTATGGAGTGCGTGGATTGAAATCGCCAGCAGTACAGCAATATGAAACGGCAGAATGCGAGTCGCACTCTGTATGGAGTGCGTGGATTGAAATCTCGTCATACTTGAACTTGATCTGTTGCCATTTGGTCGCACTCTGTATGGAGTGCGTGGATTGAAATAATTTCAAAGCTCCAAGGAACTTCCATAGAGAACAGAGTCGCACTCTGTATGGAGTGCGTGGATTGAAATTGCACCTTGATATTGGCGAGTATAGTAAACTTCATGTCGCACTCTGTATGGAGTGCGTGGATTGAAATCCCACACGCGGCAATCCCAAAGCTCTATTTTGAAACGTATCCTCAAATGGACCAAAACCAAGATATACATGAAAAACTATGAGGAACGCTGGTTTGCTACGGCCCGGACAGCAACCAAGGCCGAAAATATGCAAGGGTTCCATGAAGATTATATGTTATTCATCGTAGAGGAGACATCTGGTGTAGACGATAGGATAATGGCGGCTATATAAACCGCAATTAAGATTATAACCTGACCAACAGGCGATCAATCGTTTCCAACGGCCGCTTATTGATTCGCTTCATAAACTGGCCGACATGAAGCTTAATCTTGTAGAACTTTTCAAAAAAGACGTTATTGACTACGTCGGATTTAAGCCACAGCCATAGTCCCTCGACCGGATTCAGGTTGGGACTATAGGGCGGTAGAAAGACCAAATGAAGGCGCGGATGTTCTTTCAGAAAAGGTTGTAACCCGGTGGCATGATGAATCCGGCTGTTGTCCAGAATGATAGCCATTGTTCCATTAGGGTACGCCGACAGAAGATCCTGGAGGAAGCGAATAAAAGCGTCCACATCGGCCTTTTCTTCTTCACGGTGATGCACCTGTCCGGTTTCATAGTTAATCGCGGCGAATAACTTGGCTCCTTCATGCTTCCCATACGTTGGTACTTTACGCTGCTTGCCGCGCGGAAACCAGTTATATTGCAGCGCCTGATAGGAACGAATCATCGATTCGTCTTCAAACAGCAGATGATCGATTTCTTCGGCTTCCACCTGCTTTTTAAGCTGGGCGAAGGTGTGCTTACGGAAAACCGCTTGGGTCTCCTCATCAGCTTTGGCCAGTGTATAGGTTGCTTTAGTGAAGCTGAAGTTCATGCGTCTAAGCATGGCGCTGATTCCGCGCACACTCATCGTAACGCCAAACTTTTGCTTGATCCATTTATAGGCGTTGACGTTGCACGATATGGAGACGATGAAACATCCATGTACGCTGGTATAGGTAAAAAAACGGTTGGACACGCACAGCCACTTCAAAGAAAGCGCAATGGTTATTGTTGGTAATGCCATACGCTTAGCCAAAGATATGCTGCTTAAACATCCAGAAGTTGAACATGTAAAGTTTAATGTTGATGATACAGGAGTCGGCGGTGGTGTCACGGATCGGTTGATTGAGGTTATCAACAAAGAAGGTTATGGCTGGGAGGTAGTTCCTGTCAAAAACGGCTCATCGTCTCTTGACGAATATTGCGCTAACCTGGTCACAGAGATGTGGCAGTCTATTAGAACAGATTTAGAAACAAACTTAACAAACTTCATCAATGGAGATCCGGGAGTCATGCAACTACCTGATGATGACACCTTGATTTCTCAGTTAGCCACAAGAAAGTGGAGAATGACCTCAAAAGGGAAGATGATCCTAGAGAGTAAAGATGATATGAAAAAACGTGGGCTCAAGTTTCCTGACAGAGCTGACGCTTTTGTTTTGACTTTCGGAGAATTTTTAGTTGAAGTATCAGAACATATTATGCTTCCTTCAATAGGTAGTGTGACAGTAAAAAGATAATAAAATGGTAAGGAATAAATCTCGTTGTGGAAGAATATTTGGAGATAGTTCGGCAGTATCGGCAGATTGGTTTTGTACGGCGCGAGGCGGCGATTACGCAGGCGTATACCTGTAGAGAGCATCAATCGACCAATGCGATTAGCAAGCAAACCGAAGAGATTGCTACGTACAACGTGGATAAGGAGGCAGAGCTTCAGGTAAAAGACTGCCTGCTGGAACTGACGATGAGCAAATTGTTCAGTATTCAGCGAGAGTTCTTTTAGACGGATTAAGTCTGAAGCAATTGGAATTTTAGCATCTGCTTAAAAGCTAGAAGTATTTGGAAGTGGATAATTTTTTTAAAAAAAGGTAATTTTTTATTTTAGTGCTTTAGACTTATGGAAATGATTAGGATTTTTATTTGCAATATATTTGATTAAAATGAAAAAGGAGGAAACAAGATGTCGAGACTTAGGAAAATGTTACTTTCTATACTTATGCTAGTTCTGTCTTTAAGTTTGCCTGTAGGGGCTTTTGCAGATCCAATTGAAACTCAATCAGGTAATCCCCCAAGCGAACAAGGATCTAAGTTAGAACATATTAAACTACCAGTTTCTCTTGAAATTCCTGATAGCCCAACTGTTAGTGATTCTGTATATAACTCCGTATATGATTCGGTTACCACTCAAAAAACAAAAATAATATTTGCAACTTTGGATTTCTGGGTAGATACTGAAGGAAATACAGCTTGGGCAAACTTCAGTATTACACCAGATGACTCTAAAGCTATAATTACCTATGTGTATATAACTCTACATTGGTCTAATGGGGAGGCCGTTAAATTTCAATATAAGACGAGAGCCAAGTACGCCCAAGATCAAGATTCGACAACCTATTCTAGTAAAGGAAGTCATACTGCAAAATTATATGGATATGTAACATCAAACTTAGGGACGTACAGTCTACCTCAAGAGGGAGTTAAGGTTACTTTTACAACAAATTAATATTTGTAATTTTAGCTAGGGAGCTGAGTAGGTTTTTTACTATACCGCTCCCTTTCTTTTTGTAATTCAAATATGAAATAGGTGGTGATAGAATGGGATTATTTGAAGAAGTACTCGCTGCGGCTCCAGTAGAAGGCGAAATTAAAATTAATCGAAATTTATCGAAAGTCGATAGACCTATATTTGAGATAGTTGACGTACAAAAATTCAAAGGGGAAACACTCACGCCTCTAATGCAATTTTATATTGCCCCTTTTATAACATATGATCCTAACTTCGTGTGTGACATACCTGTATCAAAGCCAGAAATTTTTAAAATAGCTCTTAATGAAATTGCACCCCATTTTGAGAAAGTAAAAGTAGTTAGAAGGGGGGAAGAAACTTCGCTTGTGGTAAGGAATCTAAAGGAGGAATCCAAGCTGATTTTTGATGAACTTCTTAAAGAGGGAGCATTAAATGAGCTTGTAAGTGATTTATACGGGAGTAAACACGACGATTCGCAAGATGAGAATTTTACAGAGTACAAAGTAAATCTTGCTGAGATTTCTACAATGAAACATAACGATTCAGATTCCATAATTGATTTTCTAAAAGAATCTACTCAAGATATTCTCTTATCTCCCCACAATTGGTTATTTGAAAATGATTTTAAGGAACATATAGCAACTCGAATATTGGCAAATGTGTGCAATTCCATGAAAGTTACGGTCAATTCTCAAAAGAATAAAATTGTTTGGATTGAAGTAGGCGGATTACATGTTTAACAGTGCTAAAATTAAATTGAATGAAAATTGAACGCTTTATGCCCCTGCACTGGACTTTTGATATGGTAGATTTATATTATAGAAAATAAAGTAAGGAATACACCGTAGCTTCCGAGCCACGGTATCGGGTCGGCCAAGGCGCCGGCTTTTTTTGATTTTTCAATAAACCATATAACCTCGCTGTTGGATGACGAGAGCGGCTTCCTGATTGTTGAGGGTCAAGGCGTTGTTTTCACTATGCTCGTGAAGACAAGGCTTATTTGAAAGGTAATATGAATGACAGCCAGCTCATTGCAACGCCGCCAGTGCTTAAGCGGCTCGTAGCAGAACTTCTGTAGATAATCTAAATGTGGTGGTGGAAGAGAGACGCTACAACGTAGGATGACACCTGCATGCTAAAGGCTGATAGCTAAGTGACTCCAGCAAGGGGATATAGGACATACTGCTCAATGGCTTTGACCAGTGCGCGCAAGGGAAGGCCCGGCTATGGCCGCGAACAAGGGTGAAACCTTGCAATAACTTAGAGGGCACCTGTAACGCACAGCGGTAGATTGGCAACGGTATGCAGGTTGCGGTTAAACGGTAAGTCATTTCATGCGGGGGAGAATGGCCCCGCCCACATTTTACATGGCATGTGCAGGCAGCAAGGCACCAGTTAACCAGCGGAAACATTAACAGCCTGGTCAGAACCCTTGCGCGGTTCAATTCTGCAGCGTGTCTATTAACTTCCTAACTTAGAAGTTCGATAAATAAGGAGAGGGGGCTATATATTGTATTTTACAAATGATGAAAACACACGTGAAGTTTATAATGAATTCAAAAGGAAATTTCTCTTATCACGGTATTTTATACATGAACAGCAGGATGATTTTATAGAATTTTTTTTACCAGTACTAAAAAAACAAATCGAACCGATTGACCAAGACAAAGTTTTATTTAGAGCTCGAATAAATAAAACCGGAGAATATTTTAAGGATCAAGACTTGCAAGCACCTCCACAAGGAAAAGCGGGTGGAGGTAGAATGAATCCCAAAGGGATTTCTTACCTGTATGCTTCTGAAACAGAAACTACTGTAATAACTGAAGTGCGTCCGTGGATAGGGGCCACAGTAACTATTGCAGAGTGCCAAACAAAAGCTCCATTAAAAATTATAAACATGATTCCAGATTCAGCTACTAGTAAGACAAATAGTTATAAGAGAGTTATTGGCCAAGAGTTTTCTAGGCCAGTGAGACCTGATAGCAGTGAAATTGACTACATGCCTACACAGTTTATTACAGAATATTTGAGAGACCAAGGAGTAGACGGAGTGAAATATTCCAGCGCAACCCACGCAGGCGGGATTAATTACCTTTTTTTAACCCTAATAATTTTAGTATTAAGATTAAGTGTAGCGTTGAAATTACGGGGATTAACTATGATTATCAACTATAATTTAGAAAAGAGGTAGTTTCTTTATGAAATCGCCGCACAATCAATTTGACGGCGATTTTTTGCGCTTATATAATGCACCTACTCCTTCCTCCTTAGTTACTAAGTATAAATGCTTTTATGCAAGAGCGCAGCGTTTTGCATCCCGCTAGGCGGGCATAGATCCTATAGCAGTTTATTTTTCGGGTTTAAATAAGCGCCTGTGTTGCTTTGGTGCTGTAAATACATAGGCAGATACAAGTCACTCATTTGGTTGGCTTTTTTTATTGCCTTTTGAAAGGATTTTAGTCTTGAAACGCCAATATTGCCGGCGCTTCAGGTAGTGTTCTTTCACCTACAGGTCCTGTCTGATTTAAAGGCTGTTGTCCATAACCAAGGATATCCACGGCTTGATATTTCTATGTTGGAAGAAATCATGCTAAAGAACATTCCGAACAGCTTGAAAAACAATCCTGATGGTCAGCAAAAGTGCCTCAAGGAGCGAATGGATGGAATGCTAAACCATTTCAACTCACTCAATCCAGATGATGCCCTTGTCTATTGGGATAGTGTGTCGCACTCTATATAGAGTGCGTTAATTAAAATTTATGATCAATAATTCATTATTTTTCATTCCCCACGTGCGTTCTAATAGCATTCAAAACCCGTGTGAAGTCTTTTCCTTGGGTTTATCAAATTTTAATCCTATCGCTCGTGCCACCATGTCCTTTTTGGACAAATTATGCCAAACGTAGTTTTTCCGCATGAGTTGCAAAAAAAATGTTGACAGTTGTTAATTTTTGGACAAAAATAGAAATTGATCTTTAAAATTATGGAATTTTTATGTGAAGGGTGGTTATGACTTGAAGCATACACCTACGATTTTAGCGGAGTTTGAAGAGTATCTAAAACAAAACGACTTGACTTTGGCTCAATTTGCGGAATATTCAGGAGTTCATCAAAGAACACTCAGTAATTGGATTACTCAACATCGTCCTGTTTCAGTACAACAGCTTGACCGAATCACGTTGGCCATGGGATTACCAGAGGGTTATTTTTACGAACTATACATAGAAAATTACATCATTGACCTTCCCCCGAATTGGCGGCGAATTGAGCCATTATTATATCGTTGTGCGGAGCTGGATAAGTTGAATGCGATCCAACGAATAGTTGGACAAATCATGGACAAGCTACTGTATGCTCCGAAACTCTTTGACGTAGCAGAGACTCTATTCGCACAGGGACGACACGCGGCTACGCAGATACTTTATGAGAGCGTTGCAGAAGTGGAAAAGTACCAGCATTCTGAACGCCTAGCTATCTGCCAGTATCGTCTGTTTACGATTCAGATTGGAGACGATCAGAACCGAAATCTCAAGGCTTCTACTCTATTCGAACCCTTTGTTGAACGGATGGATGAAATAGATCAACTTGATGCGTTGAAAGATCTGGCGAATGTGTATCGTTCTTTGCGTCAGTGGGACAAGCTTGATGCAACAGCTCGAAAAATGAGAGATAAAGCGGAAATTCAATATTCTATGAGACATAAGCAGAAGAAACGAGAGCATAATGAGTCCGTAAAGAAGCTGAGTCGTCCCATGTTTGTGTACATCACCTATTCTGATTTACTGTGTGCCAGTGTATGTGAAGCCCAAGGCGATTATGAGCAGGCATTAAAATATACATACGCCTATGCTGATTTAGATTGGGTCATAGAGACGGACGAGGATACCCAACATTGGGTTAACTTATTCAAAGATTGGGCAGAAGGTAATATTTACACATACAAACTTTTATCTGGAGATATAAGCGTGCTAAAAGATTATGCTAAATATATTGCTGCATCGCCAGATACCACTGAAAAAGAAATGGTTACAAAACTGTTGAACGTTATGATGGCGGCTAACCAATATAACATAGATGTAGATGATATACTTCGAAGGTTTAAAACGAAGATTGACTTTTTTGCTCAACAGAACCCATCTGCTGATATGTATACTCATCAAGTAGTACCAGAACAATCCACGCGTTTTAAATATGAATTAGCTAAATATTACTTAAATAGAGGTAGATACTCAATTGGCTTTAAGTGCTTGTTAGACGTTTTATCTAAATCATTAGCCATTAATAAAGAAGCTTTTTTTATTAGGTGCATAAGATTATTTGAACAGTTTAAAGAATTTGCAGACGTCAAAGCTTATGTAAAGTACGAAAACTTAGTTAGTCAAGGGAAAAAAGAAAAATTATTTTATTATTAGGGGCGATTTTTTTCAAAGTTAAATCGTATGTAAATCTTATAGGTTTGGTTAGACAATGTAAAAAAATGGGTCTATTGATCGTCGCAGCTAGCTTTTTGTTTATTGTGGCTGTACCTAATCATGCTTATAACCAGCACCATAGTATTCAGCTTCACGATACCATCGGGGGTTCTTAAAAGGGAGAGTAAGAAATAACACTCGCTAACCCCTTACGGTTCAAGGGTATTGTTGATTGCAAGTTTATCTCTGAGCAACTTGGACACAACTGAAAATGAACATAGATCGACATAAAGTGCCTCTGGAATGTTCCGGAAGCACTTTTTTTGTTGAGCGTATGATTAAATAATCCAAAAATTGACGTTTTACATTAGGATATGACACAGAAGGGGGAATCATGCTGATGAATCAAGGTGTGACTTTACTTCGTGTCGAGAGAGCCAGAAAAAGACTGTACCAAGTCCAGAAAAAATACGGATTTTTAACACATCCCAAAGTGATTGAACAATCCAGGAAACTGGATGATCTTTTGAATCAATACCAAACGTGCAAATCAAAATCTTAACGAACTGATAATTAGAGCAAAATTTAACCTGGAGGTAATAAAGTTGAATAAACGCAATGCTGTAACCCCTTTTGGGTGGAAAATCAAACAAAAGCTGGTTGAGAAACAAATTGACCAGAAAACATTTTGTGAGACATATCATATACCCCCTAGCCGATTGTCCAATCTCATTCACGGAACACGTAGGGCCAAGAAACATAGAACACAAGTATCCCAATTGCTTGGAATAGAAGAGTAATCCCTCCCCTCTTTTCCCCATGAATGCAGGACATCTTCTGGAGATTTATGCTACAGTGACGAAGGACCCATTTTTATGATCCAATATGGTTGTACATATGCTTATACGGAGTTGAGTTGATCTATGGGAATGTTCTCCAGAATGGCCGAGCAAAAAATTACCGAAGCCATGGCGAAAGGCGAGTTTGATAATCTGGCAGGAGCAGGCAAGCCGCTGGTTATTGAGGATTTATCACATGTGCCAGAGGAGCTGCGTATGTCGTACAGGCTACTGAAAAATGCGGGCATTTTACCGGAGGAGCTTCAATTGCAAAAGGAGTGCGTCCAGCTACGCGATTTGCTCCATGCTTGTCGTGAGGCGGGAGAGCAACAGCGCATTAGTCGCAAGCTGACTGAAAAATCGCTTCGTCTTCGTATGGTGCTGGAGGAAAGAGGGCTGAACGCTTCGTCGGTATTTTATGAATATGAGCCAGCTGTGCGTAAGCGGTTGGAGGAATAGAAGCGGAGCTTCGTCATTCAAACCATAATAATTACAGGTAGTGAAAAATTCACAGTAATGAAGTAAATTCGTTGCTCATATAGAAACAACACTTAGATTCTACGCATCCGCGTATCATTGGAGAGATTTCATTGACAGATACAGATAAACAACTGCCTATCATTCAAATTATTCCCGAGCTTAAAAATGCGCTGCAATCCCATTCGGCTGCCGTATTGATTGCACAGCCGGGCGCGGGCAAGACGACGGTTACGCCGCTGGAACTGTTGCACGAGCCGTGGCTGGCGGGGCAAAAAATATTGATGCTGGAGCCAAGGCGCTTGGCGGCACGTGCAGCAGCGGCGCAAATGGCGAAGGCGCTGGGAGAACAAACCGGGCAGACGGTGGGCTACCGGGTTCGCATGGATACAAAAGTAGGGCCGAATACGCGGATTGAAGTGGTTACGGAGGGCGTGCTGACCCGGATGCTGCAAAATGATCAGGCGTTGGAGGGGATCGGCCTGATCATTTTTGATGAATTTCATGAACGTAGCCTGCATGCAGATTTGGGCTTGGCGCTTGCGCTGCAAAGTCAGGCATTGCTGCGGCCTGATTTAAAAATATTGATCATGTCCGCGACACTGGAGGCTGAGCCTGTATGCCGTCTATTGGGGGACGCTTCATTGCTGGAATGTCCGGGTACGGTATTTCCGGTAGAGACGTTTCATATGTCCAAGCCTTCATCGGGCACATTAGAATCCTTTACGGCAGAGACGGTAGACAAGGCCCTTCATGCTCATGAAGGCGATCTGCTGGTATTTCTCCCGGGAGCCAGAGAAATTCATAGAACGGAACGTGAGCTGGCTTCAAGGAATTTGCCTGCACACGTCAAAGTAATTCCGCTGTACGGTAGTATGAAGCTGGAGCAGCAGGATGAGGCGATACGACCGTCGACTTTGGGTAGCCGTAAGGTCGTATTGGCAACCTCGATTGCCGAGTCCAGCTTGACGATAGCCGGGATTACGGTAGTGATAGACAGCGGGCTTTCGCGGGAATCCGTTTTCTCCGCGCGAACCGGCATGAGCCGTTTGACCACCGTTAAGGTGTCCAAAGCCTCCGCCGATCAGCGGCGCGGCCGGGCGGGCCGCCTTCAGCCGGGCGTGTGCTATCGGCTGTGGAGTGCGCAGGAACACGCCGCGCTCCCCGATGCCAGCCGCCCGGAAATCGTGGCGGCGGATCTGGCCCCGCTCGCGCTGGAGCTGGCCGCCTGGGGCGTCCGCGAGCCAGCCGAGCTGGCCTGGCTGGATGCCCCGCCTGAGGCGGCGTACCGCCAGGCCACGGGCCTGCTGCGCCAGCTCGGCTGCCTGGATGCCGCAGCCGATGGCACGGCAGGCGGCATTACCGCGCACGGGCGCGAGGTGTCCGCCCTGGGCGCGCATCCGCGCCTCGGGCACATGCTGCTGCGCGCGGCCGCCCTCGGCTTGGCGCCGACCGCCAGCCGCCTCGCTGCGCTGCTGCAAGAGCGGGATCCGTTCCGCGCCCATGGCGGAACGGATTTACGCCCGCGGCTGGACGCCCTGCACGAGGCGGCTCACGCCCGCAGCACGCACAGCCTGTTGCGGACGGCAGACGATACGGTGATTCGCCGTATCGTGCAGGAGAGTCGGCAGCTATTAGCCACGCTGCCGAAAGCAGCCGCAGGGCAGGACGAGCCTGACGGCTCCGGGGCCTGCGGGCTGCTGCTGGCCTTTGCGTATCCGGACCGGATCGCGCAGGGCCGGGGGGATGGCCGCTTTCTGCTTAGCGGCGGCCGGGGGGCGCGACTCCGACAGGTGGAGTGGATGTCGCGTTCGTCCTATCTCGTCGCCGCCGAAGTGGACGACGAGGGAGCAGACGGTGCCATTCAGTTGGCGGCCCCGATTGAACTGCAAGAGCTGATCGAGCATTGCAGCGAATTGCTGCTGGAGAAAGCGAACGTATACTGGGACAGCTCAGCGTCAGCAGTAAGGGCCCGTAAGGTATTACAATTGGGCTCGCTCGTTTTAAAGGAAACGTCCTATGAGCGTCCTCCGACAGAGGAAATCGCTGCCGCCTTGATGCAGGGTATCCGTGAAATCGGTCTAAAGCTGCTGTCCTGGAATCGGCAAACCCTCCAGTTGCAGGCACGTTTGATTTTTATGCACTTTTCGGCACCTGAGGATTGGCCAGACAGCACCGAGCCAGCGCTGCTGGATTCACTGGACTCGTGGCTGCTGCCTTTTGCCCTTGGAGCCAAAAATGTATCCGATCTGCAACGGCTGGACGGTGCCGCCTTGCTGCTGAGCCGACTGGATTGGGAACAGCGGCAGCAGCTTGAGCAGGAAGCGCCGACGCATATCCGTGTGCCCAGCAGCTCCCGTATTCCTGTCGATTATTCGAATCCCGAGGCGCCCGCGCTGGCAGTGCGGCTACAAGAGCTGTTCGGTATGCGAGATACGCCGCGTATTGGACGCGGACGCGTGCCGATCGTACTGCATTTGCTGTCACCTGCACAGCGACCTGTACAAGTGACTTCCGACTTGTCCAGCTTCTGGAGCGAGGCTTATTTTGAGGTCAAAAAGGATCTAAAGGGCAGATATCCCAAGCATTATTGGCCGGATGATCCGTTGGAAGCCGTGGCGACCAACAGAGCAAAGCCAAAGCGTTAAACAGCAGCTGTTTTGTCCAAATCAACACTGAACTCGAAAAATTCACATAAAAATGGAGTAGGCTGAATGGTGTAGTAACGTTCATTCAGGAAATCCGGGGATAACAGCGATGGGAAGCACCATCTGACTGCGTAGTGGCTCCATATGTAACTTTCCAGTATAGCTTATAGAATGGTTAAAATTTGAAGGTGATCGGTTTTTGAATTTTCGTAAAATCGTTTAAACGTCAGAATAGCGGGGTAATAAAGGACGAACCACTCAACACCAAAATATTGGGAGGTAACTACCATGGCTAATAACGTAAACGATTATAACGAAAAGAAAATTGTCGGTGTTTTTGATACAGAGCAAGAAGCATCTCGTGCGATTGGACAATTGCAAAGCAGAGGCATTCCAAGCAGTGAAATTTCTGTCATCACACGTGACCGTGACGAGCTGAGGACGATTAGTGAAGAGACAGGCACCAAAGCACCGGAGGGTGTGGCGACAGGCGCGGCTACAGGCGGCGTTGTAGGCGGGGTAGCTGGCTTGCTGGCAGGCATCGGGGCTTTGGCTATTCCGGGCATCGGACCTATTCTCGCGGCTGGACCTATCGCGGCTACCCTTACCGGAGCGGCTGTCGGAGCGGGAGCAGGTGGCTTGGTCGGTGGACTGGTCGGGCTGGGCATTCCGGAAGATGATGCGCGTCAATACGAGACCTACGTCGATCAGGGCAAGATTTTAGTGCTGGTGGATTCCGCTGATCATCACAGGGATGTGTATGATATTTTCCGCACCAACCGTTCTCTGAATGCGGATCGTTACAGAACGTATGATGATACGGTAGCGGATACCCGGACAGATGCGTACACAGATACCAGAAGAAACCTGTAACTTTATAGCTTACGCTTACAGCAGCAGTCTCCCCGAAAGGGAAGGCTGCTGCTTTTGCTTGCTTGCATTGGCACGTTTCTCCTTCTATATATTTTTACAGAATTGTCGCTATAATAGACTTATATATTTCTAGACATAACAGGAGAGTGACATGAGTCAAAAAGAGAGAATTTCCGAAGTCGCTTTGTTGAGAGGGTTGGCTTTTGCCGCCGTTGTTCTTCAGCATTCCGTTGCACATTTTGCGGTTGCGCAGGGGGCGCGCATCCAGGACGGAGTTTTGATGACACTTTTACTGCTGTGTTCCAAATTTGCGGTTCCCGTGTTTGTGTTTATCACCGGAATGGTGTTATTTTACAATTATGATGGACCCTTAAAGTATGGAACGTTTTTACGTAAAAGGTTCATGGACATCATCGTGCCTTATATCATATGGTCTCTTTTATACGAATTGGGAAATCAGCTTGTTCAAAGCGGAGGGCATCTTCACCCGCTAGATTTTTTCCAGAAGCTATTGAACGGGAAAAGCAGCTATCATCTGTGGTATATCGTTATGATTATCCAGTGTTATGTGCTATTTCCAGTGTTTCGTTATGCTGTCCGCCGTTTGTCAGCGTTATTGCCGTCAGCATGGCGACCCGCTGCATTGGCTGGAGTCGGCGTGCTGTACATCATGCTCATGTTCGCGGTGGGGCCGATGTACCGATTGATGGATGGGCTCCAGCTTCCGGTGGTTACTTCCTGGTTCACAATTTACGCTGATCGGAATGTGATTTATTTTTTCTTTTATTTTGTGTTAGGGGCAGCAGCCGGGATGAACGTCAAGCGCTGGAATGCTTGGGTAACCAAGGCGCAGATCGTATATTGGCCGCTATTTATTGTGATTACAGGCTACTTGCTGTATGAGATGATTGGTCTGTTTCAGACGCCGAGAGGCACGGTTTTTTCCTTTAACTACTTGTCTCTGCTGCGTCCGGTCATGGCTGTATATTGTGTCACGTCTATTTTTGTGGCTTATCGTGTAGCGACGTGGATTGCTCATAAGGGCGGACGTGCGGCGGGGTTGCTGACTGCCATCGGAACCTTGTCTTATGGAGCGTATCTGATGCACGCCTTTATGCTGCGTGTGACGTACTATTTTGACGAAACGTTGTTTGCAGACTGGAGCCACGTTCTTCGTACGCTGGCTTCGTTCGTTCTCTGTATGGCCTTTTCCATTGCTGGCACATGGCTACTGGCACGTTTGCCTCTGGGAAAATGGATAGTCGGGCTTCGAGTTCGTCCCCGCCCGGCCGGAGGCACGCCAGCCTTGCATAAGCAAGCCTGATTTGGTAATCCCAATCACATATGTTCACAAAAAGTATCCCGAAGCCCATGTAACAAGGCCGAGGGATACTTTTATTTTCTCCATTTGTTTAATGCTATGCATACTGTTAGACTTGGACGTGTCTTTTCATTTAAGGTGAATCTATAACATTGTAGGGGGGGTGCTACATGAGTGGTCCAGATCCAGGAAGCGTTTTCCCGATGAAAAATATTAGAAGTCTGTGTTTTTTGAAAAATGTAGTGGTTAATCCACATATCGAAATTGGGGATTATACCTATTATGACGACCAACATCATCCTCTGGATTTTGAAAAAAACGTCCTTTACCATTTTGATTTTATAGGGGACAAACTAAAGATCGGTAAGTTTTGCGCAATTGCAACCCAGGCCAAATTTATTATGAATGGCGCAAATCACAATACAAATGCGTTTACTACTTTTCCTTTTGGAGCGTTTGGTGGAGAGTGGGCAGTTGGTTTACCCAATTTAAGTGGAGGTTTCAAAGGGGATACCGTGGTTGGGAACGATGTTTGGATAGGTTACAATGCTACCATTATGCCTGGAGTTCATATAGGAGATGGAGCGATCATTGCATCAAATGCCGTGGTGACTAAAGATGTCTTGCCTTATTCTATTGTAGGAGGAAACCCGGCAAAATTAATTCGTTATCGGTTTGACGAGGAAACTATTGAACTACTCAAAACACTAGAATGGTGGAACTGGAATATCCAAAAAAATAACAGAATGTATTCCCGTTTTGACAAGTAACGATACGGATGCCTTAAAGAAATTAAGTAAGTCTTCGTAATCTGTAACTCTATTTTTTTAGTTTTTATTATATTATTTCAGTATATGAAAAATTCATAATAGAAAAAGACAGAATCACCGACCGCCACTTCGCCGACTATCTCACAACGCTTCATTTTATATCTCCACCTAACTTCAAACAGGTCACAAGGGAGAGATTGAAAATCCCACCTATCATTAGTGTATGGGCGCTGAGTGGTTTATAATGGAAGGTAAGATATAAGAGAATGGTGTGAAGAGGAGGCCGTGAAATGGCGTTTATGATATCCCAGCGGGCTTTTATCAAAATTTATCTGATCACAATGGTGGAGAAGCATCGCGGTTATGGATATCAGATGCTCGAATCGATGAAGGATGAGTTTAGTGGCTTTGGATATGTTCCGCCTCAGAGTGAGGTCTATCGGGCGCTGCACGAACTGGTGCAGGAGGGCGTTTTTTACCGTACCAAACGGTTAAAAGGAACAGATCCCCGCGTAGATTTTCAGGAAATTGTACTCTATCATTTTACAGATGATGGGGAGGAGAAAGCGCGACTGTACAAGAAGCAGGTCAAAACCGATTTGGACCGTTGCTTAGGTATGCTGCACAAAGCGGAGCAAGACAACTATTCCTGACCACGAAAGGATGAGAATGATGGGTAGAAAGCTGAAATGGGGAATTTTAGGCACTGCCGAGATTGCCAAAATAGCTGTAATTCCGGCGATTCAGCAATCCGAGCGCGGAGAAGTACTTGGAATTGCTAGTCGCAATGCGGATAAAGCCGCTGAGGCCGCCCAGGAGTTCGATATTCCGAAAAGCTATGGAAGCTACGAGGAATTGTTGGCTGATCCCGAAATCGGGGCGGTGTACATCCCGTTGCCGAACCACCTGCATGAAGAGTGGACGATCCGGGCCGCGGAAGCGGGGAAGCACGTTTTGTGCGAAAAACCATCCTCTCTTAGCTCAGCCGGGACAAGCCGCATGATTGAAGCATGTAAAAGCGCAGGAGTCATCTTCGCAGAAGCCTTCATGTATCGCTATCATCCAAAACATCGGCGTATTAAGGAAATTATCAATAGCGGAGAAATCGGTGACATTCGCGGCATGCACTGCACATTTACATTCAACAATACCGATCAGGCAGATAATGTGCGTTTCAATAAAAGCATGGGCGGCGGCTCCTTATACGATGTGGGCGTATACCCGATTTCGGCAGCCCGCATGTATTTGGATCGGGAGCCTGAGGCCGTGACGGTGCATGCCTTGTATTCGCCTGAGCACGACAACGTTGATATGATGGCATCCGGCTTGCTGGAGTTTCCTGGCGGGGTGAACCTTACCTTCGATTGCGGCATGTGGGCAGCGAACCGTTCCAATATGGAGGTACTGGGGAGTAAAGGCACGATTGCGATGCCCAAAATGTTTGGTTGGGAAAGATCATCTGTCGTCCCGCAAATTTTCGTCCATGTCGGTTCGGTTACACGCGAGGAACGACTTAAAGGTTACAATTCCTTTGAGCTGCAAGCAGATGCTTTTGCCAAAGCGGTGCTAGATGGTGCTCGGTTGCCATATGAACCCGAAGATGCGGTAAGCAATATGAAGGTGATCGACGCTTGTATCGAGTCAGCACGCAGCCGGAAACGGGTAGAAATCGGATAAACCGGATAAACGAGTCCTCAGAAAGCATAAAAAAGCAGCCTGTCACAGGGACAAGCTGCTTTTTTAGATGAAATGGATACATAGACATACAGAGAAGTGTGAAGTCTTCAACGATTACATATGAGTTATGACCTGCTCCATAGCTCCCCTTCGTGGTCTGAATGAATCTGTACATACTGTGTGTATGCTCTTTTATACCCGTTCATCGGGGGAGGCAATCAGCAGAGACTTTTATTCCCAGCCTAGAATGTGATATAAAAAGAATAGTGTGTTAAGGAGGGAATAACCGATGGATGAACATATGAAGCGTCGTCTGGATAAGCAAAAGCAGTTGTTTAAGCAACTGGGGATTCAACTGGACGCGCTCTCCATTCATGAAAAACAGTTTAAAAATAAAATGCGCGGCTATGATCCGGACGAGGTGGACGCCTTTCTGGATGAAGTGATAAAGGATTATGAACGCTTCTATGCGAATATAGCCGACCTGATGGACAAGTGGCAGGAGCAGCAGGCAACCATACGTGATTTGAAAAACGCACCCAAGCCTGCCGCCGATTTTAACGCACTTGACCGACGCCAACTGGAGGACATCGTTAAGCAACTGGAGTATAGCGTCCGCCAGCTAAAGGTGCGAGTACGCCCTGAAAATGACTATTTTCCGGAGTAAGGCGCAGTAAGCGCTGTGTCGGTGCCTCTCATTGTGGTATGATGGAACTATGCATATGTACACAAACATTTAATGAGGCACACATATAAAGGTGGTTAACATGAGTACCCATTTTTCCGTTAGTATCCATTGTCTGCTTCTTCTGGCTGAAGGAGCGCCGGAGCGGATGACTTCGACACTTGTCGCTTCCAGTATCAATACGAATCCGGTGGTTGTGAGAAGGATCATGAGCCGACTCAAGCAAGCCGGTCTGGTTGATTCCTCACCAGGAGCACGCGGCTTTCGTCTGAGCATGTCCAGTTCCAATATTAATCTTAAAATGATATATGAAGCGACCAGAGACGACGGCCCGCTGTTCGCTATCCATAGTGACAGCAATCATAATTGCGAGGTAGGCAAGAACATCGACGCTTTGCTGGACGGATTATATACCGTGGCAGAGCAGAAAATACAGGCGTTTTTCGAGACAGTAACGCTGCGGGATCTGGAGCAGGCGCTTCAGCAGCGGGTTGGGCAGCAGAGTTCATCCGTGTAAAGACGCCGGTAAGGAGAATTGCAATGAAAATCATCGTACTTTCAGATACTCATATGCCGCACCGAGGCAAAGCGCTTCCTGGTCGGCTTGTACAGGAGCTCAAAGGCAGTGACCTCATTCTCCATGCCGGAGACTGGACGGACTGGTTCGTATATGAAAGGCTATCCGAATTTGCACCTGTGCAAGGGATTGCCGGAAACAATGATGGAGTAGACATCGTAGAGCGTCTGGGCTATCAAAGAATCGTTGAAGTCGAGGGCAAACGGATCGGTATGGTTCACGGTCACGGCTGGCGCGGCTCGACAGAGAATATCGCGCTGAATACGTTTAAGGGAGAAACACTGGATTGCCTGATTTACGGACATTCGCATATTCCGGTTGTCAGAAAGTTGGACGCCCTGCTTGTCCTCAATCCCGGATCTCCGACAGACAAGCGCGGCGAGGACGAATATTCATTTATCGTGCTGACGATTGAAGCCGGGCAGATGGAAGCACAGCTTGTTCTTTATCCAGATAAGCATGAATAAACCAACAACCGTTGATTAAAGGGGAAGCTATGGCTATTTTTGAATTGGAACCGATGAAGCATCATGTGTTGATCTGTAATGGAGGCACGTGTATGCGACATGAAGGTGAAGAAGTTACACAAGCAATTCGGGATGAAATCCGTGAACAAAACGCAGAAGCTTATATTCATACGACCAGAACTCGTTGTAATGGCCGTTGTCACGATGCTGCGGTTGTGATTGTATACCCTCAAGGGGACTGGTATGGTCAGATGACGCCTGCTGCGGGCACAGAACTGGTGCAGAAGCTTGTTGCAGGAGAGAAGCTGAAACCACATCTTTTTCATGAGTGTACAGGGGAATCCAGTTCATAATAATTCAACAACAAACTATAAACAAGACGTGAGTAGAGAAAATCTTTGCGGAGATTTTCTTTTTTGCGTTTAATCCCTGACCTGGAAGGTAAAAGTATACTGTGGACACCAATCCGACAGGGAGGGAAGCGAAATGACCTCATTTGACGATGACCTGCACCATCAGGATGAGAAGAAGGGACAAGCGGGGAAAGGACAAACGGCGCATGACGATCAGGAACCACCCGTAAATCGGGATCACGCTGAGCAGTATCCGACGGAGCAGGAGAGCTTGTTCGACCGATTTGAAAGTGAACAGACGGTAGACGCCATTCCCGTAGAGGATTTGAAGATGGAACATCAGGAGGAAAAAGATAAGGATGTCACTAAGCATACCTCTTCCAGTGAGAAAAAATACAATGGCGGCCCATCATGAATCAAGGAACTGGTAATATTTAAAAAGAAATCTCTTGACTTTAAGACAAATACAATATATATTTAGTTACGAAAAGTAATTAATTTTTCTCAGGAGGTAACAAAAATGGCTAAAGATTTCTTCACAGCTCTGAAAGAAAGACGCTCCTATTACGGTATTAGCAAAGAACAAGTAATTTCCGACCAACGGATTCAAGAGATTGTAGAGGAAGCTGTTAAATATACACCTACCTCTTTCAACTCCCAAACTTCACGTGCAGTTGTACTGCTCGGAGAGCATCACGACAAACTGTGGAATATTACAGAAGATATATTGCGCGAAGTTGTAGGCAATGAAGAGCAATTTAAATCTACTGCTGAGAAAATGAACGGCTTCCGTAGCGGCTACGGTACTGTATTGTTCTTTGAAGACAACAATGTAGTGGCTGGATTGCAACAACAATTTGAAGCTTATGCGGACAACTTCCCAATCTGGTCTAACCAATCCAACGGAATGCTGCAATTGGTTGTATGGACAGCTTTGGAGCAGGAAGGACTGGGCGCATCCCTTCAGCATTACAATCCTTTGATCGACGAAAAAGTGAAAAATGAATGGAACATTCCTGAGCATTGGAAACTGATTGCTGAATTGCCATTCGGTAAACCCACATTCCAACCAGGCGAAAAAGAATTCCAACCTGTTGAAGAACGCGTAAAAACTTTTAAATAAGCCAGACAATGCAACGACGATTCAGGTTTGCCCTGAACAGAGCACTGTGGATATCCACAGTGCTTTTTGTCATTCCATTTTTAAGGAGTGCGCTTCTGGATATGCTTTTTTCTTTTTTTGTGAACGGGATGGTTCAGGGGTTAATTCAGGCGTAAGCGGGTGATGCTACGTTTGAATTTGCATGAGTGGGTTACATAGGTGTTATTGCTGCTTTACGCGCTTGTTTGGGATGGGTAAGTATGGATGAGGGAGGATAAAACATATGACATTCGATTGCATTATTGTTGGCGGAGGGATTGCCGGGCTGCAAGCAGCTATTCAATTGGGAAGATACAGTAGCCATCGGGTTCTGGTGATAGATTCGGGCTATGGTCGATCCACGTTGTGCCATCAGTATCATAATATTTTGGGCTTTCCTGACGGGATTTCAGGTGAAGAGCTGCGACGGCTTGGACGTAGTGAGGCCACGAAGCTAGGCACTGAATTTGTTCAAGGTAAGGCGGTAAAAGCGACCAAAAAAGATGAGCTTTTTGACATCCAATTGGAAGAGGGGAAGGTGTATTCCTCAAAGACGCTGCTGCTGGCAACGGGGCTGACCGATCGCTTGCCAAAGCTGGACGGGCTTCTGGCCTGCTTGGGCAATAGTGTGTATATCTGCCCGGACTGTGACGGATACGAGGTTCAGGATCGCAGTACGGTCGTGATGGGGGCGGGAAAAGCCGGAGCTTCTATGGCTCTGATATTATCAGCGCGTACTGACAACCTAGTTTATGTGAACCATGAGCGTTCAGAGGTGCCGGACGAGCTGATGGTGAAGCTGTGCGAGAAAGGAATTGGATACAGGGAAGAATCCATTTCCAGAATCATGACCGCGGAACCGGGACATTTTGAAGGAGTCCGACTGGCTAATGGAGAGGTTGTTGTGGCGGAGCGGGGCTTTGTGGCCTTTGGAGGCAACCATGTCCATTCAGAGCTGGCGGAGCAGTTGGGCGTGCATTTGCTGGATAACAAGCATATTGAAACTCACCCCCGCAGCAAAATGACAAATGTAGAAAATGTATGGGTAGCCGGAGATTTGGGGGCCCATGCCGAGCAAGCGACTGTCGCGATGGGAGAAGGAGCGATGTCAGCGATTTGGATACACAAAGTATTATCAGGTATGAAAACAAAAGAACCGCAGATCTAGGAGCTGCGGTTTAAAATGGTGGACGTGTGCCCGTGTGAAGATGAAGGCCGAAGCGTTCCAATTGCTCGCTCATGCCGTACTTGTGCAAAATTTCCGTTTGTTTGTTGCCGATCAGGTCAAAATGGGGATAGGGCTGACGCTGGTGAATATATTGGGGGTTCAATCCATTATTACTGCACCATAAACGCAGCTTTTCCAAATTGGAACACCCCACCTTTGTTACGGTTGTAATACCTGGAAAGCGATCATCCAGCCAGTAATGCGTCAGAAAAGCAATCTCACCGCTACTGACCTTTCTTTTCCAGGCTGAAAGCTCCTGCCGGGTAATGCCAAATGCCATCGGTCTCATCCTTTCTTGGTTCGCTCCGAAATTATGATCTGCTGGTAGGCGTACCATTACTTTCACATTATAGCCTGTATTACGATTCCTAAAGGGTAACACAATAACAGGAGACCGTGTATGACGATCTCCTGTTAGCGGTTAAAGCCATCTTTCGGCCCAGCTCTCTACGCCATTCAATGCATCACCGAGCTCCTTACCCTTCCGTGTCAGCGAATACTCGGTACGCACGGGCCGCTCTGTAATGACATTGCGAAGGATCAGGCCGCTATGCTCCAGCTCCTTAATGCGTTCGTTCAGCATACGTTTGCTAAGATCAGGTATGGAAACATGAATTTCACTGAATCGTTTGGGATGTTCCATCAAAGTATGAATGATGAGAGCGGTCCATTTTTTGCTGATGATCTGAAAGGACTGTTCCACCTTACCGCACAAAAGCTTAGGCTGCCTGTCGTCGCTCATCTGAATCCCCTCAATTTCATTGGTTGTTTTAAACAGTATACTAAAAGTAACTCTGTATACCAATAGTAACTATCTTGGTTTGTGCCAACAGTGACATTTTTAACAGTTTTTTCTCATTCCTTGCGTCAATCATACCACAGAAAACGTTATCATTACAGGAAATATCGAATGTTCACGATTTTGCTAAAATTTGATTGACTTGCCCCTTATTTTGGGTGTATTATGGGTTACGTTAATTCCTCAGGTAACTTTTAATAACCTCATCTTTTATAATGGGAAGAAGGAATAATTCATGGATTCAA
This sequence comes from Paenibacillus sp. 8b26, assembly GCF_050626875.1. Classification (NCBI taxonomy): domain Bacteria; kingdom Bacillati; phylum Bacillota; class Bacilli; order Caryophanales; family Paenibacillaceae; genus Paenibacillus; species Paenibacillus sp. 8b26. The sequence continues at coordinate 711,721 of NZ_CP192445.1, read as the reverse complement.
TGACATTTGTCTTATTTGGAGCGACAGGGGATTTGGCTAAACGCAAAATCTACCCTGCCTTGTATAATTTGTTTGTAGAAGGTAAAATTCCGGCTTCCTTTTCTGTAATTGGTATGGGGCGTCGTGAAGTAGCTGACGAACAGTTTCAAAGTAACGTAGAGCAATCCATCAAAGATTTTTCCAGACACGTGAATGATGACCGTGCACAGATGGATCAGTTCTTGAGCGCTTTCCGCTACAGTGCATTGAACGTCAATCACCCGGAAGATTATAAAAAGCTGTTACAGCTTGCTGAGCAACGTGAAAATGACTTGGGAATTCCGGGGAACCGCATGTTTTACTTATCGGTGGCACCGGAATTTTTTGATGTGATTGCCCTCAACATCCGGGAAAGCGGTTTGGCTGAAACGAAGGGCTGGAAACGGCTTATTATCGAAAAACCATTCGGACATGATCTGGAATCGGCACGCGAATTGAATGATCGCTTGAGCAGAACATTTGCTGAGGATGAAATTTATCGTATTGACCATTACCTGGGTAAGCCGATGGTACAAAACCTGGAAGCCTTGAAATTTGCTAATCCATTGCTTCAGGGTGTGTGGAACAATCAATACATTGCCAATGTGCAAATTACCGCTTCTGAAACTGTAGGCGTCGAGGAACGCGCTGGCTATTACGATCACTCCGGAGCTATTCGGGACATGGTGCAGAATCACATGCTGCAAGTGCTGATGATGGCGGCTATGAATAAGCCGGGACATGTAACGGCAGATCAGGTGCGTGACGAAAAAAGCAAGGTTATGGAGGCGTTACGTGCGCTCGATCCTTCCGATATTGCTTCCAGCGTGGTGAGAGGCCAATATACGAACGGTGAGATTAACGGAAAAGCAGTTCCTTCCTATAAAGAAGAGCCGGACATTGGACTGGACTCACAAAATGATACTTTCATTTCAGCTCGTCTGTGGATTGACAATGAGCAATGGTCAGGTGTGCCGTTCTATATTCGCACAGGCAAACGCATGAAGGAAAAATCTACACGTATCGTCGTGGAATTTAAAAAGGATAGCACAGACCCGTATGCGGCTCAAGGACAGCCTTCCGAGCCGAACTTGCTTACGATTCATGTGAATCCGGATGAAAAGGTAACACTGCGTCTGAACAGTAAGGACCCGCTGAATAACGGTCAACTGGAGACGGTGCTGATGAATTACACATCAGAGGCCAAGGATGTACCGGAAGCTTATGAGCGCCTCATCTTTGATGCGCTGCGCGGCGACTCCACCTATTTCGCTCACTGGAATGAAGTTGAGCTTTCATGGATGTGGGTACAGCCAGTGCTGGAAGCTTTTGCTCAAGGCGAAGTTCCGCTTCATACGTATGCGGCAGGTTCCTACGGTCCAGAGGCTTCTGACAAATTGTTGGAGGAACAGGGCTTTACGTGGTGGCTGGACCAAAAGTCCGAAAGTTCCGAAAAAGCGGTTGTTCGTTCGTAAACATGTACACATTACTACATTGAGAATATATTTTGCTACGGCAGGAGGCCTTTACAATGCAAGTTGGATTAATCGGTTTGGGAAAAATGGGCTTGAATCTCGGAAAAAACTTGATCGATCACAAGCATGAAGTTGTCGCTTACGACGTCAATGCAGCAGCGATTCAAGAAATGAAGGATTACGGTGCTACAGGTGCTCCCACACTGGAAGAACTTGTGCAGGCGACCCAATCCCCAAGAGTACTGTGGATTATGGTTCCCCATCAAATTGTTGATTCCGTGCTGGATCAGCTTCAACCGATTTTGTCCAAAGGGGACATTATTATTGAAGGTGGTAACTCTCATTACAAAGAGTCGATTGCTCGTCATGCCCGTCTGAAGGAATACGGTATCAGCTTCATGGATGCCGGAACCTCTGGAGGTATGGAAGGTGCACGTAGTGGCGCTTGTTACATGATCGGCGGCGACCCGGAAGCATGGGCGTTTGTTGAGCCTATTTTCCGCGATACAGCGGTGGAAAATGGTTATCTCTATGCAGGTAAATCCGGTAGCGGACATTTTCTCAAAATGGTTCACAACGGTGTGGAATATGGCATGATGGCCTCCATTGGTGAAGGCTTTGAAGTCCTGGAAAAAAGCAGCTTTGACTTCGATTATGAGCAAGTGGCACGCGTTTGGAACAACGGTTCGGTCATTCGCTCCTGGTTGATGGGCTTGACCGAACGCGCATTTTCCAAGGATGCAAATCTGGATGAAATCCGCGGGGTTATGCACTCTTCTGGCGAAGGTAAATGGACAGTTGAGGAAGCATTGGACATTCAGGCGGCAACTCCGGTTATCGCGTTGTCCCTGCTGATGCGTTACCGTTCTTTGGATGCAGATACGTTCAACGGGAAAGTCGTTGCTGCGCTGCGCAATGAATTTGGCGGTCATGCAGTAGAAAAGAAATAGTAACGATATAACTTAGCATCGATCCCCGCAGCTTCAAAATTGCGGGGATATTGCTATATGTTCTTGCCATGCGCTTTTTTGCTTTATGCATATTTTTCCTTGTATAACCGCACAATAGATGAAAAAGAAGGCGGAAGGATGAATAGCATATGTGCAAAAGGTTTTCGTTATCGGCTGATTTGGACGAGGTAAGGGATCATTTTGGCATACAACGGGTGATGTATTATTATAAAACGCGTTACAATATGAGCCCTACCCAGCATGTTCCCATCGTGCTGCATCAGGAGGGGGAACGGGTGCTAGATGAATTTCGCTGGGGATTTATCCCCTACTGGGGCAAGGATTGCGTCAATGCTGATTTGAATACGGTCCGAGTAAATCCGAGCTATCGCAAAATGGCCGAAACCCGGCGCTGTGTCATTCCTTGCAACGGTTTTTATTATTGGCGAAAGCTCGGTAAACGTATGTGCGCGGTGCGGGTAGTGCTTCCAGGACAGAAAATGTTTGCGGTCGCGGGATTGTATGAGGTATGGCAGGATAGCCGTAAGGAGCCGCTACGTACCTGTACGATGATGACGGTGCAGGCCAATGCGGATATTCGTGAATTTGACAGCCGTATGCCCGCCATTTTGGAATCCTCGAATATGGATTCATGGCTGGACCCGTCCATTAAGAACATCGATGAGTTGCTACCGTTGCTGTGCACATATGAACAGGGCGATATGAGCATCTATCCGGTAACCCCGCTGGTCGCCAATGATGAACACGATAACCGCGAATGCATTCAGGAAATGGATTTGCAATGGTCCTGGATCAAGCCTTAAATGAATATGGAGAATTTTCATTCACTACAGATCATAAGCTTCCCGCCGCCTGCATAGGTATGTATTGGGGAACAAGCGTCATGATCCGGGGAGAGGGGAAACGGCCGAAGGAGTATCTCATATGGGATGGAGGCGATTGGAATGAGCAACGATACACTCATCCAACTGCTGGTGCTCATGGTGACGATCATCGGTCTGGTCCAAAACCGGTAAGTGGCAGGTTCCAGAAGGCGGGAGAATTGCCCTAGGCAATCTTCCGCTTTTTTTCGTTTTCCTTTCAAGAGCGGCAACAAGAGATTTTTTTACTTTAAAATGCTCGCAGATGAAGGGAGCTTGCGGTACAATAGATGCTAAGCTACAGGTGACAAGACACCTGAATATACGGCTATATATGATGCATTTTTAAGGGAGAGCGAATCATGAGTGAATTGACTTCATTACCACCATCCAAAAAGCGAAAGCTGCTGTTTAGCGCGGGACTCAGTTGGCTGTTTGATGCCATGGACGTGGGGCTGCTTTCGTTCATAGCCGCAGCGCTGGCTAAGGAGTGGCATTTGGGTTCAGAGCAGATTGGTCTGCTGACTGCGATGAATTCAATAGGGATGGTGTTTGGGGCCGCTTTAGCGGGGATTTTGGCTGATCGCTATGGCAGGCGTGCGATATTAGTGTGGACGCTGTTGATATTTTCCGTTGCAAGTGGTTTGTCGGCTTTGGCGACCGGGCTTGGTGTACTACTGGTGCTGCGTTTCATTGCAGGCGTAGGCTTGGGAGGGGAACTGCCTGTGGCTTCGACGCTGGTGTCGGAATCGGTGCCGGTTCAGGAACGGGGAAAAGCGGTCGTTCTGTTGGAAAGCTTCTGGGCGGCGGGATGGATTCTTTCTGCGCTTATTGCCTATTTTGTTATTCCAAAGTACGGCTGGCAGATGGCCTTTATTCTCGGCGCAGTACCAGCCCTGTACGCTCTTTATTTACGCAAAGCGGTAGAGGATTCACCGCGATACAAGCAGCAGAGTGTCAAGCTTCCACTGCGTGCAAGACTGGCTTCCATTTGGTCAGGGCCGAACCGCAAGTCCACGCTAATGCTGTGGATTTTATGGTTTACGGTTGTATTTTCCTATTATGGAATGTTTCTGTGGCTGCCAAGCATTATGTTTATGAAGGGTTTTGAGTTGGTTAAAAGCTTTGAGTACGTTCTGATCATGACGCTGGCGCAATTGCCAGGTTATTTTACTGCCGCATATCTGATTGAAAAGCTGGGCCGCAAATTCGTGCTGATCGTCTATTTACTGCTAACGGCGGTGTCCGCTATTTGGTTCGGTACCTCGGAAACGGCAGGAATGCTGCTGGCTGCTGGTATCTGCTTGTCCTTTTTCAATCTCGGCGCGTGGGGAGCCATGTATGCCTATACCCCGGAATTGTACCCAACAGCGGTCCGTTCTACTGGTGTGGGTATGGCGGCTGCGTTTGGCCGTATCGGTGGCGTAATCGGACCTTTCCTGGTCGGTATGCTGGTCGGACAGGGCATGGCGATACAATCTATCTTTGTGATTTTCTTCGTAGCGATCCTGATTGGAGCGGCGGCGGTATGGTTGTTCGGGACCGAAACGAAAAATCGGGAGATCGACTAACCTTTACATTCACCTGTGTAAAGATTCATAATACAAGAGAGAGGAGTGACCTGAAATGGAGCATACCTTTCTGCTCAAGGCAGACTGGAACGGGGGGCGCAACAGCGACGGTCATATTGAGGCCGGACAGCTGCGGACAGCGATTTCGATCCCGGCAGAGATGGGTGGTCCCGGTGTGGGCACCAATCCGGATGAAATGCTGCTAGGCGCTGCCGCGACCTGCTATTTGATTACATTGGCGGCGATGATGGAGCGCGCTGGTCTTCCGGTGGCTTCACTGGCGCTGGAATCCGAAGGCATTGTCGATGTAACGAACAATGTTTTTACATATCGTCGAATTATCCATCGTCCGCGAGTTCATTTGGCCGCCGATGCGACAGAATCGCAGATCGAACAGGCATTGCGGCTGGCAGAGCAGGCAGAGAGCTCTTGCATGATCTCGCGTGCCGTAGCGGGAAATGTGGCTTTATCTACAGAGCCCGTCGTGGAACGCGCCTCTTAGCGCTATTTGAACCAGGAGCAATCATTCCAATTGCCCATTATTTTTCTAATTCGAGGAGGACACAACCATGACAGCACAACAAAAATTGCTCGTATTCGCAGGCTCTTACGCCGAATTGGAAGGCAGCGGAGTTTATGCGTACACTTTTAATGAAGAGACAGGGGTTCTTACATTACAGGATGAGTTCTCCGGATTGAAAAATCCAACCTTCCTGAACGTAGACGTGAAGAACCGGAAGCTGTATTCCATTGGGGAAACGACTTCTGCTACTGGAGCGAAGGTGGGCGAAGCTGCTGCTTTTGAAATCGATCCGGTTAAAGGGACATTTACTTTGCTTAACCGGGCGGAAAACGTTGGCGCAACAACCTGTCACATTCAGCGTGATCCATCCGATCGCTACCTGATCGTAGTCAGCTACCACGGAGGTATGGTGGGACTGGTGTCTCTAACCGAGGATGGTCGTATCGGCGAGTTGTTGGATGTTAAGCAGCATGAGGGCAAGGGAGCGCATCCTGAGCGTCAGGATCGTCCACATCCACACTCCAGTTTCTTTAGCCCTGACGGTCGTTTCTTGTTCGTACAGGATCTCGGTCTGGATCTGATCCGTATCTATACTATTGATGACAGCAAAGGACAACTGGTGCTTCATGGCGAAACGAAAACCCATGCAGGTGCAGGTCCACGTCACTTGACGTTCCACCCGAACGGTAAGTTTGCTTTTGTCATTAATGAGGTGGATTCTTCCATTACTTCTTTTGCGTATGACGTAGAAGCAGGCAAGCTTACTGAGCTTGAGAGTGTGCCTACATTGCCGTCTGATTTTACGGGCGAAAATACAACCGCTGAGATTGCTATTTCGGGGGATGGTGCTTATGTGTACGGTTCCAATCGTGGGCATGACAGCATCGTAGTGTTCGCTGTAGACGCTGCAACAGGCAAGCTGAGTCTGGTAGAGCATGTATCTGCTGAAGGTGAGCATCCACGCCATTTTGCTTTGACTCCAAACGGTGAGCACCTGCTCGTGGCAAACCGCGATACGAATAACATCGTTACATTTAAAGTGGACAAAGCTAGTGGACGACTGACCTACACGGGACAACAAGTAACTGTGTCCAAGCCGGTATGCGTGCAACCTTTTTACTTTTCTGTATAAAAAGGGCGTTACGTCCTATTATGATGCTGGATGACTGAGTAGCGGTATGCGGTTAATGGCCGCTACGAGGGCGGATCATTCTTCCGATCGCTGTTGCCCCCGGATTTCTTGATTATATGTTCAAGGGTAGAAATCCGGGGACAAAGGCGAACGCTGCGCTTCTTCAGAACGATTCCGTTCTCTCCGCTGCTTTTGGCGACCATTCACTTTTATACAGGACTAAAGAAATAAAGGACTATGTATATGTGTGATAGTTTCGATTGATTAACCAAGCATAGAAGATCTTTTAGAAAACGGTTCGTAGATTAATCTGCGACCGTTTTTCTTTTTACGCTTAGTCATTTCTAAAGAAGTTATTACCTATTACATATGAATATATGAAAATATTTTATGTATATATCTATCTATGAAAATGTATAATTTAACTAATTGACTCGGGGCATGCGGGCATGCATAAAGGTTTTCCAATCCCAAAAATCCAGATGTCGCCAATGCTTCGTATCGCTGTCATAGGCCTTGCACTCCGCACCACAGAGGGGACATGCGAATAAAGATCCTGGTTCAAAATCCAAATGAAGGTGCCAGGCTTGTTCTTCCCGGCTAAATTCGATATGTGTTAGTTTCCATGGTTCTTCCAGTTGTAAAGCCAGTTGAAACATGTCCATAATCCAATGTTCATCACGGTTTAAAGGGGCCCACATCGCTCATCCGCTCCTATTAACGTATTACCAAGCAGTATGGACTCTTTTTCTATGATTTAGACTTCCAGCCATGAGGTATAGCGACGAAGCATTTTAATAATAGGAGACAAACAAGTTAATCTGAATTTTTAGATGTAATAGGATAGAATTCATTAATATTTTAGCATCGTGAGGAAAAATACCTATCTTGAACCGTATTCCAAATGGGAATGTATGTTCCATCAAGTTGATAAGTTGTTTGGTGAAAAAAGGAAAATATTTGCTTGAGAAATGACATAGATGGATATGTTATATTAGGCATAGAAGTGTGAATGTGGGAAATCTCCGCTAGTCAATTAAAAAAACACTTGAAGCATTCATTAAGGGTACAATAAAAAAAGATTAGATGAGAAGAAGGGTGGTTATCGTTTTGAATATAGAAAATATTGAGGCATTCGTCTATGCTGTTCATTTAGGGAGTTTTGTTAAAGCTGCTGAGGCACTTTATCTTACTCAACCTTCTGTAACTGCCCGTATTCACTCCCTGGAACGTGAGCTCAATGCGGAATTATTTCATCGTTCTGGGAAGCAAATCTCAATAAATGAAAAGGGAAAGTCATTTTTACCATATGCAGAAAACATTTTACAATCTTACCAGGAAGCCAAATTAAGCTTGCACCAACCGATACTTACTCTGGATAAATTGAAAATTGGATGTGCTACCTCAATCGCGAATTACATTATCCCTGAAATTCTTCCTGCTTTTAAAACTAAATTCCCCAATGTGAACGTCAAAATTCTAACCGGACACTCTAATGATATATTAGACAAGGTTCTTAATAACGAGGTGGATTTCGGAATGGTTCGAACAGTTACACATCCCCAAATTGAATCTGAGATATTTCGTCATGATCCAATCGGATTGTTTGTCCCTATCAACCATCCTCTATTGCTCAATAGTCAGGTAACAATTGAAGAAGTCAGTGAAGAACCGCTCATATTTTTTGATTATGGATCGGTAGACTGGCTTATGATTTATGGCTTGTTTGAATCCAAAGATCTAAAGCCAAATGTGGTTCTTGAAGTGGATAGTATGGAGGCTGCAAAAAATTTAGTGGTAAATGGGATGGGAATTAGCTTTTTACCGGAGCATTGTGTGAAGAAAGAACTGGAAAGCGGGCAGTTATTCCGTGTGCCATTAGTCTCATCCGGGAGATTCGATGTAAAAATTGACTTTATCTACACAAAAGGAAACCATAAACCTCCATATATAGAGTATTTTATTAAAAAATAGCTGGCTACAACTGATCCAGAGTTTTTCAACTGATGAATATAACGATTGCCTATTATTTTATTTCTATATAGATTTATCCTATATAGAAATAAAATACATTTAATTTTCTACATGGCACCCTATAACTTAAAATAATTGCAGGTCCAAATAAGTGTAAGCGATTACAATTTGCTGACCGCAATCTCAGAATAAGAATAGGGGATGAAGGTTAAGGATGAAAAAGTTAGGACTAGCATGGCAAATACTCATCGGATTGGCTCTGGGAATTTTAGTGGGTGCCATTTTCTACGGAAATCCTCTAGTAACGGACATTTTGACGCCGATTGGTGATGTATTTATCCGTCTAATTAAAATGATTGTTTTGCCTATTGTCATTTCTTCTCTAGTAGTAGGTATAGCGGGCTCTGGAGATATGAAAAAATTGGGGAAGATAGGCTTTAAAACGATTCTGTATTTTGAAATTATAACTACTGTAGCAATAGTTATAGGTTTGTTCGCGGGGAATTTTTTCAAACCAGGATTAGGCATTGATATGTCGCATCTGGCCAAAACTGATATACACCAATATGTAAATACCGCAGAAAACGCTAGTCATCACAGTCTGGCTGACACGTTCGTTAATATCGTTCCGACAAACATCGTTCAAGCTATGGGTAACGGCGATTTGCTAGCCATCATTTTCTTCTCTGTACTGTTTGGGGTCGGTATTTCTGTAATTGGTGAAAAGGGTAAACCGGTGATTCATTTTTTGGAAGCCGTCTCTGAAGCGATGTTCTGGATGACCAATCAGATCATGAAATTGGCCCCTCTCGGTGTGTTTGCTTTGATTGGTGTTACAGTTGCTAAATTTGGCGTTTCTTCTTTAATACCGCTTGGCAAACTGGTAATTATACTCTATTTGTCCATGTTTGTGTTTGTGCTTGTCGTATTAGGCATAGTATCAAAAATGTGTGGCACCAGCATTGTGAAAATTTTAAAATTATTGAAGGATGAAATTATTCTGGCTTTCTCGACCGCAAGCTCGGAAGCCGTTCTACCGAAACTGATGCTTAAGATGGAACAATTTGGATGCCCAAAATCGATTGTATCCTTTGTCGTTCCTACCGGATATACTTTTAATTTGGCCGGCTCTGCACTGTATCAATCGCTGGCTACTCTATTTATTGTACAAATGTATGGTATCAATTTACCGATCTTGTCACAGATCAGCATAGTGGTGATATTAATGTTAACCTCCAAAGGGATGGCTGGTGTTTCCGGCGCTTCCCTGGTTGTTCTGCTAGCTACCGTAAATTCCGTAGGGCTTCCTGTTGAAGGTGTTGCGCTGATTGCTGGAATCGACCGTATTCTCGATATGGCTAGAACCGTTGTTAACGTGGTAGGTAACGGCTTAGCTTCAGTCGTTATTGCCAAATGGGAAGGCCAGTTTGATCATGAAAAATCAGATAGTTTAAAATAATTACCCTATCCTCTTTTTCCAATTGTTTCTGTTGGATATATAGGATTTCTATATTTGAATAAATTCTCTTGATATACACTGCTTTCCACTTAAGATTTATACTCTTAATGTGCAAAAGAAAAAAGTGGAGGGATATCTTCATGATAAAAACCGTTGGGATTATGGGAGGGATGGGGCCACTTGCAACAGTCGATTTGATGGACAAAATTATTCGACTAACCCCTGCCCAAAATGATCAGGATCATATTCATATGATCGTTGATAATTATCCTCAGATTCCGGATCGTACATTAGCCATAATGGGTAAAGGCAATGATCCCCTTCCCTTTATGAAACAATCTGCCAAGAGATTGGAGGATGCCGGTGCGGATTTGATTGTAATCGCTTGCAATACTGCACATTATTATTTGCAAGATATTCAAGAAACCGTTAGGGCTCCGATTGTTAATATGCCCAAAGAAACGGCAAGTTTCATAGGCGAGGCCGGTATAAGACGTGTCTCATTGTTAGCGACTGACGGTACATTGAAAACGTTGCTTTATCAAAACTCTCTCCGTGAGAAAGGTATTACTGTGTTGGAGCCTGATGAGATTACACAAGCTATCGTAATGGAAGGTATTTATTCAGTAAAAGCGGGACATATCGAAAAAGGCAAGCGTTTATTGGTGAACGCATTTCAAACGATGATTGCCAAAGGAACGGAGGCCGTTGTTGCAGCTTGCACAGAGATTCCAATTGTTTTGAATGAAGTAGACGGGATTAAAGTAATAGATCCAACTTATATTTTAGCCAAGAGGGTTGTAGATGTTGCCTACCGGGAGCATGTGTTGTAAATGAGACTTTGAAACTAGAAGTAAGGGAGTTAAAAACTCATGAATGAATATCGTAAAGAAAAAGATTTTCTTGGAGAAAAAGAAGTTCCATCTCAAGCCTACTACGGTATACAAACTGCTCGAGCATTAGAAAATTTTCCAATCACAGGCTATCGTATCCATGAATCGTTAATTCGTGCTATGGCTACGGTTAAAAAGGCGGCAGCGTTGGCTAATATGGAGATTGGGCAATTGAATCCACATATCGGGAATGCGATCGTATTGGCAGCACAAGAGATCATGGACGGTAAATGGCATGACCAGTTTATAGTTGATCCTATTCAAGGTGGAGCAGGCACATCCATCAACATGAATACCAACGAGGTTATCGCCAACCGAGCGATCGAGCTGCTGGGGGGAAGCAAGGGGGATTATTTCAAAGTGAGCCCCAACACACATGTGAATATGGCCCAATCAACCAACGATGCTTTTCCCACGGCGATTCATATTGCAACACTTTCTTTGATTGATAAGCTGATCGTCACGATGAAGGAAATGCTCGCAGCATTTCAGACTAAAGCTGTGCAGTTCGACGGGATTATCAAAATGGGCCGTACTCATCTGCAAGATGGCGTCCCGATTCGTCTTGGGCAGGAGTTTGAGGCCTACAGCAGAGTGCTGGAACGTGATATCAAGAGGATCAGTCAGACTCGCGGCCATTTGTACGAAGTTAACATGGGTGCAACAGCCGTCGGTACTGGTTTAAATGCCGATCCCCGATACATTAAACGGGTCGTTGAATATCTTGCCGAGCTTAGCGGGTTGCAGCTTACCAATGCCACGCACCTGGTGGACGGGACACAAAATACGGATGCTTACACTGAGGTGTCCGCCGCTTTAAAAGTTTGCATGATCAACATGTCAAAAATTGCCAATGATATCCGTTTGCTTGCCTCCGGGCCTCGCACCGGGCTGGGGGAATTGAGTTTGCCGGCACGCCAACCCGGTTCGTCCATTATGCCGGGCAAAGTCAATCCGGTTATGGCGGAGGTAGTGAATCAGGTGGCGTTTCAGGTCATCGGCAATGACCATACGATTTGTCTTGCATCCGAAGCGGGACAGCTTGAACTAAATGTTATGGAGCCTGTGCTCGTGTTCAATTTGCTGCAATCGCTCAGTATGATGAATCAGGTGTTCAACGTATTCCGGGTGTATTGTTTGGAGGAAATCGAAGCAAACGTAGAGCGCTGTAAAGAGTATGTGGAGAAAAGTGTGGGGGTCATAACGGCGCTCAACCCGCACTTAGGCTATGAGACAGTAGCGAGAATCGCGCGCGAGGCGATTTTAACAGGGCGTCCGGTACGCGAGCTGTGCCTTCTTTATAACGTTTTAACAGAAGAGGAGCTTGAGATCATTCTTAACCCATATGAAATGACGAATCCGGGTATCGCAGGAGCAGAACTTTTAGAAAAGAGTTAAAGAGAGGCGTGCAATAAACGCTTAACGAAAGCAAAGGGAGAGTGCCAAAAAATGTCAGTGTCAAGCGGTGCCAGCACTTATATGATGTTTCGGATTCAAAATGATAAAGGACGAACCCCCCTCAGCGATATCGCTGCAATAATTGAAAAAACGAGCGGGGATATTGTGGGGATTGATGTCATCTCGTCCGATCACACGAGCACCATCCACGATATCGCTGTGAACGTATTCGATCAAGCACACAGCCAATTGATCAGCGAGTCGCTTCAAAAGCTAAGTGGTGTCAAAATGATTAACGTGTCAGACCGGACTTTCCTTGCACATTTGGGCGGGAAGATTGAAATTGCCTCTAAAATATCGGTGAAGAGCCGTGACGACTTGTCACGGGTGTATACCCCCGGTGTCGCCAGCGTATGTACGGCGATTGCGGAACAGCCGAGCAAAGCCTACTCACTGACGATCAAACGCAATACGATCGCGGTGGTTACCGATGGAACGGCCGTTCTGGGGCTTGGCGATATCGGACCCTTAGCGGCCATGCCAGTGATGGAAGGCAAGGCTATGTTGTTCAAGGAATTCGCAGACGTGGACGCTTTTCCGATTTGCCTGGACATGAAAGACCCTGACGAAATGGTCCGAACCATTAAGGCCATGGCTCCGGCATTCGGGGGCATTAATTTGGAGGATATTTCGGCACCGCGTTGCTTCGAAATTGAGGAGCGTTTGAGACGGGAGCTAGATATCCCGGTGTTTCACGATGACCAGCATGGAACAGCCGTCGCCCTGCTAGCGGGTTTGTTGAATGCACTCAAAATTACCGGCAAGCAAATGTCGGAGATTAAGGTCGTTGTCAACGGCATCGGCGCAGCGGGCATCGCTTGCTCGAAAATGTTGCTGTCCGCCGGTGTGAGGAATTTGATCGGGGTGGACCGTAATGGTGCTATTCATCGGAATACACATTACGACAATCCTCATTGGACCGCGTTTGCTCAGATGACGAATCCGAATCTGGAAGTCGGCAACTTGTCCGAAGTTATCAAGAATGCGGATGTTTTTATTGGCTTATCGGCTCCGAATATTCTAAAGGTGGATGACGTTCGTTCTATGGCGAAGGACCCAATCGTCTTTGCCATGGCGAACCCGATTCCGGAGATTGATCCGGAGTTGGCCAAACCTTACGTTAAGATCTTGGCAACCGGGAGGTCCGATGGTCACAATCAGATCAACAACGTGCTTTGCTTCCCGGGCATTTTCCGTGGCGCATTGGATTGCAGGGCGAGCGAAATCAACGAAGCCATGAAGCTTGCAGCCGCACAAGCGATCGCTTCCGTTGTCACAGATGACGAACTGAACGAAACATGTATTATTCCGAGCGTATTTAATCAGGAAGTGGTAAAAAAGGTTAGAGATGCCGTGATTGAAGCGGCGTATCGTACTGGGGTTGCACAAAAAGCATGAGAGATGAAAATTATGGATAAATCCGTGCATCGTAACGAATGTACCTACTGAGCAGTTGTCGCTGAGAGTTCCTCGGCGACAACTGTTTTTTAATGGTTCAGTTCTGAAAGTTGATGAATTTCCTCTAGAATGGGTCAAAAGCACTAGCTAAACACAATCACACGTAAATCATATATCTTTTGAAAATACTTAACAAGCCACATATACAAATTTTAAAGTTACAAGTTACAAATAAGAAACGAATAATCTTGGCAGGAAAAGGGTACATATGTTATAAGCGGGACTAGAATCCTTCGAGCGAATCTACGACAAGCATTGCAAATTCATCATAGTGTTAGAAGCTTTTTAAACAAAGGTACACCGTTTTTGGAGAAGCAACAGGCAGTCTGCTCATAGTGTGGCAGAGATAAGCTGAGTAACGGAGCGGGCAGATGGATTTCGGAGAAGCGATAGCGCTACAGCCATCAGAGAAACCATGTGTTCGAGCAGTGCGCCACACAGACCAGCAGTCATGAATTACATCCATTTTACACAAGGAGGAGGAACCGATATGAAAATTATTATTACGCAAAAGGAAGCCGCCGACAAAGGAATCTGGACAGAGATTATGGGAATGTTCGCTGTAACCAAAGAGGACGAGGTATGGCAAAATGAAGAGTTTATTCTCACCGAAGAACAGGCACGTCAGGTCGGATTGATCAAATAGTGAGGCGTAAATAGGATATGTAAGCAAGTTTTAAGACCAAGTCTTAAAAAATCGTAACTTCTTTTTACGTATCTGATACACTTTTTAACCTTACAACGTTTATAGTAAGTGCATAAGGGTAATGAAGCTTACAGACACCGTGTACATACCCTAACGGTAAGGAGAGATCAGACATGATGAAACTAGCTTCGAAATGGACCGTATTGGCTTTAATGATGATGCTGATTACGACGGCAGGGGCGACAGCACAAGGCTACACGCCAGTAGCACCTGCTGAAAATCAGGAGACCGTTTATATAAACCAAATGGAGATCCGTAACGGACAAATCTATTTGTCGGCTGACCCGATTGAATGGTATGAAGGTGCGGCAGCAGATAAGGCATTTTTGGAGCATGAAGGAAACACAGGGTTGGACGGAGCACCGGATGGCTACTATATCGTGAATAATTCCGTGCAAAATGACGTGTACCAGGTTGCGCCAGATGCTTCGGTAGAGGTGCAAATTTACGATCATACAGGTCATATAGAAGATACAGATGTGAAATGGAACGAATCGATCCCTCTGGCACAGTTTGAAAAAGATTTTGCCAAAAAAGATGTACTGGATCTCAGCCAATTTCCATACCATGTGACGTTGCGTGACGGTAAGGTCGTTAAAATCGTGCAGCAGTTCATTCCTTAACATACAAGGTATTGCATAACAAACACGTGCTTTTCACTTGATTCATATCAGGGAAGCACGTGTTTTTTCATACGCTATAACAAAAAAGAGGATATCCATCCCAAATAGGGGCGGATATCCTCTTTTGTTCATATATATGGATTTAGAAGGATTTTGCAGCTTCTGTTGCACTTTGTACAGCAGCTTCAACAATGGCTTGTGCTTGATCTGGAGCTTGGTTATGTCCTTCCAGTACAACCTTCACGATGTCTTTCACACCGAAGAAGGATAAGATGTTACTCATGAAGTTCAAAGACATTTCGGCAGCAGCAGCAGGGCCTTCGGAGTATACGCCGCCTCTTGCATTCAACAGGGCTACTTTAGTTTCAGTTACGAGACCAACTGGACCCTCAGCAGTGTATTTGAATGTTTTACCAGCTTGGTTCAAGTAGTCAATGTACGTATGCAGGACAGCTGGAATCGTCATGTTCCAAAGCGGGAAAGCGAATACGACTTTGTCTGCTGCCAGGAATTGATCAAGGTAGCCGTTAGCTACGCCCGCCAGACGAGCTTCTTCAGCGTTCAGCTCCAAGCCTCTAGCGGATTTGAACGTGCCGTTAATCATGTTGGCGTTCAAATAAGGAAGCTCGACGGAGAACAGGTCCAGTTCAGTGATTTCATCGGATGGATGGGAAGCTTTGTAGCTTTCCACGAAGGCGTTATACAATTTAACGGTTGCGGATTCTTCGGCTGTACGATCATTAGCTTTGACAAATAATACTTTAGACATGATTTATTTCCCCCTAAGTAAGTTCAGTAAGTAAGTTACCTCGTAATATTACAATATAAAGATAATATCTGTCAACACTTCTATATTAAATTTACTTTGAAAAGCTACTTTATTTTTTACACTGTAAAATTTATGTGTTTCTTTTGCAAAATATCTGTTTTGCGGTAAAATTTAAATATGAGCCGATTAGAAGAATGGATTCAATAGGCGGAAAATGAAATTACCATGTAGTCAGCAGAATAGGTACAACAGATGAACGAAAAAAGGTGAGTAGCTTGAAGATTGGTTTTTTTGATTCAGGATTGGGTGGAATTACGGTATTATCTGAGGCGTTAAGACGGCTGCCAAACGAAAATTTTGTATACTTGGCGGATACGCTTCATGTTCCTTACGGGACGAAAACACCGCAAGAGGTATGCGGATACGTCAAGGCTTCGGTACAAACTATTTTAAAAGAGGACGTTAAAGCGCTGGTCATTGCCTGCAATACAGCCACGAGTATCGCGGTTGCGGAGCTGAGAAACGAATACCAGATTCCGATCATTGGCATGGAGCCGGCCGTGAAGCCTGCGGTAGAGATGAATCGAGCGAATGGTAAAAGAGTGCTGGTGTTAGCCACGCCGTTGACATTAAAGCAATCCGGTTATGCAGCACTGGTGTCCAGAGTTGATGATCATGGAAGTGTGGATTCGTTGCCTTTGCCTGAGCTGGTGCATTATTGTGAGCAGTTAAATTTTGACCGGACAGAAATGGCCGAATATTTTAACTGTAAGCTGGCTGCGTTCGATCTGGACTTATACGGTACGGTCGTTTTGGGATGTACCCACTATCCTTTTTATAAAGAGATCTTGAAGGGGCTGCTTCCTTCCCATATTCAGCTAATCGACGGAAGTCAGGGAACAGTCAGACGGCTAAAACAGGTGTTGTCTGATCGCAATTTGCTGGCATCTCCGGCAAAAGCAGGTCAATCGCAGGAGGGACACATTACGTTCCTGTGTACCAGTCAGGATGCGGACTATGTCCATAAAATGGAGCGTGCGCTTGAAATTTATGCGGAGCATGAGAAGATTTCTTTTTAAAGTAGATGCGGCTGGCGAACGGATTGAGTCAAAGCGATGAATTCCAGCGCCAGTCGCGTAGCAGATTAAAGACATGGAGGGGCCTTTTGATGGACGTTCAACTGATCCTAAAGGAGCTTCATGAAGTAGGTGTACTTGAAGGTCATATGCAAGAATTCAAGCCCTTGACTGGAGGAACTTCAAGCGAAGTGATTGCCGTCATGGACGGAGCCAAGCCACGATATGTGATCAAACAGAATGATCCGGTTATTGTAGAAGCGGAAGCGGAATTTTTACATACCTATTCACAGATTTCGTGTTTGCCGAAAATGGCACTTTAACGGGCATTATTGATCCTGATCCGGTGGTAGGAGAACCGTTATATGATCTGATATACGCCTTTTGCTCTTCACCGGACATGCTGACTGTCGATACGATTTTGCCAGCGGTAGAGAAGCTTGAGCCAGGAATGACAGGGAGTTACGAGCTGAACACGGAGGTGCTACAGGGATTATATTATCGAATAGCTACCTGCATTCGGCATCATCCAGAAAATCTCGATCAATATACAGAAGCGTGGACTTATTGGCTGAACAGGGTTCGCTGAAAGGAATAGGGAATATGAGTATACAAGGATGGAATCATATTTGCTTTTCAGTGTCAGATTTGGAGAAGTCGGTACATTTTTATCAAAATGTATTAGATGGAAAGCTGCTCGTCAAAGGACGTAAGTTGGCTTATCTGGACTGCCTGGGCATGTGGCTGGCTCTCAATGTGGAGGAGAATATCCCGAGAAATGAAATTCATCATTCCTATTCGCATATTGCATTTTCGGTAGCGGAAGCGGATTTTGAGGATATGCTTAACAAGCTGAGAGCTTTCAATGTCACAATTTTGCCCGGACGAGAGCGGAATGAACAGGACAAAAGGTCAGTCTATTTTACAGATCCGGACGGACATAAGTTTGAATTCCACACAGGACAATTGCAGGATCGCCTGGAATATTATAAAAATGAGAAAAAGCACATGACTTTTTATGATTGAGTAAGCGGTATCCATAATAATGTCTGAGTATATACAGGGTTCTCATCTGGGAGGAATACAGAAGTATGTCACTTTCGCAGGAAAGCGGCTCCAAGCAAGCACAAGTCGTGAGAACGATGACAGTTTTTGCAATCACTTGGCCGATCTTTATAGAAATGCTGTTTCATATTTTGATGGGCAGTGTGGATACATTCATGCTGAGTCATGTGTCGGACGAGGTTGTGTCGGCTGTAGGTGTGTCGAGACAGTTGATTGAATTTACGATTATTTTGTTCAATCTGCTTGGTCTTGGAGTCGGTGTCATCATCGCTCAACTATTGGGTGCACAAAAGCATGTGGATGCGAGCCGTGTTACGGCTTCGGTTCTGACCTTTAATCTGGTATTTGGTCTGGCGCTGAGTTTGATGTTTATCGTGAGTCGGGATTTGCTGCTGTCCTTTTACCATATTACCCCGACGATTAAGGAAAATGCCGAGATCTATATGATGCTGGCAGGGGGCTCGCTGTTTCTGGAAGCGCTAATGCTAACCGCAGGTCCGGTTATTCGTTCTCATGGTTTTACCAAAGACACGATGATCGTGGGCATTGGTATGAACATTTTGCATATTGTGGGGAATGCGCTGCTGATTTACGGCTGGTTGGGTCTGCCGCAAATGGGTGTGGCAGGAGCAGCGATTTCAACGGTGATTAGTCGTGTTGTAGCCTGTGTCTGGATTTTTATTCTGTTATACAAACGTGTAAGTGCGCCGATCCGTATCAAGTATTATGTACAGCTTCAATGGAGCAAGCTGGTGGCCATCCTGAAAATCGGCATTCCGGCTGGACTGGAATGGTTGTCTTATCAACTCAGCCAAATGATGGTGACCCGGTTTGTCAGCTTCATGGGGACAACGGCGATTGCTACTCATTTTTATACGAATACGATTGTGTACTTTTTTATGGTGTTCGGAATGGCAGTGGGTGAGGGGACGGAAATTATTGTTGCTCGCCTGATAGGTGCAGGAGATAAGGAAAAGGCGTATCACCAACTACTGCGCAGCCTGAAATGGTCACTGGTCATTACGATTGCGGTGATCGTGGTGGTATCCTTTTTCCGGTATGAAGTGATGGCGATCTTTACGGATGAGCCGGCGATTATTCAACTGGGAGCAGCGATTTTGCTGTTCTGTATATTGCTGGAGCCGGGCCGTGTGTTCAATCACGTCGTCATTAACTCCTTGCGGGCAGCAGGGGATGTACAGTTTCCGTTGATGATGGCGATCATCTCGATGTGGGGGATCAAAATTCCATTGGCATATGTGCTGGGTATTCATCTGGGATATGGTGTGCTTGGGGTGTGGATTGCGCATGCCTGCGATGAGTGGGTACGAGGCATTTTCCACTACCTGCGCTGGAAAGGTCGGAAGTGGCAGCACAAGTCACTATTGTCCAAGGCTGAACTTCAAGCGGATTCGTTGTCAGGCTGACGCTTGAAGTTGTAGTTTCTCAGGCATCTCTATACATAGGCATTCTCCATGGATATGGGGGGATGTCTATTTTTTTTACAAAAATAAGCAAAAGGGGGATGTTCAAACTTTTCAAAAATTGCTAGAATATAGTAACCTCGAAAGAGAGTTTCAGTAGAGGTTTTCTAAGTTTCGGTTTTGAAAGTTTTGGTTTTTGAAAGTTTCAAAGACGGATGGTTTCCGATTGAATCCATGAAGGAGGGAATAGGATGGAACGTAAAGTGCATATCATTCCTTACCAAGTGATCAAGCAGGAGCAACAGGTGAATGAAATACCGCGAGGTGTGGAGCTGATTCAGGCCCCTGCGGTGTGGCATCGAACCCGAGGCCAGGGAGTGAAGGTGGCTGTGCTGGATACGGGCTGTGATGCGGACCATCCTGATTTGAAGGAACGCATTATTGGTGGCCGGAACTTCACAGATGATGATGACAGTGATCCGAATATTTTCACGGATTACAACGGTCACGGTACGCATGTAGCAGGCACAATCGCGGCAGCAGAAAATGAGGATGGTGTGGTGGGTGTCGCCCCGGAGGCGGATTTGCTCATTATCAAGGTGCTGAACAAGCAAGGCTCCGGTCAATACGACTGGATCATTCAGGGAATTCATTATGCGATTGAACAAAAGGCAGACATCATTTCAATGTCGCTTGGTGGTCCCGAGGATGTGGCTGAGCTGCATGAAGCGGTGCAGAAGGCAGTGGCAAGTCAAATTTTGGTCGTCTGCGCAGCAGGTAATGAAGGAGACGGTGACGACAGAACGGACGAGCTGGGATATCCCGGCTGCTATAATGAGGTGATCAGTGTAGGTGCTGTGAACTTTGACAGACATGCTTCCGATTTCAGCAACTCCAATAATGAGGTAGATTTGGTTGCGCCGGGGGAAGATATTTTGTCTACTGTTCCGGGCGGCAAATATGCGACCTTCAGCGGTACTTCAATGGCTACCCCGCATGTAGCTGGGGCTTTGGCGCTGATTAAGCAGTTGGCGAACGCGAGCTTTGAACGGAATCTCACCGAGCCGGAGCTATACGCCCAACTGATCAAGCGCACCATTCCACTCGGCCATTCTGCTAAGCGGGAAGGCAACGGTCTGTTGTACTTGACGGCGGTTGAGGAGCTTTCCCGTATTTTCGACACTCAGCGTGTGGCAGGGATATTGAGGACAGGATCATTACATGTTAAATAAGCCGTAACTGCGGTTATATAGCGGTTCTCCTGAAGGGGGAGCTGCTTTTTTTGTGTTTCAGAATTAGATAAACCTTATTTACAGCGTGTTCAAATGTCGGGTAAGATGTATCTCAAAGATATGGGATGGATTATAAGCGGAGGAACTGATATGAACGATATTATTGCAAAAGCCAGCGAGCTAAGGCGCACAGGGCAGGCGGAGGAAGCGCGGAAGCTGTTATTGAAGGCATTGGAGCAGGAGCAGAATGATGCTGAGCTGTGGTATCAGACGGCTTGGACACATGATGCATTAGGATTGGAGAGGGAAGCAGTATCCTTTTACGAAAAAGGTCTGGGTATGGCGTTATCGGCAGAATCGAGGAAAGGGTCGATCCTGGGATTAGGCAGCACGTACCGTGTATTGGGAGAGTATGACAAGGCGAAAGCGTGGCTGGAAACAGGCATGAACGAGTTTTCGGATTACAGGCCGTTTCGCGTATTTTATGCGATGGTGTTATACAATCTTGGAGAACATGGGAAGGCCATGCAGGGCCTGTTAACGGAGCTGGCTGAAACGACCTCGGACTCACCAACACAAGCGTACTCACACGCGATTCAATATTATGCAGATAAGCTGGATCAGATTGAGACGTAAGTATGAAATGATGAGAAAAACAATAGATAATCATTATCGCGCATTTATTCGGAAGTGCATACTAAAAAAGATCGTAGCCGGAGAGCATCAAGTATCTCTTCCGGGCTGCGATCTTTGGTTTTTACTTGGGGTTGGCGGAGTGGCGCGTCATGTACATCTCCAGTTCAATTTATATAGACTGTACCTTGTTGAGTCATGCCCTGTGATTATTGCGCACCTTCAGTAATGGCGATTTCTTTCTCCAGATTTTCTCTGGACAGATTGGCGGTCAAATAATCTGGTGTTTCGGGTAGGACGAGGTGCAGATTGGATTTTTGACAAACACGAATTGTGCACTTGTCGACAACAAAATCAAAGACATGCCCGCCTCCGGTACGCTCGTCGTTAATAAAATGCAAATGGAACCCGGCCACTCCAATTCCTTGAGCATATGCAGGTGTCCAAAACCCGGTAATCACGCCGGAAGCGTCGTTAAAAGAGAAGGTGGGCTGTGATTTGGTCGCTTCGATAAAAGGTTTGTAAGGTTTCACTTGGTGAGGCACGGTACGTGTCTTCACTTCACGAAAAGTGCCATCCATACGGAAGGCGTAGAACAGATTACGGCTTGGAAACAGCTTTAGCAGCAGGGCTTCCAGCTCTTCACGATGCATGGGACGATCAATAGTATATGTGAAATCTTCACGGAAAAAGGTGACTGTGGAAAAGGGAGTTGTCTCTTCCGGTTTTACACGATGGGCCGTACCGTCTGGAAGCAAGTGATAAAACTCACCATCGAACGCAATCATCTCTCCATTCAGTTGATCAAAGGTACCGATCCCGAAATCCCCGTGCTTTTGCAGTTCCTTGAAGGAAACGACTCCGTCATAAAGACCATCCAATAAAGCGAGCATGGTGGACGTTTGGTAAATATCATGATCAGCTTCTTGCTTTGTTTCCAGTTCTGCAACGGTCATGGCAATACACTTCCTTTTGTGATTGGATACATTTATTTTCTTTCTTTTTCAATAATAAACGTAAAATTTCAGTAAATAACATGGATAACCCAAAAAACTCATAAAAAAACGTTAAACTCCATTCATTGTCACGAAGCCGTCACGATTGGGCAACTGTGAAGTCAGTTTAACTGATTGGGCAGCAGTTTACGTCCCAACTGGATATTATCCTGATAATCAATCGGAATATCGACGACCACGGGGCCATCGGTATGTAATGCCTGTTGCAATACGCTTTCCAGTTCTTCAGGGGAATACACGCGCAATCCGGTTGCCCCGAAGCTTTCGGCATATTTCACGACATCCACATCTCCGAATTCTACGCCGGACGTTCTGCCGTATTTAATCTGTTGCTGAAAAGCGACCATGTCGTAGGTACCGTCTCTCCATACAATATGCACAAGTGGGGAGTTGAGACGTACGGCAGTTTCAAGCTCCATGGATGAGAAAAGAAATCCTCCGTCGCCAGAAATGGAAACGACTTTTTGACCGGGATTGACTAGTGTGGCAGCAATGCCCCAGGGAAGAGCTACACCGAGCGTCTGCATTCCGTTACTGAACAGAAGGCGACGCGGCTCATAGGAGCGGAAATACCGGGCCATCCAAATGTAGTGTGAACCCACATCGCAGGTGACCGTGACGTTATCATCAATCAGGCTGCGCAGCGTACGAATGAATTGTAATGGATGAATCAGATAGTTGTGCTTGCGAACAGGAACGGCGGCTTGCTCGTTCAGCTCGTGACGAAGACGATTCAATTGGGCGCATGAGGCTTCAGACAGCTTTACTGTAGGCAATTCTTCTGCGAGACTGCGCACGATCAGGGCTATATTGCCGATCAGTTCGTAATCCGGTTGATAATCATGGTCAATATCCGCCTGATGATCATCGAGATGAATGAGGGTCCGGTTTGCAGGAATGTTCCAGTTTTTCGGATCGTATTCAATGGGGTCATAGCCGATAGTCAGCACCAGATCAGCGGCTCCAAGGAGCATGTCACCCGGCTGATTGTGGAACAGACCGACTCGGCCAAAATAATGATCCTCCAATTCGCGGGAAATGGCTCCGGCAGCCTGGAAAGTTTCGACGACAGGCAAATCCGTGTTCTGAATGAGTGCGCGAATAGATGCTGTAGCTTCGGGAGTGCTCGCTTTCATACCAAGCAAAAGAACAGGCAGCTTGGCTTGGCTGATTTGGTCTGCTACTTGTTTGATAAGTCCGGCTGGTGCAGTTCCAAGCTGTGGGAGGGACAGCTTCTCAATGGCGGTCACTTCGGATGACGAAGTCAACACGTCCTGAGGTAGACTGACGAAGGTTGCTCCAGGCTGTGCTGAGGTCGCAATCCGAAATGCGTTGGTAATGGCTTCTGGTATACTATCGGGATGCTCTACTTCCACACTGTATTTGGTGATAGGCTCGAATAACCCGGCGTTATCCATCGATTGGTGAGTGCGTTTCAAACGCTCGGATCTTGGAACTGCGCCAGCGAGAGCGACAACAGGATCACTTTCCGCATTAGCGGTGACAAGTCCTGTAGCCAAATTCGACGCACCGGGACCGGAGGTGACGAGACATACGCCCGGTTTACCAGTTAGGCGACCGACAGCGGCTGCCATAAAGGCGGCATTTTGCTCGTGACGGCATAGGATCAGTTCCGGGCCGCGCTCTTGAAGGACATCGAAAACCGAGTCAATCTTGGCACCTGGAATACCAAAAATATGCGTTACACCTTGTTTTATCAAGCAATCAACAACGAGGTCAGCTCCTTTCGTACCGGTTTTAGCATGGATAGTTTGCACTTTTGTGCTCAACGCGATCACCTCTTCATTGGATATGGTTATGAAATACTTTCAATGTAAAACATTGGTTGTATATGACAATTATAATACAATAACTGGTACTTTCAAGAGCAAAATTTTCTGAAAAAGAGCAAAAATATATAAAAACGTTTTCAAAGCGCGGTTTAAGAGGGAAAATAAAAGTGCGGAGATTTGGGAATAAAGAATTTTCAAACAACGCTCCATGCCCAAAAATAAGTGAGGGTCATTTTAATGAAAATGACAAGATGAAGGGGAAGAGGGAGTGTAAGTTGAAACGTTTCATATAGTCTGAAATAAAGCCGGACGAAGAAAACAGATCTGCAGAGGTTGTGGCAGGTCTGTTTTTTTTGTTCCTCCACATGATAAAAATCACTTTCCTCTGCAAAGGATAGCGGTTACAATGTAATTGTTGTTAACGTAAACATTAAATTTAAGGAGAAGTAATCAAGGGTGATTCGACATGCAGGTATCGTATTATAGCGGTATCATTTGATATAAGTAGGTAACCTGCTATGCGTTATAGAATGCTATTACTGAATAGCAGCAAGATCGAATTCTTTTTTTTTGTTCACGTTAACAATTATTCAGAAACATGATTAAAGAAGGGACGAATAAGCCATGACCAAAGCATTTTTGGACGACAATTTTTTGTTGAGCAATCCAACCGCTGAAACTTTGTATCATCAGTATGCCAAGGATTTACCGATTATCGACTATCATTGTCATTTAAGTCCACAGGAGATTTACGAAAATAAAACGTTCAAAAACATTACAGAAGCATGGCTGTACGGAGATCATTACAAGTGGAGACTCATGCGGGCCAATGGAGTTGAGGAACGCCTGATTACCGGAGATGCGGAAGACTATGACAAATTTTTGGCTTGGGCCAAAACCGTACCTACACTGATTGGCAACCCGCTGTATCATTGGACGCATTTGGAGCTTCAGCGCTTTTTTGGTGTCCATGAGCTGCTGAACGAACAGAATGCGCCTGTGATTTGGGAAAAGGTGAACCAAAAGCTGCAAGGCAAGGGCTTTGGGGCACGTGATCTGATTGTGAATTCAAAGGTAACCGTTGTGTGCACTACCGATGATCCGACGGACCATCTCGAGTATCATAAGCAAATTAGCAAGCTGACGGATTTTCCAGTAGCTGTACTGCCAAGCTTCCGCCCTGACAAAGCACTGGAAATTAACCGTGAAACATTCCAGCCTTGGGTGGCTCGATTGGGTGAAGTGAGCGGACTGGATGTTTCCGGTCTGGAAGGATTTTTGAACGCGCTGGCGAGCCGGGTCCGTCACTTCCATGCTGCTGGAGGGCGGGTGTCCGATCATGCACTGGATACGGTCGTTTATGAAGAAACAACACGTGAGGAAGCGGCAGCGATATACAACAAGGCGCTGGAGGAAGGCCATGTGACTCCATTAGAAGAGGCGAAATACAAATCGTACGTCCTGGTATTCCTTGGGAAACAGTATGCAGAGCATGGCTGGGCTATGCAGTACCATATTCACGCACTGCGTAACAATAACACAGCCATGTTCCGCAGCTTGGGACCGGATACAGGCTATGATGCAGTGAATGACGGCTCCATCGCTCGTCCGCTGGCGGCATTGCTGGATGCACAGGAGCTGGCAGGAGGTCTGCCGCGAACAATTTTGTATTCACTCAACTCAGTTGATTATCCGGTGCTGGCAAGTCTTGCAGGCGGTTTCCAGTCTGGTGGAACACCTGGTAAAATCCAGTTTGGTACCGCTTGGTGGTATAACGACCATATCGAAGGCATGCTGGAGCAATTGAAGCTGCTCGCAAACTATGGCGTGCTGTCCCGCTTCATTGGTATGCTGACGGATTCCCGCAGCTTCCTGTCCTATACACGGCACGAATATTTCCGGCGGATACTCTGTGATTTGATCGGAACATGGGTACAGGAGGGCAAGGCACCTGAGGATATGGAGCTGCTCGGAGAAATGGTACAAAACATTAGCTACAATAATGCGAAGCAATATTTTAATTTCCCGACGGTTGTTCACAGCAAGTGATGATGTACAAGAGGAACTTGTAAATTCACATTTCAATAGATGCCCTTGCCGGGAGGCAATTCAAGCTCCGGGTAAGGGGGATTGAAAACAGAATACGTATCAAACAAGAATGTGAAAATAATTACAAAGATAGAGGAGTGAGCAGCTATGGGAGTGCCTATCGTTCAGGAGAGCATCCAAACTGACAACAAGACAGGTGAGCATATCAGCCTGAAAGAAAAGATTTCTTACGGTATGGGTGACTTTGGAAACGGCTTTATGTTTGATTTGGGGCAGTTGTACCTGTTGAAATTCTTTACGGATGTAGCAGGTGTTTCAGCGGGAGCAGCCGCAGGCATTTTTCTGGTCAGCAAGCTGTTTGCCGCCATTTGTGATCCTATTGTCGGGTCCTTTGTGGATTATCGCAAACATATCGGTCCGCGTGGGAAATTCAGACCCTTTCTCATTGTTGGAAGCGTTATCCTTGCTATTCTTACGGTTCTTACCTTTATTTCACCGAACATTTCACCAACAGGCAAGCTCATTTATGCCTATGCGTCCTATATGATCTGGGGAGTCGGTTACTCCATAGTGAATATTCCATATGGCTCACTAGGGGCGGCTATTACACAGGATACTATTCAACGGGCATCACTATCATCCTTCCGTCAGGCAGGCTCACTGGGCGCATTATTCGTAACCAGTGTCATTGTCATGCCGCTTATTTTACTGTTTCCTAACCATCATGTTGGATATCCAGTCGTGATGGGGATCATGTCACTCATTGGTGTGATCGCTTTCATCGTATGCTATCGGGGAACGAAGGAGCGTATTGTCAGTCAGTCGGGACCGAAGGAAAAACTTTCTTTTGGTGTGATCGTGCATACCTTTACGACCAATAAGCCTCTGCTGGTACTCGTGTTGATGACGATTTTCACCATATCCGCGTACAATATCAAGTCCGCGTTACTGATCTATTTTGCCGAATATAATTTGGGACATGTAGAATTAATGGCTTATATGAATTTTATTATAATCGGTTCATCGTTGCTGGGTGTATTGTTCCTGCCCAAGCTGGTGCGGCGCTTCGGTAAACGAAAAACAGCCATGCTTGGGATGCTGGTCAGTGTCATTGCCGACTCCATGAACTTCTTTATGCCTTCAAATGTATATATTTTCACCATTCTGGCCAGTATTTCGTTCATTGGTATTAGTATTCCTAACGGGGTTACCTGGGCCTTTGTCTCCGATATCATTGACTACGGCGAATGGTCATCCGGGGAGCGGAAGGAAGGGATTACCTACTCACTGTTTAACTTTTCACGCAAATTGGCTCAATCCTTGTCCGGCTTTCTGTCCGGTATCGGGCTGGCGTTTATCGGATATGTCCCGAATGTAGTTCAAACCTCTGGAACGCTGCTCGGAATCAAGGCGCTGCTGTGTCTCTATCCGGCTGTTGCCCTGCTCATTGCCATGCTGGTAATCGGTAAAATGTACAAGTTGACAGACAGCAGACACGCAGAAATGGTTCAAGAGCTACAGCGTCGACATGCTGATAACCGCGTATAATTTGTGAAAGTCTTCTTTTCCGGGCGGCTCTTGTGGTATGGTGGGTATATAATTTTTTAGAGCCTCAGTAAAGAAAGGATACGTATATGGCAGCTACCATTAAAGACATTGCCAAATTGGCGAATGTTTCCCATACGACCGTCTCCCGGGCGCTCAACAACAGCCCGCTGATCAAAGAAGATACTAAACGCAAAATTATGGAGCTGGCGGAGCAACTCAATTACATTCCGAATTTTAACGCCAAAAGCCTTGTTCTCCAGCGCTCGCATACAATTGGCCTGTTTTTCACCAGTATTTCGGAAGGCACTAGCTCCAGCTTTTTTGCGGATACTATCCGCGGGGTTAATCATGTCATCGGGGTGGATTACAATCTGTTTGTGCGAGGGATTGACGATTACGCCGATTTTTCGGCCATTCACCGCAAGCGTTTTGACGGCATTATCCTGATGAGTCAGAGCGAGGCAGACAACCCGTTTATTTATCATGTGCTCGGTCAGGGTATTCCGCTTGTGGTACTGAATCGACAGGTGTCCGGGGCAGGTATAGTGAATGTCATTTCCAACGATAAGGAAGGGTCTTACGCGGCCGTTTCCTTTCTCATTGAAAGCGGACATGAACGCATCGCGATCATTGAAGGGGTAGAAGGCTTTAAGTCCACCCAGCAACGGCGCGAAGGTTTTATGAATGCGCTGATTGACAGCGGCAAGCCGATTCGGCACGAATACATCGTGCATGGTCATTATGACACCGAAAGCGGAAGCCAGGCGATGAAGCAGTTGCTTTCCCTGGAGGAACCGCCGACGGCGGTGTTTTGTTCTAACGATGACATGGCTATCGGGGCGATAAACGCGGTATTCGAGCATGGCCTAAAAGTACCGGATGATATCTCTGTCATTGGCTTTGACGATATCGGCTTTTCGATGTATACGACCCCGCCGTTAACGACGGTCAAAAGACCGATTGAGCAGATTAGCGCGCGTGGAGCCGCATGTATTTTGGAACGAATTCAGTCACCGTCGAACGAGGGCGAGCTCATATTTATGGAAACTGCGCTCATGAAGCGGAAATCGACGGCAGACAGGTAGCGTTAAGCTTGATTTTATTGGAAAAAGGCAGGCCAAAAAGGGCAGGTTCAGTGCATGACGCGCTGTTCTTGCCCTTTGGTATTCAAATCTGTGCGAGTGCGGCGGCTTTCTATCTTAAAAGATTGGTTTTCGCCAGTTCAATAATTTCGTCACCGCGCCCGTTCAGCACAGCTTTCATCATCCACAGTGTAAAACCTTCAGCCTGTTTGAGATTAATCTTGGGTGGCATGGATAGCTCCTGACGGTTTACCACCACATCCACCACCACAGGACCATCGTGAGCCAATGCTTGTTGAATCGCGTCCTCCAGCATCGCCGGATCTTCGACTCGAATTCCCTTGAGACCCATAGCTTCCGCCACTGCGCCAAAATCAGGATTCACCAGCGTGGTGCCGTTTTCCAGAAAACCGGCTGCTTTCATTTCCAGCTCAACAAAACCGAGGGCGCCGTTATTGAAAACAATGACTTTTACAGGTAACTGTTGCTGTTTCAGGGTGAGGAGATCGCCCATCAGCATCGTCAATCCGCCATCGCCAGAGAGAGCAATCACTTGTCGGTCAGGCTCAGTGGCTTGTGCCCCAATCGCTTGCGGCAATGCACTTGCCATCGTTCCGTGATTGAAGGAGCCGATCAGTCGGCGCTGGCCGTTCATTTGTAAATAACGTGCTGCCCACACGGTAGGCGTACCCACATCACAGGTGAAAATGGCATTTTCATGTGCGGCATCACTGACTACCTTGGTGAGATATTGCGGATGGATCGGTGTATGACCGGGTTTACCAACCGCCAGTTCATCCAGTTCCTGACGCACCTTGGTATAGTGGGAGATGGTTTTTTCCAAATGCTTGGTATCATGTTTTGTCGTTAAAAGAGGAAGCAGCATTTCGAGTGTTGCTTTTACATCCCCGCACAGCCCATACGTTAAAGGAGTGCGTCTGCCGAGGTGGGCAGGCTCTATATCCACTTGCAGCACAACTGCATTTTCGGGATAAAACTGTCTGTAAGGAAAGTCTGTTCCGAGCATAAGCAAGACGTCACAATCCATCATCGCATGGTATCCGGAAGAATATCCGATCAGACCTGTCAAGCCTGCATAATAAGGATTGTTATACTCCAGGTATTCCTTGCCTCGAAGGGCAGCGACCATAGGGGATTTCAGCTTGTCGCACAATTGCATGAGCAACTCATGGGATTTAGCACAGCCGGAGCCGCATAACAAAGTGATTCGCTTACCTTCATTCAGGTACTCGGCCAGCCGGGAAATTTCCGAAGCTGACGGATGCACCACGGGTGCAGTGGGATGGTAGACATGTTCGGGAATAGGTGCCTTTTCCGCTGCTAAAGCTGCCACATCCCCAGGAAGAACAATGACGGAGACACCTGAACGTGAAACGGCCTGTTGTATAGCCATCGTAACGGTTCTTGGAATTTGTCGTGGAGTCGTAATGACTTCACAGAAGTGGCTGCATTCCCCGAAAAGATGCTCGGGATGTGTAGCCTGGAAATATTCGCTTCCAATTTCGTCGCTTGGAATGTGGGCCGCAATAGCGAGTACAGGTACCCGATTGCGGTGACAATCATATAATCCGTTAATAAGATGCAGATTTCCGGGACCACTGCTGCCAGCGCAAACTGCAATGCTGCCGCTAAGATCAGCATCTGCCCCGGCTGCAAAGGCAGCCACTTCTTCGTGCCGCACATGAATCCATTCAATTTGACCGTTGCTTCGAATGGAATCGACCATATTATTTAAAGAATCTCCAACGATACCATAAATTCGCTTGACCCCTGCATTGACTAAAACTTCTACAATAGTATCTGCGATTGTCTTCATAGATGTTCCTCCTGCCTAGTAAGTAATGTTATCCTGCCCGTGCTATCTTGCATCTATTCTAATTAGCCTTAACCGTCTTGGTTCAGATGCGAAACAGCGGGAAGATAATCATAGATCCGAAAAAGGTTGCATAGTTTATATGTTAACGTGTTCATATTATTGTCATTAATAATTTATAAAACCAAAAATATTGAGAAAACTATTTTGTTAACGTGTGCATTGTGATAAAATGTTGTTGAAATCATTAAGGTAATAATGGGAGGTTACTCCGGATGAAACAAGTAGATGAATTGGACCAATTAAACAGAAAAAGCTTTATCGTGACAGAACCGTATCCTGAAAGAGTGCTGCAATTCGGGGAAGGGAATTTCCTGCGTGCTTTTGTAGATTGGCAATTTGACAAAATGAATAAGCTGGCCGATTGGAATACGGGTGTTGTCATTGTACAGCCGCAGGCAGGAGGTCTCGTAGAGAAGCTTAATGAGCAGGATGGCCTGTACACGGTTATTCTCGAAGGGATGAAAGATGGGCAGGCCGTGAAGGAGCATACCGTTGTAGAATGCGTCACCCGCGGGCTTAACCCGTACGGCTCAGATTGGTCAGAATATGAGGCGTTGTCCCAAAAACCGGAGCTGCGCTTTGTCGTATCGAACACGACGGAGGCAGGAATCGCTTACGGACCGGAGGATCGGCTGGAAGATCGCCCGCAAAATAGCTTTCCAGGTAAGCTGGCTGCTTTGCTGTATAAGCGCTTTCAATTTTTCAATGGAGATCCAGGCAAGGGCCTGGTTATCATCCCATGCGAGCTGATCGACCGCAATGGAGATGCGCTCAAGGAAATTGTGTTGAAATATGCAGATCAGTGGAAACTTGGGGCTGAGTTTACAGCTTGGCTGGAGGAAGCGAATACGTTCTGCAACAGCCTTGTGGATCGGATTGTGCCGGGTTATCCCAAAGACCGGATCACAGAGATTCAAGCAGAGCTGGGTTACAAGGACAGCCTGGTCGTTGTCGGTGAACAGTATCACCTGTGGGTCATCGAAGGACCACAATGGCTCAAGGAAGAATTACCTGCTCATCTGGCTGGACTGAACGTACTGATCGTCGATGATATGGCACCATACCGTACACGCAAGGTGCGCATTTTGAACGGGGCACATACGGCGCTTACGCCTGTCGCTTATCTATATGGTTTGGATACGGTGGGGCAGGCGGTCGAGCATGATGTCGTGGGTGCTTTTATCCAGTCACTCATTCGAGAAGAAGTCATTCCAACGCTGGATTCGCCAGCAGCGGAATTGAATGTATACGCCGATGATGTTGTTGAACGGTTTCGTAATCCGTATGTGAGTCATTATGTCATGAGCATTGCACTCAATTCGATATCCAAGTTTAAGACACGTAATTTGCCTTCCCTGCTTCAATATGTGGAGCAGCATAAGGCATTACCTGCCAAAACGGTATTTTCGCTGGCGTCTTTATTCGTATTTTACCGTGGAAAGAGAGACGGCGAGCCGATTGCTTTGGCAGACGAAGCGGAAGTGTTGACCGCGTTTGGCGAGCTGTGGAGCGGATATGACGGAACACCTGCCGGAGCCAAGCAACTAACGGCGCAGATACTGGGCAAGCAGACCTGGTGGGGGCAAGACCTCAACCAGATTGCAGGATTGGCTGAACAGACGGCACAGCATGTGTATGAGATTACAAGCAGGGGAATGAAGGAGACGCTGGATTCTCTAACCGGGAACAGCGTGCCCAGAGCATAAGCAAGGAGGAGACTGGAATGCTGGAATTCATTCAAATTCATGATCAAGATAACGTGGCTGTCGCTTTGCGTGATTACAAGCAGGGTGAGACGTTGGCGTGGGGAGCACATGGAGAACAGCGCGTAGTGCTGGCTGAGGATGTGGCACGTGGGCACAAAATTGCGTTGCAGGACATTCCTGAAGGTGGAAATGTGCTGAAATACGGATATCCGATCGGTCATGCCATTCAGCCCATTCAGGCAGGGCAGCATGTGCATACGCATAATACAAAGACGAATCTGACGGGCGTGGAGGAGTACACTTACAAGCCTAAGCCAGCGCTTCATTTATATGAACAGGAGAGTCGTACGTTTCAGGGTTATCGGCGAAAGGACGGTCGCGTGGGGATTCGCAATGAGTTGTGGATTGTGCCAACGGTTGGTTGTGTGAACGGGATTGCCGAACTTATTTTAAATCGTTTCAAGCAGGAAGCGGGCGATATTTCGCCTTTTGAAAATGCACTTGTGCTCAAGCATAACTACGGCTGTTCCCAGTTGGGAGACGATCATGCACATACCCGCACGATTTTGATTGATGCAGTCAAGCATTCCAATGCGGGTGGCGTGCTGGTTCTTGGCTTAGGTTGCGAGAACAATGAAATGAAGGAGTTTAAGGAAGCCATCGGGGAATATGACCCGGAACGGGTGAAGTTTTTACTTTCCCAGGAAGTATCGGATGAAGTGGAGGAAGGGGTACGACTGCTTCATGAAATTTATGCGGCAGTACAGGAAGATCGGCGAGAGCCTGTACCTTTATCTGAGCTGAATATCGGCTTGAAATGCGGCGGCTCTGACGGCCTATCCGGTATTACCGCCAACCCGCTGCTCGGTCGGCTGTCGGATTATATGGCCGCGCAGGGCGGAACGACGGTACTGACTGAGGTACCGGAAATGTTCGGCGCGGAGACGATTCTTATGGAACGTGCGGCAGACGAGGAAGTATTCGGCAAAATCGTGCATCTGATTAACGATTTCAAGCAATATTTTCTGGATTACAAGCAGCCGGTATACGAAAATCCGTCGCCGGGCAACAAAGCAGGAGGCATCACGACACTGGAAGATAAATCGTTGGGTTGTACGCAAAAGTCCGGTTCTTCTACGGTCACCGATGTCATTCAGTACGGGGAGCGTCTCAAAACCAAGGGACTCAACCTACTCAGCGCACCGGGGAACGATCTGGTTGCTTCTTCGGCGCTTGCGGCAGCGGGCTGCCAGCTCGTTATTTTCACAACTGGACGCGGTACGCCTTTCGGTTCCTTCGTTCCGACGATGAAGGTTTCGACCAACTCGCCGCTGTATAAGGCCAAACCCCATTGGATCGACTACAACGCCGGTTCACTGGTGGAGGATGTTAGTATGGAGGATGCGCTCCGCAGCTTTGTGGATTACATTGTCGATGTAGCCAGTGGAACCTGGGTGAACAACGAGAAGAACAATTTCAGAGAGCTGGCTATTTTTAAAAATGGTGTTACGTTGTAAAGGATTACAACGAATGGGGAGGCGGAAGGATTCCGCTTCCTTTTTTGTGTTGGCGTGACCTGCTTCGGCATAATGCATAATTGGAATTTATTATCATAAAAAGCTTGCGGCATAGTTGATTTTATGATATAACTTAATTAAGTAATAATTACGTAATTAAGTTATTATATCATATCATGAACGGTATTCAGTTCATTCTTTTATTTTGCGAACTTCTATTTGGTGAATATGAAAAGTCGGACAAGGAGGTGGGGAGGGTGGATGATCTTGTTCACTCCGACATCACAGATTTAGACACACTTGTTAACATGATTAAGCTGTCATTTTCGTTTAACGACGGAGCCAATATGATTGCTTTATGTGATCATCTGTACGACCGTGCCAGCCAGAAGTATCAGGAGTTACAGTTCTACAAAGCGCACAAGAAATCCGTACAACCCATACATACCAAACGTCCACTAGTATATTACTATGGATACAGTCATCTGATGAAAGGAATGGCCTTTCAGAAACAGGGTAAATATGATGAAGCCCGAGATTGCATTGAAAAGTATGCGGAATTGGGCTGGTTTAATGGTCTTGATCCTCACGGGGAAGCGGAAGTCGAGTATTATCGCCATGCCGCCAAAGCCAATCTGTACGCCCTTGATATTTTGTCAGGTCGTTTTGAAGTGTTGCAGGAATACGTTCAATTTCTTCAGGACAATCCGGAAGAACTGTTACCGGGGCTTCTTTCCATTGTAGAGGGGGCATCCAGGCACGACTATCCTTTAGAGGCTGTGCTTGAACCCTTTGCTGAACAAATTGACGATTTCAAATATCTCGAAGAGCCTGTGAATGTGTCTTATTATTTTCGCTTTTGCTATCAATTGTCTCTCTACTACATCAAGCAGCAGCGGTTTACGGTTGCGCTGAACTATATTCTGCAATCCCTCATGCTGTCAGATACCCTGGGTATGGAACATGAGCATGAGTTCAGGAAGTGTACCGCGATATTTGAGATTTTCAGATCCCAAGCTACGGCAACACAGCAAGACCAATATATAACTATTTTAAAAGGAGTGTTAAAGGATGAAAAAATTGATTTCACAGCCTCTGTCGCTCAGTCTGTTTAGCTTGCTGGTGTTTGTTACAAGTCATGACCTCATTTCCGTGTTTTATCATGGAGCAAATCATTAATTGGACAGAAGTAAGTAGAAAAGAAGCTCTCTGACAACTAGATAAATGATGTATAAGTATGCCAAATAGCAAGCAAGCTCATTAGGAACCGGGCTTGCTTGCTATTTGGTGTTTCATGAATACTAAGCCGTAGTAGGCTTATGCAGAACACCCTGATCTGATGAATGCAATGAAATTTTCAACTGCTGGTAGGTCGGGAATGTTTCTTTCATTTGGTATGGACTGCTCTTTAAGGCCCCATCCAATGCTTGTAGCAAGGAGCTCACGAATTGCTCTGGAGAAAAGAAAATACTTTGTCCGACCATATGAACGTGAAGCTCGTTATGGTCACGGTTGCTCACTGACAAAAGCAATCCACGACCCTGGAAACCAGTGCCGATCGCTCGTACCTTGTTTATGCCCGAAAGCAGCATTTCCGTTTTCAACGCACGACCCTGTTCCTCTATAAACACGGAAATCAGGCGTTTATCCGTCACGATAATAATTTGGTTCCCCCGAAACGTATGGGTAAGATGCACAAAATCTTTATACACTCCAATTGCCTGCTCATCGGGAGAGATGATCCCCAAACGCACAAACTCTACTAACTCGGCAGCATCAGGCTCCTGATGATTTTTAATCCGTTTCTTGATACTAAATTGAATCGTGAGGATACACAAAATAGTTATGACAAAAGAAGTCAGTCGGGCATGAAACACGAAAAACATCAGAGCGGTAGAGATGCCTACTATCCATTGTGCCCAGGTGAGATAACGCAGCTTTTGTTGAACCGTAAGGCGATAGTACCAGTAGCCCTTTCCTGGCTGATATTCCGAAGTAAACCGGGTCATACCGCGCAACAGCCTTAAAGCATAAGCGGATAAAACCGTTATCCCCAGGGAAAGAATCGTCAAAAGCCATTCTTGAGCCGCAATGCCGACTAAAGTACACAGGCCAAACAAAATGATTCCCGCCCAGCAGGCTACCTTTTTAATCCGTATCTGTTTTTGAATCGAACGAACCAATTCTTCCATTCTTCTTAATCCTCCTGATCTAGATGTATAGGTAATGATTGGAATAATATATAGGCATATCGTACCATTGGATAGTCTTCTTCGTAAATCAATAGATTGTAAAAAATTCGCAACAGGCCAAAAATATTCTGCGACTCGGAATGCTGCTACCTGAACTTTAGACACCAAAATCAAAAAAATTGGTACTACTCATGAACAGCAGATGCCTCTAAAATAAGAAATGTAAGTGCTTACATTATAGAGGAGGGAGGTCTGTCGTATGCGTACAGAATGGAGGCCGCGACAACAGCCGCCGAGCCAACCCGGAAAAGGGAGAGCACTGGCTCGTAAATGGGTGCAACAAAGACATTTGCAGACCATGGCGCTGTTAGGTGTGGTATGGATGATTATTTTTCATTACATTCCGATGTACGGCATTCTGATTGCCTTCAAGCATTTTGACATCATTGGCACCATATCAAGCGCACCTTGGGCGGGATTGGAGCATTTTCGGGCCTTTCTGGAGGATGATAACTTTTGGTATGTTGTCAAAAATACGCTGGGCATCAGTCTGCTCAAGCTGGCAATCGGGTTCCCGTTGCCCATTTTATTTGCTTTGTTCCTGAATGAAATCCGGTCTACGCGGTTTAAAAAGTCCATTCAGACCATTTCGTATCTTCCTCATTTTTTATCATGGGTTATTCTTGGCGGGATCTTAACGACGTGGCTGGCAGATACCGGGATGATCAATCATCTGTTGCTGGCTTGGGGCTGGATCAACCAGCCGATCAGTTATTTGGCGGAGCCGAGCTACTTTTGGGCCATTGTCGTCAGCTCGGATATCTGGAAGGAGCTTGGATGGTCAGCCATTATTTATTTGGCAGCCATAGCGGGTGTATCGACGGATATGTATGAAGCGGCGACCATTGACGGAGCTGGACGGTTTCAGAAAATGTGGTACGTCACGCTTCCTGCGATCAAGGGCACGATATCCATTTTGTTTATTTTGGCGGTCAGCGGAATATTGAACTCTAACTTTGACCAGATTCTCGTATTACGTAACTCACTGAATGAAAGCGCAAGTAATGTTGTGGATATTTATGTATATCAGGTGGGCATACAGCAGGGGCGTTTCTCATATTCGACCGCAGTGGGGTTGCTGAAATCGGTTCTTGCTCTTATTTTGCTGCTGATCGCCAATTCGGTCACCAAGCGGATTAATAATACATCCCTATTCTAAAGGAGGACGGCTGCATGCAGCTATTGCAACGCAAAACGACAGGCGAAGCGATATTCGATGTCGTGAACAGCGTCTTCATGCTGATCATATGTTTTGTAACGTTGTATCCGGTGTGGTACGTGCTGGTGAACTCCTTTAACGAAGGAGCAGACGCCATGCGGGGCGGTATTTACTGGTGGCCGCGAGTATTCAGTCTGGGGAGCTATCAGGCCGTGTTTGCGAACAACGGTATTATGACTGCAATGGGGGTGACCATCGCCAAGACGGTAATCGGCACGATTGTACATGTGTTTTTTACCGCCATGATTGCATATGCATATTCCCGTAGGGAGCTGATTGGGCGCAAGCTGTATATGCTGATCGGTACGATAACCCTGTTTTTTGGCGGGGGATTGATTCCGACGTATTTGCTGATACGTGATCTCGGGCTGTTGGACAGCTTTTGGGTTTATATTATTCCGGCGATGTTCAGCTTTTTTGATCTTATAATTTTTATGGCTTTTTTCCAAGAGCTGCCGGATGCATTGGAGGAAGCGGCGAAAATAGACGGGGCGAACGATTTCAGTATCTTTTGCCGGATTGTGCTTCCCGTATCCATGCCCGTGGTAGCGACGATTGCGCTTTTTCATGGGGTGTACCAGTGGAACGATTATTTTACCGGAATGATCTATATCAATAATACGGACCTTCAGCCGATTCAGACGTATTTGTACCGGGTTGTTGCCCAATCCAGCTCTAATCAGATGATGTCTGCTGCACCGGGGATTGTTGCCCAGTCCGTCACTTCGCAGTCGATCAAGCTGGCGACGATGGTCGTGACGACACTACCGATTGTACTGGTATATCCTTTTCTGCAAAAATATTTCGTCAAGGGTCTGATGATCGGCTCGATCAAAGGATAGCACATCATCCAAGGGGGAGATTTATGATGAACATTCGCAAATGGCAGAAGGGGCTGCTGGCTGCCGTTCTGCTGGCGGGTTCGCTCGCGGCATGTACGTCCGGAGGAGGCGGAGCTGTCACGGAATTGAAGGACGAGAAGACAAAGGCTACGGCAGATGAGCCGGGATGGAAGGCGGATACCGAGCCGATTACGTTTGACTGGTATTTGAACTTTTCCTGGTTCCCGAACAAGTGGGGCACGGATGAGACCTCGAAGTATGTTACGCAGAAAACCGGGGTCAGCGTCAATTTTATCGTACCTGCAGGGAATGAAAATGAGAAGCTTAATACCATGCTGGCCTCGGGCAAGCTGCCTGATTTTGTGACGCTCGGTTGGGGAGAGGATGCAGTCAAAAAAATGATTGAGGGCAAAATGGTGCTTCCACTCAACAAGCTGGCTGAGAAATACGATCCGTATTTGATTAAAATGGCAGACCCGGCGAAAATGTCCTGGTATCAGCAACCGGACGGAAATGTATACGGCTATCCCAACGCTTCCTCTTCACCGCAGGATTATCAAAAATACGGGCAAAATTTTGTTTCTAACCAGACGTTTATGGTGCGGAAGGACATGTATGAGGCGATTGGTAAGCCGGATATGAGAACACCGGAAGGATTTTTGGAAGCGCTTCAAAAAGCGAAAGAGAAATTTCCTGATGTGAACGGTCAGCCGCTGATCCCGATAGGGTTTCACGAATTTACGGACAACGGGAATTACTCTTTTGAAGACTATTTACTCAATTTTCTAGCCATTCCTCATGAAAAGGACGGAAAGCTATACGACCGCCGTTCAGACGAAGAATATATTCGGTGGCTCAAAACCTTCCGTCAAGCGAATGAGCAGGGGCTGATCGCCAAGGATGTATTTATCGACAAGCGTCCGCAAATGGAGGAAAAGGTAGCACAGGGACGGTATTTTGCCATGCTGTATCAGCGCTCCGACTTTGCTGGACAACAGGCTACATTGTATGCGAAGGACCCGAACTCCGTCTATATCGCGGTCGATGGGCCCTCGAACAGCAAGCTGGATCCGCCTGCGCTGGCTGGACCGGGTATTTCTGGCTGGACGGTAACGCTCATTTCCAAGGATGTCAAAGACAAGGAGCGGGCTATTGAATTCCTGACCTATCTGATTAGCGAGGAAGGGAACCGTGACCTGTACCTCGGGGAGCAGGGGAAGCTGTGGGATACGGTTAACGGTAAGCCAGCCTTTAAGCCGGAGGTGCTGGAGCAGATGAACAAGGACCGCGCTGCTTTTGATAAAAAATATGGTGCTGCCTTCACCTTCTGGATGCTGATGGACACGAATATGAATTTGCAGTGGGCGCCGCCCAGCGTGGAGCCATACAAGCAGCCGGAGGATTGGACGAAGGGCAAGACGAAAGGCTTCTCCCAATACGACAACATCAAACCGACCGGAACATCGGCAGAGGGCATTGCGTCAGGACGGATAGATCAAATCTGGGGCAAGGCATTGCCAAAGCTGCTGCTGGCTTCCTCGGATGAGAAATTCGACCAATTGTTTGCCCGCTTTTTGGAAGATCGCAGAAAAGCCGGTTATGACAAGGTCATGGCTTATCAGCAAAAGGCCTATGAAGAAAACCTCAAGAAAATAGAGCAGTTCACCAAATGATCTGATTTATTGAACCGATAAGGATGTGATTTCATGCCAAGCCGCAGACGTTCACGAATAAGAAGACCGCTACTCCGCGAAGTATGGCGGTGGCTGACGGATACGGCGGATCGGCTTGGTGGCTGCTCTCTGCAAGTCAAGCTCATTGTCGCATATATCGCCGTTATTTTAATCCCGGTTGTATTATTCTCGCTATATACCTTTCACCAGCTATACGAGAACACCATGCAAGAGATTACCGCCCAAAATCAGTATGTGCTGGATACAGAGCTGGCCCATATTCACAGCAATATGGAAATTATGGAGCGAACCGCACAGCTTGCGATTTCAGATCGCAACGTACTCCGTTATTTGACTGAGGAACGTGAAATGAGCAGTGATGAGCTGGTGCAATTCAACATGAACGTGTTTCCGAATTTGCAGCATTTGCTGTACAGCAATCCCAATGTGGCGAATATTCGGCTGTATACGAGCAATCCACACGTACGCGAAATATGGCCGATGATTTTCAACGAGTCACGATTACCTATGGTTTCCTGGCTGAAAACAGCCCAACATCAGCGAGGAAAAATCTGGTGGGAAATGTATCAGGGACCGAAAAGCTTGCTTCGAGGGCAAGCACGACAGGAAAGCGAAACGGTGCAGTATATGGCTTTGCTGCGTGAAATTCAGGCTGCAGGAAGTGCTGGAGAAAGACACGCGGGCTTGGTGGAAACGAACATGAGGCTGGAGTTATTTTCGCCCAGAGTATTTGATACTCCGCAAGATAACCGTGCATCGTCACAAATGCTCATATGGGGCGGCAGCGATTCCAGCCCATGGAACAGCGGCAAGCTCATGTCTTTTAACGATATAGCGACAGCCTCCTCTCCATTCGATGCGCTTCCCATACCTGAGTCCGATTTGCGCCATCTGTTTCAGTCCCGCGTTCAGGGACCAGGTGGTGCTTTTGATTTTACTTATGAAAATAAGCCTTATCTCGGTCTGTACCGTTCTATAGAAGGGCTGGACGCTTATCTGCTAAACGTGGTAGCGCTGGACGGTTCGCTGGGTGATCTCCGTCAGAAGCGCAATGCTATGCTGCTTATTATTTGTGTGCTGATTTTGTTGATGTCACTTATTTCCTACACCTTGCACGCTTTTATCCTCAAACAGCTTCATACACTGCGGGAATCCATGAAGAAGGTACAGCAGGACGGAGACTTTCAGCTTCGGATTCCCGTGTATGGACAGGGAGAGGTGGCGGAGCTGGCCCTGTATTTCCGCAGTCTGCTGAGTCAGATTAACGGGCTTATTGCCGAGGCAGTACACAAGCAGGCTGCTGCTCAGGAGGCTGAATTGCAAGCACTCAAGCATCAAATTGATTCCCATTTTCTTTATAATACGCTGGAAAATTTAAAAATGATGGCAGAGCTGGAGCGTCAGTATCCGTTGTCGGATGCCTTGACCTCTCTTGGCTCGATGATGCGTTACAATCTCCAATGGTCCGGGCCATATGTTGCGCTGCGGGACGAAATTCGCCATATTCAGCATTATGTGGCTATTATGAACATTCGCCATGACAACCAAATTGGTCTGGAGGTTCATCTGCCGCCAGCGTATATGGAGCAGGAAGTGCTGAAAATGTCGCTACAGCCTGTGGTGGAAAATGCCATCAAGCACGGCTGGAGTGCATTACACAATGAAATGGTTGGATGGGAACAGCCTGAACGGACTTTCAGCATTACCATAGAAGCCTGCATGATGCAGGAACGATTTGAACTGCGCATTCGGGATAATGGAGCAGGGATACTTGAAGAGAGAAGACAAGACATTATGTCAGGTCTGGCACAAAAAGATATGGATTCTCGTGAGCCGGGAGTGAATGGAGGGATCGGTTTGCGCAATGTGCATCGTCGCCTGACTATGCATTATGGCGTCGGGTACGGCATCAGACTGGACAGCATCCTTGGACAATCGACGACAGTGACCCTGATTTTGCCCAGACGTCACATGATGAGAGGGGTGGACAATGGCGACCAGACTATTGATTGCGGATGACGAAAAGAACATTCGAATGGGCCTTCAGGCCATGATTGAACGGGAATTTTCCGGCTTATATGAATGTGCACTAGTCAAGGACGGAAGAGAGGCTTGGCAGCATGTACAGCACTATTCACCTGAGCTGGTCATTACGGATATCCGTATGCCTGTCATGGATGGCATTATGCTGATGCAGCATATCCGCGAGCTGGAGCCGGGACGCAGACCTATGGTAATCATTCTCAGTGGATATGATGAGTTCCAGTATGCAAGAGAAGCAATTCGCTGCGGAGCACGGGAGTATTTGCTCAAGCCGATTGTCAGGGAGGAGCTGTTCGGTGCGCTGACAACCTTGAACGAGGAATTGGAGCAGCACGCAGGTCAGGACAGACTGGAACAGAGGAACCCTATCATAAACGATAATATTGTCGGAGTGGAGAAGGATAGACGGGCCGGAAGCATGGATGGAGCTAGTGTCATCGCCGATAGAAGCGGTAGTATGACGCGAGCTATCCAATACATCCATGCTCATTACAGCGAGGATTTGAATATGGCGGTAGTATCCAATTCGGTATCGTTGAATTACACGTATTTTAGTCAGGCGTTCAAAGCCTGTACAGGCATGAGCTTTGTTCAATATGTAAAAAAATTGCGCATTGCAGAGGCCAAGAAACTGCTGGGGTGTCAAGGCGGCAAGATTTATGAAATTGCGGCTGCCGTAGGCTTTAACAATGCAAAGCATTTTAACAAGGTGTTTCGTGAGCTGGAAGGGATGACGCCGCAGCAGTTTCGAGTGAGGAAGCTTACGGGTAATTAGAAGTAAGGATGCGGAAAACTTCGCTGCCTTTTTACCCTTATCCTGATATAATGAAAATAAGTATAACCATGGCCTTCAAACAGAGATTTTATACACGAATCAGATGAATCGCCGGACGGAAGGGGAGAGCATATGGTTATTTATGAAACGGACCAAGCATATATGATGACGACGCAACATGACCATGCCCATATTTCAGGTGAGCTGGCTTCACAGTGGGAAGAAAGTGCTTTTAAGAATAGACGACATAAGCAGGATTTTGTATATGCAGCACGGGAACATGACCGAGGGTGGATTGAGTTGGACGCCGCTCCTTTCTGGAATGATCAGGTGTCTGCCCCCTATACGTTTATTGATTTTCCACTCAATCCACGTTTTGTGTTCTATCGTCTCGGAATTGATGAAGTCGAGCAAGTGAATTCCTATGCGGCACTGCTGTGTAGCCTGATGTACAAGGAACTCGTCGGACGGACCGAGCATAAGGATGCTCAGGACAAGCAAGTGACGCGTGCTTATCAGGTGGCGGAGGAACAGCGTCGGCACAGGCTCAAACAGGAGATGTCATTTGGTGTAACCTTTGACCATCAGGTGCGGACGGATGTACGCAGAATGTTGTTCTGCGACGAATTGAGTCTGTTTCTGTGCAGCCGTGAGCCGGGTACACCTGCTGCAGATTATGAATGGTTTGCTGACGGATTGAGCTTTCCGGCGGTTCGCCATGAATGTGGGCGAGTCCGTGCCGAGTGGCTGTCGGATCAGGCTGTGGGCCTTTCCTTTTTCCCTTTTAATGGAAAGGTGGGAATAACTCATACCTTCAAGAAAGTAGATAAAGAGCAAATTCGTATAGCAGGTCTTTTACACGCCTACCGATCCTCCGAATGGATGCATCGAACCTTTACGGTCGAACATATTATGGAAGTAGAAGAACATCAGGAGAATGCCTGACCATCTTCAAATACTGCTTCGAACGGGCATTGTGTTCGTGGACGCAGAGGAAGTCAGAGCAAAGCCTCCCTGAATGCCTATTCAGAGAGGCTTTCTTTTTCTTAATTTAAAGCTTTACGATGTCCTTGCGCGGTTGATCAGGGTCTGTGCCTTGTTCAATACTTTATCACGCGCTCCTTTATTTTTCATCAGATACGCAACAC
Source organism: Paenibacillus sp. 8b26 (assembly GCF_050626875.1). Classification (NCBI taxonomy): domain Bacteria; kingdom Bacillati; phylum Bacillota; class Bacilli; order Caryophanales; family Paenibacillaceae; genus Paenibacillus; species Paenibacillus sp. 8b26. The sequence goes on along the minus strand of NZ_CP192445.1, from coordinate 667,820 downwards.
CCATTCCCAATGCAGCTACCACCCATTTTTTATTCTTCATGATTCATGCCTCCTTATGCTCATGTTGTCATACACAAACGATTTAAAATCATCCAAAATGTGAAATGATGAACGGGATTTCACGATTTAGTGCTTCATTGCGCCCGTTCCGCATAACTATGATTTTACCCTTTCCATCAAATCTTACCCGTTCCTTCGGCTATGAAACGATTACGACTGCCTATTCACGTTTAATGGATATTACCAAGTATCCTGCCGCAATTGCTTCAGATGCACATGACAGGGAGGTCTTTGTTATGAGAAAGAAGGAAGTAGTTGCCATGCTGCTCGCTGGCGGACAAGGCAAAAGACTCAAAGGACTGACCCGTACACTTGCCAAACCGGCTGTATTTTTTGGAGGAACCTACCGCATCATTGATTTTCCCCTCAGCAATTGCACTCATTCCGGTATTGATACCGTGGGCGTGCTGACCCAATATGAACCGCTGGTGCTTCATTCCTATATCGGTATCGGCAGCGACTGGGATTTGGACCGACTGGACGGAGGAGTTTTCGTTTTGCCACCCCACGAAAAGGAGAATGGAAACAATTGGTATAGAGGTACGGCGGATGCTATTTATCGGAACCTCCATTTTTTGGATCAATATGACCCGGAGCATGTACTCATTTTGTCTGGAGATCACATTTATAAAATGGATTACAGTCGCATGCTCGATTATCACAAGGAAAAGGGAGCAGACTGCACCATTTCCGTAATCGACGTCACAATTCAGGAAGCCAAACGTTTCGGGATTCTGAACGCCGATGATGATCTGAAAATATACGACTTTGAGGAAAAGCCGGAACAGCCAAAAAGCACGCTGGCCTCCATGGGCATTTATTTGTTCAAATGGGAGGTGCTGCGCCGATATCTGCTGGAGAGCGCGAGTGATTCTGAATCCTCGCATGATTTTGGCAAGGATATCATTCCGTTGCTGCTCCAGCACGGGCGGTCGCTGTATGCGTATCCGTTTGCCGGGTACTGGAAGGATGTAGGCACGATTCAGAGCTTGTGGGAGTCCAACATGGATCTGCTTGCTCAAGACCCGCCTCTGGATCTGAACGACCCTTTCTGGCGCATCTATACCCGTAGCCCCAATCAACCGGCCCAGTATATAACCCAACGGGCGATTCTGAAAAACAGCATCGTGAATGAAGGCTGCGTGGTGGACGGAGAGGTCAGGCATTCCGTGCTATTTTACGGAGTTGAGGTAGGAGAAGGGAGTGTTATTACCGATTCTGTCATTATGCCAAACGTCAAAATTGGTCGCAATGTTCGCGTTCACCGGGCCATCGTGAGCGAAAACATAATTATTGAAGACAACGCGGTCATCGGATCTGAGGGCAGTTCGGATGAAATTGTTTTGTTCGATCAGGAAAGCCAGCTTCATGCACGAATATAACCCGGATAAGGACGGTGTCCGCTATGAGCCGACTCATTGGAGTCATCAACCTGGATCACGAACTGGATCAGTTGAAGGAGTTGACCTATTTCCGGTGCGGGGCCGCAGTACCCTTTGCCAGTCGATATCGGCTCATTGATTTTACCTTATCTAACATGATGCATGCAGGGGTGCATGATATTGCACTGTTCATCCGTCGCAAATACCGTTCGCTTTTGGATCATCTGGGTGAAGGACGGCCTTGGGATCTGGACCGCAGACGGGGCGGATTGTTCATTTTACCACCGGACTGGAATGATCCGACGGATGCATCACTTGGAGATTTGCAGCATGTACACAACAATCTGGACTTTTTTCATCGTTCATCGGGTCAGACCATTGTTCACGCCGGAACGCAGCATGTCAATAAGGTTGATATTGAGGATGTATACCGTTACCATCGGGAGAAGAACGCGGACGTCACCCTTGTGTACAAAGCAATAGATCAGCTCGAATCTGAGCACGCTCCCTGTGTTCGACTGGAGATTGATGAGGACGGACGGGTGACGGGCATTCATCAGGAGCAGGATCATCATAATATTTATCTGGAAATTTTCGTCATGGACAAAAGCCTGTATCTTGATCAGGTGAAGCATTGCATTGCTCATCAGGATAACCATTTTTTCCGGGATGCCATTCAGAAAAACCCTAGTGGTCTGCGCATTTATGCATATCCCTATGAAGGCTATCATGCCGTGATTAATTCCATTGAGAGTTACTATAAAAACAGCATGAAGCTGCTGGATCAGCAGCAATATCAAGCGCTGTTCCAGAATCAGCCGGTGCATACGAAAATCAAATATGAAGCTCCAACCCGTTATACGGACACTGCCGAGGTGGATCATTCGCTTATCGCCAACGGCTGCACGATTGGGGGCAAGGTGGAGAACAGCATCCTTTTTCGCGGGGTACGGGTGGAGGAGGGCGCACGGGTAAGCAACTCGATCATTATGCAAAAATGTGTCATCCGTAAAGGCGCAGTGGTGGAGAATGTGATTTTGGATAAGGATGTGCAGCTTTCACCGGATCGTACCCTGATTGGAGACGCCAGAGTACCCTATGTCATTGCCAAAAATAGCGTGATTTAAAGATATAATTCAGCATTTAAAACGGAAATAACAGGAGGTCACACCTTTGTTCAGCAATAAAGAAGCATTTAAGCAGGCTTTTCGAGAGCAACTGGTCGGAAGGCTGGGCAAGACGATGCAGGAAGCCCAGGCGGAAGACATATACAAGGTTTTGGGCGGTATGATCCGCGAACAAGTCGGCAGAAATTGGGCGGAAACGAACCAAGCCTATAAAGAAGGACAAGAGAAGCAGGTCTATTACTTTTCACTGGAATTTTTGATAGGCCGTCTGCTGGGCAGCAATTTGCTGAATTTGGGCGTGCTGGATATGGTCCGGCAGGCACTGGGAGAGCTGGGCTGGGATCTGGAAGAGATTGAAGAACAGGAGGCAGACGCGGGGCTGGGCAATGGCGGTCTCGGCCGTCTGGCGGCTTGCTTCATGGATTCGCTGGCATCCCTTGGCTATGCAGGACATGGCTGCGGCATCCGTTACAAGTATGGCCTGTTCGAGCAGCGTATTGTGGACGGAAACCAGGTGGAGCTGCCTGATTACTGGCTGCAAAAAGGAAACGTCTGGGAGGAGCGCCGCCCCGACAAGAAGGTCGAGGTTCAGTTCTGGGGACGTGTGGAAACTCGGGAGGAGAACGGTCGTCTTGTATTCGAGACGCAGGATGCCGAAACGGTCTGGGCAGTTCCGTACGATATTCCGCTTGTGGGCTACGGACATGCGCAGGTGAATACGTTGCGGATCTGGAGCGCGGAATCAGCACTCGACCCTGTCCGAGGGCCGATTCGAGGCGAGGGCGGTTACTACCGCTTTCTCGACTATAATCGCTCGGTGGAATCCATTTCGTCGTTCCTGTACCCGGATGATTCGAATTATGAGGGCAAGCTGCTTCGCTTGAAGCAGCAGTATTTCCTCTGCTCGGCCGGCTTGCAAAGTATTTTGCGGACGTTTGAGAAGCTTCGGTTGCCCTACAGCCAGTTGCCTGACAAAATAGCGCTGCATATTAACGATACACATCCGACGCTCGTAATACCGGAGCTTATGCGTATTTTGATGGACGTGAAGGGCTTGGGCTGGGATGAAGCGTGGGATATTACGACGCGGACGGTTTCGTATACGAATCATACGATATTGAGCGAGGCGCTGGAGCAATGGCCTATCAATATGGTGCGGGAGTTGCTTCCGCGAGTTTCTCTTATCATTGAAGAGATTAACAAGCGTTATTGTGCAATGCTGCTGGAGCGTTATCCGGGACAGGACATCAAAATTGGTGAAATGGCGATTATTCACGGTGAGCAAATTCGCATGGCCCATCTGGCGATTGTCGGCAGCTACAGCGTTAACGGAGTGGCTGCGCTGCACACGCAAATTTTAAAGGAGCGGGAAATGAAGCCGTTTCACGAGCTGTACCCCGGCCGCTTTAACAATAAAACGAACGGAATTGCCCATCGCCGCTGGCTCATGCACGCGAATCCCGAGCTGGCAAGCTTGTATGATGAAACGATAGGCACACGCTGGAGAACCCGTCCACGCGAGCTGATCGATCTGCTTCGTTACAGCAGGGACGAGTCGTTCAAGGAGCGGATACAGGCGATTAAGCGAAGTAATAAAGTCAGGCTCGCTGAGCATGTTTTTGCTAAACAGGGCGTGCGACTGGATACGTCCTCGATTTTTGATGTACAGGTCAAACGATTGCATGGATACAAGCGACAACTGCTTAATATTTTACATGTGATGCATGTTTACAACCAGCTCAAGCATAATCCTTCTCTGGATGTGGTACCGCGTACGTTTATTTTTGGGGCTAAAGCTGCTCCCGGCTATTATCTTGCCAAGCAAACGATTAAGCTCATTAACAACGTGGCGGACACGATCAATCGGGATGTGGATGTCAGGGACAAGCTGAAAGTCGTTTTTCTGGAAAATTATTCGGTTTCACTGGCCGAGCTGATTATTCCTGCGGCGGATGTCAGCGAGCAGATTTCCACAGCAGGTAAGGAAGCCTCAGGCACCGGGAACATGAAATTTATGATGAATGGTGCACTCACCCTAGGCACGCTGGATGGAGCCAATGTAGAAATGCATGAAATGGTGGGCGACGCCAATATGTTCATTTTCGGACTGAAGGTGGATCAAATCGAGGCGTATTACCGGGACGGACAATATTCAGCACGCAAAACAGCCAACAGTGACGAAAGATTGCGTGAAGTGCTGGATCAACTGGTGAACGACGCTCCTTTTACGCGGCATGAACGGGAGTTTGAGGCTATTTATCAATCCCTGATTGATCATAATGATGAATACTTTGTGCTCAAGGACTTTGCCGCATATGTAGATACTCAGGTGCAGATCGAGCAGGTGTACCGGAATCCGTCCGAGTGGACGCAGCGTGCCATTGTAAACATGGCGCATGCTGGTAAATTTTCCAGTGATTGCACTATTCAGCAGTACGCGGCGGATATTTGGGACATTATACCTCTCCAAAACGAAGTCAACAAGCGAATCTTGTCCTAAAACAGCGAAACAGGCGGAATGGCATTGCTTTTCGAACGCTGAGGGTTATAATGACAGTATAGACATAAGTAAGGATGGGAGGCTGTATAACCTCATTCCTGAACTTGAATTGTACTGTTAAAGGAGTCCTCCTATTGATAAAGCTCAATCCGAACAGGCTCAAATCTAAACAATCAAAGAAGAAATATAATGTGCTTCAAAATATATGGCGGGCGATTCGTCTGAATTTCATCAAGCTGTTGCGTGCGCCGGGTGGAGTGAAGAAAATATCTCTGGGCTTTGCCATCGGCTTCGCTCTGGAGATGATTGTCATCTCCACGGCTTCACTGGTGTATCTCGTGTTTTACCCGGTTGTTCGGTTGTCCGGCGGTTCGCTGCCTGCGGCAATTGTGGGCAACGTTGTAGGTAAGCTGACCTTTTTGCCGATTGTGCTGATGCCGTTCGCCAAGCAACTGGGAGCTTGGGTTTATCCGTCCCATTACCCGGTCCATGTCCGGGGAGGTCGGCTTCACGAGCATTCCTTTATGGAGCTGTTTCATGGAAACTGGTCTGTATTCAGAGACCTGCTACATGGAGGATTGCATATTCTGATCGGCATGTCGATTTTTGGCGTGGTCCTAGGGATTATTTCGTATTTTGTCATTCAATTTCTGTATAACCGTTCACTGCACAAACGGCTGGAAAAGCGGAAACTGCGTCACGGCGCAGCCTTTTCAGGGGCCAGATTATTAAAAAACGGATAATGTAGCGATGAAGAAGCTCCTTAAGCCTATGAACTAGGCCTGAGGGGCTTTTTTGGTTTGTTTGTGATGGGGGAGGAATGACATGAATGTGTTCGCCATGATCATGGCTAGTGAACGAGGAACGGAACCACACAGTACCGACAGTATCAGCTTAGCTATATCGTTGGCTATCAGAACGGTGAGTTGAAGATTGTAAGTGGTAAGGCTATTTTACAAAAAGCTCGCCCTGTTCTTTAGAGAGAACAGGGCGAGCTTTCAGGGTTTAACGCTTTGTTAAAAATAAATTATTGAATCGGTTTCAATGATTGAACCTCGGATTTAGATAATCCGCTCGCTTTGGCAATAACTTCAATCTCAATACCTAAAGATAGCATGTTCCTTGCGATTTCAACAGCTTTTTTGCGCTCGCCTTTAGTCAGTCCTTCTTCCAAACCTTTAGCCAAACCTTCTTCTAGCCCTTTTTTTAGCCCCTTTTCCGTGGCCCACTCAATCATAGAGGCTTCGTCATGAAGGTATTTTTGACGTTCCTCGTACAAACGCCGCGCTTCCCGATCCTGGCTTAGGAACTCCAGTGTATCCATCGCTTTTTTTAAAGTTGGTTCATTCACAGTTAGCACCCCCCAGTTGGATTTGTCAGCCCCTTTCAAAAAGAGTAGCCAATTAATTAAGCCACCTTCCACTGGAACGGACGTGTCATTTACCTTCGATAATTCCATAAAATGAACCTCAAGGTCATCACTAAGCTCAATTCCCGTGTGATCCTCACGTAAATGAAACACATTGTGATATCGATCATTCGGCAGAAAGGAATAGTTTAGAATATTGATAGTGACACATTTTTTGAGTTCTTTGTACGTTTGTCGCTCTTGTAACTGACCCGAATATCTTTTGCTCCAATAAAACAGGGTTCGTTTTTCAATATCATATTTATTAAATAGCTGCATTTCCACGTTAATATGCTTGCCTGTCGCCGTTTTTGCCCAAATGTCAAAAATGGATTGCTTGTCAAGTGGAGCATCTTTATCCGTATAAGGATTCAGCAAAATGATTTAAGTTAATGGCGACTCACCTGACTCCGCGAAAGTACGGTTAAGAAAAGTCAAGAGTACATCTTTATTGTCTTCACTGCCAAAAATACGTTTAAACACAAAGTCATTTCGGGGGTCCAGTAGCTCGCTCATTCGAGATCATCTCCATTCCCATTTATTATATCATGTACCCCGCATATTATTGAAGGTGAGCTTGTGAGTATGCACACAATAATTGGCTTCATTCGCTCGAATCGTTTACAATACGTGTGCATACAACACTGGACTACAGGTTAATGTACATACAAGGAGTGGTGAAGTTGCGGAGGATATGGCAAATCTACTTAACAGACTGGAAAAATGTATTCAAAGTATCAACCGGGACTTTATTGGTCATAGGTATCATTCTTTTGCCTTCCGTCTATGCATGGGTAAATTTGAAAGCAATGTGGGACCCTTATGCGAATACATCTGGTATTAAAATTGCAGTAACGAGTCAGGATCAGGGCACTGAGGTGAACGGAAAGAAGATTAATATCGGTGACGAGGTTTTGCATAATCTTCAAAATAACAAGAAATTAGGCTGGACCTTTGTCAATGAAGCGGAAGCGCGAAAAGGTGTGCTGAACGGAGATTATTACGCAAGCCTGCTCATTCCAAAGGATTTCTCCAAAAAAATTACGAGCGTGCTCACGGAAAATCCGCAAAAGCCGGAGATTGATTACGCCGTCAATGAAAAAATCAATGCGGTTGCTCCCAAAATCACTTCTTCTGGAGCAACCGCTCTGACGAATCAGATTAGTCAAAACTTTATTGAAACCGCCAGTCAGGCTGTGCTGACCAAATTGAAGGAAGCCGGGGTGAAGCTGGAGGAGGAATTACCGACCATTCGCAATATTGAGAACCGGGTGCTGGAGCTGAACAACCGACTGCCGGATATCGACAGATTAGGAAAGCAGGCTATCGAACTGGAACAGAATTTGCCGAAAATTAAGGCACAGGGACAAAAGATCATTGCATTAAAGGAGAAAATTCCTGAAATTAACCGCGCTGGCGATCTGGTGCTGAAAATTGAAAAAAACTTGCCCGAGCTGGACAAGGTGGCGGCGGTTATTTTAGATATACAAAAAAGGCTGCCGGACATTCAAAAGGCCGGGGATCGAATCGTGGAGCTGGATCAAAATTTCGGTAAGGTAGAAAGCGCATTAGCTACGGCATTGGAGGACACGCAAACAGCGCTCAAGGTCATTAATGCCGCACAAAAAGCGTTGCCGGAAGTACAAAAAATTGCGGATACGGGCAAGGATTTTACAAACGGATTGCTTGACTTTCTGGATAAAAATGATAGTGCGCTTGATTCAGTCGGAACGGTGGTCAAAGAGGATTTACAGTTGGTACAGCAAATGGCAAATGAAGTTTCGGAGATTACAGGGATCATCCGTGGTGTTGATTTTGATCCTAAAGCAGCACAGGCTGCGGTGAAACGGGTTAGCGGAAGACTGACTACTGCCGTGGGAGTGCTGGATCATATTTCTCAATTGTTGTCCCGTGTGAACGGATATTTGCCGAGTCAGCCGCTGGATTCGCTCATTTCCCGTGTGAGCGGGATAGAGGACCGTTTCCGTCGCTTGAATAGCACGGTTACAAGCATCGGGGATGCCATTCAGCGCGGCGAGAAGCCTGCACAAAATCTGCTGGATAACGCTGACCGCCTTGCTGGAGAAATCAGCAGCGGGATTGACAGCATTTTGGGCAACTATGATACGGAATACGCACCAGCCATTCAAAAAGCGTTGGATCAAATGAAGACCGTTGCCCGCAATTCTGCGAATGTGCTGAATACGGCCCAAGAGCAGCTACCGAATATTGAAAAAATATTAAACGATGCTCAGGCTGCCGCACAATTTGGTCAGGAAGAACTGACCCGTCTTCAGCAGGACCTGCCACAATATCGGCAAAAGCTGCATGAAGCGGCTACGACGATTCAGGGCCGCATGGGCGAATTTACGAATGCCGTAAACAAGGCAGCGGACTTCGTAAATAACGATTTGCCTGGGGTTAAAAGCAAAATTCATCAGGCGGCGAATTTTGTACGTAACGATTTGCCGAAAGCGGAGCAGCAGTTTGTCAAAATGGCTGACCTGATTGAGAACAAGTTTCCAGAGGCCGAACACGCGGTGCACCAGGTAGCCAACTTTGTAAGAACGGATCTTCCTGCGGCTGAGGATTCCATACGTCAGGCTGCGGACATGATTCGCAAGCTAAAAGGTGAAAATGCCCTCGGACGGGCCATTGCGCTGCTCAAGGGGGATGTGAAAAAGGAGAGCGATTTTCTCGGCAGTCCGGTGTCGTTGAAACAGGAGCGGATTTATCCGATTCCGAACTACGGTTCTGCAATGTCGCCTTTTTATACTACATTGTCCATTTGGGTAGGCGCGATGCTGCTGGTGTCGATGTTCAGGGTAGATGTGGAGGACCCGGAAGGTAAATATAAAAGCTACCAGGTGTACTTCGGGCGACTTATGACCTTCTCCACCATTGGTATATTTCAGGCGCTTAGTGTGTCGCTTGGTGACTTGTTCCTGCTCGGTGCGTATGTGGATGCCAAGGTGGCATTTGTACTGTCCTCCATGCTGATTAGTCTCGTGTTCACGGCCATGACCTATACACTGGTTTCGGTGTTTGGCAATATTGGTAAGGGGCTGGCGGTTATCTTGCTGGTGCTCCAGTTCTCCAGTTCAGGTGGCACGTTCCCGATTGCTACAAGCACGCCGTTTTTTCAAGCGCTGAATCCGTTTGTACCGTTCACCTATGCGGTTAGTCTGCTACGGGAAACGGTAGGAGGAATGCTGCCTTCGACGGTGACGCGGGATGTGGTGATGCTGTTTGTATTTATCGGGGTTTGCTTCCTGTTTGGATTGGTATTTAAGAAGCCGCTCAGCAAGTATACGAAGAAGATGGCTGAGCGAGCGAAAGAGACGAAATTGATTCCTTGATTGTTAAAAAAGAGTGAGTTACGGTGGATGGAGAGAGCGCTCCGCGAAGGATTTGATCTTACGATCGCTGTTGCCACGGGATTCTTTGGTTTGGATAGGACATGAAAAGGTAAGAATCCCGTGGCAAAGGCGAACGCTCCGCTTCTACAGATTCAAATCCTCCGCTCCGCTGGGGCTACCACCGTAAAGTCACTTTCTTTTTAACATACGGCGGGTTGTATGAGGGGGGATGGCCTCGCGCTGACTGCTTCGGCAGGGTGTGGGGCTTTTTTGTTTGCGCTAAATAATACATTTCTATTTTAGGGTGTTTCAAGGTGGTGTTTTCTGGTGAATAAAGTGGGTATGGTCTTTTTTGGCAGGGATTTTTGCGAAATTTTAAAATTCTTAGGCAAAGGCGGGAGGCAGTATGGAATATTCATATTTGGGAAAGTCAGGCTTGCAGGTTAGTCGGTTGTGTCTGGGGACAATGAATTTTGGACCGGAAACCGAAGAAAAGGAAGCGTTTAAAATTATGGATGCCGCGCTGGATGCGGGCATTAACTTCTTTGATACAGCCAATGTGTACGGACAGGCCCGTAAAGGGTGGACGGAAGAAATTATTGGACGCTGGTTCCAGCAGGGTGGCGGAAGACGCGAGAAGGTCGTGCTTGCAACGAAGGTATACGGGGATATGAAAAATGAGAACGACGGTCCGAACGCAGGATCAGGCTTGTCAGCTTACAAAATTCGCCGTCATTTGGATGCTTCTCTGAAACGTTTGCAGACCGATCATATCGAGCTGTATCAGATGCATCATGTTGACCGAAATGTGTCATGGGATGAGCTGTGGGGCGTTTTTGAGTCGGTTGTGGACCGCGGGCAAGTTGACTATATCGGTTCCAGTAACTTTGCCGGCTGGCATATTGCTGTGGCGCAGGCCGAAGCGAAGGCACGCCGTTTTCTGGGGCTTGTATCCGAGCAGCATTTGTATAATCTGAACGAACGTTCTGCTGAGCTAGAGGTATTACCTGCGGCTCAGGAGTTGGGACTCGGCGTTATTCCATGGAGCCCGCTGGCTGGCGGGCTGCTGGGACGTAATGCATTGGCAGGCACCGGCTCACGCAGCGCACGTTCCAAGGAAAAGATTGAACAGAATCGTGGGAAGCTGGAGCAATTTGCAGCGTTGTCTCGCGAGCTGGGCGAAAAGGAAGACGTGATTGCGCTGGCTTGGGTATTGTCCCATCCGGCCGTAACGGCTCCGATTATCGGTCCACGGACATTGGAACAACTGGAGGATGCTCTCCGGGTGCCTGAGGTCAAATTGAGCGAGGATGTGCTTGCCAAGCTGAACGAAATTTTCCCTGGTCCCGGCAAACCTGCGCCGGAAGCCTACGCTTGGTAAGTTGAACCCTTTCTATTCAAGCATCATTCCTATTTAGGCATCATTCGTGGAAGCGAAGTGAGCATTGACGGTGAGTGCCAAGGTGACAAGAAGCGAATCGCAAAAAAGCAGCAGAGCAGGAGTAGCCTCCTGAGTCTGCTGCTTTTTTACCAGATTGCCCTGTCAGAACCTGAATAATAAGCGATCATGACTAGAATAATCCTGCGCTAAACGTGATCTGTCTTTTTGGGCATTATCCGAGGGATGATTTTCTTATCATGTATAACATAACTGTGCAGAACCATGCCAAGAATAACGATGAACATACCTATCCATGATAAAAGAGAGGGAATCTGTATGGATAATAAGATCAGTTCTCCCATTAATGCGAAAAGCACTTCCAGAGATTGTGTTGCTTCCACCGTTGCTAACTTTTGCATATTTCCCCGAACCTGATCTGTTGCTTTAAAAAACAGGACTGTAGCAATCACTCCTGAAAACACGGCCACCAAAGCGGATTGCAGCGTCTGCTCCTGACTCGGCATTCCCACGCTAAAAACCCCGTATAACGAAAGGAATAACCAGAACGGCAAACTGGCTAATGTCATCCCGAGAACACGTTGATAGGCATCCAATCGCCCTGCACAAACTTCCATCATTTTACGATTACCTAGTGGATAGGCAAATGAAGCGAGTACGACAGGCAGAATGCCGAATACAAAATTCTGGGTAGAAATGGATTGCGACTGTTCGAATTGCATGAGAATAATCCCAAGTAAAATAACCAAAGACATCATAAGTCCCTGAATGGGGATTTTTCCTCGTACTTTTAAAGGGCCATTTTCCGTTTGCACAATTTCAGAAAATAAAGGAACAAGCAATGAACCGGAAATAATGGTAATTTGCCATGTTCCCGCGATCAGCCAGCCTGGTGAATAAGCCGATGCGAAACACAATGGAGCATAAAACAGTCCAAACCCGACGAAGCTCCATAAAACCCAGATCCCCGGTCGTTCTCTCATGACGTTCCAAAGAGGTTTAAGCTTGCGCTGGGTCAAAACGATGACGAATAAAACGGGGAGCATAAACAGATAGCGCAAAGAAGCACTCCATATCCAGCTTCCGCCTGATAACTCCATTGACCTATTGAAAACAAATGTAAAAGCAAAAAAGAAAGCCGCCAATATACCGAGCCAGATTGATCGCAAAACATTCACCTTATTCTTTAAGTATCGTTATTACCATATATTAATAACTTTTTATGATTCATTACAAGGGTTTCTTCGTAGTTGACAAGGCGAAAGGGATACTGTATATTACTGAATGCTAATGATAATAGTAATTATTACTATTTAAATGACGTGCAGATAATGAGCTTATATTAAAGGGAGCGTACCACCAATGAATAAGAAAGTAATACCGGTAACGGTGCTGAGCGGATATTTGGGTGCAGGGAAAACAACGATTTTGAATCATGTGTTAAACAATCGGGACGGAATGAAAGTGGCCGTGATCGTCAATGACATGAGCGAAGTAAACATTGATGCCGAGCTGGTCAAAAAAGAAGGGGGCTTGTCCAGAACAGAAGAAAAGCTGGTCGAGCTGTCCAACGGCTGTATTTGCTGCACATTGCGCGAAGACCTGCTGCTGGAAGTCAAGAAGCTGGCGGAACAAGGCGAGTTTGATTATATTTTAATCGAATCCACAGGGATCAGTGAACCTGTACCTATCGCTCAAACCTTTACGTACGCCGATGAAGGGACAGGCATTGATTTGGCTTCCCTAGCAAAGCTCGATTGTATGGTGACCGTGGTCGATGCGAATCGTTTCTGGCATGATTTTGAATCGGGAGAAACGCTGCTGGATCGCAGGCAGGCTACGGGAGAAGACGACACGCGTGATATTTCGGACTTGCTGATTGACCAGATTGAAACCTGTGATGTACTGATTCTGAATAAATGCGATTTAGTTCAGCCTGCGGAGCTGGACAAACTTGAGGGCGTTCTGCGCAGATTGCAGCCTGAGGCCAGAATCATTCGTACTTCCAAGGGACAGGTCGCTCCTTCAGACATTTTGAACACGGGATTGTTTAACTTTGACAAGGCTAGCCAATCCGCCGGATGGATTCGTGAGCTGGAGCTGGAGAACCATACACCGGAAACGGACGAATATGGGATCAATTCCTTTGTATATCGCCGCAGAAGACCGTTCCATCCTGCCAGATTGGCTGAATTTATGAGCTACTGGCCGGAAGAAGTCGTTCGAGCCAAAGGATTGGCCTGGATCGCCTCCCCTCAGGATTGGGCGGCCAGTATCAGCCAGGCAGGTCCTTCCATTCAATTTGGCCCTGCTGGAAGCTGGCTGGCGGCGTTGTCCGAGGAAGAACGTCAGGAGATCGTCGCGGCTGATCCTGAGGCATTAGATAACTGGGATGAGCAGTGGGGCGACCGCATGAGCGAAATCGTCATGATCGGTATCGGAATGAATCAACCGGAGTTGGAAGAAGAGCTGGATGAATGTCTGCTGAACGATAGCGAAATGGACATGGACTGGTCCGGCTTTGAAAATCCGTTACCATGGCCCACAACGGATGAATCCTCGTTTGTAAATTAAAAGGTGTATTTAATTTACAGAAAGAGGATATAGTTTATTGTCACATGGACCTATTGATCCATTCAGCAATGAAGTCCATACATTTTTTGGCCGCTGGAGAAACATTTTTTAATGAAGCGGTAGCGATACCAATAGTGCGGGAATGTTTTCCTTCCAAAGGTCGAATAGAGATGTCATAAGGAATATGAGATAAAATCATTTCAGGAAGAATGCTCACACCTAAGCCGTTCTGTACCATGGCCATAATGGCATGATCATCTTCTAATTCATATTTGATTTTCGGTGAAATATTATACTGTGAAAAAATATTTCGCACATCGGTGTCACAGCCTGCAACAGGCATAATGAAAGGCTCATCTATGAGCTGTTCCACACGAATAGCGGCTTGTTCACCAAGAATATGATTGGAAGGAAGCAGGCAAAGCATTCTTTCTACTTTTAGTGGCAAGGCCTCTAAAGTGTCTAACGTGGGCAGGTTTACGAAGCCAAAATCAGCCTCGCCGCTGACTAACCAACTCTCAATTTCATGGTAGTTCCCATCGAGCAGTTTCATCTCAATGAGAGGAAACTGCTCGTTGAATTTTTTTATAATACACGGCAGCCAATGAATAGATACACTTGAGAATGTACCTATTTTTACGGTTCCGATTTCCAGTCCTTTAATTAAAGCTACCTCTTGATAGAGCTTTTCGTCCATTTGTATAATCTCTCTGAAGTGCTTCATCAATCTTTCTCCGTTGTTGGTTAATTTGATGCCTGAACGACCCCTGATCAGGAGTGTTAACCCTATTTCATGTTCTAAAGCAGAAATGGCATGGCTGATTGCTGATTGTGTAAGATTTAGAACTTCCCCTGCCTTTGTGAAACTTCCCATTTCAACTACGCTAAGAAAAACCTTATATTTAAACAACGAGTGCTCACTCCTAACTTATATGAAATATATTCATGTAACGTATCATATAAATTCATTTTTTTTATTTAATAATTATGATTATAATCAAATTAAAGAAAGATTACTTATTTTGTTCTTGGGAGGTACACATGGACTCAATTGCTAAAACTCCACAGCCGCCTTATTATGCGGCCATTTTTACTTCTGAACGTAACGAAGGAGATCGTGGGTACGAAAAAATGGGTGACAAAATGTTGGAATTAGCTGCTAAACAACCTGGTTTTTTAGGCGTGGAAAGTGTTCGTGACTCACAAGGAGTAGGCATCACCGTCTCATATTGGGAGTCCCTAGACGCTATCAGGAGTTGGAAGCATCATGAAACGCACCAAGTCGCACAGGAAAAAGGAAAAGCAGAATGGTATAAAAGCTACGGTCTTAGAGTATGTAAGGTAGAACGGGATTATTTTTTTGAAATGTAAAGTAAGGTAGTTATAAGTTTAAGGGAGCATCTTCATAGCCATTTTTGGCTTTGAAAATGCTCCCTTTTGGATGTTTCAGATCTTAAAATATGAGGTACTCAGGAATTGGCAGAGTTGATCGGCTTCATATCCTGTATAGCTTCCTTCAAACTTTGGGAGCATTGCTCATACAGTTGTTTTCTTTGCTGTTCACTGGAATCCGCCGCCAGCTTTTGCAATTCCGTCGTGCATTGTTCCAACAGCGTCAGCACGGTTTGATTAGAGTCCTGTACCTTGGACATCTGTACATTATCGCTGTACTGGTCAATGTATAACTCCCCTTGCGGGTCCACCTGCGCGAAAAATACGTCTTTGACCGTCAGGCTCTTTTCTTTCAGCTTTGCATCCAACCATTGTTGAGTAATTCCCATGTATGCCATTTGCTGCTCCATAACTAGTCCATCCATAATAATGGCTGTTGGTTCCTTCTCCGGTAGCTGCACCATGTTGAGATCCTTAAGCGTCACAGCCTGCTTGTCTTTGGCCAGCAGTACGTTGATCGCTCCGCTGGTCTCCATAATAGCAAATTCCACGTCAGACACCTTGAATACATTTTTACTCCGCAGCTGCTCCATGAGCTCATCGATCGTAAGCCGTTCCTTTCGCATATTATCCTCTAAAATTTTGCCGTCTTTGATCAGGGTAGTGGTCTTTCCATCGGTAAAATCTCTGATTTTCTTGCTTTTAATTTGCAATATTTCAATGACAAATGTTGTCAGGACCCATACTGCCAAGGCTATAAAGCCCAAGTACCAAGTGGATTCTCGCTCCATAGGAATGGTAGCGGCCAGATTCCCTATCGTGATTCCCGTTATATATTCGAACACGGAAAGCTGGGATACCTGACGTTTCCCGAGAATTTTGGCAATTAAAAATAATACAGCGACAGCCATTAATGTGCGTGTAGTAACCTCGGCCCAATCCTGCATATGCTCACCTCATTTCATTTTGCCGCAAGCGCGCTCATATTCCAAGCATATCCGCACCAAGGTCTGTTTAAACTCCGGGCTCTCCAATTTTAATTAACTCATTTGTCGTTAAACGATTTAAATACTTGCCAGTATACAAAGGAACTATAGCATTAAAATTTTCTATCGTTGCATTATCAATGTCTATTACGCAGGCGATTGACGGAAAGGGGGGGGCAGGATACATTATAAATATAATTCTTATTTAGTTCATCGGGATTATAAACATTAAGTTTACGGAGGTATGTATATGTCATCCAAACCTAAAGTTGTATTGTGGAGTAAAACCGGCTGTCATTTTTGTGGAGAGATCAAATCATATCTGGAATCCCAAAATCAGCCTTATGAAAATATTCAAGTGGACGGAAATGATGCCCTGCGTGACGTGCTGGAGACTAAATATGGTGTTCGCTTTGTCCCTGTTGTTGAGGTAGGTGGGGATAACAAATATGAAGCGCTGCTCAACCCGGATCTGGAAGAGCTTGGGAAAGTGCTGGAAGGTTACAATCAAGCGGTATAAGCCGAAGGATAACAATATTTTCAAGAGAGGTGGAACAGTTCATGGCTAAAGACAGACAAATCAAATTTGGTGCCATTATTCACGGTGTTGGAGGAAGCATGACGACTTGGCGTCACCCTGAAGTGCCTGCGGACGCGAGTGTTAATTTTGAATTTTATAAAACACAGGCGCAAAAGGCGGAGGAAGGCAAGTTTGACCTTGTTTTTATCGCAGACGGTCTGTTCATTAACGAAAAATCCATTCCCCACTTTCTGAACCGTTTTGAGCCGATTACGATTTTGTCCGCTTTGGCCGGGGTGACGAAGCATATCGGGCTGGTTGGCACGCTGTCGACTTCCTACAGCGAACCGTTTACGGTAGCACGTCAGTTTTCTTCTATTGACCATATTAGCGGAGGTCGTGCAGGCTGGAATGTGGTGACTTCCCCGCTGGAAGGCTCTGCTCTTAACTTTAACAAGGGCGAGCATCCATCGCATCCACAGCGTTACAAAATCGCGGAAGAATATTTGCAGGTAACCAAAGGACTGTGGGATTCGTGGGAAGAGGATGCGTTCGTTCGTGATAAGGAATCCGGCGTGTTCTTTGACCCTGAAAAGCTGCATACCCTGAACCATAAAGGCGAGTTTTTTTCTGTGCAGGGTCCGTTGAACATTGGACGATCCAAGCAGGGACAGCCGGTTATTTTCCAGGCAGGCTCCTCGGAAGATGGCAAAAATCTGGCCGCCAAGGAAGCGGATGCTGTTTTTACGGGACATGAAACGCTGGAGGAAGCGCAGCAGTTTTACCGTGATGTGAAGGAACGGGCGGTACGCTATGGCAGATCCGAAGAGGATATTGTCATCTTGCCGGGAATTTCACCGATTATCGGTAGCACGACGGAAGAAGCAGAGCGTAAGTATGAGGAGATTACCAATTTAGTGACGATTGAGGCTGCGTTAAAATTTTTGGGCCGTTTCTTCGATCATCATGATTTCTCACAATATCCGCTGGATGAGCCATTCCCAGAGCTTGATGGTATCGGCAGCAATTCCTTCCGCAGCGGCACGGATAAAATCAAACGGACGGCCAAAGAGCAAAATCTGACGCTGCGCGAGGTGGCATTACGTTCGGCAACACCTAGAACTGCGTTTATCGGTACAGCTGAACAGGTGGCAGATCGGGTGCAGGAGTGGTTTGAAAGAAAAGGAGCAGATGGATTCATTATCGGCTCTGATGTACCATCGGGTCTGCATGATTTCGTAAATCTGGTTGTGCCTATTTTGCAGGAGCGCGGCATTTACCGTCAGGATTATAAATTCAGCACATTGCGTGAAAACCTGGGTGTACCTATTCCTGAGAACCGCTACACAGCAGCTAAATCCATAGTGAAGGTAGACGCATAACAAGAAGGAGGGAAAAGCATGTCCAAGGTTGTCATCCTATCAGGCAGTCCATCTACACAATCCCGTCTATACGGCTTAATTAACTATACGACCAAGCAATTGCAGCAGGCCGGAGCGGAGGTCACATTGCTGAATGTGGTCGACTTGCCAGCCGAGGATCTGGTTAAGGCAAACTTTAACAGTCCCGATATCACAGCCTCACTTGCGTTAATTGCGGCAGCGGATGCGGTCATCGTCGCTTCTCCCGTGTACAAAGCGGCCTATTCTGGATTATTGAAGATATTTCTGGATTTGGTGCCGCAGGAGGGGCTGAGAGGCAAATCTGTACTTCCTTTATTTATCGGTGGCACGCTGGCTCACCTGCTGGTCATTGATTATGCTTTGAAGCCAGTTCTTAACGCGCTGGGAGGAAGACATATTCTCGGCGGCGTGTATGCGGTAGATCAGTGGGTTGAACGGCTGCCTGATGGAGCATACGGGTTGTCCGAAGAATTGGTTGCACGGTTGGACCGTTCTGTGAAAGAGCTAAATGAGATATTAAAGTGATAGATATTTTCAATATTTCCATTGACAGGTCGTTCAGTGAGTTTTATGATACAAAAAACCGAGTTAACATATTGGATAAATGTATATAAACTCACTGGGGGACTTGCGTATGAATATCGAGAATATGGAAGCCTTTGTATACGTGAATCATTATGGCAGTTTTAACAAGGCGGCAGAAGCGTTGTTCTTGTCACAGCCCTCTGTCACAGCCCGGATTCAGACGCTGGAGCGCGAGCTGGAATGCAAGCTGTTCGACCGCCAAAGCAAGCAAACCATTTTGACGGAGGATGGACGAAAGTTTCTTCCTTATGCGGAGCAAATGCTGCAAGTGCTGCAACGGGGCAAGCAAAAGCTTCAACAGCGTAAAAAATCCCCTCAGCAAGTTCGGATTGGCTGCACGATATCGGTGTCGAACTATATCATTCCTGAGATATTAAGGCAACTCCGCACCCGTTATCCGGAGATTAACTACAAAATTGTGACGGCTACAACGGATCAACTGGTACATAAGCTGTTGAACCGTGAGGTAGACATTAGTTTTGTCCGTAAAGTGATGCATCCGGCCATTCGTACGCTTGCTTTTTATGAAGATCCCATTTCCCTGTATGTATATGACGGTCATCCGTTTATGAAGACAGGAAAGGCCAGCATACAGGATATTCAGCATGAAACGCTGGTATTTTTTGAATGCGGGTCATTGGACTGGATGAGGATTCATCGGTCTTTTGAATCGCTGGAGCAGCCACCGGATATTGCCTTTCAGGTAGATAATGTGGTTACAGCCAAAAAGCTGGTGCTGGAAGAAGCGGGCATCGCCTTTTTGCCGGACGTTTGTGTGAACCGTGAGGTGAAGGATAAGAAGCTGTTCCGCATCCATGTGCCAGAGGTAGCCGGGGTGTCCATGCAGATCAGCATTGTGGCGACTAAAGAAGACTGCGCGGTAAGCTCGGATTTTGCAGATGCACTGACAGAAGGCTTCCGGGGTGCTGTTTTGTAAACCGTTTTTTGCAAATGTATGAAATGGATGAAATGTTCTCTTGCCTAGTGGATTGACGTAAATGATCGCAGGTGTTAAATTAGTCACATCCTAAAACCAATTAAACTCATAGGAATTGTTATTTATTTAATGTGGTAGCTACCATGTATGTCGCAAACTGCTGATATACAAAGAGATGAGGGGGATTCATATGAAAAAGTGGTTTGCAATGTTATCCGTTATGGCGATTATTCTGGTGTTGGCAGGCTGCGGTTCCTCTGATAATGCGTCTAACGCGTCTGGCGCGTCCGGTTCAAACGGTGACGTGAAAAAAATTATTGTAGGTACAGGCACTCAATTTAAAAATGTATGCTTTATTGACGAAAACGGAAATTTAACAGGCTTTGATGTTGAGCTGATTAAGGAGCTGGACAAGCGCCTGCCTCAATACGAATTTGAATTCAAAACGATGGACTTCGGCAATCTGCTGCTGAGTCTGGATGCCGGTAAAATTGATCTGGTATCGCATCAAATGGAAAAAAACCCGGAGCGTGAAGCGAAGTATCTGTTCAACAAAAATCCGTACAGCATTTTCCTGAACAGAGTCGCTGTAGCGAAGGATAACAATACCATTCACTCGATTGATGATCTGAAAGGCAAAAAGATACTCACCAGCCCGACGAGTAATGCGGCATATGTGTTGAAGGAATACAATAAAACACACGGGGATGCCCTGAACATTGTCTATACAAGCGGTGCAGCCAATGATACAGTGCAACAAATTACGAGCGGCCGTATAGATGCTACCATTACGACAGACTTTGCGAACCGCTTTAACACCGATGAAAAAGGAGAAGTAGCTCTGAAAACAGTCGGTGATCCTTTGACTCAATCGGATGTATTGTATGTACTGAACAAAAATGAGCAAGGATTGGCGGATGATCTGGACAAAGCCATTCAGGAAGTAAAAGACGACGGTACACTGTCGAAGCTGAGCATCAAATGGCTCGGAGAAGATTTCACGAAGTCTCTGGAAGATGTGAAAAAAGAAGGCACAACCAGCAAGAAGTAGCGATAAGCTTGAATATTTCAGCGGTCAGGGTACCCCGTGTATTCTGACCGCTGATGTATAGGAAAGGAGGCAGGCATATGAGCAGAGAGTTTAATATCGATTATGTTTTTAGCTTTATTCCGAAAATGCTGTCTTATTTACACATCACATTGTTTATTGTGGCAAGCTCGCTTTTGTTAGGGTTAATCATCGGCCTGTTGGTTGCACTGCCTCGTATGTATAATATTCCTTTTCTCAAACGTGTCTCTCAGGTGTATGTTTCATTTTTTCGTGGAACGCCTATTCTGATCCAGCTCTTTCTGGTGTATTACGGCCTGCCTGAGCTGCTGAAGTTGGTGGATATCAATTCCTCCAGATGGGATGTGTTGTGGTTTGCCGTAGCGACCTATGCACTAAACAGCGGGGCCTTTATTTCCGAGATTATCCGATCGGGAGTAGAGGCGGTAGATCGGGGACAAATCGAGGCAGCACAGTCGGTCGGCATGTCAGGCTATCAGACTTTTACACGTATCATATTGCCTCAAGCACTGGCTGTTGTGGTTCCGGTATTCTCCAATCTGGTGATCGGCAATCTGAAGGATACTTCGCTGGCATTTACCATTGGAGCTATGGAGATGACGGGGAAATCACAGACACTGGGAGCGGCTACGCAGCATTTTGTTGAAACCTATATCGCGTTGTCTCTTATTTATTTGGTCGTCAGTCTGATTTTGCAAAGACTGTTCAAGGTACTGGAAAATACGCTTCTCAAGCATGAGCATCGGGACACAGTCCAAAGCGAGCCTAAGAAACGAAAAAGTTTTGTGGTTCGTTATCTGAACCCCCGTTTGAGTAAAGGAGGCAAGAGCATATGAGTCTGGATTTTGGATTTATATATACGGCCTTTCTGGGATTATTCTCGGCGTTACCCAACACTTTAATCATTACGGTGGTTTCCGTACTGGCGGGACTGGTCATCGGCATTATAACGGCTCTGGCCCGAATTTATAAGGTGCCTGTATTGTCCCAGATTTCCCATGGCTACGTCACCTTTATCCGTGGTACGCCGATGCTGATGCATTTGCTGCTTATTTATTTCAGTTTACCTTTGTTCATTGATGCGGGAGCCAAGCATTTTGGCTGGTCGTTACACTCTAAAGATGTTCCCTATATGGTATTTGCACTCATTTCGTTCTCGATTACAAGTGGCGCGTATATGTCCGAGGTGGTCCGTTCCGGGATTCAATCGGTGAACCGGGGGCAAATCGAGGCGGCTTATGCGGTTGGCATGACAACGTGGCAAGTGTTGAGACGTATCGTGTTTCCGCAGGCGTTCGTGGTCAGTCTGCCGAACCTGACGAATTCCGTCATTGGAATGCTGCATGGCTCTACCTTGGCCTTTACGGTTTCGGTCACTGAAATCCAGGCTCAGGCTGAAATTTTAGCATCTACTAACTGGAAGTACCTGGAGGTTTATATCGCGGCAGCCCTGATTTTCTGGGGTTTGACGGTGCTGATTGAACGAATTTCCGGCTTGGTGGAGAAAAAAATTAATGTGTTTAATGGGGGGAGAGCATCATGATCCGTCTGCAAAATATTACGAAATCGTTCGGCAAGCATGAGGTGCTCAAAGGCATTGATTTGACCGTGAATAAGGGAGAGGTTGTCGTCATTCTCGGACCGAGCGGCTCGGGTAAAACAACGTTGCTGCGCTGCATCAATTATCTGGAAAAGCCGAATGACGGGGAGGTCAGCATTGGCGATTTTACGGTAAACTGCAAGCGACCTGCGAAGAAGGATGTTTTGGCCCTGCGCCAAAAAACGGCTATGGTCTTCCAGCAATACAATCTGTTCAAGCATAAAACGGCGCTGGAAAACGTGATGGAAGGGCTTGTCGTCGTCCGTAAGGTGAAGCATGAGGAAGCGAAGAAGATCAGTATTGAAGTGCTCGAAAAGGTCGGATTGGGCGAAAAGCTGGACCATTATCCGAGTCAGCTATCCGGTGGACAGCAGCAGCGTGTCGGCATTGCGCGCGCTTTGGCGCTGAACCCGGAAGTGATTTTGTTCGATGAGCCGACATCCGCGCTAGACCCTGAGCTGGTAGGTGAAGTGCTGTCGGTTATTCGCAAGATTGCGAAGGAAGGTATTACGATGATTGTCGTCACGCATGAGATGGGCTTTGCACGGGATGTCTCCAACCACGTGGTATTTATGGATGGCGGCCACATTATCGAAGAAGGCAGTCCGGATGACATTTTCAATCATCCCAAAGAGGAACGCACGAAGCAATTCCTGAAACGGATTACACCGGAGTATAACTATTCAATTTAGATGGGAGAGGGAGACATGAGTATTAAAATCGGAGTATTGGATCAAAGCCCTATACACGCGGGGGAAACGGCGGCACAGGCTCTGCGTAACACGATTAAGCTGGCACAGCGTGTAGAGGAATTGGGATTTTCGCGCTTTTGGGTATCGGAGCATCACGATTCCGAGCAGGTTGCAGGCTCTTCGCCGGAGGTACTCATTTCTCATTTGTTGGCACGCACCGAGCGCATTAAAATCGGCTCTGGCGGAGTGATGCTTCAGCATTATAGTCCGTATAAAGTGGCGGAAAATTTCAATGTGCTGGCGTCTCTTGCACCAGGTCGCGTAGATTTGGGCATTGGACGTGCGCCGGGCGGTCTACCGAAATCCACACAGGCATTACAATGCAACGTGCATGATGCGCCTTCTCTCGAAGAAAAGATTGATGAAGTGAGCCGCTATATTCATAATATTCCGTCCGAAGAGGGACCGCTAGCAGGGCTACAGGCTAATCCAATTCCGGAAACACCAGCGGATATTTATGTTTTGGGTACAAGTACAGACAGTGCTGGAATTGCTGCACGTTCGGGGTTGCCCTACGTCTTCTCGCAATTTATCAACAGTAACGAACAGGTTGCACTGGATGCATTCCGCACGTATCAGGAGTCCTTTGACTATAGTCATGGACGTGAGCCGAAGGCATTTTTTGCGCTGGCGGTCATCGTAGCGGATACTTCTGAGGAAGCTGCGGAGTTGGCAGGTGAGCACAAGCTGTACAAAATTCATCTGGCCAGCGGCAAAACGGCTACGGTGGGTACGCTGGAAAGTGCAGAGGAGTTCGGTAAGCAATCGGGTGAAGAATATACGATTGAAGTTACACAAGCGCAAATTAATAAGGGAAATAAAGAGGAAATCTATGCTACTTTGACGGAAATTCAAGCTAAATATCAGGCTGATGAGCTGATCGTAACGACAGGAATACGGGATATCGGAAAGCGCGTTCGCTCATTTGAGCTGTTGCATGAAGCTTTTGCTGGTCTGCCTGTACAGTCCTAGGTGTTGTTGGCTTGAGAAAGTTGTAACCATTTTGGATTTACGAAGGAGGAATAGGGATGAGTGGATCAACCGGGACGAAGGAGCAGGTTTTGGAGCAGAAGTTGGTAGACATTCGTCGCCATCTTCACCAGAATCCCGAGCTGTCTAACGAGGAGGTTGAAACTACCGCCTATATCCGCCGTCTGCTGGAAGAACAGAACATAACCATTCTGGA
This sequence comes from Paenibacillus sp. 8b26, assembly GCF_050626875.1. NCBI lineage: Bacteria > Bacillati > Bacillota > Bacilli > Caryophanales > Paenibacillaceae > Paenibacillus > Paenibacillus sp. 8b26. Next base: position 643,581 of record NZ_CP192445.1, on the reverse strand, counting down.
TGTGCCGCTGCGCACCGGACTGGTGGCGGAAATCGGCGGGCAGCAGGAGGGGCCGATTGTGGCGCTTCGCGCGGACATTGATGCGTTGCCGATTCAGGAGGAGACGGGCTTGCCCTATGCTTCACTACATCCGGGCAAGATGCATGCCTGTGGGCATGATTTTCATACGGCATCCCTCTTCGGAGCTGCCGTATTGTTAAAAGAGCGGGAGCAGGAGCTGAAAGGCACGGTTCGCCTTGTGTTTCAGCCAGCGGAGGAAAAGGCGAAGGGCGCAGCCCAAGTGCTGGATAGCGGTGTGCTGGCAGATGTGCAGGCTATATTCGGCCTGCATAACAAGCCGGACCTGCCTGTAGGCACGGTCGGCATTAAGGAAGGCCCGCTGATGGCGGCGGCAGACGGCTTTTACATCGAGGTAGAGGGCCTGAGCACGCATGCGGCTGTGCCGCAAGCAGGGATTGACCCCATCGTCGTGTCGTCGCACATCATCACGGCGCTGCAATCCATCGTGAGCCGGAGCGTCAACCCGCTGGACAGCGCGGTGATTAGCGTGACGAAGCTGCACAGCGGCAACGCCTGGAACATCATTCCAGATCGTGCCCATCTGGACGGCACGATCCGGACGTTCGATGAGAACGTGCGCGCACAAGTGGCTGAACGCTTCGAGCAGGTCGTAAAGGGCGTCGCCGATGCTTTTGGCACAAAAGCGAACATTCGCTGGATCGAGGGCCCGCCCCCCGTGCTGAATGACGGCAAGCTGGCCGTCCTCGCGGAGCAAGCGGCCCAAGCGGCCGGTCTGGAGGTCGTTCGTCCCGTGCCTTCCTCGGCGAGCGAGGATTTCGGGCTTTACCAGAAGAGCATCCCCGGTGTGTTCGTCTTTGTCGGCACTTCGGGGAGTCAGGAATGGCATCATCCAGCCTTCGATCTGGACGAACGCGCGTTGCTGGGAACCGCGAAGCTGCTGGCTTCACTTGCAGAATCAGTATTGGTATAAATAGAGTAAGGCAGGACGTGAGTCTACTCTTTCAATGCTAGGCCCCTTCTTGTATAGAGAAGGGGTTTTTGATTTGTTAAAAGATCAAAAGAATAACCTTTTTCTAAATCATAAAGGAAAATATTGACGTTATAGTATCCTAATGATAATATAAAATTGGTATTTTTTTCAAATGAAAAGAAAGGAGAGAGATAAGAGATTTCGATTGCCATTTTATGAAGTCAATAATCAAATACAAAGGTATGGAGGTTAAAGAAATGCCGAAGAAAAAAGGAATGATGATGGCTTCTTTTTCATTGGTAGTAGCTGCTTCTTTACTGGTTGGCGGGGCTAATGTTGGTGCAGCAGCCTCTAATTTGGAAAGCACTTCTGTAATAGAGTCCACAAGTGTTAGCTTGGCTGCTACAGATATACCTGCAAAATTTAAGCCATCGGTAGAATGGGTTTGGAATAATAGAATCGTCAAAGAAGGCTCAACCAACCGTGAAAATTTGATTTTTGATCAAATATATGCGGGAAAAGGAACGCTGTATTATGTAGTGCGCTGGCAATCTCCCAAAAATCTCACGCTTCAACAACGCAAGGATATGGCTTCCATGCTGAGTCGCCAAGTCAATAATTGGAATAAGCAGTTGAAAGGGTATGATGGCTGGCCTTATGACAATATTACAGTAAAAATAGTAGGCTGGGCCGTTGCAAATCCGTCTCAGATTCTTAACAAACAATCAAATGAAATCGTTTACACTGGCACAATCACAGATGATTTAAGCAAAACGAACCCGAGTATTCCTGCTAAACTCCCAGTTGCGCCTGACGCACTTTCCAGATTTGAACATTTTAATGATCCCAACTATGCTTATCCCGGCGGATTGGACAAGCGGTTTGATATGTATCTGTGGGGAACAGCTAATTTTGGCGGTGGGGCCGGTGGTGACTGGGGACAACGCATGTCTGATGATTATATCCTGAGCACCCTGAACTCTGATGAAGTTCATATTACGGAGCATGAAATGGGTCATGGATTCGGCCTGCCTGATTTCTATGAAGAAAATGACCGTCCACCCGGCGGGTTCCCGACACCCACAATTATGTGGGCAGGAAATTCTTCCAAAATAACAGAATGGGATACCTGGATGTTGCGCTATACCTGGAGTCAGATCAAGAAGGATACTTCTCGTTTTCCTTCCCGATAAAAGTTACGCAGAATAGAGCAAAAAAGCTTATGAATAGGACCGTTTCTTCCAAAATCAAATTCTGTGATGGAATTGATTTTAGTGGAGAAGCGGTTTTTTTATTTCACAAAATACCAGTTTTTTGCATATAGAGGGTCGAATTCGTTCCAATATGATCTCAAAATACCTAATTTAATTCATTAAGGAAAATATTGACGATGCAATAATCCAGTGATAATATAGTTTGTGATTATTTACAAAAAACGACAAGGAGGATTAATAGATTATCGTTGATCTTATATATCAATACATAAACACGCAAAAGAGGTGATAGAGTTAAGCGTTTCAGGAAAACTACCGTAATCATATTAAAGAGTTATGGAGGTATATGTATGTTGAATGGAAAAGGCATGATGATGGCTTCCTTTTCTGTGGTGATCGCCAGTTCATTGCTGATGGGAAATGCTAGTTTTGTATCAGCAGATTCTCATGTGAATGGGAGTTCTGTAGTTGCGGCAACAGGTGATTCGACACTGGCTGATATGCCCGCTTATCTCAAATCATCGGTGGAGTGGGTTTGGAAGAATAGAATGTTGACCGAAGGCTCGACTGCTCGTAACAACACGATTTTTGATCAAATCCATGCGGGAAAGGGTACACTGAATTACGTCGTACGCTGGCAATCTTCTAAACCCGTTACGCTACAACAACGTCAAGATATTGCTAGAATGCTGGGCCGTCAGATGAACCATTGGACGGAGCATCTCCAGGGATATGACGGCTGGCCCTACAAGGATATTAAAGTAAAAGTCGTAGGCTGGGCTGTTGCCGATCCCTCACTGCTGCTGGACAAGCAGCCTGACGAGGTCGTTTATACGGATACGACTACAGACGAGTTAGCTTCCGAAAAACCGGAAATTCCTGCTGTACTCCCGGTTGCACCTGAAGCTTTGTCCAGATATGAGCACTATTGGGATCCACGCTATTCTTATCCTGGTGGATATGATAAACGCTTTGATATGTATTTGTGGGTTACCGAAAATTTTGAAGGAGGAACCGGTCAGGATTGGGGCCAACGTGTGAATGATGATTATCTTTTTAGCACTTTGAACTCGGATGAGATCGAAATCACGGAACATGAAATTGGACATGGCTTTGGCTTAACTGATTTTTATGAAGAACACGAGCGTCCACCGGGTGGCTTCCCAACGAACACGATTATGTGGGCTGGTGATTCCGATCATATCACCGACTGGGATATTTGGATGCTGCGGTATACCTGGAGTCAGCTCAAAAAAGATACGTCTCGTTTCCCAAACACGACTAAAGGTGACGAGGGTCCTATCGAAACATCACCCGATGAAATCGTGAACATTGGGCCTGCTGCAACGGCCAGCACTTCTTATACTTCACCTTGGGAAAATGTGAGCGCACTCAATGACGGCTTTGATCCAACCAGCTCTAATGATCGAAGTCATGCTGTGTACGGAAACTGGCCTGAGGTGGGAACACAATGGGTTCAATATGATTTTGATCAAGAACATACGGTATCCCAAACGGATATATATTGGTTCAAGGATGGCTCCGGCATCGATGTTCCCAAGTCTTACAAGATTAAGTATTGGAACGGTCAAGGCTGGTCTAATGTCAAGCAGACCAAAGGATTGGGTACTGCGGTAGATCAATATAATACCACCACTTTTACGCCTGTAAAAACAACGAAATTAAGAATTGAAATGGTATCCAAAGGTTCTGCATCCACGGGGATTTTAGAGTGGAAAGTAGCGGCTAAACAATAAATAATATTTTGAAATGATTATGGAGGGGAAATGAATGGTGAAGAAAAAAAGAATGATGGCGGCTTCTTTTTCTGTGGTGATTGCTAGTTCATTACTGATGGGAAATGCTAGTTTTGTATCAGCGGATGCGCATATGAATGGGAGTGCCGTGGCTGCGGCAACAAGTAATTCGACATTGGCGGACATGCCAGCTTATCTCAAATCATCGGTTGAGTGGGTTTGGAAGAATAGAATGCTGACCGAAGGCTCGACTAACCGTAAAAATTTGATTTTTGATCAAATTTTTGCGGGAAAAGGAACTCTAAATTATGTAGTGCGTTGGCAATCTTCTAAGCCAGTTACGCTTCAACAGCGTCAAGATATTGTCAGAATGCTAGATCGTCAGATGAACCATTGGACGGAGCATCTCAAGGGATATGATGGATGGCCCTATAAGGATATTAAAGTTAAAGTGGTAGGCTGGGCTGTTGCTAATCCTTCACTGCTGCTGGACAAGCAGCCTGACGAGGTTGTTTATACGGATACTATTGCAGATGGATTAGCTTCTGAACAACCGGGAATTCCTGCTGCACTTCCCGTTGCGCCTAATGAAATATCCAGATTTGAGCATTTTTCAGACCCCAACTATTCGTATCCGGGTGGATTGGATAAACGCTTTGATATGTATCTTTGGGCTACAGAAAATTTCGGTGGGGGAGCCGGCGGTGACTGGGGACAACGTATGAATGATGAATACGTTCTGAGTACGGTGAACGCTGATGAGATTGAGATTACTGAACATGAGATTGGACATGGCTTTGGATTAAACGATTTCTATGAAGAACACGAGCGTCCACCGGGTGGCTTCCCAACGAACACGATTATGTGGGCTGGAAATTCCGATCATATCACCGACTGGGATATTTGGATGCTGCGTTTCACATGGAGTCAGCTCAAAAAGGATACGGCTCGTTTTCCAACCACGACTACAGGTGACGAGGGCCCAATTGAAACAGATCCGAACGAAATCGTGAACATAGCGCCTTCGGCAACGGCTAGTAGCTCTTATACTTCATCTTGGGAAAATATAAGCGCGCTAAATGATGGATTTGAACCTGCCAATTCCAACGATAGAAGTCATGCCGTGTATGGCAACTGGCCTGAAACGGGAACGCAATGGATTCAATACGATTTTGATCAAGAACATACGGTATCTCAAACTGATGTCTATTGGTTTAAGGATGGCGCTGGCATCGATGTGCCTAAGTCTTACAAGATTAAGTACTGGAATGGTCAAGGCTGGTCTAATGTCAAGCAGGCCAAAGGATTGGGTACTGCGGCAGATCAGTATAATGCGACCACTTTTGCTCCTGTAAAAACAACGAAATTAAGAATCGAAATGGTATCCAATGGTTCCGCATCTACCGGAGTCCTGGAGTGGAAAGTTGCGGCTAAGCAATAAGTTATTTTAAAGGCTGTCTCTTGAAGATATTGCAGGAGACAGCCTTTTCTAATTCATAGCTGGAACAACTGGAGTCTGATCATATCAGGCTTTTTTTGCATCTTGATTATGTCGCTTGTTTCGTTCATATTTGTATGCAAGGATCACTGGGAATGAACGGATGTACAATAATATGTATAATGAACGTCAGACATGAATGAAAAGAGGACGGAAAGTGATGACCTACGACGTGAAAGCCCCTTACGATGTACATGTGGGATTTGGACCGATGTTTGAGCTGCTTAGCAGCTTGCATACCTTTATTTGCCGCAAGGCATACAAGAAGACGGATTTGTCATCCGGGTGGGCCGAGCAGGTACGTGGCAAGCTGTCGCCAGGTCTGTCCGAGCTGCTGGATTCCATGGAAATCAATGCAGACTGGAAGGTCATATACGGACTCGTCTGTATGCTTTCCGAAGAAGGGGGCAGTGACGAGGTTATAGATCGTCTGGAGAGCCGGACAGCACTGGAACTGCATGAGCAGGCATTAGCCTATGGTATCCCGTTATCTGAGGATATGGAGAAGCTCCGCAGTCTTGCTTTACGGCTGCTATCCGGTTGGTATGAGGAATACTTTCGCTATGCGGACGCTAACATTCTGATTGGGCTGGAACAGGAAGCCGGGCGGAGAAATAAGGAGAAGGATGTCTATAGCACTGCGGAATGGGTGGATCGTATAACTAATGGCTTCCAGTTTGAGCCTTCCGATGGACTGACGCGGATACTGCTGGTACCGCATTACCATTTTCAGCCGCTTAATATCATTTATCGGTTCGGGTCGCTCCTGCTGTGTCATTATTCAGCGGGCATTTATTTTCAGGAGGACGATTTTTTATCTCCACAGGAATACCGGATGATTCGAAGCTTAGGGGAGAAAAGCAGGCTTAAGATTTTAAAATATTTACACCAAAGCGATGCACCGCGCACCTTTATTGAAATTGTCCGTCACCTCAAGCTATCGAAGGGCATTACGCACGACCATATTTTCAAGCTGCGTGCCTCCGGCTTTATCCATGCCCACTTTGATAGCGAAACGTTGCTCGGCTATAGTTCAAGGCTTTCAGCGGTGAATGAAATACATAGCAGTATCCTTGGCTATATGGAACGGAAATAAGCTGCGGCGTACCCATAGACTTTAATACTTTAAACGAATAGACGTCGGTCACCTGGAGATGGAATCCAGATGATCCGGCGTTTTTTTTGTCTAAATACAAAAAAAAGTAGAGTTCTCCCTTTACAGAACCGCATTAGATTCCTATAATGGGATTTATCTTATTAATTACAACTTGTTTGATCGGAATTTAACTAATTAACGCGGGGGGATTATTTTGAAAAAAGGAATCATTCTACTAAGCAGTCTACTACTAGCAAGTTCAGCCTTACTAGCGGCTTGCTCCAGCGGTGGATCGGACAGCGCTAACAGCGCCACTCCGCAGAGTAATGATGCTGCACAGACGGCTGCTACTGCACAGCCTTTGACAAGTCTGGTACAGGCATCCGATTTGACCAAGCTGCCGGATGTGTCCAAAAAGAGAAGCGACACAATTATTGTCGGTCTGACCGACCCAGCTGGGGTGTTCACTCCTTATTTCAACCAAAGTGGCTATGACGGCAACGTGATTTCGCAGTTGTGGACTCCGCTGGTCACGGTAGATGAGAAAGGGCTTCCACTACCGAATCTGGCTAAGAGCTGGGATATCTCAAAGGATAATCTGACGTACACGTTTCATCTGGTTCCCGATACGAAATTCAGCGACGGTTCCCCTCTGACGGCAGAGGATGTGGCTTTTACATGGACGCTGATTTATGACAAAGCCTATGCCGGAGACAGCCCCATCCGCAAGCTGAACATCAAAGGCGGCAAGGCCTATACCGAGGGCAAAGCGAAACAAATTGACGGCATCAAGGTCATTGATCCGCAAACGATCTCGGTAACGCTGGAAAAGCCAAACGCGCTGGCGCTGACAACTCTGGGCTCCAATGTCTTGTCCAAAGCCTACTACGGCAAGGATTACAAGTTCGGACAACTGGATTACTTTAAAAACCTGCACGGTAGTCCTTTGGGCAATGGCGCTTACAAGCTGGAGAAATTCATTCCGGGGCAAGAGGTTCGACTGGAGGCCAATGAAAACTTCTTCAAAGGCAAACCGAAAACACAGCATTTTATCTACAAAACAGCGGAAGGCGATGCTTGGCAGTTTATTGAGACGGGCGATACCGACTTTGCCCAATTCACCACGACTCAGGAGAACATTGATAAACTGAAAGGGCTTGGCTTTTTGAACATTTTGCCTTATACCCCAAGCACTTACGGATATATTCAATTAAATCTGGAAAATGAAAAGCTTAAGGATAAAAAGGTTCGTCAGGCGCTAACTTATGGTCTGGATCGCAAAACCATTTATGTAGATGCAGCGCAGGGAGCAGGAGCAGTGGCTAACATTCCGTCTTCTCCAATTTTCTGGTCCTATACGACAGACGGGGTAAACCCGTACAATTATGACCCGGAAAAAGCGAAAAAGCTGCTGGATGAGGCGGGCTGGGTAGCAGGCAGTGACGGTGTCCGTGAGAAAAATGGTCAGAAGCTGACCATTCACATGCTGACCTCCAAACGCCCGGAAACAGACACATTTATTGCACTCGCGGCTGAAAATTACAAGGAGATTGGCGTTGATTTCCAACCGGAAATTTTTGCAGACTTTAATGCGATGGTCGCCAAGGTAGATGGTAAGGATTACGATATGGCTTCCTTCTCCACTCCGATGCTGACTGACCCATCTGATGGAATCGAGCAATTCGTGGATGGGGAAATCAAGGGGTATAACAATCCGAAGGTAAAAGAGCTGTATGAAAAAGGCTTGTCCACAACGAATATTGAGGAACGCAAGAAAATATATAAAGAGCTGTACTTGTTGCTTAACGACGAGCTGCCCGTCATTTTCACGAACTATAAGAAAACAGTGTATGCCTACAATGGCCGCATGGAACATGTAAAGGTCAGTCCGTTCATTGGCTTGTCCGGCAATCTGTTTGAATGGTCCCTTAAATAAATCCACGCTTGCGGGCCCCTTGTGAAGAATCGTCAGGTTCGGATCAAGGGGCCTCCCAAATGGGGGAAATGAAAGGAGTCTGTCATGAGCTCGTTTTTAACGAAAAGACTGACGTATATGGTCATTATTCTGTTGGCCGCTTCGATGATGATTTTTTTCCTGTACGCCATGACACCGGGAGATTTCATCAGCGGCGATCTCAAGCTGTCACCAGAGAGGAAGGCGGAGCTGAGGGAAATATATGGCCTGAACAAGCCTATTCTGGAGCGCTACGGAAGCTGGCTGTGGAATGCGCTGCATGGCAATTTTGGTTATTCACTTGCCCAGCAAAAGCCGGTGCTGACCTTGTTTAATGAATACATCTGGAACTCGTTTTTACTGGCGATTGTATCGACCTTCCTGACGTGGGTTATTGCTGTCATTATTGGTGTGGTTGCTGCTTATAAGCAGTATTCATGGTTCGATACCCTCGTTATGGTGGTGATTTTTGCCGCCATGTCTGTTCCATCCTTTTTTATCGGGCTGTATCTGATCAAGGTTGCAGCGGTCGATCTCAAATGGCTGCCGCCGGGCGGCATGCTCAATACGGGCAGTAACGCTACAGGCATGGAGTATGTGAAGGAGGTCGTTCAGCATATGGCCCTGCCGGTGACTGTCATGACACTGCTGGGACTGGGTTCGCTGACCCGTTATTTCCGCAGCAATATGATCGACGTGATCCAGCAGGACTATATCCGCACGGCTCGTGCGAAGGGCTTAAAGGAAAGAAAGGTACTTTTTACGCACGCGTTGAGAAATGCGTTGCTGCCTGCAATTACGCTGATTGGCTTCGAATTGCCCGCGTTGTTTGGCGGATCTCTTATTATTGAAAAGATTTTCAACTGGCCGGGAATTGGTCAGCTGTACATGCTATCCTTTTCGCTTCGGGATTACCCGCTGCTCATGGGCTTCACGATGCTGATTGCTATTTTGAGCGTCATGGGGACACTGCTGTCCGATATTCTGTATCGTATCGCGGACCCGCGTGTAAAGGTGTAAGGAGGGGGCTATGGAATGTCATCCGTTAGCAGTAATTTGAGCAAAAGCAGCGGCAGACTGCGAATAGCTGCAAAATCTTCAATGTGGCGGCAAGCGCTGCGGCAGTTGTTCAGAAACAAGCTGGCTATGGCCGGGCTGCTCGTCGTTGTTTTTATGTTTTTGCTCTGTTTTATCGGCCCGTTATTTTCTCCCTATGCCGATAACAAAACGAATATATTAATGATGAACAAGGCACCGAACATTCATCACTGGCTGGGAACGGATAAGCTGGGAAGGGATGTGCTGACCCGCGTGATGCAGGCAGGCCAAATTTCCCTCACCGTGGGATTGGCTTCTATGGTATTGTCTGTCTTTTTGGGAGCTACGCTGGGCGTCATATCGGCGTATTTTCGCGGAATTGCAGATCAGATCATTATGCGGATCGCTGATTTGCTGCTGACCATTCCGAGTTTGCCGCTGCTGTTCATTATGGGCGCACTGTTGTCTGACTGGAAGGTTCCGCCAGATCAACGTATGTATATCGTCATGCTGATGCTGAGTCTGGTCAATTGGCCGGGGATTGCGCGGATGGTGAGAGGCCAGATGCTTAGCTTGCGGGAGCGTGAATTTATGCAGGCTGCGACGGTGTTGGGGCTGTCGAACCGACGCAAGCTGTTCAAGCATCTATTTCCTAATATTATGCCATTACTGATTGTTATCGCCACTTTGAACATTGGCGGAGCTATCCTGAGTGAATCTGTACTTAGCTTCTTCGGCCTTGGCGTGCTACCTACAACACCGACTTGGGGCAACATGATTGATGCGGCCAACAATGTGCTGGATTTTCAACAGCGTCCGTGGATGTGGATACCGCCCGGCCTTTCTATTTTTGCTACGGTCATCGCCATTAATATTTTTGGTGACGGACTGCGGGACGTACTTGACCCGAAACATAAGAGGTAGGTGATCATACACCATGAACAATTTACTTTCGATTGAGCATTTAAGCACTCATTTTTATACCGAAGAAGGCACGGTCAAGGCGGTGGATGATGTCAGCTTCCGTGTGAAGCCGGGCGAGACGGTATGCATTGTCGGCGAATCAGGCTGTGGCAAAAGCATTACCGCGATGTCAATCATGGGCTTGATCCAGAGTCCCGGCGGTAAAGTGGCAGGCGGAAGTATTCGTTTTGAGGATACCGACCTGCTGGGACTTAGCAGAAATGAGATGCGCACGATTCGTGGTCATGAGATATCCATGATTTTTCAGGAGCCGATGTCCTCGCTGAATCCGGTCATGACCATTGGGGAACAGTTATCCGAGCCGCTAGTCGAGCATTTGAAAATGGGCCGCAAGGAAGCGCACAAGCGGGCGCTGGAGCTAATCGCACAGGTAGGCATTTCCCGACCTGAGCAGATTATGAAAAGCTATCCACATGAGCTGAGCGGTGGAATGCTACAGCGCATTATGATTGCCATTGCCGTGTCCTGCGGACCCAAGCTGCTCATTGCGGATGAGCCGACTACGGCGCTGGACGTGACGATACAGGCGCAGATCCTCGACATGCTGCGTGAATTCAAGGCCCAATCCAATATGTCGCTGATGCTGATCACCCATGATCTGGGCGTTGTTGCAGAAATGGCGGATTACGTGATTGTGATGTATGCAGGCAAGATTGTTGAGGAAGGCGAAGTGGTACAGCTATTTAATCATCCCAAGCATCCCTATACGCAAGGATTGCTGAAATCCAAGCCCGTGCTGAACCAGCGGCAAAAGGAGCTGTACTCCATCCCTGGACAAGTGCCTAATCCGCTGGAGCTCACCACATCCTGCTATTTTCATGACCGCTGCGGGCATTGCATGGACATATGCCGCGTGAAGGAGCCTGTATTAAAAGAAGTTTCAGCACAGCAGAAGGCATCCTGCTGGTTATATGAGGAGGCGGTTGTTCATGGCTGAGCCATTGCTGGAAATCGACCGCTTAAAAACGTATTTTCCGGTTAAGTCCGGGTTTATGAACCGTACCACAGGGCATGTGCGGGCGGTGGATGATATCAGCTTTACGATCCGTCAGGGGGAAACCTTCGGTCTGGTGGGCGAATCGGGGAGCGGCAAAAGCACTGTGGGCCGCACGATTGTCAGATTGACAGACAAGACGGATGGCACCATTAAATACAAAGGCGTCGATCTGCACAGCCTATCCGCAAAAGGGATGCAGGAGCTTCGCCCTAAAATCCAACTGATCTTTCAGGACCCGTACAGCTCGCTGAACCCACGCGTGCGCATCGGAGATGCCATCGGGGAGGCGCTGCTGGATCACGGTATAGCGACGAAGGAGGAGGTCCGGCAGATTGTGCTGGACGTGCTCAAGCTATGCGGATTGTCGGAGTATCATATTGACCGTTTTCCGCATGAATTTTCGGGAGGGCAGCGCCAACGGATAGGCATTGCCCGCGCGCTGGCGCTCCAGCCGGATCTGATCATCGCAGATGAGCCAGTATCGGCGCTGGACGTGTCCATTCAGGCGCAGATTATTAACCTGTTCTCCAAGTTGCAGGCCGAGCGGGGGCTGACGTATTTGTTCATCTCGCATGATTTGAGCGTGGTGGAGCATCTGTGTTCTCGCATAGGAGTGATGTATCTAGGCTCCATGGTCGAAACGGCTTCGCGTGACGAGCTGTTCGGGAATCCGCTTCATCCGTATACGAAGGCGCTGCTGTCGGCTGTACCGATCCCGGTGCCGAAGCTAAAAAGAGAGCGGATTTTGCTCAAAGGGGATATCCCAAGTCCGGTTAATCCACCTTCCGGCTGCAAGTTCCATACCCGCTGTCCCTTTGCGATTGACCGCTGTTCCAAGGAAGTACCTCTCTATCGTGAGGCTCGACCAGATCATTGGGTGGCTTGCCATTTGGCTGAATGAAGAGGGTTAAACAGCAACTTTTAAAGCTGTCGAAACAGTAGACCGTTCACCACAATGAAACGGTTCTGCTGTTTCAACGGCTTTTTAATATTGGAGATTCAATTTTAGGTCTACTACAATCGATCAAACAGAAAATGATATTCTCCGGACGGTTGATTAGGGCATATACACAAAATGTAAAATAAAGCTCTATTTTTTAGGTTTTCGTGTCATTCACACAATTTCTACACACTTTCTTTTTACAATAACTCAGATTAAAGAACTCAAAAGGAAGGAAGAGATGAATGAAAAGATGCGGAATCTTCATTGTGATTATTGGACTCCTCACGTTTGCCAGCACAGCCTTGGCAGATGAGGGGACGAAACACGATGGGCATGGAGAAGGAGGGCACATGGCGGTACAAGAACTACAGAACCCGGTAAAAGAAGAAATAACTTCTGAGATGCAGATGGATGATACCAATTCGCACAGTATGACCATGGAGGAACATCAAAACATGGATATGGGCACCAGTGAAGATGACCCTAATAAATCTGTGGAAAGTGGTGGACATAGCGGACACGGCGAGGAAGTAGTAGAGACACCTCCCAATATTCCAGTATTGAGTACATTTGCAAGCATTATGTTGGCATTTATCCTCTATGGAGCCTTTCGTAAATGGTTACTGAAGAAGGGGCGTGCTCAAGCATGATAAACCCGGCAAATAAAACGCAGCAGTTGAGCACCCCACCTGAAAAAAAGAAATATAACTTCTTGGATATTCCGTTTGTAAAAGCCTTTATTAAGAGTCGATGGTATCCTGGGATTTTCCAGTGGACGGCTATGATCGTATTTTCTGTTATTGTATATGAACTGGTTGCCGGGACGGTCAACCCCAGTCGAAATTTTGGAACTTCATTGACGTGGGTGCTGTGGTGGCCGGCCATTCCAATTATTTTTCTGGTATTGGGTCGTTTCTGGTGCGCAGTCTGTCCTTTCGGTAAAATCAGTGACATTGTTCGAAAGCTGGTCGGCAGCGAAAGGCCGATGCCGAAGTTTTTAAAGAAATATGGAATATGGATGATTGATATTTTTTTCATCATGATTACATGGTCAGATCACATTTGGGGGATCATTGAATCGCCGCGCGGTTCCGGATATCTGCTTCTTGTTCTGACGACGATGGTTGTCGGTACTTCCGTATTTTTCGAAAGAAGAACCTTTTGTAAAACACTTTGCTTTCTCGGAGGATTAGCGGGCAACTATTCCCGTTCAGGTATGTTGGAGCTTCGGGGAACACCTGACGTTTGCAAAACCTGCAAGACACAATCCTGTTTTAAAGGTAACGGCAAGACAGAAGGATGTCCAATGTTTCAATTTGTCCGTACAATGGATGACAGTGCGGATTGTAACCTTTGCGGAAACTGCGTGAAGTCATGCCCTAACAATTCCATCCGTATTACCCCGAGAACGCCGACTGCAGAGCTGTGGGGAATCAAAAAACCAAAAGCTGAGCATGCATTTTTGGCAGCGGTTATTATGGGGATCGTTTTTGTACAGAATCTTACGATGTTAGGAATTTGGCAAGATATTTTAAAAGTAATTAGCAAGATCACACAAACTACCTACTACCCGGTGAATTTTACGGTTGCTTTTGTGGTTTCCATGATGATTCCAATCGCCATGCTGTGGGGGACAGCGAAATTAACTGCCCGCAAAGAAACATTCGAGAAAGTGAAAGAGAATTTCGTACGTTTTGGTTACGCCGTTATTCCGCTTGACTTGGCTGGTCACTTGGCGCATAATCTTTTCCACGTGTTCACGGAAGGAAAAGCCATTTGGTTCAATACGGGTAATTTGTTTGGCTATAAATTAACTGGAGACCTGGCATTGGCTTCTGTGGGTACTGTACAGCTTATGCAGTATCTTGTTATTCTACTGGGTCTTGTCGGTTCAGCTTATACCGTTTATCGCATAGGGAATAGGGCTTCCTGGAAAAAGTTGCTGCCTTATTATGCTCTAATGATTTTGTTGGCAGTAATCAATATTTACCTGTTCTCTTTACCAATGAACCACCGGGTATAGCTCCTGATAACAAAACAGCCAGCCTTCCTCGTACCACGGGTCGGCTGGCTGCTTTGTTTGCCAAAGCATAATTGTTTCCGAACAGATTAATCCATAAAATTAAGATCTTAGAGTTACAACTCTTGATGAAACATGTCATCTAGTACTGGCCGGACACTTGTCGGATCTTGGACCGATAATGTCACTGCAACCGATTGGAAAAGAGGCTCTGGAAGCATGTTTCTTGCACTTTCCAAATTTGAGCAAACGATCAAGTCAGTCGTTTTAATCATGGCCTGCTCCTGAATAATCTGACCGTCTTTAAATTGAATCTGGTTATTTACTGATTTTTGTACCAGGATGTTTGTTTTGGGTGTCATAAAGATTTCGATAAGAATAGTGGGGTAGACAACTCCGTTAAAATTCGGATTGCTCACATAATCGTAAGGATCGTTTCTCGTTTCGTTAGTGTGCAAGCCGTTTGACAAACAGTTTCTTTACCTCTTGGTTCTTAGGAAATTCAAAAACGGTCTCTGTGTAGCCATGCGTATCCAGCACACATCTGTTAACATAGCTTCGTAAGGCCTGATTAATTATTTCTGAAATCACGCTACTCTTCCCATGCCCGGTTTCAAGGGCTTTATGCAGCAAGGTGCGATCTACATTCAATTCGTTAAATAAAGATGGATCTTCGGTCACACTGTTACCTCCCTAAAACATAATGTTGAAGCTTGTTATTAAAGTAACGGAAAATTATAGAGAAACCATGTGTTTTTTGTGGTCTTTTTGTGAATGTACGATACGATCTAAAGAACCAACTTTTAGGCTTTAGTAAGAAAAGGAGGACAGCATGAAATGGAATAAGGTTTATTTAAAACTCAGTCTCACCATGTTTAGTTTGTTCCTTGTGATTTTGGTTTTGCTTAGTATTGTCATCAACCAGTTATTCAGCAACTTCTATACCAAAAAAGCACATGAGGAAGCAAATGAGTTAGCTTTACACTTATCCATTATGCTCCAGGATCAAATCTATGCTGTAGAAACGATGGCCGAGTTCTCCGAAGTTAACATTCGTGTAGTGAATGAGCAAGGTCAATTTCTTGACATGTCCGCCTCTACAGAACAGAAAAAGATTCAGGATTGGCCGGACGTGTGGGAAAATACACGATTACTCCAGGGAAAGCAAATTGAAAAAGAGTTTACTGCAGGTGATCAGCTATATTTATTGCATGGTATCCCGGTTAACAGTTCGGAAAATCCTGCGATCAAGGGGATTTATGTCGTTAGTTCATTAGAAAATATGAAAGAATCAATCCGCTCTGTTCGTTATCTCATCGGTTTTGCAGGTTTTGGTACATTGCTACTGGCGCTCGGTTGTATTTTTATTCTCGCCAAAAAGCTATCCGCTCCATTAGTAGAGATGGAAGCGGCTACTCGAAGTATAGCAAAAGGGGAATTGGAAGTACGTCTTCCCGTCCGTTCCCATGACGAAGTAGGCTCATTGTCCGGAGCGATTAATGACTTGGCCATGGAGCTCAAACGATATCGTGATACACGCTCAGAATTTTTTGCGAATGTCTCTCACGAGCTTCGAACTCCAGTCACTTATTTAGAAGGATATGCGAATGTCTTAGCCAAAGGACTTGTGGATCGTGAAGAAGAAAAACAACAATATTTACACATTATAGCCGATGAGGCTCATCGATTAACGGTGATCATTAACGATTTGTTCGAGCTTGCCAAAATGGAGGAAGGGAAAATTACATTCCATTTGGAATCCGTTGATTTAAGGCGGGCTATTGAAAAGTCGGTAAATAAGGTAAGGATAAAAGCGGAGCAAAAGGGATTACAATTGGTATCCGCTCTGGAAACGATACCATTATGTCTTGTCGACCCTGTCCGCTTGGAGCAGGTGATTTTAAACTTACTCGATAATGCCATAGGCTATACAGCAGAGGGGACGATCCAACTCACTTTACAGCAAGAGAATGGATTCGGGGTCATTATGATCTCCGATTCAGGGTCAGGGATTCCTCCGGATGAGCTTCCTTACATTTTTGAGCGGTTCTACAGGGTGGAAAAGTCTCGATCTCGGGAACTTGGAGGTACGGGGCTTGGCCTTGCCATTGTCCAAAAATTGGTGCAGTTACAAGGAGGAACGATTGAGGTAGAGAGTGCATTGGCACGGGGAACCGTCTTTCGTTTGTCTTTTCCCACGATATAGAGAAAGATGCCCAACACAAAAGCCAGACTTCCTTCTCAGGAAATCCGGTTTTTGTGTTGGGCTAAATTTGCTTTATTCAGGAGTATTGATCAAGCCCGAATCAGGTTGAAATGTATTTAGAAAATCTTTATATTTCAGGTCCGTCACCATACCAGCGGAGGCATGATGTAAGTCGTGGCAGTGAAACATCCAATCACCGGGGTTATTTGCTGCAAACGCTACGACGTATTCTTCTCCGGGTTTAATGTTTAGAGTGTCCTTATATATGGGAGAACCTTTAAGCGGCTTTCCGTTTTTGCTTAGGACTTGAAACGTGTGACCGTGCAAATGCATAGGATGGTCATCGGTTGCAGATGTATTTACAAAATGGACCTTCACCTTATCCCCAGATTTTACGGAAAGCGGCTCCGTGTTGGGGTACAGCTTGTTATTGATCGTGTATACCTGTTTTCCTTGCTGTTCACGGGTTCCCAGATTCATGGTGTAACTTACATCATAAGCATCATTCAACGAAAACCGTCCTTCTTGCGATTTTCCGTAGTTTGTTAGATCTACTGTAGGCAGCTTTGTTAATGGATTGGGTTGATCATTTGTTTCCTGATCATTTGTGTATTGAATCCGTTGCTTCATGTTCGAAATCATTGAGCCGGAACCATGCTCTTCCAAGTACCACGTTCCCGGGTTATCGGCCTGAAATTCAATATCCACCCGTTCACCGGGGGCTATCGAAATCAGCTTGTCTTTAATCCACTCAGGATTAGAGGTAGGATTGCCATCGGTAGCAATGATACGGTAACGATGTCCATGCAAATGAAGCGAATGACTCAAATACCCGGCGTTAATCAAGCGTAGACGAACGGTGTCTCCTTGGGTGACTTGCAGCGGCTGCGAACCATCATAAGTTTTGCCGTTTATCGTATAGAGATCATACATACTCATATCATGTCCCGGCTGAGTAGATGTATTAAGTTCACTTTGTTCACTTGGACCGGTTTCGGTTGAGGAATGATCCATGCCGTGCATGCTCATGTTCATGTTCTTCATGCCTGCATGATCACGCTCCGAGCTTGAACTCATCCATTCATCCAACATTAACGTATAATCCCGATCCGCTTTCACCAGTTCATCCTCCACAATAAAGGAACCATAAAGCCCCTTATCAACTTGATTGGCGCTGTCCTGATGAGAATGATACCAGTACGTGCCGGGAACCGTCGCTTTAAAGGTATAAGTAAAGCTCTTGCCTGGAGCAATCGCATTTTGCGTGACCCCCGGAACACCATCCATCTTAAAAGGTAAAGGATATCCATGAATATGCAAAGAGATGGGCTCTGATAGCTGATTTTTCACGGTAATATTTACGGTTTTTCCTTTTTTAATTCGGATTTGGGGGCCTGGTACTGAGTTATTGAACGTCCAAACCGGGAGGGACGTTCCTTTTTCTACTTCCAGGTTACTGGCCTCGGCCGTCAAGGTTGCCAGTTCACCATTTAGTTCAGTGGGCTTAACGGTTTGTTTTAACGATACTGCTTTAGACGTAGTTTCTTTAGATAAAGCAACTGTAGGTTTAACGTCCTTAGCTGTTGAACAACCAGCCAAGATGCTACTGAGCACAAATATACCCAGGATTGTCTTCCCAAGTAAGGCTTTATTCATGACACTTTTCCTCCTTCTATTATTAATAAGACGCATTATAGGTCACAATCATGTGGAAAGTATGAAGTTACCACAAATTTTAATTATAAGAATTTCCTCATAAAAAACACACAATTGAGGGCTATATTCAAGACATCCAGAGAGGAGGGATCAGCATGGATTGGAGTTGGTTGCTTGTGCTTGCGTGCCCTATCATGATGATTTTTATGATGTTTGGCATGAAAGGACACCATGGTCATGGTAAAAGAACGGAGGTACAAGATTCGGTAAGCAGATCAGAGTATGAGGTACTTGTTAAGGAAAACCAGGCAATACAGAAGCAATTAAATCAGATACATGAGAAGGTTAATGGATAATAGCCACTGTAGCATAGAAGAAAATAGAAAAAATGAGATGAAATGGAGCGCATAATAGATGAAAAAGAAATACTGGTTGCTTGCGGCAATGATCACATTGTCAATGATTGGAGTTACTCTGGTGAGTCAATGGAACATAAGTCAAGGTAAAGGGAATGAAACAACGCAGTCGGTTAAGGTTGACCAGGCAGATGAACATGGGCATACGTCAAACGTTACGATGAGTATGATAAAACAAAATGGAGGTATGCACGCATCCATGAGTAAAGATATGGACATGGAGGGGATGATGGATAATCAGAAGAATATGCAAAAAATGATGGAAGGCAAGAAAGGAGCAGAAATGTTGAAGCAGTGTCAAGAAGATATGAAATCATCTAAAAATGCAAAATCAGGAGTATAACCTCAAATGGATACTTGTTCTCATGTTTGTTATGCTGATGTAGGGACAACGACTACACTAAGGTAGGGGAATAGGCGTGAGTCAGTTAAGAGTGCTTGTGATCGATGACGAATGGAATATGCGAAATCTTCTTCGAATTTATTTAAGTAAAGAAGGGTTTCACGTAACCGAATCATCTAACGGGAGTGAAGGTTTGAAGGCTTTTCGGAGCCAAACGCATGATGTTGTTTTATTAGACATTATGATGCCGGACATGGACGGATGGCAGGTTTGCAAGAAAATGCGAGAAATTGCGCCTGTTCCAATACTCATGCTAACCGCTCGGGGCGAGGTCAAGGACAAGGTACAGGGGCTTGGCATAGGGGCGGACGATTATGTCGTGAAGCCTGTGGACCCGGAAGAACTTATTGCCCGAATTTATGCATTGTTGCGACGCTCCAGCCATCAAGCCCATGCTGTGGTCAGGGAGCAGAAGCTTATGTTCCCGGATTTGACCATATATCTGGAACGGCGGCAAGTGGTGGTGCTGAACGAAAACATCGACTTAACACAAAAGGAGTATGATATTTTACAATTATTAGCCCAGCACCCGCAACGTACGTTCTCACGGGACGCTATCGTTGAACGCTTATGGGGGACCGATTTTTTTGGGGAAAATCGTGTAATTGATACTCATATCAAAAACATCCGAGAAAAATTGCAACTTGTTGGACTGTCTTATAACCCTATAAAAACGGTTTGGGGAGTAGGCTACAAATGGGATGATTCGTCTTATTAGCTTGTTTTAAAGTATAGAGGTGAATGATGAATAAATCGGATTGGACAATTGCTGTCTCCATAATCTTCGTCGGCTTGTCCTGCATGATCATGTCAGCAACGGCGTATGCACCAAATCCGATGTTATCCTACTTTAGAATAATGCTGAAATTAGCAGTGGTCGCCGGCATCCTGATGTCTTTGTTTTGGCTCTCATACTTATGGTTGAATAAAAGAAAAAAATAAGACAAAAACATGCTCCAAATTCTGAGGAGCATGTTTTTTTAGCTGGCAAACACGTCATAAGCCATTTCGTATCACTTAGGATTAAGATAACTGATGTTGCCTAATCCATACCACCCAGACAAAGAGCTCTCTGGAGGAATATATTATAGTTTGTATTGATTCTCCCCGGATGGTTAGGTAAAATATGGACGGGTTAAAAATAATACATAACAAAAGATTACATAATGTGGCGATATCAGATTATGTATCCCTCAGGAGGAAAGCTACAGGATGGTTGAGCAGCAGAAAAAGGATTCATTTTGGAGTCTGGTGAAAAAGGGGAACAAATCCTCGGGCTCGGCGGCGCTGGGTAATACCGGCATTGCGCTAATTAAGGGGATTGCTTTTGCCCTGACAGGCAGCGGTTCCATGTTTGCCACGATGATGCATTCGATTGCAGATGCGGTGAACCAGGTGTTTGTATTCGCGGGCAGCGTGCTGGCAGAGAAAAAGCCGACAAAGCGCTTTCCTACCGGTTTTGGACGGGTGATTAACCTGTTTTGTATGGTCGCTGTTATTGTCGTAACGATCATGGCCTATGAAACCGCGTTGGAAGGCATCCATTTGTTGCAGCATCCGGCTGAATCCACGCATGGATTTTGGATTAATGTGGTGGTCCTGATTTTGTCTCTGGTGGTTGACGGTTTTGTATGGAGCAAAGCGATGAAGGAAGTGCTGCATGAATCCAGAGTTGAGGCGAAAGGGTTCGGCATTTTCACCTCTGCGTTTCGCAATGTGGGACGTGCTGCACCGCCAACTCGTCTGGTATTTTATGAGGATCTGGTAGCAACAACGGGTGGTGTGCTTGCTCTGCTGGCTGTTGTGGTCACCTCGCTGACAGATTTTAAACTGCTTGACGGAATATCGAGTATTCTCATCGGCTGTCTTATGGTAGGCGTTGCGTTTCGGGTCGGCTACGACAATATGGTGGGCTTGATTGGGGTATCTGCTCCCCCTGATATCGAAGAACACGTGGCTTCCATTATTCTTGCAGATACGCATGTGACGGATATTTACCAAATGCGTATTTTGCAGGAGGGACGCTATTATCACGTAGAAGGGCTGATCGAGCTTACACCGGGAATGACACTGGCAGATGCGGACGATATCAAATTCAGAGTCGAGGATGCTTTGTTACGTGATCCTAATATCTCAGACGCCGCGCTTGGTATTCTGGAGGATGACGGAATTAAAAACTGGAAACCAGAAAAGCCAAAGGTCTAGAAACGATAAATCCAGGCCAATCTGGACTCAGTCTGGCAAAAGAGTAGAACAAGAACTTCCATGACTACAGCAACGTGGCGTGGAGGTTCTTTTGTGTTTTGCGGTATTGTTTTTCTACCCCTTTGAATTTAGGGTGATTGTTAGATACAATGAAAGCGTTAACAAAAAAGAAGCCGAAATGAATGTGTCTCATGGGGAGGAAATACAAATGAGTCTTCTGAAGGAGGCTTGGCCTGCTTCGCGGCTCGTCACGGTGCTGGCTGGCGGCTCGCAGAATGCAGCAAGGCGACGGTTAAGGCGTGAGTGGACAAAAAGGCTGCGGGCCACTGTCTCTGAGCCGATATATACCGGGCTTTGGAAGGATATTGAGCGTGTCTGTGAGAATAACCGGGAAACATCATGGCCGACGCTTCCGTTGACTCTGTTCAGGCAATTTGCGAATACAGGGGAGCGCAAGCCGTATGAGGATGTGTACTTTGAACGGCGTGGACGACTGGTTGCCCTCGTGCTGGCAGCCGTTGCCGAGCCAGATCCTTGGCGGATCAAAGAGGTGGAACGCGGTCTGCTGGACATCTGTAGGGAGTATACATGGGCACTTCCTGCACATGTCAGGGAAGAGGATACGGTCACGCCGCCCTGGCAGCAGGTGGATTTATTCGCTTCCGAAACCGCGCAAACGCTGGCTGAAATCATACTGCTGCTCGGCGAGCAACTGGATAGCCATGTGGTCGCTCAGGTGCGCGGTGAGGTAGAACGGCGTGTTGTAGAACCTGTATTTTGGGAGCCGCGTCACTTTCCATGGGAAACAGCGGATCACAACTGGGCGGCTGTATGCGCTTCCGGCTGTGGAATCGCCGTGTTGCTGTTATCAGAAGATAATCCGCGCCAAGCTGCGGCTATTGAGAAAATGCTAGGTGCGCTGGATTGCTTTCTTGCAGGGTACAAAGAGGACGGCGGCTGTCCCGAGGGTGTCGGCTACTGGGTGTACGGCTTCGGCTATTTTATTTATTTTGCCGATATGCTGGGTGAGCTTACCGAAGGTGCTGTGGATATCCTCAGCTCGGAAAAGATTAGGCAAATAGCGGCCTTTGCGGAGCGGGTTCATTTATCGGACGGCGTTTTCGCCAATTATTCGGACAGCAGCGAAACCGAATGTGTTCCTTCCGGACTCATCTCTCGTGTGAATGCTTTGCAGGGACGACCGTCCACACTGCCTTTCCGCGTACCGGGTCTGCTGGAGGACCCTTGCCGTCGTTGGGCGCATGTATTCCGCAATCTGGTCTGGACGGATCCTTTGGCCTTTGGGAACAGTGAGGCTGTAGTCGATTATTTGCCACAACTCGGGTGGTTGGTGTGCCGCAGTCACAGCCACAGCATATCTGGAATCCCGACAGTTGAACAGGGCACGATATTTGCCTTTTCATCTAAGGGTGGACATAACGATGAACCGCACAATCATAATGATCTGGGACATTTTATCCTTCATGGCGGTGGTGAAAATCTGCTGTGTGATCTGGGAGCCGGCTTATATACGAAAGCCTATTTCTCACCGGGGCGAGAGTCGATCACCAACATTTCTTCCGGTGGTCATTCTGTGCCTGTCATTAACGGGACCATGCAGCAATCAGGTGCGGAGGCGCAGGCGGTTGTGCTGGATATTGCCTTGGAAGAGCAAGGGGCGGTATTGGCGGGGGCGAGGCTGAAGCTGGATTTGACATCTGCGTATCCCGTAGAAGAATTGGCGCTGTTCACCCGCTCATTTGTCTGGAATGTATTGGAGGGAAACGAGGGGGCGAGGCTTACCGTCACAGATCATTTTGAGTTTGTAGTGTCTTCCGACGGGAGCATACAGCCGTGGGATGTGCAAGAGAACTTGATCAGCCGTATTCAGCCTTACACGGGCACGGGCTTCGTGGAATGGAAGGGAGCGAATACATTGGTCAGGCTGGATTATGATGCCAGGTTGCTGTGTATGGAGGTAGAGGCTGTGCAGCATATGGATCATGACGGGGTACCGTTTGTGTTTTACAAAACATCGTTAAGCCTGGTCCCGGATCGCTGTGGCGGCACTACAAGCGTGGATTGCGAGCTATTTTTTACCATAAATCAATCTTCATTTTGAATGGGAGGCAGACAGGATGAATAAGCTGCATACAGGCAGCGTGTATCCTTGGCAGACGGAGCTGGAGGAATTTATAGTGCAGTTGGATGAACAGTTGGAAAACGGGCTGAATCGAGTGGAGGACGGCTGGACTCACCAACGTAAGCTTGCCATGCTGGAAAAGCTGGTTCGTGCTTATACTCCGCATCAGGATGAAAATGGGGCCATTATCGACCCTCATTCTGATAGTGAACGGTATTACTCGACTCCATCCTATGCTTTGGCAGCGGCGGTACTGGTCAAAGAAGGTCGGCATGACTTGCTCGAATCCGCTGCTGCGGCTCTAACACACAGCATAGCATGTGTGGTGGAGGAAAGGGCCCCGGATCACCATCCGGACTTTTTTCCGATCATGATAATGGGGGCGTATCGGCTGCTCAAAAACCTGCTGCCAGAGCAGGCCACAGCATGGAAGCAGCAGTTGAGCCAGATTCAGCCGGAAGATACCTACATTTTTACGATGAGCAAAATGAAAAATCCGAATCGTATGATCAACTGGAACGCAATTATGATGTCCGGTGAGTTTATGCGTGCGGCGGAAGGAATTGCCGCGGATTCGGAATGGATGGAGACGTATATCCGTAGTTATCATTTGCCTCGATTTACCGGATTGGGATTGTATCAGGATGGTCCGCTGGACCGGCCCAATAGCCCGTTTGCCTACGATATCGTCACACGCTTTCATCTGGGCGTGATGCTGGAGGCGGGATATGATGGCGGGTGTGCCCCTGAGCTGCGCGGCCATCTTCGCAAGGGGGCGCTCAGTTCGTTGCTGGCGTTATCCCCACACGGGGAAATTCCGCCGCGTGGAAGAAGCGCGCAGCATCAGTGGAATGAAGCGGCGGCGGCCTTCGTTTTCACGACACATGCGCAGCAGGCTTTTGCAGCGGGCGAGCATGGGCTGGCAGGCGCATTCCAGCGGGCAGCGGATCTGTGCTGGCAGGCAATTGGCCGCTGGCAGACCGACGAAGGCAAGCTGCATATCGTCCGCAACCATTATTCGTCCGAGGCGCGGCATGGCTTCGAGGTGTATTCGAACCATACCTGCTACAGCCTGTGGACGGCTGCTGCACTGGCTTATACACTTCTGCACGGAGCAGATTTGGAGCGCATTTCACCATGCTCAATTCCGGCGGAAATCGGCAGCCGAGTGCTGGAAACGGACGGCTGGTTCCAGACCGTCGTTGCGACCGTAGATGGGCAGCAAATGCTTGTGCAGACATCGGTCAATGACCCGTACAATATTCCTGGCATTGTGCGTATTCAGCGTTCCACGTTGCCTCCGCTCATCGGTCCGTCCTCGGCAGGGCATGCAGACCGTGGCTTTACAGGCTTTGCGGAAGGGGAAATTTTCCCGCTCAGCTATACCCCGGCCTGGCAAACGGAGGATGGGAAATGGCACAGCCTGTCGGAAGGCATTCCCGGCACGCTGGAGTTCGACCGAGATGGAGGTATTGATCCGTTGGACGGTGGGGGATCGGTACAGATGGAGCAAAGCACCACATCTGATGGAGAGACTGATTTTACGTTGTTGTGGAAGGGTCCGTTTCCGGGCGTGTGGGAAATTCGAACGCAATATCGGCAGGTACCCGGCAAAATTGAAGTGACATATGAGCTTCAAGGCAATATTCAGGCTGTGGGGGCACTTATTCCTTTAATGGCGTATGACGGCCAGGAACGCAGTGTCATTCACCATGTCATGTCGTCAGGTGAAGAAAAGGAAAGTATTCGGGTGGAATATGCAGGTGCGAGTCTGGAGGTTATTCCAGCAACGAAAGGAACGAATGTCGTGTGGCCAGAAGAACTGGCTTCTGTGGCCTGTCGGAATGGTTTGCTCAAGGGAGCACGTCTGGAATGCGAGGGTAGCCATATTTCTTTTATCATTCATTTGCCAGCATAAATAAGGGCCGGAACAATAGAGTTTTTAACATGTGGAAAAGGGAGAGTGAAGAGCAATGACTGAAACGGAAGCATGGCTGGAACAATCGTGGGAGCTGGCTTTGGATAAAACGCTTGCCTTGGCGGCAAGACTGGGGAACGCCTTTCCACATGTTGCAGAAGGTGGACGTTATGATCATCGTGAGGAAGAGTGGTGGACGGCAGGCTTTTATCCGGGTTTGCTGTGGCTGGTAAATCGGGCACGTCCTGACAGCGGAGCTGCCAGCATTGCACAGCAGTGCGAGGATCGTCTGGAAAAGGTGCTCTACAACAGTGAAGCCGTAGACCATGATCTTGGCTTTATTTGGCTGTTGAGCGGTGTGGCAGCCCATCGGTTGACTGGAGATCCAGAATCCAGAAGACGTGGGCTGTTAGCCGCTAACCTGCTGGCTGCGCGTTTTAACGTGAATGGCCGTTTTATTCGCGCGTGGAATTTCCACGCCAAGGACATGGATACGCGGGGCGTAGCGATTATAGACTGTATGATGAATCTGCCCTTACTCTATTGGGCTTCGCAGGAAAGCGGGGACCCGCGTTTTGCCGCTCTGGCTGTACAGCATGCCGATACCGTAGCGCGTGAGTTTGTACGTGCTGACGGTTCGATTGCGCATGTGGTCGAGTTCGACCCGGAGATTGGAAAAAAACGCGCCGAGCACGGCGGACAGGGATTTGCACCCGGCTCTGCCTGGGCACGTGGCACTGCATGGGCTTTGTACGGTTTTACGCTTTCGTACGGGTACACGCGCGATTCGCGTTATTTGAAGGTAGCCGAGAACACGGCAGACTTTTTCCTGTCCCAACTGGGCGATGCTTGCCTGCCTGTGTGGGATTTTAGAGCGGAGGAGGGGCACCGTGAAGCTTGGGATTCATCTGCTGCGGCTATTGCGGCGAGTGGTCTGCTGGAGCTGGCAAAATATTCGACGCGTGCGGAGCATTTTACGACGGCAGCAGAATCCATTCTCAAGGGCTTGCATGAGACATGTACAGCATGGGAGCAGGATCATGAGGGACTGCTCATGAATGGAACTGTACATTATCCCGAGCAAAAATACATTAACGTTCCCATCATCTACGGCGATTATTTCTTTGTCGAGGCACTGGCAAAACTGCGTGGAGAAGAAGGCTTGTTTAGTGTGTAATTCGGGATTATCGGGGAATCGGGATGCGGAAAATCTACGGCAGGCCGGACTATTATTTGCGTAGGTGCCTTGTAGGGCCGATGAAGGCAGCGTGTGTGTAATCTTCAATTACATATACGCTGTTTTTTATAACCGAAATAGCTGATTGCAATTCGATGCTAAAGAACTACTTCTAGTAGAAGAGAGGGGATAGCTTTGTTTAGCTCATACTAAATCAGAGGGAAAATATTAAAGATAAGCTCTTAGCTCTTATAAAATTTTTCATTTTAATGCATGGATATAGGTCCTGTTGCTTATTTATGAAAATTTATTCGTAAATTGACAAATGGGGTAGGCATCCGTATGATAACTTCTTGGATAAAGGGATAAATTGGGTTTTAAATCTCATTTAAAAAGGAGTTATGCATCACCATGGAAACAACGAACGATAGTGAAAAACAGATATACGGAGGGTTTTGGAAAAGGACGGCTGCGTTTGTGATTGATCTGATCATTGTAACTGTAATGGCTCTTTTAGTAGCGGGAATATTTTCCATAATTCCAGTCCTTCTAGACATGGAGGAGGTTGGCTTCATAAAAGCATTACATATGTTGTGGCCGCTGATCCTATGGCTTATAGTGCCGTGGCTGTATTGTGTGTTGTGGGAGTCATCGAATGCTCAAGCAACACCAGGCAAGCTTGCGTTTTCTCTAATTGTCGTGAACGAGGAAGGAAAGCGTCTTGGATTCATGCACGCCTCCGGGCGTTATTGGATTAAAGCTACTTCTGGTGTATTTGTTCATATTATTTACATCGTTGTTGCTTTTACTGCAAAAAAACAGGGACTACACGATCTTTGTGCCAAAACCTTGGTTGTGAATAAAAAAGAGCTGCAACGACATGAACAGCATCCGTCTTTATCCCCGGTATCTACGAATATCATGAATTGATGAACAGCGAAATTTGGAAAACGATTCCTGGGACAAATTCCGGATTTGATGAAGCAAAAGTAAACAAGAGACCAGCTAGTTGCCTGAGAAGCATTAGCCGGTTTCTTTGTTTTACATTTTGCCAGGGAAACTTTCCTTGGTTCCTATCTCTCTATTAGCTCTCTGGCACAAAATTCTAATCTTAAAAAGGTTTAGACAATCCAAGAATCCCACGGCAACAGCGATCGTAAGATCAAATCCTACGCGCATCGCCTTCACACAGCCGACCACCCATGCCCTTTCTTTTACAGAGAAATCTCTTCCTTTTCACGTCGAAATAAAAAAATGTAAGCTGTTCGCACAGTTTCCATGTTCTTTTTAGCTTGTTTTGCGTTATAATGAAAGGATGCACATTATGAACGAATTGGAGGCACAGCCCGATTGACTACTTATCCTTTTGCCTTTGATCCGTCCAAGCCGTTTATTGAGCAGGCAAGTGACTGGATTGCGGATGTATTTTATGAAGTTTTGCCTGAAGTCGGCTTTGAGGTTCGGGATGAACAAATTTATATGGCATTCCAGTTGGAACGTGCCTATAAGGAAAAGAAAACGATTTTCGCGGAAGCAGGTGTGGGCACAGGCAAAACGCTGGTGTACCTCCTGTACGCTATTGCATATGCCCGGTACATGAGAAAGCCCGCGATTATCGCCTGTGCGGACGAGTCGCTGATTGAACAACTGGTGAAGCCGGAGGGAGATATCGCCAAGCTGGCGCGGCATTTGAGCCTGACGATTGATGCCCGACTGGGTAAGTCGCCGGATCAGTATATTTGTCTGAACAAGCTGGATAATGTACGAAGCGGATTGGATGATGACGCGGATGTGTTCCGTGATATCTATCAGGATCTGCCGGATTTTGTCCATTTTCCGGATACGCTACAGGCCTTTACCCCTTACGGGAACCGCAAAGAGTATCCCGAGCTAACGGACGGACAGTGGAGCAGACTGGGCTGGGATGTATTTCAAGATTGTCTCGTTTGCCATCAGCGGCATCGTTGTGGACAGACGTTGTCCCGCGATCATTATCGCAAAGCGGCAGATCTGGTTATTTGCTCTCATGACTTTTATATGGAGCATGTATGGACCTATGAGGCGAGAAAGCGTGAGGGCCAGCTGCCATTACTGCCGGAGCACAGCTCTGTCGTCTTTGACGAAGGGCATCTGCTGGAGACAGCGGCGCAGAATGCACTCACTTATAAGCTGAAGCACGCTCAATTCGAGGCCATTATTACCCGTCTGCTAGAGGGGGAAGTGCGAGAATCGCTGGCAATGACGATTGAAGATGCGATAACCCAAAGTGAGGTTTTGTTCGCTGCGCTCGATGAGAACAGTCAGCCTGTACAGGGTTCTAATCGCAAGGAGTTTACCTTGAGTGAGTCGCTGATTCGAGAGGTAAACCGCTTTGGCGATCTGATCGGCACGATTGAAGAAGAGCTTGTATTTGAAAGCGGGTTATTCTCTCTGGATGAGTACCAGGTCAAAATCGTGGAAGAACATCTGGAAATGATTCAGACGGCGTTGGCCTTGTTTAAGCGCCCGGAACTCCTGATTTCGTGGGTAATAGAGGATCAGGATGGATTAACGCTTGTGGTTATGCCCAAGATGGTAAAAGAGATTCTCAAAGAACGGGTATTTGCACAGCATATACCGATTGTATTCTCCTCAGCCACACTTTCCGTGGAGAACTCCTTTGATTATATGGCGCAAAGTCTAGGTATTGAGAATCCGCTCACGTTTTCCGTTGCATCACCGTATGATTACAACGACCAGATGCAAGCGGCCTTGTATCCATTGCAGGTGGGGCATGATCCAATCCAGAGAGCGTTGGCCCTGCTGGAGAAATCGCAGGGAAGAGCGCTTATCCTGTTTCCATCACAGGAGGAGCTGGTTGCATTCAGAACGGGTCTCGCGGCTTACCGTGAAGCGTCTGCTTTTCGTTTTCTATATGAAGGATCGGCTGAAATCAGCCATCTGATCTCATCTTTCCAAAATGATGAGGAAAGCGTCTTGTGTGCTGTTACGTTATGGGAAGGACTGGATATTCCGGGCCCGTCCCTGTCGCACGTCATTATCTGGTCGCTGCCTTTTCCTCCGAATGATCCGGTTTTTACGGCACTGCGCAAGGATGCGACAGATCCGTTTATGGAAATAGATATGCCTCACATGGCGCTCAGACTCAGACAAGGCATCGGGCGATTAATTCGCTCGCGAAATGATCGGGGCTGGATCTCCATCATGGGCCAGGATCTGAACCGCCAAGAAGTACGTACACAGGTTTTACAACTACTGCCTGCGGGCGTAGAATGCACTGTAATCGAAGGAAATCCGGAGGGAATGAAGACATGTTAAATTTTACATCGTACACGGTAGATCAGATTAAAGACGCTTTTGGTATTTTGAGTGGGCAGCGTTATGAATTTATAATTGATGTAGAGGTTGAAGAGGACGACGAGCTCTACACCGAAAACGGGCTGTATATTCGCACCCTTTATTTAGTAGATGAAGAGAAAACAGGAATATTGAAATACGAGCTGATTGAAAAAGTAACGAACCGTTACATCGAGCTTGAATTGGAAGAGGATGAGTTGCAGGCTGTTGAGAGCTTCTGCAAAGAGCATGTGCAGGACGGAGCCGTAAAGTAACCAAATAGAACGCTTGGGTGTGATAGCCCCCGTATAACGAAGTATGTAAAGGAGTCCTGATGTAATTGATCAGGCTCCTTTTTTCATGCTCATTCCAGAAATATTCGTCTGTCTCAGCGCAGTTTGTCCCACACATTCACCATAAACAGCACAACCCCGGCCGCCAGTAGTACCCACCCTATGATGATCAAAATTCTAATATCAGGCACCCTATACTGTTTCCCTGCAATCGCTAATACTAATAACGGAAGGCCGATATTATGCAGCCAAAAATGGGCGCGTGCCAGTGCGGTAACCGAAAGCGCAGGAAAGGCGACATAGACCAAACCTATCATTCCGAGAGCCATCCAACCGAGCAAATGAATATGAGACTGAACGCTGGACAGGCTGTAATCGCCCGACACGCCAATAATCATATTAAGCAGCGCACCGAGGGCAAAATACACAGCAGCTATTTTAATGAATTGCTTTCCCATATGAAATCCTCCTTATGATTATAGCCATTGTGTAACACACCATCTATCTTATCGGGGAGGGAGACCAAGGGTGTGGGTGTTGTGAAGGATGTCATTTGACAAATACTTTAAATACACATAAAATCTTATTGCGTCAATACTTACCGTATTACTGTGTTTTCTCGGAGATGATAGTGAACTTCTCCGACAATAGGTCTGTATTTTTGACCATTGGTTTATTAGGATTCGTCATTAAAAGGAGCTTGAAATCATGAATGTATATCATAATACGCTGGAATTAATCGGGCGCACGCCGCTAGTAGAACTGCACAGCTATTCTCTGCCGAGGGGGATTCGTCTGTTCGCCAAGCTGGAGTTTATGAACCCCGGCGGTAGCGTGAAGGACCGGGTGGGCAAGGCTCTGATTGAAAAAGCCTTAAAAACCGGTCAGTTGAAGCCTGGCGGAACTTTAATTGAAGCCACAGCAGGCAACGCAGGTATTGGTCTTGCTATGGCAGCGCTCCATTATAATATCTCGGTTATTTTTGCAGTGCCTGAAAAGTTCAGCCAAGAAAAGCAGGATCTGATGAAAGCGCTGGGAGCACGTATCGTTCATACCCCGACAAGTGAGGGGATGAAGGGAGCCATCGAGAAAACGAAGGAGCTGGCTGCTGAATTTCAAGATGCTTATTTGCCGCGTCAATTCAGCAATCCGGATAATCCAGAGGCTTATTACACGACGATGGGACCGGAAATTTGGAACGATCTGGACGGAAAAGTAGATGTATTTGTAGCAGGAGCAGGTTCGGGGGGAACCTTTATGGGAACCTCGCGTTACCTTAAGGAACAAAATACATCCATTAAAACCGTAATCGTGGAGCCGGAAGGTTCCATTTTGAACGGCGGAGAATCGGGTTCGCATAAAACCGAAGGGATTGGCATGGAATTGATTCCTGAGTTTATCGATAAGGGTTATTTTAATGCCATTCACACGATTAGCGACGTCGATGCGTTTGACCGTGTCAAAGAGCTGGCAGCGCGTGAAGGACTTCTTGTCGGCAGTTCTTCCGGGTCGGCATTACATGCCGCTTTACTGGAAGCAGAGAACGCGGCGGATGGCGCACATATCGTCACCATTTTCCCGGATAGCAGTGAACGTTATCTGAGCAAAAAAATATATGAAGGCGGGATATAAAATGAAACGTAAAACAAAGCTGATTCACGGCGGCCTCCCTACCGATCCGCATACAGGTGCAGTTAACGTCCCTATTTATCAGGTAAGCACATATGAGCAAGAGGAAATCGGCGTTCATAAAGGCTACGAATATTCGCGTACAGGCAATCCGACCCGCTTTGCACTGGAAGAGTTGATCAAGGAGCTGGAGGAAGGAAAACGCGGTTTTGCTTTCGGCTCGGGGATGGCGGCGATTCATGCGGTATTTTCACTGTTTAATGCTGGAGATCATATTTTGCTGACCGATGATGTATACGGGGGCACATACCGTATTGTAAGCAAGGTGCTTAACCGGATTGGCATTGAGGCTACATTTGTAGATACGACCGACCTGGAGGCTATCTCCAAAGCGATCCGTCCGAATACAAAGGCACTGTATGTAGAAACGCCTACGAATCCGCTGCTGAAAGTTACGGATATCCGTACGGTTTCGGAGCTGGTGAAAAAGCATGACCTATTGCTGATCGTGGACAATACATTTGCCACGCCATATTGGCAGACACCACTTACGCTTGGAGCCGATATTGTCATTCACTCTGCTACCAAATATTTGGGCGGCCACAGCGATGTTGTAGCTGGTCTGGCTGTTGTGAACAGCGACGAGCTGGGAGAGCAACTTCATTTTCTGCAAAACGCCATTGGTGCTATTCTCGGCCCGCATGATTCCTGGTTATTGATCCGCGGTATTAAAACATTGGGTCTGCGTATGGAAGCGATTGAGCAAAATGCGAAGGAAATTGCAGCCTTTTTGGAAAAACATCCGAAGGTTAGCAAAGTGTACTATCCTGGACTGGAAAGCCACGCGCAGCACGAGCTGTCCAAAACTCAGACCGAAGGCTTTGGCGGCATTATTTCCTTTGATGTAGGTAGCGATGCTAACGCGGTTGCACTACTGAAAAAACTGAAATATTTTACGCTGGCTGAGAGTTTGGGAGCGGTTGAAAGTCTGATTAGTGTTCCGGCACGCATGACACATGCATCTATTCCGGTAGAACGCCGCGCAGAATTGGGAATTACCGAAGGACTGGTGCGGATCTCAGTAGGAATTGAAGATCTTGAGGATTTAATCGAAGACTTACAGGCGGCATTGCAAGGCTAAGAATCATTTGAAAAGTAAGGGGTGGCTGAGGCCGCCTCTTTTTTTTCGAAAATGTGGAAGAAGGTATTGATTTCCCTAGATAACCGAGTATAATACTTGGTAATAGGGTGCATCATAAGGAGAGAGACAATATGCAACTGATAAAAACACATAGCTATCTGCAAGTGGATGACTATTTGGATCTACTTAATTATGCGAAACAATTAAACGATACAGAGTGGCAGCAAGAGCTTAAAGAAGCCTTACAGCATCAATTGCTGGAGAATGGCAGAGAGACTAAAGATTCTGAAATCAATGCGCTTTGGCAGCATTTTGACCAGATCAACGATAGATTATTGGAGTTGTTTGATCTTTTACGAAATAGTAATAATTCGGTAGAGAGAAATTCGTGGAGCGAACAGATTTGGGAACTGAAGCTGGAGCGCATCAAGTTAGAAAAGCAAATTCAAGCGAGATATGCACATTATTAAGGGTTCGGCATACCAATAAATATAACAAAACTAGATAAAAAAAGGCATGCAGTTGTAACTGCAATGCCAAGAATTCGCGAAAATCAGTTAAAAAATAATGCTCAATACAAAGAAATTATTTTGAAGTTTGTTTCATGTCGCGCATCATTTTCATCATCATCGTCATCATTTCGTCGCATTCTTGCATTTTAGTCATCATCATATCCATGTTCATGTCCATCATATCCATATCCGACATTTTTTCCATGCACATGTTCATGCTTTTCATTTTAGCCATCATGTCTTCCATACACATGGTCATCATCATTTCCATACACATCTTTTCCATTGTTTTCCCTCCTCATCATTTGGAAATAGTAACTTCTTCCTAAACATACTATACCCTAGTAGGGATAGCAATAATCATGACAGCTAAAAACAGGTTTATGAGTATAGAAATTTTCAATAACGAAGTTAAGCACTCTGCTTTCTTCGTTTTTTTGTTTTTTAAGAATAGCCTCTTTTTTTGGGAGGAAGAAAGGAGTACGCAAAGGTGATAACGAATAGCTTTATATAGTTAAAATGAATGTTAACGGAATATTATCGCGACGTCTCTGAGGAAACAAAAACCTGGAGGGGGAATGTTATGAGGTTCACGCATCTGGAAAAAGCGACAACTGTGCTGTTGGATCATCCGGTTCGTATGACGTCTGCTTATGCAGTCGGTCCGGTCAAGCTGCCGGAAAATTGCGGTGTGGGTAGGGCATGGTCTGATCATTTTACCCCTGAGGAATGGGATTTGGAAAGGGCTTGTAATGAAGAAGGACTGGAGCTTTCGGCTGGAGGAAAGGTAGCGTGCCGCTTATTAACTGAGCTGGACCCTCGAAACGCCGAATTGAATTTAGGTGTCTTTCCGCCCTTGACTGAGCAAGAAAGGCTTTTGCTGGTTTCGAATCTCCGCTGCGCGGCAGCACAGGAAGTTATTTTCAGACCGTTTGAAGGAACAGGACAAATTTGGGTGGACGGCATATTGGTATATGCGGAATCCGGTCCTTTGCGCTTGTATTTGGAGGAAGGTAATCATACGGTGGTGGTCGTTGCAGCCTTTATTCCCGGTGAAGCTCGCTCTATTCGGATCAGTGGAACTCAGACGTGCGATAGCCCAGATGTGGAGGAACTGCATCAGGAATTCGTAGAGCGCAATATACGTTTTCATATGGCATGGCTGGAGGTGGAGAAACCCGCTGGCAGGGAGGGAGAAGACAGTCCGGTCTCGTTTTATTTGCTGCGCAAGGATCGTATAGATCTTCCTGTAGATCAGTCATTATGGGTCGAGGTAACGAATGATGAGGGAACGCTGCTGGATCGGTTTCAAGCGGTTTGGGAGCAGGAGCGGCAATATGCCTGGAATGAGGAAGTTACTGGGAATACGGGGATGCTGCATTTTACGGTTACATATCAGGACCATGAGGCAAGAGAGCATTACTTTGTGTACTCAATGCTTGTGCGGCCTTTGTCGGCGGTTGTGGAAGACTTACAAGAAGAGTACGACCAGTATAATCATTTTTATAATATAGATGCTCCTGGCTCTGCGAGGAATTTACAGGCAGAAGGCTTGCTGGAGGAACTGAAAAGATTAACTGCTTTGCCGGAAGACCCTTTTGAAATCTGGGATTATCGCATAGTGCGGGAATATATCAAGCTGCTAAAACGGATTTTCACACATGCATATACGGAACGACCTCAGCATCCATCTCGGGAAGATAACATCCTTTTGTGCCCTGACGGGATTGGCGAAGGCTTTTTTGTCTCCCGTTTGGACAACAGCCTTCAACGCTACACGATACAGCTTCCCCGAAACTATTCGGCGGATCGGCAGTATCCTCTGATCGTCCTGATGCCGGGCAAACGGTATGAGCTGGGTCTGCCGGATTTTCAGAAACGGGGCTTTGGACGGGGCTGGGAGGAAGAAGCGATATTCGTCACTTTTTCGTGCCGTGGAGTTACGCTGGGCAGTTACATTGGCGAAGCCGCTTTTCTGGAGGCGCTGGATGTCATTCTGCAAGCGTACCGGGTGGATGAAGACCGAATCTATCTGACGGGCTATTCTAACGGCGCATACGCAGCCTGGGCGATGGCACAGGCGTATCCTTCGCGTTTTGCGGCTATTGCTGTCATTGCTGGCGCACCGCATCCGAAGCATCTGATGAACTTACTGAATATGCCCATATTCAATGTGGCTGGAGATCAGGATTACTTGTTTGCGCAAGCTTATACGGCTTCTGAAACCGACCTTTCATCCGACCATTATAAAGGAGTAGTGGAACGGTATTCCAACCATTGGGACACGCATGAACTGAGGCTTTTGGACGGTGTACTGAGCTGGCTTATGCAATGGAAGAGAGTGACGGTACCTCAGCGTATTGCCTACCGAACGGAACGGGGGAGACATAACCGGGCTTATTGGCTGGAGCTGACGCAAGTGGATGAAACCGAGGAATACGCCGAACTGTACGGTGAATTGAGCAAAACGGGTGAACTGGATGTTAAAGCCGTCCACGTCGATGAATTTATTATTCACCTCTCACATGAGAGCGTACCGTTGGAGCTTGTCCATGTCCGTATTGGAGCGCGGGTTTTCGTGTTGGATTTACTAGAATATAACCGCTTTCGCTTTGTTAAAATAGAGTCGCGGAAACGCCCCTCACCTGAATATCGATTGATTGCTGAACGGGGTAGCGAAACGTATGGAAGTTCTGGAAAAGAAACGGATGACGAAACGGCAATGTTCAGGTTAAAAAGCGCAGGTCGGAATCCTTCTGGCCATGGTATGGGAGTGCTCGACGTTTATATGGGGCGCCTGCACATTGTCCTTCCGTCCAGCTATGCTACACCCGAAGAAGAGCAGGCGGTAAAACGGACGGCAAAGGCTTTGGCCAGCCCACGCACAGCAACCTGGAATCCGTATATCGGTGTTCATTACCCTGTTGTGGCTTCTCATGCAATTTCGGAGGAAGAGTTGGCTGACAGTAACGTTATCTGTATCACCTCGGGCTTGTCCAGACATGAGCTGCTTCAGCGGCATCAAGCCCATTTACAGATCACCTGTACGGAAAAAGGGTATATACTGGACGGCGATTTTACGGCAGGCGAGTATTGTCTTTCGTATATTCAGCCTGCCCCGTGGTCCACAAGCCAACAAATGCTTGTTGTGGCGACAAATTCTTCCCGTATGCTAGGTAAAAACCTGTTCACGCGCAGACTGATTATGCCCGGTTATTTTAACGGTCTGCACCCGTATTTGAACAAGGATATTATCGTGTATGACAGCAAGGGTGTACGTGCTTTTAATTTTACTTCCATAAATCAAGCGCAGCAAAAGCTGCAAGGCTGATCCAAAAGCCAGAACTAAAAAACCGTCCGGAGGCACGCTGGCGATCCTGACGGTTTTTTTTGCTGCTTCATTGCAGTGCTTTGTCATGGTAATGACGTCATATATAGAAGGGTGTTAGGACAGATCAGTTTTTATACTGCTCCATCAGGTATACGATCTTGACCTCATCGGCCAAATCGCCAAAGGGTTCATAAGGATTCTCCTGAATGATATGATATAAACGCTGGACTCGTTCCTTTGGCAGTTTGCGCACATATCTGGAAATAAAACCGGCGTGCGTGACCACATAGCGCTTTTTACGGACTGCCGCGCTGGCAACACGGACAAGAATATCCTCGCCTCCTGCCATTTCCAGAATGCGGCGCTCATAAAAGGTGACATAACGGAACGTTCGATCCTTAATTAGCTCACGATTTAATCTCGCAATCTCTCCGATATATCTGACCATAAGCGGTTCAAAGCTTTTGATCAGGAGAGGGTCGAGCGTTAGCTCCATATCCTTGCGGAGAACAAAAGATTGCAGCAAGGCGACTTGTTGGAGCCTTATCCGGTCGTTGTGAATGAGTACGGCAATCTCACGCAGCATTTCATAGGAGACACGCTCGCTGAGCTGTCGCAGGGCAACCGCGTTTTTATGATTGATGCTCAGGCCCTCTTTAATCTGCCCTATGCGGCCTCTGAACAGGCGTATAAGCTGCCTGTGCTGCTCATAGGGACGAATACGCTGCTGTAGAAGCACCAAGGGTAGCAGGAGAAGCGCGCCGACGATACCGCACAGGAGCATTTGCTGGGTTGAATGACCGAAAAAGACGGCGGCGGCCAGCAGAGCGATGCCGAAGGCGAGGTCCTTGCGAAAATAAAGCTTGGCTTTGCGGTTGGCATATTGCTCTACAGGCACCAGTGCATCGCGACCGCATGACGTACATTCCTTCTCCCATAGGGCAGTGAATTGTCCGCATCGTTTGCAGATCCGCAGCTTTTGGTACGCATGCTCGGTGTGGGTAAACGGACGAAATTGTACAGGCTGCTTGGAACTACTCATTGCGATCACTTCTCCGGTTCAGCAGGGCTAGAAGCTCAGTGTTCATTTGCGTAATCGAGGGAGCGCGTTTTTTATGTATAGTGTAAGTGATTAATTTGATGGCGACAAAAAGAAACAAAATCGCCAAACATCCGTATGAGATCATAGTGTACTTCCTCTTTCTGCTCAGATTTTTACAGCGATATTTTACAAGGGCGGGTTTCGCTTCTGTCATTTTTGTCGTATAAAGGAGAAGGCTGGTGCCCAATTGCCCTCGTTGGGGTATAATTATATCATTACTGCAGGATATTGGTAAAATCCCGCGATATAATAGACTTCTTGGCTGTATTCAGGCTATTCGGGCATCATTTTCAGCTGGCTCTCATGTAAAACTCATTATAATTTAATAGTAGGGGAGTACAACTGTAATTTAGAATGAGAACTAACCGGCAAAGGGGTACAGGCGATGTTTAGTAGAGACAGAAAATGGTTTTTGGTCATCGGAATCATATGTGCAATGATCATGACCTCAATTTCGGCATGGCAGCCGCAGACGGCGAATGCCGCTTCAACCTCCGCCTCCAAGGTGGATGCGGTGCTGGTCGTCGATGTGAGTAATTCCATGAACACCAGTGATCCAGGCAAAATTGGCAATGAAGCCATGAAAATGTTTATTGATATGCTGTCGACGCAAAATGACAAGGTGGGCATTGTAGCGTATACGGATGTCGTACAACGCGAGAAGGCTTTGCTTAATATTACGTCTGAAGCGGACAAGCAGGAACTGAAGTCGTTCATTGACGGGCTGAACCGGGGGGCGTATACTGACACCTCCGTAGGTGTCAAGGAAGCGATCCGAATTTTGAAGGATGGCAAAACAGCGGGACATGCGCCTATGATCGTCATGCTGGCCGATGGTAACAACGATTTAAATAAAACGACGGGCAGAACTGAAAGCCAGTCGGATCAGGATATGGCGAAGGCTGTGGCCGAAGCTAAAAATAGCGGCGTTCCAATCTACACCATCGGTTTGAATGCAGACGGAAAACTGAATAAAAACAAGCTCGCAGACATTGCGCAGCAAACGGGCGGTAAATCCTTTATTACCAGCTCGGCGGATGATCTGCCGAACATCTTGAGTGAAATTTTCGCCAGCAATTTGAAGCTGAAGGTTGTTCCCTTGCAGTCCATTACGGCTAACGGCAACTATCAGGACGTTACGGTAACTGTACCGAACGATAGCGTGCTGGAGGCTAACATTTCGATTATGTCCTCCAAGCCGGTGGATGCGAGACTGATAGACCCGTCGGGCAATACCAAGCCAATTCCTTCAAGTGATGTACTGTTGTCCAAGTCGAAAAGCTACTCGCTGATTAAGCTGCTCAAGCCTGTGGCTGGCGACTGGAAGCTTCAGGTCAAGGGAGTCCAGCAGGATCAGATTGATATTAATCTGGTATTCAACTATGATTTGGAACTGAAACTGGATGCACCGCCTGCCAAAGCTTACAAAAAAGGTGACGCAGTCCAAATTCGTTCCTACCTGACGAGTAACAATCAGCAGCTTCAGGATCAGGAACTGTATGCAAATATGAATGCAGTTCTGAAGGTCAAGGACCTCGATTCCGGTACAACGAATGAGGTTCCGTTGAAGAATGAGGGGGACGCTTTTACCGGCTCGTACACGATACCGGATGAGCATGACTATGAACTGACCGTCAGAGCTGAGGAAAAGAGCTTCTACCGTGAAACCCAGCCTGTGACCCTCAGTGCCAAGGCTGCGGCGGGCAGTGGCACGAATAACGGTACTACGACGGCACCGGCAGCACCTGCCGAGAAGTCCAAACTGCTACCCCTCATTCTGTTGGGGCTGGGACTGATCGTTCTGCTGATTGCAGCTTACTTTATCTGGAAGGCTGTCAAAAAAGCCAACCGCGGCTTTGTCGGACAAATCGTTCTGGAGATTCGGGACGAAAATACCGGCGAAAAAACGTATCCGCAATACAAAAAGCTGAACACCTTCCGGGGAAAATTCAATCTGCACCAGTTGCTGCAACTGGCACCGGAATTTGCCGGAACCGATAAGGTGGTGTTCACGCCAGCCAATCAGGACCGTATCATTGTGCGCAGCACTCCGGAGATTACGATTGAAAAATCCGGACGCGCTGTAGATGCAGGCAGTGGTCTTGAACTGAAAAACGGCGATCGTCTGACGATCCCACTGGCAAGCGTGGACAAAACCATTTTGCTGGAATTCATTTCAGTAAACAGCTAAATGAACCCTAGGAGGTCAAATCTATGAAACCAGTAGTCAGAGAGCATATCCAGCAATTAGACGTATCACTCGGTGGAGGGATCGTAAGCGATAAAATCAGGGTTGATACCATTGACAATCCCATTTTAATTATCGGACTCGGAGGGACGGGAATCGATGCCCTCCTCCGCTTGAAATATCAGATTAACCGCAGATTCAAGCTGCCAGCAGATCCGATTTCCAAGAAAAAAAGCGAGAAGCCGGACAACGTGGAATTTCTTGCTTTTGAAACGAATGAACAGGACCGTAACAAAAAATATAAAGGGATTGGCTTGGACCCGATCAACGAGTTTGTCCTGCTGTCCAATGCGGAAATCGGTGGCTTGCTGCAAAACCGCAGCATTTTGGAGCCGTACATTACGGATTGGCTATCACCCGAGCTGAGCATTACCGATGGCATGAACGGGGCAGCAGGGGTGCGTCAGGCTGGACGTTTGCTGCTGTTCACCAAAATCAATCAAGTCGTGCAAAGCATTGATAAAAAAATCAAAACCCTGTCTGAAGGTACTAATAAGAAGCTGATGGTGTTCCTCCTGTCCGGGTTGTCCGGCGGTACGGGGAGTGGTACCTTCCTCGATATCTCGTATATCGTCCGTGGGATTATTGAGCGCGATTACGGCTCCGCAGGTGTGGACCGCGTAAATACATTAGGGTATTTGTTTACGCCGGACATTAATCTGGCGAACAAAAGCTTAAGCGAGCATACACGTGAATATATTAAAAAGAACGGCTACGCTGCGCTGAAAGAGCTGGATTACTGGATGAATGTGGACAGCCGCAGTGAACGGTTCAAACAGCAGTATGGCAACATTTTGACCGTAAATTCACCGTTGCCGCCATTTAATCTGTGTCATCTCATTTCAGCGACGAATACAGAAGGCAAGCTACTGGAAAACGCTTATGATTACTGCATGAATGTCACCGCCGAGAACATCACCAACTTTATGGCGAGTGAGGAAAAGCAATCGGGCGAAGAGTTTGCCATTCATGACTATATCAGCAACATTCGTACCAATATTGCACAAATGAACAAGGCATATCCTGCCAACTACGATTACAATATTATCGGGGCTTCCTCAGCGGTACTGCCAATGGAGGAAATGACAACATATCTGGCCTACCGGATGTTTGGCAAAATGTCCAAAATGTTCGAGCAATCGCCGAATCAAGAGGATGTCGAGAAGTTTGCTCGCAAGCTGGGTGTCGATCTCGATAGCATGATCAAAAACTTTGAATCTCGTGTACCTGAACCGCTGCCGGGCTTTGAAAACAGTGAACGACTAAGCTACAACAATGTAGTCAAAATGCAAGTTGTGAATATGGATACCGAGCTGGAGCAGACCTTCCTGACGCGTGCCCGCGAGGAATATATCAAGGCGAAGAAGCAGCTTCCGGGTGAAATTACCGGGCAGTTTACCGACCAAATTCGCCGGATGTTCCTGCATCCCGAGCAAGGGCCGTTCTATGTATCCCGTATGATTTATACGGAAAAAGGCTTTAGCTTGCTGAAAATGCTGCTTTCGTACATTGAGACGCTGCGTGAATCACTGCATCGTATCCCTACGGATATTGAATGGGCGCGTGAACAGGCGGGTGAAAAGCTGGGCGATGCCAAGAGCGCATTCGTGTCCAAGGACAAAAAGAAAAATGCGTACATTGAAGCGAAAATCAATGAATACTGGCTTCGGGCCGATGTGGAGCGTACAGAGCAGCTTATTGAATTTTATGAAGACCTGTATGATCTGCTGAATAAGGAAAACAGCCGCATTTATAATGTATTTACTGAAATTTTGAACGCACTGAGCGCGATTTTCGAGAAGAATGGCGATCTGCTGATCAACGGCGAAGAACAGTCCGATCACAGAGGCAACAAGACGTACTATTGGAATCTAGTCAGCGTGCCGGATATTTCCGAAGTCGTAACCAAGCTGCTGGATAAGCGTGATGGTGATGATCTGATTCGTGATTTTGCCCAAGAGTTGTTAGAAAATTCAGATCAATGGGTGAAGGATCAGGATATCGACATCATTAGTTCCATCTCCAACTTCCTGACCGACAAGTTCGGTGATCTTATTACCCGTTCGATGGAGGATTTCCTCGTTATGAAATACGGGCAAGATGAGGCCATTGAAAAATTCGTAGAGCGCTATATTGCGAGCAAACTGGATGAAGAAGCTGTGCCTGTTTTCCATCTGAGCAATAGCTCCGGTAACTTGTACTTCCCGTCATGGGGCTTCGTCTCGGTTCCAGTGCAGTCGCCTAATATTCTGAAAGGCGTTCGCAATTATCAAAATAATGCCATTGGTAAATCACACTTTACAATTAAAGAGAGCGAAGTCCGTAACCGGATTTTCTGGCTCAATACGCGCAATGGTGTGCCATTGTTTGTCTATACGCCGCTCAAGGTGTATGAAGAAAGCTATGAAAAAACGATTCTCGACCGTGAAGGTATTGGCCGCCATCTGGTGCAAACAGGCCAGAACAACTGGACGAATCTGCCGTCGCCGATTCCTGAAAAATCCTGGGGCGAAACGTATGTCAATTCGCGTGTGCAAGCCTACAATGCCCGCATTCGTAATGACTTCGACCGTGCCAAGTCACTTGGTGTGATCCGTGAAAAGGATGTCGACCAGAATACGAGCAGCCGCTTTACCGTGCTGCGTTCACGTGCCCTGGATCTGAACGGTCTGCTGGCAGGCTACGATATGCGTTTGCAGGAATCCAAGCCGAATCTGGGTGAGGTAAAGAGAGCATGGTCCGAGCTGAAACGTCTGCTGGCTGAAGGGCTGGAACAGGCGGGAAGCAAGGACATCTTTGGCAGCATCAATGAAGAGATGGCGAAGGAAAACCTGATCCGTTCACCGGAGTTAACGCAGGTGGTTCGTGAAGAGCTGGCTAAATATACTCAAATTGAAGCGAAGGCCGCCGAACTGGAAGCCTTGCTGGGCAAATATCAGGATGAGGAAAAATGGCTGGATCAGTTCATTCAGGCACTCTATACCGACACGATTACGAAGAAAGGCGCTTTGTACGTCTATGACCGTGATGAAGAGGAAGAGGCTTGGGAGCCGTTTGCCAATGTCATGAAGAGCCGCAATTACGTGGAGTTTGAAGTATTTACGAACTTCCGGGGTCTGGAAGAGAAAAAATATGCAGCTCTGATGCGTAAGGCGGATCGCCGTGATGCTGTCCTGACTTCGTCCGAGGATATTACGCCGTTGCTGACGAAGCTGGATGAACTGGCTGCAACCTACACCGAAGCCCGAAATCAATTGGAATATGAAAAGGTGGAGCTGGCTAACGGAGCGGAACTCTATGCGTTCTACGCTCAAATGTCCGGGAAACTAAACGATATCCGCAGAAAGTTGAAGTAAAGTATGAGAGAGCAGCTGTTACGTTATGCGGCTGACTATGCAGTCGCAGAGGACCAATTAATCGGTAGCGGGGATGGACGCAGCAGCATCCATTTCCCTTCCGTGTTTCTTTTTATCGGTGACCGTATGGGCCCGGCGATGAACACTATTGCAGATATCAACCGGACCAAGTGGGATAACAGTACGGGGGTAACGTACATCCACATCCGCTCGCAGGAGGATCATGCCGCTGTTGACCGTTCGATGGATGCCATTGTCCATACAGTAGCGGTACCGGAGGAAAGCAGCCACAAAACCGGGCGCCGTGATTTGCATCAGGCTTTTTATACACATGAATCGCAGTTGATTGAGCTTAATGCCGCGTTGCGCCGGGCTAGTGGGCACTTGGCAGATTACGGTCGCTTGTATTCCTCGTTCGAGCGTGTCCATCTGTCGATCCTGACGACAGCGGATGATCCCATGAATGTATTGGTTCCCGAGATTACGCTGTTGGCGGAATACATTTTTGCACAGTCCTTTAAGTCGGTACAGATGGATCTGTACGTATTGGTCAGCGAAAGCGATCAGGCAGCCCAATATGGCTACAGCAGCGCAACGTCAGTCGCTTTTATGCGGGAGCTGGACTATATCCAAAGTCCGGATTATACGTTCACGGCACCACTGCATATGACCGAGGACAAACTGACCATTCCTGTATCTCATGCTCCGTCGCCGTTGTTCGATCTTGTCTATGTGCTGTCCGACAAGAACGAACGCGGTGTAACGGTGCCGAATAGCCTGCGGGAGAGCTGTGATATCATTTGCCACATTCAGCTTCTTAAAAATCGTTATCAGGCGGGGGATTCCTATCGGTCACAGGATGGGGGATACAACAATACATCGTTTAAAAACAACATCAT
This sequence comes from Paenibacillus sp. 8b26, assembly GCF_050626875.1. Lineage (NCBI taxonomy): Bacteria > Bacillati > Bacillota > Bacilli > Caryophanales > Paenibacillaceae > Paenibacillus > Paenibacillus sp. 8b26. The sequence goes on along the minus strand of NZ_CP192445.1, from coordinate 599,118 downwards.
GACGGAATCCGGGCGGCAGGGCTATGTGTCGGCCGGATTTTCCCGGGTAAAGCGCCCTAATGAGTCGATTGCGCTTACGGTGCTGTATCACTTTTATGTGAAGCTGCTGGCGCGTATGAGAACAGAGCAGGAATGGGATATACGCGATAAGCTGGATTATTTCGGTCTGGATGCTACCGAGCGCGGCCGTACACGTAATGACCTCGTTCCTGGCGATGAGGCCATTACCGACATGAGCGCACTCATGACCAGCGGAGCCAGCTACGGCTCGTTGAAGCGGATGACACTGCGCGAGGCAGAGGAAGCCTTGTTCGGACAGGGCTGTGAAGCCTTTTTCCGTGATAATTGTGAACGGATCGTACACAAACGGTTGGGGGATTTTCAGGCGGAATTACGTCTGCAAACGGCTGTGAACGAATCGGCCAAGGAGCACCCTGAGATCGGTTTGTTCGAGCTTACGGACTGGACGGATGAGAATAAGACTGGGAATGTGCTTACCGCCATTCGGGGACTGATTCGCGATACGTCCAATGATTTGCAGGTCAGCGCTGCCGAGCTGGATGCCCTGTATAGCGGACGAGTGGAGGACCAGCCTTTTCAACGCTTACCGCTGATGGATAAACATAATGTGCGCAGCTTGATCCGTTATCTGACCGAGACGGTTTATGGGCACAAGCTGCACATGCTGCGGATTCAAACGGATCTGGAGCTACTTCGCCGTTATGAGCTGGCTCTTGAAAAATGGCATATGCAGGCGAAACATATTACTGTACAGCTTGCCAATTTGGAGCGTGATCTGCATCAGGCTGCAACGGACAGCGTCCGTCAGGCTGACAGCTACACGGGCCAAAATCTGTTTGAGTATTACGAGCGTGTGACGGAAGATGTCATGCAAGAGCTGGAGACCAAGCGGGGCAAATCTGTATTCTTTGATGTACGACATATGGGTCCTGTGTCCAATTTGCTGGATGGAGGTCCGTCAAAGCTGGTGGATCGACTCACACAGACTTGCCGCACCCTGATCCTCAGCGCACAGCCGTTTAACCAGACATTCGAGGAAGAATTGCTGCGGCGGGCGAATGTGGCTGCTGCCTATGAAAATCGGCTGGTCGTTCCGAAGGATGAGCTGTTTAAAAAACTGTACCAAACGCTGGAGGAAAACGGCGGGATTAACGTGCGTTTACTGGATTACACTCATGAGCATCGGTATGAGGAAAAGTATTTCTTTGGTGACTACGAAGGCGAATTTCTTCCTTATGCGCTGGATGTGGATATTACCTCGCGCATTTACAAGCTGGGGTTTGTGCATGAGCGCCGCAGCAGCGGGGTAGAAAAGCTTCATTTGATGGGTGGTTTCCATCTGGAGGATCTGATGGTCTACCGCAACGGCAAGACATATTATGAGACATATATCGCGAATGGTTTCGTGTTTCACGGGATCAACGCGGATCGGCTGCCGGAATTGCGGTAGCAACATTTGTATCCTACTTTAATTATGGAAGGAAGCAACGATTCTTATGAAGCAGCGTAAATTTAATGTTCTCCTGCTGCTGTTCGGCTTGCTGGGCGCCGTAGTGGGCTTCATCATTGGAGAGCTGATTCTTAACAAACTGATAGGCCACTGGCCGCATATCATCGTGATTGGGCTGTATTTTGGCATCATGGCGCTGTGTATTGGCCTGGGATGCCTTATCGGCGAATGGATTTCGCCACAACTGAACGGGCCGTCATGGCGGCAGCGATACTCCGGACTGTCCTGGAAGCTGCTGGTGCCTGCTACGCTGGTGATGCTGTTCGTGGCAGGGCTGCTGCTGGAGCTGGGCTATCAGGTGAATCCAGAAGGTCGCAAAAGCGTACAGGACCTCGTGCTCGTCATTGATAATTCCGGAAGTATGCAGCAGACAGATCCCGATAACGAACGCTTGACAGCCGCCAAGAGTCTAATTGGTCAAATGGATGGAGACAAGCGGGTAGCCATCGTTTCCTTTGAGTCCACTGCGCAGTTGGTTCAGCCGTTTACCCCGATTGGCACAGATGCGGAGAAGCAAGCCGTTTATGCCAAGATCGACAGCATGCAGACCTTAATGACAGGCGGCACAGAAATCGGTCTTGCTTTGGATGAAACCATCAAAGAAATCGAAACTCAGGGTAATGCGGAAAAGGGCTCTCTGGTTATTATGCTGTCTGACGGCTTTAGTAGGCTGGATACTCAGACGGCATTGGCTCCTTACATCGCCCGGCAGATTCCGATTAATACAATCGGTCTGAAGCTTGCTGAATCCGATGGTATAGCATTATTGCAAAATATTGCCCAAATGACGGGTGGAACTTACTTCAGTGTGGCGAATGCGCAAGGTCTTACTCAGGCATTTGGTAAAATTTATGACAAAATCGGCGACCGTACACTGGTAACGGAGCGAACAGGTGAGTATGCGGACAGTCTGTATTTTGCCATTTATCGCGTAACGGCTCTGGTAATTGTTGGAGTCCTACTGGGATTGGCGCTCGGACTGATGTTCGATAACCGTTTTCTAGCGCGGAATTTCGCGATTGGCGGGGTTCCTGCCGGATTGCTGGCTGGCTTTATTTTGGAAAAGGGTCTGTCCGGCTCGCCCATCGGTGATTTGATGATTCGTTTGGTGGCAGCGCTCGTATTGGCGGCCCTGATCGCCGTCTTCTCGCTCGTGCTGCCGATTGCGGAAAATACTCGCCGTTCTTCCGGCGGAGGAAACCCCGGTGCGCCAACAGGTCGCCGGAGAGGCGCACCGGAAGGTCCGCCGCGTAATCGACGAAGCAGTGGATTTTAGAACGGGAGGCGGAACTTATGCAGTATAGGGATGCACAGCCCGGTGATCCTGTTATTTCGGAGCTGAGCCACAAAATTGACGACAACCGGGTTGTGCTTCGCTGGCAGTGGCCGGAAGGAGCAGCCGTGGTATATATTGCGAAACAATTAGCCGATCCGGGTGTGAACAGGCAGGAAGATGCCGAAGCCTTGCCGCCTTTTTCAAGCCTTAAGCTCTTCACACGTGAGGAGTACAAGGCTGCTGGCAGTTACCGCGACCGGATCGATGGCATTGGACGCGTGCGGTATACCGTGTATCCGGCTGTGCGGGAGGACGGAGATACTTTTGTGATCCGTCAGCAGAACGGAGCTAACCGGCTGGAACTGAGCACGGGTAAAGCTAAAATCAGATATGCGGTCCACCACAAAAAAGGCTGGTTTCGCAGCCGCAAAACGGTGCAGATTCAGGTGACGGCTGAAGTTCCTGTTCCGCAGGAGGCGCTTTGCTATGTGAAAAAGCGTGGTGGCTATCCGGCGGACCGGGAGGACGGGACCTTGTACCCGTTCACGGCACCGTTTGCTGCGGGACGGAATGTGTTGCCTGCTGTGGAAGTAGGCGGAGATGAATATGTGCGGTTGTTTTTTACGGACGGTCAGAAATATAGCACGGTATATGAATTAGTCCCTGAATGAAAGGAGGCCGCAACCGATGAGTTTTCTTAGCAATTTATTCAGAAGAAAGCCACAGGCAGCACCAAGGCCGTTATTTTATGATATTGTGTGCCCTTATTGCTTTAGCAAATTTTCCCCGGAAGAAGTTGTATTCCGCGCTTCCCATCACCGTGAGGATGACGAGGATTATGCTTTGGGCGAGGATGAGCTGCTGAACAAATATCGGGAGCGCTTTGGCTTGGACAGTGTACATGATATGGAAGCCATTCTTCACCCTCTTGATGTTCCTGAGGAACATCGTTTGTACTCAGATCATGTACTGACAGGTCTGACGGATCGTTACGGCGAGCTTACACGTCGCAGATTGTGTCCACATTGCCATAACGAACTGCCAGTGACCGCTGGTAAGGTGCCGAGTAATATTATTTCGATTATTGGAGCTTCGCAGGCGGGCAAATCTGTCTACATGACCTCCCTGATTCATACGTTGCAGCATGTTACGGCCGATCATTTTGATGCGGCTTGCATGCCACTCAATGCGGAGATCAGCCGCAAGTTCCGTACGATGTATGAGGAACCGTTGTTTGAGCGTGGGGATCTGCTGACCTCTACACAGAAGGAAAAGATGCAGGAGCCTTTTATCTTCCAGTTTGTGTTTAAGGATGAGGAAAAACCGCCACTGACGCTGGTGTTTTTTGATGTCGCCGGTGAGGGGATGGTCGATCAGGACTATCTGGGTCTGCACGGGCAGCATATTAAAAATTCGGCGGGTATTCTGTTTATGGTCGATCCGCTGCAAATCCGTTCTATTCGGGAGCGTATCAAGATTAACATCGGCGACAAGCCGGGCGAATGGGTTTCGCAATATGATGAGCCGCGTGACGTCGTACTTACGATGTTCGGTGATTTTATTGCCTATCAGGAAAAAGGGAAGACGGACATTCCAACCGCCATTGTCCTGACCAAAAGTGACATGCTCACTGCGCTGGCAGATGAAGAAGGCACGTACATCAAGACGAACAGCAATATCTTTAATCCAATGGAGCATCGGAAGTATATGGATTTGGATGAGTTTGCGAACATTGATGGCGAGGTTCGGCGGTTCATTGAAAAGGTGGATAAGCCGTTCAAGGGCACGATGGATGTGTATTTTACAGATACGGCCTATTTTGCGGTTTCCGCCTTGGGCAGCAATCCGGTAGATCAAAAGCTGCAAGGGCTGGTTAGTCCGATCCGTGTGGATGAGCCCTTCATTTGGCTACTCTACAAGCTGAAGTACATTGAGGGGAGAGAATCACAGTGAGTAATTCTACCTCTCATTTGATACAGCAGCAGATGTACACACGGGAACGGCGTGGTATTTTCCGTTCAACGGAAGGCTTCGATACGGTGGCCAATTCCAAGGGGCTGGACACTACCTTTATTAAAAAGATGCTGCATCCCTTGTGTGTGTATGATGCGCCTGCTGCTTTAACGGCGCGTGGCGAGAAGCAGGAGAGCGTCTACCCGGAAGCCATGCATCTGGTACGGACGGAGTCCGGGGATGTGGTGCTGGGACGCAGTATCTACAAGGCAGCGGATTTTACCGGGTTGCGGAGCGCCTTTTTTACGCACAATTATGTGATTCCAGGCGGGCATGGTGAATCTCCGTCTGATTACAAGCAGTGGCTGAACACATCTTTTGTCGATACTTACGATATTGAGCAAGGAACGGAATTGCCGGAATTGGAGCGTCTGCCGGGTGGGAGCGTATTTCCATCTGTTGATCCGTCTGCGGTGCTGTCTCAATTGCAGCTCGGCGAAGAAGTTTTCAAGCAGATTCTATATGCAGTTATGATGTCCGCGACGGGACGTAAAAAGGTATATATAGCATTGAACGTTCCTTCAGAAGCGGTGGCATCTTCAGCCAAGCTGTTGCTGGGTGTGTTGTATGCGGCGCTGCCTTATGCATTTCGCAACAGACTCGGATTTCTTACATACGCGAAGGAGCCGCACAGCAGAAAAGGCATTCATTTGATGTTTGTTGAGCCTTTCAGTTTGCGTCCTGGTGATCGGAATGTGGAAAAGGATTTTGTATTTGACCTTACTAACAGTGGCCGGATACTCAATGTGGATGCAGAGCAGGTAAGACAGCCGTATTTTGACTGGATTACCCGTACGTTGCTGAATGGCGAGACGCCGGACGATTTTTTCAAATTTGCCGAGCAGATGCTGACTGGCATGGAGGCGGGGCGTGATCTGACGCTATCCAGCTATCACGAGCTCATTACGCTGTACAGAATAGAGCAGGGAGAGCGGGCGCTATATAACGAACGGCGAATTTCCGTGCTGAGAAGCTTGACTGATTATTTGTCTTCTCCCGATGCGTTGCCACGTAAAATGCGGCTGAATGACTTGTTTCTGTCGTTTTTTGATCATGAATTTGATCGGGTGAAGGATGGATATATTCCTGACGTGGGTCTGGTCGACTGCTTCAAGGATTACTATAAAGTTCACGCTCGTAGCAGCGAGAATCGGTTGGTGGAGTATTTGATCCGCTCGCTGAATAACGCCTATACCGCCAGAAATACGGAAGCTGTCACTTTTATTTATCATACGATTGAAGAAAATCCTTCATTGGGCAAGGCGTATTTTACGAAGGTGCTGGGTAATCCGGCGCTCACGAAGATGCTGTTCATTCCCTACATGGACAGTCAGATGAAAAGAACACCGGATGTGAAGGGCTTGCTTGCTGTCGTGCATGAATGGGGCAGTCGATATATTGAAGTATCGGCGAATGCCGATTTTCAGCTTTTAGCTGAGTCCGCATTGATGGGCAGACTGCGTGCTGAAAGAAAGCCGGTAGAGGCTGTGGCTGCTATTCATCAACGGTTGCAACAATGGGAAAGTAGCTCTACGGGAGGCCAACTCTCTCCACTGGAGCAATCCGGGTTAACCGAACGCTTGCAGGAAGCGTCGGATCGGTATTTGCTTACCGAAGTGGAGCTAAAGGAAATCTCACCTGATCAGGTCGTACAGATTCCGTTCTTTACTCGTCCTGATTTGGTGCAGTGGGTCGGGAAGCTGCCGGCTCCGCTCAAGGGACAAGCGGTGCGATTGATTGCGGCTTACGATTGGTTTAGCACGGAGAACCCAGAACCGTCAGTGCTGGACGGTCTGGAGCCGGGCGAAGTGGAAAAGGTGCAGGACTGGGCTTACAGCTGGCTGCCCCAGCAGCTTGCGGAGGGCCATTTTGCCCGCCTGCTGCCTGCCTTCTATCGTTCTGACGGCACAGGCGAAGGAATGCTGGATTTTGCCCGTTTGGTCAGCTCGATCCGCAAATGGGCGAAGGATAACGATACGATGTACCGTTTTATTCGCTGGTCGGAGGGCCAGGCTGAATTTGCTACGCCACGGGGCGGCTTTGAACCAGCCTATCGACGTGCGTTGCTTTTGTTCTTCCAGAAGGAAGGACGCGAGGGGCTGCATAAAAAAACGCTGTGGCGTGAATATTTTGAACCCGCGAAGCCTGTTTTTAAAAATTTTTATCTGACAGCGAAGCGTGAGACGGATACGTCTTTAGTCAAAACGCTTCGTCGTTTCCGAAAGGGCGGGGTGATTTCCGGAATCGTGCTTGTCGTCATTGCTGGCACGCTAGGAGGCCTGAAGGCAGCAGGTGTTATCGGTTCTGATGCCGCCGCGCCTGCGCCTGTCAATACACCCAAGCCAGTGCAGCAACCTGTAGTGAAGCCTAAAGTGCCCGTAAAGGAAGAGCCTACGGCGATTGTGACTCATGTACCTAACACCAAGGCGACTACGAAAATGGTCAAGCTTTTGTTCGCTTTTCAAAATTCGACGGAGCAGACGACGTTTAAGCCTAAAAAGCTCGTCATTGTAGGTGCGGATCAACAGGAGCATTTATACGAAAATTTTACGCTGGTTGAACAGAATGACAAGGAAGCAGCTAGCAAAGCCAACACTGGACAATCTGGTGACACGAAGACCGGCAGTGCGACAACAGGAAGTACGACAACAGGGGGGACCACTGGCAGTGGTTCAACGGCTGGGGGCGGTACATTCAGCGGGAACAGCGCTGATCAGGTCGGAACGGTGACAGGGGAATCGGGCGCAGGCACGACATTGGGCACTCCTACGGAGGGGAACGGCGCAGCAACCGATGGAACCACAGGCAGCAGCACAACGTCAGGTGGTGCTACAGGAACAACATCTAATCAGGGTACAGGTTCAGCCAATGGAACCGGGACCGATTTTAACGCGTCAACCGAGTATGACTTGAAGCAGTATCCTTATCGCACACTGCTGACCATTTGGCAACGGCTGGAGCTAGACGATGCCAGTACAGTAACGGTGGATGGAAAAGAGTACCGGCTGGTTCAAGTGAAAACCGCAGACTAAGCCGTATTCCAATGGTTTCTCATGTACAAGCCATTATACATGAACCAACAAGCAAAGAGACGGGCTTCCCTTACTGGGCTCGTCTTTTGCTATACATAAGATTTTAAATAAGTTTAACTAGAAAATGTACTTAAAAACGACTAAAGTATTGACACTAGATAGGCGACTGTTTAAAATTAGTTGGAATTCAAACTATTAAAATCCAATGATTATGGAGGTTAGCAACCACATGGGAAGTGAGGTGTATCCCGTTTGTCTTCCCTGGGAGGAAGAGAGCACGATGTATTTAATTAAATGGATTTTCACTACAGTCCGGCGCGAGATTGAGACGGCGTTGCGTCCTTTGGGGCTTACCTCCCCGCAATCGCAGACGCTTTATATACTGGCAATGTCGCCTGGAGTGACCAATACGGATTTGGAAAAGCTGCTGCTTATAGATAAATCAAGCGTCACCAGCCTGGTGAACGGGATCGTTAAGAAAAATTGGGCAGTACGCAAGAGTCACCCGCAAGATGCGCGTATGAAGCAGATTTATTTGACTGAGGAAGGCTTGAAAATTCACAAGGTAGCTGAGCATACGGTTGAGAAAGTTAAAGGCTCGGTAGGCGAAACGTTATCTGTGGGGGAGTTAGAGGCTCTTCGAGGTCTTTTGAAAAAAATACTTCACGATTACCGTCCTGCGAACGCCCGCGTTTGAATGGATATATAGAGAAAATTCCTGTATAAGCTAACTTGAAAAGTGAACATCAAAACGGAGTAGGCGGAATGGTGTTGTACAAGCAAAGCGGTAGCGATGGGAAGCATCATCCAACTGAGAGTGGCTATAGAAAACTCTGCAGCATAGATAGTTTTTTCAGGAGAGGGAGAGACCAGATGATAAAAGAACAAACTTACCCCAATGCGGATAAGCTTATGCGTGTGTTGGCCTTCACACTTGTTTTTTCAGTGATGAATGCCTTTATGTTTAATGTAGTCATGCCTGTGATTCGCGAGGAGTTTCATATTAGTGCTTCCGATGTGAGCTGGCTGTTAACCGGTTATATGATTGTGTATGCGGTTGGCTCAGTGACCTACGGTAAGTTGGCGGATAAATACCGCCTTAAGGATTTACTGACGTTTGGGATTATCTTTTTTGCGTTAGGTTCGCTTATTGGTCTGTTGGCCAATCAATTTTGGATGCTGATTGTAGCCCGTTTGCTTCAGGCCGCAGGGGCTGCTGTTATTCCGGCGACAGCTATGATCGTTCCTGTCCGTTATTTCTCTGCTGAAAAAAGAGGACGCGCCTTGGGCATTACTGCAATCGGATTGGCACTGGGTACAGCGCTGGCTCCGATTATTTCCGGTTTGATTACAGGCTTTGCAAGCTGGCGCTTTTTGTTCGTTATTTCCATGCTGCCGCTTATCGCCTTGCCGTTCTTTCGCAAATATTTGGACGACCAGCGGGGAGAGAATCAGAAATTTGATTTTCTGGGTGGATTGCTGCTGGGCGGAACGGTAGCCTTCTTACTGCTTTCCATTTCGCAAAGCAATATTATATTTTTTCTGGTCGGTATTGTGCTGTTTGCTCTGTTTATATGGCGGATCACTACCGCTAAAGATCCATTCATTCAGCCCAAGCTGTTCCGCAACAAGCAATATTCTTACGGATTGTTTATCGCCTTTTTGGGAGCAGGGGTCAGCTTTGGGCTGCCGTACCTGGCGCCGCAGTTTCTGAACAGTCTCAATCAGCTTGCGCCTGCAACGATTGGATTGATTATGTTTCCGGCTGCCATTGCGTCGGCGTTGCTTGGTAAAAGAGGAGGGCGTTTGGCCGATAGCAAAGGAAATTCATTTCTAGTCTACACGGCAGTTACGCTTATGTTTATCTGCTTTATCAGCTTGTCTACCTTTGTGGGCGCGTCTCCGTATCTCATTTTATTTTTGCTTATTTTCGGAAACGTAGGTCAAACCTTTATGCAGATTGCCATGTCTAACACGATTTCCCGCACCTTGTCGAGGGATCAGATTGGTGTTGGAATGGGATTGCTGTCTCTGCTGAATTTTATTTCCGGTGCAGTGACGACCAGTATTTTGGGTAAAACGCTAGATACCTCGTCTACCTTTCATCTGAATCCTGTCGTAACCAACGTGCAGGTGTTCAATTTTAGCAATATATTTACGGTTCTTGCGCTGATTGCGCTCGCAACCATGGGACTTTACGCTTTGCAGTTTCGCCGGGGCCCACGCCGCAATACGACTGCTGCCCAGCAAGGATAAACATTTTATGCAAACTCATGCCAAAACAAGGGTATAATATAGAAGGAAAAGTTCATCTACGGAAGGATGGAGTGTCCGGCATGACAAGAAACCTTCAATATGTACCCTATGGCTATGAGCCTCCAGTCGAGACGCATAAAGGGACTATGATCTATTATGATACATTTGAACAGATTACAGCCAGGGAACTGGATATTTTCGCTAAAACGGGAGCTGCGTTATCCTTTAAAAAACTGGTACTATACCCGTTACATGAGGAAACAGTCAGAAGAATGTGGAAGCAGCCGGTTCGCTCGTATTACAAGCGGGTGGACGACCTTGGGGAGTGGCAGCGGGAACAGGCTTTGAGTGCTGTCGTAATTGAGAGCTGGGAAGGTAAACGCAAAAAGTATACGCCGATTGAAGCAGCAATCCGTTTTCTGGCGGAAAAATATACTCCCCCGCTTTTTCTGTATATGAGTCCTGAAACTGCTAATTTGTGCGCATCCTATGCCTCGTTCGATGAATGGATCAGAAACGTCAGATTGGTACTTTCGACTGAACCATTAGAACTTCATCCGAAGCTGGCACAGTACCGTAATCGCTGGAATACTGTAGAAGAAGCGATAAACCGTCAGTCAAAGGTTGACAAAGAGCACCATGAATTATAGAATAGAACTAATCGTAAAAATTACTATTGTAATTGTATACCATGTATTCCATTTAAGGAGGAAGAGAAATGCGCGTAATTGTTACCTTGGCATGCACTGAATCTGGTGACCGCAACTATACAACAACCAAGAACAAAAGAAATCATCCGGAGCGTCTTGAAATGAAAAAATACTCTCCGCGTCTGAAAAAGTACACGATCCATCGTGAAACTAGATAATTTGGGGCTTGCTACATAGCAACCTGAATTGTTTTGCATCCTGAACGGAGCCTGAATTCTACTGATACAGGGCTTCATGAAAGGAGCCATGGCATGGTCTCTCCACTTCATGATGAAGAAATCGTGTTAAGTTTGCAAAAGCCTGCGTTATGGAACCGGCGAAAACTTGAATTAGTCCAGTGGATAGAGCGTCCAAAGATAAAGCTTGCACCTAAGCAAACGGCCTTTTTTCATAGCTGTACGATAGATGCCGAGCTGCATGGTACGCTTTGCCTTTTGAATCGAAAGCACGTGGCTACCGAATTCTCCTGTGCTGGTGTCAGCATTTGGGACGAGCCGGAAGACCATTCACTATATGCTTATATAACGATGAAGGCTGACGAAAGATCGGGGGCGTTCATGCAATGGGCGATGCGATATATGCGGCATCGTTTGCTTGTCGTTTACGAACCTGAGCGCAACCGTTACGATCTGTCGTCTTTTTTTCTGGGACATAACCGTTCCTTTTGCCAACTGATGGAGTATTGCGCCAGTACGTTTGAGTTTGAACCAAAAAAATGATATGAAAGCTTAGGTGAATAATATGAAAAAAGATCTTCATCCAACATTGAACAAAGTTATCTTTTTGGACCCTAGCTGTGGATTCTCTTTCCTGAGTGCTTCCACTAAGTATTCCCAAGAAACGATGGAATGGGAAGACGGCAACACATACCCGGTTATCCGTGTAGATACCAGCTCCGCTTCCCACCCGTTCTTCACTGGTAAACAAAGAAACGTGGATATCGGTGGACGTGTGGATCGCTTTAACAAAAAATATAACCTTTAAAACAAGACGAGCGTTATATTCACGGATTATACAAATAATTCGTGAACATCGCTTTTTAAAAAAACCTCTTGCATCTGCAGGAGGTTTTTTTGTCTTAATCTAGACCTGTCATTTAAAGCGAAATAAAGCACTGTTCCCATTGGTCGGCAATGGATGCTTTGTCGAGCTGCTCCCCAATGAGCGTGACATACCCCTGGCTCACGGGGAGTGCAGTGGGTTGCCACTCCAAATGACTTCCTGAATATTGCAAAAGCATTGTACCTTCGTGTGGAAGCACGCAATAGCCTTTCGCCCGAAGCAGCGAGGAACCGAGCCCGGTCAGGAAGCTTTCCAATCGTTCCTTTTCCAATGGCTGTGGAGAATATTGATGCAGCGTTAAGCTCTCCAGACGGGAAAACGAATGGGGCTGGTTTGGATCGTAGCTGTGGCTATGACTGTGCGCAGAAATAACTTTGAATGCCGTACTTCTGGAGATACTGCCGGGTCGTTCGATACTTTTGGTGGAAATAGGGACGGACGCTGCGGCTGCATCGGTTCGCTGCGCCTGTGCTGATGTGGGTTGAGTTACCTGTACAGGTTTTGCGGCAACGGATACGGAAGCCAGAACAGGCTCTAGCAGTGGTTCAAGGTCAACCCGGCTATATTCAGCGGTTTGCAGCTTGGCCGTATCGTTGAGCTTGCGGATGCTCTTGACGACCTTCGTCACTTTATGGCTACTTGCGGCATCCGTCTTGTTCACCACAATGAAGTCTGCGGTGCGAAGCTGCCCATGCAGGGTTCGAACCAGCTCCTTATCCGCGGTGAAGCGGCTGTTGTATTCGTGAAAAAGCTCAGCGTCCACAACACTGATGCTGTGAACCAGATACAGCCGATCTGCCAGCAGCGGGGAACGAAGCTCTTCCAGCACTTGCTCAGGGTTGGCTACCCCGGTGGTTTCCATGAAGATCAGATCCGGCTCCTGACTGAGCAGGGTGTGCAGAGCGCCTGCTAACTCATTTCTTTTGCTGCAACAAATGCAGCCCTCCAGCAGTCCTTCCACCGATACGTCGGGCATTTCTTCAGAAATAATGGCACCGTCTACATCGTATTCACCCATTTCGTTCATTAATACAGCGGGACGGAGCGGAAGTTGGCGGGTATGGGCCAGCAAGCGCAGAAGCAGTGTCGTTTTGCCGCTGCCAAGAAAACCGCTGATTAATATCACAGGAACCTTGTTCATCATTATTCCTCCTTGTTAGGGTTAGTGTGTTGCATTCAAGCGATCAAAGGTGGCTACCGAATCTGCCTGGGTATAAACATAAGGGGATTCCGGCTGTGCCACAGTGGTTATTTTCTCGGATCGAATTTCGAGTACGGGGGTATTGCCTTTCTGTGTGGCATGTAATGTGCCTTCAATAGTCACCCACGTATCCTTGTCAAAGGACGGGACCTTCTTGGATTGGACGATGATCCCGAAAGGCATGGCATCGGCAGTACAGCACATAACGAGGAACCTTCCCACCGCAAACAGACCATTGCCCGGCAAGCTGCCGTCTTTATAGACAAAGCCTGTCACCTGCACTTTTTTTCCTTCAAAAGCGGGCTTATACAATTCGATGGCTCCAATGGTTTCGGAAAAAATCTCCGGTTTGATCTGTATGGTCGGCTGCTGGTACAGACGTTTCGCCAGCTCGGCAAATTCTACGTTGTATTTATCAGGTGGAACGAACAGCTTATCCAGCGTTTCCTGACTCCATTTTCCCCCTGGAGGGAGTGAAGTTGGAGTAGAAGATGCAGTTGGTAACATGGAGACTTCCGGTGCTTTTGTGGTCTGTATATCAGTTTTGCGCCGGATATCCGGGTTGGGATACGTGAAGGACATGCCTTTTTTGGCCGCCATGTCACTGCCGAGCGCCTGATTGGGCAGCAGAGAACCGAATAGTAGCGGAATAAGCAGCATTCCGTATACAAGTGTTTTTTTGACCCAGCTTTGTGGCAACGGATGCTCACAATCACATAAATCCTCGCCTTCCTGCTCCCCGGCTATGCCGTGCCACGCCATAGCCAAGGCGATAAACAGCAGGGGTACGGGGCAGAGCAGGAGCAGCTTTTGCATTTGTGGAGCCAAGTAGTAATGAAGGGAATTCGATTGACTCAATGTGATGATATACACAGCCAATCCAATCATGAGCAAGGAGCGCATGCCATACTGCCAGCGGATGCTAAAGGTTGAATTCACGTTCGTATTCACCTCCCCAATAACCATTCAGCAGCTATAGAGCCCACCAGGACAAGCGAAACAATGAGCAAGCACAGGACGGCGACAAATTTGGTGCGGAAGGTGCTTAGCAGCATGAGCGTGCCTTTGAAATCCAGCATCGGGCCGAGTACAAGAAAGGATGCCAGCGGACCCAGTGTAAAGGTATGCGAAAAAGCAGTAGCGACGAAGGCATCGGAGGTGGAGCATAGCGACAGGACGTAGGCAAAGCCCATCATAAAGGCATACGAGCTAGCCGTTCCACCGCTTAACGAAAGCATTTCATCACGCGGGATAAAGGTTTGGATGCAGGCTGTCAGCAACGCACCGATAATGAGATATTTATTCATGTCCAAAAACTCGTCGCCAGCATGTACAAAAAAGCCCCGCCATGTGCGATTATGCCGATGAGTCTGGTTGTTCTGCTTTTGCTGGTTAAAAGAGAGCAACGACCGTTTGAGCGGGTGCACACGCACAAAGGCATACACGATCAGCCCGATGATCGCAGAAACGACAAAGGCCAGCCCCATTCGAACGGCAGTGACCTCGGGATGGGAAGGAAACGCCATCATCGTCGCAGCCAGCACCACAGGATTGAGAATCGGCCCGCTTAAAATAAAGGTGATGCCCATATAGGCAGGCATTCCCTTGAGCATCAATTGGCGAACGACAGGGATCATACCGCATTCACAGATGGGAAACAGCAGACCCAGCAAGGAGGCCAGCAGAACACCTGGCACAGGATGCGCAGGCGCTATTTTGCGAATCCATGTTTCCGGTACGAGCCATTGCAAAAGGGATGAAACGAGCACACCGATAAGGAGAAACGGGACGGCTTCCAGAAAAATACCCATAAATACCGTTTTTAACGGCTGTAGCTGACTCATATCTAACGAACGAAGCCACCGGGGAGATAGCGTAACAAGCACAGGGATGAGAAAGGCAAACGGAATCATAAAAGGCAGCATCTTCAACAGCGTACTGTTTTTCATTCTACGTCTCCTTGGGAATAAGGGTCCTTGTCTACATCCTATGCCTGCAATGGGACAAACATGACCGCTGAATCGTGCTTGAATCACCCCCTATATTGACAAATCCGAGCGTATTCATATATATTTATGTTCATTAATAGTAATTATTACGATTAAAATCCGATAAACGATTGCAAGAAGGAAATTTTTACGGTACGATCCTTAGTAAAACGTTGTAAAGACAAGGAGGATTTTATGATACCGATTGTTGTTTTATCCGGATTTCTGGGCAGCGGTAAAACAACTCTTCTTCAGCATGCGCTGGCTTATTATAAAGGGCAGGGGCTCAAGCCGGCTATTTTGATGAATGAGTTGGGTGATGTTAATTTGGACGGCAGTTTGGTGAACGGTCAGGCTCCCATGAAGGAAATGCTTAGTGGTTGCATATGCTGTACCATTCGCGGAGATTTAGGCGTGGAGCTGATGAATCTTGCCGAGGAATATAAGCCGGACGTGATTATCGTTGAATGTACCGGAGTGGCTAATCCGATGGAAATTGTAGATGCGGTGACAGATGCCTCCATCTATTCCTCAATGATTTTACAATCCGTTATTACGGTGGTGGATGCGCGTCAATTTCTGGATTTTGCCTCGGGTAACGAGAGAAGCAAGTCACATCGCTTGATGCAGGATCAGCTACGATGCGCTTCCAAGCTGATTATTAACAAGACCGATTTATTGGCTGCGGGGGAGTTGCAGAAGGTACAGGCCCTCGTAAAAGAATTAAATCCGTATGCGCTGACGGTGAGCACGCAACGGAGCGACGTGGACGCGGATACTTTTTTCTCCATTCAGGGAGAGGATCGTATGGACGTTTCGCGGCGGAAGGAGTCCAAAGCCGATAGCGGGAATGATCACCATCATTCGGGAAATCATCTACACGCTCATGATCATGGAGACCATCACCATCATGACCACCAGCACCATGAGCATGACCACGAACACGAACATGGGGAGCATTATCATTCCTACGACCATGTAGTCGTTCACACGCATTTCTTTGGACAACCTGTGCCACGCTCCGAGTTTGAACAGTTGTTTCGCAGTTTGCCAGCTGAAATTTACCGAGCCAAAGGAATTGTACGTTTTCTGGAATCAGAGGGTCAGATGATGTTCCAGTTTGCCTACCGGGAGCTGGAAATCATTCCGATTCGCCCGCAAAAGCAGGTGAACGATGTAGCGGTTGTTATGGGCGAGAATTTCTCTGCTTCCGAGATCGAAGAACGTTTGAGAAAGTTGGAAATGGCCGAAAAGCCACTGACTGGTTCATGACGTCAGGAACGAGCAGTGTTTATCCGTCAAAACATAATTCTCGCGTTAACGTAGCTGGAAAGCCTGCTTGGCGATTTACAACGATTCTGCTGCTGCTGACTGCCGGGTTGGTACTGTCGGTCACACTTGCGGTCATGCTCGGCCCCGTGGCCGTCGCACCGGGAACCGTATGGCGAATTGCGCTGTCCCATCTTCCCTGGCTGGATCAATGGATACCTGTGACATGGACAAAGCCGGAGCAATATATCGTCTGGGAAATTCGCTTTCCGCGCGTGCTACTAGGTGTCGTCGTAGGAGCAGGACTTGCTGTTACAGGTGCGGCTATTCAGGCCTTAATTCGTAATTCGTTAGCTGATCCTTATATTTTAGGGACCTCGTCCGGGGCTTCGGTGACAGCGACGCTGGTGATTGTGTTTGGGGCTTTCGGCTTTCTCGGACGACTTGCGTTGCCTTTATCTGCTTTTATAGGCTCGCTTGCTGCCATGCTCATGGTATTCGCATTGGCCCGTGTGGCTGGGCGGATATCGACGACCCGCTTGCTGTTGGCAGGGGTGGCGGTGTCCATGATGCTGTCGGCTGTGACCAACTTTATCGTCACGATGGCCCCGAATGAAAAAGGTATTCGTGATGTGATGTATTGGATGATGGGAAGTCTGGCAGGGGCGCAATGGGACACGCTTCTCATTCCAAGCCTCATTATAGCGGCTGGAACGGCTGTCCTGCTTACCCGATATCGGGCGCTGAATGCTTTGCTCACAGGTGAAGAGGCCGCGGTAACGCTTGGTGTGAATGTACAGGCATTCCGGGTATTACTGGTTGTTGTGGCATCCCTTTTAACCGGGGCAGTTGTATCTGTCAGTGGCTCGATTGGCTTTGTCGGGCTTATGGTTCCGCACATCATCAGGCTGATGGTGGGATCGGATCATCGACGTGTTCTCCCCGTCAGCCTGTTGGCGGGAGCTATCTTTGTTGTGTGGGCAGACGTATGTGCCCGGCTCGTGCTGGCTCCCCAGGAGCTGCCGATTGGTATTGTGACGGCTGTGTGTGGAGGACCCTTCTTTGTATGGCTGCTGCGGCGCAGTTCCTACTCGTTTGGAGGCGAAAAATGAATATAGAAGTCGAACACGTGACCTTCAGTATTCACGATAAACGGCTGATTGACGGCATCTGCCTCCAGGTAAAAGCGGGGGAGCTGGTCGGACTGATCGGTCCGAACGGCAGCGGCAAATCGACGTTGCTCAAAAGCATGTACCGTGTGCTAAAGCCTGACAGCGGTTGGGTTACGCTGGATGGCCGGGATATGCTGCGGATGAAGTACAAGGAAACGGCCCGGCAAATGGCAGTGGTGAGTCAGGACGCACCCCAAGCGTTTGATTTTTCAGCACGGGACATCGTACTGATGGGCCGCCATCCTCATAAGAAACTGCTGGAAGTAGACACTGCTTTCGATCATGAGCTGGTCGAGCAAGCGCTGGAGCGCGTAGGCATGGATGCTCAGGCGGATCATGGCTTTACCACCTTGTCCGGCGGTGAAAAGCAGCGCGTATTGATCGCCAGAGCCTTGGCCGGACAGGCCAAATTTCTCATTTTGGATGAGCCGACGAATCATCTGGATATCCGGTATCAGCTGCAAATTCTGGATTTGGTCAAAGCGCTACAGGTAACCACACTGGCTGCGTTGCATGATTTGAATTTGGCGGCATTGTATTGTGACCGAATTTATGTATTAAAAGAGGGCAAGGTAGTGGTCTCAGGCATAACGGAGGATGTGCTTCAGCCGGACCTGCTGCGCAGCGTATTTGGGGTAGAGACAGAAATCTGCATTCATCCAAAAACCGGGAAGCCGAGTATTACCTTTTTACCGGATTCCCTCAGGAGAGGAGACAATCTATGACGTTAACAGAATGCAGCTATTGTCATTTTACCTATGATGAATGAAAAAGGAGCAGAGCATATGAAAAAACATAGAAAATCCGCAATATCGCTTATCATGCTCGCTTTGGCGTCGGTGCTGTTGCTGTCAGCCTGTGGAGCCGGGAACACGGCCCCAAACTCCGGTTCATCCGCAACTGAACAGCGGCCTGCTGCATCGCAATCGGCGACAAAGGAAGCATCCGTGGAGCTTGAAAATATGGGTGTTAAAATGGTATTTCCCGAAGCGCCCAAACGTGCGATTACACTAAATCAGCACGCGACGGAGGTTATGCTAGCGCTTGGACTGGAGTCCTCCATGGTGGGCACGGCCTACTTGGACGATAGCATTTTACCGGAATATAAAGCTCAATATGATAAAATCCCAGTGTTGGCCAAGCAGTACCCGTCCAAAGAGGTATTTATGGCCGCTGCGCCGGATTTTGCCTATGCGGGCTGGAAGAGTGCCTTTAACGACAAAAATCTCGGTTCCCGTGAGGAGCTTGCCAAACAGGGCGTGGCGACCTATGTACAGGAATCATCAAACAAGCCGGGTCCCACACTAGAAGACGTATATCAGGACATACTAAATATTGGACGTATTTTCCGGGTGGAGGACCGTGCGAAAAAGCTGGTAAGCAGTATCCGTGAACAAGTGGAATCCATTCAGACTCAGATCGGTACTGTAGAAAAAGCGCCAAAGGTATTTGTATATGACAGCGGCGAAGACAAGCCCTTTACGGCTGCCAACAACTATTTGACCTCGCTGATTAAAAGTGTGAAAGCTAAAAATATTTTTGATGATGTGGACAAAAGCTTTGCCGAGGTAAGCTGGGAAGAAGTCGTGAAGCGTAATCCTGACGTGATTGTGATTCTGGATTATGGAGATACCTCACTGGCGGACAAAGAAAAGCTTCTGCTAAGCAAGCCCGCGCTGGCTGGTGTGGAAGCGATCAAAAACAAACGATTTGTAGTGCTGCCTTTGTCCGCAGCGGCTGAAGGGGTGCGTGCGCCGATTGCGCTGAAAACCTTGGCTTCCGGCCTATACCCGGACAAAGTAAAGTAAACGAACAAAAGACTTGCAAAACATTGACGAACCTTTCCTAAACTGTTAAACTTGCTAATGCGTAAAGGTTACGTTTATCAAACGCTTGTTTTTTTATTATCAAATCGTAATGATTACGGTAGATGGTTTCATGAGAATAAACGACCTGGAGAATCTGCGCGGAGGTAAATCGTTCAGATGGCTCCAGGCTTTTTAAAGGAAAGGGAGATTTGCGTCATGTTATTAGCCTCACTGGAACAAGTTACATTTGGCTACGGGGACGTTCCTAATCTGGTGGATGCCAATGTTGAAATTTTTTCTGGCGAATTTGTGGCCATTACCGGGCCGAATGGGGCTTCCAAATCGACAATGCTCAAGTTGTTGCTCGGTTTGCTTCAACCTTGGAAGGGTAAGGTGTTTATGTCCGACCGTACAGGTGAGGGTAAGAAGCTTGTTGTCGGATTCGTATCGCAGCAAATTGCTGCTTTTAATGGTGGATTTCCAAGTACCATTCTGGAGTTTGTCCGTTCCGGAAGATACACTCATGGTTCGTGGTTGCGCCGTATGCGGCCCAAGGATCATGATCTGACAGAGCAGGCGCTTCGTCAGGTAGGCATGTGGGATTTGCGTCATCGTAAAATCGGCGAGCTGTCCGGTGGACAGAAGCAGCGCATCTGTGTTGCACGAGCGCTCGCTCAGGAATCGGATTTGCTCATTTTGGATGAGCCCACGACCGGGATGGATCAGGAAAGCCGCCATCACTTCTACGATCTGATGAATCAGCAGGTTAAGGAATATGGAAGAACTGTAGTCATGGTTACCCATGGATTATCGGAAGTGCAACATTATCTGGATCGTATTATTGAACTTGAGAGGAAGGAAGATGGCGGATGGAAATGCTGCACTACGACTTCATGCAGCGGGCATTTTGTGCCGGTGGGGTAATTGCACTGCTGGCCTCGGTGCTTGGAGTGTACCTGATGCTGCGGCGTCAGGCTCTGATGGCGGACATGCTATCGCATGTATCGCTGGCAGGGGTGGCAGCGGGTGCCTATCTGGGCATTAATCCGACGATAACTGGTTTTATCGTAGCTATAATCGGAGCGATTATCGTTGAATACGTCCGCAGGTCTTATAAAACGTACAGTGAGATTTCTGTGGCCATTATTATGGTAGGCGGCCTGTCGACGGCTGTTATTTTAATGAACCTGAATCAGAGTATTAATAAAGGATTTTCCGCTTATTTGTTCGGTTCAGTGGTGGCGGTTAATCAGACAGAGCTGATGTTGATGATCGCAGTGGCTGTGATCGGGGGTATTTTCTTTTTCGTATTCCGGCGTCCTTTGTATCAGATTACCTTTGATGAAGAAACAGCGAAGACAAACGGCCTTCCTGTCAAATCCATTTCATTTGCGTTTAGCATTTTGACAGGGATGATTGTAGCCGCTGCAATGCCGATTGTCGGTGTGTTGCTTGTCTCCTCACTGATTGTGTTACCGGCTGCATTTGCGATTCGAATTGCACCGAGCTTTGCCGCAGCCATCTGGATATCTATGGTGACCGCATTGATCGGGGTATTTTCGGGTTTAACTGCATCGTATGAACTGAGTACCCCCCCGGGGGGGACGATTGCCATGGTGCTGTTATTATTCCTGATCGTGGGAATCGGTATTCAAAAGCTGGTCCGCAAGCTGGGTAAGCAGCAGGCTTCCCGGCAGAAAAATGCAGCACGCCAGTGATTTTATAAAAAACCAAACAAATAAAGGAGCTATGAACATGAATACATGGTTCAAAAAATCATTCGTATTGTCTGCGGGGCTGGTACTTATTTTGTCCGGCTGCGGAGCCAAATCTGATAATACAGCTACCAACACTCCCCAAACCGAGCAGAATCAGGCACAAACGACGGACAGCGGCAAAAAGCTGAAAGTGGTTACCACTTTTTATCCGATGTATGAGTTTACAAAGCAGGTCGCTGGAGATCATGCTGATGTAACTGCGCTGATTCCTGCTGGTGCTGAGCCACATGACTGGGAGCCAAGCGCCAAAGATATGGCACAGGTGAAGGATGCCGACGTTTTTGTATATAACGGTATCGTCGAAGGCTGGGCAGAGCAGGCTTTGAGCAGTGCGTCTAACGACAAGCGTGTTGTGGTTGAAGCAAGCAAAGGGCTGAACCTGATGGAAGGTACTGCTGAGGAGGAAGAAGGAGAAGCGCACGCAGAGGAAGGCCATGCTCACGATCATGTGCTGGACCCTCATGTATGGCTTGATCCAGTCTTGGCCCAAAAGGAAGTAGAGTCCATTAAAGCGGGTCTTATCTCTGCAGATTCTGCAAACAAAGCTGATTATGAGAAAAATGCTGATGCTTACATCGCCAAGCTGAAAGAGCTGGATACCGAGTTCAAAACAGGTCTGAAAGATGTAAAACGTAAAGACTTTATTACGCAGCATGCTGCTTTTGGTTATTTGGCTAAGCAATATGGTCTGACCCAAGTACCAATTGCTGGATTATCTCCGGAGCAAGAGCCTACACCGGACAAGCTGGCGGGTATTATCAAATTTGCTAAAGAGAATAATGTTAAAACGATTTTCTTTGAAACTCTTGTTGATCCGAAGGTCGCTGAGACCGTAGCTACTGAAATCGGTGCAAAAATCGATGTACTGAATCCGCTCGAAGGACTGACGGATGAAGACAAGCAGAAGAACCTCGACTACCTTGGCGTTATGAAAAACAACATGGAGGCTTTGAAAAAGGCCCTGAATGAATAAGCAGACTTTAAACGAATGGTTTAAAAAAATGACCCCGGAATGATACTGGCGTCATTTTTTTATGTCTATATATACTAAACTTAAAAGTTACTTATCGTGCCACTACGCATCCGGATGGTGCTTCCCATCGCCACCGTCCCCGGATTTCTTGAATAAAACTATAATTAGGGGAGAAATCCGGGGACAAAAGCGACCGCTTCGCTTGTACAGCACCATTCCGGCTACTTCGTTTTAATGTCCATCTTTCCAATTCAAATTCTATAATAAACAATAATGAATAAATACAAAAGAAAGGACTACCACAATTTAATCGGGGAATTAACTGCACGTCTGTATTTTCTACAAGCTTATTCCGACTTGAACTTTGAGTAGGAGTAAGTTTTTTGTGCCAAAATCACCAGTTAGATAATGTTAGTATTGGAACGAGCTTTTGACGATCAGAGCCTTAGACAGAATTTGAAATTGAAAAGTTAGGTTTTTTTATGAATATAATGTATTATGTAACGAGCAAAGGCGCACGGCATGGAGGTCGATATGATAAATATCATCGAAACCATGTCGTACTTTTTAGAGCAGTTAACAATTGTTCTGAAGTATGTAGAGCCAGTGGTAAAACTGCTGTCCGTAACCCTCTCCATAGTTAGCCTGATACAGACATATAGAAAAAAAAGAAAATAACCGCGCTCTTGGTAGGTGAGCGGTTATTTTCGCGAAAATCTTAAAGAAGCCGTGGTGCCTTTGCGACACTTTGGTTTCTTTTTTTTGTTAATTTTATTGTACACTTGTCAGTCGTGTTTTACAACTTTATGATTATATTTGTTTATAAGAAAGCTTGTATAAAGCTGCTTTTAGGGGATAATTTGCACATCAAGAGGTCAGGAATATACTTAAAAAAGGTATTCTCTCGTTAAAAAAAGCTGATTTCACGCGAAAAGCCATTGAAATATGGATTTAGCTTTAAAAATGCTGCGTTATAATTATATTTACTTATTACTTTAAGCATTACCCTATGTGTAAAGCATAAAAAAACGATCTATCTCCATTAGACAGGAGTGTGATCGTTTTTTTCGTTACGTGGGATATATTCCAGAACATCGCTCAGGTTATGTCTTTGACCTGTAAGTTCTTCTAATGTGTCGAGAATATGACTTAATGTTTCCAAATCTATGCGTTTTGTCTTACCATCGCACATATCGTAAATTAAGTTCGGTCGAACTTTTGCTTCGCGAGCCAAGGCATTTTTTGTGATTCCTGCTTTGACCAATGTTTCTTCTAACTTTATATTTATCGCCAAAAATAATCACCTCTTATCAAGTATTTTACCCTGTTAGTAAGCATTATGAAATAATCATTTGGAATTGTTAATTACATTTGCTCGGTTATTAGGTTAAGTTTTGATCTGGTCAAATAAAATTTTTTTAGAAAAGAGGAGAAGAACATGTCAGACATTGCTGTGCTTGAGAAGATTGTGATTGTTCATGTATGGGAAGAGGAAGAACTTGATTATGAAACGAGTGAGGCTTATCTTATTTTTGTCAATCAAAACGGGTTCGTAAATTCACATGAAAACGGAGTAGGCAGAATGGTACGATAGGTAACTTTTAAGTCCAGCTATATAGTGCAAAGGTTCCAGTAGATACCTAGTACTTTATGATCTTCACCCTACAGGAATAATTTACGTCATTATGAAAACCTGTTATGAAAACTAATTCAATAGTATCTAGTTTGAAATTCCGTTTGTAATCCAATGGTAGCGTTTTTATTTTTACAGATTTTTTCTATTAACTTCAGTTATTATTTCACCGATATTGAAACTTGGATATGCATTTTGTTCAGCAGTCAGCATCTGAATGAAGAAGTACCATATATAAAACGACAGGAGAGATTAACCTTGGCAACAATTATAGTCGTCGACGATTCTTTATTTATGCGATCTGTGCTTAAGGATATTTTTTTGGATTTGGGTCACTCTGTTATTGCGGAGGCGGAAAATGGGTATGACGCTGTTCTGAAGTACTCGAACCTTCGTCCAGATCTAATCACCATGGATATCAATATGCCCAAAATGGATGGACTTGAGGCTGTTGAAAAGATTATAGGGCTTGATCCTCAGGCTAAAATTTTAATGTGCTCTGCTTTGGGTCAGCAAGAAGCGATTATCAAAGCATTTCAGGCAGGTGCAAAGGATTTCATTGTTAAACCATTTGAAATGGAGAGAGTTGTGAATGCAATCACAAAAATATTTGGTAGTTGATTAATCGGGTTAACCGTACCCATTCATGATGATGGCTGCAATCCATAAGTTGAACAAGAGAGCATTTCTATGACATAAGATTTTAATTTACATAAATATGAAGCATCTTGAAAATGAGTAAGAGGGTTGTGATTTAAATGAATGTGGAGATGAATAGGATGAGCAATCGGGTTTTATCTCAAAAAGTATTTATCGATGAACTGATCACTACGATTAAGAAAGGAGGGCTTGTCCCTGTAAGCTATGAACAGCTCATTAGCGAGCAACGAGAAAGAATAGATGCTCTTAACAGTGATCTTACCGCGCGTATAGAAGGGATGGAAAAGGATTTAATTCCTAATGCGACACACTCTATTCCCTTTTCCAATGGTGAAATTATTTTTCTTGCTCGTTATATTGTACTCATCGGGGACAACACCGAGGGTTACTTTGTTTTTTACAGAGCTGAAGAATGTGAAAGTCCGGAAGAGTATCATTTTATAACAAGCTCATACCAGCTTCCGCATTTGTTACCTGAATTATCTCTTATGTTACAAGAGCATAGTGCTAACGAGCCTGTTGATATTCTGGCTTATTGGAATGGCCCAGCCTATCCGCTGAAAGATTTGAATAAAGAGGATATTAAGCTGTCCACCTACGAATTTTAATCCCGCACCAGCGGTTTAATTCTGGAGAAGTAAGGAGCCGTTGCCGCTTTGCGACAATCAGTCTGCCCTCTTCGCCATTTTCAGTAAGCCTCATTTGGAGGAAAGACATTCTAGTCAATCTACTCGATTGTGGGTCAATGCACCTGCCAATCGGAACGTTAAATGGCAAGCCCCTCATCACTCGGAGGCTTGCCACTTTTCTAATGTTAAGAGCTGTCCAACTTCGAGGGGGTGTTAAATATTGAATTAGTTGTGGACGTGCTGTACTATAAAAGACCTAATTTATTATTATTTAGCTGAATATTCTTTTACTTCGAACGTCAAAATTTTATTGAATATTACATAGTCTTTGCGGCTGTTGAAAGGACCCTTGTTGTTGCTATGTCTATCAATGGCGAAGAAGGAAGCACCCCGTCCGGCATCTTTAGCGTCATACCACTGAATGAAAGAGGCTAGTTCCTTCTTGCTTATATCAAATTCTTTTTCAAGCCCGTTATCCATAGTCACAACCAGAATTGCACGGTCACCACTCGGCTGTGAGGGTTCGGACGGTTCAGAGGGCTCTGACGGTTCAGAAGGTTCAGGAGTTGGCGCTACCTCGACAGGTTTAAAGGGAAGTAACGACCCATCAGTATCAATTGCATATATAAATAAATAGTTGGGTGTATTATTTACAAATTCAACAGAGTGCTCTCCTTGAGGCAAGTTTAATTTTTCGTACATGATTTTACGGGCTGCTACGTCACTTCCAGTCAAAGAAAAGTTATCAACCTTAACACCATCTATAACGACATCAATGCTGCTAGAACCAGACCACCAAGTGGTAGAAATTAATCTTAATTGAGTACCTTTAAAATTAAATTTTAGACTTGTTCCAGATTTTTGCCAGGGAGAAGTCCAGGTTATTGGGCCGGTATTATCACGAAACCAATTACCACCAAGATAGGTGATCTCGGGCGTATTCGCTTCATAACGAGACCATCCTTCTTCCGGTTTATTAAGGACATCCCCCGTAGCCGCAGCATATATGCTGTGGCTAGTACTAAAAAAGAGAACCATCATCCAAACTACTGTGAATAAAGTTAGCTTTACAAATTTCATAATCATTACACTCCTTTAAATTTTATTTTCTTACCAAGACTACAAAAAATGAAAAGTAATGTCTAAACATTAATGCCTATATTTATAAATAAATGTTTATAAAACCCATATATATTGGAGTTTGGAATATTCTACGTTCCAGGATATAGGCTTTAATGCTATGATGTTCTATTGCATATGGGCTGGAATTACGATTGGGAAGATCCATTTTTTGATGTCAAAGCGTGTTAAATAATCCCCTGAGAGCATCACATTCTCTCAGGGGATTATTTAACATTGATAATCAAACACATGTTCGCATATAATACAAACAAACGTTCTGATAAGGAGTGAAGGAGCATGCTGGAAAAATACGTGGGACAGATCGTGGAAATCGTGTATATGGACCGAAAGGGCAAGCTGTCTCAGCGGCGCATTGAGGTGCATCGTGTGCGGAACGGTTTGATACGGGCCACCTGTTTACAGACAGGACAGCCACGCGTTTTTCGATTAGATCAGGTACTGGCATGGCATCCGGTAACCAGAACAGCATAGGAGGCGTTTACGATGGGGAAAAAGCTTGAAGGGAACGGCATGTGGGAAAGCTCGCGCATGATCTTGCCTGAGCATCGGGATGCCTATTTGCGACTGATGAAGGAGCAGGGGAGACGCAGCAAGCCGACACTGGACGATCAGGAAATGCAGCAGATTGAGCAGGCGATCATCGTTTCCTATAACGAGCGAAAGCCCATTACGCTGCGGGTATTCAATCCATTTGATGACGAGGAGCTGTGCGGGTTTGTGACGGTGATTAACACGAGTCGGCGGGAAGTGAAGCTGTCCCGTGGGGAAGAGGATTTTAGCTGGATTAAGCTGGAGGAAATTATAGAGGCAGGTATATAAAAAAATAGTCCGGGTATGGTAGTCCTGCATAAGACAGTATAAAAACTTAACTGTTTATGGGCACTGCCAAGTAAAATGTCTGAAAACAGGCGTATCGTTCAAATGAGCGATACGCCTGTTTTTTTATTCTCCGTCCTAATAAGTAGAACGAAATAAACAGGTTTGTCGATGGAAGGGATAACTGGTTGCACTTTAGGACTTCGGGCCAACTTGGCCCTAAGGTAAATAAGGAATGAGCGACAGCGATATGACGCAACATCAGCCGGGTTTGGGGTGGCTACCCCAACAAGCAATTTTGAGGATTTTCCCGCAAGGGAAAATCTCAAAATGTGCAAGTGTGTGTACACTTGCCCTGCTTGCCGTTTAGCGGCAAGGCCAATTTATCGCCTACCAATATGGCTTTTTGCAAATAAAAAGACGTTACCTATTGACAAGTAAACCATCGTTTACCATAATAAATGGTGAACGATGGTTCACTGCTGCTGAGAGGGGTTTTTAGATGTCGGATACAAAAGAAAATATTTTGCATATCGCGCTCCGCTTGTTTGCGCGAGATGGCTATGAAGCTGTTTCGGTTAGCGCTATTGCCGGGGAGCTTGGAATGACAAAAGGAGCTTTGTATAAGCACTACAAGAATAAGCGGGATATATTTGACAGCATTGTGGAGCGTATCTATCAAATGGATTATGAGCGAGCGCGGGAATTTGAGGTTCCAGAAGAAGTATTCGAGAAAGCACCATTACCATACCACAATACTTCTGTGGATAAAATAAACGCTTTCATCAAGGCACAATTCCGCTTTTGGACAGAGGATGAATTTGGCTGCAATTTTCGCAAAATGATTACATTGGAGCAATACAGAAATCCTGATATGGCAGACCTGTATCAAAAGTGCCTTGCAGGTGGGCCGGTAGATTATATGGAGGATTTGTTCCGTGAAATGATAGAGCAAGGTATTTTGAGCAAAAGTAATCCGAAGCAATTAGCACTTGAGTTTTATGCACCATATTACCTGTTGTTAAGTATTTATGATGTATCCCCGGATAAAGAGGAAGCCGCGAATCTTTTTGCGGCGCACATCGAACGCTTTATGCAAAAAAACATAGCGAAAATGAGTAAAGATAAGGAGTAATCACAATGGAATATATTAAAAGCCAAAAATACGACTTACCCAAATTACAAGCAAAAATGATGGGACCTAACCCCTTAAAATTGCAGGAGGAAATGCTTATCAAGCATAAAATTCCCGCCGGAAGCCTCGTTTGCGACTTGGGCAGCGGGCAGGGGCTTACAAGCGTTATGCTTGTCAAAGATTATGGTTTCACTGTTTACGCCGCCGATTTGTGGAGTGACCCGGAGGAAAACCGCAAATTCTTTGACGAGATGGGGCTAACCCACGAACGGATTATACCAGTCAAGGCTGACGCTACCAATTTTCCGTTTGAAAAAGAATTCTTCGATGCGGTAGTCAGTACAGATTCTTATAATTATTGGGGACGCGACCCGGAATACTTGGATGCAAAGCTACTGCCTTTCGTCAAAAGCGGCGGTTATATTTATGCCTGTGTCCCCGGTATGAAAAAGGATTGCCATGATAATCTGCCGGAAGAATTGCTTCTCTCGTGGACACCGGAACAGCTTATCTATCTGCGCGATATTCACTATTGGACAGAAATTGTAAATCAATGTCAAGACGCCGGAATCATTTCCATATACGAGATGGAGGGCAATGAGGAACTTTGGGAGGTGTGGCTGAACCAAGAAAATGAGATTGCGGTCAATGACCGCAAAACAATGGAAGCTGGCGGTGGGAAATACCTGAACTTTATCGCTTTCGTACTGCAAAAGAAGTAAATGAGGATTTGATATGTAAGACGAAGGAGTTGCAAGCATGAAAAGAAAACGCAATAAAGATGGTCATATTGTTGTAAAAGTTCCATTTTCCCAAGAACTGCCGCAGTGACTATTTGAAAGTAGGATTTTATACCGAAGTCCTCTTTGTTGAGAAAGGCATTCGCTTTATTGCTATCAACAATGGAATTGACAGCGACAACCAGCAGGACAGCGACTTCACCCCATTTTTGAACATCATAAACGAGTGGTACGCCAAAGATACCAGCAGAAAATCCGGGTCGTTTGGTGGGTATACTGCCAGAACTGAACACCCCAATAGATGAAAGAATGGCGTAGCTTTTACGCTACGCCGCACTTTGTTAGATACTGTTTTACGGAGGACGGCCCTAAGTCGGACTTTTTTTACGTTCGTCCTGTTGGATGAAAATAAGATTGTAGCCGTATGAATACAGGCTTAAAATGAATCAGTAATCGCAAAAGGAGGGGTTCAGTTTGAAAATAAGTAAAAACAATGCCGAACATTACATATGGGGAGATCAATGTGATGGTTGGCGTTTGGTGAAAAATGATGATTTGAGTATTATTCATGAGCGTATGCCCAGGAATACACACGAGGTCAGACATTATCACCATCATGCACGCCAATTCTTCTTTATTTTATCAGGTACAGCCATACTTGAAGTGGATGGTGAACGAATCGAATTGGGCTCTCAGGAAGGTTGTGAGGTTCCTCCTTTGGTTCCTCATCAAATGTTTAACGAAACGAATGAGGATGTTGAATTTTTGGTGATCTCTCAGCCTGCGAGCAGAGGTGACCGGGTCTTGACTGAAAAATAATTTTTTGGGACAGGTGCCAGAGACCGTATAGCTAGCCCGCTTGGGGAGGATATCGTTGCAATGGATCGTGATTTATTAAAGCAGCGGCATCTGACGGGGCTCGATGATATCATGGATGAGATTCAGGAGAGTTGGCCTTCTCTGGAGGCTTACGAAAATAATGGATTTGGATGCGCTGCCATGCCTGTATGTTTTATTTGACTGGTGAACAGATTGTACGTATTCTTGCTAAATCGGCTGAATAAAATCATAGAGTGCAATAGAGGAAGGCCGCCATATATGGTGGCTTTTTTTTGTTGGAGAAAGGTTACGGAAGCTATTACGTTTACCGTACGCTTCTTTTGTAGTAATATGAATTAATCGTAATTATTACAATTAAAGAAGGTGGCATAATGCTGGAACGACTTTATCGGCAAACCATTATGGATCATTACTAGCAACCACGAAACTATGGCAAGCTTACAGATGATGACGCTATCGTACTTCCATATAAGAATCCGACGTGTGGAGATGTCATGATTTTATATATGCTGCTGCAAGACGACTGCATTCAGGATATCAAATTTGAAGGTTCAGGCTGCTCGATCAGTATGGCCTCCTGCTCCATGATGACCGAACTGGTCAAACGAAAGTCTGTAAGGGAGGCCAGTCAATTGCTGGAACAGCATCCAGCCACCTTGGAAAATCATAATTGAAGGAGCTATTAATGTGAGAGAAGATAGAGTAACCCCGGAA
Source organism: Paenibacillus sp. 8b26 (assembly GCF_050626875.1). Classification (NCBI taxonomy): domain Bacteria; kingdom Bacillati; phylum Bacillota; class Bacilli; order Caryophanales; family Paenibacillaceae; genus Paenibacillus; species Paenibacillus sp. 8b26. The sequence continues at coordinate 568,739 of NZ_CP192445.1, read as the reverse complement.
CTGCCCTCCAAAGCAGAGCGCCATCGGCTGTTCGGCTCGGTGGACCCTATTCCGGGAGATAAACTCACCATGAAGGAACACATGTCCGATTTGCAAAATGAGAAGCGCAACTATTTGTTCGACATTGAACAGGTGGGCATTGCCAAAGTAAAGCATCCCATTACCGTGGAGGCAGGGTTGAGTCCTTCGTCTCAGGTAAGCATAGGAACCTTTAAGCTGACAACCTCGCTCAATCGTGAGGCTAAAGGGATCAATATGAGCCGTCTGACAGAGCACTTGGAGGAATATCGGCAGCAGGGCGGAACGACGGATTTGGAGCAGCTGGTCCGTTTTACGGAAGGACTGGCTGTGCGGATGAATCAAGAATGCGCCGAATTGGAGCTTTCGTTTCCCTGGTTCTACGAACGGCGTTCCCCTGTGCTGGACAAGACGGGACTGAACCATGCCGAGGCGCTGATCCGAATCAGCTATGGGGCAGGACGGGGGAGTCGTGCCGTGGTTGGCTTGACGGTGGCAGTAACCACCTTGTGTCCGCGCTCCAAGGAAATCAGCGAGTACAGTGCCCACAATCAGCGGGGCGTGGTGACCCTGGAGGCGCATATAGATGAGCCGGACAAGCTGGAGCAGGATTGGAAGGTCATGCTGCTGGATGCAGCAGAATCCAATGCCAGCGCTCCGCTGCATCCGGTGCTCAAGCGTCCCGACGAGAAGGCCGTAACTGAAAAAGCGTACGAAAATCCGCGCTTTGTCGAGGATATGGTGCGGCTGATTGCTGCCGATCTGGTTGAGCTGGAGGCCGTTCGTGCCTTCGCAGTGGAGTGCCGAAATGAAGAATCCATCCATCTGCACGATGCTATAGCGAAAATCTCATATGAAAAACAGCGCTCCTGATTCTGTCAGGAAGAAATGCCAAAGAACCACAGTGAAAATGGTCAAAATGACGATTTTTATTGTGGTTTTTTATTCTATTTTAGGAATTGGGAGCAGTTTTTGTCCAAATTCCGGTCTGAAATGTCCATGGAAACAGGATATTTATTCCATATAATAAGGAAGTGAATTGATTGAAAATGATTATCAATATCAAAGGAGTGATCGAGTTGCCAAAAGCTACTACTGCTATCTCGCATAACACCCGTTATCTGGAGAGTCAGGCTGCACGGGAATCCAATGCCAAATCCTACCCCCGCCGTATCCCCATTGCCATCGACGAAGCAGAGGGCATCCATGTCAAGGATACGGGGGGAAGGCATTCCGCCGTGATGCGCTTTTTACCGTCGCTGATTGTGACGGAGCGCCAAATCGACGATACTTTCCTCATTTTTAGTGAAGAGGTGCATGTGGCCTATGCCGGGTTGCAGCACGGTCATGGTTAAGCAGGCCGAGGGATGAACATACGTGCTGTGTCCGAGCAATGGAAGGTCGTCATCACGGTGATGCTCGGCACCTTTACGGTTTTGCTGAATAACAGTTCGCTGAACCCGGCGATTCCGTCCTTCATTAGAGTATTTCATACGAACGCTGCCACGGCGAGCTGGCTCATCACTATTTTTCTAATCACGATGGGCATGACGATGCCATTAACCGGATATTTAGCAGATCGTTTTGGAAAAAAGAAAGTATATTTGAGCGGACTTGCGCTCTTTGTCACAGGTTCTTTGCTCGGATCGTTATCGTGGGGGCTTACCACTGTAATCCTCTGTCGGGGGCTGCAAGGGATGGCAGGCGGACTGATGATTCCGTTGTCGCTGGCGCTGATTTTTGAAGCCTTTCCCAAGGAGGAACGCGGCAAGGTAACGGGAATCTGGGGGATTGCGATTATGGCGGCTCCGATGCTTGGGCCTACGGTGGGAGGAATCGTGCTGTCTCTAAGCAGCTGGCAGGTGCTTTTCCTCATAAATGTGCCAACCGGACTGCTGGGATTGCTACTGGGGATGCGTTATTTAACAGCTGCACGTAGCAATCCGTCGCGCACCTTTGACAGTAGCGGTTTTATAACGGTTACGTTGGGGGTGGGGTTCATTCTGTTTGCGCTGGGCAGAACAAAGACAGCTGCGGATCTGATTGCCCCGCTGCATATTCTGCTCTTTCTTGCAGGTGCGGCTTTGCTGGTTCTGTTTGTGCGAATGGAGCTGGTGAAGGAACAGCCATTGCTGAATGTGCACATTTTCAAAATACGAACCTACAGCTTGAGCGTCATCGTGGCGAGTGTACAAGCGATTGCGATGTTCGGCAGCATTTTTCTGGTTCCGATGCTGGTTCAACATGTGTATGGCTATGACGCCATGATGACAGGACTTGTGTTTTTGCCCTCCGCTATATGTACAGGGTGGTTCGTCACGATAGCGGGCAAGCAATTAGATCGCAAAGGACCAAAAGGAATGATCAGCACGGGACTTATCATCACATGTGCTGCTACGGCGATGCTCGGTATGCTCCAGATGAATTCACCGCTGTGGATGATCTTCGTCCTCATGATGCTACGGGGAATTGGGCTGGGTCTGTCGAATATGCCTGCCACAACGGCCGGGTTGAATGCAATCCCCGATGAGCTGGTAGCCCAAGGCTCGGCAATGAATAATGTGATGCGCAGACTGACCTCTTCGCTTGGAATGGTTGTGATTTCGATTTATTTTGAAGTTCGCAAGGCTCAGCTTCTGGTGGTGGGCTATTCGCTGGAAACGGGAACGCTGCAAGCGATCAGGGAGGGCTTTATCGGGATGAGTATATTGATTTTACTCACCATTCCCGCCGCTTTTTTCCTGAAGACGCCGGACTTCTTTCGTAAAAAAGGAGCGCGTCGTACATCCAGTGATACCCCGCAAGCGAAAGCACCTGCGGCTACACCCAAGGTTTGAACAGGAAGGGAGAGAAAGAATATACATGCTGACACAATCAACGGAGATTTCCACTATCGCTGGAGAGCTGTCCAAAAGCAGGATCTGGGCGGAGCAAGCGACACTGCGGGCCCTGGTCAACAGCTATCTGCGGGAAACGCGACAATTTGACCCAAGGATCAAAGGGGAAGCACCGAAAATAAAGGTGATTTTACCCCGGATCGGGTTGCAACTGGCGGGAACCCTGCACCATTTCTCTGCAACCGGGCAACATGTGTATGGGAGTGCTTGGTACGAGGTGGAAGAAGGAGGGACGTACAGGCCCCTGGAGATGGATGGAGTTATACAAAGGCTGCTGGATGAGATGAGCTACCACGCCAAGCCCGAGCAAAGGGAAGCAGAGCAGCAAAAGATGAAACAGCGTATTCGTAACAGTGTGCACAAAATGATGCTCTTTATGGATCACCATGTGAAGACCACAGGCGAGAGCAAGCCAAAGTCTTTCTCAAGTACAGAAGCCCACCTGACGTATGTACGTTCGGAGCAGTCTTTGCTGATCGGACACCCTTTTCATCCTTTTCCGAAAAGCACGGAGGGTTTTGCCGATTATGAGCTTCCGTTATACAGTCCCGAGATGGGTGCGGCGTTTCCGCTGTATTATTTCGCGGTTCATGAGGATAACGTGCAGGAGGAATGGATTGGTGAAGAGCATCGCAGGGATGCCATTGACCCGTCTGTGCGGCTCCATGCTCGGCGTCAATGGGGAGAGGAGTTGGCGCGATATCGCATTTTGCCCATGCATCCATGGCAGGCCGAGCAGGTGTTGCGACAATCCTGCATTCAAAGTTTGATACGTCAGTGGGTGTTGATTCCTTTGGGCGCGCTAGGCCCTGTCATTTATCCGACTTCTTCGATACGAACAGTATGGGATTTAAAAACCGGAAACGGCTATAAGCTGCCGCTGCATGTGCGGATTACCAATCTTGTACGTGACAATACACAGGAGCAGGCTCGGCGTACTTTGGATGCTGCGAAGGTCATTCATGAGCTTTCAGCCGACTGGTCGTCCCATATCCAATCCGAGTCCTTCAAGGTGCTGACAGAAACGGGATACACCCGCGTATGCTTCCAGCCGAATGAGGTAGCGAAGCGAACGGAGAATCCAGAGTCTGCTAAGGATGCAGGGCTTTCACAGGTCACCACGACTGATGCAAAGTATGACGCAGGACATGAGCATAGCGCGGCGGCAACGGAACGAGAAACAGCGACGATTCACGAGCTGGAGCAATTGTCTGACCAGTTTACGGTTCTTTATCGACCGATGGACCTGAACCCTGAATCCACCTATGTAGTGGCTTCCTTGCTGGAGTCGTTGCCGGGTGAACAGGAGCCGCGGCTTATCGGGGTGATTCGGGACAATTATCCGAGTAAAAATGGAGAACGGCCTGACCTGTTAGCTTGGCTGGAGCGGTATCTTCACATATCCATGGTGCCTATGCTGCGTTTGCTTGCGGTGAAAGGTATCGCCTTCGAAGCCCATGTACAAAATTCGCTTCTATCCCTACAGGACGGATGGCCAGAATGCTACTATGTGCGGGATTTGGAGGGTGTAAGTATTGTGCGTGAACAGGCCGAGGCAGCCGGATGGGTGGGTTCACTGATTGCTGAGGACAGTCCCGTATTGTACGGCGCAGAAGAGCCGTGGATGCGTACCCGTTATTATTTCTTTGTTAATCATTTGGGGGCATTGATTCATGCCCTTGCGGTTCATGATCAGCATAGTGAGCAGGAGTATTGGAGGGTGGTACGCAAGGTATTGGAGCAATTACAGGAACAAGCTGCAAGCTCTTGCCCCCGTCTAGCCGCCTATATCCAAGATTTATTGACCGCACCTACGCTGCCTGCCAAAGCCAATTTTACAAGCTGTTTTCAATCCAGGGGGGATACGCCTTCGTTTATCCTGATCCCTAATCCAATTCATTTTCGTGAGGTGACTTCATGTCTGTAACTAACATTTCGGATCATAACTTTTCCACAAGCAATTTTTCTACAGCTCCCGCCAGCCATGCTTCGACCACTCAGCGCTTCATTCAGGCGCTCCGCTCGGATACCTTTATGCAGGTCGAGCAGCGTATTATCCGTCAACTGATTCAGGCATTGCTATATGAAGAAATTTTGCCTTATGACACGCATAACGATTCCGTGGATAACGGCGATCAACATTTTATATTGTCCGGCAAGGACATTACAGGTCGCCCTGTCCAATACCGCTCTGTCGGAAAACAGATGAACAGCTTTGGGCGCATTCGGCTGGTTCCTGTTCCAATCATACGAGTGGGAACAGACGGAAGCAAAACGACAGCCACGCTGGCTGATTTTGCAAATGAGGTCCTCAGCGCCGCACAGCAGGGTGAACGACTCCAGCGCTTCATCGAGGAATTGGAGCAGACCTTGCTAAAGGATGTACAGGCGCAAAGCTCTTTCAACGCGCCATTTCTGGCGAATGACCAGCGTCGATATGATGAGCTGGAGGGCAATTTGGGGGACGGGCATCCCTACCATCCATGCTATAAATCCAGAATCGGCTTTACGCTGGCAGATAATGAGCTGTATGGTCCCGAGTTCAAGCAGCCGCTCCGTCCTGTTTGGCTGGCCATCGCCAAAAGCCATAGCCGGGCAGGGCAGTCGCAGGCGATTGAGTATGAAGCATTTATTCGCCAAGAGTTGGGAGAAAGCGAAGTTGCACGCTTCCAAGCCTTGTTAACCAGCTACGGTCAGCAACCGGAAGCCTATAGGCTGATGCCTGTCCACCCGTGGCAATGGCAGCAGGTCATTTTACCCCGGTTTCATCAAGAGCTGGCAAATCAGCGGATCGTGTGGCTCGGTGAAGCGAGTGATGTGTATCAGGCGCAGCAGTCGATCCGCACATTGTCCAACCGGACGACACCGGAGCGCGCGTATGTGAAGCTGTCGCTGAGCATTACGAACACCTCGACCAGCCGGATCATGGCTGGACATACAGTGATGAACGGAGCGCTTATCACGGACTGGCTGCATGGGTTGCTGGAACACGATGAATATGCCGCACAGCAGGGATTCTTTGTTTTGCGTGAGGTTTTGGGTATCACGTATGACTATGAGCAGCTTCCCGAATATCGTCAGGCGAAAACCTACGGCTCACTAGGGACGGTCTGGCGGGAAAGCATCCATGGCTATTTGCAGCCGGATGAGGATGCGATTCCTTTTAACGGAATATGTTATGTGCAAAAAAACGGGGTACCCTTCATTGATCCGTGGGTACAGCAATTCGGCGTAGAGGAATGGACACGGCGTGTGCTGGAGGCCACGATATCGCCGATTATTCATATGCTGTATGCGCATGGAATTGGCATGGAATCCCACGGTCAGAATATCATTTTGATCCACCGGAACGGGCAACCAACACGGGTGGCGCTTAAGGATTTTCATGATGGTGTCCGGTTTTCTGTGAAGCATCTGACAGAGCCGGAGAAATGCCCCGATCTTCATCCTGAGCCGCCAAGTCATGCCCGAATTAACCGCAATTCGTTTATTAAAACGAGCAACCCGGACGATGTACGCGACTTTTCTTACGATGCTTTTTTCTTTATTGCAGCCGCTGAGCTGGCGATGTTCCTGGCGGAGCATTATCAGTTGGACGAGCAGCGCTTTTGGGAAATGTCCGCACAGGTCATTCATGATTATCAGCGCCAGCATCCTCAGCATGAGGAACGATTCCGTCTGTTTGATTTGTTTGCCCCGACTGTACAGATTGAAGAATTGATGAAACGGCGGCTGCTTGGGGATGAGGACCTTCATTTCAAATCGGGAATGAATCCGCTGTATGCCTACCGGGAGCCGACATGCTGACTGTAAATCGGCTTCAGGAGAAGCTGCGGAAAGGACAGGAGGCATTTGGCCTCATCGCTTCCATTCCGGCGGCGCTTACGGTCGAAATGATCGGACATGCCGGATATGACTTTGTGATCATTGATATGGAGCATGTCATGGTCAATCCCGAGACGGTGGAGCATATGATCCGTGCTGCGGAAGCCGCACAAATCACACCCTTGGTGCGTGTGCCTGAAGTCGATGCGAAGGAAATACTGCGCGTACTGGATAGCGGAGCGCAGGGGATCGTTGTTCCGCATGTGGAGAGCAGGGAGCAGATGGAGATGCTGGTTCAGGCTGCTAAATACAACCCGGAGGGCAAGCGAAGCCTGAACAGCGGCAGACCTGCCGCATTTGGCAAAGGAAATCTGGTGGACTACATGAAGCGAGCTAATGAACAGATTATGCTGGTGCCCATGATTGAGAGCGGATTGGGTGTGGAACGCATCGCGGATATTTTGTCTGTACCGGGCATTGGAATGGTGCTGGAAGGAGCAGCGGATTTATCCCAATCGTACGGGGTGCCGTGGCAGATCGATGCAATGATTGTACAGGAGGGGCTACAGCGGATCTTTGAAGCTTCACAGCAAGCAGGTATTCCGTATTGCGCCATTCCGCGCAGGGACGGGGAATACAGCGTATGGGTGGAAAAAGAGGTTCATGCCTTCGTACTGGGTGATGAGCGGGGAATTGCTTTTCGCGCCTTGCAAAAAAGAAGGTCTGACCTACGCTAGCCCTTAACATAAAGGAGGAAGAACATGAGTCAGCAGCTTGTTACAGCATTATCTGGAGGGCGGATCATTCCGTATGTGGAAAAAATTATCCAGCAAACACGGGAGCGAGAGCAGCAGCCGGTATGCGCATATATATATGACCTGGGCGCACTGAGAGAACGGGCACAACGTTGTGTGAGCAGCTTGCCCGACGATTGCAGTTTGTTTTACGCGGTCAAAGCCAATCCCGATCCTCAATTGATCGCCAGCCTGCTTCCCATCGTAAAGGGCTTCGAAGCTGCATCTATTGGAGAAATTCGAACTATTCGTGAAGTGTCAGCCGACATGCCGATTATTTTTGGAGGTCCAGGGAAAAAGGACGCTGAAATTGAGGAAGCGTTAGAGCGGAAGGTGATGTTGATTCATGCCGAAAGTCTGCATGAATTGCAGCGTATCGGCTGGATCGCGGAACGCAGACAGCAGCGTGTATCTATTTTGCTGCGTATTAATTTGCGGCGTACCTTGCCGGAGGCGAGCATCACGATGTCCGGTCGGCCCACTCAGTTTGGTATCGACGAAATTCAGGTACCAGAAGCGATCCGACTGGCCCAAAGTCTGTCGTATGTACAGTTGGAGGGCTTCCATATGCACTCTCTGTCCAACAATCTGGATGCCCGGCTGCATGCACGAATGGTCGCTACGTATTTGCAGTGTGTGCAGGGCTGGATTCAGGAGCATGAGCTATCCATCCGCTATCTGAACGCGGGCGGCGGCTTTGGCATTTCGTATACCGATCTGGCGCGCAGGTTTGAATGGGATGATTTTATGGAGGAATTGCATCAAGTGTGGGAGGAATACCGCATGCCCGGCATCCAGCTCATTTTTGAGTCCGGGCGCTATATGGTGGCGCACTGCGGGTATTATGCGGCAGAAGTGATCGACCTCAAAACAAATCATGACCAGCATTACGCCATTATTCGCGGGGGAACGCATCATTTTCGATTGCCAGTGTCATGGCAGCACAACCAGCCTTTTGATGTGATTGCTGTTGACGATTGGCAGTATCCTTTTCCGCGAACAGAGCGGCGACAAACAGCGGTGACCATCGCGGGTGAGCTTTGTACGCCCAAGGATGTGCTGGCGCATGAAGTGTATGTAGAGCATTTGCGGATTGGGGATGTTCTGCTGTTCCACATTGCGGGAGCCTATGGCTGGACGATTTCCCACCATGATTTTCTCAGCCATCCACATCCACATTTTTACTATATAAACTGATTGAGAGTTACCTATAGCGCCACTACGCAGACGGATGGTGCTTCCCATCGCCCCAGCCCCCGGATTTTTAAAATAAAGCCTATGATCAGGGTCGAAATCAGTCAAAGCAACACTAACATTAAGGAGGAATGAATCCATATGAAGTACACAACAAGCACGACCCCGGTGCTTTCATCCGAAGAAACAACGCTTTTGCAGAAGAAAAAGCAGGCTGAGAACCATGTCATGCAGGATCTCATCAATACATTGCTGGCGGAAGGATTTTGGGAGCATGCCGATGTTGAACTGTTGTCTATTCCGCAATGGCAAAGCTACTATACTGCTGTCCATCCCGAATTAGGCGAGCTATTTGCTTTTGCCGATCCTGAAGCTATTGCGAATCCAAAGGGAGAAGCACCTCCCAACGGTCGTTCGGTCAGCCTTTACCGCTGGTGGGTGGATCGGGAGCAGGAGCACAGTCTCGTTTTTCCTGTACAAGCTGCGGTGGTTCAACCCTATCGTTATCTGCGAGCAGGTGGCGTGTATGAAATTCGGCGTCTGTCAGAGGATGGTGGTTTTGGTACAGAATTTCTTCACCCCGTAACGCTGATGCAGCGTGTGATTGAGGGATGTCTGGATGAAGAATACCGCCAACAGGAGGGAGTAGGAAGGTTTATCCAGCTACTGGAGCAAACGATTGAACAGACCACATGGTCGCTGGATAGCGGATTGACGGATGAAAATATACTGGAGAAATCGCCCTCGGAGGCTTTTCAACAACTGGAACGATATTCTTCGCTGCGTGATCGTCCGTTTCACCCCGCATCCAAGGCCAAAACAGGCTTGAACGAGGAGGACTATCGCCAATATATCGCTGAATTTAGGCAAGACATTACACTGAGCTGGGTAGCGCTCCGAAAGGAAGCGGTGATGACTGGAGTGGGAATCGCACAAGGGCCTCATTTTGCGGACACAGAAACAGAAACAGTAGCAGCGACAGTCGAATCGGACACACAGCGCCCATACGATGGACAGCAGCCGGACGATCTTCTTCTGTCCATCTCCGAGCGTCAGCTAGTAGAGCAGGAGATGCAGGAACGCGGATTAGCAGCGGATTATATTGCAATCCCCGTTCACCCGTGGCAGCTCACGTATATGCTACCCCGGCATTTGCACGTCGAGCAGGTGGACAAAGTATGGATTCCACTGGAAGTGAAGGCCGGAGCTTTCCAGGCAACCTCGTCTGTGCGCTCCCTGTCTCCCAAGGATGGCGGGCAGAATTATGTCAAGCTGCCGTTGGGCGTGTTTTCATTGGGGGCATCCCGCTATCTCCCTGCGGTAAAGCTGATTAACGGGGATCGCGGACAAGCCATGTTGAAGCAAGCCAAGACACGTGACCCGCAGCTTCAGGAACGCTTATTTTTATGCGATGAAGGCTCCTGGTGGACCTATATGTCGGAAAATGGCAGCCTGTATGATGATCCACCCCGGCACCTGGCTGCGATGGCGCGTATTTATCCGCATGAATTGATCCATGATCCGGCCGTTCGCCTTATCCCCATGTCTGCGTTGGCCGCAAGCCAGCATCATTTTTTCCGGGAATGGGCCGCTGAGCGTGGACTTCCGGACACGGCAGAATCGGTAAAACAACTGTTCGGTGAAGTGTGCTCGACATTTTTTGAAATCATGCTGCGCTTGTATCGGATCGGGCTCATGCCTGAAATCCATGGGCAAAACTGTGTGCTGGTTTGGAAAAATGGCAAGATCGAGCACATTTTGCTGCGTGACCATGACTCGGTGCGTCTGCATCTGCCCTGGCTGACAGAGCAGGGGATTGCCGATCCTGAATACCAAATCCGGCCCGGCTATTCCAACAGCCTATATAATGAAACACCGAAGAAATTGTTGTTCTACCTGCAAACCCTTGGTATTCAAGTCAACCTGTACGCCATCATAGATACTCTTTCCGGTGTTTATAACATAGACGAGCCATCCCTGTGGTCTGTACTAAGGCATCAATTGGAAGAAGCGATTCAGCACGTGCCTTTCAAGGCTGCCGTTCGTCAGGAAATCGAGCATATTTTATTTGAAAAGTCGGACTGGCCGCTCAAGCTGCTGGTTAAACCTTTGCTGGGGCAGTCCGGCGTACCCGGCAGCATGCCATCTGGTCAAAGCCGTATACAGAACCCGTTTCATCATTTATAAGCTTGAGCGCAATTCCATTTTGCAAAATCCGACCCAGTCTATATATAATGAAAAGAGTTCTCATAGAATCGAGAATAATTATCGATATATAGAAAGGCTTGGAGCCATGAATACGCAGGATCAATCCTTTACTTCATTTCTTTATAAACTGCAAGATATTCAGCATGTGTGCTCTGGTCGCTCTTCCTCCCGGCAAGAAACGTCTTTTCATACCTTATTATTGTTCAATGAAGGCGAAGGGGATATAGCGATTGATGGAATGACGTACCCTCTTTACCGTCAAAAGGGCTTTATGCTCGCTCCCGGCGCAGTCTTGAAGCTCCATATGCTGTCCGGCGCTCCGGCGGATTATTATATTATTCGTTTTCTTGCATTACAGCCGTCCGGGGAGCCGGACCGTTACATACCCGCACCAGCGCTTGGACCACATGAATGGATCATTTCCCACTTTCGTTTTGTGATGGATATGGTCGAGGAGATCAAGAAGAAGCATCATTGTAATAGCGTGTGGGACCAAATGAAGGCCAACATTGTATTTCAGGAAATGCTGTTGTCCTTGTTTCAGCATACCAGCCGTGATCAGAAGCCCGATGTGCAGCAGGCGGTGACGCTGACCCTCCATTATATGGAGCAGCACTATGCTTCTGATGTTACGCGGGACAAGCTGGCAGAGCTGGCAGGAATGAGCCCTGATTATTATTCGCGTATGTTCAAAAAATTGATCGGCAAAAGCCCGATGGAATATTTGACGGACATTCGTATCAATCATGCGAAGCAGGCATTGGTGCTCACTCGTGATTCCTTTCGTTCTATTGCTCACGGTGCCGGATTTAGCGATGAGTTCTATTTTAGCCGCAAGTTTAAAGCCGCGACCGGACGCTCTCCCTCAGCTTATTTGAATACAATCCGGTATTCCGATAAAATCGCTTCGCTCAAGCATCTGTTAACCGGACATTTGGTTGCATTGGGTATTGAGCCGTACGCGGCGGTCATCAACAAGGCTTATCCTGTCACCGAAGGCTTCCGCAATACCATTTCGGTGGGTGAGGTACAGCCCGATTTGGAGAGGCTGATGTCAGCCCGACCGGATCTGATTTTAACCTGTGAATTTAGGGATTTTGAGAAGTCGAAAAAAGAAAAAATGTACGAGCAGATTGCGCCCACCGTCACCGTGCCTTTTTTTCAAAACTGGCGCACTCATTTTCAGTCGATTGCCCGGATAGTCGGCAAGGATACGGAAGCGGTGGAATGGCTGGAGCGATATGAAACGAAGGCTGCGACAATTTCTCGAAAGCTCAGGCAAAAGCTCGGCGGGGAGACTGTGCTAATCGTCGGAGTGGGGAACCAGAAAATGTGTGTGTATGGACAGCGGAATGTGGGAACAGTGCTGTACGGGGATCTAAAGCTGGCTATGCCTGCGGGAGTGGAGGCTATTGCCCATTACCGTGAGGTGACGGTGGACGATCTAGCTGAATATGATGCGGATCGCATCATACTGACATGTTTCCGCCATTATGGAAATGCCTGTGAAGAACAAACGATTCAGCAAGAATGTCTGGCACTGTGGCGCTCTCCTGAATGGCAGAAACTGAAGGCGGTGCAAAGCGGAGCAGTACATCATATGTGCGATAGCCGACATCTGTATACATGCTATACTTCATTGTCTCACGACCTGTTATTGGACAAAACAGTCACGTTGTTATTGTCTGATTCGTCCAAATAAAGGACGCTAACGTCCATGTTCATCATGGCCCCCCTCCCTATAATTAATAATGAGAATCAATATCATTATTGGCGATCTAAATAGGGGGAGTAGAGAAATGCAAGCATCAGGCAAGGGGAGTATATGGATTGCGCTCATAGTTGTATTGCTGCTTTTATCAGGCTGTGGCACTGGAGACGCGGGCAAGAGTGCGGATTCCGGTGGAGCGACTGGAACGGATAAAGGAACGACGGAACCACAGGGAGCGGCTTCAACCGATTCGGTGCGTACCATTGAGCATGTGTTGGGTAAAACCGAGATTAAGGGGACACCCAAGCGGGTCGTAACGCTGTATAACGGAGCCAACGATGTTATGATCGCCTATGGTATAAAGCCTGTGGGGATTGTGGAGTCCCATGGAACGGAGCCCGTGTATGACTATTTAAAAAAGGATCTCGCAGGGATTCCCACGGTCGGGTTGGAAACACAGCCGAGCTTGGAGGAGATTTATAACCTGAAACCGGATGTCATCATTGCAACCCGATTCCGTAACGAGGCGACGTACCAGCAATTATCGGAAATTGCCCCTACCGTGGCCGTCAACGAAGTATATGAGTGGAAGGAAACCGTAAAACTGATCGGACAAGTGTTGAATCAGGAGGACAAAGGAACACAATTGCTGGCGGATTGGGATCGGCGTGTAGCGGATTTCAGGACGAAAATGGGTGACCGTCTGCCGATTAAGGCCTCCATTGTTAATTTCCGCGCGGACCATGCACGTATTTATTATATGGGCTATGCCGGGAAAATTCTGAAAGAGTTGGGCTTTACCCGCCCTCCTGCACAAGAAGGGGATCAGTGGGGAGTTAAAGTCAACAGCAAGGAAAGCATACCCGATATGAATGCAGATACATTGTTCGTATTTAACTCCGGTAAGGATCAGGCAGCGATTGAAAAAAATGTTGAAGCCTGGACCCGTCATCCTCTATGGAAAAACCTTGATGCATACAAGAAAAATAGCATTTTTAAGGTCGACGAAGTGAACTGGAATTTGGCTGGAGGTTATCTGAGCGCGAATCGGATGCTGGATGATCTTTATAAAATGTATGATCTGAAATCATAAACCTACATGACAATAAGAACAACGGAAATATAGCAGAGGGGTGAGGGGTTATATCTCTCATCCTTCTTTTATGTTGTACCAGGCTGTTGGAAGAGTGAGGCTATGCAACGATGCTAACGACAAATTTAAGAAAATGGACTGGACTTGGTGTATGCCTGATTTTGTTGACAGGAGCTTTATCTCTTGGCCTACTGATGGGTAGAACGCTAATTAATCCAAATTTTATGATTTCTTCCTTATTTCATTATGATGCTCAAAATGTAGAGCATGTGCTGATACATACCGAACGTTTGCCGCGCACGGTCATTGCTGCTGTTGTAGGCGCGAGCTTGGCGATGGCAGGAGCCTTCATGCAGGCACTTACTCGCAACCCGTTGGCTTCGCCCAGTACGTTCGGTATCAATGCGGGTGCTTTGTTCTTCGTCTCTATCGTAGCGGTCGCGTTTTCGGTCGAGTCCATGATGTCTCTGATGGGTTTTGCCTTGATCGGCGCAGGACTAGCGGCTGTTCTGGTGTACGTCATCGGATCATTAGGCAGGGATGGTTTGACGCCAGTCAAGATTGTATTATCCGGCTCTGCCATTCACGCTTTGTTTATGTCGATGATCCAGATTATTTTGGTGATGAATGAAACGGGGATGCAAAATGTGTTGTTCTGGATGGCAGGCTCTGTCAGCGGACGTTCGCTGGAGATGCTACAGCCTTTATTTCCTTTTATGCTAGTGGCTGGGATCTCGGCGATGTTTATGGGTAGAGCGGTAAATCTGCTCGTGACCGGGGAAGATGTAGCGAAGGGCTTGGGGCAAAATATCTTATGGGTAAAATGCGCGATGGGCCTGATTATTGTGGTGCTGGCTGGATGCTCTGTTGCTATTGCGGGGGCAATTGGCTTCGTCGGCCTGATCATTCCGCATGTGGCGCGTGCTTTGGTTGGTGCGGATTACCGCTGGATTACCCCTTTTTCGGCGGTACTGGGTGCTTTGCTATTGGTGTCAGCGGATACCGCAGCCAGAGTGCTGATTTCGCCGCAGGAAATTCCGATTGGCGTCATTACAGCTTTGATCGGGGTTCCCTTTTTCGTCTACATTGCCCGTAAAGGGGTGGCGTGGAAATGAAGCGTGTGAATTTGAAGCATGGGACTGGCAGAGACGGCATAAATGCGAAGCGTTATGTGACGCTGCGCAGCAGGAGCGGCAGGTTTCATATCCAGCTGGAAAAGAAAGCACTATGGATGATGTGTGGACTGGCCTTGGCGCTACTGATCATGGGCGTGATGAGTGTAGGCTGGGGAGATACGTATGTGCACCCTTGGGAAGTGCTTCGAGCGATATGGGGGCGTGGCTCAGGCGATTATGATTTTATTTTGTATAGGCTGCGGTTTCCACGAGCGCTTACAGGAGTGCTGGTTGGTGCGGCTCTGGGCATCGCGGGAGCGGTGCTTCAGGGCATTATCCGCAATCCGTTGGCATCCCCGGATATCCTCGGGATTACAGGGGGAGCATCCGTAGCGGCAGTTACGTTCATTGCTTATGGGGGAGCTGTTATGAGCATTCAATGGCTGCCTGTGGCGGCTGTCGCTGGAGCGCTGGTCGTATCGCTGCTTGTGTATATATTGGCCTGGAAGGATGGTGTGACACCAATCCGACTGGTGCTGGTGGGGATTGGTTTGGCTTCTGCTATGAGTTCGATTACGACGCTGATGCTGGTCATGAGCTCGTCCTTTACAGCCGGCAAGGCTTATATTTGGCTGACGGGCAGCGTGTATGGAGCATCGTGGAATAACGTATATACGATGCTGATTGCTGTTGTGATTTGCACACCTCTGGTTCTCTATTTTTCACGCAGCCTCAACACACAGGAGCTGGGAGATGATGTGGCTACCGGCTTGGGAGTGGAGGTGCAGCGGCATCGTGTGATGTTGCTGCTGCTCAGTGTGATTCTTGCTGGAACTGCCGTAGCAGTTGCGGGAGCGATTGGTTTTGTGGGTTTAATCGCGCCGCATATTGCGCGCAGATGGGTAGGCCGCTCTATGGGTAGCCTGACGCTGGTGTCGGCGCTGGTAGGAGGATTGCTGGTGTATCTCGCCGACTTGCTGGCCCGAACGGCTTTTTATCCGATTGATATTCCCGCAGGCATTTTTACAGCAGGGGTGGGCGCACCATTTTTCCTGTATTTGCTGCTCCAGCGTCGAAATCGGCATTAAAGCCAAGCTGGAATTTTTTTGAACACTTATGGGTGTTTTTCTTTTTTAATGGAATATACAAGATCTTAAGTTCGCAATTTATAAAAGGGGAGGGAAGCTGCATGGGTTTAGAGGTGAAGGACCTGATGATTAACTACGGGACAGATCCGGTTATTCAAGAGCTGGACCTGCAAATTCCGGAGGGAAAGATAACGGTGCTAGTAGGCAGCAATGGGTGTGGAAAATCGACGATTTTGCGTGCCATGGCGCGGCTATTGAAGCCTGCGGCGGGAGCGGTGCTGCTGGATGGTCAGGCTATTGCCCAGTTACCCTCCAAGCAGATTGCCAAAAGGCTATCCATTTTGCCGCAGGGACCCTCAGCGCCGGAAGGACTGACCGTGTATCAGTTGGTCAAGCAGGGTAGATATCCACATCAGAGCTGGCTGAAGCAGTGGTCGGCAGAAGATGAAGCACAGGTACACAACGCGCTGCAAGCGACACAATTGGAGGATTTTGCGGATCGTCCAGTAGATTCCTTATCTGGCGGGCAGCGCCAGCGCGCATGGATTTCCATGACTTTGGCGCAGGGGACGGATATGATCTTACTGGATGAGCCGACGACCTATTTGGACATGACGCATCAAATTGAGATTTTGGACCTGCTGTTTGATCTGAATGAACGAGAAGGGAGGACCATTGTTATGGTGCTGCATGATCTGAATCTGGCTTGTCGCTATGCGCACCATATGGTTGCGGTATACGATAAGCGCATTTACGCGCAGGGAAAACCGGAAGAAATCATGACCGCAGAGACGGTGGAGAAGGTATTCCAACTGCGCTGCCAAGTCATTCCTGATCCTTTGTACGGAACACCGATGTTTATTCCTCATGGAAAGGGGAGGAAAATGGATGCCGTACGCCAAAGGGTCTTCGTTTGAACCTGCGGAATGGTCGTATCTGACGGAAAAATTGCGAATAGACAGCAGTGGTGAACAGGCTCCATCCGGACGGTATGATCTACCTGCCAGCGAATTGCTGGATGCAACTCAATGCGCCATGTATCTGGATCGGCTGGCAGGGCTACATGATTTTTCTTCACGCAAGGTAACGGCCTCTGTTTTGGCGAAGCGGTACGGTTTTTTGATCGTGTCCCCGGCTCTGTATGCCATGTCGGTGTATAACAAGATGCTGGAAGTCGAGATTGCCGATTGTGTGATTCAATCTGCTTTTGTCAAGGATACCTGGCTTCCAAAGTTGCATTTGAACAGACTGCTGGTTACGGAATATGACAGCGGAAAGAAGGGGGAGGATGGGGGAGACATCGGTCTGGAGCAGCGTCATGCTTGGCGTGATCATATCATCCGGCATGTATTTGCAGAGCATTTGGCCCCGATGTGGCGATCTCTGTCCGCTGTTGCTTCCATTCCAAGGACGATATTATGGGAAAACACCGCCATCTATGTTTATGCGCTATATGAAAACCGTATCCGGCAGGAGCTAAAAAGCGGGGATCGGTTGCGAACGGAAGGGGATTTTAAATATTTGACCTGTGAAGCTCCGGCTCACTTGTTTGGTGAACGGCAAAATCCACTGGCCCGGTATTTTGGCTCTCCCCGTACAGAGAGAGCGGCCATACCTGTGACCACATCGGTAACCGCTGCGCCCACTGCGGCTGTGAAAGCTGTACGTGTTCGCAAAACCTGCTGCTATTTTTATCAGATGAAGGAAAAGGGCAGCTATTGCCCTACCTGTCCGAAGATACATTGTACGAGCTAAGTATGAGCTACGATGCTTGGGCTATAGTGAGCTGAAAATTTTGCCTAAGCGCCATTCCGCCTGCTTTGATTCCTAGATGTATAGTGTGAGTTTTGGTTAGATCACGAAAGGGGCTGGTTTGTATGTTTCGGATTCAACCACGGGTACAGGGTGTAACGAAGGAGCTGCTGGAGCTTTATCAGCATGTTAGTGCTTCTACCCTTGGGCATTTCACGGATTTTGGATGTATGCAGGGGGCGCTGCCGTTGTTTCGTCCCATTCGTTTGCTGGGGAATGCAGTGACCGTGAGGCTTCCCCATCTGGATTCCACCGCTGTTCGTCATGCACTGGAATTGGCACAAGCGGGTGATGTGCTGGTTGTCGATATGTCCGGTGACGACGCCAGAGCCTGTTGGGGAGAATTTAGAGCCTATGTAGCGATGAAAAAACAACTGGCTGGTGTGATTGTTTCCGGTTGTGTCACAGATGTTGGTGTCTTGAACCAGCTGCAATTTCCCGTCTTTTCCAGAGGGGTTAGTGCCTTGACTACACGTACACTGGAACTGGAGGGAGAGGTGAATACGCCGATTAGCCTGTTTGGGGTCAGCGTACATCCGGGTGATCTCATTTTGGGTGATGACGATGGCGTAGTTGTAGTGAAGCCGGAGGAAGCATGGGAATTGGGGGAAAAAGCTTTGGAAAAACAGCGCAAGGAGGAGCTTACGCGCAAGCAATTCGGATACGATCATCTTTTGAATGCCCGGCTGGAAAAGTAGACATTGCACGCGCGTCAGGTGTCCGGTATAGTGTGGATAAAGATTTTTCCATCCTTGGCGCCGCGTCCTGCTTTTTTACCCGTCAGATCTATTTGGATACCCTGATCCTGAGTACGTACAATCCGCACAAGCTCCTTTTTAGGAGTATTTTTTTACATGCAACGCATTGACGCAGGGGGACTTTTTTTGTTTATTGTCAATCTCATCGCATGACATCTGGGAGAGAGCAGGAGGGAAAACGATGAACCACCAGCAATTGGATGAA
Organism: Paenibacillus sp. 8b26; assembly: GCF_050626875.1. Taxonomy (NCBI): domain Bacteria; kingdom Bacillati; phylum Bacillota; class Bacilli; order Caryophanales; family Paenibacillaceae; genus Paenibacillus; species Paenibacillus sp. 8b26. The sequence continues at coordinate 550,021 of NZ_CP192445.1, read as the reverse complement.
TTTCTCAGAAGCCTGGATGCTGTAGAGGAAATACAGATTCGCACCGGAAAAAATGTGAACGATTTAGAACCCCTAGGGTTTCATATTACCGAAAGCGAAATAGGACATGAGATTCTTCGAATGCAGGGCAAATATTTTTTTGACAGCGGTTCCATTTATATGAGCAAGCACCATCGTTTTGCGGACATGCCCTTACACAATCATGATTTTATTGAAATGAATTATATGTATTCCGGGGAATGCAGACAGGTTATTGACGGCAGGGAAATTAGGCTGGAGCAGGGGCAGATATGTATTTTGGATATGAATGTTCCGCACAGCATTTACGCGCTTGGGGAAAATGATATTTTGGTTAATTTAATTATGAAAATGGAAGCGTTCTCAACCACTTTTTTTGGACGGTTCAGTAATACGGGGATTGTGGCTGATTTTCTGGCTAACGCGGTATCCCGGGACAGACGACACAACCGTTATATTTTATTTCATTCCCAGCAGCATGAGAATGTACAGTATATTTTTAAAAATATGCTGTGTGAATTTCTATCCCCCCAGGATTATGCTCAGCAGATGCTAAGCCATTATGTGCCTTTGCTGCTTACCGAACTGATGCGGGTGTATCAGCTGGATATGAATTTTGAGCTGGATCATAAGCCGGGTAAAGCGAGCATTATTGATATTTTGCAATACATTGAGCAGCATTATCGGGATTGCACGCTACCCCAATTGGGGGCGGCATTTAGTTTTAACGCTAATTATCTGGGGAATTTGCTTAAAGAGCAGACAGGCAAAACCTTTCGGGAGCTTGTCCAAACCCAACGGATGCTGCACGCGGAGACGCTACTTCGCCATACGAACCACAGCATCAGCGAAATAGCGTACGAGGTGGGATACGAAAGCCTGGGCTTTTTTTATCGGAAATTTAAGGAATACTCAGGCTATACGCCCAGTCAATATCGTGAGTGTCAGGGGCGGGTGAATGAGGTTTGAGATTGACAACAAGGCTCGAATAAAAGGAAAAGAGCTGTCCCTTAGTAGCTAAAACTACCTTGGGAACAGCTCTTATTAGGAGATTTTGCTTAGTAAGGATTAGTCTCTTCCTTGGTTAGTACCAGCACTGCGAAGCAAGGCACCGATGTTGCAGGATAGACTTGCTGCAATTATGAAGTAGCCGTTTCTAGCATGCCTTCGAGATCTTTTTTGGTCAGATGGTAATGCTCGTTGCAAAAATGGCAATGTGCTTCGGCCTGTCCATCGGTATGGATCATATCTGCGATTTCCTCACTACCTAAGCTGATAATGGCATTAGAAACTCGTTCCTCAGAGCAGGGGCAATGGAATTGCACAGGCATGGTTTCCAATACTTTAATATTGTCTTCTCCCAAAATCTGTCCAAGTATCTGCTCCGGCGTCAGTCCTTGCATGACCATAGAGGAAATACTCGGAATGGCCTCAAGGCGTCTCTCAATAAAACTGATTACCTCTTCCTGCGTACCCGGCATTAGCTGAATAATAAATCCGCCAGCCGCCTGAATGGAGTTGTCAGGATTGACAATCACCCCGGCTCCAACAGAAGAAGGAATTTGTTCGGATTGGACCAGATATGAGGTGAAGTCCTCACCCAGCTCACCTGATATAAGAGGGACTTGTCCGACAAAAGGCTGCTTTAATCCGATATCCTTGGATACAATCAGCGCTCCATCTGTTCCAACTGCTCTGGCGACATCTAATTTCCCTATATGATTAAGGTCGAAATGGGTTTGCGGATTTTTTACATAACCTCTAACTTCCCCTTTGGCATTGGTATCGACAAGAATAGTGCCGATAGGGCCGCCACCGTTAATCCTGATCGTCAGTTTGTCCTCATCTTTAAGCATGGCCCCGAGCATAACGCCAACCGTCATGGAGCGTCCCAATGCAGCCGATGCTGTTGGCCAGGTATGATGACGCCGTTGTGCTTCACTTACCGTCTCCGTTGTTCTGACGGCGTAAGCCCGGACCTGGTTGTTGTAGGCAAGAGCTTTTACTAAATAATCGTTCATGTTCATGATCCTTTCTGTGATTTCAAATTCTTTACAGAACCATTTTTTCCTGAATCCAGTTTTCCAAAGAAGTAATTTTGGCATCATAACCCGCTTTATAAAAGTCAGCGGATAATGATGCGATGGTTTCCCTTTTCAGAACTGCCTTCCAGGACGTTTCCGCCTCTTCCATCAAATCTGTCAACAGACAGCACTGATCTTCTTCCTTTAATTCAAGCATATCGTTGTAAATACCGCTGGAAGAATAGAGTGTCTGTTGTCCTTCGATCGCAAGATAAATATCAAATACCCGAATATCCTCAGGTTTTTTCTTTAATTTAAATCCACCTTTGACCCCAGGAACAGAAGTAATCAAATCAGAGCTGACCAATTTTCGTAACAGCTTATGAAAATAAGTGGGCGAAGCACCTAATTGTTGGCTGATGGCCTCTCCTGGCAAAACCGCTTTGTCTGGCAGCATTGCGAGTAGCAGGAGGGCGTAGACAGATTGTTCGACGCCTGTTTTCATATGCATTAGCATCACCTCTATACATTCAAAATCTGTAATCCGGCTAATATGGATAATGATTATCCATATAAGTGAATGATAGAGGAGCTTTTCGTAAAAGTAAACTATTTCTCAAAAAAAATAAAAATTTAATTCATTTGCAATTCATAACGGGACACATTATTATATTTGACATATCAATTGATATATCAAATAATTAAAGCGGTGAGGGGAATCGTAAAACGATACTCTGACAGTGCAGCTATTTTACTGATTATATGTGATGGTGAAGGAAATGGGACAGGCGTTTACTTCATCAGTGGTATAGCATTTCACCAGCGATACAAATACAGGGAGGTTCATTGAAAAATGACTATTCGGAACGTTGCACTATCTATACTAGACCTTGCACCTGTCATTGAAGGCGGCACTCCTGCCGATTCCTTCCGTGATACCGTTGCTCTTGCCCAGCATGCCGAGCAATGGGGATATCATCGGTACTGGCTGGCGGAGCATCATAACATGCAGGCGGTGGCCAGCGCGGCTACTTCATTGGTTATCGGGCACGTAGCTGCGCATACCAACAAGATTCGGGTAGGCTCAGGCGGCATCATGCTGGCTAATCATGCTCCGCTCATGATTGCAGAGCAGTTCGGAACGTTAGAGTCACTGTATCCGGGACGGATTGATCTGGGACTAGGTAGGGCTCCAGGCACAGATCAGCCTGCCATGAGGGCGCTACGGCGAGGGCTGCACAGTACTGGTGAAGATTTCCCGGAGCAATTAAATGAGCTGCGTTCCTATTTCAATCCAGCGCTAAAAGGGGGAGTTCCGGGTGTACGGGCGGTCCCGGGAGAAGGGCTGGATATACCGATCTGGCTGCTAGGATCAAGCGGATTCAGCGCACAGTTGGCAGGTCAGCTTGGGTTGCCGTTCGCGTTTGCCAGTCACTTTGCCCCGGCTCATTTACTACAGGCTCTGGAACTGTACCATCGCAATTTCCGTCCATCGAAGGCACTGGATAAGCCGTATGTGATGGTTGGCGTCAATGTGGTTGTTGCAGATTCTGACGAGGAAGCACAGTGGCTTTTCACTTCACAAGAACAGCAATTCCTCAATGTGATACGCGGGCAGAGCGGGAAACTAAAGCCACCAGTTGATGACATGGAGAAGCTGTGGAGTGAGCAGGAGAGGGAGGCGGTTCGCGGCAATATGCTGGGGTATTCTGCAATCGGTAGCCCTGATACGGTCAAGCAAAAGCTTGATTTTATAATGAATCAGACGAGAGCCAATGAGCTGATTACAACTTCTCATATATATGATCATCAAGCGCGCCTGCGGTCGTATGAGCTGCTTGCCCAAGTGATGCGAACAGACGAGTAGTTAATCAAATAGTAAGGCCGTGCCGAAAAAGGTTCTCACAACCCGATTCTGGCACGGTCTTATTGCATTTTAAAGCTTATACTTACGAATCAAATAGGTTGGGGTGCAGCTCCACGCGTGACAGTAGCTGTTGATCAGATAACTGCCGTAGGGAGAAAAGGCTTTATTATGGGGATCGTACAATTCCCAGAACGTGTCCGCTCCATCCCGTAGCATACCTCCCCAGTAGGACTTGAGATGTTTTACGGCTCCGTCCCGGTCACCTGTGATCAGCAAAGCTTCGACCAAATAGTGATGCATATACGGTGTCGTCAGGCCGATATCCGGTTGCTCGGATAGCAAGCGTTGCATGAGAGCTGCGTTTTGCTCTGCATCCAGCACCTCAGCCAAAGCCATCCAGATTTGTCCGGCCCACGAAATTTGGCGGTTGGGACCGCTGACGAAGAAGCCTTGCTTTTCATCCCATAGTTGGGCCAGTGTTGCGGTCGTAACGTCCTCCAACCGCTGGTTCAGGAACGGAAGCTTGTCAGGATCAACCCGTTTAGCCAATCGAATGATCCGTTTTAACGTGTAAATAAGTATGGCTTGAGAAGGGGCTTGCTTATCCAACTGCTCATGCCAGTCGATAAAAGACCACCATTCGTCGGTATGCGGCGGGAGGTGCTGTTCATTCAGACGCTCCAAAGCCAGTTCCACTTGTCGATAGGCTGTCGCCCACAGCTCCTGCAAAGTACTGCTATCCCGAGTGGCCTCAAAGTAATCGTACAAACTGACGGTGAACAACAAAGAATAGTCGAACAAATACGTATCATCCGGTATGAGCGATGGCGTAATGAACAGATTCGCTGCGACTTGGCCGCGGTCATCCGGTACTCCTGCGAACAAGTAGAGGCAGCGTTTAACAAGCTCGTTATTGCCAAAAGTTTCATAATTCGCTAACGCCTGAAGTCGCAAATCGCCCAGCCACAGTCGTCGATCCCGCTTGGGGCCATCCTCGAACACTTCCTGCATACAGTTTTGCAGGGTACGGATGCTGACTTGATCAATATTCCGCAGGAGTGGATCAGCATGTTCCAACGGGACAAGATATGAAGCATCTGCCGAGGTTACAGCCTGAATCTGTATGTCATCGAAGGCTACACGATATTTCATGGACGTATCTTTAATTTCAAATTTGACATAACGGAAACTGTAACGACGCGGTAACTCGATGACACCAGGCAGCACGTCAATATATAGCGTTTCCTCCTGTAGCCATGAGCTGCTAATCCAGCCTGTATAGTTGGAAAAGGGCTCTGCGACTTCGACGGGCATTTCACCAAAGGTCAGCTTGAGATGAAGTGGCGCATCCGGCGGACTGCCGACTGGACGAACAGAGAAGGAAAGATATCCCACCTGATGCGTGCCAAAGTCGAGAACGAATTCATCTCCTTTGCCGTAATGCTGCTGCGACAGCGTGGAAACGGATTGCACCGGATGTGTTTTCCAGCCATGCATCGCGTCTGCATCATGGACAATCTCGACTATTTGCTGTGGATCGACAGTGGACGTATTCAAATGCGGTTGTGCTTGAACTGCCTGGTTAATAAAAGCTTCAATACGTGCAATTTTTATTTTGTCAGCTTGCTGAATAGAAGATGTTTCTGACATGTGAATGCCTCCTTTAGGATAATTAAACCGATTGAGGAAGGATATCTTTATTTCCATGAACATTCGAAGTGTTCTCGCCTTCAGACGCATCCTGCGCTCGATTTCGTTCCTGAATGTCGTTACGGATTTGCGGGAAAATGTGATCCAGACGATAAAAGTACATAATAATCATCGAAATGACCGTTAAAATCAGCGGAATGATGAGATAATTCAGTTGAATGGCGAACAGGCCGGAAGCGCTTTGTGCTTGATTGGGAGCATAATTCCCCCACGTTAAAAATACACCGGAAACAGCACCTGCCAGAGCCATAGCTACCTTTCCGATAAAACCATTCAGTGAAGAAATAAAGCCCGCTGCGCTAATGCCGGATTTCCATTCCCCGTAATCAACCGGGTCGGCTTGCATGGAGAAGTAAATTGCTGTCCGAACGCCGTTCCCTAGGGCAGAAATGACAGCACCGACGATTAAACCGAAGATGTTGGTGCCGGAAATAAGCATGATCAGCATACCTGTAACAGTAACAGCGCTTGCAATCTGGAACAAATTACGTTTGTACATACGCCGGGCAAGCATTGGGGTGACAAAGGTACCGATGATCGGAATAAGGGAACCCATTCCTGCGACCAGACCGATCAGATCCGGGCGGTTCACATAATACGTGAAATAATAAATCAGACTGCCTTGATGAAAAAACATGCCTCCGAACATAAAGATAATGTTGGCTGCGAAGATGTACCAGGGCGTATTCCCTTTAAGCGCCGAAAAGGTTTGGGCAACCGTCACTTTTTCCTGCCGGAGCTTTACTTTTTCTTCTACATTTTTGAAGGTTACAAAAAACAACATCATACCCACAACCGAGAAAATGACCATCGTCCAAAAGAACCCTTGTGCCTGCGAGCCGTTACCCAACATACGTACAAGCGGCATTGTCAAGACACTAACTGCCGTCGCTCCAATGAAAGAAAAGATAATGCGGGTGGTTGCGAGCACTGTGCGTTCCTGTCCATCACTAGTCAGACTCGGTAAAATGGAAGCCATCGGAATATTGACCATGGTATAAGCCAGCGATAGGCCCATATAGGTGAAATACGCGTAAATCAGTTTACCAACAGGGCCGATATCCGGCACGTAAAAGGTAAGGATACCCAAGATGCCGAACGGAATAGCTCCAAACAGAAAATAAGGCCGTGATTTTCCCCAGCGTGTACGGGTTTTGTCGATAATAATCCCCATTATGGCATCCGCCACACCATCCACAACGCGTGTAACTAACAGCAACGCACTGACCGCAAGTACCTGTAGCCCCATGACATCTGTATAGAAAAACATTAAATAGAGCGTGATCATTTGCCAAATCAAGTTACACGCAAAATCGGCAACTCCGTAACCGAGACGCTGTTTCCAAATGCCTGCCTTTGTAACCATACTCATCCCTCCGTAGACCTCTATGACGCCGATATGACATGATTAGAGGCTAAAATCAGTAGTCCAGCTTCCTTGAAGAGGCTGTGCTTGTTGCAAGTTGAATGAGGCGGCTCCGGATTGCCTTCCAAACTCACATTTATTAAAGCGCTTTCTTTTCCGCATGGCAATTATCGTTTTACAGATCAATGTATCCGTTTTACAGGTTATTCAAAATTAAAATTTATTTTTGATTATTTTTGTATTTCTTATTTTCAAATGAAAACAAAAGTGTTATAGTCTCCATAAACTAAGAATAACCACTGTAATAAAGCAGTTCAAAACTAAAACTGAACTTGGAGGTCTTTTTCCTATGGTACAAAGTCTGTGGAATTCTTCACAAGCATCTGAGCAAAAAAACACGCTGGAACAGCTCGTATATCGTTCTAACCTGATCGGCACAGACAGGAGCGTGTGTAACTGGGGAGGCGGCAATACTTCGGCCAAAACGACGATACAGGATTTTCGCGGACGTGAAGTAGAAGTAATGTACGTCAAGGGCAGCGGTTCCGATCTTGCTACGATGAAAGCGCATAACTTTACAGGGCTTCGTATGGAGGATATCCGTCCCTTGTTCGAAAGAGAAGATATGTCTGACGAGGATATGGTCGCGTATCTGGCGAATTGTATGATAGATGCCAAGCATCCGCGTGCTTCGATTGAGACACTATTGCACGCTTTTTTACCTTTTAGACATGTGGATCATACCCACCCGGATGCCATTATCAGCTTGTGCTGTGCGCATAACGGCAAGGACATTGCGAAAGAGATTTTCGGTGACCGTTTTGTATGGGTACCTTATATTCGTCCCGGTTTTAAGCTGTCCAAGATGATTGCTCAAGGTGTACTCGATCATCCGCAAGCAGAATTGGTATTGATGGAAAAGCACGGTCTGGTTACATGGGGAGAAACTTCCGAGGCAGCCTATGCGAAAACCATTGAAATCATTCAAGAAGCAGAAAGCTATATTAAAGCTCGTCAAGAGGAAAAACAGTCGTTTGGAGGCGTAAAATATAAAGCGCTTACTCCTGAGGAACGCCGCAGTATTGCGTCTAGCGTCATGCCATCCGTTCGGGGAGCGGTCAGTGATGAGAAGAAGATGATCCTTACCTTTGATGATGCAGAGGACGTGCTGGAGTTTGTAAATGGTCAGGATTCTGCTGTATTGTCACAGGTCGGGGCAGCGTGCCCGGATCATCTGGTTCATACCAAGGTGGTGCCGTTTTTTGTAGACTGGACACCGGACGTGGAGGATGTCGAGGGTTTAAAAATAAAGCTCGTAGAGGGTATCACAGCTTATAAGGAGCAATACCAAGCTTATTTTGAACGCAATCGGCATGAAGGAGACGTTATGTTTGAGGCCGCACCACGTGTGATTTTAATCCCGGGCATCGGCATGATTAACACAGGCAAAAGCTGGAGCAACGCACAGGTGAGTGGCGCTTTGTATCATCGTGCTATCGCGGTGATGCGGGGTGCGACGGCGTTAGGACAGTTTGTTTCGCTCAGTGAAAACGAATCGTATAACGTGGAATACTGGCCCTTGGAGTTGTATAAGCTGTCACTCGCTCCGGCAGAAGCGGAATTTTCGCGCAAAATCGCGCTCATTACAGGCGGTGCAGGCGGAATCGGCAGTGCAACGGCACGCCGCTTGGTGGATGAAGGAGCACATGTCGTGCTGGCCGACCTGAATCTGGAAGGTGCGCAAAAGGTGGCCTCCGAGCTGAATGACCACTACGGAGAAGGCCGCGCTATTGCAGTCAAAATGGATGTGACACAGGAGGATCAGATCCAGGCTGCCTATGCAGAAACTGCTCTGATCTATGGCGGTGTTGATGTCATCGTCAACAATGCAGGTTTGGCCACCTCCAGTCCATTCGACGAAACATCATTAAAGGAATGGAATCTAAATGTGAATGTGTTAGGCACAGGTTATTTTCTGGTAGCACGGGAAGCGTTCAAGCTGATGAAGGAGCAGACACTTGGCGGCAGCATGGTGTTCGTCGGCTCGAAAAACTCCGTCTATGCAGGTAAAAATGTAACGGCCTACAGCTCGGTCAAGGCACTGGAAGCGCATCTCGCCCGTTGTATTGCCGCAGAAGGCGGCGAATACGGCATTCGGGTGAATACGATTTTGCCGGACGCGATTCTGCAAGGCTCCGCCATCTGGAACTCCAACTGGCGCAACGAACGCGCCGCCGCCTACGGTATCGAGCCAGACCAACTGGAAGAACACTATCGCAAGCGGACGACGCTACTGGTAAACATTTACCCGCAGGATATCGCCGAGGGGATTGCCTTTTTCGCCTCATCCAAGGCGGAGAAAACGACAGGCTGTATGCTCACCATCGACGGCGGCGTACCCGCTGCCTTTACACGCTAGGAAGTCAAGAGAGGTAATATATACACACTAACATTTAAAAAGAGAAGTGACTTTATGGCGGTTGGCAGCGGAGCGGATGGAAGCGTTCTGAAGAAGCGTAGCGTTCGCCTTTGCAACGGGATTTTAACCTTATCATGTGTTATAAAATGAAAAAATCCCGTTGCAACAGCGATCGGAAGAATGATCCATTCGCGAAGCGACTCCCCACCTCCATAACTCACTTCTTTTTCCAAGGAGGAACCACGATGAGCGATAAAGCGTACGCCTTATTCGAGGAACAGCAGCAACAAAGGGGCATTGACCTGGAGCAAGTAAAAACAAAACTGAAAGCGCTTAGCATAGAAACCCCATCATGGGGGTATGGCGACTCAGGTACACGGTTTAAAGTTTTTCAAAAAACAGGCGTGCCGCGTGATCCGTTCGAAAAGCTGGAGGATGCCGCACAGGTTCATGCAGTAACGGGATTGTGTCCATCGGTCGCCATTCATATCCCGTGGGATAAGGTGGATAATTACGGCAAGCTCCGCAGTCATGCCGAAAGCCTCGGACTGCGGCTTGGGGCGGTTAATCCGAATCTGTTTCAGGATGAAGATTACATGCTCGGCAGCGTCACCAATGTAGACCCGGCAATCCGCCGCAAGGCAACAAACCACTTGCTGGAATGTGTGGACATTGCGAAGGAAACAGGTTCCAACGATTTTAGCCTGTGGTTTGCAGACGGAACAAATTATCCGGGTCAGGGAGACATCCGCAAGCGGAAAAATTGGATGCTGGAAGCACTCAGCGAAATGTATAAGGCGCTTACGCCTGATATGCGCATGCTAATTGAATACAAGGCGTTCGAGCCAGCCTTTTATCATACGGATATTGCCGACTGGGGCATGGCGTACAATTACGCGACCAAGCTGGGACCGCAGGCACAGGTGCTTGTGGATACAGGGCATCATCTGCCGGGAGCAAACGTGGAGCATATTGTGGCATTTTTAATAGATGAGAAGCGATTGGGCGGTTTTCATTTTAATAGCTACAAGTATGCAGATGATGATCTGATCGTAGGCTCCGCGAATCCATATGAGCTGTTCTTGATTTTTTATCAAATTTTAAATGCGGCTCAGGATGTGGACGCAGATATTCGGCATACGGTGGACAAAATTGCTTATTTGATAGACCAGTCGCACAATATTGAGCAAAAAATTCCGGCGATGATTCGCTCGGTGCTGAATGTGCAGACTCAATATGCGAAGGCGTTGCTGATCAATCATGCAGAGGTGGAAGAAGCAGCGAATCGTCAGGATGTGCTGGGTGCGGAGGATGCTGTACGCAAGGCGTTTGAGTTCGACGTTGCACCATTGCTCAAGGCAATACGTGAGGAGCAAGGGCTACCCGCTGATCCGATGAAAGCCTATTTAGCGTCTGATTATGGCACGCAGATTTTGCAAAGAGGCAAGGGTGGTGCTAGCTGGTGAGCATCCTCGCATATGATTTGGGGGCAAGCAGCGGCAGAGTTCTGCTCGGACGATTGACGGATTCACGTATAGAGGTGGAGGAAATCCATCGATTTTCGAATGATCCGGTCAAGGTCGGGGAACGTCTGCACTGGGATATTTTGCGTCTGTATCACGAGGTTCAGCAAGGACTGCTCAAAGCCAAGCACATGGGAGTGAGCCCGTCCAGTCTGGCGATTGATTCCTGGGCGGTCGATTTTGGACTGGTTGGGGAAACTGGAGAATTGCTGGGTAACCCATATCATTATCGGGATTGGCATACTCACGGGGTGATGGAGGAAGTACAGGGTCAGTTGGGCAAGGAGTTTATTTTTCAGCGCACAGGGATTCAGTTTTTGACATTTAATACGATGTATCAGTTGGCTGCTATGCGAAAGACGAGATCGCCGTTGCTGGAGCAGGCAGAGCATTTCTTGATGATTCCCGATCTGCTGCGGTATTTTCTGACGGGTGAAATGGTTAATGAGTTTTCCAATGTGACCAGCACGCAGTTATATAATCCGTTGCAGCAGGACTGGGATGATGAGCTTTTGTCCGGTATCAGCATTCCCCGTTCCTGGTTTGGAAAGGTACTGGAGCCGGGAAGTGCCGCAGGTACGATCCGTTCCTCGGTCATGACTGATCTGGGCATCGGGGCGATTCCTGTCATTGCGGTCGCGGAGCATGATACGGGATCGGCGGTGGCGGCGGTGCCTGCGCTGGAGCGATCATTTGCATATTTAAGCTGCGGAACGTGGTCCCTGATGGGAACGGAAACCCCGCAGCCGGTAATCAACGATGATACGCTGAGATTTAATTTTACGAACGAAGGCGGGGTAGGCCGAACCTACAGGCTGCTTAAAAATATTATGGGCTTGTGGATTTTACAGGAGGCACGCAGAGAGTGGGAGCGTCAAGGAACCTCTTATTCCTTTCCTGAGCTGGTACACATGGCGGAGCAAGCTCCGGCGTTCGCTTCTTGGATCGACCCGGACGATGAGCTGTTTCTGCATGCCGGGGATATGAGAACACGCATACGCCAATATTGCCGCAATACCGGGCAGCCTTTGCCGGAGACACCGGGTGAGGTTACGCGCTGTATTTTGGAAAGTCTGGCCTTGAAATACCGTTACGTTCTGGAGCTTACGGAGCGCGTGTCAGGACAACGATTTAACGGGCTGCATATGGTCGGCGGGGGGATTCAAAATCGGTTGTTGTGCCAATGGACGGCCAACTCGATTCAAAAACCCGTGTGGGCCGGACCCGCAGAAGCAAGCGCAATCGGCAATCTTGCGGTACAATGGATGGCACAGGGAAAGTTCGCCGATATATGGGAAGCACGCCGGGTCATCGCGGATTCTATTTCCGTAGAGGTGTATGAACCTGCCGAGTCGCAAGCGTGGGAGGATGCCTACGGACGATTCCGGCGGGTGGCGGGACTTTTTGTACATTAAAGATGTGGAGTGAGATTGCCATGCTGGTCGCAGAAAGATATGAGATGATCGTACAGCTCGTCAATGAAAAAGGAAGCATACGTGTGTCGGAGTTGAGTGAGCTGTGCAAAGTGACGGAGGAAACGATCCGCCGCGATCTGGACCGTCTGGAGCAGGCGGGACGGTTGCGCCGTTCGCATGGGGGAGCGGTTAGCGTCAAAAACGAGCAGCCCGAAACGCCCTATGCGGTACGGGAAATTATGAACGCAGAGGAAAAGCGCCGGATTGCCGAGGAAGCAGTAAAGCAGATTCAGCCGCATGATCGTATTTTGCTGGACGCCAGCACAACGGCCTGGTATATGGCGTCGATTTTGCCGGATATTCCGCTGACGATATTGACGAATTCGATCCGTGTAGCAACAGAGCTGGCGGGTAAGGAAAAAATCGAAGTCATTTCGACCGGAGGACAGTTACTACAGCGTTCGCTGTCATTCGTAGGCCCGCTCGCGGAGCGCTCGTTGGAGTCGTATTATGTGGATAAATTGTTTTTTTCCAGCCAGGGAGTGCATCTGGATCGGGGCATTAGTGAATCGAATGAGCTGCAAGCGCGTTTGAAGCAGAAAATGGTCAGCATTGCAGACCGCGTGATTTTACTGGCAGATGCGAGCAAATTTGGGCAGCAGGCGTTTACTCATGTCGTGAAATTGTCGCAGGTGTCCGAGATTATTACGGATTCGCGGTTGTCGGACCCCATTCGCAGTCATTTGGCAGAGTTGTCGATTCCGGTAACGGTTGTGTAAAGCGTGCAGTTTTCGGGGGGGAGACCGCTCCGCGTTTCATTTGATCTTACGATCGCTGTTGCAGTGGGATTCTTTGATGATGTAAAACACGTATAGGTGAGAATCCCACTGCAAAGGCGAGCGCTGACGCTTCTCCAGATTCAAATGAACCGCTCCGCTGGTATCCTCCGAAAATGAATTTTTATTGTAATGAGTAAGTGTCGGTTCAACCCTAATGCCGACAGACTAGATCAGACGTTCCACAGGCAAATGGTTTAACATTAAAATAATTAGAAAGCGTTTACTATCTATTTAAGATGAACTTGTAAAATGTACACGAAAACGGAGTAGGCGGAATGGTGCTGTACAAGCGGTGGCGATGGGAAGCACCATCCGACTGCGCAGTGGAGCAATAGGTAACTTTTAAGCTCAGTTTATAAATAGCTATTCTATGGACGGAAGGGGTGTTCCGTATGAAGGTATCTTTATTTATTACCTGCCTGAGTGATGCGATTTATCCCAAGGTGGGGGAGGCGATGGCACGCTTGCTTGCCAGATATGGTGTTCAACTGGATTTTCCGAAGGTGCAGACATGCTGCGGACAGCCGTCCTATAACAGCGGCTACTGGGATGAAACGAGGGCAGCAGCGAAAACAATTTTGAAAGCGTTTGATGACAGCGATTTTGTCGTATCTCCCTCTGGCTCCTGCACGTATATGATTCATCATTACCCGGAGTTGTTTAAGGATGAGCCCGAATGGCTGGACTCCGCACGGAGGCTGGAGCAGAAGACGTATGAGTTTACGCAATTTATGGTGCAGGTGCTTGGCGTGACCGATGTGGGCGCGTCTTTTCCGCATACGGTAACCTACCATCCGTCTTGCCATGGCACACGTTTGCTCGGCGTGAAGGAGGAGCCGATGCAGCTACTTGGCAGCGTAAAGGGCTTGCAACTGGTGCCGCTTCCTTTTGCCGAGGATTGCTGTGGCTTTGGGGGTACTTTTGCAGTAAAAATGTCGGATATTTCGGGAGCAATGGTGACGGAAAAGGTGGATCATATCAGGGAGACAGAGGCCGAGGTGCTGGTTGGACTGGATATGGCCTGCCTGATGAACATTGCAGGAAATCTCCGGTATCGGGAAGAGCCAGTTCGGGTGATGCATCTGGCCGAGCTGCTGTATGAAGGGGTGAAGCACGCATGACCGCTGTACATTCACATTCGATGAGCCAAAAGGTCAAAAAACGCGCCGAGCTGGCCCTGAACGACGATTTTCTGCGGAATGCGGTCCGTTTCACAACGGAGCGTTTGCGCAACGGCAAGCAGGCGGCTTCAGCGCAGCACGGAAATTGGGAGGAATGGCGTGAGCGGGGCCGTCAAATTCGGCTGCATACCATTGCCCATCTGGACTATTATCTGAACCTGTTTGTGGACAATGCCCGGGCCAACGGGGTGCATATCCATTTTGCAGATACAGCAGCAGATGCCGTACGGATTACGCTGGATATTGCTGCCCACAATCAGGCCCGGTCTGTTGTTAAATCCAAGTCGATGGTGTCGGAGGAACTGCACTTGAATCAGGCGCTGGAGGGCGTGGATATCGAGACGATTGAAAGCGATCTTGGTGAGTATATTATTCAGCTTGCAGGTGAGGCTCCATCTCATATCGTCATTCCGGCGATTCACAAAAACCGCTATCAGATTGCCGAACTGCTGTCCAAAGAAGCGGGGGAGGAACTGTCTGCGGATACGACGATTTTGGCTGGTTTTGTCCGCAAAAAATTGCGTGAAAAGTTTCTGGAGGCAGATATCGGAATGACTGGCTGTAATTTTGCCATCGCGGAGACGGGTTCCATGGTGCTGTTCGAAAATGAAGGCAATGCGCGGATGGTATCCACTTTGCCCAAAACGCAAATTACGCTGATGGGTATGGAACGGATTATTCCATCATGGACGGATCTGGAGGTTATGGCTACATTGCTGCCACGCTCCGCTACCGGTCAGAAGCTGACCATGTACATGTCCGGTATTACAGGCCCGCGGCGCAGCCAGGATGCCGATGGACCGGAGGAAATGCACATCATCATCGTAGATAACGGACGCTCGCTTCAGCTAGGCAATCCCGAGTTTCAAGAACTGCTGAATTGCATTCGTTGCGGGGCTTGCCTGAACGCCTGTCCGGTTTACCGCCACATTGGTGGACATGCGTATGGCGGGACATATAGCGGCCCTATTGGCGCGGTACTTACGCCTGCCTTGCACGGCAACATCGAAGAGTGGAACGACATTGCAAGTGCATCCAGCCTGTGTGGTGCGTGCTATGAAGCCTGTCCGGTCAAGATACCATTGCACGATATGCTAGTCTATTTGCGCAGACGCAAGGTGGAGGCGGGGCAAGGAGATAAGCTGGAATCGGCAGGGATGAAAGGCTTTGCGACCGTTGTTTCCAGCTCGAAGCGATTCGCAGCGGCGATTCGGCTCGGACAGATTGCCCAAAAAGCGGTCGTCCGTAAGGGAGAAATTACGCTTAAGCTGGGTCCGCTAAAGGGCTGGAATACTTACCGCGTGACCCCTTCTTTGGCGAAAAAGTCCTTCCGTCAGCAATGGAGCACACTGGAACGTGAGCTGGAGCAGGAACGCAATGTGATGCAGCCTGACGTTCGTAGCCGAATGGAGACGATTTTGGAAGATAGAAGTAAAGGAGGCAGACAGCATGAGTGAACAGAGTAATACTTCTGCACAAGCAAAGACCGCCCATCAAGCGTGGCTCCATCAAATGGAAGCCGAATCCCGCGCCAAGCAGGTACGCTTTATGGATGGCATAGCGACGAAGCTCAAGCGTCCGCGACAGACCCAGCCGCCAGTGCAGCCGTTCCGCGGCGCACCTGCGTTTTGGCACGAATTCGAATGGAGCGCGGAGCAGCGCATCGAAGAGTTCACCGCCAACTTTACAAGTGTTGGCGGGCATGTCGTGCGTCTGCCGGATCTGGAGCAGACGGCAGACTGGATCGCGCGCAAGGCGCGTGAGCTGGGAGCGGCCTATATTGTCCGGCAGAATGAGCCGGACCTGGATGCGCTCCAGCTGGAAGCGGCGCTGCCGGAAGTCCGGCTGTCGGTGTGGAGCACCGATCCGGCCGAGGACTGGAAGGCGCGCGCCGCGGAGGCGGATATCGGCCTCGTCATGGCCGATGAGGCCGCCGCCTACACCGGCTCGGTGGCGGTGCTGTCCTCACCGGAGAAGGGTCGTGCGGTCAGCCTGCTGCCGACCGTGCTGATCATTCTCCTTCCGCTGGAGCGTCTGAAGACGCGGCTGGGCGAAATTTTAAACCGCTTTGATGAGGTTGGACGTGAGCAATTGCCCGCAGGTATTCATTTTATTACCGGACCCAGCCGTTCGTCGGATATTGAAAATGATTTGACGATTGGCGTACACGGACCCGGCATCGTTTATACGTTGTTAATAGGCTAGTTTATAGGTGGAGTTAGCAGGTAGACTGGCGGCCCTTCAATTCAAAAGCAAGTTCCGGTAATGCTGGAACAGCCACAGTACCCATGGGAATACGAGATAGAATTGCATCATGATAAAAATGTAGTACAAATGCGTGTACGCCTTTCCTGTTTGCCAGCTTCACTGCAAAGCTTTCTTCCAGTGCGGTTACACTACATGGCTCAGAGCTGCCGGCCGCAAGGGACAGGACGAAATAAAACAGAGAAAACATAATATAAGGCAGGAGAATATACCGTAATCTCTGTTTATAAAAGCGCATCAGCAGCTCCCGCCTTATAGTTGTAGAACAGCACCATGCTGCTTAGCGCAATAAATACGGGTGTGCCGTATTTCATAAGCACATTGAGCGCATTATACACAACATATAAGCTGGAATCTGTAAGTTGAACGGTTGCGTAAGAGGTGGCATGTACCATGATGACTGCTAGAATCGCCATGGCTCTAACCAACTGCAACTCGGGAATTCTTTCTTTGGCTGTTGGCTTTATAAGGGGCTTCATAATCTTCATTTCCTTTCGGGTGTGAACTGTCTCTTGTATGAACTCTCTCTATTAAAAGATAAAGTTCTTAACAACCCGGAAGGCAAGGACTTAAGAAACGCTTATGAACTTCTTAACTTTTGTTAAGAATTGATGGGGAATAGAAAAAAAGAACTTTCAATTCACATGAAAGGTGCATGTAGCACTTCAAGGTGGCTATGAAAGTTCTTTTTCATATTTAATTTTCGTCATACGGTGGTTACTTGCAACGTCTGATCTGTCCGCGAATGGCTCCATTTGGATGCCGGACGGTATGAACATTAACATAAGCATTGCCTTCTCTGAGCTGGCAAACTAAGTCATAAATGGTTCTGCCTCTGAGTGGACCGACGAGGTCACATGCACGCAACACACCGCTGACAACGCCTCTTTTGACCGTAATTCCGAATTTGGAAGGGCCAAACAGGACAGCTACGACCGGACCATTTTCACCCTTGCGTCCCAGATGAATATCCGCTCTGGTTACTCGCGAAATGTTGCGCAGGATAAGCTCGAATTTTAATTGCTGGCGATCCTTATGGTAATGAAACTCTGCGTTTCCTGTGGCATTTGTTTTGACAGGAGGTACTTCATGACTCCCCCTTAAAGTGGCTTTAAACGTAGACATTACATCGCTCCTTTTCCCAGTGTTGGTTTAGTATATTCATGGGGCCAGGGAAAGGGCTGTACATCCGCCTATAAAGAGAAAGTTGTGTGTTTAAGCAAGTTATTAAGTCCAACCATATAATCTTCCTCTTCATAGACTAGTAGTATCTGGTAGAGAGAGGGGGAAAAACCATGGGAACATTTATAGATGGAAGAACATCTCAAAATGCCTCATCTGCAAACTCTATTGCCATTCCGATTACTGTTTTGAATACGCCGCAGTTGTTTGGGCAGATCGGATTGAACACACTGGGAATTACAGGCACGCCACGGGTTCTGCTTAAAGGAACGCTGTCGATTCAACTGCCACTGGCTTTAGTAGGAATTACGATCACTATTGTAAGAGGTACCTTGCCAACTGACCCACTCGTTTACTCGGCAACGTCTACGTTTAGCTTAAGCATAACGGCTCCTCAGGTTATCGCGTTCTCAGCTGATGACTTTAACCCGCCGATTACGCCACAGTTGGTGTACACCGCTTTTGTTTCTTCAAACCTGCTGGGTGCGATACGGGTAGGTCCAGAGAGCTTCGACGGTATTTTGGTTGGGGACTAATGTAATGTTATAAATGAATTAAAATTTCAAAAAGGTTCCTTCTGTACGAGGCTCCGCAGGTGAATATCTGCGGGGCTTATTCACATTGGGATATTTACATAATATACCCATTTATTCTATAATGTTTAAGAGTGCGATTGATTTGAAAGGGAGTGATCAGATGAATAAGCAGGCCTTCGCCTGCATAGGAATCAAATGGGTACAAACTTGTATCCATGAGGTAAAGGAACGAAAATTTTGTATGCGCTTACAAAAAACCGAAACGTCCTTAGGGTATTCTACATTTTGAAGGAGGAATGATGATATGAAGTGGATGAAAGGAATGACCAGTATGCTTTTGGTCGCTTTATTATGTAGTGCGCCGGGCTTGAATGGGACTACGCCTGCGTATGGAGCGGCTGGCGATTACAAATTTGATTTTGGTGCGGGGCCAGTGGAATCAGGCTATACCGGGGTGAACGCATCCCTGCGATACGATGCGACGCGCGGTTACGGATTTCGTACACCCGAGAACGTACGTAATGTGGGAGCATCGGGTACTGGTGTTGCAAGTGATGCGGTACGGTTTTTGACGACCGGTACGAAAAGCAAGAATACATTTGATGTGGATCTTGCTCCGGGGCTATATGAGGTGTCGGTCACGTTAGGGAATACGACCCGAGCGAGCGTTGCCGCCGAGGGAGTGTATCAGGTTATCAACATGACGGGCGACGGGGCAAAGGATCGTTTTCAAATTCCCGTGACGGACGGACAATTGAATTTGCTGATTACAGAAGGTAAAGAGGGAACCTCTTTTGCAATAAGTGCATTGGAAATCAGGCGATTGTCTAATAACCCCATTACGAATCGGACGATTTACATCGGCGGGGATTCTACCGTCTGCAATTACTATCCACTGGATAGCAGCGTGCAGGCCGGATGGGGTCAGTTATTGCCACAATTCGTAAACACGAATACATTCCAGATCCGTAACATGGCGTCAGGTGGTCAAATTGCAAGGGGCTTTCATCAGGACGGTCAGTTCGAGGCCATCGTCAAATACATTAAGCCGGGGGATTATTTCATTCTCCAGTTGGGCATTAATGACACCAACCCTAAGCATAACGAAAGCGAAGCGGAGTTTAAGGACTGGATGCGGGATATGATCCGACAGGTCAAGGCCAAAGGGGCAACCGTAATCCTGTCAACACCGCAGGGGCGAGCCACTGATTTTAACGCGAATAATGTACACACAGCTGAAAATAGATGGTATAGAGGCTCTATTTTAGCGCTGGCTCAAGAGGAACAAACACCTTTGGTCGATCTGAACGTTCTTAGCTCCGCTTATTTTACCTCCATTGGCCCGCAAGCCACACTTGCTCTGTATATGAACGGTGACACGCTGCATCCGAATTATACGGGAGCAAAGGAACTGGCACGTCTAGTAGCAAAGGATTTAAAAAGGCAGGGTCTAAGCGGTTTCTAGCCATCGCCAACTGAAGACTGTGGGTGCTATAATGATAGAAAAACAGCACGAGAGCCGGAATGTTTTTGTTGTCTGGTGTCAGCACTGTTTTGAGACGTGAAGACCACAGTTTACGGTAGGGGAAAGGAGATCCGACGATAACATGCAGCCTTTTACAGCTCGTGTATTAAAAATAATCCAGCTCATCCCTGAGGGAAAAATCATGACCTACGGACAAATTGCAGCGGAAGCAGGGAGTCCGAGAGGGGCGCGTCAGGTGGTGCGTATTTTGCATACGCTTAGTAGCAAGCATCGCTTGCCCTGGCACAGGGTTGTAAATCGATTGGGGGAAATTGCGCTACAGGACGATGAAGGAGCTTCTTTACAAAGGCTGCTTTTGGAAGCGGAAGGTATACAGTTTATGGCGAAAGGACGAATTTCACTGGAAAAATACCTGCATGATTCTCAAGCAATGATAGAAGACGAATAGATATAAACAACCTAAAAATGCCGATCACGTACGCATGTAAGCGACGTTGATCGGCATTTTAGGTTAGAAGTGAGATATATCTCTATTAAAACCATCCCTAGCTGATCAGATGTTGCTGATTCCGTTGGGCAAGGTGGAAAGAAATACTGTTTATAAGCGGTATATCGTTATTTTTCCGGGCTTCCCGGATCAGTTGCTTCTTTTGCTGTTCGGATTCACGTAAAAATCGGGTCATCCACAAGTCAGACGGTTCGTTCGTAGTTGTCATGCGAGATTCTTTTATCATCTATTAACCCTCCCAGTGAGCGGCTGTTATTCTTTCTCTAGTATATGCTCCTAACCTTAATAGATGCTGTTGGTTTCCTTAAAATTAGCTGAAATTTAGGTAAAGTTCAGGTAAAAACAGATTCGTTTTATATCGGATTTGCAAGAGAACAGCTTACATCGACAATATGCTCAAAAAAAGGTTACAAAAATGTATTGGTTTGACACCTTGTACCAACATTAACCTGAAAGTACAATTAGGTGGCGGATAGACTGTGGAAATTTATGTCGAAATCTATGGAAATAATTCGAAAGATTTCACCGAAAGGGGAGAGATTCATTTTATGAAGCAAAAAGCGGCTGCCACGCTGCTCGTATTGACGATGTCGTCAGGCTTGATTTCCACCGTTCAGGCTGATAGTGCAGCAGGGAGTTCAACAGGAAATACGTCAGCAAGTATATCAGGAACTTCGTCTGCTGCGGTTATATCGAAGACCGCCTCTGTAACGGGTCAGGCTTTACCTCCATTAACGCTCAAGCAGGCAGCGGAATGGGCACAAACGAATAGCTACAACACGCGTACTGCTGAGCGGGACGTGGAGCGTCAAAGAATTGAGTTTAAGAATGCAGAAAAGGACCTGGGAAATGCATTCGTCGATTTTATAGACGGTGAATATGTTGGTGATGAGTCAGCCTGGAGAAATTATAACTCTTCGACGTTATCCTATCTAGCCAGCAAAAAGCAGGCGCAGTTCGCCAAGGATCAGATTTATTTTAATGTGATGAAAAGCTACCAGAGCGTGTTCGTGGCAGAGAATCAGGTAAAAAATGATCTGGAAGCGCTTGAAATTGCTCAAGCGGAGGAAAAGATTGCACTCGCCAAATTTGCGCGTGGCAAGCTGTCTGAGTATGCGAAAAACGAGAGTACACAGGCCAGAAGCCAGGCGGAGCAGACGGTCGAGCAGGGGGAAATTGCGCTGCAAAAATCACGTGACGCTCTGAATTTTCTGATGGGCCAGCCTAACGGAACAGCCTATGAAATGGTGGATCGACCAGTGTACAAGGAACCGAAGAAGCTGGATATCGAAATACATATACAACAGCTGATGGATATGAATCCGAACTTGTGGAAGCTGGAGGATAGCATCAAGACTTCGGAACTCAATGTGAGATATTTCGATTTTAACAGCGGTGCAGGCGCTTACGATCTAGCCAAAATGGACGTGGATACAGCCAAGGAGGAGCTGAACAAGGGACAAAAGGATTTTGCCGAATCGCTCCGCAATTTATATGCCACGGTCAAGGAAAACCAAAAAAAATACGCTCAACTGGAAGAAAGCCTGCACACGGCGAAAGAGGGGTTGGAGCTGTCTCGCAAAAAGTGGGCCAGAGGCTTAATTATCGAGCTGGAGCTGAAAAATAACCAGTTGAAGGTGGACCAAATTGAACGGCAAATGGAAGAGCTGGCGATTGAGCTGAGTCAGAATGAATACACGTTGAGCAAGCCATGGAGCACATAAGGAGGAAACGAAGTTGGCAGAAACGGTTTTAAACGATGCCTTGTTAAAGTTACGAAGAAAACGGAGAAAAAAGTGGATCTGGACCGCGGTTGTGCTGCTGGTTATAGGCGGGGGCGGAACAGCAGTGTATTTGAAGCTGCCCAAAGAGCAGGCTGCACCATTAGTTCAGGACGAGATACTTAAAGTGGAGCGCGGGGATGTGAGTGAGAAGCTGGATACGTCTGGTACCGTGCAGGCCTCCAAGGAAGTAAAGCTGAATTTCACAAGTGCAGGCGAAAATAAGCTGGCGGCGGTAAACGTGAAGGCCGGAGACAAGGTGAAAAAAGGACAAGTCCTGGCTCTTCTGGACAGTTCTGAAATTAAGATGCAAATCCAGAGCGCATCCGATAGTTTGGAAATATCCAAATCCAAGCTGGCTGAATTGGAAAAGGGACCGAAGGCGGAGGATATTGAAATTCAGAAGACAAACGTGCTTCGGGCTAAAATGGCTGTCGATACAGCGCAGGAATCATTTGAGCTGGAAGAAGCGGAAAGTCAGAAAAAGGCTTCCAAAAAGCAGTTGGAGCAGGCGCAAAAGACATATGAAGATCAAAAGTTTTTACATGATGCCGGGGCGGTGTCCAACAGTGAAATGGAGCAGGCAGAGCAAGCACTGGATAAGGCACAGACAGATTATGACGGTCTGGATTTACAATTCCGTAAAATCATGTCGCAAAAGCGTCATGCTATCGCAGAGGCTGAAATCGGCTATCGTTCGGCTATGGCTGAGCTTCGCAAAATTGAGGTTCCAGCCGATGCCTCCAATATCCAATCCGCACGGATTGAGGTTAGAAGACTGGCCACCGAGCTGGATCAGAAAAAAAATGACCTGAACAAGCTTCAGGTCACGGCACCGTGGGACGGAGTCATTTTAAAGGTGAACGGGGATGTCGGAACCAGTCCGACGGCTCCTTTTATCGTCATGAACAACTCGGACTCCAACAATCTCAAAATTGTTGTTAAAATTAGTCAGAACGATATTGTAAAGGTGAAAAAAGGACTTTCAGCGGTGTTATCCACCAATGCTTATCCGGGTGAGGCGTTCCCTGGGAAGGTGCAATTCGTCTCACCGGAGGCATCCACAGATGAAGGCATGACGACTTATCTGATGGAACTGTCTGTTCATGATCCGAAGGGCAAACTGAAAACAGGCATGATTATGAATGTCGCTGTTATTTTGGGGGTACACAAAAATGTGTTGTTCGTACCAGCGACTGCCCTAAGATCAGAGGGGGGACAGGACGGCGTGTATGTTTCCTCTAATAACTCTGCAAATCCAGGGGCACGCACATTCAAGCCCGTAGAACTCGGATTTTACACGCCAGATCGAGTCGAGCTCAAGTCGGGTGTGAAGGAGGGTGACACTCTTATTGTGCCTGCTCCTGAACCTCCGCCGGACCCTTCCGCTATGGGCATGCAGGGAGGCTTTTAAACGGTTATGAGATACGTCATTCAGATTGAGGATTTGAAAAAAGTGTACCAGGTCGGGGATCAGGAAATTCATGCCCTGCGGGAGGTACAACTTGATATTGCTGACGGTGATTTTGTTGCGATCATGGGACCGTCTGGATCAGGCAAGTCCACGATGATGAATGTCATTGGTTGTCTGGATTTGCCTACCTCGGGGCAATTTTATTTGGACGGTTATTCCATACTGGATGCACGTGAAGATGAGCTGGCTATTATCCGTAATCAGAAAATCGGTTTTGTATTTCAAAAATTTCATTTGCTCCCAAGGGCAACGGCTTTGGATAATGTAGAGTTGCCCATGATCTATGCCGGGGTATCAGCCAAGGAGCGGCGCTCGCGTGCCATTGAGGCGCTGACCAGCGTGGGGCTGAGCGATCGGATGAACAACAAGCCGAATGAGCTGTCAGGCGGTCAGCAGCAACGGGTATCCATAGCGCGCGCACTTGTGAACAATCCGGTGATTCTCTTGGCGGATGAGCCAACAGGCGCACTGGACTCCAAAACGAGCGTTGAAATTATGGAGATTTTCCAGCGCCTGAACGATCAGGGCAAAACGGTTGTGCTCGTTACGCATGATCAGGAAATTGCGGAATACGCCAAGCGTCTGATTCATTTTCGCGATGGACGGATTGAAGAGGATCAGCCTGTTGGGAACCGAAGAATGGCGGCAGAGGAAGTGAAGGCATGAAATTTCGGGAAATTATCCGGGTATCGCTCAACAGTTTGCGAACCAATATGCTGCGATCCTTGCTGACCATGCTGGGTATTATTATTGGGGTGGCTGCTGTAATCGCGATTGTAGCCATCGGAAAAGGCTCTACGGCCACGATTACGTCGCAGATTAACAGTATGGGGAATAATTTGCTCATGATTTATCCTTATGCCCCATATGATGGGTCCAGCTCCATGTCGTTCAGTCAGACGAAAGGAATATCTCTGGAGGATATCACTGCGCTAGAGCAGCAAAAAGCCGTAGCTGAGGTAGCTCCAAGTGCCATGACCAATGCGGATATTACGTGGAGCCGCAATAAGGTCAGCGGGCAGATTGAGGGGACTTCGCTGGCTTTCATCCATGTGAGAAAGCTGTCGCTCGCTCAGGGCAGGTCTTTTACCCACTATGAAGTGGATAAGAGACTGAATGTCGTGGTGCTAGGGAGCGATGCAGCCCGTAATATTTTTGGTCCGGATGCCTCCAAGGCGGTGGGGGAAACGATCATGATCAAGCAGCTTCCTTTTAAGGTGGTCGGGGTACTGACGAATTCCAATTCCAATATGAGTAACAGCGGGCAGCAGGTATATGTGCCGATTACTACAGGGATGGAACGGCTGGGGAATATGAGCATTCAGCAGGTGAATGCTTCTGCAACAACGGAGGATAAGATTGACCAGGCGAGTGCTGAAATTCGACAGGTGCTGCGTGCCCGGCATGAGCTGAAGCCATCAGAGGGCGATGATTTTCAGATCACGACCCAGACGGAGATTCTAAAAACGGTCTCAGGTGTAGACAAGGTTATGAATATGCTGTTGCTCGGCGTTGCTGCGATTGCGCTCGGTGTTGGCGGTGTTGGCATTATGAATATTATGCTGGTGTCCGTTACCGAACGGACAAGGGAGATCGGGATTCGCAAGGCGATTGGTGCGCAGCGCAGTGATATTATGCTGCAATTTCTGGCCGAGGCTGTTTTTCTCAGTCTGATGGGCGGACTGGTTGGCGTTATGGCGGGTCTTGGGGGCGCGAAGCTGCTGGAGAAATTTGTCCATATGCCGATTGTGTATACGATGGAACCTGTGCTGTACTCTTTTCTGTGCTGCATGGGGGTTGGTGTACTGTTTGGAGTGTACCCGGCGCGGAAGGCGTCCAAGCTGCGTCCGATTGATGCTTTAAGATACGAATAAAGGAGCGGATACTTCGTCTTACTCGAAAGAGCAGGGTATGAAGTATCCGCTTTTTTGGTGTGGTATAAGTGCTTTAAACGATAGAAAACCATCAATAACCGCTTTAATTTTATATATGTGATGTTTTATATGATTTTAAAGGTTGATTTATAATTATATATGACGTATTATATTCAATATCAGATAGCAAGGAAAAAAAAGGAGGGGCGTTCATCATCGACCTTACGGCAAGACAAGTGGAAATTTTAAACATCGTACAAAAGCATGCCCCGATTACCGGTGATCAGATTGCGGAAATGCTCAATCTCAGCAAGGCGACCATTCGGACCGACCTATCCAAGCTGGGCATTCTGAATTATATAGATGCGAAGCCCAAGGTTGGTTATTTTGTCGGAAAGCGGGGCACGCCGAACCGGGAGGAAAAATTCCGGCTCATGCAAATGAAGGTCGGCGATCTTCACGGGGTTCCAGTCATCGTACGTGAAACAACAACGATTCAGGAAGCTGTGGTTGCTCTTTTTCTGGAGAACGTGAGTAACCTGATCGTTACCGATGAAGAGGGGAATCTGGCAGGAGTAGCTTCCCGCAAGGATCTGCTCAAGGTTACGCTAGGCAATCCGAATGCGGCAACCATCCCTGTCAGTCTCGTGATGACCCGTCAGGCGAATGTCGTCACTGTTTCCCCGGAAGACACTGTATTGGAGGCAGCGCGCAAAATCATTGCCCGTCAAATCGACAGTCTGCCTGTCGTCGTCCCTTCCAGCTCTGATAAACCAGGAGAGCATTGGAAAGTGGTGGGACGCATTACGAAAACAAATATCATCAAAATGTTGCTTGATATGGTAGCAGAGGATTAATGGGAGGAATCGAATGGTTCAGGCGCGCAGTCATTTTATAGCGATCTGTTCAGACTCGATTGGCGAGACGGCAGAAGCCGTCGTTCATGCGACCATGCGCCAATTCGAGCTACCGGACACAGAGATCAAGAGATTTATGAATGTAAGAGATGAAGACGAACTAAGCCGGGTGATGGAAGAGGTGGCCGAGCGTAAAGGCTTTGTAGCCTATACGCTGGTACAGCCTGAGTTGAGAGAAGCAATGAAAGAGGAGGCTGTCCGGCTGAATGTGCGGGCTGTCGATATCATGGGCCCGATGATGCAGGCGTTTGCTGACACGTTCCATGATGATCCCAAGGAAAAACCCGGTCTGCTGCATCGGATGGACGATAATTATTTCCGCCGAGTGGAAGCCATGGATTTTGCAGTTCAATATGATGATGGCAAAGATGTGAGTGCCATTCTCAAAGCAGATATTGTACTGCTAGGCGTATCCCGTATTTCCAAAACTCCTTTGTCGATGTTTCTGGCGCATAAAGGTTATAAAACGGTCAACATTCCCATTGTACCGGAGCTGACCCCACCCGCACAGTTAAAGGATGTACAGCATGGTCGGGTGTTTGGGTTGACGATCCAGCCGGAGCTGCTGCTAAAAATACGTAGTGAGCGACTCAAGGTGATGGGGCTGCCTAACAATGTGCAATATGCTACATCGAAGCGGGTGGAGGAAGAGATTGCGTATGCGCAATCCCTATTTACGGAATTAGGTTGCCCGATCATTGATGTCACCGATAAAGCGATTGAAGAAACAGCGGGTTTGATTATCAGGATGTTATAGAAGCGTAGCTGCTCAATAGATAATAGTTGCTGTAGGATACAGGAGTGTTATAGATAAATAAAAAAGCAGCATAGCTGCTCTATAAATAATAATTTGCTATAGGATAACAATTATATATAGAAGAGGTGGAGGGATAGGTATGGAGAGTCAACTGGCATTGGAATTCGTTCGGGTTACAGAGGCGGCAGCGCTGCAATCAGCGCAATGGATAGGACGTGGAGATAAGAACAGCGCGGACGAGGCGGCTACGGTAGCCATCCGCACTCATTTTAACGCAGTATCTATGGACGGTACGGTCGTCATTGGCGAAGGAGAAATGGATGAGGCTCCCATGCTGTATATCGGGGAAAGAGTAGGCAATCGCAGAGGGCCGGCCATAGACATCGCCGTCGATCCGCTGGAGGGAACCGAAACAGTGGCGAACGGATTGAATAATGCCTTCTCGGTCATTGCTGCTGCCCCCCGTGGTGGTCTGCTCCATGCTCCGGATATGTATATGCAAAAAATGGCTGTAGGCCCGGCATTGGCTGGAAAACTATCGCTGGATGATCCGATTCCGGCTACCCTGTCAAAGGCCGCACGGATACTGGGTAAATCCTTGTCCGAACTTACCGTGTCCATTCTGGATCGTACACGTCACGCTGGAATTATCAAGCTGCTGCGGGAGAGCGGCGTTCGGATCAAGCTGCTTGGGCATGGGGATGTAATGGGTGCAATTGAAACGTGCCTGGATAGCGGTGTTGATCTGCATATCGGCTCCGGTGGAGCGCCTGAAGGTGTGTTGGCTGCGGCAGCGCTGAAATGCATGGGTGGAGAGATTCAAGGTCGCCTGTTGCCTCATGGTGAAGAAGAGATCGAACGGTGCAAACGTATGGGCATTGCTGATCCGGGAGCTTTATTGTCCATGGATGATATGGTTGGACGTAAAGGCGTAATGTTTGTGGCTACTGGTGTGACACCAGGCGAGTGGCTGCAAGGGGTTCGTTCCCTCCCTGGTCATAGAGCAGAAACCCATTCGGTCGTGATGCACTCGGAAACAAAAACGATTCGATTCGTGCGCAGTATTCACCACACAACAGACGCTTCCGGTACGCTCGCTGCAGCCGCATCCTCTTAAGTCTTCACAGCTACATCAAAGAGCAAACCATAATACAGCTTGAAAACAGCAAGTCTCTTACCACATAGAGACTTGCTGTTTGGTGTTTCCGGTTCGTTTGTCGATTGCAGAAAGGCCAGAACCAAAGATATAAATTCCTGAAAATTGACACTTTTGAAGGAAGATAAAAACGTTTCTATAAAGGTTTGAAAAGAAAATTCTTAGCTTTAGGGGAGAAAAATTCAATCTGAACTAAAATTTTTAGACAGAGAGTCGAA
Source organism: Paenibacillus sp. 8b26 (assembly GCF_050626875.1). Taxonomy (NCBI): domain Bacteria; kingdom Bacillati; phylum Bacillota; class Bacilli; order Caryophanales; family Paenibacillaceae; genus Paenibacillus; species Paenibacillus sp. 8b26. Next base: position 521,505 of record NZ_CP192445.1, on the reverse strand, counting down.
AAAAAATCTGCGAAAATTAGTTCTATAGAACTACAAAATAGCATGATCTATTAAAAAATTAAAAAGTTATTAATTTTGGTTGATGTGAGCTTGATGAAATTTAATTCCATAAAATAGGAGGTCTAAGGCTGTTGCGGAAAAAGGCGGAATTTGTCGGATGATATCAGGCTGAATTTGTTACATTTATGTTAATGGCATGTAAAGGTAAAATCGTTGTAGCACAAAGCTTTCTAGCTTTATGAAAATCATAATCATTTTTATTTTACAAAATTCATGAAAATCTGAAAGCTCGTCTTGAATCCAATTAACAGATCATGATCAGCAGGCAATTAATGCATAAAGTGAAATTGTTGCTTTTATAGACTGGGAATAAATAGAATAATATGGATTTTGTTTTATTTTTATGAACTCTATCAATTTAGATCTTTTGTCCCATGTCAAGCGGTTTTAAAGTTTGTATATTTAAAAATAGTTAGAAAGTGTTGGAAGAAAAAAAGAGATATAAGGATTTACTGTAAAATTATGAACTGCATAGAGGATGGAGGAATTCATATGACGACTCGATCACAATCTTGGTTTGCGAAAGCAGCGGTTCTTCCGGCTGAGAAGCTCCAGCTATTTTGCTTCCCTTATGCCGGTGGTGGTGCTTCCATATTCAGTTCCTGGAAGTCTACACTTGCGCCTGACATTACTGTGTTGCCTGTACAGCTTCCAGGACGTGAAAGCCGCTCAACAGAGGCTCCAATGGACACCATTCAGGACATCGTGCAATCTTTGATTCCCGCTATGGCACCATACGTACATAAGCCGTTTGCTTTTTTCGGACACAGTATGGGAGCACTGATTGCATTTGAAACAGCACGGCAGTTGTATAGCAAAACCGGAACAATGCCTGTCCATATCATCGTATCCGGTAAATCCGCACCGCATCTTCCGTATTCAAAAAAACAACTCCATGATTTAGCAGATCAACCTTTCACCGAAGAGCTTCGTTTGATGCAGGGAACACCCGAAGAAGTACTGCAAAATGCAGAGTTAATGCAAATTATTATGCCCCGTCTGCGTGCGGATTTTAAGGTGTGCGAAACGTATGTTTATCAGCCGGGAAGCCCCTTGGCCTGTCCGATGACCATTTTGGGTGGCATGAAGGATCATGAGGTGAGCACTGATTCACTTCATGCCTGGCAGCAGCACACCACATCGCCCATAGATGTGCGAATGTTCGAAGGAAATCACTTTTTCATTCATGAACTAGAGCAAGAAGTTATAAGCACAGTCGTGAATATTTTGTCCGCATCTTCAGCCCTGAACCACGCTGCCGCAGCTCATACATCTTACAGCAACAATACCCTGCAACCACGATTCAGACATAGTTAAAAGTCCCACACATCATGATACACCACGATACACAACATTATTTGACATCTCGGCAACCACTCGACAATCAACCCACCACCATGATGCAATGCCCAGCATAATTCAAGAATGATTTCATTCCATGTAAATACTCATACACCCAGAGCCAGAGTTTATCTCACCATGTCCATTGCAACTTCAGGATTTTGCAAAATCCTCACTAAAAAAGTTCGCACTGCGAAAGTGTGAGCAACGAAAAAGAGGGATGTCCTTGTTTCGATCAAATTCTGCTTTTCGAAGACTCGCGCGTTATGTAAGACCGTACAATCTATGGGTTTTCATAACAGTGATCGCCTCCTTATGTTTGGCAGCCATAGACATTATTTTGGGTAAGGCCATCGAGCAAATGGTAGAGGGGACCTTCTCCTCCACCCAGAACATGATCTATCTAGTTGTTGGTATGACGCTAATTGGAATGCCCTGTAAGTTTGTGATGAGGTACGCTTCGGCGCGATTTAGCGTTAGCGCACTACGCGATTTGAGAGGCGACCTCGTACATAAGTTTTGCGATTTACCAGTTTCCAGAGTGGAGAGGAAGTTCACTGGAGATTTGGTATCCCGGCTTACGAATAATACGGCGATGTTACAGAATTTTTTTATCGAGCAGTTTGCCAATCTGTTTTATTTACCGCTTGTGTTTACGGCATCACTAACGTTGCTTTTAATGACAAGCTGGAAGCTGATCTTGGCCAGTCTTGCGCTTATGCCTGTAGGAATGATCATAACAACACTGATGAGCAGGCGGATTGAAAAATATTCCGAGCAGCTTCAGGAGAAAATGGCTCATTTGAACGCGGTCGGACAGGATGCAATTGGAGGAATTCCTATCGTCAAGGCATTCAATATGCAGGCTGTGCTATTGAAGAAGTATATGGTGATTATGGAGGAGGTCGTCAGGCGCGGCCTGGGGTTGGAAAAGCGCTATGCTTCTATTACTCCGGTAGGTGTGATGATGCTGGCAACACCGATTATTTTGGTCATTGCGTACGGAGGATACCTGATTCAACAAGGAGAGCTGAATGCTGGAGGCATTGTCCTATTTTTATATCTGATTTCGTTCATATTGCAGCCTGTTTCCATGCTGCCGACGATCATCACGCAAATGAAGGAAGCGGGGGGAGCGGCGAAGCATTTGTTTGAGGTATTGGATTGGCCGGATGAACGTCAGGGTGGTGAAATCACCTCACTCAGTGATGACCGAGAAGATGAGGGCCTACGTTTTGAGGACGATGCAGAAAGGAAGGCCAACCAAGCTAGTCAAGCAAGTAAAAGCGAGCCAGACGGAGCAGAAGGAGACGGATACGCTGCTGTGGTCAGGCTTGACCATTTGACCTTTGGCTACGACGAAGGGAATACGGTACTCAAGGATATCAGCTTCCAGGTAGGACAAGGAGAAACGGTAGCGATTGTCGGCGGCAGCGGTGGCGGCAAAAGCACGATTTTTAAGCTGCTTTGCGGATTTAATGAACCGGGAGAGCATGCTGGAACCGTTCAACTATTTGGAAAAAATTTGACAGATTGGAATTTAACAAGCCTGCGCAGCCATATTTCGATAGTATCTCAGGAGCCGTCGCTTTTTCCAGCCACGATTGCAGAAAATATCGGATATGGACGTCTGGAGGCGACCCGTGAAGAAATTGTCGAGGCGGCGAAAGCGGCGCATGCGCATGATTTTATTGTTCAGCTTCCCGAGGGCTATGAAACCCTTTTGAGCGAGCGGGGAGGAGGATTGTCCGGTGGACAAAAGCAGCGTATTTCCATAGCAAGAGCATTGTTGAAAAATGCTCCGCTGCTTCTACTGGATGAGCCAACTTCAGCGCTTGATAGCCAGTCGGAGGCTCAGGTGCAGATCGCGATGAGTGCAGCAATGCATAATCGGACGGTACTGGTGATTGCTCATCGACTGTCAACCGTGCGTCAGGCGAACCGGATTATTGTACTTGATCAGGGGAGCATTGTGGAATCGGGCACGCATGAGGAATTACTGGGTCGCGACGGTGAATATCGAAAGCTGTATTTGCAAAATTTCGAAGAAGAACCGCATACGATGGAAAACGGCAATTCGATGCCAGAGGAAAGGAGTGAGAAACGTGACCTTCAAGCAGGGGTTTTATGAGTTTAAGCAGTTGATGTCCCTGATGAAGCCGTACCGAAAATGGTATTTTATCGGGTTGGTTGGCAACAGTCTGACCAATGCGAGCATCACGATTTTACTTTCCTTTGTGGTGCATTATTTGCTGAATTTTGCGGTTGATGGGGAAGTGCAGGGGCTTTACCAGGCAATTTATTTGGTCAGCGGTACATTTTTGGCACTAAGTCTTATTTCTCCGCTGTGCAGCTACATGTATAAGCGGTGTGTGAGGCTGGCGATTGCCAATGTACGGGTGAGACTATTCGGGCATATCGTCAACTTATCATATGAAAAGGCCGAACAACGCCATTCGGGTGATCTTGTATCCCGCATGACAAACGATGTAAAGACGTTGGAGCAGGCTTACACCGTTCATATTCGCTCGATTATACTGGAAGTTTCGCTTTTCTTTGGTTCGCTGGTCATTATGCTGGCGCTGGATTGGCGATTTGGGGTTATGGCGGTTTTACTTGGGCTGGCTTCAGCTTGGGTAAATTCTCATTTCGCGAAGAAGATGCGACAGACGAGTGAAGAGTTACAGGGACGGATGAGCGGATTCACAGAACGATTGAGTGATCTGCTTTCCGGTTTGCAGACGGTGAAGCTGTTTGGATTGCGGACAAAGGTAGGCGGACTTTGTAACGATGCAAGCGAGGATATAAACCGCATCAGCATCCGGCAGGGACGTCATATGGGCTTGCAGGATATGTATAATTTTGTAATTGAATTCATTACGCTGGGTGGTGTGCTTGTTGCCGGACTGATTCTGGTTTCACAGAAGCAGATGGAGCTGGGAGTACTGGGACAGATTGTGCAACTGCAAGGCGGCATTTCCGCGGTGTTTTTGCAGTTGGGGGCGGCTGTATCACTGTTGCAAAACTCCTTAGCAGGCTTGGCGCGTATCCGCGAAATTCTGGATGAGTCGAAGGAAGAGGAGCATTTTCCAGCACTGAAACAGAAGGGACCGCAGGCTGGGCTGAGCGGTCCGGAGGCGGCAGCTTTATCAGTTCGTGAACCTAAGGGATCTCATAGTGATGTCGAAACTGTGAGCTCAGGCCACGCCATTGAACAAGTTTCGGCTGCACTGGAGCTGCATGACATCACCTTCGGTTATCAACCGGACCGTCCAACGCTGCAAAGGCTGAACCTGGTCGTGCCGGAAGGGCAGGTCACCGCGCTCGTCGGCCCAAGTGGTGGTGGCAAAAGCACAGTCATGAAGCTACTGCTAGGCTTTTATCCACCGGATGAAGGTGTGCTGCGGGTCCGTGGTCGCTCGGCAGGAGAGCTTCGGCTTGATGAGGTCAGGGATTTGATGGCCTATGTACCACAGGAGGCTACGTTGTTCCACGGTACAGTAGCGGATAATATCCGCTTTGGCTCACCGGATGCCACGGATGAGGAAGTAGAGGCTGCGGCCAAAACAGCCTATGCGAGCGGCTTCATAGCCGAGCTGCCAGAGGGCTACGACACCATTGTCGGTGAACGCGGAGCCAACTTGTCCGGTGGTCAAAGACAGCGGATCGCGATTGCCCGCGCTTTGCTCAAAAACGCACCGATTTTGCTGCTGGATGAAGCGACCTCGGCGCTGGATGCAGAATCGGAATATGAAGTCCAGCAGGGCTTAAATGAGCTGATGAAGGATCGTACGACATTAGTCATTGCCCATCGATTATCTACAATTGAGCGGGCGGATACGATCTGTGTTCTTGCCGAAGGCGAGCTGAAAGAACAGGGTACCCATGACCAGCTCCTTGCCAAGGGCGGTCATTATGCGAAGCTGTATGAGCTTCAGTTTCGAAAGCATCCCGAGGAACAAACCGCATAAATGCGCGAAGTTACTTTTTAACAATATCTATTTTGCGAGGAGAGAGACATATGACTCAGCACGATATTCAATTGTTTGCATTAAGCCAGCCACAGCAACGTATTTGGTATACGGAGCTTTTGTATCCCAATCGCAATACGTCCACGCTTATTGCAACTGTTAAAATCAAGGGAACTGTTCGTATAGATGCATTGCAGCAGGCGATGAACAAGGTCATTGCGCAAAACGATTCTTTTCGTATCAAAATTACTGCTGAGGACGGTATTCCATATCAATATGTAGAGCCATTTGCCGCTCAAAGCATAGAAACGCTCCAGGTTACCCCGGAGGAAGCCGAACTATTAGTAAACCGTCTTAATTCACAGCCCTTTTTATTGCTGGATTCTCAGCTGTACCAATTTGTTATTTTGCAGCTGGGGGCAGAAGAAACCTGGTACAATTTCACAATGCACCATATTATTTCAGATGGTGTATCCATGAATCAGGCCATTAATGAAATTACCACGCATTACATGGATATTGTCCATGGTACGGGTCAAGCTACACCGACCAAAGCGAATCCATATCTGGATTTCATTCAGGTGGAGCAAAGCTATGAGCAATCTGACCGTTACCAGAAGGACAAGACATATTGGACGGAAAAGTTTGCCGATTTGCCAGAGACGACAGGTTTAAAATCATACAATCCGCTAACGCTGAGCACAGCTGCACGCCGGGAGAGCTATACACTGGAGCATGAACTGTATCGTGGTGTCACGGTTTTTTGCGAGGAGCATAAAATCAGTATTTTTACGTTCTTCCTGGCCGCCCTGTATATTTATTTACATAAAGTGACGGGGGAACAGGATTTAACCGTAGGTACCCTGTACGCTAACCGTACGTCGAAGAAGGAGAAGGATACGATTGGCATGTTCGTCAGCACCGTGGCTACGCGCCTGCTGGTTGAGCCGGAATCCGAGCTGCTGACCTTCCTGCAAGGTGTGGGCAAGGAGCAGTCGTCCATTTTGCGGCATCAGCGTTACCCGTACAACAAAATTATTCAGGATTTGCGTGAACAGCAAAGCAGTCTGGATATTCAGCGCCTCTTTGGCGTTTCAATTCAGTATCGTACGCTGAGCTTCTCTCGCTTTGATGAAGCCGTTCAGCAGGTAGCTACCGATTTCTGTGGAGATACGGTGAATGACTTTGATATTCATATGGTAGAAATGCTGGATGACGATAAGTTTATACTGCATCTGGATTATCGTACCGAGCTGTTCAGCGAACAGGAGATTGCCCGAATTATCCGACAATTCTTGAGTGTGGCTGAGCATATGGTGAAAGGTCCGCAGAAGCGTATACAGGAGTTGTCACTGATTAGTGACGAGGAGCGGACGCAAATTGTGGATGTATTCAATGCTACAGCAGTGCCATATCCACATGATGCAGGGATTCATGAACTGTTCGAGCAACAGGCAGAGCGTATGCCGGATCAGACTGCGGTTGTGTTTGGAAACCGTCGTTTAACCTATGGGCAGTTGAATGAACAGGCCAACAGACTGGCTCACACGCTGCGCGGTTACGGTGTTACTGTTGAACGGACGGTTGGTATCGTCGCTGAGCGTTCCACAGATATGATCGTCGGCATGTTGGCAATCCTCAAGGCGGGCGGCGCATATGTCCCGATTGACCCGGATTATCCGGCAGAGCGTGTACGCTACCTGCTGGAGGATTCAGGTGCGAAGCTGCTGCTGGTGCAGCATGCGGAGCAGCAGCCAGATGACTACAGCGGAATTGTGCTGGATCTGAGCGATGCTACTGTATACGGGGCAGAGGCTGACCAAGGCTTAAATACCGTACAATGGGAACAAAACGAAGCTAATCATGCGGATTATACCCATTATACAAATCTGAAAAATGAGATTTCACAAGCGGGTAAATTCGGGGATCGACTCGCCTATTTGATGTACACTTCAGGAACTACTGGCCAGCCAAAAGGTGTTATGGTCGAGCACCGCAATGTCGTGCGTCTGGTGAAAAATACAAACTATGCGCAATTGGATGCTAATACGCGCATTTTGCAGACCGGGGCTGTTGTCTTCGACGCGTCCACCTTCGAAATTTGGGGTGCGCTATTGAATGGTGGACAGCTGGTACTGGTGAGTCAGGATGTCATATTGGACGCGCCAAAGCTCAAGGAAGCTGTTCGCAGCCATGGCATTACCACGATGTGGCTGACAGCGCCGCTCTTTAACCAGCTGTCCCAGCAGGACCTGGAACTGTTTGAGGGGGTACGGGAGCTGCTGGTCGGCGGTGATGTGCTGTCCGTCCCGCCTATTAATCGGGTGCTGGAGGCCCATCCTTCCCTGCGGATCATCAACGGCTACGGGCCGACAGAAAACACGACCTTTTCCACAACACATGCGATTACTGGCGTGCAATCAGAATCGGTGCCGATTGGCCGCCCGATCCATAACTCGACGGCGTATGTCGTGGACCGTTCGATGCAGCTCCAGCCCGTAGGAGCATGGGGAGAACTGATCGTCGGTGGTGACGGGGTGGCCCGTGGATACCGCAACCACCCGGACCTGACGGCAGGAAAGTTCATCGACAGCCCGTTCCGCAGTGGAGAACGTTGCTATCGCACAGGCGACCTGGTGCGCTGGAATGCGGACGGGACGCTGGAATACAAGGGACGGATCGACGCCCAAGTGAAAATCCGGGGGTACCGGATCGAGCTGGGTGAGGTGGAGGCACAGCTGTTGAAGCTGGAGGCGGTGCGAGAAGCCGTCGTGATAGCACGAGAGGATGAGCAGGGGCAAAAGCAGCTCTGCGCTTATGTGGTAACCCATGAGGATGTTGTGGCAAGTGAGCTGCGTAGCGCTTTGAGCCAGGAGCTGCCGGGCTACATGGTGCCGTCGTATTTTGTACAGCTGGAGCAATTGCCACTCACGCCCAATGGCAAGGTGGATCGCCGGTCATTGCCACAGCCGGAGGGAAGTGTGGATTCCGGCGAGGATTATGTAGCAGCGCGAACCGATGTGGAGCGGACGTTGGTATCGGTATGGCAATCTGTACTGGGCATAGAGCATATCGGTGTACTGGATAACTTTTTCCATCTGGGAGGCGACTCGATCAAGGCCATTCAGGTGTCCTCGAGACTGCTGCAAAACGGCTATAAACTGGAAATGAGGGAACTGTTCCAATATCCGACCATTGCTGAGCTGAATGGACGGGTGCAGCAGGTGAGCCGCGTCTCAGACCAAGGGGAAGTCACGGGTATGGTAGCGTTGACGCCGATTCAGTATTGGTTTATTGAACAGCAACCGGCCAAGCCAGAACACTATAATCAGGCATTGATGCTGCATCGTGAGGATCGTATGGACGAAACGGCGCTTCGTCAGGCGCTGCAACGCATAGTAGAGCATCATGATGCTCTACGTATCGTATTCAGCCAAAATACAGACGGCGAGTACGAAGCATGGAACCGTGGCGTACAAGCAGGTGAGCTCTTCAGCCTCGAAGTGATTGATTTTACGAACGAACCTGATTTTGCACATGAGCTGGAAGCAAAAGCTAGTGAAATTCAAGGCAGCATTCGCCTGGATGAAGGCCCTCTGGTAAAGCTGGGTCTGTTCCGTTGCCCTGATGGAGATCATTTGTTGGTGGCGATCCACCATTTTGTAGTGGATGGTGTATCTTGGCGTATTTTGCTGGAGGATTTGGCAACTGGATATGAGCAAGCTTTACAGGGCGAGTCTGTCCGTTTGCCGAATAAGACGGATTCCTTCCGCCTGTGGGCTGATCAGCTGTCAGCTTATGCGAACAGCACAGCATTGCAGAAGGAACGTGCGTACTGGCAAGAGCTGGAGCAAGCTGGGGCTACTCAAGCAGCTTTGCCCAAGGATTACACTCGCAAATCCGAGGCCAAGCCTCGTCTCCGCGATGACCGCACACTCACGGTAGCGTGGACAGTTGAAGAAACAGAACAATTTTTGAAGCAGGCACACCGTGCCTATAATACGGAAGCGAACGATCTATTGCTGACGGCTCTGGGAACCGCGGTTCACGAGTGGGCAGGCATCAGTCAGGTGCTTGTAAATCTGGAGGGTCATGGACGGGAAGCTATTTTGCCAGACGTGGATATTACACGTACGGTCGGTTGGTTTACCAGCCAATTCCCAGTTGTGCTGGATATGGGCGAGGATCGGAATGTGGGACGACGTGTCAAGAACGTCAAGGAAGGGCTGCGCCGTTTGCCGCATAAAGGAATTGGATACGGGATTTTGAGATATCTTTCTGCTGCTGAAGAAGGGGAGGCAGCTTTTGTCGCCGAGCCGGAAATTAGCTTTAACTATCTCGGACAATTTGATCAGGATTTGAAAAATAATGCATTCCGTATGTCTCCTTATTCCCTCGGGGCTTCTATTAGTGACACGTTGACCAAGCGGTATGCCCTTGATATCAACGGCATGATCACGGACGGTGCGCTGGAGCTGACGATCAGCTACAGCGGCAAAACGTTCATGAAAAAATCAATCAAAAGACTAGCTGATTTGCTTCAGGAAAGCTTGCGCCAGGTATTAGCTCATTGCGTGGACAAAGATCTGCCAGAGTTGACACCAAGCGATCTGTCCTTCCAAGGACTAACGGCTGGAGAACTGGAGCACATTGTAGAGCAAACCGCTGCTGTGGGAGAGCTGGAAAATATTTATTCGCTAACGCCGATGCAAAAGGGGATCTTGTTCCACGGCTTGATGGAGCCGCAATCCGGGGCGTATTTTGAGCAGGCAACATTTGATCTGCAGGGCAGCTTTCAAGTGGACACTTTTGCCGAGAGCCTGAATCTGCTGGTGAATCGCCATCAAATTTTCAGAACGAATTTTTATAGCGGCTGGAATGAGCAGCCTTTACAGGTGGTGTATCGTCATAAAGCTGCCGGATTCCGATTTGAAGACGTGCGTTCGATGGAGCAAGGAGAACTGGACGCGTACATTGCTGATTTTACTGAGCGAGATAAAGCGGAAGGGTTTCATTTCAGCTCAGGCGAGCTGATGAGAGTATCTATATTACGTACAGGCGAGGAATCGTACCGTTTTGTGTGGAGCTTCCACCATATTTTGATGGACGGCTGGTGCTTGTTCCTGGTTGTCGGGGAAGCCTTCAATACGTATTTTGCCCTGCTTGAAGGCCGGAAGCCGGAGCTTGCACCAGTAACGCCATACAGCGAATATATTGAATGGCTGGAACGGAGTGACAACGCGGAATCAGAACGGTTCTGGAGTGACTATTTTGCTGGCTTCGAGCAGCAGACGGTATTGCCGCAGGCAAAACAACTGGACGGGCACGCTAAGGGATATGAGGCTGACAAGCTTTCGTTTACACTGAGCCGTGAAGTGACGGAACGGATGAACCAACTGGTCAAGCAGCAGCAAGTGACGGTCAATACGCTGTTGCAAGCAGCATGGGGCGTTGTGCTGCAACGGTATAACAATAATCGGGACGTTGTATTTGGTAGTGTTGTATCCGGTAGATCGGCGGATATTCCAGGCATCGATAAAATGATCGGTTTGTTTATTAATACGGTTCCTGTACGGATCCATAGCGGGGAAGATGTTACGTTCGCTGGGCTGATGAAGCAGACACAGGAGCAGGCGCTTGCTTCCCGTGCCTATGAAACCTATCCGTTGTATGAAATTCAGGCCCTGACAGAGCAGAAGCAGGATTTGGTAAACCATATTATGGTGTTTGAAAACTATCCGGTGGAACAGAGCATGGAGCAAATGGGCAACCGTGACACGAACGGCTTTACGATTGCGAATGCTTCCGTGTCGGAGCAAACGAACTATGATTTTAACATTACAATTGTGCCGGGTGATGAAATCGGTGTTCATTTGGAATACAACGCGCTGGTGTTTGAACGCGCAGCTATGGAGCAAATCCGCGATCATTTGCTGCATATCGTAGAGGAAGCGATTAACAGACCGAATGCGCTGGTAGATGAACTTGAGCTGGTGACTGCTGAGGAAAAAGCGAAGATCATTGACGGTTTTGGTTCAGTTGGCGTGTCTGCGTGGAGTGATGCGAAGGAAGTAGAATTGTTGTTCCACGCCTATGTGGAAGAACAGGCGCAGCTTGTACCGGATCACATGGCGGTTGTGTACGAGGAGAATCAGCTTACGTACCGTGAACTGAACGAGCGTGCGAACCAGTTGGCCCGTAGATTGCGGAATGAAGGCATCGGGCGCGAATCGATTGTCGGCATCTTGAGCGAACGTTCGGTGGACATGCTGGTCGGTGTGCTGGCGGTATGGAAGGCTGGAGGCGCGTATGTGCCGTTGGATGCCGATTATCCGTCAGAGCGTATCCGCTTTATGCTGGAGGACAGCGGTGCGACGGTGCTGCTGACTCAAACAGGCTTGCAGGAGCGTGCGCAGGTATGGCTGGAGGAAAGCCAATGGGCCTTGACCGGAGGGAAGTCTGAGGGCCAACTGGAAACGGCGGTTAGCGCTGAGACGGTGGAATCAGATACCCTCCATGGAGGCCTGAGTTTAACATTAAATTCGCCATCTGACAGTGAAGCAACATCCGAACCAGCAACAGGACTGCGTTTGCAGACTGTACTGGCGTTGGACGATGAGTCGCTGTACACCGGGGATATTGCGGATGTCGAACCTATCAACGAGCCACAGGATCTGGCGTATGTGATCTACACCTCCGGAACAACGGGACGTCCGAAGGGAGTCATGATCGAGCATCGGAGCTTGGTGAATACGGCTGCGGCATATCGCCGGGATTACCATCTAAACCAGTTCCCGGTACGGTTGTTGCAGCTGGCGAGCTTCTCCTTCGACGTATTCGTCGGGGATATCGCACGGGCGCTCTATAACGGTGGAACGATGGTCATCTGCCCGAAAGATGACCGGATTGATCCAAGCCGTCTGTATAGCTGGATTCGCAATTATCAGGTTACGGTGTTCGAATCGACACCGGCCCTGATCGTACCGTTCATGCAGCATGTGTATGAACAGGGACTGGACATGAGCAGTCTGGAACTGCTGATCACCAGCTCAGATAGCTGCAGTGTGACGGATTACCGGGTGCTGCAAGAACGATTTGGTGCAGATACTCGGATTATTAACAGCTACGGCGTAACAGAAGCGGCGATTGACTCCAGTTTCTATGACGAAGAGCTATCGAAGCTGCCGAGCAGCGGTAGTGTGCCGATTGGTCAGGCGTGGCTGAACGCCCGCTTTTATATCGTGGACAGCCAGCTGAATCCGGTACCTATCGGCGTACTGGGCGAGCTATGCATCGGCGGAGCCGGGGTAGCACGTGGGTACCTGAACCGTGCCGACCTGACGGCCGGGAAATTCGTGGCGAATCCGTACGTGCCGGGTGAACGATTGTATCGCACCGGAGACCTGGCGCGGTGGATGCCGGACGGGAATGTGGACTTCATCGGCCGGATGGACTATCAAGTCAAAATCCGGGGCTACCGGATCGAGCTGGGCGAGATCGAAACCGTGATCCAGCGGGTGCCGGGTGTGCGTCAAGCGGTCGTGATCGACCGGACAGACGAGCGTGGGCACAAGTATTTGTGCGGCTATATCACGGGAGAAGCGGAGCTGCGGATCGAGGAGGTACAGGCCGAGCTGGAAGCAGGGCTACCGGCGCACATGGTGCCAGCACGCTTGATGCGTCTGGAGACGATACCGCTGACGAGCAACGGCAAAATCGACCGCAAGGCCTTACCAGAGCCGGAAGGCAGCATCCATACAGGTGCAGCCTATGTAGCACCGCGTACAACGGTAGAGCAGGTATTGGCTTCGGTATGGGCCGGGGTGCTGGGCGTGGAAACGGTAGGCACGCAGGATAACTTCTTCGAGCTGGGTGGCGATTCGATCAAGGCCTTGCAGGTATCGTCCCGATTGCTGCAAGCAGGCTATCGACTGAACATGAAAGACCTGTTCAGTAATCCGACGGTAGCGTCCCTTAGTCCTTTGCTTCGCACAGATGGCAAAATCGCCAGTCAGGAAGAAGTAGTCGGTGAGGTAGATCTGACACCAATTCAACGGTGGTTCTTTGAGCAGCAGCCGGTTGACCTGCATCACAGCAACCAGGCGATGATGCTGTATCGAGCCGGGCGCTTTGACGTAGATGCGCTGCGTCATACCATGGAACGCATGGTCCAACATCATGATGCATTGCGCACTGTATTCCGCGAGACGGAGCATGGTTACGTAGCTTGGAACCGCAGTGTGGAGGAAGGCGAGCTATATACACTGGACATTGTAGATTTCAGTGGGGTTGAAGACGAATCCACAGCTGTGGAAGCCAAGGCGAATGAAATTCAAGCCGGCATTCATTTGAGCGAGGGACCGCTTGTGAAGCTTGGTTTGTTCCAATGCGCTCAGGGCGATCATTTGTTAATCGTCATTCACCATTTGGTCGTGGACGGTGTATCGTGGCGCATTTTGCTGGAGGATTTGGCAGCCGCTTATGAGCAGGCTGTTGCAGGTAAAACGGGCAAAGCTATTCGATTGCCGCTTAAAACAGATTCGTTCCAGACATGGGCCGAGCATCAATCAGCCTATGCGAACAGTGCGACGATGGAGCGGGAGCTTGCTTACTGGCAGCATATTGAACAAGCAGAAGCAAGTCTGGCGCAGCCGTTGCCAAAGGATTATGACAACGATCATGCCTTGCTTGGAGACAGTGAGGTTGTTACCGTCCGCTGGACGAAGCAGGAAACCGATTTGTTGCTCAAGCAAGCTCACCGCGCGTATAGCACGGAAATGAATGACCTGTTGCTGGCTGCACTCGGCAAAGCCGTATATGACTGGTCCGGTTCTGAACGAGTGCTGGTCAACCTGGAGGGTCATGGACGGGAATCCATTTTATCTGATGTGGATATTACGCGCACGGTTGGCTGGTTTACGAGCCAATTCCCGGTTGTACTGGATGGAAGCCTGGGACAAGGCGGAAATATCGCCCGTTTGATCAAACGGGTGAAGGAAGGGCTGCACCATATTCCTCAAAAAGGCATTGGCTATGGTATTTTGCGATACCTGTCAAATACTGAGGCTTTCGCGCGAGCAGGCGTACAGCTTCAGTTGACCCCAGAAATCAACTTTAACTATCTGGGCCAGTTTGATCAGGATTATAAAGGCAACGATCTGGAGCCTTCCTCCTATTCTATGGGTGTGCCTGTCAGCACAAACGCGGCTATGGATTTTGCGCTGGATATCAATGGAGTGATCGAGGGCGGCGAGCTGATCTTCACGATTCGTTACGGCACAACGCAATTCCGTCACGAAACGATTGCACAGCTTGGAGAGCTGCTTGCTTCGGGCTTGCGTGAGGTGATTAGCCATTGCGTCGCCCAGGAAAGAACGGTATTGACACCAAGTGATGTCCTGCTAAATAACGTAACGCTGGACGAGCTGGAGCAGCTGGTGGAAGATACGCGAGATATGGGTGAGCTGGAAAATGTGTATGCCTTAACGCCAATGCAAAAGGGTATGCTCTTCTACAGCATGATGGACGAGGATTCGGCGGCTTATTTTGAGCAGGCCACCTTTGAGTTGAACGGACGTTTTGATGTGGTCACTTTCGGCAAAAGCCTGGATCTGCTTGTACAACGTCATGAGGCCCTACGGACGAACTTTATCAATTCATGGAAAGATGAGCCTGTACAGGTCGTCTTCCGCAACCGCAGCGGAGGATTGTACTACGAAGACTTGCGCGGACTAGAAAAAGAGGAACGTGAAGCTCAGGTTGAGGCTTTTGTCCTTGCAGATAAAGCCAAAGGATTCCATCTGGCAGAGGATGCACTCAATCGTATCTCCATTTTGCAAACGGGGGATGAAACGTACCACTTTGTTTGGAGCTTCCATCACATTTTGATGGATGGCTGGTGCTTGTCCTTTATGATACAGGAGGTATTTGGCAGCTATCAGGCACTTCGTGCGGGTCAGGAGCCGGTGCTTGAGCAGGTCACGCCATTCAGTCGTTTTATTGAATGGCTGGAGCGTCAGGATCGTGAAGCGGCCCTGCAATACTGGAGCGGGTATCTGGCAGACTATGAGCAGCAAATTACGCTTCCGCAGCAAAAAACACAGCCTAAATCCGCACAAGTCGGGGACTATGTGGCCGGAGAACTGGAATGCGAATTCCAGCCGGAACTGGTCGCTCAGATCGAACGGGTGGCGAAGCAAAATCAGGTGACGATCAACACATTGATTCAGACGGTATGGGGCGTGCTGTTGCAAAAATATAACAACAGTTCGGATGTTGTATTCGGTAGTGTTGTATCCGGTCGTCCAGCCGATATTATGGGTGTGGAGCGCATGATTGGGTTGTTCATAAATACGATTCCAGTGCGCATTCAGTCTGAAAAGGGTGAGGCCTTTGTCGAACTGATGAAACGAACACAGCGGCAGGCGCTGGCCTCTAATAGCTACGACGCATTCCCGTTGTATGAAATTCAGGCGCTGACCGAACAGAAGCAGGATTTGATCAACCATATAATGATATTTGAAAATTATCCGGTGGAGCAGCAGGTAGAGCAGCTGGGAAGCGATGGACACGATAAATTTACGATTTCGAACGTAGTGACTACAGAGGAGACCAACTACGATCTGAACGTAGCCGTTATGCCGGGAGAAGGTATAAAGATTCGTTTTATGTATAACGCGCTCTGCTTTGATCAAATAGGCATTGAGCGTCTGCATGGACATTTTGTCCGTCTGCTGGAGCAAATTTCACTCCATCCGAACGTTCGCGTTGAAGAGCTGGAATTGGTCACAGCGGTGGAAAAACAACAGATTACAGAAGCGTTTAATGACACCGCTGCGGTATATCCGCGCCATCAGACGATCCATCAGCTGTTTGAGGAGCAGGTGGAGCGTACGCCGGATCAAGTGGCATTGGTGTTTGGAAATCAGAGTCTGACTTATCGGGAGCTGAATGAACGGGCTAACTCATTGGCACGAATGCTTCAAGCGCAGGGAGTAGGACCTGACAAGCTGGTCGGCCTGATGGTGCAGCGCTCAGTGGAAATGATCGCAGGTCTCCTTGCTGTTCTAAAAGCAGGCGGTGCTTATGTGCCGATTGATCCTGAATTTCCGTCATCTCGTATTGAATACATGCTGGGAGACAGTAAGGCCGCAGTGCTTCTGACCAGTCGTGATCTGGTGGAAGAGCACCATTGCAACGCCAATACAATGTTTCTTGAGGATACAGAATTGTATCAGGGAGAGCGCGGCAACCTGGAGACGATCGTCCGCCCAGAGCATTTGGCTTACGTCATCTATACCTCTGGATCGACTGGAAATCCGAAAGGAGTTATGCTCCAGCATGGCTCGGTACTCAACTTTATTACAGGGATGCGCGAAATAATCGACTTTGAAGCGGGCAAAACCATTTTGTCACTCACGACAATTTCATTCGATATTTTCGTATTGGAAACCATCCTGCCACTGTTGGGTGGAATGACTGTTGTGCTTGGCGACAGCCAGCATCAGGTTGATCCTCAGGCGCTGGGTGAGTTGATCGTTCATCATCATATTGATATGTTGCAAATGACACCATCCCGGGTACAAATGCTGTTGGGTCATGAAGCAGGTTCCCGTGCGCTGCGAAGCGTGAAGGAAATAATGGTCGGGGGTGAAGCACTTCCGTCCAAGCTGCTGGCAGCACTGCAAGAAATGAACGGTCTCCGCATTTATAACATGTACGGACCTACAGAAACGACGGTTTGGTCGACGGTACAAGAACTGACCCATGCCAATCAAATTAATATCGGACGTCCTATCGCTAATACGGAAATGTATATCCTGAATGCGAATGATGGATTACAGCCAATCGGTGTACCGGGCGAGTTATGTATTGCAGGAGAAGGCTTGGCACGTGGGTATTGGAATCGCGAAGAACTGACGGCCGAGAAATTTGTGAACAATCCGTTTGCAGGCGGGAAAGCAGGCTATGAGCGGATGTATCGCACGGGCGACTTGGCGAGATGGATGGCAGACGGCAACATCGAATATCTGGGCCGGATCGACTATCAGGTGAAAATCCGGGGGTACCGGATTGAGCTGGGCGAGGTCGAATCGCAATTGCTGAAGGTGGAGTCGGTACGAGAAGCCATAGTCATGGCTCGTGCGGACGAAACAGGCCAATACCAACTGGTGGCATACTATATTGCGGAGCAAGAACTCGGATCCAGCGAGCTGAGAAGTGAACTGGGGCGGGAGCTGCCAAGTTATATGGTGCCTTCATACTTCGTTCAGTTGGAGCAGATGCCACTGACACCGAACGGTAAAATCGACCGCAAGGCACTGCCGGCACCGGAAGGCAGTCTGCAAAGCGGAGCGGATTATGTAGAGCCGCGCACCGCGCCGGAACGGACACTTGTAGCAGTCTGGCAGTCCGTCCTGGGCGTGCAAACCGTCGGTATTTTGGACAATTTCTTTGATCTGGGCGGCGATTCGATCAAGGCGATTCAAATCGTATCCCGTGCGTTCCAGGCAGGCTATAAGCTGAACATGAAGGACTTGTTCAAATATCCAAGCGTGAAGGAGCTGGCTCCGCATCTGCGTTTAGCGGGCAAGAGAACGGCCGAGCAAGGCGAAGTCACAGGGAAAGTGGTGCTGACGCCGATTCAATACTGGTTTGCGGAGCAGGAGCAGGTGGACGCGCATCACTTTAATCAGGCGGTTATGCTGCACCGGAAGCAGGGCTTTGACGAATCCGCTCTGCGTCAGGCGCTCATCAAGCTGGCGGAGCACCATGATGCACTACGGATGGTGTTCAGCAAGACAGAGCAAGGCTATGAAGCATGGAACCGCGGATTGCAGGAAGGCGAGCTGTACCACCTGGACGTGCTGGACTTTAGGGATTTGACGGATGAAGCCGTGCTCAGCGCAGCGATTGAGGCGAAAGCCAGTGAAATTCAAAGCAGTATTCATCTGCATGAAGGGCCGCTGTTTAAAGCTGGTTTGTTCCACTGTGCAGATGGGGATCATCTGCTAATGGCGATTCACCATTTGGTGGTGGACGGGGTATCGTGGCGCATTTTGTTTGAGGATTTGGCTACAGCCTATGAACAGGCAGTAAATGGAGAAGCACTCCAATTACCTGACAAAACGGATTCCTTCCGTTCCTGGTCTGAGCGACTTTCCACCTATGCGGATAGCGCGGTAATGGAAAGTGAACGCGCCTATTGGGAGCAACTGAACGCATCTGCTTTGGTGGATCAAGTACGGTTGCCTGAGGATCAAGCGCAGGATGGCGAATTTACGTTGGCTGACACGGATACAGTGGTCATCAAGCTTACGGAGGAAGAGACAGAATGGCTATTGAAGCAGGCGCACCGCGCATATAACACGGAAGTGAACGATCTGCTTCTGGCTGCATTGGGCATGATGCTGTACACATGGACGGGTCATGAACGTAGCCTGATCAATTTGGAGGGGCACGGACGTGAGGACATTTTGCCGGATACGGACATTTCACGTACTGTAGGCTGGTTTACGAGTCAATATCCGGTATTGCTGGACATCGGTCGTGATCATGATTTGTCGGGACGCATCAAACAGGTCAAAGAGAGCCTGCGTCAGATTCCGAATAAAGGAATTGGCTATGGTATTTGGAGACATCTGAGTGAAGCTGGCCAGGGAACTGCTCATAAAGAAGACGCTTTGCATACGGGCCAGACAGATGGAGGCTACGCCGAGCCGCAAGTGAGCTTTAACTATCTCGGACAATTTGATCAGGATTTGCAAAACAGCGATATTCAGATGTCTCCTTACCCAATTGGTTTGGCTGTTAGTGACCGAACGAAGATGAAATACGCGCTCGATGTGGGCGGGATCGTCACGAACGGCATACTGGAGCTGGATATTCGGTATAACGGTAAGGCCTTCCGCAAGGACACCATCCAAATGCTGGCTGACCTGCTGAAAGCCAACCTGCTTGAAATGATCGAGCATTGTGTCATACGGAAGCAGTCAGAATTGACTCCAAGCGATGTACTGTTAAAGGGTCTGACGCTGGAGCAATTAGACACGATTGTTGAGCAGACACAGACGGTTGGGGAATTGGAGAATGTGTATCCGTTAACGCCGATGCAGAAGGGTATGCTGTTCCATAGTCTGATGAACCCAGAATCAGGAGTGTATTTTGAACAGGCGACCTTTGACCTTGAGGGACATTTTGAGCCGACCGTATTCGATGAAAGCCTGAAGCTGCTGGTTAGCCGACATGCTATATTCCGGACGAATTTCTACAGCGGCTGGCATGGTCAACCGTTACAGGTCGTCTATCGTTATAAAAATCCGGGCTTCCGCTATGAGGATGTCAGAGGTCGTGAAGACGCTGTAGATCAATTCGTGGCCCTGGATAAAGAGCAAAACTTTGATTTAGGCAAGGACGCGCTTATGCGCGTAACCGTCTTCCGCACGGGTGATAGCTCGTACCGTTTTGTATGGAGCTTCCATCATATGGTGATGGACGGCTGGTGCCTGTCACTGGTGACGGACGAAGTGTTTGGTGCATATTTTGCCCTGCTGGAGCACAAACAGCCAGAGCTCGCACCTATCAAGCCGTATAGTGAGTATATTGAATGGCTGGAACGGCAGGATACGCAGGAAGCGACCCGCTACTGGAGCGACTATTTGGCTGGCTTCGAGCAGCAGACCTTGCTGCCTGACGAGCACGCACAGGCTTCCGTAATGGCACGGGTTGAAGATAAAGAAGGAAGCGGTACGGCTTCAAATTCCGGTTATGTTTCGGAAAAGCTGTCATTTGTACTGGGTAAAGAACGGAGCGCGGCGTTAAACCGCATTGCCAAGCAGCAGCAGGTAACGATTAATACATTGCTGCAAAGCGTTTGGGGAGTTATTTTACAAAAATACAATAATAATCAGGATGTCGTGTTTGGTAGTGTTGTATCCGGACGTCCGGCAGACATTCCGGGTGTGGAGGACATGATCGGTCTGTTCATCAATACGATTCCGGTTCGCATTAGCAGTGAGCAGAATGCTACGTTTGCTGAAATATTGCATCGGACACAGGAGCAGGCTTTGGCCTCCAGTGCGTATGACACCTTCCCGTTGTATGAAATGCAGGCGCTGACTGAACAAAAGCAAGACCTGATTAATCATATTATGATCTTTGAAAACTATCCGATCGGGCAGCAAATGAAGCAGGTGGGCAGTTCCGGCGAGACAGGCGCACAGACTGGCTTCTCTATTGCCAATGTGGCACTTGCAGAGCAAACCAACTACGATTTTAACCTGATTGTGGTGCCCGATGAGGATATCTCCATCCTGTTTGAATACAATGCTCTTGTGTATAACCGGTTTGCTATGGATCGTATCCAAGGCCATATCGACCATGTCATCGGGCAAATTGTAGACAATCCGCATATCTGTGTGAATCAGCTGGAATTGGTAACACCGGAAGAACAAGCGCAGATTGTTCAGGTTTGGGGAGCTACGGCGGCAGCTTATCCGCAGGATCAGACGTTAAGTGCACTGTTCGAGGAACAGGCGGCACGAACACCGGATCAGGTGGCGGTGCTGTTTGGAGCAGAGACGTTGACCTACGGTGAACTGAACGAGCGGGCCAACCGTCTTGCACGTACCCTGCGTGCGGAAGGCGTTGAACCGGATCAGCCGGTGGGCATTCTGGTACACCGCTCGCTGGAAATGATCGTGGGCATCTATGCGATCCTCAAGGCAGGCGGCGCATATGTACCAATTGACCCGGAATATCCGGCGGACCGCATTCGCTTTATGCTGGAGGACTCGGGAGCGAAGCTGGTGCTGACGCAATCGCATTTGGCCGATCAGGCGTCGCTGAGCTTCGACGGCAAGGTGCTGGTGCTGGATCGTCCGGTGCTGGGTGGCAAGGACATGTACCACGAAGACGGCTCGAATCTGGAGCCACTGGCTGGTCCGCGTCATGTAGCCTACGTTATCTACACCTCCGGCTCGACTGGAAAACCGAAGGGCGTTATGGTCGAGCATCATTCCGTGCTGAACCGGATTTTGTGGATGCACGACCGTTACGGCTTGAGTGCAGAGGATACGATCCTGCAAAAGACTGCCTTCACCTTCGACGTGTCGGTGTGGGAACTGTTCTGGTGGTCGATGGTTGGCTCAAAGGTGAGTCTGTTGTCGGTTGGCGGGGAAAAGAATCCGGAGGACATCGTCGAAACGATTGCCCGCGATGGCGTAAGCACGATGCACTTTGTGCCTGCCATGCTGCATGCGTTCCTGGAGTATGTGGAGCAGCAGCCGCAGGAAACGATGCAAGCGAGGCTGGGAACGTTAAGACACGTATTTGCCAGCGGAGAAGCGTTGCCGCCACAGCATGTAGCACGTTTCCAACGGCTCGTGTCAGGAATCGCTGGAGCGAAGCTGATCAACCTGTATGGCCCAACCGAAGCGACGGTGGACGTCTCGTACTTTGATTGCGAGCCGACGGAGGAATATGCCGTCATTCCGATCGGGAAACCGATTCAGAACATCCGTCTGTACATCGTCAAGGAAGGCACGGAGCAATTGCAGCCGATTGGGGTAGCAGGGGAACTGTGCATCGGTGGTGTAGGCGTAGCACGAGGCTATCTGAACCGTCCGGAGCTGACGGCAGAGAAATTCGTTGCCGATCCGTTTGCCGGTGGCGAAGCAGGATATGAGCGGATGTACCGCACGGGCGATTTGGCGAGATGGATGCCGGACGGCAACATCGAATATTTGGGACGGATCGACCATCAGGTGAAAATCCGGGGGTACCGGATCGAGCTGGGCGAGGTCGAATCGCAGCTGCTGAAGGTGGAGTCGGTACGAGAAGCGGTCGTCATGGCTCGTGCAGATGAAACAGGCCAAAAACAAATGGTAGCGTACTACGTCGCCGGACAAGAGCTCGGAGCCAGCGAGCTGAGAAGTGAGCTGGGGCGGGAGCTGCCAAGCTATATGGTGCCATCGTACTTTGTACAGCTGGAGCAGATGCCGCTGAGCCCGAATGGTAAAATCGACCGCAAGGCACTGCCAGCACCGGAAGGCAGTCTGCAAAGCGGGGCGGATTATGAAGAGCCGCGCACCGCACAGGAACGGGCACTCGTGGCAGTCTGGCAGTCAGTACTGGGCGTGCAAACCGTCGGTATTCTGGACAATTTCTTTGATCTGGGCGGCGATTCAATCAAGGCAATTCAAATCGCATCCCGTGCGTTCCAGGCAGGCTACAAGCTGGACATGAAGTATTTGTTCCAGTATCCAACAGTCGCAACACTGGCACCGCATATGCAAGAGGTGAGCCGTATTGCAGATCAAGGAGAAGTGAGCGGGGAAACCGCTTTGCTTCCGATCCAGCACTGGTTCTTTGCACAGGAGCGCGAGCTTCCGCAGCACTTTAATCAGGCGGTCATGCTCTATAGCGCCGAGGGCTTTGATGAGACAGCGGTTCGCCAGGCAATGGATCATATCGTGAAGCATCATGATGCGCTTCGTACGGTTTTCCGTCAGGCTTCATCCGGTTTCACGGCTTGGACACGCGGTGTAGATGAAGGCGCATTGTATACGCTGGAAACGGTGGATTACCGTGAACAGGCAACCTATGCGGAAGCGTTGGAAGCGAAGGCAACTGAAATTCAAAGCAGCATTTATCTGTCCGAAGGACCTCTCGTGAAACTGGGATTGTTCCGCACAGCAGAGGGCGATCATTTGCTCATAGCCATTCACCATTTGGTGATGGACGGGGTGTCGTGGCGGATTCTGTTTGAAGATTTCTCTACAGGCTACGAGCAAGCGTTAAAAGGTGAGTCTGTACGTTTGCCATATAAAACGGATTCCTTCCAAACATGGGCACGGGAGTTGTCGTCTTATGCCAACCGCCCTGAGGCTGCATCGGATGAAGTCTACTGGCAGCAGCTGGAGCAGGCCAAAGCTGCTGCTGCGCCACTGCCTAAGGATTTTGCCTATGAGGGCTCCTTGAATGCAGACAGCGAAGTGCTGACGGTGGAATGGACCGAAGCTGAAACCCAGCAGTTGTTGAAGCAGGCACATCGCGCCTACAACACCGAGGTCAATGATTTGCTGCTGACCGCGTTAGGATTGGCGATGCATAATTGGACAGGTGCAGGACATGTGCTGGTGAATCTGGAGGGACATGGCCGGGAAGCGATCCTGCCAGAGGTGGATATTACACGTACGGTAGGCTGGTTTACGAGCTTGTATCCGGTGCTGCTGGACACGGGTGCTAATCTGACGCTGGCAGAGCGGATTAAAGACACGAAGGAAGGCCTCCGCCAGATTCCGCATAAAGGGCTGACGTATGGAACGTGGCGCTACTTGTCCCATGCGTCCGCATCGGATGAAGCGCGTACAATTGCAGCAGAACCGGAAATCAGCTTTAACTATTTGGGTCAGGTCGATCAGGATCTGCAAAACAGTGGAATTACGTTGTCGTCCTACGGTGCAGGGGAGACAGATGATACACATTCACCGTTACTGTACACGCTGGATTTGAACGCGATGATCTCGGAAGGTATGCTGCGATTGACGATCGCTTACAGCCGTAAGCAGTATCGCAAAGAAACGCTGAAACGTGTAGCGGGACTATTGCAATCCGCTTTGCAAGAGGTGATTACGCATTGCGTCGCTCTGGAACAGCCGGAACTGACGCCGAGTGACGTGTCTTTCAAAGGTCTGACGACTGGAGAGCTGGAACAAATTGCGGAACAGGCTGCACGTACAGGTGAGCTGGAAAATGTATACGCACTGACGCCGATGCAGAAGGGTATGCTCTTTTACAATCTTATGGATTCGCAATCGGGAGCTTATTTTGAGCAGGCAACCTTTGATCTGCAAGGACATTTTAATATCGCTGCTTTTGCAGCAAGCATGGATGTATTGGTACAGCGGCATACAGCACTGCGCACGAACTTCTACAGTGGCTGGAAGGATGAACCGCTTCAGGTCGTGTACCGCAATAAGCGCAGTGAACTATATGTAGAGGACCTGCGCGATGTGGAGGAAGAGAAGCAAAACGAGTACATCCTCGAATATACGCGTAAAGACAAACAGAGAGGCTTTGATCTGGCGCAAGATGCTTTGATGCGTGTCGCTGTTTTGCGCACAGGTGAGGATTTGTACCGTTTTGTATGGAGCTTCCATCATATCGTGATGGACGGCTGGTGCTTGTCACTGGTGACAAACGAAGTATTTGCGAGCTATTTTGCGATACTGGCCCATAAGCAGCCTGAGCTGGCACCTATAACGCCGTACAGTCAATATATTGAATGGCTGGAGCAGCAGGATCGTCAGGCCGCATCCAGTTACTGGAGCAAGGTTCTGGAAGCGTATGAGGAACAGTCCCGCTTGCCACAGGCGGCTAAGATCCAGGGCAAAACGGGATATCAGGCGGAGCGTCTGGATTTTGACTTGGGTGCAGATCTAACGGCAAGCATTCAGCGAATAGCCAAGCGTTATCAGGTAACCATCAATACGTTGATGCAGACCGTTTGGGGCATTTTGCTGCAAAAATATAATGGCACAGATGATGTGGTGTTTGGCAGCGTGGTATCTGGACGTCCGGCAGAAATTCCAAATGTGGAGCACATCATTGGTTTGTTTATCAATACGATTCCTGTACGCATCAGCAGTCATGTGGATAGCTTATTCTCAGACGTGATGAAGCAAACCCAGGAGCAATCGATTGCTTCCCATGCCTATGATACGTACCCGTTGTATGAAATTCAGGGGTTGTCGGAGCTTAAGCAGGATTTGATTAATCATATTCTTATTTTTGAGAACTATCCGGTAGAGGAACAAATTGAGCAATTAGGTAACGGTGATGGGTCCAGCTTCAGCATCACAGGCGTTGAGTCTGTCGAGCAGACCAACTATGACTTTAACCTGGTGGTGCTGCCAGGGAACACTATTCACATGAGCTTTGGCTATAATGCACTGGCATTTGAACGTGAAAGTGTAGAACAAATTCGAGGTCATCTGGTACAGCTGCTGGAGCAAGTGACGGAGAAGCCGGACATTCGGGTGCAAGAGCTGGATATGTTAAGTGCGCAGGAACGAGAGCAAATTCTGGGCGTATGGGGAGATACTGCCGCCGAGTATCCAAGCGAGCAGACAATCCATGGCTTGTTCGAGACACAAACAGCGCAGACACCGGAGCAGGCAGCGTTGTTCTTTGAAGGAGAGCAGTTGACCTATCGCGAGCTGAATGAACGTGCGAATCGTCTGGCTCGTACCTTGCGCAGTCAAGGCGTGACGAAGGATCGTCTAGTGGGTCTGATGACCGAGCGTTCGGTAGACATGATTGTGGGCATCTTCGGGATTTTGAAAGCCGGGGGTGCATATGTACCAATCGATCCGACGTATCCAGAGGAGCGTATCCGCTACATGCTGGACGACTCAGGGGCAGAGCTGTTGTTGACGCAAAGCCATCTGGTGGACAAAGTAACCTTTGACGGCAACATGCTGGTGCTGGATGGAGCACAGGGTCTGTATCACGAGGATGGTTCCAATCTGGAGCCGTTGTCCGGTCCAAACGATCTGGCGTATGTGATTTATACGTCGGGTACGACGGGTCAACCGAAGGGCGTTATGCTGGAGCATCACGGGCTGTGCAATCTGAAAACGTATTTTGATCAGACACTTCGGATCAGCACGTCGGATCATGCGTTGTTGTTCGCCAGCTATTCGTTTGATGCGGCTTGCTGGGAAATCTTCCAGGCGCTGTTCTGCGGAGCTACGTTGTATGTGCCAACGTCAGAGACGATTTTGAACTACGAGCGGTTTGAGCAATATATGGCGGATCATCAAATTACCGTGGCAGCCTTACCGCCGACCTATGCGGTGTATCTGGAGCCGGAACGGATGCCAAACCTGCGTATTTTGTTCACTGCCGGTTCAGCGTCATCAACAGAGCTGGTATATAAGTGGAAGGACCAGGTGGCGTACTACAACGGCTACGGTCCAACGGAAAACTCGGTAGCGACGTCGATCTGGCCGGTATCCGAAGACGAGAGAGCAGGGCAACTGATTTCCATCGGACGCCCTGTGCCGAATCACCGGGTATACATGGTAGATGCGCATGGACATCTGGCGCCAGTAGGCGTAGCGGGTGAGCTGTGCGTATCTGGTCCGGGTCTGGCCCGTGGTTATCTGGATCGTCCAGAGCTGACGGCTGAGAAATTTGTACCGAATCCATTTGCGGCTGGCGAAGCAGGCTATGAACGGATGTACCGTACAGGCGATTTGGCGAGATGGATGCCGGATGGCAATATCGAATATTTAGGCCGGATCGACCATCAGGTGAAAATCCGGGGCTACCGGATCGAGCTGGGCGAGGTTGAGGCACAAATTCTGAAAGTGGAAGACGTACAAGAGGTCATCGTACTGGCCCAGGCGGACGAGCAGGGGCAAAACCAACTGGTGGCGTACTATGTTGCCGAACGGGACGTGAACGCAGGAGAGCTGCGCAGCTTACTGGGCGCGGAGCTTCCAAACTACATGGTGCCTTCGTATTTCATCCAGATGGAGCAGATGCCACTGACACCGAACGGTAAAATCGATCGCAAGGCACTGCCGGCACCGGAAGGCAGCCTGCAAAGCGGGGCGAATTATGTAGAGCCGCGTACAGCGCTGGAGCAGACTTTGGTTTCCATTTGGCAGGCCGTATTAGGGGCAAAGAGAGTCGGGATTTTGGATAATTTCTTTGATCTGGGTGGAGATTCGATCAAGGCGATCCAGGTATCCTCCCGTTTGCTGCAAGCGGGCTACAAGCTGGAAATGAAGGATTTGTTCCAATATCCTTCCGTATCGCTGCTGAGTGGTCATGTCCACAAGGTCAGCCGTACAGCCGATCAGCGTGCGGTTTCGGGAGCGGTCAAGCTGACCCCGATTCAGCAATGGTTCTTTGGACAATTCTTAGCAGAGCCGCATTATTTCAACCAGTCGGTGATGCTGTATAGAGAGCAAGGCTTCGATGAAGCCGCATTGCATCAAACGGTGACCAAGGTGACCGAGCATCATGATGCGCTGCGCACCGTTTTCCGTCAGACCGAGCAGGGCTATGAAGCGTGGAGCCGTGGTCTGAACGAAGGTAAGCTGTATAGTCTGGACGTTGTTGATTTGACGGATGTAGAGGACTACGCAGATGTAGTGAAGGCCATTGAAGAGAAAGCGAATGCTATTCAAAGTTCCATTCGTCTGGACGAGGGACCACTGGTCAAGCTGGGGCTGTTCCATTGCACGGACGGAGATCATTTACTGATTGCAATCCACCATTTGGTCGTAGACGGCATTTCATGGCGGATTGTGTTTGAAGATTTTGCCACTGGATATGAGCAGGCGGTTCGGGGAGAAGCGATTCGTCTGCCATATAAAACGGACTCGTTCTCCGCTTGGGCAGAGCGCTTGTCTCAATATGCGAATAGTCCGGCCATCGAAAACGAACGCGAATATTGGCAGCATCTCGCCCAAATGGAATTCGCATCGTTGCCTAAGGATCAAGAGAGCGCGGAAGGACAGCATTCTCTGATAAGAGACAGTGAGACGGTGACCGTGGCTTGGAGCGAGCAGGAAACACGACTACTGCTTCAGGAAGCGCACCGTGCGTACAACACAGAGGTCAATGATTTGCTGTTAACCGCACTCGGCACGGCGTTATATAACTGGAGCGGTCAGGAGCGCGTGCTGGTCAATCTGGAGGGGCATGGTCGGGAAGCAATTATGCCGGATATTGATATCACACGCACAGTGGGCTGGTTTACAAGCCAATATCCGCTGCTGCTCGATGTTGACGGCAAGGCAGAAGTGGGGCAGCGAATCAAGCGGGTGAAGGAAGACTTGCGTCATGTGCCACAAAAGGGCATTGGCTACGGTATTTTGAAATATATGTCTCAGGATGTGAACGATGAAGAGCTGGCGTTCCAGCCGGACATCAGTTTCAACTATTTGGGACAATTTGATCAGGATTTGGAAAATGGTGATATCACTTTGTCTTCACATCCAGGTGGAGAGCCGATGAGTGACCATACCGCTCTGGAGCATCCGCTGAATGTGAACGGGATGATTACAGCAGGCGTGCTGACATTGGAAATTCGTTATGACAGCAAGGTGTATCATCAACAAAACGTGGAAAAATTTGCACAATTGCTGCAGGAGAGCTTGCAGGAAGTGATCGTTCATTGTGCCTCCAAAGAGCGGAGTGAGCTAACACCAAGCGATGTATTGTTCAAGGGCTTGACGTTGGAGCAGCTGGAACAATTGACGAAGCAAATGGCTGCTGTGGGTGAGCTGGAAAATGTTTATGCGCTCTCGCCGATGCAGAAGGGGATGCTTTTCCATAGCTTGATGGAGCCGGAGTCAGGCGCATACTTCCAGCAAGCGTCGTTTGATCAAAAAGGCAGCTTTGATGTAGCTATTTTCCAGAAGAGTCTGGATTTGCTGATACAGCGTCATGAAGCGCTGCGGACGAATTTCCATATGTTTGAGACAGGGCACAATCAGGAGCCGTTGCAGATCGTGTTCCGTCACAAAGATAGCGACCTTTCCTTCAAGGATTTACGTGGAATGCAGGAAGCGGAGCAAAAGGCATATATTCAGGCGTTCAAGCTGGAGGATCAGGCTCGGGGCTTTAATCTTGGTACCGATGCGCTCATGCGCGTACAGGTGTTGCAGACAAATGAAGAAACGTATCATTTGGTCTGGAGCTTCCATCACATTGTCATGGACGGCTGGTGCTTGTCGCTGGTTACAGGCGAAGTGTTCGGTACGTACTTTGCGCTGGTGGAGCAGAAGCAGCCGGAGCTTGCTAATATCACCCCATATGGCCAATATATCGAATGGCTGGAGCGTCAGGATGAACGTGCGGCAAAAGAGTATTGGAGCAGCTATTTGGCAGGCTTTGAACAGCAGACTTTATTACCTGGCTCGGATGCTTCATTAAAAGATCAAGCCGTGGACAGCAGGGAAAATGCTCCATCCACTACAGCTAGTGAAACCAGCGAATATATTTCTGAAAAAATAACGGTGGAGCTGGATCAAACGTGGAGTGAAGCCATGTACCGGATTGCGAAGCAGCAGCAGGTGACGATTAATACGCTGATGCAAAGCGTGTGGGGCCTTATTTTGCAGAAATATAACAACAATGAGGATGTTATTTTCGGTAGTGTCGTATCTGGACGTCCGACAGATATTGCTGGTGTAGAGAATATGATCGGTTTGTTCATTAATACGATACCGGTTCGGATTCAAAGTGAACGGAATGCCACTTTTGTGGAGGTTATGCGGAAAACGCAGGAGCAGGCACTGGCCTCGGGAGTATACGACAGTTTCCCGCTGTATGAGATTCAGGCGCTGACTGAGCAGAAGCAAAATCTGATTAACCACATTATGGTATTTGAGAATTACCCGGTAGAGCAGCAGGTGGAGCAGCTTGGCGAAGTTCGTCCGTCTGCTTTTGAAATTACGAATGTAGAGGTTGTCGAGCAAACGAATTATGATCTGGACTTGATTGTGATGCCTGATGAAGTCTTCAGCATCATGTTCAGATATAACGCCAATGTGTACGATCGGGCTACGATAGAGCGTATGCAAGGACATGTATTGCATGTAATTGAGCAAATCGTGAACAATCCGCATATCCGTGTGAATGAGCTGGAATTGGTAACAGCGGAAGAACAAGCGCAGATTGTTCAGGTTTGGGGAGCTACGGCGGCAGCTTATCCGCAGGATCAGACGTTAAGTGCGCTGTTCGAGGAACAGGCGGCACGAATACCGGAGCAGGTGGCGGTGCTGTTTGGAGCAGAGACGTTGACCTACGGTGAACTGAACGAGCGGGCCAACCGTCTTGCACGTACCCTGCGTGCGGAAGGCGTTGAACCGGATCAGCCGGTGGGCATTCTGGTACACCGCTCGCTGGAAATGATCGTGGGCATCTATGCGATCCTCAAGGCAGGCGGCGCATATGTACCAATTGACCCGGAATATCCGGCGGACCGCCTCCGTTTCATGCTGGAGGACTCGGGAGCGAGGCTGGTGCTGACGCAATCGCATTTGGCCGAGCAAGCGTCGCTGAGCTTTGATGGCAAGGTGCTGGTGCTGGATCGTGAGGACATTTACCAAGAAGACGGCTCGAATCTGGAGCCACTGGCCGGGCCACACCATGTAGCCTATGTCATCTACACCTCCGGCTCCACTGGAAAACCGAAGGGAGTTATGGTCGAACACCATTCCGTGCTGAACCGGATTTTGTGGATGCACGACCGTTACGGCTTGAGTGCAGAGGATACGATCCTGCAAAAGACTGCCTTCACCTTCGACGTGTCGGTGTGGGAACTGTTCTGGTGGTCGATGGTTGGCTCGAAGGTGAGTCTGCTGTCGGTTGGCGGGGAAAAGAATCCGGAGGACATCGTCGAAACGATTGCCCGCGATAGCGTAAGCACGATGCACTTTGTGCCTGCGATGCTGCATGCATTCCTGGAGTATGTGGAGCAGCAGCCACAGGAAGTGATACAAGCGAAGCTGGGAACGCTGCGCCATGTATTTGCCAGCGGAGAAGCGTTGCCGCCACAGCATGTAGCACGTTTCCAACGGCTCGTGTCAGGAATCGCTGGAGCGAAGCTGATCAACCTGTATGGCCCAACCGAAGCGACGGTGGACGTATCGTATTTCGATTGCGAGTCGACGGAGGAATATGCCGTTATTCCAATCGGGAAACCGATTCAGAACATCCGTCTGTACATCGTGAAGGAAGGCACGGAGCAATTGCAGCCGATTGGGGTTGCAGGGGAGCTGTGCATCGGCGGTGTAGGTGTAGCACGTGGCTATCTGAACCGTCCGGAGCTGACGGCCGAAAAATTCGTTGCCGATCCGTTTGCCGGTGGCGAAGCAGGCTATGAGCGGATGTACCACACGGGCGATTTGGCGAGATGGATGCCGGACGGCAACATCGAATATTTGGGACGGATCGACCATCAGGTGAAAATCCGGGGGTACCGGATCGAGCTGGGCGAGGTCGAATCGCAGCTGCTGAAGGTGGAGTCGGTACGAGAAGCGGTCGTCATGGCCCGTGCAGACGAAACAGGCCAAAAACAAATGGTGGCGTACTACGTCGCCGGACAAGAGCTCGGAGCCAGCGAGCTGAGAAGTGAACTGGGCCGGGAACTGCCAAGCTATATGGTGCCATCGTACTTTGTACAGCTGGAGCAGATGCCGCTGAGTCCGAATGGCAAAATCGACCGCAAGGCACTGCCAGCGCCAGAAGGTAGCCTGCAAAGCGAAGCGGATTATGTCGCACCTCGGACGTGGGTGGAAGTGAAGCTGGCGCAAATTTGGCAGGATGTGCTGGGCTTGGCACAGGTCGGTGTGAAGGAAAACTTCTTCGAGATTGGCGGACATTCGCTGCGGGCGACAACCCTGGCCTCGAAGATTCACAAGGAGCTGAACAAGCCGCTTCCACTGCGGAGTATTTTTGAAGCACCAACGATTGAACAACTGGCAACGGTACTGGAAAGTCTGGATCAAGTGGCGTATGCGTCCATTCCGGTGACGGAAGCCCGTGGCTTCTACCCGTTATCCTCGGCGCAGAAACGATTGTATGTGCTGCATCAGCTCGACCCGAATGATGTGAACTACAACATGCCGTCGGTGCTGCAAGTGAGCGGTCCGCTGGATGTGCAACGAGTAGAAGACGTGTTCCGTCAACTGATTGCTCGCCATGCGACCTTGCGTACCCGCTTTGAACTGGTGGACAGTGGGCCGATGCAATGGATTGAGGACACCGTACCGTTCGAGGTGGAATATGCAAAGATACAGGCAGAGGGCGCAATCACTACGGATACAGACACGATGGTGAGCAAGGAAGCGCAAGAGCGGGTGCGGCGCTTTGTACGTCCGTTCGATCTGCAAGCTGCGCCGCTGCTGCGGGTAGGCTTGGTGGACCTGGGCGTACAAGGAGTGGAGCAAGAATCGCAGCATTTGCTCATGCTCGACATGCATCATATCGTTTCGGATGGTGTGTCCATGGAGGTGCTGACCGATGAATTTGTCCGCTTGTATGACGGTGAAGAGCTATCGCCATTACGGATTCAGTACAAGGATTATGCGGTATGGCAGCAAAGCGAAGCCCATCAGGAGTGGATGCAGCGTCAGGAAGCGTACTGGCTCGACACTTTCCGAGGCGAACTGCCTGTGCTGGATATGGCAACCGACTTTGCCCGTCCGGCGATGCAGAGTACAGCAGGGAATACGATCGAATTCGGACTGGAGCGTGAAGTTAGCGAACGCCTGAAAGAACTGGCTGCACAAACAGGCGCAACACTGTATATGGTGCTGCTGGCAGCGTACACCGCGCTCTTGCATAAATACACCGGCCAAGAGGATATTGTGGTTGGAACGCCGATTGCCGGAAGACCGCATGCGGAACTGGAGAGCCTTGTAGGTGTATTCATCAACACGTTGGCGATCCGTAATTATCCGTCTGGCGACAAATCATATCTTGATTACCTGCAAGAGGTCAAGGAGCATGCGCTCAGTGCTTATGAGCATCAAGACTATCCTTTTGAAGAGCTGGTTGAGAAGCTCAATTTAACGCGGGATACAAGTCGGAATGCGATGTTTGACACGATGTTTGAGTTGAAAACATTGGAGCAGCAGGAGTTGCAGTTGGAAGGTCTTACTCTAAATTCGTATCCGATGGGAAATAATACTGCCAAATTTGATCTGACCCTGGATGCAGTGGAGCAACCTGAAGGTATTCTGTGCAGTCTAGAATACAGCACGGCGCTGTACAAGCCTGAAACCATCGCGCGATTGGCCAAGCATTTTACCGAACTCGTTCGTGCGATTACACTTGATCCGCAGCAGCCGCTGGCAGCTTTGGATATGGTAACTGTCGAGGAAAAAGCACAAATCATCTACGGTTTTGGAGATGTGGGGGTATCGGATGTTGCTGCTGTTGAAGCAGGAGCCCTGTTCCATATCTTTGTGGAAGAACAGGCGCAGCTTGTACCGGATCACGTGGCGGTTGTGTACGAGGATCAACAACTTACGTACCGTAAACTGAACGAGCGTGCGAACCAATTGGCTCGTAGATTGCGGAATGAAGGCATTGGACGCGAGTCGATTGTCGGCATCTTGAGCGAACGCTCGGTAGACATGCTGGTCGGCGTACTGGCAGTGTGGAAGGCTGGAGGCGCATATGTGCCGCTGGATGCAGACTATCCGTCAGAACGTATTCGTTTCATGCTGGAGGACAGCGGTGCTACGGTGCTGTTGACCCAAACAGGCTTGCAGGAGCGTGCCCAGGTATGGCTGGAGGAAAGCCGAGGGGTCTTGGCCGGAGGGAAGTCTGAGGGCCAACTGGAAACGGCGGTTAGTGCTGAAACGGTGGAATTAGATACCCTCCATGGAGACCTGAGTTTAACATTAGACTCGCCATCTGACAGTGAAGCAACATCCGAACCAGCAACAGGACTGCGTTTGCAGACTGTACTGGCGTTGGACGATGAGTCGCTGTACACCGGGGATATTGCGGATGTCGAACCTGTCAATGAGCCGCAGGATCTGGCGTATGTGATCTATACCTCCGGTACAACAGGACGTCCGAAAGGGGTCATGATTGAGCATCACAGCTTGGTGAATACGGCTGCGGCGTATCGCCGGGATTACCGTCTGAACCAGTTCCCGGTACGGTTGTTGCAATTGGCGAGCTTCTCCTTCGACGTATTCGTCGGGGATATCGCACGGGCGCTCTATAACGGCGGAACGATGGTCATTTGTCCGAAAGACGACCGGATTGATCTAAGCCGTCTGTATAGCTGGATTCACGATTATCAGGTTACGGTGTTCGAATCGACCCCGGCCCTGATCGTACCGTTCATGCAGCATGTGCATGAACAGGGACTGGACATGAGCAGTCTGGAACTGCTGATCACCAGCTCGGATAGCTGCAACGTGGCGGATTATCGGGTGCTGCAAGAGCGGTTTGGTGCAGATACTCGGATTATTAACAGCTATGGTGTAACGGAAGCGGCGATTGACTCCAGCTTCTACGATGAAGAGCTGTCGAAGCTGCCAAGCAGCGGTAGTGTGCCGATTGGTCAGGCGTGGCTGAACGCCCGTTTTTATATCGTGGACAGCCAGTTGAATCCGGTGCCTATCGGCGTACTGGGCGAGCTATGCATTGGCGGAGCCGGGGTAGCACGCGGGTACCTGAACCGTGCCGACCTGACGGCTGAGAAATTCGTGGCAAATCCGTACGTGCCGGGTGAACGATTGTACCGCACAGGCGATTTGGCGCGGTGGATGCCGGACGGAAATGTAGACTTTATCGGGCGGATGGACTATCAAGTCAAAATCCGGGGCTACCGGATTGAACTGGGCGAGGTGGAAGCGCAGCTGCTGACCGTGGAGGGCATTCAAAAAGCCATGGTCACCGCCTGGGAAAACGAAGACGGCAACAAGGACCTGTGTGCGTATCTCGTAGCCTCAGAGGCGCTGAGTTTGCCGGAGCTACGCAACGCTCTGCAGCCAAAGCTGCCGGGCTATATGATCCCGACGTATGTCGTACAACTGGATCGTTTCCCGCTGACACCAAACGGAAAAATCGACCGCAAAGCATTGCCTGCGCCGGAAGCGCGCTTGGGAGGCACGGAGTACGTTGCGCCGCGGACATTTCTGGAAGAGCAGCTGGTACGTATCTGGCAAAGTGTACTGAATCATTCGCAGATAGGCATTAAGGATAACTTCTTTGAAGTGGGAGGACATTCTCTGCGCGCCACAACACTGGTGGCGAAAATTCATCAGGAGCTGCATCACAAGCTGCCGCTGCGAGATATTTTCCAATATCCGACGATTGAGCAATTGGTACAGGTGATGGATGAACATCAGACACAGCAAACGTATGTATCCATACCTGTTGTGGAGGAGCACGCATATTATCCAGTTTCCTCGGCGCAAAAACGGATGTATGTTTTGAGTCACCTGGAAGGTGGAGAGGTTAGCTATAACATGCCGGAAGCTTTAATTATTGAAGGTTCCCTGGATAAAATGCGACTGGAGCAAGCCTTCCGCCAGCTGATTGCCCGTCATGAAACCCTGCGAACCAGATTCGATATGGTGGATGGCGAGGTTGTTCAACGTATTGATCCAAATGTCGAATTCAACGTGGAGTATGTGCAGGCAAGCGAAGAAGAGACACAGCAGTACGCACTGGACTTTGTACGTGCATTTGATCTCGCGCAAGCACCGTTGCTGCGGGTTCAGTTGGTGGAAAACGGACCGCAACGTCACGTTATGCTCTATGACATGCACCATATTATTTCGGATGGCGTTACTGAGGGAATTATCGTGCAGGAGCTCTCTCAATTGTATGCAGGCAAGGAGCTGCCGCCACTTCGCATCCAGTACAAGGACTATGCCGTTTGGCAGCATGCAGATATGCAAAGTGAACGTCTTCGTGAGCAAGAAAGCTATTGGCTGAAAACCATGGCTGGTGAAATTCCGGCGCTGGATATGCCAACAGATTTTGCAAGACCAGCCGTACAGCGTCTGGAAGGAGCTCGATTGGATTTTGCGATCAGCATGGAGGACAGTGAGCAGTTGAAACAGTTGGCCTCTCAAACCGGATCAACCTTGTACATGGTGTTGCTTGCAGCGTATAGCACGCTTTTGCATAAATATTCGGGGCAGGAGGACATTATCGTCGGAACGCCGATTGCCGGAAGACCACATGCGGAGTTGGGTGGCCTGATAGGCGTATTCCTCAACACGTTGGCGATCCGCAATTATCCGTCTGGCGACAAAGCGTTCCTTGATTACCTGCAGGAGGTCAAGGAGCATGCGCTCAGTGCTTATGAGCATCAAGACTATCCTTTTGAAGAGTTGGTTGAAAAGCTGAATTTGACACGGGATACGAGCCGAAATGCACTGTTTGACACGATGTTTGAGTTGAAAACATTTGAGCAGCAGGAGTTGCAGCTGGAAGGTCTGACCTTAAAGCCGTATCCGACGGAAAATAATACTGCCAAATTTGATTTGACTCTGGATGCAGTGGAACAGCCGGAAGGTATTCTGTGCAGTCTGGAATACAGCACAGCGCTGTACAAGCCTGAAACCATCGCGCGATTGGCCAAGCATTTTACCGAACTCGTTCGTGCCATTACACTTCATCCACAGCAGCCACTGGCAACTTTGGATATGGTAACCGTCGAGGAAAAAGCACAAATCATCTACGGTTTTGGAGATGTGGGAGTATCGGATGTTACTGCTGTTGAAGCAGGAGCCCTGTTCCATGCCTTTGTGGAAGAACAGACGCAGCTTGTACCGGATCACGTGGCGGTTGTGTACGAGGAGCAACAACTTACGTACCGCAAACTGAACGAGCGTGCGAACCAATTGGCTCGTAGATTGCGGAATGAAGGCATTGGACGCGAGTCGATTGTCGGCATCTTGAGCGAACGTTCGGTGGACATGCTGGTCGGCGTACTGGCAGTGTGGAAGGCTGGAGGCGCATATGTGCCGCTGGATGCAGACTATCCGTCAGAACGTATTCGTTTCATGCTGGAGGACAGCGGTGCTACGGTGCTGTTGACTCAAATAGGCTTGCAGGAGCGTGCCCAGGTATGGCTGGATGAAAATAAGGCAACATCCGAACCAGCAACAGGACTGCGTTTGCAGACTGTACTGGCGTTGGACGATGAGTCGCTGTACACCGGGGATATTGCGGATGTCGAACCTATCAACGAGCCACAGGATCTGGCGTATGTGATCTACACCTCCGGAACAACGGGACGTCCGAAGGGAGTCATGATCGAGCATCGCAGCTTGGTGAATACGGCTGCGGCATATCGCCGGGATTACCGTCTGAACCAGTTCCCAGTACGGTTGTTGCAGCTGGCGAGCTTCTCCTTCGACGTATTCGTCGGGGATATGGCACGGGCGCTCTATAACGGTGGAACGATGGTCATCTGCCCGAAAGATGACCGGATTGATCCAAGCCGTCTGTATAGCTGGATTCGCAATTATCAGGTTACGGTGTTCGAATCGACACCGGCCCTGATCGTACCGTTCATGCAGCATGTGTATGAACAGGGACTGGACATGAGCAGTCTGGAACTGCTGATCACCAGCTCAGATAGCTGCAGTGTGACGGATTACCGGGTGCTGCAAGAACGATTTGGTGCAGATACTCGGATTATTAACAGCTACGGCGTAACAGAAGCGGCGATTGACTCCAGTTTCTATGACGAAGAGCTATCGAAGCTGCCGAGCAGCGGTAGTGTGCCGATTGGTCAGGCGTGGCTGAACGCCCGCTTTTATATCGTGGACAGCCAGCTGAATCCGGTACCTGTCGGCGTACTGGGCGAGCTATGCATTGGCGGAGCCGGGGTAGCACGTGGGTACCTGAACCGTGCCGACCTGACGGCCGAGAAATTCGTGGCGAATCCGTACGTGCCGGGTGAACGATTGTATCGCACAGGCGATTTGGCACGGTGGATGCCGGACGGGAATGTGGACTTCATCGGCCGGATGGACTATCAAGTCAAAATCCGGGGCTACCGGATCGAGCTGGGCGAGATCGAAACCGTGATCCAGCGGGTGCCGGGTGTGCGTCAAGCGGTCGTGATCGACCGGACAGACGAGCGTGGGCACAAGTATTTGTGCGGCTATATCACGGGAGAAGCGGAGCTGCGGATCGAGGAGGTACAGGCCGAGCTGGAAGCAGGGCTACCGGCGCACATGGTGCCAGCACGCTTGATGCGTCTGGAGACGATACCGCTGACGAGCAACGGCAAAATCGACCGCAAGGCCTTGCCGGAGCCAGAAGGCAGTATCCATACAGGTGCAGCCTATGTAGCACCGCGTACAACGGTAGAGCAGGTATTGGCTTCGGTATGGGCCGGGGTGCTGGGCGTGGAAACGGTAGGCACGCAGGATAACTTCTTCGAGCTGGGTGGCGATTCGATCAAGGCCTTGCAGGTATCGTCCCGATTGCTGCAAGCAGGCTACCGACTGAACATGAAGGATCTGTTCAGCAATCCAACGGTGTCTGCATTGGCGCTGAAAGTCCAATCTGTGACAAGATTGGCAGATCAAAGCGAAGTGGTGGGCGCTGTGAAGCTGACACCAGTTCAACAATGGTTCTTTGAGCAAAACCTGACGGATGCTCATCATCATAACCAGTCCATCATGCTGCATAGCAAGGATGGTTTTGATGAAAAGGCACTACGTACAGCGATGGATCAAATTGTTAGCCATCACGACGCGCTGCGTACCATTTTCCGTCCTACCGATCACGGATACGAAGCATGGAACCGTGCGATTGGTGAGAGTAAGCTGTACACGCTGGAACAGACGGACTTCAGCAATGAGACTGAGGTGTCTGCGGCCATCGAGGCCAAAGCGAATGAAATTCAAGCTGGAATTGATTTGAGTGAAGGACCGCTGGTGAAGCTGGGGCTGTTCCATTGCCCAGATGGAGACCATTTGCTGATTGCGATTCATCACTTAGTGGTGGACACCGTATCCTGGCGCATTTTGTTCGAGGATATTTCGACAGCCTATGAGCAGGCATTGAATGGACAAGCGACTCGTCTTCCGCACAAAACGGATTCGTTTCGCACCTGGGCTGATGGGCAGTCTCAATATGCGAACGGTTCGGCAATTGCAGCGGAACTCGCATTCTGGCAAGAAATTGAACAGGGAATGTATGAGCTGCTTCCAAAAGACCAGCCACAGTCCTATTCCTTAAATAGGGACAGCGAGATCGTTACTGCCACGTGGACAGCTCAGGAAACGGAGCAGCTGTTAAAACAGGCGCATCGTGCCTACAACACGGATATGAACGATTTGCTGCTTACGGCATTGGGAATGACGATTCATCGCTGGGCTGGCATTGGACGAGTGCTCGTCAACCTGGAAGGACATGGACGGGAGTCCATTTTGCCAGAGCTGGATATTACTCGCACCGTTGGCTGGTTCACGACTCAATTCCCGGTTGTGCTGGATATGAGCGTGGGGCAAGACCTTTCACAGTGCATCAAAAATGTGAAAGAAGGGCTGCGTCGCATTCCGCAAAAGGGCATTGGCTACGGTATTTTGAGATACCTGTCCGCAGCACGTGAGCAAGAGCGTTTTGTAACCGAACCTGAAATCAGCTTTAACTATTTGGGACAATTTGATCAAGATATGCAAAATCAATCCATTGACGTATCTCCTTACTCCAGCGGTGAAGAGCTTAGCGCACATGCAGCCAGATCGTATACGCTAGACATTAATGGAATGATTTCCGAAGGCGAACTGCAATTGACGATCAGCTACAGCAATCAGGAATATCGCCGTGAAACGATGGAGCAACTAGCCGAGGAGTTCAGAACCAGCTTGCGGGAAATCATTGCGCATTGCGCAGGCCGCAAACAGCAGGAGCTGACTCCAAGCGATGTAATGCTTAAAAATGTAACCATGGCTGAGCTGGATCAATTGGTAGAGCAGACTCGTGACATTGGCGAACTGGAAAATGTATATGCGTTAACGCCGATGCAAAAAGGTATGTTGTTCCATAGCCTGATGGATGCAGAGTCAGGTGCTTATTTTGAACAAACGACATTTGATTTGCGCGGACGCTTCCAAGCGGATATTTTCCAAGATAGCTTGAATCATTTGGCGCAGCGGCATGAGATTTTTAGAGCTAATTTCTACAGTGGTTGGCAGGATGAGCCTGTGCAGGTCATTTTCCGCCGCAAGGATATTGGTTTCGAATATGAAGATCTGCGTCATTTGGATGAGCAGGAGCGTGACGCGTATGTGAAGGAATTTATTCGTAAAGACAAGGCAGCCGGATTCGATTTGTCCCGGGATGCATTGATGCGCGTGGCGATTTTACGAACAGGTGATGAGGATTATTATTTTGTGTGGAGTTCTCATCACATCTTGATGGATGGCTGGTGTGTGGCGTTGGTAACGGATGAGGTGTTTGAGGCTTATTTTGCAGCCGTCGAGCATAGAGAACCGAAGCTTGCCCCAGTTACTCCATACAGTCAGTATATTGAGTGGCTTGAAGCACAGGATGTAGAGGCTGCATCTTCATACTGGAATGATTATTTGCTCGACTATGATCAGCAAACTTCGATTCCGACCGGAAAAGTAGGCGTGAAAGCGGACGGTGCACAATTTGAGCATGTGCTGTGCGATCTGGGCAAGGACTTGACAGGACGCATTGAAATGGTTGCCAAGCAGCACCACGTGACCACGAATACATTACTGCAAACGGCATGGGGATTGCTGCTTCAAAAGTACAACGGTAGTGATGACGCTGTTTTTGGCGGCGTAGTGTCTGGTCGTCCGGCTGATATTTCGGGTATCGAAAATATGGTGGGCTTGTTCATTAACACCATTCCAGTACGTATCCGCAGTGGAGCTGAGGATACATTTGCCGACATGATCAGAGCGAATCAGAAGCAGGCGCTGGCTTCTCAAGCTTATGAAACGTATCCGCTATATGAAATTCAAGCCTTAAGCGAGCAAAAGCAAGACCTGATCAACCACATTATCGTGTTCGAAAACTATCCGGTGGAGGAGCAGGTCGAGCAACTTGGCGAAGGCGCAGAATCGGATTTTGAAATTAGCAATGCAGGCATGATTGAACAAACCAACTATGATTTCAATCTGCTCGTCATTCCGCAGGAAGCGATGAAAATCCGATTTGAATACAATGCAAAGCTCTATGATCGTGAAGCTGTTGAACGGACTCAGGGCCATCTGGTGCAGCTGCTGGAGCAAGTGATAGCGAAGCCAGACATTCGGGTACGTGAGCTGGATATGTTAAGCGAGCAAGAGCGCGAGCAAATTCTGGGCCTATGGGGAGATACAGCCGCCAAGTATCCAAGCGAGCAGACGATCCATGGCTTGTTCGAGACACAAACAGCGCAGACACCGGAGCAGGCAGCGTTGTTCTTTGAAGGAGAGCAGTTGACCTATCGCGAGCTGAATGAACGTGCGAATCGTTTGGCTCGTACCTTGCGCAGTCAAGGCGTGACGAAGGATCGTCTAGTGGGTCTGATGACCGAGCGTTCGGTAGACATGATTGTGGGCATCTTCGGGATTTTGAAAGCCGGGGGTGCATATGTACCAATCGATCCGACGTATCCAGAGGAGCGTATCCGCTACATGCTGGACGACTCAGGGGCAGAGCTGTT
Organism: Paenibacillus sp. 8b26; assembly: GCF_050626875.1. Lineage (NCBI taxonomy): Bacteria > Bacillati > Bacillota > Bacilli > Caryophanales > Paenibacillaceae > Paenibacillus > Paenibacillus sp. 8b26. The sequence continues at coordinate 479,928 of NZ_CP192445.1, read as the reverse complement.
GTTGACGCAAAGCCATCTGGTGGACAAAGTAACCTTTGACGGCAACATGCTGGTGCTGGATGGAGCACAGGGTCTGTATCACGAGGATGGTTCCAATCTGGAGCCGTTGTCCGGTCCAAACGATCTGGCGTATGTGATTTATACGTCGGGTACGACGGGTCAACCGAAGGGCGTTATGCTGGAGCATCACGGGCTGTGCAATCTGAAAACGTATTTTGATCAGACACTTCGGATCAGCACGTCGGATCATGCGTTATTGTTCGCCAGCTATTCGTTTGATGCGGCTTGCTGGGAAATCTTCCAGGCGCTGTTCTGCGGAGCCACGTTGTACGTGCCAACGTCAGAGACGATTTTGGACTATGAGAGATTCGAGCATTACATGAAAGAACATCAGATTACGGTGGCGACGTTACCACCGACCTATGCTGTATATCTGGAACCGGAGCATATGCCGAACCTGCGTATTCTGTTCACTGCCGGATCAGCATCGTCGACAGAGCTGGTGCACAAGTGGAAGGATCAGGTGGCGTACTACAACGGTTACGGTCCGACAGAAAACTCGGTAGCGACGTCGGTTTGGTCGGTATCCGAAGACGAGAGAGCAGGCCAACTGATTTCCATCGGACGTCCTATTCCGAATCATCGGGTATACATGGTGGATGTGCATGGACATTTGGCTCCAATAGGCGTAGCGGGTGAGCTGTGCGTATCTGGTCCGGGTCTGGCCCGTGGTTATCTGGATCGTCCAGAGCTGACGGCTGAGAAATTTGTACCGAATCCATTTGCGGCTGGCGAAGCAGGTTATGAACGGATGTACCGTACAGGCGATTTGGCGAGATGGATGCCGGATGGCAATATCGAATATTTAGGCCGGATCGACCATCAGGTAAAAATCCGGGGTTACCGGATTGAACTGGGCGAGGTTGAGGCCCAAATGCTGAAAGTGGAAGATGTGCAAGAGGTTATTGTGCTGGCCCAGGCGGACGAGCAGGGGCAAAATCAACTGGTGGCGTACTATGTTGCTGAACGGGAAGTGAACGCAGGAGAGCTGCGCAGCTTACTGGGCGCGGAGCTTCCAAACTACATGGTGCCTTCGTATTTGGTACAGCTGGAGCACATGCCACTGACACCGAACGGCAAAATCGACCGCAAAGCTTTACCAGCACCGGAAGGCAGCCTGCAAAGCGGAGCGGACTATGTCGCACCGCGGACGTGGGTGGAAGCGAAGCTGGCGCAAATTTGGCAGGATGTGCTGGGCTTGGCGCAGGTCGGTGTGAAGGAAAACTTCTTCGAGATTGGCGGACATTCGCTGCGTGCGACCACCTTGGCCTCGAAGATTCACAAGGAACTGAACAAGCCGCTTCCATTGCGCAGTATTTTTGAAGCACCAACGATTGAACAACTGGCAGCGGTTCTGGAAAGTCTGGATCAAGTGGCGTATGCGTCCATTCCGGTAACGGAAGCTCGTGCCTTCTACCCGTTATCCTCGGCGCAAAAACGACTGTATGTGCTGCATCAGTTCGACCCGAATGATGTGAACTACAACATGCCGTCGGTGCTGCAAGTGAGCGGTCCGCTGGACGTGAGACGAGTAGAAGACGTGTTCCGTCAACTGATCGCTCGCCATGCGACCTTGCGTACCCGCTTTGAGCTGATGGACAGTGAGCCGATGCAATGGATTGAGGACACTGTGCCTTTCGAGGTGGAATATGCAAAGGTACAGGCAGAGGGTGCGACTACTACGGATACGATGGTCAGCAAGGAAGCGCAAGAGCGGGTGCGACGCTTTGTCCGTCCGTTCGATCTGCAAGCTGCGCCGCTGCTGCGGGTAGGCTTGGTGGACCTGGGCGTACAAGGAGTGGAGCAAGAACCGCAGCATTTGCTCATGCTCGACATGCATCATATCGTTTCGGATGGTGTGTCGATGGGCGTACTGACCGATGAATTTGTCCGCTTGTATGAGGGTGAAGAGCTGTCGCCATTGCGGATTCAGTACAAGGATTATGCGGTATGGCAGCAAAGCGAAGCCCATCAGGAGTGGATGCAGCGTCAGGAAGCGTACTGGCTCGACACCTTCCGGGGTGAGTTGCCAGTGCTGGATTTACCTACGGACTTTGCCCGTCCGGCGGTACGAAGTACGGCAGGGGATACGGTCGTGTTCGGACTGGAGCATGAAGTTAGCGAACGCCTGAAAGAACTGGCGGCGCAAACAGGCTCCACGCTGTATATGGTGCTGCTGGCGGCATACACTGCGCTCTTGCATCAATACAGCGGCCAAGAGGATATTGTGGTCGGCACGCCGATTGCAGGACGTCCGCATGCAGATCTGGAGCCGATCCTCGGGATGTTCGTCGGTACGTTGGCATTGCGAAACTATCCGACAGCGGAGCATACCTTCCGCAGCTACGTGGAAGAAGTGAAAGTTCGTGCCCTGCAAGCGTACGAACATCAGGACTATCCATTTGAGGAACTGGTGGAAAAGCTGAATGTGAAGCGGGATATGAGCCGTAATCCGTTGTTCGATACGATGTTTACGCTGCAAACCACTGAGGAAGGCGAACTGCAGCTGGCAGACCTGAGCTTCCATCCATACGGCTTGGAACAAACGCCAGCCAAGTTTGATTTGACGCTGGAAGCCAGAGAGGAAGAGACAGGCATTCAGTTCGGATTGCAGTATGCAACCGCGCTATATCAACGGGAAACCGTAGAACGGATGACACGTCACTTCATTCGTTTGGCCGAAGCCGTGGCAGCGAATCCGGATGCGAAGCTGGGTGAACTGGAGCTGATAACGGAGGAAGAAACCGAGCGGATTCTGAAGGTGTTCAACGATCCGAACGCGCATAGCGTGCGTGTAGGAGGACAAGGTCGTGCGCTCAGCGAACGCTTTGAAGAGCAAGCGAAGCGTAGCCCTGAGCGGGTAGCAGTCGTGTCTGGGGACACGGCGCTGACCTACGCTGAGCTGAACGAGCAAGCAAACCGATTGGCCCGTGTGTTACGGGTGAAAGGGGTCGAAGCAGATCAACCGGTAGGCGTATTACTAGAACGTTCTGCGGATATCCTGGTGTGCATTATGGGGGTACTTAAGGCCGGAGGCGCGTATGTGCCAATGGATATCATGTATCCGCAGGAACGCATTGACTACATGCTTCAAGACAGTGGGGCAAAGGTCGTGATTACAAGCAGAGTCGCGAATCTCTCGCTCAGCCTGCCATCCACAGTACAGACTGTGGTCCTTGATGACGAGGACGTTCAGGCTCAGCTGAACGGACAGGATACAAGCAACCTGATCTCCGTTGCCGGCCCGCATAACCTGGCCTATATGATTTACACGTCAGGTACAACCGGCCAGCCGAAAGGGGTCATGATTGAGCAGGGCAGCGTCAGCAATCTGGTAGATGCTTTATCTGAGCGGGTATACAGCCACTATGAGCAGCCGCTTCACGTCGCATGGCTGTCGGCGTTTGTATTTGATGCTTCGGTGAAGCAAATCTTTGCCAGCTTGCTATTAGGCCACACCCTGCATGTGGTATCCCGTGACGTAAGCCTGAGCGGGGAGCATTTGATCGCTTACTACCGTACGCACCGGATCGATCTGTCGGATGGCACACCTGCGCATCTGCATATTTTGAACGAAAGCGTCAACGTGACAGAAGCGCCGGGAGTGAAGCACTATCTGATCGGCGGCGAAGCGTTATCTGTACAGCTGGTCAATGTGTTCCTGCACAAGTGGTCCGGGTACCACCCGGTAATTACCAATGTGTACGGTCCGACCGAAACGACAGTAGATGCGACAGCCTGTACGATTGAAGATGGGGAATCCTTGAACGTACTGCTGGAAAAAGGGGAGCACACAGTATCCATCGGAACGCCGATAGCGAACCAGTCCGTGTACATTCTGAACACCAGACAACAGCTGGTGCCGATCGGTATCGCGGGTGAGCTCTATATCGGGGGTGCAGGTGTAGGACGAGGATACCTGAACCTGCCGGAACTGACGGCAGAGAAGTTCCTCCCGAATCCGTTCGCCTCAGCTTCATTGGAAGCTGAACAAGCTCCAGATGACCATAGCCACCGCATGTACCGGACGGGCGACCTGGCACGGTGGCTGCCGGATGGCAGCATCGAGTATTTGGGCCGGATCGACCACCAGGTAAAAATTCGGGGGTATCGGATCGAGCTGGGCGAGGTGGAAGCACAGCTGCTGACCGTGGACGGCATTCAGAAAGCTGTGGTCACTGCATGGGAAAACGAAGATGGACACAAGGATCTGTGTGCCTACATCGTAGCCACAGCACCGCTGAGTCTGCCGGAGCTGCGCAACGCGCTGCAGCCGAAGCTGCCGGACTACATGATTCCGACGTATGTTGTACAACTGGATCGCTTCCAGCTGACCCCAAGCGGAAAAATCGACCGCAAGGCGTTGCCTGCGCCGGAAGCACGCCTCGAAGGAGGCCTGGAGTACGTTGCGCCGCGGACGCCGCTGGAAGCCAAGCTTGCTCAAATCTGGCAGGATGTATTGAAGCTGTCCAGCGTAGGAGTCACCGACTCATTCTTCGACATAGGTGGACACTCCCTGCGGGCAACAACGCTGGTGGCCAAAATCCATCAGGAACTGGACAGCCGGATTACACTTCGTGAGGTGTTCCAACACATTACGATTGAGCAGCAAGCCCAGCTCATAGCTACGCACGGCACAGACACCTATACGGTGATCCCTGCAGTGGCGAAACAGGCCTACTACCCGGTTTCCTCGGCTCAAAAACGGCTGTATATTTTGAGCCATCTGGAAGGTGGGGATGTCAGCTACAACATGCCGGGTGTGTTAACGGTGGAAGGTCCGCTCCAGGCAGATCGACTGGAGGCTGCGTTCCGTCAGTTAATTGACCGTCATGAAACGTTGCGGACTTCCTTTGAAATGGTGGAAGGCGAGGTCGTTCAGCGGGTTTACGATCAGGTTGAATTTGCAGTAGAACGTCTGCAGGTCAGTGAATCCGAAGCCGAAGCGTATATCGAGTCATTTGTACGCAGCTTTGATCTTCGACATGCACCGCTGCTGCGTGTTCGTCTCATTCAAACCGGACCAGGGCGCCACCTTTTGATGTACGACATGCACCATATTATTTCGGATGGTGTATCGTCTGACAATATCGTGCAGGAGCTGGTACAGCTGTACGAGGAGCAAGAATTGGAGCCGTTGCAAATTCAGTACAAGGACTTTGCCGTGTGGCAGCAGCAGGAAATGCAGCGTGAGTCATACCAACGCCGGGAACATTTCTGGCTGGAGCATTTAGCCGGAGAATTACCGGTACTGGATCTGCCGATTGCTTATCCAAGACCTGCTGTTCGCAGCTTCGAGGGAGCACTGTATGAATTTACAGTTGACCCGAAAGTATCCGAGCAGCTGCACCGAATTGTGGCTCAGACCGGAAGTACGCTGTACATGGTACTTTTGAGTGCTTACACCGTTCTGTTGTCCAAATACAGCGGTCAGGACGATTTGATTATCGGTACTCCGGTAGCAGGCCGCCTGCTGCCTGAGCTGGAGCCACTTATCGGAATGTTCGTCAATACGCTAGCCATCCGGCATCAGCCAAAGGGCAGCCAAACATTCCACAGCTACTTGCTGGAAGTCAGAGATCGTACGCTGCAAGCCTTCGAGCATCAGGATTATCCACTTGAAGAGTTGGTGGAAAAGCTGGATGTAGCACGGGATGCAAGCCGTAATCCGTTGTTTGACACCATGTTTGTACTGCAAAATACAGAGTCGCAGGAAGCGAAGCTTGAGACCCTGTCCTTCAGTCCATATGTTCAGGAACATAGCATCTCAAAATTCGATCTGACCTTGTCCATGAGTGATGAAGATGGGGTGATCAAGGGTTCCTTCGAATATTGCACGAAGCTGTTTGGAACAGACGCTATTGAACGATTAACCGAAGATTTGATAGCGATTCTGTCACAGGTTGGAATCGATCCAGATTTGCTGTTAAGCGATATTCAGGTGACCTCTGACGACAAGCCGGAAGGTTTCTCACCGGATTCCATCGACTTTGTTTTCTAAATCAGTTTTCTAAAATGCAATGATTTCACTTTGCGTGTGCAGAGGGCGGCGGCTGGTCCGACTGCCCTTGCCTGCAAAGTATTATTTTTCCGACACAACGCTCATTTACGTAACAACGCACCATTCCAACCGGGGTACAGACCCTATGAAGCAGGAGGGATGTCATTGAAAGCCTTATTTGAGAAGGAAAAAAATTACTGGAGTCATAAGCTGGAATCTGAGGATCATATCATCTGCCTGCCATACACCAACAACGTGTCCAAGGATGCAACTGCAACGAATTTAAATTCCCATACGTACACGCTCACATTTCCATCTGAAATTTCCGGGCGAATATTGTCTATAACAGGTGGCGCTCCATGGGCAGTGTTTATGGTTCTGCTTGCTGGAGTAGAAAGCCTGTTACATAAATACACAGGTGAGGAACGTGTGCTGCTGGGCATTCCGGTAGCCAAGTCTGGCAACGGTGCTACAAAGCCGATTAACCATCTACTTTTACTGAAAAACACGCTGGATTCCACAACGACCTTCAAAGCCTTGCTGTCTCAAATCAAAACCTCTGTCAGCGAAGCTATTGAGCACCAAAATATACCTTTTTGGAACTATACCGAGGGGCTTGAAATTCCACGTAACGAGGATGAACAGCCTCTTATTCACACCACGGCGTCCCTGCAAAATATCCATATTTCCGATTTTTTGAATCATGTACAATCTGAGCTGGATTTTCAATTTCAATGGGAAAACGCAGCGGTTTCCCTGAATCTGAATTACAGTAGCCACCGTTATAATGAGGCGACGATTGAACGCTTTGTTGAGCAGTTGTTGCGGTTGTACAGCGTTGTTTTGCATCAGCCAGAGCTGGCAATTTCCACAGCACAAGTGTTGTCAGAGCAAGAAGTGGAGCAACTGGTTCATACCTTCAACGATACAGCTGTGGATTATCCGCGGCATGCGTCCATTCATGAGTTGTTCGAGAGACAGGCGAAGCAGGTACCGCAGAAGGTGGCGGTAATATTCGGAAAAGACAGCCTGACCTATGGAGAATTGAATGAAAAGTCCAACCGTCTGGCTCATACATTACGTAAGCAGGGGGTCTGCACCGAGCAGACTGTTGGCATTGTGGCCGAACGCTCGATGGAGATGATCGTCGGTATGCTCGCGATTCTCAAAGCAGGCGGGGCCTATGTACCGATTGACTCTGATTACCCGGATGAACGCGTGCGCTATTTGCTGGAGGATTCCGATACCAAGATACTGCTGGTACAGCGAATGGAACATCGGCCTGCTAATTTTAAGGGAACTGTGCTCGACCTGAGCGACTCCACAATCTATGGAACGAATGATGCTGATCATTTTGATCCTGTTTTGCTGAACGATAACGGGACGTATACTGACACAGCTGACATAGGATACGTGGATTGCTTAAACCCGCTCTATTCCATTTCCACTAATTCTGAGCTTGCTTCTACTACAACCACGCAATCAGAACAAGCAGAACAGGTACGTCAGACCTACGCAGCAGAAGAACAAGCGAAGGCAACCGCTGCTGATCGCTTGGCATACATCATGTACACCTCAGGGACAACAGGCCAGCCGAAAGGCGTTATGGTGGAGCACCGCAATGTCGTGCGTCTGGTGAAAAATACAAACTATGCGCAATTGGATACTGATACGCGCATTTTGCAGACCGGGGCTGTTGTCTTCGACGCGTCCACCTTCGAAATTTGGGGTGCGCTATTGAATGGTGGACAGCTGGTACTGGTGAGTCAGGATGTCATTCTGGACGCGCCAAAGCTCAAGGAAGCTGTTCGCAGCCATGGCATTACCACGATGTGGCTGACAGCGCCGCTCTTTAACCAGCTGTCCCAGCAGGACCTGGAACTGTTTGAGGGGGTACGGGAGCTGCTGGTCGGCGGTGATGTGCTGTCCGTCCCGCCTATTAATCGGGTGCTGGAGGCCCATCCTTCCCTGCGGATCATCAACGGCTACGGGCCGACAGAAAACACGACCTTTTCCACAACACATGCGATTACTGGCGTGCAATCAGAATCGGTGCCGATTGGCCGCCCGATCCATAACTCGACGGCGTATGTCGTGGACCGTTCGATGCAGCTCCAGCCCGTAGGAGCATGGGGAGAACTGATCGTCGGTGGTGACGGGGTGGCCCGTGGATACCGCAACCACCCGGACCTGACGGCAGGAAAGTTCATCGACAGCCCGTTCCGCAGTGGAGAACGTTGCTATCGCACAGGCGACCTGGTGCGCTGGAATGCGGACGGGACGCTGGAATACAAGGGACGGATCGACGCACAGGTGAAAATCCGGGGGTACCGGATCGAGCTGGGCGAGGTGGAGGCACAGCTGTTGAAGCTGGAGGCGGTGCGAGAAGCCGTCGTGATAGCACGAGAGGATGAGCAGGGGCAAAAGCAGCTCTGCGCTTATGTGGTAACCCATGAGGATGTTGTGGCAAGTAAGCTGCGTAGCGCTTTGAGCCAGGAGCTGCCGGGCTACATGGTGCCGTCGTATTTTGTACAGCTGGAGCAATTGCCACTCACGCCCAATGGCAAGGTGGATCGCCGGTCATTGCCACAGCCGGAGGGAAGTGTAAGCTCAGGCGCAGCATATGTACCTCCTCAAAATCAATTACAAGTACAACTGGTGAGTATCTGGAAAGATGTGCTGGAGCTTGAGCGCATCGGGATTAAGGATAACTTTTTTGAAGCAGGAGGGCACTCCCTGCGGGCGACACATGTTATATCACTTATTCATAAGGAATTGCATAAAAATGTGCAGCTAAAGGACCTGTTTCAGCACCCGACGATTGAACAGCTTGCACACGTTATTGAAGCGCTGGAGCAAACCGCCTATGAATCCATACCTGTTTCGGAGCATAAGCCATTTTATGCGGTATCCTCGGCACAAAAACGGATGTATATCCTTAATCAGCTTGATGGAGCGGGAATTAGCTATAACATCCCTGGTGCTCTGACACTGACAGGTTCACTTGATCATAAGGCACTGGACAATGCGTTCCGCCAGCTTATTGACCGCCATGAAACATTGCGTACAAGCTTTGAGACCATGAACGGTGAACCTGTTCAGCGAGTACATGACGAGGTTCCTTTTCGCATGGAGTTGATTCATGCCCATGGCGCTGACCCTAAGGAGACGGATGAGCTGGTCCGCGGCTTTGTCCAGCCGTTCGATCTTGGACAGGCTCCGCTATTCCGAGTCGGATTGATTGAAACAGATCCAGAGCATCATATTTTGCTGCTGGATATGCATCACATCATTTCGGACGGTACCTCTATCAATGTGCTGATTCAGGATTTCATCCGTTTATATGCAGGCGACACGCTGCCATCACTGCGCATTCAGTATAAGGACTACGCCGCCTGGCAACAGGAGCAGCAGCAAAGTGAACGCTACCGGCAGCAGGAAAGCTACTGGCTGAATACCTTCGCGGGAGAGCTGCCCGTGCTGGATATACCGACCGATTATCCACGTCCGGCGGTGAGAAGCTTTGAAGGAGATGTGCTGGAATTTACGCTCGATCAACGGCAGAGCGAAGGTTTAAAAAGCATTGCGGTACAGACAGAATCGACATTATACATGGTGCTGTTGGCTGCTTATACGGCTTTGCTTAGCCACTACAGCGGGCAAGAGGATATTATCGTCGGTTCTCCGATAGCGGGGCGGCCCCATGCTGATCTTGGTAGCCTGATCGGGATGTTTGTGAATACACTGGCAATCCGCAATGTTCCGGCAGGTGATAAAACATTCCACGATTATGTATTGGAGGTCAAGGAAAACGCGCTGAAGGCATTTGAACATCAGGATTATCCGTTTGAAGAGCTGGTGGACAAGCTGGGCGTGGATCGAGATTTAAGCCGTAATCCGTTATTTGATACCATGTTTGCTCTGCAAAATTTGGAGCAAAAGGAGCAGCAGTTGGAAGGCTTGCAATTGGCATCCTATCCGAGTGAACAAAATGCCGCCAAATTTGATTTGAGCCTGTTCGCGCTGGAGGATGGGGAGCAAATTGCCTGCGGTTTTCAATATGGAACCCGGCTGTACAAGCGGGAAACCATCGAACGACTGGCTGTGCATTTGCAGCAGCTTATCCATGCGGTGATAGAACAGCCGGATATCGTTCTTTCGGGTATTGAAATGGTTTCGTCCCAAGAAAAAGAGCAGATTGTACAGCAATTCAACAATACAGTAGCAGACTATCCGTATCCACGGGATCAATTGCTCCATGTGCTGTTCGAGGAACAGGCCGCACAATCACCGGATAGGGTGGCAGTCACCTTTGCGGACACACAGCTCACCTACCGCGAACTGAAAGAACGCTCCGACCGGCTGGCACGCATACTCGCCTCCCATGGGATACGGCGCGGGTCCGAGCCAGAGATACAGCGAGTAGGGATTATGGCGGAACGCTCCATTGAAATGATCGTCGGCATGCTGGCGATTTTAAAGGCAGGAGGGGCTTACGTTCCCATTGATCCCGAATATCCTGAGGAGCGTATCCGTTATTTACTGGAGGATTCCAGTGCTGGGCTGTTACTTTCACAGCGACGTGAGCAGGTTCCTTTTGAACCAGGCATTCCGATCATAGATTTGAGTGATGAACAACGATGGAGCAGCGAAACGGAATATGACGCTCATATGGATGAATTAGCTGCGATTTCAACGGGGGGATCTTCCTCGGATCTTGCGTATGTGATCTACACCTCGGGTACGACAGGCAAGCCGAAGGGCGTGATGATCGATCACCGCAATGTCGTGCGTTTGGTGAAAAACAAAAGCTATGCCTCGCTTGACGAAAATACGCGTATGCTGCAAATGGGTGCAGTTGTGTTCGATGCCTCCACGTTTGAAATCTGGGGAACGCTGCTGAACGGAGGTCAACTGTATGTGGTAAGTCATGACACTATTTTGGACGCCGCCAAGCTCAAACAGGCGATTGACAAGTATCATATTAGCACCATGTTCATGACCACGGCTTTATTCAATCAGCATTCACAGCAAGCTATTGGCGTGTTTGCCTCCCTGAAGGAATTGCTCGTGGGTGGTGATGTGTTGTCCATACCCCACATCAACCGCGTGTTGAAGGAGTACCCGCACCTTCGGTTGATTAATGCTTATGGGCCGACGGAGAACACCACCTTTTCCACCATCTATGACATTACAGAACCGCAAACCCAAGCTATTCCCATTGGGCGTCCGATTGATCACTCGACCGCTTATGTGGTCAATCGATCGTTGAAGCTGCAGCCGATCGGAGCCTGGGGCGAGCTGATCGTCGGTGGCGACGGTGTGGGGCGTGGATACCTGAATCGGCCGGAGCTCACGGCGGAAAAGTTTATAGAAAGCCCATTTCGGCCTGGGGAGCACTGCTATCGTACAGGGGATTTAGTGCGTTGGCGTGCAGATGGCGTGTTGGAGTACAAGGGAAGAATGGATGAACAGGTCAAAATTCGCGGCTACCGCATTGAGCTGGGTGAAATAGAAACCCGTTTGTCCACGATTGCAGGAGTGAAGGAATCGATTGTTACCGTACGGCAGGACGATCACGGGCAAAAACAGCTGTGTGCGTATTTTGCAACAGACAGTGAATTGAGCGCCAGCGACTTACGTAACGTTTTGTCGCAGGATCTGCCTGGCTATATGGTGCCTTCCTATTTTGTGCAACTTTCCAGACTGCCTTTGACGCTGAATGGTAAAGTAGACCGCAGGGCCCTGCCTGCACCGGAGCATAACGTCGATACAGGCATGGATTATGTGGCACCTGAGACGGATGTTCAGCAAGCGCTGGCTACCGCCTGGGGGGCAATTCTTGGGATTCAGCGAGTGGGCATACAGGATAACTTTTTCCATCTGGGTGGCGACTCCATCAAGGCCATTCAAGTGTCGTCCCGATTGTTTCAGGCTGGGTACAAGCTGGAAATGAAGGACTTGTTCAAATACCCGACGATTGCGGGACTAAGCAAATTTATTCAGCCTGTTAACCGAATAGCAGAGCAGGGAGAGGTTACAGGATCTGTATTGCTTACACCGATTCAGCGCTGGTTTTTTGAACAGCCAACGGCAGAGCCGCACTATTTTAACCAATCTGTCATGCTTTATCGACAAGAAGGCTACGATGAACAGGCACTTCGGCAGGCGCTCCATCAGATTACAGCGCACCATGATGCATTGCGTATGGTTTTTCGTTCGTCGGCGAACGGGTATACGGCATGGAATCGTGGTATAGAGGAAGGCGAACCATACCATCTGGAAATCTTTGATTATAGGGACAGCGAAGTAAACGAGGGCGATTTGGCGAAGATGGTTGAAGCCAATTGCAATGAAATTCAATCCGGCATTTCCCTAAGCGAAGGGCCGCTCATGAGGCTGGGGCTGTTCCGTTGCCCGGATGGAGATCATCTGCTGGTCGTGATTCATCATTTGGCGGTGGACGGGGTATCCTGGCGCATTTTATTCGAGGATTTGGCGACTGCTTATGATCAAGCCTCCAAGGGAGAACAGGTGATTCAGTTGCCTCATAAAACGGATTCATTCCAAACGTGGGCCCAGCAGTTGTACGCTTATGCCAATAGCCCAGCCATGGAACGTGAGCGCTCGTACTGGGAGGAGCTTGCACAAGCCGAGCTGGTTCCCTTGCCGCAGGATTACGGGCATCATGAACACGAAAAGCCGTTGATTGGTGACAGTGAGTCGGTTACCGCTGTATGGACAAGTGCGGAGACAGAGCAGCTGCTCAAGCAGGCCAATCGTGCCTACCACACCGAGGTTAACGATCTGTTGCTGACAGCGGTAGGGATGGCACTGCAAGCGTGGAGCGGATATGAGCGTTTCCTGATTCATCTGGAGGGGCATGGACGCGAAGCTATTTTACCTGAGGTAGACATTACCCGAACAATAGGGTGGTTTACAAGTCAATATCCTGTTTTGCTTAATATGCCGGAAGAAATGGCTCTTTCGCAACGGATTAAGCATGTGAAGGAAGGACTGCGCGGCATCCCGCAAAAAGGGATCGGCTACGGTGTACTGAAATATGTAGCCGACCGCCAGACACAGGCACCGGAGGCATCTCCAGCCCTATTTACGACAGATCCCGAAATCAGCTTTAACTATTTGGGACAGTTCGATCAGGATATGAAGGGAAATGATCTGGAGTCATCCCCTTATAGTGGGGGCATGCCGCTGAGCCCGACCATGGCTCGGACGTATACGCTGGATTTTGGCGGCATCATTTCGGGAGGTCAGCTGGGTCTGACGATTAGCTATAGCCGTACCAGCTATCGACCGGAGACGATAGAGCGATTGGCGAAATTGCTGGAATCGAGCCTGCGTGAAATTTTAACGCATTGCATCCATAAAGAACACCCGGAGCTGACCCCAAGTGATATTTCCTATAAAGGAATGAGTGTGGAGGGCTTGGACAGCCTGTTATCTGAAATGGGTGCTGCGGGTAAGGTCGACAATGTATATGCACTGACCCCGATGCAAAAAGGGATGCTGTTTCACAGCCAGCTGGATAGTCAAGCAGCCGCGAATGATGCGTATTTTGAGCAGGTTTCTTATGATATGCGAGGTCGGATGGACATTCAAGCTTTTGCAGAAAGCCTGAATATTCTGGTTCGGCGACATGAGGCGCTGCGTACACATTTTTATTTTGGCCGGGATACGGAACCGTTGCAGGTTGTGTATCGAAGTCGGGATTGCGGCTTTCAATATGAAGATTTACACAAGCTGGATGTGGACACAAGGGATACCTGGGTGAAAAGCTTCGAGTTGGAAGATAGAGCACGAGGCTTTGATCTGCGTCGGGATGTCCTGTTGCGTGTAGCGATTTTACGTACCGGAGAAGACAGCTATCATTTTGTATGGAGCTTCCATCATATCGTCATGGACGGCTGGTGTCTGTCCCTTATAAATAAAGAAGTGTTTGAAAGCTATGCAGCACTTCAGGAGGGCAGAGTGCCAGAGTTGGCACCTGCAGTGCCGTACAGCAGCTATATTGAATGGCTGGAAGCACAGGATCGCAAGGCGGCAGCCGACTACTGGAGCAGCTATTTATCCGGGTATGAGCAGCAAACAGCACTACCAGCTGTAAAATCCGGTCGCAAGAGTGAAGGCTACACGGCCAGCGATTGGGCGACGGATTTGGAGCGTGAGCTGACCCTCCGGGTGGAGGAGACAGCTAAGCGGTATCAGGTGACCATGAATACGTTATTACAAACCGCATGGGGGATTGTGCTGCAAAAATATAACAACCACAGTGATGTCGTATTTGGCAGTGTCGTCTCAGGTCGTCCATCAGATATTATCGGGGTCGAGGATATTATCGGATTATTCATTAATACCATTCCCGTTCGCATCCGCAGCGAGGCAGGGGAATCTTTTGCAGAAGTTATGAAGAAAATGCAGGAGCAGGCGCTGGCTTCTCATGCGTATGACACGTATCCACTGTTTGAAATTCAGGCATTGACCGATCAGAAGCAGGATTTAATTAACCATATTATGGTGTTTGAAAATTATCCGGTGGAGGAGCAGGTCGAGGAGCTGGGAAGTGACGGGCAGGATGCATTCCCGATTTCCAACGTGGTGACTGCAGAGCAGACCAACTACGATCTGAACGTCGTCGTTATGCCGGGAGAATGCATCAAGATTCGCTTTATGTATAACGCGTTAAGCTTTGATCAAACAGACATTAAGCGTCTGCATGGACATTTTGTGAATCTTCTGGAGCAAATTTTGCTTAACCCGAATGTTTGCGTAGAAGAGCTGGAACTGGTTACAGCGGCGGAAAAACAACAAATTACAGGAGAGTTTAATGACACTGCCTCTGCATATCCACGTAATCAGACGATCCAAAAACTGTTTGAGGAGCAGGCTGAGCGCACGCCGGATCATATTGCCGTAGCTTTGGGTCATCAATCATTGACCTATCGGGAGCTCAATGAGACAGCCAACCGATTAGCGCATACGCTGCGGGATGCAGGGGTGAAGCCCGATGAACCTGTCGGCATTCTGACGGAGCGTTCGCTGGATATGATTACTGGAACACTCGCTATATTGAAGGCTGGAGGCGCGTATGTGCCGGTAGACCCTCAATATCCGGAGGACCGTATCCGTTATATGCTGGAGGACTCGGGAGCCAAGCTGCTGCTGGCTCAGCAGGATTTACTGGATCGTTGCTATTTTGACGGACAGATTGTGAATCTGAATGATGATATGTCCTACAGTGCAGATGCTTCCAATCTGGGTATAGATGGAGCGGGTCATCATGCTGCTTATGTCATTTATACCTCAGGTTCGACAGGCAAGCCTAAGGGCGTCGTTGTTGAGCATCAAAGTGTCGTGCGCCTGGTCCGCAATACGGATTATGTCCCATTTGATGAATCGACCCGCATGCTGCAGACTTGTGCGTTTGTATTCGATGTGTCTACGTTTGAAATTTGGGGTGCGCTGCTGAACGGCGGTCAGCTTGTTCTCGTGCATAAGGATGATCTTTTGGACGCGGCCAAGCTTAAAGAGACGATACGGGATCATCGCGTCACCATGATGTGGCTGACTACACCGTTATTTAATCAGCTTTCGCAGCAGGACAGTAAGCTTTTCGGCGATGTGAAGTATTTGCTGGTTGGTGGTGATGTTTTGTCTGCGCCCCATATTAACCGGGTCCTGCGTGACAATCCGAACATGAACATCATTAACGGCTATGGGCCGACGGAAAATACAACCTTTTCGACGACGTACCACATTACGGAAGAACAGCTGGATTCAGTGCCGATCGGACGCCCCATCCGCAATTCGACGGCGTATGTTGTGGATTCGTCATTTAACCTGCAGCCGGTCGGAGCCTGGGGTGAGCTGGTTGTCGGCGGAGACGGAGTTGCACGCGGTTATCTGAACCGTCCTGAGCTAACGGCCGAGAGATTTCTTGCTAACCCGTGGATAGATGGAGATCGCCTGTACCGTACGGGAGACCTTGTTCGCTGGCGTGAAGATGGCATGCTGGAATACGCTGGACGGATTGATCAACAGGTTAAAATTCGCGGTTACCGGATTGAGCTGGGCGAGGTGGAGGCGCGGCTGGCAAGTGTACCGTCCGTACGGGATAGCGTTGTTATCGCTTTGCGGGATGGAGCAGGCCAGCAGCAATTATGTGCTTACTTCACTTCCGATGAACAGCTGACTGTCCGCGAGATTCGGGCTGTGCTGTCGGGTAGTCTGCCGAGCTATATGATTCCATCCGCATTTGTACAGCTGGATCGGTTTCCGCTGACGACCAATGGCAAAATCGACCGCAAAGCGTTACCTGTGCCGGACAAAGCGCTGCACACGGGTATAGAATATGTCGCACCGCGAACCGATGTGGAGCAGCTGCTGGCAGCCATTTGGCAGGAAGTGCTCGAAATCCCGCAAGTGGGTATCCACGATGACTTTTTCACGTTGGGGGGACATTCCTTGAAAGTGCTGGAGCTTGTACGCAAAGTTCACCTTGCCACAGACATCGAGCTTCCAATCCGCAGTGTTCTGGAGTTCCCGACCATAGAAGAGCAGGCGCTCGCATTATTAAAATCGGATTTGCAATCCAAGGCAGATAGTCCAATCATTCGTTTGAATGAACACGGTCCTGTCTCCATCTTCTGCTTTCCGCCCATGCTTGGATACGGGCTGTCGTTCGCGGAGCTTGCGAAACAACTGGATCAGGACGCAGTCGTGTATGGATTGGAGTTCGTAGATGATGCTGCGAATGAGCAGGAAATGTTGGCACGGTATGTTGATTTGATCGTCAGCACGCAAGCGCAAGGCCCGTATGTGCTGCTTGGTTATTCCATAGGCGGTAATCTGGCGCACAAGGTTGCCGACACGCTGGAGCGTCAAGGTCATGCTGTATCCGACATTTTGATGCTCGATTCGGTCAAAAGGACGGAAGCCCTGCCCTTCACAGTCGAAGAAACAGAGCAGGAAATTCATGCCATGCTGGAACAGGTTCCCGAATCCTACCGTGAGCTGTTGAATGAAACGTACCAGCGTAAAATGATCGCTTACGCGGTGTATGGCAACCAGCTTGTGAACACAGAGAGCGTTCAGGCGAATATTCACGGCTTTGTCGCCGTTGGATCGGAAACGGTCAAGGGTACAGGAGATAACCGACTTTTATGGAAAGACGCTACACAAGGAAGCTATGAAGAGCATAGCTTGATTGGCAATCATTATGAACTGCTGGAACTCGGATTTATCGAGGAAAATGTAAAAAGTATCCGTGTCGCAATACAAAACATAATCCGAAACATGGACAAAGACATGACACAAGATTTGGCACATCATAATTCTTGAAAAACTACGGTCGTTGATTTGACTGGAGTTCACTAATTTTTAATCTGTAACCCATGAATCCTGATCGAACATGTAAGAAGCCCACTGCTTACGCGATTCGATCAGGATTCGCTCTATCATCTGCACTCCCGCTATGGGAAGTGCGATGATTCCATAGCGCCATGCTGATGGCTCCGAATCCGAGTGAAAATATCTGCTCCGCTATGCAATCACCGCACCGTCAAATCAATGAACTAACTTCATACGTAAGGATGGTACTTTATATGAAGAATAGAGGCATTTGTTGCCTTTCCGCATTCATAGCAGCGTTGTTTCTCTGGAACGTGCTCATTGCTCCGGCATGGGCAGCAGTCAGCTTAACGCCGAATCCATTGGAAAAAGCAGTGGATCACATCATGAACACAGAATTGGACAAATGGCATATTCCGGGGGCTGCCGTCGTAGTGACCCAGGGAGATCAAATTCTTTTTAGTAAAGGGTATGGATATGCAGACCTGGAGCGAAAAATAGCTTTCGACCCGGCGAAGACCATTGTTCGTGTCGGCTCTCTAACCAAATCTTTTAGTGCAAGCGCCGCTATGCAGCTGGTCGAGCGAAACAAGCTCGATTTGAATGAAGACGTAAACAGCTATCTGCATAGCTATGAAGCTTCGCAATACCAAAATCAGCCTTTTAATCTGCATCAGCTTTTGACACACACCGCAGGATTGGACGAAGCGCTGTACGGCATTAACAGCTCGACTAATGCAGGCTCTTTGCCTACAGAGCAGTATCTCAGCACTTATTTTCAAAATCAGCCGCCCATTCGCGAGCCCGGAATTCAGTTTGATTACAGTAATGTCGCCTACGGTCTGGTCGGTAATATAGTGGAGCAAGTGAGCGGTCAGGGGCTGAATGATTACCTCCGTACCCATTTGTTCGACCCGATGGATATGCCGAGCGCAACACTGGATTTGCCGCTAAATAATTCGGCACTGGCCCAATCGTATCGGTGGAAACATGGAGCGTATTTGAAACAGCCTTTTTCGTATATTAATCTGCCGGGAGCAGGAGCGTTGAACGTCACACCCAACGAATTTTCACATTATCTGATCACTCATTTAAACGAAGGCAGATATGAGGGGAGGGCGGTGCTCCAGCCCCAAACGGTAAAAGCCATGCATACACAGCAATTTGCAGCAGATCCACGTCTGGATGGCGTGGGCTACGGATTTTTCCGTGGCCAACTGGAGACGGGCGTACCCATGCTGTGGGCTACTGGGGAAATTGATGATTTTATTTCCGAAATGATACTGATTCCGTCTCAAAAGATTGGAATTTTTATGACCATTAATACGGCTGACACGGACACCCTGCTTCATGGAGAAGTCATAAATGCGATAGCCCAAATGCTGCCCGCAGAGCCGCAGGCCGATTCTCAGTCACTGTCTCCTTCTGCTACCCAAGTGAAGCTTCGCCCAGAGATCGAGGGCGTATATCAGGTGAATGTGAACCCCGTTCATGGGTGGGGGAAATGGATTCGGATGCTGGGAAGCATTAAATACACCGTTCAGATTCAAGATGATCATACGTTAATTGTTAACGGTGTGTACCCGAATGAAAATGAAGCAACGAACAAAGTTTTTCAAGCAGCAGGCGATGGGCTGTTTGTGGAAAAGGGGGGACAGCTTAAAATTTTGCTGTATCCGCAAAACGGTACATGGATGATGGTCGCCCCGGATAGTAAGACCATGAAGCAGACGACACTTTGGCACCGTACCTGGACGCTGCTTGTCAACTACGCTGCTGCCTCCTTGTTTTTCATCACAACCCTGCTGATTTGGGTCGTAAGGTATGCAATAAGATCTATCCGCAAAAATAAAGTTCACATTTCTTCCAATCTTGCATTCATCGCGTTGCTAAATACGATTTTTCTCGGCGTGCAGTTTATTTATGGTAACAGTCAGATTGTATATGGCTATCCGACTTGGTATATCTGGGGGATTTGCACGCTCCCGCTGATTTCAGCCCTAATTGCCGTATGGGTATTGATCGTGAATGGCGCGAAGCTGATTACAGGGGAAAGTAAAACTAGGGCTATAGGGAAAATCGTGTTTGCGGTACTCACGTTATTGCACACGGTATATCTGTTTTATTGGAACTTCCTTCCTGTTCATTACTCCTGAATATTTACAAAACATCGCATGTCCGAACATAAATGAGTGCTAGAATTTGTATTTGTTCCCCCTCATCGGGGGCCTTAAACCAACAAACAGGAGGAATAGAATGGGAATCTTTCGCAGTTTTACATCCCGTGGCTTCAAATATGCAACCGCTATGGTGTTCACTTTGTCATTGTACGCTGGTGTTGCGAGCAGCATACAACCGGTATGGGCAGAAGGCCCGGCAGATCCAGCGCCTTTTATTGCAGCCAAAGTGGTCAATGAGAATGCGGGTAAAAAAATATTATTCGATAATACACACGGACAGACGGCTGGTGCGGCAGACTGGGTGATTAACGGCGGATTTTCAGACTTTGGCCAAGCCCTCGCAAGCAACGGCTATGATGTGCATGAGCTTCGCAAATCTACGCCGATTACTTACAATGATTTGAAAGATTATGATGTTTTTGTAACGGCAGAGCCGAATATTCCTTTCAAACAAAGCGAACAGGCTGCGATGGAGCAGTATGTAAAAGCAGGCAACAGCATTTTCTTCATTGGAGATCATTATAATGCGGACCGCAACAAGAACCGTTGGGACGGATCAGAGAGTATTAACGGCTACCGTCGCGGAGCATGGGAGGATCCTGCCAAGGGAATGAGCGCGGAAGAAAGAAGCTCGGCAGCGATGCAGGGCGTAGTCAGCTCGGATTGGCTGGGGAGCCAGTTTGGCGTGCGTTTTCGCTACAATGCATTAGGCGATATTACCGCCAATCAGATTGTCCAGCCTGCGCAGGCGTTCGGCATTACAGCGGGCGTAAGCAATGTAGCCATGCATGCGGGATCAACGCTGGCGATTATCGACCCGTCAAAAGCCAAGGGCATCGTATACCTGCCCGAAACAAACCAGGCTTGGGGTAACGCTGTAGATCAGGGCGTCTATAACGGAGGCGGCATACCGGAAGGACCCTATGCAGCCGTATCCAAAGTAGGACTCGGCAAAGCAGCCTTCTTGGGAGATTCATCGCCTGTTGAAGATGCGACGCCGAAATATCTGCGCGAAGAGACAGGAACCAAGAAGACGACGTATGACGGCTTTAAGGAGCAGGATGATGCCGTGTTGCTGGTTAATATCGTTGATTGGTTATCCAAGAAGGAGAACTACACCAGTCTGACGGATGTGAAAAGCTTGCAGCTTGATCAGCCGACAGCACTGCTGCCTTTTGAGGAGCCGCAGGCTTCAACGGAGCCACAAGCCGAGCCTTGGTCCGCTCCCGCAGCCGGTTACAAGTGGTGGGATCAGCAAACTTTCAAAGCTGGCTCCTATGGCGGACCTACTGCCAGTGCGCAGCCTGTGTACAGCATCGTTCGTCAGGATCAGTTGCCGAATGCAGAGCCTTTTCAAATTCGAATTACTGCCGATCAACTTGCGCCAAATGCCACGGTTAGCGGATTCAGTACAGGTATTTATGTAGCGGGCGGCAATCAGGTAGCCCAGATTCAAAGCCAGGATGGCACCTGGCCGACCTCGTACGGCTATAGTGGAGCATTCAGTCTGGAGTCCGACAGCAAGGGACATGCCTACAAAGACCTCACCGTACGGATTAAGCCGGGAACCAGCGGTTCGGCCAGTCTCAGGCTGAGACAAAACGGCAGCAACCTGTTGACGCAATCGGTTGTACTGGCGGATGTTCCGGCCCAGCCGTTGCCCGAGGAAGGAAATACCGTCCCGGCTCGTATCAGTGTTGCAGAAGCGCGGAGTCTCCCGGCTGGCAAAGTGGTTACACTGGAAGGTACGGTGACGACCGAACCGGGTGCATTTGGCGGACAAGCCTTTTATGTGCAGGATGAAAGCGGCGGTATCTATGTATACCAAAACCAAAGCGGTTTTCACCCAGGCGATCAGGTGAAGGTTACGGCAACCCTGGCGCTGTATAACAGCGAATTGGAGCTGACCGATCCGGTAGCCATTGAAAAAACAGGAGAAGGACAGCTTCCGAAAGCTCTACAGATTACCGAACTTAGCGATACGAACCAAGGACAGTTGGTCGAACTTCCACATGCCATCATTCGTAATGTAGTAGACGCGACTCCCGTTGGTTCGTTCGAATTTGATGCGGTGTCCGGCGAGGTAAGCCAACATGTACGCGTGGATGCACGTACAGGCGTAACACGGACCTCTTTTCCGTATCAAGAAGGACAGCAAGTGAAGATCAAGGGAATTTCAGCGATTTTCAAAGGGAATTACCAGTTAAAACCGCGTAGTCTTGATGATTTTACAGCTCAGGCAGGGGCGGTATTGCAAGAAGTGAAGCTTTCGCTGGATCAAACAACCCTCAACGTTGGGGATACAGCAGTAACACATCTCAGCGGTACGCTCACGGATGGCAGCGAAGCGGATTTAAGTCATGCTTCCGTTCAGTATGCCAGCAGTCATGAGTCTGTTACCCTTGATACGTATGGACAAATTAAGGCAGAAAAAGAGGGGAGCGCCGAAATTACGGCCAGCGTAACCTTGGACGGTAAAACGGTCGTATCCAATCCTGTAACCGTTACAGTACAGAAAGCTGTTGCAGGCGAAGTGCCGGGCAAGCCTGTATTGTCTCATGACAATGGGCATGATAACGGTTTGAAGGACGGCGATTATAAGATCACCATGAATCTGTGGTGGGGTACGAACGGTGATGAACTCAAGCTGTATGAAAACGGCGAGCTGATCGGAACTCAACCGTTGAAATCCGCCTCCCCCGGGGCACAGAACGCAGTCATCCCGGTAACGGGCAAGGCAAATGGCACTTATACGTACACCGCCGAGCTGATCAACGCTTCCGGTAAAACGGTTAGTGATCCGTTAACCGTCGAAGTGACCGATGCTTCGCCCGGCATTCCAGTGCTGTCGCACAACAACTGGGATGGTGACGGCAATTACACCGTTGCTATGAACATGTGGTGGGGCACGAATGCGACCACATACCATTTATATGAAAATGGAGAACTGGTCGATACGCAAGAGCTGCGGAACCAAACGCCGCAGGCCCAAACCGCCTTCACAGATATCCAAGGCCGCAAACCGGGCACATATGAATATCGGGCTGAACTCGTCAATGCTTCAGGAGAAACATCTAGCAAAACGATGATCGTCGAAGTGAAAGAACGCTAAATGTAAGAGCATCTACTGACTTTTTGAGAGTCGCTAGATGCTCTTTTTACTTATTCGGGCTGTCGTTTCATATGTCTGTCTATCGGTTCTCATCCCGAATATCGGTATTATTACAAAAAAAGCCCCCGGGAACGGGGGCCTGCCCATTTAAGGTTGAGTTGGTTGAGTCGAGAGATTATCTATATTGGTGGAGCCAAAGAAGAATAAAACAATCAGAATCGTGATAATGATAAACTCTGCAAAATGCTCTCCGTCAAACTCACTTGGCGCAAGCTCACTCACCGCAAATAACCCCTTTCGTAATCGGCATATTACTTTCCCATTTTCTTTTGAAAGGCTTGTATCACTTGATCCAGCGTCATATTCCCGTTATCATTTAAAAATTTCACCATGTTATCAACGTTGGAAGGGTCTGCTGCTAATGTTTTGTATTTTCCCGTTAATCCCACAAGCAGCGTTGCTTGTCTGTATAAAGTAACGGAATCGACATGCAGCTTTCCTGTTAATAACAGGGCTGCTACGATGACCTCCACATTTTTTCCATGCAGGGCGGAGAAGATAGACGAGTTACTATTTAACCCATTTTTCTTTTGTCCGTTGGGGTTAGGGGATGATTTAGATTTCTGATTACGATTACGGTTTCCATTCTTTCCTAAGGAAGTCATTGAATCTTCCTCCCGCCATATGCTGTCCATGCCCGTTTTTATGCCATAGCGGGACAAGGACAACGGAACTGCGCGTGCTCATTCAAAATGCCGTTATATTCATATGATATGCGAACCAGAAAGCGTTGGTTACTGTAAGAATAACCCTATCTGGGTGAACCCGACTCCTATCACCCTGTAATTTCTTTTCGCATGTTGCTCCAATATAGGTTAAACTACAATAAAGCAAGCCAAATAGGAGTTGTAGATAAAATATGTCGAATGAAGAAGTATTGTTGACTAAAGAGGGATTGACCAAGCTGGAGGATGAGCTTAAGGAACTAAAGACTGTCAAACGCAAGGAACTCGCCGAACGGCTTAAGCTGGCTATCAGCTACGGCGATTTGAAAGAAAATAGTGAGTATCACTCAGCGAAGGACGACCAAGCGTTTATGGAAACCCGGATTATCATATTGGAGAAAATGCTGACCAAAGCTCGGGTCGTGGATGAGAGCAGTTTGGATCTTAGAACCGTTAGTATCGGATCGACAGTTATTCTGAATGATATTGAATTTTCCGAAAAGATGGAATACAAGATTGTAAGTCCTGCGGAGGCGGACGTGCTGGATAACAAAATTTCCTATGAAAGCCCTCTAGGCAAGGAGCTCTTGGGTAAAGAAGTGGGCAGTATCGTTCATGTGAATGCACCTATGGCTGTCATCAAATACGAATTGCTCGAAATTAAGTTAACGTAATCCGTTCCCGATTCCCTTGTATGAGGGGGCCGGGATTTTTACCTTTTAAGGAGACTGTTTTTCATCCTGTAAGCCCCTTTATCGGAGCGCAGAGTGCGCTCCACATGCGAGACAGGGACTACATAGTATTTACTATCTACTGCTATAACACTGCAAGCTAGTCCGCTATTAGAAAGCCTGCTTTCTCCAATGCAGCACAGGCTTCATCAATTTTGGTTTCATCCGGGGCGTGCAAGGTATGAAGGTGAATACCTCCGGTCAGTTGTGACAGATAAATCGCTTGGGTGGAGCTGATTTTACGGATAAAATCGTCTACTTCCTTGCGGGTTCCAACCCGAATCGGAGCAGTCAGATCACCATATACGGGATGCTCCACAATAACGTCCTGTACACTTACGCCATAGTCGACGATCAGCTTTAGTTCCTCTTCTGTCTGTTCAGGTCGGTGCTTGCACACGATAATACGTGAGGCTGGAGGGGCCGCCTGACCCGAGGGCTCCATATAAATGTATCCTTGACTTGTTGCAAGAATAGGCTCTTGGCTTGCTTTTAACAGCGAAATATCCTGTACGATTACTTGTCTGGAGACGGAAGCCCTGCGTGCGAGTTCGCTCCCGGTCAGCGGGGATTCGCTCTTAAGCCACAGTAATAGCTGTTCGCGGCGTTCCGTGCCCATCCGTTTTAAAGATTCAGTCAACGGGATAAGCTCCTTTCTTGTCTGCTTGTCAGGTCTGTTAAAATATCCACCAACACATCCAGATCTCCGGTGGTTGTTGTTCTTCCGAAGGAAATACGGATAAATTGCAATGCCTCCCGACCGGATGCTCCAAGCGCCTGTAAAGCAGGTGAAGGCTCGTGATGTCCGGCGGCGCAGGCGCTTCCGGTGGATATACAGACACCGCTACGGTTACATTCCAGCATAACATATTGTCCCTCATAACCGTGAAAAAAACATCCCAGAATATGACTGAGCCTGGCAATCCTATTGTTCTCCTGTATGGCCAAACGCAATGGGATTGATCTTTCCCGAATTTTGGTAAAAAAATACTGTCTCAGCGCGGCATATTGTTCCTGATGCAGTTCCATTTGTTCTGTCATCATTTCCGCTGCCGCAACAAACGCCGCAATCCCGGGAACGTTGACCGTTCCGGGGCGAAATCCGTTTTCATGCAGCGTATCAGGATACACAGGGCGCCACGGCGTTCCCGGTCTGAGATATACCGCCCCCACACCCTTGGGACCATACACTTTATGGCTCGATATGGAGAGAGCGTCCACCCCTAGCAGATCTACATGAACTGGAATGTTGCCAAAGGTTTGTACCGCGTCGCTGTGCAGCAAAATCCCCCGTTCGCGTAGCAGGGGAGACAAGGCAGCAATATCCTGAATAAGTCCGGTCTCTGAATTGGCGTGTTGTATGGATACAAGCCCAGTGTCTTCTCTGAGATGAGGTAAGAGGACATCCCGGGTGATTCGTCCTTCCTTGTCCGGCTGCACAATGGTCAGCTCATAGCCCTGCCGCTCCAGTAAAGCAGCAAGATTGTACATCGAATGGTGTTCCAGGGCGCTCATGATCCAGTGTTTTTTATGCTGTGGCAATCCTTTTAGGATGGACTGTACAGCCAGCATATTAGACTCTGTTCCTCCTGTTGTAAAATAAACTCCTTCCTTTTGACCTCCAATCATGTCTGCGATCCGTTGTCTGCTATAATCCAGTGCATAAGCTGCCTGACCTCCTGCATCATGGAGGCTGCTGGCATTTCCGAACATTTCCTTATTTAATGTGTTATACATATTCAAAGCTTCGTCACACATCGGTGTAGAAGCGGCATAGTCCAGATAAATCATGGCCAATCTCCCCCTGCTAAAAATAATTCCATCCAAAAAGCCTTGAGATTATTGTAGGCATGTGTAAATATAAGTGTCAAGACACTTGTAAACATACTGGTACACACAGCGCTTGTCTGTTCGTGGGAAGACGGGTCAGACAGTCGCAGAGATAATGGAGGGATTCAAATGTCTATGCTTGACGTTTTACAAGGAAATCGTGGACTCATGCCAGAGCATTATAAGACACTGACGGTTGCTGATATGGAGCAGCGTGTCGCCCAATTGAAGCAAAAATGGGGACAAAAGCTGCTTATTCCGGGCCATCACTATCAGAAGGATGAGGTTATTCAGTTTGCAGATATAACAGGGGATTCCCTTCAGCTTGCCCAAATGGCGGCACAAAATCAGGAAGCAGAATTTATTGTGTTTTGTGGAGTACATTTTATGGCAGAAACAGCGGATATGCTGACTACGGATCGGCAAACGGTCGTGTTGCCGGATATGCGTGCAGGCTGCTCGATGGCAGATATGGCGAATATGGAGCAGACAGAGCGGGCCTGGAAGCATTTGCAGGAGATGGTGGGCGACACGATCATCCCACTGACCTATGTGAATTCCACGGCAGAAATTAAAGCTTTTGTGGGGAGACATGGCGGGGCTACGGTGACCTCTTCGAATGCCAAGCAAGTGCTGGATTGGGCGCTGAAGCAGAAGAAACGCATTTTGTTTTTGCCGGATCAGCACTTGGGCCGCAACACAGCTTACGATCTTGGCATTCCGCTGAATGAAATGGCGGTGTGGAATCCAATGACCGATCAACTGGAGACGGACCGTGACCCGGCAGCCGTAAAAATTATTTTATGGAAAGGGCACTGCTCTGTTCATGAAAAATTTACGGTCGAGAATATCCATCGTATCCGTGAGCGCGACGAGAGCATCCGGGTCATCGTTCATCCCGAATGCTCTTATGAGGTTGTTCAGCTTGCAGATTGCGCGGGCTCCACGAAATTCATCATCGACACGATCCATGCGGCAGAGCCGGGGACAAAATGGGCTGTTGGCACCGAAATGAATCTCGTGCAGCGTATCCGGCAGCAGTACCCCGAACAGCAGATTGAATCGCTCAATCCCGATATGTGTCCCTGCCTGACGATGAACCGGATTGATCTTCCTCATCTGCTATGGGCGATGGAGCAGATTGACCGTGGAGAGCCTGTTGGTGTGATTCGTGTGAGCAATCAGGTTAGACAGGATGCTGTGCTGGCACTGAACCGTATGCTTGCTATTCGTTAAGGTTTGAAATTATTTTAAAGAAGCAGGGAGCTTGACAGCATGCAGATGGTTGCCGCTTTGAATAAATATCATTCCGCCGGATTTGAGCGTTGGACCGAAGGAGCGTGATCCAATGTTGACGGTAAACACGGGTTTCAAGGTCATCAGGTCATAACCATGAAACACGCCATCTGATTGTCCAACATAGACCCCTTTGCCGAATACATCAGCCTGAATGGTTGGATTATCACCGTAATCATAATGAATGAATTGCCCGGAAGCCAGCTTCATGGCAATCAGTCCGCCCATACTAAAATCTTGGTAGAACATGCGACCTTCATGAATGGACCATAAAGGAACAAGCTGCTCATAGCCATTTTGCGACCACTTGCGAGCAGGTTTGCTGTCTGGCTTGTAGTTCCAGAAGTCATAGGAAGCCAGTGTCTTTCCCTGAAAAACATAAAGGTCTTTGCCGTCCAGAAAAGCAGAGCCATGAATGCCTCCGGATCGGAAGATACCGTCTTTATTCTCAGGGTCAGTCCAGCGGTATTGACGCTCTCCTTTGGATTCTCCTGTCTTGAGATTATACTGTGCTATCGTAATCTTTCTGTTTACCGGATCGTCATCAATCATAAACGTGTTGACAACAGAGTAGACGACCCCGTCTTTAACGGTTAGTGGAAAGGAAGTTCTGAAGCTTTCCCAAAGCTTTTTGCCAGATTTAGCATCATATGCATTGATCTGTTCAAAGGTTAGGCTGCCCTGTACGTTATAATTGCGGATGAGGACACCGTTGGTTTCCATTAACTTGTTCAGACCGTGGTACGAGTCCTTATCCTCACTGATTTTCCATTTGAGCTTGCCGCTGGCAGCATCAACGGCAGCCATTTGCTCCGACTGTGTAATGTATATTGTAGAGTCTATTCTATAAATATGATCTGCCTTAGTAAAACCTAATGAAGTGGTCCATGCTTTCTTGCCTGATTCTGTAACGGCATAGACGGAACCGCTCTGTGTCATTCCGTAAATGGTGTCGTTGCTATGAATCAAAACAGGGGTAAGCTGATTTCCATATTGCCACAATTTCCGTCCCGAAGTACCTTCAAGGGCAACCAGTCTGTGGTTAGAATCCACTGCGAACACCTTACCGTTTTCCGCAACCGCAACCGCCTGATCTGGAACCTGATTTCTATCGATTGGGATAACGGGAAAAGACCAGGAGGGCTTGATCACAGGCGCTTGGATTGGAGAACTATAAGCCCCGTTGCTCATAGAGACCGTCGCTTGCTCTGCACTTGCTGTTAAGGCAAAACCACCGCCAGTCAAAGGCAGCCCGATGCTGACTATCGCCAATCCTGTTAGCAATGAGCTATGTATCGTTTTCTTCATTCATGCTTGCTCCTTTAATAGTTAAATTGGGTGTAAGGCTTTGGTAAGCCATCCTTTGATTAGACTGTAAAAAGAACCAAAAGTTTCATAATCCATTTCATTTTCAGTCTTTTTTGAGTAAGAGGGATGCTTAAATTCAGTAGTACGACAACCTGTTGTATCTCTTTCTAATGTAATAGTCGCTTGCCTGGTTTCGTGCTATAATCGTAGCAACGAACCGAAGGAGGTGAATCCCTTGTTTGAGCTTCAGGACCTGCTCCCTTACTTATTTACGATCGGCTTGCTGTGTACGGTAACCTACGCATATCTCGCTCATTTGCACGGCAATGTGCCCGAGTGCTGGATAGAAGGCGGGTCCGTGCGGTCGCATGCTTCTCCGCTGATGCCGTTAACTGCCCGCGGGCAGGACATGCCTGTCCGGCTGGCACGTCATATCCGGCGGAAGGAAGCGCCGGATGAAGACGCGTCAGATTGTTCCCCCTCGTTGAACGATGGCACAGCCAATCAACGAGGAGGAACATATGAAACGATTCAAGGGATTCACCTATTGGGGTAAAAAAGAACGGATATTCGGAATTATGGTTGCGCTGGCGGTGGTTATGCTGCTTTCCGGCTGCGGCGCGAATGCTGCGGAGATTAATGCACAGACACCCGGATTTTTTAATCATTATGTAGTGTTCCCGCTATCCTGGCTTATTCAGCAACTAGCGCAATGGTTTGGCGGAAGCTTTGGACTGGCGATCATGTCATTGACGTTAATCGTCCGTTTGGCGTTACTACCGCTTATGATGCGCCAAACTCGTGCTCAACAGGGGATGAAGCGCAAAATGAGCGCTATGCAGCCTGACTTAGACCGAATTAAGAAGAAGTACGAAAATAAGAAGGATGCTGCCAGCCAGCAGAGTATGCAGCAGGAAATGATGTCACTTTACAAAGAGCATCAATTTAATCCGCTGAATATCGGCTGTTTGCCTATTCTCATTCAGCTACCCATATTGAGCGGTATGTACACAGCCATCCGGCTTACCCCGGAATTGGCGTCTCATTCGTTCCTATGGTTCCGACTCGGGCAGCCGGACTGGATTTTGGCAATCTTCGTCGCAGTCGTTTACTTGGCACAGGCCAAGCTATCCCAGCTTCAAATGACGGCTGAGCAACGCAAGCAGTTTGCGATCATGGGATATCTTTCGCCCATCATGATGGCTGTTTTTTCTTTTAACGCGCCTGCTGCCATGCCGTTATACTGGACGGTAAGTGGTACCTTTTTGCTGCTCCAGTCGCTATGGTTCCGTAGACGCTATCCAACGGAGGAAGCAGAGGATAAGGTCAAGCTCGGCGAAGTAACCCCAACAACTTAGAACGAATATAGTGGCTTTAGCGTACACGTATTTAGTCACATCATGAATAGATGCCTCTTGAACCGTTAAGGTTGGAGGCATTTATTCATTTTCGGTCCTCTTCTTTTTGAACTAATCAGTTCCATCTCCCTTGAGTCAGGCCACCTGGAAAATTAGGGGGTTAAATGTTATATAAGCTGAAAAGTAACTTCTAAGTTCAGCTTATATAACAATCATCCGTTTCATAGTATAGATTTTTAAAGTCGGGAGAGGTTATATGAACATTTCAACCCTTGAATGGCAGGAGAACCAAATTAGAGAGAGCGGCTGCTACTGCATGAGAAGTATGCAAAAAGCACCAGGATATATTCAAAAGGTGAATTGGACAGAACAGGAACTCAGTCGTGGTCTGACTTACATACAACTAAGAAAAAATAACAAGTCGGTAGGGTTTGTCGAATATACGCGGGGAGAACAGGCGTGGAGAGCTGTACATGCGGACGGCTACCTTGTGATTCATTGCTTATGGGTTGGCGTGACGGGAGCGGGTATAGGCTCTCAGCTCATTCAGCGTTGTATAGAGGACGCAGTGAAACTGGGTCAAAAAGGAGTAGCTGTTGTAACTAACACGGATACATCGTGGGCACCAAGTCCTGATGTTTTTCTTAAAAATGGATTTCAGCTTGCAGACAAAGCACCTCATTCTTTTCAGTTATATGCGTACAAGCTTGATCCAACATTCGTTGATCCGTATTTTCCTGATAACTGGGCCCAACGCTTGGAGCGTTTTGGTCAAGGATTGACCATCTTGCGAACCCGTCAATGCCCGTATCTCGAGATTGCCACACAGAATGTGATCGAAGCGGCCGAACTTTTGGGAATACAGCCCCAAATCATTCTTATGGATAACCGTCCACAACTGATGGAACTGTCTCCGACACCTTACGGTGTATTCCATGTAATTTTTAACGGAGAACTGATTTCGTATCACAGGCTGACTCCACGCTCTTTTGCTAAAAAGCTGAAATTACTTTACTCTAAAACATAATCCCCTTCAGGATAGGGATAAACGAAATATGGGTACAGTAGATAAATACACTATATAAGCTGAAAATGCACATTTAAAATGGTGTAGGCGGAATGGTACTGTACAAGCGAAGCAGCACGAAATACACCCGTTTTACCACGAAACGAATATTACGGAGAGGACAAATAACATCATGAAGCAAACGCAAACGAAGTTGCCTGTTTCCTTGGCATTACTTACCTGCGCAGTATGTGCGCTCGTTTTCGGTTTAATCGCCTTGTGGGTCAGCGACCAGCAAGTGCGGTATTTTGACCTTAGAATTATTACGGCCGTGCATCAACTGGAATCGCCTGCTATGACTCGCATCATGGAATTTTTCACCACCATAGGGAGCGAGGTTCCGGTTATTATCATTCTGGTGATCGCCATGATTGTACTATACAGAGTGTTGGGACATCGTAGAGAGCTGCTATTTTTAGCCATTGCCGTGGTGGGCTCAGTGCTGCTGAATACCGTACTAAAAATGCTATTTCGGCGCGAACGCCCCGAGATTAATCGTATTATTGAAGCCAATGGCTACAGCTTTCCCAGTGGACACTCCATGACTGCCTTTACGATGTACGTAGCGCTCACTTTTCTCATATGGAAGCATGTTCCATCCAGGCTGGGCCGTATCCTGCTTGTTGCGGTCAGCGCGCTACTGATTGTAACCATTGGGACAAGCCGTATTTATCTGGGAGTGCACTACCCGAGCGACGTACTGGGGGGTTATTTTATGAGCGGAAGCTGGATGGCGGCTTGTATCTGGTTTTATCAGCGTTATGAAGAACGTATGCCACCTCTCCGCTCCAAATCGACAGCATAGCTGGAAAGTGCAAGCGTACGAACAGGAATAAAAAACAAACGGGTCGAACAAGAATGAAGTTACTTCAAAAAAATGCTTGAATCAAACTCTAAAAAGAGAAAAACAGACGCAAACAGCGTCTGTTTTGTAGTCGAGAAATATGTTTGAGAACGATCAGCCTTTGGCCTGCTTGGCAGGTTTGAGCCCCAGTTTCTGCTCCCAATTCTCATAAAAAATAATAGCCGCCTGTATGAAGATAGCAGGAAGCTTACGGCTTCGAATGAATGTATGAATGCCGACAGCGCAGCCTGCTCCAATGAGTGCGCCTGCCAAAATATCCGAAGGATAATGTACACCCGTCCACACTCGAGACACCGAAATGAGTACAGCCAGTATAACCCAGAGGACACGATATTTTTGATGGTGAAGCCACAATATAGAAGCCAATGCAAAGGCTCCAAGTGCATGATTGCTCGGGAATGAAGCATTGGCATCATGATGGATCAGCTGGATCACAGAATGTCCGACAAAAGGCCGATCTCTATAAAACAAATGTCCAAGCCCCCAACTGATCACAAATCCGATACATACCGTCAGAATCGCTTCCAGCACCATCATCCGGTTGGGCATTTTAAAGGTGAACCAGTATACAAGTAATGCCACCCCATACAAATACGGTGCATATTGCGCCATAAAACGCATCAATCCATTCAAAAAGGCAAGGTGTTCAGCCAACCCATTGATCCAGTGAAACAAGGCATAGTCTACATTAATTAGCATGAATAAAATACTCCTTAATATCAAAAAATTGAATTACAAAGTTATATTATATAGGGATCGGACAACTAAAAGCTTAAAATCAAATAAAAAATGAATGTCATTTCCATTTATCATTTATTTTTTCTATGAAAACAGGTGATTTTGTGGTGAAGAAGTCGGTGCTGGTGATCGATGATGAAGAGAAAATTTCCAGACTGCTTCAATTGGAGCTGTCCCATGAAGGCTATATGGTCGAAATCGCCCAAAACGGCAGAGAAGGACTGGATAAGGCTTTGACGCGCACTTGGGACATTATTATTCTGGATGTAATGCTGCCTGAGATGAACGGGGTTGAGGTGTTAAGGGAGATACGGAAAATCGACACACTTACACCTGTCATTATGGTGACCGCGCGTAACAAAACAACTGATAAGGTTTCCGGTTTGGACGAGGGAGCGAATGATTATATTACGAAGCCCTTTGAAATTGAGGAGCTGTTGGCACGGATGCGGGCGAGCATGAGACATCAACCGGAGTCTGCGACGATCCCTCCACATGAAGAGAGCAAGCCCTCGTCCCGGCTTCAGGTCGATGGTTTGGTGTTAGACCGCAAGACACGGTCTGTGGTGCGTGAAGGGAAGCATATGGAGTTAACACCCAAAGAATTTGACCTGCTTCTCTACCTCATGGAGCATCAAAATCAGGTTTTGCAGCGGGATCAGATTATTCAGGACGTGTGGGGATTTGATTTTGTAGGCGATACGAATGTCGTTGATGTGTATATCCGGTATGTCCGCAAAAAAATCGACCATGGCTACAAAAAGAAGCTGATCAAAACTGTACGCGGTGTAGGATATTGCATCAGGGAGGAAGACCATTGAAGCTGCGTACGAAAATTACTTTGCTTGCTTCTATTTTAGTCCTCTCCATTCTCCTGTTTGTAGACGTAACGGTGCATTTACTGTTTGTCAAAATTGCGACCCGGAATGAAAGAGAAGTGCTGCAAAATAAATGGACTGAAATCATTGCTGAGGCCGGTCCGACCATGATCCTGAAAAATGCGTGGAGCCCCAAACTAAAGGACGAGCTTTCAGGGGATACGATCCTGAGAGTTTTTGATCAGAAATCCCGCTTATTGTATGAAGTCAGCCGCCAGTCCCGCTTCAAGCTGGGTAATATGCGTTTTAACCCTTCTCAAAGCTCGGAGCTGACGGATGTACAAGGTCATAAAATTTTGGTCATCCATCTCCCGGTTCTCTCCCCTGAGGGCAAGCAGGAGGGAACGCTGGAAATCGTGGAAAAATGGGATGCGCTCGAAACCAATCTCGATATTCTGAATACAATCCTAATCACATCAACCGTAGGGGCCATGTTACTTAGTCTGGTAGGCAGCACGATTTTGGCGAACGCCATATTGCTGCCTATTTCGAGCAGCATCCAGACGATGCAGGAGATTGAAAGAAGTCTGAAGTTTAAAAAGATCCCCGTTGGCAGTCATAATCATGACGAATTGTCCCAAATGACGGCTACTTTCAACCGAATGATGGGCAGGCTGGAGGAAAGCTTTCAAAGCCAGCAGCAATTTGTCTCTGATGCCTCGCATGAGCTGAATACGACGCTTATGATTATTGAGGGCTACGCCAACATGCTACGACGGTGGGGCACGCGTGACGAGGATATCTACAAGGAATCCATTCAATCCATTTATGAAGAAACACAGCGGATGCGCACCATGACACAGCAATTGCTGGCACTGGCTTCCTCACAGCAGGGAAATCCCGAACCGCATGAACGAATGGAGCTAGTTGGCTGCTGTCAGCAGGTAGTGGCTCATCTCAAGACAGTACATGATCGGCAAATTAACATTTTTATGGATGAACCGGAAATCTGGTTGGATGCCAATCTTGCAAAAATCAAGCAGTTACTGGTTATCTTGCTGGACAATGCTCTAAAATACAGCTCGGATGAGATTGAAATTATTTTGTCCACAGAGGCAAAGCATGTCCGAATTCGAGTCAAGGATGCTGGAATCGGGATACCTGAGGGAGAGGTCAAACGAGTGTTCGAACGATTTTACCGGGTAGACAGCTCCCGACACCGTAAAACGGGAGGAACCGGGCTGGGATTGCCCATTGCCAAGGCAATTACAGATGTTCATCAGGGAACGATCCGGATGGAGAGTGTGGAGGGAAAAGGGAGCGAGGTCATCGTAACACTGCCGCAGAATCAACAGGAAAGGCTGTCCCTCCAGTAGACATATCTACTCGCGGAACAGCCCTTTTGTTGATTCCAGTATAGTGTGAGTGAATGGTTGAATAGCCCCTCGGGTGCTTGTCCTAAAGGACACGGCGTGCTGTAGTGTAATGGGAATTCCACCATCCTGAGTTCAGATCGGTAATCGTTACGCCGCCTTTACCAAACGTGTGCAGTAGCTTGCCATTTCCCATATAAATCGCTACATGGTGAATTGGTGAATAGAAAAAGACCAGATCACCTTTTTGAAGCTGGCTGCGTGGCACAAAGGTACCAACGGTCGATTGCTGTCTGGACGAGCGTGGAAGCTTGATGCCATTTTGTCCAAAAGCATATTGAGTGAAAGAAGAGCAATCAAAAGAGCTTGTATTGCCAGCCGGCGCTCCATGCTGATAACGTACGCCCATGAACTGGGAGCCCGTAGCGATGACCTGATCTGCTGTGTCTGCGGAAGCCGCATGAATGGTATCTGGTCCTACAACGAAGCTGCCTGCACTGAAAGCCAATGTCATCGTAACGCAAATGCCCATCCATAATTTTTTAGTAGTATGTTTTTTCATGATGTTCCTCCGTTATTTCGTATTTTGTTGATGTCCTGAAATGACAATAACATAAATAAAATATCCGGAATTTACCACTCAAGGTTACAATCCTGTTACCCCAACGCTTTGCCCTGATTTATTAGAAAACGATGAGAATTTTCTCCTTAATTCTGGATTGACAAAATGTACAGCTTCCCCTTATCACTGGGCCTGTATGACAAAAACCGACTTGAAGACGATTTGCACAAGCAATGATGCAAAATATACATACCTATATACTACATATATAACTTGTACGGAAGTAGGTTCAGGCTTCCGTCTCATTGTAATAGTCACACTGTATTTCCGATCAGAAAGGGGAATTCATATGGCTCCAAAGCAGAATAAAACGACCAAAGGCGAACGTCTGACAATTGTTCAGGTCATTTCCAACTCTCCGAATGCACAGCCGGTGCCCTCCATCAAGGGCGGAACTGAAAAGGTTGTGTATGAATTAACAGAAGAACTGGTAAAACGGGGGCATCATGTATCTCTGTTTGCCGCCCGTGGGAGCAGGAGCAGCGCCCGGTTGATTACCTTTCCCAAGGGCTTGAAGCACAGTCAAATCCCCCAATTCGTATTAAAGCACATGCCACCCGGAACGCAAATGATTCATGATCATACCTTTCGTTCGGCTATGGGAAACAGGAAGCTCCCTTGTCCGGCGGTATCCACGGTTCATCTTCCTGTGAAGGAGCATGGCAACAATCCGGTATATGTTAGCAAGCGGGCACGGCAGTTGATGGGCGAGGGAAAAGGCTATTATGTATATAACGGCATCAACACACATGATTACGAGTTTAGCGACAAAAAGCACGGCTATTTACTGTTCATGGGCAGAATCATACGAAATAAAGGCGTTTTGCAGGCCATTCAGGTTGCAGAACAAACAGGAAAAAGGCTATTGATTGCCGGGCCGATCAAAGCTCCAGTTTTTTTTCGCCAGGAGATTCAAAAACGGATTCAGCACAATCCCAATATTCGCTATGTGGGAGCAGTGGGGGGCCAACAAAAGCAAAAGCTACTCAAGCACGCGGAGTGTCTGTTGTTTCCGACATTGTGGGAAGAGCCGTTTGGACTCGTGATGGTGGAGGCGATGGCTTGCGGGACACCTGTGCTGGCTTTGAAAAACGGTTCGGTCCCCGAGGTGCTGGCAGGCTTTCCACAGCTGATTTGCAAGTCGGTCGGCCAGATGGTACGAAAGGTGCGGCAAAAAAACTATCCGTCTCCAGCCGAGCTTCGCTTGTATGTCACGCAAAGATTTACCAACAAGCAGATGACCGATAAATATTTGAAGCTGTACCGTGAAATCATTCGCCGGGAAGGAAAGAGGAACGGGGCATCAAGAGCCTAAACGGAGGTGGAGGAAATGAAGGTCACAAAGCATATGCTTGGGAAGGGTTCCTCCTGGGCTACTCCTTATTATATAGCCACAGAGGGACAGGGCCGGCCGCATGTGATGGTGGTTGCGGGCATACACGGCAAGGAAATCGCAAGCATTCGGGCCGCTGAGAAGCTGGTGGAGCTGTTGAATCAACAGAAGCTGCGGATCAGCCAAGGCAAGCTCATTATCATACCCATTGTGAATCGGGAGGCTTACCAGGAGCGAATCAGAGGAGTGCCTGATCTGAACAGGACCTTTCCGCGTACGAAAAAGAAAGCGGCCACGCAACCGCTGGCAGCCGCTGTGTTCGAATTAGCACAAGAGCATCGACCCGAGTGGTATCTGGATCTGCATGAAGCCAACGGATTATCTCAAAAGGATGCGAAGGTACTTGGTCAGACGTTGATTACCAATAGCGGCAATTCGGCGGTCCCTACGGTGCACCGGATTATAAAGCGAATGAATTGTTCCATCAAGGTGAAGGACCAACATTTCAACATTCGGCTGCGCGAGCTTCCAGGTTCCTCTCGAACGGCGGCAGCCCGTATTTTAGGAGCACGCTCGGTTACCGTGGAAACAGGCTGGAGTCTGCCCAGGAAAGTGCGCATAAATTATCAAATGCAGATCGCACAGCATTTTTTGAGAGAAGCAGGGATGATGAAGACTAACGAAGTATATTATCCGCTCAGGTCAGAGGTGTAGGTGTAACCTAGCCAGGCAAAACATTACAACGCAAAATCGCTCCTGAAGCAAGGGAAGTTTATTCCCCTGACTACAGAAGCGATTATTTGTTTGGCGGTTTCATGAAGGAGTAGTTACGTTAGTAAGTCCTACTGTAGTGTCGTCAGGAATTAGCCTTATAAAAGGCGCTCACCAGACTGTTGCCCAAACGTACCTCAACCAGTTCCAGTGACGTATCCAGACTGGCCCTGACGGTGTGATACGTATCCGCCGGGATGCTGAACACGGAGCCGCTTGCCGCCGAAAACCGTTCCCCATTCAGCATGACCTCTCCCCGGCCGGAAACAATCGTCCACACTTTAAGCCCGCTGCCGTGGATACGGCCATTCAGGCGTTGATCTGGCAGTACCGTCAAGCGTATAGCCAGGATATCGTTCAGGCTGCGGTGATCGAACTCGTCCAGCACACGATAGCTGCCCCAAGCGGTTTCACCATGCATAGGATATAGCGGAAGCGCCCCTAGCTGCTCCTTGATCGCGTGGGCATAGCTCTTGGCGGCAATGAGGATGCCGTCAGGACTGGCAGCAGCGATAATATTCTCGACGCCAATGACATGAAGCGGATAGGGCAGCTCATTGACGATATGCGTTCCTTGAGCGGGACCGCTGATCTGTCCGCGCCCGATCACCCGGTTGCCGAGCTGTTCCGTTAACGCCTGCCAACTTCCGATATCACACCATTCACCATCATAAGGCAGGACAACGGCATGTTTGGCACGCTCCGCGACCTCCTCGTCGAAGCTGCGAACAGGGAGGTCGTCATACATTGCGCACAGCTCCTTATCATTCAGCGGCAAATCGCAGCGCTTCATACAGAACAGCATATATCTCAGCGTAAAAGCGTAGATGCCGCAGTTCCACAATGCACCTTGGCTAATGAGTTGCTGCGCCCCGATGCGATCCGGCTTCTCTGTGAAGCGGGCAACCAACGCATAAGAAGCCTTATGCGCCCGTGTTATCTCCTGATCCGGCACGATATAGCCGTATTGGTCAGAGGGATGGCTGGGCCTTGTCCCAAGCATGGCCAGATCAGCGCCACTATCGAGCAGCAGGTCGGGGAGCGCTGCCACACTGTGAAAGAAATCCTCTCCTGCAAACATATCGGCCGGAGCGATACAGAGGATTTCGTTCAATCCTGTACCTCTGGTGTGCAAATAGGCAGCCGCGAGTGCAGCAGCGGTGAAGGTGCCCCGCTTGGCAGGCTCGCCCAGAACAGGCAGACGACCTTCCGTATGGCGAAAGGCCAGATTTACCTGATTCCGATGGGTCAGCAGCAGGGCAGAGGTATCCAGTCCTGCCACAGCAAGCTGACGATACACCCGCCCAAGCATGGATTCTTTCTGCCCATCCGGGGCAGGCAGGAGCCGAAGAAACAGCTTCGAGCGGATACCGTTGGACAACGGCCACAGCCGTTGTCCAGCACCGCCGCATAACAGTATGATGCGCACAGGCGCTTCCTCCTTCGATTTCAGATCCATTTTGGATCATGAGTTGAAACCATGTTGAGCGCTTTCGTTTTCACAGATGCTTCTGTTTTTGTTTTAGCAGCCTGTTGGTATACCTTGCGTTGATGAAAAGATAAGGAACGATGGCTTTTAGCGAATGTATCCAGTTGTTTTTGTGACAGGGAGTCCGCTCGACTATGAAGCCCTTTATTGAGTGACTTGCGTAAAATCATTCGGGAGGGATCACTGCTGTAGAGGTGGTTGGCATATGTTTCATATTCTGAAAATCCAAACTGCTTCGTCCGGTCTATATTGCGGATAATCGCTTTGTACCAGGGAATCCCGTGGCGGGCTTCAATGACTTGTTTGAGCCGGGTGAGCCGCGTTTTTTCAAACAGCATATAGTGGGTAACAAAGGACTTTGGTGAAGGGGCCTTAACGCCCATCAGCTTGTGGTAGGTGCGGAAATACTCTGGCTGGCTCCAGGTGCGATAGTAAAATATTGTCTTGCCGTCTTTGCGGAACACATGTGGACGAATCAGGACGGTATCTGCGTCAATGACCAGAAAAAAAGAGGCTTTGCTGATTTTGTCACCGTTCATTTTAAGCAATTGCTGATACAGCCAGCCTGAGCGATCCCAACGCGTTGTTCCGTAGCGAATATCCTTTTTCGTGATGGGCAGAATGGTCTTTTCGTCTACAAACGTGCACTTCTTGCGTACGCAAAGACGGCGGAGTCCGGTACTTTGCGGTGAAATAATGTAAATGGTTCCAATCCGGTGCTGTACGTGACGGCGCAGGCTGTCTATCACCAGTGGAAGCGTGGCGATATCCTTATCAATTGCAGGAATCAGAACATCAATCGTTAGGGAACCTTTCCGTTGCTCATCCGATGGCGCTGACATGTTATTCACTCCCTATTTATGCAAAATGTACGCGTTCGGCGTCTTATATTATTGTATGTACGGACAGGCGCTTTCGACCGGGCAAGGCCAGTCGTCCATTTATATGCGGAATAGGGCTGATGGCGCTTTCGGATGGGGATTTGGTGCATACGATGGATTGTTCTTTTCATACAGGAGCGTTCTACCCTGACAGCAGAGAGGAGAGGGGCAAGTGAAATTTTCACAAGCGCAGGCCTTGCGCAGCAAGTGGCACAAAACCAGATTG
This sequence comes from Paenibacillus sp. 8b26, assembly GCF_050626875.1. Classification (NCBI taxonomy): domain Bacteria; kingdom Bacillati; phylum Bacillota; class Bacilli; order Caryophanales; family Paenibacillaceae; genus Paenibacillus; species Paenibacillus sp. 8b26. The sequence continues at coordinate 439,778 of NZ_CP192445.1, read as the reverse complement.
CTGCTCCAGCATCGCGGCATCAAGCCTTTTATACCGAATACTCAAAAATACAACAAAGCAAATCTGAAGTCGATGCTGGAGCAATACGGCATGGTCTATGTAAAACCCGAGCGAGGCACGTTTGGCAAAGGTGTGATGAGAGTAGAGCAGGAAGAAGGGCAGCGTTTTGCCTATCAATACGAGGAAAAGCGTCTGGTGTTCAAAAGTTTGGATGGACTGTATACCAGTCTGTCGAAGAAAACGGGCAAGCAAAGCTATCTCATTCAAAAGGGAATCCATTTACTGCGCCATCAGAAGCGTTATTTTGATATCCGGGTCATGGTGCAGCGCAATGCAAAAGGGCCATGGGAATCTACCGGAATTATTGGTCGGCTCGGTCATCCCCGCAAAATCGTGACGAATTATCATAGCGGCGGCACGCCGATGGCACTGGAGCAGCTACTGGAATCCCATTTAACCAAAAGCAAGCAGGCTGAACTGGTAAAAAAATTGAATGAACTGGGCATCACCATTGCGACACAGCTACAAAAAACATATCCAAATTTCCGGCAAATTGGAGTGGACATCGGACTGGATCACCGTTTCACCCCGTGGATTATTGAGGTGAATACGAAGCCAGACCCGTATATTTTTAACCAATTAAAAGATAAGTCTATGTATCGGAAAGTGTTAAGGTATTGGCAACTTGCCAATGAAAAGAAGAAAATCATCGTCCCGGTCAAAGAAAAAGTTAAGGGTACAGTAAAAGATAAAGCCAAAGAGAAAGACCTTAAGAAAGCAAAAACTTCATGATAAAGAAAACAGCAAGTCAAAGGATGAATGTTCTATGAATTCATCCTTTTTTTATACCTGATTTTTGGGTACATCCCATGAACGCAAAAATACAGACACCGAATTCGGTGTAATGAAAAAAGTGGAATTGGAAAAGCTATATGAAAACAATGAGAACTGAGGTCTTGATATATGGAACTATGGGAAACCATGTTAAGGTCAATTTCTGCATTTACTCTAATGATGCTTATAGCACGTATATTGGGTAAATCGACTATTGCACAAATGACCTACCATGATTTTGTAGCTGTCATTACATTGGGGGCCATTACTGCGAATCTTGCCTTTAATAACACAATAAGTATAAAGATTTTACTAACATCTTTGCTTACATTTACTGGGATTTCTTATTTGCTGATGTTTTTTTCCATGAAGAACCGCAAGCTGCGAAACTGGTTTTCGGGAAAACCAACCGTGTTGATCCAAGAAGGAAAAATTTTGGAGAGTAATATGAGAAAGCTTAAGATTACGCTGGATACTCTTAATCAGGAGCTACGGGGGAAAAATATTTTTAATATTCAAGATGTTCAGTATGCCGTACTTGAGCTGAATGGAAGCATTTCCGTATTACCCAAGCCGGATCGTATGCCTGTAACCAGAAAAGATTTGCATTTGGACGTTCGTTCCAAACAGACTTTTCCCATTGAATTAGTCATGGACGGGAACATCGTGGAAGCAAATTTAAAGCAGAATGACATTACAACAGAGTGGCTACATTCGCAGATAAAAAAGAAAGGGCTTTCTATTGAAAATATCAATTATGCCGTAATTAGTTCTGATGGAAATGTATATTTTGATGAATATGAGGATCAAATTGAACATCCTATTGATAAAGAATGAATGGATTTGATTTTATTCACATTAAAGGTATATAATAGATATGTAGTAATAAGTAAATATAGACATATAAAATGATTTAGAGGAGGAATCGGCTATGAAATCATTTAAGTATGCTTTGGAGAAAAAGGAACCCAGAACCGGACCGGGAGGTATCACACGTGGGGCTTCGGTCCATGATTTTCCCGCATCTACAGGCATAGCCGGGGTTTCCATGCGTTTGGAACCGGGTGGGATGCGTGAGCTCCACTGGCATGCTAATGCGGCTGAATGGGCCTATGTGGTAAGCGGTTCCTGTCGGACAACCATTATCCATCCGGACGGATCTTCCGATGTCGATATCTTCAATCCTGGTGATGTATGGTATTTTCCGCGCGGTTATGGTCACTCTATTCAAGGTCTTGGCCCTGGGGAATGTCATTTTATCCTGATCTTTGATAATGGAGATTTTTCAGAGGATCACACGTTCAGCGTAACGGATTTCATCGCTCAGACTCCTGCGGAGGTTGTCATGCAGAATCTGGGACTTGCAGCCGACGAACTGGCTCTTTTGCCAGATAAGGAAGCCTATTTTGTAAAAGGACCTGTACCTTCTAACGATTCTCATAATGCATATCCTCGCGTTTCTTCTGATCTGCTCACCAAACACCGTTATCCTTTAATGGCCAAACAGCCTAGATTGGCACCAGGTGGCGGGACGCAGCGGACGGTTACTGTAGAAGATTTTCCGATTTCTTCGACCATGGCAGGATCTGTGATTGAGCTGGAGCCAGGCGGATTGCGAGAAATGCACTGGCATCCCAATGCAGACGAATGGCAATATTATTTGGATGGTAACGCAGAAATGACTGTATTTCTTGCTGAAGGGAACGCAGTGACAGAGCAGTTTGAAGCTGGTGACGTAGGCTATGTACCGATGGGATCGGGCCATTATATCAAAAATACGGGCTCGGGGGTATGCCGAATTTTAATTGGTTTTAACAGCGGGCATTACGAAGCCATAGATCTGAGTGAATGGCTGGCAGGGAATCCTGTGGAAGTACTAGCGACCAACCTGAGTCTCCCTCGGGAAATCGCAAACAAGCTGCCGCATAAATCAGTGTTCATCTCTCCAAAATCCTGATAGTATAACAACTAGACAGCCCGCTTCTGCTCCCAAAAAGGGGCAGAGAGCGGGCTGTTAGTCATGGTTTCGCTTCTACTGTATTTATGAATTTGAAATTGAACAACCTGTAACCCTGTGCTATCCTTATATTAAAGAGAAGATAAACGTAGCAAAGATGATTTTCTCTGCATTCATAAACATCTGATGATATGATGAATATAAGGAGTGTACAGCCATGACCTCTGTCATTGAACTGAACAATGTAAGCTGGAAAAGAGATAACCGTACGATACTGGATCAAATCAACTGGCAAGTAGCCGAAGGAGAGCATTGGGCTGTACTCGGATTGAATGGGTCGGGCAAAACAACGATGCTTAACATGATTAATGGTTACATATGGCCAACTACAGGCAGTGTCAGCGTGCTGGGTCACACCTTCGGGGAAGTGGATCTGAGGGAACTGCGTAAATCCATCGGCTGGGTCAGTTCTTCTTTACAGGAAAGAATCAATGGTAGCCAGCGCACGCAAGATGTTGTCATTAGCGGCAAATTTGCTTCTATCGGGCTTTACGATCAGACGACGGATACCGATGAAGAACAGGCAGTTCGGCTCATGACCCAATTGGGCTGCGCTCACCTCGTAGATCGCTTGTATCAGGGCTGCTCACAGGGAGAGAAGCAAAAGGTACTTATCGCCCGCGCATTAATGGCCTCGCCCAAGCTGCTGATTTTGGACGAGGCGTGTAATGGACTGGACTTCTTTTCCCGGGAAGCTTTACTAACTAGTATCCGTCAGTTGTCCGAGTCGCCGGGTGCGCCGAATTTGCTGTATGTCACGCATCACATAGAAGAAATTCTACCTATGTACACGCATACCATTCTGATACGACGGGGTACTGTTTTTGCCAAAGGCAAAACGACTGATATTTTGAGCAGCGAAACGCTTAGCGATTTTTTTGAAACACCAGTGCAGGTGGAGTGGAGACAGGATCGGGCTTGGCTCTCTATGGTTTAGAGAGTTCCAAATTTCTGCTGACCGTACCGAACGCGGTTTATTCTTGTTTAATCCTGACTACAATGACATAAGAGAACTATTGTAGCGAGGTGAATTGAATGACAGAGTCCCCATTACAATCTTTTGTCAAAACGGCGATGGATCATTTAAAGGGCATGGTAGACGTTAATACGATTATTGGAGAACCGATTGCCGCGTCTGACGGCACCACTATCATACCTGTTTGCAAAGTAAGCTATGGTTTTGCGGCAGGTGGAAGCGATTTGGACAGGCACAATCAGAAATCCGCAAGGGTGATGACGTCATTCGGCGGAGGTATGGGCGGAGGTGTGTCCGTAACACCTCTCGCAATTTTAATTATCGGCAAAATGGGCATTCAAACGATCTATCTGGATAACTCTCCTACTGTATACGACAAGATTCTGGATATGGCGCCACATCTTTTGGATAAATTTCACAATATTATTAATAAATACCAAAAAGGAGACGATAACAGTCAGTGAATCAGGTCTGACCCGTTTGTGTTTGCAGAGGGTACCAACGGGATTATAAAGTCGTTTTGAACAGGAAAGGAGTTGTTTTTCATTACTACAAGATTTTTGGCCTCTATCTGGCTACAGCAGGGGGGCTGTTCATTGTGCGCCATGACATATCGTCCATCGGGAAGCAGCTGTCGGGCTTTAATATTATCACTTAGCAGCAGCAATAAATATTGGATGACAACAGATTGATGTTCTTCATTCAATAGCGGACACATCATTTCAATCCGCTTGTCCATATTTCTGGTCATCCAGTCCGCACTGGATAGCCACAATTGAGGCGTGCCGGCATTCTCAAAATAAAAAATGCGGGAATGTTCCAGAAATCGGCCGACAATGCTGCGAACGGTAATATTGTCGCTCAGTCCGGGAATTCCTGGACGCAAGCAGCAGATGCCACGAACGATCAGATCAATTCGGACGCCTGCCTGGGATGCAGCGTATAGCTCGTCGACCAACTGTTTATTCGATAGCGAATTCATCTTGGCTATAATCCTTGCGGGTTTACCGCTCAAGGCATTTTCTACTTCGCGTTGAATACAGCCCAATAAGCGTTGTTTCAGATGCGCCGGAGCTACGCTGAGGTAATGCCACTGGCTCGGGGCGGAAAATCCAGTAATCTTGTTGAATAAATTGGAGACATCTTCGCCGATCTCCGTATAGGAAGAGAACAGTCCGATATCTGTAAATATTTGCGCCGACACTTCATTGTAATTTCCGGTGGCGACATGAATATAACGTCTAAGAGAATCCGCTTCCTTACGTACAACCAAAATCATTTTGGCATGAATTTTCAACCCGGACAGGCCATAGACGACATGGCACCCTGATTTTTCCAATTCTTTTGCCCATTCGATATTTCGGGCTTCATCGAACCGTGCTTTCAATTCGACGACTACAGTGACCTGCTTTCCTGCTTCGGCAGCTTGATTCAAAGATCGGATAATCCGTGAATTACCGTTTACGCGATACAAGGTCATTTTGATAGCCATGACGGATGGATCGGCAGCAGCATGTTCGACAAAATCGTTAACAACGTCAAATGATTCATACGGATGAAATAAGAGAACATCTCTTTTTCGCAGCACTGAAAAAAAATCTTCCGTCTTCGTGAACTCCCACGGATATAGAGGATCAAATCTCGAATGCTTGAGATGCTCATAACCCTCGACCGAATTGGCGAATGACATGAAGTAGCTCAAGTCAATAGGTCCATCATTCGTAATTAAAAACCGGCTTTCTATTTCCAGTTCTTTTTCTAGCAATTCCAGTGCAAATGGATCAAATCCCTTTTCTATTTCCAAACGAACCGGAGTACCCCATTTTCTAGCGCGCAATACTTTTTCCACTTCATCAAGGATATCCTCGGCTTCTTCCTCGTTTAAATCAAGGTCTGCATTTCGAGTTAAACGGAATGTATGGAAAGTTGCAGGCGTATACGTAGTAAACAAAGTGTGTATATGCTGCTTAATCAAATCCTCGAGCAAAATAAACTGCCAATGATCTCGATCCGATAGAGACGGAACTTTAATATAGCGAGGCAGATTGGACGGAATTTCAACCAAGGCAATATATACTTCCTTGCCCGATGCATCGGAAGGCGGGTTTAAACCGACAGCCAAATATATACTTTTCGAACGAATTAGAGGAAAAGGGCGGCTTTTATCGATCGCTAGAGGAGTTAGCACGGGAAATACTTTTTCAAGATAATAGGTTTCCATTTCTTTCTTCTGCGCAGGATTAAGCTCGCCAAAATCAGTAAAAACAAGGCCTTCTTCCTTTAACAGTCGAAGAATCCGCGCATGGGTTGCATACTGATCGGCTACTAATTTCTCAATCATGACGATTACTTTATCTTGTAACTGTTGCGGAGTAAAGCCCGTGAAATCGACCTCTTGATTGCCCGCTCTAATTTTATCCATAAGTCCTGCGACCCTGACGCTGACAAACTCGTCCAGATTGGTGGAAACAATCGATAAGAACTTTGTTCGCTCCAACAGAGGAGTGCTTTCGTCTTGCGCTTCCTCAAGAACACGTCTGTTAAATTGAAGCCAGCTTATTTCACGATTAATATAGTTCACGGAGCACGCCTCCATCTGTCTATTCTTTTTTTCTAAATAATAAATACCGTATTTTTTGGAACAATTGCCATGTGGCACTGAGGCGAATCGTAATCGTGTCGGGAATATTCTCATGTTCGTTTTTAGTCATGATTGTCAGGTTCCTCTCGTTATTAAAATGGGGAAAACTCGCTAAACGAAGTTAGCGAGTTATATGGATATTTTGTTATTTATTCGTGAGATGCTGTCGTCTGCATTGCATCCACGACCGGGCTCGTTATGGACTCGGTTACTTTCGATGCGTACTGTGTCATGTTGCTGACCAAACGATTGTTAAGAAGCACATTGCCTGCTTGCATTCCAACTGTTTGGCCCACACTGTTCCCTAACAACCCACCAACAACGGAACCAAGGACTGTCCCTACTCCTGGCAGCAACGAAGTTCCAAGGATAGCCCCATACTCAATACCGGCCATGACGCCGAGTGCTCCTGTCAGATTCCCCGACGTATGAACCATATAATCTTTGTTATCCATTTGTCCTTTCGTCAAGCTAATGGTATTCTGCAGTTGGGTTATACCTCCGGAGATAAGACCTCCCCATAATGAACCGCCTTGAAGCATGCTGATCTCTCCTTTGTTTTTTTGTTACTTCGGGATAGTAGTTCCCCATTATGCATTTTCTAAATCATCGAACATTTGCCCATTGTTACGGAAGCAAAGACTGTTCTGTATTCTTTTCTTCATTTTTCACTGTTTCTACGGATTGTAGCTCTCTAGTGCCGTCTTTGACTTGATCCGCGAGATCAAGCACCATTCCTGCCCCTTTAACGGCAAGTTTACGTGCGGCTTTTCGGGCCTCGGGGGACACGGCAAGTGCTATGGCCGCAGCAGCGAAAATAATACCAAGCGGTGATTTGACCACAATACCCTCTCCTTAAAAAGTTGTTAATAAAATAATTCCATTAAATGAAATTTTTATACTGGTTTACATACAGAAAACAAAATGCATATTTTGCTAACTATTGTTAATCATAAGTGAAGTTGATTTTTTGATTATGGAAAAGGGAGGTTAGATATGGTATCGCTGCGAAACAAAAACAGGTTTCTTCATGTTCTACCAGGAAGGATACGGATGGAAGTTCACGGCTTGAAGGGAAGCAAAGCTGCCGCAGAGCTTTTAGCCAAAAGCCTGTCCGCTTGTAGTGGAATTTACAGAGCGGAACCCTGTACAGTGACGGGCAGAGTGCTGCTCCTTTACGATGTAAAGCTTGTTTCTGAGCAGGACATTTTCCATATACTCCGCGAAACAGAAGATCGGATCAGTTCGGCCAATCTAACAGCCCGCCCGGATATCCACAACGAGGTTACCGGGTCAAAGGAAGCGAGGCGAGAAGCTGCCGCTGCTCAGGCTGAATTGGATATTCCTTGTGATCTGCCGATTATCCCAACGACGCCTAAAACCAATACGGGCGAGCCAAGAGAAAAAGTCCCGATTTCGTTGGCTATTTCCATGGGCGGCTTGGCCGTGCTGGGAATCAAGCAGGTCTTTTTCGGACGTTCGGCACTGGCAAGAAGTCCAGCGCCTTTCTTTTTATCGGCGCTCGTATCTGTCGTAACCGGCTACCCTTTTCTCAAACGAGGAATTCAGACCTATTCTGATAAGAAAAAAATAAACTCGGATCTCATTTTAGGTACAAGCGCTCTCGCCCTCGTGCTTATGCGTGAAAATCTTGTAGTGCTTGCTGGACTCAGCATTTTGCAATATGTGAACTGGAAGAGAAGCCGCTCTGTTTTAAATGGACAGCAAGAGGCTTCTTTTTCACCGGAAATTCAAGCATATAGCGAAAAAGCAGGCAGATTAGGGTTTATTGGAGCCGGAATGACTTGGGCCGTTACCCGGAATCCGTTTCGAGCAATCGCCGTGCTTCTGGCTGCAAATCCGCGGGTGATAACTGTACCTGCCCAGTATGCCTGGAAACAGGCCGAGCTCGTTTCAGAAGAAAGAAAATACGTAGTTCCGGAAAAAGGATCATTATCTCAACTCGCTCGAACGAAAACGATTTTATTTGAAGATTCGTCACTCCTGTTTAACCGTCCAGAGGTTGAAGAAATTCAATGTATGGCGGAGAAGGAGCAAGAGGCGGATAAAGTGATATGTTTGGCGGCTTCATTAATGGAGAAAACAGAACATCCATGGAAAGAAGAGGTGTTCAGCAAGGCGAAAAGAACTTGCCGAACGATCCGCACTGCTTTTCATGTGGAAGAAGAGCCAGAGGGAATAAAAGGAAAAGTCAATGATAGACAGATTATCATTGGCAGCTACAAATATATGGAGGAGCACGGTATTGATTGCAGTTCCTATGAGCTTAGATCAAAGAGGCTTGCAAGGAATGAATACGATGTCCTTTTGGTTGGAAGTCGGGGGAATGGCAAAGGCGAATGTCTTGGGTTTATTTCCAGACATCGGCAATTAACGGTCAATGAAAACGGCGTTTCCGCGTCTTTATTCAGCGAAAAAGGATGGCAGCTCGGTCTGCTGGATAACAGCTTGCATATCAGTACTGACGAACTTGCCCAATACCGCATGGATATTAGCTGGTCTTCTTTTGAGCAGGGCGAAGTGGTTGAACGGATTGCAGTGCTCAAGCAGCAAGGCGAAGAGGTTTTATTTGTCACCGGTCTGCAGCAAAATCCGCTCAATGAGTTTTATAAAGAAGCCGGAATCCAGACGATTTCCATTCATGAGCTGCAACACATTCAGGAAAGCGCTCTGTATGCCGAGAAAACAGAGCAAATCGTAAACGAGCATGCTTCAATTGCCAAAAAATGGAATATTATAGGACCCGCTTTTGCTATGTTAGGTATGATCAGTGCCCCAGTGGCCAATTTGATCGGTGATGCTTTATCGCTTGTGTTTATATCCAGAATGAAAAACAAGAGTGAAGCCTTGGCAGCTCCACCGGAAATGGCGTATAAGGACGAGGCTGCGGTCGCTTCCGAAGCCTTTGCCTGGCATCAACTACCTAACGAACAGATTATCGCAAAGTTTCAAACAAACCTGCAAAACGGGTTGACGTCTGATCAGGTTCTTTCTATAAGAAACCAATATGGCTCAAATAAGCTTGAAAGTAAAAAACCTACTCCTTGGCTCATTGCATATTTGGGCCAATTCAAGGAATTCACAACTCTGATCCTCCTTGGCACAAGTGCACTTGCCTTTCTTACGGGGGGATTATTTGATGGACTTGCAATGGGGGCAATCCTGCTCGCGAACGCCGCAATTGGTACGATTCAGGAACGTAAAGCGGAAAAAGTTGTGGACAAGCTGAATCAATTTCAACCCCCGGTATGTAAAGTCATCAGACAAGGCCAGCACGTAGAGCTAAACGCTGTGGAATTGGTGCCCGGCGATATCGTTTCCCTGGAAGCAGGGGATCGCGTTCCAGCCGATATCCGGTTGATCAGCTCATGGAACATACGAGTCAACGAGTCGACCCTGACGGGGGAATCTCTTCCCGTCGAAAAGAATGAGTCCCCTTTGCCAGAGGATTGTGCTTTATCTGAGAGAACCAACATGCTCTTCATGGGAACCGACGTATGCGGAGGCAAGGGAACTGGTATTGTTGTACAAACTGGGATGAATACCGAGATGGGGCATTTAATGTCGCTTCTGAAGCAACAGGAAAAAGAAGTGACCCCTTTACAGGAAAAAGTAACGTCAATTAGCAAAAAATTTGTGAAAGGCGCTCTTATTGTGGGTGGACTTGTATTCGCAATTGGTATGCTCCGTGGCATCCCTTTTCCACAAATGATTTCGACTTCGATCACACTGGCGGCTTCTGCCATCCCTGAAGGACTTCCGGTTACCATCACTATTGCCCTCAGCGCAGGCATCTTCCGTATGGCGAAGAAAAACGCGCTGATCCGAAAGCTCTCCTCATTGGAAACATTAGGAAGGACCACGGTTATTTGCACAGACAAGACTGGTACGTTAACCAAAAATGAAATGACGGTAAAAGCGCTCTCTACCGCCGATCGCGCGTGGATTGTAACAGGCGAAGGCTACGAACCGACGGGAGCATTAGAGGAGCTTGCTCCAGAGGCTGCCGCTGCAGCGGCAGAGCTCAATAATGTAGAAAATTATGAAGACCCCTCAACCCATCCTGATTTGACTCGCTTGCTGCAAATCTGCTTGCTATGCAATAACAGCAAGCTTGAGCAGCAGGAAGGACAGTGGATGACCAAAGGGGATCCGACTGAGGGCGCGCTTTTGACCCTTGCAGCCAAAAACGGACTGTGGCTTAACGATATGACCCATTGGCATCGCGGGCATGAAATTCCATTTGATTCTAAAACTGCGAAAATGAGCGTGGTTTGCAAGGATGTTCAGGCGGAGCAGGAATGCTATCTCTTTTCCAAAGGGGCTGTTGAGACGATTCTCCACCATTGTAATCGATATCAAAAAAACGGGGAAATATTACCTCTATCCGAAGAACAGAAGCAGCACATTATGCAGCAAAATGAAAGGTTTTCAGCCGCAGCGTTGCGTGTGCTTGCTTTCGCGTATCGACCCTTGGATGGGAGCGTCGACAACGAGTCCATTGATGACGAGCGTGAATTAATTTATGTCGGCATGACCGGAATGATGGACCCTCCCAAACCTGAAGTAGAACGAAATATTCAGGAAGCTTTTGCACTCGGGTTAAAACCTGTGATGATCACAGGCGATCACCCGATTACCGCCATTGCCATCGCGAAGCAACTTGGAATTAACAGTGATGCGCAGAGTGTTGTAACCGGACATGAGCTTGACCGTTTATCAGACGAAGAACTGAGCCAAATTGTGGAGCAAGTATCCATTTTTGCCCGAGTCACGCCTGAGCATAAGCTTCGCATTGTAACAGCGCTGCAAAAACGAGGGCAAATCGTTGCCATGACTGGTGATGGCGTCAACGATACGCCTGCTATCAAACAAGCCAACGTTGGTATCGCAATGGGAAGAACAGGAACGGAAGTAACGAAAGAAACGGCAGATATGGTGCTGACGGAAGATCAATTCGGCACGATTCTGGAGGGGGTTAAGGAAGGTCGAACCATTATCGGCAATATTCGTAAAGCACTCGGCTGTTTATTAACCGGAAATCTGGCCGAGATTATCGTAACCAGCGTCGCCGTGATGGTGGGATTGCCGATTCCTTTGGTTCCTATTCAAATTCTGCTAATGAATTTGTTGACTGATGCTTTGCCAGCAATGGTTCTTGCTGTAAATCCGGGCCAGAAAACGAAGCAGCAGAAACGAACGGATTTCATCGATAAAGACCTGTACCAAAAAGTGATTACCAGAGGGGTTCTGCTGGGATTGGGATCGCTCGGCTTATTTGCCGCAAGCCTTGCAGTCGGTGCGCCCGTGCCTGTGGCTCAAAGCGTTGCTTTTGCAACATTGGTCGCGGGACAATTAATACAAACCTTTTCGTGGCGGCAGGAAGGCTCTGAAGAAACGGTGCGCGATTGGACGAAAGATCGCTTCTTGATCGGGGCACTTTGCGTTTCCTGGCTTGCTCTACTAGGAGCCCTATATATCCCACCATTGGCCGGATTTTTCCATACCGCCCGTCTACCGCTGCAATATTGGGTTCCGATCCTTGGCGTAGCCGGCTCGGTATCTCTTTTGTCCAAACCGATTTTGTCTCTGATTTCAAAAAAGCAAGCAATCAGGGCTATTCCTGCAAACGACACCTACGCTGCGGCTTAAACGGCCGCAGTAATACTCAATTACTAGGAGGATCACGATGCTGCAAAATAACGTTGATAAAATTGTAATTGGCACTGCGCTCGCCTTTGCCGCTTCTGCTTTGTTTCCTATTGCTAAAACTACTTTCCGCCCTCTTGCCGAAGCGGGTATACAAGGCGGAGCCAACTGGGTCAATCGGGGCAAATCTTACATTGAATTAGCGCGGCAGGAAGTGGAAGATATCATTGCCGAAGCTCAATTTGAAAGAATGAAAAAGCAGCTTGACCAAGAAATCGCATTGCTTGACGATATCGAAAAGTGAGGAGAACGGATAGATGAGCGAACAAAATATAGATAATCATTTACGCGAAGCTTTAACGCACCTGGAATCGGCCTTAAACCAAAGCGTAAGATGTGTGCTTGAAAACGATAGCGCGAAAAAAGAAATAGGCTTAAAGTGGGAACGATTTCTTGGGGAATTTATGGGACAAATCCGGGAAAAGGGAAAAAAATCAAGATTAAATTTGCTGGGCTGGATCAGTTTTCCCCGAATACGCTAACCAATTGTATGCAGCCTGAGGTTGACAGCAGGCTGCATATTGGATTCTCTACACCATAAGAGAGTCTTTTTTTTATAGCTATCCTGCGACAATCATAATCAACACGGGCAAAATCAGGAATGAGGCAAGCGTACTCCACAAAATACAAGTGGATACGAGCTTGGGTGATGCATTGAATTTTTCTGCTAAGATGACGGCATTTACGGCCACCGGCATTGACGCCAGAATGAAAAGGACGGAGAACAAAAGGCCTGATATCCCCAGTATCAGCATGGTAAGACAGGCAGCAAGCGGAGAGAGCAGTAGCCGGATTGTTAGTCCTGCGTAGCTGGCTTTTTTAATGGACGGCTCCAGCCTGAATATTTTTACGTAAGCCATTTGGGTGCCCAGAATCGCCAGTACGACTGGAGAATAGGCGGCAGCAATCATCGAAACGCCCGCTTGGATGCCGGAGGGCAGATGCAAGTCCAGCAGTCGAAGTCCCATCGCCAGCAGAGCTGCATAGATCGCGGGAAGTGAAAATACCGACTTGACGGCGCTTTGGACGGAAAACTCAGAGCGGGCCGCAAAATAAACTCCAATCGTATTGACCAGGATCATCTGGATGACGACATACACGGAGGCTTTATCCAGACCGAGCTGCCCAAAGGCAAGTAAAATTAGGGGCAGGCCATAATTCGCGCTATTGGTCAGTGTGGAGATTAGGGTGAGTCCGGCTGTTTCCGGGGCGCTCAGCTTAAACATTTTTCCTGCAATCTGTGCAATTCCCCATAACAGCAGCAGATTAAGGATCGAAAAAGCGGCTGTCTGCGCCACATCATGCCAGGATAACTGTGCCTTCAGCAGCGTGTCCAGAATCATCGCGGGACTTAAAAAATATAAGTATAAAGTCGAGAGTGGCTTCGTTTCAAGCTTCATGAATTTGCCGAGTAAAAACCCGGCGATTACCGGAATGGACAGCGGAATGATAACGGATAGAAGGGTTGAAAGAACAATTTGAATCATGAAAATCCACCAATCCTTTCTGTAATGACTTTTTCCATTATAAGAGGCAGCTTTCGAGCCCGTCCAAGATGAAAAAACGATCAAGGCCATAGGAATACACTATGAAGCTTCCAGCAAATATTTTGTGTACAACAAAAAGGGATGTCCACAGCCATGTTGAAAGGCTAGTAGGAACATCCCTTTTTTACTATGAAACTAATGATCTTACTGAATTATACTTATGCAGAAGCTGCAGTTTCTGCTTTGGTTCGGCAATCTTCAGAGCAATAGTGTTGATGCTGCTCTTCGCAGTCCGGACATACGATATGCTGGAGATTGCACACTGGACAGTTGATATAGTGATCGTTCGACGTTTCACAATGAAAGCAATGACCGACAACAACGTCTTCATCTGTATGGTTGATCGGGATTGAGATGCGTTCATCAAACACATAGCACTTACCGTCAAACAAACGTCCTTGGACTTCCGGGTCCTTGCTGTAGGTTACAATACCGCCATCCAGTTGGCCCACATCATCAAAGCCTTCTTTTATCAGAAGACCGGACAGCTTCTCACAGCGGATACCACCCGTGCAATATGTCAGTATTTTCTTGTCCTTAAACCGACTCATATTGTCGCGAATCCACTGTGGAAATTCACGGAAAGATTCGACTTCCGGACGAATGGCACCACGGAAATGACCGATATCATATTCATAGTCGTTACGTCCGTCCAGCACAACCACATCTTCACCTTGAAGCTGTTCGTAAAACTCCTTCGGTGACAAACGCTTGCCACTGATTACGTTAGGGGTCCAGCTCATCCTCATGGCGCAACGTAACCAGCTCCTGACGATGGCGTACAAATATTTTCTTGAACGCATGACCGTCAGACTCATCTATTTTAATAACGATATCGTGGAATTTCGGATTGGCGCGCAAATCACGGATATATTGCTCGGTTTGCTCTACCGTACCAGACAGTGTTCCGTTAATTCCTTCCTGAGCGATCAAAATTCTTCCCTTGACGCCCAATTCCTTGCAGTAAGCCAGATGCTCTGCCGTAAAGGTGGCAGGATCTTCAATATTGACATATTTGTAAAACAACAAAATTCTGTAAGCATGCTCGCACACGTAAAATCACCCTCTGATTCAAGTCAAAGTTTTTTAACAATCAATTTTAAATGTACCACATTCTTTAAGTTAGTCAACTAATTTGTATGAAAAGTAGGACTGGAAAATAAAGAGGCAGGTGACGAGCGACAAAAGTAAGGGTTTACATTATAATAAGACCGTAGTGACGAGGTGGATTTTGGCAGCAGGATGAGTATTCTTATGATGAAAGGATGAATCGGAATGAAGCATCATTTGACAGCGCATACACCGCCTATGGGGTGGAATAGCTGGGATTGCTACGGCGCAGCAGTGCGTGAGGAAGAAGTGCGGGGAAATGCGCAGTATATGGCGGAACACTTGAAGGACTACGGTTGGGAATATATCGTGGTAGATATTCAGTGGTATGAGCCGGGAGCTGTATCTTCACAGTATCGTTCTTTCGTTCCACTGGAAATGGATTCATTTTCGCGCCTTATTCCAGCGGCGAATCGATTTCCTTCCGCAGCGGATGGACACGGCTTCCAGGCTCTTGCGGATTATGTACACAGTCTGGGCTTGAAATTCGGTATACATATGATGAGAGGAATTCCGAGACAGGCGGTGCATCAGGATACGCCGATTTTGGGGACCCAGGCAACAGCGAGACAGATTGCGCATCCCAACTCCATTTGTCCCTGGAATACAGATATGTATGGGGTAGATGCTACCAAGGAAGGCGCACAGGAATATTATAATTCGCTGTTTGACCTGTACGCGGAATGGGGTGTCGATTTTGTCAAAGTGGATGACATTGCCGCTTCCCGACTCTATGATACTCACTTGGCGGAAATTGAATTGATTAGGCAGGCCATCGCCCAATGCGGACGTCCGATGGTTTTGAGTCTGTCGCCCGGTCCGGCACCGCTGGAGCATGCATCCGAATTAATCGCCAACGCCAATATGTGGCGCATGACCGACGATTTCTGGGATGTATGGCCTTTGCTGCACGGCATGTTTGAGCGCTGTGAGAAGTGGGCAGAGCACGTGGGCCCTGGCCACTGGCCGGATTGCGACATGCTGCCACTGGGTCATCTGGGTATTCGATCGGTAGATTCTGTAGATTCCGGTAGCCATGACCGCTGGACACGCTTTACGAAGGATGAACAACTGACGATGATGACCTTGTGGAGTATTTTCCGGTCCCCTCTGATGTTTGGGGGAGAACTGCGGGATAACGATGCATGGACACTTTCTCTGCTGACCAATGAAGAGGTGCTGGATGCTCACCGCAACGGCTTGGATGCGCAGCAGGTGTACAGAAAGGATGAGCATATCGTCTGGACTTCGCATAACGAGGAAGGTCACATATATGCGGCTTTGTTTAATGCTGGAGATGAAGCTTCGCGGGTCCGTGTATCGCTGCAAGACCTTGGCATTGAAGGACAGACAAGTGGCAGAGACTTATGGAACCGTGTGGATCTGGGCACTTTAGAGCTAGAATTGTCCGCAGATTTACCCCCTCATGGAGCCGCTTTATTTAGGTTAAAATAGTTATCATGCAATGATTGAATTGATCTTAGATGTTCTAAATGAAATCGCTCTTTTAAAGTGGACAGTAGAACTTCCATTTTACTACGGGCGATTTTTTTGTTTGGCTATGTGAACATTTTGTTATATTATGATACAAATAAGTGGAGAGATATGTATTGCAAAAAACATAGATATTGAAAAATATTATATATCTCATAACAAGGTTTAAACAAACTTTTTTGAATTGTGTTTAGCCTTGTATGTATCTTAAGGACTAATTTGATGAACTCGACATTATTCTCAGGAATTTGACATTGGAAACGTGCTAATTTTATAAAGCGACAATTTATAAAGCCAACAATTTTAATGAAAGTAAATTGATTACAAATATATCATCCAATGCGAACGGACTCGCGAAAGGAGTCAAGTAATGAGTTTTAAACAGCTCAATAAAAATGGCCAGAACGAGCCTTGGCCTGTTCGAAAACATATATTATGTATCGGGGGGGCCAATATTGACCGTAAAATTATAATTAAAGGTACATTTCAGCTTCACACCTCCAATCCAAGCAGCACCAGACAGCAATCTTGCGGAGGGGTAGCTCGGAATGTGGCTGAAAATTTGGGACGTCTGAGGCAGTGGGTCAGTCTGCTGACCGCAGTTGGAGATGATGCGGAAGGTGAATTTGTAGTTGAACAGTCCAACCGTTACATCCACGTGGCCCCTCTTCAAGTCAAAGGCGAACCATCTACCGGGGTCTACACCGCTCTGCTGGACGAGCAGGGTGAAATGATTGTAGCAACTGCAGAAATGGAGATTTACGACCAGATCAGTGCCTCAGCTATCCTTGATAATGCCCCTTTGATCACCTCATCCGGATTGGTGCTGCTGGATACCAATTTTTCCGCGAACGTACTTGCTTCCACAATCCGATTATGCCACGAACATCAAGTTCCGTTGGTTGTTTCTTCTGTATCGGCCTCCAAAATGAGAAAGCTGCCCCGTAATCTGAATGGAGTAGAATGGCTGGTATGTAATGTTGTGGAGGCAGAAGCTTATTTGGAATTGAAGATAACTGATGATCAGCAGATGTTGAAGGCGGCGCAAGTTTTTCATAAGCTCGGAGTTAAACATGTCGTTCTTACTGGTGGTGCAGACAGCGTCTTATTTGCATCTCAAGGTGAAACTCACGGACAAATTCCCGTGCAGCCTGTTCAAGGAATCGTTGATGTCACGGGCGCAGGCGATGCTTTTATTGCCGGGATGATGTATGGAATTATTCAAGGCTATCCGATGGAACAAATTTGCCAATTTGGAATCAGTTGTGCCGTATTAACGCTTCAAACCGACCGGACAGTTTCAGACACGCTCTCTTCGAATATACTCCGTTCCAAGTTCAACGAGCTGTATGGCAGGTATGCGCAAAACTTTGTGGTTTATAAGGGTGTGTATTTTAAAAAGAAAGATACATAAACCAGTATTTGTTCAAGGTATGTTCGAGGTCCATTCAGAATGGTATAAGGAGCAGGTTGCCTGATGAATAACGTGAGATACGTCGTCGTTTTTTGAGAAGCAATGACGGGGTGTTGACACGTTCGCTGAACCGTTTCATGTCCTGGATGAATTCCAAAAAAGCTCCTTGACCACGGCTTTCGTTTCGTGTAAGATAACAAAAAATTGTAATATACAGGAATAGTGTAGACCAAGGATCAAAGGTTCAACAATCGCCGTACAGAGAAGAAACCCATGGGCTGAAAGGTTTCTCCGCCGCGAATGGACGTTTTCCTGCCTTGTGAGCTGTAGCGGAATGTATTTTAAACCGTTACCGGTTAGACGCCGTTATCTGATGAAGGGCCGTTCCATACTATGGATATGGTCAAATTAAGGGTGGTACCACGACGCATTCGTCCCTGACGGATGTGTCTTTTTTGCGTACATTTTATCGTCCATACAAGGAGGCAGCCACACATGCGCCAAAGTCGATTATTACTGACAACGTTACGTGAATCGCCCGCAGAAGCCGAAGTGATCAGTCA
This sequence comes from Paenibacillus sp. 8b26, assembly GCF_050626875.1. Classification (NCBI taxonomy): domain Bacteria; kingdom Bacillati; phylum Bacillota; class Bacilli; order Caryophanales; family Paenibacillaceae; genus Paenibacillus; species Paenibacillus sp. 8b26. The sequence goes on along the minus strand of NZ_CP192445.1, from coordinate 421,452 downwards.
TCAGCTTATGCTGCGTGCAGGGTTGATCCGGCAACTCGCAGCCGGAGTGTATAGCTACATGCCACTTGGAAGACGCGTTCTCCGGAAAGTGGAGCAAATCGTACGGGATGAAATGGATCGTGCAGGGGCTGGGGAGCTGTTAATGCCTGCATTGCAGCCTGCCGAGCTGTGGCAAGAATCAGGGAGATACGATGTGTACGGTCCAGAGCTGATACGTCTTCAAGACCGGCATGGTCGGGAATTCGCTTTGGGTCCTACTCATGAAGAGGTCATTACGTCATTAGTACGGAATGAAGTGAACTCCTATCGAAAATTACCTGTAACGCTATATCAAATTCAAACCAAATTCCGAGATGAACGACGTCCACGATTTGGCTTGCTTCGTAGCAGAGAGTTTTTGATGAAGGATGCCTATTCGTTTGATGCTAGCTGGGAAGGGCTGGATCAAGCTTATTGGACCATGTTTAAGGCCTATCATCGTATTTTTACCCGTTGTGGCCTGAACTTTCGCGCAGTTGAAGCAGATGCGGGTGCTATTGGCGGCGAAGGCGGAACACATGAATTTATGGCGCTGGCTGACATTGGAGAGGATACGATAGCCGCTTGTACCTGCTGTGACTATGCTGCTAATCTTGAAAAAGCCGAGCCACGGAGAATGGAAAAATCAGAAGCATTAACTGCCGCAGATAAAATGGAAAAGTTTCATACTCCAGGGTTGCGCACGATAGATCAACTGGTTGAATCGCTGCAAATACAGCCAAAAGATATGATCAAAACACTGATTTATATGAGTGACGATCAACCCATTGCTGTAGTCGTCAGGGGAGATCATGAGGTCAACGAAGTGAAATTAAAACATATTTTAGGTAGTGAAAAATTCGAAATAGCAAATTCAGATGCCGTATCAAAGGCGACTGGAACCCCCTCGGGCTTCGTAGGCCCATGCGGCTTGACGATCCCTGTGTGGGTGGATTACTCCGTCGTTCAAATGTCCAGTGGCATCGCAGGCGCGAACGAGCTGGAAACCCATTATCGGCATGTGAATCCAAAACGCGATATGGATCTTCGCCATGTGGCGGATTTACGCAACGTCATGGAAGGGGAACCATGTCCTCGCTGTGACAAAGGGAAGTTGAAGTTTCATCGTGGGATTGAGATTGGACAAGTGTTTAAACTGGGCACTAAATACAGCGAGAAGCTGGGCGCGACTTTTCTGGATGCGTCCGGAACAGATCAGGCGATGATTATGGGCTGCTACGGCATTGGCATTTCCCGAATCCTTTCTGCCATTGTGGAGCAAAATCACGATCAGAACGGAATCATATGGCCCCATGCGCTGGCACCGTTTCAAGTTCATATTATTCCGATCTCTGTTAAAGACAGCTTGCAAATGCAGATGGCCGAGGATTTGTATAACCAGCTACAGGATCTCGGCGTGGAAGTGTTGATGGATGATCGGGAGGAACGCCCCGGGGTTAAATTCAAAGATTCGGATTTAGTGGGTATTCCCGTACGCATCGTCGTTGGTAAAGATGCTGAGCACGGGAAAATAGAGTTAGTGGAGCGAAGAACCAGCAACAAAGAAACCATTCATATCCAAGATATAGAGCGACGGATATTGGAACTTATTCAGCAATAGTCACTCGGCTTAATAAATTACAAGCCTGCACTCTATACGGTTCTACAATCCAATACGCCCGGACTACAATCGTTTGGGCGTATCTTTACCAACAATTATTGTACAAGCATTACGTGTCTGTGTCCTGTAGAATGTGACCTTCTCCAAGTGCAATCTCATTAAATCCTGCCATATGACGTGCCTGAAACCGGATTGGCTTGTCCCGACCTATCATAATGATATTTTGAATGTCGGCAGCGCCTTCCGAGGGGAGGGAGAAAGCTGTGACATAAGCGAATTCCTCACGCAACGTTGTATGAATGGCATTCATCAAATGATCATGCTCACTTTTGCCCATTACATTCATGATCACGGAGCCTTCGAAATCCAGCTTTTCTTTGGCCATCCTGAAAAATTCCCGGGATATTAAATGTGACGGCGTTCCCTGATCTGTGAAGGCGTCCAAAATAATATAATCATATGCATCCGGCGCTTCCTTCTCCAACATGCAACGTCCATCACCAACGGTCACGTTGTCCTTATCATATCCAAAGAATGTTCGACTGAACTCCACGACTTGTGCATCCAGCTCGGCAATCTTGAAGCGTTTATCTGTAAAATGACCCGCAATCGTACCTATACCATGCCCAATCACAAACACGTCTTCAAATGACGGATCGTTCAGCTCCATCAGATGGATGATGGCTCTTGGATATTCGAACAGAATGCGCTGCGGATGATTCAAATCCACCGCGCCTTGTACGGCTGCATTTGAAAACTGCATCACCCGGAATAATCCCTTTTCACCATACAGCTCTGTGGTGTCGTATATCGTTATTTCATGATTATTGCTAAGCTTTTTGTATAGTACCTCCAAATGATCTATCTCCTTCAAGTCATACTCCACCATCATATTAGACATTTATGAGCCTGTTGTCCATATATTAAGCAGCGGTGCCGTTCTGCTCTTGCCCAGCAGCTCCAATCCGTATAATTGTTCGATCATGCGCAGCACGGAGAAATGATTGCTTTTCCAGTTGTAAGGGCCGTTTTTCAAATGAGGACCTATAATCATAGTCGGGATTTTGTTTTTACTGCTCATGTCATCTTCGTCCCATGTTACGATTAAAAGACTGTTATGCTGCGGCGCCCAGCGGGCATAAGAGGACAAGTGAGCTTGCAGCCATTGATCCGCTTCCCGAATCGTGCCGTCGTGCATATCGTGGTTCAGGTTGGGAATGACAAAAGAAACAGTCGGCAACTGATTAAAATTTTGCGGAAAGCTGGTTAAAGGCATATTGATCGAGGCAGGCAGGTTGGTGAAATTCACCCACGGATTATGTTTTCTTGCATACAGGGTTTTCAGATCATAAGGGCCTGTAAATCCGGTTTTGGGCAATCCCTCTGAGTAGCCCCCAAACGTATATCCATGTTTCATAAGCTCCAATGCCAGATTGTTGGCGTTCATCTTCTTGGGAGTCAGATCATTGTTCACCCCGTGATTGGAACCGGAAAACAGATCCAGATAGTTCGGTTGACTCGGGTGTTCGATCGCATAATGATTCATCAGAGAGACACCGTTTTTCATCAGGTCATTCATAAAGGGCGCGGAGGAATTGCCTGATATTTTTTTTGACGAATGATTTTCTTCCACAACAATGACGATATGATCCATACGGTGCGGAGATTTGGCGGCATTGGACTGCGTCGTTTCAGACTTGACGGGTGTGACCGCCAAAGCCGAGGGTTGAACGCCCTTAGCGTCAGAACGGTTCGTAAACCAGCCGGAATGAGACATTATACAAAAGGCTGCCGTTAGAGCGATGGCGGTCAACAGTATTTTCATTTTCAACAGAGGAACCTCATTTCATGATAAATTGATCACAGAACTGTGTTCATAGATTCATGATTAAGCTTACTCAGGACACATTAAAATATCATGAGAAAAATAAAATGAAAAGATCATTATTTTTTAATGTACATAGAGTAAACTGGTTTCTATATCAAGCATACTAGGAAAAGACGCCCCAAGCATAGAAAGGATAGCTATGAAGAAGATACTGCTGATCGAAGATGAGAAAAATTTGGCCCGTTTCATTGAGCTGGAACTAAAGCATGAATCTTACGAGGTAACCGTCAACTATGAAGGGCGGAAGGGGCTGGAGTCTGCGTTAAACGAGGAGTGGGATATCATCCTGTTGGATTTAATGCTCCCAGGCCTCAACGGAATCGAAGTATGCCGACGGATTCGCAAAACGAAACAAACTCCGATCATTATGCTAACTGCCAGAGACGGTGTGATGGACAAAGTAATGGGGCTGGACAGCGGCGCAGATGACTACATCCCCAAGCCTTTTGCCATTGAGGAGTTGCTGGCACGGATGCGTTCTTTGCTGCGACGCAGTGGTTCTGTGGAGGATACCACCCAGATTATCTACAATGGACTGGTGCTGGACAGCGAGGCCCGCGTTCTGACAAAAGACCAGAAAATTGTAGAATTGACGAAGCGTGAATTTGATCTGCTGTCCATATTAATGCAGAATATTGGGCGCGTTATGACCCGGGAGAGATTACTGGAGCTCATATGGGGCTATGATTCAGAGGTGGAGACGAATGTCGTCGATGTGTATATTCGATACCTGCGAAGCAAAATCGACGAGCCTGGAGAACCGAGCTTTATTCAGACACTACGCGGATTGGGGTATGTGATCCGAAAATGACAACGTTAAAATCCATATTCTCCCGGTTGCCTATTCGTTGGAAATTGGCGGTGTGGTCTTCGTTGCTGCTATGCATTTTGTTTGTTTTGTACAACGGTGTCCAATATTTTACGATTAACCAATGGATGATCAGCGAGGGAGAAGTGAGTATCCGCAAGAGTATGAATGAAATCCAAAGTTTTTTTCAGGAAAAACACATGTCCGCACAGGAAATCGTGAACAATCGACGATTTATTGAGGATATGAATGATCCGCATCAAATGATCCGAATTTTGAATGAGCAAGGAGCCCCGCTATTGAGTGTCAGTGACGAAATGCCTGAGGATTGGTTTCCGCCGCAAACAGCGCAAAGCACCAGGATTATGACTGCATGGCATCTGGAGGATCAGGTCTTGATCATGCGAAGTCCGCTGAATTCAGGTCGCTTTAAGGGAACGGTTGAAATCATCAATAACATGGAAAATTTAGAGAAGGTGAGTGACAAAATAAAGGGTGTCATGATTATGGGCGGTATAGGTGCTATTGTTTTAAGCGCCCTAGGAGGAATTTTTCTTTCACGCCAGTTAATTCGGCCGATTCAGTCCATGACGGATACGATGACAAGAATACGGAAAAAAGGGCTGCATGAGGAACGTGTCCAAGTATCCGATAACAATGACGAGCTGTCAAATCTGGGAAGAGTGTTTAATGGGCTGATTGATCAGTTGGAGCGTTCTTTCCTACAGCAGAAGCAGTTTGTTGAGGATGCCTCCCATGAATTACGTACACCCATTTCGATTATTGAAGGCCATATCTCTTTATTGAACCGCTGGGGCAAACACGATCCGGCCATATTGGACGAGTCGCTTAGTGTGTCTGTCCAGGAGCTTGAGCGTTTGAAAGGCATTGTAAACGATCTCCTGGAGTTGACACGGGCCGAATCGGGAACTTCTGAACAGAATGTGCCTACAATAGATATCCGTCACACCGTTCAGTATACGCTCACCAATTTTGCAATGCTGCATCCTGATATGATATTCCGGGAGGAACTGACTCCCCTCGAAAAGGTGCAGATTCACATCACACCTCAGCATCTGGAACAACTGTTACTGATCGTGCTGGATAACGCCGTTAAATATTCTGGCTCTTCGAAAGAAATCCTTGTAACGGGGACGCTGGAACGAGACGAGGTTTATATTCATATTACCGATTATGGAATCGGAATTCCGGCGGAGGACTTGCCTTATTTATTCGACCGATTTTATCGGGTGGATAAGGCCAGAAGCCGCGAGCAGGGTGGGACAGGTTTGGGCCTTGCGATAGCCAAGCAGCTGGTCAAGCGATATAACGGTGACATCAGAGTAAGCAGTATTGAACATATAGGGACAACTGTAGCGCTTTGTTTTCCGGCGTACAGGGTCTGAACATATTGGATAAATTAAAGAAGCCCTATAAACCATATCCATGGTTTATGGGGCTTAATCACACTTAAGCATCCTCAGATTGGGGTTTTGTCGATTTGCTCCAAATTTTATGTTCTACTTTTTCGTACAGTTTCAGGCACGAGTCTGCCAGTTGCTGAGGACGTTTGAAACGCAGAAGCAGATATCGGGTACTAACTGCACACAAGGTGCCAATCAGCGCACCGGCCGCAATATCTGACGGGTAATGAACGCCAGCCCAGATACGGGAAAAACCGATAAGTAAAGCTGCGATGAGCCAGGACAATCTAAACCTCTTACCGTACAGCCAAAACGTGACCGCCAGCGCAAAAGCTCCAATGGCGTGGTCGCTCGGGAAGGAGGCATTGGCCGGGTGCTTGATTAGCTGAATGACGGCGTGGGTGACGAAGGGACGATCCCGGTACACAAGATGACCGATAATAAAGCTGATCCCCATGCCCAGACATACGGATACCACCGCTGATATGATCATTTTCCGGTTGAGTTTATTTCTTGAAAACCAGTACAGGAGCAAGGCCAAGGCGAATACATATTGGGCATCTTCGGCGAAAAAACGCATCAGCCCATTCAAAACAGAAAAGCTATTCGCTTGTTCATTAATGAAGTGGAAAATCTGATAGTCCAGGTTAGATAACATATTAGAGATTACTCCTTTTCTTATATGATTCAAAAGTTGAAAGTAATATGATCTTAACTCTTGAACATGGGAGCACCTTTAGATGAAAATTAGAATTCCATGAGAAAAGGAGATAATTTTATCACTAAATCCTTTGAACTTGTTCAAGTGTCCTTTAGGAGATATAATATACAAGGATATAATGAATACCGTTGTGTATATTCATATAGAAAGAGAGCGGGATATTATGGGACGTAAGTGGAACAATATTAAAGAAAAAAAGGCATCCAAGGATGCCAATACGAGTCGTATATATGCTAAATTTGGCGTAGAAATTTATGTAGCAGCCAAACAGGGTGAGCCTGATCCTGAATCCAATCGGGTATTAAGAGTCGTACTAGAACGTGCAAAAACGTACAATGTACCGAAAGCCATCATTGACCGCGCTATTGAAAAAGCAAAAGGTGCCGGGGATGAAAACTATGTTGAGCTTCGCTATGAAGGCTTCGGACCGAACGGTTCCATGGTCATTGTAGATGCACTTACCAATAACGTAAACCGTACGGCATCTGATGTTCGTTCTGCTTTTACTAAAAATGGCGGCAGTCTGGGTGTAAGCGGATCTGTAGCCTACATGTTTGATTCAACGGCGGTTATTGGTCTGGTAGGTAAAACCGCAGATGAAGTGTTGGAGCTGTTGATGGAGGCAGATGTAGAGGTACGTGATATCATCGAAGAAGATGAGGCTGTTATCGTATATGCTGAGCCTGACCAGTTTCATGCTGTGCAGGAAGCTTTCAAGCAGGCGGGAGTTACAGAATTTACAGTGGCCGAACTTACCATGCTTGCCCAAAATGATATTACTCTTCCAGAAGATGCACAGCTTCAATTTGATAAATTGATTGATGCATTAGAAGATTTGGAAGACGTTCAGCAGGTTTACCATAATGTAGATTCTGATGAATAGCTTCAAGCTGAACCACCTGAATTCGTACGACAAAAAAACATCGTATTCCAATACGGTGTTTTTTTGCGTATTTGCAGCCATTTCTGTGTAATTAGGCAACGACCTCGGTTTGTTGAATGGGAGAATAGACTTTTTTTTCTTGACTGATTAGTCTGATAAAAGTATGATCTTAGGCAAGGTGGTGAACATGGGGATTGGGAAGAGCTAAAGAATTTGATACGGAGAGTGTACTGCGAAAAGCCATGGCTGTATTTGGAGAGCATGGTTATGAGGGAACTTCTCTGACGATTTTACTGGATCAGTTGGGTATAGCACGGCAGAGTCTTTATGATACCTACGGAACGAAATATGATTTATTCTTCTCGGCTATTCAGCTCTCTATAGGGGACAAAACCGAAGCCGTAGTTCATCTTCTAAGTCAACCAGGGAGCATTAAGGAGGCCATAGCGATGATTTTTAATGAATCTGTCAGGGTTTTGACGGACCCCAAGCTATCCAAAGAATGCTTTATTATGAACAGTGCTATTGAACAGATTCCGCATCATCATGAAATCAAAGTTTTTATATCTGCGAGTACAGAAAGGCTTGAACTTGCTTTCTACAACGCCCTGGTCCGTGCTCATAAAGAGGGAGAGATTCATTCCATGGAGTCTGAGCTACGGTCGATCGCCAGATTTCTAAATCATGCCCGGCTATCGTTGACATTTACCGCCAAGACAGGCGCAAGCCCTGAGGTGCTTAAAGATATCGTGCGTACGACGCTGTCGATTTTGGATTGATTTTTTATGAGCGCTCTATAGCGTTTATTTTTTTGATAATTCCGGACCGATTAGTCAAATTTTTTTAGAAATTCTAGACTGTTTAGTCTGAAAAATTTCGTTTTCGATAAGGAGAAAAGTCCAATGACAAACAAAAATATAACATTGATTACAGGGGCAAGCGGTAAAACCGGTAGTCGCATTGCTGCCAGACTTACGCAGCTTCAGCATCCTGTCCGGTTAGCGGGACGCAGTAACTCGACAAATTTGCCCGGCTCAGATCATATACATTTCGATTGGTACGATGAATCAACACATATAAAAGCGCTGACGAATGTAGATAAAATTTATTTGGTTGTGCCTGTATTGGACGTAAATCCCGCCAAAGTCATGATTCCTTTTATTGAAAAAGCCATCCATGAAGGCGTGAAAAGGTTCGTGCTTCTGGGCAGCGCATCTGTCCCTGCGGATGGCCCGGTATTCGGACCGGTGCATCAAGTCCTCAGCAATTTAGCTCCTGAGTGGACAGTATTACAGCCATCCTATTTCATGCAGAACTTTACCGAAGGTCAGCATGTAAGCACCATCAAAAACACCAGCACGATTTATAGTGCGACAGGGGATGGGAGAGTGGGTTTCGTCAGCGCAGATGACATTGCAGAAGTGGGGGTAAGAGCCCTGATTGACGATAAGCCTCATAACACAGCTCATGTGATTACTGGACCTCATTCGTTGACATATGGTGAAGCTGCTCAGTTTATCGGCCATGTTTTAGGAAAAACGATTCAGCACATCTCGTTGTCTGACGAAGAACTGAAAGTCGGCATGATTCAGGCAGGTATGCCTGCGAGCTACGCTGCCATGCTAGCGGGATTGGATCAAAGGATACGTGAAAATGGAAGTGAAGACCAAGTTACCGATACCGTGGAGCATGTCACTGGGCGCAGCCCGATCTCATTTGATCAGTTTGTGCAAACCCATGTGGGCACCTGGAAGTAAATGTAGGGGCGTCTCAAACAGATCTGATAGCCTGGTTGAGACGCCCTTGTCAGTTGGCGACAGACACTTTACATAATGCTTGATGTTACCTTCCAGTTATTGAAATCATAGGTCCGTCTCTCTCTGTCATAAACCAAATCGAGTTTATTTCCATTATAATTCTGATGCATCCACGGATCATCCAGCAGAGGCCAATTAGCATAATTGACTTCTGCACCCTGAATTTTACGTGAGGTGGCATATACGATTTCCATCTCTTTACCTGTTAATCCTTTGTAATAGACCCGTGGATTGGTATCGTTAATACCGCTGAAATCCACTACGGTTTTCGTCAGCACAGCCTCAGCAAAGCAGTCAAGCTCTCTAATGCAAGAACCGCCTGTGTAGTCCATGAGAGGTGCTGTTTCAACGATGACCGCATTTTTTGCCCCGTCACTTCGCAACGCTCTCTGATAACCTCCGTATTTCCACGATTCCGTGTCATAAGGCCAATCGTAAGGTTGTGCCGTCCTGACAGCCATCAGCATTTTACCTGTATGGAAGAATATCCAGCCGTTCCTATTGAATGGGTCCTGTTCGATCGTTGCTTTGATTCCGTTATATGAAACAGGGCCGTCGATCCATGTATTTGAATTTGTGATATTGTATACCGCAATGAGTGCACCGTCGTCCTGAAGCACTTCCTCCATATTCGTTCCGCCAATCCAATATTCCGAGTTGGACGGATTCAAGTTAATCGGCTCACTGAAGTGTTGCTTCATGAAGAACGTATTTGGTTCGTCACTGTATGTATCTCCCACCCATTTGATGCCCCAACGATGAAGCTGGTTTTGTGCGAGCCGATTGTCCTTTTGACTGAATACGGCGTAATCCGGGGTGATGTAGCTTGTCTTATACGGTTTGTTACTGTTTCTAGGCATCCGTTCCTTATGTGTGTAAGTTGTAGAACGGGCTGTCGCTATACTCTTGAAAATGTCTGGTAACTCGTAGTTCGCAACCGTAAATGGAATCGTGGTAAATTTCAGATTGGTTTCATTGCCGAGATATATCGGCTTACGACTGTCTCCAAACAACATCCACAGTAGCACTGCACTCTCATCAAGTGTATATCCCGGCTCTTGCTGCGCATTATATGTCCTAGCCTGACTGGTCACCCAGTACCCATGCAGCCACTCCCCTACGATACTGGCAAAATACCACTCCAACGTCAGTTTGGCCATATTCCGCAATGTCGCATCTTTCAAGTGTTCAGTAATGAACAATAGCGGTCCTACATGATGGATAAAATATGTTGGGGAGTCGTATTCAAAGTACCCCTGTTTTGTAATTGTGGGAAGTTCGGACAGCAGATAACTTCTGGCGATGGTAGCATAATTCACCGGATAATCTGGCCATTCTTCCGCTCCGACAACCCCGACTGCCGCATACATAAGCCGTTGATTTTCTGTATTTCCCGACAGAGCCGTCCCATCGGCATTCAAAATGTTAAAACTGAGCATTTTTGCTTTTACTTTATCCTTTAATGCGGGTGTGTAATACTCTTTATACTTCATATAAGCTTCCATTACGTTAATTCCCCAGAACATGTCTTTATTCCGATCCAAATGAATGTTGACGTAGGCAAGTCCAGTGCTGATATCTCCTTTGGAAAATTGCGCCATAGCGGCATAACCACCGACCTTTCGGCCCTGATCATACTCACTGTAAGGGTAGCCCAATGCTGCTACATCGTCGATTACGATCAGTTTGCGCTCCTGTAGTGAGCCTGTTAAAATCTCTTTTTTAAACATAATTACAGCCACTCTCCTGATAATGGAATAATAACGGAAAAATAGTATAAATTTAGCGATGTGAGAGAAAGAAAAACCTTAACATAAATTTGGCTGAGGCTTGCGAATTTTAATTGTTAGAAGAGATTATTTGTTGTAATTATAAGGTATTTGGTTATTAATTTCAATATTTTTACTATATTTTTATTGTGAAAATATAGCATTAGAGTCAAGATGCAATCTACCCGGGATTATTCCGGCTATGTCCCGGGTACGTTTTCTTCTATGCTTTTTAGCTGATTATGATGATGGTTGGGTTTGATCTATTCCGGATTTCGCCAGGTAGATCACCAAGATTAAAATAGTTACGAGAAAAATCACACTGGTTCCAGCAGTGCCCAGGCCGAGCCCGCCATCGGCATGAGATTGTGACAGATAATCCCCAAGTGAGGCGCCGAGAGGCCGGGTCACAATGTACGCCATCCAGAAGGACCACACCGCATTGAATTTAAGCCGATAGTGGGCAAACGTTATGATACCAATCAGTGACGCAAACATAAACGCCGACCTCCAATAACCTAAGTCAAGGCCCTCTGATATAAGATCACCAGCCGCTGTACCCAAGGCAAAGGTAAAGAATATCGTTGCCCAGTAGAATATTTCACGCTTGATCGTGTAAATAGAATGAATGGATAATGTTTTTTCGCTTCCATACCAAAGCGTAAAAGTCGCCAGTAGAGCGAGGGCAAAGACGGTTGTCGTAACTTGCAGCGAGATCCCTATGTGATCCACAAGGTTATCTGAAACAAGCGTGCCTACAACACTGACGAGAGTCACTACGAGCCAGTAGATCCCGGGAATATATTTCCGTGACCTGAACTGGAATAGAAGTGTGATGAGTAAGAGAACAACCATGACCACAGTTGTACGAGTCAAACCCCAATGCAGATTGAAGTTCAAAAAGTCGGCAGCGGTTTCTCCCACGGTAGTCGTCATAATCTTAATAATCCAAAAGAAAATGGTGACCTCCGGCACCTTGTTTAGCATTTGCCAGCCTATAGATGGTTTAACCAAACCCTCTGTGGAAGTGGGCCGACTTTCGCTTTTCATGTTCTGATCCCGATCCTCTTGTTTCATTCATAATCCTCCTCATGTTCTGGAAACCTTCTTAAATGCTTCTTCCTCCTGAACAATGTACATAAAGATCATGAAATGATAGTGAGAATTACATGTGAAAAACCATAGAACATTTAAGCTTAGATTAGAAACTGATTAGAAATGAGGGATTTCAATGTATCCACTGCCCTTTCTAGGGGCGGAGGGGGAAATCAACCTGTAGATGGACTTCAAAGCGACTGTTAGTGGTTAATTACTGTATCGTATTCTTCAGGAGGCACTCACCAATGTTATTCGGCATGTGCAAGCGTCCCGGGTTGATATTACAGTCACAGAACATACAGGGAAATTGACCATGATCGTAACTGATAATGGAGGATGGACAGGGGCCAATCAGAATCATTCGGGTTTTGGGCTTTCAGGCATGAAGGCACGATGCGAACGGGCAGGAGGATCTTTAGAGATTCTAACGGCTGATCCGCATGGAATGAAGCTCGTGATTCAGGTGCCGACGGCCGTTGGGAAAACTGAAATGAAAGGTGAAGAGGAATGACAGGACCATTGATCCGGGTAATCCTTGTGGACGATCAGCATTTGGTCCGGCATGGCTTACGATTTATCATTAACGCTCAGGAAGACATGGAAGTAACGGGTGAAGCATCAGGCGGCCGCGAAGCCGTCGAACTGGCGGCACGCGTCCGGCCACATGTGGTGCTGATGGATGTTCAAATGTCAGAAGGGGGAGGAATTGAAGCAACCCATGACATCGTAGACGCTATACCGGATTGCAAGGTTGTCATTCTGACAACATTCGATCAGGAGGATTATGTGTATGATGGCATCCGTGCGGGAGCGATCTTCAGAACTGCGATTGCCGCCAGAGTCATTGGGAAAGCTATCCGTTCAGCGCATGACTTTCGGGCACCAGATCAGATACCGGTTACTATGCTGCCTGAACCATTTACAGATAGGGAACTGGAAGTTTTGCAACAGATGGCTTACGGATTACGTAACGAAGAGATCGCCGCCAGGCTTTATATCGGTGAGAGCACGGTTAAGACACATGTTCATCGAATTCTTCAAAAATGCGCGGTTGAAGATCGCACGCAAGCGGTTGTATTTGCCATTCGTAACGGAATTGTAAAGTAGATAAACACGGAGCGTTCACTGGATTCCACTCGTTGACATTACCGATATGGTGTTGCGCGTGACCAGACGTTCCCCGATATCGTTGGAGCAGTTTGTTAAAACCTATGCGGACACCTGGAACTAAAGCTTATTATCCTTTACAGGATTTCTCTTGCAGTGACATACCGGGTTAACCAATAAGGATCTTTCCAAAAGGTAATTGTTACACCGGGTGGGGATTTATACGTGTTGAGCATTTGACTATTTCCGATATCCAAACCAACATGACCGATACGATTATCTGAATAACGGTCTCTTCTAAAAAAGATTAGATCGCCGGGCTCGATCTGGTTTTGGTTAATGTTTCTGCCTGCGCTTGCCTGGGCACGGCTTGTTCTTGGCAGCACTACACCGTTCCTTCTGAAAATATACTGTATATATGAAGAGCAATCGAACTTTTTGGTTCTTGGATAGGGACCGGCACCGAATTTATACGGTGTACCCCTCAGTTGTCTGCCCAAGGTAATTATGGCAGGTGCCAGTTCCTGATTCTGTTTGGTCTTCACCTTTTTTTTACGTGATGCCTGGGAAGTGAGGGTATTGTTAAAACGGATGGTAGGTATGGTAACTTTGGTTCCGGGCGTAATGGGTTCTTTCAGGTTCTTATTGAAGGATATGAGGCTCTTGACTGTTGTGTTCAGCAATCTGGCGAGTAATTGGAGGGTATCTCCTTTGGCAGTAATTAAAAACCGCCCCGGCTGGCGAACAGTTACCTGTTTTGATTTCATGTTCAAAACAAGATCGACGTTAAATAGACGGTTAATTGAAGTGAAGCTTATAAAACGCTGCTTGTTTATGATCAGGAAAGGATCGATTTCAAACGAGACACCTTCCCGTCGGGCTGTAGCACCTTGTATGGGGATGGTAAGAAATTGGGAACCGTCCGTAACCGACAGGTCTTTCCGATTTGACCTTAAAACATCATACTCGAGAATCTCCAATACACTGCTAAAGGGAAGATAGTTTATCTTATTTTGGTTTATCAAGCGCACACGATTGAACACTCTTCTTCTTCGTACAAAATAATCTCTTTGGAACAAGACGAGTTTTATTTCAAGCTGCTTCACGTCGTCTGCCACCTTTACGAAATTTTATACAGTATATGATTAGGGGAGGGATTGAGTCCGCTCCAGTTATAATGCTACAAAGATATAGGCTGCCGGCTAAAGTCGGAGCCTATATCTTTGTAGCAAAGTAGCTATGGATAACTAATAACGGTACAAGGATGCAGTCGGCGGTTTGGGACAGCTCTTTATATCTGTTCATTAAATGATTAACTTGCGTTTAACTCCGGTGTTTGTTTCATTTTAGAAGCATTTAGAGTAGTGTAGATAATTAAGGCTATAAGAATTGTAACCAGTACCAGCGAAGATCCCATAGTCCCTAAATCCAATCCTCCCTTTGCGTGGGATTTGGTAAGAAGGTCTCCAAATGTCGCTCCAAAAGGACGTGTTAATACAAATGCTAGCCAGAACAGAAAAACTCGTGAAATATTTGTAAAATAAGTTAATAGCAGAATCACACCCAGCAAGCTCCCTATTAAAACCGCTCCTCCTACAAAACCAAGACCGGAGCTATCCGCCAAAAAATCACCTAAAGCAGTACCTAAAGTGTTTGAGAACAAGATGGCAATCCAATAAATCACTTCTACTTTCCGTGTAGTAATATTATTGACGTTCAATGATCGCTCACTAAAATACCAAAATGAAAAAATGGCTAACAATATACATACTAAAATTAATGATCCCGTTGCATAACCCAACCCTAGGCTACGATCCATGTAGTCTGACATGGTCGTGCCAGCAGTGCTCGTTGTAAGAATCACAGTCCAATAAAGAAATGGATGGTACTTCTTAGAAGAAAGCTGAAAAATAAGACTAATCAAAAAAATACTAAACAAAATCATGGAACTAATGGCATAGCCTACATTAAGGGTTTGTGACAATAAGTCACCTGCGGTTTCACCCAGCGTAGTAGCGCAAATCTTCATAATCCAAAAAAAGGCCGTGACTTGTGCAATTTTTTGCATCTTTCATTTCTCACTCCCCGAATTTTAACAGCCTTTTATTTTTATAAAGTGCTATTTGCTTTAATATATCCGGAGATAATTAAATTCACATTAGAAAGCAGTAAGAAATGCATGAGGATATGCTTTTTTCTGAGAGCACGGACAAGACGCACGTTCACCGGATTCTTCAGAGTTCATCCTTTGGATAAAAAGAATAACCGGGATACTTGACGACAGGCCATTTTACCTTCCGCAATTTAGAGGTCACATCGGCACCAACATGTAAATTGCTCTGAATGAGCTCTGTCGGTGTAAGTGCCATCCATTGATTCAAGGAAACATCTGCAAAACGGTCACTTTTAAATATTTCAAGAAACCATAGCGTGCTTGAGCCTGTATTTTGGATGTAATGACCGTAAGCAAAAGGTACATATCCAACATCCCCGGCTCTGAAATCAAATGTGCGCGCCGCGCCATTTCCGCCAAAAACAGTCATTCGGCCTTGCCCGGTAAGATAGTATTGCCATTCGTCATTATTGGGATGCCAGTGCATTTCTCTCATTGCACCAGGCTCAATCTCAACAAGAGCAGCCGCGATCGTTTGGGATATCGGAAAATTGGAAGAATCGACGATTCGTACGCTTCCACCCGGCGTTTTGATGGGAGACTGAGCGAGTAATTCATATTTAAAGGATTGAGGCAACGTACCATAGGGAGAAGAAACCGCTTGACTTTGGATTGAACCGGGAACGGCATCCTGATAGATATATACTTGTTCTTGAGGGATGGATGAAAAAGCAGCTTCAGGAACGCCAAAATTGGCAGACAGTACATCTTTTGGAGTATGTGCAAACCAATCGGAGATGGATAAAGTGTTCAAATCAGAGAAGCTGCCGTCATCAAAAACCAGCAAAAATTCGCAGCCTTCCTCAAGACCTTGTATTGAGTGTGGAATGCCGGGTGGAAAATACCAGAGATCACCAGGACCCACATCAGCAATAAAATTTCGTCCTTCTTGGTCGACGGCAGTAATACGGGCACTCCCCAACAGCATATAAGACCATTCCGCCTGCTGGTGCCAATGAAGTTCGCGCACGCCGCCCGGTGTCAAACTCATATTAACTCCGGCAAGAGTTGTGGCAATGGGTAGCTCCCTTACGGTTATTTCTCTTGACCATCCACCGTGATTCAACTGCATATGGGCATCTGAAAAAGAAAATCTCATGTTCGGAATGAGTCCATTATCTGTTACGGGTGGAACCAGCATGTCGGGATTTTGCAAATCCCTCATCACATCACGGGGACCCTTATCAATGCCTCCAGCACCATCACTTCTGATGGGCTGCGGCACACTGGCATTTTTCGGGGAATCATTATGCATCATTTGATCTTCCTCTCCAAGTTGAAGCTTCATCTATCTTAGAATTAGAGAAAATCCGCATAAAGATTTTATGAATTGTTGGAGGGTTTTATGCTTTCTGAGTCAGATCCGCAAACTGTGCATCAATGAGCCGGGCTAAATCCTGCGGACTTAACTCCAGTTGGGTTCCAATTTTTCCGGCGCTCACAACAATAGTTTTCAACTCTACTGCGGGTTGGTCAATAAAAGTAGGATAGAGCTTTTTCATTCCTATGGGAGAGCAGCCACCCCGGATATACCCGGTATGCTTTTGCAGTTCTTTGACTGGAAGCATTTCGATTTTCTTCTCGCCCGCTGATTTAGCTGCCTTTTTGAGATCAAGCTCTTTATGTACAGGAATCACAAAAACAAACAGATGTTGTTTGCTATGTGCAACCAACGTTTTGAAAACGGCTTCCGGGGATTTTCCAATTTTCTCAGCTACGTTCATACCATCTATTTTTCCATCCTGATGATCATAACTCAGCATGTTGTAGTTTACATTCTGTCCATCCAATATTCGCATCGCGTTTGTTTTGCTCATACTCATCTTATTTCGTCGTCCTTTCTAAAGCTCTTGCCGAGGCAATTGTTGCAATCCTATACCCCGGCAGAATCATTCTGCTCTTACTTAGAGGCGTTGCAGGTCATCTACATAGTCCTTTGCTTCCTTTAAAGAGAGGTCTTTAGCTACTCTTAGCTCTTTTATCGCCTGAATCTTTTTGCCTTCTCTAATCAGCATGAGCAGTCTTTCATTGATATCCTCCGAAACTACTGTGTCTAGCACATGTGGTGGTGCAGTAGCGGTTGGGCCAGATAGTGATATTCCCGACGTTCCAGAACGATTCTCAAGACGCTCTACATCGGATTTCAAATCATTAAGTCGAGCTTGCAAGCTGTAGACTTTGATCAAAAGTATGACGGAGATGATTAAAGCGATCAATGCTATAAATTCCATAGTTTCCACTAAAGTTCCCCCTTTTTTACTTGATTTTATCCCAGAGATGCCACACTGGAATCTGTTCAATATAAATAGTATAGCATGATGATTTACGTTATATTATCTGGAAACGCTGAATTTACATGAGTACGGAGTGGGGAATATTCTTGAACCCGTTGCTACTCCGAATCCATGGAAGGCTACGAATTGACTTTTTGCAGACAGAGCGTTATATTACAGCATATTGTAATGCTTTTAATAAGTGTCGCAAAAGGAGAGGATTCAAATACTGCCAGTCTCCAATAATGCAATCCGAGTCAAACAAATTAATGTGGAGTTAGTCAAAAACACACTGAAGTCTCTTGAATATGCCACCAAGTCATCCATAGCAAGCATAACTGGACTCAGTGTGGCAACTTGCGGCAATATTCTGAAGGAGCTTCTTCAAACCAGGGAAGTGTTAGAGACAGAGCTGGAGGAATCCAACGGTGGACGCCCGGCAAGGCGGTACAAATATAACGCCGATTATTCCTATATTCTCTGTTTAAATGTGAAAACGGAAGGCGGATTGGATTCTCTTACTTATGCAGTATCCAATTTGCTGGGCGACATCATTGTAGAGAAGACCTCGATTGTGCCTTATATTGATTATGAGGTCATAGTGAAACAAATTGGAGAACTCATTAACATCTATGGAAATGTCAAAGCGGTTGGCATTGGTATTCCCGGGGTTGTACATCAAGGGGTTATCGGTGTGTGTGATATCGACCCGCTCATAGGAATTCCTCTGGGCCCGCTGCTTTACAACAAATACGAACTGGAAATCACTATTGAAAATGATATGCATCTAACAGTTTACGGATTTTATAAAATGCAAAATTATGATGAAGACAAAACCTTCGCGATTGTTAATTTTCCCAAGGATAATTTCCCGGGAGCGGGGTTTATTGTCGACGGACACCTGTTAAAAGGAAATACCAAATTTGCGGGAGAAGTTTCTTTTTTGCCCTTTGATATGACAAGGGAAGAACAACTAAAGCAGAGCAAAAATACTCAGGGGTTCGTTCCTTTGGCTGTCAAAACGATAACTTCCATTATTGCTATTATTGATCCTGTATCTATCGCTTTGACTGGAGAATTATCCAAGCCGACTCTGTTGGACGATATTTATAACGGTTGTCTAAAAGATATACCCCAAGAACATATGCCAGAGATTTTTGTGAAAAGTGATACGAATGACGAATACATGAACGGGTTGATTTCGGTGACCCTCGAAAGTCTGACGTACAATTTGCAATTGGTGAAAAAAAGAAAATAGGGTATTGCTCCATTAAGCAAGAGAGGATGAGATCAATGACTCAAAAAGCAATTTCATGGAACGCAGGAATCTGGACTAACCCTCCTGTGTTATCCTTGCAAGAAGGCCAGTTCCTCCAAGTTGAAGCCAGCGAAGGAAGCGATTATTGGGAAAAAACCTTATATGGATTCGAACGCAGTAGTGGACATTCTCTGCTTGCAGCATGGGAGAGGGATTCTGCTATAGAGGTCACGTTTCAGTTAGGCTCATTTACTGAGCTTTATGATCAGGCAGGAATCATGCTGTATCAAGGACCAGGAAAGTGGATTAAAGCTGGCATTGAATTAAATGATGGAATTCCTCAACTGGCTGTCGTTGTCACAGACGACTATTCCGATTGGTCATTATCTCCTGTACCTGAATGGGTAGGAGATCATGTCACGATTCGCGCTTCCCGAATTCAGGATGCAGTGGTTATTAGAGCGCGAACAGATCATCATGACTGGCGCACCGTGCGTGTGGCACGTTTTCCTTACGAATCCGGGCAACAGGCTGGTCCTTTTATATGCGCGCCGACCCGGGCCGGTTTTCAAGTTACCTTTACGCGTTGGATAAGCACTGAACCGGACAACGATATTCATACAGACCCGCCCATCTAAAAATAGTCATTGGCAATCTGGCCAGAGTGTACGGAGTAACAGGATTACATCAAAAAATTAACATGTCCAAACACTACTATATTTTAAAGGCGGGAGGCTATAACTGCTTGCATCAAGATTTGTATGGTGAGGTGTTTTCCCTTTTCAGGTCGTAATTACGTTAAATCAGCGAGAGATGATCGTATTAAATGTATTTATCAGCGTGAAGCCTGAAAAAGAGAAGGAATGTTTGTAGAGTATCAATGAAATAATCAAGAATTCTCGTCTTGAAAAGGGAATTATCAGTTACGATTGAGCATTGGCAAGACGACGAGGCGATTTTGAAACACATCAATTGTAGAAGGAATTTCCTTAAGAGGTGAATATAACTCTTGAGGCAGTTTTTTTAGAATCA
The DNA here is from genome assembly GCF_050626875.1 of Paenibacillus sp. 8b26. Classification (NCBI taxonomy): domain Bacteria; kingdom Bacillati; phylum Bacillota; class Bacilli; order Caryophanales; family Paenibacillaceae; genus Paenibacillus; species Paenibacillus sp. 8b26. The sequence goes on along the minus strand of NZ_CP192445.1, from coordinate 401,562 downwards.
CAAAAAAGGAGCTCCTTAGCTGGAGTTCCTTTTTTTAATATCGTTTAATCTCCACAGACCACCTGCCATCCATAGGTGTTTACTAGTCGCTGCTCAGATCGATGTGAAAAGATTTAAAGTTCGTTGACAACTTGTATATACATGTTATAATCCTGTATATACATTAGTGATTGAAAGCGCTGTACTTTGTGCTTGTAATATTTAATTTAGAGAGAAAGGAATGAGTATGATGCAAACGACAAGCAAAGGCTTGGTTCACCAAGATAAGGACTGGTGGCGCAAATCGGTGGTCTATCAGGTTTATCCCAAAAGCTTTCATGATACAACGGGCAATGGAACAGGTGACATCCGAGGACTGACGCAAAAGCTTGATTATTTACATGAGCTGGGTGTTGATATTATCTGGTTACAGCCGGTATATGTCTCCCCACAGCGTGATAACGGGTATGATGTAGCGGATTATTGCAGGATTAACCCAGATTTTGGGACTATGGAGGACTTCGAGGAATTGAGTCGGGAAATCAAGGCGCGTGGAATGCGTCTGATGATAGATATTGTGGTAAATCATTCTTCGACAGAGCATGCCTGGTTTGAGGAGGCACGACAATCAAGGGATAATGCGTACAGGGATTATTATATCTGGCGTAATCCTGCACCTGATGGCGGGCCACCTAACAACTGGAAGTCCAAATTTGGTGGGCCTGCATGGCAATATGACCCAAGGACAGATCAATATTTTCTAACTCTGTTTGACAAAACTCAGGCAGATCTTAATTGGGAGAATCCAAAGGTACGTGAGGAAGTCGTAAATCTGCTGGAATTTTGGGCTGAAAAGGGAGTCAGCGGATTCCGACTGGATGTGATTAATTTAATTTCCAAGGATCAACGATTCCTGTGTGATGATCACAGCATGGCTCCGGGTGACGGACGCAAGTACTATACGGACGGTCCACGCGTACACGAGTACATTCACGAGTTATATGAGAAGGTATTCCGTAAGTATAATAACGTGACTGTGGGGGAGATGTCCTCTACGTCGCTGGAGCACTGTATCCGTTACTCCAATCCAGAGCAAAAAGAACTGTCCATGACCTTCAATTTTCATCATTTGAAAGTAGATTATCCGAAGGGTCAGAAGTGGGAACTGATGCTCTATGATTTTGAAATGCTGAAAAGCCTATTCTCGGAATGGCAGATTGGCATCCAACAGGGAGGCGGCTGGAGTGCATTGTTCTTTAACAATCATGACCAGCCACGAGCGATCTCCCGTTTTCTGGATGATGGCGCATATCACGCCGAAAGTGCTAAGCTGCTGGCGACGACCCTTCACGGACTTCAAGGAACGCCCTATATATTCCAAGGCGAAGAGATTGGTATGGCCAATCCGAAGTGGTCAGATATCGAAGAATTCCGGGACGTGGAATCTCTGAATATGTATCGCATTTTGCAGGAGCAGGGCAAGAGCGCTGAAGAAGCATTAAATATGATCCGTGAGCGATCCCGTGATAATTCGAGAACACCAATGCAATGGGATGATAGTCCAAATGCGGGTTTCACTTCAGGTACACCCTGGATCAAGGTAGATGAACGATATCCACAGATCAATGTCCAGGCACAGTTAAAGGAACCGAACTCCATCTACCATCATTACCAAAAGCTGATCAGATTGCGCAAGACGGTGCAAGTCATTACCGATGGAAATTATCAACGACTGGATGAAGCCCATCCTAAGATATATGCCTACCAACGCAGCAATGAAAAGGAGACTCTGATCGTCATCTCTAATTTTAGCGGGCAGGAGGCTGAATTCGATTTACCTGATTCATTTTACTCACAACTACAAGCTCAGGTATTGGCTTCAGCGGAACTGTTAATTGGCAATACCGAGCAAGTGCCGGAATTAAAGCAGTCTATCACATTGTCCCCATATGCTTCCTATATGTGGCTCCTTCGTTAGACGCAGTTTATAGTGTGGCAACAACCAATAGCCCCGGGTTCCTTACTGTCATGGCGACCGGGGCTGCTACTTTATTAAAATTAAGGGAGTGAGTTAAATGCCGATTGAAAGAGCACAGGTGGAACGAATTATAGAAGCCGTTGGCGGCAAAGATAATATTGAGGCTGCTACCCATTGTGTAACCCGTCTGAGGTTCGCCCTCTATGACGACAAGCTGGTCGATAAAGATGCATTGGATCAAAATGATTTGGTCAAAGGCCAATTTTCCTCACAAGGACAGTATCAGGTCGTCATTGGGCCAGGTCTGGTTGATAAGGTGTATGACGAAATGATTGCAATTACAGGCGGCAACCGGGCTTCCAAAGATGATGTTAAAAATGCGGCCAGCAAGAAACAGAATCCGATTCAGCATGCCATCAAGACACTGGCAGATATTTTTATCCCTATACTGCCCGCCATTGTGACCGCAGGCTTACTGCTTGGAATTAATAATATTTTGACAGGCCAGGGGATTTTCTTCGAGGGAATGTCTCTGGTTCAGGTCTATCCACAATGGACTGATTTTGCTGCTATTATCAATACGATCGCCAGTACCGCCTTTACGTTCCTGCCTGCCTTGATCGGATGGTCGGCAGTTATACGGTTTGGTGGTAGCCCGTTACTCGGGATTGTACTTGGCCTGATTTTGGTTCATCCAGACTTGCTCAGTGCTTACAGTTATGCAGATGCAGTTACGAAGGGAACGGTTCCAGTATGGAATCTGTTCGGCTGGGAAGTGAACAAAATCGGTTATCAAGGCCAGGTTCTGCCGGTTCTCGTATCCGCTTACGTGTTGGCACAAATTGAAAAATTCTTGAACAAAAGAATAGCCGATTCATTTAAGCTGTTATTAGTCGCACCGATTACATTATTAATTACGGGATTTCTTGCATTTACGGTTATCGGACCGGTTACTTTTATGATCGGTAATGCGATTACGAGCGGTCTTGTATACGTTTTCGCTCTGGCTCCTGCGCTGGGAGGGCTGATTTATGGAGGTCTTTACGCGCTGCTCGTCATTACGGGAATGCACCATACTTTCTTGGCCGTAGACGTACAATTAATTGGAACACAGGGCGGTACCTTCCTATGGCCGATGCTGGCGCTTTCTAATATTGCTCAGGGTGCTGGTGCACTGGCTATGATGCTGGTATTAAAGGATCAGAAGGGCAAAGGGCTAGCCTTTACCTCATCCGTGTCTGCTTTTCTGGGTGTCACGGAACCGGCGATCTTTGGGGTAAATATCCGTTATAAATATCCATTTGTGTTCGGAATGATCGGTTCCGGTATTGCGGGTGTATTGCTAACGGTGAATCATGTCATGGCTTCTTCAATCGGTGTTGGGGGGATTCCAGGTTTCCTGTCTATTTTCCCTATGAACTGGGGCGTATTCTTCATTGGAATGTCGATCGTGTTAATTCTGCCGTTCAGCTTAACTTTAGCGTATGGCAAATTACTAAATAAGCGCCAGCAAAATAACCCGCCTGCCAAGACGGCAAATGCTTCCGCACCAAAAAGCACTAACCACAAGACCTCTGCACTCGATGTGCTTGAAGTTATGACTCCGGTGCAGGGTCGCATCGTGCCTCTGGAACAGGTTCCTGATCCGGCCTTTGCCGAGCGTCAGATGGGACAAGGCATTGCGGTCGAACCGGAAGAAGGTCGGATTTTTGCTCCTTTCAGCGGCCAAGTCATCCATATTATGACGAAAAGCAAGCATGCCCTGATTTTGGAGCATGCGACAGGTGTACAGATTCTGGTGCATGTGGGCGTTAACACTGTATCCCTAAAGGGAGAAGGATTCACTATGCACGTGGAGACAGGCCAAACCGTCGAGCAAGGACAATTACTGATGGAATTCGACCGTGATCTGATCCAAAAATCCGGATATCCGGTTATTACACCTGTAATCGTTCCGGATGGTCAAGAAATGATTGAATCGATTGAAGAATTGCCAGGCGAGGCGAATGATTTGCAATATATCTCGATGAGAATTCACTTCAAGTCATGATCTGTTTGACAAGGATTATCACAAACTTTAAAAGCATACAGGTCGCCAAAGTGAAAGAATGCTACAATAAACGTGGTGATGAAAATTGACAACGAATATATTTCTGCAAATTTATCAGGATTATGTGGAACGAATCCGGGCAGGTGAATTGGCCCCAGGCACAAAGATACTCTCTGAGAATGAATTGGCCAGGGAATATAATACTTCCCGTGAGACCGTACGTAAGGCACTTCACTTGCTTGCACAAAATGGGTATATCCATAAAATAAAAGCTAAAGGTTCCTTTGTTCTGGATATTGGGCGTATGGATTTTCCAGTTGGCGGATTGGTCAGCTTCAAAGAGATGTCCGAGCGCATCGGGCGTAAATCACGTACGATTGTGCACGAGAATCGCCTGATTCCGGCCTCAGAAGAGATTGCTGGTCATCTTGAGCTTGACAAGCATAGGCATCTTGTCTGGGAAGTGATTCGCGCGCGTATGATTGAGGACGAATCCGTAATTCTGGATAAAGACTATTTTCGATCAGACATCGTGCCTGTACTTACCAAGGAGATTAGCAGCGGATCCATTTATGAATATCTGGAGAATGAGCTTCACCTTCAAATCAGTTATGCCAAAAAAGTAGTCTCTGTAGAAGATGCAAGTGAAGAGGATCATAAGCTGATGGATCTCAAAGGCTATATTCATGTGGTAGTAGTGCGTAATTATGTTTATCTGGAAGACACTACCTTGTTCCAGTACACCGAGTCACGGCATCGGCTGGATAAATTCCAATTTGTCAACTTTGCCCGACGTGTTCACGGGGAAGAGAAAAAAACGAGTGAGAAACCCTCTCTTTAGAGACGAGGGTTTCTTTCCTGTATAAGTTGAACTCGAAAAATGCACATTAAAACGGATAAACTTTTATGAATGGGGAAAAGAATAATATAAAAAATACTTGACATGAAACGCGTTACAAAACTTAGTATTGGTATAGAAGTATTTTATAACACAATAGTAAAGGCGGAGAGAATATGAGTACACAGTTTCCAAAAGATTTCCTGTGGGGCGGAGCAGTTGCTGCTAACCAGCTCGAAGGCGCTTATCAAGAAGATGGAAAAGGTTGGTCTATTCAGGATGTAACCCCTCGTGGTGGTTGGGGACCCGTTACGGATGTACCAACAGAAGATAATATGAAGTTGATCGGTATTGATTTCTATCACAAATATAAAGAAGATATTAAACTTTTTGCAGAAATGGGTTTCAAAGTGTTCCGGACTTCCATCGCTTGGTCACGGATTTTTCCTAAAGGCGACGAACTGGAACCGAACGAACAAGGCTTGCAATTTTATGATGATTTGTTTGATGAACTTCACAAATATGGAATTGAACCACTCGTTACATTATCTCACTATGAAACACCTTTACATCTGTCCAGAGAATACGATGGTTGGGTGAACCGTAAGCTTGTTGGTTTTTATGAGCGTTATGCTACAACAGTATTTAACCGCTACAAAAATAAAGTAAAATACTGGTTGACTTTCAATGAAATCAACTCCATTCTGGAAGCTCCATTCATGAGCGGAGGCATTAGCACACCTAAAGATCAGCTTAGTGAACAAGACCTTTATCAAGCCATTCACCATGAGCTTGTTGCAAGTGCAAGAGCGGTAAAAATCGGTCATCAGATTAACCCGGATTTCAAAATTGGTTGTATGGTACTAAGCATGCCTACTTATCCGCTGACACCTAATCCAGATGATGTGATCGCTGCAATGGAGTTTGATCACAGAAACATGGCCTTTGCGGACATTCATGCAAGAGGTCAATACCCAGGCTACATGAAACGTTTCTTTAGAGAAGAAGGAATCACGATTCATTTTGAACCGGGTGATGCCGAAGATTTGAAGCATACGGTTGATTTTATCTCGTTCAGCTATTATATGAGCACTTGTGAGACAGCCGACGAAGCTAAAAAAGTCCAAGGTGAAGGTAACATCCTCGGTGGTGTCAGCAATCCGCATCTCGAGGCAAGCGAGTGGGGCTGGCAAATTGATCCGCAAGGCTTGCGTTATGTACTGAACACATTCTATGACCGCTTCCAAAAACCACTATTCATTGTTGAAAATGGTTTGGGCGCCGTTGACGAGCTGATCACCAATGAAAAAGGTGAAAAAACCGTTGAAGATGACTATCGGATCAACTATCTGAATGATCATCTGGTTCAAGTAGGGGAAGCCATTGACGACGGAGTAGAAGTTATGGGCTATACGTCTTGGGGTTGCATCGATGTTGTTAGTGCATCGACAGCTCAGCTTAAAAAACGTTATGGTTACATTTATGTAGATCGTCATGATGACGGTAGCGGCACACTTGAAAGATACCGGAAAAAATCGTTCCATTGGTACAAAGATATTATTGCCACGAATGGCCAAAGCCTTAAACGTTAATTTATAAATAAACCAGTGATTTTGTTTTAAATAACAATGAAGGCTTTATGTAGCGACCGCTTCTGCTCTTTTACGGGGAAGCGGTCGCTAATTTTTTAGGTATTAGCAACCGATTGTCAAGCTAAGTGCGTTTGAAAATGTCTTGGAAGAATTGAGCCCATAAATTAATGCAGATGGAGGAAAATAATGAAGATTGAGCATGTAGCGATCTGGGTTAGAGACTTAGAGAAAATGAAGAACTTTTATGAACAATATTTTGATGGAAAATCTAATGATAAATATTATAATGCTACAAAGGGATTTGAGTCCTATTTTATCACCTTTGAGGATGGAGCCAGGTTAGAGGTTATGCGTAAAACGGGAATAGAGCATTCACCACAGATAAATATTACTGGCTGGGCTCATGTTGCATTTTCCGTTGGAAGTAAGGCACTGGTGAATGAAAAGACAGAACGGCTCATGCATGCAGGATATGAAGTAGTGGGCCAGCCAAGATTGACAGGTGACGGCTATTATGAAAGCGTAATTAAAGATCCAGAAGGCAACTTGATAGAAATTACAATGTAAATAGTTTTCCAGCTCTATTGCTGCAGGAAACCCTTGCAAGTTAATCCGAAAAATCACGGCAGATGGGAATTAACAATAAAACTACAGCTCATTCAAAACGGGAAGAAACCCATTTTTGCACAGATTTGTTCAGGGAATAATGTAATAATGGACTTAAGAGGAATATTTTCTAAATTATAATGGCCTATTCAGAAAGGAAAGAACAATCATGAAACTGATGTGTATATCTGATATTCACGGCTCGCTTCACTGGTTGCAGCTGGCGCTGCAAAAGTTCAGGGAGGAGAAAGCCGATTGTCTTGTCCTGCTCGGAGATTATATGTACCATGGACCGCGCAATCAACTGCCGGAGGGATACAACCCAGCAGAAGTAGCTTCTTTGCTGAATCAGTACAAGCCGCATATTGCGGTGTCTGTCCGCGGGAATTGCGATGCAGAAGTGGATCAGATGCTACTTGAATTTCCGATGATGGGCGATTATGCTTTATTGTACCATGAAGGTCGGCGTATCTATGTCACGCACGGACATGGCTTTAGCATGGGGAACTTGCCACCACTGGAAACAGGGGATGTGTTCATTCAGGGACATACCCATATTCCGGTAGCGGATGTGGAAAAAGGAGTTTTCGTTCTAAATCCGGGCTCAATCTCGTTGCCAAAGGAAAACTATCCGCCATCTTACGCTTTACTGGAAGAAGCACAGTTTACAGTGAAGGATTTTGAAGGAAATACGCTTAAAGCCATCACGTTTTCAAAGTAATTACTCCCATATGAATATAAAATATTCAAAACTTTTCCGATCTGATTGAGACAAAGATCATATTATTGTATGATAGGAACGGAGTCTGTCCGTCGTTTATTAGACAACGTTTTTCAGCTACAGATAAGACTCAACATTATAATGAAGAAAGAGAGCTTCAATACATGCAAATTAAGGATTCACATTATAAGATGCCGCCTGAATGGGCACCGCATGAACGTACGTATATTTCCTGGCCTGTGCAGTCTTCCATGGTTTACCCGGATATGCATGCCGATGTATGCAAGGGCTACGCTGGAATTGTACGTGCCATGGCTGAGTTTGAACCAGTTACCGTGGTCGTAAATCCAGATGATCTGGAGAGCGTCCAGGCACTTGATCTCGGGGAACGGGTGGAACTGCTTCCAATAGAGCATAGCGATGCGTGGCTGCGCGACAACGGTCCTACTTTTCTAACGAATGAGCATGGACAGTTGGCAGGTGTGAACTGGAAGTTTAATGCCTGGGGCGGCAAATACGCTCCGTGGGACCTGGATGATCAGGTAGCGCCGCAAATTTTGGACAAGCTTGGATTACCGAGGTTTGATGCACCGCTTGTGATGGAAGGCGGCTCACTGCATGTAGACGGTGAAGGCACATTAATTACAACAGAAGAGTGTTTGCTGAATCCGAACCGCAACCCGGAATTAAGCAGGGAAGAAATCGAACGGTATGTGTGCGAATATACAGGCGTTGAGAAGATTATCTGGCTGAAACGTGGACTTAGTGGTGACGAAACGGATGGGCATGTAGACAATATTGCTTGCTTTGCTGCTCCCGGTAAGGTCATTATGCAAGTATGCGATGATCCTGGGGATGAAAATTACGAAATCACACAGGAAAACCTGCGTATTCTGGAGCAGGCAACGGATGCAAAAGGCCGCAAGCTGGAAGTGATCCAAATCGGGCAACCGCCGCGCGTGGATTATGAAGACAGCCGGTTGACGCTGAGCTATATCAACTTCTATTTTGTGAACGGCGGCATCATTTTGCCAGTGTTTGGCGGCACTGCGGCTGAAAGTGACCGCGCAGCCGAGCAGGTACTGGCAAATGTATTTCCAGACCGTACCATTCGTACGGTGGACGGCATGGCGGTTATCCGTGAAGGCGGTAACGTACACTGCACTACCCAGCAGATGCCTGCTGTGAATCAATAAATGATATAAATATCCAAGAGGAGGACTGACGTGAGAAAAGTAAAAGTAGCGGCAACCCAAATGAGCTGCTCTACCAACATTGATGAAAACATAAGCAAAGCTGAGAAGCTGGTGCGTGAAGCGGCTGCACAAGGTGCACAGATTATTTTATTGCAAGAATTGTTCGAGACTCCGTACTTCTGCCAGAAGGAAAAGTCCGATTATTTTGCATATGCAACCGAGCTGGAGCATAACAAGGCGGTTAACCATTTTAAGAAGATTGCCAAAGAATTGCAGGTTGTGCTGCCAATCAGTTTTTATGAGAAAAAAAATTACGCCCGCTACAACAGTCTTGCTGTAATTGATGCAGACGGTGAAGTGTTGGGTAAATACCGCAAGAGCCATATCCCGGACGGTCCCGGTTATGAGGAAAAGTTCTATTTTAATCCAGGCGATACCGGCTTTAAAGTATGGAATACACGATATGCCAAAATTGGAATAGGCGTTTGTTGGGATCAATGGTATCCCGAAGCTGCCCGTTGTATGGCGCTGATGGGTGCAGAAATATTGTTCTATCCAACAGCGATTGGTTCGGAACCGCAGGATTCTTCCATTGACTCCAAGGATCACTGGCAGACCTGCATGCTCGGTCATGCTGCTTCCAATTTGATGCCAGTTATTGCTTCCAACCGCATTGGAATGGAGACAGATGAGGACTCCAGTATTACGTTCTACGGCTCATCCTTTATTGCTGGGCCACAGGGTAACAAGATTGCAGAAGCTGGTCGTACCGATCAGGAAGTGCTTACTGCTGAATTTGATCTGGACGAGCTGGAAGTGGGGCGGATTGAATGGGGTATTTTCCGTGACCGCCGCCCGGAGCTATACAAAACGATTGCTACCTATGACGGTGATTTAAAAGTATAATCTTTATATGGACATAGACAAAGTACCCCTTGCCGGCAAGCCAAGGCGTTTCCCTCATTCGGATTCGCCTCGCTTTTCGGGAAGGGGATTTTTAGTTTGTGATCACAAGTTTTCATTAATGTCCTTTTCTATTCCGTTTCCAGCAACAGCTTCTTCCCAAATAAGGCGAATGACAGTGCCATTCCCCAAAGTTGTTTCCACCGTAATTTTACCACCCATGGCTTCGATCAGCCCTTTGGATATAGCCATGCCAAGTCCTGTTCCATTCACCGCCGCAGAGGTAGCGGTTCCCCGGTAGTAACGCTCAAACAATCGGTTTACTGTATTTTCATCCATTCCCGTGCCATTATCAGCGAACTGGATGGTGAGTCCTTTGCCACCTTCGCCCGGTATAACCGAGACGATAAGTACCGTATCCGGCGGATTATGCAGCAGAGCATTGGCTACCAAATTGTTAATGATTCTTTCCAGCCAAGGAGTATACAGCCTAACGGTTACGTCAAAAGAAGCGGCCTGAAACAAAATGGTTTCTTTTTTATAAAAAGGGTCGGCAGCCGCTTGCTTTAATGCGTCCTCTAGCCAGCTATTGAGTTCAATCTCCTCGGATTCTGGCGGACGGGCGCCGCTTTTTAACCGATAAGTCATCGCAAGATCATTAATCAGCATCTCCATATGTGCAGATTTCTCCAGCATTGTGCTGGAAAATTGACGAACCTCCGCCACCGTCCAATCATATTGAGGTTCAGCCAGCAGGTGCGCATAGCCTTTAATTGAAACGAGCGGTGTTTCATGGTTAGCCTCCGTTTGGTGTTCATGATCGCTGGGAGCTCTCTATTTCCGCTTGTACAAGCTTATAGCCCAGTCCCCTAACATTTACGATAAAGCTCGGGTTTGCGGGGTCAGGCTCAATTCTTTCCCGGATGCGATGAATATGAACCATGACGGTATTGTCATCACGCAGCTCTTCTTCGCTCCATACCGATTCATATAGCTCGCTTTTGCTGAAGATACGATTGGGGTTTTTACATAAGAACAGCAGTAATTGGAAGACGAGCGCCGGACAGCTTACCAGCTTTTGCTCAACGCGAAGCTCGCACGCTGCTTCATCGACCTGAAAACGCCCGTAATCATAAATAACATTCATTCTACTGGTGGGTTGCTCAGATCCAAATGGTCTGATTGCACGATTGGCTGCCAAGTAACGACGTAGCTGGGAGCGTATACGTGCCACAACTTCCAAAGGATTAAACGGCTTGGTAATATAGTCATCGCCACCAACGGCAAAACCGGTCAGTTTATCAAAATCAGATTCCCGAGCCGTAAGAAATAAGATGGGAGCATCCGTCGTTTGACGGAGAAACGGACAAATTTCGATTCCGCTGCGTCCAGGCAGAAGGACATCTAATAGGATCAGATCATATTTTTTTTCTTCACAGGCAGCAATCGCTGCTTCACCTGTCATGACCGTGTCTACATTCGTGTAGCCTTCCTTGCGGAGTACAGTCAGCAAGAGTTCAAGAATGGAGTGCTCATCATCGACAAGTAAAATTGACGCATGGTTCATGCTTGTGTTCCTTTTTCCACCGTAATCTTTCCTACCATCATATCATGCTTTCTTTAGCGTGATCTTATGATGTTGTCTTAACGAAAGCTTAATTGTGGACTGTGGTCATGGATAAGTGTTAAGACACGGTTAAAGTAGCGTTACACGTGACCTAAGAGTGGTTTGTTAGAATGAGTTAGACAAATACTATATTATGAACAAACATACTTGCGGGGGTGTGGAATGAAGAGACCAAATAGAAAGCACAGAATGAAAATCATCCACTATAGCAAAATGATATGGGTCATGGGTGCGCTTGCTGCTCTGATCACGGCATGTGGAGGAGCAAATCCGGAAGTGGCAACAAACATTCCTAAAGAAAAAACTGAAAAAACAAACACAAAGACTCAAACGTTGAAGCCTGAGGAGATCCCGGTAGAGCTTCTTGATGGCAAATATGCTGAGGTGTATGGCCACTTTAGTGATGAGTTTAAAAAGCAGGTCAGTGAAGCTGATTTTGTAAGCAAGGCTGCTGATTCTCTAAAAGGGGTAAAGTCGTTTAAGCAGGCGTCGGTCATCCAATTTAATGGCAGCGATAAGCGTACATGGATAAGCGATTCCGGGAAAATGGGACTGACCACTGTTTTTGATGAAAAGGGAGAGATATCAGGCCTTCAGGCCAAGCAACTTTCTCCTTTCCCACAAACAGATCATATCCTGACCAAAATCAAATACGATTGGCCTTTAAAAGGGGATTGGTTTATTGTCTGGGGAGGAACAAATGCACTGGTTAATTATCATTATGAATATGAAAGCCAGCGATACGCCTATGATATTATACAGAACAAGGATGGCTATTCGTATAAAGGTGATCGGCTGAAAAATGAAAGCTATTATGCCTTCGGTCAGCCCGTTCTTGCTCCAGCAAGTGGTACTGTGGTATCAGTCGTAAATCATATTCCAGATAACGAGCCTGTCGGTGTTATGAACGAGAAGGTACCTGCGGGGAATGAGGTTGTCATTGATCATGGCGGGGAGTATAGCGTGCTGGCTCACATGAAGAACGGCTCCATTAAAGTAAAGGTAGGAGATAAGGTGAAGAGCGGCGATGAAGTTGGTTTGCTTGGTAATTCAGGTAATTCTAGCGAAGCGCATCTTCATTTTCAGGTGTCAGACGGTGCGGATCTATTCAAGTCTCGTTCGATCAACATTCATTGGAAGGATGACATTGCTCCTGTACAGGGCGAGACGATAAAGGCCGAGTAACCCGCTTGGCAAATTAAATGAAACGTTAGGGAAGGAATTAAATGATGAAAAAAACGCTTTTCTTTATACTTAAATCACTAGGAATAATGCTTACAGCAATAGGGATTTTTCTGGTTATTGTTTTTACAGTTAATATTATCTGCAACCAATTGGAGAAAGGAAAAATAGAACCCTATGGTCAGCTTGTACCAGTAGATAGAAAAAATATGAATGTTTTGATCCAAGGAAAGGGCAAAGAAACGATCGTACTACTACCAGGTTATGGAACAGGAGCACCAGGTATAGATTTTAAGCCACTTGTGGAGCAGCTAACTCCATTTTACAAAGTAGTCGTGATTGAGCCTTTTGGTTATGGATTAAGTGATGTAACCGAAAAAGAACGAACCGTTGAAAATATTGTAGCTGAAATTCATGAATGTTTACAAAAATTAAATATTGACCGATACACTCTGATGGGTCACTCCATTGCCGGCATTTACGGACTAGAATATGTGAACAAATACGAAAAAGAAGTCCGTGCATTTGTTGGGATTGATAGCAGTTTTCCAACGCAAGGTGGCACGGATGATGAGTTTCCAACAGAAGCCTATAAACTGATTAAAGAATTCAGGTTTTAACAGATTGCTAATGAAACTAAATCCTGACCAACTTGTTGCACCTAAAGTAGATGATGAAACGAGAGAACAAATTAGAATAATTTCTCTCAAGAACGCGATGAATCCAAATATTATAAGCGAAGGAGAAAATTTTAAAAATAATTTTAAATCCGCCGAAAACTTTAAATTCCCTAAAAATCTTCCTGTTATATTCTTTTTACAAAAAAATAATACGGATGTTGAAGGCTGGAAACCAAAACATGAAGAACAGATAAGAGATTCTGTACATGGAAAAGTAGTGGAGCTTGAAGGAGAACATTATTTACACCATACCCAATCCAAAGAAATCGTTAAAGACTTTAGAAGCTTTATGGAAGAAGTGAAACTGAAAAAGACCCCTCCACTATGAAAAAATTTAAAGAGTCGAGCGATTCACAGAATATTGTGAATTGCTCGACTCTTTTTATATGAAGAGCAGAAATATCATATTTTCAGGGTCTGTGAATAATTTTGTGTAAACTCATTTGGAATACATTACCAGTGTGGAGGATACCCCTTATCGCAAGTGCTGACCTACGCGGTCTGGAAAGAAAATAGACAATTGAAGTAGCATTAGTCCCCAGTGTTGAACCCGACCTGTCCATTTGTGAACGACGTCCATGGTACCCAGGTAAAGCATCTTGAGCAGAGCTTCATCGGTCGGGAAAATGCTCTTGCCCTTCGTGACTTTACGAAGCTGGCGGTGGTAACTCTCGATGATATTGGTGGTGTAAATCAGCTTGCGAATCTCGGGTGGATCAGATCTTTGTACGAGACATAACGGCAGGACGCTAGGCCAGAACTTGGCGGACTCATGCTCACCGATCCACATGCCCAGCAAATCCTTGTTCCCGTCCAGATCGATACCAATGACCATGTACGCCGCTTTGTTCACAATGGCTCCATCTGGCTTGACTTTGAAGTGAATCGCGTCCAGAAAGACGACCGCATATACGCCTTGCAGCGGTCGATTTTGCCACTCTTGAATGAGCGGTACGATCTTGTTCGTCACATGGCCCAAGCAGCCCATAGATGGAATTCTCCTGAATAGACATCTTGACGTTGTTCATTGCCTGCTGGTCCCTGAAGGTTTTGCGGAGATTTTGAGTCTGTAAAATAATGTTGTCCATATAAGTTCATTCTTTTCATTCGTTCTGACAACTACTTTAAAGGTCAATTCTAAGAACTTTATAAGGATTTAAAATATAATGTACTCATAGCCGATGTTGATGTTCGTCTAACATGTTTATCTCAATTGAAATAAATTGTTAATATTATGCATTCATGCAGTATCCGCTATAATGGATACAGTGATTTAGGAAAGGAATGTAATCATGAAGAAGGTCATCGTAATTGGATCAGGGATTCTTGGGGCATCGACAGCTTATCAGTTAGCCAAAATGGGTGCTAATGTCATTATTGTAGACCGCAAAGATAAAGGACAGGCTACTGATGCCGCTGCTGGCATTATCTGTCCCTGGCTATCACAGCGACGCAATCAGGCTTGGTATCGGCTGGCAAAAGCTGGTGCACGTTTTTACCCCGGACTGATTGAAGAACTCAAAAGCGAGGGAGAAACAGAAACAGGCTATGCTCAAGTGGGTGCTCTTAGTATCCATGATGATTTGGAGAAAATCAGAAAGATGGAAGAGCGGGCACACATACGACAAGCGGATGCACCGGAAATCGGTGAAATTACCCGCTTAAATGAAAAAGAAACCCATGAACGGTTTCCTTTGTTAGTAGAAGGTTATCATTCTGTTCATATTAGTGGTGCCGCCCGTATAGATGGTCGTGCGCTGCGCGATGCGTTGCTCCGATCAGCACAAAGAAATGGGGCCATCCTTGTACATGGGGATGCTGCGCTTCAATATGAATCCGACCATGTAACAGGAGTAGCAGTCGGTGCAAAGAGCTTCTCGTCTGACGAAGTCATTGTCTGTGCAGGTGCATGGGCAAATCAACTGCTGCAGCCTTTAGGCATTCACTTTAAGGTTAGTTTTCAAAAAGCACAAATCATGCATTTACAGGTTCCTAATAGGCAAGACACAGGCACCTGGCCTGTAATCATGCCGCCTTCTGATCAATATCTGCTGGCTTTTGATAAACAGAAGATCGTAATAGGGGCGACTCACGAAAATGAAATCGAAGGTTACGATACGAGAGTAACAGCAGGTGGGATGCAGGAAATTCTGAATAAAGGTCTAGAATTGGCACCTGGTTTAGCAAACAGCAATTTTCAGGAGGTAAGAGTTGGTTTCCGTCCTTTTACACCCGGTTTTCTTCCGGTGATAGGCGCTGTTCCTGGGTGGGACGGCCTTATAGCGGCAAACGGACTTGGAGCATCCGGGTTGACTATGGGTCCATATATTGGAAGTCAGTTGGCAAAGTTGGCACTTGGAATGGCTTTGGATATCGATATAAATGATTATGATATTCGAAAAGCAATAGATGAAAGTTGATCCTTACCTACAGACAACACCATATAGCTTAAGAAGTCGCCATATTGGCGGCTTTTTTTTGTTTTAGCGATATAAGTTCTTGTCCTTAGGGCGGGACAAGAACATGTATTCATAGCCGATTAGAAGTTTGACTAATGGCCTGGAGTCACCGAGGAAGCCTAGCTATTCATTCTATACGTCATTCATCATGTCATTGATATAGAAATTCTTCAACGATTGTGTTGTGGTTTGCATGTTTTTCGAGTAGTCGATTTTATAGATACAGGAGTAAATCACATTTAATACGTAATCAAAGGCAATTTGCGACGAAAATGTACCAATCTTGGCATGTTTTACTTCGTCATTAGGCACCTGGATGCAGATATTACTGAGTTTTGCCAATTCACTTTGATTAGTTGCTGTAATTGTGATAAAAGGGATATTTTCACGTGTAAAATGCTGAGCTGCTTTTAAATAAATCGGCGACTTCCCGTGGTAAGTTAAAAAAACAGCACAATCCTGTGGCGTAAGATTAGCCGTATGGTAAGCCCATTCGTACAGCTCCGTGGCAATAACTACGTATTTGTTGATTTTAATCAATTTATTTTGGAAACTTTTCGCTCGGATTTGTGAATCTCCCAACGCATATATAAAGATCCTTTTCGCTTGATCCAGCAACTGGGCTGTTTGCGACAGTAAGTCATCATCCATGAATGCAAAGTTTTTTTCGATCGTTTCCTTCATTAACTCTGCGATTTCTTTCGCCACTTGAAGTGGGGATTCATCAAGACCGAATGGATAGTTGGGGTCCACGTTGGAAATGTTCTGGGTATTTTGCTGAAATTCCCGAGCAAGTTTTATTATAAAATCCTTGAAGCCGGATAGCCCAAGTTTATGTGTTAATCGATTAATTGCGGAATGCGAAGTATACGTTGCCTTTGCAAGCTCCTGAATATTTAAGTGCAGGATGCTTTCCTTGTGAAGCAAAATATAGGATGCAATGCTTTTTTCGTTTGGTGTAAAGTTTTGCATTTCTGATAATTGCATCAGTATTTTCAACAGGTTCACCCCGGCTCAATTGAATATAACGTTCGATAAATAATATGAAATAAACATTTTGTTTAAAAATAAACAACCATTTTTAAAAATAATCGGTTGAATGTACCATTTTGGCGGCAAATCCTTTACGATCGACGTTCTTCTTCTATAATAAATGAAAAAGAGCCTAAGGGGGAAATAATATGCTTACCATCGGTTATATTGGAAATGGGAAAAGCACGAACCGTTATCATCTTCCAATACGCTAAAGAGAAAAATCTGGTTATACAATGCTATCAAAATAGACGTTACGATTCGGATTTCCTCACTACCAAGAAGGTTATTGAATCAGGAAAGCTTGGAGATTTGCTGGAGGTGGAGATGCATTACGATTATTATCGCCCTGAGATCCCGAACTCCACTTCTCATTTTTCCAAATATAACAGTTACCTATATGGGCATGGCGTTCATACCATTGATCAGGTTCTTTCCTATTTTGGGAAGCCGGACACAATCCATTACGATGTTCGTCAATTGCTGGGTGCTGGGAGAATGAATGATTACTTTGATCTGGATTTTTATTATCCCTCGCTCAAGGTATCCATCAAATCCAGCTTTTTTCGTTTAAAAGAGCGGTCGAGTTTTGTTGTTTACGGCAAAAAAGGCGTTTTTATAAAGCAAACGAAGGATCGTCAGGAGGAGCATCTGAAATTATACTATCTGCCTAGGGGACACGCCGATTTCGGCATCGACCAGCCCGAGCATTACGGCATCTTAACATATCTGGATGATAAAGGCGAGTATCATGAGGAAAAAGTCGTTTCTGAAAAGGGAGACTATGCCCGAGTGTATGACGATATCTATCAGTCGATCATACTTGGCAAAGAAAAAGTGATTAAAGACGAAGAAACGATAGCTTCTATGGAAATACTAGAAAAAGGTATAGAGGAGTGTAACTAAAGTGAAGTTGGGAATTGTCGGAGCAGGGATGATCGTAGAGGATCTATTGAGCTTTATTCAGGAAATCCCCACCATTTTATTAAAGGCCATTTGTTCTAGACCTAGCCACGAGGAGAAATTACTGGATTGGCAAAATAAATATGGTATATCTCAGATTTATTCGGATTACAGCGAGATGTTGATGAATAGTGATGTAGATACAGTCTATATCGGACTGCCTAATCATCTTCATTATTCATATGCCAAAGAAGCATTATTGAGTGGTAAACATGTCATTTGTGAGAAGCCGTTTACTTCCAATTTGCATGAATTTCTAGAGCTAAAAGAAATTGCTCAGCAAAGAAAACTCATATTGGTGGAAGCCATAACGAATCAATACCTGAAAAATTATTTGTCAATGAAGGAGTATCTTCCTAAGCTGGGTGAGATCAAAATAGTTGAATGCAACTATTCCCAATATTCATCTCGGTATGAGGCATTCAAATCGGGAATAATACAGCCTGCGTTTAATCCGGAAATGTCTGGTGGAGCCTTGATGGATATTAATTTATATAATATTCATTTGGTTGTTGGTTTCTTCGGGAGCCCTAAGAAGGTGGAGTATTGGGCGAACATGGAGCGTGGAATTGATACTTCAGGTATGCTGCTGCTGGATTACGATGATTTCAAGTGTGTCTGCATAGGTTCAAAAGACAGTACGGCCCCCAATGCAGTGAATATTCAAGGTAATAAGGGCTATATACACATGGCAAGTCCTGCTAATGTATGCGACTGCTTTGATTACACTGCGAATAAGGAAACGCCAATTCGGGTGAACCTGAAAGATCATCCGCATCGTATGTATGACGAATTCGTTGAATTTGACCGTATTATCAGAGAAAAAGATTTGGAAAAAGTCTCGGATATGCTTGAACATAGCGAGAAGGTCATGAATATCATTGAGAAAGCCAAGCAGTCCGCCAATCTTGTATTTGGTCCCGACAAACCATTTCATTCCAGATAATTTTTTTCATTTGAGCTACATAAGCGCAAAGAACCTAACTAACTTTTAGCTAGGATGGAGATCTTTACGCTTATGTAGACTAAAAATATCATTGAAGAAAGTTCCTGCTTCATATACAAAACAGCACTATAGAATATCTGTTTTATTCCATTTTCCGGGATTCGTATCATCCGGGATCATATGATTGATTATATCTAAGTAGTGATTTGCTTTGTCTTCCATGTATTCGGCCCTTAGCTTCGCTTCCTCCAACTGAGCCAGTGCAGCGGCTTTTTGTTCCAGGATGATTTCATAGCGTTTCTGAATAGTAGAATCGCCTTCCAAACATAGATCTACATAGGTTTTGATGTTTTCCACTGACATGCCACAGTGTTTCAGATATTTTATACCTGTGAGCCAATTGATGGATTCGTCATCAAGCTGAAAAGCATAATAAATCTGTTGCACAGATCATTTTACGTTGGTTGAAACTACGAGGAGTCGTTGTAATTCCAAAGTCTGTTCGTAAAGAAAGAATCATCGAAAACTTCAATATCTTTGACTTTGAATTAAGCGAAGAGGATATGGAGTTGATTACTATGTTGGATACGAAAAAGAGCTTGTTCTTTTCACATAATGATCCTGAAATCGTGAAATGGCTCGGCAGCGTTAAATACGATATTTAATGCTTTTATAACAGTAAACAACTGAAAATGAAGAAGCAGCTCGCTTACTGAGTTGCATCTGATTTGCTTACTTGAGAGTAGCAGACATATAGTCTGCTACTCTTTTCGCTCCAGATTCACAATCTCCGGTCCAACAGCATGCCAATTTGCTCGGCCATCTCGACAGGAGGGAGAGGTATATCGTTCAAAAACCACCACTCCATAATCCCCACCACGGCGGACGCTGCATAACGGACAACCACTTCTTCGTTTAGTCCCCGATTTCTTTCTTCATTCATGTCGACCTCCGAATTGGGCTTGAAGACCGGCGGAATGATGCGGAGGGAGTCGTCCCGTTCCCGGTTTATAAGAAACCTTTCGCTGTGAACTGCAAGATAATCGAATCATACCGAAAAAGGGACGACTGTAACCGCCCCTTTTGGCTTCTTCGCCGACCGGTCCAGATGCTCAGTCATTCATGACCTGGTCGTATTTTTCCTTCAATCGCTTGATGTCCGCTCTTGGAGGAGCCCCGAACATGCGGGAGTATTCGCGACTGAACTGGGAGGAACTCTCGTAACCGACTCTGAAAGCGACGTCCGCGGCGTCCGCCGATTCAGCCAATAAGAGGCGGCGGGCTTCCTGAAGTCTCAGTTGCTTCTGGAACTGAAGCGGGCTCATGGCGGTTACCTCTTTAAAATGCCGATGAAACGAAGAAACGCTCATACTGGCGGTCTCCGCGAGATCTTCGATCCGAAAAGACTGATCCCAATTTCGGACAATATGGTCGATAGCTTCCCGGATCCGATAGGTGCTGCTTCCTTCGACCGCAATCTGAGCCAATTCGGCTCCATAGGGTCCCTGCAGCAGCCTGTATAGAATCTCTTTCGTGTAAAGAGGGGCGAGAAACGGGATTTCTCCCGGGGTGTCCAGCAGACGGGCAAGCCTGAGCACGGCGTCCTGAATGGACGATTCCATCTGGCCGACGAACAGGGCACGTTTGGCGTTATCTTTTGACGTGACCTTAATATCACAATCGTTCAGCACTTCAAGGATCTGGTTCTGTGTAAATTCGAGCTTGAGACTCAGGTAAGGAGAGTCAGCAGAAGCTTTTATAATTTGACCGATCACAGGCAGATTCATGGAAGCGATGAGATAATTGGATGGTCCATATTCAAATCTCTCCTGTGCCAGCAAAATTTCTTTCAAACCTTGAACGACAACACAAAAAGAAGGCTTGTAAACCCGATAAGCGGGCTCGGTTATGCTGGAATGCTGATAGAAAAATAGGGAAGGGATCGCCGTTTCCCTGGAGCTATTCTGAAGCGAGTGACGCTTGATCAATCCGGTGAGCTCCTGCTGCTGTTGAAGAATGTTCTCGGACATTCAAATCCTCCTTGCGGGTTTGTCTGGTTCCATTATAAGACTTACCTGCCTGTAGCAAAAGTGGTCGTGATAGGATTGGGCAATCATTTAAGACGAATGAGATACCGCTTCGCTTTCTCCGGTCGGCATAATAAGACTAAGCTCGCAGAATCAAGCAAGGGGTGATAACACCGCAATAAGGAGGCAAGATTACATTTGAATAATACTTGGAAAATCTACATGCTGACTCTCATCAGTTTCCTGGTGGGTACGTCGCAATTTGTTATCGTCGGCATTCTGGATCAAGTCGCTTCTTCTGTCGGCGTATCTGTATCGGCGGCAGGGCAACTTACGACTGCATTCTCGCTCGCCAATGCAATCGGCACCCCGCTCGTCATCCTGGCAGCGGCGAAGCTGGATCGACGCCGCCAACTGTTGATTGCACTCTGCATTTTGCTGCTCGGCATTGTCTCCACGCTAGCTCTTCCAGGCTTTGGCTTTCTGATGGTCTCACGTGCCGTTCTCGGCGTTGCGACGGGAGTGTTTATCGTCACGGCCTACGGGACAGCTGCACAGCTCGCGCCTCCCGGAAGGCAGGGAGGCGCGATGTCCAACGTAGCTATGGGGTTCAGTGCTGCTCTGGTCTTTGGCGTTCCGATTGGCCGTGTTGTCGCTGGAGCGTATGACTGGAAGACGATCTTCTGGGGACTCGGATTTCTCAGCCTACTTGCGCTCGTTGCAGTAGCCCGTACGACTCCGGCTTCCGAAAGTGAAGCGCCCGTTTCTTTACGTCGCCAACTCTCCTATCTTAAGAAACCGAAAATCGCTGCTGCCCTTGGCGTGCCGTTCTTCGTATTTATAGGCTACTCGGCGGTCAATACCTATATCACGCCTTTCTTGGCTACACTTATCCCGATAAGCGAGCAGGGTATCAGTGCCGTACTTCTGGCTCTGGGCATCGCAAGTCTGATCGGATCGAAAGCGGGCGGATTTCTGACGGACCGGATTGGCACTAGCCGAACGCTCCTCATCAGTATGAGTGTCCAGGTCGTTGCGTTGGTGCTACTATCTCTATTCACAGGATCGGTAAGCATGAGCGTCTCTCTTCTCATGCTCTGGGCGATTGCGATTTGGTCATTTGGACCGACACAGAACTTCAATCTGATTTCAATCGCTCCGGAAGCCTCCAGTATCATGCTTAGCCTAAACAGCTCTTTTGTACAGCTCGGCTTCGCCGCAGGCGCAGGCATTGGAGGAATCGCCGTAGGGAGTTCATCGGTCATGGCCGTTAGCTGGATCGGTTCTGCCGCTATATTGACAGGTCTCTCGATCGCTGCCGTCTCCTTCGGACGTACCCACACTTACGCGAGAATCGAATAGATGAAAAAAGTAGATGGAGTGATGAAAATGAATAATATCTTAATCCTGGGCGCTAACGGCCAAATTGCACGTCAGGCCATCGACATGTTCCTCAAGGAAACTGATGCCCAGCTTACACTTTATTTGCGCAGGTCCAGCCGACTGGAAAATGTTGATTCCAGTCGTGCACAAGTCATTGAAGGTGACGTCATGGATATGGAAAAGCTGAAAGAAGCCATGATTGGAAAGGACGTCGTCTATGCCAATCTTGCTGGTGATCTGGAACAGTACGCCAAGAACATCATGGAAGCTATGAGCGCCACTGGTGTTAAACGTTTGATTTTTATCAGTTCGATGGGCATTTATGATGAAGTGCCGGGAGAGAAGTATGGCAGTATTCTAGAGCCATATCGAAAATCAGCTCAAATCATTGAAGCCTCTGACCTCGAATATACAATCCTTAGACCCGCATGGTTTACGAATTCAGATGAAATTGACTATGTGACCACTGAGAAAGGCGAACCGTTTAAAGGGTCAGTTGTCTTGCGCAAGAGTGTTGCTGATTTGATCGTTAAATTAGCTGAATCACCTGAATTGGAAGTTCGCCGCAGCTTAGGAATAAACAAACCCGAATAAGGAGAGATAAAGCAACTGGATTTTTAAGGTGCTCTGTCGTGGAGGGTTTAAAGCTGGAGCGGAGTAAGGGACTGATGTCTCTAAAAAGGGAGAAGATGAATAATTTGAATCGTTGGTTTGGGAATTTATTGGTTTAAAGGCTTATCACATTAATAGAGTTTGAAGAGGATGAATCTTTCAAACAAATATATAATAGTTTTCTTGATAGGATAGTAGCCAAATAACTAAAGAAAGATAATTAACATTTTTAATTAAGTTGATCACTGATAAATCAAATTTTGTTCTTTTATTGCTTTACTAGAGCGAAGGAGTAGAGAAAACATATGTGCAAAACTCATGTTCTAAGTGTTCCAAGCGCAAAAGCGCCCTTGCCTTTTCCGTGATTATGGGTCGCCGGAGTATTGCTGGTTCGAACGTTGGTGGAATCCGGGAAACGCAGGAGATGCTTGATTTCTGCGCTCAACACGGCATTGCACCTAAAATCGAGGTCATTCACGCCGACCAGGTGGATGAAGCTTATGAGCGTGTTCTTCGCAGCGATGTACGTTATCGATTCGTGATTGATATGTCTACTCTGTAATTTGGTAAAGATAAAATCATATTAAGGAAGGAAGATGTATGATGCAAAAGCGTAAATTGGGAAATAGCGGCCTGGAAGTTTCGGCGATCGGGCTTGGATGCATGGGAATGAGCTACGGTTATGGTCCTGCTTCAGACAAGAAGGAAATGATCTCGGTCATTCGGGAAGCCGTAGAGCGCGGCGTGACTTTCTTTGATACCGCCGAAGTATACGGACCTTACACGAATGAAGAGCTCGTGGGCGAAGCGCTCCTCCCTGTTCGCGATCAAGTCGTGATTGCCACGAAGTTCGGCTTCAATATTCAGGATGGCAAGCAATCCGGGATGAACAGCCGCCCTGAGCATATCAAGAAAGTTGCCGAAGAATCACTTAGACGTCTTAAGATTGAAGCCGTCGACCTGTACTATCAGCACCGGGTCGATCCGGATGTGCCGATCGAAGAGGTAGCGGGAGCTGTGCAAGATCTGATTCGGGAAGGAAAGGTGAAGCACTGGGGATTGTCTGAAGCAGGAGTGAAAACGATTCGCCGTGCACACGCGGTTCAGCCGCTCACCGCGCTTCAAAGCGAATACTCGCTGTGGTGGAGACGTCCCGAAGAGGAGCTAATACCTACCCTTGAAGAACTCGGCATCGGCTTCGTTCCGTTCAGTCCTTTGGGCAAGGGATACCTGACGGGAAGTTTTAACGCCAATACGACATTCGATCATGGCGACTTGCGCAGCATTCTTCCGCGCTTTACTCCTGAAGCTCTGAAGGCCAATCAAGTGCTGGTTGACCTGCTGAAAGAAATGGCTGAGCAGTTAAAAGCAACGCCAGCCCAAATCGCACTCGCCTGGCTGCTCGCCCAAAAACCATGGATCGTACCAATCCCCGGTACGCGGAAATTGAGCCGTCTGGAAGAAAATCTGGGTGGGGCGGACATTGAGCTTACGTCAGAAGACGTGCGGAACATTAACGACGCAACTTCGCAGATCCCTTTGATGGGCGAGAGATATACAGAGGAACTGGAGAGAAGAACCGGTCTTTGATCCGATCTTCAAGTCATTCGACAGTGATGCGATTCTTTCAATCGTGGAACGACATTGTAGAATGGCGGGTGAATAAGATGAAGAAGTTATCTGAGCAGTTGCCCGTCCTGTTGAACTTCAGAACGCAAGGGCGCAAGAAAATTAAGGCAACTGTCTTATTCCATATCCATTAAAGGAGTGTGTGAAACATGGAATATGTAAAGCTGGGCCGTACTGGATTGGAAGTTTCAAGACTGTGTCTTGGCTGTATGAGCTACGGTGTGCCAGAACGCGGAATCGCTCCGTGGTCGCTGAACGAGGAGGAAAGCCGTCCGTTTATCAAAAAAGCGCTGGAATCGGGCATTAATTTCTTCGATACGGCCAATGTGTATTCGGACGGAACCAGCGAAGAAATCGTTGGACGTGCACTGAAGGATTTCACCCGGCGCGACGAGGTTGTTATTGCGTCGAAGGTCTTTTTTCGTATGAGCCCGAGCCCGAACGGCGCAGGATTGTCAAGGAAGGCGATCATGAACGAAATCGACAACAGCCTGAAACGGCTAGGCACCGATTACGTCGATCTGTATCAGATCCACCGCTGGGATAACACAACGCCGATCGAAGAAACGATGGAGGCACTTCATGATGTCGTGAAGGGCGGCAAGGCCAGATACATCGGAGCTTCTTCCATGTACGCCTGGCAGTTTATGAAGGCTCAGCATACAGCCGAACGCAATGGCTGGACGAAATTTGTCTCGATGCAAAATCATTTGAATTTGTTGTACAGGGAAGAAGAACGGGAGATGCTGCCGCTCTGCCATGAAGAAGGAATCGGCGTCATTCCATGGAGTCCGCTGGCCAAAGGGAGGCTCACCCGGGATTGGGAGGAGCAGACGGCACGCTCGGAGAAAGACGAAGTCGGAAAAGCTTTCTACGGAAAAACAATGGCTGATGCTGATCGCAAGGTCGTGGAGAGCGTGGCTGAAGTCGCCGCCAAACGCGGCATTCCCCGCGCTCAGGTAGCCCTGGCGTGGCTGCTGCAGAAGGCGCCGGTAACTGCTCCAATTATCGGGGCAACCAAGCTTCATCATCTGGAAGATGCGGTTGCCTCGCTGTCAGTGAAGCTCGATGCGGACGAAATTGCGAGTCTGGAAGAGCCTTATGTGCCGCACCCTGTGACGGGCAATCTAAGCCAGACAGGCAGGCGGAATACTGAGCGAAAATTCTTACCAGTGAGCGCAAAGCGCGTTATCAGGCATTTTAAAAAGGACTTATAACTTGCGACCAATACAGACTAGATCTATATATAAAGAGAGGGTAACTCGTGAAAAAATTAATTCTGGTATTGGCATTACAGAACAACAGGTTAAGGGGAAGCTTGGAGCACCACTGCATATTCTTCATAAAAAGTGAATCTTTTTTTCAAAAAGTGGATAAGGTCATGGAAGAAGCAGTGAAAGTGGGCGCGGTCATCGCTGTTCCTGCACATGATACTTTTTGGGGAGGGTATTCGGGCTATTTTCAGGACACGGACGGCCATTTATGGGAAGTCGTCTGAAAATCCGGAGTGGGAATTCGCGGAATGAGTCTGAAAATCGGAAAGCAAGCAATTTTGATCATCCTGGAAGCAGTTGCGTGGATAAGAGGTAAAAAAGGGTATTCCGCAGCCGGAAGGCTTTTCGGGATACCCTTCTTGTAGATATTTTCAAATCAAGCCTGCCTGTCGTGCGGCATCAAATGTCTAAACATAAGCCCCAGCTTTAACAGTAGCAGGTGGTCAGTATTCTTCAAATCCAGATTCAGCAGCCCCGAAATTTTCTCCAGCCTGTACAGCACCGTGTTGCGATGGATAAACAGCTCACGCGCGGTTTCATTCACCTGGCCGTTGTTGGCGAAATAGGCTTCAAGCGTGTGCATCATCTCGCCGGCATATTCCTCGTCCTTGTCCAACAGTGGACGGAACAGATAAGAGCAGTACCTGCTCATGACCTGCTTCGGAATATGTTTGAATAGATAAATGAATTCCAGGTCGGCAAACATGACAACCGTTTCGCTTGAACCGAGCTCCGTGCTAATTCTCTCGGCCTCGGCACACTCCCGGAAGCCGTCGATGAACTCCTCCATACCCATCCTGACTTTGCTGATGTAACATGTCCTTGCTCCTGCTCCGTGGTCCCATGCGTGCATCAAATCCGCATACAAACGCGCGGAATTCTCATACTGTCTGCGCTTCTTGGCCTCCTCTTCCGGAATGGGAAAGAGGGAATATACGCGGTTCATCACATAGAAATGATGGGATTCCAAGGAGGCCGTCTTCGGATGGTCCTGAAGCTTATCCCGAATCTCCTTCAGTCTACGTCGCTGACTCTCATGGTCCCATGTATCAGCTCCTGTGGAGGATATCATACATACATAGGGAGTGCTCCAAAATGCGCTTCCCAACGCTTCGGCAAATTCGAGAACCGTTTCCCGAGAGGCGTTTCCCTTCAAGTAACGCTCCATGGCCGCACCAAGACGACTGCCCGCCGCAGAAGCCTCTTGATTCCAGATGATCTCCAGATGATAGGAAAGAATAACGGCAGCCTGGTGAAAAATGCCCTCCATATCATGTGCTTCCTGCAGATTTTCAGTCTGAACCAGCAAATAACCGTATGATTTTCCGTTTTTCAGCAGGTGGACCCGATACAACAGGTTGTTGGCTGCCTTATAAAACCGATTGTCCTGATGCCAGGGCCAGTGACTCAATAGCTCTATTTCGGAATAGCTTGTCACGTTATACAAGGCCTGTCCCTCGGAGGAGACGATGGCTACAGGATGTCCCAAAATGCTGGTGATGCTTTGAAAATAATTGGTGTACTCATCCGCCTGCATCGCAAAATCAACCAGCTTCTTCTGCGTTTCAAGCAATTCATTCAGCCGGCGGGTATCACGTTGGAACTCGGATTGGAAAAGAGCAGTGATCTGCTCGGAGAAGGTGAATTCAAAAGGCAACTCAATCAGGGGGAAGCTCAAACGGTCGGCTTCAAGCAGGGCAATCTCGGGAATTTCCGTCCAGTAGCGGCCAAGCTTGATGCCAAGCCCGGAGGCGCCCCGTTCATTCAGCTTTTGCAGTAAATTGACAAATTCCTCGGGTGAATCCCTGATCGCATAAGCCGTAGTCAGCAGCAGCTCCCCTTCCTTTATCCAATTGATCACGTCCGGGGCATCCATCAAATTAATGGAGGTGATTGTTCGGGAAATTCCCTTTTTACCGGCCGCCAGCTTCCCTTCCGATAACGGATAGACCATCAAGGCGTCTTCTATAGTTAAATGCATGTCAAATCACTCCCCAAAAATGATGCGTATATGATTCAGGTCCCGGACACGACGTAACTTTTTAAGCAATTATATAGGGTTTCCTCGACTTTATGCAATCCTTTTCGCCTCTTAAATGTAATATAAGTTAACATTATTTACGGATAATTCTGTTTTTTAACCAACCCATAGCCCTTTTTGTTAGATTAAAAACCAAAATTGTGTTAGGAATATTTACATTCATATTTTTTAGCTATATGATAGGACACAACTTCAAAGAGAAGAGGGGATTCAGATGCAGCTTACCCAAAATCAACAGGCTGCGGCCGAAAAGGACAGCCGTTCCATGCTTGTTGTCGATGATGTCGGCAAAATCTACCCCAATGGCACTGTAGCTGTGCAGCATGCGGATCTGCATGTAGGGGAAGGGGAATTTCTCTGTTTTGTCGGCCCTTCCGGTTGCGGTAAATCGACTATTTTTAATATGATTGCCGGTTTGACGGAACCGACCTCCGGTCATCTGTCCGTGCTGGGCACCTCACCGAAGGAAGCGCGCAAGCAGAATGAGATTGCCTTTGTGTTTCAGGAGCATACCCTGCTGCCATGGGCCAAGCTAATTGATAATGTCACCATGCCTCTTACTTTGCGCGGAGTATCCAAGAAGGAGCGTATTACCGAAGGGGAGCGGGTTCTTGAGCTGGTAGGCCTAAAGGAATATATGAAAGTGCTGCCCCGTGAGCTGTCAGGCGGAATGAAGATGAGGGTATCGATTGCACGAGCGTTGATATCCAGACCCAAGTTGCTGTTAATGGATGAACCGTTTGGCGCTCTTGATGAAATTACCAGGCAGACGCTACAGGATGAACTGCTGAATATTTGGGAACAGGACAAAAAGATGTCGGTTCTGTTCATTACGCATAACGTGTTTGAAAGTGTGTTTCTATCGACAAGAGTAGTGGTGATGACGCCCCGTCCCGGTAAAATTTCGGACATCATCGATATCCCGTTTGCTTATCCAAGGAATGATGGATTCCGGACCCGTCGGGAATTCAGTGAATATGTACGTAGCGTGTCCGCTGTGCTGAAACATGGATAGCCAGAAATGAGAGGAGAGTGAAGAAAAATGGAAGAGATCGCATCCATTTCAGCCGTTGAAACGGCAGTGGGTATCCAGGCTTCCGCGAAGGAAAATGCCCGCAGCGGTTATCCGGCAGTCGAGAATAAGGTCCTGAGCCTGCTAAAGAAAGTTCTGCCGCCATTTGTGGTGTTTGTCCTGTTTATCGGCGGATGGGAGATCATTGTGCGGATGATCGGAATGCCTCCGTATATTTTGCCCAAGCCATCCGATATTGCGGCGGCGGCCGCCGAGAACAGCACGAATCTGATTACGTCGGTAAGCACAACCATTGTAGAGGCGTTGATCGGTTTTGCGATTAGTGTAGTGCTCGGCATTTCATTAGCCATTCTGCTGGCGCTGTCCAAAACGGTGGAAAAAAGCGTATATCCGTACGCCATTATCCTACAGACTATTCCGGTCGTAGCGGTAGCCCCGATCATTGTGATCTGGTTCGGAGCGGGGATTAATGCCATTGTGATCATCTCATTCCTGATCAGCTTTTTCCCGATTTTATCGAATACGCTGATCGGATTGAACTCAACGGATCAGAACATGAAAAATTTATTCTATTTGTATAATGCGAGCAAGCTGCAGACCATCTGGAAGCTGCGATTTCCGGCGGCGCTCCCGTACATTATGGCGGGGCTGAAAATTTCATGCTCCAGTTCAGTTGTCGGAGCGATCGTGGGTGAATACATTGCCGGCATTGGCGGCGGACAGGGTGGACTCGGATACGGGATTACCGTTGCGGCAACCCGCCTGCAAACTCCTTATCTGTTCGCCTGCGGTTTGGCAGCATCCATCTTGGGAATAGCATTTTTCCTAATCATTAACATGGTATCGAACAAGCTTTTGAAGTCCTGGCATGAGTCGGCAATGAAATGATACCAGAACCGGGAGAGGGTCCAACATGTCCAAACATCTTATGAACTTACGGTACAAGAAGTGGCTGCTGTTGACTGCAGCTTTGATCATGTTGCTTCTGAGCGCATGCTCCAATTCCGGCGCTCCGGAATCCTCGGCCTCGGCGAAGGGGGAAGACGGAACAGATCTGAAGCAGGTGAGACTGATCGAGGGCTGGTACGCCAAAGGGGAAGATGGAGGCTATTTTGCGGCATTGCAGCAGAACTACTACAAGGACAAGGGGATCGATATGACGATTCAACCGGGAGGTCCCGAGGTGTCAACCATGCAGCTTGTCGCTGCGGGCAAAGCCGAATTCGGTATCTCTTATGCAGATGAAATTTTGAAGGCGCGGGAACAGGGAATCCCTGTTGTTGGCATCCTTGCCGGCTTTCAGAGCACACCGCAGGTTCTTATGTACCACAAAGGGCAAGACATCCAGGATTTCACCGACCTGAACGGCAAAACCGTATACATCGGTACAGCGGTGCCTTACTGGGAATATATCAAGAGTCAATACAATCTGACGGATGTAAAAGAAATGAAGTATAACGGACAGCTTGTCAATTTTATTAATGACCCCAATTCGCTGAATCAGGGCTACATCACGAACGAGCCTTACGCACTTTCCCAGCAGGGGGTTGAGGTGGACTATCTGAAAATCGCCGATTCCGGTTATGCGAACTATGCGGATGTTCTTTTTACAACTGAAGACTACCTTAAAAAGCACCCCGATGTCGTAGAGGCTGTGGTTCAGGCAAGCCAGAAGGGTTGGAGCTATTATCTTGACAACTATAAAAAGGTAAACCCGTTCATTCAGACCTACAATCCGGATATGACGGTAGAAGCAATGAATTATGAGGCGGTGCAGGAAAAGCCCTTTATTCTTAACAAGGAATCCGAGGCAAACGGTATCGGTTATATGACAGAGGAACGCTGGAGCACCCTGCAGGATCAGATGATCAAGAGCAGAGGATTAACGAAGGCACAGGATGTTGCCCAGGCGTTCAAGACCGAATATCTGATGAAGCCATGAGTGTGAACCGAGTATTTATAGCTTCAAACCAGAATTTTCAGAAAAATGAGGGGACTTTATATGTTCAAACTTGGAAATCAAAAGAGCTATTGGCAAGTGTCCGAAACGCTTGTGGATCTAAGGCGGACGCAAAAGTACGGCAAGCCCGTAACCCTTCCTGCACAGCCGCAGGAAATCATATTTGATCTGGAACATACGGCGCTCATTGTCATTGATATGCAGAATGATTTCTGCACACCAGGAGGCTGGCTGGATTCCATCGGGGCGGATACATCGCCGCTCCTGAGCCCGGTCAGTCGGCTGAATCGGCTGCTGCCTGAGCTGCGTAAAGAGGGTGTGCCTGTCATCTGGGTGAACTGGGGCAACCGGGAAGACCGGATGAATGTGCCGCCATCCGTGCTCCATGTATACAATCTGGACGGACGGGGCAACGGCATCGGGGATGCGCTGCCGGGGAACGGCTCCAAGGTACTGGAGAAAGGCAGTTGGGGAGCGGCTATTGTCGACGGCCTGGATGCGGCCCCTGACGATATCTATGTGGATAAATACCGCATGAGCGGGTTTTGGGACACACCACTGGACAGCATCCTGCGCAATCTGCATATTCAGACGGTGTTGTTTGCCGGGGTAAATCTCGATCAGTGTGTCATGCATACACTGCAGGACGCGGCTTGCCTCGGATATGACGGCATACTTCTGGAGGACTGCTCGGCAACGAATTCCCCGGCTTTCTGCATGGAAGCCACTTTATACAATATCAAGCAATGCTATGGCTTCGTGGCCGATTCCAATTGGCTGGTGGAGGAGCTGAACGGGGCAGCGGCCCATACAGAGGGAAATACACCGGAAGAGCTGGCTCCTCTGGAAGGGTGAGCGGATGGGAGGGGTGACCCGATGAAAGATCAATGGAACGCCGTTGTAAACCACCAGCTGACGGTTGAACCGACAGGACAGGGGACGCTGAGCGGACTCAGTTTTATGGTCAAAGACGTGTTTGCTGTCCGTGATTATACAAACGGCGCGGGCAATCCGTGTTGGCTGGAGACACACAGCCCGGCGGCGGAGCACGCGGAAGCGCTCAGCCTGCTGCTACAGCAGGGGGCGCGGCTAACAGGCACGACACATACGGATGAGCTGATGTTCAGCCTGAACGGTGAAAATGTCCATTACGGAACACCGGTGAATCCGAAGGCCCCGGACCGTATCCCTGGCGGTTCATCCAGCGGATCGGCGGTCGCCGTCGCCGCAGGGCTTGCCGACTTTGCTCTTGGAACGGATACGGGAGGATCGGTACGTGTGCCGTCTTCGTACTGCGGAATTTATGGAATACGTCCTACGCATGGGATCGTCTCCGAGAAAGGCGTTATCCCGCTCGCTCCCAGCTTCGACACCGTCGGCTGGATGGCACGCGATCCCGAGACGCTACGCCGGGTAGGTGAAGTGCTTCTGCCGCAGGCAGCCTTGGGTTCCGGCTTTAGCAGGGTGCTGATCGGTGAGGATGCCTGGGAGCTGGCTGATACCGAGAGCAAAGAGGCGCTTGCCTCTTGCCTGGAGTTGCTGTGCGGCTTGGCTGAGAGCCATGAAGCTGTTCGCATCGCCCCGCAGGGTCTGCCTGAATGGATGGCCATGTTCAGGACAATCCAGGGCTACGAAATATGGCAGGAGCATGGGACCTGGATTGAACGTGAGCAGCCGGTCTTCGGATCGGATATAGCCGGGCGGTTCTCCTGGGCAGGCACCATTGAACGTGCCGATCAGGAGAAGGAAGCAGAACGCCGGCTTGAGGTGCGCAAGCACATGGCTGACCTGCTCGGAACAGATGCGGTGCTTGTGATACCGACGACTACCGGAGCGGCCCCGAAGCTGGGGCTGGCCGGGCCGCTCATTGAAGAACGAAGAGTGCGAACGATGCGTCTGACCTGCATTGCTGGCTTGTCGGGACTGCCGCAGCTTACGATCCCCGCTGCCGAGATACTGGGCTGTCCGGTCGGTATTTCCCTCATCGCCGGCCCGGGACAGGATCGGCGTCTGCTGGAATGGGCTACATCCCTTGTTCCGGCAGTAAAAGTATAAGGATTATCACTCGATATATAAGGACATTAAGCTACGCGAAAAGAACATCAAAGCCGCAGGAGAAAGGGTGTCAGTTATGTTTCAACGATATGAAGGAACGACATGGGAGGAGCGCTTTTTGCCCCGTCTGACAAGCAAACAGGTCAAAGAACTGCCGAAGGAGAAGGCGCTGGTTATTCTGCCGGTCGGAGCTGTGGAGCAGCATGGGCCCCATCTGCCTGTATATACGGACACTCTGATTGGGGAGGCGACATTAACACAAACGCTGGAGCGGGTGCGGTCGGATAAGGAGATATGGCTGTTGCCTCCGGTCTCGTATGGCAAAAGCAATGAGCATATCGGGCTGCCGGGCACCATTTCCTTGTCTGCGGGCACGCTACATGCCATAATGCTGGACATTGCAGAAAGTCTGAAGGCCAGCGGTTTTCGCAAGCTACTGCTGTTTAATACGCATGGCGGCAACGTGGATTTGCTGAATACCGTATCACGGGAAATCCGGATTAGAACGGGGATGATGGTTTTCTATCTCAGTCCCAGCAGTCTGAATGTGGCGGAGGACCTCCTGTCTCCCGAGGAACTGGAATACGGAATTCACGGCGGCGATTATGAGACTTCTCTGGTCATGTCCATTAAACCGGGCTGGGTGCAGAAAGAGTTCCTTGTCAAAGAGCTTCCCGATATGTCCTCTTACCGTTTTCTTACATTAGAAGGGAAAATCCGCTTCGCCTGGAAGATGGCTGATATATCCGCTACCGGCATTGCCGGGGATGCTACGATGGCCACGCCTGAGAAAGGCAGGATCATTCAGGACAGAATTACGGCAATTCTGTCGGAGGCGCTGGAGGAGCTGTGTGATTTTGAAATCACCGATGTCCGCGGGACTGAGACGGCTCAGCAGCCGGCAGGAAGCCGCCCGTGAAGCTCGTCAGTCTTAAACACGGCGATGGGGAACGGGCCGCGATTGAGCATGAAGGCCGATTTTTCCTACTGGAGGAGATCAATAGGGCGGAAGGAAGCGCATGGGGAACCTCCGTCATGGAGATATTGCAGCAGGGTCAGTTGGAGGAGCTTGTCCAATGGTATCAGAAGCACGAGAACAAAACATGGTCATCGAGCCCTTTCATACCAGCAAAGGAGGCCATACCGGCTCCTCTCTTCCGCCATCCCCGCAAAATATGGGGAATTGGCATGAATTATGTACAAAAAGCGATCGATCTCGCCTCCACTCCTCCAGAGCTTGAGCCGATCTGCTTCATGAAGCCGGACTCAAGCCTGATCGGGCCGGAAGAGTATATCCGGCTGCCGGCTCAGTCCGTGAATGTGACATCAGAAGCGGAGCTTGGCATTATTATCGGCCGAAGCTGCAAAAATGTGCCGGAAGAACGCGTGCGGGACGTCATCGCCGGCTTTGCCGTAACCCTGGATATGACAAGCCAGGACATTCACGCACGGAATCCCAGATTTCTGCAGCGATCCAAGGTATTCGACACATTTCTCAGTCTCGGGCCACAGCTAATAACACCTGACGAAATAAGCGATCTGCAGAGCCTTGCTGTTGAAACCGTATTGAACGATGAGGTTATTCATAGCAATACCGTGTCTCGCATGATTTATCATCCATGGTTTATTGTCTCGTATTTTTCACAGATGATGACTCTCTATCCAGGCGACGTGATCATGACGGGCACACCAGGGTCCGTCCAGATTCAGCACGGAGATGTTGCCGAATGCAGAGTCAGTGGCTTTATGACGCTTCGTAATCCGGTAGCGGATGCAGAATACAACCATCAGTAATTTTCCTTGGGGAGTGGTAATGAGATGAACAAGTACAGACAAAAGGGATCTGCTGTTTTACTGGTAGCAATGCTTTCCTTATCAACATTGCTGGCTGCTTGCGGCAATCAGCAAACTGCTCAGAATGCCGCTGCTGAGACACCGGGTTCCACGAGCGAAAGCGGGGAACTCACGGCAGTCACACAGGTGACGAACTGGTTTGCCCAGGCTGAGCATGGCGGTCTGTATGCGGCAAAGGAGCAAGGTATTACAAAGAGGCTGGTCTGGATATGACCATCCAGGCAGGAGGGCCGCAGGTGTCTCCCACACAGATCGTGGCTTCCGGCAAAGCGCAGTTCGGACTTACCACGGCGGATCAACTGCTGGTCGCCCGTGAACAGGGAATTCCTTTGGTAGCGATTGCGACGATTTTCCAGAAAAGCCCTCAGGGACTTATGGTTCATGCCAACCAGAACATTTCCTCCCTTGCCGATTTGAACAACCGTGCCGTTTACGTGGGGGCAGGCTCGGTATTCTGGGATTATGTGAAGAGCAAATACCAATTGGATAATGTGAAGGAAATGGCTTATACCGGTTCTCTGGCTCCTTTTATACCCGATGAAACGGCTGCCATTCAGGGATATGTAACTAGTGAGCCGTACGAGATGAAGAAGCAGAATGTGGACGTTAAATTCCTGCTGCTGGCGGATGCCGGTTATAATCCGTATTCCAATGTGCTGTTCACGACAGAGCAGTATATTCAGGACCATCCCGATCTTGTGCGTGCCTATGTTGAGGCTTCGATGAAGGGCTGGGATTATTACAAGACCAATTATGATAGCGTGAATGATGTCATTTTAAAGGAAAACCCGGATTTTACGAAAGAAAAGCTGAACTATGCGGCGGAAGCGCTCATCCCGTTCGTATATGAAGGTGATGCGGCGGAACATGGTGTCGGCTATATGAAAGAAGAGCGCTGGGCGGAGCTGGGACAGCAGTTGATGAAGATTGGAGCATTGAAAAAAGAGCCCGATGTCAGCAAGGTATTCACGGATAAGTTCTTGCCGCATTCTTAGGAGGAAGGGCCTTTAGGCGGGCTGAATGAAAACATACGGGAGGGGAACCGAATGAATGAACATTGGACAGCCATTCTGAAAGAACGCATCGATCCTGAGCTACTGCAGTGGGAGGAGCCAGCAATTGCCAAATATTCGATGGATTATCATCACTTCTCCCCTGTGCTAACCAGTCAGCTGCAGGGCAAGGTCGCCGAGTGCATCGCCAGTCCACGCACCGAGGATGAGTTTGACACTCTGCTATCCATTGCCGCGGAGCTGGGGGTTCCACTTACCGTCAGGGGCAACGGTACTGGCAACTATGGCCAATGTGTCCCGGTCACAGGCGGAATCGTGCTGAATCTGGCGAAGTACAACAAGGTCCTCGAAACGGGAGAAGGCATAATGCGGGTTCAGGCTGGAGCAAGGCTAGGCAAAATGGAATCCACTGCCCGCAAGGCGGGCTATGAGCTGCGAACGATGCCTTCCACCTTTCAAACTGCGACGATCGGCGGTTTTTTGAGCGGTGGTTTTGGCGGCATCGGTTCGATCAGTTGGGGAACCATCTGGGACGATCTGGTACGTTCCCTGAAAATCAAGACCGTCGAGGTTCAGCCCCGTACCATTGAGCTTCAAGGAGAAGAGGTGCTGCCTTACCTGCATACCTACGGTACGATTGGCATTCTGTCCGAGGTGGAAATTAATCTGACTCCGCGGGTGGAATGGATGCAGTGGGCAGTAACCTTTGACAGCTTTGAACAAGCTTTTCGCTTCGGGCAGTTGGTTGCCGAAGATACGTCCTTTATAAAGAGGCTCATTTCTATTCATGAATGGCCGATTTCATCCTATTTTGTACCTCTCGATATTCCCGAAGGGCGTACCGCTGTACTGCTTGAAATGGATACGGCCTGTGAATCGCGGCTGGAGCATGCCATAGCGGAAAACAGCGGGCTGACGTCTAAAAAGGTCTCCGCCGAGCAGTATCATAAAGGCGTCGGTGTATCCGACTTTACATGGAACCATACAACCCTGTGGGCGCGCAAGGCAGACCCGGGCTTGACCTACCTGCAACTGAATTTTGATCCTGCCCATGCCCTTGAGCAAATCTCGGCTATGAAAAAGGAATATCCGGAAGTGATGAATCATATAGAATTTGCCCGGCAAAGCGGAAATTTGCTGATTTCCGGCCTGCCGCTGGTTCCCTTCACAACGGAGGAACGCCTGAATCAACTGATGGAGCGTTACGAGGAAAACGGGGTTGTAGTCAATAATCCGCATACCTGGGATTTGAAGGAAGGTGGACGATCATACGCCCACGACCGTTTGTGGGAGATCAAACACCACAACGATCCGAAGGGAATTCTAAATCAGGAGAAATTAAAACGTCCGGCTGTCAGCGGCATCTGATCAACGGGTGATGGGAGATTTTCCACACAGCAGCAGCTAGCTTACCATACGGATTTTTATAGTAAATCCGGATCTACAGCAAAGGAGCGGGTCGCATGAAATTTGGAAATGTGGTCATCCGCCGCAAGGCTCCTTGTACGATGCGTGACGGTGTAACGTTGTATTCAGATATATACATGCCTGATGAGACGGGAGAATATCCCGTGCTGCTGATGCGCCAGCCCTACGGCCGGTCGATTGCCTCTACCGTTACGCATGCCCATCCCGTCTGGTATGCCAGTAAGGGATACATCGTGGTAATCCAGGATGTCAGGGGACGGGGAGAGTCGGAAGGCGAATTTGAACCGTTTGTACAGGAAGCTGAGGACGGCTTTGATACCATCGAATGGGCAGCAGTTCTGCCCGGCTCGACCGGGAAAGTAGGCATGTACGGTTTCTCTTATCAAGGGCTCACACAATGGGCTGCGGCTTCCCTTCAACCGCCCGCGCTCAGGGCGATTGCGCCGAGCATGTGCCCGGCAGACATGTACCATGGCTTATTTTACCCGCATGGCTCCTTCGCGCTTGGCAATCACCTGCCGTGGGCTTTCCAACTGGCTCGTGATACGGCGCAAAGGGCGGGTGACTTCGAGACGGCCGAGCAATGCTCACGGTTTATGCGCAGCCCCGAGGAGATGCTGTGGAAGATGCCACTGAATGAAAGACATCCGATTCTGGAGCAATACTTTCCTGCATTTTATGATTGGATCGATCGTATAGAGTACGATGAGTACTGGGAGCGGATGAACTGGATCGACGAGATTGTCGGGGATCCGGTGCCAGCTTTGCATATTGGCGGCTGGTATGACGGTTTCCTGATGGGCACGCTGCAGTCGTTTGAGGCTCTGCAAGCTACTGCCACACCGGCTTGCTTTCATCGGCTCATCGTCGGCCCGTGGTCCCACATTCCATGGGGGCGTAGAGCGGGCGGAATCGATCATGGCGAGCAGGCGGACGGCGGTCATCATCTGGAGCAGCTGCGTTGGTTTGATTATTGGCTGAAGGGCAAGGAAGACACGGAATTGTCCGGAGAACCGCCGATCCGTTATTTTGACCAATTGAGTCATGAATGGCATACGGCGGAGCAGCTTCCTTTTGTACTTGAGGGTGAGCCCTCCCCGTCCGAATGGTTCTATCTATCAGGGTCACAGACCCCGGCAAACGGTGCGGCAGGAGGCGGCAGACTCGAAAGGCATAAGGAAGACGTGGAGGAGGCTGTGCCGGATGTATTCGTATACGACTCGCGTCTGCCGATGCGTCTGGACTCTTACCTGCCGTCCGACCGCATGGCCATTCAGGAACGGCAAGAGATTCTGGTATATACGGGAGGACCGCTTGCAGAGGATATCCCGATTTTTGGGTCACCGGAGTTGTCCGTTCAGTACCAGACACTGGGAGGTCCGACTGATCTGGTGGCCGTCCTCACGACCGTATCCGAGAATGGAACGGCCCGGCTGCTCAGCGTGGGCCGTACGGAAATCTGCAGTGAAGGAGCAGAAGCCTCCAATGAATGGAAAACGGCGCGGATCCGGCTGCGTCCCTTGGCGGCCACCCTGCCGGCTGGCACGTATGTCCGGCTTGAATTGACAGGCAGCGCCTTCCCGTTGTTCGCTCGGCATCCGAATGGTGTCAGAGGTGAGACGAACAGCACGGGAACAGGCGGGCTGAAGATTGCCACCACGGCTGTGCGCAGCACGGAACAGGACATATCCTGTTTGAAGCTGCCGGTGAAAAGATGACAAGCGAAGCATAAATTAAAATCAATCAAAGTGAGGGTGAATGTATATGGTGAACATTCCAGGACTGGTTGCCGGTAACTTTGAGAATTGTCCCGTCCACAAAATTTCCGCACAGGATACGAACAAGTTCATACTGCTGTGCGACAGGGAGCAGGTGCCTTTCACTTCATTTGTAGAGATCTTCGAGGTGGGAGGCAGAACTCCATCCAATGAACACCGGGAAGCTTATGAATATTTTTATGTGCTGAAAGGGGAGGGGGTTGCCAAAGTTGGCAACGAATATGAGACTCCGATCCGCCAAGGCTCATTCATTATTATTCCGCCGGGCAACCATCACGATATTATCAACACGGGCAGCACACGCCTGTATTGCCTGACGACCATGGTACCGGACGAATTGTTCTCGGATATGATCAAAGCAGGTCCTGTCGCCGAGCTGGATGAGGAGGATCTGGCCGTGCTTCAGGCGCTGGCTACCGCGCAATGAGTACAGGGCTGCATTTCATTAATGTACACCTTCCGCATCGGGAAGACTCCCGTCTGTATGAACTAAAGGCGGAGGGTGGGAAATGGGTTAGCATCCGGCGACAAGACCGTTTCCTTGATGCGGGGGATAGCGGCGGTTCCCGTCTGATTGCCCCGCAGCAGGCTGGATCGGACCTGAAACGGCTGGCGGACGCGGATTGCATCGATCTGCGGGGCGGCATTATGCTTCCCGGATTGGTCGACTGTCATATGCATCTGGACAAAGCCTTTTCGCTCGTGCAGGTGCCGAACCGCTCCGGCACGCTTCAGGAAGCCATTCATAATTACAGCCAGGCCGTACAGAGCTTCAGCAAGGAGCAGCTGACAGAACGCATGCTGACAGCCGCCAGAATGGCACTGAGCTACGGGACCACGACCATAAGGAGCCACCTTGACTTCCCTGTTCATTTGGAGAGAGAGGTGGCCTTTCGGACAATTGAGGCAGCCTTGGAGGTACGGGAGAAGCTAAAGGGCAGTATGGTGATCCAATATGCGTTGATGGTTCCGTTTCGCGGCAATCATGAAGTTGCGGATGAGGCAGTCGAGGAAGCGCTGCGGATGGGGATTGATGTACTGGGCGGAGCTCCTCATCTGGCAGACGACCCTGAAAGGGAGATTGGCAGGGTTTTCCGGCTGGCGGAACGTTTCGGGGTACCGGTTGATCTGCATGCGGATGAAAGTGACGACCCCGAAAAAAGAACCGTGCTGAGCATAGCAGAGCATACGATTTGCTGCGGCTATCAAGGCAGGGTGACGGCAGATCATCTGTGCTCGCTGTCCGCGATGACGGATAAGGATGCACAGCATGTGATGGGGAAGATGAAGGAAGCCGGTCTTAACGCGGTAACGCTGCCTGCGGTGAACCTGTATCTTCAGGGACGGGAAGATCGCGGCCTGGTAAGACGGGGCACAACGCGAATTCGCGAGCTGCTTGCGGAGGGCATTCCGCTGGCGGCGGCCTCCGACAACATTCAAGACCCGTTCCATCCGTTCGGCCGCGGGGATCTGATACAAATCGCCCAAATTACATCGTATGCGGCCCACATGGGCAGTGAACGGGATTTGGTACAGCTGCTGCGGATGATCACGGATATACCTGCTGGTATTACAGGCTGCGAAGGGTACGGAATAGAAGAAGGGTATGCCTGCAACTTTGTTGTAACGGATGCGGCTGATGCGACGCAACTGCTGTCAGGCACAAAAATGAGCCGCTGGGTGTATGCCTGCGGCGGCTGGCAGTCCGCTCTGCATGCATCTCAGGCATATGCGTAAAGCCGTATAAAGTAATGGCATCAAACAGAATTGATTTATCAGTTATAAAGGGGAGAGAAAGTGGGGGGGCATAATGGTTGCACCGATTACAGGAACACAGACGATGGTTGTCAGCCCTCATTACTTGGCAAGCGCGGCCGGATCGCTTATTTTGCAGCAGGGAGGTAACGCTTTTGATGCCGCCGTGGCGGTGAGTGCCTGTCTTGCCGTCGTATACCCACATATGACGGGATTGGGTGGCGATTCCTTCTGGCTGACCTATAGCAGCCAGGAGGGAAAAGTCAGGGCCTATAACGCGAGCGGCCGTTCGGGCAGCCGGGTTACAGCCGCCTGTTTTGCGGGCGAATCTGCCATCCCGCAGCGGGGACCCCGCAGCGTCATTACCGTGCCGGGCATGGTGGACGGCTGGGATGCCGTACTGCGGGAATACGGCTCGAAGACACTGGCAGAGGTGCTAGAGCCCGCGATCCGCTATGCGCTGGAAGGCTTCCCGCTGTCGCCGGACCAGCATGCCAATACGACCGAGTGCTTCGAGGTGCTGGCGGCTTATCCGCAGACGGCCGCCATCTATCTGCCGGGAGGAAAGGTCCCGGAGCAGGGCAGCTGCTTTGTGCAGTCTGCTCTGGGAAGCAGCTTGCTGCAGATTGCGGACCATGGCCGGGACGAATTTTATTCAGGCAGTGTTGGTCAGGAGATTGTTCGCTCACTTGCGGAGCAGGGCGGTCTATTGACGCTGGAGGATTTTGCGAGGCACAGAGGTGAATGGGTGGAGCCGATCAAGGGGAGCTATCGTGGTCTTGACCTTTACCAGGTCCCGCCGAACTCACAGGGCTTTACCGGCATCATGGCGCTTCATATTCTCGAGCAGTTTGATTTGGGCAGTATAGAGCACGGTTCCTATGAGTACTATCACCTGCTTGTGGAGGCGCTGAAGCTGAGCTTCCGTGAGCGAAACCGGTATTTGACAGATCCACGATTTTCCTCCATCCCTCTGGACCGTCTGCTGTCCAAGTCCTACAGCGCGGATCTGGCAGCCTGCGTCGATATGGACCACTCTCTGTCGATGGATACCCAGCCTGTAGGCAATGATACGGCGTACGGGGCGGTTGTAGACGGAGAGGGAAATGCCGTCTCCTTTATCCAAAGCCTGTATTTTGAATTCGGATCAGCTGTGACGGGAGGAGACACCGGCATTCTGCTGCAAAACCGGGGCTCGTTCTTTTCCCTGGATCCTTCGCATGTGAACAGGCTTGAACCGGACAAGAGAACATTTCATACGCTGATGCCGGCGATGGCCTGCCGCAATGGAAAGCCATATATTTTATATGGCACCCAGGGAGGGGAAGGCCAGCCGCAGACGCAGACCGCGCTGCTGACCCGTATGGTCGATTACGGCATGGACCCGCAGACCGCCGTACATGAACCGCGATGGGTGTGGGGCCGAACATGGGGGGAGGAAACGCAGGATCTGAGACTGGAAGGCCGGATCGCTGAAGAAGTGCAGCGTCGTTTGAAGCTGGCCGGGCACGTGGTAAAACCGGTTGAGGATTTTGCCGGAGCCATGGGGCACGCGCATGCCATTTTGATCGATGACAGCGGCTTGCGGATCGGCGGCACGGACCCCCGCTGCGATGGAGCGGACATCGGCTGGTGATCCGGGAACGGGACATAGCCTTAACAGCACACATTAGAAACGCCCTGATCGGGAAGAAAACTGTTTTCTTTCCTTGATCAGGGCGTTTTTTGCTGTTTCTATGCAGCCCGCGTGAATATTTTGCTCTTTCGTAATACTTTCGCCATGTTCACCGGGTCACTTATAACCGATGAATAAGGAGGTTGATGACACGGGAGGTATAACCGAGGCAGGGATTTAAGACGTCCCGCAGTGCCCGCCCTTTGGGTATTGGTAAAGATTCGATTTTGGTATCGAAGAGAAAAATATTGAACAAAAACCTACAGAAGAATCCCGCGCCTTGTCAGGACAACAGGACCATGATGAGGGCTTTGAGGCCCACGGATACCGGGAGGAATAACACTGTAAGATTATAGGAAGAATAGGAGTAATTCAATTTTATTTATAGTATAATGGTTACTTCAATAGGGGATGGAAAACAGGGAAAGAGGAAACGAATGCCTACTATACTGGTTGCTGACGACGATGCGAACATTCGCGAACTCGTCTGTTTATTTCTACGCAACGACGGATTCGCAACAGCCGAAGCCGCAGACGGCAAGGAAGCACTGACCGTCTACGCTACAACGCATGTCGATCTTGTCGTGCTCGATATTATGATGCCGATAATGGATGGTTGGACGTTATGCAAGGAGCTCAGAAGAGCCAATCCTGATCTTCCCTTACTTATGCTGACTGCGAGAGGCGAAACATGGGAGAAAGTGAAAGGTTTCGAACTTGGAACAGATGATTATTTGACGAAACCATTTGATCCACTGGAATTGACAGTTCGGGTCAGAGCACTGCTGAAACGCTACCGGATTGGCACCACGCAGACGATCCAGTTCGGCAACGTCATCCTTGATCGACAGACCTATAAGGTGATGAGAGGGACGGAGTCGCTCACGTTGCCGCTAAAGGAGTTCGAATTGCTGTATAAGCTCGCTGGAACACCTGGACAAGTGTATACGCGCGAGCAGTTGATCGATCAAATTTGGGGGATCGATTACGCTGGAGATGATCGAACGATAGACGTACATATTAAACGCCTGCGCGAACGGTTCGCGACTACACCCGATTTTCGTATAGAGACGGTGCGTGGGCTTGGCTATCGGCTTGAGGTTTACGAATGATCAGATCCTTATATACACGTGTTGTCCTGACATTTCTGGTCTCCGTCCTCACGGGCACGATCATTGCTTTTTTTGTAACATTTTGGGTGTTTGAAGAGAAATTGAACGAAAATTTGCAAACCACCTTATTTAACTTTGGTCAGGACATTGTCCGGGTTTACGAAACCATTCCGTTACGTGAAGCGGACTTATTCGTAAGTGGAATGAAACAACTCGATTCCTATTATATTCGAATTTTCGATGAAACGGGGCAGTTCCAGTCTTACGGAACGCTTAACGGACAAAATCCTGCTACTGTGACGATGGGTCAAGTAAGGAAAGTATTGGGTGGAGAAGTTGTTCAAGTTAATCCGAATAGTGTTTCAACCAACCTCTTGGGACTGAGGTTGAAAACGGAAATGGGAATGAAAGCGATGTTTGTGGAGCCGCTTATGTATCCTTCCGCCTCTTTTACCCAAAAGTGGTTATTTACTTTTTTGACCTATTCGTTGGTAACAGGAAGCCTATTGATTTTGGTTGCCTCTATATTCCTAGTTAGACCGATCAAAAAGCTGACAAAAGCGACCAGACGTATTGCAGCTGGAGATTTCAACGTCAAGCTGAATATTAAGCAAAAGGGTGAGCTAGGTACTTTGGCTCGCAGTTTTGAAGAAATGATGCATGATCTACAGCAACTTGAGCAGATGCGTAGGGAGTTCGTCACGAATGTGTCGCATGAAGTTCAGTCGCCGCTCACCTCGATATCCGGTTATGCTATAGCACTCAAGCAAGTAGACATAGCAGATCACGAGCGAAGCCGTTATCTCGATATCATCATCGCGGAAGCAGATCGGATGTCCAAGATGAGCGATAGCCTGCTAAAGCTGAGTTTGCTTGAATCGCAGTCACAGCAGATGCGGTTGGTCACGTTCAGCCTTGATGAACAGATCAGACGAGTCATCGTCGCGATCCAGCCGCAATGGTCGGCTCGCAACATCCGTTT
Organism: Paenibacillus sp. 8b26; assembly: GCF_050626875.1. Lineage (NCBI taxonomy): Bacteria > Bacillati > Bacillota > Bacilli > Caryophanales > Paenibacillaceae > Paenibacillus > Paenibacillus sp. 8b26. The sequence continues at coordinate 357,199 of NZ_CP192445.1, read as the reverse complement.
CGAGCTCAATTTGAAGGCCGTTCGCCTATTGGCGGATCAAGATCAATTAAACCAGGTATGGACGAACATACTCGGTAATAGCATCAAATTTTCCAAGGATGGCGGCGTTATTAACATCAGCATCAAGCAAGATATTAAAAGCGTAACAGTCCGAATATCCGATACGGGCATTGGTATTTCCCTTGAGGACCAGAAGCGTATATTCGAGCGATTTTTTAAAGCTGATCGTTCCCACAGTCGTAAATATGGCGGTAGCGGTATGGGACTCGCCATCGTTAAACAGATCGTATCGCTTCATCAAGGCGACATCCGAGTGGAAAGTGAACCCGGCCAAGGAACGACCGTCATTGTCACCTTGCCAATCACAACGCCAACAGATTAGTTAGATTCATAGGGTATCATTCGGATTATCTAAACCGCATTTTCCATGATACAGCATTATATGCAGCTTCCTTGCATGTGACGACGTAGCATTTTTTTTGCTTGTTCATACTCCGTTCATATTGTCGTCATAGGGAGTACATCTTCTTTGGTTAAGCTTTCATTAGCGGCTCGTTAAGGTAGCCCAACAAACAGATGAGGACAGGAGAAGTTGAGCGTGAAACGAAGAGAGGTAATGAAAACGAGGAATGGAACGAGAACAAATAAAGTACGAAGCATTTTGCTTAAAATAATAGGAACAATAATTATAGCAATCGTGCTTTTTCTAGCCATTGTTTATACAGTTAATATTATCAGCAGCAAATCAGAGCAAGGAAAAATACAATCCTATGGTCAGTTCGTACCTGTAGATGGGAAAAAAATGAATGTTTTGATTCAAGGAAAAGGCGAAGAGACCGTCGTGTTACTACCAGGTTATGGAACAGCAGCACCAGCACTTGATTTTAAGCCGCTAGTAGAAGAGCTATCTCCATTTTACAAAGTCGTCGTTATCGAGCCTTTTGGTTATGGATTAAGTGATCTAACCGAAAAGGAACGAAACACAGAGAATATTGTAAGTGAAATTCATGAAGCTTTACAGAGTCTTAAAATTGACCGATATATTCTAATGGGTCATTCCATTGCAGGCATTTACGGACTGGATTATGTGAACAAATATGAAAACGAAGTGAGGGCATTTGTCGGAATTGATAGCAGTGTTCCAACACAAGGCGGTATGGATGCTGAATTACCAATAAAAACGTTTAAATTTCTCAAAAAATCAGGTTTAGCCAGATTGGTAATGAAACTAACTGGTGACCCATATGCTGGACTACCATATGATGATGAAACAAAAGAACAAATGAGAATTCTTTCTCTCAAAAACATGTATAATTCCAGCACCTCAAACGAAATGGAAAATATTTATCCTAATTTTAAAGCAGCTAAAAATTTAAAATTTCCAAAAAATCTGCCCCTTATTTTCTTTATACAAGCAAATAATACAGGTGTGGAAAGATGGATACCACTGCATGAAGAGCAAGTCAAAGATTCTGTACATGGAAAAGTAATGACACTTGAAGGAGAACATTATTTACACCATACCAAATCAAAGGAAATCGCTGAAAACTTCAGGAGCTTTATGAAAGAAATAAAATAAGTGCACTGAAAAAGGCACCTTCACTATTTTCTACAAATGTATAAGTGAAATAAAAACCGTCCTTTGGTCATATCCCTGTCAAGTAGACAGATGAAAAAAGCAATGCAGCCAGCGCGTGCCGATACTCAATCGGTGCGCGCTGTTTGAGTTTAGACTGGAATCACTGGTAGTTCGGCTAACGATAATTTTCGTCTCTTCCTTGTTCACAAAACCCGCATTTCTTTTAATTTTCAAATTAAATCATACAAGCTGCATTCAGAATTGATGTTATATATAATTGTCATAGTATAAGCTGTGGATACGATCTGCTCCAGCATGGATTCATATTGCTATTGCTGTGAAATAGATCTTTGCACGCGGTGGAAGCCTCGATCACAAGTGCGTCGAATTTGCTCTGCTTCTTCGGTCAAGTACTTGTTCCCCTTTGTCGTAAAGGACATAAACATGATCTTTTTGCAGATCAGATACCTCGTTCACTGAATGGGTGGATGGACAGATGCAGAAAATGATAGAACCATATTTCAAGATATTCTGAAAAGTCATTTCGGATTTAAAAAATCGCTTGATTATTGAACAAGAGAATTAATATAGAGGAACGATGCTCTATTAGATCGCTTTCTAGTTACTGTAGTTAAGATTCTAGGAGCGTATTCTTCAAAAAGAAGCCCTTTATATAATTAAATTTATACTGTACTGCTTTGAAAAAGCTCAATAAACCTTTGAGCTGCTGAAGAAAGGGGCAAATCTTTTTTGATAGCAATACTTAGAAACCTTTTAGGTATGGTTTCTTGGATTGGTACTATGAATAGCTGTTGTTGATCCAAATCGCTGCGAACAAAATCCTCGATTACACATGATATGCCCAAACCTTTTTTAGCAAACTCAATTAACAGTTCCATGGTACTCAGCTCTACTTTGGGTATTACTTTTAAGCCATATGAAGTGAAAAAGTTGTCAATATATTTTCTTGTATTAAGTCCTTTCTGCATCAGAATGATCGGGTAATTTACTACTAGTTCTTTTAAGAATATTGGTTTATCACATATTTCTTTAAATCTCTCACCTACTATAAAACAATCTTGTATTTCTATTTTTCCAATCACCGTCAAAGAATCTCTGCTTCCGTTCAGATTGATGATTCCTATGTCAACTTCGCCTGACTCTAGCTGCTTAATTGTAGAATGAGTAGATTGATCTTTGATATAAATCTCGATATTAGGGTAAGCCAAGGAGAATGTTTCTAGGTATTGCATCAAGAAGTTACTACAAGCTGTTGTGCTTACGGCTATTCTTAGTTGGCCAGCATCTAAATTTCTTAATTCCAAAAATTTTCTTTCAGCTGCCTGTAATAACTCATAGCTTTGTTCTACATATTGAAATAATATCTCTCCTTCCGCAGTAAGGGACACTCCTTGTGCTCTTCTATGGAACAACTGTCCACCTAGCTTATTTTCAAGCAGTTTTATGGACTGACTAACTGCCGATTGTGATGTAAACAGTTCCTTTGCCGCATTAGACATACTTCCAGCTTTTACTGTGATATAGAAGATCTTATAGAGTTCATGATTAATATCCATATAAGTAATTAGTATACCTCCTATACTTATTATTAATTTTACTTATTATATTGCGTGAATTATACTCGGGTTGTCAATGATTAATCAATAAATTGAGAAGGTGATCAATCTAGTATTCCCATATTTAAGATATATTATTGACTCATCTGTAGGGGATATTCAATCTTCAGAATTTGAGAGGGGATAATACTGAATGTTTCTGATTTCTATTCCATTGCTCCCTAAATAGGAGGTGGGATTACTTTTGCAATGGACACACTTGAAACCGTTCTTTTGGTATTTTCTCGTGGTTCTGAAATCGGATAAACGATTTATTGAAGCACTTCGTTCTATTTCCGATTGGCTAATCGATCAAAGTAAGAGAAAGGGGAACATACATGGCTATCGTATTCATAATTTTCGCATTATTGGCAGGAATGGCCTTACCTACACAATTTAGTGTTAATGCGCAGCTAAGGACGGTGGTGGGATCACCTATTGTTGCTTCGGCCATTTCTTTTACAGTAGGTGCCATCTCATTAATAATCATATCTTTTTTTGTAAAAGGACCATTGTTCAAAAAAGAATGGTTTGAAGCTCCCTGGTGGATGTGGACAGGAGGACTACTGGGTGCTTTCTATGTATTGGCGACAACCATTCTTATGCCCAGAATAGGAGTAGCAGCTACGGTTGGATACGTTTTAGCTGGACAAATAATCGTATCGGTGATCATTGATCATTTTGGATTAATTGGTGCTAGTATGCACACTTTGAATATTCCTCGATTATTGGGAGCTTTTTTGGTTATTGCAGGAGTCTTTGTCGTACAAAAATTTTAAATACACTTGGGGGGATCGTACATGAGCAAAATAAGAAAAGACTTTCTGTGGGGAGGGGCTATTGCTGCTAACCAAGCAGAAGGTGCACATCGTAGGGATGGAAGAGGGTTAAGTACCGCTGATATTCAGCCGTTTATTCCAAGGGCTGATCCTACTGATCTACATTTTAATAACATGGATTCAGAAACATATGAAAAATACAAACATGGGACATACTATTTCCCTAAGCGCCAAGGAGTACATTTCTACGAACGATACCGTGAGTATGTCGATGCGTTAGCAGACATGCATGTAAAAACATTGCGGTTGTCTATTTCTTGGAGCAGGATTTTTCCGAACGGAGATGATCCCGTTCCAAACGAGCAGGGTTTGGCCTTCTATGATCGATTATTTGAGTACATGAAAGAAAAAAATATTGAGCCGATCGTCACGATTTTCCATTATGAAATGCCTTTAAATTTGGTTGAGCAATATGGCGGTTGGACAAACCCGAAACTGATTGATTTCTTCGTGAAGTATGGGCAAACCGTCCTGCAAAGATATCACGAAACCGTTAAATATTGGATCATTATCAATCAAATTAACCTTGTCCACAAAGAAGCATTTGCCTCCCTTGGCATACTGAAAGATAAAGTTGATCATTACGAGCAGTCTCAGTTTCAAGCGGTTCATCACCAATTCGTTGCTTCTGCAAAGATTACTGAGTTTGGCCACAAGCTAAACCCATCCCTTCAAATGGGAATGATGTTGGCCGATACATTAACTGCCTCTTATTCATGCGAACCTGCAGATGTCGAACTGAATTTTAGACGGAATCGAATGCAATACTTCTACAGCGACGTTCTGATTCGAGGAGAGTATCCAGAATATGCATTGACGTATTTCGAAGAACATGACATCCAGTTGGAAATTACGGAATCGGAGAAAGAGTTGCTTCGGAACAATACAGCTGATTTCCTTGCAGTCTCTTATTACTGGTCAAATACTGTTAAAGCTAGTGAGAATACGATGGACCCTAATTCTACCGTCAAAAACCCCCATTTGAAAGCGAATCGCTGGGGCTGGTCCATCAATGCGTCAGGATTATATCTCTGCATGTCTAAGTATTGGGACAGGTATCATGTTCCCATGATGGTGGCTGAGAATGGTCTTGGATTTAAAGATGTTTTAACATCTGACAACAAAGTTCATGACGATTATCGTATTGAATACCACCAGGAACATATTGCTGCGCTGAAAGAGGCAATACGTGAAGGGGCAGATGTTTTTGCCTACTGCAGTTGGGCCCCTTTTGACATCATCAGTGCAGGTACTGCAGAAATGAGCAAAAGATATGGCTTTATTTATGTGGACTATGATGATGAAGGTAACGGAACTGGGCAATTCCATTATAAAGATAGCTTTTACTGGTATAAGCAAGTTATTGATACAAACGGCGAGGATCTTCATAGAACCACCAACGATTAGGATGAGAATCACTAAATGATTAAGGCACCCCCGGATCATTTTGTATCGTTTCAGTAATACGGTATGTGGAAAATGGTCCGGGCATTTATAATAGGGGGGACAACTATGAGTTATCAAAAGTTGGCAAAGGATATTCTGGATGGTGTAGGAGGGAAAGAGAACGTCAATGCGGTTTGGCATTGTGCCACGAGATTGCGATTTAAATTAAATGATGTGAGTACTGCAGATACCAAAAAGATTGAAAACACAGATGGGGTCATTACCGTCGTCAATAGTGCCGGACAGTATCAGGTGGTTGTTGGTAATTCCGTTGCTCAAGTCTATGATGCACTAACATCATTACCTGGGATGACATTACATGCTTCTACCAACAATGAAAGCGCTTCAGAAAAAAGAGTTGGGAAATTTAATCCTGTCAGTCAGTTGATGGATTTTGTTTCGGCCGTGTTCACGCCATTTCTGGGAGCCTTGGCTGGAGCTGGAATTTTAAAAGGTATTCTGGCTTTATTTATAACAATGAACTGGATATCGACCAACAGTGGTGCGTATAAAATATGGAACGCAGCAAGTGATGCCATTTTCTACTATTTGCCGATTTTCTTGGCATTTACTGCGGCCAAGAAGCTGAAAGTCAATCAATTCGTAGCCGTTTCGTTAGCTGGTGCACTCATTCATCCATCTTTAGTAGAGATCGTATCCAATTCACAAACGATTGATTTCTTCGGTATTCCGATTGTTCCAATTACGTATACGGCGTCTGTATTTCCTATTCTGTTATCGATTTGGGGCCTCTCTTACCTGGAACCTGTGCTGAATAAATTCTTTCCGGAATCAATTCGTAACATGTTAACCCCTCTGGTTTCGCTAATGATTATGTTGCCTTTAACTTTGGCTGTAATTGGGCCTGTAGGCACAAAGATCAGTGACCTGTTCGCCATGGTATTGTTAGCAATATACGGTTTTTCGCCGTTATTCGCTGGGTTAGTGTTAGGAGCTTTCCATCAATCGATCGTTATTTTCGGAATCCATTGGGCGCTGATTACGCTGATGATAAACAATGTTGCTAATCAAGGATACGACCAATGGCTACCTATCGTATGTGCAGCCGTACTTTCCCAAGCTGGTGCTGCTCTAGGCGTATTTTTGAAAACCAAGGATGCCAAAATCAAAGGCCTATCGGGTTCTGCAGCAATCACAGCCATTTTTGGTATCACTGAACCTGCAATTTACGGCGTAACCCTTAAGTTAAAGCGTCCATTCTACTGTGCAATGATTGCTGCCGGTATTGGAGGCGCTGTCATTGGGTCGTTTGAAGTACATGCATCCACTTTCACATTTCCGAGCTTGTTGGCAATTCCAACGTATTTAGGACAAGGCTTTATTGGAGAAGTCATCGGATTGATTATTGCATTCTTTGGAGCAGTCATTTTAACCTATTTCTTCGGTGTATCTAACAAGTCTGGGACGAATTCCATAAGCGTTCAAGCAAATCCAAACGACGTTGTGGTACCTGTGGATGGCCAAATTGTTCCTTTAAGCAGTGTAAGCGATGAAGTGTTTGCTTCTGAAGCGATGGGTAAAGGAGCAGGGATTATTCCAATAAGCGGAATTGTTACAGCTCCGGTAAACGGAACGGTAAGCAGCGTGTATAAAACCGGGCATGCTATCGGCATTGTTTCTGATTCCGGTGTGGAACTTTTGATCCATATCGGCATTAATACCGTGAAATTAAAGGGACAACACTTCAAACCCTTGGTTAAGGAAAATGACAGAATTACGATTGGAGACAAATTAGTTGAGTTTGATTTGGAGCAAATCAAGGCTGCAGGTTATGATCCTACGGTAATGGTTATTGTTACGAATTCATTTAATTATGATCAAGTGCATGTGAATCTGGAGGATCCAAATTCAAAACAGTTATTACATGTGATTCCTGCAGAACCTGGGAATTCGTCCTCGAATCCAGTTTAACACAAGACAGCATGGATTTGATTTTGGAAGTAAATTGAAAAAAACGTATAACAACCAGCTATAGCTATTATAGCTGGTTGTTTTTCTAGTAGATAGTTCTGTTGCTAACAAAGAAAAGGATTGAGATATTACGAATGCTTGGGTAGTTCAGCAAAGTATTGACATTAAAGTCTCGAAATAGCCTTATCGACTTCGAGAGGTAATGAGTCTGCTTCCAGGACAATGTAATTCAAAGCCTCTTGAAACACGTTGATCCAGATCAGTTGTTCCTAATCCGTATAATCGTTTTCCTCGAGTACGTAATGGTGAAATCGGACTAGAGGAAGGTTGGGCGATTGCAAAATGCATCCGTCAAGTGATCGAAGAAGATAAAAATAAAATTGTTGCTATTGTCGATGTCCCAAGCCAAGCGTATGATTATCGTGAGGAGTTGTTCGGTATTCACTATGCCTATGCAGCCGCAGTTGACGCGTATGCATCGGCTCGTCTGGCCGGACATCCCGTGATTTCCCTTCTGGTTGGTAAAGCTATTTCGGTAGCGTTTCTTGCCCACAGATATCAAGCTAGCCTAATTTAGCTCTTAAACAATCCAGGTGCGAACGTTCATGCCATAGAAAGCAACCGGAATATCGTGTCCGTTAATAGTATTTTCTTTAACCGACCACGAATGAAGTTGTAATTCCGTATGATAACCAACACATCTCTTTGCTAGCAAATGATAGATTCAATGTCTACATTTCCCCCCCGGAAGAGGTGTAATGATGGAGGAATGAACCAATATGTTAAACCTAAATAAATTATTGCGTAATAGATTAGGAATAAGTTGGGACAATGAATTAGAACTTGAAGATTTAAATACTATTATTGAAAAAACAGCAAAAACAATTCCATTTGAAAATTTAAGTATTATAAACAATTCGTCGAGTAAAATAACACCTGAAAATCTAATAAAAAAATAATCGAACGCAATGAAGGTGGACTTTGCTATGAATTAAATTCATTATTTTATTTCTTTTTAAGTGAAAATGGGTATAATGCAAAAGCTAATTCGCTGTATGAGGTACGACTATACTAGTCGAAGCTGGAGTGCTATAGGAGAAACACATGTTGCTATTATAATCAATCATAACGATGGATCGGATACACTTGGTTGGACAGAAAAATTAAGGGCTAGTAGAATAATTACAACATACAAGGAGCGGATCTACTATGCCAAGAAAAAGACGTACAGTTACAGACGAGTTCAAGAGACAAGTGGTTCAACTATATGAGAATGGAAAATCAAGAGCAGATATTGTGGAGGAATATGAACTTTGGGCTACATGAGCCCAGTAAACTACAGAAAATCAGCCCTTAAAAAAGTTGTCTGAATTAGTGTTGACAATCCAATGACAAAAATGGAGATTCGGGATAAAAAGACTTTTTACCGTATCGCAAAAGACCAGTTTGGACTATGTAATCGTGCCGTTAGGGATTTTTCATTACTACGAAATGAAGATAAAAAAGATACGGATGCCTAAGTCATGTAGTCGTGAACGCAGTTTTTCGAATTGGGGCTATGGTCCACTAAGTTTAATCTGGTTCATAGGGAAAATAAAGCTATAGCATCTAGCTATAGCTTTATTTTCATTGATGTTTTTACCATGAAGGCTATCTAGTTTTAGAGAATTTCTTTTTTTGTCTCGTCTAAGAAAGCTGATAATGCCGGTGTAATTAGGGTATCTTTTCGTTTAACAAACATTGTCGTTACTGACGAATACTTGTCTGGTAATGAGTGGCAGGTTACCTTTCCACGAAATTCATAATCAGCAATTATGGAATAGGGCAGTAAAGTAATGCCCAATCCTGCACTAACACAAGCAATGATCGTTTCAAGCGTTCCAAATTCCATTAATTTCACAGGTAATAATCCTTCTTCTTGCAGGAAAGTGTTAAGCTTGGTACGGTATGAACATCCCTTAGGGAAAACTAGCATTGTATGATTTTGCAAATCATGAATCGATTGTATTAAAGGATGTTTTGGTGAAGTTACAAGAACAAGCGTCTCTTCGATAACTTTGTCTTGTGTCAGATCAGGGTGTTCAATGGGACCGGAAACAAAAGCCCCATGCAATTCATAATGAAGGACTCCATGAAGTAGCTTTTCTGTGGGACCTGTAATTAAAGAAAAATCTACATCCGGATATTTTAAATGAAATTGTGCGAAAACAGAAGGGAGCCGGACTGCAGCTGTTGTTTCCATAGAACCGATAGCAAGAGGACCGGAAGGAATGGAACTGCTTCCTACTGCGGCTCTAGCTTCGTTAATCGTATTTAAAATCTTTTCGGCATATGTTACTAGAACTTGTCCAGAAGGAGTAAGCGTAATTCCCTTCTTGTGACGATAAAATAAGACTGTCTGAAGATCGGCCTCTAACTGTTGAATTTTGTGTGTAACATTGGATTGAGCATAATTTAGTTTCTTCGCTGTTTTGGAAATACTCCCCTCATGAGCAGCTTGAATGAAAATCTCCAACAAGTGAATATCCAAGTTGAACCTCCTTTTGAATACGATCTATCTGAAATCATGATATATAGCATCTGATTTACGGATTATACATGATAGGTAAACTCGATGTAAACTTATAAAGAATGGAATCTTAATTGATCAGGAGGACAAATCGATGTCTATTCAATTAAACAGTAAGTTCTGTGAAAGCTTCAATATTCGTTATCCAGTCGTTCTCGCGGGGATGGCGGGTATTACAAATATGGTACCATTAGTCACTACTGTTTCTAATGCAGGTGGGTTGGGTACCCTAGGTGCTGCTTATATGAGCCCCGAAGAACTAAGAGTTGCCGTACGCGAGATCAAAAAACTGACTCATGCACCGTTTGCCGTAAATATTTTTACTCATGTTGGACCTGATCAGTATATAAATTTTGATGCCGTAAACGAAGAGTTGGTTACCATTCGAGAGTCCTTGGGTTTGAAACACCGTGCTAAAGATGAAATACGTACACCCAATCATTTTGAGGAACAGTTTGGCATTTTATTGGATGAAAAGGTTCCGATTATTAGTACAACTTTTGGATTACTTTCTGAGCATCATATGCAGAAGGCAAAATCGTTGGGTATTAAAATTATTAGTAAGGTAACAACTGTAGAGGAAGCTATTCAAGCGGAGAAACGCGGATGTGATGTAATAGTTGCACAAGGTAGTGAAGCAGGAGGGCATCGAGGAACTTTTGATGTATCATCTCAGCCCATTGGGGCAAACATCGGAACCATGGCACTTGTCCCCCAAATTGTAGATCAAGTCCATATTCCAGTCCTTGCTGCCGGCGGAATTATGGATGGCAGAGGGCTCGTGGCTTCACTCGCTTTAGGGGCACAAGGTGTACAGATGGGAACGCGATTTTTGACATCAGTTGAGTCTGGTGCACATGAGGTATACAAACGTGCATTACTTGATAGCACCGAGGAAAGCACTGTCATTACAAATGCATTTTCTGGACGACCAGCACGGGGAATAAAGAATGACTTTATACAACAATGGGAAGCATCCAATATCAAGCCTCTATCGTTCCCTACCCAAAATACATTAACTCGAGAGATCAGAAACGCTTCTGCTCGTCAAAACAATCCAGAATACATGGCTCTTTGGGCAGGTCAGGGAACTAGAATGCTAACAGTTAACCAATCTGCAGGCGATATCATAAATCAAATTGTAGAAGAGGCCAGAAGTATCATTCAGTTGTAAAGGGGATTTGCCCCATACAGGATAATGAAAAAAGGAGTTGGTTGTATTGCCACTTGTTCATTTTAATTTAATTGAGGGTAGAGACAAGGAGAGTATAAAACGGTTGTTAGATGTTTCACATGAAGCAATTGTTGAGGCCTTTGACGTTCCACAACGAGACCGATATCAAGTTGTTCATGAACATTCATCCTATCAGATGGTTATTGAAGATACTGGATTGGGAATCAATCGCTCTAATAATCTTGTCGTTTTAACGATCATTAGTAAAGCTAGAGCAAATGAAAAGAAGGAGAAACTGTATTCTTTACTCGCAGAAAGGCTAGAACAGCATTGTGGTATATCACCTGAAGACGTTATCGTAAGTATCGTTGAAAATGGAGATGCGGATTGGAGTTTTGGACTTGGTGAAGCACAATTTTTAAATGGCAAATTATAAATACGTAATCTATCAGAACAGGGGATATGTTCAATGACGACTTACCATACTGTTGATGTAAATGGAATTGACATTTTTTATCGCCAAGCAGGGCGAACCGACAAACCTGTGATTGTATTACTTCATGGTTTTCCAAGTGCAAGCCATATGTTTAGGGATCTTATTCCTGTGTTAGAAAATGACTTCCTTGTAATTGCTCCGGATTTTCCGGGTTTTGGGAATTCACTCTCACCTGACCGAGCTGGTTTCACATACACATTTGAAAATATCACCCATATCATGGAGTGTTTCATTTGTAAGCTAAAGCTTACCCAATATGCACTATATGTATTTGATTACGGTGCACCAATTGGATTTCGCATTGCTATGCGTAATCCAGAGCGTATAACCGCAATAGTAAGCCAAAATGGTAACGTGTACCGTGAAGGCTTGGGTGAAAAATGGGCTGCAAGAGAAGATTTTTGGCAGAACCCAACACAGGAAAAAAGAGAAAGCTACAGAACTGCATTTGCTCCTACAACGATTAAGAACCAATATGTTGACGGAACGAAAGATAACTTGGTCTCTCCAGATGGATATATCCTTGACAGTGCGTATATGTCCCGACCTGGAAATGATGAAAAACAACTGGATTTAATTTACGACTACCGGACGAATGTAAAAATGTATCCGCAATTTCAGCACTATCTCCGAGAACATCAACCTCCTCTTTTGGCGGTTTGGGGAAAAAACGATGTCTCATTCATTCCTGCCGGTGCCGAAGCCTTCAAGAGGGATCTGCCGAATTCGGAAATTCACTTACTAGACACAGGACACTTTGCTTTAGAAACTCATGCGAAAGAAATTGGAGAATTGATGTTAGGATTTTTGGAAAAACACAGCACGGCAGATTGAATGAACACGAATATGCTCAAAACACGAGGTTGAAAGATCCGTCAAAAATAACTGTTATAACCAATAGACATTGACTCAAGTTTATTGGTTATTTGTGTTCAATATAATAAATAATGACTCTTTAATTATATCCCAAGGTTCCATCCATCTTGAAATCAGATGCATACCATCTCAAATCTGAACTATGCATGATAGTAACTCAGGATATATGCTACTACGTAGAGACAGATTCTAAAGGAAGAAGTGGGTTTTATGAGGAAGCTCTCAGCTTATCGTTTAATAGGGGGAATACTAGCTTTGATTGTTAGTATGGGCATTGGAAGGTTTGCTTTTACGCCAATAATGCCAATTATGGTGGACAACGGTTTGCTGTCAGAAGAAGGGGCTGGATACTTAGCATCTAGCAATTACTTCGGATACCTTATTGGAGCGATATTCACGATGTTCGTCAAAGACAAAAATAGAGGCTACTTTTTGATCGGTGGCTTGTTGTGTAGTTTTGCAAGTACAGGGGGAATGGGAATGTATAATTCCTTTGACGCCTGGTTTGTACTTCGTTTTGTTTCTGGCTTAGCTAGTGCTGTTGTGTTTATTATTACATCCAGCATGATTCTTGAAGAGCTAACACCAATCCAATCAGGAGGTTTTTACAGTGGTGTAGGTTTAGGAATACTTATAACAGGCTTAGTTGTACCTGTTTTCTCTCGGGTTGGGAATTGGAGTGAAGTTTGGGTAGGGCTGGGTTATATCAGTCTCATACTTGCTTTCGTTAGCTGGTATTTTTTAACTAAAAATCAAAACAAAACGTTTGTTAAGTCTCTAAGTCTTAGACATAATCAGCAAAACGTCGCTAATCACGCACCAAAGCTGATCATTTGTTTGATCATCGCTTATGGATTAGAGGGAATGGGCTATATTGTCACTGGAACGTACCTTGTTGCTTTTGCCAAGACCGTATCAGATATACCTAATCTCACCTCATTTAGTTGGATCTTAGTGGGTATTTCAGCTGCACCTTCATGTATTCTTTGGACAGCTTTAGCAAATAGATGGGGTAAATTAAGAACGCTAATCATTGCTATGGTTGTACAGGCTATAGGTATAGGGCTTCCCGTGGTTGTAAATTCATTGACTTCGGTCATTATTGGTGCCTTATTGTTTGGTGTAACTTTCATGGGGATAACAACTCTTTCGATAGCCTTAGCCAAGGACTATACTACGAATCATCAGAAGATAATTGCACTGCTTACTAGCAGCTATGGACTTGGCCAAGTGATTGGTCCACTCGTTGCAGGTTTTTTAATCTCAAGGAACCAAACATACACATCTGCTATATTGGGCGCTGCCGTTATAATCCTTTTAGGCGTAATGGTGTTCACATTCAGTATTTCAGATTTTCGAAAATTAAGTTCGGTGAGTCAAACTAGTATAGATTAGGTGATTCCAATCCTTTTCTGCCTAGGTGGCCATATTATATTGCCAAAGAATTTATACGCTTTCAAACCATTTATCTTAATAACACTTTGGGATTGTGACTGTTCGGCAGGCGATACCTAAATTGTGACGAGTGAGGTTGCCGATGCGCAGTCGTTATTATCGTTTCAATTTAGGTATATTTATTATCCTATAGCGAGAAGGTATGAAGGTGGTCTAAATGAAAATCAAAAAAATTTTAATAACAATGTGATATTATTGGCCGACGAGCATCAGAATGAAATGATCGTGATGGGTAAAGGTAGAGCATTTGGAGCTTTCACATGAAGTGATCGAATATGCGAAGCAGAAGATATCCGTGAAACTGAGCGATAATATTTATATCAAATTGACCGACCATATCAGCTTTGCTATGAATTAAATTCATTATTTTATTTCTTTTTAAGTGAAAATGGGTATAATACAAAGCTAATTCGCTGTATGAGGTACGACTATACTAGTCGAAGAAGCTGGAGTGCAATAGGAAAAACACATGTTGCTATTATAATCAATTATAGCGATAAGTTGTACCTCGTCGATGTTGGGTTTGGAGGGTATTCTCCATTAAAGATCATTCCTTTAAATGGAGATAAGGTGACTTCTGAAAATGGGGAATTCAAAGTAATTTATAAAAATGAATTAGACACAATTAAAGTACCAATTAAGAGATAAATAACTGTACCAATTCTTCTAGAGGAACAAAATTGAAACAAAGAAATATAAGCATTTAAGTTTCAGTATCAACTTGGAAAAAAATGAGGTTCAATATGTAGGGAATTTCCTCGGCCGTAGGTCTGGAACTAAGTACAAAGTACAATTTTGTATCGAAATCAACGTTATGATATTACATCTTTTAACGGATCAGGTTAATTGAGAAAGATAAAAAGCATTCTATATAGAATGCTTCAGATTGAAGACAAAAGGCATTTGGGAAAGCTTTCTTTCCCAAATGCCTTTTTGATTTTTGATTTTCTTCTTAGAATCTATCTTAAAAATAAGTATAAATTGCCTATTATTCATATTTTTTATGCCATTTTTGGACTTACCCAAGTCCAATTGGCTAATTTCTTAAGATTTATTGCAGCAAAAGTTAGCATCGCCTGCATGGACAATTTTTTAAGTCCCCGTAGGGTTGTCCATCGCATACCATGCTTTTCTTTTGCATCTGCAAAGACTCGTTCAATGGATTCTTTTCGACGTGCATATATTTCTTTTACTTCTTGTTTATGACGAAGGTGTTCGGCTTCTTCTAAATAGCCTTCCCAGATATGGCGTTGGATTAACTTTTGATGATTTTGACTCTGAGTACACTGTTCTAGTAAAGGACACTTTGAACACTTCAAGGGATTGGATTTGTACTGCCGATATCCTTCCTTCGTGGTTGTTGTGTATGATAATACCTCTCCTTGCGGACAGATATAGCAATTATAGTGCTCATCATAAACGTATTCATGTTTACGGATGAACCCTTCCTTTGTTTTTGGTCGAATATAATGAAGTGCAGGAGTGATGCCATTCTCTATAAGAAAATTACAAATTGCAGGAGTCTTATATGCCGCGTCAGCAGCAACAGCTAAAGGTTTCTTTACTTTATCAATTATTTTCTCTACTAATGGTTGAAGTATATGACTATCATGAATGTTTCCAGGCGTTACAATGGATCCTAATACAAAACCATTTCGGTCAGTAGCAGCATGAAAAGAATAAGCAAACTGTTTTGTTCTTTCATCTTTTACGTAGTACCCACTTTCAGGATCAGTAGTACTTTCCTTAATTTCCTTTATCTCTTCCTTTTCAAACTTTTCAGGTGGAAAAGGTTTCTTTCCGTTATCAATACGGTCTTGATTTAATTCAGCTTGAAGTTTCGCTTCATAAGCTCGAGCTTCTTTTCTCACTGTTTTCTTTTCAAATTTACGTTTATTAGCACTTGCTTTAACATGAGTTGAATCAATAAATACATGATCTGCGCTCAATAAACCTTTATCTGTAATCTCTTTTAGAATCCGATAAAAGATTTGTTCAAATAGATCGGTTTCTTTAAAACGACGCTCATGATTCTTACCGAAGGTAGAGAAGTGAGGAACTTCTGTATAAAAACCGAATCCCAAGAACCAGCGATATGCCACATTTGTTTCAATTTCTTTAATGGTTTGTCTCATAGAGCGTATACCAAATACATATTGAATAAATGTCATCTTAATCAATACAACAGGATCAATACTCGGACGGCCTAGTGTTGAATAGAGTTTTTCAACCAATGGATAAATGAAGGAGAAATCAATAGCAGATTCAATTTTTCGCACCAAATGATCTTGTGGTACTAATTGGTCAATTGCGATTACTTCTAACTGATCTCTTTCAGAATTATTGTTTCTTGTCATCATTATCCATCACCTCTTAAAATCTCTTATTAAATATTTTAAATAAAAAGGCTTGTCTGCCATTAGTTTTACCAGTTTTTTGAGATTCAGACATGCCAAAGTAAGCACAACCTTATCTGTCATTTTGGACTTGCCTTTCTCTCTTGTGTAACGAAGATTGTGATATTCCTTAGCTGTTCCAAACAGGCGCTCAATCGTCTCCTTGCGATGTTGGTAAAGCTCTCGCATACCAATTTGATGGCGGATATCTTCACAAAGCTCCATGTAATCTTTCCAAAGGTGTCGAGTTACAACTTTCTGATGTTGCTTACTGTCAGTGCAGATGGATAGAAGAGGACATGTCTCACAAATTTTCGAATTGCTTTTATACTCTCGGTAACCCTCACGTGTTGTTGTGCGATAGGTTAAGACCTGATTTTCTGGACAGAGGTAACAGTCATAATAGTCATCATAAATAAATTCCTTGGATCTTAATTTATCTTTCTTGCCCCTAGGTCTCGTATAAGGAAAGACAGGGCTGATGTTTCGATCAATAAGAAATTTGGCAATACTTGGTGTCTTGTAGCCAGAATCAGCGATGATGAATTGTGGGATATGCAAAGCTTAATAACCAGTCAAACTGGATTTTTGACGGAGTTAGCCCTGGATGATGGTAAAAATTACATGACAGCTGCCTTTCGTTTTATTAAGCAAACGACTCATATGGAAAGTAATGCGCTATTGACAAAAATTGAAAAGCTAGCTGGCAAATACCTCACTGTAAAAGTGAAGAATACGTTACCAAGTATTTTAGAAGGTTTAGAAGAGATGAGACTCTATGCGGAGGTGCACCATTTGACTGTTAGTGATTATCTCTGGCAAGAGTGCTCGAAATCGGCTATAAAAATAAACAGCTTGATTGAGTTTGCAGTGGTAAACTTGGTCAAGTTGTTATTTATTTCTCAAAACTTGTAACAAAGTTATTTACAAGTCAAAAAGAATCTGTTATAATCAACTTGTAATAAAAGGTATTACAAGATAGGAAAAACCAAAGTGAATTATAGGAGGATTTCATAATGAAAATCGCAGTTGTAGCAGCAAATGGCAAAGCCGGACGACTAATTGTCGAAGAAGGGTTAAATCGTGGTATGGATGTCACTGCCATCGTTAGAGGGGAGAACAAAACACGCGCAAATGACGCAATTATCAAAGATGTTTTTGAGATTAATAAGGAAGATCTAGCAGGATTGGATGTAATTGTTGACGCAGTCGGTGCTTGGACGCCAGAAACAGTTCATATTGTTCCAGATGCGGCTAATCATTTGGCGAATCTTTTGAAGGGAGCAGACACAAGACTGTTAGTAGTTGGTGGAGCAGGAAGTCTGTTTGTCAATCCAGAACATACGAAGACCGTTGCGGATGTTACGACTTTCCCAGAAGAAGCAATGCCAGTACTTAATGCACACCAGAAGGCACTTGATGATCTTCGCAAGTACGATGATGTTAACTGGACCTATGTCAGTCCTGCAGGAGATTTCCAAGCAGATGGTGAGAGAACTGGAAAATACATTCTCGGTGGCGAAGAGTTGATTCTCAACAGTAAAGGAGAGAGTGTCATTTCTTATGCTGACTATGCAATTGCAATGATCGACGAGATCGAGTCAGGTAGCCATATCAAAGAAAGAATCAGCGTTGTTAGCGAATAACAACAGTGATCTGCATTGACAGATTTCTTGTAAGAGATTACCTTACAAGAAGGAGGTTGTTGAGATGCAGATTTCAAGTAAGTTTACGATAGGGGTTCATCTTCTCTCGGTAATTGATTATTTGGGTGAAAGCGAAAAAGTTACCAGTAACATTCTGGCGGGCAGCATCGGTGTGAATCCTGTTATCGTAAGAAATGTAATGGGAAGTCTTAAGGGAGCTGGTATCATCAGCATTAGTCAAGGGAAAAGTGGTATTACTCTTTCAAGAAAAACTTATGAAATCACATTCTATGATATTTATAAAGCAGTAGACTCTGTAAAGGAAGAGAGTCTATTTCATTTCCATGAGAATCCTAGTCCAGAATGTCCGATAGGAAGCAATATCCATAAGGCAATGGATTCGAAATTGGATAGAATTCAACAAAGCATGGAAAATGAAATGCGTAATATTACGGTTGCCGACGTTATGCAGGATATCATCAAAGAGTTCGAAATCCCGGAATTTCCTTAATAAATCAATGAGAAGCGTGTACTCTTCCATCGGTGCTAAAATCGATGGAAGAGTACACATTTCTTTTTTTTTATCTTGAAAACGGCGGACAACATTCTTTCCGTATGTTGTGAAATGTGGGACCTTGTCATCTAGCGTTAACCCCAGAAACCAGCGGTAAGCATTATTGACTTCAATTTCCTTGATAGTCTGACGCATGGAGCGAATGCCGAATAGGCATTGGATAATAGGGATTTTGAGGAGCAGTCAAAGGTTTCCTCAATCTGACGAAGTAAGTAGTCTTTAGGAAATAACTCGTCTAGACTGTAAAAACCGACTTGACCACGATTGTAGGCCGGATTTTCCTTGTGAAGCATACTCTTACCTTCCGATAATTCCTATATCAATTATACTACTTGTTAGAAACGCAATTCTAACGACTTTGTCTTCAGTCTGAAGCATTCTATATAGAATGCTTTTTATCTTTCTCATAATTTGGTGATGTACCAGAGTGTGTTAATATGCGGTTTAGTATTTTTCCGGTAAATGGCATAAAGTAATTGAGTATTAGCCCCCCTAAACAAACGGTTAACAAAGTTCCAATGCCAATGGGTCCATTTAAAATGGCTGCTATGATCAAGAATATAAGGTAGAGGAATGTTCTCGAAAAAAATAGATTTGTTCTAGTTAATTCTTGTATGATTAATGTTAATCGGTCAACTGGAATGGGTGCAAAATTTGTCTGTAAATATGTTGCAGTTCCTAATCCTACAACAACTAAACCAATTCCAAAACAAACAACTTTGCTGTACCATAGTTCAGGTGTTATCAAATTGTGCAATAAAAAAAGCCACATATCAATACCAATACCCGTTATAAATGCTGTTAACAACCCCAAAACTTCTGGTCTTTGTCTTTTTAAAAGTGAATTACAACATATCAATATTATAGCTATTATGATTTCCCAACTTCCCACAGTAAGTCCCACATTTATGGATAGTCCTACCAAAAGTGCATCAAAAGGTGAAGTCCCAAGGTCTGATTGTATAGTGAAAGAAATTCCAAGGGATAATATAAAAATTCCTAATACAAAAAAAACATATTTCACTTTACTCGACCTCTTCATCATAATTTTATATTGCAAATGCAATAAAATAAGGGTAAATTTAATATATGCCATTTTTATTGCATTTGCAACAAAATAGATGCAAAGGAGTTAACTATGAAGGAAGTACTTCGTGAAATTGGAATGATAGCAAGGGCATTAGATTCTATAAGTAATATAGAATTTAAAGAATATGATCTTACAAAAGGGCAGTATTTGTACCTTGTGCGAATATGTGAAAACCCAGGAATCATTCAAGAAAAGTTAGCGGAGATGATAAAAGTAGATCGAACAACTGCATCCCGTGCTATAAAAAAACTTGTAATCAATGGATTTATTGAAAAGAAAGAGGATAACCATAACCAAAAAATTAAAAAACTCTTTCCAACAGAGAAAGGGAACAATGTTTATCCTTTTATAAAAAAAGAAAATGATTATTCCAATAACGTTGCATTAGAGGGATTTTCGGAAAGAGAAGTAGAATCCATTTTCAATCTTCTTCAAAGAGTAAGAGAAAATATAGGGAATGACTGGGAATTTGTAAAAAAGGGGAACAAGAGAAATTATTGATTCACATGAAGGAGCGATACATTAGAGTGACTGTAAAAATAATAAAGTGCAGCCGTGAAGATTTACAAATACTCCAAGAAATAAGTATTGAAACATTCAACGATACTTTTAAAGATCAGAATTCACCTGAAAATATGAAAGCCTATCTGGAAAGAGCATTTAACTTTAAACAGTTGGAGGAGGAATTGTCCAACGTCTCTTCAGAAATCTTTTTCATCTATTTCAATGAAGAACTTGCTGGATATTTAAAGGTAAATATGAATGATGCCCAATCCGAAAAAATGGATGATGAGTCGCTTGAAATTGAGAGGATTTATATAAAAAACAAATCTCAAAAACATGGGCTTGGTAAATATCTGCTAAATAAAGCTATGGAAATTGCGATGGAACATAATAAAAAGAAAATCTGGCTCGGCGTATGGGGAAAAAATGAAAACGCCATTTCTTTTTATAAGAAAATGGGGTTTGTTCAAACTGGCGCACACTCTTTTTATATGGGTGATGAAGAACAAATTGATTTCATAATGACCAAAACAATGATATAAGTTTAGGATGATATACGAATTCTTATTAAATTTCATATTGTGATTTATTTACTAATGTGTATAATATTAACTATAATTGAATTCAAAAATGTTTTCTAGGGTTCCGCGATGTAATATCGGCTGGTCCGAGAGAAAACTCACAGTCGTCGTACTGTGCCACGGAGGGATAAAAGCCTGGGAGAAAAACTGCTGTATGCAGTATGATCTCAGGCTTTTTTTATTGCTGCTTTAAATCCATACTATATTGCAGCATTATCAAAAAGGAGGAAGCACAGAATGAACAAGACATGGTTATCTGTTGTAATTGCGGCATTATTTGAAGTTGGATGGGTCATCGGCCTGAAACATGCCAGTGGATGGTTAGAGTGGGGAGGCACTTTAGTTGCCATTTTAGTAAGTTTCATACTCATGATTATGGCTTCCCGTACGATTCCGGTAGGAACAGTCTATGCAGTGTTTGTCGGGTTGGGAACGGCCGGTACTATATTGGCAGAAATTTTGTTGTTTGGTGCTGAGGTACAGGGATCTAAATTGTTGCTGATCGGGGTGCTTCTGCTCGGAGTTGTAGGGCTCAAAATACAGAGCAAAGAGAAGAAACAAGGAAAAGAGGTGCACTGACGTATGAACTGGGTATTTCTAATTTTGGCAGGCGTATTTGAGATGATTGGAGTTCTCATGATTAATAAGCTCCATAAAGACCGGAATTTCCTGTCCACTTGCTACTTGCTTGGAGGCTTTGGATTGAGCTTTTTATTTCTAACCCTAGCTATGGAAACACTACCAATGGGAACGGCCTACGCCGTCTGGACCGGTATTGGGGCTTCGGGCGGGGCCATATTGGGCATGATCTTTTATGGTGAACCGCGTAATACCGCGAGAATTCTGTTCATCGCGATGGTACTCGGTTCAGCAGTTGGTCTAAAGCTGGTAAGCTGAATAATGATGGTATTAGATAAATTGGTCATTTTAGAATAGCAGCGAACTATCTGAATGCTCATCGAGCTTGATGTCGCTGCACCTCTACTTTGCGCAGGTATTACAACATACTCGCCGCTAAATCATTGGGGAGCTGGACCAGGTAAGAAAGTAGCGGTTGTGGGTATGGGTGGATGGCTGTCAAAATTGCACATGCAATGGGTGCAGAGGTAACTGTTCTGTCACAGTCATTGAAGAAAAAGGATGATGGCTTGCAATTCGGGGCAGATAACTACTACGCTACAAGCCCCAGAAACTTTCGAAAAACTCGCTGGGTCCTTTAATTTGATTATTAACACAGTAAGTGCGAATATCGACATCAATGCATATTTCGCACTGCTCACTCTGGATGGCACTCTGGTTAACGTGGGTGCTCCTGGGGAGCCGTTGTCAGTAAACGTGATGTCTCTCATCGGACACGTCGTTCGTTTGCAGGTTCAATGATCGGAGGCATCCGTGAGACTCAGGAAATGCTGGAATTCTGTGCAAAACATAGCATCGTTCCTCAGATCGAAGTCATTTCAGCTGACCAAATTGACGAAGCCTACAAACGCGTGTTAGCTTCAGATGTGAAGTACAGATTCGTGATTGACACTAGCACAATATGAGTTGTGTTGATAAGTTCTATAATTGATTTTAGTGAAGTTGTCTCAAAACAAAAGTTTTTGAGACAACTTCACTTTATTCTATCTATGATCTTATCAAATCTTTGATGCTGTCGAGGGACAAAATCATGGTACCATTGAAAGTCATTAATTTAGTGTCTTCTTGTATTATCGGGTTAGCCAGAATCTTCTGGTTGGCCTTTTTTATCGTCGTTTTACGATAGGGTGTCGAGAAAACGTGGTGGCTTTAGGGGCAGTGATCCCGTAACAAAAACAGTTCTCCTACAACCCTCCAAAAGACCATATTTCAGCTGGTAGGGGCTGGTGGCCCCGCATCACAAGCCAAGCTACGGGTTTGGAACCATCGTGGAAAGACCGACGAAATAAAAGATAAGGAGTGAACCTAGGGTTCAAGCGCGGCGCAGGGATTTTTCAAACGAAATAAACCCTATTTTGCATGAAGAGCACAGATTCGAGCGGTTAGGAGCGATGTTGGCCAAGCTAGAGGCCAACACAGGCATGGCTTCGGTTGTTGTTTTGGAGGCGACAGGTCACTACCACCGCTCGCTGGTCTCATGCCCTTAGGGCTGATGGAAGCCACCGGCTAAGCCGGTGGTTATGACTAAGTTATGAAATAAACGTAAGCTACAGACTATCCACTTGGTTACACATCACTGTCAATGCTAAGCAATATCTCGGAAAAATCTAATGATGAACTCGAAGAACGATTTCTCTATATCGGTGTGCAGTTCCCCAGTAGGCCAGGACAGATAGATCGTTCGCGTACATCGAGGCTCGCTGATTGGAAGCAGTTTGATGCCTTCGGTTACGACGTTCCTCCACAGGATAGAAGGAATAAAGGAGATGCCAAGTCCTGTCTGAATCAACCCTCTTACCGTAGCCGGATCATCACTTTCAAAGACGATGTCCGGTTCATAAGGGATGTGAGTAAAAAAGCGGTCTGTTGTCTTCCTAAGCGAATTGCCAGGTGTAAGGCTGATAAACTTCTCATGCTCTAGGTCTTTCAGGAATACGGTGTCCTGAAAACTCAGAGGGTGAGATGTGGGTACGCCAAGCAAAATTTCCTCCTCCAGCAGGATCGCATGCTCGTTGTCCGTCAACTCTTCGGACGTAATCGCAAAATCGTACGCAAGTCCTTTCTTCATCTTCGCAGGGTGCTGGGTCAGGTTGAATCTAATTTGAG
Organism: Paenibacillus sp. 8b26; assembly: GCF_050626875.1. Classification (NCBI taxonomy): domain Bacteria; kingdom Bacillati; phylum Bacillota; class Bacilli; order Caryophanales; family Paenibacillaceae; genus Paenibacillus; species Paenibacillus sp. 8b26. The sequence goes on along the minus strand of NZ_CP192445.1, from coordinate 333,681 downwards.
GGTAGAGATCGCGAAACTTACCGACAATCTTGGGCAATAGCATAGAGCCGACGGCTACGTATAACGTGATGACCTCTACCTTTTCATTTTTCATTTCTTTGACTTCGGATATGCCTTGCTCTAGCGCTGATAGCGACTGGTTTACTCTTTTTAGGAATTTTTTTCCATATTCATTCAGCACGATATGTTTTCCTTCGCGGTCAAATAGCTGCACACCCAATTCCGCCTCCAGGTTTCTAATCATTTTACTTAAGGCAGGCTGTGAGATAAACAGCTCGTTCGCGGCACGTGTGACATGCTCATACTTGGAGGTCACTTGAAAATACCTAAGCTGCAAATAATCCATTGTGAAAAATCTCCTTTATAACCATTAGGTTATCGATCATATGTGAATATATATATTTTACAGGTATTTGCTCACTTATTACAATTGACAATGTAAAGAAAATGAATCCGCTAAAGGTGGTGAGATTCTGAACATCGTTTTTACATTTCCCGGCCAGGGGTCACAGGTTCCTGGAATGCTCCAAGATGTGCCCGAGTATGTGAAAAAGGCAACAAGTATCATCGAAACTGAACTGCGTGATGATGAGGAGGCTATGGGCTCAACGGTCTGGATTCAGATTGCACTCTTCGTTAAGGAGACGGCAATAGCCTATCGGTTGATCGAGCAGGGTATCCGGCCCCAATTCGTGGCAGGGCATTCCATTGGTGCATTTCCTGCGGCGGTGATCGCGGGAGTTCTTTCGTTCGAGGATGCGCTTCGGATCGTGTGGCTCCGTGCCCGGTTGATGGAAGAAGCTTTCCCTGAGGGCTATGGAATGGGTGCGATTATCGGACTTACGAAGACAGAGGTTCAACAAGTCATGGATCTTTCTCATAGCGAGGCGACGCCTGTCTACCTCTCGAATATGAACGCAGAGCAGCAAATCGTCGTATCCGGTTCATTGGAAGGGATAAATAAAGCTTTTATGCATGTGAAGGAGTTTGGGGCCGCTAAGACAGTGCTTCTGAAGGTTCCGATTCCTTCACACTCCCCGCTGATGTCAGAGGTAGCCAAGAAACTATTGGAGCAAATACACACTTTTCCTTTGCAGGATGCCCAGATTCCATATTTGGTGAATCATACGGGCAGAAAGACGACAGCCAGGGAAAAAATTGTGAAGGACCTTGCCCTAAACGTAGCTTATCCCGTCCTGTGGATGGATATGGCGGCTGTCTGTGTAGAATCGGGAGCTGACTGTTTCATCGAGATGCCTCCGGGTCAGACTCTTTCTGTACTCGTCAAGCAGGCCCACAAGGATACCCGGCAAATAGCCGTGGGCGAGATTGGTCTGGAAGCGACCCAGTATCTGATTAGAAAATGGAAGGAGCAAGAAGAATGAATAAGGTGCTGCGTTCCTGGTCACAGAATCGTGACAAAAAACGGGAAAAGCTAGAAAAGGTGAGCAAATGGCTGGATGGAAAATACGTTGACCCATCCCGGATCGTCGATCTGCTGGAGACATTGATCGCGCCAGGTGCGAAGGTCGTCTTGGAGGGGGATAACCAGAAGCAGGCGTCCTATCTGTCCCAAAAGCTGCTGGAGGTCGATCCAGGCAAGGTGCATGACCTGCACATGATTATGTCCAGCATTTCAAGACCTGAGCATTTGGATATTTTCGAGAGAGGCATTGCTGGGAAGTTGGATTTTTCCTATAGTGGCTCCCAGAGCTTGCGTGTCGCACAAATGATTGATGACGGAACGCTGAAGCTCGGCGACATCCATACGTATTTGGAATTATTCGGTCGTCTCTTCATTGACCTTATACCAGATGTAGTGCTTGTAGCGGCGGACAAATCGGATCGTGAGGGCAATCTGTATACAGGAAACAACACGGAAGAAACTCCAACGATCGTTGAGGCGGCGGCTTTTAAGGATGGTATTGTAATCGTACAGGTCAACGAAATTGTGGACGTGCTGCCGAGAACGGATATTCCGGCGTCCTGGGTTGACGTGATCGTACAAGCTGACAGACCTTATGCGCTGGAAGCACTCTTTACCCGCGATCCGCAAAATATTACAGAGCTGCAAATCCTGATGGGCATGATGGCGATCAAGGGCATTTATGGAAAGCATCAGGTTCAGTCGCTTAATCATGGTATCGGCTTTAATACTGCAGCGATTGAGCTTTTGCTGCCGACCTATGGCGAGCAGCTCGGCTTGAAAGGGAAAATTGCCAAGCATTGGGCCCTAAACCCGCATCCAACCTTGATTCCAGCGATTGAGTCCGGTTGGGTCGAAAGCATTCATAGCTTTGGAGGCGAGGTTGGCATGGAGAAATACATTGCCGCTCGCTCGGATGTGTTCTTCGTCGGCAAGGATGGGTCTATGCGCTCCAACCGGGCGATGTGTCAGGTTGCTGGCCAATTCGCAGTGGATATGTTTATCGGATCGACGTTACAGATGGACGACGAAGGCAATTCGTCTACTGTTACTTCCGGCAGACTGTCCGGCTTTGGAGGAGCACCGAATATGGGACATGATCCCCGTGGTCGGCGACATGCGACTCATGCCTGGCTTGACATGATTGAGCGTCCGACGGAACTCTCCAAAGGACGCAAGCTGGTCGTGCAGATGGTTGAAACCTATGGTGCCAACAAAAAGCCAGTATTCGTCGATTCGCTCGATGCCATCAAGGTGAAGGATGAATCTGGCCTCGCCACTACTCCAGTCATGATTTATGGGGATGATGTCACCCACGTCCTCACAGAGGAAGGTATCGCATATCTCTACAAAACAGACAGCGTTGAGGAGAGAACGAAGGCACTAGCGGCGATTGCAGGCGTAACGCCATTGGGTATGGAAAGCCATGAGAGCGATGTAAGCTTGCTGCGTGACAGAGGAATTGTGGCCTACCCTGAGGATCTTGGGATCATGCGTAGACAAGCTAAGCGCTCGCTGCTGGCTGCGCAGACGATTAACGATCTCGTGGATTGGTCAGAGGGGTTATATGATCCGCCTGCTAAATTCCGGAGCTGGTCTTAAAGCCATGCTCGCGACCAAACATACAGCTCTTGCGGTTTCCCTGGCTGCCAAGGCTGTAAAGGCACTGATGGAAGAGGCGTTGCTTACGCCCAAGCCTGGGCTTGTGGATGCCAGGGACAATGGCTCTCATAGCGACATGTCCATTGATTTGATGCTTGAATCCGCGAGATCATTGGAGAATACATTTCGGGAAATAGCCAATGTGTCCTACCAACATCCGGTGAACCAGACATTGCGCGAGAAAATTGCTCAAATCGGGAGAGATGGCGAGAAAGTGATGCTCCGTGCAACCAATGGAGTGAATACACATAAGGGGGGCATTTGGGCCCTTGGCCTTCTAGTGAGTGCACGGGCAGCCTTGCCCGAAGAACAGGACCCATTACAAATTATGAGCATTGCAGGAAGAATCGCGTCGTTCCATGACCGGTATCGCCCTGTGCAGCAGACGAATGGACAATCGGTGAAGAAGAGATACGCGGTAATGGGAGCAGAGGAAGAGGCGAGGCTCGGTTTTCCGCACATCCGTGATAATGCCCTGCCCACTTTGCTGCACGCCAGAGCTTGTGGCAAGACGGAGGAGGAAGCACGCATCGAGGCATTATTGGCTTTGATGGCAAGTGTGGACGATACCTGCATCCTACATCGCGGCCATTGGTCAGACCTGATAACGATCAAGCGAATGTCCGGTGCCTTCCTTGCTGCAGACGGATTCAGAACCCAGTCGGGCAGAAAGTTGTTTTACCGATTGTCCGAGCATTGTAAATTTAGACGGCTCTCACCTGGAGGCAGCGCCGACCTGCTAGCCGCCACATTGTTTCTCATCGATTGATACTTTTACTTGGAGGTGTTCCTGAAGGATGGAAAAATTACAGTTTCAATATCAAACGACGAAGCCCATCCGTAAGCCGGCACATATCGGTGTCGTCGGTTCGGGGGATTTGGAGATTATTGTAGAGCCTGTGGAGGGCCAGACCACCAACGTCAGCATTTTAACAGGCAGTGAAGGGTTTGGACAAGTATGGGAAAATGTGCTGACACGTTTTTTTACCCGTTATCCGATTACTGCCAATATTACGGTTCATGACTTCGGAGCCACTCCGGGGGTAGTAATGCTTAGATTTACGCAAGTGCTGGAGGTGCTTGACTATGCAGAATAGTTTTGTGGAGCTGAATGGACGCGAGAGAGCCAGGGCGCTACTGGACGAGGGGACTTTCAGGGAGTTGCTTGGGCCGTTGGACAAAATCCAATCCCCGCACCTTGAACCGCAAGGTATTGTTCCTCAGAGCGATGATGGAATCATTCTGGCTTTTGGCGAAATACGCAAGCAGAAAGTCTTGATCATTTCGATGGAAGGAGCTTTTCAAGGAGGGGGCATTGGAGAAGTCAGCGGGGCCAAAATTTCCGGAGCGCTCGAATTAGCACTGGAGGCGAATAAGAGCGGAAACAAACTATATCCCATCATGATCTTCGATACAGGGGGTGTTCGGCTACAGGAAGCGAACTATGGGTTGTTGTCGATTTCGGAGATTGCGACACAGATCGTCGGTCTGCGTAAATACGTTCCGGTTATCGGGCTGATCCCAGGCCGCGTAGGGGCATTCGGGGGAATGTCCATTACTGCTGAGTTGTTCACCACTTTGCTTGCTACAAAGAAGGCACGTCTTGGCCTCAATGGGCCGGAGGTAATCGAACAGGAAGCAGGGGTCATGGAGTTCGATTCCAGCGATAAGGCCTTGATTTGGAACACAATTGGAGCCAACCAGCGCTTCCATACCGGATTGATTGACGAAGTGGTGGAAGATACGACGGATGCAATTATCGAAGCGATTGATAACGCACTTAAGGCACCTGCGAAACCTGCTAGAACCGAACAAATCGATTTCTATCTGACCCTGCTAAGCGACCTTGATCCTACAGAGTTTTGGACACCTGAGCGTTATCGTGAATTTTACAAGCAGATCCAGCCAGTACAGCAGCCTGTTCCGCTGGCAAGAGAAGGTACATCTGACGCTTCGGATAGCAGAGGTTACTACTGGTTCTCACATTTGACGGGCATAAATCACCCCATCAGTGATGTTCCTTCTGTGCTAGCGGCTGATGTGGAGAAGAATGGACAATTGTGTAGATATATTGCGATCGTTCCAGATACCTCTAACCGTTTTCCGCGTGTCAGAAATGGCGAGGTCGGTATGCGCGAAGCTTGGACAGTGGCCCAAATCGTCAGAGATGCTATTCGTCAGGATGAGGATCAAGCCACCAAACGTCCAATCATCGTTGTCATCGATGTACCGAGTCAAGCCTATGGCTATAAGGAGGAATTGGTCGGTATTAGTCTTGCTCTCGCAGCAAGCGCAGACGCTTATGCAACCGCTAGATTAGAAGGACATCCAGTCATCGGTGTAATCGTTGGCAACGCGATTTCTGGAGGGTTCCTTGCACATGGATTGCAATCAAATCGCTTGATCGCACTGGATGACAGCAAAGTTAATATTCAAGCCATGTCCAAGGCTTCTGCTGCCCGAATCACCAAGCGGACGATTGCAGAGCTGGATGAAGCTACCAAGAAAGTCCCAGCCATGGCCTATGATGTGCGCAGCTACAGTACTCTAGGAGCACTATATTCGCTGCTGAGCGGGATCCAAGCGGACGATCCACAGAACAGTGATGTAGCCATTGTGGAATGGACCATTTCCGAGGCTATTGAAAGTACGAAAGGAGCGCCTCGTGACCTTAGCTTCCGCTTGCAGACCAAGGAAGCTCTGGCAGGTGGACGTACGGCAACTAATAACGTTCGACAAGCACTTTTGGAGCAATGGTAATTCGGTCACATGATCTGATTGAAGTGTCCAATTTGAAATATCTCTCCTTCTACGAAGACAAGGAGTGGGTAACCGCCTCGCTGAGGCGGACCCCCTTTGTAGTCGTTCGTAGGGCTGAACTGTTAGCGAATGGTTCTATTCCCGTCGGAATACGTGGGCCAGAACGGAATCAACGGGAAGCTGCCTTCCTTGACCCGGAGGGCGTATGCCAGCTCGTGTCTCCTTATGCGATAGCGGAGCGTCAGATGTGGAACTCTTTATCTACAACAAGACGGCAACAGCCCGTCCTGCAGGTGATGGATTTATTAGCGGAAATCATGCTGGATTGGCGCTGGGGACCAGTGGGAAGTGCGGGGTTCGAAATAGTGACGCAATACCACACTGTGAAGGAAACGAGTGATCTTGACCTTGTTATAGATGGCTCGGAGGTTATTGATTATGCTGCAGCTGAAAGACTTGTGCACAAGTTGGAGCATCTGGATGTTCGAATTGATATTCAATTGGAGACAAGAGACGGTGCCTACGTCCTGCACGAAATTCTTGAGAGACGGGCCAGCACTGTGGTGCTGCGAACTTCTTCGGGCCCCAAGCTCGTCCGTAATCCTTGGCAATGAGGAGCTATAATCAACGGCAAAAGGGAGGAATGCACGACCATTTGGCTTCAGGCAAGCTGTCAAAGGGGAAGTGCGCATTATGGAAAACACTGAAGAGCGGAATATTAATATTAATGAGAGCGATATCTTAAAGGTGTTTGCTGTTAGCGGAGCGGTCTTGCAAAGCGTTCTGGGAATGTTTCTGAAGTATGCACACACTAATGATGATCTAGCCTTATTAGGCGTTATTTTCAATATAGTGAAGTATACTGCACCAGTCTTTATTTTTGCCATCGTATATGGGATGGTGAAAAATAATCAGCATACTAAGGTATCCCATTTTTATAAGGAAAAATTCGGTGAGCTCGTGATTCCTTATTTACTGTGGGCATCGGCTGGCTTAATCTTCTTCCCCGAAATTCAGGCTAATCAGCACGTTACATCATTCTGGACGCTCATCGAGTCATTTGTGCTTGGTAATGCATCATCACAGTTTTGGTACACCGTGATGATGCTGCAATTTCAATTGCTGATGCCAGTTCTTATTTTCATCTGCTACAAATACCTGGCTAAGCCTAAGCGGGTCATTCCGCTGCTTATTGTGAGCTTCGTGATCTTCGGAGCGTGGCTATGGATGTACGATACCTTCGTATTCCAGGGAGCATATGCGATTAGTCTGCGTTACCTTGACCGCTTTTTCGTCAGTTATTTTATTTATGCTTTACTAGGTGGAATCGCTTGGGTATATAAGAAACAGTTTGACGGAGTGCTTCGCCGGATTCAGTTCATACTCATTCCGGTAATGCTGCTTATTCTCATTTGGACAAATCGCGAGTTTTTCAGTTTTGGATTTGAGGATATGTCCTTCGGAAATCTGATTTATCTGAAGCCGTCCATGACCTTGTACAGTCTGTTAGTGATCTTCCTGATATACATGCTGGCCAGACATTTGATCAGCCTGAATTCCCGTTCACTTCCATACTATAAATGGCTCTCTACTTACGCGTATCGGGCCTTTACAGCGAACGTGTTCATTCTGGTCATCGTGCTGCGCTTGTTCGGTAATTTGATAGGCCAGCTTCCTTTCTTCGTGGCGCTGCTCTTGGTTTATCTTTCGACTTTAGCATGCTCGTTCGGCGTCGTTTATGCTTTTGCGCAGCTAAAGGTATGGAGTGAGCGGTTATTCTTAAAACAAAAAGGAGCACACAGCATTAATCACTAAGATAGGTGCTTAATGCAAACAATTCACGTAACATCGTGTATATGACGCTATAATTTGGGTGTATCTAAGTTATTGATATATAAGACGGCAACCATAAAGGGTATCTCGATGATTGAAGAGATACCTTTTTTGTGTTCCTCCCATTTCATATTGAATGTGTTCATACGGAACGAACATACACTTTCGCGGACCTTGGTTCAGGCTCGGTCGAAGAATTTTATATTTTTAACAATTGTGTATGCATATTTTTCAGGAAGTATAATTCCATAGAAATCTGTTTGTTGATCAATGATCCAACGAATGAAGAAGACCCATCAGCAGCAATCAGCTCAAGAGCAATCTTCGCAACAATCTGAACAGCGTTCAGCTTCACATTCTCCCGGACCGCCGACATACAGGCAGCCGTTCAATTTGCATTCTTCATCGAACATCTCTGGCGTGGTCGGATTATACTCCGAAAAGACCTGATCTTAATTTCGGTCATAAAATCATTATTTACCGTTCGTTCTAGATATGTTGTATTGTTGGCGTGGTAGGAATACACGGATAAGAAGCCAAGAGTTATGAGAAGTGGTGTGAGATCTTGCCGTGGAGCTCTTTATAGACATATTAGGATGATAATTCTCAAATGATTTTTAACAAGGAGGAATAGATAGAATTATCGGATCAATCCATAACGCTCGTCAAAGATACACAACATATTTTACCAATTGACAAGGAAAAACATAAAAAAATTATGGTTTTTGTTCTTGGAGATATCGTAAGTGCCAGCGGTAAACCTCCGGTCGGTTGCTAATCCATATCATTTGCAGGATGTTCAATGATCAAAACCTACATCAATGCGTATACGGCAAATGAATATAATCCCAAGCTGATTGTAGAAAAATTGGTAGGAAAAAGCGAATTCAAAGGTAAAAATCCCATTGATCCCTTCTGTTCTTACTGGGATACTAAATTATAAGAAGGGGAGAAGAGGCATGAAGTATAAAGCTGTCATTTTTGATTTGGACGGAGTAATTTGTTTTACAGATGACTATCATTATCAAGCCTGGAAGAAGGTTGCCGATTCTCTCGGAATCATTTTTGACGAAGTAGTTAACAATCGTCTTCGTGGCGTAAGCCGCATGGAGAGTCTGAATATAATCCTGGAGAACCATCCCCGCAAGTTGAAGGAAGAGGAGAAGCTGGCAATAGCCGAAGATAAAAATGCTTATTACAAAACGCTTCTTACAAAAATGACTCCTGTTGATTTAAGCGATGAAGTGAGAGAGACTTTACTTCAATTGAGAGAACAGGGTCTGAAGCTGGCTATCGGCTCGTCAGGTCAAAATGCACGGTATATTCTGAAACGAATTGGCTTGGGCGACTTCTTTGATTCTGTGTCGGATGGCAGCAACATCGCTAATTCCAAACCAGATCCTGAAGTGTTTATTAAAGCTGCTCAATATATTGGTGTTTCCGAGAAAGATTGTCTTGTAGTTGAGGACGCCATTGCTGGCATCAAGGCTGCTGTTAACGCCAAGATGGATTCAGCTGCGATTGGAGACGCTGCACAGTATGATCTGGCGACTTATCGCATGAACTCATTTAGAGAACTGTTGCAAATTTGCGAATAATAAAAGAAGCGTGCGAATGACGTCTTTGCAAATACAAAAAAGATCAACCAGAATGAAATGGTTACCTCATGATACGAACGGACAGGAAAGTTTAACGAGGGTAGAGCTTGTTATAGAAAACTAAGGGTGAGGTTTTAGAGAAGGCGGCCGGTCAGTTAAACCGGCTGCCTTTTTGAACGAAGTGCCAACATTCCATCGGCTACTTCATTCCTTATTCAATGAATTCATCATTTCTAAATTTTCGGAATTCTTTAGGTGTTTTTTTATGATGTTTTTTAAAAGATTGAATGAAGTGATTTGTACTATTGAAGCCCACTCTGTAGGCTATTTCAGTTATTGTATAATGTGTTGAGATTAATAATTCACTGCTTTTCTTGATGCGGTATTTAATCAAATAATCGTAAGGTGTCATATGGATTGTTCTCTTAAAACTACGATTGCACTCTGACACACTCAGATGTACTACATCAGCAATTTCTTGCAGTGTTATATTGTTTGAGTAGTTTTGATGGATAAAGCTGAGCATCAATTGAAGCCTCTCTTGTTGCAATTTCATGTATTTAGGTGCTTCCTCAGAAGAAAGCGAAATATTAGATATTAAGACTAACCATAATTGTGCCGTTTTGATGGAAACCTCATATTCCCAGCCCCATTTTTTTTTCATATCAAATTTCTGTTTCATATCCCAAAGCATTTGCAGTATTTGAATTTGCCATTCAACATCTCCTTTGATTACTAATGACAATAAGAGAGAGTTTGTATAAGGCAGTACATAGTTTTTTTCCATCGCACTATCTGCATAAAAGGCCAGCAGCTTCTCAGGGAAATTAAAACTGACATATTGACCGTTATGTGTAAGGTGTGTAGTAACGTGAAGAACACCTTTATTAATTAAAATGGCCTGACCTGTTTCTAATTCATGATCAATCCCGTTAACTTGTATCACTAGCTTTCCTTTGGTAACCAAAGTGATTTGTAGTTCCTCATGCCAATGTAAATCGTTGAATCCTCTACCTTCAGGACTACTTGCATGAATAGTATGGGTGTACATGATGTATGGAAATGAAACATCGGGATATAGAATGGTCTCGTGCAATTGTTTTTCCATTTTATCGAATTCCTTTCTAATGACAATATTTCTATATAAATTAAAGATATAGTTACACAAATAAAATAAAAGTGGTGATATTATTATACCAGATCTTCGGCTTATCATTACAATCCTGTGCACAGGCGATTGGATAAGACATCTTGGAGGCGTACATGTGAAAATAAATCAATCGTCGTTACCGCTTCATCCGTATATTTTACTTTTAATCAGCATACTGTCTGTTTCTATTTCATCCATCATGATAAAATCCTCAGATACTCCAACCTCTGTGGCTGGGATGTACAGATTGTATATGTCAGTACTAATAATGCTTCCTTTTGTACCTTGGAAAATGTTCCGTTCCTTAGAAATGAACAAAAAAGATTGGAGTACCGTTTTCATAGCTGGTCTTTTTCTCGGGTTATATTTCTTATTCTGGATGGAATCATTAGTATATACCTCAGTTGCGAGTTCTATGGTCATCTTATCCTTACAGCCTTTATTTGTAATGATGGGTTCATACTTTATGTTCAGAGAACGAGCAAACACATTGACCATTCTTTGTTTGATCGCCGCTCTTGTCGGTTCAATCATTATAGCTTGGGGAGACATAGGGATTTCGAGGGAGGCATTAATCGGAGATGGATTATCTTTATTAGGAACAATCTTGGTTTCAGCATACATGTTGGCAGGACAGAAAGTAAGTCACAAAATAAATGCAAATTTATATAGTGTTATTGTTTTTTTTATTGGTGGCAGCGTCATGCTGGTCTACAATTTGTTGAATCATTATTCCTTGATCGAATATGACTCGTCGGATTGGATGTATTTCTTGTTACTTGCAGTAATCCCAACTATTTTTGGACAATATATTTTTAATCTGTTGTTGAAATCAATGGGTGCAACTACTGTATCAGTTGGTATTATTGGAGAGCCTGTTCTTGCTATAATTCTCGCCTACTTATTCTTGGGAGAAATAATTTCTGCATTTCAATTCATAGGCGGAATCATGACTTTATTCGGTATGGGGATGTATTTTTGGGCAAAATCTTTAAAGTATACTACAGTTGCAAAATATTAAATTTGAAATTGATTATCGCGAAATTTAAGAAAACGATCGATGAGGAGAATGTTTAGATGGCAACGATTGATGATTTTTTGAAACTAGATATTCGAGTTGGAACCATAATTAAAGCTGAGTTTTTTGCAGAAGCAAAAGTACCTGCTATTAAACTTGAAATTGATTTTGGACAAGATATCGGAATAAAAGCTTCGAGTGCACAAATTACAAAAAGATATGTGGCTGAAGATATTATAGGAAAACAAATAATAGGTGTAGTCAACTTTCCACCTCGACGGATAGCAGGCTTTAATTCAGAGGTATTGGTCCTTGGAGGAATACCCGAAAAGGGAGATGTGGTTCTATTGAAACCAGATATTAAACTACCTGATGGAACACCAATTGGGTGATACATCGTTCCTGTTTAATTAGTGTAAAAATATACAACTTCACCAAAGGCAAGGCATTGAAACAAAGAGAAACGATAGTTCATTAAAACAGCGGCAGGCTAGGACTTTGTTTTCAAGTCCTAGCCTGCCGCTGTTTTAATTTAAGCAGACATTACGCTTTGAAATAATATGAACGGATTGTCCATGTCTGTCCGTAATGCCAGATATCCTTACTTACATGGGCTATGATTATAAGGCCCTTCCATGCTTAGCGGAATGATAATTTTTTCAATCGGATTCCTGTTGAAAACGAACAACTTCAGCAGAAGTTACTGATCAGTAAAAGAATTGAGAAATTCAAGCAACTATTAGAGCCTATATGGAATAAAGTCAAAGCGCTACTAAGCGATGGAAATAAAGAAGGCTTATTTAAGTTTAGGAATATAAATAATACTGTATCCTTTGTAATGTCAGTAGCCATTTTCCCACGTCAAAATTCGTTGTTTAAGAAAGTGAAGAGGAAACGATAGAGGAAACATTAACGTTTATTTTGAAGGGTCTAGTACCTTTACCGGATCATATTTAAGGATACAAATGTTTTAAACTTGCCTCGTGCCTGCTCGGTGGTAAATTGCCAATAGACGGTTTTCTGAGCCTGGTTACGCTCGACTTCCCAAGCCGTTGCCTCCCGTTGCAGCTCTTCCATGGAGCAGCGGATAGGCGAATACTTATCAAGCTACTGAAGAACCACGCCCTGAGACGGAAGTGAAATTAAATTTAAAAAAAGTCGAGCAAGAATTCAATTTATCCTTGTGCTCGACTATTTTAGGACCTTTCTAAAAGCGCATTACAATATTAACTGGTGCGCCGAACCATTAATTCCGTAGGAAATACTTCTTCGACAGGTGCGATGTGCTGCCCGTCAGACTCAATGGATTCTATCATCAACTTAGAAGCGGCCTCGGCCAATTCGTTGATAGGATGCCGGATAGTCGATAAGCTCAGTAGCTCGGAGACGGTCGGCATATCATCGACACCCAAAACGGCAAGGTCTTGTGGAACGGACAGGTCCAAATCTTTGCAGGCCTTTAAGACCCCGATGGCAGAAGTATCGCTTAAACAAAACAACGCTTGCGGTAGCTGGTTGGTTTGGGCCAGATTTTTCACGGTATCGTAACCGAAATTCTCCGTCATATCTCCTGTGATAACGGTCATTAGTTTTCCGTTTTGCTGCAAGGTATCGCTAGCACCATTTAGGCGGTCGTCGAATCCGGGCACATGACCGTGCGGATAAGTCAAAATAACCAGATTATGAAAACCTCGGGATAATAAGTGATTCACCCCGGTCTGACCGCTTTGGTAGTCGTTGACGCGCAACACGTGTGCTCCATAAGATAAATTGTGGCGTCCAATAGTAATGACCGGTACGTTCAGATCCATCAATTTGGGCATGAATTTTTCTGTACCTATGGTCGCTTTGACGATGATCCCGTCGACCATCTGGATATTCATGAAGATTTCTTCAAAGTCCAACAGGATTATTTTATATCCCAGCATCTTTAACTGCTGCTTAATAACTTTGGCAAAATGGAGGAAGTATAGGTCCTCAAAATAACCGTCGTAGGTACTGTCGGATAAAACGAGCCCAATCGTGTGCATTCTGCCGGTAATGAGGCTTTTCGCAACAGGGTTCACTTGGTAACCTAACTTTGTGATCGAGAGACTGATCTTTTCTTTCGTCTGCAAGCCCATTTTCTGAAAGTTGCCGTTCAGAAAATGGGAGACTGTCGCGGGCGAACAGCCCGCGTCTTTTGCCACTTGAACTAAGGTAACCCTTTTCTTAGCCATTTTTTACCTCTACTTTTTTTATTGCGGATTTTCCTATGATTAGCGAGGACGTCTTTCCAATACGCCAGGCAGTGCGGGAAACACTTGATGCGGTTCAGTCTGGTACCAATAGCATACGGAACTCACGTCGTCACTTCTTTCAAATAACGCTTTTCCATCATGCCCGATCTGTTGAACGGTGACACGTAAATCCTCTTCAAACAAAATGGGGTCAAGTATATGCCAACGATAGAAGGCGCGCATCGGACAAGCAGCTCCATCATAAATATGCGATCTGGTGTTGTCTGTCACCTGGAAATGCGGAAAGCCCATAAAGGGAGTCGAGTACGTCTGTTCCTGCACCGGGTTCCCGTTGTCGTATTTCACGAAGCCCCAAGCGCCGCCGAAATAATCTTCCGCCCCCGTTCCGCAGATGGTCGGCCAATCCCGGTCGCCGTCGAGATAAAATTTCACTTCGCCTTCTCCGTACCAGTAACGCGATAAAGAAGTCCATGCCATATAGGTGCCGACATATTTGCCTCTTCCTTTAATTCCATCAATAATCGTATAATCCTGCTTGAGCTGGGTAGGATTTTCTCTGCGGAATTGGGCGTGAAAATATTCCGTATCCTCAGGGAGTTCATCGACCAGTACGTAATCAAACTGGTAGAAGAATGCTTCGATCTCCTGGGGATGCTCATTCGTTATGGTTACTTTGGCGGCTTTTTTGAAAGGCATCGCAAAGTAACTGTTCATGCCGCCAACCGGGTTCACCACGATCGGCAAGGAATTGACGATCGTTCTGGTGCCGAAGCCGTTGCAAAAGAAATCGCCCAGCGGAACTTCCACGGAAGGGGTTTCTTCATCATCCCAATACATCCGCAATACCAGATCACGCAACACGAACCAGCCGGTCTCGGTTTGGTCGGTCACGGTCATCCAGATGTGCTGGATGATGCCCTGACCTTCGATATCGACGAGCGTGGCAGTTTCACCTTGCGCCAGCGAGATAAAGGCTTTGCCTTTGCGGGCAATTCCCAAGGGCCCCGTGGCTTTCCCACCTTCTCCTTTCAGGCCTCGCGGATTTTCCGCTGTGATCGCTCTGCTTTTTCCTCTCATTTTGCCAAAAAGGTGATTCATGGTTTGCATGGTTGATCTCTCCTTATCCTTTAACTGCTCCGTCAGAAACGCCGGACATCAAGTATTTGTTTAGAAATAAATAGATGATAATGATCGGGATGATGCTGATGCTGATGGCCGCAAATGTTTGCCCCCAATCCGTCGCCCCGAATGCCCCGATGAACTCTTGAAGCCCCACTGCGATCGTTTTATATTGCTTGTCGTTCGTAAAGGTGTTGGAAAAAATGAAATCATTCCAAATGAGAACGAAATTGATCGATGCGACCGTGATCGTCGTGTTGATGGTAAGCGGAGAAATGATTTTATAGAACACCTGATAAATATTGCACCCGTCGATGACAGCGGCCTCAATCAATTCATTGGGCACGTAACTGTAAAAGCTGGTGAAGATCAAAATCGATAAAGGCAAGGCAAATCCGACTTGTGGAAGGATTAGCGCCAGATACGAGTTCAGTAGTCCGAAGTCCTTGTACATAATAAACAACGGGATTAAGGTGACTTGAATCGGAATCATGATACCGACCGTAAAGAACAGCAGCAGTTTCGAATTTAACTTGAAATTCATTTTGACGAGGGCAAAGCCCGCCGTTGAGCTTAAGAAGATGATGAGTAGCAGGCAGCTGAACGTAACGATGGCTGTATTTTTGATATATAGCAGCAGATTGCTTTCCCTAAACACACTCACATAGTTGTCGAACGACCATACGCTCGGCAGTGAAAAGGGTTTTGTCGTCAGTTCGATGCTTGATTTGAAGCTGGACAGCATCAGCCAAACGACCGGGTAGATCTGCACGATCAGGATCATGATGACGATAGAATAGAGCAGGAAGGACCAAGCTGTTTTTTTGGATCGCATGTTATGCTTCTCCTTTCCTGGAATTGAATATTGCCCGGATAAGAAGAACGGCAAGCAGGCTTTCGATTACGATAAATACGGCGATCGAGCTTCCATATCCGTATTGATTGGTTGAGAACGCTCTTTTGTACATATAAGTCGTGACCAACTCAGTCGTCGAACCCGGTACACCGATGATATAAGGGATATCGAAACCTCTTAGCGCACCGGTGGTGCACATGATAAGGGCCAAACTCAGCACATGCTTGATACTCGGCAATTTGATATATCGGATCAGCTGCCATCCATTGACACCGTCTATGGTTGCAGCCTCCTCGATCTCTTTCGGAATCGCGATCAGGGCAGCATAAAAAATAACCATGTACATGCCCGTAAAGCGCCAGCCTTCGGGAATGGATACTGCGATCAATGCGGTGTGCGGATTGGATAACCAGGCACTTTGCAAATGGCCCAGTCCGATCCAATCCAGGAACATGTTCAGCAAGCCCAGCGGCTGCAGGGAATAGAAGTTACGGAACATCTGCGCGATAGCGACGGTGACCACCACGGCTGGCAGATAATACAACGTTCTGAAAATGCCGGCTCCTTTTTTGATGTAAGAGAGCAGTAATGCGAAAAACAAACCGATAAAGACTTGCATGAGTACCACGATCACGACATACACCAAGTTATTTTGCACGGAATTCCAAAAGTAGGGGTCCCTAAACATTTTGATATAGTTGCCCAGACCAATGTATCTGGCATCCTTTATTCCGTTCCAATCTTGAAAGCCGTAATTCAGCGACTGAATGATTGGGACAAAGACGGTTCCTAAATAAAATAGCAAGGCTGGCGTGATAAAAATTAACCATGCCTTCTTGTCCTTGAGTACATTCATATAGAATCTCCCCATTTGTTTGTATTGACAGACTTAGTGAAAGGTAGCCACCCGGACCCTGAATGGCCGGGTGGGTGGCAGTTTGTCTGAATGTAAAGATTAGTTGGTGACGTTTTGGGCAATGGTGTCGTCGACTTGCTTGGCGAATTCTTCCGGCGTCGTGGCCCTCATCGTCAATTTGATGATTAAATCGCTCATGACGGAGTTCGTATTGGCATCCAGCAAGGTATCCCAAGGCTTGGCAAATTCTGAACCGTAGTTATCCATATCCTTTTTAATCCGCAGGAACAGTTTGGAGAATTGGGACTCGTCTTTAATCGTAAATTTGAGCGGTGACATCTGCTGTTTAGCTACGTAGACGTCACTGTAATTTTTCAAGACATAACTTAGGAAGTCCTTGGTGGTTTCGTCGAATTTGCTGGTTGTGGCGGCAAGGCCGATCCCGCTGTTTCCGAAAAACTCGTTTTCCGGCGTTTTGGCGTTATCAATGGTTGGCAGGTAGAAATAGTCGACGTTGCCTTTAAGTTTTTCCGGCAGATTTTTGTCTACGAAAGACGGGATTTCCCAGGTACCCATGTTATACATAGCAGCTTCACCGTTGAGGAACATGTTCTTGGCTGTCGTATAATCCGTCGTGGCAAATCCTTCCTGAAAGTATTGGCCGATCTCGTAGGCAAAGTTCGCCGCTTTCATTCCGACCTCGTCGGTCATTTTGGCCTTACCTTGGCTCAGGTTACGGGCAAATTCATTTCCGGTAGCTCGGAACGGAATCATGGCCGCATAGCGCAGCAAGGGCCAAACGTCAACGCCGTCAACGGCGATCGGGGTAATCCCCTTGTCCTTAAGCGCCTTACTAACCGTGAGCATATCATCGAGGGTTTTGGGAACGGTAAGGTTATTTTCCGCGAATATTTTCTTGTTATACCAAGTCATTTCCAGATGATACTCCAAGGGGAGAAGGTACAGGCTTCCATCAGGTAATTGCTGGTATTTCAGCGCAGGTTCGTAGAACTGATCGTACAATCCTTGTTCATTCAGGAATTTCTTCATATCAACCAGCATTCCGGCGTCCGCCAATTGTTGAGCGTACGGATCGGCGTCCATATCGATGAATTCCGGAGCTTCGCCGGAAGCGACGAGCGTTCTCAGCTTGGTCAAATAGGAAGGTCTATCGGACGTCACTTGAATATCTAGCTTGAATCCGGGATGATCTTTCGTATACCGGTCCGCCAGCTCGCGTATCGTTTGGACAATCGCTCCGTCTGCCGGACGGGCCGACAACCATGTAATCGTTTTGCCGTTGGAGGCATCTGACGAATTTCCATGCTTGCCCTCGTTAGTGCCGGCACTATTGTTCGCAGTCCCTCCGCAACCCGCGAGAGCGGTTGCAACCAATACGAAGATTGCGAGAAGTGAGACGATCTTCGACATTTTGCTCGTTCTTGCCATTGTAAAACCCCTCCATTTTTTATGTTTTTCAATAAAAATCGCTTTTGAAGACTTTTAATTCGTGCCAGGTTAACGATTCGCTGCCGTTTTGAGCTTGACGTCGTGAACTTTAATGGAGCCCTCGTTCACAAAGAAACCGAAATGGCCAGTTTTGAAATTATAGACCCGCGTTGTCATCGCGATGGCATCATTGACATACAGACACAAGATGTCATCTTCCAAAATCAGTTTTACCGTTATCCGGTCGTGCTGATCAAACTGAAATGGTCTTTCCAGTTCTATCATTTGCGGTCTATCACCGGCAATTTGCCATTGGAAAAAACCGGGCTCGGTTCTTGGCCACATATCGAATGCGACTCGATTGTGGAATGGGTCGAATTTAATGAAATATCCTATGTCGAGAGCTTTGTCGGTTCGCAGCGCGATGCCGAAGTCTTTGGACTCTTTCCAGTCCGTAAACTCAGCTTCGATTAGAACTTGAGAAGGTAATTCATTAAATACGCGGTAATCCAGTCCATCGGGAGACTCTAGTTCGAATCGGCTTCCAGCGTGGCGACAGTTTTTCTCCGCTTCAGGAATGACGTCTACTTCGGTATTAAAATGCTCATAGATCGAATGAGGCATCCTTACGAGCAAATCGCCATTATCGTTTGGATAAACCTCATGAACGACCAGGGTACCGGCCCATTCCCAGTCACTGTAATCGTTTGCACCTTGTTTGGAAGGAACCCAGCCAAAAGCGTATCTTTGTTGGCCGTCCGAAGCCGTTTTTGCCGCATAAAATCCTCTGCCGTCAAAAGTGTCCGGAATTGGAGAAGTATATACGCCTTCGATGCTTTTGCTTTTTTTATAATGCGTCACAAACTTTTCACTGAACGTCGAGTAGACCAGGTAGTGCCAGTCTCCCATTTTGAAATAATCCGGACATTCCATAGTGATGTACTTGTCCGGGCTGTAAAAAGGCTCCCGATAACGCCAATGCTTTAGATCATTGGAAGTGAGAAGGGCAATGCACCCGCCTCTCTTTTCGGAGGAATTCGTGTGTCTAGAGGTAACGAGCATCCAGTACTCTTGTCGTTCTTCGTTGAAAAACACAAAAGGATCACGCCAATCGGATTGCTCATATCTAACGCCGTCTCCATAAAGCTTGAAATTTACATCCTTCGTCCAATGGATTCCATCGGTGCCGGTTGCCTTCAAAACGACTTGTAAGGCCTTTCCGTCAATACAAAACTCGGCGTTAGGATTATGCCCGGTGTAGAAAAGGTGATACGTGCCGTTCAGGTCCTTAATCACCGAACCGGTATAAGCGTTCCGGTCGGGATCGGCTTCACTTCCGTTGGGTAGAGCTACTCCATAATCTTCAAAATCCAAGCCATTTTGGGTTGTGAGAAGGTTCCATGTCGTATGATTTCCGTAATCTCCGCCAACTCTTTGATCATGGAGATAGTAGAGCTTGTACTCTCCATTGTCGTAGAAAGGGATCACATCTCCAACCCATCCGCCTTTCGGTTTGTAAAATACTTTTTTCATCACATCATCTCCATTTGGTAAAACGTTTTACAAACAAATGATATCATAGGTTATTTAAATGTCAACGCTTACAACCTTGTTTTAAAAAGAATTTGTAAGATATTTTTTTGAATATAAATTTATATAGTAAAACGTTTACCTAAAAATAATATAATAATAAAAACACTTACCATTCAGGGAGATTCAAAAATACGATAAGTGCGTTTGAAGTAGGGGCACGAAATTGACGGGAATAGAACGGTTCTGGCTGAAACCACAGTAAAAAGTTGTTCAACGACCTTTGGGATCTTTGGACACCTTTTGCTGTTCATACGCTGCAATGCTTGATTCACTGCGTTACGAAACGATTAACTTCTTCCAACGACGGCAAGGCTGCAATCGCTCCAACTTTAGTGCACACGATGGTGCACACGATGGTGCACACGATGGTGCCCACTTGATTGGCAAGTGTCACAAATTCCTGCTGCTGCTCCCCGTTGGAGTAAATGCTTTAGGTTGACCCAGCTAGCTGATTTGAACTGTATGCTGCAGATGTTTCTGAGGTACTAATAAAAAAGAATGCTCAAAAAATGAGCGTTCCTGGGAAAGTCAGTTGTCTTCCTCATTTTTCGTTGAAATTTCTTAAGACCTGCTTTGTTTTAGCGGTTATTTCTTCTTTGCCCAAAAGGTTACGTTAGCTGGTTGTTGTGACTGATACGTTTCCTGATATGATAAACAACGAGCAGGATTAACGGGAAAGCGAAGGCATGAGTGAGATCCCAATCTACCCAGTAGGTTGGGATCTCCTTGACGTAGAAAATAATATTTTTTGCAATCAGATGCGACAGTCCGTAAATCAGAAACGCCACTGGAAAGATCAATGACCGGTAGGATTTTAGCTTTAGTAGCTGAGCTGTCCCCAAGACAAATGCGTAGAAGAAAAGCGCTGTTTTGAAATAGCTGCTAATGATCCACGTGGTGGTCATTAAAGCCTCAATCCGCTGCAGAAAATTAGCAATGTTGATTCTCTGGGCAAGAATATAGGCAGCGTAAAATTCGTGTTCTGAGAAATATGCCCCGAGTACTGTCAGGGAGAGAAACAAAATGAGGTTGAGTCCAACGGCCCCGATCAACAGGGAGATGAATAAATTGCGGCTCATATTGCTTTGTTTTTGGACATAGGGAAACACCATGAAGAACACGCACATTTCTCCAAAGGGATAAAATACGCCGAACATAATGGTGTGCAGCATGTCAGGAAATGGTGTATTCAAAATAGGATAGATACGCACTAACTTGACATCGGGGAACAGGAGAACGAATAGGCAAATCAGAAAAAACGCAAAGAAAGGAAAAAAAATTTGGGCTGCTCTGCCCAGCGATTCAAGACCCAGCCGCAAGCCATACACCAGCAAAAAAATCGCCATGAAGCGAATGACCCCGCCGGGTGTCCCCTCGTAAATCTGTGTGCACATGAAATCTTCAATTTCTCTGACATAGGTGGAGGCAGCAATCAGGTAAAAGAATAAATAGCTCAACGCTACAGCTCCACCCACCCATTTTCCTAACACTTGTAATGAAAGCTCGATAATCGTTTTAGTTGGATCAATATTTGATGTAGATACCATCAGCTTTACGCATGCAAGTCCTAGCGGAATACTAATCAAGGCGGCAATCCACGCGTCCTCGTGGGCTCCTGTTGTCATTGCCGCAGGATACACAAGTGCCATTTCCCCGATGAGCGAGTAAAAACCAAGCATTATCATTTGAGCCGTACTGATCCGGTCTTTTTCAAGATTCATGAGATTCCTCCAAATCTGCTGCAAACTGCCCCTCAAGTTTTCTTTTCATTTCCATTATTATGTGATTTTATAACATAATTATTAATTGATAGTCGAAAAGGAATGATAAGGGGATAATTATCAACTTCTTCTGTCATACTATTTTTAGTTTGCTCACGGAATGCGGAGGTTGCGACATGAAGGATACAATTACGGGCACACTATCCCATCGCCTGGAGGACAATGTGGTGCAGTTGGTTCAACTGCTCGGGAAAAGCACCGATTTGATCACTAAAGAGGTGCAGTTGGATGAGTCTACGCATATCGCCTTGCTTTATATTGATGGTCTTGTGGATACTCAGGTGCTGCATAACTCCATATTATTTTCACTTCAGGAACGCTGTAACCCTGAGCAGATGAGAGATCTTGATGCTAATCAGAAGATTGAGCTTTTGCGAAAACGTATGCTGATTGCGGGGGATCTGTCCGTCACGCATGACCTTGGGCAATTTGTTCATGAACTGCTATCCGGTAATATCATGGTGCTGGTGGACGGAACATCCAGCGCCCTGCGGATCGGACTGCCTGGATGGGAGGACCGCAGTGTAGGCGAACCAAGCTCACAATCAGTTGTACGTGGGCCGATGGAAGGGTTTACAGAAAATATGCGGACAAACACAGCGCTGATCCGAAGGAAGATTAAAGACAGCCAATTGTGGCTGGAAACTTTCCAGATCGGTAAGGTGACTCAAACTAGCGTATCCATTATGTATCTCACCAACATCGCAAACCCTGACCTGGTGCAGGAAGTGAAGCGCAGATTGGCCAAAATCGATACGGACAGTATCCTGGAGAGCGGATATATCGAGGAATTTATTCAAGATACGGCTGCTACGCCGTTCCCTACGATCTATAACAGCGACCGGCCGGATACTATCGCAGCGGGAATCCTGGAAGGCAAAGTGGCGATTCTTGTAGATGGAACACCATTTGTCCTGCTGGTGCCTACTTTTTTTGTCACCTTTTTTCAATCCGCCGAGGATTATTATCAGCGGGCCGATATCGCCACCTTGCTGCGGTTTATCCGTTTTCTTTCCTTTTTTATTACGCTGCTTGCCCCTTCCTTTTATGTAGCGGTTACGACTTATCATCAGGAGATGATTCCTACCAATCTGGTTATCAGCCTTGCCGCACAGAGGGAAAGCGTTCCCTTTCCCGCATTTGTGGAGGCGATGCTCATGGAATTAACGTATGAGATTCTGCGGGAAGCGGGAGTGAGGATTCCGAAAAATATAGGGCAGGCGATATCCATTGTTGGAACACTTGTCATAGGCCAGGCAGCGGTTGCGGCGGGCTTTATTTCATCAGCAATGGTTATCATTGTATCCATTACGGCCATATCCAGTTTTGTCATACCAGAGACGGGCATGTCGATCGCTGCAAGAATCATTCGCTTTGCTCTTATCGGACTGGCTGGCTTTATTGGACTATACGGAATACTCTTCGGTATCTTTTTAATTGTGCTGCATTTGGCAGGTCTGCGTTCTTTCGGCAGGCCTTATATGAGTCCGATCGGGCCATACCGTCCAAATGATCTGAAGGATTCCATCTTCCGCTTTACATGGCCGCGCTTAAAGACAAGGCCGGCAGAAAGCATGGTTCAAAATCTTGACCGCCAAAGCACATCCAAGCGAAAGGAGTCGGCAGATGAGCCCAAAAAACCGTAAAACTGTTTCGCGACTGCTGCTTGCTCTTTTGCTCCCTATGCTGCTCAGCGGGTGCTGGGAAAGACAGGAGTTAAATGAAATGGCCTTTGTGCTGGGGATGGGGCTAGATAAAGCTGAATCTGGCTATAAAGTTACACTGCAGGTGGTTATTCCTTCAGCAATTGCCTCGCAGGCGGCAGGAGGCTCGGGAGGTGGGGTGCCGGTGGTTGTATCTAGCTTCACGGTACCCACGATCTATGAAGCCCAGCGCAAGTACAGTCTCGAGAGTGCGAGAGCCAGCTACTATGGGCATATCCGTATACTGGTGATCGGAGAGGAGCTTGCCCGGGCCGGGATTGGCGAGGTACTTGATATGCTGAAGCGGAGCCGCGAGCCGCGTAATGATTTCTACGCCATGGTCGCCAAAGGCACCACTGCCGAAGATGTCCTGAAGGTCCTTACCCCGCTAGAGAAATTACCAGCAAGTAAATTGTATAATTCCCTAGACAAATCATATAAGGCATCGGCAAAAACAGTCGCTGTTCCTTTGAACCAATTTATTGAAGATTTGCTGTACGAGGGGAAGAATCCGGTGTTGACCGGAGTGAAGATGTCCAGCAGTGTCAGTGAGGGCGAAAAGAAGAGCAATCTGGAAGATAGCTCGCCTCCAGTTAGATTACGTTACAGTAATATAGCCGTATTCCGGAAGGATAAGATGATCGGGTGGTTAAGCGATAACGAGACGATCGGCTACAATTATGTCACCAATAACGTTGTCAAAAGCTCAGGGCCTGTAGCAGGAGACGACGGACGGCCCATCGTCATTGAAGCGCTACAAACAGACACCAAACGTAAAGTCAAGTTTATTGACGGTGAACCACATATTTACATCCATGTAAAGGCCTTGTGTAATGTGGAAGAGGTAATGAGCAATGATAATCTGGAGGCAGTGCGTGTGATTAAAGAGCTGGAAAGAAAATCGGAAGAAAAAATTATCTTTCGGATGAAAACGGCAGTTGAGCAAATTAAAGAGCGATATAATGTGGATAGTATGGGTTTTGGACAGTCGATCTATCGTGCCAACCCGAAAGCTTGGGCGAGGCTGCAACGGGAAAAAGGGGACAATTACCTAAAATCGCTACCCGTCCATTACAAAGCCAGCGTGACGATTAACCGGATTGGCATTACAGACAAATCCTTTCTTCAAGATATTAAGGAGTGAGCGCAATGGTGTTACTGCTTTTTCTGGCTGCAGCGGCGGCTTGTGTGGTCATCGATGTGCCTTTGTTGAGACGAGGGAGCAGGTTCCGAGACTATCTGGTCTGGGGCTTGTTCTGGATCACGGGGATTGGTGCGGTGGTCTGCTCCTTGTATAAGATCAATGTGCCGAGCCCATTGCTTCTGGTCATGATGATTTATAAACCAGTTAACAACCTGTTTGCATCCTTGTTTAATTAGACTGTAAGGGAATCCACAGCCGTTTATGAGGAATACTGTAATTGAGAGAAAATTTCCCGAGTTGCTTCTGAGTTGAAACTCTATGAAAAATTGGGTGAAATACTCGATGCGGAGAAGAAAGAGTTTGGAAAGGCAACAGCTGTGCGAAGATTGAATTCATTGCTAAACGTGCAGGTTTAATTGTATAGATGATTCATCATTTCTTTAAAAGTGAATTCGTTAAAGAATTTGTTTTCACAAGGCTTGGATGAATGATCCTATGGACACAGAAACCTCAAGCGAAATTTTTCGTCGAATCGAAGAAATTTGCAACTCTATCATGGTTGTAAAAGAAGTCGCCCAAAGCTATTTGTGAAAGCAACCCCTAAACGAATTCGGCGTGGAGAAGGGATTTTATGGTTGTGAACCGTCCTTAAGAAGGTGCTCTGATAGGTAGCACCACCAATGCTACATAAAAAGGTGTCCACTGACCTTAGGGATCGTCGGACACCTTTTGCTGTTCTTATGCTTCAATCCTTGATTCACCCTGTGCTACGAAACGAATAACTTCTTCCATCGACGGCAAGGCTGCAATCGCTCCAACTTTAGTGCACACGATGGCGCCGACTTGATTGGCAAGTGTCACAAATTCCTGCTGCTGCTTCGCGTTAGAGGTAAATGCCTTAGGCTGACTCAGCTGGCTGATTTGATACAGCATTGCTCCGACGAAGGCATCTCCGGCACCAGTAGAGTCGATCGATTTGACAGCAATACTGCCGATTAACGAACGGGAGGCACCGCTTGAGATGAGGGTTCCTTCTTTCCCCAAAGTAACTGCCACCGTCTTGGCTCCCAACCCATGCAAAAGATCCAATGAAGCATTGCGGTCAGCCAGCCCTGTAATGATGTTTAATTCCTCTTCGCTTACTTTTACCAAATCCGCATTGTGTATTCCTCTTCTGGACAGTACGATAAATTCCTCCAGCCTGTCTTTCCAAAGGTCCCCCCGGTAATTGGGATCAAAGGAGGTGAATTGCCCATTGGCCTTCGCTTCGTCCAATAAAGACAAATACGCTTCCCGAAAAGGATCGGCGAGCAAGGCCGTTGCCGAGCCAAAATGCAGAATGGCAGCCTGCCGAGTCCAATCTCTATCAATGTCCTGTAGAGACAGATGACGGTCAGCTCCGCGGTTGAACACGAAATCCCGTTCGCCGTTAGCGGCAAGGGAAACAAAGGCCAGTGTAGTCGGCGTTGCAGGATCAAAAAGGAGCATGGACGTATCCACATGCTGCTCATCCAGAATTTGCTTCAGGTACATACCGAAGGGATCGGCTCCGACTTTCCCCAAGAATGACGCTTTTCCTCCGAGCTTGGCTACGGCTGCGCTTACATTCGCTGGAGCGCCGCCGGCCTGCTTGGAGAAATGCTGACCCTTGGCAAGATTAACATCAATATCCGTGCAAAAAAAATCAATGAGCAGTTCGCCCACACAAAGAACCATTCCGTCATTTTTCACTTTGATTCACCTCTTGGTAGATTTAGTTTAGAACAGGGGTCGAGTCCCGGTATACGATATCCGTTGCAACATGGGTCACTCGGTACGGCATGGTATTGTCTTTGATTCTGGACAATAACATTTCGGCTGCAATAACACCCATCTGACTACTGTAAATATGCACGGTTGTAAGATGGGGCTCGACAACCCGGGATTCCGAAGCATCATCGAACCCGCAGACAGCAACATCCTCCGGGATTTTAATTCCCTTGTTCTTCAAAGATTTTATCACGCTGATGGCAATGAAATCATTGGCGCAAATAAAGACGGAGGGGCACTCCTTCAGGGCATCCAATTGCTGCTCCATCTCTTTAAAGAAGTTGCGGTCAGGCGCTACAATGCTATAGGCAGGATCTACGGCGATTCCTGCTTCTGCTAAGGCCTTATTAAATCCGGTCCAGCGTTCATTGAAGCTTTTGCAGTGATTGTAATCGCCTACAAAACCGAAGCTTTCATAGCCATGATCGATTAATTTCCGGGTAACACAGTATGTGCTATGCTCATTTTCCATTAATACCAGATCTGCCTTCAATTCCGGATACACCATATCTGCAGCGCAATCAATAAAAATGGTTGGGATGCCAAGATCCGTGATCAGCTTGCTGTATTCTTTGCTGAACATTTCGATGCAGAAGATGCCAGCCACATTCGAAGGCTCGAAATTACCGGGTAGGGTCATCGTATTGATATCGTTCTCACGGACAAAATAAATGGATAAAGTATAGCCCTGGTTGCTGATTTCCTTCTCCAGCCCGCTGATCAGCAGCGATCCAAAGTGTGAGCTATTGGGAAGATTACAGGTCAAAAGTGCGATATTGCCCTGTTTTTCAGAGGCTGTTTCCATATAAGAAAATTGTTTGTATTTAAGCTCCATCGCTTTTTTGATCACCTTGTCCCTCGTTACGGCAGGAATATTCTCTACTCCATTAAGCGCCTTGGATGCAGTGTTTCTGGAAATTCCCAAGGCATCAGCGATGTCTTGAATAGTAACCTTTGACTTTCTTGTCATATTGTTCCACCTTATTCTCCCGAATTAAGATTCTTCATATTTCTAAATATATAGTATTTTCATGCTTTTAACAATGAAATTATTCAAATGAACAAAAAATGTTTACATTTATTCATTTCTTGGGTGCATTTTTAAGAAATTTGGTGCTAAAAATATTACATTCCTCTTGTATTATGCATTTTGAATGGATTTAGTTGCCGAAATGTATTGACTTATTCAATGGTCACCTGTTAAATTGTAAGAGAAAAAATGTTCAAATGTAAAATGTAAACCCATTCATCTTGGGGAAGTGTAAATTTCTAGTCATGTTGGAGGTGGGTGAATTACCAGTAAGGCATTTGCAAAACATCTTGCGTAATTTTGTCAGAGAGATGACATAACATGGCTTATAACTGTCTTTAATAACAAGCCGTGAACAGTAGGGGGGAAAAGATTGGCAAACTCGATCGCTCAAAAAAGGGGAGTTAAGGCTTCAGAAACAAAAAAAAGAAACCATTGGCTAAGTTACATGGTTCGAAATTATATATTGTATTTGTTTCTGGTTCCGTCCATAATTCTTACCGTCATTTTCAAGTATGTTCCCATGTACGGCTCGATCATTGCGTTTAAAAATTTCAGTCCAAGAAAAGGCATCATGGGCAGCGAATGGGTTGGATTTGAACATTTTCAGCGTTTTCTTTCATCACCAAATTTTTATGACATTTTAATGAATACGCTTAAATTAAGCGCTTACGGTCTTATTCTCGGTTTCCCAGTACCCATCATTCTGGCCTTAATGCTAAATCTGATCAGAGGAGCGAAGCTTAAGAAGAATATTCAGCTTATTGTATACGCACCTAACTTCATCTCGGTTGTTGTTGTTGCCGGCATGCTGTTTGTTTTTCTTTCGCCGACTGGAGTAGTGAACGCTTTGGTAACAACCTTCACCGGCAAGCCGATTTCTTTTATGACTGATCCCGCCTATTTCCGAACGGTATATATTTTGTCCGGTATATGGCAAACAGCGGGCTGGTCCTCTATCATTTATGTGGCCACCTTAGCCAATGTGGACCCGCAGCTGCATGACGCTGCAACAATTGATGGTGCTTCTTTGATGAAGAGAATCTTCCACATTGATCTGCCAGCTCTCAAACCCGTCATGGCCGTCCTGTTCATTCTCGCTGCAGGAGGTATCATGTCGATCGGCTATGAAAAGGCTTACCTGATGCAGACGGCTCTGAACACACCAACCTCGGAAATCATCGCGACTTACGTATACAAGGTGGGGTTGCAATCCGGCGATTATGCTTATTCTACGGCAATCGGGTTGTTCAATTCCGTGATTAATGTATTCCTGTTGATTTTCGTAAATACCGTCGTCAAGAAGCTGAACGAAGGAGAAGGGCTGTATTAAAGAAGGAGGTATTTATGGATATTCATTACACCGGGAAGGACCGGATTCTGATCATCATCAATTATATTCTGCTTGGTTTGTTTGTTCTCGCTATTTTGTTACCGCTGGTTTATGTGGTGCTTTCGTCCTTTTTGACTCCAAATACCCTGATTACCAAAGGGTTTGCCATTACATCATCCGACTGGACACTCACGGGATATGCCAAAATCCTAAGCAACGGTGCCATGATCCGCGGTTTTTTTAATGCCATTTTTTATTCAGCAGCCTTTGCGTTCGCAACCGTATTGTTTTCCGTCTTTGCTGCTTACCCGCTTGCGATTGAAGAGTTGGTAGGGAAACGGTCCATTATGATCTTTTTCCTGATAACAATGTTTTTCGGTGGCGGTCTGATTCCAACCTATCTGGTGATTAAGGATTTAGGCATGTTAAATACGGTGTGGGCCATTATTCTGCCCGGCTCGATCAGCGTATTCAATATTATTCTGGCAAAGACTTATTTCCAAGGGCTTCCCAAAGAGCTGTTTCAGGCGGCGAGCATAGACGGAGCTTCCGAGCTCAGTATTTTCTTTAAAATCGTCCTGCCATTGTCGAAGCCTATTATTTTTGTTCTAGCTTTATACGCTTTTGTCGGACAATGGAATTCTTATTTTGACGCCATGATTTATCTGGATGATCCAAAGCTGTTTCCGCTTCAACTGGTGCTGCGCTCCATTTTGATACAGAATCAGGTTCAGCCCGGTATGATTGCCGATGCGTTGGCGCAAGCGGAGCTTAAGAAATTGTCCGAAATGATTAAGTACTCTGCCATTGTCATATCAAGTTTGCCTTTGATTGTCATGTATCCATTCTTCCAGAAGTATTTTGAAAAAGGTGTCATGGTAGGTTCGATCAAATAACAAACCGGGGGAATAGAGATGAACAAAACATTACTAACCTTGTCTGTGCTGGTACTTTCTACTTCACTGCTTGCCGGATGTGGCGGTTCAGGCAATAATTCTGCGGCATCCGAAGATTACAAGCTGGAAAATGTCACTCTGCCGCTTAAAGAGAAAGTTACTTTGCATTTTATGACTCAAAGCTCGCCGCTGGCACCTTCCGATCCAAATGAAAAGCTGATCTATAAAAGACTGGAAGAAAAAACAGGGGTGCATATCGATTTTACCAACTTCACCTCGGATTCCTTCATTGAAAAAAGAAACCTGGCTGTTGCCAGTGGAGATCTTCCAGATGCCATACTAGATGCCGGGTATTCCGATTACGATTTGTTGAACCTCGGAAAGGATGGAACCATTGTCCCTTTAGAGGATTTGATTCAAAAATATATGCCGAATCTGCAGAAGGTATTGAAGGAAGCACCTGAGTACAGATCCATGATAACCGCACAGGACGGGCACATTTATGCCTTTCCTTGGATTGAAGAGCTGGGTTCTGAGAAGGAGAGCATTCATTCTGTAAACGACATGCCATGGATCAATGTGGAGTGGCTGAAAAAGCTGGGACTTAAAATGCCAAAAACCACCGAGGATTTAAAAAATGTCCTGCTCGCATTTAAAAACGGCGACCCTAACGGAAATGGCCAAGCGGATGAAATCCCGCTGTCCTTTATACTCAATAACGGCAATGAGGACCTGAATTTTCTGTTCGGATCATTTGGTCTTGGGGACAACGGCGATCATACTGTAGTGACCAATGAGGGGAAAGTGGTCTTCACTGCCGATCAGGACGGTTATAAAGAGGGGATCAAATATCTTAATGAGCTGTATAAGCTGAACCTGATCGACGAAGAGTCATTCGAGCAGGATTACAATACGTATCTGGCCAAAGGCCAGAATGAAAAATACGGTCTCTACTTTCAATGGGATAAGGCGAATATTTCAGGAGACAACGATAAATATGAATTGATGAATCCGCTCGCGGGGCCAAGCGGTAAAGTCAATGTGACCCGCACGAACAATCTCGGCTTTGACCGGGGGAGAATGGTGATTACCAGTGACAACAAAAATCTTGAGCTTACGGCAAAATGGATTGACCAGCTGTATGATCCCATCCAGTCCGTACAGGACAACTGGGGCACCTACGGCGACAAAACTCAGCAGAACATTTTTGAATACGATGAAGCGAGTCATATGCTGAAGCATCTTCCGCTTAAGGGAACGGCTCCTGTCGAGCTGCGGCAAAAAACGAATATCGGTGGTCCATTGGCAATTCTTGACGAGTATTACGGAAAAGTAACGACCAAGCCCGATGATGCAGTAGGGCGGCTCAAGCTCATGAAAGAAAGACTTGTTCCTTATATGAAGGCTGACCACAATTTCCCGAAAGTCTTCTTCTCGCTGGAAGATCAGAAGCAGATCTCTACCTTGGAAACAGACTTATTTGCCTACGTTAACCGCAAACGGGCGGAATGGATCAAAACAGGAAAAGTGGAAGAAGAATGGGCGGATTATAAAGCCGAGCTTTCCAGACTGGGACTGGACAAATGGCTGGAAATCAAACAGAAAGGCTATGACAGATATCTTAAAAATCAAGGCTGAAACATACAAAAGGTGGTAGGGAGTGATTTATTTTAGGTACTCTCGGTCGTGAGCAAAATCAAACAATTCTGTTAAATACCTTATCAACAATCAAAGGGAGAGTGGATACCATTAAAGAAATGCACCTAACGGATGACAATAGCAGCAGAAAAGGATCACGAAACAGTTATTATAGGGAGACATACAGGCCTCAATTCCATTATTCACCTGAGAAAAATTGGATGAACGATCCCAACGGCTTGGTTTACTATGAAGGAGAGTACCACCTGTTCTACCAGCATACGCCCCATGATACGCAGCCTGACTTTGGCCGCATGCATTGGGGGCATGCAGTGAGCAAGGATCTAGTACATTGGGACGAACTCCCGCCGGCAATTCCGCCTGGAGAGGACGGAGCAATCTTTTCGGGAAGTGCGGTGGTGGATAAGAACAATACAAGCGGATTTTTTGACGAGCAAGGATCAGGATTGGTTGCCATTTATACGAATGAGGGCAACAGGGCTCAGTCCGGCAAGCCGCAGGTGCAAAGCATTGCTTACAGCAAGGACAAAGGTCGAACCTGGACAAAATATGAAGGTAACCCGGTTTTATTCCCAATGGAAACGCTAGACTTTCGTGATCCGAAGGTGTTTTGGCATGACGAATCGTCGATGTGGATCATGGTTCTTGCCGTAAGAGAACGTGTAGAATTTTACACATCTCCAAACCTTAAAGAATGGTCTTTTGCAAGCGAATTCGGTTCCGACATTCCGCATATACACCGAGGGATATTTGAATGTCCTGATATATTTCGAATCCAAGTGGATGAGGATCCTAATACCACGAAGTGGATTCTGATGCTAAGCGTGGGGGATAGAAATGGTGTGAATCCAGACGATCCGGAACCACCAGCAGGCGGTTCTGGCATGATGTATTTCATAGGCAACTTTGACGGTAAAGCATTTACTCTGGATGAAACGCTGGAATCTTTCGATGCTATTAAATGGGTAGACTACGGATCAGACTTTTACGCGGCCGTAACCTGGAATGGCATTCCAAACGAGGACGGACGAAAGATTTGGGTCGGCTGGATGAACAATTGGCGTTATGCTACCATGCTACCTTCAGAGGAATGGCGTGGCAAGATGTCAATTCCCCGTGAGCTACAGCTTAGGACTTATCCGGAAGGACTTCGCCTAATCCAAGCACCCATAAGGGAATTAAGTCAGCTCAGAAAACCGGTTTTGTCTCTGGAAGACTTGACGATTAAGCCAGGTATGAACGTGTTGTCTGATATTTCTGCTGCAAAGGCAGAAATTATTGCAGAATTTGAAATCAGTACTGCCGTGGAATTCGGGTTCAAAGTGCGGGAGTCTTCCAATCAGGAGACGATCATTGGATATAATATCTCGAATGGGGAGTTGTTCGTCGATCGGACGAAGTCGAGCGCCATTGTTTTTCATTCCGATTTCACAGCAATACACAAGGCCCCTATGAAGCCAGAGCATGGACGAATACAGTTGAGCATTTACGTAGATTGGTCAAGTGTCGAGGTCTTCGGCAATAATGGGAAAACAATCATTTCAGATTTGATTTTCCCTGACTTGGAAAGTAGAGATCTAGAACTCTATGCCATTGGTGGAGAACTAAGGGTTCTGTCGCTTCAAATCAATGATCTGGTAAGTATTTGGGGAATTGAGACTGTCTAGACGTTAGTTATCGTTACCATTGATGACTTCATCTACACCTCAAGTAGCAATATTAGTATTTTTTAAGCCGCTAATTAGAAACGTGAAGATTAGCGGCTTTTTATTATGGAAAAGCGGGGAAATCTGGTTAAAAAATGAGTTTGAAAAGTTCCAATAAATGAAGAACGGTAGGAGAAAAACTGTATAATGAAAACATCTAAGGGGAGAAGGTGTCCCCCATGATTCAACAGCAACAAACGATAATTTTAAGCCCGTATATCGAACTATATAATCAGGTGATTCCCAAGGATAATATACTTCGGCAAATCAACGAGTTCGTTGACTTCTCGTTTGTATATGATGAATTGAAAGTAAACTATTGTCTGGACAACGGTAGAAATGCGGTTGATCCTATTCGGATGTTCAAGTACCTTCTCATAAAAGCGATTTTCGAATTGTCCGATGAAGACATTGTGGAGCGATCCAAATACGATATGTCGTTCAAGTACTTCTTTGGCATGGCCCGGAAGAGTCCGTGATTGATCCCCGTTCGTTAACCAAATTTAGAAAGCTGCCGCTAAAGGATTTGGACCTTCTCGACATGCTGATCAACAAGACCGTTGAAATCGCAATCGAAAAAGGGATTATCCAAAGCAAAGTCATCATTGTTGACGCGACTTATACGAAGGCTCGTAACAACCAGAAAACTCCCCGAGAAATCTTGCAGGATCGTGCTCGAAAACTAAGAAAGGCTGTCTATAAAGTCGACGAATCCCTCAAAGCCAAGTTCCCGCCGAAGAATACGAGCGATGTGCTGAAGGATGAAATCGCTTACTGCCAGAAGCTTATGGATGTCATTGAAGCAGAAGGCGGTGTCTGTGCGCTGCCCAAGATAACAGAACCGTAAAAGAAGCCGTCGCAGATGACCTTGAACAACTCGCCAAATTGAACCCGCTCATCACTCAAGGTGCCCGAAAAAAAGAAGATGAGTTCCTCTTCAATAAAGATGCTGGCATGTATGTTTGTAAGGCTGGCCACATCGCAATCCGGAAAGCGCGAATCGGCAAAAAAAGGGTCGGCGCAAATCCAACGGATACGTACTACTTCGATATAGAGAAGTGCAAAAGATGTCCACTCAGAGAAGGGTGCTACAAAGAAGGAGCAAAAAGCAAAACCTATTCCGTGAGTATTAAATCTGCCGAGCATACCGAACAAATGGCATTTCAAGAAAGCGAGTACTTCAAGGAGAAAGCTAAAGAACGCTACAAAATCGAAGCAAAGAACAGCGAGCTTAAACACAGACACGGGTATGACGTAGCGTCTTCCTGTCTAGTTGGCATGGAGTTCTGATGAAATAAATAACGGATCCATAGACCTTCTGGAACAGCAAAAAAACGACCTTTTATCCAAATATCTGGATAAGGGTCGTCTTTTGTCTTGTCCTTTATGGTTACTCACCAGAAAAACACAAGTTTTTCAGTGGCCTCGTAGTTTTATCGGGTTCTTTTATATTGCATATAAACAGACACGATGATATAATCAGATTACGACTTTTACATTTTAAATTTACATATTTATTACATCTTACACTTTAAGTGTACCATGCCGGAAAAATCTTGTCAAATGTTTTTTCTCAATTTAATGGTTAGGAGAGATATTGAATGAGTCCTTTGGTTCTCGGTTTTCAGGAAATGGAAAAAACGCAGCTTTTGCTCGTTGGCGGAAAAGGGTTGAATTTAGGGGAATTATCAAAAATTGAAGGAATACATGTACCAGAAGGTTTTTGTGTTACAACAGTGGGATATCAAAAAGCCATCGAAAAAAAAGAAACGTATCATGCTTTGTTGGATCGACTAACCATGCTAAAAGTAGAAGATCGAGATCAAATTGGTGAAATCAGCAGGGAAATTCGACAAATCATTATGGAAGTAGAAATCCCTACCGATGTTGTGAAAGCAGTTACTCACTATCTCTCCCGGTTTGGCGATGAACATGCTTATGCAGTGCGTTCTAGTGCGACTGCTGAAGATTTGCCACATGCCTCTTTTGCTGGTCAACAAGACACCTATTTAAATATCATCGGCAAAGAAGCAATCTTGCAGCATATCAGCAAATGTTGGGCTTCCCTATTTACGGATCGCGCGGTAATCTACCGTATGCAAAATGGATTTGAACACAGTCAGGTTTATTTGTCCGTTATCGTTCAAAGGATGGTTTTTCCACAGGCTTCGGGGATTTTATTTAGCGCTGATCCGATTACTTCCAACCGAAAGCTGCTATCAATTGATGCCAGTTTTGGACTTGGAGAAGCGCTGGTCTCTGGCTTGGTATCTGCCGATTGTTATAGAGTACAGGATGGGGAAATTGTCGATAAGAGGATAGCAACCAAAAAATTGGCTATCTATGGACGAAAAGAAGGCGGAACAGAGACCCAGCAGATCGATCCTGATCAGCAAAAGATTCAAACCCTTACTGAACAACAAATTTTACAACTGGCACGCATGGGAAGACAGATCGAAGCTTATTTTGGTTACCCGCAAGATATCGAATGGTGTTTGGTTGATGATACATTTTACATTGTCCAGAGTCGGCCAATCACGACTTTATACCCGATCCCTGAAGTAAATGATCAGGAAAATCACGTTTATGTATCCGTCGGTCATCAACAAATGATGACTGACCCGATAAAACCATTGGGATTGTCTTTTTACCTGTTAATAACTCCTGCACCCATGCGTAAAGCCGGTGGAAGGTTGTTTGTTGATGTTACACATATGCTGGCTTCACCTGTCAGCAGAGAAACTTTCTTAAATACCCTGGGACAATCCGATCCGCTCATAAAAGACGCATTTATGACCCTAATAGAGCGAGATTTTATAAAATCGTTACCAGATGATAGAAAAGAACTGAGTCCCGGTAATAGCAGTAAAGGTAGGTCGTCTGCAGGTTTTCAAGCACAAATCGAAAACGATCCGGCAATCGTTTCTGATTTGATTAAGAACAGTCAAACATCGATAGAAGAATTAAAACAAAACATCCAAACGAAATCAGGAGCAGATTTATTTGATTTTATTCTGGAAGATCTCCAGGAATTAAAGAAGATCTTATTTGACCCACAAAGTTCAAAGGTTTTTATGACTGCTATGAATGCTTCGTCATGGATCAATGAAAAAATGTACGAGTGGTTAGGTGAAAAAAACGCAGCAGATACGCTTTCTCAATCTGTACCAAACAACATTACTTCGGAAATGGGTCTGGCGCTATTGGATGTCGCAGATGTGATTCGTCCTTATCCGGAAGTAATTGATTATTTACAACATGTAAAAGATGATAATTTTTTGGATGAACTGGTTAAGTTTGATGGTGGACAGGAAACTCAAGACGCTATCAATGCTTATCTCAACAAATACGGAATGCGATGTGCCGGTGAAATCGATATTTCGAGAACTCGTTGGAGCGAAAAACCAACTACACTTGTCCCCATGATTCTTGGTAATATCAAAAACTTTGAGCCTAATGCTAGCCATCGGAAATTTGAGCAAGGGCGACAGGAAGCTTTGAAAAAAGAACAAGAGTTATTAGATCGATTGAAGCAATTACCGGATGGTGAACAAAAAGCCAAAGAAACAAAACGAATGATCGACCTCATCCGAAATTTCATCGGTTATCGGGAATATCCAAAATACGGCATGGTTAATCGCTACTTTGTTTATAAGCAGGCTTTAATGAAAGAAGCCGAACAACTCGTACAAGCGGGCGTTATTCATGAAAAAGAAGATATATACTATCTCACTTTTGAAGAACTTCACGAAGTCGTACGCACAAATAAACTAGATTACCAGATCATTAGCAAACGAAAAGACGAGTACGAATTGTATGAAAAACTAACTCCACCACGTGTTATCACGTCTGATGGTGAAATCATTGCAGGTGAGTACAAACGAGAAAATCTCCCAGCCGAAGCTATTGTAGGTCTGCCTGTTTCTTCCGGACTTATAGAGGGACGAGCACGTGTCATCTTAAACATGGAAGATGCTGATCTAGAAGATGGAGATATATTAGTCACCTCCTTTACTGACCCCAGCTGGACACCATTATTTGTATCCATAAAAGGCCTAGTCACCGAAGTTGGCGGACTGATGACCCATGGAGCCGTTATCGCACGTGAATATGGCTTACCAGCAGTTGTCGGGGTGGAAAATGCTACCAAACTGATAAAAGATGGGCAACGAATTCGCGTGCATGGAACAGAAGGGTATATCGAAATATTGTGATGGCTGAATGCGTCAAGTAAGAGCCTTTATCATAATGGACGGCATTAAATGCAACCTGTCATGGATAAAAGGGCGATTACCCTGTTCGTCCTTTTATCTACCCATGACACAAAGCACCCCCAAAAAATCAAATGATTTTAATTTGGGGGTGTACTTTAACAATAATCAGGAGCCTTTAGGAGTTATCGGCGGTTTCCCTTGCTGCGATTCTATGTAGTTCAATGAAGCATAATAATATTATTCTCAAAACAAACACAATGATTTATACATAGCCGATCCGATCTAAATCTCTTGTCCTTTACGGCAATAGGTACAAGTTCTTGTCCTCGACTCGAGACAAGAACTTGTACCGTTAAAACAAAAAGGCCGCTAAAATAGCGACTTTTAATGTTCTTGTCCCTCGACAGTATCAGGTGTTAAATACCTACCCAAATGTGCCCTCAGAGTCGAACCTGCATATTCGCTTCTGAACAAGCCTCTTTTAACCAACTGCGGTATCAGTTTTTCAAAAAAATATTTTCATAGATTCTTCTGAACCGCCCGGAAGAGCTATAAATCCGTCTATAGCGGCGGATTGAAAGTAGTGGAAACCGTTGTCACTAATCCAATCCGCTGAGTTTCACGAGCAATCGCCGCAAAAATCATTGTAGGATCTGGACTGCCAAAATTAGCGGAATCACCCAGCATCTGTGGGCTAACATAAAGATAATCCGCCCTGAAAAGAAAATCGAGCTTTGCCTTCTCCGCCATATTTGCCAAATCAATGTAATAGTCAATTGATCCCATCTTTTCCACACCGCTGTCTGGGCGCCGCCAACCGTCTCCTTTCATCCAAGTTGCAGATAAGGATAATCCAATGCATAATTGTCTATTTGTAGTCAACTCAACTCTATCAACCTTTCTCTATAGAAAAATAATGTTACGCCTAGGAAATATTCCGATCAGTGCATGCTCAAGTAGGCGAAGCCAACCGAGTTAATATCCAGCATCGACGCCTTTCCAGGGCAACAAGCGCTCGGTGATCATAATGCGATCCTCTCGAATATATTAATAATGAACCCGCAATTATAGTGAGTTCTATGATGTCCTTCGTCATTGGGGTAAAGTTACAGACTTGACTTGAGCAGAGGTATTTCCGTAAATATCTTTGGCCAGCACGAGAACATGTAGCGTATCGGCTTGGGAGGCACCACCCTGTTTGTATTTAGTAGTTGGAAGCGTTGCTGACCAATTGGCTTTATCTTCTGTAATAACGGCACGAATGCCATTGATATAAACTTTAAGCTGTGCGATATCGCTTTGATCTGTGACTGAACCTTCCAAAGCGAGAACATCGTCCTTGATCGAAGCATTCAACTTAAGTGCAGGGGCTCCTGTTTCCTTACGTTTAGAGGGTGGGAGAGCAGTTTGCGGGTTATAGGAAAAGGTTTCATCCTCAAGCGCTGGCGTGTGTGCTGCAATAGGACGGTTTTTGGTCGCCTGCTCATAGGAATAAGCGTAACGAAGCAGGTCATTATCGCTGTATGCGGCACCTGCCATCGTCAGATTAACGGGCATACCGGTATCCTTCATAGCGCCCATACTCACAGATACACTTGGAATCCCGTACTCGCGTAGAATGAAATTCGTATTGGAGAAATAGTTGCCATTCTCCCAAGCCTCATCATAGGACGTTTCATTCACATCGGAGTCAGCTTTGCCGATATTCGAATTTGCCGGGAATGCAATAAAATCAAGGTTGTTTTGCTTCATCCAATTTTCAAAATCAATCTTTCGTACATTTTCAAGCCCCCTCAGTCCTTCATAAAACTGAGGAATTTGTTCGTAAGGGGTGACGCCTTTTTTTATGGTTTCAATGAATACGTCATAGTGGCCAAGGTCTCTGCCACGTTTGGCGTCTACCGAACCGGGCGGATTCGGGAAGACGGTTGCAGGGTCGATATTAGCCCATGACGGGAAATTCGGATCGCCCACACTTTTAAGGAATTCCTCAGCTACATAAGGATTAAGCAGCCCGAATTCCTTTTCAACCCATTTTGCCGGCATCAAACCACGTTCCTCAGGTGTTTTCGCTGTTGCCCGGTCCTTCTCGCTGTTCGCCTGCAAGGGGAAGTCAACTTCCACAACCTCAGCTCCAAGAGCAGTTAAATCCCTTACAGCTTTTTCCCATAATGCCTGTATCGAAGGTCTGAATTTGATCGGAGTTGTGGTTTCATAGTCCTTACCGATATAGATTTTCGGAACGCCAATGCGTTTGCCTTTCAAAGCTTGAATGTCTCGCAGCTCTAAATAGGATTTGGGACGGACACTGTTGACAGAAGGGAGCCGAACGGCTTTCTGTTCTCGCCAGAAATCACCCTTGGTGATCTTATCTTCTACAACGATCACGTCAAGCAAGCGGAGCATGTCCTCGACAGTCCTCGTATGTGGGACAACGACATCCCGTATAGGGAAGAGCGGCCAATTCCCCCGAATGGAGATTAGGCCCCGCGATGGCGTGTAGGCAATTAAACCATTGTTAGATGCTGGTGATCTTCCAGAGGATACCGTTTCTTCCCCCATACCGAAGGCAGCGAGGTTGGCGGCTGTTGATACGCCAGATCCGTTAGAGGAGCCAGAGTACCAGGCTGCAGCCAAATAATCTGGATTGTACGGACTTTCAGCACGGCCATAAACGCCTCTTTGCATTCCCCCTGCTGCCATTGGCGGCATGTTGGTTTTACCAATGAGCACCCCACCGGATTTGCGTATCTTCTCTACTGTAAAGGCATCGTCCTTTGCCATTAGGTTTTTGAAAGCCGGAGATCCAGAAGCGACAGTGAGTCCCTTAACCTTGTAGCTGTCTTTAACCGTGTAGGGGATGCCTTGCAGAGGCCCGGTCTTAATACCTTGTGCCCTTAGTTGATCAGCCTGAGCGGCTTCTTTCAGTACGTCGGGGTTCAGAACAGGGATGGAATTCAGCCGAATGCCACTAGAATCATAGGCATACACCCGGTTAAGGTACAGGGCGGTGAGCTCGACACTTGACAGTGCCCCTGACTTCATCGCTTCCTGCATTTGAGCAATCGTAGCCTCTTGCAATTGAAATGTAACTAGGGAGGACGTGGGTTCACTAGTTTTACTAGAGGATGAGGGTGAAGGAGCGGCGGATGCAAGCGGGCATCCCGTGAAAGTTAAAATCATACCAACTGCGATCCATTTACAATAGTTACCGATTACATACCTTTTATTCGCTTTTAGCGTTCGTGCGCACATAGCATTTTCACTCCTTAAATAGGTAGGATCAGGAATTTGAATAGAGGGGAATGAGAAAAGGCCTCTTTTACAGTATAATTGTTTCTAATTATAGTACTTATTTTCATGTGAAATGTCAATTTTTGTAACGAAGAAAGCGGGGAAGTTCGGGGTGCTTTTGATGAATTTTATTTCCAATACCAATAAGGTCGGTATTCTTTTGCTGTAAGGCTTTCCATCCTTCCTGAATTTGCAACTTGATCGTTTCTGCTGCTTGCTTCTGCGGCAAAATACAGTTTACGTGGGTATTCCAGGCTACTCTTCGTAACGGTCTCTCTCAATGTTTTTCCATGTGTAGAAAAGGTATGTACAGCGCTTTGCGATGCCCCCGTGGAAGAACCACCTGAGCCAGTCGTCATGGCAGATGGAATTATGATTTGATAAGTATTGATCCAGTCACCCTTATGTCCATCAATTCCAGTTGCAGTTGTGATGCCTAATTCGTTCAATTCTGTACGATCTACGCATCCTGTAAGTAATAACCCTGCAATAAACAGAACATAACTAACTCTTACTTGCCGCACCATTGATCTCTCCTATTTTTGGGTATCAGACTTGTTATTCCTATTTTCATCTGAACTGGCAGGGTATTGGTGGGTTGCCTGTCTGGTCTTGTTGGAACCTGATTTTTCACTAGGTCTCGTTTTCATAGCCCACCATGGAACTCTAATGACTAGGTCCTTCATATTAGATTTATAGAAGGGGCTGTAGGGCATAAAATAATTAACTCCGAATGATTTGAGTGATACAAGATGAACTAAAAGGGGGATAAGCCCTATCAGAATACCGAATAAGCCTAGAGCCGCCGCTAGTAACATAAGAGCAAAACGTAGCAACCTGACTGCTGAAGCCATGGTGACATATGGGATAACGAAGTTCGAAATAGCTGTGAAGGCAACAACGATAACCATTGCACCTGAGACCAGACCGGCTTGCACCGCTGCTTGTCCAATAACCAGAGCTCCTACGATTGAAACGGCTGGTCCGATGACCCGCGGCATCCGTACACCGGCTTCACGAATAACTTCAAACATCAATTCCATTATTAATGCTTCCAATAATGCAGGAAAAGGAGTTCCTTCCCGTTTTAATAAAGAGGCCGCGCTATTTTCCCCAAGCTTAACAGAAGTTGCAGAGACTCTCTCTGCAATTATACCTTCCATTACATCGGAAAGTAGGTTTTGGTCAATCAGTCCTTCGATATAACAAACGGCGAGATGGCCTACATGGTCAGGATTATCGGAAAAATCACGAATGACAAAATCAGGACCTTGCCCGAGTTTCGATTTGAGTAAAGACAGAGTTTGGGGCAATGACGGATTAATGGGGTCAGATGTTTGCTGATTGGATTTTTCAACATCTTGTCTACGCCTTCTTTCAGGTCTCAGAACGTTTCTAAACCAACCTGATAACACAAGCTAACCACCCTTACTAATTGATAAAGCATATTTTATCTTCGAAGGCCCAAAATATACCTCTTGAGAGCAGTTGATTCCTATGTTAAACATTGTCAGATTGCTTTCCAAATGAATGAACTTCATGTCAATGTATACTCAACAATGACGAATTTTGTAGAGCATTTGTTCAGAGAAAATCCAAAAAATCAAAAGCGGGCGCCGTCCAACAGAGGAGAGCGCTCGCTTTTGGAAATAACTTAATTCAACTTTCGGTGCGACCAAGCCTAGGCTGTGAAGTGTTTCGCGGGTGGGTCTCAGACGGCGACTTAAAGCG
The DNA here is from genome assembly GCF_050626875.1 of Paenibacillus sp. 8b26. NCBI lineage: Bacteria > Bacillati > Bacillota > Bacilli > Caryophanales > Paenibacillaceae > Paenibacillus > Paenibacillus sp. 8b26. The sequence goes on along the minus strand of NZ_CP192445.1, from coordinate 291,821 downwards.
AAAACCATTAAAATAGCGACTTATGCTTATATAAGTTGATCCTTATGAATGGATTCAGGGAATCAACTCCAGCCCTTCTCCCGGTTCCAACACTTTCCCTACCCCTTCCTTTAGAAGCGAAGCGAAGTAGTGAGGGTCTTGTTTGATATGAGGGAACGTATTGAAATGGATCGGCACAACTTGTTTCGCTTGAAGCCATTCAGTTGCCAGCGCAGCATCCTCTGGTCCCATAGTATGGTTGTCTCCGATCGGCAGAAATGCCAAATCGATATTGCTGAGTTCTCCAATCACCTTCATATCGTAGAACAAACCTGTGTCTCCTGCGTGGTAAATCGTTCTGCCCTCTGCTGTGAACAGAATCCCAGTAGGCATTCCCGTATAAATAATTGTTTTAGTCTCCAGATTAACAAGGCTTGAGCTATGAAAAGCCTGGGTTAATTTCACTTTTCCAAATTCGAATTGATAAGCTCCCCCAATGCTCATGGCGTGGGTTCGTACACCTTGCCAACTGAGAATATCCGCTAGCTCTGCCGATGCAATGACCAGCGCGTCATTTCGTTTTGCAATTTCCATAGTATCTCCAACATGATCCCCGTGGCCATGGGTCAGAAGGATTACATCAGCCTGCACGTCGGCTGCTTCCAGATCGGTGTTGGAGTTGCCTGTAATAAAAGGATCAATAAGAATGGTTGTGCCATTGGTTTCGATTTTTACAACCGAATGTCCATGATAAGATACTTTCAATTTTCTTTCCCCCTTGGTCAAATCGGCGATGCCGGGTTTATTCGGGTTAACGTGATGTAACAAACCATTGCCACGATATTGACTAATCTCGAATCGCTATCGAAGCATACTCTTAGAAATTCTTCGCAGCATTGCGCGCTTTTTCGATCGCTTCAGCTTTGATTTGGGGAGCGCGGTCTCCCGCCGTGGATAGACCTTCCACAAACAGGCTATCAAAGTCTGTTACGCCGACAAAATTCAAAACAGTCTGCAAATGACGGCTTCCATTCTCGCGTTCCGCCACAGGACCTTCCGAATAGATGCCGCCGCTAGCTTGAATGTGGAATGCTTTTTTGTTATGCAGCAGTCCAACGGGGCCATTCTCCGTGTATTTGAATGTTTTGGCTCTAACGCAAAATGAATCAATGTACGCCTTCATTACAGGAGGGTAAGAGAAGTTCCACATTGGTGTAACGAACACGTACTTGTCCGCAGTGACAAACTCTTCGAGTAAATGATTCAGTTGGGTCAATTTTTCTTGCTGCACGGCAGTCAATTGATCAAACGATGCTCCTGTTTGAAGCATGCCCCATGCCTCCAATACATCTGCATCGATATGCGGAATGTTTCGTTGATACAGATCTACGTGCACAATCTTATCTTCTGAGTGACTTTCTTGATAGGATTGTACAAATTGCTCGCCAACGGAAAGGCTGTAAGATGCTTCTGGAGTACCGGGATGCGCAGTGATATAAAGGACAGTCGACATAATTATATTTCCTCTCTTTCCTTATAAAAAAATTTGAATTAAACAATAAAGGGGGCGATGCCATTGCCATAAGACCAGTTGTCTTTCGTGACTTCAATTAAATTGATGAAAATATCTTCCGTTCTAATGTCGCACTGCTGATGCAGTTGTTCAGCTAATGCCGCATAGAACTCTTTTTTTACTTCGGACGATCTGCCGACATTCAAAATGATTTGAACGATGAGAAATCCATCACTTCTTTCAATGTCCAGACAGTTTGGATCAAAGTTGAAGTTCTCTCGGTTGTGTTCCTCGATAATAAAAAAACGATCATTCTCAGGCACTTGCAGTTTGTCCACGATCGTTTGCGAGACGACCTCTTTAATACGGGCTTTAGCTTCACTCGAACGTCCTTCCAACGTGACGATACGCGTTAAAGGCATGTAGATTACCTCCTCTTTTTGTTGATATGCTTTATTTTATCTGTTAAAATCCAGAACACGAATGTACATGAGTTCGTGTTTGTTCGTGTCAGAGATGCTCAAACTATTGAAGCCAGGTGATAAGATGGAAGACGAAAAATCTTCGAAAGATTGGCCCCATGATTGGATTAAAAAAATTCGTTCCAGGCCCGCTAGACATAACCTTTCCAAACGAATACGGCAAGTTGACTTGGCAAGGCAAGTTGGCGTTGATCCACGAACCGTTCAACAGTGGGAGAACGGAGATCGTCTTCCCAGCGTTGGCAGCCTCAAACGTTTGATTCAAGTCTTTTTGGAGGAAGGGCTCTTTTTGGAGGGAGCTCAGCGGAAAGAGGCTGAGGAGCTTTGGCTTGCAGTAAAACGTTTTTCAGAAGCGCGTTCTGCCACAAAACGGGAGTTTCCAGATTTTGATGTCACATGGTTTGAAACCGTAGCTTCGTTTGAAGGTTCCGCGCAGGAAGGTCGGGTTGCCACGCAAGCCGTTTCACTTGCAACGCAAAGTCAGTTACCGAAGCCTCTTTCTCTCTTTGTAGGAAGAAGCCAATCCATGGCTGACCTGAAAGAACAGCTGAAGAACCATTCCCTTGTGTCAATCGTAGGACCCGGGGGGATAGGAAAAACATCTCTTGCTGTTCGAGTCGCTTCAACGCTTGCAGAAATGTATCCGGACGGTATTTGGATGTTCGAATTCGGCGCCGTGAAGGAACATCATTTTTTGGGCCAGTATCTGTTATCCACTATGGGACTGCAAAATCAAGGGAATCGAACTGATCTCCAAACCATATTAGATGTAATCTCCGAGAAAAGAATGATGTTTATTTTCGACAACTGTGAACACATCATTGATGCATGTGCGGCTTTAGCTGAATCACTCCTCATGGCTGCGCCAGCACTAAGTATCATGGTCACGAGCCGAGAATCCTTGAACATTTCGGGGGAATACGTCTATCGGATTCCCCCGTTATCCTTTCCAGGGGAGGAGTATTCGCTGGAGATGCTGTCGGAAGAAGAAATCAAGGAATTTGAAGCCGTGCAACTGTTTATGGAACGTGCGTTTTTGGTTGCTCCTAAGCTTCAGCCCACGCTGGCAAACTTGCAGCTTGTAGGTGCCATATGCAAAAAATTAGAAGGGATTCCGTTAGCTATTGAGCTTGCGGCTTCCAGAATGAGCATGTTGACATTGGAACAGATGGAAAAACGTCTGGCGAGTCTGCTGACATTATTGACTGCTGGAAAACGAAATGCTGTGCCTCGGCAAAAAACGCTGAAATCTACAATCGATTGGAGCTACGATCTACTAACCGACAAGGAGCAACTGCTTCTGAGAAGGCTCAGTGTATTTTCGGGAGGGTTTACGTTGGAGGCAGTGGAGCGGATCTGTAGCTGCGAACCCGCATTGCCCATCCGTGATGATAAACTTGCTCGGGAAGATATGCTTGATCTGTTATCCGGACTGGTCAACAAGTCACTCGTCTCAATCGAAACCAGTGATGACTACCGCTATATCCGTTATTTCATGCTGGAAGCCATTAAGGAATATGCTGGCGAGAAGATGCGGGAAGAAACTGATAACCGTAACAGACATGTTCTTCTTGAACGTCATGTTCAACATTACAGCCAAATTTTGAATCGTGCGGAGGCCAAGTTTAGGACTCGCGAACGTGATGCCTGCCTTGATGAAGTGAGACGAGAATATGCTAACCTGCGCTCAGCCATGCAATGGTGTTATCAAAATGCACATGCCAACTCAATCGGACTTCATATGGTTTCAAACCTTTACTGGTTCTGGCTTCATGAAGGCAGGTTAAAGGAGGGGGTGTTTTGGCTTAATCGTTTTTTGGAAAGCACCGTTCATGAAGAACTGCCTGGTGGAGATTTTGCCAAAGCATTACATGGACGGGGTGTCATTCAATTCGTTCAAGGAAACGTTGAAGATGCCATGGTTTCAGCTGCACGCAGCGCTGATCTCGCCCGTGATCTGAATAATTCTGCACTATTATCCTCTTCTTTACGTTTAACGTCATTTATTTACATAAAAAAACTGGATTTGGGAGAAGCTGAGTCTCTGGTTAAGAAGAGCGTTAATATTGCTAGGAAAACGAAGGATAGGTGGAATTTGGCGGCTTCGTTGCATGCTTACGGAAAGCTAAAGCTGGAACAAAAAGAGTATCATGATGCATCTATACTTCTAAAAGAGAGTGTGTACTTCTTCGAATCGGTTCAGGATAAATGGGAAGTATCCGGTCCGTACGAAAGCCTCGGTTATACTTCCTTGAAACTTGGGCAAATCGATCAATCCATTGAATACTTCAAGAAAAGCATTGCGATTAGCCAAATCTACAAAGGAACATGGATTCTTTCTCGTGGAATAGAAGGGTTGGCTATAGCGTTATGGGCGAAGAAGGCTTATCCAGAAGTGGTCATCCTTCTGAGTGCTGCTGAGAAATGTCGCGAAAGATTCGGAGGTGCTGCCGTTCCGAATTTTCCAGTGGAGCATAGCGTAGTGCTTCTTGATCTTCAACATGTTTTAATTGAACAGGAAATGCGTGATATTTGGAACAAAGGAAAGAGTCTAACGAAAGACCAGATTCTTGCATATTCGCTAGAAACCTAGGTTTGGGACACCCAACACGGCTGGAATGTCGTCCTCCAAGTCCTTAGGCAGATGGAGTTGATCCATGGTATATTGATGTACAAAGAAACCGTTCCTTTCGTAAATGGTGGGTCGCACTTCCATTTTACAAAAAAACGGTTTCTTTTTGTTTTACATCTTTGAGAAAAGCGGTCTTCCTTTGGGGTATGCAGTTTATGAACGACCAATAAAAGTCAAAAAAATTGGTATTTGCATTTCAAGATCCCTCTTGACATTCATTTTTTTCTGTAACTATGATGATTACATTAAGGAGGAAGTCAGTAATGAGAATAAGCAGCGGATTTTCAATAGGGCACAGGCTATCCCTGCTGAAATAGCTAGAATTGCTTTCGATGGCATTGAAGACGAAAGTTATGAAATTGTAGCAGACGATCCGAGTCGCAAAGTGCGGAGTGACTTTACTGGCGACATTCAAACATTGTATCCTCAATTATTTTAATCATAATAAAGGAGTGGATTTATCATGGCAACTGTATTGTACGTAACCGCTCATCCTTTAAAAGACGGTACTTACAGCTTATCGGTCGGCAAACAGTTTATCGAAACCTATCAGGAGGCCAACCCAGGAGATGAAGTCATTTATTTGGACCTGTATCGCATGGATCTTCCGCAAATCGACGCCGATCTTCTAAGACGCTGGGGGCAACCGCCAAGTGGTCCTTCCTTCGATGAACTGAGCGAGGAGTCGAAGGTCAAAGCGGTGCGAATGCGCGAGATTGTGGACCAATTCATGACTGCGGATAAAATCGTCATTGTGAATCCGGTATGGAATTATTCTTTCCCGTCGGTTCTGAAAGCGTACATTGACGCGATTACGGTTCCGGGGAAAACTATTAAGCGAGCCGATAATGGGTTGCGGGGTTTGTCCGGTTTGACTGGGACACAGCAAGACAAAAAAGTGATGCACATTCAGGCTTCCGGCACAGTTCTCTCCCATGGGAAGTTTGAAAATGTCGAGTACAGCCACAGTTATGTAAAAGCTGTCATGAATTTACTCGGAATTGACGATGTGCAGGCTATTTTTATTGAAGGTATCAGTGAGCAGCCGGATCAAGTGCAGAGCATAAAGGAACAAGCAATCCGGCAAGCCATATTGGCAGCCAAAACGTTTTGATGTAACAGCCTAAAGAAAAACCAGAAAATTTAGGGTTTTTTCTGGTTTTTCTTTCTCTTTTTTGACTAGGGATAAGGGGACTGTATTGTTGTTACACCTGATGTACGTTGAAGCCAAATTATTTGCATTACAATCCTTGATATTTAAGGATACTTTCATAATGCAACCTGTTTGGCTTCATATTTTTATTGAACCAAAAGCAATTGCAAACTGTACGGTTAAAGCAAAAATTATTGCAGAGGTAATAGCTTAGTATCATTCTATTTATCAGAAAATACACAATAATGGTGAAAAATTAAAACCACATCTACTCCTGTTCCTATGACTAAAGCTGAGAAGTTAAAGGCTACTGGGAAGGATTCAGTCCCTAAGTTGAAGCGCGACGTGTTTTTTACAACAAATGGATAATCCAATTACTGGATTTGGGTTGAAACGGATCCGAGAGTTGTTTCTTTTTGTGAAAGACCCTACAAAGTAAGTCATATAATTGAAGGGAAAGATGTAATTTATAATATGTATAAAGTTGCTGCAACTATTCTAGAAAAAGCTGAATTAGATGCACCTGTTAGAGCTTCTCATGGTAATTCTGCAGCGATGGCTTTTACATTTTATTTAAACATAAATGGGGTTAAACCAAAAACTCGTGCTATTGATGTTATGACATTTGATGAATCCTGTGAAATTATGGATATGAAAGCATATAGCTTTAAATACAACAATTAATCAAAGCAATAAGCAACACTACTAACCCAAAATATCAGTCAAATTCCTTCGGGTGAAGGAGTTTTGACTATATTTATATACAAGCCACTTACATTTATCAAGAGGTAAAAAGGTAGCATGGTATTCAAATGAAAGTGCTTGAAAAGTTAAATCCCGACTGTCTCTTGGTCTACTTTTTAATTGGAAGCAACCTTAGCTCGGTGCAATACCGAACTGAGGTTGCTTCAGTTAACTAAGACATACTGCCGTTTACTTCAGATAGGTTCCCGTTTCTCCAATTCCACCTCTGCCATTCAATACATATACCCTTGCATTTCCTTTGCCGGAGCATGTCAGGGTAATCTTGGCATCAGTAACGGTTTTGGAATCACCGGTCACCGCATCCACATAGGTTCCGTTCGGAATTCCGGTAAACGTGGCGTTTCCCGAAATCGTGACCAATGCAAAGCTGTCAATGCCTTTGGCGCTGTCGGTATATCTTCTCTTAAACGCCAGATTGCCCGACACATTCTCTGTGGAATACTGGCCTTTTTGCAAGGCGGGAACAGCTCTTCTGATTAAATTAAGCTGTCTGATATGTTTCGCCAGAGGATGGTTGAGCGATTCCGCAAGCGTGCCAGTAGCATTTGTGTATTTGCCGTAATCTTGTACCGTAACATTGCCTTTAATGTGATCGCCGAAATATGCCCGTCCCGTTTTGCTTAGCGGTGCGTTTGGACCTGTATCAATGGTTGCCCCTTTTTGAAACTCGATTTCGGAGCCATAGAAGATAGCGGGTATTCCGCGGAAGGTGAACATCAGATCGAGATTCTCGGCCCAAGTGTCCTGTGTGCCCGCAAATCTTTGATTTTCCGGAGCCTGGTCGGGCGCATAGTCATGCGAGTCGACATAGGTTACATTCCAGGTAGCATCATTATAGTATTGATCGCCACCTTTCATACTGAATGCTTCCTGTGCAGTCTTGAATGCCCAATGCATTGGAAAATCAATCACATCCATGCCCGATTTCATCGAATAGTCAGGCGTATGATAGGTATTTCCGTTTAAGAGAGCATTGTTCGAGGTTGGCTGTCCTGCTGTAGTAGAGTTGTCCGCCCACTCTTGTTCAACTGACGCTTTATTGGAGGCGTAGTCATTCTTTCCATCGCCCGGATACGATTTTGAGCTTTTCCAAGTATAGAATGGCGTCGAGATCGCTGGAATTCCACTGTTCCAGACATCTCTGTAACGAGTGGCTACTTCTCCAAAAATATAGAAATCCGAGCCACCTCTTTTCTTCCAGGCAGGGATATAGTATTTATTGAAAATATACCGGCTCACATGCTTCACCGTATCGACACGGAAAGCGTCAACACCCATGTCTATATAGTGATTGTAGGTATCAATTAAATATTTGTTAACTGCAGGGTTTTCCGTGTTCAAATCCACGCAATCTCCCGCTATCTGACCAGTTTGAACAGTATAGGATTCCCAAGAGAGACTTTTCTCTGTATGGTAAATGTTATTGTTCGTCCCCTCGTTCTTCATTAAAGCGAGCCTTGCCTGATACTGCTGATCGGGCGTCATAGTATCATAGTTTGACGGCAGCTTATCCGTAGTTTTCACCAAGTTGTTAGCAGTATCCGGTTTAGCCGGATCTTTCTTGAACATGGGGTACAGATTCTCTTCACCGAAATTACCGGTATGATTGACTACGATGTCCTGAATAACCTTCAGCCCCTTGGCGTGGGCCGCATTGATCAAGTCCTGATAAGAAGCTCCCGCCGATTCATACCGTGGGTCTACTTTGGCAAAATTTAAAGCATGGTAACCATGGTAATCATAACCGCTGGCATTTTGCACAACAGGTGTAATCCAGATGGCGCTGAATCCGAGGGCTTTGATATAGTCGAGCTTTTGAATCAGCCCCTTAAAGTCCCCTCTCCAAGCCGGGTCCGAATCTGGATTGCGCGCCTTTCCATCATCCCATGCGTGCACGTTATTGCTCGGATCACCGTCATAGAATCGGGAAGTAATCACGAAGTAGATGGTGTCTTCCCGAAAATCCCCCTTAGTTCCAATATTATAAACAAAGCTCTGTTTGGTTTGATTACCAGCGCCGTCTATAACGAGAAATTTTAATGTCGTGGTCTTGGAGATAAGAATAGACGGTCCAGTCAATCCGGCCAGCGCGTTGCCGAGGATATAGACTTTTGAGCTTGTGGTTGGTTCTGTACCATCCTCCGTATAGTATGCCTTGGTCGTTGCCGCCTTGTTATCTTTCAGGTTAAAGGATACAGTCACCGAGGAATCAGAATGCCCGGCAGGCAAATTCGCTGTGATTGTCGGAGCTTGCAGATCTGCATTCAGGTCAATCACATAAGCGAAAGAGGATGCATTTCCAGTTTGACCGATTGAATTAACACCGAAGGCCTTAATGGTCAAAGAGGACGCAACTTGGATTGGAGAGGTATACAAGGTCGAGGATGTCGTAGGTGTCGAACCGTCTATCGTATAGTAAATCTTATCGTCACTGTTGGTACTGGAAAGCGTCACCGTTTGGGACGAATCGTATGTTTTGGGTACAGGAGAGGCGGAAATCGCCGGGATTTTAGGCATTTCCGGACTGGCATCATACCATGTGTTATCTGTGTAATACCAGCCCTCTTTCACACTGCGGGACAAGTCGGCCGTCTGTTTGCCGCTACTGTCATTGAAGATAAGACTTGAGCCTGTGGCCTCGGCAATGGTGTAGCTGTACCAGTCGTTTCCATCCGACTTCATCAGAATTCCCGGCCACGCCCCACTTATTGGAACGGTTGCCGGATTCAGATTCCAGTAATGGATTCGAATCGCTGAATTCCAGCTTGAAGGTTTCTTAAAGTGAACCGTCAACCCGGTTTGAGTTGATTTAGGTGTTGTGGTAGGTGCATACGTTGCGGTTACGGTAGACGTGATTGAAGCGGTTGTCGATGGAAGAGCAGTCGCTGTGGAATTCGTGTAGGTGGCTGTATGATCGTTGTTACTCGAAGCTACGCCGGGTAACCCGAAGAAGTTGAAGCAAAGCGATAAAATAATCAACCAAGAAATAAAACTCCCAGTTTTTTTTCTTAACAAGTTAACAACCTCCTGATAATATTTAGTGGGATAGATAATGCAATCGATTGCATTAAAAGTAAAAAAAGAAAGACATTTATTTTGATAAAATGGATTCATTAATCGCCTCCTCCGTGGTGTATATGGAAAATAATCATTGTACGCGCTTACAAAAGAAACTATGAAAAAAGCCCATTCACACAGGGCTCTATACCAATGATTTTTTCCTTTTATGATTATATCATCCATACTTTTACTGGTCAATGTATTGCTAGGGACATATTTCAAACCAAAGAAAGCCAATTCATAATTGAAGCCAACGTCCAAAAAGCCTTGAAGGCACAGTGAGTAATAATGACGGGAGAAAAAGGCCGTTAGAAATTTATCTTTAATATAATCATTGACAAATTGTTAGATAAATGAAATCATGTCTCTGAGTGCAATCATGTGCAAACGATTGCCTCTTTGAAAGCGTATACATTTTGTTTCACGCTCTTTTATTTACTCCTAATCTCTCAAGAGAGGTTGGTTGTAAAATAAAATCAAAAAGGAGAGTTTAGTATGAGGAGGAAGGAAAGCCCCATCTTGAGACGTACCTGGAGTATCGTTCTCTTTGTCGCATTGTTATTGCAAATGATTGGCTTTAATCCCGAAGTACAGGCGAATGTTGATGTTCAGCAGTTAGGCGGTTCGGATGCGAAGCTATCGGCTGTCGCAAACTACGGACTCCCGGAAAGGACGAAGGATGGTCTTATTTTTCATGCGTGGAACTGGTCTTTTGACAACATTACCAGGAACCTTCCTGAACTGGCTCAGGCGGGATTTAAAGCGGTGCAAACTTCGCCAATCCAAGCCAACAAGGAAGGGTTGACAGAAGGCAGCAAGTGGTGGATTTTGTACCAGCCCATCAACTTTAAAATAGGCAACTCTCAATTGGGAAGCAGGGATGATTTCAGACAGCTTTGCCAGGAAGCAGATAAATACGGCATCAGTATCATCGTTGATGTTGTCGCCAATCATACAGGGAATGCGGGCGGTGGAAATCAGCAGTATCAGCCGGCGCATAATGTTGATTCGGTGATCAAGAATAACAGGTATCTCTGGCATGAGGCCAGAGGGGTGGAAAACTGGAATGACCGTTGGCAAGTCACGCAGTGGGGAATTGGCCTGCCCGACCTTAACACGTCTAACCAGGAGTTGCAAGATATCATTATCGGCTTCCTGAATGACGCCATTTCCTTGGGCGCCGACGGTTTCAGATTCGACGCCGCTAAGCATATTGAGCTGCCCAACGATCCGGGGGGCTCCAACTTCTGGCCCCGGGTACTGGACTCGTTGAATAATAAAGACAAACTGTTTAATTACGGGGAAGTGCTTCAAGGCGGAGCTGACAACTTTGCCGGCTATGCCAATTACCTCAGTTTGGCCGCCTCCAGCTACGGGGACAGTGTAAGAAGCGCCGTTGGTTATCACGGTGGCATCAATGTTGATGCGGCCAAATCTTTTAACGCCAATAATGTAAGCCCCTCCAAATTAGTTACCTGGGTCGAATCGCATGACACTTATGCTAACGACAACAACGAATCGACAGGGTTGAACGATTGGCAGATCAAAATGGGCTGGTCAATCATCGCCTCTCGGGCGGAAACGACCTCTCTGTTCTTCAACAGACCGACAGGAGGTGGGAAATTTGCGAATCGGCTCGGCGACGCGGGGAATACGCTCTGGAAGGACCCGGATATTGTTGCCGTTAACAAGTTCCACAATGCCATGGTAGGTCAAGACGAATACATTAGGACGCAAGGGAATCAAATTATGCAGGTTGAACGCGGAACCAAAGGCATGACGATTGTGAACCTTGGAGGCAATGCTCAAATCAACTCTCCTACCAGACTGGAGGACGGCGTTTACCAGAACAAGGCCAACGGCGGTGGATCGTTTACGGTGTCGAACGGCAGAATTACCGGCCATCTGGACGGAGGCAGGATCGCCGTACTGTATAATGCGGCGCAGCAAACTCCGACAGTATCCGTCGATCCTGGGGAAGGCGCCTTCTTTGCAGATTTTGTTAACGTGAGAATGAACTATTCCAATGCAAATTCAGCAACCTACACTTTGAACGGGGGGCCGACGACTCCGTTCAGCTCGGGAGATATGGTCAGCATTGGCGCTGGGACTCCAATCGGATCGACGTTTGTTCTGAAAATTGTCGCCGCGAATTTGTCCGGTCAAACAGAGAAGATGTTCAAGTATACGAAGGAGGAACCGAGATCGGGCATAACCGTTCATTTCTACAAGCCTTCCGGCTGGGGAGCATCGAACATCTACTACTACGATGATTCCGTGACTCCGCTCAGGGAAGGCTCAGCTTGGCCGGGCGTGGCCATGCAGGATGAAGGCAACGGCTGGTATGTGTATAGGGCCCCGGGCTGGACGCAGGCTAAGGTCATATTCAACTCAAGCGGAAATCAGATGCCCGGATCGCAAATGCCTGGATATGCCGTAAGTGGCGAGAAATGGATCAAGGAAGGCCGGATTACTTCGCAATATCCCCAAGGGACAAAACCGGCGGTTACGATCGATAAACCGGAAGGAGCATTCCATGGGGATAGTCTGGAGATCACGCTCAATTACAGCAATTCCGACAGTGGTACTTACAGACTGAACGGCGGTCTTTTTCCTCCGGACATAAACTGACGTTAGGCGCGGGGCGATCCGCCCGGTACCCGCAATACGCTGGAAATGACAGCAAGTAGCGCTATAGGGAAAACAACCAATACCAATACCAATACCAATACCTATACTTTCGCTAAAGCACAAAGCCCAGGCGAAATTACAAGCCGGCGGATTAGGGTGCCCCCAACATTTATTATTACGACGAGATGATGACTCTCAAGAAAGAAAATGCAGCTTGGTCGGGAGTTCCAGGGGAGTGGCTTGTATTCCCACACCAGCTCCGGCTGGAGCTCTGCCAGGCTACCAAGAGAACACATGGGGCGATATGGCCTACGCTGTCCGCAGCGGACGGCCTCACCGTGCCAGCGGTGAACTGGCCTACCATGTTTTGGAGGCGATGTTGGCTTTCCATGGTTCCTCCGATGAGCAGAGGTTCTATCCGATGCAGAGCACATGCCTGTGCCCAGCGGCTTTGCTGGAGAATCTGCGCTTGTATACGTTGGATGCGTAAAGTAATGTCAGCCTGATGCTGAATCCGCAGCATACAAAATAATTTACAAGACTGGAGAGACTGTCTTGAAAGTCGGTTTTTGGATTTTTTACATCCCGCTTTGAATGTGCATTCTCAAGAAAAAAATAATGAGTAGTTGATCGATAAGTATCAAAGTTAACTGTATACGCAAGTCTGAAAAAGTATGGGGTAAAATGGTTGCCGGCAAATCAAGCAAACAAATTAACGTCTATTCATTCACAGTAAACAACGAAGATCCCGGCTATTATATATCAGGAAAGCACAACAAGTATAACCAACTTATCCTTTTGTAAATGGGAAAAGACACGTCTGAATAGCCAAGAAGAAACGCCATATACTCCAGAAGGAAGACAAATAAACGCGCTAATAACAGGTAAGAAGCCACTAATGACAAGGGCTGACGAGTTACTAAGCATACATCTCTCGGAGCTCATTGCAAAAGGGATGACATCGGACATGTACAATTTTGAATACTACATGAATCGTGCCTAGTACCGCAGGCTGCTCCCATCTAGGTACTAATGTTTGGAGAAAGATTCAAGATTTCAGAGAAAAGTTGACAGTAAATATCGCTACTTAAAGATGGAACGCCGTATGCCGCGAAAGTGGCACGTATTTGCGAGACAGGGAAAAGGCAATACCATCCAAACGAGAAACTAAATAATTAGTCGCCGATTGAATTCCGACAACTGGCTAACTAAACTTGAAAGGTGTCTTGAACCTTGTCTCACAAACCTGGGTCAGTCCCGTCCCCTTTGGGAAGCAACGCATTTTTTTAAAATTTAGGAAGCAAAATCTTACTTCGGGAAATTATTCACATATTATGTAATGGGAAGGTGGGCGTCTTCTAAATACAAGGATACGGGCTGTTGAGAGAACAAGAGTTACGGTAGCCTATCAAGATCAAAAAATAGAATTAACTTTTCCAGATCCCGATTTTATTATCTCCTTGGCGGAATGCAGCTAGACTCCTTGAGTATAGGAATGGTTAAGTTGACGAGATGACTGGCCGTTATCCGATTCGCCGATATGACAAGGGTATCAAGGTCTTGTTCTTTAACATGATTGAGAAAGAAATGTCGAGGGATAAGAGTTGCTTGGTCTTTTTGTTTAAATTTTTGGATACGATTTGTATCGAATTGTTACACATAGAAGTTGTACAGTGACACAAAGTTTCACCCTTATTAATCATTTCTATTCAATCGAAGGAAAGTAGCCTGGGCGCTAGGAGATTTGATTCAGGCGGAAAAAGATAAACATGGGGGACTGTCGGAGGCGGGCGTGGGAACCATTCGACGCGCGCATTCCGTTCAGCCGCTCACGGCCATCGAGAGCGATTCGTTGTGGTGAAGATGTCCGGAAGACGAACTGCTGCCTACGTTAGAAGAACTCAGCATTGGCTTCGTGCGTACAGCCCATTGGGAAAGGGTTACCTGAGCGGAACTTTGCAGCTTTTTTGTTTTGAGGAACCAAGTTTTTTTCCGAGTTGAGGACAAGAACTTGGTTCCTTTGCTGAAAAGGGAACTTGGTCCGATTACCGATTTGATTAACATCTAATAGCAAACAAGCCAGGAAGACTGTAGGAAGAGACGATAGCGTGATGGTATTCATACTCGTTGCAGAAATGTTTAGGAATGATTCGTTGAAATCTTGGAACTAATGTCATTCAGTGGGTCGACAGTTGTTTAACATTGAAGGGTCACGTTGTTCTCAATTGGATCGCGCCCCATCCGAAAGCTATTCACTGTTGCTTTTATATCTGCAAATGCAAAAGGAATCCTGAAATAGTAATTTGAGTTCAGAGATACAAAAAGAACTTCTCGTACCGGCTGACGAAAAAGCCTAATGATATCTATAGAATACCAGCTATCCCATGTGGCTCGAGCGCCAGCAGACATGACTGACCATACATGCCAATACTTACTGCAACACGCACATATCTATGAATGAGGGCATGAATAAGAAAGCGGCATAGGAAGCATTGAAAAAAAATTATGGTTTTGTGCTGCTGAATGCTGGCACCCTTTTGATTTTACCGCGCTATTCCTTGTGACGCATAAACAGCTTCCATGCGCTTTTTTGCGTTCACCATATAGACCGTAAAAGGCAACCATATCAACTGTGAAATCGGTTGTATGATTTCCTTGCTCGTTAGCACGGATTGCGTAGAAGAAGTTTGGACAAAGGCTTAATAAAAATGTCTTCTTTGGATTCAAAATTTCGGTAATAAGCCTGTTTGGAAACTTCATCAGATTAAGGTTTTTCGCCGTATTCTTTACCGAATTCCTCCATCTTCTCAAGGATCGGTAGTAATTTGGTTCCCTTGTCTGTTAACGAATACTCTACTCGCGGAGGAACTTCCGGATAAACATTACGTTTAATAACTCCATCGTTCTCCAACTCTTTAAGCTGCTTTGTGAGAGAGCCTTGTGATAAACCTCCAAGAAATTTTTTTATATCCGTATAACGGTGTGTTTCTCCTTTTAGATACCATAATATAAAATATTTCCAACGTCCTGAAAGAACATTTTGGGTAAATGCTATCGCGTACATATCCCTTTTTTCGTCCATAAATTCTTCATCAAATCCTTCATTACAGACCCTCATTGATATCACTCCTAATCTTAAGGTACAAAAAGTTGTACTATGTTCATTTATATTGCCCTCTTTGTAAATGAACATAATGACTTTATGATTGTGTCAACAAACAAAAACAATTAAATTTTAGTTTACCTAAAATGCGAAAGGATAATGTTCGTTTTATAGTTAGTAGGATAACTAAAATTGCGTTTTTTTGATTTTATATTTAGTAAGCTAAATAAATATAGCACAGAAAGGAGTTACTGATAAGTAAATACAGGAAATAGACTACAACTTTCGATTTTAGACTTCGTTCATGTCTTTAAAGGAAGTGATGCTAAGAAAAGTCTCCAAAACATAACGGAAATGGTTCAATTAGCAGAACAGTGGGGGTACACAAGGTACTGGTTCACTGAACACCATAACACAACAACCTTGATGAGTACTTTACCAGACTTGCTGAGCCTTCATGCAGCAGCTCACACCAAAAGTATTCGAGTAGGTTCCGGAGGGATCATGTTGCCTAATCCCAGCCCCTTGAAAGTTATGGAGAACTTTACTCTTCTCGAAGGATTATATCCAGGGCGAATTGACCTGGGGATCGGCAGGGCTTCAGGTACTGATGGCAGAACCATGTGGGCATTGCTAAGATCCCGAGAATTAATGGAGGTTAATGATTTTCCAGAGCAATTAGATAACCTGCTTTCCTTTTTTGACCGTAACTTTAAAGAAAAACACCCGTTTAGTCACATCAATCCTCCTGGAGGTTCCAAATATGTTTATGTTGGGATCTAGCGAAGGTGGATTACAGTTTGCCTTAGAAAAAGGATTAGGATTTGTATTTGCAGCTCATTTGGCACCGCAACTAGCTATTCCTATGCTAAGAGCTTACCGTTCGAATTTTAAACCTTCGTTCTATTTAAGTGAACCCCAAAGTATGTTAGCAACGATCGTTATTACAGCTGAGACGGAAGAAGAGGCTAAATATATAGCAGGACCGGCGGAGTTAATGTGGGCACAGATGAGCACAGGCATGAAAAATCTTACTTTTCCTACACATGAAGAAGCCAAAAATCACATTTATACATCAGAAGAAGAGCGCGCTAAGGAACGAAACAAAGAACGCTTTGTTATTGGAAATGTTGAACAGGTTGCTGAGCGACTTCATCACATTTCAAAAGCAAGTTTAGTGAATGAAATCATGATTGCAGATTTTTATCCTAATCAAGAAAGCCGAAAGAAAGGGCATGAATTACTGGCAGGTGAATTAGGTTTATCACAGGGGAATACATGAACTCATGAAAGGGAGATCATTCAACAATGGAAGGAAAAAAGCTAAAATTAGGAGGGATTATTGATGGCGTTGGTTGGAACTATACGGGATGGAAACATCCTGATATTCCAGAAAAAGCCAGTTAAAATATTGATTATTACGTTCAAAAAGCCATACAACTTGAACAAGGAAAGTTCGTTCTCATCTTTTTAGCGGACGTAAGTCATATTGGACCTGGCATGATATCACACTATCTAAGCATGTTTGAGGGCGTATCTATTTTGTCTGCATTGAGTATGGTAACTCACTCCATTGGCTTGACCGCGACAATAGCCACTTCATATTCTGATCCATTTACTGTTGCTAGACAAATAGCCTCACTCGACAAGATTAGCAAGGGCCGAGCAGGATGGAATGCGATCACCTCTAATCCGGGAGGGTTAGCCAATTACAGTCGGTCCCATTTAAGGAAAGCAGATCTTTATCCCATGAAAAAAGAGTTTTTAGAGATTGTTGAAGGCCTCTGGGATTTGTACGAAGACGATGCATTCATACGTGATAAGAAAAGTGGGGTATTTTATGACCCGAGTAAGATGCATCCACTAAATTATACTGGGAATTACTTTTCAGTGGAGGGACCAATAAATGTTAGTCGATCTCGACAATGCAGACCGGTCATCTTTCAAGCCGGTACCTCCTTGGAATTCATGGATATAGCTGCACAGCATGCCGAAGTCATCATGGCTCCAGGAGATCAGTTTGAATATCTTAAGGAATTCACTGCTGAACTTAAAAGAAAAGTGCAAAATCAAGGGCGTTTACCAGACGATCTACTGATTATGTCTTCTCAAAATCCCATCGTTGGTGAAACGGAGAAAGAAGCCTTGGAAAAGCTAAGGGAAATCGAATCTTGGATGCCTAAAGGTTATCGAGTGCCGAAACCTCAATTGATGGGATCTGCGGAGCACGTTTAAATCACTAGAGCAAAATGGGTTTATATACCGCAAACGTGATGAACAAGACGCAAGAGTTATGCGAATTTATCTCACAGAAAAAGGAAAAGAATTAGAGGTTCCGGTTGAGATCAAATGGAAAGCACAACAGGAAAAATTACTACATTCCATGACTGTGGAAGATCGTTTGATACTCAGACATTTCATGCAAAAGTTGGAGAGTTTATCATGAGTTCGCTACTGCCAATGAGCAAAAGGATTATTATTTTTGAAGAAGGAGGTTCCCTTTTGAAAACAATTGCTATTATCGGGCTGGGCCCGGCCTCGGTTTCTCATTGGCCAAAACATTTGGAAAACATGGTTTTCGCATCGCTTTGGTATCCAGAACACAGGATAAACTCAATCAATATGCAGACCAGTTGAATGAGATGGGGATTGAAGCCAAAGGATTCGCCGCAGATATTACGAACAAGATGCAACTCATTGCAGAATTTCAACAAATTAGAAATACATTTGACACAATCGATGTGGTGGAATTCAGTCCCCATAACGGAAATGTGCCAGTGACGCCTGTCTTGGAAACCACAGTTGAGAGCGCACTTCTTTTTACAAGTGAACTATCTGCCATGATTCCAAGTTCCATGTTTGGAAATTCAGGTATAGCCATGTCGGGGCTACGAAACTATATCCTCAATTTGCACGAACGTTTGCTTCCGCATGGTGTATTCGTTGGGCATATGTCGATTAGTCCGTTGATCAAGAAAGATACAGGTTTTGATCCGGATCAAGTGGCTGAGGCATGGTACGACTTATACGAGCGTAGAACACAGGCAGAAGAGACCTTTCCAAAAGGTATCAAACAGTTATTGAAATGATTTGTTGAAAGATTTGGGCATAGATAAGTTATCAAAATTCAAAATAAGGGAGATGTTTTACATTGAGTAAAAAAATTCGTACAGGAATCATAGGTGCTTCAATTAATAATGGATGGGCAAGCGGCACGCATATTCCAGCCATTGAGCATTTGGATGAGTTTGAGCTTACGGCAGTTGGGACAAGCAATATGGCGAGTGCGAAGAAGAGCGCAGAAGCCTTCTACGCAGATTACGGCTTTGATAACATGGAGGATTTGGCTCAACATCCTGATGTGGACATGGTAGTCGTCAGTATTAACGTCAAGGAACATTATAATGCCGTTAAAGCCATTACTCCTGCTGGTAAACTGATATATTGCGAATGGCCACTGGGATCAAATACGGGTGAAGCACTCGAAATGGAGGAATGGGTAGCGTCCGCACAATTGCCAAATGCTATTGGATTACAGGCCAGACAAGCTCCGGCAATTCAGTATGTGAAAGATTTAATGGCAGAAGGTTATGTTGGAAACGTATTGTCTGCCAATCTAAAGATCTCCATTGATGGAATGGGTGGCGTGGGTGACAAGTCCAGTGCGTACTTGTTTGATCGGAAGATTGGAGGGAACTTGCTGACCATTGTAGGTGGTCATAATCTGGATGCATTTACCTACATGCTTGGGGACTTTACAGAACTTTCTGCCCTCACAGCACAGCAGTTTCCTGAAGTCGAATTGGTGGATATTCAGAAAGTCATCAAGAAGACGACAGATGATCAAATACTGATTACTGGAAAATTAACGAGTGGTGCAGCAGCCAGTGTTCATATTCAAGGTGGAGTCAAACATAAGACAGGACTAACGCTTGAAATTTTCGGAGACAAGGGCACAATCGTGCTGAGTGCGCCTGCATCCATTCAATTCGGATCACACCAATTACGCGGTGCAGGACCTACTGACAAAGAGCTTCGTGAGCTAACCATTCCCGATTCCTATTACTGGGTCCCAGATTCCCTCAAAGACGACTCAGGATTTGTTCTGAATATGGCTCAGGCTTATCGTAAGTTCGCCCAAGATATTCAAGAAGGAACAACCTTAACACCTACTTTCGCGGATGCGGTGAAACTTCATCGGTTACTTGATGCCGTCGAAAAATCAGCACAGACCGGTGAACGTCAATATTTTTGATGCTAAAAAACTCGAATCCGCAGTGATCAAGCACATTGCAGCTGCGGATTCTTTATCGTTTGCGATCACTCCTAATCTAAAGGTACAAAAAGTTGTACTATGTTCATTCATATTGCCCTCTTTGCAGATTTAACAAATGAGTTTATGATAGTGTCAATGTCACTGAACAGAATAAAATCATTCAACATTTATTTAGCAGGCTAATTATTATCACACTACAAAAAGATGATTCCACTCTGCGCCTATCCGGAATGAAGGAGAAGAACTAAATGAAAACAAGAAGTGAGATGCAACTGGCTCTACAGATGGTTTCTGGGTATGGGGCTGAATTCAGCGCATGGAGAATGTCTGGCACTGCCCCGGCAGCTTACACCAATATGGATAGTTATGTGGAACGGGCTAAATTAGCTGAAAAAGGAAAATTTCAAATGATTTTCATTGCGTCCCTTACGAATATGGAATGCGGGAATATTGAATAAACGAATAGAAGAGAGGATTTTAATGAATAATACGCTTGAATTGCTTCATAACCATACATCGATTCGTTCTTACACATCTCAACCCCTGACTGAGGAACAACGAGATGCAATCTTTCAGGCAGCTAATCAAACTTCATCGTTCAGTCTCCTGCAGGCCGTGTCCATTATTCGAATCACAGATCCGGTTCTTCGAAAAAAAGTCAGACAACTTTCTGTCAATCAACCTTATATTGAAGAAGCGGCTGAGTTTTGGATTTTCTGTGCAGATTTCAATCGAAATCATCAAATTGCCCCGGAAGTGGATATCGAATATATTGAATTTCTTTTGATCGGTTCATTCGACGCCGGACTGGTGGCACAAAATGCGTTAACCGCGGCCGAATCCCTGGGGCTCGGCGGGGTATTTATTGGCGGTGTCAGAAGTAATATTAACGAACTATCTGAAGTATTGAATTTACCGAAATATGTGATTCCTTTAGTGGGGTTATGCATCGGTAATCCAGCTGGAGATAAACCTGAGCTGAAACCTCGGCTGCCTCAATCCATGGTATTACTTGAAAATCAGTACCAATCACTTGATCAAGAGAAATTAGCTATCTATGATGAAACCATGTTGAACTATTATGAAAGTCGTCCGGTGAAAGCACCTTTCACAGTGAAAAAAGTAAAAGGATGGAGTGACCACATCCAGGATCATCTTCAGAGAAGTATTCAGCCTCAAATGATGGACTATTTGAACAAACAAGGATTTGCCAAAAAATAAGTTTAGCAAAGGCATACTTTTGAACCTTGGACCTGGATAACTGCCCCCAAATTAGGGGGCAGGTTCTAAGATAAATTGACACCTGTATATCACCGTGATACATTTAGTCTGCTAAATATAATTCGGATGACAGGGAGGGATAATTCATGACGGATGCAGTAGATTGTGATATCCGACAGTCGTTAGATCGGATTTCCTCCCAAATGCGGCGAAATTATAGTGAATCTCTTAGGGAACTTAATCTCTATGTAGGGCAAGATAATTTGCTGTATCGTCTGTGGTTGGGTGATGGGGTAACACAAATGCAACTATGTGAACACTTGAAATGCGAACCGCCAACGGTAACGAACATGGTTAAATCACTGGAGCAGAACGGATTTATATATCGTAAACGTGATGAACAAGATGCAAGGATCATGCGTATTTTTCTAACGGACAAAGGCAAAGAATTAGAGACACCGGTTGAGATTAAATGGAGGGAGCAGCAGGAAAAATTACTTCAATCCATTTCTCCGGAAGATCGGCTGATATTAAGACAATTAATGCAACAAATGGAGAGAAATATATTATAACTCTCTATTTCTTCAATATATATTTAGCTTACTAAATATATGCGATCAGATTTGCCAAGTACAATCAAGCTTGGTTCCACATTAAAAACAGAGAAGAGTACGAACATGATGACCCCATATCTGGACAGAATTAATGAATTAAGCAGAAAACAAAGTAATAATGGTTTGACCGACCAGGAGAAATCAGAGCAGATGGAACTTCGGCAAAATTATTTGAAAATGATCCGTGGACAACTTCTAACAACGATGCTTGCGGTCTCTGTGGTTGATCCTGAGGGTAATGATGTCACCCCATCCAAATTGATTGATGAAAAGAAAATCCTTTCAAATACCAAGATATAATTAGTAATTCCCATTGAAAGTGGCTAACTTAGCGGCTTTTTTATGTTATCGGTACAAGTTCGTGTCCCGAGCCAAGGACAAGAACTTGTACCGATTGCCGGAATGGACAAGAACATGATTCGATCAACGATTAGATGGAAATCTAAATAGTGAGCATATACTCTTAATACTTCATTAAGTACTGTAATACATGACGGATTGTATTATGAAGTACGACAGCTAAAAACAAAGAAGTCCATGAGAAACAATCAACATGTGTATTGAGTCGTTCTACTCTCATTTGAAGACCAAGAAATAGATTCGAATAAGACAGCAAACAAAACTACCACTCTTCGGTGGAAAACCGGTGAACGGTCGTAGCTTAAATTTGTCCTGTATGTTTTGTCTACTTGACAGGGTTACCGAAACTAGAACTTTTTGTGTTGAGCTATCGGCTCACTTCGAGGATTGTTGGTTGATATAGGAACGATATCGCAACCCATCTATGAGCAAGGATACCAAATCCCTCGCGACTGCAGGATCGAAGTTGGTGATCTTTAGGCATAGGCTGGAAGCCGCATTCAACAAACCGGTGGAACTGATGTTGGGGCATGTCTCACCAGCATTTGAAGCTGCATGAAGCAGACTTTCCAATATCGGAATAAAATGGCTATCGAAGGACTCCGTTAGTGCTTCATATGCAGGATCACTCGAATGTAATGCTGCTGCAAGTCCGGGTATGGATAAAATGAAATCAACATACGTCTGCATCCATAGGGCCAAAGCTTCGCCAGGTGCATGTTTAGCAGTCAATGTGGTTGCAGCCTCTGCACAGTTATCCATTTCCTGACCAATGACAGCCAGAATCAAATCTGATCTTTGGGGAAAATGACGGTATACTGTTCCGACTCCCACACCTGCCTGCTTGGCAATTTCGCGGATTGGCGCATCAACTCCCGAAGTTGTGAATACAGTCAGAGCAGATTGGAGCAGGGCACAATTATTGCGCTTCGCATCCACACGTAAGTATCGATCTTTATGATCGTGGGGCTCCACGGTATTGTCAGTATTTTGTTCTTTCCGTTCCATACAAAATGCCCCTCTCAGATTTAAACCATTCCATCTGAACATTATACTATTAAAAATAGACGTACTCAACATAGCTGCATTTAATAACGCATTTTTGAATCATATAAGAATTTAGAAAAGTATTGTAATCGGAACAATGTTCCGTATATAATTGGAACATGGTTCCGTTTAATATCACTCTCGACACTAAATGGACTAAATACAACCTATGAATTAAAGGAGATTAACTATGCATAATAAACCTGTCGCTTTGGTCACTGGAGCTAATAAAGGAATTGGTTATCAAATTGCGAAAGACCTCGTGACACACGGTTTCACCGTTCTGATCGGTTCTCGCAATTTCGAGAATGGTGAAACAGCCGCGAAGAATATAGGCTCGGAAGCCCATGGCATCCAGTTGGATGTAACTGACCATTCATCGGTTTACGCAGCTGCGGAACGAATCAAGCGTGAATTTGGGCGGCTTGATGTTCTTGTTAACAACGCGGGTATCGCTTTTAGTGGTATTTTAGGCACAACTGAAGAAGAGATGAAGAATGTATATACTCCAAGTCTGGTGCCTCTTGACGAGGTACGCGGATTGTTTGAGACCAATGTATTTGGCGTCATTGCCGTCACGCAAGCGATGCTGCCACTGCTTCGTGATGCAAAGGCGGGACGCATTGTAAATATCTCCAGTGAACTGGGCTCATTGACGCGTAACCTTGAACCCGGGTCATTGTCCATCGGTTACTACGGTCCTTCCAAGACTGCTGTTAACGCAGTTACCGTTGCCTTTGCCGTGGAACTTGCGTCAACCAACATCAAAGTCAATGCGGTATGCCCCGGATTCACAGCAACAGATATGAATAACTTCCAAGGTACGAACACAGTCGAACAAGCTGCTGCTCTAGCTCTTCGTTTCGTTCTCCTTGATGAGAACGGCCCGACAGGAACATTCTCCAACAAAGAAGGCATTATACCTTGGTAATGTAGGACAATTTTAATTGATAAAATAAAGGAAGCAACTGACCATTGGGATCAGCTGCTTCCTTTATTGTGTTGTCTACGACAAGTATGAAAGCATCGGAAAAAGTTGGTTCCTTCTATCCTACATTTGCTTTCTCTGTTGGTTTAGTAATTTTCCAACCTAAGAAGATCACGATGAACCCAATGGCAATAAGAAGATACAATGTTGGAATGAAGCTTCCCGTGTAATCATATAGCAAGCCAATGATAATAGGACCTACTGCACCGATCATATATCCAATTGCTTGTGTCATTGCTGACCATGTACTGGCTTCAATAGGTGAATTTGTTTTATCAATGGGTAATAACAAGGTTAGTGAAACAAGTCCACCGGCACCAATTCCTAGACATATACTCGATACGATAGGTGTAATATTTGTAAAAGTTAAAAGAGCTAAACCTATAATCTCACTAAGAGTGAAAAATGTAATCCAGAATCTTCTACTTGGAATGGATCTCAAGAGAAAAGGCAATAATAGAGTAGCAGGTAGCTGTGCAATCATAGATATGGTGCCTATAAGACCAGCATATGATGAAGCATATCCCTTATCTTCCACAATAGCTGGAAGCCAAGCTGCAAAACAATAGAATAGAAGAATTACAATTCCCACAAAAGAAGTTAATAACCAGGCTTGTTTATTATTTAGAGGTAAGGAAGCACTTCTCCGTTGTGATGCAGTATTTTTGAGAGTATGAGGATGCTTTATTACCATCAACCAAAGTGGAACGGCAATTAAGGAAAAAATAAACCAGAATCCTAACCCAATCTTCCATGAATCATTAAACCAGTGTTGAAGAGGGGTTGTTAATCCTATAGCAATGGATGCACCTACTACCATAGAAGTGGAATACATGCCGATCATAGGTGCCACTTTATCTGGAAAATAACTTTTAATGAATCCAGACATTAGCGGGCTTACAATACCAATTCCTGCACCAATGAGTAAAGAAGTAATTAATAGATATATTGGGGAATTCGTAAAGAAGCGTAGAAATGTTGCAACACCAATACAAGCTATGAAGATGGTAATGATTTTCTCAGACTGGTAGCGATTGGCTAGACGGCCAGCAAATAATGAACAAAAACCAATACATAATAAAGGAATAGAAGTCAGTAAACTGGCTGAAGTCGAATTCATGCCTAAATTCTCCGTTATGCCATGTAAGACCGGACTCACTGATGTTATACCAGGCCTAAGATTAAAAGAAGCTAGTATAAGTGCGAAAAGAAATAACTTGTAACGATTTGCCATGCACTAATTACCTCCAGTAATTTCTTGATGTATTATTTTCTTTTATGTTACATTAAGTTTTACATCTAATAAAATGCATATTTATTATAAGGGAGATATCAAAATTGATATGGAATGAATTACAAATTCAACTCATTGTTAAAATCTCGGAAACAGGTAGTTTTACAAAAGCAGGTGAAGAGTTGCATATGACACAACCGGCGGTAAGTCGCATTGTGGCAGCTGTTGAATCAGAATTAGGTACGAAGCTGATTATAAGAAACAGGAAAAATGGATTAGTTTTTACTGATGTAGGTGAACGAATATTAATACTTTTTAGAAATGTCCTGAGTGAATTACAAAAAGTGGATGAATTAATTGCGGCAGAACAAGGATTAGAAATTGGGAAAGTTCATATAGGTGCTTATCCTACAGCATGTACAAGGTTTATTCCCAAAATTATACGCACAATGGAAGAAAAGCATCCCGGTCTTGAAGTCAAGCTTTCGGAAGGCAGTGTAGATCAAGTTAAAGAGTGGTTACGAACTAGATCCGTTGATGTAGGAATAACAATTCCTCCTGAAAATGATTTTGATGTTATTCCATTGGTAAAGGACGAGTTAATTGTAGTTATCCATTTAGATCACCCTTTAGTTCAGAAAGAATCCATAGAGATCCCCGATCTGGAAGGCGAAAACCTAATTCTTGGAAGAGGCGGTTATGAGGTACAAGTACATGCGATATTCAAAGAGTTTAAAATGAAACCTAAAGTTCGGTTTGTAGTCGATCATCTAGATACAGCATTAAGTATGGTCAAAGAAGGATTAGGGATTATAGTAACAACTAGAGGAGCACTTTCATCTATGCCGGAGCAAGTGATATTACGCGAATTGAAACCTAGAATGTTTAGAGATATTAATATAGCAGTGCCAGATATTAACGACATATCTAAAGCCACAGATGTTTTCATCCAAACAGCATCTTCTCTTTTTAGCAATAAGCACGTCTAAATGAGTCATATAGGGTGGCATATAAGGGAAGAAAGAAGAAAAACAAGAGGTAGAATTGAGAACGGAAATTATTTTGGAGCTCACATAAATTCCCCTACTTTGGTAAGATCCCATCAATGTAAGGAAATTTATTGTTGTAGTTTAAGACATTAGACCGTGCAAATTAAAAGTCGCTAATATAGCGGCTTGTTTAGTTTAACTACGTAAAAGCGTTATGGGTCACTCTGCTTTTGAGACCTCTCTGGCCATCCATTCTAAAAGAAACAGAACGGGGAATTGAGTGGTTATATTGGCTGATTCATAATACTGGATCGGCTACACTTAATTGGACAATAAAAATGAGGGCTTGTAGAATAAAACTATCATCCTAAGTAATTATTGAGAATATGTGATATTTATGGTATATAAGGGTCCTTTCATATGGAAGGACCCTTATATATTACTACCGTCAATCTTTGTTATGTAACTACCTTTAACAGAAAATACTCCAGCTTTATCCGTCTATTATGCATTGTATCAAAACAAGGAAATAAGTAAACTATAAATTGGAAGCGCTTCCAATCAATTTGAATAGGTGTAGAGTATGGGCTCTATCACGAAAGGAGGGGACGATTAGATCGAACAGCAATGGTCAACAAGCAGCTTATACCTATCCTGATGGAGGTGCAAGGATGATAAAATTTATCGGTGGTACTAGAAAAATCGTGATTATGTTGCTGCTAGTGATCGTACTTTGTGTGAACAGCTCGAATATAAGTCAAGCGGAATCCCCACAGGTTACAGTGCCCGACGGCAGCATTGAAAGCAGTCTAAGCCCCAATGAAAATCTTGTCCCTGTCGGAGCTACTATAGCAAATTATGATTTTGAAATTGCACAGGACAGTAAACTTAAGACTTGGCAGGTCTCAGGGGATAAATCATCCTCACAGCAGGCAACTTCAGGCTACAGCGGACAACACAGCCTACAGCATGCCAACAGTAGGAAGGATTATCAAGTACGAACGGAGCAGATCTTGACTGGACTGGAAAATGGTTATTATACCCTGACCGGCTGGACGAAGAACAGTGGCGGACAAAGGGCTGCATATTTGTATGCTAAGGGAGCTGATAAGTCCGAATCACGAACAGCACTTCCGGTTTCCTCTCAATGGATCAAGGTAACCGTGAGAGGCGTTCAGGTCAATGACGGCAAAATGACTGTAGGAATCTATTCTGATGCCAAAGCTGGAAACTGGTTGAATTTGGACTTTGTAGAACTTGTACATGACAACAGACCCTACAAGCTGCCCAAAGGTGGCGATGTATCTGAGTTAACGCAAATAGAAGCTAAGGGCGGTAAGTTTTATGATCGGAAAGGGAAGCAAAAGGATCTGTTCCAAATATTGAAAGAGGAAGGACATGATATCGTCCGCCTGCGTTTATATAATGATCCTGGCAAAGGTAAGGGAGATGGGGAATACTACCGTCCCGCTGGCTTTATGGATAAACAAGATATTTTGAAGCTGGCTAAGCGTGCCAAAGCGGCAGGTTTGCAAATCCAGCTCTCATTTCACTACAGCGATTACTGGACCAATGGTGAGCTTCAGATTATTCCGAACGAATGGCAAAAGCAAATCCAAAATCTCACAACAGAACAGCAAAAGGTGGACAAGCTATATCAGCTTCTATACGATTATACGACGGAGATCATGCAATCCATGAAAGCGCAGGGAACGACACCAGAGTATGTATCTCTTGGCAATGAGATGCAGAGCGGGCTACTCTACCCTTTTGGCAAAATAGAAGATGCGACTTCGGAGAATTGGGATCATAATTGGGATCATCTTGCCCGATTCCTCAAGGCGGGTTCCCAGGCAGTAAAGGCGGTATCACCGTCGACCAAGGTCATTATTCATCTGGATGATGCAGGGAATTACAATAAGTATTATGATTTTTTCGATCAACTGAACCTATATCAAGTCGATTATGATATTATCGGGCCTTCCTATTACCCGTACTGGACGAAGAAAACGGTAAGCCAGCTGGTCGATTTCCTTAACGATATCGGTCAAAAATATGAGAAGGATATCATGATCATGGAAACTGGATTTAATTGGAATCCAACTCTGCCGGATAATAGTCCTGGACAACTCGTGGACAATGGGCCATACCCTGCCAGCATGAGCAGCCGGGAAGGGCAGCGGGATTTTATGTATGAACTGTTTAACGGCTTGAAGAGCGTAAATAACGGCAGAGTCATCGGCGACTTGTACTGGGATCCCATTATGATCCCGGCACCGGGATTAGGCTGGGCGATCAGGGAAGCAGACGATCTTCCGGGTAAAAATGTTGTCTCCAATACCACGTTGTTTGACTTTGACGGCAAAGCTCTCCCCGTATTTGATGCCTATAGATACAATACAGAAGGCGTGCCATCAACTACGAAGCAGGAAAATGAACAATAGAAGTATAATGAGGAGGCCAGAAGATTCGCATTAATGCGCTTTTTCTGGCTTTTTTAAGATATTAGAAAGTTAAATGCTTCAGAGCTGTTTCGTTTGTATACATTATTTTTTCGTTATGAATACGAAAATAATCCATTATAAACAGTTTTCAGTTAATTTAAAACTGCTGTATGAAAGCGTATTATCGAATAATAACATAACGCAAGGAGTGATTGAATGATTGTATTCGTTTCAGGTGTTCCATATGAGTAGAAGCAAGTTAAAATTCCGTTATGGAACAGAAAAACCTGATAAAAATCCATTGAACGAATGCCAGAAATCTTCAGAAAGATATTCCGTTCTCTGGATAAAACAAACCATTATAATGCAAGTGCTATAACGAGGGTCGTGCGTAGTCTCTTTTTGAAAACAACATAAAGGTGGAGCAACGTATGAAAATGTCGGTTACTAGACACAATTATTGGTCTTTGAGTATTTTTAATTTTGCATACCTGTTTACATGGTCGGCAGCCATGTCGTTTTTTGTGATATGGTTGAGTCAAAACCTCGGTATTTCTGGCACCAAAACCGGTCTTCTTTATTCAGCGAACTCCATTGTGGCCCTTATTTTGCAGCCGGTGTTCGGCTACCTGTCGGATAAGCTTGGTTTAAGAAAACATTTGCTGTATGTGCTGTTCCTGATTCTGCTGTTGGTAGGGCCTTTCTTTATTTATGTTTATGGGCCGCTTTTGCAAAGCCATTTTGTGATTGGAGCCATTGTAGGGGCACTCTTTATTGGTCTGGTTTTTAACGCAGGGAATGGTGTCGTGGACTCCTATATGGATAAAGTGTCCCGCAAATATGACTTTGAGTATGGCCGAGTACGGATGTGGGGCTCCCTCGGCTGGGCGGCTGCTACATTTGTAGCCGGAAGAGTAATTAACATCGATGTTAATTTGACATTCTGGATAGCATCGCTTTCGGCTCTGGTAGCGCTGATCTGTGTGATCTTAACGAAGGTTGAAATATCCGATCAGGAGCTGCAACGAACCGATTCACTCCGCCTTTCCGATGTGTCTCAGCTTATTCGTACCACAAAGTTCTGGTTCCTGATGCTTTTTATGGTAGGTGTCGCTCAAATTTATGAGGTGTACGATCAACAGTTCGCCACCTACTTTGTAGCTCAGTTTAGTACAGAAGCTGAAGGCAATCAGTTTTTCGGCGATCTGGGAGCCGTACAGGTCTTTTTTGAATTCGTTTTCTTATTTGTAACGCCTTGGTTCGTCAACAAAACTACCGCTAAATGGGCATTGATTATTGCTGGAGCCATCATGTCCTTCCGGATTATAGGCTCATCCATTCCGCTGGGTCCGGTATGGATTGCGGTTATGAAAATGATTCACTCGCTGGAGAAGCCCATTATTTTGGTGGCCATCTTTAAATATATAGCCATTAATTTCGATCAACGGCTGTCTTCAACGATGTATTTGCTGTATCTCTTTATGGGCTCCCTCGTTGTATCTGTTTTCTCGCCTATCGTTGGTCGGTTGTATGAGGTGCTGGATTTCCCGACGACCTATATCATCCTGGGGAGTATTGCCGGACTCTTCACCCTTTTATCCTGTTTCACCTTGACGGCTGACAAAGATAATGGAGAACGTTATTGGTCTCAGTTGGGAAAGACCGGCACGGTAAAAAAACAAATGGATGAACCAAACATATCAAATACTTGATTGTCATCCATATGAGGCGTGTAAATTTGTAAACGCTATTATTTTAAGGAGGATTATCATGAAGGAACTGCTGCAAAAGAATGAAGTCTTTTATAAACTTGATCAGAAAGACAAGGAAATTCGCCAGGGTAAGCTTTCCGGCCATGGTGGAGAAAATCCGCAGGGAGAAGCATTTGATTTTACGAGCTATTACATGACCCATAATGGCAAACCCTTTATTCCGGTAGTAGGTGAGTTTCACTTTTCGAGATTTGCTTATCTTCAGTGGGAAGAGGAGCTGCTCAAAATGAAGGCTGGCGGTGTTAATATCATTGCGTCGTATGTATTTTGGAATTTCCATGAGGAAGAAGAAGGTGTATTCAATTGGTCGGGAGATCTGAATTTGCGTCACTTTGTCGATCTGTGTTCCAAGCATGATTTGCCGCTAATTATGAGGATCGGTCCATTCTGTCATGGAGAGGTACGTAACGGAGGGCTGCCGGATTGGATCTTTAATTATCCTTTTGAGGTCAGATCCAACGACGAGGGCTACTTGCATTTTGCTAGAAGATTGTACCGGGAAATTGCACGTCAGTTAAAAGGCTGCTACTTCCAGGAGGGTGGCCCAATTATCGCCGTGCAGCTGGAGAATGAATACATGCACTGCGGTGCGCCGCTTGATGCATGGGGGTATAAAAGCGGCAAATATATCACGTCTGGCCGGGATGGCAAGGAGCATTTGGCTGAGCTGCGTCGGATTGCTGAGGAAGCTGGCATTCAGCCATTATTCTTTACGGTGACAGCATGGGGAGGAGCAGCTGTGCCAGAGGAGGGAACACTGCCCATGCTGGCAGGATATGCTTATACACCCTGGATTCCGAATCAGCCGCCGAGCAGAGAATATCTTTTTCGTGATCTGCACCTATGCCCTGCAGAGCCTGTTGACTATGATACGCTGGACTATCCTGCAGCTTATTGTGAATTGGCGGGTGGAATGCAGGTAAGCTATAACGCACGTCCTTACGTTCCCGCCTCCAGTGTGGAAGCAATGACTGTTGTGAAGCTTGCAAATGGCAGCAACCTTGTTGGTTATTATATGTATCACGGCGGGTCAAATCCGATCGGTAAAAAAACGTTTATGAATGAACACGCCTTGCCCAAGATCACTTATGATTATCAATCACCGCTCGGTGAATTCGGACGGATTGGCGAGTCGTATGACCGCATTCGGAGTATTGCCATGTTTCTGGATGCCTTTGGCGGGAAGCTGGCCCCAATGGGAAGTGTCATACCTGAAGGGCAGCAAGAACTGGTACCGGAAAACACCGTAGAGCTTCGTTGGTCCGTTCGTCAGAGAGAAGGACGGGGATTTGTGTTTCTTAATAATTTTCAAGATCACATTTCAATGCCAGAACGTGAAGTAAGCTTGGTTTTGGAAACGGCAAGAGGGCAGGTGCGCTTTCCATCAGAAGGAACATTTAAGCTTGGCAGTGGAACCGCGGCTATTTTACCTTTTAACCTTAACATTTATGGCATAGAGATCATTAGCGCGACCGTCCAGCCTCTGACTCTGCTGGATCATGAACATACGGCGGTTTTTTATGCTCATGAAGGAATTGTTCCCGAGTATGTGATCTCAAAGGCAACATTCTCCATGTTAACCGCTGCAGGCGCATCTGTTGTTGAAGGGGAGAAGCAGTGGGTCATTCGTCCGAGAGCCGGACGTGAACATGAGGTACAGCTTACCAATCAGAACGGACAGGTTGTTCGACTGCTTACTTTGACCCGTAAGGAAGCATTGCAGGCGTATCGTTTCAGCCTGTGGGGTCAGGAGAGACTCGTCATCAGCAGTGCCCATCTCCATGAGCAGAAGGGGCAATTAAATTGTACGACGGAAGGGAACAGTCAAATGAGGGTTTCAATGTTCCCCGCGCCGGATCATGTATCTGGTTCGTCTTATGCCGACATATCCAACATGGTCGAAGGAGTCTTCCGCACGTATGACTTAAAGGTTGAAGAAATGAATGTGCAAATGGAGATCAATTACCCGACAGAACAGACTGCAGTTCTTCAGCTTCCGGGAGAGTGGCCCAAGCAGGTGGAGGACATCTTTTTGCATATCGACTATGAGGGAGACGTGGCAGCCGCTTTTATCCGCAATGTAATGTTGACGGACCATATTCAGTATGGCCATACATGGGAGATTGGATTGAAAAACTCAAGACTGGAACTATTGAAAAATACGCTGAATCTTTCGATAACACCCGTTCGCAAGGGTACCACTCAAGGATATGTAAACCAGGCATACATTGAGCGTTTTGAAGGCATTGAGATAGGCAAATTTGAGCATATTCGGGCAGTGCCCCACTATCGGGCAGTATTATACAAAAAATAAGAGAGATGTTAATCCTATTATTGGTTAGTTAAACAGCCCCGATTGGGGCTGTTTTTGTACCGTCATCCTTTTGGGGTATTTCGGTATTGAGTAGGCGAGCAGCCCATGAGTTTCTTGAAGAGTCGCGAGAAGTAGTAAGGGTCGGATATACCGAATGTGCTGCATATTTCTTTTATGCTAAGATCCGTCAAGGTAAGCATCTGACGAGCGCGCTGCATCTTCATTCGAAGGTAGAATTCCACGGGAGGACAACTGGTTTCCTTTTAAAATAAATAGGTCAAATGCTGTTTGGACAAACCGGTATGATTGGCTAATTCGGGGAGTGTCAATGAACCTGTCAGCCGGTCGGTCATGTATCGAATGGCCTGCTCCAAGTATCGCTCTCCTTTTTGGTTTTGGACCGAGCTCCCTGTGCTCAGCCCGACGCTGCTCAGCAGGTGCCGGATTGTCTGTGATACATGGATCTGAGCCGGCATGGAGTAGGGTTTGTCTGACAGAAGAGAATAGCACTGCTCAAAATCCTCCAGCCATTTCGTATGCATAGCAATAGGAAGCAGCAACTGGTTGGTATCAAGCCCGTAAATTTGGATGAGCTGTGCCGCATGTTCTCCGCGCAAATGCATCCAATAGATTGTCCAAGGATTATCGATAGAAGCGCCGTAACGATGCGGTGTCCCTGCGGGTATGACCACCAGCTGCCGGGGCTCAATTTTCATCTGCTTGTCACCACTAGTTTCAAGCCAGCCTTCGCCTTCCACGCAATAAATAAGAATATGCGAATCGCATCCTTCGCTGCGTTCCCGATAATGAAACATTGCGCTTGGAAAACAGCCAATATCGCTGACATACAAGGCATTCGTTAAATCGCTTGCCGTGAGATCTTCGAGCATGTACTCGGGCTGGATAAACAGCTTTTGTGAATCAAAACCGTCTTTCTTTCGGGTCTCTGCCACCGTCAGTAAATCCTCCATTCATTATGAATATGGGTTATCGATATATTGTTGTTGATGCATTTGATTTACTCTTATATTTCTTTCAAATAAGAATATCATCTATCAAGAGGCGAGTTTCGTCAATTGGATTTTTGGTCTGTCAGCAGTAAATTGAAGATAAGTTACAAAAGGAGGAGAAAACATGAGTAACCAACAAGCCGCAGCAGCCGCTGACCTGGCAGTGCGAGTATGGGAAGAGAATATCGAAATCCCGACCTATGGAACCGGAGAGCCGGATAAAAACCCGATGTTCCTGGAGAAACGCGTTTATCAAGGCAGTTCGGGACGTGTCTATCCGCACCCTGTCATTGATAAAATTCTGGATGATATAGAAATCAAGACATATCAAATGCTGATTCTCGAAAATGAGTATGTCCGCATTGAAATCATGCCTCAAATTGGCGGCCGAGTGTACAGGGCACTCGATAAAACAAACAATTACGATTTTGTGTACTACAACCAGGTCATCAAGCCAGCGCTGGTAGGACTTGCCGGGCCATGGATTTCCGGGGGAATCGAGTTCAACTGGCCGCAGCATCACCGGCCGAACACATATGGTCCCGTTGAGCACCTCTTTACTCAAAACGAGGATGGCAGCGCAACCGTATGGGCCAGTGAAATCGACCGGATGTACGGAACCAAGGTAACGACCGGTTTTACACTGTATCCCGGGAAAGCTTACCTTGAAATTTCCGCCCAGCTTTACAACCGTACACCTGAGCCTCAAACGTTTCTCTGGTGGGCGAACCCGGCCGTTGCGGTGAACGATCATACGCAATCCGTGTTTCCACCGGACGTCACTGCTGTATTTGACCACGGGAAAAGAGATGTATCCAGGTTTCCTATAGCTACCGGTACTTACTACAAAATGGACTATTCCGAAGGTGTCGATATTTCCCGATACAAGAACATCCCGGTGCCGACCTCTTACATGGCCTACAAGTCCGACTATAACTTCGTTGGCGGCTATGACCACAGCGTTCAGGCTGGCTTGCTCCATGTGGCGAACCATCATGTGTCGCCAGGAAAAAAGCAGTGGACTTGGGGTAACGGGCAATTCGGGCAGGCGTGGGACCGCAATCTGACCGATGAGGATGGACCATATATCGAGCTGATGACAGGCGTTTATACAGATAATCAACCTGACTTTACGTGGCTACAGCCCTATGAAGAGAAATCGTTCAAGCAATATTTTATGCCTTATAAAAATATTGGGGTTGTAAAGAACGCCTCCATTGATGCCGCTGTTAATCTTGAAGTAGATGAAAATGCCCGCAAAGCAGTCGTGATGGCTTATGCTACTTCAGTTTTTGAAAATGCGGTTGTTGAGCTGAAGGGCAAGAAGCGATCTTACGTGCACGAGAAGCTAACACTGTCTCCTTTATCCACATACAAGACGGTCGTTAGTCTGGATGAAGAGGATCGGCCTCACAATCTACAGGTTACGATATACGACGCGAAGGGGCGATCGCTAATTACGTATCGTCCTGCCAAACCGTCCATAGAGCAGGTACCGGATGCGGCGAAGCCGCTGCCTTTGCCGGAAGAGCTGAAGACAAATGAGCAGTTGTATCTGGCAGGGCTGCATCTTGAACAATACCGCCATGCCACGTTCGAACCTGAAGCTTATTATCTGGAGGGACTAAAGCGGGACAGCACCGATATACGAATCAATCTCGCATACGGAACGCTGTTGCTGCGTAGAGGACAGTTTGCTGATGCAGAAGCCCATTTCCGTACGGCGGTCAAATCTCTGACTTGGCGAAACCCGAATCCTTATGATAGTGAAGCCTATTACCATCTCGGGGTTGCCCTAAAGCTTCAAAATAAAGAAAAAGAAGCATTCGCCGCTTTCTATAAGTCCGTGTGGTCAGCAGCATGGCAGGATAGCGGGTATTTCTCCCTGGCACAGATTGCGGCAGGTCAAGGCGCATACGACGAGGCACTGGAACTGATCGAACGATCTTTGATCCATAACAGTCGTAATTATAAAGCTAGACACTTGAAAAATGTACTGCTGCGTAAACTGGGGCGTCAGGCCGAAGCACTTGCTTTTGCCGACGAGACTTTGCTGCTTGACGTTGCTGACTTCGGCACGGCTTATGAGCGTTCCCTTATCCTGCTAGACCTGGGCAGAAAAGAAAAGGCTGATACCGCACTAGAGGACTTATTGCGTTTGATGCGTAACGATTTTCATAACTGCATGAATCTGGCTTCGGATTATGCAGGAAGCGGCTTGTATACAGAGACAGGCGTTGTGCTGGAGCAGGCGATTGCTCGCCAAGGCGCTAACGTGTATCCAATGTTGTATTATGCACTGGCTTACGCATACGAGCAAGAAGGCAGAAGTGAAGAAGCCGCTGAGCAGCGCAAGGCGGGAAGGGCCGCACCACCGGATTACTGCTTTCCGAACAGCCTGTTTGAGCTACAGATTCTGACAAGCGCCCAGACGCTCTGTCCTACTGATGATCGAGCACATTATTACCTTGGCAATTTGCTCTACGACAAGAAGCGCCCGGAAGATGCGATCAAGCATTGGGAAGCATCGGTAGCATTGAATGACCGTTACGCAACCGTACACCGCAATCTCGCTCTGGCATATTTCAACAAACGAAATGACCCTGAGGCAGCACGGCGCTCTTTGGAGCAGGCTTTTGCCTGCAATTCTACCGATGCTCGGGTATTCTACGAGCTGGATCAGCTATACAAAAAAATCGGCATGTCCAGCAAGGATCGATTATGTCGTTTGGAGCAGCATAAAGAGCTTGTGGAGAAGCGGGACGATCTGTTTATTGAAAACATCTCTTTGCTTAATCTGCTGGGAAGGCATGAGGAAGCGCTGAAAGCCCTCTTAAATCGACAGTTCCATCCGTGGGAAGGCGGAGAAGGGAAGGTAACCGGTCAATATGTGCTTACACTGGTGGAGCTGGGTAAACGAGCATTGAATCAGGGAAGCGCCGAAGAAGCGATCGAATTGCTGAGCCGCGCACTGCAATATCCGGAGAACCTTGGCGAAGGGAAACTTGAAGGGGCACAGGAAAACAATATTCATTATTATCTTGGCAACGCCTACAAATTGCTTGGCCAAAAGGAAGAAGCAGAGTATCACTGGTCGGTCGCATCGCAAGGGCTGGAGGAACCTGCCAGCGTCATGTACTATAACGACCAGCCGCCAGATATGATCCTTTATCAAGGTATGGCATGGCTTCAGCTGGGCAATGTGAAGGAAGCAAAACGCCGGTTCAATAAGCTGATCGACTATGCGGAAAAGCATCTTTTCGATGAGGTAAAAATCGATTATTTCGCCGTTTCGTTGCCGGATTTCCTTGTATTCGAGGATGATCTGAACAAGCGCAATCGGGTTCACTGTCTGTATATGATGGGACTGGGCCTGTTAGGCTTGGAACGAAACCGGGAAGCAAAGGAAAGATTCGACGAGGTACTGTCACTGGAACCAAATCATCAGGGAGCTCTTATTCATAAGGAATTAATCCAGTAAGAAGCGGTTCATATGACACGACTTGGAAGAATAAATATTTCCCTTGATCAAAAGTGGGGGGCATTACGGATTCAAAGACCTTGGGTTGCAAGAGGGCTGGCCAGTGGCCGGTCTTCCTTCTCCCGTCGCGGTTGGAGTGCCGCATACGTGGAATGTTGACCGAATATGGAGGAGTATCGGGGATTAGGCTGGTATGAATATCGGTTCGAGACTCCGGATTTACATGCAGGTAATCGGGTCTGGCTTCACTTTGAAGTGGTATATCGGGATGCAACGATTTGGATTAACGGTGTGGAGGCAGGAAGCCATCGAAATTCGGGCTATACGGCATTCCACGTCGAAGTAACGCCATACCTAAAAGCGGGTGAAAATTTGCTGGTCGTTGCTGTCGATAATCGGAACAGTGACATAGCCCTGCCCAAAGCCAACAGCTTTGATTGGGCCGATGATGGGGGCATCATTCGGAACGTCACAATGGTCGTCACCGGAGAAGCGGCAATCAACTATGTCAATTTAGAGGCGGTTCCTGTCTTGGCAGTTTCGGAACAATCAGCCCCTTCAGGGACAATAAAAGGAAGCATAACCCTTCACGAAGCTTTAAACATTGATGTAAATCAAGTGGAACTTGAACTTTTTTTGAAACAAGAGGGATTAACAGTATGGAGTGGGCAACAAATAGCAGCTTATCCTTGTACCTCGATCCCATTGCCCGAAATATGCCTTGATGATGTTAATCTTTGGCATTTTGATCATCCAAATCTGTACGAGATGACCATTCGAACTATATTTGATGGCTGCATACATTGATGAAATAACAATTGGTCTTAGACTATCTGAGGTAGCAGGTATTAACATCGAGGATCTGGATATGAACAAAGCTTTAGTTCGTGTTATACGCTAAGGTAATAAAGAATAATATGTGTATTTCAGCAAGCAAGCGTTACTGGATTTAGAAAATTATCTCCAGATCAGAGAATCCAGATATAAACCAGAGAAAACTGAAAGCTTTTTGTTTATTGCTGCTCCCTATAGGTCGTAAAGGAAAAAGTCGGCTAATACAAAGGTCAATTGAGAAACTGATTGAAAAGTATGCTTCAGTGTTGTCAATAAAGGGATAAACTTGTTGGACAAGTCCGGCAAGAAGTATAGAGTCTATATTTTTAGACTTTGACTATCTTTGACATATGAACAAAATACGGATTATGTGAATATCTATAAAAAAAACCGCATAACAGCGCGGCTTTATCGGTTGTCGGATGACAAGAACTTTATCTCATAAATGACAAGAATCTTATCTCATTTCCCATATAATTTTATCATTTCCCATATAATTTTAATTATATCTCATGATTATTATTACAGCAAAAATAAAAAATCGCCTAATAAAGGCGAATTAAATCTGTTTGTTTTTTTATATTCTTAACTTCATTACATATTGCTTAACGTAAGATTCAATTCGTTTATTTTCATCACTTGGATTCTCGTAAATTCTCATGGCTACACTTAATGGCTTAAAAGAATTCATCTTGAATAACAATTTCTTCATTGTTTTAGTACTTAGCGTGCATTTAAATTCATTTAAATTAATTCTTCTATCAACATTTGGAAGAATGATTTCGATCTTTTGTTTCTGACTCACATCAGAGTTGTGTTTAAGAATTGCTCTAGGAATACTATTCTGTAACATAATATCTAATTTATCTCGATTCGGAACACTAATTTGTTCGGCTCCTTCCACCGCTATTTTAAGCCATTCGTAAAAATAATTGAGACATAGTTCAGATGTCACACGATTTATTACCCAGTGAAACATTTCTCTGTTATCATATATAGACAGATTGGTATGAGCAAAGAGCCTATTTTTGTAGTCATCTATGATGTCCTCTATAAGTTCAGTTGCAACAGTTATACCGGGTCTTCTTCTAGAAATAACTAGGTTATTGTAAAAATGCTCTCTCCCTAATAAAGTTTGCTTCCAGAATACATATGCATAGGCAAATGGACAAATGGGAGGAAACTCTTCATTTTCATTTTTTCTAAGTTCTTGAAGCATTAGTATACATTTAAGATGTTTTTTGATGAATTTCTTTCTAACATAATGATCTATAGTTTTGAAACATCTACAATTTTGCTTATATAAATCATTTTTAAACTCATCTCTATATGAGTAATCTTGAGTTGAGGTAACTTTCACATTAAAAAAACACTTAGATTGAATTTTAGGTTCCAGAGTAAAATGTTGGATTGAACTAACTAGAGGTGAAAAAAGCAACCGATTAGAATCATCTCTCTTCCCTTGTGCTATCCATTTAGAAACTGGAACATCCGCTATCTCTACCTTCATTTTCCATTGTGACCAAGGGGTGCTACCGATATCGGCTAGCTTAAATCCACACTTACAGGTAAATGGCTCGTTTAGTGCTAAATCGCTAAGTAGGAAAGGAATCCGATTTAAGCACTTTGGACACGAACTCAATAGTTTAATTTGATGAATC
Organism: Paenibacillus sp. 8b26; assembly: GCF_050626875.1. NCBI lineage: Bacteria > Bacillati > Bacillota > Bacilli > Caryophanales > Paenibacillaceae > Paenibacillus > Paenibacillus sp. 8b26. The sequence goes on along the minus strand of NZ_CP192445.1, from coordinate 252,258 downwards.
GGGCAACTATGAAACAACGAGAATTGATGTAACCAACTATGATATCCTCCTTTAATACATTCTGGACACCAATTTAGTGATTGAGGAAACCAAGTAGAAATAGGTTCTTGATAATACTCCACTGGCTTTAGAAGATTTGATATTACTGATTTGTTGAGAACGGATAAATCTACTCCCAAATATTGTTTCAATGTGTTTAAATCAAATCCACTTAATTTAATTAGTTCTCTTCTAGAATCAGTCAAAACATTTTTTTTAATCTTTTTTACTTCTGCATTACCCAGCGTTTTCAGAATTTCAGTGCGGTTTATATGATTGGCTAAACTTACTTTTTCAAATATTGACCAAGGTGACTCGTATTCATTCATCCATTCTTTTCTCCATACAATGAACATTAATTAGCCTTCTTTCTGGCCAAGGCCATATAAATTTCAGATTCGATATAACCAGATCTGTTAATTGCTTCTCTCCACTGATGCATTGAGAGCCATTCGGAACCTTTACCGTTAGAGCCATTAATTTTCAATGCATTTTCGACGGTAAATGCTATATACTCCATGGGTATTTCAAACTTACCGGAGAGGCCGAACTCTTGCCGTATTTCTAAAAAGAGATTGAACAAACTAGATGAAAACTCAGACAGTCTTCTCCCTGAGTTAAAAGCCTGGGGAAAGTAATACTTAGTGTAGTACCAGCCACTGTCTTCCGGAAACTCGGATTCATCATAGCTCTGTAATACAAACTCCATCTCGGTTGAAGCCTGAACTCCCTTAAAACGATACTCAGATGCCATAAACCGGCCTACAATATGTGCTTTTTCATTAGCCAGAAAAAAAGATCTCCGATTGACCAGTTGTTCTTGTCCAATCGATATTGTAGTCATTCTAATATTCCTACGTACTAGTTGATTAGAGATATCAATTAAGCAATCATATTGCCATTCCGTCATTTTTTGAGCTTCATCCATAATCAAAACAATTCTGCGAAGGTTTGAATGTTCAGCTTTTTCATGCATCAAATTCACAATTTGATTGCGTAGCACAATTTCATCTTTTTTACTATTAAAGCCAAAGGAGAAGTCTGACAACATGTCTCTAAAAAACTTTTCTGGACTAGGTACTCTATAGCTTTTGCAGTCTGCAACAAGTACAGGAATCGGGGTTTCCAATTCTGATGGTAAATAGTTAACAGCGAACATTGTTGCTCTAGTCTTCCCTAAACGGGGGCGACCATAAACAATCATTCCCGGCCCACCATCTTTAATAATCTGAATAATCTTATCCATCAACCTGGTTATCTCAATGGTAGGAAGAACATATTGCCCCTGCTCAATTGGATGTGTTCCAGGTATAATATTTGGTCTTTTCATTGTTAAGCACTCCTTTCTAATAAGTAATGGTTTTGTACCTTTTTGTAGAGGTTGATGTTTTTTGGACCAGAATCTTTTCTTGTAATTCTCTTGCTTTATCTAGTTCTGCTAAATTTTTATGTTCTTGAGCTAATAACTTATTTTGATTCGGGGAATTACTTTCTTCTTCTGCTTGTCGAATAACTTGTTGGACTTTTGCTATTCGATTTCCTGAGCCTTTCTTCTTTTCCGTTTCTTTTGCGATTAGATATTCATGGTAAACAAAAATCGGATCGTCCCACTGTGTAAAATGAATGAGTTTATTCTTTTTTAGCAGATTAATGGCTTTTCGTATCTGTAAAGTATGCGGTGTTAATGACCATTTACCAGCCGCAACGAGCTCTCCAAACTCACTACCATCTGGGAGAAACACTCTGATCGTACGAAGATCATCTACATTTATGTGTACATTAACCTTTGTACCAATTAAATGAGCAGATTTTACTAGTAATTCATTACGGTATTCAACTCCCATATATTCGATGTAAGGACGCTTTCCCGAGGAAATACTACCTCGAATAGTTCTAGGTTGTTCGACTTGTGTAAACAGAAATTCTGTACGCTTTGATTCATTTAACAATCTGGGTTTCATTCCTTTCTTGAGTCTTTGATCCAGTGCTTCAAGTGGTGAATTATAAAACAATGCCCCGTGTGGAGTGCCATTATAATTTGAAATAACAACATCGACGATTTCCTCTAAATGTTCAAATGTCATTTCATAACGGATGGCCATTTTTTCAGGATCTTTCCTACGGGGATCTTTTGGATGACTTCCGGTGGTATTTGCCATCCGTTGAATACTACTGGAAGTAAAGGTATTATGAAATCTTTCAATGAAAGAACGTCTCATTGGCCTATCAACTGCACCAATACAAGTTGTACATCCTATTAAATTGCTTAAGCGTTCCCTAACCATTTGAGCAAGATGAGATTTGGCATTGTCAAAATAAATGACATCCCATACCGCCCATTCAATCTCAGGAAATTGTTCAGATGGGTATCCCCCTGTTGGCTGATATGACAGACCGTCTATTGTTAAATTCTTTTTCTTAAATGGCATAATCGCTTTTTTGGCAGCGATCATTACATCACTTGCGTTATACTCCTTGTTAAGACAAATGTGAGGTCTTCCAATAACGTTTCGAGTTGCGCGGTCTGTAAAACTCAATAGCCAAAGTCTGTCTAAAGTTAAAACTGCGTCATCTCCTTCCAATGTTTTCACCTTTATAACAAAAATGCCGTCAATTCTATGGCCATCAAACTCAACCTTTTGATAAGGGGTTATATTTTGAGGATAATTCTGTTGGCCTACCCCCGAATTTTTAGCTTTTTGTTCAGCATCATGTCCGAATCGCGAAGCAGCCTTGCCAAAGTGAATATCCCTAAGGTTCTCTAAGTATCTACATAGCGATCTATACCCCAAAGTATCAGTGTTAAATGGATAAGAACTTCTAGGAATACCTGCTTCTTTGCATCTATCCACAAATTTTTTATGTATGTATTTAGGTTTCATAACCGGTTCAGTTAACTTTTTTTTTCGACCAAAAAACAAGTCATCTATTTCATCTCTAATTTGTGGATATTTATCAAGTAATAAATTGAATTCCCCTGTTTTTCTTGATACATTACTTTTTTTAGATAGTGGGTCTAATTCATATTTTTTTATATTTTTTCCCGGTATCAGGGCTCTATACCCCCATGGAAGAGCATTTTCATCGTAAGAAATACAACGATTATATAAACGTATCAGATTTCTACGATCGATACCCGTGCATGAAAAGATTTCCTTCAGACTCTTCTCATTGTTTACATAAAGATCGATTGCTTCTTTTCGCTTTAGAAATAATATTCTTTTCTCTTCGTTAAGCAACGTCTCATCTACTTTAAACCAAAGGTCACGATCCATTTGAGTTTGTGACAAGCCGCCTCTATCAAAAACTTTCACTCGACTCATTCAACTGCACCTCCGTTTGCGTGGAAATAATACATTCATTAATATTTACATCAATAATTCCTCTGTAAAAAAGCCATATACATGCATCATGAATATCTTTAAAGGGGATGTTGGACTGCTCAGTCAATGTTTTTAAGCTTAGCCGCTCAGAAGTTAAAATTTTTATGATCTCCTCGGTACATTTAGGTTGGGCGTTATTTTTCACGACAGAGATAATCTTTAATCTATTTTCCAACTCTAAGTAGTTCTTTCTTAGATCTTTGTCTGTAACAATTTCATGCAAAATTCCATTATTATCGCACCAAATTTTCTGTGCCTCTATTTGTTTCAATGTTCGAGAGTTACGTGGATTTTCAGCATTTAACTCGGATTCATATTTAACCTCACAACATTTTATAGTTCCATTTTTCATCTGAACCCACATATCAAAAATACTTGTATGTAGCTCACCATTAAAAACATAGCTGATTTTAGGATATTGTTCACAATAAGTTTCCACATCTGGCGTAGTTTCAATTCGTATCCAATGGTCAAATTCTAGATCACTATAAAGCGTGACCTCCCTCATCCCCACTTTAGGTCCGAGTGAAGTCCAATAATTATTACCGTATTTAGAACTCCGGGGTACGATATTTGGTGTGTACATCATTATCATCACCTTTCAAGACTTTTATTTCCTAATTCCTGAATAATAAACATTTTAAATGAACCACTTTTAAATACAGGATATATTCTTCATTCTATTCTTCTAAATGGTTTGAATAGTATTTATGGAAACACCATTGAATTTGTGTATGTCTCGATTTTTCATATATTTTTATTAATTGATTCAATACAAAAATCCTCTGCATCGTATTCTCACAAAAGAAATTGAGTTGCCGATAATAATAGTTAATTTCTTTGCGATACGGATTAGGTAAGATTTGATTTTTTTCATAAATCTCTAGCAGCTGTAAGTGGAATTTGTATACATTCTTTATACTCATTCATGCAACCTCCTAACAATTTATCATGAATATTTAGTTGCATTCATAAATTTAGAATCTTGGACTTTCTAAAGTTAAAAATTTAAGTAGTTTATTTGTACATTATATTTTGTTAAACGAATCATGAAGCTTATCTTGGCAGGCAGTGTTATAGACATCGTTCAACAGGTTAAGACTTTTTCAGTCATGTTTATATCAGATACTTTGAACTTCCTCTACTCCATCTGAGAAATAAATAGACCTAACACAAAATAGCGAATACTATCTTCTTTTGATCTCACACTTATTTTTATACCAACTTCATTATTATCTTTTTGTACAGTATATAATTTCGATAAATTAGATAGACTAATAAAGTAGATTCATAGAGAAAAGTGTTAGAAAAATGAGGGGAGACGATCGCAATGGATTTGTACAGAATCATCGGTTTTAACATTAGATGTAAAAGAAAACTTTTGAGGATGACTCAAACACAATTAGGGTTAGCTGTTGACCTATCTCGAACGGCGATTAGCAATATAGAAAGTGGCAAACACCATGTCCAGATTCATACCCTATTTAAAATTGCACAAGTACTTGATACGTCGATACAATCGCTGCTAAATAATACTTTACATGATTTACCGCCTACTAAATTAGCCAACAAAACTATCTAATATTTGGGTTTTACCTAAGCATTTGCTTAGCAAATTTTAACTGGGCTCTTAGATTTCTAATTGCTTCATAATAAGCATCAAGTACTTGCTCGTTTACTGAAACTCTTTTATCAATAACATATGCTAAGTCAACAAAATCAAAATTAACTATTATTAATATATCGAGATTCTTCTCAAAAAATAGAACGGGGATCTTCCACTCTCCGTTTTTTTGTGCATCCTCAAAATGCTGGTATTTCATTAGTATTTTGCTACTGTAACACAAGCCTGCAAATTTTAATCCTTGTCCAGTAACGGCGGCCATTCCAATTCCTAATTCCTTCTTTTTATGTCTCATTTCATCACCTCAATTCAAGTATGGACAATTTTTTTGTGATTGATACGTTAACATATCATTTAAGACATTTGACCCATATACACTAATGTATTCACCTTCACAGTTTGTATACACTGAGTCTGAGGTGTAGCAATGAAGGAACCGATATTGGTTGCAGTTGGAAAACGGGTCCGTGAACTTAGGACAAAAAAGGGATTCTCACAAGAGGAACTTGGTGAGAAGGCAGGGTTTCATTTTTCTTATATTGGTGGTCTAGAGCGGGCAGAAAAAAATATTACATTACTAAACCTGCAGAAGATTGCAAACGCGCTTGATGTTCAAGTTTTAGACTTGTTTTTATATAGCAAGTACATAAAGAATGAAAAGACTAAGAAAGATCAACTATTAAATCAATTGCATACAAAATTATTTGATATGAATAGCTCTGAATTAATTAAAATTCAATTGCTGGTTTCTCAGATCTTCGACAATAAATAAACCGCTCAACCAATTAGGTTAGCGGTTTATTTATTATTTGAAAAGGGAATAATCTCCTTTATGAATATCGGGAGGTTATTACAAATGCATACCATTTGGAAAGGCACGGTCGAATTTGGTTTGGTACATATCCCTGTAAAGTTATATGCAGCTACAGAGGAGAAAGAATTTTCCCTTCAGTTACTACATAAAGGGTGTCATGGTACAGTTAAGAATCAACGTTATTGTTCAAGTTGTGAAAAAAAGCTGAGTTCAGAAGATTTAATTAAGGGATATAAATTAGATAACAACCAGTTTTTAATTTTTGAAAAAGAGGAATTGGAGCAAATACATGAAGATTCAAAAAGAATAAATATTATTCAATTTATTAAAGAGACATCAGTGGACTTAATGTTCACACAGAAGGTCTACTACCTTGGTCCAGAAGATAGCTACACAGATGCATACAGTCTTTTTATTAAGGCATTGGAAGTTACTAAACGTGTAGCAGTTGCTAAAATAACGATAAGATCAAGTACAAAACTTTGCATACTTAAACCAATGAACGGATCATTTATCCAATTGTCTACCATGTACTACCCAAATGAAATACGTCCTTCTGAACGTATACCGAATTTGCCTAGCGAAGCACAAATAGATTCGGATCAATTACAGTTAGCTCAGCAGTTAATAAAGAACCTCTCCTCTTCTAAAACCGATGAATCCCAATTTATAAATGTCGGGCAAGTTCGAATGCAGTCGTTAATACAATCTAAAATTTCTGGACAAGAAGTAATCCAAATAGATTCAGAAAAGAATGAGTCACATCACATTATTGATTTAATGGAAGCTCTTCAAACGAGCATTACTCTTCTCTCAAATCCATCAACTAAGAAAAACAAACAAAAGAAAAAAGAGAGTGCATCATAAATAAAAAGAACTCATTAACAAAAATGAGTTCTTTTTATTTCATGAATTGTAGGATTAAAAAAAATTATAGTTATATATAGCGCATTATAATTTGATTTCTTAAAGAATTTTTGCTACGAACATTTGTAAAATTCATTCGTACTTTTCTTAAGGAATGCTTCCTTTCTATTCACTATTTACATTTCAATATCTAATTTGTACATATTATTCTGACCTGTACAGAGTAACTGTTCTTCTTAGTGTATATTGCTCCTCCAAAAGTTAGCGGCGACTGTTCACCTTGGCTGATTGCAGACGGACATTTTCCTGTGTTGACAGCTTGACAAAATATTGAACATTACCAACTGTTCTCTGGATCTGCATCATAAACATTTTTTATTTGATTAACTTATTTACTGTGGTAAGAAGTTCATCTACTACGTCATGGTCATCTTCTTTAATCAGTCCCTTTACTCCAATTCCTCGCATTTGTTCTTCTATTCGATTCAAACCTTACTTATACTGTGTGTTTAACTGTATTGGAGTGGTTGTTCTGAATGGACCAGTGTATCAGTGGATAAACAAGCCTGATTGCTTGTTTCTATTTTTTGAATTCGACGGTCCTACTCGACTTCTTAAAGCTGTTTAAAACATCCTCTCTTTATATACACCGTAAAATAAATACACTAAAACAACGTTAGACCTATTAACCACTTTCTCAATACGGAAGTGCTTTAATGCTTTATAAAACTTCAAAGGCAACAAAATACTGATGTTGCGCCATGCTTCACTTGAAGTGTAGATTTTCCCCACATATAAGTGAAGTCAATAAAACATATGAACAGTTGTTCATGTGTTAATAAAATAAAAAGCTGGGATATGTATGGCAGGACATGATCATAGTCATGGGCATGGACACAACAACAAAAAAGTTTTGCTGATCTCCTTCATTATCATCACTACTTACATGCTGGTCGAAGCTTTTGGTGGATTTATTACCAATAGTTTAGCTTTGCTCTCGGATGCAGGTCATATGTTATCGGATTCTCTTGCGTTGGCGATCGCTTTGCTCGCGTTTAAGTTTGGAGAGAAAGCTGTCAATAAGGGAAAAACCTTTGGTTACAGGAGATTTGAAATATTGGCTGCAATGCTAAACGGTATTACTCTGATTGCGATTGCCTTATACATTTTTTACGAAGCGATTGAACGGTTTATAAATCCGCCAGAAGTGGCTACAGTAGGGATGCTAGTTATCAGTATTATTGGCCTGTTCATTAATATACTCGTTGCCTGGATTATGATGCGAGGTAGCGATACAGAGCACAACCTGAATATGAGAGGTGCTTAGCTGCACGTCCTCAGCGATATGCTGGGATCTGCTGGAGCGATTATTGCCGCTCTTCTGATGATGTTCTTCGGATGGGGTTGGGCAGACCCACTTGCTAGTGTAATTGTCGCAGTACTTGTCCTTCGCAGTGGTTACTTTGTTAGTAAGCCTTCCCTGCATGTGCTTATGGAAGGAACACCCCGTAACATTGATGTAGAGGAAGTCGTACAATCCATTTCGCAGTTCGAAGGTGTGAAAGCCGTACATGATGTGCATATTTGGTCAATTACTAGCAACTTAAACGCTCTGACTGCGCATATCGTAGTTGATGGAAATAAAACAGTGTATGAAACCGAGGCCCTACTGCACAGTATCGAGCATATGCTGGAGCATAAGAACATTCCTCACTCTACTTTGCAGATCGAGTCCGAACAGCATAGACACGATGAATCCATTTTGTGCACTATAGAATCAGGTGTGCCGGATGCACATGCCCATCATAACCATTAATAAAAGGAGGACTGTTTTGACTTTTTTGGAGCGGCTGAGTCCTCGACCGCTCCCTTAAGTACCAATGCACTCCTTGGAAATTTGCTCTGTCGACTAAGATCCAAGGCAAAACGGGTTATTCCTTCTTAAATGGAGCGAGCGTGAATATAACACATAGTTCACTAAGTTTTTTTGCTGCACTTGGCGACAAACTTGGCACGCAGAAAAACAAATTAGATTTTGCTCTACTTACAGCCACATAATAAACTCGATGGTCTTCTTTATTAGACACATCAGGATTTAAAAGGAAACCGAGTTCTCTCTCTTCAGAATATTTTTGCTTATTTGGAAGAACATTAACCAGTACATTTTCAAATTCACTTCCTTTTGCTTGATGAATTGTTCGATCGAACCCATGATTTTCTTGGTTTTGAATCAATAAAGCAAGTTCTGAATATTTTTTGCTTTTATAAAAGACCTCTATTTTGGTTGGTTTTTTCCTTATTGCGATTACTGGTATATCTATATTTAGGCTCACAATCTTCTCATACAATTTTTGGATGGGTTCGTCCTTGTACGTAGGATATTCAGCTAACATCTGCTGAATGATCTCTAATGCTCTTCTTTTGTCACTTATTCCAATGGTGCTCCTGCTTATTTCCTGAATAGCTTTTTTAAAATTTAATAAACGTGCATATTCTATTGCTTTAATAAAAGAAATCATGATTTTTCTCCGGTCACTAGTTGAATCATTTTCAGTAAAAACAGATTCGAGTGTCTCGAATGTAATAAAGTCATCATAATCAATTTTATCCCTCAAAGAGTTAGCCTTAATGTTGGAAAATGAGAGTGTGTAAAGATCTTCAGTATTAAGTAAATTATGAATGTATTTAACGGCCTTCAAAGGATGACCTATTAAAATAGTTGGTAAATTACCCTGTTTATTTTCCGGACTTCTTTGAATAATATCAGAACGAATAGTATTTAAAAGATTTATAATTTGTTCTGTACTTCTGTGGTTATATTCCATTTTATAGAACGAGATATTCTCTAAATTAAATTTTTCAAATTGTTTAACATCAGAGCCCTTAAAACCATAAATGGATTGAGCTGCATCTCCAATAACACCTACAATAGTTTCTTTTTCTGCAATTTTTTTTATTATTCTTGTTTGCAAAGGGCTCGTATCTTGAAACTCATCTATGAAGATATATGGAAATTTAGAACGAATTACTCTCAAAACATCAGGATAGTCATGCATTATTTCCCAAGCAAAAGCTAGTACATCATCGTAATGGAGAATTCCTTTTTCCCAAAACATCTGCTTGTATCTATACAGGCTATTATGCATATCAACTTTTCGACCCTTGATGTGAAGTTTACATTCATTATCATTATCAATGGACCAAAATAAATGTTTCACCACATCGACGTTGGATAGTTTGTATTGTCTCTCCAAAGCAGAAGTTTTTTTAAAGAATCCTGATATTAAATGATCAGAAGGGCCTTTAAGTTTATCAATATCAATTTTATGTTTCCTGCTGATTAGAGGTATAAAAGGTCTTACTACATGCAGAAATAAAAAACTATGGATAGTACATACTTCAACGTGATCATGTTCATTGGAAAGTCTCTTTAGAATAGTTTCAACACCAATATTAGTATAGGTAATACAAGCCATCTTCTTATTTCGTCCTAAGCGCTCGGACTTATGTAATATATGCTGAATATGGTTGATTAAAAATCGTGTTTTACCCGCCCCAGGTCCAGCTATGACTTTAAAGTGAGTTTCAATTGGAATTGCAGAGTCAGCAGTTATCATTTTGAAATCCATACGATCGCATCCTTTATATATTGTGGAACATGAAATGGTTTCTTATCAACATCTTCTAAGTTTTGCTCCAAATTGAAGGCAAGCTCATATGCGTTCTCTCCCTTACTGATCGAGCTAAGGTATCTAGCAGCTAGAACATGCTCCTTTTTATCGTCGTGGTTATACTTAGCAATACTATCGGTGATTCTAGTGTGAAATCCCCCCTTTTTTCCCATTCGTTCTAAAATAGACTCGAATGATTCCCTATTATTATAAAGTTCAAATAAATCAACAAGTTCTTTATAGTTAGTCATATTTTTAGTAAGAATCAAAAAATTACCGGGATTCTCATAGCACAATGAATATTCGAAGGTTTTACCTTGATTGATTTTTTGGGAGAAACAACGGATATTATAAGGCTGTATTTGGTACACTAACTGATTAGTACATGGAAAATAAGTATAATAAATTGGCTCTGTATACATTTCGAAAGGGTAGCATTTTGTATCCTTATCTAAATTAGTTTTATCTGAGTCATCTTTTGAATTTTGTATTTCAGCAATTCTAACTGGATCTAAGTCAGTAATACAAGCGACCTTTTTATGCAAAGTGAATTTTTGACTAGTATTAAAAAGCTTTAGAAAATGATCAAAGTATCTCCCATTAACATTGATTACTGCAACATGGTCACCTTCTAAATCGTAACCAAGATATTTCGCAAATAAAGACATAGTTAATTGTTCTGCCAATCCTTCAACAAAGATTATAGATTTTGCAAACAGCATATCAGATTTAGTGGTATCAAGAAATCTCTCAACATAGGCTTTACCCTTTGGGTCATTATCAAAAATTCTCCCCAGATATGCTATGTTAAGTTGATTCTTATCAGTTCGATGAAAACACATAATTTCATCTAAAGAGACAGCTGAAGTAATATTAGGTGAATGAGTCGTTATGAAAATTTGTCTAGCTTTACTTTTGCCGTTTTCCCTAAGAAATTTTAAAAATTTATATTGCATAGCTGGATGTAAATGAGCTTCAGGCTCTTCAATTACTAAAATAGGAAATGTCTTCGCATTGCTTCCTAAATAATCACCAGATGCATCTTTTTGCATCTTAGAAAGTAATAAAGACATAAAAATAAGATTATTATAGCCTAAGCCATTATGAGTGGCCGGTATAGTTATACCAGTTTCGTATTTTACAATTAATCTAAGTGCAGAATATAATTCTGAATCCAAAATATTCCCATCAAAATCAGGCACAGCGTTTCCAAAAGAGGCTCCAGTATCATGAGCGTAACTTAACATCTCTTTCTTACCATGCTCCATACGATCTTGTAGTGTTTTTATAAGAGCAGCTGCATTAACAGAAAAATCTTTTTTTAATTTTTCAATTTCTTCTTCTTGTGTTTTTCTATTTATGCCTTTTTGATCATTATTCTTTATTTCATAATCCATAAAAAAATCAATAACTTCTCTCAAAAGAGTGTTTTTTCCAGTATATAAATCACGTTCTACGTCACGAATTGCATCAATGAACTGAAAATCAATTTTTTTTAGAGACTCATTTTCAGCAGCCTGCTTCAATAAAGCATCACCACCGTAAATACTTGACTTATATTTCCTTAAAAATTTATGCTTAATAATGAGCCAATAGTCTTCTATGTTTTTAGAACTTACATTTTTCATTGCATTGATATAATCTTCTTCCTCTTTTTCTGGTAAATAGAATAAGTAAGTCAATTTTGCTTGGTATGGTTTTTTAAGCTGGATAAGCCAGTTCGATACTGTTACTAAATCCTCTGAAAATTCCTCCTCATTTTTGGATTCAGTAAAAATTAATGAAATGGTTACCTTAGGAGAATTTTTTTTGAGATCATTGATTGTAACTTCCTTGTTAAAATCATCCACACTCAGCTTTTTGGATGATCCTACACTGAGAACTAATTCAAGAGCTTTAAGCAAGTTAGATTTTCCAGAATTATTATGACCTATAATTACATTCATACCCTCATTAAAGTTTATAGTAGTATTAATTTTAAAGTTTCGAAAGTTTTCTATGGAAATACTTGATATATACATAAATATTCTCCTAACATTAATATGGTTAAAAAAGTAGATCATTTTAACTATGAATGCAGTAAATTATACCTAATATGAACGAAATAGTTTGTCGTTTTATGTCGTATCAACAAAATAAGCTTGGTATTATTTGAAATTTCCTTTGGAGTGCTATGCGCCCGGCAGTCATAACGTCAGCAAAATTCAAGCCTTTACCGTCCTGATTCCAGGTCCCCTCAACATTTTGCCCCTCCCTATAGAAAATCATCTGGAAAAATGTGTTTAATCATAGATAGTCCCCTTTCAATTCATGTTTTTCATCTGTAAGCCCCTTCATTAAGGACCTTAAAATGCGGTTGTTCTATGCAAGCGCCGTCATTTCAAATATAGTTGAAGTGCTTTTTGATAAATCTTCAATAGATTTTGACTTTCAGTTATTCATATGACGACTTTCTGTTTTTCCAGTCAGTCCTATTTTCAAAGTGTAGCAAATCATTGGAAAGAAAAAGGATGTTCCCACAGAGGAAACATCCCGCAAAACGCTTAGAATCATTGCTGCAAACCGCAAATGGAATGAGAAGTTACCTTAGCGCAGTGCCTTTAATTTCACATCCAGCTCGTCGAGCATGCTCGCATCCATGGGATAGTAAGAGGCAAAATCCCTTACCGAAGCGTCTCGAACTTTATACCAAAGCGCCGTCCATTCCGTATCGGACTTCAGGACTTCCGACGTTCCGTCGGCGTGCGTCACCCAAATCTCGCACAGAGCGCGAACTCGTTGCCATATAACTCCTTGGAATGACCATCGAACCCGAAGCGGCTTTTGTATAACCCGTTGCCGAGGCTGACCTCCACCCGGTTATCGCCCTCGCGCAGCAACTCCGTAACGTCGTACGTCTGGTACTGCAGCCACTTGTGGTAGGCGTTGAAGTGCGGGGTGAAATATTCGTCGCCGGCCTTCATGCCGTTAATCTGCATCTCGTACAATCCGAGACCGCAGACGTACGCCCGCGCGGAAGCGAAAGCCGATGTAGTTAACAACGTCTTTTTCGAGAAATTCTATAAAATTAAGCTTCATGTCAGCCAATTTATGAAGCGAATCAATAAGCATCCGATGGAAACGATAGATCGCCTGCTTGTCAGGTTATGATCTTAATTGCGGTTTAAATAGAGAGACTATTTTTACTTGCTGATATCATTTCCTCCAGTCTGTTCCAAAGAAAATCATGTTCACCTCGCAGCAATCTTAATTTCCCTGTGAGAAGTATTTAGAGTTATCACCACTAATCCGAATATCTCCAAACGAATTAAACACTCGCAGATCGACGCTGATACAAGTAGCGTGCTCTGGCAACATAAATCGCGGGCATTCAAATAGTCCATGCCCCTTAAGCTTCTTCCCCATGATGTCATCTCCTAAGCTGATTGACTGATCGGTGACCACGCAAGTACGTTATCTGCCCTAAATGTCCGAGGCTGATTACTGTTAAGGTGATCATCCCATCACGAACTTCACGAAAAAAATCAACTGTTCGATCTAAAGTAGCGAATCAATTTCTGCCATTAACCTCTTTACGGCGTTTAAAGGAAGAATGTAGTGACCTTCTGAAAAGATTGCTTTTTCAGAGTAATTTTGAATTAAAAATTACTTATAAATTTTCTAACAAATAACAAAACACAAGGAGATAGACCTCAAAAGCAGTAACCACTTTACCAGATGGTCCCATATATCATCATAGTACTCGTAATGAAAATCACCCACATTATATTTGATTTGATGTTGATCTCCTTCTGGATAGTGGCTGTAGTGGGTATCATTTCACCCGTAATGGAGCTGCAATTTTGCATACATATCCTCTAAGGTAAACCTTGAATCGATATGATTGTACCAACGAACCAGACGCTCTGACTGGTCATGAACGTACCGCATATCACTGGTGATTCGTGGTGCAGGCTTCATTTCGTAAAAGAACTCATGATCGTCAAGTAATACACTGACAGCTGGGGAATCGCCAAGACACCATCTTTCTCCTTTCGGCCAGTCCTCTGTCAAGCAAATGCGATGATTGAATTCTACCAACTGCTCGAATAAATACGCTCCGATCTTACCATAAGGCTTAACTTTGACAGCAAGTTCTGCAATACTTACTCGAATGGTCGAATAAACATTGCATGGAATTACCCAAAGTGGGATATTGGAACGAAAAACCACATTCGCTGCAGCAATGTCATTACTTAAGTTAAACTCAAAATCACCGTTAGGCCAAGGTCCGCCTCCAATCCAAACGGCAGTAAACCTGCCTGCAATCTCCGGACAAGCCAGGTACGCTGAAGCCAAATCTGTGATTGCTCCAAGAAAAATAACATAGAGGGGCTGTCGATCGTCCAACATGGCCTCACGAATAATGAGTTCAGCTCCCTCAGACATCGTAGGAGTGTTCTCATTGGGTATCGATCTTTCTGTCCCTTTGAACACCGGCACCTCATCATTCATATTCATCAAGTCAAGCAAGTTAATGATTTCGTCATAGCTCTCCTGCATTGAAGCCGTTGTCCGTCTTTCACCAAAATGTGCAGCAATGATCCCTTTCAGATTAAATCGAGGCGTCAACAAAGCATGAACGATCGCATACTGATCGTCTGCCTCATTCTTAGCATCAGTGTTAATAATAAGACGTATTTTTTTTGACTCTGGCACTTCAAATGGATGCGTTAACAATTCACTTCTCTTCCTCATCTTAAACAGAATATATTTTGATCTTGGCCGATAAATGTACTCCACTCAATAGTCAAATACAAAATCGAGGACTGAATTAACTGGAAATATTGCAACTGTGTTACATAAGACTCATAGCGAGCGCTTTATAAAATAATTAAGTGTTATAGGCTTCTATCGGCACATTTCCTGCTTCGCTATCTTTGAACAAATTTATAAACAGCGGTATATGAATGTTAACAAGGAAGTCACTACCCTTCCCCAATGTAAAAATGGACCAGCTGAAACAATCAGAACTCCCTCTCTACTTCGCTAATCCTTCCACAGGATCGGACCCAGCAGCATCGTAGAGAAGGACCTTTCCAATACCAGAACTCGTTTAAGGCAGAAGTTCGAATGACGCTTCTTTCACATCGCGAGAACTCGATCCGATATAAACCTTGAACTTCCCCGGTTCGGCCTCATATTTTCGATCCGAATTCCAAAAAGCCAAATCCGCTTCGGCGATGGTGAAGCGGATTTCTTGTGCTTCGCCTGCGGCTAATGTCACCTTTTGGAACCCCTTAAGCTCCTTCACTGGACGGACCACACTGCCATGAAGGTCCTGAATGTACAACTGGACGGTCTCCTCTCCCTGTATCATACCTGTATTGGTAATCGTCACGTTGGCAGTAATTGTCTCTGAAGCATTCATCTGCGATTGGGATAACCAAATTGCCGAATACTCGAACGTCGTATAGCTTAGCCCGTAACCAAAAGGATACAGGGGATCATTAGAACCATCTATATACTTGGAAAAGAACTTTAAATGCTTATTGCTTTCCGTTACAGGCCTCCCAGTGCTAAAGTGATTGTAGTATACTGGTACTTGTCCGGCATGAGCGGGGAAACTCATCGTTAGTTTGCCGGACGGATTATAATTGCCAAAGAGCACATCTGCTATGGCATGCCCGGCTTGAGATCCAAGGAACCATGTCTCCACGATGGCGTCCATATGATGCTCAAACCAATCCAGCACAAGAGGACGTCCATTTGTTAGAACCAATACGGTCGGTTTGCCTGCCTTAACAACTGCCTCCGCTAGTTCTTGTTGAGCCTTCGGCAGCGTAATATCCATGCGGGATGCAGCCTCGCCAGACATTTCACTGTTCTCACCAAGGGCAAGAATAACGATGTCGGCTTGTTCCGCCGCAGAAGCTGCCCGCTCCAGTCCTCCTACAATCGCTTCCTCAACCTTGCATCCTTCTTCGAGCAAAAGATCTACCGCCGGTACTCCCTGTTCTTCAATCCCTTGCCAGAGCGTAACGGTTTCATTCGCATATCGGGACCACTGCCACGGTCCCAGCAGATCCTTGCTATCACTGAATGGACCAATTACAGCTATCTTTCGTTCCTTGCTTGTAATCGGGAGCAAGCCGTTATTTTTCAACAAAACGATGGATTTCTGCGCCAGACTTCGACTCGCTGTCAGATGACTCGGATGGAAGTGAGATTCCTTTTCTATTTCCGGGCGTACATAACGGAACGGGTCATCCATAATGCCGATCTTATACTTAAAAGTCAAAATCCGACGTACCGCTTGGTCCAATTGTTCTTCCGTAACGAGTCCCTGTTCGATCAATTCATGTAAATGATCATAAGAACGAGTCACCATCTCAATATCCAACGTTGCATCAAGAGCCTTTTTTGCTGCTTCTTTGCTATCCCTTGCGTACCCATGAGCGACGATTTCGTCAATGGAGCCGTAGTCGGAAATCAATATACCGTCAAAGCCCAGCTCTCCTCTCAGTACATCGTTAAGGAGGTAGCGGTTTCCTGCCACAGGAACCCCCTGGTACGTATTAAAGGCATTCATCACCGACCCGGCGCCCGATTCAATCCCCGCCTTGAAGGGCGGTAAGTAAACATTCCGCAAGGTACCTTCCGAAATATCTACCGTATTGTAATCTCTTCCTGCCTCGGCAGCTCCGTATGCAATAAAATGCTTTAAACAAGCAATGAGTGTATCAGGATCGTGTAAACTGTTACCTTGATAGCCTTCTACTTGAGCTTTGGCGATTAGACTTCCCAGATAAGGATCTTCGCCTGCGCCCTCTACGACGCGACCCCAACGCGGGTCTCTCGTAACATCGACCATCGGTCCATGGTTATATGTGATACCGCTGGCGGTAGCCTCTTTTGCGGCAATCGCACAAGCTTCCCTGATAGATTCCAAGTCCCAACTGCAGGACCAAGCAAGCGGCACGGGAAATACCGTCTGAAACCCATGTATAACGTCAAAATTAAATAGCAACGGAATACTATGCGGGGATTGCTCCACCGCTATTTTTTGGAGTTCGAACACTCTGCGACCCGTTACGGCCGACAGAACTGAACCAGCCCGGCCTTCTGCAACCAGTTTTTCCGGTGTGTCAGACGCAAGCTCTGATCCAAGCGAAAGGTTTGTAGACATACACTGACTCATTTGACCAATCTTATCAGTAATGGACATCTTGCTGAGAAGAGCTTCAACGGATAGGTAAATCTCTGTATCGTCGCGTTGCTTTACATCATGCTTCCGATAAGGAGCGATTTCGGAAATGAGCGTATCCGCGAGCGATGGGCCAGGCCCTTTCACACCTTTTACGAAGAATGCTTCCTGGAAGGGAATCTTGATCCTGCCCTGAAACTCTTCATCATTAAATGTCAGTTCAAATTCAAGCGTTTCATTTGGTACAAATGATGATACTCCCTTGGCCTGAAGCATGTTGCCTTCTACAGTCAACGCAGTGATTTCGATTGGAAACGGAAACGGTTCCAGAACAACTGATAATACATAAGTTTCTTTCTTTTCAATGATAAATTGCATTTTAATCGTGGATTGAGGCGTTTGGTGCAGAAAACTCCAAGTACCAATCATGCTGTCAACTCCTCTACAAATTTTCAAATCTACCTTTCACCACATCGATAGCCAAACCTTTAGGCCGCAGATCCCACAACGACTTTCCGTTATTCATATGACGACTTTTGTGTTCGAAGGTTTGGGCTTAAGAACAACTTCTACAGAATGGGTCCGATCATCCTGAAAGAGAGGCAGCAGATTTCCATTGATAAGGCTTCCATCCACCTGTATCTCGGGTTGTCCTTCAGACAACCGTGATGAGTTCCGGATGGTAATATCATAACGTGTGCCACGGAACTCCCTAAATACCTGGGCTTCCTCCCAATCTGCCGGGAAGCAAGGGTCAATCCGGAGACCATCATAATCCCGCTTGATCCCCATAATTCCCTCCAAGAGGGACATGAGTCCCCATGCCGAGGTTCCGGTTGTCCATGATTGGTAGGACTTCCCATAATATTTGGGGTGAATTGAATAACAATTAGTGAAGACATACGGCTCCGCTCCAGATTGTGTGGATGGATTCGCTTCGCTGTCTGGAATGATCTTCAGCAATGTACGTAGGGCTTCTACTCCCCTGCCTGCCTTGCAATCCGCCATAATTTTGAAACCGGTTGCGTGGCAGTAAACTCCGCCGTTCTCGAATAGCCCGGGAAGCATGCCGGCCATTCTGCCTACATGGGGAGAATATTCCGTATAGGGAGGCATATTGATCGGGAAACCAAAATCATGCTCCATGCTGTCCATGGAATCCAGCACCTTGGGCAGCTTCTCTTCATCCGGAATATCAGCTAGTACGGCCCACGATTGTGCGTTAATATAGATTGTGCTCCCCTTGCTGTCTTTGGAGCCGATATTCTCTTCTTTGCTAAGAGCGCGCATATACCAGCTTCCGTCCCAAGCCATTTCGTTAATCGCATTGCGGAGGATATGGTACTGTTCATCCAAGTACCCAGCATAACCTGTGTCGCCCAATCGCCGGATCAACGCTGACAACTCTTTCAGGGCATAACAAAACTGCTGGGATAGCATGACAGATTCCGCATCCGGGTCCGTTGTAATATTCAAGGCATCGTTCCAATCCGCGAAGAAAATCCGCACCAGGCCATGTTTCCCTTTATCTTCAATCAACCGGTTGACTGCAGCCTTTACATGCTCCAGCATCGTTGCCGAGCCTTCATCCTGATATTCGATCTCCATATCCAGAAGAGAATAATCTCCGGTTTCTTTAATCAACTCACACACCGCCCAGATAATCCAGAACGGCTGGTCTGAGTAACGGGTAGCATCATATGGATACCAAGTCAGCACAGCATGTCCTGCCTTAAACTGATGCCGCAAGCATTCTATAATTTCCTCCTTGGCCCTTTCCTGTCTGTAATTTAGAAGGGCTACGGCAATCTGAAGATTATCCCGAACCCCCTTCTTGCCGACTATGCAGAAGTCAATCTGTTTTTTCACCCATTCGTTCATAAGCACGTTCAACTTCTCATGAGGCGTAACAATATGGAGGCCAGCGTATTTGCACTTCTGGTGCTCCTTTGTTTCCAGTAGTGCTTGTTCGATACGGTCCCTGTTGCTGTATTGCTCCATCGTTTGAACCGCTTCTTCCAACGATTCACTGACGCCCAGCACATAATACAGCTCCTTCTCTTCACCAGCTGCCAGTACCAGCTTGTTCTGCAAGACCCCACCGAGGTTAACAAGCGTTGTTAGAGAATTTGTGCAATCTTTCCCCTTAACTACAACGTCAGGCCGCTGGAACAACGGTGCCGGCATGGCATCCAATCTGGTATACGACCCCAACTCCCCCAGAAACTCACCAAGATTGCCATCAAAGGCGTGGACGGTATCCGAGCAGGCGATATAACCGTTATATCTGTTATGGGGCGCGAAGGGATGATTGGACTGGCAGTAAATACCATTCAGCCTCTCATCAAAGAAGGTTTCACAGCTCCTGTACATTTCGTAATACCGCGGGTAATTAAAGCCTTCAAGCTCAAAGCTCACGGTAGAGAATACGCTGATATTCTTAACTTTATCCGTATTATTCCTGACCTTGACTACCCATACCTCGTTATAGCCTTCATGCGGGACCAAAAGCTTCCAGGAAGCATGGACGCCGTTCTTTTGTGATTGGAGAATGGAATATCCAATATTGTGCTCACATGAGAAATCCTCGACTTCTTCATTTAATGGGCCTTCCCCTATATTCCAGTACACATTGGCGTCATCATCGCGCAAGTACAGGTATTTGGCATCCTGATTATTGATCATACACATGTCTGCTTTTGAATTGATATAATAGCTTCGGCCATGCCCAATTTGGGAAACTTGTGTGCAATATCCTTGCTCGCTCCACAAATAATTGTACCAATGCCTCGGGGGCCGTGGCGTATTAATAATACAAGAGTTACCTTTATCAGAAAAATGATGAATTTTATCTACTTTCATTTTCTCACTCCTAGTAAACGGTTATGGAAATAGAGGAATTATTTTCAACATAGAGCGGTAGTCTGCTGTTATACATAGGAATCTGACCTAGTTTTTCACAATGGTCACAGGTAGCTTTCCGCTGGGGTTCTTCTTTCCCGTTAATATATTCATAATGGCTTTAGCGCCGGAAGCCCTGAATTAAGACCGCTTTACTGTACAGCTCATTTATCTATATTTTTTGTTTTGGCTTTAATTTCAGACCGCACCTTTTCAGTTAGTATTAGGCTGTCTGTACATTATGTTCTTCTATCAAACGTACCGGGATCTCAATGGATGCAGCAGCCAACCCGTCAATATCAATCTTCAATGTTGACAAGCCAGGTTCGTAGCCTGCACGGACAATGGCAAGCAGTCTTCCCTTATACGAAGTAAATTCCCCTTTTGTATAGTTCTCAGTTGTTTGCGGCCTACCCGTGCCGAACGCTGCCAGTGTCACTGCTCCTTGAGCCTTGGCTGTCGCCTTAAAATCGGCTGTTGGCACTAATCTACCTTCCGCATCAATGATTTCGACAACTACATGAATCAATGATTGACCATCTGCCATAAGCTCTTTCTTGTCTGGAATCATCCGGATTCCTTCGGGTTGACCTGCCGATACTAGCTTATCGGTTGAAATGCGCTTTCCTCTCACTAAGCTTACTGCTTCTAATATGCCTGGTTCATACGTAAGTTCAAAATTAGTTGTATATTGATTTTCCTTTCCGGCCGGCTTTCTGCCAAGACTTACCCCATTCAGAATCAGTTCCACTTCCTCGGCTGCGGAGTAAACGTCTACCTGTGTCGGGATACTCTCTAAACCTGCCCAACTCCAATGATGCTCGCATTCTGGCCACCCCCATCTACTCAGAACTTCCATCTTTCTATAGTTTCCCGGATTTCTCGTTGCTATGAAGGTCTCTTGAGAACCCCATACGATTCTGCGGTAGGCAAGCTGAGGGCGTTCTAAGCCACAAAGATCGAAGTCCGCATTATTGGCTACACGCCAAGGATAAGGGGAACTACCAATGCTTATATTTGTGTCCACAACCTCTTCGGAATCTACATACTTCGCTTTTCCAAGTCCCGCTTCGCCAATGTAATCATGGCTTGTCCATACGAAATCACCAATCACATGAGAAAATTGTTCCACATCATGCCAGTACTTGTCGCACTGAAGGGGCATGCTTTCTGTTCCGCAGATCACACGGTTCGGATATTTCTCGATAGCATTGCCGTAATGATAGTTCATGTAATTATAACCGACGACGTCTAGCGGGGCAGCGAAAGCTTCCGTATAGTCAGCCCAGACCTTCATACCGAATTCGGTATCATAATTGATTGTGGAGCCTCCACCTGCTTTAAATAGCTGAGACAATTCCTCGTAAAAGATTGCGGTCTCTTCATCGTCAAGTCCATTAAAGAGAGAGCATAACGAATTCGTGACCAATCGAGTTGGATCGAACTTACGCACTTGAGCCGCTAGTTGAGCTCCCAAACGGTAACCGTCAGACATTCCCGCCCGTTCAGGCACCTCATTGCCCGTAGCCCACATAATTACGCTCGGATGGTTCCGGTCACGAAGCATAATTGTTTCCAGATCTTTCGCCCAATCCTCTGCGAAGTATAGACTATAGTCGTGAGTGTTTTTCTCCATTGTCCAAACGTCGAAAGCCTCGTTAATAACTAACAGTCCTAAACGGTCACAAGCATCAAGTAAATCTCTTGACATCGGATTATGTGCAAATCGAATAGCGTTAAATCCGTTATCTTTGTGAAGTTTCATTTTCCGGAATTCACTGTCCTTAAACGAAGCTGCACCGAGAATGCCATTGTCATGATGGACGCAGCCGCCCTTAAGCTTAAGAGAACGCCCGTTTAACATAAAGCCATTGTGTGGATCAACGGATATCGTTCGAATACCGAAGTGGGTGCTATCGTGATCAAGAACTGACTCTTTGTCGGCTAGATCTGCTGTAATTCTATACAGATTAGGGCTATTGATATCCCACAGATCCGCATGTTCAACCGCCACTGTTACCCGGCCGACAGCCTTCTCTCCAGCAGGCACATGCACTTTCACCCGACCGGTCCCCGCTTCGGTTCCGGATGCTTCCTTCATCATCTTGATGTTCAACCAAAGATCGGCGGCAGCAGCTGTAGAATTCTCAACCGTCGTTTCGACAATGACAAAAGCGGTTCCGTCTACAATATGGGAGGTATGGGCAAAAATCCCCCACGGAGCGATATGTACCTTTGGAGCGACAAGCAAATCGACATGGCGGTAAAGACCCGAGCCCGAGTACCAGCGAGCA
Organism: Paenibacillus sp. 8b26; assembly: GCF_050626875.1. Lineage (NCBI taxonomy): Bacteria > Bacillati > Bacillota > Bacilli > Caryophanales > Paenibacillaceae > Paenibacillus > Paenibacillus sp. 8b26. The sequence continues at coordinate 229,479 of NZ_CP192445.1, read as the reverse complement.
TTCGGTTGTGCTCCGTTATTGACAATAACCATTAGGTTATTGAGTTTGCCCGGCTTCAAATACGGTGTAAGGTCAGCATGGAAAGGAGAATAGCCGTAACGGTGTCTCGTAACAATATGCCCGTTCAATTTAACCGTTGCATTCATGTACACACCGTCAAATTCCACCAGAACCCTTTTATTAGCATATGCTTCGGGAATGTCAAGAACCTTGGTGTAGGTTCCGATTCCTCCGGCGTAATAACCTGTTAATGATCCTCCAGGCGCTTCTGGTTTCGTATCTGTCTCAATCATGAAGTCATGCGGCAAATTCACGGTTCTTCCTGGCTGACCTAAGTCTGGCATTGAAGATGGCGTTCCATAGATAAACTCCCAAGCCCGGTCGATGTTTTCTCTTAACATATCTGACCTCCAGTTTTTATTGTTCTGTAATTGTTACTTTCGATGAAAATGCCTTTCGTTCAACAATAAGTTTTTCACCTATAATCTCAAAGGTGCCTTTTAATTGAATATCTTGGGATGAAGCACCTATAAACACTTCCATCTTTCCTGGTTCCACAACCTGATTCATATCCAGGTCATGGAATGCCAATTGCTTCATATTTACTTTGAAAGTGACTTTCTTTGTTTCTTGGACATCCAATTCAACCCGTGCAAATCCAACCAGCTGTTTCACAGGTCTTACAACACTGCTCACTTTATCCCGGATATAAATCTGTACCACTTCATTTCCAGTAACCTCTCCCACATTCTTCAGCTTAAACTCTATGTTCAACTCTCCGTCCGCTTGAACCGTGCAGTCTTGTTTTAATTCGCTGTATTCAAATTGTGTGTAACTTAATCCATGTCCAAATGGATATAACGGTGTATTCATGCTGTTATCAATATATTCAGCCCATTCATTAATTTCGACATAGAGTGGTAGTCTGCTGTTATACATAGGAATCTGACCTGCTTCTTTGACAATAGTCACCGGCAGCTTTCCACTAGGATTCTTCTGTCCGGTAAGGATATTCATAATGGCTTCGGCTCCAGACTGTGCAGGCAGCCACGAATAAAGGACTGCTTTACTGTATTCGCTTACCAATGGAGTAGCTAATGGACGGCCATCAACAATAATTGAAATCACCGGTTTATTCAACTTAAATACTTCTGCCATCATTTCCAGTTGAGAATGTTCAAGACCAATGTTGTGATTATCTTTGTTTTCACCGCAAGTCGCTTCAGGATCAATCATGCTTTCTTTACCGCCTAAAACGGCAATGACGATATCCGCCTGTTGCACCGCAGCTTTTACCGCTTCAATCCCTCCGTCGATAGCTTTGGAGATATTGCAGCCTTTGGCGTGCAGTACATGATCTTTCCCAAGCTCTTTCTCCAACACATCTTTAACCGATTCACAATCCGGATAGAACATTTGAACAAATTCTTCATTCGTTTTATAGACTCTTTTCGAGGAATCTTCAGAAGCTAAATTCTGTCTGATCATATTCATAATGATTTCTCTTTGTTCAGGGGTGGGTTGGTCATCAAATTCAATTCCCATCGATTTTAATGACTCTTTATTGTCGGTTATGGCCCCTGTATAAAGCATTCTCAGGAAGCTGTCTTCTTCGGATTTGTCGAAATCACTACTTCTTGTGTTGGCCGATCCTACCGATGAATAACCGCCAAAGAAGTTGGTTTTGGTGTCTGAGGCGGGGCCGATCAGTGCTACTTTCAGGCTCTTTTTGAGCGGCAAAATATTGTCCTCATTTTTCACCAACACCATCGATTTCTCCGCAATCTCCCGTGATAACTCCAAATTCTCCGCTTTTTTAATTTCATATAAGAAATCGCCGTCTTCATAAGGATTCTCAAATAGCCCCAACCTGAATTTGGTCTCAAGAACTCGTCTTACGGAATTATCTATATAGGCTTCTTCCAGTTCGCCTGATTCAACTGCCGCTATTAAATGCTGATAACATTGGTTGCCGGGTTGTTCTACATCTAATCCGGCTTTAAGTGCTAGAATAGCTGCTTCTTTATGATCTTCTGCCACTCTATACCGTAATGTTGCATGCGTGATACTGCCATAATCAGCCACAACCAAGCCATTAAATCCCAACTTGTCTCTCAGAATATCGGTAAGCAGCCACTTTGACGTAGACACAGCCTGGTCATTTAAAATCCCATAACTATTCATGATCGCTTTCACGTCCGCCTCATGAATAGCCGCTTCAAAGGGGAAGCAATAACTATCCAACAATCTTCGCTCGTCGACTTGCTGTTCTCCGCCGCCTCTTCCCCCTTCAGCATTACCATAACCGACAAAGTGCTTAGCGGCAGCCATGATCTCATGATCACCTTGGACGCCTTTGACGAACGCCACGCCCATTTGCGCAACTAAATAGGGGTCTTCTCCATAGGTTTCGCCGATTCTTCCGAATCTCGGATCCCGTCCCAAGTCGAACAGGGGGGAATGCACAGCCTTGAATCCATATGCCCTTAGTTGTTTTTTGACGACCTCACCCATTTTTTGTGCTAACGCCGGCTCCCAGGCAGAAGCAAGATTAAGAGACTGCGGAAAAGTAGTTGCGCCTGGGATCTGCGCCCCTGCTATCCCTTCACTATGAAACAGCGCAGGGATACCTAATCTGGTTTCTTCAACAAGAAACTTTTGTATGCCCTTTATTGTCTCCTTATCCTTCTTATTGTCACCCGTTAGGGAGTCGTTTAAATAACTGATGGTACCAATGCCATCTTTTAATTTACCGTGTCTAGTATCATACACGGTTTCTCCACCATATGAATTTGCACAAGTTAACTGGGCCACTTTCTCCTGCAGTGTCATTCTTCCAATTAAATCTTCGACTCTCTCATGAATAAATTTACTGGCATCTTTGTAAATCATCATTCTTCCCCCCAAAAAATTAAAGTTTCCATCAACTGTGAAGATGTTTTAACTCAAGTTTACTCTGAGCCTGAAAGCCAGCTCTACTCCTTGAACGACGTTTCGTTATTCATTCCACGACTTTATGTGTACTGACAGCCTCGCAGGGTTAGGGAGCCTTAAGAAATAACCATGTACATACTTCTTTCTACTTATTGTAAAACTTTGCAGGACCAGCACTCTACGGGGGAAAGTTTTGATTTTCTTCGTTTTTTTAAGCGCTTACTTTTTGATTGACTTGGGAAGGCGGATCCATACAGTGGTTCCTTCACCAGGTAGGCTGGTAAAGGACAATCCGTACAACGACCCATAGTTCAGTTGAATCCGCTCTTGAATGTTCTTGATGCCAAACCCGCCCGTGGTTTTGCTAACAGGCTTGATTAACAAAGCCTCCACTACTGCTTCCACCATGCCGATGCCGTCATCGCTGATCTCCACGACCAGATCGCCCTTCTCCTCCATAGCTGATACCTGGATTATGCCCGTCTCCGAATCTTTCTCTAAAATGCCGTGCAGAATCGCATTCTCGATTAAGGGCTGCAGCATGATTTTGGGCACCTCACAGCCCAGCAGCAGCGGTGAAACCTTCAAGCTCAGTGTAATCGCACTATTAAATCGCATGTTTTGGATCGACACATAGGATTCAATATGCCGCAGTTCACTCTCCAAAGTGACGGTCTCACTGCCGTTCGACAGGCTCAAACGATAGAACAAAGCCAGCCAGTCTACTACTTTGGATATCTCCTCATTACCGGATTCAATAGCCATAACATTGATTAGATCCAGGGTATTGTAAAGAAAATGCGGGTTAATCTGTGCCTGCAGTGCCTTCAACTCCTTGTTCTTCACTTCGCGCCCGAGCGTGTAGGTCTCCTCCATCAACCGCGATACATTCTCCACCATCATATTAAAATTAGTTGTTAGCTCTCCGATCTCATCTTGGTTGGCTGGAAGCGGTGACATGCGTAAATTGCCGTCCTTGACCTTGCGCACATGCCGAATGAGCTGCCGGAGACGTTTGGTTGCCGAACCAGCAATAACGAAGGACAGAATAAAGGTAAGGGGAATAATGAATAAAAAAATTAAGATCAGCCGATTGCGCATCCGGTTGCTGGATTCCAGTATGTCCGAGTAGGGCACAATCATCGCTATACTCATATCCGTCTCAGGGATTGCCTCCAGTCCAAGCAGGATTTGCTGCCCATTGAACTCTACAGTGTCGATTTCCCCATCGGCTGGAACCAGAGACAGCATATCCTTAAATTCCTTGGAGGTATACAGAAATTCACCAGAGGTGCTTAGAACATCACCGCGGTTATTGAATAAGACTACGGAGGTAGACGGAGTGGCAACAGCATGTTCCAACACGGAACGAACTGTGCTTTGCGAGATCCGGGCACGCACAAGGCCATCACTCACCTGTATATTGTGCGCATTTGGAATGACTCGCAGGACGGATACTTCATCGCTGCCCTCTTCCTGTTCAATAGCGGAGGAAGGCAGCCAGGTGAAGACGGAATGGGAAGCGATAAAGTTCTTGAACCAGAGGCTGCTCTCCAATTTGTCCATGTTCAAATAGTCGGGACTTTCTGTGGCTGAAGCAAGCCCCTGCTTCATATAGAGCTGAACAGTTTCAATATCCGAATTGTAGCGGGATTTCACCAGTATCCGGTCGAGCCTTCTGGCATCCGTTCCCCAGAGATTGATATCCTCATACCGTCTCGGATCTTCGGCTACCAGAGTCTGAACGGTATCATTGAAGGCAATGAAGTTCAACACTTCATTAACTGTCTCTGCACGGTAATGCAGGTAGGATTTAGTTTCCTCCAACATTTTGTGGGCCGAAGTCAACGCTTGCTTCTCCATTTCATTCGCGGTTAACAACAGATGCAGGACGAGCAGCAGGGCCAACGGGATAATGATCACCAGCATATAGGAAGCGAACAGCTTATGCCGGATGCTAAAATCAGCGAACGCTCTCCTGGACTTCAGTTTCATTTGGCCATCCTCTCCCGGTACTCCGAAGGCGTGCAGCCTGCGCATTTTTTGAAAAAGGTGGTAAAGTAATTGGCATCGGTGAAGCCGGTCCGTTCTGCAACCTCATACAACTTCAATTCCTTGTCCAGAAGTAGTTCCTTGGCCTTTTCCACTCGCAGCGAGGAGATATATTCCTTGACGGTGCCCCCTCTCTGCTTCTTGAACAGGGAGCAGAGATAAGTTTCGCTCAACGCCACATGATCAGCAATATCTCGAATTGTGAAACCCCTTTCATGAAAGTACTTGTGAATATAATGCAGAATCTCTCTCATTTTAGCCGAGCTACCTTCCCCTTCCGGCGGTACCAGGAACAAGTCCAGGAAGGAGAGGATGTATTTTTCCATGCTTGCCAGGTCGGGAACACGGTCAATCTCCTTCCAGATATACCGCCGCTCCATGTCCTCATCCGTATCCGTAAACCCCATTTGCACAGCTGTATCGAGAATGACCAGCAAGAGTTGGAAATAGGAATCCTTGAGCCGGACAATATTCAGATCACGTGCTGCCCTGGCCTGCTTGGTCCAATTCACAATAAGACTGCGGGCAGCTTCCAGTTCCCCCTGCTTCAGAAGTCCGCGCAGACTGCGCACCATGTTCCAGTCGGTAGCAAGTGATCGGTTGCCACCAAGTGCATTGGCAAAGATTAGCCGATCACCCTCGCTGTAATAATGCAGACTGCACACATCGAGAGCAGTTCTGTATGCATTCGGAATTTGCAACTGTTCTTTTACCGACTCTCCGACCCCCATACAGAAACGGATATTGCTGCCTATGATCCCGGCCGCTTCGGCGTAGAGATCCTCCAATACCTTACGTTGTTCCCGGTAGCTGCAGCCGAAAACCCCCGGCAGAATAAAGATTAAAAAATTCCGTGAATCGAAACCGCAGATGCCTTGCAGCGAAGCCAGCTTGTTATTCATATTCAGCTCCCGCAACACTGCCTCTTGGACTAGCCTCGGATCTTTGGGATATTGCGGTGGCTGCCAGTACATGCACGATGCAAGCACAGTATACGGTCCTTCCAGAGGCAAAAGAAAGGTTTCTCTACTCTCCAAAGCCTTCGACACATGGAGCGAATCAGGAACTGAAATAAGTTTGCGGACCATCTCCTGTCTCAGATAAGGCAGACCTTCATCATAGGCCTCCTGCAGTTGGCGCTCCTCCATTCGCTTTTGCTTATCCTTTTTTCTGGACTCCACTGCCTCTCGAACTGCCTCCCTCACCTTATCTAGATTGATCGGCTTTTCAATAAAGTCGAGAGCATTCAGCCGGATCGCTGACATTAGATATTCCTTGTCCGAGAATCCGCTCAGGAACAATAGCTTGCATGAAACATCAATCTTACGAAGCTGTTGCGCGAATTCTATACCATCCATCTTCGGCATCCGGATATCACAGAGCACGATGTCGGGACGAAAGCTCTGGAACCTCTCCAGAGCAATCATGCCATTGCGGGCCGTTTCCAACTCATTAATACCCAACTCCCCCCAGGCAATATGCTTGCACAGCATTTCCCTGGTTCTCTCTTCATCCTCTACGATCAGCAGCCTCATGATGTGCTCACTTCCCCTACGACGTTTTCATTCATTATATATCAACAACGCTGCTCCCATCCCCTTCATTCCTTCACTCCGTCTTCTTCTATGGATTCATCATTGCCTAGGTTCTCATTATGACTCCGACATCGTTATCAATAGCTTAGCAGAGATTCAAATTGTTCAACGGTATTGATACATTTCCACACAAAAGGCGGATGGATTGCTGCCGACTGCTAATCCATAAGAGGCTTCGTCCCCATTCAGAACACGCCCCCGGATCCATTTGTCTTTAACGAACGTTCCTTCCTCGATGCTAATGTAGTCCACTTTGGAAGTGTCGCCGCGCTTAGGCAGAAATTCAAATGAACATCCAATGCCGACTAAAATAAATTCGTTATCCGACGCTTCGATTACGAGGCCGCCTGACACCGGTTTCCCTTCCTGTCTGCGCTGATAGTTTACTTTCAAATCATATTTGGTGAAAGACAATATACAGCCGGGCTCATGATTTTGAATAAATCCCGTCATTTTTCCTGTACCGCGGTACTTCTGAATGATCGCCTGCATATTGCCGAGAAGCTCGTAGCTGCGTGCGAGGTAGGGGCCGGTTCCATTTGAAACAAAGGCAGAAAAGTCGATATTCAGAGCTAAACCCAATTCGATATTTGCGTTGTCATTTGAAGGAGGGGCAAAGATGCTTTCAATGCCAAAAGGAGAAAAACACAAGGCATTATGTTTTCCAATCGCATAAAATACGTTTGTCACTGAAGCGACGTCTCTTCTAGTTTCGGGAATAAACAAGGGGTTGTCGTTCCCGGCCGTATACTCCTCACAAATCTCGGCAAAATTGGGAACATAAATATCCGGCGCATAAAGACAGATGGTCGGAGCCGTCGCTTTCCAAATCTGCATGACCTTTGCTATCGGCCCCCCGCTAGGATAAGATCCGGGCTTCCATGGGAATTGCTCAAGCCATGCATTCACGAACATAGGAAGAGCGTACTCATCAGAACCACTGCTAGCGATTCGTTCGATGGCCCGAGCGTAATGAAAAGCCATAAAGTATTCTTCCGCATCATCCGCAAACGCCTCCTTCCATGAACCTACCTTGCCAAAAATCGCAGCCAATTCATCGGGTATCGAGTCGTTGAATTGCTCGTTCGCATGATCGGAGTAATCACGGTCGCTGCCCAAGAATCCGATTTCATTCTCAACTTGCACCATGATAACGGTATGGCGATCTCCATCCGCTTTCTTCAGATGAGCCATGAAATATCTGAACGCAGCCGCATCAGCTTCAACGGCTTTCTCACATAATGGCGATATCGTATCGGAAGATTCTTTATTCTGATATACCGCCCGAAAGTAGGTCTCGTAGTCCCTTTTAACCCAGCTTGGAACATATGAGGATTTTCCGTTCTTCCATAACCCGAACCATAAGAATACCAGTCGCAGGTTTTCTTCCTGGGCTTGTTCAATAATTCCATCAACAAGATGAAAGTCAAACTCCCCCTGCATCGGTTCGATCAGTTCCCAATAGACCGGTACGATTACTGTATTTAAGTGTAATTCTCTAAGTTGAGGCCAAACCTTATGCTTCATATAGTTCAAGTCAGAGGCACTGGAGTTATGGATCTCCCCTGCCAGTGCAATAAATGGATTTCCATCGACATACAAATTGAATATCCCATTTTCCTTCTTTAACTGAGGCATTAAGCTAATATTACTCATCATCTCTCACTCTCCATTTGATATTTATTACAAGCGATTCTCTCAGTTCGTCGTATACTAACATCTGCCAAAAGAAGCGCAGCTTGCCTGCTGCGCTCTTCAAAAAGTACCATGACCGGTAACTCATTCATTTCCCTATTCGACGGTGATCAAATGTTATTTCTTCTTTGCCAGAAATTCTTCAGCCTGGGTCTGCACCTCTGCTTTGACCTTATCCAGACCAGCACTGTTCAGATTTTTGGCCAGTTCGTCAAATGCTTTGTCTACATCCTTGACTGCGCCGATATAGATTGGATTGGCATATTGTGTCGAAGCATTGGCCAAGTTTGCAATCTGCGTCTTGACATTCTCCGAGTTGAAGGAGAAGCCTTTTAATGCGAAGTCTGAGGTATTATATTCGTCCTGTTTCTTCCAAAAGTCAATATAAGTCTGTGGCCAAGTACTCATCGGCTTAAACAAAGCCTTATTTACGAACCAGAAGCCCGCAGCATCCGGAGGATAGGTATTTGTATCGGCTGTTATCCCTTCCGGCAGCCCGATTTTATCGTCTGGTGTGATGACGTAGTTCTTGCCTTCGATCCCGAAATAAGTCAAATACACATAAGAAGGATCTTCCATAATAAGGTCGAACGCCTGCATCACACGTTCCGGATTTTTGGAATTGGCCGCAATGGAAATTCCAGCTCCTATATAATTTCCAATTGGGACCTTACCATTTGGCATCAAGGACGGAATGATATAGGTTTCAATTCCTTTCGCTTGAGCAGCTTCTAGGGTGGATGCAATATCTATGCTGTTGCCAAACGCTACCGCAGATTTGCCTTCCACAAAATTATCCTTGGAGCGGATCTTATTTGAATATGGATTTTTGTTAACATAACCTTTGTCATACCAGTCCTTCATGATGCCGGCAGCATATTTTTGTGCGCTTAGGTAAGGCTCCTCTACCATGCTGTAGATTTTCCCAGTCGGATCTGTAAAATCGTAAGCTACTCCTTGAGCCAAAGGACCGCCTCCGAAAGGACCGCCTGTATAGCCAATTTTATCACGCATCAGCTGTTGATACGGTGTCGGAAGATCAACCTGAGAGTCCAGGTTTAGGCCGATCATATTCGGATGGTTTTTCTTAACAGCTTCCAGATAAGGACCAATTTCAGAGAGGCTCTTCACCTCGGTAAGGCCTGCTTCCGCCATAATATCCTTGCGTAGTACAGCCACAAAGACATTGCTGTCCGGAGTGGTTTTTGGAATCATAAAGATTTTACCGTTAATCTTGGCCTCTTCCCAAGCTGTAGGATCAATAGCAGCCGATTTCTTCGGCATATATTTGGCTATATCCTCAGGCTTAAGTTCATAAAAGGCTCCTTTATTCGCTTGTTCGACATAATAATTCCAATCTGCCGAAAAGATAAAATCCACATCTTCGCCTGAGGCCAACAACAATGGATACTTCGACTGCACATCCCCCCAGCCGATGTAATTCAGATCAATGGTGGCATTGATGTCTTTTTTCAGCTTTTCATTGAGCTTCGCGAGCACATCCGGCATACCCTTCGGTGCTTCACCGAGCAGGTAACCCTTCAGCACAACCTCCTCTTTCTGATTCGGTTCTGGCCTTGTGGCGGCATCGTTGCTACTCGAGCAGGCAGACAGCAGCATCGTCAGTGACAGCAACGTTGTCAGGATCAACATAACTTTTTTCTTTACTTTTCTCACTCTTATTCCCCCTCTGAAAATCGCAATTATATATAAATCCCCATTTATGCAGGATTCACAAACGTATTGCCTCTGCATCCGCACAGTAGGGTTTACCCTTTTACGGCGCCAATTGTAATACCTTTTACGAAATACTGCTGAAGGAACGGAAACAGAATCACAATTGGTCCTGTAGCAATCACTGTCATAGCAAGCTTGAACGTTTCTTTAGGCGTGTCAAGAGCCGACATATGTTGGGCCATAGCCGCAGACATGTTCATTGAAGACAACATTTTATAGAGTAAATATTGCAATGGCACGTATTGCTCCTTGTCAGTGAACATCATCGGGGTCCACCAGTCATTCCAGTAGGCCAGAATGGTGAACAAACCAATAGAAGCGAGTGCGGGCTTGCAGAGCGGCAACACCATCTGCCAAAAAATCCGAAAGTCTCCCGCCCCGTCAATTTTGGCCGATTCCACTAGCGGCTCTGGCACAGAGCCCTGTATGAAGCTGCGCAGAATCAGCACATACATAACATTGAACATGGGGAGCAAAATTAGTACTGCAAGAGTGTTCTTCAGATGCAAATAACTGGTGATCCAGATGAAATAAGGGGCCAATCCACCGTTAAACAATGTGGTGAAGAACAGAAAAAACGCTAGTTTATTCCGGTACTTTACTTCCTTACGGTACATTACATAGGCCGCCATCGTGGAGAACAGCAGCGAAAGCACCGTTCCAACCACCGCCACGATCAGCGAGACGCGGTAAGCAGAAAGAATCTCACCGGGATTGCGGAAGATGTAGGCATAGGCATCCAACGAAAAGCCGCGTGGCAGAAAGGAATAACCCTTGGCTAAAACCTGCCCTTCTTCCGAAATAGAGCCGGAGATTAGAACGATAAAAGGCATCAAACATAGAACTGCGATAAGCGAGACAACAATGTATGAGAAGGCCTTAAAGACGGGCGCCGAATTCAATTTGTTTTTTGTCATAAAGATTCCTCCTTTCTTATGGTCAAGTTAGAACAGTGCGTTATCCTTGTCATAGCGGCGGACAAGGTAGTTAGCGAACAGGATAATAATCAGTGTGAGTACCGATTGATAGAGCCCCACCGAAGAAGCCATGCCAAAATCCTGCGTGCCCATCAGCGAGCGGAACACCAATGTATCAATAATATCTGTGGAATTCATCAGCGCGCCGTTGTTGCCGATCAGTTGGTAGAACATATCGAACTCGCCGCGCATAATCCTTCCTAGCCCCAACAGAATCAGCACTACCACTGTAGGCTTGAGCAAAGGAAGCGTGATTTTCATGATTTTTTGAAAACGGCTAGCGCCGTCAATTGTTGCTGCTTCATAAATCTCCTGATCAATCCCTACAATTGCCGCTAGATACAGGACACTGCCAAAGCCAACCCACTTCCACACGTATAGCAGCGGGAGCAGAAGATACCAATAGCCGCCAGACGAATAGATGTCTATAGCTTCAAACCCGATATTCCTCAGGAAAACGTTTACAATTCCGAATTCATAATTCAGAAAATTATACACAAATGCGGACACTGTAACCCAGGAAATAAAATAAGGCAGAAACATAAAAGTTTGGGTAGCCTTTTTGAAAAATTTGTTGTATGTCTCCGAGATCAGCACTGCGGCTAAAATTGAGAAGAACGTATAAAATCCCAGAAACATCAGATTGTACATGATGGTATTCTTGGTCACAAGCCATGCCTTGCCGGATTGAAAAAAATATTCGAAATTCTCCAGTCCGTTCCATGGACTCATGAAGATGCCATCCCTATAGTTGAATTCCTTAAAAGCCATAATGATGCCTGTCATCGGTATATAAGCAAAGATGATAAAAAAAACAGCAATCGGGATGAACATCGCATATAGCACCCAGTTTTTCCTTAGCTCCTGTAGTGGGGACAACCATTTAACCTTTTTGGGGGTCCGCACCGCAACCTCCTCTATTTTCGAACTCATAAGCAGCCTCCTTCAGTATGTTTCTCTGTGTCCTCCTTTATTGTAGTAGGCTTCAAAGCCAGCACCTACGGGGAAAAGTTTCGATTTCCTTTGAGATCTTATGTTAGCGCTTACTTTCCCCTTAACTTTGCAATATGTACTCACACAGTGGTTCCCTTACCAGGAAGGCCGGTAAAAGATAATCCATACAGCGGCCCAAAGTTCAGCTGAATCAGCTCTTGAATGTTCCAGATGCCGAAGCTTCTAGGCGACTCGGCTCTTGCCCCGGTTGGACACTAATAAGCTGGTTGTGTCTAGCTTGACTGGCCACGCTAATAATAAGAAAGCCGATGGTTCACCACCGGCTTCGATTCCTCCTATTTTAAATCCGTCTATTTTAAATCCGTGCACTATAACGGCCTACTACATCTCGCCACGCTCACGAAATAATCGGTAAAATTGCCTTTTGCTGCATTGAACTTTTTACCTCTAGCCTTATTTCCTTTCCAGCAGGAAATGGACAGCAGGGATTGTTCCGTCCAGAACGAAGGTCACGCCGTCATGAGCAGGAGCGCATTCGATGCTGGCGATTGGCGTGCCCACCGTGTCCAGAGCAGTAAGCGTTGCGGACTTGCAGCGCACGAACAAGGTTCCTTCCGGGGTGTCCGCGTACAGCTTCCCCTGAAAATCGACAGTCGTAAATAAGCCTTCCGTGGTAAAGATGGTTCGTCCATGCCGGTGTGGCCGAGGACCGTCAAAAGGTAGGTTTCTGAGCATTCTACGGAAGTGCCTTTTACAGGCAGCAATGCCGCTGAGATGCGATGGTTGATAAGAGAAAGGGAAATATCCTTTGTCAACGCGATGCCGTCCGAAGGATCGCCGCTGAAGTAAGAACAGCCTTCGGTGCGGATGCGGAAGGTGCCTGCCTTCGGATCAAAGGCCAATTCTCAGGTATCAAAGGCCAATTCTCCGGTATCGGAGACGAGGGCACTGCCCACGAGTCCTCGGTCGTCGGGCAGAAGGCCCCAACGCTTGAGCGCGACATCCAGGTTTGCGGCAAACGTAGTGTAATCGCCTTCGCCAGCCAAGGAAGCAATCTCATTGAAGACCAGGATCCTGTCGCCCAGCTTCGCTCCGGGCAGTTCTTCATCTGCCTTCGCGGCAAGACGCTCCAGCCGCCCTTCGCCGTTCGCGTGCCGCAGGGCGTCCCGATATGGAGACCAGGCGTAATATACGGCGCGTTTAGCCTGAGAAAGATCGCCATTGTTTACAAATCCGGCGGTAACAGCAACATCTGCGTCACCGGTATAGGCATCCCCTTGATCCAAGAATACGTTGCGCAGGCTTGTAATGTAAGGGAGATAGGCGTTCGGCATACTGAAAGCTGGCGGCAGGGTCTTCAGATCGTTCTGCGTGAAGACCAGATCCACCCGGTGCTCCGCCGGAGCCACGAGGTCCCCGAGAAACAATGCGGCCATAAAACCGAACTGACAGATCAGGGATGGATCGTTGTAAGCATCAAATATGTTGGTAATCTCATCGGCAGGCTGGTCGTTCCAGCTTTCAGACGTATGATAGCAATAAACGATGAGACCATCCCAGTCGTTCAGACAGGCATAGGCTGCCATCGAAATGAACGCCGTGGAGTGGAACGGGTTAACACCATACTCGTTCCACTCGCTCAAGATAAAGGGGTTGCCCGCCACCACTGCCGTGCTGGCCATCGGAAGCATGTTAGTGCGAAGAAACAAGCCGTCCTTATGAATGGTCAATGGATTGGAAGTTACATATTCCCGCATATCTGCCACTTTCGGCTTAGCCTCGTCGAAGGGAGGTATCGGATGGTTGAAGTAGGTATTGTTCTCCATCAAGTCGCCGTCAGCATGGGAATAAACATCCGCAGCGCCGTTTAATAGGTTGCTAGTCACAATGGGTACTTTCGCCCCCAGAGAGCGAACATGGTCAATCATTGTGCCATAATACCGACGGTTAATATAAATGCCGAATTCTGTGAAATCGGCATAGCGTGCGGGGCTCTCTATACCTGTCCATTCACCCATAGGGTTATTCTGAACCTGATAGAAATCTCCCTCCGGGAAAAGCACGGTGCCCTCCTCCGGATCTTCCTCTGTGCCTAGAGCACAGACGCCATTAAATGTCCAGGCATCGGACAGATTCTTCCTTGTATCATATTTGGCAAGCAGGTACCGGTTAAAGCGGCGTTGCAACTCCTGTCGGTACGGTACGATGCCCTTCGTATCCTTTATATCTTCCGTGCCCTTAAAGACCGAATCCTCATTATTGATCTGAATGGTCATAACCGCCGGATCGTCGATTAGGGCTAAGCCAGTGTAAGGATTCACGTGGCAGAGGAGCTTCGTTGCATATTCCTTCTGAAGTTGAATCAATCACTCACATGAAAGATTCTCAAACCTCATGGTTCAATCCTGTCTTGGATATAGCTCTTCAATTTAAATCTTACATCTATATGAGACTAAATATATTTCTTCTTAGTTAAGATCCTCACTCAGATTTATCGAGCGGATCTCTTTGGCAGGATTCCCCCCCTCCTGATGCGACGATTACTTTATGGCCAATCGACACAGTTCTTCCGCATACCCAAACATTGTTGCCAATAGAAACAGGTGCTCCATTTTCAGGGTCTTTAATTCGTTCATATGGATCTATGGGGTGTGGTGCCGTATAGACATGAACGCCAGGACCCAACAAACAGTTATCCCTTATCCGCACCTCGCATACATCTAGGATAACTTCAAGATGAATGCTCTTGTCCACAACCGTTCGCCCCTACTAATGATTCTTATACAAGAAAAAACGGATAAAGGTAGTCGATCAAGTTGATCGGCTACCTTCTCGTTTGATGAATGGTTAACGTTTCCCGTATGAGATCAATCAATGGATACCCCCACAATAGTTACATTAACGCGGTCAATGCTTACTCCAGTGAAATTTTCAACAGCTTCCTTAACATTCGATTGAAGTACCTTACAGACTTCTGGCACTTTTAATCGGTGTTGAATGGTTATGCATAAGTGAATATCGAGTCCCGTAGCGGTTTCCTTTAACTCAATGCCATTTTGACTACTGTTTCCGCCGAAGCGACTAGTAATATTTTCAATAATTCCATTTGATGTACACGTGATCCCGGTAATAGCATTTGCTGATTTGAGAGTAATTTTAGAAATAATTTGTTTGGATATATTGATTTTCCCCATCGCATTTTCAATGAACATACATCATCCCCGCCTTCAATACTTGATTAGAGAAGTTTACTTCCCTGTGAATGATATATAATGTATCTTTTGAAACTAAATTGTATCATTGTTAAGCACTGTGCACTTACAATTTATGCTCTTTAAAACCATGATAAAAAGTATTCACAACCAACTCAGCTGCGGAATTTCTGGCAATATTCCCTTCCACTACTTGCTGCCAAGTAAGAAATAGAAGTGAGTACAGTACATTGACAATCCAGTTCTTGTCAATATTTTCACGAAAATACCCTTTCTGTTGCAGAAACCCAATTGCATGCAGTATAGGTTCTCTTAACTTCTCATCTTCTTCCTCGATTTCTTTGTTAGCATTGACGCTAGCATCATGGTTCAGAAAATAAATTTTATCACCGAGTGGAATCAAGGCCTCAATGAGCTCAGGAATATAGGATTCGTAATTCTCTTCATCCAACCTGATATCTTTCGTAGTCTCTGCAACAACTTCTATAGCACGAAACCCTAAATAAATCATCAATTGTTCCCGGCTCTCAACATAACGATGCAAGGTTGCAATGCCGATTCCTGCAGATTCGGCAATCTCATGCATGGAAGCACTCGGCTTCTCAATCAAGCACTTAGTCGCTTCATCTAAAATAGTATTCAATCGTATTTGCTTAATTGACGTAAGTTCTTGCTTCTTCATATCGCACCTCTTGGTGAGCAAATGTTTTTTGCATTCAATAGTGGTTCACTTGAAAGTATAACAGGAATCACACCTCAAATTTATTGTTTTTTTAATTGCTAGGATACTAACTTTAATCCAACTATACTAAAGATAATTCCGCCGACGAATGCTAATTTTTTAACATTCTTAGGCTCTTTGAAAACATACATACCTAACAGTACACTTCCTGAGGCACCAATACCTGTCCAGATCCCGTAGCCAATACTAATTGGAATTTCTCTTAAAGACAAAGAAAGAAAAATAAAACTTAACCCGAGAAACAAAGCGAAAGTTAATGTATGCTTCAGTTTAGTGAAACCTTCTGAAAATTTCAAAAATATGACCCCACCAACTTCAAATAAACCTGCTAGAACTAAAAAGAACCAACTCATATTCTATACACCTGCTTCTTCTTTTGGTTGATTAGATACTAACTTTAGACCTATAATACAAAAAATCAGCGCACACACTAACATTATTTTAAGTGCACTTACTTTATCTCCTAAAAAAATCATTCCAACAAGAGCGGTACCAAAAGAACCAAGTCCCGTAAAAACTGCATAGGCTGTAGATACAGGTAGGATTTTTATGGATTTCGCAAAAAAATAGAAGCTTCCAACCATTAGAATGACAGTAGGGATTACAATTTCTAGTTTTGTAAACCCATCTGAAAATGCCAAACCTAAGGCCCAACCTATCTCTAAAATTCCTCCAACAATAAGAAACAACCATGCCATGCAAATCTCTCCTTAACTGTCATTATTAGAATCATCCCAATCCTGCTGTCACATCATATATAAATAACTTATAATAAAGTATTTATCTTTAAACGGCCTGGTTCATCCCGAAAAACGTAGACCGCTTGATTTCGTCAACTAATGTGGTTCATAAGCTCGGGGATTAGGGGATTACCTTTCTTTTTTACACCTTCATCATTCCTCTCAAAGCTAAAAATGAAATAAAACTTTATTTATTGATAGAATATTGTATCATTTGTGTGTATTGTAAACCAAAAAAAATTCAATTGCAACTTTTATTATTTTGGGACTATGTTCTTATCCAGCCTGCATCGCTAAAGTGCCTCATGTCACCCATATCATCAAGAAATGAACTCTTTATGAAGAAATTCTTGAGGATTGCACGTGGATCTCCGTGTTATTCATGAAGAGTACATTGTAAAGATTATTGAGAGTAGACAAATTGACAAACGTTTTGTTTATGCTATCCTTTTTCCGATCAAACCAAATAACCTCCACAGCTATGGAGGTATTGGCCAATTATGAAAACTCGGGGATTAATTATTCCAATAAACCTTGTATTCTGGATCAATGCCGGTTCCACTAAACATACCAATATCAAAACCATTACTAAAATCAAACCCTTTACTTACATCAAAGGTTTTTACGGTATCCTGAATAGCCTTTATACGATCTTTACGATTCGTTTCGAAATACGTCGGTATAATGATGTTTCTGTAACATCTTCGCTAAGTATAGCGCGTCTTCCAAGGCCACTGAGCTTCCATATCCAGTATTCGGGTTTATTGTGTGTGCGCATCTCCTATGACAACAACCCTTCCTTTCGACCAACTCGGAATAGGGTCAACACAGTATATTTCTTAGAGATAATATTAAAAGAATTTTTGATGATCTCAGACACGGATTTATTCGAAGATGTGATATTGCAATATGCTGGGATTGCTTATGTAGGGGGCATTGAATGGTGGATTCGAAATGGAATGCCCTATCACCGCAAGTCATGGCTACGCAAGTTGGGACCTTGTTAGAAAGGGTAGTTCTCGTCATCCTTATATCTGCAGCCTTTTGAGCGCGAATAGCTGTTCTGTCAAGAAAGAGGCATTTTCCCTTTTCCATAAAGGTTACAGTATACAACGAAACACTAAAACAACAGCAGACGATCGGCTGCCGTTGTTTTAGTGTTTTTTTCATTTTTTATTAGAGTTTATTATATATACTTCCTCGGTTACGGGCTCTAATCAGTCTGTTTGCCCAATACTTTGCTGAACTACCCAAGCATTCGTAATATCTCAATCCTTTTCTTTATCAATTCATTTGATTACTTGTATTGGTGTGCCCAGCCCATTTCTTACCGCTTTTCACTTTTCTGATCTTTATTACTTAGAGAGAATACTTCCATATTATCAATTGTTTGCAACTCAACATTAGCTGTAAATTTTACGTCCTTCGGAATAATATATGGCTTTTCATTATTAATTGCAGCTTCCTTGAATTGTGTAGGCTCATTCTTTAATCCGCTTAAAGACATAGATATTTCTATTACCTTGCTTTGAATACTGCGTTTTTCAACTTGTGTCACATAAACAATAAATAACAAAATAATAGATATGATTATACTTAAAATTATTAAAGTAACTTTAAAAAGATTTTTTCTCAAGCCTACTAAATCCCTTTCTTTTTTAGAGTAATTATTAACAGACATCCTCCGCTTAACTTTGTTCCGTAGCACCTCCACATTCGCTTGGGCAAGGCGGCCTGATACAGCCGGCGATAGATTCGACAAAAACGGCTGATTCAAATCTTTTTATGCTGAAATAGTTGGAACCACTTTCAAAAAAAAGCTATATTAGGATATATATATTATCCTTAGCATGAGAAAAAAAGGAGGAATTTTCTAAATGAATGTACGAAGCTGTTTGCAACAAGGATGTAAGGTGGGCTTATGTATGTTGTTGTTGTGCGTATGGATGATGGGGGCTGTAGCAGCTAGCCAAGCCGGAGCCCAACCCGTGTTCCCGGGAGCCGTGGGATACGGGACTGACACTCCAGCAGGCCGAGGCGGAAAGGTAATCAAGGTGACCAATCTGAACAATGACGGCCCAGGCTCATTTCGAGCGGCATTAGAAGCCAAGGGACCGCGGATTATTGTATTTGAAGTCGGCGGTGTCATAAATCTAGAAAAGAAGCGTCTCGAGCTGAGAGAACCCTACGTGACCATCGCAGGTCAGACGGCCCCCTCCCCTGGCATTACATTTATTCAGGGAGGTATGCAAATCAAAACGCATGATGTGTTAATGCAGCATGTCCGGTTTCGGATGGGCAACGGTAACAGCGCCCAAGGCGTAGGCTTTGAGCCAGATGTATCCACTTATGGAGCCTCTGCTTATAACATTGTCATTGACCACTGCTCCTTTTCTTGGGGAGTGGATGAGAACATGTCCTTTTCAGGTCCACGTACCAGCGGAACTCAAGCGACTAGCCGCCGTGTAACTCTCAGCAATAGTATTATCGCCGAGGGCCTGTATAATTCCGTTCATGAGAAGGGCCCTCATTCCATGGGCACGCTCGTTCATGATTACGTCCAGGATGTAGCGGTCATCGGAAATCTTTATGCTCATAACATGGAACGTAATCCATGGTTCAAAGCATTCACGACGGGCGTAATTGTTAACAATGTTATTTATAATCCCGGAAAATGGGCTATTCGGCTCGGATTCGTGGAGAAAGAATGGGCAGATACGGGGATCAAACCGGAAGGCCCTAAAGTCAGTATCGTCGGGAATTACATGCAACATGGAGTAGATACGATTAATGGGTTAGGAATGGTCGGAACAAACAGTAAAAGCGGCTGGGCTTATCTCAAAGATAATCTTGCTTATGACCGTAATGGCAAGTCAGTCCCGCTGACTTTTGGCGGAATCAAGGAACTTGACAATCCACCTGTTTGGGTTGAAGGACTTGGAGCACTAGCTGCCTCGGAAGTAGTAAAGGAGGTCACTGAGCATGCAGGAGCAAGGCCGGAGGACCGGGATGCAACAGATCAACGAATTATCTCCGATTTTCTGACTGGTCGAGGAAAGATAATTGATAGTCAGGAAGATGTAGGGGGATACCCGGATGTTCCAGCGACCTACCGTGCTTTAAATGTACCTGACCACAGCATTGACGAATGGTTGTATCAATTTTCAATTGAGTTGGAGTAGTCTTTAATGCTCTTCAACAAGATCTAGTACAGTCCAGCATTCTGACTTGGGTACCTCCCAAGATTATAGGATCTGATGTCCAATGAAAAGATCTGCTCAAACGTTTTTCGAGTAAATGGTCTCAATATAATGAATAACCATCTGTAATGATTCGATCCAGTTCATACGGCTAATCACTCCTTGATTTCTATAATAGACACTCTCTAATTCCCACCTTGTCCAGCATCTGAATGGCAATATGAGTTGCAGCTTTCATCTTCAATTGCAAATGGAGCATAATCATTTCGACTAACTGGTTTCGTATGGTGAACAAAGGATTAAGTGAAGTCATTGGTTTTTGGAATATAAAAGAAATTTCTTTCCTTTATGACTGTTGCATCACCCAGTCGAGAATCTCCCTGCCTTTGAAATCCAATTGTCCGCGCTGAATTTTCCGGCTGCGCCCAGCAAGTTTAGCAAGCCAATGAAGTAACACTTTTACCACTTCCAGACTTGCCGATATTATCAAGTATCTCCCCCTTGGGCACTGCAAAACTGATATCGTCAACAGGAGTTACATCACCTGAAGAATTATCATAGTTTAGGCTGAGATGACAGACTTTTAACAGTAATGGGCATTGTAACCGTTGATGAAGTTCCTCAGTCAGCAGCAGACTCCTGACAAGTATTTCGGTTGGAACTCTGGTTGGAGGTGCTTCTTAGACGGTAACCTCCAGCGTTACCATCATTCTGTTCCACTTGTTCATTTTTTCCAAACTTTTTTAAAACCAATAGGCGCAGTACGTAAATAACTGCGCCGGATAACTTTTTGTGATAGGCATAGGAACGGAAAAAGACGAATATCAACCGATTTATTAGAAAACTACTCGTTTTGTCGATACTTTATACACAAAAAGCTGCTATTTAATGACTTCTAAAGGTGTTAGATTTATGTTTTCCTACATGATTTTAAGTACTGAAATCTAAGCTTCGATTTGCTTACGCAAATCTGCGTCCCAAATTCTTATCGTATACATACGTATCAGATCAACGGGTTCCGCCATTCTTTGTTTCAACTGTTTCATTTAGTCCAAGATGATAGGAAATTTCACTTGCTGCCTCTAAAATTTTGTTTATAGTAATCTGCTTTGTTTCCTCTTTATAAAGACTAAGAGGAATTGCGCAGATGATACTCCCCACTACGTGGTTCGTTCATCAAATATAGGTGCCCCAATGCCGATGGACTCATTCTTACGTTCGCTATAGGTATATGAATATCCAATATTTCTTATTTTCTCAATTTACGTCCATATTTGTTGAATGTCATTGGTTGATACTCCTTCTTGCTCAAGGACTTCGCTTATCTTGTCATCAGATAAAAAGGCTAAAATGGCCTTTCCGCTAGCACCCATATGAATCGGTTAGAGAACTCCCCATTCTAGACGATACTGAAGTATGTTCGAACTGTGAATGCCCAAAATAAATGAGAGCTTCAAATATTGTTCCTGGTATTGTGCCAAAAATACCGACTGTTCAACTTCCTGAGCCAGTCGCTTCAAATAAGGCTCAGCCACTGAATTTAATCCAAAGTTCGCGCTGATAAAGGAAGAAAGCCTGATGAATACTGTCTAAAGGTAGCTGCACACATTATGAACCTTCAGTATATTCTCGGACCCAGAATTATTTGCCATCGGAGGGAGATTAGCGCCCAACCCATATTGATTGAGCGTCTGGATTGAGCTCTTGGAGAGATCAAGAGAGTAAATCCACTGCACATGGCGAATCCGAAGATTACTCAATGTACTTATCGAAGCGACGCAAACCTGTATGGCGCGCTCTATAACTTTTTTCTTGAAAAGGAGAAAAAGCTCGCGAGTCTCAGACCTAATTATCGAAAGAAGAAGGTAAGTCAGGTCTCTTGTCTTACCTTCTTCTTTTTTAAACAAAATTATATGACGTACAGGTTCATCATGTGTAGGAAACATACTTCCCTTGATGGCTATTCATTGTGCAGTTTTTTATGGTTTTAGGTAATTAAGGATCCGACTCAATAACCATATATCCGATATTAACACGACAGGTATACAGTACATACAGTAAGTAAATTTTATATAAAAAAAAACGTGCATAAGGTTAGGTCATTCATGCACGTTTGGATAAACAACAGACTAGAACGGGAATTTAGGTTTGAATCCTTCACAAAGTTAACGATTTTGAATAGCAATTCCCTCCACCTTGACGTTCACCACAACAATGGATAACCCTGTCATATGAATCACATCTTCCATTACATTTTGTTGTAACTCTCTGGTCACTTCATGGATGGGACATCCGTAATCAACGACAACTTTTAGATCAATAGTTGTTTCATCCGAGCTAATTTTTACTGAAATTCCTTTCTTAATATTTTTTTCATTCATACGTTTGTTTGCTTCTTTCGAAAACCCTCCGTAAATTGCTGAAATTCCTGGAGTCTTCAATGCGGCTACACCAGTAATTTGGGATACAACATCATCTGATATTAGAATGCGACCGTGCTGCTCGTTTTCAGTCATACGACTCTCTCCTTTGGCATCGTATAAAATTTACTTTTACTGCTTTTGATTTTTGATACTTTTTTCTTACTGTTCATTGTAGTACGCTCATATAAGAAAAAAATCGTACATTAGGGCAAGAGGCTAATGTACGATCGGGTAGATGCTCAAGCAAAGCTATGGCCTTTCTCTTTTGTATCCGTTACAGAGACAATGAGCTATCATTGTTTGTATGCATTTCCTTCTTATTCTTCCGTTTCAGCTTCAGTTGAGCTACAACCATATACAGAGTCGGAACTACAAACAACGTTAAAATGGTTGAAAAAATCAGTCCGAATATAATGGTCGCTGCCAATGGCTTGAAGAGAATTTCTCCCATCGTAGCAATCGGTATCATTCCGACGATCGCAGTTAGCGAGGTGAGCAAGATCGGACGGAAACGGGCAGAGCATGCCATTAAGATGGCTTCTGTTAACTCGGCGCCTTCACGGCGTGCATCTTCAATAAACTCGATCAATACAATACCATTACGCACGACGATACCGGCAAGGGAAATGATACCCATGATACTCATAAAGCCGATTGGCATACCTGTAATAAAGCTACCAAGCACTCCTCCTGCTGCTGCCAGGTACACAGTCGTCATTATAATGAGCGGTGTGGAAACCGAGTAAAACTGCATGGTGATCAAGAGCAGAATGAGAAAAACAACGATAACGGCTAATTTGCCTAAATCCTTAAACAAATCGGACTGCGTAGATGTTTCCCCGTCCATTTCCCAAGTGTACCCCGAATCGAAGTGTGTACTTGTAAGCTTGCTGCGGATGTCCAGGGTGAGCTCCGAAGCCGTACGCCCTTTTGCATTGGCTGTAATCGTTACCGTCCGTTCCAAATCATAGCGGTGGATTTGCTGAATGGAAAAGTCCGGTTTCATCGTGGCTAACTGGGATAACAGGATCTGCTCTCCTCCCGCATTAGTGACACTTAGCTGTTGGAATAACACCTCAGGATCATGGTTAGGTTTATCCATATACATATTGATATCCAGCAGTTCCTTACCCGTGTCAAAATCCGTGACCTTCACTCCGTCACCCATTAGCAACAAAGTGCGGGTTAAGTTGGAATAGTTAACCTGATATTTATCCAAGGCCTGCTGGTTGACTTGAAAATTCAAATTATAGCTCTGCATCCCCATGTTATCGGTCACATCTACAGCTCCAGAAGTCCCCGCAACGATTTCTTTTATTTTTGTGGTCATCGTTTGCAGCTTACCAAGGTCTTCTCCTTTAATACGGACAGACACTGCACTGCCGACTGGGATACCTAATTGAGGAACACGTATACTTATTAATGCTGCTGGATATTTGGCTTGCAGCGTACTCGTCCAGCTGTCCACTGTTTTTTTGATATCAAAGACTCCTTCTTTACCAACAACAGCAAGTTGTCCGTGCACCGCTCCCACAGAGCCACTACCAGCTGCTATATCGCTGTACATTTGAGGTGCTCCACCACCTGCCGTTGCTGCCAGATGTTCTGTTTCTGGCTGCTTTTTAACCCAGTTCTCAATCTCAGTTATAACCTGATTGGTTGCCTGCAACGACGTTCCTTCTGGCATTGTTACGTTGATTGTGGCATCCGGTTGGTCCGATTCAGGAAATAATTGAATGGGCACAATAGCAAGCAGTCCATATGCTGCCGTACCAATCATAAGACCAATAAGCGCAGTGAAAAGTGGTCGACGCAGTATTCTCGGCATCCAGTTTTTAGCGTATACATTAGAGAGGGACTGAATTTGATTGCCAAGGAGCCCTGGAGGCTTGGTCGTTTTGCTACGTTCTTTACCTTTATGTCGGTTATCGTACCATTGACGGAAAATAGGAATGATCGTAAGCGACATAATCATGGAGGCCAGCATCGTTAACGAAATTACAGTAGGAATCGGTTGAATAAAGTCTCCCATATTGCCCGGCAGAAATAAAAGCGGGGCAAATGCTGCAACTGTAGCCAGCGTGGCTGTAATGATCGATAAGGATACTTCTTTCGTTCCTTTAATTGCCGCCTCCGTAGCAACTTCCCCAAATTCAGAGCGTCGGCGTTCAATGTTGTCATTGACCACGACGGCATCATCAACCAGTATCCCCAGTACGATGATTAATCCGATAACTGAAATTTGATTCAGCGTCGTTCCTGTCATCGGCAAGACAATAAAACCGATGGCAATAGAAACAGGGATAGCCAACGCCACAAATGCAGAAGTCAACAAGTTTAAACCTAATGTACAAATCACAATAACCGATGCAATAGCAATCATCATCTCTTTGGACAGATTACCAAAGATTTCACTTACACGGTCATTTTGAGCGAAAAGTAGTTCAAAATGTACATCTTTAGGTAAACTACTCGCAAGTTCGTTAATTTTGGCTGTTGCCGCTTTGGATACCGTTGGTACGTCTGTGCCTGTATCTCCACTCAAACTGATTGAAATAGCAGGCTTGGTATTCACATACGTATAACTCTCCGTTTTTTTAAAAACAAGCGAGGCTGTACCGATATCCTTCAAGGATATTGGGAACCCTTCTTCGTTGCTTGAAATCTGAACGTTATTTAAAACACTGGGGTCAGTTGAAGCATCTACCGTCAACTGATACGTACGCTGATTGAAATCCAGACTTCCTGTAGGTACTCTATCGTTTTCATTTTTAATGGCTTGAACGACCTGTTCCCAGGAGATGTCGTATTGCTGCATTTTTTGAGTGTTCAGGCTTATTCGTACTTCTTGTTCTGGAATTCCTTGAATATTAACTTTTGAAATACCTGGGACCGTTTTTAATTGATCTTTCCATTTATTCATCAACTCATTTAACGAGTATAGATTTTCAACTTTATCAGAAGTGATTGCGTATGACCCGATGAAGGAGCCTGCCATACTATCATTGATAATGGGCTGCATCGCATCGTCCGGAAGCTCAGACTGTGCATCCTGTACTTTGGTACGAAGATCAGCCCACACTTTTGTCGGATCTGCCTCATCCAAAGCTTCTATAGTTATACTGGATTGGCCTTTAGAAGAAGTGGAAGAAATGGTTTTGACACCCTGCACTTCTTTGATTTTCTGTTCCAATATCTTCGTAATGGTTTGTTCGATTCTTTCAGGTGAGGCCCCTGGATACACAGTTGTAACACTGGCTGACATAGGAATAACGTCAGGCATCTCCTGTTTAGGTAACGATGCAAAGTTGTAAATCCCTAGCAAAATGCACATGCCAAAGAAAATAAGTGTGATTTTCTGTTTTTTAACGATATATTTAATCATTCGGACGACTCCTCCGATTTCCCAAGTACATCATTCCCGAGTAAATCGCCATTAAACAAGGTTCCTGCTCCTTGCGTAACGATTTGATCGCCTACCTGTAGTCCAGAGACAACTTCGAGCTGATTATTAGTCACCTTCCCCAGTTTAATCGCTGTTTTAACGGCCTTTCCATTTACAGCTTTAAAGACATACGGGTCATTTCCCGTACTAATTACAGCCTCTACAGGCACTAAAAGCGCTTCGTTTTGATTCATGCTTTTGGATGCACTAATGACTTGACCAGGCTTCCAATTCAGTTCAGGATTGGGAATGCTAACTTCCACATTGATGCTTCCCGTTTTGGAGTTAGTCGATGGATAGATCTGAGTAACGGTCCCTGTTCTAATTTCATTATAAAGTGATATATTTACTTTTTGATTTTTCTTCCACGATAAGATTTCGCTGTCCGGTACGGGAAGAAGTACTTTTAAAGTGCTGATATTTCCGATAATAAACGCTTCACTTCCGCTGGAGCCCAACTGCCCATCAGATATCTTTTTCTCAATTACAACACCAGCTATAGGGGATGTTAATGTGGTTTTCTTAAGGGCCAAAGCCGATTGCTCATAAGTGGCCAATGCATCCTTGTAGGAAGCCTGAGCCTGAGCTTTACTGGCTAGTCCTTGTTGCTGAGTAGCCATAGCCGATTCCAGCCCTGCCCTGGCCTGATCTACACCATCCGAAGCTTGTGCTCGTTGTTCCTGAGAAGCCCCTGCAAGCAAAAGGGACAATTGCTCTTGCGCATCACTTAAACTTTTTTGTGCGTTTGTTACTTCCAGCTGCGCATTTTCATTTTCCGTTAATGATACGGCCCCTGCCTGAAATAGACTTTGGGTCCGGGCGGCATCTGCCTTTTTCTTGTTGTACATATTGGTTGCCGCTGTAACTGCATTTTGCGCCTGTGTAATTTCCTGTTTTTTGGCACCATTGTTTAATTCTCGTAATTTAGATTGGGCTGAATTAATCTGGGATTGTGCAGTACGAATACTCGCCTGTGCTGATTGAACAGAAGCGTCTGCTTGACTAACACCAGCTTTCGCCTGATCTATAGCTGCCTTGGCCCTCGCAAGCTGCAGTTGATAAGTGGATGTGTCCAATTTCGCGAGGACTGCCCCCTTATGTACCTGATTCCCTACTTCAACCGTTGTATTTAAAATACGTCCATCCGCTTCAAAGGAAACCGCAGTTTGATTGCTTGCCTGCAATGTTCCCGCCAAATTAAATTCATTAGCCAAAGGTTGCATCTTTACTTTTTGAATTTGTACCGGCTGACCAGATTTTGCAATGGTATCCTTCGAAGCGCTTGAGCAACCGGAAACCACCATGGCGAGAGTTATTCCCATGACTAGCATTTTGATTCGTGTTCTATTCAACAATTTCATCCTCCTTGACTTACTTCTAAGCGGTTACCAGCAATCTACGAGATTAACTGGACTTTCTCTTTTCATGGTACAACAGTTAACAAAAAAAAAAATCGTACATAAGGGCAAGCACCTCATGTACGTTTGGGCAAATTCAAAATGATTATATGTTTTTATTCACCAATTTTAAATATTTAGAATGCCTCGTTCCAAAGAAACGGCTACTGCTTCCGATCTGGATTCGACACCGAGCTTGTTGTAAATGTTCGTTAAATGAGCTTTCACCGTCCGCTCCGAAATCCCCATGTCGAGCGCAATATCCTTGCTTCTAAACCCCTGCGCAACAAATTGTAATATGTTCTTTTCTTTCTCGGTCAGGATTGAAGTATCTTCATGCAGCTCACTCTTGACCTCTTTCTCACTTGTTTTAGCAAAAACTCTTGCTGTAATTTCCGGCTGAAGAAGTGTCTCTCCTCTTAAAGCGGATTCAATAGTCCGAAACAAATTTTCACGGCTAGTATCTTTTAATAAATAGCCTTTGGCCCCCAAGGAGAGCCCCTGAATCATTAAATCATCTTCGTTATAGGTAGTCAGGATAATAACTGGTGTGTCATTTTGCTTCTCTTTTAAAGCTTTCATCGTTTCCAATCCACTCATTTGGGGCATGTATAAATCCATTAGGATGACATCCGGTTGAAGTTCCTCAATCAGGGTCATAGCTGTTACCCCTTCTCCCGCTTCACCCACAACTTCGTAGCTGTCATTTGTCTCTAGAACGAGTTTAAGCCCTTCTCTAACCACCCAATGATCATCTACGATTAATATTTTAAATTTCATGATACATCTCCTTTGGTAAGGGGTACCTCTATTTTAATAGATGTCCCTTCTTGAACTGTGCTGTTGATCTGGATTGTTCCGCCCAGCAGACGCGCACGCTCATGAATACCTATGAGTCCGTAATGTCCTGATCGTCTGGCAATGAGATCTGGATTAAATCCTTTTCCATCATCACGGACCACTATAGTAATTTTATCTGAATTATCCAAAATATTAATCCAAGCGTTCTTGGCATAAGAATGCTTGCCTACGTTCGTCAAACATTCACTTATGATTTGTAACCCATGCTCAATCAAAAGCCTGGATACCGAGGATTTCATTTTGATGTTCAGTGATGTACGAATTCCGGTAGCCATCGTAAAACGCTGCGCTTCTTCCCGGACTGCATCGGAAAAGTCGACTTCCGAGGCCGATTTTGAACGTAGGTTATCTATAGCCCTTCGTGAGTCAGCCAGTGCCTTTCGTGCCTGTGACATGGACTGTTGAACGATTTCATGGGCTCTCTGCGAGCTGCCTTTTATCATATGGGCATCTACGGCTTCCAGCTGCATAATCAGGCCAGCAAGACCTTGAGCCAGTGTATCATGCAAATCCCGGGCCATGCGTTGCCGCTCGTTGGCTAATGTAAGCTCTTCTACTTTTTGATGTGCAAGCTCCAGTTCAGTAAGAAAGTTTTGGGTACGAATCCGCGCATTGACTTGTCCGTAGAAAAGAATAGAATATGCAGCTACGATAATAACGATAAGAATGAGCAACCCAATAAACAGCACGGAGTTCTCATCATCGCGATGCCATATCATAGCAAGGCAAAAAAGAAGATAGAAGCCAACAAACACCAACACAACTTTTTTTGTTTGATAATATATACCTATGCTTTGACCGATTAAAATTGGAATTAATCCAATCAGCACAATTGGGAAACTGACAGGAAGAAGGAAAGCGCTTAAGAAGATGATTCCAGCTTGAATAATAAAATAGATCCATGAGCCGTAATTTAGTACTTTACGAACATGCCAGTACAAAAGTACATGCAGAGTTAATGCCAGAGAGAACAATAGACTTCGAAATGGTAATGGTGTAGATATATTTTGGATAACAATTCCTTCGATAAAGATGAAAACGATCCATAATATAATCGGAACTCTGGAAATATTAAGTCGATCACCTTCTCCATCGTAGATCTTTAAGTCTACATCTTCTTGGCCTTGTTCATTAGATTGTTTGCCCATAGTCCACCTCTAAATTTATACTTAGAAAAAACATTATATTTATATTTTATCATTTTGTACCTTTTTAAAAAAAACGTACACATGTGCGATGACGTGTGTACGAGTGGGTAAAAAAATAAATTTTAGCATACTAAAATTCAATATCAATCATAAATTTTCCCATTTCTCTCTGTAAAAAAGCAAGTACACCTTACTAATTATTACTTTAATGGTCATATAATAAGGGATGGCCAGCAATACTCCTGTAATTCCTGCTAAATCCCCACCAATCAGCACAAGAATAATCACTGTCAAAGGGTGAACGTCAAGTTGCTTACCGAATACATAGGGAGAGATGATATTGTCTTGTATTTGCTGGGCCAATAAAATAACGATAAGTGACCATATCGCAACCGAGGGTGACTGAATGAAGCCAATAATAACAATAGGAATCGATGATAGAATAGCACCTACAAAAGGAATAAAATTCATAATCACCGCAACGACGGTTAATAATAAGGCATATGGCAGTCCAATCAAAAGAAATCCGAAGTACATTAACACACCAAGTGCCAAGTTAATAAGTACTCTTCCCACGATAAAGCTGCTAAGTGCGCTATCAATATCATCCAAGACCTCGTTTGCAGCGATTAGAAAGCGCTTAGGAACAAAACTAACCAATTTACGGCCAAATTTCCCCCCTTCCTTTAACATATAAAAAAGGATTAAAGGGAACGTAAACAATGTGATTGTAACATTGGAAACAAGACCAAACAAATCGGTTACATAATCCGTAATTAATAAGAAACCTTTATTCAAGTATTCAGTAAGGTGTGTTAGCGGATTAACGTCTCCTGGAAAAATGGCAGAAAGTGCCCCATTCTGTTCTAATTCATGAACTTTATTACCTAATGCACTAAATAAACTTGGTGCATTATCCACTAGGTTGATCATTTGATTACGTATGGAAGGCCAAATACCAACAATAAAGACAGCTAAAATGGCTGTAATGGCGATATAAATGAGTATGATTGCAAGAGAACGGTTTAACTTATGTCTTTCCAGTAAATCTACCAATGGACGCAGAAGATAATAGAAAAAAACAGACATCATTAATGGCAATAAGACAACGCTGATTAACGAAGTTATCGGTACAAATAAAAAATCGACTAGTGTACACAAATATATAATGATGAGCACAAAAATGATACCCATACACCATTTAAAAAACTTATTTATTTGTGGAGAGTGATTAAGCATTAAAAGTATTCCCTCCTACCTTTGCATTTTTAATGAACAATTTTAACTTCTTCAACTGACCACACCCTTTAAACATAATAAAAGGAAATTTGCATTATTAGCACTCTGCTAATTTACTTGATTTCTTCTATTCATTTTAAATTGAAAACTAAAATAAAAAATCGTACATAAGGGCATAAACCTCATGTACGATTGGGCAAATTATTTTAAATTTTTGCAAAGTTCTTGAAAGGTCTCTATCTTTAGATGGATGCTTAAATATTTTCGCAAATCTTCTCTCAGCTAACACTCCCGAATATACATGATTCCTAATAAATATATTAATTTTTTTAATGGTTAAGGATTCCAATATATACTGCTGGTTAGGCACCTCTAACCGTTCAAGAGATACAACTAAGAACAGATTCAATCGAAACTAAACAAGCTGATGCCGAATAAAGCGAGATAGCAGCGACGCGGTCGGGATGATCAGCAAGTGGACCTCCGATGAACTGCTCTAGCGCTTCGTTCAAAGTAGTCACCAGTTTAATCGGATCTACGACCGGATATTCGATGGCAACCGCTGCAGGAATAGGGACATTTCCTGCACTCTGGGATTCCCCTGCCGCAACGGTGTAACCGACGAGAGAAGCAAGATTCCCGCCCGCAGACTCGCCCGTTAATATGATCTTGGTCGTATCACCGTTCCATCGGCTGGTGTTGTCACCGACCCATGCAAGGGCTCTGGACACAGCAGCGGGAGTTGTCTCCCAAGTCGGTTCACTTGGTGTCGATAGAGGATACTCAACGTCAAATACCAGGTAACCCTGCTGGGCAAAGTAATGATCGTCAGAAACAAATCCCTCGAACGATCCTTCTAAAAAACTACCGCCGTGACTTGGCTCTTCTTACTGACATCAGCACTGCGCTCGCCCGCCCGATTCCGCTTCCTGCACCTATGACGATGATGACTTTACCCTCAAGCGAAGCATCGTTTTTTCTGGAGGAAGGAGCAGCGTAGGTTTGTGGAGTCTTTTCTGCTACAAACACAATTGAAGCCAAATCATTCTTAATTGCTTCTAGTGTAGAAAGGGGAATGTTCACTTGAGGAAGGTCAACCAGCTGACCCAAAGTGAGATTGGAGGCATCTTAAATGTTGGTTCACTTACAAATTCAGGTAAATGTTTTTGCAGTACAACGAACGCTTCTTCATGGTTTAATAGATCACCAATTTTAATATTTTCATTGTAGGCCATTGGGCTCATCCTCCAGTAAAGTTAATATACTTTAAAAAAAATGATATTATATATATCATTATGATAGTACTACTATCATTTTCGAAAGTGAGAATGCAACTTTACTTCGTGAACCAAGCAAAAGTTAATCCATAAGCTTCGCTATGTTTAATACGGACCTGTTCATTGACAAGCAAGAAGTAACTTTGCTAGCATAATTGAAGCTGAATCCTGTAAGGAGGTCTTCCTCATTCAACCTACATCTTCCGCTATTTCCCTAAAAAGGAGCAATTGATCGTGTCCGTTGCTTCCAAGATTGTCCAATCCTAGTTTGAGGTGTTGTCAGAAATTATAAGTGGTAAAGGCAACTGTTACGACAAGCTGGACAGAATCTTTGGTGCGCTCATCTTTTTTCAGAACACAGAGCATCAACGAAACTCTAAACTTATTGAAGCATTTGAATGCTACGTTGCGATGTCAAAACAACCTCTGGAAGATATAGAAATCTACCAGGCACAATACAACAAACTGATCGCGCTTTTCAGCGAGCTTACCTTACTTGGAGAGCAAGACGGCTCTGTAAGGACGGACCATATGACTGCCGATACTATCATTACCATGATGAACATTTTTGTAAATATTATCCAATAGAATGGCTATGCTGAATGCCATTGCGGCATTTCATACACAGGTAGAAGAGGCAGAACAGTTCAATATCCTGAAGAAATTATTGTGGACCAATTAAGAGCTTAAACATCGCCTTTGGACTTTAGATTGGCTTTAGGTTATCGCGGATTCCCAAACTATGAGACCGATGTGAAGCACATATTGAACAGGACATCCTACACTATTTTTGTTGTTTATGTACTGGACCACGTATTTTGTACAGAAGAAAGTACCTAACGCCAGTAAAGGCTGGCAAGGCACTTTCTTCATTCGGTGTTTACTTCAAATCTTCCACCTGTTCGTTTGGTCATGCTGGGAGCAGACAAATCTCTCCAGCATGACTTTGCAGTAGCATCTTTGCTTTATGCTACCCGTGCTTTCACTCCATTTTCCATTCCTCCTTTTTTCGCCTAAATCGCCCGTGCAATTTCGTTTGCCTCGGCCACGGCATTCAGCGCTCTGCGAGCTTGGACCGCATCTCCGATAACATGACATGGAATGTAATGCTCTCTGCAAAACGCATTTATATTCTCAAAACTTCGTGATTTGGCACCGATAGCAACGACAACCGAATTACAAGGGTAGTCTTGAAGTTGCCTCTTGTTTTCAATTACAACTGCGTTGTCCTTAATTTCCACACATTTGGCATCCGTTAAAGTTTTCACCCCAGAAGCATAAAGATTTTCCATGACGCATATTAAGGGATGCGGTAACAGGCGTTCCGAGTTTAACCTCTACACCTTCTTTGATGGCCTGCTTCCCCATAGCCAAAGCAGTTGCCTCAAGACCTGCTATCCCGCCCCTGCAACCAAAGCTTTTTTGGGGTACTCGGTAGTCGTTAGCTTGTATTCGGCTTCTCTGCCCAGTGCTGGATTTCTCAAGCAAGTGATAAATGGTACTTCCGTAGCAACATCAGCCGCAATAACCAGCTAACGTAACCTTCGCACAAGGAGAAATGCCACTAAAATTAAGCAGACCATTTTAAAAAAACTTCACCACCAAAAAAGAGAAAGAACTTCCTATGAATGATCAATGAAATGAGCGTTTTTTTAGTAACTTCAGAAACATCTACAACATGCAGCTAAATGCTTCTATGACATTGGGCAGAAAAAATTTTAGATGCAGTATAGTTGAAGGTAGTCGATTGAAAATTCTAGTTTACCGGGAGCCATTTAATGTCTACTTCTTCATCCAAAACTGTCCAATTTTTATTGTCGTTCGAACCTTCAAATGTCCATTGGATGAAATACAGGTCGCTCCCCTGCAGCCGGTCCGTAACCAGCCTTCGCCGATTTCAGGCTGCTGTTTGTAGTCTCGGCTATCTAGGGCTTGAATCATCAAGCATGTCCGTTTTTCTTCAGAATCTCTTTGATCTTCACATACATTTCTTTAGATACATGTTCCTTCAAGGTAGTACCGTCCTGATACATACCCAGATTCATGATCATTTTCTGCTGAGCTCATTGGCCGCCTTGCTGATATCAATCTCCATGCTAAGATAATCGGCTCCGGCAAAAACCTCAAACCAACACTTCCCTACCGGACAATGGATTGCCACGGTTACAGGCAATTGGAGAAGTGTAGACGTTTCAGGAATCGCCGCAAACTGGAAACATGACATATCTGAGAGGAAGTTCGAATAAACCGGTAGAGAAGATCCGAAAAATATCTATACCGATAACGAAAAGAAACGATTGAGTGAAGCTTAGCTGAAGCTAAAGTGCTTAACGGGTTTCGCTATTACCGTTTACACCGTCTGCAAAACTTAAGAGAACAAGTCCTGATGACAGCTGTTCGGTGAAAATAAAGTATTAGACTGACGATGCTTCATTAAGCTAACAGGCAGGTTAACCTAACAAGCAGACTGCCAATTACGTTTGAAAATACCCAAACGTGCTGCCGGGTTGACATTCAGAACTGGCCTTGTGAATCTGGTGGAGTTAAAGGGAGTGCTAGTTGTGTCTCATCTATTATTTTGAACAAGCATTGTATTGAAGAGCCAGCGAAAATTCCATCTGAAATACTGAGCTAGATGCCAATCTTCATAGCCATTTAATACACCTTCATTTAACCAGTAAGACTCTGGTTTTCCGCTCGTCGCAGCTTCAGACACATAAGCGATCGTTTTTTCTAAAAAGCGAATGACATCTAGGATTTTATCTGGAGTGGACACATCTCCATGCCCGGGAATGACAGTATCTACCTTCAGATCTCTTTGAATGCGTCTAAGGATGCGTATCCAAGCGTAGGGATTACCGTATGGCATGACCGGAATCGTCTTGTTGGTTATTAAATCACCAGCAATCAAGGTTCGTTCTTCAGGCACGTAAATAACGGCATCGCTTAAAGAATGGCCGCCTCCGTAGGATAAAACTTCGACAGTGCGTTTTGCTCCTTTTATAACTAGTTTATCGTCAAAAGTTATCGTGGGTATCACCCTACGAAGGGAAGGGATAGCATCATACAGGGCTCTCTGCACGGAAAGATCATAGCCGATTTCGGTTAAGATGTGCGGATTTTTTTCTTGTGAACGTACTTGATGTAGGCTATTTATTAACTTCTGAATGTTTTGTTGCATAAGATCAATATTCACTTTACCCATTTCAGATAGCAAATCTCTTGTCCAAACGGTAGATATAAAATCACTTTCCATGAATTCCTGATTGCCGTTGACATGATCTCCATGGAAATGAGTATTGATCACATATTTAATTGGTTTATTCGTTAATTGTTCTGCGGTTTGACGTAACAAAGCACCAGAATGCGGTAGGTTAGTTGTGTCCACAACAACGGTCAAATCCCCAATGTCAATAATTGCCGCATTCCCCAGCGAACCACTACCAGGTACCGAAATAGCACCCCAGATACCTTCCGCTGCTTGTTGAATCGTGAAATATTTGTTGTTCATTGTTTATGCCTCCATCAAAATAAGTTTGACACCATTTCCTTTTATCTTTAGTTTTTTTATGTTTCATGTATATCAATTAGCAACTTTAGCTTACAAGTTAGAGTCAACTAGAAATCAAGCACAAATTTTTGAAATGAAGTTAGAGGTGCAAATATCGACTTCGAGTTGACTTAAAGATGTATAATAGTTTTAAATTTTGGTTTAGAAAAAAGGAGTGACATAAAAAACAATGCTTACTATAAGTCAAGTATCAGAAAGAACGGGGCTAACTCCTTATACGATTCGCTATTATGAAAAAATTGGAGTGCTACAGGAACCAAATCGAAGAAATGGAAGGACACGCATTTATACCGAAAGTGAGGTTTCATATATACAATGTTTAATTAGATTAAAAAAATTGGGATTGTCGCTTGAGGAGATTACGGAATTTACTCGTGACGGATGTGTACTGGATAAAATTCAAAAAGGGGAAGAAGTTGCTAATTTTACTCCTGCCTTACACATACGGATAGAAATTCTTGAAAAGCATCTGGTGGAACTGGAATCCAAGCGGCAGGAACTTGAGTGCATGATTTCCCTTGCCAACGAGAAGATAGCCCTGTACCAAAAACTTACGAAAGACGATATAGTAATGTAGAAGACCTGGTTCACCACCAGCATATACGATGGCAACAGAATTGATTGAACTAACGAAATACGTTAGTTGAACGACAACATCGGCAGTCTAAGACTTTATTTTTCAAGTCTTGTTCCGTCGCTGCTTCTTTTAATGGATTAGTCTAAAACTTATTTTTCAAAAGCTGACGATTCTTCAATTCAAAAACCGCGTTAAATCAACGACACCAGTCTAAGACTTTATTTTCTCAGTCTACAACTATATTTACCTAGTCTAACACTTTATTTTTCAGTCTAAAAGACAACAGCAGCCGCCCAGAACATGAAGGAGATGGTGATCTACCTGGATCGCATTTGAAAAACGGGGGGATTATGGCACGTTTATTCTCAGTAATTGACTATGTGAAATCCAAGAAGCCCTGTACCTGTACCTTAATAGAGTACAGGGCTTCTTACTGTATTCTTTTACCCTATGCAGGCATCATCTTTACTGACAAGGCACATTTGTCATCCATTTTGTTCATTTGCTCCATACTTGTTGTACCAGGATTTCGCTTGTCGTTTCAACAAGCGAATGCCGTTTACACCGAGCTCGACGGCATCGCCCGCGGCATCGCCTGTTTCCATATCCGTGTAGGACTGGCCGTCCAATTCGACGCGCTGCGGCGTGCCTCCGAAATTCTGGATAAACACGAAGTCGGCCGTTCCGTTCGTCCGCGCCTGCGCCGTAACGCCATGAGGAAGCTTTGTATCGATTACCCGCTCCAGGCCAGCCTCTTCAGCCAATCGGCCATAGAATGCGTCCAGAAAATCGTCCTTGAGCCGGGTCGCCATGTAATAGGCGCGCCCTTTGCCCAGTCGATTCACCGTCAGCGCGGGACGGCCTGCATAGAAACTGTCCGTGTAGACGCCAAGCACTTCCGCACCCTCCGGATGGATCAGCTCGCAAAGTTCATGCGATTCAAATGTTCCAGCCAGGCCGAGCGGATTATCTGTCGCCAATACGACGCCGTTGCGATCATCGTCGTACAAACCCTCGATCTCCTCCGCCCAAATACCAAGCGTGTTGCGTAGCGGTCCCGGGAAACCCCCGAGGTGGCAAAGATCATGCTCGTCGACGATCCCAGACCAGTACGTTGCGACCAGCGTTCCCCCATTCTCGACGAAAAGTTCTAGCTTCTTCCCGGTTTCCTCCCGGCACAAATATAGCATGGGCGCGACAATCAGCTTGTACGGCGCGAAGTCGTCCTCGGAGCCGATGACGTCGGTTGGCACGCCGTGAGACCATAAAGCGCGGTGCTGAGCGTACACAGTCTCTTCGTAATGGAGACCCGTGTTGCGCGGCCCTTGTGCATCCTTGATTGCCCAACGGTTATCCCAATCGAACAGGATTGCCGCTTGCGCGGGCGTCGAAGTCCCAACGACCTCAACCAATCCCGCCAGCGTCTGGCTAAGCTCCGTGACATCTCGGAAGACTCGCGTATGCTCGTGACCGACATGGTCCACGACCGCGCCGTGGAATTTCTCGCTGGAGCCGCGGCTTTTGCGCCATTGGAAGTATTGGACGGAATCCGAGCCGTGCGCCACGGCTTGCAACGAGGACAGTTTGTGCATGCCCGGCTGCTTTAGCTTGCTGACTGGCTGCCAGTTGGTCAGGCTCGGCGTGCTTTCCATCAGCAGGAACGGCCGCCCCTTGATAGAACGAAACAGGTCGTGATAGAACGCAACGAATGCTCCCAGTTCGGCGTCGTCATGATGCTCATGCCACGTCGGGTAAGCGTCCCAGGAAATGATGTCGAGCAAATCTCCGAATTTATGGTAGTCCAAACCCTCGAACATATGCATGTTGGTCGTGACCGGCAACGCTGACCCTGCTTTCCGTATCGCTTCGATCTCGTAACGGCAGAAATCGATCGTTTGGTCCGTCACAAAGCGGCGCCAGTCGAGATTCTGGCCATGTACTGCGCATTCGCCGTGCGGAGCAGGTGATTCGATCTGCCCCCAATCGAGGTACGTATGCGCCCAGAACGTCGACCACCACGCATGGTTTAACGCCTCAAGCGTGCCGTATTTATTTTTCAACCACGCCCGGAAGGCGTCTTGGCAATGGTCGCAATGACAATCGCCGCCGAATTCGTTGGAAATATGCCAGCCTACGACCGCCGGATGGTCGCCGTAACGCTCCGCCAGCTTCCGGTTGATGATGGAAGTCTTTTCGCGGTAAACCGGTGATGTATAGCAGTGATTGTGACGCATGCCGTGCAGGTTGCGGACGCGATTCGCTTCGACCCGCCGAACCTCCGGATACTTTTCTGACATCCAAGCCGGACGTGCGCCGCTAGGCGTCGCCAGCCAAGCATAAATACCGTTCGCTTCGAAGCGCTCGAGCAGTTGGTCCAACCAATCGAAGGTAAACGTACCTTCCGTCGGTTCGAGCGCGGCCCATGCGAATATGCCGATCGACATGACGTTGCAGCCGGAAAGTTTCATCAGACGGATATCTTCCTCGAGCACCTCCGGATAACGAAGCCATTGATCTGGATTGTAATCGGCACCGTGCATCATGACGGGAAGCTTGTCGCTTACGGGTGGGAATACTTGCGTGTTCTTCATAGCGTCTATCTCTCCTCGTGTAATGGTGTATTATGGACAAAATCTAGCATTTACCTGCAAAAATGCAGCTAAATCTTGGAATCAAACGAATCCGTTTGAACTTATCGTATTTGTGCTGCTGGCAGCATAGCTACTCATCTGCTTTAAACACCGGAATGATGCGCAAACCAAATTCAATTTCCTTTTCATCCAGACGATATGGCTGGAGCAGCTCCGGACCGCAAGAGTTCGATCCAATCCCACTCATCTTGTAATCAAGATGGATAAACGTTTCTTTACGCTTAGTAAGCTCATGGAGGTGCCCCGCAGCCGCAAGATCGTCCATGCCGTAATGCCCCGCATTGAACGAGAAGGCCTCATCCCCTTCGAAACGAAGGCCCATGCCTAGTGCATTGGATACAGTGACCCATTCTGTTCCGAATCGTGAGCCGTTTTCTTGCGGTTTAATGTAAGGAACGAACATCTCATCGACTGTCGTCAGGTAATGCCCTTTCTTTACACTTCGACATTTGTCCATATAGCTCTCGTGCGGGCCGAGTCCGAAGTATTCTACTTCCTCCATGCCGGCAGGCATCGTGAGCTGAAGCCCGAAGCGAGGCAAATACAACAGGTCCTTCTTCACGTTCGCTTTTACACATAGCGCGATTTCCCCCGTCGCCAACACTGTCCATTCGGCGTTTCCTGAGAGAATGGTCGGTACGCTATAGCCGCCCAATGAGAAGGAGACTTGAATGGTGACCGAACCGACTTCCTCCTGCTTCCAATCCACGCAATACACCTTCGTGACCGCCCGATCAAATCCGGCCTCAAGCCACTTTTCTTTCACAAAGCGGTCGTTATCGGTTGGCGCACGCCATACGGAGAAGGCAACGGGTTCTTGGATAAGCGGCACGCCGTGCCGGGAAATCGCCGTGAATGCTCCCTTGCATAAATCGAAGTGATGGACGAAATCAAAGCCTTTGATCGTCAGCATCCCATCCTCTTCCCGCGCCAAGATGCCGGGCCGGTCAACGGCAACGACGTCTACTTTCTTTCGGATGACGGGTAGCTCAAATTGCTCAAACGCAATTTCGTGCCCCAAGTCGCCCCATGACGTCTCGCGGTTCAATCGGTATGAGATCGTCAGGAAATAACGGCTCTCCGACTCCTTAGGCCAGCAAACCGGGATCGTAATCGTTTCCGTTGCGTGCGGCGGCGTCGACAGTCCTTCGAGCAGGCCTTGTCCCGCGACTTGTCCGTCCTTCTCGACCTTCCAATGGAAAATGACGTGGGACAAGTCGATGAAATCGTATAGATTCGTGACATCGAGCTTTCCTGCCGCAAGCGCCTTTGCTTCCACGCGAATTGGAGCGATGACTTGCTTTAGCTCGAGCAGACCGGTATGCGGAACGCGGTCCGGCGACACGAGTCCGTCAATGCAGAAATTTCTGTCATTTGGCCGATCCCCGAAGTCGCCTCCGTAGCCGAAGAAAGGTGTGCCGTCCTCCGTCCGCGTCAAAATCCCGTGATCGCACCATTCCCAGACGCAGCCGCCCATCAGCTTCGGATATTTATATATGACGTCCCAGTAATCCTTCAAATCCCCGGGGCCATTGCCCATCGCATGGCTGTACTCGCATAAGAAGAGCGGCATCGTAGCCGTTTCGTCCTTCGCATAATTCTCAATATACTCGATCGATTCGTACATATGGCTATCCATGTCCAAACACCTCGTTTCGATGCTGCCTTGATGGCGTGGTGCGGCGCCTTCGTAGTGAATCGGACGGGATGGATCGCGCACTTTCGCCCACTCCGCCATCGCGATATGATTTGCGTCGAAACCAGATTCATTCCCCATCGACCAAATGATGACGGACGGGTGGTTTTTATCCCGTTCGATCATCCGTTCCGCGCGTTCGACAAAGCTTTCCCGCCAGGCTGGATTCTTCGTCAAGGCATGGTAGGTTCCCGTCGCGGGCAGCACCCCATGGCATTCCAAGTCCGCCTCGTCGATGACGTAAAATCCGTATTCGTCGCAAAGCTCCAAAAATTTCGAGTCGTTGGGATAATGTGAAGACCGAATCGTGTTGATGTTATACCGCTTCATTAAGACAAGGTCTTGAACCATGTGGGGAACGGGAATGGTCTGTCCCAGCTCGGGATGAGAGTCATGCCGATTGACCCCTTTTAGCTTAACGGCCTGTCCATTAATCCGAAAGACACCGTCCTTGATTTCGATTTTGCGGAAGCCTACCTGGAATCGGAGGACTTCTTGTCCGGAGTATACGAGTAACTGGTACAAATAAGGACACTCCGCGTTCCACAGCACCGGGGCTTCGACATGGAACGCTAGCATACCCTTCCCGTCGATTGCCGCCGATTGGAAGCCGACCTGCTTACCGTCCGTGTCAAGTAGTTCCGCTTTTACGCCTACAGGGCCAATCGCCTCGATTTCGCAGCGCAGCACGGCCCAGCTGAAATCACTCGCCAACTCTTGCTTGTTGTAGACATCCCGAATGTAATGTGAATCGCGTGCGAGCAAATAGACGTCCCGGAAAATACCCGAAAATCGCCAAACGTCCTGATCCTCTATATACGAACCATCACACCATTTTAAGACCATGACAGTAACCCGGTTCGATCCCGTTCGCAAGACGCCCGTCAGATCGAACTCCGCCGGCATCCGGCTTCCTTGACTGTAGCCGACAAACCGGCCGTTGACCCATAGGTAAAAACATGAGTTCACGCCCTCGAACACGATGAACGGCTTCTTCTTCTCCCAGCTAACCGGCACATTGAAGTCCCTGACATAGACCCCCGCCGGATTGTCGTCCGGCACATACGGCGGATTATACGGAAAAGGATAGTGGATGTTCGTATAATGCAGCTGGTCGTATCCGTTCACTTGCCAGCAGGAAGGTACAAGAAGATCGTCCCATCCACCGACATCCGCCCTTTCCTCATAAAACCCGTTTTCAACCCCCTGTACACTGGCATGATAGCGGAATTTCCAGCTGCCATTCAACGTTTGGTAAAAGGGAGATCGCCCTCGCTTCCCCTCCATCGCCCGCCGCGTATCCCCATATGGAATAAAATACGCCCTGGATTCCTCGCGATTGATTTGCCTTATACCCAAGTCCTCCCAATACGTCTCGATCTTAACCATAATCATCCACGCCCTTTCGTCCTTTACGCTCACCACTCGTCCACGCTTCGTCCTTGTAATCGATACTTGCTTTGTTATAATGAATGCCTATTGATCTACTTACTTGCTGGCAAGCAGTCAAAGCGATCGGTACGGAGTGACTGCGGTGAGCTAGCGCCATGTCGTAAGCCTCTGCCGTCGATACGATTTTATTGTATTCGGTAACTCATCCAGCATGATTGAAATGCGGCAGGATGATATCGACGGAAAACCCAGCAGAAACATCTGATACCCGATCAAGATAGGCTCAGCGTGAGCATTAGAAGCAGGGTTTCATTCTTCCTCACTCCAAATCTGTGCAGGTTCATGCTCTCCCTCTCCCTCTCCTCTCTCCGCTATATATCCATTATAGGATAGCGTAATGGGTCTCGAGAATTTAGCCTAGCAACAATAACCCATACTTTTTCACCGATCTGTCGAACCATGTGTTTTCCCTCATAGCAAAAAACAGAGAACCCCGTTCATGATTCAACCGGGGTCTCGCTCACACATGCAGCTATTCAAATCTTGTGCCTCTTGCTCGTAAAAAGTCTCTTTCGAATAGTATGAGTCAAAACGAAAGAAACGGGTCCCCATTCCAAGGAATGGGGACCCGTTTTTCCAATAACTTAATTTCGATGTCTTTAGCTTAGATCCAAAGATCTTGTTACTTTACAGCATCGGCTTTCTTAATAAGTTTGAAGTCGTCAATGTTTCCCCATTGCCCGCCGGGGAATTTTAGATGGGCGCCAATAGTCAGAGTTCCATCTGTAACTACAACGTTATCTATTGTTGGATTAGACCATTGTCCGGTATTTGTAAAACTCTTCCTTTTACCTCCAGCAAAAATCTCAGATATCTCTTCTTCTCCTCCGCCATAGACCCAAGCAGATAATTGATAGGTGCCATTTTTAATCCCTGTGATAGTTTGGGAAACTTTGAATTCTGTGGATGTTGGTCTCCAATAGTGTAATGCTAATGTGCCG
Organism: Paenibacillus sp. 8b26; assembly: GCF_050626875.1. Taxonomy (NCBI): domain Bacteria; kingdom Bacillati; phylum Bacillota; class Bacilli; order Caryophanales; family Paenibacillaceae; genus Paenibacillus; species Paenibacillus sp. 8b26. Next base: position 186,963 of record NZ_CP192445.1, on the reverse strand, counting down.
GAGTGTACGTCACTATCTGTACTAACCGCGTCTGTATCCCCAGTAACCTTCCACGGTTTTAATCCAATCTCAAAGCCAGGATTTTGAATCATACTTGTGCTTGGCACCACAGTAACTTTGGAAGAGTCAGTAAAACCCCCATCATATGAAACCACCGATATGGTTGCTGTCCCAACAGAAAGTCCGGAAATAGTCCCATTATAAGGATGTACCTTTACGATATCAGGATTTGAGCTCGTAAAAGTAATTCCTTTATAGGTTGCATTAGCAGGATTGATGATAGCATTTAGCTTACTAGTAGCACCTACTTCAATCGTTTCGGTGTGCTTATCCAGAGCTAAAGATTGCACAGGATACCGATTATTTTCAACAGCACCGTCAATAAATGCATCTAATGCCAATGAGGGCGTACCGTCCGGGTCCCATGCAGATTTAGGATACCCAAAATAATTCCCCTCAGGTGCCCAATAAAATACACCCGTTCCCAAATCGTTCGGAGCTGCATGTAATTTATTTTGAACATTTACAAGCATGTTATAAACACTATCAGCATCCTTGGCAACTTCCCCCCCGACTTCAACAATCATGACTTCCTTCCTATATTTTTCTGCGAGTTTATTCATGTTTTCAGTTAATTCATGAATTGAGGAAGTAAAAACCGAATCCGGATAATAAGATAAGCCAATGATATCATAATCGCTATCTTTAAGACCGGCTGCAACCAGACCGGCATAAAACGGTTCAACGCCATTTTCTGCTCCGCTTGCTCTATGGATGATAACCTTAATCCCAGGAAAAACCGCTTTGGCTGCGCTCGATCCGGCTTGGATCAGTTGAACGAGGTTGGACGTATTGCTATACTCCCCCAAGGGATGCATCATTCCATTATTAATTTCATTCCCGATTTGTACCCACTCTGGTGTTACGCCTGCTACTTTTAGAGCATTCATCACCTCAGAAGTGTATTCCAATACATGTACTTTTAATTGATCTAAATTATCGTTGGCCCATGCTTTAGGTGTTATCTGTTTTCCCGGGTCAGCCCAAGTATCACTGTAGTGTAAATCAATCATAACCCTAAATCCGAAGGCGCTTACACGAGATGCTAATGCAACTACTTCTTCTGTACTGCAATGACCATTGGAAGGATCATCAGACGGATCAACAAAAGCCCGTATTCTTATGGAATCAATTCCGTGATCCTTTAAAATCTGAAGAAGATCTTGCTCTTCCCCATTATCATTATAGAATTTATAACCCAAGGCCTCTAATTGTGGCAGCCAGCTGATATCTGCGCCTTTGGCGAACGAGTCAGGGATAGATGAAGCGCTTACCTTTATCGGTAAGATAAAGGCTGTCATGGATATAATCATTGCAAATGTAAGAATCATAGCAATTATTCTATTTATCATTGTACTACCTCCTTGTTTTATTTGCATCAATACATCTGGATTGAAGCGCTTTCACAAACCTCTATGGATCACATCCCGTTCCATGCCAACTGGATCGTCCACTTGGATTTCAGAATCCGCCGATTCGGGTAGTTCCAAATTCGCAACCTGAGCAACTCACACGCTCCTCTTTAATCGCAGCATGTCGTCCTGCACCCAGTCTTCGCAAAACGTACCTCCTGCCGCTTCGATTTCGTCCACAAACGAGATATCTATCCCTTTCGACTTTCGTTGAAAAAGAAAGAGGGAGTGACTCCCTCTTTACGTTATTTCCCTGCCAAGAAGGCGTCAATTTGGCTTTGCAGTTCCGCCTGTACTTTGTCGATACCCGCAACTTTAAGTTGCTTGATTAGATCGGCTTGACCCTTCTCCAAATCCGGAATCAGGCCGTACTCTAACGGGACGCCGTATCGTAACATCACGTTTCCGATGCTAGCTATTTCATTCTTTACCTTCTGGTCGTCGAACACGAACGTCTCAAGCGGATAGTGATAAACTTTCTTCTTCCAGTCAGCTTCCATATTCGTCGCTTCCTGAGGGTAGGAAGCATCCGTCCGATTGAGTGCCGAATTCCACCCCCAGTAGGAGAAACCGGTGAAATTCGCTTGGCTCGCGCCTGGTTTAAACTTGTCGTCGCCGACCGGCTCGTAGTGCTTGCCTGCGATGCCGTACATCGTTAAATCATGAATTTGCTTGTCGTTCTGCAATAGGTCGATCACCATTAGGGAACGCTCTACATGCTTGGTCGTTGCATGAACCGCCATGCCATTCTGCGTTGAGATGGAAGCCGTCTTCTTCTGATTCGGGGTGAGATCGGCGATAGCCATGTCGGCATCAGGAAGCGCACGACGAGCCTCGGCCAAATCGAAGCCCACAGATCCGAGATTGCGTTTGTACGATGCGGCCTTGCCAGCCTTCATTTCCTGCCAAACGTCATTCTTGCTGTTGACAACGTTCTTGGACCAACCACCGTTATCGGCCAAGTCTTTATAATAAATGAGCAATTTTTTGAATTCCGGCGTATCATAAACGTTAAAAACTTTGCCTGTTGCATCGTCGAGCTTATAAGCGAACGGGATGTTCGGATCTACGAGTTTCCACTCGTTATACTGCTCGAGTAGTACATTATCCAGCTCGTTCCATTTATACCCGCCGCCCGCCGCTGCGGCGAAGCCGCTCATCCCTTTTTCGTTCTTCGAAATCGTCTTCGCGTAGGCGGCAAACGTCTCGGGACTGGTGACTGGCTCAAGATTGTACTTCTTGCGTAAGTCCTCACGAATCAGCAGAACTTTGTCCATAATTTCTTGGTTGTTGTTCGGCACCATGTACAGCTTGCCCTTAATCTTCGCCTGGTCCCAAGATAGCTTCGGCATTGCTTTCCATGTCATAGGTGCATAGGACTTCAGCAGTTCGTCGGTCAGTTCGTAGAAGCCACCATTTAGCGCCTGATTGGAATAGAATGCCCAGTTCGCCGTGTACACCAAGTCGAAATCATCTTTCGCTGCGAACCTGAGTGGATATTTCTGCGACCAATCGGACCAGTCGAGGAATTCGACATCGACTGTCGTGTTGATCTTCTTCTTCAGCAGTTTGTTCACCTCACCGAACACTTCGTCGTAATCCGCCGGCTTGGCGCCCAGCAGCAGCATTTTCAGTTTAACCGTGCCGTCGTTCGCGCCGTCTGTACCGTTCCCCTCCCCTGAATTTCCATTTTTTCCACCGCATGCGCTAATTAGCGTACTAAGCAACAACACGATGACAAGAAGCAACATGGCATTCCTCTTCTTATGTTTCATGATCCATACTCCCCCTAATTCAGATAATGGCGTTGGTGTGAACGGACATGCTATCGATAACCAAGTTGCCCTGAGATCATCCTTTCACTGAACCGACAGTCAAGCCTTTGACGAAAAAGCGCTGAATGAACGGATACGCGATTAGGATGGGTCCTGTCGCTACAATCGTCATCGCCATCTTCAAGCTTTCGGTCGGGATATTTAAATTGACAACCGCCCCCGATTCCATCATCGCCTTGCGCATGCCGTCCATATTCCCAAGCATGCGATAAAGATAGTACTGCAGCGGCATCAAATTCTCTTGCGAGATAAAGAGCAGCGGGTTATACCAATCGTTCCAGTAACCAAGCGCGATGAACAATCCTATGGTCGCCAGTGCCGGCTTCGACAAAGGGATGATCAGCTCGATAAAGATCCTGAAATCGCCCGCTCCGTCGATTTTAGCGGATTCTGTAATCGCTTCCGGGATATTGCCCATGAACGTCTTCATGACAATGATGTAGAACACATTCATCAATAAGGGAAGAATCAATACCAGAAAAGTATCCTTTAGGTGCAAGTATTCAACGACGAGCAAATACCAGGGGACAAGCCCACCGTTGAACAGTGTCGTAAAGAAGAAGTAGAACGAGAAGGTTCCTCGCCATTTGAAATCCTTCCTAGCCAGAACATAGGCCGTCATTGCGGTCAAAAACAGCCCGACCAGCGTCCCGATGGCGGTCACCCCGATCGTGACGGCGTAAGCCTGGATCATCTGTGAGGGATATTTGAACAGAATACTATACGCTTCGATCGAGAAGACCGTCGGGAACAACTGAAAGCCATTCTCAATAATGCTCTTCTCCTCTGTCAACGAGGAGGACACGATCAAAATAAAAGGCAAGATGCAGAATAAAGCCAGAATAGTAAGCGAGACGTAGCCGATAATATTGAGCAATACACGATCGGCAGACACGCGTTTTCTGCCTACCGCTTGGGCGACTGGGCTCGTATTTATCGTAGACATGGGCATTCCCTCCTTCTCTTAGAATAATGCACGGTCTTTATCGTATTTGCGAACCGCGTAGTTGGCAATCATGATGGTCACGAAGCCAAGCAACGATTGGTAGAAGCCCGCTGCGGCCGACATGCCGATCTCATTTGAGCTCATCAGCAGGCGGAAGACAAACGTATCGATGACATCCGTATTTGAGAATAAGAGACCGTTGTTGCCGATCATGTTGTAGAACATCCCGAAATCCCCACGAAAAATATTGCCGATCGCCAGCAACACCAGGATAATCATTGTTGGATACAGGTTTGGAACAGTAATTTTAAGGATTCTCTGGAATACGTTGGCTCCATCGATTTCCGCCGCCTCGTACATCTCGGTATCGATGCTCGTGATGGTAGCCAGATACATGATCGTCCCGTAACCGAACGCCTTCCATGTGGATACGATGACCAGAATGAACGGCCAATACGCGGGGGTATTGTAAATGTCGATCGGCTCCATGCCCAGCTTCGTCAACATCGCGTTAATAAACCCGAAGTCGTAGCTAAATAAGTTGAATGCAATGGCGCCGACGACAACCCACGAGATGAAGTAAGGCAGGAAAAACACCGTTTGAGTCAACTTTCGAAACCACTTCCCCCCCACCTCGAACAGCAGGATCGCGGCAAAGATTTGCACTACGTTGTTCACGACAATGAACGCGATATTGTAAAGCGCGGTGTTGCGTGTTACGCGCCAGGCGTCACCTGACTCGAAAAGAAACCGGAAATTATCGAGACCATTCCAGGGGCTCCCGAATACACCGCCGTCAAAGTTGAATTGCTTGAACGCCAATACGATTCCCGCCATAGGCACGTACGCGAACAGAAAAATAAAAAGTACGCCTGGCGTGAGCATCAGTAGCAGGGTTTTATACTTCCTGACATCGCTCCAAAATCCATGCAGGTTCATACTGCTCCCTCTCCTCTCTCCTCTTTGTCCCCATTATAGGCGAGCGTTATAGGCCTTGAAAATTTAGCCAAGCAACAAAAAACTATACTTTTTCACCGATCTGTCGAAACGTTGCCGTTTCCCTCCATGAAAAACTACACTGCCCCATTGATTAACAAGGCCGTCTGGAACCAAACAACAGAGATTTTAAAAGAAGCATAATTATCTAATAAACTTTCAAAATAAGGTCAGTGAGTTCATTGATCAGGCGTAGAAAAAAAGACCCTCGGTCATGATTCGACCGGGACCTCAATCACACATATAGCTATCAAATTTTGTGCTTTTTGCGGTATTCTCCCGGCGTCATGCCCATTGCTTGCTTGAACTTCCGGTTGAAATAAATTATATTCTTATAGCCCATCTGATCAGCGATTTCATAAATTTTCTTCGTCGGGTCTTTAAGCAGCTCGCACACACGATCCGTCTTTAGGCCGGTCAAGTAATCGCTGAAATGTGTGCCCGTCTCCTCTTTGAATAACTGGCCCAAATAGTTCGCAGTAAAATCTAAATGCGCCGCGACTTCCTTAAGCGTAATTTTCTTCTCCAGGTTATTCTCCACGTATCGCATGATTTCTTCAATTAGTTTGCGCATCTGCCTTTGTCCCTTGATGTACAGCATCTCAGACAGCTCGAAGAATCCCCTGCGAAGCCAAGACAGAATGTCATGCACCGTCTCGAATTGAAATAGTACGTCTGGTTGGCGCGATTCCCATTCCAGCAGCTCGTATAAATTTTCTTTTCGCTGCTGAAGATCGGCATGCAGCTTGGACGTCATGCGTATGATAAGCGCGTACACGCCTTCCTTGCCAGTCAGTGTCACATCCTGTTGAAGCAACTCCATCAAACAGTCGTCAATTGTGACCAGGTCGTAGTCCAAGATCGCTTCAAGCATTCGATTGACCTTCTCTTCCATGCACTTGCCCGGCGTATTTTGAGGATGCGCATCGATCACTCCTTGAATGATTCGATTTTTGCCGAGCAGCCATTTCGCGCCAAGCGCCGCCAGCGCCTGTCGAAAAGACTCGTGGAGTTCCGTCTCGTTGGATGCGTAACGACCGACGCCGATCGTGACCGTGCGAGAAGTACTTCGATTCACATGTTCGACAAGCTCCTTAAGCAAGCTATTGAAGCTAGACTCCGGCACGGCTGCAAGAATCACGAATCGGTTTCCCTGCCCCCCGATGACGGTACCGAACCTGATGTCCGCTGCAAATGTCTTGATCGTCCGGCTGATCTTTCGAATCTCTGCGCGTTGCTCTTCCGGCGGAAGGTTGCGCATCTTCCATTCTAAGTCGTCAATTTCCACGAGCGCCACGGACGTCCCCTTCTCCAAATAATGCGCAAGCACGCCACTAACGTGCGATGTGGCCGGCGCGGGCGTTCGTTCCTCAAACCACCGTAGGAGTAGCTCTTCGTTCACGAGCGACAGGGTTTCCGTAAAGGAACGATCCTGCTCCAGTTCTTGCTCAATTTTCGCGACCTGCTCCGTCAGTATGCGAAATAATTCTTGGTCTTCGACCGGCTTCAGCAAATACCCTGAAGCATTGATCTCGATCGCTTCCTTGGCGTAGCCGAAATCCTCGTGGCCGCTAATAAATACGATCTTAACCTTCGGATGGATCGTCTTCGCCTTCCGGGCGAATTCGGTTCCCGTCATGATCGGCATTCGAATGTCCGATAAGATCAAGTCGATCGGTTCGGATTTCATGAGCTTCAATGCCTGAAAACCGCTATGGGCCGTGCCCGCCACGCGAACATTCAGCCCACTCTCGAGGACGCGTCGGCGCAGCCATTCGAGGTCGACCACTTCATCATCAACTAGCAACAGATTAACACTCATGTACATGCCTCCGATCGTTTCACTCATTTGCACTATGCCTGAATGTATCATACCTTTTCCCCCCCGAAGGACAACATGGCGGTCTTCAATGAAAACGGATACAAATTCACGGTTACTGCCGTGGTTCGCCGCCCTGCCCATCCTGATGCCCAGCCGGGAGTAGAATACGAACCGTCGTTCCTCCTCCATAAATACTTGCGATCTGGACGCCGTAAGGATCTCCATATAACAGTTTGATGCGCTCGTCGACGTTTTTGACACCGTAACCGCCCTCTTGCCTCGAGTTGTTTAGCAATCGCTCCACCGTATGGGGTTTCATGCCAATGCCGTTGTCGATGACCTTAAGCTCGATAAGATCGCCAATACGACACGCCTTAATCAGGATCGCGATAGAATCTCCGAACCAAGCGTGCTTAAAGACGTTCTCCACGAAGGGTTGCAGAATCAGCTTGATGACCGGCACCTGCAGAATATCGGGCTCGACATCGACATGCACCGTAAACGTGTCCGCATATTTTACCCTTTGGATCGCAAGATAGGTCGTCACTTGTTCCAGCTCTTTCTCCAGTTCAATGCAGACACGGCCTTGGTTGAGGGTGAGACGGTAAAAACGGGAGAGCCCTTGCACCATCTCCGTCACCTTGTCCGTCTCTCCGAGATTCGCCAAGCTTCCGATCGTCGACAGCGTGTTATAGAGGAAATGAGGATTGATCTGTGCTTGCAGGGCCTCCAGCTCAGCTTGTTTCTTTTGGATGCCTTCAATATAGACGCTATCGATCAATTTTTGGATACTACTGGCCATCACGTTGAACGCATCGGCGATTTGTACAAACTCGTCATTGCCGGAGAATTGTATCCGCTTTAGAAAATCCCCTTCCTGGAACGAACGAACAAGGTTGACGATTCTCGACATCCTACGCCCGGAAAGGCGGGCGACGATATAGCCAATGAAGGCCATGACAACAAAGCTAATGGCACATACGGTGATGATGATTCGCTGTAACCTACCCGCATCCTTTGACAAGTACGAATTGGGCACCAGCGTCTCGATTACGAAATCAGTACCCGGGATCTCTTCCAGGAGGCTTAGATACGCTTCGCGCGAGGCGTTCTGTTCGGCCTTTCCTCGATGGTAAAGCGATATGCCAGTGGAACGGTCGACCAGACGTAGCGTAATCCCTTCTTCGAGTGGAAAGGCCACGAAATCACCCAACAGGTCTTCGAGTGACATAGTGATACGCACATAGCCAATTTCGGTCTTATAATCAGCATACGATACCAAACGGCGAAAATGTGATATATTACCAAGTTTACTGTCAGTATCGATTTGCAGCCAGATGTTGTCCCGTTCCGTGGCTTGAAGCGAACGAAACCACTCGGAATGGGAAATCTCATCGAACGGCAGGATATAATAATCGTTTTGCGCGATCGGCTCCGCGAGGTTATCGCCACTCACAATGCTCAAATCGCTGTTCAGTGTGTAAAGCATAAGGCGAATATCGTTCCCAGATAGCTGCAGCGGCGCAGTCATCTGCGGGATGATCTCATCCAGCATCGTCCAGTAAATGTCCAGCGGGTCTCCCTTCTTCTGAATGGCTTGCTGGAACGCCAAGCTGCCAAATAGCGTATCGGATATGCGCTGAATTCCGTCCATCTGGTAAAGAATATTGTTCCTTGTCTGCTCCATGCCGGTCCGAATATTCGTCTCGGCCATCTCTGTCCGTGATTGAACAAGCATCGAATACGAAATATAGCCGATCAACACGTCCGTAAGCAACACTAGCAGCAAGTAGGGGACCATCATTTTATAAGTAAAAGGCACATATGATTTCACCGGTAAGTTCCTTTCCCATTCCTCGTTCTAATAATAAATCTGGCCATGTTCTAACCACAAGCATTTCGATTCCGTGATCGCTGGTTTCGCCAGATAATCCTGACCTCTCCTCTTAAATGAAGAACGGTCTTTAGAACTATAGAGATATTCTTGTAAAGATCTTTAGGGCTTGCTGAACGGATCGCATATTACAACGTTACCGGCAAGCGGTTTATGAAGGTCTACCAAAGCCATTATATAAAGCGGCAAAAAGAGAAGCCGAAGTCTCTTTTCGAGTTTCCTCACCAGCAGTTGCAGGCCAATGTCGGTCTTTCTGGTCTTTTGAATGTGTGTTTGAATACTGCCAAGCCCATAGCTGCACTTGCTGCTTCTTGCGTTCGGTTCGTATCTTACCCTTCTTCCCACTGCCTCTCGGTAAGCGTTATAACTCTGAAAGCCACATCTATACATTCTTACTGCGAAAATGTATTTTATAGGTTTTCTGCTACTAACATATGATATTAAGTTATCTATTACGGATTTAGGTTCATCTGCCGAATAATTAAAACCTACTCCAGAGCTTCTCCTATAGTATAAAGAGAAACCCCCTGTTCTTTTGGTAGGCCACAGATCTCCCCATAATGGCAAGAAAGAGACCGGTTCAATTGAAGCTTGATTCATCAAAATTGTACTTCATCTGTTTTCTACCACTGTAGAATAGTTCGTACATCGGTCTGTCGGCTGTTTTAAATATACTAACTACTGACGTATGTAGGGCGTTTGGCAAAAGGGACCACACATGTCCTTAGCCACAAGGGAAAACGAAAGCACCCTGATCCTAATATTATAAAAAAAATAGACATTATGCTATGTGTTCCTCGCATAATGTCTACGCTTCTAGTAAAACAATCAAGTATTCATGGTTTTAATTGTTAAGTGTATACGTCGAATTCACTTTAACGTTTCTTTCAATGGTGTTTCTCACAGGTGATAGTTTTATGGCTTGTGCAACCAATTCTTCAACCTGCGTTTCATCTGCGTCACTGTCCACATTGAAACGAACGTTTATTTCATCAAAGCCAGAATTCCCCTCTTTTAAGCCAAAGAAAACGTTCAGATCTATTTCGCCAGTAACATCAACGTCCAACGAATTTACTTTAATCCCCATACCACTAGCTGTTGCAATGAATCCAACACCTACACAAGCGCCAAGTGCACTTAACAAAAGTTCAACGGGATTAGGCCCTTTTCCAGTTCCGGATAGCCACTCTGGTTCATCAATGGGTACCGGCTTATAGTCCCCAACCTCGGCCTCCGAGTAAAACCCATCTTTCCATTTTACTGTAGAAGCAAAACTTGTAATCGCATCCTCAGGATTTTCCTTATATTTTTCTGCCAAGCTTCCGAGCATATTCACATCTACACCGTTCATTTTACTCATATTTAGGACTCCTCTATTTTATATTTTTCATAGACCTATCTTAATTGAATCCTCGCTTGTCCTTTATGACTTTTTAGGCGGGATCGCACACCCTTCATCAGTACATAGTCCTTCACTAGAGGTTTCATCAGAAAGAATTTCAAACTTAGCTACCGGATGCTCTTCTTCCCAAACTTTCTCCAACACTTGAGAAAAAGATTCTGTCGGCTGTGCCCCTGAAACTGCATATTTTTGGTTGAATATAAAGAACGGTACCCCGCTAATCCCAACTCTACGAGCTTCATCTTGATCTTTTCGTACTTGATCTTTATAAAGATCCTTATTTTTTAATACTCCGAGGGCTTCTTTTCTGTTTAATCCAACCGTTTCTGCAATATCGGCCAGTGTATCATAATCTCCTACATCCCTTGATTCAGTGAAATGTGCAATAAGTAATTTTTCATTCAACGTTGTTTCTTTGCCATTCGTTTTTGCCCATTTTAATAAACGATGAGCATCCAGTGTATTGGTGGGTTTAAGACTATCTAATTGAAAGGATAATCCCACGTTCTTGGCTTGTTGAGTTAAGTGGCTAAGAAATTCTTTTGCTTGTTCTCTTCCGCCAAATTTAGGGATTAATTTTTCTACAAAACTTGTTCCATCATACGAAGAAGCTCCCGTATCAAGCTCAAAGCTTTTGTATTCAATACTTATTTCATCTTTATACGGTAATCCATCTAAGGCTCGCTCCAGATTTTGTTTACCAATATAGCAGAATGGACATGCAATGTCAGACCAGATTTCAATTTTCATGTTTCTACCCCTTCTCAGTTTTAGTTATTCGTCAAATGCAACCAGTGCATTTACTCCATGAGCAAGAGCGGAACCAGCTTTTAATGCAGTAGCTACCATAATCGACTCAGCCAGTTCTTCTTTGGTTGCTCCGGCTTTTTTAGCTGCTTTCGTATGAATATCAATGCAATATGGACACCCAGTGGTATGGGCAACCGCAACCGCAATCAATTCTTTTTCCTTGGTACTGAGTATGCTGGCTTTCAACGCTTGCTGATCAAAAGAAGCAAAGGATTTAAACGAATCACTTAATTGGGTAAACTCCCGTAGTCTATTAATATAAGATGCACGGTATAACTCGTCGTCATCGGTACCATCATACGCATTTAAAGCATTAACGCCATGAGCCATCGCCGAACCTGCCTTGAGCGCGGTGGCAACCATTATAGCTTCTGCCATTTCCTCTTTTGAAACACCATGTTTCTTAGCTTGTTTTACATGAACCTCAATGCAATAAGGGCATCCCGTGGTGTGGGCTATAGCAATTGCAATTAGTTCCTTGTATTTTGCTGTAAGTTTACCTTCAGCCAATGCTAACTTTTCAAAGGCTACAAACGCCTTGAATATCTCTGGAGAAACCGAGTTAAATTCTCCAATACGTTTAAAATTCGATTTTTTAAACAAACTGTCTTGATGACTCATAAAAAAACCCTCTATTCATTAGAAATTTTAGTGTACTCTGAGCTTTTATTCATCACGCTCAGAATTTTTTCCTTGCTTACGCTTTTTCATAGATCCTACGATTGAATCAACAAGTTTCTCTCATTAAATGCCTCCTTTTAATCAAAAACAAGAAGACATTATTCAATTGATTAATTGAATTATAGAATGCATAGGCATTTAAGTCAAGTTCTTTTTATGCGAAGAGGGGACACCTTGGAAACCATGAATATCCAGATATTTAATGAATCTTTTATATCCAACCTTCCAAAATATGCATGCGAATAGCCATAAAAAAATGAACCCTTAGAACACATTGGTTAAACTCAGGGTTTATCTAATATATTCTAGGGGGTGCATTTCAAATCGATATAGGTCCTTCGTTATTTTTCATACTCCCGTTTAATACAGTGTTTCGATTGCCTCACGCGTAAACGGAAGTAATTCTTCTGTTCGTCCATCGCGGATTTTGTTTACCCAGTCAGGGTCAGCCAATAATGCGCGCCCGACTGCGACCAAATCGAATTCTTCACGTTCCAATCTCTCGATTAAATCACCCATCTTGTTGGCTTTGCCATTAGCCTCTTCCCCGGTAGCAAAGAAATCCAAAAAATCAGCGTCAAGACCGACAGATCCAACTGTAATTGTTGGTTTCCCTGTCAGTTTTTTTATCCATCCTGAAAGATTCAAGTCAGATCCTTCAAAAGCCGGTTCCCAAAAACGACGAATAGAAGCATGAAAGATGTCAACGCCTGCATCAACTAATGGTGTTAAGAAGTGTTGTAGTTGTTCTGGAGTTTCTACTAATTTTGCTGTATACGCATCATATTTCCACTGTGAGATTCGCAACACAATTGGAAATTCTGGTCCAACAGCAACTCGGCAAGCTGCGATAACCTCACTAGCAAAGCGCGTACGATTGACAATATCACCACCGTATTCATCGTTACGCGAGTTTGTTTTTTTCCAAAAGAATTGATCAATTAAAAATCCATGTGCCGCCATAATCTCGATGCCATCAAACCCAACTTTTTTAGCATTGACTGCTGCCTGCACGAAGGCTTCAACTAATTCCGAAATTTCTTGTTTAGAGTAATCATTGACGTTACCACGTGCACCCATGTGCCATATTTGCGAGAAAATTTTGCCACCGACTTCGTGGATACCATTAACTACTTCTGACCATCCATTTAGCGCCTCTTCTCCGTATAAGTGTGGTACGTCCTCCTGCCATGCTGGCACCTCGGATGCAACATCAGGATGGTTGATAAATGTACCCTCTGTTAGAATAAGTCCAACACCATTTTCAGCTCTACGACGATAATACGCAGCGACATCCCTCCCTGGCACTCCATTTGGAGAAAAATTTCGAGTCATAGGTGCCATTATAATACGATTAGATAGTTTGAGATTTCCCATTTCGAATGGTTTAAAAAGAGCATCAACAGATTGAAAATTATTCACAAAAAAACCTCCAAGTTTTATTATTGTCATTTTATAACGTAGACGTTCGTATATTAGCAACAATTAAATCAACTTATCTAATCCCTAACAATGCATATAAAAAGACTCTCATTCTAACGTTTATAAAATGAACTGAGAACCAAGTTATGGCTGCACCACCACAGAAGCCTGTTAAATAGGGCAGCTTTCCTCCATTAAAGCAGATATCCAAATTGGCTCCATCTTCGGCTTAGGGCTTGTTTTACCTAAGACATTGATTTTCATGTAATTTGGGAAAACACTCTTCCATCAATGAAATTACTTGAAACCAAATCCTTGCTGCTCCAACATTCTTCTCACTTCAAGATAATAAATGTGGTTATAGAAGGAGGATATTTCTTGACTCCAACCTCTTGTTTCTTTTCCATTTGTACGTTTATCCATGTAGTTAGAGATCGTTTGATCATATTCTTTAATGAGGCCTTCTAAGTTGGTGTCGTACCGTTCTTTATGCCAAATTGCTTTTTGAGGTAAACGTGGCTTCTTCGAGTAGTTTCTATATTGATACGAAATAGCGAAAAATCCCTTATAAACGTTTGTTATATACCTCAACAGCACTTTGCAGAAAATCCTCTATCTCTTCGCGTGATTTACGAAGCTTGTTGACATATCGAGTAAGCTCTTTACCGTCGACATAGGTAACAAAGCTTGGAATACCCATAATATTTTGTTCTTCACTTACAGTACCTACATGATCTACATCCACCTCGATGAGATCCAGATCATTCGCAAATTTTTCTTCAACTTCAGGCATGAATGGATCAATAAATTTGCAGTCCGGGCACCAGTCTGCTTTAAAAACAGCAACTGTAATTTTGGGGGAACGGATAGCTGTATCAAATTCTGATTTAAAGGTAATTTTTTTCATTTTAAGATCTCCTTTTTTAATGGATGGTTTACCATTCCAATTGATGTTGTTCAATATAGTTACTTGTCAGATCATCTCCAGCATCAATCGATACCTTACCTTCGGTACCTACCGGCACACCTGCTTTGACAAGCAGCTGACCAATGTGGCATTTTTCTTCTGCTTGTAAGAATAATGCTTCGACCACAGTGATATCTTCCTTTGATGCACTCGAGGATAAAACAACATGCGGACGATGTGTAATGCTCAGTTGGTCCCCTCTAGCTATGTCCCCTTCTGTGTCCATAAAGAACCCGACAACGGGTACTTTCTTGCGATCGAGCATGTACGCTAGTGTCAGAGCATAACAAGCAATGGCAGAGGACATCAGGAGTTGTTGTGGATTAGCACCTTCTCCACTTCCGCCTTTCATAACAGGGATAGCAATTTGGGTTTGTAAATTGTCGCCTTTCACACGACCAAAACCTTTCGCGTCTTTGAACCAAACCGTATTCATATTCACTTTTTGATTCGGCATTTTAAAATGCTCCTTTCCATATTTTCAATACTTGTACTTGTCACTAAAATCCTTAGATTCCGAGAAACTTCAAAACGTTCTATTCGGTTACGACGTTTTAATTATTTTCCAAAGAATCGATAAACTTTTCGCTATCCATGGCCGCCATGGCTCCAGTCCCTGCTGCAGTAATAGCTTGACGATAGCGAGTATCCTGTACATCTCCACAAGCAAACACACCTGAAATATTTGTCATTGATGTGCCGGGTACTGTAACGATATAGCCGTTCTGATCCGTTTCAATTTGACCATTTAAAAAGTCCGTATTCGGATGATGGCCGATGGCTACAAATACACCATGTGCATGTAGGATTTCCTCTTCGCCTGAGATATGGTTCCGGACTTTCAATCCTGTCACTCCACGCTCTTCCGCAACAACTTCAAGTGGGGTCCTGCTTAAAGCCCACTCAATTTTTGGGTTTGAACGAGCGCGATCTTGCATAATTTTTGAGGCTCTCAGTTCTTCTCGACGATGCACCACAGTAACTTTGGAAGCGAATCGTGTTAGAAAGTTTGCTTCTTCCAATGCAGTATCGCCTCCACCCACTACAATGAGTTCCTTATTTCGAAAGAAAAAACCATCACAAGTGGCACAAGTACTAACTCCCCGGCCTACATTTTCTGTTTCGCCTGGTATTCCTAAATATTTCGCACTGGCACCGGTTGAAATGATCAGAGTCTCAGTAATGATTTCACCTTTGCCCTCCACTTCCAGTTTAAACGGCCGTTTTTCCAAATCTACCGTCTTTACCCAACCATTAAGAAATGTAGCCCCGAAGCGTTCCGCTTGTTTACGCATATTATCCATTAATTTGGGGCCCATGATGCCTTCTGGAAATCCAGGATAATTCTCAATTTCAGTTGTTGTTGTAAGCTGTCCTCCTGGTTCAAGTCCTTCAATGACGAGCGGATTCATATTAGCACGAGCCAGGTAGATCGCTGCGGTCAGTCCTGCTGGACCAGTTCCAACAATTACAGATTTATACATATTCATCCCTCCAAATTCGATATTTTTTACAGTTGTTTATAACCATATTTTTTAATATTCAATTGATTAATTGAATTATAGCATTAGGAAATCTGCTCGTCAATACAAGGATGGAAAATGACTACGAATGAGACACACATTGTAGAAATATATTTAGGGGCGGATGTTTGACTTTGCAGAAAAATCTTTTTTTTCGTAATCCCTTAAAGATACTGCTCCCACAATATCAACATTGGATAATAACCCTTCTAACTGCGTTTCCAATATTCGGGATGTGCCGAGTCCACTTGTACATACAATCAACAACCTTTTTCGTGTCGAACTTAAAGTAATTCCTTCTCTCCGCAACCATCCTCCAAAATGTATGGCTACATAGGCCAATTCACTATCCGTTACAGGCTGATGGATCAGACTTTCAAAATGATGAATTACTTTTTGGGTTAGGCGGTAGATTTCAGGATAGTTTTGCTCCACAGAAAAATGCAAAATATTCTCAACTTTAATCCCATACCTTATTCGATAATATGCAGGCTTTAAATGGATAAATAAATTTTTAATCATTTGTTCTTTTTCGGAAAAATTAACAGCTGCATATAGCTGAAAATCGGAAACCATACTTTCAACTACGTGATATAACAATTTCATCTCTTGATTTTCATAAATAGGGTTTAAATCATAATTTACCTTCGCGCTTAAAAAATATTTGGCGATGTAATAAACTTCAACTTCCGGAATCGTCATATTCATTTCTTCTGCGAGATTTGAACATAACGTTTTAGCACCTTTTATTGCTTCAGTAGAATCAATAACTTCTTTTTCAACGGGATCGATGCCAATATATCGTTCCTGCCTAATCCGTTTACAAAATAGATAAAACCAAACCGTAAGATTGTTCAAGATTTCATCAGTGAATTCGATATGAAACTTTGTCTCATATTCAATTAACAGACTCTTTAACAGACGCAGCTCATGAATATTGAATAATAGATAAGGTCGAAGCAATTCTTTTGGACTCTTCTGATCTGCCAAGGATGAATCAACGATGATGCGGTACCATCCACTTTCAGGTGTTACAAACTTTAGATAGTGAATCAACATCTGCCTGATATCATTTTCATTACCTTCGATGTTGTAGCCTTGGCTGCCTCCTGAGACGATTTTCAGTTGAAAACCGCTTATTTCCTCACTTAACTTTTTGATATCTTCAACGATCGTATTCCTGCTTACCTGGAACAGCTCTACAAAATCGCTTAAGAAAAGTTGATGCTCCTGAACAGCCATAAAGATAAAAATCCAAGCTCTTCTCTCATTAGGCGAATATTCATAGTATGGATGTTCGCTTACAGCCAATTGCGTTCTCAACTTTACTTTTACCTCTTCGTCAAGATAGAGTCCTTGTCCTCGAACTTGACTGATTTTGGGATATCCACTCTCCTTTAGCCAATCGTTGATTTTGGTGATGTCATTGTAAATTTTCCGCCTTGAAACATTAAATGTTGCTGCGTGTTCCTGGACTGTAACATAAGAATCATTCAGAACAAGCTGATTTAAAACCGCCAAACTTTTTTGATCCATTCTTCGGCCCACCCCAAACGTATGTCTTAAATTCTTAAGGATTAGGTCTTAATTTGATTATAAGAAAATGCTTTCATAAAAATAAGACCAAATGAGTCACGTTGCAATTTGCAGAATTGTACTTTGTCATATTAATGAAACTAACCTGCTTACCCCCTAAAGAAAAGGATTGCCCTGACTTAATTATCAGGACAACCCTTAGAAGTTTGTTAGTAGTTTCATTATTCCAGATCTGCATGCCTTTTTTTCATAGATTCGTTCGTTTCATTCTTTTGCTTCATTAAATAAAGAACTAAACTATCAAATAAAAGAAGTGATGTTTGTTCAAACAAAGCCCCCATAGGCTGTAAAGTTTGGCTGGCATCCTTCTTTGAATGAGCAGGGATTATGAGATAAGCATCTGCTAAATGGCCTAGAGTAGATGTAGTGTTTGTTGTAATTAGAGCAATTTTGACCTTATTTTCTTTCGCCGTTTTCGCTTGGTTAATCAAACTGCTTGTTTCTCCTGAACCGGATGCAATAAGCAATAAATCTCCCTCTTTTGTGTGAGGTGAATTTATTTCTCCAACTACACTCACTGAATATCCTAAATGTAATAATCGATTGGCAAATGCTCGTATCATTAAGCCTGAACGACCAGCACCAGCAACAAAGATATGCTTTGCCTGTTGAATCTGATTGACTAGTCCGCTTACTTCTTGATCACTAATTTGGCTTCCTGTAGTCTCAATTTCATTGATAATTTCTTTAAATTCTTTCATTATCTTCATCCCCTATATGATTTTTATAAAGAAAGCGGGTGAAACACTTTTGTGCTTCACCCACTGCAAGTAATTATTCTGCCAGTCTTTTTGCGATGTATTTCTCAGTTTCTTCAACTTCAAAAGTTTGGCAACTCGCAATAAACTCCTCATCTTGAAATAGACCAACCAATTTTCTAAGGACTCTAATATGCTGTTTTCCAGACGATAAAGCTAAATGAAATAGCAGCTTACAATCTACCTTTTCGGATTTGTCTTCCATTTTTCCGAATTCAATATTATTTACAGCACGTAAAACACTTATACTATCTTTTTTTACAAAATCGGAACTTCCATGTGGAATCGCAATTCCTACATCATTTGCAAATAATAAGCCAGTTGGAAAGTCTTTTTCACGATCGATACAGGCATCAATATATTTGGGATCAATATCTTCATTTTCAACCAAAAATTTTCCTGTAAATCGGATTGCATCACTATAGGTTTTTACGTTTTCATCTGCGTTGTTTACTACAATATCAATATTCATCGAACTACCTACCTCGCTAATACTTTTTTAACTTCTTCCAAGATTTCTTCTTCGCCAATCCCAGTTAGCAGGCCTGCACCTACAATTACTTTAGTTGTCACATTAGGATTATCGAGTTTTGTGGAAGAAACAATCAAATCATAGCTATTGAAACGATCTGTTGTACAATCCATTAACGATGCCTTTTGAACATCTGCTACAAGCTTTTGCTCTTTCAGGTAATCTTGTAAAATGGACACCATAATTGAAGAAGAAGCGATACCATTACCACATACGACTAATATTTTTTTATCCATTTTGAATACCTCCTTTTGGTAATTCTTTAAGTTGTTTTTTCTTTAACAAGTATCCTACTCCAAGCAAAATCAAACCAATTAAAACATAAGCGATAATTCCAATATGGCTAGCTCCAGCAAATAGAGCAGTGAATGGATTTGCTGAAGGATTTAATGATGAATACATTACTCCTGGACGTGCGCCAGCGCCAAATTTTTGGAACACTTCGTTTGTAGGTGCAGCCATCCAAGACGAAATATATAGTCCTCCACCAAACAAAAAGATTGATGTAACCCAAGTACGAATAATGTTTCCTTTAAATACTGGAACCATACAAGCAATGAAGAATACAAATTGAGACAAGTCCCCTAGAGGCATTACTTTATTCCCAGGAAGAACAACCGCTAAAATAACCATAATTGGAATTAGTAACAATGCTGGAGCAATAACTGTAGGATTTCCAACAATTAATGCGGTATCCATACCAACAGTAATTTCGCGATTCGGAAAACGTTTAACTAATTTCTTACGTGCAGCATTTGACAAAGGTACTAGACCTTCCATCATAATTGAAGTCATTTTAGGTAATAGTATCATTACTGCGCCTAAATACATACCTAATTGCAGGCTGGAAATAATGGTATGATATGGACTTTCCCATCCATAACCAAAGAAACCAAGCAACACACCAATGAGGAAGCCTACGATTGTTGGATCGCCTAAGATTCCGAATTTTTTCTGAATGGTTTCAGCAGTGACAGTTACATTCTTAAATCCTGGAATGCGGTCATAAATCCAATTAAATGGATAAGCAAACATTAAATATGTGTTCGCAACTGGATGAGAAATTGAAACTCCCTGGGGTAAACCAAAGAACTTTCCATTATTTTTTGCACCCAAGTCAGCAGCGATCAAAGCCCATACATGGAAAAGCCCTGCTGTCAAGACACCATATAAAAGATTTCCAGAATAAGCGGCCACGATTGCACCCATTGATGCGTTTTGGTGAAGATTAAATACATCAACATTTACACAATCCGTGATTTTCAATATAAGCAATAAAATATTAATCCCAATACATAAAGGAATAACAATTGCACCAAGACTTGAACCAAAACCCATGACAGCAGTTGCTGCACCACCCACATCAATTGCAGTCAATGAAGAACCTGTACTTTCAGCTAATCCTTTAATAGCCGGTTCCATTTTTTCCAACATAAAACCGATAACCATAGATAAAGCAATAAAACCTATACCCACTTTCATTGCTGATTGAATACATTCAGAAAGCGGTCTCCCTAATATCAACATGAATACAAGGAAAATGATTGGAATAAAAATAAAGTTCCCCAAATCATTAATAAACTGCGTAATTATTTCCATATCTTATCGCTAGATAGACTAGCTTACCCCCTCTTCGTCTGACTTAAAGCCCATATTCCAAGCTACATGGTCAGGTTTGTTTAGAAGCATACTATCATTTCTTTCCGCTTCCAACAAATTCTTCTTAGAATTCTCGCGCGCTGTCGCAAAATCAAATGGTTCGTCATACCAAGCATCTATAATCATTTTTGTATATTCCAGTCCATTCACTCGACAACCCAATCCTATAATTTGTGCATTGTTACTCAATCGTGCACGTTTAGCTGAATAAGGATCTGTGACGGGTACTGCACGAATCCCCCAATGTTTATTCGCTTGACAAGTAAAGCCAATCCCTGTTCCACAAATGTAAATTCCTAAACGACATACATCTTTTTGAATTAATACTGACATTTCGTCTGCCAGTTTCGCAAAAGTATTAATACCGTCTTCTTTTGTTTGAACGGGATTATACACGATTTCAGCATCTTTTTCCTCAATTAAATACTTTATAATTTCTTCTTTTCTTTCAAAACCCAAATCATCACACGCTATTGCAATTTTTGTTGTCAAAACTATACCCCTCCCCTTTTTGTATTCGCTTACTTTGCATACCAATAATATACTTGGTTTTAGTTGGTTGTCAATGAGTTTTTTTATTATTATTTTAGCGATTAACGTTTAAATAGAGGATTAAAAAACCAATCAAAACCAATTTAAAACCCAGAATCATTTGAAATAAAACGTTTTTATGCTATTATTTAAGTGAAATGGAGAGAAAAAATACTGGTTAAAGAATAAGGAGTTCATTTATGTTATTGATGGAGGAAAGAAGAGAATTAATCTTAGAAGAATTAATTACTGAGGGAACAGTTTATGTAGGAGAATTAGCCAAAAAATACTCGGTTACTTATGAAACCATTCGAAAAGATTTAACTTATCTTGAAAAAAAAGGACTTTTAGTCAAAAGTCACGGTGGCGCAACTCTAAAGCAGAATGCAGTTGAACATTCTTTTCAAGTCAGACAGGAAGAAAATACGAGTGCCAAAAAAGCAATTGCCAAAAAGGCCATGGAGCTAATCCCCGAAAATAGTTCTATAATTATCGGAACGGGCAGTACTACTGTTGAACTTGCAAAATTATTGTCACTAAAGTCTGGTTTCAAAATTTTTACTGATTCTTTACCTGTGGCTACCATTCTAATAAAATCGAATAATCAGGTCTTTCTTTTTGGAGGGGAATTACGCGAACGTAGTTCTTCTGTTTTTGGAGGGTGGACTGTAACCATGATCAATCAAATTCAGGTGGATCTGTGCTTCCTTGGAACTGATGGATTTAGTAATTTAAGCGGTCCTTCCAGCCCTTCTTCCTCTGATGCCTATGTTGATCAAGCAATCATTGCGCATTCGGATAAAAGATATGTTTTGGGTGATTACACGAAGTTCAATCGTAAAAGTCTCTATAAAATATGCGAATGGTCTGACATTACAGCCTTAATCACCAATAAAGAAGCTGATCAACAATCAATTTCAAATCTAGAAAAATTCACTTCAGTCATTACTTGCTAACATCAATATCCAAAGAATTTCCTTATCAAATTTCATATGGTCTCCCCCAGCTGCCGCATTGCCGATCATAAGGTATGCTGCTTTCTCCTCGCCAAAATCCACTCCTTCGGGGAACACCGCAACCGCCAAGCCGGTTGAATGAACCTTTTTTTGGAATCATTCGTCCCATGGGGAATGGCAGTCCTCCGCCCATATCGTTTCTTGTTCACATAAAAGCCGGCTCACATTAGCCGGCGTCAGTTTGTTATGTATTCTCGTATAAACACTTCTTATATTGAATAGTGTCCATCACTTCTTGAGGTTATGGACACGATACGATGTAAAGCGTGTAGCTTGCTGTTTCATCTTGCGATCAATCCACCAGCTCCCAAATAATTAGGTTTAAAATTAATAAGGATGTTGCCCCACCTCATTTAGGAATCTTAAATTGAGATACCATTTCCTTTACTTCATTTGCTAATGAAGCCAAAGATTCTGCTGAAGCGGCGATCTCCACCATAGACTCTTGCTGTTCCATAACGGAGGCGGATACTTGTTTCAATTCGTTAAGTGATCGCTCCGTAACACGGATCATGTCAACCATTGAAGCAGAAACTTCTTCTGAAGTAGCTGATATTTCCTCTGTAGCTGCTGAAGTTTTATTAATTTGATCATTGACATTTCCGACAACGTATACGATGTTCTCAAACGTTTCGCCTACTAAGTTCATTTGTTGGACACCGCGGATCACCTCATCAAGACCATGATCCATGGAATGGGAAGCCTGAACTGTTGCATTTTGTATTTCCTTAATTAAGTCGAATATATGCTCTGCTGCTTCCGTCGTTTGACCAGCTAATTTTTTCACTTCTAAAGCTACAACAGCAAAACCTTTACCTTGAGCACCTGCACTCGCAGCTTCAATGCCAGCATTCAAGGCAAGTATATTCGTTTGAACCGCTATATTGGAAATCAGTTTTACCATATCGTCAATGTCTTTTGAACGACTCTCTAACGTTTTAACCATGTGGGCTGATGCATTGAATGAGTCACTTATTTTACCTACTTGTGATGCTGCATTTGAGATTTCCATTTTTCCATGTATCTACGTTTCTGTGACATGTTTTGCGTTAGACCAAATGGTAGAGGATGAGTCGGCTATTTGTTGTATTGCTTCAGCAATTTCCTCCATGGCTTTGGCCGACATCTGAGAATTAGAGTACTGATCTTCAGAACCCTTTGTAACAGACACAACGGATGTCGTAATTTCCTTAGACGTCTGGACAGATTCCTCAGAAATTAGATTTAGTCGATCAGATGCTTCCGCTGTAAGCCTTACAGAGTCCTTCAGCTTTCGAATCATTAATGAGAACGAATCAAGCATTTGATTAATATTCCGGCTTAAGTTCCCGATCTCATCCTGTGAGTGGATAATCAGGCGATTACTCAAATCACCAGAAGCTACTTTTTGCATGAGTTCAGTAATAGTTAACACTGGTTTCAAAAGGAAACGTGAAGCAAATAATGAAATGAGTCCCACCGCAATAGAGGTTAACAAGATAACGAGATACGCTATATTCTTCGCTTTATCCGCTGATGTAAGAATTTCTGATGTTGCGCCCGTTACCACGACTCGCCATCCGGTTTGACTTACTGTTCCAAAGGAAGCAAGCATCATTGTATTGTCAGTTTCTTTATATTGGATCGTTCCTGTTTTTTCTTTAAGCATTGTATTTTTAAATTTCTGTTTCATATCTGAGCTTGCATAGTCCTCGAACGATTTGCCAATTAATTGTTGTTTATTGTGGGCCAAAACGGTACCATTCGACGAAAGAAGATAGGCATATCCGGTTTTCCCTAATTGAATGTAACCGATGCTTTTTAACAAGACATTCACATTCAAATATGAAGAAATAACACCTTTGAAGCCTCCTTGCCCGTCCAACACGGGTACTGTGATAATTATTAGGTTCAACTGGGGATCTTGAATGACATCACTGATTTGCAAATCCTTTTGTTGTTTATATGTATCCAGCATATAGGAAAGATCTGTGTTCACTCCGTCACTTCCGTAGGCCATCCCCTTTGTGTCAGTGAAGGAAAAGGAGATATTGTCGGCATCAGTTGCTTTTAGCATTTTTAATATTGGTAATATCCGATTAATGTCTCCGCTTTCAAAAATCATTTTATTTTGCTTTAGGGCTTCCTGCATTGTGATAATCTTTGTGTTTAGCCACCTGTCCATGATTTCAGTTTGTGAAGACGCAGTTGTAAACTGTATTTTCACTGTACTGTCTTTTAACGCATTATCGTACTTCATGGTCAAGAAAATGGTTGAAATAATAAGAGGTGCCATTGAAATGATCAGTAAAACAGCAAGAAGCTTAAATTTTAAACTTACAGTAAATCGTTTCATGATTCGTCCCTTTCAAATAAGATTAAGCACCGATTTATCCATTCAAATAATACGTAACAAAAACGGCTATCTGATTCGACTTGACCTCAGATAGCGGTTTTACAATGTTGCATTATCCTTTTTCACTCTGTCTTCTTTTGTAGCCAGGTTGATAATAATAAACGAAATAGCTGCAATAAGTCCGGCTGAACCAAAAGTGATAAACCATTCTGTTACCGATGCATTACCAGATAAGAGTAAGCCACCTACAGTAGGTCCCAATATACTCCCAAATCTTCCGATACTATTCGGAAAGCCAATGGCAGTTGTTCGAATTTCTTCGGGATAATGCTGTGATACAAATGCATTAACCAAACTGTGAGCGGAGAACAAGAAGAAACCAACCAGAATTACAAATGCATAAAGCAATATCATACTTGCTTTAATTCCCATAAGCATCAAAGAAAAAGATCCAAGGGTGTATACCGCAGGAAGCAAAACTTTGAAACCTTTTTTGTCTGCAATAGTTGACAAGAAAAAAGTACCAGCTATTGTACCTATATTAAGGAAAATAGAAAATGCTAAACTGGAGTTCAATTCGAAACCGCTACGAACCATCAGGTCAGGCAGCCAAAGAATTACACCATCGGTACGAAATAAGCGATGAGCAGTGGGAACAAATTAAGGGCATGTTTCCATCATATAAAACAGGACGTCCGTCAAAATTAAGTGATCGAACCATGTTTAATGCTATTCTATGGATCGCTCGAAGTGGTGCGCCTGGCGTGATCTACCGGAAGAACGTTACGGTTCATGGAAAACGACCTACAGTCGTTTCTGCAAATGGAGAGACACAGGATTACTTGTCGCCATCTTCCAAGCGCTTCACGTAGAGCCTGATTTTGAAAACTTGAGCATCGATTCTACGTCGGTTAAAGCCCATCAACACAGTGCCGGTGCTAAAAAAACGCAGAAGGACACGCAGTAAATCAGCATATCGGCGTCAGTCGTGGTGGAAAGACAACCAAACTTCATACAGTCGTCGATGGATTAGGGAATCCCCTCGCTTTTCTTCTGACAGGTGGTCAAGTCTATGATTCCGTTCCAGCCATCGATTTACTTGAAGGATTTGATATTACAGGAAGTCATATTCTTGGCGACAAAGCCTATGGCTCAGAAGCGATTCGGAATTGGATTACGGCTAAGCAGGCATCCTACATCATTCCGCCTAAGGCGAATAGTCAAAATCCATGGAAAGTTGATTGGTATCGATACAAAGAACGCCACTTGGTTGAGTGCTTTTTCAATAAAATCAAGCATTTTCGCCGCGTGGCAACTCGTTATGACAAACTGGCAAAATCATTCTTGTCATTTGTATACATAGCCGCCATTTTCAAATTGACTCAGTGATGAGTTTTCAGACACGCTCTAATCTTTGCATAATGAAAAAAGCTGACAGAGCGCAATGGCAGTGTCAACTTTTTTTGTGAGAGTTTATGTTTCATATGCGTTGTATGTTGGAGTAAACCAGAATTTAAGGCTTTCTTTTTAACTTTCTAAATAGGGTATTCTTATAAATTTTATCAAGTTATATCCTTTTGACTTGACTCCACTCGGGTTGTTCATGTTAAAATTTTAATATTCAATTGAATGAACAAGAGCCGATTTCATGAGTAAAGTCAATTTTTGAGTATATAATTTCCTCATTATGATTCTTCAGTTATGGATTATAGTTTAAGGTGTATTCTAAGGCTTCTCCTATGCATGATTGGAATTGGGGATTCCCGTTTTATAATACGACAAGAATAGAGGTTGAGAATAATGGAAGATATGCTGAACTCTGCGAAAATCTTTAAGGAAGATCTCTATAAACAATTGGCTAGAATCGGAAAATGTTTATCCAGTGATAAGCGTCTTGAGATCTTAAATGTGCTATCCAATGGTTCTAGAACCGTAGAAAAAATAGCTACCTGCACAGACATGAATATTGCGAATGTATCTCGCCACCTTCAAGTTCTGCTCGATGCAAAACTGGTTAAATTCACAAAAAAAGGAGTATATGTGATCTATTCTTTGGCTGATCCAGAAATCATCGAATTTCTTTCCTCTTTATGGCGAATCAGTGAAAAACAACTTCCTGACATTAGTAGAATGAAAGACGATTTCCTAAACAATCTTGATGACGTTCAAACGCTTACGATGGATGAGGTTAGGGAGAAGATTAATAATGATTCAATAATTTTGGTGGATTTACGTCCTAAAGAAGAGTATGACATGGATCATATTGCGGGAGCAATTTCAGTGCCGATGGAAGAATTAGATGCACTAATAAGAGAGATACCGAAAAACACAGAAATCATCGCATATTGTAGAGGTCCACTGTGTGTCTACTCAGCTCTGGCGACGCAGAAATTACAATCTGAAGGCTTTACGGCTTTTCGCATGGAAGAGGGCTTGAATGAGTGGCAAGAACATTTTCAGTTACATTAAGCTGACTTCTAAGAACAGACGAATAACAATTAATTTCTCCAATTCTTAACTAAAAGACTTCAAGGCCAATATTATTAGGCTCTGAAGTCCTTTTTAGTTAAGACAAACTTAGGAAACATGATATGATTTCTCTTAAGAGGTGGTTAGAAGTGGCGAATATTCAAGAAATTGCTCGCTTAGCGGGAGTATCCACAGCAACTGTATCACGAGTAATTAATAAACACGGCTACGTAAGTGATTTAACCAGACAAAAAGTTTTAGAAATTATCGAGGAGCTTGATTATGTCCCCAATGCTAATGCGATCTCTCTAAAAAAAGGTAAAACTCGTCAGATTGGAATAATGACGGTCTCCTTTAGTCCCATTATTATTAATTTTGTTCGTGCATTCACTCTTTATGCTGAGAAAAACGGATTTATCGTCACTCTTTTTATCACGAATGGAGAACCTGAAAAGGAGCTTATTGCCCTGGAAATGCTAAAACGGAAGCAATTAGATGCTATCGTGTGTTTGATACGGTCCAATGAATGGGATGTCATTGAATCCTATGCCCGGTATGGCCCCATTGTTATATGGCAACGTCTTCAAAACGAGAATCTTCCTTCTGTCTTTATGGATCAATTTCATGCCTATTCGACAGGTCTTGAATATCTTCATTCCAAAGGTTACCGAAAAATACTTAGCATATATCCGATGTCCAAAGGACTGAATACAAAGGAACGCATTCGTGCCCATACAGAATTCGTTAAGAAACACAATCTCATGGCGTATCCATTTCCTCATTTCGAAGATAAAACTTTAGTTCGTGATGGGGAGGAGCTTGCTAAATGGTGGGTATCGCAGGAAGACCGACCTGATGCTATTTTTTGTGCCAATGATGAAGTGGCAGCTGGTCTTATGACAGCCCTGCGTCGATTGGGATTTTCCATTCCGGGAGATTTGGGGATTATGGGCTTCGATAATACAGAGGTGGCTCACTTGCTCGATTTGACAACGATTGACTATCCTATCGACAAGCAAGCTGAGAATGCATTTCTTATTTTGCAAAATAAGTTAAATAACACCAAAAACAGGCTAAACACTTTAACATACAAGTTAGTTGAGCGAAGTTCGACATAACGCAGTATCTTTAGTATTACTGGCATATGGTAAATCCTACAGTACATTAAAAAAACCACTTGTCCAAATTGAACAAGTGGTTCTATTAACCCGTGAGTCGTAGGCTACCCATCCATGTAATTATATCATCACTCAGAAATATTCAGGACAGCACGGAATCGAGTCGATGCTGACATCATTTTATCGTATGCTTCGCTAGCACGATCTAATGGATATGACTCAATCATGGGGCGAATATCCGTCAGCACACTGAAATTAATCGTCGCTTGGATTTCTTCCGCTCCGCCTGTTAACGTACCTTTGACCGTGTTAGATCCTTTCAAAAAGTCCATCGCTGACAATTCTAGTGGATCAGTGGAAGTTGCCACAATGATGAGCTCGCTGTCTTGACCCAACCCATTGATCAGAGAGGAAACGGCCTTCGCGTTAGGTGCAGTTGCCAGGATGACTTTAGCACCGCCTAATGCTTGTAATGCCTCAGCCGGATCTTCTTTGGCCGAATCAATGTAGTGATGGGCTCCAAGTTCACGTACGAGAGCTTCTTTATCATTTCCTCGTGAAATAGCCACGGTGCGATATCCGGCTTTGCTTGCAAACTGCACGGCAAGATGTCCCAGTCCACCAATCCCCTGAATCGCTACTAGATCACCAGGGCGAGCCTTACTATTTTTGATGGCACTAAAGGTCGTTTCTCCAGCACACATTAGTGGAGCAGCTTCCATTGCCGAAATTTCATTTGGAATACTGGACAAACTATCCTCATAAGCAACCGTGTATTCAGCATATCCACCGTCCATTGTTAATCCGGTCACATGGCTATGTCCCCCATGCCATCCAATGCCGACACGTTCTCCAATTTTCCATTTTGACGAGCCTGATCCAAGCTCATCAACGATTCCTATCACTTCATGTCCAGGAATGCGGGGATATGCTGACGCCGCACCGCCCATGGCCATTGAATCTCCATTACATACGCCGCAAGCTTCAACGCGGAGCAATACTTGCCCTTCTGCCGGCTGCGGAACCGGTACCTCAACTAACTGCATTTTTTCTCCTGCAGCTGGAATTTGCATGGCTTTCATTTTCTTCATGAATAAACCTCCTTAGTTTTAAAATAGTGGTATTCCATTAGTATAATTTAAACGGGTCAAACATTCAATTAATTAATTGTATATTCGAATTGATTATTTTCATTACGGATGAATAGATTCGTTGTAACTTCTTGTTAGTTTTTGGATGTTCCATTCCCAGATACAGGTATAGGTGCTTAATGTGAAAAATTTTGAAGTGAAATACGCTCTTTGGATATAGCCGTATCGGCATCCGCAGAACAATCTTTATAAAAAATAGTCCTTACTTTTTTTGCTGATGGGCATCAGATTCTTTGTTCCGTAAGTAAATTGACAGCTCGCAGGTCACTTAAACCAACACCAATAATAATCACGGGATTCTTCATTCTTTTCTCCATCGTATTAAATAGTTTATTTCATGTTGATATTACCTTAGAATTTATACCGCATTGTACAACTGTTCTAATCGTGCTTCAAATTGTTCAAACTGAACAAACCGTCCTTCACGAAGATATTCCTTTTGATCAAAAAATAAGATGATCGTGGGAACTGTAAAAATCAATAATTTGCCTGCAACCGCCTCTACCTGACTAGCATCTATATGCGCAAGTTTTATTTCTGGATAGTTGTTGAGTAATTCTTTTAGTTTGGGATAAATTGCATGACATACATTACAATCCTCTTGGGATACATATAGCATACTTAATCGGTTATCTTGGATAAACGAATCTATTTCATTCTCTGAAGTTATTTCTTGGACATTTATCATTAATCTCCCGCCTTACTGTATGTTATTCGGAACTGAATAGCTACAGATCCAATAATATTCAATGCAATATTGTTCTAATTTACTTTTCTAACTCCATTCATTTAATTGAGGAACTCGACCTACTAATAAATACAAATCATGAAATCCCTATTTTCGTAAAAAACGTACCGCTTTTTTTCCTTTAAAATATTGATCGGTCAATATAATTACACTATCTATCTGTGGGAGACTTATCTTTTCTCCAAACAAAAGACAATCGCCCTAGAGATATTGATGGATTCTGGAACTTGCTCTTTTTCAAAATCGGAATTATCTCTTATGTCAAGCCATTTAATATGATCAGGCACCTGGATTGGGTTTGATTTTAAAGATAAAATCTTACACCGCGAAAGAAGCAGAAATGTTGAATTAGCCAGTAAATTTAACAAAAAAACTATTTTTCAGGGATTCCATAAGATCAATTGTACAGTTGAATTTAATGATTAATTTTCAGTATGATCAACTCTCTAAATCGAACTTTAAATGTTAAAAGTACTATATTTTCCAATTTCATCTTTTATTAAAATTTCATTCCTCATTCTCCATCGTAAGCATTCCACTCTCTGGCTCCTTCTTCTATTCGATACGCTGTGAAGCCCTGTTTTTGAATATAATCAACAGCTTGAGATGCAAGAGAACAATAAGGGCCACGACAGTATGCAGCAAGTTCTACATCAGCTTTATTTAATGTTTTTAGGTATTCTTCCAACTGCTCTAAAGGTACAGATATAGCACCTGGGATATGAGATGTGTTATACTCCTCAACTGGTCGAAGATCTATGAGAACCATGCTATCCTGCTTCATTTTTGCCAATAGGTCATTTTTTGTGATACTTTGAACACCTACATATTGCCTTTTCAACTCATCTTTAATCTGTTTTATGTCAGAGAGTCTGTCCTCACACAAATTCCATAAAGAGGACAAAAAATGAGTTACAGATGAATCACTAATATTATATATGACGAAAGTACCTTTCTTTTGAAATCTAACCAATTTCGCTTCCAGCAAAATTTGTAAGTGACGGGATACATTCGCAACACTCATACCAGTTTGTGTAGCCAAACTTTCAACAGATTTTGGTCCGTTTGATAAGAGATCCATAACCTCAAGTCTTTTGTCACTGGATAAACATTTCCCAATTCGAGCAAATTGCTGATATAAACGTTCTTTAATATCCGATTCAGGACATCTACTTTCCATTTGGAACCTCCTCTTTGTTGCAATACCTTGGATTTTCGGGTTATGCCTTCCTGCATTCGAATTACTCACTAGTATGTCCAAGTATAAAATAGCAATCCAACATTTACTTTCAGTTCATTTTGATTCTAACTCAAAAATTCACTTAATAAATTGAAAAAAACGACGGTTCAGAAAAATCCAAATCCGTCGCTCTCTTCACATGTATTTCAATGATTATTACAAAAATGGATTTGTTGAATACTCTGTTAATTAAGCAATCCTAGAATTTTTTCTCTAAGAGCTTGCTTTTGCTCGATCCCCACCATTGTTTCAGCCAGTTTACCATCTTTAAATAAGAGTAGCATTGGAATACTTCTAACTCCAAATTGTGAAGCCAATTCGATTTCCTCATCAACGTTGACTTTGGCTATTGTTGCTTGTCCGGCTAAATCATCAGCTAGCTCGTTCACGATTGGAAGTTGCACTTGACAAGGTGGACACCACGGTGCCCAAAAATCGACTAGTGTCACTCCGGTTTTAATGTTCGATTCAAAATTCTGTTTTGTTAAAGATACTGCTCCCATAAATAGAATCCTCCTCAATTAATTTGTCAATTATTCAATCGATTAATTGAATTATACTTTTGAAATTGAATTTAGTCAACGTTTTTATATCTAATCTTTATATCTCAGAATAGAACTTAAGTTCAATTTACAGCACCTGTATTACTTTCCCGTTTAAACTACTAAGTCTATTTTGTTCTTAAACCAAAAATCCGAAGACCTTTTGATTTATATCAACGGCTAAAGATTCAACTTATTTAAGATTTTAATTAACTAGGGCGTGTCTTCAAACTAAAGTAATCCACACCATATTGCTGCCAAGATTAAATAAAGCCCATATGGAAAAAAAAGATAATAACCGCCCTATTCCACAGCCAAGGAAAACGGAGCTACTGGCTTTGGTTTATCTGGTATACCCAGACTTTTAGGATCCAGATGAAGTGATCAAACTCCCTAATCTTCGCCTGGATTCTGAGAAATGGGTTCGTATTCATTTCTCAGAGGACAAAGAAACGATACCCGAGTTAGTAATTGGATTTATTGCTAAGCTTTACGATAGCCCGCTTCGTCCCTTTTTACTTAGCAATACTGGCGAAACGTTGTTTCTGTATTGTTGTAGATCTGATTTAATCTTTTGCATACGAGGTTAACTTCTCCTGCAGGTCTAAACTATGGTGACTACCTGTAGAAACAGGCTCTTGAGCAGCAATTTAGCCTGCTTCTAGCGGTAATTTTTGTTATAACTTCTTTGTCTTAGCCTCCAATTTAAACATTTTTCCGCTCGTGAAATAAGAAAAATCACAGAATCAAATCCCAAACTGGGAACTCATCTGTGATTTTGCTTTTCTTGAAAATTTCGCTTTGGCATGTCCATTTTATTCATATAGAACCATATTTCAATTACGCTGAAATGAATCCACCCACTGGTCTTATCATCTTTCAATCTGTTACTTTTTCAATATCCTTATGTTGTTTTGAATAATAAGTCTCTAAGCACCACTTAATTTTAGGCTCTCTATTCTTCTCATGAATTTTTATTAGTTGGTTTAAAACAAAAATCATTTGTACAAAATTTTCACAAAAAAAGTTAAGCTGTCGTTTATAAAAATTAATATCCTTTTGAAGGATGGCGATCCTGTTGGTTCCTCTCATATACATCAAGAAGCTGAATATGTAAATTATATATATCTTTATAATTAATCTTAATCTCCTCCCTTTTCATTTTCGTCATCATTATACCCGTATATCAAACGAAATGCACAATTTACATATCTAATATTTCTCATAAATTAATAAACAAAGTAAAAAAACTGATGGACACTTTTTCATCCCAGCTTAACAAATACAATCTAAAAATAGGCTTGTTAATTATCTAAATATCTCCGAAAGCTAAAGACAAACTTTTCCTGAGTATCGATGGATGTAGCTTCCAAATTGCAGAAAGAGATTTGAATGAGGGCAACATTCCCCCAAAAACGGTTCACAATTTCACCAACCATCCATAACGTAAAACAGCCCCGAATTAGGAGTTTCCTGTAAACCCTCGCTTATATAGTTGTGAAAGCTCAGACAGGAAAAATGGATACGATGAGATGAGACGAAAAAAGCAGCCCATCCTCTACCCGAGGATGGGCTGCTTTTGCTCTATTAGCTTTGCCTCCGTTTCGCGTTTACAACGAACTTGGTGAGGTAGGCTTGTAATCGCATGCGAAAGAGACCCTAGTACCCGGCTGAATCCATACCGAAATCTCTTCATCTCCACGTTTTTGTGTTCAATGATCGATCTGCGCTTGATCCATTTCTTGAACGTATCTCTAAGGTCAAACTCGATCTGTCAGCGGATCCTCCGGATTAATCCCGATGCCAGATCCACTTTGGCTTCCTAATTCATTCGGTTATCCAAGAGATTGTATAGGATCTGCAAAAAGAGCAAGCGAAACAGCAGCTCCGGCTTGTTTACCGGCGTGCCGTATAATACTCGCAGTAGTATGGGTTATAACATCCTTTGAGACTTAGTTTTTATAACAATCCAGTTGGATAAAAGTACTTTTTCTATTACACTGAGATACTATTTTAGTAAGAATTAGTTCCGAACTTGAATGTAGGCCAGACACCTTTTATTAAAAACTCATTATACAAGTCATCTTGATTTGATTGACTTTGTTTCCATAAGTAGCAGAACAGCCTCATCACACTATGGAGTGGAGAGGCCGCTTGTGGGGGAATAAATTCATTTCGTCTACAGCGGTTGATGTTGACGATTCCGTGTCCATCAATGGTGATGATGAGCATGCGCATCCGTCACATCGGCTTTGACGGTACATAAAATCGAGCTATCGTAAGCATGCCGTTCGGACATAACTTGTAAGGTCACGTGCCAGATTTCTTTGTGTTCCAGCATGTGTTTGATTTTTTTTAGAATCACTTCGGTTTCATAGATCGATTTTTCTCCGTTAACGACAACATGAGCAGTAAGAGCGTTCATGCTGCTTGTAATGGACCAAATGTGTACATCATGGACTCCCTTAACACCATCTACCCTTCGGATCGAATTGACAATTTCGTTCATATCAACATTTTCGGGCGTCCCTTCCATCAAAACATGCAAGGACGATTTTGTGACAAAGTAACCGCTACGTAAAACAAGTCCCGCGACAACGACACTAGCAAGCGGATCTGCCCAGCCCAAGCCAAAAAACATCATCATAAGAGCTGCGGCAATGGCGCCAACTGACCCCAGCATATCACTGAGTACGTGCAAATAGGCACTGCGCATATTCAGGTTTTCCTTGGTGTCACTTCCACGCATCATAATCCACGCAACCAACAGATTTATAAGCAATCCGATGGTACTGATAATCAACATGCCAAATGTGGCTACTTCCGGAGGATTCATAAACCGCTCAATCGCCTCGTAAAAAATGTAAAGTGAAATGCCGATCAACGTAACACCGTTAAGGGCTGCAGCTAAAATTTCAAATCTCCTGTAGCCGTATGTTTTCCCTGTGTTTACAGCTTTGGAGCCAAATGTGAATGCAAGCAAAGCCACCCCTAAAGCGATGGAATCGGACAACATATGACCCGCATCGGAAAGCAGAGCCAAACTGTTGGTAATCACACCTCCAACCGCTTCGATAATCATATACACCGTAATAATGATGAATGAAATCAGGAGTACTTTTTTATTGTTGGTATGTACATGCTTATGGTTATGTCCATGGTCATGACCATGATTGTTTACGGACACCGTTATCCTCTCCTTAAACTAATTGAATGGTTTGTCATAATACCTTTCCACTGTTTCGATCGACTTTTCATTCCCTCTCTATACAGTTTGAAAGAAACGAATTGAATTTATATAAACATATGATCAACTGTTCATGTGTTTTGATTAGCCTTATTATATTTGTTCCCGATATAGGTGTCAACCCTCATTCTTGATTGAACAAAATCTAAGCCTAAGGTGGAAATTATATGGGACAAACACGCAGAAATATGCCGAACTGCATCGGAGCGGGGCAAGGTATCGCTCTCATAGGTAACCCCTTCAGATCTCGTTGGCAAGTTCTTTACCGTCACCAACCGAGGTAAAGAACTTTCAACGAAAATGACTGACTGAAGGTAAGAATATAAATAATCACTTTACAAATGAAAACTTTTATATCGCAAATAAAAGAAAAAATTATTCGCGAAGTACCAAAGATTGTGCAACCAAGCCTATACAAATAGAGTGGTTACAGTAAGTCAATTTACACTTAGCCTGATTATTTTCTGATTTTGCTGATGAAAAACGGATATTCAAGGAACACTTCGTATACAGTTTTTTGCACAATATGATACTTAGTATTACTTATGTATTCCTCTAACATTTCAACGGGTGTATATTTTAAACTTGCCATAAACATCAAATATCCCCCATGCTTGATTAAACTAAGACACGAATCTAAGCATTTTTTGAAGTCCCCTGTTTCATTAATAGCGGACCCAATTAGGGTTACAATATCAAAGGCTTCTTGAGGCAAATCGGAATCGAATATGCTCCTGCATAAAACCTTTGACGGATTCGGATGCCGCTCCCTCTGTTGTCTATACTTAAATATCTCGCAAATACTTTCGTCAATATCAATGCTGGTTAAACCACCTCTTTCCTTAAGCCAATATCCAAGGTAATCGTCCCAATCCCCAGTTCCGATACCAACATTACATACTTGGATTTCATCAAAAATATCGAATGTCTTCTTTACGTAATCCCTTGTCACCAACTGTGTGTGAATGCACTGTGGAGAGGAGTTCCATTCTCCCGCATTCGGACCTTTTAGTTCCAGATAATATTGCAGTAATTTCTCATCATCCTTATTCATTGATAATGCCCCCATCATTAAGTTATGTTTGGTTTGTTCAATTCGATTAAATACAAACAAAAATTGCTCTTCCAACTTTATGCCTTTCCCAACTTGATATTTTGCTTACAATGTATTCTTCACCCCATTTCTGCAAATTTCCTGCTTAAGCTTGGATTTTATAAGGTAGTTTTGATTGGATACTTTGTGTCGATGTACATTGAACCAAACAGGATTAAGTATTCTATCTCTGAAAATGGACCAAATAATTAAAAAAAGTTTGTGTCGCTGTGCGGCGACACAAACTAAATCCATAGAGATACAAATATCATTATTTAACTTTTCTTAATCATTCATCTTTATGTTTTAGTTTCACTTTAACTTCATTAAAAAAAGCCGTTGTATCCCATCATTTGAGACCAAAGTATCCTTCTTTATAAGTTTGATCTTTTGTGTCGATAACTAATTTATTGTTCAAATAAACCTTAGTGATATTGCCTTGCGCTTCTACTTTGAGATGATAATCTGTATTTGGCTGTAAATCCAGTTTTCCATCATTGTTATATGTCGCAATTTCATATCCGGTCCCATCAACCAATTTAATTAATTTTACAACATTATTTTATGTGTCTCTATTAAAGCAACTTCAAGAGTATTTCCTCGATCTCGGCAGGATTAGTTGCATTTTGAAAACGTTTAACGAATTTTTCTTCTTGAAACAAACTTGTTAAGTTCTTTAAAAATGAGATGTGCATCTTAGGATTTTTTACTACAAGTACCATTACAATTTCTGCGTTGACAGTTACATCAGATCCCCCCATATCCTCGAACTCTATGCTATTATCTAAAACTGCAACGGCAATAGCAGTTTCGTTAACGAATTCTTTATTTGTATGTGGAATTGCTATTCCAATTGTCCCCATGTTGATTCCGGTCGGATATTCGATTTCACGTTGAAGCAAAGATTCTGTATATCCTTTTTTGGCATAATTTTTCTCTTCTATCTTTTTTCCAAAGCTTTTGATAAGCTCTTCCCTCGAATCGTAACGTGCGTGCAGTTGAATTAAATCCTGATCAAACACGAGTCCATTTATCGTTTTTGCGCTCATAATAATTACTCCCTTTTATAAAAATCGGAAAACATAGATATCTTTTTAATAATCCGTACCATATTTTTTGATGATACTATGGATATCCATTGCACTTTGGGCTTGAATGATAGCTTCACAATCATCTTTACTTTCAACAAGTTTCATTAACTGAACCAATGCCCTTAAGTGCTGTTGTTTATCGACAGCGGCTATGATAATAACGATGTTTATCGGCCTATTTCTTGCAAATTCAACGCCTTGCTCTAAACGGAGCAAGCTCATAGCTACTTCGTTTACCCCACTTTCGGGACTATCATGAGGAATTGCCACATTTGGGCTAATAATGATATACGGATCTTCCACATCGTAATGTTGGATCATAGCTTCTACATAAGAAGGTTGGATACTCCCTTGAAGCAGCAGCGGTAGCGCCCCTAATCGTATAGCCTCTTCCCAAGATGATACTGAAGGAAGCAATGTAATATTCTCCGGCGTTATCAGGTCATGCAAATTTGTCTTTTGTAATTCGGGTTGTGATTTGAAAGACAACGAGTGATGGCTTGTAAAGTAGTGTTGTAATTCCTTTGCAAGAAGTTGCCTGTTCTGAACGGTTGCATATTTCTCAACGATCTCCAGAATATTTTTCAAACTTAATTCAGATGGAGTGAATCCATGCAATAATTCCATCACTTGTTTTCGTAGAGAGATCTTTTCTTCCTTTTGTAATATTGGCTTGACTATAAATAGTCGTTTGTTCGTTTGCAGATATACGGAAGAAAAAACAATGTCATATTCCAAATCATACATCTTGAATTCTCTCACAGATAAGGAATCCAAAAAAATGAATTCAGGAAATAAATCATTCAAAGTAATTAGTAAAAGCTTAGAAACGGATACTCCGTTAGCGCAGACCACTACTGCTTTTGTTTTACTCAGAATGCTGTCTCCTTGCTTTGTTAACCAACCGCCTATCAGCATCGTTAAATAAGTGCATTCACTATCTGGAATATCACAGCCAATGTAATCAGCTAAAGGTTTTGCTGACTTTTTTACAAGGTGGTGCAGTTCTATGAATTCACTATTAATTGTTTCTTGTAGTGGATTAGTAATAGTAAGTTTGTATTTAATGCGATAATATGCAGGTTTTATATGCAGCATGATCATATGCAACAACTGCTTTTTGTCTTGTAAGAGGATGCAGGACATTTTCTCGAATCGCTCCAGCATCTTTTTCAATGCCTGATTTAAATCTGATACAATGTCTTCCCCAAGGAGCTCAGATGAGGAAACATTCGTCGTAAGAATTTGCAGTGTGATGAATAATCTTTCCTCGGTCGGGATATGCACCAAATCCGATAGTAGTTCTTGAACCGCTTGGTACTCCTTGGTATCCGATAATTCTTCATAGCTAATATGAGAGGAATTTATTGTTTTCCCAAGTTTGATTCTTCGCAGCAAGATCAGTAGGATATGCGGCAAAGTTTTCATCTTATCATCTGTAAATTTCAAGCTCAGATGGCTTTCAATCTTTTCAAGACGTTCATGAATCTGTTGCACTTCTTTTTCAGTGATCTCTGCTAACTGTTGAACCCATTTTTCCCCATTGTACATGTGATGAATTTTGTTAACGACATCAATCAATAACTTTCTTTTTTGAAATTCAACACCCTCAATTGAGTAACCAGATAACCGGGAATAACGGATACTAAGATCATAAGGTTCGACTAATTCTTGTGCTGCTTTTAGATCATTTAGTATGGTATTCTTGCTTACGTAAATGGAACTGGTAAAATGAAATAAAGATAATTCTTCACTACGACTCAGTAGGATCAGAATAATAAGTTCTACTCGCTCTGCTTCAGAAAAAATATATTTTTTTGTCGAAGGCTTGTTTACTTCATTAGGCACAGCAGAGAAGAGAGTAGCATCAACAATAAAAACACCCTGTTTATTCCGTTCAATTTTTGGTAGGCGTTGGCCCTCTAACCAGTCATTGATTTTTTCAAGGCTGTAACTGATTTGCCTGCGGCTTAAACCATACTTATGTTCCAAGTTCTTACTCTTCACACTTGGATTTGATAACAATTCTTGCAGCAAGCTGCTGCTTCTATCATCAAGCTGCATGGCTCTCTCTCCTCCTTCCTTGTTAATAATAATATTGACAGCTCCAGAGGATTATATAAGAGGCTTCAAGTTTAGGTCGTATTCAAATTACTCAATTTAATCTTTGGTCTTGGAGGCGCTCTGTGAAGAATCGAAATTTTGTTCTGCCTCAAATCAAACGTTTATTCCAAATTAGCATGTCTTAATTTCATGTCATCATAGGTTTCATTAAAATTAGCTACCCATTCCAAAACAATCGCATCATACAAGAGAAGACTTAATTGCTCAAATGCCGATCCCATGGGTTGAATAGAAGATTCCATTAAATCAGTATCCGTTTCTTTATTGTCAACATTAATTAAAAGCATGTAATCAGCTAGTTTCCCCAAAGTCGACTGCGAATTCGTTGTATTAAGAATTACCTTTGCTCCTGATTGCTTTGCTTTTTTTGCATTTACTATTAGACCAGCGGTTTCTCCTGAACCAGAACCAATAAATAAAATATCCTCTGCTTGAATGCTTGGAGTAGTAATATCACCAACAATATAAACCGTTTTACCTAAGTGCAACAGTCGATTAGCGAAAGCA
The DNA here is from genome assembly GCF_050626875.1 of Paenibacillus sp. 8b26. Taxonomy (NCBI): domain Bacteria; kingdom Bacillati; phylum Bacillota; class Bacilli; order Caryophanales; family Paenibacillaceae; genus Paenibacillus; species Paenibacillus sp. 8b26. The sequence goes on along the minus strand of NZ_CP192445.1, from coordinate 147,436 downwards.
CGGATCGCTAAACCTGATCTCCCTGAACCAGCAAGGAAAATCCGCTTTGTATTATACAAGACTTGTAGAATTTGTTCACTTTCACCAACATTCATTAAGGAAATACTTCTTTCTAATTCTTTCATAATGACTTCCATTTGTTTAATTAATTTGTCCATAAGTTCACCTTCAGCTTTCTGGATACATGATTACCTTGCCGATAAGTTCTTTTCTTTCCATTAATCGTTCAAACATTTCTGAACCTTCTTCAAGCGGTATACGATGTGTAATCATTTTTTTAGTATTTAATCTGTTATTGTGCATAAAGTGAACAGTCGTTGCCCATTCCTTACCTGGGAATGGTGCGGATACACAACTCCATGATCCCCACACGGTTAACTCACTTCTTAGGATTTTTTCAAAATAAAATCTTTCCATCGCAACGTCTGCATAAGGGATACCTAGGAACACAACTCCGCCGCCTTTTTTGGCGTAACCAAACACAGTTGCTGCTGTATGGGGCGTTCCAGCTGCTTCAACTACAATATCTGCATTCATGCCATCCGTATATTCAGCGACCTTTGTCAGAACATCTTCATTCAGAGAATTTATCGTATAATCGGCGCCTAATTCCTTCGCAATTTGAAGTTTTTCATCATCAATATCAACCGCAATTACTTTTTTCGCGCCAAATATTTTTGCCCATTGAACAGCAAACAACCCAATGGTTCCCCCTGCTCCAACAATGACCACATCGTCGCCCACCGATAGATTGGTTCGATAATACCCATGTAAAACTACAGTAGAAGGTTCTACCATAGAAGCTGATTCGAAATCCAAATCATCAGGTACTTTAACTAAATTCTTCTCTGGGAGTTTAATGTATTCGGCGAATCCACCAGGTTCCTTAGCACCTATTGCATGCAATGAATTCGCTCTAGCTGGTTGACCTGCTCGATAATAATAATCATCTTCTTCAATTAGTGCTGGACATCCAGCAACATGGTCTCCAACTTTTAGATCTGTTACTTGATCGCCAACTTGTTCTACAACACCTGCAAATTCATGTCCCCATACCTGACCAGGTGTGACTGCACCCAATTTTTTATATCGAGAGATATCAGATCCACAAATGCCACATGCTTTTATTTTTACAATGACATCTTTTCCATCCAGTATTTGAGGTTTTTCCGCTCCTCCAAAACGTATGTCTCTGGCACCATACAGTTTTAATGATTTCATTTTCTCTCATCCTTTCTCTCTCCATGTTCTAGACTTTTCAAATTCTTCACATGTGCTTTGTTATTCGAAAATAAATATGATCCGATGACAACCAAAGATGCTCCAGCTTCGATACATTGACTAGCTATACTCTCATCGACTCCACCATCAACTTCGATCTGAATATCTCGTTGACCTATCATTACTTTCAGTTCTCTTATTCTATCAATCGTTTCTTCCATAAAAACTTGATTAGGTCTTCCTGGATTGATCGACATAACTAGAACATAGTCAATGATGTTTAGAAAAGGTTTCAATAAAAAGGTGTCCGTCCCAGGATTAATGACGATCCCTGCTTTCCTTCCATGTTGCTTAATCTGATCAATGACAAAACGAATATGAGGAGTTGATTCATAGTGAACTGATATCATTTCTGCTCCAGTGTCCAACACACTCGCTATATGCTGCTCTGGGGCTGATACCATCATGTGAACATCTAATTTCATATTCACTTGTTTTTTTATATTTTTAATTTGTTCTGGACCAAATGCGATATGAGGGACGAAATTTCCGTCCATCATATCTACATGAAGTACTTGAAATCCTTCTTCATATAAAACATCGCATTCACTTTTTAAGTTCATTAAATCTGCAGCAAATATTGAAGGTAAAATCAGATTCATTATTTTTCCTCTTCTCTAGTCTTTATTTAACTAAAGTGCTTACCCAATAAATTAATAAGTTCCATATCTCAGAAAAAGTAACATCTGTCCCTAAACCTTTTAACTCGACACCTGCGCTGTTAAGCATCTGTGTTGCACCTGGTGCAACAAATCCTGCCAAATAAAATGTGATAATACAAAATACTACTGTCGACACAATAGAACGGAATAGATTTCCTTTACTTGTTAACGTACACATTACAGAAATATAGGTAACAGACATTAACAGTCCTATTGGAAAGAACTGAACTCCAGGTAAAATGAGTGCCAATAACATAACAATTGGAATAGAAACGACTGTAGTTGTAATAGTAGTCGGATCGCCTAAGCCTAGCGCAATATCCATCCCCACATTTAGATTGGAGTTATTCCCCATGCGTTTAATCATAAAGTCTTTTGCCGATTTCCCAATTGGAGATAGCCCGTCCATCATCACTCCAACAACTTTAGGCATTAATACCATAACTCCAGCTATCCCTGTGGCCATAGTCACTATCTCTGTAACAGGTCTTTTAGTAATTGCCCCTAAAACTAATCCAACAATAAATCCAATAATAACTGGGTCCCCGAGAACGCCTATTTTTTTATTAATTTTACTCAGAGAAAACTCCAATTTATTTAAACCAGGAATGAAATCAATGATTCTATTTACCAGCCAGGCAATCGGATAACCCCAAGCTGAATAAATAATAGTTGTGCAGGTTGTACCTTCTAAACCAAAGTATTCTTGCCATTTTGAAGCAATTAAATCACCAACGAATAGAGCAATAACAGACATCACCAATGTTACTACCAACCCTAACCAGAAACTGTCAAAAAGAAAGTAAGCCAAAGCTCCTGGAATTAGAAAATGCATGTAATTCCATATATCCACATTTAACGTTTTTGTCCATCTAAGTCGAACTAATACTAGATTAATAATTAAACCAAGAGGAATTGCTAATGCTGCAAAAGGAGGCACCCAAGATGCCGCCCCTACAGCTGGCCATCCAATATCTGCAATTGTAAATCCAGAACCGATTTTTGCATAATAATCAACTGCCGGTTTTAGGGAGGAATTGAGCAAGCCAACAACTAATGTTAAACCTAAGAAGCCTACCCCAACTAAAAGGCCTGATTTGATAGCGTTTCCAATTTTCATTCGAAAAACTAGACCTAATACGGTGATTATTATTGGTAAAATAGCTGTTGCTCCCATATCAGTAATAGATTTAATAATATTATGCACAGTATCCATTATGATCTACCACCTTAACTATTTTTTAAATCCAGCAGTTTTTCAGCCAATTGATTTTTCAATTTTTCTTCATTAAGCCCTGTTACAAATCCCATGATGTTCATATATGGCTTTTCATCGGTTTTAAAATTATTAGTTGTCAGAACAATATCGACGTTGTCAATAATATTCGGTAATTCCGCCATACTCGTTTTAATGATATCGTAATGTTCAATTCCTGCTTCTTTTAATACCTCTTTCACTCCATCTGCTGCGATAGTAGAAGTTGCTACTCCGCTTCCACAAGCTACGGCGATTTTAATTTTTGAATTTGACATGTTAATTCCTCCTGGTATGTTAGTTTTCGAAGCTAGTTTTAAATCCATTTCCAATCCCAAAGGGTTGAAAAAATCCTCCTTGCAAATTGTTTTATATTTCCTTTTACTCAGCAGGATTAACTTCTTTCTTGCTGTGGATTCATAATAACATGATGAATTCAATTGTTGTATTCGTTTACATCCCACTTTATAGACAACAGGTTGTACAATATAGTGATGAAAAAAATGATTTTCCCTCGATATTTTTCAGGTTAAAATCCATCTATTCCAATGAATTCAATCGTATCAACGAGTTCCGGGTTGGGTACAACGGTAGACGAGGCTGAGCTGCAACATGTAGACGTGAGAGGTGATGAATTCTGGTACATGACGTCCTATGGAGAGGAACCCACATCTGCCACAACGGAGGAAATGACACTTAGCAGTGCAGATTTGGTATTGCCCGGGTTGATTCCATTTTGTCTCACTCGTATATATGACAGCTCCAGGTTTGCTGAACTACAGCTACATTTCTCCAATCCCCCCTCGAAACCAAGAATTTTATTAATTGTTAAGCCTATGTCAAATTACATCAATTCGATTGACGATCATTTTCGCAGGTTGTTAAAATGTGCTCGAAAAACCACTTGGAATCTGATGATGGTTGTTACTGTGGGTTAAAGACATCATTATTCAAAATCCACTCCTTGATCAATCTTATTCGATGTTTTTGATGCGAGGGTCAGTTAATATAGAGAATAGATATGAAGGTGCATTAAGATCACTAAGTGCTCCACGACCACTAACAGGCATTTTTCAGATCGACTTTAAGCATTCCTTTTTCTTAAACTAAATTACTTAAATTACTTTTACTTCAATCTGAAGTGGTCTGTTTCTTTCACTGCGGTTTTGTAGTAAAGCTTCTAGCGCTCCTGCAGATGGCAGTAGAAGAGCATTTGGGGCGGATCAGGGGCAATCGTCTCCCCACTGATGAAATTTAAAGTCTTACTCTGAAATTTCTGAGGTAAGCATAACGACATTTGCTATTTTACAAATGTATAGATAAATGTCTAATTGTTAATTGGATCATGTTTGTGTTCATTACGGCAATCGGGACAAGAACCTGTACCGATAAAACAAAAAAGCCGCTATAATAGTGACTTTCAATGGGACCATGTTCTTGTCTCCCGATTAGACTGGATGTTCTTATTCCGCGCGGCTTTTTGAATTGTCATACCGTCAGACTCCATAAAATAAGTTTTAGACTTACCCTAGAAATTGAAACAGCGACAGAAAATAAAGTCCTAGACTGTCGCTGTTTCATTGAACTAACGTTCCCAGTTAGTTCAAAAAACAATTTAACATGATAGCTCTTGTTATATATAAAGTAAATTCATCTTTCCGTTATCAGCTTACAGTTGGATAATAGCCTTAGATGGTGGATGACCAGTATTTTGATTTTCAGCCATAAGGAAAATTCCCTATCATCTTGTTTGGAAATGTTCAAGGCAACGCGGTCGGCCTAACCATAATTTCACTGATTAGGGTGTCATCAGGTTCATTAATGGCAAACGCGATGGCTCTAGCAATACTGTAAGGAGAAATCCCTATGCCGCTTATTTGATTGGCGATCGTCTGCACTTCCGGGCTGGTAATGCTGTCAAAAAGTTCGGTCTTCGTCAGACCAGGAGCAATCAAGGTAGATCTAATACGCGAAGTCGAAGACTCTTCCAAGCGCAGCCCTTCCGAGATGGCTCTAACTGCGAACTTGGTGGCCGCGTATACGGCATTTGTAGGGGACACATGATAACCGGCTGTAGAGGATAGGTTAATGATATGACCGGACTGCTGCTCCCGCATGGTAGGCAATACCGCTGCGATACCGTATAAAACGCCTTTGATGTTCACATCGATCATTTGATCCCACTCTTCTACTCTTAATTCATTCAGCCTGGAACTCGGCATGACCCCTGCATTGTTCACCAATACATCAATTCGGCCATACACACTTAAGGTAAACTTGGCCAAATTCTGCATATCTTCGGCAGAAACGACGTCTGCTTTTACAGAAACGGCCTCGCCGCCACCCTGTTTAATTTCATTAGCAATCGCATGCAGACGTTCCTCTCTTCTGGCTGCCAATACCACCTTTGTGCCATTTTGTGCCAACAACTTCGCTGTAGCTTCCCCTATTCCGCTGGAGGCTCCAGTTATAATCACCACTTTATCTCGTATATTTTCCATTGTTAAATGCTCCTTTACCCAAAATTTTTCTTGGTGACGTGTGTTGAATATTTAACGGTCGTTGATTAATATTATAGACAGAAGCCCCGATTACTCAATGGTTAATGGATGCGTATTTGTTTTATATACAACAACACCCTAAGAATTGTTGATTAACTGAAGGAGGTAACGAAAGGAATGGAAAACGCTGTTAAAACCGACCGACGCATTCTCCGAACCAAGCAGTCCATAACGAAGTCGTTTCTGGAGCTTTTTTCGGAAAAAGATTTTGAACAAATCACTATTAACGAGATAGCGGAGCGTGCCAATGTTAACCGCGGCACCGTTTATCTGCATTACAGTGACAAATACGACCTTTTGGATAAATGCATTGAAGATCACATCAACGAATTGATTTCGTTGTGCAAGAAACGGGAGGCCAATCCGCTTAGCCAAGGAATGGTACAAGAGCCCAAACCGGTTTTTGATTATTTGCGTGACAATTTCCAGTTTTTCTCTGCTATGTTTTCCAATCAAAGAGCCTTTCTATTCCGGGACCGATTGCTGAATTTCATCTCAGTCAATCTTATGAATAAAATGGAAAGTACTGACAATAAGCCCGTTATCGACAATGAGTTAAAAGCCCAATTCATGGCCTCTGCTTTTATTGGCATTGTGGAGTGGTGGGTACGTCATCAAATGCCGCATTCCACACAATTTATGGCCGATCAGGTTAGGAATTTATTTGAAAAGAATCAAGTTTATCCGAAGTAGCATTGAATGTATCTCAGAACTTTATCCTTTCGCTTTTACGCAAACGCTACCTAATGGGGTTCGGCAATTCTAGGCCACGGTTATGAAGTGTTCCCTTCTTTACATTAATTCCACTAACCTGCCCATAAGCGTAATGAAAAGATCAGCCGATCGTTTGGCCGGCTGCGCTAACCTGGTTAGCTTAATAAAAATGGAGCAGCTGCCAACTGGCAAAACTGCTCCATACTGTTGTACAACTAACGTTTCGCGTTAGTTGTATGGACTAATTACTGAGTGAATTTCATACTATCTTGACTAGCAACAAATCCAAGTCGTTTATTGAATCTGTAGCATCTTTACGGTGTGTATGGTTGTCAGTTAGATTATTTCGTAACCCATTGTTTTAGCCTCATTAATAGTATAACAAAATGGGGACTCTCCAATTCCTTTGCCATAATAATCCTGTCTACACGAACACCCTCAATTTAACCTCATGTTGTACCTAATCTCGAAAACCTCGGAATAATTAATTGTAAGCTGAATACCACCAATAACTTCGTTGTTATTCGAAAGGAACGATTACAACATTAGCATCTGCTGTTCAATCTTTGCGAGCGCTTCAAGCTGGTATCTTTTTGTACTACCGTCCCGAGCAATCGAGCAAAACAAGAATTGAAATTAACGATGGTATCCCTCAAGTCTCTGCTGGCCGTTGATTATGCGGGCGCCAAGTCTTTTTCATTTTGTTATTCTCTAGGCATTTCGTTAAAGAAAGCTACATCATCAACTGCCAGCCTCACCGTCGGATGACCGGGCTTCGCCGCCTTGCCGATGGCGATCAGCATAATCGGAACGTAGCGTTCTGATATCCGGAACGCTTCCATGAACTTTTGTTTGTTGTAGCCGCCCATCGATACCGTGTCGTAGCCTTTAGCGCGGGCGACAAGCATGAGTTGCATCGATACTAGCCCGCCGTCGGTATAAACTTTTTCGCGGATGGCCTCGGGCGGCATGCTCGAATACATCCCGGTATAGCGTTCCACGAACGATTTAGCCGTCTCTGCAGGCATGTAACCCGCATCGACCGCCATTCCGTAGATTTTCTCGGCCGATTTATAACACTCCAAATCTCCGAGTAGCGCAATGACAGCCGAAGCCTCGACCACTTGCTGTTGAGTGAATGCGATCGGAAGCAGCTTCTGCTTCAGCTCCGGCGAGTCGATAACTAGAAAACGCCACGGCTGCAGGTTAGCGGCTGAAGGAGCGAGCGTGGCTTGCCGCAATATTTCGGTCAATTCCTCCCGCGAAATCTTGATCTCGGGATCATAGCTACGAACTGACCGGCGTTCTCCAATAACATCAAAAAAAAGTTGGTGCTCCATCGTTAGTGACGGTTGTGAAACCGACATGGTTCTCTCCTCCTTTTGGAAAAGCAGCATTCTGCATTTTGTTTCAATACAACATTAGTAGTTTGAACAACACTTGTTGTATTTATATGTTATAATACCAACCGAATGGTACGCAATCATCAATAACCATAAACCGTTGTATAGACAACACCATTTCTATAATGTCGTTTTATTAGGGGAGATCTTAACGATGACCATTAAAAAGAATGAAGCTGATCCTCGTGTGATACGTACACGGCGACTCCTTCAAGACGCTTTTGCTTCATTAATTCAAGAAAAAGACTTTGAATCGATAACCGTTAGGGATATTGCAGAGCGGGCTACTGTTAACAGAGCGACTTTTTATGCGCACTTTGTAGATAAATTCGAAATTCTTGAGGCCAAACTAATGGAATCATTTATGACAATCATAAATCGTAGAATAAACGGTCACGAAGTTCTAAATGAAGAAACAATTCAGAGTATTTTTCTGGGTGTGTGCGATTTTCACAAGGGTCTAAGCACGATGTGCAAAAGAAGGTATACATCGCTTGGACTTGTATTCGAAATTCAAATAAAGGAAAAAATTCAAACGATACTTCTTTCCTTTATAGACAAAGACAAGATGCCATCGAGTCCAAACGCGCACTTCTTAATAAATACAGCTTCTATCATGTTAAGTTGGGGGATGTATGGGGCTGCTTACGTTTGGAACAATGAGGGGTGCCCAATAAGTGCGGAATCATTTGTTAAACAGGCTATGCCCTTAATGATGAACGGAGCCAAAGAACTACTGGGATAGGTCTTGTCGCTATTGCTCTATCCTGCCCGTTCAGATGAAACCAAGCCTGTTGTGCCTGAAGAAAGCAAACGTTGGATTGTATAGTGGCTCATCTTGGAAGAAGGTTTCACCCGTATATTAATGGGCTTACTGAATTGAACATTTTCCTTTGGAACCCACCTGTATTCGCTCGTCTCATCAGAAATAGCCAACTCTCCACCCAGTTTTACACACGAAAATCAAACATGACCTTCGAATGAACATCAGTTTGTGTGTTGTGGTGAATAGTGGACTGTAAGTTATCTGTTTAGATCATCATCAAATCGGCAATCGGAACATGTTCTTGTCCTTGGCTCGGGACAAGAACTTGTACCGATAACATAAAAAAGCCGCTAAAATAGAAATTGCGACAGAAGATAACAGGCACGTATCTTATTGTAAAAATGTATAAAGTCTTCAATTCGTCTATGTGCTTCTCAATACTTCCGATGATGATCCTAAGATTATAGATCTTCCACTTTCGGCTGTGAACGATCAAGCCCGTGACTCAAGGGGTGCTCCTATCGTGAAATGGTACAATAACCCGAATTGGTTTGTTGGAAATGGGATAATATTCTTGTCAAAATCGGTGATGAGATAAAGTTCTTGTCATTTGGTTTTGACAAGAACTTTATCTCATAAAATAAAAAAGCCGCGATTTCCGCAGCAATTAATGAGATAATGTTTTTATCATCCGACATCGGTCCCCATATTATTTACGGCATTTCTCATCTCTTCATCAGTTAAGTGTGTGTATATCATTGTTGTTTGGATAGATGAATGCCCCAACTGGTTCTTCAATCTAGGCACATCGTTATTTTCAAGATGATATCGTGTTGCAAAGGAGTGCCTCAGAGAATGCACTGTTAAAGACGGTTTCCCAAAAGCTGTCGCGTATTTTTCTATTAGCTTTTCAATAGATCTTTGAGTTAAACGTCTATTTTTTCCTTTTCGACCTACCGGTGCTGCAACAAACAAAAAATCCTCATTTTTGTCTGTTTGATATCTTGCTGTTCTGATTTGTAAATAACTCTCCAAATCCACTAAAGCCTGTTTGCTGAAATAAACGTATTGTTCCTTATTTCCTTTGCGCAAGACACGAACTAAAGCTTTATTCATATCTAAATCTTCGAGATTTATTCCTGCTACTTCAGAAAGTCTAAGCCCTGATCCCAGAATTAGAGAAACTATTGCTGTATCGCGTTCACGATTGATCTGATGAAAATTAAACAACCTCTTGTTATCTTTGTATTTCTCTCCAAAATCGTACGCCACGAATTGTCTGAAAGCATCATAGTCATCTTCTCTAAGAATTTTGCCTTCAATACGATTTGCAATAGTTTCTTGGCTCTCTTTGACAGCATTTAAATCCATTTTGGCCATAACATTGCGTTGGATATAGGGTTTTAAATCAGTGGTTTCAGCCTTATTTTGCAGGTAATCAAAAAGAGATTTTAACGAGGATAATTTACGATTAATTGTGAGTTTGGTGTTGCCGAGCTGATAATCCAGGAATGACAAAAAGTTTTCTACTTCACGGATTGTCAATGATTCAAGTACATCCAAATTTATTTCTTTTCGACTTGTTGAAGTTAGATTCTCTGAAATTAGCCAATCAAAAAAAATAATGTAATCGTGACAGTAATTAAGAAGTGTTGTTGGAGAAAGATTTCGTTTTTTACTATCAATGAATTCAGTAACGAACCATGGTAAATCAGAAAGCTTCTCATCAATTCGTTCCATGTAATGCAATTTCATTTGTTTATCCACATTTAACCCTCCTGTATTTATTATAATAAATCATTAATTATTCGTCAAATTATTATTTTACGTAATTATTATATTCCAATAAACAACCCTTTTAAATGCCCCATTAAATAACGACACAAAAATTATCGTTGCGGACGACAAGAATTTGGGCCGATTACCGCTCCCCAATATTGCTGCATATCGGTACAAATTCTAATGACACAAAAGTTCCAACATTACATCTTTTTCTTGATCGGGAAAAACACCGGCAGCCGTGTGGACTGAAAATTAATGTCCAGACTGCTGCCGGTGCTTTTAAACTAACGTTATCCGTTAGCGCAACCAACACACAAAAAACGGATTCATTCTGATGGTCTATACTGCAGTCACGATTATTGGCTGATTCTTTGTAACTATTATGGTATGCTCATGTTGTGCCACAAAGCTATTGTCGGGTACACATAAAGTCCATCCATCCGTTTGCTCAACGACATACCCTGCACCTGTAGATAAAAAGGGCTCGATTGTAATTACCAAGCCCTCTTTCAATACCCGTTTATCGTGCTTGTTATAAACGGGTAGAATATTTTGTGGGGTCTCGTGCAGAGATTTTCCAATACCGTGGCTACACAGATTCTTAATTACATTATAGCCGCCTTTTTTAGCCTCGATTTCAATAATCCTTCCGATTTCGTTCAATTTTACTCCATGCTTAAGTGAAGAGGATACTTCATTCTTCTCCTTAAATCGTTATCATCGATGTCAAACCAGGATTCAATGGAAGGGTTTGGTATTGTAGAAATCCATTCGTCGAATTCTATGCCTTGCTCCAACATCTCTTTTGTCCTAACCGGGTTACCGTCACCATCGACTACTATAAGCAGCTTAGAATCAGTATAGAATGTGTTCCTGAGCGCGTTTGCCACGCGAGGAATTGTGAGTTTCCCCATAGCGACAAGAATTTTAATTGATCGATTTGAGCCAGCATTACTTAGGATTCTCTTAGAAAGAGTAGCAATCACATCACGATCAGCTTCACCATTGCACCTTCCTCTGCTGCCTTACGGAGCTTTAGTTTGAGAACATTAGTGAATCCGATATTACGACTGATCGCAGCGTCCAAATCTCGTTTGTCAAATAAAATGATGTTGAGCGTCTTGCCAAGAACGAGTGCATCAACGGCGTCCTCTGCATAGCCCGACATTGAAATAAAGATTCCAATTGTACCAGCCAACTTGCCTTCGACATTGCCTTTGAATTGATAGAGGGTTGAAGCGGGCAGAGGCTCTGCATGCCATTTTGCTTCTAAGATATAAATGCGTCCATCAAGATAGATAAAGCCATCAATCTGTTCACCCACCGGTCTGTAACCTGTGCGCGGTTCGAGTTGCTCAAAGAAAACATCTTATTCAGTAGGTGCTCGAAATCAAATCCCCGACGCCTTTTTGCGGCCGCGTCTGCGTTGGGTGCTAGGCTTTCTACTTTTTCTTTTACGGACCGTCTCCACCGTCTGCAGCACCTACTAGACGCATCTAGTCACTTTGTGTAAATCTTCTTTACGATAAGAGAAAGACGATTTGGCCATGCAAAAAAGAGATCTGCCCACTTTTAAGGTCAGATCTCTTTGCTTTTTGAACAGTAGTTTGTTCCAAAGCCGAAGCCGTTTGTTCATTGCCCGGCCGCCTTGGCCGGTTGGCACGGGCTTGCCAGGGCTTTCAGCCTTTTTTGCCGGTTCCGCCCTTCTTCGATTTGCTCAATGTCTTTACTTCGCTTTTCCTTCCATGATTACATTTCCGCCTTGAGCTGGCCCACCGGCCTCGTTCCCCGAAGGGACAGAAGGAAGCAGAGGCCAAGCACGACTGCGGCAGAAACGTATGGATAATTGATGTTCACGTCAAACAGCGCCCCGGCTACGATCGGGCCTGCGATATTTCCAAGGCTGGTATATGCTGAGTTCAGGCCTGCCACGAAGCCCTGCTGGTCCTGGGCCAGCTTCGACATATTCGTGCTGACGGCTGGGCGCAAAATATCCATGCTTAGAAATACGATGAAAGTCACGACGAAAATGAGCCAATACGTGTGGACGAACAACGTCAACAAGATGAACAACGCAACGAAGAACAGGCATACCGAGATAACCTTCTTCTCACCAAAGCGATTCAACAGCCAGCCGATCAAGGAAACCTGTACAACCGCGCCCGCAATGGAGCCAAACGTAATGATAAATGCAATATCCCGGGTTGTAAAACCAAATTTGTGATCGACGAACAACGAGAACACTGTTTCATAATTAGCAAGTCCGAAGGCCATGACAAAAACGATGATCAGGCTGAAGAAATACGGCTCACGGTAGGAGCGGAGCAATTGGGTAACCAGCCCCGGGCCTTTCGCCCTCGCCGCGCCCGCTGCAGCGATAACGTCCTGCTGTCCGGTTAGGCGAGTAGACTCCGGCAATATGATTAGCGTGATGATGGCTGCAAGCAATCCGGCAATACCCGCCGCATAGAATGGTACCCGGATGCCGTATTCGGCGATATATCCGCCGATTCCTGGTCCGATAATGAATCCGGTCGTAATGGCGGCATTAATAAGTCCCATGCCCTTGCCGCGCTCCTCTTCGGACGTAATGTCGGCCGTATACGCCATCACCGCCGGGAAGATCATCGCCGCGCCGATACCCCCAAGCATTCGAGCCGCAAACAGCAGGACAGGTGCATTTACGGCGCCGAACATAAATTCAGATACGGCGAAAAATAGCATACCGATGACAATTATCTTTTTTCGTCCCCACGCATCAGACCATCGGCCCGCGATCGGTGAGAACAGGAACTGGGTGAACGAGAACGCCGCCACCAGCAGGCCTACCGTCGTGCCCGTAATGTGCAACAAATCCATGTAGGCCGGCATAATAGGTACTACCAAGCCGATGCCCGTAAATACTAGAAAAATATTAAACATCAACAGCAGCAATGCGCCCCTGTTACGTATTAGCAATGCCATGATTACTTCCTCCATGTTTCTTCAAAATACGTCTTGTTTACTGGCAACCATCCCTCAGGCTTGAGCTTACTTTCACCCTCGAGAGATGCCGTGCAGGAACACGTCAGCCGCCTGGCGATAGAGCGTAAGCGCCTCCTCCGGCTCCAGCTCGCGTGACAGCTGGCTCAGACCGATAATAGTGCTTTCCAGTATAATGGCGAGTCGAGCCGCGTGATCCGCCTTGAATTCCCCGTTTTCGATTCCTTGCTGTACCAGTTGCCGGTTAAATTGGATGTGATGCTTCAGAATCTGGTCGATCCGTTCCTCAATATCATTTTCCTTCTTCTCCCCTGTAAAAAACTCATCCGCCGCTTTCGTTAGCGGGTGATTCATATCGTCCAACACAAGCTGTTCCATCAGCCCGTATATTTTTTCGGTGCAGGTTTGGTACAAATGCTCATTGGATGCCCAGCTCTCTTCCCATTCCCGATTCCATTCATCAATCAGATAGAGGAAGAGCCCCTCTTTGCTTTTGAAATGATAATAGATGTTGCCCTTGCTGCTGCCCGTTGCCGCCACGATGTCCTCGATCGAGGTTGCCTTGTATCCCTTCTGGGCAAACAGCGCTTTGGAAGCCTCGGCAAGTCTGCGTTTGGTTTGCTCGGTTTGAAGCTGCTTTTTGTTCATTCCATCCACTTCTCTTCCATGAATACTGAACGTTCATTCTGTATTTTATCATTAGATGCTTAAAGAAGTAAACTAAAAAGTAGAAAAACTATTCCTTCCTTTTCTCTCCACATGCATCCATACATCAAGCATCTAATTAAATTTATAGACCAAATACTCTTTTGAACTGGACAGGTATCTTCAATATACCTGATTCTGGTTATCCGTCTATCTAAAATTGAACTCCCCTATAAAAATTTTAAGTCAATTGCGAACTATCCCTGTTTTTTGGACAAGAATAAAATTCAATAATTGTTTATTTGAAAATTCATTCTGATTATTTGCTTCTTTCCGTACTCGTACTTTTCCTAGAACTTTTTTGACGTAAAAGATAGCGGATATACACGGAAATAGGATCATCCCAGGTCGTATGATGGATAATTTTTCGGCGGACTGAGGAATCAATTGAACGTCGTATCTGCAGCGAGCGAGTTGTTAGCGTCTTATCAAACCAGCGAGTCAATTAACACTTGCAGAAGTGTATAAATCGCTTGGCGGTAAAGACTTATTTGGAGGGGAAAGATAGCTACACCCTTGTTTCAACACGATTGGGTATTTGGAGCAAAACTCAACTTCAGGAGTGGGTGAAGAAGTACAAGGCTGGCGAGACCTAACGATACACGTAAAGGACTCAGCAGCCCCTCAAAGGGCGTCCACGTACAAGATTCGCCAGTGTGGAGGAAGAACGGGATTACTTGAAGGCACAGGTGGATTATCTAAAAAAGCGGTATCCCAATCTAGTCCAGGAGGTCGCCCCCCCGTCCGCAGGACAACTATCAAATAATCGAGGAGATACGCGGCCAGCACAGCGTAACACGTCTATTAGACATTGCTGGAATCCCTAGAGCCAGTTGAACAAGGACACGAAAAAGAGACGTATGTGGAGCTGTGCTCCATTCGGATCAAGGCTTCCAGTATACGTCTCAAGCGTACAACACACGACTTGAAGAATTCAGCGTCAAGGGCAGTCACTCTCGCAAAGCCACCTGTCTGGATAACGCCTGCATTGAATCTTTCTTTTCGCATCTCAAAACTGAGAAGTCGTACCCCCACCAGTGTAAGTCAGAAGCAGAAATTGAACAAGCGGTGGAGGAGTATATCTATTTTTACAACTACCAGCGATTTCAAGCCAAACTCAGCCAACGCACCGGTTGAATACCGGCACGCGTTGGCTGCTTAGCCTTTTTTACTTGTGTACTTGACAGGGCAACCACACCATGGCGACTTTTTATGAGTGCATGTTTGTCCGTTGAAGAAAAACCGGGTACATTCCTTTATATGAAGGAAAACTGGAACCTATTATTGATGCAATTCCTACTCTTCTAGGAAGTAACACTGAAGAGGGGGCGACACTAAATGGGTAACGTTGGAATCTCTCTGGGCGGCGGGAAAGCCTTCTCTGCCCTGCTTGGTTTATCCTGTGTATAATCGGGTTTGCTGTTATCAGTATCAACCATGCTAGCTGCGGATTCTGCATCAGGCTGACATTACTTTAAGCATCCAACGTATACAAGGGTAGGTTTTCCGGCAAAGCCGCCGGGCGCATGCATGTGCTCTGCATCGGATAGAACGTCTGCTCATCGGAGGAATCATGGAACGCCCACATCGCCTCCAGCACATGGTAGGCCAGTTCACCGCTGGCGCGGTGAGGCCGTCCACTGCGGACAGCGTAGGCCATATCGGCAACACCGATGCCCCGAGTGTTCTCCTGGTAGCCCGGCAGCAGCGGGACCTCTGTCCACTTCTGCTCACCCAGCAGCCTGTAGCGAGCCGGCCCTCCGAACGTGTTCGGGTCTGGCACCTGCAGCGTGCCATGAGTACCATATATCTCGATCGGTGGCAGAGTGCTTCCACCAAAGATGTCAAAGCTAGTAATCAACGTGCCGACAGCCCCCTGCTCGAAGCGCAGCAATCCGGCTACATGGGTCGGAATGTCAACCGGGATGGTCTGGCCTCTCTTTTTCTCGCTCGTAATCGTTCGCTGGTCCATCGCCTTGCTTGTCATGCCGGAGATGGTGGCAATCGGACCCAGCAATTGCACCAGAGCCGTCAAATAATAGGGCCCCATATCAAACATTGGGCCGCCGCCGATCGCATAATAAAACTCAGGATCGGGATGCCAATGTTCATGTCCACGGCTCATCATAAAGGCCGTAGCTGCTACCGGACTGCCAATGACCCCGTCCTCGATCAGCTTCAATGACGTCTGTATGCCGGAGCCGAAGAAGGTCTCCGGTGCGCAGCCGACAAGCAGTCCCTTTTGATGAGCAAGCTCCAAGACAGTCTGGCCCTGCTCACGGGTGACCGCAAGTGGCTTCTCCACATAAACATGCTTGCCTGCCTCAAGGGCTCTGAGACATATGTCGGCGTGAACGGCGGGAATGGTCAAATTAATGATAAGTTCGATCTCTGGGTCAGCCAGAATCTCATCTACCGAATATACGTTCGGAACGTTGTATGCTACAGCCTGCTCCTCTGCCCGGCCTTGGTCCAGATCCGCTACTGCGGACAGCTCCAGAATGTCGAAGCGATGGCAATTTTCCATATAAATTCCGCTGATTTTACCACATCCGATAATGCCTATTTTCATTTTGTTCATGCCTGGACTCCCTTCACCTTCAAGAATAAATGGATTATGGCATTTCCTTCTGCATTCGATACCATTCTGTCGCCTAAATGGGGCTTGTGAACAAGCACCACTTCATTGAATTTCATTCAGATTGCTCAATTCAAGAAATTAACAAATCACCAATATATCAATCTAAAGAGAACCCGCAATTCGATGTCAATCAGGACATCGTTGCACGAGTATATACGACTTAACGAGCTTCTGCGTCCGTCTTGTCGTTGCCTTTCTGCACTCAGTCTCTTTCCAACCACGAGGTTACAGGTCATCAAAATCTCTGCCAGAGGCTCTGCCGCTTCATCCTGTCCACGTTACCGCTGCTGGCTATCTGCCATGCCCGTATAAGCCACTCCCAGGGAGCTGCACCGGGCGGCCGCCGCCTGTTTGCCTCCCGCAGCCCACAGAAATCCGCTGCGCATCATCTCGGTCACTTGAGGCATATCTATGATATCCGCGTGATGTCCCAGCGAATTGTAGAAGACGCGGCCGTTCCCCCAGCGCTTCGTCCATACAACGGGCATATCCACCGGTCCATTGGCTGAATGC
This sequence comes from Paenibacillus sp. 8b26, assembly GCF_050626875.1. Taxonomy (NCBI): domain Bacteria; kingdom Bacillati; phylum Bacillota; class Bacilli; order Caryophanales; family Paenibacillaceae; genus Paenibacillus; species Paenibacillus sp. 8b26. The sequence goes on along the minus strand of NZ_CP192445.1, from coordinate 130,171 downwards.
GGTCCCGGTATGACCGGGAAGCGTGTGGTTGCCAGCACTTCAACCGCCGGGTCAACGTGGAGGTAGTACTGCTCGCTTTTGATCTGAAAATCCTCAATATGCTCCAGCAGCGGGCTGGAGCCGCGCTTCATGTTCACCATATACTCCACCCCGTCATTGCCGGGATGTGCAACCCATTGCCCGCCTGTCATGAACTGCCAGTCCACATTGTTCCGGAAGGCATCACACATGCCGCCATGGCAGCCTGTCAGACCAACGCCGCTTTGAACCGCTGCTGAGACATTATTGACCAGTTCCTGCTCAATCTGTCCCATAGTCCACAGCGGAACGATCAGGTCCAGACCAAGTAGCTTCTCCTCATCCTGGTAGGCTTCAAGGGTATTAGACACCTCCACCTCGAACCGCTCTTCCTTCAGAATGCGTTCAAAAATGGCTGCCACCTGCTCCGGCTCATGTCCGTCCCATCCGCCCCATACAATCAGTGCCTTGCTCATCTGAATCCACTCACCTTTCGGAATGTGATGTTATATTACATTTCTTCAATGGATACCCAGCGGCGTTCCTCAATGGATCGTTCCACCGCTTCAAGCACGGCCTGACAAGCGACCCCATCGTGGAAGTTTGGCACAGGCTGCCGTCCCTCGGAGATGGCACTCACCAGCTCAAGCATCTCGTGTGTGAAGGTATGCTCGAATCCGATCGTATGTCCCGTAGGCCACCAGGCCTCGGAGTACTTGTGTGCCGGATCGGTGGCGAGCACGCGGCGGAAGCCCTGAACGTCCTCCTCGTCTTGCGTGAAATATACTTCCAGTTCGTTCATCCGTTCAAAGTCAAACCGTACACTGCCCAGGCTACCGTTGATCTCGAATGAATTGGTGCTCCGGTGTCCGGCCGCAAACCGTGTGGCCTCGAAGCTGCCCAGCGCACCTCCGGCGAATCGTGCCAGGAACAGCGTGGCATCATCGACCGTCACTTCTCCCATCGGCGCATTCGTCCCGGCGCTGCCCTTGGCGCTCAATCCAGTCATCTCCGAAGCCAGCGGACGCTGCTTGATGAACGTCTCGCTCAAACCGACCACTTCATGGAACTCGCCGACCAAGAACCGGGCGAGATCAATCAGATGGGCGCCAAGATCACCATGAGAGCCAGAACCGGCCACTTCCTTTTGCAGACGCCACACCAGCGGGAAGGACGGGTCCATGATCCAGTCCTGAAGGAAAAAGGCACGGAAATGATAGATTTTGCCCAGGCGACCGCTCTCGACTAGCTGCTTCGTCAGCTGGACAGCCGGAGAAAAGCGGTAGTTGAAGCCGATCATATGTCTGACACCTGCTTCCTCTGCTGCCTGCAGCATGGCACGGGAATCCGCCAGCGAGAGTGCAAGCGGTTTCTCACAGAACAGATGCTTCCCATGGAGGGCAGCCTCAACGACAATTTCCTTATGGGCATTACTCGGGGCGTTGATGTCAATGAGATCAATATCGTTACGTTTCACCAGATCACGCCAATCGGTAACACTCTCGGTCCAGCCGAACTGGCGGGCAGCCGCCTGAACTGCCTGTTCGTTGCGTCCACAGATGACGGACATCTCCGGCTGCAGCGGGGCATCTGGGAAGAACATGGGTAGACTACGGTAAGCGTTGCTGTGAGCCTTGCCCATAAATTTGTAGCCAACCATTCCGATACGAAGACGATTAGACATGTCGTTATCCTCCTTATGGGTCTGAGTTCCAACAGATTGTTGACGAATGCGGTTATTGACGAATGGAAGACCCCCTGATAATCAGCTCCGTGGACAGAAGCTGTCTTATCGAGGCGCAACCGGTCAGTTCCAGGGCTGGAATGAGGTCCAGAGAATCCGGTATAAGCTTCGAGGCCGCAAGCTCCCCCATCTCATAAAAAGGAACGCGGACACTGCTTAGCGGCGGAACGGCCATCTCGGCCGCATCCGAATCGTCATAGCCCACAAACGCCGGGAACTGGCCAACTCCCAGTCCGCGCTCGCGCAGACCCTGCATCACCCCGATGGCCATCCGGTCGTTCGCTGCAAATACCGCATCAATATCATTCAGCCTGCCTGCGATTGTAGCCGACGCTTCGAGCCCGCTTCGACGACTGTAATTACCCTCCAGAAGCAACTCGTGATCATATTCAATACGGGCCTCCTGAAGCGCGGTGTGGTACCCCTTCAATCGTTCAGTACTGTTGGAATAGATATCCGGGCCGTTGAGAAAGGCAATCCGCTTGTACCCCTGCTCAATGAGGTGACTTACAGCCGCCCGGCTTCCCTCGACATGGTCTGCATCCACTTCACAGAACGACTGTCCTTCAAAATGATGATTCATGACGCAGAACGGACGCCCTTCTTCCTGAAGTCTCTTCAGAGCTTCCAACTCATCGTGGTCTTCCCTGGCTCCCAGGATGATACAGCTATCGACCTTTTGCTGGCGGAAAAGACCGCTGTAATCCATCCCTTCCCCCGGCTTTCGGAACAATAGTAGCAGATCGAGCCCGCTGTCCCTGGCCTTACTTCCAATGCCGCTCAGCATCTCGGAGAAAAAATAGGCTGAGAACAGGTGCGCCTTCGGTACATAAGGCATAACCACACCAAGATGGCCGCTCTTGCTTCGAGCAAAGTTGCGGGCCAGCGCACTGGGAACATATCCAAGCTGATTGGCGGCGTCGAGGACCCTTCTCCGCGTATCTTCTTTGATGGGACCAGCCGCGTTCAGTACCCGAGACACCGTCGCTTCAGACACGCCGGCAAGTTCTGCTACTTCCTTGCGCGAAACGATATTGCCCACCTCCGATCATTTTATGTACGCGCGTACATTTTCTCATGCAGCCATACCTCTGTCAATCCCAAACAGCGTGCCCCAAAGACAGACAAGCTTTTTCCTATCTTGAGAGGACATGTGTTATGTCATCTATCGTTATTCGTTAATCATTCTAGAAGCTGTCGCCTAACGGATGAACACTTAATGGATTCAGTTACTCTATTGGCTGTAATCTTGTTTGATAACGATTGTTGAATGCTTAAAAGAGTTGGACCTAGACGACTGCAGCAGATTTTTGAACTATCGTTTTCCGTTAGCGTAACGTTACTTTATAGAATTTTCCCTGTCTGTTCTATGGTTTAAGCCATGAAACGTCATATCCCATCTTACTAATAATCTCGAGTCCGTCTTGGAAATTTATAATGTTTTCTCCATTCCATCCATTTTCTAATCCCTTCCGACTATATATGGGGCAGATAGAAAAATTAAGAAAACAACCCCTTTGCCCTCAATTTGAGGAAAAAGGGGGTTGAGTCTAATCATTATTTCATTTGATTCCAGAACCTGTGAGAAACTTTAAGATTCAATGTTTTTCAAAGGTTCTCAAAATATAAGATCCTATTAAAAATCTGCCTTAGACGGGTCGAAAAATAGAGCTGATTTAAATAGTTCTTCGAATCACGCTTTTAGTTGCAGCCGCCTCAAAAATCGTCTCAATCAGCACCAGCACACGATGCACTTCTTCACTCATGATCGCAAGCTCCGCTTTTCCTTCGATGGTGGAGACAAAATTTTCGTAAAAGCTTTCCGCTGCAACAGGTATTTTTTCAATCGGGAACTTAAGGGTGGATTCCTCAGACGGCGGCGCCATCGTTTTTGTCAATCCTTGACCTGCTTGAATTGGTTTTGGTTCCACATGAGCAACATCCGGATTCCGGGTAACGATCTCTCCGCTCAAGTCCCAATCCCTGATCACTGCGGTTCCTTCGGTTCCTTTAATATACCAACGCGGCAGTTTTACGTAATTGGTTGTACCCACTTCAATAACTGCTGTCAGGCCGTCCTTGAACTCAATAAAGCTGGTAAAGCCGTCATCCACTTCAGTTCCCAAAATATAGCTGAGGGTAGCAGTTACGCTTTCGATTTGGCTGTCCGTAATCTGAAGCAGCTGGTCCAACAGATGGACTCCCCAATCCAGCAGCATTCCTCCACCATACGCCTTCAGTTGCCGCCAGTCACCTGGAATGCCGTTAGCCCCCTGAACCCGCGATTCTAGCTGGAAAAGCTCGCCCACGGTCTTCTTGCCAATCATATCTTTGATAATCCGAAAGTCTTCATCCCATCGTCGGTTCTGATGTACCGTAAACAAGCGGTTTTCTTTCTTCGCTACCTCGACAATATCCAAGAAATCCGCGCTCGTTATTGTAACCGGCTTTTCGCAAATGACATGTTTTCCAGCTTGTAGTGCCTGAATCGCGATTTCTTTATGAACATCATTAGGCGTTGCTATCAAAACAATATCGACGGCCTGATCGGCGAGAACGGCATCCAGACTGGCGTAGGTTTTATAGCCAGCAGCCGCAGCGAGTTCCATCCGGTAATCAACAATATCATATACACCACCAACAGCAAGCTGCTGAATAGGTTCGATCAATTGAACATGGTAGCTTCCCATGCCTCCATAACCGATAATGACTACATTATATATCCGATTATCCATTTTCATTTTCCTTTCACTCCTGATTTAAGCGCACCACATAAAAAGCGGTTGCTCACGGATCAAAATCGATTGCAGATGGGTTACTGCACGATAAAATTTTAGTTGGATAGCTCTATCATACATTTCTCATGAAAAACTTTCTTCCTCATTTCTTGCCGTTTTATTCCCGAATATTGCCCTGCGGTATTTCAATGGTGATGTTCCTGTCGCTTCCTTAAAGAAATGATGAAACGTCTTCACGCTCCTGAAACCTGCAGCCTCTGCGACCTCAGTGATTGGATTGTCTTCATTCAGCAAAATCCATTTGGCCTTATTCAGTCTGTATTCATGCAAAAAGGCTACGAAGGTCATCCCCGTATTCTTCTTAAATAGTCTGGCGAAATAATAGGGACTGAAGCCCATATATTCAGCTACATTCTTCAGCGAAATGGTTTCATGATAATGGCATTCCACATATTCAAAAATACGTTCTAGTTTACAAAGCATGTCCTTGGATTGTATTAAGGTACTTTCAGAGATTTCGCGAAGTCTAGGTTTCGTACTTCTCGGCACTTCCCGCAAAATAAGAGTCAACATCTCAAACAGTTTGGCTTTGATCATATAGACACAACCTTCTTTGCAGTTGGCGTTCTCATCATAAATGCTTTGAATCAGCGGGAGCATTTTAGCTGCTGCTTCTTCTGGCCAGTTCCAGCTTGATTGCTCCATCTCTGTAAATATATCTCTTAGAGGACGCTTCTGATCGCTTAATGTGGATATCTCTTGAAAAAAGCTCAAATCAAATTGAATAACCACCCGTTCGCTGTCGGGAGAAGCCAAGAAATAATGAACATCACCACCATTTATAAATTGAACTTCACCTTGTTTCATGCGTATCGAATTATCGTTAATTCCCAGATCCAAGGTTCCCTGAGTAACATAGATAATTTCAATTTCTTTATGCCAATGGGGATAGCAAAGTACGTCGCCTTTATTAACAAAACTCTGGAAAGGAAAATGTCTATCAAGCTCCGGGATCTCTAAATACAAATTCATTTTGGTAGACTCCTTTGTTGTAAATTTCAAAAAAAACGCACACATAACTATTCATAATCATGTTGCCTTTTCGTACAGATGGAATATCGCAACATTTACCTTATTAAGGTACTACTTTAGCAAACGAAAAACAAAGATAGCATCGCTCCCGAAATCGTCTGATAAGAGTGCGTAACGATATATTGACAGTTTCAGTTTATTGCATCATGGGCCGTTTTTTGCTATGAAACACGGATCATGCGAATAGCATACGGATTTAAATGTGCGCTTTCTCAACTTTTGAATAAAATATCTTCTTCTCTTTGAATTGTAAGCGTTTAATAATATTTTTCCTATCATAAAAGTTACAGTTGCTATCAAGAAAAAACAATTGTTACCTAGTTCGAGTAGAAAAGAGGAGGCGTGCAATGAATACGTGTAAGATTGTTGATTTTTTTTAACATTTTTTATATGAATATATATATACATTTCCATAAAAATGGTATAACCTAGTAAAGAAAAAATATTCATATAAAAAATTATCCTTATGGAGGGACAGGCCTTGAAGAGACTATTCGCTTTAAGTTGTGCTTTCTATCTGCTAATCGGCGTTACCAGTGTGGTTCTTGGGGCATTACTACCGATTCTACTGCCTCACTATGGACGGGGGTACAGTGATGGCGGGTTACTGCTGTTCCTGCAGTTTTCCGGATTTCTTGTCGGCGTTCTGCTCTCCCCCTTCATGGCTCTACATATCGGTCGGAAGTGGATGTTATCCATTGCCCTGGGCAGTATCATAGCGGCGTGTGCCATTCTGGGTGTACTGCCATCCTGGACCTGGGTCATCGTGATGACCATCTGGGTTGGCTTCGGCTCAGGCATCATTGAATCGTCCATCGGAGCGTTCACGATAGAATTCACCGAGGAGCAGAAAGCCGTAGCCATGTCCAAGCTGGATGTCTATTTTGCACTTGGTGCACTGCTCATTCCGGCGGTAGTAAGCCTGTATATCTGGCTTGGGATGTGGCATCTGACCTTCTACACCATCTCCCTTTTGACGTTTATCCTGGGGCTGTTCTGGCTTACCATGCCTGCTTCCACCTCCTCACACCTGACCCAGGCAGACCTCCAAACCTCTGAACGTTCGGTTGAAAAAGCCCGGTACTCCCGACAGCATCGTGTTTTGCTGGGGATCTTTATTGTCTTCTTCTTTGTTTATATGGGTCTTGAACTGGGGCTCATGAACTTCCTGCCCTCTATTCTGATCGAGACGCTGCAGCTTCGGGAATCCGTAGCCTCGCTGGGTGTCAGTATGCTCTGGATTGCGATGATCATCGGCCGCATGTTCTCAGGAAGGATTGCAGAGTCATCAGGATATATTCCTTTCCTTCTGTGGAGCGCAATCGGAACTTTCTGCTTCCTGGTTGCAATGGTGTTTATATCCAGCCAGTGGGCTACATTCCTTTTGATTTTCGGCGCAGGGTTATTCATGTCCGGACTCTTCTGTATCGCTCTCGTCTATGCGAACGTGCTGATTCCGGGAATGACCGAGCGAACGACTAGCATTCTGATTGCGTCGGGCGGAGTTGGCGGCTCGGTGCTTCAATATGTAATAGGCTGGAGCATGAGCGAATGGTCGGTGACGGCTACCCTCTGGATTCTGGCTGCTTTCAGCCTGCTTCTGCTACTGGCTGTTATTCTCTCGTATCTGTGGAATGGCAGGAGCAGTCGGGTAGTTAGCTCCCTTGTCCATCAGGGCAAGGAAGGATGAAATCGCCTTATTCTTGAAGGAGGTGAGGCCTACCGCGTTATGCTGTAACAGGGGCTGTACATTATAAGGATGTACTTGATGGGAATGTATATTCTGATATGGAGGGGAAGCATTGTGCATACCTTAACCAAAGAACGCTTCAGATACGGAAAAGGCATTACTCTGATTGACGATTCGGGTATGGAGTATTTGGATGGCGTATCCGGCACCTTCAATCTGTCGCTTGGTTATAATCACCCTCATGTTGTCACCAAAGTACAGGAACAAGTCGCCAATCTTACCCATATGTCCTCATCCTTTACCGAGCCTTACGTCGAGGAAGTCCTGGATCATTTGATCCAGTATACGCCAAATGGAATCGACGCGGGATGGATGAGAGATATTACCGGCTCCACGGCGAATGAATGTGCTGTGAAGCTAGCCCAGAAATATACCGGAGAACTCGATATAATCAGCCTGTATCTGTCCCATCATGGGCAGACCCAGTTCGCAACAGGCATATCCGGTAACGCCTTCCGGCGGAGGAAATTTCCCAATTCAGCTGCAGCAAATTCCCTGCATGTACCTGCTCCCTACTGCTATCGATGCCCGTTTAATTCTTCGCCTGACAAGTGTGGCTATCAATGCGTCGAAGCCATATCGGATGCCATTGCGTATGCAAGCTCAGGCTCTGTGGCCTGCATGATTATTGAACCCATCCTGGGCAACGGAGGCAATATCATCCCACCTGCAGGATATTTTAAGCGCCTCCGTCAGCTGTGCAACGAGTACGGTCTGATTCTAATCGCTGACGAGGTTCAGACAGGGATTGGGCGGACAGGATACATGTTCGCAAGTGAGCTGTTTGATATCCAGCCGGATATCATTACCCTTGCCAAGGGACTGGGCGGCATCGGTGTTCCTGTTGCAGCGGTATTGATGCAGTCTCGTCTCAATGTTCTGGAGAAACATGAGCATTCCTTCACCTCGGGCAGCAATCTGATCTCGGTCACGGCAGCCAAATCCACGTTAGAGGTTGTGTCCGAGCCCGGTTTTTTGGAAGCCGTACGGTCGAAAGGAAGCCTGCTCGGGACCCTGCTGACAGAGATGGCTGACAAGCATGATTGCATCGGGGAGGCTCGCGGCGTCGGACTGATGTGGGGATTGGAAATTGTGGACGAAGATGATGCCCCGGACGCAGCCAAGAGCAATGTGATTATCGACCGTGCTTTTGCCGAACAGCAGCTGATTCTCAGAGGTTCCCGTTACGGTTACGGCAATGTGGTCAAAGTAAGACCTTCTCTCACGGTTACGGAAGACGAGATTGTCGAAATTGTCAAGCGGCTTGACGCCGTTCTGGCCACCCTTCACTAACTATCTGCCGAACAGGCAAAAGGAGGACTATTCATGCTTGCACTGGTATACAAATCAGCTTGGGATGTGGCTCTTGAGGAAAGACCCGTCCCCGAAATTACCAAAGATAACCACGTTCTCGTCCGGATTCGGGCGACAGGCGTATGCGGTACGGATCTAGGCATCATCAGCGGCAAATATCATGCTGTGCCTTCCACTATCCTGGGCCACGAATCAGCGGGGGAAGTGATCGCTGTAGGATCAGCCGTCAGTTCAATGCAGCCCGGGGACCGGGTTGTGATTGATCCGACGTACTACTGCGGTCAATGTGATATGTGCCGGACAGGAAGACAGAATCATTGCACACATAAATCCGTAACGGAGACTGGAGTCAGTGCCGACGGCACGTTCACTGATTATTATGTGACCGAGGATCGTTTTCTGTACAAGCTGAAGGATCATATCAGCTACGAAGAAGCGACACTGACCGAACCACTGAGCTGTATGCTGACCGGAATCAACCAGATTCACCTGCTGCCGAATTTCACAACCGTCATTCTTGGCGCAGGCCCGATCGGGATTCTGTACAGTTATGCTCTTGCTTCCAAAGGTGTCACTGGCTGTCTCGTTGACATCTCAGAGGAACGGCTCGCCATAGCAGATTCCGTGGCCCCCGATCGGTGGTCCGTGCACGCCACACTGGAATCAGCCATTCATGAGCTGGCACCGTTAAAAAATCAGGTGGACATGATTGTGGATACCACAGGCGTGGTCGGTACACAGGTACTATCCCAGCTTACGAGCGGCGGATATCTGATGCTGGTGGGGCTGAGAGATGGGACAAGCACGTTCAATCCGAAAGAGGTAGTTGACCGTAGCCTCAAAATCATCGGCTCGATTGATTCCCTAGGCACGTTCTCCACGGCTCATTACCTGATTGAGCAGCAGATCGTTCCCGCCAAAAAAATCATTACCCACTCCTATCCGCTGGAAGACTATCGAGAGGCCTTTCTGACCCTGGGATGCAATATCAACGAGCGGACACTTCAGCCTTCTTCACAGGCGATCAAGGTTGTGCTGCAATCGAACGGCTCCGGTAACTAAATCCGGATATTAACAAGGGGGGATGGACATGACAACCATTCATCATGATGCGCAGCCGAATAATGAATGCACGGGAGGCCCAACAGCGTCCGTTCCAGTCAAGGCGGTCATCTTCGACATGGACGGAGTACTGGTAGACAGCGAACCGATTTATTTTGAAATCGAACGCAGCTCCTTTGCCCATTTCGGTGCGTCCATGACGGAAAAAGAGCACCACACCTATGTTGGAGTGACACTCGAATCCATGTGGCGCCAGGTGCTGGACAGACATCAGCTCACCAATACAGTGGAAGAGGCTCTGTTCTATCACCGGAAAAATGTGATGCAGACGATGATTGCACACGAGAGCCTTGTGGCAATTGACGGGTTGGAGCGGTGGCTGGACTGGCTGCAAGATAGAGAGATTCCAGTCGCGGTGGCCTCTTCCTCTCCACGGGAGCTGATTGATCTCATCATGGAAAAGACAGGGCTTGGCCGTTACTTCGATATTCGAATCACTGGAGAAGAAGTATCGCAGGGTAAGCCGGCACCGGACATCTTCCTATACGCCGCCGAGCAGCTTGGCATTGCCCCGGCCCATTGCATCGTTATTGAGGATTCACGGAACGGTGTCCAGGCAGCCAAGAGTGCGGGTATGCGCTGCATTGGCTTCCACAACCCCGGCTCGGGCCGGCAGGACCTGTCCAGTGCGGATCGCCGGATTATCAGCTATGACGACCTGTGGGCGATTAAAGAGAGCCTGCCGTTCGAGGAGTAGCTGCCTGCCAAGACCAAAATTGTGTACCAGAAGGCATATCCCCTTTATAATCATATGGAAGCGCCCGATCTTTAATATGGATAAGGGCATTAAATAACGCCCCTTGGACTACACACTGGAGAATGTCATTTATTCTGCCCTGTGTGTACTCTGACGGGCGTGCTTTATATTGAATTGGCCTGGTTGAAACGAGTAATTTCCCGGTTCAACACACAACAGTCGTAAAAACTATCTTTTTGACATATAACTGATCTCCTGACGGTTTTAAATCCTCTATTCGTATGCAGCAAAACTCATATAGAAAAATGGGGTGCTGTTAACACCCCAAACTGGATTCATCAATATATATCCTGCTTCATCTGAACGGTAATTTTTCCGTATATTCAGCTCTTTCTGTCTTCTTCGGTAATTAGAGAACTGTAAGCTGGGATTGTAACTGTTCCTTTCTTCACCTTCACATCCTTCGAGGTGGAGAAGACCACTTTCCACTTACCCTTAACCAAATCTTTCATTTGCAGGGTAACTGGCTCTTCAGACAGGTTATGATATACATACAATGTTTCTTTGCCTGAAGTGCGTGTAAATGCGGTCACGTTGGAAGAATTTGTTTGGATAGGTTGTAGACTGTCGCTGCGGAGAGCTTCATGTTCTTCTCTCAGACGGATGAGTGTGCGATAGCTTTCCAGCAGGGAATCATCGTCCCGCAACTGCGCTTCGACCGACACTTCGCCTGTGTTGTATTTGGGTTTCTCCCACGTTGGTTGACCAGGGCCATCTCCCTTGTACCAGCGCATAGGCTCCCGAAGATACTCATCGGGCTTCTCTCCCTTCATGCCGATTTCTTCCCCGTAATAGAGGAACGGCTGACCCGGAAGCGTCAAAAGAATGGAAGCGGCCAACTTGGCTTTTCGCACATCCCCGCCCAGCTCGCTCATGACACGGGTCTGGTCATGGTTGCTCAGGAACGGAGCATCGAGTGCCGCCTTATTGTACGATTTGTACAGTTTCAGCGTTTTCTCGGCGAATGTCGCGATACCCTGATCCCGGCCGTTTTTCACGGAGTTCAAAATCGTTCCACCCAGGTCAAAATTAAACAGGGAGTGGAGCGGTCCGTAATAAGGAGCTATTGTTTCCGGTTTGTCCCAAACCTCTCCTGCCAGATATACATTTGGATTTACCTTCTCCATCTCGGAACGGAACTCATTCCACCACGCGATGTTTTTATCGGCACCATCCTTCGTCTGTCCTTTAAAAATATGCATCGCCGCGTCAAGCCGGAACCCCTGTGCACCCTGCTGCAGCCAATACTTGCCGACTTTGATCATTTCTTTGCGGACTTCGGGATTGTCGAAGTTCAGATCCGGCATTCCTGACCAGAACGTACCGTAAAAATACCCTTCCCCATTCGGATTCTTATGCCATACCTGCTGGCCCCACGAGCCCTTTTCTTCCAGATCCGTGTTCTCATCCGCCCATACGTAATAGTCGTGGTATTTGCTTTGCGGGTTGGCGCTGGCCTCCTTGAACCAAGGGTGCTCGCTGCTCGAATGATTGATAACAAGGTCCATGATCACCTTGACGCCCTTTCGGTCCGCTTCTTTCATCAAGGTGCGGAAATCATTCAGATTCCCATACTGCGGGTCCACCTGATAGTAGTCGGTTACATCATATTTATGGTAGCTTGGAGACGGATTCAGGGGCATGAGCCAGAGGCCGCTGACCTGCAAATCCTTGCCCGAACGGGGTTTGCCGTCGTTTAAGTAATCAAGTTTTTGTGTAATTCCTTTCAAATCACCGTGTCCGTCTCCATTCGAATCATAAAAAGAATTGATATAAATTTCATAAAACACGCCGCTTCCAGCAGAAACCGGAGGCTTATGTCCGTTCATTTCCTGCTCGGCCACTGCACCTGAAGCGAACATCGTGAGCATAGGTACCGTTAACATGGCGGTGGACAATCTTCTTAAGCGTTTGTTACGTGTCAAAACATATCAGCTCCTTAGATTGTTATGAGTGCGCTTTCATTATAAAGAGAAACAATCCAAAAAAAGGGGATATTATTATCTATTATGGTGGAATATATCGATCTTTTTGTTTTATCTATGTATCGTACGAAAATACGACGTGCTCCTTCAGGCGCTCTCCTGACAGGTGTCTGCCGGACCAGCTCACGGCTGCAGATCATCATTGGGCTCCTCTCGAAAAAAAGCGAATTCCGAAACCGAAAAAATCTAACTATCAAAGCTATTACTTTGGCTACTCAAACTACGATGGAGGGGGGAAGCTTTTCCAAACCGATCCAACTCTGTATTCACTATATCCTCTCCCACTTATACGACGATTTATTTTACAGTCGCAATTGCAGGCATAGTTACAGAATATTCAATTTGAAACCCCTCCGTCATCAAGAGAATATTCATCATGTTAACACAAACAATCTGTACAAGTAGTAGATTAAAAATAATGTTAAAAAAATTCAACCGCCCATCTTGAAAGTGCCAAAGAGATGTGTTAGGATAAAGTCGATTTTTAGTAAAATTATTAACTAAAAAGGTGTGAGCTCTTTTGGCAACCATTAAAGACATTGCCCGCGAAGCGGGTGTGTCTGCCGCAACCGTTTCAAGGGTTTTAAATAACGACTTGTCTCTGTCCGTGAGCCCAGACACCAAAAACAGAATTTTTTCAATTGCTGAACAGCTTGAGTATAAGCCTTCCCGGCTGAGGCAATTAAAGCAGAACACGGAACGTGCCGGGAAGACGGTCTCCCTCCTGCTGTGGTGTTCCATTGAGGAGGAAAGAGACGATCCGTATTACGCCTCGATCCGCCGTGGAATCGAACTGCGCTGTGAAGAGCTTAGCCTGACGTTGGGGCAGACCTTGCGAGGCCGCTCATCCATCGGCACCCTGCAGAAGGCGGACGGTCTGATTGTTGTGGGCGGCGTTGATCCTGAAGAGGTATTCAAGCTTCATCCTGACAAGAACACCATTGTCCTTGTCGACCAGTACCATGAACAGCTGGAGTACGATTCCGTACGCCTCCATTTCCGGCAAGCTGTTGATCAGGCACTCGGACATTTATTGGAGCTTGGTCACAGACAAATCGGGTTTATCGGCGGTAAAAGCGACGGAGAGCGACGGGCGCATTATTTTGAACGGTTCATGCGGGAACGGGGATTGTACAATCCTGAATTCGTCCGTATAGGCGCTTGGACTACCGCGGATGGCTATCGGATGATGAACGAGCTACTTGTCGAACAGGAAAGACCGACGGCCTGCTTCGCTGCAAGCGACCCGCTCGCCATCGGTGCCCTCCGTGCCCTTCATGGAGATGGAGTCAAGGTACCTGAGGATATGGCTGTTGTCGGCTTCGACGACATTGAGATGGCAGCCTTCGTGCAGCCTCCGCTAACCACTGTCCGTGCCTATCCCGAACAGATGGGAAAGGCTGCCGTTCAACTGCTCGCTGAACGGTTTGAGGGACGTGAACCACCTGCGCACAGCGTGATCGGGACTAAGCTTGTCATACGGGAAAGCTCGTGCAGTAACAGCTAAAATCAGCATTTGAAAGTCTTAACGTCATTGGTAAATATCATTACGTGAAAACAAATCGATATTATTAATCCTCAAGGAGTGAATACCATGAACATTCATGTAGACGAGACGCTTGGTTTGTTTCACCTGCAGTCCAAGGATTGCAGCTATATTATCCAGCTTGTAGAAGGATATCCCGCACATGTCTATTGGGGAGCTCAACTTCATCATGACAAAAATCTAGCAAGTATACTGGAACTTAGGGAGCGCTGCTCCTTCTCTCCCAATCCTGTTCCTTCCAACCGCACAATTTCCCTGGATACGCTTCCCCAGGAATATCCCCAGTATGGAACAAGCGACTTTCGTCAGCCCGCTTACCAGGTTGCACTCACGGACGGAACTCGGATTACGGAGTTAAAATATAGTGGCTATCGCATTATAAAGGGAAAACCAAAGCTCGATGGACTTCCTGCTGTCTATACCGAATCGGATGATGAAGCGACAACCCTTTTTCTGATCCTTGAAGACCAAAATTCAGGCCTTAAGGCTACACTGCTCTATACTGTATTTGCGAACCACAGTGCCATTGCTAGGTCTACTCTTTTTGAACATAAAGGAAGCGCTATCATGAATATTGAGCATGCCATGAGCGCCTCTGTCGATTTCGCCGATTCCAACTACCAAGCTCTCTACCTGTCGGGAGCCTGGGTGCGGGAAAGACATATCCAGCGTCGCGACCTCGGACCTGGTGCCATTCGGTTGGAGAGCCGTCGGGGCTCCAGTAGTCACCAAATGAATCCCTTTCTGGCACTGCTTCGTCCTGATGCGACTGAAGATCGCGGAGATGTGTACGGGTTCAGTCTGGTCTACAGCAGCAACTTCGTCGTCCAAGCGGAAGTAGAGCAGTTCGACCAGACCCGTGTAAGTATCGGGATCAATCCCTTTGACTTCTCCTGGCGGCTTGAGCCAGGTCAGTCATTCCAGACCCCTGAAGCCGTACTGGTCTTTTCCGGAGAAGGTCTTGGGGGCATGTCTCGCACTTATCATCGACTCTATCGTACACGTCTGTGCCGGGGCGTTTACCGTGACAAAGAGCGTCCGATTCTTGTAAACAATTGGGAAGCCACTTATTTCAACTTCGACACCGATAAAATCGAAGCGATTGCTAAAGAAGCGGGTCCCCTTGGTATTGAGCTCTTTGTTCTTGATGACGGTTGGTTTGGCAAACGCGACAACGACGATAATTCGCTTGGGGACTGGTTTGAAGACCGCCGCAAGCTGCCTGGCGGGCTTGCCGACCTGGCCAAACGGGTTAATGAACAAGGATTACAATTTGGCTTGTGGGTTGAACCGGAAATGGTATCACCTGATAGTGAACTGTACCGCAGCCATCCCGATTGGTGCCTGCATGCTGAGGGTCGGCGGCGGACGGAAGGCCGATCCCAACTGGTGCTCGATCTCTCCCGCAAGGAAGTATGCGACTACTTGTACGAGACGCTTAGCTCCGTATTCTCGATTGCTCCGATTACTTATGTCAAGTGGGACATGAACCGTAATATGACGGAGATTGCCTCGGCTACAGCTCCTAGCGAACGGCAAAAGGAAACTGCACACCGTTATATGCTCGGACTTTACGATCTGCTGGAACGCCTGACTTCTCAGTTCCCGAACATCTTGTTCGAAAGCTGTTCCGGAGGCGGTGGACGATTCGATCCCGGAATGCTCTACTATATGCCGCAGACATGGACCAGTGACGATACCGATGCCATTGAAAGATTGGCTATCCAGTACGGCACAAGCATCGTGTATCCAGCCAGTACCATGGGGGCACACGTATCGAACGTACCGAATCACCAAGTGGGACGAATCACCTCCCTCGCTATACGCGGCGACGTGGCGATGAGCGGGAATTTTGGCTACGAACTTGACCTAACTGCCTTTACAAATGAAGAAAAGGAGCTCGCTGCCAAACAAATCGCCCAGTATAAGGAAATTCGCTCCCTTGTACAGCAGGGAGATATGTATCGACTCCTTAGTCCGTTTGAGGGCCGAGGCGATACGGCCTGGATGTTCGTTAGCGAGGACTTGTCCGAAGCCTTTGTCGCTTACTTCCGTGTACTGGCTGAGCCAAATGGTCCCATCCGGCGACTAACTCTAAAAGGACTTGACCCAGATAAAAAGTATATAATCGAACACGGGGCGACGGGCAACAATGCAGTCCATACGGGTAATACCTTAGTGGAAGATGGCGGTTCCCCCTTCCGCGTAGCGTTCGATGGCGAAATTTTTGGAGGTGACCGCCTAATGAGAATTGGGCTTGTTGTCTCGGATCTAACGGGGGATTTCACCAGCTCTACCTTCCGCATTAAGGCGATCCCCCGCTGATCACGAATGCAGTCAGTGACGATAAAAAATTAAAACAAGGCAGACCGATTCTCCGGTCTGCCTTGTTTAATAATTATTCCAATATTTTAGTTATCTACCTGTATGTTAATGGCGAATACGCACTTTAATATAAGAATGCGTCATAAGCCTCTTCACACGGTCTCTTCGGGTTCCCTCTAATCTCGTATGAATGACTACTGATTCCCGGAGAACCTTAACAGGTTGTCTATAGCACGTCGTGAATCAGCCAAAGCCTTGCGCGCCTGGGACATGGACCGTTGAACGATTTCATGTGCTCTCTGTGAGCTGCCTTTTGTCAGATGGGCATCTACGGCTTCCAACTGCATACTTCCAACTGCATAATCAGGCCAACAAGACCTTGAGCAAGTGTATCATGCTAATCCCGAGCCATGCGTTGCCGCTCGTTGGCTAACGTAAGCTCTTCTACTTTTTGATGTGCAAGCTCCAGTTCATTAAGTAAGTTTTGGGTATAACGATATGAATGAATTAGTTTTCAACGTTCCACACTCTCTTAAGATCTCAAAATGCATAACAAAAAAATAACTGTAAGTTCAGCTTAGCATTCAACAATCCCTTGGAATATGAACTTATTGAATGTTCATCTGCGGTAAATTTAAGGTGTAACGGAATCGAAAAAGTTCCCTTTAGAAATTCTGAAAGGACAAGTTGATATGCTTGGAGACCTTAAAATATGGTTGCAAAAAGGATATGATTTGTAAATATAAAAATTATTGTTATTATAGATAGAGAGTTTCAGTGAAAGCTGTGATCTCCAACGAAGCGTAAAGGGAGTGATGATGAATGTTACACATATTAATGGTTAACTTTCCGGCAGAAGGACATGTGAATCCTACGATCGGGATTACGCAAGCCTTTGCGGCACGGGGAGACCAAGTACATTACATTACAACTGAGAAATATAAGGACAGACTCGAAGCCGTTGGAGCAACGGTTCACCTGCATCCCGATCTGGTCAGGACTACTTTCATCAACACCGCTTCTCCAGACGGATTGAACGCATTTTTGAACATTCATATTCAGACTTCGCTGGACATATTGGCCATTACCCAAAAGTTGTCCGAAAGCATTGATTTTGATTTTGTGTTCTATGATAGATTCGGAGCTGGTGAATTAGTTAGGGATTATTTGAATATTCCCGGTATTGCTTCCTCTCCATCCTTTCTTATTTCGAAGAATCGGATGGCTACCAGCCTCTTTCGTACTGATGCTAAAGTACCGTTTCAGCTTGATGAACATGCCACAACCTTGCTGCAGCATATGAAAGAAAGATTCGGTGTTGCTCCCGAGCATATGGTGCAATTTATGAACAATTCAGGGGCGCTGAATGTGGTATACACCAGTCGATATTTCCAACCGAATGGTGAACTTTTTGGTGATGAGAATCTTTTTATTGGTCCCAGCTTCCCAGAGCGCAAAGGAGAAAATTCATTTCCCCTGGATGCATTACAAGATAACAAGGTTCTGTATATTTCGATGGGAACGGTTTTAGATCATATTGAAGACTTTTTTAACACCTGTATTGAAGCTTTTGCCGATTTTGAAGGCATCGTCGTGATTGCGGCTGGCGAAAAAGCTGACTTTACGAAAATCAATCCGGCCCCCGAGCACTTTATCATTTCACCCTATGTTCCTCAATTGGAGGTATTACGTCATTCAGATGTGTTTATTACTCATGGTGGAATGAACAGCGTGAATGAAGGAATTCACTTCAATGTTCCCTTGGTTGTACTACCCCAGGACAAGGACCAGCCGATGGTCGCGCAGCGGTTAACGGAACTTCAAGCTGGCTATCGAATAACCAAAGACCATATCAATGTACAATCGTTAAGAGAGGCCGTACATGAAGTGATGTCGAACGCAGTGTATAAAGAGGGCATACAAAAAATAAATGATAGCTTCCAGCAATCCGGCGGTACAGAAGAAGCCCTTGCAAAAATTGATGCTTATCTTCAAAAAGAGCTCGCGTAAAAAATCGCGGGCTTTTTTTCCATTTTAGCTAAGACTTTAGATTATATTCATCTAAAGAATACTCAATAAGTTTTAGGGGTTGCTTATTAGAATGTTTTTGGCTACTTTAGTTTCATAACTCTATAACTATCCCTTGCTTAAAGCATGTTCTTAAGAGCAGTTAAATAGATTCCCGTCACTTGCTTGCTAATGCTGGCATTCAGTGCAATGTAGGCATCGAAGATAGACTCAGAACTTCGTTGGTTGATCCCCAATGCGGAGTGCTGAAAGTCATCTTGCCGAGGGCGAGTGGGCTGACGATTAATCCCAGATTGGGGTGGATTCGGAACGTGTTAAGTTTCAAGAGACGATTCCTCTGGTTCGTGAGTCCTCTATCTGTTTAACTCTCGCTCGGCTCCACGATTCCAGCATCCATCCAGGATACTCCGCAGGAAGCTTGCTCACCTCATTTAAAGAAAGCAGTTCTTCTTCAGAGAAAAGGATATCCGTAGCTCCAAGGTTATCGTTTAATTGTTCGATTCGTTTGGTTCCAATGATGACGCTTGTGACGCTCGACTGATGCAAGAGCCAGGAAATGGAAAGCTGCGCAACACTGACTTGCTTCCGTTCAGCCATCTCCGATTCCTTCATTACTACTTCCTGTCTATCCATCGCTTTTTCATTTTTCGTGTGACATACAAAAAAAAGAGAAACCCAACGTCATGGAAATGACCGGGTTTCTCGACAAGTTGAGTTCCAGATTCTTTACTTGGAACCATTTTTACAAAAGCATTTATTTTGTAATCGTAATTTGTTTGGATGCAGCGCTATAATTCACTTGGTAGCCCGAAAGCTCACTAATGGCTCTTAGTGGAACTAACGTGTAGCCCTTAACAATAATCGGGGCTGTGATGGGAGTTGAGGAATTCCGGGATATATTTAGCTCATATACTACCATCTTGGGATTCTTAATTTGAAGTATCACCTGTTTGCCTTCAGTAGGGCGATTCATAAGGATCCGCTTGGTCCCTTTTTCATAATTCACCTGGTAGCCCACCCGTTCGCTGATAAAACGTAGCGGAACCATCGTCACCCCATTTATGATCTGCGGGGCCTGATCTATCGACATAGCGCGACCATCCACGTAAGCATATTTTGCTCCTGGTGTCAGGGTGAAAGAAGTTGCGTATGGGGCAACCGCATTGTTGGAGTACACGGACGCTGAGCCAGAGGTTGTTGTACCTGTACTTGTACTTGTCGTGGTTGATGAACCGCTGGTATTAAACACACGATTGCGAATAGCTTCCAGTCGATCCAGCAGATCACTTTTACGCGACCCGCTTGGCAGATCACTAATTGCGTCTCTGGCAGCACGCCAACTGGATGCACTCAGGTTATTCTCCGCAGTCCTCATCAAATCTCTTGCTTCCTCATAGTCTGATGAACTAGACGACGAAGACGAATAGGAAGTATCGGTACGTTCCGATAAACTCACACCTGAAGATTCCCCTCCATTGCTTTTTACTGCTACTACCTTAATTACATACCAGCGTCCTGTACGCAAATTCGTAATATTGTAGGACTCAGAGGTTGTAGCCCCACGATAGTCATTATCAACATATATTTTCACCCTCTGCGCTTCACTTGGAATATCGTAGGTGATTTTTATCCAGGTTTCATCCTTGCTGTCTACCTCAAGATTGGTTACTTCCGACGTACTGGAGCTCGAATTAGTCGTCGCACTCAGCTTCACGCCAGAGGACAACGCACCTGTGCTCCGCTTGGACTTAATCGTAATTCCATACGACCGAGCTGCTGTCAGGTTCGTGAACGTATATGTCGTTCCTGATGAATCTGTTATCAGTTGCCCGTCCAGATATAGACTAACTGTACTAATCCCGCTGGGTCTCGTCCAGGAAATGGATATACTCTGATTACCAACGGACGTCACTGTCGCTCCAGTCACATCTGGCACGGACGAAGTATCGACGGAGACTGTTGGGGTTGTAACTGGAATACTAACCCCCCCAGATACGTTTCCGGATTTATCCACTGTTTTGACCGTTACGGTATAGTTAGTGGAAGCGATCAAGCCACTAAACGTGTAGGACGTACCTAAGGTTCGCTGCACTTCCCTATCATTTAGATAGATAATCGCTTGGCTCAGGTCAGCATCCTTGGGCAAAATGTAATTCACAGTAAAAGCGTTGTAACCCACATTCGTCGCTGTCAGCCCGCTCACCTCCCCTGGAGGTGTCTTATCTACAGGAACAACAGAAGCCGTTTTGGCCTGTACTGAAGTCCCCTGAGATTCATTTCCGCTCTTATCCACCGTCTGCACGCGAAAGTTATATGTTGTATCAGGCTGTAAGCCGCTCATCATATAAGAATTACTTTTGATGTTATCTACATATACGTCCGTGCTGACGCTGACCTTTACATGGTCAAAATTGGTGTCCGTCGGATTTGTCCAAGACAAGTTCATCTTTGTTGTATCTGCCGGAACCGCTGTCAAATGGCTTACTTCTCCAGATGTAATACTCAACGCAGCTGTTTGGTTCGCCAACGTTTTTATAATTCTGTTAATATAGGTTCTTTGACCATCTACTTCTGTAAGCGTAGTCACGCCTGTACCCGAACCAACCTTCGCATAGCGCCCTTGACCTGCTAATACGTTTGCATGTGACTGCTCTATACCCGGATTTTTCAAATTCCAGCTATGCTCTTTGGCAGGCAACGCACTCGCCGCTACATCCGTTCCCCCCAAGATGCCATATCCCGTATTCAAAATCAGAGTAACCGTTGCGAACGGAGCCATCCATTGGCGCAATCCCTTCTTTTTCATGATCTGTGCACTCCTTGATAACAATATGTATTTGTCAAACCAGTTGGTAAGATTACAAAATCCTCCTATTGTAATCCAGCCTTGTCAGTCTAGCATAAGCAATAGACGTTCATTTAAATGTTATCGGAATATTTAAAGGAAATGTTTAGGCTAATAGTATAAGCTCTTGCCCCAAGCCAAGAACTGGACTTGTATACATAAAAAAAGCCGCGCTGAGCGCGGATACTAAAAGATAATTTATGCCTGGTCCAACCTGGTCTAATTAGGTTTTCTCTCCCATCGGAACAATGTACAGTGTTCCATCCTCGCTATACTCCGCATAGGCGATCTCGTCGATATCACCATATCCTTGCTCCCGGACCTTTGCTTTAATCTGCTCCATATCGATTTTCTTGCCCCTCATGGATTCGTTCAGCAGCTTTCCTTTATCGATGACCGTAACGGAAAAGAAGTCAGGCTGCACACCTATCCCCATATCCTGAGCGGTTGGCGGCTCGTATTCGGGTTTGCGCATGACTGATAGTGAGCCGTTCGTTTCCAACGTGGCGTACCTGACCTCACGAAGAGAAAAAATATTTTGCTGCCGAAGCATGGAAAGTAACTGTGTATACTCAATATCGTATTTTTCTAGCATTTCTTGATTAACCTTGCCTTTATCGATGAGCAGCACAGTCCGGCCCTCCGCCATATATCCAAATCTTACAAAATGGGTCGTTGCCTTCTCAAAAAAATAGGACAGCGCGCACCACAGTGCCAAAGCAAACAAAAGCTGCCCAATGCTCACCTTATCGTCGTATAGTGTATTCCCCACAATTTCGCTTAAAACCAATGACGTTAAAAAATCGAGCGGTGTTAACTGACTGAGGGTTTTCCGCCCTGTAATAAAAGCAATTATCCACAAACCAAAAAAGCTGATGATCAATTTGACACCAATCGTGACGAATACCTCCATACATACACCTCCCGGCAAGAAGTTATTTTCTCCTTACGGGTTATTACACCTGTCCATTTCTATATAAACAGTGGTTCATTTCACCTTCTATACTCTTGTGTTCAGAATATCCGCTCTAATGCGCGCACCCTACCGTACTGGCGCACATCTTCCGGCGTTACCGCGAACAGCATATTAAGTAGCTCGATCTGAAAGCTTCCTGGTCCTTCCCCACCTTTTCGTTCTGCTGCCATTTCAGCAGCAACGCCATATACGACAAGTGCTGCCATGCCAGCAGTAAGTCTGTCGTTTTCGACAGCAGCGAAAGCGCCCAGCACCGAAGTTAATAGGCAACCAGCTCCCGTAACTTTGGTAAGCATGCTATGGCCGTTCTCAATGATCCACCCTATACGGCCGTCGGTAATGACGTCTTCTTTGCGGTGATTGCAACAATCGTATTCAGTTGATGGGCTGCTTTGACTGCAAGTTGTGAAATATTCAAATTGCCTGTTTCTCCAGCATCGACACCTTTAATTTGTATGTCTTCGCCAATGATTTGTGCAATTTCAGCAGCGTTACCGCGAACAATATCCACCTTGACCCGATCCAGAATCCGGAGAGCAGAGGCTGTGCGGAATGGGGTCGCTCCCGCGCCCACGGGATCTAACAGCACAGGTACCCCATGTTCATTAGCCGATAAACCAGCCATAATCATGGACTCTACAAGTTCTTCATTTAACGTACCAATGTTAAGTACAAGCGCCCCCCGCAATTCGGGCCATATCTGCGACTTCCTCTTTGGCGTATGCCATAACTGGTGAAGCGCCGAGCGCGAGCAGTCCGTTTGCCGTAAAATTGGTGACGACCACATTGGTTATATTGTGAACGAGCGGATTCGTATCCCGCATATTTTGTAGCAACAAAGCCATTTGATCTAACATAAAAAAACCAACCCTCTTTCTTCAGGAACCTGTGAAAGACTGTTGGCCTATACATATGTATACACTTATATCCCTACGCTGGCATTATCCAACAGGTTCACACGGTCTACGACGGCTTAGTCGTACTCTCAGCTTGCTTCCACAGGCTCCCGTTATATTTTTTTCTAATGTTACGGGTTCGTCATACAAAAATCAACAGATATTTTGATCATGTAAAAAACGTTTGGAGGTTTGCTTTTGGACCCATCTATTGCTTCTTCCCCGTCTGCTGTTGTAGCCGCTGATGGCTCGGGTGACTATCTTTCTCTAATTGAAGCTTTAGCATCCCTTATGGATTGAGGGCAATAATTTCGGGAAATAATATTGCCCTACCCATTCTGAGGTTCAAGTCGGACTACAGCTCCTTAACGACTTTTTACGAGAAGCTGGATCGCTTCCTTAACAAGTTTATCTGTATCTCCACCAGCCTCTTGTTCTTCCAATATACAACGTTGCAGATTCTCTGCAACGATCTGGGCAATCGCTTTATCGGATGCGTTGCGTACGGCGGATAACTGGCTTACTACGTCCTTACAGGATTGTCCTTCATCCATTAAACGAAGCACCCCACGCACCTGACCCTCAATTCTTCTCAGGCGTGTTTTCAGTTCATCACTATAATTGTAATCCATCAGGTATACACTCCTTTTTGATTTAATCTTATACATGTATAGGTATATTATAAACCAAAAAAATAATAAGGACATCCTAAATGAATAGATTTACCTTACCCTGCGAAGCATCCCCCAGGTAGGCAGCTACTCCGGCATATTCCAAACCGTCCATCAGCTCTTCCTGTTGTAGTCCTAGCAGATCCATGGTCATGGTGCAGGCCACCAGCTTGATCCCCTGCTCTTGCGCCAGCTCGATTAGCTGCGGAAGGGAAAGCGCATTATGCTTTTTCATGACATGCTTGATCATCTGTGGGCCGAGTCCTGCAAAATTCATTTTGGACAATGCAAGCTTTTGGGGTCCACGCGGCATCATCCAGCCAAAGGCTTTTTCGAGCAGCCCTTTATTCGTGCGTACGAGTTCCTCCTTACGGAGCGTATTAAGCCCCCAAAACGTAAAGAAGATGGTCACTTCATGGTCGTAAGCTGCCGCACCATTCGCGATAATAAATGCGGCGATAGCCTTATCCAGCTCCCCGCTAAATAAAACGATAGTTGTTTTTTGCTGAGTCTGTTCCAGATTCATCCTGTAATCTCCTTTTTCACTGCAACTTTGTTATTTAAAATCCTAATATGGAACTCCAAATTTTAATGGCAGTAAGAAGGATCAACACCACTAAACTGTATCGCAAAATAACCGGGTTCATTTTCGAGCTCCATTTGGAGCCTAGAGGTGCGCCGATCAAACTTCCCAATACCGTAAAAACAGTTACGATAACCGGAATATGACCCGTTGATATTTTGCCAATGACACCGCCAATGGCGGAAATGAACACAATAGCGAGTGAGGATGCGATGGTCGTTCGGGTAGGAATCTTGAGCACGGTTAACATAAATACTCCCGCTAATGAAGCAAAGAAGACCTGAAACATGCTAATCGTGGACACTTCTTGTGCTGAAAAATGTGCTATGCCCAAGCCAGCCGGGACAAAAAGTAATAACGGATAATTGATAATGGCTCCGCCGATACCCAGCAAACCGGAAAAGAATGATCCGATCAGACCCAGAAGCACCATGACTCCATACAGGAGAGTATCCATCATGCCCCCACTTTAGTTGTCATGTACGGCACAGCGGTTAGGTCCCATTTCCATGTCTCGCTGTTCTTCTTCCGTAGGTGTTATTTTTCCCATGTTGGTCTGCCGAATTTCTTGATAGGCGTTAGGGTGTTCTGGTAAGTTAGCAGTTACTCTATTTCTGAATTCAGTCTCACTTTGCAGGTTTAAACCCGGATTCGTCTGGTAAAGCTCTGCTAATCGTGCGTGAACTTTACCGCCTTCACCCAGCTCCGTGATGCTGCCAAAATGCGCAGGAAGTACGATCAAATCATCAGGCAAATTCTTGTAACGGGTATATAGTGTAGTGTGCAAGTCACCAACCCAATCCCATGACCGTCTTCCAGCTTGGCATAATCAAAGGTCAGCTCTTCAGCATCTTTGGAAGGCAGCCAATATGTCGCCCCTATGCTCTCCGCAAGTTTTTTGCCTCCCGAAATATGATCTGCATGCAGATGCGTGTCTATCGTATGTGTGATTCGGGCTCTTTTTTCCAGGGCGAATTGTTCGTAAATATCCGTCATCCGCAGTGTATCCACCACAGCCGCTTCTCCTTCAGAAATGATCATATAGGAAAGACAGCCTTTGCCGATTCGAACGAATTGATACAGTTCACCGCCATTCTGTAGTTCAGCGACTTTGATGGGCTCCAGATATTCACTCCAGCTTTTCATTCCTCCTTGAAGGTAAAATAGTTGGCTCCGCCCGGCTTCAACCAGTTGTTCCGCGACAAATATAGAAGACCCTTCCTTGGAGCAGATGACTAGCACTGGTTCATTCTCCGGAATTTGCTCCAGTACATGGTCAACGCCATCCAGCAAATCGAAATACGGAAGGTTGATAATCTCAATCTGTTCGCCTTCCACCTTCCAATTGTTAAAATCACTCTCGTTGCGGACATCTACAATAAAGAGACGTTCTTGATTCAAAATGATTTTGGTCAATTCCTGCGCTGTCATGGCGTTGATTTCTGTTGTGGTATTCATAAGGATTCGCTCCCTTCAGTCGCACCTGTCCAGGCGGATATGCCTAAAAGCACATTTTTGACGTTTTGGGCGCCTTTGGCTGCTAATTGCTGGCAGGCCAGGTCACTACGGACTCCGGTGCGGCAAATCACTACGATTTCTTCATCTAAATTTAGCTCACCGAGTCTGCTTTCCAGCTCACCGAGAGGAATGGATTTTGAGCCGGGGATACGTTTGAAGGCAAATTCTGCGGGCTCACGGACATCGAGCAACATTATTTTCTCGTTTGCGGACAGTTTCGTCTGTAATTCTTCATGGCTTATCGGCCATGGAAAGCTTTGTTCTTCCTTCACTTCATCGGGATTAGATTTACGTAAATAATGCTGCATCACATCTCCCGATTGAAGAGTACCTAAATATTGATGTCCGGTATTTTGGGCCCAGCTCTGTAAATCGGCTAGTGAACCTTTGTCCGTGGCTTGAATTTCAATAACCTGCCCGGCATTGAGTTCATTCATGGCTTTTTTCGTTTTGACAATGGGCATGGGACAAGCAAGTCCTTTGCAATCCAGAATTTGATCTGCTTGGATGTTAGTTGATGACATTGTACATACCTCCGCTTATTTTTTTGAGGGGAATTCAATCTGAATTTCCATTATACATATACCCCTATGGGTATTAGAATAACGAAGCATACTCTCCTTGTCAACCTATTTGGTTGTTTGTGTTCACAGGCGCACGAACGAGAGTATACCTGATATAGCCTCATCATAGATATTATTGACGTTTTTTCAATGCGAGTATTGTATCTGTTATGCCTTTTTCAAAAGGGGTCTTGGGTATAGGGCCTACAACACGCTCGTATTTGCTACCATCCAGCACAACAGGTGTTTGGGTCAGATATAGCATCTCTACGATTTCACGAATCACGGGATCAAATAATCCGATCAGACGAAGTGCGGTTTTTCGCAGTGGAAAGACGGGTTTAGTTTTACCACTTGCTTTTTGTGCAATATGCACAAGCTTTTTACCGGAAATCACACCCGCCCCCGGTATGTTCCAATTTTGACCATAAGCTTCTTCCCGGCTAGCTAATTCCACGATCATCACTGCCACATCGGGTAGATACACATATTCGCGGGGGACATTCAAACCTCCTATGAAAATAGCCAGTTTTCCAGCGGCCACAGCCTCCATTGTTAAACCTAAATAAGAGGATTTGTTGGCTGTAGGTCCGTAATAATCAGGCAATCTTGCAATCATAGGCTGTGCATGATCCCAGTGGGAACTGAATATAAGCTTTTCAAATTCCAGCTTGACTTTTCCCTTACGGGTATGAGGGTTTTTGGGATGTTCCTCATTCACCAATGGAGTCAATGCCTTTCCGTACGGATAAATTCCGTCTATGATGACTATTTTCTTACCTAAACGGTTGGCTGCCTTCATGACAGATTCCCCCAAAGGAAGCTGGCGTGTCTCCATTTCGTGGTATGGAACAGCCGCACATTGGAAAATGACATCTGCATCCTTAACCGCTTCACTAACCTGATTCGCATCGAATACATCTCCTTTATAAACAGACAGATGCTTTGGCTGACCCAATGACGCTTGTAATTGCTGGAGCTTATCGGAAGAACGGCCGAAGGCGATGGTTTCAATGCCTCTGTTGAGAAGTTCATGTAGAATTGCCGACCCAGTTCCTCCGGTTGCACCTAATACGATTGCTTTTTTCATTGTGAACACTCCTTAAATAGAATAATTATTTAGTGACTAATCAATAACATAGTGCGATGAAATAACAGTTAGTGATTGATCAATTACAAAATATGAAAATAAACGAGGTTAATCGTTTATTTTCATCAGCTCCGGCAGATCCAGCGACATTGAGATATTACAAAGCATGCCTCTGGCCAGAAAAAGCATCGTTCTTTCCAATGCCTGATCAATCCCTGCCTGGCGAAAAGCATCATATACCGTCGCATGAATTTCACGTAATCCCTGCTGCATCACGTTCACAACCACGTCCTCGTGAATCGTCTGCGCCTGCATTTGCAAAAGGATCTCATTGCGGTATTCCATCATAATTTGCGAATATGCTGCAATAAGCTCCTGCTCTAGCCGTTCAGACGAAACCGAATGAATAACTCGGTGAAAAGAGTCTATGATGCGTGCAAATGAAACCTTCAGCGCTTCAATCAGCAAGGCTTCCTTGGTAGAAAAAAAACGGAAAACATATGGCTGAGAAATGTTGGCCCGTTCAGCCACTTTGGCTGTGGTCGCACGATAGTAGCCCATCTCCGCAAACACTTCAATGGCGGCGGATATGATTTCCTTTTGACGATTTATTGATGTTGACGTAGCTTTGGTCATGAAATCTCCATCCTTTTGTTCAACACAGATTCATATTAGTGATTGATCAATTACAAAATTCAATATAAACGACACTGCACGAAAATGCAATAGTAATCGCTCAGAAAAAATAAGTCGCCTCCGTGATGGTTTCGGAAGCGACTCTTTTATTGTATCTCAGATTATGGAGTCATGGAGTTAAAATACAATCTGACATAGTTGACCTTTTGTGTTTTTGTCTGATAGGAAAATACTAAATACTGATCAAGCCCGGAAGTATTTTTGATGGTATAACTGACTTCTGCTGTATCCGGTACGTCTTTGGAGGTGTCGTTCCTTTCGGTCGGCTTACCCAGTTCCTTAATGACTTGGTTGATAACCAACTTTTTATAAGATGGATCGGATGATGTAATCTCTGTAACTTTATCGCTTCCATCCAGTACGATATCCGTATGATGCTTGGCGTAGCTCCGCAGATGACCAGTAGAGCCTGACTCAGATTTTCCCCACAGCTCGAACAAAAGATCGCTGCCCGTTCCCAAACCAAGACCTTTGGGCAAATTCGGAAGCGTCCCCAGCTTGGCGGCGCTCAGTATGGTTGCTGGGAAACTGTGTGTGTGATTAGATGGCGCTGCACTACTGGCAGGTGACTGATGGGCCGAGGTTGAGCCTTGCTCAGACACCTTTCCTGTATTTTTGGAATCTGCTGCACTCTTACTATTGTTGCTCGTTTGCTGAACCGTAGAATCGGTAGATGGTGCAACCGCGCCTTCCGTAATTGGAGCAGTTGATTTTGCTTCTCCGCTATTACCGCATCCGGTGATGACAACGAAACTGATAGCCATCAAAGCAGTAGCCGTTATTAGCTTATAGGGCAGCTTTTTTGCTTCATGTGGTTGATGTGAATGTTTTATCATGAGATCACTCTTTCCTTGTTTCAATGAGGTACAAACCAAGTGTAGCTGAACCACATTTCCAGAATACCTCTACTTGTTTCCAACTTGTAAACAAGGGCATTGAAGATCATCCAACATACACTATTTACGATGGTACGATCCTAATTGTTGTTGAGAAAAAGGATAGGGAGAATTGCTGTTTTTCAACCACATATTCCCTTTTATGATGAAGATATATACAGCAAAGGCAAAGTAGATTGTCCCCCAGATCCAGTCTGTTAGGGTCGGTGCATTGTACTTGACAATATCGTGAATGTACCAGATTCCGACCGGAACATGGAGGAAGACTGCCGTAAACAAGCCCGGATTATATAAGGTTTTTGCTTTTATATTCACAACAATGCCATGCCAGACTACCTGGAAGAAGCCCATAAAAACAGGTGCGAGTCCAAGCCATATCACGCGTGGAAATAATATCGGGAGTAAATAAAACACATAGGCAATCACCACATTAATAATCATGGCTGATTGGGTGTTTAAGGGGTAGCGATCCGGGGTTTCACTTTTAAACATGACGTTGTTAAATAGACCAGCAAAATATCCAGGCCAGCGATACTCCTCAAATTGATGAAAAAGGATGGCTACAAAGCTTAACCATAAAATTCCCGTTATATCCGAAAAGATGGCCCTGTTCATAAGTAAACCAATACATACGATCACACCAATAATAGCCCCTGCGTCCTGCCAGTATTTTCTCAGAAAATTCATAGTATTCACTCCAGTCATTTATTATTTCAGTATTTTGCAAAATCCTCATTTATCAAAATATCTTTCAAATAACAGATTTAATTGTTCCTCGATTGAAGGCATTTCCACAGCCGCTCCGGATTCAAGAATCGGGCTCATCAAAGCGGGAAGAAAAATAGCCCCAAATATTTGCAGCATCATCGCTAGCAATCGTTCTGGCTGTTGCTCACCTGTCAGCTCCTTGATCGTACTTTGCACTTTGGGGAATCCCATTATGTTTAAAAACCTTCCGTATTCCTGTTGGGATGTGAAGGACATGCTGCCCATGACAATGACTCGTGAGAGAAGCTCCGGGTATTGCCGAATGACTTGTAAATAATCAAACAAAAATTGTTTCAGTCGATCTTGGGGTGGGATCGCTGTATCGTCCAAAATAGAAAAAGTGTGCTGAAAGCCACTTAATATCACTTCAATGGCTTCACTGAGCAGATTTTCCTTAGAGCCAAAATAATAATTAACTAGAGAAATATTAGTGGTCGACAGGTCGGCAATTTTCCTGATTGTAACCGCCTCGAAACCTTCCTTTTTAATGAATTCAAGCGCAGCGTGTAATATTTTTTCTTTGGTTTGCTGTTTTTTGTCTACGTGATTCATACTTCTCCTCCTCTTACCTGGTCCAATCAGAGCGGATTGAATAGACCAGAATTCTATAAGTTAAACATAATTTAAAACGATGTTTAAATTTATGTTTGAACTTAGTTTAGCACTTTGTATTTCGTAATACAAGTGCAGTTTGATATTGATATTTAGGATATACAACAACCCGCAAACGAATAAGATCGCTTGCGGGTTGTTATAAATTGAGATTGAGAAAAGGATTAAATCGCCCAATTTCCTTTGCGGAACACAGCCTCTGTACTTCCGTCCTGCAGCTCGCCGTCAATATCCAGCTCAGCGGAGCCGATCATAAAGTCAACATGGGTCAGGCTGACATTGGCACCGTTCTGGAGCAGCTCTTCCCGGTTCATTTGTGTTCCTTTTTCGAGGTTAAAAGGATACGCACTGCCGAGCGCCAAGTGACAGGAGGCATTTTCATCAATCCCTGTATTGTAAAAGATGCGATTGAGATTGGAAATCGGTGAATCGTGTGGCACCAGCGCGACTTCACCCAAATAGCGGGCCCCTTCATCCGTAGCGAGCAAATGAGTCAGATGCTGCTCGCCGGATTCTGCTGTATATTCAGTGACTTTACCGTCCTTAAAGGTAAACGTTATGCGATCCACCAGTTGCCCATTCAAATTGAGTGGCATGGTACTTGTGACATGACCATTCACACCTGTACGCTTAGGCATTGTGAACACTTCTTCTGTCGGCATATTTGCCACGGTATAAATTCCTTGGGCGTTTTCACCGCCGCCGCCGCGCCAAATGTGTCTTTCGGCCAATTCGATTCTCAAATCTGTTCCGGGTGCGCGATAGTGTAGACTTTTATAGTTTTTATGATTCAGCTTATTTTGTAGCTGTTCGAGATTATTTAGATGGCCCTGCCAATTCTGAATAGGATCAGAGCCGTCTACACGATTCATTTGGAAGATTGTATCCCACATGACTCGAATGCGGTCCTTCTCTGCTACATCGGCAAATACTTTATCGGCCCAAGCCTTCGTCGGTGCTTTAATCAAACACCAGCTAATCTTAGCATTCCGCGTATAGTGAGCATAGCCTTCTCTCGCCGTAGCCGCCGCCTTTGTCGCACGAGAAACGTGTTGCGGATCAATACCTTGATATAAATCCGGATTCGGTACCTTAATCGTTAGCGTGGCTCCACCCTCTTCGGCGAATTTCTCCATCATTTCTGCCTTCCAAGCTGGATAGTAATCAAAACTGGCTTCGTCACCATGTTCAAAACGACTGCGCGTAATAGAATCGTCCTCAAACTCTACTTGCACGTATTTGGCGCCTGCTTCATAGGCTTTGCTGACAATCAGGCGTGTGAATTCAACGGTTTCCAGTGGTGCCGTTACCAACAACGCCTGTCCGGGCTGAATGTTGACCCCTACTCTTACGACAAGCTCTGCATATTGCTCCAACAATGATTCAAATGTACTCATTTTTTCACGCTCCTGTTCCGTTTTGATTATGTTGAATGATTTCATCACTACAGTGCGGATTGCTTCTCCAGTTCACGCAGCTCCACTCTTCGTATTTTACCCGAGCTGGTTTTAGGAAGCTCTTGAATAAACTCTATTTTTCGTGGATATTTGTAAGGCGCTGTCGATGCTTTCACATGATGTTGCAGTTCCTTCACCAACTCCGATGATCCTTCTACTCCGGCTTTGAGTACAACGTAGGCTTTTACAATATGTCCCCGTATTTCGTCAGGACTGGCTACGGCAGCACACTCCTGTACAGAGTCATGCTTCATGAGCGCTTCTTCCACTTCAAAGGGACCGATGGTATAACCGGAGCTGATAATGATATCGTCACCGCGTCCTTCAAACCAGAAATATCCATCCTTGTCCT
Organism: Paenibacillus sp. 8b26; assembly: GCF_050626875.1. NCBI lineage: Bacteria > Bacillati > Bacillota > Bacilli > Caryophanales > Paenibacillaceae > Paenibacillus > Paenibacillus sp. 8b26. The sequence continues at coordinate 97,829 of NZ_CP192445.1, read as the reverse complement.
TGCGCGCCCGGTCTCCTGTAACAAAATAGTCTCCATGAACACTGACTGCTTTGCGCTCTGGATCAAGGTAATACGTATGGAATAATGCCGGCAGATCAGCACGAACTGCAATATCGCCCACTTGGCCCGGAGCCAGTGGAACACCGTCCTCGTCTACGATCTCAACCAGTCCCGGTGCAATAGATTTCCCCATCGAACCAGTGCGTAGAGGCGCATCCTTCAAATTACCGATAATCAAAGTGCTTTCTGTCTGGCCGTAACCGTCACGAATCGTAATGTTAAACTGCTCCTGAAACTTGTTAATGACCTCCTGATTAAGTGGCTCTCCCGCAGAAACTGCGCTGCGCAGTTGGGACAGATCATATTGATCCAACCCATCCGTCTTCGCCATAATCCGGTATTCCGTTGGGGTACAGCATAACACTTGAATCCGGTATTGCTGTAAGAACTGCAAATAGCGACCCGGACGAAAAGAACCATTATATACGAATCCGGTCGCTCCATTTCCCAATACGGATAGAAACGGGCTCCAAATCCATTTTTGCCATCCTGGCGCAGCTGTAGCCCATACCGTATCCGAGGCCTGTATATCCAGCCAAGGGGATGTAATCCGAAGATGGGCAAATCCCCAGCCGTGGCTATGTACGACACCTTTAGGATTTCCCGTGGTACCGGAGGTATAGGCCAGAATTGCCATGTCATCCCGGTGCGTTTTCACGGCTTCAAAGGTATCTTCCTGTCCAACCATCAGCTCATTCAGCTCCAGCCAGCCGGGTTCAGCTACGGTGTCGTCGCTGGAAACCGAGATACGGTAATCCAGAGAAGGCAAATCCCCGTCTACTTTGTCCACTTCACCTGTTACTCCGGTCCAGGCAATCACCCCGCGCGCTTCCGAATGGCGAAGTCGATAGGCAATATCCTTGGCCCGCAGCATTTCGGAAGAAGGAATAACGGCAAGTCCCAGCTTTAAGCATGCTAGGTAAATCACATACGCAATAATGCGACGTGGTACTACGACCAGAACCCTGTCTCCTTTGTTAAATCCCAGTCCTGCGAGTCCTCCAGCCAGTCGATTAGCTTTTTTCAGCAGCTCCCCATAGGTGATTTCCTCGTAGTCTCCTGTTTCGCTTAACCACTTGAGTGCTGTTTTGCTAGCGTCATGGTGCTCCATTTCCGAAGTCATATTGTAATATTCAGGCGCAAGCCATTGCTGTTGATTTGTCAAATTGTACATTCCCCTTTATACATAAGATGAGAGCCACGATCTAATCTTATTATAACACGTCTTAGTACCAGGTTCTAATACCAGACTCATTTTTTTGAAAAAATAAAGTCCGTAGAAGCGAACGTCAAAAAGAAAGAGCCAGGTTTCAGACTCTTTCTCTCTGCAGCTATAAAGCTTTTAAAACTGGAGTTCCACTTCCGAAGATGCAGCTTCCTGTCCGTTCACAAGCAGTGTAATACGGTGTTCGCGTACCTGTAAGACGGGTTCCTCCGGGAACGGTTTTGTCGGAAAGCAGAAATAATTTACGCGAGACTTGTCCTCTTGCCTTCACAAAGTCGATGCCGTATTCGATGCGGACTCGCACCGGGTCACCTTCCCGAAGTTGCAACCCATAGCTCAGCTCACAGCTATCCCCGAGATTTAACACGGCCGGATCGGCAGTAAAAGACGCTTCCGTGACTAACGGTGATCCGTTCGTTTCTTCGGCATAACCAAACAGCGCCATCACCTCGGGGCTGGACTTGCGAATCAGGGTCCGGCAGCCGTGGCGTACAATCCAGTCGGTGTCGGGATGCGTACCTTTCCATCGTTGAGCTGTTGCAATGACTGCTTCGGGATGGTCCTTGGCGATGTCGTTCAGGTTGTTGGCTACACTTTTACGTACATACAGCGAGGGATCGGCTTTCAACAGTTCCAGCACGGCCAATACTGGAGCTGGATCGCGCTTAAATATGGGCAACGCTTGCCCCCACGGCAGGCGTGGACGACAGCCTTCGCTGGCAAGACGGCGGACATGCTCGCTTGGATGCCCCGCCCAGACCGTCATCTGGCGCATCATCCGTTCCGGTTCGCGCAGCAGGAAGGGTCTGACGGCAAACTCCGCAGATGACTTCTGTGTGAAACGCTCCAGCGCTTCCATGGAAAGCGTCCAATGCTCCTCCCCCTGCCCATACACCTCCACAAAATCCGGAAAGAATAAGTACGGGAAACCGCTGCAATGCTCGTCTATAGCAAAAAGGACAGCCAAGGCTTCTTCATAACGACTGGGCAAGAACGTCCCCAATGTTAGTGAAATCCGCCGCATCCGGGCTTTTAGCTCCAGTTCATTCCACGATTCGTCCATGACTTGATGGATAAATCCCTGGGTATCAAACGAGCTATAAGCAGTTTGTACTCTTTCACCGAAAAGGCGAAGAAAATCCTCTGTGTATATATTTTTTAAAGGCTCAGCCATCTTGTATCTCCTTTTGTATCCGAATGTAAACGATAGATTCATACCTTCGTCTATGATAACCATAAACGACGCTCCAACACCAGCACCAAAATGATCTGCCTCGACGTGACGAAGCCAGATATACTAAAAATGCCAGGCCCTGTGATGAGGACCTGACATTTTGCATGCATGGCTTATGAATTGCGGGGATCAAGCTTTAGCTTATGTCCTCAGTAACGGGGGAAGGGGCTACTCTTCCAATCTCCTCTGAAGGAATCTCAAACTGGCGAATATCCTTGACCAGAAACATGATCAAGCCGCACAATGCTGTAATCAGTCCGCTGAAAAACAGCACCTCGCTCAGAGCAAAACGTAAAGCTAACGCACCACCAACCAAGGCTCCTAGTGGCAGAGCTGCGCTCGACAGGGTGTTTAGAAAGGATGACACCCGTCCCATTAACGGCAGCGGGGTAATAATTTGAATCAAGGACGTTTGCAGTACATTGATGATGCCTGTAAATATACCTAGTAACAGGACGGCCACCAGCTTCATCCACATCTCCGGCACAATGGAAAACACGTAGATCGCCAGCCCCATGGCTACCCAGGAGACCGCAATGGTAATGCCGCTCTTTTTCAATACACTGACCAGAAAGGAACCGACAAAAATACCGATAAAATAGGCTACATACAGTAAGCTGTAATAGATCGGTGAACCATAGGATACCGCAATGGAAGGCATGGCAATCACCAAGATCGCCATCGAAAAGTTCGTCAGAGCAAAGAATGGGAGCATAATTCTCAGGAAGGTGTGCCGTTTTACAAAAAGATATCCTTCTTTCAGCTCCCTCAGATAGTATCCCAGCTTCAGTGAACCTTTACCGTTCGTGTCCTCCATCGCAGGAGCGTCGGTCTGCTTGCTGAGCCTGATATACACAAAGCCTGCCAGAAACAGCATTGCGCTGGCTAGAAAAAATGTGTTTTTCATCCCCATGGCGATAATGAGCGAGGCTCCAGCCAGATATCCGGCGATGTTAACCACCTGATCCGTTGACGAAATCATGGAATTTGCCCGGACAATCAAATCCGGCGATCCTACCAGTTGCGGCAGCATTTTACTATTGGCCGGATAAAACAGTGTAGAGAAGCAAGATGCAATAAAAACAATAACAAGAATAGCGACCAGATTAACCATCCCGTCCTGAATGAGAAACGGGACAGTCAAAATGAGTACAGCCTGCGTAAACAAGGCGATACTGGCCAACAAAGGCGGTGAATAGCGATCCACCAAAGGACCCACGAGAAAGCTGAAAATCGACGCCGCAGATACGGCCGTATACGTGAAGCTAGTCATCGCCACCGACTGTGTCGATTGCTGTACAAAATACAGCAGGACGATAGAATAAATGCTGTCCGCGATGTTGGCAGAAGTACGGGAAGCAAAGAAACGGATAAAACGACGATCCTTAAACAATTGCTTCACATCTTCATCTCCTTACTGCGAAATGGTCAAAGTAGTTATGAGCCTATCATTAGCAGCTTGGAAGATTTGATGAATTTTCTCGTGATCCTCTTCAAAGGGAAGGGATAGAGAAATCTGCAATACACTTTCTGTGTATACAGACTCAAAGAAAATCGCTTTTCCTCCGTTTGCCTGTTCCTTCTTCCTGTCCAAAGCACCGATTTCATTTAAGCCTCCCTGCATTTCACCCAAGTAGTTAAACACGATTGGCAGTTGTTCAAGTCCCTTTTTTAGAATGTTGCTTGATTGCGGGTAAGCTGATTTCATTTCTTCGTTAAAGATCAGATTGAAGAAATTTAAATGATGATGTGTGGCAGTATCCAAGAGTTTCTGGATATCATTTTCGTAGGATATTCTCTCCTCCTTCAGGAGTAAGACGGGAATGTGGTCAATATATTCTCCCACCGATCCAAAGTAGTTCCGATCCCCATACTGTCGTCCATACTGTGTCAACCATAATGGAACTTCGGACTGTTCAAAATAGCTGCTCAAGAACTGGAATGCCATTTGCAACGAAATATCCCATAGGTTCACAGCCTCCTCCTGCGTTGGAATATTATGCAGGTTTAGATTCCAATGATATGAAGTAGGTGCTGCATAATTACACCCCAGCATCCGTTCATGGATACGACTATTATGATCCTCAAATGCCGGGAGCTTAAATTGCTCCACAATCTGCGGATCGCTGAGTCCTTGAGGACCTTGGCGGATATGATCGACATATTCGTGATAATGGAATGTTTTAACTGTCTGACTTTGCTGTATATGATCGTATTCCTCCAGAAGCTGATTATGCAAAACTACACCACTCGTCGCATCAAAGATGATATGTGAGCATGGCAGTAGCAGTAAATGTTCCCGCAAATTCAAGCGAACCAGCATCATCCGGTATTGCAGAGCGTGTTTCTGCTCATATGGTTCAAAATAAAGATTCGACATGAGGGATGAAAGAAGCTGCTGTTGGGTCTGTACCGGATAGATCGAAAGATCCACACAAGGCAATGAAATATGCTCCGGTGTTGGCCGTACTTCCCATTCCCAGACTCCATCCGCGTGTACAAGCACACTTCTCAGTAATTCATGGCGATGAATTAACTGCCGAATCGCTGTATTCAGACGCCCCATATCCACGTATTGGTCCAACCGAACCACGGTGCCCGAGGAAGCCGGGTGCATCAAATGGTAATGCTGAGCAGGGGCCAGCGGGAAACGATAGATAGCCTCTGAGCTGAGTAGATGCTCATGCCAGCTAGCATTCATTTCAGCGATTTTTAAAATCCATTCTTCAGTCTGACGTTGGTGACTGTTTTCCTGTTCCTCGTCTGTTTGCTCCAGCTCTGTGTGCCCTGTTCTGACCCTTAGGCTGGCGTCTTCCTCACCCATCGGAACGATATAATGAGGATGGAGGTCGGAATGAACATGAGACGAGATTCCGGCGGTCATCTCGTCCACCTGATCTGCCCGGAAGGGATGCACATGCAGAAACAAGTAGTCGCGTTCATCGTTAGGTACGAATTGAAGCATGGCCTGTACGCCAAAGGTTTCGCTAATCCATTGTTCAGCTTCCGTTACATCTGTAAGCAATGAAGTATCTTGCTTGGTGACAACTTTATCAAGGGATAACAGATCGGACAAGCTTCGAATGGTTTGATGTTGCAACACTTGGTGTATGCCGAGTGGAATACCTGATTCCTGTGCTTTGGAAACGAGCTGAATGGCCTTTAAAGAATGACCTCCAAGCTCAAAGAAGTTCTCGTCGATACTTACCTTTTCTACCCCAAGCACCGCCCGCCAGAGATTCGCCAATTGTTGTTCCACTTCATTTCTTGGAGCCACGTAAGCTATATCCGGGCTACTTGCCAATTCCGGCAGTGGCAGTGCCGTGCGGTCAATTTTACCGTTTGGTGTTAGTGGCATGGATTCCAGCTGCACAAAGTACGAAGGCACCATATAGTTAGGCAGCTTTTCACCCAGTAAGCTGCGTAACTCACTTGTACTCACTTCGCGCTCTGCCACATAGTACGCCACCAGTTGGTTTTGACCCTGCTCATCCTCATGGGATAGTACAATTACCTCTTGCACAGCCTCCACCTTCAGCAGGTTTGCCTCCACCTCGCCCAGTTCAATCCGGTACCCCCGGATTTTCACCTGATGGTCGATCCGGCCTAAGTGCTCAATGTTGCCGTCTGGCATCCATCTCGCCAAGTCCCCTGTGCGATACATCCGTTCATATCCTGCTTCTCCGTCCGTAAACGGATTAGGTATAAATTTCTCATCCGTGAGCTCCGGACGATGCAGATATCCACGTGCCAGCCCTTCCCCCGATACACACAATTCTCCAGCTACGCCCACAGGTGCCAGATGTCCATGCGCATCCACGATATATACCCGGTGATTCGGTACGGGACGTCCGATAGAAATCCGTTCATCCGCATTCGCATCCTCAGACACCGGCCAGATCGTTGTGACAATTGAGTTTTCCGTTGGGCCGTATCCGTTATAATACGGAACCTGATCTTTCCATTGCTGTACAAGCTCTAATGAGGAGGCCGATCCGGCTGTAAACAGGATACGCAGACTCGACATCCGCTTCGGTTCCAGATACACCGCATACGTCGGTGGCAGCATGACTACGGTAATTTGGTGCTCTGCGGTATATTGTTCAAACCGCTCATAGTTTAAAATCGTCTCCATGGTCGGTACGTACAGTGTGGCTCCGCAGAACAGCGTTTGGAACACTTCCCAGCAAGCGGCATCAAAGGAATAGCTGGCAAACATCAGGACATGATCCGACAAGCTCATGTGTAGGGTTTCATCAAAATAGGTTTTCAGATTGCATGGCCCGTGATGCTCGATCATAACGCCCTTCGGCTGGCCCGTCGTTCCTGAGGTATAAATCACATACGCCAGATCGTTCGGGCCAGACACTGGCTCCAGATTCGCCCCCTCTTCGTGATAGATCCCCTGTTCCCCATCCAGCACCAGTATCTTGCCGTCGAAGGCCACTTTTTCCACCAGATGGCTTTGTGTTAATAAGAGAGCTGTTCCCGAGTCGTCCAGCATGTAACGGATACGGTCCTCTGGATACGTTGGATCTAGAGGAACATACGCGCCTCCCGCTTTCATAATCCCGAGCATCCCCACGATCATATCCACCGAACGCTCCGTCATAATCCCCACCAAGCTGTCTGTTGTTACGCCGTGACTCCGCAAGGTACGAGCCAGTCGGTTTGCACGTTCATTCAGCTCGCGGTAGGTCAACTGTGCTCCTTCGAAGAACAATGCTGCCTGCTCCGGTGTCTGCGCCGCTTGCGCCTCGAACAAGCCGTGAATCGTCTGCTCGCTTGGATAGTCCGCTGCCGTATCTCCCCATACGCGCAGGATTTGCTCCCGTTCTGGCTCACTCAATACATCCAGCTCACGTACCGAAATATCCGGGTTAGCTACCACCTGTTTCAACAGTTCCATCAGATGACCCTGAATTTGCTCCACACTTTCGCGTTCAAATGCCAGCGCATTGTAGACAAAGCTCATGTGGATCGTGTTCCCCGGCAGGACCACCAGGTTAAAGTCATAGTTCGTCTGCTCGACGGACTCCACTCCCGTAATGCGGAAGCTGGATGCTTCCCCCTCACCCAACTGCTCGATTTGTTCCTCCATCGGGTAATTTTCAAAAATAAGAATATGATTAATCAAATCCTGCTTCAGCTCCGACAGCCCCTGAATTTCATATAGCGGGTACGTATCATAGGCTTGGGAAGCGATGGATTGCTCCTGATTCTGCTTCATCACGTCCGAGAACAGACTGTCCTTATGACTGTGAATGCGTACAGGAATCGTGTTAATAAACAGACCGATGATATGCTCCACACTTGGAATCTCCGCCGGACGTCCGGATACGACGCTGCCGAACACCACATCATTCGTACCGTTATATTTTTGAAGCAACATGCCCCACACCGTCTGCATCAGCGTATTCATCGTCACCTGATAACGCTTGGCGATTTGCTGAATTCCAGCCGTTAGACCCGCGCCCAAATCAAAGTCCAGGCGCTTCGTCTGATAACCTGTTTTGCTCTGGATTTTGGCCTGTGGCAAACGAGACTGCTCCTCATATCCATCCAGATACCTGCTCCAATAGTTTGAAGCAGCCTGACGATCCTGTTGCTCCAGCCACTCAATATATTGGCTATATGGCGTTACAGGTCCCAGTTCCGGCTGTTTATGGGCGAGAATCGCAAAGTAACTCGCAAATACCTCATTCGTCACCAGCGACAAGCACCAGCCATCCATTAAAATATGGTGAAAGCTCCATACAAAACGATATGTTTTCTCAGCCGTACGCAAAATCGCGACACGCATCAAAGTATCCTCCGCTAGATCAAAGCCTCTCTGCTTGTCTTTGCGCGTATATTCGAGGATATAATCGTTCCGCTCTTCTTCCTCCATATCTCGCAAATCCTCTATATACAACTCACTGCGTTTATTCCGGTACACAACCTGCAGGGGCTCGTCCTTCCAGCCGCTATAAAAATTTGTCCGTAGTACAGAATGCCGCTGTACCAGCAGTTCCAGACTCGCTGTAAACGCAGCCAGATTTAAACATCCTTTCAGGTCAAAGGAGGACTGCTCAAAATAAGCACCCGATTGAGAATCCATCAAATTGTAAAACAACATCCCCTTCTGCATCGGTGTTAGTGCATATATATTCTCTACTTCTCCAACCGACTGCGTTTGTTCCACAATGGCATCCAATTGCTCCACGGTGAGTTCCTTAAGCAGTACGTCGCTAGGTGTTAGCTCCGTCCGTTCTCGAGATATGCAATGCCTGATCACTTCCTGTAAATTCTTCTTTAACAGATGAACCAGATCCTCTATCGTATCCTTGCAGAATGCCTTGCTATTATATTTAATCTTAAGCTCCAACCTGCCACCTGTTACCATTCCCCCCACGTCTAAAGCAGATTTCAGCTCAATTCGGTCGCTGAAATCTCTTCCAGACGAATAGGGTGAAGTGTGAATATCGCTATTTTGGAGATCCTGATCAAACTCTCCCAGATAGTTAAAGTTCACCTGTGGTTCAGGATGGCCCCCTTTTTGACCTGTTTTACTCAGATACCTCCAAATACTGTATCCGATGCCTTTATGCGGTATTTGACGTAGACCCTCTTTGACCTGTTTGATACGTCTCGACACGTCGGATTTCTCTCCAATATTCAACAAAACCGGATATTGACTTGTAAACCAACCAACCGTACGAGAAATATCAATGTCTGGTATAATGCTCTCCCGTCCGTGCCCTTCCAGATTTATAAAGATACTCTCATGGCCCGTCCAGGCATACAGCGTCATACCAAGAGCAGTCAACAGCAAATCGTTCACTTCCGTGCTATATGCATGATGCGCTTGTTTCAACAGTTGAACGGTCTCTTCCTCTGTGAGTTGCATTGTTACGGTGTCCATGTCGCGAATCATAAATCTGCCATCATGCTTATAATCCTCAGGTAATATAGCCTGATCAGAACTGATTACTTTGTCTAATTGCTCCCAGTACGCGCGTTCGCTCTCCATTGCCGGGCTGATTGCATAAACAGCCAATTTTTCAGACCAGGCACGGAAGGAGTCCGTCTTATCAGGGAAATGAATTGCTTCTCCATTCACAGCTTGCGCATAAGCAGTCGCGAAATCTTCAAACAAGATACGCCACGATACCCCATCCACTACCAAATGATGAATCACGATCAGCAAATGGTCACCATCCGCACAACGGAACAAACCGACTTTCATTAGTGGCCCTTCATTTAAAGAAATACTGCTTTGAATCTCATTGGCTTTAGCTTCAATTGCTTGGTTCAGCTCCGATCCAATGGGTATATCGTCGAAGTCCAACATATCAAGATGATATAGCTCACCTTCTTGCGTCCCCCGATTCCACGCTTCATAGCTATGCTCCGTTTTGCGGAACACCGTTCGCAGAATATCATGATGTTCCACCAGTTTTGTCAGTGTCAGGCGCAGTGCCGACTCGTTAAATCTCTGGTCCTGGTGTAGCATAACAGCCTGATTAAAGTGATGTGCAGCCGTTTCATCCAAATCTGCAAACCAATGTTGAATCGGCGTAAGCAGCACATTGCCCTTAATCTCACCCTGCTCGGCAGTTCTGACACCCGCCACACTCAAGTACGGAGCCAATTCTGACACACTCGGATGCTTAAACAATGTCTTCATATCCAGCTTGTAGCCTGCCTGAAGCAGACGTGAAGATACTTGAATCGCCTTGATCGAATCGCCGCCCAAATCGAAGAAATTTTCTAGCAAGCCAATTGGCTTCTTACCCAGTACGGTTTGCCAGATAGAAGCCAGAACCTGCTCTGCATCCGTTTGTGGAGCAACATATTCACTTCTACCCTGAAAATTTGTTTCCAGTGCTGGCAGTACTTTGCGATCAATTTTACCGTTCGGTGTCAGCGGCATGTTCTCCAGTTGTACGAAGTACGCAGGCACCATGTAGTTTGGCAGTTTCTCACCCAGTAAGCTGCGTAGCTCACCTGCATTCACTTCTCGCTCTGCCACATAGTAGGCGACCAGTTGGTTTTGCCCCTGCTCATCTGCACGTGCCAGCACGATGACCTCCTGCACATCTTCCACTTTCAAAATTTGCGCCTCGACCTCACCCAACTCAATCCGGTACCCCCGGATTTTAACCTGATGGTCGATCCGGCCCAGATATTCGATGTTGCCATCCGGCATCCATCTCGCCAAGTCACCTGTCCGGTACATGCGTTCATAGCCCGCTTCTCCATTCGCAAACGGATTCGGTACGAATTTCTCCTCCGTCAGCTCTGGACGATCCAGATAGCCGCGTGCCAGACCCGGCCCGGATACGCATAACTCACCCGCTACGCCCACTGGTGCCAGATGACCATGTGCATCCACCATGTACACCCGATGGTTTGGCACAGGACGTCCGATGGAAATCAATTGTCCTGCTCTCGCATCCTCAGACACCGGCCATATCGACGTAGCTACCGAGTTTTCGGTTGGGCCGTAGCCATTGTAGTACGCAACCTGATCCTTCCACTTGTACACCAGCTCTATCGACGATGCTGATCCGGCTGTGAACAGAATACGCAGGCTTGACATCCGTTCCGGCTCCAGATAGACCGCATAGGTCGGCGGCAAGGTTGCCACGGTAATGTGATGATCCGCCATATATTGCTTAAACCGCTCGTAGTTCAAAATCGTCTCTGACGTTGGCACGTATAACGTGGCTCCGCAGAACAGCGCCTGGAAGATTTCCCAGCAAGCCGCATCAAATGAATAGCTGGCAAACAACAGGATATGATCCGATATGCCAATATGCAGCGTCTGATCGAAATAGACTTTCAGGTTGCACAGTCCGTGATGCTCCAGCATAACGCCCTTCGGCTGGCCTGTGGTCCCTGATGTATAGATCACATAGGCCAAATCGTTCGGCCCGGATACAGGCTCCAGGTTTGAACCGTCCTCGTGATAGACCGCCTGCTCTCCATCCAAAACCAGCACCTTACCGTCAAAAGCTACGTTGCCCACCAGATGATTTTGCGTCAATAACAGCTCTGCCCCAGAGTCGTCCAGCATGTAGCGGATACGCTCTTCCGGATACGTCGGATCAATTGGCACATATGCTCCCCCGGCTTTCAAAATTCCGAAGATGCCTACGATCATATCCACCGAACGATCGGTTATGAGACCCACCAAACGATCGCTCGTCACTCCGTGACTACGCAGGGTACGGGCCAAACGGTTGGCGCGTTCGTTCAGCTCGCGGTAGCTCAGTTGCTCTCCCTCGCAGAACAATGCTGCCTGCTCCGGGGTCTGCGCCGCTTGCGCCTCGAACAAGCCGTGAATCGTCTGCTCGCTTGGATAGTCCGCTGCCGTATCTCCCCATACGCGCAGGATTTGCTCCCGTTCTGGCTCACTCAATACATCCAGCTCACGTACCGAAATATCCGGGTTAGCTACCACCTGTTTCAACAGTTCCATCAGATGACCCTGAATTTGCTCCACACTTTCGCGTTCAAATGCCAGCGCATTGTAGACAAAGCTCATGTGGATCGTGTTCCCCGGCAGGACCACCAGGTTAAAGTCATAGTTCGTCTGCTCGACGGACTCCACTCCCGTAATGCGGAAGCTGGATGCTTCCCCCTCACCCAACTGCTCGATTTGCTCCTCCATCGGGTAATTTTCAAAAATAAGGATATGGTTGATCAAATCCTGCTTCAGCTCCGACAGTCCCTGAATCTCATACAGCGGGTACGTATCATAGGCTTGGGAAGCGATGGATTGCTCCTGATTCTGCTTCATCACGTCCGAGAACAGACTGTCCTTATGACTGTGAATGCGTACAGGAATCGTGTTAATAAACAGACCGATGATATGCTCCACACTTGGAATCTCCGCCGGACGTCCGGATACGACGCTGCCGAACACCACATCATCCGTACCGTTATATTTTTGAAGCAACATGCCCCACACCGTCTGCATCAGCGTATTCATCGTCACCTGATAACGCTTGGCGATTTGCTGAATTCCAGCCGTTAGACCCGCGCCCAAATCAAAATCCAGACGCTCCGCCTGATAACCTGTTTTGCTCTGGATTTTAACCTGTGGCAAACGGGCCTGTTCTTCATACCCATCCAGGTATGCGGTCCAGTAACGAGAAGCCTTCTGACGTTCTTGATGCACTTTCAGTACATCCACTGTTTCTTCCACTGTAATCCATTCCAGCTCACTCAATGTGGTATCTGGGCTAGCCGCAATCACTTCAGCCAACCGTACAAAGTGGCGTGTGATCTGCTCAATTGTTTCCCGCTGGTACAGCGTGGTCGCATACTGCAATCCGAACTGTATTCCGGATTCTTCCTCTCTCGCTTCCAGCGTCAGGTCAAACTTCACTGGAGTTTGCTCTATATCGTATAGTCGGAAGCTCAGTTCTTTGAGCTTCAACTCGCTTTGCTCGGTGTTTTGCAGTACAAACATCGTATCGAAGATCGGATTCCGACTCATATCCCGCTTCACATTCAACTTGTCCACCAGGTTTTCAAATGGATAGTCCTGGTGCTCGTAGGCTTGTAAAGCCCGGATTTTCACATCTTCTAGAAAGCTGCGGAACGTCTGCTCTGCAGTCGGATAATTGCGTAGTGCCAGGGTTCCGACAAACATCCCAATGATGGGCTCAAGATCGGCATGTGGGCGTCCCGCAATTGGGGTGCCAACAATGATATCTTCCTGCCCTGTATATTGATATAGTAACGCTGTATAGGCCGCTAATAACACCATGTACAGCGTCGAACCTGTCTGTGCTGCCAGTTCTTTTAAGCGCTCGCTAACTTCACGCTCCAATCTGAATACAACCGTGTCGCCTGCTGTGCTCCGTACCGCCGGACGGGCAAAATCGGTTGGCAGGTTCAGCACAGGCAGATTGCCCCGGAAAGTATTGAGCCAATACGCTTCCTGACCTTCCATCCAATCCTGTTGCGCTTCACTTTGCTGCCATACGGCATAATCTTTGTATTGAATCCGTAGCGGTGGCAGCTCTTCATCGCTGTATAAGCGAGCAAATTCGCGAGTCAACACGCCCGTCGACACACCGTCCGAGATGATATGGTGCATATCGAGCATCAGCAAATACTGCGGCTCTTCTTCTATTCCCTGTACGCCCAAATCGATCAGGGCAACCCGCAGTAACGGAGCGGCTTGCAGATCAAATGGACGTACAAAGCTTTGGATCTTTTCTTGTACTTCCTTGCTCACAAGCTGCTCAGTCACCGATGCATACCGTTCCTGCACTACATCACGATGTAACACTTCCACATCGGTTTGTCGATCTGCTGCTGTATAAGCTACGACATGTCCCACCTGCACCTTCGCATACTCCAACTCGAACGATACGGTATCCTGAATCTGCTGCTTCGGCTCGTTATTTATCATTTCAAAGCGGGTACGGAGTGTTGAATGGCGTGAGATCAATTGACGGAATACTTCTTCCATCCGCTTCACATCCAGCGGGCCGCTTACCCGGAACATAGCAGGCATGTTGTAGTTTACATCGTCAGGGTCAAGCTGGTGCAATACGTACATCCGCTTTTGTGCAGAGGACAGCGGATAAAAAGTTCGTTCTTCCGTCACCGGAATCAATGCATACTTCATCTGTTCCAAACTTTCAATCACTACAGCCAGCTGTTCAATCGTTGGAGCTTCGAAAATACTGCGTAACGACAGGGATTTATTCAGTTCTTTGTGAATCTTTGAAGTCAAGGTAGTTGCCCGCAGTGAGTGTCCACCAATCTCGAAAAAGTTCTCTTTCACGCCGACTTGCTTCAGGCCCAATACATCCTGCCAAATTTGGGTCAGCTTCGATTCCATTGGCGTTCGCGGTGCGAAATAATCCGTTCTGCTTTGCAGATTATCTTCCAATGCTGGCAATGCTTTGCGGTCGATTTTGCCATTCGGTGTCAGCGGGAAACGATCCAGTTGTACGACATATGTCGGGATCATATAGCCCGGCAGTTTTGGCTGGAGTATGCTGCGCAGCTCCGGCAAATTCAGCGCCTCGGAAGCTACGACATACGCACACAAATCCTTGTCTCCGTTTTCGTTTTCCCAGGCGGTGACTATCGCTTTCTCGATGCCATTCACGGTCAGCAGTTGCGCTTCCACCTCGCCCAGTTCAATCCGGAAGCCCCGGATTTTGACCTGATAGTCCATCCGGCCAACAAAGTCCACATTGCCGTCCGGCATCCACCGCGCCAAATCGCCTGTGCGGTACAGTCGTTCACCCGGTACGTAGGGGTTCGCTACGAATTTCTCGGCTGTCAGGTCCGCACGGTTCAAGTATCCCCGTGCGACCCCAATCCCGCCGATGCACAGCTCACCCAGTATGCCGATTGGCACCGGATTCAGTTGGCTGTCCACGATGTAGAAGCGTGCGTTCAGCCATGCCTGGCCAATCGGCACATGGCCGCTGCTCGGCAGCTTCGACAGTTCTTCGTCGTAGAAGCTAGAGTCGATCGCCGCTTCCGTGACGCCGTAGCTGTTCACAATGCGAATATCTGCGCCAAACCGTTCTTGCAGCACTCGGTAATCCGTCACACTGCAGCTGTCTGAGCTGGTGATCAGCAATTCCAGACTGCTCATGTCCAGACCTTGTTCATGCACATGTTGCATAAACGGTACGATTAGGGCTGGGGTCGATTCGAACACTGTAATTTGGTAATTGCGAATCCAGCCATATAGACGGCTTGGATCAATGCGGTCATCTTTCGGACAGATAACCATCGTGCCCCCGTTATAAAGCGCCCGCGCAATATCGCCAACGAACACGTCGAAGGAGAAGCTCGCCAATTGCAGCAGTCGTACCGGGAACTGGTTCAAACGGTAATCCCGACGATAGGCCGCAGCCGTATTCACCAAGCTGCGATGCTCGATCATGACACCCTTCGGACGTCCGGTTGTACCGGACGTATAGATTACATACGCCAGATCCTGCGGCTCATTGATCGGCTCGATATTCGTGGCATCCCCGGTGTACAGTGATTCGTCGTCCAATGCTAGTACGGTGTGCAAACGTAAGTTTGCTACGGATTGGGATGCTGCTTCGCTGTCAGTTGGCGAATCTGCTGCTCCATTCACAGTTCCATGAAGAGCACCTGATTCCATCGTTTCGGCGCCAGTCGCTGTTTCCAACTCACCCTCAGTCTTACCCCTGGTCAAGGACTGCTTGCTTTCCTCCAGCCATGCCTGTGCTTGCTCCTGCAATCCCGTTTGTGTTAACAGTACCGTCGCACCACTATTCTCCAGCATGAAACGAATGCGTTCGGACGGATAATCCGCATCCAGTGGCACATATGCGCCGCCAGCCTTCCACACCGCCAATACGCCGACCAGCATATCCATGGAGCGTTCACTCAAAATGCCGACAATTGACTCGCGTCCAACGCCTTCATTCCGCAATCTCCGAGCCAATTGGTTCGCACGCTCGTTCAGTATGCGGTACGTCAACTGCTGCTCCTCATACACCACCGCCATATGATCCGGTACAAGCTGAGCCTGTTCTTCTACGAAGATATGGAACAGGGCTCCTGCTTCAACTGCAGCAACATCTCTTACTCCCACTTCTCCAAAACCGTAGATGAGTTGTTCTTTTTCCTCGACGGTTACCATATTCAAAGTTGCCAGTGACTGCTGCGGATGATACGCAATAGCTCGGACGATCTCCGTAAAATGCTGCGCCAATCGGGCGATAGTCTCCGGCTTATAGAGCGCCGTGCTGTATTCCAGACTGCACACAATCCCCTCCGGCTGCTCCATGGTCTCCAAGGACAGATCCAATTTGGCCGTAGTATTTCCTAACGGGTACGAATTCAAGGTCAGACCTTCCAGCTCGAACTCCTGCTGCTCCAATGTTTTCAACTCAAACATCGTGTCAAACAGCGCATTCCGGCTCGTATCCCGTGTTAAATTCAGCTTTTCAACCAGCTCTTCAAAAGGATAGTCCTGATGCTCATAAGCACTAAGCGCATGCTCCTTCACCTCTTGCAGATAATCGAGGAACGATTGGTCGCCAGACGGATAATTGCGGATTGCCAGCGTATTGATGAAGACACCTACCAGACTCTCCAGTTCCGCATGCGGTCTTCCGGCAATCGGCGTGCCGACTACGATATCTTCTTGGCCTGTGTATTTATGCAAGAGCGTGGTGTACGCTGCCAGCAGCACCATATACAAAGTTGAACCTGTTTGCGAAGCCAGTTCTTTCAGGCGTTCGCTCACTTCACGCTCCAGTCCAAATTCGATCGTATCCCCTGCCGTACTCTGTACCGCCGGACGGGCAAAGTCGGTTGCCAGATCCAGCACAGGCACTCCGCCCCGGAAGGTGTCGAGCCAATATGCTTCCTGACGTTTCATCCAGTCCTGCTGCGCTTCACTTTGCTGCCATACGGCATAATCTTTGTATTGAATCCGTAGCGGTGGCAGCTCTTCATCGCTGTATAAGCGAGCAAATTCGCGAGTCAACACGCCCGTCGACACACCGTCCGAGATGATATGGTGCATATCGAGCATCAGCAAATACTGCGGCTCTTCTTCTATTCCCTGTACGCCCAAATCGATCAGGGCAACCCGCAGTAACGGAGCGGCTTGCAGATCAAATGGACGTACAAAGCTTTGGATCTTTTCTTGTACTTCCTTGCTCACAAGCTGCTCAGTCACCGATGCATACCGTTCCTGCACTGCATCACGATGTAACACTTCCACATCGGTTTGTCGATCTGCTGCTGTATAGGCTACGACATGTCCCACCTGTACCTTCGCATACTCCAACTCGAACGATACGGTATCCTGAATCTGCTGCTTCGGCTCGTTATTTATCATTTCAAAGCGGGTACGGAGTGTTGAGTGGCGTGAGATCAATTGACGGAATACTTCTTCCATCCGCTTCACATCCAGCGGGCCGCTTACCCGGAACATAGCAGGCATGTTGTAGTTTACATCGTCAGGGTCAAGCTGGTGCAATACGTACATCCGCTTTTGCGCGGAGGACAGCGGATAAAAAGTTCGTTCTTCCGTCACCGGAATCAATGCATACTTCATCTGTTCCAAACTTTCAATCACTACAGCCAGCTGTTCAATCGTTGGAGCTTCGAAAATACTGCGTAACGACAGGGATTTATTCAGTTCTTTGTGAATCTTTGAAGTCAAGGTAGTTGCCCGCAGTGAGTGTCCACCAATCTCGAAAAAGTTCTCTTTCACGCCGACTTGCTTCAGGCCCAATACATCCTGCCAGATTTGGGTCAGCTTCGATTCCATTGGCGTTCGCGGTGCGAAATAATCCGTTCTGCTTTGCAGATTATCTTCCAATGCTGGCAATGCTTTGCGGTCGATTTTGCCATTCGGACTTAATGGCATCTGCTCCAATTGTATAAAGTATGATGGCACCATATAGCTTGGCAGCTCTCGGCCCAGTTCGCTTCTCAGCTCGCTTGCGCCAATTTCTTGCCCGGCGACGTAGTACGCCACCATTTGCTTTTGCCCTGTTTCATCTGCTTGAGCAATGACCGTTACTTCCCGTACAAAATCAACTTGCAGCAGCTTCGACTCAACCTCAC
This sequence comes from Paenibacillus sp. 8b26, assembly GCF_050626875.1. Classification (NCBI taxonomy): domain Bacteria; kingdom Bacillati; phylum Bacillota; class Bacilli; order Caryophanales; family Paenibacillaceae; genus Paenibacillus; species Paenibacillus sp. 8b26. Next base: position 79,722 of record NZ_CP192445.1, on the reverse strand, counting down.
TCAGTTCAATTCGATACCCGCGGATTTTCACCTGATGGTCGATTCGGCCGATAAACTCCAGGTTTCCATCCGCTTTCCAGCGGGCGAGGTCCCCGGTTTTGTACATTCGTGTTCCTGTTGAAAATGGATTATCTACAAATTTGTCCGCCGTCAATTCCGCGCGATTCCAATAGCCACGGGCCAAACCTTCCCCTGCAATGCATAGCTCGCCTGGTACACCGATCGGCTGTAATTCACCCTTTGCGTTAATGACATAAATTTGCGTATTCGCGATAGGACGTCCAATGTCAATCTGTTTGGCCTGGGTAAGTTCCTGTACTGCCGACCACACCGTCGTTTCTGTAGGTCCGTACATGTTATAAATGCGGGGACCGTTCAATTTTTGCAAGGCCTCCAGCAGCTTGGGTGGAAGCGCTTCTCCCCCCACCATAATTTCCTGTACACCTTGGAGCGCACGAGAGCCTTCCTCATGACCCAGCAGCATTTGCAGCCGGGATGGCGTCATTTGCAGCATGTCAATGTGATGTGCTGTAATCAGCTCGCCAAGTGCCTGAGGATTGACCTGATGACGGTGGTCACCAAGTATAACGGTCATTCCGCCCAGCAACGGCAGGATCGTTTCCAATACGAAAATATCGAACGAAATGGTGGTTAACGATAGAATCGTTTTGTCCGCTGCAAAGTCGATCACTTCGCGCATTCCTGTAATAAAGTTCAGCACCGAGCGATGCTGGAGCATAACGCCCTTAGGATTTCCGGTTGAACCAGAAGTATAAATAACGTAAGCCAGATGCTCCGGCTGGGCAGTGGCTTCCAGATTGGTCTTTTCCCCTTGATATACTTCCTCATCTTCGATAAACAGAGTGTTGGCGCTGTAATGGTGTTCTCCTACCAGATCGCGACTGGTCAGAAGTACGGCGGCCTCACTGTCATTCAGCATATATTCAATACGGGCTGACGGATATTCAGGGTCGATCGGCACATAAGCACCACCCGCTTTTAACACGGCCAGCAGACCGATGATCATCTCCGCCGAACGCTGTACCATCAGGCCAACCAGCTTGTCGGGTCCTACACCGTGCGCTTGAAGTACCCGTGCCAGTGAGTTAGCGCGTTCATTCATCTCTAGGTATGTCAACTGCTCCCCTTCGAAAAATAGCGCTACTTGCTCTGGTGTTTGTAAAACTTGAGCTTCGAACAAACCGTGAATCGTCTGTTTATTTGGATATTCTATTGCCATATCTCCACAACCAACAAGGATTTGCTTGCACTCCTGTTCGGTCATCGCTTTCATTTCATGCACTTGAATGCCCGGGTTAACCACAACTTGTTCTAGTAGGTGCACCAAGTGTCCATAAATTTGCTTTATACTTTCTCGATCAAACACAAGTGCGTTGTAACTAAAGCTCATTCGGGTTTTTTTCCCTGAAAAAACTACCAGGTTAAAATCATAGTTGGACTGTTCGACCGACTCAACCCCCGTAATGCTAAAGTGGGACTCTATATCATCACCTAGTTGCCCAGACTGTTCCTCCACCCAGTCATTTTCAAAAATGAGTATATGATTAATTAAATTTTGCTTAAGTTCTGAGAGTTTCTGAATTTCATATAGTGAAAAAGCATCATATTTACTAGAAGCCACTGATTGCTTCTGGGTTTGTTTCATTACTTCCCAGAACGAGTTGTTTTCACTACTGGTAATACGTACAGGGAGTGTATTCAAAATCAAGCTGAGCATACGCTCCTTATTTGGAATATCACCCTCATTTCCGGACAGCGTACTACCAAACACTACATCATCCGTGTCGTTATATTTTTGAAGCAAAATGCCCCACACCGTCTGCATCAGCGTGCTCTGATTCACCTGATAGCGGTTGGAGATTCGCTGAATCCCGCTCATCAGACCCGGACTTAAAGCTACGTTAAAATGCTCCGTTTGACACTCTGCTCTACTCTGAGTTTTAGCCTGTGGCAAACAGCAAGCTTCTTCATACCCGTCTAGATATGCGCTCCAGTAACGCGAAGCTTTCTGACGCTCTTGATGCACTCTCAGCACATGCACTGTTTCTACCTCTGTGATCCATTCCAGCTCCCCCAGTTTAATATCAGGATTCACCACAATAGCCTCAGACAATCGTATAAAATGACGCGTAATCTGTTCAATCGTTTTCCGCTCATACAACGATGTTGCATACTGCAATTCGAACCGAATACCTTCTTCTTCCTCGCTCGCTTCCAGCATTAAGTCAAATTTCACCGGAGCCTGCTCCATGTCGTATGGACGGAAACGGATATCCTCCAGTTTCAGCTCGCCTTCTTCGGTATTTTGCAGTATAAACATAGTGTCGAACAACGGATTACGGCCCATATCCCGTTTCACATTTAGCTTGTCCACCAGTTCTTCAAATGGATAATCCTGATGCTCGTAGGCTTGCAAAGCTTGGGTTTTCACGTCTTCCACATAGCTTCGGAACGTTTGCTTAGCGGTTGGATAATTGCGAATTGCCAGTGTGCCAACAAACATCCCGATGATCGGCTCCAGATCGGCATGCGGCCGTCCCGCAATCGGAGTCCCGACAATGATATCTTCCTGTCCAGTATACTGATGCAGCAGTGCTGTATAGGCTGCAAGTAGCACCATGTACAGCGTTGAACCTGTCTGCGCCGCCAGCTCTTTCAAGCGCTCGCTGACTTCGCGTTCCAGTCTGAATACCACTGTATCGCCTGCCGTACTTCGTACTGCCGGACGGGCAAAATCAGTTGGCAGATTCAGTACGGGTAACTCACTCCGGAAGGTATCCAGCCAATATGCTTCCTGACGTTTCATCCAATCCTTTTGCGCTTCACTTTGCTGCCATACGGCATAGTCTTTGTATTGGATCCGTAGCGGAGGTAACTTCTCACCGCTATATAAGCGAACAAATTCGCGGGTCAACACACTCGTCGACACACCGTCCGAGATAATGTGGTGCATGTCGATCATTAGCAGATGCTGTGTTTCTTCTGTCCCCTCTCCGTTAAGATCCAGTAAGGCTACCCGTAACAGTGGAGCAGCTTGCAGATCGAATGGATTTACAAAATTGCTAACCCATTTTTCTATTTCTGTCTCAAATGCAAGTGCGTCTGTCCCTGCCTGTTTTTCCTGTACCTTGGCGTACTCCACCTCAAAAGGTACCCTTTCCTGAATCCGCTGCACAGGCTCATTGTTCACCATTTCAAAACTCGTGCGGAAGGCCTCGTGGCGTGAGATTAACTGCCGAAATGCTGCCTCTACCCGTCTTACATCCAGCGGTCCGCTCACCTGGAGTACTGCGGGCATGTTGTAGCTCACATCACCCGGATCAATCCGATGCAATATATACATTCGTTTTTGTGCAGAAGACAAGGTATAAAAGGGACGCTCTTCCGCCACTAAAATAGATGCATACGCCACCTCGTTCAGATTTTCAATCACCACTGCCAGCTGTTCAATCGTCGGTGCGTCAAAAATGCTACGTAGAGGAATTGGTTTGTTCAATTCTTTGTAAATCCTCAAAACCAACGTCATTGCCCGTAGAGAGTGTCCGCCAATTTCAAAGAAGTTTTCCTTCACGCCGACTTGCATCAAACCCAACACGTCCTGCCAGATTACCGATAGTTTCGCTTCCAACCACGTCCGTGGGGCAATATATTCTGTCCCTCTTTGTATATTACCTTCCGGTGCTGGCAGCGCCTTCCGATCGATTTTTCCATTCGGAGTCAACGGTATACGATCCAGAAACACAAAGTAAGACGGTACCGAGTAATACGGAAGCAACTTGGCGGCATGCTCATGAATTACGGTTAAGCTTGGTGTTTCTTCTGTATGCAGTACAATGTAGGCACACAAGACGGATTCATGATCTTTGCTTTGATTTACAGTGACGACAGCCTCTCGAATTGCAGAATGGCTAATCAAAGCATTTTCAACCTCACCCAGCTCAATCCGGAATCCACGTACTTTCACCTGATGGTCGATTCGGCCGATAAACTCCAGATTTCCATCCGCTTTCCAGCGGGCGAGATCGCCCGTTCTGTACATTCGTGTTCCTGTTGAAAATGGATTATCTACAAATTTGTCCGCCGTCAGTTCCGCGCGATTCCAATAGCCACGAGCCAATCCTTCCCCTGCAATGCATAGCTCACCAGGGATTCCAATTGGCTGTAATGCACCCTGTCCATCAAGGATATACATTTGCGTATTGGCAACGGGGGACCCGATATCAATATGTTTAGCACCTGTCAGTTCCCTAGCTGATGAAAATACAGTTGATTCCGAAGGTCCGTACATATTGTAGATACGCAGCCCTTTAATTTGTTGCAATTTCTTCAGTAACGTAGGCGCAAGCGCCTCGCCCCCAAGAATAATCTCCTTTATACCTTGTAGTGCGTGCATTCCCGCTTCACTGCTGAGTAACATTTTAAGGCGAGAGGGTGTCATTTGTAGCAAATCTATATGCTGAGCAACAATTAATTCCCCAAGTGTCTGTGGATCAACTTGATGATGGCGATCACCCAGTACAAAGGTCATTCCGTTTAGCAGCGGCAATATCGTCTCAACCACAAAAATATCGAAAGAAATAGTAGTCAGCGACAGAATCCTTTTGTCAGGCTTAAAATCAATCAATTCATGCATTGCTGTGATAAAGTTCATAACGGAACTATGCTGAAGCATGACCCCTTTTGGATGCCCGGTCGACCCTGAAGTATAAATAACATAAGCTAGGTTCTCTGATTGAACATTCGCTTCCAGGTTCGATTTCTCTCTCTGATATAATTCCTCATCTTCTAAAAAAAGCATTTTTGTTTTGTAGCTATTCTCTTCTACCAGTTTACGATGGGTCAAAACTACAGTCGCCTCGCTGTCTTCAAACATGTATCTAATACGGGCTGGTGGAAATTCAGGATCAATCGGCACATAGCAACCGCCTGCTTTCAGTATAGCTATCATACCAACGATCAGTTCTGTCGAACGTTGCAACATCAGACCTACGGGCTTGTCAGGACCAACGCCATTTTCACGAAGCACTCGTGCCAGTGAATTAGCCCGCTCATTCAGTTCTAGGTAAGTCAAGCTCTGTTCCCTAAATACAAATGCTATGTTCTCCGGGGTCATTGCAACCTGCTTTTCAAATCGTCCGTGGATCGTCTCATCTGTCGGAAAAGGTACGACGGTATCGTTAAATCCGGTCAGCAGCAATTGCTTCTCTTCATCAGATACGATCGTAATATCAGCCAACTGCACCCCGACATCCTGCGTCACTGTTTCCAAAATTCGCACAAAATGCTCTGCCAGCCGTCGGATGGTCTCCAGTTTAAACAGCTTCGTGCCATACTCCAAAGTGAAGGACAAACGTCCTTTTTCTTCAGTCACATGCAATGAAAAATCCACCTTGGATATGCCCGCGTTGAATTCTTCCGGTTTAAAACGAATGCCTCCTGTTTCCAAAACATCTGTGCCGACATTTTGCAGACTGAACATCGTATCGAACACCGGGTTTCGACTTACGTCGCGTACCAGTTCCAGCTTGTCTACAAGCTCATCAAACGGGTATTCCTGATGCTCCAGTGCCAGCAGCGAATTTTGCTTAACCTCCTGCAAAAAGGATTGGAACGTTAAAGAAGATTGCGGATGATTGCGAAGAACCAGCGTATTGACAAACATGCCAATCATCGCTTGAGTATCCACATGCCGTCTTCCGGCAACAGGTGTACCCACGATAATATCCTCTTGACTAGAATATTTGCCCAGCAGGACATTATAAGCTGCCAAAAGTACCATAAAGATCGTAGATTCGGTATCTTGGGCCAATTTGTAGAGTGTGTTAGTAAGTTTGGATTCCAATGTAACGGTCAAGCTGTCACCTTCAAAACTTTGTGCTTGCGGACGTGAAAAGTCCGTAGGCATATTCAGTACAGGAAGCTCGCCATTCAAGGTCTGGAGCCAATATGATTCATGCGGCTTGCCATGCGTCGTCATTGATCTGCTGCTTCTGCCAAGCAACAAAGTCCTTGTAATGAAGCTGAATGTTCGCAAGCTGTCTGCCCTGATACCGTTGAATGATTTCATCCAGCAGCACGGCCATGGAGAAACCATCGGACACAATATGATGCATATCCACTACCAGTATGAAGCCACCTTCGATAAATTCGTACAGTTCGGCACGGAATAAAGGAGCTGTTCCCAGATGAAAAGGCTGAACAAACAAGGCCCGAGCCTGTTTTGCTTCTTCTTTGGAAATACGGGTATACGGGATGTCGAATGGAATCGTGTCCCGAACTTTTTGTACTACTTCCCCGTCTTCCAGATCGAAATACGTCCGAAAGGATTCATGTCGTAAAATAACTTCCTTAACGGCTTCAACAAAGCGGGGGACCTCCAGATTTCCCTCTATGAAAAGCTGACCGGGTATATGATAGGCCGTTCCGCCTCCCATTTGATCCAGCACGTACATTCTCTTTTGGGAAGAAGACACCGGATAAAAGGCCTGCGATTTTACAGATACAATCGGTTCATAGGTCTGCTTTGTTCCACCCGCAATATATGTAGCCAGCTCAGCAATCGTTTGCAGCTCAAAAATGTGGCTGAGTGGAATGTGTACACCCAATTCCTTGTTGACTCTCGACAGAATGACCGTCGCTTTTAGCGAATCACCGCCCAGTTGAAAAAAGTTATCGTCATAGCTGATATCCGTTACATTCAGAACGTTCATCCAAATGTTCACGAGCTGATCTTCTACGCCGTGGTTCTCAGAAGCGACGTCTGTTTTAGCGAATACACTTGCTCGTTTTGGCGCTGGTAGAGCCTGTAGATCAGGCTGACCATCCGGCAGAAGAGGAATATGATCCATAGGAATCCAAAAACGGGGCTGCATATAATCTGGAAGAATTTCGATAACAGCCTTTTTCAGTGCGTCTTCTTCCCAAGGCTTCGATGCGTTTGCAACCACATAGGCGGTTATATATGAGACTTTTCCAGTTTCGCCCGTTTGTGGTGTAATGACGCAGGACTCCCATTGGAAAATTTGCAGCAGGTGTTTCTCCAGTTGCTCCAGATTAACCTGATGTCCGCGAATGTGAATGGTCCGATTTAAATTTCCAATATGCCGCAGCTTGCCATCGTTTTCCACGTAAACCCATTCCCGGGTCGTTCCCAACAGGCCTGCTCCTGAGGCTTGATACACCTCCCCTGCTGTCCCGACAGGTGCCAAATGCTTGTAGGCATCGAGAACGCAAAGATAGTTTCCGTTGGCATCGGTATTTGCTGCCCATGCAGCTCGAAGTTGTTCGTTCTCTGACGCACGAAGTAAAGACATCGCGGAAACGCGAGCCCCTTCTTCCTCTACAATGGAATGCAGCAGATTCAGGAAATACCCTGACCAAGCTTCGATGATGTTTGGCTGAAAAAGATCCGAATTGTAGTCAAAATCAAGACGTAATTGCTTCTGTGCCTCTGTCACGTTCAAAAACAACTCATATTTGCTGAATGATACCTCATTCTCAATGAGTTCTGCTTCCATTCCATGGAATTGAAAACGCGGAATCGGTCGATCCATATTGAATACAGCGTTAATGACAGGCAAATTCCTCAGCCCCAGCTGAGCGAGTCCGGCAAAGCTGTACTTTTGGAAGTTGTCCAGTTCATTCATGCGCTTTTTGACCGTTTGGGCATGCTCCGTAAAAGTAGCATCAGGACGCACTTCGCTGATCACCGGAAGTAAGTTGACACAATTGCCGATCAGGGAGAAGGCGTCCATATGGGATTGTCCTGCGGTGGGAACCCCCACCGTTACTTCCTGCTGCCCTGTCAGGCGATGCAGAAAAATCTGAAAGGCTGATAGCAGCGTTATAAAAAGACTGCTGCCAAGCTTTATGCTGGCGGATCTCAACTGTTTAACGAGCGGCGCTTCGAGCATTACAGTATGTCTGCTTCCGCTGGAAGACGGAATCTGTATTCCCCTCACCGGAGATGGTAGATTGAGGACAGGCGGCTGCTTTTCCAGCACTGCTGACCAAAAAGCAAAGGCCTCTTCTTTCCCGGCTTTCAATTGATCCTGCTGCCAAACAACGTATTTCCGAAAAGGTACTGGATCGGGAAGGTTGTAGTCAGCATGTCGGACAAGCGCAGAATAGATGTGTTCCAGTTCCTGAATGAATACACCAATCGACCAGCCATCCGCGATAAAATGATGGAACGTAAAGACACTCAGATGCTCCTCATCTGATATTTTCAGCAGATGAATCCGGAATAAAGGCTCTCCTGGCATCATGGCAAATGGGGTTTCGCTGTCCTGGATCATCCATGCCCGGATATGCTGTTCCTGTTCATCCGGGTGGTGACTGGTAAAATCATGAAGCGGAACTTCCACTTTCATCACAGGAGCGATCACCTGAGTTTCCCCATCGCCGCTCATAAAGGTATGTAAGGCCTCATGACGGTTCACGATGGTCTGGACAGCCTGGTTGAACGCCTTCTGCTGAAGTGGACCACGAAACCGCAACAAGGCGGTTTCGTGTAAAGATTGAGAGTCACTTCGTTCTGAAACAGAGGCGAACCAAAGCTGCTTTTGATCAGGAGTCAGCGCAATTACGGTTTCTGGAACACCCACTGCTTCAGCTTCTGGAGGTACGGTTACAGGTGCAGGTTGCTTGCCCGGCCCTGGGCCGTTTCCATTCGGGGGCGGGTCCGGTAAAAATCCCCCTTTACGCAGCTCGTTCACGCTATCCTTGACCGCTTGCACAATTCGCGCAATATCTTCCTCGGTATGGGCCGTGGACAAGAAGCAGTTTCGTCCTTCCCAGATATAGATGCCTTTGTCCAGCATGTGATAAAAGAACAATTCCAGATCGCCTTTGAGCACGAAGCGGAACAGGGAGCCAAAGTTAACCACTTTCATAGGTACATGTTCGTCAGTGAAATAGCTGTTCAGCTCGGCTGCTAACGCCGAGGTGCGACTGTTCAAGCGATTTTGCAGCTGCTCGCCGTTGTTCTCCAAATGATCCAGCACCGCTAAGGAAGCAGCCATTGCCAGCGGATGATGGCAGAAGGTTCCTGCGACAAAGGTCCGCTGCTGCTCATGTTGTGGATAGGAATCGTCCCCGAAGCTCCACGTGCCTCCATCGATCCCGTTCATAAAGGCGGCTTTTCCGGCTACGATACCGATGGGCAGCCCACCGCCAATGATTTTACCGTAAGTCACAAGGTCGGCTTGTACCCCAAACCACGCTTGGGCCCCTCCCGGCTGAATCCGGAAGCCTGTTATGACTTCATCAAAAATGAAGGCAGTACCCGACTGCTCCGTCATCTGGCGAATTTCCTGCAAAAAGGCTTGAGGCTGAAAATCCGGTCGACGGCTTTGCACTGGCTCCACTACAACCGCCGCCAGTTCATGCGCATGGGTGCGGATATAATCCAGGGAATCGTCCGCTCCATAATTAAGCACGACGATATCGTCCACCATATGCTGCAAGATACCTGGAGCCAGAGGTGTCGAATGCTCCTTGTTGTCACCTGCGCTCCCCAGTGCCAGCACTCCGTCGAATGTACCGTGATACGAGCCGGCAAAAATGACGACTTTAGCCCGTCCCGTAGCAGCACGTGCCAAACGGAGCGCGACCATGACGGCCTCGGTGCCGGAATTGTACAGGGCAATCCGTTCCACACCGGTCATCTTGCAAATTTTCTCGGCGACTTGCCCGGCCATGTTGGACATCGGGCCGACACACATGCCGTTTTTCAGTTCTTCCTCAATTTTTTCTCGGATAAAGGCCGGATTGTGCCCAAACAGATTCACGCCAAAGCCCATCGTCAAATCGACATATTCATTGCCATCCAGATCCCAAATTTTTGATCCGTCTGCACGTTGAGAAACGATTTGGTACACCATTTCCTTCAAAACAGGCCGGAAACCAGCCGCATTACGGTTATTGGCGTATACGGAGCGATACTGCTGGGTGTACTGCTTGGTGCTACGCGTACGGGCCGTGTAGCGTTCAATCAGCTCTTGCAGATGTTGTTCCTGACGGAGCGAAAGCAATTCGCGTGCTTTAACATCCAGCTTTTTATAAGGCGTATACGGTTTGGCTTCATTGCCTGTCTGCTTGGGAACAGCCTTTACGGAAGGAGTCGGTGCTAATGCAGCCGCGACTTCCTGCTTGGACTCGATACGGATAATCTCCGCGCTTCCTCTACTTGCTGAGGGCAAAATGCTGGATTCCGGGCTAAATGGCTCGGAAGCTATTACGGATGCAGATGGCTGATGTCGGAGAACATCAAGCTGCTGTGACATCAGATGTAGCTGTTGCTCCAAAATTCGCTCTACACCCGCAGAAGCTGTAGCGATTGGAAAGCTTTGAGCCCGTGTTTGTCCAGCCGTATCTATAGCATAAACGGCTGATTCATGAGACGGTTGGGTTAGCGGGGAAGCTACATAATCAACCTGATTCAGAGTGGTTTCCGGACGATTTTCCACAGACTGAACCGGGGTTTCAGCAGAAGTGGAAATGCTCACCCGCTCGGCTACGTAGCTGGCCAACAGCTCCAGCGTGGTCAACGTTTCGAAAAATTCGTTCATGGGAATGTCCAGTCCGAAGGTATCCTTGATGCTGTGGCGAACCTGAGACAAATTAATGGAATCTAGCCCGAGCTCCAGAAAATGTGTTTGTGGCTCCAATTCCTCCAGACTGAGCTGGGACACGTTACCGATCATTTTCGCTAACCTTTGAAGAATAGCTGATTTGTGCTGATCGGTAACCGATGCCGACGCTAAATACTCGTTCCCCATAATTCCAGACTCCTTTACTGTTGAGTTTTCATGAACGGGTACCTTCTGTTCCGTTTGAACCTGTTCGGGCACGTTAATCCAGCATCTTTTACGCTCGAATGGATACGTAGGCAGAGAAACCTTTTTGTAGTGCTTGCCTGCATATAGAGCATTCCAATCGATCTGCGCTCCCTGCACGTACCTGGCAGCCAGTTGCTCCAGTGATTGCAAGGTGTCCAAGCTTCCAGTAATCGTCTCTGCACCACCTGTGCTATCCGCTTTTCCAGTGTATACGCCTTCGACGGCTCTGCCTTGTTCGTGCAATTGAAGTACCTTCGCTTTCAGCGCATCCGCTCCAGCGGCAGTTATCGCAATCCGGTGATTCAGGTGACTTCTTCCTGTGTTAGCCGTATAGCATACATCCTGCATCACGAGTTCTTCCGCGTGACCGAATCGTTCTGCGTACCGCCCGACCAGCTCGCGCAAAGCGGATTCACTCCGCGCTGACAGGGTCAGCAGCAGCGGTGATGATCCATTGTTGCTGACCGTGGAGGTTTGATCCGATTCCGTCTTTGCTATATATTCCTCCAGCACCACATGGCAGTTTGTCCCGCTGAATCCAAAGGAACTCAGCCCGCTTCTTCTCGGGAAGCCGTCCGTTTTCCATTCCCTCAGCTTCGTATTGGCATATACCGGAGATTCCTCGAAATGGATCTTCTGGTTTGGCGTGCGAAAATGAACGAGCGGTGCAATCTGCCGATGCTTTATGGACAGTACGGATTTGATCAAGCCCGTAATCCCGGCGGCTTCGTAAAGATGGCCGATATTCGTTTTGACCGTGCTGATCGCCACAAACTGTTTGCGCTGTGTATGCTTGCGGAAAGCTTTGGTAATGCCGTCAATCTCGATTGGATCGCCCAGCTTGGTTCCGGTGCCATGCGCTTCGATATAGCTCACCGTTTCGGGATCAATCTGTGCATCACGCCACGCCTGCGAAATCACTTCCGCTTGAGCCAGCGCATTCGGCGCGGAAATACCAATCGTACTGCCATCCTGATTGATTGCACTTCCCTTGATCACGGCCAAAATGTTGTCACCGTCTTGCTCCGCTTTACGCAGCGGCTTCAGGAAAACCGCTCCAACTCCTTCGCCCCAGCCCGTTCCATCCGACTGATCGTCGAAGGCGCGTGCCCGATCATCGGAGGATTCCATGCCAATGCCTGCTTTCAGAGGCAGCAAAATCGTCTTCACTCCACCTGCCAGTGCCATATCGCAGTCTCCATTGAGGATGGACTTGCAGGCCAGATGCACCGCCACGAGTGAGGAAGAGCATGCTGTATCAATCGTTAGCGCCGGGCCTTTTAGATCGAGCAAATATGCAATCCGGCTGGAAATAATGGACGATAAATTACCAATGGCAAAGTTCGGCAGCGCACCCGGTTCCACCTCGGACAGCAGGCGCTCGTATTCGAAGCTGGTTTTGGAAAAGCCGACATACACGCCGACCTTTTGGCCTGCCAGTTGCTTACCTCCATACCCCGCATCCTCAATCGTGCTCCAGGCGGTTTGTAGAAATAACCGTTGATTGGGGTCCATTAGCGAGGCTTCCCGTGGTGTCAGCTTAAAGAAGGAGTAATCGAACTTGTCTACTTCGTCCAAATAGCCACCTTCTGCGATTTGCATATTCCGTCCTTCCGTATTCAGACGGGAAATGAAAGCTTCGGCGTCTTTTCTTCTTTCATCGCTGTACGGACCGATATTGTCTGCCCCTGATGACACATTCGCCCAAAACTGCTCTAGTGTATCCGCTTGAGGAAACTTGCCGGACATGCCGATGATGGCGATATCCCGATCATTTGCTTCCTCCTTGGCCTCGGGCTGTGCTGTTACAGCCGCGTCGCTGCTTAGGCCCTGACTGGAGATATACGCTGCCAGCTTGGCGATGGTCGGATAGGAAAAGAAGTCCGTCACTTCAATATGAACCCCTAATTGATCCTCCAACTGGTCCACAATCTGAACGAGTTGCAAGGAAGTTACTCCGATATCAAAGTAGCTGTCGTCCGTACCAATCGACTTTACACTTAAAATATCCTGGCAGATTCCAATCAGCTTCTGTTCTATTTCTCCCTGAGGCAAGACTGCACGCTCAGCAGCTTGCAGGGTTTGAGTGGCCTCGGCCAGAGTTGTCAGTATTTCATCGAATTCGCCCTGCTCATAACTTTGGGCTAATTTAAAGCGCTGAACCTTCCCGCTGGTTGTTTTAGGGATACGCCGGATCGGAACTACATCCTGAATATTCCAACCGCCCCGGTAATTCAGATGACTTTTCAGTTTTTGGACAAGCGGCACAAAATGCTCTATCTTTTTCGTGTGCATCACAAAAACAACAATACGATCCTGCCTGGTTTGCGCATCATGGACACCACACACGGCTACTTTTCCGAGATCCACGCCATCCAGCTCCTCGGCAATTCTCTCGATGTCATGCGGATAAACGTTCTGTCCGTTCACGAAAATGATATCCTTGGCTCTACCCGTAATAACCAGGCGGCCATTCCGCATAAACCCTAAATCTCCGGTGATGAGCCAGCCATCCTCTGTTTTGACCTTGGCGGTAGCCTCGTGATTGTTGTAGTATCCAGCTGTCACATTTTTGCCGCGGATCTGTGTGTGTCCAATCACACCATCTTCCAGCACCCGATTTTGTTCATCGCAAATGCGGACAGAGGTACTGGCCATCGGATATCCCAAATCCACAAAAGTAAGACACCGCTTGTCGGACTTGTCTACTTCTTCTATGGGTTCACCTACGTGTAACTGCTGCCGATTCAAATAAAGCGGAATAAAGGAATCTTTGTCCAGAGGGGGAGTGGAAACACCCACGCTCGCCTCTGCCAATCCATAGACGGGAAACATCGCATTTTTATTCAAGCCGTGAACACTCATCGCATCCATAAACACATGGCAAAGCTCTACAGATATCGGCTCAGCTCCATTTAAAATCATACGTACGCTTGACAAATCCCAGTTATCTGCTGTTTCAGGTTTGTACTGATCAAGAAAAAATTTATATCCGAAATTGGGAGAGCATATTTGAGTCACCTTATGCTCCGATACTTTTTTTAGCCATAAAGACGGGCGTCGGATAAAAAGTGCCGTCGGCATAATTAGCTGCTTGGCATTAGCGACCACACAGGTTAAATGAAAGGCGATCAATCCCAGATCATGCGTAAGCGGCATCCAACCCAAATAAGCATCCTTGGAGCTCATGCCCGTTTGATTTGCGATATCCCGAATATTGTAAACCAGATTTTCATGTGTCAGCATGACCCCTTTAGGATCACCTGTAGAGCCTGAGGAAAATTGGATAAAAGCCAAATCCTCCGGTTTGGATACATGAACTACACCTTTATTCAGACCGGAATAGTCGAATGTATGGCTTGAAAAAGTTGCTTTTTTAACAGGCTCAAAGGAATCCAGCAGTTCGTGCTGATGCGCGTACTTTTCCAGTTGCTCCAAAACCTTGTCATCCGCAACCATATAAGGGCGGGAGAGCGTATTCCAGATTTTAAACAGTTTCATTTTATGCTCATCATTATTCCCGATGCTTACAGGAACAGGAACGATTCCACCGAGCAGGCAGCCCCAAAATACATTCACAAAGGTATGATTGTCGTCGATCTGCATGATCAGCTCATCGCCAGGCTGTATCCCTTTTTGCTGTAATGCATGAAGCACCTGTGATGCTTGCTCCAGAAGTTTACTATAGGACACATATTCCTCTTGCTTATCACCGGAAATAAAGGTGATCCCGTTCTCATCCCGGCTTGCACGGTCTTGAATGATTTCAATTAAAGTTTGAAACTGCTCCATCCTGATCCCTCCTCAATTGCTCTAGCATTACTTTCTGCTCTCCTTCGGAAACCTGTTTGGTTTGTAACACCAGGCGAATACACCCCAATATTTCCTGTCTTTGCTCAGAAGCAGGAGGTGGGCTACTGCCTGATTTCGAGTTTCGCAGTAATTCTTCCAGTTTCCGGACAGGTAAAATAACACCTTTTCGATACTCATCTTCATTCCAATTGGCATTGGGGGTAGACACCGCCAGTGACAGGGAACGGGCAACCCAATCACGGATCGAGAAACGGCGTTCCAGTTCAACTCGATCCAGGTCTCTGTCCAGGGAAAGCACTTCAATAGTGGTGTTTATTTCTTTCGCCAAATTTTTCAGCACTGTCCGTGGGCCTAACTCAATGCCTTGCTCCACGCCATGTTTTTCCATATATTGCATGGTTTGTATCCATCGAACCGGGTGAGTCATTTGCGAAATCAATCCTTGACGGATGCTGTCCACATCGGAGTATGGCTGAGCGGTCACATTGGAAATCACGGGCCACTGCGCTTCATGGAAAGTATATTTTTGCAGCTCTGCGGTCAGCTTGTCCGCAGCGTGTTGCATAAGCGGACTATGAAAAGGACCACTGACCTGCAACCGGGTAATTTGAGCCCCTCGCTGCTCTAATTCGCCAGCTACCACAGCTACCGACGTATGATGACCCGAGACGACGTACTGATTAGGTGAATTGTAACAGGCAATGACGACAGGCTGATCGACTGTGGAGTGCAGACGACAGAATTCTTCCACGACGTTCAACTCAGCTCCGCGAATGGCAATCATGCTGCCCAGCCCTGCCTCAGCGGTTTCTTCCATGAAGCGTCCCCGCTCTTGAACCAGTCGTAAAGCGTCGCCAAAGGATAGAACACCGCTACTTACCAGAGCTGAATATTCACCCAGGCTATGACCTGCTGAAAATTCAGGGATAATCCCGATTTCGTGCATATAACGCCGGAATGCAATGACGCTGATCGTAAGAAGTGCGGGCTGAGTATAGAATGTCCTGGATAATTGGGTGATCGGACCTGCCATGCATAAAGCTTTCAGATCATATCCCAAAATATCAGCAGCCTCTTCAAACAAGCGATCCGCTTCTGTAAAGCCGCTATGCCATGCCGCTCCCATTCCTACATACTGGGACCCTTGTCCCGGAAAAACCAAAGCCATGCGATTCATTTCAAACCCCTTTCCTCCCCACAAAGATGTGGCAAAACAAAAATGTTTTTACGATTCAGGTGTTAATGTACATATGTATGGAGATATGGAGATATGGAGATAGATGCAGCAAACCATAACAAAGCAAAGTTGTACGGTTGCCAGAAAACAATAAGCACAATTTAAGATTTAATTAGGTAATTGAATTGCCATTCGTGGTGTAATTGAAAATGAGTTAGGTGTGTGTAAAAACTTGGAAGTGTAAAAAACTTGGAGTGGACTAAAGACTTAGGTTGGGACCTAAGAATCCAGTATCATAGATGAGTGTGTCGAAAAAAATACCGAAGGTAACGCAATTTTATTCCAAAAGAAAGTATTAATTGTGAAATATTTTAACTATATAATAAATATGGACTTGAAAAATGTCAATATTTTTTCAAATTCCTTTAATAAGAAAAAAATTAAATAAATAGAAATTGATAGGGCCTTATAAACACAAAAGTAAATTAAAGTATGACGTTGTAATGTATAAGTATATTATACACACAAACAATGCCCTCTTTGGTCTGAAAATCAGGCATTGTTTGTAATTTTTTAATGAATTTTGATGAATTTTTGTAAAAATTTCTGTCTAGTAAGTGCAAGCAACGGGTTTTGTACTATATCTGGTGCTTGACAAACCAGTTTGTAATGCGTTGAAGTCGTTCCACACGAAGCTGCGGATGCCCTTTTCGTGAAAGCTCATGGCTTGAGTCTGGAAAACGGACAAATTGCGTGGATTTCCCCAATCGCCGCAGTGCAGTAAATAGCTGTTCTCCCTGCTCAATGGGACAACGAAGATCCTGCTCCCCATGCAAAATAAGCAGTGGTGTATTTATTTGCTTAACATATGCCAGCGGGGATTGTCTCCACAAGACCTCGAAATCGTCCCAAGGATTGCCGGAAACCTCGTCTTCTGTAAATGAGTAGCCAATGTCGCTCACGCCATACATGGATAGCCAGTTGGATATGGAGCGCTGGGTCACGGCTGCACGGAAACGGTCTGTGTGACCGACAATCCAGTTAGTCATAAAGCCCCCGTAGCTCCCCCCTGTAACTCCTAGTCGTTCTGGATGAATGAATGGAAACTGGCGAATGGCCTCATCTACCGCACTCAGCAAGTCCGTGTAATCTCGTCCACCGTAGTCGGCAAGAACGACATTGGTAAAAGACTGGCCGTACCCTCGGCTTCCTCCCGGATTGGTGTAAATGACCGCATATCCCTGCGCCGCTAGCAACTGAAACTCATGAAAAAAAGAGTGGGAATACATCGCATGGGGGCCGCCATGGATTTCCAAAATAGCGGGATAGATTACTCCCTCCGCAAAACCGACAGGTTTCATCACCCACCCTTGGACCCGCCGACCATTCTCGACCTCGGTCCAAAAGCCCTCAGGCACACTTAGCTCGATCTCTTCAAGCAGCGAGTCATTCACCTGCGTCAGCCGTTCCTCTGTCCCGGAAGAGATCGCAATTCGAAATAAATCGCCCGGCAATGCCACGTGAGTTGAAGCTGCAATAATATGCTGCTCATCCGGGGTGAGCGTGAACTGATAAATTTCTCTGTCTCCCTGCGTCAAAACTGCAAAGCTTCCATCAAATGCAAACTGATATACATGTACATTTCCTTCACGGGTTACAAGTGTATACAGGGATTGACCGTCCGTACTAAAACGTGGTGGCCCTATATGAAGGTGTGAGCGCATATCGCTCATACCCGCGTTACCGAGGTGTGCGTCCAGCGTTTCACTAATGCATACTGCTGATCCACCACTCGAAGGGATGATGTATAAACGGGTCTGGGTCGCGTCTTTAGCATGTCGATCATGTCCGTAAAAGGCAATCGTTGAACCATCGGGAGAGTATGCAGCACTCTCGATTTGCAGCTCCGACCGAGTTAGCTTACGTGGTATTGCCATACCTCCTTTTGAAATAGCAGGATCTATCGTAAACAAATCATTCTGCCTGCGTAAATCCGTGTCCTCTTCTGAATGCTCCGCTATTCTGGCCACGAATAAAATAAGCTTGCCATCCGGCGACCAGACAGGTTCCGCCACATCATACGCGCCGAACGTCAGTTGGACGGTGTCCCCTGAATTTACATCGGTCACATATAAGTGATTTCGCGTATCATCCCACAGCCCGTAGCCATCAGACTTGGCTTTTGTTCGGTTAACGACCTGTCCTTTTGGCTGCACTTTAGAGTTTGCGCTAGCGGATAAAGGAGGCTGGGTCGATTCCACACCCTGTTTGGATGTACCGATCTGGCCGTGTTCGACAGTTCGAAGTGTATGTACCCCCTGTTTTCCAGCACCGGATGTTGGGGGTAACAGACTCTCTGAGGTTTTTGCGACAAAGGATATGTAGGCTCCGTCCGGTGACCAAGCCAATGAATGAACGCCTTTCTCTGCCCATGTAAGCTGCCGAGCCTCTCCTCCGCGAGCTGGAATGATCCATACCTGACGTTTACCTTCCAGTGTGCGGAGAAAAGCAAGCTGTGATCCGTCAGGTGACCAGACAGGTGATTCATCTTTCGGCCCATATGTGAAGGGCAACCGCTCGGATTGTTCTGATGGCAAAACCCAAATGTTAGAATTATAGTCTGTCCGGTCTTCATTAATATACTGCTCTACGTAAGCGACTGCACCGTTACCGGGATGGACAGCAGGATCGCTGACCCACCGAAGATGGTATAAATCCTCTGCTGTTATATGGCGTTTAGTTATATTGGATTGCGGGTCACTCAAAACAATTCCTCCTCAAATCATCAGATCTCTATAAGATTCGAAATGTATTAATCCGATGAAATTTGTAAGATTTAAATGATATAAAAATCACGTTACTCTTTTTACTTGTCTCTGTCAATTTGCTTCTTCATATATTTCCAATACAAAAACCCTACCTCGCTGGTCGCCACGGACCTGAAAGCCTCCTAAATGGAGGCTTTTTATGAGATAAGGTGATTGAACAGTCAACAACTATAGTTGAAAAATAGGAGATATGGGTGACGCATCATTTTTTACAGCGGTAATTGACCTGCTTCCAACATCAAGATTCGGCCCATGCTGCCAAATCGCGCTCGGAATTTCTCGTCGCAGTACTGGTATGATATCCTCGGTAAACCGATGCAGCTGTTCGAGCTGCTCTTGCTCACCTAGCCCGTCCACGCTGATGCTGAGTACCTGATTACCGAACGCGGTATGATAGTTCCGTATTTTCTCAAGAACGCTCTCCGCAGAGCCGATCAGAACAGGACCGTTACGAATATTATCCTCCAGACTCGTGAAGGGCGACTGATTGTGCTGAGCTGCCGCTGTCGAGTGGTAGGCATCATAATAAGGACGATACCGTCGGATCGCTTCCTCATCCGTATCTGCCAGATACAGACTCCCTGCTCCGGCACCAATTACGGCCTGTGCCGGATCATGTCCGTAATAAGCCAGCCGTTCGCGGTAATGATCAATAAGCGCTTTATACTTGGCCTGAGGATGGAAAGAATTCGAGGAAAATATCGGCTCCCCGTATTGAGCGGCCAGTTCGGTCGATAGTGTACTGGAAGCACTACCGTGCCATATAGGAATATGCTGCTGATACGGCCGAGGCTGTGTCGTAACTTGATGCAACGGAGGGCGGTAGCTTCCTTCCCACGTAACCTCTTCCTCGCTCCACAGCCGTTTGAGCAAACGATAGCGCTCGGCAAGCGAGTCCCACTGTTCTTCCTCCGTAATTCCAAACAACGGATAATGGCGCGGGTCATTGCCTTTACCAATAATAATCTCTAATCTTCCACCTGATAAATGATCCAACGTCGCATAGTCTTCTGCCACGCGCACCGGGTCCAGCACGCTAAGCACCGTTACCATAGTCAGGAGACGAATCCGTTCGGTTCTCGCCGCAATAGCGGTCAGCACCAGCGGGGGTGAGGATGACAGAAAAGGTGCACCGTGCCGCTCCCCCACACCGTATGCATCAAAACCAAGCTCCTCTGCGAGAACAGCCTGCTTGATTACATTTTGTAATTTTTGCTGCGAGCTCCAGGTTTCCCCGGTAAGCGCATTAGGCTGATTAGCCATCAGGCTGAATAACACAAACTTCATTTCATGAAAACCCCTTTCGGAGAACGAATCGGCTTCGTCCCATCCCGGGCATCGGGTCTAATTGCGGTTAGCAGTCTCTGCTCCGTTTTTTTCACGAATATATGTTTCAAATAATTGGGGATTCACAACTTTACGCAGTAAATGCATCGTTCCGTCTCCTGTACCATGGTCAAACGCATGGATACGCTCATACCCCCAACGCTCATACATAGACAGCAGATAGGGATGCTTTTCGGCTGTTGCCAGCGTAACGGCAGGAGCTCCCACCTGATCACGGATAATATTCTGCTCTACCCAGTTTAGCAGCTTGCGTCCGTAGCCCTTGCCCTGAGCAGCCGGGTCGACGGCAAACCACATGACAAATGGTAGATCGGTTATAAAATTAAGAGCTCTATTTTTGAGATGGCTCACTGTAGCCTGAATTACGCCATCGACTTCCAGCACGTAGCAGTCATTATTTTTAATATTTTCCTGAATGAGAGGAATGTCTGCCTGAGCGGCAGGCCATTTAAGCTCCAACTGCCGAATCGTTTCGTACGCCTCATAAGTTACGTACTGCAATCTCTCTGCATCTTCCTGTTGTGCCAGGCGATAGATTTCGCTCATGTTAACCCGCCTCTCCTGTATAATTAATTTATTAATCCCATCTGCTTAATCGGGTATAAAAGATAAAATAACTGTAGCATGCTCTCCATCCAGCGACAAATTAATTTTTTCTATAAGTATATTTAAAATAACGATAACCTAACGAAAGTGAGCACGAATTGCAAAATCTTCCTCCGTTAAATCCAGATTTACACACATAGCAGTTCGGCTGCCGTCGGCCGCGGCAAAAATCAATTGGGAAGGCATGAAGTATGAAGAATCCCCGGCGGCATATACACCAGGTTTGAGTTTCTAGCCCTCAAGACTTGAGTTCCATCCGTAAAGCGAACATGCTCGCTCAAGCTGTCTATTTTGGCCGATGAAGGTCGGGCGAATCAAGCACCTCAAATCCGAATTCAGTTTTGTCAATCGAAACAACCTCGGTTTGCAGATGATCGACAGACGGATAGCGCAGTACTTCCTCAAAAGCAACGCGACGGAACTCGGCCGGCGTTACGCCGTCTTTCGTAATAAAGCCGTGCGACGCATGCGTAACGGCATTTCTGGGCTGGTTGTTGTCGATTAAAGCCACGCTTCGTCTTGCCCGGCCAAGCACAAGGGCTGCATTCAATCCGGCGGGTTCTCCGCCAATAATAGCACAATCGTAAATCATGATGCTCATCTCCTTGCCAAATGCTAAACGCCTATCGGCTTAACCGACGAAGCAGTAACGAGCATGAGCATGGTGTGCAGGGCATAATTCGTCGCTTTTGTAAATTTCATGACTACACCTAAATTAAAGACTTATTGTGTCTGTAATATCCTTGAATCGGCTAATGTGTCAAACTTATACCTGATTATAAAAAAAGCAGAGAAGCCCGCAAACCGGGCTTCTCTGCTTTTTCGTCCTTACATGTTGCTTTATTCCGCAGGGGCTACAAAGGTGCGATTGGCAAACTCACTGTCCAGCATATAAAAGGCATTGCTGTCCCTTTCAATCCGTTTGAGCTTCTGGATTACACTGTCGAACAGAGCTTCCTCTTCGACTTGTTCATCAATAAACCATTTCAGGAAATGGATCGTCGCATGCTCACGTCCGTCCAGAGCTAAGTCAGCCAAATGATAAAATTTCTGCGTATTTTGCTGCTCATGCTTGTAGCCGTGCTCGAACACATCCAGCATGGAATCGTAGCTGTTTTTAGGCTCCGGTAATGCTGCCAATGTGGCGCGTCCTCTGCGATCATTAATATATTTGTACAGCTTCATGGCATGAAACCGTTCCTCTTCGGCTTGTACCAGGAAAAAGTTTGCGAACCCATCCAGACTTTCGCTGGAGCAATAAGCAGCCATTGCCAGATATACGTGAGCGGAGTAAAATTCAAAATTCATTTGCTCATTCAGAGCCTGTGCCAAATTGTCTTTCATGTCTCAGGTCACCTCGGTCATATATGTAATGATGTAGCGATCTTAGTGTACCACAAGAGTGTCAGCGGGAAAATACAATATCGGAGAAATATCATTGGACAACGGGCGCAATACAATGTGAGGTCCCCCCCTCCTGCATTGCGCTCGTCTCACCCAATGTTTATTTTACATTCAAGGCTCCAGACCCCATACGCGTTGGTCGTTCACATACAGAGGCGTTTTGTCCCAATCTGTATAAGACGTTTTGGTCGCATCATAGGAAAAATCATCACTTTCGTTATAATTGCTCCAGTCCGTTTTGTTCAAGCGAACCTGAATATCCCCCGTGTTGGCTCCTGCTGCCAGACTTCCCGCACCAGCTCCAAAGGAGATTTCCAGATAGTAATCTGCACCCGTCACCGCCTTATCCAGCTTCACAACACGTCCCTGAACGTTGCCGCTACCGAGCTGTGCATAGTCACAATGAAATTCCTGCGGCTTGTCGCCATCCACTGTATAATAATACCGGAGCTTGACAGTCTTCAGATCAACAGCCTCTTTCCCCTTGTTTACAACACGGAAAAGCGGACGGATCTGATTATCTCCCGGGTTCGTGTCGCCCACGTGGTATTGGGCAATCACATCTCCCGTAGCCGGAACGGATGCTGCTGTCGGCTTGGCGCTGACCTCGGCAGAATCCGGACTGGTTCCCAAGGAATTGGTCGCACTTGCTACATAATAATAGGTGGTTTCATTCACCACTCCTGTATCCTTGTAAGTGCTATCTGTTACCGTTGCTACCGTGGTATAAGGTCCTCCACTGGTTGTGGAGCGCTTGACGGTATAGTTGTCGGCCCCCGTCGCTTTGCTCCAGCTCAGTGTAACCTGAGCATCCCCGGCACTTGCTTTCACATTTGCCGGAGCTTTGGGAGCTGTCGGCTCGGTTGTTCCACCATTGTTGATGAGACGGTCATATTCGGCATAAGCTGTCGCCATATCGACTTGGGACCAAAAACGGTGATACGTAAATTCCGGAGCGCCTTTGTCCCATTTTTTCGTTTGATTATTCCATGAAGTTGTGTATTTGTCCTTGAGATAAGACCATTGCGGATCTTTGGTGATGTTAGGCCGGATATCGGTGTAGCTGGAATACGTACCATTACCACCCTTGGACGGATCAGATGCGGTAGCGCCTGCGCCAGGAATGGTGTTGCCTTGCCCCGTTTTACCACTCCATCCGTTCGGGATATACACTTCTTTCGTAAAATAACGATAATAATCCTCACGTGTTTCCTTCGTGGTAATGCCTACGCCGTCGTTGTAACCCCATGCAGCATCAAGCAATGCTTTGGACAGATCCTTGGCTTCCTTGCCTAATGCGGTGTAATCTCCTTTTTCGGCCTTCGTTCCGGCAGCAAAGAAAGTAAGCGCTTTAACATAACTGCCCAGCACTCCCGCATCTTGCCCTGGATTCTTCGTTACCACATGCAGATTGGCATTCCCCTTATGATTGGCAAATCCGGTCCAGGTTTCTGGCTTCCCACTCCATTCCAGATTGCCTGGCACCCAGAACTCGCCTTTAGCTGCTGTAGTGGCAACCTTCGGATTTTTACCACCGAGAATGCGCTTGCCTTGAGCGTCCAAATAATATCCCTGTGTATCCGTCACAGGACGTTCGTTGGCAAATACATAGCTCTTGGACCATGCAATCCAGTTTTCCGTCACTTGTTTAGCCATCTTAAACTGCTCGGAAGAAGTATCACCCTTCTTAGCTAAAATGTAGTACAGCTCAGCAACCCGTTCGACAGGCCAAGCCTGCATCCCGAACCAGTTGTTGGACGGTGGATCGTTATATACTGGAGCACCCGTGTAAGCCATGCCATAAAAGGTACTCGTGCCTGCCGGATACGCCTTATAGGCACCATCCCAGCTATTCGTTGCTCCACCTGCAATGGCTCCCTCATCGGATTGCAGCCACGTATAAAATTCCAGTTGGCGCTTCAACGAGGTAGCCCAATCCTGTCCCGCCGTTGGTGAATTTGGTATTAATCCGCCATCCTGATCGGATAACGCGTAAGCCGCAACGACATTTTGGTAGCCCTGATGCGCGTGGCTGGCGCCAATCCGCCAAGCCCAGTTGCCGCTTTGACCCAGTCCGCCACCCCATGACGTATACCATGCCATCAGATAATGGCTTGCATCCTTGCCGGTACCAGCTACCGGGGTTCCATTGGATGCGCTTCCGGTTTTCTGGAAGTATTTATCGTACATGCCGTACCGCAAGAAGTCCCCCATCTTTTTTGCTTTATCCAAATATACCGGGTTGTCATATCCCAGTTCTTTCGCCCAGTACATGGCTTGAACCGCCCGTGCGTCCGCATCGGTGGCATTCGTGTAGCGCCATTGCTGTGCAGGAGCATTATTTTCCTTGGTAAACAGGCTCATAAAGCCTTCATTTGTTTTACCAAATTTTTGATTATCCTGCGATGGATGCGGGACGGCTTCCCAAACCGATTCCTGCTCTCCGCGTTGGAAGGTGTTCACATAGGCCGCTGTATGAGACGGATTCAGCAGATTGCCAAAACCGTACCAATTATCCACGTCCAGCAGCCAATGCATCAGATAGGTCTGATTATTGCCGTAGGTTGCTTTCAACTCTGTATCCAGCGGGTCCTTGCCACCACTATACTGACCACTCAGACGGCTTGGATATTGATCCGGCTGCGGATACTCTGCTGCATAAGTCGCTGGGCTGTTGGGGTTGTAGTTACTCATCGTAGGCTGTTCTTCCTTGCCGTCCCCTTCATTAACAGGAATGATGTATTTCTCCATGTTGTCCCATGCCGATTCCAAATGTCCCCAATCCCCGGTATAATGGCCATACAGCACTTCCAGCCACATCCAGTAGCTATACGCTTCCGAGGTCGTTAAGTGTCCGTAGTCCGGAGCCTCGCTCATCAGGGTTTCAACCGAATGATAAGGAATACCCTCCTTGGAAAAATATCCACTGGCCGGGTCCTTCAGTTGTTTATACAATTGAAGGAAGCGTGTGGATTCCGGTGTTGCGGCTGATGCACGGTCGGGTTCGGCTTGAAATATGCCCAAAGTTAGCGGAAGTACCAAAATGGCTGACATGACCATAGAGACAGATTTCCTGAACACGGATTTTCTGCTGATCACTTTTGCATCCATCCTCTCCAATATCAATTTTGGCTTTACACAAGCTTTTATTCCGAAAAACGACAGCACAAAAAGACAGCACCATCACCTCACTTTCCCGTCAAAAAGGTGGAGGACACGCTGTCCATTAGCTCCAAATGCTTCACATTGGCCCTGGAAAAAATATACCATACCCACCGCCAAATGAGAGTCGAAAAAATCAATATGTTTAGAGTTTGTTAATAAAAATTGACGAAATCGCAGGAAATCGGTACGATTTTACAGGGAGGCGTTTTAATATGAAAATTTTACTAGTACTTGGTTGTATAATGATGTTTTTAGCTGTAGTTCTGGGAGCTTTCGGAGCACATGCTTTGAAAAAAAGACTTTCCGCAGATATGATGAGCATATTCCAGACAGGTATCCAATATCATATTGCTCATGGCTTGGGCTTGATTCTGCTCGGAGTAGTTGCAGGAAATTGGGTCCATTCTTCTCTGATTGTTACCGCAGGCTGGGTAATGCTAGCAGGTATTCTCCTGTTCTCCGGCAGTTTGTATGCCCTTAGCTTGTCCGGTGTGAAGAAGCTCGGAGCGATTACCCCGATTGGCGGGGTGGCTTTTTTAGCAAGTTGGGTACTTGTGATTGTGGCGGTAGTGCAGGATTAAACAAAGCTAAAGAAAAGAGACTTGGAAAAGTAGTCGCTTCCAAATCTCCTGAGAAATTCCCAAATATGAAAGAATAATATTATTTCGTCTGTATTTCTTGCGCCTTTTGAGCCGATAAGCGATGGCTCTCGATGTAGCGTTTGGATTCAGCCATCTGGTGCTCCTGCGCGGCCTCCATAATGATGTGAACCCCCGGCTTGTACTGTTCCAGTAGCTCCATGTATAGACCATAGTTCATGCCACCAAAGCCCGGCGGTACGGTCTCGATCTCACCTGTCGATGACAAACGCCGGTCTTTGGCATGCGCCGCGATAATCCGGGGTCCCAGCAGTTGAAACGCTTCACGGATGACTTCATCCTGTCGTGCCAGATTTTCCGTTTTCAGCAGATTGCCCGGATCTATCACTACGCCGATCTGGGATGACGGTACTTCCTCCAGCAAGGTAGCCAGCTCTACCGCCGTTCCGACCAAATGGTCGTTAGCGGCCTCCAATCCGACGAACACGCCCCATTTTCCCGCCTCGTCCGCTAATTCGCGCACAACTTCTTTTACAACCTTCCAGTCTCGTTCCGTATATGCGCTTCCATCCTCATTACGTCCGACTTCGGCAGCTACCATCGGTGCCCCTAACAGGCTTGCGTATCGGATCAGCTCTTTAAAGCGCTCTACATTTTCACGTAGAAGCTCCTCATCCTTTTCAAAAAAATGCAAATAGCAGCCAAGCACCGATATGGATACTCCATGCTGACGGAATGCCTCCGCGATAGACAGTGCCAATCCCGGACTGAACTTGCCCGGTTTATTAAAGTCCACATCACTGATCGCTCTCCATGGAGCCAGTTGAACATGAGTAAAGCCCGCCGCTCCTACCTTTGCAGCCAACTCGCGATAAGGCAACTTGCCAAATAAATGCGCCAATACGCCTACAGTCACTTCCAATCACCTCTTCTTTTTTAATGTTGCATCCTGTTTGTCACAGCACTTCGTTCCAAGGTTTCATTAATGATTTGCGTAATCCTCTCCACCTCGTCATGAATAAAAAAGTGCCCTCCATCAAAGGTGAAAATACGAAAATTCTGATCCGTATGCTGCCCCCACGCCTCCGCATCCTGCAAGGTCATTGTGTTATCGGTCAGCCCTGTCAAGGCTGTGACCGAACAATTCAAAGGTACGGCTGGGGTCATGTACTCATACGTCTCAACAGCTTTGAAGTCCGCTCTTAGCACCGGGATAAAATAGTCGTACAATTCGCGATTGTCAAAAATGGCCTCCGAAAGCTGACCATACCGCTGCAAATGCGTCCTGAACTGCTCTGCGGGAAGACCATGGGCCCACGGGAAATCTCTCGGGACATGCGGTGCCCGTCCACCAGATACGAACAGATGAGCAGGTTTCCCATAACCGCCAGCCACCAGCTTGTAATACAGCTCGAATGCGATCATCGTTCCCATACTGTGACCATAAATGGCATAAGGATCGCCGGGGGCTATTTCTTGACTGATCTTGAGCAATAAATCCTCGCTCATTTCCTCAATGCTGTCCTTTAACGGTTCACCGGAACGAATACCTCTGCCCGCCAGCTCCAGCGGAACAAGCTTAATCTGCGGCAGCAGCAGCTTTTTCCATTTGAAGCTGACCGATGCCGATCCGCCCGCATATGGAATGAAAAACAATGTGATGGGTGCCATCCTTGCAACCTCCTGCCATGCTGAGTCCTTACTCTTTCATTTTAGCATAAAAAGGTATATTTACCCATTTCAATTATTTTGCAAATTCAAGAAACAAGGTCGGGGAAATCAAGCATCTTTTGCATCAGGCAGGAAACCGATTCTTTTAGGAAGAACAGCTTCATTTTTGAATATAATAATGTGTTTGGCCTTATTTCTTTAAATTCGAGAGGAGTTCTGCGCCATGAAGTACGGTTTCTTCGATGATGCTAACCAAGAATATGTCATCCACACCCCTCAAACCCCATATCCCTGGATCAATTATTTAGGCAACGAACGATTTTTTGGACTGATCTCCAATACAGGCGGCGGCTATGCATTTTACCGGGATGCGCGCTTACGTCGCTTAACACGATACCGATACAACAATATTCCTGTCGATAACGGCGGTCGCTATTTTTATATTCATGATGACAGGGATTACTGGACACCGGGCTGGATGCCGGTTAAACGGGAGCTGGATCTGTATGAGTGCCGACATGGGCTTGGCTATACTTCAATTATGGGTGAACGTAACGGTATCCGGGCGACGCAGTTGGCTTTTGTACCGCTGTCCTTTGATGGAGAAGTACATCAGGTCAGGCTTCAGAACACCTCTGCACAGACTAAAAAGATCAAACTCTTTTCTTTCGTGGAATTTTGTCTGTGGAACGCCTATGACGATATGACCAATTTTCAACGCAACCTGAACACGGGCGAGGTCGAAATACAGGACTCCGTCATCTATCACAAAACGGAATATCGTGAGCGCCGCAACCACTATGCTTTCTTCTCTGTCAATCGTCCAATGGCAGGATTCGATACAGACCGTGAAGCTTTTCTGGGACTATACAACGGGCTGGATCAGCCGCAAACCGTCACCTCCGGGCAAGCCTCTAACTCTATTGCCAGCGGGTGGTCGCCTGTAGGATCGCATTGCATCGAAATCACATTGGAGCCAGGTGAAGAAACGAGTCTTAACTTTGTACTTGGTTATGTGGAAAATCCGGAGGATGAAAAATGGGAATCTCCTGGCGTGATTAACAAAAAGCAGGCTCATGCCATGATTGCTCAATTCGCGGATGAAGCCGATGTTGAACGAGCCTTGAGTGAGCTGCGGGCCTATTGGAACAACCTGCTCTCCAAGTACACCATTCAGAGCCACGACGACAAGCTGAACCGGATGGTGAATATATGGAACCCGTATCAATGTATGGTTACGTTCAATATGTCGCGTTCCGCTTCGTATTTTGAATCTGGCATCGGGCGTGGTATGGGCTTCCGGGATTCGAATCAGGATTTGCTCGGCTTCGTCCACCAGATACCGGAGCGAGCGCGGGAACGGATTATCGATATCGCTTCCACTCAATTTGATAACGGCGGGGCTTATCATCAGTACCAGCCTTTAACCAAAAAAGGAAACCACGAGGTCGGCGGCGGTTTCAACGATGATCCGCTATGGCTAATTGTTGGCACCGCTGCGTATATCAAAGAAACGGGAGACTTTTCCATATTGGACGAACAGGTGCCATTCGATGGGAATGAAGAGCATACCGCTACCCTGTTTGAGCATTTGAAGCGATCCTTTTATCATGTAGTTAACAATCTCGGCCCGCATGGTCTCCCACTGATTGGCCGGGCAGACTGGAACGACTGCTTGAACCTGAATTGCTTTTCTGCTACCCCGGATGAGTCCTATCAGACCACGCAAAATTTGGAGGGTCGCATAGCGGAATCGGTATTCATCGCCGGACTATTCGTATATACAGGGCCAGATTTTATTGAGCTGTGCAAGCGTAGAGGATTAGATGACGAAGCAGCCACGGCCCAGGCCCATGTGGATCAGATACGGACCGCCACGTTGGAGCATGGCTTTGATGGGGATTGGTTTCTGCGAGCCTACGACCACTATGGGAATAAAGTGGGTAGCAAGGATTGTGAGGAAGGCCAAATTTTCATTGAGCCTCAGGGTTTTTGCGTGATGGCCGGAATCGGCGTTGAGGAAGGTCAGGCTCAAAAAGCGCTCGACTCTACACGGGATCGGCTGGAGACTCCCTATGGCATTGTGCTGCAAAATCCGCCCTATTCCCGCTATTACATTAATCTGGGTGAAATATCCTCTTATCCTCCAGGGTACAAGGAAAATGCGGGCATCTTCTGTCACAATAACCCGTGGATTATGATGGCGGAGGCCGTGATTGGCCGTGGAGATCGCGCTTTTGAGCTGTATAGCAAAATTGCTCCTGCCTACCTGGAGGACATCAGCGACATCCACCGCACCGAGCCGTATGTATATGCACAAATGATTGCAGGCAAGGATGCCGTTCGTGAAGGCGAAGCCAAAAATTCATGGCTGACTGGCACAGCCGCGTGGAACTTTGTAGCCATTACCCAGTCTATTCTTGGTATCCAGCCCGAATGGGATGGTCTGCGTATTGACCCGTGCATTCCTGCAGCCTGGGACGAATTTACAATCACTCGCGTCTTTCGCGGCAATACCTACGTGATCCAAATCACGAATCCACAACATATATCCAAGGGTGTAGCTACAGTCACGATAGATGGGACTGTTCTCACGGACAATGTTCTGCCGGTTGCAGGAGATGGTGCTGTCCATCAGGTTAAAGTGTTACTGGGCTGACAAGTACATTGGCACCTAAATCGGCACCTAAAAAATTAGCTTCAACTTCATCACATAGTATCTTATAATACGAGAATGGCTAAAGATACATTAAGTGTGGTGACATCATGAATAAGACAACACGGCTTACTCAAACAACCGATTATAAGTTAAAGGAAGCTCGCTGGGTACGGAGGATGTTTTTATTATACTGGATGATTATAGCCGTACATTTTATTGCGCAGCTCGGTTGCTATTTATTTTTGAATTATGATGCTACACCATATGGATTTTACGTTGAAACTCTTATTGTTCCGACAATGATCATGTGTGGTTCCAACCTGCTTGCAGAGCTGGTTCATTATAAATACAACAGATATTCATTTGTAATCCTATTTATGGCAAGCACAGTCATTTGCTGGACCATCATTCGTTTAAACTACGATATTCGGATTATCCCGGCGTTGTGCTTGTTGCCTATTTTCTCATCCATCCTGTTCTTCAATCGTCGCCTAATATGGTTTTCCTTTGTTTTGCAAGTTGGAGTCTTTTTTCTTTTGCTGGCAGTGGATGATTCGTTCCGCACCTACTTGTCGGCCTTTGATATTGTATCGATTCCGATCTTTTTGATTATGTCCACTTTTATTGCCATTATTATTCAGGCAAGTGGCCGTGACCTGCTGCTGGATTTGTATAAAACACAGCGTGCCCACCAGGAATTAATGATTAGTAATGCGATTATAAGCAAAATGTCGATGACCGACGGATTAACCAAGCTCTATAATCATTTGTCCTTTCAGAACTTCTATGAAAAAGCACTCGAATATGCCGAGCAAGGCGCCATTATCCATCTCGCGTTATTGGATATTGACAATTTTAAGAAAATTAACGACACTTATGGGCACCAGTTCGGAGATAAAATTTTGGAGAGCATTTCGCTAATCATTACAGAACAGATTACAGCTAATGATATTGCGGCCCGCTATGGTGGTGAGGAATTCGCCATCCTGATGTTCGAGCATACCTTTGAAGAAGCTTATCAAATCGCCGAAAACATCCGGCACGAAGTGGAAAAGATGACTTTTTACGAAAAAAAGCAAAACATTTCCGTAACCGTAAGCATTGGGCTGAAAAGCTATACAGAAGAAATGAATAAAGATGCGTTTTTTCAGGAAGCGGACGACTATCTATATCAAGCCAAGCGTTCTGGCAAGAATAAGATAGTTTCGCTCAATCATATTGCCTAATTCGACAGAGAATACTCACAGGATGACTTCTCCGGCACTCGCTTGCCGGGGATTTATTTTTTAAAGACAAGCCATTTGACAAGAATATAAGCTGAAACTATAATAACTACAAGTAATAACGTAATTTACTTACATAAAATAAGTTAA
The DNA here is from genome assembly GCF_050626875.1 of Paenibacillus sp. 8b26. NCBI lineage: Bacteria > Bacillati > Bacillota > Bacilli > Caryophanales > Paenibacillaceae > Paenibacillus > Paenibacillus sp. 8b26. The sequence continues at coordinate 48,218 of NZ_CP192445.1, read as the reverse complement.
AGGAGATGTTTTTCATATGTCAACACTTGTTATTGTAACCCACCCTAATCTTGCGGAGTCCCGCGTTAACAAAAGATGGGTCCAGGAGCTTAAAAAGCAATCGGGTATAACCGTTCATAACCTGTATGAAGTATACCCGGATGAGAAAATCAATGTAGCTCAAGAGCAGGAACTGGTGGAGCAGCATGACCGTATCGTACTGCAATTTCCTTTTTACTGGTATAGCACCCCTTCCCTGCTGAAAAAATGGCAAGATGTGGTTCTGACTTACGGTTGGGCTTATGGAAGCGAAGGTGGCAAATTGGAGGGCAAAGAGTTACTGATTGCTCTGTCTGCCGCTAGTGTAGAGGAAAACTATCAACATGACGGACGGAACAGATACACAATCGAAGAACTGTTGAGACCTCTCGAAGCTACAAGCCACTTGCTTGGTGCCAAATTGCTCCCTTATTTCGTGCAATATGGCGCTGGGGTTCTGACCGATGAGGAGCTTGAGCAATCCGCGCAAAGATACGTGCAAACCGTTACTTCTTAATTGTATTGGAAAATGCCCCTTGGTTGGAGCTACCACCTGCTGTGACGCAGAATGTGGCAGTCTACCGACCAGGGGGCTTTTTTTTGAGTTTAATTTTCAAATCAGGAATTATAACGAACTGCGTTCTGATTGCACGGAAACGACTTTCCCCCTGCTATTCAGCACGAAGCCTAATGCATAGACGACAGCCCCCAAGCTGTAAGCGGCGGCAAAGCCCCCCATATGCTCGATCATCCAGCCTGACAGCGCGGGACCCAGCATCTGCCCTACTGCATAAAATACAGAGACAAACCCGATGGCAGAGGGAACATATTTGGACGGAACCTGCTGTGAAGCTTTAACCTGGATCAAGGTGACTAGTCCTCCGATGCTCGAACCCCAAATGATGGATGAAATCGCAAAGCCCCACACGTTGTCCATAACGATGGGAACGAGATCCCCAAGCACAGCAAAAATCCACGCCAGCATAAATGTTCGTTGCACCCCAGCCTTGTCCGAGATACTTCCCCATACAGGGCCGCCTATAATGCTGAATACCCCTGCAAACGCATATATCAGCCCTGTCGTGCTGCTTGAAATACCTGCCTCCAGCATATAGCTGCTTTGATACAGATTAGGTATTAGATAGGCCATGCCAATCAGAAAATATAAAACAGCAATGCGGGTAAGCTCCTTATTTTTCAACCACTGGGGCTTATCCTCCTCGCTTACCGTTTGACGGGCAGATGCCGGATTTTTCAGAACAAATAGTGACAACACGAGCACCACTAACGAAATAATCCCGAAGCACAACCATACAGCACGCCAGCCGTCATGAGGAAATACCCGTATGATCACAGGGATCAGAAAACCGCTTAATAACATGCCGATACCGGCGCCACTCAACAGTATACCTAATACCTTCCCCCGCTGCTGCGGAAACCAGCCGATCATCAGGGACATCAGTGGAGTAAATACAAGTGAGCTGCCAGCCCCAATAACGAACATGAACAACCCGATAGCCCAAAATGAAGGCGACCATGCCAATCCGAGCATACTGACCACTACAGCCGCACTGCCCGTTATAAGCACCAATTTAGCTCCCCAGCGTACAGCCAGCACACCTGACAAGCCTACCGTGAGCAAATAACCCAGAAACATGATCGTTCCCAGTAATCCTGTCTGTGATATTGTCAGATGCAGCCCCTTCTGCATATACGGAAGCACAGCACCATAACCCATACGGGCCAAGCCTGTGGTTGTAATGACCAGTAAAGTTCCGCACAGGACGAGTGTCCAGAAATGTTTTGGGTTAGGTGCTTTTTGTACATGTGGTACGGAATTCATACCCTAGTTCCCCCTTCTTATGAATGAATAACAGGTACAGTAACCTTGCCATTCATCCTACACGGGGGTTCGGTTCTGATCTACCAGCTAACGGAATTCGTTGCTGGTTTGCGGGAATGGGTTTTTTAGCTGAATAAGCGATTTCGGACGAGCGTACCCGGGTTGCAGCCGTATTTTTTTCGGAATGCCTCTGCAAAGTAGCTTGGATTGGAATAACCCACCGCACAAGAAACTTCCGTTACACTATTTCCTCCGACTTGCAGCAAATGAAGAGCCTGATCCAGCCGTTGTTCACGCAGATCTCCAAAGACGGTTGTTCCGTACATTTCCTTGTAGCCCATTTTCAATTTGTAGTCATTCATGCCGATCATACGTGAAAGCTGCAAGAGAGACGGCGGCTCCGCCATGTGCTCCAGCATAATTTGACGCGCCCTCTTAATTTTGGCGATTTCGTCCCGGTTCAAGGAGACAGATGGATCATGCCCATCCTCGAAAAAGGTGCGTAAAGCGAGCATCCACAAATCCAATACGGCACATTCCATCTCAATATTGCGCATCGAACCGGATTGGATGCCCTGCATCAGCTGAGTCAACTTGAAGACGGCAACTGGATTCATGCGAGCCTGAAAAGCGCGAAACGAATGAGATCCGAGTAAATCCGCAAAATCAACACTCCTTCTCCCGTCCGCCTCTTCCATAAAATAATGAAATGTCGATACCGGAATGCCGATGCCTAGCATCGTAAATTGCTCGTTCGCCGTAAATTCAAAGCGGGCTTCGCCCGGCTTCAGAAGCTGTAACGAAAAATGCCCCGGCACAATTTCATGCCGCACTCCCGACGCCTGAACCTCACGGCTGCCGCGAAAACAGCAAGTAAGCTCGACCATAGGCACAGAAGCCACAAAATCAATCGTTCGGCGTTGATGAAAGGTATAGTCGGAAACCACAAGCTCCATATCCAGACGCGGGGAGCAGCGGCGAATAGTGCCCTTCCCCACGGTTTGTGTAAGTTCCATCGGAGCTTTATGACCTGTAACGTCAGCGTTCAGCTCCAGTTTTTCAAGGAATAAATTAAAATTATGATGAAAAGTAGCTTCCTGCATAGCGTTTCACTCCAGTATTGTTCATTGATAATTATTCTCATCATACCGGATTGTTGGTGGTTTGACAAAGAACCTCCTACCGCTAGAAAATAGCAGCGATGGAGGTTCCCGTCGATCTGTTAAAATATGAAGATTTACAAAGTAACCAGTGTGCTGGACACCTGAACCATGCATTCTTTAATGATGTTGCAGCCTTCACGCAGGTTTTCCAAGCTGATCGTCAGGGCAGGCATAATTTTAATCACCGTATCGTTACGTCCAGCCCGCTCAATGATGAGACCCTTACTAAAGCAGAGAGTAGCTACCTCCTTGGCGAACGCTTCTCCCAGGTGGGATACATCAATTCCCCAGATCAGACCCAAGCCGCGAATTTCAATGAGAGGATCGATTGTTTGAATATGTTCACGCAAAAATTGCTGGACAAAAGCCTCTTTTTCCTTCACCTGTGCTTCCAGCCCTACCGTATCCCTGAACTCCAGCGCTGCCTTTGCAGCGACAAAAGCAAGCTGATTTCCACGGAAGGTGCCATTATGCTCACCGGGACTCCAAATATCCAATTCCGGCTTGATCAGCAACAGGGACATCGGCAAACCATAGCCACTGATTGACTTGGACAAAACAACCATATCAGGAACGATACCCGCCCGCTCAAACGAGAAGAACGAACCAACTCGACCGCAGCCAACCTGTATATCGTCAATAATCAGCAAAATATCATGATCATCGCACAGCTGCCGCAAATCACGTAGCCATTCGGTATCTGCGATGTTAATACCGCCCTCAGCCTGTACTGTTTCCAGAATGATGGCTGCTGGCTTTTCCACCCCGGAATGGGTATCCGTTAAAAGCTGCTCCATATATAAAATGGTATCCAAGCCGTTAAATGTACTGTTATAAGGGATGAAGGTAACGTTATTCAACGATACACCGGCGCTCTCTCGCATGGAGTTGTTACTGGTAACAGACAAACCGCCTAGCGACATGCCATGAAACGCGCCCATAAAAGCAAAAATTCCATTTCTTTTCTTCACCTTGCGCGCAAGCTTCAATGCCGCCTCCACCGCATTAGTACCAGTTGGACCGCAAAATTGCAGCTTATAATTCAAGCCCTTGGGCTGGAGAATACGCTCGGAGAAAGATTCAATAAATTCCTGTTTGGCCGTCGTAAACATGTCCAAACCATGCATAATCCGGTCTGAGGTTAAATAATCCAAAAGCCGGTTTTTCATGAAATCATTATTGTGCCCGTAGTTCAAAGCCCCTGCTCCGGCAAAAAAGTCGATATATCCCTCTCCTGCCTCTGTGTACAGCACATCGTTCTTCGCTTTGTTGAAAACAACCGGAAAACTTCTGCAATAGGATCTTACATTGGACTCCAGTGCTTCGAATGTGTTCATAATCTCTCGTCCTCCCGCTGACCTGATTTGAAAAAATACAAGCATGGAAAGCAAAAAAATGTAAATATGTAATCTAAAATGAGAAGACAGCCTGAATCGCAAAGGGGTAGCCACACCAAAGAATCATGAGTACGATCACGGGAACGAATAGAGTACAGATAAATAAATGCAGAGTAGCCTATTGAGAGTAAATTAAACTCCAGAAGATTAAGTGGTGGGGGTTTCTAAGGGGTCTCTATCAGTGGATGTCACTCCTATGTAATAAAATACCATAATTATTTTTGAAGTCAATGCATGATTCTAATGTGTTTTGTTAAATTTTTGTAATTGAGTGTCGAGGGCTTGGTGTATTTTGTTAATTCTCCACGAAAAATGTCGGAATAGAGCTAAAAATCTTATAAATAGAGCATTTCCATATCAAAAAAGTATAAATCAGTTATGCCCGGCTATTGGTTTGCCCCGATCCCCCTGATCTTTTGACAGACTGTCCAAAGGGGGTTACTCTATCAAAAGAACTTGCCAAAAACTTTTTGAATGCATTGAACCTATCCTAACCATTTGGCTCGAATTTGATAGAAAGATAAGGAAATATCATCATGTCTAATGTTTTGATTATTGAAGATGACAATATGCTGGGAGATACCCTTTCCTTGTATTTGACTGGAGAAGGCTACAACGTTACCCGGGTGGAACAGGCGGCTGAGGGAATTGCCCGGCTGGGTATGGTGCAGCCTGATATTATTTTGCTAGATCTGCTGCTTCCAGATTTGGATGGTGTAAATCCCTGCCCACTGGTACGCAAGCATACGGATGTGCCAATCATCGTGATTTCTTCAGAAAACAATATCTCAGAGCGCATCCGTACACTTACGTTGGGAGCAGACGATTATATTTGCAAGCCTTTCAGTATGCAGGAGCTAAAGGCGCGAATCGAGGCTCTTTTCCGTCGTATTGAAATCACACGGTTACAGGCAAGAGGCCTTGCGCCTGAAGCCGAGCCTGAAATAGACATTGTTTTGGATCTGGCGCGAAGAATGATTACCGTTGATGGGCAGATTGTGGAGACGACATTTTCGGAATTTGAGCTTATGAAGCTTTTTTATTTGAACCGGGGAATTGTATTCAGCCGATATGCCTTGATTCAAGCTCTTCGTGGCACAGACTCCTTTATTAATGAGAGGGCTGTAGACGTACATATCAACCATTTGCGCAGGAAAATCGAAAAAGACCCTAAAAAGCCGAAATTAATCAGGACCATCTGGGGAATTGGTTATAAATTTGTGCAATAGCACGATCAGCTCCAGGGAACCGATGACTTGATTTGGTTAATCTCCTTTTGAACCAAGCTCAATTGCTCTCGCCAGTCTGGATACAGCTCCCCCGGTGAGGTTTCATGGCTACGTTTCAATCCCTTTTCCAGCTCTATGACCTTTGCCAGCAGCCCGGACGCAAACAGGTTTCCTGCCCCTCCCTTAAGCGAGTGGATTAATCGGAGAGCGGCAGATAACTGTCCGTTGTCCATTTTCCTCGTCAATCTTTTATCGAGATACTGGTATTCCTGAATCCATTTATAAAGGGCAAATTGGAAAATATATACCTTTCCATCCATGCCGGCTATCGCCTGTTCCGCGTGAACACCATTTAGTTCTTGCAACCATGCTAAATGAATCCAACTGTTTAACACTCTTACAGCGTTCAGTTCATGGACAGGCTTGAGCAGCACAGCATTAATGCCTGAAAGAAGGCAAACCTCCTGTTCATGCTGCGCAGCATCGGCCGTAAAGGCGATAATTGGAAGTCTGTTAAAAGCTTTCTTTCTGCGAATATGTCTGGCCGTCTCAAAGCCATCCATCTCTGGCATATGCAGATCAAGCATTACCATATCCCAGGAACGCAGTTCCAGTGACTCTAACAGTTCTCTTCCGTTTGCAGCCATGGTTACTTCAAAACCGCGCTCTGCCAGGAATTCGGTAATTACCACCTGGTTAATCTCATTGTCCTCCGCTATGAGAATTTGATACTTCTGTGTTGTAATCTCTCCTTCATAACGAGGGCTCATCATCGTATATGTAACCAGAGTATTAACATCTACAGACACTGTCTTTTCCTTTTCCAGCCTCCAGCGGATAACCTCCAATACAGCGTTTCGAGTCACGGGCTTGGACAAAAAGGCATCCACCCTGCTATCCTCGTCCCCAACTGCTATCCCTTCCATCTGGAACACTGTTGTAAGCCCAATGACCTGAGTCATCTGTCTATTTAGCAATTGAAGCCATTGTCTCCGTGTATCCAGCTCTCTAAAGCCATTCATCCCCATGTCGACCATAACCAAATCAAAATATTCGCCATTTTGAAAAGCTTCCACACATTCCTGAAAGGATGAAATGGTGTATGTTTCTAATCCTGTGCTTTGTAGTAATTCGTTCAGACTAAATCTCAACAGTTCATGCCGCACAACAATTAAGGCTTTGCCGCTTATTTGTTTTTCTATCTGTGCGCCTTCCGGATGTAGATCCCCGATATTCAGATCGACATTAAAGTAAAACCGACTGTATTCTCCCAATCGGCTTTCAACCTCTACATTCCCGCCCATGGCTTCAGCCAAATGCTTGCTAATGGCCAAACCCAGCCCGGAGCCCCCATATCGGCGGCTGGTTGATGTATTCGCTTGGGTAAAAGGGACAAACAGCTTGTTCACACCCACCTCGGAAATACCTATACCCGTATCCTCCACCATAAAGGACAACACTACCCGTCCGTTCTGCTGGCTTAGCATTTTCACCTCTAACAATACATGTCCATGATCCGTAAATTTGACGGCATTAGTCAGAAGGTTTAAAAGCACCTGTTCCATCCGCAATGGATCACCTTTAACACTTTTGGGTAATTTGGGGTCCGTTATAAAAATGATCTCTATTTCTTTGTGTTCCAGCAAAGTACCCACCGTATCTGCAAGATGCCGAAGCATTTTTTCCGGCTCAAACTCCAGCCTTTCCAGTTCCAAACTGCCTGCTTCCATTTTGGAAAAGTCCAATACGTTATTGAGCATGGATGAGAGGGTTCGTGAGGAGGCGAGCAGCTTGTCAAGGTAGTCTTTTTGGACAGCAGTCAGTTCTGTCTTGTTCAACAGCTTGGACAGACCGATAATACCATTCAGCGGCGTGCGAATTTCGTGGCTCATATGAGCCAAAAAAACGCTTTTGGCATGGTTAGCCTCGTCTACCTCCTTTCTTTTCTGCTCGGAAGCTTTATACTCCGTAATATCCATTACGTGACCGATGACATGCTTGGTGATCCCGTTCTCCCTGACCGGATGTAAGGTAATTAAAGCCGAGTATTCCCAAAACTCCAGCTCAAATACCGTCCGGTCACCGAACCATGCCTGTTTGTAATATTCACAAAGCTGCTCCAGCGTTTCAGAGGATAGCTCAAAAATGTCCCCGAGTCGCTCCACATGCTCCCTTCGATTATAGCTGACTTGCATATTCAGACCCATGCGCTCCAGCAAGCCTCCTTCGAGCAGCCTATAATAAAATTCGTCGCCGCTTTTCTCCAGCCTGAAGGTAAAGCCAGGTTGAACCCGAAGCACATTTAGGAGATCACGGTTTTGGTCCAGTAAACGTTGTTCATATGTATGTTTAATGATCCAAACGCGTACAAACAAAGCGATGAACATCAGACCAATCACTAGCTCCAGAACCCAAGTCATCAGAGCTCTATCACTTATGCCAAAATATAAAAACAGAATTCCTGTCATTCCATAAAAAACACGCGTGATCGTCTGCCGAATGAGCTGAGAAATCAGATTGCGGCGCGCAAATGTAATAGGTGGCTGAAAAGTCAAAACAATTAATAATATCACGATAACATAAAGCACCAAGTCTCGAACCAAGTGTTCTCCCTCCTGTAATCTCCCTACTTTGTAAGAATGAGAATATAAAAAAACTCAGGACAGATTCCTTATGCCATAAGGCTTAAAGAGCTGTCCCGAGCATTCATTGTACTATAGATTCCATAGGGTTCAAGTGCGTTTTAATATTTGAAACGACTGATCATCGACTTCAACTCAGCAGCCATTGTTGATAGCAGCTGAGCAGAGGCTGATATTTCCTCCATGGAAGCCAGCTGCTCTTGCGAGGAAGCGGCGACTTCCTCAGATGTAGCGGCATTACCGGTTGCAATTGTCGCCAGCTCGTTGGCTGTCGCTGCAATCTCTTGTACACTCGCTGATATCTGTTGTGCAATCGCAGCGACCTCCTCCACCTGAGGTGTGGTCTCCCGAATGCCTTCCATCGCGTCTCCCAGCTTGACAATGGTTTCTTTGGAAATCTGCAGCCCATCCTGAACCTCAGTCGTAACACGGTTCATCGTCTGAACCGTGGTTTCCGTTTCATGCTGAATTTCGGCAATCAATGTGGCAATCTGTGTTGCAGATGCCTGCGATTGCTCTGCCAGCTTGCGCACCTCATCTGCAACGATGGCAAAGCCCTTGCCATGATCACCTGCTCTAGCCGCCTCAATCGCTGCATTCAAGGCCAGTAGGTTCGTCTGATTGGATAGTTCACCAATAACCTTGGTAATTTCACCGATTTCCTGAGAGCGGGCTTGCAAGGTTTGAATCATTCGGTTAGATTGCTCTACCGAATGGTGAATCGAATTCATTTGTTCGCCTGTTTGCTCAACGGATTTCCGTCCTTCCTCTGCTTGTAAAGAGGATCTTCTGGCCAAATCGGCTACCGAGATGGAGCGTTCCGCAATTTGTGTGACTCCCTGTGCAATTTCATCAAGGGCTACTGAGTTATTTTCCAGGCCTGTAGTCTGCTTCTCTGCTCCACTGGCAATTTCCTGAACAGCCTGTGATACCTGCTCACTTGCAGCACTGGTTTGTTCTGCGCTTACCGTTAGCTCGTTCGAGGATCTAGCGACATGATCTGCACTTTCCCCTACGTTCTGAATGACAGATCGCAAGTTATCCTGCATGTTTCGGAAAGCCAGTCCCAATTGTCCAATCTCATCTTCACTCTTCACTTGAATGTCCTGCGTCAGATCCCCTGCGCTCACATTAACCGCTTGTTCCTTCAATTTTAAAATAGGTTTGATGATGGAACGAATCAGGAAATAGACAATGATTATCCCCACCACAAGACACCCGACGACCGTAAGCAAAGTGCTGATCAAAATCGGTTGTGCTGCTTCATCCACTTCAGATAAATACAGCGTTCCGCCTATTTTCCAGCCTGTCAGCTTGTTGGTCGCATAGTTCATGTATTTGGGCTGGCCTTCATACTGATACTCGTATTCACCCGCGTCGCTCTCATACATGCGTGATTCAATATCTGCAATTTTGGTGCCTGGTGCCTTCGTCGGATGAACAATGTAAGTACGATTGCTGTCCAGCAATATGGCATAACCCTCATGGCCTACTTTAATATTGTTCAAAGTCTCTTTAATACCGCTTACCTTCAGATCAATGCCAATAACACCCGAACCGTCCGCCGTGGCTCTGGACACCGTAACTGTCATTTGCTTGGAGGAAGAGGAGAGATAGGGCGAACTAATCACTGTTTTGGCTTGTTCCTTTGTGGCATCCTCATACCATGATCTAACTCGAGGGTCATAGTTATCGGGTAATTGCTTTTGTGGATAGGTTATAAATTTACCATCCTTCGAACCATAATAAATGGCTTCTGCTTCAGGATGGATTGTAATATATTGCTTAAAAAATTCCTCCAGATCGGCTGCCTTTTCCTCCGTCTCTACTCGATTGCCCTTTAGCTTCTCAGCAAAATATTCTGCGTCGTATATCTTAGGTGAAATAGCACTGTCAATAACATAATTAGTGCGGACAATGGCCTGCTCGGCGCTATATTCAATCTGGTTTCGAATTTCCTGGCTGGCGCTCAAAAATGATAAAGCCCCAACAATCATAGATGGTATGATCAAAAAAGCAATAAAAGCGACCATCAACTTCGTTTTAAAATTATTGCTGAGCATCCTTCTTACGTCCCATGGTTTTCCTGCAAACTTCTTCATCAGTCAACATCTCCATTTCATCACCTGGATTATTTGCATATTGTGAACCGCTTCGCTTTGCTGATGGTTATTCACTCGACAAATTCACTTCCCCTTTTCTGTTCTTCATCATCTCCCTCTAAAACGCTTCGACACAAAAAAAGATATAAACACGACAACAAATAGGTATATGTACTTAGTTTTGAATACAGCAAGGCTCCTTGGAACCGATTCCTTAATATAATATACCTAAAAAATATTAAAAAAAATGCACTGAACATGTTAAGGAAATGTTAGTTTTAACTCACTATACCTACCTCTAAACATGAAATAATCCCCTTGAGGTTGGCATACATAAGGTCATTTTTCGAAAATCACCATATGCTTGTTACCCCAAGGGGATCAAATTTGTTTTTATTTTAGGTTAATCAATTCAGTAAAGTCTTCAGATCATCGAGACGGGTGACAGGTGCCTGGCAGGCGAAATGCTCGCACACATATACGGCTGGTTTGCCATCCACAAGAGCGTAATCACGGATATAAGGAACCGTCTCTGTAATCTCCGGCTGTCCTTCATCCTTCAAAATAATCACTGTATGGGGTCTGAATCCTGCTCGAACCGCCTGAATGAACTGTACGGTCTGCGGATCACCCCTATGGCCCACAATAACAATCTCCTTCGTCGTTCCAGTTGCATACAACAACGAACTGAGCAACGCCGAATAGCCTGACGGGTAATGAGCAACCATGCCGCCAAAAGCCTTAAACTGCTTGGCTGCATAGTCCTCCAATCGAGATTCACCCGTTAGCCGCGCAAGCCTTACAAAATTATGGGCCGCGATACTGTTACCCGACGGAATGGCTCCGTCATAAATTTCTTTAGGCTTGGCAATTAGCTGCTCACTATCTGACCCGTAAAAGAATAATCCGTCCCGTTCCTCATCCCAAAACAAGTCGATCATATTTTGATTGAGCGTCAACGCCCGTTGCAGATATTGTACATCGAAGGTCGCCTGGTATAGCTCGATCAAGCCCCACACATAAAAAGCATAGTCATCTACATAGCCGAGATAAGCTGCTTCTCCGTCCCGATAACGTGCCAACAGCCGTCCGTCCTCCCGTCTCAGTTGGTTCCATAGGAACGACTCTGCCTTCTGGGCCTGCTCTGTATATCTGGTATCTCCAAAAGCCTGTCCCGCCTTCGCTAAAGCAGCGATCATCAACCCGTTCCACGAGGTCAAAATCTTGTCATCCTTGTGAGGGTGAACCCGTTGTTCCCTGGCAGCAAACAGCTTGCCGCGTAGCTCATTGACCCGATGTTCCAGTTCCTGTTCAGTCAAGTCATGCTTGATCCCGTAGGCTTCCAGATTAATATCAATCAGGTTCGGAATATTATGGCCTTCAAAATTCCCGTAAGGAGTAATCCCATACAAATCGTTAAAAAAGGCGGCATCCTTATCGCCGAGTACAGCCCTTACCTCAGATTCGTCCCAGACATAGAATTTGCCCTCTTCTCCTTCGGAATCCGCATCCTCCGCCGAATAAAAACCCCCTCCTGCATCTGTCATGTCCCTTGTGATATATGTAAAGATTTGTTCCGTAATACGCCGGTACAGCTCCTTGCCCGTCACCTGCCAAGCCTCTGTATACGCAATGGCCAGCAGAGCGTTGTCATACAGCATTTTTTCAAAATGCGGCACCAGCCACTTCTCATCCACTGAGTACCGTGAAAATCCCATACCTACATGGTCGTAGATTCCGCCCCGGGACATCGCATCCAGCGTCTTCTCTGCCATTTCCAGCGCCTGTTGATTCCCCGTATGCTGTGCATATCGCAGCAAAAAAGACAGGTTATGCGGAGAAGGAAACTTGGGAGCTTCCCCGAAGCCGCCATATTCCTTATCGAAGGTGTGGCTGTATTCATGGAAAGCTTTATTCAGGCTCTGTTCATCCAGTTCACCGCGATAACCTGCAAGTAAGTCCTGTCGCTCATGCTCGGTAAGCACCTGCTCACTCAGCTCCACCAGCTCTTCGGGCTGCTCCTTCCACCGGGTTCCCACCTTCTCCAGCAGCTCCAATAGACCGACACGGCCGAATTTTTGCTCTTTGGGCAAATACGTACCTGCAAAAAAAGGCTTCTGATCCGGCGTCATCAGAATCGTCAGCGGCCAACCCCCATGCCCCGTCATCGTCTGACAGATGGACATATAAATATGATCCACATCCGGACGTTCCTCCCGATCCACCTTAATGGATACATAGTCCCGGTTTAATATCTCCGCAACCTCTTCATCCTCGAAGGATTCTTTTTCCATTACATGACACCAATGACAAGTGGAATAGCCGACAGATAAGAAAATGGGCTTATTCTCGCGTTTGGCGATTTCAAAAGCCTCATCTGACCAAGGGAACCAGTTAACTGGGTTGTGTGCGTGTTGCAGCAGATAAGGCGACTTTTCCTTGGCTAATCTATTCGGTTTGCTGCTCGTTGACATGGGACATCACCACTTCCGTAGTTGGATTTTATGCTTGGTATTATTTTACCCTAAATGGGTGGTAAAAGTCGGAAGGGATGAAAAAAGATAATATCAGATTAGAATTAATACATTGTTAAAAAGTATCAAGTACATCAGGTAGTACACCATTATCCATCCCCCTCACCGACTCATCCAGCACGATCAACTTGGGTTTTAACGCAATCGCCTTGGCGACATTGACACGCTGAGGCTGGCCACAGCTAAACTGATGACTCTCAACCGAATCTAACAATAAATTGTTTATTCAGATCATAAGTAGGTATGAAAAAGCACTGATGGATATTCTCCATCAGTGCTTTATTTACTGCATTCGGATCTTATTAGCGTTTAGCATTATACTCAGAATTTATATCAAATATCTCCAGAGCTTTCAGTAAGGCGTATTCACTTGTTCTGGCCCCTTCTTTTGAAAAATGCGCATCCGGAAACGCGGGAGATATATGATGATATCCGGGATAGACATGTAATTCCACTAAGACACCATCAAAGGCCAATTGTTTTGCAAAAAACAAGGCTTCATCAATGAATAAATCAATGGTACCTATATTTATATAAGTCGGTGGTAACCCGGCCAATGACTTAGCACGGGCCGGCACATAATACTCACTTACCTCCTCCTGACCCGGTTCATCCCCCAATACAGATTTCCAGCCAAAATAATTACTTTGTTTTGTCCAAATAAACTCTCCTGCGTATGGATGCTCTGGTGCGGTACTTGTGCGATCATCTAGCATTGGTCTCATTAATCTTAGATGATGGATTTCGAATTCCTTCTGATCACGAATGTATAAGGCTAGGCCAGCCGCCAAACCGCCGCCAGCGCTGCTGCCCCCTACGGCAACTTTCTGAGTATCTATCCCTAACTCTTCCGCATGTTCAATACACCATTTTAGGCCCGAATAACAATCCTGTAACTGACTTGGCTGTACATGCTCTGGTGCTAGGCGATAGTACACAGATACACAACAGAAACCATGTTGTGCAGCAAGAGATGCATTAGCAGGACGATCCACGACTGGACTTCCTAAGACCATCCCGCCTCCGTGTATCGAATAATATAGAGGCATCTTATGATGCTTGGATTGTTTGGGCTTAATGATTTCTATTTGAATATCTGGACCACTAAAATAACTTGGCACAACCTTTTTTTCTAATGTAATAGGGAACATCTGCGTTACATCTATTTGTTGCATCATTTGAGATTGATTTTTACGTGCTTCCATTAGTGTAGATTCGGTAAGATCGGTTGTTGGTATTAAATCAACTGCACTAATAATTTCTGGATCAATCAGATGTCTACTTCTACTTTTTTGCTCCCCCATAGTAATCGTTTCCTCACTTTCTTGTTTTAAAGACAATGAATCAATACATATCTCCCTTCAATTGTTGCTGTCGTTTATATTCATATTTTAAAGATTAAAATAAGCTTTATAAATGAAAACAACGAGTTAGAATCATTTTTGACATAAAAACAATAATGAAAAAATGAAGTACAGCCTTTGAAATAGAAAATGAAATGCCATAAAAGTATTTGGGAATCTGGATGTGGGAGGTAATACGAGACTTGAAACGATAACCACCGATAGAGTGAACGAAGGCTGTACCTATCGGCGGTGGAATCAAATCTTTTGCCAAACAAAAAGACGTGACCGGATTGGTTTTTCACCGCGATCATCCGGTCACGCCCTAAGCTCACCATGTTATGAGGCCAAAATTAAATTCATTGACGCGAGTATAGCACCACGCCACTTTGCAAATTAGGTATTTTTTATGTTATGTCCACTTAATGGGATATCAATCAATATTCGCTAGTGTATCCCCCTACTTTTTATGTGAATACACAATTTTCTTAATGGTTTCGGTAGAGAGGAAAAACTCCTTAGCTAATTGCTCGATACTGCTGCTATTTTGAAAAGCATTTCTGATTGCGGCATTTCGCTGTTCAAGCAACCTTCTCCCGCCACTCAAACTGCCCCAATCCATATATTCCATTTTTGGCTTAGGAATATACAGAGTCTCTCCTTGAACATATTTTTGAATTTCCATTATTAGTTTTTGAGGTAAAACTTTTGTAGCATTCGTATATCTCAATTTTGCTCGCCCCTTATTTTGATTCTTTAAAATAAGGTGCAAAGCCAAAAATATTAAAAAAGCTTGTTCAGCGTTAAAAATTGTTTCGCCCCATACAAAGTAACGCTTTCCTAATAATTGGCTTTGCATGAGTGTAAGAAGTCACAGACAATCCCAATAGATTCTCCATCAGTAGGCACCCCCTTTTACTTCGCAAGTATAGCATAACTTCTGCTCACCTGGGACCAGCTAAATGATATCAGTACAATCAAACCATTAAAATTGAGCTGATATATAACTGATCTTCATATCGTTTATGAGGTGTTGCCGGGACTTTTGTTTGCCCGACTCTTGTTATTCGCAAGCCAATGTTTTATATTGACATAAGAGTAGGTCAAAAATAAAAGAGGTGAACGAACGAGATGTCTCCACGCACGAAGGAACAAAACGAAGAGATCCGGCTGCGGCGTCTGGCGCAAATCCGGAAAGCCGCTGCCGATGTGTTTTTGAATAAAGGGCCTTTACTGGAAATCCGCGATGTGGCCGTGCAGGCGGGACTCGGCTATGGCACGGTATACCATTATTACAGCAATAAGGGCAATTTGCTCCACGATCTGCTATGGGACGCGTTGGAGCGGGCCGGGGGATGGCTGGAGGCCCCGCAAGAGACTCCGCCAAAGGTCCCGCTGGAGGCTCAACTGAAGGCCCCGCGCGCTTCGGCTTCGGGGGAGGCGCCGGCCGGCGGGCATTTCGGCTTGGCTGCTGCGGCGGACACCGGGAACTCGGCTGCCGCGGATTCCCAAAGCGGAAGCCGCGAAACGGCCGCTGCCGCAGAGCTTGGCCCCGCCGCCGCCGGCATTCGGCTGCTGCAGCTTTGGGCGGAGGACCACGCCCTGTACCTGCTGCATAAGCTGGCCGGTGAGGGCTTTGCCTCGCTGCCTGAAGCGCGCTCGGCCCCGCTCTCGGCCGCCTTTCGCCGGGAGGTGCTCGCGCCGCTTGCCGTGCTGCTGGAAACCAGTCGTGCGGTAGATGGGGCTACCGCTTCCGGCGGAAACGCGGCGGAGCCACCGTATCAGCTACAGCGCGCGGAAATGCTGCTAGCCGCCTTGGTCGGCTGCGCCTCGCTTTCGCTTCGCCGCGGAAAGCTGCACGAGGAGGCCTGGGATATCGCCCGGTTTTTAAAATTATAGAAGTGATAAGGAGCGAATAGACAAAGATGATCATTTTAAAATCACCTAGGGAAATCGAAGAGATGAAGCCGGCGAGCCAAATCGTTGCGGACTGCTACCGCGAGGTGGCCAAACTGATTGAGCCTGGGATCACCACCCGGGAAATCAATGACTTTGTTGCCAGACACATCACCAAGTTGGGCGGCAAGCAGTTTACGAAAGGATACAACGGTTTCCCCGCCGAAACCTGCATTTCGGTCAACGATGTGGTGGCCCACGGCATTCCTTCGAACCAGGCACTTATGGACGGCGACTTGCTGAAGCTCGACATCGTCGCGGAATACGGCGGATGGTTCGGCGATTCGTGCTGGTGCTATGCGGTGGGCAATATCCGGCCGGAAGCGCAAAAATTAATGAAGGTGACAAAGGAATGCTTGGATCTGGGGATCGCCCGGGCACTCCCGGGGGGCCGGCTCGGCGACATAACGTCGGCGATTCAACAGCATGCGGAAGCGAACGGGTTTTCGGTCGTACGCGATCTGCTGGCGCACGGGATCGGGCAGAGCCTGCACGAGGAGCCGAGCTACGAGCATATCGGCGTAGCCGGCAAAGGCATTCGGTTAAAGGAAGGCATGGTGTTTACGATTGAACCGATGGTCAACGAAGGTACGTTCCGTATCACAATCGACGACGATCAGTGGACGGCGAGAACGGCCGACGGCAAGTTGTCGGCGCAATATGAGCATACGATCGCAATTACGCCGGACGGACCGCTGATTTTAACGGCCCAGTAAGAATAAAGGCGAACGGACGGCAATGCGTCATTTTAGGAAATAAGTCGCCAACCCGGCCTGCTTGACCTGACGAAAGTTCGTAATCCAAACCGCGAAAAAGCGCTGGTTCCAGCCTGGGACCAGCGCTTTTTCGCGGTTTGTAACTTTACCGATTTACGAAAAAACACGTTGTTATGCGGTTTTTATTATGACTTTGGTATCAATTTTGTAACCTTTATGGGAAATAGTGTAAAATTATAACTTACCCGGGGAGACGGTTTTTCGGCACCGGATCCGGCTTGAAGCATTTCACGATCCGCATCCGCTAAATGCAGTTTTCTTTTTTGGACTTGAAAGGTATGGTATCTCTCCGTTCCAAGTGTTCTATGAAGAGTACACCATAAAAAACTGGAATATAGTTACACTATTTTTAATCAATCTACTAGGTGTTAAGGAATTACACTCTCTCTTGGCTAGCCTGTCTTGCGTGTATTTTTTTCATTGCAAATCTTGCTATTGGCTGAGCAACCAATAGCTCAATCCAAAATGCTACACCAAAATTTCTAAACCAACTGTGAAAGAAGTTCTGAAAAGGTTCTAGGCTTATTTGTTTCGTACCAACCCAAGTTCCTATAATGGTTAGAAGAATAGATAAGACCGTAACATTCAATAAAGTATTCAATAAAACTCTAGCATTAAATCCATCTGTTTGCCCTACGAATTTGGGTATCACTTTACCCACTAATGGTCCCGCAACCAATCTTACTAATAAAACAACGATAATCCACATAAACGGAATAATCTTTAGCGTTTCTAAATAATTTTCTTTACTAAAGCCGCGTTCCAACCCCATAATAATTGGGGCGATCGTGTTTACTGAAATAATTGAAATAATCAATAAAAATAATATACCTTCTTTTGCGTTTTGAGGCAGTCTTTCTTCCTTATACATATTGTTTCCCTCCGAAATAAAAATTTCAGATGGTAGACGTATCACAAACATGAAAGCCCAAGACCTGTGCAACAGCAAGGAAGATTAAAATTATTATAGATGGGGATTTTGCGAATATCAATATGGCGATACAACACACTTGAATCATATTAGCAAATTTCTGTATACAACCGAAAATGTGTTTGACTATAAAGATGAAAATGATAAAAATTATGTCCAAGGTAGTTAAGGAAACAGACGATGTACTTTTTAATCAATTCGGCCAATCCAAAGAAGATATTATTTTTTTCGTGTCCATGACGGATGATGATATGGCCAAGGAACTGGAAAATCAGTCCGTAATTCAGATGACAAACGCCAAATTAGTTGATGGCTTCTTGCATCGTTATCAATAGAATTACAGTTTGAAATATTACACTCATTCGTTCAGGTACATTGCTTTACTAGACAAATTCGCAATGTGCTTGTCCAATGCACCGATAGTATCCTCTTGAACTACGCGGGGTAGTACTAGCGAAGCTGACACTACCCCAATATAAGAAAAGCTTTTTCAACGATGATGCCATTAATTGCCTGCACCACTATAAATCCTGAAATGCATAGATGTAATATGTATTCAACTTTAAAATCTACATATCAATTCATTTTAAATGGGACCTCTATATCCTCGCCTATCTCGTTAATTGTCTCCTCGATGATTTCTCGGACTTCTTCATTTAGATCTCTTTCTAAAGAGTCTTTCATTAAGTTGTAACTCATTTTTAAATTTAGATTAACAACAACGGATGAATAAACATCGACTATCTCCGAAGATGTATCATTCCATAATTTAAGTACAAAACGATCTACTCTTTTTCTGAACGAATCACTTAACAATTCATAGGTGTTAGCTCTCCTATCAGCAAATTCTGAAAAACATTCTAACATTTCAAGCGTATTAACCTTCTCTACATTTTCAATCGAATCCAAATAATGAATAAGATGGGATTCTAATTGTTCTTTAGACATATTATCTGGCAACTGTTTAATTTCATTTAAATTCATTTTTCACCTCCCAAAATCAACTGATATATGAGTTGAAAATTTACCCGCTTAGCTTGTATTAGTCAGAAAACGTGCTGATCGTCATGCGCAATGTTTGTTGGCAGGTCTAACTTTTTCGCTGCATCAAGCAAAGGCTATCCTATAAAAACACTGCTCCTTCACGATAAAAAGGGTTAGCTCTCAGGGTTCACTTTCTAATATAAAAAATTAAATATTATTTCTGAATGATATCCCCGATATTTTTCCGCACAGCCACCATGGACTCTTTGCCATCATTGGCTGTGCGCTGCCTCTGTTACTGCCCCGCATGATTTTTGCCCTGCTGCCTGTAATCCCAACAATCTGTTCGTAAATTGGAATGACCGGGAGCTTGTTTCATCAGAAACAACCACTATGATCAGCTTGCATTTCTCTTCGCAAACTACGCCGCTATCATACTCATGGTATGGGAATCCGTTTGTTTTACTGAAGCGAGACTCCGGTGCAGCTTATTATTAACGATTCCGATCACCACGTCCGGCTCCATTACATCCTGATGGGAGAGCATAACCATTGCTGCAATATCTCCCATCTGATATGCCGCCGTCAACGCCCTTAGAAAAGTCTTCGAGTTTTCACTTTCCGGTAAGGATAACTCTCCTTTGAGAAGATCCTCCTTGACTGCTCCAAGCGATTTTCGTGCCCGGTGGAGTGCAACTTTTACCGCTCCCTCCGTTGTTTCGAGCATGTCGGATGTCTCATTAATCGAATAACCAAATACATCTCGCAGCAAAAATACAGTTCTCTGAAGCGGAGATAAATGATTCATTAAGGACTGCAAAGCTATCTCGATTTCAAAAGATCCATTATCCGGTACGGTTACTTTCGCTTGTTCCCTATTCAATATTCGAGTATAGACTGCTTTTCTCCGTATATCATCAATCCAGGTGTTCTTAGCAATCCGCAGCAAAAGCGCTTTGGGATTTGTATGATCGAAGCTATTTAGCTTTCCTAATGCTTTTACCCAAGTGTCCTGAGCCAATTCTTCCGCATCCCAATTTGATTTCGTAAGCGACAGACAGTAACGTTTCAGGACTGCCTGTAATTCCTCTAAGTTCTCGATGTTCATTATATTGTCTGTCATTTGTATAGAATTATCTATCTTCATAGGCCTTCTCCTCCACGGTCTTATTCTGCCCTTTCCTAAAGCAAAGCCATTTGCTACCTCCAATGTAAACGAACAAGTGGTTGTAAAAGTTACACCAATTAGGTAAATTGTTTTCCCATTGAAACCTCCGTATCTTTTTACGGTCTCGGTTCGTTTACAAGGAGAAATCAACTGAACCAGGAAATTGGGGGTATAAAAAATGAATGTTTATGTTCCTTATGTTGTCGAGCAAACCGCTCAAGGTGAAAGATCGTACGATATCTATTCCAGACTATTAAAGGATCGTATTGTGTTTGTAGGGGCAGCCATCGACGATCATTTGGCTAACGGTATTATTGCTCAATTATTGTTCCTAGCGGCAGAAGATCCGGAAAAAGAAATTTACATGTATATCAACAGCCCGGGTGGCTCTACTTCCGCAGGATTTGCCATTTATGATACGATGCAGTACATCAAACCCGATGTACATACGATATGTACGGGATTTGCTGCTTCGTTTGGCGCGATCCTGTTGCTGGCCGGCACCAAAGGGAAACGTTCGGCGCTGCCGAACAGTGAGATTATGATCCATCAGCCGCACGGTGGCGCTCAAGGGCAGGCCAGCGATATTGCGATCAGCGCAAAACGAATTTTATGGACTCGTGAAAAGGCAACCCGTATTACAGCTGAGCGGACCGGGCAATCTTTTGAAAAAGTCGAAAAAGATATGGACCGGGATTTTTACATGTCCGCTCAGGAGGCACTGGATTATGGTGTTATTGATCAAGTGATAACTTCTTTATAGAGTATGCTCAAAACCTAATGATCTGCAAGAAACTTCAAGAAATAATACGAGGTGATATCATGTTAGCAAGCTTACAAGGCAAGAAAGTAACTATTCATTTTATAGATGGGACAAATGTATGCGACGGGGTACTGGATCAGATTGACGACAAGTTCGTTAAATACCTTACGCAGTATCAGACTCTTGTTATTCCTATTACATCCATTCGCACCGTATCCATTGACATTAAGGAACGGCAACGCCACAGAGTTGGATTCGCCCCGTAAACCTATTTTAGCATTACTGGCACTCGCTGACTCGCTGATCTAACAAGTAAAGCGATTTTCGTGACTTGTTAAATCGGTGAGCTGCATGGGTGGCAATTTCATTTTACGGAGGCCCGATATTATGGAAATTTCACAGGGAGTAGAAATGCTTCAGCTAGATTTTCATGGGAATATAATTCACCCCATTCTATTGTGGGATCGAGAAATGGCTGTTTTAATAGACACAGGATTCCCCGGACAAATGGAAGATTTACGCGTGGCTATGGAAAAGGTTGGCGTGTCGTTCGACCAACTAAAAGCTGTGATTTTGACGCATCAGGATGTGGATCACATAGGAAGTCTTCCTGAGATTTTGCAGGAGTGTGGCGATCATATTAAAGTCTATGCACACGAACTGGATAAGCCGTATATTCAGGGGGAGATCCCTCTTTTAAAAGATAGTCACCTTGAGAATCCCCCGAAGGGCAAAGTGGACGATACCTTAATAGATGGTCAGGAACTGCCATTTTGCGGCAGAATTCGCGTCATCCATACGCCTGGGCATACCCCTGGTCATATCAGCCTTTATTTAATGCAAAGTAAGACTCTTATTGCCGGGGATTTGATGTACAGTGTAAACGGAATTCTCAGGGGAATTCATATCCCGACCACACCGGATATGGATGCAGCTCATCTCTCATTGAAAAAGTATTTAGATCTCGACATTGCATCCGTAGTTTGTTATCACGGGGGATTAAGTAATGTACATGTTAATGATCAGTGAGCGTCAAATAGGCCCCACCTAGAAGTCAGATGGAAGCCCGCGTATGATGGATGAGAGTATTAAGGCATGCGACAGGTATCTGGTAATGAAGAGGACCAGGGCATATGCGGTTTAAGCGTTTCCGAAGCTTGGAGATAAGGGAGCTGCGGTAATTGCTCAAATAGCGACAGCTTGCGTCGGTTAGGTTTTTCCATTCCGGGAGATTTGGGGATTATGGGTTTTGATAATACGGAAGTCGCTCACTTGCTTGATTTGACAACGATTGACTATCCTGTTGTTCAGCAAGCTGAGAATGCATTTTCCATTTTGCAAAATAGGTGGAATAACACGAACAATGGACTAAATACTTTATCATACAAGTTAGTTGAGCGAAAATCGACTTAACGCAATATCTTTACTGGCTGCTTTGTTACTGGTGCTGTCTTACGTAGTGTCCTGTAATCTAAATAAAAAGAACACCTCGTCCAAATCCATGGACGAGGTGTCTTTTTTCGGTACTCATTGATATCTTTTATTTTATTTCATTCATAAATCTCCTGTAATTTTCCACGATTTCTTTGGATCGGGTATAGTGCAAATAGTGCTCTCCTTCAAATGTCATCACTTTTCCATGTACAGAGTTTTTTATTTGCTCCTCATGAAGAGGTATCCAACCTTCCGTTTCGGTATCATTCGCTTGTAAGAAGAAAATCAACGGAAGATCTTTGGGGAAAGACAAGTTCTCAGCGACTTTGAAATTAGGACCAAAGTTTTCGCCTTCATTCAGGTTGTTCGGATTAAACGTATTTTTGAGTGAAAGTATTCTAATTTGCTCTCTGGTTTCATCATCAACATCAGGTGCAATCAGTTGATCAGGGGCCAGTTTCATTAACATTCGGTAGAATCCTGATTTTTTAAGCAGTTTGTACGTTTCGGTTGGGAATGGATCATCGTTACCTCCCTGCGTTGGGACACTGCTTTCAATGCCGACAAAGGAAGTTACTTCGTTTGGATATTTGTTCACATAATCCAGGCCGTATATCCCTGAAATGGAGTGAGCCATGAGCGTGTAACGATGAATACCAAGTTGCTGTAACGCTTCATGAATTTCACTAACCATATTTTCCGTGGTACGCTCTTTTTCAGTAATGTCACTTAATCCATAACCGAAAGGCTCAATGACAACGACTTTGTAAAATGGAGATAGCTCATCGATGAGCGGTTTGAAATCAAGGGCTGGGGCGGGTGTTCCATACCCAGGAAGCAATACCACCGTTTCTTTGCCTTTTCCTTGAATCAACACATTCATGTTTTTGCCGTCAACCGCTACAAACTGGCCATAAGGTTTTATTTTCCCTTCCTCCGATTTGTTGCTAACTACATTAACAATAAAGACAGTCGCAATAAATAATGCAAAAGCGATAACGATCGCACCAAATATTTTGAGCAAAATAATTAATATTTTTTTCATCATGATGGTTCTCTCCTGTTGAATTCGTTTATTGTACAACCGTTTGAAACTCTACTCCTTTTACTTTTTTAATGAAATTTGAAATTGGGAACCAGCCTCACCTGCAAATACAATACGGCCGTTCTCTGGTAAAACAACAACATTCTTACCGCTGACCACGCTGTGATTAATACAAATTCCGTTCTGATCATAGATAGCAAAGGCTCCATTTGCAGGTAACTTCACTGTCATGACTTTTCCTTTCGCAGTAGCGGGTACCGAAAACCATTTGGCATGTCCATCTGCTTGAATGGTTGTTGCGGATTGTTTACCCGAATAGATTGGTTTCACCATTTCCTCACTGGCGAATACATAACCTGAAAATGTAAGATACTCTCCTCCGTTCTTTTTGGAGAAATGAATGTCCATCGTATCTCGTCCGGCAGTACCCGGAATCTGCAATTGATTGGCTGCTTCGTTGGCTCCAATAATTTTATTATTGGACATATACCCTGGATTCTCTTTATTCATATGAATAGGCAGGATCGATGTAGCATTAAGATAGAGCATTGATGTGTATTTCTCATTCACCAGATAATATTTTTTACCATCGCGCTTTGCCCATGCAGCGTTAATCTCCTTGGGTAATGTATTGGCTTTGAGCTTCTCCGCATTATATTCTGAGAAAGCCACCTGTCCGAGTCCTGGAACGGAGATATAAGATCGAGACCACAGGTAGGTATTCCCATTTTTCTCCACAACGAATTTCAACTTTTCTGTACCATCATCACTCACAAAAGTACCATCTGATGTATAGGTGTATTCTTGAACCGGATTACTTGGAGCCGTGAGAGAGGAGACCGTCATTTGTCCAGCCTTATTTATTTTGATCTTCGTAACTGAATTATTGCTACCATATATCCCTGCAAACTTGGAGATTTCTTTAGGCATATCAGCCTTCACAGGTACACCAAATGATTTTTCCGGTTTCCGTTCTTTAATAATGCCCTTTTCTTCAAGTGCGCTAAGTAATAACTCACTCGCAATGAATTGATTGGTTATGCTTGCTCCGCCTGAAGAGATCACGGCTGCAGCCATGTTGTATTCCGGAAGTACGACGAGTGAAGAATGATAAGATAACGTATCTCCACCTTTCGTTAGAGCCTTGATGCCGTATTCGTTGAATGGGAACAAACCCACACTATCCCAGCCTAGCCCGTATGCGATGGAGGACGGAGCAGATTCCTTCGGCCACATGCCCCTCTTATACTCTTCTTGTGCCATAGCTTCCACCGACTTCGTAGAAAGAATACCACCGACCTGTCCCGTGAAAATTTGTGAGAATTTAGCGAGATCTTCAGCTGTGGAGTAAATGCCTCCAGATGCAATGGTATTATAATTCTCTTGTGGAAGTTGTCCCTCATATACCGGAGAATAGATGCCCGCCATTTTCGCTGGATCCACAACATCCTTCGGTGTTTTTGTATCGTTCATTTCTAGGGGCTCTGTCAAATACTTGTGTATAAATGCGGTAAAGCTCATGCCACTAACTCTCTCTACCAGAATCTCAGATAACGTAAAACCATCGTTACAATATACCGAGAACGCTCCGGGATCTGCCTTTAAGTTTTGAGTCGCCAATTGATCGAGAAACGTATCATGTGAATACGTGTCATTATCTCCGTACAATGTGACACTGCTGGTTGAGGCGCCCAGAAGACCAGAGGAATGATTCAGCAACATACGGGGTGTAATCTGTTTGTATCGGTTATCTTTCATTGTAAAATCAGGCATATAGTTCACTACAGGCACATCCAAATCGATCTTGCCTTCGTCAACCAGCTTCATTACAGCGGCTGTAAGCATCATTTTACTGGTTGAACCAATGCCATAGATCGTGTTCGAAGTAAGAGGTACCTTGTCTTTTATATCGTTCTTGCCCGTTTGACCGGACACCACAATCTCTCCACCATCAATGAGCGCATATTGCAGACTCGTCGTACCGTACGTCTCAGTCAGTAATTTGGCTTTTTCGATTACGGTTTTCTTTGTTGTCTCATACGTAAGGTTACTGTTGTTATTCATGGCAGTCGGTGCGGCCATTGCAGACATTGGAGCAAGTATCGTCAGCATGAGAGTCACAGCAGCTATAGTATTTCTTTTTCTTGCTGTCCTCACACTCATCTTCAATTTTTTTACCTCTCTTGGTTTCACTCTTGCATCTACTCCTGTCTTCATCATTGTGTTAGGCCACCTTAACGTGGGCGCTAAAGACAGTATAACTAACCAAGATGTCCCCCTAATGACTACAGTATGAACGGAGGATGAACAGGCCAAAAAAGTTTGCATCATCACATGCAAGAAGGTTTATACATGGTGTCATAGCCTAGAGAAGGCATGAAATCCAATCACCCTGCTGGTGTTGTGATTGGCAAGATGACTATGAAGGTCGTTCCTCGTCCGTATTCGCTCTCCACCCGGATGTCCCCTTGATGAAGCGATACGATCTGCTTTACAATAGCCAGTCCCATACCGCTGCCTTCATATTTCTGGCTGTGGGAACGATCAGCTTTAAAGAATCGGTCAAATATACGCTTTTGGTCTTCCGGGAGAATACCAATACCCGAATCCGATATACGGACCGTCACGTTCTTGATACTCTGTTTGATCCTGACGCTAATTCGGGCACCATCTTTGGAAAATTTGATGCCATTGCCGAGGATATTGATCCACACCTGATTTAACTGGTCATGATCGGCCGTGATTTTGGTGGGCTGCAAATCAAGATCGAACTGAATGTTGCGGGCTGACCATTGGGGTTGAATAGCGACGATTACTCGTCTGATCTGTTCATCCAGACTGAGCGTGGCGAGCCGCATTTGCAATGACTGAGATTCAAGCAAACTCAGCTTTAGCAGACTATCACTTATTTTGGACATTCGTGCAGTTTCAGTGATGATAATATCAAGATAACAGCTTCGTTCGTCATCCGGGAGGTCTACCTGCTTGAGCGCTATAGCAAAACCGGAAATGGAAGTGAGCGGAGACTGAACTTCATGGGATACGTTTGTCACGAATTCCCTGCGCATCTGCTCAAGCTGGTGTAGATCGTGCATCATTTCTTCAAAGCTGCGAGCCAAAGTACCTATCTCACCCTTTTGTTTAATATTAAGCTTGACGTTGAAATCTCCAGCAGCTATAAGCCGGGTAGCTTCTGTCAACTTTTTGATCGGTCTCACCAGAAACATAGCCGCAATTAGTATCAATAGGCTGCCTGCTATTAACGAACAAATCAAAAAAGTTACAACAAACTTGATGAGAAATGAGGTGGAAGAGGAAGTGAGGGGTTCTACAAACATTGCTTTGCTTCCCATTTCAGTTTTTATCGGCAATCCCAAGAAGATCGTATCGATCCCATTGACTTGGACCCTTCCCCCATCCAGCACTTTCTTCACTTGTTCCGTAGTCACTGGGAAAGGATGTTGTCCTCTAAGTTCTCCGTAGGATTGGAATTGATCCGTTGCTTTATAGATTCGAATGTGGTAGGAATTGAGTTGCTTCATTTCACTTATAAACATTTCTGCTTCATGTAACGGCAATGTCTCGTAGATGCGGACGATATCCTGGCCAAAGTCAAGCAAGGTGATTTGCAGGTTTTCGTTTAATTTATCTTGAAATATCCAGGTTGCAGCAAAAAAAGCAATGATTGTGCCCCCGATCACGGAGACCAGAAAGGTCAGGACTACGCGTGTATATAAGGAACCGATCACTCCTGCACCTCAAGCCGGTAGCCAAGTCCGCGTACCGTTTCGATACGAAAATCGGAGATAGCCGCGAAACGTTCGCGTAGGCGTTTAATATGTACGTCTATCGTTCGATCATCGCCAGTATAATTAATCCCCCAAACTTGATCGATTAATTGCTCCCGCGTATAGACTTGTCCCGGTAATCCAGCAAGTTTATACAATAATTCGAACTCCTTAAGCGGCAAGGTGAACGACTCTGTACCTCTCATGACCTTATAAGTCTGCCGGTTCAGAATGACGTTGCCTAACTGGATCGTCTGCGTTAAACCTATACGGTATCTTTTCAACAGTGCCTTAACGCGAGCCATCAACTCAAGCGGATCGAATGGCTTCGTCAAATAGTCATCTGTCCCGAGCTGGAATGCTTGTACTTTCTCCCAGGTTTCGCTTCTAGCCGTCAACATTAATAACGGAAGATCAGGATTGGCTCTTCGAAGTTCCTCGCATAATGCCCAACCGTCCATGACCGGCATCATAATATCAAGAATGACCAAATCGACTGGCGTGGAGGTATAGATGGCCAGTGCTTCCTTTCCGTCTGCAGCGTTGATAGTTGCAAATCCGTCGTTGCGCAAAAATAAACAGACAAGTTTGCGAATGTTCGCATCGTCGTCAGCGACCAATATCGTAGGCATCGTTTCCACTCTCCTAAAAAAGAATATTTCTTCGGTAGTGCAAGAACGAAGAATGTCTAAATTATGCTACCTCATTGGCTGAAATCATGCAACAGTGTTTATGTGAGAAATGATCCCATTAAGTTGTTTTTGGCCTGCCCGGTCGCAGCCCAGATCGCATCCACGGCAGTGTGTCGGTCACTTACATGAAACCAGAAGCCCCTAAAGACAATTAAAAGCTACTCAATGCCATGCTTTGAGTAGCTCGTACAGATTCACCGTGGCGTGATTTGCCAGAATATTACGATATCTGATCTTCGGTGCCGTCCTCTTAACTTATTTCGTGTCATCTTCTACAAGTTCTTTAGCGCTTACTTCTATGGGATTCAATATATAAAAAATCGTCCACAAGTCATTCTTATGGACGATACTGCTTTTTTTTGGAACATTAAATTTTTGTATAGCGGAGTGTTCAAACTTGATTGTAGTTGAGTCCAAAGCCGAGGGAAAAGCAGGATTAGATACATGGAATTCTTCGGCATAGAGGTGAACTTTGTGTGCGGAGTTACAGACTTAAATTGTTAGGTGCAAGTTACGTGAGCGTCAAATAGGCCCCACCTAGAAGTCAGATGGAAGCCCGCGTATGATGGATGAGAGTATTAAGGCATGCGACAGGTATCTGGTAATGAAGAGGACCAGGGCATATGCGGTTTAAGCGTTTCCGAAGCTTGGAGATAAGGGAGCTGCGGTAATTGCTCAAATAGGTACTTGAGGTACCGGAACGGATGCAGTCCGTTCTCTTTCGCTGTTTCAATCACGCTGTATACTGCTGCACTAGCTTTTGCGCCCCGAGGTGTATTCGCAAAAAGCCAGTTCTTTCGCCCGATCACAAACGGTTTGATCGACCTCTCACTCCGGTTGTTGTCGATCTCCAGCCTACCGTCTTTCAGAAACGCTGTCAGCTTATCCCATTGGTTTATGGCCCAGCAGACTTTTAGGCATCGTCCGAGATTTCTGCTGACGCAGCCACACATGGTACGCTTCCTATCCCTTGAACCCCGTTAAGAAGTCTCGCGGATGCTCACCACCGCGTGTCCGCTGGTAGTCATAGAGCATGGCAGGCGGTACGCCGCGACCCGTTCGATACAACCACAGATAGGAGGTCGCCTCGGCCGATTTCCCCGGCTCTCGCAATACTTGCAAAGTGGTCTCAACCGCATGCAGCGCTTCCTGCTGAAGGAGATGTTTCTTCATTTCTGCAATCACCGGCAACAGCCACTGCTCCGCGCCGTAGATTATCCAGTTCGCCATCGTTTGCAGAGATAACGTATAGCCCATACGGGCAAACTGCTGCTCCTGTCGGTATAATGGCTGGCTATCCACATACTTTTGGCACATCACATGCGCCATCGCCGAAGGCGAAGCCAGGCTGCCCGGGTACACCGGTTTAGGCATGGGCGCCATCACAATGGGCGTTTGTAGGCCATGCCGCTCGCAGTGACGGCAGGCATACACCTGCCGCACATGCCGAATGACCTTTACTTGCGGTGGCAACACGGCAATTTCACTACGCGTTTCAGTCGTCATCTCATGCAGTGATCCGCTGCAGCATGTACAGATCTGTTCGCCTTCTTCCAATGTGTACGTCACCGTCTCGACAGGCAACTTAGACAGGTCTTCCTCGCGCTTTCCCGTGGTTTTTCGGCGTTCATAGGTGACCTTCTCCATCTCGGGAGCTTGCCCTTCCGGCGTAGCCAGCACTTCTGCCTCATTGAACAGGTTCAACTCGAGCTGATCGGGATGTGTCTTCTCGCTGGAAGCGCCGAAGCGCTTCTGCTGTCCCAGACGAAACTGCTCCTCGTACCATTTGAGCTTAGCCGAAAGTTCGGTATTTTGTTGCTCCAGCTTTTCATTTTGCTGCTGGAGTTGTGCCAGGGTGAGGGATTCCGTTTCGTTCTTCATCTGTTTTTCTTTCGACAAGCCAAGGGGATTTCCTGCCAAACGGAGAAAGGTTTTTCAAATGGCGACTTCGGGCGATATCGCCGGGTGGGCCTGCCTTTGCTCGGGTGACAGACCATCAAGTAGCCATCGCAATTCTCGCTGCGTCAGGCTCAGTGGGGAACTGCCGCCGGCAGGCCAAAACGACGGTAGTAAAGCCAAAAGCCAGCGTGATCCCAATGCAAGATCTTGAGCTTATCCCGTCTGCGATTACAAAAGACAAACCATGCTGTGGAGAAGGGACTCAGCGCAAACTGTTCCTGAACAATGGCCGCCAAGCCGTCAATGGATTTACGCATGTCTGTGGAGCCACAGGCCAAATAGACCTGTGAAGCTGATGCGAAATTCAGCATAGGAGATCGAGCGCAGCGACCACATCGCGAAGCAACTGTGGTTCAAAGCCTGGAAGGACAACAATTCGTGCAGCACCAACTTGCACCCATAAAGGCTCATGCTGCGAATGTTGGACGGCCACAGCACGGAAGGTCGTAGAAGTTTCCGTTAATTTCACTTTTGGAGATTTATACAGCCAATATTTCAACTGATGCACTTTCAGATTTTCTTGGGCACACCAGGCCTGCATCGTTTGCCCACTTTTCTGGAAGGCTGCAATGTGTCTTGCCCATATTTCCTGTCCCGTCTCTTTCATGAATGGTCCATCCTCTCGATCTATGATGGACTCATTGTGACAGCCTTTACTTCCTTTGAACAGGTGGGTCAGATTTGACGCTTACAATGATCAGATATTAGGACTTAGCAAAGAATTATAAAGTTAAAGTTCAGCAAGCTGCCTTTTGGTGAAACAATGTTGTGAACGAGAAGTATTTAAAAAAACACTTTGTTAATTCGTGATTGAACTTTAACAAAGTGTTATTTTACATTTCACAAAATAGTTCATAAAAACATCACCCCACGCGTGCTAACTTGTATATAGATCAGACTTTAACTGGTTAAAAATATATTCTTGCATTTGATCTAAAAGAAGAATGATGTTAGCATCTTTGCCATTTTTCAAAACCCACTGAATAGACGTCATTGAGTTAGCAGCATATAGTTCTGCTAAATACTCCAATGCGATCGAAGTTGAAGAAATCTGTTGCTTTAAATAATCTAAGCAAGTCCTAAACAAAATCTGTTCAAATTCTTTACGTAAATCAGCTGATACTTCATGAACAGTTAACAATGTTGAAATTCCGAGCTTATTTTTAATCATATTATCAGTTACAAGTTCTATGGCATTTGCCACCTTGCCATCTTCCATTGCAACAAAACGATGTTCAACCTCAACTTTAAAATCAGAAGCATACTGTTTAACTATTTTTTCTAGCAAGTCGTACTTATCCAAATAATGACTATAAAAAGTAGAACGTCCGATAAGAGATTGATCACAAATTTTTTTGATCGTAATATCTTTAAAATCATGTTGTTGGAGTAATTCAATTAAAGCTCGCTCAATAGCTATTTTTGTTTTATAAATTCTGATATCTTCATTCATTTAACCACTTGCTCCTTATGTGTAAGTTTTCGAACACTTCATATATAACATGTAAGATATCTTACAGATTATGCGATACTAATTATTTTTTATGTAGTAACTATACTCTATAGTAAGCACATACCCAAATTAAAGGAGGAAAATATATGTTTAAATCATATGTCCATAACGAACAATTCAATCTTCAAATTAATCGTTTTATCAATGATTATTATCAAGAAGATGATCGAGCACAAGCTGACTTGGGAAAAATGATTCCGAAATTAAAAGACACCCATAGCTGGTATGAAGCTTGGCTCCATTTTGCAAAGAAACGTGAAGATAGCAAGGACTATGACTTAGCCTCAGTCTACTATCAAGCCGCAGAATTTTATCTTGCAACCACAGACCCTAATAAAGAAAAAATGTATCAAAAATATAGAGAAACCTTCTATAAAGGCTTTCATGATTTTGATTATGAATCCTACAAGATTCCCTATGAAGATTCCTATCTTCCTGCTGTAAAATTGTTGGCGCCTGGAGCTAAGAAGACATTACTTGTCTTTGGTGGGTATGATTCTTACATGGAAGAGATGCTTAAAATGATGAAATTCATGAAGGGAATTCATTACAATATTATTGTATTTGATGGTCCAGGCCAAGGAACTGCATTAAAAAACGGCCTAAAATTCATTCACAACTGGGAAAAGCCCATATCAGCGGTGATTGATTATTTCAAATTAGATCGTGTTAGTCTCGTAGGTGCTTCTTGGGGAGGGTATTTAGCTATGCGTGCGGCAGCCTTCGAAAAGAGAATCGATAAAGTAGTTGCTTTTAACATTTTCTATTGTGGTTTAGATGCCTTAAAAATGGGGATGCCAGAAGAAATTTACCAGAGCATAGTGCAGCTAGTCGATCATAATGAAGTAGATCAAGTGAATTCATTATTCGAACAGATGATGACTCACAATATTGATTTACATTGGAAGATTACAAAGGGAATGGAAAACACCGGTAAAGCAACACCTTTTGATCTCATTAAAAATTTTGAAAAGCACACGATGCGCGGAATTGGTCCCTTCATTAATCAAGATGTCCTTCTATTAGCTGGAGAAGATGATCAATACGTACCTATTAGCCGACTCGCACAAATCCAACAAGAATTAATCAATGCGGCGTCCATTACAACCAAAGTATTTACTAAAGAAACGGGGGGTGAGCAACACTGCCAAGCAGGTCACAGGG
The DNA here is from genome assembly GCF_050626875.1 of Paenibacillus sp. 8b26. Classification (NCBI taxonomy): domain Bacteria; kingdom Bacillati; phylum Bacillota; class Bacilli; order Caryophanales; family Paenibacillaceae; genus Paenibacillus; species Paenibacillus sp. 8b26. The sequence continues at coordinate 15,774 of NZ_CP192445.1, read as the reverse complement.
AGTTAGCATTTAATGAAATGAAGAAGTTCCTATAACAAAGAGGTATAAACACTACAATTTCTCACATAAAAAAATTAAGAGTATGGTTAATGCGGATATTTCGTAAATATTTAGAAGAATTATGTATAGCGTATGGTTTCCCCAAAAGGGGAAACCGTCTTTTTAACGTAAGTATTGGCCTAAACATGCCTAGTCTTAATTTACCCAATGGAGAGATATCAATTTGTTACTTCTCCTTGTACCTTTTATATATTTATCTATGGTTTTTCTCTTTTAATTTCATTTACAATCACTTTCTATATAAACCGCAATTAAGATTATAACCTGACAAGCAGGCGATCTATCGTTTCCATCGGATGCTTATTGATTCGCTTCATAAATTGGCTGATATGAAGCTTAATTTTATAGAATTTCTCAAAAAAGACGTTGTTGACTACATCGGCTTTGAACCACAGCCCTAATCCTTCGACCGGATTGAGGTTGGGGCTGTAAGTCGGCAGAAAGACCAGTGAATATCTTGCAAAAATCGGATAAAGGACGCCACAACGGCTTTTTCTTCTTCTCGATGATGCACTTGTCCCGTTTCATAGTTTATCGCTCCGAACAACTTCGCTCCTTCGTGTTTGCTGTACGTCGGCACTTGGCGTTGTCTGCCGCGCGGAAACCCGTTGTATTGCAACGCCTGATAGGAGCGAATCATCGATTCGTCTTCAAAGTCGATCTCTTTCGCTTCAACCTGCTTCTTGAGCTTGGCAAATGTGTGTTTGTGAAAAAACTCTTGGGCGTCCTCGTCGGCTTTGGCTAATGTATAGGTTGCTTTGGTAAAGCTGAAGTTCATCCGTTTGAGCATCGCGCTAATCCCGCGCACGCTCATGGTGATGCCAAACTCCCGCTTGATCCATTCTGCTACCAGCGGGAGTGTCCAGGTGTAGCGAGCTTCAAAGCCCACATCCGCCGGTTGCTGCTGTTCGAGCATCGTGGCTAACTGACCTTCTCTTAAATTTTATATGATTTAATGTTCTGCCTTGTTTCCCATTGGTCCGTATTAGGAATGATTAAATTCCCCCGTAGTGACCTGTTGGGTTCGTAATTAGACCCATTTTAGGGTCTCAAAACCAAAATGTGTGGTTGACAAAAATGACAGCAGAAAGTGGGCTACGCTTTGGAGGATATTACCCTCTTTTGTTTATCAATAACAAAACAAAAGTGATGAAACGGAATGCATATGGCTTTTTACGTTTCAATCACTTTCGAGCAAAAATCTTATTTAATTTAAAGTATAAAGATATCGGGATTCATCTGGGTTAAGGTGCTGAAAACCTACAGCACCCCAACATTTGACTTAGAACATTTTTAGATAACTTTATTGTAAATCAGACAAAATTGTGTCATAGGGCCAAACCGTTAGTCTGACTCCAACGACTACGATGTATCACATACTGTCAATTCCATGTGCGAAGCACTCATGTGGATGGATGTCCATAAAAACACCATTACTTTCTGTATTTTTACGCCAAAAGGAAAGGAGAATCAAATGTCAAAAAGAAATGACCTCGCCATCTTCAGGAACCCAAACAGAATCCTCCAGATGTTGTTCCTTCAGAAACTTGGTAAGCTGATTACGACTCATTTTACAATGATTGATGGTATCCAAATGAACAGCGAGGAGCTTGGTCCTCGGCGACAATCGGGCAATGCGAGCGATGTCTTCACTTGTCATGGTAATAACGGTTCCCCATATCATCTCTGCCTCCGATGCATTCAGAATGGCCACATCAGGCATTAATTCACGAAAAGCCTCTTCAATAGCGGGCGTATAAATACAATCACTAACTATATAAATGGAACCTTCTGTCATTGTATTCAAGAAAAAACCTGAAACCAATCCTAGTAACTTGCCAGTAAGGCCAGGAGCATGTGGTCCTTCAATTCGTTTCATCTGAATCCCTTCCCACTCATAACAATCATTAACTGGTATTACTCTCTTGAAACCAACAGACTGTACAGATGCTCGATCTTTCGGCTGACAAAATACAGGGATACTTTTGTTAAGGATGGAAATAGCCTTTTTATCCCAGTGATCAAAGTGACGATGTGTTAAAAGTATGGCATCTACTTTCTCGAAAATATGAAGTGAAACAGGTAATGGGGTCGATGGGTTTCTTTTATAATTTCGAGTGAAAGGCACAGGTGCAATTTTGCCGACACCACTCAACATTGGATCAATTAGTATACGTTTTCCATTTAAGGTTAGAATGGATGTAGCGTGTCGAATATGTTGAATTGAAATGGGCATAAAAGGAAACTCCTTTAATTTTAATGATGACCAGTCTTTTTTTAATAAGTACCTCTATATTAGCGAAAATAAATGATAATCTATTTTGAAGAAAAGATTGTTCTCTGATGACTGGACTTCTAATTGATAATATATAGAAGCGAAGCAATATTGAATGAACACTATCATCTTCTGGTTTTACTATTTTTTATTACTAAATCAGCTGTTTCACTGGGATGGCTAAGACGGGAATGATGACCATATGGAACAAAATCAACCTTACCAAGATCCAATGGAGCAAAATAGTTTTTATCATGATCCCCCCAAATAATATGAGGATTATACTTTGGTACTTTATTAAAATCAACCTGATAGTCTTTCATTAGTAAACGATTAAGCTGAATAGTTGTATTTAAAATTCTTGGCGAAGTAAAGCTATTTCTTACTTTAGCAAGATAATTTTCTATCTAATACATAACGTTCTATCAAATTAGCAGTTGCAAATTTCAACGCCCATTTGTTCATAAATTGAGGAGCATTAAACGATTTAGAATTTCTTTTCGCAACAGGTGGCTGAAGTAAAGTAATAGTATTCTTCGTATCTATGTACTCTTGTACTAATGCTTCTAGAAGAATGACCGCACCGAAGGAATGGCCAATCCAATGCGCACCATTAGTAGCTTCCCTCAATAACTTTTTCAGTATATTCAAATACAGATTGAGAAGATTTTCCTCTCGTTTAAATGGGGAACGTCCTAATCCTGGAAGATCCAGGATCCATACAGGTTGACCAGTTTTTTCATAAAGCTCTTGTCCGAAAGGAAACAAACCCTCTCCATCACTCAACAAACCATGTAATAAAATAAACGGCTTCCCTTCTCCTTATAATTGATAAATGGTAGTGCTATCGATTAATGTTCGTTCAAATATATGATTATGTTGGTCATTTTGATACATCATGCGATAATCCAGATCCGCTACTACGGCTGGGAAAAATTTCATTACACTCGTCTCCTTAAACCAATCTTCTCCCATAATTTTTTTTGATGAAATATTTGAAAACTTTCGATTTGCAATAAAGTTCAGTCCATCAGAAGGAATTTGTGTAATTTTACTTACTCCACTATTCATAAGTGCTCTCGCATCAAAGATATGTATGAAGAAGGTGATTACGACAAAGAAGAATACTTGGACAGACTAAATAAAAGAAAAGCAGATATCAATAAGCTAGAAGCGGAAATTGTTGATTATCAATTATTACTTCGAAAACAATCCGATCTTACTAATGACCAAAAAGCAAAAAAGTTTGAGGATGTAATATCTATACTTGATAGCACTTCTATTGAGACAGAAACCAAAAATGGTCTGCTAAAAGAAATCATTGAGAAGGTTATATATATTAAGAATAACAATTGTCAAAAGAAAATAAAGTATTAGACTGAGAAAATAAAGTGTTAGACTGACGATGCTTCATTAAGCTAACTGGTAGATTAGTTACATAGACGTCAGAATTTTGCATAGGAGTGTAGTCCACCATCCAATACTAATTGTATGGAAAAGAGTCTAGATAAACAGTATACTAGCTATAATTGTTTTTTTGTTGAGGTGAATATCAAATGGATGAAATCGATGAATCAAAACAAATTGTATTACAAATCGGCAGTGTCTTGAAAAAGTACAGAAAAGAAAAAAACATGAGCTTAGACGACTTAGCGGAATTAACGGGTGTAAGCAAACTTACTCTGGGGAATATCGAACGTGGCGATACAAATCCAACTTTGGCGATTATATGGAAAATTTCAAAAGGCATATCTTTACCGCTATTGGCTTTGTTGAAATCAGAAGACCCTGTTAGTTTGTATCGAGCAGGCGAAGGACTGCGGTTTTCTAATGATCAAAAAAATTGGATCATTGAACCAGTCTTTAAAAACGCAAGCAACGATATTGAAATGTGTCGGGCTTACTTACAGCCGAATAGCTCGTATCACCCTGAAGGTCATCATGTGAATACAACTGAAATTGCGACAGTAATGACTGGTTCCATTGAAATTCAAGTCAATGGAGAGATTTACACATTGAAACAATATGATACGATCAGTTTTCGTGCAGATTTTCCTCACTCTTATACCAATCATACGAATAGCGAAACAGTGCTCCATATATCCTTAAAGTATAGTTTCTAAAAGTCGAAAATTCCACTTATTAAATACAACTCCGAATTCCAAGACGGGAATTCAGAGTTGTATTTTTGTTTTCAGATGAGTTCAGGTGTGTTATAAAATACTTCTTGTTAAAAATAATATACTATACTATACTTTTATTGTTCGCGCGGATGTTATTTCATAGTTTTTCAATCAGCAGGAAACAAATTATACGTATGAATTCAGGAAGGAAAAATGAAGAATGTCGAACAAACAACATAAAAAAGCCGTACCATCCTCTATAGGACTGATAATTCTCGGCATTATTATTATTGCAGCTAATTTACGTGCTCCCTTAACCTCAGTCGGTCCTTTAGTGAGTCTCATAAGGGATGACGTTCGTATTTCAAATACATTAGCAGGCCTGATAACAACGGTACCTTTGCTTGCCTTTGCTTTATTATCGCCTCTAGTACCAAAATTAGGACGAAGGTATGGGGTTGAACGTATCATTTTGATTGCCCTAATCTTTCTGACTGTTGGCATTGTGATACGTTCTTTATCTGGCGCAGCTAATCTGTATATTGGGACAGCAATTCTTGGATTCGCAATTGCCGTATGTAATGTATTATTGCCAAGTTTAATCAAAAGGGATTTCCCAAATAAAATTGGCTCCATGACAGGTGTTTACTCAATTTCAATGAGTTTATTTGGAGCAATCGCATCGGGAATCAGTGTACCGCTAGCCGTGAACGCAGGTCTAAAATGGCAGGGAGCATTGGGAATATGGGGGATTCTAAGCTTTGTATCGATTCTCTGTTGGTTACCCCAATTAAGAAATCAAACGAAGCAAACAACCACGACGAGCCAACAGATGGCCAGCAACGATGTGAATGTTTGGCGATCCCCTCTTGCCTGGCAAGTAACCTTGTTTATGGGTATACAGTCCATGGTTTTCTATGTGTTGATCGCATGGTTGCCTGAAATTTTAAAGCAGCAAGGAATTGACTCAAACCAATCAGGATGGTACCTCTCGATAATGCAGTTAGCTCTGCTTCCATTTACCTTTATTGTCCCCGTTATTGCTGGGCGCATGTCTAGCCAACGTTTGTTAGTGGTCATCACAATCATTTTGCTTTTGACGGGAACGCTCGGACTTTTATACGGAAGCTCCAATATCATTCTGTTGTGGATTATAATACTCGGAATTGGTGGAGGCTGCGCCTTTAGTTTGTCCATGATGTTTTTCGGTTTACGTACTGAAAATGCGCATCAAGCAGCGGAACTGTCTGGCATGGCGCAATCGATCGGATATCTTCTTGCCGCAATCGGTCCTGCCCTTATAGGATTTCTGCATGATGCGACAAATAGTTGGAATCTGCCACTTTTCATTCTGCTTGGCGCTTCGGTCTTACTCTTTTTAGTCGGTATAGGAGCAGCAAGAAGCCGTTTTGTAGGTAGCCGAAATAGTTACGAGCTGCCACGGAAAGGACGATAAATATGTTTGACAAAATTATTGTGGCAATTGATAAAGCTGAAATAACGAACAAACTCCTTGATGCAACCGTTGAAATAGCCCGAAACAAACAAACTCAAGTTACCTTGGTTAATGTCAGCCAGGAATATGTATCGAATGGCATGACATATTTACCAAAGAATTTCTTGGAAGAAATATTGAACGAAATGGAGAAAGCGAGTTTGGAACAGTTACAACAAGCCAAATCCAAATTAGAATCTGCGGGGATTAACCCGGAAACACTTCATCTTAAGGGAGATCCTGCACATGAAATATTAAACTATGCAAGAGATTCCGAGCAGCAACTCATTATTATTGGAAGCCGTGGGCTAAGTGGCATAAAAGAAATGATGCTTGGAAGTGTCAGCCACAAGGTTTCACAGCTATCAAGTTGCCCAGTCCTCATTGTGCATTAACTCCTTCGGGAACTGCAGAGATGATGCATTGTTATACTAACGGAGAACTTTAGTTCAATAAAACAGCGACAGTCTAGGACTTTATTTTCTCGTCCACGGCTGCCGCTGTTTTTATAGCTGGGGCCAGTCTAATACTTTATTTTCTTTCTACAACAATGGCGATGTTCCGCAAGTAGAAGCCTTGTTTAAGTAGCTGTATTTTGGGGACATGACACCAATGACAAGTGGAATAGCCAAGGTTTGGCTTACGCTCCTCTTTTATCTCCACAATGTATACCCATCCGATAGAAAAAAGACACTAACGAAGTGTCAGTGCCTTTCGGTATTCTATTTCACGTTGTGGTCGATCCAAGAATGAATCGATTCCCCATCGGATTCCAGCCAAGCAGATTCCGTACATGAACAGCGCGAACCCGACTATTGGTAGCGAGCGCAAAACGAGCGCCACCTCCAAATTCTGCAATGGCTTCATCAAAGGGCCAGCTCACAATTTGCCCTTCATAAATAAATATGGCTCACAGAACCATTTTTATTTCTTTGGCAAGTTCGGACAGCTTTTGATTTTTAAGATGCTCATCCATTTTGTTCTCCGCTGAAACCATTACTTTTTGAATTAAGCACTCTGCTTCATGGTTCATGCAACAATCGAACAAAGAAGTTGTGCCTTCAATCGCATGAATGACATCTAGAAACGAAATATCCTCCCAGTTCCGTTTCAATCTATAACCGCCATTGGCACCTGAAGTGGATTCAATCATTCCCGCCTTGACCAGCTTGGTCAGTATTTTAGACAAGTAAGTAGGTGAAACCCCTTGTCGATCCGCTAACTGTTGTACACCAACAGGCTTATTATTAGGAGTTAATACTACTAAAAAGAGCATGGTGTGAAGGGCATAGTTCGTCGCTTTAGAATACTTCATCCTCGGTGGTTCACCTCAATTCAGGATTTAATCTATATATAATATCCTTTATAATGCGGCATCGTCAAGTTTCGAATGCTCCGACAGATACAAGGAAAAGACAAAACCAATCCCTGAAATGAAGGTTAATATTCCAAAAGAAGCACGAATACCTTCAAGCATGCTGCCGGAAGAAGAAACTGAGCTAGTTGCTGTCATGATCGTTACAAGCAAGGCACCTCCCATTGAACTGCTTAACATGCGTAGGGTAATTGTCATAGGCGAAGCATGCCTAATGATATCATGAGGGACACTCATCATTGCATAGGCGGTAATCGGTGTCAGCATAAAGCCTATCCCCAGCAGCAGGAGCGCGTAAGCAACAACTAATAGAATGTAAGAAGTATGGAAAGATATTGTGACAGTTAAAAGAAGTGCAATAACCGTAATAAAAAAGAAGCCTCCCTGGAGCAGCATACGGATACCAAAACGATCATACAGCCTTCCCGAGATTAAAGCAGCTCCCGCTAAAAGCAACGCTCCCGGAAAAAGCATAATTCCCGACTCTCTGGGTGTCAGTCCCCTGGACGGTACTCTGTGTAATGTGATAGCTCCCATTATTATTTTTTGTTATCGTCCTATCCTTTGTAGATAGGGCCTTTTTGCAGTTTCCTAATATGATACAAGCATATGGAAATGGTGATTTTTTATTTATTCAAATGCTTTTCCGACTCCAAAAATGATCATGAATATAATTGGCATTTGCCAGCAACTAAAAAAACAAGCCTGTGCACAAAATCATTTGTGCTCAGGCTTTTTTAATTCAGGTGGTACGGAATACATGGTCTACTTTTTTTAGCCATTTCTCAAAAGAGAAGAGATACAATGAAATAATATTTTATGCATTTAATTTCTTTAGAAAATCCTCCAGCATCTTCTTAGAGACAATACCGGCTTTTGGAAGCAAATCATTTACACGATTCAATATGGAGGGATTGTCTAGTATCATTTTTTTGCTTTCTTGAGTTGTAAAGCTTCTTAGAGTATCTATACATATCTCGAATAGCTCCTCATCTTCAGTACTAAGTAATGACAATAGAATTTCCAATTCATACATGTTACAAGAAGTGTCCAAACAATAAGCAAGTTTTTTCTGCCATTCTAACGGTCTATTATGCACAATACTTGCTAGTTCCTGCCAATCTTCTGAACCAAACTTAGATAGCTTTTCATATGCCATAACACACCCTACATCATACCAAAAATCAGCAGTATGCTGGTATTCTGTTATAAATTCATCTAAATCTTTATACAATTTAGCTTCCTCCATTAAATCAATTAGTGAACACTGAATAGCCATACTATTTAGTTAAAGCCTGGTGTGTGAACACCACCTGTAGAGAACCCTGAGATCACTTTATTTCCATCCTTCATTACCTCTATTTCGACCCCATTTATTGTATTTCTATGAAGAGTTATCCCATCTCGTGTTCCTATACTTGGGGTATCTCCAACTTTTTTATAGCATTCATTATAGCATCATCAGACCATGTATTTGGAAATAATGTGCTTGTTTTAATTTTAGACAGGTTTTAAATCAGTCTTAGAAATTCTATTTGATCCAGACTTGATCTTAAAACCTTTATTGATTTTGACACGACCACCACTAAGACTTCTAATCCCCACAAAACTAGAAAACACACTGCTGGCAATAAGAGATTTTGCGTGCCATTCAGATAATTTTTCTCCCGTCCAAGGATTATAGCCTTCCTTGAATGCTTCTATTTGTAACAAGTTGATATCCACATATTCCCTACAAGTTTTTTGTCATATTCATCATAATCATAAGCTGGCTTATCTTGTTCTACTCCCTTCATATTCATCATTACCATAGACGCCGCAAGTGCAGGAAAACTACCGGTAACTCCGATCATATTTCCCTGTTCAGCATCTACCAATCTAAATTTATCCGCATGATGACGAAGTTCTTTTGCAATGGAGTCTGTAAGTGTAATAAATTCTTCCATATTCTTCTGTGAAATGTGAAAGCTGTAGTAGAATTGCTCCTTCGTTATGCCATCCAAAAATCGTTCCATAGACGAAATTTACCGTAATAACTGACCATTCATTTGAATAGCTATTTGCTGCGGAATTTCAAATTGCTTAGATACGGATAACAGTTGTTCAGGTATCACTTTAATTGTTGTCATAATTTACCTCGGGTTAGGTTCGTTAAGACATAATAACATTATTCAAATTTATGGAAAACGATCTCTACTCCTAATTGTTATAAGAATAAGAAGACTTAATCCCTATTACCTATGACTTATATATATTAAATACAGCTCCCTCTTAATTATAAAAAAGTACCTCTATCAATAATTTTTCCCATCAAATATTTCTAACATCATCAAAACTCCCGTTTTGTACCCAGAAATATAATCCGAAGCAGACAATATAGAAATTAGGACATCATTTAAATCGGATAGTTCTTCAATTAACTTATAATCTTGTTCTGGCAATCTTGCTTTTAGAGTTTCCATAGAAGCGGATATTTTCTGATGGGTTAGTTCAAGTTCAGGGTTCTTCGATTTGATTCGTTCACTTGGATACCATTTGCCGTAATATAAATCCTCCAAGATACTCATTTCATCTTCTCCTTCTTGGTATAGACTTTGCGTGGATTCCGGATTCGTAGATGCATTTTTTTCCCCAAAAATAAGAATATCTTATTGGAAATATCAATATTGAATTTTAGCGAATATTTCACTAGAAAATAATTGAAGGACTAATGGCCAATTTCCACCAAACAAGCACAGACTATTTATTATATAGAACAAACCAAAAAAAACCCTACCCCTCAGGATAGAGTTCTAAAATCATCATGACATCTCACATATGATCATTTTCCGCTACAAAATTATCTGATCCTATTGTTCGGTCGGCATCTTCCGTTCAACCAACAATTTCATCTTGATTCCAATGGGTAAATTCATAAACTAACGACTTAATCTGCAATGAAACGGTTAAAAGAGCCAATTTAATTAATCTAAAGTAGGCTTTAAAGAATAAGGGAACCTCCATAAATGGGGCTCCCTTATTTTCAGTAAAAATCAACAGTATTATATATAGCTTAGTTATTAAGCAATTTTTTTGTTACCCAAGTTATAGCTGCATTATTGACATCTTCACCCTGGCCACCGTGGGGAGCTTTAGAGTTAGACATAAAAATATTTTCTACTCCAGCATGATTAAGAGCATCTCTAAGTCTCCAACTTTGTTGAATAGATACTAAACTGTCACGTCCTCCATGTGCAATAAACATTGCTGGATCATCTGAAGATACATAATTTATAGGACTTGCCAATTCTGCCAACTTTACTTTTTCCCAATAAGGAGAATTGGTTTGTTTTTTATCCCGAATATCTCTCAGGACTGCCACACCTTGTCCTTCTTTATCAAATCCAAGAAGCTTGGCTTCAGCTGCTCGTGGAGAGTCATGTGTTTCGGCTGCCTCCTCAGGAGATTGCAGGGTTTGGTCCATCTCAGGGCCCATGGTAAACATATCTGTTGGACCGTAAAAATCAACTGCAGCCATTACTTTGCTTGAATACTCAAGATTGCCCCCAACATCACCTTCAAGCTCTTTTATATCACTAGTAACAGCGAGTTCGGTAGCCAGATGTCCACCTGCAGAATTTCCTGCAACTGCAATTTTTTCTGGATCAATACCGTATTCCTTGGCATGTGCACGCAGATATCTGATACTGCCCTTAACATCATAAATTGGAGCCGGGAAAATAGCTTCGCCACTTAGCCGATAATCTATGGAAACGAAAGTAATTTTATCCCCTAATACTTTTTTGAAAACTTGGTATGCTGAATCTGTAGCCACTTGATCTGTGGCTCTACCTGTCATTTGTGCTGGTCGATTTGGTGGTGCGGCTGTTTCCTTTTTTGCATCTTTAGGAGCATCATCGCCCTGATAGTCCCCTATAAGCCATCCTCCTCCATGAACATACACCAAGACAGGAGTTGCTTCGGTTACACCCTCCGGCTTGAAGATGTTCATTTTTAACTTTTTTTTCTTTCCATCGTCATTAGTTACGGTTGCATACACCACATCTTTATAGGTAGGAGCCATACTAATAACATCTGTAGGAGGACTTTCAGCTGCTGCGAAACTTTCCTTTTGTGTGGCAAAAACCAATGTTGCTAAAAGTGCGAAGGATACAATTCTTAGTTTTTTATTCATACTCTCTCTCCTTGATTCTCACTTTTTTTCATTCTCGCATTCTATCAGGTTATCTAAAGTTCTTATTAAGAAACTTTGATACAATGCTATTTCATCCTCGCTAAATCCCTTGTAAAAAATCTCTCCGACTTCATCAATAATCTTTTTGTTCAATTCCACTAGATTTTCATTTCTATTCACTACTTTAACTATTGTTTTCCGTTTGTCTGTTTGGCAAGGCATAAAACTGATATGTCCTGCTTTTTCCAACTTAGTTAATATACTCGTTAAAGTTGACTTTTGAAGATTGGTAATCCTTGAGATTTCATGTATAGGTATTTCGTCTTTTGTCCAAAGATAAAACAAAATCCTTGCTTGTGTTGCTGTTAAAGTATCAACCTCAGATTCCCTGTGTTTTCTTGAAACTATTCTAGCCAGCAATGCATCTATTGATGCTGATAAAAAAACAGATCTTCCTTTTATAATTCCCATTTGCACCTCCATTATCTCGAAAAAAGTACCATATCGTACTAATATTATAGTACGATATGGTACTTTTTTCAATATGTATTTTTGAAAGCTTGTATTCATTATCTCTTGCGACCTGTAGCTCGCCCCAATTAATAGTAGTAAGTACGGCTCAACAGACATTAGGCATTCAATACAGCGAGAAAGCTGTTTTATTGGGATGCATGGATGGTTAAAATTTGAACAGAGATCTTAATTAAATACTCTTCATAACCTCTAACTGAAAGATCATCTAACAAAACATCCTCATAAAAAAATCCCTGTAGTTCTATACTCTTATCATTAGCATAATTTATTATTCGATCATAAGTGTCACATACACTCGAGTATCCCTCTGTATGGTACGCGATTAAATATGTTCCTTTTCCTCGCTTAAAATTTGAATAATTCGATTTTTTACTAACCCTAGTAAAAAGATAATCATAATTGAATGTTTCATTTGCTAAAACTCTTTTAGCTTCTCTCATCCAGCCTACTGTATGGGAAGCATCAATACTATAAATGTTCAAGTACTTTTCGTGTTTTATCATAGAATCGTATATGCTTTTATCATTTGTGTAAGGATCAGCCTCTGTTACTACCAAAAACTCCTCGTTTTTTTCCTCAATATAATATCAGTTGAAATGATCTCAGTCGCTGCTTGGGTAATTCGTTTCTTCTCTGATATTATACTTTTCATTTTTTGCAGTTGTTTAATTTTTGAATTCAGCATTGCCTCTTCTTTATCAAGTAGGATAATGAGCTCATGAGGTGACCTTTTATTTAAAAATTCTTTTATCTCTTTTAATGGCATTTCTAATTCTTTAAGTATTGAAATCACTTTAAAAACATCAATTTGATTAATTGAATAATATCTATATCCATTTTCAGCTTTAAATTCAGGAGAAAGAATTCCAAGTCGATCATAGTGAAATAAAGTATCCTTGCTAATACCCATCACTTTTGCAAATTGTCCTGAAGTTAAATGAGTTTGAACATTATTCTCCATGAAATCCCTCCTTGACTATGGTGTTACACCACACTTTATTATAACCAAGTAACCTTCAAATAGCAGTAGATCATGAGGAGCATCTAATCGAATTGCAGTGGATATTACGAAGAAGGCTACTTGGCAATTTAGTAATGCCTAAATAATTAATCTTGGGAGGAATAAGGAATGAAAGTTCTAGTTACAGGAGCAACAGGAAGTGTAGGAAGTTATATTGTTGAACAACTACTTGCAAAAGATATAGAAGTAAAAGCATTGTCAAGGAAGGAAGGCAACTTGCCTAAAGGAGCACAAGTAGTTCTAGGTGATCTTGATATTCCCGAAACTATAAAAGCACATCTCCATACTATAGATGGCTTGTTTCTGATCACTCAGAGTGAACAATCGGACGAAAAATTTATAAAAAACAAAAGAATTATTCAGATGGCAAAACAAGCTAATGTTGCAAGAATTGTAGCTCTGATAGATTTTGAAGGGAACCCAATTGAGGACGTTATTAAAAATAGCGGAATGGACTTTATTAAAGCCAGTGGAATTTATGAAAAATGCACTCTACAGTGGTTGGTCAGAATCAATCCAAAAAGAAGGAATGATTCGTACAGCTTTCCCCGATAGTTTAAGCGCTAGAATTCATGAAGCTGATATCGCTGATGTCGCAGTAAAGGCACTGACAGAAGAAGGCCATGATAAACGAACATATGATTTGACAGGACCAGAAGCATTGTCTCCAAGAAGTATGGTTAAACAAATTTCTGCAGTTATAGATAAATACATTGATCTTGTTGAAATTAACTCTCTCTTAGTTCCTCTGATCCTAATCGCATTGGCAATGGTTCTTTCTATTTGGCCAAATATGCAATTTTTAATCAAGTTTTTTTCAGTATGGCCTTTTTATGCCATGATTTTCGGTATCTTGTTTCCTATTGTACTATGGCTGGTAGGTAAGGTAGGCGGCTCGTTGAAATTACGTAAAAATTATCACTAAATTCCCACCGTAGATTCCGCCTCTGGCTGTTTGGGATTATTGGATGGTTTAGTCGTTGATCCGTTAACTGGCTTCTATTCAGACTTATTTGTCTGGTTTACCGCCTTAGAAGAAGGCCGTGGCGTTTGTGGCTTCTGCTGCAAAGGAAGAGCCAGCAGATACCGCAAAGAAGATTACAGAAGCGATCGCTATACTAGAGACAAAACGCTTTTCCACATACCTACTTTCCTGAAAATAATAAGGGTCTTCTCATGTACTTGAAGCCTTTATAACTGTTTACAATGACACCCGTCCCTCCGTGACAATGTACATAGATTTACTGTCTCTGCCGATGAAAATACCAATATGATTCACACCGCCCTGCCCTGGTATGTTCTTAAACACCAAATCTCCGGGGATTAGCTAGCTTTCCTTGATCGCATAGGTTTGACCCCATAGATAAGATGTACCGCCATCAGAGAATGAGTTGCCAAGACCAGCTGAAGATATGGTGGTTCCTCCCAAACTGTTTGTTAGCATCATCAGGAAAAAGATTACCGCAGCAACAGCAGCTTCTACAATCCAAAGGACATGGAAGACGCCTATTGGGCTAGAGGACTTGCTTGAGGTTCAAACTCTTCATCCACTTCATGCAGTTTTTTGGTTGTCCAAATAAACTTTTGTTGTAATCATTATTGCAATTTAGCAAGAAGTAACTCCAGTTCCTCCCTCTCAAGATGTCTCCATTGCCCACGTTCCAGATGATCCAATGTAATATTCATAATTCGAACACGCTCCAGCTTTAGTACCCTGTAACCCAAGGCCTTGCACATTCTGCGAATTTGCAAGTTCAGACCCTGCGTCAAAATAATGCGGAACTCGTATTCGCTCGTACGATCAACCTTGCACGGTTTGGTAATGACGTTCAATATTTCAACGCCGCGAGACATAGCTCCCGTGAAATCGTCTGTAACAGGCTTATCTACGGTCACTACATATTCCTTCTCATGACCATGCTCGGAACGCATCATTTGATTGACAATGCTTCCATCGTTCGTTAATAAGATTAGCCCCTCTGACGCTTTATCCAGCCTGCCAATGGCAAAAATACGTGAAGGATAATTGACATAACTAATAATATTGCCAGCCACCTGCTCCGCTGCCGTACACACAATGCCGACAGGCTTATTTAGAGCCAAGTATACAGGTTCACTGGAATTAAGCGGAATAACTTCTCCATCAATCAGCACGATATCCTGTGTCTCTACTTCCGCGCCCGCTTCACAAACATTTCCATTAATTGTAATTCTCCCTGTTGCAATCAGCCTATTGGTTTCCCGACGTGAGCAAAATCCTGTCTCACTTATGTACTTGTTAATTCTCACGATTCACCTGCTTCTGATTGTAATATGCGAGTTTAAGTAAAATAATTAAAAAACACCTGATTGTTCTTGCTTAATCAGATGTTCGCCGTTTACGACAACTTATACTTTCCCGGCTTATTTGCTACTGTTGCCGCCGCTTTTATTCCTTGTTGGTTTGGCAGTGCCGTCTTTTGTGCCACCTGCCGCTTTGCTTCCCGGTGCACTTGTAGAAGCACTTTTTGTCCTTACTGGCTTCGCAGTTTTGTTCCAGCGTGTCCAGCCCTTACTACCTGTACCTCTGCCGGTCCCGCCGCCCTTGCTTTTTCCACCCATATGATCACTCCATTACTAGTCGTTCAGATTTAACTAAGCTATCATACCATTACTTTGATCATAATGCCCATTTGTTTTAAAAATTGAACATGCTAAGCCGCAAATACTTTCGCAAA